>NZ_JAJTWU010000001.1 GCF_021353265.1 Pelomonas cellulosilytica
GGTTCGACCAACTGGGCCTGCCCCGCCTCTCATGACCTCAAACTCTCGAACCGCCTGGTGCGGACCCGCATGCCAGGTGGTGTGGCAGGGGTGCCTCCTTCGTTGGAGGCCCCCTATGCCGATCGGGAGGCTGGCGCCTCAGTTCCGGATGATGATCTCGCGCCAGTTCAGGCGTTGCAGGCCCAGGGCACCTGGCGGGGTCACTGGGGTGCAGCTGGTGCTGCCCCCCGAGGTCCCGTTGACCAAGCTGACGGCTCCGGGATCGCCACAAGGGCAATCAGGCTTTCCGGGGACGCCACACTCAGGGCACGGTGCGGCTCCGGCAGTGCCGCAAACAGGGCACCCGGGAGATCCCGGAGTGCACGTTGGTGTGGCGGGCTCCCGCTTGACGATCTGCAGGTCAGTAACGATGCCGTCGCGTGGGTTGACATAGCACGTGGACGTTCCGTTCTTGAAAGCGCAGACTCCGCTTCCCAGATCGACTGAGTACACCCGGCTGTTGCCGTTCGGCGAGCAGGGGTCTCCAGAACTCGGAGCGGTGGCTGCAAAGGACACGACGCCGTAGTAGGACACGGGGTCCGACAAGACGCGCCAGCCCGGGCCGCCAGCGGACACCCCCAGGTCGATGTACCAGCCAACCTCGGTGCGCAAGTCCAGCGTGATCGACTTGCTCAGGTCCGTGAGCTGGCGCATGTTGGCCGTGGAGAACGGGAAGCTCAGGCCCGTAGGCAGGTCAGCCGCGGCACTGAAGGCGCCGTTGGTGCCGTCCAGGATGGCGAAGAAGCGTTGGGCCTGTGTGCTGTTCAGGTCGCTGGAGTCCAGCAGGCGACCCGTGCCCACGGTGATGTAGCGGCGGTTGGTATCGGGCTGAACGATAGGCAGCGGCTTGGTGGTGATGGGCAGCGCATTACCGTCCGAACCCGTCAGCGTCGCGATCTTTACCGGCGCGGGGTAGCCCGACGAGCCTGTCACGTCCAGCCGCCAGATGTTGCCCATCAGGTCACCGCCATAGATGGCGTCGGCCACGCCTTCGCTGAGGTCGATGATGAATGCGTTCAGGTGAGCCAAGCCCATCTGGTTGCTCGACGAGCAGGCGCTGCAGTCGGTGGCCACCTTCTCCAGCAGCGCGCCAGTGCGCGGATTGATGAAGAAAAAGTAGCCGCGGCCATTGCTGTTGTTGTAGCCGGAGGCGACAACGACGACCCAGCCGTACTTGCGGGTCCTGACGACGACCGGCTGGCCGTAGGTATAGCCAAGGTCACCATCGGTGAACTCCCACAGCACTTTCTGCGCGGCGGTCGTCTCGCTGCTAACTGAAGCCGGGTTGGTGATGTCGAGCGCATAGATCGCCTTGCCCCCCTTGCCCAGGCCGCCGATCAGCAGTGACCGCCAATCGGTGCCGCTGCCGCCGGAGGTGCGGCCGAAGTCCACGTCGACCGCAAGCGGCGGCGCGTCCACCAGGAAATGGTGTGTGAACTGCGGGTTGCCGACGGAAGCCAAGCCGTTGACGTTGGGCGTGGACGAGGGGCCATTGAACAGGGCGCCCGGCACGTAGGCGAACACCTCGCGGCCGGCGGTGTTGCCCGTCAAATTGCCGTCAATGGCATGCACCATGCCCGTGTTCGAGCCGGCATACACCATGGGTGTGCGGTTGGCATACGTTGTCTTGAAGGTGTCGTACCCCGGGTTGCTGACCGCCGAATAAGGTGCAGACGGAGGGCCGACAGGTTTGACCTTGGCGTTGACGATGTCACCGACGAGCGCTGCCCGATCGCGATACGCGTGCGTGGAGCCACTGGCAGTGGACGAGCGCTCGTGGGTGCGGTCACCACGCAGATAGTTCAGGTAATTCGCGGAGTCGTCGCCGCTGACGTAGTCGGTGTTCAGCAGTGCCAGCTGGGCCGACGGGACGTTGGCGCTGCGCAGCGGGATGCCTGCCTTGGTCGACGTGTTGTACGTCACGATGTTGCGACCGGTATCCCAGCCCGCTCCCGCAGCCTGGGCCGCGAGCTTGTCGGCAAAGCTCCAACGCGTATCCAGCGTGGGCTTGCCCGTGGTGGCATCGATGGTGGCGAGGCTGGCCACCACATCGCCGGTCCATGTCTTGGCGTCATACTTGGATGCATAGGACGACACGCCCAGCGTCGCGATCTGTGGCACCGACGTGACGAAGGACGTCGAGTACGCGCTCAGCTGGGAGGCAATGCTGGAAAAACTCTTCGTGAGGCCGGCGACCATCAGGTCGGCTTGGGAGGCTGTGAAGAAGTTGTCCGGCCGCGGATCGCCATTGGGAACCGTGTCGGACGTTGTCCACCACCAGGACTTCGTCGTGGCGTTCGAGGCGAACATGGCCGCCGTCGCCGTTGAATCCAAGTAGTTCTCCGGCGCCTTGAAGCCGCCGTACTTCGCGGCCAGGTAGAACTGGTTGTTGGCCTTGAACGCCTGGTATTCCATGACGTCCAGCCAGTAGGTCTGGATAGTCTGCTTGCCATCCATGTCGGGACGGACGTCGCTGATGTTGGCCCAATAGGCTAGACCGGCCATCAGCGCGCCGCTGTTGGTGGAGCCGTAGGCCGCGGTTGAAAGCGAGGTGCCCAGGCCTTGCAGCACGCCGACCCGGTCCGTCCATGTGCCTGCATTGACGGCCGTGTCGGCGGTGACCTCGGCCGGCTTGGCTGGCTCGGAGGCGCCGGTTGTGCCCGGCAGGTTGCGGTCGGCGTGAGTGTTGACGTCGCCGATGCCCAGGATGAAGTTTCGCTGACAGGAATACTGGATCGGGTCGTCCCAGGACGTAATCACCGGGAAGTTGTCGGCGTAGGTGGTTTTCGTCGCCGCGCTGGCGTTGCCCATGGACGACCAGGCCGGCACATTGCCCACGTTGCGGAAGTAGCGCTGGACGGCGTAGTAAAGCTCGCCGACCGGGTCGTATGTCTTGTATGTCCCGGAGATTTCACCGAATTTGTTGAGGTAGTTCATCACGCCGCTGTTGCTGATCGTGATGCCCAGCGCGCTGCTGGTATCCGTGGCGTCCGCCAAGTCCGGGTTGGCCAGCATGACGCCCGTCGTCGCATCCCACTCGCCCTTGGGGTTGGTGACCGGCAGCCCCCCGGGCACCGGCATGGTCGGGCCGACGAACTTCTGGCGCGCGCGCAGCACGGCGCCGTCGCGGCTCATGCTGCCGTCGTTCAAATAGCCAAACGCGCTGTAGCGGATCTTGTCGGCGTACTGCTGCATCAGCCCAGTCGGCTTGTAGTTGCCGTTCGGGTAAGCGGTGCAGTTGGCTTCCACACCGCCCGCCGCGGTGGAGGTGTCGCAGACCTTCACGCGGACAAAGACTTCGTACAGCGTGCCCTGGACGTAGTTCGCGCTGGGGTTGAATGCCGTGGCGGCTTTGCTGTAGTCGGGGCTCGGCACGCCTTTGGTGGCCGTCATGAAGCGCATCTTGTTGCCCAGCGACCAGATGCGCGTCGCCATACCGGCCGCCGTCGAGAACGGCGTGGCGCCGGCCAGCAGCGTGTTCCCCGCCACACTGCTGTCGGGGAAGTTGCTCGTGCTGCCGATGTTGGCGCCCCAGGCCTTTTCGAGCACGGTGAGCGACGCGGTGTCGATGACACGATAGCCGCCGGTCAGTGCCCAGCGGAAGGGGTCGATGGTCTGCATCGTCGCCCAGTTCAGGAAATTGCCGCTCCACAGGCCGCTGCAGGTGCGCGTGGTGGTCGTCCCCGCCGGGTAGAAGTAGTTGTCGACGCCCACGCCGTCGGTGTAGCGGTAGGCGTAGCACTTCTGTGGGTCGAAGTAGCCGATGTAGGTGTTGGCCGCCGAATACGTGCGGTTCGAGTAGGCGACGCTGATGGCCGTCGGGAACTCGACGGACAGCGCCAGTGCCAGGTTGCCTGGCACGCTGACGGCAGCGAACACTGGCTGGTCGGCCAGGCGGACCTGGGCCGTCGTCGTGGCGGCGATGGACAGCAGGCTGGCGGCAGCCACCATGCTGCGGGCACTGACAAATGGGACGTTCATGAGGGACCTCGACATGCCGTGGGCGGCGGTCTCAATTGGTGGTGAAGGTGGACTGGAAGTACGACACCGTGTTGCGCGGCCCTGTCACCTTCAGCGTCATGCGGAATATGGCCTGTGCCGGCGGAGAAGGTTTGGTCGGCTCGTTCGACGCGCCTCCGAAGACCTGCTGGTTGGCCATGACGCAGGTGCCGGGCGTGCAGGGTCCTGTTGTGGTCGCCATGCGATCAATCACGTACCTAATCGTGACGCCCATGTCGGCGACTTTCCGGTCACTGGCGCTGGCTACCTTGGCGAATTCGGCGTCAGTCATCAGTGCGATGGGGATGCCCTGCGCGTTCGTCGGCAGCAGCGTCGCGCTGTAGTTCGCCGCCATGACGTTGTCGTTGCGGACTGTCTCGGTTGCCAGCAGGCCGCCAGCGCGGACGGCATTCATCGCCTCCTGCAGTGCGCGTTCGCCCTGGTTGGTGATGTCACGTTTGAAGCCGATGTTGCCCAGCGTGAACTGGCTGCTGCTGAGTGACCGGGAAATGGCGACCGCGCCGATCATCAGGATGACCAGCGTGATGAGCGCGAAGATCAGCACGATGCCGCGCTGCGCGCGTGGGCGAGGGAGGGGAACCCTGGGGTGTTTCATCGCAGTCAGCGGGCGTACCGCACATTGCGCAGCGGTACCGTGAACTCCACGGTCCGGTAGCGCTGGGTCTTGGTGCCATTGGGCACGGTGTAGGTGTATTGCACGGCTGACGGCAGGTCACTGAAAAGCGTCAATGACGCTGGCGTGACATCGTCTTTGTCGACCAGGTCACTGCGCAGCACCAGCCCCACGCGCACGGCAAGGATGGATTTCAGGTTGTTCTGCGCTACGGGGGTGCCGGCGCTGAGCGCTGCGGCGGTGAATCCGTTGGCCGTGGGTGCCACCCAGTTCGCCACGGTCCGTTGGGCAGGCAGCACCGCGAGCGGTTGCGCAGCCACGCCATACAGGACGCGCATGTCCACCACCCCTTCCACCAATTGTTGCGTGCCGGCCGTCAGCTGCAGCAGGTCGTAGGCCATCAGCCGGCTGCTGGCATCGATGCCCAGCAATTCAAGCTTCGGCCTGTTGCCGGTCACGTTGCCCAGCACCGAGACCCTCGTGTCGCCGATGGCGTAGTCCGCCAGCGCAACGCCGTTGATGACATTGGCTGCGTACTGCCCGCTGAAGGTGAGCACCTCGGGGGCACCGCCGGCAAAGCCGGCGCTGACCTGTTGCAGCATGCAGTTGACAGGCGGCGTGTTCCGGGGCTGGGAGACCAGCACGAGGTCGCCGCCGCGCATGCCCAAGGTGTTGGGCAGCTTCACCTGGCCGGCCGCAGCCGTGCCCGGCGACAGCATGACGGACGACTCCGTCAGCCCTGAGTTGCCCGTGGCCACGGCGATCACGTCCGAACCGCCGGCCCCGGCGCCGGCATGGACGATCAGAGGTGCCAGGACGGGGGCTTGCGGAATGCTGGCGAATGGGGCGGGGAAGGCGCCGGGCGAGGGCAACAGCTGGGTGTTGTTGTTCGACACCAAAAGCCTGCAGCTGTAGTTGCTGGAGACCGCCTGACTGAAACCCGCGCCAGCGCTGCGCAGCTCCTGGTCCAGCAGGTAGGACGCGTAAGCCGCGTTGCTCGTCAGGTCGTTGCCCGACGTGACGCCGCGGCGTACCGCTTCCTGGCGCGCGACCATGGTGGAGATCGTCAGCGTCAGCACGAGGCCGATGGCCACCGCCACCATCAGCTCGGGTAGCGAGAAGCCGCGATTCAGGCGTCGGATCGGGCTCATTGCGGAATCATCACGTCGGTGACGTAGCGGTAGGTGTCGGTGGAGGAGCCCGTGGGCTTCCAGCTCACGGTGATGCGCGCGGTGTTGCCGTTAACCGTGACGGTGCCGGTCCCGCCAGGCAGGCCTCCGCGGTCGGGGGCAGAGGCCCGGTCGGCCCAAGGCTTCACGATGGTCGTCTGGTCGACGTTCACGTCGTTGGCGTTGATGATGATGGCGGCCATCTCGTTCGCCAGCAGCGTCGCCCGCTGCGAATCCTCGGTCGTCGTGGATGCCTGCAGCGCGCGGGCCTGCAGCGTGACGAGGCCCAGCAGGCCGAACGAGATGATCAACACGCCCACCAGCATCTCGATGAGCGAGAAGCCGCGGACTGGAGGTGTCTTGAAGTACTTCACGGGGGCGTGCTCCTGCAGCCGTCTGGCGCGGTGGTGGCCTTCTTGGGGTCGCACAAACGGACGGACCCGGACAGCGAGACTTCCAACTGCAGTGGGCGGCTGTCGTTGTTCGGGTTTTCAGGCGCGATCAGGAATTGCGTCGCTGACGCGGTGCAGTTCACGCCGATGGCGGCCGGGTTGGTCAATGTCGTCTGTCGGCCGTCGCCAGAGAAGCAAAGCGCTGCGATAAGAGGCGCGGGGGTGATTTTCACGCCCGACGACACGTCCGTCAGCACGCCGCATTGGATATCGATGGGCGACTCGTCAGTCATCAACGGGTTGGGTATCGAGCGGATCTGCCACTGCATGCCGTTGACATCGGCCGTTGCCGTCGACGAGCACTCCTTGTTCGCCGTGAGGAACAGCACGACCGACTGGCTGCGCCGCTGCGCTTCCGTCTGGGCGACCCTGATGCCGGACTGCAGCGCGTCGGCCACCGTGCGCACGCGTGCGTTGCGGATCCAGGTGGTGAAACTCGGTACCGCCATAGCCGTCAGGATGGCCAGCGCAGCGACCGCCACCATCAGCTCGATGAGGCTGAAACCGCGGCTGCGAGCGCTTAACACGTGTCGCCCTTCTTCAGGATCCACTTGCTGCTGCAGGTGGTGACGGCGGCCCAGCCGGTCGGCAGCGAAGCCGTGGCCCTGACGTCCTGCTGATTGATGGTGTACGCGAAATCGGCGACGGGGCCGCTACCGGTGGCCTTCAGCTTGAAACTCAAGGCGTCCGGGGTTCCATCGCAGGTGATGACGAAGTTGCCAAAAGTTCGCGCCGACACCGTGCTGTTGTTGCAAGGCGCCACGAAGGTGCTCACGTTCGCGTACGTGCGGTTGTCCTGGTAGTAGCGCTCCATCTGAGCGCGCATCGTCGCCAGGCCCGTGCTGGCATCGGCCAACCGGCTGCGCGTCACATAGTCCTTGTACTGCGGGAGCGCGACGGCAGCCAGGATGGCAATGATGGCCACGGTGATCATCACTTCGATCAGCGTGAAGCCTCGGGCGGCTTGGGTTCGGGCTTGGCGGAGCATGGCGAGTCTTAGTCAGGCTAGTGAAGAAATTGTGGTCGGTGGAGGCGCGCTGCGGTGACCGCTCGTCGCGGTCGAGCGAACGCTGGTCGCGGGGCCATCGCGCTTCGTGAACTGACACACGCGTCAACGGCGAGGGCGTCGTGTCTTGCTGTTGATGGGTGCAAGCGGACGTAACCGGCGCCGCGTTGGCCAGCGGGTTTTCGGCGGCTCGTGCGGTAAAGATAGACCGTCAGGGCGGTCCTCGGTGTTTCCCCTATCATGGCGCCCTTTCTTTCCGCTGGTTTCGGCCCGCCTGCGTGAATTCCTTGACACCCGCTCCCCTGATCGAACTGCGCAACGTCAGCTGCGGCTACGGCGATCGCGTGATCCTTGACGGCGTCAACCTGAAGTTGCAGCGAGGCAAGGTGCTGGCGTTGATCGGCACGTCGGGCGGCGGCAAGACGACCGTGCTGCGTCTTCTGGGCCGGCAATTGCGCCCGTTGTCCGGCCAGGTGCTGTTCGATGGCCAGGATCTCGCGCCGCTGGATCTGAACGGTCTGTACGCCGTGAGGCGGCGCATGGGCATGCTGTTCCAGTTTGGCGCGCTGTTCACTGACCTCACCGTTTTCGAGAACGTGGCCTTTCCGCTGCGGGAGCACACCGACCTGCCGGAGCCCATGATCCGCGACCTCGTGCTGATGAAGCTCAATGCCGTGGGCCTGCGCGGCGCGCGCGACTTGCTGCCCAGTGAGGTGTCCGGGGGTATGGCGAGGCGTGTCGCGCTGGCGCGCGCCATCGCACTTGATCCCGAGCTGGTGCTGTACGACGAGCCTTTCGCCGGCCTGGACCCGATCTCGCTGGGCGTGGCCGCACGGCTGATCCGCGACCTGAACGACGCCCTGGGGCTCACCAGCGTCATCGTGTCGCATGACCTGCACGAGACGTTCGAGATCGCCGACGAGGTGGCCATGATCGCCAACGGCCGGGTCGTCGCCCAGGGCACGCCCGACGACCTGCGCCGCAGCGAGGATCCGCTGGTGCGGCAGTTCGTCCGCGCCGAGACCGATGGACCTGTCCGCTTCCACCAACCGGCCCGCCCCGTGGCCGAGGATTTCGGGGTGGCGCGATGATGGCCCTGGCGACTCGCATCGGCGCCAGCGTGCGCCTGTCCCTGGTGGACCTGGGCATGTCTGCCCGCTTGTTTTTCAGCTTGCTCGCCCGGTCGCCGAAGGCGTTGGCACGCTTCGTCCTTGTGCGCGAGCAGGTCTTCCACCTGGGCAACAAGTCGCTGTCCATCATCGGTGTGTCGGGCCTGTTCGTCGGTTTTGTGCTGGCGCTGCAGGGCTACTACACGCTGCAGCGCTACGGTTCCGCCGAGGCGGTGGGCCTGCTCGTCGCGCTGAGCCTGGTGCGCGAGCTGGGCCCGGTCGTCACAGCGCTGCTGTTCGCCGGCCGGGCGGGCACGTCGCTGACGGCGGAGATCGGCCTGATGAAGGCCGGCGAGCAGTTGACGGCGATGGAAATGATGGCCGTCGACCCGGTGCAGCGCGTGCTGGCGCCGCGCTTCTGGGGGGGCTTCATCGCCATGCCCTTACTTGCGGCAGTCTTCTCGGCCGTCGGCATCATCGGTGGCTGGCTGGTGGCGGTGCCGCTGATCGGTATCGACGCTGGCGCGTTCTGGTCGCAGATGCAGGGCGGAGTGGATGTATTTGCGGACGTCGGCAACGGCGTCGTCAAGAGCCTGGTGTTCGGCGTGACGGTCACGTTCATCGCGTTGCAGCAGGGCTATACCTGCCGGCCGACGCCGGAGGGCGTGTCGGCCGCCACCACTCGCACCGTGGTGCTGTCGTCCCTGGCCGTGCTGGGCCTGGACTTCATGCTGACCGCGATGATGTTTTCGATTTGAATGGAGTCAGGGAGAACACATGCAACCCTCTCGTCATGACGCCTGGGTGGGTCTCTTCGTGCTGCTCGGCGGCGCGGCGCTGCTCTTCCTGGCGCTGAAGGCCGGGAATCTGCTCAGCCTCAATTTCGACGCCACCTACCAGGTATCTGCGCGTTTCGACAACATCGGCGGGCTCAAGCCCAACGCTGCCGTCAAGAGCGCCGGCGTCGTGGTCGGCCGCGTGGAGTCGATCAGCTTCGATGACAAGACCTTCCAGGCCAAGGTCGTCATCAACCTGAACAAGAACACGCAGTTCCCCAAGGACAGCTCCGCCAAGATCCTGACCTCGGGCCTGCTGGGCGAGCAGTACATCGGCCTGGAGCCTGGTGCTGAGGAGAAGAACCTGATGGCGGGTGATCTCATCAAGCAGACGCAAAGCGCTGTCGTGCTGGAGAACCTCATCGGCCAGTTCATCAACAGCAAGGCGGCGGACATGGGCAGCACCGCTGCCTCGGGAGGCAAACAGTGAGCCGCGTCGTACGTTGGTTGACGCTGCTGGCGCTGGTGGCCGGCCTGGCTGGTTGCCAGACCGTGCAGCGGGTCGGGGACCGCATCCAGGCCGCGGCAGACAAGGTCATGGGTTCCAAGGGCCAGCGCCTGGACCCGTGGGAGTCGTGGAACCGCAAGGTCTTCGCCTTCAACGAGAAGCTGGATGAGAACGTGCTGAAGCCGGTCGCCACCGCGTATTCGGAGGTTGTGCCTTCGCCGATCCGCACCGGCATCGACAACTTCTTCGGCAACATCGGCGACGCCTGGTCGGCAGTGAACCTGTTCCTGCAGGGGCGCTTCAAGGCCGGTGTGGAGCAGGGCATGCGGTTTGCCGTGAACTCCACGTTGGGTCTGGCCGGCGTGCTCGACATCGCGACCGAGGCCGGGTTGGAGAAGAACAGCCAGGACTTCGGCAAGACGCTCGGCAAGTGGGGCATGGGCACCGGCGCGTACATCGTCTGGCCGGTGTTCGGGCCGTCGTCGGTGCGCGATTCGATTGCGCTGCCCGTCGACTGGCAGGCATCACCGGCCGTGGTTTTCGATGACGGACGCAAGAAGACAGGCATCGTGGCTTTGAACATCGTCAACAAGCGGGCCAGTTTCCTGCGCGCTGGTGAAATGCTCGAAGGCATCGCCCTGGACAAGTACACCTTCTACCGCGACGCCTACCTGCAGCGCCGTGGCAGCTTCGATGATGACGACGAGGTCGAGGTGCTGGTGCCCGGCGAGGCCGCCTCGGCGCCCGCTGACGCGGCTTCGGCGCCCGAGGCCACTGCTTCTGGACCGAACGTGAAGAAACCCGCCGAGCCGGCCTCCGCGGCTGCCCGGTGAACCGAATCGGGGGCTGGCGCGTTGAGCGACGGTCTCCGCCTAGAGAAAGCGACACCATGACTCTGCTGACTACCCTGCGCCGTATTCTTGCCGTGACCACGCTGGGCCTCGGCCTGGCTCATGCGGCTCAGGCCGCCGATGGCGGCGCGCCCGACCAGTTGATCCGCCAGCTCTCGCTGGAGACCATCGAGGCCGTCAAGGCCGACAAGGACATCCAGTCCGGCAACGTCAACAAGATCATCGCGCTGGTCGACACCAAGGTCATGCCGCATGTGAACTTCCAGCGTATGACGGCGTCCGCCGTGGGCCGCTTTTGGCGCCAGGCCACGCCGGACCAGCAGGCCCGGCTGCAGGCCGAGTTCAAGACGCTGCTCGTGCGCACCTATGCCGGCGCGCTGACGCAGGTGAAGGACCAGACCATCGGCCTGAAGCCGCTGCGTGCGCAGCCCACCGATACCGAAGTCGTCGTGCGCACGGAGATCCGTGGCAAGGGTGACCCCATCCAGCTGGACTACCGCTTGGAGAAGGCCGGCGCCGAGTGGAAGATCTACGACGTGAACGTACTGGGCATCTGGCTGGCAGACCAGTACCGCAACAGCTTTGCACAGGAAATCGGCGCCAACGGCATCGATGGCCTGATCAAGAGCCTGGCGGACAAGAACGCCAAGGCTGCCGCAGCGCCTGCGGCCAAGAGCTGATCTTGAGCGGCCTGAAGTTGCCGTCGCGGCTGCGCATGGACGGCGCGCGCGCCGCCTGGGCGCAGATGTCGCCGGCGCTGCGTGCCGAGGCCGCCCAGGTGCTGGCGGCGGCAGGCCGGGAGGTCAGGCTCTCGGCGGCCGAGCTGACGGACTTCGACTCCTCGGCCCTCAGCCTGCTGTTGTCGGCCGCCCGGCAATGCCGGGAACAGGGCGCCACGCTGAAGCTCAGCGATGCCCCCGACAAGCTGCGCGAGCTCGCCCGCGTCTACGGTGTGGCCGAGCTGCTGTGGCCGTCGGCGGCGGCCGTCTGATCAGCCGGCGTAGCGCTTGGCGCGCAGGTTCTTCTTGATTTCCTGCAGCATTGGCCGCAAGTGCTGGCCGAGCTTCAGCGCGACGCCCGTCGTCAGGATGTCCACGGCGATCAGGTGCAGCAGTCGCGACACCATCGGGCTGTAGCGATCGAAGTCCTCGGGGTGGTCCACCGCCAGCAGGATCTGGCCAGGACCGAGCGCCAGTTGCGCCAGCGGTGATGCGCTGGCCGTGATGATGATGATCGTCGCGCCCTTCTTGCGAGCGATCTCTGCGGCATCCAGCAGATCCCGGCTGCGGCCGGAATTGCTGATGATGACGGCGCAGTCGCCGGGCTGCAGCATCGTGGCGCTCATCAGCTGCACATGGCCGTCGCTGGTGGCAACCGTGTTGACACCCAGCCGGAAGAACTTGTGCTGTGCGTCCTGCGCGACGATACCGGAGTTGCCGACGCCGTAGAACTCGATGCGTTTGCCGTGTCGCGCGGAGTCGGCCAGCGCCTCGATGGCGCGCTCGAAAGCGTGGCTTGCTGCGTCGTTGCGGTAGTGCAGTAGCGCGGCGACCGCGTTGTCGACGACCTTCACGATGATGTCGGACGGCTTGTCGTCCTCGTCCACCGCGCGGTGCACGAAGGGCACGCCCTCGTTGACGCTGCCGGCGAGCTTCAGCTTGAAATCCGCTAGGCCGTCATAGCCCACGCTGCGGCAGAAGCGCACGACGGTCGGCTTGCTGACATGGGCCCGGTCGGCCAGCTCGCTGACCGGCAGGCTCGCAAAGCTGCGAGCGTCGGCCAGCAGCAGCTTGGCCACGCGCTGCTCGGCCGGCGGCAGTGCCGGCAGGGCGGCTTTCACGCGCTCCAGGATGCTCATGTCCGCTCTCCTGCCATTACGGGCCGGGCGGGGCGATGCGCGGCGACAGTCACTGCTCTTCGGCCCACGAGAAACCGTCGCGTGCCACCAGCGCGCTGGCCGCCGCAGGCCCCCAGGAGCCTGCTGCGTACGGCCGCGGGCCGCTCGAATCGGCCGCCCAGGCGTCGAGGATGGGTTCGACCCAGCGCCAGGCCTGCTCCTGCTCGTCGCTGCGGACGAACAGGTTCAGGCGGCCGGCGATGGCGTCCAGCAGCAGGCGTTCGTAGGCGCCCACGCGCTGCGTGGCGAAGGCCTTGTCGAAGTCCAGGTCCAGCGACACCGGCGTCAGCTGCTCGCCGGCGCCCGCGCCCTTCTGGGCCAGCAGTTGCAGTTCCAGGCCGTCCTCGGGTTGCAGCTTGATGACCAGGCGGTTCGGCTGGTTGGCGCCCGGGAAGATCTTGTGCGGCACCTGACGGAAGTTCACGACGATCTGTGCGTCGCGTTCGGCCAGGCGCTTGCCGGTGCGCAGGTAGAACGGTACGCCGGCCCAGCGCCAGTTGTTGACCTCGGTCCGCAGGGCCACAAAGGTTTCGCACTGGCTGGCCGGCGGCACCTTGACCTCGTCCAGGTAGCCGGGCACGGCCTGGCCTTCCATGTTGCCGGCACGGTACTGGCCGCGCACGACGTCGCGGGCGACGCTCTCAGCGGTGAAGGGTTTCAGCGACCGCAGCACCTTGAGTTTCTCGTCGCGGATGGCGTCGGCGTCGTTGCTGGACGGCGGCTCCATCGCGATCATCGTCAGCAGCTGCAGCGCATGGTTCTGGATCATGTCGCGCAGCGCACCGGTGCCGTCGTAGAACGCGCCGCGCGTGCCCACGCCCAGGCGCTCGGCCAGCGTGATCTGGATGTTGGCGATGCTTTCACGGCGCCACAGCGGCTCGAACAGCGCATTGCCGAAGCGCAGCGCCATCAAGTTCTGCACGGACGGCTTGCCGAGGTAGTGGTCGATTCGGAAGGCCTGGCTTTCGGCGAACACCGCGCGGACGGCACGGTTGATCTCCTGGGCGCTGGCGAGATCATGGCCCAGCGGCTTCTCCAGCACGACGCGCACCTTGGGATGGTTCAGGCCGACCGCACCGAGTTGCTGGCAGATACCGGTGAAGAGGTGAGGGCTGGTGGCGAGGTAGAGGACGACCGTGTCGGCATTGCGCGCGTCCAGCCACTCCTTGAGCCCGGCGTAATGCTCGGGCTGTGACAGGTCCATGCGGCGGTAGTGGATCAGCTCGGCAAAGCGCTGGAACTCCTCGTCGGTCGGCCGCTTGGCGCCGTCGACCTCGCGGAAGCGCTCCTTGAGCCATTCGCGGTAGCGTTCGTCGGATTGCTCGTCACGCGCGACCGCCAGAATGCGACCGCCTTCGGGCAGCTTGCCGTGCCGGAAGGCCTGGAACAGCGCAGGCATCAGCTTGCGCCACGTCAGGTCGCCGGTGCCGCCAAAGAACACGAGATCGAAGGACATCAGTGAAGTCTCCAGGCGGATGCAGCCATCATGGGTGACACGCGCCGTTGTGTAACTTAGTTTCGTGAAATACTATGCAGCAGTTTCTTCACCGGGTCAATCCGGAGCTCAGTCCATGAACCAGCTCGACCAGCTCAAAGCCTTCACGACCGTGGTTGCCGACACGGGCAACTTCCTGCAGCTGGCGCAGTTCGCGCCGCGCGATGCGACGACCAACCCGTCGCTCATCCTCAAGGCCGTGCAGTCGCCCGACTACGCGCCGCTGTTGAAGGAAACCGTGGCCGCCCATCGCGGCAAGCCGCTGGACGAGATCGTCGACCAGGTGCTCGTCCGCTTTGGTCTGGAGATCCTGAAGGTCGTGCCGGGCCGCGTGTCGACCGAGGTCGATGCGCGCCTGTCGTTCGACAAGGCCGCCAGCCTGTCCCGCGCCCGGCGCCTCATCGCACTGTACGAAGCCGCCGGCATCCCGCGCGAGCGCGTGCTGATCAAGCTCGCCTCGACATGGGAAGGCATCCAGGCTGCGGCCGAACTGGAGCGCGAGGGCATCCACTGCAACCTGACGCTGCTGTTTGCCTTCGCGCAGGCAGTGGCCTGCGGTGCAGCCAAGGTGCAGCTGATCTCACCTTTCGTCGGCCGCATCTACGACTGGTACAAGAAGTCCGCCGGCAGCGCCTGGGACGAGGCCTCCCAGGCAGGCGCGAACGACCCGGGCGTCAAGTCGGTGACGCAGATCTACGCCTACTTCAAGCAGCACGGCATCAAGACCGAGGTCATGGGCGCCAGCTTCCGCAATATCGGCCAGATCCGCGCGCTGGCTGGCTGTGACCTGCTGACGATCAGCCCCGACCTGCTGGCCCAGCTCAAGGACTCTGACGCCCAACTGGAGCGCGCGCTGGATCCGGCCCGCATGCCGGCGATGCCGGTGGTCGAGCTGGATGAGGCCGCCTTCCGCTTTGCGCTGAACGAGGACGCCATGGCAACCGAGAAGCTGGCCGAAGGCATCCGGCTGTTCGCCATTGATGCCGGCAAGCTGGACAAGCTGATCCAGGAGGCCTGACGTGACGCTGCGCTGCGACCAGTCGCCCGTCTGGGCCGAACTCCAGGCTCATTTCGCCGCGAGTGGCCGCGGCTTCGACATCCGTGATGCGTTCCGCGCCGACGCCGGCCGCTTCGGCGCGCTGTCGTTCGAGGCGCCCGAGGTGTTCGCGGACCTGTCCAAGAACCGCATCGACGCCCCGACGCTGACCTTGCTGCTGAAGCTGGCTCGCGATTGCGGCCTGGAGGCACGCCGCGATGCGTTGCTGCGCGGCGACCCCGTCAACCACACCGAAGGCCGCGCAGTGCTGCACACGGCGCTGCGCGCGCCGGCCAGCAGCGGTGCGCCGTTCAATGCCGAGGTGCAGGCATCGCTGGACGCGATGCTGGCGTTTGCCGAGGGCGTGCGGCGTGGCGATCGAGGGGCCATCACCGACGTCGTTCACATCGGTATTGGTGGCAGCGACCTGGGCCCGGCGATGGTTGTGCAGGCGCTGCAGGCGTTCGGCCGACGCGACCTCAAGCTGCACTTCGTCTCCAACGTCGATGGCCATGACCTGGCGCCCGTGCTCGCCGGTCTGGATGCGCAGCACACGTTGTTTGTCATCGCGTCCAAGACCTTCACGACGCAGGAGACGCTGGCCAATGCCCAGGCCGCCAAGGCCTGGTTCCTGGCCGCGGGCGGCACGGATGTCGCGCGCCATTTCGTTGCGACGAGCAGCAACACGGCAGCAGCCGCGGCCTTCGGCATCGACACGGCCTTCGGCTTCTGGGACTGGGTTGGCGGCCGCTACTCGCTGTGGTCCGTCATCGGCCTGCCCATCGCCATCGCCGTGGGTGCCGAGAACTTCCGCGCGCTGCTGGCCGGTGCGCATGCGATGGACCAGCACTTCGCGACGACGCCGCTGGAGCGCAACCTGCCGGTGCTGCTGGGCCTCATCGATGTCTGGTATCGCAACTTCCACGGCTTCACGAGCCGCAGCGTCGCGCCCTACCACCAGGGCCTGCGCCGGCTGCCGGCCTACCTGCAGCAGCTGGAGATGGAGAGCAACGGCAAGGGCGTGGACTTGGACGGAAATGCGCTGTCGCTGGGTACGTCGCCGGTCGTCTGGGGCGAGGCGGGCACGAACGGCCAGCACGCCTACTTCCAGATGCTGCATCAGGGCACGGACGTCATCCCGGTCGAGTTCATCGCCGTGAAGCGCCCGAACTTCGGCGTCAGTGGCGAACTCGCCGACAAGCTGGCCGACCAGCACCGCAAGCTGCTCGCCAACTGCCTGGCGCAGAGCCAGGCGCTGATGCAGGGCAAGACGGCGGCAGAGGCGCTGACCGAGAAGGCGCCGACCGCATCGGCCACGCTGGACCGCGACGTGCTGGCCCGCCACCGCAGCTTCCCCGGCAACCGCCCCAGCACGACATTGCTGCTGGAGGCGCTGACGCCCCGTTCGCTCGGTGCGCTGATCGCGCTCTACGAGCACCGCGTCTTCGTCACCGGTGCGCTGTGGGGCATCAACAGCTTCGACCAGTGGGGCGTGGAGCTCGGCAAGGCGTTGTGCAACCAGCTGCTGCCGCGCCTGGCGTCGGGCGACGCGACGGGCCTGGACGGCTCCACCGCTGGCCTGTTGAAACGGCTGCTCGCCGCATGAAGGTTGTCTTCGACTTCGGCGGGGTGGTCTTCCGCTGGCACCCCGCGAGTTTCCTCGCGCGCGTGTGGCCGCATCGCATCGAGACGCTGGAGCAGGGCGCGCAGGCTGCCGCGCTCTTCTTCCAGAATTACGGTGGCGACTGGGGCTTGTTCGACCAGGGGCTCATCGGTGCCGACGAGGTGGTGCGCCGCATCGCTGTGCGCACCGGCTGGCCGCGCGGCGAGGTGGAGACCGTTGTCCGCGCGGTGCCGGACGAGCTGATGCCCATTCCGGCGACCGTCGTGCTCATCCGCGACCTGCAGGCCGCCGGGCACACGCTGCACTTCCTGTCCAACATGCCCGAGCCGTATGCGGATCACCTGAGCAGCAGCTACCCGCTGAGCGAGTGGTTCGTGTCCGGGCTGTTCTCGGGCAGGGTCAAGCAGATCAAGCCGAACGCCGAGATCTTCGCGATGGCTGAGAGGCAGTTCGACGCGGCGCCGCAGGACCTGCTGTTCCTGGACGACCATCCGGTCAATGTCGAGGCGGCACTGGCGCGCGACTGGCAGGCCTGCGTGTTCACCGACGCCGCGAGCGCGCGCCGTGAGCTCGTGTCGCGGCGCTTACTCAGCGCCTGATCAATGCACCAGCCCGCCGGGCCCGGCGTCGTCCGGGTCCTGCGGTGGCGCGGCGGGCATGCGGAAGCTCTCGCTTGCCCAGGCGCCGAGGTCGATCTGCCGGCAGCGCTCGCTGCAGAACGGCCGCCACTTGTTGCTGGACGCGAAGACGCTGTCGCCACCGCACTGTGGGCAGCGCACGAGGCGCTCACCTTGGGCGTTTGTCTTCATGTGCACAACGTCAGCTCGAAGCCGGCGTCCTCCGCGGCGAGTTTGAGCCGGCCTTCCTCGTCCTGGCGCATCAGCCGGATGGACACCATGAGCCGGTGGCCGGAGATTTCAGGGATCAACCCCAGGCTCGGGTCGATGCGCATGCGCAGCAGCTGGTAGACGCGGCCGGCCGGCAGGCTCTGCTGGAACTGCCCCGCCGTCGCGGCGACCTTGTGTGGTGCACCGGAGTCACGCAACAGCCCCAGCAGCAGCTGCAGCGCCTCGGCCATCGGCATCAGCGTCTGGGCCCAGTGCATCAGGTCCTTGCGGCGGCGTACCGGCAGCAGCTGCTGCCAGTGGAAGTAGGCTGGGAGGTCGAACTCGCAGGTGCCCCCCGGGATGCTGATGCGGCTGCGGATGCTCATCAGCCATTCGTTGGCCGACAGGGCTGCACCGGTCTTGCCGCTCAATGCATTCAGTCGCTGGAACGCACCGTCGATGCGGGCGATGACTTCGTCGAGTCGGGATTCGTCTAGGCCCGGGCTGCCTCGGTAGCTGTTGAACTGGGCCTTGTGCTTCTCGAGCTCTTTCAGCAGGTCGCTCTTGAGGTCGGCCCGCGAGGCGACGTCGAGGATCTCGAACAGCGTGACCAGGGCGAAATGATGGTCCAGCGCAGTGTCGCGGGCCATCAGCGCGCCGAAGCGGTCGAACAGGTGTTCGAGGCGGAGCATCGTGCGGATGCTCTCGTTGAACGGGTACTCGTACAGGACCACGGCGCGGGATTCAGTCAGGGCGGCGTGATTGTTTCACAGCCCCAGCGTGCAGCCAGGCGCATGACCTCGTTTCTGAGCGTGATCGGCGGGATGCCATCGTTGAGCAGCACCGCGTCGGCCGCCGCGCGGCGCGCTTCGCGGCTGGCCTGTGCTGCGAGGGCGCCATCGATGCGATCGCGCGTCCAGCCCGGGCGCTGCAGCACGCGCTCGACCTGCGTCTCGACGCTGCAGTCGATGACGAGCACGCGCGCCACGCGCGAGCGCCAGCGGCCGGATTCGACGAGCAGCGGCACGTCAAACACGATCAGGCGTTCGCGAGCGGCGTCCGCTTGTGCCAGCGCCTCTGCGGTGATCAGCGGATGCAGGATGGCTTCCAGCCGGCGCTTGGCGGCGGTGTCGGAGAAGACGAGGGCCCGCATGCGCTCGCGGTCGAGCGCGCCGTCCGGCGAGACGAAGTCGGCGCCGAAGGCCTGCGCGATGGCGGGCATGGCGGCGCCACCGGCAAGCGTCAGCCCGCGCGAGATGGCATCCGTGTCTACGATGGCCGCGCCGGCCTCGCGCAGGAAACCGGCGACCGTGCTCTTGCCCGAGCCGATGCCGCCGGTGAGCCCGATCCTCATGCCGGCAGCAGCAGCGGGTAGAGCAGTTCGAGCAATTCGCGGCCGAAGAACATCGCCGCCAGCCCGCCACCGGCCAGGTAGGGGCCGAAGGGGATGGGCACGCTGCGGTCATGGTCGCGCCGCAGCACCATGTAGCCGCCGACGATCGCGCCGACGGCCGACGCCAGCAGCAGCACCGGCGGCAGCAACTGCCAGCCCAGCAGAGCGCCGAAGGCCGCGTAGAGCTTGAAGTCGCCTTCGCCCATCGCGCGGCGGTTGCGCAACTTGCCGTAGCCGGTGGCGATGGCCCACAAGGCGCCGTAGCCGAACAGCACGCCCAGCGCGGCGTCGCCCAGGCTGACAGGCGTCCAGTGCTGCCACGCCGCCGCCAGGCCGAGGCCGATGACGGCGAAGTTCATCCCGTCCGGCAATACGGTGGTGTCCAGGTCGATCAGCGCTGCAGCGAGGACGATGGCAATGACGGCGATGTAGACCAGCGTCATCGGCGTCGGGCCGAAGACGGCAGCCGTCGCGGCGAACAAGGCGCCGGTGGCGGCTTCCACGACGGGATACCGCATCGAGATGCGCGCCTTGCAGGCGGCGCAGCGCCCGCCCAGGCGCAGCCAGCCGACGACCGGCAGGTTCTCGTGCCACGCGAGCACGTGGCCGCAATGGGGGCAGCGCGAGCGGGGCCGGGAAAGCGTGAGCTTGGGAAGCTTGGCGCAGTCCTCACCGAGGCGCTCGCCAAAGGCCTCGATCTCGGCGGCACGCTGCGCGCTGGCGCCCAGCGAACGCTGCAGCATGGCCTTGTCGCGCAGGAACTCCGCCGTGTCGGACAGCCATTCCCGCTCCATCATCTGGGGCAGCCGGTGGATGACAACGTTCAGGAAGCTGCCGATGCACAGGCCGAGGGCCCCTAGCACCCAGGGCGAAAGCCAGAGGGACCAGTCGATGGAGTCTGAGGGCATGATGCGGCGCGGGCTGTCGGGATGCGGGCGGAATCTACCCGCGTTTGGCAGGCCGGCGGCGCTGTTTGCGGCCGCCGGTGCCTACGGGGTCACACCACCGAGCCGATCTTGAAGATGGGCAGGTACATCGACACGACGATGCCGCCGATCAGCGTGCCCAGGATGACGATGATGAAGGGCTCCATCAGGCTGGACAGCGCCTTCACGGCCTCGTCGACCTCGTCCTCGAAGAACTCGGCGGCCTTGGACAGCATGTGGTCCAGCGAGCCGGACTCCTCGCCAATGGATGCCATCTGCAGCACCATCGTCGGGAAGATGCCTGTGGTCTGCATCGATGTGGTCAGCGCCGAGCCGGTGGATACGTCGCGCTGGATCTGCTCGGTGGCTTCGGCGAAGACCGCGTTGCCCGAGGCGCCACCGACGGAGTCGAGCGCTTCGACGAGCGGCACACCGGCGGCGAACATGGTCGCCAGCGTCCGCGTCCAGCGGGCAACGGCGGACTTGTACATCAGGTCGCCGAAGACGGGCACCTTCAGCAGGATGCGGTCCATGCGCTTCTGCATCTTCTCGGAGCGCTTCCAGCTCTGCAGGAAGAAGTAGATGCCGAAGCCCAAGCTGCCGAAGATCGCCCACCAGTAGCTGACGAAGAACTCCGACATCGCGATGACGATCAGCGTCGGGGCGGGTAGGTCGGCGCCAAATGACGTGAATACTTCTTTGAAGGCCGGGATGACGAAGATCATGATGACCGCGACGACGATGAAGGCGACGGTCAGGACGGCGATCGGGTAAGTTAGCGCCGACTTGATCTTGTTCTTGATCGCGACCGTTTTCTCCTGGTAGATCGCCAGCCGGTCCAGCAAGGCTTCCAGGATACCGCCGGCCTCGCCGGCTTCGACGAGGTTGCAGTACAGCGCATCGAAGTACATCGGATGCTTGCGGAAAGCGGAGGACAGGCTGGTGCCGGTCTCCACGTCCTGCCGGATGTCGTTCAGCAGCCGTGTCAGACGCGGGTTCGTCGCACCCCTGGCGACGATGTCGAAGGATTGCAGCAGCGGCACGCCGGCGCGCATCATCGTTGCCAATTGACGCGTGAAGACGGCGATGTCCTTCTGCTTGATCGCGCTGCCACCGCTGACGCGCCGCTTCTTGACCTTATTGACAAGGATGCCCTGGCGACGCAACGTCGCACTGACCATGGCCTCGCCGCCGGCGCGCAGTTCACCCTTGACGATCTTGCCGTTGCGGTCCTTGCCCTCCCACTCAAAGACGAAGTCCTTGACGCCTTTTGCTGCTGCAGCGGTGGCAGTGGCCATGCGCTCTCCTCGCGACTGATTATTCGTTGGTGGCGGACAGGACTTCTTCGAGCGTCGTGATGCCGGAGCGTACCTTCACCAGGCCCGACTGCCGGAGGTCGCGGACGCCTTCCTTCCTCGCCTGATCGGCGATGTCCATCGCCGTTCCCTCAGCCAGGATGATGCGCTGGATGTCCTCGGTAATGGGCATCACTTGGTAAAGGCCGAGGCGGCCCCTGTAACCATTCGTGCAATTGCTGCACCCCACGGCACGGTAGGGCTTCCAGCTGCCGTCGAAATCGTCCTCGCCGAAACCGGCCTTCAGCAGCGCCTCGCGCGGGTAGTCGGCCGGCTGCTTGCAGTTCTCGCACAGCCGGCGCACCAGGCGCTGTGCGGTGATGAGCAGCACGCTGGACGCGATGTTGAACGGCGCGACGCCCATGTTCAGCAGCCGGGTCAGCGTCTTCGGTGCATCGTTCGTGTGCAGCGTCGACATGACCATGTGGCCGGTCTGGGCCGCCTTGATCGCGATGTCGGCCGTCTCCAGGTCGCGGATTTCGCCGACCATGATGATGTCCGGATCCTGCCGAAGGAAGGACTTCAGCGCCGCCGAGAAGTTCAGCCCGGCCTTGTCGTTGACGTTGACCTGGTTGATGCCCGGCAGGTTGATTTCGGCCGGGTCCTCGACGGTGGAGATGTTGACGCCCGGCTGGTTCAGGATGTTCAGGCAGGTGTAGAGCGACACCGTCTTGCCGGAGCCCGTCGGGCCGGTCACCAGCACCATTCCGTAGGGCCGGTAGATGGCGGCCATCAGCCGCTCTTTCTCGATCTTCTCGTAGCCCAGTGCGTCGATACCGAGCTTGGCCGAAGACGAGTCCAGGATACGGATGACGATCTTCTCGCCGAACAGCGTCGGCAACGTGCTGACGCGGAAGTCGATCGACTTGCTGCCGAACTTCAGCTTCATCCGCCCGTCCTGGGGCACACGGCGTTCCGCGATGTCCAGCCGGGAGATGACCTTTATACGCGAGGCCAGCTTGTCCTTGATGGCGATGGGCGGCTGCGTGATCTCGCGCAGCTCGCCGTCGACGCGGAACCGGACGCGGTAGTGAAACTCGTAGGGCTCGAAATGCAGGTCGGAGGCGCGCAGGTTGATCGCGTCGACGAGCATCTTCTGCAGGAAGCGCACGACCGGCGCGTCCTCCACGTCGGCCAGCTCGGCGGCCGCTTCCTGTTGCGGCGTCGCATCGTCCTCGGCGATGTCGAAGTCGAAGTCGCCGCCGGCGATGGCTTCCAGGCTTTCTGCCGCACTGACGCCGGCCGCGCTGATCAGTTTGGACAGCTTGTCGTGTTCGACGATGACCCACTCGGGCTGCAGCTGGGTCGCGAACTTAATGCGCTCGATGACCTCCAGATCGGTCGGGTCGGAGCCGCCGACGAAGAGACGATTGCCGCGCCGCGACAGCGCGACGACCTGGTACTGCTGGGCGAGCTTGCCGTCGATGACGTTCTGCGGCAGCTTCTGCGGGTCCATCGCGGACAGGTCCAGCAGCGGCAGGGCCAGCGCGCTGGACAACGTGTGCGCCAGGTCTGACGACGACACCTGGCCGCTGGCGATGACCGCAGTGACGAAGCTGGTCTTCTTCTCGCGGGCCTGCCTGACGAGATCCTCCGCCACCTTGGCCTGCAGCTTGCCGGCATGCACGAGCATGCGGGCAACGCCGGACAAGGCGGACTGGGGCGGCTCGGCGAGCGTGGTTTCCACTGCGATGGCGTCGGCGACGCGATGACCAGGATTTGCCGATTGTGCCAGTGGCTGAACTGCCAGCGATCGAGGGGATGCCACCTCAGATCGTGACGGAATGCTGGCTGGACGCCCCCTCGGGCGGATCGACCGGCAAGCCATCAGGCGAACAAACCGCTGGTCCGGTTTCAGAGGGAGAGGCGAGGCTGCGAAGAATTCCACATCCGTCCCCTCGCGGACGACTTGCTGGAGTTTTGCCCATGGCTTACCGCCTCGGTGTGGACGTTGGTGGCACGTTCACCGACCTGTTGCTGTTCAACGATGCGGACGGCCGCTTCTGGCGTCACAAGACGCCCTCAACGCCGCACGACTCCTCCGAGGGCATCCTCAACGGCGTCAACGCGATCTGCGACAAGGCCGGCATCGCGCCCTCGCAGGTCGAGTTCTTCCTGCACGGTACGACCGTGGCCACCAACGCCGTGCTCGAAGGCAAGGGCGCCCGCGTGGGCCTGGTGACGACCCAGGGCTACCGCCAGGTCATGCAGATCGCACGCAGCTTCGTGCCCGGCGGTCTGGCCGGCTGGATCGTCTGGCCCAAGCCCGAGCCGCTGGCCGCGCTGCAGGACACCGTCGAGATCGCCGGCCGCATCGACGCCGAGGGCCGCGAAGTCAGCCCCATCGACGAGGCCCAGATCCGCCGCGTGCTCACCGAGCTGCGCGACGCCGGCATCCAGGCGCTCACCGTCAGCCTCATCAACGCCTACCTCAACGGCGAGCACGAACGGCGCGTCGGCGAACTGGCCGCCGAGATCATGCCCGACGTGCCCCTGTCGCTGAGCCACGAAGTGCTGCCCGAGATGCAGGAGTACGAGCGCACGCTGACGACCGTCGCCAACGCCAGCATGCGCCCGGTCGTGGGCCGCTACGTGCGCAACCTGCGCGACAAGCTGCGCGGCGCCGGCATGAAGGGCTCGCTGAGCCTGCTGCGCTCCGACGGCGGCCTGATGTCCTCCGAGAAGTCCGAGCTGCACCCTGTCAACCTGCTGATGTCCGGCCCGGCCGGCGGCGTCACCGGTGCGATCTGGGTGGGCCGCAACGCCGGCATCAAGAACATCCTGACGCTGGACGTCGGCGGCACCTCCACCGACGTCGCGCTGATCGAGAACCTCGACGCGCGCCGCCAGCGCACCACCGAGGTGGGCCACCTGTCCGTGCGCGCCTCGGCGCTGGACGTGAAGACCGTGGGCGCCGGCGGCGGCTCCATCGCCTACGTGCCCGAGCTGACCAAGGCGCTGCGCGTGGGCCCGCAGTCCGCCGGTGCCGTGCCCGGGCCGGTGTGCTACCAGAAGGGCGGCACCCAGCCCACGGTGACCGACGCCAACGTCGTGCTGGGCTACCTGCCCGAGAACCTGCTGGGTGGCAGCTTCAAGCTCGACCGCGAAGGCGCCAAGCGCGCCGTGCAGACCATCGCCGATGCGCTGGGCATCGGGCTGATGGAGGCCGCGCGCGGCATCATCGACATCGTCAACGAGAACATGTTCGGCGCGCTGCGCATGATCTCCGTGCAGCAGGGCTACGACCCGCGCGACTTCGCGCTGATGGGCTTCGGCGGCGCCGGCCCGCTGCACGTCAACGCCGTGGCGCGGCTCATGGGCTCGTGGCCGGCGATCTCGCCGGTCTCGCCCGGCGTGCTGTGCGCGCTGGGTGACGCGACGACCCGCATGCGCACCGAGACCGCGCGCAGCTTCTCGCGCCGCGTGGCCGACACCAGCGAGGACGCCGTCATCGCGCTGCTCGAAGAGATGGCCGGGCAGACCCGCGCCGAGCTGCGCGCCGAGGGCATCGCCGACGCCGACATCACCAGCCTGTTCGAGCTGGACGTGCGCTACGAAGGCCAGGCCTTCGAGGTGCCGCTGGCCATCGACCCGGCGTTGCTGCGCCAGGACGGCCTGGCCGGCGTCACGGCCCGCTTCGACACCGAGCACCAGCGGCTGTTCACCTTCAAGATGGACACCGCGCACGAACTGGTGAACCTGCGCGCGGTGGCCATGGGCCCGGCGCTGGAGCTGCCCGCGCCCCCGCTGGCCAAGAGCGACGGCCACGTCGCGCGCGCCAAGATCCGCGACCACGAGCTGTGGGACGGCACCCGCATGGTGCCGGCGGTCATCTACGACCGCGCCCGTCTGCTGGCCGACGACGTCATCCCCGGCCCGGCCATCGTCGTCGAGATGGACTCGACCACGCTGATCGAAGCCGGCTGCGTCGGCACCGTCGACCACGTCGGCAACATCCTGATCAACCTCGCCTGAGGGGAAGCGCAACATGCCCGCACACATCATCCAGGCCAACACCACGCCCTTCCAGCCCGTCACGGTCGACCCCGTCACGCTGGACATCATCGAGAACGCGCTGCGCAACGCCCGCATCGAGATGGACGCCACGCTGGTGCGTACGGCCATGTCGCCCGGCATCCGCGAGCAGGGTGATGCCTTCCCGCTGATCGCCGATCACCTGGGCCGCATGGTCGTGGGCCAGTTCGGCAGCTACATCGGCCCCTTCCTGGAAGGCTACGAGGGCACGGTGGAAGAAGGCGACATGATCTTCCTGTCCGACCCCTACTCGGTCGGCGGCGCCATCAGCCACTGCAACGACTGGCTGGTGCTGCTGCCCGTCTTCAAGGACGGCCGGCTGATCGCCTACACGTCGATGTTCGGCCACCAGAGCGACATCGGCGGCAAGGTGCCCGGCTCGATGCCCATCGACGCCACGTCCATCTTCCAGGAAGGCGTGCGCATCCCGCCGGTCAAGATCTGGAAGCAGGGCGTCTACAACGAGGACCTGCTCAAGCTCGTCATGCACCAGGTGCGTACGCCCGACTGGTGCAAGGCCGACCTGAACGCGCTGATCGCCTCCTGCCGTGTGGCCGCGCGCCGCGTCGTCGAGATGGCCGAGCGCTTCGGCGACGACGTGTTCGTCGCCGCCACCGGGCTGCTGCTGGAGCGCAACCACCGCGCGATGCAGCACCTGATCAACACGTCGGTGTCGCAGGAGAAGGTCAGCTTCGAGGACTACGTCTGCGACGACGGTCTGGGCTATGGACCCTACAAGATCAAGTGCACGATGTGGCGCGAGAACGGCCGGGTGGTGCTGGACTTCGACGGCACCGACCCGCAGTCCGAAGCCTCGATCAACTTCCTGTTGAACGAGAACATGATGAAGATGTTCTTCGGCATCTACATGATCATGGTCTTCGATCCGCAGATCCTGTTCAACGACGGCTACTACCCGCTGATCGACGTGCGCATCCCCGAGGGCAGCCTGCTCAAGCCGAAGTTCCCGGCCGCGCTGTCGGGCCGCACGCACGCGCTGGGTCGGCTGTTCGACATCCTCGGCGGCCTGCTGGGCCAGAAGACGCCCGAGTTCCTCAACGCCGCGGGCTTCTCGTCGTCGCCGCACCTGTTCTACGCAGGCACCGACAAGGCCGGCCAGTGGTTCCAACTGTTCCAGATCGGCTTCGGCGGCATCCCTGGCCGGCCGATGGGCGACGGCCCGGACGGCCACTCGCTGTGGCCGGGCTTCACCAACGTACCCAACGAGTTCCTGGAGCGCTACTTCCCGCTGCGCATCGAGCGCTACGAGACCGTGGCCGACTCCGGCGGCGCGGGTCTGCACCGCGGCGGCAACGGCATCAACATGGTCTACCGCTTCCTGGAAGACGGCGTCATCGCCATCCACGACGACCGCTGGTTCGTGCCGCCCTGGGGCGTCAACGGCGGCGAGCCCGGCACGCGGGCGCGCAAGGTGCTCATCAAGAACGACGGCAGCCAGATCGTGCTGCCCAACAAGGTCGAGGACTACAAGGTCAAGGCTGGTGAGCAGCTGCAGTTCATCACCTGGGGCGGCGGCGGCTGGGGCGACCCGCTGCAGCGCGACCCGGCGCTGCTGGCCAAGGAGTTGAAGCAGGGCCTGGTGACGGTCGAGGGCGCGCGCCGCTACGGCGTCGTGCTGGTGGGTGGCGAGGTGGACACGCCGGCCACCGAGGCGCTGCGGGCCGAGATGCGCGAAAAGCGCGGCGAGCTGGGCACCTTCAACTTCGGGCCGGACATCGAGACCTTGCGCGAGCGCTGCTTGGCCGAGACCGGGTTGCCGGCGCCCAAGCAGCCGGTGTGGCCGGGCCCGCGGCACGCGGCTGCGGCATGAGCGGCATCAGCCGCCGCGGCTTCGTCGCGCTGGCCGGTTCCGGCCTCGTGCTGGGATTGCCGCCCTTGGCGGCTGGTGAGGCGGGCGCAGCGTCGGGCGCGGGGCTGTCCCAACCGTTCCTGCGCATCGCCTCCAGCGGCGAGATCACCGTGCTGATCAAGCACCTGGAAATGGGGCAGGGCGTGTCCACGGGCCTGTCCACCATCCTTGCCGAGGAACTGGACGCCGACTGGCACGACGTGCATGCCGAGCCGGCGCCGTTCAACCCGGCGCTCTACAAGCACACCGTCTTCGGCATCCAGACCACCGGTGGCTCCACGTCGGTCGCCAACAGCTGGCAGCAGCTGCGTGAGGCCGGCGCGGTCGCCCGCGCAATGCTCGTGCAGGCAGCGGCGCAGCGTTGGGGCGTGCCAGCGGCCGAACTGACGGCGCATGCCAGCCGCGTGCTGCATGGTGCCACCGGCCGGCAGTTGTCCTACGGCGCGCTGGCCGAGGCCGCGGCCCGGCTGCCGGTGCCCAGCGGCGTGCCGCTGAAGTCCAGCGCCGCCTACTCACTGATCGGCCGTGAACGCCGGCGCCTCGGCGCGGCGGACATGGCGCGTGGCGCCGTCGTCTACGGCATCGACATCCAGCGCCCAGGCCAGCGCGTGGCCGTGCTGCAGCGCCCGCCGCGATTTGGCGGCCGCGTTCGCACCGTGGATGCCAGCGCCGCGCTGGCCCTGCCCGGCGTGCGCGCCGTGCATCGGCTGCCGCAGGGCGTAGCCGTCGTCGCCGATGACAGCTGGACGGCCATGCAGGCGCGCCAGCGGCTGAAGATCGATTGGGACGACAGCCAGGCCGAGACACGCTCCACCCCGGAGCTGAAGGCCGAGTTCAAGCGTCTGGCCGCCAGCGGCGAGTCCGGCATCGACACACTGACCCGCGGCGACACCGCCACTGCGCTGGCCGGCGCGGCCCGAGTGATGGAGGCGGACTTCGAGCTGCCCTACCTGGCCCACCAGCCGATGGAGCCGCTGGCCGTCGTCGGCGAGCTGCGCGACGGTCACTGCGAGATCTGGGGCGGTTTCCAGAGCCCCAGCATCGACCACCGCGCGGCGGCGCGCATCCTCGGCTTGCCAGCCGAACAGGTCGTGCTGCATCCGCTGCCAAGCGGCGGCAGCTTCGGCCGCCGCGCGACGTTCAGCGCCGACTGGGTCAGCGAGCTGGCCGAGCTGCTTCGCGCGCAGTCCGCGGCCGGAGATACGCAGCCCGTCAAGCTGATGTGGACACGCGAGGACGACATCACCGGTGGCTACTACCGGCCCATGAGCCTGCACCGGCTGCGCGCCGCGCTGGACGGAATGGGCCGCCTGCTGGCCGTGGAACAGACCATCGTCGCGCAGTCTTTTTCACCCAGCCTCGCCAAGCCCGGCGCGCCGACGCGGCCTGACCCTTTCGTCACCGAAGGCCATCTTGCCGAGGCCTATGCGGTGCCACACGCCCGTACCCGCTGGGTTAAGCCCGACATCGGCGTGCCGGTGCACACCTACCGCGCGCTTGGCTACAACCACACCACCTTTAGCAAGGAGGTGATGATGGATGAGCTGGCCCGCGCTGCGGGCCAGGACGCACTGGCCTTCCGTCTCGCCCACCTGGCCGCGCAGCCGCGCCATGCGGCAGCGCTGCGGCTGGCGGCCGAACGGGCTGGCTGGGGCCGCCCGCTGCCGGCGGGCCGTGCGCTGGGCCTGGCCGTGCAGGAGGCGTACAAGACCGTCGTTGCCCAGGTGGCGCAAGTCCGGCTGGAGGAGGGGCGCATCGTGGTCGAGCGAGTCGTCTGCGCGGTGGACTGCGGCACCGTCATCAACCCTGGCACGCTGCGCGCTCAGCTGGAGGGCGGCATCGCCTTCGGCCTGAGCGCCGTGCTGCACAACGAGCTGACGCTTGACGGCGGCCGCGTGCAGCAGAGCAATTTCCACGATGCCGCCGTGCTGCGACTCAACGAGATGCCGCAGGTCGAGGTGCACAGCATCGCGAGCGACGCGGCGCCCACGGGCATCGGCGAGCCCGGCAGCGTGCCCATCCTCGCGGCCGTGGCCAATGCTGTGGCACGGCTGACGGGCCGCCCAGTGCGCTCGCTGCCGATCCGGCTGGACCCGCCATCGGGCTGAGGACTTGTGATGGACGTGTATGAGATCGGCCCGCAGCAGGGCCTGGACGGCCTGCGCCGCACGCAGCGACCTTTTCCCAAACCCGGCCACGGCCAGGCGCTGCTGCGCCTGCGCGCGGCCTGCCTGAACCACCGCGACCTGCTGGTGCTGCAGGGCCGCTACGGCGCATTGCGGCCCGAGAGCCGCGTGCCGCTGTCCGATGGTATCGGCGAGGTCATCGCCGTGGGCCCGGGCTGCGGCGAGCTGCGCGTGGGCCATCGCGCCATCGCGCCGCATTTCGTCAGCTGGCTGGATGGCGACTTCCACATGTCCGCCTTCGCCGCCGACCTCGGTACGTCGCTGGACGGCTGGCTGGCCGAAACGGTGCTGGTGCCGGCGGCTGCGCTGGTGGCCGTACCCGATGCGCTTGGGGATGAGCAGGCTGCACCTCTGTGTGCCGCTGGCGTCACGGCCTGGCATGCGCTTGTCGAATGGGCTCGCGTGAAGGCCGGCGACCTGGTGCTGGCACTGGGCACCGGCGGCGTGTCCATCTTCGCGCTGCAACTGGCCAAGCTGCATGGAGCGCGCGTGGCCATCACGTCGTCCAGCGACGAGAAGTTGGCCGTTGCTCGGGCGCTCGGCGCCGACTTGACGATCAACTACCGCACCCATCCCGACTGGGCCGCCGAACTGCTGCGCGTCAGCGGCGGGCAGGGCGCCGACATCGTGCTGGAGACCGGCGGCATGGCCACGCTGCCAGCTTCCATCGACGCGGCAGCGACGAACGGGCGCATTGCCCTCATCGGCGCGCTGGGCGGCTATGCCACCAATGCGGTGCCCAACGTGACGACGCTGGTGATGAAGAACCTGACGATTAAGGGCATCACGTCGGGCAGCCGCGCGATGTTGGCGCGCCTCGTGCAAGCGGCCGCCGCCAACGGCCTCTCGCCGCTCATCGACCGCGAGTTCGGCTTCGAAGAGGCCGCTGCGGCGTATGCGCATCTGCAAGCGGCTGGCCATGTCGGCAAGGTGCTGATCCGCGGGCGCTGAGAACACGACAGGCAGCCGTTCGCAGGCCGAACAGCAGCCATCGCCAGCCGGCGCGGTAGCGCCTTAGCGCTGATCATGAACGCCATCGTGCCGAGAGCCGACCGACGCCGACGCGCGCGGAGCCTGGCACGGGCATTGAGGCCTCCCTGCCTCATCCATGAAAGGAAAGCGATCAAATGGAATTCAATGAACTGGCCGTGCTGCGATGGGTGCACATCGTCTGCATGGTGTACTGGCTTGGCGGCGAATGGGGCATCTTCAATCTGTCCCGCCACATCGTGAACCGCTCGTTGCCGATGGAAGAGCGCCGCCGCCACATGGAGACGGCCTACCGGATCGACATCCTGGCCCGCTCCGGCATCATCCTGCTGCTGCCGCTGGGCCTGCACATGGGGCACTTCTGGGGCACGCAGCCCTTGGGGGGCGCCTGGCTGGCCGGCATGTGGGTGCTGGCGCTGAGCTGGCTGGGCCTGTGCCTGACGGCATTCTTCCGACGCGAGACCGACGTTGGCATCAAGCTGACCATCATCGACGAGCGCGTGCGCTTCGTGCTGATCCCCGTGCTGCTGGTCTGCGCGATCAGCTCGCTGCTGGGCCACGGCCCGTTCGCCGCGGAGTCAGGCCAGCGCTGGTACTCGATCAAGGTCATGCTGTACTCCGGCACGCTTGTCATCGGCTTGTACCTGCGCTTCGTCATGCGCGAGTGGACGATGATGTTCCGCGAGCTGGCCAAGGGCCCGAATCCGGTCGTGGAAGCCACGCTGGAGCGTTCGCTGCGCCGCAGCCGCATCACCGCCTACTGCTACTGGGTCATCATCCTGTCGGTGGCCTTCATGGGGGCGGTCAAGCCGCTGTGAGTGCAGGCGGGGCGTCAGGCCCTGGCCACCGCAAGGGGAGCTTCGGCTCCCCTCTTTCCATGTCCGCAACGGTTTTGGGGCGAATGCCTGAGAGACAGGTCGGCTGGCGGCTGTGGACGGCGCGTCTGCTCGTCACCCGGCCGGACGTGCTACCTGCAAAGACATCGCCCGCAGCCGCCGGAAGCGGGTGCGGGCGATGTCTTTGGGTACGGCGTTATCAGGCGAGGGCTCGCGCCGCGTCGATCACGGCAGCGCGGATGCGGGTGTAAGTCCCGCAGCGGCACAGGTTGCCCGACATGGCCGCGTCGACCTCGGCATCGCTGGGTCGGTGGCCGCGCGGCAGCCTCTTCAGGAAGGCCGTGGCCGCCATGACCTGGCCAGCCTGGCAGTAGCCGCACTGGGCCACGTCATGCGCCACCCAGGCGTCCAACACGGCGCGGCCCACGCGGTCGCTGCCGGCAGCGAGGTCTTCGACCGTCGTCAGCCGATGGCCCGCGGCGGCCGATATCGGCGTCACGCAGGCGCGCACGGCCTGGCCGTCGAGATGCACGGTGCAGGCGCCGCACAGCGCGGCGCCGCAGCCGAACTTGGTGCCGGTCAGCGACAGCTTGTCGCGCAGCACCCAGAGCAAGGGCATGGCAGGGTCGGCATCAACCGTGCGGGTCTGGCCATTGACGTTCAGCTTGTGATTCATGACTTGTCGAACTCGCGGTAGCGGCCCAGGCCCAGAAGCAGCAGTGCACCGGCCAGCAACGCGGCACTCGCGCCGGCGAGCACCATCGCGTAGGACCCTGTCTTGTCGAAGCTCCAGCCGAATACCGCCGGCCCGAAGCCCGTGCCGATGGCGAAGCAGCAGTACAGCAGCGCATAGGTCTGCGCGTAGCTGCGCATGCCGAAGTAGCGCGCCACCAGGAAGGCCAGCAGGTCGTACTCCACGCCGACGGCGAAGCCGATCAGCACGATGGACAGCAGCGCCGTCGTCTGGGTCATGTGCCCTTGTGCGATCAGCCAGCAGGAGATGCCCGGCAGGCACAGGATGACGAAGGCCACGCCCGGCGCCCAGAAACGGTCGATGAGCCATCCCCCGACGAGCCGCCCGGTCAGCGCCGACAGGCCGATGAAGGCAGTGAGGCCCAGGATCTGCGAGCGCTCGAAGCCGTTGGTCTTGAGGATGTTCTCCATGTTCGGGATCGGTCCGCCGAGCGCGAACGAGATCGGCACCAGAGCCGCGGCCATCAGCCAGAAACGCCAGTCGCGAAGAGTCTGCGTGAAGGTCAGCCCGGTCACCTCTGTGCGTGCGCCGCGCTGCTGCTGCGGGTCGCCATCGACGTTGCGGAACAGCAGGTAGGCCACCGGCAGCGCGACCAGCAGCGGCAGCAGGCCCAGGCCGACGTAGGCGCCGCGCCAGCCGAAGCTGGCGATCAGCCACGCGGTGTAAGGCTTGGCGATGACGCCGAACAGTCCTGTGCCGGTCAGAGTGAGGCCCAGCGCCAGGCCCTTGCGCTCCTCGAACCATGCGTTGACGCCGCGCGTCCATGTGATGGGCAGCGTACCGGCGCCCAGCACGGCAATGCCGACCCAGGTCAGGTAATACATCGTCAAGCTGCCGTTGCCCAGCGCGAAGGCCATGAACGACAGCGAGAACAGCAACGTCGATGCGACCGCCACTGGCCGCGTGCCGAAGCGGATGGCGAGATAGCCCGTCAGCGGCGCGGTCACCAGCGTAGTCAGCGTCATCACCGTGATGCCGAAGAAGACCTGGCCGATGCCCCAGCCGAACTCGCGTGCCAGCTCTGGGGCGAGCAGACCTACCGTGTAGAACGGCAGCGGCGACAGCCCCAGCCCGACGCCGAGAAAAGCCGCCAGCACGATGGGCCAGCCCCGCTTGAATTCGCCATAGCCCACTGTCTTCCTGTTCATCAAAGCCTGCTCCTGACGCGGTCGGTGCGCAGGCCCACGGCCTGCCCTCAACCCATGATGGCCAGCGCCCGCGCGATCACGAAGGCAGCGTCGCCGTCTATCCAGCAAGTGAACAGCGGCCCAGTCGGCCCCGCGTGCGGCGATGGGCCTGGCCTAGTCTGCAAGGCCTGTTGTCTGCTGGAGTCGTCATGCTCGAGATCGAAACCCCGCCGGTTGCCGCACTGGAACTGTTGAAGGCCGAGCTGGTGGCCGCCCTGGGCGCGCCGCATGTCAGCGCCGACGAGGCGACCTGCGCGCTGCACAGCCAGGACATCTGGGGTCGCGGCACTTACCGGGTCGCGCTCGTCGTGTCTCCCTCCAGGCCCGAGCAGATCGCCGCGACGCTGCAGGCCGTGCGCCGGCATGGCTATGTCGTCGCGCCGCGTGGTGGTGGCATGGGCTACACCGGCGCCTACCTCGTGAACTCGCCGCGCTGCGTGTCGCTGGACCTGTCGCGCATGGACCGCATCCTCGCCATCGAAGCCGAGGACATGACGGTCACCGTCGAGCCCGGCTGCACCTGGGCCGCATTGCGTGCCGCGCTGGCGCCGCTGGGCCTGCGCACACCGTTCTGGGGACCAATGTCGGGCCTGCGCTCGACGGTGGGCGGCGCCATCTCGCAGAACGCCGCGATGCTCGGCGCGGGCCAGCATGGCATCTCCGCGGACAGTGTCGTCGGGCTCACCGTCGTGCTGGGCGACGGGCAGATCCTGCGGACCGGCGTCGGCGGTTTGGACGGAGGCGCGCCGTTCTTCCGCCACTACGGACCGGACCTGACCGGCCTGTTCTGCGGCGACAGCGGCGCCATGGGCATCAAGGCGGCGATCACGTTGCGACTGATGGCCAACCCGGCGTACGAGGACTACGCGTCCTTCGCGTTCCGCACCGGCCGCGACTTGCTGTCGGCGATGGCCGCGATGGCGCGTGCTGGCATCGCCAGCGAAATGTGCGCCTTCGACCCGGGCCTCACGCGCGTGCGCATGCAGCGCTCATCGCTGGCCAGCGATGTTAAGACGCTCGGCGCGGTCGTGGGCCGGCAGAAGTCGCTCGTGAAGGGACTACTGGAGGCCGGCAAGATCGCGCTGGCCGGCCGCGACTTCGTCGGCGAGGAGAACTACTCGCTGCATATGATCGCCGAGGGCCGCAGCGCTGCGGGTGTGCAGGCTGACATCGCCGAGGCCCGGCGCATCGCCGCCGAATACCGAGGTGAGGAGATCGCCAACACGATCGCCAAGGTCATCCGCGCCCAGCCCTTCCCGCCGCTGAACAGCGTGCTAGGCCCCGGCGGCGAGCGCTGGGCGCCGGTGCATGGTGTCTCGGCACTGTCGGTGGCGGCTGCGCTGTTCGAGGCTATCGAGCGGGTCTTCGCCGACATGGCAGCGGACTTCCAGCGCTGCGGCGTCAAGGTGGGCTACTTGTTCTCGTCGATATCGACGAATGCGCTGCTGCTTGAGCCCGTCTTCTATTGGCCTGGGGAGCGCCTTCCCGTGCACGTGGTGGCTATCCAACCCGAGCACCTGGCGCGGCTGCCCTCGCTGGCGGACGACCCCGCGGCAACGGCCGTCGTCGTGCAGGCCCGCAAGCAGCTGATGGCCGTGTTTCAGCGTTTCGGCTGCGGCCATTTCCAGATTGGCCGCACCTATCCCTACCGCCAGAGCCGGGATGCGGCAGGCTGGCATCTGGTGGAGGCCATCAAGGCCACCGTCGACCCCGACCAGTTGCTGAACCCGGGCGTGCTGGGGCTGGGCGACCTGCGCTGACCCTTTTCCCGCCGCCGTGCCGGCTGTGCACGGCGGGCCCTGGCAGCAAAAGGAAGGCCCCGTCGCGGAAACGACGGGGCCTTTTGCTGGGGCGGTTCAGCCGCGTCAGTCGCGCTTGAGGTCCAGGTGCTGCAGCAGCGGGCCGAAGCCTTCAACGCCGTCCATGATGCCGTTGGTGCGCAGGGCGTGCCAGTAGGTTGCGGTATTGATCGCGATCACCGGCTTGTCCAGGAAGTGCTCGGCAAAGGGCGCCATGCGCGCCATGCTGAGGTTGGTGCCCACCTGAACGATGGCGTCGATGTCGTCTCCGTCAAGCTGCTTCAGGGCAGCTGCAATCTGTGGCTCGGTCACGCGTGAGATGTTGGTCCAGCTGGTGCACTGCAACGGCAGGTCGCGCACGGTCTCGACGCCGTAGTCACTGAAGAAGTTCTTCACGTGCTGGTTGGCTACCGGGTAGTAGGGCGAGATCACGGCGATCCGGCGGATGCCGCCGTAGGCCTTCATCGCCTCCACGCAGCTAATGGGGCCGACGCTGAAGTCCTTGCCGGCCAGTTCGCGCAGGTGCTTGAGCTGGGCATGGCAAGCCTTTGCACCGCCGATGAACGAGACGGCCGAGACGCCCATCACGTAGTAGTCTGGCTCGGCGGTCATCGCACTGCGGATCGCGGCATCGACGGCCGCCTGCAGCACGTCCATGCCGGCCATGAAAGACTCGTTCGACAGCGCCTTGGCGTTCTCGATGTAGATGTCGCGGTACTGGTTGGTGACGCCTGCCGGTCGCATGGCCGCGAACTCGGGCTCGACGATGGTGTTCGTCGATGGGCCGAAGCAGGCAAAGACCTTGCGCCAGCCCAGCGTGTCGCGACCTTGAGGACGGGGAATGGGTTTGCTCTGGGGACTCATACGTAGCTCGGATCTTTCATGGGGCCAACGGAACGGGAACGGGTCGCCTGCAGCAGCACCGGCGGCTCGCTGCCGGGGAAGTCGGGGCCCCAGTTGACGGGGTCGCCGTGCATCTCGACGCGGGCGTTCTCGGTGTACCAGTCGACCAGCCGGCCGTCGCAGCGCAGCAGCCAGGTGGTGCCCTCGGCGCCGGCGACGAAGTCGCCATGGCGCACGCCGGCCGGGCGGAAGAAGTACGTGCCCGGGTACATGGTGCCGAAGTTGTATTCGAAGCTGCCTTCCAGCGTGAAGGCCTCTTCGTAACACGGGTGGTGGGCGAGCGGGTGCTCCTTCCAGTTCGGCTTGGCATGGATCAGCCGCGTGTAGAAGCCGGTGACCTTGTCGTGATGCAGCAGCTTGATGAACAGGCCCGGCACCGGCGTGCCGCCGCGCGAGAAGTCCATCGGGCTGCCGTGCGTCGGGTGGGTCACGTCGTACCAGTCCATCTTGCTGGCGTGCTTGATGACCAGTTCGTGCTCGGGGTTACGGTTCGCGCCGTGCGCGTTGCCCGGCGTGAAGGTCCAGTCGGCGTACTCGCGGAATAGCAGGATGCGCGTGCCGGCCTTGGCCTTGACGGCGGGCATCAGCACGCCTTGCGGGGCCATCAGATAGTCGTCCTTCACGAGCACCTGCTCGCCGACGCTGATCTCGCCCGACAGCACGTACCACTCGGTCTGTGCCGCGTGCAGGCCGGCCGGGCGGGTCCAGTCGCTGGTGAACTCCACCAGCAGCGAGGCCTCGCCTTTTTCTTCGCAATAGTTCAGGTTGCGCTGGCGCGCTTCGCCGCTGCCGTGCGGCAGTTCGGCCGGGTGCCAGATCAGGTCTTTCTCGTCGATGAGCTCTACATGCGGTCGCATGGCGGGTTACCTCGTGTCAGCTTGGGGGGGTGCTGTCATGATTGCGGCCAGTTTCCGTGGCGCCAATCGAGGTTGCCGCTGTGTCCACCTGTTGAACGGACGGTCGCGTGACGGGTCAGGCCTGCAAATGCCTGGCTGGAATCAGGACGGTGCTGAAGGAGTCCGCGGGCAGGGTCAAAGCGAGCTGTTGCTTGCCCAGGCTGATCACCAGCGGTAGCGGATCCGCCATCTCGTTGAACATGACCAGGACCGCATCACCATTCGGGTTACGGAAGGCCAGCGCGTTGTCATAGCCGAGCGAAGTCACGGTCGGCAGGTAGTGGGCGCCGATCCGCACATGGGCGCTGAGATGGCGCATCAGCCAGTAGTCGTGCGTCAGGCGGTAGGTGCCTTTGATCGTGTCGACCGACACCAGCGCGTTCTGCGGCCATTCCCATCCGCTCATGCCGTTGACGGGCAATGCCAGGTTCCAGTACTGCCAGGCGCTGGCGCCGTTGCGGAAGTACTTCTGCATGAGGGACTAGCCGTAGCGCGCGTAGTGCCAGTCGTTGCTGCAGTTGCCGCACTCCTGCTCCGAGCTCCATATGGTCAGTTGGGGGTGTTCCTCGCGGATCTTCTCGAGCGCGCCCTTGCCCGCCCACTGCACGCCCACCCCCTTGATCAGGACCCCGGCGACCGGGTCGTTGACGATCGCGCTGACGATGTCGGCGCGGCTGCGTTCGAGTGTGCCCAGAACGATGTCCACGCCCAAGGGTTGCATCTCCCGGTGCAAGTGGGGAATGAAGCGCGCCAGACCCTTGGCCGACCAGCAGCAACTCGGGAAGGGGTGCGAAGAGTTGAACTCGTTCTGAGGCATCACCCGGTCGACGCGGATACCCAGTTCCCGATAGGTCTCGATGTAGCGCCTGAAATAACGGGCATAGACGTCGAAATAGCGATCCTCCTGGATGAAGCCATCCTCGCCGGACTTCACGATTTGCTCGGGCCGGATGCCGTTGGGCGACATGCCCGCCCAGGCCGGCCCCTGCGCATAGTGCTTGTTGGTCTTCATCCACAACGGCGGTGACCAGGGCGAAGCCCACAGGCGCAGGTCCGGGCGAATCGCCTGTGCAGCGTGGATGAAGGGGATCAGGGTCTTGCTGTCAGGCTCAACGCTGAAATGCTGCAGGGCGAAGTCACCGTCCACCTCGTCATAGCTGTAGAAGTCCTTGGCGATGTCATTGCCGCCGATGGGGCTTCGGCACAGCGAGAAGTTGGCGCCTGCAGGCAAGAACAAGGCTTCCATCGCCTGCTGCCGCAGCGTTGGCGACAGGGCCGAGAGCGCCTGCCAGCCCTTCTCGCTGAAGGCGCCACCAATGCCATCGATGAGCTGGGCAGGCTTGTCCAGCATCACGATCAGCGAGCGCGAGAACGGCCGCGTCGATGCCGGCTGCAGGGCCGGGGCGGCGTGCGGCTGCCAGCGGGACTTCTATCCCGTCACCACCCAGCCGATCTCGACGTTGCCTGCCGCGGGCGACGGCTTTGCCGGGTTCGCCGCGCCGGCCAGCTCTTGCATGCCTGCCGTGGTCGATGCGGTTGCGGAGGCGAGCAACAGCTTCATTGAGGATCGTCGATTCAGCACGCCATGTGTTCCTGATTGCGGTGATTCGAGCGGCGGCGGATCAGGGCTTCAGCCGCTGCCCCGGCAGCGTCAGCGCCACCGGCTCTCCCAGCTCGGCCGCGCTCTTGCCGAAGGCGAAGGTGTAGGTGCCGGCGGGTACCGTCCAGCCGCCCTGGCCCTTGTCCCTGCGGTAGTCGGCAAGCAGGCGCGGGTCGACCTTGACGGTCAGCGTCTGGCGCTCCCCGGCCTTCAGCGCCAGCTTGCCGAAGCCCACCAGGCGCTGCAGCTTCTGCCCGTTGCGCGCAATGAGGTAGACCTGCGGCACATCGGCGCCGGCCAGCGCGCCGTCGTTGCTGACGGTCACGCCCAGCTCCACGCCTTGCTTCGCGTCGTGGCGTGCCCAGGCACCGCTGTGCGTGAACCGCGTGTAGCTCAGGCCGTGGCCGAAGGGGAACAGCGGTGTCAGGCCGGTCTTCGCGAACCAGCGGTAGCCGGCGTCGGCACCTTCGTCGTAGATGACCTTGACCGGCGTGCGCTCGACCAGCCCCAGGCCCGGCAGCGCGGCGCGCGGCCACTGCGCGATGGATTGCGGAAAGCTGACCGGCAGCCGGCCTGAGGGGTTGATGGCCCCTGTCAGCGCCTCGGCAATCGCCTGCGCGCCTTCCTGGCCGGGGTACCAGGCCTGCACGATGGCGCGCACGTCGCGCAGCCAGGGCATGGTGACCGGGTTGCCGGTCTCCAGCACGACGACGACGTTCCGGTTGGCGGCCGCCAGCTTGGCGATCAACTCGTCCTGGCCCTGCGGCAGCGCCAGCGAACCGGAGTCGATGGCCTCGCCCTCCCATTTTGTGGCGAACACGACGACCACGTCTGCCTGTGCCGCGTAGGCCGCCGCCGTGTCTGGCGAGTAGCCCGAGTTGAAGCGGAACTTTGCGTCGGGCAGGGCGGTCTTCAGTGCGGCGAACGGCGCTCTGGGCGTGTAGACCTGGCGAGTGAAGGTAGTCGACGGGTCGTCCACATCGCCGCCGACAAAGCGGACCTTGCCGTTGCTTGGGAAGACCTGGCTTGAACCGCCGCCCGAGAGCACGCCGAAGTCGGCATGGCCGCCGACGACCAGGATGGACTTCGCGACCTTGTCCAGCGGCAGCAAGCCGTCGTTCTTCAGCAGCACCAGGCCCGCGCGTGCGGCCTCAAGCGCCACCTGGGCGTTGGCCTTGTAGTCAATGGGTTCGGCCTTGTAGGGCTTGTCGATGCCCAGCGCGAAGAAGCTGCGCAACATGCGCCGCACGGCGTCGGACACGCGGGCCTTCGTCACGTGGCCGGCGTCAATCAGCGCCTTCAGCGGCTCGCGGAACCAGACCTGTTTGTCTAGCTGGCTGCCGGCTTGCTGGTCCAGCCCGGCGTTGAAGAAGCTCGCGTCGCTGACGGCTCCCCAGTCCGACATGACCCAGCCCTTGTAGCCCCAGTCGCGCTTGAGGACCTGGTTGAGCAGGAAGTCGTTGCCGCAGGCCTTGTGGCCGTTGACGAGGTTGTAGGCGCACATGACGGCGCCCGGCTCGCCGATCTCGATGCCCAGTTGGAAGGCCAGCAGCTCGCTCTCCCGCAGCGCGGGCTCGTCGATGACCGAGTCGGCGTAGAAGCGCAGTGTCTCCTGGCCGTTCAGCGCGAAGTGCTTGATCGTCGAGACGACGCCCTGCTGCTGGATGCCGCGGATCGCATGGCCGGCCAGCGTGCCGGCCAGCAGCGGGTCTTCGCCCAGGTACTCGAAGTTGCGGCCGTTGCGAGGGTCGCGCATCAGATTCATGCCGCCAGCCAGCAGCACGTTGAAGCCCTTGGCCCGCGTCTCGCGCCCGACCGTGGCGCCCACGCGGGCGGCCAGCGCCGGGTCGAACGACGCGGCCAGCGCCAGGCCGGAGGGCATCGCCGTTGCGACATCGCCGGGCCGCGCCATGTTGGGGTTGGCCACGCCCAGGCTGGCGTCGGTGGCCAACTGGGCCGGCACGCCCAGCCGCGGGACGCCGGGTACATAGCCGGCGGAGGGCGGGATGTTGGCCGGGAAATCCGCCTTCAGCCCCGGGATGGTCAGCGGCATGACGCCGACCAGCAGGCTCAGGCGTTCGGCGTCGGTCATCTGAGCTTCGATGCTGGCGGCGCGGGCGTCGGCGTCTTCGCGGTTCTGCGCAGTGGCCGGCGCGGCGAGCCAGGCCGGCACGAGGAGCGAGCACAGAAGTCGGCGCGCACGGCGCGCCCGAGGCGTCAGGTTCATGGCGGTCATGGGTGGCGTCACAGGGTATGGGGGCCCCATGCTGGCAGTCGGCCAGGCCTGCGTTAAGCGGTGGCGCGGCGTTGTTCGCCTGCCGGTGAATCAGGCCGTCAGGAAGGCCATCACTTCGGCCGCCCTTGCCTCGCGGGGTACCAGCACTGCGCGGCTGGCTGGTAGCAGCGCGGCGGCGGCGTCGAGGTAGTCGCGCATGGGGTCGCCTTCAGCGGCCATCAGCAGCGTGGGCAGCCGAAGCCGTGGCAGCCGCTCCGCGGTCGCATGCGAGAACACCGCGCGGTAGGCCAGGTGGTAGGTGGGGAGGGCCTTCAGCAGCTCGACGACTAGCGCGTGGCGCGCGGCCGCCGGCGGCACCGGCCCCAGCATCAGGCGGTGCGCCGGGTCGCGCAGGAAGTGCGGGAAGTGCACGAACATCTCGCCGACGAACTGCCAGGCCCAGGCGAGGTGGCCGCCATGCTCGTCCGGCTGCATCGGCGGCGCATACCGCTCCAGCATCTGCTGCTGCAGCGCGGGCGGGAAGACGCCCAGCCCGTCCAGCACCAGGCGGCGCACGCGGTTGGGGTGGCGCAGCGCCAGCTCGACGCCGATGTGGGCACCGCTGTGCTGGCCGCAGTAGTCCACCTGGTCCAGTCCCAGCCGGTCCAGCGTCTGCACGAGTTGGTCCACGTAGTCGGACAGCTCCGGCTGGGACTGAGGCAGCGGGTCTGAGTCGCCGTTGCCCGGCATGTCCGGCGCGATGACGCGGCGCTGCGCGGCCAGCTCGCCGATCAGCGGGGCCAGCCCGGCCGACGAGCCTGGCCCGGCGTGCGCGAGCAGCAACGGCAGCTCGCCGGGGCGCGAGGTGCCGGCGGCTCGGTAGTGCACCAGCCGGCCGTCAAGCAGGCGCAGGAAATGCCGGTCGATCCACATCGTCAGTAGCCGCGCGCCGGCAGGTAGGGCACGTCGCGCAGGTGGGCCAGGTCCGGCGGTAGCACCGGCGCGTAGGGCTGGTGGAAGTCGAAGGGCGCCTCGTCGGTCGTCCAGATGTTGACGTGGCGGCCGCCGACGAAACGGATCAGCGCCACGCAGCCCCAGCGCGTGCCGAAGGGGCCGTGGGGGATGCCGGGCGGCCGCCAGAAGTAGGCGCCGGCATGCATCTCGCCATAGGGGCCCACCAGCGAGCCGGCGATGACGAAGCACTCCTCGACGACCGGGTGCGACTCCCGCGGCCCCTGCGAGCCCGGCGGCTCTGAGTGCGGCAGCATCATCGACAGGAAGGTGCGCTCGCCCGTCTTCTGGTCGGTGCGCAAGTCCTTGCGAGAGATGCCCAGGTGGGCCAGCTTCTGGTCGTTGAGCCGCATGTCCCAGGGCATGTGCAGCACGTCGCGCTGGCCGATGCTGGGCAGGCCAGCCTGCGGTACCGGCGGCCCCAGCTCGGGCCGCGCGTCGAAGAAGGTCAGCACGACGGCGCCGCGTCGCGTCGACATCGAGTGCCGCAGCAGGCCGCGCGGCACCTGCCCGTAGCGGTCGGCGCCGAAGTGCAGGCCGTTGATCTCCAGCTCGCCCTCCAGCACGTAGAACTCCTCTGCGGCGTCGAGGGTCTCGTCGGCCAGGCGGGACCAGCCGGCCGGGTAGCGGATCAGGCAGGTGCAGGCGCCGGTGTCGGGGTCTCGGCTGAGGTACTTGTACTCGGCATCGGGCCGCGCCGCGCCGGGCGGGATGCGGCGCCACGGCAGCATCTGCGCCTGGACGAACTCGGTGTGAGGGCGGTTCAACATGGCAGTGACCTCAGCCCAGGTAGATCCAGGGCCGGGCCTGGCGGTCGGCGGCCTGGAAGGCGTCGATGGCGGCGCTGGATTCCAGCGTCAGCGCGATCGGGTCCAGCCCCTTCAGCAGCATCTGGCGTTGGCTAGCGGCCAGCTCAAAAGCGTAGGCCTGGCCGCCGGCATCCGTCACCGTGCAGGCCAGCAGGTCGATGTGGATAGGGCGCGCCTGCGGATCGGGCTCGACCGAATCGGCCAGTGCGGCGACCTGCGCTTCGGACAGCACCACGGGCAGCAGGCCGTTGCGCACGCAGTTGGCCGCGAAGATGGCACCGAAGCTCGGCGCGACGATGGCGCGGATGCCGTACTCCTTCAGCGCCCAGACGGCATGCTCGCGCGACGAGCCGCAGCCGAAGTTGCGACCGGCCAGCAGGATGGTGCTGCTGCGCTGCTCGGGGCGGTTCAGCACGAAGTCCGGCGCGGGTTCGCGGCCCTGCACGTAGCGCCAGCCGGCGAATAGGCCGGCGGCCAGTCCAGTCTTGGAGACGGTCTTCATCTCCCGGGACGGGATGATGGCATCGGTGTCGATATTGCTGCGCAGCAGTGCGGCGGCGACGCCGGTGTGCGTGATGAACGGGTCCATGGCCATGTCTTAAAGCAGCCCGCGCGGGTCGGCGATGCGGCCGGCGATCGCAGAGGCCGCCACCGTAACGGGGCTGGCCAGGTGCGTGCGGGTCTGCGGCCCCTGACGGCTTTCGAAATTCCGGTTGGTCGTGCTGATGACGCGCTGTTGCAGGCCGAAGCTCTCGCCGCCGGCATAAAAGCACATCGAGCAGCCGGCCTCGCGCCAGTCGAAGCCGGCGTCCAGGAAGACCTGGTGCAAGCCCTCGGCCTCGGCCGCGAGCTTGACCTGCGTGGAACCCGGCACGCAGATGGCCTTGACGCCCGGCGCCACCTTGCGGCCGCGCAGCAGGGCTGCGGCGGCGCGCAGGTCCGACAGCCTGCTGTTGGTGCAAGAGCCGATGAAGGCCGCGTCGATGGGAAGGCCGGCCAGCGGCTGGCCCGGCCGCAGGTCCATGTAGGCCAGCGCCTTGTCCATCGCATGGCGCGTGGCGGCATCCGCAGCGGTCGAGGGTTGCGGCACCTGCGCGTCCACGCCGACCGCATGCTGCGGACTGGTGCCCCAGGTCACCATCGGCGCGAGGCGGCTCACGTCAAGCCGGGTCTCGGCGTCGAAGCGGGCGTCGGCGTCGCTGCGCAGCTGGCGCCAGGCGCTGCAGGCCTGCTGCCAGGCCTCGCCCTGGGGCGCGAAGGGGCGACCTTCCAGGTAGGCCAGCGTCGCTTCGTCGGGCGCCACGAGGCCTGTGAAGGCCGAGAACTCGACGGCCATGTTGCACAGCGTCATGCGGGCCTCGATGCCCAGGGACCGCACCGCGTCGCCATCGAACTCGACGACGGCGCCCTGCGCGCCCGACGCGCTGTCGCGGGCGATGAGGGCCAGGATCATGTCCTTGGCGCCGACGCCGTGCGGCAGCAAGCCGTCGAACGTGACACGCATCGAGCGTGGCTTGACGACGCGCAGGGTCTGCGTGGCCAGCGCATGCTCGGCCTCGGACGAGCCGATACCCCAGGCCAGCGCGCCTAGGGCGCCCTGCGTGCAGGTGTGGCTGTCGGGGCATACGACGGTGGCGCCGGGTAGCACGATGCCTTGCTCGGGCGAGACGACGTGCACGATGCCCTGGCGCAGGTCGCCCAGGTCGAACAGCTGGATGCCGCGCTGGGCCGTCTGTTCGCGCGTGATGCGGATGAAGGACTCGCCACCGGGCATCAGGGTGTGGTCGTTGCGGCCGGGGAAGGTGTCGACGATGTGGTCCAGCGTCGCGAAGGCCAGCCGCGGGTTGCGGACGTCGTGGCCGGCTTCGGTCAGCGCCTTCAGGGCGACGCCGCCGGTGCGCTCGTGCAGGAACACGCGGTCGATGTGGACCAGGCTGTCGCCCTCGTCCAGCTCGGCGACCAGGTGCTGGCGCCAGAGCTTGTCGAACAGCGACTGCCCGCCTGCGGGAGGGGCTGGCGTAGCGCTCATGCGGCGATCACGCCGTCGGCGACGAGCGCGTCTACATCGGCGTCGGTCAAGCCGCGCGACAGCAGCAGCGCGCGGCCACCGGCGCCGATGGCCGGCAGATCGTGGCGCAGGCCGAAGCGGTGGCCATCCATCTCCAGCGGCAGCGCCGGCAGCTTGGTGGTGCGGCCGTCGGGCAGCGTGACGTCCAGCAGCCCGGCGCCGGCATTCAGGTGCGGGTCGTCGAACAGCTCCTCGGGCTTGGCGATGGGTGCGAAGGGCAGGCCGGTGGCCTCAAGCTTGGCCATGAGCGTGGCCTTGTCGAACTGCTTGAAGCGCTCGCGCACGATGGGCAGCGTGCGGTCGCGCTGGCGCACGCGCTCGGCGTTCTTCGCCAGGCTCTCGTCGGCCAGGAAGTCGGCGAAGTCAAAGGCCTCGCAGAACTTGCGCCACTGCGTGTCGCTGACGACGGCGGCGAAGACGCGCTCGCCGTCGCCGGCCTCGAACACGTCGTACACGGCCCAGGCCGACTGCCGGATGGACATCGGCGGCGCGGCCTTGCCGGTGACGGCGTACTGCGCCATGTGCTGGCCCACGAGGAAGGCCGTAGTCTCGTACAGCGACGTCGTGATGCGCTGGCCGCGGCCGGTGCGGTGGCGCTGCTCCAGCGCACCGAGGATGCCGATGACGCCGAACATCGCGCCGGTCACGTCGACGACCGACGCTCCCGCCCGCATCGGCCGGTCCGGCAGGCCGGTCATGTAGGCCAAGCCGCCCATCATCTGTGCCACCTCGTCCAGCGCGGTGCGGTGCTCGTAGGGGCCGCTGAGAAAGCCCTTGCCCGAGCAGTAGATCAGGCGCGGGTTGTTGCGGGCCAGCTCGTCGTAGCCGAAGCCCAGTTCGTCCATCGCGCCGGCGCGGAAGTTCTCGATGACGACGTCCGTGTCCGCCAGCAGCTGCTGCACCAGCGCGCGGCCTTTCTGCGACTTGGTGTCGATGGCCAGGCTCTTCTTGTTGCGGTTGTACATCGCGAAGTAGCCGGCGCCGGAGCCGCTCAGGCGGCGCGTGTTGTCGCCTTTGATCGGCTCGACCTTGGTCACGTCGGCGCCCATGTCGGCGAGGATGACGCCGATGCTGGGCCCCATCACCATGTGGGTGAATTCGATCACCTTCAGCCCCGACAGGGGCAGGTCTTCAGTCGTCGTCATGCAGCGTCTCGGTTCTGGGGAGTGGCGGGCACGAAGCCCTTGGGCAGGCCGGCCAGCGGCGTCATGCCGTACAGCGGCTCGCCCGGCAGCGCGCGGGCCAGCAGCTCGCGCGTGGCGAACAAGGCCTCGATGTCGATGCCGGTGCGCAGGCCCATCGACTCGAGCAGGAAGACGAGGTCCTCCGTCACAATGTTGCCGCTTGCACCCGGCGCGAACGGGCACCCGCCGAGGCCGCCCAGCGACGAGTCCAGTGTCGTCAGACCCACGTCCAGTGCGGCGACAACATTGGCCAGGCCCTGGCCGCGGGTGTTGTGCAGGTGGATGCCGGTGAGCTGGTCGCGGCCCACGGCCGACCAGACAGCGCGGATCAGTCGCCGTACCTGCGCTGGGTTAGCGTAGCCGGTCGTGTCGGATAGGCCCACCTCGTCGCAGCCGGCCTCCATCAACGCGACGGCCAGCTCCAGAACGCGTTTCTCAGGCACGATGCCCTCCAGCGTGCAGCCGAAGGCGGTGGACAAGCCGCCCTCCAGGTGCGGGCGTCGGTCTGCCGGCTGGCTCTGGATGAGCTCGGCGATGCGGCGCACCTCGTCCAGCATCTGTGCGTGCGTTCGGCGTACGTTGCGCAGACTGTGCGTCTCGCTGACCGACAGCGGCACGGTGATCTTGTGGGCGCCGGCGGCGACGGCCGCCTCGGCGCCCTTGAAGTTCGGCACTAGTACGGCCACGTTCAAGCCGGAGATCGAGCGGGCATGCGCAACGATCTCGGCGGTGTCGGCAAGCTGCGGCAGGATGTGGGCCGGCACGAAGGAGCCGACCTCGATCTCGGCCACGCCCGCAGCGGCCGCGGCGCTGATCCAGGCCTTCTTGTCTTCCGTGGCCATGATGGCCGAAATGCTCTGCAGGCCGTCGCGCGGGCCCACCTCGCTCACGAGGACGTCGCGTTCTTTCATGCGGTCACCGGTTGTTGTGCGACGAAGGCATCGAGGATGTCGCCCGGTGCGGCCTGCCAGACGTCGGTGCTGGCGGCGACGTGGGCGAGTACGGTCTCCAGGTGCTGGATGCGGTGCGGCTGGCCCATGACCCAGGGGTGCAGCGACAACGTCAGCAGCCGGCCGCCCTGGGTGCGCGCCTCGGTCCTTAGAAGTTCGAAGGCGTCGATGACCTGCTCTGCCCAGGATGCCTCGCTGTGCAGGTTGTCCATGACGACGAAGCGGTCCTCGATCTCTGTGGCCAGGGGCAGGTTCCACAGGTCGCCGTGGGCCGTGTGGAAGCGATAGGGCAGCTCGTCGTTGACCCAATCGCCGAAGTAGTCGATGCCTTCGGCCTTCAGCAGCTCGGGCGTGTTCGGGCTCTGCAACTTGCCAGGGCTCAGCCAGCCGCGCACCCGCTGGCCGCTCAGCTCACGCAGCAGCGCGAGCGACCGCTGCACCGTGGCGCGTTCGTCGTCCAGCGCCAGGCCGCCGTGGTGCGGCGTGTCCATGGACCATGAATGCCCTAGCACCTCGTCGCCATGTGCACGGATGTCGGCCATCAGCGCCGGGTAGCGCCGGGCCAGCTCGGCGTTGACCGCGAAGCTCGGGCGGATGTCAAACTTGTCGAACGCGCGCAGGAAACGGTAGACGCCGACCCGGTTGCCGTAGTCGCGCAGCGTGTAGTGCCGCAGGTCGGGATACGGCATCGTCATCGAGCCCGGCAGCTTCAGCTTCGCCGACGGGTTCATCGGGAAGTGCTGCAGGCTCACGTTGATCCAGACGGCCAGCGGCTTTGCGCCGGGCCAGATCACACGTGGCCGATCGGTGAGCATCGACCAGGCATAGCGCTCGTGATCCATGCCGTAGCGGCGCAGGGGGTACTCCAGGTGGGTGGTGTCCAGCGACATCAGCGGCCTCCGTTCTTGGCGTTGATGTCAGCCAGCGCCTGGTCGTGGTGGTGGGCCAGGTAATGTTCGGCGATCTCGCGGCCGGTCGTGATCCAGACATCGGGGTGGCTGGTGATGTAAGCCAGCGCGTCCTCGAAGGCCTTGAGCCGGTGCGGGCAACTGACCTGGTAGTTGTGCGTCGGGATGCACATGACGGTGCCGGACTCGGCGCCTTCTTCGTAGAGCCGGTCGAAGCTGTCCTTGATCATCTGGCCGTAGCGACGCGGCTCGATCTTGTTAACGACGTAGGCGATGGTGTCGTTGAGTTCCAGCGAGTACGGCACGGACACGAAGCGCTGCCCGCCGCGCACGCGCAGCGGCGTCGGCTGGTCGTCATGGAATAGATCGCAGGTGTAGAGCCCGCCCAGCTCGGCGAACAGGTCCAGTGTGTGCTCGCTGTGTGACAGCGCCGGCGCCAGGTAGCCGGCCGGCCGGCGACCGGTGTGGCGCTCGATGGTCTCCATCGACTCCAGCACCATCGCGCGCTCCTGCGCCTCGGACATACCGTAGGTGTAGCGCGTGTTGTAGATGCCGTGGCTGAAGAACTCCCAGTCGCGTTCGCGGCACATCTGGATGATCTCAGGGTGGTGGGTGCACAGCGCGGTGGACAGTGAGATCGAGCCGCGGATGCCGTACTTGTCGAGCAGGGTCATCTGCCGCATGTGGCCCACGCGGTTGCCGTAGTCGCGGATGGAATAGCCGGGCACGGCGGGAGAGGGATGCGGCCAGGCGGCGCGCGCCGGGTTGGCCGGTGGCGTGAGTTCATAGAACTCGATGTTGGGCGCCACCCAGAACGCGACGCGCGCGCCGCCGGGCCAGCGAATCTTGGGGCGGCCGCGGTAGGGCCAGTAGTCGTAGTGGCCGGTGTCGAGCTTCATTCGCCTGCCTTCACGCGCTCGTCCAGCCAGCCCAGCGTCTCGTTGACGTCCACGACGTCGGCGTACTTCAGCATCAGATCGGTCAGGTTGGCAAAGTGGTATGACTCGTGCTTGTCGGCCACGCACTGCTCCGGCACGATGGTGCGGTAGCCGCGCGACAGCGAATCAACTGCCGCCGCCCGCACGCAACCTGACGTGGAGCCGCCGGTGATGACGACGGTATCGACCTGGTGCCACACCAGCAGCGACTGCAGCGGCGTCTCGAAGAACGGCGAGGGCATGCGCTTGCAGTAGACGAGGTCGCGGCCTTGGTCGCCGGTCAGGATTTCGCAGCGCTCGTCGAATTGCGCGCGGCGCGAGCCGTGCTTGATGTTCTGCAGCGAGTCGGGCGTGTTTGTGCGCGTTCCCCAGACGCCGGCGTCCTCGCCGGACTCGGCGTACGCCACATGCGTCCAGACGACGGGCCAGCCCAAGGCACGGAAGCGCCGGGCCAGCGCGTTCACATACTCGATCTGGCGCGGATCGGTCTCGTAGGCGGTGGCGAACTCATCGACCCGCGTGTACGCGCACTGGAAATCGATGTTCACCAGCACGGCCTTGCGTCCGTAGCCGAAGCGGGCGCGGCGGGGATTGGCCTTGATGTCGGCCCAGATCTCGCGCGCGGTCTTGTCGGATAGTTCCATGCATCGCTCCTGTGGCAGGAACGATAGGTGGCAGCGGCGGCCCGGACAAAGGCTGCCGCCCGGCTGCTCAACCTGCGGACACGGGCTCGTAGAACTCCAGCCAGGCACCGTCAGGCGCCTGCAGCGCCAGCAACCGAAGCTCGCCGTAGGGCGCCAGCGCCACGGTGCTCAGCGGCATCGCCAGCGGCTGGCCGCAGGCCTCGGCGTGCCGGGCCAGCGCGTCGATGCCGCGCACCGGGAAGCGCAGCGTGGCCATGCCGAAATGCGGCGGACCGGCGTCGGCCGACAGGTCGCGCCCGCAGGCGCCCGGCGCGGCGACCAGCTCGACCGAGCCTTCCATGCGGCCTTCCGGGTGCACGATGCACAGCTTCAGGCCAATCTGCGGCGCCAGTGCCGGCGGTGCGCCGAACAGGTTGGGGCCGGCCGCGAAGCCGGTTGATTCGTACTGCGACACAAGTTGGAAGCCGAGCACGTCGCGGTAGAAGGCGGCGGCGACGTCGACGTCGCGCACCAACTGGCTGGAGTTGAAGACCTGGCTGAAGTCGCGCAAGTGATCGAAGCCTTGCAGCGGTGGATGCAGCCGCTCGATGAGCGCCAGCCGCACGTTGTCCGGCCCGCGCACCAGCCATTCCTTGACGCCCAGCGTGCCGAAGTCCCAAGCGATGGGCGGCGCGGCGCCGTGCCACTGCAGTGCGCGCATGCTGCAGGCCATCGCGTCCACGTCCAGCACGCGCACGTTGAGGTCGAAGATGCCGCCACTGTCCCAGCACTGGTCGTCGGCGCGGATGTCGCGCTGCGGTTCGGCGCCGGACAGGCGCATCAGCCGCACGAAGCCCGTGTCGCAGTCCGGGTGGGCCAGCAGCCATTCGCGGCCGCTGGCGGCGGGCCGCCCCCACGCGGCGAGCAGTTGTGGGTCCACGTCGCCCTCGTGGCGCATCACCCAGCCGCCATTGCCGACCCAGCACTGCAGGTGCGGGGTTTCGTCGCGCACGATGACGACGGCCTCGCGGAAGCCGCCGATGGCGAAGCCGCGCTCGCCGGTGCTTGACGGGACGGTCACTTCGCGCTGCGCAGGTAGTCGATCAGCGCCTTGCGCTCGTCCGCATCGGGGATGCCGATGAAGGCCATCGTCGTGCCGGGCACGACGTTGGTGGGCTTGGTCAGCCAAGCGTTCAGCAGTGCTTCATCCCACACCTGCTTCTGCGCCTTCATGGCTGGGGAGTAGTTGTAGCCGACCAGGCCGCCCAGCGGGCGCCCGAGCAAGCCTTTGAGGTTGGGCCCAATGCGGCCGCTGGGGGTGTCGCCGACATCGTGGCAAGCGGCACAGCGCATGAACAGTCGCTTGCCTTTGGCCACGCTGGTGGCGTCGCCGGCGGGCTGGGCGGTTGCAGCGCCTGCGCCGAGCAGGGCGCACAACAACGTGGTCCAGGCGAGGGGGCGGCGCGACTGTTGAAGCTGCATTTGCATACCTTTCTGAGTGGTTCCTAGAGCGCGGGTTGGCGGCGATGCTAGGTCGCTGCCAAAGCTAAGTCATGCCAGGCGCTCTGGCGTGTTCGCGCTGCGGGAACGGGCCGCTATCCGCCTGATGGACGCTGGCGCGGCGCCGCAAGACCCGGCGCCTTCGCGATGTGAGGATGTGTCGTCCCTCCTCCAAGAAGCATTCGTTGCCATGAACACTCACCAAACCGAGGTGCTCGTCGCCGGTCTCGGGCCTGTAGGCTCCACGGCTGCGCTTTCGCTGGCCCGCCAGGGCATCGCCGTCACAGCCGTCGAGCCTTTGGCCAACAGCGCTACCGACCTGCGCGCGTCCACCTACCATGCGCCGACGCTGGAGATCCTCAGCGACCTGGGCGCGGCCGAGACGCTTTTCAGCCAGGGGTTGAAGGCGCCGATCTACCAGTACCGCGACCGCCAGACGGGCGAGGTGTTCTCGTTCGACATGACGGAGATCGCTGACCGCACGCGCTTCCCGTTCCGCATCCAGTGCGAGCAGCACCGCGTGACGGCCGACATCGTGGCCCAGCTGAAGAAGCAGCCCAGCGCCAATGTGCTGCAAGGCCAACGCGTGCTTTTCGTCGAGCAGGATGCAGAGGGCGTCACGGCCTATGTGGAAAGCGCCAACACAGTGGAGCGCTGGCGCGCGCGCTATCTCGTAGCAGCGGATGGTGCCAGCAGCGTCGTGCGCAAGGTGCTGGGGTTGCAGTTCCCGGGCTTCACGTATGACGAGAAGTTTGTCTGCTTCTCGACGGAGTACCCGATCGAGGAAGCCTTCGAGGACCTGAGCTACGTCAACTACATCTCCGACCCGCAGGAGTGGATGGTCGTGCTGCGCGTGCCGGGCCTGTGGCGCATCCTTGTTCCGGCGCCGACGGACTTGACCGACGAGCAACTGGTCTCGGATGACTACAAGAACGGCGTGTTCCGCCGCATGCTGGGCCACGACGGCGACATCGTGACCCGCCACCGCACGATCTACCGCGCTCACCAGCGGGTCTGCGAGCGCTTTGCGGTGGGCAACATCCTGCTGGTCGGCGACTCGGCGCACTTGAACAGCCCGATGGGCGGCTTCGGCATGAACAGCGGCATCCACGACGCCATCAACGCCAGCGAGAAGCTTGTGCGCGTGCTGCGACACGGTGCCGACGCGGCGCAGCAGATCGCCCTCTACGAGCGCCAACGCAAGACCGTCACGCATGACTTCGTGCAGGCCCAGACAATCGAGAACACGCGGCTCATGCGTGACGGCTGGGCCAACGCGCGCGCCCAGCGCAGCGAGGCGATGAACAAGCTGATGAATGACAGCGCCGCGCGGCGGACGTACCTGCTCAAGCAGTCGATGTTCACGAGTCTCGAGCAGGCCGCCGCGATGGTCTGAGCGGCGCCGATCCAGCAAGGGGCGTTGGGCACTGCGGCCGGGAATCGGGCACCACGACGTGACATTAATCAGCTGGCAGGCCCGCAGATATCCGCCTGCCGAGTGAACCAAAAACGAAAGAGACGCGCGACGGCGGCCTCCCTACATTGCATTTGACTCAGGTCAAAGAACGTCGGCGCCGCCGACAGCAGTACAGGCGCAAGCCTGTCTAGACAACGTCAAAGCCTCTTTCAACATCCGAGCTGGAGCATTCCGCATGCACTTGTCCCCACTGCCCTGTCATTCCCTGTCGCTACGCTCGTCGTCGCGGATCGTGCCCACCGGTGTGGCGCTGGCCTGCGCGCTATTGATGGGCAGCCCGGCGCTGGCCCAGACGACATCGGCGTCCGAAGGCCAGGAGGCCACCAACGCGCTGCCCACCGTCACGGTCACCGCCCGCAAGCGCGCGGAGGTGATGCTGGATGTGCCGATCTCCATCCAGGCGCTGTCCGAGAAGGAACTTCGCACGTCAGGCATCACGGATGTGAAGGACCTGGGCGAGCAGACCGGCTTCAGCTTCTCGTCCGCACAGGGCACGGGCGCGCAGGGGCGCTCCTTCGGTGTCGTGACGTTCCGCGGCCTGCAGGGTGAGCTGAACTTCCCGTGGGAGAACTCGGGCGGCATCTTCGTCGACGGCATCTTTGTCTCAGGCGGCGTGTCGGGCCTGGGGCTGGGTGACGTGGCGCGCGTGGAAGTGCTGAAGGGACCGCAAAACGCGTTCTTCGGCCGCAGCACCTTCGGTGGTGCGGTGAACTTCGTCACGAAGAACCCGGGGACGACGCTAGCCGGCACGGTCAACGCCACCCTCGGCAACGATGGCAGCAACGACGTGGATGCCAGCATCTCTGGCCCGCTGCTGGGCGACAAGCTGACCGGCCGCATCACGTTCGGCAGCAAGACGAAGGCCGCGTTGTTCCACGCCACGGACGGTGGCGACATGGGTGCGGAGAGCTCCCGCTACGTCAGCGGCACGTTGTACTTCAAGCCCAACGAGTCGGTGTGGGTGCGCCTGCGCGGCCTGTACCAGCAGGACGAAGACTCCGCGCCCGCGACCGGCATGATCTCGGCCAACGGCAACACCAGCTGCACTGGCAAGACCTACACCGGTCAGAACGCCAGCGGCGCCCCCGTGACCTACACGCCCAGCGTGCCTTACTTCTGCGATGGCATCCCGTCGTACAAGGAGGTTGGCTCCAAGGTCTTCGACGCGAACACCGCCTTGCCGGCCGGCGTCTACGCCGCGTTTGTCGACAACAGCCTGGGCGATCCCTTCCTGGCGAAGTCGCCACGGCTCACCCATATGGGTATGAAACGCGAGACCCTGCGCCTTTCTACCCAGGCAGCGGTGATGCTGCCTTACGACATGGACGTGGCGTTCAACGCCGGCTACAACGAGTCCAACTCCACCAGCATCCACGACCTGGATCGCAGCAAGGCCAATGCCTTCCTGGCGCTGCAGACCAACCCCACGCGTGACCTGACGCTGGACGCGCGGCTGTCCACCAGCCCGTCCAATCCGCTGCGCGGCCTGCTGGGTGCCAGCTACTTCGTGTCCACCTTCCAGCTGTCGCAGATCGACCTGAGCTCGGCCTTCGGCCAGGTGAGTCCGACCCGCAGCACCGGCGCTTACCTGGACCTGCGTGCCCACGTGCCGGCCGTTTACGGTGCGGTCGAGTACGACATCAACGACCAGTGGACGGTGTCAGCCGAGGCGCGCTACCAGAAGGACAAGAGCGCCTATGTTTCGCTGGATGGCACGGAGACCAGCAACACCATCAACAGCTGGCTGCCGCGCGTGACGCTGCGCTACAAGCCGATGGCGTCGATGTCCGCCTACGTGAACCTGGCGCGCGGCGTGCAGCCGCTGACCGTGAACGGTGGTTACGCGAATGCGAATGCCGCAGGCAAGGCCTACCTGGAAGCGCTGTTCCCCGGCATCACGCCCTTCACGCCGCAGCCCAAGCTGGACTCCGCCGAAGTGGGCCTCAAGCAGCAGGTGAGCCGTACTTTCCAGTACGCGCTGGCGATCTACGACCAGAAGTGGAAGAACCGTCTCTCCGGCACAACCGTGTTCAACCCGGCCAGTTGCGGCACGACGGTCAACACGCCTGAATGTCCATTCGCTACCTCCGGCACGGGTGTGACGATCTCCAACGAGGCCCGTATCCGCGGGCTGGAACTGACGGTGGATGCCCAGCTGACGCCGTCCTGGACTGCAGGCGGCTACCTGGACTACAAGGATGCTACCTGGACCAAGTTCGACGCTGCCAATGCCGCCGTGCTGACCGGGTCGGCCGTCGCCTTCGACGGCAACCACCTGGCTCGCCTGCCCAAGTTCAGCGTGTCGGCCAACACGACCTACCGGTTCGGCCTGAGCGACGGTTGGAGCGGCTACACGCGGGGTGACCTCACGTGGGTCGGCAAGCGCTGGGAGACCGACTTCAACTTCACGCAGGACGACGGCTACAAGCGCTTTGACCTGCGACTGGGATTCGAGAAGAAGGACTTGTTGATCGAGCTCTTCGCCCGCAACGTGTTCAACGCCCAGGACTGGGCAACGGTCTCGCGCTACTTCGACCTGACGGCACAGCCGCTGACCAACTTCAACCGCCAGGCTGTGCAGGTGACGCTGCAGGACCCGCGGACGGTAGGCGTGCGCCTGCGCTACGGCTTCTGAGGGAGGGCAGCCCAGCCGGACGGTGTGCCGGCCCACAATGAACAAGGCGCTCTGCGGAGCGCCTTTCTGCTGCCCGGAGCTCGGGTCCTAAGGTGCGGTCGTCGAGGCCTTCTTGAAGCCCAGCGCCTCGATCCAGGCATGGAAGTCTTCGGCCCAGTGATCGGACGTCGTGCCGCGCGTGGCCATGCCGAAGCCATGGCCGCCGCGGCTGTACAGGTGCAGCTCGGGCCGGTAGTCCGCGGCGAAGAGCGTGTCGTAGAAACCGCGCACGCCGGTGCCGACGAACACGTCGTCCTGTGCCATCGCGATGAAGAACGGCGGCAGCGCGCCTGGGGCCGGCGTGGGTGCCGGGCGCAGCCAGGGCTCCTTGGGGGTGCCCGGCGGATAGGGCAGGTGGGCCGGGGGCAGCGTTGGCGGCACCACCATCGGCGGGCCGTAGATCAGCCCGGCGAAATTTGGCCGGTCTGCTGGCTCTGGCGCCAACGCCATGACGCCAACGACGTGGCCGCCCGCCGAGAAGCCGACCGCGCCCACGCGCTGCGGATCGATGCCGAACTCCTTGGCATGTGCCCGGATCTCGCGCAGCGCCTGCACGCCATCTACCGCGGCTGCCTCGCCAATCTGGCCCTGCGGGCCAGTGGTCATGGCCGTGAAGACACGCTGGCGGTAATGCTCCGCGCTCTCCGATGGTGGCTGGTAGATCGTGCGGTAGCGCAGCACGAAGGCGGCGACGCCGCGCTCTGCCAGCCAGCGAGCCACGTCCGTGCCTTCGCTGCGGATGGACAACTCGCGGAAGCCGCCACCGGGCGCCACGACCACGGCCGCCCCGGTCGCGCGGCCCGGCGCGGGCAGGAAGGGCTGGTAGCTCGGCTGGCTGACGTTGTGGACCCTGGTGCCGTCGGCGCTAACTTCGTCGGGGCCGGCTTGCGGCGCTGCACCGAACCAGTGGGGCAACGCCGGCGGACCGTCCGTCCAAACCGGGCGCGCGGGCAGCGCGCACACCGCGGCCCCACAGGCTGCGCTGGCATCGGTCGCGGTGGGCTGCGACAGCGTGGGTGAGGAGGACAGCGCCAGCGCGGCGGCCTCCATAAGGACGAGGAATCGACGCTTGATCAGCATGAGAGGGCCCGGCAGGGTGGATTGAGGTGGTGCCCACCCTAGGAGTGCCGGCCAGCGGCGCCAAGCGCCCGCGCTGTGTTGTCCGCCTGGCAGACAGGTCGGGGGATGGCGTCGCGCAGCGACCAATACAACCGCGCCAACTCGGGGCAAGAGGCACGGCGGACGGGAATCCGGCACCACGACATGGCAGGTCGGCGGGCGCGTTTCTGGCCCTTATCCACCTGACGATTGATGCTGAATGCCAACCCGCACGGCGATGCACTGCTGCATACATTCACCTTGACCCAGGTCAACGAATCACCGGCCAAGCCTGGACAAGCGCGCCGTCCCGGCCTGTCTAGACAACCCGACGCGCCACCTCTATCTCGATCCCGGAGAACTTCAAATGCACCCGAACCCTTTGCCCTGTGGCGCATTGCGCCAGCATGTGCGGCCGGCACCGACCGTCGTGGCGCTGGCCTGCGCCCTGCTGATGGGCGCACCCGCCCTCGCGCAGACCGCGCCGGCGGAAGCCGCGCCGGGCGCCGAGGCTGCCGCTGCGACGAATGCGCTGCCCACTGTCACCGTCACCGCACGCAAGCGCAGCGAGAAGATGCTGGAGGTGCCGATGTCCATCCAGTCCTTCTCCGAGAAGGACCTGCGCGCCAGCGGCAGCACCGACATCAAGGACCTCACGACCCAGGCCGGCTTCAACTTCAGCTCCGCGCAGGGCTCCGGTGCCCAGGGGCGGGCCTTCGGCGTGACGACCTTCCGCGGCCTGCAGGGCGAGCTGAACTTCCCCTGGGAGAACTCGGGCGGCGTGTTCATCGACGGCATCTTCATCTCCGGCGGTGTCTCCAGCATCGGCATGACCGACGTGGCGCGCGTGGAGGTGCTCAAGGGGCCGCAGAACGCCTTCTTCGGCCGCAGCACCTTCGGCGGCGCGGTTAACTTCATCACCAAGCAGCCGGCCGGCCAGCTGCGCGGCACGATCAACGCGTCGCTGAACCAGCGCGGTTCCAACGACGTGGACGTGACGATCGAGGGGCCGCTGATCCCCGACCTGCTCAACGGCCGCATCTCCTTCGGCTCGCGCAACAAGACCGCGCTCTACCACGCGACCGACGGCGGTAACCTGGGCGCCGAGAACACCAAGTTCGTCGCCGGCACGCTGCACTTCTCGCCCACCGACGACCTGTGGGTGCGCCTGCGCGGCCACTACCAGAAGGACGAGGATTCCACGCCCGCCACGGCGTTCGTTCCCGCCGCGGGCAACACCAGCTGCACGGGCGCGACTTACACGGGCATCGGCCGTGACGGCAAGAGCGTGCAGTACACGCCGGGCACAGCCTACTTCTGCGGCACGATCCCGTCATTCAAGGACGTGGGCGCCGGCGTCATCGACGCCAACACGGCCATCCCGGCGGGGGCCTACGCGGCCTTCGTCAACAACAGCCTCGGCGACCCCTTCCTCGCCAAGACCCCGCGGCTGGACCATGCCGGCATGGCGCGCGAGATCAAGCGCGCCTCGGTGCAAGCAGGCTACTCGCTGCCGCTGGGCATGGAAGCGGCCTTCAACCTGGGCTACAACCAGGCCAACTCGGCCAGCATCTTCGACCTGGACCGCACGAAGACACAAGCTTTCTACGCGCTGCAGACCAACGTCACGCACGACCTGACCGCCGACGCACGGCTGTCCACCAACCCGAAGGCCGCGCTGCGTGGCGTCGTCGGCGTGAGCTACTTCAAGTCGACCTACCAGCTCTCGCAGCTCAACCTGAACTCTGCGCTGGGCGCGACGGCTGCGGTGCGCGACTCGGGCAATTACCTGAATCTCGATTCAGCGGTGCCGGCGGCGTATGGCTCGGTGGAATACGACGTCACCCAGCAGATCACGGCGTCCTTCGAAACGCGCCGCCAGCACGACAAGATCGAGGCAACTACCTATGGCGGCGCTGTCTACTCGAACGCGGTCGACAACTGGCTCCCACGCATGACGCTGCGCTTTAAGCCGACGGCCGACCTGTCCTTCTACGTCAATGCGGCGCGCGGCGTGCAGCCGCTGACGGTCAATACCGGCTACGTGAATGCCTCCGCAGCAGGTCAGGCCTACATGCGCGGCCTCTACCCCGACCTGGGGAACTTCACACCACAACCCAAGCTCAAGTCGCTGGAGTTCGGCGCCAAGCAGCGCGTGAACGACTGGCTGCAGTACTCGGCTGCGGTCTACGACCAGAAGTGGCAGAACCGCCTGACGTCCAGCGCCGTCTTCAATCCTACGACCTGCGGCACCACGACCGGCACGCCCGAGTGCCCGTTCACGGCCACCGGCGCCGGCGTGACGTTCAGCAACGACGCCACCATCCGCGGCCTGGAATTGCAGGTGGATGCCCAGCTCGCCAGCAACTGGAGCGCGAGCGCCTATGTCGACATCAAGCATGCGACCTGGGACAAGTACAACTCGGCCGCGCAGTCCGCATACGGTTCCAACCGTGCGCTGGCGCTGACCGGCACGGCGGTGGCCTTCGACGGCAACGCGCTGGGCCGTGTGCCCAAGGTCACCGTGTCGGCCAACACGACCTACCGGTTCGGCCTGAGCGATGGCTGGAGCAGCTTCCTGCGCGGCGACCTGACCTATGTCGGCAAGCAGTGGGAGACGGACTTCAACTTCGCGCAGTCCAAGGCGTACTCGCGGCTTGACGCGCGCTGGGGCTTCGAGAAGGGCAACACGTCGCTCGAGCTCTTCGTGCGTAACCTGACCAACGATCGCGGCTGGGTCAGCGTGGGGCGCACGGCAGACCTGAGCATCGTGCCTCTGGTCAACTTCTCGCAGCAGGCGTTGATCGCCACCGTGCAGGAGGAGCGCGCCTTCGGCGTCCGCCTGCGCTACGGGTTCTGAATCCGCGGGGCCTTCGGGCCCTGCGCTTTTTGCGGTGACACGGCCCGCAAAAAAAGGCGCTCCAAGGAGCGCCTTCGTTTATGGGCCGGGTGAGCGTTCAGCCCCGGAAAGCCGCTTCCAGGTGTGCGCCAGGGTCGGCCCACCAGGCCGGCTTGGTGCGGCGCGTCTCGGCCAGCCAGATGGCCGGCAGCGTGTCCAGCGTCAGGCCGTAGCGGCCGGCACCGTGCGCCATCATGTGACCTGGCTGATCGGCCGGCATCTGCTGCCAGGGGCGCCAGCCGCTGACGTTGGTGAACGACATGCTGGCGGGCACCTGCAGCGAAGCCGGGTCGCGCAGCGCGGCCAGCGGGGCGCGCACCGTTACCAGTTCGCTGTAGCGGTAGGGCTTAGCAGGCGCCGGGAGGGGCAGGGCAGTGCGCACGCGCTGCGCCATCACCAGCTCGCCGGCAACCTCCTCCATCGCGCTGACGCGGTCTTCTGCGACGGCGCCGGGCGGCAGCGGCTTGACGTGGTGGCGGCTGAGATCCTCGTGCAGCAGCAACGTGGTCGGGCGTGACGTGTGCACCACCGCGGGCACGCTCCGGCCGGTCAGCGGGTTGCGCCATTGCGCCATCACCTCGCCGCTGTCGGCGTCGGTGTAATAGGCGTGCTCGAAGCTGGCGCTGAGCCAGCGGCCATCCTCCAGCATGCGCCACCGCGTGAAGGTGGCGGCCACCACGCCGAACATTGGGATCAGCTCGCTGTCGATGACGCCGTAGTACTGCCCGGTCAGCGCGGCCACGACGAGGCGGTCGTCGAGCGCGCCGCGCATCAGCAGGTAGTCCCGCTGACGACCGGTTGGCGCTGCCGACGTAGCAGCCCCGGCCAGCAGCGGTGCTCCGCCGATGGAGGCCGCGGCGGCCCATTGCAGCCAGCGGCGGCGGTCGAGTGGTGGATCGTTCAGGGGCATGGAGAACCTCGTCAATAGGTCAGCGGAACAGCAGGGGCACGAACTCGTTCAGGTAGGCCCGCCAGTTCACCCAGGTGTGGCCGCCGCCGCTCTCCCGGTAGTTGTAGGCGATGCCCTGCTCATCCAGCATGCGGCGCGTCGGCTCGGCCATCGCATAGAGGAAGTCCTCCTTGCCGAAGGCGTAGAACACCACACTCTTGGCGGCGGCGCGGCGCTTTAGCGCTTCGGCGTTGCGCGCGACATAGGCCTTGGCGGGGTCACCTGCCTGCAGGCCGATGCTGAAGATGCCGACGGCGCCGAACAGGTCCGGCCGCGGCAGGCCGAAGTTCAGCGTGTGGGCTCCGCCCATCGACAGCCCGGCCATCGCGCGGCGCGTCGCGGTCGGCTCGGTGCGGAAGCGCCGTTCCACCTCGGGCATCAGGTCCTTGACGAGGTCGTCGCCGAAGTCGGTGTTGTTGAAGCGGTCCACGCCCGGCCGGTCCGGCGTGTGGCCGAACGGCATCACCACGATCATCGGCTGCGCCTTGCCGGCGGCGATGAGGTTGTCAAGGATATGGTTCGCCTGGCCGATGGAAGTCCAGCTGTCATCGCTGTCGCCGGCGCCATGCACGAGGTAGAGCACCGGGTAGCGCCGGTTGCCGTTGGCCTCGTAGCCCGGTGGCGTGTAGACGTGGGCGCGTCGGCGAGTGCCCAGCGTGGACGAGTCATAGCTCATCACCGACACCAGTCCCTGCGGCACGCCTGGCTGCGCACTGTGGAAGGCCGACGCAGGGCCGGGCACGTCCAGCACCGAGCGGGCGCCGCGGTAGGTCAGCGAGAAGTTCGTGCCTTGCGGGTCGGGCATGTCGACGCCGTCGACATTGAAGGCATAGCGGTAGGCGCCGGCGGCCAGCGGGCCGGGCGTCGTGGCGGCCCAGAAGCCCTGCTCGTCCTTGGCCATGGGCAGGCCGGGTGGCTTGCCGTCGAAGCCGGTGGGCACGCCATCGATCTCGGTGCTGCTGAGCTTGACCGCGGCAGCGGCTGGTGCGCACAGCCGGAAGCTGACGCGCCCGTCGGCCTGCATCGTGACGGAGTCGTAGAACATCATCCACTGCTGCGACGCCCGGGCGTCGCAGACGGCCGGCGCTGCCGCCGCGGTACCCGCCAGGCAGCAGGTGCCGAGCAGGAGGGAAAGGGGCCTGGCCATCATGCAAATCTCCTTAGCGCGCCCAGCGCTTTTCAAAGTCCCACACGTCCTGGAAGCCGATGAGCTTGCAGAACTCGGTGAAATCGAACATCGGCAGCTCGGGCGTCTGGCTCAGACCCTGCTCCTTCAGCGTCCGCAAAGCCTGCTCCATCGCTGCGGCGGCGACGAGGCTGGTCATCGACGGGTAGATCGCGAACGCGTAGCCGATCTCCTTGAGCGTGGCCGCCGGCAGGATCGGCGTCTTTCCGCCGTCGGCCATGTTGGCCATCATCGGCAAGTCGAAGGCCTCGCAGGCGCGGCGCATCTCGTCCTCGGACTGTGGTGCCTCGAAGAACAGCACGTCGGCGCCGGCCTTGGCATACGCCTCAAGGCGGCGCATCGCGTCGTCGAAGCCGAAGCCTGCGCGCGAGTCGGTGCGGGCGATGATGAGGAAGTTCTCCTTGTCCTCGCGTGTCTCGGCAGCGACCTTGATCTTCTCGACCATGTCCTCCATCGGCACGCAGCGCTTGAACGGCGTATGGCCGCACTTCTTCGGGAACTCCTGGTCCTCGATCTGGATGGCCGTGACGCCGGCACGCTCATAGCCCTTGACGGTGTGGGCCACGTTCAGCAGACCGCCGTAGCCGGTGTCGGCATCCGCGATGACGGCGGCGTGGCTCGTCTGCACCAGCGTGGCCATGCGGTCCAGCATCTGTGTGTAGCTGGCGATGCCGGCGTCCGGCAGGCCTAGGCTGGATGCGGTCAGCCAGTAGCCGGTTCCGTACACGATGGGAAAGCCCACCTTGTTGGCCACGGCGGTGGCGATCATGTCCTGCATGCCGGGCACGACGAAGAAGTCGCCCTGGTCGAGCATCTGGCGGAAGATGGGTTGGGCCATGGTGTGGTTGTCCTGATGGTGTGTGAAGTCAGCCGGCGGTAGTGGCATCGGCATACAGCCAGGGCTGGCGCCGGCGCTGCTTGGCCTCGAAGGCCTCGATCAGTGCGCCGGCGTTTTGGCGGATGCTTTCGATCTCGTCGCGGCCTTCGAGCAGCGCCGCGCGGGCGCGCTCGGCCAATCGGAAGGGCAGCAGCAACCCGCCCGAAAGCGCGATGGTGCAGGCCTTCAGGTCCACTGTGAGGGGTTGTGCGGCCTCGGCTGCCGCCATGACGAGGGCATGCTCGCGGGAGGGCAGTGCGATGGGCAGCATGCCGTTGTTTAAGCAGTTGGCCTGGAAGATCTCGCCGAAGCCCGGCGCGATGATGCAGCGCAGGCCCAGGTCTGCCAGCGCCCAAGGCGCCTGTTCGCGGCTAGAGCCGCAGCCGAAGTTCGGTCCCGCCACGAGGATGGCGGCGCCACGCCAGCGTGGTTGGTTGAGTACGAAGTCGGGCCGCTCGCAACCGGTCTCGTCGAAGCGCTTCTCGTAGAACGCGTAGCGACCGAGCCCGGCCTTTTGCGTCAGCACGAGGAAGCGGCCGGGAAAGATGATGTCCGTGTCGATGTCGGCGTCGGGCATCGGCGCCGCGACGGAGCGCAGGGTCGTGAAGGCTTGCATCAGGCGGGAGTTCGTTCGCGCGGGTCGGCCAGGTGGCCAGCAATGGCGCTGGCTGCGGCTGTGGCGGGGCTGACGAGATGGGTGCGGGCGCCCGCACCCTGGCGGCCCTCGAAGTTGCGGTTGCTCGTACTGGCGCAGCGCTCGCCGGGCTGCAGGCGGTCGTCGTTCATTGCGACGCACAGCGAGCAGCCGGGCGCGCGCCATTCGAAGCCGGCGGCAGTGAAGAGCCGGTCGAGGCCCTCGTCAACAGCCTGGCGGGCCACCTGAGCGGAGCCCGGCACGACGATGGCTCTTACGTGAGCGGCCTTGTGGCGGCCCTGCAGCTGCGCGGCGGCAGCGCGCAAGTCCTCGATGCGGCTGTTGGTGCAGGAGCCGATGAAGACATGGTCGAGGCGCACGTCCTGCAGCGCGGTGCCGGGGCGCAGGCCCATGTAGTCGAGTGCGCGGGCGATCTTGCGTGCGGCGGCCTCGTCGGTCGCCTGACTCGGGTCTGGCACGCGGCCGTCGATGGCCAGCGCCTGGTCGGGGCTGGTACCCCAGGTCACGTGCGGTGCCAGCGCGGTAGCGTCGATGTCGAGGCTGCGGTCGAAGGGCGCGCCGGCGTCGCTGTGCAGCGTGCGCCAGTGGTCCAGCGCCTGTTCCCACAGCGCGCCGCGAGGCGCCAGCGGCCGGCCCTCCAGCCAGGCGAAGGTGCGGTCGTCCGGGGCTATGAGGCCACTGCGGGCGCCGGCTTCGATGCTCATGTTGCACACCGTCATGCGCTCGGCCATCGACATGGCCTCGACGGTGTCACCGCAGAACTCGATCGTGTGGCCCACGGCGCCCGATGCACCGAGCCTGCCTATGATGGCCAGCACGACGTCCTTGGCAGTGACGCCTGCCGGCAGCGCGCCGGTCACGCGCACCCGCAGGTTGCGGGCGCGGCGCTGGCGCAGCGTCTGCGTGGCCAGCACGCATTCCACCTCGCTCGCGCCAATGCCAAAGGCCAGCGCGCCGAAGGCGCCATGTGTGGAGGTGTGCGAATCGCCGCAGACCAGCGTGATGCCCGGCAGCGTAAAGCCCTGTTCCGGCCCGATGACGTGGACGATGCCGTGGCGTTGGTCGTTCAGAGGGATGTAGTTAAGGCCGGTGGCGGTGGTATTGCGCTCAAGCAGCGCGACCTGCTCGCGGGCCAGTGGGTCGGCGATGGGCTGGTCACGGTGTCGTGTGGGCACGGCATGGTCGGCCACGGCCAGCTGCGTCTCGCGGCGGCGCACCGGCAGGCCGCGCAGCCGCAGGCCCTCGAAGCTCTGCGGGCTGCTGACCTCGTGCAGCATCTGGCGGTCGATGTAGACCAGCGCCGTCGTGTCGCCCCGCTCGTCGCGTTCTTCGGTGACGACATGTGAGGTCCAGAGCTTGTCGTAGAGGGTCTGCGTCATGAACGGAAAGGGCGGCTCATCATGGCGTGCAGTGTGCAAGCCGGGCGCCTGCCCGCCATGCGGGGCTGCGTGGCTGTTCGCCACGTGGATGCCGCTGGATTGCGCTCAGGTCAGGGCAAGGTCGGTCCGCGTGCTGCGGGGCGCCACCTGACGCGACGCTGGCGACTTGGCCGCGGCGTCTGGTGCTGCCATCTGGTCGCGCGTCAGTTCCTCCGATATGGCGGCTGCGGCGGCCTTAAGGTCCAGCACATAGCGCTGCACGGCGTCGGCCATCGGCATGGCCGACGAGAAGAACACCAATGCCATCGCACCCACCACGCGCGGGCCCTCGAAGACGGGCACGGCGATGGACGAGGTCTTGCGCGGTACGGCCGAGTGCGGGTTGCGGTCGCAGGTGGCATAGCCGTCAGCGCGGATGCGCTGCACCAGCTTGTCGCCCTTGAACATTTCCAGCATGTGGCTGCGCCGCTCCAGCGTCTCCAGTCCGGCCAGCATGCTCAGCCGGTCATCGTCCGGCACATGGGCCAGGTAGGCATGGCCGGAGGCGCATTCCAGCATCGGCAGCGTGTAACCGGGCTCGTAGTTGCAGAAGCTCAGCGAGGTCTCGCTGTGCGTGGAGTCCCGCACCATCATGCTCTGGCCCACGTGCGTGACTAGCGACACCGGCCAGGACTGCTTGCGCGTCAGCGCCACCATGTGCGGCCGTGCGCGGATCAGCAGGTTGCCGGTCTCGCGATAGCCTACGGCCAGCGTCTGCACCAGCTGCGTGGCGCGGTAGTGCTTGCGAGAGGGTTCGCACTCGATGAGGCCCTCGTACAACAGTGTCTGGATGATGCGGAAGGTCGTCGGGTAGGGCAGCTCAACCCCGCGGGCTATCTCCATCAATGACAGCGAACCATGCCGGTTGATGCACTGGAGCACCGCGATGCTGCGGCTGACAGCGCGGATGGGGACGCCTCTTTCCATGATGTCCTCTTGTGCCCTTGCGGGAGGGGGGGAATGAAAGTTCGGGATCGCCGGTCGGCGCGCGCCGCGGAAGGCGGACGCTTGTCGCGAAAACGTAATGTCGATCAGCGCATTTCGTGCCGGAGGTGGGAAATCCCGGGGATGTTGAGTGCTATCCACCTGCTGAACACGCGCGGAGCCCGCGGTCTTCGCACCGGTGCCCCGCGCCTAAATTGCGCGCCATGACAGCCTCCCTCCAGGACGATTACGAGCGCGCCGGCTTCGGCGGCACGCTGCCTTTCGGACAACGCCCGGCGCTGCTCGTCATCGACGTCGTGCAGGCCTATGTGCAACCCGACAGCCCACTGTATGCGCAGGGCTTCGTCGATGCGCTGGCGCCCAACATCCGTCTCATCGACGCCGCACGCGCCGCTGGCGTGCCTGTCATCTTCACGAACGTCGTCTATGGCGCCGAAGGCCGCGACGGCGGCCTTTTCTATCGCAAGGTGCCGGCGCTGCGCAGTTTCCTCAAGGGCTCGCCGCTGGGAGCTTTTCCCGCAGGCATCGAGCCGCTTTCGGACGAGGTCGTCGTGAGCAAGCAGTACGCCTCGGCGTTCTGTGGCACGTCGCTGGCCGCGACGCTTGTGTCCATGGGCATCGACACGGTATTGGTCACTGGCTATTCGACGTCGGGTTGCGTACGCGCGACGGCGCTGGACGCGCTGCAGAACGGCTTCGCGCCGTTTGTCGTGCGCGAGGCCTGCGGCGAGCGCGACCCGCGGCCGCAAGAGGCCAACTTGTTCGACCTGCAGGCCAAGTACGCCGAGGTCGTCAGTGAGGCCGAGGCCAGGGCCCTGATCGCGCGCACGGCGTCCTGATGGCCGCCCGCCGGATCGCTGGTGCGTGGGCGCCCGTGCTGGGTGGCGTACTGGCCTGGGCGCTGCTCGGCGCCACGCCGCTGCCGGTTCAAGCCCAGCTCAAACCCTCCGCCACGTATGTGGCCATGGGGAGTTCCTTCGCGGCGGGTCCCGGCCTACTGCCCTACGAGACCGGGTCGCCAATGCGTTGCGCGCGGTCCACGAGGAACTACGCCCATCTGTTGGCCGCCCGGCGCGAGCTGGTGCTCAAGGATGTGAGTTGTAGTGGTGCGACGACCGCGGCGGTGCTCGCGCCGTGGCGTGACGAGCCCGCGCAGATCGATGCGGTCGGTTCTGCGACGCGATGGGTCACGGTGACCGTGGGCGGCAACGACGTGGGCTACATCGGCGGGTTGATTGAGGCATCGTGCCAACAGCTGCTGGCGCAGGGTCGACAACCCGCACCACGCTGCCACTCACTGGGCGGCGCAGGTGACGACGCGGCTTTTGAAGCCCTGGAGCGCTCATTGCGCGACATTGCCGTGGCAGTGCGCCAGCGCGCGCCGCAGGCGACGCTGGTTTGGGTGGACTATCCCGTTGTTCTGCCGGTCGAAGGCGGCTGCGAGCAGGCCCCGCTGTCACCAGACCAGGCAAGGGAAGCCCATCGCCTTGCGGCACGCCTGGAGGCGGTCACCGCACGGGTCGCCCAGGACAGCGGCTCGCTGCTCCTGCGTGCGTCGAGCCTATCGCTCGGGCATGACGTCTGCTCCGTGATGCCCTGGATGTGGGGCTATCCGGCGCCCGCTGGCGGTGCGCCCTATCACCCGAACGCGCAAGGCATGGCCGCCGTAGCCGACGCGCTGGACCGGTTGCTGCGGCGCTGATGGCGCTGGCGATCAGCGGCTGGCGCCAGGCGAGCAATGCAGCTCGTCCAGCAGTGCGTTGAAGCCGGCGGCGTCTTCCAGAAACAGCGCATGCCCGGCCTGCGGGAATGTCGCCACGCGGGCCGTCGGCAATGCAGCGCGCAGCTGCCGGGCGACGGGCTCGGACACGATGGCGTCGCGGCCGCCGAGCGCTAGCGTCACGTGCTGCTGGGCGAGCTGGGGCAGCAGGTCGGCATTCGCCCCGGCGCCTCGCACGGCCACCGCACTGTCCAGGTACGGGCCCCCACGCAATGAGGCGGCCGTGAGCTGGCTGCGCAGGCCGGCGTCCACGCCGGCGCCGAACACTAATTGGGCCGTGCGCTCGGCGCCGGAGATGGCCTGTGCGAGGTCCAGCGCTACTGGGCGCGGCGGCTTTGCCGACGACGCATCCGGCGCGGCCAGCAGGCCGGCGGGTGAAGCCACCAGCACCAGGCCCGCGATGGGCACCTCCGGGTGCAGGCGCAGGAAGTCCATCGCCACGTTGCCGCCGAACGACCAGGCCACCACCAGCGGTTTCACGAGCCCGCTGGCCTGGATGACTGCAGCCATGTCGTCGGCCCAAGGGCGGGCGTTGTCGTAGGCCGCAGCCTGCCAGGGCTGGCCAGAATTGCCATGGCCGCGCAGGTCGTATGCGACCAGGTGGCAGTGCTTCGCCAGATCGGCGCCGAACTGCGCCGACCAGCTCAAGTAGCTCTGCCGGAAGCCGTGCAGGAACAGCACGCCGGGCTTGCCCGGTTCGCCCTTCTGGACGACGTTGAGCGGCACGCCGCCGTGGCCGGCGACCGTGCCGAAGCGGGCGCCGTCGAACGCCTGGGCCTGGGTGGCGGCGGTCAGAGTGGTCAAGGCGGCGGTCAGCAGCAGGCGTTTCATGGCGTGAGGCTCAACGGGCGTCGCGGCACTGGCGCGCCACAGTGGTGACGAGGTTGGGTACGAGTGAGTCGTCCCAGTCGAAGGTGCCGGCGCCTAGGCGCACGATGACTAGGTTCTCGGCTGGCGAGGCGTACACGCGCTGGGCGCCGGAGCCGTCGAACAGCACCATGTCGCTGGCCAGGAACGGCGCTTTCGCCGGCACGGTGGCCTTCGTCGCGCTGTTGTAGGCGCGCTGTGGTGCGTGCGGGCTGGCGATCCAGAGCTGGTAGCCGTAGTTCGGGTTGGCGGGGCTGGGAGTGGCCATGGCTTTCACCCAGCGCGCGTCCACGACCTGGCGGCCGTCCACGCGGCCCTGTTGCACGAACAGCAGCCCCAGGCGTACCCAGTCCTCCGGTCGCGCGAACAACGCGCTGGACGTTCGGGCCAGGCCACCGGGATGGTCCAGCGTCACGTAGGCGTCCTGCGCGCCGAGCGGCTGCCACAGGCGTTTGGACAGGTAGTCGGCATAGCGCTTGCCGGTGGCGCGCTCGATGATGAGGCCCAGCAGCTGCGAGATGCCGCTGGCGTAGTTGAAGCGGCTGCCGGGGGCATCGGCCAGCGTGGCGGCCAGTGGCACGGCGGTGCTGTCGGCGCCGTAGAGCGCCCGGCTGTAGGCGGAGCCCGGCGTGAGGTCGAAGTGCAGCGGGGCCAGGCCGCTGGCCATCTGCAGCATCTGCTCCACGGTGATCGCACCACGCGGGTCGCCAGCCCATTCCTTGAGCCAGCGGGACACGGGGGTCTGCAGGCTCGGGATGGCGCCGTCGGCGATGGCCTGGCCCACCAGCAGGCCCAGCACCGACTTGTGCATGGACGCCGGTTCGGCGCGGGTGTCGGGACCGAAGCCGCTGGCGTAGTACTCGTACTCCACCGCCCCATCGCGCCAGACCAGGAAGCTGTAGCTCTTCACGCGCTGGATCTCGGCCAGCGCCGGTGCCAGCGTCGTGTCGTTCAGGCAGGCGCTGACGCGGCGCGGCAGCGGCGTGGCCGCGCCGCCGGCCACGCGCTCGGCGGGCCATTGCTGCGGCTGGTCCAGGTCCAGCAGCGAAGGGCTGCGCGGGTCCGGGCGGTTGGCCATGCGCCAGTCGTAGAGCCAACCCCAGTCGGCGTGGCGCTCGGGGTGGAGTGCCGCGTAGAGCAGGTTGGGCAGAGCCTGGTCACGCCAGGCGGGCGAGGGCTTGCCGACGCGCAGGATCAGCAACTGTTCGCTGGGGATCAGTGCGAGCTGCAGGCCACCGGCGCCGCTCAGGTAGAACAGGTCCGGCGCCAGTGCCGGCACGAGGCTGGCCTTCTGCGCGGCGCTGGCGCGGTACAGCCGCGGCTCCAGCCAGGCCGAGCCCAGCGCGAGCTGGAAGCCGAAACTGGCATTGGCCGCCGAGGGCTTCCGCATCTCCTGCACGAAGGCTTCGCTGAGTATTCGCTGGCCGCGCCAGGTGCCGCCGTCCAGCAGCATCTGGCCCACGCGCGCCCAGTCGCGCGGTACGCTCCAGGCGCAGCAGTAGGGCATTGCGCGGCCGCCTTCGCGGTCCATCAGCAACTCGGCGCCACTGGCCCCCAGTGGTTTCCACAGCCGCTGGCCGACGTAGTCGAGGTAGGGCGTGCCGGTGGCGCGCTCGATGACGAGGCCCAGTGCCTGCAGGTTCTCGTTGTCGTAGGCGAAGTCGGTCCCCGGCGGATAGGCCAGCGGTGCTGTCCTGACAATCTCCTCGACGTCCGAGCCGTAATGCAGTTGCATGTATCGGCTGGCGGGGTCGGTGCTCGGCGCGGTGCGAAAGCCGCCGCTCATCGTCAGCAACTGACGCAGCGTGATGGCCTCGCGCGCGTCGCCCCGCCATTCGGGCAGCCAGCGCGAGGCGGGCAGGTCCACCGAGGCGATCTTGCCGTCGGTCACCGCCGCACCTAGCGACGCGGCGGCCAGTGTCTTCGCGAAGCTGTGCGAGCTGAACTGCGTGCTCGCATCGGTGCCGCCGAAGTAGCGCTCGGCCTGCACGACGCCTTTGTGGATGACGATCAGCGCCTGGCCGTTGCTGGCCTGCACGTACTGCGCGGCTTCGTCCAGCGCTTGGGCGGGGACGGTGGTCTTGCCGGGCTGGGCCGCCGGCAGGAAGGGCCCGGGCTGGCTGGCCAGCGGCGCTAGCGGCTTGTACCAGTCCTTGGGTGGCAGCATGCGGTCCGCCGGCGGCAAGTCGACGCGCTGCCAGAACGATGCGTTGCGCGCGTCGCGGGGCGGCGCCGTCTGCGCGAGCGCGGCGCCGGCCATCAGCAGGGCCAGGCCGGTGAGCGGAGCCAGGCGATGAACGCGCATCATTTCGGCGCGCGCGGCGGCGCCGGCTGTTGGTCGTGGGCGTAGCGCTCGAGGCTAGACAGACTGGGCCCTTCGACCTTCTCGGGCGCGACGAGGTACTTGGGATAGCGGCTCTTCACGCGCTCGATGACGTCCTTGGCGTGGAAGTCCAGCGTCTCGTGCGAGGACATGCGGCCGGTGTAGAGGATGTGGCCGGGGGCCTGGTCCATCAGCATCCAGGGCAGCCACGGCGTCACGCGGTTCCACACGCCGTGATAGGGGATATGCCCAAGGCTAGAGTCCTCCAGGTCGCTGCGGCGGATGACGTAGCGGAACATCTCCGACACGCGCGTCATCTTGCCGGGCGACTCGCGTGGCCACTTCTCGGGCTGCATGGCGCTGGGGTAGTAGAGGTGAACGTCGGATTCCAGGCCTACGGTCTCGGCGTCCAGCAGGCTCCAGTTGCGCAGGAAGGGCCGGCGCGGACGGGTTTCCTTGTTCAGGCCGCCATAGCTGGGTGGCTGCGGGAAGTAGTCGGAGATCACGTAGTTGTACGGGTCGTTGGCTACGTCCACCACCTTCACTCGCTCGCCGGTGTACGGGTTGTCCCACTCGTCCATCAGCTCGCCGGTCTCCAGGTTGCGATAGAACACGACCTCGCGGCACAGGCGCTGGTAGCTGTCGTCCGGCTGGCGCACAACGCGGATGGTGCTGAACACCTCGAAGCGCATCAGCGGGCGCAGCTTCTCGCCGTCACGCACGCCGGCCACGACACCGGAGGCCAGGCCGTAGACGAACTTCTTCGGGTCCGCATGCGCCTCCAGCCGGGCCGAGACCTCGCGGTTCCAGATCGGGTCGCCGAAGGCCAGCGGGCGACGGTTGGCCGGGGCCGTCTGGGCGGCGGCCACGCCGGTGCCGGCCGCGGCGCCTGCGAGAGCGGCCAGGCGCAGCGCGCCACGCCTGTTCATGTCGGTGGGGTTCATGTCGTGGTTCTCCGAAGGGAAGGGGTCATATGACCGCGCAGACGGTCTTGAGTTCGAGGAAGTTGTCGACGGCGGCCTGGCCGCTCTCGCGACCCCAGCCGGATTCCTTGACGCCGCCGATGGGCAGGCTGGCGTCGAACATCAGGTGGCAGTTGATCCACACGGTGCCGGACTTGATGCGGGCCGCGGCGCGGTGTGCGGTCGACAGGTCGCGCGTCCACACACTGGCTGCCAGGCCGTAGGCGGAGTCGTTGGCCAGCGCCAGCGCTTCTTCCAGCGAGTCCACCGGCGTGGCGACGACGACCGGCCCGAAGATCTCCTCCCGCACGCACGCCATGTCGGGCCGCACGTCGACGAGCACTGTCGGCTCGATGAAGGTGCCGTTGGGGCCTAGCTGGCGGCCGCCGGCCAGCAGCCGGGCGCCGTCAGCCACCGCGTCCTGCACGTAGCGGTGCACGCGGTCGGCCTGCTTGCGGCTGACGACCGGGCCCACTTGCGTGGCGGCGTCCAGGCCGTGGCCCAGCTTCATGCTGCGCGCGATGTCGGCCACGCCGTTGACGACGCGGTCGAACACGTCGCGGTGCACGTACAGCCGCGAACCGGCCACGCAGACCTGGCCGGTGTTGAAGTAGATCGCATTGGCCGCGCCGGGTATGGCGAGGTCCATGTCGGCGTCGGGCATGACGATGACGGGCGACTTGCCGCCCAGCTCCAGCGTCACTCGCTTCAGGTTGCCGCCAGCGGCCTGCAGCACCGAGCGGCCCACGGTGGTGGAGCCGGTGAAGGAGATCTTGTCGACGCCCGGATGTGCCGCCAGCGCCGCGCCGACCACGTCGCCGCGGCCGGTGACGATGTTGACGACGCCCGGTGGCAGGCCAGCCTCCAGCAGCAGCTCGCCCAGGCGCAGCGCCGTCAGCGAGGTGTCTTCCGCGGGCTTGAGCACGACGCAGCAGCCGGCCGCCAGCGCCGGGGCCAGCTTCATCGCCGTCAGTACCAATGGCGAGTTCCATGGCACGATGGCCGCGACGACGCCCACCGGCTGCTTGACCGTGTAGGCCATCACCTGCTTGCCTGGTGGCTGGTAGTTGATCGAGGTCGGAATCGTCTGGCCCTCGATGCGCTGCGCCTGGCCCGCGAAGAAGCGGAACTGCTCGGCCGCGCCGGGGATCTCGGCATACCGGCCCACCCACAGCGGCTTGCCCTGGTCCAGGGTCTCCAGCTCGGCCAATTCGTCGATATGCTGCTCGATCAGCTCGCCGACGCGCCATAGGATGCGCGCGCGCTGGCTGGGCGTCATCGCCGGCCACGGACCGTTCTCGAACGCCGCGCGAGCTGCCCGCACCGCACGGTTGGCGTCGCTTGCGTCCCCGTTCGGGAAGCGGCCCAGTACGGCGCCGGTCGCCGGGTCGACGGTCTCCATCCACTGGCCGGACTCTGCGGGCACCCAGTGCTCGCCCAGCAGCATCGGATGGTCGCTGCGCGCGAGGAAGGCCACTGCGGCGGGTTGCGTGGCTTTCAGGGCTGGAATGTCGAGGCTCATGCGGAGGCGTCCTGGGTCAGGCCTTGGGAGGGATGTGCTCGTGGTGGTGTTCCAGGTACCAGCTGGCCACCTCCTCGCGGGTGGTGAACCACACGCCCGGCAGCGACTTGGCGTACTGCAGGAACTCCCGCAGCGCGCTGATGCGGTAGGCCCTGCCGCTTACGTGCGGATGCAGGCCGAGGTTCATGATGCGGCCGGTCTTAGCCCCTTCCTCGTGCAGCACGGTCAGCTCTTCCATCAGCACGTCCAGGTACTCGGCCGTCGTGTGGCCGCGCCGGGTCAGCAGCGTGAAGTCGTTGATCTCGTTGGAGTAGGGCGTCGAGACGATGGGACCGTGTGGCGTCTGGACCAGGTAGGGCTGGTCGTCATTCATCAAGTCGCAATAGAACTTCAGGCCCTTCTCGGCCAGGATGTCGGCCGTGTTCAACGTGCCGCGCAGCGATGACGACAGCCAGCCCTGGGCCTTGCGGCCGCACACCTGTTCGTAGACGGCCAGCGTGCGCTCGATAACGCGCCGCTCGGCCTCCACGTCGCCGGCGAAGTTGGTGAGCAGCTCGCCCTGCTCGTAGTTGTGCGCGATAACCTCGCAGCCGCGTTGCAGCGCAGCGGTCACCATGGCCGTGCGGCGAAGGCCGGTCACGGCGTTCATCGTGACGGCCGGCTTGATGCCCATCTCGTCGAACAGATCGTACAGACGCCAGACGCCGACGCGCTGGCCGTACTCGCGCCACGCGAAGTTCGGGAAGTCGGGCACGTTGCCTGGCAGCGTGTCGGGCAGGATAGCCGGGCCGCCGGCGTAGTAAGGCTTGTCGGTGTCCTTGATCAGATCCCAGGTCTCGAGATTGATCGTGAGGAACAGCGCGACGCGCTTGCCACCGGGCCAGCGCAGCGGCAGGCGCTCGGGCAGTGGGACGTAGTCGTAGTGCATGGAGGTCTCCTGGGCGGTCAGCGCCCGCGGCGGCAGTCGCCGGCTGCAGGCAGCTTGTCGAGAAATGCCATCGCGTCGGAGGCGCTCTGCGCGGCCTTGTCGACGATGAGCAGGTGGCCGGCGTCGGGGTAGACGATGCGTTGCGTCGTGCACGCATTCTTCAGCGCGTCGATGAAGGCGTCGGCGGTCTTTGTGTTGAGCGCCTTATTGGCGCCGCCCCACAGCACGAGCGCGGGTGCGCGCACATGGGCCAGCACTCGCAGCGGGTCTCCGCGCTCGTACAGTCGGCGCCCGGCCAGCGACTCCTCGAGCCGGCCCTGGATGTTTGCGAACGCCAGCTTGCGCTCGATGCGTTGCTGTGTCGCCAGCGAGGGGTTGGCGAGCATGTGGCGCAGGTTCAGCTCGATGTCGCCGTAGGTGATGACGGCGTCGTAGAACAGGTTGGCCCGGCTCTCGGCGCCACTGGCCGCCGGTGCCGGGGCGGATGCGCCAGGCAGGCCGGCCGCCGCCACTTGGGGAGGCGCCTTGCCATACTCGATACCTGCCGAGTTGGCGAGGATCAGCGCCGTGACGCGGTCAGTGCGCGTCGCGGCGTAGCGGAAGGCCACGAGGCCGCCGTACGAGATGCCGGCGATCGCGAAGCGCTCGACGCCCATGCGGTCCATGAAGGCGTCGATCAGCGACCCCATTCGGTCGGCCGAGTAGTTGCCGCTGGCCAGCGGGCCGCTCAGGCCGAAGGCCGGCATGTCGAAGCGCAGCACGCGGTAGCGCCGCGACAGCATCTCGGCCCACCCGTCCCAGTCGCCTAGGTCGCCCAACGTGCCCTGCATCAGCAGCAGGGCCGGGCCGCTGCCCTGGTCCTTGTAGTGCAGGTTGACGCCGTCGATGTCGACGAATTTGGACTCGGCGTCGGCGAAGCGGGCGATAACGGACTCGCGCGTCAGCACGCGGGTCGTCGTCACCGGCGCGGCGGACTGGGCGCCAGCGCAGGCGGCACCTGCGAGCAGCGCCACGGCGGCGGTGAAGCGGCGGATGTCAAGCATGGCGGGCCCCTAGGCGTCCAGCGGCGTCGTGGCCGCGTCGAAGTCGAACTCGGCGAAGTCGTCGCGCGGCACCGGGTCGGTGGCGGATGCGGTCACCAGATGCTGGTGGATTCGCAGGCCGTGCGCATCGGCACGCTTGACGGTGAGCGTCGCCCGCGGGTGGCGGATGCGCTCGTAGCAGGCTAGTGCCGATTCGACGTCGGGGCCGCGCGCCAACGCGCGGGCCACCAGCACAGCGTCCTCGATGGCCATCGCGGCGCCCTGGCCCAGGAAGGGCAGCATCGGGTGGGCGGCATCGCCGATGAGGCTGACGCGCCCCTGCTGCCAGCGCGGCAATTCGGCGCGGCCGAACAGGCCCCACTTGAACGCGCCGCTGAGGCACAGGCCCTCGATCATGTCGTCGGCCTCCTCGTGCCAGCCGGCGAAGGCGGCGCGCAGCTCGTCCAGGTCGGCCGGTAGCGACCAGCCTTCCTCGGCCCAGCCCTCGACGCGGGCGAAGGCCACAACGTTGACGGCCCGGTGCCCGCGCACGCGGTAGCGCAACAGCGTGCGCTGCGGGCCCAGGAACACGGCGGTGTCGGGCTTGAAGTCGGGATTGCGCAGGTTCTCGACCGGCACGACGCCACGCCAGGCGACGTAGCCGGTGAAGTCGGGCGCGCCGTCGCCGTAGAGCGCGGCGCGCACGGCCGAGCGCACACCATCGGCACCGATTAGGCAGCCGCCGCGGAACGTGCCGGCGGCCGTCTGCACCTCGACGCCTTCACCATGCTGCTGGATGCCTTGCACGCGCGCGCCCAGGTGCAGCGCGGTCGGGTCCAGTGCATGCAGGGCATCGACTAGCACCGTATGCAGGTCGGCGCGCAGCAGCTGCAGGTAGGGCGCACCCCAGCGCTGCTCCATCGACGACCCCATCGGGTAGGCCACCATCTCGGCGCCGCTCTGGTAGTGCTTCATTGCGGCGCGCTGCGGCCAGTTGGAGGCGTCGCGCAGCGCCTGGCCTATCCCCAGACTGTCCAGCGCGCGCGTGGCGTTGGGAGCAAGTGAGACGGCCGCACCGACCTCGCGCAGCTCCGCGGCCTGCTCCAACACACGTACCGGCACGCCGGCACGCACGAGGCCGAGCGCGGCGCACAGGCCGGCGATGCCGCCGCCGGCGATCAACACCGGCTGCTTGTGGTGCATCGCGTTCATGCTTGCGCCGTCTCGGTGATGACCTGGTCGTAGCCCTGCTTGCTTTCGTCCTGCTGCAGCTCGTGCGCCTGCTTGCACACGAGGTAGTACAGCCGCTCAAACAACTGCTGGCGGCGCAGCTCGCGGGCGTCCAGCGCTTCCTGGTCCAGCACCAGCGCCTCGATCTCCTTCGCCAGGTCCAGGCCGTGGGCGGCCGAGACGCGCTCGATCGCGTCCACGCGGTCGCGCAGCACGCTGAGCTCCTGCGCCAGCACGATGATCATCGACATCACCTCGTCCATGCCGGACGTCGTGAAGAACTGTGGTCGCTTGCCGCGCGAGTGACGCTGGGGACGGGGCGCGCTCATGCCTGCACCCCCTTGCGCGCGATCAGCACTTCCCAGCCGCCACCGGGGGCGAACTCCCCGGCCGTGAACTCGCGCTCCGCCACAGCGCTCGTCGAATCGTTGGTGTAGCCTGCCGCGCCTTCGGCTGCCGACTCCAGGATGGCCATCGGTGCGGTGGCGAACTTGACGCTGTCGGCCGGGAAGCCGGCGTCGACTGCGAGCTTGATCTGGTCGATTTCGCGCATCGCGCCCCAGAAGGGCTCGTTGTTGTACCAGGTCTCGTTGTCGAGGATGAATTGCGTGAAGGGGCTCATCAGGTCGAATGGCGGCAGGTCGGCATGGATCACGTAGCCGCCCGGCGACAGCAGGCGGTGGCATTCGCGCACGATGCGCGGCATGGCCTTGCCGCTGGTCTCGTGCAGCAGGATGTGGCTGACGATGAGGTCGAAGTAGCCGTCCTCGAAGTCAGTGGCCTCTGCGTTCATCTGCGCGAAGTTGACCTCCACGCCCAGCGCGGCTGCGCGGGCGTGCGCATAGCGCACCACTGGGCCGCCCACGTCGATGCCCCAGACCTCGGCGTCAGGGAACAGCGTCTTGTACGGCAGCGTGGAGTGGCCCACCGTGCAGCCCATGTCGAGGATGCGGCGCGGCTTGAAGTCCGGTAGGTTGCGCTTGACGTAGTTGCAGACCGAGCGCCCCATGTCGTCGTTCAGCGGACCCGCGAAGCCCATGCCGTACAGGTAGGCGCCACGGTCGTAAAGTGCTGCGACGCTCACGTCCTCGGCCGTCACCTCGCTTGCGTAGCCGCCAGGCATGCAGTGGATGTCGAGCGCCGTCACGTAGCGCGGCGGCACGAAGCCGGCGTCGATGCGCAGCTTTGCTTCCGTCGACGCGGAGAACTTGCGGGCGTTGTCGATGAGCTCGGGCAGCTGGCGCTCGACCGAGTCGATGACCGAGTTCCACATCGCCTCCTGCGAGATGCGGTTTAGCGCGGCGTAGTGCTGGAAGTAGGGGTCCGGCTCCATCGCGCGGCGGATGTCGCGGCGGTTCTTCGGCGCATGGCCGTGGGTCTTCTCGAAGTCCTTGGCCACGCGGTGCTCGAACACTGGCTGAAGACCCGGCAGCAGCGCTTGCTGTACGAACTGCTTCAGGCTCTTGGAGAACTCCTGGCGTGCGGCCTCGTCGTGCGTGGCCCGGGGCAGCATCGGGTGATGTGCCTGCTGGAAGGTGTTGAGCATCGGTACTCCTTGGTCTCGATTGAATGTTGGACTGGCCGCTGGCGGCGTGCGCGCCGGGCCCGTCGGCTAGCCGCCAGACGGATACGCGCCGACGGCTCAGGCCTTGTCGATGTCGTCCAGCAGCCGCATGACGGCGGCTTCGGCCGCCTCGCAGGCCGACTCCAGACCCACATGCACCTTGCCGCAATGTTCGCCAGCGAAGTACAGCGAGCCCACCGGCCGGTCCAGCAGTGCGGCGTACCGGCCGACGCCGCCCACCGGGTAGCCCGCCACGTGGCCGCGGTTGAACGGCAGCGTCGTCCAGTTGTGCACATGGGTCACGCGCATCGCGCCGGCCGTGGACGGGCGCAGCCGGGCCAGCTCGCTGACGACGCGCTCGCTCACCTGCGCCGTTGGCAGCCGGTCCAGCGCGTCGGTGGCCTCGCCGTTGATGAAGGCGACGAAATGGTTGGTTGAGCCGTCCTGCGCTGGCAGTCGCAGCACGCGCTCGATGGGGCCATCGGACCACAGCTCGGGTGACATGCCGTCCTTTTCCCAGAAGGGCTTGTCCGCTTCCATGAAAACCTGCAGCAGCTGGCCGTAGCGGATCTCGTGCCAGGCCTCGCGCTGTTGGCCCGGGATGGTCGCGCCGCGCACGCCGTCGACGCGGATGTCCTTCATGACAGACAGTGGGATAGTCGTGATGCAAGCCCGGGCGCGATGCACGCTGCCGTCTCGGCAGTGCACGACCGTGCCCGTTGGCCCGGCCTCGATCCGGTGCACCACGCGTTGCAGCTGCACCGGCTGCGCGAGCGACTGTGCCATCGCGTCGGTCAGCGCGCTCGTGCCGTCGCGCACCTTGCTCTGGCGGCCGGCCTTGGCTTCCCACATATAGCCATGGAGCTTGCGCAGCACGTCCAGCGCGTTGGCCTCGTCGAGATTGCGCGATGTAACGTTGACGTTGAGAAGGCGCAGTGCTTCGTCCGACGCGCCCTGCGCGCGGAAGTAGTCGCGCAGCGACATGCGGTCCAGCGTGGCGAATTCGGGCTTGAGCCAGTCCGACAGTTCCACCAGCGGCTGCTTGTTGGCGCGCAGGTAGTGGGCGTAGAGCTGAAGCGGCAGCATCGCGCGCTCGCCGGCAGCCAGGCGGTTTAGCGGCGAGTCGGCCCAGGGGCGATTGACCGCGGGCTGGCCGAAGAGACTCATCGCGACGGTACTGCCGCCCAGCACTGACGGGCCCCCGGGTTTCTGGTCCACCAGCGCGACGCCCAGCTCCGTCGCATTGCCGCGCACGCGCCCGTAGCCGAAGCCGATCTCGGCCGCACCCATCTCGGGACGGCCTGGCACTCCACGCTCGGTCCAGCAGCGCCCGCCGACGCGGTTGCTGGCCTCCAGTACCGTGATCTTCAGCCCTGCGCCCTGCAGCATGCGGGCGGCGTGCAGGCCGGAGATGCCGGCGCCGAGGATGAGTACGTCGGCCTGCGGTGAGGCGGCGCGGGCCAGGCCCGTGGGGGCCGCCAGCGTCGCCGCTCCCGCGGCCAGGACGGAGCGACGATTCAACAACGTGGGGTCAGCCATCAGCAGGTCTCCAGGCCGGGGCGGCGCATGCATCGATCAATGCAGTACAGCATGGCCGTCGCGGCCTGGCGAGTCCGTGGCGCGGAGTGTTCAAGAGGTGATTTTTCCAGGCGGTGCGCGTGTCCTCGCTGCGTGAACAGCCTGCCCGCGGCAGTGGCCGGCGGCGGGCCTCCCGGCTAGCGTCGCCGCTTCTCACCGCTCCGTGCCTGCACCCGATGAACGCCACTGCCGCCCAAGAGGCTCTTGTCCATGAACTGCGCGCCGTGCTGGGTGCCGAGGGGGTCGGTACCGCGGCGTCGCAGCTCGACGTGCTGTCCCGCGATGTCTATGCCCAGGGCGGCCGGCCGCTGGCGGTCGTGCGGCCGCGCACCGTCGAGGCGTTGCAGTCCGCCGTTCGGCTGTGCGCGGCAGCCGGCGTGGCCATGGTGCCGCGCGGCGGTGGTGCGTCCTATACCGACGGCTATCTGCTGCCGGCCGGCGGCCATGTGCTGTTCGACACCGGCGCACTGGACGGCATCGAGGTGGACGTGCCCAACGCAGTCGTGACTGTGGGTGCCGGCGTCACCTGGGCGGCGCTGCGCGAACGCCTGGCGCCGCTGGGTCTGCGCACGCCGTTCTGGGGGCCGTTCTCCGGCCTGGTCGCAACCATCGGCGGTGGTGTCAGCCAGAACACGCTAAGCCATGGAAGCGCGCGTCACGGCATCTCGGCGCAGTCGGTGCTGTCGCTGGACGTGGTGCTGGCATCCGGCGAATTGCTGCGCACGGGCATCAGTACCGCCACACGCCATTTCGGGCCGGACCTGACGGGCCTGTTTACCGGCGACTGCGGCGCGCTGGGTATCAAGGCGGCGATCCGGTTGCCGATGATCGCGGCGCATGCGGACTTCGAGGCGCTATCTTTCGCGTTCGACGATTTCGCAAGCTTCCACGAGATGCTGCGGCTGGCGGCGTTGGAGGGGCTGGAGGACGAGCACTTCGGCCTGGACCGCTCGCTGTCCCAGGGGCAGATCGGCCGGCAGGGCGGGCTGGCCTCGCGGCTGCGCATTGCAGCGGAGGTGTTCCGCTCGGCGCCTGGCGTGCTGGCTGGCGTGAAGCAGCTTCTGCGCATGGCGGCGGCCGGCGATCGCGTGCTGACGAGCGGTGCTTATATGGCGCACTTCATCGTCGAGGGTGTCAGCGAGGCCGACGTGAAGGCCAAGGCCCAGCGGCTGCGCTTGCTTGCGCTGACGCGCGGGCAGGAGATCGCCAACAGCGTGCCTGGCTTCGTGCGCGCGCTGCCGTTTGCGCCGCTGACCAACATCCTCGGCCCTGGCGGCGAGCGCTGGGTGCCTCTGCACGGCATCCTGCCGCATGCGGCGGTGACTGCGTTCCATGCGGCGCTGCAAGGGCTGAAGGCGCGCCGCCAGGTAGAGATGGAGCGGCTGGGCGTCTGGATGGGCACAATGTTCGCCACCGTCTCGTCGACGGGGCTGCTGTACGAGATCGCGCTGTACTGGCCCGATGAGACGACGCCGTATCACCATGCGATGCTGGGCGACGAGCATCTGCGCGGCGTACCGGCCCACGGCCGCAACGAAGCGGCCACCGCGCTGGCGGCGGACGTCAAGCGCGAGCTCGCCGAGCTGTTCGCCGCGCACGGCGCGGCGCATTTCCAGATCGGCCGGGCCTACCGCTACGCTGACCGGCTGGATCCGGTGGCGCTAGCGCTGCTGAATTCGCTGAAGGCCACGCTGGACCCGAAGGGCCTCATGAACCCGGGCGCGCTCGGGCTGTAGGCTGCCACGCCTTGTTCGCGAGGTGAATCGGAGCGCGACCGTGCGTTGACCGTCGGGTTCGCCTCACCTAGCCTCGCGCCCTCCGACAGCCCAACTGGTCATCATGAGCAGCATCCCTTCCGCGCCGTCCACCGTGCCGAGCTCCGCCGTGTCGGCGGAGGTCAGCGAGTTCCGCCGCGACAAGGCCTGGCAGGTGGTGCTGGCGGCCTGGGTGGGCGTCGCGATGGGGCTGACGGCGCTGCCGTTCTACACGCTGGGTATCTTCGCCAAGCCCCTGGCCCAGACCTTCGGCTGGTCGCGCTCGGTGATCCAGAGCGGCTTCACGTTCTCGATGCTGGGCGTCATCTGCAGCGCCTGGCTGGCCGGCTGGGCGATCGACCGTTTCGGCGTGCGGCGCGTCGCGCTGTTCAGCCAGGCGGGCCTGGCGCTGGGCTTTTTGGGCCTGGCCTGCCAGACCGGCTCCACGGTCCTGTGGCAGGCCAACTGGTTCCTGTTCGCCGTGCTGGGCATCGGCACGACGCCGCTGACCTGGTCCCGCGGCATCGGTGCCTGGTTCGACAAGCGTCGCGGCATGGCGCTGGGCATAGCACTCAGCGGCACGGGTGTGACGGCGTTGGTGGCGCCGCCGCTGATGAACCAGATCGTTACCTCCCATGGCTGGCGCGCCGGCTACGTGGTCGTGGCGCTGGCCATCGTGCTGTTCGCGATGCCGGTGGTGTGGTGGCTGTTCCGCGAGAAGCCGCGTGCCGAGCCGGGCGTCGCTGCGGGGGAAGGCGAGGGCCTGAGCGTGGGTCAGGCGCTGCGCACGCGGCAGTTCTGGCTGCTGATCGTTGCCTTCTGGATCATCTGCGCCGTCGTGGCCGGCCTCATCCCCAACCTCGTGCCGATGCTGACCGACGCGGGCTTGAGCATGACCGAGGCGGCCGGCTATGCCAGTCTGCTGGGCATCAACGTGATGTTCGGCCGCCTGCTGGCGGGCTGGCTGCTGGACCGTTTCTGGGGTCCGGCCGTCGCGCTGCTGCTGCTAATGCCGCCCACTCTGGCCTGCCTGCTGCTGGCCCAGCAGCAGTGGCCGGGGCCGGCCGTCGTCATGATCGGCCTGGCGGCCGGTGCGGAGTTCGACCTGATCGCCTACCTGTGCCTGCGCTACTTCGGCACGCGCAACTTCGGCCAGATCTATGCGTGGCAATGGGCCAACTTCTCGGTGGCTGCCGGCGCCGGCCCCGTGGGCTTTGCGATGATCTTCGACCGCAACGGCAGCTATCACGACGCATTGCTGATCGCCGCGGTGCTGCTGGTGCTCGGCCCGCTGCTGTTGCTGGGACTGGGGCGCTATCCGAAGGCCTGGCCGGCGCGCTGACGGGGCGGTTGCGGCCCACCCCTAAACTGCCGCTTTGGCTGGGAGCGGCGAGGGTGGGTGTGAGAGGCGCGGGTCATGGCGGAGCGTGACGAGATCAAGTCGTTGAAGAAGGCCTTGCGCGCCATCACGTTCATGAACCAGCATGGCGACGTGACCGCTACCCAGGTGGCCCAGGGCATCGGCGTGCCGCGAGCGACCTCCTACCGGCTGCTGCAGACACTGGCCTCTGCCGGCTATGTGGACAAGCTGCCCAACAGCGACATCTACCGGCTGACCAGCCTCGTGCGTCATCTCGCGGCGGGGTTCCGGGACGAGGAGCTGCTCATCGAGATCGCCCGCCCGTTGCTGGCCGAGGCGCAGCGCGAGCTGGGCTGGGCGATCGCGTTGAGCACGCCGCGCGACACCGAGATGGTCGTGCGGCTGAACACCGACCACGACTCGCCGCTGGCGCTGATCCGCTACGGCGTAGGCGCGTCGCTGCCCATCCTGCTGTCCACCTGCGGCTACTGCTATCTGGCGCATTGCCAGCCTGCCGAGCGCGAGTCCATCGTCAACACGACGCTGGAACGCGACGAGCTGCGGCGCGCGGTGCATTTCGACCGGCCGCAGATCCAGCAGCTCATCGACGACGCCCGCTTGAACGGCTACTGCCACCTCGAGTTCGACCACTACCGCGAGGGCAACCTCGGCGTGCCGCTGCTGCTGGCCGGGCGGCCGGTGGGTGGCATCGTCATGCGCTACATCAAGTCCACGCTGCGCAACAAGGACAAACTCCGCGAGGTCTACGCGCCGCGGCTGCAGAAGCTGGCCCGCGATATCGCCGAGCGGCATCCAGCCCAGGCGGCCGCCGCGCCCGGGCAATTCGGGGTGTGAACAGCGGCGCGGGCCGCTCTTCCTGATCGGCGTTTCGCGGTCTAGGCTGCGCGCAGCAGAACGCCAATCGCAGGGAGCGAAACCGATGTCCTCATCCAGGAGCGCGCGCGCCGGCGCGGCCCGGCCCGGTCCAACGCGGGCCGCACCGCCGTGACGACGTATCCCACCTTCGTCGCCGAACGGCTGACTGACTTCGTCTGTGCCTGGCAGCAGGCGCAGCCGCACGAGATGGTGCTGCACCAGGCCAAGCGCCTGCTGCTGAACCAGCTGAAAGCCTCGGCCGAGGCTAGCCGCCAGCCGGCGGGCCTGCAGCTGCTGGCGCAAGCCGCGCTGGCCGCGGGCGTCGCCGGGCCGGGCACCGGCGTGGCCCTGTGGTGGTCGGGTCTTCGCGTCCCGCGTGCGCGCGCGGCGCTGCTACACGGCCAGCTGCTCGAACAGCTCGACTATGGCGACACCCATCTGCCGAGCCAGACCAGCATCACGGCGGCGTTGCTGCCGGACCTGCTGGCGCTGGGCGAGATCGGCCGGCATGGCGGGGCGCGCGTGTTGACGGCCTTGCTCGTGGGCGTCGAGGTCGCGCTCGCCGCGCGAGACCTGACGCCAGCGCCCCACGTCGCGTCAGTGGCGCGCGATCTTGGTGCCGCAGCCTCGCGATGCACGCTGCTGGGGCTGACTCGCGCGGCGACATCCGCGGCGCTGGCGCCGATGTGCGCGGCCTGGCCGCAGGCGGCGGGTGATGCGCCGCAGGCGGGGGCGGCGCTTGCGGACCTGGATGACTTCCGGCGAGTGCACGAGATCGCGCTGCATTGCCGGCCGCTGCCGGTGGCGGCGCTCGCGCCGGTGGAGGCCGCACTGGCGTTGCGGGCGCAGGCCGGCGGGCGCTCGCTGCAGCGCCTGCGGCTGGCCGTCTGGCCCGGCAGCTCGAAAGCGCCGCAGCGCGATGAGTTGTTGCTTGACAGCGTTGCCACCGCCTGGCTGATGGGCCAATTCACGGCCGACGAACGACTGGCGGCTTGCCGCGAACATCCGACGACCCGGCGCCTGCGCGACACCATCCATCTGTGGCGTGACGACCGGCTGCCCGGTGTTCACGCCTCCCGGCTCGAAGCATGGTTCGACGACGGTGGGCAGGAGGCGGTGGAGATCGACTTCTTCCTCGGGTCACCGGCCCATCCGTTGTGTGATTCGCAGCTCTGCGAGCTGTTTCGCAGTGCTGCGGACGACGTTGTGTTGCCGCGTCGCTCGGGCGAGATCCTGCAGGCCTTGTGGGGGCTGGACCGGTCGGCCGACGTGGGCGGCTTGCTGGCCCTGTTGCGCCGGCCCGCCTGAAGGCTCGGCCGGCGCGTCGGGCTCAGCAGGTGGCCAGCGCCTCGACGTGGGCCGGATGGTCGCCGGTGCGTTGGGCCAGCTTGGCCGAGATGTCGCGCGCTGCGGCCTTCAGGTCGTCGGCGTAGCGGCGCACGGCCTCGGCCATCGGCAGCGCCGACGCGAAGAACACGAGCGTCAGCGTCGCCACCACCTCGCCGTTGTCCATCACCGGCACGGCGATCGACGAGGTCTTGCCGGGGAACTGCGTGTGCGGATTGCGCTCCCAGGTCGCATAGCCGTTGTCGCGGATCATCTGCACTAGCCGCTCTGACTTGAACATGTCCAGCAGCGGCGTGCGCCGCTCATAGGCCTCCAGGCCGGCCAGCAGACCCAGCCGCTCCTCGTTGCCGATGTGGGCCAGGAAGGCATGGCCCGACGCGCATTCCAGCAACGGCAGGCTGTAGCCCGGCGCGTAGTTGCAGAAGGTCAGCGAGCTGATCGTGTGCGTGGAGTCGCGCACGATCATGCTGCGGCCTACGTGGGTCGTCAGCGAGACCGGCCAGGCGTGCTGCTGCGTCAGGGCCACCAGGTGCGGCCGGGCGGCTTCGATGAGGCTGCCGCCATCGGCATAGCCCAGCGCCAGCGACTGCACAAGCGCAGTCACGCGGTAGCGCTTGCAGCTGGCCTCGCAGGTGACGAGGCCTTCATGCATCAGCGTCTGGATGATGCGGAACGTGGTCGGGTAGGGCAGGCCTACCGCCTTGGAGATCTCCATGACCGTGAGCCATTCCCCGCGGTTGATGGCCTGCAGGACGGCGATGCTGCGACTGACGGAACGGATCGGAACGCTTCTTTCCATGGGACACCTGTAATGCTGGTTTGGTGCGACTGACGCGAGACGGACACCGCCCCGGCGCAGGCCCGGGACGCCCCCAATGTGTCGCAAGCGGCATGCCGTTGACTACGCTGAAACCCCCGGTTCGAAACGACTGCCCGCATTGCGGGCAGCGCCGCAGATGCGCTTGAAATCTTTCGCCGCCGACGGTTCCGCTGTGCGGAGAGTGCGGTGACTGCATTGGCGGCGCACAGGTGCGCGCGGCAGACTGGTACGCCCTTCATTGCCGAGCCCTGCCCGCCGTGACCGCCTATTCCTTTCAGACCGTGCCGCACCTGGTGATCGAGTGCGGCGTCAGCGCGCGGCTTGGCGAAGTCCTCGCCGAGCGCTGGTCGCCGCGCCGCCTGTGTGTCGTGACCGACGCCTTCCTGCACCGCAGCGGCCTGCTCGGGCCAGCGCTGCAAAGTCTGGTCGCCGCCGGGTTCGAGCTTTTGGTCATCGATGACGTGCAGCCGGACCCGCCTGACCATGTCGTCCAGGCCGCGAGCGAGCGCGCCCGCGCATTCGGCGCGCAACTGGTGCTGGGCCTGGGCGGCGGCTCGTCGATGGACGTGGCCAAGCTTGTTGCCGTGCTCGTGGCGAGCGAGCAGCCGCTGGCGCAGATGTATGGCATCGGCCAGGTGCAGGGCGAGCGGCTGCCACTGGTGCAGGTGCCCACGACGGCCGGCACCGGCTCTGAGGTCACGCCGATCGCCATCGTGACGACCGGTGCGACGACAAAGAGTGGCATCGTCTCGCGCCAGCTCTACGCTGACATGGCGGTGCTGGACGCGGCGCTGACGACCGGCCTGCCGCCGGCCATCACCGCGGCCACCGGCGTTGATGCGATGGTGCATGCCATTGAGGCGTTCACGAGCCGGCGGCTGAAGAACCCGCTGTCCGACCAGCTCGCGCTGCAGGCGTTGCGGCTGCTCAGCAGCCACCTGCTGCGCGCCTGCGAGCACGGCCAGGACCTGGCCGCGCGTGAGGCTTTGCTGCTTGGCGCGTTGCTGGCAGGCCAGGCCTTCGCGAACGCGCCCGTGGCCGCAGTCCATGCGCTGGCCTACCCGCTGGGCGGTCGCTTCCACCTGCCGCACGGCCTCAGCAACGCGCTGGTGCTGGCGCCGGTGCTGCGCTTCAACGCCGAGACCTCGCCCGAGGCTTATGTGGGCCTGGCCGAGGCGCTGCTGCCGGCGGTGACCGGTGATGCCGCCACAAAGGTGCAGGCATTCATCCGGCATCTGGAGGCGCTGGTGGCGGCCACGGGCTTGCCGCTGCGCTTGCGCGATCACGGCATCCCGGCCGATGCGCTGCCGCAGCTCGCCGCCGACGCCATGCTGCAGACGCGGCTGCTCGTCAACAACCCGCGCGAGGTCGGCGAGGCCGATGCGCTGGCCATCTACCGGAGTGCTTATTGATGGACATGCCTACGTCTCCCCTGGCCTTGCTGGTCGATGCCGGCCTGCTGAAGACCCAATCCCTCATCGACGGTCACTGGGTGGACGCGCCGGGGCGCTTTGCAGTGCGCGACCCCGCCACGGGCCGTGAGCTGGCGCAGGTGGCCAATCTCGGCGCGGCCGGTGCCGAGGCGGCCGTGCAGGCGGCGCACCGCGCGGGGCCGGCCTGGCGCGACACGACGGCCAAGCAGCGCCACGCCATCCTGCTGCGCTGGTACCAGCTGCTGACCGAGCACCGTGAGGATCTGGCGCGGCTCATCACCGCCGAGCAGGGCAAGCCCCTCGCCGAGGCGCGGGGCGAGGTGACCTACGGCGCCAGCTTCGTCGAGTGGTTTGCCGAGCAGGCCAAGCGCGTCAATGGCGAGGTGCTGCCATCCTTCGACAACGCGCGTCGGCTGATGGTGCTGCGCCAGCCGATCGGCGTCTGCGCGGCCATCACGCCGTGGAACTTCCCGCTGGCCATGATTACCCGCAAGGTTGCGCCGGCGCTGGCGGCCGGGTGCACGGTGGTGCTCAAGCCCGCGGAACAGACGCCGCTGACGGCGCTGGCGGTGGCCGAGCTGGCGCGGCGCGCCGGCGTGCCCGACGGCGTGCTGAACCTCGTGACGGCGGACGGCGCCGGCAGCATCGACGTCGGCAAGCACTTCTGCGCCAGCGAGCTGGTGCGTCACATCAGCTTCACCGGTAGCACCGAGGTGGGTCGCCTGCTGATGGCGCAGAGCGCGCCGACGATCAAGAAGCTTGCGTTGGAGCTGGGCGGCAATGCGCCCTTCATCGTCTTCGACGATGCCGACCTGGATGCCGCCGTCGAAGGCGCCATCGCCAGCAAGTTCCGAAACGCCGGCCAGACCTGTGTCTGCGCCAACCGCCTCTACGTGCAGGACGGGGTCTACGACCGCTTCCTGGAGAAGTTCGCGGCGCGCGTGGCGGCGTTGAAGGTCGGCAACGGCTTCGAGCCTGACAGCGTGCAAGGCCCGCTGATCGACCCGGCCGCGCTGGACAAGGTCGAGAAGCATGTGGACGACGCGCTGGCGCTGGGGGCGCGACTGCTGACCGGCGGCAGGCGGCTGCACGGGCAGTTTTATGCGCCGACCGTGCTGGCCGACGCGACCGCGCATATGCTGTGTGCGCGTGAGGAGACCTTTGGCCCGCTGGCGCCCGTGTTCCGCTTCCATACCGAGCAGGAGGCCATCGACCTGGCCAACGGCACCGAGTTCGGCCTCGCGGCTTACTTCTACAGCACGGGGCTGGGTCGCTGCTTCCGCGTCGCCGAGGCCCTGCAGTGCGGCATGGTGGGCGTCAACGCCGGCATCATCGCGACGGAGCATGTGCCCTTCGGTGGCGTCAAGCAGTCGGGCCTCGGCCGCGAGGGATCGGCGCTGGGCATTGAGGAGTACGTGGAGGTCAAGTACGTCTGCATGAGCGGCATCCGCTAGCCCGCAGCACCGGCCGGTCGCAGCGCACGACCCCACCCCAGGAGACAAGGACACCACGATGTCGTTTCAACAGCAATACCGCCAGAAGCGCCGCAGCGCCGCCGATGCCGCAGCCGAGGTGCGCGATGGCGACACCGTCATCGTGCCGACCGGCGCTGGCGAGCCGCCGGGCTTGCTGACCGCGCTGTCTGAGCGCCGCCGCGAACTGCGCGGCGTGCGCGTAGGGCAGATCCTGCCGCTGGACGCCTTCGACTACTTCGACCCGGCGACCGCCGAGCACATCCGGCCCGTCGGCTACTTTCTCGGCCCGGCGTCGCGCCCCGGGGCGCAGCAGGGCTGGGTCGACACGTTGGCCTGCCATTTCTCCGAGCTGCCGCAGATGATCCGGCGCGGCCTCACGCCCGCGGACGTCGTCTTCAGTGTGGCCTCGCCAATGGACGAGCACGGCTTCTTCTCGCTGTCGCTGGGCGCCGACTACACGATGGCCGCCGTCGAACGTGCCCGCGCCGTCGTGCTGGAGGTCAATGCGAACGCGCCGTTCGCCAACGGCAACTGCCATGTGCACATCTCACAGCTCACAGCCCTCGTCGAGACGGAGGTGCCGATACGCGAGGTTGGAGCGCCGAGCATCGGCCCCATCCCGGAGGCCATCGGCTCCCACGTCGCCGAGATGATCGAGGACGGCTCGACGCTGCAGATCGGCTACGGCAGCATCCCCGACGCAGTCGTGATGCAGCTGCGCCACAAGCGCGACCTGGGCATCCATTCCGAGATGATGGGCGACGGGCTGCTGTCGCTCATCGAATGCGGGGCAGTCACCCACCGTCGCCGCAACTACCTTCCGGGCAAGGCGGTCGCCACCTTCGTGCTGGGCTCGGCGAGGCTCTACCGCTACGTGCACCGCAACCCGGCCTTCGAGGTGCACCCAGCCGACTTCACGAACGACCCCTATCTTGCGGGCCAGAACGACAGGCTGGTGTCGATCAATGCGACGCTGCAGGTCGACCTGTTTGGCCAATGCGGCTCGGAGTCGCTGGGGCTGACGCCTTACTCAGGCACGGGTGGGCAGTCGGATTTCGTGCGCGCGGCCAACCGGTCGCGCGGCGGCCAGTCCTTCATCGTGCTGCCGTCCACGGCCAAGGACGGCCGCGTGTCGCGCATCGTGCCGACGCTGGATCCTGGCACGCTGGTGTCGACGAGCAAGAACGACGTGAACTACGTTGTGACCGAGTTCGGCGTCGCGCAGCTGCGCGGCAAGTCCATGCGCGAACGGGCCCGCGCGCTGATTGGCATCGCCCACCCGGACTTCCGCGCGCAATTGCAGGAGCAGGCTCAGCGACTGAAGTTGCTGTAGCGGCCGGGCGTTCAGCAGACGGGCGCCGTGAGGTTTGCTTCAGCGCGGATCGCCACGGGGCGGCCTGCCGCATCCACCGCCACCATCTCGAAGCTGCCGCGCAGCGCGTCGGGCCGCCCGGTGCCGGGCGCGGCGTCCAGCGCAGCGTGCACCTCGATCGTCATTGAACTGCGTCCCACCCGGACGACGCGCGCATGCACATGAAGCAGCGCACCGACGACCACGGGTTTCAGGAACTTGATCTCCTGTGCCGCCGCCATGACGACAGCCTGGCCGCTGAACTGCCGCGCGGCGAGGTAGGCCGTGCGGCCCAGCAGCGCCAGCGCCTCGGGCGCGAACAGCGTGCCGTAGGGGTTGGCCTGCTGCGGCAGGATCAGCTCGGTGCGATACAGCGTGTCGAGCGGAGGAGCGGTCAACTGCTGGATCCAGTCCATCGAGGCGGGAGGTGTTTTCATCACCGGCCATCGTTGCAGGTTGTGACCACCGACTCAACGGCTGAAGTGGCGTGCACTTGCGAATGAAGAAGCCCCGATCCGCAATGTTTGCGAAGCCTGGACCCAATGCGTAAGACGTTCTTCGGCGTGAAGCTCAGGGTGCTGCGTGAGCAGAACGGCATGACACAGGCGGGGCTGGCCCGAGTGCTGCAGTTGTCGCCCAGCTATGTCAACCAACTGGAGAACAACGAGCGACCGCTGAGCGTGCAGGTGCTGCTGCGGCTGCAGTCGGCGCTCGGCGTGGACCTGCAATTCTTCTCCGAGGACGTCGAAGCGCTCCAGCTCGCCCAGCTGCGCGAGGTGGCCGCCGAGTCCACGCAGCTGGGCGGCGTCCCGCAGGCGGAACTTCTGGCGCTCGCGCAGCAGATGCCCGCGGCGTCGCAGTTGCTGCTCGGGCTGCATCGGCGCGCGGTCTATGCCGAGCAGCGCCTGGCTCACCTGGGCGTCGCCGGGCCCGAGCCGCAGGACGAGGTGCGCGACTTCTTTCAAGCCCGCCAAAACCACATCGACGAGCTGGACCGGGCCGCCGAGCGGCTGTCGGCGCGGCTGGGCAGCACCGACAGCGCAGCGCTGCTGGCGCCTCAGCTCGAAGCCCATCTGCTCGGGGTGCACCAGGTGCAGGTGCGCACGCTGCCGGGCGAGGCGGCGCGCCGCTTCGAGCCGGAGCAGCGGCTGCTGTTCCTGCCGGATGCGCTGGGGCCGGGCCAGCACGCCTTCCAGCTGGCGACGCAGCTGGCTGCTCTGGAAGCTGGCGGCATGATCGACCGCCTTGTAGCGTCCGGTGGCTTCAGCGCGGAGGCAGCACGCCTGGCCGGTACCGGCTTGGCGAGCTATTTCGCCGGCGCGCTGTTGCTGCCCTATGGCCGCTTTCTCGCGGCGGCGCAGCAACTCCGCCACGATGTCGTGCTTCTGGCGCGCCGCTTCGGCGTCAGTGTCGAGACGGTGTGCCACAGGCTGTCGACGCTGCAGCGCCGAGAGGCGCGCGGCGTGCCATTCGTCTTCGTCCGCGTGGACCGGGCTGGCCACATCTCCAAGCGCCAGTCGGCGACGAGCTTCACCTTCCCGCGCTGCGGCGGCAGCTGCCCGCTGTGGAACGTCTACGACGCCTTTGCCCAGCCGGGGCGCGTCGTCACGCAGATTGCGCAGATGCCCGACGGCCGCCGCTACCTGTGGTTCGCCCATTGCGAGCCGCGCACGACCGGCGGCCATGGCTCACCGATGCGTCAGTTTTCGATCGGACTGGGCTGCGAGCTGCGGCATGCGACGCAGCTCGTTTACTCGCAAGGCTTGGACCTCGGCGATGCCGCACCGGCGACCCCCATTGGCCCCGGCTGCCGGTCGTGCGCGCGCGAGGGATGTCCCCAGCGCGCGTTCCCGGTGCCGGGCCGGCGCGTCGACGTGCATGAACACGTGGCCCCGCACCGAGCGCTTGGGTGAGGCAGGCGTGCGGCTCAGGGCTGCACCCGGTCGATGAATAGCACCAAGCCGCGTGCGCCTGTGGCCACCACCTGGCCTTCGGCGACGAGGTCGCCGGGCGCCGGCATGGCGTTGCCGCTGCGCGAGATGCGGGCGTCCACCCGCACCCGTGCGGCGTCCGAGAGCCGGGCGGTGGGGCTCATGGCCAGGCTGTCGTCGAGCGTGAAGGCCAGCGGCAGCATACCGGCTCGTGTGCGCAGCACGGCCAGCGGCAGGCGGCCGTCGACGGGGCGGGCATAGACGAACAACGTGTCTTCCGGGCGGACCTGCGCGGCCAGCGCAGTGTCCACGCGGATCTGGCCGGTGATGGCCGTGGGCGCGAGCGGAGCGGCCGCCGTCGTCGACGCTGCGGTGGCGCTGGCGTTGGTGCGAGCGTCGGCCAGCACCTGGGCCAGCCACTTCGCGTCCTCGGAGCCCGCGGGCGCCAGCGCCAGCGCTCGCTCCCAGGTGCTGATGGCTAGCTCGCGGTCGCCGCGGCTCAGCGCGGCTGTGGCGAACAACGACAGTGCCGGCACGTGATTGGAGTCGATGGCCAGCGCCTGGTTCACCAGCCGCAGCGGCCGGCCCTCCAGGTTGCCGTTGGCCAGTGCACCCAGCACGTCTGCGTACTCCACGAGCAGCGCGGGGGAGGCGTCTAGCTCGGCCGGCACCACCCGGCCGAACGCGCGGGCCGAGTCAGGAAGCCGGCCCAGCAGGCGGAAGGACCGCGCGAGCACGATCCAGTTGCGGCTGTTGCCCGGGTCCTTCTCGGCACGGGCGGCCAGCTCGGCGAGCATCCGGTCCACCTGAGCGGGGCTTGCAGCGGCGCCAGCGGACGTGGCCTTTGTGTTGGGTGCCGCTGGAGGTGACAGGGCCGCGGGCGTACCCAGCCCCGCGTACAGCGAGGCGGCGAGCAGCGGCAGCGCAGCTGCCAGCACCCAGGGCGTGCGCCCCGCCGGGCGGGCGTCTGCCGGAGTGGCCAGGCCATCGGCGTCTTCTAGCAGGCGGCGCTGCAGCTCGGCGCTGGCGGTGGCGTGGTCCTCGTCGCGCAGCGTGCCGGCGGCCAGGTCGCTGTCGAGCTCGGCGAGCTGGTCACGATAGAGACGGACGGTGAGGTCGCGCGCATCGACGCCGACGCGGGCAGCGGCGGCTCGCTTCCAGGGGCGGAGCAGCATCAGAAGGGTCAGCGCGACCAGCAGTCCCGCCTCGAGCAGGAACGTCAGCATCGGTCGCCTCCGTTCAGCAGCGCTGCGGCGCGGCGTCGTTCCTCGTCCGTCAGTGCTGCGGGGGGCACGACATGACGCCTGTGCAACATCACCAGCAGCGCGCACACGCCGGCCAACATCGCGACGAAGGGTCCCAGCCACAGCAGCAGCGTCGTCGTGTTGAACGGCGGGCGGTAGCGCACGAAGTTGCCGTAGCGGCTGACGAGGAATTCCATTATCTGCGCGTCTGTCTTGCCCTGGCGGATCTGCGCGCGGATCTCGCGGCGCAGGTCGTTCGCGAGGTCGGCCTGCGACGCCGCCAGCGATTCGTTCTGGCACACCAGGCAGCGCACCTCCTGGGCGATCTGCAGCAGCCGCGCTTCGACGACCGGGTCCTCGGCCAACGGCCTCGCGACATCGGCGTGCACGGTAGCGGTCAGGGCCAGGCACAGTAGCGCGGCGAGCAGCCTGCTCATCGTTGCAGCTCCTGGATCAGTGGCAGCAGCTTGGTGTTGAGCACCTCGGGCGTCAAGGCGCCGATGTGCTTGAAGCGGATGACGCCGGCCTTGTCGATGACATAGGTTTCGGGCACGCCGTAGACGCCGTAGTCGATGCCCACTCGGCCGTCGGCGTCCAGCGCCAACAGCGTGTAGGGGTTGCCGAAGCGGGTGAGCCGACCGTGGGCTTCGTTCGGTTGGTCCTTGTAGTCCAGACCAACTAGCGGCACGATGCCGCGCTGGGCCAGTTCGAGCAGTACCGGGTGTTCCTCGCGGCAAGTGGCGCACCAGGAGGCCCACACGTTCAGAACCCAGACGCGGCCGCGCAGTTCATGCGGGCCGAAGGCCGGGCCGTCGCCCTTGCCCGGTGCGCCCAGCGTGGGCAGCGAGAACGCCGGGGCCGGCTTGCCGATCAGCGGCGATGGCAGCTCGTGCGGGTCGCGCAGCAGGCCCAGGCCCAGAAACCCGGCCAGCACCAGGAACACGCCCAGCGGGACAAGGAAGAAGCGGTTCATGCCGGGGCTCCGGTCGCCGCTGCGGGTGCGGTGCGGCGGGCCTTCAGGCGGAAGCGCCGGTCGGCGGCGGCGATAGCGCCGCCCAGCGCCATCAGCAGGCAGCCGAACCAGATCCACGTCACGAAGGGCTTGTAGTAGACGCGCACGCTCCAGTCGGCCGTGAGCCCCTGCGAGGCCAGCGGCTCGCCCAGCGACAGGTAGAGGTCGTGCGTGAAGCCGCTGTCGATGGCGGTCTCGGTCATCACGGCCTGCGACGCGTGGTAGCGGCGCTTCTCGGGCCGCAGCTCGCGCGGCCGGTGGCCGTCCCGGGAGATCGAGAACACTCCCTGCCGGGCCGTGTAGTTGGGGCCGGGCAGCTCGCGCATGCCCTGGAACTCGACCTGGTAGCCGCCGATGGCCACCGTGTCGCCGACGGCCATGCGCACGTCCTTCTCCTGCTCGTAGCCCTTGACCAGACCGACGCCGGCGACGAACACCGCCACGCCCATGTGGGCCAGCTGCATGCCCCAGAAGCTGCGCGGCGGCCAGCCGGAGGCCAGCCGCTCGCGCACCTGGCACAGGCTGCTGGCGGCCACCCATACGGCCAGCAGCAACGCCATCGCTACACCCGGCGTCCAGCGGCCGGCCAACAACGGCACGGCAGCAGCGGCGCCGACGGCCAGCACGGCGGCGACGCGCAGGCGCCGCGCCAGTTCCCGGGCGTCGGCCTGCTTCCAGCGGGCCAGCGGGCCGATGCCCAGCAGCACCAGCAGCGGCACCATGACCGGCACGAAGACTGCGTTGAAGTAGGGCGGCCCCACAGAGAGCTTGCCCAGATTCAGCGCGTCGATGATGAGCGGGTAAAGCGTGCCCAGCAGCACGGTGCCGCAGGCCACGACAAGCAGCACGTTGTTGACGAGTAGCAGCGTCTCGCGAGACAGCAGCTCGAAGCCTCCGCCCATGCCCACCCGCGGGGCACGCCATGCGAACAGCGTCAGCGAGCTGCCCACCACGACGGTCAGGAAGGCCAGGATGAAGAGGCCGCGTCGCGGGTCGCTGGCGAACGCATGCACCGAGGTGAGCACCCCCGAGCGGACCAGGAAGGTGCCCATCAGCGACAGCGAGAACGCGGCGATGGCCAGCAGCACCGTCCAGTTCCTGAAGCTGCCGCGCTTCTCCGTGACGGCCAGCGAGTGGATCAGCGCCGTGCCGGCCAGCCAGGGCATGAAGGAGGCGTTCTCGACCGGGTCCCAGAACCACCAGCCGCCCCAGCCCAGCTCGTAGTAGGCCCAGTAGGAGCCCAGCGCGATGCCCAGTGTCAGGAATACCCAGGCCGCGTTGGTCCATGGGCGTGACCAGCGCGCCCAGGCGGCGTCGAGCCGGCCGGCCAGCAGCGCGGCGATCGCGAATGCGAACGCCACCGAGAAGCCCACGTAGCCCATGTAGAGCATCGGCGGGTGGATAACGAGGCCGGGGTCCTGCAGCAGCGGGTTCAGGTCCTGCCCCTGCGGCGCGGCTGGCAGCAAGCGCTCGAAGGGGTTGGACGTGAGCAGCAGGAAGGCCAGCAGCCCCACCGCCACCAGGCCAAGCACGCCGATGACGCGGGCCACCATGGCCTCAGGCAACTGGCGCGACAGCAGGCTGACGGCGCAGGTCCACCCGCTCAGCATCAGCTGCCACAGCAGCAGCGAGCCCTCGTGCCCGCCCCACACGGCCGCGGCGCGGTAGGCGGTGGGCAGCTGCGCGTTGGAGTGCTCGGCGACATAGAGCACCGAGAAGTCGTTGGCCACGAACGCCTGCATCAGGCAGGCGAAGGCGAACAGCACCAGCGCGAACTGGGTTTGCGCCGCGGGGCGGGCCAGCGCGATCCAGCCGGCCTGCCCGCGGTGCGCACCGACCAGCGGCAGGGTACCCTGAACGGCGGCCACGAGGGTAGCCAGGATAAGCGCCAGATGGCCGAGCTCAGGTGTCATGGTCGCGGTCGCGTCTTCTCGGCCTGCTCGACCGCGTGCTTGGCCTCAGGCGGCATGTAGTTCTCGTCGTGCTTGGCCAGCACGCTGGTAGCGATGAAGCGGCCCTGGTCATCAAGGCGGCCTTGGGCCACGGCGCCTTTGCCCTCCTGGAACAGGTCCGGCAGGATGCCGGTGTAGGCCACCGGCACCTCGCGCACGGTGTCGGTGATGACGAAGGTCGCCGTCAACTGGTCGCGCCGCAGCGAGCCGGGGCGTACCAGCCCGCCGACGCGGAAAGCGCGGTCCTGCGGCGCCTCGCCGCCCCCCACCTGCGTGGGCGTGTAGAAGAACGCGGCGTTGCTGTTCAGCGCGTTCAGCACCAGCGCCGTCGCGACACCCAGCGCCGCCAGGCCGGCCGCGATCAGAGCCAGTCGCTTCTGGTAGGCCTTCATAGCCGGGCCTCCCCGTCCCGGGCGTCGAACTGGTCGCGCAGCGACTGCTGCAGCGCCCGGTGCTGCCGGCGGACCAGCCAGAGCTCCACCAGCATGGCCACGGCGCAGGCGCCGACACTGCCCCACACGTAGAAGGCGTAGCCGCCCATCAGGCAGAACTCACGAACGCTGTGCCACTGCATCACGCACCCACTCCGTATGCCGCTCTCGTTCGAGGATCAGGTGGCGAACCCGCGCCAGCGCCACCGCGATGGCGTAGGCCCAGAAGGCCAGCGCCATCAACAGCATGCCGCCCAGCATCGTGTGCGCCATCGACGGCGCGCGGGTCATCGACACCGACGCGCCCTGGTGCAAGGTGTTCCACCAGGTCACCGAGAAATAGATGATGGGGATGTTCACGACGCCCACCAGTGCCAGCACCGCGCCGGCCCTGTCGGCGCGCCGCGGGTCGTCGATGGCGGCCTGCAGCGCGATGAAGCCCAGGTAGAGGAACAGCAGCAGCAGCTCGGACGTGAGCCGTGCATCCCACACCCACCAAGTGCCCCACATCGGCTTGCCCCACAGCGAGCCGGTCAGCAGCGACAGCCCCGTGAACATCGCGCCGGTGGGCGCCAGCGCGGTGGCCATCAGGGCCGACAGCCGCGTGTTGAACACCAGGCCCACGCCGGCCCAGAAGGCCATCGCGACATAAATCACCATGGACATCCAGCTCGCCGGCACGTGGACGAAGATGATGCGGTAGCCCTCGCCCTGCTGCGCATCGGTCGGTGCAACGAAGAAGCCGATCCACAGGCCGGCGATCGCCAGCAGCGTGGCGGCGGTGGCAAAGGTGCGCTGCAGCTGCCCGGCCAGCGGGTAGAAGGCCGCGGGTGACGCGTAGCGCATCCAGGGGGCAGGGCGTTTCAGGTCCATAGAGGCCCTTTCATTCCAGCGCGATGCGCAGCGCGGCGGTCGTCGCCCAGGGCATCAATGCGAGCGTGGCGATCAGCAGCGCGCCCAGCAGCGACAGCTGCGGCGAGGCATCCATCCCGGCGGCCCAGGACTCCACGGCGCCGCTGCCGAACACCAGCGTCGGCACGTACAGCGGGAGCACCAGCAGCGCCAGCAGCGCGCCGCCGCCGCGCACACCCAGCGTCAGCGCGGCCCCGACGGCGCCGATGAGGCTCAGCACTGGCGTGCCCAGCAGCAGCGACAGCACCAGCACCTGCAGCGCGCCACCGTTCAGGCTGAACTGCAGGCCCAGTAGCGGCGCCAGTAGCACCAGCGGCAGGCCGCACAGCATCCAGTGCGCGAGCACCTTGCCGGCCACCAGCAGCACCAGCGGCTGCGGCGACAGTGCCATCTGTTCCAGCGCGCCGTCGGCATGGTCGGCGGCGAACAGCCGCGGCAGCCCCAGCAGCGTGGCCAGCAGCGCGGCCACCCAGATCACGCCGGGGCCAATGCGCTGCAGCAGCTGCGGTTCGGGCCCGATGCCCAGCGGGAACAGGCTGGCCACGACGATGAAGAACACCAGCGACGTCACGACCTCGCTGCTGCGGCGCCCGGCCAGCCGCAGGTCGCGCCGCATTGAAATGACCAGCGTGTTCACAGCGCCACCACGCTGCCCGGCGGCAGCGGCACCGGCTGGTGGCTGCTCAGCAGCGCCATGCCGCCGCCGGCGAGATGACGCGCCAGCAGCTGGCCCAGCAGGTCGGCGCCAGTGGTGTCGAGCGCGGCGAACGGCTCGTCGAGTACCCACAGCGCGGCGGGCCGCAGCAGCAGGCGCGACAGCAGCACTCGGCGCTTCTGACCGGCCGACAGGAAACGCGTCGGTAGCCGGCCGCAGCCGGCCAGGCCCAACGTTTCCAGCGCGTCGCGCGCCTGCGCCTCGTTCACCGCCTGGCCGTCCAGCGCGGCGGCAGTCTGCAGGTTCTCAATGGGCGTCAGCTCGTCCTTCACCGCGGCGTGATGGCCGAGATAGCAGCTGGCGCGGCGGAACTCACGCAGCTGCGCGGCGAGTGGCCGGCCCTGCCACATCACGCGTCCCTGCTCGGGTGTCGACAGCCCCACGAGCGTACGCAGAAGCGTCGTCTTGCCCGCGCCGTTGTTGCCCATCACCTGCATCCACTGGCCCGGTGCGAGGCTGAAGTTCAGAGGCCGGAACAGCGGGCGTCCACCGCGCGAGCAGGCAAGGTCGGTGACGCTGAGCATGGAGAGGCCGATGTGAGAAGGGATTGATCAAGCAGGCCAAATGTGGTGGCCGGCCGCACGCAAAGCGGCGCAGTATGGGCGCGGCCCCCGCTCCAACGCCACTGCCGTAGCAACTGCTGTCACGTGGCAATCCCTCGTTACGAACAGGCTGCGACCGGATGTAAGGAGTTCGCGGTTTGCTAACCAATTGCGGATTCCGCATGTTTTCCGCCGCCATCATCCGCGCCTCGTTGCGGGGGCATGGCGTGAAGACGCCGCTCAAGCGCTTGGCGCGCCCCCTCCTTTTCATTCCAGCGTGGGTCATTTCAGAAACATGAGCGTCGCTCAGAAGACCATCAGTCGCCGGTCGAGCTTCAGTGCCCGGCCGCGTGAGCGTGTGCGTGCATCGCGCGGATGGTTCCAGCGCAGTGAAGCCATCATGGGTACGGCCATTCACGTCGAGCTGTGGAGCGAGGACCGCGCCCAGGCTGAGGCGGCGATGGCCGCGGTGATCGACGAGATGCACCGGATCGACCGCACGATGAGCCCGCACAAGCCGGGCTCCGAGCTGTCTCGCATCAACCGCGAGGCCGCTGCGCGGCCAGTGCCGGTCAGCGACGAGATGTATGGTCTGCTGTCACGTGCACGGCAGTTCTCCGAGCTGTCCGATGGCGTGTTCGACATCACCTTCGCCAGTGCCGGGCGCCTGTATGACTACCGGGCCGGCATCCATCCCGATGACGCGACGCTGGCGTCGGCCCGCGCGCTGATCGGCTGGGGCGGGCTGCAACTGGACCCGGCGGCGCGCACCGTGCGGTTCGCCCGCGAGGGCATGCGCATCGACCTCGGCGGCTTCGCCAAGGGCCATGCGGCCGACAACGGCGTGGCCATCCTGCGCCGCCACGGCATCGCGCACGGCATCGTCAGTGCGGGCGGCGACAGCCATGTGCTCGGCGACCGCCGCGGAAGGCCGTGGAGCATCGGCGTGCGCGACCCGCGGCGCGATGGCGAGGTCGTGGCGGTGCTGCCGCTTCAGGATACGGCCATCTCGACATCGGGCGACTACGAGCGCTTCTTCGAGCGCGACGGCGTGCGCCACCATCACCTGATCGACCCGGCCACGGGGCGCTCGCCCTGCGGCGTGCGCAGCGTAACGATCCTCGCCGACGACGGGCTGACCAGCGAAGCCTTGTCCAAGTGCGTGTTCGTCATGGGCTGGGAACGCGGGCTGCGCTTCATCGAGTCCCAGCCTGGCGTCGATGCGGTCGTCGTCGATGCCGAGGGTGTCCTGCACTACTCGTCCGGACTGCTCCACCACACCCACGGGGGTGTGCAGTGATCCGCAGGGTTGACCTATTCATTGGTTTGAAGGAGGGCGCATGAGGCACCCCACAGCAATGCGTGTGATGGGCGGTGCAACCGCCTTCCTGAGCCTGGTGCTCGCCGGCTGCGGCAGTGGCGACAGCACCAGCCCCGGCCCCACCGCCGATCCGGATACGCTGACCGTACTGGGCGACGTGCCCATCGCGTATGCCAAGCGCGCGGTGGCCATCAACCTCAACCCCACGACCGGCGTCAGCTTCCAGCCGGGCGGTGACCTGATCATCCGCACGAAGTCGTCTGCCAGCGCGTCCGAGATCAACGTGACGCAGGCCTACACGCAGGGCAAGGGCGATGTGTCCGACCCCGAGGCCTCGTACGACGGCAAGAAGATCGTCTTCTCGATGAACTGCCCGGTGGCCAGCAACCCGCTGTGCACAGGGCACTGGAACATCTGGGAATACGACATGACCACCGGCGGGCTCGCCGGCGGCACGCTGCGCCGACTGACCCAATCGACGTCCGGCGACGACGACGTCGACCCCGCCTACCTGCCGGCGGGCGCGGGCTTCGTCTTCGCCTCCAACCGCCAGCGCACGACGGTGGACCTGCCCAGTGGCACCGACACCTATCCGGCGCTGGACGAGTACGAGCGCGAGCGAGTGCTCAACCTCTACACGATGGATGCCCAAGGTGGTGCGATCACGCAGATCTCGTTCAACCAGAGCCACGACCGCAACCCGGTGGTGCAGATGGACGGGGACATCATGTTCTCGCGTTGGGACCATGTCGGTGGCCGCAACCACTTCAAGATCTTCACGGTCCGCCCCGACGGCACGAACATGTTCGTCCGCTACGGCGCCCACAGCGACGGCAACAGCTTCCTGCATCCGCGTGAGATGGATCCGGCCGGTTCGTACAAGGGCGTTCTGGCATCGGACCTGATGCCGCTGTCGCGCACGCACGAGGGCGGCGCGCTGGTGTTCGTCGACGCGGCCAATTTCTCCGAGCAGTACATGCCAGCCAACGCGTCGGTGAAGGCCAAGTCGGGCCAGACCTACCCGACCGAGCAGGTGTTGAACTTCGACCGCGGCGTGTCCCGCTACGGTCGCATCACGACGCCCTACCCGCTGTGGGACGGCAGCAACCGCGTGCTGCTGTCGTACGCGCCGTGCCAGGTCAACAAGCGCACGTCGGCCGGGGCGCCGTTCGTCGTGACGCCCTGCGCGAACCTGACCGATGCCGAGCTGGCGTCCATCAGCGACGACATGGACCAGACCGCCGAGGCCGCCGCCACGGCCAACCTGCGCGACAACGTGCCCCCGGTTTACGCGGTCTACATGTTCGATCCGCTGAAGAAGACGATGCTCATCGTCGCTGCGCCGCCGGAGGGCTTCATCTACACCGACCCGATCGCGCTGCAGCCCCGCAAGGAGCCCAACCCGGCAAGCACGACGGCGGCCGCCTCTATGCGTCAGGCGCTGGCCGTCTCATCGTCGGGCATCCCCGCTGGCATGGGTCTGCTGTCGGTGCGCAGCGTCTATGACACCGACGGTCTGGGCCGCATGGGCGCGCCGGTGCTGGCCGAGGCCGACAAGGCCGATGGCTGCACGACGCCCATCCCTACCATCGCGCCCACCGATCCCGACGACACGCGCGCCCAGGTGGCGGACCTGCTGTCGCTGAAGGACCCGGCCAAGCCGGCCTACTACTGCAGCCCGGCCCGCTTCGTGCGCGTCGTGCGCGCGGTGGCGCCCAAGCAGGGCATGGGCACGCGTCAGGCGATCGGAGAGACCGACTTCGAGCCGCAGCAGATCCTCGGCTATGCGCCCATCGAGCCGGACGGTTCGTTCCAGATCTACGTGCCGGCCGACACGCCGCTGGCCGTCGCCGTTATCGACGCGTCGGGCCGTGCGTTCCAGACGCACACGAACTGGATCCAGGTGCGCCCGGGCGAGACCCGCACCTGCGACGGCTGCCACAGCCCGCGCCGCGGCGCCGCGCTGAACTCGTCGATCATCAAGGACAGCGTGCCCGCCGCGTTGAAGGCGGCCTATGCCCGCAATGCCGGCGAGACGATGGCGCAGACGCGCACCAACAACGTCGCGTCACTGCTGATCCCGGCGCTGGACATGGTCTACACCGACGTGTGGGCCGACACGACGAAGACCGCGGGCCGCAAGCGCCCCGACATCTCGCTGAAGTACACCGGCAACACGCTGCCTGACGGCACGCCCGACCCGGCCAACGATCTGGCGACGCGCGTGCCCACCAAGGGCATCATCAACTACCCGGACCACATCCAACCGCTGTGGTCGCGCGACCGCGGCGCCAACACCTGCACCAACTGTCACAAGGCGTCCGCCAAGCTGGACCTGAGCGGCACGCTGGCCGGCACCGGGCGCGTCGTGTCGTACGAGAAGCTGATGCTCGGCGAGCCCAAGATTGACGCGAAGACCGGCCTGCCGGTGACGCACATCGAGGACGGTGAGCCGGTCATCGAACGCCTGCCCGCGCTGGTGGACAGCATGGCCAGCGAGGGCGACGCGCTGGGTATGGCGCGCAAGAGCCGGCTGATGGAGATCCTGTCCGGCCACACGCTGCTGGTCAGCGGCGAGGCCCGCCAGGTGCACCCGACACCGGCGACGCTGGACCACAGCAAGCTGCTGAATAAGGCGGAGCTGCGCCTGCTGGCCGAGTTCATGGATCTGGGCGGCAAGTACTACAACGACCTGAACGCCGGTGGCGTAAAGGCGGTGGGCAAGCTGACACAGGCGTCGTTCGAGAAGACGGTCTATCCCATCCTGCAGTCCACGTGCGGCGCGAGCTGCCACCAGGCCATCGGCAGCAAGAACGTCGCGGCCGGTACGAACTTCCGCCAGAACCGCTTCGTGCTGACCGGCTCCGCCGAGGGGGACTTCAACGTCGCGTTGACGATGATCTCCAACGTCTGCGCACCGGACACGAACTACCTGCTGAGCCGCCCATCCACGGTGCCGCACCCGGCTGCGGCGTCTGCCTCCGCGCCGGCCGTGCTGCCGGTGGGCAGCGCGAACTACAACACCATCGCCACGTGGATCGCCGGAGGCTGCTGAACGCCATGTCGACCGCCTCCCGATTCGATGCCGGCCGCTGGGCCGCGCTGCTGGGCCTGGCCATGCCGCTCCTGCTTGCCGGCTGCGGCGGTGGCGGCTCCAGCCCGCTGGACAACCCGGCGCAGATCGCCAACCCGGGCGCTGACGCGGGCCAGAAGCTGTCGTTCGCCTACTACCAGAAGTGCATCAACCCGATCTTCCTGCTGCAGTTGCCGATCCAGGGCACGTCGGTGACCAACACCTGCGCGGCCGGTGGCTGCCATGACGTGAGTACCGGCAGCGGCGGGTCATTTCGCATCAACCAGGGAGCGACGACGGTGGCCCTCGGCGGCACGCCGGACGCCGCCGCGCTGCGCCAGACCGACATGTACAAGAACTTCAAGTCGGCGCAAGGGCAGGTGGTGTTCGCCGACCCGACCGCCAGCCGGCTGCTTAACAAGCCGCTGGTGCGCGGCGTGCTGCATGGCGGCGGGCGCATCTTCCTGGACGAGAGCGATCCGAACGTCCGCCTGCTGCTGTACTGGATGTCGCACCCGGCGCCGCAGGGGCAGGACGAGTTCACCGCACCGGAGCCCGCGTCATGCGCCGCCTGACCTCTTCGGTGCTGATCGGCCTGCGCGCTACGCTGGCCGCCGCGACCGTGCTGGCAGCGGTGCCGGCGTGCGCGGCCGACGACCCGACCGAGCAGGTGCAGGTCGCCGACCCTTACCTCGAACTGCACACCGCCCCCGGACGCGGCTACCCGGTGTTCCATGTGGCCGGCCGTGGCGAGTCCGTGGAGATCCTGTCCCGCCACACCGACTGGTTCAAGGTCCGCCTGGCCAACGGCAAGGAGGGCTGGGTCGAGCGCGCGCAGCTGGAGACGACGCTGACGCAGTACGGCGCCCGCAAGACCTTCCGTGACGTGCTGCTTGACGACTACCTGCGCCGCCGCGTCGAGATGGGCATGGCGTGGGGCCGCTTCAAGAACGAGCCCGTGCTGAAGCTCTGGGCCGGTTACCGGCTCAGCGACACGCTGTCGGCCGAGGCCACCGTGGGCCAGGTGCAGGGCGTGTTCGCCGGCACAGACTTCTGGCATGTGGGCCTCAACGCCGAGCCCTGGTCCGACAAGCGGTTGTCGCCCTTCGTCGGCATCGGCCTGGGCAAGTTCAAGAACATCCCGAACACCAGCCTGGTCAGCGCCATCACGACCAACGCCAACCTGGCGCACGCGACGGCCGGCGTGCGCTGGCACATGAGCGACCGCTTCGTGCTGCGTGCCGACTACAGCATCTACACCGCCTACGTGGCCGACACGCGCTCCAGCGAATACCGCGCGCTGACGGCGGGCATCTCCTTCTTCTTCTGAGGCACTCGGCACCATGCAGACCCGTCCCTTCCTTCAAGCCCTGCTGGTGACCACGCTGGCCGGCGCGTCCCTGCTGGCCCACGCTGCCGATGGCGGCCCCGGCGCCAAGGCCGACCCGCAGAAGCCCAACGAACAAGTCGTCGTGCCGGAGGTCGACCGCCGCGACGTAAAACTGCCGCGCATCCCGTCCAACGACTTCTCCGTCGGCCTGTTCGCCGGGGCCTATGCCACGCAGAACTTCGGCTCCAGCATGGTGAGCGGCATCCGGCTCGGCTATCACATCACCGAAGACTTCTTTGTCGAGGGCAACTACGCGCAGACCAGGGTCAGCGACGAGACCTTCCGTCAGATCCTGCCGGGCGGCATCTTCGTCAGCGAGAAGCAGAAGCTGAACTACTACGACGTGCTGGGTGGCTGGAACGTGCTGCCGGGCGAGGTGTTCGTCGGCCGCAACGTGGCCCGCGCGTCGGCGCTGTACCTGGTGGCCGGCGTCGGCAGCACCAAGTTCGTCGACCAGCGGCACCAAACCATCACCTTCGGCCTGGGCACGCGCATCTTCCTGACCGACTGGGCTTCGGTGCAGATCGACATGCGCGACCACCGCTACTCGCTGGACCTGCTGGGCAAGCGCCAGAGCACCAACAACCTCGAGTTCACGCTCGGCGGCACGTTCTTCTTCTGAGCGTCGCCGCGGCCTGTCCGTCTCCCGTCTTCCATGATGTCGATATCCACCCCCTTCGCCGCCGCGCCGCTGCGGCGCCTGCTGGCCGGCGCGCTGCTCGGCGCGCTGGCCGGGCTTTGCGCCGCAGCCCCCGATGCCGCCGCGCCCGATTTCACGCTGCGCGCAGCCGATGGCAGGAACGTGCGGCTGCACGAGCTGCGTGGCCGCGTGGTGCTCGTGAACTTCTGGGCCACCTGGTGCGGCCCGTGCCGCCAAGAGATGCCGCTGCTGAACCAGCTCTATCAGAAGTACCAGGGCTCGGGCTTCACGCTGCTGGGCATCAACGTCGACGAGGACAGCCGCAATGCAATCAACCTGGCCGGCAAGCTGGGCGTGAACTTTCCGGTGCTGCTGGACGGTGACAAGAGCGTTAGCAAGCGCTACGACCTGAGCAGCATGCCATCCACGCTGCTCATCGACCGCGACGGAAAGGTGCGCTACGTGTACCGCGGCTACCAGGCCGGCTACGAGGCACTGTACGAAAAGCAGATCCGCGAACTGCTGAAGGAATGATGACCATGCCCACCCGCCTTCCCTTGCGTGCCGGCGTGCTGCTGGGCAGCGCGCTGCTGCTAACGGGGTGCTCGTCGATGCGTCCGATCGAGCCCTGGGTCAAGCCTTACGAGCGCGAGCGCCTGGCCGATCCCATCATGCAGCCGTCGCGCAACGCGCTGTCGGCCAAGCACTTCGCGCACGTGTACGAGGTGCGCGAAGGCGCCCGCGGCGCCAACGGCGTGCAGGGAGGTGGCTGTGGCTGCAACTGAGCTGTGGCGCTCGGCGTCGACGCGGCTGCGTCGCTTGCTGGCCTTGCTGCGCCGCCGCGGCGTGCCGCGGCCTGCCCATGTGGTGGCGCTGCTCGGCACGGCGCTGTCGGCGACCGGCGGCCATGCGGCCACGCTGCCCGAGGATCAGGCCGAGGCCATGGTCCACGTCTACGACGCCGACGGCCTGCGCGCCAGCGGCCCGGCGGTGCTGGTGCGCAAGAAGCTCGGCGCGTCGGTGTCGCTGCACGGCAGCTACTACATCGACCAGGTCAGCAGCGCGTCCATCGACGTCGTCACGACGGCCAGCCCGTTCAAGGAGACGCGCAAGGAATACACCGTCGGTGGTGACTACCTCGTGCGGGACAGCATCCTGTCAGTATCGGCGACGCGCAGCACCGAGCCCGACTACGCAGCCACCACGCTCAACGTCGACGTGTCGCAGGACATGTTCGGTGGCATGACCACTGTCGCGCTCGGCTACTCGCGCGGCACCGACGACGTGGGCCGCAAGGACGTGGGCTTCTTCGACCACGCGCGCCACTGGCGCTACCGGCTGGGCGTCACGCAGATTCTGTCGCCGACGTGGCTGATGAGCGTGAACGCGGAGGTCGTGTCGGACGACGGCTACCTTGGCAACCCCTACCGCTCGGCCCGCATCGGCGGTGCCTTCGTGCCCGAGAACGATCCGCGCACGCGCTCCAGCCGCGCGGTGAAGTTCGGCGCCACGGGCGCGCTGGCCCCGGGCAGCGCCGTGCATGGCGAGTACCGCTACTTCTGGGACAACTGGGCGATCCGAGCGCACACGCTGGAAGGCGGCTACAGCCGCTATTTCGGTGACCGCTACCTGGCCGAGGGGACGGTGCGACTGCATTCGCAGAGCAAGGCGCTGTTCTACAGCGACAACGCGGTCGCCGACACGGTCTACCTGTCGCGCAACCGGCAGCTCAGCACCTTCAAGAGCCTGGGCCTGGGCGGCAAGTTGACCTACAGCGCCGGCAAGGTCGGCGACTACGAAGTGAAGCTCAGCGCCGCCTACGAATTGCTGCACTTCAAGTACAGCGACTTTACCGACCTCCGCTCGGGCAAGGCGTACGCACTGAACGCCCACATCCTGCAGCTGTTCGCGTCGGCCACATTCTGAGGAGAAGGCGATTGAACGCCCACACCCTGTTCACCCCCTGCATGCGGTTTCTGGCTTGTTGCCTGGCTGCACTGTCGATCTCCGCCCCGGTCTGGGCGGCCGAGCCAGCCGGGTCCGAGGCACCGGCCTCCGGCCCGGCGCTTGCTCCCGCGGTGGCGGCCTCGGCGCCGTCGGACGCCGCCAGCGCGCCGGCAGCACCCCAGCGGCTCGACGATCGCATCCAGGACGTCAAGGGCGACGTCATCCGCCTGAACCGTGACCTGCTCGTGCTGGAGGAGGAACTGCTGTTCCCCGCCAACACGCAGGTTGCCGTGTTCGTGTCGATGGATGTTGGCAAGATGTTCGAGCTCGATTCGCTGCAGGTGAAGCTGGACGACAAGCTGGTCGCCAGCTACCTGTACTCGCCGCTGGAGGTGCAGGCGCTGCACCGCGGTGGCATGCAGCGTGTCTACCTTGGCAACCTGAAGTCGGGCGAGCACGAGATCGTGGCCTTTTTCACCGGCAAGGGCCCGCACTTCCGCGACTACAAGCGCGGCGCGACGGTGAAGTTCGACAAGGGCACCGACCCGAAGTACATCGAGCTGCGCATCCAGGACTCCACCGGCAAGCTGCAGCCGGAGTTCGACGTCAAGGTCTGGCAATAGGCGTCGACGTGCAGATGGCTTCGAGCAGCTCTTCCCCGCGCATGGCGCGCGCCTGGTGCCGCCTGGGCGCGGTAGCGGCGCTGGCCGGCGCGCTGGGCGCCGCGCACGCGGCCGACGCGCCTGCGCCCAGGTTGGTGAAAGACCCGCACTACGGCGACACGCTCTTCCACCTCTACCAGGACCAGTACTTCACAGCGATCACGGGCTTGATGGCGTCGCAGCATTTCGAGCGGGTCAGCCGGCATGCCGACGAAGCCGAGCTGCTGCGCGGCGGCCTGCTGCTGTCCTACGGGCTGCACCGCGAGGCCGGCGAGGTGTTCACGCGGCTGCTGGCGCAGACCGCCGCGCCGCCGGTGCGCGACCGTGCGTGGTTCTACCTGGCCAAGATCCGCTACCAGCGTGGCCTGCTCGCCGAGGCGCTGGACGCGCTGGGCCGCATCGGAACCCGACTGCCGCCGGACCTTGATGAAGAGCGCGTGCTGCTGTACGCCAATGCGCTGCTGGCCAACCAGGACGCCGCGGGCGCCGCCCGGCTGCTGAACGGCGCGACGCAGCGGCCCGGCGCTGGTCTGTATGCGCGCTATAACCTGGGCGTGGCGCTGGTGCGCGGCGGTGACGTCGCCTCCGGCCGCAGGTGGCTCGACGAGCTGGGCCGCGCGCAGTCGCCACCCATGCCTGCGACCGAGGAATACCGCAGCCTGCGCGACCAGGCCAACCTGGCGCTGGGCTTCGCACTTCTGCGCGACGACAAGCCCGCGGACGCCGCCGCGATGCTGCAGCGCGTGCGGTTGGATGGTCTGCAGTCGGACAAGGCGCTGCTGGGCTACGGCTGGGCACTGGCTGCCGCGAATAGGCACGACGAGGCGCTGGTGCCGTGGAACGAGCTGCTGCGCCGTGGCACGCGCGATGCCGCCGCGCTGGAGGCGCACATGGCCGTGCCGTATTCGTATGCGCAGCTCGGCGCGTTCGGTCAGGCGCTGGCGCGCTACAACGACGCCATCGCCTTCTACGGCCAGGAAGACGCGGCACTGAACGAGTCCATCTCGGCCATCCGTGCGGGCAAGCTGCTCGACGGGCTGCTGGCGGCCAACCCGGGCGTCGAGATGGGCTGGTTTGCCGGCATTCGCCAGCTGCCCGACATGCCGCATGCCGGCCACCTGACCGATGTGCTGGCCCAGCACGAGTTCCAGGAGGCCTTCAAGAACCTGCGCGACCTGCAGTTCCTGGCCGGCAACCTGCAGGACTGGCAGGACAAGTTGGCGGTCTTCGACGACATGCTGGCCAACCGCCGGCAGGCCTATGCCGAACGGCTGCCGGCAGCGCGCGCGCAGGCGGGCGCCGCGGGGCTGGACGCGCTGCAGAAACGGCGCGACGACATCGCGGCCGAGTTGCAGCGTGTCGACCAGCAACTCGACACGCAGGCGCTGGCCACGGCCCGGCAATACGCGCTGATCGAACGCGTGAAGCGGGTCAACGAGAGCCTGGCCGCTATGACACCGGACGCGTCGCTCGACGTCGCCCGCGAACGCGCCCGGCTGGCCGCCGGACTGCTGACGTGGGACCTGGCGCAGGACCATGTGGCGCGGCTGTGGACCGCGCAGAAGGACTTGCGCACGATCGACCGCGAGCTCGCCGGCGCGCGCGCGCACGACGCCGCGCTGGCCCGCGCGCAGACCGAGGAGCCAGCGCGGTTCGAGGCTTTCGCGCGCCGCGTCGCCGATGTGAGGGGCCGCATCGCGGCGCTGATCCCCCGCGTGGCGGACCTGTCGCGACAGCAGCAGCAGGCCGCGCAGGAGATCGCCGTGGCTGAACTGGCCAGGCAGAAGGAGCGCCTGGCGCTCTACAACACCCAGGCGCGCTTTGCCGTGGCGCAACTTCACGACCGGGCCAGCGTGTCCAAGGAAGGCGACCGTGCGCCCAAGCCATAGCCTCACGCTGCTCGTCGTCTGCGGCCTTGCGGCCTGCGCCAGCAAGCGCGCCGACGTGCCCGAGACGCCCACGCTGAAGACGCTCGCGGGACGCACCGTCAAGGTCGAGCCCGACCGCGGCGTCATGGCCACCGAGGAGCAGACCATTGCCGCCTACCAGAAGTTCCTGGAGGTGGCACCGCGCGCGCCGCAGCGCGCCGAAGCGCTGCGGCGCTTGGGCGACCTGGAGATGGACAGCGCCGACAACCGCGCTGCCACCAGCACCGCAGGCACTGCCAACGCCGGCCCCGACTACGCGACTGCGCTGGTCCGCTACCGCAACTACCTGAAGGCCTACCCCAGGGACCCGGGCAACGACCGCGTGCTCTACCAGATGGCTCGTGCGCACGAGCAGGCCGGCGAGCTGGAGACGGCCATGGCCACGTTGGACCGGCTTGTGGCCGAGTACCCGAAAACGAGCTACCGCGACGAGGCGCAGTTCCGCCGCGGCGAAATGCTTTTCGCGATGCGCGACTACGCCCGCGCCGAGCAGGCCTATGGCACGCTGCTGGGCGGCAGCAGCCCCTTCCAGGAGCGGGCCACCTACATGCAGGGCTGGTCGCGCTTCAAGCAGGCCAAGCTGGAGGAGGCGCTGCAGTCTTTCTTCGGTGTGCTGGACCTGAAGGCGGCGACGCTCGGCCGGCAGGGCGAGCTGCAGAGCCTGCCTGGCTTGACTCGCGCGGACCGCGAGCTGCTGGAGGACACCTTCCGCGTGACCAGCCTCAGCCTGGCCAACCTGCAGGGCGCGGAGGCCATTCCGGCCTACATCAACTCTCCACAGCGCCGCGCCTACGAGTTCCGTGTCTACGAGCAGCTCGGCGAGCTCTACCTGAAGCAGGAGCGGCTGAAGGACGCCGCCGACACTTTCGGTGCCTTCGCACGGCGCGAGCCGCTGAATGCGCAGGCGCCGTTGCTGCAGGCCCGCGTCATCGATATTTACCAGGGCAACGGCTTCGCCAACCAGGCGCTGGAGGCGAAGAAGGACTATGTCTCGCGCTATGGCGCGGGCAGCGAGTTCCGCCAGGCCAACCCGGAGGGCTGGGAGCAAGCCCAGCCGCTCGTGAAGACGCACCTGGCCGAGCTAGCGCGCCACCACCATGCGATGGCGCAGAAGAACAAGGCCTCGGCCGACTACCAGGAGGCCGTGCGCTGGTACCGCCTCTACCTGACGTCCTTCCCCGACACGCCGGAGGCCGCGCAGCACAACTTCCTTCTGGCGGAGCTGCTGTACGAGGACAAGCGCTTCGTGGAGGCCATCCCCGAGTACGAGAAGACGGCCTACGGCTACCCGGCCCATGCCCGCAGTGCAGACGCCGGCTACACCGCGCTGCTGAGCTACGCGGCGCTGGAGAAGGCCGCGGCGCCCGGCGAGCTGCCGGCCTTGCAGAAGGCCTCCACCAGCAGCGCACAGCGCTTCGCCGATGCCTTCCCGGCTGATGCGCGCAGCAGCGCCGTGCTGACCCGCGCCGCCGAGCAGCTCTACGCGCTGGGCGACGGCGAGCAGGCAGCGACCGTCGCCCGCCGCGTGCTCGCGATGCAGCTACCGGTGGCCGCGGCCCAGCGCCGCGTGGCCTGGACCGTCGTGGCCCACACGGCCTTCGAGCGCGGCGACTTTGGCGCCGCCGAGAAGGCCTATGGCGAGGTTTTGGCGCTGACGCCGGCCGCCGAGCCCGGCCGGCGCGAGCTGGCCGAGCGGCTGGCTGCGTCGGTCTACAAGCAGGGCGAGCAGGCCCGCAGCGGTGGCCAGGCGCGCGAGGCCGTGGGCCACTTCATGCGCATCGCCAGCGTGGCGCCGGATGCGGCGGTGCGCGCGACGGCGCAGTACGACGCGGCCGCCGCGCTGATCGGCCTGAAGGACTGGGATGCCGCCGCGAGCACGCTGGAGGACTTCCGCAGCCGCTACCCCAAGCATGCGCTTCAGGGCGAGGTGACGACCAAGCTGGCCTTCGTCTACACGGAGAAGGGCAGTTGGACGCAGGCCGCCGGCGAGTACGAGCGCCTGGCTGCTGCCAACCCCGACGCCACGCTGGCCCGCGCGGCGCTGTGGCAGTCGCTGCAGCTGCGCGAGAAGGCGGCCGGCAAGACGCCAGAAGCCATGACGCCCGCCGCCCGCGCCACGCTGGCACAGGCCTACGAGCGCTACGTGAGGCAGTACCCTCAGCCACTGGAGACCGCACTCGAAGCGCGCTACCGCCAGGCCCTGCTGGTGCGCGTGGACGGCAACGCCGCGCGCGAGCAGGCGTTGATGCGCGACGTCTACCAGGCCGATCAGGCGGGCGGTGCCGCGCGCACGCCGCGTACGCAGTTCTTAGGCGCGATGGCCGCGCTGACGCTGGCGCAGCCGGCCGTCGAGGCCTACAGCAAGGTGCAGCTGGTGGAGCCGTTGGCCAAGCAGCTGAAGGCCAAGAAGGCACGGCTGGAGGAGGCGCTGAAGGCCTATGCCGTGGCGGCCGACTACGGCGTGGCCGATGTCGTCACCGCGGCTTCGTACTACACGGCGGCGCTCTACCAGGACTTCGGCAAGGCGCTGCTGGAGTCGCAGCGCCCGAAGAAGCTCTCCAAGCTGGAGCTGGAACAGTACAACGTGATGCTGGAAGAGCAGGCCTATCCCTTCGAGGAGAAAGCCATCGAGCTGCACGAGGCCAATGCGCGCCGTACGACGCAGGGCCTCTACGACGAGTGGGTCCGCAAGAGCTTTGCCGCGCTGCGCGAGCTGCGGCCGGCGCGCTACGGCAAGGCTGAACGCAGTGAAGGAGGGGTCGATGCGATCCGCTGAGCCTGGAGCTATGGGCCGTCCTGTCTGCCGCCCGCTGCTGGCGCTGGTCGCCGCACTCGTGCTGGGCGGCTGTGCGTCCAAGCCCGTCTCCAAGGGCGCCGCGCCCGCCGCCGCCGTGATGGCCGCCGCACCGGCTTCGGCCACCGAGACCGCGCGCGTGCCGGCGGCAGAGCCCGAGGTCGTCGTCACGCCCGTCGCGCAGCGCTCCTTCGACGATGCCCGCGGGCTCATGCGCGCCGGGCGCACGGCTGAGGCCGAACGCGCCTTGCTGGCGTTGACGAAGTCCGACCCGGGCTTGGCCGGCCCGCATGCCAACCTGGGCATCCTCTACCGCGACAGTGGCGGCCGGCTGGAGCCGGCCATCACCGAGCTGGAGCTGGCCGTCAAGCTGAGCCCGCGCCAGCCGGCCTTACACAACGAGTTGGGCCTCGCCTACCGCCAGGCTGGCCGCTTCGGCCATGCGCGCCAGGCCTACGAACAGGCGCTGGCGCTGGACCCGAATCACGCCGCTGCTGTGCTGAACCTCGGCATCCTGTTAGACCTCTACCTCGGCGACGGCCCGCGCGCGCTGGCGCAGTACGAGCGCTATCTGGCGCTGACGCCCCAGGGCGACGCGGCGGTGACCAAGTGGATCGCCGAACTGAAGAACCGCAAGTCGGTTGCCACAGTGGCCAGCAAGGAGAAACCATGAAGCGTTCACCGCTGCTGATCACTGCAGCCCTGGCCGTCGCCGCCGCGGCGGCGCACGCGCAGGACCGCGCCGAAATCGACCAGACCAAGATTATCGGCAACCGCGAGCTGCCCAAGGTGCTCTACATCGTGCCGTGGAAGAAGCCGTTGCCCGCCCAGCTGTCCGGCAAGCCTACCGCCAGCGTTCTGGACGAAGCGCTGGCCCCGGTGGACCGCGAAGTGTTCCGCCGCCAGGTGCAGTACCACGCGCAGGTGGAGGCCGCGAAGGCCCCGCCCGCGACTCCGGCGCCCGACCCCGCGCCGGCGCCCGCCCAACCCCCCGTCCGCCCCTAATCGTTTTCGGATCCGTCTTTTTCAGGAGAAGCCCATGAGCGTCGTCGATTTCGCCGTCAAATTCTTTCAGGACAGCGGCGTCGCTATCTACTTCAGTATCGCCATCATGTCGGTCGGCCTGGCCATCGCCATCGAGCGATTCGTCTTCCTGCGCAAGGCGCGCAGCGACAACCGCCAGCTGTGGGCGGAGATGCTGCCGGTGCTGCAGAACGGTCGGTTCAAGGAAGTGCATGGCATCGCCTCGAAGTCCGATGCCGCCATCGGCAAGATCGTCGTCAACGGATTGGAGCGCATGCAGAGCCCCGGCCGCCGCGAGGACTTCGATGCGGCGATGGAGGAGGGCATGATGGAAATCGTGCCGCGCCTCGAGAAGCGCACGCACTACATCGCCACGCTGGCCAACGTCATCACGCTGGTGGGGCTGCTCGGCACCATCATCGGCCTCATCAAGGGCTTCACTGCGGTGGCCGCGGTCAACCCGGCGGAGAAGGCCGAGCTGCTGTCGGCGTCCATCTCCATCGCGATGAACAACACGGCGTTCGCGCTGTCGGTGGCCATCCCCTTCCTGCTCATCCACGCCTTTCTGCAGGCGCGCACGACGGAGATCGTCGACGGACTGGAGGCCGCCAAGATCAGCTTCCTGAACGTGACGGGCCGCATCAAGGCCGAGCAGCAAGCCGCGTTGGGCCGCTGACATGGCACGGCTGACTTTCGCTGACCAGGAGGCTTGACCATGCCGGTTCGCCGCCCGCGCAAGCACGCGGTCCACCTGGAGGTGACCGCGTTCATCAACGTCATCGTCGTGCTGGTGCCCTTCCTGCTGTCTACGGCCGTGTTTTCACACCTGGCCGTGGTGGACATGGCGTTGCCGACACAGAGTTCGGGCCCGGAACGCATCGACACCGACAACCTGCTGAAGCTGGAGGTCGTACTGCGTTCCGACGCGCTGGAGGTGGGCGACCGTATCGGCGGGCTCATCCAGCGCATTCCGTCCACGCCACAGGGCTATGACCTGGCGACGCTGTCCACGCTGCTGCAGGACATCAAGGCCAAGTACCCCGCCACGCGCTCGGCCAGCGTGCTGGCCCAGCCCGACACGTCATACGACAGCCTCGTGCAGGTCATGGACACCGTGCGCCAGGCCAGGCCGCCCGGCGCCACGGGCAAGGTGCCGGACATCGAGCTGTTCCCGGACGTCTCGATCGGCGATGCGCCCACCAGCGCGAGCAAGAAGTAGCCGAGGCCCCGCATGAAACTGACGCCTGTGCAGAAGCGCGCCGCCCGCATGGCGCGCAACAACTCGGGGCTGGACATGAATCTGGTCGCCCTGATCGACATCTTCACCATCCTGATCTTTTTCCTGATGTCCAGCACTGGTATCGAGGTGCTGACCAATTCGCGCGCGGTGAAGTTGCCGAACTCGGTCGCCGAGAAGACGCCGCGCCAGACCATCGTCGTGTCGGTCAGCGAGACCGACATCGTGGTCGATGGCCGCAAGGTGGCCGACGTGGCCGACGCGATGCAGCTGAAGGACGACCTGATCCCCGGGCTCAAGGCCGAGCTGGACCTGCTCGCCAGCCGCCCGGTGCTCGGCGCCGACAAGGACGGCACTAGCAAGGCGGTGACCATCATGGGCGACAAGCGCATCCCGTACAGCCTGCTGCGCAAGGTAATGGCCACCGGCGCGCGGGCGGGCTTCGTCGAGATCGCCTTCGCCGTGCAGAGGAAGACCTGAGATGGCAGCGCTCGCGATGACGTTCCGACCGGACGTGCTGGCCTGGGCCAACGTGCCCGAGGACGACGCACGGTTCCGCCACATCCTGAACGCCGTGCTGGCCGCTGTGGCTGCCGTGTGCCTGGTGCTGTTGCTGGCGCCCAAGCCGGTGGCGGACCGGGCCAAGCCCCCCGAGCTGCCGGCCCGCCTGGCCAAGCTGCTGGTCGACAAGGACCTGCCGCCGCCCAAGCCCAAGGTCGAGGCGCCCGTCCGCAAGGAGACCGAGAAGGCCGCCGCGGAAGAGCCCGCGCGGGCCCTGCCGAAGGCGCAGCCGCTGAAGGGCGCACCGGTGCCTGAGGCCCGCAATCCGCAGCCCGATCGCCCGCCCGGCGAGGTGGCCGCGGCGCGCCGTAAGGCCGCCGGTGTGGGCCTGCTGGCGATGAAGGACGAGATCGGTCAACTGCATGGCGCACCCGCTGCCGTGCAGTTGAAGCAGGACATCAGGCAGGGGCCCGGCGTGGGCACCGGCTCCGGGCCGGGCGTGGGCGCCGGCACGGACGCCGGCCTACCGGACCGCAACATGATCACCTCCAACGCGGCCGGCGGCAGCGGTGGTATCAACACGGCGGCCTACAGCCGCAACACTGGCGGCGGTGGCTTGGCCGGGCGCTCGACGACCCTGGTCGAAGGTGTCATCGGCGGAGGCGGTGGTGGTGGTGCCGGCGGTGGAGGTCAGGGTGGCAAGGGCAACACGCTGGGTGGCGGCAATGGCGGCTCGGGCGGTGCTGGTGGCACGCTTCAGCGCGGTGGCAGCGGCAAGGCTTCGCGCTCGCTGGAGGATGTGCGTCTCGTGTTCGAGCGCAACAAGGGCTCGATCTACGCCATCTACAACCGCGCGCTGCGCGAAGACCCGGCGCTGCAGGGCAAGGTCGTCGTTGAGCTGAAGATTGCGCCGTCGGGCGAGGTGGTCGGCTGCCGCATCGTCTCCAGCGAGCTGAAGACGCCTGACCTGGAGCGCAAGCTGCTGGCGCGAATCCAGCAGTTCGACTTCGGCGCCAAGCAGGTGGACCTCATGGTCGTGACTTATCCGCTGGACTTCCTGCCGTCCTGAAGCCGTTGTCGTGGAAGGGGGCCCTCGGCAGTCGCCCTTCCGCCCTTGCGTCTCGTCCGGCGGTGTCAAGATGCGATGGGCTTAGGACGAGCCCAGTGTCGTAAACGCAACCATGTGGCGTCGGCATCTGCGGCGCGCGGTGGCCGGGCCTGGAATGCAAAAAGCCCTCGACTGAGGGCTTTGTGTTCCCCGGGCGTTACCCGGCGCTTGCATTGAGTAGAACCGACAGGCGCTAACTCATTAATTTTCCTGGTCGGGGTGAGAGGATTCGAACCTCCGGCCTCTACGTCCCGAAAAACAAGCTGCTGCTCCAGGAGCCCCGAGCCCAAGGGGTCGGTCCTAGGAAAGTCAATAGCTTAGCACATCGCTTCCTTCGCCTTCCACCCGTTTCCACCCCCTTCCATCCGCTGGATTTGGCACAGATTTGGCACAGAAAATTTAGCCTCGCCCCGCCTGTTCTGAGCCTTTGCTCTTCGTCGAATCAAGGACTTATGCGCGCCGAGGTCTCGGGCCAACCTTGTCGATGCTCAGCGCAAGCAACTGTGCCCACCCCTCTGCGGAGCCCTTGCGCTCTGCGCCCGGGGTTCGCCGGACCTCCCAGTAGCCCGTCCAGTACGCCGCCAACTCGCGCTCGGCGGCCCGGACTTCGGGCTCGGCAAGGAAGGCCTGGCAAGCCTTGCGCAGGCCGGGCAGGATGCAGTAGCTCGGCCACGCCAGCTCGGCGAAGGTTTCCATGTCCGGCTGCATGTGCCGGTAGCCGGACTCGCCTTCCGGCAAGGCCTTGTTGTCGTTGAGCAGGAAGGCGCGCAGCACCGGCAGCGTGAACAGTGCCGTGGCCAACTCGCGCCGGAACTCGGCCGGCTTGTCCTGGGCAAAGGCGACGAAGGCCCGCGTCGCAGCGGCGGTCAAGCCAGCCTCGTCCGAGATGGCCTTGAGCGAGCGCCTGGCGGCGGCCACCTCGCCTTGCTCCAGCAACAGGAAGGGCAAGGCGTAGCGCACGCCCAGGTTGTCGTTGGGGTTCAGCCGCAGCATCTTGCGCGCCACCCGTGCGGCAGCGTCGCTAGCACCTCGCTCGTGGTGCAGCCGGAGCTGGAGCCAAAGCAGCCGGTGATAGAAGCGGTTGCCCAGGTGGCCCCAGAGGATGCGTCCTTTGAAGCCCTTAGGTATCAGTGCCTCGGCTTGGCGAACCGCTGCGTTGGCGGTGGTCAACGCCTGCGGCTCGCCAGCGTTCTTCTGCATCCAGGCTAGGGCCAGGCTGGCTTCCAGGAAGCCGGGCTGCATGGCCAGGATGGCCTCTACCCAGCCGCGGGCGCGCCTCTTCTGTTCCTTGGGAAACCCGTCGTAGCCTTGCCAGTTGTCGTCGAGCTGTTCGACCAACTGCCGGCAGGCTGGGCTTTCCTCGAAGCAGCCGCCCAGACCGCCCTCGGCATCCTGTTCGTGGACGGCGAATCGGTACAACGGTGCATTGGCGTCCAGAGGGCTACGCTGCCGAACCTCGCGCCAGCTTCGACCTGCGCACAACCCGGCGGACACTTCGTCCAGCACCTTCTGCTTGGGCGCATCGGTCAGCATGGCCAGCGTCTCGCCCAATGCCTCGAACGCATCCAGCTTTGCGGAAGGCATCGTGACCTCCGCTTCTGCCCTGGCCGCGAGCACGACGGCTGTACTCAGCGCATCCAGCCAGCCCACAGGCAGTGGCCCGGCGGCGAAATCTGCAGCGCGCCCCAAGTGGGCGCTCAGGTGGTGCCAGGACGGAAACCGCAGCGCCTGCGCCATCGCGTCCAAGGCGCGGCTGTGGGGAATGTCGGCCGCCTTGGCCAGCAGCTTGGCGGCGAACTTAATGCGCGACTCCAGCCGCTCGACTTGCTCGGCCGGCTCCCGGTTGAACCAGAAAGACTCAGCGGCGAGGTCGAGGGCATGGGCCGCCCGGTCGAACGCCGGGCTCGGGGTGTACTTGGGTGCTTCAGACACGGGCTCTCCAGGCAGGCTCAAGGCAGACGGTCCGCTCGCCCAGCGCCTGCAAAGAGGTGCCTGGTCGGTCAATTCACTCGGGGACGTCGCTGGGGCTGCTTTTCCGATGCGGACGGATGGCGCGCGACGGGCACCGGCTGCAAGGGTACACGAGCTTCCAGCCGGCGGGCCCACTCAAGAAGTCAATCAGAGTGCCGATATCGAGGACGAGGCGAGGTAGCTGCGCCTGGCCTGAGGTGTTTCGACGCGAAATCTCGACGATTCGCCGCGGCCAGACCTGCTCATCGCAAGGTACACGACGGAGCAGACATTGAATTTCACCTACCGCGCCACGCTCGTCGACCGCCAGACCGGTCCAGTAGGTCCACCACAGGGCTCTGTGAGAACAGGGCCTGGGCACCCAGCAGCGTCTGCGCCGCGTAGAAGCCGAACAGCGCCGGGCTGCGGCCCGCCGATGTCGCCAGGTCCATCGGCAGCGTCTTGGTCCAGTAGTCGTCCGTCAACGTCCCGGACTCCACGGTCGCCAGCCTCGCGAGGAACTGGTCGGCAGTCTTCAACTCGCGCAGCTCGGCCAGGTCCTGCTCCATGCGCGATTCCGGTGACGAGGTGAACCGACCGGTGAGCAGCGACATGAAGAGCCAGCGCGCAATGGCATTGCGCAGCTTGAACCCTTCGACGGCGTACTCGGTGCGGCCGAGCAGGTACAGCTGGTAGGCGAACACCAGGGCGTTCACCGAGCTGATGGTCTTGGCGCTGCGATAGCCGGCGGCGCGGACCACGTTCAGGAAGTCCGCCCAGTAAGTCAGGTTCAGCACGCGCCCCTGGGCATCGCGCAGCTTGTCGAACTGGCTGTTGCGCTGCGCAAGGCTGACCTCGCCACTGGCCAGGTCTTTCCCGCGCAGCAGCGAGTAGACGTGCTCCAGCCTGGCCCGCCGGAAGGCCACGCCGACGTCGACGCGCAGCAGATGGTCGGGGTCGGGCTGGAAAATCTGGTTGAACGGGCTGGGCTGACCGGCAGGCGCCGGCTGGCGCGCCGCGCGGCAGAACTTCTCCAACTCGGTGCGGCCGTCGTCCCAGAACACCGACATCAGCGTCAGGATGAAATCCGACTGGTTGAGCTTCTTGCCCTCGCTGTTGATGCGCACGAAGACATCGGCCACTTGCTCTTCATCACATTGCTGCGAAAGCTCGAGCGCGATGAACGGATAGTTCGTCAGCCCGGCCAGCCGGCCGATGGCGTCGGCCACCGTTTCTTCCTCGGCGTCGGAGACTGCGCGCGAAGCCGTCAGGCGCTTGAGGTATTCGCCAATGGTCTTGTGGGTCGGTCGGTTGAACACCTCGGAGATGTCGAGGATGTACTCGGGGTCACGCTCGGTCGTCGCGTCCGGCACGGCGAAGGTGCCGGTCTGCGGCCGGAAGGCAATGCGGATGTGCTCGCGCTCGAAGTTCTCGCGCAGCACGGCCTCGCGCCGAATGACGGCATACAGCGAGGTCAGACGCTGTTGCCCGTCAACGATGAGCAGCGACGGCGCCTTCTGCTTGTTCGCATCGCCGATGACCTTGGTCTCCACGCCCTCGGCGCCGGTCTGCCAAAACAGGAAGTAGCCGACCGGGTAGCCGCGGTACATCGAGTCGAACAGGTCACGGACCTTGGCGTTGGCCCAGACGAAGGGGCGCTGGATATCGGGCAGGCCAATGCGGCCGAGGCCGATGTCGTTGATGAGGGCGCCCAGCGGGTAGTGGACTTCCTTGAAGAGGGTTTCGCTCATCCAGCCTTCCTCCCTGCGTTGGCCGGTCGCGCGGCCACTGCGCCACCTGCGCCCCGGTACCCCTCTTGCAGGAGTGCGAGGCCACCCTGGTACCGCTTTTCGACCTGCGAGGCCTTGCGGAACACCTCGCCATACTCGTCGCGAGGCTTGTCCTTCGGGTCACCGCGGAACGACAACCAGTTGAAGCTCGTGGTGACCGCGAACTCGTCGTCAGAGACCAACAACTTGCGGTGGGTGTTGCCAACGTAGACGAGGTGGAAGTTCTTGTACTTCCCCTCCAGGCTGCGCAGGTCCTTCTCGGCCCGTTCGGTGATAGCAATCTTCGATTGCCCGGGTGCTCCCTTCCCTGCGCCTTCGCCTTCATCAAGGCCGTAGCCGATGTGGACGGTGACGTTCGCACGCAGCAGTGCCTCAAGGGAGGCCATGAACTCCCAGTTCACCACCTGGTGCCGAATCCAAGGGGAAATTATGAGCAGCCTCTTGCGGGACTTCAACAGCGCACGACGCAGCAGGGCCGGATGCTCATGGCACAGCACGGACTGAACGGTTTGAGGGTCGTCGGCCTCAGCTGCCGGAGCACGTTGTGCCTCTAGCGTAATGACGGTTGTCGCGGGCGCCGGAGTGCCCTGTCCCCGGCCCTCGATGGGCTCTGGCTGAGGGGACGCAGCCGCCGGGGTGCCTTCCGTGGTCAGCAACCTGGCGCCGACAAGCTCAGGTCCACCCAGGGCGCGGAATCGGTTCTCGTGTTCAAGCGCCGGCCCATCCTCGCGCCAGAAGGCCACGTCGACTTCGTTCCGGTTCGCCTGACTGCGATAGAAGGCCATCACGCACCCAAGGAAGTGGAGCTCGCGCCGCTCCACCCGGCGAATGGCCAGAAGCTCTCGCTTCTCCTCGAGGCCGGCCCGCTGAAGTTGCAGAAACCGGTCGAACTCCTGCAGGGAGATGTCCTCGACCTCCGGCCGCTTTGCTTGCCCGACGGGTACTTCAACGAAGCCCATCTCCTTCAATTCGCGCGGCTTGAAGAGCTGCTCCGGTGAAATGAACAGGAGCTGCTTCGTCAAGGCATCGAAGCAGACACGGACCGTGCGCTCCTGGGGGCGGGTCGTGGATAGCTCGACGAGCGTTGTTCTCCCCTTGGCCGTGAGGGTCACCTTCGCCGCCGCCTCACCGACGGCGCGTGAGTAGTTCACCTGCTCTGTCGTCGTGAGTCCGGCGAGCACCGGGTTCAGCACGTTCGCGGACAAGCCCAAGAAGCTCACCAGTTGCTCGGGTTCCGACAGGCCGGCCTGAACGGCGCGAAGCACGCCTTCATCGATGGGGCCCAGAGGCTTCTGCTCAAGGGTAAGGACACGCAGCGTCAGCACATACACCGGCAAGCCAGCCTCGCGGAACGCGGCCAGCTCGTACCCAGGGCGTGCCGTTGAAGCCTGCTCAAGAATTTGTTCGAGACTCATTGCGCCAGCTCCTCAAGGGCACAGGCATCGGGATGCCGTCTGATGTAGTCGATGACCTCCTTCAACGGGTTGACCGCCCCTGCGACGGTTTGGCAGTAGTAGTGGTCACCCACAATGGCCAGTAGTTCCTTGCCGCGCGAAAGGGCCACGTTGATGCGCTCCAACTCGCGCAGGAAGCCCAGCCCCTGGACCTCGGACCGAGTGACGGAGAACAGCACCATGTCGGCCTCCCTGCCTTGGAAGGCATCGACGACGTTGACGTAGATGTCCGAGTAGCTGGTCCAGGCGTGCCGCTTGGTCTGGATGGCCATCTGCAGCTTTGCCCGTTGCTCGCCGTAGCCCGTCAGCACCGCAACGCTGATTTGCCGCCCTTTGGCCTTGCCCTTCTGCAGGGTGAAGTCAACCCGGCCGAGCAGCGTCACGATGAACTCGACTTCGAGGTCGTTCACGTAAGACGTGCCAATCTTGCGGGACGCCTTGTTGGCCCGCTTGCTTGTCGAATACCAGGTCACTGGCTTTGGGAGCGCCCCGACGAGCTGCGCGTCCGCCTTCCTCTCGACGCTCTTCAGGGCAGCGTCATAGAAGCACTCCGAGACGAGGTCGCCGATGGCCGGCAGCATGCGGTGCTGCGTTGTCAACGTCTTGTGAAGGTCTGAAGGCAACGTCTCCCTCAGGTGGTTGAACAAGGTGGCCTTCTGGTCTTCAGGGCGAAGACCGAAGCGCTCGAGGAGCCCCTTGTCTCTGAGTTCGGGGTCCTGGAATGGCGACAGCTGGCGGCTGTCTCCGACCAGCACCGTTCTCCTGGAGCGGGACATCGGCACCAAGGCCTCGGTTGGTGTCGCAATAGAGGCCTCGTCCACGATGCACAGGTCGTAGACGATTTCGTTCCTGCCTGGGACGCTCATCACGCCCAGGCACTTCCCTGCCACCACCTGAGACGACGCAATGACAGCGGCCTGGAACTCGCGGCTGCGCCCGAAGCGTGCCTCCCAGTCGGCGTGGGCCACCATCAAGGCCTTGAGCTGGGCGCCTGAACTGGTGCTGTCGGAGTAGGCCTCTGCCCATCCTCGCAGGTCAGCGGCCGAGCACTCGGCGAACTCCTTGAGCTCCTCCTTGCTCTCCACATGGTTGGAAAGCTCCTTGAAGGATTCGCGCAGGGCCTTCTCCAGGTCATCGCGCTCGCGCACCAGGCCCTGGAACTTGTCGTCCAGCTCCGAGCGTGCTTCGGCGTCGAGCTTCTTGCGATGCTCGTCGTCCATCTGCGGCTCAAGTAAGCGTAGCTCGGTGTCGACGGCTTCGAGGCGAGTCTTCAACGTGGCATGCCCCTCGAGAGCCATGGCCCGCCGAATGTCCTTGGGGTTCAGCCCTCGCTCCACCGCCCACTGCTCGATGAATGCGCGCCCGGAGGCCAACGCCTTCTTGCGTAGCTCGGGCAGCTTCGCGTCCAGCAACAGCTTTCGGGTGCTTTCGGCAATACGGTCATCACCCTCTTGGCCGATTCGCACCGCGCTCACCGCGCCGCCTGACTGTTTGACGATGCGCTCAAGGGAGTTGTCCAAGGCCACATGGGTCTGCGATGTCAGCAGCACCCGCGCGTTCGGCTGAGCCCGGAGGGTTTGAAGGACGAGCTCGGTGATGAAAGTCGTTTTGCCCGTACCAGGTGGCCCCTCAACCAGCATCAGCGGGGGCCCAGCCAGTGCGGCCAGAACTGCCTCCTTCTTGTCCTCGTCAATGTTCTGCTGGATGAACTCCACCTCCACCGAAGGCGGTACCTCGACTTGCTCGGGGTTGACGATGAAGCGCCCCAGGTCGGGGTTGACCGAGCGACCGAATCGCACGGCCTCTACCGCCGTCTTCTGCTTGTCGAGTGCGACGTCGCTCTTGGTCGTGTCGGTCTCCACCCATCCCTGGGTCGGAATCAGCTCGGGGCGGGTCCGATTGCGCTCGCTCGGGCGTACCAGCAAGACGTTACTGTCCACCGACACAACGGTGCCCTTGAACTCCCCGGCAACACCCGTGTCGATTGAGATGTCCTGCTCCGCGAGGGCTGGCCCACCCGCGGTGCCCTGACGCAGCTTCAACCGAAGGAACTCGCCCTTGGCGTCCAGCCCTTCGTACTCGAGCCGGACCTTGCGCATCTTCTCCAGTTCAGTCTTCGCACTGAGCAGGTCCAGCCAGGTCTTGTAGAGCGCCTGCTCGCGCTGCTCCAGCTTTCTGAGCTTCTGGTCGCCCGCAAAGACAGCGAGGTGTTCAAGGAACGCATCGATGTTGGGGGCAGACTGGCTGCCCATCGCACCCGAAAGACCGAATCGGACCAGTGGGTCACAGCAAAAGAGCCGCTGCTTCTCAATCTCGGACGGTGGAAGCTCCACGGCGTCGACGATGGACAGCCGTTGCCCGCTCTGGTCGCGGACTGCGGTGTACCTGTACTTGTTGCCAATCAGGCGAACGCTTCGGCCCTCTTTGTTCGGCTGCGGTGGCAGTTCCTCGCACCGAGCCTCCTCAAGGTCGCGCTCGACGAACTTCTCGGCCTGGGGGCCTCGCAGAGCCATGTCGTGTTCGACGATGCCCTTGACCCGCTGAGTGACCGTCAACAGGACGACCGGCTTCGCCTCGGCAGCGGCGGCAGGAGCGGCGCGCTCCAACTCTGCCAACAGCACGATGGCGTTCGTCGGCCGGGCCGCGGGAACTGCAGCGTGGTCTGCATCTCGTAGCCCTGGCGCACCCGCTCTTCCTCGTTGGCGGTGATGCGCTCGGCGCGCTTGGTCGAGACGTTTTCGATGCGGTACAGGTTCTTGATTTCCTGGGCACCGGACAGTGACGCTCCGCATGAGACACAGCGGTCCACTGAACAGTGTTCGCGCGGGTTCGAGGGTCAGAGCGCAGTCGCTACACGTCTTGACGGAACCGTTCCGTCGGACACGAGGACACATGCATGCAAGTTTTTGGAAACGTCGCCACCCAGCCCGAGCGCAAGCGCAGCAAGACCACTCAGCGGGACTACTTCGAGTTCCGGCTCGCAGAGAGCCAGCGGGGCGTGGACACTGAGCCGACCTGGTACACGGTGCGGGTGATGAAGGAGGACAAGCCGACGCTCGACAAAGGCGACTTCGTCAAGGTCACTGGCAAGCTCAAGACGGACTACTACCTCTCTCGCGAAGGCAAGCCGACCGGGACCCTGCTCATCATCGCGTTCGAGGCGGCCAAGATTGCCAAGCCTGCTTCTGTCGCAGCGGAGGTAACGAGGTAACAAGCCCGGGTTAGCTCCGGCCCGCTTCAGTGACGTAGAGGTCCAAAGGGACCCGTGATTTCAGCCCCCGCCAGCGCACGCTGCGGGGGCCTTCTCTTCGCTCTCAAAGGTACTCGTCCTTCAAGCGCGCGGCGTCCGCCACCAGCTGCGTGAGTCGCTGAGCCTGTTCCGCCACAAACCCGGCGATGCCCTGTACGAAGGCGCGCTCGGCCTGGCCTTCGTAGTCGGCGTCGTCAGCCTGAGCCACCGCCGCTGCTTCGGCCAGCTTCGCCAGTCGTTTGCCTTCGCGGCGCATGAGCTTGCGGTCGATGCCGCAGCGTGCGGCGAAGTCCGCCAACGCGAAGGGTGACACCTCAGCGTGGTTGAACACGTCACCGTAGGCCATGGCCAGCTCGGTGTCGAAGCTGTCGTACTGCAGAACGCTCACCAAGTCGTACCAGGGTGTCGGTTCAAGCAGACCGCCGGGGCGAACAAAAAACGAGAAGTTCTTGCCGTGCGCATCGCTGTTGCCAATCAGGAACTGGAACAGCGCCCAGCGCAGCATGGCGAGCCTGGCGGCGGCTTTGTTGGCCGTGATGTCGGCGCAGCCGAACAGGCGTTCGAAGCTCACGCCATCCCGGATGTGGCGCACCGCTTCTGCACTGCCCAGGTTGCGTTCGTACTTGTAGGCGACGGGGAGGTCGCAGGCTTGGCAGGCGTCGATGATGTGCCGGCGATGGACCCGTGGCTGGCCGCCGGCGTTCTCGACCTCGCGGTCGAAGCGCCGCACCACCAGCACCGGCCGGGGCGTGCGCAGCAGACCCACCTCGGCAGCCGGCAGCCCCATGCGGCGGGCCAGCGACATGCAGAAGTGTTCATTGACCGCCAGGTGCGGCGTCTTCGGGTTGTCAGTGTCGGGCTTGAGGATGTGCGTCGATGCCAGGCGCTGACCATCCACCAGGAAGAGCCGCCCACCGTCGTTCAGCGGTCGGTCGAGGTAGACCAGCAGTTTGTCCTGCAAGCCGGCCACCGACATGCGTACCTTGCCGTCCCACACCGTCAGCGGCACATGCTCGCGCTCGGCGATGCGTTGGTCGAGTTCCTGCCGGGAGACTTCTCGCAGGACGGGTTCGCCCGCCGGCTGTGTCGCGGCAGCATCGCCGGTGAAGCGCAGCGCGCCCGCGGTCTCAGCGCCCAGTGCCCAGATGAGACCGAAGATGTTGGTCTTGGCCAGGCCGTTGTAGGCGACCGCCACATCCAGGGCCCGGCCTTCGGGCAGCAGATGCTCGATGAAGCGCTTGATGGACGCAGACGGGTAGTCCGCTTGTGGGCGCGTCAAGGGCAGGGCCGGTGACAGGGGGTAGGACTGGGCGTCGACGGTCCAGGGCTCTGCATAGCTCAGGCTCCAGCGGTCGTCGCGCCCCTCGTGTTCGATGGTGGCAATTCGGGTCTCGTCGGCCCAGACGTGCAGTGCGTGGGTCATGCCTGCCTACTCACGCCTTGTCGTCGGTGGCGGACGCCGACAGTTTGTTGCTGCCAGCCTCGCGGGCCCAGGGATGTTCTTTGGGCAGTACCATCAGCGCCAGGCCCAGACCGTCGAGCACGGCCAGCGCCTTGTCCAAGCGCACCGACCCTTGGCCGTTCTCGAGCCGGGACATGAGGTCCACCGATACGCCCAGCAGACCGGCGGCATCATCGATGCGCAAGGACTGCGACTTGCGGCGCTCGCGCACTACCGGGCCCAGCTCGGGGGCTGACTTCAAGAGGGTCGGGTGTCGGCGTTGCAGGTCAGTCATTTCGGAGTTTCAGTTTCTGTCACCCAGATTGGACGCTCTCAGAAAGAATTTCTGTTTTTCCGAAATTTTACCGGATTGCCGGTGAGCATCAAGCGGAATTTCGGCAAACCAGAAATTGATTGTCAGCGGCTCTTTGCCAACGACTTGTTTCCGATTTTCCGAAACGTCCGTGCCTGGGCAAGCTACCCGCGCGAGGACGGACTTCCGCCCGGGATACCCGGCGCGATGACCGAGCCATAGACCTCGGACCAGCGACATCCGCCCGAGTCAGGCTTCAAAGCCTGTTCGACGTTGTAGGCTCGGGCGGTGCATGCTAGGCCTGCATCGGCACGGACGCCCGATGAGGACCCATGGGGCAGTGGAATGCGCGACCCGTCACGAGGGTCGGGCCATGCTCAGGCGTTGGCATTGAGCCGCTGCAGGGCTGAGTGTTGACGCGCCTTGGCCCGGACCGTCGGATGGATGTCGCGCGAGCTGCTGGTCGCCGGCTTGGGCGGAGTAACGGTTGGCGCCCGCGATGCGCCGGCTGCGGCCGCTGTCTGGTCAGGGGCTTGTGCCTGCAAGCTCAGGGGCTGCGATGACGTTCGCTTGAAGGTAGCGTCCATGAACGAGCGGATGTCGTCCGGGTGTCGGCGAACGAGACCTTCAGTGCGGCTGTGTAGTCGCGGAACAAGCCCCGCCTTCGCTCTTCGGTCACCTTGTCGACGAACTGGGTGGCAGCAGCCTCCGAGGAGAACGTGGCCTCGAGGGGCTTGTGACCTTGGTCGCGGACGCGGACCAGCCAGCTCTCGTCGAGTTGCGCGGCCTTGGGCGTGAGGTGCTGCGCGCGCAGCTCCTTCATGTAGGCCTCGACCTCTGCCAGCTTGTTGAAGCTGAAGTACCGCGTCGCCTCAGGCTTGTTCTTGACGGTGACGCGGAAGCGGCTGCGGTTGGCGATGTGCGCCATGGATGTCTCCAGATGATGAGGAGACTCCTGTAGCCAGCAGCCTTATATCTTCGGGTCCGTACCGTGCGTCAACCCTGGCTGTTTGGCACAGAATTGGCACAGAACCGCCAGAAAGCAAAACAGCCGCATTGCTGCGGCTGTTCCAAGTCCTTGATGTACAAGGGAATTCTGGTCGGGGTGAGAGGATTCGAACCTCCGGCCTCTACGTCCCGAACGTAGCGCTCTACCAGGCTAAGCTACACCCCGATGTTTCGTGGTCTGTTGGCGGCTTCAGGAATGCCGCTCAACCGACTGAATTGCGAATTCTAGCAGAGATTCTGTCCACTTGTTGCGAGGAAGCCGCTGAAGGCATTCGCTCGCATGTTGCGCCTCTGCGCGCGCGGCCTCGCGCGTCGATTCCAGGGCCCCGGTGGAGCGCACGATCTCGACGATTTCCTGCAGCCGCTCCTGCTCGCCCTGCTCGATGGCATGGCGCAACAAGGCGCGCTGCTCGGGCGTAGCGCGTTCCATCGCGATGAGTAGTGGTAGCGTCGTCTTGCCCTCGCGGAGGTCGTCGCCGATGTTCTTGCCCAGTTCATGCGTATCGCCTTCGTAGTCCAGCACGTCGTCGATGAGCTGAAACGAAGTGCCGAGCGCCCGGCCGTAGGCCGCGCAGGCTTCTTCCACGTCTGGCGACGCATTTGCGAGCACCGCACCCAACCGGGCGCTGGCCTCGAAGAGCTTGGCGGTCTTAAAACGGATGACGCGCAGGTAGCTGTCGACTGTGATGTCCGGGTCGTGCATGTTCATCAACTGCAGGACCTCGCCCTCGGCGATGACGTTGGTAGCTTCGGCGAGCACCTCCAGCACGCGCATGCGGTCGACCGACACCATCATCTGGAAGGCGCGCGAGTACAGGAAATCGCCGACCAGCACGCTGGCGGCATTGCCGAACAGCGCGTTGGCGGTGGGCTTGCCGCGGCGCAGCGACGATTCGTCCACGACGTCGTCATGCAACAGCGTCGCGGTGTGGATGAACTCCACGACGGCGGCCAGTTCAAACCGCGATGCGCCGTCGTAGCCCAGCGCGTTGGCAAACAGCAGCACGAGCTTGGGCCGCATGCGTTTGCCGCCGGCATGCACGATGTAATGGGCGATCTGGTCGATCAGCGCCACTTCGGAGCTGAGCCGCCGAGCGATGACGGCGTCGACCTGGGCCATTTCGGCGGCCAGCAGGGCAAGGGCCTCGGCGACTTGGGGCGGGGGCGAGGCTGACTCGACGCGCACTCTGGACTCTCAAGCAAGGAATCGCCGGATTATAGAAACGGCCGCGGCGTCTGCCCGACACACACGCCGGTGCCCGACGTTCCGGTGCCGGGCTCAACCGCAGTTTTGGCGCGCCATTGCCAGTCCGGCCGTGTTGCCGCTATACTCGCGGGCTCTTTACGGCTTGGGTGGCTTGCCGCCTTGGCCCGCGAAGGGGCTTCAAATCCACAAAAAGGCCCGGCTGGGTGGCAGCACGAGAGTGCACAAGTCGCCGAAGCTGGGTGAGAGCACCTCCGGGTGCGGAAGGAAAAACATGTACGCGGTCATCAAAACCGGCGGCAAGCAGTACAAGGTTGCTGCTGGTGACAAGCTCAAGGTCGAGCTGCTCGACGCGGAAGTCGGCGCCGAAGTCACTCTGGACCAGGTCCTGGCCCTAGGCAGCGGCGACGGCCTGAAGGTCGGCGCGCCCCTGGTGGCTGGCGCCACCGTCAGCGCCAAGGTCGTCAGCCACGGCAAGCACGATAAGGTCCGCATCTTCAAGCTGCGTCGCCGCAAGCACTACAAGAAGAGCCAGGGCCATCGCCAGAACTACACCGAGCTGGAAATCAGCGCGGTCAACGGCTGATCCAGCCGCTTTTGCCACTTTCGAGGAGCTAACTCATGGCACAGAAAAAAGGCGGCGGTTCCACCCGGAACGGCCGCGATTCCAAGCCCAAGATGCTGGGCGTCAAGGCTTACGGCGGTCAAGTGATCTCCGCCGGTTCGATCATCGTGCGTCAGCGCGGCACCCGCTTCCACGCCGGCACCAATGTCGGCGTCGGCAAGGACCACACGCTGTTCGCGCTGGTCGATGGCCACGTGAGCTTCACCACCAAGGGCGCGACCAACCGTCCGACCGTGGTTGTCACGCCGCTGGCGGCCTAAGCAGCCGCAGTTTCGGGCGAGTGCTTCGCCCGATCTCCCAAGCCCCGGCCTTCCGGGGCTTTGTCGTTTCTGAAGTCTGGCGCGCTGCAAGGCGGTGCGTCGCTTCCCACCCAGCCATTACGATGGCCGACCGCCATGAAATTCGTTGACGAAGCCACCATCGATGTCGCCGCCGGCAATGGCGGCGCGGGCTGCGCGAGCTTCCGTCGCGAGAAGTTCATTCCCTTCGGCGGCCCGGATGGGGGCGACGGCGGCAAGGGCGGCAGCGTCTGGGCCGAGGCCGACCGCAACCTCAATACGCTGATCGACTATCGCTACGCGCGTCGCCACGAGGCGCGTAACGGCGAAGCCGGCCGCGGTTCGGACTGTTTCGGCGCCGCGGCTGACGACATCGTCCTGCGCATGCCCATTGGCACCGTCATCACCGATCTCGAGACCGAGTCGGTCATCGGCGAGCTGCTGGAGCCCGGTCAGCGCATCCTGCTCGCCAAGGGTGGTGATGGCGGTTTCGGCAACCTGCATTTCAAGACCTCCACCAACCGCGCGCCGCGGCAGAAGACGCCCGGCTGGCCCGGCGAGGCAAGGAAGCTGCGGCTGGAGCTGCGCGTGCTGGCCGACGTGGGCCTACTGGGCCAGCCGAACGCGGGCAAGTCGACGCTGATCACGGCGATCTCCAACGCCAAGCCGAAAATTGCCGACTACCCCTTCACGACGCTGCATCCCAATCTCGGCGTCGTCCGTGTTGCGCCAGAGAAGAGCTTCGTCGTGGCTGACATCCCGGGCCTCATCGAAGGTGCGGCGGAAGGTGCCGGCCTCGGCCACCAGTTCCTTCGTCATCTGCAGCGCACACGGCTGCTGCTGCATGTGGTCGATCTGGCGCCGTTCGACCCCGAGGTCGACCCCGTCAAGGAGGCCAAGGCCATCGTCGCTGAGCTGAAGAAGTACGACCCCGGCCTGTACGACAAGCCGCGCTGGCTGGTCCTCAACAAGCTGGACATGGTGCCGCAAGAGGAGCGCGCGGCCCGTGTGAAGGACTTCATCAAGCGCTACAAGTGGAAGGGCCCGGTCTTCGAAATCTCGGCCTTGACGCGCGAGGGCTGCCAGCCACTGATCCACGCCATCTACGACCACGTCGCTGCCGAGCAGCGTGCCGTTGTTGAACCCGACGTCCGTTTCGATCCTCCAGCCGAATGAGCCTGCTCTCCAGCGCCCGCCGCATCGTCGTCAAGGTCGGTTCCAGTCTCGTCACCAATGAGGGCCGCGGCGTTGATGCCGAGGCCATCGCGAACTGGAGCCGGCAGCTGGCGGCGTTGGCCAACGACGGGCGCGAGTTGGTCATGGTGTCGAGTGGCGCCATCGCCGAGGGCATGAAGCGACTGGGCTGGACGACGCGGCCCAAGGAGCTGCACGAACTGCAGGCCGCGGCAGCCGTTGGCCAGATGGGACTGGCGCACATGTACGAGAGCCAGCTGCGCGCGCATGGCCTGGCCAGCGCCCAGGTGCTGCTGACCCATGCGGACCTGGCCGACCGCGAGCGTTATCTCAATGCGCGTTCGACGCTGCTGACGCTGCTGGCGCACCGCGTGCTGCCGGTCATCAACGAGAACGACACGGTTGTCAACGATGAGATCAAGTTCGGCGACAACGACACGCTAGGTGCGCTGGTGGCGAACCTCGTCGAGGCCGATGCGCTCGTCATCCTGACAGATCAGCGCGGGCTGTACTCGGCCGATCCGCGCAAGGACCCCGCCGCCCGCTTCATCGACAACGCCGAGGCCGGGAATCCGGAGCTGGAGCGCATGGCCGGCGGCGCGGGCTCCAGCATCGGTCGCGGCGGCATGATCACGAAGATCCTCGCCGCCAAGCGCGCGGCCGGCAGCGGGGCGGGCACAGTCATCGCGTGGGGCCGCGAGCCTGATGTGCTCGTGCGCCTGGCCCGTGGCGAGGCCATCGGCACGGCGCTGCATGCGGCGACGCCCAAACTGCAGGCGCGCAAGCAATGGATGGTGGACCATCTGCAGATGCGTGGCGCCGTCACGGTGGACGCCGGCGCCGTCGTGAAGCTGCGCGGCGAGGGCAAGAGCCTGCTGCCCATCGGTGTCACGGAGGTCCAGGGCGACTTCCATCGCGGCGACGTCATCGCCGTGCTGGCGCCGGATGGCACCGAGCTGGCGCGCGGACTGGCCAACTACTCGGGTGCGGAGTCGCGCCTCATCGCCCGCAAGCCGTCGTCGGAATTCGAAGGCCTGCTGGGTTACGCGGCCGAGCCCGAGCTCATCCACCGCGACAACCTGGTCCTGCGCTAGGCCACATTCGCGCTGCAAGCGCGGCTCAGTTCTTCGTCGGTTCGCCGTCCGGCGGTATCGCATCCAGCGGCACCGGGCCGCTGCTGCGCTCGCGGTGGGCTGGCCGCATGCCGGCGCGCAGGTAGCGGTTGTGGTGGTTGATGCGCGGCAGGAAGCGCGCGAGCTCCGTCAGCGCCATCTCGTAGACGCCGCGCTTGAACTCGATGACAGCCTCCAGCGGTACCCAGTACTCGTTCCAGCGCCAGGCGTCGAACTCGGGGTGGTCGGTGGCCCGCAGGTTCATGTCGCAATCGCGCCCGAGCATCTGCAGCAGGAACCAGATCTGCTTCTGGCCCTTGTAGTGACCGCGCGCATCGCGGCGGATGAAGTGGTCGGGCACCTCATAGCGCAGCCAATCGCGTGTCCGCGCAATGATGCGCACATGCTCGGGATGGAGCCCCACTTCCTCGTGGAGCTCTCGGAACATCGCCTGCTCAGGCGTCTCGCCGTGTTTGATGCCCCCTTGCGGGAACTGCCACGAATGCGTCCGGATGCGCTTGCCCCAGAACACCTCGTTGCGTTGGTTGAGCAGGATGATGCCGACGTTGGGGCGGAAGCCTTCACGGTCGAGCATAATCAACCTCAAATCTCTAGTTGGTTCGATTATTGCATCGGGCCGCGATCGCGGCATTGCCCTCGCTAACCCGAAGCGTTCTCCCCGTTTTGTCGTGACTTGGCCGGGTTTTCACCCGGCCTTCGCATTCCAGCCGCCCATGAAAGCCAGCCAGTTCTTCATCTCCACCCTCAAGGAAGCGCCAGCGGACGCGGAAGTCGTAAGCCATCAGCTGATGATGCGCGCCGGCATGATCAAGCGCCTGGGCGCGGGCATTTACAACTACATGCCGATGGGGCTACGGGTCATCCGCAAGGTCGAGAAGATCATCCGCGAGGAGATGGACGCGGCCGGCGCCGTTGAGCTGCTGATGCCCGTGGTGCAGCCGGCCGAGCTGTGGATGGAAAGCGGTCGCTTCCAGGCCTACGGACCCGAGCTGATGCGCATCAAGGACCGCCACGGCCGCGACTTCATCGTGCAGCCGACCAGCGAAGAGGCCATCACCGACATCGCCCGCCAGGAGCTGCGCAGCTACCGCCAACTGCCGAAAAACTTCTATCACATCCAGACGAAGTTCCGCGACGAGCGTCGTCCGCGCTTCGGCCTGATGCGCGGCCGCGAGTTCACGATGAAGGACGCCTACTCCTTCGACCGGGATGTCGAATCGGCTGGTCGCAGCTACGACAACATGTACGCGGCCTACCGGAAGATCTTCGACCGCTTCGGCCTGCAGTACCGCGCTGTCGCCGCCGACACGGGCTCCATTGGTGGCGAGCGCTCGCACGAGTTCCAGGTCATTGCCGAGACTGGCGAGGACGCCATCGTCTACTGCCCGACCAGCGACTACGCCGCCAACATCGAACTGGCGGAGGCCGTGGCGCTGCTGCCCAGCCGCGGCGCGGCGACGCAAGTGCTGACCAAGACGCGGACGCAGGGCAAGAGCACTTGCGAAGACGTGGCCGCCCTGCTGAGCCTGCCGCTGGCGCAGACAGTCAAGTCGCTGGTGCTGGCCACCGACGAGCTCGACCAGCATGGCAGCATCGTCAAGACGCAGGTCTGGCTGCTACTGGTACGTGGCGACCATGACCTCAACGAGGTCAAGGCTGGCAAGGTCGAAGGCCTGAAGGGCGGATTCCGCTTCGCGACGGTCGCCGAGATCGAGGACCACTTCGGCTGCAAGCCGGGCTACCTGGGCCCGATCGGTGCGAAGGGTGTGAAGGTCGTCGCCGACCGCACCGTCGCCGTCATGAGCGATTTCGTCTGCGGCGCCAACGAGGCGGACTTCCACCTCACCGGCGTCAACTGGGGACGCGACCTGCCCGAGCCCGACCTCGTGGCCGACATCCGCAATGTCGTCGCGGGCGATCCGTCGCCCGACGGCCAGGGCGTGCTTGCCATCCAGCGCGGCATCGAGGTGGGGCATGTGTTCTATCTCGGCACCAAGTACTCGGCCGCGATGAACGCGAACTTCCTCGACGAGAACGGCAAGCCCAAGCTGCTTGAGATGGGCTGCTACGGCATTGGCGTCACGCGCATCCTGGGTGCGGCGATCGAGCAGAACCACGACGCGCGCGGCATCATCTGGCCAGACTCGATCGCGCCGTTCACGGTCGTCATCTGCCCCATCGGCGCAGACCGCAGCGCGGACGTCAAGGCCGCAGCTGACAGGCTTTACGGCGAGCTGAAGGCGCTCGGCGTGGACGTGCTGCTGGATGACCGTGGCGAGCGCCCTGGCGCGATGTTCGCGGACTGGGAGCTGATCGGCATTCCGCATCGCGTCGTGCTGGGTGACCGTGGCCTGAAGGAAGGCCAGGTTGAGTACCAGGGCCGGCGCGACGAGGCCGCGACCAAGCTGGCCGTCGGCGACGTGGTGGGCCACCTGAAGGGCCTGCTCAAGCTTTGAGGCGGCGCCTGGCGCTGGCTGGCCTGCTCGCCGCGCCGCTCGGCGCGCGCGCCGGCGCGCAGATCGAGGAGCCGCTGGCCGACGCGGTGCGCTCGGCGCTGAGCGCGTCCATCGCGCAGGCGGCGCCACCGCGGCCGCGCTTCGACGACCCGTTGGCGCGCGAGGCCTATCTGCGCTGGCTCAGCGAAATGAGCGAGCGTTTGAAGAAGCGCAAGACCGAGACGCAGATCCGCATCGAGTTCCTTGAGACCATCTGGTACGAGGCCAAGCGGGCCGGCCTGGAGCCCAGCCTCGTGCTGGGCCTCGTCCAGGTGGAGAGCGGCTTTCGCAAGTACGCGATCAGCACGGCCGGCGCGCGCGGCTACATGCAGGTCATGCCGTTTTGGACGCGCAGCATCGGCGATGGCGACGCGGCGCGGCTGTTCCACATGCAGACCAACCTGCGCTTCGGCTGCGTGATCCTGCGCCACTACCTCGACATCGAGAAGGGCGACCTCTTCATGGCGCTGGGTCGCTACAACGGCAGCCGCGGGCGAGCGGAGTATCCGAACGCGGTGTTCGCAGCGCGCCGGCAGTGGTTGTTGCCTGGGGAGAAGTGAAGCGATCCGGCATGGCTTGTGGCAGACGGTCGCAAGGGCGTTAGGCTGCGCGGCTTCGTCCACAAGACAACCCACCGATGCCCGCTGCCCACCGCTTCGCGCCCCTGATCCTGTCCGTGCTGCTTGCCACCGGCCTCGCAGCCGCCCAGCCGACCGACAACCCGCTACTGCAGCCCAGCCCGCTGCCGCTGCACTTCCCGCAATTCGACAAGCTGCGCGACGAGCACTTCGCGCCGGCGCTCGACCGTGGCATGGCCGAGCAGCTCGCCGAGGTCAAGGCCATCGCCGACTCGCCCGACGCGCCGACCTTTGACAACACCATCCTCGCTCTTGAGAAAAGCGGCCGCCTGCTGAACCGCACGACGACGCTGCTGTTCAACCTGCTGGGCGCCGATGCCAATCCGGCCCGCCAGCAACTGCAGACCGATTACGCCGCCAGGCTGGCCGCCCAGCGCGACGCGGTGTTGCTGAATCCGCGGCTGTTCGCCCGCGTCGAAGCCGTCTACGAGGCGCGCGACAAGATGGCGCCGAACGCCGAGGCCAGGCGCCTCGTCGAGCGCTACCGCCGCGACATGGTGCGCGCCGGCGCCCAGCTGAACGACGAGCAGAAGACGCGCATGAAGGCCATCAACGCCGAGTTGGCCACGCTGTCGGCGTCTTTCAACAAGGCCGTGCTGGCCGAGGTGAACGACTCGGCCGTCGTCGTCGACAGCGCCGACGAGCTGGCCGGGCTGACACCCGCGCAGATCGCCGCCGCCGCGGACAACGCGAAGAAGCGAGGTCTGGACGGCAAGTACGTCATCGCGCTGCTGAACACGACCATCCAGCCTTTCGAGACCGAGCTGCAGAACCGCGCGCTGCGTGAGCGCCTGCACCGCGCCTCGGTCGCGCGTGGCGCACGGGGCAATGCCTTCGACACGCGTGGCATGGTCTCGCGCGTCATCTCGCTGCGCCAGGAGCGCGCTGCGCTGCTGGGCTACGCAACGCCAGCGGCCTACGTGCTGGAAGACGAGACGGCGCAGTCGGCGGACACCGTCAACGCGCTGCTGCGCAAGCTCGCGCCGGCCGCAGTGGCCTCGGCCAGGCAGGAAGCCGCCGAGCTGCAGAAGTTCATCGACAGCGACCAGGCCGCCAAGGGGCAGCCCGGCTTTGCGCTGCAGGCCTGGGACTGGAGCTACTACGCCGAGAAGCTGCGTTCGGCCAGGTACGGCTTCGACGAGAGCCAGCTCAAGCCCTACCTGGAGATCACGAGCGTGCTTGAGCGTGGCGTGTTCTTCGCGGCCCAGCAGCTCTACGGCATCACGTTCAAGCGCCGCACGGACCTGCCGGTCTATCGCGACGATGTGCGTGTCTATGACGTGTTCGACACCAACGGCAAGCAGCTCGCCATCTTCATCGCCGACCTCTACGCCCGCCCGAGCAAGCGCGGCGGTGCGTGGATGAACTCTTACGTCAGCCAGAACCCGCTGGAGGGCACGCAGCCGGTCGTGGCCAACCACCTCAACATCCCCATGCCGGCGGCCGGCGAGCCGACGCTGCTGACCTGGGACGAGGTCAACACGATGTTCCATGAGTTCGGCCATGCGCTGCACTACATGTTCAACCAGGGCCGCTACCCCAGCCTGGCCCGCGTGCCGCGCGACTTCGTCGAATACCCGTCGCAGGTCAACGAGGTCTGGGCCGACTGGCCCAGCGTGCTGGTCAATTACGCGAGGCACTACCAGACCGGCGCGCCCATGCCGCGCGAACTGCTGGACAAGGTCGCTCGCGCCAAGCGCTTCAACCAGGGCTACACGACGCTGTCGTATCTGTCTGCCGCCATCGTCGACCAGCGCCTTCACCAACTGGGCGCCGGCCAGGCACCGACGGCCAATGGCATCGTCGACTTCGAGGCGCGTGTGCTCAAGGAAGAAGGTGTCGACTTCGGCCCGGTGCCGCCGCGCTACCGCCTGCCGTACTTCAGCCACAGCATGGGTGGCTATTCGGCTGGCTACTACGCCTACATCTGGAGCGAGGTGCTGGATGCCGACACGGTGGAATGGCTCAACGCCAACGGCGGCCTCAAGCGCGCCAATGGGGATGCGCTGCGCGCCAAGATGCTGTCGCGCGGCGGCAGCGAGGACGCGATGGCGCTGTTCCGCAGCCTCGTGGGTCACGAGCCCGACATCCAGCCGCTGCTGGAGCGGCGTGGGCTGGTGGTGCAGAAGCCCTGAGTAGGGCCGGCCGGGCTCAGGCCTTGGTCGCGAGCGAGCCCGGGTAGGTCAGCGAGCTCGACGCAGAAGAGACCGAGAACACGGCCGCCGTGCCGGCGGACTGCTGCATCAACGATGTGTAGAGTGACATCACGCCGCTCGACCCCTTGGCCAGCTTCGCCGCCTGCGAGATGGCCGCGCTCTGCTGGATGGTGGCCGACAGCTTGAGTGCGTCCCGCGCCTGCCCGGCAATGCGCGACGCGAAGCTGGGCTGGCTGCTGTCGGCCTTCAGGAAGGCCTGGGTGGCGGTCTTGTCGGCATCGCTGCCCTTGATGCCGACGCTGCCGTCGTTCTTCACGGTGAATTCAACGGTGCCCGTCAGCGTGACGCCGGCCTTCGCCATCGCCGCGCGCAGCTCGGTCGAAAGTGCCTTCTGGCCGGCTTCGAGGGACTGGACGGCCTTGGCCGACTTGGCGGTGCCCGCAGCCTGTTGGAGGGCTTGCTGCGAAATGGCCGCACTGGCCTGACCGCGGGTGCTCGTGCCAGCGGTGCCGGCGTTTGCCGCTGTCGAGGCGTTGTCCAGGTTCTGCGTGGACAGGTAGCTAAGCAGGGAGCTGTTGAGACCGGAGAGCATCGCCGCATCTTGCCGCGGACGGCGGAGGGGCTAGCGGTGCAGCTGGGCCGGAATTCCAGCCCAGCTCGCCGGCTACAGCCCTGTCCAGGCCTGCGGGCGGGCCGACGCGATGCCGGCCAATTCCAGCACGCGCTCGACCGTTTCGTTCACCATCTCCTCGATGCTCTTGGGGCGGTGATAGAAGGCCGGCAGCGGCGGGAAGCAGATGCCGCCCATTTCCGTCACGGCGACCATGTTGCGCAGGTGGGCCAGGTTGAACGGCGTCTCACGCACCATCAGGATGAGGCGGCGGCGTTCCTTCAGCGTGACGTCGGCGGCGCGTGTCAACAGGTTGTCGCCCAACCCATGGGCAATCGCGGCCAGGGACTTCATCGAGCACGGCGCGACGACCATCGCGGCCGTCGAGAAGCTGCCGCTGGCGATGCAGGCGCCGACATCGCCAGGCGCATAGGCGTGATCGGCCTCGGCCTCCAGCGTTGAGCGATCCAGGCCCAGCTCGTGGTGGGCGTTCAGGATGCCGGCGGGCGTGGCGATCAGGTGCGTCTCGACGCCCAGCTCGCGCGAGCGCCGCAGCAGGCGCAGCGCATAGGCGGCGCCGGTCGCGCCCGTCAGCCCGACGACGAGGCGGGTCACTGCGCGGCGAGAGCCTGCTGCAGCTCGCCCGACTCGTACATCTCCATCATGATGTCCGAGCCGCCGACGAATTCGCCGTTGATGTAGAGCTGGGGAATCGTCGGCCAGTTGGCGTAGTCCTTGATGCCCTGGCGCACGGCTTCGTCTTCCAGCACGTTGAAGGTCTTGATGTCGCTCGCGCCGGCGGCCTTGAGGATCTGGATGGCGCGGCCCGAGAAGCCGCACATCGGGAACTGGGCCGTGCCCTTCATGAAGAGCATGACGCGGTTGGATTTGACGAGGTCGTCGATGCGTTGCTGAACGTCGCTCATGGGAAGTCTCGGAAAGGCAAAAGCCAAATTATCCGGGACGCCGCGACGCCGCTCTCAATAGCTGTAGGCCAGGCCCAGTTGCAGCAGGGGCTTGAAGCGCAGGTCTCGCATCGCGTCCTCGAAGCCCTGGGCGCTGCTGCGACCCAGGCGCACGCCGCCGAGCGTGCCGGACATCAGGCCCAAGTCGGCGCTGAAGGCCAGGCCGCTGCTGCGCAGTCGGGCGGTGTAGCCGATGCCAACGTAGGACAGGTTGGCGCTGGGCTCCAGCGCGTAGGCGTCCGGCCCGGTGAGTGAGAAGCTGCGCCGGCCTGCCGACACCATGCCGCTGCCCAACGCCAGCCCGCCGCTGCTCTGCGCCATGGACAGCGGGCCCAGCAGCACGCCGCCGGTGGCGCGCAGGCCGCCGCTGAAGCCGGAGAGGCCGGACTTGGTGAGGTAGTAGTCGCCCAGCAGGTTGGCGCTGAGGATACGGGAGCCACCCAGGTGCGGCCCGACGTTGGAGGTTACATCGGCGCTGTTGAGCTGCAATCGGGCCTGCCAGCGGGGCTGGGCGTCGCTGTCGGCCCAGGCCGGCAGCGTGGCAACGGTCGTGAAACTCAGAAGTGCAGCGCGGATGAGGCGGGCCATGGTCGTCTCCTGCACGGTGCCAGGACCGGCACCGCCGTTTGATACTACGCCGGCTGGCCCGACCCGTGCACGAAGAAGTACACGCGAAATCTCACGCAAACGGGTGGTAGCCGTCGCGCCGGTGCGTCACGGCCAGCGGCCGCCACTGGCGCGTGGCCGGCCCGCGAGATCGTGGCGTAGCGTGGCGTCCCGGAAGCTGCGGGTCGCCAGTTGTTGCGCTACCACACCGGCCTGGTCCCAGCCGTGCTCCAGCAGCAGCCAGCCGCCCGGAGCCAGATGTTGCGGTGCCACATCGATCAGCGTGCGCAGGTCGGCCAGGCCGTCGCCACCGGGCGTGAGGGCCGTCAGCGGCTCGTGGCGCAGCGCGGGCAGATGCGGGTCATCTGAGGCGATGTATGGCGGGTTGCTCAGCACGAGGTCGAAGCGTTCACCCGCCAGTGGCTCGAACCAACTGCCCAGGCGCCAGTCGACGGCCAGCCCGAGGCGCTCGCCATTGCCGCGGGCTACCGCTAGCGCCTCGGCGCTGAGGTCCACCGCGGTCACGCTGGCCCGGGGGCAGGCCGCCTTCACCGCCAGGGCGATGGCGCCGCTGCCGGTGCCGAGGTCCACGACGCGCGGCTGGCCGGGCAGGGCGCCCAGCCGCTCCAGCGCCCAGTCGACCAGGGTTTCGGTGTCCGGCCGGGGAATCAGCGTGGCCGGCGTGACCTGCAGCATCAGGCCGTGGAAGGGCTGCCAGCCGGTCAGGTGGGCTAGCGGTTCGCCGGCCGCCAGGCGCCGCAATGCCGCGTCGGCGCCATCCACGGTCGCGTCGCTGTGCGTGATGAGCCAGGCGCGGTCGCGGCCGGTCAGGTGGGCCAGCAACGCCTGCGCGTCGCCCCGCTCGACGCCGAGCCGGCGGGCCAGCGCCAGCGCGTCGTCGACCGTCATGTGCGGCCTTCCTCCAGTTGCGCGAGCTGTTCGGCCGCCTGCGCGGCCAGCAGCCCCTGGATGACGTCGTTCAGGTCGCCGTCCATGATCTGCCCGAGCTTGTAGAGCGTCAGGTTGATGCGGTGGTCGGTGAGGCGCCCCTGCGGGAAGTTGTAGGTGCGGATGCGGTCACTGCGGTCGCCGGTGCCGATCAGGCCCTTGCGTGTGGCGGCCTCCTTGGCGGCGCGCTCGCTGCGCTCCTTCTCCTGGATACGCGCCTGCAGCACCTGCAGGGCCTTGGCCTTGTTGCTGTGCTGGCTGCGGCCGTCCTGGCATTCGGCGACGATGCCAGTCGGCAGGTGGACGACGCGCACGGCGGAGTCGGTCTTGTTAATGTGCTGGCCGCCGGCCCCGCTGGCGCGGAAGGTGTCGATGCGCAGGTCCGCAGGGTTCAGCGTGATGGCCTCGGCCTCGTCGGGCTCGGGCATCACGGCGACAGTACAGGCGCTGGTGTGGATGCGGCCCTGGGTCTCGGTCGCCGGCACGCGCTGCACGCGGTGGCCGCCGGACTCGAACTTGAGCCGGCCGTACACGCCATCGCCTTCGACGCGCACGACCAGTTCCTTGTAGCCCCCCAGGTCCGACACGTTCTCGGACAGGATCTCGGTGCGCCAGCCCTGGGCCTCGGCGAAGCGCAGGTACATGCGGGCCAGGTCGCCGGCGAACAGCGCCGATTCGTCGCCGCCCGTGCCGGCACGGATTTCGAGGAAGGCATGGCGCTCGTCGTCGGGGTCCTTGGGGATCAGCGCGAGCTGCAGCTCATGATCGAGTGCGGCCAGCGCCGCCTCGTTGGACGCGATCTCCTCGCGGGCCATGTCGGCCATTTCCGGGTCGGCCAGCATCTCGCGCGCCGTAGAGAGGTCGGCCTCGTGCTGCTGGTAGCGGCGGTAGCGCTCCACCAGCCCGGACACCTCGGCCTGCTCCTTGGTCAGTGCGCGGTAGCGCTTCATGTCGGCGGCGATGCTGCCGTCGGCGAGGAGTGCATCAAGCTCGGCGAGGCGGAAGCCGAGGCGGTCGAACTGCTGACGCAGGGAGTCTTTCATGGGGCGGCGATCGAAGAAGCAGTCAGGAGCGGCGCAACGCGGGCGCCGGGCGGCGGCGCTGGGCGCCGCTAGGACTGCTTGTTGCGCAAGAACAGGCGCGAGACGGTCTGAGCCAGCTGCAGGCGCTGCTCGCCGTCGCTGGCATGCAGCTCGGCCAGCGTGCCGTGCAGCAGCTTCTGTGTCAGGCCCTTCGAGAGGGCGTCCAGCACTTCGTCGACGTCAGCGCCCTTGGCCAGCAGCTTGCGGGCGCGGGCGATCTCCAGTGCGCGCCAGTCGTCGGTCTGCTGGTGCAGCGCCTGGATCAACGGCACCGTGTGGCGCTGGTCCAGCCAGTGCATGAAGCTTTGCACGCCGGTCTCGACGATGGCCTCGGCCTGCTGCACGGCGGCCTGGCGCTTCTCGCCAGCCGTCTGCACCTGCTGGGCGAGTTCATCGACGGTGTAGAGGTAGACGTCGTCTAGCTGGGCGACCTCGGGCTCGATGTCACGCGGCACGGCCAGGTCGACCATGAACATCGGGCGGTGCTTGCGCTTCTTCAGCGCGCGTTCGACCGCGCCCAGGCCGATCAGTGGCAGGCTGGATGCCGTGCAGGACACGACGATGTCGAATTCATGCAGCCGCTCGGGCAGGTCGGACAGCCGCACAGCTTCGGCGCCGAAGCGGCCGGCCAACTTCTCGCCGCGCTCCAGCGTGCGGTTGGCGACGGCCATGAGACGAGGCGTGCGGGCCGCGAAGTGAGTCGCGGTCAGCTCGATCATCTCGCCCGCGCCGACGAACAGCACGCGCGTCTGGGCCAGGTCCTCGAACAGTTGGCCCGCCAAGCGCACGGCGGCCGCTGCCATGCTGATGGAATGGGCGCCGATCTCGGTGGAGCTGCGCACTTCTTTGGCGACGGAGAAGCTGCGCTGGAACAGCTGGTGCAGCGTCGTGCCGAGCGCGCCGGCGGCTTCGGCTTCCTTCACGGCCTGCTTCATCTGGCCGAGGATCTGCGGCTCGCCCAGCACCATCGAGTCGAGCCCGCTGGCGACGCGGAAGGCGTGGCGCGCGGCATCGCTGCCCTGCATCACGTAGGCATGCTCGCGCAGCGCGCCGGCCTCGACGCCGCCGGTCTGCGCCAGCCAGGCGATGGCCGGCTGCACCTGCGTCTGCGGCGCGGCCACGTAGACCTCGGTGCGGTTGCAGGTGGACAGGATGGCCGCCTCGGGCGCGCCGGGCAGCTTCTGCCGCAGGCCGGTGAGCGACGGCGCGAGTTGCTCGAGCGTGAATGCAAACCGCCCGCGCAGATCCAGCGGGGCGGTGTTGTGGTTCAGGCCAAGAGCAAAGACCGACATGGGAGGCAATTGTAGGATTCGCGGCTTTTCCGCCTCTGACATCGGTCAAGCCCGAATGAGCCCACTCGACGCCTTTTGGCACATTGCCAACCTCTTTGCACCGGCCTGGGGGCTGGCGGCGCTGCTGGCGGTGGCGATCAAAGCGGTCTGGCGTCGAGAGGCGAAGCCGCTGGGCTGGCGGCGCTTATGGCTGTGGGGTGCGGCGGGCGGCACGGCGGCAACGCTGATGGCGCTGGTGCTGCTGGGCCGCGACGGCAGGATGGCCGGCTACGCCCTGCTGGTACTTGGCGTGGCGCTGCCGCAGTGGGCCCAGCTGAGCTTCAGGCGCTGAGCACCTCTTCCGTCGTGACGACCTCGCCGCGCAGCGAGTGCGCGAAGGCAGTTGTGATGCGCACGTCCACCAGCTGGTTCATCAGCCGCGGCGACCCGGCGAAGTTGACGATGCGGTTGCACTCGGTGCGGCCCATCAGCTCGGAGGCGTCCTTGCGCGCGTTGCCGGTTACCAGCACCTTCTCCACCTTGCCGACCATGCCTTGCGAGATCGACAAGGCGTGTGCCTCGATGGCGGCCTGCAGCTCCTGAAGGCGCTTGACCTTAGTCTCGTACGGCGTCGTGTCCTCCAGCGCGGCGGCTGGTGTGCCCGGGCGCGGGCTGAAGATGAAGCTGAAGCTCGCATCGAAGCCGACGTCCTGCACCAGCTTCATCAGCTTGGCGTGATCCTCATCCGTCTCACCGGGGAAGCCGACGATGAAGTCGCTGGCCAGGCGCAGCTCCGGGCGGATGGCGCGCAGCTTGCGCACGATGCTCTTGAACTCCAGCGCCGTGTAGCCGCGTTTCATCGCCATCAGGATGCGGTCGCTGCCGTGCTGCACGGGCAGGTGCAGGTGGTTCACGAGTTGCGGGATCTTGCCGTAGGCCTCGATGAGGCGCGGGCTGAACTCGTTGGGATGGCTGGTCGTGAAGCGCAGGCGTCGGATGCCGGGAATCTCGGCTGCGTATTCCAGCAGCAACGCTAGGTCGGCGTGCTCGCTGCTGTCGCCCATTCTGCCCCGGTAGGCATTGACGTTCTGGCCGAGCAGGTTGATCTCCATGACGCCCTGGTCGGCCAGGCCGGCGATCTCGGTCAGCACGTCGTCAAAGGGGCGCGAGACCTCTTCGCCGCGGGTGTAGGGAACCACGCAGTAGGAGCAGTACTTGGAGCAGCCTTCCATGATGGAGACGAAGGCCGAGGCGCCTTCGACCTTGGCCGGCGGCAGGTGGTCGAACTTCTCAATCTCGGGGAAGGAGATGTCCACCTGCGGGCGGCGCTGGTCGCGGCGCGCTTCCAGCATCTGCGGCAGGCGGTGCAGCGTCTGCGGGCCGAAGACGACGTCCACGTAGGGCGCGCGCTCGATGATGGCGGCGCCTTCCTGCGACGCAACGCAGCCGCCGACGCCGATCATCACGCCCTTGGCCTTTAGGTGCTTCACACGGCCGAGGTCGCTGAAGACCTTCTCCTGCGCCTTCTCGCGCACCGAGCAGGTGTTGAACAGGATGAGATCGGCTTGCTCGGGGTCGTCGGTGGGTGTGTAGCCCTTTGCGGCGCCCAGCACGTCGGCCATCTTGTCCGAGTCGTACTCGTTCATCTGGCAGCCGAAGGTCTTGATGTAGACCTTCTTGCTCATGGCTTGCTCCAGGTCTGGCTGGCAGGGTCGAACCGCCAAGTGGCGCTCTCGGCGGGCGTGCGCGGCCAGACCTTGTTGGCCAGCTCCGCAGGGTTGAGCACCCACACGTCTTGGATCAACCCGTTGCCTTCGACCGTGTAGTGCACGCTGAGCTTTTGACCGGTGAGCCCGGCTGGCGGCACCCACAGGTTCGCATCGTTCCTGACCCGGGAGCCGGGCGCGAGCCGGGCCGGCTTGCCGTTGAGCAGCACGTCGGGGAACTGGGTGACCATCAGTTCGCCGCGCAGTGCGTTGGCGGGGAAGGGGCGGTGCGTCTGCGCGTGGGCGACGACGCAGCTGGCGGCCAGGGCGAGGCCCAGGGCGGGGAGGGCACAGCGGTACATGGTATGTGTCCAGTGGCTGCGGAATGGGCACCTTTGCCTAAACGGCAGCAGGCGAAGAAAAAGGGCCGAAGGATTCGGCCCACGTAAGACATTTTATGAGAGCGCTCAGAGAGTCGCTGTTGTTGGGCGCCTGATAGCGAGCCAGATTGGCAGCAAGCCTGTGGCGAAGAACGCCCACGACGACGGCTCCGGGATGGCCGGCTGCCCGGCTACGCGTGATTCTCCGGTCACTGAAACCAAGTACGAAAATCCCAGGACGGTCGTCTCGGATGAGACGTTGTCCCATGAGATTGCTGCGTACTTGGAAGACTCCTTCTTGAAGGTTTGAGTGTCAGCGTCCGATGGATCCCAGATCAGTGATACACGCGTCTCGGCGGCGTCAAGGGTGATCGGTCTGCCGTTGCCGGACGGACTGGTCAGGTCCATCGAAACGATCCCGCTGGCGAAATCGCCTCGCCAGTTCAACTCGGATACCGCGATGGCCGTGTGCATGTGTGCATCGATCAGGATCCTGGTGTGCGGGCTGAGCACCCACCCATAGCTTGGCCTGCTCGCCGAGGCGGCCACGGTGGTCGCCACCGAGGCTGAAGGGCTGTCCAGGAGCACCGACGAGTTCATGAATGCGTAGGCCGAATTGCTGCGGTTCTCGGCCGTGGCCGATCGCATGGCTTCGCTGAACGATGTCCTCAGGGGCTGGAACGGCGCTGATGTGGCCAAGTATTCGCCTTGGCGCGACACGTACGTGCTTGCCGACGCGGCACGCGGATCGGGAACGTAAGTCAACTCCGGAGTGATCCCGTCGGCGGGGTCGAGATCGATCAACGAGATCCTGAAGTCGTCGAGTGACGCAAAGCCGATAACGCCCGCGACGGCCGGCGACACAACCGTTGAACTTAGCAGCAAACCAAGTGTGGTTTTCATCGTGCCCTCGACTCCGGTCCCAACACTTCCAGTGTAGGAACGCGGCCGTTCAGAGAGTCACGTCAATCGTGGGATGACATCCACCAAGGGCGCCAAGCAAAACGGGCTCATGAACTCGTCGGGATCTGAACTTCAATGCCAAACGTAGCCAGCCGATCCTCCGGGAAGTCTCGCTCGTTAAGGGTGACGATGACGATTGCGCCGCAGCGGATGGGCGGCGCCGCGACCATGCCGGCAATAGGGATCGTGCGCGCCTCATAGGACACGCGTCGCACCGGCGCGCTGCCGGTTTCGAGATGACCGCAATGACGTGAGTCTTCGTCGATAGCCTGAACGACATGGGCCAGCACGCGAATCTGCCAGCCGCCCTCGGAACTTGTCGCGAACGAATTTGTCGGTCTCTCCTGCTTTGACGCAGCGGACTATCTCACCGATGAAGAGACGATCGCAGCCTACCTTGAGTGCGTCGCCAGCGAGGGTAATGCGAGTGCTCTTGGGGAAGCAATGAACACAGTGGCGTGAGCACGTAGCCAGAACGATGCTGGAGACCAGACTGTAAGAACGGGCCGTTGACACTTGGTTGACAGCCGCCAAAGACGAAGGGCTTAGCATCGCTGCTAAGCCCTTGTCTTATTTGGTGGCGCTTCAGGGATTCGAACCCCGGACCTGCGGATTATGATTCCGTCGCTCTAACCGGCTGAGCTAAAGCGCCTGAGCCTGCCATTCTAAGCGAAGTTTTCAGCGTTTGGCAAGCAAGTCGCCAAACGGCTGTCCTGGCAGCCGCTGCAGGCCGTCGACGACTCGGGCGGCGTTGAACACGGCGCCGGCGTCATTGGTATGCGTGCGGGCGTCGGCGAAGAAGTTCTCCACCTTGGCTGCGCTGAGGCCGCGATAGGCATCGGTCACGAGCATCGTCAGGTCGATGAACTGCGCGCCATGGGCGTGGGCGACTTGTTCGGCCCAGGCGGCGTAGTTCTCGAAGTCGCGTGGCTGGCCTGCCTGCCAGCGGTCCTTGTGCGGGATGGGCGACAGAACGACGACGCGGGCGCCCCTGGCCCTGGCATCGTCGATGTATCGGGCCAGGTACCAGCCGAACGTGTGGACCTGCTCCTTGCTGCCATCGGGCCGCGTGTCTTCCACGGTCTCGTCGCCGATGCCGGGCACCGAGCCGCGGTTCTTGCCGGCGGGGTCGCCGATGCGGGCGCCGTCGTTGTGGCCGAACTGGATCAACAGCGTGTCGCCGGCCTTGAGCTGCTCCACCACGGCGGCCCAGCGGCCTTCGGTGAAGAAGGTGCGGCTGCTTCGGCCGCCGATGGCGTTGTTGACGATGTTGATGCGCTGCGTGTCGAAGAACGCGGCGATGCGCTCGCCCCAACCCCAGGCGCCGTTCTGCCCGCCGCTGCGCACGGTGGAGTCGCCGATCATGACGAGACTGGGCAGCTTCGGGTCCCGCGGCGCCTCGACCTTGACCTTGCGCGCGTCAACGACCGGACGGTCGTCGCTGCCGTCGGGCGCGAAGCGCTGCAGGTAGAAGCTGTCCGGCAGCACCTTGTTCTGGATCAGGCCGGCAATGACGAGCTGGGCATTCACGGCCGCACCGAGCCAGTTGGTGTGCACGGTCTCCTGCGGCGTGTCGGCCGGGAACAGCTTCTCGACGGTCGCCTTGCCCCAGGCTTCGTAGCGCAGCGCCCCCCACTCGTTGAGGTCGATAAACGCGACCTTCTCCTGCCTGGCGACCTCGGCTGCCCATGCGGCGAAGTTGCCCCCGGCGCGCGTCACCTTGATGCCGTCGGCCTCCCAGCGCTTGCGGATGACGGGCGAGCAGACGACGGGCGTGGCGCCGGCCGCGCGGATCTCGGCGATGTAGCCGCGCAGGTAGGCGCCGTAGGTCAGGACCGTCTCGGGCTGGCCGGTCAGAAGGTTGGTGATGTCTTCTTTCTCCGGCCCGATGCCGCGCAGCACGCCGCGCGCGCGGCTGTTGTCGTTGACGGGGCTGGCATCGTTGTGGCCGAACTGCATGACGACCCAGTCGCCTCTTTTGATGAAGGGCTTGGTGCGCTCCCAGTGGCCGCTGGTGCGGTAGGTGCGGCTGCTCAAACCGCCCACGGCGCGGTTGACGACGTTGATCTTGGTCGTGTCCAGATAGGCGGTGATCGGGTTGCCCCAGCCCCACTGACCCTCCGCGCCCTTGCCCTGGCCGTCGTCGCGTCCGTTGCGCACCGTGGAGTCGCCGATGAGGATCAGCGACGGCAGCTCGGGCCGGGCCGGTTCGGGCAGCGTGACCTGGGCGCGGGCGGGGTCCGTCGTGGCGGTGAACTCCTGGGCCTGCGGCTGCGCCAGCGGCAGGGCGAGCAGCAGCGCGGCGATGGTTCGTCGGGTGGGCTTGGGCGTCATGGCGCGGATGCTAGGAGCTGCGATGCGGCGCCGGCCGGCCCGGACGACGCAAGTTCTTGAGCGATTGAGGCCCGGAAACATCGAGCAACGCGGCGGCTCCTAGAGTCGCGGCCACCTTGACCCGGACACCCGCCATGCTGCTTCGTAAGACTTCCCTGCTGCTCGCCCTGATGCTGGCGGCCGCGCCGCTGTGGGCCCAGATCGGCCAGCGCTTCCCGTCCGAGAAGCGCGTTGTCGCCGACCCGGTCACCGGCACGCCGCTGACGTTCCTGACGACGCAGCCGAGGGGCGATTCCAAGATCTACCCCAGCCATCCGCAGTGGACGGCGGATGGCCAATGGCTGGTGTTCCGCTCCAACCGCGTCAAGGGCGAGGCCATCGCCGTCAACGAGGCCAGCGGCGACATGGTGCAGGTCACCGAGGGCGGCTACGACGGCATGCTCAACCTGTCGCAGACGGGTGGCAACAAACTCTATTTCCTGCGCAAGGCGGCGAGCCGCGCGCCGAAGGTGATGGAGGCCGTGGAGGTGGACCTGGACCGCGTCTTCGCCGACAGCCAGGCCGGCACGATGAAGCCGGCGGGCCGCTACCAGCGCGTCTTCGCGACGCTGCCGGCCGAGCTTGAGGCCGTGGGCGACAACGCGCTGGACGCCGACGGGCAGTGGTTCTACTTCCGCATCCAGGGCAAGGCCTACGCAGGCGCGCACCTGCCCGCCGGCACGAAGATCGAGCCACCCTTCGGTCCGCGGGGCATGGGCGCCGGCCCGCATGCCATCGGCAAGATCAACGTGCAGACCGGCGAGGTCCGTCACGTCGTGTCCGTGCCGTTCCAGATCGGCCACATCCAGGCCAACCTGTGGAAGCCCGCCGAACTGGTGTTCAGCTGGGAGACGGGCGGCAAGTCGCCGCAGCGCACGTGGACGGTCCGCGGCGATGGCAGCGGCCTGCGTCCGCTGTACCCGGAGGCGCCCTACGAATGGGTCACGCACGAGGCGATCGTCGGCCCCGACGAGGTGGCGATGGCGCTGATGGGGCACCGGCCGATTGCTGGTGTGGCCGACCCGTCGCGGCCGGCGGGGACCAGTGTCGAAGGAGCCAACCCGGGCCAGGAAGACGGCTGGGGCGCCACCGGCACGCGGGAGAAGCCCACGGGGTTGGCCATCGTCAACCTACGGACGCGGCAGATGGAGATCGTCGGCCAGACGCCATCAGGCAGCGGGCTGTGGCATGTGCATGCATCGCCGGACGGGCGCTTCGCGGTGGGCGACGACTTTGCACGCAATCTCTACCTGATCGACCGCCGCACGCACGAGATGCTGCTGCTGAGCGCGGGCCACAAGGCGACGGCGCGCGACCACGTCCACCCGACGTTCAGCCGCGACGGTCGCCGGATCCAGATCCAGTCGGCCCTGCTGTCGAGCGACGGCCGCGAGATGAACATCGTTGTCGTGCCGGTGCCGCCGGCGTGGCTGGCGCGCGAGCCGTGAATATTGGCAGGGGTATCTCGTAGAGCCTGCTGCAGATATTCGTTGTGCATGGTGTGAATATCGGAATCGTATATCTCAGCCATTCGTTAAATGCTGCCGATATTGATGGGAGGCTTCTTCGGCAGGCGCGCTTGCGGCACTAGTGGCTGAGTGATTTCCCTTGTCAAACCAATCAGTTGCTTGAGCGGAAACTGCGCAGGTCAGGGTTTACGCGAGCCGAAGCAATCATCGTCGTGATTCTTTTCGGCGACGTGAACGCGGCGTGAACGCCACCCCTAGACTGAGCTGCGTGTAGTTTCGGTGCGCGATATGAAGTGCGCGCCACAGCAATATCCTGGAGACAAACAAAATGCTGAAGAACAGTTGGGGCGGCACACCCGCACTTCGTTGGACGCCGCTGGCTTTGGCCGTTTCTGCCGCGCTTGCCGGCCAGGCTCGGGCGCAGGAGGCTGCCCCCGCGGCCGAGCAGAAGCCGACCGCCGCCAAGGTCGACGACAAGGACAAAAACCAGCTCGAAACCGTCGTCGTGACGGGCATCCGTCGCTCCATCCAGAGCGCCATCGAGCGCAAGCGCACGGCCGCCGCCGTGACCGACAGCATCGTCGCCGAAGACGTCGATCAGTTCCCCGACAAGAACGTCGGCGAGGCGCTGTCTCGCGTCACCGGCGTGCAGCTCACGCGTGACTTCGGCGAGGGCACGCAGGTGTCCATCCGCGGTGTTGAGCCCGACCTGAACCGCATCGAGATCAACGGCATGTCGGTGCTGAACACCAGCGGCACCGGTGGCCGCGGGGCCGACCTGCGCGAGCTGGCATCCGAGCTGATCGCCTCCATTGACGTCATCAAGGGCGTGCTGCCCAACGTGACCGAAGGCGGCGTCGGCGCGACGGTCAGCATCAACACGCGCAAGCCGCTGGACTTCGCCAAGCGCACGGTGGCGGTGACGCTGTCCGGCGAGCAGGCGTCGCTGCGCGGCGGCCTGCAGCCACGCGGGTCGCTACTGGCGGCCGACAAGTTCCTCGGCGGCAAGCTGGGGCTGATGGCCAACCTCGTCTACGACAAGGTCTACACGCGCGGCGACTTCGCCCGCAACACCGGCTGGACCTTCCTGCGCGACTGGGACAACTCGCCGGAGAAGACGCGCAACAGCCTGGACACGGCGGCTGCCGCCGTCACGACGCCGGCGGGATGCAGCGCCCTCACCGGCGCCAGCAAGACCGCCTGCGACCAGCAGTGGTACGACTACGCGCCTAACACGCCGCGCGTGGGCATCTGGACGCGTGACCACAAGCGCTCCACGGCGGAACTGGCGGCCCAGTACAAGTTCTCCAGCAATTTCGACGCGGAGATCAGCTACCAGGCCAACACGCAGAACCAGCGCCTGAACGACCGCAATTACGGCACGAGCCTCGGCAACAACGCGAACAACGCGGCGTCACTGCGGGCCGCGCAGAACCGCCTGGCCACCGCCGCCGGCGGCAAGGCGCCGGTCTACAACGCCGACGGCTCGGTCAAGACGGCCGGCACCTGCGGTGCGCCGTCGGCCACGGCCACGCCGGCCGGCATGACCTTCGACAACCACGTGGTCACCGGTTACACGGTGGGCGACTGCATGTATGCCGAGTCCAACAGCAACGGCGCGCTGGGCGGCTACAACGCCTTCAGCACATCCGCTCGGGACTTCGCGCTGGACATCAAGTCGCGCTACCTGCGCACCGGCGCCCGCTACAAGGACGACCTCTGGATCATCGAAGGCATGGCAGGTGCGGCCAAGGCCGACTACGAGAACCAGACGAACAACATCTCGATGGCGATGAGCGCCCCGGGCCTGAAGGTTTCGCTGGACGACCAGCATCTGCCGCATTTCACGTTCCCGGCAGGCTATGACCCGGCCGACCCGAACTCCTACTTCCGCGCCGACATCCAGTACCGCCCGAGCGTCACCAACGACTCGGAGAACACCGCCAAGCTGGACTTCCAGCGCGCCATCTCCGAGGTGCCGCTGCTGAGCCGGCTGTGGTTCGGCGGCCAGATCACGTCCAAGCACTCCAAGCAGTACGGTGGCGGCCAGCGCGTGGTTAGCAACGGGGCGACTGCGTCCACCGCCGACGACGTGCTGACGATGACCAGCAACGTCAACGGCGCGCTGATCTACGACCGCCAGGCGCCCGCGCTCGCACCGGCCACCACGAACACCTACGCCAACCCGTACAACTACACGAAGTACGTCGACAAGGCCACGATGGCGGCGCTGGCCGGCTCGGTGCTGCAGCCCACCGGCGGCAGCGGCTTCTTCTCGGGCTATGGCGTGTCCGGCTATCCGGCGGGCTGGCTGTCGCCCAATTACGACGTGGCGGCCAAGTCCTTCGATACCAGCCTGTTCAACTTCGGCCACCTCTACGAGTCGCCGGCGTCCGACGGCAAGACTTACCCGCAGCTGCCGGCCTTCGACATCCGCGAGAACGTCGCCGCCGGCTACCTGCGGCTGGACTTCGACACCGAGCTGTGGGGGCTGCCCATCGACGGCAACTTCGGCGCGCGCTATGCCCGCACCAAGGTCAAGGCCACCGGCACCAGCAATATGAAGATGGCGGTGTGGAACGCCACGTCGGGGCAGTTCGACGTCTCCGGCAACGCCACGGACATCCTCACGCTGGACCGCACCTACAACGACGTGCTGCCGAGCTTCAATGTGTCGGCCACGGGCCTGGACGGCAAGTTCATCACCCGATTCGGTTGGGGCAAGGTCATGTCCCGTCCCAACCTGTCGCAGATTGCGCCCAACGTGAGCTGCACGCAGGGCCAGGGCTCGGATCTCCAGCACGGCGGCGACGGCATCGACGACTGCTCGGCCGGCAACCCCGGCCTCAAGCCCTACCGCGCCAACAAGTACGACCTGAGCTTCGAGTACTACCCGAACAAGGGTGACCAGTTCAGCGTGGGCCTGTTCCGCAACGACATCAAGAGCTACGTGCTGCCGGCCAAGGTCATCTTCCCGAGCGTGGACTTCTTCGGCGACGGCAAGCTCTACGACGTCACGATGTGGGCCAACGGCGAAGGCGCCATCACGCAGGGTGTCGAACTGGCCGCGCGCAAGGCGCTGACCTTCCTGCCCGGCTGGGCCAGCGGCTTCGGCGTGGACCTGAACTACACCCGCATGAACTTCAAGTACCGCGCGGGCAAGGAGCTCATCAACACGCTCGACGGCTCGGTGCTGCCTTATCCCGGCATGTCCAAGAACGCCTACAACGTGGGCGTCTGGTACGACCAGGGCATGGTCAACGCCCGCCTGGCCTATCACTTCCGCGACAAGTACTACACCGGCACGAACGACGTCACCGGCAACCCGAACTTCCGCGACAAGACGGCCTACCTGGACGCCAAGGTGCAGCTGCGCCTGACGAACAACTTCACCGTCGCGCTGGAAGGCAAGAACCTGACCGACCAGGCCGAGCTGACGTACGCGGGCGACCTGACGCGGCCGAACGAGCTGGCGTGGTCTGGCCGGCGCTACTTCCTGACCGTGAGCTACAAGCTCTGACGCCGGGGCCCCGCCGGGCCGACGCAGTCGCCGTGCTCCGGCACGGCGCCCATGGCCCCGCGAGGGGCCATGGCCTTTTGTGGTGACGCCATGACGACTTGCATGTTTATCCGATTCTTCGCCGGACTGCTGCTGGCGGGCGCCGCAATGGCCGCGCCGGCGGCACCACGCCAGATGGAAAGGCTGGACCGCGGCCTCGTCGCGCTGCAGACGCCAGCGGGCGTTTTCGTCAGCTGGCGGCTGCTGGGCACCGAGCCGGCGGGCGTGCGCTTCAACGTCTATCGGGACGGCCGGCGCGTGAACGCCGAGCCGCAGGTGTCGACGAACCTGTCCGACCGCGACGGCCGGCCGGACAGCATCTACACCGTCCGCGCCGTAGTTGGCGGCCAGCAGCTGCCGGCTTCCGCTGGGGCCCTGCCGTGGGCCCAGCCTTACCTGCGCGTCCCGCTGCAGAAGCCGCCGGGCGGCGTCTCGCCCGATGGCGTTGCCTACAACTATGAGGCCAACGATGGCTCGGCCGCTGACCTGGACGGCGACGGCCAGTACGAGCTCATCGTCAAGTGGCAGCCCACCAACGCGCACGACAACTCGCACAAGGGCCACACCGGGCCGACGCTGCTGGACGCCTACCGACTCGACGGCACGCGGCTGTGGCGCATTGACCTGGGGCCCAATATCCGCGCCGGTGCGCACTACACGAGCTTCCTGGCCTACGACTTCGACGGCGACGGCCAGGCCGAAGTCATGATGAAGACGGCCGACGGCACGGTGGACGGCCAGGGCCACGTCATCGGCGACGCCCACGCCGACCACCGCAACGCGGCCGGCTATGTGCTGGCCGGACCGGAGTTCCTGACTGTCTTCAACGGCCGCACTGGTGCCGCGATGGCGACGACGAATTACGTGCCCGCCCGTGGCGATGTGGCCGCCTGGGGCGACGGCTACGGCAACCGTGTCGACCGCTTCCTCGCCGGCGTGGCCTACCTTGATGGCCAGCGGCCCAGTGCCGTGTTCTCGCGCGGCTACTACACGCGCGCCGTCATCGCCGCGTGGGACTGGCGTGACGGCAAGCTGACGCAGCGCTGGGTGTTCGACAGCGACGCCGACGAGGCCAGCAAGCCCGTCGCCGGGCAGGGCGCACACTGGTTCTCGGTCGCCGACGTCAACGGTGATGGCCTGGACGACATCGTCTACGGCGCCGCGACGATCTCCGGCACCGGCAGGCTGCTGTACAGCACGGGCCTGTGCCATGGCGATGCGCTGCATGTCAGCGCCTTCGACCCTGAGCGCGAGGGCCAGCAGGTGTTCATGGTCCACGAGAGCCCGCGCTGCTACGGCGAGCACGGCTTGGAGATGCACGATGCAGCCACCGGCCGGGTGTTGTGGAGCATGTCCGGTCAGAACACCGACGTGGGCCGCGGCGTCTGCTTCGACATTGACCCCGCCTGGCCGGGCGCGGAATGCTGGGGTTCGGTCGGCGGCCTGATGAGCGCCGGGGGCCAGCGTATCAGCGAGCGACATCCCAACCGCATGAACTTCGCCGTCTGGTGGGACGGCGACCTTCTGCGCGAGTCGCTGGACCATGTGGCCATCGACAAGTGGAACCCGGCGACGTTCAAGTTCGAGAACCTGCTGAACGGCAGGCAATACGGCGCCGCGTCCAACAACGGCACCAAGGGCACGCCCGTGCTGTCGGCCGACCTGTTCGGCGACTGGCGCGAGGAAGTCGTCTGGCGCAACGAGGACAGCACCGCACTGCTGGTGTTCTCGACAACGACGCCGACCGAACACCGGCTCGTCACGCTCATGCACGACCCGCAGTACCGCGTGCAGGTCGCCGCCCAGAACGCCGGCTACAACCAGCCGCCGCACACCAGCTACCACCTTGGCGCCGCCATGAAGCCGCCACGCTACCTGCCGATAACGACGCCGTGAAGCTCGCCGCTACCCTGTGGATGCTCGCCGCGCTGGCCGGCTGCGCCAGCGTCGAGCCCGCGCCGCGCCCGCTGTACCGCGACCCCGTGTTGGACGGCGCGGCCGACGTGTCGCTGGTCTTCAACCGCGGCCTGAAGCGCTGGGAAATGTTCTACACGAACCGCCGCGCGACGCTGCGGCTGGACGACCCCAAGGACGTCAGCTGGGTGCACGGCACGCCTATCGGCATTGCGACGACGGACGACGGCAACCACTGGCACGCGGCCGGCGCGGCGAGCTTCCCGGCCGAATGCACCGGCGCTACGCTGTGGGCGCCGGAGATCCAGGACTTCGACGGCGTCTACCACCTGTGGCTGACCATCGTGCCCGGCATCCATAAACGCTGGACCGGCGAGCGCCGCATCGAGCACCTGACCAGCACCGACCTGCGCACTTGGACCTGTGCAGGCAATGCCGACCTGGGCTCGCCCAAGGTCATCGACGCGTCCGTCATCCGCGCACCGCAGGGCGGCTGGCGTCTGTGGTTCAAGGACGAGCAGGGCGGCAGCAAGCTCAAGGTGGCTGACAGCCCGGACCTGAAGACCTGGACCGTGCGCGAGTCGGTGAGCCCGCTGCCCGGCGAGGGGCCGACGGTGTTCCAGTTTGCCGGGCACTGGTGGCTGGTGGCCGACCTGTGGAAGGGCCTGCTGGTGCTGCGTTCCGACGACGCGCTGTACTGGCAGGAGCAGCCGGCGCGGCTGCTCGCCGGCACAGGTCGGCATCCCACCGACCGCGCCAAGGGCCAGCACCCGGGCGTCACCGTCGTCGACGGCCGGGCCTTCCTCTTCTACTTTGTGCATCAGGGCGGCGAGCCTGAGGCGGAGACGGACGAGCGCTGGCACCAGCGCACCGTCATCCAGGTGGCGGAGCTGCAGGTCAAGGACGGCTGGCTGACCGTCGACCGCAACGCGCCGCCGCCGGATCTGCGGCAGGCGTTCCACTCGCGTTGACGATCGTCGCCGTTCAAAGCAGCCTGATGTTCGATCGCGCCGAGCTGATGCCTGGCGGGGCCACGCCTCAAGGGAAAACTAGCGTCTTGGTGCATGGACAGCGATGCCATAGTCCGCCCGAGTTGCCGCCCCACCTTTCCCACGCTACATGACCACGCTTTCGCGCATGTTGATCTGGCTGGCATCGCTGATCGGCCTGGGCGTGCTGGCCTGGCGCTTGATCGCCGGGCAGGCCGGCGGCGAGCAGGTGCCAGCGCTGCCACCGGCCGCCCAGGCCGCACCTGCGCTGCCCGAAGCTGGGCCTGCATCCGCGCCGCTACCGGCGCTCCCGACGCTGCCGGCGGCCTCCCAAGCGCCGGCCTCCGAGCCTGCCCGGGAGGCCTTCTTGAAACCGCCGCCCGACGTGATGCGTCTGCAGCGCGACATCCAGTTCGCCATCAGCAGTAACGAGCCTGGCAAGGCCGGTAAGGCGGCGCAGCTCATCAAGCGCTGCGAGATGCTGGACCAGATGCGTGAGCGGCTGAAAGCCGGCGGGCCCATGAAAGTCGACGACATCACCAAAACCCGGCTGACCGCCTTGCTCGACATGGAAGCGCCCGCCTGCCAGGCCGTGGATGCAGCATCGCGTGCACAGCTGGTGCCGCTGTTGCGGCGCAGCGTTGCCGAGGGCGACAAGGGGGCAGCCGCAGCGTTGATGAGCGCGCTGGGCAGCAATCTCGACCTGGCCGCCGAGCCCGACCTCGTCCCGGCACTGCGCCGCGATGCCTGGGACTGCGACCGCCCATCGCTGTCGCAGCTGGCACTGCTGGCGCGGCGGTATCCGCAGCTGCTCCCCCCCAACGAGGTAGGGGCGCTGCGCGAATGGGAGCGCGCCGGCGGGGCCCGGCTGATTGAATCGATGCAGAAGGCCGCATCCGGCCCCCTCCCCGAGGCGGTGCTGAGCCACCTGATGGAGCGCTTCAAGCCGCCGGCCGAGGCCGACCCCGCCGAGGTGGCCCGCCTTTTCGCCGAGATCCAGAGCCGCTGTCCCGTCGCTGCGAAGCCCGCGCCGTGACCGTCCCCGCCGTCGGCGCGTCTTCGTGAAGTGGAAGCACGCTCAACACCGGGGATGTGTTCGACTTGATCATGCCCGTCAACACTGGCGTTGACGTGAACTTCATCGGTTTCGTGACCGACGGCGACGTGCTGACCTCGTTCGACTTCAACGCCGGCAATGCGTTCGACATCACCCGGTTGATCACCGCCGGTTCCGTGAGCACTGGCGTCACAGTGCCAGAACCGGCCTCGCTGGCGCTGGCCGGCCTGGCAGTGCTGGGCCTGGCGCGGCGCCGCGTCTCACGCTGACGGTGAGCCCGCATGCCGCCCGCTGCCGGGTGGTGAACGACAGGGCCGGCTTCGGGCTCGCTTTCAGTGCCGATCGGTGCCGATGGTCAGAAATGGCCGCTGGCGTCGGTGACGTCGCTAGCCGTGGGGCCGAACGAACGACTCAGGCCGCCGAACGCGGCCAGGGTAAGGGCGCGCAGAGCCGTGCGTACACGGTGCGGGTCGGGTTCCATGGAGGGTCTCCTCAACATTTTGTCGTCGCCACCGCGGCGAACCCCAGGCCCGACTGAAGCGACTGCGGGATCCCGGCGGGGGCTGCATGCCCTCAAGGCGTTGAATGCTGCGCGCCTTCGGCCAGCGCCCTCCAGGCCGCCATCGTGCGGGCCGTGCGGCTGGGCGGTTCGGGCGTGCTGCCGGGCACGAGGCGCACCGTGGCCTGCGTGACGCGCACGAGCAGTGGCAGGGCTGCCTGCAACGGCATGGCCATCAGGCGCACGGCTTCCGGCGAGGCCGGCGGCAGCTGGAACAGCCGCTCGACGGCAAACGGCAGCGTGTGCACGTATTGCGACAACTCCACCGACACGGCGTTGTGCCAGTCGGCGTCCACGCCGCTGAGCGCACAGCGCTGGCGCTGGTTGATGTGGAAGGCCGGTGGGTCGCCGGCGACCATGCGGCGGCGCAGTTCGGCACGCAGCTCCAGGGGCAGCGCGGCGAAGAAGTCATGGCCTTCCAGCGCCAGCTGGCGTTTGCGGAGATCGGCGCGCAACGCGTCCTGCTGGGACACCGCCGCGCTGCCGTCGCCCGTCAGCTTGAGCTGACGGGCGCGGTCGTGCAGTTCCCACAGCTGGATGCGGAACTCCCGTTCCGGCGCCGGCACGTCGTGGCCCGCGATGTATTCGAAGGCGTCGTGTGTCTCGACAACGCAGCGCGCGGCAGCGCTCATCGTCGGCACGTCCCACAGCGCCCGGCCGCCACGGCGGTTGCCGTCGGCCGCCAGCGTGTGCAGTGCCATGCAGTGGGACAGCAGCTTCAGAAAGATCTGTTCGCCGTAGCGCGCGTGCTTCGCGGCGGCCGGTTCGGCGAGTACGGCTGACGACACCGCCTTGGCGTGCTCCAGTACGGCCTCGTACTCGCGCACGGTCGTCCGGTAGTCTTCCCACGTGTAGATCGCTTGCTGCATGCCAGGTTCGTTGAGGTGACCAGCGGCGCAGATTAAGCGAAGTTCGGCACCCCGCTGGCGAGCCGCGCGCGGGCGGTGCCTTCAGCGGCCCAGGCGGTCACCCATCCAGCGCGCGGCCAGCGTCGGCCACTGGTCATGCGTGCCGCCGCGCTGGCGCAGTGCGAAGCCGTGCTCGGCCTGCGGGAACAGATGCGCCTCGACGTCCAGCCCGTGCGCCTGGGCGGCCTTTAGCAGGTTCAGCGCATGGTCGACGGGCACGACGGTGTCGTGCAGCGCATAGGCGAGGAAAACCGGGCAGCGTGGCAGGCCGTGCGGCTCGCCGGCGATGCCGATGGGCCAGGCGTCGTAGAACGCCTGCTTCTCGGGCGGCGGGTAGTCTGGCTTGCCCCGCGGCGCCTTGTGGTCGCGGTGGTTGGCGTTGAGGGGTGCGTAGGCGATGACGGCGCCTGCCACCGTCATCGGCGTGGGCTGGCAGGCCATCACGCCGGCCAGGTGGCCGCCGGACGACAGGCCCACGTGCAGCAGCGGCAGCGGCGGCAGCGCGGCCAGGTGGGCCAGCGCGCACAGGCCGTCTTGCAGCGCGGTGTCGAAGGGATGACCGTCCTGGCCGGGCAGGCGGTGCACCAGCACGTAGGCGTCCAGCCCCAGCGTGTTGAGCCACTGCGCGATCTCGACGCCCTCCTTGTCGTGAATCAGGCGCAGGTAGCCGCCGCCCGCGTACACCAGCGCCCGGCCGCGCGCCGGTGTGGGCGACGGAAAGGCATGCAGCTCGGCGCGCGTCGGCCGGCAGCAGACGCGGTCGGGCGCCGTGCCGTCGAACGTGTTGGGCGCGCCATCGGAGAGGGCGATGACGGTCATCGTCCCTCCGGCAGCGGCACGCCGAAGTCGGGCATGCCGTCCGGCGTGAAGCGCAGCGGCTGCACTCGCGTGGCGCGGCCGGTGTCTTTCAGCGGGTCGCCGGTGATGTCGCGGTAGTTGCGCGCATGGAAGACGTTCAGCACGCTGCCGTCGGGTTCGACGAGGAAGCTGTTGTGGCCGGGGCCGTAGATGCCGTTCTCCGCGCTGCTGGAAAAGACCGGGCCGGGCGACTTGCGCCAGCTGACCGGGTCAAGCAAGTCGGCGTCGGCATCGGCCCACAGCAGGCCCATGCAGTACTCCGCGCCGGTGCCGGCGGCCGAGTAGCTCATGAAGACGCGCCCGCCATGGACGAGCACCGCCGGCGCCTCGTTGACGCGGTGGCGCACCTGCTCCCAGGCGAAGTCGGGCCGGCTTAGCCGCACCTGCGGGCCAGTCAGCGCCGTGGGGCTGGCCATGCGCGCCAGGTAGAGGTCGGTGCCGTGGTGGCCCGTGGAAGGGTCGTTCTGTGCCCAAGCCAGGTAGCGCTGGCCGCGGTGCTCGAAGACGGTGGCGTCCAGCGTGAAGCTGTCCCACTGCGTGTGCAGGTTGCCGCGCTCCGTCCATTCGCCCAGCATCGGGTCGGGCGATGTGTTCTCCAGCACCCACAGGCGGATCTTCCAGGGGTCAGCCGCTTCGCCGGCGCTGAAGTAGATGTACCAGCGGCCGTCGAGGGCATGCAGCTCTGGCGCCCAGATGTGGCGGCTCATCGGCCCGCGCTCGTGCTGGCGCCAGACGACCCGTGGCTCCGCCGTCGCGAGGCCGCCGACGGTGCGGGCCCGGCGCAGCTCCAGCCGGTCGTAGTCCGGCACGGTGGCCATCAGGTAGAGCCACTCGCCGTGGCGCGTGATCTGTGGGTCCGCGCGCTGCTCTATCAGCGGGTTGGGCCAGGAGGCGGGCGCCGCAGCGGCGTGGCGCGCCGCGGCGATCAGCGCAGTGGCGGCCAGCGCCTGGCGTCGGGTGAGGGCGGTCATCGGCATTGCAGCACTTCGAAGTCGCGGATCTGCAGGCGGCTGGCGGTCGTGCGCAGCGCGAAATGGCCGCGAAGGCGCGGTGCCGGGTCGGCGCGCGTGAACAGCGGCTGACCGTCGAGCTGCCAGCGCAGGTGAACCGGGTCGTCGGCGGTGGGCGCGCGCGACACGATCTCGACGGTCATCGGCCGGGCCAGGTGCAGACGCGCCTGCGGCGTTATCGGCGCCTCACCGGGCTCGGCGGCCGTGCCTTCGGCAAGACCAGCCAGCAGCTCGCGCCTGCCGTCGCCGTACAGGCGCAGACGTGTCGTCGTGTTGCCGTTGGCGCCGAAGCCGACGTAGTAGGCCTGCAGGCTGTCGTAGTCGGCGAAGCGGCCGCTGCGCTCGCGCGGCGGCTGGCCGTCGGTGTCGGTGGCGTTCCAGAACATGTTGAGGTCCGACAGCCGGCCAGCGAGCGCGCCGGCGCCGGGCGGCGCAGGCAGCGCAACGGCGGTGAACCGCACGGCGTAGTCGCCCGACAGCGGCTCGCGCCACCACAGCGTCAGGCCGGCCGGCGTGGCGATGTCCAGCACGCCGCCCGTGGCGGTGACGACGGCGCGGACGTCCTCGGCCTCCAGTCGCCAGCGGGCCAGGCCGGCTCGGAAGTCATCGGCGGCGACGCGCTGTAGCGCGCGCGGCGGCTCGCACCAGGCCAGCGCCAGCGCGGGCAGCGTCAGCGCCAGCGCAGCGATCGGCCCGCCGATCAGCCCGCGAAATGGAAGACAGACGGCAGTGCCCATTGGCGCGGCTTGTTGTCGGGCTCCACCTCCATCAGCGGCGCCATGTAGTCCCACCAGCGGCGCATGACGGGTTGCAAGGGCAGCTCGTCGATCGGGTAGCCGGGCTTGAGCTTCAGTACGGCGAATAGGCTCAGCGTGCTCTCGTCCAGGAAGATGGAATAGTCGTGAATGCCGGCGTTGCGCAATGCGTCGGCGAGGTCGGGCCAGAGTTCGTCGTGGCGCTTCCTGTACTCGGCCACGACGCCGGGCTTGAGCTGCATCTTGAAAGCGCGAATCTCGTCGCTCATCGGTGGTCTCCTACAGAACGTCCTGCTGCGCCAGGCTTAGCGTGGATACGTCGCGCCGCTGCAGTGCGGGGTCGGTGAACCAGTGCTCGCCGCTCAGGCCGGGCAGTGTCGTGCCGGCGCCCAGCGCGATGGGTGTGCCCAGTTGCAGCCGGCTGTTGGTGAAGCGCCAGCACTGCACATCGTGCACGTGGCCGCCGCGGCGGGCGTGGATGTCCAGGTCGGTGAAGCGGAAGTTGCGCAGCGGCGCCTCGGCGTGCGCGTCCACCTCGAAGGCGACGTCCGCGCCACGCGCGCGCAGCGCATCGATGCGCACGCCGCTGACCTCCGTGCGTCCCTGCTCCGGCGGCACCGGCGTGGCGAGCACCTGCCAGTGCCGAGGCGCCCCGGCGGCCTCGGTGGGCGGGATCTGCGCGCGGCTGTAGGCAGGGTTCCAGTTCATCGTGATGCGCAGCGCCGTGGGCACACCATGCAGCGTGACGTGGCTCAGCTGCACGTCGTCGATGCGGCCGCCGCGGGTCGGGGCTGACTTGAACAACACGCCCACCGGCACGCCGGACAGCACCTCGATGCGCTCGACATGCACGCGCCGCAGGCCGCCGGAGGTCTCGCTGCCGAAGGTGACACCGGCCGAGGCCTCGCGCACGATGCAGTCGCTGATGTGGATGTCCTCGCTCGGACGCGCGACGCGCAGGCCGTCGGCATCGCGGCCGGCCTTCAGGCACAGCGCGTCGTCGTTCACGGCGATGTCGGCGTGGCGGATGGTTACGCGGCGCGAGGAGTCGATGTCGATGCCGTCGGTGGACGGGCCGCGCGCTCCGCCCTCGTTGTTGCGGATGATGACGTCGTCGACCGTCACGTCCTCGCTGTAGCACAGGTGCAGTGTCCAGAAGCCCGAGCGACGCAGCAGCAGCCCGCCGCCGACGGTCACGCGTGACGACTCGAACACTTGGATCAGCCGCGGGCGCTGGCAGTCGTAGTCCGCCGCCCAGCGCAGGCCGCGTGCCTCGTAAGCGGCACGCAGTCGCCAATAGCTGTCCCAGAACGCCTGGCCGTCGCCGTCGATGCAGCCATAGCCGGTCAGCGCCACGTCCTGCTCGCCATAGACGTTGACGAGCGCGGCCGGCCAGCGCATCTCGATGCCAGCCACTCGCGTGGGCAGCAGCGGATAGTCGGCCAGCAGCGGTGAGCCGAGCAGCGTGGCGCCGCGTTCTAGCTGCAGCGTCATGCCGCTCTTCAGGAAGAGGGCGCCGGTGAGGTAGCTGCCCGGCGGCACGCGAAGCGTCGTGCGCGCGCGTGCCGCGGCGTCGATGGCCGACTGAAGCGCCTGCGTGTCCAGCGTGATGCCGTCACCGCGGGCGCCGAAGGCCATTGGCTCCACGTCAGACGATGCCGCTGCCCGAGGCGCCGGCCTTCGGCGGGCGCTTCACGGCGACCTTCTCGCGGTAGCCGCTTGCGCGGTAGGCCGAAACCGGGTCGATGGCGCCGCCCGAACGCAGCCGCGCCATCGCAAGGATGGGGCTCACGTCGGTGCGGAAGGCCTTTTTCAGCGCCTGGGCCGACTGCAGCGCGTCGTTGGCCTCCTGGAAGCCGGCGAGTGCCGTGCGGTCCACCAGCGAGGCCTGTACGAATGCGCGTTGCACCTCGACGGCGCTATTCATCAGGCTCTCGATCGGGTCCGTCACGTTGTGCGACTGGTCCAGCATGTAGGCCGGCTTGAAGGTGCCGTCTCGCAGCGTGGCATCGGCCAGCTCGTTGAAGACGAGGAACAGCTGGAACGGGTCAATGGAGCCCGAGTCGAGGTCGTCGTCGCCGTACTTGCTGTCGTTGAAGTGAAAGCCGCCGAGTTTGCCGAACTGCGCCAGGCGCGCCACGATCATCTCGATGTTGGTGTTGGGCGCGTGGTGGCCCAGGTCCACGAGGCACTTGGCCTTGTCGCCCAGCGTCTGGGCGACCGCGAAGCTGGTGCCCCAGTCAGCGATGACGCTGCAGTAGAACGCCGGCTCGAACAGCTTGTGCTCGATGTACATGAGCCAGTCGGCCGGCAGCGCGGCGTAGATGCCTTTGGCGCTGTCGATGTAGCGCTCCAGCGCGCCGCGCAGGTTGCTCTGGCCGGGGAAGTTGGCGCCATCACCTACCCACACGGTCAGGCCCTTGGAACCCAGTGTCTTGCCCAGCTCGATGCAGTCGATGTTGTGCGCGACGGCCTGCTCGCGGGCAGCGGCGCTGGTGGCCGTGAGGCTGCCGAACTTGTAGGTGTGGGCCTGGCCTGCCTGGTCCTGAAAGGTGTTGGAGTTGACGGCATCGAACCCCAGGCCCAGCGCGTCGGCCTGCTGGCGCAGCGCCTTCGGGTCGCTCGGCTTGTCCCAGGGGAAGTGCAGCGACACCGTGGGTGTGGCGCACGTCAGCTGGTGAATGACGGCGCAGTCTTCCAGCTTCTCGGTCACGTCGCGCGGTTCACCTTTGCCGGGGAAGCGTGCGAAGCGCGTGCCGCCGGTGCCCACGCCCCAGCTCGGCACGGCCACCGCGAAGGCCTGCGCCCTGGCGGTGAGGGCCTCGATGTCCACACCGCGGCGCGACAGCATGCCGCCCAGCGCGTCGTAGTCGGCCTGCAGCGCGCCGCGCTGGGTGGCGTTGTGGTGTTCGATCTGCGTCGGGTCGATGAGGTGTTGTGTCATAGCTGTCTCCTGGCCGGCTCTTATCTTGTGAAGGCAGCGGCGTTGCCGGCGTCCACGTTGAGGACGTTACCCGTGCTCTTGCCGGACTTGTCGCTCGCGAGGAAGTACACGGCCTCGGCGATGTCTTCCGGCAGCACGCTGAGCTTGAGCATGCTTCGCTGACGGTAGAACTCTTCGATGTTGTCGGCGTCGATCTTGTTCGACGCGGCGCGCTCTTCTTTCCACTTGCCGTCCCAGATGCGCGAGCCGCGGATGACAGCGTCGGGGTTGACGACGTTCACCCGCACGCCGACGCCCGCGCCTTCGAGCGCGATGCAGCGGGCCAGGTGGATCTCGGCCGCCTTGGCCGTGCAGTAGGCGGAGGCGCCGGCCGAGGCGACCAGGCCGTTCTTGCTCGCGACAAAAACCATCGAGCCGCCGATCTTCTGCTGCTTCATCAGGCGGAAGGCACCGCGGCTGACGAGGAAGTAGCCCGTGACGAGGATGTTTTGGTTGCGGTTCCAGATCTCGAGCGTCGTGTCTTCCAGCGGCGCAGAGGAGGCGATGCCAGCGTTGGACACGAGGATGTCCAGTCCGCCGAAGCGCAACGCCGTGGCCGCCAGCAGCGATTCCACCGCCGCCTCGGACGTGATGTCGCCTTGAACGGCGGCGACGTTGTCCTTGCCCGCCACCTTGACGAGGTTGGCATAGGCCTCGGCCAGTGCGCCGGCGTCGATGTCGGTCAGCATCACGCAGGCACCTTCCTGCAGCAGCTGGCGGGCGACGGCCTGGCCGATGCCACCGGCGCCACCGGTGACCAGCGCCACGCGACCGGCCAGGCTCTTGGGCTTGGGCATGCGCTGCAGCTTGGCTTCCTCGAGTAGCCAGTACTCGATGTCGAAGGCTTCCTGCTCGGGCAGGCCCACGTAAGTGTCGACGCCATTGGCGCCGCGCATCACGTTGATGGCGTTGATATAGAACTCGCCGGCGATGCGGGCGGTGGCCTTGTCCTTGGCGAAAGACAGCATGCCGACGCCGGGGATCAGGTAGATGACGGGGTTGGCGTCACGCACGGCCGGGCTGTTGGCGCGCTTGCAGCGCTCGTAGTAGGCCACGTAGTCGGCGCGGTAGGCTTCCAGCGCCTGGTCCAGGCCGGCCAGCAGTGCGTCGACGTCGGGCTTGGCCGGGTCGAAGTCCAGCACCAGCGGGCGGATCTTGGTACGCAGAAAGTGGTCGGGGCAGGAGGTGCCCAGCGCGGCCAGCTTGGGCAAATCGTTGCTGGCGACGAACTCCAGCACGGCGGCGCTGTCGTTGAAGTCGCCCAGCTTGCGCTCGCCGGCGCTGATGCGGCCGCGCAGCGCGGGCATCAGCTTGGCGGCCAGTGCGGCACGCTCCTCAGAAGGTAGCGTGATCGTCTTGACACCGCCGAACACCGGCTGCTTGACGTTCTCGGCCAGCCACTGCTCGCCCAGGCGGATCATCTGCAACGTAGTCTCGTAGCAGCCCTTGGCCGTGTCGCCCCAGGTGAACAGGCCATGGCCTTCCAGGATGATGCCCTTCAGGTGGGGCTGCGAGGTGGCCAGCGCTTCCAGCTTCAGACCCAGGTCGTAGCCCGGGCGCTGCCACGGCAGCCAGCCGAGCTGGCCGCCGAAGATGACCTCGGTCAGCCGCTTGCTGTCGGCGCAGGCGGCGATGGCGATGATGGCGTCCGGGTGCATGTGGTCCACGTGCGCCTTCGGGATGTAGGCGTGCAGGGGCGTGTCGATACTCGCGGCGCGCGGGTTCAGGTTGAACGTGCAGTGCGGCAGGTAATCCACCATCTCGTCTTCATGTTCCAGGCCGCGATAACGCTGCTTGAGCGCCTGCAGTTTGTTCATGTAGAGCGTGGAGAAACCATCCAGCTTGATACTGCCCAGGTCGCCGCCCGAGCCCTTGACCCACAGTACGTCGACATCCTCGCCGGTGAGGTAATCCTTCATCCGGACTTTGGCGGAGGTATTGCCACCACCGAAATTGGTCACGCGCAAATCGGAACCCAGCAGATTCGAGCGGTACAGCAGCAATTCGGGTTCACTCAGTTTGGCCGCCACGGCGTCGTCCCACAGCGAAGTGATCGGGGCTGGTGCGGAGGTCGGAGAATTTGCGGTCATCGGCTTGCCTGTGGTCGTTTCATCATCGTCGTGCGGGCCGCGGGAATGCAGCCGGCGCCCGCTGTCGGCGGGTAAGCGGGCCGCAGTGTGGACGCAAACGTCAGGGCTGGGCTGCGGCGCCCGCAGTAAATCAAAAGGATGAGCGAATGCGCTCGCAGGTACGCCCGCGCTCACGAAACGATCAAGCTAATGAGCGTTTCGTGATTGACCCTGTCATGGGGCTGACGTAATCTGGCTTTGGAACCTCGTTTCACCTCTGCCGTGAGCAGTTGCAGGGGAGAGGCGTGGCAGCGCGGCCGGCGCCTGTGCGCCGCCGCCGCGATCAGGGGATCGGCCTGTGCCGGCCCGCCCAAGACGACGTCCGCCCATCGCAACGGGCGGGGCGATACAACGATGAGACAACGGTCGCCGCCGCTCAGGCAGGTGCCCGACAAAGGGTTTCCCATGATCAATCACAAGCGTCACAAGCGCCTGCTCAAACTGCTGGATGAACGCGAGCACGCCAGTGTCCAGCAATTGATGGAATGGTTGTCGGCATCAGCCGCCACCGTGCGGCGGGATATTTCATGGCTCGCCGCCAAAAACCAGTTGACCCGCACGCGCGGCGGCGCCCAAAGGCTGGAGCAGAAAAAGAAGTCCTATACGCTGTCCAGCGAGACATTCCAGAACAATATCCAGCAGCACGCGGCCGCCAAGCGTGCCATCGCCCGTTATGCGACGTCGATGTGCAATGACGGAGAAACCATAATCATCAACGGCGGCACTACCACGTTCATGATGGCGGAGTTTCTCGTCGAGAAGCAGCTGAAGATATTGACGAATTCCTTCCTGATGGCCGAGCGGCTGCTCGTCACCAGCGACAACGAAATCATCCTGCCGGGTGGCAAGGTCTACCGCGAGCAGAACGTCATACTGAGCCCGTTCGAGAACGACGTGGCCCAGCACCACTACGCGGCCAAGATGTTCATGGGCGTCTACGGCCTGTCCATCCTGGGCCTGATGGAGGCTGATCCGCTGCTGATCCAGGCGGAAAAGCGCCTCATCGGCCAGGCCGAGGAGTTGATCGTGCTGGTGGACAGCTCGAAGTTCCAGCGCAAGGCGGGTCTCGTGCTTTGCGGGCTCAACCGCGTGTCGACGGTCATCACCGACACCGGCGTGTCCGACGGCGCCGTGCAGCTGCTGGAGCATTACGGCGTGCGCGTCATCACCGTGGAGCCCGAAAACGTGGACCCTCGCGTGACCCAGGCTTCGGCGCTGGGCTCGCATGACTATGCGGCCGTTTTAGAGTCGGGCGACTATCCCCATCACGCGGGGCTGCACTCTTGAGCCCGACGGTTCCGGGCACGATCGTCCTCGACATCGGCAAGACCAACGCCAAGCTCACGCTGATCGACGCAGCCGGCAAGACGCTGGCCGAAGTGCGCACGCCCAACATAGTGCGCCGCGACGGCCCCTTCCCGCACCACGACACTGAACGGCTGTGGGCCTGGATGCTCGGCCAGCTGCGCGAGCTGGCATCGCTGGCAGATGTGCGGACCCTCGTGCCCGTCACGCACGGTGCCACCGCGGCGCTCGTGGACGACGCGGGGCTCGTGCTGCCGGTGCTGGACTACGAGCATGTGCCGGGCGATGCCGCCGATGCGGCGCGTTATGCGGCGCTGCGGCCTGCGTTCGATGAGAGCGGCTCGCCGCTGCTGCCAGGCGGGCTCAATCTCGGGCGGCAGCTGGAGTGGCTGCAACATCGTTTCCCCGACGAGTTCGGCCGCGCGCGGTATGTGCTGATGTATCCGCAGTACTGGGCCTGGCGGCTCTGCGGTGTGGCGGCCAGCGAAGTCACGTCGTTGGGCTGCCATACCGACCTGTGGCGGCCGGCCGTGGGACGCTGGTCCAGCCTGGTGGAGCGGCTGGGGTGGGAGCAGCTCTTCCCGCCACGCCAGCATGCCTGGGCCAGGCTGGGCCGCATCCTCCCCGACATTGCTGCGCGGACCGGGCTGCCGGAGAGCTGCGAGATCGTCTGCGGCGTCCACGACAGCAATGCATCGCTGATGCGGCATCTGCTGTTGCTGAAGTCCAGCGGGCCGTGCACGGTGCTGTCCACCGGCACCTGGGTCATCGCGGCGGCGCTGGGCTCGGCGACGAGGCCGCTGGTCGAGTCGCAGGACATGCTGGCCAACTGCAATGTCTTCGGCGAAGCGGTGCCCTGCATGCGCTTCATGGGCGGGCGGGAGTTCGCTGCGGTCGCGGGCGACCCGCCGGCGCCGTTCACGCGTGAGGATGTCGAGCGCCTCGTCGCGCGGGGCACGATGGCGCTGCCCTGCTTTGCCGAGACGGGCGGGCCGTTTTCCGGACACACCGGCCGCATCGTCGGCCTGGCGCCCGAGACGTCCGCCGAACAGGCCGCGCTGGCCACGCTCTATGTCGCGCTGATGGCCGACCACTGCCTGGAGGCGCTGGGGGCCCGGGGCCGCGTCATCGTCGAAGGTGCGTTCACGGTCAATGGCGAGTTCGGCCCGCTGCTGGCGGGGCTGGCGGACCACCGCAAGGTCATCGTGTCCGACGACAGCAGCGGAACGACCTGCGGGGCCTGGCTGCTGGGGGCGCGGGGTCGCCAGCCGGCGGCCAGCGCCGAGCCCGTGCCCGCCTGGCAGCCCGCGGGCTGGCGCGCCTACCGCGACGCCTGGCGGGCCGCGGCCTGAGTCCGCGACCCGCCGGCGGCGGGCAAGCGTCGGTCAGCTGCGCTGGCGGCGGCGTGCGGCCAGCAGGCTGAGGCCGGCCAGCGACGCCAGCGCGAGGACCGACGGCTCCGTCACGGTGAAGGCCCGCACGCTGTCGATGGCCGGCGCGCTGTAGCCGCTGTTGTCGGCGGCGCTGTCGAACGCGTAGAGGCGCACCTCGTTGAAGCCGGCCGCGTCGGCCAGCCCCAGCACGCCGCCGATGCCGGCCGCGCCGAGCGACACCTTGCCGCTGCCGGTCTGCACGCCGTCCAGCAGAGTCTGCCACAGCAGGTAGATGCTGGCGTAGCCGGAGTCCACCGCGAACTCGATGCCGTGCAGTGGCGTGGCGCTGCTGCGGATGTCTACGTAGGCATTCATGCCGGTCGCGGCGAAGTAGTTGCCGGAGAAGGCTTCGCTATAGACCTGACCCGCGGCGGCGTCCACGCAGTTTGCGCCGGCGTAGCCGCAGCCGCCGTTGTCGTTGGCCACGCCCGTGTGCGTGAACTGCAGACCGCCTTCCAGCCAGGGGCTGGACAGCGTCGTGTTGGCTTCGAAGTCGGCCGCATAGGCCACGTGGTTGGCGCCGGGGGTGGCGCTGCCGGCGCCGGTCGTCTGCACGACGGCGGCGAGGCACGGCGCACCGATCAGCGCGGACAGCAGCATGGCGGTGAGGGTCTTCATCGGGCGGAGTGTCATGGCAGGGGGACCAGGTCGATGGCGTCGAATGCGATGCCGGGGCTGAGGAACTTCGCGCCACCGGTGCCGCTGACGGTGTTGATGGTCAGCGTGTTGGTGCCGACGACCAACTGGCTGGCCGGAATGTCGAAGGTGTAGAGGCGGTTGACGCCGCGGTAGGTGCCCACCGTGAGGTTGCGCGACACCTTGGGGGGCGCCGGCGGGATGGCTGAACTCCAGCTGTTGACGGTGACCTGCGGACGGGCGCCGTTGTAGTCGGCCGTCAGGCCGACGCGCAGCCGCAGCGGAGCCGCGTTCTGGCCGCGCCTCAGCGTGAACTGCACCTGCAGGCCGTTGTTGACGTCCTTCCACTGGTAGGCGGGCCAGTGCAGGGATGGCACCGAACTGCCGACCACGTAAGGCCCGACGTTCCACGAGGCCATGCGCACGTCGCCCGGATGCATGAAGGTCAGCTTGTCGCCGTTGATGAACTCCTGCGGCGTGCCGTCCCACTGCCCGATGCGCCACAGCGCCGGTGCCGCGGCCGGGTCGGCCGTGATGGTGATGGGGTTGAGCGCGTAGTTTGCGTTGGCGGTGACGGTGACCTGGGCGGTCTGCACTTCGAGCTCGCCCTTGTAGATCGTCATCGTGTAGGTGCCGGGCAGCATGCCTTCGGACGTGAAGTGGCCGTCTACCGGATCGGCATCGACCCAGTACTGCGCCTTGGTGTTGGCGAAGCCGGCCACGTAGGGCACGCCCGCGACGCGACCGTTGAGGCCCGCCACGGTGACCGAGCCGCGGCCCACCGGCGGCACATAGCCCACGAGGCCCAGCGCGCCGTACCAACTGGTGTCGGGCCGCACGGTCGGCACCGCGCCGTTGGTGAACATCAGGATGTAGGTGTTGAGCACGCCCAGGCGGAACGGCTCGGTCTGCGCCTCGCCGTAATTGACCATGTAGGTCAGCTCGTTCGTCGTGTCCGTGATCTGCTGCAGCAGGCTTCGGTAGAACGGACCGCCGGAGTCGCCCTCGTGGTTGTCGCGCCAGAACCAGAGTCCCACGCCGGGGCCCGTACCGCCTAGGATCTGCCAGTCCTTCAGCCGTCGGTTGGAATAGTGCTTGGACCGCGACTCGCCGTAGCGTGGATCGGTGCTGGCGAAGCCGAAGACGTCGCTCGCCTCGATGGCGCCATTGGTGCCGCGCAGGTCCTCGGCCCAGTAGCTGGTGCCGTTGTAGATGACGAGGCCGCCGGCCGTGCCCGCGGGACCGCCATTGGGCAGCCGGGCGATGGGCACGCGTGCGATGAAGCGCACGAGGTTGTGGACGTCCGGCTCCTCGGTGAAGTGCGTGCCCATGTGGATGTGGGGCTGGCCGCGCTTGGCGAGGTAGTAGTGCGTCAGCACGCCGCCCTTGGTGCTGGTGCTGGTCAGCGTGATCTTGATGTAGTCGCTGCCGGTGACGACGCCGCCGTTGGCGGCGGAGGCCGGTGTCACCACGCCATTGGCGTCGACCAGCTCGGCCTTGACGGCCAGCGCGCCGACGCCGGTGTAGAGCCAGTCGGCGCCGGAGTTCAGCTGCGTGCCGCGCGCCGGGTCGGCGTATTCGATGCCCTGGTAGACGAGGCTGGAGATGTCGCCGGCCGATGTGGTGCTCGCGCCGTTGTCGTAGCCGCGTACCTTGAATTGCAGGCCGGCGTCGGTGTCGACGATGTATTGCGGCTTGGCGGGGTTGCCACCGTCGTGCACGGTGGTGATGCTGAAGGCCGCCATCGCGGCCGGGGCCGCTGCGGCCAGGCAGGCCGCAGCCAGCCAGCGCGCCCAGGGCGGGCGCGAGCTTGTCGTGTGCATGTTGTCTCCTGTTGTCGTTGTTCACGACCCGGGGCGCTTCGCCCCGAGCTGCCGCGGACTCTAGGCAGCCGGTCGAGTGGTGTGTACTCAACCGGTTGAGCGTTTGCGCGTCGAGCACAGGAGGGAATCGGGACAGCGCTCAGCGATGCCCGGCCACCGTCGCAACCGGCGCAGTGGTGGCATGGACGGTTACGTCTACCGGATTAGCGCCTGATAGGTCAGTGTCTTGATGCGCTGGTTCAGCGTCGAGTTGCCGGCGGGCCGTAGCTGCGTCATGAACAGGATGACCAGTCGCTCCTTCGGGTCCACGACGTACTGCGGAAAGTAGGCGCTGCCCCAGCCGTAGGCACCTTCACTGCCCAGCTCCTTGAAGCCGCCGCGCCTGACATTGACCCAGAAGCCCAGGCCGAAACCGTCGCCGTCGCTGCGCGCCTTGTCGCGGAGGTGGTCCGCCGTCATCAGCGCGATCGTTTGGGGCGACAGCAGGCGCACGCCGTCCAGCTCGCCGCCGTTCAGCAGCATCTGCAGGAAGCGCGTGTAGTCACCGGCCGTGGACACCAGGCCGGCGCCGCCGGACATCAGCTTGTGCGGGCCGTTGACGAAGTCGCTCTTCGCCGACGTTTCCTGCAGCCTGAGCTGGCCGCCTTCCAGGCCGTAGACGTTGGCCAGCCTCCCGGCCTTCTCGGGCGGCACGGCGAAGCCAGTGTCGGCCATGTGCAGCGGGTCGGTGATGCGGGCCTTGATGAACTGGTCCAGCGGCTGGCCGGAAACCACCTCCACCAACCGCCCCAGCACGTCGGTCGCGTAGCCGTAGATGAAGGCCTCGCCCGGCTGGCCCTGCAGCGGCAGCCTGGCGAATCGATCTGTCCACTGGGCCAGCGTTTCGTCGTTGCCGAGGAGGTACCAGTCCTTCATGCCGGCTGCGTCATAGGCCGCCTGTGCGGGGCCGGCGCCGTAGCTCATGCCGGCGGTGTGGGTCAGCAGGTCGTGGATGGTCAGCGGGCGCCGTGGCTTCTCGGTGCCGCCGCCGGGCAGGGCCACCTGTACGTTGGCGAAGGCCGGCAGGTAGCGCGCCACCGGATCTTTCAGCAGGAAGAGGCCTTCCTCGTACAGCATCATGGCCGCCACGGTCGTCAGGGCCTTGGTCATGGACGCGATGCGGAAGATCGTGTCCGTGCGCATCGGCCGGGCGTTCTCGATGTCCTGCTGCCCGTAGGCCTTGAAGATCACCGGCTTGCCGTCCCGCAGCACGGCCATCACGCCGCCGGCGAGCTGGTGGTGGGCGATCTGTTCCTCGATGGCGGCGTCCAGCCGCTTCAGCCGCTCCGGCGAGAAGCCCTGGGCATTGACGGCTTGCGCGGCCTTCGGTGCCGCGGTCGCAGCGGGTGCATGGGTGAGGGTGGCGCAGGCGAGCGCCACCGCGAGCAGGGTCTTTTGCATCAGTCGCCCAGCGGTCGCTGGTGGGTGAAGCCGGGGCTTGCCGCCAGTTTGAAGTGTTCGGGCGGCTGGGGCCTGGCGGGGTCGATGGGGCCGAGATCATCGCGCAGCTCGCCGGCCGCCGGCACATGTGCGTCGCGCAGTCCCTGGGCCACCAGACGCGCCAGCTGCATGGCGCCGTAGTTGTTGTGATGCGTGTTATCGAGCCTGCCGTCGTTGACCGGATGCATCGCCTGCGAGCGCTCGGCGCCTAGGGCGGCATAGAGCTGCCGGCTCATGCCGTTGAGGTCAATGAACGCGAGCTTCATGTCCGTCGCGACGGCGCGCGCGGCGTCGGCGTACTCCAGCAGGCTCGGTTTGAGCTGGCCCGTCTGCACGTCGAAGTTGCGCCGCTCCATCGACGACAGGACGACCGGAACACCGCCGCGCGCAAGGATGCGTTCGGCATGCGTGCGCAGTTCGGCCTTGTAGGTCTGGGCGTTGCCGCTACCGTCCTTCTGCTGCTTCTGGTCGTTGTGGCCGAATTGCATCAGCACCGTGTCGCCGGGGCGCAGCATCGAGAGGATCTTGTCGATGCGCCGGCGCGCCAGCGAGTCGCGGTAGGTCTCGCCGGACTCCGCGTGGTTGGACACCGCCACCGTCGGCTTGAAGAGCGCCGTGAACATCTGACCCCAGCTCGCATAAGGCTCCTGCGACTGGTCGGCCACCGTCGAGTCGCCGAGCAGGAAGATGGTGGGCACCTGGACGGGCTCGATGGTCAGGCGCCTCAGCGCGGGCCGGTCGCCGTTGATCTCCAGCGTCAGCCGGCCGTCCCAGGCCCAGGCTTCCTCGACGGTTTCGCGCGGCGACTTGAGGTTGACGGCGCCCGGTTCGACGCCCGGCACGGCGGCGATGACCGGCGTGCGGATGTTGACGATGAAGCTGCGGGTCGCACTCGCGTGGGCGGGCAACTGGAGACGGTCGAACATCAGCCGCCGCAACTCGGCCTTGACGGTTGTGTCGCTGGGTTCAGGCCCGCCGAGCGTGGCGGTCACGCGGTAGTTGCCTTCGGGCAGCGCGACCGAGAAGAAGAACGGCTGGCGGGCGGCGTTGGCCGGTGCCGCGGGCTCATAGCCGTATGTCTTGTCGCGGCTGTAGAGCGTGTCGGCGGAGACGGCGGTCTCGCCTGCGGCGGCCTGGCCGTCGAAGGCGAAACGCCAGGTCTCGGCAGACCAGGCGGTCTGGGCCAGCAGGCAGGTGGCGAGCAGGGCGGCGTATCGCTTCATCGTCGATTCAGTGGCGGGTTCAACGTTGTGATGGAGAGGCGGAGCCGCCGGTCAGTCGGTCAACTGGTCCCCCACCAGCGCCAGGTTCTGGATGGCCGCCAGACCCCACTGCGCCGTGTCGTTCGTCGAGATCCACGGCGCCTCGTCGACGGCATTCAGCGCCTGCGGCCCGCTGATGCGCGTGGTCTTCAATGCCTTCTGCCCGCGCGGGTCATCGGCCAGGAACTCGTGCCAGGCGCGCCGGGCCAGTCCGACGTCGCGCTTCTGCGCCGCGGCGTAGGCCGTCAGCCGCGAATGCCCCACGCTCAGCACCGGGCTGCCGCCGTGCGGGGAACCGAGGGCCTTGACTTGTTGCGCCTTGGGCGCGTTGTACAGCTCGCAGTACTGCAGCCACGCTGCCTTGAAGGCGGGCTCGTCGATCAGCTCCACGAGCTCGGCATTCATTTCCACCGCGCCAAAGACCGCGCTCAGGTGGCTGGCGCTGATCTTGTCGCCGCTGACGTTGTGGAAGGCGCCTTCGCTGGGCCCGTCCGGCTCGTAGCCACCGCTGCCGGTGAAATAGCCGTGCGGCATGGCTGCGATGCCGCGCATGCCGCGCAGCAGCTTGTCGCGCCAGCGGCGGTCGCCGGTGCGTTCCCACTCGGTCATCACGTTGGCGACGACCGAGCCCCAGTCGGTGCCGAAGCCTATGCGGGCGGGCCAGGGGCCCTTGTCCACGCGGCCGGCGATCTTGCGCACGGGGTCGACTTCGTCCATCTTGGCGTCGACGTGCAGCACTTCGCGCATGACGTCGCCCACGCGCTCATCGGCCGTCAGGTAATAGTAGAAGCGCCGGTAGGCCGCCGTCGAGATGCGCGCTTGTTTAGCGCTGCAGCCCCAGTGCTGCACGTTGTGGCGCGTGCCCAGACCCTGGAAGCGGCCGAGGTGGTAGATATCCACCTCGCTGGTGTGCCGGACCATGGCCTCGGCGAAGCGGAAGATGTCGGCGCGACCGCTGCGCAGGTAGCTGTACCAGAGCCACAGGTCGGGCGACAGCTCCGAGTTGTCCCACGCAAAGCCGCCTACGTCGTAGCGCCACTCGTGCCGGTCGGCGTCGTAGGTGTGGCGGATGTCGCCGTAGTCCCAGAAACCGTACCAGTGCCGCTGCTCGACCTCCTTCCTGTAGAAGTCGAACAGAAAGTCGAGCTTGTCCTCGATCTGGCGCCGCACCGGCGTGCTCCGGTCCGGCAGGCTCCACAGCCGGCCGAACACGCCAGCCGACAGATAACGCTGCGGTGACGCGGCCAGCTGGGGTGGCGTCTGCACGGTCGCGGCCATTTGCACGAAGCGCTCCCGCGTGGGCGTGGCGGGCAGCGCCCACAGCGTGATCTCGCTGCTGCGCGCAATACCCACCGGTGTGCCGAAGCCCTTCTCGTAGTCCTCGTACGTCATCTCCAGGCCTTCGAGCTCCTGCTCGTGGGTATCCTGCCCCAGGCCATCGTGATAGAAGCGCAGATCCATCGCCGGCGCTTCGGGTGCGTGCATCCACAGCGTCACCTGCGCGGCGTCGCCCGTCGCGTTGCGGATGTCGAGCTGCGTCGGGTGGCGCTGCCAGAAGTCGCGCAGGCCGAAGGCGATGCCGCCGCTCGCGCCGCCGATGTAGCCCGTGCCCGGTGCGCGACGGCCGAAGGCGGCGGGGATCCAGCCGTGGCCGGCCTTCGTGCGCTTCTTGATCTGGAAGCCGTCGGCGCTCAGTTGGCTCAACGTGTAGTCGCCCCAGGCCGGAATGCGGTGCTGCAGCTTGCGCACCTGAGCGCCCCATTGCTCCAGCGGCGGCGTGGCACGGCCGGCGAGCTGCGCTTCGCGCACCGCCGCGCCCGGGTCGCGGCGCAGGCCGGTCAGATTGCGCACGCCCTCGGCCCACAGGCCGCCAGCCTCGCCGGCAAAGCGCACATGGCGGTCGACCAGCGCATCGCGCATCGGCACGTCGAAGCGCAGGCCGATGCCCCGCACGAAGTCCTTGTGCTCATCGCCGTCGAAGACGAAGGTGTGCATGACGCGCACGGACTCGGCGCCGGCGTAGAAGTAGAGGCGCACCGAGAACGGCAGCCAGGCGCGGCCGCTGCTGCTGCGGTGCTGGCCATCGACCTTGACGACCGCCCGCACCGGCCCGGTCTGTTCGACGGTCAGCCGGGTGATGCGGCTGTCGAAGGCGGTCTGCGTGATCGGTCCTTGTTCTGCGTCGGGCTTGTCGTCCGCCTGGGCGACGAGCCGGCAGCGGCCCAGCAACTCGCGGCCGTCGCGTTCGATGCGCTGGATGAGCGCGTCACCGCTGCGCGGCAACCGGACACGGAGCACGCCTGTGTTCACGTCCACCGCGTCGGGGCTTTCGGTGACGCTGACCCTGGGTGTATCCGCAGGTTGCTCGGCCGCGCCGGGCAGGATGCGCGGCGCGGCACCGGCGTCGACACCGGCGGGTAGCGCATGCGCCGTCCATTTCAGCGAGCCATCGGGCCAATAGGCCAGTGGCCACGTCTGCAGCGGCAGCGGGCGGCCGTCGGTGCCGGTGGCGTGGAAGGCCTGGGACGACAGATGCGCGCCGCGCGGCCAGGGCAGGCCCAGCGTGGCGCCGGTCATCAGCACGGGAGCGCCACCGTCCAGCCAGCGCAATGCATCCGCATCCGCGGGCAGGGGCGTTGCGGCCGCCGTGGCAGCCGCTGCGGCCGGCAAGGTGGCCAGCCCGGCGAGGCCGCCGACGGGCAGGGCGGCGGTCTTGAAGAAGTGGCGACGGCTGAAATCGGTCATGGGCGGGCGGGATGGACAGCAGGAAGTTCGGAAATGGTCCGGGTGCCGGCGGCGCGGCCCCAGAGTCGTTCATAGGGCCAGCCGGTCAGCTCCTCGACGATGCGCTGGTTCTCGGCGCTCTCGGCCTCGGTCGCGCCGGCACGCAGTCGCTCGACCTCGTGCACCAGCACGGCGTGGGTACTCGAGTTCAGCCGGAAGCGCCAGGACGCCAGTGCGCCCAGCATGAGCATCAGCATCGGGCCGCCCACCATCAGCGCGGTGACCGTCTGGATGGCCTCGGGGCTCTGCACGACGACCTCGCCGGGCTTCGTGCGGATGTAGCCGCCCACATCGATGATCCAGCCGCTGGCCATGATGGCGCCGCTCTGGGCCAGCTTGCGCACCAGCGTCATGACACCGGCGAAGATGCCTTCGCGGCGTTCGCCGGTGACGGCCTCGTCGACATCGGGCAGGTAGTTGTAGACCGACCAAGGCACGAAGTTCAGCGTGCCGCGGCCCAGGCCTGCCAGCATGATGGGCACGAACAGCCAGAACGCCAAGCTTGCTGAGAAGCCGGGCAGCGACGGGTTCAACGCGTCGAAGATGTTGGTGCCCAGTGCCTTGAAGCCATCGGCAAAGCCCGCCGGCCGCGCCACGTAGAACACTAGATACAGCAGCAGCGCCGCGCCGAACAGTGCGGCCGCCAGCCGGTAGGCCAGCACGGGGCCGGTGCGGATGACGATCTGGATGGCCAGCATCACGGAGACGAGCTGGGCCACGTACATGACCGTCATCAACTGCGAGATGGCCAGCGTGGCGCCCATCAGCACCGTCGCGACGAAGAAGGCGAAGGCGCTGTTGAAGATGTCCTGTGACAGGTAGCCGCCGAGGTAGATCGCCAGGTGCTGGCGGAAGGCGCGGATCTTCAGCGTCGAGAACAGGTCCCGGAACATCTTGACCGGGATCATCAGCACGGCCTCCAGCTTCACGCCGCCGAAGGTCTGCGACATGATGGCCTGCTCCCGCGTGCCGTAGGGGCGCTCCCAGGTCGTCAGCACGACGAGGGTGACGACCACCGAGAAGGCCACGCCGAAGATGGCGGCCATCCAGAAGAAGGTGTCGGGCGAATCCTTGCCGCCGAACTGGTTGATCAGCAGCGTGGGCAGATAGGAGGCCAGGATGGCCGAGCCCTGCGCAATGATCATGCGCGCGCCAGCGAACCTAGCCTTGCGCTTGTAGTCCTTGGTCATCTCCGCGGCCAGCGTTTCCCAGGGGATGAGAAACATCGTGTAGAGCAGCTCGAAGAAGATGAAGGCAGCCAGGTAATACCAGAACGTGTGGCCGGCGCGGAAGATGAGCGCGAAGCTGGGCAGCAGTGGGATCGTGATCAGCAGGAACAGCTTGCGCCGACCGACTTTGCGGCCCACCCAGGTGTGGCGTAGGTTGTCGGACACATAGCCGATCAGCGGGCAGGTGATGGCCTCCAGCAGCCGCGGCAGACCGAGGATGAGGCCCGCTTCGCCGGCGGACAGGCCGCAGAACGTCGTGAAGAAATAGAACAGCCAGCCGGTGACGACGGCTTGCGCGCCGGCGCCCAGCACGTCGCCGGAGCCCCAGCCCCAGTAGTTGATCCAGGTGGGCTCTTTGGCGGAGGGATGGAGATTTGGGGGCGGATTCATGTCTCTGGCTGTCTGCGCCGTGGTTGTTCACGCGCTTGTTATTTGTGGAGCCCGCCTGGGCGAATAACGGGTGGGGTCATGGAACCAACCCCTATTGCCGTGTGGCCCGTCAGATGAACCGCACCAGCAGCTCGCCCATCGCCAGCAGTGCCATCGCCTGCCCGAACGGCATGGACGTGAGCGGGATGTCCTTGTATTCCTGCAGCGTGTTGAACACCGGCGTGCCGAAGCTCACCTGGGTCAGCTCGCCCGTGTCGTTGATGTGCTTGCGCACGGCCAGCGCGGCCTTCACGCCGAAGGACTCGTAGTCCTTGGAGATGTAGCCCTTGCGAACGGCCTTCAGGATGCCGTAGGCGAAGCCGGCAGAAGCCGCTGCCTCGTCGTACGAGGTCGGGTCGTCCAGCAGCGTAGGCCACAGGCCGGACGGCGACTGGCACTTGGCCAGCGCGCTCACCTGCGCTTCCAGCGTCGAGACGAGGAATTGGCGGAAGGCGTCGCCCTCGGGCAGGTTCAGCAGCTCGATGAACTCAGGGATGACGATGGTGACCCACGAGTTGCCGCGCGCCCACAGCGCGTTGGCGAAGTTGTGGCGGCCGTCGAACGTCCAGCCGTGGAACCACAGGCCGGTCTTGCGGTCGGACAGGTATTTGATGTGGACGAGGAACTGGCGCTTGGCTTCCTCGATGTAGTGCGGTCGGTTCAGCAGCAGGCCGAACTTGGCCAGCGGCAGGACTGACATCATCAGTGTGTCGTCCCACAGCTGCTGGTGGTTCACGCTGTTGTAGACGATGTGCTGGAAGCCGCCTTCCTCGGTGCGCGGCAGGTCGCGGTAGACCCACTCGGCCCACCGGTCGATGTAGGGCAGATAGCGGCGATCGCCGGCGCGCTCGAACAGGAAGGCCAGCGTCAGGAAAGGCGCCACCGTGTTGATATTGCGGCTGGGCATGCCCTCCTTGAAGCGTGCCTCGAACCAGCTGGTCATGATGTCCCAGGCCTTGGGGTCGCCCGTCAGCTCCCAGACCTTGTAGACGCCGTACAGGCCGACGCCGTGCGTCCACTCGAAGCCGTTCCAGCCCTTGGTGTCCAGCACGCGCCCGTCGTCCAGGCGCAGCAGGAACTTGCCGTCCTTGTCCTCGATGTTGATCAGGTTGTGGATCAGCCGGTCGATGGCGCTGCGGATGTCGTCGCGGTCCGCGCCGAGGTGGGCCGTGTGGTGGGCCAGCAGCGGGTGGATCTTGGAGGAATCGACGGGCTTGAGGATCTGGTTGGACATGGTCTTGTCTCGGGTACTGCTTCTAGAAATGGAGGGCCAGTACGGTGCCTGCCACCAGCGCCAGCGCGATGCAGGCGGCCAGGATGGTGAGGCGTTCGGCGGCGCTGCTCATCGTTGCAGCGTGCGCGGCTGCGGCACGGTTTCCAGCGGCACACCACCGCGGACCACGGCCAGCGGCACGAGACGCACGGCCTCCAGCGCGTTGGCGGGCTGACCATCGGTGGTGACGGCCAGCGTCAGTGTGTTGTCGCCGTTGGGGTTGAGGATGCCCGGCGGCAGCACGAACAAGCGCTGCGGGCCGACATGGGCGATGAACTGGCCCAGGTTCCAGCCGTTGACGAAGATCAGCGCGCGGTTCTCGACTTCGGAGCGCGGCTTGCTCGTGTCGCCGAACGCCAGGCCCAGCTGCACGTCATGACCTTGCGGCAGATCGAGCTTGAAGTTCGTGCGCAGCCAGTATGTGCCGGGGGCGGGCGGGGCGGCGTTGGGCGCAGCAGCGTCCCAGCCGGCCTGTGGCCTGGCCGGATCGACCGGCAGGTACCAGCCCATGCGCTCACCAAACAGGCCGCCGTTGTTCATCGGGCCGCGCACGAGGTCGGCGATGTCCTCGCCGCCCCTGTTGCCCTGTATCTTCCAGGCGATCGGCGTGGCGAAGCGTTGGCCGCCCTTGGGCGCGATGGAGGCGGCGATGAGGCCGCGCGCTTCCTTGTGCGCGTCGTCGGCAAAAAGGTCCCAGTTGTGCGATCCGTTGCGCACGACGGCGGCCAGCACATGCTCGCCCGGCGACAGGTCTTTCAGCAGCCGCTTGAAGGTGTCGGTCGTCTCGGGGAAGGGCCGGCCAGTGTCGTTCTCCTGCTGGCCGAGGAACTTGCCGTCCAGCCAGACCTGAATCATGCCGGCGCCGCCACCGCCGAAGAACAGCTCCAGCTGCTGCGGCTTGGCATCCTTCGTCGTGAAGCGGCCGCGGTACCAGACGTCGCCGTGGTGGAAGCCGTAGTCGCTCATCGACAGCACGGGCTGGCCTTTATCGGGCGCGGTGTAGACGTTGGCGGCCGACGCGGCGGCGTCCGTCTTGCGCCACGCGCTGTCGTCGAAGGCCGGGTCGGCTTCGAGCGAGTCGAAGCGGCGCGTCCACGCCAGCTGCGTCAGGTCGGGCAGTTTGATGGCATCCGGGCCGGGCAGGGCGGTGCGGGTGGCGAGACTGAAGTCCTGCGCGTTCGTCGCGATGGGCTGCCCGTCGAAGGCGAGGGCGGTGATGCCGTCGGGCACCCAGGCGCGCAGCGCGCTCGGCGCGGTCGTGTCGCCGGTCAACTTGAGCGTCTTGCCGTCGATGACCGCCGTGCGGACGAGGCCCGGGCTGCGCACCAGAACGGCCTGGTCACTCGACTTCAGGCGCCAGAACTCCTGGCCCGTCCTTTCGTCGGCGATCAGCAGCAACAAGGGCGAACGGCCGCCGCCGCTGACGAAGATTTCGATGAGGCCGGTGTGCGCGTAGTTCAGCCGCAGGTCGCCGCTCTTCGCGTTCCAGTTCACCTGCGCCTGGCCGCGCAGCAGTTTGACGGTCGGTTTCGCTGTGTAGCGCAGCACGGTTTCGCCGTCGTCGCCGTTGCGGCCGTAGAACAGCGCAACGTCGCGCGGGCCCTGCTGCAGCTGGGCCTGCAGCTCGCTGGTGCTGTAGACGAGGTGATGCCGTTCCAGCGCGTAGCTGGCCAGCAGCAGCTTGGCGTCTTGACCGGTCAACGTCAGCTTGCCGGCCTGCGGCACGGCATAGCTGCCGTCGGTCGTCTGCAGCTTGAACGAGAACGCTTCGGTGCCGGTCAACTGGTTGTGCTGGGCGAGCAGTACATGGCTGCCAAGCGTCTTGTTGACGTTGTGATAGAGCCTGACCTTGGCGTTGCCGCTCTCCAGCGGCTCACCCTTGTCCATCTGCGCCAGCACGGGCGTGGCCGCCTGCACGAAGCCACCCAGCTGCTTGAGCACCAGCGCCTTGTCGCGCATGACGCGGGCCTCGCTGATCGGCGCGCCGTAGTCGTAGCTCGTGTAGACGATGGGCCCCGGCTGCCAGCCCCAGCTGGTGCCGCCGAAGGCCATGTAGATGCTGTGGATGGTCAGTGCGTTGATAAGGCTGCTGCCGTAAAACACGCGCTCATAGCCGCCGCCCTGGCGCTGGGCCGTGCACTCGTAGGTGCCGTTGCTGCCCCAGTAGTCGAACCAGCCCGCGCCGATCTCGGCGACGAAGCCTGGCGTGTTGGGCGAGGCCAGCGAGCCGACCTTGGGATAATTCTTGCCGTAGATGCCCCAGTCCGGCGCTGGTGCGGGCGTGCCAGGTTGGGCGTCCACGCCGCAGACGCCGCCGGGGTAGCCGTCGAAGGCGTAGAGGTCGGTCGGGCCGGGGTTGGCGAACGGCGCGGTGGAGTTCTTTGGCGTCCAGTCCGGCAGCCGCGACGCGGCATTGTGGAACAGCGGCACGGTGATGCCGTCGGCGCGCGCCTTGTCCGCCAGATGCTGCATGTGGCGGATGTTCTTGGGCTGCACGGAGAACAGCTCGTTCTCGATCTGGTAGGCGATGACGTTGCCGCCGCCGTTGGTGATCTGATGCCGCGCCAGGATGGCGTTGATCTGCGACATCCACTCGTCGGCGGCGTTCTGGTACTCGGCCGCGTCGGTGCGCGCCTCGGCGCGCTGGCGCAGCAACCAGCCGGGGTAGCCGCCGGCCGTCAGCTCTGCGTTCACGTATGGGCCCATGCGGGCGATGACGTAGAGGCCTTCTTCCTCGGCCATCTGGATGGCGCGCTCGATGTTGCGCACGCCGGTGAAGTCGTAGTGCCCCGGCTTGGCCGAGTGGTAGCCCCAGCTGAAGTAGAACGAAACGGCGTTCAGGCCCGAGGCCTTCATCTTCTGCAGCACGTCACGCCACAGGCTGGGCGAGGGCAGGCGGAAGGGGTGGATCTCGCCGGCGAAGATCATCTCGCGCTTGCCGTCGATGATCAGCGAATGGCGGTCCCAGGCGATGGCCTTGGGTTTGGCCTTCGGCGCCGTCGCTCGTTCCAGTTGCGCGGTGTCTTCGGAGATGACGGTGAAGTGCCGCACCGTGCCCGACACGCCGCCCAGCTCCCTCTTCGGCGTCCACGTCTGTAGTCCGTCGAAGCTGTCGGAATACCAGTAGCGCTTGGTCGTGTAGTCGTCAAAGTAGATGCGCCAACCGGGCTTGCCATCCGCGTCCTTGATGGGCACCAGCGCCTGGCCCTCCGACGGGCCACCCCAGCCGGCCCAGTCGCCGGTCTTCTGCAGCGTCCACGGGCCGTCCAGCGTTGGTGCGGTGGCCATCTCGATGAACTTGGTGGTCTCGTTCTTCGCGAATGCGACGTAGCGGCCTTCGTCGGGGATGACGAAGGTGTCGATGTAGTTGCGTTCCAGCCCCTGCATGGGCACCGGGTCGCCGAAGGTCGCAAGGCCGGCGTCCAGCGCCTTGACTGAGTAGGCCGCGAACGGGCCCTTGGTGCCGGCCTTGGACAGGCTCACGACCAGCTTCAGGCTCCCGTCGTTGTCGCGGAACCATTCCGGCGCCCACACGTTCGTCACGCCGGGCAGCTTGACCGGCACGTCGGCCACGTGAGTCCAGTTCTTCAGATCAGCGGACTTGGCGATGCCGAAGGTCGAGCCGTTCCAGTTGGTCGTGTAGGCGACGTAGTAGAGGCCATCGGCGGCGCGGACGATAGATGGGTCGCGCAGCAGTTCCTTGGCCGGCGTGTAGACCTCTGAGCCCAGTGACGTGAAATTGATGCCGTCGGTGGACGAGAACAGGCTCAGCGTGTTCTGCGACGTGGCCATGAAGGCCGACATCAGGAAGGTGCGCTCGCTCTTCTTCACCTGCAGCTGCGTGCTGGTCTGGGCGCTGACGGCCGTGGGCGCTTGCTGGCCCGGCAGGTCTTGCGCGTGAACTGCGGCACACAGCAACAGCGAAGCCAGCGAGACCAGCCGGAGGGCGGAGCGGGGCGACGAGGCAAAGGCAGCTGGCATGTGCGGATCGGGATGCAGGGGGCCATGTTCAGTGTCACCCGGTTCCCGGCGGCCAAAAAATCAAGCGCTTGCGAGAAAGCCGCATCACGGTGCCGTTCGGATGACGGCCTGGAAGGGCCGCCGGACACTGCCGTGCGAGAGCCGGCGAAAATGGCGCTCTATGTTCAGTTTCTTCAAGAAGGCGCCGCCGCCCGCACCCGCCGACGACGCGCCCACCCTGTTGCCCGAAGGCTGGGTCACGAAGCCGGCCAGCCGGCCCGCTCCTGAGCCTGCGCCGCTGCCTGCCGCAACGTCGTCACCCGCGCCGGTGGCAGCTCCCGCGCCAACGCCTGCGCCTGCCACGCCGCCCCCCCGGCCGGTGCTTGTTGCCGCACCGGCGCCGGTCGCAAGCCCGGCGCCCACCCCCGCACCGACGCCCACGCCCGCGCCGACGCCGGCCCCCATCGCGCCGCCGCCGCGGCAGAGCTGGATGGAGCGTCTGCGCGCCGGCCTGCGCAAGACAGGCAGCAGCATCGCCAACGTCTTCGCCGGCACGCAGATCGACGAACAGCTCTATGAGGAGCTGGAGGAGGCGCTGCTGCTGGCCGACACCGGCGTCAAGGCCACGCAGTTCCTGCTCGAGGACCTGAGGCGCCGCGTCAAGGAAGCGCGTGCCACGGACCCGCAGACCGTGCGCGGCCTGCTCGTGGACGCGCTTGCGGAGCTGCTCGCGCCGCTGGAGAAGGGCCTCGAAGTGGGGCGCTTCACGCCCACCATCATGATGGTCGTCGGCGTCAACGGCGCCGGCAAGACGACCAGCATCGGCAAGCTGACCCGCCATCTCGCCGAAGCCAACCAGCGCGTGCTGCTGGCCGCCGCCGACACGTTCCGTGCCGCGGCGCGGGAGCAACTGGGCGTGTGGGCCGACCGCGCCCAGGTGGAGATCATCAGCCAGGAGGGCGGCGACCCGGCGGCCGTGTCGTTCGATGCGGTCAATGCCGGTCGAGCCCGCGGGGCCGATGTCGTCATCGCCGACACGGCCGGTCGGCTGCCGACCCAGCTCCACCTGATGGAGGAGCTGAAGAAGATCAAGCGTGTCGTCACCAAGGCTCAGGCCGACGCGCCGCACGAGGTGCTGCTGGTGGTGGACGGCAACACCGGGCAGAACGCGTTGAGCCAGGTGAAGGCCTTCGACGAGGCGCTGGGCCTGACGGGCCTCATCGTCACCAAGCTGGACGGCACGGCCAAGGGCGGCGTGTTGGCGGCCATCGCGCGCGAGCGGCCGGTGCCGGTGTACTTCATCGGCGTGGGCGAGAAGCTCGAAGACCTGGAGACCTTCAGCGCCCGCGAGTTCGCCCGGGCGCTGCTGGAATAGGGCGGCCGGACGGCGGCCGCCGTTGCTCAGTGCTCCGCGTGCGGCGTGTCGGCGTAGTAGCCGTCGGCTCGCGGCGCGGCGCGGTGGAAGAGATTGCGGCGCATCGTCTCGTCGTCATCGCCCTGCCAGCCGCGTTCCCATAGCTCCACGGGCAGGCCCGTGGCTTCCAGCACGCGCAGCAGGCGTTCGCGCCGGCGCAGCTGCCGCACCTGATCCTCGGCGACGGGCATCAGCACGACGGCGCAGACATAGCCGTGTTCGTCGCACAGCGCGAAGTCGGCCGTCAGCAGGCCGGTGCGCGACAGCCATTCACGGTAGGAGTTCTTGCGTGGCACGCGCACCAGCTTGTGCAGCGGCACGTGCGACAGCAGGAAGCCCTTCGGATGCTGCAGCGCCAGCGCCTTCGTCAGGCATTTGTGGGCGTGGCGTTCTGCGCTGGACAGGACCCGTGACGGCGTCGGCGGCCAGCGCAACACCGTGTCCGCGGGCGCAAGATCGGGCTCGTCGTGAGGGTGCTTGAGGCGATCGAGCCAGGCGCCGACTGTGCGGGGGAGATGGAGATTCAGCATGGCCGCGAGGCTACCGGTGAGCTTGGTGCTTGACCATGTGCGCACCTCCCTTTAACTGGGGAGGAGATGTGAGGACATGTGACGGCGCTGTCGCGAGACTGTCCCTGCTGTTCGCGCCACGAGAAGCTGGCGTTCTCGCCCTGAGGACAACCCTTAGCCCATCAGGCCGCCGAGGCCTTTCATGCCGCCCATGCGCTTCATCATCTTCATGAGGCCGCCGCCCTTCATCTTCTTCATCATCTGCTGCATCTGGTCGAACTGGTTCAGCAGGCGGTTGACGTCCTGGATCTGCACGCCGGCGCCCTGAGCGATGCGCTTCTTGCGCGAGGCCTTGCTCTTGCCGTCCATCAGCAGCGCGGGGTGGGTGCGCTCCTTGGCGGTCATTGCGCGCAGGATGCCTTCCATGCGCTTCATGTCACGCTCGGCGCGGTCCATGTCGGCCTGGCCGGGCTGCTTGCCGCCCATCATGTTCTGCGGCAGCTTGTCCATCAGGCCGCCGAGGCCGCCCATCTTCTTCATCTGCGCGATCTGCTGCAGGAAGTCGTTCAGGTCGAAGCCGCTGCCGCTCTTGAGCTTCTCGGCCATAGCCTGGGCCGAGGCCAGGTCCACGCTCTGCGTGACCTGTTCGACCAGGGCCACGATGTCGCCCATGCCCAGCACGCGGCCGGCATGGCGGTCGGCGTCGAACACCTCCAGGCCGTCGATCTTCTCGGAGACGCCCGCGAACTTGATTGGCGCGCCGGTGATCTGGCGCACCGACAGCGCCGCGCCGCCGCGCGAGTCGCCGTCCAACTTGGTCAGGATGACACCGGTCAGCGGCAGCGCCTCCTTGAAGGCCTTGGCCGTGTTGATCGCGTCCTGGCCCTGCATCGCGTCGACGACGAACAGCGTCTCGACCGGGTTCAGCACCGCGTGCAGTTCCTTGATCTCGGCCATCAACGCTTCGTCGATGGCCAGGCGGCCGGCCGTGTCGACCAGCAGCACGTCGAAGTAGTGGCGCTTGGCATGGTCAAGCGCGGCCAGCGCGATGTCGCGCGGCTTCTGGTCCGGCTCGGACGGGAACCATTCCCCGCCAGCCTGCTTCGTCACCGTCTTCAGCTGCTCGATGGCGGCGGGGCGGTAGACGTCGGCGGAGACCGTCAGCACCTTCTTCTTGCGCTTGTCTATCAGGTGCTTGGTGAGCTTGGCGGTCGTCGTCGTCTTGCCGGCACCCTGCAGGCCGGCCATGAGGATGACGGCGGGCGGCTGCGCGGCCAGGTTGATGTCGGCCACGCCCTCGCCCATCGTCGCGGCGAGTTCCTTGTGCACGACGGAGACCAGCACCTGACCCGGGTTCAGCGAGCCGACAACCTCCTGGCCCAGCGCCTTCTCCTTCACGCGGGCGATGAAGTCGCGCACCACGGGCAGCGCCACGTCGGCCTCCAGCAGCGCCATGCGCACTTCGCGCAACATGTCCTGGACGTTGGTCTCGGTGATGCGGGCCTGGCCGCGCATCGTCTTGACAAGGCGACTCAGGCGGTCGGTGAGGGTGGATGCCATGGTGGGGAGGGGTCTGGCGTCGGCAGAACGGCGACGGGCCAAAAGTACACTGCGACCCATGAGTTTATCGCCCGCCCTCCTGGGGGAAGCCGCCCCGGCCCAGGCCTTCGGGCCCACCATCGCGCTGGCCATCGCCAGCGGCCTGGCCCTGCTGGGCTATGTCTGGGTCGGCCTGCTGCGGGCCGGCAATGCCGATCTGGCCTCGCGCCCGCCTTTGCGTTCGGTGCCGCCGATGGCGCTGGCCTGGACGGCGCAGTTCGTCGCGCTGTTCATCGACATCTCGGGCTACGGCCTGGCCACGCCCGGTGCGCGCTTCGGTTTCGCGCCTGCGCTGTCGATGACGACCTGGCTGGTGCTGACGGTCTATCTGGTCGAAAGCCGCTTCCTGCCGCTACACAGCGTGCGCCGCGTGCTGGCCTGGCTGGCGGCGGTGGCCGTGCTGCTGGCCTGGAGCTTCCCGGGCGAGAGCCGTCCCACGGCGGCGTCGCCCTGGGCGCCGCTGCACTGGGTGCTGGGCCTCGCGTCCTACGGGCTGTTTGGCGTGGCCGTGCTGCATGCGGCGCTGATGAACCGCGCCGAGGCGCGGCTGCGCCACAAGCAGCCGGGGGCCGGGGGCATGCCGCTGCTGCAGCTTGAGCGGTTGACGTTCCAGTTTGTCGCAGCCGGCGTGGGCGTGCTGTCGCTCGCGATCCTTCTGGGCTGGTGGTTCACGCCTAGCTGGAAGTGGGATCACAAGAACCTGCTGGCCGTGCTCGGCTGGCTCGTGCTGACCGGACTGCTTGTGGGGCGGCGCATCTACGGCTGGCGCGGCCGGCGGGCGACGCGCTGGCTGTACGCCGGAGCCGGTCTGCTGTTGCTGTCGTATGCCGGCTCGCGTTTCGTGCTGGAAGTCATCCTGCAGCGGGGAGCCGGCGCATGAAGTATTTGTTGTTGCTGGGTTTGCTGGCGTTGCTGTTCTTCATGCTCGGCGCCAGGCGCGGCCGGCCGCATGAACCTGAGGCCCGCACGCCGGCGCCGCCACCTTCACCCAAGGCGATGCTGCGCTGTGCCGAGTGCGGCATGCACCTACCGGCCGACGAGGCGCTGCCGGGCCGGGGTGGCGCCTTCTGCAGCGCGGCGCACCGGGCCAGCTTCGAGGCCCGGCAGGGCTCGGCTTGAACGCGGCGAGGCTGTCCCAGGCCGCGCCTCGCGCGTCCGGCGGACGGGCCGGGTCGAGCTGGTTCGTCGAGTCCCCGCCGGCGGAGCCCGCAGAGGGCAGCGCCGCGTTTTCACGCCTGTACCGGGCCTTTCTGGCCGCCCGCGCCGCGCTGGGCCTGGCGCTGATCGCCGCGCAGCTCATCGTCGCGCTGCTGTCCACGCCGCCAGCGGGCTCGACGCAGGCGTTGAGCGCGTCCTACGCGGCTGCGGCGGTGCTGCTGTGGCTGTTCCCGCAGCTGCGCCGTGGCGTCACGCCGCGCAGCCTGGCAAGCATCCGGAGCCTGCACTGGTGGACGGCCATCGGCATCGACCTGGTGCTGTTCGGCGTGCTGCATGCGCTGGACCGCAGCGGCGTGAACTACGGGGCGCTCTTCGTCATGCCGGTGCTGATGGCCGCTGTGCTGAGCCCGCGGCTGCTTGCGCTGGCCACCGCCGCGATGGCGACGCTGGCGCTGCTGGGCGCGGCCGGGTGGGCGCTGCTTAGCGGCGAGGATGTGGGCCTGAAGACGACGCAGGCCGGGCTCGTCGGCAGCGGCCTCTTCGCGGTCAGCCTGCTGGCCGGCGAGCTGAGCGCGCGGCTGGCCCGGGAGGAACGGGCGGCCCGTGGCAGCCTGGCGCTGGCCCGGCAGCAGGAGCTGTTGAACCGCCTCGTCATCGACGAGATGCAGGAGGGCGTGCTCGTCGTCGATCGGCGTGGCCGCATCCGCGCGATGAACCCGGCGGCGCGCGTGCTGCTGGGGGCTGCCAGCGGCGAGCTCAGCTGGCAGCTTCGCGGTCGTGCCGACTGGCAGCCCATCGTGCAGGCGCTGGAGCGCACGTACGCGGGCGGGGTGGGTGGCGCGGGCGCCGAGCTGGATGTGGACCTGCCGCTGGACAGCGGGCCGAGCCGCAGCCTGCGGCTGCGTCTGCGCTTCACGCGCCAGCGCGAGGGCAGCGAGGAGCTGTGCGTGATGTTCGTGGAGGACAACCGCGAGCTGCTGGCGCGCACGCGGCAGGAGAAGCTGGCCGCGATGGGCCGGGTGTCCGCCGGCATCGCGCACGAGATCCGCAACCCGCTGGCGGCCATCGCACAGGCCAATGCGCTCATCGCGGAGGACGTGGCCGGCATGCGGGCCGAGGACCTGACGCGTATGGTGGCATCCAACGTGCAGCGGCTCAAGCGGCTGGTCGACGATGTGACCGAGGTGGCACCCGGCGTGCAGCCGGACACGCAGGTGCTGGACGTCAGCGAGCTGGTGCACGAGACCTGCGTCGACTGGATCGTCGTCAACGGCGTCGAGTCCGGCGCGCAGGGCCGCTTCCAGCTGAAGGTGGCCGAGGAGGGCCTGCATGCGCTGTTCGACCCCGAGCACCTGCGCCGCGTGCTCGTCAACCTCCTGGACAACGCGCTGCGCCACGCCGTGGACGGCGAAGGCACGATCCGCGTGACGTTGGCGCGCGAAGGCGAGACGGTGAGCCTGGTCGTGCGTAGCGCCGGCCCGCCGGTGGCGCCGGAGGTGGAGCGCCTGCTGTTCGAGCCCTTCTTCTCAACGCGCAGCCGCGGTTCGGGGCTGGGCCTCTATATTTGCCGTGAGCTTTGCGAGCGCCATGGCGCTCGCATCGATTTCCGCCGCGCGTCCGATGGCGCGGCCAACGAGTTCTGCGTGCGACTGAGCACCCCCCCTGACGCATGAGCACTGCCCCGCCGCGCCTGCTGGTCGTCGACGACGAGCCCGACCTGCGCACTCTCTACGAGCTCACGCTGCTGCGCGAGGGCTATGAGATCGACAGCGCCGGCACCGTCGCCGAGGCGCTGGCGCATCTGCAGGCCCGGCAGTACAGCGCCGTCATCACCGACATGAAACTGCCTGACCAGACCGGCCTGGCCTTGCTGCGCTGGATGGATCAGGCCGGCAGGCCGGAGAAGGCCATCGTCATCACCGCCTTCGGCTCAGCCGAGAACGCGGTCGAGGCGCTGAAGGCCGGCGCCTACGACTACCTCACCAAGCCGGTGGACCTGCGGCAGTTCCGCCTGGTCGTCGGGTCCGCACTCGGGCGTCAGCCCGCTGCGCGGGCGGCCGAGCCGGCCTCGGCGCCGCCGCGCGCGGGCGCGGGTCCGTCGACTGCGCAGCGCCTGGTGGGCGAGTCGCCCCCCATCCGCGCCGTGCGCGCGCTGATCGACAAGGTCGGACGCAGCATGGCGCCGGTGCTGGTGCAGGGTGAGTCCGGCACCGGCAAGGAGCTGGTGGCCCGCGCCATCCACGACCATGGCGCCCGCGCCGGCCAGCGCTTCGTCGCCGTCAACTGCGGTGCCATTCCCGAGAACCTGCTGGAGGCCGAGTTCTTCGGCTATCGGAAGGGCGCCTTCACCGGCGCGAATGAGGACCGCGAGGGCTTCTTCCAGGCGGCAGATGGTGGCACGCTGTTCCTAGACGAGATCGGCGACCTGCCGCTCGCGATGCAGAGTAAGCTGCTGCGCGTCATCCAGGAGCGCTCCGTGCGCCCGGTGGGCGCGACGGCTGAGACGCCTATCAACGTCCGCATCGTCAGTGCGACGCACAAGGACTTGGCGGCCGAGGTGGCCGCGGGCCGCTTCCGCCAGGATTTGTTCTACCGGCTCAACGTCATCCAGATCCGCGTGCCGCCGCTGCGCGAACGGCTGGAGGACCTGGGCCTGATCAGCGCCCGGCTGCTGGCCCGTATCGCGCAGGATGCCGGCGTGTCTCCGCCGCCGCAGCTGACCGAGGCGGCGCTGCAGACGCTGGCGCGCTATGGCTTCCCCGGCAACGTGCGCGAGCTGGAGAACCTGTTGCATCGTGCGCTGGCGCTCGCCGGCGGCGAATGGATCGACGCCGGTGACCTCGGCCTCCCCGACACCCTGCTGGACGACAACCGCTGTGACTCCGTGCTCGACGCGCTGGAGGTGCCGATGACGGCTGCGCCGGTGGCTGACGGCTTGTCGCTGCCCGAGCAGTTACCTACAGACCTGGCAGGCTATCTGGACGAAGTGGAGCGCGCCATCCTGCTGCGCGCGCTGGAGCAGCACCGTTTCAACCGCACGGCGGCGGCCGCCAGCCTGGGACTGTCGCTGCGCCAGATCCGCTACCGCATGGCGCGGCTGGCCATCTCGGTCGGCGAGAACTGACCTGCGGTTAGGGATCTCGCTCGGGATTTGCCCTGCTTGAATCTGCGCGCGGGCGTTTTTCAACGCCGGCCGGTGATGGCGCAAACCCAGCAACGATGCGGCTTGCGGGCCGGAATCGTGGCGCCTGATCAATGACCATGCGGGTTGTGGCCGGCAAGCCCTTTATCCATCGGGGTGTGCGCCGCGAGGGGCGCTTGCGGTGCGCCGCGAAGCCCCTGGGTTTCACACTATCCGTAGTGCTTGAGGGTGCTGAGTGCCACATATATAGTGTTCCCTCGTGCTATCCTGCTAACCCAGTCGCCCCCATGATCATCTTTCTGGACGTGCTGTTCGCCGAGGTTTTCTGCCAGGCATCACGCACCCGGAAAGCGCGCCGCGAAGCCGGCCGAGTCATGGAGCGGCGGGGATTCACCACCCGTTTCCAAGCCCCCCTCGATGCGAAGGCCCGCCCCCGGGTTGCGGCCGCGCATCGCCTTGCAGTTTCTCGATAAAGGATTCCCTCATGCAACAAGCCGTCTCCGGCCTGGCCCCCGCCATTGCCGCACCAGTCGCGTTTGAATCCGACGCGCCCGCCGCCGCCCAGCCTGCGTCCACGAGCTACCAGGCCTACCAGATCATTCGCCGCAACGGCGCCGTCGTGGCCTTCGAGCCGAGCAAGATCGCCGTGGCGCTGATGAAGGCCTTCCTGGCCGTGCATGGCACGAGCGGTGCGGCCTCGGCCAGCGTGCGGGAGACGGTCGAGCAATTGACCCAGAACGTCGTGCGCGCACTGCTGCGTTCGCGTCCTAGCGGCGGCACCTTCCATATCGAGGATGTGCAGGATCAGGTCGAGCTGGGCCTGATGCGCAGCGGCCAGCACGACGTGGCCCGCGCTTACGTGCTCTACCGCGAGCGTCGCGCGCAGGAGCGTGCCGCACATGGCGAGGCCGCGCGCGCCTCCGAGCCGCAGCTGATGGTGGTGGACCGCGGCGAGCGCCGCCCGCTGGACCTCGGTGCGCTGAAGTCGCTGATCGCCTCCGCGTGCGAGAACCTCGGTGCCGACGTCCGCCCCGAGCCCGTGTTGGCCGAGACGCAGCGCAACCTGTACGACGGCGTCGCCATCGACGAGGTCTACAAGGCCGCCATCCTGGCGGCGCGCACGCTCATCGAGAAGGACCCCGGCTACAGCCGCGCCACGGCCCGCCTGCTGCTGCACACGATCCGCCGCGAGATCATCGGCGGCGAGGTCACGCAGGCCGAGATGGCCCAGCAATATGCCGAGTACTTCCCTGGCTACATCAAGAAGGGCATCAAGGCCGAACTGCTGGACGAGAAGCTGGGCCAGTACGACCTGGTCAAGCTGGGCGCCGCGCTGAAGGCCGAGCGTGACCTGCAGTTCGACTACCTCGGCCTGCAGACGCTGTACGACCGCTACTTCCTGCACATCGCCGACGCGCGCATCGAGATGCCGCAGGCTTTCTTCATGCGCGTGGCCATGGGCCTGGCGCTGAACGAGATCGACCGCGAAGCCCGCGCTATCGAGTTCTACGAAGTGCTGTCGAGCTTCGACTTCATGTCCAGCACGCCGACGCTGTTCAACAGCGGTACGCGCCGCTCGCAGCTGTCCAGTTGCTACCTGACGACGGTTGCCGACGACCTGGATGGCATCTACGAGGCGCTGAAGGAGAACGCGCTGCTGAGCAAGTTTGCCGGCGGCCTGGGCAACGACTGGACGCCGGTGCGAGCCCTCGGCTCGCACATCAAGGGCACCAATGGCAAGTCGCAAGGCGTCGTGCCGTTCCTGAAGGTCGTCAACGACACGGCCGTGGCGGTGAACCAGGGCGGCAAGCGCAAGGGCGCCGTCTGCGCCTACCTGGAGAGCTGGCACCTGGACATCGAAGAGTTCCTGGACCTGCGCAAGAACACCGGCGACGACCGTCGCCGCACGCACGACATGAACACGGCGAACTGGATTCCCGACCTGTTCATGAAGCGCGTCATTGAGGGCGGTGACTGGACGCTGTTCAGCCCGTCCACCTGCCCGGACCTGCACGACAAGTTCGGCAAGGCGTTCGAGGAGGCCTACGTCGGCTACGAGCGCAAGGTCGACAGCGGCGAGATCAAGCTCTTCAAGCGCATGCAGGCCAAGGATCTGTGGCGCAAGATGCTGTCAATGCTGTTCGAGACGGGCCATCCCTGGATCACGTTCAAGGACGCTTGCAACGTGCGCAGCCCGCAGCAGCACGTGGGTGTCGTGCACTCGTCCAACCTGTGCACCGAGATCACGCTGAACACCAACGACAGCGAGATCGCCGTCTGCAACCTCGGCTCCGTCAACCTGGCTCAGCACATCAAGGACGGTGCCATCGACCAGGAAAAGCTGAAGAAGACCACGCGCACGGCCATGCGCATGCTCGACAACGTCATCGACATCAACTACTACGCCGTCAAGAAGGCGCGTGACTCCAACCTGCGCCACCGCCCGGTGGGCCTGGGCATCATGGGCTTCCAGGATGCGCTGTACCAGCTGCGCACGCCCTACGCCTCCGAGGCGGCCGTGGAGTTCGCCGACCGTTCGATGGAGGCCGTCTGCTACCACGCCTACTGGGCGTCGACGGAGCTGGCCGAGGAGCGCGGCCGCTACTCGTCCTACAAGGGCTCGCTGTGGGACCGTGGCATCCTGCCGATCGACTCGCTGGACCTGCTGGCCGAGGCCCGCGGCGGCTACGTCGATGTGGACCGCTCCGTGAGCATGGACTGGGACGCGCTGCGGGCCCGCATCGCCAGCTTCGGCATGCGCAACAGCAACTGCGTGGCCATCGCGCCGACCGCGACGATCTCCAACATCATCGGCGTCGACGCGTCCATCGAGCCCTGCTTTGGCAACCTGTCGGTCAAGTCCAACCTGTCCGGCGAGTTCACCGTCATCAACGAATCGCTAGTGCGTGACCTGAAGGCGCTTGGCCTGTGGGACGACGTGATGGTCATGGACCTCAAGCACTTCGATGGCTCGCTGCGCCGCATCGACCGTGTGCCCGAGGACATCAAAGCGCTGTACGCGACGGCCTTCGAGGTCGACACCTCGTGGCTGATCGAAGCCGGCGCGCGCCGCCAGAAGTGGATCGACCAGGCGCAGAGCCTGAACATCTACATGGCCGGCGCATCGGGCAAGAAGCTCGACGAGACCTACAAGCTTGCTTGGCAGCGCGGCCTGAAGACGACCTACTACCTCCGCACGATCAGCGCGACGCAAGCCGAGAAGAGCACGGTCACGCGTTCGGGCCAGCTCAATGCGGTGTCGTCGGGCGCCGCGCCGGTGACGGCCCAGGCCGCCGCGCCGGTCGCTGTCGTCGAGCCGGAGCTGCCGGCCACGGACATGAAGTTCTGCTCGATCGACAACCCCGATTGCGAGGCCTGCCAGTAAGTCGGAGCACGCGCTCCAGCTTGTATAGACAAGCTGGAGCGTGCAGTTTTCGATGCCCTCGCGCAACAAAGCACGATCGATAGGCGCAAATTCGCGCAACGAGTTCTTGTTCATTTGCGCAAGGCCTGCCGATAATCCGAAGTTATAGGAAGCACACCATGCTGGTTTGGGACGAAGACATCCAGTCCACCGACAACACGGCCGCAGCCAAGCTTGCGGCACAGCCCTCGGCACCGCTGATGCCGGCTGATATCGCCGCCACTGCCGCGGCCACCGCTTCCACCGCCGCACCCTCGTTGTCCGGCGAACTGTCCACTGCGCGCCGCGTGAAAGCGGCCGACAAGCGCATCATCAACGGCCAGACCGACGTCAACCAGCTGGTGCCGTTCAAGTACAAGTGGGCCTGGGAGAAGTACCTCGCCACCTGCGCCAATCACTGGATGCCGCAGGAAGTGAACATGAGCCGCGACATCGCGCTCTGGAAGGATCCCAACGGTCTGACCGAAGACGAGCGCCGCATCATCAAGCGCAACCTCGGCTTCTTTGTCACGGCCGACTCGCTGGCCGCCAACAACATCGTGCTTGGCACCTACCGCCACATCACGGCGCCGGAGTGCCGCCAGTTCCTGCTGCGCCAGGCCTTCGAAGAGGCGATCCACACGCACGCCTACCAGTACATCGTCGAGAGCCTGGGCCTGGACGAGAGCGAGATCTTCAACGCCTACAACGAAGTCCAGTCCATCCGCGACAAGGACGAGTTCCTGATCCCGTTCATCGACGCGATCATGGACAAGAATTTTCAGACTGGCACGCCCGAGACGGACCAGACGCTGCTGAAGTCGCTGATCGTCTTCGCTTGCCTGATGGAAGGTCTGTTCTTCTACGTCGGCTTCACGCAGATCCTCGCGATGGGCCGCCAGAACAAGATGACGGGCGCCGCCGAGCAGTACCAGTACATCCTGCGTGACGAGTCGATGCACTGCAATTTCGGCATCGACCTGATCAACCAGATCAAGCTCGAGAACCCGCACCTGTGGACGGCCGAGTTCAAGGCCGAGATCAAGGCGCTGTTCGTCAAGGCTGTCGAGCTGGAATACCGTTACGCCGAGGACACCATGCCCCGCGGCGTGCTGGGCCTCAACGCCTCGATGTTCAAGGGCTATCTGCGCTTCATCGCCAACCGGCGTGCGGTGCAGATCGGCCTCGATGCGTTGTTCCCGAACGAAGAAAACCCCTTCCCGTGGATGTCCGAAATGATCGACTTGAAGAAGGAACGCAACTTCTTCGAGACCCGCGTCATCGAGTACCAGTCGGGCGGGGCATTGAGCTGGGACTGAGTCCCGGCCGCAACAAGATCAAGACCTGGCCAATGCAGTCACCGAGCGAAACCCGCATCAGCACGCAAGACGTGGCGGGGCTGCATGGCGATCCCATTCACCGTACCGAGGCGTTCCTCCTGAGCGACTCTCGGACGGTGAATAGCCGTATCTGCACGGACCGGTCCGTGCGGGACGGTGTTTTTGTCCCTTGATCAAGGAGAAAACCATGGCAACTGCGAAGAAAGCTCCGGCCAAGAAGGCTGCTGCAACCCCGGTGAAGAAGGCTGCCGCCAAGAAGGCTGCTGCGACTCCGGTGAAGAAAGCTGCCGCCAAGAAGGCCGCTGCAACCCCGGTGAAGAAGGCTGCCGCCAAGAAGGCAGCCCCGGCCAAGAAGGCCGCGCCCGCGAAGAAGGCCGCTCCGGCCAAGAAGGCCGCTGCGCCCGCGAAGAAGGCTGCTCCGGCCAAGAAGGCTGCTGCGCCCGCGAAGAAGGCCGCTCCGGCCAAGAAGGCTGCTGCGCCCGCGAAGAAGGCCGCTCCGGCCAAGAAGGCTGCTGCGCCCGCGAAGAAGGCCGCTCCGGCCAAGAAGGCTGCTGCGCCCGCGAAGAAGGCTGCTGCACCCGCCGCCAAGAAGGCTGCTCCGGCCAAGAAGGCTGCTGCCAAGCCGGCCGCCAAGCCTGCTGCGAAGCCCGCTGCCAAGAAGGCCGCGGCTCCGAAGAAGGCTGCCGCCAAGCCTGCCCCTGCGGCCAAGCCTGCCGCTGCTGCGCCAGCTCCCGCGGCCAAGACCGCGCTGAGCCCGCAAGCCGCGTGGCCCTTCCCCACGGGCAACAAGCCCTAAGCGCCTGTCCGAGCGGGCGGTTCCGACCGCCCCTCGCGATTGCTGCGGAAACCCGGCCCGTCCTGCGGCGCCGGGTTTTTTCTTGGGTGCGCCCGGCAGGGCGCACCTACCCGGTGGTGAAAGTCCTCTATCAGCCCGGCAAGGGGAATGGTTAGCGGTGCCAAGCGGGGCCTGTCAGATGAACAGGAGCCTGTGTTGGTGGCGCGCGACCGTTCGGGCGCAACGGTTGACTTCATCCTGGCGCGAGCAGGCAAGGCAGCGACCGTCGCAGCGCTGGTTCCGGTGTTTGGCCTCGGACGTAGGGCTTTGTACGGACTGCAGCGTCTCCCTGGGTGCGGCGGTCCGGCATCTGGGCGTCGAGCACCATGCGCTGAACCTCTCCAAGGGGCAGCGCGTGCAGGGCGCGTGGCACATCCAGAACGCCAACGCGTATCACGCCAGGCTCAAGAACTGGATGCGCGGCTTCAACGGCGTGGCCAGTTCGTACCTGGCCAGCTGCCTAGGCTGGTTTCGAGCCCCGCACCGGTCAGCCCAATCTCTTCGCCAACCCTTGCCAACCCTCGCCATTCCTGGCTTTGGCCATTGGTGTTTGAGCTCGTCACTAACCAATGCGCAAAGAGCCTTTTTCATTCCTGTCTGGAACGCCTGCCGTGCCGCGGCGTCAGCGCCCATGCAGGCGGCCCGAGTCGCCCGTGATCAGGGGTAGAAGATGTTGACGCTGTAGCCGCTGACGTGCTGGCCGTTGGTGCTGAAGCTGAACGACAGCGGCTGCTCGGACTCGGGCCCGACGACCCGCATCGCCGGCGTCAGCGCTTCCGGTCCGATCACGCGGCGAGCGAAGGGGGCTCCGCTGGCGTCCGTCAGGCTCAGTTCGATCGACGGCGCGGCCACCTCCACGGCAGACTTGTTGCGCAGCAGCAGGTTGAGCTTGTAGGCAGTGGTGCCGACGGGATTCAACGACGTGGATTCGATGCTCAGCGCCTCGATATGCCGCCAGGGCCGCACCTCGCAGCTGAACGTGCCGCAAAGAACCTGCAGTGCCCCGCGCAGCGGCGGATGCTGTGCGGCAATGGCGTCGCGGAACTGCAGTGCCATCTGCAGCCCCAGCACGAGAATGAGCAGCAACGACAGTCCCGCCAGCGCGATCCTGACGCTCGGTCGTTTCCATTTCGCTGTGGTCTGGGCATGGCGCATGAATTCCGGCACCACGGCCGCCGAGGATGGCTCGGCGACAACTGGTGATGGCTCCGGCGCGTTGGCTGGTGCCCGTGGCGCAGGGGCCGTTGCGGTGGCGTCGGGCACGTCAACCCAACGCGGCTCCTGGCGAGTGTTTCCATCCGGCCAGCCGGTGGGTAGCGCATCGGCTTGCGGCTCTGGTTCGGGCGGTGGCATCCACACCGGCTCGGCCGGTGCTGGCGGAGGGGGCGGGGGAGGCGGGGGTGGCGGCAGAGGCGCCGGTGGAGGAGGCTCCACGACAGCGGCCGGCGTAAAGGCGGGCGGCCAGGGCGGCGGGGCTTCCCGTTCGATGTCGAACAGCAGCTCGCGCGCATCGAAGATCTCGGCGCAGCGCCCACATCGCACCCAGCCATCTGAAACGCGCAGCTGGTCTTCGACGATCCTGAAGACCGTGCCGCAGGCGGTGCAGCGCGTCGCGAAGCTCATGCGGGCCGTTGTGCCGTCATCAGGATCCAGCCGTCCTCGAGGTCGCTGACGTCGAGCGTCAGCCAGGGCGCATAGGCGGCCTTGAGCTCATCGGCCTGCCGTTGGAGGATGCCGGCGAGAATCAGATGGCCGCCGGGCGCGACATGGGCGCACAGCAGCGGCGCGAGCAGCTTCAGCGGTGAGGCGAGGATGTTGGCGATGACCAGCGGGTACTCGCCGCGGGCCAGTTCGGGCAGGCCGACGTTCAGCGTCACGCCATTGGCGGCGGCGTTGTCGCGCGATGACGTGATGGCGGCCGGGTCGATGTCCACGGCGTCGATGGACTTTGCGTCGTGCAAGGCAGCGCCGATGCCCAGGATGCCCGACCCGCAACCGTAGTCCAACACACGCGGCCACGAGACATTGGAGCCCCCATGGCCGTTCGACGAACCGCCCGCCGAGGTGGGTGAGGCGCCTTGTGAGCGGCTCTTCGCCGCCTCGGCGTGCGTGGCAATCCAGCGCAGGCACATCCGCGTCGTCGGATGCGTGCCTGTTCCAAAGGCCAGGCCAGGATCCAGCCGCATGACGCACCGCGCCTGCGGCGGCGCCTCGTGCCAGCTCGGCACGATCCAGAACGCCGGCGTGATCTCCACCGGCGCGAACTGGCTTTGCGTCAGCCGCACCCAGTCCTGCTCGGGCACCGCCTGGATGGCCTGCACATGCACGTCCGCCGCCCAGTCCTGCGCCAGGATCAGCGTGGCGGCCTCGGTGGCTTCGGGCTCGGCAGGGAACAGGGCCTTGACTACGGAGCGTTCCCAGCCGGCCTTGGGTGCCGGCATGCCCGGCTCGCCGAACAATGCCCGCTCTGCCTCGGTGTCGGCATCGGCGTCCTCGACGGACACGGCGAGCGCGTCGATCTCCATCAGCGCATCGCTGACGATCTCGACGTCTGCTTCGCGGCAGACTAGCGCCAGCTCAAAAAGGTTGCTCATCGAGTCATCGCTTGCGGGCTGCCATCCAACCCTCGAGGTAGTGGATGCTGGTGCCACCCTCGATGAACTTGGCGTCGGCCATCAGCTCGCGGTGCAGCGGGATGTTGGTCTGGATGCCTTCCACGACGGTCTCGCTCAGCGCGATGCGCATGCGGGCCAGCGCCTGCTCGCGGGTGTCGCCGTGGACGATGATCTTGCCGATCATGCTGTCGTAGTTGGGCGGCACGAAGTAGTTCGTGTACGCATGCGAGTCGACGCGCACGCCGGGGCCGCCGGGCGCGTGCCACATCGTGATGCGACCAGGCGAGGGCGTGAACTTGTTAGGGTCTTCCGCGTTGATACGGCATTCGATGGCGTGGCCCTTGAGCTCGATCTGGCGCTGCGTGAACGGCAGCTTCTCGCCCGCTGCGATCTTGATCTGCTGCTGGACGATGTCGATGCCGGTGACCATCTCCGTCACCGGATGCTCGACTTGCACGCGCGTGTTCATCTCGATGAAGTAGAACTCGCCGTTCTCGTACAGGAACTCGAAGGTGCCGGCACCGCGGTAGCCCATCTTCTTGCAGGCGGCAGCACACCTGTCGCCCACGCGCTCGATCGTGCGGCGCGGGATACCGGGGGCGGGCGCCTCCTCGATGATCTTCTGGTGGCGGCGCTGCATGGAGCAATCGCGCTCACCCAGCCAGACGGCGTTCTTGAAGGTGTCGGCGAGCACCTGGATTTCCACATGGCGTGGGTTCTCCAGGAACTTCTCCATGTAGACCTCGGGGTTGCCGAAGGCGGCGCCGGCCTCGGCCCGTGTCGTCTGGACGGCGTGCACCAGGGCCGCCTCGGTGTGGACGACGCGCATGCCGCGCCCGCCGCCACCGCCGGCCGCCTTGATGATGACCGGGTAGCCCACCGAGCGGGCGATCTTGATGATCTCCTTCGGATCCTCGGGCAGCGCGCCTTCAGAACCCGGCACGCAGGGCACGCCGGCGCGGATCATGGCCTGCTTGGCCGAGACCTTGTCGCCCATCAGGCGGATCGATTCGGGTGTCGGGCCGATGAAGGTGAAGCCGCTGCGCTCGACGCGCTCGGCGAAGTCGGCGTTCTCGCTGAGGAAGCCATAGCCGGGGTGGATGGCCTCGGCGTCGGTCACTTCGGCCGTCGCGATGATGGCGGGCATGCTCAAGTAGCTCTGCGCCGACGGCGCGGGGCCGATGCAGACGGCCTCGTCGGCCAGGCGAACGTACTTGGCGTCTCGGTCAGCCTCGGAGTAGACGACGACGGACTTGATGCCCAGTTCGCGGCACGCCCTCTGAATCCGGAGGGCAATTTCGCCTCGGTTGGCGATGAGAATCTTTTTGAACATGGTCACGCGGCTCCATCGCCCAGGTTGGCTGTGCGAGCTGCGCCGTCTGCCGTGCCAGCGGCACGACCGCGCAGGGCGCGACCGCACCGGCTGGCGATCAGGATCTTCTTGAACATCCGAAGTCCTTACTCAATGACGAACAGCGGCTGGCCGAATTCGATGGCCTGACCGTTCTCGGCCAGGATCTTCGTGATCGTGCCGCTCTTGTCGGCCTCGATCTCATTCATGATCTTCATCGCCTCGATGATGCAGATGGCCTCGCCTTCCTTGACCTGCTGGCCCACGTCCGCGAAGGGCTTCGCCTGCGGGCTGGAGGCGCGATAGAACGTGCCGACCATCGGCGACTTGACGATGTGGCCGGTTTCCACGGGTGCGGCGGCCGGCGCGGCGGCAGCGATCGGCGCGGCCGGGGCGGCGGCGGTGACCGCAGGCGCGGCTGCCGGTGCATAGACCGGTTGCAGCGCCACTGCAGCAGCTGGGTCGGACTTGACGATGCGGACCTTGCCGTCGGCCTCGGTGATTTCCAGCTCGGAGATGTTCGATTCCGAGACCAGGTCGATCAGGGTTTTGAGCTTGCGCAGGTCCATCATGGCTCCAGGCGATGTTTGTTGTTGTGGGAAGAGACAGGAGGCCAGCGCTCAGGCGCTGGCGGCTCCCAACGATTCGAGGGCGTGGCGGACCGCCAGGCGGTAGCCACTGACACCCAGGCCGCAGATGACGCCGACCGCCAGGTCGCTGAAGTAGCTGTGATGGCGGAAGGGTTCGCGGCGGTGGATGTTGGACAGATGAACTTCGATGAACGGCAGCGCCACGCCGGCGAGCGCGTCGCGCATGGCCACGCTGGTGTGCGTGTACGCAGCTGGGTTGATGACGATGAAACGCGTGCCGTCGGCGCGTGCGGCCTGGATGCGATCGACCAGCGCGCCTTCATGGTTGCTCTGGTAGCTGACCAGCGTCACGCCGGCATCTTGGGCTATCGCGCTCAGTTCGGCGTCGATCTGTGCGAGGGTCTGCGCGCCGTAGACCTCGGGCTCGCGGGTGCCCAGCAGGTTGAGGTTGGGGCCATGCAGGACGAGAACTTGCATCAAATGCGTGGCAACCCGGACAGCTGGAAGCCTAGAGGGTCGCCACTAAATTGAGGAAGGGCGAACTTTACGCGTTTTGCGGCTCGTTTCAGCGCGGGATAGGGGTTTTTCTGAGGCTTAGGCCGAAATCAGCGCGCGAAGGTCCGCCAGATGAGTGACGCCCAGCCGACGCCAGCTGATTTCGCCCGTTTCGTCGAAGACGACGGAGAACGGCAGGCCGCCTGACGGGTTGCCCAGCTCTCGCACGAGGGACAGGCCTTGCGCGCCGGCCAGCGCGATGGGGAAGTCCAACGGTGTCTTCTGCAGGAAGGCCTTGACCGGCCCCGCCTGGTCCACCGCGAGCCCCAGCGCCTGCCAGCCCTTGGCTCTGGCTTCGCCGTAGAACTGGTTGATCTCGGGTAGTTCCTTCACGCAGGGTGGGCACCACGTGGCCCAGAAGTTCACGAGCAGCGGCTTGCCGCGCCAGCGGGCCACGTCCAGCTCCGCGCCGTCCAGCCCGGGGAAGCGCCTGGCCCAGAACGCCTGTGCCAGCGGGGACGCGACCGGCGGGTTCAGCTTGCGCCAGGCCAGCGATGCGCCCAGCGCCGCCGCACCGACGCCGGCACCGGCCAGGATGAGCCGTCGGGTCATGGGGGTCATGCGTCGTTGTCCAGCAGTTGTTGCAGTGCGGTAAGGTCGCCGCGTTCGGTCAATCCGCGCGCGTCCGGCTTCAACGCGCCGCGCAGGTCGTCAAAGTCCAGGATCGTCAGGCACAGGGTCACGCGCTCCTGCAGCGCCGGGCAGGGCACGTCCAGCAGCAGCATGTCTACGGAGCGGCCGCGGCCGGCCCTGGTCTCGGCGATGTCGAAGCTCAGCCCGCGGTTCAGTAGGGCGATCTCGGCAGCCTTGCTGTCGTCGCAGTACAGCTGCAGGTGGATGTTGGACAGGCGAGTGGCCGTGCCCCGCCAGACGGCGCCGGTCAGGTGCGGGCGGAACTCGGCCAGCCGCGCCATCCACTGAGCGGCCAACTCGCGCAGCGCGCGCAGCTCGGCCGGCTGGGTGTCGGCGTGGAAGATGGCGATGTGTTCGCGGACGGCGTCCTCCACCTCGTCGTTGCCGGGCAGGGCGGCCGAGCGCGTCAGGCCCAGGTCGCGGACGGCGCGCTGCTTAGCAGCGCCCCAGTCCATGCCTTCATCGACGATGAGGCGGGCGGCAGCGGAGGCGATTTCCAGGGTGTCGGTCACGTCTCGTCAGGCCTCAAGGCAGTTGGGCGCTGTTCATGCGGCTGGTGATGATGCCTGCACGGCCGATCACGTAGGCCGAGCCGGGTTGTCGCTCGAAGCGCTTCGGCGCCGGCAGCATGACGGCCAGTCGGGCCGCCTCCATGGACCCCAGCCGGGCGGCATCCGTGCGGAAGTAGTGCCGCGCCGCGGCCTGCGCGCCGAACAGGCCCTCGCCCCATTCGACGCTGTTCAGGTAGATCTCCAGGATGCGTCGCTTGTCGAGCAGCGCCTCCAGCATCAGCGTCAGCACCAGCTCCTGGCCCTTGCGCAGCAGCGTGCGCTCGCCGGACAGGAACAGGTTCTTGGCCAGCTGCTGCGTGATCGTTGACCCACCGATGACCTTGGCCGTCGCCTTGCCACGCGCCTCGGCACGGGCCTGGGCCCTCTCGTTCTTCTTCCAGGCGCCCTGCAGCGCATCCCAGTCCACACCGCCGTGCTGAGCGAAGGAGTCGTCCTCGCTGGCGATGACGGCGCGCTTGAGCGTCGTGGCGAGCTGTGCGTCGTCCACCCATTGCTGCGCCCACGGCACCTGCTGCTTCTCCTTCAGCAGCCGTAGCGCCTCGCTGCGTTGGAAACTGGTGGATTGCGGCGCCACCCAGCGCATGACGAGGATGCGCCCGGCAAACCACAGCTGCAGGCACAGCACGGCCAGCGCCAGCACGGCCAGCAATCGGCCGATATGTCGCGTCATGGCCTGGCCCTCAAGGCGCCGTCCTCAACGCGCGGAGCACCGGCGCCGTGTCCGGCCGCACGCCGCGCCAGAAGAAGAAGGCCTCGGCGGCCTGTTCGACAAGCATGCCCAGGCCGTCGCGCGGCTTGGCGCCGTGGGAGGCGGCCCAGTCCAGGAAGCCCTGCGCCTTGGGGCCATACATCATGTCCAGCGCCAGCGTGCCGGGTTTCAGCACGCAGGCATCGACGGGCGACGCCGCGCCGGCGAGGCTGGTGCTCGTGGCGTTGACGACGATGTCCTGTGCCGCCGGCGCGTCGGCCAGCGTTGCGGCGGACAGGCCGACATTCAGGGTCTGGCCGAGGTGGGCGTGTGCCGCGACGACCGCCTGCGCCTTATCTACCGTGCGGTTCACGACGGTGATGTGCGCGGGCCGAGCGGCGATGAGGCTGCCCAGCACGCCGGCTGCCGCGCCGCCGGCGCCGACCAGCAGCACCTGCATACCGGCCAGCGGGCGGCCGGCGTTCTTCTGGATGTCGTTGACGAGGCCGGCGCCGTCGGTGTTGTCGCCCACCCAGCCGTCCGCGTCGAAGCGCAGCGTGTTGACGGCGCCGCCCAGCCGCGCGCGCTCGGTGCATGTTGCCGCCAGCGCGAACGCGTCGAACTTGAATGGCACGGTGATGTTGCAACCCTTCGCGCCGGCCGCCACGAATGTGCGCAGCGCGGCCTCGAAGCCGTCCAGCGGCGCGAGCAGGCGTTCATAAGTCAGCGACTGGCTGGTCTGCTCGGCAAACATCGCGTGGATGGCCGGCGAGCGACTGTGTTCGACGGGGTTGCCGACGACGGCGTAGCGGTCGGGGGTCATGGTTGTGCGGTCAAGCTGGTTTCCAGGCCGTCGTCGCGCGTGAAGCGGAAGCGGGACGTGATCACGAGAACCTCGGCGCCCTTGAGCATCTCCTTCGTGAAGTTGCCGAAGGGTGACGCGGCTTGCACGATGGCGATGGCGCGCCGGTCCAGCGTCACGCTGCCACTGGTGGCGACGATTTCGGTCTCGATGACGCGGCCCTTGTGGTCGATGTGGATGTTCATCGTCAGCTCACCGTAGAGCTTGCGGCCACGGAAGGTCGGGAAGTCGCGCGTGCCGCGCTCCTCGATGCGGCGGCGCAGCGCGTCGTAGTACTGCGCGTAGACCGCCTCGCGTGTGGCCGGGCTGACGTAGCGCTTGCGCGGCCGCGCGCTCTCCTCGTTGACGCGCTTCTCTATCTCGGCGAGCAGGTCGACGAGCTGGCGGCGCTTCTCGGCCTGGGCGCGCTCGACGTCGTCCGTCTTCTCACGGCGCGGGTCGGGGGGCGGCAGCAGCGCCAGCTCGCGGCGCACCTGCGTTAGCAACTGCTGCTGCTGCTCTTGCAGCTGGGAGATCTGCGTGCGCTGCGCCTCGGCCGCGTCGCCCACCTCGTTCTGCCGTGCCGGTGGCAGCGGCGACGTGGCCCGGCCGGTCTCCATGTTGCCGCCGCCAGCCAGGTTGGCCTGGGCCAGCGCGGTGGCCTTCACGGGTGCCTCGTTGGAGCGCGTGTTGACGAGCACGACCTCCAGCGGCGTGTCCTGGAAGATGCGGTTGAACGCCTCCGGCGCCGCGATGCGCAGGCTGAGCAGCACCGCGTGCACGCCCAGCGAGAACGCCAGCGCGATCTGCAGCGTGCTCGGCTTGCGCATCAGCTTTGCGGGGCGGCCGAGGTGTCGGCCTCACTGCTGCTGTCGTTGAGGTCGATGGCCAGCGCGATGGGCGTGGCCGCGGCCTCCAGCTCGTCCTCGTCGCTTTCCGCTTCGGCTGCGACGGCCTCGTCCAGTCGCTCCACCAGCGTGGCGTGCACATCCAGCGTCATTTCGTCCAGGCCGGTGATGCGCACGCGCACATGGCTGCCCCGGGCCAGCGGTTCGCAGCCCAGCGCCTTGAACACCAGCGGTAGGTCGTCGGCGCGCACCAGGCCTTCCTTCATGACCGAGGCGGTCAGCTCGGTTGTGCCGTTCTGCTGCAGCCAGCGCAGCGTCCAGAAGCGCTCGATGGCGTTCTGGAAGCCGTTGTAGGCCGCATAGGCCGACTCGAAGGCCGAGATGATGGAGAACAGCTGGGCGTCCCTGGGCTTGAACGGCGCCGCCAGCGCGGCCGTCTTGCCATGCCGGGCACAGGCAATGATCTGCCACTGGTTGACGAGGTCCACGTAGCGCCTGAGCGGCGACGTGGCCCAGGTGTACTGCGCGACGCCCATGCCGGCGTGCGGCAGTGCCTTCACACCCATGCGCACCTTGATGCCCGGGGCGAGGCTCGCCTGGCTGCGGTAGATGCCCGGCAGGCCCAGCTCGGCCAGCCAGCCGCCCCAGGCGGAGTTGGCCAGGATCATGGCCTCGGCCACGATGAGGTCCAGCGAACTGCCGCGGGCGCGCACGGTGATTTCGACGGATTCCGTGCCGTTGGGCGGTTCCATCCGTTCACCGGCCAGGCGGAAGTTGTAGTCGGGCCGGTTAAACGTCTCGGGCTTGCCGCGCACGACCTCGCGCTGCGCCTTGAGGTGCCGGGCCAGCCGCCAGGCGAAGGCAAGCTCCTGCGCGAACGCGTAGTCGGCCGGCGCCTCGCCGGACAGCGTCGCGTCCGTGACGATGCCGTCCAGCTTGTCGTGTCGCAAGTTGGCGGCGATGTGGACGCGCTCCAGCTTCGTCTCGCGCGTGGTGATCTCCAGCGTCGCCTCGTCCATCGTGAAGTAGATGGACACCGCCGGGCAGTCGCGGCCCTCGATCAGCGTGTAGGCCTGCACGACCTCGTCGGGCAGCATCGTCAGCTTCCAGCCCGGCATGTAGACGGTGGACAGCCGCTCGCGGGCCACCTTGTCGACAGCGGAATCCGGCGCGACGGCCAGCCCCGGCGCGGCGATGTGCACGCCGAACGTCACGGTGCCGCTGCCCAGGCCCTGCACCGACAGCGCGTCGTCGATCTCGGTGGTCTGCGAGTCGTCGATGGAAAAGGCCCGCACGGAGCTCAGCGCCAGTTCGTCCTTGATTTCCGGCGCCGTCAGCTGCGGGAAGCCGACCCCCTTGGGGAAGTTCTCGAACAGGAAGCGCTTCCAGTGGAACTGGTAGGGGCTAGTGATGGCGCCAGCGGCCTGCAGCAGGTCCAGCGGCGCGCGCTGGCTGCGCTTGCTAGCCTCGACGACGGCCTTGTACTCCGGGCCGTTCTTGTCGGGCTTGAAGAGGATCTTGTAGATCTGGTCCTGCACGGGCTGCGGGCAGCGGCCCTGCGCGAGTTCGTCGGCCCAGGCCTCGATCTGCAGCGCTTGCTGGCGCTTGCGCTCGATGCCCAGCAGAGCCGCCTTGACGGTTTCCTCCGGCGCCTTCTTGAATTGACCCTTGCCGGCCCGACGGAAGTAGTGCGGTGCCTCAAAGAGCCGCATCAGCGCGGCGACCTGCTGCACCACGCCGGCCTTGGCATCGAAGTAGTCTCGTGCGAGGTCGGCAAAGCCGAAGTCGCCCTCCGGAGCGAACTCCCACGCGAGATCCAGGTCGATGTCGTCGGCCAGCTTTCGGGCCTCGGCCAGCAGCATGGCAGGCGCCGGCTGCTCGAACTTGAGCAACACGTTGGCAGCCTTGACCTTGACCCGCTTGCCCGAGTCCAGCTCCACCTGCAGCGAGGCGTCGGCCTCGCTCATCACACGGCCGGCGAGGAATTTCCCGGCGTCGTCAAACAGCGCAAACATAAGTGGGCGATTGTCGCCTCAGCGGGTGAGGTGGCCGACGAGACCAGGCAGGTGCGCCTCAAAGTCGGTCAGCCCATGGTCGCTGCCGTCCAGCACCTCGCCGTCGCAGCCGGCGTAGCGGGCCAGCATCTCGCGCCAGTCCAGCAGCTCGTCGCCCTTGGCGATCAGCGCGTAGTAGCGTGACGGAGTGGTCAGCCGTGGGGGCGGTGTCAGCGCGGCCAGTTCGGCCACGTGCTGGACCGTGAAATCGAACCTCAGCGCCGGGTCGTGCCAGGTTGTCAGCTCGCCGATGTGGCGGGCCAGGTCTCGTGCCGGGTTGACGGCCGGGTTCAGCACCGCCACGCGCCATCGGCGGTGAGCCGGCTGTTCGGCCAGCGCCGTCGCGTAGAAGCCGCCCAGCGAGCTGCCGATCACGGCGGCGCCATCAGAAGGCCACTGCGCCACCAGCGCCGTAGCGAGCGCCATCGCGTCCAGCGGCGAAGGGGGCAGCTGCGGACAGACGAACACGAGCCCTGGCCGGGCGGCGGCCCAGGCCGCCATGCGCCGCGCCTTGGCGGAGGCCGGCGAGGAGCGGAAGCCGTGCAGGTAGAGCAGATGCGTGAGATCCATGACGGAAGTTTTGATGTGAAGTTTTGTGCGGCCGCGACGGCGCCGGCACCCAATTGACGTCAGTGTCGCCCGCGGCCACAGTGTCAGGTTTCCCTCCTTCGGACGCTTCGCATGATTCGGATGCCCCGCACTGCCCTAGCCTCGGCCGTGCTACTCGCGCTGGCCGCCATCGCCTCCACCCAGGCGCAGGCCCAGAACCCTCCCGCGCCCAGCGGCGCTGCGTCGGCCCCCGCCAGCGCGGCCTCGGCGCCTGCGGCCCGCCCACCCGCGGACCCGTCGGCCCCCAAGCCGTTTGCCGACGTCATCAAGGGTGCCAAGGAGCAGCCAGGCCTGTTCCCGATCTGGCGCAAGGACGAAAAGGTCTGGATCGAGATTCCCAAGGAGCAGTTCAACAAGCCGTTCCTGTTCAGCGTCAATGTTGCCAACTCCATCGGCGAGCGCGGTTTCTATGCCAGCCAGATGATCGGCGACGAACTGGCCGAATGGCGGCGCATTGGCAACCATGTGCAACTCGTCGCGCTGAACACGCGCTACCGCTCCGACAGCGACGACAGCAAGCTCGCGCTGGACCAGTCCTTCTCCCCCAGCCTCATCACGTCCGGCGGCGTGGCCAGTGCCGAGCATCCGGACCGCAAGTCGGTCCTCGTGGATGCGTCGGGGCTGCTGCTCGGTGACATCCCTGGTTACTCCACGCGCCTTGAGCAGGCGTTCCGCCTGCCCTACGGCCCCGACCGGCAGAACTCCTTCATCGAATCCACGCGGGCTGATGCCCAGCTGTCGACGCTGACGGCGCGCGTGCACTTCGCGACGCCGCGCATCCCGGCGCCGCCGCTGGTGCCGATTCCCGTGCCGCTGCCACCGCCGCCGCAGGCCGTGCCGGATCCGCGCTCGATGTTCTTCAGCTTCGTTTACAACTTCCGCGCACTGCCCGAAACGCCGCTGGCCGCCCGCGCCGCGGACTTGCGCCTGGGTCACTTCACCGAGAGCTACAGCAACCTCGGCGCCGACGTGCGGGCCAACCCGCGTGTGCACATGGTGGCGCGCTGGCGGCTGGAAAAGAAGGACCCGGCCGCAGCGCTGTCGGAGCCCGTGCAGCCGATCACGTACTGGATGGACAAGGACATCCCGGCCAAGTACCGCGAATCCGTCAAGGCCGGCATCCTGGAGTGGAACAAGGCTTTCGAGAAGATCGGCTTCAAGGACGCCATCGTCGTCAAGCAGCAGCCCGACGACGCCGACTGGGACAACATGGACGCGACGCATGCCTCCATCCGCTGGTTCACCGGCGCTGACGTCGGCTTCGCCATCGGCCCGAGCAACCGCGATCCGCGTAGCGGCGAGATCCTCGACGCCGACATCGGTATGAGCGACGTGTTCGGCCGCGGCGCCCGGCGCCTGGCGACCGACGACGTGCCGCCCGGCCAGCAGAGCTTCAGCAGCTGGATGGGTGACCGCAGCCACCAGCTGGCCGAGGACCAGTGCCGCTACATGGCCGACCAGGCGCATGAACTCGGCTTTGCGCTGGACCTGCTGGCGCTGCGCGAAGGCTTCGACATGACCGGCCCGGAGGCCGATGCGCTGGCCCAGGCCGTCGTTAAGGACGTCATCATGCATGAGGTGGGCCACACGCTTGGCCTTAAGCACAACTTCCGTTCGTCCACGACCGTCACGCAGGCGCAGCTGCGAGACAAGGCCTACACCGAGGCGCATGGCATCTCCAACTCGGTGATGGACTACAACGCCTTCAACCTGCCGCTGCGCGGCGAGCCGCGCGCGAGCCTGACCAACACGACGCTCGGCGCCTATGACTACTGGGCGATCGAGTACGCCTACAAGCAGATCCCGGCCGAACAGGAATCCGCTGAGCTTGGCCGCATCGCGGCCCGTTCGACCGAGCCGCAACTGGCCTACGGCGACGACTTCGACCAGGGCGTCGGCGGCCCCTACGACGGCTTCGACCCGCGCAGCAACCAGCGTGACCTGGGCGACGACCCCCTGGCCTACGCGAAGAAGCGCCTGAAGCTCAGCCAGGAGCTGTGGGAGCGCGTGCAGGCCCGCAAGCCCGAGCCGGGCGAGGACCCGCTGCGCAACCGCCGTTCGGTGGCCGAATCCTTCCGCCAGCTGAGCATGACGGCGCACAACGTCAGCAAGTACGTCGGCGGCATCTACGCCGAACGCATCGTGCCGGGTGTAACGCCGGGCCAGGCCTTCAAGCCGGTGGACAGCGCGCAGCAGCGCGAGGCGCTGCGCTTCATCGCCACCGGCCTGCTGTCGAGCAACTCTTTCAAGTTCAGCCCCGAGTTCCTGGCCAGCCAGCCGCTGGATTACAACGAATGGGATCGCGGCCTGCCGCTGGCCATCCCCGACGCCGTCGCCGCGCTGCAGGCCCAGGTGCTTGACCGGCTGATGTCGCCCAACACGGCGCGCCGCCTCATCGAGCAGAGTGCCTATCTGCCCGAGGCGCAGCGCAAGGGGGCGGTGTCGCTCAGCGAGGTGTACGGCACGCTGCAGAGCGCGATCTTCAGCGAGGTGAAGACCGGCGGCGAGATCGACCGCATGCGCCGCAGCCTGCAGCGCGAGTACCTGCGCCGCCTGCAGGGGCAGCTGAACCGGGCCACCAATGGCGCCGCTGTCTACGCGGACGCCTTCTCGATGGCGCGCTATCACGCGTCCCAGCTGGCGCGCGACCTGCGCGTGGCAGCGGCCCGCCCGGGGCTTTCGACGGAGACGCGGGCCCACCTGGCCGAGACGCTGGACATGCTGGACAACATGCTCAAGGCGTCGCTCCAGCGCACCTGACGCATCCGTCTCGCGCGACTCGAGGGCCGGCCGATGAGCCGGCCTTCATCATGGGTCTAGCATCGCGGGCCAAGGAGAGTTACATGACCGATCCCGCCCGGTTCAACGATGTTGGCGCCCCCTATCTGCCGGGCCTGCTCGGCATTGACTTCACCCACGTAGGTCCCGGTGAGGTCCGTGCCGAGCTGCGGGTGCGCCGCGAGCTGATGGCGCCGAACGGCTTTCTGCACGCGGGCAGCATCGTCACGCTGGCCGATTCCTGCGCCGGCTTCGGCTGCATGGCCAGCCTGCCGGACGGCGCGACCGGGTTCACGACGATCGAGCTGAAGTCCAACCACCTCGGCACCGCGCGTGACGGCACCGTCGCCTGCGTGGCCACTGCCGTGCATCTGGGCCGGACGACGCAGGTCTGGGACGCCGTCGTCACACACTGCGTCACGGGCAAGACGCTCGCGCTGTTCCGCTGCACGCAGATGGTGTTGTACGGCCCGTGAGCCGAGACAGGCCCCGCACCCCGGGGGCCTGTCCCCCGTCCCTGGGGCAAGCAAGGGCGGGGTTCGCGGCAGACTCGCGCATTCGTCCTCAAAGGTCCCAAGGTCCCGCTTCATGAACGTCCGCTCCGCGCTGCCCACTGCACTCCTGCTGGCCATGCCCCTGCTCCTGGCAGGCTGCGGCAAGTCGTCCACGTCGCTCGGCGATGGCGGCTCGGTCATCAGTGGGTCCGCGGGCCCGGCCGGTGCCCACCATGCCAGCCGCGAGCTTGTGAAGTGCGATGCACCGGTGGCGACTCTGGCGCTGGTCGAGAACCCCAATGGCTACGCTTATTCCAGCAGCTACCAGCTGCCGTCCAGCCCCGTGCCGCTGGTGCGGCTGTTGGCGCAGCAAAGCGGCTGCTTTCGCGTGGTGGACCGCGCCTCGGGCCTGAAGGCCACGGTGCGCGAACAGGAGCTCAAAGACGCCGGCATCCTGCGCCAGCAGGGCAACACGGTCGCCAAGGGCAAGGGCTACGAGGCGCAGTACAGCCTCACGCCCAGCCTCACCTTCAGCGAGCAGGACGCCGGCCGGCAGATCGGCGGTATCCTGGCGGCCATTCCCGTGCTCAACAAGCTGGTCGGTGCCGCCGAGCACGTCAAGCTCAAGCAGGCGCAGGCCGCGCTGCTGCTGACCGACAACGAGACCACCGAGCAGGTCGCCGCGTCCACCGGTTCGGTGGAAGTGACGGACCTCGGCGTCAGCGGCGCGATGCTGGGCAAGCTGGGCGGCGCGGCAGGTGCCGGCTGGAGCAACTCCAACGAGGGCAAGGTCATCGCCGCCGCCTTCCTGGACGCCCACAACCAGCTCGTCGCGCAGGTGCGCGAGCTGCAGGCGAAAGAGCTGCCGCCCGAAGTGGCCAAACGCAAGACCCACGGCGGCTGAAGTCCTGGACGGGGCCCCTCGTCCAGCCCCGTACCCGCTGGATGTGGGCCGGTCTGGCCGAGCCCCCGAGGGGAGGCGATGCTTGCAGCCGCAAGCACATCGCCCAGGCGGGCCGGCTTGCGGCGGCCCGGCGGTCGGCTGTGAATGGCGGGCTATGCTGCCGCCATGCAACCGGCGCCGTCGTTCAAGATCCCCGAATCCGTTCTCGTCGTCATCCACACGCCGGACCTGCGCGTGCTGCTCATCGAGCGGGCCGATCATCCGGGCTACTGGCAGAGCGTCACCGGTTCCAGGGACCATGTGGACGAGCCGCTGGCCGAGACGGCGCGGCGCGAGGTGCTGGAGGAAACCGGCTTCGACATCGCCGCGGCGGGGGGCGAGTTGCGCGACTGGCAACTGGCCAACGTCTACGAGATCTACCCGCACTGGCGCCACCGCTATGCGCCTGGCGTGACGCGCAACACCGAACACGTCTTCGGCCTACAGCTGCCCGGCGTGCTCGCCCCGACACTGTCACCGCGGGAGCACCTGGCCTGGGTCTGGCTGCCCTGGCACGAAGCCGCCGACCGCTGCTTCTCCCCATCCAATGCCGAGGCCGTGTTGCAGCTGCCCCGCTTCAGCGCGGCCTCCTCCACCACGCCCTGACGCCATGAGATCCGTTGCCCGACCCAGCCCCCACGCGCCCGGCGACGTGCTGCGCGTGGCCACCTACAACATCCACAAAGGCGTGCGTGGCCTGGGGCCGGCAAGGCGGCTTGAGATCCACAACCTGCAGATGGGCGTGCAGGCGCTGGACGCCGACGTGGTGTGCCTGCAGGAAGTGCGGCTGTTCCATCACCGTGAGGCTGCGTTCTTCGACCGCACCTGGTTCGGCTGGCCCGAGCAGGGCCAGGCCGAGTTCCTGGCGCCGGACGGCTACGAGGTGGCCTACCGCACCAACGCCAAGACCAAGGACGGCGAGCATGGCAATGCGCTGCTGTCGCGCTGGCCCATTGGCGACATCGGCCACCACGACGTCTCCGACCACGCCTTCGAGCAGCGCGGCCTGCTGCATGTGCCGGTGCGTTGGCAGGGCGTGGAGGTGCATGTGGTCGTCGCTCACTTGGGGCTGATCCATTCCAGCCGCGTGCGCCAGGTCGAGCGGCTGGCCGCCTTCGTGCGCGACCACGTGCCTTCCGATGCGCCCGTGCTGGTGGCCGGCGACTTCAACGACTGGGGGGAGCGACTCGACGTGCCCATGCGCGCGCATGGCCTGAAGCGAGCGGCGCCGTCGACGACGCGCGTGCGTGCGGCTACCTTCCCGTCGCGGCTGCCGGTGTTCACGCTGGACCGCGTCTACCTGCGCGGGCTGCGCTGCACGGGCGTGCAAGTGCCGCGTGGGCCGACCTGGGCGCGCATGTCCGACCATCTGCCGCTGGTCGTGGAGCTGGCGCTCGAATGAGCCGTCGGTCCAGGAGCGCCTGATGCGGCGGCTGGGCATGCGCCGGCGTTGGCGCCACCAGGCCACCGACACTGGTTTTGTCGGAGGCAACGAGGTTGAGCTGTTGCGCGGCGGTGACCAGCTGTTCCCGCGCATGCAGGCGGCCATCTGCTCGGCCAATCGCGAGGTCTGGCTGGCCACCTACATCTTCCATGACGACATCACGTCGCTCGCGCTCGTCGAGACGCTGCTGGCCGCCGACCGGCGCGGCGTGCGCGTGCGCATCGTCGTTGACGGCTTCGGCAGCGGCCCCAGCATCGCGACGCTGCGCGAGCGGTTTGCAGGCAGCGGCGTCGCGTTCGCGGTATTCCGGCCGATGGACCGCTGGTGGCACTGGTTCAAGCGCGGCCAGCTGCGCCGCCTGCACCAGAAGCTCTGCGTCGTCGACGGTGAGGTGGCCTTCGTTGGCGGCATCAACGTCATCGACGACCGGCTGGATATCCATCACGGCGTGACCGAGTTGCCGCGGCTGGACTTCGCGGTGCAGCTGCGCGGCAGCATCGTGGATCTCGTGGGCCAGAGCTTGCGCGCGATCTGGTCGCGCGCCTGGCTGGGTCGCGACTTCGACGACGCGCTGCTGGACTACGTGCCGCTGCGCCGCCGCTTCAGCCTGTGGCTCACGCAGCTGTGGCGCGGCCCGCAGCGGCTGACTGACGCGGAGCCCCAGCTGCCGCCCGTCTGCGCCGCCTTCGTGCTACGCGACAACCTGCGCCGGCGCCGGACCATCGAGCATGCCTACACCGACGCCATCAACACAGCGCGCCAGAGCGTCGACATCATCTGTCCCTACTTCTACCCCGGCCAGCGTATCCGCCTGGCGCTGCGTCATGCCGCGCGACGCGGCGTGCGGGTGCGTCTGCTGCTGCAGGGCAAGCTGGACTATCGGCTGGCCGGCTGGGCCGCCGAGGCGCTCTATGCCGACCTGCTGCGCCACGGCGTGGAGATCTACGAGTACACGCCCGCCTTCCTGCATGCCAAGGTGGCGGTCATCGACGACCATTGGGCAACGGTCGGCAGCTCCAACATCGACCCGCTGTCGCTGCTGGTGAACCTGGAGGCCAACGTCGTCGTGCTAGACCGGCCCTTCGCGCTGCGGCTGCAGGGCGAGATCGAGACCGCCCTCGGCGTGTCGGAGCGCGTGGGCGAGAAGCGCGGCACCGGCCTGCGCGCCATCCTGCACCGCGCCGTGGTGGCATGGTTCGCCTACGTCTTCCTGCGCGTGGCGGGCGCAGCCGGGCGGTACTGAATCCTCAGCAGCCGCGCGAGTAGAACCACAGCGTCGGCTGCCGCTGTGCATCATGGAAGGGTACCCAGACGGTCGCGCGCGGGCCGACCGTGGTGTCGGTGCAGTTCTCCGCGGCCCGCACCTCCAGTTGCAGCCAGGTCTCGCCCCGGATCTCGCGGGCCTGCCGCACGGAGGCCGATTTCGGCTCCCAGGCCAGATGCGCCTGGCGGGTGCCGGCGGCTGCCGTGCGGGCCAGCGGGCGCAGGTCGCGGGGCAGCTCCAGCAGCTTGTCCTTCAGCAACATGCCCGCGGGCATGTAACCGGCGAGGCCGGGCCGATGGATCCAGGCCGGTGCGCGATCGGTCGTGATCTGCAGCATGTCGCCACGCCGCCCCACGACGACGGCCGCGCGCTCCTCGTAGCCCGACTCCTGGATCGGCCATTCCTCGCTAGTCTTGCCGTCGGACCAGCGCAGCTGCGCGACGCTGCTGTTGCAGGTGCCGGGCGCAATCAGCCCCATGGGCTGGACGACGGTGATCACGCCGGCCGGCGCGCGCCCCGCCGCCCGGTCCTCGGCGGCGGCATACAGCGGAACATCCTGTGGCGCGTGCGGCTCGCAGCTCGGGCTGCTGAACACCTCCGGCAGCGCGACGAGGCCCAGCACGCCGGCCGGCAGGTCCGCCGCCTGGGCGGAGATGGTCAGCAGTGCCAGCGCGGCGCTCAGCAAGGGACGGACGGAACAGGGCATGGGCGACTCCAGGACGGGCCGCCGAATGCTAGGCGCAGGCGATGCGTGGCCACGTCCCTTCGATCGGGCTCATCAGTCGTGCCAGAAGCCCGGCGCATGCGGCGGCTTGAGCGCGCCCGCCTGCACCAGCGCGGCGGCGCGCTCGATGTCTGGCGCAAGGTAGTGGTCCGCCGGGCTGCTGGCGCAGTCGGCGCGCAGACGTGCGTGCAGCGCCTCGATGGGCGCCGAGCTGCGCAGCGGGCGCAGGAAGTCGATGCCCTGCGCGGCGGCTAGTAGCTCGATGGCGACGATGTGGGCCGTATTGTCCAGCATCGCGTGCAGGCGGCGCGCGGCGAAGGTGGCCATGGACACGTGGTCTTCCTGGTTGGCGCTCGTCGGCAGGCTGTCGACGCTGGCGGGGTGGGCCAGGCTCTTGTTTTCGCTGGCCAACGCGGCGGCCGTCACGTGGGCGATCATGAAGCCGCTGTGCAAGCCGGCGTCGGCAGTCAGGAAGGGCGGCAGGCGCGAAATGCCCGGGTCGATCAGCATCGCGATGCGGCGCTCGGCAATGGCGCCGACCTCGGCGATGGCCAGCGCGAGGTTGTCGGCCGCGAAGGCCACCGGCTCGGCGTGGAAGTTCCCTCCGCTGATCATGCAGTCGTCGAAGACCAGCGGGTTGTCCGTGACGGCGTTGGCCTCGCGAACGAGCACGTCGGCCGCGTGGCGCGCCTGGTCCAGGCAGGCGCCCATGACCTGCGGCTGGCAGCGCAGGCAGTACGGGTCTTGCACGCGCTCGTCGCCTTCGCGGTGGCTTGCCCGGATGGCACTGCCGGTCAGCAGATCGCGGTAGAGGGCCGCGACCTCGATCTGCCCAGGCTGGCCGCGAACCTCGTGGATGCGCGCGTCGAACGGGCCGTCGCTGCCGCGGGCGGCGTCCAGGGTCATCGCGCCGCTGGCTAGCGCCGTCGCGAACAGGCCTTCGAAGCGCAGCAGTGCGTGCAGCGCCAGCGCCGTGCTGGCCTGGGTGCCGTTGATGAGAGCCAGGCCTTCCTTGGCGGCCAGCGTCAGGGGTTGCAGCTCCAGCCGATGGAGTTCGTCGCGCGCCGATACACGCTGGCCATTGACCAGCGCCTCGCCTTCGCCCATCAGAGCCAGCGTCAGGTGGGCCAGAGGCGCAAGGTCGCCGCTGGCGCCGACCGAGCCCTGCGTCGGCACATAGGGCACGAAGCCGGCATTCAGCGCGTCCAGCAGCGACTGCACGACGACGCGCCGCACGCCCGAGAAGCCGCGGGCCAGGCTGCCGGCCTTCGTCGCCAGCATCAGCCGCACGACCTCCGGCGACATCGGCGCGCCGACGCCCACCGCGTGGCTGCGGATGAGGTTCAGCTGCAGGGCGGCGAGCTGGTCCTTGGCGATGCGCGTGCTGGCCAGCTTGCCGAAGCCGGTATTGACGCCGTAGACCGGCGCATCGCCCGCCGCGGCGGCGGCCACCAGCGCAGCGCTCTTGTTGACGGCGTGCCAGTCGTCGAGCTGCAGCGCGGCGCGGCCGGCGGCGATGTCGGCGAGCTGGGCCAGCGTGAGTTGTCCGGGGATGAGGTTCATAGCGAGGGTAGGTTCAGTTCGTTCTTCCTGGCGCAGGCGATGGCCGAGTCGTAGCCCGCGTCGGCGTGGCGCATGACGCCGGTTGCCGGGTCGTTCCACAGCACGCGCGAGAGGCGCTTCGCGGCGGTGTCCGTCCCGTCGGCCACGATGACGACGCCCGAGTGCTGGGAGTAGCCCATACCGACGCCGCCACCGTGGTGCAGGCTCACCCACGTCGCACCGCCGGCGGTGTTCAGCAGCGCGTTCAGCAGCGGCCAGTCGGACACGGCGTCCGAGCCGTCCTTCATGCCCTCGGTTTCGCGGTTGGGGCTGGCCACCGACCCGCTGTCCAGGTGATCGCGACCGATGACGATGGGCGCCTTCAGCTCGCCGTTCTTCACCATCTCGTTGAACGCCAGGCCGGCGAGGTGGCGCTCGCCCAGGCCCAGCCAGCAGATGCGCGCCGGCAGGCCTTGGAAGGCGATGCGCTCGGCGGCCATGTCCAGCCAGCGGTGCAAGGCAGCATGCTTCGGGAACAGCACCTTCAGCTTGGCGTCGGTCTTGCGGATGTCCTCGGGGTCGCCCGACAGCGCCACCCATCGGAACGGCCCTTTGCCCTCGCAGAATAGCGGCCGCACATAGGCGGGCACGAAGCCGGGAAAGTCGAAGGCGTTGGACACGCCCTGGTCCTTGGCGACCTGACGGATGTTGTTGCCGTAGTCCACCGTCGGGATGCCCTGCGCCTTGAACGCCAGCATCGCCTTCACATGCGTCGCGCAGCCGGCCGCTGCGGCCGCCTTCAGCTCCGCGTGACGTGCCGGGGCGGCCGCGGCAGCCTTCCACTGCTCGACCGACCAGCCCGGCGGGCAATAGCCGTGGATGAGATCGTGGGCGCTGGTCTGGTCGGTGACCAGGTCGGGCTTCACTTCCCGCTTCACCAGCTCCGGCAGCACCTCGGCGGCGTTGCCCAGCAGCGCGATGGACCGGGCCTCGCCGGCCGTCGTGTACTTCGCGATGCGCGCCAGCGCGTCGTCCAGGTCGGCGGCCTGTTCGTCCACGTAGCGCGTCTTCAGCCGGAAGTCGATGCGGCTCTGCTGGCACTCGATGTTCAGTGAGCAGAAGCCCGCGAATGTGGCCGCCAGCGGTTGCGCACCGCCCATGCCGCCGAGGCCCGCTGTCAGGATCCAGCGGCCCGCGGCGACGCCGCCGTAGTGCTGCCGCGCGGCTTCTGCGAAGGTTTCGTAGGTACCTTGCACGATGCCCTGGCTGCCGATGTAGATCCAGCTGCCCGCCGTCATCTGGCCGTACATCATCAGTCCCCGGCGGTCCAGCTCGTGGAAGTGCTCCCACGAGGCCCACGCAGGCACGAGGTTGGAGTTGGCCAGCAGCACGCGCGGCGCGTCCGCATGCGTGTGGAACACGCCCACCGGCTTGCCGGACTGAACCAGCAGCGTCTCTTCGTCACTCAGCTCGCGCAGCGACTTGAGGATGGTGTCGAACGCGGCCCAGTTGCGGGCGGCCTTGCCGATGCCGCCATAGACGACCAGCTCCGCCGGGTTTTCGGCCACGGCCGGGTCGAGGTTGTTCTGGATCATCCGGTAGGCGGCTTCGGTCAGCCAGCTCTTGCAGTGGAGCTGGGTGCCGGTTGGCGCGCGGACCACGCGGCCGGCGGAATGGGGCAGGTCGGGCATGGAAACTCCTGAAGCCGGTAGGCACTCTAGTTGTCTATACAAGCACAGTCAAATAGGATCTGCCCATGTCCCGCGCCACCAGCTCCGAGCCCCAGTACCTCAAGGTCAAGAACCACCTGCGCGAAGGCATCGCCAGCGGCCACTGGGTGGCGGGCGACCTGCTGCCAAGCGAGGGTGCGCTGGTCGCTCAGTTCGAGGTGAGCCGCATGACGGTCAATCGCGCGCTGCGCGAGCTCGTGCAGGAGGGCCTCATCGACCGCGCGCAGGGCGTGGGCAGCTTCGTCGCGCAGCTGCACCGCATCTCGTCTACGTTGAACGTGCGTGACGTGCACGAGGAGATCGTCGAGCGCGGTGGCCAGCACGAGGCGCGCGTGCACGCGCTGACGCGCGGCAGGGCCACGCCGCAGCAGGCCGCCGAGCTGGGCATCAAGCGGGGCGCGCCGGTGTACCTGAGCCTGATCGTGCATCTGGAGAACGGTCAGGCCATCCAGTGCGAGGAGCGGGCCGTCAACCCCGCCTGCGCGCCGGACTACCTGCAGCAGGACTTCTCCCGCATCACGCCAACGCATTACCTGCTGGAGGTGGCACCGCTGTCGGAAGCGCGCTACATGATCGAGGCTGCGCTGCCGGGTGATGTGGAGGCCAAGCTGCTGGGCATCAACCGCCGCGACCCCTGCCTGGTCGTCAAGCGAATCACTTACAGCCGGGGCGTCGCCGTAACCAGCGTCAAATTGACGCATCCGGGTAGTCGTTACCAATTGCAAGGGAGCTTCTCGGCCTGAAATCCGCCGGCCGGCGCTGCGGACAATGCGCAGCACGATGACAAGGACAACAACATGAGTTGGAGCAAGGTCAGTGCGGTCGACGTCCAGCCGCAGGCCTGGACGAACAACGGCGGCACCACGCGGGAGCTGCTGGCCTGGCCGCATGCGCATGACTGGTCGTTGCGCGTCAGCGTGGCGCGTGTCGAGCGGGACGGCCCGTTCTCGCCCTTCCCCGGCGTGCACCGCTGGCTGGCGGTCATTGCCGGTGCCGGCCTGCGCCTGTTCGACTGGTCGCAGACGGCGGGCGATGAGCCGCTGCGTTTCGATGGCGGTCTGGCGCCCGAGGCCGAGCTGATCAAGGGGCCGACGGATGTCTTTAACGTCATGGAGCGCCGCGGCAACCTGGAGGTCGAGCCCGCCAGCCACGTGCTGCTGCCGCGCACGCCGTGGGTGGGGCTGTTCACGGTCGAGGGCGGCTTGCTGGAGCACGGCCATCGCGCGATGCCGCTGGCGCCGCGGACGCTGGCCTGGTGCGAGTCGCCCGCGCCTCAGAGTTGCGTGTTCACCGGCCCCGATGCGACGGGCAGCCACGCGTGGTGGCTGACCTGGAGCCCCGAGTGACCTTGTGGCGCGGCGGGCGCCTGGCGACGCTGGCCGGCGAGTCTGGCTGGGGGCTCGTCGACGACGGTGCGCTGCTGGTTGAAGATGGCTTGCTGCGCTGGGTCGGGCCGGCCGCCGAGCTGCCGCCCGAGGCGCTAGCGGCGCATGAGGTCATCGAGCTGGGCGGTGCGCTCGTCACGCCGGGCCTGGTGGACTGCCACACGCACCTCGTCTACGCCGGCAACCGCGCGCATGAGTTCGAGCTGCGGCTGCAGGGGGCCGGATATGCGGAGATCGCCCGAGCCGGTGGCGGCATTCGCTCGACGGTCGCGGCGACGCGAGCCGCCAGCGAGACGGAGCTACTGGCTGGTGCAACCCGGCGCGCGCAGGCGCTGATGGGCGAGGGCGTCACGACGCTGGAAGTGAAATCCGGCTACGGGCTGGACGCCGCCACCGAGGCGCGCATGCTCCGCGTGGCCCGCCGGCTCGGCGAGCTGGGCGTTGACGTGCGCACCACCTACCTCGCGGCCCATGCGCTGCCGCCCGAATTCGACGATGCCGATGCCTACGTCGACACGGTCTGCCGGTGGCTGCCGGCGCTGCACGTCGAAGGGCTAGTCGACGCGGTCGACGCCTTCTGCGAGCACATCGCGTTCAGCCCGGCCCAGGTCGCCCGCGTGTTCGACGCAGCTCGCCGGCTGGGTCTACCCGTCAAGCTGCACGCGGAGCAGTTGAGTGACCAGGGCGGTGCAGCAATGGCGGCGTCCTTTCAGGCGCTAAGCTGCGACCACCTGGAATACCTCGGCACTGACGGCATCCAGGCGATGGCCCGTGCGGGTACGGTCGCGGTGCTGCTGCCCGGTGCCTTCTACGCGCTGAGGGAAACCCGCCTGCCGCCCGTCGCTGCGTTGCGCGAGGCCGGCGTGCCGCTGGCGATCGCGACGGACCACAACCCGGGCAGCTCGCCGACGCTGTCGCCGCTGCTGATGATGAACATGGCTTGCGTGCTGTTCGGTCTGACGCCCGAAGAGGCGCTGCGCGGCATGACGGTCAACGGCGCCCGCGCGCTGGGCTTGGCCGACCGCGGGCGGCTCGTGGCCGGGCAGCGCGCCGACTTCTGTGTCTGGGATGGCGATCATCCGCGCGAGCTGGCAACATGTTTCGGACAGAACCCGCTGAAAGAACGGGTCAGGCTTGGGGCATCACAGGGAGAAGCATGAGCGTTTGTGAGCTTCGGCAGGGCCGCGTGCCACTGCTGATCAGCCTGCCCCATGTCGGCACGGCGATCCCACCCGAGGTGGGCCGGCAGTTGGTGCCACGGGCGCTGGCCAGCGAGGACAGCGACTGGCACCTGGAGCAGCTCTACCGCCCCCTGGCCGAGCAGCTCGGCGCCAGCCTGCTGGTGCCGCGGTATAGCCGCTACGTCATCGACCTGAACCGACCGCCGGACGACCAGCCGCTGTACCCCGGCGCCTCCGGCGGCACGGGTCTCGTGCCCACGCGCTTCTTCACGAACGAGCCGCTCTACGCCGATGGCGCCGAGCCTGATGCCACGGCCATCACCGCGCGCATCGACGCCTATTGGCGCCCGTACCACGCCGCATTGGCGGGCGAACTCCAGCGCTTGCGTGTCGAGCACGGCCACGCGCTGCTGTTCGATGGTCACAGCATCCGCTCGGAGCTGCCGTGGCTGTTCGAGGGCCAGCTGCCGGCGCTCAACCTGGGCACGGCGGACGGCCGCGCCTGCGCGCCGGCGCTGCGCGACCGGCTGAGCGCCGTGCTGGCCCGCCAGACGGGCTTCGGCCATGTCGTCGACGGTCGCTTCAAGGGCGGCTACATCACCCGGCACTACGGCCATCCGGGGCAGGGCGTGCATGCTGTGCAGTTGGAGATGTGCCAGCGCTGCTACATGGACGAAGCCGTGACGCCTCGCGACGCCTTCGACGCCACGCGCGCGGCCACGGTCGCGCCGCTCATTGGCCAACTGCTGCAGGAGATGCTGGCATGGCGGCCTTGAAGACGCTGCATGCGCCGCTGGCCTGGCTGGGTGGGGGCTGGCAGCGCGACGTGCTGCTGAGCGTCGATGCCCGCGGCCACTGGGCCGACATTCGCGCCAACCAGCCGCCGCCGCCCGATGCGGAACTGTTGGCCGGCCCGTTGATCCCCAGCCTCGTCAATGCCCATAGCCATGCGTTCCAGCGTGCCTTCGTCGGCCTGGCCGAGCGGCGCGAGACAGGCCAGGACGACTTCTGGACCTGGCGCGACCGCATGTACGCGCTGGCGCTGCGCATCTCGCCCGAGCAACTGCGCGCTGTGGCCGGCCAGCTCTATGCCGAGCTGCTGCGCGGCGGCTACACGCAGGTCTGCGAGTTCCACTACCTGCACCAGCCGGCGCAGGACAGCGAGCTGGAGGACGAGCTGGACATGGCCTGGGCGCTCGCGGCCGCGGCGGACGATGCGGGCATCGGCCTGACGCTGCTGCCCGCCGTCTACACGCGCAGCGGCTTCATGGCCGAAGGGCTCCGGCCCGAGCAGCATCGCTTTTCCGGCAGCGCCGACTGGGCCTGGCATGTCTGCCAGCGGGTGTTGTCTGCCGGACTGCCGCGCGTGAGCGCCGGGCTAGCGCTGCATTCGCTTCGCGGCGCCTCGCCGGCAGACATCGCGCGGCTGCTCGAACGCGCCGCGGGCGCGGATCTGCCCATCCACATCCACGTGGCCGAGCAGATTGCCGAGGTCACGGACTGCTTGGCCGCCACTGGCAGGCGGCCGCTGCAATGGCTGGCCGAATCGGGTCATCTCGACACGCGCTGGCAGCTGGTGCACGCGACGCATGCCGAGCCCGACGAGATCGACGCCGTGGCGCGCAGCGGTGCGGGGCTGGTGCTGTGCCCCGGCACCGAGGCCAATCTGGGCGACGGGCTCGCCGATCTGCCGCGCTGGCTGGCCGCTGGCGTGCCATTGACGGTGGGCTCGGACAGCCAGGTCACGCGTGGCTGGGTGGAGGAATTGCGCTGGCTGGAGTACGGCCAGCGTCTGGTGCTGCGCCAGCGCAATGTCGCGGCTCTGCCGGGCGTGCAGCCGTCCAGCGCGGCGCGGCTCTTCGATGCAGCCGTGCATGGCGGCGCGCGCGCCGCCGGCTTTGCGGCCTGGGGCCTGACGCCCGGCGCGCGGGCCGACGGGCTGGTGCTCAACCGCGAGGCCGACGGTCTGCGCGGCCTGCCCGATGAGGCCCTGCTGGACGCCGTCGTCTTCGGCAGCAACGGCTCGCCATGGCAGTCCGTCTGGGTCGCCGGCCGGGCGCGGCCGTGGCGGGCGCCGCGGCGCGTGGGAGACGCCTTCGAGGCGGCGATGAGCGCGCTGTGGTCCTGAAGATGGGCGACAGGGTGCCGCGTCGATGTAATCCGCCATGCGTGATGACAGCGCTCGACAACCCGACGCCGTCCCGTCGCGAGGGAAAACATCACGGGGATGGCATGCCCGCGGAACGCGGTGGTGACGAAATCGCGTCGAACGCGTGAAAAATGCGACGCTCTTTCTTCACGATCCCTGTATCCAAGGTGCTTTCGCCTCGTCCGCCGCACAGCGCCAGCGCCCACATCGAAGCCTTTCGCGCTGTCTGGTTGACGCGTTATGAGTCGCCTGGCGCGGCGGCAGCCATGGCCCATCGGCATATCGAGTCCGCCGGGGGCGACGAGCGCCTGGTGCTGCGCATGCAGCTGGTGCTGCAGCGGCTGAAGCCGCAGTCCGCCGCGAGCCATGAGCACTACGAGGCCCTGGCCCAGCGCCTGGAGGAGCTGGGCGACCGGCCGGGCTCCCTGATCGCGACGAGCCTTGCGCTGGGCGTCGCGAACTTCGGTGGCGACGTGGAGGCGGCCGTGGCGGCGTACGAACGCCTGACCCCGGCCATCCATCACATCGCCGATCCATTGGAGCAGCACGTGGCCATGGCGCCTTCGCTGTTCCTCTACCACGCTGCCGGCAACGCGGCGGCCTATATGCACCAGGCCTGCCGGATGCTGCAGCTGGCCAACGAAGTCAGCAACGACGGCATGCGGTCTGCGTCGCTCAGCAACGTCGGCATCGCGTTCTTCCTGTCGGGTGACGAGTTGCAGGCGCGCCACCATCTCGAGCAGTCGCTGGAGAGCACCGATGTCGGTGGGTGGACGCGCTTCGGCGCGGTGACCGTCCTCGCCGACCTCTACGCCTCTGCCGGTGAGATGGACAAGGTGCTGCCACTGCTGAAGGCTTGGTCGTTTCCGCGCAACCCCGAGGAGCTCGACATTTCGGCGATGGCCCATTTCCACGCACTGGGCGCCGAGGTCTGCGCTCGCCTGGGCGAGGAGAGCCGCGCGCGGGACTACCTCGAAGTCCTGGACGGTGTGCCGCAGGACCGTCTAAGTCACGGCCTGCGCTGCATGGCAGGGCTGTCTCGTGCGCTCCATCACCGCGCCGCCGGACGCCCGCTGGAAGCCCTCGAGGCACTGGACGGTGCTCTGGCGCTGGTGGAGCGGCTGCCCGGCAGCGACCGTGCGCTGCCCTCGCGGTTCTGGTGGCTGGCGGCCGAGCTGGCCGAGGTGCAGGGCGAATGGGAGCGTGCCTACCGGTTGCTGCAGCGCGCCCGCGGGCTGGAGCTCGGGAAGAAGCAGCAGATCGCCGCCGTTCGGCGCGTGGCCGCGCAGTTCCAGACGGACGCGAATGCCCGTGCCGTCGAGGCAGCCCAGCGCGACCCGCTGACGGGACTGGGCAACCGCGAGCGGTTGATTCACGTCGGCGACGGCTGGATCTTGCGCAGGCTCACGCCGCTGGTGGCCAAGCTAAATGTGCGGCGGTTTAACGCCATCAATGAGGCGCTGGGGCGCGAGATCGGCGACGCTGTCCTGCAGGCGGTCGCGGACCGGCTGCGGCAGGCCTGCGCGCGGCTGGAGAACGCACTGGCCGGCCGCGTCTACGCGGACCAGTTCGCGCTGGTCGTTGCCGGCGAGCAGGCCGACGTCCACCTGCTGCGGCGCTTCGCCCTCGAGCTTTTCTCCACGCCGCTGGAGGTGGCCGGGCAGCAGGTCGACATCAGCGCGGCCTGGGGCATCGCGCATGGCCCGGTGCACGGAGCGTCCATGCAGCAGCTGATGAGCCATGCGGAGGTCGCGTTGCACGAGGACCGGCGCACACATGCCGGCTGGACGATCTACGAACCCGGCCTCGTGCGCGCGGACCCGCGCCAACTCTCGCTGATCTCCGAGCTCCGGCGCGCGGCGCAGGAGAACGAGTTCACGTTGCTGCTGCAGCCCAAGTTCAGCCTGTCCGACAACCGCGTGACCAGCTTCGAGTCGCTGATCCGCTGGCGGCACCCGAGCCGCGGACCGCTCGCCCCGGCCGCGTTCATCCCATTCGCCGAGAACACGGGCAGCATCCGCGGCGTCACCGAGTGGGTGTTGCGGCGGTCTATGCAGCTGTCCGTGCGGCTGCGTGGGGCGGGGCTGGTGAGCCGCATCGCCGTCAACGTGTCGGTGCACGACGTGGGCGGCAGCGACCTCTGCCGCCGGCTGCAAGGGCTGCTACTGGCCACCGGCGCGCGGGCCGAGGACATCCGGCTGGAGCTGACCGAGAGCGCCGTGATGAAGGACCCGGCGACGGTCATCGATCGCATGCGGGAGATCAACGCGCTGGGCTTCGAGTGGTCCGTCGACGACTTCGGCACCGGCCAGTCGTCGCTGGCCTATCTGCACATGCTGCCGGTCTCCGAGCTGAAGATCGACCGCAGTTTCGTTCGTGGCGCCGCGACATCGAGCACGTCGCTGACGCTGCTGAAGGCGGCCATCGACCTGGGGCGCAACCTGGGGCTGTCCACCGTGGGCGAGGGCGCCGAGACGGCCGAGGAATGGTCACTGTTGCGTGATCTGGGCTGCAGCGTCGCGCAAGGTTGGTTCGGCGCCAGCCCCATGCCGGAGCATGAGCTGATCGCCTGGCTGCAACAGCGCGCGGCCGCCGAAAGGCTCTGACGCCGCCATCGGCTTGGCGTTCGGCTGACAAACCGATAGGCTGTCCCCTCCAGACCAGGGAGGGATGGGAATGAGGCTCAGCGACTACACGATCCGGGCTCGCCTGTTGGCCCTTGCCGCCTTGGCGGTGGCGGGCATGCTGCTGGTGGGACTGCAGGGCTTGGGCAGCCTGTCCCAGGCCCGAGCCGATTTTGTCGATTACGTCGACAACGACGTCGAGGCCCTGACGCTGCTGGCCGGCGTGCGGGCGGGCGTCGGCAACCTTCGCCGCTACGAGAAGGATCTGCTCATAAACCTGGCCGACGCCAAGGCGGTCGAGCGCTATCGCGGCGAGTGGATCGACACCTTCGACAAGGTTTCGACCAGCCTGGTTCGCATCGGCCGGCTGGATCTGCCGACCGAGGTGAAGCGCATGCCCGGGGGCCTGCAGCAGGCGCTGCAGGACTATCGCGGCGGCTTCAGCGCCATCCTCGACCGCCTCGCCAAGGGCGAGTTCCCCGACACGGCGGCGGCCAACAAGGCGATGGAGCCGGTCAAGGGCTCGGTGCGCGCCGTCGACAAGTCGCTGGGCGACATGACGGAGAAGATCAGTCAGCGCTCTGCCGAGCAGGTGGCCCGCGTCGACGCGAATGCCCGGGACATCCGGCGCCACCTGACGCTCGTCGTGGTGGCGGCCGTGCTGCTGCTGGCCGCCTACACGGCCGTCAACATTCGCTCCATCCTGGCGCCGCTGGCGCAGGCGGCGAAGGCGGCGGAACGCATTGCCGGCCATGACCTCAGCGAGCCGCTGCACCCACAGGGCCGGGATGAGACGGCGCTGCTGATGCGCGGCCTGCAAGGCATGCAGGACGCGCTGGCCGGTGTCGTCGCCGGCGTGCGCGAGGGGGCAGGCCATGTGGCCGACGCGTCGCGCGAGGTCGCCGTCGGCAGCATGGACCTCAGCCAGCGGACCGAACAGGCCGCCGCCAACCTGGAAGAAACCGCCTCCGCCATGGAGCAACTGACGGCCAGCGTCACGCACAACGCCGAGTCCGCCGCACGTGCCAGTGACCTGGCTGCTGAAGCCACCGACGTGGCGCGGCGGGGCGGTGCCGTCGTGGACGAAGTGGTGCGCACGATGTCGGAGATCAGCACGTCCTCGGCACGCATCGCCGACATCATCTCCGTCATCGACGGCATCGCCTTCCAGACCAACATCCTGGCCTTGAACGCCGCGGTGGAGGCCGCGCGGGCCGGGGAGCAGGGCCGCGGCTTTGCCGTGGTAGCCGGCGAGGTGCGCCTGCTGGCCGGGCGCTCGGCCGAGGCGGCCAAGGAGATCAAGACACTCATCTCGCACAGCGGCGAGAGGGTCGACGTGGGCGTCGCGCTCGTGGGCCAGGCCGGCAAGACGATGCAGCAGGTCATCGAGGCAATTGCCCGCGTGGCCAGCATTGCGTCGGAAATCAGCCATGCCGCCCGCGAGCAGGGCAGCGGCATCGGCCAGATCGGGCAGGCCATCGCGAACATGGACCAGATGACGCAGCAGAACGCGGCGCTGGTCGAGGAGTCCGCAGCCGCCGCCGCCAGCCTGCAGCAGCAGGCCGACGCGCTGGCGAGCACGGTGTCCGTGTTCCGTCTCGGTTGAGCGCGAAGGCCAGCCGCGGGACGCTGGCTGCGGCCCCGGCACCGGGCGATCGTGCGCGTGGCCAGCGTGGGCCTTGGCGTCCCGGCTTTTGCGTGTCTGAACGTGACGGGCTGAAGCACCGAGGCGGCCTGTCCTGGTTGCCTGATGAACGGGCGAGAGGGAGCTCTCCCCATGGTGCCCATGACTCCCCGGGGCGCTATCGGCAGATTGCATCCCTAACTTGCAGTTTGCCGACATGTTGCGAACTGTTGCCCCTGCATCAATCCAGGGCCAGGACGCGACGCAGACACTCCGCGCCGCGCCAGAGCCGCACGTGACGGCGACGCCGGTATGAGCGGCGGCAGGCACCGCGGGCGTGCAGATCGGTTCTGCGGCCCGAGCGACAGTCCATCTAGCCAGGAGAGACATTTCATGCAGATCATCTCAATGCAGGTCCGCCGTGCGGCGGCAGCCCTGTTTGGCGGCCTGTTGCTGGCGCATGCCGGCCAGGTCCTTGCCGACGTCAGCCCGCTTTCCGTCAGTGGCAACCGTGTGCTGGCGGGTGGGCAGCCCGCTAGCTTTGCCGGCAACAGCCTGTTCTGGAGCAACACCGGCTGGGGTGGTGAGAAGTTCTACAACGCCAGCGTCGTCGGCTGGCTCAAGAAGGACTGGGGCACGAAGGTCATCCGCGTGGCCATGGGCGTGGAAGAGAGTGGCGGCTATCTGCAGGACCCAGCCGGCAACAAAGCGCGGGTCAAGGCCGTCGTCGACGCCGCCATCGCCAACGATATGTACGTCATCATCGACTGGCACACCCACCACGCGGAGGACTACCGCACCCAGGCGGTGGCCTTCTTCCAGGAGATGGCGCGCACCTACGGCAAGAGCAATCACGTCATCTACGAGGTTTACAACGAGCCGCTGGGCATCTCGTGGAGCGGCACGATCAAGCCCTACGCGCAGGCCGTCATCAACGCCATCCGCGCGATCGACCCGGACAACCTCATCATCGTCGGCACGCCCAACTGGTCGCAGGACGTGGATGCCGCCTCGCGCGATCCGATCAGCGGCGCCAACGTGGCCTACACGCTGCACTTCTATGCCGGCAGCCACGGCCAGTGGCTGCGTGACAAGGCGCAGACCGCGCTGAACAACGGCGTCGCGCTGTTCGTGACCGAGTGGGGCTCGGTGAACGCCAGCGGCGATGGTGGCGTGAACGAATCCGAGACCTGGGCCTGGGTCGACTTCATGAAGGCCAAGGGCATCAGCAATGCCAACTGGGCGCTGAACGACAAGGCGGAGGGCGCGTCCGCGCTGGTGGCCGGAGCCAGTGCGCAGGGCGGCTGGTCGGCCGGCCAGTTGACACGCTCGGGCGCGCTGGCCAGGCAGATCATCGGCGGTTGGCCGGGCGCACCGACGAACTCGGGCTGCACACGCATGGCTGTGCCGGCGCAGCTCCAGGCCGAGGCCTACTGCAACATGTCCGGCGTGCAGGTGGAGGGCACGACGGATACGGACGGTGGCAGCAATGTCGGCTACATCGACACGGGCGACTGGATGACGTACGACGTCAACGTGCCGGCCGCCGGCAGCTATCTCGTCAAGTACCGCGTGGCCAGCCAGTCCGGTGGCGGCGTCATCCAGCTGGAACGTGGCGGCGGCGGTGCCACCTACGGCACGATCAACGTGCCTTCCACCGGCGGCTGGCAGAACTGGACGACGGTCTCCCACACGGTCACGCTGGCTGCCGGTCAGCAGACTCTGGCCATCCTGGCCAAGTCGGGCGGATTCAACATCAACTGGCTGGACATCAGCCGCCCCACCGACCCTGTCGGCAGCGGCATCACCATCCAGGCCGAGAACTTCGACTCGCAGTCCGGCGTGCAGACTGAGGCCACGACCGACTCCGACGGAGGCCTGAACGTGGGCTACCTGGACGCCGGCGACTGGCTGTCCTACCCCAGCGTCAACCTGGCCACGGCCGGCGCCTACACGATCGAGTACCGCGTGGCCAGCCTCAACGGTGGCGGCACGCTGCAGCTTGAAGAGGCCGGCGGCAGCGTGGTCTACGGCGCGCTGAACGTCCCGGCTACGGGAGGCTGGCAGAACTGGGTCACCATCAAGCACACCGTGCAGCTGCCCGCGGGCCAGCGCAAGTTCGGCATTGCGGTGCGCAACGGCGGCTGGAACCTGAACTGGTTCAGGGTGTCCAAGGCGCCCTGATGCGGTCGCCGACCGTCAGTCCACGTGCACCGGGTTGCGCCCGATGCGCTGGCGCGACCGTGTCGGTGTTCCACTTCAGCTGAGCGCGAAGGCCGGCCGCAGCGCGCCTACGGTGAGGCCGCGCCGGTTTTTCAGCTCGAGGTGGCTGTAGTCGCGCAGCACTTCGTGGTCCGTGCGCAGCAGCGCCTGGGCCACGGCGGCCATGGCCGCTTCGGCGGCACGCGCGGCACCGTCGTCGATCTTCAGCGCCACGCCCAGGCCCAGCTCTGGCAGTGCCGCGCAGAACACGCCTTCGGCTCCGATCTTGCAGTACAGCCGCTCACCGAAGACCGCCATGACGCGCGAGTCGAACCGGTCGGTGCCGGCCACCATGAATGGCTCTGCAGCCACGGCCTGGCGCAGCCGGCGCGCCGCGCGTGCGTGCCCCTCGGGCAGGCCATGGCCGGTGCCGGCGCGGGCAAAAGCCCGGGCCAGCGCCCGCAGCGGGAGGGCGAAGGTCGGGATGGAGCAGCCATCGGTGCCGCGCGGTGCCTGCTCGACGTCCTGGCCGGTAGCTGCGGACAGCGCGGCGGATACCTCGCGCATGGCCGGGTGCTCGGCGTCGACGTAGCCGTGGGCGAACGTCGCCGGCTCGACGCCAAGGCGCTGCGCCATCAGGCAGGCCACGCACAGGAAGCCGCTGTGCTTGCCCGAGCAGTTGTTGTGCAGCGACGAGGCCAGTTCGCCGCGCGCCGCCATCGCGCGCAGCACGGGCTCGCGGCTGGGCCATTGCGGGCCGCATTCGAGAGCGTCGACACCAAGCCCCAGCTTGCCGAGCACGCCGGCGGCGGTTGCCACATGCTCGGGCTCGCCGTTGTGCGACGCGCACGCCAGCGCCAGCTCGGCATCGGTCAGGTGGACCGCGTTGGCGGCGCCGGTCGCCACCAGCGGGAGCGCCTGCAGCAGCTTGACGGCGGAGCGTGGGAAGACGGGGCGGTCGATGTCGCCAAGCGCGGTGTGCACGGCGCCGCCGGTGTCGACGATGGCCAGCGCGCCGGTGTGGTGCGACTCCACAGTGGCGCCGCGCAGGACTTCGATGAGGACGGGGTTCATGGCGCAATTGTCGGCATGGCCGGGCAGCGTAAGCCTCACCGCGCCGCCACGTGGGACAACACAGCACGGCAGATGGCTCCCCCGAGTCGGGGGTGAGAAGACCAGATCCCTATTTCTTGCGATGGTGCCGCCGACCTGTGTTGGCAAGACTGCCGCGTCATTCCGCTGATGCTGCCAGGACCCTCATGCGACCGATCGCGACCCGAACTGCTGCTGTCCTCTGCGCGGCGCTCTGTACCAGCGCTGCCCACGCGGGCCTGATCCGCATCGATGCGAAGTCGGCATCGCCAAGCGTCTTCAGCGATTTCAGCATCACGTACGACGACGGCATTGCGGGCGACGGCCGCTTCCAGTTCGCCGAACTGGTGTCCTTCACCTACTTGGCGGTGGCCCACGATGCCACCTACAGCGTGCTTCTGGTCAACCCGGATGTGCCGGACATCATGACCACCAATTACGTTAGTGGCATGGGTACCGGCCAGGACTGGGTGTTCGGCACGTCCGCTGGGACTTCGGGGCCGGTCTATGTGGTGGCCCAGAGCCGGTTCTTCTACACCGAGACCGCGCTGCCCGAACCCGTTCCAGTGCCCGAGCCTGCCACGCTCGCGCTGGTCGGCGCAGGGCTGGCCGTCGCGCTGCGGCGCCGACGACCCATCGCGGGCTGAAGGCCCCGCCAGGTCGGCCCATCTGGGCCCCCACCACGGCCAGCAGATCTGGGTCGTGTGGCATCATCTTTTTCGTCATCACGGCAAGATGGTGCAACGCATGGCGGCGTCAGGGAGGCTGTCTCGGAAGGGCTGCGCAATGAGGCGCGCGCCTCCGCGTGTGTGGGTGGTGTGGTGCACCGTGCTGATGGTGGCCTGGCTGTTCGCTTCACCTGCCGTGCATGCCGCGCCCCCGGCTGTTCAACGCTTGCTCAGCGGCGATATGGCCTATAGCGACGGCCCCGAGCCGCCCGTCACCGGCTGGGTGCCGATGCAGTTGCCCGAGGTGTTCCTGAAATCCTCCGTGCCGCTGGACCGCATCGGCTGGTACCGCTTCAGCTTCGAGCTCGACACGGTGCCGGACGAGCCGCTCGTGTTGCTCGTGCAGCGGGTCGTCACGACGGCGGAGTTCCGCGTCAACGGGTCATTGCTGAATGCCGGTGTGCACTTCTCGCAAGGGGCCGGCCGTGCGGGCACGCAGATGATGAACTGGCCGCACTGGTTCGTGCTGCCCGCTGGCGTGCTGCGTCCCGGCCGCAACGAGGTGATGGTGCGTCTGGCCGGCAGTGCGGTGTTGCGGCCGTGGATCTCGGGCATTTCGGTCGGGCCGCAGGAGGCGCTGCGCGGCGAGTTCCTGCTGCGGGATATCCCGCAGCGGCAGATTCCCGAGGCCTTGTTCGCGCTGATGCTCGTCTCGCTCGCGTTCGCGCTGCGCTTCTGGTGGCGCGAGGGTCTGCCGCTTCAGGCACGGCTGCTCGCGACGGTGGTGCTGTGGCTGGCGCAGATCGCGCTGTATTTCTTCCCCGACGTGCCGCTGGACAGCTTGTCGCTCACTGCCGGGATCCTCGTGCTGTTCGTCGTCTTCCACTGGGTGCTGCTGGACCTGCTATGGCGCCTGAGCGGCCGCGCTTGGGCCTGGTTCCCGAAGGCGCTTGAGGTGGGCTCCCTCGTACCGCTGACGCTGGCGATCGCGGTGTGCATCTTCGCGCCGGACATCCGCTGGCTGGCCGTGCTGATGCTGCCGATGACGGTGCTGCGCGCGCTGACCACCGCGATGCTGCTGCAGTGGGCGTGGCAGCGGCGCACGTGGCAGTCGCTGCTGCTGACGTCGGCCGAACTGCTGTGGTTTGCCGGCCCGGTGCAGACGCTGCTGGTGGGTCTGGGCGTCGTCGACGCCGACCCGTTCATGTTGACGCCGGGCAATGCAATGCCGTTGTATGTCGCCTTGCTGATCATGGCCGCGCAGCGCCTCGTCGAGCAGCGCGAGGAGGCGGCCCGCCAGCGCGAGGCGGCCGTTGCGGCGGAGCGGCAACGCATGATGCATGACATGCACGACGGTCTGGGGGCGCATCTGGCCGCCGCCGTGCGCATGGCGCGACGCGAGGAGACACCTCGCCGCGAGGTCGAGCAAGTCGTGCAGGAGGCGTTGAACGACCTGCGGCTGATCATCGACTCGCTGGACCCCGAGGCCCAGTCGCTGCCGCAGCTGCTGGGCCAGTGGCGCCACCGCATCGAGCCGCGGCTGCGGGCGCTGGGCCAGCAACTGGCCTGGCAGGTCGAGCCGGCGGTGCTGCGGCCGCTGTCGCCGGCGCAGGCGCTGGACGTGCTGCGCTTCGTGCAGGAGGCCACCAACAATGCGTTGCGCCATGCCCGTGCGCAGACCATAGGCGTGGCGCTTTCCGAAGGCGATGCGGGCAGCGAGTTGCGGGTGTTCGACGATGGTGTCGGCTTCGACCCGAGCCAGCCGGCTGCGGAAGGCGGCGGTCGGGGCCTGGCCAGCCTGCGACGGCGGGCCGAGCGGCTGGGCGCGCGTTGCGAGGTGAGACCGGGCGAGGGCGGCGGCACCGTCGTCAGCCTGACGTGGCCCGCGCAGCCATTGGCCGCAGAATTCGTGCCGTCATGACTGCTTCCCACGCCACGCCCCCCTTGCCGGTGCTCATCGTCGAGGACGATCCCTGGCTGCTGCGCGATCTGGCGCGCATGGTGTCTGCCATGCCCTCCCTCAAGCTTGCGGGGGCCGTGGCCACGGCGCGGGAGGCGCGGCTGTTCATCCAGTCACGGCTGTCCATCGGCCTGATGCTGGTCGACCTCGGGCTGCCGGACGGCGACGGCATGGCGTTGATCCGGCTGCTGCGGGATACGTCGCCGCACGCGCGCGTGCTGGTGCTGACCGTGTTCGACGACGAGATGCACGTCGTTTCCGCTCTGGCCGCCGGTGCTCATGGCTATGTGCTGAAGGAGTCCGATGCCGCCACGCTCGAACGCGCGTTGAAGGACGTTCTGGCCGGCGACGCGCCGCTGTCGCCGCGCATCGCGCGCTACCTGCTGCGCCGCTTCGAGCGCACGCCGCAGAGCGTCGTTGCGGGCGACGAGCGATTGAGTTCCCGAGAGGCGGAGGTGCTGACGCTGGTGGCCCATGGCTTCAGCGCCGGCGAGATCGCCAAGCGGCTGGGCCTGTCGCTGCACACGGTCAACACGCACCTGCGCAACACCTACGGCAAGCTGGCCGTGAACAACCGCGTGCAGGCCGTGAACCGGGCACGCGACAGCGGTCAGATCGACGCCTGAGTGCCGCGGCCACGGTTTGCCAGGAACCCCACCAGCTCAGGGGCCGCTACCGATTTCGTGCGATGGGCGGCGCGTGAGGAGATCGAGAGACTGGGTCATCCGTCGCAGTTGCCGGGCCATGCAGGTCGGTGGCGGCGGATCACTCAACTGGTCGGAGGAAGTTCTCATGAGTCATCCCATTCGAATCGCTCTGTTTGCCCTTTGCCTGGGCGTGTCTGCCGGCGCCCATGCGGTGAAGGACAACCCCGACGGCCCCGGAGGCGGCGGTGGCGGCACTGGTGGCAGTAGTGGCGGCAGCGGTGCTGCGGCGGTGAACACAGTTCCTGAGCCGGGCTCGGTTGCACTCGTGGCGCTCGGTCTGGTGAGCGCTGCCGCGGCTGGCCGTGCGCGCCGTCGCCGCTCGCCGCCGAAGCAGGACTGACGAGCACCGGGCTGGCCACCGCGATGGTGGCCCGCCACCAAGGTCGCCGTGCCGGCCCGGTGGCCCGCGGCGCGGCCGAGAATGCCCGCCATGCAAGGCCTCCGCGTTTTCGGCATCGACTTCACCAGCGCGCCCCGCCGCGCCAAACCCATCCGCATCGCCGCCGGTCACCGCCAGGGCCCGGTAGTGCGGCTGGACGGCCTCACCGCGCTGGACACGCTGGACGCCTTCTCCGCCTGGCTGCGCACGCCGGGGCCGTGGATCGGCGGCTTCGACCTGCCATTCGGTCTACCGCGCGAACTGGTGGTGCATCTCGGCTGGCCGACCGACTACGCAGCGCTGATGGCCCACTACGCCGCGCTCAGCCGCGAGTCCATCCGCGAGCGCTTTGCCGCCTTCTGCGACGCGCGGCCGGCGGGCGCGAAGTTCGCGCATCGCGCCTGCGACAAGCCGGCCGGCTCCAGCCCCAGCATGAAATGGGTCAACCCGCCCGTGGCCTGGATGCTGCACGCCGGCATGCCCCGCCTGATCGAAGGCGGCGTGCACCTGCCCGGCCATCTGGCCGGCGATGAAAGCCGCGTGGCGCTGGAGGCCTACCCCGGGCTGCTGGCGCGTGAACTGGTCGGCCGGCGCTCGTACAAGAGCGACACCAAGGCCGCGCAGACGCCGGAGCGGCTGATCGCCCGCAAGGACATCGTTGATAGCCTGGAGCAGGGCCGCACGCGGCTGGGTGTGCGGCTGAAGCTGAGCCACGCGCAGCGGGACGAACTGGTGGCCGACGCCAGCGGCGACAGCCTGGACGCCGTGCTGGCGATGCTGCAGGCCGCCTGGGCCGCGGAGCAGCCGCGCTACGGCTGGCCGGAGGAAGCGGACCCGCTGGAGGGCTGGATCGTGGGTGCCTGAGCGGCACGAGGCGACGCCGGGAGGCGCGCCGCGGCGCGCTTCTTGCTGGTGCGAAATGACGTGAGGTGACATGCTGCGCCTCCCGCTTTTCCTCAACCCGACCGAGAGGTGACCCCACCGTGAACCACCCCGCCCGCGTGCGCCTGACTCCCCTTTTCCTGGCCCTGCTGAGCAGCTTCGCACCTGCGCTGTGGGCCCAGACGGCGACGGGGGATGGCCCGGCGGGTGAGGAGGGCAAGGCGGCGCTGGCTCGCGTCGTCGTCACCGGCTCCAATGTGCGCCGCACCGATGGCGAAACCCCCAGTCCGGTGCAGAAGCTGACCGCCGCCGACATCGCGCGCACCGGCTACAGCACGCTGGGCGAGGTGCTGCAGCACCTGTCGGCCAACAACATGGGCTCGCTGGGCCAGTCCACGCCGGGCGCGTTTGGGGCCGGTGGCAGCGGCATCTCGCTGCGCGGCCTCACCGTCGGCGCGACGCTGGTGCTCATCGATGGCCATCGCATGGCGTCGTACCCTCTGCCGGACGACGGCCAGCGCGACTTCGTCGACATCGCGTCCATCCCCGTCGAGGCGGTCGAGCGCGTGGAGGTGCTGAAGGACGGCGCGTCGGCCATCTACGGCTCCGACGCGATGGCCGGCGTGGTCAATGTCATCCTCAAGCGCAGCCACACGGGCACGACGCTGCAGGCCGAGGTCGGCAGCTCGTCTAGGAGCGACGGCCGCATGGCTAAGGTCTCCGGCATCCGCGGCTTCGGCGACCTGGACCGAGACGGCGTCGCGGGTTATCTCGCAGCTGGGTTCCGCCGCCAGGGCGCGGTGCTGCTCAGCGACCGGCCGGCGCTCGGTGGCTCCGACTGGACGCGCTACGGCGGCGAGGACCTGGGGCTGATTGCCAACCCCGAGCTGCAAGTGGCGCCCGAGACGCGCAACTACAGCCTTCTCGGCAAGGTGACGGCGCTGTTGCCGCAGGACTGGACGCTGTCGTTCGCGGCCTCGGTGCTGGGCAGCCGCGCGACGCAGGTGGGCCTGCTGAACTGGGTCTCACCGGACGGCGGCATCACCACCTTCAACTTCGGCCCGGCGCACCCGCTGCCGCAGCCCACCGCGCTGAACGGCACCAACGTCATCGACCCCGCCACCGGCGCGCCGGTGGACTACGAGTTCGGCGACCTGCCGGCGCAGCGCTCGCGCACGTCCACGCAGTCGCGCCGCTTCGTCGTGGACCTGTCCGGCGGCTGGGCCGGCTGGGACCTGCAGGCCACGCTCGGCATCACGCGTGTGGCCACGCAGCTGACGATGAAGAACTTCGTCAGCCTGCCGGCACTGCAGGCGGCGCTGGACAGCGGCAAATACGTCATCGGCGCCAGCAACCCGGCCGACGTGCTGGCCAGCCTCACGCCCGAGGGCCGCTCCACGTCCACCAACACGCTGAACTTCATCTCGCTGCGCGCCAACCGCGACCTGATGAAGCTGGGAGGTGGCAACCTGGCGCTTGGCACGGGCCTGGAGTTCACGAAGCGCTCGCTAAACGAGCACTTCCCCGATGGCTTCGCCAGCGGCGCGCAGGCCAGCAACATCTACGCCTTCGGCGTCGGCAAGCAGACCATCACGGCCGCCTTCGTCGAGCTGGTGGCGCCGCTGACAAAACAGCTGGAGCTGGACGCCGCCGCGCGCGTGGACCACTACGACACCTACGGCTCGTCCGTCACGCCCAAGTTGGGCGCCAAGTTCGTGGCCATGCGCGAGCTGACGCTGCGCGGCACGTACGCTGGCGGCTTCCGCGCGCCGAACCCGGTCGAGATCGGCACCTCCGGCTCCAGCGCCGGTTACCTGCCGCCTCTCGTCGACACGGCGCTGTGCAATCTCGTGAAGCCGGGCCAGCCCTGCGACATTGGCGTCGGCGGCACGCAGCTTCAGGTGCCCGGCAAGGACCTGAAGCCCGAGAAGTCGCGCTCGATGACGGTGGGCTTCGTGTTCGAGCCGAGCCCGGTCGTGAACCTGTCGGTCGACTACTACGACATCAAGATCCGCAACCAGATCGTGTCGCCCGGCCTGTTCGGCCAGGGCCAGATCGACACGCCCGACGCCTACGGCACCAAGCTCTACCGCGTCAACAGCCCGACGACGCCGAACGCCACGCCGACGGGCGCGGACGACACCATCCTCTACGGCACTTACCCGTTCATCAACCTCGGCAGCGCCCGCACCAGCGGCGTGGACGTGGACCTGCGCCTGAAGCTCGACGGTGGCGCGTGGGGGCAGTTCACGCCGCAGCTGCAGTGGTCGCACATGATTCGCTACACCATCGACCGCGGACCGGGCCAGGTCTACGAGATGGCCGGCACGCACGGCCCCAGCTTCGTGTCCACCAACACCGGCACACCGCGCGACCGGGCGGCGCTGAGCCTGGCCTGGTCCCGCGGGCCGGTGGAGCTGACCGGCACAGTCAACTACCTCAGCGGCATGAAGGTGGAGGACAGCAGCTACAACCTGCCGGACTGCGCGTCGGCACTGTCGACGGTCTACCCCAACGGCTTGCCGTCGGGTGGTTCACCGCTGTGCCGCGTGCCTTCGTTCACGACGGTCAACGTCAACGCCAGTTGGCAGGTTTCGCCCGGCCTGAGCCTGCGCGCCACGGTCACCAACCTGTTCAACCGCGCCGCGCCCATCGACGCGTTCGCGTCGGGCTCCACCGGCGGCGGCGTGTCGTCGGGCGGGGCGCACTACAACCCTTCGCTGCATCAGGAGGGCGCAGTGGGGCGCTACCTTACGCTCGGCGTGACGTACGCGTTCTGAACCCGCCCGCCTCGTTGTCGCCGCGCCACGAAGCCGCCATGCGCGGCTTGCGGCGTCGCGCCAACCTCGCCATGATCCGCCCCCTTGCTGAAGGCGCCCACGACAGCGCCCGCATGACGGAGATCCCTGCTATGTCCTCCCTGTTCCTCTCGACGATCGACTGAACACGGTTCCCGAGCCCCGGCTGAACCGTGTCTGTTCCCAGATACGGCCTCAGACCGCGCGGCATGCAAAACCCCGCCGCCCTTGAGCCGGGGCTTTTGCTTTTCGGAAACCGAAATGAGTGACCAACTCCGCTCCCGTGCCTTCCAGGAAGGTCGGGTCAAGGCCCTGCGCCGGATGAAGCAGCCGATGACGCTTGTCCTTGAGACGAGCCCCGGTGCGCGCGACCCTGTCGCCCGCGCGCTGGGCCAGCGCGGCTTGCGAGGCGCAGGCGCGCACATCCAAAGCCGCGGCGCCCAGCGTCGCGCCGACCGCGTGGCGCTGCAGGCGCTGCTGGGACGAAAGGACTGGGATGAATGATTCCCTCGAACTGCGTGAGCAGCTGGCGCAGAAGAACCAGCAGCTGCAGGATATCGCCGCCCAGCTCAAGTCCGAGCTGTTCGGCATCGACACCCTCATCGACCGCATCATTGATGCGGTGCGCGCCTGGTACGTACTGCCCGGGCTCGTGACACGGCCCGTCATCGTCTGCCTGTGGGGGTTGACTGGCACCGGCAAGACGCAGCTAGTTCGGCGGCTCGCGCAGCTGATGGGTTTCTACGACCGGTTCGTGGAAGTGCAGATGGATGGCTTCTCCAACGGTGCGGGTTGGCGCGGTGCGCAGAGCATCTCGGGCATGCTGTCGCAATCGGGCGTGCGCGAGGGCGAGCCCGGCATCCTTGCACTCGACGAGTTCCAGCGCTTTCGCACCATTGATGTGAAGCGCAGCGAGCTGCGCGTAGAGCGCTACCAGGACGTGTGGGCGCTGCTGTCCGACGGCCGCCTGCCGCCGGCGCTGTCGCTGCTGGCGGACATCGAGTCGTCACTGGCCGAGGCCGCGTTCGATGCCGAGCGGGCTGACGCCGCTGACGCCAAGCTGCGCTTCAAGCTGCGGCCGTGGGAAGCGCAGGAGCTGCAGCGCAACCTCAAGCTCGACGAGCCGCTGATGGAGATCATGGCCTGGACGCCCGAGCAGATCCGCCAGCGCCTGCAGGACTTTCGCGAGGGTGGTCAGCAGCAGTGGGAGACCGACTACAGCCGGTTGCTCGTGTTCGTCTGCGGCAACCTCGACGAGATGTACGAAGACCTCGCCACCAGCGTGGACGACTGCGACAGCGATGCCGACACTTTCCACGCGCTGACGGCGAGGCTGAGCGTCATCGACGTCAAACAGGCGCTGAACAAGCGCTTCAAGCCCGAGCAAGTGGCGCGGCTGGGCAACGAGCATGTCATCTACCCGTCGTTGTCGCGCCGTGCGTACGAACAGCTCATCGAGCAGGGCTGCGAGCGCTATGCCCGCGAAATCGGTGAGCGCTGCGGCCTCCGGTTCGAGCTGCAGGTCAGCGTGCGCGAGCAGATCTACGCGAACGGCGTGTTCCCCGCACAGGGCACGCGTCCGCTGTTCTCGTCGTTGCACGCCATCCTCGGCGCAGGACTGGCGAAGGCGGCGTTGTGGGCGCTGGAGCGCGGCGCCGACGCGGGCGATGCGGTGGGCATGACGGCGGACGGCCGCAGCCTCGTCGTGCACTGGCGCGGCCAGTCGCACAGCATTGCTGCGCCGTTCGACATCACGCGGCTGCGCCAGCGCAACAACGCCGACTTCCGAGCACTGCTGGCCGTGCATGAGGCCGGTCACGGGCTGGTTCACGCGCTGCTGTTCGGCCGCGCGCCGACGGAGATCAAGATCCACGTGGCGAGCTTCGAAGGTGGCTACAACGCCTACACGACGCGCAAGGTCTGGTCGCGCCAGAACCTGCTGGACTCCGTCTGCACCAGCCTCGCCGGCCGTGCCGCCGAGCTGCTGGTGTTCGGCGCCGACATGAGCTCCAGCGGTGCTGAGAGCGACCTGCGCAAGGCCACCGAGACGGTCGCGCGCATGCTGCGCCACCTCGGTCACGGCGAGCGCATCGGCCGCAGCGACGTGTCTGCCGACAGCGACGACAACGTCTGCACCGACGTGGAGGCCAGCAACGCGCCGATCGAGGCGCTGCTGCAGGACGAGCACGCGCGTGCCTCGCGCCTGCTTCTGGCGCACCGGGAGGCGCTGCTTGCGCTGGTGGACGAGCTGATAGCGCAGGGCCAGGTCACGCCGACGCGCTTCGTCGCGGTGACGGGGCTGTCGCTGGGACGGCCCGAGGAGGCGCTGGACCCGTATGCGCAGCGGCTGGCTGAGTTCCGCGTCGAGCGCTGCGCCTTGCTGAGGGCTTAGCGCAGCGACGGGTGATGCCCGGCCTGCGCCAGATGGCTCACCAGCGGGAGCCCAGGCCCCCAGGCGTGGATGAGCCAGCCGGCCGGCTCCTGCGTGATCGCCAGCGGCGCATCGGTTCTCAGGTCCAGCGCGAGCTGGTGGGCCGTCGACGGTGCGGTGACGGCGGCGGCATGGGCGACTTGGCCCAACGTCAGCCGGTGCAGGTGGCCGCAGACGACGCGCTGCACCTGGCTGTGCCGGGCGATCAGCGCCTCGAAGCCGGCGAGGCCCCGCTGCAGCGACATCGTGTCCATGACCGCCAGACCGCTGGCGTGCGGCGGATGGTGCAGCGCCACCAGCGTGGGCACATCCGGCCGCTCGGACAGCAGCGCATCCGCCTGGGCCAGCCGGTCGTCGTCGAAGCCGCCTTCGGGCCGGCCGGTGACCAGGCTGTCCAGCGCGACCAGACGCAGAGGGCCGGGCAGGTCCAGCGCGTATTGGATCGCCTCGGTGCCCGGTTCGCCGCAGTGCACGTCGGGCAGGCCGGCAAACTTGGCCAGCAGCGGTTCGCGCGCATCGTGGTTGCCGGGCAGCAGGGCCAGCGGCAGCTTGGCGTCCAGCAGCGGCGCCAGCAGTTCGCGCAGGTGGGCGTATTCCTCGGGATGGCCGCTGTCGACGAGGTCGCCGCTGATGAGCACCGCGACGGGCCGGGGCTGGATCTGCAGCACGCGCTCAACGGCATGCCGCAGCGCTGCGGCCGTGTCGACGCAGCCGGAGATCAGCCGGCCCGGCCGCAGGATGTGCGTGTCGCTGAGCTGGACGAGCAGGTAGGGAGTGGCGTCCACGGGCTTGTTACTTCCGCATCAGCGTCGACTTGCCGAACAGCGACTCGATGAGGTCCACCGCGACGAGAGCCGTCTGGTTGCGCACGTCCAGCGCCGGGTTCAGTTCCATGATGTCCAGCGACGCGAGCCGGCCGGTGTCGTGGATCATCTCCATGCACAAGTGAGCCTCGCGGTAGGTCGGGCCGCCGCCGACTGTCGTGCCCACGCCGGGCGCCATGACGGGGTCGAGGAAGTCGACGTCGAAGCTGACGTGCAGATGGGTGTTGTCGTCCAGCGTCGCGAGCGCCAGCTCCATCGTGTGGCGCATGCCCATCTCGTCGATGAAGCGCATGTCGAACACTTCGAGGTCGTGCTGGTGCACGAAGGCGCGCTCGCCCTCGTCGACGCTGCGGATGCCGATCTGGCGCACCCACTTCGTCTGGATGGCCGGCACGTGGCCGCCGATCTCGACGAGATCCTTCGGGCCGAAGCCGCACAGGCACGCGACGGGCATGCCGTGGATGTTGCCGCTGGGCGTGAGCTCACTGGTGTTGAAGTCGGTGTGCGCGTCCAGCCACAGCACGCGCAGCTTCTTGCCGACGTCGCGGCAGTGATGTGCCACGGCGGCGATGGAGCCCAGGCCCAGGCAATGATCGCCGCCAAGCAGCATGGGCATGCGACCGGTCTTCAGCTCGGCGTAGACGGCGTCGTGCACGATGCGGTTCCAGGCCACCACCTCGTCGTAGTGGCGATAGCCCTCGACGGGCGGCTTCCAGGGGTTGGCCGGGCCGACGAGGTTGCCGCGGTCGACGACATCGACGTCACGTCGGATCAGCGCCTCGGCCAGGCCCGCCACGCGCAGGGCCTCCGGGCCCATGCTGGCGCCGCGGGCGCCGGCGCCGACGTCGGTTGGCGCGCCGATCAGGGAGACGTTGCGGAGTTTCATCATGGGGCTGCCACGCTGGAGAGTTCGGGTTCGGCTTCGAGCAGGGCCCAGGCTTCCTCGGCCGTCTCGACGTAGTGGAAGAGCTTCTCGTCGCCGGGGCTGATCATGCCCGTTTCGAGCAGCAGTTCGATGTTGAGCAGCCTGCTCCAGAAGTCGCGTCCGAACAGCAGGATGGGGCGGCGGCGGCTCTTGCCGGTCTGGATCAGTGTCAGCGTCTCGAACAGTTCGTCCAACGTGCCGTAGCCGCCGGGGAAGCAGACGAGGGCCAGCGCGCGCATCAGGAAGTGCATCTTGCGCAGGCCGAAGTAGTGGAAGCGGAAGCACAGCTCCGGCGTGATGTAGGGGTTGGGGTACTGCTCGTGCGGCAGCACGATGTTCAGGCCCACGCTTTTGCCACCCACCTCGTAGGCGCCGCGGTTGCCGGCTTCCATGATGCCGGGGCCGCCGCCCGTGGCGATGACGACCGGCCGGCCGCGCTGCGCGCATTCACTCGTGGCGATCTGGGCGAAGCGGCGGGCCTCCTCGTAGTAGCGGCTCATGGCCAGCTTGCTGCGGGCGATGCGCAGTTGTGCCTCGTCGCCGCTGGCCTCGGCGGCGGCCACCAGCGCGTGGGCCGCGTCGGCCGACAGGATGCGCGCGCTGCCGAAGATGACGATGGTGGAGGTGACGCCCTGCTCGTTCTGCACGACCTCGGGCTTCAGTAGCTCCAGCTGCATGCGCACGGGGCGCATGTCCTGGCGCAGCAGGAAGCTTTCGTCCTTGAAGGCCAGTTCATAGGCGCTGCCCGGGCCGTCGTAGTCGGGATGGGGCTGGAGGGTGCGGCACTCCTCCTTGGCGGTCGGGAAGTTGCGCGTCGGGACGTCGGTCGGCTTCATCAGTTCAGCGGTCGTGGGCAGCAGAGCGGGGATTTTGTTCGTCGAATCGGTGCGGGCAGCGGACGTCATCCACCGCAGACTGTGCAATCGGGATCACGATGCACGGCGATCTCGCTCCATTGCATGCGCCGTCCGTCCAGCATCAGCAGCCGCCCGGCCAGCGGTTCGCCGATGCCGGCCAGCAGCTTCAGCGCCTCTGCCGCCTGCAGGCTGCCGACGATGCCCACCAGCGGCGCGAACACCCCCATCGTCGCGCAGGCCACGTCCTCGAAGCCGGAATCCGGCGGGAACAGGCAGGCGTAGCAGGGCTGCGTGCGCGCGCGGCTGTCGTAGAGGCTGATCTGCCCGTCGAAGCCGATGGCCGCGCCGGACACGAGCGGCTTGCCGTGGCGCACGCAGGCGGCGTTGACGAGGTGGCGGGTGGCGAAGTTGTCCGTGCAGTCGATGACGACGTCGGCGTGCGGCACCTCGGCTTCCAGCAACGGGGCGTCGGCCTTGCGGGCGAGCGCGCGGACCTGCACGCCCGGATTCAGCGCGGTCATGCGCGCCGCGGCAGACTCGACCTTGGGTCGCTCCAGGCTGTGCATGTCGTGCGCGATCTGGCGCTGCAGGTTGGTCAGCGATACGGTGTCGTGGTCCACCAGCGTGATGCGGCCGACGCCCGCCGAGGCGAGGTAGAGCGCCACGGGCGAGCCCAGGCCGCCGGCGCCGATGACGAGGGAACGGGCCTCGAGCAGCCGCTGCTGGCCCTCGATGCCGATCTCGTCGAGCAGCAGGTGGCGCGAATAGCGCAACAGGTCGTCGTCGGTCATGTCGGCAGGATAGCGCCGCAGCGCTAGGCACCCGTCACCAGCGCTCATCGCAAAAAAACGGGCCTCCGAAGAGGCCCGCGTGCAAGCTGGTGTGCTGTTTCGATTTATTCAGTCGTCTTGGCTTCCGCCTTGCGTTCCACGGCCTTGGCAGCCACTACCGGCTGGCCCTTGAGCTTGTTCAGCGCCTGGATCAGCGGGAAGTCTTCGGCCGAGCCGAACTCGGGCAGCGGCTTCACTTCCTCGGCGCGCTTAGCGGCCAGCGCAGCTTCGGCCTTGGCGCGGGCCTCGCGGGCCGCCGCACGGGCTTCTTCGCTCTCCTCGGGGCCGTTGGCCAGGTGCTTCTCCAGGTCGGCTTCGCGGGTGCGCAGCGCGGCGAAGACGCTGCCTTCGGGTGTCTCGTCCAGCGCGATGTCCGGCACGATGCCCTTGGCCTGGATGGAGCGGCCGCTCGGCGTGTAGTAGCGCGCCGTTGTGATCTTCAGCGCAGCGGAGCCGGGGCAGCTTTCCAGCGGGTAGTGGCCCGCTAGGCATTCGATGGTCTGCACCGAACCCTTGCCGAAGGTCTGCGCGCCCATGATGGTGGCGCGCTTGTGATCCTGCAGCGCGCCGGCCACGATCTCACTGGCCGAGGCCGAACCCTCGTTGACGAGCACGACCAGCGGCACACTCTTCAGAGCGGCCCGCAGCTTCTGCAGTGCGGCGGTGCCGGGCGTCGGCCGGAACTCGCCGGCTCGGATGCTTCCGTTGGACTGCGGCAGCTGGCCCTTGGTCGAGACGACTTCAACATCGTCCGGCAAGAAGGCCGACGAGATGGCCACGGCGCCGTCCAGGTAGCCACCCGGGTCGTAGCGCAGGTCCAGCACGAGGCCCTTGAGGTTGGGCTCCTGCTTGTAGATCTCTTCCAGCTTCTTGGCGAAGTCGTCGACCGTGCGCTCCTGGAACTGGCTCACGCGCAGCCAGGCGTAGCCGGGCTCCATGACCTTCGCACGCACGCTCTGCGTCTTGATCTCCTCGCGGGTGATCGTGACGGGGAACGAGCGGTTCTCGGATTTGCGGTAGATCGTCAGACTGACCTTGGTGTTCGGCTCGCCGCGCATCTTCTTGACGGCCTGGTCGATGGCCAGACCGCGCACGGCGGCGTCGTCGATGCGGCTGATCAGGTCGCCGCTCTTCAGGCCGGCACGGAAGGCGGGGGAGCCTTCGATGGGCGAGACGATCTTGACTAGGCCGTCTTCCATGCCGATCTCGATGCCCACGCCGACGAACTTGCCGGACGTGTTCTCGCGGAATTCCTTGAAATTCTGGTTGATCAGGAACTGGGAATGCGGATCGAGCCCGGACACCATGCCGGAGATCGCGTCGGTGATGAGCTTCTTCTCATCGACCGGCTCCACATAGTTCGACTTGACCATGCTGAACACCGCGGCGAGCTGCTGCATCTGTTCAAGCGGCAAGGGCGACAGGCTGCTGCGGGCATTGGCCTGGAGTTGCATCGTCGTCAGGGCGCCTGCCACGGCCCCGAGGGCGACCCAACCGGCAACTTTCAATTTGGAGCTCATCAGCGCGAGTCCTTTGCTCAACGTCATCCTGTCGAAACCGCTTGACAGGTGCCGTCAGTGTAGCCGGGGGGGCTTGACCACATGCCCGATTTACCCGACGGAAACCCTTCAATTCCATGGGGCAGTGACGGATTGCGCGGGCGTTACTGCTGCGTGTCAGACCCCTGGCTGTTGCGCCGTCAGCAGCGCAGCTTCTGACCCGTCAGCGAACAGCTGACCAGCGGCTGGCCGAGCGTGTCGAAGGCCTGCAGCTGCCAGCCCTGCGGCGTGGCCGTCAGCAGCGTCAGGCCGAATTCGGTACGGCTCTGGAAAGTCTCGACGCGCACGCCGGCCAGCGGCTCCGTGCGCAGCGCAGCAGCGGCATCCAGCCGGCCCGAGGCCGCGGAGCCGCCGTTGCCGAAGACTAGGCTCGCGGGCTGGTTGGTCGCAAAGCCCTGCAGCTGAAGGATGTGCAGATGCCCATGCAACGTGGCTTGCACGCCGGGCGGAAACAGGCGGCCGGGGAATGCGTCCTGCAGCAGCGGCGTGAGGCCCGAACGCAGCGTGCCGGGCTTGCCGGTCCCACTCGGGTTGAAGGCCAGGCTCGGGTGATGGCTGACGAACAGGCTCTGGGCGCGCTGGCCGGCCAGCGCCGCGACGCGGTCCAACTGGGCCCGCCAGCGCTGCCAGTCGGCGGAGCCGCGCTCGGGAGCGGCCGTGCCGAGCTGGGAGGAGTCGAAGACGATGAGCTGACTGCGTGGGGACAGCGGCACGGCAAACGGTTCGGTGAAGTCGCCGTCACTCGTACCGCCGGCGGCCGGGGGCGCGTCGCAATGGCGGGCCGGGCCCGGTTCCGCATCGAGGTAGCGCAACCACCCGTCGCCGGCGCGCGTGCAGGACTCGTGATTGCCGCGCACGAAGACCCAGGGGGCGGCGGCCAGCAGCGGCTGCGCGGGGCGGAAGAAGTCGGCCTGCCAGCCTTCGTCGCCGTAGCCCCAGGCGCTGCCGGCGCAGCTTGTCATGCCAGGCGGGCAGGGGCTTTCGCGGTAGTGGTAGTCACCCACGTGGACGACGAGGTCAGGATTGAGCGCCAGGGCGCGGGCCAGCACGCGAGCGAACGGCCAGCGTGCTGGGTCGTTGCAGCCCTGGAAGTCGCGGTCTGCCGCTTTCAGCCGGCAGCCGGTGTCACCGATAACGACGATGCGGCGCAACTCGATGGAGGGCGCTTGCAGCGTGATGGCGCCGACCTGCAGGCTCGTAGCACCCTGCGGCCAGGGTGCCTCGCAGACCCGCAACCTGAAGCCGCCCGGGCCTACAACGGCGTCGGGTGCGGCCCGCTCCTGCATTGCGGAGAGGTCGCCCCCCCAGCGCAGCGCTGGGCAGGCGTCGTCGGTCAACGCTCGCACGGCCCAGCCGCCCCCCGAGACGGCCTGCACCCAGGCTTGCCGGAGCCCGAGAGGTGCCGGCGGGGCTACGTGAGGCGGTGGGGTGGCACAACCTGCCAGGACCAGCAAGGCGGCAAGAGCCAGGAAACGCGCGCAACGGATCATGTGTCAATCAAGTGATGAGCGGCGAGAGGTTAGCGCCCTCGGAGACCGGTTGCGGCCGCTAGATTTGCTTCACTCGTCATGCCATCACTTTGCCCCATTCTTGTATTTCACCGTGTCGCCCTGCTCACCCTGGTGCTGGCCGAACCGGTTCTTGCCGCTCAGATCGGCACCATCCCGCCCGCCGAATCGCTGACGGCCTCGCGCATCGCGGCGCTGCCTGCCGCCGATCGCGCGCCGTGGGCGGCGTATCTGGCGCGTTCCGAGGCCCAGTGGGCCGCGGACCGTGAGGCACTGGCGGCTGAACGCCAGGGTCTGTCCACGCTGCCGCCAGCGCGCGCTGGCGGCCACAGTGAGGGCAGCATGCCGCTGGACAAGCCGGCGAACTGGTACGCCAGCGAAGGGGCGCTGGTCGTCGCGCGCAACATCCTCAGCTTCCAGACGCCCGCGGGGGGCTGGGGCAAGAACCAGCCGCGCAACGCGCCGCCGCGCGAACGGGGCCAGGCCTATGTGGCCGAAAACAACCTGAAGAAGCCGTCGCCGAACGACTATGACCTCCCGCAGGACTCGCAGTGGAGCTATGTCGGCACCGTCGACAACGACGCGACCATCACCGAGATCCGTTTCCTGGCTCGCGTGGCCAAGCAGTTCCCGGGCGCCGCCGGCGAGCCCTACCGCCAGGCCGCACAGCGCGGCGTCGTCTACTTGCTGGCCGCTCAGTTCCCCAACGGCGGCTGGCCGCAGGTGTGGCCGCTGCAGGGCGGCTATCACGACGCGGTCACGCTGAACGACAACGCCCTCGTCGAGGTGGCCGAGCTGATGGGCATGGTGTCGCGCGGCGAGGCGGAGCTGGGCTTCATGCCGGCCAACATGAAGACGGCAGCTGCTGCCGCGCAGGCGCGCTCCGTGCAGTTGCTGCTGGCAGCGCAGATCCGCATCAACGGCAAGCTCACGATGTGGGCCCAGCAGCATGACCCGCTGACGCTCGCCCCGTCGTCGGCCCGCAACTACGAGCCGCCGGCGCTGTGCAGCGGCGAAAGCGCCAACGCGCTGCGCTTCCTGATGAGCCTGCCCAACCCGTCGCCGGCCATCATCGAGGCGGTGAAGGGCGGCGTCGCCATGCTGAAGTCGCTGGCCGTGCGCGACGTGGGCTTCGTGAAGGTGGACGACGCGCGCCGGCTGGTGGCTCAGCCCGGGGCCGGGCCGCTGTGGGCGCGCTACTACGACCCGGTCACGCTCAGACCCGTTTTTGGCGATCGCGACAAGAGCCTGCACGACGACGTCAACGACCTCAGCGCCGAGCGCCGCAATGGCTACTCCTGGTGGGGCACCTGGCCGATGAAGACGGTGGCGGACTATGACGCCTGGGCGGCCCGCTGGGTCAAGCCTGCTTCCTGAGCTCGAAACGCTTGATGTCGCCGACGACGAACAGGTAGCAGCACACGGCCACCAGCGCGTTCGCGGCGACGAAGACGAGGGCCGCGTTGAAAGAACCCGTGCCCTTGATCAGGTAGCCGATAACGATGGGTGTCGTGATGCCGGCCGTGTTGCCGAAGGTATTGAACAGCGCGCCGGATAGCCCCGAGATCTCCCGCGGCGAGGTGTCGGACACGACCGCCCAGCCGAGCGCTCCCAGGCCCTTGCCGAAGAAGGCCAGCGACATGATGGCCACGACTACGGCAGCACTGTCGACGTAGTTGCACAGGATCATGCTCGTTGACAGCAGCATGCCGATGACGATCGGCGTTTTGCGCGCGACGGTCAAGCTCCTGCCTCGGCGCAGCAGGCCGTCGGAGATCAGCCCGCCCAGTACGCCGCCCGCAAAGCCGCAGATCGCCGGCAGCGCCGCGACGAAGCCGGCGTTCAGGATGCTCATGCCGCGCTCCTTGACGAGGTAGACGGGGAACCAAGTCAGGAAGAAATAGGTCAGCGTCGTGATGCAGTACTGGCCCACGTAGACGCCCATAAGCATGCGGTTCCCCAGCAGCTGCTTGATGTAGCCCAACTTCGGGCTGTTGGGCGCGAAGCTGCGGCTCTGCGTGCCGGGCTGGTCCATGTTGACGAGTGCGCCGCCGGCGGCGATGTAGTCCAGTTCGGCCTGGTTGACGCCCGGGTGGGTGCGCGGCGTGTAGACCGCCTTGAGCCACACCGCGGCAAGCGCGACGCCGAGCACTCCCATGACGACGAAGACGGCTGGCCAGCCATAGCTGTGCGTGATCCAGCCCATCAGCGGCGCGAACAGTACCGTTGCGAAGTACTGTGCCGAGTTGAAGATGGCCGACGCCGTGCCGCGCTCGGCTGCAGGGAACCATGCCGCCACGATGCGACCGTTGGCGGGGAAGGACGGCGCCTCGGCCGCACCGACTAGGAAACGTAGCGCGAACAGCACAACGACTGCCGTGCCTGCGCTGGCCGTCAGGAACGTGATGCCACCCTGCAACAGCGTGAAGAGCGACCACAGCAGGATGCTACCCGCGTAGACGCTCTTGGAGCCGAAGCGGTCCAGCAGCCAGCCACCCGGCAGCTGCGCGATGACGTAGGACCAGCCGAATGCCGAGAAGATGTAGCCCATCGTCACGGCGTCGATGCCCAGCTCCTTGGACAGCGCTGGGCCGGCGATGGACAGCGTCGCGCGGTCGGCGTAGTTGAGCGTCGTCACGATGAACAGCATCGCCAGGATGGCGAAGCGCTTCTTCGTGCGGGTGGCACTGGTCGTGGCAGCCAGCGGTGCAGCGGTGGTGGTCATCGGGCGTCTCCGGGCAATGCAGCGGCCCCACCTTCTGCCGGGTGGTTGTGCCGAAAGAGTGGGGATCAGGCTTGGGTGTAGGCCGTCTTCACCGTCGTGTAGAACTCGGCGGCGTAGCGGCCCTGCTCGCGCGGGCCGTAGCTGGAACCCTTGCGGCCGCCGAACGGCACGTGATAGTCCACGCCCGCCGTCGGCAGGTTGACCATGACCATGCCGGCCTGCGAGTGACGCTTGAAGTGCGTGGCGTGCTTCAGCGACGTCGTCGCGATGCCGGCGGCCAGGCCGAACGGCGTGTCGTTGCTGAGCGCCAGTGCGTGCTCGTAGTCGCGTGCGCGGATGACGCTGACGACCGGGCCGAAGACTTCCTCGCGGTTGATGCGCATTTCGGCCGTCGTGTCGGTGATGAGGGCCGGCGTCAGGTAGAAGCCCGGCGCGCCGGTGGCGTTCGTCTCGATGCGTTCGCCGCCGTGGGCCAGCGTGCCGCCATCGGCCTTGGCAATGCCGATGTAGTCGGTGTCCTGGCGCAGCTGGCTGGCGTCGACGACGGGGCCGATGTCGGTGCCGGCCTTGCGGGCGTCGTCGACTTTCAGCGTCTTCATCTTCTCGACCATCGCGGCGATGAAGCGGTCGTGGATGCCGTCGGTGACGATGAGGCGACTGGAAGCCGTGCAACGCTGGCCGGTGGAGAAGAAACCGCTGTTGACGGCCGCATTCACCGCGATGCCCAGGTCGGCATCGTCCAGCACGATCATCGGGTTCTTGCCGCCCATCTCGAGCTGGAACTTTGCCATCCGCGCCACCGCGGCGGCGGCGACCTTCTGGCCCGTGGCGACCGAGCCGGTGAAGCTGATGGCCGCCACGCGCGGATCGTTCAGCAGCTTCTCGCCGACGACCGAGCCGCGGCCCATGACGAGGTTGAACACGCCGGCCGGCAGGCCCGCCCGAGACAGGATCTCGGCCAGCGCCCAGGCCGATCCGGGCACGAGGTCGGCCGGCTTGAAGACGACGCAGTTGCCCCAGGCCAGCGCCGGCGCGATCTTCCAGGCGGGGATGGCGATGGGGAAGTTCCACGGCGTGATCAAGCCGACGACGCCGACGGCCTCGCGCGTGATCTCGACACCGACGCCGGGGCGCACGGATGGCATGGTCTCGCCACCGGGGCGCAGCGCCTCGCCAGCGAAGAACTTGAAGATGTTGCCGGCGCGGGCGACTTCGCCGATGGCCTCGGGCAGCGTCTTGCCTTCCTCGCGGGCCAGCAGATCGCCCAGCTCCGCGCGGCGGGCCAGGATCTCGGTGCCGACGGCGTCGAGGATGTCGAAGCGCTGCTGCGGCGTGGACAGGCTCCACGCCGGGAAGGCGGCCGTCGCGGCGGCGATGGCCAGGTCGGCCTGGGCGGCGTCGGCCTGGGCGTATTCGCCGATCAGGTCGCGCGTGTCGGACGGGTTGATGTTGCGCGAGACGGACGCGCCGTCCAGCCATTCGCCGTTGATGAGGTTCTTGAACATGGGTACTGCTTTCGGTTAACGGTCCAGGGCCGGGCGCTTCGGATTGAAGGCCCAGCCGGGGATCAGGTATTGCATTGCGATCGCGTCGTCACGCGCGCCGAGGCCGTGCTGCTGGTAGAGCTGATGGGCCTTCTCGACCTCGGCCATGTCCAGGTCCACGCCCAGGCCCGGCTTCTTCGGCACCTGTACGTGGCCGCCGACGATCTGCAGCGGGTCTTTCGTCAGGCGCTGGCCGTCCTGCCAGATCCAGTGCGTGTCGATGGCCGTGACCTTGCCGGGCGCGGCGGCGCCGACGTGCGTGAACATCGCCAGCGACACGTCGAAGTGGTTGTTTGAGTGGCTGCCCCAGGTCAGCCCCCAGTCCCGGCAGGTCTGCGCGACGCGCACCGAGCCGGCCATAGTCCAGAAGTGCGGGTCGGCCAGCGGGATGTCCACGCTCTGCAGCGACAACGCATGCGTGAGCTGGCGCCAGTCGGTCGCGACCATGTTGGTGGCCGTGGGCAGTCCGGTCGCGCGGCGGAACTCGGCCATTACCTCGCGGCCCGAGAAACCGTCCTCGGCGCCGCATGGGTCTTCGGCGTAGGCCACGATGCCGCGCATCTGCTGGCCCAGCCGGATGGCGTCCTTCAGCAGCCATCCGCCGTTGGGATCCAGCGTCACGCGGGCCTCGGGGAAGCGTTCGTGGAGCGCGCGCACGGCCTCCAGCTCCTCGTCGCCGCGCAGCACGCCGCCCTTGAGCTTGAAGTCGTTGAAGCCATAGCGCTCGCGGGCGGCCTCGGCAAGCTTCACGATGGCCTCGGGCGTCATGGCTGCCTCGTGACGCAGGCGGAACCAGGCGTTGTCCGCGCCGGGGGCGCTGTCGTAGGGGAGGTCGGTCTTATTGCGGTCGGCGATGTAGAACAGATAGCCCAGCATCTCGACCGACTCGCGTTGCTGGCCCTCGCCCAGCAGCGCGGCGACCGGCAGGCCCAGGAACTGGCCCAGCAGGTCCAGCATCGCCGACTCGATGGCCGTGACGGCGTGGATGGTCGTGCGCAGGTCGAAGGTCTGCAGGCCGCGGCCGCCGGCGTCGCGGTCGGCGAAGACTTGCTGCACGCGGCGCAGCAGGCCCTGGTGCGAACCTACCGGCTGGCCGACGACGAGCGGACGCGCGTCTTCCAGCGTCTGGCGGATCTTCTCGCCGCCCGGTACCTCGCCGACGCCGGTGTTGCCGGCGCTGTCGGTCAGGATCAGCAGGTTGCGCGTGAAGAAGGGCGCGTGCGCGCCACTGAGGTTGAGCAGCATGCTGTCGCGCCCGGCGACGGGAATGACACGCAGCGTTTGGATGACAGGGGTGGAACTCATGATTTCGAGGGCGTGGTGCGTTGCCGGCGTCACCGCGGGCCGGGGCGGCGGCGAAGCCGGTGGTGGGCGGGGCTAGTCGGCAGTGATCTTGCGGTCGGTGATGACCTGCTTCCAGCGCGCGAACTCGGCGGCCTGGAAGGCGGTGAACTGGTCGGGCGAGTTGGCGACGATCTCGAAGCCCTGTTCGATGAGCTTGGGCTTCACGTCGGGCGCATTCAACGCGGCGACGATGCCGGCGTGCAGCCTGATCTTGACATCGGCCGGCAGCCCCTTCGGTGCCGCCACGGCCTGCCAGGAGTAGACCTGCACGCCCTTGATGCCCAGCTCGTCCATCGTTGGCACGTCGGCCAGCACCGGCGAGCGTCTGGTGCTGGTGATGGCCAGCGCCCGCAGCTTGCCGGCCTTCACCTGGGGCAGCGCGGTGTTGATGTTCATGAAGCTGGATTCGACCTGGTTGCCGAGCAGGTCGGTCATGACCGGGCCGCCGCCCTTGTACGGGATGTGCAGGCCCGACGTGCCCGTCTGCTGCCAGAACAGCTCGGCGGTGATGTGGTCGCTGGAGCCGTTGCCGGAGGACGCGAAGCTCATCTTGCCGGGGTTGGCCTTCAGGTAGGTCAGCACGTCAGCCATGCTCTTCAGCGGCGAGGCGGCCGGCACGACGAGCACGTTGGGCGCCTGCACGGCCACGCTGATGTAGTCCAGGTCCCGGGTCGGGTCGTAGCCGACGTTCTTCAGCAGGTGGGGGCCGATGACCAGCGGACCGAGAGACGTGACGAGCAGCGTGAAGCCGTCCGGCGCGGCGCGCTTGACCATCGCCGTGCCGATGGTGCCGCCGGCGCCGCCGCGGTTGTCCACGATGAAGCTGCCGCCGAGTTTCTCCTGAAGCTTGCTGCCCAGCACGCGAGCGATGGCGTCGCTGGAGCCGCCGGGCGGGAAGGGCACGAGGAGCGTTACCGGCTTCGTGGGCCAGGCCTGCGCCAGTGCCGGGCCCGCGGTGGCGAGGCTCAGCAGCAGGAGGGACAGCAGTCGCTTCATCGTGTGTCTCCTTGTGGATGTCGGGGGCGGCGGCCGCGGGCGGCCGTCGGCGCGCTTACTGCGGCCCGAGCTTGGCGATCAGCGCGCTGAGCTGGTCGACCTCGGCGGCATGCAGGTCCGACAGCGGCGGGCGCACCGGGCCCGCGCTATGGCCCACGAGCGTCGCGCCAGCCTTCACGATGGACACGGCGTAGCCCTCGGCCTTGTTGCGGATGGCGATGTAGGGCAGGAAGAAGTCGCGGATCAGGCGGTCGGTCGTCGCCGTGTCGTTGGCGGCGTGGGCGTTGTAGAACTCCATCGCCGTCTTGGGGATGAAGTTGAAGACGGCGGACGAATAGACCGGGCAGCCCATGGCCTTGTAGGCGCCGGCGAAGACCTCGGCCGTGGGCAGTCCGCCCAGGTAGGCGAAGCGCTCGCCCAGCGTCTGGCGGATGGCGACGAACTTTTCGATATCGCCCAGGCCGTCCTTAAAGCCGATCAGGTTGGGGCAGCGGTCGGCCAGCACCTGCAGCGAAGCCGGCGTCAGCTTGCAGGCGCCGCGGTTGTAGACGACGACACCGAACTTGACGCTCTTGCAGACGGCCTCGACGTGATTGATGAGGCCTTCCTGGCTGGCTTCGGTGAGGTAGTGCGGCAGCAGCAGGATGCCCTGCGCGCCCAGGCGCTCGGCTTCCTGCGCGTACTGGATGGCGACGCGCGTGCCACCGCCGGCGCCGGCCAGGATGGGCGTACGGCCGCGGCAAGTGTCCAGCGCGACCTTGATGACGTCGCTGTACTCGCCCGGCTCCAGCGAGAAGAACTCACCCGTGCCACCGGCCGCAAACAGCGCCGACGCGCCGTAGGGCTGCAGCCACTCCAGGCGGGCGGCGTAGCCCTTGGCGTCGAAATTCAGCTGGGCGTCGAAGTCGGTCAGCGGGAAGGACAGCAGGCCCGATTCGAGGACGGCTTTGAGTTCTTGAGGGGACATGGACAGGTCTCCGGGCGTGGAATTGAAAGGGCGGTCAGAGGTGCGTCAGCGCCTAAGTTGTAGGTCATCGTACAACTAAGCCTTCAATAGCGAAGACTAGGGATAACCCTATCAGACCGGCTCCGCCTGTGCGCGGCGCCGGCGTTCGCGGCTGTTGCTCAGGTGAGTGCGCATGGCCGCGCGGGCCGATTCGGCGTCCTGGCTCGTGATCGCATCGAGGATGCTCTCGTGCTCGGCGTTCACGCGGCGCATATACGCCAGCCGCTCGGCGCTCATGTCCGTGCTGGCCTCCAGCCGTGCGCGCGGGATGATCTGCGCACCCAGCGTGGCCATCAGGTCGGTGAAATGGCTGTTCTGCGTCGCTCGGGCGATCTCCAGGTGGAACTGGAAGTCGGCGGCGACGGAATCCTGCCCGGCCTCGACGGCGGCGATGACGGCGTCCAGCGCGCGGCGCAGCACGGCCAGGTTTGCGTCTGTGCGACGCTGGGCGGCCAGCCCGGCGGCCTCGGTCTCCAGGCCGATGCGCAGTTCCAGCACCGCGATGACGTCCTGCAGCGTGCTGAACTGCTCCGGCGCGATCTTGAACGACGGGCCGTCGCCAGGCCCCAGCACGAAGGTGCCGATGCCGTGGCGTGTCTCGACCAGGCCGGCCGCCTGCAGCTTGGAGATCGCCTCGCGTACGACGGTGCGGCTGACCTCGAACTCGCCCATGATGGCGGCCTCGGTGGGCAGCTTGTCCCCGGCTTGCAGCTGGCCGGCGCGGATGCGGTCTCCGAGCGACTCGACCAGTTCAAGTGCCAGCGTGCGCGGCCGGCGGCGGGTGACAGGAGCGTGCATTCGCGGGTTTTCCCGAGGTTTTAACGTGATGTTGGGATCTACAGTGACATAAGTTGTACGACAACTAGACGACGTACAACATAATCAGCCGAACTTTAGCCACTCCGCCACCGGATATGAATGCCGTTTCCTCCCGCCCCCCGCTGACCATCCGTATGCGTGACGAGGACAACGTCGCCATCGTCGCCAACGACGGCGGACTGCCCGAGGGCACCGTGTTGCCGGCCGGCGTGCCCGGCGCCGGCCTGGTGCTGCGGGACAAGGTCCCGCAGGGCCACAAGGTGGCGCTGACGGACCTTGCCCAAGGCGATGTCGTGCTGCGCTACGGCGTGCCCATCGGCTACGCGCTCAAGGCCATTCCGGCCGGTAGCTGGGTGCACGAGCGGCTGCTGCAGATGCCGTCGGCCCGCGCGCTGGACGGCCTGCCCATTGCGACGGTGAAGCCGCCTGTGCATGAGCCGCTGACGGGCTACACCTTCGAGGGCTACCGCAACGCCGACGGCTCGGTGGGCACGCGCAACATCCTGGCCATCACAACGACCGTGCAGTGCGTCGCCGGCGTCGTCGCGCAGGCTGTCGCGCGCATCAAGGCCGAGCTGCTGCCGCTGTACCCCAACGTGGACGACGTCATCGGCCTGGAGCACAGCTACGGCTGCGGCGTCGCTATCGATGCACCGGACGCCGTCATCCCCATCCGCACACTGAAGCACATCTCGCTGAACCCCAACTTCGGCGGCGAAGTGATGGTGGTCAGCCTGGGCTGCGAGAAGCTGCAGCCCAATCGCCTGCTGCCTCCGGGTTCCTTCCCCATCGTCGACGAGCGCGGCGCCGACGCCGGCCCCGAGACGGTCTGCCTGCAGGACGATGCGCACGTGGGCTTCATGTCCATGCTGGACGACATCCTGCAGACCGCCAGGCCGCATCTCGAACGCCTGAACACCCGCCGCCGCGAGACCGTGCCGGCCAGCGAGTTGGTCGTCGGCGTGCAGTGCGGCGGCAGCGACGCCTTCTCCGGCGTGACGGCCAACCCTGCCGTTGGCTTCTGCGCGGACCTGCTGGTGCGCGCCGGCGCCACCGTCATGTTCAGCGAGAACACCGAGGTGCGCGACGCCGTCGAGCAGCTGACCAGCCGCGCCGCTACGCCCGAAGTGGCCGAGGGCATCATCCGCGAGCTGGGCTGGTACGACCGCTACCTCGACCGCGGCCGCGTCGACCGCGCCGCCAACACGACGCCCGGCAACAAGGCCGGCGGCCTGTCCAACATCGCCGAGAAGGCGATGGGCTCCATCATCAAGAGCGGCAGCTCGGCCATCGCCCATGTGCTGTCGCCCGGCGACAAGCTGCGGCGTGACCAGCGCGGCCTCGTCTACGCCGCGACGCCGGCTAGTGACTTCATCTGCGGCACGCTGCAGCTGGCGGCCGGCATGAACCTGCACATCTTCACCACCGGTCGCGGCACGCCCTACGGCCTGGCCGAATGCCCGGTCGTGAAGGTTGCCACGCGCACGGACCTGGCCCGTCGCTGGCACGACCTGATGGACATCAACGCCGGCACCATCGCCGACGGCCAGTCCACTATCGAGGAAACCGGCTGGGCGATGTTCCGCCTGCTGCTCGATGTGGCCTCGGGTCGCAAGAAGACCTGGGCCGAGCACTGGAAGCTGCATAACGCGCTGGTGCTGTTCAACCCGGCGCCGGTGACCTGACGCCGCCACGCGCGTGCAGGTCGGTCGTGCCGGCCGGCAGGCACGTGTGATACTGGCCCGAGGCATCCGGATCGGGTGCGCTCTTGTGCGGGCCGACGATGAACGACAACGTTGAGGGAAGCCGGGCCGCCATGTCGGATCTGGCGCGATGTTTCCCCGGGGCGACTCCCATAGCCGCCATGCTGCGCACCACCGACTGGGCTGCCACCCCGCTAGGCCCGGTCCGTGGCTGGCCTGTCGCGCTGTGCGCCGCGTTGGCGCAGGTCGTGGACGCCGCCGTGCCGATGTGGCTGTGCTGGGGCGACGAGCTCGCCATGGTCTACAACCAGGCCTACGCCGGTATGCTCGGCAACAAGCACCCCCGCGCGCTCGGCGCGCCGCTGCGGCAGGTATGGGGCGAGGTCTGGGACGACGTGGTTGGGCTCATCGAAAGCACGCTGGCCGGCACGTCGGTCTACCGCGAGGACATGCCGCTGCTCGTCGACCGTGACGGCCGGCTGCGCGAGGCCTGGTTCACTTTCTGGTACACGCCGCTGCGCGACGACGACGGCGTCATCCGCGGCCTGATCTGCACGGCCTGGGACACCACCGCCAAGGTGCGCGGCCAGCGCCGGCTCGCCGACAGCGAGGCCGCGCTGCGCCACAGCGAGCGCCAGTACCAGACGCTCTTCGACCGCATCGACGAGGGCTTCTGCATCATCGAGTTCCTCGACGGTCCCGACGGCCCGTTGAGCGACTACATCCACATCGCGGCCAACCCCGCCTACCTGGCCAACGCGGGCATCGCCAACGTCGTGGGCCAGAGGGTGCGCGACATGGTGCCCGACGAGGCCGATGCGTGGGTCGAGATCTACCGCCGCGTGCTGCTGACCGGCGAGGCCGTGCGGTTCGAACGCGAGCTCGTTAAGACCGGGCGCTACCTGGAGCTCGCTGCCTTCCGCGTGGACCCGCCCGAGCGGCGGCAGGTGGCCGTGCTGTTCCAGGATGTCACCCAGCGCCACCGTGCCGAGCGTTCGCTGCGCGAACTGAACGACACTCTGGAGCGCCGCGTGCAGGCCGAGGTGGCCGAACGCATGCGCACCGAGGAGGCGCTGCGCCAGTCCCAGAAGATGGAGGCCGTGGGTCAGCTCACCGGCGGCATCGCGCACGACTTCAACAACATGCTGGCCGTCGTCATGAGCTCGCTGGAGCTGCTGGACCGCAAGTTCATGCACGACGACCCGCTGGCTCGCCGCTACCTGGATGCCGCACGCAACAGCACGCGCCGTGCCGCGCAGCTCACGCAGCGCATGCTCGCCTTCGCACGCCAGCAGCCGCTCAAGCCCGAGCCGCTGGACGTGAACCAGCTCGTGGCAGGCATGTCGGACCTGCTGCGCCACTCGCTGGGCGCCGGCGTGCGCCTGGAGACGGTGCTCGCCAGCGGCGCCTGGCCGACGCATGCCGACCCCAACCAGCTGGAGAACGCCATCCTCAACCTCGCGGTGAACGCCCGCGACGCGATGGCGGACGCTCCCGGTGAGCCGCGGCTCACCGTCGAGACAGCCAACTGCCATCTCGACGAGCGCTACGCCACCGAGCATGTCGGCCTGCGGCCGGGGCCCTACGTGATGATCTCCGTGTCGGACACCGGCGTCGGCATGGCGCCCGACGTGGCGGCCAAGGCCTTCGATCCGTTCTTCACGACCAAAGGCGTCGGTCGTGGCACCGGCCTCGGGCTGAGCCAGGTGTACGGTTTCATCAAGCAGTCCGGCGGCCACATCCGCATCCGCTCCGAGCCGGGGCAGGGCACCACCGTCAAGCTCTACATGCCCAGGCTCGTGGCCTTGCAGGCTGCCGAGGCCGTCGTCGGCGTGGAGCCTCCGGCACCCCGCGGCGACGGCCGCGAGCTGGTGCTCGTCGTGGAGGACGAGGCGGCCGTGCGGCAGCTGTCCATCGAGGCACTGCGCGAGCTGGGCTATCGCGTGCTGGAGGCCGACGGTGCCGAGCCCGCGCTGGCCTTGCTGCAGGCTCACCCGGACATCGCGCTGCTGTTCACGGATGTCGTCATGCCCGGCGTCAACGGCCGCCGGCTGGCTGACGAAGCGCGCCGCCGCCGGCCGGGCCTCAAGGTATTGTTCACCACCGGCTACAGCCGCGACGCCGTCGTGCACAACGGCGTGCTGGACCCGGGCGTGCATCTGATCGGTAAGCCCTTTGCGCTCGCCGAGCTAGGCCGGCGCGTGCATGAGGTGCTGGGCGGCCCAGCGTGATCCCCGGCGGCGACATCCGCTTCGTCACCGCGTCGGACGGCGTGCGGATCGCCACCGCGCGCCACGGTGACGGGCCATTGGTCATCAAGGCGGCCACCTGGCTCACTCGCCTCGAACCTGTGGCGCCTGGCTCAATCCAGCAGCTTGTGCGCGGGGGCGAGCGGAGCGAGAGTTGCGCCAGCTGACGCCGCCACACCCATGCTCGCCACGCTCTACGCCGTTGCCGTCTACCTGTTCTTCCTCGCGACGATGGCCTTTGCGGTCGGCTTCATCGCCAATCTGCCGGGCCTGCCCGTCACGCTCGACCGCGGCCTAGTCGCGCCGCTGGCCGAGGCGTTGGTGGTGGATGTGGGGTTGCTGCTGCTGTTCGCCGTGCAGCACAGCGTCATGGCCCGGCGCGGCTTCAAGCACTGGTGGACGCGCCTCGTGCCACCACGGGCCGAGCGCGCGACCTTCGTGCTCGCATCGACCGCCGTGTTCGTGCTTCTGATGGCGCAGTGGCGGCCCATCGCCGAACCGGTGCTGTGGTCAGTGCAGCAGCCGGTGGCTCGTGGCGTCTTGCTGGCCATGTCGGGGGCAGGCTGGGTGCTGGTGGTCGTCGGCTCCTGGCTCATCGACCACTTCGAGATGTTCGGCCTGCGCCAGCCCTGGGCCGCGTGGCGCGGTCACGACCTGCCGTCCGCCCGGTTCCGCACGCCGCTGCTGTACCGGCAGGTGCGGCACCCCATCTACCTTGGCTTCCTGATTGCCTTCTGGGTCACGCCCGACCTGACGGTCGGTCATGCGCTGTTTGCGGCTGGCAACACGGCCTACATCCTCGTCGGCGTCGCGTTCGAGGAGCGCGACCTGATCGCGCAGTTCGGCGAGCGGTACCGCGCCTACCGCGAGCGGGTGGGGATGCTGTGGCCGCGGCTGGGCGCGCGCAGGCCCGACAAGTCGACACCGACTTGACGGGCCTGAAGGCGTGCCCGGGGCCGTTCGTCAGTTGTTCAATCGGATCGCAGTACCTTAGGCCGGGGTTGAGTCGCCGTGGCGGTCAGCCGGATCACTGCCCCGCCCGCACCAGCCTCAACACCCGGTTGCCCGCGCTGCCCGACAGGCCCAGGTTGCCGTCCGTGAAGTCCACGTACCAGACGAAGCCGGCCACGGTGGCAGGCGACGATGTCCAAACGCTGGCGTTCGGCGTGCCGGGGAAGCGGCTGCGCTGGATGGCCGGGCTGCTGCAGCGCCAGTTGACGAGCGAGGCCAGCTCGTTGCGGTTGGGCACGCGCCAGTCGTTGTAGCCCTTGCCGGCACCGGCGGCATCGCCGTTGACTGCCGTGGCGCGGGCGAGTGCGGCGGCGAAGCTGGCATGCGACGTGGCCGTACCCGTGGCGCAGCTGGCACCCGACAGACCGTCCACGCACTGCATCCACATCAGGCCGGTCTGCTTGTCGCTGACGGTGCCGTTGCCGTGGTCGGTGTAGCGCGGAGTCGTCGCGTTGTCGCAGTCGGCATCGGCCGTGGCGGTGCCGGCGACGAGGCGCGTCGAGAACGTCTTGCCGAGAGGGTTGACGGCGCTCTCAAAGGACACGGCGCCGGAGCCGAAGTCCACCACCCAGTTCGCACGCGGGTCCCCAGCGTAGGCGGCGCCGGTCCACGACGGCACGGCCGCCGTGGTGCCGAACTTGGCGTCGATGCGGGCGCCGGTCGTCGCGCCGTTGTCGACAAGGCTGGCCAGCTCCGCCGGCGTCGGTAGGCGCCAGTCGGTTCGACCGCAGCGCTGGCCGGCATTGGCGGCGTCCACCAGTGCCTGCGCGGCGGCCAGCGTGTTGGCCGTGGCGGAGGCCGTGTCCCAGAAGAAGCCGGTGACCTGGTCCTGCAGGCAGGCACCGCCTCCCGCGGCCGCGAAGGAGAAGCCCACCCGGCCATCGGCGGCGTCGTTGGTCAGCGCGCTGGCGTCGCGGCCCGCCGCGCCGTCCTGCCCGGCGATGTCGGCCGCCGAACAGGCGACCAGCGCGTTGGCCGCGTTCAAGCATTGCGTGATGCCGGTGTCGTTCAGACCGCCGGGGAAGTTGTTGACGATGAGCGCGCGGGTACTCGTCGTGCGGCCCTCGAGTTCGGTCGTCACGTCCAGCCGCTCGTTAGGTTCGAAGCTTGTGTTCGCACAGGTCGGAATGGCGACCGTCACGCTGCTCGCACCGGCGGGCACCGTCGCGGTCGCCTTGGTCGCGGCGATGAAGTCGACGCCGACGCTGTTGCAGCGGTCGCCGCCGGTCGCGTCGCCGGTCACCGTGCCGGTCGGCGCGGTCGAGTAGACGACGTCCACCGGGCCGGTGGCGCCGGACGCGAGCGTGATCTTGACGCTCAGGTCCTTGCCGGCGACGACCGGGTCGATGCTCACCGTCAACGGTCCCTTGGGCGCCGGGGCCGGCGGCGGCGAGCTGCCGCCACCGCCGCCGCCACCGCAGCTGCTGAGCAGCGCGGCGGTGCCGATCAGGCCGATCAGTGCGGTGGGCGCCAGGCGCCGGGCGGGAGCCCGGCCGGCGGGGGTGGGCGGGGCGATGAGCGGGCGCGGGGCTTCGAGCGTCATGACGTCCTCCTGGCAGCAGGTTCTGATGATTGGGGGGGCAAGGCCGGCGCGCTGCCGGCGAAGGAGAGTTGCAACTTGAGCTGGTGCTCGCGCTGGCTCTGGGCTTGCAAGGCCCGCGCCTGCTGGCGGGCCATCTGCCAGCGTAGCAGCGAGAGCGTGACGGTTAGCAGCCGCGGCGTGGCGGCCGGCCACTGGCGGCACAGCGCGCGCAACGGAGTGGCCAGCGGCCCCAGCGCCTGGGCGACCCAGCGCGCCTCGGGCTGCAGCAGCAGACGAGGGGTGACGTCGGCCCCCTGTGCCACGTCCATGACGCGGGCGATGAGCTGGGCTTCCGCGCGCCGGCTGTCCAGCGGTTCGGTGAAGACGATCTCGACGTGCCGGGCCGGCGCCCGCCCGTCGGCCTCGGCGCGCTCCTGCAACTGCTGCAGCGCGCGCTGGGGGCTCAGGCTCGCCAGCACCCAGGCCTCGGCCTTGGCGCCGGGCAGGTCGGCCAACCGCGCCGCGGCGTTGAGTTGGCGCAGCACGAAGAGGCGGTGCGTGTCCGGCGGTGCACCGAAGCGGGCCTGGATGCGGGCCTGCCAGTCGGCGTCGTCCCGGCAGGCCTCGACCATGGCTTGTGCATGCGTGCTGCGGGCGTCGTCGGCACAGAGCCCATGGCGCCGCCACAGCGCCGCCTCCAGCCCCTGCAGGTCGGCCGCGGCACCCGCCAGGCGGTGGGCGCTGGCGGCCAGGCCCAGCACGCTGGCCCGCTCAGTGGCACGGGTGACGGGGCTGAGCGGCACGCCCGTGCGGGCCTGGATAGCCTGCGTCAGGTGCGGCAGCAGGCCGCGGTCGGGCAGCGCGCGGCCGATGGCGTCGTCCAGGTGCACGTGGCCGTTGTTCAGCGTGTAGTGGCGTCCGGGCTGCAGCAAGTCGCGCACTGTGAGCGCCTGGCGCAGCAGCCATTCGGCGCGCTCGGGCTGGCGCCACAGCGGCGGAAGCGTGGCGATGAGCTCGCCGGCGAGCACGGCGCCCGCGGCCGTCCATTGCAGGCCATGCGCGACGCTGAGGCTGTAGTGATGGCCCGGCTCGAGCGCGTCGGCGAGTTCGCGGCTGCGCTGCAGCGCGGGCCCGAGCGCGGTGCTGTCGTCCGGCACGGAGAGCAGCACGGGGTTGACGGCATCGTCGAACAGCACGCGGTCCAGCTCGTCGACCAGCAGCGTGAACAGCCCGCGCGTGACGAGCACGCCGGCGCCGGCCGCGCCGTGCAGCCGGGCCTCGAGCTGCAGCGCGTCGCCACTGCTGCGCTCGCGTCGGTCGCGCGTCAGGTCTGCCGTGAAGCGCCGTGCCGGCACGATGACGACACCCGCGGCATAGGCCCGGCGCAGCATCGCGCCGTTGGCGTCCGACCCGGCAGGCGCCGCGTCGATGCCGAGCTGCTGGAACAGCGGCAGCAGCAGCTGGCTGGCGCGGGCAGCGCCCTCGTCGTCGGCCGTCATCAGCACGCAGGGCCGTCCGCAGGACGCCCAGGCCGCCGCGGCCATTGCCAGCGCGGCGTGGCGTGGAGCGGCGCACGGCAGTGCGACGGCGCCGCCGCAGAGCAGGCGGCAGGCGGCGTCCAGCACCGCCGGCTCGAATTGCCACGCGGCCTGCGCGGCGGCCAGCGCCTGGGCGAGTGCGGCGCGTTCGGCCGCGGCATCCTCGCGGTTCAGCGCCCGGCGCAGCGCCTGGCCGGCGGCATGCAAGCTGGCGGTGGGGTCGAAGACATGGGGCAGCGCCGCCTCCACCGTCGCGCGCAGCGCGGCCACGGTGGCGCCGCGCTCGGCGGCGGGAGGCCGGCGCGCGTGCGGCACCGCCGGCTTGTCCAGCGGCGGGAACCAGGGCGGAGAGAGGGCGCCGTTGTTCATCATGGCGTCTACAGGCCGTAGCGGTGCTGCAGCAGCTGCTGCAGCCCGGCCCACAGCCGCCGGCCCAGTGGCTTCGGGGCCACCGGCACGCGCAGCACGCCGGTCATGCCGTGCATGGCGAGGTCGGCCGGCAGCTCGCCGGGTGCGAATTCGGCCTGGATCTCGAAGAAGGCCTCGGCCGCAGTTGTGCCGGAGCTGTCGTCGGGACGGATGGCCACGTCGCCACCGCCGCCGAAGCCGAGCGACGGCGACATCAGCCGCTGGCGCTGGTAGGGCACCATGCGCAGCGCCGCCAGATGCAGCGCCTGGCCGCGCCGGCCGGCCAGGCGCAGCTCGGTCGCGACGGCGGGCGGCAGGGCCGGGCTCAGCTCAGCCACGTCGGCCTGCGGCAGCACGGCGGCAAAGCGCAGCGCGCTGCGGTCCACCACCTCGCCGATGGGTTGGGCCCGGTCCACCCAGGCGTCCAGCCGCTCGTGCAGCGTGGGCGCCACCCATTCGCCATCCTGTGGCGCCCGCACTTCCAGCGACGCGAGCAGCTTGACCGCTTCCACGCGGCGCGCCTCCAGCGCCTGCAGCCGCGCCTGCAGTGGCGCTACCTCGGCCGGCGTGCCGCTGAGCGCCAGGCCCAGCTGCACGCGGCTCTCGGCGATCTGGCTGTCGATGAGCTCCAACTGCAGCGACAGCTCGGGGTTGTCGAAGCGAGCCAGCAGCTGACCCTTCCTGACGTGCTGGCCGTGCTGCACCGGCAGCTCCTGCAGCCGCGCCGGCGCCTGCAGGTACAGCGGGCTGCTCTGGCGCGCCTCCAGCACGCCCGGCAGGCGCAGCGCATGCGGCAGCGGCAGCACGAACAGCAGCAACCAGGCCGTGACGACGAGGCCGCCCATCGCCGCGAGTGCGCGCGTGCGCATCGTGCCGCTCGCCACGCGCAGCCAGGCCCACAGCTTGGCGGCGGGCATCAGCACCATCGTGATGGCGGTGGTGACGACCATCGCGACGCCGATGCCGAACCACTGGTCCGTCACATAGGCCAGCACGCCGAGCGTGACGACCCAGCGGTAGAAGAAGGCCAGCGCGCCGTAGACGGTGAACCAGACACGCTCGTGTCGGTCCTGCGCCGGCTCGGGGTGCTCGCGCAGCCCGAACAGATACTTGGAGCCGTAGTGCAGCCACTGCGCCTGGGCCTTCTGGTAGAGGTTGGGCATCTCCACCAGGTCGGACAGGATGTAGTACGCGTCGTAGCGCAGCAGCGGGTTGCCGTTGAAGATCAGGCTCGACAGCGAGCCGACGATCATGACGTTGAACGCCATGCTATGGACGGCGCCGTCCGCCGTGGTGGCCCACACGACGCAGGCCAGCGCCGCGAGGAACAGCTCGGCCAGCATGCCGGCCGCGCCCACGTAGGCCCGCTGCCACTTGTTGCGCAGGCCCCAACTGGCCGAGGCGTCGACGTAGGGCAGGGGCGCCAGCACCAGCACCATGACGCCGAAGGTCGGCACCTGGCCGCCGTAGCGCTTGCAGACGAAGGCGTGCGCCAGCTCGTGCACGACCTTCACCATCGTCGTCGCGAGGTACAACCAGGGCAGGTTGGACAGCGAGAGCAGGCCCTCGCTGCCGTTGCTGATCGCGCCGCGGTGCTCGAACGCCGTCGTGGCGCCCCAGGCCACTGCGGCCAGCCACACGAGGCCGGCGACGCGGCCGGTGCAGGCGCGGATGAAAGGCAGCACACGGTCCAGGTACTTGTCGAGTCCGAACAGCGGGAAGCGCCAGTACATGAAGGACAGCAGCCGGCCGAGGAACTCGCGGGAGCGCTGCCGCCTCAGACGCTCGGAGATGGCGTCGGCGTGTGGCTGCTCCTTGAAGTACAGCAGGCTGGACAGGTGCAGCTGGCTGAGCAGCCGCACCACTTCCTCCTGGCCGGGCGTGCCTTCGGGGTGGCGCTTGGCGAGGTCCTGCCAGGTCTCGTCGACGGTGTGCTGGCCGTCGAGCGCGCGCAGGAACTCGTAGGCCTGCGGAGTGACGCGGTAGAAGCGGTGCGAGTAGCCGTCTTCCAGCAGCACCCAGGCCTGGCCACGGTAGCGCTGGGCCTGGGCTTCGACGGTGGGTAGCAGCGCGACTCTGGATTGGGCGACCTGGTACCAGCTGTCGGAGAGCGTGCCCTGGGTCATCGCGCTTGCTCCGCTTCGAAGCGCCTGGCGGGCTGCTCCGGCTTGACGCCACCGCTCATGCCGGGAGTTCGCCCCGGCACTGGCCTGGCCTTGAAGCCACCGTCTGTGAAGCAAGCCGGCCGCATCCCGTCACCACCACAACCACAAGCGCAGCTGATCCACCACCCGATGCGTCAGCACCCAGATGATCTTCCGTGGCCCCGCGTCGATCCGCGCATTGCCGCTCATGCCTGGCCGCCACCAGTCCGCTGGCGGCGACAGCAGCTCCGCCCGCACCATGAACTGGTTGCCTTCCTGGCCCTTGATCTGGGCCACGGGGATGACCGACAACACCCGCAGCGCGATCTTCTCGTCGGGCCGTGTCATCAGGCTCAGCTCGCCCGAGGCGCCCGGCTTCAGCTGCGATGCATCGCGCTCCGGCACCTGCAGCGTCGCGTACAGCTTCTCCACGCGCGCCAGCCGGTAGAGCTTGTCGCCCTTGCGCACCGGCGCGCCCTGCAGCTCCCGCTTCTCGCCTTCCACGACGACGCCGTCGAACGGCGCGCGGTTAGCTGCCAGGTCGATGAGCTCCAGCGTCCGCGCCAGCCGCGCCTGCGCCTGCGCTGTGCGGGCATTGCCCACTTCGGCCTCGGCCAGCGCGCCGGCGGCGCGGGCCTTGTCGGCCTCCGCCGTGTAGCGCTGCACCTCGGCGCGTGCATCGGCGGCCTGGTTCTGCAGGTCGCGCACGTCCAGCTGGGCCAGCAGCTCGCCGGCCTTGACGTTCTGGCCGGCGCTCACCAGCGCTTCCTCCACCCGGCCGTCGAACTGGGCCGACAGGATGCGTGTGCTGTCCGTGGCGAGCTGCGCGCTGGCGCCCACGCGGTAGTCCCAGTTCACGAACAGCGACACCAGCAACGCCAGCGCGCCGAGGCCGGCTCCGGTCTTCAGACCTAGGTGCTGCGGCCCCAGCCACAAACGGGCCCGGCGACGCAGCTCGTCCTGCGCCCGCAAGACGAGCGCGCGCTGCTGCCAGTGCAGGCTTTCCAGCCAGGGCAGCGCCACGCGCAGCGTCAGGCGTAGACGGGCGAGTTGCTCGGCGGGCAGTGGCTCGCCGTCGAACACCATCAGCACAGCCGCCCGTGGCGCGCTGTGGCCGCTGGCCAGCGGCAGCGAGGCCATGCCCACAGCGCCCAGCGACTGCTGTAGCAGCCGGTGTGCCGGCAGCGCGGGCGGTGCCGCGGTGTCGATCTCAGCCAGCGCGGTGCTGGCCTCGCCGCCTGCTGCGGGCGGGTCTAGCCGGACGCCTTCGTCGTGATCCAGCGCCTCGTCCAGCGCGCCTTCGGTCAGCACGACGGCGTGGGCGAAGCGGTCCAGCTTGTCGCGGTGGCTGAGCGCCACCAGCCGCAGCGGCGAGCCGGCCTCGGCCCGCCAGCCCAGCGCCAACTGCTGCGCGCCGAGCGCGCTGGCCAGCGCATTGACGAGCGCCAGCGTCGCAGGCTCGAAGCCGTCGTGGCGTTGGGCGAAGAGCACCGCGTCCAGCAGCGGCGCCCAGGTCGCCAGTGGCGCGTCGGCCGTCGTGTCGGACGGTGTGGTGGTAGTTGCGGCGGCCGTTGCGAGCGCCTCGCCTGGCGCCGGCAGGTCCGCCACCAGCTGGGCTCGCAGCACCAGTTCGTTCAGGTGGGGCCGCTCGCGGTCTGGCAGGCACAGCAGCCACAGGTCGCTTGGCGCGCGCTCGGGCCGCACAGCAACCAGCCATTGCGTGCTGCCCTGGGCCGAGCGCTGTGGCAGGCTGGCGAAGCCCTGCGTGCGGGCGCGCTGGGCCAGTGCACCCAGGTCGGCGGTGAAGTCGGAGCGTAGCGGGGCGGCCGCCGGGTCGGCGGCCGCGGCTTCGTCATGCGCCTCGGCCAGCAGCCGCCAGCCGGCATCGGACTCGGCCAGCCACCAGCCCTGCTGCGCGCGCATCAGCCGCGCCAGCAAGGCGATGACGCGGGCCGCGTAGTCGCCCTGCCGGCTTGCGTCGCGCAGCGCATGCAGCGCCAGCACCAGCTCGCGGGCGCTGTAGCTTGGCAACGCGGTCACGACGCCGGGGGCGCTCACTTCGCCGGCCCTCCGTCGAGCTTGACGATGCCCTTGCTGCCGGCGGCGACGCGTCCGGCGGGGTTGTTGAAGCGCACGCGCACCTCGACGAGGCCGCTGGCCGCGTCCGTCACCGGCGAGATGAAGCTGACGTTGCCGTTCACCGTATCGCCGCCGTCGATGGCGACGGGCAGCGCCTGGCCATCCTTCAGCCTGCGGGCCGCAGCGGCCGGGATGTTGACGCGCAGGTGCAGCACCGACGCGTCCACCAGCTCCACCATCGTGTCGCCCGGCTTGGCCCACTCGCCGACGTCGATGCCCACCTTCGTGACGACGCCGGCCACCGGCGCGACGAGGCGGCGCTGCAGGCGGTCCGTCTCCGCCAGCTGCAGCTCGGTCTTCTCGCGGATCTTCTGCGCCTGCAGCTGCGCGAGGCGACCACGCGTGGCGATGAAGTCCAGCTCGTTGCGCGCGGCGTCTTCGCGGCTCAGCGCGCCGCGGCTGGCCGCCAGCTTACGTGCGTCTTCGGCCAGCGGCTGCACCACCTTCAGCCGCTCTTCGGTGGCTCGCAGTTCGCTGACATCGTCGGCCTGGATGCGGCGGCGCTGCTCTTCCAGCGCCTGCGCGCGTTCGTCTAGCAGGACGAGCGCCTGGCCGGCGCCCACCTTCTGCCCCGGCTCAACGGCCACCTTGGCGACGATACCGGTGACGGGCAGGCTCAAGGACAGCTTGTGGCGGGCATGGACGATGCCGACGTAGTCAGCCGCCAGGGCGGGGGCGGCGGCAAGCGTGGCAAGGAGGAGCAGCGGCTTCATTCGGTGATCTGTACGTCGTTGGCGGTCAAGAGGCTGCCGTCAACCAATTGCAAGGCGACGCGGGCCAAGGCCCAGCGGCTGGTGCCGTCGATGAGGCGCATGCGGGCGTCGAGCACGTCAGCCTGCAGCCGCAGCAGACGGCCGCGCGGCGCAGCGCCGCTGTTGAACTGCTCGCGCACGCCTGCCTCGAGCTGCTCGCGTGCGACCAGCTCCTCGCGCAGCTGCACCAGCTCCCGGCCCAGTTCGGCCGCCTGCGCGGCCCGGTTGAAGTAGTCGCTGGCCAGCGCCTGGCGGACGGAGTGCACCTCAAGCGCCGACTGCTCGACGCGCAGCTGCTGCGCGCGGTACTCGGCCTGTGCACGGCGGTCACCGCCGATGGGCACCTCGACGGCGACGCCGATGGTCCAGTCGGGGTTGCGGCCCTGCGCGGCCTTGACGGCCGCATCCAGCGGGCCGTAGACGAGACTGTTGGTGCTGTAGCTGGCCTGTACATCCAGCGCCGGCAGCTTCTTGCTGTAGGCCAGCCGCAGGCGCGCGTCAGCCTGCTCGCGCTTGAGCAGCGCCATGCGCAGCGGTGGCCAGGCGGCCTCGATGTCGGGCAGGCGTTCGGCTAGCGCCGCTAGTTCGCTCGGGGCTGGCGGCGCGTCGAGCTCAGGTGCAGCCAGCTGCCAGTCGCCGTCCTGCGGCGGCAGGTCCAGCATGACGCGCACCTTGGCCTCGGCATCCAGCAGCGCCTGCTGGCCGCGTGCCAGCTCTGCACGACGCGCGGCCAGCACGGCCTGGGCCTCGTCGAGCGAACCAGGCGCCAGGCGCCCGCCGTCGACGCGCAGCCGCACGTCCTCAACCGTCTCGCGGGCGTTGTCCAGCGCGGCCGTTCGCAGCGCCTGCGTCTCGCGCGCCCGCCACAGCTGCCAGTAGCTCGACAGCGCATCGCTGCCGATGCGCAGCACCTGCTGGCGGAACTGCCAGGCGCCGATCTGGCTCTCGTAGCGGGCCACGCGTAGGTCGGTCTCAATGACATCGCGGCCGGCGCCGCGCAGCAGCGGCTGGCGCAGCGACAGCACCAGCGCGCCGGTGCTTTCGGAGTCGCCGGTGGCGAAGCTGGCAGAACCGATGACGTTGCTGCGGCGCTGCGTGCTGCGCCAGGCGAGCGCGACCTCGGCGCCGGTCGGTGCCTTCATGCGCAGGCCGGCCTCGCCGCCGAGGACTTGTTCGTCCAGGCGCGTGATGCCACCCAGCGCCGCCTGCAGGCGTTCCTCGACGGTGCGCTGGCGGTTGCGGCCTTCGCGGCGCAGGTTGGCGTAGGCGACGGGCAGGTAGAGGCCTGTCTCGGCCTCCGCGGCCTGCTCGGACACGCGCGACTGCAGCCGGGCGTACAGCACCTCGGCGTTCTGTTCCAGCGCGAGCTGGGCCAGCGTCCTCGCGTCCAGCCGCACCGGACGCGTCGCGGTCGGCCTGGGCGGGGGCTCATAGGGCTGGAAGCCCGACTTCAGCGGCGGGTCGTAAGGTGGGTAGGCCGAGTCCTCCACGCCGCCGACCAGGACCGCACCGGCCGGCCCGGCGAGGGCGACCACGATCGCGCAGGCTCCAGCGCGCCAGCAGGCGGCGCGCCGGCCCATCAAGCCGCCTTGGGCGCGATGCGCTTGTCCTTCAGCTGCATCAGGCGCTCGATCTGCGCAAGCGACATCAGCTGGGCGTAGATGGCGGGCAGGTAGCGCTTGGTGCGAAGTTCCAGGAACTTGTCATTGGAGAGGTTGTTCAGACGCTCTTCGTTGACGACCCAGCATCCGGCGATGTTCTTCTCGCGGTCGCCCTCGCGAACGCGCATCTGCAGCGGCGTGAACATGTTCAGTTCGGCCAGCGCCTTGGAGAACTCCAGCGTGATCTGGTCCATCTGCTGCAGCTCGGCGAGGTAGCGCTTGACGTTCTCGACGATCTGCGTCGGCTCGCCCTTGTCGTCGAACAGCGCGCTGCCTTCGCCGTCCTTGCCGTCGACGCTGACGAGACTGCTGGCCTCGTCCAGGCAGATTGTGAAATGACCTTCGGTGGCGCTGCCGGCCAGCGCGAAGGGGTAGCGGCGGATGATGGCGGGGATGTAGCTCGCCTCCCACTTGCCGCCTTCGCTGACGAACAGGTTCTCGCCGGCATCCAGGCCCAGCAGCGTCACGGGACGGAACGCGTCCTTCTCCTTGTCCTCGACGAAGACGATGGGGTAGACCGCTGCGGCACGGGCGAATTCGTGCATCGTCAGGTAGGCGATGTGGAAGTCCTTCGCGAAACCGAAACCCGTGATCTCCTTGATGCGGGTGCGGGCGTGGCGCTCACGGTTGACGGGGACGACTTTCTCGAACATCACGAATCCTTCTGACACAGTTCTGACACACGGCGGCTGGTTGGTAACAGGGCAACCCGAAGCGCCGGCAATGCTCTTCAGTATCGGTGACGCCTCGTCCATACGGACACAGGAAAGTCCTAGTCGATCTGTCTGTCGCACTGCGCGCAGCCATGACGTCTATCGAAGTTGGCCCATTTCAAGTCGCGTTGGCCTACCCGCCTAAATAGGGGGGTGGGTGCTTCGGCCGCTGCTGCAAACGCGCATCGAAAACCGTAACGACCACCGCTATGCTCAGTTACATGATCCGCGCCCAACTCACCTGCCGTGACTCCGCTGCCGTTGCCAGCCCCGCGGCAGAGAGCGTGGCGTCGTGAGTTCGCTGGCTCGTCTGGCCCGCGCGATGCGGGATGCTTACCGTCTTGAGGCGCTTGAGCCTCGAGTGCTGCTGTCGGCCGACCCGGTGCTCGGCGCGGCCCACGCCGTCGTCATGCAGCCCGCGGACCCGCACCTCCACGCGCTGGACGGTGCCTACGACCCGAGCGATGCGCTCGCCCATCACCCCGGCCAGGTGCCGCATGCCAGCCTGCCCGACGGCTGGCAGCACTGGTCGCCGACGACGGCGCAGCCGCCTTCGTCGAACGACAGTCATGCCTTCGCGGTCGATGCGCGGGCCTTCGATGCCACCCATGCGAAAGCGGCGTCGGGCTTCATGGCCAGTACCTTGCAGGTGTCGCTGGACCAGGCCGCTAACGATACCGGCACGCTGAACCTCAGCGCTAGTGGGCCGACGATGAAGGCGCTGGCGGTCACTACGCCGGCATCGACGTCCATCACTTCGACGACACAGCCATCGCTCTCGCCCGGCGGCACGCTGGAGGTGGAGATCGACAGCAGCGGGGCTGTCGATTTCATCGAAGTGACCGGCCAGGCCTCGCTGGGCGGCACGCTCAAGGTGACGCTGCTGCCGGGCGCTTCGCCCACGGACGGCCAGACCTTCACCTTTCTGAAGTACGGCAGCGTCGATGGTGCGTTCGCTGCCGGCCAGGGCCTGGTGAGCGTCGAGAACGGCCTGTACTTCGAACTGCAGGACGACACCGCGGCGCACGAACTCAAGCTCGTGGCCCACCGGCTGGATGCGCCGAGCAGCTTCGCCGTCAACCTGCTGTACGCGGCAGCAGGCCCGAGCGCGGCCTCGTTTGCCGACCGGGCGGGCGAATGGTTCAACGCGGGTTATTTCACGACGACGCTGCCGATCAGCTTCACCGGCTCGCTGGACCTGGGCCAGGGCGTCAAGCTGTCGGGCACGCTCGCAGCGTCGTACACGCACAACCTCCAGCTGGTCGATGGCACCGGCACTCACACCTACGACGCCTGGCAGATCGGCATAGACAACGGCAGCGGCTACATCGGCCTCGACGCGGCCGATGTCAGCAAGCCGGGCGTCACGTTCAGTCAGGTCGATGCCGCCCTGCTCATCCTTGACGGTCAGGGGGCCGACTCGGCCGGCTGGCTGCTGGCCAAGGGCGCTGCCGATGGCATCAGCCTGCAGGGCGTCAATGGCCTGACGCTGACGGCCAGTAACCTGGCACTGGACTTCAGCCTCGGCCTGGGCCAGCTCAACGGGCAGGCCAACCACGCCGGCATCAACCTGTCCGCTCAGGCGCAGAGCCTCGCGGTCGATGGCAGCCACACGTTCACTTTCAACGGGGACGGCCAGCTGGGTGATTTCGCGTCGATGAGCGGCAGCGCCCAGTTTGCCTACGGTCCGGTCACGCTGAACGGCAGCGTCGGCTTGGCCGTGTCGGCCGGCTCGCTGGCCGCCGTGGGCAGCGACATCACGGCGCGTCTAGACATCGGCAGCTTCTCTGCCGGTGTGGATCACGCCGGCTTCGGCGCGCTGATGACCTCCGGTGGCGGCCTCGTGCTGGAAGCCAGTGGCGGCTTCCACCTGACCGGCGGTGGCTTCGCCAACGTGGGTGCGGATTCCGCATTGCTGCAGCTCAACCTCAGCGGCACCGACCAGACCGGCCGTGTGCTGACCGCGGGTGGCCTCAGCCACACCTTCGGGGCGATGCCGACGAGCAGCACGCCCACCGTCGAGCTCAAGGGCTTGTCGGCCAACGTGGGCGACACCTTCAGCCTCGGTGGCAATTACACGTTCGGTCGCGACAGCAACACCGGCGCGATGGACATCCTGGCCAGCAACGCCAGCATCCAGCTCGTGGCCGGCAGCTTCAAGGCGGGCGTCAGCGCTGCCACGGTCGCCATCGCGATGAAGCTGGACGGCAGTGGCATCGATGTCGTCGAGGCCAGCGGTTCGCCGTTCCTGCAACTCGGCAGCGACGTGTCGGCCACGGCGGCGTCTGTCGGGCTGCGCTTAAATGCGTCGGGCGCAGATGCCAGCGGCCACACGCTCGCAGTGGGCAACAGCAGCCACACCTTTGGCGCCGGGCTCGTTGCCGGGCTGCAGGAAGTGAGCCTCGCCGACGCCAGCCTCACCATCGGCGACTTCTTCCACGCCGGTGGGAACCTGGCCTTCGAGCGCAGCGCCGGCACCGTGCTGCTGGCGGCAGACAACACGACGACGCCGGGCATCGACGAGGCGACGGCCGGCGTGCTGGTCGACCGCTTCCTGCTCGGTGCGCATGGCTTGTCGGTCGATGCCGGCATCCCGGGCGGCCCTGGCCTGGCGCTGGCAGGCGTCGATTTCGCGCTGGCGCTGATGAGCGCCCGCAGCGACCCGAGCCGCCACTGGACCAGCCTGCAGGCCAGCGGCAACTCCGTCAGCTTCTCCGGCCTGTCGGACGTGTCCTTGAGCGGTAGCGGGCTGTTCGTCAACATCAACCAGGCCAGCAATGCCAGCGATGCGGTCGTCGACTACGGCACCACGCGCACCGTGCTCGCCGTGCCTACCGGCGCTGGCAGCGTCACGCTGACCATGGCCGGCTCGCGCGGCCGGCTGCTGGAGGCCGGCGGCACGCTGACCTTCGACCTCTACGACTTCGTCCGCCTGACCGGCAGCCTCACGGTCACGCGCAGCGACCAGGACGTGACGCTGGCCGGCGGCGAGCAGGTGCAGACCCGCATGCTGACCGTGGGCGCCACGGGCGTTAGCGGCTTCGCTGGCATGAATGCCGGCCAGCCTGAGGCCACGGGGCTGGAACTCAGCGGCGTGGAGGTCGCGCTGGCGCTGTACGCCGACCGCAACGACGCCACCCGCAGCTGGACCAGTCTTCAGGCCAATGCCACGTCGGTCAATTTCGTCGGGATTCCCGATGTCACGCTGTCGGGCAGCAACCTCGCGGTCAGCCTGAACCAGGCCGGCCGGTTGAACGACAAGGTGGTGGACTACGTCGCCACCTCGCTGACCGTGCCGACCGGCAGCAGCGGCGGCATCACGCTGGACATGGCCGGCAGCGCAGGCGAACTGCTCAAGGCCAGCGGCACGCTGACGCTGGGGCTGTTCGACTTCTTCCGCGCGACCGGCAGCCTGGCCATCGAGCGCCGCAACGCCGAACTGCTTCTGGCCGACGGTCACACGGTGAGCACGCAGCTGCTGGCCATCGGCGGCAACGACATCTCCGGCTTCGCAGGCAACGCCGGAAGCTCGCCGGATCGCGTCGGCCTGGAGCTGAACCACCTTAGCTTCGCGCTCGCCCTGCAGCGCAGCGGCTCGCGCAACTGGACGACGCTGGGTGCCACGGCGGGCAGCGTGGACTTTGTCGGCATTACCGGTCTCGAGCTGGGCGGCAGCAACCTCGCGGTCGTGATAAACCAGGCTGATGTCCTGGCCGACCCGGTCGCCGACTACGCGACCAACGAGCTCGACGTCGCCACCAGCGCCAGCACCTCCCGGAAACTGGACATCGCCGGCAGCGAGGGGCGCTTGCTCAGGGCCAGCGGCAGCCTGTCGCTGGATGCCTTCGGCTTCGTGCAGCTCAATGGCGGCTTCACGATCGAGAGCAAGGACTCGACGCTGGTACTGGCCGACGGCAACAACGTCACGACGCGCCTGCTCACCGTGGCTGGCGCGGGCATCGGCGGTTTTGCAGGCAACAACGGCAACTCGCCGGACCGCGTCGGCCTGACTCTGACCGGTGCCGAGTTCGGCCTGGCGCTGCAAACCAGCCAGGGCGATCCTTCGCGCAGCTGGACCACGCTGCAGGCCAGCGTCGACAGCGTTGCCCTGGTGGGCATCAATGGCCTGACGCTGGCCGGCAATCAGCTCGCGCTGCGGGTGAACCAGACGAAGCGCCCGGGCGATGTGGTGGCCAACTACGCGGCGCAGAACCTCGTCATCGCCACCGCGCCGGGCAACACGCTGACGCTGGACATGAGCGGCAGCGAAGGCCGTGCCCTGCGGGCCAGTGGCACGCTGGCGCTAGACGCCTTCGGCTTCGTCCAGCTGGCCGGCAGTTTCGAGGTCGAGAGCAAGGACGCGACGCTCAAGCTGGCCGACAACAGCATCGTCAACACACGGTTGCTGACGATCGGCGGCACCGGCATCAGCGGGTTCGCCGGCAATAACGGCGGTACGCCCGACAAGCTGGGCTTCGACCTGACAGGGGCCGACTTCGCGTTGGCCCTGCAGTCGTCGCTCGATGCGACCGCGCGGAGCTGGACCACGCTGCAGGCCACCGTTGCGAGCGTCGGCCTGGTCGGCGTCAGCGGCCTGACGCTCTCCGGCACCAACCTGTCGCTGGAGCTGAATCAGGCCCGTCAGCCGACCGACCCTGTCGCCAACTACGCCGCGCAGAACCTGCTCGTCGCCAACGGCACGACCTCGCCCCGCACGCTGAACCTGTCGGGCGCCGACGGTCCGTTGCTGCGGGCCCGGGGGCACCTGGCGCTGGACGCCTTCGGCTTCGTGCAGCTTGATGGCGGCTTCACCGTCGAAAGCAAGGATTCCACGGTCCGCCTCGCCGACGGCTCCAGCGTTCAGACGCGCCTGCTGACGGTCGGTGGCTCCGGCATCAGCGGCTTCGCCGGCAACAACGGCAACTCGCCCGACCGCGTCGGCCTCACGCTGACGAACGCCGAGTTCGCCCTCGCGCTCCAGTCCGGCCGGGTGGACAAGGCCCACAGCTGGACGAGCCTGCAGGCCAACGTCGGCAGCGTCGCGCTGGTGGGCATTAGTGGGCTGTCGCTGTCCGGTAGCAACCTGGCGCTCAAGCTCAACCAGGCCAAGATCGCGACCGATCTGGTGGCGAGCTACGCCGAGCAGAACCTCGTCGTCGCCACGGCGCCTGGCGATTCGCTGACGCTGGACTTCTCCGGCAGTGATGGCCGCGTGCTGAAGGCCAGCGGCGTGCTCGGCCTCGACGCCTTCGGCTTCGTGCAGCTCGGCGGCAGCTTCGTCATCGAAAGCAAGGACTCGACGCTGGTCCTCGCGGATGCCGACCACACCATCGTGCAGACACGCCTGCTGACCGTGGGCGGTACGGGCATCAGCGGTTTTGCCGGCAACCCGGGCAGCGTCGGCTTCGACCTCACGGGTGCTGAGTTCGCATTGGCGCTCCAGAGCAGCACCGCGGCACAGGCGCGCAGCTGGACGACGCTGCAGGCCAGCGTGGGCAGCGTCGGGCTGGTCGGCATCGATGGCCTTACGCTGCGCGGCAACCAGCTCGGCATCCAGGTCAATCGGGCGAAGCAGCCGGGCGACGTGGTGGCCGACTACGCAGCCCAGACTCTGGCCGTGGCTACCGGCACCGGCGCAGACGACAGCCTGACGCTCGACATCGCCGGCAGCGAGGGCACTCTCCTCAAGGCCAAGGGCAACCTGCAGCTGGATGCCTTCGGCTTCCTGCAGGCCACGGGTGACTTCGCCATCGAGCGCAAGGACTCGTCGGTCGTGCTGGCCGGTGGCGGGCCGGCGATCGACACCCGCCTGCTGACGGTGGGCGGCTCAGGCATCGACGGCTTCGTGGGCGCCGCCGGTGGCGTCGGCCTTTCGCTGAAGAACCTCACGTTTGCGCTGGCGTTGCAGACCAGCGTCGACGACGCCACCCGCAGCTGGACGACGCTGCAGGCCACGGCAGGCAGGGTCGGCCTCGTCGGCCTGGACGGTTTCACGCTCAGGGGCGACAGCCTGGCTCTGCGCATCAACCAGGCGAAACAGCTGAACGACCCCGTGGTGGACTACGCGGCGCGGAAGCTCGACGTCACCACCGGCACCGGCACCGGCACCGGCAACACGCTGACGCTGGACCTGGATGGCAGCGAAGGCAAGGTGCTCAAGGCCAGCGGCACGCTGACGCTGGATGCCTTCGGCTTCGTCCAGGTCCATGGCGACTTTGCCGTGGAGCAGCGCGACCAGGCCGTTACGCTGTCCGCCGCGACCAATGCGCAAGGCGTGGAAACCGCCGCGGCGAGCACCGTCAATGCCCGGCTGCTGACGCTTGGCGCCAACGACGTGCGGGTGTTCGCCGGCATCAACGGCGGCACGGACGATCAAGTCGGCCTGGAGCTGACCGGCGCGAGTTTCGGCCTGGCGCTCATCACGGAGCAAGGCGGCGCAGCGCGGAAGTGGAGCACGCTCGAAGCCACTGCCGCGCAGGTCGGCCTCGTGGGCATGCCCGAGGGCCTGACGGTCCAGGCCAACGACATCAAGGTCCAGATCAACCGGGCCTCGCAGGTCGTGCAGGCGGGTGCCAAGCCGGCGGTCGTCGATTACGCAGGCGGCGCGACCGCCATGACCGTGGCGACCGGCCCGGCCAGCGGCATCACGTTCGACATGCCCGGCGCGGACGGCCCGATGCTGCAGGCCTCTGGCACGCTGACGCTGGACGCCTTCGGCTTCGTGCAGGTGCATGGCGGCTTCGCGGTCGAGAAGCGCAGCACCACGCTCACGCTGGCCGCCACGCGCACACAGCCCGCGCAGAGCATTGCCGTCGACGTGCTGAGCTTCGGCCTGGACGACGTGACGATCTTCGCGGGCGTCAACGGCGGCACGGGCGATGCCGCGGGCCTGGAGATCAGCCATGTCGACCTCGCGCTGGCGCTGGTCAGCGCGCAAGCCGAACCGGGCCGCAAGTGGACGGCGCTGCAGGCCAATGCAAGCGCGGCGGGCTTCGTGGGCCTGTCGGACCTGCTGCCCACGGTGCGCAACCTCACCGTGGAACTCAACCAGGCAAGCCGGCCGAACGACCGCGTCATCGACTTCGCTGCCGAGCCGCTGACGGTGCTGGTCGGCCCGGGCCAGACGGTGGACATCACGCTGGACGGCGGTGCCGGCGAGCTGGTGCGCGTCGAGGGCGACATCACGCTGCAGCTGTTCGACTTCGCCTACCTCTCCGGTCGCATCGGTTTTGAGAAGTACAGCCCCACCGCGCCGATCACGCTGGCCACCGCCGCCGGCCTGACGCAGCAGGTGACGACCACGTCGATGCTGGCCATCACTGGCCAGGGTGTCAGCGTGTTCGTCGGTTATGCCGACGGCGGCTTCGACACCAGCAAGACGCCCGACCAGCAGGCCAGCCGTCTCTACGGCTTCGGCGTCAGCAGCGCGGACTTTGGCCTGCTCATCGCCAAGGCCGGCGGCCAGTCCTACACGGCGGCCAAGGCCAATCTGGCGCATGTCGCGCTGTACGGCTTCGACCCGGCCGACTTCGAGCTGAGCGCCAGCGACCTGCAGCTGCAGATCAACCGCGCCGACGCCAACGGCCGCAGCATCGACTTCGTCCGCAGCTTTGGTGCGGGTGGCCTCGCGTTGGGTTCGACTGGCGTGATTGCACTGGATTTCCGGGGTGGCGACCGCATCGGCGTCTACGCCCGCGAGGCGGTGCTCAAGGTCTCGGACTTCCTGTACTTCCGCGGCGCCATCGGCTTCCAGAAGGCCGACTACGGCAACACGCTGCGCGCCGGCAACAGCGCGCTGCCGGTGCTGGGCGCCAAGGGCTTCTCCATCGCCGGCAGCGACATCGACGCCTTCGTCGGCTATGCGGACGGCGGCATCGACGAGACGAAGTCGTTCGCCGACCAGGCCGGCAGCCTGTACGGCTTCGGCATACAGGGCCTGAGCTTCGGCTTCCTGAGCGTGCGCGACCAGGGCGGCAAGACTTACCGCGCACTGCGGGCCGATGCGAGCAACGTGTCGATCTACGGAATCGACCCTCAGGACTTCACGCTGTCCGCCACGGACGTCCACATCGAATACAACAGCGCGTCGCCAGGTCTGGGCGGCGCCATCACGCCGCTGAACTTCGCCGGCAACCGCGCGCTGGACCTGCCCACCGGCGCCGACCCGGTCACGTTGAACTTCTCCGGCGAGCGGCTGATGCTGTCGGCCGCGCAGGCGACGCTGGCCATTTCGGATTTCGTCCTCATCCAGGGCAGCTTTGCGTTCCAGAAGGCCAGCTTCACCGGCCTGCGCAACACGCTGGGTCTGCCGCTGACGAACGCTCGCGGCTTCACCGTCGGTGCCAGCAACGTCGACGTGTTCGTCGGTTACGCCGATGGCGGCCTGGACCGCACGAAGCGCTTCCAGGATCAGACCAGCCAGCTCTACGGCATCGGTGTGCAGGGCGTCGACCTGGGCCTGTTTATGGCCAGCGCCGGCGGCGTGAAGTACACGGCGCTGAAGGCTCATGCCGACGACATCGGCGTCTACGGCATCGACCCCAAGGACTTCGAGCTGTCGGCCAAGGGTGTCGACATCGAGCTGAACACGGCCAGCGGTGCGGCGCGGCCCATCGATTTCAAGGCCGGCGGCAGCGCCGGCTTCAGCGTGCCGACGGGCGGCGAAGCCGTCATGCTGGACATGACCGGCAACGTCATCGGCGCCAGCCTGACCGATGCGCGGCTGACCATCAGCGAGTTCGTTCATATCGACGGCAACTTTGCGTTCCGCAAGGGCGACGACGTGGCGCTGACCGTCAAGGCGCCGCTCGGCGCCAGCATCGCCGACGTGAAGATGCGCGCCATCGAGATCGGCGCGAGTGACGTGCATGCCTTCGTCGGCGTGGGCGGGGATGCGAGCAACCCCAACGCCATCGGCTTCACGGTCGATGACTTCGACTTCGCGCTGGGGCTGTACAGGGCGTTGCCGGACATCCTCAACCCAGCGGCCAACATCGTCGCCGGCACCAAGTTCACGGCGCTGAAGGCATCGGCCCAGCGCATCAGCTTCGTCGGTTTCGACCAGTTCATCGAGTTCTCGCTGAATGACGCCATCGTCGACGTCAACACCAGCAGCAACCCGCTGTACGTCGCCGACTTCGCGGCCAACGGCGGCCACGCCATCGCCACCGGCGGGTCGCCCATCACGCTGGATGCGGGCAACCGCGTGGTCAGCGCCACAGTCGGCCAGGCCAAGGCCAGCGTGGCCGGCATCGTGAGCCTGTCGGGCGGCTTCACGTTCCAGAAGCTCAGTGTCGACGACGTCAACTTCAATGCCGTCGGGCTGAACGTGTCCATCCCGGCCGACGTGCTGGTTGTGGCCGGCAAGAACGTCAATGCCTTCGCCGGCATCAACGGGCCGTACCGGCGCGATACCAACGGCGACGGCGTCATCGACGGCAACGACACGCCCAACGGGGACGCCATTGGCTTCGCCATCGACCAGCTCGACTTTGCGCTGGCGATGCTCACGCCGAGCCTGGGCGCCGGCGTCTCACTGCCGGGCAAGTTCTACGCCTTCACGGCGCATGCGGGCCTGGCCGGTCTGGTGGGCACCGACCCGTACCTGACGTTGCAGGCCACGGACGTGAACCTCGGCTTCAACGGCGCCTTCCTCGGCAAGTACCCGGTGCCGAGCGCCTATGTCGACTTCAGCAAGCTTCCCGGCGGCGGCCTGAGCATCCCCATCGGCAGCGACCCGCAGGCCTTCAAGATCGGTTTCGACAGCAACTCGCTGCGCATCGGCATGACGGCCACGCTGGGGGTGTTCGACCTGTTCTCGGTCACCACCAGCTTCGACTTCGACTTCGAACTGCCGTCCACCGGCCTGCTGATCCCCACGATCAGCCTGAAGAAGCTCACCAGCTTCCTGCCGGACAAGCTGCCGGGCTTCGACTTCCTCGATGGCGCGCTGGGCTTCCTAAAGAACCTGGAGCTCTCCATTGGCTGGGACCCGAGCCTGGGCCTGACGTTGTTCGGTTCGGTCGAGCTGCCGAACCTCAACATCAACATCGCCAACTTCGTCCACATCCACGGCGACTTCAAGCTGAACCTGGGCGAGACTTTCACGGCGGACATGTACACCGGCCTGCCGGCTGAGCTGTCGCTGATCGAGAACCTGCTGCCCTCGGGCATGACGCAGCAGATCCTCAACGGCCTGAAGGCCATCGGCGGGCTGTCGAGCGACTACTCGCGGCTGTCCAACGTCACGTTCAAGGGCTTGAGCTTCGGCGCGTCCGACGTCGACGTGTTCATCGGTGTCGGCAATCCGGACTTCTCCAGGCCACTGTCCAGCCAGGACGGCCTGATCGGCTTCGGCCTACAGGATGTGGATCTGGGCCTGGGCGTCTTCAAGGCAGACCTGCCGGCATTCTTCAACGCGCAAAACTTCCTGTCGCTCCAATTGCATGCGCAGGAGATCGGTACCTACGGCTTCGGCAACGTGCTGACGATCCGCGCGACCGACGTGACGATCGAGGTGCAGAACGGCGGCAAGCTGTTCGGCGGCGTCATGCGGTCGACGGCGGATTACTCCAGCATCCACACGGTGGATGCCGGCGGCGTGAGCCGCACCGGCTATGAGATCAAGACCGGCGGCACGCCGGTGCGCCTGACGCTCAAGGGCAACGACCTGATCGGCATCGATATCGGCCTGGCCGAGATCGCCGTGGCCGACTTCCTGTTCCTGCGCGGCTCTCTGGCTTTCCGCCAGGGCGACGTGTACACGGTCGCCATCGACGCCGGTGGCCTGAAGCCGCTGCTGCAGAGCGCCGGCGTTCTGGGCGCGGACGGCAGCTTCCCGCTGCAGGTCTCGGCGATGACGCTGGGCGGCTCGCATCTGACCGGCTTCGCCGGCGTCGGCGGCCCGTACCGTTACGGGGACGACGCCAACAACGACGGCTTGCCCGACAAGATCAACGACAACGCGGTCGGCGTCGCGCTGGACGATGTCGACTTCGGTCTGGCGATGATGACGCCGGCCATCGGCAAGTTCATCCCCGGCCTGGAGCAGTACACGCCCCGCTTCATCACGGCCAAGGCCGCGGTGGGCTACGCCGGCCTCGTGGGCATCGACCGCAACCTGCTGGACGTGCGGGCCGAGGATGTCGAAGTCAACATCAACACGTTCTACGTGCCGAGCATCCCGGCGCCGGTGCAGGCCGCCATACAGCTCTTCGGCCCGCCGGCCATCAACTACCAGCTCAGTCCGTCGTTCAGGGACTATACCGAGGACAAGAACGGCAACGGCCGACTCGACGCCGGCGAGGACAGCAACCGCGACGGCAAGCTCAACGCGCACGGCTTCGCGCTGCCCGCGGGCGGCGGCAACACCGTCTTCGTCGACTTCACGAGCGATCTCGTCCAGGCCAAGGTCGGCTATGCGTCGATCAACCTCGCCGGCTTCGTGCAGATCTCGGCGTCGATGGCGTTCACGAAGCGCGGCTCCGAGACGGTCACGCTCGATACCGGCGAAGAGACGACGGTCACGACGCTGGCCATCGGCATCAACGACGGATTCGGCTTCATCGGCGTCGGCGGCTACTGGCGCGACACCGATGGCGATGGTCGCATCACGGCGGCCGACAGCCCCGACACGTCGGCGGTGGGTTTCGCCATCAACGACCTGGACGTGGGGCTCATCGTCGCCAAGGAACTGGTCATCACGACGCAGGGCGCCTCGGTGGGTGTCTACCTGGCCGCGCAGGCCAAGGTCACCAGCATCGGCCTCGTCGGCGTCCCGGACGTGACCTTCCACGCGCAGGACCTGCACCTGGAGCTCAACACCGGCGTGCGCATCCAGATCGGCACGTCGGACTTCACGAAGGACACCTCCGGCGCCGTGACGCTGGGGGGCGGCGTCAGCCTCACCGGCGCCTTCACCGTCATCGACTTCTCGCGTTCCACCTGGACGGACAGCCAGCAGGTCGTCCACCCCGGCTACGGCATCGAGACCGGCAACCCTGACCACCCGATCGTGCTGCTCTACAACGAGCAGTTCCTGCGCCTGTCCGGCCAGGCGGAGATGGACGTGTTCGGGCTGGTCAACATGAAGGGCGTGTTCGACGTCCGCGCCAGTGCCAGTCAGGGCATCTCCGTCTTCGTCGACGTGCAGGCGCGCGTCGGCCCAAGCAGTGCGCCGCTGTTCACGACGCATGCCACTGGCCTGCTCGTCATCCGCGATGGCATCGCCATGCGGCTGCAGCTGTCCAGCGGGCTGGACCTTGGCCCCGTCGCCAAGATCCACGCCGAGCTGGAGCTGACGATGAACAGCTTCGGCCACGAGATCGTCTACGAGGTGCCGGACGAGTTCCTCGACAAGGTCGACTTCCCGGTCTACACGATCCCGGCCACGCCGCCCGGCAAGCCCAACTGGACGGGCCCGTACATGGCCCTCACCGGGCGGGGCTCGCTGGACCTGCTCGATGGCCTGCTCGACCTGCGCGGTGACTTCAGCGTCATCATCTCCACCAGTGGCGTGGAGCTGGCCGTCACGGCAACGCTGGACCTGCCGGTGCTGCAGCCACTGCAGGTCACCGGCACGCTGGGCATCGTCGCCGGCGGCATCTACGGCAGCCTGGAGGTCGGCGGCAGCGGGACGGACAGCAAGATCATCGACGGCGGTGGCGTCTTCGACGTCACCGGCCGCTTCCTGCTGCAAATCAACACGACATCGCAGACCCAGCAAGTCCGCGGGCGCGACGCGAACGGCAACGTGTTCGATGCCCAGGGCCAACCGGTCATCGTCAATGTCGCGCCGAACCTGCTGCGCCTGTCGGGCTCGGCCGGCATCCACGTCGGACCGATCACGCTGTCCGGCGCGATGGACCTGCTCATCGACAGCCACGGCCTGCAGGCCAGCGGCAACGTCACGCTGGACCTGGGCGACTTCGGCGAGATGGCGTTCGCGCTCGACGCCGCCTTCGGCACCGACGCCAGCAACTCGCCGTTCTTCGCGCTGCGGGTCGACACCCATATGTCCTTCGGCGTGTCGGTGCTGAACATCAACGCCGCCGCCACGCTGCAGATCAACACCAGCGGCAGCGCCTACACGACGTTGTCCGGCCACACCATCGCCGGCAACACGATGTTCGACCTGACGCTCAGCGGCTCGATGAAGCTGCTGGCCTTCGATATCGACTTCGGCGGCCGCATCAGCATCGTCGACAGCATCTTCAAGCTGGAATACAGCGGCCACCTGAACTTCTTCAACGCGCTGCAGGTCAACGTCGGTGGCTTCGTGTCCAGCGACGGCCAGTGGGAGGTCCACGGCAACGCCGAGATCGACATCCACCTGGGGCCGTTGCACTTCAACGCCGGCATGAGCGTGGCACTCTCCAGCCGGCCGCGCTTCTTCGCCGAGGCGCACGGCTCGCTGGACTTCGAGATCGACCTCGGCATCTTCGGCAGCATCGACTTCACGATCGCCGGCTTCGATGCGCAGATCGACATCACGCCCGCTGCGGCCTACGTGGCGGCGCGCGTGCGGGTCATGGGCATCAGCGTTGGCGGCAGCTACAAGTGGAGCTTCGGCGCGCCGCCGGATATCAGCCACCTGGCTGCCGACGGTACGCTGTACCTGCATGCCGGCGATGCCTCCGGCCGCTACGGTGGCGGCACGTTGTACGACGACATCACGAACGAGGCGTTCAACGTCGAGCAGAGCGGTGGCAACATCGTCGTCCGCTCGCTGGGCGAGACCGAGACCTATGCCGCCGGCAGCGTCAAGCGCATCGTCTTCAATGGTGGCAAGGGCAACGACACGCTGTACGTCGGCTCGGGCGTTGCAGCGCTGCTGGATGTGGATGGCGGCATCGGCAACGACGCCTTCGTCATTCTTGGTGGCGCGGCTGGCAGCGTGGTGCGCGGCGGCGCGGGCAAGGACGAGTTCGCCGGCGGCAGCGAGAGCGGCGTCATCTTCCAGGGCGGAGACGGCGACGACAAGTTCGTCGGCGGCGATGGTGCCGAAATCATCGACATGGGCGCGGGCAATAACCGCGTCTGGGGCAACGGTGGCAACGACGTCATCTATGTCGGCAGCGGCGAGAACAAGGTCGATGGCGGCGAGGGCGACGACGTCGTCTACATCGGCACCGGCGGCGGCAAGCTCACGCTGGACGGCGGTGCGGGGCGTGACCGCCTGCTCGTCGCGCCCTTCACCAGCAACGCGCCGCTGCAGCTGAAGGACCACGAGCTGCTGATTGCCGCATCCGCCGGCAGCCGCGACATCGTCTTCAACGACAGCGTCGAGCGCATCGAGCTCAGCGACCAGAACGCCACGTCCACCGTGTTGTCCAACCCGGATGGCGCGTCCTGGGGCCGCAGCGGGCTGATCCTGGACACGGCCGGCGTGCTGGACGTGACCGGCGCCCGCATCGTCGCGCCAGAGGGCTTGTTCAGCCTCAGTGCTGCCGGCATCAGCGGCGTGCTGAACACCGAGCTTGCCGAGATCGCCGTCGTCAACCGCGGCACGGCGGGCGGTGCGAGCGCCGACATCGTCATCCATGAGGCGGACGACCTGCGCATCGTTACCGATGGCCGCGCGAACGGCGGTGTCGCCGCGTTGACCGGTGCGGTCACCATCGACGTGTCCGGGCGTGAGGCGCTGTTGACCCACGTGTCCGGCCAGATCAGCGCCGGCAACGGCCACGGCATCACGCTGATTGCCGACGATATCGACCTGGCTGCAGGCAACAACACCGTGCGTGCCGCCGGTGCGCTCGTCATCCGCACGCATGACGTGCACCAGAACTACGCCATCGGCGGAGCGGCGCAAACCCGCTTCGGCTGGGACCAGTCCGTCGACCGTGGCCGTTCCGGGGAGATGGAGCTCGGCATGCGCGACCTGTCCGCGCTGGCCGACGGCTTCGCTTCCATCAACATCGGGCACCGCGAACCCGGCGTGCTGATGCGCCTGGGTGACGCGAAGGACGCCAGCATCGGCGACTTCACGTTCTCCGCACGGTTCGACGACATCGTCACGCTGCAGGCTGATCGCATTAACGTGCAGGGTGACGTGCAGGCCTCGCAGGCGCTGACGTTGAACACGCGTCTGCTCGAAGTGCAGCGCCAGAACATCAACGCGCCGCTGGGCTCGCCGGACTCCGGCCTGACGGCCCCGACGCTGACGCTGACCGTCGACGAGCAGGCGGTCGTGTCTGGCTGGCTGCGCGCCGAGACGCGCCTGGACCTGCTGGTGCTGGGCACCAGCGGCGTGAACGCGATGAGCGCCTATGGCGATGGCGCCAACAGCATCACCACCGACAAGGGCAGCGAGATCAGCGTCGCGCGCGCCGATGGGCGCCTGACGCTGCAAGGCAGCAAATCCATCTACAACGCCGGCCTCGTCGTCGTGCGCGGCGAGCGGGGCGTGCTGACGATGACGGCTGGCACCGGCCTGGTGGTCACGGAGGGCGGCACCATCCAGGGATCGCTTGCGAACGACCAGCTCGTGCTGAATGCCGTCGACAAGGTCCATCTGTTGTCTGGCAGCGCTGTGCTGGCCGGCGCCACCTTCACCGGCACCACGCCGCAGCTGAGCGGTGCGGGCGCCACGCTGGCCGTCCATACGCCGGGCGAGTTGCTGATCGGCGGGTCCTTCACCTCCGCCAGCAGTGCCGTGCTGGACGTGGGCGAGATGCATAGCAGCTTCGCCGAGTACTTTGATGCGTTGCCAGGCAAGACGCTTGCCAGCACGGCGGACGCGGCGACGGTCGACGCCATCTTGGCCGGCCTGCGGGCTGGCAACCTGCCCGCTGCGCTCGTCTCGCTGATGAGCCAGCTGCCGTTGACCGGCAGCACCGGCGTCGTGCCGGTCGGGGCCTTCAGCGCCTTTGCCGACCTGACCATCGAGGCCCAGGCCGCCATCGCCGGAAGTCTCGGCTATGCGATGTACGCGCACGGCGCGTTCTGGAACGCGGCGACCAACGCGCTGCACGAGGCACTCGACGGCGGCTACGCGGTGGCCTACGACGCCAATGCTGTGGCGTGGGGCGCGGCCGGTGCACCGGTTGCGGGAACGCCATTCGATCAGCTCAGCGCCGCACAGAAGGCGGCCGTAGCCACGTCGCTGGGCTATGCCACCTACACCGGCCAGGTCTTCTTCAAGGCCGATGCGCCCGCCGGCCAGCAACTGCGCACCGGCTTCCTGCAAGGCGTCACGGCCGACTACGACAACGGCCAGATCGACTGGACCGGAGCCGGCGTGCCCGTGCCCGCGGGAGACCCGGCGTTCTCGCAGCTCAGCGCCGCACAGCGTCTCGTGGTGGCCAACCAGATTGGCTACCGCTTCGACTACGGTGCCATTCCGGCCAGCGACTGGACAAACGTCACCATCGACTACGCCAGCGTGCCGATCTCGAAGTGGATCGAGTCGTACAGCGGCAACCTGGCCACCGAGATCACGGCAGCCCAATGGGGCGCCGCGGGCAAGCCCGACAGCGGCACGCCATATTCATTGCTGACAAGCGCCCAGCAGGCGGTGGTCGACAGCATCATCCATTTCGCACCCGACGCCGGCACCACGTACGCCAGCCTCACGCCCGATCAGCGCGTTGTCGTCGACTCGTTGGTGCAACCCAACGAAGAGACGGCGTTCAAGGACCTCAGTGCCAGCCAGCAGGCCGTGGTGCTCGCCTACATCGAGCGCACGGAGGCGGCATCTCATAAGCAGGTCAGCTTCTTCAACTATGACGCCGCGCCAGGCCGAAAGTTGTTGTCGAGCTTCGCCGAGGGCCCGGTCACCGACTATCGCAACGACAACATCTACTGGGGCAGCGCTGGCGCGCCCGCTGCGAATGCGCGTTTTGAAGATCTGAGCGCCGCGCAGCGCAGCGTCGTCGCGCATGCGCTGGGCTACACCGAGTCCGATGGCGGCTTCTTCAAGGCCGATGCCGCGCAGGGTCTGCAGCTGGTGCATGGCTTCAGCGAGGGAGGCGCCGACTTCGACGTGTCCACGATCGACTGGGGTGGTGTCGCCAAGCCGTCCGCCAGCGCCACCTTCGAGGACTTGACGCCGCAGCAGGCGCAGAAGGTGCTCGACGCCCTGGGCTATGCAAAGGTCGACCGCGAAGTCTTCGTGCACCTGGAGGCCGGTGCGTCGCCGCGCGTGACGGACGGCTTCAGCGCTGGTGCCGACTACACGGATGCGGCCATCAACTGGGGCAGCGTGCCTGCGCCGCTCGCCAACACGCCGTTCGACCAGCTCACGGTGGCCCAGCAGGACCGCGTGCTCGGGTCGCTGGGCTACATCCGCTGGGACGGCCCGGTCTATTTCAGCGCCAATGCCGCGGCGGATGCGCACTACCGCATCAGCTTCATGGCGGGCGCCGACTACAACGTCAACACGATCCAGTGGTCCGCCGTCGACGTGCCTGCGGCCGGCAGCAGCTTCGACAGCCTGACCATCGACCAGCAGGCCCGCGTGCTCGCCCAGACCGGTTATGTCCACTATCTCGACAACCAGCCGGTGTTCTACAAGGCCGATGCGGCCGACGGCCTGAAGCTGCGCACGAGCTTCACGCTGGGTGTGGACTACGCCGAGCCGGCCGCAGACAGCAGCAGCGCCACGCGCTGGCTGGTGCAGGACAACCAGGGGCACCAATACGTCGCCTACGCGTATGACGGCGATGGCGACGGCCATGTCGACGAGATCCGTGTGCTGGAGCCGCACCCGCTGTTCGGCCAGCGCGGTGCCGGCTTCCTGTTGACCGGTACGGTTACGACCTTGCAGGACAACGCCGACTTCGTCGTGCGCACGCACGACGACATCATCGTCCAGGGCAACATCAACCTGCTCGGTGCCGGCTCCGACCTGGCCCTGGAGTCCGACCGCTGGGTGTACTGGCAAGGCCAGGCCGAGATCCACGGCAACATCAGCCTCACCGGCCATGGCGCGCCGGAGGCCGGCAAGCCGGGCGCCGGCACCAGCGTGTACGTGCATGCCAGCTCCACGCTTGCGGCGCAGCAGGCGGGCGCCAGCATCACCGTCAATGGCGCGCAGGACGTCGAACTGCACGGCGCGCTGGTCGCGGGCGGCACCATTGGCGCCGATGGCGTCAGCTTCCTCGGCCCCGACTCCAGCATCTCGGTAACCGCTGGCCAGAACATCCTGCTCGACACCGGCCTCGTCGCCAGCCGCTCCGTCGTGCTGGCCACCACCGGTGCACCGGGGGCGGACGACAGTGGCTGGGGCGTGCAGATCACGTCCCGCGGCGGCCTCACCGCCTATGGCTGGACGTCCTCGCACACCGGCGGCCTCGTCGACGTTCACAGCGCCGGTGGTGTGTCCATCGCCGGCAACCTGGTGTCGGGTGGCATCCTGAGCAGCGGAAACGGCAGCAGCTTCGTCAACTGGTCCGACGAGCACTCGCGGGTGACCGTCGTGGCGGGTGGCCAGCTGTCGCTCGGCGCGATGGTCCAAGGGGCATCCGGCCAGATGGTCGAGGTGGGCGCCACGGTGCGCGCCAGCGCCTCGGTGCTGCTGACTGGCGGCGTGTCCGCCGACAACGTCGGCCTGCGCCTGCCGGGCGCTGCCCGCGTGGTGGTCCATGAGGCCGAAGGCCGCATCGACCTCAATGCGACCGGAAACATGCAGCTCGACGGGCTGCTCGTGGCAGGCGGCGAGGTGGTGGACAGGCTCGACCCCGATGGCTTCACGCTGGGGGCCGTCATCACCAACTACGGCGGCAACTCGGCCATCACCGCGAGCGCCACCGGCCAGATCCGTCTCACCCGCGAGCTCGCGGCCGGCCGCACCATCGACATCCGTGGTGGCACGCCGGTGGGCGCCGTCGCGCAGGGCGACGTGTTCGGTGACTACGGCATGCTGGTGGGCGGCAACGCCACCGTACACACCTGGCAGGACGACAGCACCATCTCGCTGTCCGCGGGCGGCAAGCTGGGCGTGCTCGCACCGGCCTGGAAGCAGCAACTTGTGGCCGCCGACTTCGCGGAGTACGCCAATGGCCGGCTGACGCAGGACGCATCGATTCAGGTGATGGTCGACACCGGCAGCTACACCGTCAGTGGCATCGTCACCGTGCGGGCGGCCGACACGCAGGACAACACCGGTCTCGGCGACCTCGTCGCCGACCTGCAGGCCGCATTGGCCAGCGCGGCGCTGGTGGTCACCGTGTCGCCGACCGGCACGCCGCCGCTCAACAGCACGGCGGGGATCACTGCCGATCAACTGCGCGTGCGGCTGCAGGACGGCCACCTGATGCTGACCAGTAACCGGGCCTTCTCAGTGGCCACGGCCGACCACGCCGACAAGCTGGGCTTCACGCAGGCCGCCGCCTCGCTGCGCGCCTACGTCATCGATGCGGCCGGCACCGGATCCGTCGTCAAGCTGGGCCGGGCCAACTCGCCGGGCGGCGACATCCTGATCAGCGGCGCCGTGCGAGGTCACAGCGGCATCGAGCTGTACGCCTCCACGTCGGCCAGCGGCAGCGCCAACGTCACGTTCACAGACAGCGCGCTGATCGAGACCTTGCAGGGCAGCATGCGCTTCGCGCCGACGGGCTCGGCCACGCTGGCCGGCGAGTTCATCGCCCGTGGCACGGGTGCCGACATCGTCATCAACGCCCGCGACACGCTGGACCTGCGCGGACGATTCACCGCCCAGCGCGATATCCTCATCAATGCCGGCACTACCGAGCGTGCCGGCGAGCTGAGCCTGCACACCTTCGACACCAGTGTGCTGACGACGCTGGATGTCGGCAGTCGGATCATCATCAGCGGCCTGAACGATGTGCGGATCGACAGCACCATCGGTGTCGGAAGCCCGGGCCTGCAGCTGTTGCAGGTGGGCTCCACGGCCGGCACTCTGACGCTGTCGTCCAACGGCGGCCGCCTGGCCAGCGGGGCGCTCATCGCGCTCAGTGGCAAGGATGTCGACCTCGCCGGCGTCATCACCAGCAGCGGTGCCACGCCGGCCAGCTACGACGACGAGGTCAGCGTCACCGCCAGCCGCGACGTCCTGCTGCACGGCAGCGTGACTCTTGCGGGTTCCATGCGCACGACGTCCGTGCGGGACACGTGGGTCTACGGCACCGTCATTTCCGCGCAGGCGGCGGGGCAGCGCCTGGTCATGCAGGCCGAAGGGGCGATCAATCTGGGGACCGTGGGCGCCGTCGCCGGCGGTGTCATCCTGGAAGGCAACGCGCTGCTGGGCCTGCTCGCTGGTACGAGCTTGACGGTCGCCGCCGATGCGCAGCTCTACACCACGGCCGACAACAGTCTCCTGTCCCTGCAGGCGCAGACGCTGAACCTCGCCGGCACGCTGCGTGCAGGGGGCGACTACGTCGGCCCCAATGGCAGCAACCCCGACTGGATCTACAGCGGCAAGAGCGCCACGCTTCAGCTCAGCGCGCTGCGCGGCATCACGGTCGGCACGCTGTCCAGCGGTGCGGGGGGCGAGCTGACGGCCACCGGCAGCATCGCCGTGCAGAGCGGCAGCAGCACCTCGGGCATGGGCTTCGAGATGAGCAACGCCAGCCTGGTGCGCGTCGACGCCACCGGGGCCGGTCGCTGGATCGGCGTGGACAAGCCGATGGACGGTCTGGTGCGTCTGGTTTCGGACGGCGACATCCGCCTGCGCGGGCATGTGCTTGCGGCCGACACGGGGGCGGATATCGGCATCGTGTCGCGTTCGCAAGTCTGGGTCAGTGGCGATGTGCAGGCGCAGGACCGCCTGGAGATCGTCGGTGGCACGGACGACACGCGCATCGCCATCCGCGTCGACCAGCTGGTGCTGGATGCCAGCAACAACTACGTGTCTGGTGGCCAGTTGGAGACCGGCAACAACGGCAGCATCATCCTGACGGCCATCGACAGCGTGCTGGTCGACGGTGTCGTGGGCACGAAGACGCTGGGGCAGGGCATTAGCACGCTGGTGGACATCGCCTCCGTGCAGGGCGACGTCACCATCCGCCGCGACATCAACGTCCGCAACGAGGTGGTGATCACGGGCGGCAACCTGTCGGCGCAGTCCGGCAGCCGCGTCCACGCGACGGCCGCAGGCTCCACCGTGCGCATGGAAGCGCGCAACAGCATCACCGTGTCGCCCGGCCCCACGCCCGCGACGCAGTTCTCCGATGCCGCCATCGTGCAGGCCGGTGCGCTTGTGCACTTCGTCGCGCCAGCTGTCACGATCGACGGCCTCGTGCAGGCCACCGACGCTGCAGGGCGCGTGCTGGTGTCGGCCGGACGCACGGCCAGCTTCGGCGGCACGGTTTCCACGCCTGGCGATATCGAAGTGCATGCCGGCGTCGACCTGACCTGGAGCATCGGTCGGCTCGAAGGTACGGTGCAGAAGACGGACTTGCTCGGCGGTGCCATCAGCGTGCACAACCAGGGCGCGCTGCATGCCGACGGCCGCATCGTGCTGATGGCCGGAGGCGACATCACGCTGGACGCCGACGCGCTGCTCGACACCAACCGCGACATCACGCGCCAGCAGGTGCAGCTCGTGGCAGAGACCGTCACCAAGATCACCGGCTACACCAAGGTGGCTGCCGGCACGGTCACGGTGCCGGAGATCACTTACCAGCCCACCGTCATCACCGAGCAGGTCGGTACCGAAAGCGTGCCGGTCGGCAGCTCGTACGTGACGATGGATGTGGATCTGGAGCAGGTCGGCTACTACAACGCCACGACCCGCCAGTTCCGCGAGACGCTGATCGAGGGCATCGACTACTACAACCAGCTGCCCTACGCCGGCTACAACGGGTCCATTCCGGTGGTGAACTGGGCGGATGCCAGCGACGAGCAGCATCCCGGTGCGTCCATCGCGCAAGGGGACCAGCCTTCCGGTGACTACACCAACCCGTCCACCTACAAGGAGTTCCTGCAGCTGACCGATGCGCAGCGTCGTGCGGTGCTGAACACGCTGGGCTACAAGCCCATCTACCAGTTCAGCTACAGCCACGATGTGCTGCACGAGGTGAAGGATGGCGTCCCGCACAACTACACGCCCACCGATGGCACCAACCACTGGAGCGGCCCGACCTGGCGCAACAACGCTGAGAAGGTCTATTTCATCGATGTGGCGGGCTGGCGCGACAAGTACGTGGTCATGCCCGAAGGCGCGCAGGAGGACATCCTGTCCGTCGTCACCAACGCGCCGACCGAGTTCCTGAGTGGCGACTCGTCGGCCAATGGGGTCAACAACGGCACCTGGACGGTGGGCACGCCGGTCCGCGACGACGCGAACGACCCGCTGAAGGTCACGGGCTACACCGGCCAGTCGACCACGAGCGGCGAGCTGATCGGGACCTACAAGGCGCGTGCCAATGTGTTGTATGCCCAGGCCTCGTCAGCGTTCACCGATGGCGGTCCGTCCGCGAACATCGACCTGGACCATCGGGGCGCTTCCTGGGCGGTCTCCTATCAGAACGGTGGACAGCGGCTGTTCGACATCGTCAACACGGCCGTGCCCGGTGCGTTGTCCAGTACGACGTATTCGCAGGCCCGACTGCCGGATTGGGCCTGGGGTTCGCCGGTCATCAGCGACCACACGGACACGGTCTCCTCCGGCCGCGCCACCACAGCCATCCAGTCCAGCCAGTTGTATTTCAACGAACTGACCGGTGCTACGTTCACGAACGCTTCGTCGTCCAACGCTGGCACCGTCATGGTGGGTGGCAGCCTGGCTGACCCATTCCACTTCACGATGTACCAGCACGTGGGCTGGAACGGCGATACGTACAGCTTCAACCAGGGACGCGGCGGCAACACCAACGGCGACATCCGCAACCAGGGGCCGCACGACATCGCCAGTTCGGTCGCGATCGGCGGCGATGTCTTCCAACTGGTGTTGTACCGAGATGTCGGTCCGTCCGGGCCTGCGAGCTACTACACCGTCGGCTCCCCCGGCTCTTACGTCAATGGCTCTGCGAGCGCCGACTTGCTGGCCCACATGAGCAACTTCGTTGGCTCCAACGTCGGCAATGACGCGGTGTCGGCCTATCAGGTCTGGGGCAAGCATTACGAGCAGTACACCAACTACACCTACACGTGGACCGGTGCAGCGCAGAACATCTATGCGCCGCGCGAGAAGTTGCACTACTCGCTGACGACCCAGTCGCAGGACATCCTCGACCAGCGCCCCGTCTACCAGACCACCACGTCCCTGGTGCCGGTGCAGGTCGATCACCAGGTCACCGTGTGGAAGGACGTGCCGATCGTCACCACCGAAGTCGTCATGCGCAGCGTGGTGACGACATCGACGATCTCCGCCGGCCTGGGCACTTCTGCGGCGTCCATCAGCGGCGGCAACCTGACCATCGATGCCGGCAACACCGTGCGGCTGTCGGGCCATGTGTCGGCCCTGGGCCACCTGTCCATCGCGGCAGGCAACGAGGTCGCGCTGCACGGCGTGTCGCATACCGATGCCTCCGGCACACGCCCGCTGGCGGTCGAACTGGAAGGCAACCAGGTGGCAGTGAACGCCGGCGTCACGCTACGCCTGGACGACAGCGCGGTGGTCATCGGAACGCAAGCGGGCGGCCAGTCCGCCGCCGCCGTCGCGCTGCGCAGCGAGGGCGATCTGCTGTTTGCCGGCTCGGTCGGCGGTGCAGTGGGCGCCACAATGGGGCTGGTGAGCCTCACCGCGCAGGGCGACATCAGCCTGTCCGGGGGCATCACGGCCGGTTCCATCAACCTGCAGGCCGGTGCCGCCGCGTCCGATGGCAGCGGCGGCCTGAGCGGCAGCATCACGACGGACAGCGACACGCGCCTGTACGCGTTGAGCGGTGACATCAGCGTGCACGCCGGCGCGCTGGGTGGCAGCGTCATGCTGCGCGAAAGCCTCATGGACGCCAGCGGCAGCGTCGATCTTCTGGCGGCTGGCGGTCAGGTGCTGCAGGCCGTCACCGGCAGTGGCGCCAACACCGTGATCAGCGGCGAGATCCATGCGCAGTCGCTGAACGTCACGGCCGAGGCCGGTATCGTGCTGGCGATGCGCGTGGGCCACCTTGGCCTGGTCAAGCTGACGGGCGAAGGCAACATCGACATCGTCAACAAGGGCGACCTGCTGCTGGATGCCGCCGAGGCCGCCGATGGTTTCGTGCAGGTGCGCGTGTATGGCAGCCTGACCGCCACCTCCGTCCTCGCGAAGGGCGACTCGGACCGCAACGACATCACGCTGCGCACCTTCCAGACCGGATATTCGTCTGCCGATCTGCGCGTGGGCACCATCACCGCCGGCCGGGACAGCTCCACCACCAGCCTCGACCGCGGCGATGTGGTGCTGAACGCGCAGGGCCAGGTGCTGGCCATCGACGCCAACTCGCTCGTGACGGCGGAGACGCTCACCGTCGTGGCCGGCTCCAGGCTCGACACAACGGCGTCGCCCGGTGCCGTCACGTTGAACACGTCCGTGTTCTCTCTGGGCCTGACCACTCAGACTGCGGCCAACGTGCTGATAGACCAGAAGACGGCGCGCCGCATCACCGTGCATGACACCACGGTGGCCGATGGCAGCTTCAAGCTGCGGGCGGCGGGCGGTGCTGACCTCGCCGGCCTGCGCATCACGTCCAACAACGAGACCAACGGCGCCGATGCCGAAATCACTGTCGTGGCTGCGGGGGACGTGTTCGTGCGTGACGTCAGCGCCGGCATCTACATCCCGGTTGGCGGGCTTTTGCCCGTCGTGCGCGACGCGCAGAACAACCTGGTCACGCAGTTCACGTCGGCAGGCGACGTGAGCATCACGTCCACCGGCGGCAGCATCACCGAGAACTTCGTCGACGACGCGCCGGACATCGTGGCCGACGTGCTGACGCTGCGCGCCCACGCCGGAATAGTCGGCATCGAGATTGCCGCCAACCAGCTCGACGCGGTCACCGACGACGGGGACATCGTGCTCAGCGAAGTCGATGGCATCGGTCAGCTGTCGCTGGGCCTGCAGGTGCTGCGCGCACAGTCGGCGCTGCATGCAGCGTCCAGCAGCGCGCGCTCCACGGTGTCCGTCCAGGCGGAGCACGATCTGCGCGTGGACGCCGGCGCCGACGTGACTTTGGCGCAGTTGCCGCTTGTGCGTGCCGACAACCTCAGGCTGGTCAGCACTGCCGGCAGCGTGTTCGTTACCGCACCTGCCGTGGGCGCCAACCACGACTCGCTGGCCTACAGCGCAGGCGTCACCTTCATCGCCAAGCAGTCGGTGCAGCTCTACCGCTTCTTCAATGCCGAAGAGCACATGGAGTACCGCGCCGGTGACTACTTCCTGTTCGGCACTCCTGGCAATGCCACGCGGAGGCTGCCGACGGTGCTCAGCGCCGACACGCTGATCCTGGAAAGCGGCGGCACGCTCAGCCTGATGGGTGCGACGCTCAGCGCCAACCGTCACCTGGAGCTGATCTCCGGCCAGGACGTGCGCCTGGGCGATCTGGTGAGCGGCAACACCACCACGCACACGCAGATCCTGCAGAAGACCAGCTACTACGGAGGAGCTGCCGCAGCGGGCAGCACCATCGAGCAGCTCATCATCACCGCTCGGGGCGACACCGACATCGACCGCTCGATCGACATCAACCACGACAACGACCGCGATGACGTGTTCGTCGAGGCCGGTGTCGATGCCGACCATGACGGTTTCGCCGACGGTGTGCTCGATGCGGGCCGCCCGGTGGCCATCCTCGGGGTGGACTACGACGGCGACGGCGTCCTCAGCACGACGGTGCACATCGAAGAGCACGCGGCCCCCGTGGCGTCCGGCCACATCAACCTGCAGATCGCAGCTCTCCCGGCGGCCAAGTTCGAGCTGCGGGCCAAGCGGGACATCAACGTCCAGCTGACCAGCGATCTAGTGCTGTCGGGCTTCGTGGGTGGCGTGGACAACTTCGATGCGACGGGTGACGTCCATATCCAGACGTCGGGGACGTTGACGCTGCGCGGCGGCATCATCCGCGCAAGCAACGACCTGACACTGGTGGCCGACACGCTCAGCACCGACCAGGCATCCGTGGCCATCGCCGAGAACACGCTCAGCGTCACCGCGGCGCACGGCATCCAGCTGAACACGTTGACGGGCCGGTCCACCGGCGCTCATCCGCAGCCTGGCCACCTCACCGTCATCAGCACGCAGTCCGGTGACATCGCCGTCAAGGAAGCCGGTGCCGACGTCGTCATCGAGGAGATCTCGGCCCGCGATGGCGCGATCAGCCTGGAGGGCGGCGGCAACCTGTCCGTGCGTCGCATCGTCAACTACGCCGACCACGACGACATCACCGTCAAGGCCGCTGGCGACCTGTCCATCGACTACATCGAGGCAGGTTCGTCGGTCGGCGCACAGAAGACGACCACCGGCGCCGCGGCGGACATCGGGCGCGTCACGCTCGATGCGGGCGGGGCCATCCAGGAACTGCGCACGGCCGCAGGCACCTACGACCAGGACGCGGCCGACATCTATGCGGCCGAACTGCAGTTCCTGCACAACGGCAACGTGACCTCCAAGCGCCTGCTAACCTCGCAGGACACCGGTGACAACGCCCATCCCGAGCAGCTTGAAGTGCGTGTCATCGGCAGCATCCTTGCGCAGGGCTCATCCACCGTCACGGCCGAGGCCCAGCAGGTCGCTGGCGGCGCCATCATCAGCTACGCCCCGGTGGAGCTGGTCGCTGCCGGTGTTTACCGTGAACAGCAGGAGCTCATCAGCTTCCAGGGCCAGGCACTCGGTGGCCGCATCTACACCGTCACGCTGAATGGCCAGCCCTTCTCGCGCACACTCGTCGCGGCCGGTGCCGTCGCCACCGCCGCCGAAGTGACGGCCCTGCTGGGGCAGCTGAAGACCGATATCGAGACCGGTGGGCAGTTCAGCGTCACGCTGGGCAGTGACGCCAGCCTCATCGTCAAGCGTACGGTCCCGAACACGACGTTCACGGTGTCTGCCAGCATGCAGGAGAACGTGACGACGCCGTTTGCCCAGGAGACCACCAACGACGTCAGCATCCCGCGTGTAAATGCCGGGCTCACGCAGGAGCAGCGCAGCGCGATCACGTTCGCGCCGGATCTCGTCATCGACAGCGGCAAGGTCTACAGCATTGTCGTCAACGGCGTTTCGTACAGCGCGCAGATCGACAGCTCGCCGATCAACAACACGATAGTCGCGGGTGACTTCGCCTCGCTGTTGCGCGCGCTTGCTGCCAAGATCGATGCGAATCCCAACGTCGATGCCGCCGAGCGTGTGGTGGATCTGTCGGGCATCACCGTCACGCCCGCCGGCACCTATACGGTCACCATCGATACGCACCCCTTCACGTTCACCGCGGCGGATGGCGACAGCGCATTCACCGTGGCGCAGTCCTTGGCGAACGCCATCACCAGCGACTCCGGGACCAGCTATGTCGCGGTGTCAGAGGGAACCACGCTGCTGCTCACCAGCGGCGTGAATGGCAGCACGCCGATCAGTGTCGGCTCCGGCATGACGCTGGACCCACGCACGCTGTGGCTGCTGGGCGAGCAGGCCAACCAGACCTTCACAGTGGGTGCGCTGACCATCACCGACACGCCGGATACGCACACGACGGCGCCAACCGGCAGCACCAAGCAGGTCAGCACCGTCACGTTCGCCGCCGCGCCGCTGGCCAACACGACCTATTCGCTGACCGTCGGCACACGTCCGGCGTATACCTTCACGACCGATGCGACGCCCACCGGCGACGAACTGGCGGCGGGCTTGTTCGCCGCGATCAATGGTGACGGCAGTAAGGCGGCCACGCCAACACACACCACCGGCACCAATGTGCTGACGCTGACCGGTCTGACGGACGGCGCTACTTTCACGCTGACTGCGTCGAGCGCCACGCAGACCATCAGCAACCCTGCCGGGGCACCCATCCAGGCCGCCGGCACCGACGTCAAGCAGGTCACCGACGTCATCTTCGCGGTCAATGCCCTGGGCGTCGGTGACAAGCTCACCGTCGACATCGGCACCAAGACGTACACGGGCGTCGCCACGACCGGCCACACCAGTTGGGACGATGTCCTGAATGCGCTGCGCGACGACATCAACGGGGACACCAGCCTGGCCGTCACCGCCTCGCACACCGACGGCTCCATGACGCTGACATTGACGGCAGACGTCGACAATGCGGCGTTCAACGTCAGCAACGTGCATGCGTTGGACGCCCAGCAACGCGACGTCGCTGGCGAGCAGCCGGTGCACAGCACCGTCGTGGCGGTCGGCAACATGGCCAAGCAGAAGGACACGGTCACCTTCACTGGCACGCTGGCCGTTGGCGATGCGGTCAAGGTCAATGCCGGTTCGCTTTACACCAAGATCGTCCAGGCGGGCGACACCTGGGCGACCGTGCTGGGTCGTATCGCCAGCGACATCAACGGTGATGCCATCGTCACGGCGCATGTCGAGGCCGACGGCATCACGCTGACGCTGGAAGCAAAGACCGACAACGCCACGTTCGACGCCGGTGGCTCGCTCGACCGCAGTGGCACCAGCACGACGCTGACACCCGACGGTGATTACGTGCTCATCCTGCCGTCGCGTCCCAACGGCAGCTATGCGATGGTGGCCACCGGCAACCTCGCCGTGGTCGATCTGGAGACCAATGCGGGCGAGCACATCACGCTGGGATCGTCGGGTGCTTCGCTGGTCGTGGTGTCCGAGCTGAATGTGAGTTCCACCGGCGAGATCACGCTGTCTGCGCATGACAGCCTGACGGTGGGCAACACCATCACCGCCGGTCGCCTGACGGCCACCGCGGGCTCAGCCGGTGTGCACGCCGCGCACGACCTGAGCCTGACCACCGCCGTGACGCTGATGGACGTGACGCTGCTGGATGCGGGCGGCAACATCACGCTGAACCAGGTCGGCAGCGGCCCGCTCACCATCGATCACCTGACGCTGGCCGGCGGTAACCTGACCATCAATGCTGCGGGTGCCGTGACCATCAACCACCTCATCGGCTCGGTGGGCGACATCACCATCGTCGCCGGCGGCAATGTGACGCTGCTGCACTTCGACGCCACCGACACCGTCGCGACGGCCGGCCGCCACGTCACCATCAAGACGACGCAGCCGGGCGCGGCCGTCGATGTCGACCTGTCCGCGGGCTGGCTGGACCTGCAAGCCAGCGGTGCCGTCAGCGTGCGCGAGCGTGACAGCCTCGTCATCAGCCGCCTGGTCAGCGGTGGTGCCGCCATTACCGTGCAGGCAGGTGGCGCACTCACGGTCGACAGCGTGCTCGCCGTCACCGGCAGCGCGGCGCTGGCCGTCAGCACCACGGCGGGCGGCATCCAGCTGAACCAGGGCGTCACTGCAGCCACCGGCAGCGTCACCATCGCCGCGGCAGGGTCGTTGAAGCTGGCGGCCGAGGCCGACGTGACGACGGCCGGCGGCAACATCCGTCTGCTGGCCGGCACCGTGTCGTCCAATCCGGCCGGCGTGCTGGAGATGACGGCCGAGACCTACATCGATGCCGGTTCCGGCACGCTGGAACTCAACGCCGCAGGCAAGATCACGCTGGGCAAGCTGCGCAGCACGTCAGCCGCCGACCTGATCGTCCACGCCGGCGGCGTGGTGGATGGGGGCGAGGGCGACACCGACATCATCGCCGCCGACGCACGCCTGGTCATCACGTCCAATGGTGGTATCGGCACGCGGGCCAACCCGATCGAGATCCAGGTCCATGCGCTGGACCTCACCAACACCGGCGGCGGCGACATCGCGCTGGAAGAGGTGGACGGTGTCGTCATCGAGCGCATCCACCAGACGGCCGTCGGCGATGCGAGCAACGGAAACGTCAAGATCGTCAACCGCAGTGGCGACATCACCACCGCCCTGCATGCCATCGACCTGGCGGGTGGCGCCTTGACACTCTACGCTGCCGGCTCGCTGACGCTGGGCTCCGACGTCACCACGCTGGGCGGTGCCGTCACGCTGACGGCCGAGACTGGCAACGTGACGCTGGCCGCCGGCATCGACGCCACACCGGCCAGCAGCACGACGGGTGGCGGCAACGTGCAGATCCGCTCGGTCCAGGGCAGTGTCCTGACAGACGCCAGCGCTGCGCACTGGCGGCAGCTCGGCAATGGCGATTTCGACCCGGTGCTCGAACGCCTCATCACCCGCGGCCGCTTCGAGCTCGGCATGACCGGTGGCGTCGTGAACGGTGCCGTCATTGCCGCCCATCTGACGCCGGACGAGGAAGCCCTCTTCGGTGTCCACAACGGTGACGTGCTGCGCGCCGCGGGCGGTGCCTTCGTTCGCACCGCAGGGGGCCAGCTGACGCTGTCTGCGTTGAGCCAGGTCGGCCAGAAGGTCGACGGCTTCCGCGTCAGCCCTCTGGCCATCTTGATCGATGCCGGCTTCGTCGCGGCCAGCAGCTCGCAGCGGGACAACGTCTCCATCGTCTCCACGGGTGCCGTCTCGCTGGGGACGGCCAACAGCAGCAATGGTGCGCGCGGTGGCAGTACCGACGTCGCGAGCCTGTCGGGCAAGCAGGTCTTCAATTCGGCGCTCGATGCCAACGGCGATGCAGTCAGCGTGACCGCCGACGATGTCGACATCTCCGCGGCGATGCGCAGCGCAGGCGGCCAGCTCAGTTTCGCCACCATCGACCCGACCCGCACCATCGTGCTGGGCGACCTCGGCGGCTCCGGCAGCGGCAGCATGCTGCTGGACCGCAACGACCTCTCGCAGCTGCGCGACGGCTTCGGCCGCCTCGTGTTCGGCTCGGATGGGGCGTCCAATGCCATCAACGTCACCGACACGTCGGGCCGCAGCCTGACGCTGAAGGATGACGTGGTGTTCTACACCAACGGTATCGGCGGTCACGTCACGATCGGCACGCAGCTGCTGGCGCCGTCGCTGACCATCTTCGGCTCCGGGGACACGACGCTGCTGACCGCCGACGCGACGGCCTCGACGGGCAACGTCACGATCAACGACTCCGTGCGCATCCACGGCGACCGCACGATCACCGCGCTGGACGGGGGCATCGTCCTGGGGGGCAGCAGCCAGCACTACCTCGGCGGCGACGGCCCCGGCTCGATCGACACGCTGACGCTGGACGCCCGCAACGGCAACGTGACCATCGCTGGCCGCGTGGGTGCGGGCGAGGAGGCCAGCGATGCGCTGACGAGCCTGCACGTGCTGCACGCGCAGGATGTCACGTTCGCGCAGGACGTCATCATCGATGGCGACCTCGTCATCGAAGCCACCGGCAACGTCAGCTTCAACGGCTCCGTCACGCTGCGCAACGGCGGCAACCTCATCATCCGCGGCGCGCAGCATGTCGTCATGGCGCGCTCCGTCGTGCTGACCGGCACTATCGCCGGTCATGCCGGCGATGCGCTGATCGAGGGCGATGAAATCGACCTGCTGATGCCCGAGCGGGCGTTCTCCGGCTCCGGTTCGGTGACGTTGCGGGCCACCACTCTGAGCCAGGCCATCCAGATCGGATCGCCCGGCGAGGCGGACTCCCCGGGCATCCTGCAGCTGGATATCAACGAGCTGATGGCCCTGGAAGGCAGCTTCCAGCGCATCACCATCGGCCAGGCCGGCTCGGACGGCCACGCCGTCGCGAGTGCCGGCGCCGTGACCATCGGTGCCAACCTGCTGGCCAACCGCATGACCTTCCGCAGCAGCGTGGAGATCTTCGGCAGCACCGTGACGGTCGCCGACCTCGACCAGGCCAGCGCCGTGCTGCGCGTCGGCAACCACGGCAGCCTCACGCTCGACGCGGTCAACCAGATCACGCTTTCCAACGCCATCGAGGCGGAGACGGTCAACCTCCACTCGGCGCTCAGTGCCATCCGCCAGGTCGATTCCAGCGCCGACGGGCTGTTCGACGAACCGCTGCGCGCGATCCACCTGAACGTGTCCGCAAATGCCGGCGTCAGCCTGACCTCGCTGGAAGTGCATGGGCTGGATGTCACCAACAGTGGCAGCGGCAGCATCGAACTCGCCGTCAACGCGGGCCGCGCCACGCCGCTGCTGCAGCTGGCCGACATCGACGGCAGCGTCGACGTGCTGCGGCTGGCGCAGCTCGGCAGCGCTGACAACGGCAACATCGCGCTGACGACCGCCGCCGGCGCCATCCATGTGCTGGCGGGCGGCTCGGGCGTCTGGACGGCCGGTGCCGGCAGCATCAGCCTCGCCGCCGGTGGTGCGGCGCACTCCGGCGCCGATCTGGTCATCGACCAGCTCGTCACCGGCGTGGCCGGCAGCATCTCGCTCAGCGCAAAGGACCGGCTCGCGACGAATGGCGCCGGCCGCATCGCGCCCAGCGGTGCTGCGCCGCTCACCTTGAATGCGGGCACCGACATCGAGCTGGGTGCCGACGTCCTCAGCGCCGGTGGCCTCGTCAAACTGACGGCCGGCGGTGCGTTGAGCATGGCCGACGGCGTCACCGTCAGCTCGCTGGGCGGCGGCAGCCAGGATGCGCGCCGTGTCACGCTCGACGCGGGTAGCGACATGCGCCTGTCTGTCGTTGCGGCCGGCGTCAGCATTGCTGCGACGTCCACGGGCGGCGCACTGATCGACGGCCTCACCGGCGATGCTGCCAACCTGCGGACCGACAGCCTGCGGCTGGCAGCGTCCACCGGCATCGGCCGCGCCGAAGCCGAGCTGCGGACCGATGTGGCCACGCTCGCCGCCAGCAACACGTCCAGTGGCGGCCTCTTCATCGTGGAGGCATCCGCCCTCGCGTTGGGGGTTGGCGGTCTCAGCGTCACGGGTGGCAGCGGTGCGCTGTCGTTGAAGCTGCTGGCCGGTGACCTGACGGCCGACCAGACCGTCACCGACAGCGCCTTGGCGGGCGGACAGATCACGCTGCAGACGCTCGCCGGGCGCCTGCTGCTGAACAGCCTCGTCACGTCCAGCATCGGCGACATCCATCTCGCCGCGCCGGTGGGCGTGTGGATGACCGCCGCCAGTCGCGTGCAGACGCAGGGCGCGACGGCGTCCATCGAACTCACGACGCCCGGCCAGCTCGTCATGGCGGCCACGTCACGCCTCGTCACGGCGGGCGGCAGCCAGCGCATCGAGGCCCAGGCGGGCGTCATGCTGGGGCAGGTCAGCGCGGGTGCGGGCAACGTGGCCATCGTCACGGCGGGCAGCCTCCTCGACGCCGACGCCGCGGGCGGCGCGCAGACCGTCAACGTCGCGGCCAACGGCCTGCAGATGCAGGCCGGCGCGGGCATCGGCGCCGCCGGCAATGCGATCGAGACGTCCATCAACACGCTGGCCGTGCGGTCGACGCTGGGCGGTGTCTTCGTCGCTGAAGGCAACGGCCTGGAGGTCGGCGCGGTGGCGGCGGTCGGCAGCAGCGCGGCGCTGTCCGGTGCCACGGCGGATGGCAACGGAGCCCTCATCATCACCAGCGCCAACACGCATGAAGGCCGGCTGACGGTCAGCAACGACATCACTGCCAACGGCAGCGGCAATGTGCTGATCGCCGTGAACACTGTGGCGCTGAACCAGCCCAGCCTGCAGCTCAATGCCAACGTCACCGCCGGCAGCGGCTCGGTGAGCGTCGTCGTCCAGGGCAGCGTCGCTCAGGCGGCCGGCAGCCAGATCGCCACTCAGGGCGGTACGGTGGACGTGCGCGCGGTCGGCGGCAGCGTCACGCAGGCGGCCGGCGCGCAGGTGCGCAGCAACGGTGGCAGCGTGCGCCTGCAGTCGGACGGCGACCTGACCGTGGCGCTCGTCGATGCCGGCAATGGCGCGGTAAGCCTCATCAGCGGCGGCAAGATCCTGGATGCCGACAGCGACCGCTCGGCCGACGTGACGGCCGGCAGCGTTCGGCTGCAGGCCGCTGACGCGATCGGCACGGCCGACAACGCCCTGGACCTGCAGGCCGGCGTCGTCGCCGCGCAGGCGGGCGCCGGCCTCAACCTGGCGAGCAGCGGCAACCTGACGGTCGGCGCGGTCGGCCCGGTCAGCGTCGGCAGCGTGCAGGCCGATGGCGGCGTCACGGCAAACGCGCTCACCGATGCGGCTCTGGGCGGCGCCATGGCGACGGGCAACCTGCAGCTGCGCGCCGGCATGGATCTCGTCATGGGCGATGCCGATGGCATTAACGCGGGCGGCAGCGTGGCGCTGGTGGCCGGTCGCAACCTCGCGCTGGGCGATGTGCGCACGCCGGGCGCCGTGACGCTGGTGGCAGGCGGCAACATCACCGATGGCGATGCGGCGGTCGACGTGACGGCCGGCTCGCTGCTGCTGCAGGCCGGCGGCAGCGCCGGCACAGCTGCTGCGCCGATCGAGATCGCCGTCGGTCAGCTCGCAGGCCAGGCCGCCAGCCTGCAACTGGTGCAGACCGGAACTCTGCAGGTCGGCGCGCTCAGCGCCAGCCTGTCGGAGGACGGCGCAGCCGCGCAGGCGGTGCAGTCCGTCGGCCTGACGACGCAGGGCGGTGCGCTGGGCCTGGCCGTCAATGGCGGAGACCTGACGATGGCCGGTGGCAGCACCGTGGCCAGCCGGGGCGGTGCCATCGACCTCGCCGCGAGCGGCGACATCACCGTCACGCAGATCGACGCGCGCGGCACCGGCTCGGCGACGGTCGCCCTGTCGGCCGGCGGCCAGATCGGCGTGGCCGGTGCGGCGCCGGCCGTGCAGGTGTTCGGCCAGGGTGCCAGCCTCGCCGCCGGCAGCGGCGTGGCCGGCCTGCACACCGACATTGCGACGCTGCAGCTTGCGGCCGGTGGCAACGTGCGGGTCGTCAATGCGGGTGACTTCACGCTGACGCAGTCCACCGTCACCGCCGACACCCTGCTGCTCGCCAGTGGCGGCACGCTGACGCTGGATGCAGACGTCAGCACCCACGGCGCCGTCAGCCTCGCGGCGGGCCAGGACCTGGCCGTCCGCGGTCACCTGTCCAGCGCCGGCAGCGTCGATGTGCAGGCGCAGCGCGACATCGTCTTCGCCAGCGGCGCCAGCGCCGATGCGCTCGCAGCGCTGCGCCTGAGTGCGGGCCGCGACCTCCAACTGGGCAGCGTCAGCAGCGCCACGGCCGTTTCGCTGCTGGCGGGCGGCAGCATTCTGGGTGCGGCAGGCGACCACATCGACGTGACGGCCCCGGCGCTGCGCATCGTGGCCGGCGGCGGCATCGGCCTGGACAACGGCAACGCGACGGACCGCCTGCAGACCCAGGTCGGCACGGTGTCCGCCCGCGCCGGCAGTGGCGGCATCTGGCTGCTGGAGGCCGACGCCATCACGGTCGACGACGTGGCCGTCAGCGTCACGCGCCTGGAAGCCAGCGGCCAGGCCAGCACCGTCACGGACGCCACGCAGAGCGACCTCATCACCAGCGGCAACGGCAGCATCGGCCTGCGTACGCTGGCCGGCGGCATCGTCCTGAACGACGGCAGCGCGCCGGCCAACGGTGTGGCCGTGAAGGCCGATGGCAGCGGCCTTGTCAGCCTGCAGGCCCAGGGCCCCGGCGCCGTGCTCGACGTGCCGGCCCAGACGATCGAGCAGGCCGGCGACGTGGTGCTCGACAGCGCGCTGGCCGTGCAGGGCGACCTTGTCATCCACGCCGGCCAGGGCGTCACGCTGACGGGTGACATCGACGGCAAGGCCGGTGGCCCGGCCGACACGCTGACCATGCACGCGCACGGCGCCGTCACGGTGCTGGGCGCCATCGGCAGCACGACGGCCCTCGGCGGCATCGCAATTGACGGCGCAACGGACGTGAGCTTCGCATCCAGCGTGCACCTGATCGGCGACCTGACGGTCCACGCCAGCGGCACCGTCGAGTTCCACGGCGACCTGCTGCTCGACGGCGGCAGCCTGCACATCGTCGGCGCCACGCGCGTGGTGCTGAACGGCGTCGTCATCGCCGAGGGCGACCTCGTCGTCGACGGCGCCAGCAGCCTGACGCTCGGCGCCAGCAGCGTGGCCCATGGCAACGTCGTGCTGGGCGTCGATGCGCTGACGCTCAACGGCCCGCTGACATCGGCCGGTGGCGCGCTGACCATCCAGCCGCATGCCACGGGCAGCGCCATCAGCCTGGCCGAGAGCGGAGACGGCTTGCTGCTGAACGCCGCGACGCTGGCGCGACTGCAAGGCTTTGGCGCGGTGCGGCTGGAGACCAGCGGCGAAGTGCGCGTCTCGACGGACACGCTTGCCAGCCTCGCGGCGACTGGTCTGGACATCACCGGCAGCCGCTTCAGCCTGCAGGGCGGCAGCGCCGGCCTGCAGTTCACCGACCATGTCGCGCTACATGCCAGCGGCGACGTGTCGATGAGCGGCCGCACGGCCCTCACGGCCGCGGGCGCCGACTTCAACATCGACAGCCGTGGCGCGCTCAGCATGGCGCCGGGCTCACTGATCGCGACGAACGGCGGCGACGTGACGGCCGTGGCCGACGCCGGCATCACCCTCGGCCGCGTCGACGCCGGCCGCGGCGGCGTGCTGCTGCAGGCGCTCACCGGCAACATCGTCGATGCCGACAACGACGACGCGGTCAACGTGCATGCGGCTTGGCTGTCCATCCGCGGCCATGGCCCCGCGCTGACGCCTGGCAGCTCCACGACGGCGGCGGCCATCGATGTCGACGTGGAGCGGCTGGACGCCGACGACAGCCGTGGCCTGATGCTGCGCGACACCGGCGCTGACGGGCGCACCCGCTTCAACCTGCTCGACAACGGCGTGCTGTACCAGCAGGTCGTCGCTGACGGCAGCCCGCTGCGCGGCTCCACCGCGCCCATCGCGCCCGGCGCCAGCGGCAGCGCCGCCGACGTGACGGCTCACATGGCCGCCTGGCTGCAGGCGCTGCGGCCGCTGTCCGAGCTGCGTCAGGGTTCGCTGTTCGACAGCCCGGCGCGCCATGCGCTGTCGGCGTTGACGTCCGACGTCGCCGATCTGCCGCACGACAGCGCCGCCAGCGTCTACCTCGCCGCGCTGGCCGGTCCCGAGGATGGCGTGGCCGCACTGCCGACGGATGGCGCCGTGCTGGAGCTGCTGTCCGATGCGTCCTTCGGCCTCGCGCAGCGCCTGGAGCGTGCCTGGCTGCTCGGCAGCGGCTCGCAGCAGCCGGCGGCCAGCGGCCTGCAGCGCTCGGCCGATACTGCATTCGATGTCTGGGAGGAGAGCCTGGCGCTCTGATCACGCGGTGATCACGGGGCCGGCTGCCTCATAAGAAAGGAACACCCGTGAAACTCCGCTCCCTGCTGCCGCGCCGCTGGCGCCGAACGTCGAACTCCACGGGCGCCGTGGCACTCGCACCGGTGCGTGGTGGCGTGCGCGCCTGGCAGTTGGAAGCACTGGAGGCCCGCGTGCTGCTGTCGGCGGACCCGGTGCTGGGGGCGGTGCCCGTGGCCTTGCTGCCTGACGCCCATGCGGCGGCGCTCATGGGCGCGTATGAACCCGGCGCCATCGATGCGGCCGCACTGATCGACCAGGGCCAGTCCGTTGTCGGCACGCCGGGCGCGGGCAATGCGGTCTGGATCGGCCATGCAGACGGCTCGCCCGTCGTCGTCCATGGCGATCTCACCGTGTACGCCGACGGTGCGGGCGGCCACGTCCGCCAGGAGGGCGACCTGATCGTCGCGGGGAACTACACCGCCTTCGGCTCCGGCCACACCAATGTCATCAGCGGCAGCCTTGCCGCGGGAGGCAACTACAACAACGCGGACTCCATCCGCGTCAGCGGCACCGTCTCGATCACTTCGGGCGGGTCTATCGCCCTCGGCGGCAACAACACGCACTACCTTGGTGGTAACGACAGCAGCAGCACCGACGTGCTGACCCTCACGGCCGCTGCGACCGGCAACATCAGTTTCCTGGGTTCGCTGTCGGCCGGCAGCGAGGGCGGTGACCTGCTCTCCAGCCTGACGATCACGCAGGCTCACAACGTCACGTTCTCGCAGGACGTGGCGATCAACGGCAACCTGACCATCAACGCTACCGGCATCGTGACCTTCTCGAAAGGCATCACGCTGGGCAACGGCGGCAACCTGACCGTGCTGGGCGCGAGCCGCGTCGTCTTCAACGATGCGGTGGTCTTGCAGCAGGGCGGCAGCATGGACGTCGCCGCTGATTCCATCGACATGCTGAACGGCGCGCTCGGGTCCGGCGCGATTGCCGGCACGGGGACCGTCAAGTTGCGTCCGGCCACGCTGGCCACGCCCATAGATCTGTTCTACCTGCCCGGCGTCCCGACGACGGGCGCCTTGCAGCTGACGGCCCAGGAGATGAGGGCCTTCGGCAGCGGCTTCACCAGTTTCACGATCGGCACGGCTGACGGGTCCGGGCACGCGCTCGCAGGCAGCGGTGACGTGCTTGTCGGCACGGCGGAGGACGGCGCTGCCGTCGTCGGTGGTTCGTTGAAGGTGCTTGGCAACCACGTGACCGTCGTCGACATCGACGACAACCTGCAGCGTGGCCTGAAGCTCGGGCCGGCGCGCTCGCTGACACTGGATGCCCGTTCGGACATCACGCTGAACAACTTCACCGAGGCCGACAGCCTCGCCATGACGTCGGCAGCCGGCGGCATTCGCCAGGTCGACCTGAATCCGGGCGACGGCGTGTCCGAACCGCTGCGCGGACTGAGTCTGACGGCCAGCGCGCTGACCGGCGTGAGCCTGCCCAACCTGGAAATCAATCAGCTGGACGTCGTCAACAACGGCCAGGGCGACATCGTCCTGAATGAAAATGCAGCGCGCTCTACGAGCCGCTTCGCGGACACCGTCATCGACGGCACGGTGACGCTCCTGCACCTGGCCCAGACCGGCGTGACCGGCAGCAACGGCATTTCGTTGACGAGCCATGCCGGCACCAGCATCACGGACGGCAGTGCCCGCCCGGGCAACATCACGCTGGCCGCCGGCGCAGGCATCAGCCTGGCGACGGATGGCGCGCTGAGCCTCTCGGCGCTGGGTACCGGCTCTGACATCAACCTGCAGGCGCCCGTCAGCGTGCATGGCGGCCCCGTGACGCTGGCCGCGGCAGATGCCTTCACCGCCAACAGCTCGGCCCCGATCACGTCGACGGGCCCCTCGTCGGTCACCATCACTTCGGGCACCGGCGCGCTGACGCTGGGGGCCGCCGTGACGACGGTGGGCGGTACGCTGACGCTCAACAGCGCCGGCGTGCTGGACCTGACGGACGTGACGCTGGATGCCGGTCAGAGTGGCGCCATTGCGCTGACGTCGGCAGGCGACCTGAAAGTGGGGGGGCTCAGCGCCGCCAGCAGCATCACGCTGACGTCGACCGGCGGGGCCATCCTCGACGCGCTGACGGGCAATGCGCCCAACCTCGACGGTGATGCAGCGCTGGCCACGCTGACGTCGCTGAACGGCGTGGGCACCGCCATCGCACCGCTGTACACGCGGCTGGGTAGCCTGACGGCCAGTGTCAGCGGCACCTCGGGCGGTGTGTTCGTCCAGGAATCCACGCCGCTGACGATCGCCACGGGCGGTCTGACGACGGCGGGCAGCGGCGCCATCGTCGTGCAGAACGGCGCGGGCGACATGGCCGTGGCCGGCCCAGTCCATGCCAACGGCAGCGGCAACATCCTGCTCGAAGCGATTGCGGGCAGCCTGGCGGTGCAGAGCGATGTGCTGGCCCAGGCGGGCAGCATCAGCCTGGTGGCGGGCGCCAACCTCGCCTTGACCGGTACGGAGGTCCGCACGCGCGGGGCAGGCCAGACGCTGGATCTGCGGGCCGGTTTCGGCGTCAGCGCCAGCCTGAGCGTCGGCGCCACCACGCTGCTGGCCACGGCCGGTGGCGCGCAGCGGCTGCAGACGGCGGGCGCCGTCACGCTGGGCAGCATCGACGCCGGAAGTGCCACGGTGACGGTCGTTGCCGGCGCTGCCGTCACGTCGGCCTCGCAGTCCGCCAGCATCGTGGCGGGTAGCTTGCGTGTGCAGTCGGGCGGCGACATCGGGACCGGCGCCGCGCCGCTGCAGATCAAGGCCGCCAACCTGGCGGCTAGCGGGGCGGGCAGCCTGGCGTTCAACGAGGTGGATGACGTGCGCGTCGGCAGCGTTGCCGAGGTGGCGGTCAACCGCGTCGGCACCCTGGGCACGGTGACGGCGACGACGCCGTCCACGGCGCTGGCAGGCCTAACGGCAACCGGCGGCAGCCTCGTGCTGAACGCAGGCGGCGCGATCACGCTCGACACGGCGGCCAGCGCCGGCGGTCACCTGCGCCTGAGCGCGGCCACCTCGCTCGACGTCAATGCGGCGGTGTCCAGCAGCGGTGGCCAGCTCACGTTGCTGGCCGGCGCGGCGATCACGCATGCCGCGGCGGGCGGCCTGAGCACGGCCGGTGGCGCCATCGACGAGCAGGCCAGCGCTGCGCTGAGCATGGCGGCGACCACAACGGTCAACAGCAACGGCGGGCGACTGCGCCTCCAGAGCGGTGGCGTGCTGACGCCGGGCCAGCTCAACGCCGGCAGCGGCGAGGCGTGGATGCAGGGCACGCGCATCAGCAGCGCCGCAGGTGCCGGCGTGGATCTGGTCGCCGGCGCGGCTCGGCTGCTGGCCACGGGCACCGGCGCGAACGATGGCATCGCCAGCAGCAGTGATGCACTGTCGTTGCAGGTGCAGCGGCTGGCCGTTCAATCGGCTGGCCTGGGCGGCGTGTATCTGAGCGAGGCCGATGACGTGCTGGTCGACAGCATCGCGGCCAGCTCCGGCAATCGGGTGCAGGCAGATGGCACTGTGGCCACGCTTCCGGCCGACGCCACCGTGAACGGACTGGCGGGCCTTTCCGCGCCGCTGGTGTTGAGCGCCGGTGGGAGCCTGGCCACGCTGGCGGGCGTCAACGCCCAGCGCGTGCGGCTCTCGGCTGGCAGCGACCTCGGAGTGAATGCCGACGTCGTCAGCGCCGACGTGCTCAGCCTGTCCGCCGCGCGCGACATCACGATGAACCCGATCGCGCTGACCGCCGGCGGCAGCCTGGACTGGGTCGCCGGCCGCGATCTCTTCATGCAGGCCGGGACGGTGGCTACCGCGCAGGGCGCCTCGTCGCTGCAGGCGGGGCGCGATGTGCGCGTCGGCCAGATCGACGTAGGCAGCACGCGGGCGCTGACCGTCAACGCCGGCGGCAGCCTGCGCGACCCGGACGTGCCCGGCGACAGCACCGTCAACCTGAAGGCCGGCAAGCTGGTGCTCATCGCGACTGCCGGCATCGGCGTCGGCGGCAATGCCATTGAGACCACGGCGACCTACCTCGGCGCCAGCAGTGGCGGCGGCATCTACGTCACCGAGACCGATGGGCTGAGCATCAATGGCGCGCTGGGGACGAGCTTCGGCAGCGTCCAGCGCGTCGCTGCCGACGGCAGCCTCGGCAGCGTGCCGGTGACGGAGGTGCAGGGGCTGTCCAGCGGCGCCGCGGCGGTGGTGCTGCGTACGCTAGGTGGTGCGCTGACCGTGGATGCCGCGGTGCAGACGCAGCAGGGGCACATCCGGCTGGAGTCCAGCGGCGCGCTCGCGCTGAATGCCGGCCTGGCCAGCAATGGTGGCATCATCAGCCTGCTGGCCGGTGGCGCTGTCACGCAGGCCGCCGCGGGCATCGTACGCAGCAGCGGCGGTGCCGTCGACCTGCAGGCCGCGGGTGCCTGGACGATGGCGCAGGGCAGCCTTGTCAGCAGTGGCGGCAGCACGCTGCGCCTGTCGGCCACGGGTGCGCTGGCATTGGCGGAGCTGGATGCTGGCAGTGGCCTGATGAGCATCACCGCCAGCCAAGTGAAAGACCTCACGGGCGATGACGACACGCAGGCCGACCTCACTGCCGGCAGCCTGATGCTGCGCACGACCGGCACGGCGGCAACCGATGGCGTCGGTGCGGGTAGCGACCTCATCGAGATGCGTGTGCCGCGCCTGGCCGTGGCCACGGCCGGTGGCGGCGTGTTCCTGTCGCAACTGGGCGGCGCGGCGGTGGTCGACAGCCTGGCCGCGTTCACCAGTGCGCGCACGGGGCCGGACGGCGCATTCATGTTGGCCGATGTCACTGATGCCGCGCTGGCCGGCATCACCAGCAGCGGCAGCTTCGTGCTGCTGGGGGCCGGGGACGTCACTCTGGGGGGCGCCTCCACCGCCACGGGCGCGGTGCTGATCACCAGCCCGGGCAGCCTGTCCGTCAATGGGGCGCTCAGCGGGCTCGTCGTGTCGCTGAACGCCGGTGCCGACCTGCTGCTCAACGCGAACGTCAGCGCGACGGGTAGTACGCGCAGCGTGGATCTCGTCGCCACACGCGACATCACGCAGGGCCAAGGAGTGGGCGTGCAGTCTGCCAATGGCGTCATCGCGCTGCAGGCCGGCCGCGACATCACGATCGAGACGCTCAACGCCGGCATCGCCGGTGCAGCGCTGATCGCCGGTGGCGCCATCCTCGATGGCGATGCCGCCGGTGACACGGAGACCGACATCACGGCGGGCGCACTGCGCCTGACGGCCGGTGGCGATGCCGGCACCCCGGCCAACGCGCTGGAGACCTCGGTGACGACGCTGAGCGGCAGTGCGGCCTCGTTGTCGCTCGCGCAGGTCCAGGCGCTGGCCGTCGACCGCGTGACGATCAGCCTGCAGCGTGTGGGTAGCAACGGTGGCGTGACGCCGCTGGAGCTGGGACCGCAGGAAGACCTCACCACCGCCACCGGCGGTGCGCTGCTGCTGACCGTCAACAGCGGCGACCTGACGATCAACGCAGGCACTGCCAGCCCCGCCCATGCGGTGACCAGCGGAGGCGCGCTGCTGCTGCGTGCCGTGACCGGCAGCGTCGCCGTTAAGGCCGGCATCACGGCCGCCGGCAACGCCAGCCTGCGTGCGGGGGGCGACCTCAGCTTCAACAGCGCCGGCAACGTCACGCTGGCTGGCGCGTCCAGCCTGGACGCCGAGGCCGGCGCGTCGCTGACGATGGCCGACGGCGCAGTGTTCACCAGCGGCAGCGGTTCGCTGCGCCTAGCGGCCACGCTCAACCTCGCCATCGGCGCGCTGCAGACCGGCGGCGATGTGAGCCTGCTGGCCCGCAACATCACCGATGCCGGCGGCGCCGAGACCGACATCACGGCGCGTGCATTACGCGTGCAGTCCACCGGCACCGGCACGACGCAGGGTTTCGGCACCGGTGCCGCTCCGCTGCAACTGCAGGTGGCGACACTCGCCGCCAGCGTGGCCGGCACCGGTGCCGGTGGCTTCTTCGCCCGCGAGGTGGATGCGCTCGCGGTCGACGCCGTGGGCGTGTCGACGACGCGCGTGGGCGCCGATGGCAGTACCACCTCGGTGGCGGATGCCGCGCTGTCCGACCTCGTCTCGGCAGGCAACGTCGTGCTCGTCACGGGCGGCTCGTTGAGCCTCACCGACGGCGGCAATGCCGACGGGCTGGCCCTGCAGTCGGGCGGCAATGTGCTGCTGGACGTGACCGGCGACCTGAGCCTCGGCGCGGCGCTGCGCAGCACGTCCGGCGTTGTCAGCCTGCTGGCCACCGGCAGCATGGCGTTGAACGCCGGCGTCGCCATCACGCGCACTGGCCGCACGCTGGACGTGCAGGCCGGCGGCGCGGTGACGATGGCGCCGGCCGCGACGCTGGCCGTCGTCGACGCCGCGATCCGCGTGCAGGCCGGCGGCGACCTGACCTTGGGTGGCATCGCGTCCGGCCTCGGGCAGGTGTCGCTGATCTCCACGGGCGGCAGCATCGTCGCCGCCAGCGGGCACACCGGCGCGGAAGTCAGCACGGCGTCGCTGCGGCTGTCGGCCGCTGTCGGCATCGGCCGTGCCGATGACCGGCTCGAGACCACCGTGCAGCGCATCAGCGCCCGCGCGGCGGGCGGCGGCATCTGGCTGCAGGAGGCCGATGGCGTCACGATCACCGACGTGGCGGTGTCCGTCCGGCGCGTCAGCGCCACGGCGACGACCGCTGCGTCCATCGACGACGCGACGCAGTCCGACCTCGTCACGACCGGCGGCAACGGCAGCATCGCGCTGGCGACGACCGACGGCAACATCGTCTTCGCCGACGGCACCGCGCCGCTGGACGGCCGCAGCGTGACGGCCGATGGGACCGGCACCGTGTCGCTGAAGGCGGGCGGCGCGACGGCCTTCGTTAACCTGCCGGCGGGTGCCATCCAGCAGCAGGGCCCGGTGACGATCGACAGCGCGCTGAAGTTCGACGGTGCCGTTACCGTCACGGCCGGGCAGGGCGGTGGCCGGGGTGACGGGCCGGTGACGATCAGCGGCGCCATCGACGGTACGGCCGGCGGCGCCGCCGACCGGCTCGTCGTGGCCAGCGATGGCGCGGATGTCGTCTTCGGCGGTGCCATCGGCGCGGTCGAGCGGCTGGGTGGGCTCGCGGTCAGTGACGCGCGAAACATCAGCTTCGCGCAGGACGTGAAGCTGGCCGGCGACCTGACGCTGCAGGCCAGCGGCAAGGTGGAATTCAAGGGCGGGCTGGACCTGAGCAGCGGGTCGCTGAGCATCGTCGGCGCGACGGAGCTGGTCATCGGCAACGTCGTCGTCAGCAGCGGCAGCGCCGTCATCCATGTCGATGCGCTGACGCTGTCGGGCCTGATCACGGGCAGCGCCGCCGCGCGGGTGGAGCTGGCCGGTGCGAGCGGCGACATGGCCGTGGGCGGCACCGGTGCCGGGCTTGCCATTGGCGGCGCGCAGCTGGCGGCGCTGCAGGGTTTTGGCGAGGTGCAGCTGGGCCGCAGCGACCTGGGCACCACGCGCATCGACGTCGCCACGCTCGGCAGCGTCGTCACGCCTCACCTGACGCTGGCCGGAGGTACGCTGGCGCTGCAGGGCGCCGCCACGGGCCCCAACGCCGGCGTGCAGCTGCTGGACCTGGCCGCCGGCCAGGACCTGACATTGGCCGGCCGGCTCGCATTGACGGCCGCAGGGGCCGATGTCCATGCGGCCGTCGGCGGTGCCTTGCGCATGAACACCGACGGCGTGCTGGCGACGCAGGGCGGCGACGTGCAGGTGCAGGCGGGCGGCGACCTGCGTGTCGGTCGCATCGACACGCGCGGCGCGGGTGCCTCGCCGGCGGCCGTCGTGCTGGCGTCCACCGGCGGCACGATCAGCGAGGCCAATGGCGATGCGGCGGTGGATGTCTACGCCGACCTGTTCACGCTGCGGGGCCGCGGCCCGGCGCTGGCCGGTGGCGCGTCCGAGGCGCCTGCAGCGCTGGACGTGCAGGCCAACACACTGGATGTGGACGCGCCTCGCGGCGTCGTGCTGCGCGACAGCGGCAGCAACGGGCTGACGGCCTTCAACCTGCTGGACGGCGGGCAGGTCTACCAGCTGCTGACGGCGCAGGGCACGCCGGTCCGGCAGCCCAGCGTGGCGGCCATGCCCGCCCAGCCCACCGCGGCGGCGGCCGATGCCTGGGCATGGCTGAACGCGCTGCGGCCGCTGGCCGAGTCGCGCGACACGACTCTGGCGTCCGGCATGCCGACCCTGTCGATGGCAGCGGCGCTGGACGTCGCTGAGATGGAGCGCGTCGCGGCGGTCTTCCATGCCGACCCGGCGCCGCTGCTGCCAAGCCAGCTTGCCGCGTTGCTGAACCCTTCGTCAGCGGCCGCCGCCGCCGAGGCACCCGCGCAGGACAGCGCGCGCTTTCGGGTGTGGTCGGAGGAACTGGTGCTGTGACGGGCGGCGGCCCAGTGCCGCTGCCGGCGCTTGCCGGCTACAGCGCCGGCTGCGTCAGCCGGTAGCCCGCCAGCGCGGCGGCGCCGATGGCGATGGCGTCCGGCCCGAAGCGGGATACGCGCAGCACCGGCTCCGGCACCTGGGCGGCACGGGCATAGCCTTGCAGCGCGTCCCGCGCAGGGGCGAGCAGCGCTTCGCCCAGGTCCACGACCGGGCCGCCCAGCACGATGCAGGCGGGGTCGTAGGCGGCCGCGAGGTTCTGCAGCAGCACGCCCACGTAGCGGCCCGCCATCGTCACTGCGGCGGTGGTCCGGGAATCGCCGGCGGCCAGCAGCGCGCGCACGGGATCGAGGCTGGCTGACGCCGGCGCTTCGTCGACGCCCGAGTCACGCCGCAGTGCGCGGCTGCCGATCAGCGCCTCGACGCAGCCCTGGCGGCCGCAGGAGCAGCGCGGGCCATCCAGTTGCAGCACCATATGACCCACCTCGCCGGCAAAGCCGCGCGCGCCGATCAGCAGCCGGCCGCCGACGATGACGCCGGCGCCCACGCCCTCGCCGATGTAGGCGAACAGCAGCGGGTCGCCGCCCGGTGCGGGGTTGAACTCCGTCTCGCCGAGCGCCGCGACATCGGCATCGTTCTGCACGAACACCGGCACGCGGGCCAGCGGCGTGCCCTCCAAGGCATGGGCCAGCAGGCCGCTGAAGGGTACGTCGTGCCAGCCAAGGTTGTGGGCGTAGACCAGGTGGCCGCGTGACTCGTCCACACCGCCAGGCAGGCCGGCGCCGATGCCGATGATGCGCTGGCTGGCGCCGAGGCCGGCCGTGATGTCCAGCAGCGCCCGTGCGAGGCTGTCGATGCAGCCCCGTGCGCCGAGGTCGGGGTCGTAGGCGGTGCTCCGCGCGGCCAGCACATCGCCCGACAGCGAGGCCAGCGCAACGCGGACGCCGCCGTGGTCGACCGCGATGCCGAGCAGCAGCAGCCGGCCGGGGTCGACGAAGAGCGGCGTGGGGCGGCGGCCGACGTCACCGGTCACGAGGACCTCGCGCTCCATCAGCCAGCCTTCGTCGACAAGCTCGCGCACGAGCGTGCTGACGGTGGACTTCGTCAGGCCGAGGGCTTGCGCCAGCTCCACGCGCGACCGCCCGGGCTGCACGCGCAGCTGCCGGATGAGGGCCATCCGGTTCGCGCGCTTGAGCTGGGCCTGGCCGCCGCCATCGGCTTTCATCAGCATGCGGTCCTCAGCGTCCCCGGGCCTGGCGCCACGCGGCGAAGAGGCCGACCACGTCGGCGTCGGTGGGCGGGTACAGGCCCAGCACACTGCGGCCGGCCATGACCTGCTCCTGCACGAAATCCTCGAAGACCGTCATCTCGACGGCCTCGTTAGCGATCTCGTCGGCCAGATGGGCCGGAATGATGATGACGCCCTCGGCATCGCCCACGACGATGTCGCCGGGGAACACCGGCGCGTCGCCACAGCCGATGGGCTCGTTGATGGCGATGGCCTGGTGGAGCGTCAGGTTGGTCGGCGCGCTGGGCCGCGAGTGGTAGGCCGGCATCGCGTACTTGGCGATGTCGGGGCTGTCGCGGAAGCCGCCGTCCGTCACGATGCCGGCGCAGCCGCGCACCATCAGCCGCCCAACGAGGATGCCGCCGGCCGATGCCGCGCGGGCGTCCTTGCGGCTGTCGATGACGAGCACTGCGCCTTCCGGGCATTCCTCGACGGCCACGCGCTGCGGGTGGGCGCGGTTCTTGAAGACGCTGATGTCGTTCAGGTCCTCACGCGCCGGCATGTAGCGCAGCGTGTAGGCCGGGCCGACCATGTTGGGCAGGCCGGGGTTCAGCGGCCGCACGTCCTGGATGAACTGGTTGCGCAGGCCGCGCTTGAACAGGGCGGTGCACAGCGTCGCGGTGCTGACGCCCATCAGCTTCTTGCGGGTCTCGGGGTTCATGGAGCTCATGTTCAGTAGATGACGGGCTCGGGCACCGGAGCGCCGAACTGGGTTTCGAGGAAGTCGAAGTCGCAGCCCTCGTGGGCCTGCAGGATGTGGCGGCCGAACATCCAGCCGTAGCCGCGCTCATAGCGTGCTGGTGGTGGGGTCCAGGCCGCACGGCGGGAGGCGAGTTCCTCCTCGCTGACTTCAAGGTGGATGCGCCGGGCCGGCACGTCCACAGTGATGCGGTCGCCCGTCCTCACCAGCGCCAGCGGCCCGCCGACGAAGGCCTCGGGGCTGCAGTGCAGCAGGCAGCCGCCATAGCTGGTGCCGCTCATGCGGGCGTCGGACAGCCGCAGCATGTCCGTCACACCCTGCTTCAGCAGCTTGGTGGGGATGGGCAGCATGCCCCACTCGGGCATGCCGGCGCCCTTGGGCCCGGCGTTGCGCAGCACGAGGACGTCGTCGCCGGTCACGTCCAGGTCCGGGTCGTCGACGGCGGCCTTCAGGCTCGGGTAGTCGTCGAACACGAGCGCACGGCCGGTGTGCTGCAGCAACCGCGGCGAGACGGCGCTCGGCTTCATGACGACGCCGTCGGGCGCAAGGTTGCCGCGCAGCACGGCGAGAGCGCCTTCGGCGTAGATGGGGTTGTTCAGCGGCCGGATGACGTCGTCGTTGAACACCTCGGCGCCGGCGATGTTGTCGGCCACGGTCTTGCCATTGACGGTCAGCGCGGTCAGGTCGAGCTTGGTCGCCATGACGTTCATCATCGCCGGCAGGCCGCCAGCGTAGAAGAAGTCCTCCATCAGGTAGCGGTCGCCGCTGGGCCGGATGTTGGCGATGACGCCCACATGACGGCTTGCCGCATCGAAGTCGTCCAGCGTGACGGGCAGACCCGCGCGACGGCTGATGGCGACGAGGTGGATGATGGCGTTGGTGCTGCAGCCCATGGCCATCGCGACGGCGATGCCGTTGGCGAAGCTGCCCTTGCTGAGCATGCGGGCAGGCGTCAGGTCGTCCCACACCATCTGCACGATGCGCCGACCGCATTCGGCTGACATGCGCACATGGTTGGCGTCCGGCGCGGGGATGCTGCTTGCGCCGGGCAAGGTGAAGCCCAGCGCCTCGGCGATGCCCATCATCGTGGCGGCAGTACCCATCGTCATGCAGGTGCCGTGGCTGCGGGCGATGCCGGCTTCCATCTCCTGCCAGGCCTGGTCGGAGAGCCGCCCGGCACGGCGTTCGTCCCAGTACTTGAAGGCATCCGATCCCGAGCCCAGCACCTGGCCGCGCCAGTTGCCGCGCAGCATCGGGCCGGCCGGCAGGTAGATGCAGGGTAGGCCCATGCTGAGGGCGCCCATCAACAGGCCCGGCGTCGTCTTGTCGCAGCCGCCCATCAGCACCGCGCCGTCCACCGGATGGCTGCGCAGCAGCTCCTCGGTCTCCATCGCGAGGAAGTTGCGGTAGAGCATCGAGGTTGGCTTGACCATGCTTTCGCTCAAGCTGATGGCCGGCAGCTCCAGCGGCCAGCCGCCCGCCTGCAGGATGCCGCGTTTGACGTCCTCCACGCGTTGCTTGAAGTGCGTGTGGCACTGGTTGGCGTCGCTCCAGGTGTTGACGATGGCGATGACGGGCTTGCCGATGAAGTCCTCTGCGGCATAGCCCATCTGCAGCACGCGGCTGCGATGGCCGAAGCTGCGGAAATCATCCTTGGCGAACCAGCGTGCACTGCGCAGGTCTTCGACCTTCTTCATCACGCCTGTCCTTTCGCTTCGACCAGCCAGGCCGGCGCATCCTGCAGCGCGACGGGGCGCAGGAAGCGCTCCATCGCCGCATAGCCGACGCTGGTGGTGAGGGCGTTCGTCGTCGACGGCCACGGGCCGCCGTGCTGCTGGGCCGCCGTCACGGCGACGCCGGTCGGCACGCCGCCGAACAGCACGCGGCCGGCGATGCCTTGCGCGGTGCGGACGAGCGCGCGGTTGTCGGGTGTGTCGGCATCGGCGCCCCACAGCGTCACGGTCAACGTGCCTTGCACGGCCTGCAGCACCTGCAGCGTCTGCGCCAGGTCGCGTACGGTGACGACGAGAGCGCTGGGGCCGAAGACTTCCTCGTGCAGCACTTCGTCGGCCAGGAAGGTCGTGGCGTCGGTCGCGAACAGGTGCGCGCCGGGCGCCGCCTCGCGGGCGGGCAGCGCCAGCAGCGACTTCACGCCGTTGCGGCCATGCAGCCGCGCAACGCCTGCGTTGAAGCCGGCGCGGATCCCGGCGTTCAGCATCGCGTGCGGGTTGGCCGCAGCGAGGCCTTCGGCCAGTTGCTTGACGAAGGTCTGGCCGGCCTCGTCGTCGCGCACGATGATGATGCCGGGGCTGGTGCAGAACTGGCCGCAGCCCAGCGTGATGCTGCCGGCCAGCTGCGCGGCTAGCGCGCTGCCCTGCGCGGCCAGCGCGTCGGGTAGCACGACCAGCGGATTGACGGAGCCCAGTTCGCCGTAGAACGGGATGGGCCGCGGCCGGGCGTTGGCCTCCTTCCACAGCGCGACGCCGCCGCGCACGCTGCCGGTGAAGGTGGCCGCAGCGATGGCCGGGTCGCGCACCAGCGCCACGCCAACGGGGATGCCGGCGCCTTCCACCATCTGCAGCACGCCGGCAGGCAGGCCCAGTGCTGCGATGCAGCCGCGCGCCAGCTCGAACACCGCGCGCGACAGCCCCGGGTGGCCCGGGTGCGCCTTGACGACGACCGGGCAGCCGGCGGCGAGAGCCGAGGCCGTGTCGCCGCCCAGCACACTGAATGCGAACGGGAAGTTGCTGGCGGAGAAATTGGCGACCGGGCCGACCGGCACGGCCACGCGGGTCAGGTGCGGCCGGCCGACCGGTGGCGCGCCGGGCACGGCCGGGTCGTCCTGCACGGGCTGAGCTTCGCCGGTCTCGATGCGCTCGGCAAAACCGCGCAGCTGGAAGCTGGTGCGGTCCAGCTCGCCGTTGAGGCGGGCGGCGCCGAGGTGGGTTTCCTCGTCGGCCAGCGCAACGAGGGCGTTGCGCTGCGATTCGAGTGCGCTGGCCAGTGCGCGCAGAAGCGTGGCGCGGACGGCGATGGGCGTGGCGGCCCACAGGGGTGCGGCATCGGCAGCCGCCTGGGCGGCGACGCGGATCTGGTCGGGGGTGCTGTCGGTCAGGATGGTCATGGGGTCAGCGCGCGGGCATCGTGCGCAGCGCGTCGGCGATTGCCTGGCGCAGGGGTTTGGGTTGCAGCTGGTCGTCGTAGGGCAGGGCGCGCTTGGGCAGCTTGTCCTCGCGCGGCTCGAAGCCCTGCAGCCAGCTGTGCTGGTCGACGAGGCCCCAGCAAAGGAAGCGGTGCAGCCGCGGGGACGCGAGCGTCACGTCCAGCCAGTCGCGCGCTAGCGCCGCGCAGGCGGCGTCACGCTGCACGATGTCGGCGGGCATGCCGCGGTCGTTGACGTCGAACTCGGTGATCAGTAGCTCCAGGTCCAGCGCCTGCACGTCGTCGAGGAAGCGGCGCCACGTGACGGCGCATTCGGCGGGGTTGTCTTGCGGGGTGCCGGGCTTGGCCCAGGCGATGTGGCCCTGCAGGCCCAGCGCCTGCACAGGCGTGCCGCGGCGCTTGAGCTCGGCCAGCAGCCGGAGCACGCCAGCGCGGTGCCTGGCGCTGGTGGCACCCCAGCCCATGTAGTCGTTGTAGACGAGCTGGGCCCCGGGGGCATGTTCTCGCGCCAGGCGGAAGGCCAGGTCGATCTGCTCGACGCCGCCCTTCTGGTCACCGCCAAAGGGTGTGCTGAAGACGTTGCGGTGCAGCTCGCCTGTCTCGGGCGAGACGGCCTCGTTGACGACGTCCCAGCTCTCGATGCGGTTGCCGAAATGGCCGCAGGTCGTGCGGATGTGCTCCTCGAGCACGCGGCGTGCCGCTTCACCGTCGCCGGCGCCGTAGTTCAGCGCATTGACCCATGCGGGCAGCCACTTGGGCTCCAGCCACAGCAGCGTGTGGCCGCGCAGCGCCATGCCGCGGCCCTCGGCCCAGGTGAACATCTCCTCGGCGGGCGCGAAGTTGTACGGCCGCGTCGGGTCGGGGCGCAGCTGCTGCCACTTGGTCTCGTTCTCGGCGACGAGCACGCTGCATTCACGGCCGGTGAGCTCGCGGTAGGGCAGGTCGTGGAAGCGCGAGCGGCGGCCGAGGTTGCCCAGCGTGCTGCCGAAGCGCAGGCCCTTGGCGCGTGCGAGCTGGTCCAGCGTCGCGTTGGCCGGCGGCGTTGTCGCGCAACCGGCGAGGCCGAGGCCGCCAACTCCGGCGGCCAGGGCATGGGTGAAGTCGCGTCGGGTCAGGGCCATGGGCGGTCGACAGAGCGGTATCAAATTGGTATCGCTATCATAAAATTTGGTTCGCCCGCCGAACTTAGTGGTTTCCCAGGGGGATGGCGAATCATATCCCGCTAGACTGAAAATGTTCGCGCAACCATTTCACCCTATGAACTTTGTATCTGTGGCCGGCGTCCGCCAGGCGTTGTCAGGCCGTGGCCGCCTGGCCTTGCTCGTGCTGCTTTCCACCTTCGGCGCCACCGCCTGGGCGTGCACGACACCGGCGTCTGTCTGCGAGCGCGACGGGGCTGGCAGCTTCGGCCTCGTGCGGGCCGGCCAGCCGGCCGCGGTCATCGTCGAGGCGGGTGCAGACCCGGCGCTGCGGCATGTGGGGCGCAGCTTCGCGGCAGACCTGGAGCGCGTCTCCGGCCGCCCGGCAGCGCTGCGCGACAACGTGCAGAGCGCCGCCGCGCGCGAGGTTGTGCTGATCGGCCAGCTGGGCCGCAGCCCGGCCGTGGACGGCCTGCTGAAGAGCGGCAAGCTGAAGGCGGCCGACCTGAAGGGACAGTGGGAGGCGTTCCGCCAAGCCGTGGTGGACAAGCCCTTCCCGGGCGTGGACCGCGCGTTGGTCATCGTCGGCTCGGACCGGCGCGGCGCCGTCTTCGGCGCCTACGACCTGTCGGCCCGCATCGGCGTGAGCCCCTGGCAATGGTGGGCCGACGTGCCGGCCGCGCGCCGGGCGGACGTGTTCGTCACGGCGGGTGCGCGTGACGACCGCCCGGGCGTCAAGTACCGCGGCATTTTCATCAACGACGAGGCGCCCGCGCTCAGCACGTGGGCGGGCACCAAGTTCGGCGGTACGAATGCGGCCTTCTACGAGCATGTCTTCGAGCTGCTGCTGCGTATGAAGGCCAACTACCTGTGGCCGGCGATGTGGCCGCCGCGCGCGTTCAACGCCGACGACCCGAAGAACATGGTGTTGGCCGATGAGATGGGTATCGTCATGGGCACGTCGCACCATGAGCCACTGATGCGCGCGCACGACGAATGGGCGCGCTTCAAGGGCAAGGCGTGGGACTACACGAAGAACGCCGAGCAATTGCGCGAGTTCTGGCGCGGCGGCATCCAGCGCATGATGGGCCGACCCGATGGCTCTGCCTTCGACAGCCTGGTGACCATCGGCATGCGTGGTGACGGCGACGAGCCGATGAGCGAGGGCACGGCCATCGGCCTGCTGGAAGGCATCGTCAAGGACCAGCGCCAGATCATTGCCGACGTGACGAAGCAGCCCGCCGACAAGACGCCGCAGATGTGGGCGCTCTACAAGGAAGTGCAGGACTACTACGACAAGGGCATGAAGGTGCCCGACGATGTGCTGCTGCTGTTCTGCGACGACAACTGGGGCCAGATCCGCCGCCTGCCCCAGCCAGGGGCCAAGCGCCTGGGAGGCTACGGCATCTACTACCACTTCGACTACGTCGGCGGGCCGCGCAACTACAAGTGGCTCAACACCAACCAGATCGAGAAGACCTGGCAGCAAATGAACCTGGCGCACGCCCATGGCGCCGATGCGCTGTGGATCGTCAACGTCGGCGACATCAAGCCGATGGAGTACCCCATCAGCTTCTTCCTCGACATGGCCTGGCAGCCCGAGCGCATGACGCTGGCCCAGCTCGCTGCCTACCCGAAGGACTGGGCGACGCTGACCTTCGGTGCCGCGCAGGCCGCCGAGATCGCCGACATCGTGACGCGCTACAGCCAGTACGCCGCGCGGCGCAAGCCCGAGTTGGTGGACGAGCGCAGCTTCGCCCTCGGCACGGCCACGGCCGACGCGCTGCCCGGCGGCGACTTCGGCCGCCGCGTGGCCGAATGGGAGGCGCTGGAGGCGCGCGTCGCGCATGTCAAGGTCACGCTGCGGCCTGAGCAGCGGGACGCCTATTTCCAGCTCGTCGAGCATCCGGTGCTTGCACTGGCCAACCTCTACCGCCTGTACTACGCGGTGGCCTGGAACCGCCAGCTGGCCAAGGCCGGCGACCCGCGCGCCAACGTCTTCGCCGAGCGGGCCGAGGCCGCCTTCGCGCGTGACCAGGCGCTGTCGGACCAGTACCACACCATCGCCAACGGCAAGTGGGCCGGCATGATGCTGCAGACCCACATCGGTTACACGAGCTGGCAGCAGCCCGACCGGAACACCATGCCCGCCGTGCAGCGCGTGACTGGCACCGCGCCCGACGCCGCGGCGGTGGACCAGCAACTGGCGCGCGGCGCGGCGCCGCTGCCGTCGGGCACCGTCGTGCTGGAGGCCCCGCAGTTCAGCCGCGCCGTCAACGGCCGGGGCCTCACGTGGGCGCCCATCCCCAACCTCGGCCAGAGCCTGGGTGCCGTCGCGGCGCTGCCGCAGGGCCGGCCGGCGACGACGCTGGCCGATGGCGTGCGGCTGGAGTACGACGTGGAGCTGCCGTCCGGTGGCGAGCTGAACCTGGCGGCCGTCATGGTGCCGACGCTGGACACCCGCAGTGCCGGCGGCCTGCGCCTGGCCGTGGGCCTGGACGACCTGCCTCCGCAGGAACTCAAGCTTAGCCTGCAGCCCACCCCCGGCGCCGAGCGCCGCCGCGAGGAACGCGACTGGGCGCGTGCCGTTATCGACAACCAGTTCAAGCTGTCGGCCCGCTTCGCCGACGTGAAGCCCGGCCGCCACGTCGTGAAGGTCTGGCGCCTGGACGACAACGCCGTGCTGCAGCGGCTGGAGCTGGGCGTCGAGGCGCCGGCCACGCCCTGACACCTGGCTTGACGTCCTTCCGCCCGACACGCAGGAGACCGAGCGATGACGATTCGAACGACGGGCGTCCGCTGGCTGCTGCTGATCGGGCTGTCGTGGGGTGAGCTGCCCGCGCCGGCCGCCGAGCCTCCGGCGCGCGAGCGTGCCCGGCTCATCGTGCTGACCGATGTCGAGAACGAACCGGACGACACGCAGTCCCTCGTGCGGCTGCTGCTGTACGCCAACGACATCGAGCTCCAGGGCCTGGTGGCTACCACGTCGGTGCACATGAAGGACGCCATTCATCCGGCGTCCATCGAGCGCGTCATCGACCGCTATGCGCAAGTGCTGCCGCGGCTTCGCCAGCATGACCGGGCCTACCCCAGTGCCGCCGCGTTGCGCGCCCTCGTGCGGTCGGGGCAGCCAGCCTACGGCATGGCCGCGGTGGGCGAGGGGCGGGACACGCCCGGCTCCCGGCTGATCCTGCAGGCGCTCGCCAGCCCCGACCCGCGCCCGCTGTGGGTGGCCGTCTGGGGTGGCGCCAACACGCTGGCCCAGGCGCTGTCGACGCTGGCCGCGCAGCGCGAGCCGGCCGAGCTGGCCCGCTTCATCGCCAGGTTGCGCATCTACACGATCTCTGACCAGGACGACAGCGGCGCCTGGCTGCGCCGCCGCTTCCCCGAGCTGTTCTACATCGTCAGTCCCGGCGGCTACGGCAATGCGATTTGGGGCGGCATCAACCAGCCCGTGCCCGGCATCGACAACAGCCGCGTCAGCAACGCCTGGCTGGCGCGTCACATCCAGCAGGGCCACGGGCCGCTCGGCGCCGCCTACCCGGACGTCGCCTACGGCATGGAGGGCGACACACCCAGCTTCCTGGGCCTTATCCCCAACGGTCTGAACGCTCCCGAGAACCCTGACTGGGGCGGCTGGGGTGGCCGCTACGAGCGCTACACGCCGCGGCTGGAAGACACCGACCCGCAGGGCTTCACCGGCGGCGTGCAGGTCGAGGCCGAGACCCGGCCGATCTGGACCAACGCGAAGGACCGCTACCGCCCGTTTGTCGAGGCGGAGTTCGGCCGTGCGGTGAAACCGTCCGAGCAGGTCTTCGAAGACGCTAAGGTGACGCTCTGGCGTTGGCGCGACGATTTCCAGAACGACTTCGCCGCCCGTATCGGCTGGACGACGCAGCCCGTCGACCGCGCCAACCATCCGCCCGACGTGCGGCTCGCGCAGCCCGACCGGCTCACGGTGGCCGGCGGCAGCTGGGTGGAGCTGGACGCCCGCGCCAGCCGTGACCCTGATGGCGACAGCCTCAGCTTCCTGTGGTTCCACTACCCCGAGGCCGGCAGCTGGAAGACGGCGCTCCCGCTGGGCACCGAGAACCTGGCCCGCATCCGCTTTCAGGCGCCAGCGGTCACCAAGACCGAGACGGCCCACATCATCCTGCGCGTCACCGACAAGGGCAGCCCGGCGCTGTCGCGATACCGGCGCATCATCCTCACGATCACGCCCGGCGGTTGACCCGGGCCTGTCCCTTCCCCTCGCCCCGACTCCGATGAAGTTCCACCGCTGGACGGCGCTGCCGTCGATCCTCCTTGTGGCCTGCACCCTCGCTCGGGCCGACGCGACGCCCGTGCCCGCGACGCCTGGCGCGGCGGCATCGGCAGCGTCGGTGCCCGCGGCCTATCGCAACCTGCTGCGCGAGATCCGCCCGGACATCACCGAGGCCGACATCAGCGCCAAGCTGGCGCGTTACTGGCAATCGCTGTTCGAGGGCGACGCGCAGCACCGCATCGTCTACGCCGCCGCGCCCACGCCGCACGGCCCGGCGAGCTATGTGCTGGACGTCGGCAACGCCGACGTGCGCAGCGAAGGCATGTCCTACGGAATGATGGTGGCCGTGCAGATGGGCCGCAAGGCCGAGTTCGACGCGCTGTGGAACTGGGCCTACACGCACATGCGCTACGCCTCTGGGCCGCGCCAGGGCTACTTCCGCTGGCAGTGCAAGCCGGCCGGCTGCGCCGATTTCGGCAGGGACGCCGTGCCCGCGTCTGACGGTGAGGAGTACATCGCCACCGCGCTCCTCATGGCCGCGGGCCGCTGGGGCAACGGCGCCGGCATCTATGACTACGAGGCCCAGGCGAACGCCGTCCTCGACACGATGCTGCACAAGGAGGACATGAACGGCGGCATCCGCGATGGCGTGCGCAATATGTTCTCGCGCGAGCACGGGCAAGTCGTCTTCGTGCCCATCGGCCGCGCGGCGGACTTCAGCGACCCGTCCTACCACCTGCCGGCCTTCTATGAGCTGTGGGCCCGACGTGCCAGGGGCTGGCAGGGCCGCCAGGCCGAGGACCGTGCGCGCTGGGCCGAGATCGCCGCGATCAGCCGCCGCTACTTCACGCAGTCGTCGCACCCGAGGACCGGTCTGACGCCCGACTACGCCGAGTTCGACGGCCGCCCCAAGGTGCTCGAGGGCCACGAGGACTTCCGCTACGACGCCTTCCGCACGGCCGTGAACTGGAGCGTGGACCAGGCGTGGTGGGGCCGCAACCCGGCGGCGGCCGACCTCAGCCGCAAGCTGCTGACCTTCTTCGCCGGCCAGCCGCGGCAACCCTATGGCCACCTCTACACCGTGGACGGCAAGCCGCTGAACGACGAGCCCAGCAAGGGGCTGGTGGCCAGCAATGGCGTTGCCGCTCTGCTCGTCGACAAGGCGCTGGCCGAGCGCTTCGTCAACGAAGCCTGGGCCCAGGAGCCGCCGGCCGGCCAGTGGCGCTACTACGACGGGCTGCTGCAGTTCATGGGGCTGATGCACATGACGGGGCAGTTCAGGGCCTGGTGAGCCGCAAGGCGCCGCCTCGTCGCGGCATGCAGCGGCGGCTCGCGTCGGGAGCTTCCGGCGACAAGCACAATGGCCGCATGGCGAGCGCATTCGAGCAGGGCAACGGAGCAGGCGGGACGGTGCCGTGCCGCTGACCGACGCCGTCTCCCGCCTGCCCAAATCGCGCCTGAACCGGGCGCTGGTGGGATCGTTGCTGGTCCATGGGCTGCTGCTGAGCCTGACCTTCGGCGGCCAGGGCTTCAAGCTGCCGGAGTGGACGCCGCCGTGGCAGGCGGCGCCGATCGAGCCCGACCTACACGTCGTGCTGCAGCCGGTGCCGGAATCCCTGTCGCCGCCTGAGCCCGACAACCCGGCCGCGATGGTGGCGCCGCGACCGTCCACCGTGGCCGATGACGACGCGGAGGTCGAGCAGGCGCCCGTCGCCGGCCTGCCGTTGATGACGGTGGAGCGCAGCTCGGCGCACTGGCAGGTGCCCGCGGCGTCCGCTCCGCAGGACGCGGCCGTGGCCGCGTTGCCGGCCGCGTCGGCACCGGCGGTCGAGCGGCTGCGGCGCCTTCGTGATGAGCCGAGCCCGCGCAACGATGCGCGGGCCCGTGAGCGCGACAACGAGAAGGCGCTGGCCGAGCTGGAGGACGCCCGCCAGGCCATGACGCCGGTGGCGCCCGTCGCACGGTTGTCCGCCGCGTCGGCGCCTGCCGTCGAAGCCGTGCGGCGCGCGGGCGAATCGCTGCGCATCCGTGGCGAGCGTGCGAAGGCCGACCGCGGTGACGAGCTGGCGCAGCTGGACCGCGCGCGCCAGGCGATGACGCCGGTCGTCGCCGTGGCCACGCTGTCGGCCGCGTCGGCGCCCGAGCCGGAAGCGCTGCGCCGCACCGCCGATCAGCTGCGCCCGCGCAGCGAGTCGCGCAGCGCCGAGCTGGCCCAGCTCGATGGCGTCCGCCAGGTCGCCCAGCAACGTGTGCAGCAGTTGCAGGAGCTGCGCCAGGCGGCCGAGCGACAGGAGCTGGCCCGGCAGGAGGCCGCTCGCCAGGACGCAGCACGGCAGGAAGCGGCCCGCCAGGAGGCCGCCCGCCAGCAGGCTGCTCAGGCCGAAGCGGCGAAGCTGGAGGTCGAGCGACGCGAGGCGGCCCGCGTGGCCGGGCTGAAGCAGGAGGGCCTGCGGCTGGAGGCAGCGCGGCTGGCAGCCGCCCAGGCACAGGCGCAGGCCGAGAACGAGCAGCGCGAGGCGCGCCTGCGCGCCATCGGCCGCCAGCTGGACGAAGAGGCCGCCCGTCGCGATGCCGAGCGCCAGCGCCCCGACTGGACGCCGGCGCGCCGCGGCCGGCTCTACAGCCGCACCGATGCCAACGCCGAGCTTGCGCATTACGGCGAGCTGTGGGCGCGCAAGATCCAGTTCAACCAGACCTTCGACCTGGTCCGCGACGCCGTAGCCCAGCCCCACACCGACCCCATCGTCACTGTGGCCGTGCGCAGCAACGGCTCGGTGGAGGCCATCACCTTCGTGCGCTCCAGCGGCGTGCCGGCGCTGGACGAGGCCATCCGCCGCGTCGTGCACAGCCAGGAAAACTACCCGGCTTTCCCGGCGGCCCTGCAGCGCGATTTCGATGTCGTTGAGATCCGCCGTACTTGGCGCTTCGATATCTCCATCCGCCTGGACTGACGCGGGCCGGCGTCCTACACGCGACGGCGGTGCGGCGCCGCAAGGTCGGGCTTTTCCACCATCAGGAGCCCGCCATGCCGCAGGGTGACAAGTCGTCGTACACCGACAAGCAGAAGCGCCAGGCCGAGCACATCGAGAAGGGCTACGAGCAGCGCGGCGTGCCCGAGAAGGAAGCCGCAGCCCGCGCCTGGGCGACGGTCAACAAGGAGACCGGCGGCGGCAAGAAGTCCGGTTCGGGCCGAGGCAAGGCCGAGAACCACGAGCCGTCCCGCAAGGGAGGCCACCTGGGTGGCCAGGCTGCAGCCCACCGCACGGCGGCCGAGCGCTCAGCCTCGGCGAAGAAGGCCGCCGCCACGCGCAAGCGCAACGCCGAAGCGCGCGCCGGCGCTCGGCACTGACGCTCAACCGCTCAGTCGGGATACCGCTTGCCGGCCGTGTCCAGCGGCCAGCGGTCGCTGCGCAGCGGCGACGCGGGCAGGCCATCGCCGCCGACAAGGTTGGACTCGCTCGGGTTATCCACCCACGCGTAGCGCGCGGCCTGCGGCGCGGGCACCGCTGGGCTGGTGACGACGACGAGATCCGGCGCGGCGATGCGGGCGTCGGCCGGCACGAAGCGGTGGTCCGCGCCGGCGAGCAGGAAGCCACGCAGCGCCTCGCCACCCTTGGCCGGCCGCAGGCCACCCGCGGTGTTCTTGAAGCGCAGCCAGACCTCGGCACCGCGCACCTCGGTGGTGGCCAGCTGCGGGCCGGTCGCCGGGGACTGGCGCAGGCCCAGCTCATGCAGCGCGAGCGCTGCCAGGCGGTCGCCGACGGCGCGCTTGTTGCGCGGATGGATGTCGGCCGCGTCACCCACGTCCAGCGCCACCGCCATGCCGGTGTGGGGCAGGGCCAGGGCCGCGGCCTGCGCCGCGCGCAGTTCGGCCCATCCGCCCTGGCCGGGGCGGTTGTCGGCCAGCGGCAGGTAGGCGGCCAACTGCACGAACAGGAAGGGCAGCTGCGGCTGGCTGAACTGCGCGCGCCAGTCCTGGATCAGCCGCTGGAAGTCGCCCTCGTAGGCTGCCGCGCGGCCGGTGTTGCTCTCGCCCTGGTACCACAGTACGCCGCGGAACTTGAGCCCCTGCAGCGGCGCGATGAGGCCGTTGTGGGCCAGCGTCGGCGCGTCGTTGGCGGTCGGGCTGGTGGGCACGCTGGGCTTCTCGACACGGGCACGCCAGGCGCCGGCCAGCGGCACCGCACCGGCGGCGGTGTCCAGGCGCAGATCGGACGCGTCGCCGTAGATGCCGCCGCCGCCGCCGTAGTCGGTCACGCGCACGGCGATCCAGTTCGTCCCAGGGCGCAGCACGCCGGCCGCCAGCGTGTAGTGGCGCTGCAGGCTGTAGCCGCATTGCCCGCCGACGCGCTGGCCGTTGACCCACACCTCATCGCAGTCGTCCACCTTGGCCAGGTGCAGCGTCGCCGCACCGGCGGCCTGCGCGGTGTCGAGCTCGATGCGCCGGCGCAGCCAGACGATGCCATCCAGGTCCGGCAGGCCTTGGGTTTCCCACAGCTGCGGCGCCTGCAGCATGGGCCAGCCGGTGTCGATGTCGGCCGCGGCGGACCAGCCGCTGGCGTCCACGCCTTGCCACGGCAGGCCGGGCTGCCAGGCGTTCACGACCGTCTCGACGCGCTCACGGCGCGCCGTCGCGAAGGCCTCGTTGCTGGCGGGCAGTGACTGCACGGCGCGGGTCAGTGCCGGGTCGCGCAGCGCGAGTTCGCGGCGCATCCAGGTCTCCAGGTGCGAGCCGCCCCAGGCCGCGTTGACGAGGCCGATGGGCACGCCCTGGGCGGCCTGCATGCGGCGCGCGAAGTGGTAGCCGATGGCGCTGAAGTCGCCGACGGCACCAGCCTCGGCGACGACCCACGGCGCGGGCGCGATGTCGGCCTCGGGCGCGAGGCTGGCGCGCAGCGGCACGCGCAGCTGACGCAGCTGCGCGTTCTGCGGCGAGGCGACTTCCTGCGGGCCGGTGTCGGTCGGCGCCAGCGGCCATTCCATGTTGGACTGGCCGCCCAGCAGCCAGACGTCGCCCACCAGCACGTCCGTCAGCCGGGCCTGGCCGTCACCACTGACGTGCAGCTCGTGCGGGCCGCCGGCCGGCAGTGCGGCCAGCGTCGCGCGCCAGTGGCCATCCACACCGGCCTTCGCGCTGGCCTTGCGGCCCGCGAGCTCGACGGCCAGTGTCGCGCCCGGCTTGGCCCAGCCCCACACCAGTATGGGCTGCTCACGCTGTAGCACCATGTGGTCGCCAAAGACCTGCGCCAGGCGCACGTCGGCCTGGGCTGCGGCGGCCGACACGCCCAGCAGCAGAGAAAGGAGGAGCTTGTTCATCGGTTTGGGTGTGATCTGGAAGGTTGCGCGGGACGTCAGTTGCCGCTGGACAGAGTCGTCAGGCTGCGTGGCGGTAGCGTGATGCTGAGACCACCCGCCGTGGCGGCGATGGGCGCCAGGGCCTGGAAGCTGGCGGTGGCCGTCGTCTGGTAGGGCGTCCAGCTGCCGGCGCCCGCGGCAGCGGTGACGGCGACGTCCAGCGTGCGGGGCGTAGCGCCTTCGTTGACGAGCACGACGACGGCCCGCGGCGTGGCCGCGCCAGCCGGCGTGCGGTAGGCCGACAGGCTGACTCCATCGGCCGGCCGAGCGGTGGCGTCCACACGCACGAAGCCCGGCCGGATGAAGAACGCGAAATGCTTGAGCGCCAGGCCGAAGTGGTTGGGCTTGTCAGCCTTGTCGATGAGGCCGGTGGGCTTGGCGTCGTCCGAGTTGGCCAGCCACCAATAGATGTAGGCGTTGTACTGGCCGAGCGTCAGGCCGTCGTGCACCTCGCGGGCCAGCGCGAGCGCATCGTCGATGCTCGTGGCCCATGAGGCCTTGCCGTCGGCCTTGTTCACCGAGTCCAGGAAGTGCTCGGTCATCCAGACGCCCTTGCCCAGCCGGGCGGCGTCGGCGCTGTAGCGCGGCACGTTGCCATAGAGGTGGCCACCGATCAGCGCGACGTTGGTGGCCGATTTGTCGTCGGCCAGCAGCGCCTCGGTCGTGGCCGGCGCGAAGGCCAGCGACTCCGGCGCTAGCAGCCGGGTGCGCGTGCCGGCGACCGCCGTGGCGCCATGGCTGCCGATCCAGGCCTTCAGCTCGTCCGCGCTCCAAAGGCAGGACTCGTAGTCCGTCGGGTCCCAGTCAGGCTCGTTCTGCGGCGAGATGGCGTAGAGGTCCACGCCGCGGGTGGCGGCATAGCGGATGTAGGCGTTGAGGTAGGCCGCGTAGTCGGCGTAGTGGGCCGGGTCCAGCCGGCCGCTCCACGTCGGGTTGCTGCGTTCGGCCTGGACGATCTTGAGGCTGGCCGGCGGCGACCAGGCCGACGCGAACACCAGCGCGCCGCGCGCCTGGGCTGCGGCGCCATTGGCGAGTTCCGCCGTCCACGCCGACGTGTCCGCCGTCTGTGCCTTCGCGTCCCACGTGGCCGGCGCAATACGCAGCCTCAGGATGTTCAGGCCCAGGCTGCCCGCGCCGGTGCCGTACAGCACGTCCATGCGCGAGGCCGACATCGGCGTGTAGTACCAGGCGGCCGAGCCTCCGAAGCCCTGGATGGGCTGGCGTGTGGCGGAGAAGTCAATGGCCGCGCTGGCAGCCGCAGGCTTCACGCTCAGCAGCGTGGTGGCCCAGGCGGCCTGGTAGTGCGCGCCGTCCTGCGGCACGAAGCGGGCCTGCAGCACGACGCTTCCGGGGCTGGCGGTTGTGGCGGCGAGCGTGCGGCCGTCGGCCGTCGTGAATGACGCCGGGTCGGCAGCCCCCTGCACGCCCCACATCGCGCGTGGCGCGGTGCTCAGCGCCGCTGGCGTCAGCGTGGCTCCCTGCGCGACGGCGACTGGCGTGTCCCAGCGCACGTCCGGCTGAGCTTTGTCGACGCGCAGCGTGCGTGTGACTGTGGCAGGCGCGTAGCGGCTCGCGTCCTGCGGCGTGAAGGTCATGCTGAGCGTCTGCGAGCCGACCTCGGGCTTGCTGCCCAGGGCCGGCGTGTAGCTGAAGCTGCCGGCCACGCTGGACGAGGCATTGAGCTGGGCCGTGCCGAGCGGCGTGCCCCAGCGGATGGGCGCCGGGTCCGGCCAGCGGACGTCGGGCGTCGCGAGCTGCGTGGCGGGCGGCGTGCTGGCGTCCGCGCTGCTACTGCTTCCGCCCCCGCCTCCGCCGCCTCCGCCGCATCCGGTGGTCAACAGAACCAGCAGGCAGGAGATGGCGAGGGCGGTGCGCATGACGTCAGTGTGCGATACAGCGCAGGCCGGCTTCTGTAACGGCTTGCGCGGTCAGTCCGAAGTGCGCGGCCAGCGCCGCCGCGGGCGCGGACTCGCCGAAGCTGTCGATGCCGACAACGGCGCCCTCCAGACCCACGTACTGGCGCCACGGTGCGGTGACGCCGGCTTCCACGGCCACGCGTGGCACGCCCGGCGGCAGCACGTCGCGGCGCCAGGCCGAGTCCTGCTGCTCGAACACGAAGCTCGACGGCAGCGACACGACACGGGCGTTGACGCCCTGTTCGGCCAGCTTCGCGCGCGCCTGCACGGCCAGGTCCAGCTCCGAGCCGGTGGCGATCAGCACCAGCTGCAGCGGCTGCCCAGCGGCCTCGCGCACGAGCACATAACCACCGCGGCGCACGGCTGCCAGCGTGTCGGCGTCGCGGGGCTGATGCGGCAGGTTCTGGCGCGACAGGATCAACGCTGTCGGCGTGTTGACGTGGCGGATGGCCGTCTGCCAGGCCACCAGCGTTTCGACCGCGTCGCCGGGGCGCCAGACGTCGAGGTTGGGTACCAGGCGCAGCGTGGCCGTCTGCTCGATGGGCTGGTGAGTCGGGCCGTCCTCGCCGAGGCCGATGGAGTCGTGCGTGAAGACGTAGATCGGATTCGTGCGCATCAGCGCGGCCATGCGGATGGCGTTGCGGGCGTATTCCGAGAACATCAGGAAGGTGCCGCCAAACGGGCGGAAGCCGCCGTGCAGCGCGATGCCGGTCTGTATGGCGACCATCGCAAACTCACGCACGCCGTAGTGCAGGTAGTTGCCGCCGGCCACGGCCTTCTCGACGGAGCGGCAGCCGGGCCACTGCGTCAGGTTGGATGGCGCCAGGTCGGCTGAGCCGCCCAGCAGCTCGGGCAGCTGCGGCGCGAGCAGCGCGATGCTGTTCTGCGACGACTTGCGCGATGCGATGGTCTCGCCCTTGTCGGCCACGGCGGCGAGCTGGGCGGCGGCACGGTCATCGAAGTCGGCCGGCAATTCACCGCGCGCACGGCGGAGGAACTCTGCGGCGCGGGCCGGCGCGGCGGCGCGGTAGGCGGCCAGCACGGCCTCCCACGCGCGCTGGGCGGCGGCGCCGCGCTCGCGGGCGTCCATCGGCGCGCGGGCCTCGTCGGGCACGACGAAAGGCGCATGCGGCCAGTTCAGTGCCTGGCGCACGGCGGCCACTTCGGCGGCGCCCAGCGGCGCCCCGTGCACGTCATGGCCGCCGGCCTTGTTGGGCGAGCCCTTGCCGATGGTCGTCTTGGCGCAGATCAGCGTGGGCTTGCCGCTGTCCTCGGTGGCCGCGTTCAGCGCCGCGTCTATTGAACCGAAGTCGTGGCCGTCCACGTTGCGGATGACGCGCCAGCCGTAGGCCTCGAAGCGGGCCGGCGTGTCATCGCCGAACCAGCCCTTCACGTCGCCGTCGATGGAGATGCCGTTGTCGTCGTAGACGACGACGAGCTTCGACAAGCCCCAGACGCCGGCCAGTGAGCAGGCCTCGTGCGAGATGCCTTCCATCAGGCAGCCGTCGCCGACGAAGACGAACGTGCGGTGGTCGACCAGCTTGTGTTCGGGCGTGTTGAACTCGGCGGCCAGCAACTGCTCGGCCAGCGCCATGCCGACGGCGTTCGCCAGGCCCTGGCCCAGCGGGCCGGTGGTCGTCTCGACGCCGGGTGTCAGGCCCACTTCGGGGTGGCCGGGCGTCTTGCTGTGCAACTGGCGGAAAGCCTTCAGCTCGCTGAGGGGCAGGTCGTAGCCCGACAGGTGCAGCAGGCCGTACAGCAGCATGGAGCCGTGGCCATTGGACAGCACGAAGCGGTCGCGACCGGGCCAGTGCGGGTCGGCCGGGTTGTGGCGCAGGTGTCGGCTCCACAGCACGGCGGCAATGTCGGCCATGCCCATCGGCATGCCGGGGTGGCCGGAGTTGGCCTGCTGCACCGCGTCGATGGCGAGCATGCGCAGCGCGTTGGCTGCAAGGGTCAGGTCGTGGGACATGGCGGGCCTCAGGCTTGCTGCTGGGCGCGGATGAGCTGCTCCAGCGTTTCGGTGTCGGTGACGAACTGCGCGATGCCTTCTGTCAGCTTCTCGCGGGCCATCGGGTCGGCTGCCAGCGCGGCGCTGAACTCGGCCTCGGTCATCGGTGTCGGTGCTGGCCGCACTGGACCCTCGGCCGCCAGCCGGCGATCGACGGGCGTGCCCGCCTGGGCCAGCTCGGCCAGCAGCGACGGGCTGATCGTCATCAGGTCGCAGCCGGCCAGCGCGATGATCTGGCCGGTGTTGCGGAAGCTGGCGGCCATCACCTCGGTGGCGATGCCGTGGCGCTTGTAGTGGTTGTAGATCTCGACGACCGAGCGCACGCCCGGGTCGTTGGGGCCGGCCATCGCGGCCTCGTCCCAGCTCGGGCCGGCGGCCTTCTTGAACCAGTCGTAGATGCGGCCGACGAAGGGCGAGATCAGCTTCACGCCGGCATCGGCGCAGGCCTTGGCCTGGGCCAGACAGAACAGCAGCGTCAGGTTGGTGTGGATGCCCTGCTGCTCCAGCTCGCGGGCAGCCTGGATGCCGGCCCACGTGGAGGCCAGCTTGATCAGCACGCGCGCGCGCGGCACGCCGGCGGCGGCGTACAGCTCGATGATGCGTTTGGCGGTAGCGACGGACGCGGCCGCGTCATGCGACAGGCGCGGGTCGATCTCGGTCGACACGCGGCCGGGCACGACCTTCAGGATCTCGACGCCGAAGGCCACCAGCAGGTGTTCGGCCACCGTGCCGGCGCCGGCGCCGGGATGCGCGGCCACGGCCTGTTCCAGCAGCGCGCGGTAGCGAGGCTGCTGCACGGCCTTCAGCACGAGCGACGGGTTGGTCGTCGCGTCCTGCGGGCGGAACTGGGCGAGCTGGTCAAAATCGCCGGTGTCGGCGACGACGGTGGTGTGTTGGCGGAGCTGGTCGAGGCTGTTCATGGGCAAAGCGCGGCCCTGCCGCTGGACGCGGCATGACCATCAGGGGTGAAGAAGGGGGTTAGACGAACTCGCTGCGCAGCGCTTCATAGAGGCGCTGGAAGCGGGCGTGGCGGGGCTTGAGTGTTGCCGCCAGCGCGGAATCGGGTTCGGCGACGCGGGCGATGTCGGGGGTGCGGCAGACCTCGGCCACCGAACCGCCGCAGGCCAGCCAGGCCAGGCGGGCCGCGCCGAGCGCACCACCGGCCTCGGAACCGACGCCGTTGACGAGGCGCACGTTCAGCATCGAGGCTAGCAGCTTGGCCCACCATTCGCTGCGCGCGCCGCCGCCGACGAGCCAGAGCTGTTCGGCACTGCCGCCACCGGCCTGCAGCGCCTGCCAGCCGTCCAGCAGCGCGAAGCCGACGCCTTCGAGCACGGCGTAGCCGATGGCTGCGGCGTCGTGGTCGTGCGTCAGGCCGAAGAACACGCCCTTGGCGTTGGCGTTGTTGTGCGGCGTGCGTTCACCGCTGAGGTAGGGTAGGAAGAGCGGGGCCTGGTCTCGCTGCGCGGGCGTGAGCGCTGCGACCTTCTCGATCAGCGCGGCCTCGCCGCCGGGCATGCCCAGCATCAGCGTGGCCCAGCGCAGCGCGCTAGCGGCGCTGAGCACCACGCTCATCTGGTGCCACGTGTTGGGCAGCGCATGGCAGAAGGCGTGCACCGCGCGGCCCGGGTTGGGGCTGAAGGCATCGTTGCACAGGAAGATGACGCCGGAGGTGCCGAGCGACAGGAAGCCGTCGCCGGGCTTGACGACGCCCATGCCAACGGCGCTGGCGGCGTTGTCGCCGCCGCCACCGGCGATGGGGATGCCGGCCTGCAGGCCCCATCGGGTCGCCAGCTCGGGCTTGAGCGCGGCGCTGGCCTCGCTGCCTTCGACGAGGCGCGGCATGTGGCTCTCGGTCAGGCCGGTCAGCGCCAGCGCCTCGGGCGACCAGCGGCGGCGGGCCACGTCCAGCCACAGCGTGCCGGCGGCGTCGCTCATCTCGCTGACGAACTCGCCGCTGAGCTCGAAGCGCAGCCAGTCCTTGGGCAGCAGCACCTTCGCGACCTTGGCGAAGAGGGCGGGTTCATGCTGGCGCATCCACGCCAGCTTGGGCGCCGTGAAGCCCGGCATCGCGAGGTTGCCGGTGATGGCGGGCAGCTCGGGGCAGGCGGCCATCATCTCGGCGCACTGCGCGGCGCTGCGGCCGTCGTTCCACAGGATGGCCGGGCGCAGCACCTGGCTGGCGGCGTCCAGCGTGACGGCCCCGTGCATCTGGCCCGAAAGGCCGATGCCGCGCACCTGCGCCAGCGCCGTGCCGTGTTCGGCCCTCAGCTTGCTCATGCCCTGCTCGAGCGCGGTCCACCAGTCGGCAGGGTTCTGCTCGCTCCACAGCGGCTGCGGCCGCTGCACGGTCAGGGGAACGCCGGTGGTGGCGACGATCTGGTGCTGCTCGTCGAGGAGCAGCAACTTGATCTCGGAAGTGCCGAGGTCGATGCCGAGGAACATGGTGCGGTTGTCTTGCGTTTGGAGTTGCGGGGCGAGTGCCGGGCCGCCCACGCCGGCCCGGTTGGCGATGTGCGAGCGGGGCAAGCCCCGCGATCATCGCCGTCCCCTTGGGGGACGGACCAGGCGCAGCTGCGTCCAGCGCGGTGCGCCTGGGCCTGGGGTCAGCAGTACTTGTTGACGATGTTTTCCAGGCGCTCCTGGCGGCCCGAACGGGGCACCGGCGAGATGTTCTGCGCGTGCACCACAGAAGCCAGGTCATCGAGGCTGGCGCCGCCGAGGATCTTCTTGCCCAGGTCGCCTTCCCAGCCAGCGTAGCGGTCAGCCACGGTCTTCTCGAGTTCCCCGCTCTGGAACAGGTCCACGGCGTTCAGGAAGGCCCGGGCCATCGTGTCCATGCCGCCGATGTGGCCTTCGAGCTGGTCGATCGGGTCGATGGACTGGCGACGGACCTTGGCATCGAAGTTCGTGCCACCGGTGGTGTAGCCGCCGTGACGGATCATTTCCAGCATGGCGGGCACCAGGGCGACATGGTTGTTCGGGAACTGGTCGGTGTCCCAGCCCAGCTGCTCGTCACCGCGGTTGGCGTCCAGCGAACCGAAGATGCCCAGCGCGCAGGCAGTGGCGACTTCATGCTCGAAGCTGTGGCCGGCCAGCGTGGCGTGGTTGACTTCGATGTTGACCTTGACTTCGTTCTCCAGGCCGTAGGTCTTCAGGAAGCCGTAGACGGTGGCGCTGTCGTAGTCGTACTGGTGCTTGGTGGGCTCTTGCGGCTTCGGCTCGATCAGGATCGTGCCCTTGAAGCCGATCTTGTGCTTGTGCTCGACGACCGAGCTCAGGAAGCGGCCGTACTGGGCCAGCTCTCGCTTCAGGTTGGTGTTCAGCAGCGTCTCGTAGCCTTCACGGCCACCCCACAGCACGTAGTTCTGGCCGCCCAGGCGGTTCGTCCATTCCATGACGTGCTTCACCTGCGCGGCGGCGAAGGCATACACCTCCGGATCCGGGTTGGTGGCGGCGCCGCTCATGAAGCGAGCGTTGGAGAACAGATTCGCCGTGCCCCACAGCAGGCCGACCTTGCTGTCCTGCATCTTCTTGGCGGCGGCTTCGAGCAGGCCATCGAGGATGCGGTTGGACTCGGCCAGCGTGGCGCCTTCGGGGGCCACGTCACGGTCGTGGAAGCACCAGTACGGCAGGCCCAGCTTGCCGAAGAAGTCGAACGCGGCGTCCAGCTTCATGTAGGCGGCCTTGACCGGGTCGGCCTCGTTGAACCAGGGGCGCGGGTGGGCGGTGGCACCCAGGCCGAACACGTCCTCGCCCTTCCAGCAGAAGGTGTGCCAGTAGCAGACGGCCGGGCGCAGGTGCTCGGCCAGCGTCTTGCCCAGCACGACGCGGTTGGCGTCGTAGTAGCGGTAGGCGTGCGGGTTGGTGGAGTTGGGGCCTTCGTACTTGACGACGGGGAGATCGGAATAGACGGTGCTCATGGCGGGTTCCTTACTACGGGAGAAATGGAGGGGGTTGGAGGGTCAGGCGGCGGCCGGCGCGAGGCCGGCCTCCTGGCGCCGTTGGGCGAGTTCGTCGGCCATCTTCAAGGTAGTCTGCTTGTTCAGCTTGTTGGCCAGCATGCAAACGGTGCACGCCGCGAACAACGCGCCGACGCCGAAGCTGGACATCACACGATAGCCCTCGATGGCGTTGGCCGCCGTGGGATGCTGCGTGTCGTAGCCGAAGAAACCGGCCAGACACCACAGCAGGCCCGCCGAGCCGAGGGCCAGGCCCGACTTCAGCGAGAAGCCAATCGTGGCGAAGACCATGCCGGTGAAGCGGCGGCCGGTCTGCCATTCGGAGTAATCGGCCGCGTCGGCGTACATGGCCCACATGACGGCGATGGTGGGCGCGTAGAACACCGAGCCCAGCATGTGCAGCCACAGCATGCCCCAGACGGCTGTCGGCGGCATCAGGTACAGCGCACAAGCCTGCAGCGATGCCAGCGCGAAACCCACGATCGCGACGGTGCGCTTGCCGAAGCGCGCCGACAGGCCCGACGTCAGCATGATCACGACGATGGTCGTGGCGAAGCCGGCCATGTTCAGGATGCTGTTGTAGACGTCGGCGACGTTGGACTGGGCCAGGTTGTCGCGCGTGCCGTGCACGATGTAGCCCAGCGTGTCTGCCAGGCTGCCGGTGCCGCCAGGGTCCGGCGTCGTCAGGCCCAGCGCCGCGACGAAGTCGAACATCGCCGACTTGTCGACATAGTGATGATAGAAGCTGTAGTGCGCGCCGCCGCGCAGCGACAGCATGCCGAAGTTGAAGATCGTGTAGGCCACCAGCGCGAGCCAAGGGCCGTTCTTCAGCAGGTCGGCGAAGTCCTGCTTCGGCGAGCTGTGCGTCTCCACGATGGGCTTGATGCGTTCCTTCGTCGTGAAGAACGTGACGAGGAACAGCACCAGGCACAGTGCGGCCCAGATCGTCATCGTGACCTGCCAGCCGTGTGCGCGGTCGTGGCCTTGCGCGAACTTCGCCACCAGCGGCAGCGTGAAGCCGCCGACGACGAACTGCGCGACGTTGACCGACACGAAGCGGAAGGAGTTCAGCTTGGTGCGCTCGTTGAGGTCGCCCGTCATGACGCCACCCAGCGCCGAGTAGGGCATGTTGTTCATCGAGTACAGCGTCATCAACAACGTGTTGGTGATGCCGGCGTACGCGATGACCATGCCCGCGCTCCAGCCCCAGCTCGGGTCCGGCGTCGTGTAGGCGGCGATCATGACGACGCACCAGGGGATCGTCGTCCACAGCACCCATGGACGGAACTTGCCCCAGCGGGTGTTGGTGCGATCTGCCAGCACGCCCATGACCGGGTCGAAGATGGCGTCCCACAACCGCGGCCACAGCAGGATGGCCGCGGCCGTGCTGGCCGACAGGCCGAACACGTCCGTGTAGAAGTTCAGCTGGAACAGCACCATCGTCATGAAGACGAAGTTGGCCGCGGCGTCGCCGCAGCTGTAACCCGCCTTCTCGACGAAAGACAGTCTCTGGTTCATGAGTCTCCTCGTTGTTCTCGGAAATGCCCCGTGGGCGGGGTCTGTCAGGCCTTCGTGGCTTCGTACGACAGGTAGTCGAAGTCGGCGTGGACCCGGGTGCCGGCCAGATCCTGGCAGGCGATGCCGATGAAGTTGCCAGTGAAGCCGAAGCTGTTGGCGAAGCCGTTGACGAAGCGGGTCGCGAACTCGTCGCTCAGCATCGCGGCGTCCAACGCCGGGCCGATGTCCTGCCAGGCCGCGTCGCCCTGGCGGAACGAGAACTGGTAGGTGTCGTGGCTGAAGGTGATGGCGAGGTCGACCGGGCCGGCCGCTAGCTTCACCGGCGTGGCGACCGCGCTCAGCTGGCCGTCGCGGTTGACGTTCACGCAGACGACGCGCTCGTTGGTCTCGATGTCGCGCGTGACGTGCAGGTAGGCGTGGTTGCGGGTGTTGTAGTAGGTCGTCAGGCCGGCCATCTGGTGGAAGCTGTCCGGCTCGAAGTCCACGCGCGTCTCGACGCGGCAGTGGAAGTGCTGCTGGCGGCGCGCGACAAGGCTCTGGTCGAACAGGCTCATCAGCGACTCGCGGCCCTTCAGGCGCAGGTGGCCAGGGCGCTCGGTCAGCGATGCCCAGCTCTCGTCGAACGGCTTGCGCAGCGAATTGAGGTGGCCGCTGAAGGTGGCCGAGTCGAAGTCGTCACGCGCGGCTTCGGCGGGGAACGGGTGGGCCGGCAGGTCGGGCAGCGCGACGTGGACGCTCGGCTGCTGGCCGTTTCCGCCGACGATCTCGGGCCAGTCGTCGTCACGCCAGACGACGCGTTGGATGCCGGTCTCGCGGCCCAGCGGGCAGTGCAGGCCGGCATAGCCGCCGGACGGATCGTTCTTGTCGGCGTTCGGGCCGGTCCATTCCAGCGGGCGGCCGCACAGGTGGGCAAGGAACCATTCGCCCTTGGCGGTCTCGACGAGGCTGGCGTGGCCGCTGCGTTGCAGGCCGTCGGTCTTCTTCTGCCAGGCGGTCAGCAGCGGGTTGCCGGGCAGCGTCTCATAGGGGCCGTCGATGTTGCGCGAACGGGCCAGCGTCACGGCATGCTCGTAGAACGTGCCGCCCTCGGCGGTCAGCAGGTAATACCAGCCGTTGCGGCGGTAGAGGTGCGGGCCTTCGACGACGCCCAGCTCCGTGCCGCGATAGATGTTCTTGATCGGGCCGACGAGTTTCTTCGCCTCGGCGTCGTACTCCTGCAGCAGGATGCCGTTGAAGTTGTGCTTGCCCGGCCAGTGCGTCCACTGCTGGTTGATGAGCCAGTGGCGGCCATCCTCGTCATGGAACAGGCTGGGGTCGAAGCCCGAGCTGTTCAGGTAGATCGGCTCGCTCCACGGGCCGTCGATGCTGGGCGCCGTGATCAGGTAGTTGTGCGTGTCCTTGTACGCGCCGTACATGGAGCGCACGTCGGTGTAGATCATCCAGAACTGGCCGCCCGAGTACGTCAGACAGGGGGCCCATACACCGGCGGAGTCAGGGTGGCCGGTCAGGTCCAGCTGGCTGGTGCGCGTGACGGCATAGCTGTGGTGGCGCCAGTTGACCAGGTCTTTGGAGTGGTGGATGCGCACGCCCGGCCACCATTCGAAGGTGGACGTGGCGATGTAGTAGTCGTCACCGTCCTTGCCCGGGACGCGGCAGATGGACGGGTCGGCATGGAAGCCCGGCAGGATGGGATTGGCAATCATCTTCTTGAGGCGGCGTTTGGGCGCCGTGGTTCGAGTGCGGCTCAGGGGAGAGGGTGTGGGACGAGGTCCATGCGGTCGACCGACCAGCAGCGGCGGACAGCCGGCGCGGCGTGCCCGGGTGGATTCCGGGTGCTGCCATCGGCGCAGGCGGGTTGCCGCCCGGGCCGCCGGCACCGGGCAAGGCATTCTGCATGGGCCATCACGCAGGCCGCCCGCAGGGTATGTCGTTGCCGTAGGTGCCCCGGGTGGGCCCGCGCCGCGAGGGCGATGTCGGGGGCGTCCCGGACGCTTGTTGTTTCAAACCTGGTCTCCGTGGCGGGAAACGCCGTCTTGAAGGGTTTTCGAACGGCGAGCGGACGCAAATGTAGCGCTACCATTTGGGTTTGCGCAAGCCGGGATTTCGCCAAAGACAAGCGCCAAAGCGCGAGGAGACAAGATGAAGACCGTGGTTCGATGGGTCGGCATGGTGATGCTGGGCCTGATGCTGGTCGGGCAGGCTGCTGCCGAGGATGGCTATGACTTGTGGCTGCGCTATCGGCCGCTCGACGGCGCGGCGCAGGCTCGTCTGCACGCGCAGGCGCGCGCGGTAGTGCTGGCCGCTCCGGCGTCGCCGTCGCTGGATGCCGCCGTCGCCGAGCTGCGGCGCGGCGTGGCCGGCATGGCGGGGCGGGAAATCGCGGTCTCGACGCGCCTGGTGCCCGGCGCGCTGGTGCTGGCCACGCCGGGCCAGGCGCCGGCCGGGCTGGTGCTGCCCTGGGCCGACCTGGGCCGGGAGGGCTGGCTGCTGCGCCGCCAGACGCTGCAGGGTCGCGACGTGACCGTCATTGCCGCCAACAGCGACATCGGCCTCCTGTACGGCAGCTTCGCCTGGCTGCGTGCCGTGCAGACCGGTGCGGACCTCGCCCGGCTGGACCAACGTTCGGCGCCCAAGGTGGGCCTGCGGCTGCTGAACCACTGGGACAACTTGGACCGCCACGTCGAGCGAGGCTATGCCGGCGCGTCGCTGTGGGACTGGTGGAAGCTGCCGGACCTGCTCGACCCGCGCTATGTGGACTACGCGCGGGCCAATGCGTCGCTCGGCATCAACGGCGCGGTGCTGAACAACGTCAATGCCAAAGCGGATTCGCTGACGGCGCCCTTCCTCGCCAAGGCCGCGGCGCTGGCCGGGGTCTTCCGGCCGTATGGCATCAAGGTCTACCTGTCGGCGCGCTTCTCGGCGCCGGTAGAGCTGGGAGGGCTCAAGACCGCCGATCCGCTGGACCCGGCCGTGCGCGCCTGGTGGAAGGCCAAGGCCGACGAGATCTACGCGGTGATCCCCGACTTTGGCGGCTTCCTCGTCAAGGCCAACTCCGAGGGCCAGCCCGGTCCGCAGGACTACGGCCGCAACCACGCCGATGGCGCCAACATGCTGGCCGAGGCGCTCGGCCCGCACGGTGGCGTCGTCATGTGGCGCGCCTTCGTCTATGCGGCCGATGCCAGCGACCGCGCGAAGCAGGGCTATGTCGAGTTCCAGCCGCTGGACGGCAAGTTCGCGCCCAACGTCATCGTGCAGGTCAAGAACGGGCCGATCGACTTCCAGCCGCGCGAGCCCTTCCATCCGCTGTTCGGCGCGATGCCGCACACGCCGCTCGCGCTGGAGGTGCAGATCACGAAGGAGTACCTCGGTTTTTCGACGCACCTGGCCTACCTCGGCCCGCTGTTCGCGGAGGTGCTGCAGGCCGACACGGGCCATGGCGGCAAGGTCGCGCGGGTCGTCGACGGCAGCCTGCATGGCCAGCGCCTCACGGCGATGGCAGGTGTCGCCAACATCGGCACTGACCGCAACTGGAGCGGCTCGCAGTTCGACCAGGCCAACTGGTATGCCTTCGGCCGCCTGGCCTGGGACCCGGACCTGGGCGCCGCCGACGTCGCGCGCGACTGGGCCGCCCAGACCTTCACGGCGCGGCCGGCGGCGCGCGACGCCATCGTCGCGTTGATGATGGGCTCGCGCGAGGCGGTCGTCGACTACATGACGCCGCTGGGCCTGCACCACCTGATGGGCACCGGTCACCACTACGGCCCGGCGCCGTGGGTGGACAACCTGGAACGGGCCGACTGGAACCCGGTCTACTTCCATCGCGCCGGCCGTGACGGCATCGGTTTCGACCGCTCGCCTGCCGGCAGCAATGGCGTGGCCCAGTACGCGCCATCGGTCGCGAGGTTATGGTCCGACCCGCGCACGACGCCGCCGGAGCTGCTGCTGTGGTTCCACCACCTGCCGTGGGACTACGCGATGCCGTCAGGGCGCAGTCTGTGGGGCGAACTGGTGGCCCGCTACGACCGCGGCGTGGCGACGGTGGACGACATGCGCCGCCGCTGGGATGCGCTCAAGCCCGAGATCGATGCGGCACGCCACGCCGAGGTGGCCGCCTACCTGGCCGTGCAGGCCCATGAGGCGCAGTGGTGGCGCGATGCTTGCATTGCCTATTTCCAGTCCATGTCCGGCCTGCCGCTGCCGGCAGGCGTGCGGCCGCCGGCGCTCGATCTGGCGGCGTACAAGGCCCGTCAATTCGCTTTCGCGCCCGGCCGCTGAGGCCGGTGCCGCGCGGCCTTGATGGAGAATTGCGGTTTGGGTCCGGCAGCGCGGCGACGCATAACAACGAAGATTCGAGGTGCAGATTGAAGCCAAACGTGCGCCAGGGGCGTAGCACCAGGGTGGCCACCATCGCCGATGTGGCGCAGATGGCTGGGGTGTCGCCGATGACCGTGTCGCGCGTCGTCAATGGCGAACTCAACGTGCGCCCCGGCACACGAGAGAAGGTGCAGGCCGCCATCACGGCGCTGAACTACGTGCCCAATCAGGCAGCGCGCCGCCTGGCCGGCTCCGAGCCGATCCGCATCGGCATGCTGTACATCGACCCGACCGCGGGTTACCTGAATGAGTTCCTCATCGGCCTGCTGAACATGACCAGCCTGCGCCACGTGCAGCTGGTCGTGCAGCGCTGCGAGGCCGCCCGCGAGGGCGAGGAGCAGCCGGTGGCCGAGATGATCGCCAATGGCATCGACGGCCTCATCCTGCCGCCGCCGTTCTGCGACTCCCAGCCGCTGCTCAAGCTCGTCGCCGAGACCGACACCCCGTCCGTCGTCGTCTCCAGCGGCGTGCCGCCCGAGTCGGTGTGCGCCGTCAGCATCGACGACTACCACGCCGCCTACGAGATGACTCGACACCTTCTGAACCTGGGCCACCACCGGCTCGGCTTCATCATCGGCGACCCCTACCAGAGCAGCAGCTCGCGCCGCCTGGCCGGCTTCCATGCCGCGATGAGCGACGCCGGCGTCAACATCGCCGAGGAAGAGGTCGTCGCGCAGGGCATGTTCACCTACCGTTCCGGCCTGGACGCGGCGGAGTTCCTGCTGTCGCAGGAGCGCCGGCCGACGGCCATCTTCGCCAGCAACGACGACATGGCGGCGGCCACCGTTGCCATCGCCCACCGCCTGGGCCTGGACGTGCCGAGCGACCTGACTGTCGTCGGCTTCGACGACGCGCCGCTGGCCACGACGATCTGGCCCGAACTGACGACCGTGCGCCAGCCCATCATGGAGATGGCCGGTGCCGCGGTGGACCTGCTCGTGCGCCACATCCGCGCCCGCCGCGCCGGCGAGCCGCTGCCCTGCGAGCACGAGCTCAAGGACTTCGAGATCGTGCGCCGGCAGTCTGATGCCGCGCCGCGCCTGCGCCCGCCGAGCCGCCTCGGCGCCAGCAGCTGACTTTTTTCAACCCACAACGCCGCGCCTTGGCGCGGCCTGACAGCGCTACCCTCCCGCGCCGCGCGCGCGGCTGGAGATTCCGATGCAAGAACTGACTGGACTGCGCTTCAAGCGCCTGCTGTTGACCGGCGCTGCCGGCGCCCTGGGCCGCATGCTGCGACCGCGCATGAAGCGCTACTGCGACGTGCTGCGCGTTTCCGACATCGCGCCGATGGACCCGGCCGGGTCCGGCGAGGAAGTCGTCGTCGCGCCGCTGGAGGACGAGGCGGCCATGTATGCGCTGCTGGACGGCGTGGACGCCGTGCTGCACTTCGGCGGCGTGTCCATCGAGAAGCCCTTCAGCACCGTGCTGCCGGCCAACATCGTCGGCGCGTACAACCTCTACGAGGCGGCCCGCCGCCGCGGCACGAAGCGCATCATCTTTGCCAGCTCCAACCACGTGACCGGCTTCTACGGTCAGGGCGAGACGATCAAGGCGCATGTCGTGCCGCGGCCCGACACCTATTACGGCCTGTCCAAGGCCTTCGGCGAGAACCTGGCGCAGTTCTACTTCGACCGCCACGGCCTGGAGACCGTCTCGCTGCGCATCGGCTCCTGCCTGCCCGAGCCAGTGGACCGCCGCCAACTGTCGAGCTGGCTGAGCCATGACGACATGGAGAGGCTGCTCGTCGCCTCGCTGACCGCGCCGGTCGTGGGGCACAGCATCGTCTACGGTGCCAGCAACAACCGCACGACCTGGTGGGACAACTCGCAGGCCAATCATGTCGGCTACCAGCCGCAGGACAGCTCCGAGCGCTGGCGCCCGGCCATCGAGGCCGCGCAGCCCCAGGTGGACCCGACGCGGCCCGAAGTGCGTTTCCAGGGCGGCGGCTTCGTCGTCCTCGGCCCCTTCCCGTTCGCCGGGCAGGAGTAGGGCATGCGCGCGGGACCGTCCTTCGCCTTCACGCCGTCGCAGCGCCTGCCAGACGAGGCCTTCGAGATCCTGGCGCCCGAGGGCCGCGAACTGCGGCTGTTCTCGGCCGTCGTCGAGCAGCTCGCCACGGGCCTGCAGTGGGCCGAAGGGCCGGTGTGGTTTGGCGACGGGCGCTACCTGCTCGTCTCCGACATCCCCAACGACCGCATTCTGCGCTGGGACGACTGCAGCGGCGAGGTCAGCGTGTTCCGCCAACCCAGCGGCAACGCCAACGGCCATGCGCGCGATGCGCAGGGCCGGCTCGTCAGCTGCGAGCACCTCGGTCGGCGCATCACGCGCACTGAGCATGATGGCCGCATCGCGGTGCTAGCCGACCGCTTCGACGGCAAGCCGCTGAACTCGCCCAACGACATCACCTGCGCGCCGGACGGCGCCGTCTGGTTCACCGACCCGGACTTCGGCATCGGCAGCGACTGGGAAGGGCTGCGCGCCACGCCCGAGCAGCCGCACGGCGTCTACCGCATCGACCCGGCCAGCGGCGCGCTGACGCGCGTGCTGGACGACCTGGCCGGCCCCAACGGACTGGCCTTCACGCCGGACGGCCGGCGGCTGCTGGTCGTCGAAAGCCGCGCCCAGCCGCACCGGCTGATCTGGAGCTATGCGGTCGATGGCGGCCGGCTGTCCGACAAGCGTCTGCTCATCGATGCCGCCGGGCACGGCGCGCTGGACGGCATCGCGCTCGACACGGCCGGGCGTATCTGGTGCGGCTTCGGCGGCAACGGTCATCCCGACGCCGACCCTGCCGCGCTCGATGGTGTGCGTGTGTACTCGCCCGAGGGCCAGCCCATCGCGCACATTCACCTGCCCGAACGCTGCGCCAACCTGTGCTTCGGCGGCGCCAAGGGCAACCGGCTCTTCATGGCCAGCAGCCATTCCGTCTACGCGCTGTACGTCAACGCCCGCGGAGCCGTCCTGTGACCGACCAAGCCCACATCACCTCGCGCGCCTATGGCCTCCTGCCGGACGGCCGCGCCGTCCACGAATACCGCCTCGACAACGGCCGTGGTCTCACGCTGACGGCGCTGGACTGGGGAGGTATCGTCACCGGCCTGTGGGTGCCTGACGCTGTCGGGCGCAGCGACAACGTCGTGCTGGGCCTGGCCAGCCTGGAGGCCTACCTGGCCGGCGCCGGCTCGCATCTGGGCGTCATCGCCGGGCGCTATGCCAACCGCATCGCCGGCGCGCGCTTTCAGCTCGACGGCGAGACGCATCGGCTGATGGCCAACGACGGCGCCAACTGCCTGCATGGCGGCCCGTACGGCTTTGGCGCGTCACTGTGGCAGGGCGAGCCGCAGCCGGCGGGCCGCGACGGCAGCGTCAGCCTGCGGCTGGAGCGCATCAGCCCGCATGGCGAGATGGGCTTCCCTGGCACGATGCACGTGGCCGTGACTTACACGCTCGGCGCCGACATGAGCTGGCGGATCGACTACGAGGCCACGACGGACCGTGCCACCGTCGTCAACCTGACGTCGCATGCTTACTTCAACCTCGGCGGTGTCGGTTCAGGCTCGGCGCTGGCGCACCGGTTGACGCTGCCGGCCAGTCGCTACACGGTGCCCGATGCGGCCTCCATCCCGCTGCGCCATGCCAGCGTGGACGGCACGCCGTTCGACTTCCGCCAGGCCCGGGAGATCGGCGCCGATGCGCGCTACGACCACAACTGGCTGCTGGACGCGCCGCTGGACGGCCAGCTGCATGCGGCCGCGCAGCTGCACGACCCGCGCTCGGGCCGCGTGATGGACATGCTGACGACCGAGCCGGCGATCCAGTTCTACGCAGGCACCTGGCTGGACGGTTCGCTGACCGGGCCTGGCGGCGAGCGCTTCACGCGTGGTACTGGCCTGTGCCTGGAAACCCAGCATGCGCCGGACTCGCCCAACCGCCCCGTCGGCCCCGACTGGCCCAGTACCGTGCTGCGGCCGGGTGAGCTGTTCCGGTCGGCGACGGTGCACCGGTTCGGCGTTCTGCCGGGCTGACCCTCAAAAAAAAGACGGCGGCACCGCTCGCGCGGGCCGCCGCAAGAGACAGGACGCCCACCAGCCCGGGGAGCGTCCGACCAGAGACTCAGGCCGGCACCGGCCGCTGGCGCAGATGCCGCAGCAGCGCGCCGACGCCGTAGGTCCACGGTGGGATGGCATCGCTGCGTTGCACGGTGTTGATGAGGCTGCCCAACGACGGGCTAGCGATGGTGACGATGTCGCCCAGCCGGTGCGTGAAGCCGGCGCCCGGCGCGCCGCGGTCCTGGATGGGCGAGAACATCGTGCCCAAGAACAGCATGAAGCCGTCGGGGTATTGGTGATGCGGCCCGCAGGCGTGGCGCACGAGCTCCAGCGGGTCGCGGCTGATCTCCTGCATGCGGCTGACCCCTTCAAGGACGAAGCCGTCCTCGGCGCCCTCGATGCGCAGGCTCACCTCGGCCGTACGAACCGTGTCCAGCGTGAAGCGGTCGTCGAACAGGCGCACGAACGGGCCGATGGCGCAGGCGCCGTTGTTGTCCTTCGCCTTGCCCAGCAGCAGTGCGCTACGGCCTTCGATGTCGCGCAGGTTGACGTCGTTGCCCAGCGTCGCGCCGACGACCTCGGCGCGACCGTTGACGGCCAGCACGACCTCGGGCTCGGGGTTGTTCCACTGCGAGTCGGGGTGCAGGCCCACGGCGTCGCCGAAGCCTACCGCCGACATCGGCTGCGCCTTCGTGAAGACCTCGGCGTCCGGTCCCAGCCCGACCTCGAGGTACGGCGACCACGCTCCGCGGGCGACGAACTCGGCCTTGAGCCGCTGCGCGGCTTCGGAGCCGGGGCGGATGCTGGACAGGTCGGTGCCGAGCGTGGCGGTGAGCGTCTGCCGCAGGTCGTGCGCACGGGCGGCATCGCCGCTGGCCTGAGCTTCGATGACCCGCTCCAGCAGGCTCACTGCGAAGGTCACGCCGCAGGCCTTGACGGCCTGCAGGTCGCACGGCGCGAGCAGCCGCGGCACGGCGGCGTCTTGCGAGCCGGCGCGGGCCTGGGCCAGCGCCGCCTGCACCGACCCCAGCCGCTCGGCCGGCGCGTGGCGGGCGATGTCGAGGCGATCGGCACGGTCGAGCAGCTCGGCCAGCGTGGCGGCGTGTGCCGACAGGTCGATGAGGTCGTCGCCCCGAACGGCCACGGGGACGGGGCCGGCGATGTCGTGCCGCCACACGCGGCCGACAAGGACAGCGCTTTCCCGATCGGCCGGAAGTGCGGAGAGGGGCAGGGACGTGCGATCAGACATGGGCGGGAAGCGGAAGCGCTGGCGGAATTGTGAGCGCTACCTGAGACTGTGTGAAGTTGGGGTTGCCGCGTAGGCAATTTAGGGGGCGATGTTCCCGGGACGCGCGCGCGACCAGCGCGGCGTCAGCGTACGGCGCAGCGGCGGTCCAGCCACTCCAGCGGGAAGGCGTCGGCCATCGCCTGATAGCCCGTGGTGGACGGGTGCAGGCCGTCGTTGTCCAGGTCGCGGCGCAGGTGGCTGGGCTTGGCCGGGTCGCGCGTGATGGCGTCGAAGTCGAGCACGGCGTCGAAGCGGCCGGGCTGGCGGATCCAGGCATTGAGCGCTTGGCGGTCGGCCTCGTTCTCGGGCTGGGGCTGGTAGTAGCCGCTGCCGCCATAGGGCATGACGGTCGCGACGAACAGGCATACGCCACGCTGTCGGGCCTGGCCGGCCAGTGTGCCGAGCGCCTGCTGCAGCTCGGCCAGCAGTGCCGCGCGGGACTCTGGCGTCGTCGCGCGCTGGCGGTGGCTGCTACCCAGGTCGTTCACGCCTTCAAGCAGCACGATGTGCGTGACGCCGCTTTGCGCCAGCGCGTCGCGCTCGAAGCGACTGACGAGGCTGGGGCCGAGGCCGTCGTGCAGGATGCGGTTGCCGCCGATGCCGGTGTTGATGACGGCCGACGTGCGACCGGGCGCGCCGAGCCGGCGGGCGAGGGCGTCGGTCCAGCGCAGGTAGCTGCCGCTCTGCACGCCGTAACCATCGGTGATCGAGTCGCCGATGGCCACCAGCACCGGCTGGGCCGGCGCGCCGCCGGCCACGTCGATGGCGGCGAGATGCCACCATCCGTCCTTGGCGATCGCGTCGGGCCAGTCGGTCATGTCGGCATGGTTGCCGGCCCATGCCCAGCTGCTGATGCGCGATCCGGGGTGGACCGTGGCGACCGACGGTGCGGCGACGACGTGCATCTGCACGGCCACGTCGGCCAGCCGCGGCAGTGCCAGCGACACTGGGTCGCTCCAGGCCTCGGCACCTGGCGCGATCGTCAGCTCGCGCCGGCCCTGGAAGCTCAGCGGCCGCAGGCTGCCGGCTTGCAGCGCCGGCCGGCCCGTCTCGGTGCCGGGCTGGACCAGTGCGACGCTGGCAACGTCCAGTTGCAGCGGCTCGCGCCCGAAGAGGTTGCTGACGCGCACCCGCAGCGTATCGCCGGCCACCGTCGTGCGCACCACCTGGCGCAGGCTCACGTCACGCAGCGGCTGTTGCAGTGGCGCCGGCACGTTGGCCGCGGCGATCGGCGGCTGCGGCAGTTGGGCGCTGCCCCACGCCGCCTTCCATTCGGTGGGCGCGGGGGCACGCGGCGCCACTCCGCAGGCGGCCAGCAACACGGCGGTGATGAGGCCCAGGGCCCGGCCCGAGAAGCGCTTGGCAGGAAAACGGTGCATGGCGATGGTGCGTTGCTAACAATCGATGATATCGCTACCAGCTGTCGCGAATCCCGGAGCGCTGGTGTCGTGTTCGCAAATACTGTATAAATAAACAGTTCGCACAAGGAGCCACCATGATGCACGACCACTACCGCCAGAACTACGTCCCCGCCCGCCCGTTGCCGCGCTGGCTGCAGCGCATCATCAGCTGGCTTTGAAGAGTTGGTCCGGCTGTCTCCGCCGAGGGGCGCTGGCGCTCAGCCGCGCCTGCGCAGCACGGCCTCCACGGCGCCCTCGATGTCTTCCACGAGGGCCGGCTTGCAAACCAGCTGGTCGAAACCGGCCTGGCGAGCCCGTTCATCGTCCTGAGGGCGGGCCAAACCGCTAAGCGCCACGGCAACGGGTGACGCGCCGCCCGGCCGGCCGCGAAGGGCCTCAACGAGCCGATAGCCGTCGAGGCCCGGCATCGTGATGTCGGAGATCAGTACATCGGGCAGACCGTCGTCATCCAGGCGTTGCAGCGCGTGAAGACCGTTGCTGGCACTGGTCACCCTCGCGCCGCAGAGTTCCAGCAGCATCGCCAGCGATTCCAGCGCGTCCTCGCAGTCGTCCACAAGCAGCACACGCCTGCCGGCGAGTGCAGCGCCGCTGGGCGATGAGGGAAGGGGCGACGGAGGGGGAAGGCCGTGAACGGGCGAAGGGGGCATGGGCGGTGCGGCCGCCGAAACAGCGGCAGCCGCGGCCCATGCTAGCAGCCCGATCTGGCGGACTGCCCACGCGCCCTTTCGTTGTCAGCGACGCGCGATCAGGCCGCCTTGGCCAGCTGCGCGGCGATGTGCGGGGCGGTGGCAAATTCTTGCCGCAGGCGTTGCAGCAAATCCTCGCGATCGGGCATCGGCGCGCCGCACGAGACCCGCGAGGCGATGGCGCGATCCAGGGCCCCTTCCAGCCCGTTGCACTGCACGGAGTACGACGTGTGGTGCGGCTGACCGAGGCGGTCCGTCCACGTAGCGACGACTCGCAGCACCGGGCCGCAGGTTCGCATCGCCCATTCGAAGCGGATGCCGGCCGTGCGTGTGCGGCTGCGGCGCATCAGCCGGCCCATCGTGCTGCCGCCCGGGCGGCGGCGGGAGGCGCCGGACTGAGGTGACGCGGGACCGTTGTCGGTCGTGTCGGAAGTATCCGGAATATCCGGAAGAGGGCCTGTCGGGCGCAGCGGCTCGCTACGGGGGAGGGACGTTGCGGTCTGCAACCCGGCGGAGGAACCTTCGAAAGCCATGGCATGAACTCCTTGACAGCGGATGGGAAGAAGAAGGCTGTCGTACTGGGCAAACGGCGCGCCAGCCGGTCAGCGCTTCACAGCAGCGGTTCGACGAGACGGGCGAAACCTTCCAACACGCGCTGCCCCAGGCCACGCTCGGCCCAGCGGGCTGCGTCGATGGGCTGGGTCGCAGCGAGATCGCGGGCGAACAAGATCTGCATCTGCTCGCCGAAGTCATCGCCCAGCACGATGACGTCCATTTCGTTGTTGATGACGATGCTGCGCCAGTCGAGGTTGCTGGAGCCGACGCTGGAGAACACGCCATCGATGACCGCCGTCTTGGCATGCATGACGGCGCCCTTCATCTCGTGGATGCGCACGCCGGCGGCCAGCAACTGCGCATAGCGTGAGCGCGCGGCGTGCATCACGAGCGCCACGTCGCTGCGGCCGGGCAGCACCAGCGCCACGGCCACGCCGCGGCGCGCGGCATCACAAAGCGCACGGATGAGCTCATCGCCTGGCGCGAAGTAGGCCATCGTCAGCTCCACGCTGCGCTGGGACGCATCGATGGCGTTCAGCAGCGCCTTGTAGGTCGGGTTGACGCCATGGTCCGGGTTGCCGGCCACGAGCTTGACGACTCGCTGCCCCGGCGCCGCCACGCGTGGCGCGGGTGCAGGCGGCAGTTCACCCTGGCAACCCTGCCGCGCCCACGACTCGCGGAACACGGTGGCCAGCGCCGAGACGACCGGCCCGTGCAGTTCCACCTGCGTGTCGCGCCAGCCCTGGCGGTCGATGTCCTCCGGCGCCTTGCGCCGCCTCGCGCTGCCGAACGAGCCCTCGGCGTAGACGTTGCTGAGGTTGATGCCGCCCGTGAAGGCGACGTCGCTGTCCACCGCCAGCATCTTGCGGTGGTTGCGCTGCATCAGTCCCCAGTGCCCGGGGCGCTCCAGCGGGTTGATCGGGTTGAAGGCGCACACCGCCACGCCGCCCTCTCGCAGCCGATCGAAGAAGGCGGCCTCGGTGCCCAGAGATCCGACGCTGTCGTACATCAGCGCGACGCTGACGCCCGCGGCAGCCTTGCTGCGCAGCAGGTCGGCCACCTCGGCCGCGACACCCTCGTCCTCGACGATGTAGAACTCGACGAGGATGCGGTGCTGCGCCGCGGTGATGGCACTCTTCATCGCCGCGAACGTCTGCGGGCCGTCCACCAGCAGCCGGGCGGTGTTGCCGCGCAGCAGCTGTGTGTCGCCGCCGGCCGCCAGCACGCCCAGCTGCCGCTCAAACAGCGCGGCATGGCCCTCGGCGCGCACGCGTGCGAGGTCGCGCGCCTCGGTGGCCTCGCTGACCGGTCCGTCGTGGCCCACGAGCGTGACACGCTCTGCCGTCTGCCGGGGCGGCAGGGGTTGGAGCTGGTGGTCGCGCTCCATCAGGCTGCCGCAGGCCGCCGCGGCACACACCCACAGCGCGACCAGCAACGAGACCCAGCCGGCCCGGCCCCAGCTCCCAGGTGCTTTCATGAGCTTGCTTGCAACTCCGGCCGAGAACACCTCGGCCTCAAGCCAAAAAAGCAAGTCACATGCCGGCCGGAAAACAAGTTATGGCGCCAAGGGCTTGGGCGGCTGCAGTGGGGCAGGCTTCGGCTGCGGCGCCGGCCGGGCCAGCTCGTCCAACCCGGCACCCGGGTCCTCCTCGCCGGCCACCGAACTGTCGTCGGGATGGGCGCCGGGGACCGCAGGCGTGGGCGGCCTGGGCGTCTGCGACGGGTGAGGAGACGCGCGGCTCATGGCTGCACCATCCGCTTGAACGTGGCCAGCGACTGCGCCACGACTTGGTCCATGTTGTAGTACTTGTAGCTGGCCAGCCGGCCGACGAAGGTGACGTCCGACAGCGCCTCGGCGTCGGCCTCGTAGCGTCGGTAGAGCTGCGTGTTCTCGGCCCGGGGCACTGGGTAGTAGGGGTCGCCCTGGCTGCGCGAGTATTCGTAGACGAGCGAGGTCGCCTCGTGCCGCTGGCCCGTCAGGTGCTTGAACTCCGTGACGCGCGTGTAGAGGTGATCGTTGGGATGGTTGACGGTGCCGACCGGCTGCACCGTCGCCTGGCCGGCGGGCGGCTGTACCGTCACGTGCTCGAAGGCGAGGCTGCGGTAGGGCAGTTGGCCATGGTGGTGATCGAAGAAGGTGTCGATGGGCCCCGTGTAGACCATGTGCTTCCACGGCAGCAGGTGGACGATGTCGCGGTAGTCCGTGCCCGTCATCACGTGGATGTTCGGATGCGCCAGCATGCGCTCGAACATGCGCGTGTAGCCGTGCAGCGGCATGGCCTGGTGGGTGTCGGTGAAGTAGCGGTCGTCGCGGCTTGTGCGTGTCGGCACGCGGGCCGTCACGCTGGCGTCCAGTTCCGACGGGTCCAGCCCCCATTGCTTGCGCGTGTAGCCGCGGAAGAACTTGGTGTACAGGTCGCGGCCCACGCGAGACACGACAACGTCCTCCGACGTACGCACGCCGTCGACCCGCTCCGCGACGCGGGCCAGGAAGTCGTCCATCTCGAACGATGAGAGGCTCAGGCCGTACAGGCGGTTGACCGTGTCGAGGTTGATTGGCATTGGCAGCAACTGGCCGTCGACGCTGGCGAGCACGCGGTGCTGGTAGGGCCGCCACTCGGTGAACTGCGACAGGTAGCCGAACACCTCGGCCGAGTTCGTGTGGAAGATGTGCGGGCCGTACGGGTGGACGAGCAGTCCAGCGTCGTCATGCCGGTCGTGGGCATTGCCACCGATGTGGGGCCGCTTGTCGACGACCAGCACGCGCTGACCGGCCTGCGAAGCCAGGCGTTCGGCGATGACGCTGCCGGCAAAGCCGGCGCCAACGATCAGGGTGTCATAGCCGGTGGCGCCTGTCGGCGCGGGAAACTGGCTTTTGAAGGTGTGCATGGCGCCACCGAGCAAGTCGGGTGCCCGGGCAGGCGTGAGGCGGCGACGCGACGAAGTTGCGGTAAATCTTGCCGTCAACGCGTCATTTCATTGCCGCCCGCGACTTGCTCGGGCGTCGTCGGGCGGCCACCTTCGCCTTCCCACGTGTGCACGGCAGCGGGCGTCCGGGCGCAGCGGGCGCTGTGTCGGTGGCGATGGGTGCCACGGCAGGCGCGCCAAGCCAGCCCCAGCAGCGCGCCGAGCACCAGCAGCTCCAGGGCCAGCCGAGGCTCACGGGGGCCCATGCGAATGAAATGCGTGTCCATCCCAATTTCAGGCAAGCCGGATGCCCAGGCGCCTTACATGCCGATACACCCCCTAGACCGCAGCCCATGTGTCTCGCCGACGTCGAATGTGACGACAATGGCCCCTCACCCCGAACTAACGTAAGGACTCGACGCAGATGCCGCACGCCCTGGTGGTGGATGACGACCATGATTCAGCTGCAACGCTGCGCAGCCTGATCGCGGGGGAGCAGTTCACCGTCGCTGTCGCCCACAACCTGCGGGATGCCCGACGGCAGATTTCGCTGCAGCAGCCCGACATCATGCTGCTCGACCTGCGCCTGCCCGATGGCAACGGCATGGACCTGCTGGCCGACCCGAAGCTGGTGGCCAACTCCGAGGTCGTGCTTTGCACGGGCCACGCCAACCTCGAGACGTCCATCCAGGCCTTGCGGCTCGGGGCGGCGGACTACCTCATCAAGCCCGTCAACCTGAAGCAGCTGCAGGGCGTGCTGTCGCGCATCATGAAGCCGGCGGCGCTGCAGGCCGAGGTGGAAGACCTGACGGCCAATCTTGCAGAGTCCGGTCATTTCGGCCACCTGTGGGGCCGCAGTGCGCCGATGCAGCGCATCTACCAGCAGATCTCGCGCGTGGCCGGCACCAGCGTGTCGGTGTTCATCACCGGCGAGTCCGGCACCGGCAAGGAGGTCGTCGCGCAGACGGTGCACGACCTGTCGCGCCGTCGCAAGCGGCCCTTCCTCGCCGTCAACTGCGGCGCCATCAGCCCCAACCTGATCGAGAGCGAGATCTTCGGCCACGAGAAGGGCAGCTTCACCGGCGCCGAGCGGCAGCATCAGGGCTTTTTCGAGCGGGCGAGCGGCGGCACGTTGTTCCTGGACGAGATCACCGAGATGCCGCTGGAGCTGCAAGTCAAGCTGCTGCGCGTGCTGGAGACCGGGCGCTTCATGCGCGTGGGCAGCACGACGAGCCAGGAGACCGACGTCCGCATCATCGCCGCCACCAACCGCCCGCCGTACCAGGCGGTGGCCCAGGGCAAGCTGCGCGAGGACCTGCTCTATCGCCTCAACATCTTCCCGATCGACCTGCCGCCGCTGCGCGACCGCGCAGCCGACGTCCCGCTGCTGGCCAACCACTTCCTCGCCGCCATCAGCGAGCAGGAGGGCGCGGCGCGTCGCTTCACGCCGGCCGCCATCGCGGCGCTCGTCGAATATCCCTGGCCCGGCAACGTGCGCGAGCTGCGCAACGCCGTGCAGCGCGCCTACGTGATGGCGCAGGACGAATTCATCGACGAATCCTGGCTACCCGGCGCCGAGGGCATTGCGCAGATGTCGGGCTGGGGCGCTCTGGGCGGGTTGCAGGAAGCGGTGCAGCCCCGCACGGCGCCTGCAGTGTCGGCGCCGCCGTTGCCGGCGCCGTCGTTGCCGGCGCCCGTTGCAGCTGCGGCCGACGCGGTGCCCCACGTCACGCTGCCCATCGGGACGAGCGTGGCCGAGGCCGAGCGGGTGTTGATGCTGGCCACCTTGCGTCATTTCAACCATCACAAGGAACGCACGGCTGCTGCACTGGGGATCAGCCTGAAGACGCTCTACAACCGGCTGAAGGAATACGCAGCCGAGAGCCAGTCGGGCGACGCCAAGTAGGCCCGTAGATTGCCTGGGCGGGGGGCCTCTTTACCTCTTTTCCAGGAGTCATCACCATGGGTCATTCCGAGCAGTACCTTCAGAAGGTCGAGACCGCCGCCCGCCGCGGCATGGACCATCTGGCCGACCGTGTCGACAGCGTGCGTTTGCAAGTGGCTCGCGCGTCGGACCGCACCGTGGGCTATGTGCAGGACAGGCCGGTCCGCTCGGCGCTGATGGCGCTGGCCGTCGGCACGTTGGTGTTCGCCGTCGTGCGCATGCTCGGCTCGCGCGACGCGGCTCGCTGACCCGTCAGAACCGGCTCGCCAGCCGCGCCGCCTCGGCCAGTCGTACCGGTACACGCTGCTGCAGCGCTTGCAGCAGCAACCGCGTCCAGCAGCGCAGGATGGCCGGGTGGTCCGCGTCGGCCGGATGCAGTTCCAGGCGCAGCAGCCGCGCCTGGCTTGCTCGGCGGGCGAGCCGTTCGTTCCACAGCAGTGACAGATGTCGGCGCCAGCCGCTGCGCGTGCTGAACACCAGCGCCGGCGCCGCCAGCGCATGGCGGTCCGGCAGCGAGATCACCTGGGTCAGCGTGCAAGTGTGCGTGAAGCCGGCCTCCTGCACCGCCTGCAGGCTCGGCGCGTTCATCAGCCAGGCCGGCGCAACGAAGCCATCCATCGGCAGGCCCACCTGGCGCGCCCAGGCGCGGCCCTCGCGTACCCGCTGGCCCGCCTCGGCGTGGGACAGCGCGGCGAACTCGCCCTCCCGCGCGGTGTAATGCTGGCGCAGCAGCCGCTCGCGCAGCCCGCGCGGGGGCGGTCCTTCGTCGCGGTGGGTCAGCCCGTGCAGCGCCAGTTCATGGCCGCTGGCGCGCATCGCGTGCAGCCAACGCAGGTAAGGCGCGGGCAGGCGATCGTCGCCATGCAGGCGCGGGACGACCAGCAGCGTTAAGGGCAGCCGCACTCCGGCCAGCCGCGCGCCATGCTGCAGCTCGTCCAGCACGCGGCGGCAGCCGTCCCAGCGGGCCGGCGCCACGTCGTGTAGTACGACGCAAAGGTCGCGCGCCGTGCAGGCTTCTGTCGTGTCGATGCGCGATGGCGGAGACAGCCGTGTGGGCGGCAGGGCGGCCGCGCGCTGCGGAGCGCGAGGAGTGGCGGCCATGCCGGTCAGCGGTGGCGCGCCAGCTGCGGCAGCGCCATCGGAGCCGGCAGCTGCCTGGGCTGCGCTGGCGGCAGCGCCGGCCGGCCGATCAGCGCGGCGTAGCGCTGTGTCAGCTGCTGCATGACCCAGGGCCAGTCCTGCGCCTGCGCGCGCGCCAGCGCCGTGCGCCGCAGCGCCGCGGGGTGGCCCGCCAGGCTGGCCGCGATGGCCTCGGCCCACAGCCGCGGCAGCGGGCGCGCCACGCGCAGGCCGGCATCGCTGGCCAGTTCGCCCAGCCCGCCGGCCTCGGGCACCACCACCGGCGTGCCGCAGGCCATGGCCTCCAGCACGCCGAGGCCGAAGGTCTCCTGGTCGCCCGCGTGCACGTAGACATCGCTGCTGGCCACCATGCGCGCCAGCCGGCGGCTGTCTTGCTCTGGAGGCAGCATCAGCACCTGCGCACCCGTCGGCGGCACCGGGCCGTTGCCTACGGCCACCAGCACATGGCCCGGCCCGAGCAGCCGCACGGCATCGGCCAGCAGCGGCAGGTTCTTCTCGGCGGCAAATCGGCCGGTGTAGATGAGCATGCGCGTCGACGCTGGCAGGCCGTGATGGCGGCACAGCGCGGCACGCCAGGCGTCGTCCTTCGCCTGCGGCGTGAACACTGAGCAGTCCACACCCAACGGCTGCACGGCCACGCGTGGCACGCCCGCCACCTGCAGCCGCTCGGCAAGCCCGCGGCTTGGCGCCAGCACGAGGTCGAAGTGACGGTAAAGGCCGACGAGGTAGCGCCGTGCCGAACGCTCGGCCCAGCGGCCGAGGGCCGAGGTGTGAGGCCCGCCGATCAGCCGTGCCGCCAGCGCCGGCAGGTCGCTGTGGCAGAAGGCCACGGCCGGCACCTGCAAGTGGCGTGCGGCGTCCAACGCCGCCCAGGCCAGCGTGTAGGGATCGGCGGCCTCGATGAGATCGGGCGCCACGAACTCCATTTGCCGGCGCGCGCGACCGCGGGCCAACACCAGGCGGTAGCCGCCGCTGCGCGGCAGTGGCAGCCCGCCGCAGTCGATCATTGCAGGGCCGTCGGCGCCTGGGGCGACGACGGTGTGCCGCCATCCCAGCGCGCGCAGCCGTTCGTGCTTGGCCGTCAGCACGCGGCGCACGCCGCCGGTGCTGCCCCAGAACATCGAAACATCCAGCAGGTGCGGCGCGGCCGGTCCATCGGCGAGCGGGCCAGGTCCGGTCAGGGGGTGATGCAGACGCATTCCGCGCCGAGGGCAACCGGCGTGCCCGCCCGGCATGCCGGTTGCCTGCGTCGGCGATGCCTGCCATCACTGCCGCCGCCCGCAAGGCCGGCCTGCGCTGGGTCGACGACCAACGCCCTGGCTTGCGCCGTCGTCCGCGCGCCACCGGCGGCTTTGACTATCTCGACGCAGAGGGGCGCCGGCTCACCGACGCCGCCACGCTGGAGCGCATCCGCAAGCTGGTCATCCCGCCCGCCTGGACGGACGTGTGGATCAGCCCGCATGCCGACAGCCACCTGCAGGCCACCGGCCGGGACGCGCGCGGCCGCAAGCAGTACCGCTACCATGCCGACTGGCAGGCCGGCCGCGGGCAGACGAAGTTCGACAGCCTGCGCCGCTTCGGCCGCGTGCTGCCGAGGCTGCGGCGGCGCGTGCAGCAGGCGCTTGCCGGCCCCGATGAACCCACGCGCGAGCGCGTGCTGGCGGCGCTGGTGCGGCTGCTGGACACCACTTGGCTGCGCATCGGCAATGCGGCCTATGCGCGCGAGAACGGCTCTTACGGGCTGTCGACGCTGCGCAACCGGCATGCGGGCGTCAAGGGCGATCTCATCGAACTGTCGTTCGTTGGCAAGAGCGGCGTGCGGCATCAGGTCAAGCTCGCCGACCGCCGCGTCGCCCGCATCGTGCGGCGCTGTCGCGAGCTGCCCGGCCAGGAGCTGTTCCGCTATGTCGACGAGGACGGCGCCAGCCATGCGCTGGGCTCGGCGGACGTGAACGCCTGGCTCGCCGAGGCCGCGGGCGAACACGTTACGGCCAAGGACTTCCGCACCTGGCATGGCAGCGTGCTGGCGCTGGAGCTGACGCTGCAGGCCTGCGCAGAAGGGGCGGACCCGTGCCGGCCAACGGAGGTCGTCGCGGCCGTGGCTCGGCGGCTGGGCAACACGGCTGCGGTTTGCCGCAAGGCTTACATCCATCCCCGCGTGCTCGCGATGACGGAGACGCTGGGCGACGAGGCGGCCCGTGCCGCTTGGCGCGGCCTGTCCTGGGCCGGCGCGGCCCCGCCGCAGGCCGGGCTCAGCGCCGCGGAGCGGCGGTTGATGGCGCTGCTGAAGTCCCGGGCCGTTAGGAAGCCGGTGTCGGGCTGAGGATGTGCGCCGTCACGTCCGCCCAGTTCTGCGCGCGGGCGTCCGGCCGGCGAAGCGGTGTCGTGGGCGCGCCGCTCTCGTCGTCGGACAGCAGCACGGTGCGGCAGCCGGCGCGGTGCCCGGCCTCCACGTCGGCAAGCGAATCGCCCACCATCCACGAGCGCGCCAGGTCGATGCCATGGCGACGGGCCGCGCGCACCAGCAGGCCCGGCGCGGGTTTGCGGCACAGGCATGATGGGCGGCCGTCCGGCGCGGGGGCGTGCGGGCAGACGAGGAAATCCAGCAGAGTCACGCCTGTGGCCTCGTGCAGCTGCCGCTCTAGCCCTGCCTGCAGCTGTGCGAACTGCGTGCGCGTGTAGTAGCCGCGGGCCAGGCCGGCCTGGTTGGTGGCCACCAGCAGCGCGTAGCCAGCGCTGGCCAGCGCCGCCAGCGCGTCGGCGGCGCCCGGCCGCAGCTTCAGCAGCGCCGGATCGGCGTTGCAAGGCATGCCGTCGATCAGCGTGCCGTCCTTGTCCAGGAACACGGCCGGCCGCTGCGGCTGTTCGCGTCGCGCCGGTTCGTCGGGCTCGTCGCGCACGGGCGTGCGGCGCCAGCGCAGTGGCCCGGCGGCACACGCCGTCGAGGCCGGAGGCGGAGGGCGCCATGGGTTCATGGCGCCATCGAGCAAGCCGCATGCCGCAGGCCGGGCACCGTGTTTGCCGAAAGGCCGTTTCCATCACGCACCGAGGGCCCGCCCGTGCGCATCGCCTACGTCACCGAGACCTATCCGCCCGAGATCAACGGCGTGGCGCTGACCGCCGAGCGCACCGTGCGCCACCTGCGTGGCGCAGGCCACGAGGTGCAGCTGATCCGGCCGCGCCATGCCGGTGAAGCGGCGCGGCGCGACGCCGACGAATGGCGCTGCAGCGGTGCCCCCATTCCGATGTATCCAGAGCTGCGCTTTGGCTGGGCGCGGCGGGCCGCGCTGAGCGCGCTGTGGCGGCAGACGCTGCCAGACCTTGTCCACGTGGTCACGCCGGGCCCGCTGGGTTGGGCCGCGCTGCGTGCCGCGCGCGCCGAGGGCATCCCGGCCAGTGCCGACTTCCGCACTAACTTCCATGCGTACTGCCGCCACTATGGCGTTGGCCTGCTGGAGCCCGTGGTGCTGCGATATCTGCGCCGGCTGCATGCGATGGCGGAGTGCAACTTCGTGCCGACGCAGGAGCTCGCGCGGCAACTCGCCGGGCATGGCTTTGGCCGCCTGCAGGTGCTGGGCCGCGGCGTGGATGCAAGCCTGTTCTCCCCCGAGCGCCGCGACGCCGCGCTGCGCCATCGCTGGCAGGCGGGGCCTGCCGCGCGGGTCATGCTCTACGTCGGCCGCCTGGCGGCCGAGAAGAACGCCGACCTGGCGCTGCAGACCTTCGAGCGGATGAGCCTGTGCCGACCGGGGCTGCGCATGGTGGTGGTGGGCGACGGTCCGCTGCGCACGCGGCTGCAGCGGGCGCATCCGCAGGTGCATTTTGCCGGCATGCAGACCGGCCCCGCGCTGGCCCGGCACTACGCCAGCGCCGATGTGTTCCTGTTCCCGAGCCTCACCGAGACCTTCGGCAACGTGACGCTGGAGGCGCTGGCCAGCGGCCTGGCCGTGGCGGCCTTCGACACCGGTGCGGCGGCGGCCCACATCCGCGACGACGTGAACGGTTGCCTCGCCGCGCCGGGCCCGGCGTCGGATGCCGCAGACGCGTTTCTCGACGCCGCCTCGCGCGCGCTGAACGCGAGCGAGCCCGACGGCCTGCTGCGCATGGAGGCCAGACTGGCCGCCACGCAGGCGGACTGGGGCGGTGTGCTGCGCCGCTTCGAGCTGCAGCTGCGACGGGTGGCTTTTGCTGGCAGCGTGGCCGCCCGCGATGCCGCCCTGGCTTGACGCCGGGCGCCTGCGCGGCGCCGAGCTGGACCTGCGCGGCGCACAGGCCTTGCACCGTGCCGCCGCACGGCCGCTGCTGCCGCGCGTGCTCGCGTTGTGCAGCCGGCTGGCAGACGGCCCGTTATGGGCCGGCCTCGCGTTGCTGCTGGCCCTGCTCGGCCAGCCGCGGCAGGCGCTACTGATGCTGGCGCTTGGTGGCGCCAACCTCGTCGTCTATTACGCGCTGAAGCTCGGCACGCGGCGGCAGAGGCCGTTCGAGCGTTGTGACAGCATCCGCGCCTGCCTCAAGGTGCCCGACGCCTTCAGCTTCCCGAGTGGCCATGCGCTGCATGCGTTCGCGTTCGCGCTGCTGCTGTCGGCCTTCCACCCGGCGCTGGCGCCGCTGCTGTGGAGCTTCGCCGTGCTGGTAGGGCTGGCGCGCGTCGTGCTTGGTTTGCATTTCCCGAGCGATGTGTTGTCGGGCGCGCTGATCGGCAGCGTGACGGCGGCACTCGCGCTGCTGCTGGGCGGCTGATGCTGCCCGCCATCCTCTTGTGGAGAGCCGTGTGATCCCTTCGCCCACGACGCCCCGCGCCTTCAGCTGCGCTTGCGGCCGGCCCGTCTTCTTCCGCAACAGCCAGTGCCTGGCCTGTGGCCGGCCGCTGGGCTATGACGCCGCGCGCGGCCTGCTGATCGCGCTGGAGCCGGCGCCGGGCCGCTCGGGCAAGGGCGGCTGGCGGCAGGCCGGCGTGCCGCCGCGGCGTGCGCGGCGGTATGTGCGCTGCGCCAACCTCGACACGGCCGCCGCCTGCAACTGGCTGCTGGAGCCCGACGAAGCCCAGGCGGGCAAGACGCTATGCCGCTGCTGCCGGCTCACCCGCACCGTGCCCGACCTGACGCAGCCGAACGCCGACGTCTGGTGGAACCGCATCGAGCAGGCCAAGCGCCGGCTGGTGTCGTCGTTGATCGGGCTGGAGCTACCGGTGCGACCGAAGACCGAGGATGAACGCGGCATCGCGTTCGACCTGCTGCTGGCACCGCCCGAGGGGCCGGGCGTCATCACCGGGCATGCCGACGGCGTCATCACGCTGGACGCGTCGGAGGCCGACGATGCGCGCCGCGAAGAACGGCGCGGCAGCCTCGGCGAGCCCTACCGCACGCTGTTGGGCCACCTGCGCCACGAGACCGGCCACTACTACTGGCAGCTGCTCGTGGAGCCGTCGCACTGGATCGAATCCTGCCGCGTGCTGTTCGGCGACGAGCGGCAGGACTACGGCGAAGCGCTGCAGCGCCACTACGCCAGCGGCCCGCCGGCGGACTGGGGCCTGCACTTCGTCAGCGCCTACGCCAGCGCGCATCCGTGGGAGGACTGGGCGGAGACCTGGGCGCACTACCTGCATCTGGCCGACACGCTGGACACTGCCCGCAGCTTCGGCCTGGATGGCGAACGCGTCGAGCTGAGCTATGAGCGCTTTGGCGCTGACACGGTGGCCGATGCGGGTGATGCCGACGCGGCTGGCTTCCTGCAGCTCATCAACAGCTGGATGGAACTCACCGGCGTGCTGAACGAGCTGTCGCGCAGCATGGGCGTAGCTGACTTCTACCCCTTCGTGCTGTCGCGGCCGGCGGTACGCAAGCTGCACCTGGTGCACCGCATCATCCACGACAAGACATCGCGCTGACGTGTTTCAAGGACCTGCAAGCCGGGCGCCGCCCGATGGCGGCGCCCGGCTGTCAGGCGACCGCTCAGTGGCGGTCGGCGCGGGCCGGCCGGGCCTGCGTGCCGTCGGCGTTCCAGCGCGTGTCGGTGCTGCTGTTAGTCGCCGCGGCAGCGGGCATGGTGCCGCTGTTCGCGTTGTTGTTCGACAGAGTGCCGGGTGTCGTCGCCGGCATCGGGGTCGTGTTCGACGACGAGGTGGTGGCACGGGGGGCCGTGTCATCGACGCTGCTCACGTTGCCGGCCTTGATGTCCGTCGAGCGTACGGCCGGGTTGTAGGTGCTGCCGTTGTTGACGCCGCCACCGTAGGGGCTGGCTGTGCTGTTGGACTTCAGGTCGCCGTTGGTCGTCGTGCTACCGGACGTGTTGCCGCCGCGCGGCGTGGCCGAGCGGTTATCGCCGGTGTTTGCCGTGCCCGGGTCGGTCCCTTGCGTGTTGGGGTTGGCGCCAGGGCCGCCGGCTGCGCCGCCGCTGCCCTGGGCATAGGCGAGGCCGGCTGCGGCCGCGGTGAGGACGATGGCTGCACCGGCGATCTGGGATGCGATCTTCTTCATGCTTGACTCCTAGTTTGATGCTTGACGGGGCCCGCCGGGCCTCTTGCTCGCGGCGCGGCGGGGCTTGCCATTTCGGCAAGTGCCGTGCCCATGCACATCACAGTGGCGCCAGCGTGGCCTGGACCGCGGGCAGAGCACGCAGCGGGTCGATCGACGGGTTAGGCGCGCTCGGCATGGTTGGCGCCGCCTTCAGGCCGCTGGGAGCCGCCAGAGCGTCCAGCCGGGCCAGCACGTGCTCCAGCTGAAGCGGCTTGGCCCACAGCTCGCGGAATCCAGTGTTGGCTGTGGCGAACATGGCGTCCGCCGTCACCGCCACGGCTGGCGCCGCCTGGCAGCCCGGCAGGCTTCGCAGCCGCAGCAGCAGGTCGGCGCCATGGCAGTCGGGCAGGCCGAGGTCCAGCAGCAGTAGGGCCGGTTGCAGCGCTGCGGCCTTGCGCAGAGCCTGGGCACCCGAGTTGGCAATCACCAGCGACAGGCCCGGTCGCCGTTCAAAGATGGCCGCCATCTGCAAGGCATTAACCGGGTGGTCTTCGACGTACAGCACGGTGCGGCGGCGTGAGTTGGGCATGTTGGCTCCTGATGGGGCAAGGTAGAGGCAAAGAAGATGAGGCGCTCGGGCCTCGAATGCGCGCTGAGGGCAAGCGCCGTGCCTACAGGTTTTTGACGGGTCGGCACTCCGTTTGCCTACTGGAATCACCTGCAACTTCAACCAGAGGCCTGCCATGTCCCAGCAAACCCCCCACAGTTTTGGCGTCTTCAAGCCGGTCGGCCATGTGGTCATCTCGTTGCCTGATGCGGAGGCCGCCGACCGCGCGGCCGACGCCCTCGGTCGGCTGGGCATCGCCGGCGACGCCGTGCACCGTTACACCGACCGCGAGATGCTGCGGCAGATCGACGAGGACGTGGCCCGTGCCAGCCCGCTCGCGTCCATTGGGCAGGAGATGAACCTCGTGCTCGCTCACCGTGTGCTGGCCCAGCGCGGCTACCACTGGCTGGTGGTGGGCGTGTCGGGGGACGAGCAGGCACGGCAGCTGGCCCAGGCGGTGAAGGCCGAAGGTGCGGAGCGCGCGCAGCACTACGGCCACTTCATCATCGAGGATCTCATCGAGCGTGATGGCGGCGTGCCGCAGGTGGCCGAGTCGCCCGACCGGGGGCTGGACGCCCAGACGCCGTCCGGCAAGGAGAGCGAGGCCGTGGACGGCCACCGCTGAGGGCCGGGTACGGCGGCTGCCGCAGGCGGTTCTTCCATTGACCGGAGACCGCCATGAGCAGCCAGGACGACACGCTGAATACCCAACGCCGCATCCAGCAGCGGCAGGACGAGCAAGATGCCCAGCCCGGCGCGCAAGACGACGATGATGGCGGCGCGATGCAGGCGGGCGCACGCCATCAGCCGGAATCGCTGCCCGCCCAGCATCTCGACAAGCCGGGCCGGGAGGCCGACCTCGACCTCGCGCCGCGTTTCCAGGCGCCTGACTACCGCGGGAGCGGCAAGCTCCAGGACATGGTGGCCCTGGTGACAGGCGCCGATTCCGGCATCGGCCGCGCCGTGGCCGTGCTGTTCGCCCGCGAGGGCGCCGATGTGGCTGTGGCTTTTCATTCGTCCATCGGTGACGCCGAGGAGACGCGCCGCTGCATCGAGGTCGAGGGCCGGCAGTGCCTGCTGCTGCAGGGCGACGTGAAGGACAGCGCCTGGTGCGACAGCGCCGTGGCCCAGACGGTGGCGCGCTTCGGCAAGCTGGACGTGCTCGTCAACAACGCGGCCTTCCAGGAGCACGCGGCGTCGCTGGAGCAACTGGACGACGAGCGCATCCGCGAGACGCTCGACACCAACATCGGCGGCTACCTGCGCATGGCGCGCGCCGCGCTACCGCACCTCAAGCGCGGCGCCTCCATCATCAACACGGGCTCGGTGACCGGCCTGAAGGGCAGCGCCAGGCTGGTGGACTACTCCGCCACCAAGGGCGCGATCCATGCGCTGACCAAGTCGCTGGCCAGCCAGCTCATCGAGCGCGGCATCCGTGTCAACGCGGTCGCGCCGGGGCCGGTGTGGACGCCGCTGAACCCGTCCGACGCGCCCGCCGACAAGGTCGCCGAGTTTGGCAAGCAGACCGACATGAAGCGCGCCGCGCAGCCCGAGGAGCTGTCGCCGGCCTACGTCTTCCTCGCCTCGCCGGTGTGCGCGGGCTACATCACCGGCATCGTGCTGCCGGTGACGGGCAGTGTCGGCGCCATCTGAACGGCCTTCGGCAACTTCTACAGCCCGGTCGCGCCGGTGCGGCTGACGGGCCTGGCACCCCGTTTGCCGAAGGCTGCCGTCATCCCCTCCGCTTCCACAAGGACCCCATCATGACCACCGACAACGCCACGCCGTTCCCCACTTCCACCGCCTCGCCCAGCGTCAAGGACACGCCGGCCGCAGCCACCGTCAACCAGGTGGCCGACCGCGCGGACGCTGCAGTCGACGAGGGCGCGGCCGCCGGCCACGACATGCTGGACCGCGTCGTGCAAGGCGCTCACCAGGCCATTGACCGTCTAGCCGGTACAGCCGGCCCGGCCGTGCAGCGCGTGCAGGACGGCGTGCATGCCGCCAGCGACGCGATCAGCCAGCGCGCGCAGGACGCGCGCGAAATGGGCGACGAGTGGGCCGAAAGCCTGCGCACGACGGTTCGGGACAACCCGCTGACCGCCATCGCCACTGCACTGGCGGTGGGCGTGCTCGTCGCGCGCCTGACCCGGTAAGCCACCTTGGCCGACGCCCCCTCCGATCCGCCGCCCGGCACGCCGGGCCCCGGTGCCGGCACGGCGCCGGCCTCGTTGCTCGACCAGCTGCTTGGCCTGGCGCGTGAGCTGCCAGGCCTCGTCAGCGACCGTGTCGAGCTGCTGTCGCTGGAGTTGCAACGTGCCGCGCAGTCGCTGGTGCAGATCGTCACGCTGGTGGTGGCCATTGCCATCCTCGGCGTGACGGTCTGGCTCGCGCTGTGGGCCGGCCTCGTGGTCGCATTGGTGCATGCCGGGCTCCCGTTGGCGGCAGCGCTATTGGCGGCGATCGGCATCAACGGCCTCGTCATCGCCGTCGCCGTCGCCCGTGTCCGCTCGCTGCTGCCGCGTCTGGCGCTGCCCGCCACCCGTCGCCACCTGACGTTGTCGCCCGATCCCCGTCCCACGTCCATGGAAACCGCCGCCGATGAACGCTCCGCAGTCCCCGCTGCCGGCCAGCCTGTCACGCGTTGAAGGCGATGATGACATCGACGCGCAAATCGTGCGCGTCGAGCAACGCCTCATCGCCCGTGAAGAGAACCTTCGCCGCGGCGTAGGCCGCTTCGGCCACGAGTTGCGCGACGCCTTCCGGCCACGCCGCTGGCTGAAGCCCGCGCTGGCTGGCGCTGCCGGCGTCGCCTTGCTGTGGCTGCTGTTGCGCCGACGTCCCGCGGCCGCATCGGTAGCCCCGGTGCAGGCCGTAGCCCGGCCGGCCTTGCTGGCGCTACTGGCCGGGCTGCCGTGGGCGCGGCTCGTCGATGTGATTTGGCCGCTGCTGCCCGAGCGCTGGCGTGCCCGCATGAACCCGACGACTGCGACCCAGGTGCTGACGGTAGGCCTGCCGGTGCTGGGCAGCCTGTTCGGCCGGCAGCGCCGCCGTGACAGCCATGCCTGACATCGCAGAACTGCTGCGCTTCGACGTCTCGCCGCTCGAACTCATCGTCCGCGGCAGCCTGATGTATTGGCTGCTGTTCCTGCTGTTCCGCTTCGTGCTTCGGCGCGACGCCGGCTCCATCGCCGTCGCGGACATCCTGCTGCTGGTGCTGATTGCCGATGCGTCACAGAACGCGATGGCGGGCAGCTATACGAGCGTGTCCGAGGGCGCGGTGCTGGTGAGCACGCTGGTGGGCTGGAACTGGCTGCTGGACTGGGCAAGCTTTCGCTTCAACACCGTGCGCCGCTTCGTCGAGCCCCCGCCACTGGTGCTGGTGCGCCATGGCCGCATGATTCCGCGCAACATGCGCCGCGAATACGTCACCGTGCCCGAGCTGATGGCCAGCCTGCGCGCCCACGGCATCGAAAAGCTCGCCGAGGTCAAGATGGCGCGGATGGAGCCTGACGGCGGCATCAGCGTCATCCGCGAGAAGAAGACCGATGACGATGACGACGGTAGCAAGGTGAAGCCGCTCGTTTGAACGTCGCGCCGGGCTGCGGCAAGCTGGCGGGCAGGGGGCGCATGCGGCTCAAGGCCGCATGCATCTGTGGCCTGCAGCGCTCAAGACATGGCTCGCGCCTGATCCCGCAACGTCCGTACCTGCAGGTGATTGCGCTTCACACCCTCCAGCTGGCGCTCGATCAGCAGGCGGGCATCCAGCGGCAGTTCCTGCTCTAGCGCCTTGCGGTAGGAGGCAAGCGCGGTGTCCTCGCCGCGTTCGGTTTCCTCCAGGATGGCCTTGTCGGTGTAGCCGGCCAGCGTGCCCTTGACGGCCACCCAGCCGCGGTGCAGCGCGCCCGCGGCGCTGCCGCTGTCGTCGGGCTTGCCGCCGTACTGCAGCACCAGTTGCTGCAATTCCGCGGCGGCCTGGCGGCATTCCTCGGCGCGGGCCATGAACACCTGCTTGACGGCGGCGTCCTTCAGATACTCGGCGGAGGTGCGGAAACCGTACTCGCCGTCCTTGCTGGTTTCGATCAGGTCGTTCAGCGTGTCGATGATGTCGTCGTTGCTCACGGGAGAGTCCTCTCAAGGGTTGTGGAAGGGCGCTGCATGGCAGCATGGAGCGACCAACGAGGGCACGCGGCGTGCCCGCTTCTCCCAGGAACCACGGCGGTGGCTCAGCGAGCGCGCTGTGGCGGTGACGCCGAGCGTGCAATGGCGATCGACGCTTGCAACGCGGCCAGCAACTCGTCGGGCGGGCAGGGCTTGCGCAGCACCGGGAACTCGCCGTCGCTCATTGCGGTGTTGCTGAAGCCGGTGATGAGCACCACGGGCAGACCTTGGCGCTGTTCACGCAGCCGGCGCGCGAGCGCCACGCCGTCCATCGACCCGGGCATGACGATGTCGCTCAGCACGATGTCGATGGCGGCTCCCGCATCCAGCAGCCGCAGGGCCGCCTCGGCGTGCGCGGCGCGAATGACGCGGGCGCCATGCGCCATCAGCAGCGCGGCGGTCACGTCCCCGAGCGATTCGTCGTCCTCCACCAGCAGCACGGTCGCCCCGGCCAGGCCCTGCGGCGAGGGCGGCGCGAACGCCTCCGGGCGGTCGTCCCCACCCGCACCGGCCACCGGAAGCAGCAGCGACACCGTCGTGCCGATGCTCGGCGTGCTGGACAGCCGCGCGGTGCCGCCGGCCTGCGTCGCGAAACCATAGACCTGGCACAGGCCCAGGCCGCTGCCCTGGCCGACCGGCTTGGTGGTGAAGAAGGGCTCGAAGGCGTGGCCGGCCAACTCCTCGTCCATGCCGATGCCGTCGTCGCTGACGGTGACAACAACGTAGTCGCCCGGTGGCAGCGCTAGGCCTTCGAGGTCGTCCGCGGTGGCATTGCCGGCACGCAGGCACAGCTCACCGCCGTTGGGCATCGCGTCGTGCGCGTTGAGCGCGAGGTTGACGAGGGCGAGGTCCAGCTCGCTGGCGTCCACGCGCACCGCATGGATGCTGGGTGCGACCTGAACGCGGATATCGATGCGCCGGCCCAGCACGCTGCGCAGCAGCTCCTGCACCTCGGGCAGATAGCGGCCCAGCAGCACGGTCTGCATGCGCATGCCGGGTCGGCGACCCGAGAAGCGCAGCAGATGCTGCGTGAGCTGGCTGCCCTTGTCGACGGCGCGCTGTGTGGCCGCCAGCGGTGCCTGCAATTCGTCCGCTGCCGCGTGGCGACGCATCAGGTGCATGCTGTTGCTGATGATGCCCAGCAGATTGTTGAACTCGTGGGCCACGCCGCCGGTGAGCCGGCCGAGGGCCTCCACACGCTGGCTCTGCGCGCCGCGCTGCTCCACCAGCCGCGTGCGGTCCACCGCCTGCGCGACGCTGCGTTCGAGCTCGCTGCGCGCGCCGGCCATCGTGCGGCCCGCGCTGGCCAGTGCCTCGGCCACTTCGTCGCACTCGGCGATGCCGGTGGGTCGTGTTTGCACCTGGCGCCCCGCCTGCAGATCCTGGGCGGCGGTCTTGAGCGCGCGGATCGGCTGCTCGATGCGCCGCGCCACCCACATCGCGCCGGCGACGGCCAGCGCCGTCAGCGTTAGTGCGCCGACCACGACGCGCAGGACCTCGGCGGGCATGCGGCCGGCGAAGGCCTCGCGCGGCATGGCACTGACGTAGCTCCACCCCAGCGGCGACGTGCTGAAGTAGCCCACGGTGGGCGAGCCGTCGAGCGACGTGAGCTGGAACAGCCCCTCACGCGCATTGGCCATGCGCTCGCGCAGCTGCGGGCCGACAGCCCGGCCGGTGAAGGCCGCGCCGCCGGGCTGGCGGGCCACGACGCGGCCGGCGCTGTCCATGACGGTACCGATCCAGCCTGGATTGGCCTGCGCCTGCACGATGCGCTGCAGCTCCGACGGCCGCACGGTGACGACGATGTTGTAGAGCAGTTCGCCATTGCGCCGCACGGGCTCCACCCAGGCCGCATACAGCTCGTCGGAAGGGCTCGGGTCGCCCGCTGCCCGTGCCAGTGGCTGCAGCGGCAGCATCAGCGCGCTGGCGCGCAGCGTGGCCGGCCCCGACGTGTCACCCCGGCTGCCCTGGGGCAGTCGCGTGCTGAGCAGCACGCGACCCGGGGCGTGCAGCTCCACCCAGCCGTCCAGCCCCTGCATCGTGCGGCGGGCCTGCTGTTCGAAGGCCTGCCGCCGTTCGGGTTCGAGCGCGATGGCGCCGTCGAGCTCCGGCGACTGCGACAGCACGTGCGCAATCGTTGCTCGCCGGGCCAGCTCACTGTCCACCAGCATGGACAGCGCCCGCGCGGTATCGCGCAGCGTGCGGTTGTGCGCATCGCGCTCTGCCTCGTAGGTGCTGCCGATCAACCAGGCAACACCCAGCATGCCGGGCAGCACCACTGAAAGCACTAGCAGCAGGAGGCGGGAACGGATCGTGACGGGCATCGACAGGTGGGTCAGGTGCACACCTGCATCCGGCAGGCGCAGCGACAGCGGGGCGAGCGTATCGCCAAGGAGCATGGGTGGCATCTGGCAGGGTCACCAGCAAACGACATGCCCGCGTTGGTCCCTTGTTTGCGTATCGGGTTTGACCCGACCCGGCCTGGCCCTCACGGGAGCAGCGGGTTTCCCGCTGAGGCCTTCTGCAGCGTGCCGGCCGGTCGCCGCAGCAGCGAGCGCAGCGGGGGCGGCGCCCCGCGGCGGTCACCTTCGAGGAAGCACCGCAGCAGCCGCAGGCCGCGCACGCGTCGGCAGATGCTGCGCAGCGCGATCAGCACCGGCACGGCGATCAAAGCGCCTGGAATGCCCCACAGCCAGCCCCAGGCCATGACCGACAGGAACACCGACACGGGGCTCAGTGACAGCCGGCGGCCGACGATGAGCGGGCTGACGATGTTGCTTTCCACCGCGTGCACGACGCAGAAGGCCAGCATCGGACCGAACACCTGCAGGCCGCTGTCGAACGTGCTGATGCCGGCCAGCAGCAACATGCCCATCAAAGCCATCGGCCCGATGTAGGGCACGAAGCAGAACACGGCCGTCACGGCGCCCCACAGCGTCGGGTTGGGTAGCCCCAGCATCCACAGCAGCAGGCCCATCAACACGCCGACGACGCCGTTGACGATGCCCACGACGGCCAGCCAGTGCGCGATCTCCCGCTGCGCCGCGCGCACGCCGCCCAGCACCAGCGCCCGGGTGCGCGGGCGCTGCACGGCCTCTACGATGCGCGACAGCACCCAATGCTCGGCGGCGAGCAGGAAGTACAGCAGGATGACCGTGGCCGAGGCCGACACGACGAAGGCGAGGCCCCGCGTCAGCACGATGCCGGTCAGCGTGACGCCCTCGCTGGCCAGGCGTTCCTTTAGCGGGTCCGGCGCCGGCGGTTGCGCCGCGCGTCCCGCCCGCACCGCCGGCGGATGCAGCCCGGGGATGGCCGTGCGCAGCTTGTCCAGCTGTTCCAGCAACTGCGCCACCGTCATCGGCGCCGACTCCCACCAGGCGGCGGCGGGCCGTGCGAGGCTCATCGACAGCGGTACCGTGCTGCCTATCAGCGCCACGACGACGACCAACGCCCCTAGCGTCTCCGGCAGCCCGCGGCGGCGCAGCCAGCGCACGGCAGGCGCCAGCGCAAGCGTCAGCAGCACGGCGATCAGCACCGGCGCGAGCAATGGCCGCGCCTCGCGCACGGCGAACACCAGCGCGAGCGCGAACAGGCCGCGGAGCGGCCAGGGGTTGTGCAAGGGCGTGGAGTTCATCCGTGAGTCGCGTTGCAAATAGGCCACCCGTCCAGACCGCGGGCTGAGCGCCGGCCGCTCCCAAGCCGGCCCGCGAGCATCGCCGTCCCCGAGCGGGCTGAGTCCGGGCACAGGGCGTCCAGTGCACGGTCTGTGCGTGGCGAAGGGCTGAGCCGCTGGCGCAGCGCGGTCTGCAAGATCGGCCGGGCTCGCCCGCTTTCAGCGCGGCGAGACGGGGCGAGGGGCTTACTTCTCTGCCGGCTTGACGATGATGTTGTTCCGCACCTCTTTCACGTCCGGAACGGCCCGCGCGAGCTGCCCGGCGCGGTCCTTCTCGGCCTGTGAGGTGGCGAAGCCGGCCAGCTGCACGGTGCCGTTGAGCGTCTCGACCTGGATGCGCATCGCGCTGACCTGCGCGTCTTCGGCAAAGCGTGCCTTCACGCGGGTGCCGATCGTGGCGTCGTCGACATATTGGCCGACGGTGCTTTGGCCGCTGGTGACGGCGCAGCCGGTGACGGACAGCGCCCCGAGGGCGACCAGCGAGGCGATGAGGATCTTCTTCATGATGAGGGCTCCATCCGCGAGGACGACCCCCGCGGCGGGCCGAGGGCAAGCGGCGTGCCCGCCGCGTGGCGTCCGTCACCGGGCGCCGCGGCCAGGCTGCTCGGCAGCCTCAGGAGCTCGCGTCGATTCGCTTCTTTCGCAGCTCCCACGCGGTGTCCGTACACAGCCCGCACTGCGGGCCGACGAAGGCGCGCGCGGCCTGCGTGTCGCCGCGCAGCTGCCAGTCCAGCCAGGCCACCACGGCGGCAGCGGCTTTGCCGCCATTGGGCTGCATGTAGGTGCCACCATGACCCACGCCGAGCAGGTTGGCCACCGCCACCGGCACGTGGCCGATGCGGGCGAAGTCGTCCATGCCGTTGGTGTAGGCGATGTCGGTGGGCCCGCCCAGCACGTAGAGCGTCGGCGTGTGCAGCTGATCGAGCAGCGACTTGGGCTGGTCCATCTCCACGTGCTTGACGCCCGTGCCGGGGATGAACAGGCCGCTATTCATGACGACGACAGTCTTCACGCGTGGGTCCGGCGCCACGCGCAGCGCCTGAATGCCGCCGCAGCTGAAGCCCGAGACCGCGATGGCCCGCTCGTCGAACTTGCCGAAATAGGGGCTCTTCGGGTCGGCGTTCTGCGCCAGCGCCCAGTCGATGGCCGCCAGCAGTCCGGTGTAGCTCGTCGGCGGCGGCGGGAAGACGGGTCGGCCTTGCGCGTCCTGCTGGCGCGGCGGCGCCGGCGTCATCGGCAGTGTCACGCCCGGGCCGCTGCGGATGCGACCGAGCGCGATCGCCACATAGCCGTGCGAGGCGATCTCCAGCAGGTGCATGCGCGAGCTGGCGCCATCGTCCGAGCAGGCGCCGTTGCCGAAGACGTAGAGGCCGAGTTGCCGCGGCTTGATCGCGTCGAGCTGCGCCGGGCGGTAGACGACGTGATCCGGCAGCGACGCGACCTCCTCCTGCCGCGCGGGGAAGGGGCCACTGCCTGGTTGGTCGAGCGTGTCCGGTGTTTCGACCACGGGGGCGGAGGCGGGCGCAGGTGCCTGCGCTTGCGCGGCGATGGACAGTGCCAGCAACAAGGCCGGGACGAGACGGGGTCGCAGGCAGCGTGGAGTCATGCGCTTCAGCTCGGAGTGGCGGGCGCCGCATTCTGTGCCGGTGCCCGTCCGGCGTGCCGGCCTGCTTCCGGCGAAGCGATGAAATAAACAGCGTCACCGATACCGGTCTTGGCAAGGGCCACGCCAATCTGGCGGTGCCGGGCTCAGCCGTGTCCCTGCGCGGCTGCCCGGCCCTCGACCGGACGCGCCAGTCTTTCCATCAAGGCGCCGACGCGCGTGAGTCCGGTGGCCAGATCCAGCCGCTGCACGGCCCGCGCCCGGGCGCGTTCGCCCATGTGCCGGCGCAGCGCGGCGTCGGTCAGCAGCAGGCCACAGCAGCGGCCGATGTCGTCAAAGTCGCCCGCGCCGGCCAGCCAGCCGGTGTGGCCGTGCTCGACGATGTCCGGCACGCCGCCCACATAGGTGGCGACGGTGGGCAGGCCGCAGGCCATCGCCTCCATCAACGCCAGCGGCATGGCTTCGGTGTGCGAACAGCAGGCGACCGCATCCAGCTCGCCGTAGAGGGTCGGCATGTCGTGGCAGACGCCTGCCAGGTGCACGCGCCCCTCCAGCCCATAGCGGGCGATAAGTCGGTGCAGGTCGTCCTGCATCGGGCCTTCACCTACGAGCACGGCGTGGGCGTCCAGCCCGGGGTGGCGCATGCGCAGCATCAGCGCGGCACGCACAAACACCTCGGGGCCCTTTTCGGGCGACAGGCGGCCCACGCAGCCCACCAGCGGCACGTCAGGCGCTAGGCCCAGGCGCTGGCGCAGCGGTTCGCCCGCGGTGCGCTCGCGGGGGCGGAAGGCGGTCGTGTCGACGCCGTTGGGCTCGCAGCTCAGCAGCGTGGGCTCGACGCCCAGGCCCAATGCGTGGAAGTAGCTCTGCCGGGCGACGACGCTGATGTGGCTGCGCGCCAGCCGGTGGACCTCCAGGTCCAGCGGCGACAGCTGGCGTGCATGTAGTGTGGTGAGGACGGGCGTGCGCGTCAGCGAGCCCACCAGGCCGGCAAGCAAGTGCGCCTGGGGCAGGTGGGCGTGCAGCAGCTCGATGCCTTGCTGTTGGACGAGCGCGCAGGCCGCCTGCAGCGTGGCCCAGGGCAGATCGTCAGGCATCGGTGCCGTCTCGACCACAGCGCCCGCGGCCTGCAGCTGTTCCGTCAGCCGGCTCTCGAAGGGGCACAGCACCGTGAAGGCGAAGCGTTCGCGCGGCAGCCGCTGCACTAGGCGTAGCACCCAGCTTTCCATGCCGCCGACGATGGCGTTGCCGAGAACTTGCAGCACCTGCAGCGGCCGGCCGCGTGCCGGGGGCAGCGGCGTGACGGCGTTCAGGCGCGGGGCGGTCGACGCGTCGCTGCTCATCGTCAACAGCAGACAGGCGACCAGCGTCCCGAACCGAGCTTGAAGGGCGCATGCTTCGAGAACGGTCGCCCGAGCCAGTCCGCCGCCGTGCCGCTGAAGATGCGGTTCTGCGCGTCGGCACCGACCTGCAATTCGTTCAGCAGGTCTTCCAGCCAGCCCCGGCGCTCGCGCAGCTGCTGGCCGGAGCAGGGCAGGAAGCAGTCGCTGCCGAACTGCAGCAGCCCCGGCCCGAGCACCTCCAGCGCGAGCTGCAGCACGGCCTTGCGATAGGGCGGCGGCGGGCCGAATGACAGGTCGAAGCGGAACGCCGCGTGCGCGTCGGGCACGCCGTGGATGCGGTCGATGAGCCCGACGGCGATGGCCTCATCGGTCCACGGCCAGCCGACATGGGCCAGCGCCGTACGGGCGCCAGGGTGGTCGCGCATCACCTCGTAGAACGACGGACGGCAGAAGCGGCCGGAGCGGCCGTCGATGAAGATGCCGCTGTGGAACAGGACGGGCAGCTTGAGCTGCGCGGCGCGTGCGAAGACGGGCTGCACCGCGTCGTCGTACGGGTACCAGCCGCTGGGCACCATCTTCACGCCACGCAGGCCATCGTCCACCGCACGCTGCAGTTCGGCGACCGCGCCGGGGTGGGTGGGGTTCACCACCGCGAAGCCGACGATGCGGTCGGGATGGTCCTTTACCAGTTTGGCGAGGTGCCGATTGGCCCGCGTCAGCGACTCGGCGTCGGCGAGCGAGTAACCGGGCGACAGGAACGGCGCCAGCAGCACGCCGATGTCGACCTCGGCGTCATCCAGCGTGCGCAGCACATCGCGGGTTGTCTCGTCGCCGGTGCAATGCAGGTGGGCGTCGATCAGCATCGTTCACAGACGCAGGCCACCGGCCGCCGCCAGCGGAGTTGCCGTCGTCAGAGGTGCGGGCGTGACGGCGCGGTCGGCGTCGCGCAACGCCTTCGTCAACTTCATGTGGACGATGTCGGCGCTGCGGTCCCATGCGTGTCGGGCCACGGCATCGGCCATGAGCTTTGTGCGGTGCAGCCGCTGCAGCTGGCTTTCGGACAGCAGCGTCTCGCAGGCGCGCACGAAGGCGGCTGGGCCGTCGGCGACCTCCACCGCATGGCCGTACAGCGACACCACGTCGTTGATCGGCGTGCTGACGACGGGCTTGCCACCGGCCATGTACTCCAGCGTCTTGGTCGGGCTGATGAAGCGTGTGGACTCGTTGCGCGCGAAGGGCATCAGCGCCACGTCCCAGCCCTGCAGCAGGTGTGGCAGCCCCTCGTAGCTCTGCATGCCCAGCCAGTGGATGTTGTCGCGCCGCGGCAGCGACGCGGGATCGATCTTGACGACCGGCCCCACCATGACCAGCGACCACTCGGGATGGGCATCGGCGACGGCCGCGACGAGGCTTGCGTCGAAGCGCTCGTCGATGACGCCGAAGAAGCCCAGCTTCGGGCCCGGCAGGTGGCCCTGCAGGCGTTCGACTTCGGCGGCATGCGGACTGAGCGGATCCAGGCGAACGGGGTCGAAGTGCACGGCGTCCACGGCGCTGGGCAGGCACACGACGTCCGGGTGCTGGCTGCGGCGGGCCTCGTACAGCGACGGCCCGCCGGTGAAGACGACGGCGGCGCTCTTCATCAGCGCGGACTCGCGCTGGCGTAGCTGGCGGGGTGCGTCCTTGAAGGCGGACAGCTCGTCCATGCAGTCGTAGACGATGCAGGTGGGCGAAACGCTCGGCACCAGTGGCAGCGCCATGGGCGTATACAGCCAAGCGACGTCGGCGCCGTTAGGGCCGGCGAAGCGCACATCCAGCAGCGTCTGCAGGGCGGCCAGCTGGTTGTCATGGAAGCCCGGCGTGGCGACCGGGGTGTGCGGCACCAGCACCTGCAGCTGTGGTGCGATGTCGCGCACCTCCAGCCAGGCCGGCCCGTCGCAGGGCACCGGCTCCTCGACGAAGACGACGCGCCAGCGGCCTGCCAGGCGCGACATCAGCTGCTGCGGGCGCTGGTAGACGAAGCCCCAGCGCAGGTGGGAGAAGACGATCAGGACAGGTGGTGGCGTCATGGCGGCGGACCGGCAAGAGGGAGGGCGGCGTGCGGCGTTGCCGGCACGCCGCGGTGAAGCGATGTCAGGCGCGTGCGCGTGACGAGCCGGCCGAGCCTGCGCTGCGCGCGGTGGGCGGCGGCGTCTGCTCGCTGCCGTCTTCGGCGTCGGCAGGCTCCCCGGTTAGCTCCGCGCGGCGCTCGGTCATTTCGGAGGCCAGGCTTTCCCAGTCCATCCGGGCGTGCTCGAGCTTCGGGAACATCTCGCTTTCCTCTTCCTTCACGTGGTGCGTCACGTATTCACACAGCACGGTGAAGCGGGCGCAGTACTTCTCGTCGTCGCAGGACATGCCGCGCAGCTGGTCGATCAGCGTGTGCATGGATTCGTGCTCCACCTCGGCCTCGTCGATGAGGTCTTCGTCGCTGAGCGCCTGGCGGGCGGCGGGGTAGAGCAGCTCCTCTTCCAGCGTGGCATGCACGCTGAGTTCGTCCAGCACCTGCTGCACGAGGGCTTCGACCTCGTCGCGGTCCTCCTGGGGGTCGAGCTTCTGGAACTGGCGATAGGCCTTCTTGACGCGCTTGTGGTCTTCCTTGAGCTCGTCGAGGATCTGCGAGCGGGCTTGCGTGGCTGCGCGGGTGGTGCGTTGGCTGGGCATGGTGAATCTCCGTGACGGATGGGTTAGGGAGCCGACAGGCTCCTTGTCGGGGCAAAGGCAAACGCGGTGCCGGGGGTGCAGTCGGTGGCGTCGGCCGGTCTTCCCGTCGCCGGCGTTGGGCCGGCCTTCGCTGCAGCCTTTACCGAAATTGACCTGGTCGCCCGCGCCCGATCGGTAAATCCTTCAGTGCGCGGTTGGGAGCGCCGCCGATTCATCGCATCGGCGACGCGTTTTTCCTGGGAGAAGCCTGAGTTTGTTTCGAGATGCGAAGCTGACGAATTCGCGGCACGAAGGTTGCAGAGAACCGGGTTCGACCGGGCCGTGGAGCTGCTGCCCGGCCAGTTTCGAACGCGAGAGAGGAGCTCAAGTGACATCCCTGGACATCCGCACCGAGCATCGACAGGCCCAGACGCTGTCGCCCCGACTTCAGCATGCCGTGCGCCTGTTGCAGATGTCGTCCCTGGACTTCGCGGCAATGCTGCGCGAGACCCTGGGCAAGAACCCGTTCCTGGAGGTGGAAGACGGCGATGGCGATCAGGGCGATGGCGCGCAGCCACTGGCGTCCGTGCTGGATCCGGAGGCGCCCATGGCCGCCGGGCTGATGGACGGCGCGGCAGCCGAGGCGCCCGACCCTGCGCCGGGCACCGCGGCCGACACGGCCATGGAGGCTGATGCGCCGGTGTCCGCCGACGGTCTGGACGGCGGTGAGAGCGACCGAGACCTGTGGGCGGCCGACGGCGGGTCGGGCCTGCGCCGCGCCGAGGATGGCGAAATCAGTGCGCTGGACATGATGGCCGTCGAGACCTCGCTGAACGACCACCTGCACGTCCAGCTCAACGTCCTGCCGCTGTCTGAACGCGACCTGATGCTGGCGCGCACCATCGTCGAATCGCTCGATGACGACGGCTACCTGCGCACTCCGCTGGAGGAGCTGATCGACGTGCCCGCGCTGGACCCGGTACCCGACCTGCAGGAGATGCAAATCGCGTTGAAGCGCGTGCAGTCGCTGGACCCGGCCGGCGTGGCCGCACGCGACGTGGCCGAATGCCTGCTGCTGCAGTTGCCTGCCATCGACTGCCCGGACACTCGCGGGCTGGCGCAGACCATCATCCGCGACCACCTGACGGCGCTGGCGGCGCGAGACGTGGCGTCGCTGGCCCGGCAGCTGGGCGAATCGCCGGCGCGCGTGGAGGCGGTGTGCGACCGCATCCGCCGGCTGGACCCGCGCCCTGGCTGGCGCATCGGCTCGTCTCAGGTGCCCTATGTGGTGCCGGACGTCATCGTAAAGAAGGTGCGCGGTCAGTGGACGGTGCAGCTCAACCCGGCAGTCGTGCCGCGGGTGCGGCTCAACCAGGTGTACGCCCGGCTGTTCCAGCGCCATCGCACGCCGGCCAATTCCGAGATGGGCGCCCATCTGCAGGAGGCGCGCTGGACCTTGCGCAACGTTGAGCAGCGCTTCTCCACCATCCTGGACGTGGCCGAGGCCATCGTGAAGCGGCAGCAGAACTTCCTTGACTATGGACCGATGGCGATGAAGCCGCTGGGCCTGAAGGAGATCGCCGAGGAGGTGGGCATCCATGAGAGCACCGTCTCGCGCGTGACCAACAACAAATACATGGCCACGCCGGTGGGTGTTCTGGAGCTGAAGTACTTCTTCAGCCGGGCCATGATGAGCGCGAACGGCAGCGCCTGCTCGGGCACCGCCATCCGCGGCCTCATCAAGGACATCATCGAGGCCGAGAACCCGGAGGTGCCGCTGTCGGATGCGGAGATCACGCGTCAGCTCGCGCAACAGGGGTTGATCGTCGCGCGCCGCACGGTCACCAAGTACCGGCAGATGCTGAAGATCGAGGCCGTCGACCGCCGGCGCCGGGTGGGCTGACCTGCCGGCGATGAAGCAAGGGCGCCGCGGCGCCCTTGTCGTTTGCCGAAAAGCAGCCTTACTTCGTCTTGGGGGACGACGTCGACGAGCCGGAGGTGCCCGTCAGGCTGGAGCCCGAAGCACCCGAGGAACCCGATGTGCCGGATGACGACGCGCCGAGGCCGGATGACGAATCGTCGCTCGCGCCGGGGATGGCGCTGCTGTTGCGACCCGAGCCCTGCTGCTGCTGGCGCCATGACGAGAACTCGTCGGAGAACTTTTTGTAGCGGTCCTGGCGCCAGTTGCGGTAGTCGTTGTCGAGCGAGCGCAGCTGCTCGTTGCGCCATTGGTGGTAGTCCGGGTCATGCGCGAACTCGTGGTGTTGGCCGCTCTGCCCGCCGTAGCCCCCCTGGCTGCCCAGCCCGCCGTAGCTGCCCTGGCCGCTCTGGCCGGTTTCGGCGTTCTGGCCGTAGTAGCTGCCGCCCTGGCCGTAGTTGCCGACGCTGCCCGGGTTGTAGCCGGCGCCCTGGTGGCCGTAGCTCGGCTGTCCGCCGAAGCTGCCACCCTGGCCGCTGTAACCCCCCTGGCCGCCATAGCCCTGACCGCCGTAGCTCTGACCGCCGAAGTTCTGGCCGCCGTAGCTGCCCTGGCCGACGTTGCCGCCACCATAGCTGCCGCTCTGGCCGAAGCCGGTGCTGTTCTGCTGACCCCAGCCCTGACCACCCTGCATGCCGTAACTGCCAGCTTGCTGGCCGTACCCGCCGCCGTAGCCGCCGGCCTGGCCGAGGTGGTCTGCGCGCTGCTGGTCGCCGTAGCTGCCGCCGCTGTGCTGCCCGTAGCTGCCTTGCCCACCGAAGCTGCCGCCGGCCTGACTGTCACGGCCGCTCTGGCCGCCCTGGAAAGACGAGCCGGCGTATTCGCTGCCGCTGTAGCCGCCCTGGCCATGCTGGCCACTGCCCTGGTTCAGTTGGTGTTGCTGGCCTGCCGGATTGCCGCCGTAGCCGCCGTACTGGCTTCCGCCGCCTTGCTGGCTGCCGCTTTGCTGGCCACCGTAGTTGCCTTGCTGGCCGCCCTGTTGGCGGCTCTGGTCGTCATGTCGAGACATATGAAATCCTTTCAGGCTGAGTCCTTGACGTCAGACCTTCGGCCCTGCGTGATGGGGCCGGAGGCTGTACATCAGGGCGGCAAGGCACATTCCTGTCCGCAGTGCTAACGTGGTTTCTCGTCTGACGGATTGCGCGACACGCGCCAGACAGTGTTGCCCACGTCGTCGGCCACCAGCAGCGCGCCGTGCGCATCGACGGCCACGCCGACCGGCCGGCCGCGGGCCTGGCCCTCCGGCGTAAGGAAGCCGGTCAGCACATCCACCGGCAGCCCTTGCGGCCGCCCATCGGCAAAGCCGACGTAGACGACCTTGTAGCCCGACGGCGGGTTACGGTTCCAGGAGCCGTGCAGGCCGATGAAGACGCCACTGGGCGCCGCCCCCGGCAGCGCCTGGGGCAGCGCACTCTCGCCGGCAGCCGCCAGGCCCAGGGCCGCGACGTGGGCGCCGAGCGCGTAGTCGGGCGCCGTCGCGCGGGCGACGAGGTCTGGGCGCTGCGGGTCGACGCGGCTATCCACATGCGCGCCGTACCAGCTGTAGGGCCAGCCGTAGAACGCGCCGTCGCGCACCGACGTCAGGTAGTCGGGCACGAGGTCGCTACCCAGCTCGTCGCGCTCGTTGGCAACGGTCCACAGCACAGGCGCGGCGCCACCGCCCGGGCCGGGCATCCAGGCCATGCCGTTGGGGTTGCGCAGCCCGGTGGCGAACAGGCGCTTGGTGCCCGTGGCGCGGTCGATCTCCCAGATGGCGGCCCGGCCTTCTTCGGCGTCGATGCCGTTCTCGGCGACGTTGCTATTGGAGCCTACCGTCGCGTAGAGCCTGACTCCGTCGGGGCTGGCAATTAGGCTCTTCGTCCAGTGGTGGTTGATGGTGCCGGCGGGCAGCTCAGTCAGTCGACGGCCCGATCCCTCCACGTGAGTCTGACCGTCGCGGTAGGCAAACTCGAGGACGGCGTCCGTGTCGGCCACATAGAAGCGGTCGCCGACGACCGCCATGCCGAACGGGGAGTTCAGGCCCTGCGCAAACACCTCGCGGACCTCCGCGCGGCCGTCGCCATCGGCGTCACGCAACAGCGTGATGCGGTTGGCGCTGGGCGTGCCGGCGCCAGCCTTTTTCATGAAGAGTTTCTGAATGCGGGCCTTCAGGCCCTGGCCGTCATCCGGGCGCGGCGGTGCGTTGGTCTCGGCTACCAGCACGTCGCCGTTGGGCAGCAGCTGCAGCCAGCGTGGGTGGTCCAGCCCGGTCGCGAAAGGCTGCACCTGGAGGCCCGCGGCTGCGGCCGGCGTCTCGCCCGCTTGCCAGGGCCTGGGCTCGGCCACCTGCACGGTGGGCAGCGGGCGGTGCACCGGCTCGACAAGCGTGGGACGGGGACCGACATCGGCGTTTGCGGGCAGGCGGGTGTGCTCGCCGCAGGCGCTCAGCGCCAGGGCCGCCGTCGCTGCGAGCAGCGGTCTTGGGAGTTGGTAAGGTTGCATGCCCGGGCCCAGGCAAGCGGAGCTCCCGACCTGCCACGTCATTGCGGCAGGATTTGCCGCAGGACGGCGCGGTGCTTCTTCAGCCGCTGCGTCCCGGCGTGGAGATCTCGCGCAATGCGCGGTCGACGTGCCCACTTTCGCGCAGCGCCACGTCTCCCAGCGAGACGATGCCCACAAGCCGGCGGTCGCTATCGACAACGGGCAGCCGGCGGATCTGCCGCTCACCCATCAGCCGCTTAGCCGACTCGGTGTCCTGTTCGGGCGTGCAGCACGCGGGCTCGGGGCTCATGACGTCGGACACGCAGGCCGTGTCGGGGTCCAGGCCATCGGCGATGCCGCGGACGACGATGTCGCGGTCGGTCAGCATGCCCAGCAGCCGTTCGCCGTTGCACACTGGCAGGGAACCGACGTCGAGGTCCTGCATGCACTGCGCCGCGCGTCGCAGGCTTTCCTGGGGCTGGACGGTCTGTACGTCGACGGACATGATGTCGGCGATTCGGGTCATGGTGTGCTCCTTAAGTGAGACCCGATGCCAGCAAGGGGGGTGCCGTTGGCTGGGCACGCAGCATGCTTGCGGCAGGCCCCGTTTCTGGAAGGAATTGCCATGACATCGTCTGATCTCAACCCATCCCCCGCGCTGCCGGCAGGCAGCCGCACCGCGCGCGTGACCAGTCTCGTAGCGCTCGTGCTGCTGGTCATCGGCGGCCTCAACTGGGCACTGGTGGGCTTGTTCAATCTCGATTTCGTCGCTGCCGTCTTCGGCCCGATGACGCTGGCCTCGCGTATCGTCTATGTCGCCGTCGGTCTGGCGGCGTTGTACGGCCTGGTGCTGCTGCCGCGCATGGGGCGCGGTCCGGCCTGACCTGACAAGGGGCGCCGATGAGCGACCGCGACATGAAGCCTGTCCCGCCGCAGCCGGCGGTTCCTTTGGCCGACAGCCGCCATCACGAAAGCGCCGCGACGCTGCAGGCGCTGCTGCAAGGGGTGCGTGACTACGCCATCTACACCGTCAACCCGCAAGGCCTCATCAGCTCCTGGCACCGCGGCGCCGAGCTGATGAAGGGGTACACGGCGGACGAGGCGGTAGGCATGCCCTTCGCGCGCCTGTTCACCGCCGTGGAGCGAGCCGCCGGCCAGCCCGAGCTGGAGCTGCAGGTGGCCGCCGAGCAGGGCGAGTACAAGGGCGAAGGCCAGCGCGTGCGCAAGGACGGCAGCCGCATCGACGTGGCCGTGGTGCTGACTGCGCTGCGCGGGCCGCAGGGCGACCTGCTCGGCTTCCTGAAGCTCACGCAGGACATCACCGCCCGCCGCGCGGAGGAGCGTGCGCGCGAGGAGGCGCTGCGCGCCTCGCAGCTGGCGCGTGCGGAGGCCGAGCGTGCCAGCCAATTGAAAGGCGAATTCCTCGCAACGCTGTCGCATGAGCTGCGCACACCGCTGTCGGCCATCCTCGGCTGGGCCCATGTGCTGGAACGCGGCGTGTTCGATGCGGACACGTTGAAGCACGGGCTCGATGCCATCTCGCGCAATGCGCGGCTGCAGGTGCAGCTCATCGAGGACCTGCTGGACATGACGCGCATTGAGTCGGGCCAGCTGCGGCTGGACCGCCAGCGCGTGGAACTGGACGGCGTCGTGGCTGCGGCCATCGACTCGGCGCTGCCGACGGCTGCCGCCCGCGGCCTGGCGCTGACGACCGACTTCGGCGGCGGCCCGGCAGGAGGCAGTTGGTGGGTGCTGGGTGACCCGGCGCGGCTGCAGCAGGTCTTCGCCAACCTGCTCGACAACTCGCTCAAGTTCACACCTCGCGGCGGGCGCATCCATGTATCGCTACAGCGCAGTGCAACCGGTCTGGCCTGCATCAGCGTGAAGGACACGGGCCAGGGCATCGAGCCCTCCTTCTTGCCACGGCTGTTCGAGCGCTTCCAGCAGCAGGACACAACCACCACGCGGCGCCACGGCGGCCTGGGGATCGGCCTGGCCATCGTGCGACAGCTTGTGCTGCTGCACGGCGGCGAGGTGCAGGCCCACAGCGCTGGCCCGGGCCGCGGCTCGATGTTCACCGTGTCGCTGCCGCTGGAGCTGGACCCGAGTGCGCTGATGCCGCGGCCGGTGCCGGTGTCGCCCCAGCAGCCGGGGCGCTTGACGGGCATCCGTGTGCTGCTGGTCGACGACGAACTCGACGTGCGCGACATCACCGCGCACCTGCTGCGTGCCGCCGGCGCTCAGGTCAGCACCGTGCCGAGTGCCGAGGAGGCCCTGCGACTGCTGCAGCAGCGGCCCCCCGATGTGCTACTCAGCGACATCGGCATGCCAGGCTGCGACGGCTATGAGCTGATCCAGCTCGTCCGCTCCTTGCCTGCGCAGTCGGGCGGGGGCGTTCCTGCGGCGGCGTTTACCGCCTACGCGAGCCCCGACGATGCCGAGAGGGCGCTGTCGGCCGGCTACCAGTTGCACCTGGCCAAGCCGGTAGCGGCCGAGGCGCTGGTGGGCGCCGTGGAACGGCTGGCGCGGGCGCCTTGAATGGCGCCCGCCGCCCTGTCAATGGAAGAAAAGGTAGACCAGCACCAGCACGACGCCGGGGACGCCGAGCAGCCAGGCCAGCAGATATTTGCCCATGGTGATCTCCTGAAGTGGTGGGATGGGCTCAAGCATGGGCCGACTGCGCGACCGTGGGCAGCGGACGGCGTGCGGCGCGGTCGTAGGACGTGCGGCGCCCGGCGCGTGAGAGGCCCGCCGTAGGACGCGACCCACCGCGCGACGGGGCGAACGCTGGCCCCACGGGCGTTGCGTGCAACCTAGGCTGGAGTCAGTCCGCGGGGCATCCCGTCCGGCGGCCAACCTAAGGAGCACCTCATGAACAGCGACCAGATCAAGGGCACCGTGAAGGACGTGGCCGGCAAGGCGCAGCGCAAGCTGGGCGAAGCCGTTGGCAGCACCGACCAGCAGGTCAAGGGTGCGCTGAACCAAGCCGAAGGCAAGGCGCAGAAGGCGGCCGGCAACGTCCGCGAAGCGGCCAAGGACTTGAACCGCAAGATCTGATGCCGTGCAGCGTTCGCCGCGCCGGGCCTGCCCGGCCGCTGCAGCGCACGTGATGCAAAAGGCCGCCGCAGCCTCCACGCCCGGCGGCCTTTTCGCGAACCGCATGAACCTCGAAAGGAGACCCGGATGAACAAATCCATTTCACAGGCGGCCGCGCGCCGCACCGGCATCGCGGCGCTGTGCTTCGCCCTCGTGGCGGTCAGCGGCTGTTCGTCGATGAGCGAGCGTGAGCAAGGCACGGCCAAGGGCGCTGGCATCGGCGCGGTGGCCGGTGCCGTCATCGGCTCGGCCACCGGCGGCAATGCTGGCCGCAGTGCGGCCCTCGGTGGTGTCGTCGGCGCCGTGGCGGGCAACCTCTGGTCCAAGCACATGGAAGACAAGCGCAAGGCGCTGGCCCAGGCCAGCCAGGGCACCGGCGTGGAGGTTACGCAAACGGCCGACAACCGGCTCAAGCTCAATGTGCCCAGCGACGTGTCCTTCGACACCGGCCGCGCCGACATCAAGCCGCAGATGCGCCCGGTGCTCGACGAGATCGGCCGCAACCTCGACCCCAATGTGCGCGTGACCATCGTGGGCCACACCGACAGCACCGGCAGTGATGCGATCAACGATCCGCTGTCGCGCGACCGGGCGATGGCCGTACGCGACTACCTCGGTGCGCGGGGCGTGGCGCCCTCACGCGTGAACGTGTCGGGCCGCGGCTCGCACGAGCCGGTCGCCAGCAATGACACCGAGGCTGGCCGGTCAGCCAACCGTCGGGTGGAGATCTTCCTGTCCGAGACCGGCACATCAGGCTGATGCATTGACGGCCTGTAGCGCCGCCGTCAGCGATTGCGGCGCCAGCGCGGGCCAGGCATCGCCCTGGTCCGCGCGTTCCTTTGCGTTGGCGAGTGTCCAGGCCGCGGCGCCGTTCAGCATCGGCAACTCGTCCCACGCCAGCGGCACGGAGACGCCCAGGCCGGGCCGCGCTCGCAGCGACCAAGCGGCCACCGTCGTGGCGCCGTCTCCGTTGCGCAGCCAGTCGATGAAGATGAGGCCCACGCGCTGCGCCGCGCCGCTGCGTGCGACGAAGCGGTCGGGATGCGCGTCGGCCAGCTGCTGCACGGTGGCCTCGGCGAAGGCCCGCACCACATCCACGGGCCAGCGTGCGGCGATGGGCACGACGAGGTGCAGGCCTCGCCCGCCGCTGGTCTTCAGCGCACAGCGCAGGCGCAGGTCCAGCAGGGCGTCGCGTACGAGTTCGGCGCCCCGCGTGATGTCGGCCCAGGCGATGCCTTCACCGGGGTCCAGGTCGAAGACGATGCGGTCGGGCTTGTTTAGCCGGGGCATGCGCGCGTTCCAGGTGTGGAACTCGATCGTGTTCATCTGCACGGCGCCCATCAAACCGTCCAGGCTGCGGATCTCCAGCAGCGGCCCATGGCCAGGCCACAGGCCCGCGTCCAGCACGTGCACGCCGGAGAAAGGTGCCTTGCCGGGATGCTTCTGGAAGAACGTTTCTTCGCCCACGCCGTGCGGCGCGCGCAGCAGCGCGACCGGTCGGCCCTTGAGTTCCGGAAGCAACTGCCCAGCGACCGCCTCGTAGTAGGCCGCCACATCGCCCTTGGTGGCGCTGGTGCTGGGGTCAACGGCGCGGTCGGCGTGCGTCAGCCGCATCACTTTTCAAGAATGAAGGAGCCGATGACCAGTGCATCGAGCGGCGTGCTCCAGAACGCTTCCAGCGCCGCCTTGGGCGTTGCGACGATCGGCTCGCCACGCACGTTGAACGACGTGTTGACGAGCACCGGCACGCCGGTGCGCTGCTCCACCGCCGTCAGCAACGCGTGGAACAACGGGTTGGTGTCGGCATGCACGGTCTGCACGCGGGCGGTGCTGTCGGTGTGCAGCGCCGACGGGATTCGCTCGCGCTGTGCCGCCTTCACGTTGTAGACGAACAGCATGAACGGCGAGGCACCCTCGTTGGCCTCGGCGGGCTCGAACCAATCGGCGAGCGCTTCGGCCGTGACAGCCGGCGCGACGGGGCGGAAGTCCTCGCGATCCTTCAGCTCGTTGAGCCGGGCCTGCATCGCGGGGTCGACCGGCGAGGCAAGGATGGAGCGTGCACCCAGCGCCCGCGGGCCGAACTCCATGCGGCCCTGGAACCAGCCGATGATCTTGTTCTGCTCCAGCAGCTCTGCGGTGTCGCGGGCCACGTCGCTCGAACGCCGGTAGCTGGCCTTGGTCCACTGCAGCAGCGCCTCGATTTCGGCATCGTCGAACCCGGGGCCGAGATAGGGATGTGTCATCTGCCAGCGACGCGGCGCCAGCGTGAACACCGCGCCGGCCTTGGCATCCGAGGCCTCCGGCACGTCCTGTACAAGGTCGTCTTCCGCCAGGCCGCGGCGTTCGCGCGCGTCGGTCCATAGCGCCGCGCCCAGCGCCGTGCCTGCGTCACCGGCGGCGGGCTGGACCCATACGCGGCGGAAGATGCCGGCATCGCGCAGCCGGGAGTTCATCAGGCAGTTCAACGCCACGCCGCCGGCCATCGCGAGGTCGTGCTCGCCGCTGCGCTCGCGCAGCCACGTGACCAGCTTCAACGCCGTCTCTTCCAGCACCAGCTGTAGCGAGGCCGTCAGGTCCAGGTGCACCTGCACCATCGCCGAGCCCGGCGCGCGCGGCGGGCACACGCCGGCGCTGAAGTCGATGGGATCGAGCCGGTACTGGCCTTCTTCGCCGACGATGAGATGCCGGCGCAGCAGGTGGGCAAAGCGCGGCTGGCCCAACGCGGCGAGCGCCATGACCTTGTACTCATCGCTCGAATGCAGGAAGCCCAGGTGCGCCGTGACCTGCTCATACAGCAGGCCCAGTGAATGCGGCACGCGCACCTCGCCCAGCGCCTCGTAGCGGCTGTCGCGGTAGCGGCCGTAGGTGGTGGTGGCATGTTCACCTCGGCCGTCCAGCGTCATCACGGCGCAGCGCGAGAACGGCGCGGCCAGGAAGGCGCTGGCCTGGTGGCACAGGTGATGCGCGACGAAATGCCACTTGTAGGGCGGCTGGACCCTGTCGGGCAGCGAGAAGCGCTTCTTCAGGTGATGGGGGGCGCCGTCGCGCAGCTGGCGTGGCGCGTTCATCACGTAGGAGGCGAATAGCGGGTCCCACGGGCTCTCCCATGCGCCGGGCGCGAAGTCCGACGGCTGCAGCGGCAGCGAGAAACGCTGGTCGGGCGCGCGGTCGCCGATGAAGAGCGTGGGGTCGTAGCTGTAGGCTACGTGGCTCACGTCGGACAGCGTGATGCCGGCCTCGCGCAGGCAATAGTCGATCGCGTGATAAGGCAGCTCCCAGGCCGTGAAGGGCACCGGGCGTTTGCCGTGCTTGATGCGCGTGAAGCGTTCGTCCTCGGCTGCGGCCACCACCTGGCCGTCGAGCACCAGCGCGGCGGCGGAGTCGTGAAAGCTCGCGTTGATGCCCAGCGTGAAGAGGCACGGCGCGGACATGCCCGGCTCGACCGGGGCGGGGGTGGGGTGCATGGACTCTCCTGACGATGCGCCGTCGCGTGGCAAGGCGCATGCCGCCGGCACGGGCCCTATATGTCAGGCGTGGACGCGGGCCAGCTGCCGCAGTGTCCGCACCAGCTCCTCCGGCCGCACCGGCTTGGCCAGGTGGCGCTGGAAGCCGGCGGCCAGCGCGCGAAGCCGATCCTCGGGCTGGGCCATGCCGGTCAGCGCCACGGCGGGCAGGCGCTGGCCCACCGGCACGTCGCGCCGGGCCTCCATCGCCCGAACGCTGCGGACCACCGCGTGGCCGTCCTCCGCGCCCAGCGCGATGTCGCACACCAGCATGTCCGGCCAATCGGCCACGTCACGGCTCGCCAGCCGCTCCAGCGCCTGGCGGCCCGAGGTGGCGCGCTCGGTACGGGCGCCGTCCATCTCCAGCAGTGATCCCAGCGAGGCCAGGGCGTCCTCGTCGTCGTCCACGCACAGCACGTTCAGGCCCGCGAGCGGCCGTGGGTCGGTGTTCAGCGGTTCGGTGTCATCTTCCAGCGGCGCGGGAGCAGTCTCGGGCCAGGCCGGCTGCTGCGGGACAACGGCGGGCAGCGCGAACGCCAGCTGGATCTGCTGCGCACCCGAGGCGGCGTCCGGCGTGAACGCCAGTTGGCCGCCGGCTTCGGCCACCAGAGTGCGCAGTTCCAGCGTGTCGGGTACCGCCTGACGCTCCTCAGCGAGCCGGCCGTGAAACCCGAGTGTCAGCTGGCTGGCATTGCCCACGCGGGCGAGCCGGGCTTCCAGCCGGCCGCCGGCGGCGCCGCGCAGCGCGAGCTGGCAGACGAGGTGCACGATGCGGGCCATGCGGCTGGCGTCGCCGACTACGTTTGCCACCTCCATGTCGATGCTGGTGTAGGGCTCGACGCGGCGCGCCTCGAGTTCGGCCCGCAGGCTGTCGAGGCTCAGCACCAGCAGGCCGGCCAGGTTGACCGGGTGTTGCAGCAGCCGGCGCTCCAGCGTCTCTGTCTGCTGCTGCTGGCGCTGCAGTTCCCACAGTTGAAAGTACAGGCCGCCCTGCGCCAGCAGCATGTCGTGCCGCCCGCGCTCGACGATACGGCCGCCGTCCATGACGATGATCTCGTCGGTGTTGACGATGGTGGACAGCCGGTGCGCAATGATCAGTGACGTGCGGTCGCGGGCCACGCGCTCAAGCGCGCCCTGGATGGCGCGCTCGGCCTTGGTATCCAGCGCCGATGTGGCCTCGTCGAGCACCATGATCGGCGGGTTCTTCAGGAAGGCGCGGGCAATGGCGATGCGCTGCTTCTCGCCGCCGGACAACCGCGCGCCGCGCTCGCCCACGCGGGTCTCGTAGCCGTCGGGCAGCAGGCGGATGAAGTCGTCCGCCTGGGCCGCACGCGCTGCGGCCACGATCTCCTCGCGCAGCGCACCGGGGCGGCCGTAGCCGATGTTGTAGGCGATGGTGTCGTTGAACAGCATCGGGTCCTGCGGCACGACGCCGATGGCCTCGCGCAGGCTCTGCAGCGTCAGCTCGTCGACCCGCTGGCCGCCGATGCTGACGCGGCCGGCGTCAGGCTCGTACAGCCGCATCAGAATGCGCGCCAGCGTCGACTTGCCCGAGCCGCTGCTGCCGACCACCGCGCAGGTCCTGCCATGCGGGATGTCCAGCGAGAAGTCATGCAGCACGCGGCGCTGGGGCTCGTAGCCGAAGTCCACGTGCTCGAAGCGGATCGTCGTGTCACCACCGCGTAGCGGCTGCGCCTGCGGCGCCTCCCGGATGTCCGGCGCCTTGCGCAGCAGCCTGAACAGCGTCTCGGTGTTCAGCAGTGCATCGCGCGTCTCGCGGAAGACGAAACCCAGCGTGTTCAGCGGCAAGAAGACCTGGATGAGGTAGGCATTCACCATCACCAGGTCGCCGATGCTCATGCGCCCGGCGGCGGTGTCGTAGCCCGCCATCAGCATGACACCGCCGACGCCCAGCCCGATGATCGCGCCCTGGCCCACGTGCAGCGCCGAGAGCGTCTTCTGGCTGCCGACGCTGCCGTCCACCCACTGCGCGAGCACCTCCCGGTAGCGCGCCCGTTCGCCGGCCTCGCGGCCGTGGGCTTTCACGGCTTCGTAGTTCAGCAGCGTGTCCACCAGCAGGCCGTTGGCGTTCGAGTCATGCTCGTTCATGATTCGCTGGCTCTCGACACGCTCGCGCGTCTTCCAGCCCGTCCATGCCGCGTAGCCCAGCATCGTCGCCGCGATGACGGCGACGAACTTGAGACCGTAGCCCGTTGTCACGATGACGAGGACGACCGCGAACTCGACGAGCGTGGGCAGCACCGTGAAGACGCCGGCGCCCAGCAGATAGCCGATGCCACCCACGCCGCGCTCCACCTCGCGGATCAGCGCGCCGGTGCTGCGCTGTGCGTGGAAGCCGGGACTCATGTCGAGCAGGTGGGCGAAGGCGCACTCGGAGAAGCCCGCGACGACGCGCTTGCCCACGCGGGCGAACACGAGGTCGCGCATTTCGGTGAACAGCACGCTGGCAAAGCGCAGCAGCGCATAGCCCACCAGCAGCAACATCGGCACGGCCAGCACCGACTGCGTGCCACCCGGAGTCAAGGCGTCCACGATGGCCTTCAGCAGGCCCGGCACGCCCACGGCCGCCAGCTTGGACAGCACGAGCAGCAGCAATGCCAGCGCCACCTGGCGCCGCCAGGGCTGCAGGGCCTCCCACAGGAGGGCGACGGCCTGCCGCCCGGTCACGCGCTCGCGGGCGTCATTCATGGCTATTCATCCGCATTCCTTGCATCTGCGCCTCGAAGCAACTTCTGCAGCAAATGCGGCCAGGGCAATCGGCGTACGAGCGTGCGCGCCTTGTCCCTTGAAAGCGCTTCCGCGGGCATCCGCATTGCTTGGAGCAGCGGTTCCGGTATGTCGATTGCCGAGCCGCTTCATCGAAGTGGATGGAGCAGTCATGACGGCAGCTTTGAGAGTCGCGATCATCAGCGAGCACGCCTCGCCCCTGGCCAGCCAGGGCAGTGTGGATGCCGGTGGACAGAATGTCTATGTTCTGCACGTCGCCCAGGCACTGGCTCGGCAGGGGCACCATGTGGACGTGCTGACGCGGCGGGACCAGCGCACGTTGCCAACGGCGATGGACCTGCGGCCCGGCGTGCGCGTGCTGCACATCGACGCAGGCCCGCCCACCTTCGTGCCCAAGGAGCAGCTGCTGCCCTACATGAAGACGTTCGGCAGTGAGACCGTACGCCTGATGCGGCGCAGCCTGCCGTACGACGTGGTGCACGGGAACTTCTTCATGTCGGGCCTTGTGGGCCTGCGCGTGCAGCGCCAGCTGAATGTGCCGCTGGTGCAGACCTTCCACGCGCTGGGTGCCGTTCGCCGGCTGCACCAGAAGGAGGCCGACAAGTTTCCCGTCGACCGCATCGAACTGGAACGGCGCATCGCCTGCGAGGCCGACTGCGTCATCGCCGAGTGCCCGCAGGACGTCAAGGACTTGATGAGTCACTGTGGCGTGCCGCCGCACCGCATTGCCGAGGTGCCTTGCGGCGTGGACCCGCAAGAATTCACGACCGGCGACCGCCATGCGGCGCGCCGCCGCCTGGGGTTGCCGGATGACGAATTCATCGTGCTGCAGCTTGGCCGCCTGGTGCCGCGCAAAGGCATCGACAACGTCGTCCGAGCGGTCGGCCGGCTGGGCGAAGGCCGGCCCTGGCGACTGCTCGTCGTGGGCGGCGAATCCCGCGAGCCCGACGAGGCCTGCACGCCCGAGATCGGCCGGCTGCGCCAGATCGCTGTGGAGACCGGCGTCGCCGATCGCGTGAGCTTCGTCGGCAGGCGCGACCGCCATGAGCTGAAGGACTACTACCACGCCGCCGACGTGTTCGTGACGACACCCTGGTACGAGCCCTTCGGCATCACGCCGCTGGAGGCGATGGCCTGCGGCACGCCCGTCATCGGCTCCGCGGTGGGCGGCATACAGCACACCGTCGTGGATGGACTAACCGGCTTTCTGGTGCCGCCCAACGATCCGGAGGAGTTGGCCCAGCGGCTGGAAGACCTGCGCTGCATTCCCGAGTTGGGCCGGCTCATGGGCCGCGCCGGCCGCGTGCGCGTGTGCCGCGATTTCACGTGGGAGAGCGCGGCAGACAAGCTGGAGCGCGTCTACTCGCTGGTGGCACAGCAGCGGCGCATCCGCACCTCCGTGGGCTTGCGGCTGTTGCCCACCCGAGCGCCGTTCGCCGCGGGGCTGCACGGCGCCGCGCTGGCTTTGCAGACGATTGGAGCCAAGGGGTGAGCGAGCCCGCGGTCGAGGGCCGCCTGCAGCGCTGGAGCGAGGCGCGCCGCGTGCTGCTGATCCGGCTGGACAACCTGGGCGACGTGCTGATGACGACGCCCGCCATCGCGGCCGTGCGTGAGTCGCTGCCGAAGGCGCATCTCGCGCTGCTTGCAGCGCCGCCGAGCCAGGCGTTGCAGCCGCACCTGCGTGACGTGGACGAAGTCATCGGCTTCCATGCGCCGTGGGTCAAGGCTGGCGCTGCGGCGCTGGACGAGCTGGCTCGCCGCACGCCGTCGCTCGCACATGGCGAGGCCGAGCGCGCGCAGCTCCGGCGGCTCGCCGAAGCGCGCTTCGACGCGGCCATCATCTTCACCGTCTGCACGCAGAGCCCGCTGCCGGCAGCGCTGCTGTGTCGGCTGGCGGGCATTCCGCTCGTGCTGGCCCACAGCCGCGAGCGCGCCTACGGCCTGCTCAGCGACGAGATCGCCGATGGCGACTTGATAGGCAGCGTCACGCTGCGGCATGAGGTGCAGCGGCAGCTGGACTTGGTGGCCCAGGTGGGCCTGCGCACGCGGGACGAGCGGTTGCGATTTCACGTGCGGGAGGAGGACGGCCAGGCCGCCCGGCAGCTGCTTCAGGCAACCGGGCTGGCGCCCGACGTGCCATACCTGCTCGTGCATCCCGGGGCCAGCGCCGCGTCGCGTCGCTACCCGGCCGCCAGCTTCGGTGCCGCGGCGGCGCTGATGCGGCGCGACCCGCTGCTCGCCGGCGTGCGCATCGTGTTCTGCGCGGGGCCCGGCGAGGCGGCGTTGCTGCGCGAGGCCGAGGCGGCGATGGATGGCGATGGGGTGGTGCTGCCACCTCCCGCCACGCTTGGCACGCTGGCGGCGCTGGTGGCTGGCGCACGCGTGCTGGTGGCCAACAACAGCGGCCCGGTGCATCTGGCCGCGGCGCTCGGCACGCCGGTGGTGGAGCTGTACGCGCTGACCAACCCCCAGCACACGCCGTGGCGGGTGCCGGCGCGCGTGCTCAGCCACGACGTGCCTTGCCGCAACTGCCTGAAGAGCGTCTGCCCGCAGGGCCACCATGACTGCCTGCGCCGCGTGCCGCCGCGGGCGGTGGCCGAGGCGGTTCGCACCTTCTTGCGGCCGGTGGCCTGGGCGGCATGACGATGCGCACGCCCGACATCAGCGTCGTCGTTCCGACCTACCGGCGCCCCGAGCTGATCGCGCGTTGCCTGGCGGCACTCCTCGGGCAGACGCTGGACTCCGACCTTTTCGAGATCGTCGTCGTGGACGATGGGCACGATGATGCCACCCGCGAGCGCGTGCGCGGCATCGCGCGGTCGGCTGCCACGCGCATCCGCTACCTGCGCCCCGGGCAGGGGCGGGGGCCCGCGGTTGCGCGCAACTGCGGATGGCGCGCGGCCAGCGCTGACGTGGTGGCCTTCACCGACGACGACACGCAGCCCGATCCCGCCTGGCTGCAGCAGGGGCTTGCGGCGCTGATGCTGCATCGCGACTGGGTGGCGGCCGCCGGTCGGGTCCACGTTCCGCGCGAGACCGGCCATCCGCCGACCGACCACGAGCTGATGACGCAGGGCCTGGAGACGGCCGAGTTCGTCACGGCTAATGCGTTCGTCTGGCGCCGTGCGCTGCAGCAGCTGGACGGGTTCGACGAGCGCTTCCTGCGGGCCTGGCGCGAGGACTCGGACCTGCACTTCCGGCTGCTGCAGCTCGGCCCCGTGGGCCGGGCGACGGAGGCCGTTGTCCGTCATCCGGTGCGCGCCGAGCGCTGGGGTGTGTCACTGCGCCAGCAGCGCAACGTGTTTTTCGATGCACTGCTGCACCGCAAGCATCCGCGCATCTACCGCGAGCGCATCCGCCGCTTGCCGCCCTGGGACTACTACCTCATCGTCGTGCTGACGCTGGCCGCCCTGTTGCTGGCGTTGGCTGCCGCGCCGACGCCGGCGCTGCTGTCGCTGACGGTTGCCCTCGCACTGGTGCTGCGGTTCGCGTGGCGGCGGCTGCGCGCCACGTCGCGCGAGCCCGGCCATGTAGTGGAGATGCTGGCGACATCGGCGGCGATCCCGTTCCTGTCGGTCTACTGGCGATTGCGCGGTGCCCTGCATTTCCGGACGCCCTTCCTATGACGCCCGACTTCGGTCCGGTTCAGCGCATCGCCGTGTTCCGCGCGCTGGTGCTGGGCGACACGTTGTGCGCCGTGCCCGCGCTGCGCGCGCTTCGACGCGCGTGGCCCGAGGCCCGCATCAGCTTGGTGGGCCTGCCGGTTGCGCGTGAGCTGGCCGAGCGGCTGGACTGTGTGGACGAGTGGCTGGCCTTCCCGGGCTGGCCCGGGCTGCCGGAGCGGCCGGTCGATCTGGCTGCCATTCCGGCTTTCCTTGCCGAGATGCAGTCGCGCCGCTTCGATGTGGCCGTGCAGCTGCACGGCAGCGGCCAGATCGTGAATCCGCTCGTGAGCCTGTTCGGCGCGCGGCACATGGCCGGCTTCCATCCGCCGGACGCGCCGCCGCCCGGACCGCTGTTCTGCGCTTGGCCAGTGCACGGCCACGAGGTGCAGCGGCTGCTGGCGCTGTGCCGGCACCTGGGCCTCGCGACGGACGATGGCGCGCTGGAGTTCCCGCTGCGCCCGGAGGACGTGACGGCCCTGCGCGCGGCCTGGCCGGCGTGGGGCGACCGCGGCCCCTATGCCTGCGTGCATGCCGGCGCGCAGTTGCCCTCGCGGCGCTGGCCGGTCGCTCGCTTCGCCGCCGTGGCGGAAGCCTTGCACGAGCGGCGGCTGACCGTCGTGTTGACGGGCGCCCCGTCGGAGCAGTCGCTCGTGGCGGACCTGTCGCACCGGCTGTCCCGGCGCGGTGTGCCGCATGTCGACCTGGCCAGTCGCACGAGCCTGTGGGCGCTCGGTGCGTTGCTGCGTGACGCGCGCGTGCTGGTGTGCAACGACACGGGCGTGTCGCACATCGCTGCAGCACTGCGCGTGCCCAGTGTCGTCGTGGCCTGTGGCAGCGAGGTGGCGCGCTGGGCGCCGGCCGATACACGGCGGCACCGCGTGCTGGCCAAGCCCGCCGCCTGCCGGCCTTGCGCCCATACCGTCTGCCCTGTGGGCCATGGCTGTGCGCTGGATTTGGGCGCGCACGAGGTGGTGCTCACTCTGGACGACCTGCTCATGCACACCAACGACTTGCTGGAGAAACTTCCATGTCCCGCCGCCTGCGCATCCTGACGTGGCATGTCCACGGCAACTACCTTTACAACCTGACGCAGGTCCCGCACGACTTCTACCTTGTGACCGACCCTGAGCGCTCGGCAGGCCGCGTGGGTCGCGTCGGCGCGCTGCCCTGGGGCCCCAACGTGCACGAGGCGCCGCTGGAGCGCATCGAGGACATGGACTTCGACGTGGTGCTATACCAGCACCGTGCCGGCTGGGAGGCCGACCGGCCGCGCTGGCTGTCCACCGCCCAGCAGGCACTGCCGCGCATCTACCTGGAGCACGACCCGCCGCAGCAGCATCCGACGAACGAGCGTCATTGGGTGCAGGACCGCGGCGCGTTGCTGGTGCACTGCACGCACTTCAACGCGCTGATGTGGGACGCGGGCGAGACACCCGCGCGCGTCATCGAGCACGGCGTGAAGCCGCTGATTGACGTGGCCTACCACGGTGACCAACCGCGCGGCCTCGTTGTCGTCAATATGCTGGCGCGGCGCGGCCGCCGGCTCGGCGCCGACCTGTACCTGGAGCTGCACGAGCAGCTGCCGCTAACGCTTGCCGGCATGGGCAGCGAGACACTGCCGGGCGGCATCGGCGAGGTGTCCCAGCTCGAACTGCCCCGGCTGATGGCGGCCTACCGCTTCTTCTTCCACCCGGTGCGCTACACCAGTCTGGGGCTGGCGCTCATCGAGGCCATGCTGGTGGGCCAGCCCATCGTGGGCCTGGCGACGACGGAGCTGTCCAGCGTCATCAGGAGCGGCGACAACGGCTTCATCGACAACCGCCCCGAAGCGCTGGCCGATGCGATGTCGCTGCTGCTGCGCGAGCCGGGCCTTGCGCAGCACTGGGGCGCCCGCGGCCGAGCGCTGGCGCAGGAGCGCTTCAACATCGGCCGCTTCGTGGCCGACTGGATGCAGGTCTTCAAGGAGGTCACGACATGAGCGATCCGGACACCGTCCTCGTCACCGGCGCCGCCGGCTTCATCGGCAGCCACCTGTGCGAAGCATTGCTGGCGCGCGGCCAGCGCGTCATGGCGCTGGACAACCTCAGCACCGGCGACATCGGCCACCTGGACCGGCTGCTGGGCCACCGGGGCTTCACGTTCACGCGGCGCGACGTCGGCGCCGAGCCGACGCCCGACATGACCCAGGCCGGCCGCATCTACAACTTGGCCTGCCCGGCCAGCCCGCCGCACTACCAGAAGTCACCTGTGGACACCGTGCTCAGCAGCGTGCTGGGCGCATGGCGGCTGCTGGAGCTGGCGGGCGTCAGTCGCGCACGTCTGCTGCACACGTCCACCAGCGAGGTCTATGGCGACCCCGAGGTGCATCCCCAGCACGAGAATTACTGGGGCCATGTGAACCCCAACGGCGCCAGGTCCTGCTACGACGAAGGCAAACGCTGCGCCGAGGCCATGCTGATGGCGTACCGCCAGCAGCGCGCGGTGGATGCCTGCATGGTCCGTATCTTCAACACCTACGGCCCCCGCCTGAGCCCCGGCGACGGCCGCGTGGTGAGCAACTTCATCGTGCAGGCATTGCAGGGAGAAGACCTCACCGTCTATGGCGATGGCCACCAGACGCGCAGCTTCTGCTACGTGAGCGACACGCTGCACGCGCTGCTGCTGATGATGGACAGCGGCGAGACGGGGCCGGTGAACGTCGGCAACCCCGGGGAGCACACGATGCTGGAATTGGCGGAGCTGGTCCTGCGCCTGACCGGCAGCCGCTCGCGGCTTGTCTTCCGCCCGCTGCCGCAGGACGACCCGCGGCGCCGCTGCCCCGAAATTTCTCGGGCGAAGGCCTTGCTCGGCTGGCAGCCCGAGGTGGCGCTGGAGGACGGGCTGCAGCGCACGATCCATCACTTTCGCGGTGTGTTGGGCGTCAGACGCGTGACCGTGGCCTAAACCGCGCGGCGACCGATCAGGCCGCCAGGCAGCATTCGATCGCCGCATAGATCTGCTCGAGCTCCACCGGCTTGGCGAGGTGGGCATCGAAGCCGGCGGCGGCCGTGGCGAGCCGGTCGCTGACCTGGGCGTAGCCGCTGGTGGCGACCAGGATCAGCGGTCGCCCGTCGGCCACGGCGCGCAGCCGGCGTGCCACTTCCAGGCCGTCGATCCTGGGCAGTCCGAGGTCCAGCAGCACGACCTCGGGCCAGTGGCATGCCGCGGCGTCCAGCGCCTGTTCGCCGTCGTGGGCCAGCGCCACAGCGTGGCCGTCCATCTCCAACAGCGCGGCCAGGCTGCGCGCGGCGTCGAGGTTGTCGTCCACGACCAGCAGGTCAAGCGGCGCCAGCCGCGGTGGCGTCGGCATGCTGGATGGCAGGGCTGCGGCGTCTAGGCTGCGGTGGCGCGGCAGGCAGACGACGAAGCGCGCCCCGACGCCCGACCTGGGCGTCTCGTGCCGCACGTCGCCGCCGTGCAGCTCGGCCAGCCGCTTGACCAGCGCCAAGCCGATGCCGAGCCCGCCCTGCGAGCGCTCCAGCGTGCGCCGGTCCTGCGTGAACAGCTCGAAGAGATGCGGCTTCAGTGCGTCGGAGATACCCGGGCCGTCGTCCTGCACGGCGATGGTGAGCTTGTCGTCGTTGCGGGCGCGCACCAGCACGGCGATGTGTCCGCCTGGCTGCGTGTACTTGACGGCGTTCGTGACGAGGTTGGAGACGATCTGTGTTAAGCGTGCCGGGTCGGCCACCAGGTCCAGGTCGGGCGGCACTTTGACGGTGAGGGTTTGGCCGCGCTCACGGGCCAGCGGGCGGACGGCTTCGATGGCCTGGAAGACCGAGGTGGCGATCAGCACGTTCTCCAGGCGCAGCTCGATGCGGCCCTGCGTGATGCGGCTGCCTTCCAGCAAGTCGTCGACGAGACGCGTCAGCTGCGCGGTCTGGCGGTGCAAGATGTCTATCGCGGTCTGGCGCCGCGCGGCGTCGGTGCCAGCCTTCTCCAGCAGGTATACGGCATTGGTAATGGGCGCCAGCGGGTTGCGTAGCTCGTGCGCCAGCATCGCCAGGAACTCGGTGCGACGCTCATCGGCCTGCTGCAGCACCTGCTCGATGCGCTTGCGCTCCGTGATGTCGAAGTTGACGCCCACCATGCGGGTGCCGCTGCCCGCAGGCTCGTGCAGCACCCGGCCCCGGCTGACAAGCCAGCGCACCTCGCCGTCGGGCCGCGTCACGCGGAACTCGGTCTCGTAGTCGCCACCGCGCACAAGGACGTCGGCCATGACGGCGTCCAGCGTGGCCCGGTCGTCGGGATGCACCATGGCCAGGAACTCCCGCGTCAGCGGCAGCCTGTCGGCCGGCAGGCCCAGCAGGCTGTAGACCTCCGGGCTCCAGAAGCAGTCTTCGCGGCTCGGCACCCAGTCCCACACGCCCATGTGTCCGGCATCCAGCGCCACCTGCAGGCGCTGCTGCGAGTGTTGCAACGCCCGCTCCCGGTCCAGCAACAAGGCCTCGTAGGCCTTGGCTTCGGAGATGTCGCGAGTGATCTCCAGTACGCGTTCATTGCCGTCGCTGACGCGCTGCATGACCGCATTGACGGTGATGCGCCGGCCGTCCTTCGTCACATGGATGAGTTCACCGCGCCAGAAGCCGCTGTTGCGCAGCGCCTCGTCCTTGTGCGCCTCGGGACCGGGGTACTCGGTGTGCAGCAGCTGGTTCGGGGGACGCCCCAGGGCCTCCGCAGCACTGTAGCCGTATTGCATCTCGGCGCCATGGTTCCAGTACTCGATGCCACCGGCGGGCGTCCACACGAAGATGCCATCGAAGGCCAGCTGCAGCAGCTGCGCCTGGTACTGCAGCTCCTCGCGGTCACGGTGGGCGGCGGTCACGTCGCGTGCCACGCCGATCATGCGCAGCGGGTGGCCCTGGGCATCGGTGTCCACGATCTTGCCCTGCAATGCCACCCACGCCGTGTGGCCACGCGCATGACCCATGCGGCACTCGCAGTCGAAGCTCGGCGTGCTGCCCTGCAGATAGGCGTCCAGGCAGGCGTTGGCCCGGTCCCGGTCTCCGGGCAGGACGAGAGACAGCCAGTCGCGCCGCGTGCGGCCTGTCTGGCCAGGGAAGAAACCCAGCACCTGACCCCAGTTGCCGGTGTACTGCATCCGGTCCTCGGGAATCCTCCACTCCCACATCGCCTGGCCTGCGGCCTCCATGGCCAGCTCCAGGTTCTGGCGGCTGCGGCGCAGCGCGTCCTCGGCGCGTCGCTGCTCGGTGACCTCCTCGGCCACGATGCTGAGTCGCTGCACGACGCCGGCCTCGTCGCGCATCGGCATGATCTGCTCGCGCCAGACCCGCTCCACGCCCGGCTGCGCGGGCGTCTCGCCGCGGATCTCGAGGTCGTTGATCGCGTGGCCGCTCTCCAGCACCTGTCGCAGCAGGGGCTCGGCCTGGTCCGCCAACGCCGGCAGCAGTTCGCGCACGGTGCGGCCCAAGTGGGCCTCCACGGTCACGCCGTTCATCTCGGCCAGCCGTTCGTTGATGCTCAGGAACCGAAACTCCCGGTCCAGCACGGCCAGACCGATGGGAGCGCTGCGGTAGATGGAATCCAGCTCGGTGCGCATGGTTGGAGCGTAAGGCATCGACCCGTAGTGGTCCGTCGGCGGCTCCACACTGACCGTCACAAACCCATCAGCTCGCTGGTCGTGCAGTCCCGGCCGCGCGACTTGGACAGGTACAGCGCCCGGTCGGCACGCTCCAGCACGGCGTCCAGGCTGTCGCCCGGCTGGGCCTGGGCCACGCCGGCGGAGAAGGTGTAGGCGATGCCGTCGAGGGCGCCCAGGCTGCGGCGCACGCGTTCCAGCGCCGTGCAGGCGTCGGTGAGCTCGGTGCCGGGCAGCAGCAGCAGGAATTCTTCGCCACCCAGGCGGCCCATCGCCTGGCCGGCGCGCAGCAGGCTCTGCGTGTGGCGGCAGAAGTGGCGCAGCACGGCGTCACCGCCGGCGTGGCCGTGCAGGTCGTTGATCCGCTTGAAGTGGTCCAGGTCCAGCACGGCGAAGCACACCGGCCACGAATGGCGTCGCGGGTCGGTGAGCGCGGTCTGGGCCAGCTTCAGGATGTGGCGACGGTTGGGGATGCCGGTGAGTTCGTCGGTGAAGGCAGCGTGCACCGCGGCCTCGTGGGCGCGTTCGAGTTCAGCGGCCATGCGCTGGTTGGCCCGCAGCAGGCGCTCGCAGTCGTCCTTCTGGTCGCGCAGCGCCTTGCGCTGCAGGTAGAGCGCGACGAAGGCCTGCACCTTGCTCTCCAGCACGCGCGGGGCCACGGGCTTGACGAGAAAGTCCACGCCGCCGGCTTCGTATCCACGGAAGGTGCGGGCAGCATCGCCGCTGGCGCCGGTGAGGAAGATGATGGGCACCTCGCGTGATTGCGGATCGTCCCGCATCGCTTCGGCCAGCTCGAAGCCGTCGATCTCGGGCATGTTCACGTCCACCAGCGCCAACGCGAACTCATGTTCCCGCAGCCGCGCCAGCGCGTCGGCGGCGGACGCAGCCGACACCACCTCCAGCCCTGGCCGGTCCAGGATCAGCTTGGTGGACAGCCGGTTGTCAGCGCTGTCGTCGACGTGGAGCACATGCGTGACCCCGGCACCACCCGCCGGCGCCGGATCGGCATCGCCATCGGAGCAGGGCAGGGGCGGCATCGCGAGCCTTTCAACGCAGCGGCGCGGCGCGCAGGCGAAGCCGGTTTCCGTGCGCCAGCAGCGTGCGCAGCGCAGCCTGCAGGTCGGGCTCTTCCTCGGCAACCGCAGCCAGCGGTTCCGGGCCGCTCCAGCCCTGCGGGCCGGCCCAGGGCTGCACCTTCTCCACCGTGGCGGCCAGTGCCGCATGCAGGCTGTCATGCACGGGCCCCAGCCAGAGCAGGTTGGCTGGCCAGGGCGCGCCCTGGGCCGGCGCGGAAGCGTCCACCAGCAACTGCTGCCGTGGGCGCTGCTCGGCGAACTGGCGCAGCCGCCATGCTGCTGCCTCGGACATCACGGGCGGCGCGAGCAGCCAGCACCGCGGCTCGGGAATGCCTGCCAGCAGCCGGGACATCTCCTCGGCGTCGTAGCCGTGCGGCGCAGGGCGGCGTGCAGCCGCCACGGGCCACGCCGCGGGCAGCCGGCCGCGCGCATGGCGCAGCACGTCGCCCTTAGGGGGCACAAGCGCGTCCGGCTGCAGGATGACACCGGCCACCTGCAACTCGCGCCACCAGGCCGGGTGGCCGTCGCCGCGCCAGCCGGCCAGCCAGCACACCCAGCGCTCGCGGCCTGCCTGGCGCAGCGCGGCGCGCACCAGGGCCAGCTGCGCGGCGCTCGGCGCCTCGGCCCAACTGCTGGCGCCACGGCCGTGCAGCACCAGCAGTTCAGCGCGTGGTGCCAGCGTATGCTGGCGCAGCAGCGTGTCGGCCGGTGCGGCCCGCGGCGGCTCCAGCACACATAGTGGGCGTGTGGCGGACAGCGCGGCTACCAGCGCCTCGCGCGGCGCGCGCCAGTCTTCCCACGCGCAGGGCAGCACCAGCAGTAGGCCGGTGCGCGTCGGCTCGTCCACCAGCTGGCGTTGCCAGGCGGCCAGCGCGCGGGCCACGGGCCGGTTCAGGCTGCGAGTCTCCGGCGCCTGCAGGTGCCACAGGCCGCTGCGGTGCCAGCGTGTCGTGTCGTTCCAGTCGGGGCGGTCGAGCAGCGGATACAGGCATACGCCTTCCAGCGGCACGCCGGCGGCGCGCGCGCGGCGCGCCTCGCCGGCGATCTCGTGCAGCCAGGCCGCGCGGCCCACGCCGATGTGGCCGGTCTCGGCAACAATCATCGGCCGGCGATAGCGGCGCCACACTTCGGCCAGCAGCGTGGAAAGCGGCTGGCGGCGCGGGTCGCGCAGGTGCCAGGGCAGGCGCTTCTCGCCGGGCACCTCCCACTGGCTGGAGTGGTAATGGTTCAGGCCGAGCCAGTCCAGAGCGTCGGGCTGGCCGCCGAGTCCCGGGTCCATGCGGCCCGATAGCATGTCGAAGGTCTGCCACTGGTAGGCCTCGATCGTTCGGGCCAACTGCACCTGCTCGGCATCGGCCGCGTCCTGCGGCGCCACGTGCAGCACCGGCTCCACGTGCAAAAAGCGGCACTGCGGGTCCTGCGCGCGCATGGCCGCCATGCCCGCCAGCGCGGCACGCACGAGGCGCTGCTTGATCTGGTAGCCGCTGATGCGCGTGTCTTCGGCGGTGCCCTGCCGCTGCAGGCCGGCCGCCCCCAAGTCGCCTGTGGCGCTGGCGGCCCACGACAGGAAGCTGATCTCGTTGATCGGCGTGTAGAAGCGCGTGCCCGGGCACAGCGGCGCCAGCGTGCGCGCCGCCTCGCTTGCAAACCGGGCGAAGCGCGGGATCAGCGCGTCGTCCAGCAGCGTCAGGTCGGCTGGCAGGCCGTAGTGCATGACCGTCCACAGGATCTGCAGGCCCTGGCGGCGCGCGGCCAGCGCCATGCGAACGACGCGCGTGAAGTCGAACGTGCCGTCGGGCCGCTCGCACAAGCGCCAGCCGATGCTCTCCCTCACGCAGCGCAGGCCGAGGCGGCGCGCGGCGCGATAGTCGGCGTCCAGGCGCTGGTCGTGGCCGGTGGCGGCGACCATGTCCAGCATCTCGCCGGCGCCGTTGAGGTGATCGGCGCCTTCATAGCCGCCCATCCAGAATGAGGCCAGCGGTGGTGGTGCGGGCATCACGGCGCCAGTGCCTCCTCGACGAGCGCGCACCAGGTGTGGCCGATGAGGAGGTGCGCCTCCTGCATGCGCGCCGTGCGCTGGGGCGGTACGTGTAGCGGGCGCAAGGCCGAGGGAAGGGCGCTCATCAGGGGGCCAGTTCTTCCAGCGTGACGGCCGCAGTGCCGAACTTGCCGACCACCAGGCCGGCGGCGCGGTTGGCCAGCCGCACGGCGTCCTCCAGCGCGTCGCCGCGCGCCAGCGCGAAGGTCAGCACGGCCAGCACGGTGTCGCCGGCGCCGCTCACGTCATAGACTTCGCGCGCCTCGGTCGGCACGTGCAGGCAGCCGCCGCCGCGGCTGTATAGGCTCATACCGGCTTCGCCACGCGTCAGCAGCACGTGCTCGATGTCCAGCCGTTGTTGCAGATCGCCGAGGCGAGCGCACAACTCGGCCTCGCTCGCCCAGTCGCCGACGGCGTCGCGCAGTTCCGCCACATTGGGCTTGAGCAGCCACGCGCTGCGGTAGGCGGACAGGTCCCGGCGCTTGGGGTCCACCAGCACGCGGCTGCCCTGCAGGTTGCAGTGCTCAATGAGGAGATCCGGCCGGGCCAGCGCGCCTTTGGCGTAGTCGGACAGCAGCACCCAGCGGTGGCGGGCACCCAGCTCGCGTGCGAGACCGGCCAGCTCGTCAACGGGCGCTGGCGGAGGCGCGCTCTCCACGTCCATGCGCAGCAGCTGCTGGCGCTGGCTGACGAGGCGGATCTTCTGCGTCGTCTGCACGTGCGGGCTGCGCACGAGACGCTGCGTGATGCCCGGCTCGTCCAGCAGCTCCACGAGGCAGGCGCCGGCGGTGTCGGTGCCGATGAGCCCAGCCAGCGTCACGGGGCATTGCAGCCGGGCGAGGTTCAGCGCCACGTTGGCCGCACCGCCGGTGCGCTGCGACTGCTGGGCGAGCCTGAGGATGGGCACGGGCGCCTCGGGCGAGATGCGGAGCACGGCACCGTCCAGGTAGACATCCAGCATGCAGTCGCCGACGACGAGCACTGACGGCGGCGCGCTGAAGACCTCGGACGGATTCATGCGGCATCCCGCATCTGCTCGTTCAGCCGCGTGCTGGAATGGCCGTCCAGATGGGGCACGATGACGACGCGCCCGCCCCAGCTGCGCACCTGGGCTGCCTCGGGCAGCGTGTCGGCGCTGTAGTCGCCGCCCTTGACGTAGATGTCGGGCTGCAGGGCGTCCAGCAGTTCGGCCGGCGTTCGTTCGTCGAACCAGGTCACCCACGACACGCAGCCCAGCGCGGCCACGACTCGGGCGCGCTGGTCCAGCGCGTTGAACGGCCGCTCGCCCGGCTTGCCGAGGTTGCGTGCCGAGACGTCGCTGTTGAGCGCGACGACCAGCGTGCCGCCCTCGCGCCGCGCGGCCTCCAGGCAGCTCACATGGCCGGCGTGCAGCACGTCGAACACGCCGTTGGTCACGACCAGCGGCCTCTCCAGCCACGGCACCCGTTCAATCAGGCGTTCAGGGTCGAGGCATTCGACGGTGCTGTCCCATGCGGGTTCCATCGTGCGTCTCCGGTGGCGGTTTGCAGGGCCTGCTCAATGTGGTCGGCCACGGCGGCCCAGTCGGTGAAGACGGCGTCAGGCTCGCGCAGCGGCGACCGCCGCCACGTTGTCTCGCCGCCGCTGTCGAACAACAGGCCGCCGGCGCCGGCGCGGTGTCCGGCCTCCACGTCGTCGAGGATGTCGCCCACCATCCACGAGCGCGACAAGTCCAGCCCGTGGCGGTGCGCGGCGCGGATCAACATGCCTGGCGCTGGCTTGCGGCACAGGCAGCCGGGGCGACCCTCGGCGCCGGCGGCGTGCGGGCAGACCTCGAAGCCGTCGATCGCGACGCCGAATTCCTGTTGCAGGCGTTGCAGCAGCGCCTGCTGCAGCCGGGCGAACTGTGCACGCGTGAAGTAGCCGCGCGCCAGGCCGCTCTGGTTGGTGACGATGACGAGCGCGATGCCCGTGCGCTGCAGCCGCGTCAGGGCCTCGCCCGCGCCGGGCATGAAGCGCAGCAGCGCCGGGTCGGCGTTGTAGGGCACGTTCTCGATCAGCGTGCCGTCCTTGTCGATGAACAAGGCCGGCCGCAGCGGGCGCTCCACCGGCGGGGGCATCAGCATGGCCAGGGGGTCGAGCACGCCCATGTCACGGCCACGATGATTCGCGCATCGGCAGCACGGTCATCTCGGGGACGACGGTGCCTTCCGGTTGCTGGAGCATCCACCGCACGGCCAGCGCGACGTTGATGGGGTCCTGCAGCTTGCTCTCGTCGATGCCGGGAAAGCGATCTAGCAGGAAGGGCGTGCGCATGCCGCCGGCGACGATGGCGCCAACGCGGATGTTCTGCTCGCGCAGCTCCGAGTGCAGCGCATGCGACAGGCCCAGCAGTCCCCACTTGGTGGCGTGGTAGGCGCTGGCGTTGGGCCAGGCGCGTTTGGACGCCGTGGACGCGATGTTGACGACGTGGCCGCCGCCCTGGCGGGCCATGTGGGTGGTGGCGAACTTCGTCATCAGAAGCGGTCCCGACAGGTTGGTGTTCAGCACGCGCTGCCAGTCGGCCACGCTGAGCTCGGCCAGCGGCTTGGTGACGTCGATGGCGGCGTTGTTGACGAGGGCGTCGAGCCGGCCGAACTGCGCGGCGGCGTCGTTGACGACGCGCTCGCATTGCGCGGGGTCGCTCACGTCCAGCGCGACGGCGACAGCCTGGATGTCGCGCTCGCCCAGCACGGCGGCCGTGTCCTGCGCGCGCTGCAGCTCCACGTCGGCCAGCACGACGCGCATGCCGGACTCGCCCAGCACCTGCGCGATAGCGGCGCCGAGGCCCCGGCTGCCGCCGGTGATGAGCGCCACCTGGCCTTGCAGCGAGGACAGGTCGGGCGTGGATGAAGGGAAAGTCGAGGTCATGTCTTTTCTCGAAGTTGCAGGAAATCGGGGCGCGCTCATGACGGGCAGGACGACACCCAGGCGCGGGCGCGCAGCTGCGCGGCGACCATCAGGGAGAAGCACTCGTCCCAGATCGGAAAGGCGCCGCTGGCAGCCACCACGAGTCCGTCGACGTAGACGCTGCCCCACAGCGGCGGATCGTCGGCATGCAGGCGGTGCGGCTCGAGCAGCTGCAGCCGGCGGCTGTCCATGCGGTGGCGCCACGAGAGCCGGGCCTTGCGCCGGGCGTAGTCGGCGTAGTCCACGTCCCAGCGGTCGCGGTCACCGAGCGACTGCTCGCAGAGGACGACCGGTTCGTCGCCGTCAGACCGCGTCGGGTCCAGCACGACGAGGTGCAGAACGCCGAGGCCGCTGACGTCGGGCCGGGTCAGCTGGGCCAGGATGGCAGGGGCGACCGCCGTGATGGCGGCGCGGGCGACTTCCTCCGTGAGGAAGCGGCTGCGGGAGGCGGGGGGTGTGGTGTCCATGCGGCGACCGCATGGCAAGCTGCGTGCCCGCGATCCCCCTGCTATGCGCTCATTCCGGGCGTCAGGATGATCTTGCGGCAGCCGTCCTGCTTCTTGTCGAACATCTCGTAGCCACGGGCCGCTTCGTCCAGCGTGAGGTGGTGCGTGACGATGGCCTCCGGCCTCAGGGTGCCCAGCCCGATGTACTCCAGCAGCTCCGGCATGTAGCGCTGCACGTGGGTCTGCCCCATGCGGAACTGCAGGCCCTTGTCGAACGCATCGCCGAACAGGAAGGCGTGGATGAAGCCGGCGTAGACGCCCGGCACGCTGACGATGCCACCGCGGCGGGTCGCGGCGATGGCCTGGCGCAGCACCTCGCCGCTGCTGCCTTCGAGCTTGAGCGTCGTCAGCACCGTCTCGACGGCGCTGCCCTTGGCCTCGAAGCCGACCGCGTCGATGCTGGCGTCGACGCCCCGGAACTGCGTGGCCTCGATGATGGCCTGGGCCGGATCGTCCATCTTGGCGAAGTTGATCGGCTCGGCGCCGTATTGCTCGGCGGCGAAGCGCAGGCGCTCCTCGTGTTGATCGACGATGAAGATCTTCTCGGCGCCTTTCAGGCGCGCGCAGGCCGCGCTCATCAGGCCCACGGGGCCGGCGCCGAAGATGGCCACGCTGGTGCCCGGGGCGACCTCGGCATTGAGCACGGCCTGGTAGCCGGTGGGCAGGATGTCGGACAGGAACAGCACCTGCGGGTCGCTCAGTGCATCCGGCACGCCGATGGGGCCGGTGTTGGCCATCGGCACGCGCACGAACTCCGCTTGGCCGCCCGGCACGCCGCCGTACAGGTGCGTGTATCCGAACATCGCCGCGCCCGGGCGCAGGTCCTTCTTGTTCAGGATGGCGCCGCGGCCGTCGTTCGTTGTCTCGCAGCCGGCAAAGAGTTGCCGCTCGCAAAAGTAGCACGCGCCGCAGGCGATGACGAACGGGATGACGACGCGGTCGCCGCGCTTGACGCGAGTGACGGCCGGGCCGGCTTCCTCGACGACACCCATGAACTCGTGGCCGAGGATGTCGCCCTCCTTCAGTCCCGGCACCTTGCCGCGGTAGAGGTGCAGGTCCGAGCCGCAGATGGCCGTGGCGGTGACGCGCAGCAAGATGTCCTGTGGGTGCTGGAGGACAGGGTCGGCCACGTTGTCGACGCGGACGTCCTGGGTGCCGTGATACGTGAGTGCGCGCATGGGGTCTCCTTGGGGTCGCACCACCAGGCAAGGCTCGTGCCGTGGCCGGGAACGTCCGTTGCCCGTGGTGGCCCCCTGGACTGCGTTTCTCCTCCATGAGCAACACCCCCGACCGTGGCGCCCAAGTGATTCCGACCGGCGACGGCGCCCGCAGCACCGCCGGCACCGACTACGGCGACTGGCGGCCGGCCCGACCGCGCGGCCCCCATGGCTACGACTTCGAGAAGCGCTTTGACCCGACGTCGCCCGACGCCGCCTTGCTCGACCCCGACTACCGGCGCCTGCGCGACGAGCATGCGCGTGAGCTGGACGCCCACTACCCGCGTTGGCAGCAGATGCGCTACGAGCGCTTCGCTGAGGACTTCGACCGCTGGCGCCAAGAGCGCCTCGACCGGATCAAGCCGGACGACCCAGGAACTGCCGGCGCGGCCTGACATGCCGCCCGCGCTGACCGCCGCCCGCGCGGCGCCGCTGCACGTGCTGGAGGTGGTTGGCAACGCCATCGTGGGCGGCATGGAGAGCTGGGTGGAGCGTTTCATCGAGCGCATGCCGCGCGAGCGCTTTCGCTTCACGGCGCTGGTGCCGGTGGAGGGGCCGTTCGCGGACCGGCTGCGGTCGCTGGGGGCCGAAGTGCACACGGTGCCGATGGCAGACGACCCGTCGTGGGTTAGCCTGCAGACGACGCTGGCGCTGGTGCAGTCGCAGTTGGTGGATGTGCTGCATGCCCACCTGCCGCGTGCCCATGTGCTGGCCGGGCTGGTGGGCCGGTTGGCGGAGCGGCCCGTCATCGCGACCTTGCACGGCCGAGAGGTCGGCATGCTGGACCTGGAAGTCCATCGCGCCACCGGCAGCCACCTCTGCGTGGTGTGCCGGCCGAGCCACCGTCATGCGCTCGGCCTGGGAGTGCGGCCGGAACAGCTCAGCTGCGTGCCCAACGGCGTGGACACCGCCATGTTCCAGCCGCGGCTGCGGGGCCATCGCACGCTGCGCGAGTCGCTCGGCTTGCCGCAGGACGCCACGCTGCTGGGCTTCGTCGGCCGGCTGTCGCCGGAGAAGGGGCCGGAGGTGTTCCTGCAGGCCATGCACGTGCTGGCGCGGCGGCATGTTGGGGCGCATGCGGTGATCGTCGGCGACGGGCCGATGCGGGCAAGCCTCATCGCACAGGCCGAGCAACTGGGGCTGGAGGGGCGTGTGCATCTCATAGGGCTGAGGGAGGATATGCCGGCCGTCTACCCCGAACTCGACGTGGTCGTGTCCACCTCCCATTCCGAAGCGATGCCTCTGGCGTTGATGGAGGCCATGGCCTGCGGGCTGCCCGTCGTGGCGACGCGGGTGGGGGGCGTACCGGACCTCGTGCAGGACGGGCACACCGGTTGGCTCGCCGCGCCGGGTGACTTCCATGGCACTGGGCAGCATTGCGCCACGCTGCTGGCCGACGAGGCGTTGCGCCGCCGCATGGGCCGACACGCGCGGGAGCGTGTCGTTGCGCGCTTCGACCTGGGCGCCTGCGTGGACGGCATGGCACAGTTGATCGAACGCCTGGCCGCGCCTGCCAACGCCGAGGCCGCTCTGGCCATGCCGACCCGGCAGTTTCTGCGGCAATCCTGACGGCGCTTCCCGGCTGTGGCGGGATCTCGCCACAGCGCGGACGACCTGCCACCTAACGGTGCGCCACGTTGACCGATTCTGGCGCCGCCCGCCCCATGCCGGGGCGTCCATGCGGCATCCCGAGGCGCTCGGAGGTTCGCCAGCCAAGGTGCAGCGCTGCGTCTCGGAACAGGTCCCGCGTTGAGCCGCGCCACAACCCGCATGAATGCACAAGGTGGCTCGACCAGACCTGCCCATCCTGCAGTGAACGCCACCGTGGGCACAGCGCTTGCAGTTACGCGGTGTTTCATTTGACCTTGTGACCGAGAACTCGAAAGCGATGAAGAAGATTTGGCACCGGGGGCTGCCGTTCAGCCCCGAAGTGGCCCCGTACCTGCGGCGCATGGCGCTGGTTGACGAACACCGGGAAGAACTGTTGCGGTTGCAAGGGGTGTGGGACAGCCTGGCGCTGCTGGGGCAGATGAGCGGCACGGCAACCGACATCGGGCAGACCCGCACGGCCTTCCAGAACCTCACGACCACGCTGCTTGACAGCCTGGCCCGCCGCCTGCGTGACAACGCGCTGGCTCGCATGAACGGGCGTGCTCGCGTGGCCATCGACATCCTCGTGCGCAACTTGTTTGAGCGCACGGCCGATGTGGGATTTCTCGCCTCCGACGGTCCTCTGTGCGCGCATGCGGCGCTGGACCCTACGGCCCCGGACCATGCAACCAGGCGCGCCGCGGTGCAGGCCCGTCTTGCTGCCTACACGGCCAAATACTCGGTGTATGACGACGTCATCGTGCTGTCGCCCCGCGGCGAGGTGCTGGCGCGGTGCGATGACAGCCAGCCGCTCACGAATTGCGACGAGCCGTGGGTGGCCGCTGCGCTTGCCTCCGATGCGCCGTACGTCGAGCGCTTCGGGCCGACGGCGTTGCTGGGCGGCCGCCAGGGGCTGATTTATGCGCGAGCTCTGCATGCGCCTTCCGGCGTCGTGGGCCTGCTGTGCCTGTCCTTCAAGCTGGCCGACGAGATGAGCGCCATCTTCCACCAGCTGCTGGCGGGCCAGGACGTGCATGCCGTCATCTGCCTGCTGGACGCCGAGCATCGCGTGCTGCAGAGCTCCGATGCGTGGCAGGTGCCGCCGGGCGCGCAGCTGTCCATCCACGGTGAACGCCTGCTGTTCGCCGGACGCGACTATCTGTGCGCGACGGCCACGGCCAGTGGCTACGAGGGCTACATGGGCCCGCCCGGTTGGACTGCCTGCGTGATGACGCCGCTGGAATGGGCCTTCGACGGCGAGGCCGACGCCGCCGCCAACGAGGACCTGCGCCGTCTAGGCGAGGCCATCGACACGGCCCAGCTGTTCGATGCGGAGCTGCAAGGCATTCCGCTGGAGGCTAGGCGCATCCAGCGCAACCTGTCCCGCACGTTGTGGAACGGCAAGCTGCGCAGCCACGGCCAGGGCGACGGCGAACGTGGCGCCAGCTTCGCGACGACGCTGCTCAACGAGGTGCAGCGCACCGGCGCGCAGTTGCGCCAGGTGTTCGAGCAGGCGATCGCCAAGCTCCAGGGAGCCGCGCTGGCGGCCGTGTTCGACGGCGCCGTCTTCCAGGCGCGGCTGGCCGTCGACATCATGGACCGCAACCTCTACGAGCGGGCCAACGACTGCCGCTGGTGGGCACTGGACGTGCGGCTGCAGCGCGCGCTGGCCGCGCAGACGACACTCGATGCGCCGGCCGCCGCCGCCGAGGCGCAGCAGGTGCTGCAGCAGATCAATGCGCTCTACACGGTCTACTCGTTGCTGCTTGTTTACGACCTGCAGGGTCGGGTGGTGGCGGTGTCGGACACGGCGCAAGCCCACCACGTGGGCCGTTCGCTGCAGGCGCCCTGGGTGGCTGCCGCCCTCGGGTTGCGTGACCCCGAGCGCCATGTCGTCTCGCGTCACGAGGCCAGCCCGCTGTATGGCGCGGCCGACGGTGACGCGGGCGAGCGGCCCACCTATGTCTATGCCTGCGCCGTGGCGCATGAAGGCCAGATCGTGGGCGGCATTGCCATCGTCTTCGATGGCGAGCCGCAGTTCGGCGCGATGCTGAAGGCGTCGCTGCCGGACGAGGCGGGCGACAGCGCCGTGCGCTCGGCCGGGCTGTTCGTGGCGCGCGACGGGCGCGTCGTGTCCAGCACCGACGGCCGCTGGACGCCGGGTTTGCCGGGGCCCATCTCGCCAGCCGTCCTCGCAGCCCTGCATGCCGGGCAGACGGCGCGGCAGGAGTTGCAGATCGACGGCCGCGTCTACGCGGCGGGCATTGCCATGTCGCAAGGCTACCGCGAGTACAAGCGCGGCCAGGCGGCGTCCGGCGAGGATGTCGCCGCGTTGCTGCTCGTGCCGCTGGGGCAGCGGCGCGACGGCCCGCAGGACGGCGCGGAAGCGGGCTTCGTACCGCCGCCTGCGCAGGCGGGCGGCGAGCGTCTGGACATCGCCGCCTTCAGCGTCGCGGGCGAGTGGCTGGGACTGCCGGCCGGCCTGCTGGTGGAAGCGCTGGAGCAGCCGCGCCTGACCGCCTTGCCCAATGCGCCACGTGCGCTGGTGGGCATGCTGCAGCACGACAACCGCATGGTGCCGGTTCTGGACCTGAGCCTGGCGCTGTATGGTCGCGCCGCGGCGGCCAGCGATGCGCCAGTGCTGATCTGCCGCGAGGCCGGCCGCACGCTAGCGCTGCGCGTCGACGAACTGGGCGCCGTGTTCAGCATCGCCGCTGGCCAGGCGCTGGCCGGCCCGGGCCAGCGGGCACGCCTCGTGCGCGGCGGCGAGGGCTCGTCTTCCAGCATGCTGACGCTGCTGTCGGCGGCCGATCTGTGGGCGCATCTGGGCGTCGACGCGGAACCGGCCCAGTCCGCGCTGCCTGCACAGTAAGCCCCATGGCCTCGCCGGCGCACGCGGCCAACGACGGCCGGGGCGATTGAGTGGCTGGCCTGCCCCATGGGCAGGGCCCGAGCATTCCTGAGGGAGCAAAGGCGCTAAGGTTGCGGGTCCGGCCGCAGATGAAGATCACTTCGTGAAGCTGGTGCTGGCAGAGTTCACGGCGCTGCATCCTGCAACGCGGTGAGATTCGGCTTGAGGCCTTTGGAATTCGCTGCATGGCAGGACGCGCAAGGGCATCGGCCGTCGTGACCGCTGGGTCGCAGGCCGAGCCAGCATGTGGTTGGCTAAGCCGGTCGAAACCGACTCCGCGACGAGAGTGGGTGTCGAGATCAGCGTTAGAGATCACGCCGATTTTTGTGCCATGGCACAGCAGAAAAGCGCGCCAAAAATCAAAAAAGCCGCACAAGGCGGCTTCATAACTGATTGATTTTCTTGATTTTGGTGCCGGCAAGAGGAGTCGAACCCCCGACCTTCGCATTACGAATGCGCTGCTCTACCAACTGAGCTATGCCGGCCCGCTTTGGCGGTTTTCAGCGTTGCCGCCGAAGCCCGCCATTATAGCCACTATTTTCGAGCGTTCTCAAGGTGGTAGGCCGTGACGCGCTCGACCTCATTCTTGGACCCAAGCGCCACGGCGACGCGCTCGTGCAGCTTGGTGGGTTGCAGGTCGAGGATGCGCTCGCGGCCGTTGGTGGCAGCGCCGCCGGCCTGCTCGACGATGAAGGCCATCGGGTTGGCCTCGTACATCAGCCGCAGCTTGCCGGGCTTGTCGGGCTCGCGCTGGTCCCACGGGTAGAGGAAGACGCCGCCGCGCGTGAGGATGCGGTGCACGTCGGCCACCATGCTGGCGACCCAGCGCATGTTGAAGTCCTTGCCGCGCGGGCCGTCCACGCCGGCCAGGCATTCGTCGATGTAGCGCGTCACCGGCGGCGCCCAGTGGCGCTGGTTGGACATGTTGATCGCGAATTCTTTCGTGTCCTCGGGGATGCGCACGCCGTCCTGCGTCAGCACCCAGGAGCCGGTCTCGCGGTCCAGTGTGAAGATGGCTACGCCGTCGCCGACCGTCAGCACCAGCATGCTCTGCGGGCCGTAGACGCAGTAGCCGGCGGCGGCCTGCTGCCTGCCGGGCTGATGGAAGTCTTCCTCGCTGACGCCGCGCGAATGGCCCACCTTGCGCAGCACGCTGAAGATCGTGCCGATGCTGACGTTCACGTCGATGTTGGACGAGCCGTCGAGCGGGTCGAACAGCAGCAGGTACTCGCCTTGCGGGTAGCGGTTGGGCACGACGTAGATGCTGTCCATCTCCTCGCTGGCCATTGCGGCGAGGTGACCGCCCCATTCGTTGGCCTCGATGAGTACCTCGTTGGCGATGATGTCGAGCTTCTTCTGCACCTCGCCTTGCACGTTCTCGCTGCCGGCCGAGCCGAGCACGCCGCCCAGCGCGCCCTTGTTGACGGCGATGGCGATGCGCTTGCAGGCGCGCGCGACCACCTCGATCAACAGCCGCAGCTCCTGCGGAATGTGGCCGTGCTCGCGCTGCTGCTCGATGAGGTATTGGGTCAGGCTGGTCTGGCGTGACATGGTTCAGGCTCCAGAGGCGAGGGCGCGCTCGACGATCTCGCGCACGTCGGGGGACAGGTCGGGCTTGGCGGCGACGCGGGCCACGGCCTCGCGGGCTGCGCTGCGATAGGGCTCGGCCAACTGGGCCCAGCGGTCCATCGCGCGGGCGACGCGGCTGGCGAGCTGCGGGTTGATGGCGTCGATGGCCAGCACCTGCTCGGCCCAGAACACATAGCCCGCCGCGTCGGCACGGTGAAAGGCGGCCGGGTTGAACATGCACAGTGAGGCGAGCAGGCTGCGCGCGCGGTTGGGGTTCTTCAGCGTGAAGTCGGCGTGCTTCGTCAAAGCCTTCACGCGGGCGAAGACTCGCCCGTCCGCCTCGGGTGCACGAGCCTGCAGCGCGAACCACTTGTCGATGACGAGGGCGTCGTCCTTGAACAGCGCGTGGAAGCGTTCCAGCGCCGGCGCCGCCAGCTCCGCATGGGCATTGACGAGGGCGGCCAGCGCACCCAGGCGGTCCGTCATATTGGACGCATCTTTGAAGCGCTGGTAAGCCTTGCCGGGCCAGACGGCGTCGCCGCTGGCGCGGGCATCCAGCACCAGCATGGACAGCGCCAGGTTGGCCAGCGCGCGCTTGCCGGACGACACCGGGTCGGGTGTGTAGCCGCCCTGGATCTGGTTGGCCTCGAAGGCCGCGGCCCAGTCGTCGCGCAGCGCGGCGGCGAGCTGCTGCTGCGCGGCCATGACGGCCGCGTGGATGGCCTGCGGGTCGACAGCGTCGAGCTGCTCGGCGATGTAGCTCTCGCCTGGCAGCGTAAGCGCCAGTTCCTTGAACGCCGGATCCAGCTCGGGGTGGTTCAGCACGCCGCGCATGGCCTCGATGAAGGCATTGCTGAGCTGCAGCGGCTGGCCGCCACGCAGCGCCGCGAGGATGCGGTTCAGCGCCAGGCGCTGGCCGGCTTCCCAGCGGTTGAATGGGTCGCTGTCATGGCGCATCAGCACCAGCAGCGCGGCGTCTGACAGGCCGTCGTCCAGCACGACCGGAGCCGAGAAGCCGCGCAACAGCGACGGCACGGGCTCGCTGTCGATGTTCTCGAACGTGAAGGTCTGCTCGGCCTGGTCCAGCACGAGCACGGTTTCCGTGGCGCCAGAGGCGTCCAGCGGCAGGGCCGCGCCATGGCGGTCCAGCAGGCCTGTGACGATGGGGATGACTTGCGGCTGCTTGTCACCCTGGCCCGGCGTGGCGGGCGTGTGCTGCGTGAGCTTGAGCGTGTAGGTGCGCGCCGCGGCGTCATGCTCGCCATGGGCCGTGATGCGCGGCGTGCCGGCCTGCGAGTACCAGCGCTTGAAGGCGTCCAGCCTTGTCGCGAGCGCCGAGCCGGGGTTGGCGTCGGCAATCGCCTGCGCGAAGTCGTCGCAGGTCACGGCCTGACCGTCGTGGCGCTCGAAGTAAAGCTTCATGCCTGCTTCGAAGCCCTTGCGACCGACCAGCGTCTGGTACATCCGCACGACCTCGGCGCCCTTCTCGTAGACGGTGGCGGTGTAGAAGTTGTTGATCTCGCTGTAGCTGTCCGGGCGCACCGGGTGGGCCATCGCGCCGCTGTCCTCGGGGAACTGCATGGCGCGCAGGCCGCGCACGTCCTGGATACGGCAGACGGCACGGGCCGACAGGCTGCCGGCCATGTCCATGCTGAACTCCTGGTCACGGAAGACGGTCAGGCCTTCCTTCAGCGACAGCTGGAACCAGTCGCGGCAGGTGACGCGGTTACCGGTCCAGTTGTGGAAGTACTCGTGCGCCACGATGGACTCGATGCGCGAGAAGTCGGCGTCGGTCGCCGTGGCCGGCGAGGCGAGCAGGGCACTGGTGTTGAAGATGTTCAGGCCCTTGTTCTCCATCGCGCCCATGTTGAAGTCGGACACACCGACGACCATGAAGCGCTCCAGGTCCAGCGGCAGCTTGAAGCGCGCCTCGTCCCAGACGATGGAGGCGATGAGGCTGTTCATCGCATGCTCGGTCTTCTCCAGGTCGCCACGGCGCACGTAAACCTGTAGCAGGTGATCCTTGCCGGCGCGGGTGCGGATGCGCTGCTCGCGCGTGACGAGGTCGCCCACGACGACGGCGAACAGGTAGCTGGGCTTCGGGAAGGGGTCGTGCCACTTGGCGAAGTGGCGGCCGTTGTCCAGCGTGCCGGTCTCCACCAGGTTGCCGTTGGACAGCAGCACCGGGTACTTCGTTGCATCGGCGCGCAGCGTCACCGTGTAGACGGCCATCACGTCGGGCCGGTCCAGGAAGTAGGTGATGCGGCGGAAGCCCTCGGCCTCGCACTGCGTGAAGAAGCTGCCGCCGGACGTATAGAGGCCGGACAGCGCGGTGTTCTTGTCTGGGCAGCAGGTGTTGCGGATCTCGAGCGCGAAGTCCTCGTCTGGCGGGTTGTCGACGACCAGCTCGGCACCTTCCTGGCGGAACGACACACCGGCGCCGTTGATCAGCACGCGCAGCAGGTTGAGTTCCTCGCCATGCAGGCGCAGCGGCCCGTGCGGCACGGCGCGGTTGCGCTCAACCTGCATCTTGCTGGTGACGAGGGTCTTCGCCGGGTCGAGGTCGAACGTCAGGTCGACCTGGCGGATCCAGTACGCCGGTTGCTGGTAGTCCAGGCGATGGATCAGGGGGGCGGTGCCTTCACGCATGAGGGGCGTCCTTGTGGGGGGAAGGGAAGGGTCAATGCGCTGCGCGGTTGCCCGACAACAGCCAGATACCGGCCAGGCACAGGGCCAGGCCGGCGAGTTGCTTGAGGCTCACGGCCTCCTTGAAGACGACCAGGCCGATGACGAGCAGCGCGCCCGTCACCACCGAGGCCGACAGCACGAAGGCGCTGGAGAGGCTACCGCCAGCGCGGTAGGCCAGCAGAAAGCCCAGTTCGATGAGGACGATGGCGACCGCCACGCCCCACACTGCGCCGCCCAGCTCGCCCACGGCTTGCGGCAGCGGCGTGGACAGCGGGAACAGGGCGAACAGCGGCAGGCTCATCACGGCGGCGCCCGCGTAGAACGCGATCAGCGCCAGCACAGGGTGGGCGCCGGGCGCCACCTGCTTCTGCATGAAGTGGTAGAGCACCTGGCCGGTGATGGCGATGGCCATGGCCAGCGCAAAACCGGCCTTCATGGCTTCCCGCCCGACCGCCCGACAGGCGCCTGCATCCCCAGAGGGAGCAGCGAGCGCGGCGAGCGTGCGGGCCTCATCGTCACACGCCTTGTTTCAGCGATTCGGTGATGAAGGGGTCGAGGTCGCCGTCCAGCACCTTCTGCGTGGCGGAGGTCTCGTAGTTGGTACGCAGGTCCTTGATGCGGCTCTGGTCCAGCACGTAGGAGCGGATCTGGTGGCCCCAGCCGACGTCGGTCTTGGTGTCTTCCAGCTTCTGCTGCTCTTCCATGCGCTTCTTCATCTCATGGTCGTAGAGCCGCGAGCGCAGGCGGCGCCAGGCGACGTCGCGGTTGCTGTGCTGGCTGCGGCCGTCCTGGCACTGCACGACGATGCCGGTCGGGATGTGCGTCAGGCGCACGGCCGAGTCGGTCTTGTTGATGTGCTGGCCGCCGGCGCCGCTGGCGCGGAAGGTGTCGGTACGGACGTCCGCCGGGTTGATGTCGATCTCGATGGAGTCGTCCACCTCGGGGTAGACGAACAGCGATGCGAACGACGTGTGCCGGCCACCGGACGAGTCGAACGGCGACTTGCGCACGAGGCGGTGCACGCCGGTCTCGGTGCGCAGCAGGCCGAAGGCGTACTCGCCCTCCACCTTGATCGTCGCACTCTTGATGCCGGCCACGTCGCCGGGCGTCTCATCTTCCAGGGTCGCCTTGAAGCCCTTGCGCTCGCAGTACTTCAGGTACTGGCGCAGCAGCATGCCGGCCCAGTCGCAAGCCTCGGTGCCGCCGGCACCGGCCTGGATGTCGATGAAGCAGTTGCTCGGGTCGGCCGGGTTGTTGAACATGCGGCGGAACTCGAGTTCCTCGACTTTGGCCTGCAGCGTCTTGGCGTCTTCCTCGATGGCCTGCATGCCGGCCTCGTCGCCTTCTTCCTTGCTCATCTCGAAGAGCTCGGCGTTGTCGGCCAGCGAACTGCTCAGGTGCGTGATCGTCTCGACGACCGCTTCGAGCGTGCGCTTTTCCTTGCCCAGTTCCTGGGCGCGCTTCGGGTCGTTCCAGACGTTCGGGTTCTCGAGCGAGGCGTTGACTTCGTTCAGGCGCAGTGCCTTGCGGTCGAAGTCAAAGATACCCCCTTAGCGCGTCGGTGCGCGCTGAGAGGTCGGCCAGCAGGTTGCCGATTTGGTTGATGTGTTCGATGTCCATGAGGAGCTTCGTGCTTCTTCGGAAAAACGCGGATTTTCACATGGGCCAGAATCCTGTGATGAGCGATGCATCGCGGGACACCTACTGGCGCCGCGCCCGCCGGCTGACGGTGGGGCTGCTGCTGGCCTGGGCCGTCATTGCGTTCGCGCCGGTGGTGTTTGCCCGCGAGCTCAGCGTGGAGGTGTTCGGCTGGCCGCTGGCCTTCTGGCTGGCCTCGCAGGGCGCGCTGATCGGCTTCTGTGTCATCGTCGTCGTCTACGCTTGGCGCATGCGTCGGCTGGAGGTGGAGGTGACCCACGCCGAACCGGCCGCCGAAGGCGGCATGACGGGACGATCCACCTAGGTTTACCCAGCCAGGAACGCGTCAATCTGCGCGGCCAGCGCCTCGGGCTGGTCGTGGTGCAGCATGTGGCCAGCGTCGGCCAGCACGCTGCGCTGCACCTGCGGGACCTCGGCCAGCCGCGCCTCAAAGTCCTCGCGCGGAAAGCGCCGGCCCCAGAAGCGCGCGAGCTGGTCCTCGCTGCCCTCCACCCACAGCACCGGCGCGGCAATGCGCCGCCAGCAGGCCAGCACCTCGTCCTTGCGGTACAGCACCGGGTTGGCCAGCTTGTGAGCAGGATCGGCATTCAGCACGAAGCCCTCGGCCGTCTCGCGCGCCCAGTGCCCGGCGAGCCAGGCGGCCTTGTCGGGCGTGAGCCGGGCGTTGTTCTTCATCAGCCGCTCGGCCACGGCAGCCAGCGTGGCGTAGGGGCGCAGCTCGGGCGGCGCCTTCAGCTCGTCCAGCCAGCGGTTCAGCCGCTCGGGCGCTGCTGCGGAGGCCACGTCCGGCATGCCGAAGCCCTCCAGGTTGATCAGCCGGCGGATGCGCTGCGGCCGCACGCCGGCATAGCTCATCGCCACGTTGCCGCCCATGCTGTGGCCCAGCAGGTCCACCGGAGCACCGGGGCTGAGCCGGTCCAGCAGCGCGTCCAGGTCGCCCAGGTAGTCGGGGAACCAGTAGCAGTCGGCGCCGGCGCGGTCGCTCAGGCCGAAACCGCGCCAGTCCAGCGCGACGATCTCGCGCTCGCCGGCCAGCGCGTCGACGACGAACTGGAATGAGGCCGCCACATCCATCCAGCCATGCAGCATTACCAGCGGCGGCTGGCCAGGCAAGGGCTGACCCCAGCGCAGCACATGGTGCCGCAGGCCGCGCAGGGTCAGGAATTCACTGCGCGAGGAGCGACGTAGGGGATAGACATGAGTCATATCCGCACTGTAGGACACCCCAGTCCGCGGACAATGCGGGCACCATGCCCGCACCCCGTCACGACATCCGCGCCGCCGAGCCGCGCGACCTGCACGCCATCGTCCAACTGATCAGCGAACTGGCCGAGTTCGAGAACCTGACCCACCTGCTGGAGGTCTCGCCCGAGAGCCTGGCGCCGCATCTGTTTGGCGACACGCCGGCGGTGGAATGTCTGGTGGGCGAGATCGGCGGTGAGGTGGTCGCCTTCGCGCTGTTCTATCAGAACTTCTCGACCTTCCTGTCCAAGCCGGGCCTGTACTTGGAAGACCTGTACGTGCGCCCCGCCCACCGCCGCAGCGGCCTGGGCCGGGCTTTGCTCATCGAGCTGGCGCGGCTGGCCTGCGAGCGAGGCTATGGTCGCTTTGACTGGACCGTGCTGGACTGGAACGAGGACGCCATCCGGTTCTACGAGAAGCTGGGCGCGGAGGTGTTGCCCGAGTGGCGCATCTGCCGGTTGACCGGCGACGCGTTGGAGCGCTACAGCGACGGCGACCGGCCAAGCATGTGGTCGCCGTCGGCCTGGCTGGGGCTGTAGCCGGCCTGCGGCACGCCGATTGCCGTGCGGGCGGCCTTTGCCACCCGAGGAGCACGCCATGTTCGCCCTGCCTATTTCCCGCCGCCGCGCGTCCCCCCGCGCGTTGATGCTGCCGCTGGCCGGCCTGCTGGTGCTGCTCGGCGCTTGCCGCCGCGAGGTGCCGCCCACGCCCGTGCCCACGCCGGCCGAACCGGCGTCGCAGGTGGCGCCCAGCACCGATCTGCGCGGCGCGTCCGACCATCCGCAGGCGCCGCCCGCGGTGGGGGCCGTCACGCCCAACCAGGACGGCGGCGCCAGCGTGGGGGGCGCCGTGCCGCCCACCAGTGGCGACGGCTCCGCCTCGGCCGCATCGCGCTGACGCCGCGCCGCGTCAGCGGCACTTGTAGGGCTTGCCCACCGTCTTGACGGCCCGCGGCGCGACGTTGCCGTTGAACGGATCGCTGTCGGTAATGCGCGAGCGGAACACTTCCATGCAGGTGTCGCCGCGGCGCATGACGGTGCGGTATTCGCCCAGCGCGCCGACGGACTGGGCGCGGTTCTCGCTGGTGGATTCCTCTACCCAGGCGCCCGCGCCGCCGGTGGCGTCGCCGATGCGATCCTCCAGCGTCAGGCGGGCCGTGTTGCTGCGTGGGTCGCTCAGTGCCGGATTGCGGGCCGCGTTGGCCGAGGCCGCGTAGCCGGGCGGTAGCGTCAGCCGCAGCGTCGTGCGCGGGGGCTCGGCGGGCGGTGGCAGGGCGACCGGAGGCGCTGCCGGCGCCGTGGCTTCGGCGGGCGCTGCGGCCGCATCGTTGGCAATGGGCGCGGGGCGGGGCGGCGCGGCAGGTGCGGCAGCTGGTGACGTCCTCGGCGGCGGAGTGGGCGTCCTGGCCGGCACAGGCGCGCGTGGCGGGATCAGCCGCACGGCCGTGAGCCGCCGTTCGCGCGGTGCATCCGGCGCCGGCGGCCGGTGCCACCACAGCGCCGCAAGCAGCCCCGCATGCAGCGCGACGACGAAGGTCCGGGCGGCCCAGCGGTGGTGCATGGCGATCAGTACTTGACGCTGATGCGCGTGCCCGGCGGTGGAATAAGGCGGGCGGCGTCCGGCCAGCGTTCCTCGCCGGTGAGCAGCGCGCAGGGCTTGGCGGGCGCGTCCTTCTTTGTCTCCGGGTCGCGCTCGCCGGCGGCCACGGGCAGCGGCAGGCCGAGCAGCTGGCCGTTTTCGCGCCATTCCAGCTCCCACGTAGGTGTGCTGCTGCAGACGCGCACGGCCTGGATGCGCGGGAACAGCGGGCGCAGGTACCAAGGCAGCATCTCCTCGCGCAGCCGGCGTGCGACGCGCATCAGCTGGCGCACCTTGGCCATGTCCAGTTGTTCAGGCGTGACGTTCAGTTCCAGCGTGCCACGCACGTTCAGCTTGCCCTTGGGCACGTTGGTCGCCAGGTCCGCCGTCGCGGCCTCGGTCTCGGGCAGCACGGGCATCGAGAAGACGCCGTCGTCGCCGATGCGGATCGGGTAGTCGGCCTCGTCGCTGCGCACGACGACGCGCTGCTGGCCCGCCGGCATGCCGGCCTTCTCGGCGTCGATGCGGAAGTCCATGCGCACCAGCCCCTCGCCGTAGCGCGCGAGCTTGGCCAGCACGGTGTTCATCTGCTTGTACGGGAACGCACTCGCGTCGCGCTTGAGGTCGGTGCTGACCGGCGGCAGGCGCACGGTCTCGGCGTCCTGCGCACGGGCGGTGAGGGCGAGCAGGGCCAGCAGCAGAGGAGGAAGCAGTCTCATGGCGGTGAGTTGTGTGGAGCGTCGTTGAAAGAGCGTGAAGGGGGTCAGGGCGCGTCGTCGTTGGCGGCCGGCGGCTCGGGGCCCGCTTCCCAGGCCAGCAGGTCGCCCGGCTGGCACTGCAGCACTTCGCAGATGCGCGACAGCGTGTCGAAGCGCACGCCGCGCACCTTGCCGCTCTTCAGCAGCGACAGGTTGGCCTCCGTGATGCCCACGCGCTCGGCCAACTCGCGCGAGCGCATCTTGCGGCGCGCGAGCATGACGTCGAGGGTGACGACGATGGGCATGGGACGCTCTGTCAGATGAACCCAGCGTTCTCGTCCGCCACGCGGGCGGCTTCGTGCACGACCTGTGCCAGCGCGAGCAGTAGCAGCCCGAAGAGCAGCGCCAGGTAATGGTCGGACGACAGGCTGAACGACAGCTGCCGCTGGCCCGCGGGGTTGCCCATCGTCAGCGCCAGGATGCCCAGCGTCTGGCCCAGCGGCTGCGCGGCGCTCAGTGTGCATAGGCCCAGGCCCAGCAGGCGCAGGTGCTGGGCCGGACGGCGGGCCAGCAGCTCGCCCTGGGCGAAGCAACCGAACAGCGCCCACATCTGCCACAGCGAGAACACGCAGGCCGAGGTCGGCAGCAGGGACGCCGCCAGTGCCCACAGGCGCGCGCCGATGTCCAGCTGCATCGTCGTCAGCCCCCAGGTCTTGGCCGCCACGGCCGCCACCCAGTCGGGCTGTGCCCAGAAGAAGAACGGCAAGCTGCCGATGAACAGCGCGCCGACGACGCACATCAGCCGGACGATCCAGGCCAGACGGCGGATGCGACGCAGGCCTTCGGCGGAGAAGGAGTCGGACATGAAGCGCTGCAGCAAGCCAAAAACTTACTGTAAAACAATAATTCGTTGTCGCCCGACAGAATGCAGCCACACCCCGAAAATGAAGTGATGAGCAAGAAGATCAGCCACGTCAGCGAAACCCCGGCCACCCAGGCGCTCAGGCGCGCCGGCGTCACGTTCACCGAGCATGTCTATGACTATGTCGAGCACGGCGGCACGGCCGAATCGTCCCGCCAGCTGGGCGTCGACGAGCACGCCGTCGTCAAGACGCTGGTCATGCAGGACGAGAAGGCCGAGCCGCTCATCGTGCTGATGCATGGCGACCGTACGGTCAGCCTGAAGGAGCTGGCCCGACAGATCCCGTGCAAGAAGGTCGAGCCCTGCAAGCCCGACGTGGCCCAGCGCCACAGCGGCTACCAGGTGGGCGGCACGTCGCCGTTCGGCGTGCGCAAGGCGATGCCAGTGTTCGTGGAGGCGAGCATCCTGGCCTTGCCGAAGATCTGCATCAACGGTGGACGGCGGGGTTATCTCGTGGGTATTGAGCCGAAGGTGCTGACCGAGCTGCTGGCCGCGCAGCCGGTGAATTGCGCCAACGCCGGCTGACAGGCCGTCACTATGCTTTACTGCCACGCCCGACGGAGTGCCGACGGGGTGTCTCGGGGGGAGCGATGAGTCTGCTGTTTCCGGCGTTGTCGAAGGAGAAGGACGGCATCTACCAGCCGCTGCCACCGGCATGGCTGCAGGCGGTGCTGGTTGGCGGCGCCATCGCCGTGATCATCGCGCTCACGATCAGCAGGGGCGGCGCCTGGATGAGCCTCAGCGTGCCGGTCGGGCTGGCCCTTGGCCTCGGGCTGCGCTCCGCGCTGGAGTGGCGGCGCAATGGCCCCCGCGGCCAGGCGCTCGTGCGGGTGGCGGGCGGCGCGCTCGTGTTCCATGGCGCGGGCCCGCGCGGCCGGGCCGAGGTGTCGCTGGCGCATCTGGCGCATCTGGTGGTCTACGGCGCCGCGGGCCACCGCATCTACCGCTTCATGCTGCACGACGGCAGCTGGCGCGAGGTGCAGCCGCAGTGGCGGGCCGCCGCCGAGTCGCTGGTCATCGGCTTCCTGCAGGAGCTGCTGGGCGACCGCATCGTCGTGGAGGCGCCGCAGACGGCCTTCGCCCATGCGCGTGGCGACGGGCCGTACTTCGGCCAGTGACGGTGCGGCCGGGCGTTGTCGCCGGGGCGGATGACCTGCCCGACAATGCCGCCCCATGCAAAACGTGCTCCCCCTGCTTGCGGCGCTTGCTGCCTACCTGATCGGATCGCTCTCCTTTGCCGTCATCGTCAGCCGTGCGATGGGCCTCTCCGACCCGCGCTCCTACGGCTCGGGCAACCCCGGCGCCACCAACGTGCTGCGCTCGGGTAACAAGGCGGCGGCCATCCTGACGCTGATATTCGACGCGCTCAAGGGCTACCTGCCCGTGCTGGCCGTCCACCTCTGGGGCGCGCCCCACGGCCTGGAAGAAGGCACGATGGCCCTCGTCGGCGTGGCCGCCTTCCTGGGGCACCTGTGGCCGGTGTTCTTCCACTTCCAGGGCGGCAAGGGCGTGGCGACGGCAGCCGGCGTCATCTTCGGCCTGAACCCGCTGCTGGGTGTCGCGACGCTGGCGACGTGGCTCATCATCGCGTTCTTCACGCGCTACTCGTCGCTCGCTGCCATCGTGTCGGCCGCGTTTGCGCCGATGTATCAGTTGCTCATTTGGGAAGCCGGGCCGACCGCGCTGGCCTTGATCATCATGGGCCTGCTGCTGGTATGGCGCCACCAGGCCAACATCAGGAAGCTGCTGGCCGGCACGGAAAGCAAGTTTGGCGAGAAGGCCGCCGGCGCCGCGCCGGCACCGGGCACCAGCAAGAAGCATCCGCACGGCACCGGCCCGAGGCCGGCCGGGCATTCGCATCACCATCCCGCACGAAAGAAGTGATCTCATGAGCAACAGCATCGAACGCTACGACGTCGGCCAACGCATGTCCGAGATGGCCGTCTACAACGGCGTGGCGTACCTGGCCGGCCAGGTGGCCGAGGACGGCAGCCAGGGCATCGAAGGCCAGACGGCCCAGGTGCTCGCCGCCATCGACAAGCTACTGGCGCGCGCCGGCACCGACAAGTCGCGCATCCTGCGCGCTCAAATCTTCCTCGTCGACCTGGGCGACTTCGCCGCGATGAACGGCGTGTGGGAACAGTGGGTCTCGCCCGGCCACACGCCGCCGCGCGCCACCGTGCAGGCCGCACTGGCGCGGCCGGAGTGGAAGATTGAGATCGTCGTGACGGCAGCCGTCTGAGCGGCGGGCGACGAATCCGCCTTGGCAAGGGCGCCCACCCCAGCGTCGGAGACGCCGGGCGGGCCGCCCTTGTTTCATCTGGCTGCCAGCGCTTCTGCCGCAGCGCCGGGGCAGCTTCGCGAAGGCACGGCTGAAGTCCCCGATGGCGCTGCGGTTGCCCCCCGCTGAGCCCTACCGTCAGCCGCCGTCCTTCGCGCGCTGGCGCCAGAACGCCGTATCGATGAGCTGTTCGGCGCCCGTGCGGGCGTTGACCATCCAGAACTGTTGCCCGTCCGGGCTGACGCGCACGACCTCGCCGTCGTGCCGCCCCGCGCTCACCCGCTGGCCGAGGGCATTGGCCGGAAAGCCGGGTTGCCGCGCCAGCGCAAGCAGCGGCGTGGCCGCTCGCGTGTCGCCCGCCAGCCGCAGCCGCTGCATCAGCGGCGCCAGCAGCGGCCCTGCCGCATCGGCCGCCGACACGAACAGCACCAGCTTAGCCTGCGCACGGCTCAGCGCGACATTCAGCAGCCGTTGTGCAGCCTCGTCGCGCAGGAAGGGCTGGCTGCCGTCCGCCGGGTCGAACAGCACGACCGGCGCTTCGCTGCCCTGTGCGCGGTGCACGGTGCTCACGCGCAGCGACTCCGGCAGCCCGCGCGCACGCAGCCGCTGGCGGATCAGCGCGCGTTGTGCGCGGAACGGCGTCAGCACGATCAGCTCGTTCGGCTGCCACTCGCCGCTGGCCAGCGCCTGCGCCAGCAGCTCGGTGATCGCCTCGGCCGACTCGCGCCGCACCGGGCCGCGCTCCGCCGCCACCCAGCCGCCATCCGCCTTCACGCGGTGCACGTGCACATGGATGTCGGCGCCGATGTCGCCCAGCGTGCGGGCGCGCTTGGCCTGCCAGGCGGCCGAGGCGCGCGCGTCGTCCGCCACGCGCAGGGCGCCGTCGTAGAACAGTTGGCTGACCAGCTCGCCGATGGGCGGCGCCATGCGCGACTGCTCGTCCAGCAGCGCCACGGCCGGGCCGCCGCGCGGCATCTCGGCGAACGCCGAGCGGCCCAGCCAGCGCCGTGCGAGCCGGTCCTCGCTGCGCTGCACTGACCCGAGCTGCTGCGGGTCGCCCGCGAACAGCCGTGCCTTGCCCAGCGGCATCAGCACCAGCGCGTGCGCGAGGCTGACCTGGCTGGCCTCGTCGAACACCAGCAGGTCGAACGGTGGCTCGCCGTCGGGCGACAGCTCGCGCAGCGTCTTCAGCGTGAACGCCGCGCGCGTGGTGGTCATGCTGGCCAGGCGGCAGCGCTGCAGCACCTTCAGCGACGACGCGCGCAGCTCGTCGCGCAGCGAGGCGACGCGGTCGGCCCAGGCCTTCAGGGCGTGCGCGTCTCGGCTGGCCGGCCGAGACGCCTCGGCACGCGCCAGGCGGGCGATGAGGTCGCGGTCCTGCGTCGGCAGCAGGTGCTCGCGGCCTTCGTAGGCGGCAGCGTCGAAGCGTGTACCCAGGCGCTGCACCGTGGTGCGCAGCGGTTCGCGGCGGCCCTTCTGCAAGGCCTTGTCGACGGCCAGCGTCGCCAGGTCCACGGCGTGGTTGGTGGTGGACAGCAGAAGCACGCGGGCGTGCGGGTGGCGCTCCAGGTACTCGGCCAGCAGCACACCCAGCGTCGTCGTCTTGCCGGTGCCCGGCGGGCCCCACAGGAAGCCGCTGCTGAACCCGCTCAGCGCCAGCGCCGCACGCTGGGCCGGGCGCAGCCAGCGAAAGGGTTCGCCGGTCAGTGGCGCGCTGTGGCGCAGCGGCTGCGGGGCCGACAGATCGGGCAGGCAGGCCATGGCCTGCTCGGCCCACGGCGTGTCCCCCCAGGCATCGGCCACGGCGTTCAGGAAGCGCGTCGGGTACAGCCGGATCAGGTTGCCCGCGGGCGGTGGCGGGCTGCTGGCGTTCTGCAGCACGAGCTGGTCGTCCTCGGCCACGACGGCCAGCACGCCGGCGCCGCCTTTCGCGGGGGCGCCCCACCAGGCGGCGGCGCCGTCCAGGCTGTCGTCCAGCAGCGCCTGTGCGGACGCGGCACCGGGCCGTTGGCCTTCCGCGAACACATAGCCGGGCTCCAGCGTGACGCGCCACAGGCTGCCGTCGCGCTCGGCGTGTAGCACCTTGAAGTCGTAGTACTCGGGCGTGGCCGACAGCTCGGCGCCCAGCGCAGCGCGGATGTCGGGCAGGCTCATAGCGGGCAAGGTCTCGAAGCAGTGAAGGGGGCGCGACTTTAAGGGGTGTGCGTCGGGGCCGGCCGCCGAGGTGATCCAGGCGGTCGGCGGCGGCTGCCGGTGCAACGCGGCATGACACTCCGGGGCCGCTGCGCCGCCAGCCGGAGGCGGCGTGATCGGGAAACGCCTTGATCTTGGACAAGCCCTCCGCAGCTTCGCCTGTTTAGGCTCCAGCCCCACCACCACCACTGCCCGAGGCTGTTGCATGTCCATCGAGTTGTTCCGCCAGGGGCGGCATGTCTGTGTGATGTTCGCCCGGCTCGGTGACGAGGGCGGCGACGCCGTGCAGTCCAACCAGTTCCTGCTGGTCAACGGCGGCACCGGGGCCATCCTCGACCCGGGCGGCAACCTGGCCTACAACGAGCTGTACCTCGGCATGTCGGCCTCCTTCCCGCCGCACAAGCTGGCGGCCATCCTGGCCTCGCATGCCGACCCGGACATCATCGCGTCGCTGGATCGCTGGATGACGTCGACCGAGGCGCCGGTCTACATCTCGCGGCTGTGGGAGCGTTTCGCGCCGCACTTCTGCAAGCCAGGCAAGACGACGGGTCGCGTTGTGGGCCTGCCCGACCGCGGCGAGCGGCTGCGCCTGGGCACGGGCGACGACCGCTTCGACCTGTGGGCGCTGCCGGCGCACTTCCTGCACGCCGAGGGCAACTTCCAGTTCTACGACCCGGTCAGCCGCATCCTGTTCTCCGGTGACCTCGGCGCCTCGCTCGGCCGGGGCCTGGACCCGGAGCACCGCGTCACGTCGCTGGCCTCGCACATCCCCTTCATGGAAGGCTTCCACCGTCGCTACATGGTCAGCAACAAGGTGCTGCGCCTGTGGGCCGCGATGGTGCGGCAGTTGGACATTTCGATGATCGTGCCGCAGCACGGCTCGCCGATGGCGGGCGCCGCCGTGGGCGAGTTCATCGACTGGATCGAGCAGCTGGAATGCGGCATCGACCTGTTCGGGCCGGAGAACTACCGCATCCCGGTCTGAGGCTCGCCCGTAGCGAGCAGGCGTTCAGGGCTTCGCGTCGGCCAGCAGCGTCGGCGTGATCGACAGCGACAGATGCTCGCTGGCGACCGGGTCTTCTCGCCCCAGCTCGATCAGGGCCTGGACCCCGTTGCGCGTGACGAGCCGCGGGCGGGAGACGATGTTCAGCGGGGCGCCCTTGCTCAGCTCGGCGCGCAGCTCGATCTTGTCGTCACCCACGTCGTTGGCGACGATCGCCACCGCCACCTGATCCGGCGCAGGCGCATCGGGGCGGCCGTCGAGCATCAGCAGGGCGCGTTCGCCCGGGTGCACCCGCAACGTCGCCTTCGTGGACCGGGTGCGGCTGTCGTCGCCATTACCCGTGCGATAGCTCAGCTCCAGCCTGAGTGACACCAGCCGCCCATCAAGGGGTGGCGCGTCGCCCTGTACGGCGTAGACCGCGCCGGCTGCAGCCAGCAGGATCGTGGCCAGAGCGGCAGCGCTGACACGTGTCAGACGACGAGGGCGGTTCAACATGGCAATCCTTTCCAGCAGCGGGTGGGTCGTCCCCCAGCGGCTGGCCAGCGGCGCGCCGAGGTGGCGGAGATCGTGGGCGGCCAGCAGGGCCTGGGTGTAGTCGGCACGGGCATCGGGCTGTGCCGCGAGCACGGCAGCGTCGCAGGCGAGCTCCTGGTCCGCCCGCATGCGGCGCGCCGCCCACCAGGCCAGCGGGTTCCACCAGTGCAGCGCCCCGAGGCCGCAGGCCAGCAGGTTCCAGAGGTTGTCCAGCCGCTGGCTGTGCACCTCTTCGTGCGCCAGGATGAGGACCCGCTGGGCCGGCGTGAAGCGCATCTCGAAGTCCGCCGGCAGGGCGACGCTCGGCCTGAACAGGCCGATCAGGGCCGGGCTGCAGCCGGCGGGCAGCCGGTCGCCCAGGCGCGCCAGCCGCCATTGACGGCGGGCGTGCTGCAGCGCGACGATCAGCCCGCCGCCCAGCCACAGCACCAGCCAGGCGACGGATGGCCGACCGTACGGCGTCGGCGGGGCCGGTGCCGCGGGCATCACGGATGCGCCGGCCGCATGCCAGGCCAGCGTCAACGGTTCGTGTGCAGGGCGGGGCAGCGCGGCCGTCAGCAGCAGCGCGGGCACCAGCAGCCAGCTGGCGTAACGGGCACCGGCGCCGAGGCGACCGAGCGGCAGGCGCAGCAGAGCCAGCAGCGCGACGGCCATGCTGAGCAGCACGGCTTGGGTGAGCAACAGGCCCAGCAGGCGCTCAGGCATGCCCTTGCTCCTTCAGCAACGCCTTCAGCGCCTCGATGTCCTCGGCATCGAGCCGGCGCTCCGACGCGAACTGCGCCACTAGCGGCGCCAGCCTCCCGCCGAACAGCCGGTCGATCAGCGACAGGCCGGTGTCCGCCACCCAGGCGTCCTCGGGCACGGCCGGCGTGTACAGGAAGCGCCGGCCGTCGCGCTCGGCCGTCACGGCGCCTTTCTTCAACAGGCGGTTCAGCAGCGTCTTGACCGTGGCCAGCGCCCAGCCGTGCTGCGGGCCGAGGGCTGTGGCGATCTCGTCGGCAGCCTGTGGCGCGCGCTGCCACAGCTGGCGCATGACCTGGGCTTCAGCGTCGCTGATGGCGGGAGATGGGATCTTGTCCATGATTACGGCTGTAAACGGTGAAGCATGATTACGCCTGTAAACGATGTCGTCAAGCGTGCTGGCCACCGGGCTTTACCTTGTCACGACGCTGCCACGCGGGGCGCGTACGCTGGCGGCAGTGGCCGCCGTCGCGGCCGGGAGGCCTGCCCGTGAGCCCGATTGACGAAGACCTGGTGAAGCGCATCCACCGCGACCTGCAGGACGATTTTGACGAGGAGCTGGAGCTTGAGCTGGAGGACCGCGACTACGGCCTGACGCCAAGCGACGGCGCCGAGCGCAGCGAGCGCCAGCGCTACTTCCGCGAGCTGATCCGGCTGCAGAGCGAGCTGGTCAAGCTGCAGGACTGGGTCGTCCACACGGGTCACAAGGTCGTCATCCTGTTCGAGGGCCGCGATGCGGCGGGCAAGGGCGGCGTCATCAAGCGCATCACGCAGCGGCTGAACCCGCGCGTGTGCCGCGTCGCGGCGCTGCCGGCACCCAATGACCGCGAGCGCACGCAGTGGTATTTCCAGCGTTACGTGTCGCACCTGCCGGCGGCCGGCGAGATCGTGCTGTTCGACCGCAGCTGGTACAACCGCGCCGGTGTCGAGCGTGTCATGGGTTTCTGCACCGACGAGCAGTACGAGGAGTTCTTCCGCTCCGCGCCCGAGTTCGAGCGCATGCTGGTGCGCTCGGGCATCCAGCTCATCAAGTACTGGTTCTCGATCAGTGACGACGAGCAGCGCGTGCGCTTCCTGGGCCGCATCCACGACCCGCTGAAGCAGTGGAAGTTGAGCCCCATGGACCTGGAGTCGCGCCGCCGCTGGGAGGAGTACACCAAGGCCAAGGAGGTGATGCTGGAACGCACCCACATTCCCGAGTCGCCGTGGTGGGTCGTCAAGGCGGACGACAAGAAACGGGCGCGGTTGAACTGCATCCGGCACCTGCTGTCGCAGATGCCGTACGAGGAAGTGCCGCATGCCGACATCGAGCTGCCGGCCCGCGAGCGCCGCGAGGACTACATCCGCCATCCGGTGCCGGACGACCTCATCGTGCCCGAGGTGTACTGAAGCCGCGGATTAGCATCGGGGTATGAAGTCGCCCCCGTGGTCGCTGATCGTCGTGGTCGCCGTAGCCTGGCTTGTTTCATCGGCCTGGCGGGGGCATGTCGAGGCGGGTGATGCCGAGCAGCTGGCGAGGCAGGTGAAGCTGGGCGACATCCGCATGATCTCGTCCGAGACCTGCCCCTACTGCGTGGCGGCGCGGCGCTGGATGACGGCGCAGGGCGTCCCGTTCAGCGAGTGCTTCATCGAACGCGACGCGGCCTGTGTGGCCGACTACCAGGCGCTGGGCGCCGTGGGCACGCCGACGCTCGTCGTGCGCGGTCAGCGCGTCATCGGCTTTGACCGGGCGCGCATCGTCGACATCATGAAATAGGCCAAACCGAGTCGGCAGCACTGCTCAGCAGCGCTGGCGACTCGGCTCGGCGGGGGTGCAAAAAGGCGTCATTGGCATGAACGGGCGCCTTCGCTCATGCGCGCTTGCCAGCGGGCTTGGCGGCAGCAAGCGTCGCGTTGCGCAGCAGCGTGGCTTCGCTGTAGCCGACGACGACGACACGCGGCAGCTGGGCGACTTCACGAACGGCCGTGCCGGTGACGACGACGCGCGGCAGTTGGGCCACTTCGCGGACGGCCTTGCCGGTGACGACGACGCGCTCCAGCTTGACGACTTCCTGCGGGGCGGCCTGGGCGGCGACGGCGGACAGTGCGAGGGCGGCGGCGAAGAGGGTGGTTTGCAGGCTCATGATGGACTCCTTCAGGTGGGTTTCGAACCGCGTGATTGCTTGTTCGATGGAGTCAGTTTCGTCATCACGGGCGGTCGCTTCCAGGCGCCTGCGATCAAGCGCGAGCCGCGCTGGATGAACTGCAAAAACGTTGGATGAGCTGCGGCCGGGCGGCGCAGCCGGCCCGTCGCCGGGGCGTCAGTCCAGCTGCAGCCCCAGCCGTGACAGCTCGCCGCGTCCCTGGCGCACCAGCACCGGCTCGTCGCCCTGGCTCAGGTCCAGCACGGTGGTCGGCTGGGCCGGGCAGGCGCCGGCGTCCAGCACGAACTGCAGTTGGCGGTCCAGCCGGTCGCAGACGTCGGCCGCGTCGTTCATCGGCTCGGTCTCGCCCGGTGGGATCAGCGTTGTGGACAGCAGCGGCTCGCCGAACAGCGCCAGCAGGTCCTGCGTGACGCGGTGATCGGGCACGCGCAGGCCGATGGTGCGGCGGCTGGGATGCGACAGCCGGCGCGGCACTTCCTTCGTCGCCGGAAGGATGAAGGTGTAGGCCCCGGGCGTGGCGAGCTTCAGCAGCCGGTATTGCCGGTTGTCCACCATCGCGTAGGTGGCCAGCTCGGACAGGTCGCGGCACAGCAGCGTCAGGTGGTGCTTGTCGTCGACGCCACGCACGCGGCGCAGCGCCTCGGCGGCGCCTTTGTCGTTGAGGTGGCAGACGAAGGCGTAGCTGGAGTCCGTCGGGATGGCGCCCAGCCCGCCGGCCTGCAGCATCTGCGCGCACTGGCGCAGGAAGCGGGGTTGCGGGTTGTCGGGGTGGACTTCGAAGAGCTGGGCCATGCGGCCATTGTGCGGCCGCAGGCGCGGTGTGCTTCAGTCGATCTTGAACTTGAACTCTTGCTGGACCTCCGTGCCGGCCAGTGCGGGTTTGCATTCGTAGGCGCGAACGGAGCGCTCTATCGCTGCAACGAGGGGCGCGATGTTCTGACGATCGCCCTGGATGCGCAATGTGTCTGGGCGGCCGTCTGAATCGATCGTGAAGGTCACGTCGAGGAGGTACTCGCCCGTTGCCACCTCCACCGGCAACTCCGGCCGTGGCATCTTGGTGCAGGCCTCATAGGCCTTGAGCTTGCGCGCCGGAGGCGCGGCGTCGGCCGCCGAGCTGATCGTCTGCATGGCGACCAGGCCCAGCAGGGCGCCGAGCGCCAGCATCGCTCGGGCCGCTTGGCGGGTGCCGGCGCGGGGCGCCGCATTGTTCTTGAGCCACATGATCCTCTCCTTCAGGGGGTGGTGAGCCTGCCAGGCCGCGGCAGTGGGCGGGAGGCCGGTGGCCCCGTCGAGCTTGAGCAAGGCCAGGCCGTAGCGGCGCCAACTGCCGGGGAAGCGCTGCATCACCGTGGCATCGCAGGCGAGTTCCTGATCCTGCCGCAGCGCGTGGAGCGCCCACCAGGCCAGCGGGTTGAACCAGGCCAGGCTGGCCAGGGCGGCAGCCGCCAGGCGCGCGGCGTTGTCTAGCCGGCGGGCGTGGGTGGCCTCGTGAGCAACGATCCAGCGTCGTTCATCTGCGGCAAAGCGTTGCGCGAAATCTGCCGGCAGCACCAGGCGCGGCCGCCAGGCGCCCAGCAGGCCGGGCGAATCGCCGGCCGGGGCCAGCCAGCCGGCGGCGCCGCGCGATTGCAGCCGGCGGCGGTAGCGGTGGTGGGTCAGGCCATGCAGGACGATCACCACCAGCATGCCGGCCGCCCACAGCGCTTCAGCTAGCGCCCGCCAGTCGCCCGGGGGCAGCGACAGCGCAGCGAGCCCGGAGGGCGCCGCGATGGACACGGGCGGCAGCGTCAGTGCCGGCAGGCCCGCCGCGGGCAGCAGGGTGGCCAGCGCCAGCCAGGGCGGTAGGAGCCACAGCGCGCAGGCGGCCTGCGCCCCGGCCAGCCGGCGCCAGGGGCGGCGCAGCAGCGCCACGGCCAGCAGACCCAGCGTCAGGCCGGCGTGGGCGCGCCAGAGGGCGTCGAGCAGCGCGTCAGGCAGCATCATCATCATGCGCCTGCAGCAGGAGGCGCAGCGCTTCGGCATCTTCGGCGCTCAGCTTGCGCTGGGCGGAGAAGTGCGCCACCAGCGGCGAGAGCCGGCCGCCGAACACGCGGTCCAGCAGGCTCAGCGATTCGCCCTGCTCCCACTCCTCGCGCGCCACGCGGGGCTCGTAGAGGTAACGCCGCCCGTCGCGCTGGGCCTGCAAGGCGCCCTTGTTCAGCAGGCGATTGAGCAAGGTCTTCACCGTGCCGAGCTGCCAGCCGGCATCGGCCGGCAGCGCGGCCAGGATGTCCTCGGCGCTGAGCGGGTGGTGGGCCCAAAGGGCACGCATGATCTGGGATTCGGCGTCTGAGATGCTGCTCATGATCGACAACAAGTTGTTGACGGTAATGTCAACGCTTGTTGTCGAACTGTCCAGTACAGGGAAACCCGCGGCGCTGGGCGAGGAGGCTCAGTGGTGGATGCGCTCGGCCAGCGCCGCCCAGACGGGCGTCAGCCGACCGGGCAGCGGCGGCAGCGTGCCGAGGTCGACGCGGCTTTCCTCGGGGCAGTGGAAGTCGGACCCGCGCGAGGCCAGCAGGCCGAACTCCAGCGCGGTGTCCGCGTATTTCACGAACTCCGAAGGCGTGTGGCTGCCCGTCACTACCTCGATGCCACGCCCGCCGTGGCCGATGAACTCGGTGATCAGCGCGTACTCCTCGGTGGGCGTGAAGTCGTAGCGGCCCGGATGGGCAATGACGGCGATGCCGCCGGCGCGCGTGATCCAGCCGACGGCGTCCTTCAGTGCTGCCCACTTGTGCGCGACGAAGCCTGGCTTGCCCTCTGTCAGGTAGCGGCGGAAGACATCCGGCACGTCGGCGCAGTGGCCGGCGTCGACGAGGAAGCGCGCGAAATGGGTGCGCGAGATCAGGTCGGGGTTGCTGACGTACTTCAGCGCGCCCTCGAAAGCGCCGGTGATGCCAGCCGCCGCGAGGCTTGCGGCCATCTCGCGGGCGCGCGCCTCGCGGCCGCCGCGGGTGGCGCGCAGGCCGGCCGTCATCTCCGGCGATTCATGGTCGAAGCCCAACCCCACGATGTGGACGACACGGCCGGCGAACGTCACGGAGATCTCCGTGCCGGTCAAGTAGGCCAGGCCGTTGGCGCGGGCGGCCGCGATGGCGCGTGCCTGGCCGCCGATCTCGTCATGGTCGGTCAGCGACCACAGCCGCACGCCACCGGCGCGGGCCCGCTCGGCCAGCAGCTCGGGCGTCAGCGTGCCGTCCGAGACGACGGAGTGGCAGTGCAGGTCGGCGTTGAGCGCGGCATCGAGGTTCACAGCCCTGATTTTGGCAGGCGCCGCCCCGACCCTGCCGGTGCAGGGTCACAGCCGGAAGGCGTTCACCGTCTCGTCCATTCCTTCTGCCTGCTGGCGCAGGCTGTCGGCCGAGGCGGCCGCCTCCTCGACGAGAGCAGCGTTCTGCTGAGTCATCGTGTCGATGGCGCGCACTGCGTCGCCCACCTCACTGGCCTGGTGGGCCTCGGACCGCGTCTGCTCGGCCATCTGGCGGACCAGCGCGCTCATCTCGCGCACCTTGCCGAGGATGGCGTCCACGGCGCTGCCGGCCGTCGCGGCCTGTGTCGTGCCGGCTTCGACCCGCTCGACAGACTGCTGGATCAGCGACTTGATCTCCCGGGCGGCCGTAGCGCTGCGCTGGGCCAGCGCCCGCACCTCGGCGGCGACGACGGCAAAGCCGCGGCCGGCATCGCCGGCCCGGGCGGCCTCCACGGCAGCGTTCAACGCGAGGATGTTGGTCTGGAAGGCGATGCCGTCGATGAGGCCGGTGATGTCGGCGATGCGGCGGCTGGACTCGGCCATGCCCTGCATGCTGCCCACCACATCGGCAACGACGCGCCCGCCATCGGCGGCGACTTCCGCCGCCGAGCCGGCCAGCGCCTCGGCGCCATGGGCGGCTTCGCCGCTGTGGCGCACGGACTCGGTCAGTGACTGCACGTGCGACGCGGTCTGCTGCAGCCGGGCGGCGGCTTCTTCGGTGCGTTGGGCGAGGTCCTGGTTGCCGGCCGCAATCTCCTGCACTGCCTGCCGGATGCCCCCGGCGTCCTGCTGGATGCGCTCGACCAGGCCGCGCAGGCGCTGCTGCATGGTCTGCAGCGCCGTCAGCACGCGGCCCAGCTCGTCGCGCCGGCCTTGCGGCACGGGCTGGCTCAGGTCGCCGCGGGCGATGCGCTCGGTCACCTCCACCATCTGGCGCACCGGCCCCAGCACTTGGCGCATGGCATAGACCATCAGCACCAGCATCAAGCCCAGCGCCGCCGGCAGCACCAGCAGCAGCGTATTGCGGCGGTGGGCGGCGCGCTCGGCGCGGGCGTCGAGGTCCGCCGCCAGCACCTCCATGACCTGGGCGCTGAGTCGTGCCTGCACGGCGCCGGCATCGCTCAGGTGGCGGGCGAGCTGGTCCAGCGGGTAGTTGATGTCCATGGCCGCGGCTTCCAGCGTCGCGTCCACGTCCTGGCGCTGGCGCCGGGCGGTGTCCAGCAAGGGCCCCAGGCGCTCGTTCAGGCTCGCGTCGCCGGCCTGCAGCGCCAGCGTCAGCCGCTGCTGCATCTGGCCGACATGCTCGACATAGCGGCTGTGGGCGGCGGACATGCGCGTCAGGTCGTCCACCGCCGCCGCGCGGGCCAGCGCGGCCAGTTCGGATAGCGCGTCCTGCACGCGCGGCGCGGATTGCAGGCCGGCCTCGATGGCGAAGTGCGAGGGTGCCTCGGCGTCCAGCAACAGGCCCGAGCCGCCGTTGAGTTCGGTGTTGGCCTCGAACGCGGCCTCCGCTAGCGCGTTCTGCGCCGTCATCAACCGTGGCGGGTCCAACGGACCCCGGGCCAGAGCCTGCTGCAGCGCGGCGTGCTGCAGGCGCAAGGCCGCCACACGCTTGTGTTGAGCGGCGGCCAGGGCCGGGGCGATGCCGTCGTCCAGCGCGACGTCCAGTGCCTTCAGCGACGACTGCACCGCGTCGGCCGCGGCCTGCGCCTGCGGGCGTGCGTCGGGCCGCGTGGACAGGGCCTCGGCGCCCAGCACGCGTTGCTCCTGCAGCCGTGCCAACACGGCCTGCCAGGCGCGCACGGCGGGCAGCGCCTGCTGCTGGCGGCGCGCGGTGTCGAGTTCGGCGGCGTAGCCGCGCAATAGCATCAGGCTGGGCACCAGGCCCAGCAGCAGCGACAGACAGGCCACGAGGGTGAGCCGCGTGCGCAGGCTCCAGTGTTGGGTGAAGTGCAGTGCGTTCATGTCGGGCAGGGGTGAGCCGCGGCGTGCTGCCGCAGAAAGGGAACCACCGGCTTTACGCCGCCAGCAGCTTGCGCTGTGGCGTGCGGCGGTCGACGAAGTAGCGGCTGCCGCCGGCCCGGCCCTTGACGACCCGCTTGGGCTCGGCCAGGGCGGCGCTCAACGCTCGGGCGCTGTCATGGCTGCCGGGCATGTGCAGCACGGCGCCGGCGGACAGCGTGGGCAATGGATGGAAGCTGGGCTGGTTCTGGCGGTTCAGCGTCACGTAGCCGCCGGCGGCCAGGTGCTCCGTGGAGAAGAAGCTGCGCACGCCGGTGTCGAAGGCCTCGCAGACGCGCGCCAGCCGCGCCTCCCAGTCGGCGCTGCACAGCACCATGACGAAGTCGTCGCCGCCGATGTGGCCGACGAAGTCCAGCTGCGGGTCGGCCGACTGCGTCAGCACGCGGGCGGCGAGGCGGATGATGTCGTCACCGACGCGGTAGCCGTAGACATCGTTGAAGGGCTTGAAGTGATCAATGTCCCAGACGACCGCGGCGAAGGTCTCGCCGGCCTCGATGAGGCGGTCGAGGTGATGGTCGATGGGCACGTTGCCGGGCAAGAGTGTGAGCGGGTTGGCGTAACGCGCGGCATGCACCTGCAGGTCGGATACGGCCTTCAGCAGGTCGGAGCTGCGCCCCGAGCCGAAGTAGGCGCCGTCGCGCGTGACGATGAAGCCGTCGATCAGCAGCCGCTCGTCGAGGTTGGACATTGCGTCGCTCATCGCGCGCAGCGGCGTGGCGACGTCAAAGACCAGCGGGTGGCGGTCCATCAGCTCCACGCAGCTGCGCTTGTCGAAGATGTCCATGAAGTAGCGCTCCGTGCTGCGCTTGAGGACGTGCAGCGATCGCAGCACGCCGATGGGGCGCTGCTGGTCGTCCAGCACGGGGATGGCGAGCAGCTGGTCGTCGCCATGGAACAGGTCGACGATGGCGCGGCAGGTGACGGCCGGCGTGGCCGTGGGCCCGCGGCGCGCCAGTTGTGCCGCGCTTGTGATGGCGCCCTGTTCGAGCGGCAGTGCGAGGTCGTTCTGCAGCAGCCGGGGCTGCGCGTCGGCGGCCAGCCGCCCGCTCCACCGTGCGCTGAGCGACGCCCGGGGCGTGGCACTCGGCCGGGCGAACAGGTAGCCCTGGCAGATGCACAGACCCAGGCGGCGCAGCACCTCCAGGTCTGGCTCCTGCTCCAGGCCTTCGGCGACGACCTCGCAACCGCTGGTGGCGGCCATCTCGACGATGCTGCGCACAAACTGCTGCTTCAGCGGCTCCTGGGCGATGCCGTCGATGAAATGGCGGTCGATCTTGACGAAGTCAGGCCGCATCTGCATCCAGCGGCGCAGCGACGCGAAGCCTTCGCCCAGGTCGTCCAGCGCCACGCGGAAGCCCCGCTCGCGCAGCGCCTGCAGCGCATCGTCGAGTTGCGCCATGTCCTCGACGGGCCGCGTCTCCGTCAGCTCGATGACGACGCGCGACGTCGGCAGCCCTACCTGGGCCAGCGCGGTGGCGAGCAGGCCCACATGCTCGCGGGCGCCGAGCAAGGTGTCGGCCGTCACGTTCATGAACAGCTGGCCTGGCAGCCCCAGCGCCTTGAAGCGCTGGATCGCCCGCTGCACGATCAGGTGTTCCAGTTCGACGAGTCGGCCCAGCCGGGCCGCGGTGTCGAACAGAACGAGTGGCGAATGCAACGGCCCATCGGCCGGCGCCCGGGTCAGCGCCTCGAAGCCGTAGATTTCGGCCCGGTCAATCGCCACGAGGGGCTGGAAATGGAGGTCAAAGCTGCGCTGCTCGATGAGTCGGTCCAGCGCGTCGGAAAGGGGATCGGGCGCGAGGTCGCGCATCTGGAGGGCTCCGGCTGGCACCCGGCTGAAAAACATCAACAGCCGCTGCCGACACGGATTCTTGAAACACCTTGTGACACTCGGGTGACCCGGCCGCTGGGCCCGGCCACCCTGCCAAATCCGTCACGCCTGGGCGGCTTCGATGACGTACTGCACGCGTTGCTGGCCCTGCCATTCGTCGAGCTGCAGCCGGTAGGCCAGCGTCGCCCGCTCGGGCAGCATGTCCACATGGTTGAACCAGATGCCGTCCACGAGCTTGGCGCCGTGGCGCATCCGCAGCTTCAGGTGCTTCTCGCCTACTAGCCGCTGCGAGATGAGCTCGAAGCGGTCGCAGAACACCGGCGGCTCGAAACCCTGGCCCCACACTTGGCCGTCCAGCAGCCGTGCCGTTTCGGGCGTGGCGAAGTCCGCCGGCAGCGCGCCATCGTGACGCAGCATGCGGGTCAGGTCCTGCTCGGTCAGCCATTCCTCGGCGACACGGGCGAAGGCGAGGGCAAAGCGGCTCACGTCGTCCAAAGCCAGCGTCGCGCCGGCCGCCATCGCATGGCCGCCGAACTTGGCGAGCAGGGCGGGCTCGCGTTTGGCGACCAGGTCCAGCGCGTCGCGCAGGTGGAAGCCCGGGATGGAGCGGCCCGAACCCTTGAGCTGGCCGTCCGCGCCGCGGGCGAAGACGAAGGTCGGCCGGTGCACGCGGTCCTTGATGCGCGCCGCCACGATGCCGACGACACCCTCGTGGAAGTCCGCGTCGAACAGCGCCACCGCTGGCGGCAGCGCGCCGGACAGCGCCTCCACCAGCGCGTCCAGTCGCGCCTCGGCCATCTCGCGCATGCCGGCCTCGATGTCGCGGCGCTCGCGGTTGATCGTGTCGAGCTGGGTCGCCAGCTGCAGCGCGCGCTCGGGGTCGTCGGTGGTCAGGCATTCGATGCCCAGTGTCATGTCGGCCAGGCGCCCGGCGGCATTGATGCGCGGCCCGAGCGCGAAGCCCAGATCGAAACCCTGAGCCTTGCTGGCGTCGCGCTTGGCCGCGCCGAACAGCGCCATGACGCCGGGCTGTGCACGGCCGGCGCGCATGCGGCGCAGCCCCTGGGCGACGAGGCGCCGGTTGTTGGCATCGAGCTTGACGACGTCGGCCACCGTGCCCAGCGCGACGAGGTCCAGCAGGCCGTCGAGGCGCGGCACCTGCTGGGCGAAGGCGCCGCGCGCGCGCAGCTCGGCGCGCAGCGCCATCAGCACGTAGAACGCCACGCCGACGCCCGCCAGCGACTTGCTCGGGAAGCAGCAGTCGGGCTGGTTGGGGTTGACGATGGCGTCCGCCTCGGGAACGACGGCGACGCCATTGACGAGGGCCGGCAGGTGGTGGTCGGTCACCAGCACCTTCAGGCCCAGCGCGCGGGCGTGCGCGACGCCGGCCAGGCTGGCGATTCCGTTGTCCACCGTGACGAGCAGCCGGGGCTGCTGCTCCAGCGCCAGGTCGACGATGGTGGGAGTGAGGCCGTAGCCGTGGATGGCACGGTCGGGCACGACATAGCCGAGCTGGGCCGGCTCGGCGCCCAGCAGCCGCAGCCCGCGAAGCATGACGGCGCAGGCGGTGGCGCCATCGCAGTCGTAATCGGCCACGATGACGAGGCGCTCGCCGTGCTGGATCGCATCGGCGAGCAGCGACGCTGCTTCGGCCAGGCCCTTGAGCCCGTGGGGCCCGGATGGCGGTAGCAGCTGTTGCAGGCTGTCGTCCAGTTCGCCGGCCTCGCGAACGCCGCGGGCGGCGAGCAGCCGCGCCAGCAGTGGCGCCACGCCGGCCTGCTCCAGCGCCCAGGCGGTTCGCGGCGGCACGTCTCGTTCGACCAGCTTCACAGCGCCTCCAGCGTCGCGGCCACGTCGGGCGCCTTGAATGCGCGCCTGAGCTTGTCCATCAGCGACAGCGGTTGCCGCGTGAACCGCCGCGCAAAGCGTTCGCCGCACAGCGTCAGGCTGTCGAGCGGCTGCGCCAGAGGGCCGGCGTCCAGCCGCTGCCAACCTTCCGCCCAGCCGGCGAGGTCGCCGTTCAGCAGCGGAGCGGTGAGGCGGTCGTCCACGGTGACATCCGCCCGGCGGCCGTTGCTGCGGCCGATGTCGCCGATCCACACCGAATTGATCACCGGATCGCCGCGCGCCTCGCGTTCGTCGTTAAGCGCCTGGTCATGCAACAGCATCTGGGCTTCGTTTTGCCAGCGGCGCAGCACGCGGCTGTCCGGCAGCCAGGGCTCGATCGGCCGGCCGGCGGCGCGCTCGATGCTGGCGGCCTGCAGGCCATCCAGTGCGCTGGCATGGCCCAGCGCCCAGCGTGTGGCATTCAGCAGCCGCCAGTGCCAGCCCTCGGCCTCGGGCCACAGCTCCTGCAGCAGCGCGGCGAAGCGCGCGGCGTCCGATTCGGAGAGGTTCAGCGCCTGCGGCGGCAGCACGTCCACGCCATCGGTGCCGACGGACAAGTGCACCGGCGTCAGCAGCGCCCAGCCGAGCTCGGGGCCGGCGTCCACGGCCCAGGCGGCGGCGCTGGGCTCGGCCTGGCCGCGCAGCGCGGCCAGTGCGGTGTGGTGGGACGGATGGGGCGAGAACTCGTCGCCGCCCCAACTCTGCTCGGGGCTGAGCCGGCCCAGCTGGGCCGCGAGGTTGGGCAGGGCCAGGCCGGCGAAGGCATGCCGGGCGGCCTCGTCGAGCGCGGCGGCATGGGGAATCATCAGATGCATGGGCGGGATTATCCGAAGCCCGGGCGGTGGCTCGTCGTCTCAATACGGTTGTCATAAAGCGTTCATACACTTTTCATCATGACCGACCCGACTCCGCTGAAGCTCCTCAACCGCGAACAGGCCATCCTCGAATTCAACCGCCGCGTGCTGGCTCAGGCCCAGCGCGAGGACGTGCCGCTGCTGGAGCGGCTGCGCTACATCTGCATCGTGTCGAGCAACCTGGACGAGTTCTTCGAGGTGCGCTTCGCCGACATGCTGGATGCGGCTCGCGACCCGGTGAGCCCGGTCACCGGCCAGGACGTCGAACGCGTGGGTCGTGCCGCGCACACGCTGATCGACGAGCAGTACCACGTGTTCAACGAGCAGGTCATGCCGCTGCTGATGCAGCAGCGCATCGTCATCCTGAACCATGCCGACCGCGATGGACCGCAGCGGGCCTGGGTGTCGAAGTTCTTCGAGCGCGAGGTCAAGCCGCTGCTGGTACCCGTGGGCCTGGACCCGGCGCATCCCTTTCCGCAGGTGGCCAACAAGTCGCTGCACTTCATCGCGCGGTTGTCGGGCAAGGACGCCTTCGGCCGCGACACGCGCATCGCCATCGTCAAGGTGCCGCGGGTGCTGCCGCGCGTCATCAAGATGCCGGGCAACCTCAGCGACGGGCGCCAGGCCTTCGTGCTGCTGACCAGCGTCATCCGCGCCCACCTGGAGGAGCTGTTCCCGGGCCGCAAGGTGGAGGCGTTCTCGCAGTTCCGCGTGACGCGCGACTCGGACCTGGAGGTGGACGAGGAGGAGATCGCGAACCTGCGCCATGCGCTGCGTTCGGGGCTGACGACGCGTCATTTCGGTCGCGCGGTGCGGCTGGAGGTCGTCAACACCTGCCCGACCGAGCTTTCGGAATTCCTGCTGGAGCAGTTCGGCCTGCCGATGGCGGCGCTGTACCGGGTCAACGGGCCGGTGAACTTGGTGCGGCTCAACGAGCTGATCGACCTGACCGATGCGCCAGCGCTGCGCTTCAAGCCCTATGAGCCGGCCTGGCCCGCGCGCCGGCTGCCGCGGCACAAGTCCATCTTCGAACAGTTGCGCAAGGGCGACGTGCTGCTGCACCACCCGTTCGAAAGTTTCGAGCCGGTCGTGCAACTGCTGCGTGAGGCCGTCAACGACCCCGACGTGCTGGCCATCAAGCAGACCATCTACCGCACCGGTGCCAAGTCGGAGTTGATGGACCTGCTGATCGAGGCGGCGCGGCGCGGCAAGGAGGTCATGGCCGTCGTCGAGCTGAAGGCTCGCTTCGACGAGGAGGCCAACATCAACTGGGCGGAGCGGCTGGAGGCCGTCGGCGCCCAGGTGGTGTACGGCATCGTGGGCTACAAGACGCATGCCAAGTTGCTGTTGGTCATGCGCCGCGAAGGCAGCAAGTTGCGCCGTTACGCCCACCTCTCCACGGGCAACTACAACCCCAAGACCGCGCGGCTCTACACCGACCTTGGCCTGCTGACGGCGGACGCCGACCTGACGGCCGACGCCGACGCCGTATTCCGCCAGCTCGCGTCGCTCGGCAAGTTCAAGGCGCCGCGCCGCATGCTGCTGGCGCCCTTCAACATGCACAGCCGCATGGTGGAGCAGCTGGGCCTTGTGGAGGCGTCCGCGCTGGCCGGCTACAAGGCGGCGCGTGTCGTCGTCAAGATCAACGCGCTGACTGACGCCGAGCTGATCCACGCGCTGCTGCGTGCGGCCCAGGCCGGTGCCAAGGTGGATCTCATCGTGCGCGGCGCCTGCATGCTGCCGCCCGGGCTGCCGGGCGTCAGCGACAACATCGTCGTGCGCTCGGTGGTGGGCCGCTTCCTGGAGCATTCGCGCGTCTGCTACTTCCGCTGGGCCGACCATCCGACGGGTAGCGACGACGGCGAGGCGCTTTACCTGTCCAGCGCCGACTGGATGAGCCGCAACATGTTCCGCCGCATCGAGGTGGCCTGGCCGGTGCTCGACCCGAAGCTGCGCCAGCGCGTCATCGACGAGGCCTTGGTGCCCTACCTGCACGACACCAAGGACGCCTGGCAGCTGGGCCCTGACGGCCGCTCCCTCCGCATCGGCGGAGAGTCGGGCGTCGGTGCTCAACAGGCGCTGATGCGCCGCTTCTTGGAGTAGGGTGCGGCCATGGACCTGATCCTGTGGCGCCATGCTGAAGCCGAAGTCGCCGTGCCGGGGCAGGACGATCTGCTGCGCGCGTTGACGCCCAAAGGCGAGCGGCAGGCGCGGCGCATGGCCGCGTGGCTGAACCAGCGCCTGCCGGCCACGACACGCGTGCTCGTCAGCCCCGCATTGCGCTGCCGGCAGACGGCCGAGGCGCTGGGCCGGGAATCACGCATCGTGCCTACGCTTGCGCCGGATGCGCCCGTCGCCGACCTCATCGAGGCCGCGCGCTGGCCGCGTTCCAGCGAGCCGGTGCTGATCTGCGGCCACCAGCCCACGTTGGGCCAGCTGGCCGCGCATCTGCTGGCCGGCGTGGCCCAGGACTGGGCGGTGAAAAAGGGCGCGGTCTGGTGGCTGCGCTGGCGCCAGCGCGACGGCGAGCCCGAGGTCACGCTGCACGCGGTGCAGGGGCCGGACGCGCTGTGAAGCGCGTTGGAGGCTGAGCGTCGTTCAGGCGACGACCAGCTCCAGCAGCCCGTTGCGCTGCCAGGCTTCCGCCTCTTCTTTCAGCAGGAAGCGCGTGCGCGCCTGGCTGGTGGACCAGGCTTTGGGGCAGTTCAGCGTCAGCCGGCGGCCCTGGCGGGTCAGCTTGGGGACGCCGGCCATCAGCGGCGCGCGCGCGTGGCACAGGATGACGGCCAGCCGCAGTGCGACGAGCTGATCCAGCAGGCTGGCGTCGGCCAGCTGCGCATCCATCTTGCGCAGCCCGCCGCGCTGGCCCAGTGCCAGCGACGCCAGGCGCTGCAGCTGGTTCGTCGAGAACCCCGGCGCGTCCACGTGACCGATCAGGTAGGCGCTGTGGCGGTGGTGATCGTGGTGAGACACCAGCATGCCGATCTCGTGCAGAGCCGCGGCCCAGCGCAGCTCGCGCAGCAGCTCGGGTGCCGGCTTGCCGACGAGCTGGCGGTAGAGCTTCTCGGCGTGCGTTGCGACGCGTCCGGCCTGGGCGGTGTCGACGCCGAAGCGCTGCTGCAACCCGGTGACCGAGGTGGCGCGCGGGTCGCGGCTGCCGCTGGGCTGCAGCCGCTCGGCCAGGTCGAAGATGACGCCCTGGCGCAGCGCGCCCTTGGTGGGCAGCAGCTCGTCGATGCCGAACTGCGTCAGCAACGTGTAGAGGATGCACAGCCCGCCGGCGACGACGGGGCGGCGGTCGTCCTTCAGGCCGGGCATCTGCAGCTTGTCCTGCGAGCCGGCAGCCAGGCACTGCTCGATGCACCAGCGCAGCGCCGCGGGCGTCACGCGGCCGTCCGTCTGCCCGGTGGCCGCGAGGATCTGCGACACGGCGCCCACGGTGCCCGACGAGCCCAGCGCCTCCTGCCACAGCTCGGGGCGGAACTGCGTCAGCGCCTCTTCCAGCTCGGCACCGGCAGCCACCTGCGCGGCGCGGAAGGCCTCGGCCGTGTAGACGCCGTCGCCGAAGAAGCGCATCGACAGCCCCACGCTGCCGACGCCGAAGGATTCGGCCAGCACCGGCTTGCGGCCGCGGCCCAGGATCATTTCGGTGGAGCGGCCGCCGATGTCGATGACCAGACGCGGCTTGTCCGACGGCTGCAGCCGCGCGACGCCGGCGAAGATCAGCCGGGCCTCCTCGCGGCCTGAGATGACCTCGACCGGATGGCCCAGCACCGCCTGCGCGCGGGCTAGGAAGGCGTTGCGGTTGCGGGCCTCGCGCAGCGTTTGCGTGGCCACTGCGCGGATGCGCTCCGGCGGAATGCCCACGAGCTGCTCGCCGAACCCCTTCAGGCAGTCCAGGCCGCGCTGCATGGCCGCTTCAGTCAGCATGCCGTGGGCGTCGAGCCCGCCGCCCAGGCGCACGCTCTCCTTGATGTAGGTGATGCGCTGGTAGCGGTCGCCGGACAGGCGGGCGATTTCCAGCCGGAAGCTGTTGGAGCCAATGTCAATGGAGGCCCAGGGATGGTGGCTGGCGTTGTGGCGCGTCGTCATGGCGCGTGATTGTCCGGGCAAAATTTGTGGCATTGCCGTCAACCCGAGCCCCCATGCTGAAAGAAGAGATCGACAGCCTCGCCGCCGGGCGTGAATTCAGCCGCCGCGACTTCGTGCAGACGACCGTGGGCAGCGGCTTCGCGGCCGCCCTTCTGCCGGTGGCGGCGCAGACGGTCACGACCGACGGCGCCGGCCTGGAGGCAGGCAGCGTCAGCATCGCGGTGGGCGATTTGCAGATGCCCGCCTACTGTGCCCAGCCGGCGGGTAAGACGAAGCTGCCGGTCGTCGTCGTGGCCAGCGAGATCTTCGGCGTGCACGAGCACATCGCCGACGTCTGCCGCCGCCTCGCCAGGCAGGGCTATCTCGCCATCGCGCCCGAGCTGTTCGTGCGCCAGGGCAACGCGGGCGCCTACACGGACATCCCCAGGCTCATTGCCGAGGTGGTCGGCAAGGCGTCGGACACGCAGGTCAACGGCGACCTCGACGCCACCGTCGCCTGGGCCGCGGCCCATGGCGGCGATGTGACGAAGCTGGGCATCACCGGCTTCTGCTGGGGCGGGCGCACGACCTGGTCCTACGTGGCCCACAACCCGGCCGTCAAGGCCGGCGTGGCCTGGTACGGGCCGGTCGCGCGCCCCTACTTCGCCGGCGACAAGACCGTCATCGACCTGGCCGCCAGCATCCAGGCGCCGGTGCTGGGGCTGTATGGCGCGGCCGACACGGGCATCCCGGTGGAGACATTGACGCAATTGGAGGCCGCGCTGAAGGCCGCCGGCAACACCCGGTGCGAGATCGTCGTCTATCCCGACACGCCGCACGCCTTCCATGCGGACTACCGGCCCAGCTACCGCAAGGAGGCCGCCGAGGACGGCTGGGCCCGATGCCTGGCCTGGTTCCGGAAGAACGGGGTAGCTTGACAGCTCTGCTACGCTGATTGCGTCGGGCCGCCGTACCTCGTCGTACAGGCGGCCCATTGCTTTGGCTGATCCCATGACCCTTCTCTACATCGTGCTCGCCACCTTCGCGGGCGGGCTGCTGTCGGTGCTCGTCGCCGCGAGCCTGACCGTCGGCGTGCTGACGCGGCTCGTGAAGAGCCTCGTCAGCCTGTCGGCCGGCATCCTGCTGGGTACCTCGCTGCTGAACGTGCTGCCCGAGGCCTTCGAAAGCCACACGGCGCAGCCGCAGGCGCTGTTCGCCGTGCTGCTAGGGGGGCTGCTGTTCTTCTGGCTGCTGGAGAAGGTGGAGCTGTACCGCCACACTCACCATCACGAGGACGACGGCCACCACCATCACCACCACTTCGACGCCGAGCAGGCCGGCCGCGGCGGGCTCACGGTGCTGGTGGGCGACAGCATCCACAACTTCTGCGACGGCGCGATCATCGCGGCGGCCTTCCTTGCCGACGCCCGGCTCGGCTTCGCGACGGCGCTGGCCATCGTCATGCACGAGATCCCGCAGGAGGTGGGCGACTACATCGTGCTGCTCAACGCCGGGCTGAGCCGCAGCAAGGCGTTGCTGTTCAACGCGATCTCCGGCATGTCGTCGGTGGTGGGCGGTGTGCTGGGCTACTTCCTGATCGGCAGCTTCGACGGCGCGCTGCCCTACCTGCTGGTGGCGGCGGCGAGCAGCTTTATCTACATCTCCGTGGCCGATCTGCTGCCGCAGCTGCAGCAGCGCCTGGCCTGGCGCGACACCCTGGCGCAGGTGGCCTGGCTGGGCGTGGGCCTCGGCGTGGCATTCGCGGTGTCGCAGCTGCTGCATGGCACTCATTGACGCGGGGCTGCGCGGCGCGCTGATCGCGCTGCTGGCCCTGGTCATCGCTGCGCTGGTGCCGCACTGGCGTCACGCCCGGCACGCTCACCTCGTGCGCATCAGCATCTCGCTGGCGGCGTCGCTGATCGTGCAGACGCTGTCGGCCTCGCCGTGGGCAGAGCACCAGCTCAGCTGCCCGGTGCAGGCGCCGGGCATCGGCCTGTCGCTGGGGTCGGCCGTGCTGTTCTGGCTGTTCGCGAGAGCGGTGTTCGAGGACGGCTTCCGGCTGCGCGCCTGGCATGTCGGGCTGTGGGCGGCCGTCGCAGCCTACGGTGGCACGCTGTGCCTGTGGGGCGGGTGGTGGCCGGGCTGGGTGCTGATGCGTGCCGTTCCCATCGTCTTCGCACTGCTGGGGCTGGCCTGCGTCGTGGGGCCGTGGCGGGTGGACCTCGTTGAGCCGCGGCGCCGGCTGCGGGGCCTGGTCGTGGGTGGCGGTGCGGCCTACGCGCTCGTGTTGGTGGTGATGCGCGTGCGCTCCGCCGACGGCAGCCTCAGCAGCGACGCTGCGCTCGGCGACGTGGCCATGCTGCTGGTGCTGACGGCCCTCGTCGCCGGTCGGCTGTTGGCGCCGCGCGCCGACGGTCTGTGGGGCGAGGCGGAGGCGCTGCCGCCTGCGCCACCCGCGCCACCGGCCGCCGACGCGCAGGACCAGCTCGTCGCCACCGCGCTCGCGAGGCTGATGGGTGAGGGGCGCGGCTACGCACAGGAGGGCCTGAGCCTGGCCGGCCTGGCCGAGCAGCTGGGCACGGCTGAGTACCGGCTCCGCCGCGTGATCAACCAGCACTTGGGTCACCGCAACTTCACTGCCTACGTGAACGGACAGCGGCTGGCCGAGGCCAAGCGCCGGCTGGCGGACCCGGCCGAGCGCGGCCTGCCCGTGCTGAGCATCGCGCTGGACGTCGGCTTCGGCTCCATCGGGCCGTTCAACCGCGCCTTCAAGGCGGACACGGGGCTGACACCCACGGAGTTCCGCCAGAAATCGTTGGCCGATTCCTGAAAACGGCTTTGCCGTTCCACGAAAACCCGCGCCGAAACCTGCAAACGCGAGGTTTCGGCCAGACGCGGCCTGCCCGGCGCCCGACGCTGGCGGCTTCTCAACCCCGAGGAGCCTTCCGATGTTGTTCAGGACCCTGCTGGCCGCCCTGGCCTTGGCCGCCGCCGCCCACGCCGCCCCCGTCGGCACCCTGACGCTGCCGGCCGACGAAGACGGCGGCGCCGTCACACTGTTCTATCCCACCGCCGCCGCCGGCCAGCCCGAGACGCGTGGCGACCTGGCCTGGCAGATCGCGCCGGGCGCCGCACCGCTGCCGGGCAATGGCCGGCTCGTCGCCATCTCCCACGGCTCGGGCGGCGGGCCATGGGTGCACTCGACGCTGGCGCAGGCGCTTGTGGACGCCGGCTTCACGGTCGCCGTGCCGCTGCACCGGGGCGACAACTGGACTGATCCCGGCCGTCCTGGCCCCGAGAGCTGGAAGCAGCGCCCCGCCGAGATCAGCCATGCCATCGACCGCGTGGCGGCCGACCCGCGCTTTGCCGGGCTGAAGCTGGACCGTGTCGGCGGCTTCGGCATGTCCGCCGGCGGGCACACGATGCTGACGCTGGCGGGCGGGGCATGGTCTCCGGAGCGCTTCCGCCAGCATTGCGAACAGCACTTGGCCGATGACTTCAACGCCTGCGTCGGTCTGGCGACAGGGCTGACCGGCGGCGGGCTGGACGGAGTCAAGCTGTGGCTGGCGCGGCGTGTGCTGGGCTGGAAGTTCGGCGGTGACGCTGCGCCGCAGACGCACACCGACCCCCGCCTGGCCGCCATCGTCGCCGCCGTGCCGGCGGCGGCCGACTTCGACCTCGCGACGTTGGCCCACCCGCGTGTGCCGCTGGGCCTAATCACGGCCGATGGCGACCTGTGGCTGCATCCGCGCTTCCACAGCGCACCGCTGCTGGCCGTGTGCGCTTCCTGCGAGTCGCTGGCAGAGGTGCATGGCGGCCATGGCGCGCTGCTGGCGCCACCGCCGGCGGCGGACGCGCTCGGGCGCCTGGAGTGCTCGCTGCTGTGCGACCCGCCAGATTTCGACCGGCCGGCCGCGACAGCGCGCTGGGTCGCGGCGACGGTGGACTTCTTTCGCCGCCGACTGCTGTGATCAGCTGCTGCGCCGTAGCTTGAACTTGCGTAGCACGCCGTCGGCGTCGAACAGCAGCACCAGCTCCGTCTCGCTCGTCTCGATGGCGGACGCGACGAGGCCGATCACCGGAACGAAATCCAGCGCCCGTGGCAGACCCTGGCGATAGATGTAGTGCACGGTGCTCCACCCGCTGCTGAAGCACAGGGCCTCCCCCGCGCCGAGCAGCCGTTCGGCCTCCGCGCGGGTCGTGTGGCCCGGTTGCAGCAGCTCGTCGACGCCGGCGGCCTGCAGTCCTGCGACGTGGCTGCCGCCCGCGGTGGCACAGGCTGCCATGCTGCTGGCGACAGCGACTGCCAGCAGCAGCTGTATCAGAGGGCGTCGGCTCATTGGGTCATTCCTTCCAGTTCGACGACGGCGTCGTGTGGCCAGTCCTGCCACTTGTCGGCCGGCAGCACGACAAAACGGTCGCGCAGCGCGTACGGCCAATCCAGCAGCGGGAACATCCGGCTGGTCTGTCCCATCACGCTGCCGTGCATCCAGCGCTCCGGCAGCTCGGCGTGCCGTCCTGCGTGGCTCAAGCTGACCGCCCACACCGGGCGGTCGGTGAAGAAGCCCACCTGCACCTGGCGGCTGGTGCAGACATCGCTCACGACGCGCAGCGCGTAGAAGGTGGGGGGCTTGATGCCGCGCGCCAGCGCACCACCGTAGAGGTCGGCCCGGCATTCCAGCCGCAGGTCGCCGAGCCTCCGCGTGTCCGGCGCAAGGTCCGGGGTACGCACGTCCACCGCCCAGGCCAGCCGGCCGGCGGGCAGCGGGCTGCGCACGATGGCATCGGGCGGCAGTTGGCGCCAGGCCCGCGGGATGGCGAAGCGGCCCAGCGCATCCAGCACGACGGGCTCGCGCTGGTCGCCATGCCGCAATTCCAGCGCGGGCAGGTCCGCCGTGTCGTGCCGCGGCAGCACGCGAATGCGCAGCTCGGCTTGCGGCGCATAAGTGCTGCGCTCGCGTTCGAAGATGTTTTGCACGGCCAGCAGGTCGGCCACCGTTTTCTGCTCGCGGGGGGCACGGCTTTCGCCGCGAACTTCGACGGCCGGCAGTTCTGTCGGGGGCTCAGCGGCGGCCATGCTGGCGCAAAACGCCAGGCTGGCGAGCGCAGCGGCACCGAAGGCGGGGACGCGGGAGGCCATGGGCGGCGTCGGAGTGGACATGCCCCGCATTCTTCGCAGCGCACCCCAAGACCGGCCAAAGCCGGCGGCCTGACCGCTACTTGCCCAGGAAGTTGTTGACGGCGCCGAGAAGCTGCGAGCCCGGATTGACAAAACGCAGGCCGATTCGGAAGCCGCTTTCCTGCGAGGCCAGCACGCTGTGCACGACCTGCACGTCCGCCTCCACGGTGACCGGGCCCTGCGGCTGGCGGTCCAGCCGCATGCGCAGCTTGAAGCGCAGGTTGGGCTGCGGGTTGATCGCCGCCACGATGCACATGCCGCTGCGGCTGATGTCCAGCGTGCGCACCTGGAACTGGTGGGTGCCGGCAATGACCGTGGCCGTGCTGCGGTAGGCACGGCGCTCTTCCACGCGCCGTTCGGCGGCGGTCGCGGTCGGGCTACTCGGTGCAGTCTCTCCGTTGGCTGTCGTCATGGCAGCTGCTGTTGCGGTGGAGGGCAGCCGAAGCGGTTCCGGCCAGGGTCTGGCGCCGTTGTCGACGCCGGCCATATTGTTGTGGACGCGATGTGGTCTGGCCGCTGGCGACGCTCGGTCGGTGTGTGACGTGGATCACTGGAACCGCGTGGCGTTGTAACCAGCCAGCGCCATTCCGCCTCAGATGCCCGTCGGAAGCACCACGATGAAGCAGCAGCCGCGCCCATGGGCGCCGCCTTCGAGGCGTACAGAGCCCCCCAGCCGGTTGGCTGCGCGGCGCACGATTGCCAGGCCCAGTCCGGTGCCGGGCACGTCGCCGCTCGCGGTGCCGCGCCAGAAGCGCTCGAATGCGGCCTCACGCTCGGCTGGTGGGATCCCCGGGCCGTCGTCGGCCACGCGCAGCCAGACGGTCGGCCCCGCGGTTTCCAGCGTCACCGCGACATGGCCGCCCGGTGGCACGTAGCGCAGCGCGTTGTCGACGAGGTTGACGAGCACCGACTCGAAGGCCGTGCGGTCCATGCGCACGCGCAGGCTGGCGGGTGCGTCCAGTGACAGATCCAGCTGCCGTTCCAGCGCGTGCGAGGCCAGAGGCGCGAGCGCCTGCTCGACGACGGCAGCGAGGTCCAGCGGCTCCGCTGTCGGGACGCGACCCTCGTCGAGCGTGGCGAGCAGCAGCAACTGGCGGCTCAGGTGGGCGCTGCGCTGCAGGGCCGCATCGAGTGCGGTGGCGGCCTCGCGACGCTCGGCGTCGCTGCGCGCATGCGAGAGCAGATGTGCCTGCGTGGCGACGACGGCCATCGGCGTGCGCAGTTCATGAGCGGCATCCTGTACGAAGGCGCGCTCGCGCTGCAGCTGGCCGCGCAACCGTTCCAGCAGTCCGTCGAAGGCCGCCACCAGCGGCTTGAGTTCGTCATGGCGAGGCTTGATGCCGAGCGGTGACAGGTCCTGGGCATCGCGCTGTGCGACGCGGTCGGCCAGGTCGCGCAGAGGCTTCATGCCGCTGCGAACGGCCAGCCATAGCGGCAGCAGCACGAGTGGGAAGGCCAGCAGCAGCGACGCCAGCAGGTCGCCACCTAGCCATCCCAGCACGGTGGCGTCGCCCAGGCGGGGTTCGGCGAGCGTCAACCGCCAGGGGCCGCCGCGGGCTTCGGCCAGCCAGTGCGAAGTGGTCGTGGCATCGCCTGCGCCGTGCGTGGCGAAGACGGTCTGCCCCCGGGCGTTCGTCAGGCTGAACTCCACGTCCCCGGGCAGCTGGCCGCTGCTGCGGCGCATGCGGTTGGTCTCCCGGGCGCGGGTCTGCACGATGAGGGCGGCATCGCGGGCTTCGGCCATGTCGGCCAGTGACGCCGCCATCGCGTCGGCCAGCTTCTGGACGCCGGGGCGCTCGGCCATCTCGCGCTTGAACTGTACGAAGTCCAGCACCAGCAGTGCCGTGCCCGCCAAGGCGAACGCCAGCAGCAGCGCGCCCAGCACGCGACGCAGCAGCGTGGGCCGCCACAAGGGTCGCAGCAGCGACTTCATGGCGTCCCCTTTGCGCCTGGAGGCAGCAGAGCCCCTGGGCGGTGGCCGTGCCGGGTTCACGCGACGAGCTGGTAGCCGATGCCGCGCACGGTGCGGATGCGCTCGGCACCGATCTTCTTGCGCAGATTGCTGACGTGCATTTCCAGTGTGGCCGCATCGACGGGCTCGTGCAGCGGGGCCAGGCGTTGCGCGATGCGGCTCTTGGCGACGACGGCGCCGGGCTCGCGCGCCAGTTCGACGAGGAGGTGGAACTCGCGCGGTGTCAGCTGCAGCGGGCTGCCCGCCAGTTGGACCGTGTGGGCGCGGGGCTCGATGACCAGTTCGCCCAGCTGCCAGGCCTCGTGCGCCTGGCGCGCGCTGCGCCGCACGACGGCGTGGATGCGCGAGACCAGCTCAGGGACGGCGAAGGGCTTGAGCACGACATCGTCGGCGCCGCCGTCAAGCCCGGCGAGGCGGTCCTCCAGCGCGGTGCGTGCGGTGATGACAATGACGGGCGTGGCTGCGTCGGCCCGGCGCCAGCGGGCGAGCAACTCGAAGCCTGAGCCGTCGGGCAGGCCGAGGTCCAGCAGCACGCAGTCGGCCGCCACGTCGGTCAGCTGCAGCGGCGCATCCTGGACGCGGCGCAGCCACTCGCAACTGAAGCCCTGCTGGCGGAAGGCCGCCTGCAGGCTGCGACCAAGGTCCAGGTCGTCTTCGACGAGCAGCAGGTGCATGTCAGCACCCGCTCGGCCGCCTGGAGGGCGATGAATCGCCCCGGCGGGGCCGTGAACGATGTGGGCGTTGCGGGTTCATCTGGCGATTGTCGCCAGCCACCCTCAAGCCCGGCTCAAGACAATCACTTGACGATCAGCACCGGCAGCTCGACGTGCGTGAGCACTTTCTGCGCCTCGCTGCCCAGCAGCAGGGCGGCAAAGCCCTTGCGGCCGTGCGAGGCCATGACGATGAGGTCGACGCCCTCGGCCTTGGCGTGGTCGATGATGGCCTCCCAGGCGTGCAGCGCCTCGACGGTGTGCGCCCTGCACGACAGGCCCTGGGCCGCCGCGGTGGCGCAGACGGCTTCCACGCGCTGGGTCGCGACGCGCAGCTGCGCGTCGATGAACTCCTGCGGCGGCACCGGCTGGATCTCGGAGACGGCGCTATAGGGGAAGGGCTCCATGACGCTGAGCGTCAGCAGCTGGGCGCCGTGGATCTTTGCCAGCGAGATGGCGGTGTCGACCGCGTGGCTGGTGATGTCGGAGCCGTCCGTGGGAACGAGGATGCGCTTGAACATTCGGTCCTCCAGTCAGTCGTTGCGTAAGACTGCAGTGTGGCCGAACGGCGGGCCGCGTGGTTGTCGGAGGTCAACCCTTCGCGATCGGGCGCGCCGGGTCGGCGGACCATTCACTCCACGAGCCGGGGTAGAGCACGCCGCCATCCGGGCCGCCGAGGCCGGCGTGCGCCATGGCCAGCAGGTTGTGGCAGGCCGTGACGCCCGAGCCGCATTGGTGCACGACGGTCCCGCCGGACAGTGGCAGCAGTTCAGCGTGCAACTGGGCCGCCGATTTGAAGCGGCCGTCGGCGCCGAGGTTGTCCTTGAAGAAGCGGTTGCCCGCGCCCGGGATATGGCCGGCCTGGCGGTCGAGCGGCTCCACGTCGCCGCGGAATCGCTCGGGGGCGCGGGCGTCGATGACGCGCACGCCGCCCAGTTGTCGGCGCAGCGTGGCGGCGTCGATCTGCCTGACGAGCGGCTCGCCGGGCTGCCAGTCGCTCGGCCGCGGCGTGGGCAGGTCGGTGGTCCATGCGCCGTCCCAGGCGCCGTCCAGCACGGCGACTTCGGCGTGGCCCAGCCAGCGCAGCATCCACCAGGCGCGTGCGGCGTACATGCCGCCCTGGCGGTCGCAGGTGACGACCTGGCGGCGGGCGGTGAGGCCCAGACGCCGCATCAGCGCGGCGAAATCCGCCCGCTCCGGCAGCGGGTGGCGGCCACGGAAACTGCCGTCCGGCCCGGTCTTGGGGCCGGCGAGATCGCGGTCCAGGTGCAGGTAGAAGGCGCCGGGGATGTGGCCGGCGGCGTAGCTGCGCTCGCCGGCGGCGGTGTCGGCGAGGTCGAAGCTGCAGTCGAGGATCAGCGGGTCCTGGACCGCGCGGAGCTCGTTGGCGGAGATCAAGGTGCTGAAGACCATGCGAATCTTCCCGTGGGTGGGCTATCCCTCGTTGGGGTTGAACTGGCTGTCCTTGGGCGGCGGGGCGACTTTCGCACGCAGCAGTGTGGCGATAACGCCCGCGCCGATGATGAGGAGCATGCCGATGGTGGCCTGCCAGGTCAGCGGGTCCTTGAACAGCAGCATGCCGTAGCCGAAGGAGAACACGATGCCGAGGTATTGCAAGCAGGCATTCACCAGCGGCCGGCCAATGGCATAGGCGCGCGTGAGGCAGACCTGCGCTGCGGTCGCGAACACACCGACCGCCAGCAGCAGCGCGGCGCCGTAGACGGAATGGGCGTGCAGGCCGCCCTCGGTGACGGCGGTGATCAGCGCCCCGGCGATGGCGCCGCCGGCCGAGAAGTAGAAGACGACGCGCAGCTCGGGTTCACCGGCGCGGCCCAGCGCCGTCACCTGCAGGTAGGCCATCGCGGAGAGCATGCCCGATACCAGGCCGGCCAGGCCGTGCCAGAGCTGCTGCTGGTCCAGCGTCGGCCGCAGGATGAGAGCCACGCCGGCAAAGCCCAGCAGCACCGAGGCCATCAGCCGCCAGTCCAGCTTGCTGGCACCCATCAGCACGGCGCCGCCGAGCAGGAACAGAGCCATCCAGACCGACGACATGTAATTCAGCGTCATGGCCGTGGCCAGCGGCAGCTTGCCGATCGCGTAGAACCACAGGCACAGCGACGTGACGCCCGAGATGCTGCGCCAGACGTGCATGCCCGGCACCTTCGTGCCGAGTGACATGCCCTGGCGTCGCGTCAGCAGCGCCATCGTCGCCATGCCGACGAGGCCGCGGTACATGACGATCTCGCTGGCGGCGTAGACGTCGCTCGCCAGCTTCACGCAGACGCCCATCGTGGCGAACAGCAGCGTCGCCAACACCATGAGCGCGGGGGCTGGCATCAGCCGGCGAGATCCATCTGCTGGCGGAACCATTCATGGAAGTGCTGCATGCCGTCTTCCATGGGGCTCTGGTAGGGGCCGGCCTCGTCGTCGCCGCGCATCATCAGCGCCTTGCGGCCGGCGTCCATGCGCTCGGCGATCTCGTCGTCCTCGATGCAGGTTTCCATGTAAGCAGCCTGCTGGGCCTCGACGAACTCGCGCTCGAAGGCGGCGATCTCCTCGGGGTAGTAGAACTCGACGAGGTTGACCGTCTTCTCCGGCGAGACCGGATGCAGCGTGGAGATCACCAGCACATGCGGATACCACTCCACCATGATGTGAGGGTAGTAGGTCAGCCAGATTGCGCCGGCCTCGGGCGGGCGGCCTTCGCGGTACTTCAGCAGCTGGTCGTGCCAGCGCTGGTAGACCGGCGAGCCGGGGCGCTCCAAGCCCTTGTGCACGCCGACCGTCTGTACCGAATGGTGCCTGCCGAACTGCCAGGCGAGGTCGTCACAAGTGACGAACGCGCCGAGCCCGGGGTGGAACGGGCCGACGTGGTAGTCCTCAAGGTAGACCTCGATGAAGGTTTTCCAGTTGTAGTTGCACTCGTGCACCTGGACCTTGTCGAGTACATAGCCGGAGAAGTCCAGCTGCGCGCGTGGGCCGAGCCGGGACAGCTCGGCGGCGACGTCATGCCCGTTGTCCTCGAACAGCAGGCCATTCCACTCACGCAGCGGGTATCGCTTGAGGTTCAGGCACGGGTCTTCGGCAAAGTGCGGCGCGCCGATCAGCTCGCCCTGGTGCGAATACGTCCAGCGGTGTAGCGGGCAGACGATGTTGGACTTCGTGTTGCCGCGCCCACGCAGCATGACTGCCTGGCGGTGCCGGCAGACGTTGGAGATCAGCTCCACGCCCTGGGCCGAGCGGACGAGGGCGCGGCCTTCGCCTTCCTGCGGCAGCGCATAGAAGTCGCCCACCTCAGGCACGGCCAGTGCATGGCCGACATAGCGGGGCCCTCGCTGGAAGAGGCCTGCCAGCTCGCGCTGGAACAGATCGGGGTCGAAGTAGGCGCTCACCGGGAGCTGGGTCTGGCTGCGTTGGAGCGCCGAGACGGGGAGGCTCAGGTCGGACATGATCCAGGCGGGTCTTTCAGGCGGGTAGAGGTGCTGCGTCCCTCCGGCGCATCTCGGCATGCCGAGTCGGCCAGGTTGCTTGAGGTGAAAGGAGCGGCAGGCGCCGGCAAGGCGCGTGACCGCGAAAGGGAGGGGAATTCTACCCGGCCCGTCGCATGGGAGCCATCTCGGTGACTTGGCCCTGCGGATCGCGACAGCCCGCTGACTACAATTCACTGTTTCTCTTTTGCAAATGACGAAGACCTCGCCCCGCACCAAGGCCGCCGCGTCAGACGGCACAGAACTCAGCTACGAGCAGGCGCTCGACGAGTTGGAACGCCTGGTCGCGGCGATGGAGGGGCAGCAACTGCCGCTGGACCAACTCCTGCACAGCTACAAGCGCGGCGCCGAGCTGCTGGCGCTGTGCCGCGGCCGGTTGCAGGCGGTGGAGCAGCAAGTGAAGCTGCTCGACGGTGCGGAATTGAAGGCCTGGGAGGGCTCCTGAACGATGGATGCGAAGCACTTCGACCAATGGGTTGATACATCCCTGTCCGCTTTCGAGGCGGCACTGGATGGTCTGGTGCCGGAGAAGGCGCCTGCCGGCCTCGGCGAAGCGATGCGCTACGCCGCGCTGGGTGGCGGCAAGCGGCTGCGCCCGCTGCTGGTGCTGGCGAGCTGCGCGGCGGTGGGCGGTGACGGTTTCGCGGCGATGCGTGCGGCGTGTGCGGTCGAGCTGATCCACGCCTACTCGCTGGTGCATGACGACATGCCCTGCATGGACAACGATGTGCTGCGTCGTGGCAAGCCCACGACGCACGTGAAGTTCGGCGAGGCCCAGGCGATGCTGGCCGGTGACGCAATGCAGGCGCTGGCCTTCGAGGTGCTGACACCAGGCGACGGCATCGCTCCGGCCCTGCAGGCCCGGCTGTGCGCACAGCTCGCGCGGGCGTCGGGCTACGACGGCATGGCCGGCGGTCAGGCCATCGACCTGGCCAGCATCGGCAAGGCGCTGGACGAAACCACACTGCGTGACATGCACCGCCGCAAGACGGGCGTGCTGTTGCAGGCCAGCGTCATGATGGGCGCCGCCTGCGGTGCGGTGCCGGCCCAGGCGACCGAGTCGCTGTCACGCTACGGTGCGGCGCTGGGCCTGGCCTTCCAGGTCGTGGACGACATCCTGGACGTGACCCAGGACTCCGAAGTGCTGGGCAAGACTGCGGGCAAGGACCAGGACGCCAACAAGCCGACGTATGTCAGCGTGCTGGGGCTGGAGCCGGCGCGGCAGCTGGCGCAGCAACTGCGCGCCGAGGCTAAGGCGGCGCTCGCTGCGAGCGGCCTGGCCGATGTGAGCCTGCTGAGCCTGCTGGCCGATTCGGTCGTCGAGCGAGTGAACTGAAAGGTCTGGCGATGGACTACGAGCTGCTCAAGACGATCGATGGTCCGGCCGACCTGCGCCGCCTGCCACGCACCGAACTCAAGAAGGTCGCCGACGAACTGCGCGCCTACGTGCTGGACAGCGTCGCGCAGACCGGCGGCCACCTGGGGTCCAACCTCGGCACGGTCGAGCTGACCGTCGCGCTGCATTACGTCTTCAACACGCCGGAAGACCGGCTGGTGTGGGACGTCGGCCACCAGACCTACCCGCACAAGGTGCTGACGGGCCGGCGCGACCGCATGGGCAGCCTCCGCCAGCTGGGCGGCATCAGCGGCTTCCCGCGGCGCGACGAGAGCCCCTACGACACCTTCGGCACGGGCCATTCGTCCACGAGCATATCCGCCGCCCACGGCATGGCCATGGCGGCCAAGCTCAAGGGCGAGAACCGCAAGGCCGTGGCCATCATCGGCGACGGCTCGATGACGGCCGGCATGGCCTTCGAGGCGCTGAACAACGCGGGCGTGGCCCACGGCGGCCTGATCGGCGACCTGCTGGTCATCCTGAACGACAACGACATGTCGATCAGCCCGCCGGTCGGCGCGCTGAACAAATACCTCGCGCGGCTGATGAGCGGCAGCTTCTACACCGCCGCACGCGAGGGCGCGAAGAGCGTGCTGAAGAACACGCCGCTGTACGAGTTCGCGCGCAAGTTCGAGGAGCACACGAAGGGCATGGTCGTACCCGGGACGATCTTCGAGGAGTTCGGCTTCAACTACGTGGGCCCCATCGACGGGCACGACCTGGACGCGCTGATCCCGACGCTCGAGAACCTGCGTGACAAGAAGGGCCCGCAGTTCCTGCACATCATCACGAGGAAGGGCGCCGGCTACAAGCTGGCCGAGGCGGACCCGGTCAAGTACCACGCTGCGGCGGGCAAGTTCGATCCGGCCGTTGGCTTCGTCAAGCCCGCCACGCCGCCCAAGCAGACCTTCACACAGGTGTTCGGCGAGTGGCTGTGTGACATGGCGGAGGCCGATCCTCGCCTCGTGGGCATCACGCCGGCCATGCGCGAGGGCTCGGGCATGGTGGAGTTCCACAAGCGCTTTCCACAGCGCTATCACGACGTGGGCATTGCCGAGCAGCATTCGGTGACCTTCGCCGCCGGCCTGGCCTGCGAGGGCATCAAGCCCGTCGTCGCGATCTACTCAACCTTCCTGCAGCGTGCCTACGACCAGCTGGTCCACGACGTGGCGATCCAGAACCTGCCGGTGCTGTTCGCGCTGGACCGCGCCGGCCTCGTCGGTGCGGATGGCGCCACGCACGCCGGCAACTATGACATTGCATTCACGCGCTGCATTCCTAACATGGCCGTGCTGACGCCGGCCGACGAGAACGAGTGCCGCCAGGCGCTCTACACCGGTTTCCAGCATGACGGCCCGGTGACCGTGCGCTACCCTCGCGGCGCGGGCGCCGGCGTGACGCCGGTCAAGGCCATGACGGCGCTGGCCTGGGGCAAGGGCGAGGTGCGCCGCGAAAGCCACAACGGCGGCCAGCGCGTCGCCATCCTGGCCTTCGGCACGCTGCTCTACCCGGCACTGGAGGCCGCGGAGCGGCTGGACGCGACGGTCGCGAACATGCGCTTCGTCAAGCCGCTGGACGCCGAGTTGGTGATGCAGCTGGCGCGCACGCATGACGCCCTGGTCACGCTCGAGGACGGCTGCCTGATGGGCGGCGCCGGCAGCGCGGTCACGGAGGCGTTGAATGCCGCCGGCCTGACGGTGCCGGTGCTGCAGCTGGGCCTGCCCGACGAGTTCGTCGAACATGGCGACGTGGCCAAGCTGATGAGCCTGTGCGGCCTGGACGCCGCGGGCATCGAGGCCAGCGTCGTCAAGCGCTTCGGCGCGAAGCCGACGGTGGTGCGCTCGACCGCAACCCGCTGAGCAGGGCCGCCACCAGCGGCTGCGCCGGCCGGTGCAGCGGCAGCAGGGCGGACACGCGATACGGAATGGACACCGCCAGCGGGCGCACGACGAGACTGTCGCTCGCGCACGCCGCCGCCGTCAGCGGGTTGACGATGGCCACGCCAAGCCCCGAGCGCACCAGCTCGCAGACGGCCACGGCGCTGTGGGTCTGTACGCGCATGCGGCGCTCCACACGGGCCTCGTCGAAGCGAGCATCGATCTCGCGGCGGTAGGGGTCGTCGGCCGCCAAGCTGATGAAGTCCTGCGCGGCGAAATCCTTCAGTGCCAGGCGGTGGCGCGACGCGAGCGGGTGGCCAGCGGGCAGCACGACCACTTCATCGGCTTCCAGCACGGGCTCCACACGGACACCGGGCAGCGGCGTGGCCTGCTCGGCCAACCCCAGGTCGAAGCGCTGCTCGGCCATCCACGCATCCAGCAGCGGCGGCTCGGCCGGCGTGATGGACACGCGCGCGCCGCCGTGGTCGGACAGCATGGCCGTCAGTGCCCGGGGCAGCAGCGCGTGGCTCAGCGCCGGCAGGCTGAGCACGTTGAGCTCGGCGTCCTCGTCGCGGCCCAGCGCCCGGGCCCGTTCGATGACGCGGCCCAGGCCCTGGAAGCTGCGCTCCACCTCGTCGAACAGCGCCCGCGCCCGCGCCGTGGCGCTGAGCCGGCCGCGTTCGCGCTCGAAGAGGGCGTAGCCCAGCAACTGCTCCAGCCGGGCCAGGTCACGGCTCAGCGTCGGCTGCGATGTGTGCAGCAGCGTGGCGGCGCCGGTGACGCTGCCGGCGGTCATGACGGCGCGGAAGACCTCGATGTGGCGGTGCTGGATATCCATATCAGCCTTGAATTGTGCTGCGATAAAACGCAATTGGACTGAATGATGTCGTGGCGCGATGCTTGAGGCTATGACCAAGCCGATGCCCGCCCCCTTTACACCCGCCCGCCTGCAGGCCCTCGCTGCCGAACACGGCACGCCGCTGTGGGTCTACGACGCCGCCACGATCCGCGACCGTGCCGCCTCGTTGAAGCGCTTCGACGTCGTGCGCTTCGCGCAGAAGGCCTGCTCCAACATCCACGTGCTGAACCTGCTGCGGGAGGCCGGCGTCAAGGTCGATGCGGTGTCGCGCGGCGAGATCCTGCGTGCGCTGGCGGCGGGGTACCACGCCGGCGGCGACGAGATCGTCTTCACGGCCGACCTGCTGGACCATGCGACGCTGGCCACTGTGGTCGAGCACCGCATCCCCGTCAACGCAGGCTCCATCGATATGCTGCACCAGCTGGGCACCGTGTCGTTCGGCCATGCCGTCTGGCTGCGCATCAACCCGGGCTTCGGCCATGGCCACAGCCACAAGACCAACACCGGCGGCGAGCACAGCAAGCACGGCATCTGGCATGCGGACCTGCCCGAGGCGCTGGATGCCATCCGCAGGCACGGCCTGAAGCTCGTCGGCCTGCATATGCACATCGGCTCCGGCGTGGACTACGGCCACCTGGCCCAGGTCGGCCAGGCGATGGTGGAGCTGGTGAAGCAGACAGTCGCGGCCGGTCATGACCTGCACGGCATCTCGGCCGGTGGAGGCCTGTCCATTCCGTACCGCGATGGCGACGCGGGCATCGATGTCGACCATTACTTCGGACTGTGGGACACCGCGCGCCGCGAGGCCGAGACGCTGGTGGGCCACCCACTGACGCTGGAGCTGGAGCCGGGCCGCTACCTCGTGGCCGAGAGCGCCGTGCTGCTGGCCGAGGTGCGTGCCGTCAAGAACGCCGGGGCCAACCGCTTCATGCTGGTGGACGCCGGCTTCAACGAGCTGATGCGCCCGGCGATGTACGGTAGCTTCCACGCGATGACGCTGCTGCCGCGCGACGGCACGGCGCGTCCGGTGCGCGAGATGGTGGTGGCCGGGCCGTTGTGCGAGTCGGGCGACGTGTTCACGCAGGCGGCCGGTGGTGAGGTGCTGACGCGAGCGCTGCCGGAGGCGCGCGTGGGGGACCTGCTGGTCATCCACGACGCCGGCGCCTACGGCGCGTCGATGTCCAGCAACTACAACAGCCGGCCGCTGGCCGCCGAGGTGCTGGTGGACGGCGACATCTCCCGCTTGATCCGCCACCGTCAGACGGTCGAGGCGCTGCTGGCGCTGGAGCTGGGCCTTTGAGCGGCGGCCGCTCTTGATCGAGCGGCCGGCCGCCCAATCCAAGCCGACAATCCGGGGGATCAAGTTCCCCGGATTTCCCATGCCCACGTCCCGCCCGCCCGTCCAGGGCCGCAAGGTCCGCTTCGCGCTGATTGGCTGCGGCCGCATCGCGCAGAACCACATCGAAGCCCTGAAGCGCCATGCCGAACGCGCGGAGCTGGTGGCGGTGTGCGACACGGACGCGGCGGCACTGTCCGCCGCCGTGGGTAAGTCCGGCGCCCAGGGCTTCGCGAGCCTGCGTGAGCTGCTGGCTGCCCAGCCCACGCTGGCGGCCGACTGCGCCGTGCTGGCCACGCCCAGCGGCCTGCACTCGGGCCAGGCCATTGAGGCGGCGCAGGCGGGCCTGCATGTGATGACCGAGAAACCCATGGCCACGCGCTGGCAGGACGGGCTGGACATGGTCAAGGCCTGCGACGCGGCCGGCGTGCGTCTCTTCGTCGTCAAGCAGAATCGCCGCAACCCGACGCTGCAGCTGCTCAAGCGCGCCGTGGCCGAGGGGCGCTTCGGCCGGCTCTACAACGTGGCCGTCAACGTGTTCTGGAGCCGGCCGCAGAGCTACTACGACAGCGCCGCCTGGCGCGGCACCTGGGAGTTCGACGGCGGCGCGTTCATGAACCAGGCCAGCCACTACATCGACCTGCTGGACTGGATCGTCGGCCCGGTCGAGAGCGTCATGGCCTACACCGGCACGCTGGCGCGCAACATCGAGGTGGAGGACAGCGGCGTAGCGGCGCTGAAGTGGCGCAATGGCGCGATGGGCACCGTCAACGTCAGCATGCTGACCTACCCGAAGAACCTGGAAGGCTCGATCACGCTGCTGGGCGAGAAAGGTTCGGTGCGTGTGGGCGGCCTGGCCGTCAACGAGATCCAGCACTGGCAGTTCGACACGCCGCACGAGATGGACGCGCAGATTGCCGACGCGAGCTACCAGACCACGTCGGTCTACGGCTTCGGTCATCCGCTGTACTACGACAACGTCATCAACACGCTGCGCGGCGAGGCCGAGGCCGAGACCGACGGCCGCGAAGGCCTGAAGTCGCTGGAGCTGCTGATCGCCATGTACATGAGCGCGCGCGATGGCAAGCGGGTGAACCTCCCACTGCACTACTGATGGCCACTACCATTCATCCGAGCGCCATCGTCGACGACGGCGCGCAGCTGGGCGATGGCTGCCGCGTCTGGCATTTCGTCCACATCAGCGCCGGCGCGCGTATCGGCGAGCGCTGCTCGTTCGGCCAGAACGTCTATGTCGGCAGCGACGTGAGCATCGGCCACAACGTCAAGATCCAGAACAACGTGTCCGTCTACGACGCGGTCACGCTGGAGGACGACGTGTTCTGCGGCCCCAGCATGGTGTTCACCAATGTCTACAACCCGCGCTCGGCCGTCACGCGCAAGGACGAGTACCGCCGCACGCTGGTGAGGCAGGGTGCCACGCTGGGCGCCAACTGCACCGTCGTCTGCGGCACGACCATCGGCCGTCACGCCTTCATCGGCGCGGGCGCCGTCGTCCATCGCGACGTGCCGGACTTCGCGCTGATGGTGGGCGTGCCCGCGCGCCAGATCGGCTGGATGAGCCGCCATGGCGACAAGCTGCCGCTGCCCGTGCGCAGCGCCGAGCCTCTGGACGCCACCTGCCCGCACACGGGCGACCGCTACCGCCTCACCGGCGAGCAACTCACGCTTCTCTGATGGACTTCATCGATCTCAAGAGTCAGTACGCGGCGCTGCGCGACAACATCAATGCCCGCATCCAGAAAGTGCTGGACCACGGCCAATACATCCTGGGCCCCGAGGTCAAGGAGATGGAGCAGCGCCTCGCGGCCTACACCGGTGCGAAACACTGCATCAGCGTGGCCAGCGGGACGGAGGCGCTGCTGATCAGCCTCATGGCGCTGGAGCTGCAGCCGGGCGACGAAGTCATCACCAGTCCGTTCACGTTCGCGGCGACGGCGGAAATGATCGTGCTGGCCGGCGGTGTGCCGGTGTTCGTCGACATTGAGCCGGACACGGCCAACATCGATGCGACGCTGATCGAGGCGGCCATCACGCCGCGGACGAAGGCCGTCATGCCGGTGAGCCTGTACGGCCAGGTGGCCGACATGGACGCCATCAACGCCATCGCGGCCCGGCACGGGCTGGCCGTCATCGAAGACGCGGCGCAGAGCTTCGGTGCCACGTATGCGGCGAAGAAAAGCTGCAACCTGTCCACCTTTGGCTGCACGAGCTTCTTCCCGAGCAAGCCGCTGGGCTGCTATGGCGACGGCGGCGCCATCTTCACGAGCGACGACAGCTTGGCGCAAGCCTGTCGCGAGATCCGCACGCACGGCCAGAGCCAGCGCTACCTGCACACGCGAGTGGGTGTGGGCGGGCGCATGGACACGCTGCAATGCGCCGTCGTGCTGGGCAAGCTGGACCGCTTCGACTGGGAGATCGAGCGTCGGCTGGCGCTCGGCGACGCCTACGCCCGCAAGCTGCGGGCCGCCGCGCCGGGGGTGCAACTGCTGGCAGTTCGCCCCGATCGCGACTGCGTCTGGGCGCAATACACCGTCTTCGTCGAGGACCGCGAGGCGGTGCAGGCGGCGCTGAAGGCGGCGGGTATCCCGACGGCGGTGCACTACCCGCGGCCGCTGCATCACCAGCCGGCCTATGCCCGCTACGCCGAGCCCGAGGCCTGCCCGCACAGCCTCACGGCGGCGTCGCGCGTCATGAGCCTGCCGATGAGCGCCGACCTGAGCGACGAACAGCAGGACGAGGTCGTGGCAACCCTGAGGGCGGCCCTGGCCTGAGTTTGTTAGTGTCGCGCCCGGACATCCTGACAGGCGCATGAAACTCGTTCCCATTCAGCAAGTTGGTGGCCACATCAAGGCCGCGGCTCCTCTGCCGTTCGGGGTTCGCGACGCTGAGGGCAAGTTGTTGCTCGCCAAAGGCCAGATGGTGCCCAGCGAGCAGATGCGCGAAGCGCTGCTGAACCGTGGCGTCTTCGTCGACCTCGATGAACTGCGCGACGCGTCCAAGCGCGGCAACGACGATGGCGTCGGTGGCGAGGACTTCTTCGCCCGCTGGGAGGGCCTGCAGACGCGGCTGTCGGTGCTGCTGCGTTCTCCGGAAGAGACGCTGTTCCTGCCTCGCGTGAAGGAATGCGCCGCGCAACTGCTGGGCTGGGCAGAGCGCTTTCCGGACCAGTTGCTTTTCGTCATCGTGCAGCACGACCACAGCCGTCACGAGATCTACGGTCTTGTGCACCTGCTGCACGCGGGCGCCCTCTGCGCGCTGCTGTCGCGGCGCTTGGGCTGGCCCGCCGAACGGCAGAAGAGCCTCGTCGGCGCGGCGCTGACGATGAACCTGTCCATCATCGATCTGCAGGGCCGGCTCGCCTCGCGGGGGGGGCGGCTGCTGCCGCCGCAGCGCGCCGCCATCAACCGGCATCCCGACGAAGCAGTGGCCTGGCTGCGCAATGCCGGCCTGGACGATGCCGAATGGCTGAGCGCCGTGGCCCAGCACCACGAGCAGCCGGGCGGCGGTGGCTACCCGCAGAACCTCGACCAGCCGGTCGAGACGGCACAGCTGCTGCGCCTGGTGGACATCTTCCTGGCCAAGCTGGCCAGCCGTGGTGGCCGGCCAGGCATGGCCGCCCCGCAGGCGGCCAAGACCCTCTATACCGGCAGCAACGGCCACGCGCTCGCTGCGCTCCTCGTCAAGGAGATGGGCCTGTTCCCGCCGGGCACGCTGGTCAAGCTGGCCAGCGGGGAGATCGCCGTCGCCGTCAGGCGCGGCGCGGCGGGCAACACCCCTATCGTCAGCGCGGTCCTGAACCGTCATGGCGACCCGCTGGGCTCGCCCGTCCGCCGCGACACTGCGCTGCCGGAGCACGCCATCACCGGCCTCGCCGCGCCGCAGACGCTGCGCGTGAAACTCAGCCCGCATCAGCTCTACGATCGGCGCTACGAGGCCTGAGCCTCGTGACCTCGGCGATAGCCGGCGTCAATAACGGCGATTTGATAAATGTTTTCAACTGAAAACATCTATTCGATATAGTTCTCTCTATCCCATCCACCCCACCCCCACTGGAGCAGACCATGTCCCTGATCAACACCCAAGTCCAACCGTTCAAGACCCAGGCCTTCCACAACGGCAAGTTCGTCGAAGTCTCCGACGAGACGCTGAAGGGCAAGTGGTCCGTGCTGATCTTCATGCCGGCCGCCTTCACGTTCAACTGCCCGACGGAAGTCGAAGACGCCGCCGACAACTACGCCGAGTTCCAGAAGATGGGTGCCGAGGTTTACATCGTCACGACCGACACGCACTTCTCGCACAAGGTGTGGCACGAGACCTCGCCGGCCGTCGGCAAGGCCAAGTTCCCGCTGGTCGGCGACCCGACCCACACGCTGACCAACGCGTTCGGCGTGCACATCCCGGAGGAAGGCCTGGCGCTGCGTGGCACCTTCGTCATCAACCCGGACGGCGTCATCAAGACCGCCGAGATCCACTCCAACGAGATCGCCCGTGACGTGAAGGAAACGCTGCGCAAGCTGAAGGCTGCCCAGTACACGGCCGCGCACCCGGGCGAGGTCTGCCCGGCCAAGTGGAACGAAGGCGCCAAGACCATCGCGCCGTCGCTGGACCTGGTTGGCAAGATCTAAATAGGTGATGAGTGTGAGGGTTGGACCTTGTCGCGCAGCGGCAAGCACTGGCCCCCACTGATCCAGATGCTTCTTGCATCGAGCCCGTCAGGGCTCCCTCCCTTCACAGAGTCCCCCGGGCTCTGCTGAAAGGGCCTCCGACGCCTCGGGGACCCTTTCAGCAGTGGCCAGCCCCGCCACGCCTTCCTGAAAGGACCTCACCATGTTGGACGCCGCCCTCAAGACCCAGCTCCAGGGCTACCTGGATCACGTCAAGCTCCCCTTCGAAATCGTCGCGTCGCTGGACAAGTCCGCCGCGAGCGCCGAGATGCGCGAGCTGCTGGACGAGATCGCCAGCATGAACGACAAGATTACGCTGCGCACCGACGGTGTCGACACGCGTACGCCGTCCTTCCTGCTGCGCCGCACCGGCACCGAGCAGAGCCTGCGTTTCGCGGCCATCCCGCTGGGCCATGAATTCACGTCGCTGGTGCTCGCGCTGCTGTGGACCGGCGGCCACCCGCCTAAGGTCGAACAGGCCCAGATCGACGCCGTGAAGGCACTGGACCGTGATCTCGATTTCGAGATCTACATGAGCCTGACCTGCCACAACTGCCCGGACGTCGTGCAGGCGCTGTCGCTGATGTCCATCGTCAACCCGCGCATCCGCACGACCGTCGTGGATGGCGGCCTGTTCCAGGCCGAGGTCGAGGCTCGCGACATCATGGCGGTGCCGAGCGTCTACCTGAACGGCGAGCATTTCGCCTCGGGCCGTATGAGCCTGGAGGAGATCGTCGCCAAGCTCGACACCGGCGCCGCTGCGCGTGATGCGAAGAAGCTGGATGCCGAGGACCCCTACGACATGCTCATCATCGGTGGCGGCCCGGCCGGCGCGGCGGCGGCCGTCTACGCGGCGCGCAAGGGTATCCGCACCGGCGTCGCGGCCGAGCGCTTCGGCGGCCAGGTCAACGACACGCTTGGCATCGAGAACTACATCTCCGTGTCAGTCACTGACGGCCCCAAGTTCGCCGCCGCGCTGGAAGGCCATGTGAAGGACTACAAGGTCGACATCCACAACCTGCAGCGCGCTGAGAAGCTCATCCCGTCGGCGCAGCCCGGTGGCTTCGTGGAAGTAGAGCTGAGCAACGGTGCCCGCCTCAAGGGCAAGACGGTCATCCTGTCCACCGGCGCGCGCTGGCGCAACGTCAACGTGCCCGGCGAGGCCGAGTACAAGAACAAGGGTGTGGCCTACTGCCCTCACTGCGACGGCCCGCTGTTCAAGGGTAAGCCGGTCGCGGTCATCGGCGGTGGCAACTCGGGCGTGGAGGCGGCCATCGACCTGGCCGGCATCGTCAAGCATGTGACGCTGATCGAATTCGGCGCCGAGCTGCGGGCCGATGCGGTGCTGGTGGCCAAGGCGCGCAGCCTGCCCAACGTCACCATCATCACGAACGCACAGACGACCGAGTTCACCGGCCACGACGGCAAACTGGACGGCCTGAACTACACCGATCGCGTGACGGGCGACAGCAAGCGCGTAGAGGTCGACGGCTGCTTCGTGCAGATCGGCCTCGTGCCCAACACCGAATGGCTGCGCGGCACGGTGGAGCTGAGCAAGCACGGCGAGATCGTCGTCGACACCAAGGGCGCGACATCGGTGCCCGGCGTGTTCGCCGCGGGTGACGTGACGACCGTGCCGTTCAAGCAGATCATCATCGCGGCCGGTGATGGCGCTAAGGCAGCGCTCGGCGCGTTCGATTACCTGATGCGCCAGCCGGCGGCGGCCTGATCACAGCGGCCTGGCGGGCGCCGCGCGGCGGGCCCGCTGGTTCTGCCAGAGGCCCTCTGCGCTGTAGACCCCCAGCGCCGCCCAGATGAAGCCGAACGCCACGAGCCGCGTGGCGTCCATCGGCTCCTTGAACAAGAACACGCCCAGCAGGAACTGCAGCGACGGCGACACGTATTGCACGATGCCCATCGTCGCGAGCGGAATGCGCCGCGCGCCGGCCGCGAACAGCAGCAGCGCGCCGGCCGTCACAGGCCCCGTGCCGATCAGCCAAGCCCAGTCCGTGGCGGTCTGGCCCGCCAGCTCGCCGGCCTGCCAAGCCAGCAGCAGTGCCGCCAGCGCCAGCGGCGACAGCAGCAGCGCCTCCAGCGACAAGCCCTCCAGCGCGCCCAGGGCCGCCGTCTTGCGCATCAGCCCGTAGAGCCCGAAGCTCGCCGCCAGCAGCAATGCGACCCAGGGCAGCCGGCCGGCCGCCACCGTCAACCACACGACGCCGAAGGTGGCCAGCGCCACCGCCGCCCACTGCACCGGCCGCGGCCGCTCGTGCAGCACCGCGAAGCCCAGCGCCACGTTGACCAGCGGGTTGATGAAGTAGCCAAGGCTCGCGTCGATGACATGCCCGTGGCCCACGGCCCAGACGTAGGTCAGCCAGTTCACCGCGATCAGCAGCGCTGACACGGTGAAGCGCCGCCACGTGGCGCCGCTCACGTCGCGCAGCCAGGCCAGCCGCCCGGTCACCAGCAGGACGACGGCGACGAAGGCCAGCGACCATAGCGTGCGGTGGGCCACGATCTGCAGCGCCGGGATGGCGGCGATCTGGCGGAAGTACAGCGGGAACAGCCCCCAGCTGAGGTAGGCGCCGAGCGCGTAGAGGATGCCGGGGTTCATCGCGGCATTGTCGGGGGCGGGTAATTCCGGAGGCCGGGCGGAGGGCACGCCTGTCGAATGGAGTCACGTTCGTTCGTCGAGAGGACATGGCCCGCATCGAATTCACGCCGCAGCTGCATCGCTTCGTCGACACGCCCATCGTCGACACCGGCGCTGCGACGCTGCGCGCCGGCCTGGACGCCGCCTTCGTCTTCAACGAGCGGCTGCGCGGCTACGTCCTCGACGACCAGGGCCACCTGCGCGCCAACGTGGTCGTCTTCATCGACGGCCGCCGTGTGCGCGACCCGCACGGGCTGACCGATCCCCTCGGACCCGACAGCCGGGTCCATGTCCTGCAAGCCTTGTCTGGAGGTTGAACATGTCCAACGATCGTGCCTGGGCCGCCACGCGAAAGGGTCTCTTCGAACTGCGCCGCCGCAACGGCAGCTGGCAGATCGAGCAACTCAGCTTCATCGCCGACCCGGTGTCGATGCTGCTGCCACCCGACGCCTCGGGCCGCATGCTGGCCGCGCTCAACTTGGGCCACTTCGGCGCCAAGGTGCATGCCAGCGATGACGCCGGCCAGACCTGGCACGAGGTGGCTGCTCCCACCTTCCCACCCCAGCCCGACGGCGCCGAGGGCCCGCCGTGGAAGCTGGACCATGTCTTCTCGCTGGAGCGCGTAGGCGATGCCATCTGGTGCGGCACCGTGCCGGGCGGCCTCTTCGTCAGCCAGGATCGCGGCGAGACCTGGACACTCAACGAGCCGCTGTGGGCCGACCCGCGCCGCACGCAGTGGATGGGCGGCGGCAACCCGGCGCCGGCCATGCATTCCATCTGCCCGCACCCGCAGCGGGCCGACGAGCTGCTGGTGGGGGTGTCCTGCGGCGGCGCCTGGCGCACGACGGATGGCGGCTCCAGCTGGGCACTTAGCGCCAAGGGCATGATGGCCGACTACATGCCGCCCGAACTGGCTGGCGACGAGAACTCGCAAGACCCGCACCTGATCGCCCGCTGCCGCAGCGAGCCGGACGTGCTCTGGTGCCAGCACCACTGCGGCATCTTTCGCAGCGCCGACAACGGCGCGACCTGGGCGCAGCTGCAGGCCCGGCCGTCCAGCTTCGGCTTCGCCGTGGCGGCGCATCCGCACGATCCTCTGACCGCTTGGTTCGCGCCGGCCGTCAAGGACATGCAGCGCCTGCCCGTCGATGCGGCGCTGTGCGTGACACGCACGCGCGATGGCGGCCAGACCTTCGAGGCGCTGCGCGACGGTCTGCCGCAGCAGCACTGCTACGACCTCGTCTTCCGCCACGGCCTGGCCGTGGACGATGCGGGTGAGCAGCTGATGATGGGCTCGACCACCGGTGGGCTCTGGTCCAGCAGCGACGCCGGCGACAGTTGGCAGATGCTGCCGGCCAGGCTGCCGCCGGTCTACGCCGTCAAGTTCGGCTGAGCGGGCGGCCGCTCACGCCTTCAGCCGTGCGCGGATCTTCTTCAGCTCTGTGGCGTCGAAGCTCGGCGCCGGATAGCTCATCTTCAGCGCCTGCAGTTGCTCGACGATGACCTGCGACACGATGAGCCGTGCGTTGCGCTTGTCGTCGGCCGGCACGGCGTACCAGGGCGCGTGCTCGGTGCTCGTGGCGCTCAGGCAGGCCTGGTAAGCCTTCATGTAGTCGCTCCAGCGCTCGCGCTCGTCGAGGTCGGCGCTGCTGAACTTCCAGTGCTTGGATGGCGTGTCGAGCCGTGCCAGGAAGCGCTGGCGCTGCTCTTCCTTGGACAGGTGCAGGAAGAACTTCAGGATGCGCGTGCCGCTGCGGTGCAGGTGTGCCTCAAGGCCATTGATGGAGTCATAGCGCTCGGTCCAGAGCCTGGGGGGACGCGCCGCCTCCTTCGGCAGCGACTGGGCGGCCAGGATCTCCGGGTGCACTCGCACGATCAGCACCTCCTCGTAGTAGGAGCGGTTGAAGATGCCGATGCGCCCGCGCTCCGGCAGGGCCTGCGTCGTGCGCCACAAGAAGTCGTGCTCCAGCTCCTGCGCGCTCGGGTGCTTGAAGCTGAACACCTGGCAGCCCTGCGGGTTCACACCCGACATCACGTGCTTGATGATGCTGTCCTTTCCCGCTGCGTCCATGGCCTGGAAGATCAGCAGCAGCGCATAGCGGTTGTGCGCGTACAGCAGGTTCTGCAGCTCGCTGAGCTGATTGACGTGGCCGGCCAGCTGCTCCTTGTAGTCGTGCTCGTCGCGGTAGAGGGGCGCCACGGTGGTGGGCCAGGTCTTGAGCTTGAGGGCGCTGCCGGGTCGGACGCGGTAGGGCTCGATGTCGATCGTCATGGCGGTGCGGCTGCAGGTGGGGCGAGGCCGCAGCGTAGCGCGAGTGCGGGCCGAGTGGTGTCAGACTGCGTCCCCGCTCATACAGATCTGCCCGATGTCGTTTCGCCCATTCCTGCTGTTGCTGCTGGCCCTGGCCGCCGGCCCCGTCGCCCATGCGGCCGAAGAAGACGACAAGCCGCCCGCCTACGAGCCGCGCGAGCACTACACCAAGTACGAGTACCGCATCCCGGTGCGTGACGGCAAGCGCCTCTTCGCCGCCGTCTACGTCCCCAAGGATCACAGCCGGCGCTATCCCATCCTGATGACGCGCACGCCCTACGGCTGCGGCCCCTACGGCGTCGACCGTGACGGCCTGCGCCGCCTCGTGCCGGGCGAGGCCTTCCTGAAGGCCGGCTACATCGTCGTCTGCCAGGACGTGCGCGGGCGCTTCATGTCCGAGGGGGAATTCGTCGAGATGACGCCGCCCAAGGCCGTGAAGAACGGCCCGGCCGACGTGGACGAGAGCAGCGACACGCATGACACCGTGCAGTGGCTGCTGGACCACGTGCCCCTGCACAACGGCCGCGTAGGCCTGTGGGGCATTTCCTATCCCGGTTTCTACACGGCCGCCTCCATCATCGATTCGCACCCGGCCATCAAGGCCGCGTCGCCGCAGGCGCCCATCGCCGACCTGTTCATGGGCGACGACAGCTTCCACGGCGGTGCGTTCATGCTGGCGGCCAATTTCGGCTTCTACACGTTCTTCAAGGAGCAGCGCGCGCCGGTGCTGCCGCCCAAACGCTGGCCGGAGTTCGACTACGGCACGCAGGACGGCTACGAGTTCTTCCTGCAGTTCCAGAATCTCGATGCCATCGCCGAGCGCCTGGGCCGCGACGGGCCGCGCAACCGCTACTTCGACGACCAGCTTGGGCACGATCGCTACGACGCCTTCTGGCAGTCCCGCGCGCTGACGCCTCACCTGAAGAACATCCGTGCCGCGGTGCTGACGGTCGGCGGCTGGTTCGACGCCGAGGACCTCGCCGGCCCGCTGGCCATCTACCGCGCCATCGGTAGGCAGAGCCCGGCCACCGACAACCGCCTCGTCATGGGCCCGTGGGTGCACGGCGGCTGGGTGGGCACGCCGGGGCGGCGCCTGGGCCGGGTGTCCTTCGCGCAGCCCACGTCCGATCAGTTCCAGAAGGAGGTGCTGCTGCCGTTCTTCGAGCAGAACCTGCGGCCTGACGCCGAGGCCAAGGCCGCCAAGACGCCCATCGCCCGCGCGACGGTCTTCGAGACCGGCACCAACGTCTGGCGCCGCTACGACGCCTGGCCGCCGGCGGCCGCCGAGCCGCGCAAGCTCTACTTCGCACCGGGCGGGCGGCTCACGTTCACGCCGCCCGTCGATGCGGCGCCGGCCTTCGACAGCTGGGTCAGCGACCCGGCCAAGCCCGTTCCCTTCGTCGGCTACCCGGCGTTGGAGATGCCGCAGGAATACATGGTCAGCGACCAACGCTTCGCCGCCACCCGACCCGACGTGCTGACCTACCGCAGCGACGTGCTGGAAGACGACGTGACGCTGGCAGGCCCCATCACGGCGCGGCTCTTCGCATCCACCACCGGGATGGACGCCGACTGGGTCGTCAAGCTCGTCGACGTCTACCCGGCCGACTTGGAGGACGAGACGCCGGCCAAGCGCCGCTCGCGCGCTGACGACGTGGCGGCGCCCGACGCGCCGCTCGGCGGCTACCAGCAGTTGGTGCGCGGCGACCCGCTGCGGGGGCGCTTCCGCAAGAGCTTCGAGCATCCAGAGGCCATGGTGCCCGGCCAGATCGAGGAGCTGAAGGTCACGCTGCAGGACGTGAACCATAACTTTCGGCGCGGCCACCGCATCATGGTGCAGGTGCAGAGCAGCTGGTTCCCGCTGATCGACCGCAACCCGCAGACCTTCGTGCCGCTGCGCAGCGCGCGAGCCGAGGACTTCCAGGTCGCGACGCAGAAGCTGTACCGTTGGCAGGGCCAGCCGTCGGCGCTGGACGTGCGGGTGCTGCCCCCGCAGCGCTGACGAGTATCAGGCCCGCGGCCAGTGCGCGTCCGTTGGCGCATGCAAGGCCAACGGCGCACCGGTGATCGGGTGGGTCAGCACCAGCCGCTCGGCATGCAGCCACAGCCGCTGCAGACCCAGATGGGCGGCCACCGCACGGTTCAGTGGGCCCTTGCCATGCGTCGCGTCGCCGAGGATGGGATGGGCGATGTGCTTCAGGTGCCGTCGGATCTGGTGCCGGCGTCCCTGCAGCGGCTCTGCTGCCAGCAGCGCAACGCGCGTGGTGGCGAAGCGGGTGTCGGTCGCCACAGGCCACTCCAGTCGTTGCAGCACCTGCCAGTGCGTCTGCGCGTCGAGCATCGGCTGGCCGGCCGACGGCAGCTCCGGGTCGCGGGCCAGTGGATGGTCGACCAGGCCGCCGTCCCGCGCCGGCCAGCCCCGCACCAGCGCGAGATAGCGCTTCTCCATCAGGCCCTGCTCGAACATCGCGCCCAGCAGCGACGCGACTTCCGCCGACAGCGCGAACAGAAGTACGCCCGACGTGCCCCGGTCCAGCCGGTGCACGGGCCACACCGGCCGGCCGAGCTGGTCGCGCAGCAGCTGCAAGGCCGCCTCGCCCTCGTGCGCTGCGAGCTGCGTGCGGTGCACCAGCAGTCCGGGCGGCTTGTCGATGGCGACGAGGTGCTCGTCGGCGTGCAGGACGGGCAGCGTCAAGACAGGTCGCCGTCCACGTAGAACCAGATGCCGCCCTCGCGCACGAAGCGGCTCGTCTCATGAAGCCGGTGCGCCCGGCCGCCCAGCTTGCTGCGCGCGACGAACTCGACGGTGCCGTGGTCGACGTCTTGCAGGGCCGAGCGCTTCACGTCTAACCCCAGCCACTTCAGGCCAGGTTCGGAAGGCTCCAGCGTGGCGGGGCGTGTGCTGGCGTGCCAAGTGGCCAGCAGGTAGTCGAGCCGGTCCAGCACGAAGGCCGAGTACCGCGAGCGCATCAGCGCCTCGGGCGAGGGCGCCAGCAGCCCGCGGCCCTCAGCGAAGGCAGTGTGCCAGGCGCCGCAGCACTCGGCGTGGAGGCGGGCTTGGCCGCAAGGACAGGGAAGGCGCGCAATGTCTTTCATGGGCCGCCGATCATGCACGAGACGGTGTCCGCGCTACGCTGCGGGTTTGACGAGGGAGGTCTGCGTGGGCATCGTGGTCTATTGGCTTGAAGGCGAGGGCGATGCCGCCGAGCCCGTCTGCCAGCTCTTCTCGGGCGATGAGCTGGCCCAGGCGCTGGCCTGGGCCGAGGACCGGCGCCGTGCCGGCCACCGACACGTCAGCATCTCCACGGAGCTGGCGGACCACATCGGCCGGCCCGGCGTCGCGGCGGTGGAGGGCGGTCGCACGCCCGATGGCGAGGCCTACGAATGGTCCAAGGCGGGGCGGGCGGGCAAGGTCAGGCGCAGATAAGGGCGGGGGCCCCTCCTTAAAATGCGTCGATGAATCCCGACGCTGACGTCGCTGCCGCCCAGCACAGCCCCCTTCTCAAGAATCTCAACCCCGAGCAGCTCGCCGCCGTCACCGCCGCGCCGGAACCGGCGCTGATCCTGGCCGGCGCCGGCTCCGGCAAGACGCGCGTGCTGACCACGCGCATCGCCTGGCTGCTGCAGACGGGCCAGGTGTCGCCCGCCGGCGTGATGGCGGTGACCTTCACGAACAAGGCCGCCAAGGAGATGCTGGCTCGGCTGTCCACAATGCTGCCGTTCAACGTGCGCGGCATGTGGATCGGCACCTTCCACGGCCTGTGCAACCGTTTCCTGCGTGCGCACTGGAAGCTGGCGCATCTGCCGCAGGCCTTCCAGATCCTCGATGCCAGCGACACGACGTCGGCCGTCAAGCGCGTCATCAAGGCGATGAAGCTGGATGAGGAACGCTTCGTGCCCAAGCAGGTCGGCTGGTTCATCGCCGGCTGCAAGGAGGACGGCCTGCGACCCGGCGATGTGGAGGTGCGCGACGACCAGACGCGCAAGCTCGTCGAGATCTACGCGAACTACGAGGACCAGTGCCAGCGCGAAGGCGTCGTCGACTTTGCCGAACTGATGCTGCGCAGCTACGAACTGCTGCGCGACAACGCCGCCGTGCGCGAGCACTACCAACACCGCTTCCGCCACATCCTCGTCGACGAGTTCCAGGACACCAACAAGCTGCAATACGCTTGGCTCAAGATGTTCTGCCCGCCGGGCCGGGACCAGGGGCAGAGCCTGCTGGCCGTGGGCGACGACGACCAAAGCATCTACGCCTTCCGCGGCGCGCGTGTCGGCAACATGGCGGACTTCGAGCGCGAGTACCGCGTGCGCAAGGTAATCAAGCTGGAGCAGAACTACCGCAGCTTCGGCCACATCCTCGACGCGGCCAACGAGCTGATCAGCCGCAACTCGCAGCGCCTGGGCAAGACACTGCGCACCGACGCCGGCCAGGGCGAACCCATTCGCGTGTTCGAGGCGCCCAGCGACTTCGCCGAGGCACAGTGGCTCATCGAAGAGGTGCAGAGCCTGTACCGTGGCGGCATGGACCGCCAGCAGATCGCCATCCTGTACCGCAGCAATGCGCAGTCGCGGGTGATCGAGTCGGCGCTGTTCAATTCAGGCATCCCGTACCGCGTCTATGGCGGCCTGCGCTTCTTCGAGCGGGCTGAGGTCAAGCATGCGCTGGCCTATCTGCGGCTGCTGGAGAACGCGAACGACGACACGAGCTTCCTGCGCGTCGTCAACTTCCCGACCCGTGGCATCGGCGCCAAGACGCTCGAGACGCTGCAGGACCTGGCCAAGGCCAGCGGCCGCAGCCTCTACCAGACGGTGTCCGCCGTGCCGGGCAAGGGGGGCGCCAACCTCGTGGCCTTCACCAACCTCATCGACTCCACGCGCAACCTGACGCAAGGTCTGACGCTGCGCGAGATCATCGAGCAGGTGCTGGAGACCTCGGGCCTGGCGGACTTCTATCGCACCGACAAGGACGGTGCCGAGCGGCTGGAGAACCTGGACGAACTCGTCAACGCGGCCGAGGCCTTCGTCATGCAGGAGGGTTTCGGCAAGAACGCGGTGGGTCTGCCGGTGGACGAGGTGGCAGGGCCCGGAACGCCGGGCGCGGTGCCGGATGCCGAGACGGGCGAGATCATGTCTCCGCTCGTCGCATTCCTGACGCACGCGTCGCTGGAGGCCGGCGACAACCAGGCCCAGGCCGGCCAGGACGCCGTGCAACTGATGACCGTGCATTCGGCCAAGGGCCTGGAGTTCGATGCCGTCTTCATCACGGGCCTGGAGGAGGGCCTGTTCCCGCACGAGAACGCGATGTCCGACCATGACGGGCTGGAGGAGGAGCGCAGGCTGATGTATGTGGCCATCACGCGGGCGCGCCAGAAGCTGTCGATGAGCTTCTGCCAGACCCGCATGTTGCATGGGCAGACGCGTTATCACATCAAGAGCCGCTTCTTCGACGAGCTGCCGGAGGAGAGCCTGAAGTGGCTGACGCCGCGCAACCAGGGCTTCGGCTCGGGCTTTGCGCGCGAGTACCAGGCGGCGTGGGAACGTGGCTCGGGTCTGAAGGGCATGGTGGGCGCCGGTCGCGTGGAGAAGGCGGCCTGGGTGGAGCCGCCCGTGCCGGCCAGCATGAAGCCCAAGGTGTCGGAAGAGCATGGCGGCCTGCGCGTGGGAAAGGGCGTGTTCCACACCAAGTTCGGGGAGGGCGTGCTGCTGACGCTGGAAGGCGCGGGCGCCGACGCCCGCGCGCAGGTCAATTTCGGCCGGCATGGCACGAAATGGTTGGCGCTGTCGGTGGCCAAGCTGACGCCCATCGACTGAGGAGCCCCGTGATGACGGTGGTGGTGACGCGTGAGGAGATGGCTGCCTTCCTGCGGCGCGAGTTCCCGCAGACGCGCGTGAGCGTCGAGGCCATCGAGGCCGACGGCATCGTCGTCGCCCATGACATCACGGAAGCCGAGCTGCGCCCGGGGGGTACCGTGTCGGGGCCGGTCATGATGGCGCTGGCGGACGTGGCGCTCTACGTCGCGGTGCTGTCCCGCATCGGCCTGGTGCCGCTGGCCGTGACCACCAGCCTGAATATCAACTTCCTGCGCAAGCCGCTGGCCGACCGCCGCCTGATCGGGCGCTGCCGGTTGATGAAGCTGGGCAAGAGCCTGGCCGTGGGCGAGGTGTGGCTGTACTCCGAAGGACAGGAGGAACCGGTGGCACATGCGACGGGGACCTATTCGATACCACGGCGTCCCGATGCCGTAGTTACGGTGTAGCGCGCTGCATGCCCGGGCCCTGCTGCACGATCAACCCGACATCTGTCGAACTGTGCATATGACCAAGCCACTCGCCGCTGCGCTGCTCTTTCCCGTGCTCCTGTTGTGTGGTTGCGCACTTTCGCCAGTCCAGCCGCAGTCATTGAACCTGATCTACAAGCCCGACGGCACCGTCAAGGACAGCGTGTACGCCGTCGAGCAGGGGCGTGCCATCTTCTGTGCCGTGCTGGCCGTGGATGGCCATGCGGTGGTGAACTCGATCGACGAAAGCATTCGGGCTAGCGCAGGAATGGGCAACGTGCTGCTGGTTCGCCGTTTGGAGCATACGGTCGCGCCCGGACGTCATTCACTGTCGATCGGTTGCCGCTCAGTGACTGCCTTGCCGGTCGTTGACGTGTTCAACACGTTCAAAGCGAAAGGCGTGGTCGAACTTTCCGTCGTCAAGGGCCGCAGCTATTTGATCAAGGGGCGTTTTCAGGGTGACGTTACCTCGGCCTGGATTGAGGATGAAGGCTCTGGTGCTGCCGTGACAGCCGACGTCTCGGGCGCGCTGTAGCCGAGCCAGGCGAAGTTCAGCGTTGAATGCCTCGACCGCTCCAAACAAAAAGGGGCTGCACGCGCAGCCCCCTCATCTCGAACAAGCCGACTGTCGTCAGGCGATCTTGCCCAGCTTGACGCTCGTCGCGGTGCTGGTCAGGTAACCCACCTGCGCGCCGAAGCGGTTCTTGTAGTTGGCGTTGATCAGCGGCTCCAGCGTGCCCTTGACGACGCCGTGGATGCTTTCCCAGTAGCCCGGGTGCTGGAAGTTGCTGGTGATGTAGGTCCAGCCGTTGAGGTCGTCCACGACGCCCAGGCCGGTTGCCTCGGCGCCCGAAGGCATGGAGGCGATGCGGCTCAGCACCTTGGTGTCGACGTTGTAGGCCCACATGAAGTTGTTGACGTGGTAGCCGCTGTCCTCGCCGATGAAGAGCGTGCGCAACTTCTCGGAGAACTTCAGGTTGTCCGGCGCGCCGACCTTGTCGGGGTTGGCCGTGTTGCCTAGCGAGTCGGCGGTGATGTCTTCGCCGATCAGCAGTGTCTTGGTGATGGACGGCACCCAGTCGCTGTTGATGGCGGTACCCGCCGAGTCCTTCTGGCCGGTGCTCAGCGTGTGGGCCAGAATGCCGCCGGCATTCAGCGCCTTGTCGATGGTGATGTTGTAGTCGGCGTTCCAGGCGGAGTTGCCCTTGACCATGGATTTCTGCATGTTCTGCAGCGCCGAGTAAGCAACCTTGTCCTTCACATTGACGGTCGTGCCTTCCATCTTCGTGAAGGCCATCGAGCCGCCCTTGAGCGCGGCGTAGCGGTGCGTCTCCAGGAAGGCGGCGGCCTTGTCCATGCCGGCCTTCAGGCGCACCCATTGCGGCGCGCCGTTGAACCAGATCTTCGTGTAGGTCGCGTCCGCCGGGTCGGTCGTCGCCACATCCATGATGTCGGCGGGCTTCAGCGTGTCGGCGAGCGTCTTGATCTCGGCGCTGGTGGCCGAGCCAAGCTTGATCCACGTGATGGGCGCACCTGCGGCGGCCGGGTCCAGCGAGAAGCCGGCGCCGAACTTGGCGACGTACAGCGAGCCGGCGGAGAGGTCCTTCTCCTTGTCGGCGACGAACATGAAGAAGGCGCCGTTGGTGGCGTCGTCACCCATGATGGCCGTGCGGTTGTCGGGCATGACCTGGATCAGCTCATGCGACAGGCGGCCCATGCAGTAGTGCTTCTTGATCGTGCCGGTGCCGTCGGCGTTGACGGTCACTTCAGGCAGGTGGCCGTAGTGGTACGGGTTGGCCTTGGTCTCGTCGCCGAACAGGTTCTTGCTGTAGGCCTTGAACTGCGCGTTGGCGGCGATGGTGAACGCGTCGGGCTCGTACTCCTCGCTGGACAGGTGCGTGCCCCAGGGCGACAGGCTGGCGCCGCACGTGATCCACAGGCCCATGGCCGGCGACGTGTCGACGTTGTGGTACTTCACCAGCGACAGCTTGCCGGTGGCCGGGTCCTGATCCAGCGTCAGCACGGCGATGGGCGAGGGCAGGCGGCCGTACATGTCGGTCTTGCCGTCCTGGGCCCATGTCGTGTATTCGAACTGCACGACCGCGAAGACGGTGTTGCCCTTCACGCCGCTCACCTTGGCGCCTTCCACCTTCAGCAGCGAGGTGCCGTCCGGGCAGTCGCTGAAGAACTGGCGCTCCTTGCCTGCCACCGACGTGTCGATGATGGGCTTACCCGCGAAGTCGACATAACCACCCGCCAGGATGGTGCCGCCCTTGCCGTCCGGCACCATGTCGCCGGTCGTGAAGAACGGGGCGTAGGACAGCGAGAAGCTCTGCGTGCTGTCGTCGCTGAGCTTGACGGCGAGCGACGACGTGACGAGCGTCTTGGCCATGTCGGCCGGCGTGGCCAGGCTCGGCGCGGCCATGCCGGTGAAGCTGGCGGACACGAAGTTGACGGGAGTGGGGGCCGGCGTGCTGTCGTCACCACCACCGCAGGCGGTCAGCAGGCTGCCGACGGCCGTGCCGCCCAGCGGCAGCATCAGCGGGGCACCCAGGAACTTAAGGGCTTGACGACGTTGGAGGGACTTGGAGAAGGTCATGGAACGCGGGCAACTGCCTGTGTGACGAAAGCGTGGCAGCCTAGATGGCCCACATGACCCGCTCGTGAAAACCCCTCCCGGGGCGCGTTCAGCGCTGATCTTCCAGCAGGCTTTGCGGTGCGCCGAACATGAAGCAGTCGACGAACGTGAAATACAGCGACGCGTAGAACACCGCCCACGCGAACATGCCCGTCGTCAGCATGACGAACGGCAGCACTTGGGGCACGCCCAGCAGGGACACGAGCAGCGCCAACGTGCCCGACAGCGCGAGGAAGACCGCCATCCACAGCACACCGTTCAGCGCGAACGCCCCTTTGTTGCGCCACAGCGCCAGCGTGCTGGAAAACAGTGCCTGGGCGACGCCCTGGCCGCCCCAGTGGATCAGGGCCGGCGCATGCCAGTAGGGCACCGACAGCAGCGCCAGCCCGCCGAAGCGCAGCAGCGCGCCGAAGAGGATGCGTGGGTCGCTGGCGGCCCTGGCGATGTCCTCGGGCGCGCCGTCCTTGGCCATCAGTTCCATGACGATGCGCGTCGCGTCGCCGTCGATGGCGTTGGCGCCCAGCAGCACGGCCAGCGCCACCAGCGCAAAGCTGGCGCTCAGCATCAGCTGTCGGTTGCGGCGTTCGGCGGTCAGTCGCAAGGGCGCCAGGAAGACGGCCACGGTGGGGCGTTGCTTCTGCAGCACCTGATGCGTGGCCAGCATGAAGCCGAGCGAGCAGACCGGCAGTGCCATCAATCCGAGCACCGGGCCGATGAAGGGCAGCACGGACAGCAGCAACGAACCGACGGCGGCCAGCCCCATCAGTCCGAGAAAGGCCAGCGGTTCGCGCCTGAAGACGCGCAGGCCGTGGCGGATCCACAGCCGGCCGTTGGTAGCCGGCACCTGTTGCAGGTGCAGCTGCATCGTCATTCGGCCACCTCCCCGTGCAGCGCATGCCAGGGGCTGGCGATGCGCTCGCGCAGCACGCGCTCGAAGTGGCGCGGGTCATGCGCCTTCAGCAGGCTGGCCTCGCGCGGCAGGTGCAGGTCGAACAGGCGCGACACCCAGAAGCGCAGCGCCGCCGCGCGCAGCAGTGCCGGCAGCAGGCGGTGCTCGCCCGGCGTCAGCGGTCGCACTGTCTCGTAGGCGGCGACGAAGACGCTGGCGCGTTCCTGGATGAGCCGGCCGGAGTCGAGGTCGATGCACCAGTCGTTCAGGCAGACCGCGATGTCGAACAGGAAGGTGTCGACGCCGGCGAAGTAGAAGTCGAAGAACCCCGTCAGCCGCTCGCGGCCGGGACCCTCGCCCGGCTCGAACATGACGTTGTCGCGGAACAGGTCGGCGTGGATCGGGCCCTGCGGCAGCTCGGCGTAGCGGGGCGAGGCGACGAGCTGCTCCTGGTAGACCAGCTCGGCCCTCAGCAGCTCGGCCTGGGCCACATCGAGGAAGGGCAGCAGCTGGGGCACGACCTGGCGCCACCACGTGATGCCGCGCAGGTTGGGCTGGTGCAGCGGGTAGTCGCGCCCAGCCAGATGCATGCGGGCCAGCGTCGCGCCGACCTGCTCGCAATGGAAGGCGTCGGGTGCGAGCTGGTGGCCGCCGTGCAGGCGGTCCACGATGGCGGCGGGCTTGCCAGCCACCTCGAACAGGATCTCGCCCGCGGCGTCGGCATGCGGCTCGGGCACCGGCACGCCACGCTGGGCCAGGTGCTGCATCAGCCGCAGGTAGAACGGCAGCTGCTCGGCCGTCAGGCGCTCAAACAGCGTCAGCACATAGCGGTGCAGGTGGCCGTCGGCCTGCGTGCAGTCGACGAAGTAGTTGGTGTTCTCGATGCCGGCGCCTATGCCGCGCAGCGAGCTCAGCGTGCCGAGGTGGAGGTGGTCCAGCAGCGCCTGGGCCTGGGCGGGACTGACTTCGGTGAAAACGGCCATGGGTCTAGGGACTGCACGGCCCTGGGCCGCACGACATCAGAATTTGAGGACTTTCCAGACCCGCGCGCCCGAGCCGCTCTTGGACAGGCCCGTGCCGGTGCCGCCGGCCGACTCGCGGCCCGCGTCGTTGACGACGATCTCGTAGTCCGGGGCCTTGGTGAGCTTGTTCTTCACCGTGACCTTCTTGGTCTCGCCCCGCACCTTCAGCTCCTCGATGCGGACCTGATCGTCCTCGGCCACGTTGCGCTCGACCTTGGGTTCGGGCGGCGGGTCGGCCACCGCCGGCGCAGCGAGTGCGGCGAGCAGCAGCAGGGATGTGGGGCGAAGCATGCTGCCGATTCTAGGTGGCGCGCTGGCCGAGAATCGCTGCCTATGAGCAAACCCATCCTGCTGCTGGTCGACGGCTCCAGCTACCTCTACCGTGCCTTCCACGCCATGCCCGACCTGCGCGGCCCCGAAGGCCAGCCCACCGGTGCGGTGCGCGGCATGGTGGCCATGCTGAAAAAGCTGCAGAGTGACATCGGCGCCGAGCACGCCGTCTGCGTGTTCGACGCGCCGGGCAAGACTTTCCGCGACGACTGGTACCCGGAGTACAAGGCGCAGCGCTCGCCGATGCCGCCTGAGCTTCGCGAACAGATCGAGCCCATCCACGAAGTGGTGAAACTGCTGGGCTGGCCCACGCTGACGGTGCCGGGCGTGGAGGCGGACGACGTCATCGGCACGCTGTGCTGCATCGGCGCGAAGTCGGGGCACCGGATGATCGTGTCGACGGGCGACAAAGATCTGTCGCAGCTGGTCAACGCCGATGTGGAGCTGATCAACACGATGAGCAACGAGCGACTGGACGAGGCCGGCGTGCTGGCCAAGTTCGGCGTGCCGCCCGACCGCATCATCGACTACCTGACGCTGATGGGCGACACGGTGGACAACGTGCCTGGCGTGGCCGGCGTGGGACCCAAGACCGCCGCGAAGTGGATCGCCGAGTACGGCTCGCTGGACGGTGTCATCGCTGCCGCCGCATCGATCAAGGGCAAGGCTGGCGAGAACCTGCGCGCGGCGCTGGATTGGCTGCCCATGGGCCGCAAGCTCGTCACCGTCAAGGTGGACTGCGACCTCGCCGAGCACGTGCCCAGCTGGCCGGCGCTGCAAGACCTGGCCTTCCGCGAGCCTGACAAGGCCTCGCTGGGCGAGTTCTATGCCCGCAACGGCTTCAAGCAGTGGCTGGAGGAGCTGACCGGCACGGCGCTGGTGTCCAAGCCCAAGGCTGCGGCCGCGAATCCGGGCCTGTTCGACGAGCCCGCGCCGTCCGTGGGTGCCGAGGATCTCGCGCGTCGGTACGAGACCCTCCTGACGTTCGAGCAGCTCGAAGCGTGGCTGCAGCGACTGCATGCTGCGCCGCTCGCGGCACTGGATACCGAGACCGACTCTCTGGACCCGATGGCCGCGCGCATCGTCGGCATTTCCTTTGCTGTTCAGCCGGGCGAGGCCGCCTACATCCCGCTCGCCCACAGCGGGCCAGACGCGCCGGAGCAGCTGCCGCTGGAGGGCGTGCTGGCGCGCCTGAAGCCCTGGCTGGAGGACGAAGCCGCCAAGAAGATCGGCCAGAACCTGAAGTACGACTGGCATGTGCTGGCAAACCACGGCATCCGGCTCGCCGGCGTGCAGCACGACACGTTGCTGCAGAGCTATGTGCTGGAGGCCCACAAGACCCACAACCTCGAGGCGCTGGCCGAGCGGCACTTGGGCCGCAAGGGCCTGAGCTACGAGGATTTGTGCGGCAAGGGCGCGCACCAGATCCCGTTCGCGCAGGTCGACGTGGCCAAGGCGGCGACCTACTCGGGCGAGGACTCCGAGATGTGCCTGCACCTGCACAGCGTGCTGTGGCCGCAGATCGAGGCGGACGCCGGCTTGAAGCGCATCTATGCCGATATCGAAATCCCGACCGCCGCGCTGCTGGCCCGCATCGAGCGACAGGGCGTGCTGATCGATGCGGCCAAGCTGCAGCAGCAGAGCCACGAGATCGGCCAGCGCCTCGTGCTGCTGGAGCAGCAGTGCTACGACATCGCCGGCCAGCCGTTCAACATCGGCAGCCCCAAGCAGATCGGCGAGATCCTCTTCAACAAGCTGGGCCTGCCGGTCGTCAAGAAGACAGCCACCGGTGCACCGTCCACCGACGAAGAGGTGCTGACTGAACTCGCCAGCGACTTTCCGCTGCCGGCCAAGATCCTGGAGCACCGCGGGCTGTCCAAGCTGAAGAGCACCTATACCGACAAGCTGCCGCTGCAGGTCAACGCACACACGGGCCGCGTGCACACGAACTACGCGCAGGCCGTCGCGATCACCGGGCGGCTGTCCAGCAACGAGCCCAACCTGCAGAACATCCCCATCCGGACGGCCGAGGGCCGCCGTGTGCGCGAGGCGTTTGTCGCGCCCGAGGGCTGCCGTATCGCCAGCGCCGACTATTCGCAGATCGAGCTGCGAATCATGGCCCACATCAGCGAGGACCCGGGCCTGCTGCGCGCCTTCCAGGAGGGCCAGGACGTGCACCGCGCTACCGCCAGCGAGGTGTTCGGCATCGCGCTGGACGAGGTCTCCAGCGAACAGCGCCGTTATGCCAAGACGATCAACTTCGGCCTCATCTACGGCATGGGCGCCTTCGGCCTGGCGTCGGCACTGGGTATCGAGCAGAAGGCCGCCAAGGATTACATCGACCGCTACTTCACCCGCTTCGCCGGCGTGAAGCGCTACATGGACGAGACCAAGGCGAGCGCAGCCGAGAAAGGCTATGTGGAGACGCTGTTCGGCCGCCGCATCTACCTGCCGGAGATCCGTGGCGGCAACGGTCAGCGCCGCGCCGGCGCCGAGCGGCAGGCCATCAACGCGCCGATGCAGGGCACGGCAGCCGACCTCATCAAGCTCGCCATGCTCGCCGTGCAGGCCGAGCTGGATCGCGCAGCCAAGCAGACCCGCATCGTCATGCAGGTGCACGACGAGCTCGTCTTCGAGGTGCCGCAGGCCGAGCTGGATTGGGTGCGCGCGGAGGTGCCGCGACTTATGGCTGGCGTGGCACAGCTGAAGGTGCCGCTGCTGGCCGAAGTGGGCGTGGGGGCGAACTGGGAAGAAGCGCACTGAGCGTCGGTGCCGCCGTGGTGAGAGTGTCTACCCCACGTTGACTATCATCCCGACCAACAAAATAGGGGTTGGGGTGATGAAGGTCTTGCTGGTCGATGCGTTTCCGATGGTGCGCGCGGCGCTCACCGGGTTGATCGAGCAGCATTTCGCTGGCGCCGAGGTGCACGGTGTCGACACGGTCGAGCACGCCCGCGCCGCGCTCGTGCGGGACATGCCGCGTCTCGTGCTGCTGGACCTCAAGGTCGAGGGCGGCTTCGAGTTGCTGCAGCAGATCCACCGCGAGCACCTGCTGCTGCCCGTCGTGGTCATCTCGGGCACCGATGAGACCGAGGATGCGCTGCAGGCCATCAACGCCGGCGCAATGGGCTACGTGCCGCAGCGCAGCGACATTCTCACGTTCGTGCAGGCGCTGCAGCTCGTGCTGTCGGGCGGCACCTATGTGCCGCCGCTGAAGAAACTGGTGGACGAGTCGCCCGCCGTCGCGCCGTCATCGACGGTCCCGGACTGGCCGGACCTGCCGCTGACGCCACGCCAGAAGCATGTGCTGCATCTGCTGACGCAGGGGCTGTCTAACAAGCTCATTGCGCGAGAACTGGGCGTCAGCGTCGAGACGGTCAAGGACCATGTCGCCGCGGTGCTGAAGGCGCTGGGCGTCAGCTCGCGCACCCAGGCCGTCGTCGTGGCGACGCGCCGTTAGGCCCGGACGGCGTCGATCGCGTTCAGCACGGCCTCGGCGGTCGCCGGCGCGTGCAGCGGTGGGTCGCAGCCCTCCGGCCCGCCGGCCGCGCACGCATCCTTGACGGCAAGCAGCGCCGCGAAGCCCAGGAGCAGCGGCGGTTCGCCTACGGCCTTGCTGCGGTGGATGGTTTCACTGGCGTTGGGCGTGCCGAACAGCGCGGTATGGAACTCGGTCGGGCAGTCGTTGGCGGTCGGGATCTTGTAGGTGCTTGGAGCGTGGGTGGTCAGCAGGCCGGTCTTGGGGTGCCACACCAGCTCCTCCATCGTCAGCCAGCCCATACCCTGGATGAAGCCACCCTCCACCTGCCCGATGTCCAGCGCCGGGTTCAGACTGGTGCCCACATCGTGCAGCAGGTCGGCCCTCGTGATGCGGCTCTCGCCGGTGAGCGTGTCCACCAGCGCCTCGCAGACCGCACCGCCCCAGGCGTAGTAGTAGAAGGGGTGGCCTTGCAGCGTGGTGCGGTCCCAGTGCAGGCCGGGCGTCGTGTAGAAGCCGTCGCTCCACAGCTGCACGCGCTGCAGGTAGGCCGCCGCGACCAGCTCTTTGAAGGGCACGCTTTGCCCGCCGCCGCAGACTTGGCCCGCCTCGAACGCGACCAGCGCCGGCGCGCAGCCGAAGCGCTCCGCGGCGAAGGTCGTGAGTCGCGCCTTGATCTTGCGCGCCGCGTCCTGGGCAGCCTTGCCGTTCAGGTCGCTGCCGGTGGAAGCGGCTGTGGCGGACGTGTTGGCCACCTTGCTTGTGTCGGTGGCGGAGCAGCGCACGGCGCCCAGCGGCAACCCGAGTTCATGCGCCACGACCTGGGCCACCTTGGTGTTCAGCCCCTGGCCCATCTCGGTGCCGCCATGGTTCACGAGCACCGACCCATCCGTGTAGACATGCACCAGCGCGCCGGCCTGGTTCAGGTGGACGACATTGAACGAGATGCCGAACTTGACCGGCGTGAAGGCCAGTCCCTTCTTCAGCACCGGGCTCGCCGCATTGAACGCGGCGATCTCGGCGCGGCGCTCGTCGTAGCGGCTGCTGGCCAGCAGTTGGGCCGTCAGCGCCTGGGCGTGCAGCTCCTCGACGCGCTGGCCGTAGGGCGTCATGTCCTTACCCGGCGCATAGAAGTTGCGTCGGCGCACCTCGGCCGGGTCCAGCCTCAGCCGGCGGGCGATGCCATCCAGGATCACCTCCACCGCCAGCGCGCCCTGAGGCCCGCCGAAGCCGCGGAAGGCGGTGTTGCTCTGCGTATTCGTCTTCGCGCTGTAGCCGTGCAGCGCGACGTGTGGCAGCCAGTAGGCATTGTCGAAGTGGCACAGCGCCCGGGCCATCACCGGCGCGGACAGGTCGGCGCTGTGGCCAGCGTTGGAGATCAGGTCCACGTCAGCGGCCAGCAGCCGGCCGTCGTCGTCGAAGCCCACGTCCCAGCGGTAGTCGAAGCCGTGGCGGCGGCCCGTGATGAGAAAGTCATCGTCGCGGTCCACGCGCAGCTTGACGGGCTTCTTCAGCTTCAGCGCCGCGATGGCGGCCACGCAAGCGAACAGCGCCGACTGGCTCTCCTTGCCGCCAAAGCCGCCGCCCATGCGCCGGCACTGCACGGCGACGCGGTTGGCGCTCCAGCCCAGCGCGTGGCCCAGTAACTGCTGCATTTCGCTGGGGTGTTGTGTCGAGCAGTGCACCAGCAGGCCGTCGCCGCCTTCCTGCGGCACGGCCAAGCTGATCTGGCCTTCCAGGTAGAACTGCTCCTGCCCGCCCAGCCGCCAGGTGCCTTGCAGCCGGTGGGGAGCGGCGGCGAGCTGCGCCGCCGGGTCGCCACGCGTCATGTGCATCGGCGGCACCGCGTACTGGCCGGCGGCATGCGCGTCCAGCGCGGTCAGCACGGCAGGCAGCGGCTCGGCCTGGATGACTTGCTTCGCCAGCGATGCCGCGCGGCGCGCCGCGTCGCGGTCCGTCGCGATGATGGCGAACACCGGCTGGCCGACGTAGCGCAGCTCGCCGTCCGCCAGGATGGGGTCATCGTGCACCAGCGGGCCGCAGTTGTTCTCGGCCGGGATGTCGGCGGCGGTCAGCACGGCGACGACGCCCGGCTGCTGGCGCAGCCGCGCGACATCGAGGCCCGTGAGCCGGCCGTGCGCGATCGGCGACAGGCCCAGCGCCGCGTGCAGCGTGCCGGCGGGTTCCGGCAAGTCATCCGTGTAGGGCGCGGCGCCGCTGACATGCAGGTGTGCCGATTCATGCGGTAGCGAGCGGCCGACGACCGGCTCGTGGAGCACCAAGACTTCGGGCTTGTTCATGCGGCCAGCCTCGCGCTGCGCCAGACGCTGATCGTGCGGCGGTCCAGCGTCTCCAGCCACAGCTTGCGCAGCAGGTTCTGCGCGACCTTGAGCCGGTAGGCGCTGGACGCGCGCATGTCGCTCAGGGGCTGGAAGTCGTTGATCAGCGCCGCTGCGGCGGCCTCGGCGGTGGCTTCCACCCAGGGCTGGCCGACGACGGCGGCCTCGGCCCGCGCGGCGCGCTTGACGACGGCCGCCATGCCGCCGAAGGCGAAGCGCGCCTGCTGCACGCTGCCATTGCGCAGCTGCAGCGCGAGCACGGCGCAGACGGCGGAGATGTCGCTGTCGTGCCGCTTGGACACCTTGTGGGCCGAGAACGCCCAGCTCGTGTCGGGCTGCGGCACCCACATCGCCTCGACGAATTCGCCGGGCTGCAGGTCCTTCTTCATGTAGTCCAGGTAGAAATCCTGCAGCGGCAGGCGGCGCTGCTGCGTGCCCCTGCGCAGGATGACGTCCGCGCCCAGCGCAATCAGGGCGGGCGCGCCGTCGCCGATCGGCGAACCGTTGGCGATGTTGCCGCCCAGTGTGCCGGCATGGCGCACTGGCGGCGACGCGAAGCGCCGCCACAGCTCTGCAAGCGACGGCACCAGTGCCGTCAGCGCGGCCCAGGCGTCTTCCAGCGACGCGGCGGCCCCGATCCAGAGGCCCTGCTCGTCGGCGCGGATGGCCTTCAGCGCATCGACGCGGCCGGTGTAGATCATCTGCGGCAGCACGCGGAACTGCTTGTTGACCCACAGACCGATGTCCGTCGAGCCGGCCAGCAGCGTCGCCTGCGGGTAGGTCTCGCGCAGCACGGCCAGGTCGGGCAGCGTCCTCGGCGCGTGGAAACGCTGGCCTGCGTGGTGGTAATCCAGCGGCCCGTCCTGGGCCAGCTCACGTAGCGCGGCGGCCATTGCGCCGCGGTCGAGACGCTGCGGGGGCGCTTCGAACATGCGCTCGCCGGCGTCCAGGATGGGCCGGTAGCCGGTGCAGCGGCACAGGTTGCCGGCGAGGTTGTCGGCCAGTTCCTGGCGGCTCGGTCGCGTGCCGGCGGCCTGGTGGGCTTCGTAGCAGGCGGTCAGGCTCATGACGAAGCCGGGCGTGCAGAAACCGCACTGCGAGCCGTGGCAGTCCACCATCGCTTGCTGGGCCGGTGTCGGTGCCTCGGGGCCGCCGAGGTCTTCGACGGTGATCAGCGCGCGGCCGTCGAGCGTCGGCAGGAACTGCGTGCAGGCATTGACATTGCGTAGCTGCAGCTGGCCGCTGGCGTCCAGTTCGCCCTGCAGCACGGTGCAGGCACCGCAATCGCCCTCGGCGCAGCCCTCCTTGGTGCCGGTACAGCCGGCGTGTTCGCGCAGGTATTGCAGCACGGTCGTCGTCGTCGGCAGGCTGCCGACCTCAACGATGTTGCCGCGGTGGAAGAAGCGGATCGGGCGGGTGTTCATGGTGTCCTGTATTTTCAAGCCTTGCCTCAGAATCGCCCCATGAGTTTTACTGACCAGAAAAACTTCGCCGACAGCCCTCGCCGATGGGCGCTGCGCGGTGATCTGCTGGACTTCACCGCCGCACCGGCCTGGGGCGCAACCGAGTCGCCCGTGGTGCGCTACGACCGCGACCACTGGCTGCTTGTCGAGGACGGCCGCATCGTCGGGCGCCAGGCCGCCGAGCCGGATGCCAGCTGGGTGCGCAAGGACCATGCCGGGCAACTGGTGCTGCCGGGCTTCATCGACACGCACGTGCATTGCCCGCAGCTGGAGGTCATCGGTTCCTACGGCACGGAGCTGCTGGACTGGCTGGAGCGCTACACCTTCCCGAGCGAATGCGCCTTCGCGGACCCGGTGCGCAGCCAGGCCGGCGCCGAGGTATTCCTGGATGCGCTGGTGGGCGCCGGCACGACATCGGCCGTCGTCTTCGCGACCGTGCATAAGACCTCGGCCGAAGCGCTGTTCGACGCCGCGGCCCGGCGCGGCATGCGCCTCATCACCGGTAAGGTGCTGATGGACCGCCACGCGCCGGACGGCCTGCGTGACGACGTCGTGCAGGCCGAGCGCGACTGCCTGGACCTCATTGCACGCTATCACGGTCGCGAGCGGCTCGCGTATGCCGTCACCGTGCGCTTTGCGCCGACCAGCACGCACGCTCAGCTGGCCATGGCCGGTGGCTTGTGCCGGGCCGACGCCAGCCTCTACATGCAGACGCATGTGGCTGAGAATCGCGCCGAGGTCGCGTGGGTAGCCCAGCTCTTCCCGGAGGCGCGCAGCTACCTGGACGTCTACGAGCGCGCCGGCCTGCTTCACGAACGCGCCGTGCTGGCCCATGGCATCTGGCTGGACGACAAGGACAGGCGCCTCATCGACGCCCGTGGCGCGCAGGTGGCGCACAGCCCGTCGAGCAACCTGTTCCTCGGCAGCGGGCTGTTCGACTGGCGCGGCGCGCCTTTCAACGTCAGCCTCGCCTCGGACGTGGGCGGCGGCACGAGCTTGAGTCTGCCGCGCAACATGCTCGATGCGTACAAGATCCAGGCGCTGCGCGGCGAGCGGCTGACAGCCTGGACGGCGCTGCATGCTGCCACGCGCGGCGCGGCCGAGGCGCTTCGGCTGGGCGACGAGATTGGCGGCCTGTCCGTCGGGCAGATGGCCGACCTGTGCGTGTGGGACTGGGCGAAGGGGCCGGTCGCCGAGGTGCGCGACGCGGCGGCGCGCGAGCTGCATGAACGCGTTTTTGCGTGGATGACGCTGGCCGACGAGCGCAACCTGGCGGCCTGCTACGTGGCGGGCCAGCGGCGCGTCTGAGCGGCTGATGCCGCCGGATCGCCGCTTCGTCGCAAGCGGCGCGACGGCCCGGGCCGTGAGGCCTACCGTGGCGGCACTTGTCCTTCCTGGAGTGCCGTCATGCTCGGCTTTCTGCTCTGGTGCATCCTCTTCATCGTGTGCTGGCCGCTGGCCATCGGTGCGCTGCTGCTGTGGCCGCTGGTGTGGCTGATGCTGCTGCCGTTCCGGCTGCTGGGCATCGCGGTGGACGGCGCGTTCGCACTGCTGCGCGCCATCGTCATGCTGCCCGCGCGCGTGCTGGGCGGGCGCTGACGTCGCGCAGCCTCCTAGGCGATGTCGATCGCGTGCGGCCCGAAGCCCCGGCCTGCGCGCCGGTCGTCAAAGAAGCAGCGCAGCGTCTCGCGCGTCGTCTGGAACGCAATCTCTTCCCAGGGGATCTCGGCCTCGGCGAATAGCTGCGCCTCCAGTGACTCCGGCCCAGGGTCGAACTGCAACGAACGGAGCGTCGCCAGGTAGAACAGGTGCACCTGGCCCACGCGCACGACGTTCAGCAGTGTGAACAGCGGCCCCATCGCGATGTCCGCGCCGGCCTCCTCCTGCGTCTCGCGCAGCGCACCCTCTGCCGTCGTCTCGCCCAGTTCCATGAAGCCGGCCGGCAGCGTCCACAGGCCGTGGCGCGGCTCGATGGCGCGGCGACACAGCAGCACGCGGCCGTCGGCCTCCCATACGGGCAGCGTACCGACGACATTCAGCGGGTTCTGGTAATGCACCATGCCGCAGGCCGGGCACATCGCGCGCTCGCGGTTGTCGTCCGGCGGCACGCGGTAGTCGACGGGGCTGCCACAGTTGGAGCAGTGCTTGAAGCGGCTGAAGAGGGGCATCGCGGCAGTGTAGGGCGCGTCAAAATCGGCCGTATGAAGCTGCACAACTACTTTCGTTCGTCGGCCTCCTGGCGCGTGCGCATCGGCCTGGCGCTGAAGGGCCAGGCCTATGACTACGCCGCCATCCACCTGCAGAAGAACGAGCAGTTTGCCGAGCCGTTCTCCTCGCAGCAGGCCTCGCAGCTTGTGCCGGCGCTGGAGCTGGACGACGGCCGCTGGCTGAGCCAGTCGCTGGCCATCCTCGAATACCTCGACGAGACCCACCCTGAGCCGCCGCTGCTGCCGCGCGATGCGCTGGCTCGTGCGCAGGTGCGGGCGCTGGCGCAGGACATCGCCTGCGACCTGCATCCCATCAACAACCTGCGCGTGCTGCGCTACCTGAAGAGTGGCATGCAGCACACGCAGGACGACATCGACCGCTGGTACCGGCACTGGGTCGCCACGGGCCTGACGGTCGTCGAGCGGCGGCTGACGTCGATGGCCGGCACCTACTGCTTCGGCGACACGCCCGGCCTGGCCGACTGCCTGCTGGTGCCGCAGGTCTACAACGCGCAGCGCTTCGCCTGCCCGCTGGACGACTTTCCCATCGTGCGCCGCATCAACGACGCCTGCCTGGCGCTGCCGGCCTTCGCAAACACGCGGCCCGAGGCCTGTCCCGATGCCGCTTGACCCGCAGTGGCTGACGCCCGACTGGCCCGGTGTCACGGCGTTCATGACGACGCGTGGCGCGAACTACGGCCGCACGGCGGGCGGCGCGGCCGACGTCGCCCGCGACCGGACGGCCCTCGGGCCGGTGCTGGGTGCTCGGCCTGTCTTCCTGCACCAGGTGCATGGCGCCCGCGTCGTGCGGCTGCAGCGCGACTGGCACGACGACAACGCGCCGCAGGCCGATGCGGCGGTGTCCACCGACCCGGACCTGGCCGTCGCCATCCTTGTGGCCGACTGCCTGCCGGTGCTGCTCAGCGCGCCGGGCGGCGTGGCCGGCGCCCATGCAGGCTGGCGGGGGCTGGCGGCCGGCGTGCTGGAGAACACCGTGCGCGAGCTGTGCGACGCCGCCGGGTGCGAGCCGGGCGACGTGCAGGCCTGGCTGGGCGCCTGCATCGGTCCGGCGGCGTTCGAGGTCGGACCCGAGGTCGTGCAGGCCTTCGGTCGCGAGCCGCTGCAGCGCGACCAGCCGGGCTTTCTCTACCGGCCCAATCCAGCGCCGCGCTGGCGGGCCGACCTGCCACTGCTGGCTCGCGAGCGGTTGATGTCGGTCAATGTCACCCGAATCAGCGGCGGCCGCTGGTGCACGCTGACGGATGATTCATTCTTCTCGTTCCGGGGCGAGTCCCTGGGCCGGCCCCGTGGCCGCATGGCCGCCTGCATCAGCCTGCGCTGACGCCTCGGCCGCGCGCTGGCGCCGCCGGCGGCCCGGCGTGCCGAGGATGTAGAGCAGCAGGCCCAGCGGCAACACGCCATAGAGGACCAGCGTGATGAACGCGCCGAAGAGCGTGCCCTGCGGGCTCAAGGCCTCTGCAGCGGCCATCATCAACGCGACGTAGGCCCAGGCGATGGCGACGAGGTACATGGGGCTTGTGTCATAGGCGCGTCAGCGCCCGGGTTTACAACGGCAAGTGGTGGGTGCGGGATGTGGCAAGCTTATTGCAACGGAGCAAGGCAAGACCGACGACCACCGCGGCGACAGCGTTCCGAGGAGATTCATGGCCACCCGCAAGAAGAAGGACGAGGCGCCGCCGGCGCCCGACGCGCAACCCTTCGCAGAGCTCATCCAGCAGATGACGCACCTGCCGCAGATCTCGCCGACTGCACTGGCCGAGCTGCAGACCGACTACCTGAAGCAGGCCGCGGCCTTGTGGAATTCCGCCCTCGGCCAGAGTGAGGCGCCCACCGTCAATGACCGACGGTTCGCCGCGCCGGAATGGCGTTCCAATCCCGCAGCGAGTTTCCTCACACAGCTCTACCTGCTCAACGGCCGCACGCTTCAGCAGATGGCCTCGGCCGTCGAGGCCGACGACAAGACCAAGGCACGCATCAGGTTCGCGGTTCAGCAGTTCGTCGACGCGGCATCGCCCAGCAACTTCCTTGCGCTCAATCCCGAGGCGCAGAAGCTCGCGCTGGAGAGTCAGGGCGAGACTCTGGCGCGCGGCCTGCAGCATCTGTGGGGCGACGTGCAGCGTGGCCATGTGTCGCAGACGGACGAGCGCGCCTTCGAGGTCGGCAAGAACGTCGCGACGACCGCCGGCAGCGTGGTCTACGAGAACGCGCTGTTCCAGCTCATTGAGTACGCGCCGCTGACGCCGCAGGTCAAGGCCCGGCCGCTGGTCATGGTGCCGCCCTGCATCAACAAGTTCTACATCCTCGACCTGCAGCCGGACAATTCGCTGATCCGGTATGCCGTGGCCGAGGGCAACCGCACCTTCGTCGTCAGCTGGCGCAACCCGGACGATTCGGTCAAGCACCTGACCTGGGACGACTATGTCGAGACCGGGGTCATCGAGGCGCTGCGCGTTGCGCAGGAGATCAGCGGTCAGAAGCAGGTCAACACGCTGGGTTTCTGTGTCGGCGGCACGCTGCTGGCCACTGCGCTGGCGGTGCTGGCCGCACGCGGCGAACAGCCGGCGGCCAGCGTCACGTTGCTGACGACGCTGCTGGATTTCAGCGACAACGGCGTGCTGGACATCTTCGTCGATGAAGCCAGCGTGCGGCTGCGCGAGGCCACGCTGGGCGCCGAGTCGCCCAAGGGCCCGCAGCTGCTGCATGGCCAGGAGCTGGCCACGACCTTCAGCTTCCTGCGGCCCAACGACTTGGTGTGGAACTACGTCGTCGGCAACTACCTGAAGGGCGAGGCGCCGCCGGCCTTCGACCTGCTGTACTGGAACGGTGATTCCACAAACCTGCCGGGCCCGATGTACTGCTGGTACCTGCGGCACACCTACCTGCAGAATGAACTGAAGGAGCCGGGCAAACTGACCGTTTGCGGCGAGAAGGTGGATCTCGGTGCCATCAACGCGCCGGTCTACATCTACGGGTCGCGCGAGGACCACATCGTGCCCTGGCACGCGGCCTACCGCAGCACGCCGCTGCTCAAGGGCCGCAAGCGCTTCGTGCTGGGCGCGTCGGGCCATATCGCCGGCGTCATCAACCCGCCGGCCAAGCCCGGCAAGCCGGCCAAGCGCTGCCACTGGATCGGCAAGGGCACCACGCTGCCGGCCGACCCCGAAGCTTGGATGGCCGGTGCCGTCGAGCATGCCGGCAGCTGGTGGCCGGACTGGTCGGCGTGGCTGGCGGCCCTGGCCGGCGAGCCCAAGCCCGCGCCCAAGGTACCCGGCAACCGCAAGTACAAGGTCATCGAACCCGCGCCCGGCCGCTACGTCAAAGTCAAAGCCTGATCACTTCAAAGGAGACATACCATGAGCCAACAAGACATCGTCATCGTCGCTGCCGCACGCACCGCCATCGGCAAGTTCGGTGGCACGCTCGCCAAAACGCCCGCCAGCGAACTCGGCGCGGCCGTCATCCAGGACCTGCTGCGCCGCACGGGCCTCGCGAGCGACCAGGTCAACGAGGTCATCCTGGGCCAGGTGCTAACGGCCGGTGTGGGCCAGAACCCCGCGCGGCAGGCCGTCATCAAGGCCGGTCTGCCGCAGGCCGTGCCGGCGATGACGATCAATAAGGTCTGCGGGTCCGGCCTGAAGGCCGTGATGCTGGCCGCGCAGGCCATCCGTGACGGCGACAGCGACATCGTCATCGCCGGCGGCCAGGAGAGCATGAGCATGAGCCCGCACGTGCTGCCCAACTCGCGCGACGGTCAGCGCATGGGCGACTGGAAGCTCGTCGACACGATGGTCAACGACGGCCTGTGGGACGTCTACAACCAGTACCACATGGGCATCACGGCCGAGAACGTGGCCAAGAAGTACGGCATCACCCGCGAGCAGCAGGACGCACTGGCGCTGGGCTCACAGCAGAAGGCTGTCGCCGCGCAGGATGCCGGTCGCTTCAAGGACGAGATCGTGCCGTTCACGATCCCGCAGAAGAAGGGCGACCCGGTCGTCTTCGCGGCCGACGAGTTCATCAACCGCAAGACCAACGCCGAGGCGCTGGCCGGCCTTCGTCCCGCCTTCGACAAGGCAGGCAGCGTGACGGCCGGCAACGCGTCGGGCCTGAACGACGGTGCTGCCGGCGTGGTGGTGATGACGGCCGCCAAGGCTGCGGCGCTTGGTCTCACGCCGCTGGCGCGCATCGCGTCCTACGCGTCTGCCGGCCTGGACCCGGCCTACATGGGCATGGGCCCGGTGCCCGCGGCGCGCAAGGCGCTGGAGCGCGCCGGCTGGAAGTCGGCCGACCTGGACCTGCTCGAAATCAACGAAGCGTTCGCGGCCCAGGCCTGCGCCGTCCACAACGAGATGGGCTGGGACATGAGCAAGGTCAACGTCAATGGCGGCGCCATCGCGCTGGGCCACCCCATCGGCGCCAGCGGCTGCCGCGTGCTCGTCACGCTGCTGCACGAGATGGTCAAGCGCGACGCCAGGAAGGGCATCGCGTCGCTGTGCATCGGCGGCGGCATGGGTGTCGCCCTGACTGTAGAACGCTGAACTCAATATTCACCACTGCAACCACAAGGAGACATCCATGAGCCAAAAGATTGCCTACGTCACGGGCGGCATGGGCGGCATCGGGACCGCGATCTGCCATCGCCTGGCCAAAGGCGGCTTCAAGGTCATCGCCGGTTGCGGTCCGAGCCGCGACTACCAGAAGTGGCTCGATGAGCAAAAGGCCCTGGGCTACACGTTCTACGCGTCGGTGGGCAACGTCGCCGACTGGGATTCGACCGTCGAGGCTTTCCAGAAGGCCATCGCCGAACATGGCTCGATCGACGTGCTGGTCAACAACGCCGGCATCACGCGCGACCGCATGTTCCTGAAGATGACGCCCGAGGACTGGAAGGCCGTCATCGACACGAACCTGAACTCCATGTTCAACGTGACCAAGCAGGTTGTGCCGGGCATGGTGGAGAAGGGCTGGGGCCGAATCATCCAGATCTCGTCGGTCAACGGCGAGAAGGGCCAGGCCGGCCAGACGAACTACTCGGCCGCGAAGGCCGGCATGCACGGTTTCACGATGGCACTGGCGCAGGAACTGGCAGCCAAGGGCGTGACGGTCAATACCGTCAGCCCGGGCTACATCGGCACGGACATGGTCAGGGCGATCAAGCCCGAGATCCTCGAGAAGATCGTCGCGACCATTCCGGTCAAGCGGCTGGGCACGCCGGAAGAAATCGGCTCCGTCGTCGCGTGGCTGGCCGGCGAGGACAGTGGCTTCACGACCGGCGCGGACTTCTCCTGCAACGGCGGATTGCACATGGGCTGACGCCTTCCGGGCGTCGCTTTTAGAGCCGGCGGCCCGACGGGCCGGCCGGCTCTTCTGTTTTCAGTGCGCCTGTTTCAGTGCGGGCCGGACGAGCCGGCGCGCGCATGCTGCACCTGCCCAGCACGCTGCGCGAGGATGGGCAACTGGCGCAGCGTCGGGCGCGGCCCCTGGGGCGCGGCCGCCACGCCGCGCGCGGCCGCGTGCGGGCGGCGCTGCCACTGGTCCAGCGCGTCCATGACGCGCTCCCACGCGCGCTGGTCGTAGACGACAGCCGCAAACAGGTTGGCTTGGCAGGGCTGCTGCCGCACCGCGGAGGCGACGAGATCCCGGAGCGGGCCGGCCGCCACCTTCACGCAGCTGCGCAGGTCGCGGAAGGCGGCGCCAACCGGGTGGAACAACACGCCCCGTTGCAGCTCCGCAGCCTTGCGCGAGGATGAGATGACCATCCGCGTGAAGATGCGAGCACGGCCGTCGCCCAGCAGTTCGACGCAGAACTCGCGTCGCCAGCCGGTCAAGGCCTGAACCTGGGTCAGGGCGGGCAGGGTGGAGTCGATCTGGATGTCCATGACGTCCAGTGTGGTCGCATGACCGCCCGTTGGACAGCGCTTCTGTATCGCGATGCTTCCTGTACTCGGTCGCCGATGCATCACGACACAAATGCGTGAAACAGCGGTCCAGCGCTGACTTCTCGCAACGCTCGTCAACCCAGCGCCGGCTTGTTCACCATCAGGAAGAACACCGCCAGCATGGCCGCGAACGCCGGATAGCCCAGCAGTTCCCAGCGCCGTTGCCACACGCCATAGCGTGGCGACAGCGGGCGAGCCTCGCGCAGCGCGGCCTCGACCTCCCGGGCCATCTTCAGCTGCAGCGCCAGCACCGGCAGCCAGCAGGCACCGGCCGCCAGATACAGACCGATCGAGGCTGCCAACCAGGGTGTCGACAGCGGCCAGCCGGCGCTGTGCGCCAGCCAGGCGCCGCTGAGCGGCTGCACGATGACGGCCGGCGTCGTGAACCACAGGTCCGCCCGCACGACCAGCCGTGCGACGACGGCGCGCGCCTCCAGGCTGGGCGTGCGGTTGGCAAAGAACAGGTAGAAGGCCGACCCAAAGCCGGTACCGACCAGCAGCACGCTGGACAAGACGTGCAGCCATTTGACGAAGAGGTAGACATTCATGCGCAAGGTTCCCTTCGGTCGAGCATTGCTAGCAGCGCCAGTACGGGCCCGTTCTTCAGCAGCGCGCCGAACGGGTCCAGCCACAGCGTCGGCAGCAGCGCGGTGGCTAGCACCGTCATGCCGATGACGCCGGCAGCGGCGAGCCGGTAGGTGAGGCGGCGGGGGCGCAGCAGCAGCGCCAGACCGATCAGCGCATCCCAGGCGCTACCCAGCAGCACCACAGCCAGTGCGGCGCCTGCACTCATGCCGGTGGCTTGGCGCAGCATTGCGCAGCCGGCCGCGCCGCCGTCATGCAGGCTGGCGGCGACGGTGCCCCACCACAGCGCGACGAGCGATTTGCGGGCCAGGCAATCGGCGTTCATGCCCAGGCGCCTTCCATGGCGCCGCGCAGCGGGCGACCCAGCGGCGACGTAGCGGGCGACTCGGCGCTGTCGTGGGCCAGCAGGTCCAGCGCGGTACTGCACCAGGGGCCTAATGCGACGAGGTCACCCAGTCGGGCGGAGGCACGTGTCAGCGCAGCGGGCAGCTCGATATGCCGCGCCGGCCCATTCCCGCGTGCTGCGCGCCGGCGCGCGATCCACTCGGCCACCGTCGCTGCCTCCGGGCCGACGGCCGTCCACGACGCAGGCGGTTGCGGCGACGTCAGCACGGCGACGATGCCGGCCGCCAGGTCCTCCACACGGATAGGCTGCACGCGGCAGCGCGCCACCTCGGCTGGCAGCGGCAGCCACGGCAGGCGGGCCAGCAGCTCCAGCATGCGGCTGCTGGCGCCGCCCACGCCGACGACGAGGCTGGGCCGCACGATGCAGGCCCGGCCGGCCAGCGCCACGTCGCCAGCGTGCTTGCTGCGTGCATAGGTGCTGACGCCGCCGCAGAGTGCCGACACGTGCACGAAGCACGGGATGCCTTCGGCCTCGCAGGCGTCCGCCAGGGCGGCTGGCGCTCGATGGTGCAGCAGGTCCAGCAGGTCGGCGACACCGCCTTGCTGGTCGCGCAGGCAGCCGGCTGCGTAGACGACGCCTTGGATGCCGGTGAGCGTGGCCCGCCAGGTATCGGATCGGTCCCAGGCCGTCACCGGGCTCGGCCGGACGCGCACCGGCTCATGGCCGGCCGTGGCGAGCGCCTGGCAGATCTCGCGGCCGATGAAGCCGCCGGCGCCAACGACGAGGACTCGCATGGCTCAGACCTCCGTGCCGGCGGCCGGTGCGGCCGGCCGGGCGAGCCGCTGCTGGACCGGCGCCCAGACGCGGCGCGTGATGACGGCGATGCTGACGAAGCAGCCTGCGGCCGCCAGCCACAGCGCGCGGTGAATGGCGTCCAGCAGCGTGCCGTGGAAGTCGCCGAACGTCAGTGCCAGCACGAGGGTGCCGGCGATGGCCAGCACGTAGGCACTGCGGACCCAGAACTGCGCGCCGGCCCTGCCGGGCAGCGGCGCCATGCACAACGAGTCCAGCACGACGAGCAGGATGGGCTGCAGGTACCAGATGGCGACGACCGGGCCAAGGACGGCGATGACGAGGGTGAGGGCGAAATTCAGCTCGGACATAGGGCTCTCCTGGGGTTGGAATCAGTGACGGCGGCAGGCGCCGTCGGGTGCGCATTGACCGGTGTGCAGGTGTGCCGCCTGTAGTAGCCAGCGTGGCAGTCGATAGCGGTGCGCGGCCAGCCACTCGTACGTCGGCACGGCCAGCCAGGCGATGACGGGCTGCGATAGCGCGGCGGCAATACGCCGGTGGCCGGTCGCCGCGTAGGCTGCCTGCACGGCCGGCACGCCGATGAGCCAGCGGCCGTCCGGCTGCCGCACATGCAGCCTTGCCATCAGCGCGGCCATCGTGACGCCCAGCGCCGCCGCGTCGAAGTCGGGCTCCGAGATGTCGATGAAGTGCAGCAGCCCGGCGTCGTTACGGCGCATCAGCAGGCCCATCTCGCTGCGGCACAGTGGGCAGGCGCCGTCGTAATAGACCGTTTGGACAAGATGGCTTGCGTTCATGGCGGTTATTTCTGTAAATAGAGAAATCTAGGGGCAAAAGAAGGGGCGTCGGTCCGCCCGGCGGATCACCCCATGGGTGGCAGAGGCGGGGTGACCGGGAAGACGCTGGGCGCCGCGGTGTCGGCCGCGTCGGCCGGACGTACGAAACGCTGCACCTGCGCGCCCAGCCGCAGGATCTTCTCGAGCGTCGCGGGCGACAGCCGTAGCATCTCGTCGCTCCAACTGCCCAGCGTCTGCATGAAGTCCAACGTGCTGCGCAGCCGGTCCTGCAGCGCCGGCGACTCCCGGTCCAGCGCAGGGTCGGCGGCGAGTGCCTTCAACAGTGCGACGGTGGGGTCGAACTCGCGTTCCTTGCGCTCGCGCACGATGATGCGGAACAGCTCCCACACATCGCCCGAGGTCTCGTAGTAGTCGCGCCGGTCACCCAGCATATGGGTCGCGCGGATGAGCCGCCAGTTCAGCAGCTCCTTCAGACTGTTGCTGACGTTGGAGCGGGCCAGCGCCAGCGTGTCGGCGATGTCCTCGGCGTGCAGCGGCTGGCCGTGAACGTAGAGCAGCGCGTGGATCTGCGCGACGCTGCGGTTCACGCCCCAGTTCGTGCCCATCTCCCCCCAGTGGACGATGAAGCGGCGGCTGATGTCGGTGAGTTCCATGGCTCGCAGCCTACTTAATCTGAAATTTCTGTCAACAGAGAATTTGAGTGGCAAATGGGCTCCGTGCAGGTGGCCGCCGCGTCTCGACCAGCGATGACTCCACTGACGCACGCGCCGCCGGGGCGCGTATCGGCTACGAACGCGCAGTCGGTCGGAGCGCCGCAGTTCGCAGCCGACAGAACACCTGGGCGGAATGAATCGTGCTGCTGCCCAGGGCTTCGATGCCCTCATGGACGCAGCCCTGCGCATCGCGAACGCACAGACAGGCCAGGCCCGGTGGTAAGCCGTTCAGCAGCCAGTACAGGCCGATCACCTCGCCTTCAGCGCCTACGAGGTCAACGAGTGCGACATCGGCCTCCGGCTCGTCGCGTGCCAGGGCAGCTGCGAAGGCGCTCTCCAAGCGATCAGCGATGGGCCGCATGGCTGGTATTCCTGCAAACGGCGCGAGCTCGGCGTCGAAGAGCCTCAGCGTGGCCATGGGACGCCCTCCTTGGCGGCCGGCGCCGCCAGCAGCGCCACGACGTGATAGCTGTAACCAGATTGCGGCCTCAGCCGGGGCCGTTGCTCCCGGCAGAAGCCGCTGCCGACCACCTCTCCCGAGCGGTCATGCGTCATCTCCCAATAGAAGCCTGCTTCGGCGCACCGCGCGCCGAAGCAGGCGCGGTCTCGAACTGACTTGGCATGGCAACTCCGTGTCGTGGGAAGGGCGGGTGCCGGAATGCAGCCGCTCCTGGTCACAAATACGTAGTTCGATGTGTGCGGCGGCCATCCAAGTTAGGGATCAGGCACGAATCAATCAGCTCAGGGCGGCTTGATCGAGACGCATGACGGCGAAGCGGTAAGAAATGGCTCGCTCGCCTGCACGGCTGCGTCCATCGCCAGCCGCGAACGAGGGCCTTCGGCCGATTCTGTTGAAAAACTCGGCGCGCCGGCCTTGATGCACTTTTCCAGGGGTGCTCAGACCATCCCCGAGGGGGCGATCGTTGATCCTGGATCGATCTGAGCGGTCGAACTTTCTCCGGCAGCGTGCGCGCGATCGCAGATCGAGTTTTTCAACAGAATCGGCCACTTGCAGATGGTCGCCGACGTCAAGTCGCAGGTGGGCTGGACGTGGCGTCCAAGTCGACGTCAACGCCAGCATTTGGGCGGCGAGGTCGAGCAAGCGTTGGACCACTACGGGCCGGACCCAGTCATGCCCTGCTGTATGCGATAACGGGCAAGCAGTCGTCGGCTTGCGCTGAATGTTTCCGCACTGGCTGACGGCCTTTGGCGGCGATAGGCGCGCCCCCAAACCACCCCGCGTCGCCACCAGCTGACCGGCAAGCCTTCTTCTTGCCTATCATGCGGCCCGTTTTTGTAGCCGGGAGTGCCTCATGGCCATGGATGTAGTCGACTTCGAGATCAAGGGTTCTGAGATGCAGTTCGTCGAGATCGAGCTCGATCCCGGCGAGGCGGCCATCGGCGAGGCCGGGTCGATGTTCTTCATGGACTCGGCCATCGGCATGGATGCCGTTTTCGGCGACGGTTCGGCCAGCCAGGGTGGCTTTCTCGGCAAGTTGCTGGGTGCGGGCAAGCGGCTGCTCACTGGCGAGTCGCTGTTCACGACCGTGTACACCAACCACGGCAGCGGCAAGCAGCGCGTGGCTTTCGCCGCGCCCTACCCGGGCAAGATCATCCCGATGGACCTGCGCCAGCTCGGCGGCACGCTGATCTGCCAGAAGGACGCCTTCCTCTGCGCGGCGCGCGGCGTGAGCCTCGGCATCGCTTTCCAGCAGAAGCTGTCGGCCGGCTTCTTCGGCGGTGAGGGTTTCATCATGGAGCGGCTGGACGGCGACGGCATGGCCTTCGTGCATGCCGGCGGCACCATCGTGCGCCGCAGCCTGCAGCCGGGCCAGACGCTGCTGGTGGACACGGGCTGCGTGGTGGCCTACACGCCGAGCGTAAATTTCGAGATCCAGTACGTCGGCAAGATCAAGACGGCGCTGTTCGGTGGCGAGGGCCTGTTCCTGGCCAAGCTGACCGGCCCCGGCGAGGTCTGGCTGCAGAGCCTTCCGTTCTCGCGCCTGGCCTCGCGCATCTTCGCGGCGGCACCGCAGAACGGCGGCCACAAGGAAGAGGGCTCGGTGCTCGGCGGCTTCGCGGCCGGCGGCCTGCTCGGGGGCATCCTGGGCGGCGACGACGAGTGAGCTCGCGGGCAGGTTGACATGGGTCAGCCCTCGCTCAGGCACGCTCGGTAAACTGGCGCAGAGCAGGGCGGCAACGGGCCGCCCTTTTTTCGTCGGAGATCCGGGATGTTGCGCAGTTTGACGGTGGCCTTGGCATGGTTGGTGGCTCTGGGAGCCCAGGCCCAGACAGCGCGTCCTCCGGTCTTCGTGCTGAACTCGCTGGACGCCGACATCGCCGTCGTCGACCCGGTGACCTTCAAGGTCACCAAGCGCATCCCCACGGGCAAAGAGCCGCATCACCTGTACATGTCGCCCGACGAGAAGTCCGTCATCGTCGCCAACGCATTGGGCGATTCGCTGACCTTCCTGGACCCGCGCACGGCCGAGGTCCAGCGCGTCGTGCGCGGCATCTCCGACCCCTACCACCTGCGTTTCTCGCCGGACATGAAGTGGTTCGTCACCGCTTCCAACCGGCTGGATCGCGTGGACATCTACCGCTGGCAGGGCAGCACGGCGGCCGAGCCGCTGCAGCTCGTCAAGCGCATCCCGGCGCCCAAGACGCCCAGCCACCTGAACATCGACACGAAGAGCACGACGCTCTACGCCAGCCTGCAGGACAGCGACGAGCTGCTGGCCATCGACCTGGCGACGCAGACGGTGAAGTGGAAGACCACCGTCGGCAAGATGCCCGCCGACATCTACCTGACGGCTGACGACCGCTTCATCCTCGTGGGGCTGACGGGCGACAAGGCCGTCGAGGTGTGGGACGTCAGCGGCGCGGCGCCGAAGTTCGTCAAGCGCATCGCCACCGGCGACGGCGCCCACTCCTTCCGCGCCTGGGGCGACAAGCGCCATGTGCTCGTGTCCAACCGCGCTGGCAACACGATCAGCAAGATTGACACTGCGACGATGAGTGTCGTCGACCAGTTCCCCGGCCCCTCGGGCCCGGATGACATGGAGCTGCTGACCGACGGCAAGACACTACTTGTCACGTCGCGCTGGGCCGGCAAGCTGACCGAGATCGACACGACCACGCGCAAGGTGGTGCGCCAGGTCAAGGTCGGCAAGTCTCCGCACGGCATTTGGACGCTCGACCACAAACCCAGGCTGTGAGTGTGACGCGCCTCGTCCAAGGAGTACCTTGGCCTGTCCCCCGCGGGGACGGCGATGCTTGCCGGGTCGAACGGCAAGCACATCGCCGTCGTGGGCTGGCTTGGGAGCGGCCCGGCTCTTGCCCCGAAAAGAGCGAGACATGAGAGCGTGGCTGTTAGCGCTGGCGGTCACGACGGCCGCAGCGCAGCCGGCTTGCGACAAGCCGGTCTACCTGACGTTCGATACCGGCCACATGGGGGTGGCGCCGCTGATCGCTGAGACGCTCAAGAAGCACAACGCGAAGGCGACATTCTTCCTCGCGAACGAACCGACGCAGACCGGCGGAACGACGCTGGACGAGACCTGGGCGCCGTGGTGGCGCGAGCGCGTAGCCGAGGGGCATGACTTCGGCTCGCACACATGGGACCACGACGTGTTCCTGGAGGACCTGCCGGATGCCGAGGCCAAGGTCGCGCGCTTCAAGGTGCGGACGCAGGCCGGCGTCAACCCGCCGGTCGTGCGCGAAGTGACGGCCGAGCAATACTGCGCGAGCTTGAAGAAGGTCAGCGAGCGCTTCACCGCGATGACCGGCCGCCCCCTGGACCCGATCTTCCGTGCGCCCGCAGGCCGCACGTCTGCCGCGTTGCTGAACACGGCTCGAGCCTGCGGCTTCACCCACGTGGGCTGGAGCCGCGCGGGCTTCCTGGGCGACGAATTGCCCAGCCAGACCTTCCCGAACGCGCAGCTGCTGGAGAAGGCGCTGCGCGACATCAAGCCGGGCGACATCCTGATGGCCCACCTGGGCATCTGGGAGCGCCAAGACCCCTGGGCGCCTGCGGTGCTGGAGCCGCTGCTGACCGGCCTGGAGCAGCGCGGCCTATGCTTCGCACCGCTGCACGACCACCCCCGCTACGCTCCACTTTTCAAGAAGCCGTGATCGACTGGATCTCCAACGCCTTCGACACCCTGCAACTGCTGCTGTACGAGAACGTCGTGCAGCCCATTGTCTTCGGCCTGGGATTCGGCAACCTGCTGGAAGACGCGTTCGACGCGACCGGCTGGTTGCTGTGGGGCCTCATCCAGATCGCCGTGCTGCTGCTGGGCATCGGCCTGCTGGAGCGCCGCTGGCCCGTGGAGCCAGTGACCGACCGCGCGGCCGTGCGCACCGACGTCGTCTACACGCTGATCCACCGACTGGGCCTCGTGCGCCTCGTGATGTTCTTCAGCATCCAGCCGCTGTGGGATGGCATCGCCGGCCAGCTGCGGCTGGCGGGCCTGCCGACCTGGCAGATCGACGGCCTGTGGCCCGGCGTGACCGACGTCGCCTGGGTGAGCTTCCTTGTCTATCTCGTCGTCTTCGACTTCGTGAACTACTGGCTGCACCGCGCGCAGCATCAGTTCAACTGGTGGTGGGCGTTGCACAGCCTGCATCACAGCCAGCGCCAGATGACGATGTGGAGCGACAACCGCGTCCACCTGCTGGACGATGTGCTGATGGCCACCGTCTTCGCGCTGCTGGCGCGGCTGATCGGCGTGGAGCCGGGCCAGTTCATTGCCATCACGGTCATCACGCAGCTGCACGAGAGCCTGCAGCACGCCAACGCGCGCATCCATTTCGGCCGCTGGGGCGAGCGGCTTTTGATCAGCCCTCGCTTCCACCGCCGCCACCACAGCATCGGCATCGGTCACGAGACGAACGGGCGCGGCACGCTGGGCGGCCACAACTTCGGCGTGCTGTTGCCGCTGTGGGACCAGCTCTTCGGGACCGCCGATTTCCAGCACCGCTTCGACGCCACCGGCGTGCGCGACCAACTGCCCGAGGAGGGCGGACACGACTACGGTCGCGGCTTCTGGCGCCAGCAGTGGTTGGGCCTGACGCGCCTGGCTGCTTCCTTCCGAAAGGTCGTCTGATGCAAGGGCTTGCCGATGCCTTCTGGCGCGCCGTCGCCTACTGCCTGCACCCCCGCGTCATCGGCCTATCGTTGCTGCCGCTGGTGATCTCCGGCGTGGCCGTGTTCGGCTTCATGTTCTTCTTCTGGGAGTCTGCCGTTGCCAGCGTGCGGGCGACGCTGGAGAGCTGGATGCTCGTCGAGAGCCTGCTTCACTGGCTGGACTCCTTCGGACTGCAGGCCTTCCGCAGCGCGCTGGCGGCCATCGTCGTGCTGGCCGGTGTGCTGCCGGTTGTCATCCTGCTGAGCCTGCTGCTGGTGGCACTGTGCATGACGCCGGCCATCGTGCGGCTCGTCGCCGAGCGGCGCTTCCCGGGCCTGGAGAAGAAGCATGGCGGCACGCTGGCGCAGAGCCTCGCAGCGTCGCTGGGCGCCACGTTGCTGGCGCTGGTGCTGATCGCACTGTCGATGCCGCTGTGGCTGATTCCGCCGCTGGTCATGGTGCTGCCGCCGCTGATCTGGGGCTGGCTGACCTACCGCGTCTTCGGCTTCGACGTGCTGGCCGAACATGCCTCGGCCGACGAACGCCGCGCGCTGTTGAAGCGGCATCGCCTGCCGATGCTGGCGATGGGCGTCGTCTGCGGTTACCTGGGCGCCGTGCCCTCGCTGATCTGGGCTGTCTCCGGCGTCGCGGGCATCATCTTCGCGCCGTTCACCATCCTCGTGGCGATCTGGCTCTACACGCTGGTGTTCGCCTTCTCCACGGCCTGGTTCACGCACTACGCACTCGCCGCGCTGCAGGCGCAGCGGGCGGCGGAGCCGGTCTTCGTTTCTGAAGTTCTTCCTGGGGCCTGAAGCGCATGCAAGTCGGACTGTTGATCATTGGCGACGAAATCCTGTCCGGCAAACGCAAGGATTCGCACCTCGCCAAATACATAGAGCTGCTGGGCGAGCGCGGCATGCAACTGGCCTGGGCGCAGTACCTGGGCGATGACCGCGAGTTGCTGACGGCCAAGCTGCGCGAGGCCTTCGCCAGCGGCGACCTGGTCGTCAGCTGCGGCGGCATCGGCGCCACGCCCGACGACCACACCCGCCAGGCCGCCGCCGCCGCGCTCGGCCGGCCGCTGGCACTGCATGCCGAGGCGCGCGAGCTGATCTGGCAACGCGTGCAGCAGATGGCTGCCGACCAGGGCACGACGGCCGACCCCGACCACCCCGACACCCTTCGTCGTTTCGAGATGGGCGTTTTCCCCGAGGGCGCCGGCATCGTCCCGAATCCGTACAACAAGATCCCCGGCTTCTTCGTCGGCGACGTGCATTTCGTGCCTGGTTTTCCGGTCATGGCCCATCCGATGATGGCCTGGGTGCTGGACCGCTATCCGCAACTGCACCGTGAACGCGGCGTCGTCGAGCGGTCGTTCATCGTGCAGGGTGCCATGGAAGCGAGCCTGACGCCGCTGATGGAAGCGGTCGAGGCCGAGTTCGGCGGCATCAAGGTGTTCAGCCTGCCGAGCGTGGACCACCCCCAGTGGGGGCGCTGCATTGAGCTCGGCGTCAAGGGCGATGCCGCGCAAATGACGCCGGCCTACGATGCGCTGAAACGGGGCGTGATCCAGTTTGGTGCCAACATAAGCACCGAGTTGGTGCGATAGTTTTTGTGGCGTCTTTCCCAGTCAACACATAATCCCCGGCCGTCAGCGCACTACCCATGTCGGTGCATGTTGGCATGCAACCTGCTTTAATTTCCGCCGAGGTCGCGGGCGCTGTTGGCGCACGCGACAGCAACCACCCCCCTCGATCCGCTAGGAGCTATTGATGGCCAAGACCGTCGCCGATGTGATGAACATGGTGAAGGAGAACGAAGTCAAGTTCGTCGACTTCCGCTTCACCGATACCCGTGGCAAGGAGCAGCACGTCTCCGTGCCCGTGTCCGCTTTTGACGAAGACAAGTTCGCGTCGGGTCACGCCTTCGACGGTTCCTCGATCGCCGGCTGGAAGGGCATCGAAGCTTCGGACATGCTGCTCATGCCCGATCCGAACACGGCCAACATCGACCCGTTCTTCGAAGAGCCCACGCTGATCCTGTCGTGCGACGTCATCGACCCGACCGACGGCAAGGCCTATGAGCGCGATCCCCGCTCGCTGGCCAAGCGCGCCGAGGCCTACCTGAAGTCCTCGGGCCTTGGCGACACCGCCTACTTCGGTCCGGAACCCGAGTTCTTCGTGTTCGACAGCGTCCGCTGGGGCAACGAGATGTCCGGTTCGTTCTTCAAGATCGAGTCGGAAGAAGGCGCCTGGAACAGCGCCAAGGAATACGAACACGGCAACAGCGGCTACCGTCCCACCGTCAAGGGTGGCTACTTCCCCGTGCCCCCGGTCGACAGCGGCCAGGACATGCGTTCGGAGATGTGCCTGATCCTCGAGCAGATGGGCATCCCCGTCGAAGTCCATCACCACGAGGTGGCCAACGCGGGTCAAATGGAAATCGGCACCAAGTTCAGCTCGCTGGTTGAGCGCGCTGACTGGCTGCAACTGCAGAAGTACATCATCGCGAACGTCGCCCATGCCTACGGCAAGACCGCGACCTTCATGCCCAAGCCCCTGGTCGGCGACAACGGCTCCGGCATGCACGTGCACCAGTCGGTCTGGAAGGACGGCAAGAACCTGTTCGCCGGCGACGGTTATGCAGGCCTGTCCGACTTCGCGCTGTACTACATCGGCGGCATCATCAAGCACGCCCGTGCGCTGAACGCGATCACCAACCCCGGCACCAACAGCTACAAGCGCCTGGTGCCTGGCTTCGAAGCCCCGGTGAAGCTGGCCTACTCGGCCAAGAACCGCTCGGCCTCGATCCGCATTCCGTACGTCAGCAACCCGAAGGGCCGCCGCATCGAGGCGCGCTTCCCGGACCCGTCGGCCAACCCCTACCTGGCCTTCAGCGCGCTGCTGATGGCCGGCCTGGACGGCGTGGAGAACAAGATCCATCCGGGCGAAGCCGCCACGAAGGACCTGTACCACCTGCCGCCGGAAGAAGACGCGAAGATCCCGACCGTCTGCCACAGCCTGGATCAAGCGCTGGACTACCTGGACAAGGACCGGGCGTTCCTGACCAAGGGTGGCGTGTTCACCGACAGCTATATCGATGCCTACATCGAGCTGAAGATGCAGGAAGTGACGCGCTTCCGCATGGCCACGCACCCGGTCGAGTTCGACATGTACTACGCGCTGTGATGAACGCAGGCAGCTTCACCGCTGCCGCTGTCATCCCCACCGAAGGGGGCCGCTGCCGCGGCCCCTTTTTCTTGGGCCGGCGTGAGACACAATCCCCGCATGAATCGACTGCTGGCATCGTGGCTCATGGTCCTCGTGGCGGGCGCGCAGGCGCAGGGCACCGTCTACCGCTGCCCCGGGCCGCCGGTGCTCTACACCGACGCGTTGTCGGCCAAGGAGGCCAGCGAGCGCGGCTGCCGCACGATCGAGGGCACGCCCATCACGGTGCTGCAGACGGCCAAGCCGCGCGCCGCCGGGTCGGCGCCGGCGGCCGACGGAGCGCGTGGTGCTGAGAGCCGCGTCGATGCCGGCCAGCAGCGCGTTCGCGACGACGAGCGCCGTCGCGTATTGCAGACCGAGCTGCGTGCCGCCGAAGAGCGTCTGGCCAGTGCGCAGAAGGAATTCAACAACGGCCAGGGCGAGCGTCGCGGCGACGAGCGCAACTACCAGAAGTACCTCGACCGCATGGCCGAGCTCAAGGACAACGTGGCTCGCTACGAGGCCGATGTTCAGGCCCTCAAGCGCGAGATTTCCAAACTCCCGTAACCGTCGGCATGGTGCCGACGCGTGCCATGACTGACATCCCCCTGCTGCCGGCCGAATTCGCCGGTCTGGACCTGCTGGCGACGATGGTCGTCGTCGTCAGTGCCAGCGGCGAATGCCTGTTCGCCAACGCGTCCTTCGAGAACGTCATGCGGCTGTCACGCCGCACCGTCCAGAAGGCCCATCTGCCCGACTGGTTCGAGGACCCGGAGCGTCTGCTCGAGACGCTGGCCGGCGTGGCTGCCAACCAGTACTCCAGCAGCCGTTTCGACGCCGTGCTGCGGCGTGGCGCGTGGGCCCACGAGGAAGGCCTGCCGGTGCATGTCGTCGTGTCGCAGATGGACGCCGACGGAGAGGGCGCGCCACGCGTGCTTGTCGAACTCATCGAAATCGCCCAGCTCGCGCGGCAGGACCGTGACGAGCGCAATCTGGACCAGGTGCAGGCTACCAAGGAGCTGACCCGCAACCTGGCTCACGAGATCAAGAACCCGCTGGGCGGCATCCGTGGCGCTGCACAGTTGCTGGCGCTTGAGCTGCAGGGCGGCCAGGTTGGCGAGGGCGGTGCCGAGCTGACCGAGTACACCGAGGTCATCGTCCACGAGGTCGACCGGCTGCAAAGCCTCGTCGATCGCCTGCTCGCGCCGCACCGCCGGGCGCAGGTGGTCGGCGACGTCAACATCCACGAGATCTGCGAGCGCGTGCGGTCGCTCGTGCTCATCGAGCATCCGCGCGGGCTGGACATCCTGCGCGACTACGACACCTCGTTGCCCGACTTCCGCGGCGACCGCGAGCAGCTGATCCAGATGGTGCTCAACATAGTGCAGAACGCGGCGCAGGTGTTGAGTTCGCGCATCGCTGCCGGTGATGCGCAGATCGTGCTGCGCACGCGAGTGGCCCGACAGGTGACCATTGGCAAGCAGCGCTGGCGACTGGCACTGGAATTGCATGTCGAGGACAACGGTCCGGGCGTCCCTGCCGAGATCCGGGACCGCATCTTCTTTCCCCTGGTCTCAGGCAGGGAGGGCGGTTCGGGACTCGGCCTCACGCTCGCTCAGACGATCGCCCAGCAACACCAGGGCATGATCGATTGCGAGAGCGAACCGGGCCTGACGAATTTCAGAATCACGCTGCCGCTGCCCTAGACCCACGAGGCGAAGGGCGCGACGAAGGAAACGCATGAAATCCATCTGGGTTGTTGACGACGACCACTCGATCCGCTTCGTGCTCGAGAAGGCCCTGGCCCGCGAGGGGCTGCCGGTGCGCAGCTTCAGCAATGCGCGCGACATGCTCGCCGCACTCGACGACGACACCCCACAGGTGCTCGTCTCCGACATCCGCATGCCCGGCGGCTCGGGCCTCGAGCTGCTGGCCAAGGTCAAGGCGCGCCTGCCGGCGTTGCCCGTCATCATCATGACGGCCTACTCCGACCTCGACAGCGCCGTGTCGGCCTTCCAGGGCGGTGCCTTCGAATACCTGCCCAAGCCCTTCGACCTGCCGCGCGCCGTGGAACTCATCCGCCGTGCTCAGGAAGAAAGCCAGCGCGAGGCCGGAGAGCAGGAAGCCGCCGCGCAAGTGCCCGAGATGCTGGGTCAGGCGCCAGCGATGCAGGACGTCTTCCGCGCCATCGGCCGCCTGTCGCAGAGCAACGTCACCGTGCTCATCACCGGTGAGAGCGGCTCGGGCAAGGAGCTCGTCGCCCGTGCGCTGCACAAGCACAGCCCGCGGGGCGAAGGCCCATTCGTTGCCATCAACACCGCCGCCATCCCGAAGGACCTGCTGGAGAGCGAGCTGTTCGGCCACGAGCGCGGCGCCTTCACCGGCGCCCAGGCCTCGCGGCGCGGCCGCTTCGAGCAGGCCGACGGCGGCACGCTGTTCCTCGACGAAATCGGCGACATGCCCTTCGAGCTGCAGACGCGGCTGCTGCGCGTGCTGTCCGACGGCCAGTTCTACCGTGTCGGCGGTCACAGCCCGCTGCGCAGCAATGTTCGTGTCATCGCGGCCACCCACCAGAACCTCGAAGAGCGCGTTCGCCAGGGCGCGTTCCGCGAGGACTTGTTCCATCGCCTGAACGTCATCCGCCTGCGCCTGCCGCCCTTGCGCGAGCGCAAGGAAGACGTGCCTGCGCTGGCCCGCCACTTCCTGCAGCGCAGCGCAACCGAACTGGGCGTAGAGCCCAAGCGCCTGAGCGATGCCGCGCTGGTCGTGCTGACGAACTTCGAGTTCCCCGGCAACGTGCGTCAATTGGAGAACATCTGCCACTGGCTCAGCGTCATGGCGCCCAGCCAGGTGGTGGAGCCCAAGGACCTGCCGGATGAACTGCAGCCGGGCTATGTGGCCGCGCCCGCGCCACTGCAGCCGCTGGCATCGCAGGGCGTGGCGGCCGCCCCGATCGCCGTGCCGGCCGCTCCCGCCAGCACCAGTAGCGGCGATGGCTGGCTGGCTGACATGGCGACCGACGCCCGCGCCCGCCTGCTGGCGGGTGAACCCGACGTGTGGGATGCGCTGACGAAGCGCTTCGAAGCCCAGCTCATCTTGACTGCGCTGGACATCACCCGTGGCCGTCGCATTGAGGCCGCGCAGAAGCTCGGCATCGGGCGGAACACGATTACGCGCAAGATCCAGGAGCTGGGGCTGGACGTCTGAGGTCAGGGACAGGCCGTTTGCCTTAGGTTGCGGTGAACACGGCGGAACCCCAACGCCGTGGCGGCGCATTCGGTCGTCAATGGCCGTTCCATCGCGGGAGGAAATGGGTCTCCATTCACTCTCGCCCTGCTTGCTCTGCAGGCTTTTGATCAGCGCAGGGCGCGAACTTGAACGTCAGGTCGTACGACAGGTTCTGCCGCGTGGGGACCACCAGCTTCAATTGCAATGTGTCAGAGGCCACGGTGCCGTCGAACGACGTGGTTGCGCTGGGTGACGAGGTCTGGAAAGAGAGGCGATTCCCTTCCATTCTGTATGTCGCTCCTTTTGCCCAGTGGGGCTGCGCCAGTTCCGGCCTGAACCGCTCGCACACGCGCTCCTGCCTGGCAGGCATCGCAGCCTGCATCAGAAACACGCGGCCATCCGGTGCAAACCGGAGAATGCTGATGTAGTCCGTGGCGTTCTCGTTCCTCTGCACTTCGCTTCGATAGACCCCGTCTGTGCGAACCGTCTGCGACATTGCGTCGGTGTGGGCAATGCCGACCACGAGGACCGCGAGCGAGATGCAATGCTTGGATCTTTGATTCGACAGCATGGGTCTGGTGTCGACTAGCGAGAGTGGGGTTGCGGTTCATTGTCCGCTGACCCGCAGCCCCAGCAACACCACCGTCGCCAGGCCGAACACCACCGTCAGCCCCCGCCAGAACAGCAGCGGATGCCGCTGCTGCAGCGGCGTGCGGTCCCGCTTCAAGAACTCCGGCCCCGGCGCGTGCAGGTCATGCACGAACTCCGACAGCGCCTGCTGCCGCCGCGGCGGCTGCGGTCGCAGCGCCTTTCTGAGCACGCGGTCCAGCCACTCCGGCAGGTCGGGCCGGTGCGTGCGCAGCGGCACGTACTGCAGCTTGTGCAGATCGCGCTCGCCGCGCACCTGCGGCACCTGCAGGCCGTAGGGCAGGGCGCCGGTGAGCATCTGGTAGACGAGCACGGCGAGTGAGAACAGTTCGCTGAGCGGCGAGCCGCCGTCGCCAGTGAAGTACTCGGGAGCGGTGTATTGCAGCGTGCCGGCGAGCGCCAGGGGGCGGGCGTCGCCTTGGGCCTCGCTCAAGCCCGCGACATGGGCGGATGCGAGGTCGATGAGGATCACCGTGCCCTGACGATCGATGATGAGGTTCTCGGGCCGCAGGTCCTGGTGCAGCATCTCCTTTCGGTGCAACGCCTGCAGACCACGGCCGATCTGTTCGGCGATGCCGCGCACCTCGTCCAGCGCGGGTCGCGGATGGTCCACCATCCATTGCGCCAGTGTCTGGCCGTGGATGAACTCGACAGCAGTGAACAAGTGCTCGCGCCGAGCTTCGGCCTGTGCCGCCTTGATGACATGCGGACTGTCCACGCGCCGGGCAACCCACTCCTCGGTGGCGAAACGGTCCAGCTCGCGGGGGTCGCCGGCCAGCTCCGCTGTGGGCAGCTTCAGGGCCCATTCGCGGCCCTGGGCATCGACGGCCAGCACGACCTGGCTGCGTGCCGTCTGCTGCAGCTCGCGCACGACGCGGTAGCCCTCGAAGGACTGCCGCGGCACCAGGCGCGGCGGCAGCTTCAGGCCGTCGCGGCTCAGCGGTGAGGTGAGAGCGTCGGGCAGCGACTCGATGCGCGCCAGCATGACCGTTGCGTTGTCCTCGCTGCCGCGCACCAGCGCTGCGGTCACCAGTGCCTCGGCCGCCGCTTGCAGGTCGTTGGCGTGCGCGGCGAGCGTCGCCTGCACGAGCGCTGCGTCCAGGCGTTCGTAGGCGCCGTCGGTTGCAAGCAGGTAGGTCTCGCCCACGTCGGCGGCCCAGCAGCTGTGGTCCACGTCCAGGTGCGGGCTGATGCCCAACGCCCGGCCAAGGTAGGTCTGGCCGTCCTGGCGCACGCGGTGGTCCTGGCTCAGCTGCTCCAGCGCGTTGGCATGCACGCGGTAGACGCGTGTGTCGCCGACGTGCAGCAGGTGCACCTCGCGGCCCTTGAAGACGAGGGCGCTGAACGTGCAGACGTGCCCGCGGTCCTTGTCGAAGCGGCCGTCGCCGCGTTGGCTTTGCGCGTAGAGCCAGCCGTTGGTGGCGGCCAGCACGCACTGCGCGGCGCGGCGCACCGTCCATGATTCGGACGTGCCGTAGTAGTCCTCCAGGAAGCCGCGCACCGCCGCCGCGCTGGCCACCTGGCTGACGATGCTGCTGCTGATGCCGTCGGCAATCGCCAGCGCGATGCCGCGCGAGCGGGCCTGGGCCTCGGTGGGCTGCGCGACGCCGTGGAAATCCTGGTTCAGCGTCTTGTGGCCGGCCTCCGAGTGCTGGCCGACCGACAGCTTGAGCATCAGCCCAGCACTCGCTTGGGGGCTGTCTTGTAGTGGGTCGAGTACAGCGACAAGCCCACGAATGTGAGTCCGCCCACGAGGTTGCCGACCACCGTGGGAATCTCGTTCCAGATCAGGTAGTCCATCAGCGTGAACTGGCCGCCCAGCATCAGGCCCGACGGGAACAGGAACATGTTGACGATGCTGTGCTCGAAGCCCATGTAGAAAAACACCATGATGGGCATCCACATGCCGATGGCCTTGCCCGAGACGGACGTGGACATCATGGCCGCGACGACGCCGGTGGACACCATCCAGTTGCAAAGCACGCCGCGGATGAAGAGTGTCAGCATGCCGGCCGCGCCGTGGGCCGCGTAGCCCACCGTGCGGCCTTCGCCGATGTGGCCGATCTTCTGGCCGATGGCATTGGGCGCCTCGCTGAAGCCGAACGTGAAGATGATGGCCATGAAGACGGCGACGGTCAGCGCGCCGGCGAAGTTGCCGAAGAACACCAGCGTCCAGTTGCGCAGCACGCCGGCCCAGGTCGCGCCGGGGCGCTTGTCCAGCACAGCCAGCGGCACCAGCGTGAACACACCGGTCAGCAGGTCGAAGCCCATCAGGTACAGCAGGATGAAGCCGACCGGGAACAGCAACGCGCCGATCAGCGGGTTGCCGGTGTTGACGCTGACGGACACCGCGAACGCCGCGGCCAGCGCCAGGATGGCACCCGCCATGTAGGCGCGGATCAAGGTGTCGCGGGTGGACATCAGCAGCTTGGATTCACCCGCGTCGACCATCTTGGTGACGAACTCGGTGGGGACGACATAGGCCATGGTGGATTTCCTTCAGCAGTGGTTCAGGGCGACGAGGACATGGCCGTTTTCGACGCGGACGGCATGCGCGTAGACAGACTGCTCGGGCGCCTCCAGGCACTCGCCGGTCGTGAGGTCGAAGTGGTTCTTGTAGAGCGGCGACGCGACGACGACGCGGTCGCCGAGGTTGCCCACCAGGCCGCGAGCCAGCACGCTGGCGCCGGAGCGTGGGTCGATGTTGTCGATGGCGTGGAAGCGGTCGGCGCCGATGCGGAACACGGCTACGTGGCGGCCGCCCACGCGGGCGGCCACGCCGGTGTCGGGCAGGATGTCGTCGACGCGGCAGACGGGAGTGAAGTTCATCATGTGGCTCCAGGCGGGTCAGGCGGTCGCTTCGGCACTGGCCTCGGCGGTCTGTTCGGCAGCGGCTTCTGCGCGCTCTTCGGGCCGCGCCGGACGGATCTGACCGCGCTCGGCGACAAAGACGATGCGCTCGTCCGGCTGCTCGCTGTTGACGAAGGAGCGGAAGCGCTGGCGCACCGCGGGCGTCTCGACGGCCGTCTTCCATTCGCACTGGTAGCTGTCGACGACCGCCTGCATCTGCGCCTCCAGCTCGCTGCCGAGGTTAAGCGAGTCGTTGACGATGACGTCCTTCAGGTAGTCGAGCCCGCCTTCCAGGTTGTCGCGCCAGGTGCTGGTGCGTTGAAGCCGGTCGGCCGTGCGCACATAGAACATCAGAAAGCGGTCGATGAGCTGGATCAGCCGCTCCTTGCTGAGGTCGCTGGCGATCAGCTCGGCATGGCGCGGCTTCATGCCGCCATTGCCGCAGACGTAGAGGTTCCAGCCCTTGTCGGTGGCGATGATGCCGACGTCTTTGCCCTGCGCCTCGGCGCATTCGCGGGTGCAGCCCGACACGCCGAACTTGATCTTGTGCGGCGCGCGCAGGCCTTTGTAGCGGTTCTCGATCTCGACGGCCAGGCCCACCGAATCGTCCACGCCATAACGGCACCATGTGCTGCCCACGCAGCTCTTCACCGTGCGTAGCGATTTGCCGTAGGCATGGCCGCTCTCGAAGCCGGCGGCGATCAGCTCCTCCCAGATCAGCGGCAGCTGCTCGACGCGGGCGCCGAACATGTCGACGCGGGCGCCGCCGGTGATCTTCGTGTAGAGGCCGTACTTCTTTGCGATCTGGCCGACGGCGATGAGGCCGTCGGGCGTGACCTCGCCCCCCGGCATGCGCGGGACGACGGAGTAGCTGCCGTCCTTCTGGATGTTGCCGAGGTAGTAGTCGTTGCTGTCCTGCAGCGGCGCCAGCTCGGGCTTCAGCACGAAGTCGTTCCAGCACGACGCGAAGATGCTGGCTGCTGCCGGCTTGCAGATGTCGCAGCCCAGGCCCGTGCCGTGCCGGGCCAGCAGCTCGCTGAAGGTCTTGATGCCGCCAACGCGGATCAGGTGGTACAGCTCCTGGCGCGAGTGCGGGAAGTGCTCGCAGAGATGGTTGTTGACGGCCATGCCGCGCTTGGCCATCTCCAGTTTCATGACCTGCGTGACCAGCGGCACGCAGCCGCCGCAGGTGGCGCCGGCCTTCGTGCAGGCCTTGATCTCGCCGATGGTCGTGCAGCCATCGCCCACCGCCGCGCAGACCTGGCCCTTGGTCACGTTGTTGCACGAGCACAGCTGCGCCGTGTCGGGCAGCGCATCCGGGCCGATGCCGACCTGCTTGCCGTCGCTGCTCGGCAGGATCAGGAACTCCGGCTCGGCCGGCAGCGCGATGCCATTGAGCGCGAGCTGCAGCAAGGTGCCGTACTCGCTCGCGTCGCCCACCAGCACCGCGCCGAGCAGCTTCTTGCCGTCGTCGCTGACGACGATCTTCTTGTAGACCTGCTTGCGCTCGTCCACGTACTGGTAGCTGCGGCACTTGGGCGTCTTGCCGTGCGCGTCGCCGATGCTGGCCACGTCCACGCCCATCAGCTTGAGCTTGGTGGAGAGGTCCGCGCCAGGGAACGTGGCTGCCGCATCGCCGGCGATGTGTCGTGCCGCCACGCGGGCCATCTCGTAGCCGGGGGCGACGAGGCCGAAGGTCTGCTCGTTCCAGCTCGCCACCTCGCCAATCGCGTAGACGTTGCGGTCGCTGGTGCGGCAGTGATCGTCGATGACAGCGCCGCCGCGCGGGCCTATGGCCAGCACGCATTGCCGGGCCAGCTCGTCACGCGGGCGGATGCCGGCGGAGAACACCAGCATGTCGGTCTCCAGCCAGCTGCCGTCGGCGAACACGAGGCGGTGGCGGGCCATCGCGCCGTCGGTGATCTCCACCGTGTTGCGGCCGGTGTGCACGGTCACTCCCAGCGCCTCGATCTTCTCGCGCAGCACGCGGCCGCCGGTGTCGTCGATCTGCACGGCCATCAGCCGCGGCGCGAACTCCACGACATGCGTCTGCAGGCCCATGTCGCGCAGCGCCTTGGCGCATTCCAGCCCCAAGAGGCCGCCGCCGATGACGACGCCGCTCTTGCTGACCTTGCCGCTGGCCTGCATGCCTTCGAGGTCCTCGATAGTGCGGTAGACGTGGCAGTGCGTGCGGTCGCGGCCCGGAACCGACGGCATGAAGGGGTAGGAGCCGGTCGCCAGCACCAGCTTGTCGTAGTGCACGACCTCGCCGTCGGCCAGCGTCACGGTGTGGTCGCGGCGCTCGATAGCCACGGCTTTGGCGGCCAGGCGCAGCCTGAACGCCGGGTGCTTCTCGAAGAAGCCCGGTGGCACCAGCGACAAGTCCTCGGCCGTCTTGCCCGAGAAGAACTCCGACAGGTGGACGCGGTCGTACGCCGGGCGCGGCTCCTCGCACAGTACCGTCACCTGCACGCTCGTTGCGGCAGGCCCTTCGGCGAGAGATTCGAGGAACTTCTGGCCCACCATTCCGTGGCCGATGAGGACGATGTGCATGGTCGCTTCCTGCGCTGCAGGCGCCTCATCCCATGAGCCTTGGCCCTGGGCGGAGACACCAGTAAGAAGGCCCCGGGAACCTCTGCAGGTTCGGTCGGGGCCGGTCAATGGGAGTCGCCGCCATTGGCGAGAAATCGGAGGGCTGTTGGTCAGCCCTGCGTACCCGTTGTTGCAAGACGCATGCCTGGCTGCGTCCTCAGCGGCGCTCCTGCGGGGCGGCCGCTGGACGCTGATCGCAGGCACTGAGCTGGTGCGCCGTGATGCACCGTCGCAAGGCGGTTTGCCCTGCCGGCGGGCCAGACTGAGGCTCGCCCCCTCCATTCGGCCAACTGGCCGAAGCCCGGCGCGCTGCTGCGCGTCTACATCGCGCTGGCCGTTCCGCCATTGCCCGAATTACTGCCCCAAGCCTGTCCCCCACGCCCGATGTCTGTGACACCGCCGGCTTGCGAGCCTGTGGCTTCGGCTGGCTCTGCGGGGGGCCGCTTGGGCTGTGCTCAGTTCATCGCCCGTGCAGGCGCAGGCGCTGCTGCAGGTGCAGCGCATCGACCACGCCGAGTAGCAGGCCCAGGCTGGCTGGGTCCCGCAGGCCTTGCCCGACGACTGGGGCGCGCGTGGCATGCCCCCGGCCGGGGACGGGCCGCTATCGCATGACGCTGACGCTGCCATCGGCCGGCGCCGAGGCTGGTCCGTGGCTGCTTTGGTCGGCGCGGTTCCCGCTGCATCACCGGGTCTGGCTCAATGGGGAGCTCGCCAGAGACACGCTCGGCGTGGCGGACGGCCCGCTGGCGTCGGGCGGACCCAGGTCCAGCAGCGCGAGGCGCGTGCTGCCGTCCAGGCGCGCCAGCGCCTGGGCGAGGCTCGCGGCCTGCAGCACCCGGAAAGCGCGCCTCGATGAGCCCGGCGAGCGCCTCGGCGAGCAGGCGGTGGTCGTCGACGAGCAGCAGCTTCATGCTGCCGGCGCCCGGTCCAGCCAGACCTCCAGGCCTTGTGCGTTCAGCTCCGCATCCATTGCCAGCCAGTCAGCCGCGTCGGCGTCCGCCGGATGGCCGTGGACGCGCAGTCGCGCCAGGTAGCCGTCCAGCAGGCCGGCCTTCAGGCGTTCATGCCGGTCCGGCGCATCGCGCAGCTGCCGAGCCAGCGCCACCATGTCGTCCACCTCGTCGAGCATCAGCGCGGCTAGGCGGCGCACCTCGTCCACCGAGCCGCCGATGCGGCCGTAATGCGTGACCTGCATCGCCACCGGCTCGGCGGCCAGCAGCCGCGCGACGGTGGCCTTCAGCGCGTCGGGGTCGAACTGCACCGGCGTGCTGGTGGGCAGGATCCACGCGCGGCCGTCCACATCGAACACGCGGTAGGACAGGCCGAAGGTGTCGCCCGTGAACCAACTGCGGCTGGCCTCGTCCCAGATCGCATGGTGGTGGCGGGCGTGGCCCGGCGTGTCGATGAGCCGCAGCGGCCGGCCGGCGAGGTGGATGACCTGGTCATCGTGGCTGGCCTCGGCGCGTTCGGCCGGCACAGGCACCAGCTTGCCGTAGCTGCGCTGCATCTCGGCGTCGCCGTAGACCGTCAGCGCGCTGAGCCACAGCGCCTTCGGGTCCACCATGTGGCGCAGGCCGCGCGGGTGGACGAGCGCGCGGGCGTTGGGCAGCGCCTCCATCAGCAGGCCCACGCCGCCGGCATGGTCCAGGTGCACATGCGTCGGGATGACCCAGTCCACCGCGTTGCGCGCCACGCCCAGCGTGTCCAGTGCCGCCAGCAGCCGCGGTACGGCATGGTTGGTGCCGGTGTCGATGAAGGCGGCGCGGCCGTCCTCGATCATCAGGTAGGCCGCGTCGAAGCGCGGGCGCTGGAAACCGGTGTCGATGGCGTAGAGGCCGTGGCCGAGGTCGTCGATGAAATCAGGCATGGAGGAGGGCAGCTGCAGGTGGCTTTCTAGAATCACCCGTCACGATTGTCCCAGGGAGAAATGCGGTGCCGGTTCACGAGATCCTGAAGATGGGCGACCCGAGGCTGTTGCGTGTCGCGCAGCCCGTCACCGAGTTCGGCACGCCGGCGCTTAAGGCCCTGATCGCCGACATGTTCGAGACGATGGCCGCCGCCAGCGGCGCCGGCCTGGCCGCGCCGCAGATCGGCGTCGACCTGCGACTGGTGATCTTCGGCTACACGAAGAACGTGCGTTATCCCGACGCGCCGCCTGTGCCGCCGACCGTGCTGATCAACCCGGTCATCGAGGTGCTCGACGGCGGTCGCACCGAGGGCTGGGAAGGCTGCCTGTCGGTTCCCGGCCTGCGTGGCGTCGTCGAGCGCGACGAGCGCATCCGCTACATCGGCTTCGATGCCGACGGCCAGCCCATCGATCGCATTGCCGACGGCTTCCACGCGCGCGTCGTGCAGCACGAGTGCGACCACCTCGACGGCATCCTCTACCCGATGCGCGTGCGCGACTTCACCCGTTTCGGCTACACGTCGGTGCTGTTCCCCGAGCTGGACCCGGCGGCCGACGATTGACTTGCAAAACTTGTAAGCGCGGTGCACCGCGGGCCGCTCCCGCCCGTTGCCGTATGACGCAAAGGAGCAGGGGCTCATGACCACACCGTCCAACGCAACCAGGCTCGTCCTGACCCGCAGCCGCTGGCGCATCCTGGCGATGGCGCTGCTCGTGTCCCTCGTGCCCGCAGCCAAGGCACAGGACGCCGACCGCGACCCACCGACACGCGCTGCGCGGGTCGTCGACGTCATCGGTGATGCCTGGCTGTTTGACCACGAAACACGCGAGTGGGTGCGGGTCGCGCGCAACCAGACGGTGGGCGAGGGCGACCGATTGCGCACCGACGAGCGCGGGCGCATGAGCCTGCGCGTGGGCTCCACGACCATCTGGGTCGACGAGCGCAGCGACCTCGAGTTCAGTCAGCTCGACGAGGGCCAGACGCTGCTGCAGATCGACCGCGGCGACGTTGCCGTGCGGCTGCGCAGCGCCGAGAACGCCGCCGAGACGCGGCTGCGCACCCGTGAAGGCACGGCGCAGCCGGAGCGCGAGGGGCTCTACCGCGTTGAACAACTGGACCGCGGCAGCAAGGCCTATGTATTTCAGGGGCGGTTGCGCTTCGAGTGGGCGCGCGCGGCGGCGCCGGTGGTGCTGGGCACGGGCGAGCAGGTGGAGTTCTGGTGGCCCGATGGCCCGCGCGCCGAACGCGGCCCGCTGTACAGCGACGGCTTCGGCGACTGGGTGCTGGCCGCCAGCCGTGATGAGGCCGACCGGCCCGTCGCGCGCTACGTGTCACCCGAGATGACGGGCGCAGAGGACCTGGACCGTTATGGCCGCTGGGAGACGGCGCCCGACTACGGCACGGTGTGGATCCCGACCACCGTCATCGCCGCCGACTGGGCGCCGTACCGCTACGGTCACTGGGCCTGGTCGCGTCTGTGGGGGTGGACCTGGGTGGACGATGCGCCGTGGGGCTTCGCGCCCTTCCACTATGGCCGCTGGGTCAGCTGGCGGGGCCGCTGGTGCTGGGCGCCGGGGGCCTATGTGCACCGGCCCGTCTATGCGCCGGCGCTGGTGGGCTGGGTGGGCGGCGGCTCGGTGAGCGTCAGCGTCACCATCGGCAACCGCCCGCCACCGCCGCGCTTCGGCTGGTATCCGCTCGCGCCGCGCGAGGTTTATGTGCCGGCCTACCGCCATTCGCCGCGCTACGAGCACCGCGTCAACGACCCGCGTGACCTGCGCGACCCGGTGACGGTGCAGCGCCCGCACCGCTACCGCGATTTGCCGTCAGCCGTGAGCACGCTGCCTTCCCCCGGCGCGCCCATCCAGGCTTTGCCCGTGCGCGGCCCCGACCACAAGGCCGAGCCCTGGGTGCGCCCGCTGCCCGTCGCACCTGGCCGCGGCGAGCTGGGGGCGGTGCTGCCGACGGCGCCGACTCGGCCCCGTGAGGTCGATGCGCCGCGGCCGCGCGAGCGGGATCGCGAGCCGGGCTCGGGCTGGCGCAGCGACAGCCAGTTCCCCGCGCGCCGCGACACGCCGCGCCCGCCGGAAATGGCCCAGCCGCTGCCGGCCCAACCGGCGCTCGTGCCTCAGCCCCAACCTCAGCCGCAGCGGCCGGCCTTTGAGCCGCCGCGCGGTGGCGACAACGTGCCGTGGCGCGCGCAGCCGTCGCCGCGTGACGATCGCCGAGATGAGCGTCGGGACGACCGCCGGGAGGAGCGCCGCGACGAACCCCGCCGCCCGCCTCAGGCCGTCATGCCGCAGACCGAGCCGCCGCGCGCGATGCCCATGCCCGAGCAGCGCCCGCCGGCGGTGATGGAGCAGCCTCGCCGCGTGGAGATGCCGACCCGCCCGGCGGCGATGCCCGAGCCGCCGCGCGTGCAGGCACCGGCGCCGCAGCCGCAGCCGCAGCCACCCCAACGTGCAGGCAACGATGGTGGGCCTCGTGGTGGCAAGCAGGACGGCCCCACGCGGGACCCGCGCCTGCGTCATGACGATCGTTGAGTAACGCCAGTCAGAGCAGCGGTTTCAGCGCCGGCCAGACGTTGTCCAGCATCTGAGGATGGGCCTTGGCCAGCGGGTGGATGCGGTCGGGCTGGAACCAGTCCATCGCGTCCGGCCGGTCGGCCACGCCCTTGAGTAGGAAGGGCACCAGCGTCGCCCGGGCGTCCTGGGCCACGGCGCTGAAGACGCCCTCGAAGTCGCTCGCATAGCGAGCTCCGTAGTTGGGCGGCACCTGCATGCCGACGACGATGATCTTGGCGCCAGCCTCCTGGGCTGCTCGGGCCATCGCCATCAGGTTGTCGCGCGTGCTGGCCAGCGGCAGGCCGCGCAGTGCGTCGTTGCCCCCCAGCTCCAGGATGACAATGGCCGGCTTGTGCATGCGCAACGCGGCCGGCAGACGGCTGCGGCCGCCGGCGGTCGTGTCGCCGCTGATGCTGGCGTTGACGACGCGGTGCGGCTTCTTCTGCGCGGCCAGGCGTGCCTGCAGCAGCGCCACCCAGCCGTCTCCGGCTTTCAGGCCGTACTCGGCTGACAGGCTGTCGCCGACGACGAGGATGACCGGCGTCCCGGCGGCCGCGAACGCCCCTGACGACCAGCCGGCCAGCACCCCCAGGCTACAGTGCGCCAACACCTTCCGCCGCTGCAGTCCCGACATGCCCGAAGCCCTTGTTCAAGTTGATCAGATCACCAAGCGCGTCCGAGACGCCACCGGGGAGCTGACCATTCTGCATGACATCAGTTTCGAGCTGACCGCGCGGGAATCGGTCGCCATCGTCGGCGCCTCGGGCTCGGGCAAGAGCACCTTGCTGGCCATCCTCGCGGGCCTGGACGTGCCCAGCGATGGCACCGTCAGGCTGCGCGGCGAGGATCTCTTCACACTGGACGAGGACGCTCGCGCGGCAGTGCGGGCGCGCGAACTGGGCTTCGTGTTCCAGAGCTTCCAGCTGCTGCCCAACCTGACGGCGCTGGAGAACGTCATGCTGCCGCTGGAGCTGCGTGGCGAGCGCGAGGCCCGCGAGCAGGCCGCCGCCATGCTGGCGCGAGTGGGGCTGGCCGAACGGCTGGGCCACTACCCGCGCGTGCTGTCGGGGGGGGAGCAGCAGCGCGTGGCGCTCGCGCGTGCCTTCGTACAGCGGCCTGCGCTGTTGCTGGCCGACGAGCCGACCGGCAGCCTCGACTTCGCGACCGGCGCCGCCGTGATGGAGTTGATGTTCGAGCTCAACCGCGAGGCCGGTACGACGCTGGTGCTCGTCACGCATGACCGCGAGATCGCCGCGCGCTGCGAGCGTCAGCTGCGCATCGAAGCCGGCCGGCTGGCTGTGTAGCCGGATTTCGCGGGGCCGGCCCGCCCGCGAAACATCCGGGCCGGAAACGAAAAAGCCCGCCGGAAGGGCGGGCTCGTCGTTGTGACTTCGTCGCAGCGCGGCGATTACTTGGCGAACTTGTAATCCGTCTTGGCCTTTTCGATCAGGCTTTGCTGGAAGTCGGCCATCTTCTGCTGCTCGATGCGCTGCTTGATCTGCGCCTTCACATCGTCGAAGGCCGGGAACGTGGCCGGGCGGATGTCTTCGAGCTTGATGATGTGATAGCCGAACTGGCTCTTCACCGGCTCCTGCGTCATTTCACCCTTCTGCAGCGCGGTCATGGCCTTGCTGAACTCGGGGACGAAGTTGTTCGGGTTGGCGAAGTCCAGGTCGCCACCGTTCTGGGCGGAGCCGGTGTCCTTGGAGTTCTTCTTGGCCAGTTCCTCGAAGCTGGCGCCAGCCTTGATCTGGGCGATCAGCGCCTTGGCGTCTTCTTCCTTCTCCACGAGGATGTGGCGGGCGCGGTATTCGTTGCCGGTGTTGGCGGCCTTGAACTTGTCGTACTCGGCCTGGGCCTCGGCGTCGGACACCGGGTTCTTGGCGCGGAAGTCTTCCATCAGGCCGCGGATCAGCAGGTTCTGCCGGCCGAATTCCATCTGCGTCTTGAAGTCGGCGGTCTGCGGGATGCCGGCCTTCTCGGCAGCCTGCACGAAGATCTCGTTACGCACGACGACGTCCTTGACCTGGGCTTCCAGTTCCGGCGAGCGCTGCTGCTGGCCGCTCTTGGTGACCTGCTGGATCAGCGATTCCACACGGGCCTTGGGCACGGGCTTGCCATTGACGGTGGCGATGTTCTGCGCCGTTGCGGCAGCCGGCACGAGCGCCGAGATGGTGGCCGCGACGACGGCGGCGAGCGCAAACTTCTTCATGGATGGGGGGATGTGATCTGTCTTGAAGAAACGCGCCCGGTTGCGGGGCGCGTGGGGGACGCCGACCTGCTCAGGGCTCTCCGGGAGCGCGGGCGTCGATGGCCAGAGCGTGGATTCCGCGCTGCATCAGGTCAGACAAACAATGATAAACGAGCCGATGGCGGGCCAGTCTTTGCAGCCCCGTAAAGCGGTCGCTGCGGACAGCCACATGAAAGTGCCCGCCTTCGCGCGCGCCGGCATGGCCCGCGTGATCGGCACTGTCGTCGCGCACGGCGAGCGCGATCGGCGCCAGTTCGGCGCGCAGCCGGGTCTCGATCTCGGAGGCGAGGCTCATGACTTGGGCCCCGAGTCGTCCGGCATGAACTTGCCCATGTAGAACCCCTGCGCGAGCGTGAACACCACCAGCAGCGCCGTCGAGCCGTAGGCCTTGAAGCCGACCCACGTCGCCTCGGAGAAGTTGTAGGCCACCAGCAGGTTCAGCACGCCCATGCAGCTGAAGAAGACGATCCACGCACGGTTCAGCGCGGTCCACACGGAAGCGGGCAGGGCCAGCTCGCTGCCCAGCATGGCCTGGATCAGGTTTTTGCGTAGGAAGGCCTGCGAGCCCCACAGCGCGAGAGCCATCGCCCAGTAGACGCCCGTGGGCTTCCACATGATGAAGGTCTTGTTGTGGAACCAGACGGTCAGCGCGCCGAGTGAGACGACGAGCACCAGGCTGATCCACAGCATCAGGTCGACCTTGCGGCGCAGCAGCTTCAGGATGACGACCTGGGCCAGCGTGGCAGCCATGACCACCAGCGTGGCCAGCATGACCGGGCCTTCCTCGGTGCCGACGGTGCCGCCTGACACCATGAAGCCGAAATGCTCCGTCGTGAACGCGGCGGCCCAGGCAGCGTGGTTCTTGCCGTACTGGTAGGAGCCGAAGAACAGGATCAGCGGCAGGAAATCGAGCAGGAGCTTCATGTCGGCGGTGCGCCGTGCGCCCCGGCATCCGGTGGGCGCGGGGCGACGGGCACGTGGGTTACTTCGCGGAATTGTCTCCGACGAAATCGATGGCGGCCGAATTGATGCAGAAGCGCTCGCCCGTGGGCTGCGGGCCATCGGGGAAGACGTGGCCCAGGTGCGAGCCGCAGTGGTTGCAGCGTACCTCCACACGCACCATGCCGTGGCTGCGGTCGACGACGCGCTCGATGACCTCGCTGTTGACCGGCGCCCAATAGCTGGGCCAGCCGCAGCCAGCGTCGAACTTGGTGTCTGCCTCGAACAGCGGCGTGCCGCAGCCGACGCAGTTGTAGTGGCCGGGCTGGAAGTGGTCCCAGTACTTACCGGTGAAGGCGCGCTCGGTTGCCGCGTGGCGGGCCACCTGGTACTGCATCGGGTCGAGCTGCTCGCGCCACTCGGCGTCGGACTTCTGCACGGGATAGGGCTTGCTGGGGTCGTGGCTCATGGGGCTGGCATCAAGAAGGGAAGACTCAGGTTGGGTCGGCTGAGCCGGCCAGACCTTTCAAGGTGAGGCTCAGTTTAGTGAGCGGCCTCCAGCCTTCGCCGGTCTGGGTGTTTCCCCGGGCGAGCTGCCTGCAACCGGCGTGTCCGCGTCGCTAGACTGCCCCGACAAGACCGCCCGGAGACCACCATGCCATTGCACGGACGAATGATGCTGGAGCCGCTGCTGATCTCGTCCTTGCTCCGGCATGCCGAGCGGCATGCGGGCGAGACGGAGATTGTCAGCAAGCGGGTCGAGGGCGACCTGCACCGCAGCAACTGGCGCGAGGTGGCGCGGCGCTCTCGGCAGGCCGCGCAGGCCTTCGCCCGGCTGGGCTGCGTGCCGGGCGACCGCGTCGGCACGCTGGCCTGGAACGGGCATCGCCATCTGGAGATCTATTACGGCACGTCCGGCTCCGGCCTGGTGTGCCACACGATCAACCCGCGGCTGTTTCCCGAACAGGTTGCGTGGATCGTCAACGACGCAGCGGACCGCGTGCTGTGCTTCGACACGACCTTCCTGCCGCTCGTCGAGAAGATCGCCCCGATGCTGACCACCGTGCAGTATTTCGTCGTGATGACCTCGCGGGCCCACATGCCGGCGGTCAGCAGCCTGCCCGGCCTGCTGTGCTTCGACGACCTGCTCGCACCCGAGGATGGCGGCTACGCCTGGCCCACGTTCGACGAGAACACCGCATCCAGCCTCTGCTACACCTCCGGCACGACGGGCCACCCCAAGGGCGCCCTCTATAGCCACCGCTCGACGGTATTGCACGCCTATGCCGCCGCGCTGCCCGACGCGATGGCCTGCGCCAGCCGCGACGTGGTCTTGCCGGTGGTGCCGATGTTCCACGTCAACGCCTGGGGGCTGCCGTACGCGGCCGCGCTGGTGGGCTGCAAGCTCGTGATGCCAGGGCCGCACCTCGACGGCAAGAGCCTCTACGAGCTGTTCGAGGCCGAGCAGGTCACCTTCAGTGCGGGTGTGCCCACGGTGTGGCTGGGGCTGCTGAACCACGTCAATGCCCACGGACTGAAGTTCTCGAGCTTCAAGCGCACAGTCATCGGAGGCTCGGCCTGCCCGCCGGCGATGATGGCCTCGCTGCAGCAGGACTACGGCGTGGAGGTCATCCACGCCTGGGGCATGACGGAGCTGTCGCCGCTGGGTACGCTGTCCAAGTTGACGACGCGACAGCAGTCCCTGCCGCCGGAGCAACAGCAGCGGCTGCTGGAAAAGCAGGGCCGCGTCATTTACGGCGTGGACATGGCCGTCATCGACGACGATGGCCGCTCGCTGCCGTGCGACGGACGCAGCGCCGGCAACCTGGTCGTCCGCGGGCACTGGGTCATCGGTCGGTACTTCGGCCAGGACGACTCGCCGTTGGTCAGCGTCGATGGCGAGCCCGGCTGGTTCCCGACCGGCGATGTCGCCACCATCGACGCCGACGGCTTCATGCAGATTACCGACCGCAGCAAGGACGTCATCAAGTCCGGCGGCGAGTGGATCAGCTCCATCGAGCTCGAGAACATCGCGATGGCTCACCCGGGTGTGCAGGAGGCCGCCGTCATCGCGGCGCACCACCCCAAGTGGGACGAGCGTCCGCTGCTCGTCGTCGTGAAGAAGCCCGGCGCCGCCGTGACCCGCGACGAGCTGCTGGCCTTCTACGAGGGCCGCATCGCGAAATGGCAGATACCGGACGACGTGGTCTTCGTTGCCGAACTGCCGCACACGGCCACCGGCAAGCTGCACAAGTTGCGCTTGCGCGAGCAACTGCGCAGCGACACCTAGGCTTAGCGAGCCGCCGAAGCGGCGTCAGGCATGCGCGCGAACCGGGAGCGCAGGGACCTGCGCAGCGGGCTCGGCCGGCGTGCGATCAATCGGCGTGCAGCCGGCGCCGTGCGGCTTCGGCCAGTTCAGCGCCGCTGCGCCCGTGGTCGGGGAATACCGCCGCGCCCATGCGCACCCGGGCATGCAGCAACTGGCCATCCACACCGTAGGCGCCCTCCAGGGTGTGCAGCAGCCGGCGTTCGACGATTTCGGCCTCCGACGAGCCAGCAGCCATCAGCAGCACGGCAAAGCCCTGGGCGCCGACCTGCACCACGTCGTCGGTGCCACGCACCCGGTTGCGCAGGCGCTGGCCGGCCATGTGGACGAGGCCGTCGGTGTTCACCGTCTCGCCGTCCTCCACGGGCGTTACTTCCACCCACAGCAGCGCCAGCCGGCCACTGGCCCGCCGGCATTGCGCGAAATGACGCGACACCCGCATGCCGAAGACGGCCAGCGAGTCCATCCGCGGCAGCTGCTCGACCGCACAGCCACGCCCGTGGTCGGGCGCGTCGTTCGTGGGCAGATGAGCAAGCGGCATTTCAGGCACTCCGGCAGCGGCGGTGGCGGGCGTGTCGCCCAGGTCAATGTCGGGGTGAGGGCCGATTGCCTGGCAGCGCGGCTGCGCCGGCCTCCCTGGCCTGCGTCGCAATGGACCCTCACTTGGATAAAACGCCGCCCGCCGACAGAACCCGACATCGACCATCAAAAAAAGTTTCGCCAGGCGGCCGGCGGCGGGCCCGATGGGCTTGTCGTCATCGCCCAGACGTTAGAGTCCGGCCCGTGCAAGACATCACCCAACTGCTGCAGGCCGCCCAGGGGGGCGATCGCGCCGCCGCCGACCAGGTCGTGGCGCAGCTGTACGCCGACCTGCAACGCATGGCGCGCCGCCATGTGCGTCAGGCGGGGGACATGACGCTGCTGGATACCACCGCCCTCGTCCACGAGGCATGGCTGCGTCTGGCTGGCGCGGCGGATGGGGTGGGTTTTCCCGACAGGCGCCACTTTCTGGCCTATGCTGCCCAGGCGATGCGTTCGGTCGTCGTGGACTTGGTGCGCGCTCGCCAGGCCGAGCGCCGCGGCGGCGGCCAGCAACACCTGACGCTGGACACCGCGCTGGCCGACCAACTACCCGACGGCGACACCGACATCCTGCGTGTGCACGAGGCGCTGGACGAGCTGGCCCAGTTGGAGCCCCGGCTGGCCCAGGTCGTGGAGATGCGCTACTTTGCCGGCCTGCGCGAGCAGGAGATCGCCGCCGCGCTCAACATCACCGAGCGCACCGTGCAGCGCGACTGGCAGAAGGCGCGGCTCTTCCTGTCCATGAGCCTCGGGGCCTAGACCTGCGGCGATGGATGCTCTCAACAAGCACCGCTGGCTGGCACTGAGCCCCCTGCTGGACGAGCTGCTGGACCTGGACGACGCCGCGCGCGACGAGCGCCTGGCCCGGCTGCGGGCCGACGACCCCGACACCGCCGAGCAGCTGCAGCGCATGCTCACCCGCGCGCAAGACCTGGAGGACCAGGGCTTCCTCAGCGCGCCGGCCGTCGCCCAGCTTGGCGACGCGCTGGCCTCCCTGCCGGGCGAGCCTGTCGAAGTGCCGGACCTCGCCGGTCAGCAGATCGGCGCCTACGTGCTGGAGCGCCCCCTGGGCCAGGGCGGCATGGGCAGCGTCTGGCTCGCTCGCCGGGCAGACGGCCGCTTCAGCGGCCACGTGGCCGTCAAGTTTCTGATGGCGGGGCTGCTGGGCCGTGGCGACGCGGGTCGTTTCGCGCGCGAGGGCGAGATCCTCGCCCGGCTGTCCCACCCGCACATCGCCCGGTTGCTGGACGCTGGCGTGCACCAGGGCGACCGGCCCTACCTGGTTCTGGAGTATGTCGACGGCCAGCCGATCGACGCCTACTGCCGCGAGCGACAACTGGGTGTCGAGGCCCGCGTGCGGCTGTTCCTGGACGTGCTGGCCGCCGTGGCCCACGCCCATGCGCGGTTGATCCTGCACCGCGACCTCAAGCCCAGCAATATCCTCGTCACGCGCGACGGCGACGTGAAGCTGCTGGACTTCGGCATCGCCAAGCTGCTGGACGACGCCGCGCAGGCGCTCGAAGGCGCCGCCGCCACCGAGCTGACGCAACGCGCTGGCAGCGCCTTCACGCCCCAGTTCGCCGCGCCGGAGCAGGTGCAGCAGGCCGACGTGACGACAGCGACCGACGTCTACGCGCTGGGCGTGTTGCTCTACGTTCTGCTGGGTGGCCGTCACCCCACGGCCGACGACACGCAGACCCAGCTGGACCGGCTGAAGGCCGTCGTGGAGCACGTGCCCAAGCGCTTGTCCGACGCTGCCGCTCGCCAGGACGACAAAGCCATCGCCCGTCAGTCCCGGTTGCTGCGTGGCGACCTGGACACCATCGTCGCCAAGGCGCTGAAGAAGTCGCCCGCCGAGCGCTACGCCAACGCGCAGGCGCTGGCGGAAGACCTTCAGCGCTGGCTGGCTCACGAGCCAATTGCGGCGAGGCCGGACAGCCGGGTCTATGTGCTGGGGCGGTTCGTACGGCGGCATCGGTGGTCTGTCGCGGCCGGCTCCGCGGCCCTCGTGGCGCTGATGGGCCTGACCGTCGTCAGCGTGTTGCAGGCGCAGCGGGCGCACCAGGCGGAGCAGCAGGCACAGGCTCGCCGGCAGCAGGCGGAGGACCTGCTGAGCTACATGCTCGGCGAGTTCGCCGACAAGCTCCGGCCGATCGGCCGACTGGAGCTGCTGGACAGCGTGGGGAGCAAGGCACTGAGCTTTCTGGCCGACGACCTGCAGGCCAGCCCGATGGAGCGGCTGCAACGGGCCAAGGCGTTGACCGTGATTGGCGAGGTGCGCATTTCCAAGCGTGACCTGGATTCAGCGCAAGAGCCCTTGGCCGCGGCAGCGGCGCTTGTGCAGGACAACCCACCCGCGCCGGCACTTGTCGCACCGTGGCGCAAGGCGCAGGGGGCGGTGGCCTTCTGGCAGGGAGAGGCGTTCTATCGCCAGAGACAACTGGAGCGAGCTGGGGAATTCTGGAACCGCTACCGGAGTGTGAGCGCCAAGTGGAATGAGGCTGACCCGCGCGACTTGGATGCCCAGTTGGAGCTCTCCTACGCGGAGAACAGCCTGGGCAGCGTGTATCTGCAGCAGGGGCGCTCTACGGAAGCCGAGCGCGCATTCAGGCATTCTCTGGCACTGAAGGACGCTGTGTTGCGTCAGCGTCCAGATGACCCGACGCTGCAGAGCGACTGGTGCGACACGGTGAGCTGGCTCGGCACCCTGTTCCACCAGGCGGGGCGCTACGCACGCGCGATTCAGGAGTTCGAGCGAGCGATTCCCGTGCTGCAGACGCTACGTCAACAGCACCCAGCCGACCTTGAGTGGCTGAATAGCGAGGCCAGCCTCCTGCTCAACATTGGTGCCGCTCAGATGCTTTCAGGTGTAGATGCTGAGCCGACTTTTAGCCGTGCCAAGGGGCTTGCCGAGCAGCTGCGAAGTGGCGATGCGTCGAACCTCGCCTGGGCTTTCTTGGCGCTCGACATCGACGCCCATGCGTTGGAGGTCGCAACCAACCTGTCGCCGGCCGAGAGGCAGCGTCGGGCCGGAGCGTTGTTGAAGAAGATGGATGAGCTGCGCCCGGGCAAGCCGCCGCTGGAGAACGCCCTGCCCACGCGTGTGAAGTTATTGGAGCTGATGGCCGCGGCGCCTTGCGCCCCTGCGCTGTGCAGTTTGCGAGATGCCACGTTGACAGAGACGGAGCAGCGGCTGGCAGATTTGATGGCCAAGCGTGGTAGTGGGGCTTCGTTAATGACCCTCACCACAGCAGTTCGATTGCAACTGCTAAAGGCCCAATTACTTGCAGCCGATAAGCAGTCAGGCCAGGCAGCTTGTGAACATGCCGACGCGTTGCTGGGGGTCCGTGGCGGCTGGATGCAGTCGCATGCGGACCTGACGCAGCGTTGGCTCAAGGTGCGAGAGTGCCTTGACCCTTTAGCCAATAGGCAGCCCGAATGGGTGGCAGCAAGAGCCTGGCTTGAACACCAGCGCAACGATTGACGGAGCGCTGGATAACTTTTCCTTTGCTTGGGAGCTTTCATGCCGACTTACGTCCCGCCCTATACCGTCACGGTCACCAGCCTTGCCGGGGGGCTTGCGCATTGCCGCTATGTCGATGGACAGAACCAGCCCGTGCCGTCTAACACGCCGCTGACCACAGAGACACCGAAGGGGGAGGAGGGCTCACTCGCCATCACCTTCACGGAAGCGACGGTTGACACGGCCAACCTTCGCCTGGTCGGCGCGGCGGTCAAGACGATCGGCAATGACCCTGCCATGAATCCGTACAACTACCTGTCGGCCACCAGAGCACCTGCTGACGACCAGTGGATTGACGAAGTGGTCATTCCCTGGGGGCCGGACCTGTACACCACTCGTGGTGTGGTGCTGTTGTTTGCGCAAGTGACCGACTCAGGCGACATGGTGAACTTCTTCCCAAGCGCTGACCCGCAGACGAAGAACAACGAGCCGCCTCCCGGCGCGTGCTGACGGACGCGCCAGCCGCGCTGGGCTGGGTTTGGATCAGCCCAGCCCCAACCCCGTCAACCGCTGATAACGCTTGCGTAAGAAGTCAGCCGCCAGCCTCGCATCGCCACCCACGCGTTCGCCGATGTAGAGCTCCTGGCGGCGTTCCGCGATCTGGGCGCGCAGGCGGTTGGCCATGATTTCCAGCGGCTTCATGCCGCCGGCCTCGGCCCGTTCAATGGCCACGCGCAGTTCGTGCATCTGCAGGCTTTGCAGCAGCGCCGTCTGCGCCTGAACGATGCGGATGCGGGACTGCACCATGTGTTCGCACAGGCCCAGCCAGGCCCGCACCGCGTCAGCCGGGCCGCCCAGCACGCGCTCGGGCAGTTCTCCTGCGGCCAGCAGCAGGGTTTCCAGTTTCGCGCGGTCGCCCAGCCCGTAGGCCTCGTTGACTGCCATCATCCTCTGCTCGCACACCTCGCGCTCCGGGCCCGAAGGCGCAAGGTCGGGGTGAAAGCGCATAGCGGCGCGGCGGTACAGCGTCTTCAGGGTGGGGGGCGGCAGGTCGGCCGTGGGGCCGGTGGGCTCGAGCGGCAGCGGCACGGCCTCGGGCAGGGCGGGCACGTCGGGCCAGGGCTTGGGCGGCGGGCGGTTGGGCATCGGCGCGTCGACCCCCTGGCGCTTCAGCGCGTCAAAGAGCAGGGCGGTGGCCTGGTGCAATTGGGCTTCGAGATCGTCGAGCTCGCGCATCAGCGGGCCCAGCGCCTCCAGGTAACGCTGCCGGAAGCCTAGCAGCTTGGCGCGCAGGCCATCGTGGTCGGCCTCCAAGACGGCAAGGTAGCCCCGGAGGTCCTGCAGCTGCTCGCGTCGCCGCGTCAGTTCATGCCTCGTGATCGCTGTGCCTGCCATGGCGTGCGATTGTGCCGCGCGCGGCCATGCAAAACGGCCTGCGAACAGGCCGTCTGGGCGGGATTTACCCGGTTTTACTGAGAGGCGGGCGTCGCCGCGGACGCGGGTGCCGGGAGCGTGCCGGCTGTGGGCGTGCTCACCGCGGCCTGGGTGGGCGTGGGCGCATGGCTGCTCGTGGTCATCGGCAGCAGCGGCACGATGAGTAGCGCCACGATGTTGATGATCTTGATCAGCGGGTTGACGGCCGGGCCAGCGGTGTCCTTGTAGGGGTCGCCCACGGTGTCGCCGGTGACGGCGGCCTTGTGAGCCTCGCTGCCTTTCTTGTGCAACTGGCCCTTGTCGTCGGTAAAGCCTTCCTCGATGAGCTTCTTGGCGTTGTCCCAGGCGCCGCCGCCGGTGCACATGCTGATGCCGACGAACAGGCCAGTGACGATGGTGCCCATCAGCAGGCCGCCCAGCGCTGCAGGCCCCAGCGCGAGGCCCACGATGATCGGTGCAGCAACAGGCAGCAGCGACGGCACGATCATTTCCTTGATGGCGGCCGTCGTGAGCATGTCCACAGCGGCGCTGTAGTCGGGCTTGCGCTGGCCGGCCATGATGGCGCCGTCGGCGAACTGCTTGCGCACTTCCACGACGACCGCACCGGCCGCGCGGCCCACAGCTTCCATCGCCATCGCGGCAAAGAGGTAAGGGATGAGGCCGCCGATGAACAGGCCCAGGATGACCTTGTAGTCGGATAGGTTGAAGGCCACGTCCATGCCGCGCGACTCCAGCGCATGCGTGTAGTCGGCAAACAGCACGAGGGCCGCCAGGCCCGCCGAGCCGATGGCATAGCCCTTGGTGACGGCCTTGGTGGTGTTGCCCACGGCATCCAGCGGGTCGGTGATATCGCGCACGCTGTCGGGCAGCTCGGCCATCTCGGCGATGCCACCGGCGTTGTCGGTGATGGGGCCGTAGGCGTCTAACGCGACGACGATGCCGGCCATGCTGAGCATGCTGGTGGCCGCAACGGCGATGCCGTAGAGCCCGGCGAGCTGGTGGGCCGCGAAGATGGCCGCGCAGACGAACAGCACCGGCCAGGCGGTGGACTTCATCGACACGCCTAGGCCGGCGATGACGTTGGTGCCGTGGCCGGTCGTGGACGCCTGGGCCACGTGTTGCACCGGGCCGTACTGCGTGCCGGTGTAGTACTCGGTGATCCACACCATCGCCGCCGTCAGCACCAGGCCCACGGCGCAGGCGCCGAAGAGTGCCATCGCGTTGGTGCTGCCGCCGCCCACCAGCTGCACCTCGCCGGGGAACATCGCGCGCGTGACGAAGAAGAACGCGATGAGGCTCAGCACGCCGGCCACGATGAGGCCCTTGTAGAGCGCCGGCATCACGTTCTTCATGCCGTCGCTGGCCTTGACGAAGAAGCAGCCGACGATGGAGGCGATGATGGACACGCCGCCGAGCGCCAGCGGGTAGACGACGCCAGCCAGTGCCGCGTCGCCCGTGATCATCAGCGCGGCCAGCGCCATCGCGGCGATCAGCGTGACGGCGTAGGTCTCGAACAGGTCGGCCGCCATGCCGGCGCAGTCGCCGACGTTGTCGCCGACGTTGTCGGCAATCACCGCCGGGTTGCGCGGGTCGTCCTCGGGGATGCCGGCCTCGACCTTGCCGACGAGGTCGGCGCCGACATCGGCGCCCTTCGTGAAGATGCCGCCGCCCAGCCGCGCGAAGATGGAGATCAGCGACGAGCCGAAAGCCAGGCCCAGCATGGGTTTGAGTGCAGCGCTGTCATGCCCGCCGCCAATGGCCAGATAGAAGCCGCCGACACCCAGCAGGCCCAGGCCCACGACGAGCATGCCGGTGATGGCGCCGCCCTTGAAGGCGACGTCCAGCGCCGGGCCGATGCCTTTCGTCGCCGCCTGCGCGGTGCGCACGTTGGCGCGCACCGAGATGTTCATGCCGATGAAGCCGCAGATGCCGGACAGCACCGCGCCGACAACAAAACCCACTGCCGTCGTCAGGCCAAGGCCCGAGACGGCAATGGCGATGGCCAGCACGATGCCCACGATGCTGATGGTGCGGTACTGCCGGCCGAGGTAGGCGGCGGCACCCTGTTGGATCGCCGCGGCGATCTCCTGCATGCGGGCATTGCCCGCGTCCTGGCTCAGGATCCAGCTGCGCTGGATGAACCCATAAAGAACGGCCGCGAGGCCGCAGGCCAGCGCGAAATACAGCGCCATCTCCGTCGACATGAATGCGTCTCCTCTGGTGCGTGTGATCGTCTCGGCCGCCACGGGCTGCGGGGGCCTGCGCGGCGGAGCTTAAGGGCGGGGTTTGGGGCGTCAGGGCAGCGTTTACCCATAAAACTAGAATGCGGGTTTTCCTTAGCCCTCAAAACGACGAACCATGAGCCTGCACAACGTGTCCCCCGGCGCCAAGGCGCCCGATGAGTTCAACGTCATCATCGAGATCCCGATGAATGCCGACCCCATCAAGTACGAGGTCGACAAGGAGAGCGGCGCGCTGTTCGTCGATCGTTTCCTCACGACGCCGATGTACTACCCGTGCAACTACGGGTACATCCCCAAGACGCTCGCCGACGATGGCGACCCGGTGGACGTGCTGGTCATCACCCCGTTCGCGCTGACGCCCGGCGTCGTCGTGACCTGCCGCGCGCTGGGCGTGCTGATGATGGACGACGAAGCCGGCGGCGACGCCAAGCTGCTGGCTGTGCCGACCAACAAGATCCTGCCGATGTACAGCCACTGGGAAAAGATCGAGGACGTGAACCAGATGCGCCTGAAGGCCATCCAGCACTTCTTCGAGCACTACAAGGACCTGGAAGCCAACAAGTGGGTCAAGGTCAAGGGCTGGGAAGGCCCCGACGCCGCCAAGCGCGAGATCACCGAAGGCATGGCGAATTACGCCAAGGAACTCGCCAAGTAAGCAGGCGCCGCCGCTTCAGGAAGACGCCGCATCCGCGGCGTCTTTTAATTTGTAGGGGGCGTGTTCGTTGAGCTCGTCCATGTAGCCCGACATCGCCTGCCCCTCGCGCGCAAGGAACTCGTTGACGGCCTCGACAAACGCCGGGTGCGCCAGCCAGTGGCTGGAGGCCGTGAGCGTGGGCAGCAGCCCGCGAGCCATCTTGTGCTCGCCCTGCGCGCCGCCTTCGAAGCGCTGGTAGCCGTGGTCGATGCACCAGGCCAGCGGCTGGTAGTAGCAGGCGTCGAAGTGCAGGTTGGGGATGTGCTCGACGGCGCCCCAGTAGCGTCCGAAGGCGGCGCGGCGCGCCGGGTCCAGCGCGATCAGCGACGTGGCGACGCGCTCACCGCCGCGCCGTGCGGTGAACAGCAGCCAGTGCTCGGGCAGGTCGCCGGCCATGCGGGCGAAGAAGTCGCGGCTGAGGTAGGGCGTGCTGCGATGCTCGCGGTAGGTCTGCTGGTAGCAGCGGTAGAAGAAGTCCCAGTCTTCGGGCTGGATGTGGCGGCCCTCGCGCGCCTCGAACACGACGCCGGCCTCTCGCACGCGGCGCTGCTCCTGCTGGATCTTCTTGCGCTTGTCCCGGTGCAGCCGGGCGAGGAAGGCGGTGAAGTCGGCATCGCCTGCGGCCGTCCAGTGGAACTGCACGCCATGCCGCGCCGTGCAGCCGGCCTCGGCCAGCGCCGCCTGGTCGGCCTCGTCGCCGAACAACACATGCAGCGACGACGCATCCGCCTCCTTCGCCAGGCCGCGCAACCCATGGGCCAGCAGCTCGCGCGCGCCGTCGTCCACCGCCAGCAGCCGGCTGCCGGGCACCGGCGTGAACGGCACCGCGACAAGCAGCTTGGGGTAGTAGGGCAGCCCGTGGCGCCGGTAGGCATCGGCCCAGGCCCAGTCGAACACGTACTCGCCGTACGAATGCGACTTGAGCCACGCGGGGCAGGCGGCCAGCAGCCGGTCGTCGTCCCACAGACCTAGGAACATTGGCTGCCAGCCGGTGTCGGCCACGGCTGAGCCAGAGTCGCACAGCGCTTGTAGGTACTCGTGCCGCATGAAAGGCGTGGGCCGAGGCGAGGCGTCGAGCAGGCGGTTCCAGGCTTCGCGGGGTAGCGCGGCGGGCGAGTCGTGGACGCGGAGTGTGGGCATGGCTGTCTATTGGAATCGACGCAGGAATCGCGGGGCTAGACTGGGGTTTTGCTACGGTCGCCCATGCGTTTCGACAACCTCTACAGCCATGATTTCGCCCGCATCGCGGTAGGTGTGCCCCTGTGCCGCGTGGCAGACCCGGCTTTCAATGCTGCGCAGACGATTGCACTACTGAATCAGGCCGCGGCCGATGGCGTCGCCGTCATGGCCTTCCCGGAGCTGGGGCTGTCGGCCTACAGCTGTGATGACCTGTTCCACCAGCGCGCGCTGCTCGATGGCTGCGAGGTGGCGCTGGCGGAGGTGCTCGCCGCCACGGCCGACCTGCCGCTGGTGGCCATCGTGGGCCTGCCGTTGCGCGTGGAGCAGCGCTTGTTCAACTGCGCGGCCGTGCTGCTGCGCGGTCGCATCCTCGGCGTCGTGCCCAAGACCTTCCTGCCCAACTACGGCGAGTTCTACGAGGCCCGCCAGTTCTGCTCCGGCGAGGAAGCGACGGTCGACACCGTGACGCTGCTGGGCCAGCAGGTGCCGTTCGGCAGCCGCCAGGTGTTCGCAGCCGACGACATGCCGCTGCTGCGCCTGCATGTGGAGATCTGCGAAGACGTGTGGACGCCGATCCCGCCGTCCTCCTTCGCGGCCCTGGCTGGCGCGACGGTACTGGTCAACCTGTCGGCGTCCAACGTCGTCATCGGCAAGGCGGCGTACCGGCGGCAGCTGGTGTCGCAGCAGTCGGCGCGCTGCCTGGCGGCCTACGTTTACTCGTCGGCCGGCGCGGGGGAGTCCACGACCGACATGGCCTGGGACGGACAGGCACTGATTTGCGAGAACGGCGAGCTGCTGGTGGAGTCCGAACGCTTCCTGCGCAGCGCCCGGCTGGTGACGGCCGACGTGGACCTGGAGCGCCTGTCGCGCGAGCGCATGCGGCAGTCGACCTTCGGCAACTCGGTGCGCCTGCATGCCGGGCAGGTGAGGGCGTTCCGGCAGGTGCCGTTCACGCTGGGCCTGGAGCACGACCGGCCGCTGGCGCTGCGGCGGCGTGTCGAGCGCTTCCCGTATGTGCCGGCCGACCACAGTCGGCGCGACGAGCGCTGCGAGGAGGTCTACAACATCCAGGTCCAGGGGCTGACGCAGCGGCTGGCCTCTAGCGGCATCCACAAGCTGGTCGTCGGCATTTCGGGCGGGCTCGATTCGACGCATGCGTTGCTGGTGGCTGCCCGCGCGATGGACGCGCTGGGGCTGCCGCGCACGAACATCCTCGGCGTGACGATGCCCGGCTTTGCCACCGGCGAGCGCACGCGGGCGCAGGCGCTGCGCCTAATGGCGGCGGTCGGCTGCGAGGCGCGCGAGATCGATATCCGGCCGAGCTGCGAGCAGATGCTGCGCGACATCGGCCACCCGCACCGCGAGGGTGCGCCGGTCTACGACGTGACCTTCGAGAATGTGCAGGCCGGAGAGCGCACCAGCCACCTGTTCCGCCTGGCCAACCTGACGGGCGGGCTGGTGCTGGGCACCGGCGACCTTTCCGAGTTGGCGCTGGGCTGGTGCACCTATGGCGTGGGCGACCACATGTCGCACTACAACGTCAACGCCAGCGTGCCCAAGACGCTGATCCAGCACCTGGTGCGATGGGTGGCCGAGACGCACCAGCTGGGCGAGGGCACCGACTCGCAGGTGTTGCTGGACATCCTCAGCACCGAGATCAGCCCGGAGCTCGTGCCCGGCGGCCTGCAGAGTACGGAGGCTGTGGTCGGCCCCTATGCGCTGCAGGACTTCAACCTGTTCTACACGCTGCGCCATGGCTATGCGCCAGCCAAGGTCGCCTTCCTGGCGCATCACGCGTGGCAGGAGGTCTACATGCTGGCGGAGATCAAGCGCGTGTTGCGCATCTTCGTGCAGCGCTTCTTCCGGGGCAGCCAGTTCAAGCGCAGCTGCGTGCCGAATGCGCCGAAAGTGGGCAGTGGCGGCTCGCTGTCGCCGCGCGGCGACTGGCGCGCGCCCAGCGATTCCGAAGCCGCCGTCTGGCTCGCCGACCTGGACCGCATACCGGACCAGGGCCAGCCCTGACGTGCTTAAATCGGCGCGAACCGAAACTAGGAGCAGTGCCCCATGAAGCAGATCACCGCCATCATCAAACCCTTCAAGCTCGACGAGGTCCGCGAGGCACTGGCCGAGGTGGGCGCGTCGGGCCTGACGGTCACCGAGGTCAAGGGCTTCGGCCGCCAGAAGGGCCACACCGAGCTGTACCGCGGCGCCGAGTACGTCGTCGACTTCCTCCCCAAGGTCAAGGTCGAGGTCGTCGTGAAGGACGACGAGGTCGATCGCTGTATCGACGCCATCCTGAAGGCCGCCAAGACCGGCAAGATCGGCGACGGCAAGATCTTCGTGACGCCGGTGGAGCAGGTCGTTCGCATCCGCACCGGCGAGACGGACGAAGCGGCCGTCTGACGCCGCCTCAGCGGCGGGTCAGCGCTGGGTCAGCGCGAGTTTGATACCCAGGCCCACGAAGGCTGCCGCAAAGCCGCGGCGCAGCCAGACCATGACGGTCGCGTTGCCCAGCACCTGGTGTCGCATCCGCGCGGCGAAGGCGCCGTACGCGGCGAAGACCGCGAGCGTCATGGCCATGAAGACTGCCGACAACTGCAGCAGCGTGAGCGTCGGCGCAATGTCGTCCGTCGCGATGAACTGCGGCAGGAAAGCCAGGAAGAACATCGACAGCTTGGGGTTGAGCAAGTTGGCCAGCACCGCATGCCGGATGGTGGCCGAATCTGAACGCTCGGTGTCGTCCGGGGTGATGGTCATCACCCCGCGCTCCCTCCATGTCATCCAAGCGATGTAAAGCAGGTAGGCCACGCCGACGAACTTGATCGTCTCGAAGACCAGGCTGCTCGAGTGCAGCAACGCTGCCAGGCCGGTGATCGCGGCCAGCAGGTGCGGGACGATGCCCAGCGTGCAGCCCAGTGCGGCGACAAGCGCGGCGCGCGTGCCGCGCGACAGGCCCGTGGCGATGGTCACCGCCGCCCCAGTGCCGGGCGAGGCGACGACGAGCAGCGAGACGGTCAGGAATTCCAGATTCATGCAGGGCTCCGGCGGAAAAGCCCATGCTCCGCTGACGCACCCGATGCGTCTTGAACGAAATTTCAGCGCCGGGCCAGCGCGCCCGGCGTCAGGCCGAGCTGGCGCACGAAGCAGCGCGTCATGTGGCTCTGGTCGGCGAAGCCGCTTGCCGCAGCGCACTCGGCCAGCCCGAGCCCCTGGAGGATCAGCCGACGCGCTAGCTGCACCCGGCGCTGCAGCTGGTAGGCATGCGGCGGCAGCCCGGTGAGTCGCGTGAACGCCCGCAGGAACTGATGGCGGCTCATGCCGACTTCGGCCGCGAGCGCCGCCAGGGTCAACGCCGCGGCGGGATCGTCGTCCATGCGTTCCCGCGCCCGGACCACGCGTGGCACGGCGGCGGGTCGATCAGAGCTTGCCGGGCCGAGGTGCTGGGCGACCAGCGCCAGCAATGCCGCCTCGGCTTCAAGGGTGCCGCCATTGCCCCTCGTGACCGCAGCGAACAGCGCGTGGAATGCTGCGCCAAATGCGGGGTCGCGCAGGACCGGCGCGGTGAACTCGAACTCGGCAGCGGGTTGAAGGTCGCGTGCGGCGTCGAGCAGCCGGTGCGGCTCGATGTAGAGCATGCGCCAGCGGCGCCCCGTCGCGTCGACCGGCCTGCCGTCGTGGATCTCGCCCGGATTGACCGTGATCAGGTCGCCGGGCCCTGCCTCCACGGTGCCGCGCCCGCTGGCCGACTTCTGTGCGCCACGCTCGATACGTCCGATGCCGAACTGGTCATGCGTGTGGCGGCCGAAGGCCCGGGCCGAATCGGCAACGACGATGTCCACGCCGTCGACGTGGCTCGGCAACATCGCAAAATCACGGGCCCTCATACGCCCGACTGTGACACGTCAGCCGGGGAAGGTCGTCAGCGCAGGTGCTGCCACAGTGCCGCGCCCCAGATGGCGGCGGCCAGCACGAGGGCCATCAGCACGGCGGCGCTCGCGATGTCCTTGGCGCGCTTTGACAGCTCATGCCGCTCGAACGAGACCCGATCGACGACGGCTTCGATGGCGGAGTTCAGCAACTCGACGATGAGCACGACCAGCAGCGAGCCCAGCAGCAGCGCGGCCTGCTCCCAGGTCTTGGCCAGCCAGAACGCCAGCGGCGCGGCGACAACGCACAGCCACGTCTCCTGGCGGAAGGCGCTCTCGCCGGTGTAGGCCGCCTTCAGGCCGGCCCAGGAGTAGCCGGCAGCGTGGATGATGCGGTCCAGGCCCGTTCGGCCCTTGTGCGGGTTGCTCATGAACGCGGGGGGAGTTGGGTGATGACGCGCGACCCGCAGATCGCATCGTGCAGGAATTGTCGCTGCGGATGCAGCCGCGCGATGAGCAGGTAGCCGCCCATGCCGGCCACCAACGCGCCGACGATGGCACCGCCGCCATGCAGGCCCAGCGCCCAGACGCTGACCAGTGCGGGCAGGAACCACAGCCAGGCGAGCAAGTAGCGCAGTACGGCGCGACCCCAGCTGAGCGGCTGCCCGGCCGTATCGATCACGCGCAGGTGCCAGGTCTTCATCGCGAGCGTCTGGCCCGAGCGTGTCCAGAAGCCGACGAAGTACATGCCCAGCACGACGAAGAGGAAGGCGCCCAGCCCGTGGCGTCCCTGCAGCGCATGGGCCTGGCGGGTCAGCACGGAATACAGGAAGCCGGCGAAGAACAGCACGCCGAACAGCAGCACGCCTTCATACAGGAAGGCAGCGAAGCGTCGCGCCAGGCCGGGTGGCGAGGCGTCCAGGGCGGCCGGGGCCGTCATGAACCGGCGGTGGAGGCGGGCGCCGCCTTCAGCGACCGGGGCAGCAGCGTCTTCGGGTCGATGACCGCCGGGTCGGCGACCACCTTGGCCTCGCCCGCCGCATGGTGGGCGGGCAGGTCCAGGCCACGGGTCATCAGCACGGTCGTGGCGCCGGGCTTGGCCTGGATGAGGCTGCCAGTGACCGCCGTCGGCATGACCAGCTTCGGCGCCGCCGGCACGAGGTTGGACTTCGGCGCCGCCGCGAGCGGCTTGGCGCCGGGCGTGACGGCCTGAGCGTGGCGGCGCGCGGCGGCCTTCTCGGCCAGCGCCTGGCGCTTTTCTGCGGGCAGCGCCTGGTAGGCCTCCCACTTCGCCTGGCGCTGTTCGGCATCGACCTGCTTGGCGACCTGGAAGCCGATGCGGGCGTTGACGCGCTCGGCGGGCGACAGCCGCGCCCAGTCGCGCATGCGCTCCTGCAGCCGGGTCAGTTCAGCCGGAGGCAAGGTCGCGAGCATGGGCGCCGCGCTCAGCCACTTGCTGCGTTGCGAGGAACTGATCTCCGCCCAGTCCTGCTCCAGCGGCGCCAGCAGTTGACGCTGCGCGGCGGTCAGCCCGGCCCACGTTGCCGGCGGTATCGTGAACGCGGCCGGCGCGGTCTTCATCTGAGGCGCGGGCGCCTTTTTCGGCGGCGACGTGGTGGCAACGCTCGCGGCCGCTTCAGGCGCCGAGGCGGCCTCGGGCGCCTGCGCAAAAGCAGAAGGCCCCGCTGCGCCAAGCAGCAGGGCCGTCAGCAGAAAAAAGGGGGCAGGGATCAGCGTCGATGCAACTCGGCTCATTCGCATCCGGTCAATCTTGACCGTCTCTCAGGAACTCGGCGAAGCCGGGGTCGCTGAAGGCCGCAGGCGGGAGGTTATCGCTGAGCAGCGCGGTGTCGACCTCCGCCGCCGCGACGATCTGCTCATGCTGCTGGTTGCGATGCATGACCAGCAGGCCGGCCAGCAGCAGGATCAATGGCAGCGCCGAGACCAGCTTGGGCCACAGGCCGCCTTCCGAGCTGCGCGGGCCGCCGCTCAAGGCCAGCGTGGCGCCCATCTGCACCGTGTTGGCGCGCGCCGGGGCCGTAGCCGACGCGGCAGCGGCCCGTGCCTGCGCCGCTCGGGCGAGCGCCTGCTCGCGGGCGAAACGCAGCCGCTCGGACACGTCATGCGGCAACTCGGCGCTGCGCTCGGTCAGGCCGGCAGCCACGCGCAGGCCGAAGCGGGTGATGCGAGCGTCCAGATCGGCGGCAGGTGCAGTAAACGTCGGCGACTTCATAGCGTGATTCCCTTGGCTTTGAGCGCCTTGGCCAATGCATGAACTGCTCGGGAGCAATGCGTCTTGACGCTGCCCTCCGAGCAACCCATCACTGCGGCGGTCTCGGCTACATCCAGTTCCTCCCAGTAACGCAGCAGGAAGGCTTCGCGTTGACGCGTCGGCAGTTCTTCGACCTCGGCCTCGATCTTTTGCAAGATCTGCGCCCGGCTGACTTCGTCCGCCGCGCTGAGCGCACCCAGCGCGCCGTCCTGCGTTTCCAGGATTTCCAGCAGGTCGAAGTCGTCGTCGGCCGAGCCGCCCTCGAAATCCGACATGTTCGTCATGACGGCGTTGCGCACCTTCTGGCGACGGAAATGGTCCATCGTCGCGTTGGACAGGATGCGCTGGAACAGCAGCGGCAGCTCTGCCGCTGGGCGGTCGAAGTAGTTTTCGGCCAGCTTGATCATGGCGTCCTGGACGATGTCGAGGGCGGCATCGTCGTCGCGGACGAGGTAAGCCGTGCGCTTGAAGGCGCGGCGGTCCACGGTGCGCAGGAAGTCGTTGAGTTCTTTGTCGGTGGCCAAGGCTGGGGCGTATCCGGGCGGCAACGCAGATTATGGCATTCGTCTGATACGAAGGCTGAAACGATTTCAGCCGGCATAATGCGTTTTCGCATAAAGCGTCATTGGGTCTTTCGGTGGCCGCCCGACAGGGGCCCCATCTTCTGACCGCGCAGGTTCCGAATCCGCCTCACGAGGGTGCGAAGAGGGGCACCAATGGTTTTTCGTTAGAGAAATTCACAGAGGTTCTACAACATGGACATGTCTGCCGCGGAAAACAAGCGCGCCGCCCTGGCGCAGCTGCATTCCTCCCCTTCCCACCCACACGCCGCGGAGCTCAACGGCTCCGAGATCCTCGTTCGCTGCCTGCAGGCCGAAGGGGTTCGCCATCTCTGGGGCTACCCCGGCGGTGCGGTGCTGTACATCTACGACGCGCTCTACAAGCAGGACAGCATCCAGCACGTGCTTGTTCGGCATGAGCAGGCCGCCGTGCACGCCGCGGATGGTTTTGCCCGCGCGACCGGCGAGGTCGGTGTTGCGCTGGTCACGTCAGGCCCGGGCGTCACGAATGCCGTCACCGGCATCGCCACTGCCTACATGGACTCGATCCCGATGGTCATCATCACGGGTCAGGTCCCAAGTGCCGCCATTGGCCTGGACGCGTTTCAGGAGTGCGACACCGTCGGCATCACGCGGCCCATCGTCAAGCACAACTTCCTCGTGAAGGACGTGCGTGACCTGGCGACGACGCTGAAGAAGGCCTTCCACATCGCCCGCACCGGTCGTCCCGGCCCGGTCGTTGTGGACATTCCCAAGGACGTGTCGCTGGCTCGCACGGCCTTCAGCTACCCGGACCGTATCGAGATGCGCTCCTACAACCCGGCGAAGAAGGGGCACAGCGGCCAGATCCGCAAGGCGGTGCAGCTGCTGCTGCAGGCCAAGCGCCCTTATATCTACACGGGCGGCGGCGTCATCCTGGGCGAGGCGACGGCCGAGCTGCGTCAGCTCGTCGACCTGCTGGGCTTTCCGTGCACGAACACGTTGATGGGCCTCGGCGCGATGCCCGGCACCGATCCGCGCTTCCTCGGCATGCTGGGCATGCACGGCACCTACGAAGCCAACATGACGATGCAGCACTGCGACGTGCTGCTGGCCGTGGGCGCGCGCTTCGATGACCGCGTTATCGGCAATCCGCGTCATTTCGCGCAGGTGGAGCGCAAGATCATCCACGTGGACATCGACCCGTCGTCGATCTCCAAACGCGTGCGCGTGGACATCCCCATCGTCGGCGACGTGAAGGACGTGCTGCAGGAGCTGATCGCCCAGATCAAGGAAGCCCAGGCCAAGCCGGATGCGAACGCCGTCAACGCTTGGTGGAGCCAGATCAATGAATGGCGCCGCCGCGACTGCCTTGCGTTCAAGGACTCGACCGAGGTCATCAAGCCGCAAATGGTCGTGGACACGCTCTGGCGCCTCACGCGCGATCGCGACACCTACATCACGTCCGACGTCGGCCAGCACCAGATGTGGGCTGCGCAGTACTACCGCTTCGACGAGCCGCGCCGCTGGATCAACTCCGGCGGCCTGGGCACGATGGGTGTGGGTCTGCCGTACGCGATGGGCATCAAGCTGGCCAAGCCGGAGTCGGATGTGTTCTGCATCACCGGCGAGGGCAGCATCCAGATGTGCATCCAGGAGCTGTCGACCTGCTTCCAGTACAAAACGCCGGTCAAGATCGTCTCGCTGAACAACCGCTACCTGGGCATGGTGCGGCAGTGGCAGCAGCTCGACTACGAGGGCCGCTACTCGCACAGCTACATGGACGCGCTGCCCGACTTCGTGAAGCTGGCCGAGGCCTACGGCCACGTCGGCCTGCTCGTCGAGAAGCCGTCCGACGTGGAAGGGGCGCTGAAGGAAGCCATGCGGTTGAAGGACCGCACCGTGTTCCTGGACATCCGCACCGACCCGACCGAGAACGTCTGGCCCATGGTCAAGGCGGGCAAGGGCATCTCCGAAATGCTGCTGGGTTCGGAAGACCTGTGAACCGTCTGAAGCCGCGGGTCCTGGCGAGGGTTACCGCCCTCGCCGAGGCCTCCGGCGGATGACGGGCGCAGCCGACACCACGCAATTCCTCAACGATTCGAACCCGCCGCCAAGGCACCGTGGTCACCGCCACGGCCGCTGAAGAGCGCGAAGGACGATTCCCCATGAAACACATCATCGCTTTGCTTCTCGAGAACGAGCCCGGCGCGCTGTCGCGCGTCGTGGGCCTGTTCTCCGCCCGCGGCTACAACATCGAGAGCCTCACCGTGGCGCCGACGGAAGACCCGTCGCTGTCACGCATGACTGTCGTGACGACGGGCAGCGACGAGATCATCGAGCAGATCACCAAGCACCTGAACCGCCTCATTGAGGTGGTCAAGGTTGTGGACCTGACCGAGGGCCACTACACCGAGCGTGAGCTGATGCTCATCAAGGTCCGCGCCGTCGGCAAGGAACGCGAGGAGATCAAGCGCACCGCTGACATCTTCCGCGGCCGCATCATCGACGTGACCGAGAAGACCTACACGATCGAGCTGACAGGCGACGCCGGCAAGCTCGATGCCTTCATCGACGCGATCGACCGCGCGTCCATCCTCGAAACCGTCCGCACGGGTGCCTCGGGCATCGGCCGCGGCGAGCGCATCCTGCGCGTCTAATCCCGACTTCTTCCCTGGAGAGAACCATGAACGTTTACTACGACAAAGACGCCGACCTGAGCCTCATCAAGGGCAAGAACGTCACCATCATCGGCTACGGCTCGCAAGGCCACGCCCATGCGCAGAACCTGAACGACAGCGGCTGCAAGGTCACCGTCGCGCTGCGCCGCGGCGGCGCGTCCTGGTCCAAGGCCGAGGGCGCGGGTCTGAAGGTCGCCGAGATCGCCGAAGCGGTGAAGTCGGCCGACGTCGTCATGATCCTGCTGCCTGACGAGCAGATCGCCGACGTCTACAAGAAGGAAGTCGAGCCGAACATCAAGGAAGGTGCGTCGCTTGCCTTTGCCCACGGCTTCAACGTGCACTACGGTCAGGTGCAGCCGCGTGCCGACCTCGACGTCTGGATGGTCGCCCCCAAGGCCCCCGGCCACACGGTGCGCAACACCTACCGCCAAGGTGGCGGCGTGCCTCACCTGATCGCCATCTACCAGGACAAGACCGGCAAGGCCCGTGACCTGGCGCTGAGCTATGCCGCGGCCAATGGCGGCGGCAAGGCCGGCATCATCCAGACTTCGTTCCGTGAAGAGACCGAGACCGACCTGTTCGGCGAACAGGCCGTGCTCTGCGGTGGCACCGTCGAACTGATCAAGGCCGGCTTCGAGACGCTGGTGGAAGCCGGCTACGCGCCCGAGATGGCCTACTTCGAGTGCCTGCACGAGCTCAAGCTGATCGTCGACCTGATCTATGAGGGTGGCATCGGCAACATGAACTACTCGATCTCGAACAACGCCGAGTACGGTGAGTACGTCACCGGCCCGCGCGTTGTCACCGAAGACACGAAGAACGCGATGCGCCAGTGCCTGAAGGACATCCAGACCGGCGAATATGCCAAGTCCTTCATCCTCGAGAACAAGGCCGGTGCCCCGACGCTGATCAGCCGCCGCCGCCTGACCGCTGAGCACCCCATCGAGCAGGTCGGTGAGAAGCTGCGCGAAATGATGCCCTGGATCAAGGCCAACAAGCTGGTCGACAAGGCGAAGAACTGAGCTGCGTCCGCAGCACGACGAGGCCGGCGCAAGCCGGCCTTTTTGCTTTCAGAGTCGGGCGATCGTCGCGCTGTCCGGCTCGCCGCTGTAGAACGCGTCCAGCGCCTGGCGGAACAGGTTGCCCGGTGTGCCGCTGACGGCGTCGAACAGCGTCAGGCAGGATCGCAGTTTCATCGCGTCCACGTCGCCCAACATGCTGACAGCCGAGCGGTCGGTGTGCGCAAGCAGGGCCTGCACGCACGCCTCAAGTCGCGGCCGCAGCACCGGATGGGCAAGGTAGGCCTGCGCTTCGGCGCGCCCGTCGATGCCGTACTCGCGAGCCGTGGCACTGCGGCCCAGGCCGCGCAGTTGCGGCAGCACGAACCAGATCCAGTGCCCGTGCTTCTGTCCGGCGCGCAGCTCGGCCAGAGCGTGCTCATAGACGCCGGCCTGGGCGCGAACGAAACGGTCGAGCGCATCCATCGCTCAAGTATCAACGCGGATGAACTGCATGCGCCAGTTTGTTTCCCAGGTGGCGCCGGCGTCGGCGGAGAAGGCCTGGTCCCAACGCGGATGACCGTCCGCGCCGATCTGCCAGATGAAGCGGATGCGGATGGGGCGGCCCTCGAACTGATCGTCGGCGTAGAACCGGCCCACGCCGCCTTCGAAGCGGCCGCGCACCGGTACATCTAGCGTATGCGGCGCCCGGCCATCGAGCCACCAAATCGCCCATTCAGCCGTTGCAGAATCGAAGGATCGCAACGCGACCGCGCGGTAGTCGCCGCCAGGCAAGTGGAGCAGGTTGTCCTCGATGTTGCCGCGCCCGCCGAGGATGTTGTGCGTGCAGGTGCGACCCTCGAAGTGCGTCCAATCCTCGCAGCCGGCAAGCCGCTCGTTGAGGCGCTCGTGCAGGACGCGCCAGTCGCCGAGGATGAAGTCGAAGTCGGGCGGGGCGGTGGTGTCGCGGGGCAGCGGCATGGCAGGCCTCTTAGGCGAAACGGTAACGCAGTCATGCTAGGTCGACTGACGGGCGAGACTTGTCAGCAGGGCGCTGCGCTATCCTGCCGCCCCATGACCCCTGACCCCATCGAGGACGACGAGTCCAGTCTCGCCGTCCGCCCCCGCCGTAAAGGCATCTACGCCCTGCCCAACGCCATCACGCTGGGCGCGCTCTTCAGCGCCTTCTACGCCATCGTCATGGCCATGAACGGCCGCTTCGAGGTGGCCTGCGTGGCCATCTTCGCGGCCGCCGTGCTCGACAGCCTGGACGGCCGCGTCGCCCGCATGACCAACACGCAGTCCGCCTTCGGCGAACAGATGGACAGCCTGTCCGACATGGTGGCCTTCGGCGCCGCGCCGGCTTTGATCGTCTACATGTGGGCGCTGAAGGACATGGGCAAGCCGGGCTGGATCCCGGCCTTCGTCTACATCGCCGGCGCGGCGCTGCGACTCGCGCGCTTCAACGTCAACATCGGCGTCGTCGACAAGCGCTACTTCCAGGGCCTGCCCAGCCCGGCGGCCGCGGCGCTCGTCATCGGCCTGATCTGGAGCGTGGTCGATGGCGCCGAGAGCCCGCGCGTGCCGCCGGGCAGCTGGATCGCCTGGGTGGCCTACGGCGTGACGCTGTTCGCCGGCCTTTCGATGGTGACGAATGCGCCCTTCTACAGCTTCAAAGTGTTCGACCGCCGGCGCAGCGTGCCGTTCATCGTGCTGGTCGTCATCATGCTGGGCATCGGCCTCGCGGCGCTGGACCCGGCGCGAGTGTTGTTCGGGGTTTTCTGCGTCTACGGCCTCTCCGGCTACGTCATCTACGGGTGGCGCAAGGCGAAAGGAAAACCGGTGAGCGTGATCTCGACCAGTACTGACGAGCCCGATGAACGTGGCTTGCACCAGTAGCCTTTCGTGCTAGATTCCGTTCCTATGAATTTCGCGCTCGGCCTGCTGCTACTAGCCCTAGAGGAACCACGGGTTCGCTAGTCAGTCACGCCTTCGCACATCTGACCCCAACGGCCCGTTTGCAACCGCAGCGGGCCGTTCGTGTTTTCCAAGGCTGCCGGTTGCGCCACCCCACTGACGGATGGACACCATGTTGAAGCAACCGCAGCGCAAGTACCGCGCCTTCGCCCCGATCGCCTTGCCGGACCGCACCTGGCCCGACGCCGTGCTGACGCGCGCGCCGATCTGGCTGAGCACCGACCTGCGCGACGGCAACCAAGCGCTCATCGAGCCGATGGACATTGCCCGCAAGCTGCGCATGTTCCAGCAGCTCGTGAAGATCGGCTTCAAGGAAATCGAGGTCGGCTTTCCGTCGGCATCGCAGACCGAATTCGACTTCATCCGTCTGCTCATCGACGGCGGCCACATCCCCGAAGACGTGACCATCCAGGTGCTGACGCAGGCGCGCGCCCACCTGATCGACCGGACCTTCGAGTCGCTGCACGGTGCCAAGCGCGTCATCGTCCACGTCTACAACGCCGTCGCGCCCATCATGCGTCGTGTCGTGCTGGGACAGGACGAGGACGGCATCGTCGAGTTGGCTTCTTCGCATGCCCGCCAGATCAAGGAACTGGCCGCCGCGCGGCCGGGCACTGACTGGCGCTTCGAATACTCGCCCGAGATGTTTTCCGGCACGGAGCTGGCGTTCAGCAAGCGCGTCGTCGATGCCGTCACTGCCGTTTGGGCGCCGACGCCTGAGCGCAAGTGCATCATCAACCTGCCGTCCACCGTCGAGCACAGCACGCCCAATGTCTTCGCCGACATGATTGAGTGGATGCACCGCCACCTCGAGCGCCGCGACAGCATCGTGCTGTCGGTGCACCCGCACAACGACCGTGGCACCGGCACGGCGGCCGGTGAGTTCGCGCTGATGGCCGGCGCCGACCGCGTCGAGGGCTGCCTGTTCGGCAACGGCGAGCGCACCGGCAATGTCGACCTCGTCAACATCGCACTGAATCTCTACACCCAGGGTGTGGACCCGCAGCTGGACTTCTCGGACATCGACGAGGTGCGCCGCTGCGTTGAACACTGCACGCAGATCCCGGTCCACCCACGCCATCCGTACGTGGGCGATCTCGTGTACACATCCTTCTCCGGCTCCCACCAGGACGCCATCAAGAAGGCCTTCGCAGCACGCCAGGACGGCGACGTCTGGGACATGCCCTATCTGCCCATTGATCCCAAGGACCTGGGCCGCAGCTACGACGCCGTCATCCGCGTCAACAGCCAGTCCGGCAAGGGCGGCATTGCCTACCTGCTGGAGGCCGAGTACGGGCTTGAGCTGCCGCGCCGCCTGCAGATCGAGTTCAGCCAGGTCGTGCAGCGCGTCATGGATGACGCCGGCAAGGAGCTGACGGCGGCCGATATTTACGCCATCTTCGAGCGTGAGTACGGCATCGGCAGCGCGGCGGCGTCGGTCGTGCAGCCCCAGATGACCGAAGTGGCCGGCGGCGCGATGCGGCTGTCCGCCGAGGTCGTGTTGGGCGGCTGGATGGGCCATGTGCAAGGCGAGGGCAACGGCCCGATCGATGCCTTCGTCAACGCGCTGTCTGCGCGGCTGGGCCAGGAAGTGCGCGTGCTGGACTACCACGAGCACGCCATCGGTAGCGGTGCGGACGCGCGTGCCGTGGCCTATCTGGAGATCCGCATCGGCGATCAGACGCGCCACGGCGTGGGCATCGATGGCAGCATCGTGCGTGCATCCATGCAGGCCGTGCTGTCGGGCCTGTCCCGTGCGCCGGTGACGGTGCCCCAACAACGAGAGGAAAACGTGCGATGACCGACAAACTGATCATCTTCGACACCACGCTGCGCGACGGCGAGCAGTCGCCCGGCGCGTCCATGACGCGCGAGGAGAAGCTGCGCATCGCCCGCCAGCTGGAACGCATGCGCGTGGATGTCATCGAGGCCGGCTTCGCCGCATCGAGCAACGGCGACTTCGAGGCCGTGAAGGCCATTGCCGCAGCCGTGAAGGACAGCACCGTTTGCTCGCTGGCCCGCGCCAACGACCGAGACATCTCGCGCGCTGCCGAGGCGCTGGCCGGCGCGAACCGCGCGCGCATCCATACCTTCATCGCCACCAGCGAACTCCATATGGAGAAGAAGCTGCGCATGACGCGTGAGCAGGTGCTGGAGCAGGCGACGCTGGCCGTGCGCTTTGCGCGCAATCTGTGCGGCGACATCGAGTTCTCTCCCGAGGATGGCTACCGCTCCGACATCGACTTCCTGGCCCGTGTCTGCGAGTCCGTCATCCAGGAAGGCGCCGGCACGATCAACATCCCCGACACCGTTGGCTATGCCATCCCCGAGCTGTACGGTGACTTCATCCGCCGCCTGCGCGAGAAGGTGCCGAACAGTGACAAGGCGATCTGGAGTGTGCACTGCCACAACGACCTGGGCATGGCGGTGGCCAACTCGCTGGCTGGCGTGAAGATTGGCGGTGCGCGGCAGATCGAGTGCACGATCAACGGCCTGGGCGAACGCGCCGGCAACTGTTCGCTCGAAGAAGTCGTCATGGCCGTGCGCACACGGCGCGACTACTTCGGCCTGGACGTCGGTATCGAGACGTCGCAGATCGTGCCGGTCTCCAAGCTCGTGTCGCAGACGACCGGCTTCGTCATCCAGCCGAACAAGGCGGTGGTCGGCGCCAATGCGTTCGCGCACGCGTCGGGCATCCACCAGGACGGCGTGCTGAAAGCCCGCGACACCTACGAGATCATGCGCGCCGAGGACGTGGGCTGGGCCGCCAACAAGATCGTGCTCGGCAAGCTGTCGGGCCGCAACGCTTTCAAGCAGCGCCTGCAGGAGCTGGGCATCCAACTGGAGAGCGAGGCCGAGGTCAACGCGGCCTTCGTGCGCTTCAAGGACTTGGCCGACCGCAAGAACGAAATCTTTGACGAGGACATCATCGCCCTTGTCATGGACGAGTCGGTCACGGCAGAGCAGGAGCATTTCCGGCTGCTGTCGCTGTCGCAGCGCAGCGAGACCGGCGAGCGGCCGCATGCGGCGGTCGTTTTTGCGGTGGGTGCCGAGGAACATCGCGCGGAGAGCGACGGCAACGGCCCGGTGGACGCGACGCTGCGCGCCATCGAGTCGGTCGTCGTGTCTGGCGCCGAGATGCTGCTGTACTCGGTCAACGCGATCACTGGCGGCAGCACCGAGGCGCAGGGTGAAGTCACCGTGCGGCTGCAGCACGCAGGCCGTGTCGTCAACGGCGTTGGGGCGGACCCGGACATCGTCGTCGCGTCCGCCAAGGCCTACTTGTCGGCGCTGAACAAGCTGCAGAGCAAGACGGAGCGCGTGGCGGCGCAGGGTTGAGCGGGTGTGACGGGTGTCACGCGGCCCGGGACCGTTACCGGGCTGCGTGCAATCTGGCGCGGAAACACCCCGGTCCTCGGCGACCCGAACGGCGGGCCGCCCCTCAGAATCGCGACCACGACCCGCCTTCGGCAGTCGGGTGCAGCGCACTGTAGCGCTCCGGGCTCTCCCGGATGACAGCACCTTGTCAGCCGGGGCCTACTGTGGAGCGTTTGCTGCGCTGCAAGATGGAAAGAGCCGGCCACCGTCCTTGAATGCATCCCCAGATTCGCCGTTTGGAGAGTGCACTTGAGGAATGTTGCTTAAGTTCTTATGTTGTCAGTGTTTTTGGCGTCACTTACACTGCCGCCCTGCTGTTTGGGGACCCCGTTGAAGACATTTGCCGCCGCCCTCCTGAGCCTCAGCCTGACGGTCGCACTGCCCGGCGTCGCGTCGGCTGCCTCCGACACCAAGCCCAAGGCCACCAAGACCTCCGCCAAGACGGTCGCTCCCACGCGCAAGGTGCGCTCCGTCGTGCTGCGCAAGACGGCGGTGGCCGCGACGCCGGCCGTCGCGACGTTCGGCCAGGTCGCCGGCCTGCACGAGGTGGATGACCCGCTGTCGTTGAAGTCCAGCGTCGCCTATGTGCTGGACCAGAACACCAACGAGGTGCTGTTCTCCAAGAACCCGCAGGCCGTGCTGCCGATCGCGTCGATCACCAAGCTTATGACGGCGCTGGTCGTCGTCGAGTCGGGCCTGCCGATGGACGAGAAGCTGACGGTGACCGAGGAAGACCGCGATACCGAGAAGAACACCGGCTCGCGCCTGGCCTTCGGCACGACGCTGACGCGCGGCGACATGCTGCACCTGGCGCTGATGTCCAGCGAGAACCGCGCCGCCCACGCGCTGGGCCGCAACTATCCCGGAGGCCTCGAGGCTTTCGTAGCCGCGATGAACGCCAAGGCGATCAGCCTGGGAATGGCCGACACGCACTATGTCGAACCCACAGGCCTGTCCAGCCGCAACCAGAGCAGTGCGGCCGATTTGGCCAAGCTCGTCAACGTGACGAGTCAGGTGCCGTTGCTGCGCGACCTGTCGACGTCGCGCGAGGCGCGTGTCGCGCTGGGCAAGCGGCTGGTGCAGTTCCGTTCCACCAACGGTCTGCTGTCCAACCCGCTGTGGGACATCGGCCTGCAGAAGACCGGCTTCATCAACGAGGCCGGCAAGTGCCTCGTCATGCAGGCCCGCATGGCCGGCCGTCAGCTGATCATGGTGTTCCTGGACTCCAGCGGCAAGGCGTCGCGGATCGCGGATGCCGAGCGCATCCGCAAGTGGCTGTCCAGCCAGGGCGAATCGGCCACGGCGTCGACCAAGCTCTGAGTCCCCGGCGGGGCGCTCCTGCAGCACGCGGCGCCTCGGCGCCGCGCTTGTTTTGTGGTCAGGCCCGGTGGCCCAGCGCGGCGGAGATCTGCGCCGCCGTCTCCTTCAGCCGCACGACCCAGCTCTCTTCCAGTCGGTCGGCCGGCGCGGATATTGACAGGCCGGCGACGAGCTTGGCCTGATCGTCGTAGATGCCGGCGGCCATGCAGCGCACGCCCAGTTCCAGCTCCTCGTCGTCGCGGGCGATGCCGCGCTGGCGCACGGACGCCAGCTCACGCTCGAGCGCGCCGATGTCCGTCAGGCTGTTGCGCGTGTGGCCGGCCAGGCCGGTGCGGGTGGCGTAAGCGCGCACGCGGGCGCTGTCGTCGCACGCCAGGAAGAGCTTGCCGACCGACGTCAGGTGCAGCGGCGCCCGGCCGCCCACGGCACGGACGACCTGCATGCCCGAGCGCTCGGAGTAGGTGCGCTCGATGTAGACGATCTCGTCGCCTTGGCGCACCGAGAGGTTCACCGGCTGGTGGGTGAACTTGTGCAGCTCGCGCATGGCGGGCAGGGCGGCGTCGCGCACGTCGAGCCGTGCCTTGACCAGGTTGCCCAGCTCCAGCAGCCGCATACCCAGCCGGTAGCTGCCGGCCTCGGGGCGGTCCACGAAACGACCCAGCGTGAGGTCATTCAGAATCCGGTGCGCCGTCGACGGATGCAGGCCGGTTGCCTCGGACAAGGCCTTCAGCGAGACCGGGTCCTGGTGGCCGGCCAGCACGTCCAGCAGCGCGAACATGCGTTCCATTACCTGGATCGCGGGGGCGTGCGCTTCTTTCGGTTTCATAGCGTGCATTGTGGAGGAGAACGACGGTGTTTTGTATGGCGAAAGCGGGGTTCAGCAGATGGCATGCGGTCCTGGCCTTGCTGTGGGCGTGCATGGCCGCGCCCGGTGCGGCGGCGGCGGAGCCGGCGGAGGTCGGCTGGTTGCCGCTGCCACGCCTGTACGGGCGGATCACGGCCCAGGAGCTGGGGCTGGTCATCAACACGGCCGACCCGTATTCGGTCACCGTCGGCGAGCACTACGCCCGCCGCCGTGGCATTCCGCCAGGGCAGATCCTGCGCGTCCAGTTGCCCGTGCGGGCCAGCCTCACGCGCGAGGAGTTCACGGCGCTGGATGAGGCCATCCGCAGCCGCATGCCGACGCACGTCCAGGGGCTGGCGCTGGCCTGGGTGCAGCCCTACGCCGTCGACTGCAATGCGCTGACGAGCGCACTTGCGCAGGGGCTGGAGCCGGACCTGTGCGCGCACAGCTGCGCGGCGACTCGCATCACCCCCTACGTCGGCTATGCCGGCGCGCGGCCCTGGTCGGTGCTGGGCATGCGCTTGGCGATGCAACTGGCGGCACGTTCCGTGCCGGCGGCGCTGGCGATGATCGAGCGCGGCATCGCCGCCGATCACACGCTGGCCGCCGCGCCGGCGGAACGGGCGATGGCGTACCTCGCTGCGACGCCGGATGCCGCGCGCAATGTCCGCGAGCGCCTGTTCCCGCCCGCCGGCCCGGTGCCCGGCGCGCCGGCTCTTGACGTGGCTCGCGTACGCAGCGACGCGTTGCCGGCCATGCGCCGCATCCTCGTCTACGAAACCGGCCTGCCGCGCGTGCCTGCACCGCTCGGCGGCGAATGGCTGCCCGGCGCGCTCGCCGATCACCTGACCTCCTTCGGCGGCCTGCTGGACAAGCCGGCGGGCGAGGGGCAGATGACCGTGCTGGACTGGATCGATGCCGGGGCCACGGCCAGCTACGGCGCGGTCAGCGAGCCGTGCAATCACCTGCAGAAGTTCCCGCATCCGCAGGTGCTGATCCAGGCCTATGCGCAAGGCATCAGCGCGCTGGAGGCTTACTGGCACAGCGTCGCCTGGCCGGCTCAGGGCGTCTTCGTCGGCGAACCGCTGGCTGCGCCCTTCGCGCCCTTATCTCCGGTTGCGGCGTCCGCCACATCCGCCGCGGCGCCCTGAGCCGCGGCCAGGCCGGCGCGCACGGCGCCTTCCAGCGTGGCAGGGTAGGGGCCGTCCACGTAGTCGCCCGCCGCCCACAGGCCCGGCGCGATGTGGGCGACTGGGCGGGCGAGCCCTGGCGTACAGGCGAAGGTGGCGCGCTTTTCGGTCAGCGTCCGGTCGATGATCGGGGGAGCGGACCAGCGGAATTCGCGCAGTGCCTGCGCCAGTACCGCCTCGGCGCAGCCCCCGCGCTCGACCCAGGGCGCCGCGCCGCTGACGACGAAGGCGAAGCGGCCCGGCGCGCCACCGAGCTGGCCGTGGTCGAACACAAACTGCGCCGGGGCCTGCGGCCCTTCGCGCAGCGCCACCATCGGCGACGGCAGCGCGCTACCCGGGCTGTGCAGATAGATCGTGACGATGGGCTGGAAGGCCAGTGCCTGCGCCGTGGCCGACCAGGCGGGCGCGACGGCGGCAGTGAGCCGCGCGGCCTCGACGCTCGTGCTCGCGAGCACGACGGCATCGAACGCCTCGCCATCGACGCGCCAGCCGGCTTCCAGCCGCTGCACACGATGGCCCGTCCGCAGCCGCTCACCCAGCCAGGTCGTGGCCGGCGCCGCAAGGAGCTCCGACAAGGGGCGCCTCGGCAACAGCAGATCGGCACTGCCGGCGCCGCTGAAGAGGGCGTCCTTCAGCACGCGCAGGAAGACCCTCGCGCTGGCCTGCGGGGCCGGCGTGTTCAGCGCGGCCACGCACAGCGGCTCGACGAGGTCGCGCCTGACGGCCGCTGGCAGGCCGGTGCACAGCTCGGCGACGCTGAGGCGGGCGTCGCAGCGGAAGCCCCGGGCCAGCCAGCCGCCGGCCGCGATCAACAGACCAAGGCGCGCCGACAGCGGCCAGCTGCGGTGGGCCAGCACGCCACGCGCGAAGGCGACCAGCGGCGGCCCCGGCGGCAGGCATAGCCCCGGCTCATCCGGGTAGGGCAGGGCCAGCGGCAGGCGCTTGAGCACCGCGTCGGGGTCGACGCCCAGCCGTCGCATCAGCGCGAGGCTGTCACGGTACGCGCCGATGAGGATGTGCTGGCCGTTGTCGTAGTCGGGCTCGCCCGCGACGCTGCGCGCCCGGCCGCCCAGCTGCGGTGCCATCTCGAAGACGGTGACATCATGGCCCGCATCCGCCAGGCCAACGGCCGCAGCAATACCTGCCCAGCCACCTCCGACAACCCCGGCTCTCACGACAGCGCGGCTCCCGCAGAACTGGCTTTGCCAGGCTGCCGGGAGCGCCCCCTCGAGGGGGCCGGCGGAGCCGGTAGGGGGTGGGTCATGTCTTCCAGTTGGTCTTCATCGCGATCCACAGCTTGCGCAGCGGCGTCAGCGAGATGCGCTGGTGCAGCACCTGGAAGCGCTCGCGCTCGATCTCCACCAGCAGCGCGCGGTAGATGTTGGCCATCATCAGCCCCGGCTTCTGGGCCGAGCGGTCCGCGTCGGGCAGCAGCGCGAAGGCGTCGTCGTAGAGCCGATGCGCGCGCTCGGCCTGGAAGGTCATCAGCGCGGTGAAGCGCTCGCTGTAACCCCAGGGCTGGCTGCGCAGCAGGATCTCGTTGGCCTTGACGCCAAACTGCTGCAGTTCGTTCACCGGCAGGTAGATGCGGCCGCGCCGCGCATCGTCACCGACGTCGCGGATGATGTTGGTCAGCTGCATGGCCAGGCCCAGCTTGTGCGCGTACTCGATCGTCTGCCGCTGGGTGCGGCCGAAGATGCTGCTGGCGACCTCGCCGACGACGCCGGCCACGAGGTGGCAATAGCGCTGCAGACCGGGGAAGTCGAGGTAGCGCGTCTGTTGCAGGTCCATCTCGCAGCCATCGATGATGGCATTCAGGTGCTCCAGCCGGATGTCGTAGGCGGCCGTGTGCGGCATCAGCGCCTTCATGACCGGGTGCGTCGGCTGACCGGTAAAGGCGCTGGCGGCCTCCTTGCGCCACCACGCGAGCTTGGTGGCGGCGACACTGCCGTCCTGCGTCTCGTCGACGACGTCGTCGACCTCACGGCAGAAGGCGTAGAAGGCCGTGATGGCTGCGCGCCGCTGCGGCGGCAGGAAGAGGAAGGCGTAGTAGAAGCTCGAGCCGCTGGCGGCGGCCTTCTGCTGGACGTATTGCTCGGGGCTCATGATGTGGCGCGCATTGTCAGCGCACGCCAGGCCAGGCGCGGCAGGTCGGCCTTGCGAACCGCGGGCCGGTGCAGCAGGCTGTCGTGGCCGCGGGCTTCGATCTTGTCCAGGATGAGCAGGCCGCCCTGCACGACCAGGCGCAGTTCCCAGCCGACACGACCCGGCAGCGACAGGGCCAGCGGCGCGCCTTCCAGCATCAGCAACCGCGCCCAGCCGCAGAGGTCGCGGATCAGCGCCCGCGCGGCCGGGCTGTCGCGGCAGGCCAGCACGTCTTCGGCGCTGACGCCGTGGCGGTCGAGGTCGGATTGCGGCACGTAGAGCCGGCCGTTGGGCCCGTCGCGCGTGAAGTCCTGCCAGAAGTTGATCAACTGCAGTGCGGAGCAGATGGCATCCGAGCGCCGCAGCGACAGCGCGTCGCCCACGCCGTACAGGCCCAGCAGCAGCCGGCCGACCGGGTTGGCCGAGCGGCGGCAATAGTCCAGCACATGGGCGCGGTCGCGGTAGCGCGGTGGCGCCAGGTCCTGCTCGAAGGCGTCAAGCAAGTCGTGCAGCAAGCCGGGCTCCAGCCGGTGCAGTTCGCGTGACAGCAGCGTGAAGACCCCTGGCCAGCGCCCGGACGGCGCGCGGCCGGCCGCCACCGCTGCGAGATCGGCGCGGTAGGCCAGCAGCGCTTGGCGGCGCGCGTCCGTGCTGGCGTCCCCCTCGTCGGCCAGATCGTCGGCCGTACGGGCGAAGTGGTACACGGCCACCACCGCCGGCCGCATGCCGCGAGGACACAACACCGATGCAACAGGAAAGTTCTCGTAATGGTCGACGCTCAAGTCTTTTCTCAACTTCCGCTTGCAAGGCCGCGACGTAACAGCGAAATTCGGCGAGGTTTGACAGTTGTCACGGGGTCTGAATACATTACTGACCCGCCGGTCACTAATTTGCCGGCAGCTTCTCCCCTGTCGAGGTTTGCATGCCCCATCTCCTGCGTCTCGCGCCGCCCTTGCTGCTGGTGGCCCTGCTTTCGATCCTGATGACGGGATGCGGCAAGCAGGCCGCGGCGCCGGAGCCCGAGCGGGCCGTCCGTACCCAGACCGTCAGCACCACGTCCGCCAGCGCCAGCCATGAGTATGCGGCCGAGGTGAAGGCGCGCATCGAGTCGCGCCTATCCTTCCGCGTCGGCGGCAAGCTGTTGAGCCGGGCGGTCAATCTGGGCGATACGGTGAAGCCAGGCCAGGTGCTGGCCCGCATCGATGCGCAGGATCTGAAGCTGGCCGAGGCCGCTGCGAGCGCCGCCGTGATGGCCGCCCGCACCAACCGCGATCAGGCGGGCGCGGACTACAAGCGCTTCGTCGACCTGCAGCGCCAGGGCTTCATCAGCGCCGCAGAGCTCGAGCGGCGTGACTCGGCCTTCAAGGCGGCCCAGGCGCAGTTGGAGCAGGCCAAGGCGCAGGCCGACGTGCAGGTAAACCAGGCGGCCTATGCGCAGCTGGTGGCCGACGGGGCTGGCGTCGTCACGTCGATCGACGCGGAGCCGGGCCAGGTGCTGGCGGCGGGGACGCCGGTGATCGGCGTCGCGCTGGACGGCCCGCGCGACGTCGTGTTCTCCGTGCCGGAAGACCAGATTGCCCGCGTGAAGGCGGCCGCTGCGGCGCCCGGCGCGCTGAAGGTGCGTCTGTGGGGCGGTGACAAGACCTGGCCGCTGACGCTGCGTGAGGTGGCGGCCGCGGCCGACCCGGCGACGCGCACCTTCCTCATCAAGGCGGACGTCGGCAAGCTGGACGTGAAGCTGGGCCAGTCGGCGACCGTCGTCCTGGACCTGCCGCAGCAGTCGGGCGTCATCAAGCTGCCGCTGGCTGCCGTGCTGCAGCAGTCGGGCAAGACGTCGGTCTGGGTGTTGGACGGTGGCTCGATGACGGTCCGGCCGGTGCCGGTGCAGGTGGGCGGCGCGGAAGGCAACGTCGTCGTCATTGCCGGCGGGCTCAATGCCGGCCAGGAGGTGGTGGTGGCCGGCGTGCATGTGCTCAACCCGGGCCAGAAGGTCAAGCGCTACGTGCCGCCGAGAACGACCGAAGCGACGCCCGCGGCTGCCGCAGCGTCTCGCTGAGCCGGGGGCTGCATGAATAGTTCGCCCGCCAACACGCCCTCCGAGGCTGCCGGTTTCAACATCTCGCGCTGGGCGCTGGAGCATCCCGCGCTCACGCGCTACCTGATGGTGGTGCTGATGCTGGCCGGCTTCATCGCCTACTTCCAGCTCGGGCAGGACGAGGACCCGCCGTTCACCTTCCGTGCGATGGTCGTCCAGGCCTTCTGGCCTGGCGCGACGGCGCAGCAGGTGGCCGACCAAGTCACCGACAAGATCGAGAAGACGCTGCAGGAGGTGAACCATGCCGACAAGATCAGCTCGTACACCAAGCCCGGCGAGTCGCTGACGATCTTCCAGCTGAAGGAGAACACGCCTCCCAAGGAGGTGGCCGAGCTCTGGTACCAGGTGCGCAAGAAGCTGGGCGACATGCAGTACACGCTGCCTCAGGGCGTGCAGGGGCCGTTCTTCAACGACGAGTTCGGCGATGTCTACGGTTCCATCTTCGCGCTGTCGGCCGATGGCTTTAGCCGCGAGGAGCTGCGCGAGCACGCCGACCGCGTGCGGCAGTCGCTGCTGCAGGTGCGCGACGTGGCCAAGGTCGAGATCTTCGGCATCCAGCCTGAGAAGCTCTTCGTCGAGATCTCTCAGAAGCGGCTCGCACAGCTGGGGCTGGACTTCAATCAGGTCATCAGCCAGATCGGCGCGCAGAACGCGGTCGAGGGCGCGGGCGTGCTGAACGCGGGCAGCGCCAACTTCCAGATCCGAGTGCAGGGGCAGTTCACGAGCGCGCAGGCGCTGGCGGAGGTGCCCATCCGCGCTGTCAATCCGCAGACCGGCGTGGCCAGCCAGATGCGCCTGGGCGACATCGCCGAGATCCGGCGCGACTATGTCGACCCCCCGGCCGTCAAGGTACGCCACCAGGGCAGGGAGGTGCTGGCGCTGGGCGTGTCGATGGCCAAGGGCGGCGACATCATCGCGATGGGCAAGGCGCTGAACGTGGCGGTCAAGGCCATCCAGCACGAGCTGCCGGCCGGCATCCAGCTCGACCAGATCCAGGATCAGCCCAAGGCCGTGTCGACATCGGTCGGCGAGTTCGTGCACGTGCTCATCGAGGCGGTGGTCATCGTGCTGGCTGTCAGCTTCCTGTCGCTGGGCCTGCACACCCGGCCGCTGCGCATCGATGTGTGGCCTGGCCTCGTCGTGGGCATCACCATTCCTCTGGTGCTGGCCATCACGTTCGTCGTGATGTTCTATTGGGGCGTGGGCCTGCACAAGATCTCGCTGGGCTCGCTGATCATCGCGCTCGGGCTGCTGGTGGACGACGCCATCATTGCCGTCGAGATGATGGTGCGCAAGCTCGAAGAGGGCTTCGACAAGATGCGCGCCGCCACCTTCGCGTATGACGTGACGGCCATGCCCATGCTGACCGGTACGTTGATCACGGCGGTCGGCTTCCTGCCCATCGGGCTGGCGCAGTCGACCGTGGGCGAGTACACCTTCGCCATCTTCGCCGTCACAGCGGCGGCCCTGATCATCTCGTGGCTGGTGTCGGTCTACTTCGTGCCCTACCTCGGCGCACTGCTGCTCAAGGTGCGTCATCACGAAGGCGAGGCGCACGAACTCTTCGACACGCCGTTCTACAACCGCTTCCGCGTGCTGGTGCGCTGGTGCGTCGAGAACCGCTGGAAGACGCTGGCGATCACGTTGGTCGTCTTCGCGTTGGGTCTGCTCGGCATGAGCCGCGTGCAGCAGCAGTTCTTCCCCGACTCCAGTCGCCCCGAGATCCTCGTGGACCTGTGGCTGCCCGAGGGTGCCACCATCGAGGAGACCGACCGACTGGCCAGGCGTTTCGAGGGCCGCATGCTCAAGGAGCCCGGCATCTCGACAGTGACGAGCTGGGTCGGTTCCGGCGTGCCGCGCTTCTACCTGCCGCTGGACCAAATCTTCCCGCAGGCCAACGTGACGCAGGCCATCCTGCTGCCCAAGGATCTGAGCGCTCGCGAGGAGCTGCGGGCCCGGCTGCCTGCGCTGCTGGCCGAAGAATTCCCCGAGGCCCGCGGCCGCGTGAAGCTGCTGCCCAACGGACCGCCCGTGCCGTATCCGGTGCAGTTTCGCGTGACGGGCGCGGACCCGAAGATCGTCCGCGAGTGGGCCGACAAGGCCAAGGACATCCTGCGCGCTAACCCCAACATGCGCGGCGTCAATGACAACTGGAACGAGAACGTCAAGACGCTGCGGCTCAACGTCGACCAGGACAAGGCTCGGGCGCTCGGCGTCAGCAGCCAGACGCTGGCGCAGTCGGCCCGTACGCTGCTGTCCGGCACCGTCATCGGCCAGTATCGCGAGGCCGACAAGCTCATCGACATCGTGCTGCGCCAGCCGAAGGAGGAACGCGCCGTCATCACCGACATCGGCAACGCCTATGTGCCGTCCGCTTCGGGTCGGGCGATCCCGCTGACGCAGATCGCCAAGGTGGACTTCGACTGGGAGCCGGGTGTCATGTGGCGCGAGGGTCGCAACTACGCGGTGACCGTGCAGGGCGACGTGGCCGAGGGGTTGCAGGGCGCCACCGTGACGGAGCAGCTGTGGCCTCAGCTCGACGAGCTGCGGCAGCGCATGCCCTCGGGCTATGGCATTCAGATCGCCGGCGCGGTAGAGGAGAGCAGCAAGGGCCAGGGGTCCATCTTTGCCGGCGTGCCCATCATGCTGTTCATCACCTTCACGCTGCTGATGCTGCAGCTGCAGAGCTTCAGCCGTGCGATGCTGGCCTTCCTGACCGGCTTCCTCGGCATTGCCGGAGTGGCCATGGCCCTGCTGGCGCTCGGCCGACCGTTCGGCTTCGTGGCGATGCTGGGCGTCATCGCGCTCAACGGCATGATCATCCGCAACTCGGTCATCCTCATCGACCAGATCGAGCAGGACCGCGCCCGCGGTGTGCCGGACTGGTCGGCCATCGTCGAATCGGTCGTGCGGCGCTTCCGTCCCATCGTGCTGACCGCCGCGGCGGCGGTGCTGGCCATGATCCCGCTGTCGCGCAGCGTCTTCTGGGGGCCGATGGCCGTGGCCATCATGGGCGGCCTCATCGTCGCCACGGCGCTGACGCTGCTTGCGCTGCCGGCAATGTACGCGGCCTGGTTCCGCGTGATGCGGCCGCGCGAGGAAGAGGAAAGCCGGCTGCACAGCGAGATCGACTTCGCGCCTACCGAAGTGCTCTGACCCGCCCCCGCCGCACCTGCCCTGAAAACGGGGCGGGTGGCGCGCCGCGCGGCGTAGCTACAATCGCCGGTTTGCCGAATCGCCTTCGGGGTTGCCACGCGTTTTGAAACGGCAACCCAACCCAGTCCGCGCGGGTGGCGAAATTGGTAGACGCACCAGGTTTAGGTCCTGACGCCTTCACGGGCGTGCCGGTTCGAGTCCGGCCCCGCGCACCACTGTCCTTCAACTGTTCCCGAGTCCATCATGGCCGTCACCGTCGAAACCCTCGAAAAGCTGGAACGCCGCATCACCCTGCACGTGGCGGCCGCTGAGATCAACAGCGAAGTCGAAGCCCGCCTGAAGAAGCTGGCCCGCACCGTCAAGGCCGATGGCTTCCGCCCCGGCAAGGTGCCGCTGAACGTCGTGGCCCAGCGCTACGGCTACTCGGTGCAGTACGAGGTCGTCAATGACAAGCTCGGCGCAGCTTTCAACAACGCTGCCAACGAGGCCCAGCTGCGTGTGGCCGGCATGCCGCGCATCGAGCAGAAGAACGAAGCGCCCGAAGGCCAGATGGCCTTCGACGCGACCTTCGAGGTCTATCCCGAGGTGAAGATCGGCGACCTGGCCGGCGCTGACGTCGAGCGCGTCTCCAGCGATGTGACCGAGGAAGCCATCGACAAGACCGTCGAGATCCTGCGCAAGCAGCGCCGCAGCTTCGCGCAGCGCGCCGCCGCTGACGTGGCCCAGGTCGGTGACCGCGTCACCATCGACTTCGAAGGCAAGATCGACGGCGAACCTTTTGCCGGCGGCAAGGCCGAGGGCTTCCAGTTCCTGATCGGCGAAGGCCAGATGCTGGAGCAGTTCGATGCCGCCGTGCGCGGCATGAAGGCTGGCGAGAGCAAGACTTTCCCGCTGCAGTTCCCCGAGGACTACCACGGCAAGGACGTGGCCGGCAAGGAAGCTGACTTCCTCGTCACAGTCAAGAAGATCGAGGCCCAGCACCTGCCCGACGTGAACGAGGCGTTCGCCAAGTCGCTCGGCATCAAGGACGGCACAGTCGAGGCCCTGCGCGCCGACATCAAGAAGAACCTCGAGCGCGAGGTGAAGTTCCGCGTGCTGGCCCGCAACAAGGCGGCCGTCATGGACGCGCTGGTGGCCGTGTCCGAACTGGACGTGCCCAACGCGCTGGTGATGGGCGAAGCCGAGCGCATGGTCGGCCAGGCCCGTGAGGACCTGAAGAAGCGCGGCGTCAAGGATGCCGACAAGGCCGAGATCCCCGCCGACATCTTCAAGCCGCAGGCCGAGCGTCGCGTGCGCCTGGGCCTGGTCGTTGCCGAGCTCGTGCGTGCCAACAACCTGCAGGCCAAGCCGGCCCAGCTGCAGGCTCACATCGAAGAGCTGTCGCAGAGCTACGAGAAGCCCGCCGAAGTGATGCGTTGGTACCTCAGCGACCGCGAGCGCATGGCCGAAGTCGAGGCCGTCGTCGTCGAGAACAACGTCACGGAATTTGTGCTGGCGACGGCCAAGGTGACGGACAAGGCCTTGCCCTTCGACGAACTGATGGCCGCCGGCAACTGACGATACGGCCGAGAGGCCCTGCTCGAAAAAGGCGCCGCGCCGCGAGGCCCGGCGCCTTTGTTCTTGCATGTCCATAATCCATCCCCATAACTGCCGCTACTGAATCGTTTCAAGGAACTGAATGAGCGCTCTCGACACCAGCAATCTGGGCCTCGTGCCCATGGTCATCGAACAGTCCGGCCGTGGCGAGCGGGCCTATGACATCTACTCGCGCCTGCTGCGCGAGCGCATCGTCTTCCTGGTGGGCCCGGTCAATGACGCCATTGCGAACCTGGTGGTCGCGCAGCTGCTGTTCCTGGAGAGCGAGAACCCCGACAAGGAAATCTCGCTCTACATCAACAGCCCGGGCGGCAGCGTGTCGGCCGGCATGTCCATCTTCGACACGATGCAGTTCATCAAGCCCGAGGTGTCGACGCTGTGCATGGGCATGGCCGCCAGCATGGGCGCCTTCCTGCTGGCTGCGGGTGCCAAGGGCAAGCGCTTCTCGCTGCCCAACGCCAAGGTCATGATCCACCAGCCGCTGGGCGGTGCGCAGGGCCAGGCGACCGACATCGAGATCCATGCGCGTGAAATCCTGAAGACGCGCGAGACCTTGAACCGTATCCTGGCCGAGCGCACGGGGCAGACGCTGGAGAAAATCCAGTCCGACACGGAGCGCGATTACTTCATGTCCGCGGCGGAGGCCCAGAACTACGGTTTGATCGACCAGGTGCTGGAACACCGGCCCTGACCGGCTTTGATGCGTGAGGGGCCGTTCGCGGCCCCGGGATTCGCAGCGAAATCGGGGCCCTTATCCCCATGAGGGCCCCGAGATCGTTTGGACTATCATCATCCGAGGCGTCCCGCCCCGGTTTCCTTAGTTTTTTCGAGCAGTTCTCATGGCCGACAAAAAAGGCACCTCCAGCGAGAAAGTTCTTTACTGCTCCTTCTGCGGCAAGAGCCAGCATGAGGTGAAGAAGCTCATCGCTGGTCCGTCGGTGTTCATCTGCGACGAGTGCATCGAGCTGTGCAACGACATCGTCCGTGACGAGATCCCGGCACCGGCGCCGGCCGCGCGTGCCGGCAAGTCGGACCTGCCCACGCCGAGCGAGATCAAGTCCAGCCTCGACCAGTACGTCATCGGCCAGGACGTGGCCAAGCGCACGCTCGCGGTTGCGGTTTACAACCACTACAAGCGTCTGCGCCACATGGCGGCGACGAAGGATTCGGTTGAACTGTCCAAGAGCAACATCCTGTTGATCGGCCCGACCGGCTCCGGCAAGACGCTGCTGGCCCAGACGTTGGCGCGCCTGCTGAACGTGCCGTTCGTGATCGCCGACGCGACGACGCTGACTGAAGCTGGCTATGTCGGCGAGGACGTCGAGAACATCATCCAGAAGCTGCTGCAGAACTGCAATTACGACGTCGAGCGCGCGCAGCGCGGCATCGTCTATATCGACGAGATCGACAAGATCTCGCGCAAGGCCGATAACCCCTCCATCACGCGGGACGTGTCCGGCGAGGGCGTGCAGCAGGCGCTGCTCAAGCTCGTCGAAGGCACGATGGCCTCGGTGCCGCCGCAGGGCGGCCGCAAGCACCCGAACCAGGACTTCCTGCAGATCGACACGACCAACATCCTGTTCATCTGCGGCGGTGCCTTCGACGGCCTGGAAAAGGTCATCCAGAACCGCAGCGAGAAGTCCGGGATCGGCTTCGGTGCGACGGTGCGCAGCAAGTCCGAGAAGAAGGTCGGCGAGGTCTTCCGTGAGTGCGAGCCGGAAGACATCATCAAGTTCGGCCTGATCCCCGAGCTGGTCGGCCGCCTGCCCGTCGTCGCGACGCTGGGCGAGCTGACCGAAGACGCGTTGATCCAGATCCTCACCGAGCCCAAGAACGCGCTGGTCAAGCAATACCAGCAACTGTTCGAGATGGACGGCGTCGAGCTGGAAATCCGCAAGCCAGCCCTGGCCGCCATCGCCCGCAGGGCGCTGGCGCGCAAGACTGGCGCCCGCGGCCTGCGTTCCATCATGGAGCAGTCGCTCATCGACACCATGTTCGACCTGCCGACGCTGGATGGCGTCGAGAAGGTCGTGCTGGACGAGCACAACATCGAGGAGCCGTCGGCACGGCCCTTGCTGGTCTACCGCGAGCAGGCCAAAGCCAGCGCCTGACTCCCTGACGCCGGCTCACCTTGCATTCGCCCCCTCAGGCCGCACATCGGCCTGAGAAAGAGAGGTCTTCATGTCCGGACATCCCATCCTTCCCGCCGACCCGATCACGCTGCCGCTGCTGCCGCTGCGTGACGTGGTCGTGTTCCCGCACATGGTCATCCCGCTGTTCGTCGGGCGCCCCAAGTCCATCAAGGCCTTGGAAGCCGCGATGGAAGCAGGCCGCCAGATCATGCTGGTCGCACAAAAGGCCGCCGGCAAGGACGAACCCAAGCCCGAGGACATGTTCGAGGTCGGCTGCGTCTCCAGCATCCTGCAGATGCTGAAGCTGCCCGACGGCACCGTGAAGGTGCTGGTCGAAGGCCTGCAGCGCGCGACGACCAGCACGATCACCGAGCCCGGTGAGCACTTCGTTGCCGAAGTCACGCCCATCCCGCCCGAGACCGAGCACGCCCCCGAAGTCGAAGCGCTGCGCCGCGCCGTTACTCAGCAGTTCGACCAGTACGTCAAGCTGAACAAGAAGATCCCGCCTGAGATCCTCACGTCCATCGGCGGTATCGACGATCCGGGTCGCCTCGCCGACACCATCGCTGCCCACCTGCCGCTCAAGCTCGATGCCAAGCAGGCCGTGCTGGACTTGGCCGACGTGGCCAAGCGCCTCGAAAAGCTGCTCGACCTCCTCGAGCATGAAGTCGACATCCTGCAGGTCGAAAAGCGCATCCGCGGGCGCGTCAAGCGCCAGATGGAGAAGAGCCAGCGCGAGTACTACCTGAACGAGCAGGTCAAGGCCATCCAGAAGGAACTCGGCGACGGCGAAGACGGCGCCGACATGGAGGAGCTCGAGAAGAAGATCCTTGCGGCCCGCATGCCCAAGGAAGCGCGCAAGAAGGCCGACGCGGAGCTGAAGAAGCTCAAGCTGATGTCGCCCATGTCCGCCGAGGCGACCGTGGTGCGCAACTACATCGACACGCTGGTCAACTTGCCCTGGAGCAAGAAGACCAAGATCAAGCACGACCTCAAGAACGCCGAGGACGTGCTCAACGAAGACCACTACGGCCTCGAGAAGGTCAAGGATCGCATCCTTGAATATCTCGCGGTGCAGCAGCGTGTCGAGAAGGTCAAGGCGCCGATCCTGTGCCTCGTGGGCCCTCCGGGCGTCGGCAAGACCTCGCTTGGCCAGAGCGTGGCGCGCGCCACCGGCCGCAAGTTCGTTCGCATGGCGCTGGGCGGCGTGCGCGACGAAGCCGAGATCCGCGGCCACCGCCGCACCTACATCGGCTCCATGCCGGGCAAGGTGCTGCAGTCGCTGACCAAGGTCGGCACGCGCAACCCGTTGTTCCTGCTCGACGAGATCGACAAGCTGGGCATGGACTTCCGCGGCGACCCGTCGTCGGCGTTGCTGGAGGTGCTGGACCCCGAGCAGAACCACACCTTTGGTGACCACTACATCGAGGTCGACTTCGACCTGTCCGACGTGATGTTTGTCGCGACGTCGAACTCGATGAACATCCCGCCGGCTCTGCTGGACCGGATGGAAGTCATTCGCCTGTCTGGCTACACCGAGGACGAGAAGGTCAACATCGCGCAGACCTACCTGCTGCCCAAGCAACGCAAGAACAACGGCGTGCTGGACGAGGAGCTTGATGTCACCGAGTCGGCCATCCGTGGCGTGATCCGCTACTACACGCGTGAAGCCGGCGTGCGTTCGCTTGAGCGCGAGATGTCCAAGATCTGCCGCAAGGTGGTCAAGGGCATCCAGCTCAAGACCTACGAAGGCAAGGTGGTCGTCACCGAAGAGAACCTTCACGACTTCCTTGGCGTGCGCAAGTACGACTTCGGCCGTGCCGAGAAGAAGAACCAGGTTGGCCAGGTCGTGGGCCTGGCGTGGACGGAGGTGGGCGGCGATCTGCTGACCATCGAAGCCACCGCGATGCCGGGCAAGGGCAACATCATCCGCACCGGCTCGCTGGGCGACGTGATGAAGGAATCCGTCGAGGCGGCTCGCACGGTGGTGCGCTCGCGCGCACGGCGCTTGGGCATCAAGGACGAGGTCTTCGAGAAGCGCGACGTGCACGTCCACGTGCCCGATGGCGCGACGCCCAAGGACGGTCCAAGCGCCGGTGCCGCGATGACGACGGCCTTCGTGTCGGCACTGACCGGCATCCCGGTGCGTGCCGATGTCGCGATGACCGGCGAGATCACGCTGCGTGGCGAAGTCACCGCGATCGGTGGCCTGAAGGAGAAGCTGCTTGCGGCCCACCGCGGCGGCATCAAGACGGTCATGATCCCGGAAGAGAACGTCAAGGATCTTCAGGACATTCCGGAGAACGTCAAGAACCAGCTGGAGATCGTGCCGGTGCGTTGGATCGAGCGCGTGCTGGAAGTGGCCCTGGAGTCCCTGCCTGCGCCGCTGCCCGACGAGGAAGTGCCGGTCGCCGCGGCCAAGCCGGAAGAGGGAGCACCCAAGAGCACAGTCGTGCCGCATTGAGTGAGCGATTGGCTTGTCATCCGGCAAAAAGTTGGATTACAATGCCAGCTTCGCTAGATCGGCAACGGTGTAGCGGAACAAAGCGGGATTAGCTCAGTTGGTAGAGCGATACCTTGCCAAGGTATAGGTCGAGAGTTCGAGCCTCTTATCCCGCTCCAGTATTACTAAGGGAAGCCCCGGCTTCCCTTTTTCGTCAAAGTCGCACCAACGGCTTTGATTGGGTTTACGGCGGCGCGATAGCAAAGCGGTTATGCCCCGGATTGCAAATCCGGTCAGTCCGGTTCGACTCCGGATCGCGCCTCCAAAAAAACACCATGCGGGTGTAGCTCAGTTGGTAGAGCGCAACCTTGCCAAGGTTGAGGTCACGAGTTCGAGCCTCGTTACCCGCTCCAAATCACGGGAGATTCGAGTAATCGGATCTCCCGTTTTCTTTGGTGCCGCCTCGATAATGCGGCCGCCGCCCGGGTGGCGAAATCGGTAAACGCAGCGGACTTAAAATCCGCCGCCCTCAACAGGCGTACGGGTTCAAGTCCCGTCCCGGGCACCAGGCTTCTCTCAGGCGGTCAGCACTTGCTGGCCGTTGTTGTTTTCGTGTGCCCAGGCCTGGACATGGAGTCCTCGCCAACCCAGCACCTGGGCGATCCAGTCCTGCAGCGTGGTGGGGTCGCCGCTCGTTTCGACCTGCAGCGTGGCATTGCCTCCTGTCGGTGTCCATAGATCCACTGCCCGGCGGGCGACGGCGGTCTCGATGTGCAGCAACTCGACGTTGGGGGCCAGCGCGGCCTGCCACAGCGGCTCGATCAGCGGATAGTGCGTGCAGCCCAGTAGGACGGTGTCGACGCCTGCCTGCCGCAGTGGAGCGCAATGCTCTTCGACGAGCCGCCGCAGCAAAGGGCTGTCGAGATCGCCGGCCTCGATGTGTTCCACGATGCCTGGGCAGCCTCGCACGATGACCTCGCGGCCGTTGGCGTGTCGGTCGATCAGCGCGCGCAACCGCGCGCTGGCGGCCGTGGCTGACGTCGCCAGCAGGCCGATGCGACCGTTGCGCGTGGCCGCGACGGCCGGCTTGATGCCAGGCTCCGTGCCGACGAAGGGGAGGGCAGGCCAACGCGCGCGCAGCGCCTCGATGGCGTGTGCTGTGGCCGTGTTGCACGCGATGACGATCAGACCGGCGCCGCAGTCGATCAAGTGCTCCGTGATTGCCATGCTGCGCGCGCGGATGTCGTCGGCACTGCGGCCGCCATACGGCGCATAGGCGGTGTCTGCGAGGTATCGAAGCCTGGCGTCAGGCAGCAGCCGGCGCAGTTCGCGCAGCACGGTGAGACCGCCGACGCCAGAGTCGAAAACGCCGATTTCGCGGGCGGTAGGGGAGTCAATCTGCATGGGCGCCATCAGTCTAGCTTCGCGATTCGAGAGGGCTCTCCAGAAACAGTCGATCGGGCTGCAACCAGGGTCTGGCTAGAATCGAACGATCGTGCTTTTTTGAGTGCGGCTCCGGACGGAGCGCCCCGTAGAATCTGATTAACGTACACGTCAATTCGAGCTGGAGTTTTCGATGAAGGTCTTGGTCCCGGTGAAGCGCGTTGTCGACTACAACGTCAAGGTACGCGTGAAGAGCGACGGCACGGGCGTCGACATCGCCAACGTGAAGATGTCGATGAATCCGTTCGACGAGATCGCCATCGAAGAGGCCGTGCGCCTGAAGGAGAAGGGCGTCGTGACGGAGATTGTCGCTGTCTCCTGCGGCGTGGCGCAGGCGCAGGACATCCTGCGCACGGCCATGGCTATCGGTGCCGACCGCGCCATCCTCGTCGAAACGCCGGCTGACCTGGACCTGCAGCCGCTGGCCGTCGCCAAGCTGCTGAAGGCGCTGGTGGACAAGGAGCAGCCGCAACTGGTCATCCTGGGCAAGCAGGCCATCGACGACGACTGCAACCAAACGGGCCAGATGCTCGCCGCGCTGGCCGGCATGCCGCAGGGCACATTCGCCAGCAAGGTGGAGGTAGCGGGCGACAAGGTGAACGTCACGCGCGAGGTGGACGGCGGTCTCGAAACCGTGTCGCTGAGCCTGCCGGCCGTAGTGACCACGGACCTGCGGCTGAACGAGCCGCGCTACGTGACGCTGCCCAACATCATGAAGGCGCGCAAGAAGCCGCTGGAGACCGTCAAGCCCGAAGACCTGGGCGTGAACGTGACGCCGCGCATCAAGACGTTGAAGGTCAGTGAGCCGCCGAAGCGTGGCGCGGGTGTCAAGGTGCCGGATGTGGCGACGCTGGTGAACAAACTGAAGACAGAAGCGAAGGTGATCTGATGACTGCCCTGGTTATTGCCGAACACGACAACGCCTCGATCAAGGGCGCCACGCTGAACACCGTCACGGCCGCCGCGGCGCTGGGTGGCGACGTGCATGTGCTGGTGGCGGGCCACAATGCTGGTGCCGCTGCCGCGGCTGCCGCGCAGATCGCTGGTGTCGCCAAGGTGCTGCATGCCGACTCGTCTGCACTGGCCGAAAGCCTGGCCGAAAACGTCGCCGCGCAGGTGATTGCGCTGGCCTCGGGGTACAGCCACCTGGTATTCCCCGCGACGGCTGCCGGCAAGAACGTCGCGCCGCGGGTGGCCGCGCTGCTGGACGTGGCCCAGGTCAGCGACATCACCAAGGTGGTCAGCGCCGACACCTTTGAGCGCCCCATCTACGCCGGCAATGCGATCGCCACCGTGCAGGCGACGGATGCCGTCAAGGTCATCACCGTGCGCACGACGGGTTTCGACCCAGCCGCAGCCGGTGGCGCCGCGCCGGTGGAGACGATTGCCGCGGCCGCCGACGTGGGCAAGAGCAGCTTCGTGGGCCGTGAGGTCACCAAGAGCGACCGGCCCGAACTGACTGCCGCCAAGATCATCGTGTCCGGCGGCCGCGCGCTGGGCAGCAGCGAAAAGTTCAATGAAGTGCTGACGCCGCTGGCCGACAAGCTCGGCGCGGCTCTCGGTGCGTCGCGCGCTGCCGTCGATGCCGGCTATGCGCCGAACGACTGGCAGGTGGGCCAGACCGGCAAGATCGTCGCGCCGCAGCTCTACATCGCCGCTGGCATCTCGGGTGCCATCCAGCACCTCGCGGGCATGAAGGACTCGAAGGTCATCGTCGCGATCAACAAGGACCCGGAAGCGCCCATCTTCTCGGTGGCCGACTACGGTCTGGAGGCCGACCTCTTCACGGCCGTGCCGGAACTGGTCAACGCGCTGTAAAGCCGGCGCGCATCACTGCCGGGCGCCCCGACCGTCACGTCGCGGCGCCCTTTTTGTTGACTTGAGGAGTAACGAATGAGTTACGTCGCCCCCGTCAAGGACCTGCTCTTCAACATCCGGCACCTCGCGGGGCTGGACGAGCTGGTGCAACAGGTGCCCGCCTTCGCGGACTACGGTCTGGACACGGCCGCGGCCGTGCTGGACGAATGCGCCAAGCTGACTCAGGACGTCATTGCGCCGCTGAACTTCGAAGGCGACAAGAACCCGTCGAGCTTCAAGGATGGGGCGGTCACGACGACGCCAGGCTTCAAGGAAGCCTTCCGTGCTTACGTCGAAGGCGGCTGGCAGGGCCTGGTGCATCCCGTGGACTTCGGCGGGCAGGGCGCGCCGAAGACGATTGCCGCGGCCTGCAACGAGATGCTGCAAGCGGCCAACATGAGCTTTGCGCTGTGCCCACTGCTGACCGATGGCGCCGTCGAGGCGCTTTTGACAGCGGGCAGCGACGCGCAGCGAGCGACCTTCATCCCGAGGCTGCTCGACGGCTCGTGGACCGGCACGATGAACCTCACCGAGCCGCAGGCTGGCTCCGACCTGGCGCTCGTGCGCACGCGGGCCGAGCCGCTGGGCGACGGCCGCTACAAGCTCTTCGGCACGAAGATCTTCATCACCTATGGCGAGCACGACATGGCCGAGAACATCGTCCACCTGGTGCTGGCCCGCGTGACCGGGGCGCCTGAGGGCGTGAAAGGCATCAGCCTGTTCCTCGTGCCGAAGTTCCTGATCAATGCGGACGGCTCGCTCGGTGCGCGCAACGACGTGCACTGCGTGTCGATCGAGCACAAGCTGGGCATCAAGGCCAGCCCGACGGCAGTGTTGCAGTTCGGCGACCACGGCGGCGCCTGGGGCGAACTCATCGGTGAGGAGAACCGCGGCCTCGAGTACATGTTCATCATGATGAATGCGGCCCGCTACGGTGTGGGGCTACAAGGCATTGCCATCGCTGACCGCGCGTACCAGAAGGCCGTGGCCTATGCGAAGGACCGTGTCCAGTCCCGGCCCGTGGACGGCTCGGCCACCGGCCCTGCCCCCATTGTTCACCACCCCGACGTCCGCCGCATGCTGATGACGATGCGTGCACTGACCGAGGGCTGCCGCGCGATGGCCAGCACCGCCGCTGCGGCGTTCGATGCGGCGCATCACCATCCGGACACCGCCGTCCGCCAGCAAAGCCAGGCGTTCTACGAGTTCATGGTGCCGCTCGTGAAGGGCTACAGCACCGAGATGAGCCAGGAGGTCGCGTCACTCGGCGTGCAGGTGCATGGTGGCATGGGCTTCATCGAGGAGACAGGTGCGGCGCAGTACTACCGCGACGCCAAGATCCTCACCATTTATGAAGGCACGACGGCCATCCAGGCCAACGATCTCGTCGGCCGCAAGACGGCGCGTGACGGCGGCTCGCTGGCCCGCGCGATCGCCGGCCAGATCGAGGTGACGGAAGGCCAGCTCGCGCAGCGCAGCAGCGCAGCCGCGAAATCGATGCTGAAGCAGCTGCGCGCATCGCGAGACGACTTCCTTGCTGCTGTCGAGTTCATCGCTTCGCACGCTAAGCCGCAACCGAACGCGGCCTACGCAGGCTCCGTGCCTTATCTGATGCTGGCGGGCAACCTCGTGGCCGGCTGGCAGCTGGCGCGCGCGCTGATCGCTGCCGAGGACAAGCTGGCCAGCGACGAGGCCTTCATGCAGGCGAAGATCGCCACCGCGCGCTTCTACGCCGAACACATCTTGCCGCGCACCGCCGCGCTGCGTGCAGCCATCGTCGATGGCGCCGACAGTGTCACGGCCCTGCCGCTGGACGCTTTTTGAGGAGAATCCCTTGGCCCTGCCTTCCGTCCTGAAGCGACTCCGCCTGCCGGTCATCGGCTCGCCGCTGTTCATCATCAGCAATCCCAAGCTCGTCATCGAGCAGTGCAAGGCGGGCATCGTCGGCTCCATGCCGGCGCTTAACGCGCGCCCGGCGGAGCAACTCGACGACTGGCTGGCGGAGATCACCGAGGCGCTCGCTGCCCATGACCGCGCCAACCCGGACCAGCCGGCCGCGCCGTTCGCCATCAACCAGATCGTGCACAAGAGCAACGAGCGGCTGATGCATGACATGCAGGTCTGCGCCAAGTACAAGGTGCCTATCGTCATCACGTCGCTCGGCGCCCGGGAGGACGTGAACCAGGCGGTGCACAGCTGGGGCGGCGTCGTGCTGCACGACGTCATCAACAACAAGTTCGCTCACAAGGCAATCGAAAAGGGTGCCGACGGCCTCATCGCCGTGGCGGCAGGGGCGGGCGGACATGCCGGCGTGAAGAGCCCGTTCGCGCTGATCCAGGAGATCCGCGAATGGTTCGACGGCCCGCTGGTGTTGTCAGGCGCCATCGCAACGGGTGACGCCGTGCTGGCCGCGCAGGCCTGCGGTGCGGACCTGGCCTACATCGGATCCGCGTTCATCGCGACCGAAGAGGCTCGTGCGACCGAGGCCTACAAGCAGATGATCGTCGACAGCAACAGTGATGACATCATTTACAGCAACCTCTTCACCGGGGTGCACGGCAACTACCTGCGCGGCTCCATCGTCAACGCGGGCCTGGACCCGGACCACCTGCCCGAGAGCGATCCGAGCGCGATGAATTTTGCTGGCGGCGCCGCCAAGGCGTGGAAGGACATCTGGGGCAGCGGCCAGGGCATCGGTGCAGTGCGCGAGGTCGTGCCGGCGGCGCAGCTCGTGGCGCGCCTGAAGCGCGAGTACGGCGCTGCGCGCCAGCGTCTGGCGCTGGGCTGACGCCGTTTCAGCGCTTGTGGATGCGCCAGGCGGGCAGCGTCCAACCGGTCCACAGCGCCAGGCCGCGCAACGCGACGACCGTGACGGCCGCCGCGCTGACGGCGGCCCACTGCGGGGCGTCGAGCCGCACCACCGCCACCAGCACCCAGCCGCCGACAAAGCTGCACAGCGCGTAGGGCCGGTGGTCGTGGAAGGCGGCGGGGATCTCGTTGCAGACGATGTCCCGCAGTACGCCGCCGAAGGTCGCCGTGATGACACCCATCAGCACGGCGACGATGTCGGGCTGGCCGGCGCCCAGTGCCAGCAGCGCGCCGTTGGCCGTGAAGAGACCCAGGCCCAGTGCATCGGGCCACTGGATGGCGCGCTCCGTCAATGCCAGATGACGCTTGCGCAGGAACAACATCGCGCCGAAGCTCAGCCCCATCAGCGCCCACAGCCAGTCGGCATGCTCCACCCAGAAGAAGGGCCGGCGGTCGAGCAGCACGTCGCGCAGCGTGCCGCCGCCGAACGCAGAGAGGCCTGCCACGACGCACAGGCCCACCGCGTCGAGATGCTTCCGCGCCCCGGCCAGCAGGCCGGACAGCGCGAAGGCGATGGTGGCGGCAATCTCGACGGCGGCTTGCAGTGTCGAGAAGGTGATGACGGGCGGCTTCACGCGGGCGTCACTTGATGGACGTGTACCGGGCCTCGAAGTAGTCGTTGGAGCGGTGCAGCGTCTCCACGCCCTTCTTCATCGCCCAGGGCCGGATCTGGTGGTGGATGGGGATGAACAGGAACTCGTCACGCACGCGCAGCAGCGCGTCGCGGATCAGCGCGTTGCGCTTGGCCACGTCGGGCTCGAACTTGATCTTCTGGATCAAGCCGTCGAGTGTCGCGTCGCTGACCTTGCCGAAATTGAAGTTGCCATCCGCGCCGTTGGTGCGCGTGTGGCCCCAGGCCTGCAGTGCGTATAGCGAGTCGTAGGTCGACACGCCCCAGCCCAGCATGTACAGCGGTGACTCGCCGCGCTGGAAGGTCTGGCTGTGCGTCGAGAAAGGCGCGGCGATGAGGCGCACCTGCACGCCGATCTTGGCCCACATCGACGCGGCCGCCTGGCAGACCTGCTCGTCATTGACATAGCGGTTGTTCGGGCAGTGCAGCGGCACGGTGAAGCCCTGCGGGTAGCCCGCGTCGGCGAGCAGCTTCTTCGCCCGGTCCAGGTCGGGCTTTGCCGGCTTGTCCAGCGCGGCATCCCAGCCGTTGACGCCGGGCGGCACCATCAGCGCCGCGGGCACGGAGAGGCCGCGCATGATGTTGCGCCGGATCGCCTCGCGGTCCAGCGCCAGGTTCAGCGCCTCTCGCACGCGCTTGTCCTTGAACGGGTTCCTGCCCTTCACGTTGGAGTCGCGCAGCTCGTCGCTGCCCTCGTCCATGACGAAGAAGACGGTGCGGATCTCCGCGCCCTCCAGCAGCTTGACCTTGCCTTCCTCCTTGAGTCGGAAGAAGTCCTGCGGTGGTAGGTCGGTGACGAGGTCCACGTCGCCCGACAGCAGTGCCGCGACGCGGGTGGGCGCGCTCTTGATCGGCAGGTAGCTCAGCTCGGTCACGTTGCCGGGGTTCTTGTCCCACCAGTCCGGGTTGGCCACCATCTTCACGGCCTGGTCGGGCTGCCAGCTCACCAGCTTGTACGGGCCGGTGCCGTTGGCGTTGCGCGACGCGAAGTTCTCTTCCTTGGACTTGTAGTCCTGCGTGTTGGTGGCCTTGTTCTTCTCGGCCCACGCCTTGCTCATGATCGGGAAGCTGATGATGTTCTGCAGCAGCATCGGCGTGGGCGCCTCAAGCAGCAGGTCGACGGTGTTGTCGTCGATCTTGCGGACCTCCTTGATGCCCGACACGTAGGTCTGCTTCGTGCCCTGCGGCTGCGTGATGCGCGCGAAGCTGAAGACGACGTCGTCCGCCGTGAATGGCGAGCCATCATGGAACTTCACGCCACGGCGCAGGTCGAAGCGCACCTGCGTCTGCGAAAGGTAAGTCCACTTCGTGGCGAGCGACGGCTCGGGACGGTAGTCCTTGCTCAGCCGTGTCAGGCCTTCGTAGATGTGGGCGCCGATCGCGTTGGAGGTGTTGTGGTCCTGCGAATGCGGGTCCAGCGTCAGTACATCGTTCTGCGCGGCCCAGCGCAGCGGGGCGGCATGGGCGGTGACGGTCAGCGCCAGGGCGGCGATCAGAGGTAGCAGTCGGCGGGTCAGCAGAGGCATGCGGGTTCCTTGTGGGACGGCAGAGGCCAAAAAATGTAGCCGCGCCGCGAGTCCCGCCGGCTAGGGCTTGCCCGCGACTTCCAGCGTGCAGTCGCAGCCCGAGCCGGACGATATCCAGCGGCGCACCAGCCAGGCGCGCAGCCCGCTCGGTCGGCCGGTCAGCGCGCCGCACACATAGCGTGCCCCGTCCCAGCGCAGGGCATCGCAGGCACCCTTTAGGCGCCGGCTCAGCACGACGCCCAGCGGACAGGGCTCGGCCAGGCAGCACACCCCGCAGCCGTTGCACGGCTGTCCGACGGCCGGCTTGGCCGGCGCGTCGGGGTGGATTTCGATGACCCGTTTCAGCTCTTGACCCCCAGCTCGCGCAGCCGCTCTTCCAGGTAGCTGCCCGCGGTGTATCGGTCGCTCAACACCACGTCGTCGCGCGGATGCAGGAAGAGGGGCAGCGACACGCGGCTCTTCGTCGCGCCTTCGCCGGTGGGATTGACGACGCGGTGCTGCGTCGACGGGTAATAGCCGGCCGAGGCCTCCTGCAGCATGTCGCCGATGTTGATCGTCAGCGTGCCGAAGTCGCACGGTACGTCGTGCCAGGCGCCGTCCTTGCCCAGAACCTGCAGCCCCGGCTCGTTGGCGGCGGGCAGGATGGTCAGCAGGTTGATGTCGCCATGCGGCGCCGCGCGCAGGCTGCCAGCGGGCTCCAGCCCCGTCAGCGGCGGGTAGCGAAGCACTCGCAACAGCGTCTTGGTGCTGCCGCGGATCATCTGCGACAGCGGCTCGCGGTAGCTCGCAGCGATCTCCGGCGGTGTGTAGCGTTCCACCCAGCCCAGCAGTTCCTCGGCGAGCGCATTGGCCTCGCGGTAATAGGTGAGTGCGTCGTCCTTCAACTGCGGCGGGATGCGGCCCCACGGGTAGACGTGGAAGTATTCCTTGATGTCCTTCTGCTGGAAGCCCTTGGCGGTCTCGGAGATCTCGGTCGAGAACCAGCCGTCCTGCGTCTCCTTGGAGAACGCGAAGGCCTGCTTGGCGTCGCTGTTGAAGAAGGCCAGCCAGTCGGCGTAGATCTTCTCGACCAACGCCTGGCGGATCGGGTGGTGCGTCAGCACGCCGAATCCGGTCTCGTGCAGGGAGCGGGTGAAGGCTTCGGCCGCGTCGGGGGCGCGGTAGTCGACGACCTGGACTTGCATCGGAATCTCCTGGTAACCGGGCGGCAAGGCGCAAGAGTTTACGGGTCAGTCAACTTTCGAGGCTGTTCGTCTGTCAACTTTGTCTCACAGCGGTTACGAGCCGGGACAAACCCGAAGTGCTAGAGTTCGGCCCCTTGAGACTTCAGGTCCTTCCCGTCCCTTTTGCCTGGTAACAGCGAAGGTGGGTCGCAATCCGCCAACCGGTCGAGCCGTGTCGCGGAAGGTTCTTCAACCAGCCAACTCCCTGGAAACCGGGGCATGAGGTGAGCGAAAGATGATGCAGCAATACAGGTCGAACTCCTACCTGTTCGGCGGGAACGCGCCGTATGTAGAGGAGATGTACGAGGCCTACCTCGACAACCCGGGCTCCGTGCCCGACAACTGGCGCGCCTACTTCGACGCCCTCCAGCACGTCCCCGCCGTGGACGGCAGCGAGGCCCGCGACGTGGCCCATGCGCCGGTCATCGAATCTTTCGCCCAACGCGCCAAGGCCAATGCGTTCGCCAACAAGGCCAGCAGCGCTGACCTGGCAGTGGCCCGCAAGCAGGTCCACGTCCAGTCGCTGATCGCGGCCTACCGCTTCCTCGGCAACCGCTGGGCCGAGCTGGACCCCCTCAAGCGCGCCGAGCGCCCCAAGATCCCCGAACTCGACCCCGCGTTCTACGATCTGACCGAGTCCGACATGGATATCTCGTTCAGCGCCGTGAACAGCTATTTCGGTGGCGAGACGATGACGCTGCGCCAGATCGTCCAGGCGCTGCGCGAGACCTACTGCGGCTCCATCGGCGCCGAGTTCATGCACGGTTCCGACCCGGCCGAGAAGCGCTGGTGGCAGGAGCGTCTCGAGAAGGCCCGCGGCAAGCCCAGCTTCGGCCCCGAGAAGAAGAAGCACATCCTCGACCGCCTGACGGCCGCCGAAGGCCTGGAACGCTACCTGCACACCAAGTACGTCGGCCAGAAGCGCTTCTCGCTGGAAGGCGGCGAGAGCTTCATCGCGGCCATGGACGAGCTGATCCAGCGCGCCGGCGAGCGTGGCGTACAGGAAATCGTCATCGGCATGGCCCACCGTGGCCGCCTGAATGTGCTGGTCAACACGCTGGGCAAGATGCCGGCGGACCTGTTCGCAGAGTTCGAGCACAAGGCCGCGGAAGACTTGCCGGCCGGCGACGTGAAGTACCACCAGGGCTTCAGCTCCGACGTGTCGACGGCCGGTGGCCCGGTGCACCTGAGCCTGGCCTTCAACCCGTCTCACCTCGAGATCGTCAACCCGGTCGTGGAAGGCAGCGTGCGCGCCCGCCAGGACCGCCGCGGCGACAAGGTCGGCGTGCAGGTGCTGCCCGTGCTGGTGCACGGCGACGCGGCCTTCGGCGGCCAGGGCGTTGTGCAGGAAACGCTGGCGATGGCGCAGACCCGCGGCTACCGCACGGGCGGCACGGTGCATATCGTCATCAACAACCAGATCGGCTTCACGACCAGCGACCCGCGCGACCTGCGCTCCACCTGGTACTGCTCCGACGTCGTCAAGATGATCGAGGCGCCGGTGCTGCACGTGAACGGCGACGACCCTGAGGCCGTCGTCTGGGCCATGCAGCTGTGCATGGACTACCGCGCCGAGTTCAAGAAGGACGTGGTGCTGGACATCGTCTGCTTCCGCAAGCTGGGCCACAACGAGCAGGACACGCCCGCGCTGACGCAGCCGCTGATGTACAAGAAGATCGGCACGCACCCTGGCACCCGCAAGGTCTACGGCGACAAGCTCGTCGCGCAGAACGTGCTGCCCGCCGAGGGGCCGGACGAGATGGTCAAGGTCTACCGCGCGGCGATGGACGAAGGCCGCCACACCGTCGACCCGGTGCTGACCAACTTCAAGAGCAAGTTCGCGACCGACTGGTCGCCCTTCCTCGGCAAGAAGTGGACGGACAGCTGCGACACGGCCATCCCGGTCACCGAGTGGAAGCGCCTGTCCGAGAAGCTGACGACGCTGCCCAAGGACTTCGCTCCGCATAACCTCGTCGCCAAGCTCTACGCCGACCGCGCCGCGATGGGTCGCGGCGAGATCAACATCGACTGGGGCATGGGCGAGTCCATGGCCTTCGCGTCCCTGGTGGCCAGCGGCTACCCGGTGCGCCTGTCCGGCGAGGACAGCGGCCGCGGCACGTTCACGCACCGCCATGCCGTGCTGCACGACCAGAACCGCACGAACTGGGACGACGGCATCTACATCCCGCTGCAGAACGTCGCCGAAGGCCAGGCGCCGTTCACCGTCATCGACTCCATCCTGTCCGAAGAGGCGGTGCTGGGCTTCGAGTACGGCTACGCCGCTGCCGAGCCCAACACGCTGACCATCTGGGAAGCCCAGTTCGGCGACTTCGTCAACGGCGCCCAGGTCGTCATCGACCAGTTCATCGCCTCCGGAGAAGTGAAGTGGGGCCGCTCCAACGGCCTGACGATGATGTTGCCGCACGGCTACGAAGGCCAGGGCCCCGAGCACAGCTCGGCCCGCCTGGAGCGCTTCATGCAGCTGGCTGCGGACAACAACATGCAGATCGTGCAGCCCACCAACGCGGCGCAGATCTTCCACGTGCTGCGCCGCCAGATGCTTCGCATGTTCCGCAAGCCCTTGGTCATCATGACGCCCAAGAGCCTGCTGCGCGCGAAGGATGCGACGTCGCCGCTGTCCGACTTCACCAAGGGCGAGTTCAAGACCGTCATCGGCGAGCAGGACACGACGCTGGTGGCCGACAAGGTCAAGCGCGTCATCGCCTGCTCCGGCAAGGTCTATTACGACCTGGTCAAGACGCGCGCCGAGAAGAAGCACCACGACGTGGCCATCATCCGCGTCGAGCAGCTGTACCCCTTCCCGCACAAGGCCTTCGCGGCCGAGCTGAAGAAGTACCCGAACGCTACCGACATCGTCTGGTGCCAGGACGAGCCGCAGAACCAGGGCGCCTGGTTCTTCGTGCAGCACTATGTTCACGAGAACATGGTCGAAGGCCAGAAGCTCGGCTACGCCGGCCGCCCGGCCAGCGCCAGCCCTGCCTGCGGCTACGCGCACCTGCACCAGGAGCAGCAGAAGGCGCTGCTGGACCAGGCCTTCGCCAAGCTCAAGGGCTTCATCCTCACCAAATAAAGCCGATCAACGCAGCGCCCCTTTCGCGGCGCTGCGTTCGTTCGCGCCTGCGCACCTCCACACCGAATAAAAGACACGGAGCCTCACACCATGGCCATCGTTGACGTCCAAGTTCCCCAGTTTTCCGAATCCGTTTCCGAGGGCACGCTGCTGACCTGGAAAAAGAAGCCCGGCGAAGCCGTCACCGTCGACGAGACGCTCGTCGAGATCGAGACCGACAAGGTCGTGCTCGAAGTGCCCGCACCGGCCTCCGGCGTGCTGGCCGAGATCGGCGTGGCTGACGGCAGCACCGTCACCAGCCAGCAGCTGCTCGCCAAGATCGACACCGAGGGCAAGGCCGGTGCCGCCGCCCCTGCGCCTGCTGCTGCCGCACCGGCGCCCGCCGCCACGCCGGCTGCCGCGCCTGCTGCCATCGGCGGCAACAAGGGTGACGTGGCCATGCCCGCCGCCGCCAAGATCCTGGCCGAGAAGGGCCTGGCCGCGACGGACGTCGCTGGCTCAGGCAAGGACGGCCGCGTGACCAAGGGCGACGCGCTGGCCGCGTCCGCCAAGCCGGCCGCCGCGCCGCTGGTCGTGCCCGCCACACCCGCCGTGGCCAAGCCGCTGCCGGCCGTGTCCGCGCCCGTCGCGCAGAACCTCGGCGACCGCCCCGAACAGCGCGTGCCGATGACCCGCCTGCGCGCCCGCATCGCCGAGCGCCTGCTGCAGTCTCAGGCCACCAACGCCATCCTGACCACCTTCAACGAAGTCAACATGGCCCCGGTCATGGAGATGCGCAAGAAGTTCCAGGAGAAGTTCGAGAAGGAACACGGCGTGAAGCTGGGCTTCATGAGCTTCTTCGTGAAGGCCGCCGTCGCCGCGCTGAAGAAGTACCCGGTTCTGAACGCCTCGGTCGACGGCAACGACATCGTCTATCACGGCTACTTCGACATCGGCATCGCCGTCGGCTCGCCGCGCGGCCTCGTCGTGCCGGTGCTGCGCAACGTCGACCAGCTCAGCTTCGCCGATATCGAGAAGAAGATCGCCGAGTTCGGCCAGAAGGCCAAGGAAGGCAAGCTGTCGCTGGACGATCTGTCGGGTGGCACCTTCTCTATCTCCAACGGCGGTGTCTTCGGCTCCATGCTGTCCACGCCTATCATCAACCCGCCGCAATCGGCCATCCTGGGCGTGCACGCCACGAAGGACCGCGCCGTGGTCGAGAACGGCCAGATCGTCGTGCGCCCGATCAACTACCTCGCGATGTCGTATGACCACCGCATCATCGACGGCCGCGAAGCCGTGTTGGGCCTGGTGACGATGAAGGAAGCGCTCGAGGACCCGGCCCGCCTGCTGTTCGACATCTGACGTGATGTCGTCGGCGGCCCCTCGCGTCATCGTCATTGCCGGCCCGAACGGCGCCGGCAAGACGACATTCGTGAGGGTGCTCCTGCCGCAGGAAGCGCAATGTCCCGTCTAAGTCAACGCCGATTTGATTCCCGCTGGACTGGCGCCGTTCGCGCCACAGACGGCGGCGTCGGCGGCCGGGCGGCTGATGCTGTCGGAGATCGAGCGGCACGTGCAGCGGCGAGAGAGCTTTGCTTTCGAAACCACCTTCAGCGGTCGAGCCTTTGCCCGCTCCATCGAGCGCTGGAACCGGGCCGGCTACCAGATCGAGTTGTTCTTCGTGTGCTTGATTGGAGCGACTCATGAAAAGCGCCAAGCCCCTAGTGCCAATGCTGTCCACCGCCAAGTGCGCTGACTTTCGAAATGCCGCCGCGGCGTTTGAGCGCGCCCGGCAGCGTGCGCACGACCTTGCCAAGCAAATCGACACCTATCTGGTCGTGTAACAAAGCGGCCAGCTCGTCAAACTGAAAGTGAACTGATTCCATGAGCACCAAGCAATTCGACGTCGTCGTCATCGGCGGCGGCCCCGGCGGCTACATCGCGGCCATCCGTGCGGCGCAGCTGGGCCAGAACACGGCCTGCATCGACGAATGGAAGAACGACAAGGGCGGCCCGGCGCTAGGCGGCACCTGCACCAACGTCGGCTGCATCCCGTCCAAGGCGCTGCTGCAGTCCAGTGAGCACTACGAGCAGCTGAACCACCACTTCGGCGACCACGGCATCACGGCCGACAACGTCAAGATGGACGTCGCCAAGATGCTGGCCCGCAAGGACCAGGTCGTGAAGCAGAACAACGACGGCATCGTCTACCTGTTCAAGAAGAACAAGGTGACTTTCTTCCACGGCCGCGGCTCGTTCGTCGCCGCCAAGGATGGCGGTTATGAGATCAAGGCGGGCGAGGAAGTGATCTTTGCCAAGCAGGTCATCGTCGCGACCGGCTCCAACGCCCGCGCGCTGCCGGGCGCGGCGTTTGACGAGGAGCACATCCTGTCCAACGACGGTGCGCTGCGCGTCGGTGCGGTCCCGAAGAAGCTGGGCGTCATCGGCTCGGGCGTCATCGGCCTGGAGATGGGCTCGGTGTGGCGCCGCCTTGGCGCTGAAGTGACCGTGCTGGAAGGCCTGCCAACCTTCCTGGGCGCCGTCGACGAAAGCATCGCCAAGGAAGCCGCCAAGGTCTTCAAGAAGCAGGGCCTGGACATCCAGCTCGGCGTGAAGGTCGGTGACATCAAGACGTCCAAGAAGGGCGTCAGCATCGCCTATACCGATGCGAAGGGCGAAGCCAAGACGCTGGAGGTCGACAAGCTCATCGTCTCCATCGGCCGCGTACCCAACACGATCGGTCTTGCGCCGGACGCCGTGGGCCTGAAACTCGACGAGCGGGGTGCCATCGTCGTGGACGACGAGTGCAGGACCAATCTGCCGGGCGTCTGGGCCATTGGCGACGTGGTGCGCGGCCCAATGCTCGCGCACAAGGCCGAGGAAGAGGGCGTGGCTGTGGCCGAGCGCATCGCTGGCCAGCACGGGCACGTCAACTTCAACACCATTCCGTGGGTCATCTACACCTCGCCGGAGATTGCCTGGGTCGGCAAGACCGAGCAGCAGCTGAAGGCCGAAGGCGTGGCCTACAAGGCCGGCCAGTTCCCCTTCCTGGCCAACGGCCGCGCCCGCGCGCTGGGCGACACGACAGGCTTCGTCAAGTTCCTGGCCGACGCCACGACCGACGAGATCCTGGGTGTGCACATCATCGGCCCTTTCGCTTCCGAGCTGATCTCCGAAGCCGTCGTCGCGATGGAGTTCAAGGCGAGTGCCGAAGACATCGCCCGCATCTGCCACGCGCATCCGTCGCTGTCTGAGGCGACGAAGGAAGCCGCGCTGGCCGTCGACAAGCGCACCCTGAACTTCTGATCACGACGTGGCTGAAGTTACCGAGCTCTACCAGCTGACGCTGGCCGAGCGCGGCTACAAGGCCGACCCGGCGCAACTGCGCGCCGTGTCGGCCCTGCAGCGCTGCCAGGACGAGTGGCAGGCCTACAAGTCGCGCCGCAGCAATGCAGTGACGAAGCTGCTCGTGCGGCCGCCGATCCCGCGCGGCGTCTACATGTTCGGCGGCGTGGGCCGCGGCAAGAGCTTCCTGATGGACTGCTTTTTCCAGGCTGTGCCGCTGACGCGCAAGACGCGGCTGCACTTCCACGAGTTCATGCGCGAGGTGCACCGCGAGCTCCAGGAGCTCAAGGGCATCGCCGACCCGCTGGAGGAGCTGGGCAAGCGCATCTCGCGCCGTTTCCGACTCATCTGCTTCGACGAGTTCCACGTCGCCGACGTGACCGACGCGATGATCCTGCACCGGCTGCTGGACGCTCTGTTCCGCAACCGTGTGAGCATCGTCACGACGTCCAACTTCCACCCGGACGAGCTCTACCCGAACGGCCTGCACCGCGACCGCATCCTGCCGGCCATCGAGCTGCTGAAGGCACACCTCGAAGTCATCAACGTCGACAACGGCACCGACTACCGGCAGCGCACGCTGGAGGACATGAACCTCTACCTGACGCCGATCAGCGAAGCCAACGAGGCCGCACTGACGCAGGCGTTCGAGTCGCTGGCCGAGGCGCAGGACGAGGACCCGCGGCTGATGATCGAGCACCGGTTGTTGCAGGCGCGGCGCCGCGCCGGTGGCGTCGTCTGGTTCGACTTCCAGGTGCTGTGCGGCGGTCCGCGCTCGCAGAACGACTATCTGGAGCTGGCCAGCCAGTTCCACACGGTCATCCTATCCGACGTGCCGGAGATGCCGGTGCGGCTGGCCAGCGAGGCGCGGCGCTTCACGTGGCTGGTCGACGTGCTCTACGACCGCCGCGTCAAGCTCATCATCTCGGCCGCCGTGCCGGCCGAGCAGCTCTACACCGAAGGGCCGCTTGCGCACGAGTTTCCCCGCACGGTGTCGCGTCTGCAGGAGATGCGCTCGGCGGAATACCTGGCGCTGGCCCGCCGCGAAGTGGACACGTCGTTGACATGACATCGCTCTTTGCACGCCAGTTGCGTCTTTGGGCTGCGACGGGCCTCGCCCTGGTGATCGGCAGTGCCGTGGCCCAGCCGGCGACGCGCGCCGAGCTGGCCGCCCGGCGGGTTGACATTGAGCAGCGCTTTGCCCGTGACAAGGCCGAGTGCGAGCAGCGTTTCGCCGTCAACGCCTGCGTCGAAGCGCTGCGCGAGCGCCGCAACGCCGAGCTCGCGCCGCTGGTTCGTCGCGAGCATGAGCTGGCTGCCGAGGAGCGCCGGGTGCGGGCGGATGCCCAGGCGCAACGCGTGCGCGAGCGTGAACTGGCCGCGACGCAGGAGGACGCACAGCGCCCCAGCCGCGGCCCGGTTGCCGCGGTGGCGGCGGCTTCCGCGGCGTCCCACGCGCCGCGTGCGCGCAGCCCTGAAGCGCTGGAGCGTGAACGTCGCCAGGCCGCCAGCCAGGCGGAGGCCGAGGCGGCGAGGCGGCGTGAGCGCAGCGAAACGCGACAACAGCTTTTGCGCGAGCGCCAGGCGGAACACGAGGCGCGACAGAAGGCGCGAACCAAGCCGCTGGCTGCGCCTCTGCCGTTGCCCAGCGCGTCGGCAGCGTCGAAGTAGTCAGTCGAGCGCTTCGAGCTTGACGATGGCAATCGACAGGTTGTCGCCGCCGCCGCGCGCACGCTGACGCGCCTTGCTGATCAGCAGTTCGGCGGCCTCGCGGGGCGGCAGGCTGTAAAGCACGCTGCCGAGTTCCTGCGCGGTGAAGTAGTGCCACAGCCCGTCGCTGCAGCACATCATCGTGTCACCCACTTCCAGGGCTTCCAGGCGCTCCGATGTGGAGGTCGGATCCTGGGCCGTGCCCAGGCAGGCCGTCAGCAGGTTGCTCTGCGGGTGGGAACTCGCCTCGGCCTCCGTGAGCTGGCCTTCATCGACGAGGCGCTGCACGTAGGAGTGGTCCATCGTGCGCTTGACGAGCCGGGCGCCGCGGAACCAGTAGATGCGCGAGTCGCCCGAATGCATCCAGTGTGCGCAGCGGTCGCTCGTGATGACGAACCCGGCGATCGTGCTGTGCGGCTCCTCCTCGGCGGAGATGGCCGTCAGCTTGATCATCAGGTGAGCCTCGGAGGCGATCTGGCTCAGCAGTTCCGCCGGTGATTCGTCATCTGGCGAATAGCGCTCGAACAGCTGGCGCGCCGTCAGGATGACTTGATCGGCCGCCTTGCGCCCGCCACTCTTGCCGCCCATGCCATCGGCCACGATGCCCATCACACAGCCTTCCAGGCGTGGGTGGGCGACGACGGCCACCTGGTCCTGTTGGTAGGCGCGGTCACCACGATGGGTGCCGGTGGCAGCAGTGAGTCGGAACCCGACGTCGGTGGAGGAAGGCATCCGAAAACTATACTGGGCAGTGAGCTCGGCGCTCCTCGCGACCTTCCCCAGAAACCCCTCGGATGGATGAACAACTTCACTCGTTGACGAGGCGGCTGATCGAGTTGCGCATCGAGCACGCCGACCTCGACGCCATGATCGACCGTCTGGCCACGCAGCCGCCCGTCGATGAGCTGGCCCTGCAGCGGCTGAAGAAGCGTCGGCTGGCGCTGCGGGACATGATGGCCCGCCTGGAAGCGACAACCGAGCCCGATGACCTCGCCTGACCTGGAGCTCGACGACTGGCTGGATGCGCTGGACGCCGCACCGCCCGCTACGCCGCCGGCTGCCGATGAACTGGTGCAGGCCGTGGAGGCGGCGTTCGACTTGAGCGGGCCGCTCGCGCGGCTAGACCCGGGCTACAAGCCGCGGGAGCCCCAGCTGCAGATGAGCCGCGCCGTCGCCCGCGCGCTGGGCCGCCGTCAGGCGCTGGTTGTGGAGGCCGGCACTGGCGTCGGCAAGACCTTTGCCTACCTCGTGCCGACGCTGCTGGCCGGCAGCCGCGCGCTGGTCAGCACAGCTACCAAAAGCCTGCAGGACCAACTCTTCCTGCGCGACTTGCCGCGGCTGGCCAAGGCGCTCAACACTCCTGTGCGCCTGGCGCTGCTGAAGGGGCGCAGCAGTTATCTGTGCCTGCACCGTATGAAGGAGGCCCGGGTGTCTGGCGACTTCCCGGACCGCCGCACCGCGCTGGCGCTGGCGCGAGTCGAGCGCTGGGCGCTGGGCACCGCGACGGGCGATTTCGCCGAGATCGACGGCCTGGACGAGCGCTCGCCCATCATCCCCATCGTCAGCTCCAGCCGCGAGAACTGCCTGGGTCAGGAGTGCCCTGACTGGAAAGGCTGCTTCGTCGTCAAGGCGCGGCGCGAAGCGATGGAGGCGGATGTCGTCGTCGTGAACCACCACCTGTTCTTCGCTGATATGACGCTGCGCGACACGGGCGTGGCCGAGCTGCTGCCCAGCGTAGAGATCGCCGTGTTCGACGAGGCGCATCAGCTGGCAGAGGCCGGCGTGCAGTTCCTCGGCACGCTGCTGGGTACGGCTGCGCTGATCGACTTCGCGCGGGACACGCTCGCCCAGGGCCTGGCCCACGCCCGCGGTGTGCACGACTGGCAGGCGCTGCATGCCGGGGTCGAGAAGGCCTCCCGCGAGCTGCGCCTTGCCGCTGCCGGCTCGCTGGCCACGGCGGGCCGCGAGTTGCGCGGCACGCTGAAACTCGCCTGGAAGGAGCGTGCCGCGCAACCGGCCTTCGCGGCCGCGCTGGTGGGCGTCGAGCAGGCCTGCGCCGAGGCGCTGGGCGCGCTCACCGCGGTGCGCGAGGCGGCGCCCGACTTCGCCCGCCTTTGCGAGCGGGCGCAGCAGTTGCGCGACCTCGCCCGGCGGTTCGCCGTCGAGCCGGACCCTGGCGACGTGCGCTGGATCGACATCAGCCCACATGCGGCGCGGCTGGTCGAGTCGCCGCTGGACATCCGCGAGGCGATGCAGGAGCAACTACAAGGCCCGCAGGGATCGAGCAAAGCCTGGGTGTTCACGTCGGCCACGCTGGGCGACGACGAGCGGCTGACCTGGTTCACCGAGCCGGCCGGGCTGACCGAGGCCGAGGTGCTGCGCGTGGGCAGCCCGTTCGACTACCCGACGCATGCGCGGCTGTATGTGCCGCGCGGCTTCCCGAAGCCTGCCGATCCACAGCACCCTGCCAGTGTCGCGCTGCTGGCCTCACGTCTTGCGCGGGCGCTTGGCGGCCGGACCTTCGTGTTGACGACGACTCTGCGCAACCTGCAGACCGTGTCGGACGGGCTGCGCGAGCGTTTCGAAGAAGCGGGCGATGCGATCGCCGTGCTGCAGCAGGGCGCCTTGCCCAAGCGCATGCTGCTGCAGCGCTTCATCGACAACCCGGCCTCGGTGCTGGTCGGCTCGGCCAGCTTCTGGGAGGGTATCGACGTGCCGGGTGACGCGCTGCAATGCGTCGTCATCGACAAACTGCCATTCCCGCCGCCGAACGATCCGCTCGTCGAGGCGCGCGTGAAGCGGCTGGAAGCCGAGGGGCGCAATGCGTTCTCGGACTACTTCATCGCCGAGGCCGCCATCGCATTGAAGCAGGGCGCCGGGCGGCTCATCCGCACCGAGACCGACCGCGGCCTGCTGGTCGTGTGCGACCCGCGAATGGCCGGCATGAACTATGGCCGCCGCCTGCGCGCCGCGCTGCCGCCCATGACGCCGGTGGCCAACGAGGCCGAGGCGCTGGCATGGCTGCAGTTGCTCAACGAGGAGCGGGCCTGAAAGAAGCCGTGTCCTTGCCCGGTTTCGCCGCGCTGAATGCGGGCGCTCCTGATTGGTCTCTCCGAGCGGGCAGGGCCACTTGCGGCATCGACTCGCCAGCGGCCTTGAGCGGCCTGGCGCTTGGATTGGTTAGAAAAAACGGGCCTTAGAGGCCCGTTGGATTCAGCTCACCAGAGTTGCCACCACGGCTTCTTGCGCGCTGCGCCGTTGGTGCCGTAGATGCTGCTCGGGAAGTTCTTGTCGAGGACGCGGCGCGCGTCGTCGCGCAGCTGCGTCAGGCCGAGCTGGTCGTAGCTCTCGCTCATGATGTAGAGCGCCTCCTCGACGGACGGCGCGTACTGGAACTCGGCCACTGCGGACTGTGCGCGGTTGGCCGCAGCCACGTAGGCCTTGCGGTTGAAGTAATAGCGCGCAACGTGCACTTCGTAGGCCGCCAGCGTGTTGGTGATGAAGTCCAGCCGCGTCTGCGCGTCGGAGGCGTACTTCGATTCCGGGAACTGCTCGACCAGCTGGCGGAAGGCCAGCATCGCTTCGCGCGAGGCCTGCTGGTCGCGCTCGGCGACGTCCTGGTTCGCGAGGCGGCCGAACAGACCCAGGTCCTCGTTGAAGTTGACGATGCCCTTCATGTAGAGGGCGTAGTCCATCGCCGGACTGGACGGGTTGAGCTTAATGAAACGGTCTAGCGTCGTCACGGCCTGCGCGCGCTCGCCGGTCTTGTGATAGGCCCAGGCCAGGTCGAGCGTGGCCTGCTGGCCCATCGTCGTGCCGGCGGCGCGACCTTCGATCTTCTCGAGCGTCTTGATGGCCCGCTCGTAGCTGCCGGAGTTCAGGTCGTCCTTGACGTCTGCATACAATTTGTCGAGGGCGGCCTGGGAGTTCGGATCCTCCTTCGGCGTGGAGCCGCAGCCGCTCAGGCCAAGCGCGAGGGCCACGAAGAAGGCGCCGATGATGGCGCGACCGGCCTGGTTTTTCTCAACAAACATGTCTGAAGTCGGGGGCGCTGTTGCCGGCCCGGTCACACTGAACAATGGGCGCGAAGTATAGGGCGGGGGTTACCGACGAGCCGGACGATGATGCTGGAGATGCAGCGCCCGACGCCGTCGAGCGACGTGCAGCCGACGTTGACGCCGGTGGGCATGGCGAGCGGCTGGACCGGTGGCTCACGGGGCTGGCGCCGGAGTTCTCGCGCAACCACCTGCAGGCATTGGTTGAACGCGGCTGCGTATCCATCGACGGCCGGCCGCAGGCCAAGACGGCGCACAGGCTGCGCGCCGGCCAGCATGTCGAGGTCGAGTTGCAACCCACCGACGAGAGCCGCGCCTTCCGCGCCGAGCCGATGGTGCTGGACCTAGTCTTCGAGGACGAGCACCTGCTGGTCGTCAATAAGCCGGCCGGCCTCGTCGTGCATCCCGCGGCCGGCAACTGGTCGGGCACGCTGATGAACGGTCTGCTGGCCCACCACGCGGCCGCGGCGACGCTGCCGCGCGCCGGCATCGTGCACCGGCTGGACAAGGACACCAGCGGCCTCATGGTCGTCGGCAAGACGCTGGAGGCCGTGACGGCGTTGAGCCGTGCGATCGCCGCGCGCGACGTGCATCGCGAGTACCTCGCGCTGGCTTGGGGGCGTATCGAAGGGGCCTTCACCGTCGAGCAGCCGCTGCGGCGCGACCCGGTGTCGCGCGTGAAGATGGCCATCGCGCCAGCGGGGCAGGGCAAGCCGGCCCGCACAGATGTGTTCCCGTTGGGCGTGGGCGAGGCCGGCGGGCGACCCGCCAGCGCCGTGCACTGCGTGCTGCATACCGGGCGCACGCACCAGATCCGCGTGCACCTCGCACACGCCGGGCACCCGCTGCTGGCCGATACACTGTACGGTGGCGTACCGGCGCTGGGCCTGCTGCGCCAGGCGCTGCATGCGGCCCGATTGACCCTCGATCATCCGGTCACCGGCGCGGAACTCCGGTTCCAAGCGCCGCTGCCCGCCGACCTGGCTGGTGCGTGGGCGCAAATTGGCGCTGCGGGGCTGGCTGGCTGACGTGGCTACAATGCACTCCGGTTGTCGTGCTTAGAGCGCGCTGTGGTCCGATATGGATGCAGCCCGTCGTGGGTTCGAAGTTGAGTCCGGACGCCGCCAACCAGCTCGCGGAAACTGCCGGCCCCTTGAAGGCCAGGCCCGCGCCCGATGCAAGACCCGTCCCAGCCGCCCGGCTGCACGCTTGATGAGCGCCCGGGCCCCCGGGGCCAACGCCAGAGCTCTACCCATTGAGGGTGCGAAGTTGAGTTCATGAACACCCAGGATGCCAAGCGCGTCCTCGAAACCGCGCTGATCTGTGCCTCGCAGCCACTGACGCTGCGCGAGATGCGCAGCCTGTTCGCCGACGAACTGGGCGCTGACAGCGTGCGCGGCCTGCTCGACGAGCTGATGCGCGACTGGGAAGGCAAGGGCGTCGAGCTGGTGGCGCTAGCCTCGGGCTGGCGCTTCCAGAGCCGGCCCGAGCTGCGCGAGTACCTCGACCGGCTGCATCCGGAAAAGCCGCCGCGCTACTCGCGTGCCGTCATGGAGACGCTGGCCATCATTGCCTACCGGCAGCCCGTGACCCGCGGCGACATCGAGGACATCCGGGGCGTCGTCGTGGCCAGCCAGATCATCAAACAGCTGGAGGACCGCGGCTGGGTTGACGCCATCGGCCACCGCGAGACGCCCGGGCGCCCGGCGCTGTATGCGACGACCAAGACCTTTCTGGACGATCTGGGCCTGGCGAGCCTTGAGCAGTTGCCGGCGCTTGACGTCGGCACCGCGCCCCCGGCCTTCGAGGCCCTGCAGGGGCAACTGCTCGATACCGACGAGCCGGCGCCCGTTGAGCCGTCGGCCGACGAGGCCGTTGCCGCTGAACCCGCCTTGCCAGAGGCTGCTGCTGCCGAAGCCCCGGTGGCCGAAGCTGCGGAGGCCGAGCCTGCCGCCGATGTGCCACCGCCGAGCCTGAGCCTGTTCGGTGTCGATGGCACCCCTGTCATTCCCCCTTCTGAACCCAACGACCCGCCCCCGCAACCCCTGCCTGAATCCGCATGAACGACGCTGCCGACCAAGATCAAGCCCTGCCTCCCGCCGCTGATGCCGAGGCGCCCGCCGTGCCCAAGCGGCGCCGCACGACCGCCAAAGCCGCTGCCGACGCTGCCGTGGCGCCCGAAACCCTGGTGGAGGCTGCTCCCGCGCCAGTGAAGCGCACACGTCGCAAAGCGGCCGATGTGACCGCGGAGCCCGCGGCCGATGCGGGCGATGCGCTGTCACAGGCCGCCGCCGACGAGGCGCCGGCGCCCGCCCGCAAGCGCGCGCCCCGCAAGGCAGCGAAGGTCGAGGACGCGGCGCCGGCGGCGGAAGCGTCTGCCGCCAACGTGTCGCCCGAGCCGGCGACGCTGCCGCTGTTCACGCTGGGCGACGCCATCGAGGTGTCGGCGCCGGCGGTCGACGCGGGTGACGATGGGGAAGGGGGCGAGGACGGTGGTGAAGACGGCGAGGGCGGCGAGCGGGGTGGACGCGGCCGCAACCGCCGGCGCAACCGCAAGGAGCGGGGCGAGCGGCCGGCTGGCGAGCCCGGTGTCGGCCCGGCGGCTGTGGTCGAGGGCCTGTCCGGCCCGGCCGCCACGCCGGAGCTGGTGGAGGCTGCGGGCGCCCGGTTCGCCGACGTGTTGTCGGGCACGCTGGATGCGGAATCCGAGGGGCCGGTCGGCGAGTTGCCGAAGCTGCGGCCCGAACCCGACGAGGCCGAGGCGGCCGACGGCGAAGGCAAGCGCGTGCTCGCGGCCGATGTGGACTCGCCGAAGCTGCAGAAGGTGCTGGCGCAGTCCGGCATCGGTTCCCGTCGCGACATCGAGGAGTGGATCGCCGACGGCAAGATCGAGGTGAACGGCGAGGTCGCGCATGTCGGCCAGCGCATCTCGTTCGGTGATCGCGTCAAGGTCAACGGCAAGGATGTGCGCGTGCGCATCTCCCCACCCAACCCACGCATCCTGGCCTACCACAAGCCCACTGGCGAGGTCTCGACCTTCAACGACCCTGAAGGTCGCCCCACGGTGTTCCGCACGCTGCCCCGTGTGCAGGGCCAGAAGTGGCAGTCTGTCGGTCGGCTGGACATCAACACCGAAGGGTTGTTGCTGTTCACCAACTCCGGTGAGCTGGCCAACCAGCTGATGCATCCGCGCTTCGGCGTCGAGCGCGAATACGCCGCACGCGTGTTGGGCTCGCTGTCCGACGATCAGCGCAGCCGGCTGCTGGAGGGTGTCAACGTCGAGGGTCAGACGGCTGCCTTCAAGAGCATCGAAGACGGCGGCGGCGAGGGCGTCAACCGCTGGTACCGCGTCGTCATCACCGAGGGCCGCAACCGCGAGGTGCGCAAGCTGTTCGAAGCGGTGGGCCTGGTCGTCAGCCGGCTCATCCGCATCCGCTACGGCACCGTGGTGCTGCCGCGTGGCCTGAAGCGTGGCGTTTGGGTGGAGCTGGGCGACGACGACGTGCGCGTCATCCGCCGGCTGGCCGGACACGTTTCCAACAATGGCCAGCAGGTGCAACAGCAGCAGGGTGGCAAGAAGGACAAGGACCGCAACAAGCGCCGCTCCGACGACCGCCATGCCGGTGTCGGTCCGCGCCCGAGCCGCCCGCCCGAGGCGCAGCAGCCGCGCCCGCCGCGCGAGGAGCGGGTGCAGCGGCGGGACGATGACGAGGAGGATGACGACTTCATCCCGCATCACATCAATCCCCTGGAGCAGACCTTCGACCGCCGCTTCGCCACCAGTGGCAAGCGCGGCATCCCGCAGGGCTTCGGTGCGGGCGGCAGCGCCCAGGGCCAAGGCAAACCGGCCAGGCCGCAGAAGGGTGGCGGTCCGCGCGAGCCGGACCCGATGCAGACGTCGGTCGGCTACATCGGCGCCGATGCCTATCTGCGCCGCGGCGGCGGCGGCGGTGGCAACCGTGGCGGCAAGGGCGGCAAGGGCGGTGGTTTTGGCGGCCGCCAACGCTGACAGCCCCGGGTGACCCGCGCCTCAGGGTCATCCCGCACCGCTACAATCGCGGGCTTTGTCTAATCAGTCCCCTCAGGAGAATCCCATGGCGATCGAACGCACCCTGTCCATCATCAAGCCCGATGCCGTGGCGAAGAACGTCATTGGCCAGATCTACGCCCGCTTCGAAGGCGCCGGCCTGAAGGTCATCGCGGCCAAGATGGTCCACCTGTCGCGTGGTGAAGCTGAAGCCTTCTACGCCGTGCACAAGGCCCGCCCGTTCTTCAACGACTTGGTCAACTTCATGATCTCCGGCCCGGTGATGATCCAGGCGCTGGAAGGCGAAGGCGCCATCCTGAAGAACCGCGAGCTGATGGGCGCCACCGACCCGAAGAAGGCCGAGAAGGGCACCATCCGCGCCGACTTCGCCGACAGCATCGACGCCAATGCTGTTCACGGCTCTGACGCCCCGGAAACCGCCGCCGTCGAAGTGGCGTTCTTCTTCCCCGGCATGAACGTCTACGCTGGACGCTGATTTCTCCCTCACGGGGTCGGTGACCCCGGCCCAGGAAGTTCCCATGGACGCGGTCAACCTGCTCGGATTCGATCTCCCAGGCTTGGCCGCGTACTGCGAGCAACTGGGTGAAAAGAAGTTCCGTGCGACCCAGCTGTTCCGCTGGATCCACCAGAAGGGCGCGTCTGACTTCGAGCAGATGTCCGACCTTGCGAAGTCCCTGCGCGAGAAGCTCGCCGGCCGCGCCCTCATCCGCGGCCTGGACGTCATCTCCGAGCATGTGTCGGCGGACGGCACGATCAAGTGGCTGTTCGACGTTGGCGCCGGGAATGCCGTGGAAGCCGTCTTCATCCCGGAAGACGATCGGGGCACGCTATGCATCTCCAGCCAGGCCGGCTGCGCCGTGGGCTGCCGCTTCTGCTCCACGGGCCATCAGGGCTTCAGCCGCAACCTGACGACGGCCGAGATCGTTGCCCAGCTCTGGTTTGCTGAGCACAACCTGCGCCAGCGCCAGAACACGGACGAGCGTGTGATCTCGAACGTCGTGATGATGGGCATGGGCGAGCCGCTGCAGAACTACGACCAGCTCGTGCCGGCGCTCAGGACGATGCTGGACGACCACGGCTACGGCCTCAGCCGCCGCCGCGTGACGGTGTCGACCTCCGGCGTCGTGCCGATGATCGACCGCCTGCGCGAGGATTGCCCCGTGGCGTTGGCCGTCAGCCTGCATGCGCCGACCGACCCGCTGCGCGACCAGCTGGTGCCGCTGAACAAGAAGTACCCGATCGCCGAGCTGCTGGACGCCTGCAACCGCTACCTCGAGAAGGCGCCGCGCGACTTCATCACCTTCGAGTACTGCATGCTGCAGGAGGTGAATGACGCGCCGGAGCAGGCTCGCGAACTCGTCAAGCTGCTGAAGCACCGGGTGAACTGCAAAGTCAACCTGATCCCGTTCAATCCCTTCCCGGCCAGCGGTCTAGTGCGCAGCACGAATGCCCGCGTGCAGGCGTTCGCCGTGGTGCTGGTGCAGGCGGGTATCGTGACGACAGTGCGCAAGACGCGCGGCGACGACATCGACGCCGCCTGCGGTCAACTGGCGGGTGAGGTGCAGGACCGAACCCGCGCGCATATCCGCATGGTCAGGGCCCCGGTCACGGTGGCCAAATCCACGTGATGAACTTCTCCGAGGGTTTGATGAAGCGACTGCTGCCTGTCCTGGCCGCCGTGATGCTGGCGGCCTGCGCCCACACCGGCACGGCCCCCTCTGCCGACCGCGAGATCAAGACCGATTCCGACCAGACGGACGCCGACCGCCGAGCCGCCATTCGGCTGGAGCTGGCACAGGGCTATTTCTCGCGCGGCCAGTTCAACACGGCGCTGGACGAACTCAAGCTTGCGCTGCAGGCCCGGCCGGACATGCGCGAGGCTGTGAACCTGCGTGGCCTTATCTATGCCTCGATGGGCGACACACAGCTCGCTGAAGACACCTTCCGCCGCGCGCTGAGCATCTACCCTAACGACCCCGATACGCTGCACAACTACGGCTGGTTCATGTGCCAGCAGCAGCGCTGGCAGACGGCCGACGCGCTGTTCGACCAGGCGGTGGCCCAGTCCACCTACCGGGCACCGGCGCGCACGCTGCTCGCCAAGGGCGTGTGCGAGGCCCGTGGCGGCCGCATGCTGGTGGCCGAGAAGACGCTGTCGCGCGCCTTCGAACTGGATCCGGGCAGCCCGGTCATCGCGGTCAACCTGTCCGAGGTGCTGTTCCGCAACCACGAGCTCGAGCGCGCGCGCTTCTACGTCAAGCGCGTCAACGACCAGCCCGACCAGCTCAACGCGCAGAGCCTCTGGCTGCAGCTGCGCATCGAGCGCAAGCTCGGCAACACCAACGCCGTGGACGATCTGGCGCTGGCGCTGCGCCGCAAGTTCCCGCAGGCGCCGGAGACCCAGTCGCTGGATGCCGGCCGCTATGACGATTGAGACAGGTCCCAAGAACAAGACGATGGAATCGACACCCGAGGGCCGCGAGCGCCCCGCCACCGCCGGCGCGTGGTTGAGGAACGTGCGGCAGCAGCGCGGCCTGCATATCGCTGCACTGGCCGTCATGCTCAAGGTGCCGCAGGCCAAGCTGGAAGCGCTGGAGGCCGACCGCTATGACGACCTGCCCGACGCGACCTTTGCCCGCGCGCTGGCGACGGCGATGTGCCGCGCGCTGAAGGTGGACCCGGCGCCCGTGCTGGCGCTGCTGCCACGCACGAGCGCCAGCGAGTTCGACATGCGCCCGGGCCTGAACCAGCCCTTCCGTGAGCGTGGCAGCGGCGGCACGGTCGACCTCGGCGTGTCGTCGCTGGTGCGGCGGCCGGTCGTCTGGGGCCTGGCGGCGCTCTTGGTCGTCGCCGCGGCCCTCTACTGGATGCCGGCCAGCTGGCTGCCCAGTCGCGACACGTCGGCCGAGGCGCCGCAGGCGGTCTCCGGCACGGTCACGTCCGCCGCGAGCGCACCGGTGGAGTTCGTAGCAGCGCCGCCGGCGGCCACGACGCCTTCGACGCCGGCTGTGTTGCAGCCCGCCGCCGCTGCGTCGGCGATGCCGACGCCGACGCCGACGCCTGCCGTCGTGGCCTCGGCGCCGCTGCAGGTGCGCGAGGTGGCGGCACCGCCGGCGGTCGGCACGCCCGCGCTGCGCGTCACTGCAACCGCGGAGAGCTGGGTCGAGGTCGTCGATGCCAAGGGCCAGATGCTGCTGTCGCGCGTGCTGCGCGAAGGCGAGCAGCAGGCCTTCAGCGGCGCGCCGCCCTACAAGGTGCGCGTCGGCAACGTCCGTGGCACCCAGGTCGAGTGGCGCGGTTCGCCGGTCGACCTCGCCGCCCGAGGCAGCAACAACGTCGCCCGTCTGGAGTTGAATTGATGAGCGCCACCCCCATCCCCGAAGCCGCCCCGGCACAGCGCCGCAGCCGCCAGGCCCGCGTGACCTGGGGCAACCGCGTCGTCACTATTGGCGGTGACGCGCCGGTGCGCGTGCAATCCATGACGAACACCGACACGGTGGACGCCATCGGCACGGCCATCCAGGTCAAGGAGCTGGCCATCGCCGGCTCGGAGCTGGTGCGCATCACGGTGAACACGCCCGAAGCTGCGGAGCAGGTGCCCTACATCCGCGAGCAGCTGGACCGCATGGGCATCGACGTGCCTTTGGTGGGCGACTTCCACTACAACGGACACCGGCTGCTGACCGAGTACCCGGCGATGGCCCAGGCCCTGTCCAAGTACCGCATCAACCCCGGCAACGTCGGCAAGGGCGACAAGAAGGACAGGCAGTTCGCGCAGATGATCGAAGCGGCGATGAAGTACGACAAGGTCGTGCGCATCGGCGTCAACTGGGGCAGCCTGGACCAGGAGCTGCTCGCGCAGTTCATGGACGACAACGCCCGCCGTGCCGAGCCCTGGGGTGCCAAGCCGGTCATGTACCAGGCGCTCGTCGAGTCCGCGCTGACCTCGGCGGCTTATGCCACCGAGCTGGGCTTCAACCCCGACAACATCATCATCAGCTGCAAGGTCAGCGGCGTGCAGGACCTGATCTCGGTCTACCGCGAGCTGGCCCGCCGCAGCGACTATGCGCTGCACCTGGGCCTGACCGAAGCCGGCATGGGCACCAAGGGCACGGTGGCCTCGTCCGTCGCGCTGGGCATCCTCGCGCAGGAGGGCATCGGCGACACCATCCGCGTGAGCCTCACGCCGCAGCCGGGCGAGGCGCGCACGCAGGAAGTCGTCGTGGCGCTGGAGATCCTGCAGGCGCTTGGCCTGCGCCACTTCAACCCGAGTGTCACGGCCTGCCCGGGCTGCGGCCGCACGACCAGCACCACCTTCCAGGAGCTGGCCAAGCAGATCGACGACTTCCTGCGACTGCAGATGCCGGTCTGGCGCAACAAGTACCCCGGCGTCGAGGAGATGAAGGTGGCCGTCATGGGCTGCATCGTCAACGGCCCCGGCGAAAGCAAGCATGCCGACATCGGCATCAGCCTGCCCGGTACCGGTGAGGCGCCGGCGGCGCCCGTCTTCATTGACGGCCAGAAGGCCCTGACACTGCGCGGCGACAACATCGCGCAGGAGTTTCACGCGCTGGTCGAGAACTACATCGAGAAGCGCTTCGGCGCGACCGTCTGAATGACCGAGAAGAAGATGCAGCCCTTGCAGGCCGTCAAGGGCATGAACGACATCCTGCCGCCGGAATCGGCGCGCTGGGAATGGCTGGAGGCAAGCATGCGCAGCGTGCTGGCACGCTACGGCTACCAGAACGTGCGCGTGCCCATCGTCGAGCCCACCGCGCTGTTCGTACGCGGCATCGGCGAGGTGACCGACATCGTCGAGAAGGAGATGTACGCCTTCGAGGACCGCGCCGACAAGCATGGCCAGGCCGAGCACCTGGCGCTGCGCCCCGAGGGCACGGCCGGCGTCGTGCGCGCGATGATCGAGCACAGCTACTTGCGCGACAGCCCGCGCCGTCTGTACTACGTCGGCCCGATGTTCCGCCGCGAGAAGCCGCAGAAGGGCCGCTACCGCCAGTTCCACCAGATGGGCATCGAGGCGCTGGGCTTCGCTGGCCCTGACGTGGACGCCGAGGTCATCCTGCTGGCCCGCACGCTGTGGCGCGAGCTGGGCCTGAAGGAAGGCGAGGACGTTTCGCTGGAGATCAACTGCCTGGGCCAGCCCGAGGAGCGCCGCGCGCACCGCGAGGCGCTGATCAAGCACCTGGAGCAGCACCAGGACGTGCTGGACGAGGAAGCCAAGGCCCGCATGTACAGCAACCCGCTGCGCGTGCTGGACACGAAGAACCCCGCCATGCAGGCCATGGCCGAAGCGGCGCCGAAGCTGCTGGACTTCCTGGGCGAAGCCTCGCTGGCCCACTTCAACGGCGTGCGCGCGCTGCTGGATGCCGTCGGCCTGGCCTACCGCATCAACCCGCGCCTCGTGCGCGGGCTGGATTACTACAACCTCACCGTCTTCGAATGGGTGACCGACAAGCTCGGCGCCCAGGGCACCGTCTGCGCCGGTGGCCGCTACGACGGCCTCATCGAGCAGCTCGGCGGCAAGCCCGCGCCGGCCGTGGGCTTCGGCATGGGCCTGGAGCGGCTGCTGCTGCTGCTGGACACGCTGAATCTGCGGGCGCCCGCCGCCGCGCCCGATGCCTACGCCGTGGTGCCCGAGCCGGCCGACCTGCCGCGCATCCTGCCGACGCTGGAGGCGCTGCGTGCGGCGGGCGTCGCCGTGCAGATGCATGCGGGCGGTGGCTCGTTCAAGTCCCAGTTCAAGAAAGCCGACGCATCGGGCGCGCGCTTTGCGCTGGTCTTTGGCGGTGACGAGCTGGCCCGTGGCGAAGTGGCCGTCAAACCCCTGCGCGACGGCAGCGAGCAGCAGGCCCGGCCCCTCGCCGACGTGGCCGCCTGGGCCGCCGAGTTGCGCACCGCATAATCCCGGGCCTTCGCCCGCACACGCTGTATCCCCCTCATGGCATCGCATCTCGACCTCGAAGAACAAGAACAACTCGACCAGCTCAAGGCCTTCTGGAAGCGCTGGGGCAACCTCATCACCTGGCTGCTGACGGCGGTGCTTGCCGCCTACGCGGCCTACCAGGGCTGGAACTGGTACCAGCGCGACCAGGCCGCCAAGGCCGCCGCGATGTACGAGGAGTTCGACCGTGCCGCTGCGGCGCAGGACCTGGACAAGGCGGCTGCTGCGGTCGGCGACCTGAAGTCCCGCTATCCCGGCACCGGCTACGCGGCCCAGGCCGGTCTGCAGGTCGCCAAGCTGCAACTCGACAAGGGCAAGGCGGACGACGCCAAGCAAAGCCTCACGTGGGTGGCAGAGCAGGGCTCGGAGCCGGCCTACCGCGACGTCGCCCGCCTGCGCCTGGCTGGGCTTCAGCTTGACGCGAAGGCCTACGACGAGGCCGTGAAGACCTTGGACGCGATCAAGTCGGCCGAGTTCGCGGCCCTCGTGGCCGACCGTCGCGGTGACGCGCTGCTGCTGCAGGGCAAGGGCGACGCCGCCAGGGCTGAGTACCAGAAGGCGCTGGCCGGCCTGGACAAGAAGCAGGACTACCGCAGCATTGTCGAGGCCAAGCTCGCGACGCTGGGCGTGCCCACCGTCGTCGACACCACCGGAGCCGCGCAATGAAGCGCCTCGTCCAGATCACGCTGATCTCGCTCGCGGCTGCGAGCCTGTCGGGCTGCTCGGTGTGGAACTCCTGGTTCGGCAGCGACAAGGGCAAGCCCGCCGCGTTGGAGACGCTTTCCGGCCCGGCGACGGGACGCATCGCCTGGAGCAGCAAGGGCGACAACATCGGCTTCCCACTCAGCATCGCGACGCCGGTGGACCGTTTCGTCGTCGCCAGCAGCGATGGCCAGGTGCGGGCGCTGTCGGCCGCCGACGGCCGCGAGCTGTGGCGCGGTGATGCGGGCGGCAAGCTGCTGGCCGGCATCGGCTCCGATGGTCGCTTCGCAGCGGTCGTCAACCGCGACAACGAACTGGTCGTGCTGGACGCCGGCAAGGTCGTCTGGAAGAAGGCCTTGCCCACGCCCGTGGTCGCCGCACCGCTCGTGGCCGGCGAGCGCGTGTTCGCGTTGACGCTGGATCGCCAGGTGCTGGCCTACGACGCGCTGGACGGTCGCAAGATCTGGGAACTGCGCCGCCCGGGCGAGCCGCTGACGCTGGCCAAGGCCGGCGTGCTGACCTCGTACAAGGACACGCTGGTCGTCGGCCAGGGCGCGCGTCTGGCGGGCATCGACCCGCTCAAGGGCCAACTGCGCTGGGAGGCCAGCGTGGCCACGCCGCGCGGCACCAACGAAGTCGAGCGCCTGGCCGATCTGGTCGGCCCGGCCGTCCGTCAGGGCGAGCTGATCTGCGCACGCGCCTTCCAGTCTTCGGTCGGCTGCGTCAACGCCGAGCGTGGTAGCGCGCTTTGGAACCGCGTCGTCGGCGGTATGAACGGCATCGGCGCCGATGACCAGGTCGTCGTGGCCGGCGATGCGTCGGACCGGATGTCGGCCTGGAAGCTGGTCAACGGGGACCTGGCCTGGTCGGCCGACCAGTTCCAGCTGCGCAAGCTGTCGGTGCCCGTGGTGGTCGGCAAGCAGGTGCTCGTCGGCGACTACGAGGGCTATGTTCACATGGTGGACCGCGACAGTGGCAAGACGCGCTCGCGCCTGGCCACCGATGGTTCGGCCGTCGTCACGATCGCGCTGCTGAACGACACGGCGCTGGTGGCGACGAAGAACGGCGGCCTGTTCGCCATCAAGGGCGAATGAAGCCGGTCATCGCACTTGTCGGCCGCCCCAACGTGGGCAAGTCGACGCTGTTCAATCGCTTGACGAAGACACGCGACGCCATCGTCGCGGACTTCGCCGGGTTGACGCGCGACCGTCACTACGGTGATGGCCGCCTGGGCGACCGCGAGTTCATCGTCATCGACACGGGCGGCTTCGAGCCCGACTCGACGACCGGCATCGTCAAGGAGATGGCCAAGCAGACCAAGCAGGCCGTCGCCGAGGCCGATGCGGTCATCTTCGTCGTCGACGTCCGCCTGGGTCTGTCGGCCCACGACAGCGAGATCGCCCGCTACCTGCGCAGCGTCAACAAGCGCGTGCACCTGGCCGTCAACAAGGCCGAGGGCATGCTCGAGTCGCCGCTGCTGGCCGAGTTCCACGAGCTCGGCATGGGCGAGCCACACCCGATCTCGTCGGCGCACGGCCAGGGCATCCGCAGCCTGCTGGACGCGGTGCTGGAGCCCTTCGACGCCACCGAGCGCGATGACGAGGCGCAGGACCCGGGTGTCATCCGCCTGGCCGTTGCGGGCCGCCCCAACGTCGGCAAGAGCACGCTGATTAATACCTGGCTGGGCGAGGAGCGTCTCGTCGCCTTCGACATGCCGGGCACGACGCGCGATGCGATCGCCGTGGATTTCGAGCGCAATGGCCAGAAGTTCAAGCTCATCGACACTGCCGGTCTGCGCCGCAAGGGCAAGGTGTTCGAGGCGATCGAGAAGTTCTCGGTCGTCAAGACGCTGCAGGCGATTGCCGACGCCCACGTCGTGCTGCTGCTGCTGGACGCCACGCAAGGCGTGACCGACCAGGATGCCCACATCGCCGGCTACATCCTCGACAGCGGCCGCGCCGTGGTGCTGGCTGTCAACAAGTGGGATGCCGTCGACAGCTACCAGCGCGAGACGCTCAAGCGCCAGATCGAGCAGCGACTGGCCTTCCTGAAGTTTGCGCCGATGCACCAGATCTCGGCCTTGAAGCGCCAGGGGCTCGCCGCCTTGTGGAACGCGATGGCCGACGCCTATGCATCGGCCTACCGCAAGATGACGACGCCGGTGCTGACCCGCCTGATCCAGGAGGCCGTCGAGCACCAGCAGCCCAAGCGCGCCGGCACGTCGCGCCCCAAGCTGCGCTACGCCCACCAGGGCGGCCAGAACCCGCCCATCGTCGTCATCCACGGCAATGCGCTGGACGGCGTCACCGAGGTCTACAAGCGCTACCTTGAAGGCCGCATCCGCGCGCATTACAAGCTCGTCGGCACGCCACTGAAAATCGAGCTGCGGTCGTCGAAAAACCCTTTCACCGAAAAGACCTAGGGTGACGACCCGGCTGAACGGGTGCCCTGTGTTAAGGTCTAACCCGTAGTCCCCACACCCCCGATAACTCGGAGCATACCGATGAGCAACAAAGGCCAACTTTTGCAGGATCCCTTTTTGAACCTGCTGCGCAAAGAGCATGTGCCGGTGTCCATTTATCTGGTCAACGGCATCAAGCTGCAAGGCCACATCGAATCCTTTGACCAATACGTCGTGCTGCTGCGCAACACCGTGACGCAGATGGTCTACAAGCACGCGATCTCTACCGTCGTGCCTGGCCGCGCGGTCAACTTCCACGCCGGCGACGCCCCCGCGGACGCCTGATCCCACCCCCTTGTCCTCGACTTCTGCCAACGCCGCGACGCCGCCCTCCGAGGCGGCGCGCGCCATTCTTGTGGGTGTCGATTTCGGTCGGCAGTCCGCCAAGCAGGGCTTCGACGAAAGCCTGGACGAACTGGCGTTGCTGGCAGAGTCCGCCGGCGACACGCCCGTCGCCAAGGTCATCGCTCGCCGTCCGGCCCCCGATGCCGCGCTGTTCGTCGGTTCGGGCAAGGCCGACGAGATCAAGCTGCTCGTGCAGGCCCACCATGCCCACACGGTGCTATTCGACCAGGCGATTTCGCCGGCCCAGCAGCGCAACCTCGAAAAGGTGCTCGGCGTGCCGGTCGCCGATCGCACGGCGCTGATCCTGGAGATCTTCGCGCAGCGCGCGCAGAGCCACGAGGGCAAGCTGCAGGTCGAGCTGGCGCGGCTGCAGTACCTGGCCACGCGCCTCGTGCGGCGCTGGAGCCACCTGGAGCGGCAGAGCGGCGGCATCGGCATGCGCGGCGGCCCTGGCGAAGCGCAGATCGAGCTGGATCGTCGCATGATCGACGACCGCATCAAGAAAACCAAGGAGCGCCTGAAGCAGGTTCAGAAGCAGCGCAGCACGCAGCGCCGCTCAAGGTCGCGCAACGGTGTCTTCAAGGTTTCGCTGGTCGGCTACACGAACGCGGGCAAGAGCACGCTGTTCAATGCGCTGACCAAGGCGCGCGCCTACGCCGCCAACCAGCTGTTCGCGACGTTGGACACGACGACCCGGTCGCTCTACCTGGAGCAGGCCGGTGCCAGTGTGTCGCTGTCCGACACGGTCGGCTTCATTCGCGACCTGCCGCACAAACTGGTCGAGGCCTTCCGCGCCACACTGCAGGAGGCGGCCGATGCCGACCTGCTGCTGCACGTCATCGACGCAGCCAGCCCCGTGCTGGACGAGCAGATGACCGAGGTCGAGAAGGTGCTCGAAGAGATCGGTGCCGGCGGCGTGCCGCAGATCCTCGTCTACAACAAGCAGGACCTGCTACCCGACGATCAGCGTCCGCGCGTGGCGGTCGATGCGCTGTTGCGCAGTGGCGCGGCCGAGCCGACGCCGCGCGTCTTCGTCAGCGCGGCGCAGGGTACGGGCCTGGCGGAACTGCGCGAGCTAATCGCGCAGGCCATGCAGGCTGAGCCCTTGAGTTACGACGAGCCGGACCCACGTTTCGACGCGGATGCGTCGCTTCCGTCGCATGTCGGCGGGCCTTCTTCCTCAGACCCTACTCAGGCATGAGCAGCACTACTCAAAACCCGCCCCGCGGCCCCTGGGCTCGGCGGCTGATGACGCCGATCGCCAGCGTGACCCGGTCGCTCGGCCGGCTGCTGAACAACGGACGCAACGACGGACCGCCCGATCTCGACGAGCTTTGGCGGGATTTCAACCGCAAGTTGTCGGGCCTGTTCGGCGGCCGCCCCAGCGGCACGTCGGGCGGTGGCTCCGGTGGTGGCGGCGACAACATGAAGGGCGCCGGCATCGGCCTGGGGCTGGTGGGCGGTGTCGTCGTGCTGGGCTGGTTGGCCAGCGGTTTCTTCATCGTGCAGGAAGGCCAGCAGGGCGTTATCACGTCCTTCGGCAAGTACAGCAAGACGGTGGAGGCCGGCTTCCAGTGGCGGTTGCCGTACCCGTTCCAGGCGCACGAGGTGCAGGCGGTGTCGCAGCTCCGTCAGGTCGAGGTGGGGCGCAGCTCGGTCGTCGCGGCGACTGGGCTGCGCGATTCATCGATGCTCACGCGCGACGAGAACATCGTCGACATCCGTTTCATCGTGCAGTTCACCGTCCGTGATCTGCGCGACTTCCTGTTCGAGAACAGGGACCCCGAGCAGGCCGTGGCGCTGGCGGCCGAGTCGGCGGTGCGCGAGATCGTCGGCCGCAGCTCGATGGACTCGGTGCTCTACGAGCAGCGCGACGCCATCGCCGCCGACCTCGTGAAGTCCATCCAGGCTCAGATGGACCGGCTCAAGGCCGGCATCCAGGTCAAGAACGTCAACGTGCTGGGCGTGCAGCCGCCGGAGCAGGTGCAGGCGGCTTTCGACGACGTGCAGAAGGCCAATGCCGACCGCGAGCGGGCGAAGAACGACGCCCAGGCTTACGCCAACGAGAAGATCCCGGGCGCCCAGGGGGATGCCGCCAAGTTGCGCGAGCAGGCCGAGGGCTACAAGGCCAGCGTCATCGCCCGTGCCGAGGGTGATGCCGAGCGCTTCAAGAGCGTGCTGGCCGAATACCAGAAGGCGCCGCAGGTCACGCGGGACCGTCTCTACATCGACGCGATGAAGGACATCTACGCCGGCGTCACGAAGGTGATGGTGGACAGCCGCAACAACTCCAACCTGCTCTACCTGCCGCTGGACAAGCTGCTGCAGCAGGGCAGTAGTGGCACCGTCACCGTCTCGCCGCCGCAGGCGACGACGCTGCCCGAGCCGCAGTCGCTGCCGTCCGGCAGTGATCTGCGCAGCCGCGACAACCAGCGCAGCCGCGACGGCCGCTGATCGAGGACGCCTCCATGAACAGAATCGCCGCCATCCTCGCCGGTGCCCTCGTCGCGCTGATGCTGCTGTCCTCCATGCTCTTCATCGTCGACCAGCGTCAGTTCGCTGCCGTCTACGCGCTGGGCGAGATCAAGGAAGTCATCACCGAGCCGGGCTTGAAGTTCAAGCTGCCGCCGCCGCTGCAGAACGTCGTCATGCTCGACCGCCGCGTGCAGACGCTGGACAGCACCGAGTCCCGCCCCATCTTCACGGCCGAGAAGAAGAGCCTCGTCATCGACTGGCTCATCAAGTGGCGTATCACCGACCCGCGCCAGTTCATCCGCAACAGCGGGCCGGACCCGCGCAACGTCGAGAACCGCCTGTCGCCGGTCGTCCAGGCCGCCTTCAATGAAGAGGTGACCAAGCGCACCGTGCTGGCGGTGCTGGCCACCGAGCGCGAGAAGATCATGCAGGACGTGCGCAAGCGCCTGACCGACGAAGCCAAGCAGTTCGGCATCGAGGTGGTGGACGTGCGCATCAAGCGCGTGGACTTCGCGTCCAGCATCACCGAGTCGGTCTACCGCCGCATGGATTCCGAGCGTAAGCGCGTCGCCGCCGAAGCCCGCTCCACCGGCGCCGCCGAGGGTGAGAAGATCAAGGCCGACGCCGACCGCCAGCGCGAGATCATCGTCTCCGAAGCCTATCGCGACGCGCAGAAGATCAAGGGCGAGGGCGACGCGAAGGCGTCGGCCTTGTATGCCGAGGCGTTCAGCCGTGATGCGCAGTTTGCGCAGTTCTACCGCTCGCTGGAGGCCTACCGTGCCAGCTTCAACAAGAAGAGCGACGTGATGGTCGTTGACCCCGGCAGCGACTTCTTCAAGGCCATGCGCGGCTCGGGCACCGCGCCCGCCGCCGCACCGGCCCGCAAGTGAAAGACCTGCTGACGGCGCTGGCGCTGATGTTGATCATCGAGGGCCTGCTGCCCTTCGCCAGCCCGTCGCGTTGGCGCGAGGTCTTCAGCCGCATCGTGGCGATGGGGGACGGCCAGATCCGCTTCATCGGCCTGGCCAGCGTGATGCTCGGCCTGCTGGGATTGCTGTTCCTGCACTGATCCGCCGCCGAGGCCGGGTAGGGCGCCGGTAGAATGCCGTTTTTAACCGCCTAGCCTGCGCCCATGTCCTCTGCTTGGCTGCTGCCCGAGCACATCGCCGATGTCCTGCCGTCGCAGGCGCGCCGCATCGAAGAGCTGCGACGAGAGCTTCTCGACATGGCCCGCAGCTACGGCTGCGAGTTGGTCATCCCGCCGCTGCTGGAGCATCTGGAGTCGCTGCTGTCCGGCACGGGCAGTGGCAGCGAGATCAAGCTGTTCAAGCTCGTCGACCAGCTCTCCGGCCGCTCGCTCGGCCTGCGTGCCGACACGACGCCCCAGGTCGCGCGCATCGATGCCCACCTGCTGAACCGGCGCGGCGTGACGCGGTTGTGCTACTGCGGCCCCGTCGCGCACACGCGGCCCGATGGGCTCAACACCAGCCGTGAGCCGCTGCAGTTCGGCGTCGAGATCTACGGCCACGCCGGCCTGGAAGCCGATCTGGAGGTGCAGGAGCTGGCGCTGGATGCGCTGCGCCGCGCCGGCCTGCAGCGCGTCATGCTGGACCTCGGTGATGCCCGGCTGCTGCAGGGGGTGCTCGATGGCGTGAAGCTGTCACCCGACGCCCTGGCGGCGCTGACGGCAGCGCTTGCGGCCAAGGATGTGGCGGCGCTTGGCAGTCTGACGGCCGACATGCCCGCCGGTACGCGCGACGCGCTGCTGGCGCTGCCCAGCCTCTTCGGTGGCCGCGAGGTGCTGGCCGAGGCGGCGCGCCGGCTGCCCGGCCATCCGCTCGTCAAGGCCGCGCTGGCCGATCTGGATTGGCTGGCAGGCCATCTCGCTGCGGTTCATCCGGAAGTGCAACTGGGCTTCGACCTGGCGGACCTGCAGGGCTACGCCTACTACACCGGCATCCGCTTCGCCGCGTATGCCAACGGCTGTGCCGACGCAGTGTTGCGCGGCGGGCGCTACGACGAGGTCGGCGCCGTGTTCGGCCGCCGCCGACCGGCGGTGGGCTTCAGCCTGGACCTCAAGACGCTCGTCACGCTGGTGCCGGTCACGCGCCTGCGCGCGGCCGTGCGGGCGCCGTGGGGCGATGACGCATCGCTGCGCCAGGCTGTGCGGGCGCTGCGCGACGCGGGCGAGACGGTGGTCTGCATGCTGCCCGGGCACGAGCACGAGGCCGACGAATTCGACTGTGACCGCGAGCTGGTTCGCGATCACGCTGCGTGGGTCGTGCGGCCGCTCTGAGCGCCGCCGCCCCCATCTCTTTCAAGTTCAAGCAGGCAAACAACATGCAAAGCCAAACCGCGCGTGGACGCAATGTGGTCGTCGTGGGCACCCAGTGGGGTGACGAGGGCAAGGGCAAGGTCGTCGACTGGATGACCGATCACGCGCAGGGTGTCGTGCGCTTCCAGGGCGGTCACAACGCGGGCCATACCCTGGTCATCAAGGGCGTGAAGACGGCGCTTCAGCTCATCCCCAGCGGCATCATGCGCGACGGCGTGGCCTGCTATATCGGCAACGGCGTCGTGCTGGACCCGACGCACCTGCTGACCGAGATCGAACGCCTGGAGAAAGCCGGCGTCGAGGTGCGGTCGCGCCTGTTCATCAGCGAGAGCTGCCCGCTGATCCTGCCGTTCCACGTCGCGGTCGACAAGGCGCGCGAAGCGCTGCGCGAGACCAGCGGCAGCGGCAAGATCGGCACGACTGGCAAGGGCATCGGCCCGGCCTACGAAGACAAGGTCGCGCGCCGTGCGCTGCGTGCGCAGGACCTGAAGCACCCCGATCGCTTTGCCAAGAAGCTCCGCGAGCTGCTGGACCTGCACAACTTCGCGCTGAAGGGCTACCTGAAGGGCGAGGAGCTGGCTTTCGAGCCCATCTTCGAGCAGGCCATGAAGATGGCCGAGGCGATCAAGCCGATGCTGGCCGACGTGGGCTACCTGATCCACAAAGCCCACCAGGCGGGCGCCAACATCCTCTTCGAAGGCGCACAGGGCACGCTGCTGGACATTGACCACGGCACCTACCCCTACGTGACGTCCAGCAACTGCGTGGCCGGCAATGCGGCCGCCGGGGCGGGCGTGGGCCCGCAGATGCTGCACTACATGCTGGGCATCACAAAGGCCTACACGACACGCGTCGGCTCTGGTCCCTTCCCGACCGAGCTGGACTGGGAAACTCCCGGCACCGTCGGCTATCACCTATCGACCGTCGGCCAGGAGCGCGGCACCGTCACGGGCCGCGCGCGCCGCTGCGGGTGGCTCGATGCCGCGGCGCTCAAGCGCGCCATCATCATCAACGGCATCACCGGCCTTTGCCTGACCAAGCTTGACGTGCTGGACGGCCTGTCGGAGATCAAGATGTGCGTGGGCTACCAGCTCAACGGCCAGTTGCTGGACATCCTGCCGCTGGATGCCGACGAGATCGAGGCCTGCACGCCAGTGTTCGAGACCTTCCCCGGCTGGACCGACACCACGTTCGGCGCGACGTCCTGGGACGCGCTGCCGGCCAACGCGCGTAGCTACCTCAAGCGCGTCGAGGAAGTCATTGGGGCGCCCATCGACATGGTGTCGACCGGCCCCGACCGCGAGCACACCATCGTGCTGCGCCACCCGTATTCGGCCTGAACGCATCAATCCACGGAGACCGCCCACCATGCTGACCGACGACGGCAAACACCTGTACGTGTCCTGGGATGAATACCACCTGCTCATCGAGCGGCTGGCGCTGAAGGTTCACGCCTCGGGCTGGCAATTCGACCAGATCCTGTGCCTGGCCCGCGGCGGCATGCGGCCGGGCGACGTGCTGTCGCGCGTGTTCGACAAGCCGCTGGGCATCATGTCCACCAGCTCGTACCGCGCCGAGGCCGGTACGATCCAGGGTCGGCTGGACATGGCCAAGTACATCACGATGCCCAAGGGCGAGCTGGCCGGCCGCGTGCTGCTGGTGGACGACTTGGCCGACTCCGGCGTGACGCTGAAGGCGGTGGTCGAGCGGCTGCGCGGCATGCCCGCCATCAGCGAACTGCGCTCCGCGGTCATCTGGACAAAGAAGGTGTCGGCCTACACGCCGGACTACTTCTGCGAGATGCTGGAGACGTCGCCGTGGATTCACCAGCCGTTCGAGGAGTACGACGGCATGGGGCCAGAGGCGCTGGCGAAGAAGTTCGTCGTTTAAAGCCGGAGTGTGAGTGGCACGATGCGAAGAAGCTCCGTTTGTGCCACCACTCGCCGAAGGCCCCATCGAGGGGGCATCGGCGGGGACTCGGGCACCTTCGGCAACTCCGCCGGCCAGATGCGCGGCTGCATGCGCGAATACTTCGTCGAGGCGTCGGACAAGTCGCAGGGCTTGTCCTCTGTCCTCGCCGACGTGCCCTTCGAGTTCTCCCCTGGGCACCAAAGAAAAAAGGCCGGCGCTTTCGCGTCGGCCTTCTTTGTTTTGTTTGGTGCCCAGGAGAGGACTCGAACCTCCACGGAGTTACCCGCTAGTACCTGAAACTAGTGCGTCTACCAATTCCGCCACCTGGGCAAGGTGCTCAAAACTTCCGCTGAAGTCCTGAGCCGTTTCAGGAAAACAGAGACTATATCATCAAAAACTTGAAGAACACAACAAATGCGCCTGGCGCCGATGGCGCGGGCCTGCTTGGCGAGGTCGAAGGCACGCTTCAGGGCCACCGTGACGGTCACGGCTTCCTCATTCCTGACGACGGTTCGGCCGACATCTATCTGTCTGCGCAGGAGACGCATGCCGTCATGCATGGCGACCGGCTGCGCGTACGCGTGACGCGCTTCGACAAGCGCGGCCGGCCCGAGGGCAAGGTGCTCGAGATCCTGGAGCGCAAGAAGCGGCCCCTCATCGGCCGGCTGCTGCTGGAGTCCGGGGTCTGGCTCGTTGCGCCCGAAGACCGGCGCATGGGGCAGGACATCCTCATTCCAAAGAACGGCATCGCGAATGCGACCGCGGGCCAGGTCGTCGCTGTCGAGCTGACGGAGCCGCCATCGCTGTACTCGCAGCCGGTGGGGCGCGTCGTCGAGGTGCTGGGCGAGATCGACGACCCTGGCATGGAGATCGAGATCGCCGTGCGCAAGTACGACGTGCCGCACCGCTTCAGCCCCGAGACGCTGGCGCAGAGTGCCAAGCTTCCGGAGAAGTTGCGCGCCGCCGACCTGAAGCACCGCGTCGACCTGCGCGACGTGCCGCTGGTCACCATCGACGGCGAGGATGCGCGCGACTTCGACGACGCCGTCTACTGCGAGCCGTTCAAGCAGGGTCGCGGCAAGAAGGCCGTCGAGGGCTGGCGGCTGCTGGTCGCCATCGCCGACGTGTCGCACTACGTCAAGCCCGGCGAGCCGCTGGACGCCGATGCGTACGAGCGCGCGACGTCCGTCTACTTCCCGCGCCGCGTCATCCCGATGCTGCCGGAGAAGCTGTCCAACGGCCTGTGCTCGCTGAACCCCTACGAGGACCGGCTGAGCATGGTCTGCGACATGGTGGTGTCGAGTGACGGCAACGTCACGGCCTACCAGTTCTATCCGGCCGTCATCTGCTCGCACGCGCGCTTCACGTACACCGAGGTGGCGGCCGTCCTCGGCAACACGCATGGGCCAGAGGCGGCCAAGCGCCGCGAGCTCGTGCCGCACCTGCTGCACCTGCACGAGGTCTACCGCGCGCTGCTGGCCGAGCGCAGCCGCCGCGGCGCCGTGGACTTCGAGACGACGGAGACGCAGATCGTCTGCGACGACAACGGTCGCATCGAGAAGATCGTGCCGCGCGTGCGAAACGAGGCCCACCGCCTCATCGAGGAGGCCATGCTTGCGGCCAATGTCTGCGCGGCCGACTTCATCCAGACCAACAAGCACGCGTCGCTGTACCGTGTCCATGAAGGTCCGACACCCGAGAAGCGCCAGACGCTGCAGAACTACCTGCGCTCTCTGGGCATAGGCATGGGCATCTCGGACGACCCGGCGCCGCGCGAATTCCAGCAACTGGCCGAGGCCACGAAGGATCGGGCCGACGCCCAGCAGATCCACCAGATGCTGCTGCGCTCGATGCAGCAGGCCATCTACACCGGCGCCAATGCCGGCCATTTCGGCTTGGCCTATCCAGCGTACACACACTTCACGAGCCCCATTCGCCGCTACCCGGACCTGCTCGTCCACCGCGTCATCAAGGCGTTGCTTGGCAGCAAGCGCTACACGCTCGACGCCTCGAAGATGGATGTGCCGCAGGCGCCCAAGCGGCCGGGTCGTGCGGCGCCGCCCAACCCGGCGGAAGCCCGCAACGAGGCCGAGCGCTGGGAAGTCGTCGGTGCGCATTGCAGCGCCAACGAGCGCCGTGCCGACGAGGCCAGTCGTGATGTCGAAGCGTGGCTGAAGTGCCGCTACATGCGCGACCGCCTCGGCGAGGAGTTCGCCGGCACGGTCAGCGCGGTCACGTCGTTCGGCCTGTTCGTGCAGCTCGATGCGCTCTACGTCGAAGGCCTTGTGCACATCACCGAACTGGGCGGCGAGTACTACCGCTTCGACGAGGTGCGGCAGGAGCTGCGCGGCGAGCGCACCGGCATCCGCTACGCGACCGGCGCCCGTGTGCAGGTGCAGGTCAGCCGCGTGGACCTGGATGGTCGGCGTATCGACTTCCGGCTCGTGCGCGACGCGGACGAAACGCGGCCCGCGCCGCGCGGTGCGCCAGCCAAGGCTACCGGCAAGTCGCCGGCCAAGAAGCGTGCGCCTCGCACGGCCGTCGAGAAGCTCGATGAAGTGCGCCAGACGGACCGCGACGTGAAGCAGAGCCGCAAGGCGGCCGTCGCAAGCCTGCACCCCGTCAAGGCCGCGCAACAGGCGGCCAAGCGGGCGGCAAAGAAGTCGTCAACGAAGTCTGCCCCGCGCAAGCGCCGCTGAGCGGCGCTGTTCAGGGCGCGGCGAGGCGCTCGACGAGGTCGCCCGCGCGCAGCACGCCGGGCACCTCGCCGGCGCGACCGTGTGCATCCACGCCAGCGCAGGCGACTGCATGTGCCGCGGCGTCGGGTTGCTGTGCCCACAGCCCCCCCAGCCAGCCGGCCAGCACGTCGCCGCTGCCTGCGGTGGCGAGCGCCGCGCTGCCGCTCGCGCAGACGGCCGGCCGAGCGCCGGGTGATGCAACGACGCTGCCCGAGCCCTTCAGCGCGACGGTGGCGTTCAGCCGGGTCGCCAGCGCTTGCGCTGCCGCGAGGCGGTCGGCCTGCACATGGGCCACGTCGACGGCCAGCAGCCGGGCTGCTTCGAGCGGATGCGGTGTCAGCAACGTGGACCCGGTTCGACGCGAGCGGAGCGCGTCCTGCATGACCGCATCAGCAGCGATGGCGTTCAGCGCGTCCGCATCGAGCACTAGTCGCGGCAGTTGTCGAATCAGGGCCGAGAGGTGTTGTGCGATGCGGGTGCCCGCGCCGCAGCCCACGACGCCGACCGCCTGCGGTACGTCGTCGAGCCGGCCACGCATCAGCTCCGGTCGTGTCGTGTCGGCTGCCTCGTTCGGCGACTGATCCAGCAAATCGACGTAGACGCGGCCGGCGCCGCAGGCCAGCGCAGCCCGGGCGGCCAGGCGGGCTGCGCCCTGCATGCCGGGTGCGCCGCCGATGACCAGCACCTTCCCGTGGCTGCCCTTGTGGCTGGTCGCGCCGCGCTCGGGGCGCCCGGCAGGCCCGAGCAGGTCGGCCGTGGCGGGCTCGTCGGGGGTGATGCCCAGGTCGTCGAACCAGATGCGCCCGCTGTAGGCGCGGCCTTCGCCGGTGAACAGGCCCGGTTTCAGCGTCAGCAGCGTCAGCGTGTGGTCGGCGCGAACGGCGAGGCGGCCTGCGGGTTGTCCGGTGTCGGCGAGCAGGCCGCTGGGCAGGTCCACCGCGAGGATGGGTGCGCCACACGCCTGCAGAGCCGTGATCGTGGCGAGCAGCGCGTCCGACGGCGCGCGGTTCAAGCCGAGGCCCAGCAGCGCGTCGACCACGAGGGCAGGGCGGTGTGGTGCCGTCAGGCCCACGTGCACCGGCACGCCGGCTTCCGCGAGCCGCCGGGCGGCAACATGGCCGTCGCCGCCATTGTTGCCCGGCCCGCAGGCCAGCCACACGGGCCCGTCGCCGCGCCGCAGCGCCAGCGCCAGCTTGGCCACCGCAAGGCCGGCGCGTTCCATCAGATCGGGGGCGTGGGTGAGTGCGCGGGTCTCGATGCGCCGGCTGGCGGCAACGTCGTGCAGCGGCAGCGTTGAGCGGGTGGGCAGCAGGTCGTGCATGCCCTCGAGCTTAGGCCAGACGCTGTGGGCCGAGGGCGGTGATGTCCAGTGCCGGTGTCTCCCCGGCGATCAGCTGGGCCAGCACCTGGGCGGCGCCGCAGGCTGCGCCCCAGCCCTGGCCGCCGGGCGACAGGTTCAGCCACAGCCCCGGCTGCCCGCCGTGGCCCAGCAGCGGCAGGCCGTCGGCAGTGACCGCACGCCGGCTCTTGCCCTGCTGTACCTGCTGGTGCAGCACCGAGCCCGGGAACCAGTGCTGCAGGCCGCGGTGCAGGTTCTCGAAGTCGGGTTGGTGCTTCTCGCGGGCGCCGGTGATGGCCAGGCCGCCTGTGATGCGCACGCGCTGACCGGTCCGGGCGATCGCAAGCCCGCGGGCCGGGTCCAGCCAGCCGGCCCGTGGGCCGAGGTCCGGATAGGCCTCGAGCAGGCGCAGCGGCGCCGTCACCGACGCTTCGTGTTGCGCCGCCAGCGGCAGGCGCTGGCCGAGCAGCGTAGCGGCGCCAATGCCGTTGCACAGCACGATGGCGTCGAAGCGTTCATCCCGCGGGCCCGGCGGTGGTGCCGCGGCGCCGGCTGCTTCGGGGTCGAGGAAGCGGGTCGTCGGTGGTTCCGCCGGAGGCATGTATTCGTGGCGCAGCGTCCAGGCGTTGCCATGCGCCGCCACGCCCTTGGCGACCGTGTGGAACTGGAACCTTACGCCCAGGCGCTGCGCCCGGTTCCGCAGCTGCTGCGCGAACAGGCGCGCATTGCCGGTGCCGCCTTGCACCGCCAGGGCACCGGCCAGCGCGGCCTCGGCATTCAGGCCGGGCTCGCGGCGTCGGGCTTGGTCGGCATCCAGCAGGGCGACCGCCAAACCCAGCGATTTCCAGTCTTCCAGCCGCGCTTCGGCCGCGGCCAGACGCTTGGCGTCACTGAGCGCGATCAGCAGTCCGTCGGTCGACTCGTCGTCCACGCCGAGGCCTTGCCTCAGCGCGGCCGTGCGTTCCAGGCCCAGCTGACTCAGCGCCACGAGCGCCGGAACTGCGGCCGTGGCCCGGCGGCTGGCCCGCCAGCGGCGCCAGCGCCAGGCCAGCGGCGCTGGCGTGGCGGCTTCAGTGAGATGAGGCACGAAGGGAGCGAGCATCGCGCTGCTGGCGAAGCTCGCCTGCCCGGCAATGCTGCCGCCGCGCTCGAAGACCTGCACCCGGCAGCCGATCGTGGCCAGTTCGTAGGCGGTCGTCACGCCGGCAAGGCCGGCGCCGATCACCGCGACGCTGCGGCTCACCGGCCCACCTGCCGGACGGTCTCAAACAGGAAGTCGGCGGCCGCGGGTGCGCGGCGTCGGCTGGGGTGGGCCATGGGTTGTGTATACTCTGCGGGTTTTGCCGGAGGCCGGTCGCTTGTGACGGGCTTGAAGGCAGAACGGTTGTGAGGAGTGGGGCCGCGTCGCGGCGCCGCACGTTGCAACCAAATCGCAAACCGGCCACACAAAGGTGTTGCGGCTTGCGGCCTCATGGAACGGCTGTTCCAGGGCTGCAACGCAATTCTGGCCGGATTTTAGACCCAACCTTCGGAGAAGACCCATGTCTGTCACGATGCGCGAGATGCTGGAAGCCGGCGTCCATTTCGGCCACCAAACCCGCTTCTGGAATCCCAAGATGGCCCCGTATATCTACGGCCATCGCAACAAGATCCACATCATCAACCTCGAGAAGACGCTGCCCGCGTTTAACGAGGCCACGAAGTTCATCCGCCAGCTGGCGGCCAAGCGCGGCACGATCCTGATGATCGGCACGAAGCGCCAGGCCCGCGAGGTCATCGCCTCGGAAGCCCAGCGCGCCGGCATGCCCTACGTCGATTCCCGCTGGCTCGGCGGCATGCTGACGAACTTCAAGACCGTCAAGGGTTCGCTGAAGAACCTGAAGGACATGCAGGCCCAGGTCGAGGCTGGCACCCAGCCCGCGATCAAGAAGGAAGCCCTGCTGTTCCAGCGCGAGATCGCCAAGCTCGAGAAGAACATCGGCGGCATCCAGGACATGACCGCGCTGCCTGACGCGCTGTTCGTCATCGACGTTGGCTATCACAAGATCGCCGTCGCCGAAGCCAAGAAGCTGGGCATTCCCGTCATCGGCGTGGTCGACACGAACCACTCGCCCATCGGCATCGACTACGTCATTCCCGGCAACGACGACTCGGCAAAGGCCGTGGCGCTGTACGCCCGCGCTGTCGCTGATGCCGTGCTGGAAGGCAAGGCCAACGCCACGAACGAAGTGCTGGCTGCGGTGGCTCCCGCCGGCGACGAGTTCGTCGAGGTTTCCGAAGAGGCGTAAGCCCTTTCGACCCTGCATCTGAAAGGGGCCGCGAGGCCCCTTTTGCCAACCGAAATCTGGAGAGAACAATGGCTGCAATCACTGCAAGCATGGTGGGCGAACTGCGCGCCCGCACCGACGCCCCGATGATGGAGTGCAAGAAGGCGCTGACCGAGGCTGACGGCGACCTGGGCCGCGCGGAAGAGATCCTGCGCGTCAAGCTGGGCAACAAGGCCGGCAAGGCCGCCTCGCGCATCACGGCCGAAGGCGTTGTGTCGTCCGCCGTCGTGGGTGGCAACGGTGCGCTGATCGAAGTCAACTGCGAGACCGACTTCGTCTCCAAGAACGACGCCTTCCTGGCCTTCGTCAGCGCGCTGGCCGGCCTGGTGGCCGAGCACAACCCGGCCGACGTGGCCGCGCTGTCCGCACTGCCGCTGTCGCAGGAAGGCTTCGGCCCGACGGTGGAAGACGTGCGCAAGGGCCTGATCGGCAAGATCGGCGAGAACATGACGATCCGCCGCTTCCAGCGCTACGCTGGCAGCAAGCTGGCCACCTACCTGCACGGCACCCGCATTGGCGTGGTCGTCGAGTTCGAAGGTGATGACGTCGCTGCCAAGGACGTCGCCATGCACATTGCCGCTATGAAGCCGGCCGCGCTGTCCAGCGCCGACGTGCCGGCCGAGCTGGTCGAGAAGGAGCGCAAGATCGCCACCGAGAAGGCGGCCGAATCCGGCAAGCCGGCCGACATCGTCGCCAAGATGGTGGAAGGCTCGGTGCAGAAGTTCCTGAAGGAAGTCTCGCTGCTGGACCAGGTCTTCGTGAAGGCTGCCGACGGCAAGCAGACCGTGGGCGCCCACCTGAAGGCCGCCAACACGACGGTCAAGGGCTTCACGCTCTATGTCGTCGGTGAAGGGATCGAGAAGAAGGTCGACGACTTTGCCGCTGAGGTGGCCGCCCAGGTGGCGGCTGCAAAAGGTCAGTAAAGACCGTTGCAAACCAGAAGGGCGCCAAGTTGGCGCCCTTTAAACTTCCGGCCCAACATCGGCCCCCGAATTCTGAGGACACCATGCCCGCGTACAAACGCATCCTGCTCAAACTCTCCGGTGAAGCCCTGATGGGCGACGACGCTTACGGCATCAACCGCGCCACCATCGTGCGTATGGTGCAGGAGGTCCGTGAGGTGACGCAGATGGGCGTGGAGGTCGCGGTCGTCATCGGCGGCGGCAACATCTTCCGCGGCGTGGCCGGCGGCTCCGTCGGCATGGACCGCGCGACCGCCGACTACATGGGCATGCTGGCCACGGTGATGAACTCGTTGGCCCTGGCCGACACGATGCGCCAGGAGGGCATGACGGCACGCGTGATGTCCGCCATCGCCATCGAGCAGGTGGTCGAGCCCTATGTGCGTCCCAAGGCACTGCAGTACCTGGAAGAGGGCAAGGTCGTCGTCTTCGCAGCCGGCACCGGCAACCCGTTCTTCACGACCGACACGGCCGCTGCGCTGCGCGGTGCCGAGATCGGCGCCGAGATCGTGCTGAAGGCCACCAAGGTGGACGGCGTCTACACGGCCGACCCCAAGAAGAACCCCGACGCGACGCGCTACCAGAGCATCAGCTTCGACGAGGCCATCTCCAAGAACCTCCAGGTGATGGATGGTGCCGCGTTCGCGCTGTGCCGCGACCAGAAGCTGCCGATCAAGGTCTTCAGCATCTTCAAGTCCGGCGCGCTGAAGCGCGTCGTGCAGGGCGAGGACGAGGGCACGCTGGTCCACGTCTGACAGTCAGTCAAAGTCAGTTGGGGACAGAGCCACTCGCTGACGCTCGGGCGCTCTGTCCCGCAAGGAAATCGAAATGAGCACTGCCGACATCAAGAAGAATGCTGAAAGCCGGATGGCCAAGTCCGTCGAGGCGCTGAAGAACGAGCTGCACAAGATCCGTACCGGCCGCGCCCATCCGGGCATCCTGGACCAAGTGCATGTCGACTACTACGGTTCCATGGTGCCCATCAGCCAGGTGGCCAACGTCAGCCTGCTGGATGCGCGCACCATCTCCGTCCAGCCCTGGGAAAAGGGCATGGGCGCCAAGATCGAGAAGGCCATCCGCGAGAGCGACCTGGGCCTGAACCCGTCGTCGCAGGGCGACCTGATCCGCGTGCCGATGCCGCCGCTGACGGAAGAGCGGCGCAAGGAACTGACCAAGGTCGTGCGCAACGTCGGCGAGGACGCCAAAGTGGCCGTGCGCAACCTGCGCCGTGATGCCAACGAGCAGGCCAAGAAGCTGCTGAAGGACAAGGAGATCGGCGAGGACGACGAGCGCCGGAGCCTTGACGAGGTGCAGAAGCTCACCGACCGCGTCATCGCCGAGATCGACAAGCTCGTCTCGGCCAAGGAAACCGAGATCCTCGCGGTTTGAGCGCGGTCCCCATCGTGGCGCAAGACCGCCTGGTGCCGCCGCGCCATGTCGCCATCGTCATGGACGGCAACGGTCGCTGGGCCAAGAAGCGTTTCCTGCCGCGCTTCTTCGGCCACAAGGCGGGCGTGGACGCTCTCGTCAAGATCGTCCAGGCCTGCATCGACCGCGGCATCGAGCACCTGACGGTCTTTGCCTTCTCCAGCGAGAACTGGAAGCGTCCGAGCGATGAGGTGTCTGGCCTGATGGGCCTGGTGCTAGCGGCGGTGAGCCGCTACCTCGCGAAGATGGGCGCCATGGGCGTGCGCATCCGCATCGTCGGGGACCGTGACGCGGTCTCCGACAAGCTGCGCGCGGCGTGGAACGAGGCCGAGTCCAGCACCGCCCATAACAGCAAGCTGACGCTCAACGTCGCCTTCAACTACGGTGGCCGCTGGGACATCGTGCAGGCGACCCGCAAGGCCATCGCCGCCGGCGTACCGGCCGAGGAACTGACCGAGGCCAAACTGTCCGAGTTCATGGCCATGGCCCATGCGCCCGACCCTGACCTCTTCATCCGCACGGGCGGCGAGGTGCGCATCAGCAATTTCCTGCTCTGGCAGGTGGCCTACACCGAGTTCTTCTTCTCGGACTGCCTCTGGCCCGAGTTCGACGAGCACGAGCTGGACGCAGCGATTGCCGCCTTCCACGAGCGCGACCGCCGTTTTGGCGGCGTCAAGGAAACGACCGCCTGACGCGGCAAAAGGGGCCCTCATGCTCAAGACCCGCGTCATCACCGCCGTCGTGCTGCTGGCCGTCCTGCTGCCGGTGCTGTTCCAGGCCTCGCCCTGGCCGTTTGCCTGGGTCACCGTGCTGATGATGGGCGCGGCCGGCTGGGAATGGTCCCGGCTCAACGGCCTGCCGGGCACCGGCGCGATCGCAGCCGGCGTCGCGCTGGCGCTGGCCTGTGTCTGGACGCTCGTGCTCGGCGGCCTCCATGCGCCACCCGCCGCCCTATGGTGGCTGGCCACGGGCGTCTGGGTGCTGGGTGGTGCATATGCGCTGAAGGTCGGTCCCGCCGGGTGGCCGCAGCTGGCCCGTGGCGGGCGCCTCGCGCTCGGCGCGCTGTTGCTTTGGGGCGCGTGGCTGGCCATCGTGCAGGCCAAGGTCCACGGCATCAACTTCATCCTGTCGGTGTTCTGCCTCGTCTGGATGGCCGACATCGCCGCCTACTTCGGGGGCCGTGCGTTCGGCCGACGCAAGCTCGCACCGGCCATCAGCCCCGGCAAGAGCTGGGAAGGCGTGTGGAGCGGCCAGCTCGGCGTGCTGCTGCTGGGCTTCTTATGGGTGCACGTGATCGACGTGAGCTTCGGCGTGGACTCGCCCAGCGTCTTCACGCTGCTGGTGCAGCGTCATGGCATCGTCTCTCTGCTGGCGGTCGTGTTCCTGGCGGCGATGAGCGTCGTCGGCGATCTGTTCGAATCCCTGGTCAAGCGGGCCGTCGGTGCCAAGGACAGCAGTCACCTGCTGCCTGGCCATGGCGGCGTGCTGGACCGCATCGACGCGCTGCTGCCGGTGTTCCCGCTGGCGCTGGCGCTGATCTCGCTATGAGCCCCGCACGATCGCCCGAAGGGGCGCAACTGCCGCTTGGCGGCACAGCGCGAAGCGCGAAGGATGCACCATTGCACCGTCAACGCGTCTGCGTCCTCGGCTCGACCGGCTCCATCGGCGTCAACACGCTGGACGTTCTCTCGCGCCATCCAGAGCGTTATGAGGTAGTCGCGCTCAGCGCGATGAGCCGCGTCGACGACCTGCTGGCCCAGTGCCTGCAATGGAAGCCGCTCTTTGCCGTCATGCCCGGGCAGGAGCCCGCCGCTCGGCTGCGTGAGCGCCTGCGCGAAGCGGGCTGCCGCACGCAGGTGCTCGACGGTGCCGACAAGCTCGCCGACATCGCTGCTCACCCGGACGTCGACACCGTGATGGCCGCCATCGTCGGCGCCGCCGGCTTGGCGCCGGCCATCGCTGCCGCCCGCGCCGGCAAGCGCCTGCTGCTGGCCAACAAGGAAGCCATTGTTGTCGGCGGCGCCTTGTTCATGCAGGCGGTGGCGGAGGGTGGCGCGACGCTGCTGCCCATCGACAGCGAGCACTCGGCCATCTTCCAGTGCCTGCCGGAAGACCGCGCCACCTGGCACGACCGCATCGATCACATCGTGCTGACGGCGTCCGGCGGCCCCTTTCGCAGCCGCGACCCGGCGACGCTCGCCGACGTGACGCCCGACCAGGCGTGCGCCCATCCGAACTGGGTCATGGGCCGCAAGATCTCGGTGGACTCGGCGACGATGATGAACAAGGCGCTCGAGGTCATCGAGGCACGCTGGCTGTTCAACCTCGCGCCCGAGCAGATCCGCGTGCTGATCCACCCGCAGAGCATCATCCATTCGATGGTGGTCTGCCGCGATCAGTCGGTGCTGGCGCAACTGGGTACGCCGGACATGCGCGTGCCGATCGCCTACGGCCTGTCCTTCCCCGAGCGCATCACGTCCGGTGCGAGCCGCCTGGACCTGATGACGACGCCCAGCCTCAGCTTCGAGGAGGCCGACGCGACGCGCTTCCCGGGCCTGCACCTGTCCTGGCAGGCGCTGCGCGCGCCCGAGGGCAGCACGACGGTGTTGAACGCGGCCAACGAAGTGGCCGTCGACGCCTTCCTGCAAGGTCGACTGCGCTTCGATCGCATTCACGCGGTCAACTCGCAGTGCCTGGCCGACGTTCAGCCGGGCGACTGCAGCAGCATCGAGGCGTTGCTGGCGCTGGATGCCCAAGCGCGCAGCGCCGCGCAACGACGGGTTCAGGCGTGGATCTGATTCAAAAGGCCTTCTGGTTCCTGGTCGCAATCGCGATCCTCGTGCCCATTCACGAATGGGGCCATTTCCGTGTCGCCCGGGCCTGTGGCGTCAAGGTGTTTCGCTTCTCTATCGGCTTCGGTCGTGTGCTGTGGCGGCGGCTCGGACGCGACGGCACCGAATACACCCTCTGCTCGCTGCCGCTCGGCGGCTACGTGCGCATGCTCGGCATGGGCCCGGAGCCGGTGGCGCCGCACGAGCAGGCGCAGGCCTTCCGCTACAAGCCGCTGCGCCAGCGTGCGGCCATCGTGGCTGCGGGCCCGGTGGCCAACTGGGTGCTCGCCGTCGCGCTGTTCGCGGCGGTAGCCTGGATCGGCAGCGAGCAGCCTAAGGCGCTGCTCGGCACGCCGCCGGCGGGGTCGCTCGCCGACAGCGCCGGCTTGCGCGCCGGCGACTGGGTGCGCGCCGTGTCGGGCGATGGCCAGCAGTGGGACGACGTCGACTCGCTGGCCGACCTGCAATCCGCCGTGCTGCGGGCGCAGGCGCTGGGCGAGCCGCTGCAGCTGTCGGTCACCGATGTGCAGGGCCATGGCTCGCGGAGCGTCGCACTGGATACGAACCGCCTCGCCGGTCGTTCGCCGGACGCGCAGCTGTCCCGCGATATCGGCCTGCTGCCCTTGCTGCAACCGGTGGTCGACGTCGTCGCGGCCGGCAGTGCCGGTGAAGCGGCAGGCCTGCGCAGCGGGGATCGGGTGCTGGCGGTGGACGGTCGCGCCGTGTCGGACTTCGGCCTGCTGCGCCAGATCATCCGGGCTAGCGGTGGCGCTAATGGGCCGGCCACGCTGTCGTTGCGCGTCGAGCGCGCGGGCCAGATCGTGGAGTTGCAAGCGACGCCAGCGTGGGTCGACGAAGGCGGGCAGCACGTCGGCCAATTGGGCGTGAGGCCCGTCGCGACATTGGAGTCGACCGTGGTCAGCTACGGCTTCGTCGACGGCCTGCAGCGTGGTGCCCTGCAGAGCTGGGACCTGGCCGCCACGACGGTGCGGCTGCTGGGCCGTATGCTGGTGGGAGAGGCCTCCGTCAAGAACCTCAGCGGCCCACTGAGCATTGCCGACTACGCCGGGAAGTCCGCTCAGGCGGGCCTCGTGCCGTTCCTCGATTTCCTCGGCAAGGTTTCGCTCAGCCTGGCAGTGCTGAACCTGCTGCCGCTGCCGATGCTCGATGGCGGACACCTCATGTATTATCTTTTCGAGGGTCTGAGCGGTCGCCCGATCTCCGAATGGTGGCAACTGCAACTGCAGCGCGTCGGCATCCTGATCCTGATGCTGATGATGGCCTTGGCCCTTTCCAACGACGTCAGCCGCTTCGCGGGCTGGCATTGAAACTCCCCGGTCCCATGTCCTTTTCTTTCCGCTCGGGAGCCTCGCTGCGCCCCTCACTCCTGGCTTTGGCTCTCGCGGGGATCTTCCAATCGGGAGCTGCCTGGGCCGTCGATCCCTTCGTGCTGAAGGACATCCGCGTCGAAGGCCTGCAGCGCACCGACCCGGGTACCGTCTTCGCGTCGCTGCCGTTCCGCATCGGCGACACCTACAACGACGAGAAGGGCGCCGCCGCGTTGCGCGCGCTGTTCGCGACCGGCCTGTTCAAGGACGTGCGCATCAGCATTGATGGTGATGCCGTCGTCGTCATCATCGACGAGCGTCCCATCATCGCCAACGTGAACTTCGTCGGCCTGAAGGAGTTCGACACCGAGGCGCTGTCCAAGTCGCTGAAGGACGTCGGCATCGGCGAAGGCAAGCCCTTCGACAAGGCGCTGGCCGACCGCGCCGAGCAGGAACTCAAGCGCCAGTACCTGACGCGCAGCCTGTACGGCGCCGAGGTCACGACGACGATCACGCCGATTGAGCGCAACCGTGTCAACGTCAGCTTCAACGTCACCGAGGGCGAGCCGGCCAAGATCGCCGAGATCCGCATCCTCGGGTCCAAGGTGTTCTCCGAAAGCACGCTGATGGGCCTGCTGGAGCAGACGACGACCGGCTGGCTGACCTGGTACACCAAGACCGACCGCTACTCGCGCGCCAAGCTCAACGCCGACCTCGAGACTATCCGCAGCTACTACCTCAACCGCGGCTATCTCGAGTTCAACGTCACGTCCACGCAGGTGACGATCTCGCCGGACAAGCAGAGCATCAGCATCGCCATCACTGTCAGCGAAGGCCAGCCCTACACGGTCACTGGCATCAAGCTCGAGGGCGACTACCTGGGCCGTGAGGAGGACTTCAAGCACCTCGTCATGCTCAAGCCCGGCCAGGCCTACAACGGCGAGACGGTCGCGAACACGACGCGCGCGTTCACCGACCTGTTCGGCACCTATGGCTATGCGTTCGCGCGCGTGGACAGTAAGCCCGAGATCGACCGCGCCACAGGTCAGGTCGTCGTGACCTTCGTGGCCGAGCCGCAGCGCCGAGTTTATGTGCGCAAGGTCATCATTTCCGGCAACTCGCGCACGCGTGACGAAGTCATCCGCCGCGAGTTCCGCCAATTCGAATCCGCCTGGTACGACGGCCAGAAGATCAAGGCCTCGCGCGACCGCGTCGAAAGGCTGGGCTACTTCAAGGACAAGGAAGTCTCGATCGACACGCAGGAGGTGCCGGGCGCGCAGGACCAGGTCGACGTGATCCTTACCGTCGTCGAGCGGCCCACTGGTGCCATCAGCGTCGGTGCCGGCTACTCCAGTCAGACCAAGCTGTCCTTCACCGGCTCCATCCGCCAGGACAACGTGTTCGGCTCGGGCAACTACCTCGGCATCGACATTGCCACGGCAAGCACCGGCCGACAGCTGCAGATCAGCACGGTCGATCCGTACTTCACCGTGGACGGCGTCTCCCGCGCGATTGACGCCTTCTACCGCACCACCCGCCCGATCAATACGCTGGGTGAGGAGTACCAGTACGTCACCAAGGGCGGTGCGCTGCGCTTCGGCGTGCCGTTCTCGGAGCTCGACACCGTGTTCTTCGGCATCGGCTACGAACAGACCGACATCACGACGTCGCGTGGCCTGCCCAACAGCTACCTGCTCTACGTGAACCAGTTCGGCCAGCGCAGCAAGGCCGTGCCGCTGACGATCGGCTGGCAGCGCGACAGCCGCGACAGCGTCATCACGCCGATGAAGGGTCGCTACTCGCGCGTCAACGTCGAAGCCAGCGCGATCGGCGATGCCCGCTTCGCCCGGCTGAACCTGCAGTACCAGGAGTACTTCGAGATCACGAACAAGATCACGCTCGGCCTCAACAGCGAGCTGGGCTGGGGCGTGGGACTGGGTGGCCGCCCGTACCCGGTGTTCAAGAACTTCTACGGCGGCGGCCTCGGTTCGGTGCGGGTGTTCGAGGCGGGTTCGCTGGGCCCGGTCGACAACACCGGCTCCTACAGCGGCGGCAACCGGCGCTTCAACCTGAATGCCGAGCTCTACCTGCCGGTCCCCGGCAGCGGTAACGACAAGAGCTTCCGCATCTTCGGTTTCGCCGATGCCGGCAACGTGTGGGGCACGCACGAGAAGCTGACCTTCAACAGCGTGCGCTCGTCGGCTGGTATCGGCCTGTCGTGGATCTCGCCGATGGGTCCATTGCGCCTGAGCTATGGCAAACCTATCAGCAAGCAACGCACGGATAGAATCGAAAAATTCCAATTCCAGATCGGGACTGCATTCTGATGATGAGCAAGCTCTTGCAATCGGTGGCTCTGGCCGCGTCGATGATGTTGGCCACGGCGGCCGTGCAAGCCCAGGAACTGAAGATCGGCTTCGTCAACAGCGAGCGCGTGCTGCGCGAATCCAATCTCGCCAAGGCTGCGCAGATCAAACTGGAGGCGGAATTCGGCAAGCGTGAGAAGGATCTCGGCGCGATCGAGACCAAGCTGCGCGCCGCCGCGGCGCAGTTCGACAAGGACGCGCCGACGCTGTCCGAAGCCGAGCGCAGCCGCCGTCAGCGTGACCTCGTCGACCAGGATCGCGAACTGCAGCGCAAGCGCCGCGAGTACCAGGAAGACGTGAACACGCGGAAGAACGAGGAATTGCAGGCGATCGTCGAGCGCGCGAACAAGGTCATCAAGCAGATCTTCGACGCCGAGAAGTACGACCTGATCCTGCAGGACGCCGTTCACTTCAGCCCCCGTGTCGATATCACCAAGAAGGTGATCGACGCGCTGAACGCGCAGAAGTAAGCCGGTCCCGCCATGAGCCCGACGACCGTCGCGCTCGCTGAACTGATCGCCGCCTTGGGCGGCGATTTGCTTGGTGGGTCCGATATCCGCATCGCCCGCATCGCGCCGCTGGACGAGGCCGATGGCGTGAGCATCAGCTTCCTGGCCAACCCTCGCTACCAGGCCCAGCTCGGCACGACGCGGGCGGCCTGCGTCATCGTCGCGCCGGCCTTGGCCGAAGCGGCATCTGCGCGCGGTGCGGCCATCGTCACGCCTGATCCCTACCTCTATTTCGCGCGGCTCACGCAGTGGTGGGCGGCGCGCGCGCGGCCGGCCGCCGTGGCCGGTGTGCATCCGAGCGCGGTTGTCTCGCCCGATGCGACGCTGGGCCCCGGCGTCGAGGTCGGGCCGCTGGCCGTTATCGAGGCTGGCGCAGTCATCGGCGAGGGCGCCCGCATCGGTGCGCACTGCATCGTCGAGCGCGGTGCCGCCGTTGGTGCCTGGACGCGCCTGGCGCCGCGCGTCGTGCTGGGACACGGCTGCCGCATCGGTGCTCGCGGCATCGTCCACAGCGGTGTCGTCATCGGTGCCGACGGCTTCGGCTTCGCGCCGTCGAAGGACGGCTACGTGAAGATCGAGCAACTGGGCGCCGTGACGATCGGCGACGATGTCGAGATCGGCGCCAACACCTGCATCGACCGTGGCGCGCTGGGCGACACCGTCATCCAGGACGGCGTCAAGCTCGACAACCTGATCCAGATTGCCCATAACGTGCAAATTGGCCGTCACACCGCGATGGCAGGCTGCGCTGCGGTGGCCGGGTCCACCCGCATCGGCGCGAATTGCACCATCGGTGGTGCGGCCAACATCATCGGCCACCTGACGCTGGTGGACGGCGTGCACATCTCCGCGGCCACGACGGTGACGCGCAGCATCCATGAGCCGGGCGTCTACAGCGGCCCTTATCCCTTCGAAGAAAACTCGAGCTGGCAGAAGAATGCGGCGACCCTGCGCCAGCTCCACACCTTGAGAGAGCGTGTCCGCGCGCTGGAAAAGAAATGACGACCGAAACCATCACGATGGACATCCACGAAATCCTCAAGCGGCTGCCGCACCGCTATCCCATCCTGCTGGTGGACCGCGTCGTGGAGCTGGTCAAGGGCGAGCGCATCCGCGCGATCAAGAACGTCTCGATCAATGAGCCGTTCTTCCTCGGCCACTTTCCGCACCGGCCGGTCATGCCCGGCGTGCTGATCCTCGAAGCCATGGCGCAGGCCGCCACGCTGCTGGCGCTGCGGAGCATGGACATGGTGCTGGACGAGAACTCGGTGGTGTACTTCGCCGGCATCGACGGCGCGCGTTTCAAGCGGCCGGTCGAGCCGGGCGATCAGCTCGTCCTGGAAGTGGCGCTGGGCCGCGCCAAGGCCGGCATCTACAAGTTCAACGCAAAGGCGCTGGTGGGTGACCAGGTGGCCGCGGAAGCCGAGCTGATGTGCACGATGCGCCGCATCGAGGCCTGAGGTCGCACGCGATGGCCATCCACCCCACCGCCATCGTCGACCCAGCCGCAGAGCTGGACTCGTCCGTCGAGGTCGGCGCCTACTCGCTGATCGGCCCGCATGTGAAGATCGCCGCTGGCACCAAGGTCGGCCCGCATGTCGTCATCGAAGGTCACACGACCATCGGCCGCGACAACACCTTTTTCCAGTTCAGCTCTATCGGCGCGGCCAACCAGGACAAGAAGTACGGCGGCGAGCCGACGACGCTGGTCATCGGCGACCGCAACACCGTCCGCGAGTTCTGCACGCTGAACATCGGCACGGTGCAGGACCGTGGCGAGACGCGCATCGGCGACGACAACTGGATCATGGCGTACTGCCATATCGCCCACGATACGGTAATCGGCAACCAGAACACGCTGGCCAACGGCGTGACCTTCGCGGGCCATGTGACGGTGGGCGACTGGGTCACCATTGGCGGCCTGAGTGGCATTCTGCAGCGCATGCGCATCGGTGACCACGCGATGATCGGCTTCCAGGCCCACGTGGCCCATGACGTGCCGCCGTTCATGACGGTGGACGGCAATCCGTTGGCCGCGCGGGCCGTCAACGTCGTCGGCCTGAAGCGCCGCGATTTCAGCGCCGAGCGCATCGGCGTCGTCCGCCAGATCTACAAGCTGCTCTACCGCAGCGGCTACACGCTGGACGAAGCTCGCGCGGCCATCGAGGCGCTGCGCGGCAGCGACGGTGGCGCAGCGGACGGTGACATCGACAACATGCTGACCTTCCTCGCCGCGTCCACCCGCGGCATCGTCCGGTAACTGATGCAAACATCGCCCCGCCTCGGCATGGTGGCCGGCGAGGCCAGCGGCGACCTGCTGGCCGGCCTGCTGCTGCAAGGTCTTCGCGCACGCTGGCCCGAGTTGACCTCGCAGGGCATCGGTGGTCCGAAGATGATCGCCCAGGGCTTCGAGACCTGGTGGCCGCACAGCAAGCTGTCCATCTTCGGCTACGTGGACGCGCTGCTGAACATCCGCGAGCTGCTGGCCATCCGCAAGCAGCTCGGCACGCGCCTCATCTCGAACAAGCCGGACGTCTTTATCGGCGTCGATGCGCCCGACTTCAACTTCGGTCTTGAGACGCGGCTGCGCGAGGCCGGCATCAAGACCGTCCACTTCGTCTGTCCGTCGATCTGGGCCTGGCGGCCCGAGCGCGTCGTCAAGATCAAGGCGGCGGCCGACCATGTGCTGTGCCTGTTTCCCTTCGAGCCGGAGATCCTGCACAAGGCCGGCATCGGCGCGACCTACGTGGGCCATCCGCTGGCCGATGCCATCGCGATGGACCCGCCGCGTGCCGCCGCGCGCGAAGCGCTGAATCTGCCGGAAAGCGACACCGTCATCGCGTTGTTGCCCGGCAGCCGCAAGAGCGAGATCCAGTACATCGCGCCAGCGTTGATCGGCGCGACGAAGCTGCTGGCCCGGCCAGGCCGTCGCTTCGTCATGCCGGTCGTGCCGGGCCTGCGCGGGCTCGTCGAGCCGATGCTAGGCGGTGCCGACATCCAACTGGTCGACGGCCAGTCGCATGCCGTGCTCGCCGCCTGTGACCTGACGCTGGTGGCCAGTGGCACCGCTACGCTTGAGGCGGCGCTGTTCAAGCGGCCCATGGTCATCGCCTACCGCATGAACTGGCTGAACTGGTGGCGCATGAAGGACAAGGGGCTGCTGCCCTGGGTGGGCCTGCCCAACATCCTGGCCCGCGAGTTCCTCGTGCCGGAGCTCATCCAGCAGGCCTGCACGCCCGAGGCGATGGCCCGCGAGGCCGAGGCCCTGCTCGCCGACGCGCCGCGCCGTGCCGCGTTGCACGAGCGTTTCGTCCAACTCCATGAGCTGCTGCGGCAAGACACCGCGCGGCGCGCCAGCGATGCCATCGCAACGCTCATCAGTGCCTGAACAGGTGGCCCTGGACTGGACGCCTGTGGGCCTCGTCGCTGGTGTCGACGAGGCCGGGCGGGGACCGCTGGCCGGCCCCGTGTTCGCGGCCGCCGTCATCCTCGACGACCTGCAGCCCATCGAGGGCCTGGCCGATTCCAAGGTGCTGAGCCCGGGCAAGCGCGCGCGGCTGTACGACGAGATCCGCGCCAAGGCGCTGTGCTGCTGCATCGCTCAGGCATCGCACGAGGAGATCGACCGCATCAACATTCTGCAGGCCACGATGCTGGCGATGCAGCGCGCGGTGCTGGGCCTGCGGCTGAAGCCGGCGCTGGTCCGCGTGGACGGCAACCGGCTGCCGGTGCTGCCGATGGCGGCCGAGGCCATCGTGCAGGGCGATGCGACCGTTCAGGCCATCTCGGCGGCGAGCATCCTTGCCAAGGTGGCGCGCGATCTGTTCTGCGAGCAGATGCATGCGAGCCATCCGCAGTACGGTTTCGCCACGCACAAGGGCTACGCGACGGCCGAGCACCTGGCCGCGCTGAAGGCGCATGGCGCCAGCCCCTGGCACCGGCGCAGTTTCGCGCCGGTGCGCGAGGTGTGCGTCGCGGTCACGACCAGCGGGGCGGCATGAAGGTCGATCACATCACCTCGCGCGACAACGCGGCGCTTGTCAGGCTGCGCAAGCTGACGGCAGACGGGAGCGGCTATCGCAAGACAGGCAGCGTCTGGATCGAGGGCGACCACCTGCTCCGCGCGGCACTGCAGCGCGGCTGGACACCCGCCCTCGTCGTGCTGACCGAGGCTGCGATGCAGGACTTCGCGCTGGCGGCGCTGGCCGAGTCGGCGCCTCGCGCGCTGGTTGTGCCGACGACGCTGTTCAAGGGCTTGAGTGGCCTGGAGTCGCCCGCCCAGATCGGCGCAGAGCTGACGCTCCCCGCCGCGCCGGCCATCGAGCCGCAGGCCGCCAGCGTCGTGCTGGACCGGCTGCAGGACGCGGGCAATGTCGGCGCCATTCTGCGCAGCGCGGCGGCTTTCGGCGTGCGGCAGGTGCTGGCGCTCAAAGGCACGGCGGCGTTGTGGTCGCCCAAGGTCGTCCGCGCGGGGCAGGGCGCGCATTTCGGCCTGCGCCTCATTGAAGCCCTGACGGCCGACGACCTCGCCGCGCTGGCCGTGCCGATGGTTGCCACCAGCTCGCACACCAAGCACGTGCTGCACCGTGTCGCATTGCCGCAGCCCTGCGCCTGGGTGTTGGGCCATGAAGGGCAAGGCGTGTCGACCGAGCTGATGGCCCGCTGTGCGCTGACCGTTGGCATCCCGCAGCCCGGCGGCGAGGAGTCGCTCAACGTCGCGGCCGCGGCGGCCATATGCCTGTACGAGAGCGAGCGGCAACGGGGTTGAAGCGCGCAGGCGCCGCGTCGTGACGACCGCGGCGATTTAGAGGTCTGGACGCGTCTCTGCGACGAAGGCTCGCGTGCCAGCTTCCACTTCTGGCCTCAATGCGGCGCGACCGCGTACTACCTGCCCGAGGCGATGCCCGGGTTCGTCGTCATCCCCGTGGGCGCCTTTGCCGACCCGACCTTCCCACCGCCGACCGTGTCGCTCGACGTGGAGCGGACGCATGCCTGGGTCGTGCCGCCGGCGGGTGTCGAGCGCCTGGCCTCGCGCCCAGTGTCTGCGGCTTGCAATCGAGAATGATTCTCATTACATTGACTCCATGCTTGCTCCGGTCCCACCGCCACCCTCGCCGCATCCCGCTACAGCACCCGCCCGCCAGATCGACAGCACCACGCTGCTTGGCCCGCGAGGCGAGGTGTTCATCATTCATCGGGAACAGGTCTACCGGCTGCGCGTGACGTCCCAGGGCAAGCTGATCCTGACCAAATAACCCCCGCATCGCGCCAGCCAGCCATCGCCCGCCAGCGCCTCTTCACGGAGACCTCGAATGGCCGAGACCTGCTGTGCGGCGCACGCCGCCCCCGCCCTGACAACCGGCTCACGCCGGCGTCGCCTCTGGGAATTGGGCAGCCATGCCCATTGCCCGGTGATCGGTGTATGCCTGCCGCTGGAGCGCGTGCGCCAGTTGGCAAAAAAGCTGCTGGTGCTGCAGGGCGATGAAGACGACTACGCACTGCATTGCAGCCTTGTCACCGCCTCCGCCCGCCGCAACGCGCTGGCCGAGGCCGTGCAGAAGGATCTGGAGCAGCGTTTCGCGCTCGACGTCCGAGGCGCGGCCAAGGCCAGGACCCGGGATGACCTGATGACCTGGTGGCGCGAGCGTGCCGTGCGCGGCGAGATCGCCGGGGCGCTGTGGGCCACGCTCACGCATGCGCGTTGCGACGAGTGGCTGGAGGCCCGCGTGCTGGGCCAGGTGCACATGCTGCAGCACCAGGTGGGCGCGGCGCAGCGCGTCGACCTGGCGCGGCATCGGGAACTCGCCGCCGAGCATCAGGCGCTTGCCCGGGACTACGCAGAGGTTCAGCAGCGCGTGACAGCCTGGAGCCTGGAGCGTGCCCGCGAGCAGCAGGCCTGGGAGCAGACCCGCATGCAGCAGCGGGCCGCGTTGATCGCACTGCAGACCCAGTTGGCCCAGGCACAGGAGCAACTCCAGCGCTGGCAGGCCGCGCGGCCGGACTTGCCCGAGCGCGAGGCGCTGCGCGAGCGGCTGGCCGAGCAGGTCGAGCGCAACCAGCAACTGCAGCGAGAGGTCAACCGGCTTGCATCCCGCGCGCAGGCGGCTGATGCGCCACCTGCCAGCGCCCAGCTGGAGCGGCACGATGCGCCGCCACCGACGCCGGTCGTGCCCGTGAAGCTGGAGCACCGGGTCGTGCTGTGCGTGGGCGGGCGCGGCGGCAGCGTGCCGCAATACCGCCAGGCGGTGGAGTGCTGCGGTGCACAGTTCCTGCACCACGATGGCGGCTGCGAGCACAAGCCGGCACAGCTCGACCCGCAACTGGCCGCGGCAGACCTGGTCATCTGCCAGACCGGCTGCATCAGCCATGACGCCTACTGGCGCGTGAAGGACCACTGCAAGCGCCATGGCAAGCGCTGCGTTTTCGTCGACACGCCCAGCTGCAGTGCGTTCGAGCGCGCGCTGGCACAGGCGGCAGCGGAGACCGCATGAAGGCCGGTTGAAGGCCGTGCCGTCGTCAGCAGCCCGGACCGCTTTGGCCGCGGCTGCCAGTCGGCGGTATCAGAGCTTGTAGCTCAGTGACACCGACGCGTTTCGCGGTGGCAGATAGATCGCGCCGTTCTCGATGCCGCCGATGGAATTCTTGTCGAACAAGTTGTTGACATTGACGCGCAGCGTGGTCTTGTCGCTCAGCGCGTAGGACGCGAACGCGTCGGCCCTGAAGTAGGCGTCTTGGCGGGCGCCGCCGATCTTGTGGGCGTCGGACCTCCAGCGCCCGGCCAGGCCCACGCGCAGCGCCGGTAGCGCGGTTACGCGACTGTCGACATGGAAATTCAGTGTGTTGCGCGGCACCCATTCGTAGATGTCGTTGCCATCCGGGCCGGTCAGCATCAGCCGGGTGTAGCCCACGGTGATGCGTGCGTCTCGCCCCAATCGGCCGGTTGCCTCGACCTCGAAGCCCTTGGAGTTCACGTCCTTGGGTTCGTAGTACGCGGTCTGGTCGGTCGGGCGCGTGCCGGCGTAGGTCGCCAGGCCTTGCTGCCTGGCGTTGAACACCGCGAACGTGGTCAGCAGCGACTTGCCCAGCCACTCCGCCTTGACACCGACCTCGGTGTTCACACCCTTGACCGGTGCCAGCAGGTAGCCGTTGATGTCCTGTTGCTCCTGGGCCAGGAAGATGTCCGAGTAGGACGCGTAACCGGTCACGTCGGGCGTGATGTCATAGGTGAAGCCCAGGTAGGGGCTCGCCTTCTGCGTGGTGGGGTCCAGCAACTGGCCGCCGCTGCCGTACTTCGAGTCGCCACCTTGCACCAGGCGCACGGCATTGAGGCCCACGATGGACTTCAGCGAATCGGTCAGCGACAGCTGCGCCGCGGCGTACAGCCGGGTCAGCGTCTGTTCGCCCTTGCTGGCGAGCGTGCGCGCGCCCCAGACGGGCTCGGGAGAGGTGTCGCCGCCGTAGGGCAGGGCGGGCAGCGGGAGGCCGGCGTTCGTCGTGGCGGCGAAGCTGTCGGTGGCTGTGTCCTCATGCGAACGGTTCACGCCGACGAGCAGGCTGTGCTTGCGGCCGAAGGCGGTGAACCGGCCGCGGACGTTGGCATCCAACACCGTGTTGTCCGAGCTGCCCAGGCTGCGGTAGGGCCAGCCGATCAGGCCCGTGTTGTCGGCGTTCAGCGCGCCGGTGGTGGGCGAGTAGGCATAGAACAGCTTCGTCGCCTCGTTGCCGTGGCGTCGGTTGAGCGTGAACTTGGCCTCCCAGTTCTGGCTCAGCTGGTGCGCGTACTCGACGAAGCCGACATAGGTCTGGGTGTTCCAGTAGGTCCACTTCTGCGACGTGGACGTGCCCACGGGCAGGTCGGCCTGCGTGCCGTCGGCGCGCCGCAGTGTCAGTGAGCCCCACATCGGCGAATCCTGGCGGCTGTCGACGACGGTGATGCCTGCGGTCAACACGCCGTTCTCGCCGATCTGGCCGTCGATGACGCCGTAGGCGGTATTGCGGCTGTCGTGCAGATCGCGCAGGTAGGAATCCTTGTCCTCGTGGGCGACGATCAGGCGGCCGGCCCACGATCCGTCGTTCGTCAGCACCTTGTTGTAGTCCAGCGCGGTGCGGCGCATGTTCCACGAGCCGACGCTGACATCGAGTTCACCCCCGTCCTGGTTGGTCGGGCGCTTGCGCACGTAGTTGATCGTGCCGGAGGCGTTGCCCACGCCGGTCAGCAGCCCGTTGGCGCCGCGGATCAGCTCGATCTTCTCGAACAGGAAGGTGTCCTCTCGGCCGACGACGACGCCCCAGGAGTTGGTCATGCCCAGGCCATCGAGCTGCGTCAGCTTGACCTCGAAGCCGCGCGCGTTGAAGGAGGCGCGATTGGTCTCGTACTGCTCGACGTTGATGCCGGTGGCCAGGCCCAAGGCCTCATTGCTGCCGGTCAGGCCGAAGTTGGCCAAGTCTTCCTTGTCGAGCGTGCTGAGGGACTGTGGCGTCTCCTTCACGTCCAGCGACAGGCCCGTGGCGCCGGTGGACATGCGGTTGGCGCGCTTGCCCGTCACGACGACGGATTCGATGCGCTGGGTGTCGGTTTGCGCCTGGACGTGGGCGACGAAGGTGGTGGCAGCGAGCGCACAGGCGCTCAACACGAACTTGGTTTGCATGAAGGAAGCCGGAGAGCAAAAGAGAAGTGACGAACGAATCATAAATACAAATGCGAATGAGTCGCATGTAGATTCGTATAGGATCGCCGTTCTTCAGGAGTTCCGATGTCCCCTCACTTCCGCCGTGTCTGGGCCTGGCCCGCTGCGCTGTCTGCGCTGAGCGCAACCGGCCTCTTCAGCGCTTTGGTGTCCGATGCCTGGGGTGATGTGTGGGCCTGGCTGGCGCTGGGCCTGCCGCTGGCTGTGATGGCCCGTCACGCGCTGCGGAGGGCACCATGAGCGCCCGCGCGCTGCGTGTCTGGGCCTGGCTGCATAAGTGGAGCAGCCTGGTCTGCACCATCTTCATGCTGCTGCTGTGCCTGACGGGCCTGCCGCTGATCTTTGCGCATGAGATCGCCCATCTGACCGGCAAGGCCGTCGAGCTGCCTCGGGCCGAACGCCCCGACGCGCTGGCATCGCTGGACGCCGTCGTCGCGGCTGGCCGGTTGCGCCATCCGGATCGCATCGTGCAGTACGCCTCCCCCGACGAGGAGGACGCTCGCCTCTGGTACGTCACGCTCGCGCCGTCGCTGGACGCGACGGGCGATTTCCGCTCCATCGCTGTCGATGGCCGCAACGCCGCGGTGCTGGCCGAGCCGCGCTTCGACGAAGGCTTCATGTACTGGATGACGCGGCTGCATATCGACCTCTTCGCCGGTCTGCCGGGCAAGCTCTTCCTCGGCTTCATGGGGCTGCTGCTCGTCGTCGCCATCGTGTCGGGCGTCGTGCTCTATGCGCCCTTCATGCGCAAGCTGGAATTTGGCACGGTCCGCCAGCGCAGCGGCCCGCGCACGCGCTGGCTGGACCTGCATAACCTGCTCGGCATCGTCACGCTGGTGTGGGCGCTGGTCGTCGGAGCGACGGGCGTCGTCAACACCTGGGCCGATCTGCTGATCAAGTATTGGCAGTTCGACCAGCTCAGCAGCCTGCTCGCGCCGTACCAGGGCCAGGCGACCGTGCCCGAAGCCGATCGCGCGCCGCTGCAACAGATGATGGATGCGGCGCGGGGCCACCTGCCGGACAAGCGGCTGAGCTTCATTGCCTTCCCAGGCACCGCGTTCTCCAGCCCGCATCACGTCACCTTCTTCATGAAGGGCGACACGCCGCTGACGGCCAGGCTCCTGCAGCCGGTGCTCGTGGACGCCCGCACCGCCGAGGTCACGGTGGCGCCCGACCTGCCCTGGTACCTGACCGCGTTGCTGCTATCACAGCCGCTGCACTTCGGCGACTATGGCGGGCTGCCGATGAAGATCATCTGGATGCTGCTCGACCTCGCCACCATCGTCGTGCTGGGCAGCGGCCTCTACCTGTGGCAGAGGAAGCGACATCAACGGCCCGTGCAGACAGGCATGCCCGTCCGCCCCGGCGCCGCGGTGTAGGCTGCGGGGAACTCCCCTTGGTGCACGGCCTGCGGCTCCCGCAGACTGGGATGCCCGCCAACTCAGTCTTTGTCCATGGCCCCCGTCCCCTCGCCCCATCAGCTCTCGCGCCGCGCGATTGCGCTCGTTCTCGCCGGTGGCCGTGGCTCCCGCCTGAAGCAGCTCACCGACTCGCGCGCCAAGCCGGCCGTCTACTTCGGCGGCAAGTTCCGCATCATCGATTTCGCACTCAGCAACTGCGTCAACAGCGGCATCCGCCGCATCGGCGTCGTCACGCAGTACAAGAGCCACTCGCTGCTGCGGCACATCCAGCGCGGCTGGAGCTTCCTGCGCGCCGAGCTGAACGAGACGGTGGACCTCATGCCCGCGCAGCAGCGCGTGGACGAAGAGAGCTGGTACCGCGGCACGGCGGACGCCGTCTACCAGAACCTCGACATCATCCAGAGTACCGGCGCCGAGTACATCGTCGTGCTGGCGGGGGACCACATCTACAAGATGGACTACTCCAACATGCTGGCCGATCACGTGGCCACGGGCGCGGGTTGCACGGTGGGCTGCATCGAGGTGCCCAAGGCCGAGGCGAGCGCCTTCGGCGTGATGGCGGTGGACGACGGGCGCCACATCACGGCGTTCAAGGAGAAGCCCGCCGACCCGCCCTGCATTCCCGGCCGCGACGGCGTGTGCCTGGCCAGCATGGGCATCTACATCTTCAACGCCGACTACCTCTACCGCTTGCTGGCCGAGGACCTTGCCGACACGACCTCCAGCCACGACTTCGGCAAGGACGTGATCCCCAAGACCGTCGCGGAGAACCGCGCCGTCGCCCACCCGTTCGGCATGAGCTGCATCAGCAACCCCAACGGCGCACCGCCGTACTGGCGCGACGTCGGCACGCTGGACGCTTTCTGGGCAGCCAATCTCGATCTGGCCTCCATCAGCCCCGAGCTGGACATCTACGACACCGACTGGCCCATCTGGACCTACCAGCGCCAGTTGCCGCCGGCCAAGTTCATTCCCGACCACAACGGCATGCATGGCATGACGGTCAACACCATCGTCAGCGCCGGCTGCATCGTGTCGGGCTCTCACGTCGTGCAGTCGGTGCTGTTCAACAACGTGCGCATCCGCTCGTTCTGCAACATCCACCAGAGCGTGCTGCTGCCCGGCGTCAGCGTGGGGCGGCACTGCCGGCTGACCAAGGTCATCATCGACCGCGGTTGCGAGATCCCCGACGGTCTCGTCGTCGGCGAGGATGCGACGCAGGACGCAGCCCGCTTTGAGCGCACCGAGAACGGCGTCGTGCTCATCACCAAGCAGATGCTCGCGAAGCTGTGACGAAGGTCCTGCAAGTCAGCGCGGAGCTGTTCCCGCTGCTGAAGACCGGCGGCCTCGCCGACGTGGCGGGTGCTCTGCCCGCAGCGTTGGCAGCGGCCGGCGTCGAGCCGCGGCTGCTGGTGCCGGGCTTCCCGGCCATCCGCGATGCGCTGACCAACGAGTGTGCGGTCGCCCCCGTGGCGCTGCCGTGGAGCGAGGGCCGGGCGGCGCTGCTGCGCGGGCGGTTGCCGGGCATCGACCTGCCGGTTTACGTGCTCGACGCGCCCGGCCTGTTCGACCGACCCGGCAACCCCTATGCCGACGCGGGCGGCGTGGCTTATGCCGACAACCATCGCCGCTTTGCGCTGCTGGGCCTGGCCGCGGCACGGCTTGCGGAGGGCGTGGACCCGGCGTGGAGCCCGCAGATCGTCCATGCGCACGATTGGCATGCAGGCCTGGCCTGCGCCCACATCGCGGCCAGCCAGTCGCGTCGTCGGACGGACGCGCGGACGGTCTTCACGGTCCACAACCTCGCCTACCAGGGGCTGTTCCCCCACGATCACTTCGCCGACCTGGGCCTGCCCTCGCAGCACTACGCCGTTGAAGGGCTGGAGTTCTACGGTCAGGTGAGTTTCATGAAGGCCGGCCTGCATTTCGCCGATGCGATCACGACGGTCAGCCCGACGTATGCCCGCGAGATCCAGACACCGGAGCAGGGCTGTGGCCTGGACGGCCTGCTGCGTCGCCGCGCCGATGATCTGCACGGCATCCTGAACGGCGTCGACTACGGTGTCTGGTCACCTGTGCAAGACACCGCCCTCGCCGCGCGCTACAGCGCCGACGACACCGCCGGCAAGGCAGCGTGCAAGGTGGCGCTCCAGCGCGAATGCGGCCTGGCAGAGCGCCCTGACGCGCCGCTGTTCGGCGTCGTCAGCCGCCTGACGGAACAGAAGGGGTTGCCGCTGGTGCTGGAAGCGTTGAGCGACTTGGTCGACGCGGGTGGACAGCTCGTCGTCCTCGGCGCCGGTGATGCACGCCTGGAAGCCGAATTTGCCGCCGCTGCGCAACGCCATCCCGCACAGGTCGCCCGCCGCACCGGCATGGACGAGGCGCTGGCCCACCGCATCGTCGCGGGCAGCGACGTGATGCTCGTGCCCAGCCGGTTCGAGCCCTGTGGCCTGACGCAGCTCTATGGCCTGAGCTACGGCGCGCTGCCGCTGGTCCACCGCGTCGGCGGCCTGGCGGACACGGTTGTCGACACGACGCTGGAAGACCTTGCCGCTGGCACCGCCACCGGCTTCGTCTTCGATGCCTTCACGGCCGACGCTTACCGCCCCGCGTTGCGCCGTGCGTTCGCGCTGTGGAGCCGGCCGGAATATTGGGCGCGCGTGCGGACGGCGGCGATGCGCCAGCGCTATGGCTGGGACACCGCGGCGCGGCGTTATGCCGACATCTACCGCAACCTGATGCAAAGCTGAGGCAAAGCCGGGGTGATGACTTCCCGCCGTCCCGTCGCGGCGGCGGACACTCTGGGGTTTTCGTCGGACCCGCCATCGTCATGCGCGCTCTCCACCTCCATCCGTTCCGCCGCCTCGGCGCCGTCGTCACCCTGGCCCTGGCGCCGGCCCTGTGCCAGGCCTGGGGGCAGGAAGGCCATTCCATCGTCGCCGAGATCGCGCAACGCCGGCTCACGCCCGCCGCGCTGGCCGGTGTCGCAAAGCTGCAGGGAGGCGCCAGCCTGGCCTCCGTGGCCAGCTGGCCCGACGATGTGCGCGGCGAACGCAAGGGCGACTTCAACCTGCACTTCGTCGACATCCCGCGCGGCGTGCACGAATACGACGAAAAGGTCCACTGCGCGCCGTCGGAGAAGGGGGACTGCGTCGTGAAGGCGTTGCAACGCGCCCAGCAGGCGCTGCGCTGCGCACCGACCGAGGAAGCCCGGCGCGAGGCGTTGCGCTACGTCGTCCATTTCGTCGGCGACATCCACCAGCCGCTGCACGCCACCGGCGACCTCGAAGGCGGCAACGGCGTCAAGGTGCACGGCAGTCTGCACGGCCAGACCTGCAAGGGCAACTGCGCGCTGGAGAGCGGCAGCCTGCACTCGCTGTGGGACTCGGGCCTGATCCGCCGCACCGTGTGGGACTGGGGTGCCTACGTCGATCGCCTGGAAAAGACGTTGCTGGCCACCCAGGACTTCGACCTGAAGAGCGGCGGTGACCAGCCTGCCGACTGGGCCATCCAGTCGCACGCCGTGGGCGAGCTGGTCTGGAACGACAAGCTCATCCCCGCCGACGGCACCATCGACGACGCCTACTATGCCGCCGTGCTGCCGGTGCTCGACCAGCAACTGGCGCTGGGCGGCGTGCGCCTGGCCCGGCTGCTCAACGAGACCTTCGCGCCGGGCTCCTGCAGCGCGCCCGTCGCCACGACGCCCTGGCCCAGCGCCGAGAAAGGCCTGCAGCCGGCCGCCAACCTCGGCGAACTGAAGGCGCAGTTCAAGGCCTACCGGAGCAGTGGCTATGCGCGCGACCAGGCCGAGGTGGACGAGGCCGCGAGCTCCTGGGTGCTGTCCCGCGCCAAGCAGGTGGCCAAGCCGGCGCTGGTGCTGGACATCGACGAAACCTCGCTCGACAACTGGGGCCAGCTGGCGCAGAACGACTTCGGCTACATCATCAACGGCGACTGCACCGCCGCGCCTGGCACCTCGTGTGGCGCGCTCGCGTGGGACGCCCAGGGCCGTGCGCCCGCCGTCGCCGCGACGCTGAAGCTCTTCAAGGCGGCGCGTGCCGCCGGCGTGTCCGTCTTTTTCATCACCGGCCGCAAGGAGGCCGAACGCGCCGCCACCGAGGCCAACCTTCGCGCTGCCGGCTACGACGGCTGGGCCGGCCTGGTGCTGCGCCCGGACGATTCGCACAGCCACTACTCCGCTGCCAGCTTCAAGGCAGCCGAGCGTGCCCGCATCGTCATGCGGGGCTACCAAGTGCTCGCGACGGTGGGCGATCAGCCCAGCGATCTGTCCGGCGGCTACGCGGAGAAGGCCTTCCTGCTGCCCAATCCGTTCTACCGGATTCCCTGAACCCTCCGAGAAGACCTCCCATGAGCGCAGCCGTCCCCGACCGCATCCAGCAAATCTTCGACGAGCGGGTCACCGATTTCGCGCAGGCGGCGCAGCGCCACTTCAAGACCAACGACCTCGTCGTCGTGCTCGACTTCCGAGAGGATCCGGCGCAGCTGGAGGCGGTTGATCGTCAGGAGCTCGTCGCGGCCGACGAGCTGTCGCTGGACCTCAAGCTGAAGCTGTCGCGGCCCGCCTCCGAACTGCAGGAGGTGCACGGCTCGCCAGAGCAGTCGTTTTGGTTCATCGTGATCTTCGACGACGAGGATGCCGAATGCGGTGCCGTCAGCGCGGCGATGCTGGCGCAGGGCGACGAGGGCTGACTCAGAGCGCCAGCGCGACCACGCCGGCGCCGATCAGCACCGCGCCGCCGATCCGCCAGCCTTTCTCGCCCTCGCCCAGCAGCTGCCCGCCCAGCAGCGCCGCGAACAGCATCGACACCTCGCGCGCTGGCGCAACGCGCGACAGCGGCGCGTCGCGCACTGCCAGCAGCACCAGGACATAGGCCAGCGGGCTGACCGTGGCCACCGCCAACACGCCCTTCCACGTGCGCTGCATCTCGGACTTGAAGCTCTGCCGGTTGCGCAGCACGACGGGCAGCTGCATCGGCACGCGCAGCACGTTGCCACAGTAGTCCAGCAGCAGCGGCGATACGGCCAGCATCTTGACCGCGTAGCCGTCCAGCACCGTGTAGCCGGCGATCAGCGTGCCGGTGGCCACGCCCCAGTAAACGCCTTTGCGGCGGCGGATGGCCGCGGTGACCTCGGGGTCCACGCCACGGCCCATCAACCGCGGTCCCATCGTGATGAGCAGGATGCCGCCCACGACACCGGCCAGCCCGGCGGCGCCGATCAGGCCGAGTCGTTCATCCAGCAGCAGGACCGCCGCGGTCGCCGACAGCAGCGGCCCGCTGCCACGCGCGACAGGGTAGACGACGGTCAGGTCGCTGGCCTTGTAGCCGGCGATCAGGCAGTTGAAATACAGCAGGTGGACGACGGCGCTGGCGACGACGAAGCCCCAGGCCAGTGGCGACCAGTGCGGCAGCGCGTCCAGGCCGATCCACAGCACCGCGGGCAGCCAGAACCCCACGACGCCCACGGCGCAGGCGAACACGAAATGTGGCCCGCCGCCCCACTTCTTGGCGGCCAGGTTCCAGAGCGCGTGGAGGAGGGCGGCGGTGAGGACGAGGGCGAGCGCGTGGGCCGACATTCAATAGATCAGGCGGTCCGGCCGGATGTCGCGCAGGATCGTCGTCGCAATCTCCTCGATGGACTTGTGCGTGGACGACAGCCACGAGATGCCATCGCGCTTCATCATGCCTTCTGCCTCGTTGACCTCGTAGCGGCAATTCAGCACGTCGGCGTACTTGCTGCCCGGGCGACGTTCATTGCGGATGGAAGCCAGGCGCTCGGGGTCGATGGTCAGGCCGAAGCACTTGCGCTTGTGGGGCATCAGTGGCGCGGGCAGCTTGCGGCGCTCGAAGTCTTCCGGGATCAACGGGTAGTTGGCGGCCTTGATGCCGTGCTGCATTGCCAGGTACAGCGACGTCGGCGTCTTGCCGCAGCGGCTGACGCCCACCAGGATGACGTCGGCCGCGTCGAGGTTCTTGGACGACTGGCCGTCATCGTGGGCCAGCGAGAAGTTGATGGCCTCGATGCGGTCGTGGTACTCCTGGCTTTGCGCCACGTCGGAGAAGCGGCCGACGCGGTGGTTGCTCTTGATGCCGAACTCGTCTTCCAGCGGCTCGATGAAGGTGCCGAACATGTCCATAACCCGGCCCTGGCAGTGCTCGCGGACGATCTTCAACACGTCCCGGTCCACCAGCGTCGCGAAGACGATGGGCCGCTGGCCCTCACGCATGGCCGACTCGTTGATCTCGGCGACAACGGCATGGGCCTTGTCCGCCGTGTCGATGAAGGGCCGGCGTACATGGCGCGGCTTGATCGCGAACTGCGCCAGGATGGAGTTGCCGAAGGTCTCGGCCGTGATGCCGGTGCCGTCGGAGACGAAGTAGACGGTTCGGGCGGTCATGGCGGCGGCTTTCGGAGTTCAACAGCGCGGCCATGATAGCCAGCGGCCTCGTAGCCGGACCGGCGGCGCGCCTCGCCCGATCAGGCGGTTACAAGCCGGGTACGAACCGCCTAGAATCAGCCGCAATTCCCCTCGCGACCCGCCTCATGCGCGCCTCCCTCCTCCTCGAAGAATCCAGAAATGGATGGAGCCGCGCCTGCCTGGAGCCTTCCCGCTCGGCAGCGATCGACATGAGTGGCCCGGACAACGCGACGGCCCCGGTTTTTCAACCTCCTGGAGTTTTCCCATGTCCACCCTGTTCGAGGCGACCGCCCTGGTCGTACCGTTTGAGAACCTGAGGATGACCGATGTCGAGGCCGTTGGCGGCAAGAACGCCAGCCTCGGCGAAATGATCTCGCAGCTGGCCGCCAGCGGCGTTCGCGTGCCCGGTGGCTTTGCCACGACGGCGCATGCTTTCCGGCAGTTTCTGCGCCATGAGGGCCTGGATGCGCGCATCGCGGCGCGGCTCGCCACGCTCAACACTGACGACGTCCGCGCGCTGGCCGAGGCCGGCGCCGAGATCCGCCGCTGGATCGAGAACCAGCCGTTCCCGGCTGACTTGGAAGCCGGTGTACGCTCGTCCTACGCCCAGCTCACGGCTGACAACCCCGACGCGACCTTCGCGGTGCGTTCGTCCGCCACCGCGGAAGACCTGCCCGACGCCTCCTTTGCCGGCCAGCAGGAGACCTTCCTGAACGTGCACGGCATCGACGAGGTGCTGCACAAGATGCGCGAGGTGTTCGCGTCGCTCTACAACGACCGCGCCATCAGCTACCGCGTGCACAAGGGCTTCGCGCACGGCGACGTGGCGCTGTCCGCCGGTGTGCAGCGCATGGTGCGCTCCGACCTCGGCTCGGCCGGCGTCATGTTCACGATCGACACCGAGAGCGGCTTCCAGGACGTCGTCTTCATCACGTCCAGCTACGGCCTGGGCGAGACGGTGGTGCAGGGCGCCGTGAACCCGGACGAGTTCTACGTCCACAAGCCAGCGCTGCAGCGCGGCAATCTGGCCATCATCCGTCGCAACCTTGGCTCCAAGCTGATCCGCATGGAGTTCGCGACGCCGGAAGAGAAGGCTGCGTCCGGCAAGCTGGTGAAGACCGTGGACACGGTCCCCGAGCACCGCAACCGCTACTCGCTGAATGACGCTGAGGTCACCGAACTGGCCCGTTACGCGCTGATCATCGAGAAGCATTACGGCCGCGCGATGGACATCGAGTGGGGCCGCGACGGCGTCGACGGCAAGCTCTACATCCTGCAGGCCCGCCCCGAGACGGTGAAGAGCCAGGCCGCTGGCCAGGTCGAGCACCACTACAAGCTCAAGGCCCACAGCGCCGTGCTGGCCGAAGGTCGCGCCATCGGCCAGAAGATCGGCACGGGCCCGGTCCGGTTGGTCGACAGCGTCGCCGAGATGGAGCGTGTGCAGCCAGGCGACATCCTCGTCACGGACATGACCGACCCGAACTGGGAGCCCGTCATGAAACGCGCCAGCGCCATCGTGACCAACCGTGGCGGCCGCACCTGCCACGCGGCCATCATTGCGCGTGAACTGGGCATCCCTGCTGTCGTCGGATGCGGCGACGCCACTGAGAAGCTCAAGGACGGCCAACTCGTCACGGTGGCCTGCTCTGAAGGCGACACCGGCTACATCTACGACGGCCTGCTGGAGACCGAGATCAGCGAGGTGCATCGGGGCGAACTGCCGTACTGCCCGATCAAGATCATGATGAACGTCGGCAACCCGCAGCTGGCGTTCAACTTCGCGCAGATGCCCTCGGGCGGAGTGGGCCTGGCCCGCCTCGAGTTCATCATCAACAACAACATCGGTGTCCACCCGAAGGCCATCCTGGACTACCCGAACATCGACGCCGACCTGAAGAAGGCCGTCGAGTCGGTGGCCCGCGGCCACGCTTCGCCGCGTGCCTTCTACGTGGACAAGCTGGCCGAAGGCATCGCGACGATCGCCGCCGCCTTCTTCCCGCGCCCGGTCATCGTCCGTCTGTCCGACTTCAAGTCCAACGAGTACCGCAAGCTCATCGGCGGCACGCGCTACGAGCCGGATGAAGAGAACCCCATGCTGGGCTTCCGTGGTGCATCGCGCTACATCAGCGGCGAGTTCCAGGACGCGTTCGCGATGGAGTGCGAGGCGCTCAAGCGTGTGCGCAAGGACATGGGCCTGACCAACGTCGAGATCATGGTGCCCTTCGTGCGCACGGTGAAGCAGGCGGCCAAGGTCGTCGACATGCTGGCCGAGAAGGGCCTGAAGCGCGGCGTCGATGGCCTGCGCGTCATCATGATGTGCGAGGTGCCGAGCAACGCCATCCTGGCCGAGCAATTCCTGGAGCACTTCGACGGCATGTCCATCGGCTCGAACGACCTGACGCAGCTGACGCTGGGCCTGGATCGCGACTCCGGGCTGGAGCAGCTGGCCGGCGACTTCGACGAGCGCGACCCGGCCGTCAAGGCCATGATCTCGCGTGCCATCCGCGCCTGCCGCGCAACCGGCAAGTACATCGGCATCTGCGGCCAGGGCCCCAGTGACCACCCCGACTTTGCCCAGTGGCTGGCGGAGGAGGGCATCGTGTCCATCTCGCTGAATCCGGATACCGTCATCGACACCTGGCAGATGCTGGCCGCCAAGTAAGGCCACGGCCTCACCGCTTAAACGCGGCCCGGGTTCTCCGCAAGGGAACCCGGGTTTTTTTTGCGCATCATCGCGCCCGTGTCCGCCGCTCCCTCCCACCGTCGCCTGCACCGGCGCTACGCGCTGTTCGCCCTCAGCTTTGTTGCGCTCGTGGTGGGTCTGGGGCTGGGCGAGCAGCACGGCATGCCCAAGGCCTGGATCGGCTACACCTTCCTCGGCGCGACGGTGGCCGTCTATGCCGTCATCGGCATCCTGAGCCGCACGACTGACCCGGCCGAGTATTTCGTTGCCGGCCGCCGCGTGCCGCCGCTCTACAACGGCATGGCCGCCGCGGCCGACTGGATGAGCGCGGCCACCTTCATCGGCCTCGTCGGCACGCTCTACGCCAGCGGCTACGCCGGGCTGGCCTATGTGCTCGGGTGGACGGGTGGCTTCGTGCTCGTCGCGTTGTGCATCGCGCCCTATCTGCGCCGCTTCGGCCAGTTCACGCTGGGTGACTTCCTGGCTGAGCGCTTCGAGAGCCGCACGCTGCGCGTTGTCGGCGCCGTAGCGGCCATCCTCGTGTCCTTCGTCTACCTCGTCGCGCAGATCTATGGCGTGGGCCTCATCACGACGCGGCTGACGGGCCTCGGCTTCGAGGTTGGCGTGTTTGTCGGCCTGGGCGGCGTGCTGGTGTGTTCCTTCCTCGGCGGCATGCGCGCCGTCACGTGGACGCAGGTGGCGCAGTACCTCATCATGATCCTGGCCTACCTGGTGCCGGTCATCTGGCTCAGCGTCAAGCAGACGGGCTGGCCGTTGCCGCAGATCGCCTACGGCCACCAGTTGCACCAGCTGGCCGAGCGTGAACAGCAGCTGATGCGCGACCCGGCCGAGCTGCAGGTCCGAGCCATCCACCAGCAGCGCGCCGATGCCGCAGCCCGGCGCCTGGTCGATGTGCCGGTGGCGCTGGCCGAGGAACAGGCTGAGGCCTCGGCCCGTGTGGCGGCGCTGAAGGCCCGCAACGCCCCGCTGGCACAGATCCAGGCTGCCGAGAAGCAGCGCGCCGCGTTGCCGCGGACGCCCGCGGAGGCGGAAGAGCGCTGGCATCGCGAGCGGCTGCAGGAGGCGCAGCTCGCGCGGCCGCTGTCGGGGCTGGTGCCGCATGCACAGCCGTTCGCCGGCAATCCCGAGGGCGACCCGGCCGAGCAGGCGCGCGCCAGCGAGTCGCGGCGCAACTTCATCGCGCTGGCGCTGTGCCTGATGGTCGGCACGGCCGGACTGCCGCACTTGCTGACGCGCTACTACACGACCGACTCGGTGGCGACGGCGCGCGAGTCCGTCGCCTGGTCACTGATCTTCATCTGCCTGCTCTACCTGACCGCGCCGGCGCTAGCCGTCATGGTGAAGACGGAAGTCTTCGACCACCTCGTCGGCAGCTCGTTCGACCAGTTGCCGGCGTGGATCCGCCAGTGGCAGCGGGTCGATCCGGGGCTCTTGTCTGCGGTGGACCTCAATGGCGATGGCCGGCTGCAACTGGGCGAGCTGCGCCTGCATCCAGACCTGGTCATGCTCGTCATGCCTGAGCTGGGCGGCCTGCCGTATGTGATCTCGGGCATGGTGGCCGCTGGCGGCCTGGCCGCGGCGTTGTCGACGGCCGACGGCCTGCTGCTGGCCATTTCCACGGCGTTGTCGCATGACCTGTACTACAAAGCGATCAACCCCGACGCATCACGTACGCGGCGGGTCACCTTGTCCAAGGCCTTGCTGCTGGCGGCGGCGCTGGCGGCGGCGGCGGTGGCGTCCAGCCGGCCGGCGGACATCCTCGGCGTCGTCACCGCGGCGTTTTCCATCGCCGGGTCGACGTTCTTTCCGGCGTTGGTGGCCGGCGTGTTCTGGCGCCGTGCCAACCGCGCCGGCGCGCTGGCCGGCATGCTGACCGGGCTGGCGGTGTGCTTGGTCTACCTCGTCACCGCTCAGCCATCGCTGCGCGCGCTCGTCGGCCTGCCGGGGCCGGCCACGCTGTGGTGGGGCATCCAGCCGGCCTCGGCGGGCCTGTTCGGCGTGCCGGCCGGCGCCGCGGCGCTGGCGGTCGTGAGCCTGCTGACGGCCGCGCCCGGCGCACGCCAGCGCAACTTCGTCGACCGGCTGCGCGCGCCGTAAAACTGCGTCGCTTGGGAATCTCCCCAAACCGGGCTAGAATTACGGGTTCCCCCTTGCCGTACCCACGAGTAGACGCCGTGGCGCGGCTTCCACAGACCGGCCGTCATCCCGACAACGCCGGGCTGGAATCCACAAGGAGTATCTATGCGTCACTACGAAATCGTTCTGCTGATCCATCCGGATCAAAGCGAACAGGTTCCGGCCATGCTGGAACGCTACAAGGGCCTGATCACCGCCGGTGGCGGTGTCGTGCACCGGGTCGAGGACTGGGGCCGCCGTCAACTGGCCTACCAGATCCAGAAGCTCGCCAAGGCCCACTACCTGTGCCTGAACATCGAAGTCAGCAAGGAAATCCTTGCCGAGCTCGAGACCGGCTTCCGCTTCAACGACGCCGTGCTGCGCCACCTCACCGTGGTCCAGGACAAGGCCATCACGACCCCCTCGGTCATGATGAAGGCCGTCGAGCGCGAAGAAGCCCGCAAGGCTCCGCAACAGGAAGCGGCCTGATCACCGCCCATCGCTAGAACCAGGTTTCAGAGCAGCAGCGCCCACGCGTGAACCAGCTTTCGCTGTCGGCGCAGATCCAGCAACTCGGTCAAGTTCGCTACACACCCGCCGGGCTGATGGCCCTGGACGCTGCCCTCAAGGCAGAGTCCGACGTCATCGAAGCCGGCAAGCCGCGCAAGGTCTCCCTGGAGATCAAGGCGGTTGCGGTGGGCGAGGTGGCCAAGGAGCTGCAGAAGCTGGGAGTCGGTGGTGTCGCGGTCTTCCGCGGCTTCCTGACCCACCAGCGCAACGGCCGGGGCTTCATCGCCCACGTCACCGTGATCGAACCCGCTGCCCGGAACCAGGACGTTTGAACACCCGGATAGATTCAACAGAGGTCCCATATGCCCCCGCCACGTGGTAAAGGTCGCTTCTCCAAGGACAAGAAGCCCAAGCGCAACCAACAGTCGTTGCTGTTCCGCCGCAAGCGTTTCTGCCGCTTCACCGTCGCCGGTGTCGAGAAGATCGACTACAAGGACATCGACACGCTGCGCGACTTCGTCGCCGAAAACGGCAAGATCACGCCCGCTCGCCTGACCGGCACGCGCGCCTTCTTCCAGCGTCAGCTGACGGTCGCCATCAAGCGCGCCCGCTTCCTGGCCCTGCTGCCGTACAGCGACCAGCACAAGGTCTAAGGAGCTGACGACATGCAAGTGATCCTGCTCGAAAAAGTCGCCAACCTCGGCAACCTCGGCGATGTCGTCAAGGTCAAGGACGGCTACGCCCGCAACTTCCTGATCCCGACCAAGGCCGCCCGCCGTGCGACCGACGCCGCGATCAAGGAATTCGAAGCCCGTCGCGCCGAGCTCGAAAAGGCCGCCGCCGAGAAGCTGGCCGAAGCCCAGAAGCTGGGCGAGAAGATTGCCGGCTCGACCGTGCGCATCGCCCAGAAGGCCGGTGTGGACGGCCGCCTGTTCGGCTCGGTGACCAACGCCGACATCGCCGACGCACTGACGAAGGCCGGCACGCCGGTCGTCAAGTCCCAGGTGCGCCTGCCCAACGGTCCGCTGAAGGCCGTCGGCGAGTTCCCGGTCAACGTTGCCGCCCACACGGATGTGGTCGTCGAAGTGACCGTCCAGGTCGTCGCCGAAGCCGAGTAACGCTTCTCCGGATGGCGCGGTGGCCCAAGCCGCCGCAACATCAAATTGAAGGCCGAAGCCTCCCGAGGTTTCGGCCTTCTGTCTTTCAGGGCCCAGTTTTCCCGCTCGGTCCACCGGCTACACCCAGTTCGTCCACAGCGTTATCCACAAGCGATGTCTGCGATCTTCCCTGCCTCCTCCTCCGCCCCGCCCGATGACGAAGTGGCCCGGCTGCGCGTGCCGCCGCATTCGGTGGAGGCCGAGTACAGCGTGCTCGGCGGCCTGCTGATCGACAACTCCGCATGGGACCGCGCGGCCGACCTGCTGACCGAGAGCGACTTCTACCGCTTCGAGCACAAGCACATCTACGCGGCCATCGGCAAGCTGATCAACGCCGGCAAGCCGGCCGACGTCGTCACCGTCTTCGACGAGCTCACGTCGCTGGGTCGGGCCGATGAGTGCGGCGGCCTGTCGTACCTGAACTCCATCGCGCAGAGCGTGCCGAGTGCCGCCAATCTGCGTCGTTATGCGGAGATCGTCCGGGAGCGCGCCATCCTGCGCAAGCTGGTGGCAACTTCCGACGAAATCGCCACCGCCGCGATGAACCCTCAGGGCCGAGCGGTCACGCAGATCCTCGACGAGGCCGAGGGCAAGATCTTCCGCATCGGCGAGGAGGGCTCGCGCAGCCAGCAAGGCTTCCAGAGTATGGACCGGCTGGTCGTGCAGCTCATCGACCGCGTCAACGAGCTGGCCGAGAGCGGTGCGCAGGATGTGACCGGCGTGCGCACCGGCTTCTACGACCTGGACAAGCAGACGGCCGGCCTGCAGCCGGGCGACCTGATCGTGCTGGCCGCGCGCCCGTCCATGGGCAAGACGGCGTTCGCCGTCAACATCGCCGAGAACGTCGCCATCAACGAGGGCCTGCCCGTCGTCATCTACTCGATGGAAATGGGCGCCGCGCAGCTGGCGTTGCGGATGGTGGGCTCCATCGGCCGCATTGACCAGAGCCACCTGCGCACCGGTCGTCTGGCCGACGACGAGTGGAGCCGGCTGTCCGAGGCGGTCGACAAGCTGGGCAAGGCGGCGATCTACATCGACGAAAGCCCCGGCCTGTCGCCCAGCGAGGTGCGCGCCCGCGCCCGCCGTCAGGCCCGCATCAGTGGCCAGTTGGGGCTGATCGTCATCGACTATTTGCAGCTGATGACGGGCAACGGCGGCGGCAATGAGGAAAACCGCGCGACCGTGCTGGGCGAAATCTCACGGGGCCTGAAGGCGCTTGCCAAGGAGCTGCGCTGCCCCGTCATCGCGCTGTCGCAGCTGAACCGCTCGGTGGAGCAGCGGCCCGACAAGCGGCCCATGATGTCCGACCTGCGCGAATCCGGCGCCATCGAGCAGGACGCGGACATCATCATGTTCATCTACCGCGACGAGTACTACACGAAGGACGAGTGCAAGGAGCCGGGCGTTGCGGAAATCATCATCGCCAAGCAGCGTAACGGCCCGGTCGGTACAGTGAAGCTCGCCTTCCAGCGCATGCACACCAAGTTCGAGAACCTGGCGCCGGGCTATGTCGGCGTCGAGCGCGACGAGTATTGATGCCGGTCGTGGGACTCGCTCAGGCGGGCCTGAACGTGCTGCTCATGACGAACTCGTAGCGCTCCGGCCGGATGTAGAAGTGCGTGTGATCGCAGCACGCACCTGAACCGAAGTACGACGTGCGGCGCATCAGCAGCAGCGCGCTGCCCGCCGCCACCTGCAGCGCCCCGGCCAGGCGCTCGTCAGCTGCCAATGCGCCGATGGCGATGTCCGCCCGCGCCGGGCCTTCGCCCATCTTGTCGGCCAGCAGGCTGTAGGCCGGCTGCTGCTCCACCTCCGCCCAGCTGAGGTCGTTGAGCCGGTAGGGCAGGTGGCTCTCGCCTAGCGCGATCGGCTCGCCGTCGACGAAGTGCAGCCGTTGCACGAACAACCCCCTCACGGCGGGCGCGAACCGCTGGCGCATGTCGTCCGGTAGCGTGACCACCTTCTTCTCCAGCAGCTGCATGGTCGCCCGCAGGCCTTGCAGCTTGAGCGACTCGTGGAAGCTGCGCAGCGTGTCCAGCCCGTGGCGCATCTGGCGTCCGGCGACGAAGCTGCCCTTGCCCTGCTTGCGCACGACGGCGCCTTCCTGCACCAGCTTGTCCAGCGCCAGCCGCACGGTGACGCGGCTGACGCCGAAGCGCTCACCGATCTCCGCCTCCGACGGCAGGCGGCCCGTGGGCTCGTAGAGGCCCGCCTCCATCTCCTCCATCAGCCGAGCGGCGATCTGCTCGTACAGCGACGTGGCGTTCTGCCGGGTCAGCGCCGTGCGGAGGGCGGGTGCGGGTGCGGCGGTTTTACTCATATGGTCAGTCGGTATCCGCAGATGGACAACTTGTATTAATACGTATTATCTGCGGCATTCCAGCGGCCTAACAACTCGGCCCCGACGCCTCCATGCCGTACCCGTCACGACCCCCTCCACCACCTGCCGAAAGCCCCTTCCGCGGGCGCGAGCCTGACGGCCTGCGCCTGTCGGGCGTCCACTTCTCGCATGCCGACGGCCAGCCGGTGTTCCAGGGGCTGGATCTCGCTGTCGCACCGGGTGAGTTCGTCGTGGTGCTGGGCCCGTCGGGCTGTGGCAAGTCGACGCTGTTGAACCTGTTGTCGGGCTTCCTGCCGCCGGATCGCGGGCGCGTGGAACTCAACGACGTGGCGGTGCGCCCCGAGATGCCCGAGCTGGGTTATGTGTTCCAGTCGCCGCATCTGTTCCCATGGTTGAACGCGCTGGACAACGTGCGCTTCGGCCTGCGGATGCAGGGCCTGCTGACGCCCCGCCAGCAGGCTGACAAGGCGTTGCACTATCTGCGACTGGTCGGCCTGGAAGCGGCGGCCCACAAGCTGCCGCACCAGCTGTCGGGCGGCATGCGGCAACGCGTGGCGCTTGCCCGCGCGCTGGCCCCCGAGCCCGCGCTGCTGCTGGCCGACGAGCCGTTCGCCGCGCTGGACGCGATGAGCCGCCGGCACATGAACGAGGAGCTGCTGCGGCTGTGGTCCGCGCTGGGGCAGACGGTGGTGTTCGTCACCCACGACATCGACGAGGCCGTCTTCCTGGCCGACCGCGTCGTCGTGCTCGGCCGTGCGCCGCGGGGCATCGACTGCGAACTCCTCATCGACCTGCCGCGCCCGCGCCAACTGCCGCAGACGCAGCGCCTGCCGCGCTTCCATGCCTTGCGCGATCAGCTTCTCGATCGCATCGACCACGTGACCACCCAGCCCGCATGACAGTCGCACGCCGCCCCCTGCTTACCCTGCTGCTCGCCGCAGCCTCCCTGTGCCTGACGTCCACCGCGCGCGCCGACACCAGGCCGCTGCGCGTTGGCTGGGTGTTCGCGATGGCGAACGCGCCGGCCGTCATCGCCGAGCAGAAGCGCTTCTTCGCTGAAGAGGGACTGAGCGTGGAGCTCAAATCCTTCGGCGACGGCCCCGTGCTGCAGCAGGCTCTGGCAGCCGGCGAGCTGGACTTGGCCTACGTCGGCGCCCCGCCCGTCTACCAGTGGTTCTCGCGCGGCCTTGATGCGCGCATCCTCGCCAAGGTCAACTACGGACAGGCGGCCGTCATCAGCACCGCCGCAGGTCCCGTGAAGACGCTGGCCGACCTGCGCGGCCGGCGTCTGGCGTCGGTCGCCAAGGGCAGCGGCATGGACGTGCTGCTGCGCGGCTTCGTGCTGAAGGAGCAGGCCGCGCTGGACCCTGAGAAGGACCTCGGCATCCTGCCCATGCCGCCGGCCAACATGAACGCGGCGCTGGACCGCAACGTGGCCGACGCCGCCTTCCTGTGGGAGCCCTTCGTGTCGCAGGCGCTGCTGCGCGGCAACAGCCGCCTGGTGCTGGACCTGAACCAGGCGCTGCCGGAGTACCCGTGGTATGTCGTCATGGCACCGGTCGCGACGCTGAAGGAGCGCGGCAGCGACGTAGTGAAGCTGCTGCGCGCGCATCACAAGGCCATCAACTTCCTGAAGCAGCAGCCCGCCGAGAGCAACCAGATCATCGCCCAGGCCTTCAAGCTCGAGGCCGTGCAGACGGCAGACGGCAAGACCATCGCGCCAACGGCCATCGTGCAGGAGGCGCGCAAGCGCCTGGGCTGGGCGGATGCGCTCGAGGCGCAGGACCTGCGCTTCATCCAGCGGCTCATGGACTACTCGCTATCGCTGGGCTTCATCGCCCAGCCGCTCAAGGTGGAGAAGGTGGTCGACACCGGCTACTGGCTGAAGGCCACCGCAGGCGTCCCGAAATGACCACCATGGCCTTGATGGAGAAGCCCGCCACCGCCTCGCGCCGGGCCACATGGCGCTGGCAGCGCGGGCTGGCGTGGGCTTCCATCCCGCTGATCCTGCTGGTGTGGATGCTGCTGGCGCTACGCATGCCGTCCTATGTGCTGCCCCAGCCCTGGGACGTGCTGCGCGAGGGACTGCGCGCCTGGCAGGACGGCAGCCTGCCCCGGCACCTGGGCGCCAGCCTGCTGCGCGAGCTGGCGGGCTTCGGCCTGGCCGCGGCGCTCGCCATCGCGCTGGGCACGGCGATGGGCCTGTCGGCGGGCTGGCGGGCGTTCATGGGGCCGGTCAACAGCCTGTTCATGGCCATCCCGCCCATCGCCTGGACGCCGCTGGTCATCCTCTTCCTCGGCCTGGGCGAGGCCTCGATGCTGGCCGTCATCGTCATGGCCGCCATGTTCCCGATGGCGATCACCGTCGAGGAGGGCGTGCGCTCCATCGAGGGCGGCGAGGTCCGCGCCGCGCGCACGCTGGGAGCGTCGCGGCGGCAGCTGCTGCGCTTCGTCTACCTGCCGGCCTGCCTGCCCTTCATCACGGCGGCGCTGCGCATCGGCTTCAGCCAGGCGTGGCGGGCACTGATCGCGGCCGAGATGATCGGCGCGTCCAAGGGCATCGGCTGGATGGTGTCCACCGGCGGCCAGATCGGCAACAGCAGCCAGGTGCTGCTGGGCATCGCGTTGATCGGCCTGATCGCTTGGCTGACGGAGAGCTTCGTCTTCCGTCGGCTGGAAGCCCGCTACAGCCACTGGCGCGGCCAGTGAGCCTTCTCATCGACCCACCATGACCCATCCCTTCGACCCCGCCCGCGAGGCCGGTGACTACATCGCTCCGCGTGGCCTTTACGAACAGAACAAGGGCAAGCCCTTCCTCGGCCGGCTCAGCTGCGACCGCCAGCAACTGGTGGCCGGCGAGTGGACGGAGCTGACGCTGGTCTACGAGGTCGGCGCCTCGGGCTTGGCCGATGGCGCCTGGCTCAAGCTCGCGTTCAAGTTCTATTCGGACTGGGCGCTGTTCCAGACGACCGATCCGCGTGCGGCCAACTTCGTGTCGGCCGAATACCAGGCGGGGCCGCTGGTGCCGGGCCAGAGCCCCGCGACGGTGCAGCACCTGAAGGTGCGGTTCGACCAGAAGGGCCATGAGCGGCCGTTCCAGAAGGCGGTGCTGATCGACATCGTCGATGGCTACCTCAACCCCGGCGACCGCATCGTCATCCGCCTGGGCGACCGGCGCCACGGCGGTGCGGGCACGCGGGTGCAGAGCTTCGTCGAGCAGGGCTTCCGCTTCCGCATGTTCATCGACCCGCTGGGCAGCTCCAAGTTCGCCGAGGTGCCGGGCGACTGCGTGCTGGACATCGTGCCGGGGTCACCGGCGCGCCTGCAGCTCATCGCACCGCGGCTGGTGGGTGTCGGCGAGGCATTCGACACGCTCGTGCGACTGGATGACGCCTGGGGCAACACCTGCCGTGACATGCCGCTGGCAGGCATGCTGACCTTGCACGGTCCCGACGGCGCCGCCGAGGCGCGACCGTTCACGCTCGCGACCGAGGGCTGGGCTGTGGCGCGCCTGTCGGCGCATCGGCTGGCCGCCACGGGCGAGTGGCGGCTGACGGCCGAGGTGGCGCACCCGCCGCTGAGCCTGGCCGCGCAGGCCTACGTCACCGCGGCTGAGCTGCCTGGCCTGCGGCCGCTGTATGCCGACCTGCACGTGCACTCCGACGACACCATCGGCACCAACGACACGCGTTACAACCTCAGCTACGGCCGCGATGTCGCCGGCCTCGACGTGCTGGGCTACACGGCCAACGACTTCAACATCACCGAGGCGCGCTGGAACCAGGCGGTCGCTCTGATCCATGCGCTCAACGAACCCGGCCGCTTTGTCTGCTACCCGGGCACCGAGTGGTGCGGCAACTCCGCGGCCGGCGGTGATCGCAACATCGTCTTCCTCGGCGAGGGCAAGCCGCGCTTTCCGTTCGACGAGCAGGGGCGGCTGATGCGCAGCTTCGAGTGGAACGAGTTCACGCAGGGCACGATCCGGCCCGGCACCTGGCCGGTGGACGACCTGTACGCCGCCTACGCCGACGACCCCGAGTGCCACCTGATGATCCCGCACGTTGGCGGGCGGCGCTGCAACCTCGACTGGCACCATCCGCAACTGGAGCGGCTGGTGGAGGTCGGCTCTGCCTGGGGGCAGTTCCACTGGGTCTATGCCGAGGCACTGGCGCGGGGCTATCGCGTCGGCGCCGTTGCCAACAGCGACGAGCACCAGGGCCGCTGCGGCGGTGGCGTGCCGGCCACGGCCGTGTTCGGCTCGCGAGGAGGGCTCACCGGCGTGCTGGCCGCGCGCTTCGACCGTCAGGCCGTGGGCCAGGCGCTGCGCGCGCGCCGCACCTTCGCCACGACGGGTGAGCGCAGCTTCGCCTCGCTGCGCCTCGGCGAGCACTGGATGGGCGATGTCTGCACGACGGATGGCGCCACGCCGCTGGCCTACCGGCTGCTGGGCGATGCCGGCTGGGAGCGCGTGCAGCTGTTCCGCGGCGACCAGTGCATCTGGTCGCGGGACCTGCATCGAGAGCTCGGCTGGTCCGGCACCCGCGTGCGCGTGCGTGTCGGCGGCGCGCGCATCAAGGACCGCTACCGCGGCGCTTACTGGGACGGCAGCATCGACGTGCGCGGCACCAACCTGCGCGCGGTCCACGCGTTGGGCTTCGACCATGCCGAGCAGACGACGTGGCGCGAAGACACGACGACCGTCTGCTTCAAGACCGCCACGCATGGCGACACCGACAGCATCGAGCTGACGCTGGGCGAGCTGCGCGACGCACACATCACCGTGAACGCACGCATCGATGGTTATGTGAAGGTCGGCAGCCCGCTCAAGCGCCAGCCCTTCGTGCATGCGCCGGAGGTGGAGGTGCGCATCAGCGGTGCGGAGCTGCTGGCGCGCGGCTCGTTCCAGGAGGAGCTGCCCGGCACCGAGCTCGTGCTCAGCGTTGAACCCGTCACCGACGCCGCCTTGCCGCGCGACGTGTCGGGCGAGGTGGACCTGCTCAGCCTCGGCCTGCAAGCCGGCGTGGAGCATCCGCTCTTCATCACCGCCCGCCAGCGTGACCAATCGCGCGTGTGGACCTCGGCGCTCTTCGTCACGACCGCCATGGGCTGACGGACGAGACCGCCGCCGTCAGGGGTGCAGCCGGTCCCGCCGCGCCAGCGCCGGAAAGAGCCTGAACCACAGCGCCACGACCGCCAGCACGCCGAAGCCACCTAGCAGCACCGATCCCACGGGCCCCAGCACAGCGGCCGTGGCGCCGGATTCGAACTCGCCGAGCTGGTTGCTGGCGCCGATGAAGACCGAGTTCACCGCGCCGACGCGGCCGCGCATGTCGTCGGGCGTCTCCAGCTGCACGATGGACTGGCGTATGACGACGCTGACCATGTCGGCCGCGCCGCTGACCAGCAGCACGAGGAACGCGACGATGAAAGACGACGTCAGCGCGAAGCCGATCATCGCCAGGCCGAACACCGCCACGGCGCCGAGCAGCCAGTGCCCTGCACGCCGTGTGATGGGCCGCCGGGCGAACCAGAGGCCGACGACCACTGCGCCGACCGCGGGCGCCGACCGCAGCAGGCCCAGGCCCTCGGGCCCGGTGTGCAGGATGTCCCGCGCGAAGATCGGCAGCAACGCGGTGGCGCCGCCCAGCAACACGGCGAACAGGTCCAGCGAGATCGCCCCCAGCATGACGGGCCGCTGCCAGATGAAGCGGATGCCGGCCGTCAGTTGCGCCAGCCCGGGGGCCGCACGCTGCGGCGCGGCGGCCCGGTGGCGCAGGGCCAGCACGCCGGCCACGGCCGTCGCCAGCAGCAGCAGCGACACGCCGTAGACCAGCGCCGCACCCCAATGCGCGGCCGCGCCGGACTGGCCGTCGTGCGCCAGGCCGGCCGCCGCCGGCCCCAGGCCGTACAGCACGCCACCCAAGGCCGGCCCCGCGATGATGGCGGCCTGCATCGTCGAGCTGGCCGCCGCGACGGCGCGCGGCAGCAGGGCCGGAGGCACCAGCGCCGGCATCAGCGCCTGCTGCGCCGGCATTTGCAGCGCCCGCGCGCAGCCCAGCAGCACCGACAGGCCGAGGATCAATGACGGCGCCACCCAGCCGCCCACGCTGGCCAGCGCGAGGCAGGCAGCCACCAGCAGCTGCAGGCCCAGGCTGCCCGCCAGCAGCAGGCGGCGGTCGTGCTGGTCGACGAGGTGGCCAGCCGGCAGTGTCAGCAGCAGCGCCGGCAGGAACTGCGCCAGGCCGACCAGGCCCAGTTGCCAGGCGCTGGCGGTCAGGTCGTACATCTGCCAGCCCAGCGCCACCATCAGCATCTGGTTGGCCGCGCCGCCGGTCACGCGGGCCGCGAGCAGGCGGTGGTAGTCGGTGTGGTCACGCAGGCGGGGAGGGCGGTGCTCGGCAACATCTTCCAGGGGCATCGGGGCAGTCTAGGGCCTACGCCGCGAGCGCCCTGTGGCGCGGCGCCCGGGACTCGGGCACATCAGAACGGTAGGCAAGGTTTCAAATGCTGTATATATTCACAGTATGCCGCCTGCCCCCACCCGCATCGCCGCCGCCCAGCCGGCGCTCGTCCCGGTCGACTCCATCAAGGGGCGCGGCACGGCCACGGCCATGCCGCATCGCTTCGAGCAGCGGGAGCGGGAGCAGCACGACGATGGCTGGGGCTCGCTGGACCAACTCGCCACCGAAGAACAGCTGCCGCCGGCCACCCAGGTCATCGAGGAGCAGGCCGGCAAGATCATCTCCAGCAACCAGTCGCCGGACATCACGTTCGACTACTCCATCAACCCCTACCGGGGTTGCGAGCACGGCTGCATCTACTGCTTTGCGCGGCCGACGCACAGCTACCTGAACCTGTCGCCGGGGCTGGACTTCGAGACGCGGATCATCGCCAAGGTCAACGCGGCCGAGCGGCTGCGCGAGACGCTGGCCGGCGCGCGCTACGAGCCGCGCTCGCTGGTGCTGGGCACGGCGACGGACGCCTACCAGCCGGTGGAGCGCCGACTGGGCCTCACGCGCCGCATCATCGAAGTGCTGGCCGAGTCGCAGCACCCGTTTTCCGTCGTCACGAAGAGCAGCGGCATCGAGCGCGACATGGACCTCATCGCCCCGATGGCCGCGCAGGGGCTGGTGTCAGTCTACCTGTCGGTGACGACGCTGGACAACGACCTCGCCCGCATCCTTGAGCCCCGCGCCGCTGCACCGGCGCGGCGGCTGCGCACGATCCAGGCACTGGCGGACGCGGGCGTGCCGGTGGGCGTCAGCGTGTCGCCCGTCATTCCCTTCATCAACGAGCCGGAGCTGGAGCGCATCCTGGAGGCCGCCCATGCAGCCGGCGCCAGCAGCGCCTTCAGCATCCCGGTGCGGCTGCCCTGGGAGGTGAATCCACTGTTCCAGGACTGGCTGCAGCGCCATTTCCCCGACCGCGCCGAGCGCGTGATGGCCCGCATCCGCGACATGCGTGGCGGCAAGGACAACGACGCGCGCTTCGGCACGCGCTTCACGGGCGAGGGCGTCTGGGCGGAGCTGCTGCAGGCGCGGCTGCGTCGGGCCATCGCCAAGCTGGGGCTGCGCAACGAGCGGCGGCCGGTGCAGCTGGCGCTGTTCACGCCGCCACGCAAGCCGTCCGCGCAGGGCAGCCTGTTCTAGCCAGGCGCCTCATCGCCGGCAGCCGGCCAGCAGGTCCCACTCGGGCTTGTAGACGTCCGCCCGGGCCCCCACCCAGCCCATGACTGTGTGGAAGAGGTTGTCATGCGATGCCGGCTGGTCCCGCAGGCTGCCGAGGCAGCCGGGCTTCAGCGACGCGGCGGTCGCCCCGCCCTCCGGCACCCACAGGATCATCGGCACATGCGTCTGTTCCTTGGGTGCCATCGCATAGGGCATGCCGTGCAGGTACAGCCCGTTCTCGCCGAGCGATTCGCCGTGGTCCGACACATAGAGCATGCCGGTGTCGAAGCGCGCCGACCGCGCCTGCAGCCAGCCGATGGCGCGGGTCAGCAGCCGGTCAGTCGTCACCAGCGTGTTGTCGTAGGCGTTGACCACTTGCTCTCGCTGGCATTGTTGCAGCGTGTTGCTCTTGCACTCAGGCTGGAAGGGCTTGAGGTCGGGCGGCGAGCGCTTGAAGTAGGCCGGGCCGTGGCTGCCCATCTGGTGCATGACCAGCACGAGGCCGCGCTTGAGACGCTCCGGGTCGAGCGCGGCAATGCGCTTGTCCAGCTCGTGCAGCAGCGCCTCGTCAAAGCATTCCTCCTCGCCGAGCTCATCCTTGCTGCACAGGCCGGCCGGCAGCGGCGCGGCGCCGTCGGGCAGCTTGGCGGTGGGGCTGTGGGGAACGCGGTCGCACAGGCCTTTGCAGCCGCTCTGGTTGTCCAGCCACAGCACGGCCAGTCCCGCGCGCTGCAGCACGTCGAGCAGGTTCTCCTGCGGCTTGTCGGCGTCGAAGCCGGCACGCCCCTGCGGCGCGAACATGCAGGGCAGGGATGCGGCGGTTGCCGTGCCGCAGGACGTGACCTGGCGCAGGCTGACGAGGCTCGGGCCTTGCAGCTTGGTGAGCTCGGGGTTGGTGGGGCGCGCGTAGCCATTGAGACTGAAGTTCATGCCGCGTGCCGTTTCGCCGACGACGAACAGCAGTAGCGGCGGCTTGCTGCCGTCGGGCCGCGGCAGCAGCCGCGCGTCTGCACCGATGACGACCGGGGGGCCCTTGGGCCCGGACAGGCTGCGGACGCCGACGATGCTGACCGAGTAGACAGCGTTCAGCGGCGTGACCATGTAGCGGATGCTCTTGTAGTTGCGCATCGTCGACGACAGCGTCGCGAACACGCTCAGCGCCAGCAGCACCATCGCGACGAGGCCGAGCGCAAAGCCGGCCAGGTTGCCGCCCAGGCGGCGCGGCAGCGCCTGCGCTGGCGCCGCGGGACGGCGCAGCAGCCACCAGGCAGGCAGCGCGCCCAGCAGCGCGAGGCTGGCGAACAGCCGCCAGCTCAGCAGGTCACGCGTCTCGCGAACGTCGGTCTGCACCATGTTCACGACCATCGTCGGGTCGAACACGATGCCGTAACTGCCGATGAAATAGGCCAGGGCGCCGCTGGCCAGCAGCAGCACGACCAGCACGCCCTTGATGAGCCGCGGCCAGGCCAGCAGGCTCAGCACGGCGCCGGTGGCGGCCGTCACCATGCCTGCAAAAGCGAGCGTGAAGCCGACGCCCACGCCGGGCAACGTATTCAGCTGCTGCCAGAGCGGCCAGTTGGCGAGCAGGCCCATCCACGCCGCGGCCAGCCAGGCCTGGGAGAGGGGACGCGAGGTGTCAGGGCGGAACCAGGCCAGGAGGCGTTTGAGCACGGACATCGGGAGTGGTGATGGGGATGAAGCCGGCGCGCATTCTCGCGGCCCGTGCGCCAGTCCGGCGCGTGCGACGACGTCAGGCGGCTTCGGCCGGCGCCGACGCCGCCTTCGGCGCCTCCGCCGTCGGCGCGCGCAGCACCACGCCGCCGGCCGTGCGGGCCTTAAGCGGGCCGCCGGCCATGGGCTTGACGTAGCGGTCGTGCAGATCGTCGATCTGGATGCCCAGCGCCTCGGCGTTGTCGATCTTGTCGGCGTGCCTTTTCAGCACGAGGCCCGCCATGTCGATGAGCTTGCCGTTGCGCGTCAGGCGGCCCTGTTCGATGAGCAGCTCGACGGCGATCTTGGCGCTGCCGCGCAGCGAATGCCGCATGGCCGTCTCGGCCACGTTGAAGATCCGGTGGTGGCACTCGCGGTACTGCTCGGCCGCGCCCTGGTGGGTCTCGGTCATCGCCACGAGGATCTCGGTGCTGGCCTTGGCCGTGCAGTAGCGCATGCCCAGGCCGTGCAGGATGGGCATCATCTCTTCCAGCTCGACTTCCTGGCTGGACAGACGGATCCACAGCGCCGTCAGCAGTGACGCGGCTTCGAGGTCGAAGTTGCCGGCCGAGGCGTGCTCGGTGAACTCGCGCGCGACGATCATCGCCTGCCCGACGCGGCGGTCCATCAGGAAGGCGAGGCCGCGGAAGACGAGGTCGAAGCGCTGCAGCCGGATCGAACCCGGCGACCGCTCGAGCGCTGCGCCGAGTGCGTCGTGGGCGTACTTGAAGCCCTTGAAGTCCTTTGCATCGAAGCGCATCAGCCCGATGAGCACGAGGCTGAGCATGTCGAACAGCTTGGAGCGCAGGCCCTGCGACATTGCGCGCTCCAGCATGCGCAGCGCGTCGGCGCGCTGGCCTACGTAGAAGCCCAGCGACCCGCAGCGCTGCAGCCGCAGCAGGCAGCCGGGCGTCAGCGTGGCCGCGGTCTGGTAGGTCTTCAGCGCCTCGGTGAGATCGCCCTGTTCCATCTGCACATGGCCCAGCAGATCGTGGGAGTCAGCGTAGTCGGGCAGCTCGCCGATGAGGTTCTCCAGCGTGCGGCGGGCCTGTTGCAGGTTGCCGCCGGCCAGCTCCGTGCGCGCCACGCCCAGCCGCGCCCACGGCACGGTCTTGGCGGCGATGATGGCTTCGTACAGCGTGCGTGCGTCATCGAAGCGCTTCAGGCGCAGCAGCAGCTCGGCACCGATGCGCGCGGCGTACAGCCAGTACTTGCCCTTGGCCTCGAAGCGCGCGAGGCACAGGTTGGCGGCGGTCTCGAAATCCTGGTTCTCGATGGCCTCGAAAATGTCCTTCAGCACGCGCTTGCGGTGCCGCGCGCTGGCCAACCGCTCCGCGAGGTTGGCGCTGGTGTATGGCTTGATGAGGTAGGCGTCCAGCGCGGCTTCCGCGGCCTCTGCCACCTTGGCGTAGGTGGCTTCGCTCGTCACCATGATGAACACGGTGGAATAGGGCAGCAGGCCTTCGCGCCGCAGTTCGTCGAGCAGGTCCTGCCCCGAGGTCTCGCTGGCGTCGAAGTGGTAGTCGCACAGCACGATGTCGTAGGTCTGGTGCTCCAGCATGACGCGCGCGTCTTTCACGCGCGGCGTCTGGCGCACGGTGCCCACGCCCAGGTCACGAAGCTGGGCCGACATCAGGCTGCGTGAGTTGGCGTTGCTGTCGATGATCAGCGCCGTCGCATCCTGGATGTTCTGGTCCATCAGGAACACGCAGCCTCCTTCCCCGGCCGCGGGCCGTGGACTGTGAGCGGAGCTTGCGTGGGTGCGATCACTTATGAGTCATCGGAATGACAGCGCACGACTTTAGGGTGTATGAGGCACGAAGGGAGAGCGGGTTGACCAGCACGTCGACGGCATCCGTGACATCCGACGCGGCGGTCAGTCCGCAGGCGAGCCGCCGCGGGCATGAAAAAAGCCGCAGGCCCGCGAGGGCGCTGCGGCTGATCGAGCCGGAACGGTGCCGTTTACTTGAACAGGTCCTTGACCCGGTCCGTCCACGTCTTGGCGTTGGGCGAGTGCTTGTCGCCCCCCTTCTTCAGCGACTCGTCGAGCTCCTTCAGCAGCTTCTTCTGGTGCTCGGTGAGCTTCACGGGCGTCTCGACCGCGATGTGGCAGTACAGGTCGCCCGGGTAGCTGGAGCGCACGCCCTTGATGCCCTTGCCGCGCAGCCGGAAGGTCTTGCCATGCTGCGTGCCTTCGGGCAGCTCGATCTCGGCCTTGCCGCCCAGCGTCGGCACTTCGATGCCGCCGCCCAGCGCCGCCGTGATCATGGACACCGGCATCGTGCAGTGCAGGTCGTCGCCGTCACGCTCGAAGATGTCGTGCTGCTTGATGCGGATCTCGATGTAGAGGTCGCCCGCCGGGCCGCCGTTCACGCCTGGCTCGCCATTGCCCGCCGAGCGGATGCGCATACCCTCGTTGATGCCGGCGGGGATCTTGACCTCCAGCGTCTTCTGCTTCTTGACCTTGCCCTGTCCGCTGCAGGTCATGCAGGGGTCGGGAATGATCTTGCCGGTGCCATGGCAGTGCGGGCAGGTCTGCTGGATGCTGAAGAAGCCCTGGCGCATGTGCACCGTGCCGGAGCCGCCGCATGACCCGCAGGTCTTGGCCGACGTGCCCGGCTTGGCACCGGAGCCGCCGCAGGTCTCGCAGCTCTCCCAGCTCGGGATGCGGATCTGCGTTTCCTTGCCGCGCGCGGCTTCCTCCAGCGTGATCTCCATCGCGTAGCTGAGGTCGCTGCCGCGGTAGACCTGCTGGCCGCCGCCGCCACGGCGCTGGCCGCCCTGACCGCCGAAGATGTCGCCGAAGATATCGCCGAAGGCCTCGGCAAAGCCGCCGAAGCCCTCCGCGCCCGGGCCGCCGCGGCCGGCACCCATGTTGGGGTCCACGCCCGCATGGCCGTACTGGTCGTAGGCCGCGCGTTTCTGGGCGTCGGTGAGCATCTCGTAGGCCTCCTTGGCCTCCTTGAACTTCTCCTCGGCGGCCTTGGCCCCGTCACCCTGGTTGCGGTCAGGGTGGTATTTCATGGCCAGCTTGCGGTAGGCCTTCTTGATCTCGTCCTCGGGGGCGTTTTTGGCGACGCCGAGGACTTCGTAGTAATCGCGCTTGGACGCCATGGCTGTCTTTCAAGGCAAAGGCCCGGGTGCGCCGTGAGCGCTCCCGGGCCGTGAAGTCACGGGAGGGCTTACTTGCTGTCCTTGACTTCCTTGAACTCGGCGTCCACGACGTTGTCGTCGGCCGGGCGCTTGGCTTCGCCTTGCGGGGCGGCCTGCGGTTGCTCGGGGGCAGCACCCGCCGCGGCGCCAGCGGCGGCCTGCTGGTCGGCGTAGATCTTCTCGCCCAGCTTCTGGCTGGCCGTCATCAGCGCCTCGGTCTTGGATTCGATCGCGGCCTGGTCGTCGCCCTTGATGGCTTCTTCCAGCTCCTTGGCGGCCGCCTCGATCTTGTCCTTCTCGCCGGCATCCAGCTTGTCGCCATGCTCGCTCAGCGACTTGCGCACGCTGTGGACCAGGCCGTCGGCCTGGTTGCGGGCCTGCACCAGCTCAACCTTCTTCTTGTCCTCGGCCGCATTGGCCTCGGCGTCCTTCACCATCTTCTCGATCTCGGCCTCGGACAGGCCCGAATTCGCCTTGATGGTGATCTTGTTTTCCTTGCCGGTGCCCTTGTCCTTGGCGCCGACGTGCAGGATGCCGTTGGCGTCGATGTCGAAGGAGACTTCGATCTGCGGCGTGCCGCGCGGCGCCGGCGGGATGCCTTCGAGGTTGAACTCGCCCAGCGACTTGTTGGCCTGCGCCAGCTCGCGCTCGCCCTGGTAGACCTTGATGGTCACGGCCGGCTGGTTGTCGTCAGCGGTCGAGAACGTCTGCGAGAACTTCGTCGGGATGGTCGTGTTCTTCTTGATCATCTTCGTCATCACGCCGCCCAGGGTCTCGATGCCCAGGCTCAGCGGGGTGACGTCCAGCAGCAGCACGTCCTTGCGCTCGCCGCCCAGGACCTGGCCCTGAATGGCGGCACCGACGGCCACGGCCTCGTCGGGGTTGACGTCCTTGCGCGGCTCCTTGCCGAAGAACTCCTTGACCTTTTCCTGCACCTTGGGCATGCGCGTCATGCCGCCGACCAGGATGATGTCGTCGATGTCGGCCACGGACACGCCGGCATCCTTGATGGCCGTGCGGCAGGGGGCGATCGTGCGCTCGATGAGCTCATCCACCAGGGATTCCAGCTTGGCGCGGGTCAGCTTGACGTTCAGGTGCTTCGGGCCCGACGCGTCTGCCGTGATGTAGGGCAGGTTGACGTCGGTCTGCGACGAGTTGGACAGCTCGATCTTGGCTTTTTCGGCGGCTTCCTTCAGTCGCTGCAGGGCCAGCACGTCCTTGGTCAGGTCGACGCCTTGTTCCTTCTTGAACTCGGTGACGATGTAATCAATGATGCGCTGGTCGAAGTCTTCGCCGCCGAGGAACGTGTCTCCGTTGGTAGACAGCACCTCGAACTGCTTCTCGCCGTCGACGTCGGCGATCTCGATGACGGACACGTCGAACGTGCCGCCGCCCAGGTCATACACGGCGATCTTGCGGTCGCCCTTGCCATGCTTGTCAAGGCCGAAAGCCAGGGCCGCAGCGGTGGGCTCGTTGATGATGCGCTTGACGTCGAGGCCAGCGATGCGGCCAGCATCCTTGGTGGCCTGGCGCTGCGCGTCGTTGAAGTAGGCCGGCACCGTGATGACGGCTTCCGTCACTTCCTCGCCGAGGTAGTCCTCGGCGGTCTTCTTCATCTTGCGCAGCACTTCGGCCGAAACCTGCGGGGGCGCGTACTTCTTGCCGCGCACTTCCACCCACGCGTCGCCGTTGTCGGCAGCGGCGATGGTGAAGGGCATCAGGTCGATGTCCTTCTGCACTTCCTTCTCGCTGAACTTACGGCCGATCAGGCGCTTGACGGCGTAGAGCGTGTTCTTGGGGTTGGTCACGGCCTGGCGCTTTGCCGAGGCGCCAACGAGGATCTCGCCGTCTTCCTGGTAGGCAATGATGGACGGCGTCGTGCGAGCGCCTTCGGCGTTCTCGATCACGCGCGTCGTGTTGCCTTCCATGACCGCCACGCACGAGTTGGTCGTGCCGAGGTCAATGCCGATGATCTTTCCCATTTGTTCTGCTCCTGAAGAGATGCTTGGATGCTGTTTGATTTGTGGATAACTCGGCCGCGTTCAAGGGGCGGCAGGCTGTGAATTACTTCGGCGCCGCGACAGTCACCAACGCCGGGCGCAGCACGCGATCGGCAATGAGGAAGCCCTTCTGCAGCACCGTCACGACCGTGTTGGCGTCCTGCTCGGCGGGCACCATCGAGATGGCCTGGTGCTGATGCGGGTCGAACTTGGTGCCGGCGGGCGGGTTCACCTCGATAACCTTGTTGCGCTCCAGCGCGCTGGCCAGTTGGCGGCGCGTGGCGTGCACGCCCTCCAGCACCGTCTCGACGGCGGCGCCTGGGGTGGCGATCGCAGCTTCCATGCTGTCCATCACCGGCAGCATCGCCTCGGCGAAGGCTTCGACGGCGAACTTGCGTGCCTTGGCGATGTCTTCATCGGCGCGGCGGCGCACGTTCTCGACCTCGGCCTTGGCGCGCAGGTAGGCATCGCTCATCTCGGCGAGGCGACCTTCCAGCTCGGCGATCTTGATCTCGGGGTTCAGTTCAGCGGCCGTGGGCTCGGTGGCGCCGGCGCCGTCTTCGGGCAGGGGGGTGTCGGTCGTCATGGCAAAAAGGGGTCGGAATCGCGCTGACGTGGGGCGCGATGTCCCGGTTTCAAGAGGGGAGATCGGAAAAGGTTTATCCGGGTCAACCCGGATCGTCCAAGTCATCGACCGAAACCGACCACCGTTCCCAATCCGCCAGGCGGCGGCGGTCCTGCTTGGTGGGGCGGCCCTGTTCGATGGCGGCGGCGGGCTCGGGTGCCAGGCGGCGCGCCTCGGCCGCTGCCTCTCGGGCCGTGATGCTGGCGGACGTCTCGGCGTAGAGCAGTTGCGCCTGTGGCGCCGGGCCGCGCTGGGCGGACAGGCCCTTGACCTCCACCTCGCGCGTCACGGCGCCGGTGCGGATGGTCAAAAGCTCGCCCACCTTGACGTCCCGCGCCGGCTTGACCGGCTGGCCGCCCACGCGCACGCGGCCGAGGTTGATCTCCTCGACGGCCAGGGCGCGTGTCTTGTAGAAGCGGGCTGCCCAGAGCCACTTGTCCAGCCGCATGCCGGACGAGGCGTCGCTCATTCGCGCGCTCCGGCGGCCAGTGCACGCTGGTGCTGCAGCGCCAGCGTGTCCGGGTGCGGCGCGTCGGTCGGCCAGCCTTGCAGGTGGCGCTCGGCCAGCGTGGCCAGCGCGCGCATCCCGGCGGGATGGTCGTTCAGGCAGGGGATGTAGCCGAAGCGCTGGCCGCCGGCGGCCAGGAAGGCGGCGCGGGCCTCCTGGTTGATTTCTTCCAGCGTCTCCAGGCAGTCTGCCGAGAAGCCGGGGCAGATGAGGTCCACCGTCTTCAGGCCGCCCTGGGCGAGCTTGACAAGGCTGGGCTCGGTGTAGGGCTCCAGCCACTTGGCCTTGCCGAAGCGGCTCTGGAAGGTCACCAGCCACTCGCCGTCCTTCAGTCCCAGCGACTCGGCCAGCAGCCGGCCGGTCTTCAGGCATTCACAGTGGTACGGGTCGCCCAGGTGCAACGTGCGCTCGGGCATACCGTGGAAGCTCATGACGAGCTTGTCGCCGCGGCCTTCGCGCTGCCAGTGCTCGCGCACGGTCTGCGCGAGGGCGGCGATGTAGGCCGTGTCGTCGTGGTAGCAGTTGATGAAGCGGAGTTCGGGCACGTGGCGAGTCTGCAGGGCCCAGTGGGCCACATCGTCGATGACGCTGGCCGTCGTCGCGCCGGAGTACTGCGGGTAGGCCGGCAGCACGAGTACACGGCGCACGCCTTCGCGCTTGAGGGCGTCCAGCGTAGCGGCGATGGACGGCTCGCCATAGCGCATGGCGAAGGCCACCCGCACTCGCAGGCCGCGCTCGCCGAGGTAGCCTTGCAGCAGCTTGGCCTGCTTGCTCGTCCACACCTTCAGCGGCGAGCCCTCTGGCGTCCAGACGGTGGCGTATTTGGCGGCCGACTTGGCTGGCCGCACGCGCAGGATGATGCCGTGCAGGATGAGCGCCCAGACGAGCTTCGGGATCTCGACGACGCGCGGGTCGGCGAGGAACTGCGCGAGGTAGCGCCGCAGCGCGGGTGCGGTGGGCGCTTCCGGCGTGCCGAGGTTGCACAGCAGCACGGCGGTGTCCGGTCCGGACGGCGTGGCGCCGTGGCGATGCGACGGTTCAGGAAGGAAGGGCATGTCGGTTGTTGGCGGGTCGAGCGCCGGGGCGCGGGTCGGCCCGCGTCATCGGCGTGTGCGGGAGGCGCCGAAGGCCTGCGGCTCGGTGTCGGCGAAGTGCAGCACCTCGAAGCGCACGATGGGCGACAGCTCGTCCGTCGGCGGGCCACCCAGGCCGATGACGCCGCTGCCGTGCAGCGTGCAGCTGCCGCGCTTGAGGCTGAGCAGCTCACCGGAATCGCCGAAGCGCACGTAGGTGCCGTTGTAGGAGAGGTCGGTCAGCTCGAAGCTGCTGCCCTGCCAGTCGATGCGGGCGTGCGAGCGAGACACGCGCGCGTCGGTGATGCAGTAGGTGGCCTGCACGCTGCGGCCCAGCACGATGGGCATGGCGCCGATGTCGAACACGCGGTCCAGGTCATGCCAGATGAGTCGCATGCCGTCAGGCTCCACCGAGCGCATCGGCTCGCCGAACTGGGTGGCGGCGGCGTCAGCGCTGGCTAGTGGCGACGCGTCGAGCCGGTAGACGTGCACGGCCTCGACGCGGCCCCGGACGGAGATGCGATCCAGGCTGCGGAAGCGACCCTTGGAGGCGTGGTGCAGGCCGGCCAGTACCTCGGCGGTGACGAGGATTTCGCCGTCGCCCGCATGGTCGATGAGCCGGGCCGCGACGTTGACCGCGTCGCCGAAGCAGTCGCCGTTGAGCTCGACGACCTCGCCGCGCGCAAGGGCCACTTGCAGGCGCAGCGCCAGCATGGCCGGGTTGCTGAGCCGCCGCGCGCGCTGCACGGTCTTCTCCAGCAGTTCCTGCATGCGTTGCGCGGCTCGCACGCCGTCGCGCGGCGTCTCAAACGCGGCCATCAGGCCGTCGCCCAGCGTCTTGATGAGCTGGCCGCCGCTTTCCAGGACGGCCTCGCTGATCTGGCTGACCGTCTGCGTCACGAGAGAGCTGGCTTCGGCATTGCCGAGCGACTCGTAGAGCCCGGTACTGCCGCGCAGGTCGGCAAAAAGAACGGTGCGCTCGCGGATCGCGGTCATGAAGGGAGTTTAGGCCGTCAAAAAGGCCGGACGAGCCGGCCTTTGTGCATCACAGGTTGCCGTCGCAGCAGGTGCGGAGCTTGCGCCCTGCCTCGCGATGCGAGTCAGGGCGCAGGTCGCGTTGCCGCTGCGCGGCAGTTCGCTGGCGCGAACCACGTCCTGGCCAACCTTTACAGGTTGTCCAGATACGTGCGCAGCTTGTCCGAGCGGCTGGGATGCTTCAGCTTGCGGATCGCCTTGGCCTCGATCTGGCGGATGCGCTCGCGGGTGACGTCGAACTGCTTGCCGACTTCTTCCAGCGTGTGGTCGCTCTGCATCTCGATGCCGAAGCGCATGCGCAGCACCTTGGCCTCGCGCGGCGTCAGCGAGTCGAGGATGTCCTTCACCACGTCGCGCAGGCCGGCCTGCATGGCGGCCTCGATGGGCGCCGTGTTGTTCGTGTCCTCGATGAAATCGCCCAGGTGGCTGTCGTCGTCGTCCCCGATCGGCGTTTCCATGGAGATCGGCTCCTTGGCGATCTTCATGATCTTGCGGATCTTGTCTTCCGGGATCTCCATCTTCTCGGCCAGCGTCGGGGCGTCCGGCTCGTAGCCGAACTCCTGCAGATGCTGGCGCGAGATGCGGTTCATCTTGTTGATCGTCTCGATCATGTGAACCGGGATGCGGATCGTGCGGGCCTGGTCCGCGATGGAGCGCGTAATGGCCTGGCGGATCCACCACGTCGCGTACGTCGAGAACTTGTAGCCGCGGCGATATTCGAACTTGTCCACCGCCTTCATCAGGCCGATGTTGCCTTCCTGGATCAGGTCCAGGAACTGCAGGCCGCGGTTGGTGTACTTCTTGGCGATGGAGATCACGAGGCGCAGGTTGGCCTCGATCATTTCCTTCTTCGCGTCACGAGAGGCCTTCTCGCCCTCGTTCATCTTCTTGTTGATGTCCTTCAAGTCGTCCAGCGGCACGACGGCCTTGGCCTGGATGTCGATGAGCTTTTGTTGCAGCTCCTGCACCGGCGGCAGATTGCGGCTCAGGATGGTGCTGTACGGCTTGGCGGCGGCGACTTCCTTCTCGGCCCACTTCAGGTTCAGCGCGTTGGGCGGGAACGTCTTGATGAAGTGTTCCTGCGGCATGCCGCACTTGTCGACGACGATCTTGCGCAGCTCGCGCTCGTAACGGCGGACGTCGTCCACCTGGCTGCGCAGGATGTCGCACAGCTTCTCGATGGTCTTGACCGTGAAGCGGATTGTCATCAGCTCGGCACTGATGGCCTGCTGCGCCTTGTTGTACGACTGCGACTTGTAGCCTTCCTTCTCGAAGGCCTTGCGCATCTTGTCGAAGGAGACGGACATCGAGTCCAGCTTGACCAGCGCGGCGTTCTTCAGCTCTTCGAGCTTCTTCGTCAGCGCCTTGGAGCCGCCGTTGCCATCGTCGTCGTCTTCCTCGTCGAACTCGTCGAAGTCTTCCTCGGCCACGTAGTCGTCGGCCTCGTCCTCGGCCACGAAGCCGTCGACGACGTCGGAGATCTGCATCTCGCCGGCGCGGATCTTGGTGGCGTATTCGAGGATGTGGGCGATGGTCGTCGGCGAGGCCGAGATGGCCAGCATCATGGCCTGCAGGCCGCCTTCGATGCGCTTGGCGATCTCGATTTCGCCTTCACGCGTCAGCAGTTCCACGGTGCCCATCTCACGCATGTACATGCGCACCGGGTCGGTCGTGCGGCCGAACTCGGAGTCCACCGTGGACAACGCAGCTTCGGCGGCTTCCTCGGCTTCCTCTTCCGTCGACGTTGCGGTCGTGCTGCCCTGGATCAGCAGCGTGGCGGCGTCGGGTGCCTGCTCGTAGACGGCGATGCCCATGTCGTTGAGCATCGACACGATGGCTTCGAGGATTTCTTCGCTGACCAGCTTCTCGGGCAGGTGGTCGTTGATTTCCTGGTGAGTCAGGAAGCCACGCGTCTTGCCCATCTTGATGAGCGTCTTCAGCTCGCTGCGGCGCTTGACGGCTTCCTCTTCGGTCAGCGCGGTCTCTTCCAGGCCGAACTCGCGCATCAGCGCGCGCTCCTTGGCGCGGCTGACCTTCATGCGCAGCGGCTTGGCCTTGACGGTCTCTTCCTCGACAACGGCTGCTTCTTCGGCCTCGGGCTCCTCGCCCTCCAGCTCGGCGTCGATGTCGGAGAAGTCTTCCTCTTCCTCCTCGCCACCCTTCTTGGCCGCCTTCTTGTTCTCGGTGGCGGCCTTGGGCTTGCGACCGCGTTTGGGCTTGTCCTCGTCACCTGCGGCTGCCTTGGCGGTCGTCTTCGCGGCGGCCTTGGCCACCTTCGCGGGGGCGGCCTCGGCAGCGGCCGTCTTGGCAGCCGGCTTCTTCTTGAGCTCTTCGGCAGGAGCGGGGGCGGCCTTGGTCGCGGTCTTCTTGGCGGTCATGCAGGTCCTTCGAGGGGTTGCGCGGTCAATTCAGAAATGCGGCAGCCACCGCTGCCGGCCCGGGCACGGACTTGAACCGGCGGGGCTGGGGGCGGTGGCTTTCATCACCGGGTATCGCTGGTGCGAGGGACCCGGTGTGGCGCGAACAAGCTGGCGTGATCGTTTGGAGTGCAGAGGTGGCGGATGTGGTGGCCTTCAAAACTCGTCGGTTGCCTTGTTTCGCAAGGTGGCCGGGCCCGGCATCTCTCTGCCGTCACTCTTGTTGACGCGCGCGGAAAACACAGGATTATCTGCCAAATTCACCCCGAATTCAAAATCCGGTGTTCCGGCCGGGCTATGCCGTTGTCGAGCCGCCGCGTCCGCGCAAATCATCCGCCTGGGCGCGCAGTCGACGGTAGTGCTGCATGTCGGCATCGTTCAGCGGCGTTCGGTTCAGAATGTCAGTGATATCGGCCTGGATTTGCGCGATCCAGAGTTCACGCAGCGCCGCGGACAATTGCTGGGCCGGTTCCGCGTCTTCCCCGAGATCGCGTGCAGCGCGCATGACGAGGGCTGCCGATCCGGCGAGGCCATCGGCTTCGAGGCTGGTCTGAACTGCCGCCCATGGCGCCGACCCGTGATGGGTCATTCGACGCTCCAGCCACCGCATGAGGTCGCCATGGACACCAGCCAAGTCATGCAGCAGCGAGCGGTCCTCGTCGGTCAGGTGGTCCCAAAGCTCGTTGTACTGAAGCAAGAGGCGCACCGCAGTGTCGGTATGCCCCGTCGGTGTTGCCCTCGGTCCTGCGGGTCGCGCATCGTCGTCGCGGCCCTTGCGTTTCCAGTCGCCTTTACCTTTCCACTCGCCTTTGCCTTTCCACTCGGCCTTGGGCTGCCAGCGCGGACGTTCGGCCTTGCCGGCTGACGCCGTCTGGGCCTGGTCCGGTGCTGGTGCTGGCGCGGCGGCGGCAGCAGGCTCGCCCAGCCAGAGCGCCTGTAGCTCCACTTCGGCCATCTGCCCCTGTCGGGCCAGATCGCCCAGCAACTGGCGGCGCAGCAGGCCCTCGGGGAGCAGGCTCCACAACGGATGGGCCTGCTTGAGCATGCGGGCGCGACCTTCCGGGGTGCCAAGGTCGCAACCTTCGGAGGCGACCGTGTACAGCTGGCGCGACAGCGGCACGGCACCTTCGACGCAGCGCTCGAAGGCCTCAGCGCCGAGGTCGCGCACATAGGAGTCCGGGTCGTGCTCAGGCGGCAAGAACAGAAATCTCACCGTTCTCGTCTCGGTCGCGTGGGGCAGGGCGGCTTCGAGCGCGCGCACGGCGGCGCGTCGGCCGGCGGCGTCGCCGTCGAAGCTGAAGACGACCGACTCCGTGAACCGGAACAGCTTGTGAACGTGGTCGGCCGTGCAGGCTGTGCCCAGCGTCGCGACGGCGTTGTCGAAGCCGTGCTGGGCTAGGGCCACGACGTCCATGTAGCCCTCGACCACCAGCGCATAGCCGCGCTGGCGCAAGCCGGTGCGAGCCTCATACAACCCGTACAACTCGCGGCCCTTGTGGAAGACCGGCGTCTCGGGCGAGTTCAGGTACTTGGGTTCGCCCTTGTCCAGCACGCGGCCACCGAAGCCGATGACCTCGCCTTGAACGTTGCGGATCGGGAACATGACGCGGTCGCGGAAGCGGTCGTATCGCTTGGCGTCCTCGCCGGGTTCGACGTCCGGCGTGATGACGAGGCCTGATTCCACCAACTGCGGGTCGTCGTAGCTCGGGAATCCGCTGGCCAGCGACCGCCAGCCCTCCGGCGCATAGCCCAGGCCGAAGCGGGCGGCGATCTGGCCGGTAAGGCCGCGGCCCTTGAGATAGGCCACCGCGCGCGGCGATTTGCGCAGCTGGGCCTTGTAGAAGTCCGCCGCGCGGGCCAGCACATCGGTCAGACTCTGCTGCTTGGCCTTCTCGGCCTTGGCCTTCTCGCGTTGTTCGGGCGAGCGTTCGTCCTGTGGCACCTGCATGCCCACCTGCTGCGCCAGGTCCTCCACGGCCTCGACGAAGCCAGCGCCGGTGTGCTCCATCAGGAAGCCGATCGCGTTGCCGTGCACGCCGCAGCCGAAGCAGTGGTAGGTCTGGCGGCTGGGGCTGACGGTGAAGCTGGGCGACTTCTCGCCGTGGAAGGGGCACAGGCCCTTGTGGTTGATGCCGGCTTTCTTCAGTTCGACGTGCCGACCCACCACGTCGACGATGTCGACGCGGGCCAGCAGGTCGTGGATGAAGCCGGGTGGAATCACCCCGTCAGTTTAAGGACGGAGTCTGGGTGGGCGGTTTGAGCGGGCCGGCCCAGTCGTTGCCGACGAAGCCCTCGATCCAGTCCGGCAGTGCCATCGGGTGCATCGCCGCGGCGATGCCGTTGCCCTGGCCCAGCCGGCAGCCCAGGCGCTGCAGCTCGCGGGCATGGGCCCGGCTTTCGACGCCCTTGGCCAGCACCGCGCAGCCGATGTTGCGCGCCAGGCCGATGACGCTCTCCACCAGCGACAGGTCCTGGGCGTCACCCAGCATGCCTTGCACATAGCTGCGGTCGAGCTTCAGCGTGTCCACCGTCAGGCGCTTGAGGGAGGCCAGGTGCGAGTAGCCGGCACCGAAGTCGTCCAGCGCGATGCCCACGCCCAGCGCCAGGCAGCGCTGGATGAGTGCCTGCGTGGCCTCGGTTTCGGCCAGGGCGTCGGACTCCAGCACGTCCAGGTTCAGCAATGCCGCCATGCCCGGTGGGTGGCGCTGGATGAGCTCCTGCAGGCGCTGCGGGAAATCGGGCCGGCACAGCTGCCGGGCGCCGACGTTGACGCTGACCGGCAGGCCGCGACCGCCGTTGATGCCGTCGCGCCGCCAGGCGGCTGCCTGGGCCAGCGCCTGCTCGATGACCCAGTCGCCGATTTGCACCGCCAGGCCGGACGTTTCCGTCAGCGGCAGGAAATGCGCGGGCGTCAGCAGGCCGCGCTCCGGGTGGCGCCAGCGCAGCAGCGCTTCTGCGCCCATGACCAGGCCGGTGCGCAGGTCGATCTGCGGTTGGTAGTGCAGCTGCAGCTCGTCGTTGTCCAGCGCATGCTGCAGCTGCGCCAGCGCGATGAGCGCGGCCTCGTCGCGCTGGTGCAGTGCGGGGTTGTGGAACTGCACGGAGCTGCGGCCCGCGTGCTTGGCCCGGTACAGCGCGTGGCCGGCGTGGCGCAGCAGAGTTTCGGGGTCGGCGTCGTCCAGCGGGAACAGCGTCGCCCCCATGCTGGCGCCGATCTCCAGTGCCAGCCCGTCGCCAACGCGGCTCTCGCGGATGGCCACCGGCGTGGATAGCAGGCCCAGCAGCCGGTCGACGGCGCGCTGGCCTTCCTCGGGTGTCTGAACGCGCAGCAGCACGCCGAACTCATCGCCGTGCAGCCGTGCGAGCCGGTCGGCCGTGTCGGGCCGCGAGCCGCGCGCGCCGCGCAGTGTGGACTGCAGCCGGCCGCTGAGCTGCAGCAGCACCGCGTCTGCCACCAATTGGCCGTGCTGGGCGTTCACGCTGGCGAAGTCGTCCAGGTCGATGACGCCGATGACGAGCTTGAAACCGTCGCGGTTGGCTGCGGCCATTGCCTCGGGCAGCAGGCGCATGAATTCCTCGCGGTTGGGCAGGCCGGTGGCGAGGTCGTAGCGCAGGCTGCGGCGCAGCAGCTCCTGCTGGCGCAGGCTCTCGCCCAGGTCGCTGAGGCTCAGCAGCCGCCAGCGTGCCGGGGCGTCATCCGGTTCGGGCACGGGGCTGAGCCGGGCGGCGAAGACGTGGTGGCCGCCGTCATCCAGCTCGGCCTGAAGCTGGCCGCTCCAGCTGCGGCCGGCCATCAGGGCGGCCTGGAGATCGCCCGGCTGGTAACCGCTGCGCTGCAGGTTGGCCACGCTCAGCGGCGCCGCCAGCCGGCCGATCAGCGTCTCGCGGGTGGCGTGCAGGATCTCGCAGCCGGCGGGGTTGACCTCGACGATACGCCATTGCATGTCGACGATGACGAGGCCCTCCGTTGCCTGCTGGAACAGCGTGGCCGAGAGCCGCTCGCGCTCCTCGGAAGCGTGGCGCCAGCTCACGTCGGCCAGGGTCATGACGAGGTTGCGGGCGCGCCCCTTGCGGTCGCGCTGCGGCACATGGGCCTGCAGCTCGTGCCAGCGCCAGTCGCCGCCATCGGCTGCGATGCGCAACGACAGGCCCAGGCGGTCGTTGCCGGGCCGGCCCAGCAGTTCGCGCAACGCGCGGCGCGACAGCTCGCGGTCGCGCGGGTGCACGGCCCGCATCCAGTCCAGCGGGCCGTCGCTGGGCGCGGCGCCGGGTTCGGTCGTTAGCGCGACCCAGCGGGCAGACGCATGGCGCCGGCTGCTGGGCAGGCGCCATTCGGCGAGCGCCAGGCCCTGGGCGTCGAGCGCGGTTCGCCAGCCGTCGCGGTCACGGAGGCGGTGCTGGCTCAGCGCGATGACGGTTAGCGGCAGCAGGGCCAGCACGCCGCCGGCGACGTGGCTCAGTAGCCCCCCTGGCGTTCCCAGGGCCCACAGCGCCAGCAGGCCCACGCCCAGCTGCGCGTTGTGGCGGGGCGACGCCTGCCATGCGTGCAGGCATAGCAGCAGTTGCGGCGCCAGCAGCAGGGCCGGGTTGGCGGACAGCTCGTGTTGCGCAGCCTGCAGCATCACCGCGATGGCCGCCAGCGCCAGGCCCGGCCAGCGTTCGTCGCGCTGGGGGCGTTGTGAGCCGGCTTGCAGTGCCGTCCCGGCGGCCAGCAGCGCCAGCGCCCAGGCGCCGCCCAGTTGCAGCGCAACGGCCCCCGCCTCGGGGCGAGGCACGCCTCCGGCCAGTTGCATCGCCAAGGCCGACAGGCCCGCCAGCAGTGGCACCACGATGCCGGCGAGCAGCCCGAACAGGCCGATATCGCGACGACCGGCCAGCCGACCCGTCAGGCCCAAGCGGCGCATCAGCGTGCGGTTGAGTCCGGCAGCCACCAGCGGCAGGGCCAGCGTGCCGAGCAGCGGCGGGGACGCCAGCAGGCTCAGCGGGCTGGTGCCTGGCACGGCCAGCAGCGGGACGCTGCAGCCGAGCAGCAGCCCGGGCATCACGGCCGGCAACACCCAGGCGCCGAGCCGCCACAGCGTCGTCAATCCCAGCGCGACGATCAGCATGGGCAGGAACCATCCCGCCGCCGGCAGGCTGCCGGCGGGTTGAGGCAGGCGCAGCGCGGCGGGCAGCATCTGGCCGGCCAGCACCCAGGCGATCACGATGCCGCCCATCAACCCGGCCAATGCGGCCAGGCCCACGCGTCGCAGCCGCCGCGAACCACGTCGGTCCTTGATCCGGCGCGGCCCTGGCGGCAGCGTCGTGGTGGAACCCGGGTCCGACGCCGTCACGCCTGAAAGGCGGGTATCGAGGGAGTCGCCGAGGCTGGAACTCAGGTCCATGGCTCAGGTAGCCGCGCCCTGCGGATTCGGCGGGCAGAGGCGATGGAGGTGGTTGGCCAGAAGCCTCATTTCGTCGTTGCCTGCCCATGTCGTGCCCGGTTGAAACTCCTGGCAAGGCGGTGCAAGCGGTGTGACGAAAAGCATGCGGCCGAGTTTAGGGCGTGGGGCCGCAGCAAAAGAAAAGGGCCATCCCGAGGATGGCCCTGATTTGTGGGGGTGCGCTTGGCTGGGCGCGCCGCCGTTTCGGCGGATTAAGCCGGCTCAAACGGCAAAGTCGGTCAGCTTGGCGCCGCCGGCGATCGCCGCCTTCAGCCATTTCGGTTGCAGGCCGCGGCCGCTCCAGGTTTCGCCGGTGGCCTGGTTGCGATACTTGGCGGCCACCTTGGACACCTTGGCCGGCTTGGGTGTGCGCGTGCTCAGATCCGCCACCGTCAGGCCATATTCGCTCATCAAGGTTTTGACCTTGGAGATGGCTTCGGTGCGTTCCTTCTCCTTGGTTTGATTGATCTGTTCATCCAGCGCGGCGCGTTGGGCCAGGAGTTCCTTGAGACTGGACATGCTGCTATTCCTCTTGCGATTTGAGCGTTGAGACTCGCGGCGGTGGCCGCTGCGGCCTCGGAGCAGGCCGGCACACGAGCCGGCGAATATCTCCGTGGGGCGAATTAAATCGCGAGGAGGGGGTTAATGCAAGGGTTTTCGTGGGCGCCCCGCTACGGGTTTTCATTTGGAGCCCGCAGTTTGCAAACCGCAGCTGGCTCGCCACATGGTCGGCGCTGCGCTGCAGATACTCCAAGGGCCGGCGACTTGCGTCCCGGCCCTTGGCAATGTTTGCGAAGAAATGCGCAACAGCGGCGCTTTTAATCAGTTGCTGGGCGGCACGTAGCCGGCGACGGCCTCGGCGCCGGTGCCGAAGAAGAATTGGTCGGCCTGGCGCATCAGGTATTGCCGGGCGCGCAGGTCGGCGAGGTTCAGCCGGTTTTCATTGACCAGCATGGTCTGGTGCTTCATCCACGCCGCCCAGGCTTCCTTGCTGACGTTTTCCCACACCTTCTTGCCCAGTTCGGTATGGATGGGATACGGCGGGAAGTCCAGCCCTTCGGCTTCCTTCTTCAGATAGGCACATTGGACGGTGCGGGGCATGGCGGGCTCCTGAAACACGGGAAAGAGAAACGGCTGGCACTTTAGCCTGCCAGCCGTTTGGGTGAACTGCGTGGGGCTTCAGCCGTCAGCCGAATCGTTTGACGAGCACTAGCGAACGCCGGTCCCAGTTGTATTTGCGCTTGCGTTCCTCGGGCAGCCATTCCGGGTCGACCTGCTGGAATCCGCGTTTGATGAACCAGTGCATCGTGCGTGTCGTCAGCACGAAGATGCTGTCAAGGCCCATGGCCTTGGCGCGCTGCTCGATGCGCTTCAGCAACCTGTCGCCGTCGCCCTGGCCCTGTACCTCGGCCGACACCGTCAGCGCCGCCATTTCGGCCGTGCGGGCCTCGACATAGGGATATAGCGCCGCGCAGCCGAAGATGACGCCGTCGTGCTCGATGACGGTGTACAGCTCGGCGTCGCGTTCGATCTCCGTGCGGCTGCGCTTGACCAGTGTGCCGTCGCGCTCGAAGGGCTCGATGAGCTTGATGATGCCGGCCACGTCGTCGGAGCTGGCTTCGCGCAGGCTCTCCAGCTTTTCGTCGACGACCATGGTGCCGATGCCGTCATGGGTGTAGACCTCCTGCAGCAGCGCGCCGTCGGCCGAGAACGGGATGATGTGGGAGCGCTCCACGCCAGCGCGGCAGGCCTCGGCGCAGTGGCGCAGGTAGAAAGCGGCGTCCGTGGTCTCGGGGTAAGGCGACGCCTTGGCGAGCATGCGTTCCGCATCGGCCAGCGCCAGCTCGGTGTCGATGGGGCTGTCGGGGTCGGCCGGGTTCTCGGGCACGCCGGCCGATTCGCAGACGAACAGTAGCTTGTCGGCCTGCAGCGCGATAGCGGTGGCCGTGGCCACGTCTTCCATGCTCAGGTTGAAGGCCTCGCCGGTGGGCGAGAAGCCGAACGGCGACAGCAGCACGATGGCGCCGATGTCGATGGCGCGCTGGATCGCCGCGGCATCGACCTTGCGGACCAGGCCGGAGTGCTGGAAGTCCACGCCGTCGACGATGCCGACCGGCCGGGCGGTCAGGAAATTGCCGGAGACGACACGCACCGTCGCGTTGGCCATTGGCGTGTTGGGCAGGCCCTGGCTGAACGCGGCCTCGATCTCGAAGCGCAACTGCCCGGCGGCCTCCTGGGCACAGTCCAGCGCGACGGCATCGGTGATGCGGCGGCCGTGGCTGTAGCGCGGCTGCTGGCCCTTGGCGGCCAGCTGCTCGTTGACCTGAGGCCGGAAACCGTGCACCAGCACGATCTTGATTCCCATGGCGTGCAGGATGGCCAGATCCTGGACGAAGGCGTTCAGCTTGCCGGCGGCCACCAGCTCACCCGGCATGCCTACGACGAAGGTTTCGCCGCGGTAGGCGTGGATGTACGGCGCCACGGCGCGGAACCAAGGCACGAAGGTGTGGGGGAAGACGAGGCCGGTCATGGGGCGGGATTCTCGGGCCTGCGGGACAATCGGCTTCAATGAATTCCGAACGACCCGAGAGCCGGTTGTCTCAACCGGCTCTTTCCATTTCCTTCCCTGAAAGCCTGCCCGTCAGCGCGCGGCGCGACGAGATCGCGCAGGCGATGGCCGACCACCAGGTCGTCATCGTCTGCGGTGAGACGGGCTCCGGCAAGACGACGCAGCTCCCGAAAATCGCACTGGCGATGGGCCGCGGTCGCGTCAACGGCGGCGGGCTGATCGGCCACACTCAGCCGCGGCGCATTGCCGCCAGCAGCGTGGCCAAGCGCATCGCCGAGGAGCTGAAGACGCCGCTGGGCGAGGTGGTGGGCTACAAGGTCCGCTTCCAGGACCGGCTGTCCAAGGGCGCATCGGTCAAGCTGATGACCGACGGCATCCTGCTGGCTGAGACGCAGAGCGACCCGCTGCTGAAGGCCTACGACACGCTCATCATCGACGAGGCCCACGAGCGCAGCCTCAACATCGACTTCCTGCTGGGCTACCTGCGCGAGCTGCTGCCGCGCCGGCCGGACCTGAAGATTGTCGTCACGTCGGCCACCATTGATGCGGACCGGTTCGCGAAGCACTTCGAGTCGGCCAAGGGGCCGGCGCCGGTGCTGATGGTCAGTGGCCGCCTGTTCCCGGTGGAGCAGCGCTACCGCCCGTTCGAGGAAAGCCGCGAATACGACCTCAACAACGCTATCTGCGACGCGGTCGATGAGCTGTGGCGCGAGGGCGGCGGGGACGTGCTGGTGTTCCTGCCCGGCGAGCGCGAGATCCGCGAGGCGGCGGAGGCGCTGCGCAAGCATCACCCACCGGGCGTGGACATCCTGCCGCTGTTCTCGCGGCTCTCTGAAGCCGAGCAGAACAAGGTGTTCGAGCCGCACGGCGCGCGCCGCATCGTGCTCGCCACTAACGTGGCCGAGACGTCGCTGACGGTGCCGGGCATCCGCTACGTCATCGACCCGGGCCTGGCACGCGTCAAGCGCTACAGCTATCGGAACAAGGTCGAGCAGTTGCTGATCGAGAACATCAGCCAGGCGGCGGCCAACCAGCGGGCGGGCCGCTGCGGGCGCGTCAGCAACGGCATTTGCGTGCGCCTGTACAGCGAGAAGGAATTCAACGAGCGGCCGAAGTTCACCGACCCGGAAATCCTGCGGTCGTCGCTCGCTGGCGTCATCCTGCGTATGAAGTCGCTGCACCTGGGCGATGTGGAGCGCTTCCCCTTCCTGGAAGCGCCAAGACCGAAGGCGATTGCCGACGGCTACCAGCTGCTCAACGAGCTGGGGGCGACGGACGACAGCAACGAGCTGACCCCGCTGGGCAAGGAGCTGTCCCGCCTGCCGCTGGACCCGCGCGTGGGCCGCATGATCCTGGAGGCGCGCACGCGTGACGCTCTGACCGAGGTGCTGGTCATCGCGTCGGCGCTGTCGGGCCAGGACGTGCGCGACCGCCCGCAGGAGGCGGCCCAAGCCGCCGACGAGAAGCACAAGAAGTTCGACGACGAGAAGTCGGAGTTCATGGGCTACTTGAAGCTGTGGAAGTGGCTGGGCGACAGCCGCGGTGGCGAGGGGGAACACAAGCTGTCGCACCGCAAGCAAGAGGCGCTGCTGCGCGAGAACTTCGTCAGCCCGCGCCGCGTGCGCGAGTGGCGCGACGTGCACTCTCAGCTGCAGACGGTCGTGGCCGAGCATGGCTGGAGGCTCAACCAGAGCGCCGCGACCTACGAGCAGATCCACCTGTCCATGCTGGCCGGTCTGCTGGGCAACATCGGCCAGAAGAGCGATGACGAGGATTGGTACCTCGGCGCGCGCGGCATCAAGTTCTACCGCCATCCGGGCGCTCACCTGAGCAAGAAGCCGGGCCGCTGGATCGTTGCGGCCGAGCTTGTCGACACGTCGCGGCTGTACGGCCGTGGGCTCGCGAACATCGAGCCGCAGTGGCTGCCGCCCATCGCCGGCCACCTGATCAAGACTCAGCTGCTGGAGCCGCACTGGGAGAAGAAGGCCGCGGAGGTCGTGGCGCTGGAGCGGGCGACGCTCTACGGCATCGTGCTGTACAGCAACAAGCGCGTGAACTTCGGTCGTGTCGATCCCAAGGCCGCTCGCGAGATCTTCATCCGCGAGGGGCTGGTCAACGACGAGCTGCCGGAAGACCTCGTCCGGCAACTGCCGTTCATCGGCCACAACCGCCGCCAGATCAGCAAGGTCGAGGCGCTGGAGCACAAGTCGCGCCGCCAGGACGTGCTGGTCGACGATGAGCTGATCTACGCCTTCTACGACGACAAGCTGCCGGCGCATGTGTTCAGCGGCGCCACGCTGCTGAAGTGGTGGCGCGAGGCGAGCAAGGGCAATGACAAGCTGCTGCAGCTCAGCCAGGACGAGCTGATGCGCCACGAGGCGTCGGGCGTCACGAGCGAAGCCTTCCCCAAGGTCATCCGCCTGGGCGGCGTGGACTGCGCGGCGACCTATCTGCACCAGCCTGGCGACGCGCGCGATGGTTTGACGGTCACCGTGCCCATCTTTGCGTTGAACCAGGTCAGCGAAGAGCGCGCCGAGTGGCTGGTGCCCGGCATGCTCGCCGCAAAAGTGACGGCGCTGCTGAAGAGCCTGCACCAGAAGCCGCGCGCGCGCCTGACACCGCTGCCGGACTTCGTCGCCGAGTTCATCGAGCTGCAGCCGTTCTGCCAGGGTGGCCTGGTGGACACGCTGCTGCGCGCCGTGAAGGACCGCACCCAGCTCGCCGTTCAGCGCAACGATTTCAAGTTGGAGCAACTGGCACCGCACCTGTTCATGAACTTCCGCGTCGTCGACGAGCATGGCCGCCAGTTGGGCCAGGGGCGTCAGCTCGCGGCGCTGAAGGCCGAGCTGGGCGGGCAGGCGCGCTCCGCCTTCCAGGCACTCGCCGCCTTGAAGCTGCCCACCAAGGAAGAGGCGCCCAAGCCGGCACCCGCGCCGATGGCGGGCAAGGGCATACGCGCCGAGGTCGTCAAAAACCCAGAGCCGGCGCGTGATGCGAGCGCCGCCTACACCGACTGGACTTTCGGCGAGCTCCCCGAGCTGCTGGAAGTCCGTAAGGGCGGCCAGACGCTGATAGGCTTCCCGGCGCTAATCGACAAGGGCAACCATGTCGAGATCGAGGTGTTCGACGAGCCCGAGGTCGCCGCTGCCAGGCATCGCGCCGGCCTGCGCCGGCTGGTCGCGCTGCAGCTCAAGGAGCCGCTGAAGTTCCTCGAGAAGAACATCCCCGACCTGCAGCGCATGTCCGTCCTCTTCATGGGCCTGGGCACGGCCGAGGATCTGCGCGACCAGATCATCGGCGTCGCGCTGGACCGCGCCTTCCTGGCCGACCCGCTGCCCACCGACCCGATCGGCTTTAAGAAGCGCATCGACGAGGGCCGCAGCCGGCTGAACCTGATTGCGCAGGAGGTGGCGCGTGCCGTGCACGCCGTGCTGCAGGAGCTGGCCAACGCCAGCCGCAAGCTCAAGGACTCGCGACCGGCCAAGGACGTGGGTGACGATATCGCGGCGCAGCTGCAGCGGCTCGTGCCGAAGCGCTTCGCGCTGGACACGCCGTGGCCGCAGCTGCAGCACCTGCCGCGCTACCTGAAGGCCGTCACCGCGCGGCTGGACAAGCTCCGTGCCGATGCCGCTCGCGACGCCAAGCTGATGGCCGAGGTCAAGCCGCTGGAGCAGCGCTACACCCGGCGCGTCGCCGAACTGAAGGGCGTGAAGGACGCCCGGCTGGACGACTTCCGCTGGCAACTGGAGGAACTGCGCGTCAGCCTGTTCGCGCAGGAGCTGCGAACGCCGCAGCCGGTCAGCGTCAAGCGGCTGGACAAGGTCTGGACTCAGCTGACTGGCTGAGTGCTCCGGGCTGCCGCGTCGTGCGGCCGAATGTGAGTTGCTGCACGCCAGGCAACGTTTGCAGAGGTCTGGGGTGGAAATCCGTCGCATTTCGGCGCCTGCATTGGGGGCCGGCCACGCTGCGGTGGAGTCCAATGCAGCGATCCAACTTCCGTCAGTCCGCCCCCGCCGTGTCCGAGCCCGCTCCTGCTGCTGCTCCGCTGAAGACCTTCGGCCGCTTCGAGCTGCGCGCCTTGCTGTCCAAGAGTGCCCGCGGCCTGACGTGGCGCGTCTTCGACGCCCGGCATGGCCAGGAGTTGATGCTGTGCATGCCGCGCGAGAAGCCCAACAGCGCCGGCGCGCTGGAGCACTGGCTGCGCATGGCCCAGGCCGGGTCGCGGGTGCAGCATCCGCAACTCGCGCCGGTCTTCGAGATTGGTCAGGTCGAGAGCTGGCCCTACGTCGCTTATGACCGGGCGCTGGGCGAGACGCTCGACGAGCGCCTGGCTCGCCAGGCTGCGCCGGTGCCGCTGGATGCCGCCGGCTGGGTCGCGCAGCTGCTGGAGGGCCTGGCCTTCGCGCACGAGGCCGGCCATGCGCATCGCGACATCCAGACAGCCAGCCTCGTCATCGACGCGGGCGACAAGGTGCGGCTGATCGGCCTGGAGGTCGCGCAGGAAGTCTTCCCCGCCAACGTCGACTTCACCACCGTCACCCGCCGGGCGGTGCGCGAATCGGCCGAGGAGGACGTGCTGTGCGTCGGGCTGCTGCTGAACCGCATCCTGAGCGGCAAGCCGGTGCTGGAGCAGAACGACCTGCAGGCCGTCGTGCAGCAGATGCAGCCGCTAGGCCGCGAGATGGTGCGCCTGGGCTGGGAGACGCCGCATCCCATCCCCGACCCGCTGCGCGCCATCTGCAATCGCGCGACGGACCGCCAGACCCGCCAGCGCTACCACCTCGCGCGCAGCTTCTTGCGTGCGCTGGACGGCTGGCGCCAGGCGGCGTCCTACGACGATGGCGGGCCCATCGTGCTGCTGCTGGACAAGCTGCAGCGCATCGGCCACCTGCCTACGACGACGACCGGCATGCACCGCTTCACGGCGGGATCCGGCCTGGAGGCCCAGCACGCCAGTGCGCTGTCCGAGCTGGTGCTGAAGGACATGGCGCTAACGCTGGAGCTGGTGCGCCGCGTCAACAACGCGCTGAAGCAGAACGGCCATGCGGGTGAGACGATTCTGAACATGCAGCGCGCGATCCAGATGCTGGGCCTGGACGGGCTGCAGGGCGCGGCGAACGCGCTCAAGCCGTGGCCCGGCCCGCTGCAGCCGGTGGCCGCCGAGATGCTGCGCCAGGTGATGGCCCGCGTGGCCAAGGCCGGCCAGCTCGCGCAGGCGCTGCGGCCCGCGGGCTATGACGGCGAGGTCGTCTACCTGATCACTTTGATGCAGAACCTGGGCCGGCTGCTGGTGCAGTACCACTTCCCGGACGATGCGCAGCAAATCCGCCAGCTCATACTGCCTCCCGAGCCGACCGAGGACCAGCCCCATCCGCAGGGCCTCAGTGAACAGGCCGCGGCGTATGCGGTGCTGGGTGCCGATCTCGATGCGCTCGGCGCCGCCGTCGCGCGCCACTGGGGCCTCGGCGACGAGCTGCTGCAGATGGTCCGCCGCCAGCCGCTGGACGCGCCCGTGCACCCGCCCCGCACTGATGCGGACACCTTGCGCCTGACCGGCAGCTTCGCCAACGAGCTGGTCGATGCGCTGGGCCTGCCCGAAGCCAGGCGCCGCCCCGGCGTGGAGGCCGCGACGCGCCGCTACGCCAAGGCGCTGGGCCTTGGCCTGCGTGAGGTGATGGAGGCTCTGAACCCCGGTGCCCAACGCCCCGGGACTGTGCCGGCGGCGTCGCCGGCCCCGGCGGCCTCGCCGTCGCCGCTGCGCCAGCGGCTCGCCGGCCGTTCCTGATGTCCGAGGACCTGCCCCAGCTCGGCCGCTTCCGGCTGATGCAGCGCCTGGGCGAGGGCGCACAGGCAACCGTCTGGCTGGCCCATGACCCGTTGCTGGACCGTGAGGTGGCCGTCAAGCTGCTGAAGGCCGCGGCCGAGCCCGGCAGCGTGGACGAATGGCTGCACGAGGCGCGCGCCGTCAGCCGGCTGACGCACCCCAACATCGTGCCCGTCTTCGAGGCGGACACGCAGGGCGGCCATTCCTACCTCGTGTTCGAGTACGTCTCCGGTGGCACCTTGAGTCAGCGGCTGCGTGCCGGGCCGCCGCCCACCGCTGCGGAGGCCGTCACGCTGATGCTGGGCGTGCTGGACGGCCTGACCGCGGCCCATGCTGCCGGCCTCGTGCACCGCGACCTGAAGCCCAGCAACATCCTGCTTGACGCCCAGGGGCGTGCGCGCGTGATGGACTTCGGCATCGCCGCGCGGGTGTCGAGCGACGCCGGTGCGTCGTCGCGCATCGTCGGCACGCCGGGCTACATCTCGCCCGAGGCCGCGCGCGGCGCGGCGCCGCATCCGCAGATGGACGTGTTCGCCGCTGCCGTCATGCTGGCCGAGATGCTGTCGGGCCAGCGCCTGAATCACGACCCCGACCCCTGGCGCGCCATCCAGCGCGTGCAGAGCACGGACCTCGTGCTGCCGTCGGGCCTGGACCCGGCGGTGGACGATGCGCTGCGCGCCATCGTGCAGCGCGGCCTGGCGCGCGAGCCGTCGGCGCGCTGGCCCAGCGCCGTGGCGATGCGCGACGCGCTGGCCGCCTGGCTGCGCCCGATCGTCGAGCCGGATGCCGAGGCGCAGGACGCGCCGGTGCTGGACTTCCTGCTGCGGCGCATGCGCCACAAGAGCGACTTCCCCGCGCTGTCGGACGCGATCATGCGCATCCAGCGGCTCACGCAGTCCGAGCACGAGAGCCTGGCCAACCTGTCCAACGAGATCCTGAAGGACGTGGCGCTCACGCAGAAGCTGCTGCGCCTGGTCAACACCGCGGCCTACCGCCATGCGAGCGGCGGGCAGGGAGGCGGCGGCATCAGCACGGTGTCGCGCGCCGTTGCGCTGATCGGCTTTGCCGGCATCCGCAATTTGGCGCTCAGCCTTGTGCTGCTGGAGCGCATGGAGAACAAGGGCCACGCTCAGCGGCTGCGCGAGGACTTCCTGCGCACGCTGATGGCGGCGTCGCTGGCGCGGGAGCTGTGCTCCACCGAGCGCGAGGCCGAGGAAGCATTCCTCGGCGCGATGCTGTACCACCTGGGCCGCACGTTGACCGAGTTCTACTTTCCCGAGGAGGCCGAAGCCGTGCGCCGGCTCGTGAGCCCGGCGGACGACGGCCTCGCGCTCAGCGAGGCGGCCGCGTCGGCGCAGGTGCTGGGCATGAGCTATGAGGCGCTGGGCCTGGGCGTGGCCCGGCAGTGGGGCCTGCCAGAGGCGCTGCAGCGCGCGATGCGCCGGCCCGGCGGCGAGCCGCCGCAGAAGCTCATCGAAGACGCCGCCGAGCGCCAGCGCTGGCTGGCCCGCGCCGCCAACGACATGGCAGACCTGATCCTGCAGACACCGCCGGAGCAGGCTCATGCCAAGGTGCGTGCGCTCGGCCAACGCCATGCGCGCGCGTTGGGCCTGGGCGCGGAGCGCTTCGAGCAGGCGGCAGACGTCGCGCGGCAGCGGCTCGCGCAGATGACCGAAGCGCTCGACATGCGGCTGCCCAAGCACTCGCGGGCGCAGCGGCTGCTGGCGCCACTGACGCCGTCGGCACTGGATTCGCTCACGGCTCATGAGCTCGCGCCTACGCAGGTGCTGGAGCGCAGCGAAGTGCCCGGCGCGCCGCGGGACCCTGGGCTGTCTGGCGAGCTGCTTGCTGCGGGCATCCAGGAGGTGACCGACGCGATGGTCAACAGCTGCCAGCTCAATGCCGTGCTGCGCATGATCCTGGAGACCATTTACCGCGCACTCGGCGCCCGCCGCGTCATCTTCTGCCTGCGCGATGCGCGGGGCCAGGTGTTGACCGGGCGCCTGGGCGTGGGAGAGGAGGTCGAGCGGCTGGCGCCGCTGATGCGCGTGGACCTGACGCAGCAGCCGCCGGACCTGTTCGGCGCCGTCTGCCTGAAGGGCGCGGACACTTTGATCCAGGACGCCCGTGCCCCCAACATCGCCGCGCGGTTGCCGGCGTGGTTCCAGGGCGAGCTGAATGCGCAGACCTTCCTGCTGCTGCCGCTCATGCTCAAGGGCGCGCCGTTGGGGCTGCTCTACGCCGACCATGCCCAGGCGGGTGGTGTGCAGCTGGGTGACAAGGAGCTCTCGCTGCTGCGCACGCTGCGTAACCAGGCCGTGATGGCCTTCCGGCAGGCGACGACCTGATCGGCTGCGCCCGCGGCTGTAGGGCGCCTCCGACAGCGGCCGACGCCGCACGCTGACCGCACGCGCGCCCGCACTCCGACCAGCGCCGCAGAGCTCATCGCGAATACTGATTCGGCAGCCTGCAGTCCTGAGCCAGGCGTGCGACACCCGCCGCACCCGGTTCCACACCAACAGGAGTCCGAGATGAATCCCCACATGATCAAGAAGAACGGTCGGGCCTTGCTCGTCGCTTGCGTTGCCGCAGCGCTGGCCGCCTGTGCCTCCGCGCCCGAGCCCAAGGAGCAGATGGCCGTGGCCAATGCGGCGGTGGACCAGGCCACCGGCAACGCCTCCGAGGCGCCGGCCGAACTGGCCACCGCACGAGACAAGCTGGCCCGCGCGAATGCGGCTGTCGCCCGCAAGGACTATGTCGCCGCACGCCAACTGGCCGACGAGGCCGCAGCCGACGCGGCGCTGGCCCAGGCCACGGCGCGCTCCGCGCGCTCCAGCCGTGCGCTGGCCGAGGTGCGCCAGAGCATCCAGCAGCTGCAATCGCAGCTGAATCGTTCCTGATCACGAAGAGAGGACCGTCATGCGAACCACCGCTACCCTGACCGCCCTGGCCGCCGCGGCCGCCCTGATGGCCGGTTGCGCCAGCGCGCCCACCGTCACGCCCGGCCTGACGCAGGCCCGTTCCACCGTGCGCAGCGCCGAGGCCGACCCCGCCGTCCTGAAGTACGCCGCGCTGGATGTGAAGAAGGCGTCCGAATCGCTGAAGCGCGCCGAGCAGCTGAGCGCCGACCGCGCCGCGCCGGCCGATATCGACTCGGCCGCCTATGTCGCGTCGACCCAGGCCCGCACCGCGATGGCACTGGCCAAGGCGCAGACCGACGAAGACGCGATCAAGACCGCCGAGGCCGACCGCGAGCGCGCCCGGGCGGATGCGAACGCGGCGCGTGCCCGCAATGCCCAGGCGCAGGCCGCCGATGCGCAGATCGCCGCGGCCAACGCGAACGCCGATGCCGTGGCCGCCCGCCAGCAGGCCGCGACCGCGCAGGCCCAGGCCGCCGATCTGCAACGCGAGCTGCAGGATTTGCAGGCCCGCCAGACCGACCGTGGCATGCTCGTCACGCTGGGTGACGTGCTGTTCGAGTTCGGCCGCGCCGATATCAAGCCCGCAGCGCAGGGGGCCATCACGAAGCTGGCGCATTACCTGAACCAGCATCCCGACCGCCGCGTCCTCATCGAGGGCTTCACCGACAGCGTCGGCAGCGACCAGGCCAACCTGACCCTGTCGCAACGCCGCTCGCAGGCCGTGGCCGATGCGTTGCGCGCCCAGGGCGTGGATCCGAGCCGCGTCGACACGCGTGGCTATGGCGAGGCCTACCCGGTGGCCAGCAACTCGAGCAGCTCGGACCGCGCGATGAACCGCCGCGTCGAGGTCTACATCTCGAACGACAACCAGCCCGTCCGCGCCCGCGGTTGAGTACCGGCTGAAAGGAGAACCCCATGGACATCCGCCGACACCCCGCCGCCTGGCTGGCGGCCTCCCTGCTGGCACTGGGCGCCACGGCCCACGCCGCGCCGCAGCCGAAGAACGTCGACCCGCTGCGCCTGCAGTACGAGCGTGAAAAAGCCGACTGTCTGACCGGCAAGACAAGCGAGCCCCGGAACGTCTGCCTGCGCGAAGCGGCCGCTGCCTACGCGCAGGCGCGCCAAGGACGTCTGGGCTCGTCCGCTGACCAGTCGGCCCAGTGGGCTGCCAATGCACTCAAGCGCTGCGAGGTGCAGCGCGGCGAGGACCGCACGCTGTGCGAACGCCGGGTTCGCGAGGGCCAGGTGGTGGGCAGCGTCGACAGCGGCGGCGAACTGAGCACGCTGACAGTACGTGAGACCGACATCCCGAAGGCGCCGGGCGGTTGAGGCGACGCGTCGTCGCAACGGCCGGGGCGCCACAGGGCGCCCCGGCCGTTATTGCTTCATTCCTCGAACCGACTCGTCTCGTCGCGGTTCTGCGGATAGCGCCTGGCGAGCGGGAAGGGGGGGAGCCACGACTCCCGGCGCATCGTCCAGAGCTCATAGGTCGGTGTGAACTGGTCGGTGGCATCCAGCGCACCGAGGCTGACCTCCACCTCGTCGCCCGAGCGCGCGATTACCGACGAGCCGCAGCGCGGGCAGAAATGCCGCCCGGCGTAGTGGCTCGTCTGCCCTTCGATGGTGACCGCGTCGCCCGGAAAAATGGCTGATGCATGGAAGAGGGCGCCATGGTGCCTGCGGCAGTCCATGCAGTGGCACAGGCCCACGCGGTAGGGGCGGCCGATGGCCACGAATCGGATGTCGCCGCAGAGGCAGCCGCCGGTCAATCGGTCCATGGAGGCTCCTTGGGGAGAGCGGACCGGGGGCGGGGAAGGGAGGGTGACGAGCCTGACCCCGGCACTGGTTGCAACGCTTAGGGCTGCTTGGTTCCCCACCTGACCCGGTTGGGCGCGCTTCCATGCGGGGAGGCCCGTCGAGCGAGATTCTAACCGCCGATGGGACCTCAGCCCGGCAGGAACTGGCGATTGATAGACAAGTCCATTGCCAGCGCCAGCAAAGCGAGTGCGGTGAGATAGCCCAGCAGGTGCATGCGGTCCTGGCTCATGGCCCAGTGACCGCAAGCCCAGTAGCCCACCAGCGCGACGAGTTTCACCCCCAGCCACCAGTCCGTGATGGGGTTGTAGCCGACGGAGCCCCACAGGCTGAGGCCCGTGACGACGAGGCAGGCATTCACGCCGAACACGAGCACCAGCAGCCGCGCGTCCTTGGCCACGTCCTGCAGGCGCGCGTTGCCGAACTGGAAGATCAGACCGCGGCAGAAGAACAGCGCCACGCTGCACCAGGCCAGCAGCACATGCCACTGGACCATCTCGGTATAGAACCAGGTCAAGCGCGGCGGTGCGCGTTCAGCGCAGATGCAGGTCGTCTTCGCTGAACCGAACGCCGATGGGTTCGATCAGCAGCTGCTTCGGGCCGGCCTCGACGGTGCCGGCGACCCAGGCCTCGATGCCGCAATCGCGCGAGATCTGCGCAGTGCGCTCCGCGTCCTCGGCCTTTACGAAGATCGCGAAGCCGGCGCCCATGTTCAGCGTCGAATAGGCCTCGCGGTCGTCCTGACCAGCCTGCTTCTGGATGAAGTCCAGCACGGCCGTCTTGGGCGGCACAGCGTGGATTCGATAGGTCAGCGCACTCGGGTGACGCAACAGCTTGCGCCAGCCGTGGCCGGTGATGTTGGCGCAGTAGTGGGGCGTGATGCCGGCCTTCCACAGCGCCTCGGTCACGGGCGAGTACAGGGCCGTTGGGGCGAGCAGCGCTTCGCCGTAGGTCAGGCCCGGTTCGATCTCGGTCAGGTAGCCCTGTGGCAGGCGCTCGGCCAGCTTGCGGGCCAGGCTCAGGCCGTTGGCGTGGATGCCGCTGGAAGCCAGCAGCACGATGGCGTCACCGGGGCCCAGCTTGTCGCCGACGGACAGGCGTTCCTTGGGGTTGATGAGTCCCGTGCACGACGCGGCCAGGTCGATGCGGCCGTCCTCGACGATGCCGGCCAGCGCAGGCGTCTCGCCGCCGCCCCAGGCGACCTGGCAGGTGTCGCAGGCGGCCTTCCAGCCGGCCACGAGCGCCTGCGCGCGCTGTGCGTCGCCAAACCAGTCGCTGCCGCCGGCCGCCCAGTAAGCCTGCACGACCAGCGGCGTCGCACCGACGGTGATGAGGTCGTTGATCGCCATCGCAATGGTGTCCTGTGCGATGCCGGCGAAGAAGCTGTTGCCCGTCAGCTTGGCCATCTCATCGGCCACCAGCGTCTTGGTGCCCAGGCATTCCACGATGGAGGCGATGTAGAACGGTCCGACGTCGACGACATAGGCTGACTCGCCGCGCGATGCTTTGACCTCGCTGAAGCCGTGGCCGGCGAGGTGGGACGCGGTGGCCGCGGCGGCGCGCTGCGCGGTGATCTTGAGCGGGTCGATCAGGTCGTAGTTGACGCCGGCCTGGTCGTAGGTGAGGGGGGCTTGCGAAGTCATGGGAGCAGATTATCGACCCCTAGAATCTTGGCCCATGAGCTATCAGGTCCTGGCCCGCAAATACCGCCCGCAGAGTTTCGAGCAGCTCGTCGGCCAGGAGCATGTCGTGCAGGCGCTGGCCAACGCGCTGACGCAGGGCCGGCTGCACCACGCCTACCTGTTCACCGGCACGCGCGGCGTCGGCAAGACGACCGTCTCGCGCATCCTCGCCAAGAGCCTGAACTGCACCGGGCCGGACGGCACCGGCGGCATCACGGCCCAGCCCTGCGGCGTCTGCGCGGCCTGCCGCGACATCGATTCGGGCCGCTTCGTCGACTACGTGGAACTGGACGCGGCGTCCAACCGCGGCGTCGAGGAGATCTCGCAACTGCTGGACCAGGCGGTCTACAAGCCGGTCGTCGGCCGCTTCAAGGTCTACATGATCGACGAAGTCCACATGCTGTCGAACACCGCGTTCAACGCGATGCTGAAGACGCTGGAGGAGCCGCCCGAGTATCTGAAGTTCGTGCTGGCCACCACCGACCCGCAGAAGGTGCCGGTGACCGTGCTGTCGCGCTGCCTGCAGTTCAACCTGCGCCCGATGGCCGCGGCCGACGTGCAGATGCACCTGGGCAATGTGCTGGGTGCCGAGAGCGTGCCGGCCGAGGGCGGCGCGCTGAGGCTGCTGGCGCGCGCAGCTCGCGGCTCCATGCGCGATGCGCTGTCGCTGACCGACCAGGCCATCGCTTTCGGTGCCGGCCAGTTGACCGAGGCCGGCGTGCGCCAGATGCTGGGCAGCGTGGACCGGGGCCATGTGGTGGCCATCGTCGACGCGCTGGCCGCGGCCAGCGGCGAGGCCGTCGTGGCCCAGGCCGATGCGCTGCGCGGCGCGGGCCTGTCGGCCGCCGGCACGCTGGAGGACCTGGCGACGCTGTTCCAGCAGATGGCCCTCGCTCAGGCCGCGCCGACGGCGCTGGACGACGCGGACGGCGAGACGGCCGAGATTCGCCGCCTGGCCGTCGCGCTGCCGGCCGACGAGATCCAGTTGATGTACAGCATGGCGTTGCACGGCCGCGCCGAGCTGCACCTGGCGCCGGACGAATACGCCGGGCTGCTGATGGTGCTGCTGCGCATGCTGGCCTTCCGCCCCGCGGGCACGAGCCCGAAGCCGGTGAAGGCGGCCGCGCTGGTGCGCCCACCGGCGGTGGCCAAGGCGGTGGTCAGCGTTCCGCTGCCCAAGGCCGCGCCGCCGCCGCCAGCACCGGCCGTGGCGAGGGCGCCTGTGGCCACGGCTCCCGTGGCGGCTTCCCTGGCGTCGCCGGTCGTGGCGCCCGCGCCGGCACCCGTCGCTCCCGCGCCTGCTCCCGTCGCAGCGCCCAAGGCCGCCGAGGCTGCTGCGCCCAGCTTCGGCGCGCGGCTGCGGCCGCGCCCGGTCGAGCATGCACCGGTGGCCGAGGACGACATGGACCTCGGCGACGGCCCGCCGCCCGATGATGCGCCACCGCCGTGGATGGAGGCCGACGACGGCCCTACGGCCACTGCGCCGGACGCCCGCGAACCCGAGGCGCCGCGCCGCGTGGAACTGCGCGAGACGCCTGAAGGTTCTCGCTGGGCCGAGCGCGTCGCGGCGGCCAGCATCGTCGGCATGACCGGCGAACTGGCCCGCCAGGCCCAGGCGCTGGGCTGCGAGACGGTGAACGGCCGCGAGCTCTGGCGCTTGCGCGTCGAGCGCGAGTCGTTGCGCCAGCCGGCGCTGGTCGCAAAGCTCGAGGCGGCGTTGGATGCGAAGCTCGAGATCGAGGCCGGCGTGGCCGAGGATTCCATTGCGCTGCGCACGGTGGCCCGCATCGAGGCCCAGCAGCGCGCCGCCGAGGAACTGGCCGCGACGCATCCGATGACACGCACGCTGCTGTCCCAATTCCCGTCGGCACGCATCCTGCCGGGCTCCGTGCAGCCCGTGCTGACACCTTCTACGTAGACACAAGGACACGATCATGATGAAAGGCCAACTCGCCGGCTTGATGAAGCAAGCCCAGGCGATGCAGGACAACCTGAAGAAGGCGCAGGAAGAACTCGCCAACGTCGAGGTCGAAGGCCAGAGCGGTGCCGGGCTCGTGAAGGTGGTCATGACCTGCCGCAACGAGGTCCGCCGCGTCACCATCGACCCAAGCCTGCTGGCCGACGACAAGGACATGCTGGAGGACCTCGTGGCCGCCGCCTTCAACGATGCCGCCCGACGCGCCGAGGCCACCAGCGCCGAGCGCATGGGCAAGCTGACCGCCGGCATGCCGCTGCCCCCGGGCATGAAGTTCCCGTTCTGACCCGGCTCCGTGACCGCGCTTGAGACGTTGATCGAGGCGCTCAAGCGCCTGCCCGGCGTGGGCCAGAAGTCGGCCCAGCGCATGGCCTACCACCTGCTGCAGCATGACCGCCTGGCCATGCCGCGGCTCGCCGACGCGCTGACGGCGGCCGGTGAGCGCATCAAGCACTGCGAGCGCTGCCACACCTTCAGCGAGACACCGCTGTGCGGCGTCTGCGCCGACCCCGAGCGGGACGCGCGGCTGCTGTGTGTCGTCGAGACGCCCGCCGACCAGGCAGCGCTGGAGCGCACCGGCTCCTACCGCGGCTACTACTTCGTGCTGCTGGGGCGGCTGTCACCGCTGGACGGCGTCGGCACGCGGCAGATCGGTGCGGCCGAGCTGATGGCGCGCGCGGGCGAGCCCAGCGTCGAGGAGGTCATCCTGGCCACGAGCTTCACCGCCGAGGGCGAGGCGACGGCGCATGTGCTGTCCGAGGCACTGAAGGCCCGTGGCATCAAGTCCACACGGCTGGCGCGTGGCGTGCCCGTGGGCAGCGAGCTGGAGTTTGTGGACCTGGGCACCATCGCCCACGCCTTGTCAGACCGACGTTGACGGAGACGCCGCCATGACCGTGGCCCAGATCTGCCTGTTGATTGCCTGCGCGCTGCCCATCGTCAGCGCTGGCCTGGCCAAGTCCCGCGGCTTCGGCAAGCGTCGCCGCGATGGCGGCTTCGACAACCACCAGCCGCGTGAATGGCTGGCCAAGCAGCAGGGCTGGCAGGCGCGGGCCAATGCGGCGCAGGCCAATGGATGGGAGGCCCTGCCCGTCTTCCTGGCGGGGCTGTTCGTCGCCCACCAGCATCAGGCGGCGCAAGCCACTGTGGACGCGCTGGCGATGGGCTTCATCGCAGCGCGGCTGGCATTCATCGCCCTCTACCTGGCCGATCAGGCCTCGCTGCGCTCGCTGGCCTGGACAGCCGGCGTCGCCTGCTGCGCCGCGCTGTTCTTCGTACGCTGAGCGCGTGACGCGCTCAGGGCGCGGCGGCGGCCACGACCGTGTTGCCCTTGCCGCCGCGGGCCACCTTGGCAGCCTTGCGGGCGGGTGACGATTTGGCCGTCGCTTTGGCCACCCGCACGGGGCGTGCCGCTTGCGGCGCCGGTGTGGCCTTGGCCTGGGTCACGGCAGGCGCCGTGGTGGCGGTGTAGACCACCAGGGTCTGGCCGGGCTTGAGGCTGGTAGTGTGCCGCCCCAGCTTGTTCCATTGCGCCACCTGCTCGGCGCGCACCTTGTAGCGCGCGGCGATGCCGGCGATGGTGTCGCCCTTGCCGGCCTTGACGCTCATGCGGCGCAGCGGCGGCGCGTCGGGCGCGAGGTTCAGCGCCGCTGTGTCGGCCAGGCGCTCGGAGACGTCGTCCACCACGTGGGCGGCACGCGGCACCAGCAGCGTGGAGCCGGCCTTGACGAGCATCTTGGGCGGGATGCGGTTGACTTCGCGCAGCGCCGACTCGGCCATGCCGGTGCGCTTGGCGGCGTCCGACGGGCTCATCGTCTTGGGCACCACCCAGGCGGTCCACGTGGCCATCGGCCCGTTGTGGCGGGCCAGGTTCTCGGCGAAGGCGCTGGCCTGCTCGTACGGCAGCAGCACCTGCTGCGTCGCGGCAGCCAGGATGACCGGCTTGTTCATCTGCGGGTTGAACTGCTGGAAGGTCTCCAGCGACAGGCCGGCCAGCTCGGCAGCCAGCGCCACGTCGATGTCGCGCTCGATCTTGACGCTGAGGAAGTACGGGTGGTTGGCTACCGGCGGCAGGCTCAGCGCAAAGCGGTCGGGGGCGAGCACGATGTTCTTTACGGCCTGCAGCTTGGGCACGTAGTAGCGCGTCTCGTCCGGCATCTTCAAGCTGGCGTAGTCGGTCGGCAGGCCCAGCCGCTGGTTGCGGGCGACGGCCTTCTGCACATTGCCCGGGCCCCAGTTGTAGGCGGCCAGCGCCAGGTGCCAGTCGCCGAACATCTTGTAGAGCCGGCCCAGGTAGTCCAGCGCGGCCCGGGTGGACGCGAGCACGTCGCGGCGGTCGTCGCGGAAGATGTTCTGCTTCAGGTCGAAGTCGCGACCGGTGGCGGGCATGAACTGCCACATGCCGGTGGCCTTGGTCGACGACACGGCATGCGTGACGAAGGCGCTCTCGACGAAGGGCAGCAGCGCCAGTTCGGCCGGCATGCCGCGCTTCTCGACCTCTTCCAGGATGTGGAAGAGATAGCGGCTGCCGCGGTCGGTCATGCGGTCGACGTAGTCCGGCCGCGCGCTGTACCAGGCCTCGGCCTTGCGCACCCAGTCATCATCGAGGTCCTGCAGTTGGAAGCCTCCGCGCAGGCGCGCCCACAGGTCAGCGTTCACGTCGGGGGCGTCGAGGTCGATCTTCTCGCCTGGGCGCAGGTTGTCTTCCAGCAGTTCTGCGGCCATTGTGCGCACGACGGGTGCGGCGTCGGTGGCGGGTTCGGGCGCCGGCGTGGCCTCGGCGGTGGGCGTCGGGGCGGGCGGGGGGGCGGCGCTGGGCGCTTCGGCCTGCGGCGGGGCGGTCGTTGCGCAGGCGGTGAGCAATGCGGCCAGTAGCAGTGGGGACAGGCGGGTGAGCGCCTTCGGCAGGGTGAGGCGGTGGATCAGCGTCATCGGAATCCGTTCTTCCATTCGCGCAGCGTGGCGAAGACATCGACCGGGCTGGGCTCGGCCGGAAGTTGCAGGGGCGCATGGCGCCGCGCGGCCTCGCGCAGCGCGGGTTCGGCGCAGCGCAAGAAGGGGTTGATGCGGGTCTCGGTGCCCAGCGGCACCGGCAGCGTCGGCTGGCCGGCGCTGCGCTGGCCTTCGGCCCAGGCGGCATGGGCGGCGAGCACGGCGTTGTGCGGATCGACCTCGCGGGCGAAGCGCAGGTTGGATAGCGTGTACTCGTGGGCACAGCACACGCGCGTGGCGCCTGGTAGTGCCGCCAGCGACTGCAGCGATGCGTGCATCTGCGCGGGCGTGCCCTCGAACAGCCGGCCACAGCCGGCGCTGAAGAGCGCATCGCCGCAGAACAGCAACGGTGCCTGTCCGGGCACGTCGGCACAGAAGTACGCGACATGGCCGGCGGTGTGCCCCGGCACGTCCAGCACGGCGAAGCGCAGGCCCAGCAGCTCGATGGTGTCGCCGCCGCTCACGCGGGTCACGGGCTCGGGCATGCGGTCGCGTGCCGGGCCGTAGACCGGGCCTTGCAGGCGCGGGCGCAGGGCCTCTACCCCGCCGACGTGATCGCCATGGTGGTGGGTCAATAGAATGCCGGCCAGCGTCAGGCGCCGGGCATCCAGAGCGGCGGCCACCGGTGCAGCGTCACCGGGATCGACGACCAGGGCCTCGCGGCCGTTGTCCAACAGCCAGAGGTAGTTGTCGTCGAATGCGGGAAGAGGCGTGAGCGTCAAAGGCGCAGAACCCATGACAGATAAAGGGCCGAGTATAGATTTGGCCGCCTGGCTGCAGACCCCCCCAGGGCGTTACCTGCTGGATTGGGAGCAGACGCAGGTGGACGCGGCGGTGGCCGACCTGTTCGGCTTTCATGCGCTGCAGCTCGGCCTGCCCGAACTCGACGGTCTGTCGACCAACCGCATGCCGCATCGCTGGCTGGCCGGGCGTGACCTGCTGTGTGACTTCGACGCGCTGCCGTTCGAGAGCGCCAGCCTGGATCTAGTACTGCTGCCGCATGCGCTGGAGCTGGCACACGACGCCCATGTGCTGCTGCGCGAGGTGGAGCGGGTGCTGCGGCCAGAGGGGCGGCTCATCGTCTTTGGCCTCAACCCGGCGAGCCTGTGGGGGCTGCGGCAGAACGTGGGACGGCTGCGGCGCCGCGGCGAGCCCTACCTGCCGCGCGACGGCGAGTTCATCGGCTACTGGCGGCTGCGCGACTGGCTGAAGCTGTTGAGCTTCGAGGTCGAGGCTGCTCGCTTCGGCGTCTACCGGCCGCCGCTGCGCACCCAGCCGTGGCTGGACCGCTGGCAGTGGATCGAAGGGGTGGGCTCGCGCTGGTGGCCGGTGCTGGGCGCCGTGTACTTCATCCAGGCCATCAAGCGAGTGCACGGCACGCGCATGATCGGTCTGGCCCGCAACAAGCGGCTGGCCGCCAAGAAGGCGCCGGCCGTCGCGTTGAACAACCAACAGAAGAAGAAATGACCGATTCCCCGAAACCTGCGCTGGCCATCAAGAAGCCCCAGGTCACGATCTACACCGACGGCGCCTGCAAGGGCAACCCGGGCCCGGGCGGCTGGGGCGCGTGGCTGCACAGCGCCGGCCACGACAAGGAGATGTTCGGCGGCGAGGCCGGCACGACGAACAACCGCATGGAACTGACCGCGCCCATCGAGGCGCTGGCCTCGCTCAAGCGCAGCTGCGACGTGGTCGTCTACCTGGACAGCGAATACGTACGCAAGGGCATTACCGAATGGATCACCAACTGGCAGCGCCGCGGCTGGAAGACGGCCGATGGCAAGCCGGTGAAGAACGCCGACCTCTGGATGCGGCTTGATGCGCTGCGCAAGCTGCACACGGTGGACTGGCGCTGGGTGAAGGGCCACGCGGGCGACCCGGGCAACGAGCGCGCCGACATGCTGGCCAACAAGGGCGTGGCCTCCATCGCCCGGGGCAGCCGCTGAACAACGAAGTGCCGGGGCGCCGCCCCGCGCGAACGAGGACGACGACATGAGCATCAAGAGCGACAAATGGATCCGCCGCATGGCGGAGCAGCACGGCATGATCGAGCCGTTCGAGCCGGGTCAGATCCGCGAGAAGGACGGCCGCAAGATCGTCAGCTACGGCACCAGCAGCTATGGCTACGACATCCGTTGCGCGCCCGAGTTCAAGGTCTTCACCAACATCCACTCGACGGTGGTGGACCCGAAGAACTTCGACGAGAACAGCTTCGTCGACGTCAACAAGGACGTCTGCATCATCCCGCCCAACAGCTTCGCGCTGGCGCGCACGCTGGAGTACTTCCGCATCCCGCGCAACGTGCTGACGGTGTGCCTTGGCAAGAGCACCTATGCCCGCTGCGGCATCATCGTCAACGTGACGCCGTTCGAGCCCGAGTGGGAGGGCTATGTGACGCTGGAGTTCAGCAACACGACGCCGCTGCCGGCCAAGATCTACGCGGGCGAAGGCTGCGCGCAGGTGCTGTTCTTCGAGAGCGACGAAGTCTGCGAGACCAGCTACAAGGACCGCGGCGGCAAGTACCAGGGCCAGGTGGGCGTCACGCTGCCCAAGACCTGAGCTACTGCTGCGGCGACGCCGGCACGTCGGCGAGTTCCGCCAGCCACGGCAGCGCCGAGCGGTGCCAGAGCTGGCGCGTCGGCTTGAGCGCCGCGCGCTGCGCCACGCAGCCCAGGCGGATGACGACGGTCGTCGGGTTCTCCGCCGCCGCCGCCCACAGCGCCGTGCCGCAGTCCGGGCAGAACACCTGGGCGCGGCGGTTGCCGCTCGCAGCGACCTTCACGTAGGTCCGGGGCGTGCCGCGCAGCAGCGAGAACTGCTCGACCGGCGTCGCGACAATGGCGCGAAACGGCGCGCCGGAGAGGGTCTGGCAATCGTTGCAGTGGCAGGCGACGACGCGGGATGGGTCGATCTCGGCGTCGAACGCGATGGCGCCGCAATGGCAGGCTCCCTGGATCTTCATGCGCGGCTCCGTTGGGCAGGAACCTGCAGCATGCCATCCCGGCCCGGTCGGCGCCTTCAACGCGCCATCTCCACGATCGCCTCGGCCACCACGCGCGGCTGGTCCTTCTGCAGATAGTGACCGGTACCGGCGACGGTCTCGACACGCCGTGCGCCCGTCAGCCGCAGCCAGTCCTGCTGCAGTCCGCGCACCACGGGCTCGAAGGACCCGGCCTCCAGCCCGCTGAAGTCCGCACGCATCAGCACGCGCGTCGGCACGCCCAGCGGCGGTGCGGCCTCCCAGGCCTCCAGGCAGCGCGTCTGCGCGTCGAACTCCGCGGCCGGCGCGCGACCCATGGCCATGCGGGCGACCTTGATCAACGTGGCGCTGCTCGGCGACTCGGCCGTCACGCGTTCGAGGTGGTGCGGGTGCGTCGCTTCGAGCAGCAGCAGGCCCTTCACGTCGGCCGGGTACAGCCGCGCGTAGGCATACTGGTAGAGGCCGCCGAGTGAATGGCCCACCAGCAGGTAGGGCGGCGGGTGGCCGCTGCGGCGCAGCGTCTCGTGCAACTCGCGGGCGATGGTGCAGGGGTCGCGCGGGCCCTCGGCGAAAGGCTCGCGTCCGTAGCCCGGTCGGTCCGGCGCCACGACGACCGCGCCGGCCGGCAGCTGCTGGCGCACCTGGCGCCAGACGTCTGACGAATCGCCCAGCCCGGCCTGCAGCACGATGGTCGGCGCGTTGGGGTGCAGCGTTGGCAGTGGCGGCCGCTCGGCGGCGTTGGAGCAGGCGGCCAGTTGCGTCAGTGTCGCGGCGCAGGCGAGGGCAAGGACCGGAAGGCGGGGATGGCGCATTGAAATCGTCGGGCCGTTGGGAGCACGGGGCGAACCTTAAGTGCTTCCGCCTCAACGCCGGCCAAGTTTGGTGTCGTAGGGCGGTTCAGGCTGGCGCCAGGCCCAGGTGGCGCTGCAGCCCCAGCCGGCCGGCGCGCATGACGCGGCGGTGGTTCCAGCGGAACAGCGGCGCCAGCACTGGCGCGAGCCGGCGCAGGATGCCCGGCGGCAGCGTGACGCGCCATACGAAGGTCACGTCCGTGTGCCCCCCCGCCTCGGGCGGGGCCTGGTGCAGCAGCCAGATGCCTTCGCCCGCCAGCGTGCCGCCGGCGCGCGCGCGCAGCCGCTCTTCCCGCCGTACTTCGGTCACCTCCAGCGCCAGCTGCAGCCGGTAGCCCAGGCCCGTGCGGAATAGGATGTCCTGTACGCGCCCGACGCCCAGCTCGTCGCCCGGGTGCAATCGCCGCACCGCTACAACGCCCGGCCACCAGTGCGGCCACTGCTCCGTATCGGTGATGGCCTGCCAGACACGGCCCACGGGGGCGTCAAGCCGCCAGTGGCTCACGAGGTCGAAATACGTGTTCTCAGACATGCTCTGGAAGTACGCGGACCGCCCGCGGCGTGGATGCCCCGGCAACGCTGCATCCACAATTCTTGACGCTGCGTACAACCTTTATGCCCCCGCCCACCGCTTCTCCCGCCCAGGCCCGTGCCATCCGCCGCCGCCTGCTCGAGCGTGTGGCCGACACCGAGAGCCGACTGCTGACCGTGCCGCCCGGCGCCGCTGGCTGGCAGCCGTTCGGCGACGGCGTGCAGATCAAGGTGCTGCACGAGCACGAGGGTGGCCTGAGCTACCTGCTGAAGCTGGCGCCCGGCGCCCGCATCGCCGCGCACCGCCATCCGGTGGACGAGGAGTGCGTGGTGCTGGAGGGCGTGCTGAAGGTCGGCAGCCGCATCGAGGTGGGGCCTGGCGGCTACCACCTGGCGCGAGCCGGCAGCCTGCATGCCAGCCTCGGCACGGAGACGGGCGCGACGATCTTCCTGCGCGGCGCCGAGCCGCATGCGGACCAACTGCTCGTGTGAGGTTGAACATGGCCCATTCCGACCCCTGTGCGCCCGGTGACGACGACCCGCCCGAGCCCGCGTTGTTCGACGACACGGAGGGCCCGCACGAGCTGAACGACGGCGAAGCCGCGCTGGAGGGCGCCGGGCCAGCATCCCATGCGGGCGCCACGGCGCTGGACGATGCACAGATCGAGGCATGGATTGCCGCCATCGTCGACCACGATGAGCGTGCGCTGCTGGCGCTGTACGAGGCGACGTTGTCGCGCGTCTACGGCCTCGTGATGCGGCTGGTGCGCCGCGCGCAGCTCGCTGAGGAGGTGGCGGAGGACGTGTACTTCCAGGTCTGGCGCCAGGCGCCGCGCTTCGACCCCGCGCGCGGCCGGCCGCTGACCTGGCTGCTGGGCATGGCTCGCTCGCGCGCCATCGATGCGATCCGCCGCGAGGCGCGCTTCCAGCACGAGGCGCTGGATGACGAGGCGGCGCCGGTGAATGCGCCGGTGGCCGAGTCCGGCGACGAACTGCTGGCCGTGGCGCAAGGCCATGCCGAGCTGCACCGCGCGCTGATGCTGCTCAAGCCGCAGCCGCGCCAGCTCGTCGCGCTGGCCTTCTTCAGCGGGCTGTCGCACGAGGAGATCGCCAGCCAGACGAGCCTGCCGCTGGGCACGGTCAAATCGCAGATCCGCCGCGCGCTGATCACGTTGCGCGAGGCGCTGGGCGACACTGGCGCGCACGCGCTGCCGGCCTGAGGGGCGATGCGATGACGACGATGCCTGACCACCCCGAGTCCGAAGACGACACCACCGACCTGAGCCCGCTGCTCAGCGAGCCCTTCGCCCGCGCCTGGGCCGCGCCCGCTACCGGCCTGCCCGGGCGGCTGGGCGAGCGCCTGGGCGAGCGCCTGCAAAGGTCGCTGCAGGCCGAGGCCGGCATGGTGACCGTGCGGCTGCGCCACAGCCGGGCCGAGGACGGCCTGCGCTGGCTCTACCGCGCCCCCGCCGACCGCCCGCTGCGGCCCGGCGAGCCGCGTGCGGCCTGCTTCGTGGATGTGCCGGCGCAGGGCTTCATGCAGTTTGAGCCGTCTGCCGGGCCGCGCGAGTTCCTGGTGCTCGACGGCGAGGTCGAGATCGACACCGAGGCGCTGGTGGCGCGTGACTACCTGCTGCTGCCCGGCGGCAACGCCGCGCGGCTCGTCAGCCTCGGTGGCGCCCGGGTGTTCATGCGCGAGGGCGACGCGACCGTCGCCGCGCAGCGCACGCTCGTGCGAGACCGTGACGCCGGCTGGCCGGAGTTCGCCCCCGGCATCCGCCGCCGCGTGCTGTGGTCGGCCGGCGGCCAGGCCGCGCTGCTGTACCACGCCGATGCCGGCGCCAGCGTGCCCGTGCACCGCCACGGCCACGACGAGGAATGCCTGATGGTGCAGGGCGAGCTTTTCCTGGACGACGTGCTGCTGCAGCAGGGCGACTACCAGCTCGCGCCGGCCGGCACCGGACACTGCATCACGGAGACGGACACCGGCGTCGTCATCTATGCGCACGGCGACGCGGACCTGCAGTTCACTTGAGCGGCATCAGCGGCGGTAAGGCCCGGCTTTTCGGGCTTTATCCGGCCTTCGCCGTGCCGAGATGGCGGCACCATGGCTCACCTGCCAGAAGTCCACGAGGCCTGCCATGCTGATCCCGCTGCACCTGATCCCCGTCCCCGCCGACGAGCCCCGCAGCGTGGGTGACCCGGGCCATGCCTGCAGCGGCCTGAAGATCGCGCAGGGCGTGAACCTGGGAGATATCCGCGCACTGGGCCTGACGGTGTCGGGTGCAACGAGCAGCGGCGTGTCGACCGGCGACCTGCTGCGTTTCGGCCAGCTGATGAACGACGCAGGCCTGGCGATGAACCCGACCCGCATGCTCTACGACCGCCACTACGCCTACGAGCGCCTGGCGGAAGGGCATGCGAGCCATGAGACCGCGCTGCGCGAACTGGCCCTCGACCTCTTCGAGGGCTACCAGGCCGCCGGGGAGTGGATCGGTTTGGCGCATTGACGGCCCCCGGTGAGTGTTGCCGTGCTGAGCCCGGGCAAACCTTACCGGCCCTCGAGGGGGCGGCGATGCTTGCGGCATCGAGCCGCAGGCACATCGCCAACGCGGGCCGGCTTCGGGGTGGCCCGGCGCTCGGCCCTGAAATGCCGAAAGTTTGAGCCGCCTCCCGGCGGCTCTTTGCGTCACGGCGTCTGCGGGACCTTGCCGAACTGCCACAGCAGGAAGCTGTAGATGTCGGCCAGCTTGCTGTAGCCCTGGCTGGCGGTGCTGCCCACGCCGTGGCCGGCCTGGCCGTCCAGGCGCATCAGGATGGGCTTGCCGCTGGTGGTGGCCGCCTGCAGCCGTGCAGCCGCCTTGGCGCTATGCCACACATCCACGCGCGGGTCGTTCATGCCGTGGATGAACATGACCGCCGGATAGGCCGTGCCATCCTTGATCTGGTGGTAGGTGCTCATCTCCAGCAGCGCGGGGAAGTCCTCGGCCAGCTTGTACGAACCGAACTCCGAGATGTTGGTGATGCCGTTGGCCGACTCCTCGGCGCGCACCGCGTCCATCACGCCCACGTCGAAGATCGCGGCGGCGAACAGGTCCGGCGCGGTCGTCACGCTGCGGCCCACGAAGATGCCGCCGGCGCTGGTGCCCCAGATGCCCAGGGTCTTGGGCGTCGTGTAGCCCTTGTCGACGAGGTAGCGGGCGGCGGCCAGGCCGTCCTTCCAGGTGTTGGGCTTGGTGGCCTTGAAGCCGGCACGGTGCCAGGGGTCGCCGAAGACGCCACTGCCGCGCACGTTGGCCAGCGCCAGCACGCCGCCTTGCTCGAACCATGCGAAGTTGCGCGGGTCGTAGCGCGCTTCGATCGAGTGGCCGTAGGCGCCGTATCCGATCAGCAGCGCGGGGTTGCTGCTGTCCAGCTTCAGGCCCTTGCGGTGCAGGATAGCCAGGGGCACCTTCACGCCGTCGTGGCTGGGCACCATGACCTCGGAGACCTCCACCTCCGGCACGCCCGGCGGCAGCGCGCCCTGGCGCAGGCCGGTGTCCACTGGCTTGCCCTTCAGCGGCAGGTGCAGGATGCGCGGCGGCTCGGTCCAGCTGCTGGTGCCCACGATCAGGTCGCTGTAGGCGCGGGCCGGGTCGTCGGCCGGGAAGGTGCTGCCGGCCACGTCCGGCGCCACGTCGGTCGCGTTATTGCCCTGATGGCGCAGCGTGCGCAGGTTGAAGCCCTGGCGCTGCTCGGTGTAGATCACGTCCTTGCCGAGGCTGAAGCTCTCCAGCACAGCGGTGGCCGGTTCGGCGATGACCGTGCGTGCGCGGGCGAGGTCGGGATGGGCGAGGTCCAGCCCGATCACGCGGCCGCGCGGTGCGCCGGCATAGGTGCGCAGGTACAGCGTGCTGCCGCGCAGCTGGGCGTCGGTGATCTTGTCGCTCGCGCCGGAAATGCGCGTCCAGGCGATGCGCTTGGCACCGAGGGATGCCACCGGTGCGACGAAGATCTTGCCTTCCGGCACGGTGGTATCCGTCGTGCGGGCCACCATGTAGCGGCTGCCGGGGCTGAAGAACACCCGGGCCACGTCCAGGCGGTCCAGCTTCAGCTCGGGGTTCACGAGCGGCCCGAAAAGCGCCTTGGCATTGGCCGGCTTGTCGCCGACCTTCAGCAGGAAGACGGTGGTGTCCAGGAAGGTCTCGGTGTCGGGCGTGCCGGCCGGCAGCTCGCGGACCTGGTTGTAGGTGAACGCCTGGCTGTCCGGTGTCCAGCTCAGCAGCGCCTCGTGCACGCGCGGGATCGCCTCGCCGACCTGCCGACCGGTGGCCACCTCCATGATGAAGAGCGACGCATCCTCCGAGCCGCCGGCGGAGATGCCGTAGGCCACGTAGCGGCCGTCCCATGACGGCACGAAGTAGTTGATGGCATGCGGCACGCCGGTGGCCTTGGCCATGGCCTCGGGGTCCACCAGCACGCGCTCGGTACCGGCCAGGCCCTGGCGCGCGATGAGCTTGAGCTGGTTCTCGCCGGCCTTGCGCTTCAGGTAGAACAGCTGGTCGCCGGGCAGGCGGGTCAGCGCGCCGACGACATCACCCGTGGCACGCGCCAGCTCGGTGATGCGCTTCGTCATGGCCTCGCGACCCTGGATGCGGGCCAGTTGCTCCTCGGCGTACGCACCCTGGGCCTTGAGCCAGTCCTGCGTCTCGGCGCTCTTGACGTTTTCCAGGTTGCGGTAGGGATCGGCCACCTGCACGCCGTGCAAGGTGTCGGTGACCGGGTGGCTGGGAGCGGGCGGCGGCGCGGCGAAGGCCGATGCGACGCTGACGACGAGGCTGGCGACCAGCCAGCGGGACGGTGTGAAACGGGTTGGTTTCATGAAGGCAGAGCTCCAGGCGCGGTGGCGCCGTCGTGAGCCGGGCATTATTGACGGGCGCCAGCGCCAGGCCATTCCTCACGCTTGCGGCTGGCGATGCCGGACACTACGACGAAGCCGGCGCCGGCATGTCGACGGGCGGCGATCATTGCCGCCATGAAGCTCCGCCTCCTCCTTGCCCTGACGACGCTGGCCCTGGCGGCCTGCGCGCCGCTGCGGCCGTCTCAACCGCCCGCCGAGAAGCGCTACACGGCCGCCGAGCTGCTGGCGCTGAAGCCCGCCGACTTTGTGTGGCCGGCCACATCGACCGATGGCGAGCGCGCGCTGCGCGAGGCCGCGCTGGCCGACATCCGCGCCCGCCTGGCACTGCCGCCGGGCGCGGCGCGCGATGCGGCGCTGCCGCGGCTGTTCGAGCTCGTGGCCCAGTACAACGCCGAGATCGCCGCCGCGAGGCCTTTGCTGCTGGACGCGCTGCCCACGCTGGGTCAGCGCGACGCCGAGACCCAGCGCGCGCTGCTGACGGCCGCCCACACGCTCTACGCCGCCGATGCCGTGCCGCTGCTGTGGCCGCTGCTGCCGCAGCTGACGGCCAGCAAGCCCTTCGCCATTGCGGCCTACACGCTGCTGCAGGCTGATGCCGGCGCTGCTGACCGGCTGCGCGACCTGGTGCCGCAGCAGTTCCCGCAATGGGCCGATGACGCGCGGCTGGCGGCGCTGATGTCCAGGCTGCGGCCGTCCGCCGCCGCACTGCCGCCGCTGGCCGAGCTGCTGGCCGCGCCGCTGCGGCCTGGCTTCGCCGTCATCGTTAGCCTGCAGCGCGTGGGCCGCCAGCAGATGGGCCTGGCGCTGGTGCGCGGTGCCGATGGCCGCTTCGTCCGCGACGCGGCGGGCCGTCTGTTCGCGTCGCCACAGCTCGCGCTCGCGCGCAGCGGCCTGCCGGGCACAGTCACCAACGGCAACACGCCGCAGGGGCTGTTCACCCTCGTCGGTGCTGGCACGGCCACCAACCCCAACATCGGCCCCACGCCCTATCTGCACACCAAGCTGCCTATCGAGGCGTCGGTGGCCGAGTTCGAGCACGTCGCCATGGCCGACACCGCGGCATGGAGCGAGGCCGTCTACGACAGTTTCCTGCCGGAAAGCTGGCGCGGGCTCTCACCGCTGCGCGAAGCCTGGCTCGCCGGTCTCGCGGGCCGCGACGAGCTGATCGTGCACGGCACGACGCTGAACCCGGCCTACTACGCCGGCGCGAGCTACCACCCTGGCACGCCGCAGCAGGGCTGCATGATTTCTGGCGAGGACTGGGACCCCGCCACCGGCCGCCTGCTGGCCAGCCGGCAGCTCACGCTGGCCCAGGTCTATGCGGCCGCGAGCCGGCGGGACGACCTGGCGGGCTATCTCGTCGTCGTCGACGTGCCGGGCGAAGGCGCCGTGACGCCGGCCGAGGCCGAGGCGCTGGTGGCGGAGGCCGGGCGGTGAGGGCGGCAGGGGCCGCGAGGGCCGTGCTGTGCGCCGCTGCGCTTCTGGCGGCGCTCGGGCCGGGCCGTGCGGCCGACAGCGCGCCGCCCACGCTCGTGCCGGGGGGCGACGGGCGCGAGCTTGTGGACGCCGCGGCCGGGCTGGCCTGGGCCCGATGCGTGGAGGGCATGCGCTGGGACGGTCATACCTGCCGTGGCGAGCCGGCACTGTTCACGCACGCCGAGGCGCTGGCCATGGCCCGCTCGCGCAGTGAGGCGGACGGGCTGCCGTGGCGCGTGCCCCGTGTGCCCGAGCTCAAGCTGTTCGGCGAGCGCCTGGCGCGGGCGGCCGATGCCGCGATGCTGGCGCCGGCCGCCCCGGCGGGCTGGTACTGGACGGGCACGGCCCACATCGATCGCGAAGCGGTGAACCCCTACGCCTACAGCAACGTGCAGCGCGGCGTGACCCAGCCGCAGGCCAACCGCCTCGTGACACAACTGGCCTGGGCGGTGGACCCGCGCAGCCGCGAGGCGCGAGGCGACATGCCGCGGCGTGAGCGCCTGGCGCTGCGCCTCGTGCGCCAGTTGGCTGCCGAGCCCCGGCCGTGACTGCCGCCATCGGCGTCGGCTGCCGGCTCACGTCGTGCCCTGACGCGGAACAGCGCGTCGACCTGCCATTGGTGCTGATGTACCCGGCTGTGGCGCCCGCCACGTTGCGGCGCCTGGGGCCCTATGACATGACGGCTGCGTGGGACGCAGCGCCCGCGGGCACGTCGTTGCCGCTGGTGGTGGTCTCGCATGGCAACAACGCGTCGCCATGGACGCTGCGTGATCTGGCGGCCCATCTGGCGCGCGAGGGGTTCGCCGTCGTGCTGCCGGAGCATGTGGGCAACAGCCGCCATGACGCCAGCCTTGCCGGCACGCTGGCCAACCTGCGCAACCGGCCGCGCCACGTGTCGCTGGCGCTGGACGCAGCAATGGCCGACCCGCTGCTGGGCGCGCATCTGCGCCAGGGGCCGGTGGGTGCGGTGGGGCTGTCCATCGGAGGCTATACCGTGCTGGCTGCGGCGGGTGGCCGGGCCTGGTGCGGCCCGCACGAGTCGCCCGATGGGCGGCCGCAGCGCGTGGAGGTGGTGCCGGATGCCCGTCTAGGTGCCCTCGTGCTGCTGGCGCCGGCGACGTTCTGGTTCGCCGCAGACGAAGCGCTGCGCGGTGTGACCCAGCCCATCCTGCTTCGCACCGGCAGCCACGACACGATCACGCCGGCCGAGCATGGCCAACGCGTGTGCGCCGGCGTGGCTGATCCCAACCAGGTCGAGCACGAGGTCGTGCCGGGTGCGGGGCACTTCTCGTTTCTCGGCGTGTTCCCGCCCAGCCTGAATCGCCCGGACTTCCCGCCCGCACAGGACCCGCCCGGCTTCGACCGCGCTACCTACCAGCCGCGCTTGTGGGAGGACGTCGCGCGCTTCCTGCGCCGGCGGCTGTGAAGCGGGTCAGTCGACGAAGCGGAGGCCGCCGTATTCCCAGCGCCATGGCGCGCCGGTCTCGCCGAGGATGAAGCGAACCAGCGCCGGGAAAGCCGCTTCGGCGCGCACGTCGTTGGCGAGGATGACGACGCAGCGCTTCGATGCTTTGACGCATAACCAGGTGTTGCCCGTGCTGTCGTCATGGCCTCCCTTGTAGAAGCCCCGCCCTTGCGGCCCGTCGAAGGTGACGACACCCAAGCCAGCGGCCAGGTCCGCGCGGCGCTGCCCGGGTGGCAGCTCAGCTTGTAGCGTCGGGAACTGCGAGGCGGTCGTGATGGGCAGCTGTGGCGAGGTCAGCGCCGCCGCGCTGGCCAGCGACAGTCCGATGCCATTGACGTAGGCCGCGGCCATGCGGGCCATGTCGGCGATGGTCGTGTCCATGGAACCCGCCACGCGCACCTTGCTGCGCTCATCGTGCGGCACCAACTTGCCCTCCATCGTCCAGCCGTCGGCAAGGTTGGGGCGGAAGTCGTCACGCCACCGCAGGCTGGTGCGCTCCATGTCCAGTGGATCGAAAACGCGACGCTGCATCTCTGCACCGACGTCCAGCCCCAGGCCGCGCTCCAGCACGAACTGCAGCAGAAGCAGCCCCTCGCCCGAGTAGGCGTAGCGCGTGCCAGGGTCGAAGTGCATGCGCAGCTTGCGGTCGGGCTCCAGCCAAGCGAAGTTGGCAAAGCCGCCGCTGTGCGTCAGCAGCATGCGCGCCGTCAACTGGCGCCAGCGGGAATCGTCGGCGAGTTGGCGCCAACGGGCGGACTCAGGTGCCTCGGCCCCGTCGGGCAGCGGTTTCGACAGATAGCGCGCGAGCGGGCGGTCGAGGTCCAGCAGGCCTTCGTCGACGAGCTGCATGACGCAGTAGCCAAACACCGCCTTGGTCAGCGAAGCACCGTACATGACCGTGTCGGTCAGCAGCGGCTCGCCGGCCGCGTTGCGGCGGCCGTGGGCGGACACGTGGACGACCTGCCCCGCGTCAACGACGGCGACGGCCAGGCCCTGCGCGTTCGTCGCGGCCATCAGCCGAGCGACCTCGGCATCGATGGCCGCGCCGTCGGGCGGTGCGGGCGCTGCAGCAAAAGCCCGCAGCGGCAGGGAGACCATGACGGCGAAGACGGCGAAGAAGCGGGTCAGTTGCATGGTGCCTCCGGTCCGCAGTGTGGCAGCGTGCCAAGGTCGGTTGTATCGGGCCGAAGACAATGCCGGGTATGAGCGATCTGCTGACCGACCTGCAGCGACTGGAGTCCCAGCTTCACCATCCCGGCGTGCGTCTGGACGAGTCCCGGCTGCAGGCCTTGCTGCATGCCGCCTTCCACGAGGTGGGCCGCTCGGGCAGCCGCTACGACCGCGCGGGTATTGTGCGCTTTCTCGCCGAGCAGGGCCGCAACGTGGCCTACCCGGAAGACGTCGTCGCCGACCAGTTCGCTGTGCAGGCGCTCGGCCCGGCTGCGGCGCTGCTGACCTATCGCACGGCGCACCGCCAGCCCGACGGCACGCTGGCGCGGCACACGCTGCGCTCGTCGTTGTGGGTGAACGATGGTGCGGGCTGGCAGCTGCTTTACCACCAGGGCACACCGGCTGGCGCTCCCTGGTGAGCCGACGCGCTCAGACCGTGGGGTAGGTGCCTGGCACGAGGATGTCGTGCGTCACGTTCGCCAGCTGCGTGTGCCCGCAGAAGGCCATCGTCACGTCCAGCTCCTTGTGCAGGATCTGCAGCGCCTTCGTGACGCCGGCCTCGCCCATCGCGCCGAGGCCGTAGACCATCGCGCGGCCGATCATCGTGCCGCGGGCGCCCAGCGCCCAGGCCTTCAGCACGTCCTGGCCCGAGCGGATGCCGCCGTCCATCCAGACCTCGATCTGCGAACCCACCTCCGCGACGATGGCCGGCAACGCGTGGATGCTGCTGGGCGCGCCGTCGAGCTGACGCCCGCCGTGGTTGCTGACGACGATGGCGTCGGCACCGGCCTGCACGGCGAGCTTCGCGTCCTCCACGTCCATGATGCCCTTCAGGATCAGCCTGCCGCCCCATTGTTCCTTCACCCAGGCCACGTCGGCCCAGGACAGGCGCGGGTCGAACTGTTCGTTCGTCCAGGCGGACAGCGACCGCATGTCGCTGACGCCCTTCACATGGCCCACGAGATTTCGGAAGGTGTGGCGCCGCGTGCCGGCCATGCCCAGGCACCAGCGCGGCTTGGTGGCGAGGTTGAGGAGGTTCTTCAACGTCGGCCGAGGTGGCGCGGTGAGGCCGTTCTTCAGGTCCTTGTGGCGCTGGCCGATCACCTGCAGGTCCAGCGTCAGCACGAGCGCCGAGCACTTCGCGGCGCGGGCGCGCTCGATCATGCGGGCCATCGCCTCGCGGTCGCGCATCATGTAGAGCTGGAACCAGAACGGCGCCGACGTGTTCTCGGCGATGTCCTCGATGGAGCAGATGCTCATCGTGCTCAGCGTGAACGGGATGCCGAACTTCTCAGCCGCCCGCGCGGCATGGATCTCGCCGTCGGCGTGCTGCATGCCGGTCAGCCCCACGGGTGCGATGGCCACCGGCATCTTCGCGTCGACGCCCACCATCTTCACCGACGTGCTGCGGCCTTCCATGTTGACGGCCACGCGCTGGCGCAGCTTGATGGCCTGGAAGTCGCTTTCGTTGGCGCGGTACGTCGTCTCGGTCCAGGAGCCGGAGTCGGCGTAGTCGTAGAACATGCGCGGCACGCGCTGTTCGGCGAGCTGGCGCAGGTCTTCGATGCAGGTGATGACGGGCATGGCGGGTGGCTCCGGGGTCGAAGGCCGCGATGCTAGGGCCGATGCCCATGCGGTGTACCGGAAAAAACCTCGGGCGCCGGCGGAAGAGTTTTCTCGGCCCGCAGGGTTGATAGAGTCCGCGCCCCATGCTGAATCGCCGCAATCTGCTGACGAGCGCGGGCCTTGCCGTCACCTTCCCGCAGTTCGCCAACGCCGCGTCACTGCCCGAAGCGCGCGGCCCATATGCGCTGCCCAACACCGCCGTCCACGTGCTGCCCGACCCGGTCAGCCAGCGGGCCTACGAGGTCTGGATCGACCTGCCGCCGTCCTACGACTCGTCCTCGGGCCTGCTGCCCGCCGTATTTGTGACCGACGCGCCCTATGCCTTCCCGGTGCTGCGCGCGCTGCGATCCCGGGTAGGGCAGGGTGGCAGGAATATGGCGGACTTCGTGCTCGTGGGCCTCGCCGGCCCGGCGCAGGAAACGCCCACCATGATGCGCAACCGCGACTACACGCCGACGCTGCCCCGTGCCCGCGCCGACTACGGTGACGGCGATTACGGCGGTGGTGCGGCCTACCTGCGCTATGTCGCCGACGTTGCCGTGCCGGCGGTGACCGGCCGCTATCGCATCGATGCTTCGAAGCGAGTGATCCTCGGGCATTCCTATGGCGCGTTGTTCGCCACACAGCTGCTGTTCGCGCGGCCGGAGCTGTTCAGCCACTACGTGCTCGGCAGCCCGTCGCTGTGGTTCGACGATCACGTGATGTTCGACCGCGAGGCGGCCTATGCGCGGGCGCATCGGGACCTAGCGGCGCGCGTGTTCCAGTACGTCGGGGCCTACGAGACGGTGCGCCCGGGGCCGCGCTATAACCGCCATCGCGATCTCGTCAACGACATGCGGCGGCTGGAGCGTGTGCTGCGCGGGCGCCGCTACGCCTCGCTATCCATCGAGAGCCATGTCATCGCGGACGAGGATCACCTCACCGTCGCACCCATCGGCGCGACGCGCGGCTTGCTGTGGGCGCTGCCGGGCCGCGGGCCGTACGAGGGCTGAAGCTCCGGGCGGTGCTCAGGCTGGCTGGTCCAGCGAGCGGCAATGGTGGTACAGCCAGCCCGCGAACGCTTCCACCGCCGGTCCGCTGCGATGGCGCACCAGCCCGTAGTGCCGTTCCGCCGGCACGGTTAGCGCAAACGGCTGCACCAGCCGACCTTCGGCCAGCTCGTGACGCGCCAGGCTCAGTCGGGCCAGCGCCACGCCCTGGCCGGCCAGCGCGGCGGCCAGCGTCAGCCCGAGATCCACGAAGCGCGGTCCGTCGTCGGGTTCGGCGGCTTCGTCCAGCCCGGCGGCACGCAGCCAGGGTGACCAGGGTTGCAGCGGCGTACGAAGCAGCGGCAGCGCCAGCAGGTCGGCCGGCCGGCGCAGCGGGCCGTGCCGCGCAAGTAGCGCGGGTGCGGCCAGTGGCGTGAGACGGTCGCGCAGCAGCACCTGGGCGGGCGCGATGTCGGTGGGGACTGCACCATGGCGGATCTCCGCGTCGGCACCGGCATCTCCCTCGGCCAGCAGCGGGACGGACAGCGTCAGTTCCAGCTCGATGTGGGGATGCGCCGCGGTGAAGTCCGGCAGCGCCGGCACCAGCAGTTGCCGGGCGAAGGTGGGCGTGGAGCTGATGCGCAGGCGCTCGCGGCGCGGACTCTCGCGCTGGTGCAGCGGGATGGCCTGCAGCAAAGCCAGCGCCTGGCGCACCTGGGGCAGGTATTCATGGCCGGCGGGCGTCAGCACGAGGCCGCGGGAGGGTTGGCGCAGGAATAGGGGCTGGTCCAGCCGCTCTTCGAGCCCGGCCACGCGCTTGGCCACGGCGCTGGGCGTCAGCGCCAGTTCGGCGGCCGCGGCCTCGAAACTGCCGGCCCGCGCGACGGCGTCGAAGGCGAGCAGCGCGTCGAGTGAAGGCAGACGCGCTGCGCGCATCAGAAGTTCAGCGTCGTCGGTCCCGCGTCGGGCGAGCTGGGCCGCAGGTACTGGCCGAGCGTGCCGGCCATCGCGACCATCACGCCGGTCGCCATGATCCGGGCCCGGTGCAGCGGCCGAGGCTTGGTCTGCACGCGTTGCACTCGCGGCCCGGGATGGACGACGGCATGGACCAGCGCCAGCTCCTGCTGGCGTTCGCGCACGAGGAAGGCAAGGCGCGACGGATCGGCGAAGCGCTGGGCGAGGGCGCGCACTGCCTTCAGTTCACGGCGGCGCACCATGATCCCTTGCGGGCGCAGCGTGCAGCCGAGCGAGCGGCTGCGCAGGTAAAGGGCCTTGGCGGCGAGCCGGTCCGGCATGCAGCCGACGCCCGCGTACAGGCAGTTGGCGAGGTTGAACGTGGCCTCGGCGTGCTCCATGGCGGCGGCGGCGACGTAGGCGGTCAGCCCGGCCGATTCGTCCGAGGGGCCGCCGCAGCCCATCATCAGCACGCGGCCCAGCTGGAAGCGGCCGATGGCGCTACGCCGCGCTGCGGCCTTCTCGAACAGCGAGCGTGCCTCGACCGCGTCGGCCGCCACACCCAGCCCTTCCAGCAAGCACAGGCCCAGCATGGCCATGCCGTTGCCGTCGCCGGTTTCAGCGGCGGCGCGGAACCAGCCTACGGCGCGGGCGTAGTCCGGCTTCGCGGCATGGAAGAGTGCCAAGCCATGTTGCAGCGGATCCTCGGGCGCCGATGTGAGCGCTACCGCTTGCGGACTCAAATTGGAACCAGGATTCGGAGACTTCATGAAGCGACTACCTCGGAGGGCCCGGTACCGCCCGGGTTGGGCGATGGCGTCAAGGCTCGCAGACAGTCTCTTCGGGCTTGACGTGGCGTACCCCTAGATTGTCAGGCAGTCGTCCGTCCCGACAAGCGGTTTGGCGGCTCGCACCGGCCTGAGCCCCCGAAACCAAGGGTTTTTACCGAGGTTTGTGCGATAAATCACACAACGTCAGCTGCCTGCGGGCGGTTCCCACAGTTCCACCTTGCGGCCCTCCGGGTCGATGACCCAGCCAAACTTGCCGTACTCGGATTCGTCTACCTTGTCCTGGACATCGCAACCCTCGGCACGCAGCGCGGCCAGCAGGCCGTGCAGGTCGGCGACGCGGAAGTTCACCATGAAGGGGGCGTCGCTGGGCGCGAAGTAGCCGGTGTCTTCCTTGAACGGGGTCCAGAGCGTCATGCCGCTGGCGCTGTCATCCGCCCAGCGGAACGCTGCGCCTCCCCAGTCGTTGACATCGAGGCCCAGGTGTTGCCGGTACCACTCGGCCAGGGCCTTGGGATCGCGTGACTTGAAGAAGATGCCGCCGATGCCGGTGACGCGTTTCATGGGAGCTCCTTGGATGGCGCGCCATTTGCGCGCAGGCGCTCTCATGCTGCAGTGCCGTCAGCCCGCCGACAAGGGGGCTTGCGCTGTCCTCAGGTCGCCCCGGACGTTGCCGGCAAGGTCCAGAGCACGCCCAGGCCCACGAGGACGAGGGCCGCCACGGCCTGTGGCAGGTCAGGTGCTTCGCCGGGGTGAAAGAGCAGCGCCGCCACGCCGCCCGCGGCCATGCCGACCGACACCCAGCGGGCATGCGTCAACCAGCGTGCCCAGCGTTGCTGGCGGGTGGGCACGGTGGCGGGCAGTGCAGCCATGACGCGCAGGCTGAAGCCGGCGTCATCGGGGGCGGGCTCGGTGGCCAGTTGCCGGCGCAGCAGGTGGTCGAAGGCGTCTTGGGGGTCGGTCATGGCGTGGTCTCCCAGGCGGCGAGATGGGTGCGCAGCCGCATCTTGGCGCGCAACACCTGTGTCTTGACGGTGCCGAGCGGCCAGCCCAGTACGAGGGCGGCTTCGGCATGGCTGAGGTCGGCGCCGTAGCACAGCAGCAGCGCATGGCGTTGAGGTGAGGTGAGACTGGCCATCGCGCGGTCAAGGTCGATGCGCCAGTCGGCGCCCGGCGCGAAGTCATCCTGCACGACAGCGTCGTCTGGCAGCGGGTCGTCCTGCCCCGGTGGCCCGGGCCTGTCGGCGGCCAGCGCGGAATAGGCCAGCCGCGTCAGCCAGGTGCGAAAGCGTGCATCGCCGCGGAACTGCGGCAGCGCCCGCCATGCACGCACGAAAGCCTCCTGCGCCAGGTCGTCGGCGCGGCCCTGGTCACCGCGGCAGACGCGGCCCATCAGCTTGCGCAGGTAGCCCTGGTGGGCCTGCACGAGGCCGGCGAAGGCCTGGCGGTCGCCACTGGCGGCACGGGCCACGAGTCGAGCCTCGTCCGCAGGCGGCGGTCTTGGCGCGGTCGCGGGATGGGTCACGGCAGCGGGCGCTTGCGGTCGGCAGCCCAGTACAGCACGAGCCCCAGGCCGAGGAAGAACGGCAGCAGGCCGATGGACCACAGCCACGTGTCGGGCTGCATCATGCGGAACATGCCCATCAGGCCCAGGCCGATGCCGACGTTGATGAGGCCGGGCAGCAGGATGCGGTTGGGGCTGGCCGGCTCCCGGCGGCCGCCGGCCTGCCAGTCTCCGGACGGCGGCTGCAGCTCCGCCAGCAGCTCCGGCGGGATGGGCTGACCGGCGCGGGCCAGGACGCGGATGGTTTCGTGGCGCTCTCGCTCGGCGCTGGCACGGGCCAGGTAGTGCGCCACGATGGCCACGATGGGGATGAACATCGCCACGATGGGTATGGCGATGGGCGCGAGGGCCGAGAAATCTTCGATCGACATGGGCGGCTCCGGTGAAGACGGTGTTGTCCTGCCTTGGAGCGGTGGACGGGGCGGTTTGGATTCAGCTCGTTCTCAAAATTTTCAGACCTGCCACCACGCCGGCAGCAGCGCTCGCACCTCGGGCCGGCGGTAGCGGCGGTCCAGCAGCCAGACCCAGCCGCGGTCGTCCACCGAGCGCAGCACGCGGCCGGCAGCCTGCACGACCTTCTGCAGACCGGGCACGAGGTCGGCGTAGCCGTGGTCGGTGCCGAACAGCGCGTCCAGCCGCTCGCGCACCTGCTCCTGCACGGACGACACCGGCGGCAGGCCCAGCGTCGCGATGAAGGCGCCGATGAGCCGCGTGCCGGGCAGATCCACGCCCTCGGCGAAGGCGCCGCCCAGCACCGCGAATCCGATGCCGCGGCCGTCAGGCACGAAACGGTCCAGGAAGGCGCGCCGGGCCGCATCGCCCATCGCACGGGCCTGGCTCCACTGCGGCACCTCCGGGTGGCGCTGGGCCAGCCGCGAGGCGGCCTGCTCCAGGTAGTCGAAGCTGCTGAAGAAGGCCAGGTAGTTGCCGGGATGCTCGGCGAACTGCGTGGCCAGCAGGTCCACCAGCGAGTTCAGCGAGGCCTGCCGGTGCTCGTAGCGTGTGGAAAGCCGGTCGGCGATGCGCACGACCAGGTGCTCGGGCGGGAAGGGCGCGGGCACGTCGATCCATACCGTGTCGTCCGGCAGGCCCAGCAGGTGGCGCTGGTAGTCGGCCGTGCCGAGCGTCGCGGAAAACAGCGTGACGCTGCTGCAGCTCTCGAAGCGCTCCTTCAGGAAGTGGCCCGGCACGATGTTGCGGATCGCCAGCGTCACCTCGCCCGGCTCGTCGGTCGCGGCATCCAGCAGCGAGAGGTTCTGCGGCTCGGGCGACGGCGCCTTGCGTACCGCGCTGCGCTGAAGGTCGCACAGCGAGTGCGTGTCCAACCGGTCCAGCAGCCGCTGCAGGCCCAGCACGTGAAAGTAAAACTCCAGCATCGGGCCCACCTCCAGCGGGTGGTTCTGCACGTAGTCGGCCAGTGCGACGTTGGCGCGCTGCAGCGCGTCGGCCAGCGCGTCGGGCAGCTCGGTCAGCGGCTGGTAGTCGGCCGGCTGGTCGCGGCCCAGCCGGAGCAGCTCGCCGGCCAGTTGGCGCAGCGGCCCGCGCAGCGACACCGGGGCGGCTGCGACGGCCTCGCGCACCTGGCCCAAGGCCAGGCTGGTGCTGTACATGTCGCGCGCACGGTCGACCAGGTTGTGCGCCTCGTCCACCAGCAGGGCCAGCTTCCAGCCCTGCGCGTTGGCCAGCCCGTAGAGCTGGCCGTGCGGGTCGAAGGCGTGGTGCACGTCGCCCACGACGATGTCGGCCCACCGCAGCAGTTCCTGGCCCAGGTAGTAGGGGCAGACGCCATGGCTCAGCGCGATGCGGCGCTGCGCGGCCGGGTCCAGCCATCCGGTCTGCACAGCCTCGGCGCGGGCGTCGGGCAGCTTGTCGTAGAAGTCGTGGGCCAGCGGGCAGGCCTCGCCGTGGCAGGCCTTGTCGGGGTGCTCGCACGCCTGCTCCTTGGCCACGAAGGTCAGCACGCGCAGCGCCCGGCCAGGCGTGGCCTCGCGCAACTGGTGCAAGGCCTCCAGCGCGGTGATGCGGCCGGTGCCCTTGCAGGTCAGGTAGCCGATCTTGTCGAGCTGCTGCGTCGGCATCGCGCGCAGCAGCGGGTACAGCGTGCCCAGCGTCTTGCCGATGCCTGTGGGCGCCTGGGCCAGCAGGCAGCGGCCCTGGGCGGCGGCACGGTAGACGGCCTCGGCCAGCAGCCGTTGCCCGGGCCGCAGCTCGCCGAGCGGAAAGGGCAGGGCGGCCAGGCCCTCGTCCCGCGCGCTGCGGTGGCCCGCCTCCTGAGCAGCCCACGCTTCGAAGGCCAGGCAGCGGCCCTCGAACGCCGCCTGCAGTGCGGCGGCGCTCAGCGTGTCGCGCAGCACGGTCTCCTGCTGCGTGTCGGCGTCCACGTAGACGAGGGCCAGCTCCAGCTCGGCCAGGCCCCGGTCCGCGGCGATCAGAGCGCCATAGGTCTCCAGCTGCGCCCAGTGCAGCGCGCGGCGGTTCTCGGGGATCAGCTCGATCGGGCCACGGATGGTCTTGATCTCCTCCAGCCGGTTCACGTCCGCCTCATAGCCGTCGGCACGGCCGCGCACGCGCAGCTGGCCGAACCGGCCTTCCAGCGGCAGCTCGGTCTCGTAGCCCGGCGAGCGGCGGGCAATGACGGCCAGTTGTCCGGCCTGGCCTTCCAGCGAGGTGGCGGACGGCGTGAAGCGCCGGTCCAGGCTGCCGCGCTTGGCCGTGAATTCGCACAGGCTGCGGACCGAGACGGTGTAGGTCCAGGACAAGGTCATTGCCGGCAATGATGCCGCCTTCGCTTCGGGCGCGGCTCAGAAGTCGTAGTAGCGGCCGCTGATGGCGTCGTCCGCCAGCTGCGCCCACGGCGTCAGCAGCACGAAGCCCACGTCGTCTGGGTATTGATACGGCGGAAAGACGGACGCTTCGACGTCGATAGAGACTTCGGCCGCCTCCGGCCTCGGGCGGGTGAGCGGCGCCAGCAGCACGACGCGGCGCGCGCTGTGCATGCCGTCAGCCAGGTCGACGGCATCGAGGTTCAGCCCCCAGCGCCAGTGGCCGTTGGCCTGCCGGATCGCTTCGCCGAGGCTGAGGGCCAGGTCGCCCAGCAGGCTGTAGACGACGAAAGGGCCGCTGCGCGGGCATTCCGGCCAGGGCCGGTGCGGCGGCAGCCGCTTGAACGGCGGCAGACGGTCCCAGTGGGCCTTGGCCCAGGCGTTGAGCGCCCGCGCGTAGTCCAGGCCGGCAAGGGCCTGCGAGTCGGGGCCGCCGTGGGCGACCAGCCAGTCGCGCAGCACGCGCTGCCGCTCGGGCAACGTCGCCTGGAACTGCGCCCAGTTCTGCTGCGCCTGCGCCTCGGTCACGGCCTGGCCGTGGCCGGGGTGCGGCACGTCGTTGCCCGGATAGGTGCTCAGGTCCCAGGTAGGCGTGGTGCTGCGGGGGCGGCCCAGCCAACGCTCGATCAGCGGTTTCAGCATGGTGACGTTTCAAAAGAGGGACAGGTTCTCGCGCGCGGGCTCGGCGGTGCGCTCGGGCGGCGGTGCCAACGCTTCGCTGGCATGGACGAGGTTGCCGATGCGCACGCCCATCAGCCGCAGCCGCTTGTCGAACGTCACGCGCTTCAGGCACAGGCCGGCGGCGTGGCGGATGTCGGCAGCGGCGGTGATGGGGCGCTTCAGCGTCTGGTCGCGCGTGACGGTCACGAAGCCCTCGAAGCGCAGCTTGATACCCACCGTCTTGCCGGCAATGCGCTTGCGCGCGAGGTCGCCCGCCAGGCGCTCGCAGAGGTCGTCCAGGATGCCGCCGAGCAGCGCCTTGTCGTGCACGACGTGCAGGTCGCGCTCGAAGGTGGTCTCGCGACTGACCGACACCGGCTCGCTGTGCGTGACGACGGGCCGCGAATCCCGCCCATGCGCCGCGTTGTGCAGCCAGTGGCCGTAGCTGTCGCCGAACTGCTCGACGAGCCAGCGCGGGTCCGCCGCGGCGATGTCCCCCACCGTCTGCAGCCCGAGCTTGACGAGCTTGTCGCCGGCCTTCGGCCCGATGCCGTTGATCTTGCGCACCGCCAGCGGCCAGATCAGCCGCGGAATGTCGTCCAGCGTCAGCACGGTGATGCCGTCAGGCTTGTCCAGCTCGCTGGCGATCTTGCTGAGCAGCTTGTTGGGCGTGATGCCGATGGAGCAGGTCAGGCCGGTTGCGCGCCAGACGGAGTTCTTGATCTCGCGCGCCACGGCCTTCACGCCGCCCAGCGGGTCGTGGCCCACGGCGTCGCGCACGCCGGGCACGTCGGTCAGGTCGATGTAGATCTCGTCGATGCCGCGATCCTCGATGACCGGCGCCACCTCGGCCACGGCGGCCTTGAACAGCCGGGAATACTTGCGGTAGCTGTCGAAATCGGCCGGCAGCAGGATGGCGTCCGGTGCCCGCAGCGCGGCCTTCATCAGGCCCATGGCCGAGAACACGCCCAGGTCACGGGCGGCATAGGTGCTGGTCGTCACGACGCCGCGGCCCGTGTAGTGGCGCAGTCGGGCGTACTGCCAGGAGCCGTCCTCCAGCTGCCGCGGCGCGTCGGCCCGCCGGCCGCCGATGACGACCGCCTCGCCCTTGAGCTGCGGATAACGCAGCAGCTCGACGGACGCATAGAAGGCGTCCATGTCGAGGTGGGCGATCCAGCGGTCGGGCTGCTGCATGGAGGCCATTGTCCGGTGGGGCTGCTGACGGTGTGGGGCAGCAGCCGCAACCTGGCGATCAGCGTCGGCGCGACGCTTGTGGATGTCACCGGTCGATGGTTTCATTGCGGCCGATGATCCACGCCCACCCCTCCCGTCGCCTGTCCGTCGTCGCGCTGCTGGCGAGTCTGCTGCTGGCCGCCTGTGCCGGCTCTCCCTTCAATGCCCCCCGCAACAAGCCCGCGGTCGCGCAGCCGGCGCAGCGCGTGCAGCGGGCGCCCGACGGAGATATCTACGTCGCGCTGAGCTTCTCCGGCGGTGGCCTGCGGGCGGCCGCGTTCGCCTACGGGGTGTTGGAGGGCTTGCGTGAGCAGCCCTCGGCGCGCGGCCACAGCCTGCTGGACGACGTCAAGTTCGTCACCAGCGTCTCGGGCGGCTCGCTGACCGCGGCCTATTTCGGGCTGCACGGGCCGGACGGCATGGTGGCCTTTCGCGATAAGGTGTTGATGCGCGACGGCGAGGCCGGCCTGCGTTTCAGCCTGCTTAACCCGAACAACCTGATGCGGCTGATGGCCGGGGGCATCAACGACCGCAGCAACTTCAACGACTGGCTGGACCGCGACGTGTTCCGTGGTGCCACCTTCGCCGATCTGTTCCGGCGGGAGCGGCCGGTGGTGTGGATCAACGCGAGCAACACGCAGTACCGGCTGGCGTTTCCGTTCCACGAGCGGGCCTTCGACGCCATCTGCAGTGACCTGGCGAGCTTCCCGGTGTCGGAGGCGGTTGCCGCGTCGATGGCGGTGCCGCTGTTCTTCGCGCCAGTCGTGCTGGAGAAGTTCCCGGAGGCCTGTCAGACGCCGTTGATCGCCGGCCCTGTCGACCGCGGCGCCGAGCGCGACGACCAGTACCGGCTGCGCCTGGCGCTGCTGCGCGCGCTGAAGGATTTCCGCGACCCCAAAGCCGGTCGCTACCTGAAGCTGGTGGACGGCGGCGTGACGGACAACCTGGGCCTCGTCAGCATCCTGCAGAGCCGCGTGTTGCTGAACACGCCCTACGGCCCCATCTCCGAACAGGACGCCGCGACGATGCGGCGACTGCTGTTCATCGTCGTCGACGCCGGCCAGGGCCCCAGCGGCGACTGGAGCCGCGAGGTGACCGGGCCGTCGGGCGTGGACATCGCGACCGCCGCGGTGGACACGGCCATCGAGAGCACGATGCGCATGAGCTATGCCTACTTCGTGCCGATGGCGCGACGCTGGGAGCGCGACCTGGTCACCTGGCGCTGCTCGCTGCCAGATGAGCGCAAGGCCGCGCTGCGCGCTGCCAATCCCGACTGGCGTTGCGAGGACTTGAAGTTCGCCGTGACGCAGATCAGCTTCGGCGACCTGCCGGATTCCGAGGAGGCGGCGCTGAACGCCATTCCGACGCGGCTGAAGCTGCCCGCCGAGCAGATCGATCGCCTCATCGCCGCGGCGCGCCAGGCCGTCTCCGCCGATGGCGTCGTCACGCGATTTGCGACTACCGTCCAGCGCGGCGAGTGATCACCAGAGGTGGTGGACCTGCGGTGCGATGCGACGCCGGTACAGGTCCGCCAGTTGCTGCATCAGCGGCTCGGGCAGCGCGGCCAGGTCGGCGGCACTGACGTTCTCGTCGACCTGCTCGGGCGTGCGTCCGCCGGGGATGGCGGTGCTGACGGCGTCATGCATCAGGATCCAGCGCAGCGCCAGGCGCGCCATGCTGACGCCCGGCGGCAGCAGGCCTCGCAGTTCCTCGACGGCGGCCAGGCCTTGCTCGTAGTCCACGCCCGAAAAGGTCTCGCCCTTGTCGAAGGCCTCGCCCTGGCGGTTGAACTTGCGGTGGTCGTCGTCGCTGAAGTTGCTCTGGCGCGTGAACTTGCCGCTCAGCATGCCGCTGGACAGCGGTAGCCGCGCCAGCACGCCGACCCGGGCCGCCTGTGCAGCGGGCAGGAAGTCCTCGGCGGGGCGCTGGCGGAACAGGTTGAAGATGATCTGCACCGACTGCACGCCTGGGTACTTGATGGCGGCCAGCGCCTCGTCGATGCGCTCGACGCTGACGCCGTAGTGGCGCAGCTTGCCTTGCTTCACCAGGTCGTCCAGCGCGCCGAAGACTTCAGGCATCGCGTAGACGGCGCTCGGCGGGCAGTGCAGTTGCAGCAGCTCTATGGCGTCGACCTCGAGGTTCTGCAGGCTGCGTTCGACGAAGGGCCGCAGGTCCCGGTAGCCCTCGGCGACATGCGGGTTCAACCGTCGGCCGGCCTTGGTGGCCACATGGAAGGGGTCGCTCGGACGCTCCTTGCGCAGCCGGGCGAGCAGCCGCTCGCTGTGGCCGTCGCCGTAGACGTCCGCCGTGTCGAAGAAGTTGACGCCTCGGTCCAGCGCGCGGTGCAGTGCGGCCATCGCGGCCGTGTCGTCGGTCTGGCCCCAGGTGCCGCCGATGGCCCAGGCGCCGAAGCCGATGGCCGAGATGTTCCAGCCGGTGCGGCCGAGCGGGCGATAGATCATGGTGAACCGAGCGGTGTTGGTGACACCACGCAGTGTCGGCCATGGACCAAAGCCCGCGGTAACCGCCGGGGTACGTCAGTCAGGCTTCACCCAGGCCTTGCACCAGCCCTTGGCCATCACGTCCTTGCCGTAGAACAGCGCGCAGCCGCCCGACGGCTTGTCGCCATCGGGTGCGTACAGCTTGCAGTTGGCGCAGGTCTGGCCGGGCACGTAGGTTGGGAAGCGGGCCTTGTTGACCCTAGTTGCATCGGCGTGGTAGCCGGTGGCCTTGGCCTCGTCGTCACTCTCCTGCAGCAGGCTCTGCTCCTGAGCCGCGGCCAGGCCCGTGCCCAGCAGCGGCAGGGCCTGGACGAGGCGGCGGCGCGTGATCGACGCCATGGCTCAGAGGACCTCGGAGGCGAAATCCGCGAGGCGGGAGCGCTCGCCACGCGCCAGCGTCACGTGGCCACTGTGGGCCCAGCCCTTGAAGCGGTCCACCGCGAACGTGAGGCCGGAGCTGCCCTCGGTCAGATAGGGTGTGTCGATCTGCGCCAGGTTGCCCAGGCAGACGATCTTCGTGCCGGGGCCGGCGCGCGTGATCAGCGTCTTCATCTGCTTGGGCGTCAGGTTCTGCGCCTCGTCGATGATGACGAACTTGTTCAGGAACGTGCGGCCGCGCATGAAGTTCAGACTCTTGATCTTGATCTTGCTGCGCACGAGGTCGTTGGTGGCGGCGCGGCCCCATTCGCCGGCCGCGTTGTCGCCGCGCGCCAGCACTTCAAGGTTGTCGTCGAGCGCGCCCATCCACGGGCCCATCTTCTCTTCCTCGGTGCCGGGCAGGAAGCCAATGTCTTCGCCCACCGGCACCGTCACGCGGGTGACGATGATCTCGCTGTAGCGGCGGTCGTCCAGCACCTGCGACAGGCCGGCGGCCAGCGTCATCAGCGTCTTGCCGGTGCCGGCCGTGCCGGTCAGCGTGACGAAGTCGCACTCCGGGTCCATCAGAAGGTTCAGCGCGAAGTTCTGCTCGCGGTTGCGGGCCGCCACGCCCCAGACCGAGTTCTTCTGGTGGCCGTAGTCTTTCAGCGTCTTGAGCACTGCCGTCTTGCCGGTGATCTCGGTGACCTTGGCATACAGCGGCGTGGCGCCGGGTGCTTCCAGATAGACCAGCTCGTTGACGAGCAGCGTGGGAACGAGCGGGCCGCTGATGCGGTAGAAGGTCGTGTTGCCCTGCTGCCAGCTCTCCATGGTCTTGCCATGGCGCTCCCAGAAGTCGGCCGGCAGCGCCTGCACGCCGGTGTAGAGCAGGTCGGAGTCTTCCAGCGTTTTGTCGTTGCGGTAGTCTTCCGCGGGCAGGCCCAAAGCGCGGGCCTTGATGCGCATGTTGATGTCCTTGGACACCAGCACGACCTCGCGGCCCGGGTGGAGGCCCTTGAGCGCCTGGACGACGCCGAGGATCTGGTTGTCCGCCTTGCCCTGCGGCAAGCCCTGCGGCAGCGGCGTGTCGATCAGCTCGGTTTGGAAGAACAGCTTGCCCTCGGCCTCGCGGTGGCCGGTGCCCGCCAGCGACAGGCCCTTGCCCATCTCCTCGACGCTGCTGCTCTTGAGGCCGGCGGCCAGTTGGTCCAGCTCGCGACTGACCTGGCGCACGTTGCGGGCGACCTCGGTCATGCCCTTCTTGTGCCCGTCCAGCTCTTCGAGCGTGATCATCGGCAGGTAGACGTCGTGCTCCTCGAAGCGGAACAGCGACATCGGGTCGTGCATCAGCACGTTCGTGTCCAGCACAAAGAGCTTGGCGGCTTCGGCCGGCTTGCGGGTGCGTTTGGCTTTCGGGGCTGCGGCCTTGGCGGGCGCCTTGCTGGCGGCCTTGGTGGGCAGGCCGGGTTTGGCGGCGGGGGGGTGGGCCGCGGGTGTGGGAAGCCGCAGGACTTCGGCCGTCGGGGCGGCGGCCGGTGCCACCGGTGAGGCTGCGGGCGTGACGGTGGGCGGCGTCGCGCGCGGTTTGCTGGGGGTCAGAGTGGCCGAGTAAGCGGAGGCATCGAGGCGGCTGGCGCGTTGTGCAGGAGGCTTGGGCAGTGGCATGTACGGCGGTTCGGCGGCAAGTGAACCCCACGCGATCCCGGCGCCAGAAAGCAAAAAGCCGCACAGGATGAGTGCGGCTTTGCAGTCTGAGACGAGGATGCGACCCGGGGCATGCGGCTGATTATGCACACCTCGCGGGCATCCGCGATGTCGGACAACAACGGATCAGGCTGCTTCCTTCTTGAGGCCCTTCACGGCCTTCAGCACTTCGTCGACGTGGCCGGCGACCTTGATGCCGCGCCACTCGCCCACCAGCACGCCCGTGGGGCTGATCAGGAAGGTCGAACGCTCGATGCCCTTGACCTTCTTGCCGTACATGATCTTGTTCTTGACGACGCCGAACATGTGGCAGAGCTTTTCTTCCGTGTCGGCGATCAGCTCGAACGGCAGCTCCAGCGCCTGCTTGAACTTCTCATGCGAGGCCATGTTGTCGCGCGAGACGCCGAACACGACCGCGCCGGCTTTCACGAAGTCCTTGTGGCGGTCGCGGAATTGCATCGCCTCGGTGGTACAACCCGGCGTGTTGTCTTTCGGGTAGAAATACAGCACGACCGACTTGCCCAGGAAGGCGTTGCCGGTGAACTTCACGCCGCCGGTGGCTTGAGCCTCAATTTCCGGCAGGGGTTTGTTGAGCGCAGGCGTCATTGGGGGGTGCGGCAAGTTGGTGCTCACGGGGTCCCCGGTTCGTGGGTGCTGCTTGTGCAGCAGTTCACGCGGGCGCCCGCAGGCAATAGCCAGTGATTATAAAGCCTCGGCCTCCGGGCCGTCGGCGACGTATTCACGCCTCGATCAGCAGCGCCGCCATCACGTTGCGCCCTTCGCTGGCCAGCACGTTGTAAGTGCGGCAGGCGGCGGCGATGTCCATCACCTCGAAGCCGATGCGTGCTTCCACCAGGCCCCGCCACAGCGCCGGGCTGGGGAACCGCAGCTTCGCTCCGCTGCCGAAGACGACCAGTTCCGGCCGCAGCGCCAGGATCGCTTCGAAATGCGCAGGCTCAAGTTCCTCGAAGCGCGAAGGGGCCCAGGCCACGACGTCGCCTTTCCAGGGCACCAGCACGCTCGCCGTGTGCGGCTGGCCGTTGACCCACACGCCATGGGCGTCGTGGCGGGAGATGTTGTTGCCGCCTTGCGGCTCGTCGAGCTGGAACTTCATCGAAAGACAGGGCGAAACGGGGCGCGGAACCGCAGCGAAAAGGCCGGCCGCGAGTGTCGCCCAGAACGGCAGGCCACATGCCCGGCGCCTTAAACTTCGCAGTCCCCTCAGCGCCCCGCCGGAGCCCCTTTGAAGCCTATTGCCAAGTCCAGCAAGCTCGCCAGCGTCAGCTATGACATCCGTGGCCCGGTGCTGGACAAGGCCCGGCAGATGGAAGAAGAGGGCCAGAAGATCATCAAGCTGAACATCGGCAACACGGCCGTGTTCGGTCTGACACCGCCGGACGAGATCGTGCAGGACATGATCCGCAACCTCGGCGACGCTGGCGGCTACACGGACAGCAAGGGCCTGTTCGCGCCGCGCAAGGCGGTCGTGCATTACATGCAGCAGAAGGGCGTCAAGGGCGTGACGGTGGATGACGTCTACCTGGGCAACGGCGCGTCCGAGCTGATCCAGATGTCGATCAACGCACTGGTGAACGACGGCGACGAGATCCTGATCCCGGCGCCCGACTTCCCGCTGTACACCGCCGTCGTGGGCCTGTCGGGTGGCCGCCCGGTGCACTACCTGTGCGACGAAGGTGCCGGCTGGCTGCCCGACCTCGCCGACATCGAGTCCAAGATCACGCCGCGCACGCGCGGCATCATGGTCTGCAACCCGAACAACCCGACCGGCGCGCTGTACCCCAACGACCTGTTGCTGGGCATCATCGAACTGGCCCGCAAGCACCAGCTCGTCGTCTTCGCTGACGAGATCTACGACAAGACGCTGTACGACGGCAACACGCACACCGCCATGGCGTCGCTGGCCGACGACGTGCTGTTCATCACCTTCAACGGCCTGTCAAAGAACTACCGCAGCTGCGGCTACCGCGCCGGCTGGATGGTCGTCAGCGGCGAGAAACGCCATGCCCGCGACTACATCGAGGGCCTGAACATGCTGGCCTCGCTGCGGCTGTGTTCCAACACGCCGGGCCAGCTCGCCATCCAGACGGCGCTGGGCGGCTACCAGAGCATCGACGACCTCGTCGCGCCCACCGGCCGCCTGGCCCGCCAGCGCGACCTGGCCTACGAGCTGCTGATGCAGATTCCCGGTGTCAGCGTCGTCAAGCCGAAGGCCGCGCTCTACATGTTCCCGCGCCTGGACCCGAAGATGTATCCCATCGCCGACGACCAGCAGTTCGCCTACGAGCTGCTGGCCGACGAAAAGGTCCTGATCGTCCAGGGCACCGGCTTCAACTGGCCCGAGCACGACCACTTCCGCCTCGTCTTCCTGCCCAACGTGGACGACCTGCGCGAGGCCATTGGCCGCATCGAACGTTTCCTGGCGGGTTATCGCCGCCGCCACTCTTCCTGATTCCCCGTTGTCTGAAAGCCCTGCAATGAAAGCGATTCAAGTCGGCCTGATCGGCCTCGGCACCGTCGGTGCCGGCACCTTCAACGTCCTGCAGCGCAACCAGACCGAGATTCGTGGCCGCGCCGGCCGGGGCATCGAGATCGCGATGGTTGCCGCCCGCAATGCCGAGCGCGCCAAGGCCTACCAGGCCATCGTGGGCGACGGCGTGCCCTGCACGGGCGACGCGCAGCAGCTCGTCAACAACCCCGCCATCGACATCGTCGTCGAGCTGATCGGCGGCATCGAGCCGGCCCGCACGCTGGTGCTGCAGGCCATCGCCAACGGCAAGCACGTCGTGACGGCCAACAAAGCGCTGCTGGCGTTGCACGGCAGCGAGATCTTTGCGGCGGCGCGCGAGAAGGGCGTCACGGTGGCCTTCGAGGCGGCCGTGGCCGGCGGCATCCCCATCATCAAGGCGCTGCGCGAAGGCCTGACGGCCAACCGCATCGAGTGGATCGCCGGCATCATCAATGGCACGACGAACTTCATCCTGTCGGAGATGCGCGGCAAGGGCCTGGACTTCGCGACCGTGCTGAAGGAGGCCCAGCGCCTGGGCTATGCCGAGAGCGACCCGACCTTCGACATCGAAGGCGTGGACGCTGCCCACAAGCTGACCCTCATGAGCGCTATCGCCTTTGGCGTGCCGGTGCAGTTCGATAAGGCCCATGTGGAGGGCATTTCCAGCCTGCAGGCCACCGACATCAAGTACGCCGAGCAGCTCGGCTACCGCATCAAGCTGCTGGGCATCACGCGCCGTCGCGACAAGGGCATCGAGCTGCGCGTGCACCCGACGTTGATTCCGTCCAGCCGCCTCATCGCCAATGTCGAAGGCGCGATGAACGCCGTCGTCGTGCAGGCCGATGCCGTCGGCACGACGCTGTACTACGGCAAGGGGGCCGGTGCCGAGCCGACCGCGTCGGCCGTCGTCGCCGACCTGGTCGACGTGACCCGCCTGGCCACGGCCGACCCTGACCACCGCGTGCCCCACCTGGCCTTCCAGCCCGACGCCATGAGCGACACGCCGGTGCTGCCGATGGCCGACGTGCACACCGCCTTTTACCTGCGCCTGGTCGTCGCCGACCAGGCCGGCGTGCTGTCGCGCATCACGACCATCCTGGCCGAGCATGACATCTCCATCGACGCCGTGCTGCAGCGCGAGTCCGCCGACGGCGAGCGCCAGACCGACCTCATCATCCTGACACACGACACCGCCGAAGGCCGCATGAACGAGGCGCTGGCCAAGATGCAGGGGTTGCCCACCGTGCTCGCGCCCATCGTGCGCATCCGCAAGGAAGAGCTGGCCTAAATCCATCGGACTGCCATGAAATACATCAGCACCCGCGGCGACCAGATCGAGCGCGGCTTCTCCGACATCCTGCTCGAAGGCCTGGCGCCCGACGGCGGCCTCTACCTGCCCAAGACCTACCCCAAGGTCGAGGCCGCTACGTTGACCCGCTGGCGCGGCCTGGCCTACGCCGACCTCGCGTTCGAGATCCTGTCGCTCTACATCGACGACATCCCCGCCGACGACCTGCGCGCCATCACGCGCCGCGTCTACACGGCCGAGGTGTTCGGCACCGAGCAGATCACGCCGCTGACGTGGCTGGGCGAAGGCATCGCGCTGGAAGGCCTGTCCAACGGCCCAACCCTCGCCTTCAAGGACATGGCGATGCAGCTGCTCGGCGCGCTGTTCGAGTATGAGCTGGGCCGCCGCGGCGAAACGCTGAACATCCTGGGTGCCACTTCCGGCGACACCGGCAGCGCAGCCGAGTACGCGATGCGCGGCAAGAAGGGCGTGCGCGTCTTCATGCTCAGCCCCGAGGGCCGCATGAGCCCGTTCCAGCAGGCGCAGATGTTCAGCCTGCAGGACGCCAACATCCACAACATCGCCGTGAAGGGCGTGTTCGACGACGCGCAGGACATCGTCAAGGCCGTGTCCAACGATCTGGCCTTCAAGCGCGAACACCGCATTGGCACGGTGAACAGCATCAACTGGGCGCGGCTGCTTGCCCAGGTCGTCTACTACTTCGCCGGCTATTTCCAGGCCACGAAGTCGAACGACCAGAAGGTCAGCTTCACGGTGCCGTCGGGCAACTTCGGCAACGTCTGCGCTGGCCACGTCGCGCGGCAGATGGGCCTGCCCATTGCCAGGCTGGTCGTCGCTACCAACGAGAACGACGTGCTGGACGAGTTCTTCCGCACCGGCAACTACCGCCCGCGCGGCACGGCCGACACGCACGAGACGTCCAGCCCGTCGATGGACATCTCCAAGGCCAGCAACTTCGAGCGATTCGTGTTCGACCTGTTGGGCCGCGACGGCGCCCGCGTGAAGCAGTTGTTCACGGCGCCGAACTTCGAGCTGAGCGCTGGCGAGCATGCCGACATCGCGGGCTTCGGCTTCAGCTCCGGCCGCAGCACGCACGCGGACCGCGTCGCCACGATCCGCCGCTGCCACGCCGAGCACGGCATCGTCATCGACCCGCACACTGCGGACGGCCTCAAGGTGGCGCTGGAGAAGCACGAGCCCGGCACGACGATGCTGGTGCTGGAGACGGCGCTGCCCGCCAAGTTCGCCGCCACGATCCACGAGGCGCTAGGCATCGAGCCGCCGAGGCCCGCGGGCCTCGAAGGCATCGAGAACCTGCCCAAGCGCGTCAAGGTCATGCCGGCCGATGTCGAACAGGTGAAGGCCTACATCCACGCCCATGTCGGACACGCCGCCTAAGCCGTTCAAGCCGCTGACACCGCTGGAGGACGCGCTGGCGTCGCTGCTGGCGCAGGTCCAGCCGCTCACGGCCACCGAGACACTGCCCACGGCGCAGTTGCGTGGCCGCGTGCTGGCAAGCGACCTCGTCTCGCCGGTGGACGTGCCGCCCGAGGACAACTCGGCGATGGACGGCTACGCGCTGCGCGCCGCCGATGCCGGTGCCGAGCTGCCCGTCACGCAGCGCATCCCCGCCGGCAGCGCGCCCGCGCCGCTGGCCGCCGGCGAAGCCGCGCGCATCTTCACCGGCGCGCAGGTGCCGCCGGGCGCCGACACGGTCGTCATGCAGGAGTTCACCGAGCTGGTGGACGGCCGGCTGCGCATCACGCAACCCGTCAAGGCCGGCCAGCATGTGCGCCGCCGCGGCGAGGACGTGCGCGCCGGCACGGTCGTGCTGCCGGCCGGTACCCGGCTGGACGCCGTTTCGCTGGGCCTGGCCGCCACGGCCGGTGCTGCCGAACTGATGGTCACGCGCCGCCCGCGCGTCGCGCTGTTTTCGACCGGCGACGAGCTCGTCATGCCCGGCGAGCCGTTGCCGCCCGGCGCGATCTACAACTCCAACCGCTTCACGCTGCGCGCGCTGCTTGAAGGCCTGGGCTGCGAGGTCATCGACCTGGGCATCGTGCCGGACCAGCTCGATGCCACGCGGGCCGCTCTGCGTGAGGCCGCCTCGCAAGCCGATCTGATCCTCACGTCGGGCGGCGTCTCGGTCGGCGAGGAAGACCACCTGCGCCCCGCCGTGCAGGCCGAAGGCCAGCTGGACCTGTGGGCCATCGCCATCAAGCCGGGCAAGCCGTTCGCGTATGGCCGGGTCGGGGAGGCGCACTTCATCGGCCTGCCGGGCAATCCGATGTCCAGCGTCGTCACTTTCTTCGTGCTTGTGCGCCCGGCGCTGCTGAAGCTGCAGGGCGCCACGAAGCTGGCACCCCGCGGCTACCAGCTCGCCGCCGGCTTCGACTGGCCCAGGCCCGACAAGCGCCGCGAGTTCCTGCGCGTGCGGCTGGACGACGCCGGCCACCTCGCGCTGCTGGGCAACCAGGGCAGCGGCGTGCTGACCTCGGCGTTCTTCGCCGATGGCTTGCTGGACAACCCGCCGGGCCAGGCCTTCAGCGCCGGGGATGCGGTGCGCTTCATCCCGTTCGCGGAGCTGCTTGCATGACGGTCACCGTGCGATTGCGCTTCTTCGCATCGCTGCGAGAGAAGCTGGGCGAAGGTGAGGCGCTGAGCCTGCCCGACGGGAGCACGGTGGCTGACGTGCGTGAGGCGCTGCGCGCCCGCGGTGGCGTGCATGCCGAGGCGCTGGCGCCCGGCCGCGCGGTGCGCTCGGCGCTGAACCAGACGATGAGCGCCGAATCGGCGACGCTGGCTGACGGCGACGAACTGGCCTTCTTCCCGCCCGTCACCGGCGGCTGAAGCCTTGGAAGGCTTGCACCTGACGGCGGACCTGCGCGGCGTGGACGCTGCGCTGCCGCCGATGCGCGATGTCGACGCGCTCGCGACGCTGTGCCGCGGTGCGGTGGCCGAGGCCGGCCTGACCGGCGTGGCGGAGCTGTTCCACCGCTTCTCGTCGGATGACCCGCAGAGCGGCATCACCGGCGTCGTGCTGCTGGCCGAATCGCATGTGGCCGTGCACACTTGGCCAGAGCTGGGCGGCGTGACGCTGGACGTCTACGTCTGCAACTACGGCGCCGACAACTCGGCCAAGGCCGAGGCGTTGATGACTGCGCTGGTCGCGGCATTCGCGCCGGCGTCGGTGGCCCGTCAGAGCCTGAGCCGCGCCGCGGCTTGAACGCCGGCCGTGTAGGCCTCCTCGAATACTGAATAGCCGCCCAGGTCCGCGTGCGCGACGACGACGCGGCCGCGTGCTTCATTCAACGCGGCGAGCGCTGCCGAGCCGCGCACACCCGGCACCGGGATGCTCATTGCGTGGCCGAAGCGACACAGGTCGATGCGTGACAGCTTGCCCGGCAGGTCGGGGTGGGTCTGCGCGAGGTCGTCGAGCACCACGCGCGCCCAGTGTTGCCAGGGCTGCTGCAGCAGCTCGCCGCGTTGCGACTCGGGCAGCGCGACGTAGGCGGTCAGCAACGGCGGCCGGGGTGTCGGGTCCAACAACTGGTGACGGGCATCGACGTACCCCAGCGCCATGCTGCCGTAGCGCACGTTGTCCCAGGACGGCGGTGCGCCGGGGCGCAGTAGCAGCGGCTCGCCCAGTGCGAGGTTGGCGGTCAGCCAGGGGGCGTGTCGATGCCGGCCGGCGGCCTGGCGCAGTGCGTGGGGCGGGTCGGCCAGAAGACGGGTCGCCATGAAGAGTGGCGTGGCCAGCACGACGGCGCGGGCCTGCCAGCGCTCGGGCGAGTTGGTGGCTTCGTTCCAGGCCAGCAGTTCGACGCCGTCCCGGCCCTCGGTCACGCGCAGCACCGTGCGGCCCAGGTGCAGCCGGTCGCGCAGCGGCTCGGCCAGTTTGGCGCTGAGCCAGCCGTTGCCTTCCGGCCAGGTGAGCACGGGCTCGCGCTCGGCCGCTTCGTCGCCGGGGGCATGGAAGCCGTGGCGGCTGGCGAAGTAGTGCAGGCCGGCCCAGGCCGAGACGGTCGCCGCGCCGGCGCCGTAGTCGTCGCGGCAGCAGTAGTCGAGGTACCAGCGCAGCCGCGTGTCGGTCAGCGCCTGCCCGTCTAGCCAGGCGGCGAATGTCTGTGCGTCCAGCGCCGCGTGGCCCGCCGTCCAGCCGGCGCGGCGCGTGGGCATCGCAAAGCCCAGCTCGCGCTGGGCTTGCGTGACCAGCGCTGAGAAGCGCCGGTACTGGGCCCGGGCCGTGTCGTTCCCGGGCGGTGGCAGCAGGCCGTCGTGCCATTCGCCGTCGATGAACAGGCGCTCCTGGGGGCTGTGGCACAGATGGCGCTCGTCCCAGACGGTGCGGCCGAAGGCTTCGCGGGCCAGGCCCAGCTCATGCATCAGCTCGGCCACTTCGCGGGCCTGCTCGCCGGGCAGCGGCAGGTAGTGCGCGCCGAGCGGGCAGGGCGTGCCGGCCAGTGCATGGCCTCGGCTGTTGCCGCCGGCCTGGTCTTCCAGGTCCAGCAGCGCGAGGTCGTCGATGCCGCGCCTGGCCAGCGCGCGCGCGCTGGCCAGGCCTGCGATGCCGGTGCCGACGATGAGCACGCCGGCCTTCTTCAGTGGGCCGTCGGCGCGCGGCAGTTCGCTGCGCAGCCGGTGGCCGCGCTCCGGGTGGGTGCCGACCCAGCCGCCTTGCAGCGGTGCGTCGTTGCTGCTGCAGCCGGCCGCCAGCAGGCCCAGCAGCAGGCTGCGGCGGTGCAGGCCGGTCGGCGAGGAATCGAAGTCGTGGCGCAAGGCCGGCAGCCTAGCAGCGAAAGCCGCCGGTGCCGGCCTGGCGCGTCAGCCGCTCAGAAGGTCTTCTTCAGCGTCAGCACGGCGGTGCGGCCGGAGTCCACGATGTCCGACAGCGCCAGGCTGTCGCGGCCAATGTGCGACCAGTAGCTGTGGTCCTTCAGCAGGTTGGCCACCGACAGGTCCGCCGTGAAGCCGGCCTCGAACTTGTAGCCCACGTGCAGGTCCACGCGGCGCAGCGGGCGCACCCACAGGTTGTCCCAACTGGCGCCCTGGTTCATCAGGTCGTAGCTGGCGACATAGGCGCCGGTGGCGTGGTAGGTCACGTCAAAGCTCAGGCCGTTCTTCTCGTAGAAAAACTGCAGGTTGCCCATCCAGTCGGGCGCGTTCTGGATGCGCTCGTTCGGGTCCATGCCGGGGCGGCCGAGGTCCACGCGGGTGGTCTGGCGCGTCAGGTTCACGCCCACGCCCATGCCGTCGAACGGCGCGGGCATGGCCTTGAAGTTCTGGCGTGCGGCGAACTCGAGGCCCGCCACGCGGCCGCTGCCGCCGTTGGTGGGTTGCACGAGGCTGACCGGGCCGCTGGTGCTCGTGATCGGGTTCACCGGCGTGCTGCCGCTTTCGTAGATGTAGTGCGACAGCCGCTTGTAGAAGCCGGCCAGCATCAGGTGCGTGCCCTGGTTGTTGTCCCATTCACCCGACAGGTCGAGGTTGGTCGAGCGGATGGGCTTGAGGTCGGGGTTGCCCTGCACGATGGTGGTCGTGCCGTCGGCCGAAATGTGCGTCTGCGAGCCGCCGCCGAGCTGCACGAAAGCCGGCCGTGTGTAGCTGGTCCACAGTCCGGCCCGGTAGACGGTGTTGCCGTCGGGGCGGTAGTTCAGGAACAAGCTGGGCAGCGGCTCGTTGTAGCGCGTGCGGTTGTTGCTGAAGTGGCCCGGTTGCTCGGCGCCGCTGGCGTCGCGCGGCAGCACCCAGAACGTGTTGCGGATGGTGGTGCTTTCCAAGCGCAGGCCAGGCACGATTTCCAGCTTGCCGCTGACGAGGTTGGCCTGCACGTAGCCGGCCGTCACTGCCTCCGTTGCATGCTGGGTGTTGCAGTTGAGGTTGTTGTCGTAGAGGCTGCCGCAGCTGTCGAAGTTGCCAGGCTTGAGGTTGGCGTTGAAGACGCCGAATAGCGCGTCCTGATTGATGCTCGGAATGGACCAGCCGTACTTGCCGGGGTAGACCGGCGCGTAGCTGCCGTTGAAGATGCCCAGCGAGCCGAAGGTGCGGCCGTCGGTGAACTTGTCGGTGGTCCAGTCGCGGTTGCTGGTGTCGCGCTTGCTGTCGGTGTACTTCAGGCCGAAGCGCAGCGAGTCCAGCATGCCGGCGCCGAGGTCGTACTGGAAGTCCACGCGGGCGCCGCCCTTCTTCTGGCGGCTGAACTGCTCGGTCAGCTGGCCGGCGCGGCGCGCGGGCAGGCCGCCGATGTCGTTGAGCTGGGCCAGCATGGCCGGCGTCAGCAGCGGCACGGGGAAGCCGTCGGCGTCGTAGGTGGCCAGCGTGCTGCCGCCGAATGCGAAGTCCTTGGCCGGCCGCGCCGAGATCTCGATGTGATTGGGCCGGTTGTTCTCGCCCTCGCTGTAGAACACGCTACCGCGCACGGACAGCGCGCCCAGCGTCCTGTTGCCGCCAAGTTGCAGCGTGGAGAGCTTGGCGATCTCGGGGTTGGTCTCGTACCAGAAGCGCGTGGAGACGTTGCCGATGACCGGTTGGTACAGACCGCTGGTGCCCATCGGCGTGTAGCTGACGTTGGTGCCCAGCAGCTGGCTGAGCGTGCTGTTCTGCTCGGTGTCGGCGCGGGCGTAGCTGAACTTGCCGAACCACTGGGTGTCGTCGTCGGGGCGCCAGTCCAGCGCCAGGTTCATGCCGTAGCGCTCGGTGTGGCCGCCGGACACGCCGACGTTGAAGCCGGTCGTCATCAGGTTGGTGGCAGGGTCGAGGTTGGCGGGGTTGGCCTCGCGGTTGGCGGCGCTGGCGACCGGACGGGCCCAGGCGCTGTCGCCGGAAACCTCCATGACCGCCCCCATCTCGCTGTTCTGGTAGTGGCGGATGTCGTAGTAGGCGCCGGCGTAGATGCCGAAGCGGCGCTCGGGGCCGAACTTGCTGGCCACGTCGGCCGCGAAGCCGCCGCCGGTGGCGTTCTTGTCGTAGTCCCGAGCGCGGCTTTCGAGGTTGCCGCTGACGGTCACGCTGGCCTGGAAGTCGCGCTTGAAGTCGAAGGCCGTGGGCGTGCGGTAGTCGATGGTGCCGCCGATGGCATCGCCGTCCATGTCGGCGGTGGAAGTCTTGTTCAGTGCGACCGTCTGCAGGCCGGATGGCGGCAGCAGGCTGAGCTGCACGCCGCGGCTGTAGGGCATGCCCTGGGCCACCGTGACGCCGTTGATCATGTTGACGTTGTATTCGGCGTTCAGCCCGCGCACGGACGTGAACATGCCTTCGCCGCGCGACGCGCCGTCGATGCCGCCGAAGAAGGACTGGCCCGTGTTGACGACGTTCACGCCCGGCAGCAGGCCCAGCGCCTCGGCCGCGTTGTGGACGGCGGTGTGGGAGAGGTCGTCCGCGGACAGCAGGCTGACGGTGTTGTCGGCTGCCAGCTGAGCGCGCGTGGCCTGGTTGCGGTTGGCGACGACGACGACCTTCTCCAGCTGCGCGGTGTTCAGCCGCAGCTGCACCTCGCCCTGGGTCGGCACCACCACGTCGCCGTTCTGCTCGCTGGCATCGGCCAGGCGGGCCTGCACGCTGTGGCGGCCGGCGGCCACGTCGCGCAGCAGGAAGCTGCCATCGGCGGCGGTGCGGGTCTGCAGGCCCAGCGCGGGGATGCGCACGACGGCGTCGGCAGCGGGCTTGCCGCTGGCGGGGTCGACGATGACGCCCTTGATGTCGCCGGCGCGGGCGCCACCGGCGAGGGCCAGCAGGCCCAGCGTTGCGACGGCGCAGGACAGGGGATGGAAACGGAAGTACGGCTTGGAACTCATGGAGGTACTGCTGAGGGCTGGAGTGAAATGACCTGCGCTGGGCGCCGGGTCGGCAAAAAAGTCGTGCACCCTAGGGACCGGCCGTGACAGCCCGGTGACGCCGACGGGGTGCCGGGCGCTGTTGCTTGATGCCAGGTGTTGTTGCGCGGCTGGGCTGGCGCCTTTCACACGACCGTCATGCGCTGACGGCCCAATTCGCGCCCTTTCAGCCTTTGCCCCACCTGCATGCCTTCGTCCCTGTCTTCCTTGAATTCGCCCCGAGCGTGGGTGTCCGCGCTGTGCATCGCCGGGCTGGGGCTGGCTTCACCGGCCTGGTCCGCCGGGCAGTCGCCGCTGCAACTGGAGCGCGTCGTCATGCTGTGGCGGCACGGCTTGCGGGCGCCGCTGCCGACCGAGGCCGCTGCGGAACCGCGAGCGGGCGAAGCGTGGCCCTCCTGGAGCACGCCGGCCAGCCTGCTGACGCCGCACGGCCGAGCGGCACTTGCGCTTAGCGGCCAGTACCAGCGCACGATGCTGCAAGCCGCCGACCTGCTGCCCGCGCAGGGCTGCCCTGCGCCGGGGCAGGTGTTCGTCTGGGCCAACACGGTGGATCGCACCGTGGCCAGCGGCGAGGTGCTGGCCGGCGCGCTGACGCCCGGCTGCGCCACGCCCGTGCAGCATCTGCCGATGGACCAGACCGACCCGTTGTTCAACCCCATAGAGGCGGGTGCCGTGGACTTCGATGCCGCCGAGGCGGTGCGCGTCATCGACCGCGAGACCGGGGGCGTGCAGGCGCTGGTGGCGCCTGAGGGGGAGGCCGTGCGCGCGATGCAACGCGTGCTCGGTTGCGACGACCGCCGGCCCGAGGCGCGCTGCACGCTGCAGACCGGCGAGGCGGCGTTGCGACCGGGCGCCGATGGCCGAGGCCTGGCGATGCGTGGCCCCATCGATGTGGCCTCCGGCACGGCCCAGGTGCTGGCGCTGCAGTACGCCGAAGGCCTGCCGATGACGGAGGTCGGCTGGGGGCGGGCCCGGATGACCGAGATCGCCAGCGTGTCGCGGCTGCATGCGCTGCTGTTCGAGGTCTATGCGCGACCGTCGTACATGGCGCAGCGCATCGCCGGCCCGTTGTCGGCGCGCTTGCTGCAACTGCTGCTGTCAGCCGACGCGCCGGCGGTCAGCCTGCTCATCGGGCATGACAACAACATCGCCGCACTGACGGCCCTGCTGGGCGTGGGCTTCCAGTTCCCCGGCTACGGCCGCAACGACCCGCCGGTGGGCAGCGTGCTGCTGCTGGAGCGGCTTCGAGACCCGGCCAGCGGAAGGCGCTATCTGCGCGTGCGCTACGAGGCGCAGAGCCTGGATCAGCTGCGCGAGCTGGCGCCGTTGACGCAGCGGTCGCCGCCGTTGACGCTCACGCTACCGCTGCCTGGCTGCCACGCCACTGGGCAGGGCCTGTGTGAGCTGGACGCCGCCGCAGCCTGGTGGCGGCGACGGTTGTACGGCCGCTGGTAGCCGCAGGGCGACGTCAGCCGGCCGGCGTGCTGCCCGAGTCGTCGCCGCAGGGCGAGCGCCATTCGCGCAGTTCGGCGGCCAGCACCGGATGGTGGTCGGCCTCGGCGCGGCGGATCAGCGCCTCGACGTTGGCATCCGTTACCAGCTCATGGCCGACGCCCTGGACTAGCGCCTGGTAGACGCTGTCGAGGTCTTGAGGATCGGTCTGCGCCGGCGTGGTGGGGACGTCGGTCGGGCCGATAGGGGAAGAGGACACAGTTGGCATGCGGTGCTCCGGCGCCGGCGCCTGCGGCCGGCGAACCGCCATTACAGCAATCGGCGTTCCCGCGTCAGTGGACCTGGCCCCACTCGGCCTCGAACTCCTGCACCAGCACCTGGTTGCTGAGCCGGTTCACGTCGGTCGGCACGCGCGCCATGTCGGGCGGGAAGTCCAGCAACGCCGGCAGGCTGGCCGGCGTGATGAAGCGCAGCCCGGGCGGGAACTGCGTCGGCGGCCGGAATGGCCTGCGCGAGGCCAGCACGAAGCCCCATTCGCCGAAACTCGGAACATGGGCGTGGTAGGGCGTCGTCGTCAGGCCGACCGATTCCAGCGTCGTCACGACCGTCCAGAAGCTGCGCCGCGCGATCAGCGGCGACGTGGTCTGTACGACGGCGTAGCCACCGGCGCTGAGGTGCTGGTCCACCAGCTCGTAGAAGCTGGCCGTGTACAGCTTGCCGAGCGCGAAGTTGGACGGGTCGGGGAAGTCGATGACGATGACGTCGAAATGTGCGTCTTGCTGCTCAAGCCAGCCGAACGCATCGGCGTTGACGATGCGCAGCTTCGGCGACGACAGCGAGTGGCCGTTCAGCGCAGCCAGCTTCGGCGTGTCGCGGAACAGTGTCGTCATCAGCGGGTCCAGCTCGACGAGCGTGACCTGCTCGACGCTCGGGTGCTTGAGGATCTCGCGCACCGCCATGCCGTCGCCGCCGCCCAGCACCAGCACGCGCTTGGGCGCGCCATGCGCCGCCATGGCTGGCTGCACCAGGGCTTCGTGATAGCGGTATTCATCGCGCGAGTGGAACTGCAGGTTGCCGTTCAGGAACAGCCGCGTGCCGCCGCGACCTTCGGTGACGACGATGCGCTGGTAGGGGCTGCTTTGTTTGATGACGATGTGCTCGCCGTAGAAGCGGTCCTCGGACCAGGTCGTCAGCTGCTCGGCGCCGAGCAGCGCGGCCAGTAGCAACGCGGTGGACAGCGCGCAGGCGACAACGTGCGACGAGCGGCCGCGCAGGTCCGCGCGGAACAGCCACAGCGCCCATACCGCCACCGCCACATTCAGCAGCCCGAAGGCGATGCCCGTGCGCACGAGGCCCAACTGCGGCACCAGCACGAGCGGGAAGGCGAGCGCCACGAGCAGCGCGCCGAGGTAGTCGAAGGTCAGGACCTGCGATACCAGGTCCTTCAGGCCGTAGCGCGTGCTGAAGTGGCGCTTCAGGATGCGCATTACCAGCGGGATCTCCAGCCCCACCAGCGCACCCACTAGCAGCACCAGCGCATACAGCAGCGCGCGGAAGGCCGCGCCTTCGCCCGGAGGCAGCAGGCTGTGCACGACGAACAGCGCCGCCGGCATCAGCCCGCCAATGACGCCCACCAGCAGCTCCACCTGCAGGAACACGCCCACCAGCTGCCGCTCGACGAAGCGCGACAGCCACGAGCCCAGCCCCATCGCGAATAGGTAGACGCCGATGACGGTGGAGAACTGCAGCACCGAGTCGCCCAGCAGGTAGCTGGCGAGCGCACCGGCCGCCAGCTCGTAGACCAGGCCGCAGGCGGCGATGACGAAGACGCTGGCAAGCAGCAGCAATTCGGCCAGCTGGGGGCCGTGATCGCCTGGCGGCTGTTGGCTCTCTGCAAAGGAGGAGGACATCGCGTGAGGGTAACCTCACCAAATACGTGTGACGCTGCCCTACAAGCTTGTTCCGCCTCGCACCGAGGGCCAGGTGTTGCGCCCTCATGGGACACGTCGATCACCTCGGACCCGATCTCCATGATTTCCGGCCAGCGCACCGACTACATCAGCAGTGCCAGCCTGGGCAGCTCGTCGATCGACGTGGCCCGCCGGCACTACAGCGGCACCGGCGGCCGCACCATCGAATGCGCCGACTGGAACGGCGAGCAGCTGACGTTCAACGGCGGTGCAATGACCGGCACCGTGCCCAGCCACTACAGCTTCGGGGCATTGGACGCCATCGTGCTCAACCACAATGGTCCCGGCAGCGCCAGCACGACCGACAAGTACCCGTGGTTCTGGCCGTGCAACGGGCCCAAGGGCGAGTTCAACATCATTGGCTCGGCGACGCCGCCTGAACTGACGAAAGCCACGACGCCTGCCGTGGCCACGATGTTCTTCTACGACCCGACCCTGAGCGCCTATTACCAGCGCTCCGGCACCATCGAGGCCATCCAGTCCACGCCGTTCGCCGCAGCCGTGCCCGAGCCGCCACTTGGGGTCTGATGGCTGCAGGCCTTGCCGCCATTGAGTGGCGGCGCCGCCTTGGTTAGAAGGTCACTGGCTGGGGCAGTGCCTTGCTCCAGTAGAAGATGTCCCATCCTGCGCGCAAGCCGCCGGTGGTGAACGGGTCGGTCGCGATCAACGCCTCGACTGCCGCCTTGTCCGGCGCACGCACGACCCACAGCGCGCCTATCGGCGTGTCGCCTGGAGACTCGCGCAGCGAGCCTGCGACGCGCACCAGGTCCTGGTGCGCTGCCACCCATTCGAGATGGGCCTGCAGCAGATGGCGCCGCAGTTCGCCGGCGCCGGGCTTGTCGTGGAAGTGGATGGCGAACAGCGTCCAGTCTTCGTGGGCGTTGTTCGTCAGCGCGGCGAAGTCGTGGTTCAGATGGGTCATTCGCAATGGACGTCGAGTGCGTCGGCGGGCGGTTCGACGGACCAGCCCTGGGCGCTGCGCTTGACGTGCACGGTGGCTGTCGTGGCGTGGGCGTCCGTGCAGAACTTCAAGAACGAATGGCTGTAGAGCGCCAGCTCCGCGTCGTCATTGCCGCGCCAGCGCGTGAACGTGAAGAGGCCGTAGTCGCCATTCTGGAGATGGGCGCGTGGGGCCAACTGGTCGCCGGCGATGTCCCAGACGAACACGCCCTGGGGACCAGAAGATTCCCGATGCAGTGCCGTGACCGCGTGGCGTCCGTCCGGCGAGACGGCCGGCGGTGCGTAGACCTCGGACCGCTGTCCCGTGGCGCGCGACACCCAGTAGGTGGTCCCGCCTTCGTAGAACAGGGCGTTGACCACGAAGAACTTGCCGTCCTTCGTCACGTCCACGAGCCGGTAGTCTTCAACCTGCGCCTCCTGCAATGTGCCCGGCGCGGCGCGGCTGTCGAAGTTCACTACACGACCGTTCGCCGCGCGCAGCGTCAGCCGCAGACCCTGTCGTATGGCAGACGAGCCCCACTTCGCCAGCTGCGCGATCTCTGCCTGTGCGGCCTGTTTTGCTTCTTCGTCGCCATCGGCGTGTGCCGCTCCGGCCAGCAGGGCCAGCGCCACAAGCGCGGCAGCGGCTGTGCGTGGCGAGCGATCAGCCATGGATCGCCGCAGCGACGATGTTGCCGATGGACAGGCACATCGCGCCGACGACGATGGCCAGCGCCACGTTCTTCTTCTCAACCAGCTCGTCCCACAGCTTGAAGGGCGTCAGCATGTCGACCAAGATGAAGCAGACCCAGAAAATGACGACGCCAATGACGGCATACATCGTCGAGCCGAGGATGACTTCGGGTTTGAGCCAGTCGAGGGTCATGTCGTTCTCCTGGGAGGTTGTTTCACTTGTGGCCGCCGCCACCGCTGCTGTAGCCGCCGTAGCTGCCACCGCCGTTGCCGATGTAGACGCCGCTGCCGCGTGCGTTTGCGCGGCACTGCCGGTATTCGTTGCTGGTCTCGCCGAAGCTGTCCTTGTACCCCTGGCACTCGTCGCGCGAGCAGGCGCGCAGCAGCGCAAAAAGCAGCACGATGAGGAACAGCGCAATGACGATGTTGCGCAGCAGTGTGCCGCCGCTGGCCTTGAAGGCCGACGCGTCGCGTGTGAACTGCGCGGCGGGTGCCGTCAGGCCGAAGGCCTGCTGCACCGCCGCGGAGGGCAGAACCTGGCCGGCGCTCCAGGTGACTTCGCCCCCCTGCAGTTCGCGGCTGAGCAGCCACTGGCCATCGCGGCTCGCGTAGTCGGTGACCTGGACACGGTCTTCCAGCCGTACGGGCCAGTAGAACTCGCCGAGCACATGCGTGGTCTTGGCCTGGTAGGTCCAGCGCCTGGCATAAGCGCGGCCCTGCCAGTTGGCGCCATCGCCCGACGCGGCTGGCGCGCCCGTGAGCGTGCGCACCAGGCTCCAGCCCTCGCGCGTGTCGACGAGGAAGGCGAAGCCGGTCAGGCGGTTGTAAAGCAGGTATTCGCGCCAGAAGCTCTGTTCGTCCTCGGTGTCCTCCGGGATGTCGCAGCGCTCCTGGTAGCCGACGACGGTCCAGGGTAGCGGTTTCTCGCCCGCAGGCGCCAGCGTGCCGGTGCGGCCGAGCGGAATCAGCGGCGGCAGGCCGCGGTCCTGCGGCGTGAAGCCGAGCGCCCGGGCCTCGTTGGCCGGCAGGTCCACGACGGCGCTGCATTGCGCGCAGACCATGCTCCTGGTCTGCGACAGCTTGGGTTCCAGCGGCGCACCGCAGCTGGGGCAGGCGATGGAGCGGCCCTTGAACTTCGCCTCGGCGATGGACTCACCCTCGGCCGTCGTGCGCAGACCCTGCAACGCCAGCTCGGCCAGATTCACGCCTCGGCCCACCGACCAGATCGGCGGCCCGCCATCGCGGTACTCCAGGCTGCCTACCTCGCCTTGCGCGTTGCGAAGCTCGACGACGCGGCCGGCCTGTGGCGGGCGTGGCAGCTCGCCCTCGGCAGCGCGCAGTGCGGCGTCCACGACGGCGGCGACCTGCCAGCGCTGGCCGGCCACCGTCAGCGGCAGGCCGACGCCGGGGGCCTCGGGCGGCCGCTCGGCCAGCGGCGCCTCCAGGCTCAGGACGAACTGGCCGTTGTCCTCACTGAGCCAGGCAATTCTGGGTGTGTCGGCGCCGGCGTCGAACAGCAGATGCCATTCGTTCCAGTTGCCGAGGTCCGAGCCGCGCTGCACGCGGCCGACGACTGCGAAGCCGCTGCCCATCCAGCGGCCGGTTGCGCCGAGTTGCAGCGGCGAGTAGTCGTCGAAGATCTCCGCGCTCTGGCCGATCCGCGCGAGCGTCTCGCCGTCGCGCAGCAGTGTGCTGCGGCAGAAGCCGCAGACGGCGGTGGTGGAAGCCGCACTGGCGAATTCGACCGGCGCGCCGCAGTTCGGGCACGCCGCGCGCCAGCGGCGCTGGGCCTGGTCAGCCAAGCTTCTTCAGGAGATCCGCTTTTTTGGCGGCGAATTCCTCGTCGGTCAGGATGCCCTTGGCCTTGAGGTCGCCGAGCTTTTCCAGCAGGGCCACGATGTCGTCGGGCTTGCTGGCCGCCGGGGCGGGGGCCGCAGCACCCACACCCGCCAAGCCCTGGCCCAGCGTCTGCGCCAGCGTCTGGCCCAGCGCCACGCCGGCGCCCAGGCCCACCGCCTCGCCGGCGATGCCGCTGCCGCCGTTGCCCACGCCCTTGGCCATTTCGGGCAGCGCCTGCGCCGCCTGGTACTGCATGAACTGGCCCATGTTCTGGCCGATGATGCCCATGCCGATGCGCTGGTCGAGGATCTTCTGCAGCTCTTCGGGCAGCGACACGTTCTGCATCGTCACCGACAGCAGTTCGAGGCCCAGCGCGGCGAAGGCCGGCGCGGTGGCTTCCTTCAGCGCGCTGGCGAACTCGACCTGGTTGGCGGCCAGGTCGAGGAACGGCGTGCCGCTGCCGGCCACGGCGTCGCTGATGTGCTGCAGCATCAGGCCGCGCAACTGGCCTTCCAGGTCCTGCACCGTGTAGCGCTCGCGCGTACCCGACACCTGGCTGTGGAATACCTTCGCGTCGGCCACGCGATAGGCGTAGTTGCCAAAGGCCCGCAGGCGCACGGCGCCGAAGTCCTTGTCGCGGATGGCAACCGGCTGGCTGGTGCCCCAGCGCTGGTCGATCTGCTGGCGGGTGCTGAAGAAATAGACGTCGCTCTTGAAGGGCGACTCAAAGAGCTTGTCCCAGTTCTTCAGGTAGGTCAGCACCGGCAGCGTCTGCGTCGTGAGGCGGTGCGTGCCGGGGCCGAAGACGTCGGCCACCTGACCTTCATTGACGAAGACGGCGACCTGGGACTCGCGTACGACGAGCTGGCCGCCGTTCTGGATTTCCATGCCCGACATCGGGAAACGGAAGGCCAGCGTGCCATCGCCATCTTCCGTCCACTGGATGACGTCGATGAACTGTTTCTTGATGAAATCCATCAGGGCCATGTCGGTTCCTGGCTGCGTTAGAGAGAAATGGCGGCAAGTATCGGATGGCCGCCTGCCGTGCCCTGGGCCAATCAGGTGAATCTCACCGTGGGTCAGGTGAGAATCTGTGCCATGCCCCGAGTTTGCATCCAGACCGAGGATTTCGACCTCGCCGACGAAACCGACGCCCTTCGCCTGGGGGATGGCGGCATCGGTGCCATCGTCGCCTTTGTCGGCACCGTGCGGGAGCACGCCAGCGGTACGGCGGTCAGCCGCATGGAGCTGGAGCATTACCCCGGCATGACGGAGGCGGCCATCGAAGCGATGGTGGACGCTGCGTTCCAGCGCTTCGATCTCCGCGCCGCGAAGGTCATCCACCGCGTCGGCAGCTTGCAGGCGCGCGAACAGATCGTGCTGGTGCTAGCTGCCAGTGCCCACCGTGGACAGGCTTTCCAGGCCTGCGAATTCCTGATGGACTACCTGAAGACCCAGGCACCGTTCTGGAAGAAGGAACACACCCCGGACGGCGCCCGCTGGGTGGATGCCCGTGTGGCCGACGACGAGGCGCTGGCGCGCTGGGGCATCGACGGGGGCAATGCCGCATGAATGCGTTGGCGGTTTCGCTCGGGGCAGCACTGGGCGCGCTGACGCGCTGGCAAGCCAGCGTGATGTTCAACGCCCGCTGGGCTGGCTTCCCGCTTGGCACGCTGCTGGTGAACCTGGTGGGCGGGTTCCTGATCGGCATTGCGCTGGAATGGTTCGGCCGCCAGCCGAACGAGTTGTTGAAGTTGCTGCTGGTGACGGGTTTCCTCGGCGGGCTGACGACGTTTTCCGCGTTCTCGGGCGAATCGCTGGCGCTGTTGCAGAAGGGCGCTTTCGGCATGGCTGCGGCTCACACGCTCGCCCATGTGCTGGGCGCGTTGGTAGCCGCCTGGGCGGGCATGCGGCTCGTGCAGGCCTTGATCTAGCGCAACTTGAAAAGCGCCGTCTGGCGCCCACTTGGCTTCGCAACCGGAGGATTCATCCATGCGTGCCGACAAGTTCACCACCCGTTTCCAGGAAGCTCTGGGCGAGGCTCAGAGCCTGGCGCTTTCGCGCGACAACCCCTACATCGAACCGGCCCACGTGCTGGCGGCCATGCTGACTCAGGACGACGGGCCACGGGCGCTGCTGGAGCGTGCCGGTGTCAAGGTGCCGGCGCTGAAAACGGCACTGGACGGCCTGATCGCCGGTCTGCCGCAGGTCAGCGGCGACGGCCAGACCGTGCAGGCAGGCCGCGACCTCGTCGCGCTGCTGCAGGCGGCCGAGAAGGAAGCCACCAAACGCGGCGACCAGTTCATCGCCAGCGAAATGTTCCTGCTGGCGCTCAGCGACGCGAAGACGGACCTGGCCGGCGTCGCCCGCGGCCATGGCCTCACGCGCAAGGCGCTGGAAGCGGCCATCGAGGCGGTGCGCGGCGGCCAGAAGGTCGACAACGCGGAAGCCGAGGGCCAGCGCGAGGCGCTGAAGAAGTACACGCTGGACCTGACCGACCGCGCCCGCCAGGGCAAGCTGGACCCGGTCATCGGCCGCGACGAGGAGATCCGCCGCGCCATCCAGGTGCTGCAGCGTCGCAGCAAGAACAACCCCGTGCTGATCGGCGAGCCGGGCGTCGGCAAGACTGCCATCGTCGAAGGCCTGGCGCAGCGCATCGTCAACGGCGAGGTGCCCGATTCGCTGAAGAACAAGCGCGTGCTGGTGCTCGACATGGCGCTGCTGCTAGCCGGCGCGAAGTACCGTGGCGACTTCGAGGAGCGCCTGAAGGGCGTGCTGAAGGAAGTGGCCCAGGACGAGGGTCAGACCATCCTCTTCATCGACGAGATTCACACGATGGTGGGTGCCGGCAAGGCCGAAGGCGCCATCGACGCCGGCAACATGCTCAAGCCGGCGCTGGCGCGCGGCGAGCTGCACTGCATCGGTGCGACGACGCTGGACGAGTACCGCAAGTACGTCGAGAAAGACGCCGCGCTGGAGCGCCGTTTCCAGAAGGTGCTCGTCGACGAGCCCAGCGTGGAGGCGACCATCGCCATCCTTCGCGGCCTGCAGGAGAAGTACGAGGTGCACCATGGCGTGGAGATCACCGACCCGGCCATCGTCGCCGCGGCCGAACTGAGCCACCGCTATATCACCGACCGCTTCCTGCCTGACAAGGCCATCGACCTCATCGACGAGGCCGCCGCCAAGATCAAGATCGAGATCGACTCCAAGCCCGAGGCGATGGACCGGCTGGACCGCCGCATGATCCAGCTGAAGATCGAGCGCGAGGCCGTGCGCAAGGAGAAGGACGAGGGCTCGGTGAAGCGCTTCGCGCTCATCGAGGACGAGTTGCTGAAGCTGCAGCGCGAGTACGACGACCTGGAGGAGATCTGGACCGCCGAGAAGGCCCAGGCCCAGGGTTCAGCCCAGGTCAAGGAAGAGATCGACCGCATCCGCCAGCAGATCGAAGAGCTCAAGCGCAAGGGCGACTTCAACAAGGTCGCCGAACTGCAATACGGCAAGCTGCCCGACCTGGAGAAGAAACTCAAGGAAGCGCAGGAGAAGGAAACCGCCAAGGGCAAGTCGGCCGATCGTCCGCAGCTGTTGCGCACGCAGGTCGGCGCGGAGGAGATCGCCGAGGTCGTCGCGCGTGCCACCGGCATTCCGGTCAGCAAGCTGATGCAGGGCGAGCGCGAGAAGCTGTTGCAGATGGAAGCGAAGCTGCATGAGCGCGTCGTCGGCCAGGAGGAGGCCATCCAAGCCGTGTCCGACGCCATCCGCCGCTCGCGTGCCGGCCTGTCCGACCCGAACCGGCCGCTGGGCAGCTTCCTGTTCCTGGGCCCCACCGGCGTCGGCAAGACCGAGCTGTGCAAGGCGCTCGCCGGGTTCCTGTTCGACAGCGAAGACCACATGGTGCGCATCGACATGAGCGAGTTCATGGAGAAGCACTCGGTGAGCCGCCTGATCGGCGCGCCCCCCGGCTACGTGGGCTACGAGGAAGGTGGCACGCTGACCGAAGCGGTGCGCCGCAAGCCCTACTCGGTGCTGCTGCTGGACGAGGTTGAGAAGGCGCACCCGGACGTGTTCAACGTGCTGCTGCAGGTGCTGGACGATGGCCGCCTGACCGACGGCCAGGGCCGCACGGTGGACTTCAAGAACACCGTCATCGTCATGACCAGCAACCTTGGCAGCCAGCACATCATGGCGCTGGCAGGGCAGGGTGAGGACGTCATCCGCGACGCGGTGTGGGGCGAGGTCAAGGCGCACTTCCGGCCCGAGTTCCTGAACCGGATCGACGAGACGGTCATCTTCCACGCGCTCGGCGCCGAGAACATCAAGGCCATCGCGAAGATCCAGCTGCGCCAGTTGGAAGCGCGGCTGGACAAGCTGGAGATGAAGCTCGACGTCAGCGATGCGGCGCTGGACGAACTGGCCAAGGTCGGCTTCGACCCGGTCTTCGGCGCCCGACCGCTGAAGCGGGCCATCCAGCAGCGCGTGGAGAACCCGCTGTCCCGGCTGATCCTGGAGGGCAAGTTCGGCCCCAAGGACTTGATCCCGGTGGACGTGGACGGCGGCGAGTTCAGCTTCGGGCGGGTCGTGCACTGACGACCCTGGTGCTGACCGCTTACACGGTGGTCGGCGCGTCGCTCGGCAACGAGCGGTCCACCTCGACTCGGTTGCGGCCCGCCGCCTTGGCACGGTAGAGGGCCGCGTCCGCGCGCTTCAAGGCGTCGGCCACCGAGCCGCCCGGCGGCGCCAGCGCGACGCCGAAGCTGGCCGTTACGGCCACGCGCACTCCGGCGCTCGTCGTCTCGCTGTGCTCGATGCGGTCACGCAGCTTCTCGGCCAGCCGGGCCGCGTCGCGCATGCGCGGGCCCTGACAGGCGATCAGGAATTCTTCGCCGCCCCATCGGCCAAACACGTCGCTGCTGCGCAGGTTGGCCACGACGACGGCTGCCACTCGACGCAATACCTCGTCGCCGCCATCGTGGCCCAGCCGGTCGTTGACGCGCTTGAAGTGGTCGATGTCCAGCATCACGACCGTCATGCCCTGCGCGGCTTCCTCATAGTCATCCAGCGCCTGCTCCAGGCCGCGCCGGTTCAGCACGCCGGTCAGCTCGTCAATGGTGGCCAGCCGCATGAGCTTTTCCTGCTCCAGCCGCAACTGGCGCGTGCGCATCGTCAGTGCATCGATCTCCCGCTGCTGGCGGTGGTGGCTGCGGCTGAGCTGGCTCCAGCCGCGCACCACCAGCACGGTGGCCCCCAGCAGCCAGGCGCACAGAATGCCAAGGTAGACGCGGTCGCGGCTGACCCACTGGCCCTTCAACGTCAGGCGGCGCAGTTGAAGGACATGGTCTTCCCCGGATTTGACGAATGGGATGTCCACCGACACGGCGTTCGCATTCTCCAGCCCGGGGCGGTTGTACTCGCGGCTCAGGTCATAGTGATGGATCCACCACTCGGGCACCGTCAGCTCGCTGAGCTCCACGGTCAGCGGTCCGTCAATGTCCCGGGGCCGCAGGTTGAGCGAGTGGAAGCGCGCGCTGTTGGCATCCTCCACCTTCGAGAAGCGCCGGTCAAAGTCCCGGATGGCCAGACGGATGAACGGCGACGGCCCGGTGTAGGCCAGATCGACCTCCATGGTGTCGAAGTGACTGAGGTCGCGCCCCAGCCGCGGGTCCTCGCCGGTGAGCACGAAGGTCAGTCCGCAGCCCATGTAGTCATGGGTGCCGGTGTAGCGGCATTGCAGCCGCCGCTGCTTTTCGTCGATCCAGCGAACGTATTTGCCGTCCTGGGTGCCGTCGGCCGTGATGAGGTAGGGGCCGTCGGCGGCGCCGGGGGCGATCAGGTCCAGGGTCCGCTGGGGCAGCAGCTCGATGCCCACCAGCGCCGCCAGCGTCAGCACGATGCCGGCCAGGACGACGTGGTTGTTGTTGATCTCGTGTCGCACCGTGCAATTGGGTGGTTCGCAGTGCCAGTCACTGTAGGGCCTAGGCGTCCAGACGTCTGCCCCATCCGTCACGCTAAGACCGCGCGGGTGCTTCACCAGTGTGCAACATGGTCTTCGGTGACCCCCAGCAGGCCAGCGACGGCGCGGGCCGGGCTATCGGGGGCACCCTTCACCTGGCCTGCGAATGTCCCGATGGGCTGCACGTAGCGGCTGCGGGCCCAACCCAGGTTCTTGTCCGCGGCCCGGGCGCCCTCCGGCGTGAAGACCAGGTCCAGCAGCCCGTCGTCGGTCGTGATGTGCCAGGGCGACAGCGGCCGGCCGGCGTCGAAGCCGAAATGCGCCGGCCCGAGAGCGATGGGCTGGCCGTCCAGCCACAGCACGTTTTCCTGTGCGCCGAAGTAGCCCGACTGCAGGTTGAAGCCCAGGCCCGGTCCATGGGCGCTGGCCCAGCGCCAGGCGGTGTCGCGGGCCAGCAGGCCGTTCGACGCGTCGACGGCGGCCCAGGCGCCCGCCAGGTCGAAGCGCCGGCCGGCGGCTTCGGCCCAGCCCTGCACGGGGAGTGCGGTGGTCTTCTGTGTCGCATGCGCCAGACCGCCCGCCACCGGGCCGATGGCCAGCAGCGGCGCCGCCATGTCGGCCAGCTGCAGCTGTGCCTGCGCACGCAGCGCCGGCGTCTGCACGGTCAGGTGCAGCAGGTCGCCGGCGCCATGGCACAACGACAGCCTTGCCCGCGGCCCGCGGAACCAGCTGTCGGCGCCGGCCAGCGGCGCTTCGGCGATACGCGCCTGCAGCCGTGGCAGGCCCTCCTGACCCCAGTCGGCGAGCATGCGGCGCTGGCGGCGGTCGAACATGTAGGCGAAGGCAGAAGTGGCCCAGCCCACGTCGATGAACGCCACGCCGAGGAAGACATCGTCATGCCCTAGGCCCACGTAGTGCCAGCGCTTGTGTCGCCACCAGCGCCACGGCGCCGGTGGACGAGGCGTCAGCCCCGACCAGTCGAGGCGATCGATACGGCCCGCATAGCGGCCGTGGGCCGGCGCGCCGTGAAGAACGACGCAGGCGGGGGAGGGTGGCAGGTGCACGGCGGCTCGCAAGTCGGGTTTGCCGGCAAGCATCGTCGCTGGTTTGGCGCGAATATCCCAGCATGGATGCGCTGCTAGACCTCTATCAACGCCACTTCGACTGGCGCGACCTGACGCTGGTGATGCTGTCGCCGATCTTCGCCGTCTTCATCGCCATGGAGGCCTGGCGCTTCCGCCGGACCGGCGTGTTCGACGTCCGCGACAGCTTCGACAGCCTCAACAGCGGCGGCAGCTACCTCGTGGCCGACCTGCTGCTGCTGACCGTGCTCGTGCTGCCGGCGATGGGCTGGGTCTACGAGCACCGGCTTTTCACGATCGACATCACCGTCTGGCGCTTCGTCGGACTGTTCCTCTTCGTCGAGTTCCTGTACTACGGCTTCCACCGCGCCAGCCACCGCATCCGCTGGTTCTGGTGCGCACATGTCGTCCACCACGGCTCGGAGAAGATGAACTTCGGCACGGCGCTGCGGCAGAGTTGGTTCTACCCCATCGCCGGGAACTGGCTGTTCTACCTGCCGGCGGTGTTCGTCGGATTTGAGCCGCGATGGGTGCTGTTTGCGCTGTCGCTGAACCTCGGCTACCAGTTCTTCGTGCACACGACCTGGGTTGGCAAGCTGCCGGCGTGGTTCGAGTTCATCTTCAACACACCGTCGCACCACCGCGCCCACCATGGCCGCAACCCGCAATACATCGACCGCAACTTCGGTGGCACGCTGATCCTCTTCGACCGCCTGTTCGGTAGCTTCGTACCGGAGCAGGAGCCGGTCGACTACGGCCTGGAACACCCGTTCCCGACGCACAACCTGTTCTGGCTCAACGCCCACGAATGGCGGTCGATGTTCCGCGATATGGCGGCCGAGACCACCTGGCCGATGCGCCTGGCCCATCTGTGGAAGCCGCCGGAGTGGCGGCGGCATGCCAACGGCTTTCGCGATCAGGGCTGAAGATGGCGGGCCAGGAAGGCAGCCATGCGCTCCGCATAGTCGACCCGGTTCTTCTCCGTGGCAAGGCCGTGGCCTTCGTCCGCGTACGTCAGCCACACCGGCTCGTTGCCGGCCGCGGTCAGCGCCTTGCGCATGCGCTCGCCATGTACCAGCGGCACACGGCGGTCTTTCTCGCCGAAGGCGAGCATGACAGGCGCCTTAATGCGTGCGGCCTGCAGCACCGGCGAGTGGGCCGCGATCATCGCCGCGTCCCTTCGTGATGTCGCCCACCATCCGCGGCAGCTGGTACTGGCGGACGAGGTCGCTGGCGTCGTCGTCCACCCACCAGGAGCCTTCGAGCAGCAGCGTCAGGTCGGTCACTGCCAGGCTGGCGACGCCGCAGCGGTAGAGGTCGGGATCCTTAGCCAGCCCCATCAGCGTCGCGTAGCCGCCGTAGCTGGCGCCGACGATGCAGGCCTTGTCGCTGGCGAGGCCCTGCGCCTGGGCCCATCGCAGCGCATCGGTGACGTCGTTCTGCATGGCCTGGCCCCATTGCTTGAATCCCGCCCACAGGTGGGCCTGGCCGTAGCCGGCGCTGCCGCGAAATTCGGGCTCGATGACCACGTAGCCGCGTGACGCCAGGAACTGCGCTTCGGCGCGCCAGCCCCAGCTGGCGCCGCGCTGAGCAACTGGCGCAGCAAGGCGGTCATGGCTTCAGGTGCTGAGCCAGGAACGCTTCCATTCGCTCGGCGAAGTCCACGCGGTTGGCGACGACGCCGAAGCCGTGGCCTTCACCGGGGTAGGTGATCCATAACGGCTCGTTGCCGGCCTCTTTCAGCGCGTCGCGCATGCGCTTGCCGTGGGCGATGGGCACGCGCACATCGGCCTCGCCATAGGCCAGCAGCAACGGGGCCTTGATGCGCGCAGCCTGCTTCACCGGCGAGTTGGCAGCGAGCATGGCCGCGTCCTTCACCGGGTCGCCGACCATGTCGGGCAGGCTGTACTTGCGTGCCTCGTTGCCGTCGTCCTGGATCCACCACGAACCCTTGACAAGCAACTCCAGGTCGGCCACCGCCAGCCATGCCACGCCGCAGCGGTAGAGGTCGGGGTCCTTCACGAGGCCCATCAGTGTGCTGTAGCCGCCGTAGCTGGCGCCGGCGATGCACGCCTTGTCGCTGGCCAGGCCTTGCTGCTGGGCCCAGCGCAGCGCGTCGGTCACGTCGTCCTGCATGGCCTGGCCCCACTGCTTGAAGCCGGCACGGAAGTGCGCCTCGCCGTAGCCGGTGCTGCCGCGGAACTCGGGTTCGATGACGACATAGCCGCGTGACGCGAGGAACTGGGCGTCGCGGTGCCAGCCCCACACGTTGCCCCGCACGAAAGGGCCGCCATGCACCAGCACGACGGCCGGAAGCGGTCCCTGCAGCTTCGGGCTGCGTGTCACCCAGACGGGCAGGTCCTGTCCGTCGCGCGCCTTGATGCGCTGGAAGTCCATCACCGCCATGTCCGAGGGTTTGATGTCGTTTCGCACCCGCCCGACGGGGCGCCAGGCCTTCTCGCCTTCGGGCGGCTGGGCCTGGTAGACCCACAGCTGGCCGGGGTCGCGGTCGTTGTACGCGCGGACCAGTGCGGTCATGTCGGCCTCGCCGCAGCGGCGGCAGCTGATGCGGTTGATGTAGCCGGGCAGGCGTTCGTCGGCCTGCTGTTGCAGCGCCTTCAGCGCCGGGTGGAACCAGAAGGTCTGCTCGCCATCGGTCGTCACTCTCACGCCCAGCGCCGTGCCGCTGCCGCCACCCAGCAACTGCCCCTGGAAGTTGAAGCCGGGCACGGCCACGAGCGGCTTGCGTTCCGGCACGCCGTGCTCGAAGTCGAAGCGGCTGAGCACGGTCTGCTGCTCCTTGCCCTGCGTGTGCAGCACATAGAGATTGCCTGCCAGGTCCACCGAGTGCGGCGAAAAGGGTGTATTGAACAGGCCGCTCTCGTACAGCTTGCGCCACGCCGTCTCGCCGGGGCCGCGCCAGAACGCAGCCTGATGGCCGTCGTCGAAAGTGATGGCCACGCGCAGCTCGCCGCGGCTGTCGGCCAGCCAGCCCACCGTGTGCGGTGGCGCCTTGGCATCGACGCTGCGCGTGCGGCCGGTGCGGACGTTGACCCACAGCGGCGTTTGCACATGGTCCGCGTCCAGCGAGTAGAGCAGCACCTCCTCGTTGGCCTCGCCGGGGCGCGGTGTGGGCACGCGGAGCAGGTGGTGGTTCCAGTCGAGCAAGCGGTCGTAGCGGCCGCTGCCATCGCTGATGACCGGCACGCCTTGGCGGCGGATCAGCTGGCGCATCTCGCTGCCATCGGGGTTGACGGCGAACAGCCCGGGCTGGCCGTTCGGTCGGCCGCTGCCGTCGGACAGGTCCACCACACTGAACAGCAGCCGCTTGTCGTTGACCCAGTACACCTCGTGTACGTCGCCGTCCGAGAACTGTGCTGCGCGTGTGGCCTGGCCGGTGCCAAGGTCGAGGATGGCCAGGCCGATGCGCTTGGCGCCGCGGGCCGTGGTGACGGCCAGCTGCCGGCCGGAGGGCGACAGCACGGCCTCGACGATGTCAGCGTCCTTGTAGAAGAGTTCGGCCGGCGGCGGCGCGGCAGCGGCCACGGCGGCCATCAGCAGGCCGGCCAGCGTGGCGATCCAGCGGGTCAAGGTCTTCAAGCGTTCTCCCTTCTGTTGATCGTGTCGTTCGCGGTACGTTCTCAGGGGGCCGTGGGCGGCAGGTGCCGGGCCAGGAAGGCCTCGACACGGTGGGCGAAATCGATGCGGTTGTCGAACTTCGTGAACCCGTGCGCCTCGCCCGGATAGGTGAGCCATTCCGGTGGATGGCCGGCCGCCACCAGCGCATCGCGCATGCGCTTGCCGTGGGTCAGCGGCACGCGCTGGTCTTCCTCGCCATAGGCCAGCAGTAGCGGCGCCTTCATGCGGGCGGCCAGCTTCACGGGCGAGTTGGCGGCCAGCATGGCGGCGTCCTGCTTCGCGTCGCCCACCAGCTCGGGAAGGGTCAGGCGCCGGGCGAGGCTGCCGTCGTCCGGCACCCACCAGGCGCCCTGTACCAGCAGCTCCAGGTCCGACACGGCCACCCAGGCGACGCCGCAGCGGTAGAGGTCGGGGTCCTTGGCCAGCCCCATAAGCGTCGCGTAGCCGCCGTAGCTGGCGCCCATGATGCAGGCCTTGTCGCTGGCCAGGCCTTGCTGCTGGGCCCAGCGCAGCGCGTCAGTCACGTCGTCCTGCATGGCCTGGCCCCACTGCTTGAAGCCGGCGCGGTAGTGCGCCTCGCCGTAGCCGGTGCTGCCGCGGAACTCCGGCTCGATGACGACATAGCCGCGAGACGCGAGGAACTGCGCCCAGCTGTTCCACTCCCACGCCACGCCGCGCATCCACGGCCCGCCATGCACAAGCACGACGGCCGGCAGCGGGCCCTTGGCGTTGTCGGGCCGCGTGACCCACACGGGCAGTTCGCGGCCGTCGCGGGCCTTGATCGTCTGCATGTCCAGCCCGGACATCTGCGCCGGCTCGACGGCCTCGCGGACGCGGCCCAGCGCCCGCCAGCGGTTCTCGCCTTCCGCGGGCTGGCCCTGGTAGAGCCAGAGCTTGCCGGGGTCGTGGTCGTTGTAAGACCGCACGACGGCGATCATGTCGGGCTGGCCGCAGCGCCGGCAGCCGATGCTGTTGAGCTTGCCGGGCAGCAGCTTGTCCACCTGGGCCTGGAACCTTTTCATGCGCTCGTCCAGCCAGACGGTCGCCTCGCTGTCGGCCGTCGTGCGCACACCCAGCACCACGCCGCCTTCCTGGATCAGCTGCCCGTTGAAGTCGAAGCCCGGGGCCCGCACCAGCGGCGGGTCGATCGGCGCCCCGGCTTGTGAGTCATAGCGTGTCAGCACACGGTAGGGGCTCTCCTTGGGCACGTGCGTGACGTACAGCGAGCCGTCGTCCGCCACGCCGACCGGCTGGAACGGCTGCTCCAGTACCGGTGTGTCGAACAGCTGTACCCACCCGGTCTTGCCCGGCGGCAGCCAGTGGGCCTGCACGCGGTCCTTCTGCATCGTCAACGTGGCCCGCACGTCGCCGTGGTTGTCCACCACCCAATGGAAGCTGTTGCTGGGTGCGGCTGCGGTGTACGCGCGCGTCGAGCCGGTGCTGACGTTGAGCCAGACAGGGCTCTCCACATAGGCGCCCTGTACCTGGCCCATTTCCGCGAGAAGGATCTGCTCGTTGGTCTCGCCCGCACGCGGGTCGGGGATCATCATCAGCCGGTGGTTCCAGCGCAGCGCGTCGGTGTTGCTGCCGTCCGTCGTTATGAAGTTGGACGTGCGCCGCACCAGCATGCGCATGCGGCTGCCGTCGGCGTTGACGGCGAACAGCCCCGGCGCCTGGCGATGGCTGCCGCTGGCCTCGCCCAGGTCGGTCAGGCTGAAGACGAGGCGGTCTTCATTGACCCAGCGGACGTTCACCACGTCCGACGAGGTCGACTGCACGACGCGCGTGATCTGGTTGCCCGGCGCCAGGTCCAGCACGACGAGGCCCACACGCTTGGCGCCCTTGGCCGAAGTCAGCGCCAGCCGCTTGCCCGAGGGGGACAGCAGCGCCTCGCCGATGTCGGGATCGCTGAAAAAGGTTTCGGCCGGCGGCGGTGCGGCAGGTGCGCTGCTCGCTGCCAAAAGCAGGCTGGCCAGCATGGCGGCGCCATAACGACATGACTTCATGGTCTCCTTCGGCTGTTCTGCGACAGCGTTATCAACGCAGCGGAGGATAGTGGAGTCACGGGTTCTCGCCGTCAGCGGGCATGGGCAATCCTCACACCGCCTGCCGGTGGCGGCACGTGCGGGAGAATCCCCCGCCATGACTGCAGCTTCCCCCGACGACGCGCCCGTCGTCATCATCGGCGCCGGCCTGGCCGGACTCACCGTGGCCCTGCACCTGGCCGACACCATCCCGGTCGTCGTGCTGGCCAAACGAGAGTTGACCGAAGCGGCCACCGCGTGGGCGCAGGGCGGCATCGTCGGCGTGCTCGGCAGCGACGACTCCATCGACAGCCACGTGCGCGACACGCAGGACGCCGGCGCCGGGCTGGTGGACGAGGCGACCGCGCGCTTCATAGCCGAGCGGAGCGCCGCGGCCGTCGGCTGGCTGGTGGAGCAGGGTGTGCCCTTCACACCCGACGACAGCGGGCCGATGGGGCTGCACCTGACGCGCGAGGGCGGCCACGCGGTGCGGCGCATCGCGCACGCGGCCGATGCCACCGGCAAGGCCATCCACGACCAGTTGCTGGCCGAGGCGCGCCGGCATCCCGCCATCCGGCTGCTGGAGCGCTGGATGGCGGTGGACCTCATCACGTCGCGCCACGTGCAGCGCGAGGACGTCGACAAGGGCGTGCCGCGCGTCTACGGCGTCTATGCGCTGGACATCGACGCGCAGCGCGTCGAGACGCTGGCCGCGCGCGCCGTCGTGCTTGCCACCGGCGGCGCCGGCAAGGTCTACCGCTACACGACCAACCCCGACACCTCCACCGGCGACGGCATCGCGATGGCCTGGCGCGCGGGCTGCCGTGTGGCCAACATGGAGTTCATCCAGTTCCACCCGACCTGCCTGTACGTGCCCAACGCGAAGCCGCAGGACCGCGGCTTCCTCATCACTGAGGCGCTGCGCGGGGAGGGCGGTCATCTGAAATTGCCCGACGGCACGCGCTTCATGGCCGCTCACGACGAGCGCATGGAGCTGGCGCCGCGCGACATCGTCGCCCGCGCCATCGACTTCGAGATGAAGAAGCACGGCCTTGACCATGTGTGGCTGGACGCGACGCACCTGGGCGAGGCCTTCCTCATCGAGCATTTCCCGACCATCCATGCCCGCTGCCTGAAGTTGGGCATCGACATCGCGCGTCAGCCCATCCCCGTCGTGCCCGCTGTGCACTTCACCTGTGGCGGCGCGGTGACGGACCTGCGCGGCCGCTGCGACCTACCGGGCCTCTACGCGGTCGGCGAGACCGGCTACACCGGACTGCATGGCGCCAACCGGCTAGCCAGCAATTCGCTGCTGGAATGCGTCGTGCTGGGACAGACCTGCGCGGCCGACATCCTGGAGCAGCCGCCGCTCGACCCTGCTCCGCTGCCGGCCTGGGACGAAAGCCAGGTCGAGAACGCCGACGAGCAGGTCGTCATCGCCCACAACTGGGACGAGCTGCGACTCTTGATGTGGAACTACGTTGGCATCGTCCGCACCACCAAGCGGCTGGAGCGTGCGCTGCACCGCATCAAGCTGCTGCGCGGCGAGATTGACGACTACTACGGGTCTTTCCGCGTCACGCGCGACCTGCTGGAACTGCGCAACCTCGTCGAATGCGCCGAGCTGATCGTGCACTCCGCACTGATGCGCCACGAAAGCCGTGGCCTGCATTACAGCCGCGATTACCCGCAGACGCTGCCGGTCAGCTTCCCGACCGTGCTGATCAGCAAGAAGCGTCGGCGCTGAAGGGCGGCACGGCATTTGCCGTACAGCGGCTCCCTTCACAAGGAGCTGTCATGACTGCTGCACTTATTCCCGCCTGGATCATCGGCGCGCCTCTCGTGGCCGCCATCGTCGACCTGCTGCGCACGCCACGCCCGCGCTGACCGCAGGGTGCCGGACGCGACCGCCCCGCGGGGCCGGCTATTCCGCTTCGCCTGGCTTGTTTCGGCGGCCGGCCGCGCCCCGGCGCGGGACTGGCAGCCGGCTTGATGCCGCGCCGCGCCAGCGCGTCGCGCTGGCCCAGCGCAGCTCCTGCGGTCAGCCGCTCGATCTGGGCCCACAACGCCGGGTCCAGCCGCAGCGCGAAGGCTTTCTGGTCTGGGCTGGCCGTGGCCCTTTCAGGCGTACAGGGTGCCGGCGTTGACCGTCGGCTGCGCGGGGCGCGGGCCGTGAGCGGGCTACTTCCGCGACCGCAACGCCGTGCGCGCCTGCACGAAGTTGAACGCGTAGCCCACCGCCTCGCCGATGGCGTGGTCGATCTCATGGCGCTCGTGTTCCGTGAGATAGAAGCTGAAGTCCACCTCGTGGCGGATGTAGCGCGGCGGCAGGCGGTTCAGCGCGACGCAGGCCACGTCGCACAGCAGGTCGTTGCTGGCGGCGATGTCGGGATAGTCCTTGGCGGCGTCCAGCACCGCGGCGAAGACTTCGCGCTCGTGGTGGTTGTACAAGGAGCTGAAGTCGGCGGTCATGGCGGGACTCCTCGGGAAAAGGTCGTCGGGTGGAGGGCGCCGCTCAGGCGGCGCCGATGCCTGGGGTCATGCCGCTGGCCGCGGCCTTGCGGGCGGCGGCGAAGTCCAGCATGCGGTTGATGCAGCGCTGCGCCTTCGCGCGCACGGGTTCGTCGACATGGATTTCGGGCTGACCGGATTCGAGGCAGTCCACGAGGTTGGCCAGGCCGTTCATCGCCATCCACGGGCAGTGAGCGCAGCTCTTGCACGTGGCGCTGTTGCCGGCGGTGGGCGCCTCGATGAGTGTCTTGCCAGGCGCAAGCTGGCGCATGCGGTGCAGGATGCCGTTGTCGGTGGCGACGATGTAGGCCGGCGCCGAACCCTCGACGACGGCCTTGATGAGCGCCGACGTGGAGCCGACGACGTCGGCCTGCTCGACGACGCGCTTCGGCGACTCCGGATGCACCAGTACGAGGGCACCGGGATGCTGCTCGCGCAGCAGTTCAAGCTCCAGCCCCTTGAACTCGTCGTGCACGATGCAGGCGCCGTTCCACATCAGCATGTCGGCGCCGGTCTGCTCCTGGATGTAGCGGCCCAGGTGTCGGTCGGGCGCCCAGAGGATCTTCTGGCCCTTGGCGTGCAGGTCGGCCACGATCTCCAGCGCGCAGGAGCTCGTGACCATCCAGTCGGCGCGCGCCTTCACGGCGGCGCTCGTGTTGGCGTAGACAACGACCTGCCGGTCCGGATGGGCATCGCAGAAGCGCGCGAAGTCGTCGGCTGGGCAGCCGAGGTCCAGCGAGCAGGTGGCGTCCAGGTCGGGCATCAGTACGCGCTTCTCGGGGCTGAGGATCTTGGCCGTCTCGCCCATGAAGCGCACGCCGGCGACGACCAGCGTCTGCGCGGCATGGTCACGGCCGAAGCGCGCCATCTCCAGCGAGTCGGACACGATGCCGCCCGTCTCCAGCGCCAGGTCCTGCAGCGCGCCGTCCACGTAGTAGTGGGCCACGAGCACGGCGTTGTGCCTGAGCAGCAGCGCCTTGGCACGCTCGGTCAGTGCGGTGCGCTCGGGCGGCGTCAGCGGCGCAGGCACCTTGGCCCAGGCGTGAGCGGTGGAGCAGGCGCCGGCGGCATCCTGGCGGGTGTAGTCGAAGAGGGTCTGGGACATCGTGTGGAGCGACCGGCGGGCGATCGGAACCGGCTTCAGTCCTCAAGTGTCGCGCAGACCCGGAGTCACCGCGTTCAGGGCAGGCGAATCCAGTCGTTCTCGTCGACGCGCACCGTATTCGTCGGCCCACCTTCCCAGCGGTAGACGACGGTCAGCGTCTTGCGCTGGCCGGGCGAAGGGTCGACACCGACGAGGTTGTTGCTGACCTCGGCCTCCAGGCGGCCGCCGCGCATCGCGGCGCGCAGCGCCTGCGTCACGTCGACGTTGCGGCCGCGGTTGCCGTAGACGGCGCTCTCGATGACCAGCCGCCCGCCCGGGCGCTGGGGGCCGTGGTCGCCCCTGCCCCAGTCGCCGCGGCCCCAGCCGATGAACTGGTTGCCGTCGACGATGCTGTATTCGCGGTAATCGAAGCTGCGCTGCTGGCCGGCGCGGTCGCGCGCGACGATTCGCAGCGTTTTGGTCTGGCCCGGGTCCGGGTCCAGTCCGCCAAAGGTGTCGTTGCCGAGGCGGAAGCGCACGTCCCGGCGCGCGAGGTCGCGCAAGCGGTCGGTCACGTCCACCTCGCGACGGCCGGTGCCGTAGGTGGCGTAGAGGATGGTGAAGTCGCCTCCGTCCCGCCCGTCATCGCGGCGGTCGTCGCCGCCATGCCAGCCGCGCGAGCCGCCGTCGCCCCAGTTGCCGCCACCCCAGCCGATGAACTGGGCGCCGTCGATCCATTCGTATTCGCGGTACTCGAACGTACGTTCGTGGCCGGCGCGGTCGCGGGCGAAGATGCGCAGCGTCTTCGTGCGGCCCGGGTCGGGGTCGACGCCGAACAGCTCGTTCTCCAGCTTGAAGCGCCGATCGCGCCGCGCCAGCTCCCGCAGCCGGCCCGTTACGTCCACATGGTTGCGTTCGGTGCCGTAGCGGGCATGCAGGATGACGAAGTCGCCATCGTCGTCGGCACGCGCCGTGGCAGCCAGGCTGGCGATCAGGCTGCCGCCCAGGGCGAGGAGCAGGGGGCGTCGTTGCATAGGTTTTGTCCTTGTTGTTTGTTGATGTTGGGCGGCTGCGCTCATCGTCGCATGCGCTCCTGCACAACGCCATCGGTGGCCGCCGGGCGGACGCGGTGCCTGCATTCGCCGTAAACGTTGGTAACTACCCCAGTGGCAGGCTCCCGGCCTCGGACGTCAGGCGCTCTCAAAGAACCGGCTGGGCGGCATGCCCACCGTCCGCGTGACCATGGCCGTGAATGCGCTGGCGCTGGCATAGCCGAGTTCGCTGGCGATGACGCTCATCGGCCGCCCGCGCGCGGCCAGCGTCAGCGCGTGCGCCAGGAGCAACTGCGAGCGCCATTGCGCGAAGCTGGTGCTCAGTTGCTCGCGGAACAGCCGGCTCAGCGTGCGCGGGCTGTAGCCCGCCTCCAGCGCCCAGTCCTCCAGGCCGGCGTGGCGGCCCGGCTCTCGCAACATGGCTTCGCACAGCCGGCGCAGCCGCGCATCGGCGGGCAGCGCCACGCCGAGGGCCAGCGGGCGGGCCCGCTGCAGTTCCAGGATCACCAGTTGCTCGATGCTGCGCCGCCGCCTCTCTTCGGCGGCCGCGGGCGCCGGCTCGGGGTCGGGCAGCGTCGGCAGGGCCAGCAGCAGCTCGCGCAGCAGCGGCGACACCTCCAGCACCCGACCCGTCTGCCAGGTTGCGCCGGTCAACAGCGAGCCATGCAGGTACACCGTACGTAGGTCGCAATGCTCGATGGCCGTGACAGCATGGACGAGACCCTGCGGAATCCAGACCGCGCGCTGCGGCGGCACGATGTAGGTCGAGGCCTCGGTGTTCACGCGCACGGCCCCGGAGACGGAGAACACGAGCTGCGCCCAGTCGTGGCGGTGCGGCTGGATGTCGGCGCGGTGCTCCAGCTGCCGGCTCTTGGCCCGCAGCGGCCGCTCGTCCGTGGGCGTGAAGCCGCCGGGCGAAAGGATGGGCGCGTGGGTCGCTGGCGGCATGGCTGATTTTCGACAGAAATTGACGAACCATCGTAACTGCGCCGCTGCGCCGCTTTCTACAGTGCGGAACATGAACGTTTCCCTCGCTTCCACGCTCGATGCCGGCCAGCAGCGCCGGCGCGACGTCACGACGATCTCCACCATCGGCATCGCCCACGGCAGCTCGCACTTCTTCCACATGCTGCTGCCGCCGCTGTTCCCGGCCTTCATTCAGGCTTTCGGGCTGAGCTATTCGGAGCTGGGCCTGCTGGTGACGACCTTCTTCGTCATTTCCGGTGCCGGCCAGGCGCTGTCGGGCTTCGTCGTCGACCGCATCGGTGCGCGGCCGGTGCTGTTCGCCGCGATGGCGAGCTTCTTCCTGGCCTCGGTGGCGGCTGGGCTGGCGCAGGGCTTCGGCGGGCTGATGCTGGCCGCGGCGCTGGCGGGCTGCGGCAACGCACCCTTCCACCCCGCGGACTTCACGATCCTGAACAAGCGCGTCTCGCAGCCGCGGCTGGGCCACGCGTTCTCCGTGCATGGCATCAGCGGCAACCTGGGCTGGGCACTGGCGCCGGTCTTTTCCATCGGCATCGCCGAGGCGACCGGCAACTGGCGGCTGGCCTACCTGGGCACGGCGCTCGTGGCGCTGGCCGTGTTGGCGCTGTTGTTCTGGCAGCGCGACGCCATCGACGACCGCCAGGGTTCGTGGGGCCACGCCAAGCCGGCCGCGGGCGCTCCGCAGGAGCATCCGATGGCCTTCCTGAAGCTGCCGTCGGTGTGGCTGTGCTTCTCATTCTTCTTCTGGAGCACCGCAGCGCTCTCCGCCATCCAGAGCTTTGCCAGCCCGGCGCTGCACCAGATCTACGGGCTGCCGCTGACGCTGACGGCCTATGTGGTGACCGGCTACATGCTGGCCGGCGCGGCCGGCATGGTGTGCGGCGGCTTCCTCGTCGCGCGCGCCGAAAAGCTGGAGCGCACCATCGCGCTCGCCCTGGCGCTGGCCGCCGGCCTGCTGCTGCTGACGGCCAGCGGCTGGCTGCCGGGCGGCCTGGCGGCGACCATCGCTGCGCTGGCCGGCTTCGGCACGGGCCTGGCCGGGCCGTCGCGCGACATGCTCATCAAGCGCGCTGCGCCGCCCGGCGCGACGGGCCGCGTCTACGGCACTGTGTACTCGGGACTGGACATCGGCTTTGCCATTGCCGCGCCGGTGTTCGGCGCCATCCTGGACCACGGTCTGCCGCGCGGCGTGTTTGCCGGCTCGGCGCTGGCACTGCTGCTGGGCATCGGGTCCGCAGGGCTGGTGGGCCTGGGCGTGGCCCGGCGCCGCGTCGCAGCTGCCGCCTGACCGCCGCCTGACCGCCTGCCATGCCGTCCGCGACGCATTGGCTGCTGTTCGCCGGCTCGGCGCTGCTGATGGCGGTTACGCCGGGGCCGAACATGATTTACCTGATCTCGCGGGCGCTGTGCCAGGGGCGCAAGGCAGGCGTCTTGTCGTGGCTGGGCGTCGTGCTGGGTTTCGGCCTGCACATGGTCTGCGCCGCGCTGGGCCTGACGGCGCTATTCCTGGCCGTGCCGCTGGGCTACGAGGTGTTGAAGTTCGCTGGCGGGCTGTACCTGCTCTGGCTGGCTTGGCAAGCGTTGCGGCCGGGTGCACGGTCACCCTTCGAGCCGCGGCCGATGGCGATGGAGCGGCCGGCGCGGCTCTTCGCGATGGGCTTGCTGACCAGCGTGCTCAACCCCAAGGTGGCGATGTTCTATCTGTCGGTGCTGCCGCAGTTCGTCGTGGCAAAGGACGGGGCCGTGCTGGCCCAGAGCCTGATGCTTGGCGCCACGCAGGTGGGCATCGGGGCGTCGGTCAATCTGGCGGTGACCTTGTTCGCCGCCGGCATGGTGCGCTGGTTTGCACGCCACCGGGTCTGGCTGGCGGTGCAGCGCCATCTGATGGGCGTGGTGCTGGGCGCGCTGGCCATCCGATTGATCAGCCAGCAGCGCTCCGCGGCCTGATCACCGGCCCGGGTGCGATGGCGGCCCTACCATGCATGGCACTGCCATCCTTGGGCCGCGCTGCCGCACCGCATGAAATTCAAGCACTTCGTCACCTCGCCCGTGCTGGAGCACAACGCCTTCCTGGCCTTGCTGGTGGCGGTCACCATCGCATTTGCCTGGGTATTGCTGCCGTTCGGCGGGGCCGTTTTCTGGGGCGCCGTCATCGCCATCGTCTTCATGCCGGTCTACCTGCGGCTGGCCCGGCGCTGGAACGACCGGCGCACGCTGGCGGCGCTGGCGACGATCTCGCTGGTGCTGCTGATGGTCGTGCTGCCGCTGATGCTACTGACCGGCATGCTGGTCAAAGAGGGTGCGGCGCTCTATCAGCGCGTGCAGTCCGGCGAGACCAACTTCGCGCGCTATTTTGAGCAGGTCGTGGCGGTGCTGCCGGTCTGGCTGCACGACCTTCTGGCGCATTTCGGGCTGACCGACCTGGACGAGCTGCAGGCCCGCATCACCGAAGCCATTGGCCGGGGCAGCCAGATGATCGCCAGCCAGGTCTACAGCGCCGGGCAGAACGCGCTGGACTTCGTCGTCGGTTTCTTCGTCATGCTCTACCTCGCGTTCTTCCTGCTGCGCGATGGTCTCGCGTTGAGCGCACGCATCCGCGCCGCGGTGCCGCTGGCGCCCGGCCACCGGCGCCATCTCGCCGAGAAGTTCATCACCGTCATCCGAGCAACCGTCAAGGGCAACATCCTGGTGGCGGCAGCGCAGGGCGCGCTGGGCGGCGTAGCGTTCTGGTTCCTCGGCATCAAGGGCGCGCTGCTGTGGGCCGTGCTGATGGGATTCCTGTCGCTGCTGCCGGCGGTGGGGGCCGGGCTGATCTGGCTGCCTGTGGCCGTCTATTTCCTCGTCACCGGCGCGATCTGGCAGGGGGTATCGCTGATCGTCTACGGTGTGCTGGTCATCGGCCTCGTCGACAACGTGCTGCGGCCTATCCTCGTGGGCAAGGACACGCGCATGCCGGACTACCTCGTGCTGATCTCCACGCTGGGCGGCATGGCCATCTTCGGCATCAACGGCTTCGTCATCGGACCGGTCATCGCGGCGATGTTCATGGCCGCGTGGGACCTGTTCGCGACGGCGCGAGAAGAGGCGCTGGCGGTGGATTCGCCGGATGCGCCGCCCAAATGAGCCCGCTACAGTTCTCACATGACTAGACAAGCTCCCACCCCAGTCCTCGCCGGCCACAAGCTGGTGGCGGCGCTGATCGAGCAGGGCGTCGACACCGCATTCGGCGTCCCTGGCGAAAGCTACCTGGCCGTGCTCGATGGCTTCCACGAGTACCGCGACAAGATCCGCTTCGTCGCCTGCCGGCAGGAAGGCGGCGCCGCCTTCATGGCCGAGGCGCAAGGCAAGCTGACCGGCCGCCCAGGCATCTGCTTCGTCACGCGCGGCCCTGGCGCGACGAATGCCAGCATCGGCCTGCATACTGCCTTCCAGGACTCGACGCCGATGATCCTGTTCATCGGCCAGGTCGCCAGCGACCAGCGCGACCGCGAGGCATTCCAGGAGGTGGACTACCGCCAGATGTTTGGCCCCGGCACGCTGGGTATGGCCAAGTGGGTGGGCGAGGTGCACGACGCCGAGCGGCTGCCCGAGTACGTCGCGCGGGCCTTCCACGTGGCGATGCAGGGACGGCCCGGGCCGGTCGTGCTGGTGCTGCCCGAAGACATGCTGACCCAGGCCATCACGGCCGACATCGTCGCGCCCGCGCGTCCAGCCGAAGCCGCGCCGACGCCGGCCGCCCTGGCCGAGCTGCGCGAACGCCTGGTCGCGGCGAAGCGGCCGCTGGTCATCGCCGGCGGCGGCGGCTGGACGGCCGAGGCGACCGAGGCGCTGCAGCACTTTGCCGAACGCTGGCAACTGCCGGTCGGCTGCGCCTTCCGCTTCCAGGATCTGTTCGACAACAGCCACCCGAACTACGCAGGCGATGTCGGCATCGGCATCAATCCCAGGCTGGCGGCGCGTGTGAAGGAGGCCGACCTCATCCTCGCCGTCGGTCCGCGCCTGGGCGAGATGACGACCGGCGGCTACACGCTGCTGCAGGCGCCGCGCCCCGCTCAGCAGCTCATCCACATTCACGCTGGCGCCGAGGAGCTGGGCCGCGTCTACACCGCCGAGCTGCTCATCAACGCCAGCATGAGCCAAGCCGCCCCTGCGCTGGCCTTGCTGTCGCCGCCCGCCGACATCCCCTGGCGCGACTGGACCGTCGCGGCCCACGCCGACTACCGCGCCAACCTGCAGCCCACGCCCGTGGCGCCGCTGGACATGGCAGAGGTCATCCGCCTCATCGACGAGAAGTTGCCTGAGGGCACCATCTTCACGAACGGCGCCGGAAACTACAGCGGCTGGCTGCACCGCTTCCATCGCTACACGGCGCTGCACCGCTTCGGCAGGACGCAGCTGGCGCCAACCTCAGGCGCGATGGGCTACGGCGTGCCCGCCGCGGTCGCGGCATCACTGCTTCAGGACCGCTGGGTCGTCAACGTCGCCGGTGACGGCGACTTCCTGATGACCGGCCAGGAGCTGGCGACGGCCACGGGCTATGGCGCCAGGAAGCTGCTGGTCGTCATCGTCGACAACGGTACCTACGGCACCATCCGCATGCACCAGGAGCGCGAGTACCCAGGCCGCGTGTCCGGCAGCGACCTGTTCAATCCCGACTTCACCATGCTCGCCGAGGCCTTCGGCTTCGCGGCCTTCAAGGCCGAGAGCACGGCGCAGGTCGGCCCCGCACTCGACGCGGCCATCGCGTCGGGCCGGCCGGCGCTACTGCACCTGCGCCTGTCCAGCGACGTCTCCACCTCCCGTTCCACGCTTACGGCCATTCGTGAAGCGGCACAGAAGAAGAACCATGCTTGAACTCCAACTCCGCGGCGACTACATCGAGCTCGACAAGCTGCTCAAGGCCCTGGGCCTCGTCGAGAGCGGCGGCCGCGCGCGGGTGCTGATCGCGGCTGGCGAGGTCAGGGTGGACGGCCAGGTCGAACTGCGCAAGACAGCCAAGATCCGCGCCGGTCAGGTGGTCGACTTTGACGGCCAGCAGGTGAAGGTGCTGACCGCGGGCTGAGCGTCAGCGCAGCAGTTCGAGCAGGCGGTCCAGCCCGCCGTCGTTGATCGCAACGCGGGCCTGCTCGCGGACCTTGGGTTTGGCGTGATAGGCCACGGACAGGCCGGCCGCGCCCATCATCGGCAGGTCGTTGGCGCCGTCGCCGACGGCGATCGCCTGGTCGGGGCGGCAGCCGATGTCCTCGCAGCGGGCCAGCAGCATCAGCCGCTTCTGCTCGCCGTCGCAGATGTCGCCCCAGTCCTGCATGACGACGCGGCCGGTGAGGGCGCCGTCGACGATCTCCAGCTCGTTGCTGCGCACGAAGTCCATGCCCAGTTCCGCCGCGACGTAGCGCGTAAAGAACGTGAAGCCGCCGGAGACCAGCACGAGCTTGAGTCCGGCACGTTTGAGCGCCGCGCACAGCTCACGCGCGCCTGGGTTGAAGGTCAGGCGCTCGGCCAGCACGCGGTCCAGCACGGTGGCAGGCACGCCCGCGAGGATGGCGAGGCGGCGGCGCAGGCTGTCCTTGAAGTCGGTGATCTCGCCGCGCATCGCGGCCTCGGTGATGGCCGCGACCTCGGCGCCTTTGCCGGCCAGCGCGGCGATCTCGTCGATGCACTCGATGCTGATCAGCGTCGAGTCCATGTCGAAGGCAGCGAGCTTGAAGTGCGACAGCGGAGGCAGGGCGGGGCCGTCGCGCAGGACGAGGCCTTCAGAAGCAGCAGAGGTCACGAGGGCAGGAGGTAGCGGGCACGGAGGCCCGCATTATCCCGGCGGCCCTGCTCAGCCAGCCTTCACCGGTTGACCCAGCAGCCTCAACACCTCACGCACCGCGTGTGCCCGGTCCTGCGGGCTGCTGAGCGCCTTCTCCACGCGCAGCTTCTCGTTGCCGACCAGTTTGATGTTGCGGTTCTTCTGCACCAGCTCGATGACGCGCATCGGGTCGATGGGCGGGTTGGGGCGGAAGTTGATGTTGATGATGGCCGGCGCGGCGTCGACCTTGATGACGCCGTAGGGCTTGGCCAGCACGCGCAGGCGGTGCAGGTCGAACAGCGTCTGGCCTTGCGCTGGCAGCTTGCCGAAGCGGTCGGTGATCTCCTCGAGCATCGTGTCGATCTGCTCGGGCTTCTCGGCTGTGGCCAGTCGCTTGTAGAGCGAGAGGCGCACCTGCACGTCGCCGCAGTAGGCGTCGGGCAGCAGCGCGGGGGCGTGCAGGTTGATCTCGGTGTTGGTGGAGAAGGCGCCGGTGGGCGAGAGGAGGTCGGGCTCGCGGCCTGATTTCAGCGCGCGCACGGCCTCGCTGAGCATGTCGTTGTAGAGCTGGAAGCCCACCTCCATCATGTTTCCGCTCTGGTTGTCGCCCAGCACTTCGCCGGCGCCGCGGATCTCCAGGTCGTGCATGGCGAGGTAGAAGCCCGAGCCCAGTTCCTCCATGGCCTGAATCGCGTCCAAACGCTGCGTGGCCTGCTTGGTCAGGCCCTGCAGGTCCGGCACCATCAAGTAGGCATAGGCCTGGTGATGGCTGCGGCCGACGCGGCCGCGCAGCTGGTGCAACTGAGCCAGGCCGAACTTGTCGGCGCGGGCAATGATGATGGTGTTGGCGCTTGGCACGTCGATGCCAGTCTCGATGATGGTGGAGCACAGCAGCAGGTTGTGCTTGCCGGCGACGAACTCGCGCATGACGAGCTCCAGCTCGCGCTCGGGCATCTGGCCGTGGGCGATGACGATGCGCGCCTCCGGGACAAGCTCCTCCAGCTTTTGCTTGCGGTTCTCGATGGTCTCTACTTCGTTGTGCAGGAAGTAGACCTGGCCGCCGCGCTTTAGCTCACGCAGCACGGCCTCGCGGATGGTGCCGCTGCTCTCGGCGCGCACGAAGGTCTTGATGGCGAGGCGGCGCTGCGGCGCCGTGGCGATGACGCTAAGGTCGCGCAGGCCCTCCAGCGCCATGCCCAGCGTGCGGGGGATGGGCGTCGCGGTCAGCGTCAGCACGTCCACCTCGGCGCGCATCGCCTTCATCGCCTCCTTGTGGCGCACGCCGAAGCGGTGTTCCTCGTCGATGACGAGCAGGCCCAGGCGGTTGAACTTGACCTCGGCGGACAGCAGCTTGTGCGTGCCGACGACGATGTCGATCGTGCCGTCGGCGATGCCTTCCATCGCCGCCTTGATCTCCTTGGCCGAGCGGAAGCGGCTCATCTCCGCGACCTTCACCGGCCAGGCGCCGAAGCGGTCGGCGATGTTCTGGTAGTGCTGCTCGGCCAGCAGTGTCGTCGGCGCCAGGATGGCGACCTGCTTGCCGCCCATGACCGCGACGAAGGCCGCGCGCAGCGCCACCTCGGTCTTGCCGAAGCCCACGTCGCCGCAGACCAGGCGGTCCATCGGCTTGGGCGTAATCATGTCCTGGATAACCGCGTGGATGGCGGCGCGCTGGTCGGGTGTTTCCTCGAAGCCGAACGACGCTGCGAACGCCTCGTAGTCGTGGCCGGAGTAGCGGAAGGCATGGCCTTCGCGGGCGGCGCGGCGAGCGTAGAGGTTCAGCAGCTCGGCAGCCGTGTCGCGCACCTGCTCGGCGGCCTTTCGCTTGGCCTTCTCCCACTGGCCGGAGCCGAGCTTGTGTAGCGGCGCCTCTTCTGGCGACACGCCGGTGTAGCGGCCGATCAGGTGCAACTGCGCAACCGGCACGTACAGCGTCGCCTTGTCGGCGTATTCCAGGTGCAGGAACTCGCTCTTCTGCCCGTCGCCCACATCGATGTTGACGAGGCCCTGGTAGCGCCCGATGCCGTGGTTGATGTGCACGACCGGATCGCCGACCTTCAGCTCGGACAGGTCCTTGATCAGCGCGTTGACGTCGCTGACCTGCTCCTGCTTGCGTCGCCGGCGCGTGGTGGGCGTCGTCGCGAACAGCTCGGTCTCGGTGATGAGCTGCACCGGGTGCTCGTCATCCATCCAGAAGAAGCCCGCAGCCAGCGGCGCGGCCGTGATGGCGTACTTCTCATCACCCGCCCAGAACTCGGCCAGGTTCTTGACCGATGGCGGGTCGATCTTGCTGTCGCGCAGCTGCTCCAGCAGGCTCTCGCGCCGACCTTCGCTCTCGGCGACCAGCAGCACGCGGTGGGGGGTGGCCTTCAGGTGCGCCTCCAGCCGTGCCATCGGCTCCTGCGTGCCGCGCTCGACGCTGACGTCGGGCAGCGGACGGGCGAAATCCACCGGCTCGCTGCCGCGTACCGACAGCACCGCGTGTGGCTTGGTCAGGCCGAAGAAGTCCTCGGCCGTCAGGAAGATTTCCTGCGGCGGCAGCAGCGGCCGTTCGGGGTCGTGCTGCAGGAAGCGGTGGCGTTCCTTGGTGTCGGTCCAGAAGCGCTGGATGGCGTCGTCCACCTCGCCATGCAGCGCCAGGCCGGCCTCGGCGCCCAGATAGTCGAAGACGGTCGCCGTCTGCTCGAAGAAGATCGGCAGGTAGTACTCGATGCCGCCCGAGGCGATGCCCTCGCCGATGTCGCGGTAGATGCGCGACCTGGTCGGGTCGCCCTCCATCTTCTCGCGCCAGCGGTTGCGGAAGGCCTTGCGCGCTGCCTCGTCCATCGGGAACTCGCGGCCTGGCAGCAGCCGCACGTCCGGCACCGGGTACAGGCTGCGCTGGCTGTCGGGGTCGAAGACGCGGATGGAATCCACCTCGTCGCCGAACAGGTCCACGCGGTAGGGCACGTTGGAGCCCATCGGGAACAGGTCGATGAGGCCGCCGCGCACGGCGTACTCGCCAGGCTGCACGACCTGGCTGACATTCGTGTAGCCGGCCAGCGTCAGCTGCGAACGTAGCGACGCTTCGTCCAGCCGCTGCTTCTGTTTGAAGTTGAAGGTGGTGCCGGCCAGGAAGCTGGGCGGCGCCAGCCGGGTCAGCGCCGTGGATGCCGGCATCAGCACCACGTCGATGGTGTTCGTCTTGCTGGATTGCAGCAGCTCCCACAACGTCGCCAGGCGCTCGGAGATCAGGTCCTGGTGCGGGCTGAAGCTGTCGTAGGGCAACGTCTCCCAGTCCGGGAACACGGCGACCTTCAGCCCGGGGGCGAAGAACTTCAGCTCGTCTTCGAGCCGCTGCGTGTCGCCCGGCTCCGCGGTGAAGACGGCGGCGAGCCGCCCGGCCTCGCGCTGCTGCTGCACGAAACGCGCGAGCAGCAACGCGTCGGCGGAGCCGGTGGGGCGGGGATGGGTGAACTTCTTGCCGGGCTGGATGGCCGGCAGCGAGGACAACATCATGGGGCGGGGGGCCTGGAGGCGCTACAAACGACGACAGCCCCGGAGCGGGGCTGGTGGGGATTTTAGGGACGCCATGTCCTTTGGCTCTCTGGCGGCCCGCCGATAGCATGCAGGCCGTCCTACCCGGAGAACCCATGCACCGCCGCCACGCCATCAGCCTGCTCGCGACTTCGCTCACCCTCGCCCTGCCTGCACTTGCCGCGCCCACCGAAAGCCAGCGCTTCCACGAGTGGCTGGATGCCCAGTGGGAGCTGACGCTGCAGCGCAACCCGGTGCTGGCCACGTCCATCGGCGACCCGCGCTACAACGACCGCTTCATCGACGACACGACCGCCGCCTACCGCGCCGAAGTGCGGCGCGAACTGCAGGAGCAGCTGCAGGCACTGGCCGGCTTCGACAAGGCTCTCCTGGAGCCGAAGGACCAGGTCTCGTACAGCATGCTGAAGCTGGACCTGGAGCAGGACCTGGCTGGCCAGCGCTTCCCGGACTGGATGCAGCCCATCAGCCAGATCGGCAGCCTGGCCGCTTTCCTGGCGCAGATGGGGTCGGGCCAATCCATCCAGCCATTCCGCAACACCCGGGACTACGACGACTGGCTCAGTCGCCTGGCACTGGCCGTGCCCGTGCTTGACGGCAACCTCGCCAACATGCGCGAGGGGCTGAAGGCTGGCGTTACGCAGCCGCGTGCCGTCATGCAGAAGGTGCTGCCGCAGCTGACCGCGCTGGCTGTGGCGGCGCCCGAGCAGAGCCTGTTCTGGGAGCCGATCAAGAACTTCCCGGACGCCGTGCCGGCGGCCGACCGCGAGCGTCTCACCGCCGCGCTGCGCAAGCTGCTTGCTGACCAGGTGTTGCCGGCCTATGCGCGCCAACTCGCCTTCGTGCGTGACGAGTACCTGCCCAAGGCGCGCCAGAGCACGGCGTGGTCGGCACTGCCCGATGGCAAGGCCTGGTACGCCTACCGCGTGCGGCAGAACACGACGCTGCCGCTGACGGCCGACCAGATCCACGCCACGGGGCTGAAGGAGGTCGCTCGCATCCGCGGCGAGATGGAAGCGGTGCGCCGCCAGGTGGGCTTCCAGGGCGACCTGAGGGCCTTCTTCAAGTACATGCAGGAAGACCCGAAGTTCTATTTCACGCGGCCGCAGGACCTGCTCGACGGCTACCGCACGCTGCAGAAGAAGATCAACGCGCTGACGCCCCAGCTGTTCGACATCGCGCCCAAGGCCGACTACGAGGTGCGCGAGGTCGAGGCCTTCCGCGCCGAGAGCGCCGCAGGCGGCTCCTACCAAGAGCCCTCGGCCGACGGTTCGCGGCCCGGCATCTTCTATGTCAACACCTTCAACCTGAAGGCCCAGCCGATCTTCGGCATGGAGACGCTGTCGCTGCACGAGGCCTCGCCGGGGCACCACTTCCAGATCAGCATCGCGCAGGAGGACACGACGCTGCCGGCCTTCCGCCGCTTCGGCAGCCACTACACGGCCTATGTGGAAGGCTGGGCGCTTTACGCCGAGAGCCTGGGCAAGGAGTTGGGCCTCTTCACGGACCCCTACCAGTGGTATGGCCGGCTGTCGGACGAGCAGCTGCGCGCAATGCGCCTCGTCGTCGACACGGGCCTGCATGCCAAGGGCTGGACGCGAGAGCGCGCCATCCGCTACATGCTGGACAACTCGTCCATGGCCGAGAGCGACGTGGTGTCCGAGGTCGAGCGCTATATCGCCTGGCCCGGCCAGGCGCTGGGCTACAAGATCGGCCAGCTCGAAATCACGCGGCTGCGCGCCGAGGCGGCAAAGGCGCTGGGCCCCAAGTTCGACGTCAAGGGTTTCCACCGCGTCGTGCTGACGGCTGGCCAGGTGCCGCTGCCGGTGCTGCGCGAACTGGTGATGGACTGGGTCAAAACGCGGCGCTGACGCCGGCCCGCCGGTGGCGGATTGTCGCCGGCGGCGGCTCCAGGGTGGCGTGATGTGGCGGGTTTTCGCCGTTCTTCGTTGGCTTGAGGCGGTTCAACGGGGGTGGCCGGCCTGGCACGCGAACTGCTCTTTCCGGGTCCACAAGCCCGCCGGCATGGCGCCCGCGGGCAGACCCAGGAGACAACATGCCAGCCACCTTCACCCCCGCCGCCACGGCGTCGGCCGGCCGCGCCGCTGCGCCGGACCACATCGAGCTCAAGCGCGTCAAGGCCATCTTCGTCGGCTCCATCGGCAACCTTGTCGAGTGGTACGACTTCTATTGCTACGCGGCCTTCTCGCTGTACTTCGCGTCGTCGTTCTTCCCGTCCAGCGACCCGGTGGCGCAATCGCTGTCCACCGCGGCCATCTTCGCGCTGGGCTTCTTCATTCGGCCCGTCGGCGGTTTGTTGTTCGGCTACATCGGCGACCGCCACGGCCGCCGTCGCGCGCTGATGCTGTCGGTGCTGCTGATGTGCGGCGGCTCGCTGATGATCGCCTGCTCGCCCACCTACGCCAGCATCGGCGTTGGCGCGCCCGTGCTGCTGCTCGTCGCACGCCTGTTGCAGGGTCTGAGCCTGGGCGGCGAGTACGGCTCCAGCGCGACATACCTGTCTGAGATGGCCACGTCCAAGCACCGCGGCTTCTACTCCAGCTTTCAGTACGTAACGCTGATCGGCGGTCAGTTGACGGCGCTCGTCGTGCTGCTGGTGCTGCAAAACTTCGTGCTCGACGCGGCCCAGCTGAAGGCCTGGGGCTGGCGCATCCCGTTCTTCATCGGCGCGGCGCTGGCCATCGTGGCGCTGATCATGCGCTCCGACCTGCCCGAGACGCAGGTGTTCGAGAAGCAGCGTGCCAACAACAAGGATCGCATGGGCGGCTTCAAGCTGCTGATGCAGCACCCGCGCGAATGCCTCATCGTCATCGGCCTGACGATGGGCGGAACGCTGGCTTTCTACGTCTACACGACCTACATGCAGAAGTTCCTGAAGCTGTCGGTGGGCCTGACCGATGGCCAGACGACGGCCGTCTCCGCGGCGACGCTGGTGTTCGCCGCGCTGCTGCAACCGATCTACGGCGCACTGTCCGACCGCATCGGCCGCAAGCCGCTGCTGCTGAGCTTCGCCATCCTGGGCACGATCTTCACCGTGCCGCTGCTGACGGCCATCCGCCACGCCCAGGGCCCTTGGGAGGCGTTCGGCCTGATCGCCTGCGCCTGGCTCATCGTCAGCGGCTACACGTCCATCAACGCGGTCGTGAAGGCCGAGCTGTTCCCCGCCTCCATCCGTGCCACCGGCGTGGGCGTGCCCTATGCCATCGCGGTGTCGGTGTTCGGCGGCAGCGCCGAATACATCGCGCTGTGGTTCAAGCAGCAGGGCATGGAGAGCGGCTTCTATTGGTACGCTACCGCGGTGATCGCCTGCTCGCTGCTCGTCTACCTGCTGATGCGCGACACGCGCAAGCATTCCCGCATCGATGCTGAAACCTGAGGCCCCGGGCCCGGCGGACACGCGGGCCCGTTACGAACGACCCGGCGCCGACCCCAGGGCGCCGCGGCATGCGTGAGGCCATGACGGCCCCCGGCTGGCGCCGCAGCGTGGCGCTGCTGGTGCTGGCCACGCTCGGCGGTCTGGCCGTAGCCTGGGGCGCCTGGCGACTGTCGCTGGATGCCGCGCTCGCGCAGACGCATGATGACGCCCGGCGCCATCTGCGCTTCGTCGCGCACGAGCTGACCGGCGCGCTCGACAAGTACGAGGCGCTGCCGCAGGTGCTGGCCCGTCACCCGGCGCTGGCCGGCCTGCTCGCCGAACCGCGTTCGGCCGCGCGTGTCGCCGAGGTCAACGCGCTGCTGGAGGCGGTGGCGCGGGATGCGGCGGCGGCGGCCATCTTCCTCGTCGATGCGCAGGGGCTGACGCTGGCCTCCAGCAACTGGCGCGACGCACAGACCTTCGTCGGCCAGAGCTACGCCTACCGGCCTTACTTCCATGACGCGATGACCAGCGGCAGCGGCCACTTCTACGCGCGCGGCTCGACGACCGGCACGCCAGGCTACTTCATTGCCCACCGACTGCGCGGGGCGGCCACCGGCGTCGTCGTGCTGAAGGCGTCGCTTGACGAGATGGAGGCCAACTGGGCGCGCAGCGCCGGTGAGCTGATGCTGGCCGATGCCAAGGGTGTCGTCTTCCTCGCCAGCCGGCCGGATTGGAAGTACCGCACGCTGGCGCCGCTGCCGGCCGCTGCCCGCGCCGAACTCCAGGCTACGCAGCAGTACGGCGACCTGCCGCTGGCACCGCTGGCGCGCTCGCCGTCCCGGGCGTCCAGCGCGTGGCGTGTCGAGCGCGTCGGCACGGCCGCTGCGCCGCTGCGGGCGCTGGTGACGGAGCAGGCCGTCGACCGCGGCAGCTGGACGTTGCTGTCGCTGACCGAGATCCATGGTGCCGAGCAGATAGCCGCCGGCCGTGCCTGGGCCGCTGCGCTGGCCTGGGTGTCGCTGCTGCTGGCGTTGGCCTATTGGCAACTGCGCCGCCGCCGCGCCCGCGAGCGCCTGGCCGCGCAGGGCGAGCTGCGTGCCGCGCACGACAGCCTGGAGGCCCGAATCGCCGAGCGCACACGCGAGCTGCAGGCCCGCGTGGACGAGCTGCACCGCACCGAGCGCGCATTGCGCGCGACGCAGGACGATCTCGTGCAGGCCGGCAAGCTGGCCGTCCTGGGCCAGATGGCGGCCAGCATCACGCACGAGATCAACCAGCCGCTGGCGGCGCTGCGCGCGCTCAACGACAACGCCCGCGTCTTCCTGCAGCGCGGCATGCAGCAGGACGCCGAGGGCAACCTCGCGGCCATCGACCAGCTGACGCAGCGCATCGCCGCCATCGTCGCGCAGCTCAAGGGCTTTGCCCGGCGCGACGAACTGCGCGTGCAGCCCGTGCCGGTCGCCGCAGCGTTCCAGGCAGCCGTCGCGCTCGTCGGCGCCGACGCCCGCCGCCAGCGCGTCGTGCTTGCCTGCCCGCCGGTGCCCGAGGGTCTGGCGGTGCTGGGCCAGCAGGTGCGCATCGAGCAAGTGCTTGTCAACCTGCTGCGCAACGGCATCGACGCCAGCGCCGAGCGCGGCGGCGGCACGGTGACGCTCAGCGCCGAGGTGGTCGGCGGCGACGCGCTGCTGCGGGTGACCGACGAGGGCCCGGGCCTTAGCGACGAGGTGCAGGCCCGGCTGTTCGAGCCCTTCTTCACGACCAAGCGGCGGGGCGACGGCCTGGGTCTGGGGCTGTCCATCTCGGCGTCGATCGCGAATGCGCTGGGCGGTTCACTGCAGGGCGCCAACCGACAGCCCTCCGAAGGGGGCGGCGCCCAGTTCACGCTGCGGCTGCCGATCACACAATCCGTCCATGACCCGCGCTGACCCCACCGATGTGCTGCTCGTCGAGGACGATGAGCATGTGCGCCTCGCCACTACGCAGAGCCTGACGCTCGCCGGCCTGCGCACGCAGGGCGTCGAGTCGGCCGAGGCGGCGCGCGCGTGGCTGCAGCCGGGCTTTACCGGCGTCGTCGTCTGCGACGTGCGGCTGCCCGGCGACAGCGGCCTCGTGCTGCTGCAGGGCCTGCGCGAGCAGGACCCCGAACTGCCCGTCATCCTCGTCACCGGCCATGGCGACATCGGCATGGCGGTGGAGGCGATGCGCGACGGCGCCTGGGACTTCATCGAGAAGCCGTTCGCGGCCGAGCACCTCGTCGAGGTCGTGCGCCGCGCGCTGGCGCAGCGGCGGCTCGTCATCGAGAACCGTCGGCTCAAGGCGCAGCTGGACGACCAGCGCGGCGCCGGCCCGGCCAGCGGTCTGCTGGGCGCCAGCGCGGCGATGGAGCAGGTGCGCACGCTGATCGGCACGCTCGGCGCGGCGCGCGTGGACGTGCTCATCCATGGCGAGACCGGCTCCGGCAAGGAGGTCGTCGCCCGGACGCTGCATGCGGCCGGCGGCGGGCGCGGCGCGTTCGTCGCCATCAACTGCGGCGCGCTGCCAGAGAGCGTGTTCGAGTCCGAGATCTTCGGCGCCGAGGCCGGCGCCTACACGGGCGCCAACAAGCGCCGTATCGGCAAGCTGGAGTTCGCAGGCGAGGGCACCGTCTTCCTCGACGAGATCGAGTCCATGCCGCTGGCGCTGCAGGTCAAGATGCTGCGCGTGCTGCAGGAGCGCACCGTCGAGCGGCTGGGCGCCAACACGGCCGTGCCGCTGGCCTGCCGCGTCGTCGCGGCGACCAAGGTGGACCTGCTCGCGCTGGCGGCCGAGGGCAAGTTCCGCGAAGACTTGTTCTACAGGCTCGACGTGGCCAGCATCGCGCTGCCGCCGCTGCGCCAGCGCCGCGAGGACATCCCGCTGCTGCTCAGCCACTTCTGCGCCCAGGCCGCTGAGCGCCTGCAGCGGCCGGCGCCGGCATGGACACCCGTGCAGATGGCCGCCTGGCAGGCCCGCGACTGGCCGGGCAACGTGCGGGAGCTGCGCAACTTCGCGGAGCGGTGGGTGCTTGGCCTCGTCAACGAGGCGCCGCCTGCCGCGATGCCCATCGCCAGCCAGCCGGCCGCGCTGCCGCAGCTGCCGCTGGACGAAGCCCTCGCCGACATGGAGCGGCGCTGGGTGATGCAGGCGCTCTTCGAGTGCGGCGGCAACATCGCCAAGGCCGGCGAGCGGCTGGGCCTGGCTCGCAAGACGCTGCACGACCGCATCCGCCGTCTGGGCCTGGACGCCGACGCCTACCGCAGCGGGTGAGCCGCAGGGGTGGCGCGCTCGCCAACTGCAGGGCGTCCTCGGCGAGACGCTGCTTGACTTGTGCGCAGAGCAGATCGAAGAAGGTGCTGGCCACGCTGGCGTGAGCCTGCTCGCCGGCGAGGATCTGGCTGTAGCCGCTGGGCTGCCGGCTCAGCTCGTCCACGCAGCACAGCGCGGCGCCGACCAGGAGACCTGAGCGGCGACAAGCAGCGTGAGCAGGGCGACGAACCAGCGGCGCATGGTGGCGGATTCGAGGAACGTGCGGGGGGCGCTCAGTCCTTGCCGCCGTCCAGCAGGGCGTCGCGCAGCTTCTCGTCGGCTGGCGAATCTCCGAACCAGATGCGCAGCACCAGCGTGAAGAACTCGTCGTCGCCCACCGGCTCGCCCTGGGGCTGGCCCTGGATGTAGAACTGCGTGCCCTTGCCGGGCACGAAGTCCATCGCGAACGTGTCACCGGCCACGAGCTTGGTCTTGCCCGAGAAGATGTCGATGAGCCGTGTGCTCGACAGCGTGTGCCGCGTCATCTGTGCGGGGGGCGTGTTGTCGCTCATGCCGCGCAGGAAGAGGCGACCGAGTTCGGTGCCGGGCAGGTCGCGCAGCGCGATGAACTGCAAGCGTTTGGGGCCGGGCAGCGCGAGCAGTTCCGCTGCGGTGCTGACGCGCTTGGTCGTGTAGAGGCCCATGTCGTAGGCCTTGAAGACGATACGCACGCGGGTGCCCTTGCCGTTGAGCAGCAGGGCGCTGCCGCCCAGCTGGGCCGTGGGCTCGAACTTGTGCACGGTGGGGGCTGCCGCGGCTTGCAGGCACAGCGTGGCGGCAGCGATGCAGGCGGCCCGGCGGGCCCGCACGGCCAGGGTGGAAAGCGGTGTCATGTCGTCGTCTCTTCCAGTGGGGAGCGCCGTCTTCGCGCGGCGCCGCCATTCTGCTTGCGTGCCACCGCCTCGAAGGCTGGATTGCCGCTGTGAGACATGAAGTTACGCGTGAATCCTCACCACACGCACCGGCCGGCCGACGGCCTCGCGGGCGCGCAGCTGGCCACAGCCGCCGTCGACATCTTGGCCGGCGGAGTCGCGCAGCTTGGTCAGCACGCCGCGGCGGCTCAACTCGGCGGCGATCGCGCGGGCCCGCTCCCAGTCCGGCCGCTTGAACGGCAGGCCCGGCGCGCTGTTGAACGGGATCATGTTCAGCAGCCCATAGCGGCCCTGCAACAGCGCCACGATACCGTCCAGCTCCTCGGGGCCGTCGTTGACGCCGTCCAGCAGCGTCCACTGGTACTGCACCGGGTAGCCGCTGGCGCGGGCGTAGGCGTCGGCAGCATCGACGAGCTGCTGCGGCGTGAGCCGTGGCGCCCGCGGCAGCAGGTCGGCGCGCTTGGCCGCATCGGTCGTGTGCAGCGACAGCGCCAGTGCCGGCTTCACGGCGGCGGTGTTCAGCACGGCGAACGCGCGCTCGTCGCCGACGGTCGAGAACACGAGCTGCTTGTGCGCGAAGCCGCCCTCGCGGCCCAGCAGCTCGATGGCGTCCAGCACGTTGGCGAGGTTGTGCGACGGCTCGCCCATGCCCATGAAAACGACCTTCTTCAGCTTCGGGTTCTTGCGCCGCGCCAGCACGACCTGCGCGACGATCTCCGCGCTTCCAACCTGGCGGATCAGGCCCTCGGTGCCGGTCATGCAGAAGCGGCAGCCCACCGCGCAGCCGACCTGACTGGACACGCAGACCCCGTCGCGCGGCAGCAGCACGCTTTCCACCGTCTGGCCGTCCTGCAGCCCCAGCAGCAGCCTGGCCGACTGGCCGTCGCTGCCGGCATGTTCGCTGCGCACCGCGATGAGGCCGTCCAGTTCAGCCATCAGCGCGGGCAGCGCATCCATCAGCGCTTTCGGCAGCCACCCCTGCAGCGGCTGTCTGCCGGCGTCCATCGGCAGATGCTGCACCCAATGGCGCAGCACGCGGCTTTCGTGGGCGGGGTTGGCGCCGAGCGCGCGCAGGCGGTCACGGAGGTCGGAGATCAGCATGGGAGCCAGCATTGTCCCCGACGTGCCCTCGGCAGCGTGATGTTGACCAATGTCATCGGCGCGGACAGCGGCAGCCCCTAAGCTGGCGGGCTTTGCAGTTTTGGCCGTACCGATGTCCATTTCCTCCCGTATCCAGCATGAAGGCCTGCGCCAGCGCGTGATGACCGCCGAGGCCGCCGCGGCGTTGGTGCCCGCCGGTGCCCACGTGGGCATGAGTGGTTTCACCGGCGCGGGTTATCCCAAGGCCGTGCCGCAGGCGCTGGCGGAGCGCATCGGCCGCCTCAACGCGCAGGGCCAGAGTTTCCGCATCGGGCTTTGGACCGGCGCGTCCACGGCCCCAGAACTCGATGGCGCGCTGGCCAAGGTCAACGGCGTCGAGCTACGCATGCCTTACCAAAGCGACCCGCAGGGCCGGGCGCGCATCAATCTCGGCGAGATGGAGTACACCGACATCCACCTCAGCCATGTGGCCCAGTACGTGTGGTTCGGCTTCTTCGGCAAGCTCGATGTCGCCGTCATCGAGGTGGCCGGAATCCTGCCGGACGGGCGGCTGATCCCGTCCACGTCGGTGGGCAACAACAAGACGTGGCTGGACCAGGCCGACCGCATCATCCTGGAGGTGAACCGTCGCGTGCCGGCCGGGCTGGAGGGCATGCACGACATCTACTACGGCACCGCGCTGCCGCCGCACCGCAAGCCCATCCCGATGACCGCACCGGACCAGCGCATTGGGGAGCCCTACCTGCGCTGCGACCTGGACAAGGTGGTCGCCGTCGTCGAGACCGACCAGCCCGACCGCAACAGCGCGTTCAATGCGCCGGATGCCGTGTCCCAGGCCATTGCCGGCCACCTGGTGGAGTTCCTGTCGCACGAGGTTTCGCGCGGCCGGCTGTCGCCACAGTTGCTGCCGCTGCAGTCCGGCGTGGGCAACATCGCCAACGCGGTGCTGGCCGGCTTGAACGACGGCCCCTTCGAGAAGCTCAGCGCCTTCACTGAGGTGTTGCAGGACGGCATGCTGGACATGCTCGCCAGCGGCAAGCTGAGCCATGCCTCGGCGACGGCGTTGTCGCTCAGCCCGGCGGCGCAGGCGCGCTTCGAGCGCGAGCTGGACTTCTACCGCCAGCGCATCGTGCTGCGGCCGCAGGAGATCAGCAACCACCCGGAGCTGATCCGGCGCCTGGGCCTGATCGCGATGAACGCCATGATCGAGTGCGACATCTACGGCAACGTGAACTCCACGCACGTGATGGGCTCCAGCATCATGAACGGCATCGGTGGCTCAGGCGACTTCGCGCGCAATGCCTACCTGTCCATCTTCATGACGCCGTCGGTCGCCAAGGGCGGTGCCATCTCGTGCATCGTGCCCATGGTCAGCCATGTGGACCACACCGAGCACGACGTGCAGATCATCGTTACCGAGCAAGGCCTGGCGGACCTGCGCGGCCTGTCGCCCAAGGAGCGGGCCCGGCTGCTCATTGAGCGCTGCGCCCACCCCGACTACCGGCCGCTGCTGCGCGACTACTTCGACCGTGCCTGCCGCGACGCGCCCGGCAAGCACACGCCGCACCTGCTGGGCGAGGCCTTTTCCTGGCACCTGCGCTACCTGCAGCAAGGGCGCATGCTGCCGTGATGTGGCTGCCGAAAGCGGCGCTGCTCTAATGCTGGCATGACATCTTCCGCGCACGTTCCGCGCCTGTTTGCCCTCGTTCCCGCCGCCGGCATCGGCGAGCGCGCCGGTGCTGCCGGCCCCAAGCAATACGTCGACATTGGCGGCCTGCCGATGCTGGCTCACACGCTGGCCGCGCTGGCCGCGGTGCCGCGCATCGCACAAACGCTGGTGGTGCTGTCACCGGCTGATGACCGCTTCGAGGCGGCGCTGCCTGGCTGCACCGCGTGGGTCGCTCGCGTGGGCGGCGCCAGCCGCGCGGAGAGCGTGCTGGGCGGCCTGGCCGAGTTGCGCCGCCGCGGCGCGACTGACGATGACTGGGTGCTGGTCCACGACGCGGCGCGCTGCCTGCTGCGCCCCGAGTGGGTCGATGCGCTGATCGACGCCTGCGAGCACGACGATGTGGGCGGCCTGTTGGCTCAGCCGGTGGCCGACACACTGAAGGCTGGCGATGCCGACAGCCGCGTCTCGGCCACCGTGGACCGCCGCGACAAGTGGGCTGCGCAGACGCCGCAGATGTTCCGCCTCGGGCGGGTCGAACGCGCGCTGCAGGCCATGGGCGCGGCCGCCACCGACGAAGCCAGCGCCGTCGAGGCGCTGGGACTCCGGCCGCGGCTCGTGCGGGCCTCCATGGAGAACTTCAAGGTCACTTGGCCGGAGGACTTCACGCTCGCCAACAGGCTGCTGGCGGCCCGCCGTTGACTAGGGCGCCGGCTCGGTGAGCTAATGGACCGTACAAAACAACGAACGGAGACGGCCATGAAGAAATGGGGCGCTGCCATGCTGGCGCTGATCGCCTTGAGCGCGACGGCGGAGGACATCGTCATCGGCCAGTCCGTGGCCTTGAGCGGGCCGACCGCCGACATCGGGCGGGACATGCGCGACGGCGCGCTGGCGGTCTTCGCCAGGGCCAATGCGAGCAACGCGCTGGGACGGCCCATCCAGCTCATCACGCTGGACAACGCGAACGACCGCAAGCGTGCGACGGAGAACACGCAGCTGCTGCTCGACAAGCACAAGGCGCTCGCCCTGTTCGGCTACAGCTCCGCCACCGCCAGCCTTGATGCCTTGCCGCTGGTGGGCAAGCAGCACATGCTGTTCTTTGCGCCGTTCAGTGGCGCGATGGACATCCGCAACCATCCCAGCGTCTACACGGTGCGTGCGTCCTATCAGGACGAGGCGGCCAAGATCATCGCTTCCAAGCGGGAGGTCGGTGCCGTCAAGTCGGTCGTGCTGTATTACGACGACGAGGTCGGGCGCAGCAACCACGATGCCGTCGTGGCCGCTTTCGCATCGGCCGGCCTGGCCAAGCCGCAGGGTGTGGCGATCAAGCGCGGCGCGCCGCTCGACCGGGCCGGCGTCACGGCGCTGCTGAAGGATGCGCCGCACTATGTGTTCGTCACGACGCAGCACCCGCCGGTGGCCGACTATCTCAGGATCAGCAACGAGATCGGCAACAACGTGCCGGTCGCTGCGTTGTCATTCGTCAACCCGGACGAGCTGGCCGAAGGCGTCGGCGGCGCAGCACGCGGCACGGTCGTCGCCCAGGTGATGCCTTCGCCGACGGCGGCCAGCCATGCCTCTCGCCCAGTAGTAAAGGAATGCGCCGATGCGCTGCGCGCCCTCAACGGGGCTGCGCTGAACTACACATCGCTGGAGTCCTGCATCGCCGCCAAGGCGCTCGTCGTGGCCTTGAAGAAGGCCGGCCCCAAGGTCACGCGCGAGAGCCTGCTCTCCACGATGGGCACGTTGGGCCACGTGGACCTTAACGGCTTCACGCTGAACTATGCCGGCGGCAATCGCCACGGCAGCAACTGGGTGGACCTGGCCATCCTGTCGCGCGGCAACCGCTTCGTTCACTAGGCCACGGCCGACGTCACCAGGTCGGCCCGAGCAGCAGGTAGAAGGCCGACTCACCCTTGCGCGTCGCGCCCGCGGCGAGGAAGAACGGACCGAAGCGCGTGTCCACGCTGAGGAATCCGCTGACGGCCTGCTTCCAGCCGCTGCGCGGCAGGTTGGCCAGCTTCAGGCCCGCGCCCGGGCCGACGGCGCCGCTCTCCAGCGAGAAACCCACGCGCACCGCGCCACCCAGGCCCACCGGCATCTCGCCGATGCGCCTCGCCATGACGACTCGCGCCAGCGCCATGTTTTCGCCGAGCAGCGAGCCGTCGGGCGTGCCGGACAGCCGCAGGTAGCCGCCCAGCGAGCGCGTCTGGCCGCGTTCGGCGTGGGCGAATTCGCCGTACAGCTGGCCGGCCCATTCGCCGAGCCGGAACGCCGACAGGCCCAGCAGCGACGCGTTGATGACACGCGACTCGCCCCGCGGGTGCAGCCATTCGATGCGCGCGGTCGTCCACTGGCCGCGGCTCGGGAAGGCCAGCGAGTCCAGCGTGTCGGTGTGCAGCTCCACGTACTGCTGGCTGTAGTTCTGCGAGCGCAGGTTGTCGGCGACGACGGGCAGCACCACCTCGTCGCTGGCGCGCAGCCGGCCGAGCCCGAAGCGCAGGTCGCCGAGGCCGGCGATGCGGTGGCCCAGCTCCAGCTGCGCGCTGGCCAGGCTGCTGGACAGCCGCAGCGCGCGCTGGCCCTGGTCGAAGATGTCGTTGCTGCCGGCCGTGTAAGCCAGGCGCGCGGCGGTGAACCAGCGCGAGCCCGGGCCGAGCGGTTGGTAGAACTCGGAGTTAAGGCCACGCGTGGAGCCGATGCGGGCGACGCTGCGCAGCTCGCCGCCCCATGAATTGAGCCAGTCGGCCACGTGCATCGCGACGAGCGAGTAGCTGCTGGCGTCGGCAAAGTTGCTGTAGAGCTCCAGGCCGAGCCGCACACGGCTGGCGGCCCAGTCGGCCTCTGTCAGCTTGAAGATCACGTCGCGCCGGCCATCGCGGTCGTCGATCTCGGTCTCGATACGGTCCAGGTCGCCGGTGCCGTCCAGCCGCTCGACGGCACGGTTCAGGTCGGCGCGGCTGACCGGCTCGCCCGGCTGCAGGCCTAGTTCGGCGCGCAGCGCCTCGGGGTTCACGCGGCTGGTGCCGGTGATCCTCAGTTCGCCCAGCGGCAGCGCCTGCAGCGCGGCTTCCGGCAGCCCTAGGCGCCGGGCCTGGGCGGTGGCGAAGGCCGCAGGCGAGGCGAGGGCGGTCAGGCGTTCGCCGGCGGCGAGCGCCGCGCGTCGGCCGGTTGCCATGGCTTCGTCGGCCCGCTGGAAGTCCATGAAGCCCATGCCGGGCAGGTCGGGGTCGATGATGATGTCCTGTGCGGTCAGCTCGCGCAGCGAGCGCTGCACGTTCTGCTCGGTCAGGATCTGCAGCATCTGGTTGGCCACCATGACCGCGCTGGTGATCTCGCGGTCCTCGAGCAGCGGCGTGCCTACGTTGACGGCGATGATGATGTCGGCCCCCAGCGCCCGCGCGAGGTCGATGGGCAGGTTGCGCACGAGGCCGCCGTCCACGCGCGGCCGGCCGTTGATGCGCAGCGGCGAGAACACGCCCGGCACGGCCATGGACGCTCTCAGCGCCTCGAACAGCGGCGTGTCGGCCTGGTCCAGCATCGCGCCGGAGAGCAGGTCCGTAGCGACGGCGCGGAATGGCACGGGAAGGCGGCGCAGCGGGTCGTCCGCGCGGGTGGCCGGCAGCAGCGACGACAACGTGGCCTCCAGCTGGCCGTTGGCCGCGGCGCCGCCCGGCAGCATCGCGCCGCGTTCAAGGTTGAAGCCGAACTCGATGCGCGACGGCAGCCGCTCGTCATCCTCGCGGCGGCGGATGGCGAGGCGGTCGCGCGCCGGGCGGTCGGACAGGATGGCGTTCCAGTTGGCGCCCTTCACCAGCGTTTCGAGCTCGTCGACGCTGCGGCCGGACGCGTAGGCACCACCGACGACGGCACCCATGCTTGTGCCGACGATCAGGTCCACCGGCACCTGCATTTCCTCCAGCACGCGCAACACGCCGATGTGGGCCAGGCCGCGCGCGCCGCCGCCCGACAGCACGAGGCCTATCCTCGGCCGTGCGGGCGGTGGCGTCTGGGCGAGAACGGGGGCGATCGTGCCGGCGAGGGTCAGGACGGCGAGCGCAAGGCGAAGACTGGGGCGGCGCATGGCGCGGCACCATAGCAGGCGATGGCGTCTTCAGTTCAGGCCGAAGGCGGCCAGGTCGCCCTGCCGGCGCAGGCGCAGCAGGCCCTGGCGCAGGCGCTCGGTGATGTCGACCGGCACTTCGGTGTTGCAGGCCAGGTAGCCGTCGATGCGGGCCGTGCTGAAAAGCCGCTTGATGGGCGGCCCGCCCGACGCCCGTGCGGCCGGCTCGGCCACCAGCTGGTGCGAGTACCAGTAGTCCACCCTGCGCGCCTGCAGCATGCGTAGCGCCGTGAGCGCACTGCTGACCTCAGTGGCGACGACGCCGTGCTCGCGCAGCTGTGCCGCGTTGGTGGTGTCGCGGATGGCGACGACCGGCTGGCCCCGCAATGCGTCCAGCGTCGCCGCTGCGGCGGGCGGCGCAGGCTGATCCTCGCGGCCGTAGACGACGAAGTCGGCGCGCGAGACGAGGCCGACCCATTGGAAGTGCGCCTCGCGGTCGGGCGTGCGCACCACGCCGACGATGCAGCTCTGCGGCTGGGCCTGGATGGCGGCCCACGCGCGCGGAGCCGGCAGGCTCTCGGCCACGAACGCCACCTGGCTGACCTTGCCGATCTTCACAAGCAGCGCGCCGCCCGGGCCGCTGATGCTGCCGTCCGCGCCCACGTCGAACAGTCCGGGGGAGGGAAAGACCAGCAGCTTGAGCGGTGCCGCCACGGCAGGGGTGGCCAGCAGACCGCCCAGCGCCAGCGCGGACAGGCGTCGAAGCGTGGAGGGACGGGCGGGTGACATGGGGCGAGATTAGAGACCAGGCGGTGGGTTGCGGCCGTTGCGCCGAGAATCCGCGTATGGTCCGTCACGAAGCAAAGACTCGACTGAACTCTCCGGAGGACGGGAGTGTTGATGCGCGCTGCGCCACTCCAACGGGTGAGAGTCCCGTCCCGGTAGGCGTCGGTGCGCCGGGGTGCACGGGCTTCGACTTCCTGGGCTGCCATTTGCACAAGCGCATGAGCGGAAGGCTCTGGCAGCAGCATGGCCTCAGCGGTATTACCTGCGGAGCTGGCCGAGCCACAAGGCCATGAACCGCGTGCGCGAGCGGGTGCGGGGGCTGACCCAGCGAGGGCAGTGCCATAAGGATCTGCGCGACGTGATCGGCGCGCTCAATCCGGTGCTGCGTGGCTGGGGCAACCACTTGCGCACGGGCAACGCGGCCAATCACTTCATCGACGTAGACGATTACGTGGCGAAGCGGCTGAGGAGCCTGCGGCTCAAGCGCGCGGGGCGCAGCCTGAAGGCCGGCCAAGCCAAGCAGTGGAATCGCGATTTCTTTGAAAGCCTGGGGCTGTATCGCTTGCGCGGGGACAATCCGCTATCTCAGCAAGGCTCCTGTTCGCAGGAGGCCTGCGTAATGCTGCGAGCTGACCGACCACCGGTAAGCCGTGTGCGGGAAATCCGCGTGCACGGTTTGAGAGGGGGTGTTGGCTTTGTTTTAGACCTTCGGGCCCCAAACCGGGCCAACATCTACCAATGACGTTTGCCTCTTCCCTGCGCATCGGCGAGGGCTGGGACACCCACCAGCTCGTCACCGGCCGGCCGCTCGTCCTCGGCGGCATCACGATCCCGCACACCCACGGCCTGCTGGGCCATTCCGACGCTGACGCGCTGGCGCATGCGATCACCGACGCGCTGCTTGGCGCCGCCGGCCTGGGCGACATCGGCAAGCTTTTCCCGGACACGGCGGCCGAATTCAAGGGCGCTGATTCGATGGTGCTGCTGGCCGAGGCCTGGCGCCGCGTGCGCGAGGCCGGCTGGCAGCTCGTCAACGTCGACACGACCATCGTTGCCCAGGCGCCCAAGATGGCGCCGCACATCCCGGCGATGCGCGAGCGGCTGGCCGAGGTACTCGGCGTCGAGCCGGCCCGTGTCAACGTGAAGGCCAAGACGGCCGAGAAGATGGGCCCGGTGGGCGAGGGCCGCGCCATCGAGGCGCGCGCCGTCTGCCTGCTCGCGTCGGCCTGAGGGGCGAGCGCCGGGCCGCCGCGTTCAGCGTCCGCGGCCCGACGGGGGCTCAGCTCACGCAGCCTGCAGCTTCAGCACCGTCTGCAGCCCGCCGCCGTCGGCATTGCTGATGGTCAGCTCGCCGCCCAGGCGCTGTACCGACTTCTCGACGATGGCCAGACCCAGCCCCGCGCCGCTGGCGGCCGTGCGGGCCGCATCGCCCCGGTAGAACGGCGTCGTTAGCCGCACCAGGCGGTCGGGCGGCACGCCGGGCCCATGGTCGCGCACGCGCAGCTCCACCCAGGCGCCCTGGCGCGTTGCGCTGACGTCCACGCGGGCCGGCTCGCCCGGTTCATGGCCGTAGCGGCGGGCGTTCTCGAACAGGTTCAGCAGCACGCGGCCCAACTCGGTGTCGTCGACGAACACCTTCAACGTCGAGCTGACCTGCACGCGGATGCGGATCTGCTCGGGGTCGCGGAAGCCCTGCGCCTCGCGCTCGACGACTTCGCTCAGCTTGGCCTCGCGCAGCTGCGTCTCGTTGGGCCGCGCGTAGTCCATGAACTTGCTGATGATTGCGTCGAGCTGGTCGATGTCCTGCGCCATGAAGTGGCGGGCCTGCTCGTCCTGCACGCTCATCTCGGTCTCTAGACGCAGGCGCGCCAGCGGCGTGCGCAGGTCGTGCGAGATACCGGCCAGCATGACGGCGCGGTCCTCCTCCAGCTTGGCCAGTTCGCGAGCCATGCGGTTGAAGCCCATGTTGACCTCGCGGATCTCGCTGGTCATCGTGTTCTCGTCCAGCCGCGAGTCGTACTCGCCGTCGCGGATGCGGCCGGCGGCCTCCGCCAGTTCGCGCAGTGGCTGGTTGATGAGCCGGGCGATCAGCGCCGAGCCGACGATGGTGGCCAGCAGCGCGATGAGCACCCACCACCAGTTGCCCGCCGCCGTGATGGACAGCGGTGTGGGCGTTGTGTAGAGCCAGAAGGCGTCCTCGCCGACGGTGTAGCGCACCCACAGGCCCGCCACGTCGTTGACGCTGCGTGCGATGACGGTGTCAGTGCCCAGCGTGCTGCGCAACGCCGTGGCCAGCTGCTTGGCGAAGGGGCTGGTGTCGTAGGGCAGCCAGCGGTCGGTCGCCTCGGCCACGCGCACCTGTACCGTATCGCCGCGCGACAGCGAACTGATGACGGCGACGCGGTTGATCGGGTCGGTGTGCTCCAGCGCGATGCGGCTGAGCTTAACGAGGCCGGCCAGCTGCTCAGCCGATTCCAGCGCGCGCGGCTCGGCCTCCAGCAGCTTGAAGGTGTACTGCCAGGCCAGCACCGCGCCGGCCAGCAGCAGCGCCAGCCAGGCGAAGGTGCGCCAGAACAGGTTCAGCGCGAGATGCGGTCTGGCCATCACGAGCCCCTCGCCCGGCCTCGCGACGTTGGACGCAAGCGGGCCCGATCGGTGCCTCGAAGGGATGGCGATGCTTGCCGGTCCGACCCGCAAGCACATCGCCTAGCGGGCCGGCTTGGGGCGGCCCGGCGCTCGGCCCGGGGACCGCTCACGTGTTTTCGTCGGGAACAAAGACGTAGCCCACGCCCCACACCGTCTGGATGTAGCGCGGCTGCGCCGGGTCGGCTTCCAGCATCTTGCGCAGGCGCGAGATCTGCACGTCCAGGCTGCGGTCGAAAGGCTCGAACTCGCGGCCACGGGCCAGCTGTGCCAGCTTGTCGCGCGACAGCGGCTGGCGGGGGTGGCGCACCAGCGTCTTGAGCATCGAGAACTCGCCGGTCGTCAGCGGCAGCTGCTCGCCGTTCTTCGTGAGACGACGCAGGGCCAGGTCGAACTCGAACGGGCCGAAGGTGACCGTCATCGGCTCCTTGCTCGGCGCGCCCGGGGCTTCCGGCGGCGGGCGACGGCGCAGCACGGCGTTGATCCGGGCCAGCAGCTCGCGCGGGTTGAAGGGCTTGGCCAGATAGTCGTCGGCGCCGACTTCCAGGCCGACGATGCGGTCCACGTCCTCGACCTTGGCCGTCAACATGATGATGGGCGTCTGGTCGTTGGCGGCGCGCAGCCGGCGGCAGATCGTCAGGCCGTCTTCGCCTGGCAGCATCAGGTCGAGCACGATGAGGTCCACCGTCTCGCGCGTGAGCTGCTTGTTGAGGGCGCGGCTGTCTTCGGCCAGCAGCACCTCGAAGCCCTCCTGTGTGAGGTAGCGGCGCAGCAGGTCGCGGATGCGGGCGTCGTCATCGACGACGAGGATGCGGTTTTGGCGAGGGTTCGCAGCGCTGTTCATCGCGGTTCCTGAATTTGTAACAGCGGCATTGTGAGCAGGTTTGAAACCGCGTTTTGTAGGACTTCAGGCCATGGTTACAGGTCGTTGCCACTTCTCCCCCATTCGGGCGGGCTAAGCTGGGGCGCCAACCTCAATCGGAATGAACGCCCCATGAAGCATGTCGTCCTGTCCCTGCTCACCCTGGCCGGCGCGGCCCATGCCGCCGAAATGCCAACCGAGCGCCTGAGCCTATCGGCCAGCGCCACCGCTGACGTGACGCGCGACATCATGGGTGTGAGCTTTTCCACGACAAGGGAGGGCGCGGAGGCGGCGCCCGTGCAGGCCGCGCTGAAGCAGGCCCTGGATGCAGCCCTGACCGAGGCGCGCAAGGCGGCACGGCCCGGGCAGGTGGACGTGCAGACCGGCGGCTTCTCGCTGACGCCGCGCTACGACCCCAAGACCGGCAAGATCAACGGCTGGCAGGGCAGCGCCGAGCTGCTGGTGGAGGGGCGGGACATCGCCGCGGTCGCCCAGCTGTCCGGTCGCATCAGTACGTTATCGATTTCCCGCGTCGGCTACAGCCTCTCGCGTGAGGCGCGGGAGAAGGCCGAGGGCGAGATATCCGCGCAGGCTATCGCCCGGTATCGCGCCAAGGCGGCGGACTATGCGAAGCAGTTCGGCTACGCCGACTACCTGATCGGGGAGGTCAACGTCTCCAGCGACGAACCCGGACCGCGGCCGATGATGATGGCCAAGATGGCCGCCGCCCCGAGGGGGATCGCCGACGAATCGCTGCCGACCGAGGCCGGCAAGGCGACCGTGACGGTCAACGTCAGCGGCAGCGTCGTGCTGAAGCGCTGATGCCGGTCAGACGGCGGTCCAGCCGCCGTCCATCGCCCAGGCCTGGCCGCGTACGTTGACCGCGGCGTCCGTGCACAGGAACACCGTCAGCGCGCCCAGTTCCTCAGGCGTCGTGAACTGCAGCGACGGCTGCTTCTCAGCCAGCAGCCTTCGCTTGGCCTCGTCGTTGTCGACGCCGTCCTTGGCGGCCAGCGCGTCGACCTGCTTCTGCACCAGCGGCGTCAGCACCCAGCCCGGGCAGATCGCGTTGACGGTCACGCCGGTCGTCGCCGTCTCCAGCGCGACGCTCTTCGTGAAGCCGACGAGGCCGTGCTTGGCCGCGACGTAGGCCGATTTCTGCGCAGACGCGACGAGCCCGTGCGCCGACGCGATGTTGATGATGCGGCCCCATCCCTTGGCCAGCATGCCGGGCAGCGCGAGCCGCGTCGTGTGGAAGGCCGAGGTCAGGTTGATCGCGATGATCGCGTCCCACTTCTCGACGGGAAATTCCTGCACCGGCGCGACATGCTGGATGCCGGCGTTGTTGACGAGGATGTCAATGCCGCCGAACTCAGCGTCCGCGTAGGTCTGCATGGCCGCGATGTCGGCCGGCTTGCTCATGTCGGCGCCGTGGTAACCCACCTTGACGCCCAGGGCGGCCACTTGCGCCTTGGGGCCGTCGACGTCGCCAAAGCCGTTGAGGATGACGTTCGCGCCTTCCCGCGCGAGCGTCAGCGCGATACCCAGGCCGATGCCACTGGTGGACCCTGTGACGAGGGCGGTCTTGCCTTTCAGATTCATGGGAGGCTCCTTGCTGCTTGCTACGATGAATTCCGATCACGACGAGACCCCATCATGACTCAACCCCGGCTCGATTTTGTGCAGTGCATCACCGCGACCGGCCTGCACCGCATGGCCTATTGGGAATGGGCCGGGCCGGCGCCCGACGCGCCGGTACTCGTCTGTGTCCACGGACTGACGCGGCAGGGACGGGATTTCGATTCGCTGGCCCGCGCGATGAGCCGTCACTACCGCGTCGTCTGCCCGGACGTCGTCGGTCGTGGCCGGTCGGACTGGCTACGCCAGCCGGGCGGCTACCAGATCCCCACCTACGTGGCCGACATGGTGACGCTGCTCGCCCGGTTGGACGTGGCGCAGGTGGACTGGGTCGGCACGTCGATGGGCGGCCTCATCGGGCTGGGCCTGGCCTCACTGCCGGCGCCCGAAGGCACGCCGCCGCTGATCCGCCGGCTCGTGCTGAACGACGTGGGCCCGGCCATCCGCTTCGAGGCGCTGCAGCGTATCGGCGGCTACCTCGGCAAGATGCAGCGCTTCGCGTCGCTGGAGGAAGGGGCTGCCTACCTTCGCAGCATTTCGGCAGGCTTCGGCCCGCACAGCGACGCCGAATGGCTGGTGCTCTCCGCGCCGCAGTTTCAGCAGATTGGCGACGCGTGGCAGATGCGCTACGACCCTGCCATCGCGCTGCCGTTCTCCGCTGTAACGCCGGAGATCGCCGCGGCCGGCGAGGCCGCGCTGTGGGCGGTCTACGACGCGCTGCGTTGCCCTACGTTGCTGATCCGCGGCGCGGACAGTGACCTGCTGAGCGCCGATACGGCGCAGGCGATGACACAGCGTGGCCCCGGCGCCCGGCTCGTCGAGCTGCCGGGCATCGGCCATGCACCGACGCTGACACATGACGACCAGATTGCCATCGTGAGGGACTTTCTCGGTTCATGAAGACAGGTTCGTTGCCTGAAGGCGTCGCAACGGCGCCGATCGTGGCCTTGCTGGACAACAGCACCGGTCACTCGAATGCCGAGGTGGCCCGCGCCAGGGCCTTCGCCGAGCCGCTGCTGGGCGGCGAGCTGCTGGACACCGGCGAGAACGCGCTGGCGCATGCCGATGGAGTCGTGGCCATCCTGCTGGCCATCGGCGCCGCGCAGGAACTGCAGGCGGCGGCCTACCTCGTCTATGCGGCGGATTTCCTGAACAAGCCGGAGGAGGTCGTCGCCAAGGCCTTCGGCGACAGTCATGCCAGCCTCGTCATGCACACGCGCAAGCTCGTGCAGATGCAGCGCGCCGCGCGGGCCGCCAAGGTCAGCACCGACCAGCGCGCCGAGCAGACCGAGCGCGTGCGCAAGATGCTGCTTGCCTTCTCCAGGGACTTGCGCGTCGTGCTGCTGCGGCTGGCGTCGCGGCTGCAGACGCTGCGCTGGTACGCCGCGAGCAAGCGCGACTGCCCGCCGGAGCTGGCGGCCGAGTCCGCGGCCGTGTTCGCGCCGCTAGCGAACCGGCTGGGCATCTGGCAGATCAAGTGGGAGCTGGAGGACCTGGCGTTCCGCTTCCGCGACCCGGCGGCCTACAAGGCGCTGGCCAGGTCGCTGCAGGAAAAGCGCGTCGAGCGCGAGCAGCGCATCGAGGCGGCGAAGGCGGCCCTGCAGGCGGACCTGCACGCGCTGGGCATTGCCGCTGAAGTGCAGGGCCGCCCCAAGCATCTCTACAGCATCCACAAGAAGATGCAGGGCAAGGCGCTGTCGCTGGACCGCGTCTTCGACCTGCGCGCGCTGCGCGTCATCGTCGCAACGGTGGCCGACTGCTACGCCGTGCTGGCGCGGCTGCACGAGGTCTACACGCCGGTGCCGGGCGAGTTCGACGACTACATCGCCAAGCCCAAGCCCAACGGCTACCAGTCGCTGCACACCGTCGTCATCGCCGCGGACGGGCAGGCGATGGAGGTGCAGATCCGCACGCGCGAGATGCACGAGCATGCCGAGCACGGCGTCGCCGCGCACTGGGCCTACAAGGAGGCCGGCGCGCGCGGCTACGCGGGCGTGACTGCCGCAGGCGAGTTCGAGGAGCAGGTCGCCCGTGCCCGCAAGGCGGTGCTCAACCAGCTGCTGGCGTGGGAGCGCGACGCCGTGCAGGGCGAGGGCGGCGCGCTGTTCGACGACCGCATCTACGTCTTCACGCCGCAGGCCACCATCGTCGAGCTGGCCGCCGGCGCGACGCCGGTGGACTTCGCCTACGCGGTGCACACCGACCTCGGCCACCGTTGCCGCGGTGCGCGCATCGACGGGCAGATGCTGCCGTTGAACACGCCGCTGCACAGCGGCCAGACGGTCGAGATCATCGCGGCCAAGGAGGGTGGCCCGTCGCTGGACTGGCTCAACCCCGAACTGGGCTACCTGCAGAGCCAGCGCTCCAAGGCCAAGGTGCGCGCCTGGTTCAACGCGCTGCAGCAGGCGCAGACCATCGCCAAGGGCCGCGAGCTCGTCGAGAAGCTGCTGCAGCGCGAGGGCAGGACAGCGCTGAAGCTCGACGAGCTGGCCGCGCGGCTGGGCTTCAAGGGTGCCGATGCGTTGTTCGAGGTCGTCGGCAAGGACGAGTACTCGCTGCGCAACATCGAGGTGCTGTTGCGTCCGCCCGAACCGATCGCCGACGAAGACGAGCTGCTGGCGCAGCGTCACACGCGCAGTGCGACGGCCGCGGGCAAGGGCGGCGTGCTGGTGGTGGGCATCGACTCGCTGCTGACGACGCTGTCGCGCTGCTGCCGGCCGGCGCCGCCGGACGCCATTCAGGGCTTCGTCACGCGCGGCAAGGGCGTGGCCATCCACCGCACGGACTGCAGCAACCTCGCCGAGATGAAGCGCCGCTCGCCCGAGCGCGTCATTGCCGTCACCTGGGGAGGCGCCGAAGGTGCGGGCAAGAACGCGCCGGTCTATCCCGTCGACGTGCTCGTCGAAGCCAGCGATCGGCAGGGCCTGCTGCGCGACGTGCTCGAAATCTTTGCCAAGGAGAAGATGAACGTCGTTGCGGTCAACACGCAATCGTTGCAGGCCGGCGCCGCGGCCCGGCCGCGCACGGGCGGCGGCGACACGGCGTGGATGAGCTTCACGCTGGAGCTTGCTGATGCGTCCAAGCTCGCAAAGGTGCTGCGCGACCTGTGCGCCATTTCCGGCGTGCGTTCGGCGCGGCGGAAGTGAGTTTGTCCGACACCTCGAAAAAGCATGCTATAGTGCGTAGCTCTTCAGGCGCGTAGCTCAGCTGGTTAGAGCACCACCTTGACATGGTGGGGGTCGTTGGTTCGAGTCCAATCGCGCCTACCAAATTCTGAAGAAATCGAAGCCCGACACGGATGATTCCGTGTCGGGCTTTTTGTTTGCTCTCGCGATCGGTCCCGCCGAAGCACGCGGAGCATGCGGTCTCGCGAAAGTAGCCAGCCGTCGCTGCGCAGCGGTCATGGTGGCACCCACGGGCATTTCGCCCAGTTCAACTTCGACATCGCACGCATTCAGAATGCTGCCCGGCAGCTTCAGTGCCTACGGACGCGTCTCCGGCCAGGGTCCCCGCAGCAACCTCGATGCCTCCGCGAAATACGGCATCGGCGGCTTCCTGGGTGCGCGCGGCTACCCGATGGGCGAGGGCAACGGCGACAACGCCTGGCTGTCACAGGCTGAACTTCGCGCGCATGTGGGCGGCGGTGGCTCGGTGTTCGCGGACGCCGGCCGCGCCTGGACGAACGCCCGCCCCTGGGACGCAGGCTCGTCGCCGCGCCGCAGCATTGCCTCGGCCGGGCTGGGCCTGCGGTGGCTGAGCGGCGGCTGGACACTGAAGTCCACACTGGCCGGTCGCGTGCGCGGCGGGCCTGCGCGCTCCGAAAGCCGTGATCGCGACCCGCTGCTTTTCGTGTCGCTGAGCCGTCGCTTCGAGAAGTAGGCGCGCCTGCGCGCCCGGCATCTGCCCACCGCCTACCTTTTCAAGCGGGCGGTACCTCGCGAGCCGGCACTGACGCATCTGCCGGGCCGTCGGTCTGGCGCGCATCCAGCCCCCAGGACTGCCAGTCGTCGCCGAAGAGTTCCGAGGGATGGGGTGTCGCGATGCTGCCGTTGCCGCATTGCAGCGCGTCGGCGTTGCAGTAGCGGTCACAGCCCCAGCAGATGCGCTCGGGATGGGCGGGCTTGATGGGGAACTTCTTCGTCATGCCGGTTGGCGCGGGTCGGCGCGTGTGATGTCGGAGGAGCCGTGCAGGCGTCGCCATGCGAAGGCCGAGCCCGCCACGGTGGCGCCGAATACGGCGATTGCGATCGCATTGCCGGCCGCGCCGGCCTGGAACGATCGGGCATCGACATGCCCGGCGCCGAGTCGGACGGCCAGGGAGCCGTGAAGCAGTGCGAGCGGCACGTAGTAGTACCCGCCGAAGAGAACCTTGACGCGGGCGACCGCCGGCAGGATGACCGGTGCGTGGCCCAGCATCATGCTGAAGACGAAGCCGAGCGCCAGCGCGTGAAGCGCCACGTCCTGCCATGTGCCGCCCAGCGCCGTCGCCGCCCAGGCCACGCCGGCGACGAAGAGCCAGGCATAGCCCAGCAGCAGGCACAGTGCCATGTAGCGGCTTAGGCCGGCGGCCCGCACGGTGCGGCGCGCGATATCGAAGCGGATCAGCCAGCATGCCAGCGCCGACAACGACAGGCCGTACAGCAGCCCGCCCACCGGTGCCGACACCGCGCTCGCCAACCCACTGAGCAGCAGGGCGGAAAGCACGGCGTACAGGGTCATGGAGGCGCCGGGCTGCCGCCGCATCAGGCGTGTCATTTCCAGCCGCTCGGCGGCGATGGTGAGCACCAGGAAGGCGAACCACAGCGGCATGATGGCCCCGGATTCCGGAGCCACGCCATGCCACAGGCTGCCAGCACACCAGGCGAGTGCGGCGGTGAGCAGCAATGCGGTGTGCGGCGCCGGCTGGCGCCTGACCACGACGACGTTGACGGCGACGAAGGCCAGCGAGGCCGTCGCCCCCATCTGCGCGGCCAACCCGGCCCAGCCTGCGAGCCACGCGATGCCGCCCAGCGCGGAGACGACGGGGCCGATGAAACCGGCCGTGTGCCTGAGCGCTACGGCGCGCTCGATGCCGATCACCGTGCCCATGAAGGCGCTGATCATCAGGAACGCGTGCCCGCCCACGGCGGCCGTTGCCCGGCCGCTGGTGGCCGGCAGCAGGCCTGCGCGCATCAGCCCGCCCCACAGCCCGGCGGCCAGGCATACCATCACAGGCAGCGCGATCGCCAGGCGCACCAGAACGCGTTGGGTGGGATGCCGCGCTGGGCTGCGCATGTCGGGTCCCCTCGGCTCACCAGCCCATGAAGGCCTTGGCCCGGGCGCTCATGAGATCGGTCGTCCAGGGCGGCTCCCAGACAAGCTCCACGTCGATGGCCGTCTCGGCCGGCACGACCTTGTCCATCTCGCGACCCACGTCGTCCATGATGACGTCCACCACGGGGCAGGCGGCGGACGTCATCGTCAGCCGCACACGCAGCCTGTCGGACGTCACGTCCACGCCGTAGACCAGCCCCACGTCGACGATGCTCATCGCGACTTCCGGATCCACCACGCGGCGCAGGCCGTGCAGGATCGGGGCGTAGAGGTCGTCCGGCCCGGTGAACGGGTAGGGAGGCTTGTCCGGGGACGTCATGGCTTGCTTCAAAGATGCATTTGTGTTGCATCAATGCTAGGCCGCTGCGTTGGGTGGCGGTTGACCTTGGTCAAGGACAGGTTGAAGAACCCGGGCGCCCGCCTTGCGGTTGGTTCTCTTTCGAATTGGCAATTGGCAGGCCCAGTTTCCCTGCAGCCTTTGACGTTTGCGTCAGATTTCACGCAAATCGCAATTGGGTAATTTGACTGCCGCAACGGCGCGAAGCATCGGGCCGTCGATGGAGTAACAACGGGGGTTTCTGGCGGGATTTCCCCGCACTGCCGATCGGTATGTCGTGGATATCATCGGTGAATCTGCCCCCCGTGCTTTCCGGTGCCTGTGCGGCCGCTCCAGGCCGATGTGAGTGGCTGGAAGGTATTCAGCCTGCGACGTATGCGTGAATCGATTCTCTTGTTTGTGCGCGCAAATCGTCGTCACCTAGTCGATTTGGCGGTCGCGAGCCTGCTCGTCAATGCGCTGGTATTGACGTTGCCGCTGTTTTCCATGCTCGTGTATGACAAAGCCGTCGGCAACGAGCTGCATGAAACCCTCTGGGCGCTGTCCATCGGCATGGGCCTGCTGTTTGCGCTGGAACTGGTGTTGAGGTTGTCACGGGTGCTGCTGGTGGAACATGCCGGCGCGCGCTGGGACATGCACCTTGACGAGCGCCTGCTGCGCGGGGTGCTGGCCACGCCGGCGTCCAAACCCCTGCAGGTGGGCACGCTGCTGTCGCGCTACCGCGAGCTTGGCGCTACGCGCGACGTATTGTCCGCGCAGTTCCTGCTGCCGCTGGCCGACGTGCCGTTCGCGCTGCTGTTCGCCATCGTGCTTGCCGTCATCGCTGGGCCGCTCGTGCTGATCCCGATCGGCGTCGGCCTGGCACTGCTGGGCGCCGGTGGCGTGCTGCAGGCGGCCGCAGCGCGGCGCTCGCGCGTGGCCTCCCAGGCGGCCAGCACCAAGCTGAGCTGGCTGGTCGACGTACTGCTGGCGCGTGAGAGCGTCATGTCGGCGGCGGCCGCGCGCGTGGCCGAGCGGGGGCTGCGAGAACCGTCGGCCACCGCCGCCCGTGCCGGGTCGCGCGCCCGGGTCTGGCAGCAGGTCAGCCAGCAGCTGTTGCCGGTCGGCATGTCGGCCTGCACGGTGCTCACGCTGGTGGCCGGTGTCTACCGCATCGAGGCCCAGGCGCTGAGCGTCGGCGGGCTCATCTCTACGACGATGCTGGGCGGCCGGCTCGTCAGCTCGATCTGCATGTTCGCGCCGGTCATGCTGCGCTGGCAGGAGTTCATGCGCGCGCTGCGCGACATGGCTCAGACCGTCGCGCTGGACGCCGCCACGTTGCCGGACCGCGATACCGGCGGTCCGCTCGGTGCCGCGGCGGCCGAAGGCGTGAGGCTGGCTGGTGTCGGCTTCGCCTACCCGGACAAGCCAGCAGTGCTGTCGGACGTGACGGTCACGCTGAAACCCGGCGAGATGGTCGCCGTCGTCGGCAGTTCGGGCGCCGGCAAGTCGACGCTGCTGCGACTGCTCGCGGGTCACCTGGTGCCGACGTCGGGTCAGTTCGCGCTCGGCGGTCGCGTCGTCAGCGACGACCTGACCCGCCGCTGGCTGGCCGGTGCCGTGGCATACAAGCCGCAGGAGCCGGGCTTCCTGGCCGGGCGGCTGCAGGACATCGTGGCGCCCGGCGAAGACGGCGCCCGCGAGGCTGAACTGCTGCGCGCACTGCGCGTCGCCGGCCTCGGCCCTCAGCTGGACCGCGGCGAGCTGGGCCTGAACACCGAGCTGGGCTCCAACGGCGCAGGGCTGTCGGGCGGCCAGCGGCAGATGCTGGCGCTGGCGCGCGTACTGCACCAGAGCTCCGACCTGCTGTTGCTCGACGAACCCACGCTGGGCCTGGACCGCCAGGCACAGGAAGGCCTCATCGCCGCGCTGCCGGGCTGGAAAGACGGGTGCTGCGTCGTCGTCGCGACGCACAGCGCAGAACTGATCCAGGTCTGCGATCGCGTGCTTGTGCTCGACCGCGGCCGCGTTGTGGCGGATGCGCCGCCGCAGCGTCTGCTGGCCCCCGGCGCGGTGACCCCCCGGACGCCCGCGCCGCGCACGACCACCGTCTGAAGGAATGCGACCGATGCCCTTGTTCTCCCCGCGTCATCTGAGCAGCCTGCTGCTTCTCAGTGTCGCGCCCCTGTGGGTGGCTGCCCAGACCGAGCCGGCGGCGGTTCCGGCCCCGGCAGTCGCCGCGTCGGCGGCTGCGCAGGCGCCCGCGCCGGAGGTCATCAGACCGCGCGTGGCTGGACTCCAGCAGTTGCTGGGGCTGCCGCCCGTGCTGCCCCTGGCCGGCAATGGCCCGCCGATGTCGCTGGGCGAGGCGCTGCAGCTGGCCTGGCAGAACAGCCCCGACGTCGCCGCGGCCCGCTACCGCTCGCTGAGCTTCGACTACACCCGCAAGGCCGCACGCGGAGCGCTGCTGCCGAAACTGGAGACTCGTGCCTCCATCGGCCGCGGCCATTTCGAGACGCCCGACGCGACGAACAACCTCGGCCGCGCCGACAACTCCGCCGTGCTGAGCCAGGCGCTCGTCGACGAGGCGGCACGCCACGAATGGTCGCGCCAGGAGCTATTGGCCGCATCCGCCGAGGTGCAGCTGGCCGGCGTCGAGTCGCAGACGCTGTTGGATACCGGCACCGCCTGGTTCGCCGTGCTGCAGCAGCGTGTCAGCGTCGAGCTGGGCCAGACCTATGAGGCGTCGCTGAACGAGCTGCTGCGCTACATCGGCGACCGGGTCGCTGCCGGTGGTGCCAGCCCGGCGGAGCGCGAGCGCATCACCGCCCGCGTGGCCAACGTGCGCTCCAGCCTGGCCGACTCGCGTGCGGCGCTGGCTGCAGCGCTGCGCAACTTTCAGCGGCTGTCGTCGGTTGCCCCGTTCGGGCTGGCGCTGGACGCACCGCTGGACCTCGAACTGCCGATCGATCCCGACGCCGCCATGGCCGATGCCGAAGTGCTGAACGCCGAGATGCTGTCATCCAGGCTGGAGCAGCAGGCGGCCGAGTCCGAACGTAAGGGCAGCCGTGCCGCGTTCCTGCCGCGGCTGTCCGTCGAGCTGAGCCATTCGCAGACGCGCAACGCGGCGGGCACCGAATCCAACCAGCGCGACAGCAAGGCCATGCTGGTGATGACCTTGCCGCTGGTCAATGGCGGCTCGGACTACGCACGCATGCATGCGGCAGAGGCACGCCGCAACGAACTGGAGGCCCGCGGCGAAGCCGTGCGCCGCCGGGTGTTGCAGGATCTCGAAACCAGCTACGCCAACCTGAAGGCGGCCACCGAGCGCTTCGCCTCGGTGCGCGACGAGCTGGACGCCAACCGCAAGGTGGTGGACGCCTTCCGCACTCAGCTGACCGGCGGCAACCGCCAGCTGCTGGACGTGCTGGACGCCTACCAGCGCCTGCATCAGAGCCGGCTTGATCTGGTGCAGGTGGTCGTCAACGCCGCGCAGAACGAGTGGCGCATCGCGCACCTGACAGGTTCGCTGCGTACCGTGGTGGCGAGGTAGACGATGGCAGGCGGCGGCAAGAGCGGCGGCGGGGACTACTGGCCCGGCTTCGTCGATGCGTTGACCAACGTGGTCATCGCGATGGTGTTCGTCATCGTGGTGCTGGCCATCGCGTTGAGCTTTTCGGCGCAGATCCTGGCCAAGCGCATGGCGGCCAAGATCGCCGAGCAGCAGGCCGAACTCGGCCGCGCGCGGCAGGCCTTGATCGCGCCGGCGGCGGAGAAGGAGAAGCCGGCGGCCGGCGCGCCGCCGCAGGTGGAGACGCAGGCGCCGCAGCGCACGCGCATTGCGGTCGCGGGCAACGAGGCGCCGCTGGCGGCCAGCGCCGCGGCGGCCAAGGTCAGGCCCGCCGATCATTACCTGCAGCTGGACTTCGCACCCGGCGCGCTGACCGTGGACGAGAAGGCCGCCAAGGCGCTGGCCGACGCACTGGCGCCGTTGAAGGCGCAGCTGCTGGCCTCGCCGTCATCGCGGCTGGAAGTGGTTGCGCTGGGCCCCGAAATCCACCTCAGCGAGAACCAGCGTGCCGCGTTCATCCGCGCGATGGCCGTGCGCAACGAGCTGCTGACGCAGGGCATCGCGGGCGACCGCATCGTGACCCGCATCGACATGAAGGCCAGTGCGCCGGCACCTGCGGTCGCCGTGCGGCTGGGAGAGAAACCATGACCACCGTCCCGGCCACGCCCGCCACGCCGACCCTGCCGGTCGACTTGCTGCTGGGCTACTTCGACAACACGCTGGGCCAGACACGCCGCCTGCGCCGGCCGCGCGCGCTGATCTACGCGGCCGCTGGCGTGATGGCCGCGCTGCTGTTGTGGACGGCGCTCGCGCGCGTGGACCTGGTCGTGCATACGCAGGGCCGCATCGTGCCCTCCGGCAAGCAGCAGCTGGTGCAGCACCTGGAGGGCGGCATCCTGTCCAAGGTCTTCGTGCATGAAGGCGACGCAGTGACGGCCGGCCAGCCGCTGGTGGCAGTGTCCGACCTACAGGCGGCGTCGTCACGCGGCGAGAAGGGTGCGCGCATGGCCGGCCTGGCCGCCCGTGTCGCGCGGCTGGACGCCGAGGCCACGGGCGCCGGCCGCTTCCAGCCGCCGGCCGGCACATCCGCCAACGACCCTGCCGTGCAGGCCGAGGCCGAGGCGTTCGCTGCCCGCACCGCCAAGCTTGCGCAGACGACGCGCGTGCTGGAGGAGCAGGCCGCCCAGCGTCGGCAGGAGGCCGCCGAGGCCGCCGCTCGCGCCAAGGGGCTGAAGGCCGAGCTGGAGGTGGCGCGCTCGCAACTGACGCTGGTGCAGAACATGGTGGCGCGAAACGCCGGCTCGCAGAGCGAGCTGCTGGACGCCCGTGGGCGCGTCGAGCGGCTGACGACGCAGATCGCCGAAACCGAAGCCTCGCTGCCCCGCCTGGCGGCCGCCGCGGCCGAGCTGTCTGCCCGCCAGGCGGAGGCGGTTGCTCAGTTCCGCAGCGAGTCCCGCACGGCGCTGTCCGATGCGCGCGTGGAGCTGCGCCGGCTGACCGAAGAGTTCAAGACCGAGGACGACCGCGTGCGCCGCACCGTGCTGACTGCTCCGGTGGCCGGAGTCGTCAACAAGCTGGCCAGCAACACGGTCGGTGGCGTCGTGAAGCCGGGCGAGACGTTGCTGGAGCTGACGCCGCAGGACGAGGCCATCGTCGTGGAGACGCGTGCCACGCCCAGTGAACGCGGCACGCTGCGCGTCGGCCTGCCCACGCGCGTGAAGGTGGCCGCCTTTGACTACACGACCTACGGCACGCTGGAAGCGCATGTGACCGAGATCAGCGCGGACAGCCTCGTGGACGAGCGCGGCGAGCGCTATTTCCGCGTCGTGTCGGCAGTGGACCCGGCCAGCGCCCGGCGCTTCGGCCAGCCGCTGGGTCCGGGCATGAGCGTCAGCGCGGACGTGGTCACCGGGCAGCGCACCGTGCTGCAGTACCTGCTATCGCCCATCCGCGGCCTGGCGGACACGGCCTTGAGGGACAGGAAATGAAGATGACCGGGGAAAAGATATGAGCGACACCCACACCGCCACCCATGTGGCGACGGTCTCCGAGCCGCTGCCCCCACGCGGCCCCGAGCTGCATGACCATGGCATGGGCAAGCGGCACATCTTCTTCGTCGCGCTGCCGCTGCTGGCGATGCTGGCGGGCGCCGCGTCGATGTGGCACTTCGTGTCCTTCGCCATCCTGTCCAATCCCATCCTCAACGGCATCATCATCTCGGTGCTGTGCTGGGGCATGTGGACGATGGCCGGCCACCTCGTCGAGCTGTTCGGCGAGGACCGTGTCTTCCGCGCCGGCATGCGCTGGCTGCGTGATGGCGATGCCAGTGGCGAGCAGCATCCGCGCCTGGGTCCGCCGGCCTTCGTCACCGGCATGCTGGACCGGCTGCAGAAGCTGGGCCTGGGCCATCAGGTCTACATCCACAGCTCGGCGATGGAGCCCGAGATCGAGGCGCTGGAGCAGTACCTGAACAAGCGCCAGGAGCTGAGCCAGTTCCTCGTCGGCCTGATGGTGGGCCTGGGCCTGCTGGGCACCTTCGTGGGCTTGCTGGAGACGCTGGTGGAAACGTCGGGGCTCATCGCGACCATCGCGAAGAGCGTGGGCGGCGGGGCCGACATGGAGGGCGAGTTCGCCAAGATCGTCGGCGGCCTGCAGAAGCCGCTGGCCGCCATGGGCACGGCCTTCTCGGCTTCGATGTTCGGCCTTGTGGGTTCCATCGTGCTGGGCTTCCAGATGGTGGCGGTGCGCAAGGCCGCGTCCGCTCTCGTCGAGACCGTCCGCGGCCAGGTGCTGTCGCTGGCCGAGAAGAGCAGTGTCAACGAGAACGTCGAGATCAGCGAGCGCTTCCTGGCGACGCTGCTGGCCGACATCCTGGAGCAGCACCGTGCGTCCAGCGAAGGCCTGGCCACGGTGGTGGCGCGGCTGGACCAGCTCGTACCGCAGGTGGCCGAGATGGCGACGAACGCGTCGCGGCTGTCCGACCGACTGGCCAGCCAGGAGGCCGTGCTGGAGCGCACGACGGCTACCGTCGGCGGTGTCGGCGACGTTGTGCCGGCGATGGCGAGGCTGGCGTCGGCCGCCGAGGGCATGCTGCAGGAGAGCGGGTCGTCCAACGAGCGCGTGGGCCGCATGCTGGACTTCCTGCCCGCGCAGGAGGCGCTGGTCAGCGACGTGCGCCGGACGCTGAGCCGCGTCGAGAGCCTGGAGCGCGAGATCGGCGCGCTGACCGCCGCCAACGAGGGTCTGAAGGACGAGGTGCTGCAGCAGGCTGCGCTCGTCAAGCGCATGGACTCGACGCTGTGGAACCTGGAGAAGGACCAACTGCGTGATGCGCTGAGCGACGACAAGGGAGGGCGCGCATGATGGCCGTGAGCATGGACACCGTGCGCGCCGCGGCCGGTGGCCGGCTGCAACTGCCGTCGGTGCCACGCGTCGTGCGCCGGCTCATCAGCCAGCTGCGCGATCCGGCCACCTCCATCGTCGAGGTGGTGGACGAGCTGGAGCAGGAGCCGCAGCTCGCCGCTCGCACGCTGCGCATCGCCAACTCGCCGTACTACTGCGGCAGGCGCAGTCTCGCAAGTCTGAAAGACGCGGTGGCCATCATCGGCACCGACACGCTGCGCACGCTGGTCATCAGCGGTGGGCTGGAGGCGGTGTTCGTCGCCGTGCCGGGCGTCAACCTGCGCCAGTTCTGGCTGGACGCCACGCTCACCGCCAAGGCCGCACGCAGCCTCGCCCGGTTGGCCGGAGGCGACGGCGAGGCTGCCTTCCTGGCCGGCCTGCTGCACAACGTGGGCCACCTGATCCTGTGCCAGGCCTTTGCCGACCGGCTGCCGGCTGTGCTGGCCGGCTCGCGCCAAGCGCGTGGCCGGGCACTGGCGGCGCTGGAGCACGAGGCCTGCGGGCTGGACCATGCGCAAGTCAGCGCCGCGTGGCTGGACGAACTGGGCTTTCCCACGGCCGTCATCGACGCCGTGGCCCGGCACCTGGAAGCCGACCCGGCCGCCGGCACGCTGGCGCCGGTGCTGGCGCTTGCCACGCAGGTGGCCGCGTCCATCGAAGGCGGCGACAAGGCCGAGTTGGCATTGCAGAAGCTCGATGCGAGCCTCGTCGCCGCGGCATCGCTGGTGGCCGACAACCTGGGCGAGCGCTTCGGTCCGCAGTACGAGCAGATCGCCGCGGGGAGCGAGCCGTGAGCGTCGGCAGCGCCACCTGGCGGGCCGTGGGCGCGGTTGCGTGCGGCTTCGCGCTGTCGGCCGTCGTCAACGTGGCGCTGCTGCACGGCGGGCTGTCGTCGCACCAGCTGGGCCGGCTGCTGGTCGTGCACCTGGGCGCGATGGTCGTGACGCAGGCGGCCATCTTCGTCGTCGCCCGTTGGTGGCTGCGCGGCAGCGAGCCGTTGATGGCGCAGTTGGAGGCAGCCGGCCTCGGGCGCATTGCCGAGCGCGTTCAGGATGGCCCGGTCGAGTGGGGGCCGATGTCGCGCACGATTAACGTCGCGCTGACGCGGCTGAAGGCGCAGCTGGACGACCGCGACCAGCGCCTGGGCGAGCTGCATGCCGAGATCTCGGTCGATGCCGTCACGGGCCTGGCCGCCCGTGCGCAGTTCATGGACCGCCTGGCCGCACTGCTGCACGAGCCGGACCGCGAGGCCACCGGCGGCCTCGTGCTGCTTCGGGTGGATGACCTGGCCGGCCTCAACCAGCGCGCGGGCCGCGAGCGTGCCGACGAGCTGCTGAAGCAGGTGGCGACGCTCCTGCGCACGCGGGCGCTGCGGCTGGACGGCGAGCGCGCCGGCGTCGTCGCGCGGCTCAACGGCGCGGACTTTGGCGTGCTGCTGCCGCAGGTGGCCACCGAGGCGCTGGACGCCTGGACGCGCGAGCTGGCCGACGCGCTGCATGGCCTCAAGCAGCGCGAGCTGACCGACCGGCCGCGCGTCGGCTGGCTGGCAGCCAGCGCTTTCACGGCCGGCGAGACGCTGGGTGCCGTCATGTCCCGCGTGGACCGCGCGCTGCAGGCGGGAGAGGGCGGCGACACCGCCTGGCAGCTGGTTCGGGCGACACCGTCCGGCCCGAGCGTGTCGCTGGCGCAGTGGCGCAGCCTCATCGACGAGGCGCTGATGACCGGCCGCGTGGAGCTGGACCTGACTCCCGTCACGACCGCGCAAGGCCGCGTCGTGCACCAGCTCGCCCGCGTGCAGCTGGAAGGCGCCGAAGGCCGCCGCTTTGGGCCCGACGAGGTGCTGCCCGCCGCGCTGCGCACCGCGCGCATCGCAGACATCGACCTGCGCGTGGCCGAGCTGGCGCTGGCCCGCATCGCCGGCAACGGCGACGAGTTGGCCGTGCGCATCTCACCGCGTTCGGCCGAGCGGCCCACGTTCGTCAACCGGCTCGATGAGGCCCTCACGGCCATCGGGCCGCTGGCGGCGAAGCTGTGGGTGGAGTTCGACATCGAGGGCGAGCGCCACGTGGCGGGCGTGCTCGGGCCGCTGGCGGCCATGCTGCAGCGCCACGCGGTGCGCATCGGCCTCAAGCGCGTGGCCGCGCCGCCCGAGGACTTGGCCTTGCTGCGCCGGCTGGGCGTGGGCCACCTGCGCCTGGCACCGTCCTTGTGCGTGGGCCTCGACGGCGAGGCCAGCGCCGGCAAGCGCCGGCTGCTGCAGATGATGGCCGAGCTGGGCGCTGCGGAGCGCCTGGACGTGCTGGCCGGCGAACCCGGCAGTGAAGACGACGCCCGGCTGCTGCGCGGCTTGGGCATCCCGGCCGGTGGGCGGGGAACACGGAGCAGTTGATGGACAACGTCGCGGGCAAGGTCACCATCCATACGGTCTCCGGGGACGGACCGGTCAAGCTGGCGCTGTCGCGCGCGGCCATCTCCAAGGTGCAGGTGGCGGGCGTGGACCTGGTGCTGGTTATGGCCGACGGCACGCAGCATGTGCTGCAGGGCGCCGCGCTGCGCGCGCTGGCCGACCCAGACTTCCAGCTGCAGTTCGCCGATGGCAGCCTCGACGCCGCGACGCTGATCACGCAGGCCGGCCCGGTGAACATCACCGACACGCTGCTGCGCACGATCGAGAAAAACACGACGGCCGATGACACGTCGGCCCCGGCCGCGCGCGAGAGCGCCAGCGACATGCCGCCGCCGCCCAAGCCGGCAGAGGCGGGGATGGTATCGGGCACGGGCGGCGGAGAGGGCAATGCCAAAGCTGAGTTCCACGACGAGGCGCGGCCCTTCACGCTGGTCGTGCAGATCTCGCCAGCACCGGCCGGCGGGCCGCCCGGGGGCGGCCCGCCGCCTCCGCCGCCAGCGGCTGCCGCGTTGACCATCAATGGCCAGTTCCACAACGTCACGGGCCAGGAGGTCAGCACGACGGCGACCGGGGCCACCATCACCGGCTCCGGCGGTTCCGTGGAGTCAGCCACCGACTTCTCACCTGCGGCGCAGGCTGCGGCGGAGGTCATCCGTGGCACGGCGGGTGACGACACCATCAACGGCGATGGCGGCCAGGGCATGGGCTCGGGCTGGGCGCGGCAGTTCGACATCACGCTGTCGGCCAAGACTGCGCCGCTCGTGAAGTCGCTCGTCATCAGCGGGCTGCCTGACGGGTTCGAAGTCGTCGGCGCGACGAAGGACGCCACCGGCTGGGCCCTCACCGTGCCGCCTGAAGGAACGACGGAGACGCGGTTCAGCGTCATGGTGCGCTACGCCGTGGCGTCGGACACGGCCGGCGGGAGTCCATCCAGCTTCGACATTGTCGTGACTGCGAAGGCCGACGTGGGCGCCGAGACGGTCGAGGGCAAGCTGACGCTGCCGGCCATCGTGCGCGATGTGACGAGCGCCGCCGACATGAGCTACGACGTCGGTGGCAAGGCTGGCGTCGTCTTCCCGGCCTATGGCCTGGGCGACGTCATCGATGGCGGTGCGGGCAGCGACACGATCAACGGCCTGGTCGGTGCGGACCGGCTCTACGGCGGTGCCGGCGCGGACAAGCTCGACGGCGGTGCCGGCAATGACTGGCTGGTCGGTGGCGAGGGTGCCGACAAGCTCATCGGTGGTACGGGCAACGACACCGCCAGCTACGAGGGGTCGCCTGCGGGCGTGACGGTGGACCTCTCGACCAATACCGGCAGCGGCGGCGACGCCGAGGGCGACACGCTCGACGGCATCGAGAACCTGACCGGTAGCGGCGGTGCAGACGTGCTGCGCGGCGATGGCGGCGCCAACCGACTGGATGGCGGCGCGGGCAATGACACGCTGGAAGGCCGCGGCGGCGCGGACGTGCTGGTGGGCGGCGCAGGCGTGGACACGGCCGTCTACAGCGGCTCCAGCGCCGGCGTGGCGATCGACCTCGCAGCCGGAACCGGCAAGGGCGGCGAGGCCGACGGTGACACGCTGAAGGAGATCGAGAACGTTGTCGGCTCCGACCATGACGACACGTTGCGCGGTGACGCTGGTGCCAACGTGCTGCAAGGTGGCGCGGGCGACGACCTGCTGGAAGGCCGCGCCGGCGCGGACCAGCTGCAGGGCGGGGCCGGCAACGACACTGCCTCCTACGCGGGCTCGACGGCTGGCGTCAACGTGAGCCTGGGCACCGGCCAGGGGAGCGGCGGCGATGCGCAGGGCGACCGGCTGCAGGACATCGAGAACCTGACAGGCTCAGCCTTCAACGACCTGCTGATCGGAGACGACGGCGACAACAAACTCGATGGCGGTGCGGGCGACGACGAGCTGGAAGGCGGCGAGGGCGCGGACCAGCTCATCGGCGGCGATGGCAGCGACACCGCGAGCTACCTCGATGCCCAGACCGGCGTCACCGTGAGCCTTGCCAATCCCTCGATCAACACCGGTGAGGCCAGGGGCGATACGTTCAGCAGCATCGAGAACCTGGCCGGTTCAGAGAATGACGACGTGCTGATCGGCGACGGTTTCAACAACGTGCTGATCGGCAACCCGGGCAACGACAACCTGCAGGGCGGGGCCGGCGATGACACCTTGTTCGGTGGCGCGGGCGCCGACCAGCTCGATGGGGGCGACGGCAACGACACGGCCAGCTACGCCGACTCACAGGAGGGCGTGAAGGTCGACCTGAGCGGCGCCACGCCGGCCACGGGTGGCGATGCTGCGGGGGACACGCTCACCAACATCGAGAACCTCACTGGCTCTCGCTTCTCGGACCGCCTTGTCGGCGACGCCGGGAACAATGTGCTGGACGGCGGTCGCGGCAACGACGTCCTCACCGGTGGCGCGGGTGCGGACACGCTGATCGGCGGCGACGGTTCCGACACGGCGGACTATTCCACGTCCACGGTCGCGGTGCAGATCAACCTGACCACCGGCGTCGTGGCCGGTGGCGACGCGGCGGGCGACACCTTCCAGTCCATCGAGAACCTGACCGGCGGCAGCGGTGATGACCAGCTCACCGGCGAGGCCAGCGCCAACACGCTGATCGGCGGTGCCGGGAACGACACGCTGGCTGGCATGGCGGGCAACGACAAGCTCGATGGCGGCGATGGCGACGACCTGCTGGATGGCGGCAGCGGTGGCGACCAGCTGAGCGGCGGTGCAGGCGTCGACACTGCGACTTACGCGACCTCGGCCCAGGGCGTGCGCGTGAACCTGCTGACGGGGCTCGGTCAGGGCGGCGACGCCGAGGGCGACCGGCTGTCCAGCATTGAGAACCTGATCGGCTCCGAGAAAGACGACCAGCTGACAGGCAACGCCGTCGTCAACAGGCTGGTCGGCGGTGGCGGCGACGACGTGCTGGACGGCGGCGACGCTGGCGACGTGCTGGACGGCGGCGACGGCAGCGACACCGCCAGCTACGCCAGCGCGACGGCCGGCATGACGGCCAGCCTGCTGGCACCCAATACCAACACCGGCGCTGCGGCGGGCGACAGCTACATCAGCATCGAAAACCTGGCCGGCTCGAACTACAACGACACGTTGGTGGGCGACGGCAATGCCAACATCATCAGCGGCGGCGATGGCGACGACTTTATCGAGGGTCGGGGCGGTGCGGACGCCATCCACGGCGGCCTGGGCAACGACACGCTGAGCTACGCCACCTCCGGCGCCGGCGTGCAGGTGGACCTGGTCGCCGGCACCGGCAATGGTGGCGATGCGCAGGGCAACTCGATCGATGGCGTCGAGAACCTGATTGGTTCGAACTTCAACGACGTACTCAAGGGCGATGCCGGTGACAACCGGTTGGACGGTGGCAACGGCGACGATCTGCTGGACGGTGGGGCGGGGGCGGACCAGCTCATCGGCGGCGCCGGCAACGACACGGCCACCTACGCTGCAGCGACCAGCGGTGTGACGGCGAGCCTGGTGAATTCGTCGACCAATGCCGGCGACGCGGCCGGCGACAGCTATTCGTCCGTCGAAAACCTGACCGGCTCTGGCTTTGACGATACGCTGGAAGGGGACGCGGGCGTCAACAAGCTGGTGGGTGGCGCGGGTGACGACGTCCTCATCGGCGGCGCAGGCGCGGACGTTCTGATTGGCGGCGCCGGTAGCGACACGGCCAGCTACGTTGGTGCCGCCAGCGGTCTGACCGTCAGCCTGGCGGAGCCGACGGTCAACACCGGTGACGCGGCCGGCGACAGCTTCGACTCGATCGAGAACCTGACGGGCTCGGGGTTCGACGACGTCCTGATCGGCACGGCTGGCGCCAACCGATTGGATGGCGGCGCGGGCAATGACCTCCTGATCGGCGGCGCTGGCGCGGACCAGCTCATCGGTGGCGCCGGCATCGACACGGCCTCCTATGCGGCTTCTGGCGCGGGCGTGACGGTCAACCTGTCCAGCGGTCGCGGTAGCGGCGGGGATGCGCAGGGCGACACGCTCGCCGGCGTCGAGAACGTCATCGGCAGCGCGTTTGATGATGTGCTGACCAGCGCGGCCGGCACCAACGTTTTGACGGGCGGTGCGGGCAATGACACTTACAACGTCGACGACAGCAGCGACGTCATCGTCGAGAACGCTGGCGAAGGCACCGACAGCGTCAATGCGTCGGTCAGCTATGTTCTGAGCGCCAATGTCGAGAACCTGACACTGACCGGCAATGCCGACATCGACGGCACCGGCAACGCGCTGGACAACGTCATCACCGGCAACGCCGGCAACAACCTGCTCGATGGCGGGTTGGGCAGCGACCGGATGCTGGGCGGCGCGGGCGACGATACGTACGTCGTCGACAGCGCGGGCGATGTTGTCGTGGAGAACTTCGGCGAGGGCACGGACACTGTGCGCTCGGGCATCAGCTACACGCTCGGTGCCAACGTCGAAAACCTCGTGCTGACCGGTACGGCCAGCAACAGCGGCACCGGTAACGCGCTGGACAACGTCATCACCGGCAACAGCGGCAACAACCTCATCGACGGCGCGGCTGGCGCGGACACGATGGCCGGCGGCGCAGGCGACGACATCTATGTCGTCGACAACAGCGGCGACACGGTGACCGAGAATGCCGGCGAGGGTACGGATCTCGTCCGCAGCAGCGTCACATTCACGCTGGGCGCCAACATCGAGAATCTGACGCTGACCGGCACCGCCAACATCGACGGCACTGGCAACGCGCTCAACAACAGCCTGCTCGGCAACGCCGGCAACAACCTGTTGGACGGCAAGGCCGGCGCCGACCAGATGGCCGGCGGCGCGGGCGACGACATCTACGTCGTCGACAACACCGGCGACCAGATCACCGAAAACGCCAATGAAGGCACGGACAGCGTTCGCTCCTCCATCAGCTGGGTGCTGGGCGACAACCTCGAGAACCTGGCGCTCACCGGCAGCGGCAACATCGATGCGACCGGCAACGCGTTGGACAACGTCATCACCGGCAACGCTGGCGCCAACCTGATCGACGGCAAGGCCGGGGCCGACACGATGGCCGGCGGCGCGGGCGACGACACCTACATCGTCGACAACAGCGGCGACACGGTGGCCGAAGACGCCAATGCGGGCTACGACACGGTGAAGAGCAGCGTGAGCTTCACGCTGTCCGCCAACGTCGAAGAACTGCAGCTCACGGGCACCGGCAACATCAGCGGCACCGGCAACGAGCTGGATAACCGCATCGTGGGCAACAGCGGTGCCAATCTCATCGATGGCGGCGCAGGCGCCGATGCGATGGTGGGAGGCGCGGGAGACGACACCTACATCGTCGACGACGCCGGCGACACCGTGACCGAGGCCGCTGGCGGCGGCACTGACCTCGTGCGCAGCAGCGTGAGCTTCGTGCTGGGGAGCAACATCGAGAACCTCGTGCTGACCGGCACCGCGCCGATCAGTGGCACCGGCAACGACCTCGACAACGTCATCACCGGGAACAGTGGCAACAACTTCATCGATGGCGGCCTGGGTGCCGACACGATGGCCGGCGGCGCCGGCAACGACACCTACGTGGTGGACAACGCCGCCGACGTGGTGACGGAAAACGCCGGCGAGGGGACCGACACCGTGCGCGCGGGCTTCAGCTACACGCTGGGGGCCAACCTGGAGAACCTGGTGCTGACCGGCACGGGCGACCTCAGCGGCACCGGCAATGCGCTGGACAACGCCATCACCGGCAACAGCGGCAACAACACCCTCGATGGCGGGGCGGGCGCCGACCAAATGGCCGGCGGCGCCGGCAACGACACCTACATCGTCGACAACACCGGCGACACGGTGACGGAGAACGCCGGCGAAGGTATCGACCTCGTGCAGTCCAGCGTGAGCTTTCGCCTGGGCGCCAACATTGAGCAGCTGACGCTGACCGGCTCGTCCAACATCGACGGTACCGGCAATGCATTGGCCAACGTCATCACGGGCAACAGCGGCAACAACGTGCTGGACGGCGGCGCGGGTGCCGACACGCTGACAGGCGGTGCGGGTGACGACACCTATGTGGTCGACAACGCCGGCGACACCGTCACGGAGCAAGCGGGCGATGGCGTCGACCTCGTACGCAGCAGCGTCACGTGGACTCTGGGCGCCAACCTCGAGAACCTGACGCTGACGGGAGGCGCCGACATCGATGCGACCGGCAATGCGCTGGCCAACGTCATCACCGGCAACGGCGGCAACAATTTCATCGACGGCAAGGCCGGGGCCGACCAGATGGCCGGCGGCGCAGGTGACGACACGTACATCGTCGACAACGCCGGCGACACGGTCACCGAGAACGCCGGGGAGGGCACGGATGGCGTGCGCTCATCCATCACCTATGCGCTGACGGCCAATGTCGAAAACCTGCAGCTGACCGGCAGCGGCGACCTGAACGCCACGGGCAACGAGCTGGACAACCAGCTGCTGGGCAACAGCGGCAACAACGTGATCGACGGCAGGGCGGGCGCCGACCAGATGGCCGGCGGCGCGGGCGACGACACGTATTACGTTGACAACGCCGGCGACACCGTCACCGAGGCCGTGGCGGAGGGCAACGACCAGGTCTTCTCCAGCGTCTCGTTCCGCCTGGGCGAGAACATCGAGGACCTGACGCTGACCGGCAGCGCCAACATCAACGCGACCGGCAACTCGGCCGCAAACCGCCTCACCGGTAACGCCGGCAACAACGTCATCGACGGTGGCGCGGGCGCCGACCAGATGGCCGGTGGTGCCGGTGACGACACCTACGTCGTCGACAACGCCGGCGACACCGTCATCGAGAACGCGGGCGAGGGCATCGACACCATCCGTTCGGCCATCACGCTGGTGCTGCCGACCAACGTCGAGAACCTGGTGTTGACAGGCAGCGCCAACATCGACGCCACCGGCAACGCCCAGGACAACGTCATCACCGGCAATGCCGGCAACAACACCATCGACGGCGGCGCGGGCGGCGACCAGATGGCCGGCGGCGCGGGCAACGACACCTACCTCGTCGACAACCTCGGCGACTCGGTCATCGAGGCGGCGGGCGACGGCACGGACACCGTGCGCAGCAGCGTTACGTTCACGCTGGGCCCCAACATCGAGAACCTGGTGCTGACAGGCAGCGCCAACGCCGACGGCACCGGCAACGAGCTGGCCAACCAGCTGACCGGCAACAGCGGTAACAACTCGCTGGATGGCGGTGCGGGTGCCGACTCGATGGCCGGCGGTGCGGGTGACGACACCTACGTCGTCGATGACCTCGGCGACACGGTCACCGAGTTCAGCGGCCAGGGCACGGACACCGTGCGCAGCAGCGTCAGCTTCGCGCTGGGTGCCAACATCGAGCGGCTGGTGCTGACCGGCACCGGCGACGTCAACGCGACCGGCAACGAGCTGGACAACACGCTCACCGGCAACATCGCCAACAACCTGCTGGATGGCGGCCTGGGCGCCGACACGATGGCCGGTGGCGCTGGCAACGACACCTATGTGGTGGACAACGCCGGTGACACCGTCACCGAGAACCCGAGCGAGGGCACGGACACGGTCCGCTCGTCCATCAGCTATGCGCTGGGCGCGAACGTCGAGAACCTGGTGCTCACCGGCACCGGCAACCTGAACGCGACCGGCAACGAGCTGGACAACACCATCACCGGCAACGCTGGCGCCAACCTGATCGACGGCGGCGCGGGCGCCGACCGCATGGCCGGCGGCGCGGGTGACGACACCTATCTCGTCGACAACGCCGGAGACACGGTGACCGAGGCGGTGGGCGAAGGCACGGACCTAGTCCGCAGCAGTGTGAGCTTCACGCTCGGCGCCAACATCGAGAACCTGATCCTCACCGGCGCGGCTGACATCGACGGCATCGGCAACGCGCAGGCCAACCAGATCACCGGCACCAGCGGCAACAACGTGCTGGACGGCGGCCTGGGCGCCGACATCCTGACCGGTGGCCTGGGCGACGACACCTATGTGGTGGACAACGCGGGCGACCAGGTCATCGAGGCCAGCGGCGAGGGCACTGACACCGTGCGCTCGTCCATCAGCTACACGCTAGGAGCGACGCTGGAGAACCTCGTGCTGACGGGCACCAGCAACATCAGCGGTACCGGCAACGCGGGCAACAACAGCATCACAGGCAATGCCGCAGCCAACGTCATCGATGGCGGCGCAGGCGCCGACACGATGGCCGGCGGCGGCGGCGACGACACGTTCTACGTGGACAACAACGGCGACATGGTCGTGGAGGACTTCGCCGCCGGTAACGACACCGTGATCTCGTCGCTGAGCCGCGTGCTGGAGGCCAATGTCGAGAACCTGATCCTCACGGGCAGCGCCAACCTCAACGGCACCGGCAACGAGCTGGCCAATCAGATCACCGGCAACAGCGGCAACAACGTCATCGACGGCGGCGCGGGCGCCGACACGATGACCGGCGGGGCCGGCGACGATACGTACGTCGTGGACGACAGCGGCGACGTGGTGGTGGAGAACCCCGGCGAGGGCCTCGACACCGTCAGGGCCGGCGCTAGTTTCGTGCTGGGCGCCAACATCGAGAACCTGATCCTGACCGGCACCGCCAGCGTGGACGGCACCGGCAACGAGCTGGACAACCAGATCACCGGCAACAGCGGCGCCAATGTGCTGGACGGCGGCCTGGGTGCCGACCGCCTCGTGGGCGGTGCGGGCAACGACACCTACGTCATCGACGACGTCGGCGACGTCATCGTCGAGAACGCCGGCGAGGGCACGGACACCGTGCGCTCCAGCATCAGCTATACGCTGGGCAGCAACCTCGAGAACCTCGTGCTCATCGGCACGGACCGCATCGACGCGACCGGCAACGCGGCCAACAACCAGATCACCGGCAACGTCAACAACAACGTCATCGATGGCGGCGCAGGCGCCGACACGATGGCCGGCGGCGCGGGCAACGACACCTACCTTGTCGACAACGCAGGCGACGTGGTGACCGAGGCAGCGGGCGAGGGCGTGGACTTGGTGCGCAGCAGCGTGAGCTTCACGCTGGGCAACAACGTCGAGAACCTGATCCTCACCGGCACCGGCGACCTCAACGGCACCGGCAACGTGCTGGCCAACCAGATCACCGGCAACGGCGGCGCAAACGTGCTGGACGGCGGCACTGGCGCCGACCAGCTCATCGGCGGCGCCGGCGACGACACCTACATCGTCGACAACAGCGGCGACACCACCACCGAGAACACGGCCGAGGGCTATGACACGGTGCAGTCGTCCGTGACCTGGACGCTCGGGCCCAACATCGAGGCCCTGGTGCTGCTGGGTGCCAACAACATCAACGGCGCCGGCAACGACCTGGCCAACACGCTGACCGGCAACCTTGGCAACAACGTGCTGGACGGCGGCCTGGGCGCCGACACGATGGCCGGCGGTTCCGGCAACGACACGTACGTCGTCGACAACGTCGGCGACGTCGTCACCGAGAACGCCGGCGAGGGCAGCGACACGGTGCAGGCGTCCATCAGCTACACGCTGGGCAACGAGCTGGAGAACCTGGTGTTGACCGGCAGCTCCAACCTGAACGGCACCGGCAACGCGCTGGACAACGTCATTACCGGCAACAGCGGCAATAACGTGCTGGACGGCAGTGCCGGCGCCGACCGGATGGTGGGCGGTGCGGGCAACGACAGCTACATCGTCGACAACGCCGGTGACGTGGTGGTCGAGTCGGCCGGCGGCGGCACCGACACGGTCTCGGCGAGCGTCAGCTACGGGCTCGCCGACAACGTCGAGAACCTCGTGCTGACCGGTGCCGCCGACATCGATGGCGCCGGCAACGAGCTCAACAACCAGATCACCGGCAACGCGGGCGCCAACCTGCTGGACGGCGGTGCCGGCGACGACCGGCTCGTGGGCGGTGCGGGCAACGACATCTACGTCGTCGACAGCGCCGGCGACACGATCACCGAGAACGCCGGCGAGGGCACCGACACGGTCCGCAGCTCCGTCAGCTGGGTGCTGGGCGCCAACCTGGAAAACCTCGAACTGACTGGTGCCGACGCCATCGACGGCACCGGCAACAGCCTGGCCAACCTGCTCACCGGCAACGACGGCAACAACGTGCTGGACGGCGGTGCCGGTGCAGACCAGATGACCGGCGGCCTGGGCGACGACACCTATGTCGTCGACAACGCGGGCGACATCGTCGTCGAGTTCTCGGGCGAGGGCACGGACACCGTCCAGAGCAGCATCAGCTACACGCTGACCGCCAACGTCGAGACGCTGGTGCTGGCGGGCACGAGCGACATCAACGGCACCGGCAATGCGCTGGGCAACACCATCACCGGCAACGCGGGCAACAACTTGCTGGACGGCGGTGCGGGTGCCGATGTGCTGACCGGCGGCGCCGGCAATGACACGTACATCGTCGACAACGTCGGCGACCAGCTCTACGAGCAGGCCGGTGGCGGCACCGACACCGTCAACGCAAGCGTCAGCTGGGCGCTGGCCGCCAACTTCGAGAACCTGACGCTGACCGGCAGCGCCAACATCAGCGCGACCGGCAACAGCGCGGCCAACATCATCACCGGCAACGCCGGCAATAACTTCATCATCGGCGGGGGAGGTGCCGACACCATCAACGCCGGCGGCGGCGCGGATACCCTCGTCGTCAGCGACCTGAACTTCGCATCCATCGACGGCGGCACGGGACTGGACAACCTCAAGCTCGACGGGCTGGGCGTCACCAACGTCAACCAGCTGACGGCCAAAGTGCGCGGCATCGAGGTGCTGGACTTCTTCGGCGGCACGGTCGAGACCGTCACCGTGCGCTCCAGCGACGTCAACACGACCAACTTCGTCGGCAGCGACGGCGGCGGCAAGCTGGAAATCCTGCTCGACGGCAACGACCTGCTGCTGCTCAACAGCAGCGACTACAACAACACCACCAATATCACCGGCGCGCCGGACGTGCTGCTGTCCAACGGCAACACCGGCAAGCTGCTGACGGCCATCTCGCCGGGCGGCGTCAACCTCGCCATCGACGTGAGCGGCCTCGTGCTGCCGAGCCTGTCGGACCTGCGCACGCTGTGGGGCATGACGGCCGATCCGACCTTCGCGAGCATCGGCGGCAAGATCACCTGGCTGGACGCCACAGACCTGGACGGCAACGGCGCCTCCGCCGGTCTGGCCGAGGGCGGGCTCATCAACGGCAGCGGCAACCTCAGCACCTGGGTCGACAAGAGCGGCAGCGGCAACAACTTCACGCAGGGCACCGCCGCGGCGTCGCCGCAGCTGCAGCTCGCCGGTCTGAACGGTCTGCCCACCGTCACGTTCGACGGCAACGACTTCCTGACCAGCAACACCTGGGTGGGCCAGAACTACTCGCTGTTCGTCGTCGGCCAGATGACCGGCACACTGAACCAGCGGCTGGTGTCGTCGTCGACGGACAACTCGCTGGTCGGCTGGCACGGCGGCTACCAGGACCAGCTCTACGGCCAGAACTGGATCTCGCAGACCAACGGTACGGTGCAGGCCGCCACGCCGATCCAGTACACCGCCAACGACCTGGCCGGCTCGGGCGTGCTCTACAAGAATGGCGTCGCGGTGGCCGCCACGAGCACCAACACCTTCGACGGCTGGCTGGGCAAGGTACAGCTCTCGGGCTACAACGGTGGCAACAGCGAGCCGAGCCGCGGCTCCGTCTCGGAGTTGCTGGTGTTCGACCATGTGCTGTCATCTGGCGAACAGCGCGTCATTGAGAACTACCTGGCCACCAAGTGGGGCGTCGGCACGCCGGTCAGCATGACGGGCGGCGCGCTGGGCACGGTGGGGCTGGACACGATGTGGACCGGCGCCAAGATCCAGTTCGGCACGGCGGCGGCTGAGACGATCACGGCGGCCTACACCGGCGCTTCCGCTCGCGGCACCGGCCGGGTGGACGCCGTCGTCTTCGGCGGTGACGGCGACGACGTGCTCAACGGCGGCGCGCGCGTAGACGCGCTCTATGGCGGCAACGGCAACGACACGCTGGACGGCAAGACCGGCGCCGACTGGATGGCCGGCGGCGCGGGCAACGACACCTACACCGTCGACGACGTGGGCGACACGGTCGTGGAAGAGGCCGGTGCCGGCACCGACCGGGTGCTGTCGTCGGTGAGTTTCACGCTCAGCGCCAACGTCGAGAACCTCACGCTGACCGGCTCGGCGGCCATCAACGGTGCCGGCAACGCGCTGGCCAACACCATCCTCGGCAACACCGGCGACAACCGTATCGACGGCGGTGCCGGCGCGGACACGATGACCGGCGGCGCGGGCAACGATGTCTACTTCGTCGACAACGCGGGCGACGTCGTCAACGAGAACGCCAGCGAAGGCACGGACAGCGTCTACACGACGGTTAGCTACACGATGCCTGCCAATGTGGAGAGCCTCTACTACATCGGCCGCACGGCCGGCACGTTGACCGGCAACACGGGCAACAACGCGCTGTATGCCAGCGTCTACAGCGGCATCACGACGACGCTGACTGGCGGCGCCGGCAACGATGACTACTACCAGCAGGCCGACAGCTTCGGCAACTTCAACCTGAACCTCGTTGTCGTCGAGAACGCGAACGAAGGCACTGACACCGTTCACCTGCAGCGCACGACGAACAACACGACGATCCTGACGTACACGCTGCCGGCGAACGTCGAGAACCTGGATCTGCTGTCGTCCTACAACATCAATGGCGTCGGCAACGCGCTGGACAACGTGCTGACCGGGCCCAGCAACGCCGGCACCCCCAACGCCACGTCGCTGACGGGCGGCGCGGGCAACGACACCTATGTCGTCTACCAGCCCTTCACGACCATTGTCGAGAACGCCAACGAGGGCACCGACCTCGTCCAGGCCAACATCGACTACCGGCTGGGCGCCAATCTCGAGAACCTCACCGCCCTGAGCCAGAACAACCTGCGCCTCATCGGCAATGCGTTGAACAACACGCTGACCGGCACGCAGGCCAACGAACGGCTCGATGGCGGCGCCGGCGCCGACACGCTGGTGGGCGGCGCGGGCGACGACACCTATGTGGTCGACAACGCCGGTGACGTCATCACCGAGACGACGGGTCTGGATAGCGTCGAGACCAGCCTGTCGAGCTACACGCTGGGCACGAGCCTGGAGCGGCTGGTGTTCACCGACACCGGCGCCCACACCGGCACGGGCAACGCGCTGGCCAACTTCATGGCCGGCAACACCGGCAACGACACGCTGTCCGGCATGGACGGCAACGACGTCATCTACGGCGGCGGCGGTGCCGACACGCTCAATGGCGGCAATGGAGACGACGTGCTGGTGTCTGCCGCGCGCCCGGGCTTCTTCGCCGGGCTGCAGCAGGCCGGGCTGCGCGCCGAGTACTGGAACAACAGCAACTGGCTCGGCGCCCCCGTGCTGACGCGCCAGGATGCCAACCTCTATTTCAACTGGACCACCAACTCTCCCGCTCCGGGCGTCGTAAACGTCGACAACTTCTCGGTGCGCTGGACGGGCTATCTCAACGTCACCACGGCCGGCAATTACAGCTTCCGCATCAACCAGGACGACGGCATGGCCGTCTACATCGACGGCCAGTACGTCGATGGCATGAACGCGTACACCAGCCTGAACAACATCGACTCGGCGCCGGTGACGCTCGTCGCGGGCCTGCACACCATCACCGTGCAGATGTTCGAGGGCACGGGCGGCGCGGCGGCGCAGCTGGCCTGGCTGACGCCAGGCGCCAGCAGCTACGCCGCTATCCCTTCGACCGCGTTCAGCTTCGGCGACGCGGCCATCAACGACACGGCGGGCGACGTGCTCAACGGCGGCGCCGGCAACGACACGCTGATCGGCGGTCCGGGCGTCGACACGCTCACCGGCGGCGTGGGCGACGACACCTACGTCGTCACCAGCACCGCAGACACGCTCGTAGAGAACGCCAACGAGGGCACGGACACCGTGCAGAGCAGCGCCAGCTACTCGCTGGCCAGCCTGCCCAACATCGAGAACATCACGCTGACCGGCACCGCTGCCATCAATGCGACGGGCAATGCCGCCAACAACACGCTGATCGGCAATAGCGCTGCAAACGTGCTGGACGGCGGCGACGGCAACGACACGCTCATCGGTGGCGGTGGGGTCGATACGCTGATCGGCGGCCTGGGCAACGACAACCTGACTGCCGATGGCGGAAGCACGTTGCAGGGTGGTGACGGCGACGATGTGCTGCGCCTGGGCAACGTCGTGGCCTGGACGCCGACCCAACTGGGCAGCGCGCTGTCGCTGTGGCTGGATGCGGCCGACCTGGATGGCGACGGTGTGCAGGAAGGCGTGGCCGAAAGCGGCCTGACGGCGGATGGCCGCGTCTATGTCTGGCGCGACAAGAGCGGTGGGGGGCATGATGCGACCGCCAGCAACGGCGCCTACGAGCCGCAGCTGGTGCTGGACGGCATGAACAACCTGCCCACCGTGCGGCTGGACGGCCTGGACGACCGGCTGAGCGTGAGCCTGGCCACGACCGCGGCGGGGCAGGGCAGCATCTATTGGGTGCAGAAGTCGGGCGACAGCTATTACATGCCCATGGCTACCGGGGTGAGCGGCAGCCCGTGGCTGCTGATCGCCGGCAACGGCGACGGCTCCACGGATGTCGTCGGCGCCAGTAACACCAACCTGAAGACGGCGTGGACGGTGGACGGCACGCTGCAGAACTGGACGACGCGCAACAGCGTCTACACGACGCTGGCGGAGGCCACGCATGTCGTGTCCACGGTGAACCAGACGCTCAGCTTCAACGGCTCGCTGACGATTGGCAACAGCTGGGGTGGCCAGTGGATGTCGAGCAGTGATTACAGCGAGGTCGTCGTCACCGGCACTGCGCTGAGCACGGCCGACCAGCAGAAGCTCGATGCCTATCTGGCGTGGAAGTGGGGCACGGTCGGCCAGCTCGCCGCCAGCAATCCTTACAAGACGGCGGCGCCGACGGTTTTCGCCGTGGCCAGCACTGGCGGCTCGCTGTACGGCGGCAACGGCAACGACACGATGACGGGGGGCAACGGAGACGACCTGCTGGATGGCGGCGCCGGCAACGACACCATGGCCGGTGGCACAGGCAACGACACCTACGTCGTCGATTCGCTGTCCGATACGACCGCCGAGAACGCCAGCGAGGGCACCGACACCGTCCAGTCCAGCATCACGTGGACGCTGGGCGTGAACCTGGAGAACCTGACGCTGACCGGCACATCGGCCATCAACGGCATTGGCAACACGGCGGACAACGTGCTGACCGGCAACGGCGCCGCCAACACGCTGACGGGTCTAGCCGGCAACGACACGCTCGACGGCGGCGCGGGCGCGGACACGCTGATCGGCGGCACTGGCAACGACACCTACATCGTCGACAACGCCGGCGACGTGGTGACCGAGAACCCGGGCGAGGGGACCGATGCCGTGTTCGCGTCCGTCAGCGTCGTGCTGGCGGCCAACGTCGAGAACCTGACGCTGACCGGCGGCGCCAACCTCAACGGCACCGGCAATGCACTGGACAACGTGCTGATCGGCAACGGCGGCGACAACCTGCTGGACGGTGGCAGCGGTGCCGACACCATGGCCGGCGGCGTGGGCAACGACACCTACGTCGTCGACAACGCGGGCGATGTCGTCACCGAGGGTGCCAATGCGGGCACGGACACCGTGCAGTCGTCGATCAGCTATGCGTTGCCCGCCAACGTCGAGAATCTCGTGTTGACCGGCGCGGGCAACATCAACGCGACCGGCAACGCACTGGCCAACCAGGTCACCGGCAACGCGGGCAACAACGTCCTGGATGGCGGTGGTGGCGCCGACTCGATGGCCGGCGGTGCGGGCAACGACACCTATGTCGTCGACAACGCCGGCGACACGGTGACCGAGGGCGTGGGTGGCGGCACCGACACGGTGCAGTCGTCCGTGTCGCACACGCTGGGCGCGAACGTCGAGAACCTGACGCTGACCGGAAGCGGCGCCATCAACGGCACGGGCAACGGGCTGGACAACACCCTCTCGGGCAATGGCGCAGCCAACACACTCGATGGCAGTGATGGCAACGACACGATCACCGGCGGCGGTGGCGCCGACACGTTGCTGGGCGGCAACGGCAACGACACGCTGATCGCCGCCTCGCCGGCGGACCTGGCCTCGGCCGATGGCGGCGCGGGAATCGACCTGCTGAAGTTCGCGACCGTCGGCGCCAGCTTCGACATCACGTCCCTCATCAACGTGGCACACAACATAGAAACGCTGGACGTGCGCAACGGCAGCAGCGGCAGCATCAATCTGTCGAGCCTGGGCATCACGAGCGTCACCGACGCCAACCATGAACTGACGCTCAAGCTCGACAGCGGCGACACATTCACCGTCGCGGCCGACACCCAGTTGCAGCAGCTGGGCACCGGCACGGACGGCTTCGGCAATGCGCTGACCGACTACGCGGTGCTGGAGCAGCAGGCCGGCAACTGGGTGCAGACGTCGACGCTGCACCTTGTCGCCGGGGCGGGTGGTTAGGGAACAGTGCGGCGGCAGGGCCACAAGCCCAGGTAAACCCCCCGCGGCGCGGGGTGGTAGCCTGCCTAGAATTTGCTGCACTGCACAGGAGATCCACGCATGGCGACTGCCCGCAAGAAGCCGGCATCCACTGATGACGCCACCACGACCGAGGCGAGTGACGCCAAGCCCGGTGTGCGCGTGCTCAAGAAGTACCCCAACCGTCGTCTCTACGACACGCAGACCAGCAGCTACATCACGCTGGCCGATGTGAAGCGCATGGTGCTGGACGGCATCGACTTCGAGGTGCACGACGCCAAGACTCACGAAGACCTGACCCGTTCCATCCTGCTGCAGATCATCCTGGAGGAGGAAACCGGTGGCGTGCCGATGTTCTCCACCAGCTCGCTGGCCCAGATCATCCGGTTCTACGGGCATGCGATGCAGGGGGTCATGGGTGGCCTGCTGGAGCGCCAGATGCAGGCCTTCACCGACATGCAGCAGCGCTTCACTGAGCAGGGCACGCCGGGCATGCCCTTCAGCCCTGACGCCTGGACCGGCCTGATGGGTAGCTACGCCGAGCAGTCCAAGACGCTGATGAACCAGTGGCAGGAGCAGCTGAAAACTGCCGGGGTGATGTTCCCCTTCGTCCCCAAGAAGTAGGCGCTGCGCCGACATCGCCGAAAATGCGGCGATGAACGACACGACCACCGCCGCCCCCAAGATCGGCTTCGTCAGCCTGGGCTGCCCCAAGGCGCTGACCGACAGCGAGCTGATCCTTACCCAGCTCCGCGCCGAGGGCTACGAGACCTCCAAGACCTTCGCAGGAGCCGATCTGGTGATCGTCAATACCTGCGGCTTCATTGACGATGCCGTCAAGGAGAGCCTGGATACCATCGGCGAGGCGCTGGCCGAGAACGGCAAGGTCATCGTGACCGGCTGCCTGGGGGCCAAGGCCGGTGCGGCCAGTACGGACGCCGGCAGCCTCGTCCGCGAGATCCATCCCAGCGTGCTGGCCGTCACCGGCCCGCATGCCACGCAGGAGGTCATGGACGCGGTGCACACGCATGTGCCTAAGCCGCACGACCCCTTCGTGGACCTGGTGCCGGCCTATGGCATCAAGCTCACGCCCAAGCACTACGCCTATCTGAAGATCAGCGAGGGCTGCAACCACCGCTGCTCGTTCTGCATCATCCCCAGCATGCGCGGCGACCTGGTCTCGCGTCCCATCGGGGACGTGCTGAACGAGGCGCGCGCGCTGTTCGAGAGCGGCGTGAAGGAGCTGCTCGTCATCAGCCAGGACACGTCGGCCTACGGTGTGGATGTGAAGTACCGCACCGGCTTCTGGGATGGCAAGCCGGTCAAGACGCGCATGCTGGACCTCGTCGCCCAGCTGGGCGAGCTGGCCAAGCCGTACGGCGCCTGGGTGCGGCTGCACTATGTCTACCCCTACCCGCACGTGGACGAGGTGCTGCCGCTGATGGCCGAAGGCCTGGTGCTGCCCTACTTGGACGTGCCATTCCAGCACGCCCACCCGGATGTGCTGAAGCGCATGAAGCGCCCCGCCAACGGCGAGAAGAACATGGAGCGCATCCTGCGTTGGCGCGAGGCCTGCCCGGAGTTGGTCATCCGCTCGACCTTCATCGCTGGCTTCCCCGGCGAGACGGAAGAGGAATTCCAGTACCTGCTCGACTTCATGCAGGAGGCCCGCATCGACCGCGCCGGCTGCTTCGCCTACTCGCCGGTGGAGGGCGCCAGCGCCAATGACATTCCTGGTGCGCTGCCCGACGAGGTGCGAGAGGAGCGGCGCGCGCGCTTCATGGCCGTCGCGGAGCGCGTTTCTGCAGAGAAGCTGCAGAGCCGTGTCGGCCAGACGCTGCAGGTGCTGGTGGACTCGGCGCCGGCACTGGGCCGCAAGGGCGGCGTGGGCCGCAGCTATGCGGACGCCCCTGAGATCGACGGCACTGTGAAGATCGTTCCGCCCGAGAAGGCCAGCAAGACGATGAAGGTGGGCGAGTTCGTGCGCGCCCGCGTCGTGGCCGCCGACGGGCATGACCTGGTGGCCACGCTCGCATGAAGCCCGCCACCGCACTGATCCACCACCCCTACCGCGCTCCCGACGGCTGGGATGCCGTGCCGGTGCCGGTGGCCAAGGCCTCGACTGTGCTGTTCAAGGACACGGCCGATCTGCACACGCCGCGCCCGCGCGATGGCCTCACCTACCGCTACGGCCTGCACGGCACGCCGACCAGCTACACGCTGGCCGCACGCATCGCGACGTTGGAGCATGCCGAGCACTGCCTGTTGGTGCCCAGTGGCCTGGCCGCGGTGACGCTGGTGTCGCTGGCCTTCCTGCGCCCGGGCGACGAGGTGTTGGTGCCCGACAACGTCTACGGCCAGAACCGCTACCTGACCGAATCATGGCTGCCGCAGTGGGGTGTGACGCACCGCTTCTACGACCCGCTGACGGTGCCCGAGCTGCGCGACAACACCAAGCTCGTCTGGCTAGAAGCCGCGGGCTCCATCACACTGGAGTTCCCAGACCTGCTCGGAACCTTGGCCTTCTGCCGCGAGCGCGGCGTGCTGACGGCGCTGGATAACACCTGGGGTGCCGGCCTGGCCTTCAACGGTTTCGAGCCGGCGCCGGGCAAGCACCCGGGCCTGGGTGCCGATATCGTCATGCAGGCGCTGACGAAGTATCCGAGCGGTGGCGCGGACGTGCTGATGGGGTCCGTGTGTACGCGCGACGACAAGCTGCACGACCGGCTCAACCATGCTCACGAACACCTGGGCTACGGCCTGGGCCAGAACGACGTCGAGCTGGTGCTGCGCGGCCTGCCGACGATGCCGCTGCGCTACGCAGCGCAGGACCGCGTCACGCGGGAGCTGGCGAGCTGGATGGCCGGCCGGCCGGAGGTCGCACGGGTCTTCCATCCGGCGCTGCCTGGCTCACCGGGGCATGAGCACTGGCTGGCTGTCGGGGCCACAGGCGCGGCCTGCCTGTTCTCGGTCGCGTTCAAGCCCGAGCAAGGCCCGCGCGAGGTGGATGCCTTCGTCGATGCGCTGCAGCTCTTCGGCATCGGCTACTCGTGGGCTGGCCCGATGAGCCTGGCCGTGCCCTACGACATGGGCCGCAGTCGCAACCTGCCTCTGCCGTTCGAGGGTCGCACGCTCGTGCGGTTCGCCATCGGGCTGGAAGATGGCGACGACCTGAGGGCCGACATCGAGCAGGCGCTATCAGCCCTTCGCTGACACCTTCTGGCGCATCAGCTGGCCTTGTTGGCGAAAAGGGCAATGAGCCACTGGCGCGGCTCGTCAGTCCTTGCGGCCTGTCGATGCGTGCCGCATCAATTGGCCCTTTTCCCGCTCCCAGTCCCGCTTCTTCTCGGTCTCGCGCTTGTCATGTTGCGCCTTGCCCTTGGCCAGCGCGATGTCGGCCTTCACGCGGCCGCCCTTGTAGTGCAGGTTCAGCGGTACCAGCGTGAAGCCGCGCTGCTCCACCTTGCCGATCAGCCGCTTGATCTCCGCCTTGTGCATCAGCAGCTTCTTCGTGCGGTCCGCTTCGGGGTTGACGTGCGTGGACGCGCTGCGCAGCGCGTTGATGCGGCAACCGATCAGGAACAGCTCGCCGTTCTTGATCAGCACGTAGCCGTCGGTCAGCTGCACCTGGCCGGCCCGAATGGCCTTGATCTCCCAGCCAGACAGCACGACGCCGGCCTCGAACTGTTCTTCGATGTGGTAGTCGTAACGGGCGCGGCGGTTCTCGGCGATGGACATGGAAGCGATATGGGGGCGAACCCCCTTCATACAATCGCGAGATTCTATGAAGCAGGTTAAAAAGTCAGTACTGCTCTGGTACACGCCGCAGGAGATGTACGAGCTGGTCACCGCGGTGGAGCGTTACCCCGAGTTCCTGCCGTGGTGCAACAAGGTCGAGGTGCTCGCCCGCGAGGGCGACTCGGTGACGGCCCGGCTGCACCTGGCCTATGCCGGCGTGAGGCATGCGTTCACGACGCGCAACCGCAACCTGGCGGGTGAATCCGTGCGCATGGAACTCGTTGACGGGCCGTTTTCGCAGCTGGACGGTCTGTGGCAGTTCCTGCCGTTGAGCAAGCCCGGCAGCGGTGGTGCTGTCAATGCCTGCAAGATCGGCTTCGACCTGAACTACGCGTTCAGCAGCGGCGCGCTGGAGGCCGTGGTGAGCCCGGTGTTTGACCGCATCGCTAACACCTTCGTCGACAGCTTCGTCAACCGCGCCGAGGTCATCTACGGTGCGCGTTGAACTGGTGTGGAGCCCTGTCGCTGGCGACGTGCAGCATCGCTGGCTGGAGGTGGGGGAGGGCGCCACGATCGACACCGCGCTACGCGGCTGTGCCGAGTTCAGTCCGCCGCCCGGGGAACTGCGCGTGGGCATCTGGGGCCGTGTGCGACCGCTGGACACGGCGCTACGCGAGCGGGACCGTATCGAGGTCTACCGGCCGTTGACCGTCGACCCCAAGGAGGCGCGCCGGCTGCGCTACGCCAAGCGCGGTGAGCGCATCGTGTCGCGCCACCGGCCCAAGCACGCCGGCGGCTGAGCCGCTATTCAGCGGCAGTCGCTCGTCATGATCGTGCGGATGCGATCGGCCTCGGCCTGACGCTGCGCATCGTCCATGAAGACGCGCTCACCCTTCTCGTTGGTGCGCGTGATGCGCACGCCGCTTTGCAGTTCGCGCAGGTTGGCCTGGGCCCTCAAGCAGTTCTCGCGCCGCTGTTCCGCCAGCTTGCGCTCTTCTTCCTTCTGCTTGGCGTTCTCGCGGTCCTGCTCCTGTTTCTGGCGTGCGGCGGCCTCCTGTTCGGCCTTGCCAGGCGCGCTGGCGGCCGGCTTGGGCGCCGAGGCCGCGCTGGCCGGCTGATCGGCCGGCACGACCGTCACGCTACGCGAGGCGGCCGCGGGGCGTTGCAGGATGTCCTTGTCGGGCGTGCCGGCCGGCGGCGGCCGGTCGCTGTATTGCACGTTGCCCTTGGCGTCCTTCCACTTCCACTGCGCGTGCGCGGTGGCAGCCAAGGTCAGGGCGACGACGGCGAGGAGCAGGGGCTTGAGGTTCATGCTGAAAGTGTAGCGGCCACCCTCCGTATAATGCCGCTTTGCGTCTGGAGCTTTCCTCATGCGCCTTCTCGGCAAAGCGCTCACCTTCGACGATGTGTTGTTGGTGCCAGCGTTCTCCCAGGTGTTGCCCCGCGACACCAGCCTTGCGACCCGTCTGTCGCGCAACATCCCCCTCAATCTGCCGCTCGTGTCCGCCGCGATGGACACCGTGACGGAGGCGCGCTTGGCGATCGCTATCGCGCAGGAGGGCGGCATCGGCATCGTGCACAAGAACTTGTCGGCTGAGGCGCAGGCGCGCGAGGTTGCCCGGGTCAAGCGCTATGAGAGCGGCGTCGTCCGCGAGCCGCTGACCATCGGCCCCGACGCCACCGTCCGCGAAGTCGTCGAGCTGACCCGCCTGCACGGCTTCTCGGGTTTCCCGGTGCTGGAAGGCAAGCGCGTCGTCGGCATCGTCACCGGCCGCGACCTGCGCTTCGAGACGCGCATGGACGCCAAGGTTCGCGAGATCATGACACCGGCCGAGAAGCTCATCACCGTGCGCGAAGGCGCGTCACTTGATGAAGCCAAGGCGCTGATGCACACGCACAAGCTGGAGCGCGTCGTCGTCATCAACGACGCCTTCGAGCTGCGCGGCCTGATGACGGTGAAGGACATCACCAAGCAGACCAGCTTCCCCAACGCCGCTCGTGACTCACATGGCGGCCTGCGTGTCGGCGCCGCGGTCGGCTTTGGCGAAGACACCGAGCAGCGCGTCGAGCTGCTGGTCAAGGCCGGCGTGGACGCCATCATCGTCGACACCGCCCACGGCCACAGCGCCGGCGTGCTGGAGCGCGTGCGCTGGGTCAAGCGCAACTTCCCGCAGGTCGATGTCATCGGCGGCAACATCGCGACGGGCGCTGCGGCGCTGGCGTTGGTGGAGGCCGGCGCGGATGGCGTCAAGGTCGGCATCGGCCCGGGCTCGATCTGCACGACCCGCATCGTCGCGGGCGTGGGCGTGCCTCAGATCACGGCGGTCGACAACGTCGCGACTGCACTGCGCGGCACCGGCGTGCCGGTCATCGCGGACGGCGGCGTGCGGTTCTCCGGCGACCTGGCCAAGGCCATCGCCGCGGGCGCCGACTGCGTCATGATGGGCGGCGCGTTCGCCGGCACGGAAGAAGCCCCGGGTGAGACCATCCTCTACCAGGGCCGCACGTTCAAGAGCTATCGCGGCATGGGCTCGATGGGCGCGATGGCCAAGGGCAGCGCGGACCGCTACTTCCAGGACACGTCGGCCAACAACCCCAACACGTCCAAGCTCGTGCCCGAGGGCATCGAGGGCCAGGTGCCCTACAAGGGCTCGGTCGTGCAGGTCATCTTCCAGATGGCCGGGGGCCTGAAGGCGTCCATGCACTACTGTGGCTGCGCGACCATCGCCGACATGCAGAACAAGGCCGAGTTCGTCGAGATCACGACCGCCGGCATGCGCGAGAGCCATGTCCACGACGTGCAGATCACGAAGGAAGCACCGAACTACAACCGCAGCGAGTGAGCTGAACCAGGCGACAACGGGGCGATCGGAGAATCGCCCCGTTTCTCATTTCAGAACCCCGATGAGTGCCAATTCCCCACGCGCCCCGGCCATGGGCTTCATCATGGCCGCCGTGCTGATCGACATGATCTCGATCGGCCTGATGGTGCCGGTGCTGCCGCACATCGTGGGCACGTTTACCAGCGGCAACGACGAGCAGACCTCGGCCTTTCTGATGGTCACGCTGGCCTTCGGCGTGGCCAACTTCATCGGCTCGCCGGTGCTGGGCGCGCTGTCGGATCGCTTCGGCCGCCGGCCCGTGCTACTGATCGGCTTCGCCGGCCTGGCGCTGAGCTTCTTCGTCACGGCGATGGCGACGGCCTTGTGGATGCTGGTCGTCGTGCGACTGTTCTCCGGCGCGATGCAGGCCAACGTGGCTATCGCCAATGCCTACGTCGCCGACATCACCGCACCCGAGGACCGCGCCCGCCGTTTCGGCCAGCTCGGCGCGATGTTCGGCATCGGCTTCATCCTCGGGCCGGTCATCGGCGGCTGGCTGGGCCACTATGACGTGCACTGGCCGTTCTTCGCCGCCGGCTCTATGGCCGTGTTGAACTGGTGCTATGGCTTCTTCGTGCTGCCGGAGTCGCTGCCGAAGGACCGCCGCAGCCCCTTCGACTGGAAGAAGGCCAACCCAGTGACGGCGCTGCGCGGGCTGACGGCCCTCAAGGGAGTGGGGCCGCTGGTTTCGGTCATCGCCTTGTCGTCGCTGGCGCAGTTCACGCTGCACAACACCTGGGTGCTCTACACCAAGTTCCGTTTCGGCTGGGGGCCGCTGGCGGTCAGCTGGTCGCTGTTCGTCGTGGGCCTGGCCTCCGTGCTGAGCCAGGGCGTGCTGCTGCGGCCGCTGCTCAAGCGCTTCACCCCGCAGCGCCTGGCGCTGATCAGCATGGCCTCCGGCACGCTCGCCTACGCCGGCTACGGCCTGGCGACTCAGGGCTGGATGATGTATGTCGTCATCGGCCTGAACCTGCTTGGCGGTGTGGGCGCCGCGGCCTTGCAGAGCTTCATCTCCAACGCCGCCGGCCCGGCCCACCAGGGCCGCGCGATGGGTGCGGTGTCGTCGCTCAACAGTCTGATGGCCGTCATCGCACCCGCGCTCGGGCTCTCGCTGCTGGCCCAGGTGTCGCACCGCCCGCCGGGCGACCTGCTGATGGGCCTGCCCTTCTTCGCCAGTGCCGCGCTGCAAGCGGTGGCGCTGCTGATCACCCTCCGTTTCTTCCGCAGCCAGCCGGCGCCGCAGCCGGCCTGAAAGTGCACGCCATGCAACACGACAAGGTCCTCATCCTCGACTTCGGCTCCCAGGTCACGCAGCTCATCGCCCGCCGCGTGCGCGAGTCGGCGGTGTACTGCGAGATCCATCCGAACGACGTGTCGGACGACTTCGTCCGCGGCTTCGCGCCCAAGGCCATCATCCTCAGCGGCAGCCACGCTTCCACGTACGAGGACCACGAGCTGCGCGCGCCGCAGGTGGTCTGGGAGCTGGGTGTGCCGGTGCTGGGCATCTGCTACGGCATGCAGACGATGGCCGTGCAGCTGGGTGGCAGCGTCGAGTGGAGCGACCACCGCGAGTTCGGCTACGCCGAGGTGCGCGCGCACGGCCACACCAAGCTGCTTGAAGGCATCCAGGACTTCGAGACGCCCGAGAAGCACGGCATGCTGAAGGTGTGGATGAGCCACGGCGACAAGGTCTCGGCGCTGCCGCACGGCTTCAAGCTGATGGCCTCCACGCCGAGCTGCCCCATCGCCGGCATGGCCGACGAGGCGCGTGGCTTCTACGCCGTGCAGTTCCACCCCGAGGTCACGCACACGCTCCAAGGTGCGGCCATGCTGCGCCGCTTCGTGCGCGACATCGCTGGCTGCAAGGGCGACTGGCAGATGGGCAGCTACATCGACGAGGCCGTGGCGCGCATCCGCGAGCAGGTCGGTGACGAGGAAGTCATCCTGGGTCTGTCCGGCGGCGTGGACTCGTCCGTCGCCGCGGCGCTGATCCACCGCGCCATCGGCGACCAGCTCACCTGCGTCTTCGTCGACCACGGCCTGCTGCGCCTGAATGAAGGTCGCATGGTCATGGAGATGTTCGCCGGTCGCTTGCATGCAAAGGTCGTGCACGTGGATGCGAGCGAACAGTTCCTCGGCAAGCTGGCTGGCGTGACCGACCCCGAGCGCAAGCGCAAGATCATCGGCGCCGAGTTCGTCGAGGTCTTCCAGGCCGAGGCCAAGAAGCTGTCGAATGCCAAGTGGCTGGCCCAGGGCACGATCTACCCCGATGTGGTGGAGAGCGGCGGCACCAAGACCAAGAAGGCGACGACGATCAAGAGCCACCACAACGTCGGCGGTCTGCCCGAGACGCTGGGCCTCAAACTGCTGGAGCCGCTGCGCGAGCTGTTCAAAGACGAGGTGCGTGCTCTGGGCGTGGCGCTGGGCCTTCCTGAGGACATGGTCTACCGTCATCCGTTCCCGGGGCCGGGCCTCGGCGTGCGAATCCTCGGTGAGATCAAGAAGGACTATGCCGACCTGCTGCGTCGCGCCGACGCGATCTTCATTGAGGAACTGCGAAACACCATCGACCCGGCCACGGGCAAGAGCTGGTACGCGCTCACGAGCCAGGCCTTCGCCGTCTTCCTTCCGGTCAAGAGCGTGGGCGTGATGGGCGACGGTCGCACGTACGACTACGTCGTCGCACTGCGTGCCGTGCAAACCAGCGACTTCATGACGGCCGATTGGGCCGAGCTGCCCTACGCGCTGCTCAAGCGCACGTCGAGTCGCATCATCAACGAGGTCCGTGGCATCAACCGCGTGACCTACGACGTCAGCAGCAAGCCGCCGGCGACCATCGAGTGGGAGTGATGCAGCGTTCGGGGCAGTTCGGTCGCCGCTGAGGCCTACTCGCGCCTACTCGCGTGCCGCGCCTCAGTGGAGCGCGGTCTCGTGTCGCAGCACGGCGGACAGCATCGGAACGCGGTGCGAAGTTGCCGGGGTTGTTGAAACCTGCGGCAAAGGCGATTTCCTGCACCGTCATGGCCGTCGAGGTCAGTAGCCGGGCCCCCTCGCGAACCCGCTCCTCGCTGACGAAGCCGGAGACGGTCTGCCCCAGGTGGTCGCGGAACAGTGCCAACAAGCGCTTCTCGTGCAGTCCGAGGCGTCGCGCCAGCTCCGGCACCGGAGGCAGCCCTGCCAGGTTGGTGCGGATGTAGCGAACGGCCTCCTGCACCAGAAGGGCATCGGCATCGCGCCGAGCTGCCATGTCGCCCACGTTGACCGCCGACGTCCTGCCCTTTACGCCGGCCACGTGATCGGCTAACGACGGGGTGCTGTCTGGCGTGCGCAGCCCTTCCCGGAGGGGGCTGGGTCGGCATATCCGCCGATCCAGCCCGTCGGCGGATGGCGCCACCGCGGACGTGGCCTCACCAGTCGGTGTGCCTGTCCATGTTGTCGGGCTGCATGCTGGCTCGAAGCCCGGAGCCGCGTCTGATCGACGCGTCCGATTGACCCATCACAGCGGGCGCTGCGGGTGGCTGTTTCACGCGGCAGTTGCCCAGACGCTGTAGGCCGGTCCGGATCGAGCCCGGCGGCGAGTGGCGCGCGCGATGGCGAGCAACATTGCAGCGCCGGCCAACGCGGTCAGGTCAGTCGCCCACAGCGTGGCATCGCCCAGCAACCGTTGCGCGTCGAACATCGCCATATCCGCTCCCGCAATGGCGGCGGTCACAGCGGCCGATGCCACGCACAGCTCCACGGCGGCCCGCGGCAGCGGCCGGGCGAAGGCCCACAGCACGCAGCTTCCCAGCACGGCGAGGTACGCCGCCTCCAGCCATGGGGACAGCCGCGGCTCGCCGACGATGCGGGTCAGCAGGAACAGCGCCGAGATGCCCGCCATGCAGCCCAGGCAGACGCCCAGCGTCAGCCGGGCCATGACGCCGGCGCGCCGCAGCTGTTCGGGTTGGCGGTGCTTGCGGCGCGACTCCACCCACAACAGATTGCCACTGTAGAAGAGGAAGGCGCCGCCGAGCGAGAGCAGGCAATAGACCCAGCGCAGCACCAGTCCGCCGTAGTCGCCGAAATGCAGCGTCTGCAGGCCGCGCAGCAGCGCCGTGCCGCTGCTGTAGTTGGACGGCGTCTGGGCGTGCAGCAATTCGCCGGTCGCGCCGTTGAGTTCGATGCGGGCCGAGTCGCTGAGGTGGCGTTGCTGAAGATGGCCGTCGGTCTCGACATGCGCCTGAGCACTGCCGGCCTTGCGGATGTGCAGCCGTTCCACCTCCAGCCCCGGCGCTGCGGCCTGGGCTGCGGCCACGAGCCGGGCAAGGCTCAGCAGCGGGGCTTTCTCGTCGGTCTGGGCGACCGGTCGCGAGAACCCTGCCTGCGGGCCGACGAGGTCCAGCAACTTGCCATCGAACACGAAGAACTGGAAGGGGGCCAGCAGCAGCGTGCCGATGGTCAGCACAGCGCCGCTCCACGCGAACACGACGTGAAAGGGCAGCGACAGCAGCCCGACGGCGTTGTGCGCGTCCTGCCAGAGCCGCTTGATGTTGCGGCCCCAGCGCAGCGCGAACAGGTCTCGCGCCAGCATGGGCATGTAGATGACGACACCGCTGACGAGCGCCAGGCCATACAGCAGACAGACGACGCCCAGCACATAAGTGCCCCAGGGGCGCGGTAGTCCCGCCGTGTAGTGCAGCCTGTAGATGAAGTCGGCGAGGTCGGTGTGTTCCTCGTGCGGCCGCACCTGACCATCCGGTCCCAGCTCGAACTCTCGCCAGTGGCGGGTCCTTGGATCAGGGCCGGCAACTTGCAGATCGCCGCCCTCGTGAGGTAGGTAGACGCGAATGTCGGCGGCCATGGCGGGCTCGCGGGCGAGCACGTTGTCCAGCAGCCGCTGCGCATCGTCCAGCGTCTTGGGAGGGGCCGCCCGTGTTGGCGCCGAGGCCATCGCCCAGGCTTGGATGGGCTCGCGAAACAGCGTCAGCGCGCCGGCATAGAAGGCGATGAACAACAGCAGGCCGGCACACATGCCGACGGCGCTGTGAACGGCGAGAAACCTGCGCAAGGTCTCGGCCTTCATGCGGCGACTCCCGGCCAGCCGAGGGCTTTCAGAACTTGCAGCACCCCAAAGCACAGCAGCGTGCCGTCGCCCATGACGAGCCAGGCGCTGCGGCCGCTGCGCAGCGCGAAGGGCAACGCCAGCAGCGCGACCCAGACGACGAAAGCGCACACCAGCAGAAGGAGCGTGTGGTCGCCCAGCGCGCGTGGCAACAGCCGCGTCGCGAGGCCCACCAGGCCCACGGTCAGCGGCAGGCCCAGCAGAGCTGCGGCCAGGGACCTAGACCACATCGCGCACCTCCGTGCGGTGGCGCCAGGCATTGATGAAAGGCAGCAACATGCACCCCAGCATGGCAGCGCTGATCACCACGCCAGATGCCGCTGCGAGGCCCAGCGCGGGGTGCAGCAGCGCGGTGGCGCCCGCCAGCAGCGTCAGGGCTGCCCAGCGCCAGCGTGCGGGCGTTTTCGTGGCGCTCCAGAGGCGCTGGTGCTGGCTGGTCCGGTACAGGCAGACGGCGGCGGCGAGCGCCAGCGCCGTGGCGACGAAGGGTCCGTTGGCGTGGTTCACAGCTGCGCCTCCAGTCCGAGGCCCACGGTGCGGCCGGCGCCCAGCGTCAGCACCTGACGGGTGCTGGTGGTGTTCCAGCGATAGACGGCGTAGGTCTGGTCGAACAGGTTGGCGCCGTAGGCGAACGCGCGCACCCTGGGGGCGAGCTGGTAGGCAAGCTTGGCGTTCAGCACGACGTGGCCCGGGCTGCGCGTGCTCGCATCGTTGACGGCCTCGCTGTAAGTGCCACCCTCGTAGACGACGTCGCTGTTCAAGGTCCAATCGCCCCGCTTCCAGCTGAAGCCCAGCGAGGCCGTCTGGCGCGGCGAGCCGGGGAACTGCTTGCCGCTGTAGTTGCCGGAGGGAACGCTGAAGTCCTGGAACCTGGTACGCGACACGCCCAGTGCGCCGAACAGTTCCAGTCCCGGCGCCGCCTGGCCGCGAAGCTCGAACTCCAGCCCGTGCAGTCGCGACCTGCCGGCATTGACGTAGTAGACGTCCAGGCTGTTCGCGCCAACGTTGACCTGCTGGTCGCGCCAGTCCACTCGATAGGCGTTGACTGCCAACAGCAGTCCCGGCAGCGGCTGGCCTTTCAATGACAGGTCGTAGTTGGTGGTGTATTCAGGTTCATAGGCGTTGGCGCCCCGCTGGTAGCTGTAGTTCACGCCGCCGGTGCGGTAGCCGCGTTGCACGGCCAGGCCGGCCTGCCAGTCCCGGGTGAGCTCGTACCGCGCCGCCAGCTTGGGCAGCCAGGCGCTGTAGCGTGTGTTGAGCACCTGTGTCCCGTCGGGCGCGATGACGCTGTTGGCCCGCAACAGCTGCACGATGCGGGCCGCCGTGGGTGTGGTGCCGTCGGTCTCGGAGCCGATGTCGCGATCCTGGGCCTCATGGTCGTAGCGCACGCCAGCGGTCAGCGTGAGACGGTCGATCGTGTAGTCGAACTCGCCGAAGACGGCGCGGTTGCTCACGCGCTCTTTGTTCAGGTTGCGGCGACGCACAAAGTCAGCCTTGTATGCGGCCTCGCAGGCGGCCACGCTGGGGCACTGGCCGAAGACGCCCAGCACGTAGGACACCGGCACGGTATAGAGGTAGTCGTCGTCCTGGCTGCCGCGCGACATGAAAAGTCCCGCCACGCCCTTGAGCTTGTTGCCACCAACGCGGGTCTCGAAGTTGGCCCGCAGTTCGTGGGATTGATGGCGGTCGTCGATCAGGGTCGCGGAGGTGCCCTGGTTCAGCTCGGTCTCGTCGTAGTCGTAGGCGCGGTCATAGTGGTTGCGGGCCCAGGTGCTGAGCCAGGTCCATTCAGCCCCGGCCCAGCTCCAGTTCTGTTCCAGAGCGAGGCTTCGCGCACGGGTCTTCTGATGTCCGCCTTCGTTGGCGAGGGAGATGCGCTCCTGCGGTTTGCGCAGGGTTGCTTCCGCGTAGGGGCGGCCCGTGTCCAGTCGCACGTCGGCGTAGGTCAGCAGTGCCTGGTAGCTGTCGCCGAATGGTGTCAGGCGCAGCTTGCCCCGGAAAGTACCGCCGTCGTCATGGTTCCATCGCTTGTCTTGCCGCGTCTCGTTGAACAGCCCGCCGGCATCGCGATGCGCTTCCGCGGCGATGCGGAAGGCCGCCAGGTCCTTCACCAGCGCGCCGCCGCCGGCCACAGCCACCCTGCGCGTGTCCTGGTTGCCCATGCTCACACGGCCGCGCAGGTCCCAATCGTCCGTGGGGCCGCGCGTCTTCATGACGACGGCACCGGCCAGCGCATTGCGACCCTGGTTGGTGGACTGCGGGCCGCGCAGGACCTCCACGGCTTCGACATCCCAGACCGACAGGTCGGCGATGCTGGCGCCCGCGGCTTCCTGCGCGACGCCGTCGACCGTGACGGTGGCCGTCTTGCCGGAGCCGCCGCCCGGTCCGTAGAGCGGGATGCCACGGATCGTGAGGCCTTGCGTCGTGCCGACGTTGGCCAGGCGGGAGGCCACGTCTTGCAGCGTCACATTGGCTTGTTCGTCGATCTGCCGGCCGCTGCGCGTGCCGACGCTCTGCGTGGACTCCAGCTCCGAACGCTTGAGCTTGTCGCCGCTGATGACGACGGTGCCCAGCCGGGCCGCTGGCCTGCCGGCGTCGTCAGCCGCGTCCTCGGCGCGGGCTGCAGGCAGGGTCAGGATCAGTCCGGAAGCTGCGAACAGCAGCCGCCGGGCGAGACGTGGTGAGGACATGGATTTCGGCTCCGTATGGGAAGGGTGGTGTCATGGCTGGCTGGCTCCGGGCTGGCGCGCGATTGACGAAAGGCGTGGAAGGCAAGTCCGGCAGCCCGTACAAGCTGCCGCATGGGGAGCGCGCAAGCGGAGCTACCGCTCCGGCTGGCAGCGCGAACACAGGCCATACAGGGCCAGTGCATGCGCCTGCAGGCGGAAGCTGCGCTCGGCGGCGATGGCCTGCTGACGGCATTCGATCTCGGCGTCCGAGAACTCCTCCACCCGGCCGCAGCGCAGGCAGACGAGGTGGTCATGGTGGTCGCCCTCGTTGAGCTCGAAGACGGCCTTGCCAGTGTCGAAATGCGTGCGCAGCAGCAGGCCAGCCTGCGCGAACTGCATCAACACGCGATAGACGGTCGCCAGGCCGATGTCGGCGTCCTGCAGCAACAGGGCCTGGTAGATCTCTTCGGCACTCCAGTGGCGCTGTCGCCGCTGCTGGAAGATGCGGAGGACCTTGATGCGGGGGGTGGTGGCCTTCAGGCCGGAGGCGTGGATGTCGTCGATCTGGTCGCCTGGGCGGTGCGGCATGGCCTTCATCGCGCGGCGACGGACCTGCAACCGACCGGCAGGCCGCGCGGCGGTGTGCAGTGATCGCCCGTTGCGGACGCTGCCGGCGGCGTGCACCTCGCTGCGCGGCTTCTGCGGCACGGGCGGTTCGCCCGGTCGGCGTCGATGGTGCGGGGCGGCGGGACGTGCGCGGTTGTGGTCCCGGTGTGGCGCGGCAGCATGGGCAAGTCCTGGAAGGGCTGCACGGGCTGGCGCGGGCTGGCTGGTGCGGGAAAGCGAAAGCTTCGGTGCGGCGCGCCGGCTGCCCTGCGGGCTCGACTGGGGCGGTGCACCTCACCGCCAAGAGCAGGCGGCGGCGCATCGCACTGTAAATGCGAATCATTCGCAAATCAAGGGGCAATGGATCAGCGTGTTGATGGCGTGGTGATGACCGTTCCGCGACGCTCGCCTGCGGCGCGTCGCCGGATCAAGGGGCAGCGGCAGGCCGTTCAACAGCGCCGCTGTCATGCCCCGTCCACATCGCATTCCTAGAGTGCCGGGCACCCCCTGACCCCTCTTCTCCGGAGTGCTTTCATGTCCATTCAAGATCGCCGCGGCTTCCTGCGCGGCCTCGGCCAGGCGGCCGGCGCCAGCATCGCGCTCGCCAGCTTCCCGCCCGTCATCCAGCGCGCATTGGCCATTCCCGCCAACCAGCGCACCGGCACCTTGCACGACGTCGAGCACATCGTCGTGCTGACGCAGGAGAACCGTTCGTTCGACCACTACTTCGGCACGCTCGCCGGCGTGCGCGGCTTCGCGGACCCGTTCCCGGTGCCCACGCTGGACCGGGCCGGCACATTCAGCGGCAAGACCGTCTTCGTGCAGCCCAACGGCGGCGGCGCCAAGGTGCCCGGCCGTCCCGAGTGGGGTGGCCAGCGCACTGCCATCGCGCCCTTTCACCTGAACACACTGCAGGACTTCTCGGTGATGCGCGTGGCCGGCACGCCGCACTCGTGGGCTGATGCCCAGGCCGCCTGGGATCACGGCCGCATGAACAACTGGCCCGCGGCCAAGCAGGCGCATTCGCTGGGCTACTACAAGGAGGCGGACATCCCCTTCCAGTTCGCGCTGGCCCGCGCCTTCACGCTGTGCGACCACTACCACTGCGCGACGCAGACCGGCACCAACACCAACCGGCTGTTCCTGTGGAGCGGCGGCAATGACCCGCTGGCGCTGGCCGGCGGTCCGTCGACCGACAACAGCCACGACTGGTTCAACGAGAACCCGGCCACGGACTACACGTGGACGACCTACCCGGAGCGCCTGCAGTCTGCCGGCGTCTCGTGGCAGGTCTACCAGAACATGGACGACAACTTCACGGACAACTCGCTTGCGGGCTTCCGTCCGTTCCGTGATGCGTGGTACGGCCGCCAGGGCTTCTCTGCCGAGCTGAAGGCTCGCGGCGTGACGACGCGCGATCTCGACAAGCTGAAGGAAGATGTGCTGGCCAACCGCCTGCCGCAGGTGTCATGGATCGTTGCGACGGCCGAAGGCTCCGAACACCCCGGGCCGTCCAGCCCGGCGTCTGGCGCCGACTACACGGCACGTGTGCTGGAGGCGCTGACCGCCAATCCGGAGGTCTGGTCCAAGACCGTGCTGTTCATCAACTTCGACGAGAACGACGGCTTCTTCGACCACATGCCACCGCCGGCCGCGCCGTCGTACCAGGTCTACGACGCCGACCCCGCCAAGGCCCAGCTCGCCGGCGCTTCCACCGTCGACACGACGGGCGAATACCACCACGTGCTCAACGGCAGCAACCCGACCTACCTGCACCGCCCCTACGGCCTGGGCCCCCGCGTGCCGATGTACATCGTCTCGCCGTGGAGCAAGGGTGGCTGGGTCAACTCCCAGGTGCATGACCACACTTCCGTCATCCGCTTTATCGAGGCCCGCTTCGGCGTGCAGGAGCCGCTCATCACGCCGTGGCGCCGGGCGGTCAGCGGAAACCTGGTGGGCTGCTTCGACTTCGCGCACCCGGAAGACAGCGCGTTCCTGCAGAACCTGCCGGCCACGGCGGCGCTGCGCGCCCGCGCGCTGACATTGCCGAGCACCAAGACGCCCGCCACGCCCACGACGCTCGCCGCGCCAGTACAGCAGGCTGGCCTGCGCATGGCGCGCGCGCTGCCGTACGAGCTGCAGGTGCAGGCCACGGCCGCGGCTACCGGCGTGACGCTGCGCTTCGAGAACACCGGTGACGCGGGCGCCGTCTTCCACGTCTACAACCGCCTGGCGCTGGACCAGATCCCGCGCCGCTACACCGTCGAGGCGGGCAAGCAGCTCGAAGGCAACTGGCCGGGCGCTGCTGGTTCGGCCTACGACCTGTGGGTGCTGGGCCCCAACGGCTTCCACCGCCACTTCACAGGCAACCTGCCCAAGGCGGGCGTCGCCCAGGCTCAGCCTGGCGTGCGGGTGAAGTCCGACCGCGTCTATCTGGAGCTGGTGCTGGAGCTGCGCAACGTCGGTAGCAAGCCTTGCACCTTCGTGCTGCAGACGCACCGCTATGCCGCCGTGCCGGACCGCAGCTGGATCGTCGGCGCCGGTGGCGTGCAGACCGTGCGCGTTGCTGTCGACAGCGAACACCGCTGGTACGACTACAGCCTGAAGGCCACCGAGGTGCCGGGATTCGGCATCCGCCTGGCCGGCCACCTCGAGAACGGCCAGCCGTCGGTCAGCGACCCCGCGATGTCCGGCCCTGCCGTGCTGGACCAGACCCGCCCCTGAACCCCTTGCGATTCAACGACATTCCATGATCAAACACACCCTCGCGCTGGCCCTCCTGGCTGGCTTGAGCCTCGGCGCCCATGCCCAGGCGGCTCTGAACACCAACCTCATCGTCAACGGCGACGCCGAAGGCGACGTGGCGGGCTGGACGGGCTTCGATGGCTATTCGATGTTCCAGTCGGTTGACTACGGCCCGAACTGGGTACAACCCACGCAGCCGGGGCCTGTCGACCGCGGCAGCAAGATGTTCACGGGGCTGACGGCGCAGGCCGCCGGCTTCCAGACCATCGCTCTGGGCAGCCTGGCGGGCCAGCCGCTGCATTACGAGCTGAGCGGCTACCTGGGTGGCTGGGCGGAGCAGGGCGACAACGCGCTGCTGTACGTGTCCTTCCTCGACGCGGACGGCAACGAAATCGACCATGCCTCCATCGGCCCCGTGACACCGGCCGACCGCGGCAACCAGACCGGCCTGTTCCTGCGTACCGCCTCCGGTGCCTTGCCCTCGCAGACGAGCCAGCTGATGTTCTCGCTGTCGATGTCGCGGCTGGGTGGCGGCGACAACGATGGCTATGCCGACAACCTGTCCTTCGTCGTCTCCAGCGTGCCGGAAGGCAGCACGCTGGCCTACGCGCTCGCGGGCCTGGGCCTGCTCGGCGCCGCGTTGCGTCGCCGTCGCTGAGCCGGTCTCCTGGACGTCAGGGCTGGCGCAGTGCCAGCTGCTTGCGCACGGCGCCGACGACGCGTTCGTCGGCGCCGGCCAGCATCGTCGTGCGCGTCGCCACGCGGCCTTCGCCGTCCAGCAGGATCAGTTCGGCGCTGTGGTTGAACTCCCCGTCGGGCAGCGCGCGGTACTGGAACTTCAGCAGCGCCGCGATCTTGCGGACGGTGGCTGGGTCGGTGCGGGCCAGCGTCCATTGCGAGCTGTCCAGCCCGCGTTCCTTGGCCATTGCGGCCAGCTTCTCCGGCGTGTCGCGTGCCGGGTCGAAGCTGATCAAGAGCACCTTGACCTTCTGGCGCTCGTTCGCCGGCAGCGCGGCCTGCGTCGCCTGCGCGGCCTCGATGAGCATCGGGCAGACGAACTGGCAGGACGTGTAGAACATGCTCACCAGCACTGGCTGGCCGCGGCCGACGTCGAGCCGGACGGGCTGGCCGCGCTGGTCGGTCAGCTTGGCATCGAGCTGGTAGACCGAGTCGCCGGGCAGGGCCCAGGCGGGAACGGCGGCGAGCGCCAGGCTCGCCAGCAGGGAACGTCGATTCATGGTTTCACCTCGCGCACGCAGCGGAAGCCCAGGCTGCCGGTGCTGTCGGCGGCACTGACGGAAGAGAGCAAGGCCACGCGCATCAGCACCGCGTAGTTCTGCCGGTCCTGCAGGTCGATGGCGCCAGCGCCGCAGAACTTGAGCTTGTCGGGATCGCCGCTGCTGCGGCTGTCGTTGTTGACGAGCAGGGCGTTGAAGTCGTCCACCCATTCCCACACGAGGCCGTGCAGGTCGCGCACGCCGTAGACGTTAGCTTCGCCGCCCACCGTGGGCAGCGGCTGGCTGGCGGGCCGGGCGTACCAGCCTAGGATGCGCGCCAGCCACACGGGGTCGCCGCGCGCGTCGGTGCGCGTGGCATCCGCTGCGGCCGCGTATTCCCATTCGTGCCATGTCGGCAGCCGGCCGCCTTCGGACTCGCAGTAGGCCTGGGCGGCGAACCAACTGACCTCGGTGACCGGCACGTCCGCGTCGTCTACGCCGTGCTGCAGGTAGCCGCTGGACGCGAACACGGCGGGAGTGCGCCCTGGCAGCCAGTCGGGATGGGTCGACAGGAAGCGCCGGAAGTCCCGGCGCGTCACGGGCGTCTCGCGCATTTCGAACGCGGCGACGGGTGTCGGCTCGCGGTCCGTGTCGCGGGCCAGCACGCTGTTGATCGTGCCGGCCGGCATCGGCACGTAGGCCGCGCTGGCCAGGGCGATCAATGCGGTGGCGAGGCTCATTGGTGCACCCTTCGCGCCTCGCGCTGTCCCGCCAAGCGGGAGCGAGCTGGCTTGGAACGGCCCGGCGCGGCGCTCATCAGTGCTCCGCGGCCTTGGTGGTGGCGGGCTTGGCGGCGCGCTGCTTCTTGACGTCGTCGGCCGTGATGGTGCCTCCCGGGTTGCCCCAGCTGTTCAGCACATAGGTCAGGATGTTGGCGACCTCGTCATCGTTGAGCTGGTTCATCGGCGGCATGACCGAGTTGTAGTCCTTGCCGTTCACGGTCACCTTGCCCGACAGGCCATGCAGCACGACGCCGATGGCGCGCTTGGCATCCGCGCTGAGGAAGTCCGACTTGGCCAGCGGCGGGAAGACGCCTGGAAGCCCCGCGCCGTTGGCCTGGTGGCAGACCGAGCAGGTGCCGGCAAAGAGCTGCTGGCCGGCGGCGATCTGATCCTGCTGGGTGAGCTTGCCGCTGGCGGCCGCCGTCGTGGCCGTGGCGACGGCCTGCAGGTTGGGAGCGGCGCGGTCGCCGAGGTAGACCGAGTCGACCTCCTTGCCCGAGTAGATGGCCTTGTCCTCCGGCCCGTCGACCTTCAGGATGGCCAATGCTCCCTTGTTGAACGCACGGAAGATGGAGTGGTCGACCAGCACGTAGCTGCCGGGCACCTTGGTCTTGAAGTCCACGATGGCGGCGCCGCCGGCGGGGATCAGCGTCGTCTGCACGTTCTTCTGGGCGAGCGAGCCGCCCTCGAATCGCACGTTGTCGAAGATCGCGCCGATGACGTGGAAGCTCGATACGAGGTTGGGGCCGCCGTTACCGACGAACATGCGCACGGTCTCGCCGGTCTTGGCGGTGATGGCGCGGTCGCCAGTCAATGCGCCTTCCGCGCCGTTGAACAGCACGTAGGTGGGCTGCTCGGCGATTGCCTTCTCCATGTCGAAAGGTTGCAGGCCCTTCTCGCGGTACTTGCCCGCCGTGTAGAAGTCGCCCTGCATGACGTAGTACTCATGATCCACCTTGGGCAGGCCCTGCGGCGGCTCGACGAGGATGAGGCCGTACATGCCGTTGGCCACGTGCATGCCCACCGGCGCGGTGGCGCAGTGGTAGACGTAGATGCCCTCGTTCAGCGCCTTGAACGTGAATTGACTCTCGTGGCCCGGCGCCGTGAAGCTCGAGGCTGCGCCGCCGCCCGGGCCGGTGACGCCGTGCAGGTCGATGTTGTGCGGCATCTTGCTGCTGGGGTGGTTCTTCAGGTGGAACTCCACCGTGTCGCCCTGGCGCACTCGGATGAAGCTGCCGGGCACGGTGCCGCCGAAGGTCCAGAAGGTGTAGTTCACGCCTTCGGAGATGGGCATCTCCTTCTCGACGACCTCCAGCTCGACGATGACCTTGGCCGGGCTCTTGCGGTTGGTTGCCGGCGGCACGAAGGGCGGGCTTGTCAGCTCGGCGCGGACGACGGGCAGCGCGGCCGAGGCGGCATGGGTGGTCAGCGGCAGCAGGGAAGAGGCGGTGATGGCGGTCAGAAGAAGGAGGCGCCTGAGCATGGTGTTCTCCGGTTGTTGTGTGAGCTGGATCGTAGGTAGATGGCAAATGCAGCTTTTGAGATGGATCAAGGCTTTGCACCGCTATGCTCGTCTTGTGACAACTGCCCGGAACCTGTGCCGATGAGAGCCGCCCTCAGCCTTCTCGCCCTTGTCATCGTCGCCGCCATCGTGCTGCAGCTGGCCAAGAAGCAGGCCACCGCGCTGAAGCCTGCAGCGCCCGGTACGCCGGCGGCGAGCGCCGCGCTGCCGCAGCCGCAGGCGGTCGGCCAGCAGGTGCAGGGCACGCTGGACGATGCCGCGCGCCGTGCCGCCGAGGCCGCGTCCGCCGCGACGAATTGACCGGCCACAAGCTCTTCTTCGCGCTGCGGCCCGATGCGGCGACGGCCGATCGCATCGCGCAGGCCGTCACCGCGGCGCACGAGGCGCGCGGCCTGGCGCCACGGCTGCGGCCCGCGCGCATCTTCCACATCACGCTGCACTACTTCGGCTATTTCCAGGCCGAGCCCGACGCACAGCTCATCGCCGCCGCGAGCAGCGCGGCGGCCGAGGTCGTGCGGCCGGCTTTCGACCTGCAGTTCGACCGCTTCGCAAGCTGGGGCCGGCCGGGCGCGACCCGGCATCCGTTCGTGCTGACCGGCGGCCAGGGGCTGGAGGCCGTGCGCGACCTTCGCGATGCCCTTGTCGAGCGCCTCGCGGCCCACGGCGTCGCGCGGCCGGCGCACGACTACGAGCCGCACTTGACGCTGCGCTACGACAAGCGCCCCGCGACAGCCTGGCCCGTCGAGCTGCCCGGCTGGATCGCCAGCGAGTTCGTGCTGGTGCAGAGCCCGCAGGGCCTGACGCGGCACGACGTGCTGCGGCGCTGGCCGCTGCAGGGCTGACGACCGCCGCCGGCTCAGCCGCCGACGATGGCCTCGGCCAGCGCCCGCACGCTCAGTGGCGCCGAGCCTTCGGCCTTGTTGGAGATCGTGATGAACGCCTCCTGCCCGGCGCCTGCCGTGCCGCGGATGATGCGGGCCAACCCGGCGCGGGTCTCAGGGTCGGGGTCCAGCATTTCGGCGAACTCGCCGTACTTCTTCTCCGCCGTCTCATAGCCGAAAGGGCCGTGCATCCGGTTCAGGTTCCAGCGCGCCACCAGTGGGCCGGGCCACAGCGCGCGCAGCAGCGGTAGCTGCTCAGCCAGCGGCGGCAGCTTGGGATGCAGGCCCAGGCAGTAGCGCGCGCCGGTGTCGCGCAATAGCGCTACCAGCTCGGGCGTCAGCCAGGCGGCGTCGCGCACCTCGACGGCCAGCACGCCGGTGGGCGGCCTGGGGCAGGCCAGCAGCAGCGCATGCAGCCGGTCGAAAGCTTCGTTCATGCGCGACAACATCGAGGCGGGCAGCGGGCTGATCTGGAAGACCAGCGCGCCGAGCGTAGCCCCCAAGCCTTCGTAGGCCGGCTCGATGAAGGTCTCCAGCGCGGTCGTGGCGTCCAGGAACAGCGGGTTGAGACCCTGGCTGCGGCCCTCCTCCTGGCGCATCAGTGGGTCCGTTACGAGGCTGGGCGCCTTGACCGTGAAGCGAAAGCCCCGCGGCACCTGTTCTGCATGGCGCTGGAACTCGCTGGCCGCCAGCGGCCGGTAGAAGCCGCGGTCGATGCCCACGGCACGCAGCAGCGGATGCGCAGCATAGGCCGGCAGGCCGGTCCTGGACAGCGTCGCCTCGCTGTACCGGCCAGCCCACACCAGGCCCTCCCAGCCGGGGTAGCTCCAGGTCGACGTGCCAAGGTGCACTTGCGGTTGCAGCGCCGCGGCCAGGGCCTGGTCTTGCGGTGTCGCTGGCATGGCCTGCACGCCGCGCCGGCGCCCGGCCGGTGCTGCGGGCGCCTCGGCGCCGTCGAGCGAGAACAGGTCGTCCTGCATCAGGCCCGCAGCTGGATGCCCGCGCCTTGCAGCGCACCGTGCAGCGCGCGGGCGAAGGCGAGGGCGTGAGGCCCGTCGCCATGCAGGCAGATGGTGTCGGCTCGCAGCGGCACGGTCTCGCCGGTCACGGCTACGACGACGCCCTCGCGCACCATGCGCAGCGTGCGGGCGACGGCTTCGTTCACGTCATCCACGAACGCGCCCGGCTCGCTGCGCGGCACGAGGCTGCCGTCGGCGCGGTAGCCGCGGTCGGCGAAGACCTCGGCCACGGCGCGCAGGCCCGCGCGTTCGGCCGCGTGCAGCAGCTCGCTGCCGGCCAGACCGTAGAGCGCCAGCGCCGGGTCCACTGCGCACACTGCGCCGGCGATGGCGTCGGCCAGCGCCGCGTCGCGCGCGGCCTGGTTGTAGAGCGCGCCATGCGGCTTGACGTGATGCAGCCGCCCACCAGCGGCGCGGACCAGCGCCTGCAGCGCGCCGACCTGGTAAATCACGTCGGCCCGCACTGCCTCGGGCGCGAGCTGCATGTGGCTGCGGCCGAAGTTGTCGCGGTCGGGGTGGCTCGGGTGCGCGCCGATGGCCACGCCGCGCACCAGCGCCGCCTCGATGGTGGCCTGCATCAGCCGGGCGTCGCCCGCGTGCCAGCCGCAGGCGATGTTGGCCGAGCTGACGAGGGCCAGCAGCGCCGCGTCGTCCGGCGCGCCTTCGCCGAGGTCGGCATTCAAGTCCACCGGGTATGTCATGCGCCGGTCCTCCAGCGTGCCAGCAACTGCTCCCGCGCGCGAAGCTCGGCCACGGCGTCTTCCGGCCGGCAGGCCATGAAGCGCATCGGCGCGCCCAGCCGCAGCTGCGCGAGCTTCCACAGGTCCGCGCGGATCACGACCGCGATGATGGGGTAACCGCCGGTCGTCTGCGCATCGGCCAGCAGCACGATGGGCTGGCCCGAGGCTGGCACCTGCACGACGCCCGGCAGCACGCCGTGCGATACCCGCTCGCCGCCGCGCTGGCGCATCAGCGCCGGCCCGCTCAGCCGGTAGCCCATGCGGTTGCTCTGTGGGGTGACTATCCAGTCCGTCGTGCCGAAGGCAGTGCGCGCGGCAGCGGGGAAGTCGGCGTAGTCCGGGCCGGGCAGCACGCGCACGGTGTTCTTCCAGTCCGGCAGGCTGGCACCCGCTGCGCGCCGGGGCAGGCGGGCAGGCGTGCCCAGCGGCAGCCGGTCGCCGTCGCGCAGCGCTCGGCCGCCCAGCCCGCCGAAGCCGGTCTTCAGATCGGTGCTGCGCGAGCCGAGCGCAGCCGGCACGTCGATGCCGCCGGCCACGCAGACATAGCTGCGCATGCGTTCGCGCGGCGCTGCCAGCTTCAGCACCTGGCCGGCGCGCACCGCGCAGCGCCAGCCGGGGCGCAGCGGCCGGCCGTCCAGGCTGGCGTCGAGATCCGTGCCGGTTAGCGCGACCCAGGTGTCGGTCTCGAAGCGCAGCGTGGCCGGGCCGAGCGTGAACTCCAGGCCGGCAGCGTCCGGGGCGTTGCCGAGCAGCAGGTTGCCGGCCTGCAGCGCGAGATCGTCCAGCGCGCCGCAGCGGCTCAGGCCGCGGTCGCGCCAGCCGATGCGGCCGAGGTCCTGCACGGTGGCCAACGGGCCGGCCTTGACCAGTTCGATCATGGCGCCTCCGCGACGAAGCGCACGCGGTCGCCGGGCGCCAGCAGCGTCGGAGGCTCGGCGGCCGGGTCGAACAAGGGCAGGGCGGTGCGGCCGATTAGCTGCCAGCCGCCCGGTGTAGCGAGTGGGTAGATGCCCGTCTGCACACCGCCGATGCCCACGCTGCCGGCCGGCACCGCCACGCGCGGCTCGTCGCGCCGCGGCGTGTGCAGGCTGCCGTCCAGCCCGCCGAGGTAGGCGAAGCCGGGTTGGAAGCCGAGAAAGTAGACGACGTACTCCGCCGCCGTGTGACGGCTCACGACCTCCTCCGGCGCGAGGCCGCAGTGGCTGGCGACGAACTCCAGGTCCGGCCCGTCGGCGCCGCCGTAGCGCACGGGGATGTCCACGAGCCGGCCCGCCGTGCGCCGCCGTAGCGGTTTGGCCCACAGGTCCAGGACCGCATCGGCCAGTTGGGCCGGGTCGGTGCGCAGCGGGTCGAAGCCGACCAGCAGGTTGTTCATGCCGGGTGTCAGCTCCAGCATGCCGGGCAGGTCGGCGAGGGCGGCGGCAAGCTGCCATAAGCGCTGCTGGTGCTCCAGCGCCAGCGGGGCATCGACGCTGCAGGCCAGGGCCGCCTCGCCCAGCGGGCGGACGAGCAATCCGGGCGTGGGGTTCGTTGTCATGGGCCGGGAGTATCACGGCCCGCCGCTACACTTTGTTTGCCCATGACCGAGCCTGCCACCGCGCCGATGTTCTCCCCCGCCGACGAGTACGCGATGCGGCTCGCGCTGGATCAGGCGCACAACGCCTGGCTGGTGGGCGAGGTGCCGGTGGGTGCCGTCATCATGCGGGCCGGCCAGATCATCGCCACCGGCTACAACCGCCCAATCACGACGCACGACCCGACGGCGCATGCCGAGATCGTCGCGCTGCGGCATGCGGCCACGCTGCTGGAGAACTACCGTCTGCCGGAGTGCGAACTCTTCGTCACGCTGGAGCCCTGCGCGATGTGCGCGATGGCGCTGATGCATGCGCGCTTTCGCCGCGTCGTCTTCGCAGCGGCTGACCCCAAGACGGGCGTGGCCGGCTCGGTCATCGACCTCTTTGCCCAGCCGCAGCTCAACCACCACACGCGCATCGAAGGCGGCCTGCTGGCCGGGGCCTCGGGCCAGTTGCTGCGCGACTTCTTCGCCGAACGCCGCGAGGCGGCCCGTGCCCGCCGCGCCGAGCGTCAGGGCCTGATCCCGACCGGCGAAGCCACCCACCTGGACGAAGACGCTCCATGACGACGCTCACCCTGTTCTCACCATCCGGCGCGGTCGCCAAGCCTGTGGCGCTCAAGCGTGCCGCCAAGCGACTGGGGCAGCTGGGTTTCGATGTCGACGTCGATGCCGATGCGCTGTCCCGTGAGCAGCGCTTCGCCGGCGACGACGCGACACGGCTGGCCGTGCTGCACCGCGTTGCCGATGCGGCGCCGTCCATCGCGCTGGCCAGCCGCGGCGGCTATGGGCTGACGCGGCTGCTGGACCAGCTCGACTGGGGCCGCATCGCGCACAGCATCGAGCACGGCACGCGCTGGGTCGGCTACAGCGACCTCACCGCGCTGCAGAACGGTCTGGTCGCGCGCTTCAAGGGCTTGTCCATGTGGGCCGGGCCGCTCGCCTGCGACGACTTCGGCCGCACGGAGGCGGAGGGCGGTGTGGACGAGGTCACACGCGACTGCTTCCTGGAGGCGATGAGCGGTGCGCTGGAGGCCGTGGGCTTCCGTGCACCGTCGGCCGAGTTCGACGGCCTGGAGGCGCGCGGCCGGCTGTGGGGCGGCAATCTGACGGTGCTGTGCTCGCTGCTCGGCACGCGGCACTGGCCCAAGGTCAAGGGCGGCATCCTGTTCCTGGAAGACATCAACGAGCACCCCTACCGCGTGGAGCGCATGCTGCTGCAACTGCAGCAGGCCGGCGTCATCGACGCGCAGGCGGCCGTGCTGCTGGGCGACTTCGGCGGCTGGGCCAAGGTGCCGAACGACCGCGGCTACGGTCTGAAGGATGCCGTCGCCGCGCTGCGAGCCCGCACGAAGACGCCGGTGCTGACGGGCCTGCCGTTCGGCCATGTGCGCACCAAGGTCTGCCTGCCGGTGGGTGCCACGGTGGAGTTGTATGTGCAGGGTCGCGAGGCGCTCCTCGGCTGGCAGTCGGACCCGCGGCTGGCCCACGGACACGATCACGACCACCATCACTGAAGTCACACCGGGTTTACCTTGCCGCCCGCTCAGGGCTTGGCGCCTTGTATAGACGAGTTGCCCCACTATGATTCCCACCTGCGCCTCGGCTTTCACCGGGGCGCTTGCTTTTTGAGGACGGGGTCGTGGCGGCAATCGGCAGTTGGGTCAGGAAAGGCTGGGGCGCGTTGGCGCTGGCGCTGCTGGCCGGCTGCAACAACAGCCCGCATCCCAACGGCGCCGAGCGCGAGAACACGCTGTTCATGGCGTTCTCGGAGCGCTCGCCGCGATACCTGGACCCGACCTCGTCGTACTCCGCGCCCGAGAGCACCTACGTCTACGAGATCAGCGAGCCGCCCTATGGCTACCACCCGCTGAAACGGCCCTACACGCTGGTCCCACGCGCCGCGGCGGCGCTGGCCAAGCCGTACTTCCTTGATGCCCAGGGCCACCGGCTGCCGGACGACGCACCCGACGACCAGATCGCCGAGGCCGTCTATGAACTGCCGCTGCGCACGGACCTGAAATGGTCGCCGCACCCCGCCTTTGCCAGGGGCGCGGACGGCCAGTATCTGTACCACCACCTCAAGCCGGGCGAGCTGGGTGACCGGCGCAGCCCGTTCGAGTTTCCGCAGCTGGCGACGCGGCCGGTCGTGGCCGAGGACTTCGTCTACGCGCTGAAGCGCCACGCCAACCCGAGGTTGGATGCGCCGGTGGCGGCCGTGTTCTCGGAGCATGTCCTCGGGCTCAAGGACTACATCGAGCAGGTCAGGCGCGAGAACGCGCGACAACTCGTCGGGCTGCCGGAGAACCTGGCCGACAAGCCCTTCCTGGATCTTCGCCAATGGCCGCTGGCGGGCGCCCAGGCCGTGAACGACCATCTGCTGCGCATCCGGCTGAAGGGCCGCTATCCGCAGTGGCAGTACTGGCTGGCGACCAACTTCCTGGCGGCGGTGCCCTGGGAGGTGGACGCCTTCTATGCCCAGCCCGGCATGGCGGCCCATTCGATGAGCTGGAACCAGTGGCCGGTGGGCAGCGGCCCGTTCATGATGACCGAGTACGTGCAGGATCGACGGCACGTGATGAGCCGCAACCCCAACTACCACGGTGACACCTATCCCTGCGAGGGCAGCCCGGGCGATGCCGAGGCGGGCCTGCTGGCGGATTGCGGCAAGCGTATCCCGTTCGTCGACAGGATCGTGGCGATCAGCGTGAAGGAGCGCGTGCCGATCAAGGAGTTGTTCAAGCAGGGCTACCTGGACCTGCCCGAGATGGACCGTGCGGACTGGGGCGTGACGCTGGCGGTGGACCGCGACGATTCCGACGACGTGAAGCGTTTCTTTGACGAACGCGGCTACCGCCTGCCCGCGACGGTGGACATCACGAACTGGTACCTCGGCTTCAACTGGCTGGACCCGGTTGTCGGCCGGGGCGACACGCCCGAACGCCAGCGCCGCAACCGCGCGCTGCGGCAGGCGATCTCCATCGCCATCGACTGGGAGGAGGGTTACGGCCGCATCTTCCGGGAGAGGGGTGGCGACGCGGCCCATGGCCCCATCCCGCCCGGCGTGTTCGGCTCGCGCGAGCGGCAGCCGGGGGAGTTCAATCCGGTGACGCACCGGCTGGTGGACGGCAGGATAGAGCGCCGGCCACTTGAGGATGCGCTGAAGCTGATGGTGGAGGCTGGCTACCCCGGCGGGCGTGACGCCAAGACCGGTCAGCCGCTGGTGCTGAACTATGACTTCCAGCGCGTCGTCACGCCGGAGCTGAAGGCTGAGAACGACTGGCTGCAGCGCCAGTTCGCCAAGCTGGGCATCCAGCTCGACATCCGCGCGACGGACTTCAACCAGTTCCAGGAGAAGATCCTCAAGGGCAAGCACCAGATCTTCTGGGCCGGCTGGTTCGCCGACTACCCGGACGCCGAGAACTTCCTGTTCCTGCTCTACGGCCCGAACAGCAAGAGCCTGAGCGAGGGCGAGAACACGTCCAACTACGCCAACCCGGAGTTCGACCGTCTCTACCGGCAGCTGCAGTCGCTGGAGGACGGGCCGCAGAAGGCGCAGCTGATGGCGCAGATGAACGACCTCGTGCGGCAGGACGCGCCGTGGGCCTTCGGCTACTGGAGTTATTCCGGCCTGGCCTTCCAGCACTGGGTCTACAACGGCAAGCCGGGCGTCGTCGTGCGTGACCGCGCGCGCTACCTGCGCGTGGATGCCGCAGAGCGCGCCGCCCGCATCGCCGCCTGGAACCGGCCCGTCTGGTGGCCGCTGCTGGCGCTGGCTGCCGGCGCGCTGGTCATCTTCGTCGCGACGCGCAGTGCGTGGCGCGCCCGCGAGTCGGCCACGGCGCTTGCGCCGCTGGAGGCGGGCTGATGCTGCACTTCGTGCTGCGCCGGCTGGGCTATGGGCTGGCCATCCTGGTGGGCGTCAACCTGTTCACCTTCGTGCTGTTCTTCGCCGTCAACACGCCGGACGACATGGCGCGGCTGAACATCGGCGGCAAGCGCATCACGCAGGACCAGATCGAGCACTGGAAGGCCGAGCGCGGTTACGACAAGCCGCTGTATTACGACGCGAGCCGCGAGGGCTTCGAGCGCGTCACGCACACCATCCTGTGGGAACGTTCGGTCAGCCTGTTCGCGCTGGATTTCGGACGCAGCGACGCCCGCCAGGCCATCAACATCGGCCACGAGGTCAAGGTGCGCATGGGCGTGAGCCTGCAGCTCGCGCTGCCCTTGTTCGCGCTGCAGGTCATCGTCAGCGTCGCGTTCGCGCTGCTGCTGGTGTTCTTCCGCCACACGCGTATCGATTTCTGGGGCGTCGTGCTGTGCGTGCTGATGCTGTCCATCAGCAGTCTGTTCTACATCATCGTCGGCCAGTTCCTGTTCGCCCGCGTGCTGCGCCTGGTGCCGATGAACGGCTTCGCGCCCGGGCTGGACGCCGCAAGGTTCCTCGTGCTGCCCATCCTGCTGTCGCTGCTGTCGCGCCTGGGTGGCGAGGCGCGGCTGTACCGCGCGATGTTCCTGGAGGAAATGGGCAAGGACTATGTCCGCACCGCCCGTGCCAAGGGGCTGAGCGAGGGCCGCGTGCTGCGCCGCCATGTGCTGCGCAATGCGCTGTTGCCCATCATCACCAGCGCGGGCGGCTACCTGCCTTACGTCTTCCTGGGCAGCCTGGTGTTCGAGAGCTTCTTCGGCATTCCCGGCCTCGGCGCCTTCGTCATCGAGGCGATCTCCAGCCAGGACTTCGCCGTCGTGAGGACGATGGTGTTCCTGGGCGCGTTGCTCTATGTCGCCAGCAACACACTCATCGACATCGCCTACACGTGGGTCGACCCGCGGGTGAGGCTGCAATGAAGCTGGTGCTGCTGTGGACCGACCTGGCGCTGTGGCTGATGGCTGCCGCAGGCATCGCCTATGCCTGGCGCGTGAGTCGACAAGCGCATCTGCGTGCTACCTGGCGTCGTGTGCTGCGCGACCCCGCGGCGGCCTGCGCCGGCGTCGTGATGGCGTTGTTCCTGCTTCTCACGCTGGTTGACAGCATTCACCTGCGCCACGCGCTGCAGGCCAGGGGCGGCGGCACGGTGTACGACACCCGCACGCTGTCGCTGCTGGATGTGATGCTGGAGCGCCAGATCGGCATGCGCGAGGTCAGCTACTCGGTGCCGCTGGGTACGCAGGGCTTCAGCAAGGAGAGCGTCGTCGATGCGCACGGCGAGGTGCGCCGCGACTTCCCTCGCCTGAAGTTCGGCGGCGCCCATCTGACCGACCCGGCGGCGCAATGGGTGGGCGACGTGGCAGGCGATGTGGCGCTAGGGCTTGCCGGAGGGTTGGCCATGGTCGCGCTGCTGGCGGCGCTGACCGCGGCGGCGCTGGCGCGCCATCACGGCGGCTGGCTTCACGCGATGGCGGACATCGCATCGGACCGCACGTTCTATCCGCTGCGCGCCATTCTGTTCACGCTGGCCGTGGCGCTGCTGCTGGTCGGCCCGGTCATCGCACTGATGCCTCATTACCACGTCTTCGGCACGGACCGCACCGGCAACGACGTGCTGGTGCAGGCGCTGAAGAGCGTGCGCACGGCCTTCGTCATCGGCGCACTGTCCACGCTCGCAACGCTGCCGGTGGCGCTGCTGCTGGGAGTGCTGGCCGGCTACTACAAGGGCTGGGTCGACGAAGCCATCCAGTACGTCTACACGACGCTGAGCGCCGTGCCCAACGTCCTGCTGATCGCCGCTTGCGTGCTGATGGTGCAGGTGTTCTTCGACAAGAACCCCGAACTCTTCGAGACCGCGGCCGAACGCGCTGACCTGAAGATGCTGGTGCTGTGCCTCATCCTCGGCCTGACCGGCTGGGCGGGGCTGTGCCGCCTGGTGCGTGCCGAGACCTTGAAGCTGCGCGAGCTGGACTACGTGCAGGCCGCCACGGCCTTCGGCGTGGGCGACGTGGCGATCATGGCGCGCCACATCGTGCCCAACGTCATGCACCTGGTGCTGATCACGCTGGTGCTGAGTTTTTCCGAGCTGATCCTGTATGAGGCGGTGCTGACCTATGTCGGCGTCGGTGTCGACCCGACGACCAGCAGCTTCGGCAGCATGATCAACCTGGCCCGCGCGGAGATGTCTCGCGATCCGGTCGTGTGGTGGAGCTTTGCCGCGGCGTTCGGCTTCATGGTCGGGCTGGTGCTGGCCGCCAACCTGTTTGCCGATGGCGTGCGCGATGCCTTCGATCCCAAGTCCCGGGTGGCACGGCCGCGTGTTTTCATGCGTCGCAAGGGAGCCGGCGATGCTTGAGGTCGACGACCTGCACGTGCAGCTCGACGCCGACGCCGGCCTCGTCCGTGCGATCGATGGCATGCAGTTGACGTTGAGCCGGGGCGAGACCTTCGCACTGGTGGGCGAGAGCGGCTGCGGCAAGAGCATGACCGCGCTGGCGCTGATGCGGTTGCTGCCCGAGAACGGTCGAGTCGCCGGCGGCGCCGTGCGACTGGATGGCGACAACCTGACGGCGCTGCCGGAGCGCCGCATGCGCGACGTGCGCGGCGGGCGCATATCGATGATCTTCCAGGAGCCGTCGACCAGCCTGAACCCGGTCATGCGCGTGGGGGACCAGATCGTCGAGGCCATCGAGGCGCACACCGAACTGCGCGGTGCAGCGGCTCGCGCCAAGGCCATCGACTGGCTGCGCCGCGTCGGGATCCCCGAGCCCGAAAGGCGTGTCGACGACTACCCGTTCCGGCTGTCGGGCGGCCAGAAGCAGCGCGTGATGATCGCCATCGCGCTGGCCGCCGAGCCGGACTACCTCATAGCCGACGAGCCGACCACGGCGCTGGACGTGACCATCCAGGCGCAGATCCTCGACCTGCTCCGCGACTTGCAGCGCGAGCGCCGGCTGGGCGTGCTGCTGATCACGCACGACCTCGCCGTCGTCAGCGGGCTGGCGCATCGCGTCGCGCTGATGTATGCCGGGCAGATCATCGAAGTGGCGCCGGCCGTCGAGTTCTTTACGCAGCCGCGCCACCCTTACGCACGGCTGCTGCTGCAGGCCTTGCCCGACGCGAGTCGCCGTGGCGAGCCGCTCGCGGCCATCCGTGGCACGGTGCCGCCGCTGTGGCAGTCGTTTGCCGGCTGCCGCTTCGAGCCGCGCTGCGACAAGGCCATGCGACATTGCGCCGGCACGCCGCCCATGTTGACCGACGAAGGGCCGCGGCACCAGGTGCGCTGCCTGCTCTTCAGCCAGCCGGGCGAGGCGTTGCCGGGCGAGCCGGCCATCGCGGCGATGCCGGCGCCCGCGCCGGCCGGGAGCGGCGTGCCGCTGCTGGACGTCCGCGACCTGCGCGTGCGTTTCGCGTTGAAGACGCCGCTGTTCCACCGCGGGCCGCGCCATTTCGACGCGGTGGCCGGCGTGAGCTACCAGCTGCATGCGGGGCGCACGTTGGCACTCGTCGGCGAGTCCGGCTGCGGCAAGACGACGTCCGGCAAGGCCATCGTCCAGCTGTTGCGCCGTCAGGCGCAGATCAGCGGTCAGGCGTTGCTGGCGGGTCGCGATCTGTTCAGCCTGAGCGGCGCGGCGCTCGTCGACGCGCGCCGCAGCATCCAGATCATCTTCCAGGACCCGTTCGCTTCGATGAACCCTCGCATGCGCGTCGCCGACGTGCTGGAGGAGGGGCTGATCGCGCTACGCCCGGAGCTGGATGCGGCCGCGCGTCGCGAGCGGCTGAACGTGCTGGTGGACCAGGTCGGCCTGCGCCGGGATGCGTTGCAGCGCTGGCCGCACGAGTTCTCTGGTGGTCAGCGACAGCGCATCGCCATTGCGCGCGCACTGGCCGTCGAGCCCCGGCTCATCGTCTGTGACGAGCCCACGTCGGCGCTGGACGTGTCCGTGCAGGCGCAAATTTTGAACCTGCTGCGCGAGCTGCAGCGGGAACGCGGGCTGGCCTATCTCTTCATTACGCACAATATTGGTGTGGTCGAGTACATCGCCGATGACATCGCCGTGATGCAGGGCGGCCGCATCGTCGAAAGCGGCACTTGCATGGACGTGTTGGGTCAAGCGCGCGAGGCTTACACGCGCCGGCTGCTGGCGGCGGTCCCTCGTTTGCAGTCGCCGGCCCCTTGACACGTCGCGCGGCGGCAACGTCTGAGGGCGGCGGTCTGGTCGGCGCACTTGGGTCATTTCACGGCGAATCAATCACTTAGCAGCACCTGAAGGGGCCGTAGGGACATATCCCGGTCGGGGTGTTTGTCACGCGAGCACAAACTTTGCATGTTCCGAACACTGGGTTAACCGTCCAGCCAAGGATCGGCCGCATCCGGCCTCCACCGCAGAGATCGCTGCGGCCACCGTTTTTCTCTTACAGGAGCACCAATTTGAAGCACACCCTCATTGCAAGCGCCATTCTGGTGCTTGTCGCAAACCAGGCGACAGCTCAGGACTCACAAAAGCTCGAACGTGTCGAAGTGACCGGCTCCAGCATCAAGCGAGCTGCATCCGAAACCTCGCTGCCCATCACGACGATCACCAAGGCAGACATCGCGCGCACGGGCGCCACGACGGTTCAGGACCTGGTGTACCTGCTCCCTTCGAGCTTCGGCGGCAACGTCGTGGCCAACAACGTCGGTGCGACGGGCGGCGCTTCGACGGCCAACCTGCGCGCGTTGGGCCCCAAGTACACGCTGGTGCTGCTGAACGGTCGCCGCATCGCGAATTTCGCCTTCGGCAACAACCCTGTCGACCTGAATTCGATTCCGCTGGCGGCTGTCGAGCGTGTTGAGGTGCTGCGTGACGGTGCATCCGCTGTGTACGGCGCCGACGCCGTGGCCGGCGTTATCAACTTCATCCTGAAGAAGGACTATCAGGGTGCGGAAGTCTCGGTGGCCGACTACCACTCCGACCAGGGCGGTGGGAACACCCACAACCTGAGCGCCGTGGCTGGCTTTGGCGACCTGGACAAGGATCGCTATAACGTGATGTTGACGGCGGGCTATGAAAGCGTGGACCCGCTGAAGGCCACCCAGCGCAGCTTTGCCAAGACGGCCGTTCGCCCCGACCTGGGTATCAACAAGTCGTCGCCGCGCAATGGCATTCCCAACCTGAATTTCACCGACACGCTTGGCAACTCGTACTCGGCAGTCAATCCACTGGCCTACAACGGTTGCGTTTCGCCGCAGTTCGCCTTGGTGCAGCGCTCGCAGGCCGGTACGTGCGGTACGGACTACGTGCAGTTCATCGACCTGATTCCGCGTCAACGGCGTGACAACGTCACGGGACGCGCGGTGTTCCAGCTGGACGCGGACAACCAGCTCGTGGCGGAGGTGATGCACAACGCCGACCGGCAGCAGTCGTTCTATTCGCCAGCCCCCTACACCCTGCAAATGAAGTACCCGGCCAAAGGGCGCTTCTACCCGAAGTCGATCACGGTGCCCAAGGGCATCACGGTGCCCAAGGGCGGCTACAAGTTTGCCGACGGCACGGTGCTGGCGGAAGGTGCGGTGTTGGCGAACGACGTCGTCGTGACGCCGACGGGTGACATTACCGGCACGTGGCGTACGGTCGCCGGCGGCGGCCGGTCGGATATCACCCAGACGCAGACGGATCGCGCACTGGTCGGTGCCAAGGGTCTGATCGCGGGCTGGGACTACGACGTCGCGCTGACTTTCTCGCGCAACAAGGGTCAGATCTATTTCGGCCCAGGTCAGTACAGCTACGGCGCCCTCAAGCCGCTGGTCGCCAACGGGGACATCAACGTCTTCGGTCCGCAGGACGCGGCTTCCCAGGCTGCGCTGGACGGCGCGCTGCTGTCCGGGCAGTTGCAGCAGACCGCGGAGTCGAAAGCCACGGAGGTGGATTTCCGCATCTCCCGGGACGTCTACAAGATGGCCTATGGGGACGTGGGCCTCGCATTGGGCGCCAACTTCCGCAAGGAAACCATCGACCAGGTCTCGATGCCGGTGCTAGAAAGCGGTGACGTGGTTGGCGGCAATGGCCCCGTGCCGGGCGTCGCCAGCGGCCGCAAGGTGGCCGGCCTGTTCGGTGAGCTGGTGGTTCCGCTCTACAAGGATCTCGAGCTGAATCTGGCCGGCCGCTACGACAGGTACAAGAACGATTTCGGCACCAGCTTCAGCAAGTTCAGCCCGAAGGCTAGCCTGCGGTATCAGCCGACGAAGGATCTGGTCTTCCGCGGTTCGGTGGCCAGTGGCTACCGCGCTCCGACGCTCTATGAGAACCTGCGTCCTCTGACGACGGGCAACAACACCTCGGCGAACTGGAGCGACCCCGTGCGTTGCCCGGGTGGCAAGCCCGTCACCAGTGCCAACCCGGTGGGTGCGATCCAGGACGAATGCGATGTGCAGCTCAATTCGGCCACGTCGGGTGACAGGAACCTGACGCCTGAGAAGTCCAAGCAGTTCTCGCTGGGCGCTGCGTTCTCTCCGATCCAGGAGCTGACGGTCAGTGTCGACTACTGGAACGTCAAGATCACCGACCCGATCGTCGCCAAGTCCGAGATCCAGGTGTTGAGCGATCCGAACGCCTACAAGAACAACATCTATCGATACGATCCCAACGACCCCAACCACGATTTCTCCGAGGGGTGGGTAGACGACGGCAAGCAGACCGGTGCGATCAAGGGCAGCACGAACCCTGACTTCCCGATTGCATATGTATACCTGCCGCAGGAGAACACCGCGAAGACCTACGCCTCGGGTGTCGACTTCAGCCTGGCATCGCGGATGAAGTTCGCCGGCCTGGGATCGATCGGCGTCAACTTCGACGGCACGCTCTTCGTCACCCACGGCTACCAATACACGGGTCTGCCCAAGACGAGCGATCTCGGCAAGTTCAAGGATTTCGGCGCCATCCCGAAGTGGCGTCATGCCTTGACCTTCCTGTGGAGCGGTGGCATGTTCGACGCCTCTCTGACCCAGAACTACACCAAGGGCTACGACGACTACACCGACCCCACCGCGGTGAACGGCACGACGTATCCTGAAGTGCGGAAGGTGAGCGCCTATACCACCTGGGATGCTCAGGGCACGGTCAGGCCGACCAAGTCGCTGTCACTGACCTTTGGCATCAAGAACCTGCTGGACAAGGATCCGCCGTCGTCGCGCAATTCGCTGTATTTCCAGACGGGCTATGACGCGACCTACGCGAACCCCGTTGGCCGCCAGTTCTACGGGCGTGTCAGCTACAAGTTCTTCTGATCGGGTTTGACTCGTCGTTGAACGGGCCGCGCCTTTGGCGCGGCCTTTTTGTTTATGCGGCCCCGCTGGAGACAAGGCCAGCGAGGTGCAGATGGGCGGACAGCGCTGCCTGCGATGTAACTCGGTGTACTTCACGACGGGTCGAGCGGCGGGACAGGTCAGTCGAGGCTAAACGTGTGCTCCACCCGGGCCTGTCGCAAGCGGGCTTGAGCAGTCTCGTCGCTGCAAAATGCGCTGTAAAACAGGGTTTTTTGACGACTGATCATCAGGCGATCACGTCGTAATCCACCTGTTTCGGCTGCCCGGGTTAGCACCAAGAAAGGGGCGGAAAACGCGAGGCTAAGATGACTGGCCGACCGAGCTTTGGTCGGCGGTGTGCAGTTTTTCTGCAGCTGGTTCGCGGCGATGAAACAAGTGCCCGATGAATTCAACGTTCGGGCATTTTTTTTGCTTGCTGTAGTTGCGAGAGACTTTACGGTCCTCCTCGGGGAGGCAGGCCTTCCGGGCCGCGAGACTTCCTTTTCGCGCTCTAGAATGCATGCCCCTTGGGAGTTGGTGGGTGGCAGGAGCGCAACTTTCGCCACCCGTTGGATCGGTTTCGGCCGGCTTCCTGAGAGTCATTGACTGTGATTTGTAGTTGCATGAAGGAGCGCGCATGAATTTTGCGCAGGAGAAGCAAGGCGCGTCCCGGTTCACGGGCCTTGGCATCGTGGTCCTGATCCATATCGTGGCCATCTATGCGTTGGCCAGTGGCTTGGCCCGCGATATCGTCAAGAAGGTCACCGGCCCGATCGACGTCAAGGTGATTGAAGAGAAGGTCAAGCCGCCGCCGCCGCCCGAGAAGGTCGTTCCGCCGCCCCCGGATTTGAAGGCGCCCCCGCCGCCCTTCGTCCCGCCGCCTGAATTCCAGGTCACCGCGCCCGCGCCGCCGGCGCCGCCCATCCAGTCGACGCAAGTTGCTCCGCCTGCCGTCGCTGAAGTGCGCCCGGCGCCCGCGCCTGCGCCTGTGGCAGCACCGGCGCCGAAGCCGGCCAAGGTTACCGCCGCCATGGTTTGCACCAAGATGGGTAAACCTGAGATGCCGTCCGTCAACTGGAGCGGCGAAGCGCTCTACAAGGCCGTGGCAACCGTCAAGGCGGGCCGTGTGAGTTCGGTCGAAATCACGTCGCTGCGCGGCGGTGTGGATCGCAAGGCGCAACGCGCGTTGGTGCAAGCCATCGAAGCCACGCTGCGTGATACCTACGAATGCCCGGGCGATCACGTGTTCGAGCAGGAGTTCCAGTTCAGGATCGAATAAAGACCCTCGAGCCTCGAATCCCGGCGCCGATCACGGCGCCTCCAGAACGTACCAAACCAGAATCTTTCCCTAGGAGTTGACTCCATGATTTCTCGCTTCACCGGCTTCCTTGCCGCCATCGCCATGGTCGCGACCCTGGCTGTTTCGCCCGCCCACGCGCAAGATCAGAAGCCGGCAGACGCCGCCTCGGCCATCGCTGACGCCGCCCCCGCTCCCGCAGCGGCGCCCTCCAAGCCCGCCGAGAACCCCTACAGCCTGGCCAACATTGCTGCCCACGGCAATGTCGTTGACCAGGTCGTGCTGGTCATCCTGGGCATCATGTCCATGGGCTCCTGGTACATCCTGGTGGTCCGCCTGTGGGACACCAGCAAGCTGTCGTCGGAAGCCAAGGATGTCCGCGCGACGTTCTTCAAGAAGGCCAGCCTCGCCGATGGCGTGCGCGGCCTGAAGGAAGAAAGCGCTTTCCGCTACATCGCTTCGACGGCTATCGATGCTTCGGAGCACCATGAAGGTGCGCTGACCGAGAACATCGACCACAGCAGCTGGGTGACGATGAACGTCGACCGCGCCGTTTCCGACGTCAACACCAAGATCTCCGCCGGCCTGGGCTTCCTGGCGACGGTCGGCTCGACCGCTCCCTTCATCGGCCTGTTCGGTACGGTGTGGGGCATTCTGAACGCGCTGACCGCCATCGGTCTGGCCGGCCAGGCTTCGATCGACAAGGTGGCCGGCCCCGTGGGTGCCGCGCTGATCATGACCGCCATCGGTCTGGTCGTCGCCGTGCCGGCCGTGCTGGGCTACAACTGGCTGGTCAACCGCAACAAGACCGTCATGAGCCAAGTTCGCGCCTTCGCCGGCGACCTGCACGGCGTGCTGATGGGCAACCGCGCCGTTGCCAAGCGTTAATTCCCCAGAGCAGCCGCTCGCACAGGAGCCAATGCCATGGGCATGAACGTCGGATCCTCTTCCGGTGAAGACGATGTGGTCTCGTCGATCAACACCACGCCCCTCGTGGACGTGATGTTGGTCCTGCTGATCATCTTCCTCATCACCGTGCCGGTGGTGACGCAATCGATCGCCGTGAGTCTCCCCAAGGAGACCAACGTCATCCGCGTCACCAAGCCGGAAAACATCGAACTCTCGGTCAGCAAGGACGGCGACGTCTACTGGGGTACCAAGCTGGTTCCTGACATGGAGGAGCTCGTGAAGCGCCTCGGCAAGGAATCGGTCAAGAACCCGCAGCCCGAGGTGCACATCCGCGGCGACGACAAGTCGCGCTACGAGTCGGTCGGTCGTGTGATCTTCGCCTGCCAGCGTGCCGGCATCATGAAGATCAACTTCGTCACCGAGCCGCCGGCCCGTAACTGATCCCAGGAGTCGAACATGGGAATGAATGTCGGAAGTTCTTCGGGGAGTGGCGAGCCCGAAGTGATGATGGACGTCAACACGACGCCCCTCATCGACGTGATGCTGGTGCTGCTGGTGATGCTGATCATCACGATCCCGATCCAGCTGCATACGATCAACCTGGACATGCCGCCGCCGAGCCCGAACCCGCCGACGGAAGAGCCGGTGGTCCACGAAGTCATGATCGACTTCGACGGCACCATCTACTGGGATGCCGCAGCGCTCGCCAACATCGACGCCGTGAACGCCAAGATGCAGGAAATCGGTGCGCTGCCCATCAGTGGTCAGCCCGAGATCCACATCAAGCCGAACAAGCTGGTGGACTACGGTGTGGTTGCTGCGGTGATGGCTTCGGCCCAGCGCAACAACGTCAAGAAGATGGGCATGGTTGGTAACGAGCAATACGTCAAGTGACGTGGGCTCGGGCCAGTTGACGCCGATACTTTGAAGCGCGCTGCCCGTAAGGGCGGCGCGTTTTTGCTTTGCAGGAGAGCAAGTTGAAGACTTTGAAAACCGTGGTGGCCGTGGCTGTTGGCGCGCTGGCCTTGTCCCTGAACGGCGCTCCCGGTGCCGCGTTCGGCATCAACCAAGCTTCGGCGCAGGAAAGCGTGCGCAAGGAAGTCGGCACGCCGCTGACTGCGGCCAGCGGGTTCGTCAAGGCCGGCAAGTACAAGGAAGCGCTGGCCAAGCTGCGCGACGCCGAGGCCGTCGGTGGCCGCACGGCTGCCGAGAACAATGCCATTGAGGGCGTGCGTTTCTCCGCCGCCATGGGTGCGAACGAGCCCGACACCATGGTGCGCTCCTTCGAGACGCTGAAGGGTGCGGGCAAGCTGTCGCAGGCCCAGCAGCTGCAGTACATGGAAGCCATTGCCGGCACCTACCTGCGTGGCGGCAACGCGGCCAAGGCGCTGGAATGGGCCAACAAGTACTTCGCTGCCGGTGGCAACAGCCAGACCGTCAAGCAGGTTCAGCAGCAAGCCCAGTTCAAGTCGGGCGACGTGAGCGGTTTCCTGAAGGACACGCTGGCCGAGATCCAGAGTGACGAGAAGGCCGGTCGCGCGCCTGCAAAGGACAAGCTCACCAATCTGCTCTGGGCGGCGCAGAAGAAGGGTGATGCGAGCGCCGAGGCCCTCGCGACCGAGAAGCTGCTGAACTACTACCCGGACCCGAAGCTTTGGGCCCAGATCCTCGGCAGCCTGCCCGAGAAGAAGGCCTTCGACGGCAGTCGGTATGCGCTCGACCTGTACCGCCTACGCCTGGCCACGGGCAACATGCGTGAGGCCAACGACTACATGGAAATGGCCCAGCTGGCCGCCCAGGCCGGCTACCCGGAAGAAGGCAAGCAGGTCGTAGACAAGGGCTTTGCTGCGGGCGTGTTGGGGCAGGGCGCCGAAGGCGCGCGACACAAGCGTCTGGCCGATCTGATGACCAAGAAGATCGCCGAGGCCAAGGCCAGCGCCGCCGAGAACGAAAAGGCGGCTAGCAGCGCGAAGGACGGTAACGAGTTCGTCAAGCTGGGGCTGGCCAATGCCTTCGGCGGCAACGCCAGGAAGGGTATCGACCAGATCGAGCAGGGTATTGCCAAGGGCAACCTGAAGCGCCCGGAAGACGCCAAGCTGTATCTCGGCCTGGCCTACCAGCTGGCCGGTGACACGGCCAAGGCCCAGGCCGCCTGGAAGAGCGTCAAGGGTACCGAGGGTGCGGCCGACCTTGCCCGCCTGTGGATCATCCAGTCCAAGAAGCACTGATCTCGCACGCGCCGCGTGTGAAAGCGACAGGGCCCGGTCAACGCCGGGCCCTTTTTCATGGCGCCAGCCGATTTATTTCGGTGCCATTCGGATGGCGCCGTCCAGCCGGATCACCTCGCCGTTGAGCATGTCGTTCGTGACGATCTGGTGGACGAGCTTGGCATAGTCATCCGGCCGGCCGAGCCGGCTTGGAAACGGCACGCTGGCCGCCAGCGCGTCCTGCACCTCCTGCGGCATGCCGAACAGCATCGGCGTGCCGAAGATGCCGGGTGCGATCGTCATGTTGCGGATGCCGTTGCGGGCCAGGTCGCGGGCGATCGGCAGCGTCATGCCGACGACGCCGCCCTTGGAGGCAGAGTACGCCGCTTGGCCGATCTGGCCGTCGTACGCTGCAACTGACGCAGTGGAGATCAGCACGCCGCGCTCGCCGGTAGGTTCCGGTTCGTTCCTCGCCATGGCCTCGGCTGCCAGGCGGATCATGTTGAACGTCCCGATCAGGTTGATCGTGATGGTCTTGGTGAAGCTAGCGAGTGGATGCGCGCCGTCCTTGCCGACCGTCTTGACCGCGGGCGCAATGCCGGCGCAGTTCACGAGACCGACGAGCTTGCCAAGGGCCGTGGCGGCGGCGACGGCTGCCTGGCCATCGGCCTCCTGGCTGACGTCGCATCTGACGAAGACGCCGCCGAGTTCCTCGGCCAGTGCCTGGCCACGTTCGACCTGCAGGTCCGCGATGACGACCTTGCCGCCGTGCGCGGCCAGCATGTGTGCCGTGCCTTCGCCGAGGCCAGAGGCGCCGCCGGTGACGATGAACACCTTGCCTGCGATTTCCATGATAAGGATCTCCTGGGGTGGGGTAACGCCGGGTCGGGCGCTTCCAATTGACGTGAACGTCAATTGTCGCCAACAAAAAAGCCGCGGGGCTCGCGCGCCGCGGCTTTGTCAGCAAGCAGAGATCAGGCCAGAGCGGCGAGCGCGCGGCCTGTGATGTCCTCGACCGAACCCAGACCTTCGATGCGCCGGTACTTGGGCGCGTTGGAGTCGCCCGTCGCGGCCCACTGGGAGTAATAGTCCACCAGAGGGCGCGTCTGCGCCTGGTAGACGTCCAGGCGCTTGCGAACGGTGTCTTCCTTGTCGTCTTCGCGCTGAATCAGGTCCTCGCCCGTTGCGTCGTCCTTGCCTGCGACCTTGGGCGGGTTGAACTTCACGTGGTAGGTGCGGCCTGAGGCCACGTGCACGCGACGGCCGCTCATGCGCTCAATGATCGCGTCAAAGGGCACGTCGATCTCCAGCACGTAGTCCAGCTTGACGCCAGCGGCCTTCATCGCATCGGCCTGGGGGATGGTGCGCGGGAAGCCGTCGAACAGGAAGCCGGCTGCGCAGTCCGGCTGCGCAATGCGTTCCTTGACAAGGCCGATGATGATGTCGTCACTGACCAGGGCGCCCGAATCCATGACGGCCTTGGCGGCGAGGCCCAGCGGCGTGCCTGCCTTGATGGCTGCGCGCAGCATGTCGCCCGTCGAAATCTGCGGAATGCCGAATTGCTTGCAGATGAAGGCGGCCTGGGTGCCTTTGCCGGCGCCCGGGGCGCCCAGAAGAATCAGTCGCATGGGTCTCCTTGTTGTGTCGGGGCCGTGAAAGCCCCGCCTCAGCTCAGGATCCAGTATCGCATGTGGACTTTCGCAGGCCTGACGCTGGCGAGCTGCTCAGCCCCCGATCAACAGCCTCACACGCGCCAGATCCTCGGGGGTGTCGACGCCGGGGCCGGGGCGTTCCTCACTGACATGCACGGCAATGCGCTCGCCATGCCAGAGCACGCGCAACTGTTCCAGCGATTCGACCTGCTCCAGTGGGCTGACGGCCAGCGTGGGAAAGCGGCGCAGGAAGCCGGCGCGGTAGGCGTACAGGCCCACGTGCCGCAGCGCGCCGCGCGGCTGGCCGCCGCCGTCACGCCACCAGGCGATGGGCGCACGGGAGAAGTAGAGCGCCCGGCCCGCCTTGTCGGTGACGAGCTTGACGACGTTCGGATTGGCGAACTCCGCGGCATCCGTCAGCGCATGGGCGACAGTGGCCATGACGCAATCCGTCTGCTCCTCCAGCGTGGCGGCGCACGCATCAATCATCGCCGGCGCGATCAGCGGCTCGTCACCCTGTACGTTGACGACGACAGCGTCATCCGCCAGCGCGAGTTGCTCGACGGCTTCGGCGAGTCGGTCGCTGCCCGATGGGTGGTCGGCCCGCGTCATCAACGCGTGCACGCCGTGCGACGCGCAGGCGGCGGCGACCTCGGGCGCATCGGTGGCAACGACCACCTGCGTAGCGCGCGACTGCTCGGCGCGCCGGGCCACGTGCACGATCATCGGCAGTCCGCCGATGTCGGCGAGCGGCTTGTTCGGCAGCCGCGTCGACGCGAGTCGCGCCGGAATGACCACGGTGAAACCCATCACTCCGCCGGTGCCAGCTGCACGGGGGCGCTGGCGGCCTCAGGGTCCCACGGGCGTGCCTCGCTCTCGAGCATCAGCGGGATGCCGTCGCGAATCGGGAAGGCCAGCCGGTCAGCCCGGCAGGCCAGGGCCGGCAGCTCGCCCTCGCGCAGCAGCGTCAACGGCCCCTTGCACAGCGGGCAGACCAGCATTTCGATGAGGCGTTGATCCATCAGGCGACCAGGGAAAGTTCTTGCAGTTGGGAAATCATGGCGGCGTCGAAGCCGGCACCGGGTGCAAAGTCTAGCGTCACGACCCACACGGGCGTCGCGCCGACGCGTTCGGGAGTCAGCTTGACCGCGTCCTTCTCGGTCAGCAGCACGCCGACCGCGTCGGCGGGCCAGGGTAGGGCAGAGAAGTCGGCGTGGTCGGGCAAGGGGACGGGCTCGACCCGCAGGCCTTGCGCGGCCAGCATGTCGAAGAAGCGCTGTGGCCGCGCAACGCCGGCCACCGCCAGCAGGCCAGCTCGTGAACGTAGGGCGTGCAGCGTCTCCAGGCTTGCGGGATCGCCCGCCCACCAGCCGGCCAGCGGCACGGCCCCGGCCAGCCAGCGGCGGGCGACGAAGCCGGGCAGGGCGGTACTGGCGGCCGGCGCGTTGTAGACCACCAGGTGGCGCGGCGGCAGGGGCTCGGGTGGTTGTCTCAGCGGGCCGGCGGGCAGCAGGCGGCCGTTGCCCAGCCCGCGCTCGTCGAAGACCAGCACGCTCAGCGCCCGGGGCAGCCGCCAGTGCTGCAGCCCGTCGTCGCTGACGAGCACGTCCAGTTCCGGGTGAGCCGCCAGCAGGGCGCGAGCGGCGGCAACGCGGTCGCGACCGACGGCGACGGGCACACGGCCGCGCAGGTGGATCAGCAGCGGCTCGTCACCCGCCTCGCGGGCCGTGGTCTGACGCGTTACGCGCAGCACGCCATCGCCGTCTCGCCCATAGCCGCGGGAGATCACACCCGCGCGCAGGCCGCGCGTGCGCAACAAGTCCAGCAGGGCCAGCGTCGTGGGCGTCTTGCCGGCGCCGCCGACGATCCAGTTGCCGACGACGATGACCGGCACGGGGAGGGTTTCCGTGCGCTGCAGGCCCAGCCGGTAGGCGGTCGCCCGGAGCGCCAGCAGCCCGCGGTAGAGCCAGCTCAGCGGCAGTAGCGCGGCGGACAACGGTCCGCCGGTCAGCCACTGGGCCTGCAGGCGATCAGCGAGCGTCGGTCTGCGCGGCGAAAGTGACACGCGTGAGGCCCACCCGGCGGGCTGCGTCCATCACGTTGATGACCGCCTGGTGGGGCGTGGCCGCATCGGCCGAGATGATGAGCGACGCGTCATTGTTGCCGCCGGAGGCCTGGCGCAGCGCGGTGACGAGGATGTCGACCGAGCGGCCTTCCACCGGTTGCCGGTTGATGACGAAGCGTCCGTCCGGCGCGATGCCGACGATGACTTCCTGCGGCCGGTCTTTCAGCTTCTCGGCATCCGCCGACGGCAGCGTGATCTGCAGCTCGGTGAACTTGGAGTACGTCGTCGACAGCATCAGGAAGATCAGGATCACCAACAGCACGTCGATGAACGGGATCAGATTGATCTCCGGCGGTTCGCGGTGCGGAGCGCGGAACTTCATGGCGTCAGACCGTGTAGCGGCGCAGCTGGCCCAACAGACGGTCGGCGGCGGCTTCGAGCTCCAGCACGTACTCCTCGATCTTGCCGCGGAAGTAGCGGTAGAACATCAGCGAAGGGATCGCGATCATCAGGCCGAAGGCGGTGTTGTAGAGCGCGATCGAGATGCCATGCGCCAACTGCGCCGGGTTGTTCCCGCCGGGTGTCTGGCTGCCGAAGATCTCGATCATGCCCACCACAGTGCCCATGAGGCCCAGCAGCGGCGCGGCCGTGGCGATGGTGCCGAGCGTGTTCATGTAGCGCTCGAGCTGGTGCACGGCGCGGCGGCCGGCGAACTCGAACACCTGACGCAGCTTGCCTTCGGGCATCTGCGGCTCGGCCGCGACGGCGCGCAGGCCGGACGCCAGCACCTCGCCCAGCAGCGAGTTCTCCGCCAGGCGGTCGACCATGTCCGGCGTCGGCAGTTGCTGGGCGCTGACGTTGAGCACGTCCTCCAACAGCCGCGGCGGCAGGACGCGCTTGGCGCGCAGGCTGGAGATCCTTTCGATGATGAGGGCCAGCGCCACGACGGAACACAGGAGCAAGGGCCAGATCGGCCAGCCGGCGGCTTGTATGATCGAAAACAAGTTGATCGTCCTCGTCGAGAGAAGCGGCCGTGGCGGCCGCGAGTCGCGGGATTATGGCCCCAGGCCTGTGGCTTGCCGGGCGAGCCGCCACCCCCAACGCGAACGCTCCCACAATCCACCGCAGCTGTGGACAACTTTGTGGGCAACCTGGGGCATGTGGCCCGCGCGGGCCGTCAAATCAAGGCTTTGGACAATTTGCCTCCAATTTGAGCAGTGAAATTCGAATTGAAAAACAAGGCCTTATGTGCTCATGACGCGCATATGACACGCCGCATGAGCCGAAATCGCCCGCCAGCCCAGTGCTGGCGCGGCTGTGGACTTCCCGGCCCGCGCCAGCATTGGGTTGGCGCGTGATTGAGCCGCGCGAAGCCGCATCGAATCGGCGTGTCTGGGGTGTCGCGGGCTTGGTCGAGGCGATCTCGCAGAGCCTGGCGGAGCGTTTCTCGGTCGTCACCGTGGGGGGCGAGATCACCGGCTTCACGCGGGCGGCCAGCGGTCATTGCTACTTCGGGGTGAAGGACGCCGATGGCCAGGCGGCCAGCCTGCGCTGCGCGATGTTCCGCCGTGCCGCCGCGATGCTGGACTTCACGCCCACCGAGGGCGCCCTCGTCGAGCTGCGCGGCCGCGTGGCGGTCTACGAGCCGCGTGGCGAGCTGCAGTTCGTCGTGGAGGCCATGCGCCGCGCGGGCGCCGGCACGCTGTACGAACAATTCCTGCGCTTGCGCGAACGGCTGACCGCCGAAGGCCTGTTCGCCGCCGAGCGCAAGCGCCCGCTGCCGGCGCTGCCGCGGCGCGTCGGTGTCGTCACGTCTACCGCAGGCGCGGCGCTGCATGACGTGCTGACGGCGCTGGCCCGCCGGGCGCCCCAGGTCGAGGTCATCGTCTACCCCAGCCCCGTGCAGGGCGCCGACGCGCCGCCCGGCCTCGTCAGCGCGCTGCGCGCGGCCAACGATCGCGCCGAGGTGGACCTGCTGCTGCTGGTGCGCGGTGGCGGCTCGCTGGAGGACCTCTGGTCGTTCAACGACGAGCGCGTCGTGCGGGCCGTGGCGTCGTCCATGCTGCCGGTCGTATGCGGTGTGGGCCACGAGACCGACGTGACGCTGTGTGACCTCGCCGCCGATCTGCGCGCCCCGACGCCCACCGCCGCCGCCGAACTCGCCGCGCCGGCCCGCGAGGGCTTGCTGCAGCAGTTGGCCGGTCTGGAGCGCACGCTGACGCTGCGGCTGGACCACCGGCTGCAGACGCTGGCGCAGCGACTGGATCGCCTTGCACTTCGCCTGTCCCGGCCCAACGACGTGCTGGCCCGCCAGCGCCGCCTGCTGGACCTGCTCGCCCAGCGCTCGGCCGCCGCACCGGGGCGTCGCGTGGAGTTGCAGCACCAGCGGCTGGCGCACCTCGCCGAACGCCAGCATCGCGCCCGGGACGACCGCCTGCGTCGCGACGCGGCGCGCCTGGACGCGCTGCAGTCGCGGCTGCAGGCGCTGGACCCGCGGCACGTGCTGGCGCGGGGCTACGCCTGGCTGGACGATGGCGAGGGCCGCGCCATTACGTCCGTGCATACGCTGCTGCCCGGGCACGAAGTGCGCGCGGTGCTGGCCGACGGCAGCGCTGACCTTCGCGTGCTGGGGGTAGTGCCTTTGCCACCGGGGTGATCCCCTCTCCCTACAATCATTCGCGTTTCCCTTCCCCCCAACATCCAGAGGATTTCTCGATGGAACACACGCTGCCTCCGCTGCCTTTCCCGATCGACTCGCTGGGCGAGTACTACAGCAAGGAAACGCTGGAGTACCACCACGGCAAGCACCACAACGCCTACGTCGTGAACCTCAACAATCTGCAGAAGGGCACCGAGTACGAGTCCCTGACGCTGGAAGAGATCATCAAGAAGGCGCCGAACCCCGGCCCGATCTACAACAACGCGGCGCAGATCTGGAACCACACCTTCTTCTGGAACTGCCTGAAGCCGCAAGGCGGTGGCGAGCCGACCGGCGCCCTGGCCGCGGCGATCAATGCGAAGTGGGGCAGCTACGCCGCCTTCAAGGAAGCCTTCGTGAAGAGCGCCGTCGGCAACTTCGGCTCGGGCTGGACCTGGCTGGTCAAGAAGGCCGATGGCTCGGTCGATATCGTCAACACGGGCGCCGCCGGCACGCCGCTGACGACGGCCGACAAGGCGCTGCTGACGATCGATGTCTGGGAGCACGCCTACTACATCGACTACCGCAACCTGCGCCCGAAGTTCGTCGAGACCTTCCTGAGCAACCTGGTGAACTGGCAGTTCGCCGAGGCCAACTTCGCCTGAGTCGAAGTCGCTGCGAACCAAGCCGGCGTCATGCCGGCTTTTTTATCCGGACACGGCGACGACGTGACGGATGAGCGGATAGACCTGGTGCTGCCAGCGCCGCCCGCTGAACACGCCGTAGTGCCCGACGTTGGGCTGGATGTAGTGCGTGCGCATGTAGAGCTTGAGGCTACTGGCCAGGTCCTGCGCGGCCAGTGTCTGGCCGACGGCGCAGATGTCGTCGCGCTCGCCTTCCACCGTCAGCAGCGCCGTGCGGCGGATGGCGGCCGGATTCACGCGTCTGCCCTTGAACTTCATCTGGCCGCGCGGCAGGTCGTAGGTCTGGAACACGCGCTCGACCGTCTCTAGGTAGAAGTCGGCCGACAGGTCGGACACGGCCATGTACTCCTCGTAGAAGCGCCGCGTGACCTCGGCCTTGGGGAACTGCTCGGTGACGAGGTTGCGGTAGTAGTCCTTGAACGCGTTGGCATGCCGGTCGCGGTTCATGCTCATGAAGGCCGACAGCTGCACGAAGCCCGGGTACACGCGCCGCCCGGCGCCGCGGTGGCGCCATGGCACATGGCTGATCAGGTGCTTGCGAAACCATTCGATGGGCTTGCTGGTGGCCAGCTTGTTGACCTCCGTCGGGCTGATGCGGCAGTCGATCGGCCCGGCCATCAGCGTCAGGCTGGCCGGCGTTGCGGGGTGGTCTTCTTCGGCCATCAGCGCGGTGGCGCACAGTGCGCTTACGCACGGTTGGCAGACCGCCACGACGTTGGCGCCCGGGCCCATCGCGGCGAGGAAGTCGATCAGGTGCTGCGTGTATTCATCGAGGCCGAAACGGCCGGCTGACAGCGGTACATCCCGCACGTTGTGCCAGTCGGTGACGTGGACGTCATGGTCCTGCAGCAGCGTGCGCGCCGTGTCGCGCAGCAGCGTGGCGAAGTGACCCGACATCGGCGCCACCAGCAGCACCTTCGGTGACGCTGGAGCGCCTTCGCGCCGAAAGCGCCTCAGCGTGGCGAAGGGCGTTGCCGTGACCACTTCTTCCGCCACAGGCCAGCGCTCGCCGCCGCTGTCGACATGTTTGATGTCCCAGTCCGGCCGCGAATGCGTGATCTGGGCCAGCTCGAAGACGCGACCTGCGGCCGACAGCTGCCGTGCCGGCAACCAGCCGGGGTCCAGCATGGCGTCCTGCAGGAAATTGACCGACAGCCGCGTGGCTGCACGCAGGGGCCACAACAGGTCGGCATGGGCCTGGTAGGCAGGGTACATCGTGGTCTCCTTCGTTTGAGACGGATATCGCAAGGAGCGCGCCAGCATGGCATGCCGCTTGCGTCGAATGCGTGGCCAAGAAGGAGACGCCCATGCCCGTCGCATCGCCGACCCCGCCCACCGCCCGCCGGTCCCGCGCGGCCCCCATGCCGGTGGCCACGTTGACGCTCAGCAGCAAGAACTACTCGTCATGGTCGCTGCGCGGCTGGCTGCTGGCGCAGTTCGCCGGGCTGAGCTTCTCGGAGGTCATGGTGCCGCCGGACGACGAAGGGGCCCGCAGGGAACTGCTGCTGCTGGCGCCGTCCATCCTCGTGCCCTGCCTGCGCCATGAAGGCGCCACGATCTGGAACACGGTGGCCATTGCCGAATACCTCAACGAGCTGTTCCCGAAGGCAGGCCTGTGGCCCGCGGACCGCGTGGCCCGCGCGCATGCCCGTGCGGTCTGTGGCGAGATGAATTCAGGTTTCGCCAACCTGCGGTCCGCGCTGCCCATGAACCTCAAAGGGCTCTTTCCCAAGCACAAGATCTGGGCCGGCGCCAAGCCCGACATCGAACGCATCGTCGAGATCTGGAGCGACTGCCTCGGCCGCTACGGCGGTCCGTTCCTGTTCGGCAAGAAGCGAGGTGCTGCGGATGCGATCTTCGCTCCGGTGGCCACCCGCTTTCAGACCTACGACGTGGCGCTGCCGGCCGACTGTGCGGCCTACCGCGACCTGATCCTGTCGATGCCGGAGATGCAGGCGTGGATCGCCGAGGCCAAGCAGGAACCCGCGGAGATCGAACTGCTGGACATGGACTTCTGAGGCGCCTTCCCCGGTGCTCCTGGCGGGAGAGCGCGCCCCTCAGATCATGCCCAGGGCGTGGGCACCGGTATGTCCTGCGTCGCCGGCGAGACTTCTACGGTCTTGAAGTCGGCCGGCGACACGATCTCCAGGTACTCCATGTCCGGCGAGTAGTCGAACAGGTAATGCGTGATGCCGGGTCGCTGATGCACGCAATCGCCGGCCTCCACGAGGGTGACCTGGTCCTCGTACATGAACTTGGCCCAGCCCTTGGTCATGATGACGATCTGGAAGTTCGCCTCATGGCGGTGCCAGCCCGTGCCCTTTTTAGGGGCCATGTTCGCCTTCACAAGGTGCGCGATGACCCGTCCCTTCGTGGCTTCGGCCACGCCCAGGTCGCGGTAGAGGAAGAAATCCCTGAGTCCGTCGCTCCGCCAGGGCGTGTCGCCTGGCTTGACGTGAGAGAACGTCGTGTCCGACGTGCCGACGGGTTCCGAAAGATCCGACATGGCCTAGCCTCCTGAGTCACTGAAGGAGACCAGCAGGCATGCAAGAGGCATTCCCGGACGACCGCGACGTAGCCGTCGCCGACCGAGCGCCGGGCCGTCCGCGTTCAGCAGGGCGGGGCGGAAGAGAGGCCCTTAGCGCGCCGCCCAGGGCTGGCCGCCCAGCTTGCTGCCGGCCTTGATGCCGCGCTTGGCGAACCAGCCCTGGTTCATCTCCAGCGCGTAGCGCACCGGCTTGGCCGAGCAGTGCGAGGTTTCGTCCATGGGCTTCATGTCAGCGATATTGACGACCGTACCGTCCTCGGCGATGAAGGCGATGGACAGCGGCAGCAGCGTGTTCTTCATCCAGAAGCACTGTGGGTTGGCTTCCTCGAAGACGAACAGCATGCCGTTGTTCGCCGGCATGCTCTTGCGGTGCATCAGCCCGGTTGCGCGCTCCTGCGGCGAGATGGCAACCTCGGCCTGGATGACGTGCATGCCCGCCGTCAGCGGGATGCTGCGCAGTTGCTGCGGGGCGTCCTGAGCGTATGCGGCAGTGGCGGCCAGGTACAGGACGGCGGATGCGATTGCTTTGATGCAGGTCATGGGTCGCGGGGGAGGTGCAGCCTAGATTATCGGCGTGAGCGCCTCTCCCCCTGGCTTGCTGGCAGCTGAAGCCGACGCAAGCCTCCTTGCCCCCTTCACGACCTGGCCCGACGGGCCGGACGGTGCCGCGCTGTCGCAGTTCCAGGTGGGCGGCATCCATTGCGCGGCCTGCTCCGGCATCATCGAAGGCGAGCTGCTGAAGCTGCCGGGCGTGGCCGAGGCGCGCGTGAACCCGGCATCGGCTCGGCTGGCACTGCGTTGGCGGCCGTCACATGTCGCGTTGGCCGACGTGCTTGCTGCGCTCAAGGCCGTGGGTTACGACGTGACGCCGGACGTCGCCGCGCCGGCGCGCGAGCTGCGTCGCCAGGAAAAGCGCCAGGCGCTGTGGCGGCTGTTCGTCGCCGGCTTCCTGATGATGCAGGTCATGATGATGGCCACGCCGGCCTATGTAGCCGGGCCCGGCGAGCTGACCAGTGACCTGGACCGGCTGCTGCGCTGGGCCAGCTGGGTGATGACGCTGCCGGTCATGCTGTTCGCCGCGGCGCCGTTCTTCCGTGGCGCGTGGCACCAGCTGCGCGCCGGGCGGCTGGGCATGGACGTGCCGGTGGCGCTGGGCATCGCGGTCACCTTCGTGGCCAGCAGCGGCGCGCTGTTCGACCCGGGTGGCGTGCTGGGCCATGAGGTCTATTTCGACTCGCTGACGATGTTCGTCGCGCTGCTGCTGCTGGCGCGCTGGTTCGAGCTGGGCGCGCGCCATCGGGCCGCCGAGGCGCTGGAGGCCGTGGCCGGCGCGCTGCCGACGGCGGCGGAGCGTTTGCGGGATGACGGCACGAGCGAGCGCGTCGTGCCTGAGGCGTTGCGCGCGGGCGACCACATCCGCATTGCCGCGGGCGAGGCGTTCGCGGCCGACGGCGTCGTACTGTCGGGGCAGGGCTGGGTCAACGAGGCACTGCTGACCGGCGAGTCGGCGCCGGTGGCCAAGGCTCCGGGCGATGCGGTCGTGGCCGGCAGCGTCAATGTGGACGCGCCGCTCGTCGTGGCCGTGCAGCGTGTCGGCGAGGACACGACAGCCCAGGGCATAGTTCGGCTGATGCAGCAGGCGCAGAGCCAGCGCCCGCTGGCCGGTGGCGTGCTGGACCGTGTCGCGGCCGGTTTCACGGCGGTCGTGTTGGCGCTGGCGTTGGCGGCGGGCCTGGCGTGGTGGTGGATTGACCCTTCTCGCGCGGTGGCCGTCGCCGTCGCCGTGCTCATCGTGACCTGCCCCTGCGCGCTGACGCTGGCCGCGCCCGCGGCCTGGCTCACCGCCAGCGGCGCACTGGCCCGGCGCGGGCTGCTGCTGGCCGACCTGTCTGCGCTGGACCGGATGTGCACGGTCGAGACCGTCGTCTTCGACAAGACCGGCACGCTCAGCGAGGACCGGCTGACGCTGCGCCACCACTGGGCACGTGGCGCGGACGCCGACGTGCTACTGGGCATGGCGCGCGGCCTGGCCGCGCTGTCGCGTCATCCGCATGCCCGCGCGCTCATGGATGGCACGCCTGCCGGTGTCTGGCTTGACGTTCGTGAAGTGGCTGGCCGTGGCGTGGAGGCACGCGATGCGACCGGCCGGCGCTGGCGTCTCGGCGCGCCGGCCTGGGTCAGCCCGCAGCTCGAGCCGGATGCGCGCCTGGCCTTCGGTTGCGCGGACTGCGTGCTGTGGGTGGACCTGGCCGAGGCGCCGCGTGCCGATGCGGCCGATGCGGTGGCCGCGCTGAAGGCGGCCGGTCAGCGTGTGCGGTTGCTGTCGGGCGACCAGCCGGTGGCTGTCGCGCGCATGGCGGAGCAAATGGGCATCGCCGACTGGAAGGCCTCGGCCACGCCCGATTCCAAGCTCGCCGCCGTGCGCGGCTGGCAGGCGGCGGGCGAACGCGTGCTGATGGTGGGCGACGGTATCAACGACGCGCCCGTGCTGGCCGCGGCCGACGTGCGCATCGCGATGGGGCAGGGCGCCATGCTGGCGCGCGGCGCCGCGGATGCACTGCTCGTGTCCAACCGCTTGATGGCGTTGCCGCAGGCGCTGCGGCTGGCGCACAAGACCCGCCGCGTGCTGCGCCAGAACCTGGGCTGGGCGGCCCTCTACAACCTGGCCTGCGTGCCGCTGGCGCTGGCCGGCTGGCTGCCACCGCTGGCCGCGGGCATCGGCATGGCGGCAAGCTCGCTGTTCGTTGTGCTCAATGCGCAACGCCTGGCACGCTGACACATCACCTACCGCCCTGCTAGCAGACAGTTCCCACTGACATGGACATCCTCTATCTCCTCATCCCCTTTTCGGTGGTGCTCGTGCTGCTCATCGTGGCCGTGTTCGGCTGGGCCGTGAACTCCGGACAACTCGATGACCTCGCCCACGAGGGGGAACGCATCCTGCTTGACGAGGATCAAGGCCCCTGAGCCCCCTCCCTAGAAGAATCGTTTCCATCAGACTGAAGGAGTCGCGATGGCGAACGAAAAAGCCCTGGCCACCACCGGGGCAACATACGAAGACGGACCTGTACGCGCATTTGCGCTGGCCGCGGTCCTGTGGGGTGTGGTGGGGATGCTGGTGGGCGTCATCATTGCCGCCCAGCTGGCCTGGCCAGACCTGAACCTGGGCATTCCCTGGCTGAGCTACGGCCGCCTGCGCCCGCTGCACACGAACGCGGTCATCTTCGCCTTCGGCGGCTGTACGCTGTTCGCGACCAGCTACCACGTGGTGCAGCGCACCGGCCAGACCAAGCTGTTCCTGCCCAAGTTGGGCTGGTTCACGTTCTGGGGCTGGCAGCTGGTCATCCTGCTGGCCGCCATTTCGCTGCCGCTGGGCTACACGACCGGCAAGGAATATGCCGAGCTGGAATGGCCGATCGACCTGCTGATCGCCGTCGTCTGGGTGTCCTATGCCGTCGTCTTCTTCGGCACGGTGGGCACGCGCAAGATCCGGCACATCTACGTGGCCAACTGGTTCTTCGGCGCCTTCATCATCGCCGTGGCCCTGCTGCACATCGTCAACAGCGCCGAGATCCCGGTCAGCCTCACCAAGAGCTACTCCGCCTATGCCGGCGTGCAAGACGCGATGGTGCAGTGGTGGTACGGCCATAACGCGGTGGGCTTCTTCCTGACCGCCGGCTTCCTCGGGATGATGTACTACTACATCCCGAAGCAGGCCGAGCGTCCGGTCTACAGCTACCGCCTGTCCATCGTCCACTTCTGGGCGCTGATCTTCACGTACATGTGGGCGGGTCCGCACCACCTGCACTACACCGCGCTGCCCGACTGGGCGCAGAGCATCGGCATGATCTTCAGCCTCGTGCTGCTGGCGCCGAGCTGGGGCGGCATGATCAACGGGATCATGACCCTCAGCGGTGCCTGGCACAAGCTGCGTGACGATCCCATCTTGAAGTTCCTCATCGTGTCGCTGTCGTTCTACGGCATGAGCACGTTCGAGGGCCCGATGATGTCGATCAAGACGGTCAACTCGCTGTCGCACTACACCGACTGGACCGTCGGCCACGTGCACAGCGGCGCCCTCGGCTGGGTGGGCCTGGTCTCGATGGGCTGCCTGTACCACCTGATCCCGCGCATGTTCGGCCGCACGCAGATGTACTCCAAGCGCGCTATCGAGCTGCACTTCTGGGTCGCGACGCTGGGCATCGTGCTCTACATCGCCGCGATGTGGATTGCCGGTGTCATGCAGGGCCTGATGTGGCGCGCGGTCAACCCGGACGGCACGCTGGTCTACACCTTCGTCGAAGGCGTCAAGGCGACCTGGCCGTTCTACGTGATCCGCCTGGGCGGCGGTCTGCTCTACCTGGCCGGCATGGTCATCATGAGCTGGAACGTCATCAAGACCGTGCAGGCCGGCCGTGCCGAACCCGTGCGCATCCCCGCCCCCGCGCTGGCCCACGCCTGAAGGAGATTCCATGAGCACCCATTCCCAAGCCGTCTCCGGCCACCAGCGCATCGAAACCAGCAACTTGCTGATGATCGTGCTGGTGCTGCTGACCGTGCTGGTTGGCGGCGTCGTCGAGATCGTGCCGCTGTTCTTCCAACGCTCGACAACCCAGCCGGCGCCGGGCCTCAAGCCCTACACCGCGCTGCAGCTGGCCGGACGTGACATCTATCTGCGCGAAGGTTGCTACAACTGCCACTCGCAGATGATCCGGCCGCTGGCCGCGGAGACGCTGCGTTACGGCAAGTACTCCACGGCGGGCGAGTTCGTCTACGACCACCCGTTCCAGTGGGGCAGCAAGCGCACCGGTCCGGACCTGGCCCGCGTCGGCACGAAGTACAGCGACGACTGGCACCGCATCCACCTGAACAACCCGCGCGACCTCGTGCCCGAGTCCAACATGCCCGCCTATCCGTGGCTGGCAGCCTCGCCGGTGGACGCCGCCGGCATGCCGGCGCGGCTGGGTGCGATGCGCACGCTGGGCGTGCCCTACACCGAGGCCGAGGTGCAGTCCTCCGCCCAGGACGTGGCCGGCAAGACCGAGCTGGACGCGCTGATCGCCTACCTGCAGGTGCTTGGCACCGCGAACAAGTAAGGAGCCCGAATCATGGGCATCAACGAACTCCGTATCGCCGTGACCGTCGTGTCGCTGGCGGTCTTCGTGGGCATCGTCGTCTGGGCCTGGCGCGGCCGTTTCGAAGCCGCCGCGCAACTGCCTTTCGAAGGAGATGAGCAATGAGTGACTTCATCAGCCCGGGCTGGTCGACCTTTGTCGCTGCAGTCACCGTGCTGGGCCTCGTGGCCTGCGTCGTGCTGCTGATCATTGCCAGCCGCCGCCAGCCGTCCGCCGCCGACAACACCACCGGCCACATCTGGGACGAGGACCTGCGTGAACTGAACAACCCGCTGCCGCTGTGGTGGATGGGCCTGTTCGTCTTGACCATCGTGTTCGCCGGCGCGTACCTCGCGCTCTACCCGGGACTCGGCAGCAGTGCCGGCAAGCTCGGCTGGACGAGCCTGGGTGAGCATGCCGCCGAAGTGGCGCAGACGCGCGCCGCCATGGCGCCGGTCTACGCCGCCTTCAACGGCATGGCGCCCGAGCAACTGGCCAAGGATCCCAAGGCCCACGCCATCGGCGAGCGGCTGTTCGCCAACAACTGTGCGCAGTGCCACGGCGCCGACGCCAAGGGCTCTAAGGGCTTCCCGAATCTGACCGACAACGACTGGCTCTGGGGCGGCAGCTACGACACCATCGTCGAGACCATCACCAAGGGCCGCGAGGGCAACATGCCCGTCATGGCGCCGGCGGTGGGCACGAGCGAGGACGTCCGCAACGTCGCCAACTACGTGCTGTCGCTGTCGGGTAGCCCGCACAACGAGCTGTACGCGCAGCTCGGCAAGCCTAAGTTCGCGGCCTGTGCGGCTTGCCACGGGCCGGAAGGCAAGGGCACCCAGGCGCTGGGCGCGCCCAACCTGACCGACAAGATCTGGCTGCACGGCTGGGGCGAGGCGGCGGTGATGGCCATGGTCAACAACGGCAAGCACAATGTGATGCCGGCCCATGGCGAGCGCCTCACGCCCGAGCAGATCAAGGTGCTGGCCGCCTACGTCTGGGGCCTGTCGCAGTCGCAGGGCGTCGCTGCCAACCCCTGACCCTGGCCCTGATCCCATGACCTCGCCTGCAGTACCCGGCCCGGGCGGCGACGCCGCCCAGGTCATCCGCCTCTACCGCTCGGAAGACAAGATCCACCCCCGGGCGGTGGACGGGTTCTATGCCCGCTGGCGCTGGGCGATCGTCGCGCTGACCCAGCTGGTGTTCTACGGCCTGCCCTGGCTCAACTGGGGCGAGCGGCAAGCCGTGCTCTTCGACCTGGGAGCGCGGCGCTTCTACGTCTTCGGCCTGGTGCTGTATCCGCAGGACTTCGTGTACCTCACGGCCCTGCTACTGATCTCGGCCTTCGGCCTGTTCCTGTTCACGGCCGTGGCGGGCCGTCTGTGGTGCGGCTATGCCTGCCCGCAGACGGTCTACACCGAGATCTTCATGCGCGTGGAGCACTGGTTCGAGGGCGACCGCAATGCGCGGCTCAAGCTCGACAAGGCGCCCTGGGGTTGGAACAAGCTGTGGCGCAAGTCGGGCAAGCAGGTGGCGTGGATCGCGCTGGGGCTGTGGACCGGCTTCACCTTCGTCGGCTACTTCACGCCCATCCACATGCTCGCCGACGAGGTGCTCACCCTGGGCCTCGGCCCGTGGGAGAGCTTCTGGGTGCTGTTCTACGGTTTTGCCACGTACGGCAACGCCGGCTACATGCGCGAGCAGGTCTGCAAGTACATGTGCCCGTACGCGCGCTTCCAGAGCGCGATGTTCGACCGCGACACGCTCATCGTCAGCTACGACACCGAGCGCGGCGAGCCGCGTGGCAACAACGCCAAGCGCAAGAAGGGCGAGGCTCGCGCTGCTGGCGTGGGCGACTGCATCGACTGCAGCCTGTGCGTGCAGGTCTGCCCCACCGGCATCGACATCCGCCACGGCCTGCAGTACGAGTGCATCGGCTGTGCCGCCTGCATTGACGTCTGCAACGGCGTCATGGACAAGATGGGCACGCCGCGCGGGCTCATCCGCTATGACACCGAGAACGGCCTGGAGCAGCACCTGAGCCGCAGCCAGCGGCTGCGTCGCGTGCTGCGGCCGCGCGTGCTGATCTACAGCGCCGTGCTTCTGACGATCTGCGTGGTGCTGCTATGGAGTCTGGCGTCGCGGCACAGCTTCCGCGTCGACGTCGTGCGTGACCGCGCCTCCCTCGCCCGCATCGTCGAGGACGGCTGGGTCGAGAACGTCTACCGTCTGCAGGTCATGAACGCGACCGAGTCGCCGCAGCGCTACCGCATCGACGCCGACGGGCTGCCGGGCCTCAAGCTCAGCCAGGCCGCCTCGGTGGACCTGGGGCCCGCCGAGGCCCGTTGGGTAGCCGTGTCGCTGCGGCTGCCGCCCGAATCGGCCCTGCAGCTCAAGCCCGGCGCCCACCCCATGCAATGGCGCATCCGCCGCGACGACGAGTCTGCCGAGCTCGTCGTTGAAAAATCCACCTTCGTGCTTCCCCGCTGAACCCGAGGACTTCTCTATGCCTGCCGCAATTGCATCCCGACCCGCCTGGCGGGAACCCATGGTCTGGCTCGTGGTCGGCGGCCCGGCTGCCGTCGTCGTGGCCAGCTTCTTCACGCTGGCGCTGGCCATCCGCAATCCTGACCCGCCGCTGGACCTGCATGCCACTGCGCAGCGCTCGGCCGACGACGTGGAGCCCGCCGACGTGCGCGCCAGGTCCGGCGACATGCCCGCCATGCTCGGCCGCAACCACGCTGCCACCGGCGTGCCGGGGACGCGGCCGTGACAGGCGCTCCCGGCCCGTCGCGCGTCGCACGCTTCGCGATGGCGGTGGCCTGGTCGTCCTTCCTTGCGGCCGGCGTGCTGGAAGCGCTGGTGTTCGCCGTGGTAGACCCGGGCGACCTGCGCTGGTTCGGCGGTTCGTCGATCGACTGGTCCGCGCAGGCGATCTACACGATCAGCTTCCTGATCTTCTGGAGCGTCAGCGCGCTGGGCGGCAGCTTCACGCTGCTGCTCGTCACGCTGCCCGACGAAGGTGGCGCCGCCCGCCACGCGCCCGGCTGGCCTCGTTAGTTCAGCGCTTCTGCGTGACCACCCGCGCGCCACGGTCGTACGTCCAGTACGCCCAGGCCCAGTCCAGCAGCACAACGAAGCGGTTGCGGTAGCCGATCAGGAAGTAGACGTGGGCGAACAGCCAGAACAGCCACGCCGGGTAGCCCGAGAAGCGCAGCGGGCCGGCGGGCGTGCCCAGGTCCACGACGGCGCTGTTGCGGCCGATGGTGGCTAGGTTGCCGTAGTCACGGTAGCGAAAGGGCAGCGTGGCCTGGCCGCGCAACCGCCGCATCAGGTTGGCCGCGGCGTGCCGGCCCATTTGCTTGGCGCCGGGTGACACGCCTGGCACTGCCTTGGGCGGCTGGCCCGGCGCGTGGCTCATCGCGGCGGCGAGGTCGCCGATCACCTGGATGTCCGGATGCCCCGGCAGGCTCAGGTCCGCCTCGACAGGTACTCGCCCCGCGCGGTCCACGCTGCCGCCCGTCGCATCCGCCAGCGTGCGGCCCAGCGGGGAGGCCGCTACGCCGGCAGCCCACACGATGCAGCGGCTCGCGAGCCGTTCCTGGCCGGCGGTCGTCGTGATGTCCAGGCCTTCGTCATCGATGGAGGTCACGCGCGCGCCGACCTCGACCTGCACGCCCAGCGCCGTCAGTTGCTCGCGGGCGCGTTCGCTCAGGCGCTCGGGCATCGCCGCCAGCACGCGCGGACTGCCTTCCACCAGCAGCACCTGCGCCTGGCGCGGGTCGATGCGGCGGAACTCGCCCGGCAGTGTGTGTCTGGCGATCTCGGCGAAGGTACCGGCCAGCTCCACGCCAGTCGGCCCGCCGCCCACGACGACGAAGCGTAGCAGCGCCGCGCGCCGTGCCGGGTCGTCCTCGCGCTCGGCGGCCTCGAAGGCCAGCAGCACGCGGCGGCGGATCTCGAACGCGTCGTCCAGCGTCTTGAGCCCGGGTGCAAACGCGGCCCACTCGTCACGGCCGAAGTAGCTGTGCGTGGCGCCAGCCGCGACGATGAGGTGGTCCCAGCGTAGCTGGGCTCCGTCCTTCAGCGTGGCCGTCTTGCCGCGCGGGTCCAGAGCGACGACCTCGCCCAGCAGCGTCGTCACGTTGCGCTGGTGGCGGAAAAGGTGGCGAATGGGCGCTGCGATGGACGGGGCCGACAGTCCGGCCGTCGCTACCTGGTAGAGCAGCGGCTGGAACAGGTGATGGTTGGTCTTGTCGACGACGGTGATGTCGACATCGGCGGCGCGCAGGGCCCGCGCCGCCTCCAGGCCGCCGAAGCCGCAGCCGCAGCCGATGATCAGCACTTGGGGACGCATGACTGCATGCTATTCCTCTTTTGTTGCGCCGCAGCATCGCGGGGTCAAGCACCGTTTCCTGCTGTTGCAATGCACGCGGATCTGGGGAGAGGCACCGCGGCGTTGGCCTCTTAGCATGGGGCGCGCCCGTGCGGCACGGGGCACCCCTGCACGATGACCGCCGACACCCTGACTGCCTCCTTCTCCTCCACGCCCACCCCCGATTCGGCATGGCAGCGCCTGCGGGCTGATGGCCTGCGCGGCCTGTCCTTCCGGCAATGTCTGCTGGCGGCCTTCCTGTTGATCGCACTGGCGCTGGGTGGCGCGGCGGCGCAGGCCATGCTCGCGCTGGAGCAGGTCGCGCTGCAGGGGCGCCAGGCGTCGCAGGATGCGGCGGAGCTGACCGCGCAGGTGCAGCGCCTGGCCGAGCGCACCGTGGCGATGGAGCGCAGCGCGCGGCAGTTCCTGGTGCTGGACGACGCCAGCCTGCGCGAACGCTTTCTGGCCACCCGTGCGGACGCCGAGACCACCCAGGCGGCGCTGGCGGCGCTGATGACCGATGACGCCACGCAGCAGCTGCTGGCCGACTGGCGCGGGCACGCCGACCTGGCCGCGGAAGTGTTGCGCAATCCGGGCCGGGCGCGTGCCGCGGCGCTGCAGCGCCTCACGCCCGTTTTCGCCGCTTTGCACCGACTCGACGAATCGCTGGCCGCGCAAAGCCAGCGCACGATGGACCGCCGCAGCGACGCCGTGCTGGCGGAGTTGGAGCAGCGCCGGCGCGTCATCAGTGCAGTCGTGCTGGGCGCCATTGTGCTGGCGCTGTTGCTGGGCCTGGCTTTCGGCCACTGGCTGCTACGGCCGCTGGCGCACGTGGAGGCTGCCATCGGCCGGCTCGGCGACAACCGCTTCGACGAGCCGGTGGCCGTGCGCGGCCCGGCGGACATGCGACGCCTGGGTCGGCAGCTCGAATGGCTGCGTCAGCGCCTGGCCGCGCTGGAATCCGACAAGACCCGCTTCGTGCGGCACATCTCGCACGAGCTCAAGACGCCGATGGCCTCCATCCGAGAGGGCGCCGCGCTGCTGCGCGACGGCGTGGCCGGCCCGCTGACCGCCGACCAGGCCGAGATCGTGCGCATCCTCGGCGACAGCACCGCCGCGCTGCAGCGGCAGATCGAGGACCTGCTGCGCTACCAGGCACTGGCCTCCGGCTCCCAGCAGCTGAGGCGCACGGCCGTAGAAGTGCCGGCGCTGCTCGCGCGGGTCGTGGACGAGCAGCGGCTGCTGTGGAAGGCCCGCGGCCTGGTCGTGGACGTCGACGCCCAGGCGGGTCTGGCCGACGTGGATGGCGACAAGCTGGCCATGGTGCTGGCCAACCTCCTGGTCAATGCGGTGCGCTTCAGCCCTGAAGGCGGCCGCATCGTGCTTTCTGCCCGGCACGCGCCTGGCCGGCTGACGCTGGACTGCACCGACGAGGGCCCTGGCGTGGCGCCCGAGGATGCGGCCCATGTCTTCGACCCGTTCTACCAGGGCCGCCACCAGCCGCCCGGCGCGCGGCGTGGCAGCGGCATCGGCCTGTCTATCGTGCGCGAGGTCGTGCAGGCGCATGGCGGTCGCTGCTGCCTGCTGCCCAGCGACCGTGGCGCCCACTTCCGTATCGAGCTGCCCCATGCCCTTCAAACGACGACTGATTGAACTCTGCGCGCTGCTGGCGTTGGCCGCCTGCCAGACGCCGCCGCCCGCACCGCCGCCGCCCGAGCCGACCCCCGTCTGCCCGGAGCCACCTCCGCCGCCGGCCGACGACCTGAAAGTCGTTGCCACGCTGGCCGATGACCTGCGCAAGGCGCTGGTGCTGAGCGCCGGGCGCAGCGCCGCCGAGCAGGCCCAGGCCAGTGCCCAGCTGGACCAGTTCGCCACCGCGACCGAGCCGCAGTCCGAGCCGCTGAAGCCGCTGGCCGCGTTGCTGGCCGCCCGCCTGGCCGAGCAGCGGCGCCTGCAGGACAGCGTGGACCGGCTGACGCAGCAGCTGCGCGACGCCCAGCGGCGCAACGACCAGCTCAACGAGAAGCTGGAAGCGCTGAAGGCCATCGAGCAGACGCTGCCGGTGAAGAAGTGAGTTCCTCGCAAGCCGCCCTCGCATGCCAACCCAAGCATCCACCACCCCCATCCTGCTCGTCGACGACGACGCCGACCTGCTGCGCCTGCTGACGATGCGCCTCACCGCCGCTGGCCACGCCGTGCAGGCCGTGGCCAGCGCCGAGGCCGCGCTGGCGCACCTGGCCGTGCAGCTGCCGGCGCTCGTCATCACCGACGTGCGCCTGCCGGGCCTGGACGGGCTGGCGTTGTTCGAGGAGATGCGCAGCCGGCACCCGTCGCTGCCGGTCATCCTGCTGACCGCCCACGGCAGCATCCCCGACGCCGTCGAGGCCACGACGCGCGGCGCCCATGCCTATCTGACGAAGCCCTTCGACGGCCAGGAGCTGCTGACGAAGGTGCGGCAAGCGTTGCGCGTCAACGCCACGGGCCCGGCGCCCTTCGAAGGCGACGGTGCCTGGCGTCGCGAGATCCTGAGCCGCAGCCCGCGCATGGCCGAGGTGCTGGCCGAGGCGAGGCTGGTGGCCGGCACCGACGCCAGCGTGCTGATCGCCGGCGACAGCGGCACCGGCAAGGAACTGCTGGCGCGCGCCATCCATCGCGCCAGCCCGCGGGCGGCGCGGCCGTTCGTGGCGGTGAACTGCGCCGCGATTCCAGAGGCCCTGCTGGAGTCGGAGCTGTTCGGCCACGTCAAGGGTGCCTTCACGGGCGCGCAAGGACACCGGCAGGGGCTGATTCCAGCGGCCCAGGGCGGCACCGTGTTCCTTGACGAGATCGGCGACATGCCGCTGGCGCTGCAGGTGAAGCTGCTGCGCGTGCTGCAGGAGCGCGTCGTGCGGCCGGTGGGCAGCAACGAGGCGCTGCCCGTGGACGTGCGCGTGCTGTCCGCGACCCACCGCGACCTGGAAGAGGCCATGACGACGGGGCAGTTCCGCCCGGACCTGTTCTACCGGCTCAACGTCGTCAAGCTGAGCCTGCCGCCACTGGCGGAGCGGCGCGAGGACATCGCGCTGTTGGCCCAGCATTTCCTACAGACGCTGGCGGAGCGCCACCGCAAGCGGGTCAAGGGCTTCGCACCAGATGCGGTGGAAGCGCTCATCACGGCGCCATGGCCGGGCAACGTGCGCCAGCTCTACAACGTCGTCGAACAAGTCTGCGTGCTCGCGACGGCTCCGCTGGTGCCGCTGGCCCAGGTGCAACGGGCGCTGCAGATGCCGGCGGCCGAGGTGCTGAGCTACCAGCATGCCAAGCAGCGTTTCGAGCGCGACTATCTGAACCAACTGCTGAAGCTCACGTCCGGTCACGTCGCCGAGGCCGCCCGGCTGGCCGATCGCAACCGCACCGAGTTCTATCGGCTGCTGCAGAAACACGGGCTGGACCCGCAGCGCTTTCGCACCGACCTGAGCGATGCGTCGGGCTTTGGCGACAGCAAAACTTCAGGGGAATCAACCACTTAGCACGGTGGCTGGCAGTGCTGTCGCCGTGCGGCGACAAAACGGCGACCCAGCGTGAACTTTTTCCGCGCGTTTTCGCTTGGAAGTTGGCCAAGTGGTTGATATCAAAAGGAAAAGTATTGCTGGCACGGGCATTGCGCTAATCCCCTTCGTGATGCCTTTCGGGGCATCGCGTCGAAACCCAACGCTTCCATAGGAGAACCGCATGCGCCATACCGCCACTCTCGCCCGACTGATCGCCGCCGCCCTGTCCCTGGGCACCGCTGCCGCCATGGCTGCTGATCCGGCGCCCGCGCCGGCCCCGGCCGAACAGGTGGCGCAGGCCGAGCCAGCGGGTGACACCGCGATCGCCAGCCAGGCCCAGGCCGTGCTGCAGCAGGACAAGGATCTGCAGACCCTGCCGCTGACCGTCAGCGCCGCGGCCGGCGGCGTGGTCGTCGTCAAGGGCGCCGCGCCCAGCGCCGACCTGGCCCAGAAAGCCATCAAGCTCGTGGCCGCCGTGCCCGGCGTGAAGGAAGTGCGCAACGAGATCAAGGTCGGCTGATCCCCGCGACCTTGTGGGCCTGCGTCCGCAGGCCCTGCATGAAGGCCCTGCGCTCGCCCGGCGCGGGGCCTTTTTGCATCGGACTCCGGCGTGCGTGCCGCCGGCTCTTCAAGTCTTCGGGCCAAGCGCCGGGCCGCGCCCAAGCCGGCCCGCCGTGGCGATGTGCATGCGACTCGATGTCGCGTGCATCACTGCCCCCACTGGGGCCGACTGGACTTGCCCGCGTTCAGCGGCGAGGCCAGGCGAGGGGCATCGCGTTCAGCAGGGGCTGTTGTTGATCAGCGCCTCGAGCCCGGCCTGGTTCAGGATGCGCAACTGGCGCTGTTTGACCTCCAGCAGGCCTTCGTCGTGGAACTTGGAGAAGGTGCGGCTTACCGTCTCCAGCTTCAGACCGAGGTAGCTGCCGATCTCCTCGCGCGTCATGCGTAGCACGAGGCTTGACGCCGAAAAGCCGCGTGCCTGCAGCCGCTGCGTGAGGTTCAGCAGGAAGGCCGCCAGCCGCTCCTCGGCGCGCATGTTGCCCAGCAGCAGCATGACACCATGGTCGCGCACGATCTCGCGGCTCATGATCTTGTGGAAAGAGTGCTGCAGCACCGTGAACTCGCGCGACAGCTCTTCCAGTTGGGCGTAAGGGATCACGCAGACGGAGGAATCCTCCAGTGCCACGGCGTCGCAGTGGTGCAGATCGCTGCTGATGCCGTCCAGCCCCAGCAGCTCGCCGGCCATCTGAAAGCCCGTCACCTGGTCGCGGCCGTCCTCGCTGCCGACGCAGGTCTTGAAGAAGCCTGTGCGCACGGCATACAGCGCCTCGAAGCGCTCCCCGTTGCGGAACAGGTGTTCGCCGCGCGGTACGCTGCGGCGCGTGGCGACGAGGCCATCGAGCCGGGCGAGATCGTCGGCGCGCAGGCCGACGGGGAGGCACAGTTCGCGCAGGTTGCAGCTCGCGCAGGCGACCTTCAGCGGCTCAAGCCGCATGTCGCATTGGCGTCGCTCGGGCGCCGCGAACGGCAGGGTGCTGGGCATGGTGGGCTTGGCTTGCATCAATGCTGGGCATTCTTGGCTGGCCGCCTGCCCGCGCGATTGATCTGCGTCAAAACCGCGCCCGCGGTGGGTCGGCACAGTGGCTGCATGGCTGCAATGACCGAGACCGCCCCTGCGCTGGACCCCGAACTGCTGCGTCGCCACGACGTGGCGGGGCCGCGATACACCTCCTACCCCACGGCGGACCGCTTCGTCGAGGCCCACCAAGCCCCGCAGCATCTGCAGGCGCTGTCGCAGCGCGGGTCGGGGCAGCCGCTGTCGGTGTACGTGCACATCCCGTTCTGCGAGCAGCTCTGCTACTACTGCGCCTGCAACAAGATCATCACTAAGCACCACGAGCGCGCCCAGCCCTATCTGGAGCTGCTCGACGTGGAGATGGATCTGACCGTGGCTGCCATCGGCGGCCAGGCGCCTGTGTCGCAGCTGCACCTGGGCGGCGGTTCGCCGACCTTCCTGAGCGACGCCGAGCTGGGCACGCTGATGGCGTCGCTGCGCCAGCGCTTCCGGCTGCTGCCGGGGGCGGAGCTGTCCATCGAGATCGATCCGCGCACCGTCGACGCGACCCGTCTGGCGCACCTAAAGTCGCTGGGCTTCAACCGGCTGTCCTTTGGCGTGCAGGACTTCGATGCCGCCGTGCAGAAGGCCGTGCACCGCGTGCAGCCGATCGAGTCCGTTGCGGCGCTGATGCATTCGGCCCGTGAACTCGGCTTCGCCTCCATCAGCGTCGACCTGATCTATGGCCTGCCGTCGCAGACGCCGGCCAGCTTCGCCCGCACGATCGCCCAGGTCGCAGAGCTGCGGCCCGACCGCATCGCAATGTATGCCTACGCCCACCTGCCGCAGCGCTTCAAGCCGCAGCGGCGCATCGTGGCCGAGTTGCTGCCGCCGGCCGGCGACAAGCTGACGATGCTGTCCGGTGCCATCAGCGCACTGCTGGACGATGGCTACGTCTACATCGGCATGGATCACTTTGCGCTGCCCGACGACCCGCTGGCCGTCGCCAAGCGCCAGGGCCTGCTGCACCGCAACTTCCAGGGCTACTCGACGCAGCCGGACTGCGACCTCGTGGGCCTGGGCGTGTCGGCTATCAGCCGCGTCGGCGCCACCTATGCGCAGAACGCCAAGACGCTGGAGGAGTACGAAGACGCGCTGCGCCAGCGCCAGCTGCCCATCCAGCGCGGCCTGGGGCTGAACCGCGACGACCTGTTGCGCCGTGCCGTCATCATGGCGCTGATGTGCCAGGGCCGGGTGGAGTTCGAGTCCATCGCGGCGTCCTACCTCGTCGACGTGCCGCGCTACTTTGCGCCAGAGTTCGAGCGCCTGCAGCACCTGGCCAGCCAGGGCCTGGTCACGCTGGAGCCAGGCGCCATCCAGGTGACGCCGCTGGGCTGGTACTTCGTGCGAGCGGTGGCTATGGTGTTCGACCGCTACCTGCAGGCCGACGCGAGCCGCCAGCGTTTCTCCAAGATCATCTGACCCCCCGGCACCGCGCCCGATGAGCCTCGATCTCGCCCTCATCGGCTCTGCCGCGCTGATGGGTCTGGGCGCCGCGCCGCACTGCGCGCTGATGTGCAGCACGCCTTGCGCGCTCGCCGCCCGCAAGCGCGAGGAGCAGCAGCGCCTGCTCGTCGGCCGGTTGCTGGGCTACAGCACCGCCGGCGCTGTAGCCGCTGCGTCCGCCCAGGCGCTGGCGCACATGTCGCAGGGCGCTGCCGTGCTTCAGCCGCTGTGGGCGCTGCTGCAGGCGGCGCTGTTGGTGCTGGGGCTCAGCCTCGTCGTGCGCGGCCGTGTGCCGGTGTGGCTTGCCAACGTGCGTTGGCGGCCGGCACCGGGGCGTAGCTTGGCGACCGGCCTGGCCTGGGTGGCCATGCCCTGCGGCGTGCTACATGCGGCGCTGCTGCTGTCGGCGCTCGCCAACTCGCCGCTCGGCGGCGGCCTGGCGATGGCGGCCTTCGCCGTCACCAGCACGCTGGGGCTGACCGTTGCGCCCGCGTGGATCGCCCGGCTGCCCCGACGCGTGGGCGACGCGTCGCCCGCGCTGCGGCTGGCCGGGGTGGGGCTGGCGGCGGCGTCTGGCTGGGCGCTGGTCCATGGCGTGTGGGAGCGCGTGGCGCAGCTGTGCTGACGGCGCCCGGCGCCTGGGTGGCGCCCTAAACTCGAGCGGTCCTTTCTCACGCTCCTGCGAAAGCTCCCTTATGTCCCAACACATCCAGGCGCCCGAAGGCGGCCAGAAGATCACCGCCAACGCCGACTTCTCGCTGAACGTCCCGTCCAACCCGATCATTCCCTTCATCGAAGGCGACGGCGTGGGCCGCGACGTGACGCCGGTCATGCTGAAGGTCGTCGACGCGGCGGTGGCCAAGGCCTACGGTGGCGCACGCCGCATCCACTGGATGGAGGTGTTCGCGGGCGAAAAGGCCACGCGACTCTACGGCGCCGAAGTGTCGATGCCGCCCGAGACGCTGCAGGCCGTCAAGGAGCACCTCGTGGCCATCAAGGGGCCGCTGACGACGCCGGTCGGCGGCGGCATCCGCTCACTGAACGTGACGCTGCGCCAGGAGCTGGACCTTTACGTCTGCCTGCGCCCGGTGCGCTATTTCGACGGCGTGCCCAGCCCGGTGAAGGAGCCGCACAAGGTCGACATGGTCATCTTCCGCGAGAACTCGGAGGACATCTACGCCGGCATCGAATACGAAGCCGGCAGCGACAAGGCGAAGAAGCTCATCGCCTTCCTGCGCGATGAACTCGGCGCCAAGAAGCTTCGATTCCCGGAGACGTCCGGCCTGGGCGTCAAGCCCGTCAGCCGCGAGGGCACGGAGCGCCTCGTGCGCAAGGCCATCCAGTACGCCATCGACCATGATCGGCCCAGCGTCACGCTGGTCCACAAGGGCAACATCATGAAGTTCACGGAAGGCGCCTTCCGGGACTGGGGCTATGCGCTGGCGCAGAAGGAGTTCGGCGCCGAGCCCATCGACGGCGGTCCGTGGTGCCGGTTGAAGAATCCGAGGACGGGCCGGACGATCACCGTCAAGGACGTCATCGCCGACGCCTTCCTGCAGCAGATCATCCTGCGCCCCGCGGAGTACGGCGTCATCGCGACGCTGAACCTGAACGGCGACTACATCTCCGACGCGCTGGCCGCGCAGGTGGGCGGCATCGGCATCGCGCCGGGGGCCAACATGAGCGACTCGGTCGCGATGTTCGAGGCCACGCACGGCACGGCGCCCAAGTACGCCGGCAAGGACTACGTGAACCCCGGCTCGTCCATTCTGTCGGCCGAGATGATGCTGCGCCATATGGGCTGGACCGAGGCGGCGGACCTGATCATCTCCAGCATGGAGCAGGCCATCCTCAGCAAGAAGGTCACCTATGACTTCGCGCGCCTGATGGACGGTGCCACGCAGGTGTCGTGCTCCGGGTTCGGCCAGGTGATGATCGACCACATGTGAAGCCGTCCCACAGCGTCTCTTGACGCCCCCTGAGCCCCTGAGTCGCTCCGCGATCCCGATGCGGTCGTCCAGCAAAGGTCGACATGGGCGTCCGCCCGAACCGCCAGGCGCCAGCGGCGGCGACGGATCTTGACGGGAGAGGGCGGGTGCCAGGGGAGCTGGAGCGTTGTGCGACGCGGACTCAGGTGCGATTTGCCTGTGATGATCGACTGCATGGCGTAGCGCCCCGGGTGCCGAGGGGCGCCTACCTAGAAGCACTCGTCCAGGCACAGGTAAAAGTCCAGCCGGCGCCGGTCGGGCTTCGGGATGCCGTAGGCGGGGAACAGGGCCTGCTGCGCCTGCGGGCCGAATTCGCCCAGGCAGTTCCACAGGATGGCGAGATCCTGATAGCGGTCCGCCACGCCGAGGCGGCCGACGTCGATGAGGCCGGTCAGCTGCAGGCGCTCGTCGAGCAGGATGTTGTCGAGCGAGTAGTCGCCGTGGGTCACGACCGGGTCGATGGCCTCGGGGGACAGCCGTTGCAGCGCTCGCCACACGTCATTGGCGGTCCAGCCGGCCCGCACGTCGTCGAAGTCGTCGACATCGATGAGTCCGGCCTCCAGCCTAGCGTGAGCCTGCGCCAGGCGGCCTTCCAGCGTGGACTGGAACGGGCATTGGGCGGCGGGCAGCGCGTGCAGCCGGAGGAGGGCGTCGACGAGCGCGGCGACGATCTGCAGCGTGCGCTCCGGCGCTTGCTGCAGCCATTCATAGGCCGTGCGGCCCGGCACTGCCTGCGTGAGCAGCCAGGCCTTACGGCCGTAGAACTCGAAATGCCTCAGCGGCGCGGTAGGCATGAAATCGGCCAGCCATTGCAGCCGAGCCAGTTCGTCCACCAGCGCCTGTGCGGCCTCGCCGCGAGCCTGCTTCAGATAGAGGTCCGGCTGGCCCCGGCGCTGCACGCGGTAGACCGCCGCGCCGGCTTCGCCGACGAGATCGCGGCGCCAGCGGGCATCGGCGAGCGCGGCGAGGCTGGGTGGCAGAGCCGGCGGCCTCGCGGCCTTCTCGCGCGCGGGTGTCTGCGGCAAGGCGGGTGAGCGTCGTGTCATCAGGTGCTCTCGGTGCAGTTCGTTGCCGGCCGAGCTCCGCGGCGGCGTTGGCCGCTGCAACGAAAACGGGGCGCCCTCGGCGCCCCGTCTGCGTCAACTCAGGCCGTGTCAGGCCAGCGCTTCCAGCGCCGCGTTGAACGTGGCGCTCGGGCGCATGACCTTGTCGAGCTTGGCGTTGTCCGGCAGGAAGTAGCCGCCGATGTCGGCTGGCGCGCCTTGCACGGCCTTCAGCTCGTCGACGATCTTCGCTTCGCCGGCAGCGAGCTTCTCAGCCACGGGCTTGAACTTGGCGGCCAATTCGGCGTCTTCGGTCTGCGCGGCCAGCTCCTGGGCCCAGTACAGCGTCAGGTAGAAGTGGCTGCCGCGGTTGTCCAGCTCGCCGGTCTTGGGGCTCGGACCCTTGCCGTTGTCCAGCAGCTTGCCGGTGGCAGCGTCCAGCGCCTTGGCCAGCACCTTCGCGCGGGCATTGCTGTTCTTGAGGCCCAGCTCTTCCAGGCTCACGGCCAGTGCGAGGAACTCACCTAGCGAGTCCCAGCGCAGGTGGTTTTCTTCCACCAGCTGCTGCACGTGCTTGGGCGCCGAGCCGCCGGCACCCGTCTCGTACATGCCGCCGCCTGCCATCAGCGGCACGATGGACAGCATCTTGGCGCTGGTGCCCAGCTCCATGATGGGGAACAGGTCGGTCAGGTAGTCGCGCAGGATGTTGCCGGTGGCGCTGATCGTGTCCAGACCGCGGATGACGCGCTCCAACGTGTAACGCATCGCCCGCACCTGGCTCATGATCTGGATGTCCAGGCCGGTCGTGTCGTGCTCGTGCAGGTACATCTTGACCTTGCGGATCAGCTGCGCCTCGTGCGGGCGGTAGCTGTCCAGCCAGAAGACGACCGGCATGCCGGAGTTGCGCGCACGGTTGACGGCCAGCTTGACCCAGTCGCGGATGGCGGCGTCCTTGCACTGGCACATGCGCCAGATGTCGCCCTGCTCGACTTCCTGGCTCAGCAGCACCTCGCCCGTTTCCAGGTCGGTGATGTTGGCGGTGCCGGCTTCGGTGATCTCGAATGTCTTGTCGTGCGAGCCGTATTCCTCTGCCTGCTGGGCCATCAGGCCGACGTTGGGTACCGTGCCCATGGTCTTCGGGTCGAACGCGCCGTGCCACTTGCAGAAGTTGATGATCTCCTGATAGATGCGGGCAAAGGTCGACTCGGGCATCACTGCCTTCACGTCCTTCAGGCGGCCATCGGCACCGTACATCTTGCCGCCGGCGCGGATCATGGCCGGCATGGAAGCGTCGACGATCACGTCGTTGGGCGAGTGGAAGTTGGTGATGCCCTTGGCCGAGTCCACCATCGCCAGTTCGGGGCGGTGCTCGTGGCAGGCGTGCAGGTCACGCTTGATCTCTTCCTGCTTGCTGGCCGGCAGGCTGGCGATCTTCGTGTAGAGATCGACCATGCCGTTGTTGACATTGACGCCGAGCTCCTCGAAGAGCTTGGCGTGCTTCTCGAAAGCGTCCTTGTAGAAGATCTTGACGCAGTGGCCGAACACGATGGGGTGCGAGACCTTCATCATGGTTGCCTTCACGTGCAGCGAGAACATCACGCCGGTCTTGCGCGCGTCCTCGATCTCGCGTTCGTAGAACTCGAGCAAGGCCTTCTTGCTCATGAACATCGAATCGATGACCTCACGGTCCAGCAGCGAGACCTTGGGCTTGAGCACCAGCGTCTTGCCGCTCTTCGTGATGAGCTCCATCTTCACGTCGCGCGCGCGGTCCAGCGTCAGTGACTTTTCGCCGTGATAGAAGTCGCCGGCATGCATGTGCGAGACGTGCGAGCGCGAGGCCTGGCTCCACTCGTCCATGCGGTGCGGGTTCTTGCGGGCGTATTCCTTGACGGCCTTGGGCGCGCGGCGGTCGGAGTTGCCTTCACGCAGCACCGGATTCACAGCCGACCCGATGCACTTGTTGTAGCGGGCGCGAATGTCCTTTTCTTCATCCGTCTCCGGCTTCTCGGGGAAGTCGGGGATGTTGTAGCCCTTGTCCTGCAGTTCCTTGATGGCGGCCTTCAATTGAGACACGGAGGCGCTGATGTTCGGCAGCTTGATGATGTTGGCTTCGGGCTTGAGCGTCAGCTTGCCGAGCGCGGCGAGGTTGTCCGTCACTCGCTGCTCTTCCGTCAGCCGTTCCGGGAACTGGCCAAGGATGCGGCCGGCCACCGAGATGTCGCTGGTGACGACGTCGATGCCGGCTTGCGCCGCGAAGCGCTGAACCACCGGCAGCAGGGAGGCGGTGGCGAGGCGGGGGGCTTCGTCGGTCAGGGTGTAAACGATCTGGGGCGTCTTTTCGGCGGTCATGAAGGTGTCCGGTGAAATGGGAATTCGTGCGTCACGCGCTGCGCAGCCGTCCGCGCGCAAGCCGCCAACTTTAGCAAGCCGGGTCAGCCACCACCGGGAAGCGGCGCACCAATGCAAAAGCCCCGTGGGCCGCAGGCCACGGGGCTGTCAGAAAACGGGGGAGTCAGGAGGCCTGGGGCTGCTCGAGGCTGCGGGCAGCCTCCATCGGCGTGATGTTCTGCGCCAATTGACCCTTGGGGCCTTGCACGAGGTCGAACTGGACCTGGCTGCCCTGCTTCAGCGTCCGGAAGCCTTCCATCTGGATCGCCGAGAAATGGGCGAAGACGTCATCGCCGCCGGCTTCCGGCTCGATGAAACCAAAGCCCTTGGCATCGTTGAACCACTTGACTTTGCCGAGTGCCATCATTTTGTCTCCATTGTTGTGGCTCCTCCCGACGGAGGCGGACCGGATTCTGGTGACGTGGTTCACGCCGTCAATTTGGGACCTTCCCCGGGCGGGTTGACCCGGGGATGCTGGCTTGCAAATTGCTCCTTCGTCACCAACTGCCCGCCATCGGTGGGGGAAACACCCCCGTCGATAGAATCGATCCATGCCTGTGCTGTCCGTTTTTTCACCGCGAAACCAGTCGGCTCCGCCCCCGCCCTCACCGCCGCCGAGGCCGGGCCGGGACGAAGGCGACGGCGCGGTCGTCGTCGAGCGTCAGACCCAGAAGACCGAGCCGCCACGGCTCTATCAGGTGCTGCTGCTGAACGATGACTTCACGCCGATGGAGTTCGTAGTCATGGTTCTGCAGGAATTTTTCCGGCATGACCTGGATACGGCGACGCAGATCATGCTCAAAATCCACCACGAGGGTCGCGGGGTCTGCGGTGTCTTCACCAAGGACGTCGCTGCGACCAAGGTGGAGTTGGTACTGGCCGCCTCCCGGCGTGCCGGCCACCCCCTGCAGTGCATTATGGAGGCCGCATGATTGCGCAAGAGCTTGAAGTCAGTCTGCACATGGCGTTCGTCGAGGCGCGCCAGCAGCGGCACGAATTCATCACCGTCGAGCACCTGCTGCTCGCGCTGCTGGACAACCCCAGCGCCGCGGAGGTGCTGCGCGCCTGCGCCGCCAACCTGGATGACCTGCGCAAGAGCCTGACGCAGTTCATCAAGGAAAACACACCGATGGTGGGCGGCAGCGACGAGGTGGACACGCAGCCCACGCTCGGCTTCCAACGCGTCATCCAGCGCGCCATCATGCATGTGCAGAGCACCGGCAGCGGCAAGAAGGAAGTGACCGGCGCGAACGTGCTCGTCGCCATCTTCGGCGAGAAGGACTCGCACGCCGTCTACTACCTGCACCAGCAGGGCGTCACGCGCCTGGACGTCGTCAACTTCATCGCCCACGGCATCAAGAAGACCGACCCCGAGCCGCCGAAGGCCCCGGAAGGCCAGGCCCAGGGCCAGGACGGCGAGCGCGAGGAAGGCGAGGGCGGCAGCGCCAAGGCGTCGCCGCTGGAGCAGTTCACGCAGAACCTCAACCAGCACGCCAAGGACGGCAAGATCGACCCGCTGATCGGGCGTGAGAGCGAGGTTGAGCGCGTCGTGCAGGTGCTGTGCCGCCGGCGCAAGAACAACCCGCTGCTGGTCGGCGAGGCCGGCGTCGGCAAGACCGCCATTGCCGAAGGCCTGGCCTGGCGCATCACCGAGGGCGAGGTGCCCGAAGTGCTGGCCGACTCGGTCGTCTACTCGCTGGACATGGGTGCGCTGCTGGCGGGCACCAAGTACCGCGGCGACTTCGAGCAGCGCCTGAAGGCGGTGCTGAAGGCGCTGAAGGAGCAGCCGCACGCCATCCTGTTCATCGACGAGATCCACACGCTGATCGGCGCGGGCGCCGCGTCTGGCGGCACCCTGGACGCCAGCAACCTGCTGAAGCCGGCCCTGTCCAGCGGCGCGATGAAATGCATCGGCGCTACGACCTTCACCGAGTACCGCGGCATCTTCGAGAAGGATGCGGCGTTGAGCCGCCGTTTCCAGAAGATCGACGTGGCCGAGCCGTCGGTCGAGCAGACCATCGAGATCCTGAAGGGGCTGAAGAGCCGCTTCGAGGAGCACCACTCGGTCAAGTACGCGCTGGGCGCGCTGCAGGCCGCGGCGGAGCTGTCGGCCAAGTACATCAATGACCGCCACCTGCCGGACAAGGCCATCGACGTCATCGACGAGGCCGGTGCCGCCCAGCGGATCCTGCCCAAGAGCAAGCAGAAGAAGACCATCACGCGTGCCGAGGTTGAGGACATCGTCGCCAAGATCGCGCGCATCCCGCCCGCGTCCGTCAACAGCGACGACCGGAGCAAGCTCAAGACGCTGGATCGCGACCTGAAGAGCGTCGTGTTTGGCCAGGACCCGGCTGTCGATGCGCTCGCCGCCGCCATCAAGATGGCGCGCTCGGGCCTGGGGCGGCCGGACAAGCCGGTGGGCAGCTTCCTGTTCAGCGGTCCCACGGGCGTCGGCAAGACCGAAGTGGCCAAGCAGCTCGCCTACATCCTGGGCATCGAGCTGATCCGCTTCGACATGTCGGAGTACATGGAGCGCCACGCAGTCAGCCGCCTGATCGGCGCGCCTCCGGGCTACGTCGGTTTCGACCAAGGCGGCCTGCTGACCGAGGCCGTCACGAAGAAGCCGCACGCGGTGCTGCTGCTCGACGAGATCGAGAAGGCGCATCCGGACGTCTTCAACGTGCTGCTGCAGGTCATGGACCACGGAACGCTGACCGACAACAACGGGCGCAAGGCTGACTTCCGCAACGTCATCATCATCATGACGACGAATGCGGGCGCGGAGATCATGAACAAGGCGACCATCGGCTTCACGACGCAGCGCCAGCAGGGCGACGAGATGGCCGACATCAAGCGCCTGTTCACGCCCGAGTTCCGCAACCGGCTGGACGCCATCGTGTCCTTCCGGCCGCTGGACGAGGAGATCATCCTGCGCGTGGTCGACAAATTCCTTCTGCAGCTCGAAAGCCAACTGCAGGAGAAGAAGGTCGAGGTCAGCTTCTCCGACGCGTTGCGCAAGCAGCTCGCCAAGAAGGGCTTCGATCCGCTGATGGGTGCACGGCCGATGCAGCGTCTCATCCAGGACACCATCCGCCGCGCGCTGGCCGACGAACTGCTGTTCGGTCGTCTGACCGAGGGCGGCCGCCTCAGCGTGGACGTGGACGACAAGGGCGAAACGACGCTGGACATCCAGCCGACACCGCCCAAGCCCAGCAAGGACGGCAAGCCCAAGGCGGAACCCGCCACGGCCTGAGTTCGGGGTCTCAGATCAGCAAGGGGCGCTTCGGCGCCCCTTGCGCTTTGTGTGATCAGGTGGCCGGGTCCTGCCTGAAGAAGCCGGCCAGAAGCTCGTACATCGCCGGCTCCTCGGCGCGCATTGCGGCCGGCGCGACGAAGAAGGCCTCGACGGCCACGGCGAAGAACTCCTCGACCGCCTCGGCGCCATAGGGGTCGATCAGCGTCTCCCCGCCCGCGTCGACGCGTTGGCAGAACTTCTCCCATTCCGCGTCGATGACAGCGATCCACTGCTCCCGCTCGGCCGGGCCCAGCGGTGGTACGCCATCCGCCTCGCCGTCGCGCATGTCGATGACATGCGCGAACTCGTGGATGACGACGTTGTAGACCTCGTCCTTGCCGAACAGCGTCGGGTCGTTGCTGACGGCGATGGCATTCCAGCTCAGCATCAGCGGGCCGCCTTCCATGGCCTCGCCGGCCAGTTCCTCGTCGTACTCGTGGACGATGCCGTCTTCATCTTCGACACGTCGTTGGGCGACGACCTCTCCCTCGTGCATGACGATGCCGACGAAACCGTCGTACCAACCCAGGCCCAGGCGCAACACCGGCAGGCAGGCCTGCGCGGCCACGGCCACGGCGACCTCGTCGGTGACCTCGAAGCCACCGGCACCGTGGAACTCCTTGCTGGCCAGGAACAGGCTGCAGAGCCGGCGCAGCTCGGCCAGGTCGTCGGCACTGCGCAGCGCCAGGAACGGGTAGCGCAGCAGCGTCAGCTGCCACAGCGCGTCGGGGATGGTGTGGCGCTCGATCGCGCGCTGCTCGCGCCAGCGGCGCCAGGCGTCGAGGATCACAGTGCGAGTCGTTGCAGGCCGGCGGTCGACAGGCGGATCACGTCCCCGCGAGGTGGCGCTGCGTCGAAATCCCAGTCCGACAGCACGACACGCCGCATCCCGCCGCCCAGGTCGTGTACCGACGGCCGGTGCGTGTGGCCGTGGATCAGCGTCGGAGCGCCGGCTTCATTCAGCAGCGCGCGGCAGGTGTTGCCGTCGAGGTCGGTAGACATGAGCTGCTCGGCCTGGGCGACCTTGCTGGCCTCGCGCATCTGCCTTGCCAGCGCCTGCCGGGCCGCCAGCGGCTGGGCCAGCAACTGCGCCTGCCAGTCCGGCGAGCGCACCTGCCGGCGGAACGCCTGATAGGCGGTGTCGTCCAGGCATTGCGCGTCGCCATGCACCAGCAGCCAGCGCTGCCCGAAGGCGTCGAGCACAGTCGGGTCGGGTAGCGCCGTCATGCCGCTGGCGGCGAGCATGTCGGCGCCAACGAGGAAGTCGCGGTTGCCCGCCATGAAGAACAGCTCCAGCCGCTCGCTGGCCGCCTGCAGCAACGTGACGACGCTGCGCTCGAAGGGTTCATGGCGGGCATCATCGCCGACCCAGACCTCGAAGATGTCGCCGAGCAGCAGCACCGCCTGGGCGGGCGTCTCGGCGAGATGCCGGTCCAGGCGCGCCAGCGTGCGCGGCGTGTCCGGCCCGAGGTGCAGGTCGGACAGCAGGTCGACCTGCTGCCAGTGCGCCGGGGCCGTCAGCGTGTGGATCAAACCTCTTCGGCCTTCTCGATGACGACGTCATCGACCGGCACGTCGCCATGGCCGCCGCGGCCGGCGGTGCGGACCTTCTCGATCTTGTCGACGACGTCCTGGCCTTGAACGACCTTGCCGAACACGGCATAGCCCCAGCCGGACGGCGACTCGGACTTGAAGTCCAGGAAGCCGTTGTTCGTCGTGTTGATGAAGAACTGCGCCGTGGCTGAGTGCGGCGCACTCGTGCGCGCCATGGCCAGCGTGTAGTGGGCGTTCTTCAGGCCGTTGTTGGCCTCGTTCTGGATCGGCGCGTCGGTGGCTTTTTGCTTCATACCCGGCTCGAAGCCGCCGCCCTGGATCATGAAGCCCTTGATGACGCGGTGGAACACGGTGCCGTTGTAGTGCCCCTTGCGGACGTAGGCCAGGAAGTTCTCGACGGACTGGGGTGCCTTCTCGGCATCGAGTTCGATGAGGATGTCGCCGTGGTTGGTGGTGAGTTTGACTTGGCTCATTGTTTGGCGGGCTCGACGAGAGCCTTGGTGATGAAGATGGGCTTGACGGGCAGGTTCTCGTGCATGCCCGCCGACTTGGTGTCGACGGCGCGGATCTTGTCGACCACGTCCATGCCGTCGACGACCTGGCCGAAGACCGCATAACCGCTGCGCCGGTCGGTCGGCTCGCCGTCGAGGAAGAAGTTATCGACGACGTTGATGAAGAACTGCGACGTCGCGGAATTTGGATCGCCGGTGCGCGCCATCGCCACCGTGCCGCGCAGGTTCTGCAGGCCGTTGTGGGCCTCCAGCGGGATGGGCGGCTTGGTCGGGCGCTGGTTCAGCTTGGCGTCGTAGCCGCCGGTCTGCACCATGAAGTTCGGAATGACGCGGTGGAAGATGACGCCGTTGTAGTGGCCGGCCTTGACGTACTGCAGGAAGTTGGCGACCGACTTGGGCGCCTTCTCGGCATTCAGCTCGATGCGAATGTCGCCTTCGGTGGTCTGCAGCTTGACGGTCTGCGCCGTGGCGCTGGCGGTGGCGAGCAGGGCGGCGAGGAAGAGCGCGATCTTGGTCATGTCAGCGGACTTTTGTGAGGGTGCCGGTCAGGGCGAGCGTGCGGCTGATCTTGCCGGCCAGCGCGTCGCTGGGGGCAACGGCGGCCTTCTGCGCGCGCTGGTAAGCGCGCAGTGCCAGGCGCAGCAGCACGTCGCCGAGGTTTTCCTGTGCCTGCGCATGGTCGGGCTGAAGCCGCAGTGCCTGCTGCAGCGCGGCCTGCGCCTCGTCCAGTTCGCCGGCCGCGGCGTGCAACACGGCGAGATTGTTATAGGGGTCGGCGAGGTCGGGGAAGTCCTGCGTCAGTCGCGTGAAGAGCTCGAGCGCCTGCGCACGATCGCCGAGCTCCATGCGCATGACACCCAGCGCGAACCGCAACTGCAGATCGTCGGGCGTGCGGGCCAGCGCCTGCTGGAGTTGCTCGACGGCCTCGGTCTTCTGGCCGGCCAGCCACAGCCTTTGAGCATTCGACAGATCGTCGGCTTGGGCCGGCGCTGCGGCCAAGGCGGCGAGCAGCACCAGGGTGGGAAAGGGCAGGCGCATGAGGGTTCAGGGGGAGGGCGGCGTCGGGGGCGGCCGCTATACTGAAATCATTCTATGAGCCCCGCCTGGCCGGTCCCGGTGCGGGGCTTCTTGTTGGTGGCGGCTCGCCCCACGGTTCCTGTTTCCCATGCCCCTGCGCGTCCACAATTCCCTCAGCCGCACCCTCGAAGACTTCAAGCCGCTCGTGCCTGGCCAGGTGCGCATGTACGTCTGCGGCATCACCGTCTACGACCTGTGCCACATGGGGCACTTGCGTATGAATATGGCGTTCGACGTCATCTATCGCTGGCTGCGCGCCAGTGGTTATGCCGTCACCTATGTGCGCAACGTGACGGACATCGACGACAAGATCATCAGGCGTGCCGTCGAGCGCGGCATCACGATCCGCCAGCTTACCGAGGAGATGACGGCGGCGATGCACGAGGATTTCGCCGCGGTCGGCTTGGCTGCCCCGGACCATGAGCCGCGTGCGACCGAGTACGTGCCGCAGATGCTGTCCCTCATCGAGCGCCTGGAGCAGCGCGGCCTGGCCTACCGGGCCGACGGCGGCGACGTGAACTACGCGGTGCGCAAGTTCGATGGCTACGGCAAGCTCAGCGGCAAGAGCCTGGACGACCTGCGCGCCGGAGAGCGCGTGGCGGTGGACGACGGCAAGCTCGATCCGCTGGACTTTGTGCTGTGGAAGGCCGCCAAGGCCGACGAGCCGGCTGATGCCAAGTGGGCCGCGCCCTTCGGCGAAGGCCGCCCCGGCTGGCACATCGAGTGCTCGGCGATGAGCTGTGCGCTGCTGGGCGAGGCCTTCGACATCCACGGCGGCGGTGCCGACCTGCAGTTCCCGCACCACGAGAACGAGATCGCGCAGAGCCAGGGGGCCGGCTATCCGTTCGCGACCTACTGGCTGCACAACGGCTTCCTGAACGTCGACGGCGAGAAGATGTCCAAGAGCTTGGGCAACTTCTTCACCATCCGTGACGTGCTGCAGAAGTTCGACGGCGAGACGCTGCGTTTCTTCATGCTGCGCACGCACTACCGCCGGCCGTTCAACTTCAGCGACGCGCACCTGGAAGACGCCCGCACCGCGCTGACGCGGCTCTACACCGCGCTGGACACCGTGCCGCCCGCTGACGTCGCCATCGACTGGAACGAGCCTGCCGCTGCCACGTTCAAGACGGCGATGGACGAGGACTTCGGCACGCCGGGCGCCATTGCCGTGCTGTTCGACCTCGCTAACGAAGTCAACCGCGACCGCTCGCCCGAGCGGGCTGGCCTTCTCAAGGCGCTGGCTGGCGTGCTGGGCGTGCTGCAGCAAGAGCCCAGAGCGTACCTGCAAGGCGGTTCGGGCGATGACGCCGCGTGGATCGAGTCCCGTATCGCGGCCCGTGCCGCGGCCAAGGCCGCGAAGGACTTCGCCGGTGCCGACGCGATCCGCGCCGAGCTGGCGGACCGGGGCATCACGCTGAAGGACGGCCCTGGCGGCACGACCTGGGTGAAGAGCTGATGTCGCCCGACGCGGTGATTCCGTCCTACTGGGACGAGGCCTGTAAGCACCTGGTCAAGCGCGACCGGGTCATGAAGAAGCTCATCCCGCAGTTCGGCGAGGCTCGGCTGCAGAGCCACGGCGATGCGTTCGCGACGCTAGCCCGCTCCATCGTCGGCCAGCAGATTTCGGTCAAGGCGGCGCAGTCGGTGTGGCACCGGTGGACGGCGCTGATGCCGAAGTTCCAGCCCGCGGCGGTGCTGGGCCTGGCGGTAGACGACCAGCGCGCCGCCGGCCTGTCGGCCCGCAAGGTCGAGTACCTGCGCGACCTGGCCGAGCACTTCGATGCCGGCCGCGTGCACGTGCGCCAATGGGCGCAGATGGACGACGAGGCCATCATCGAGGAGCTCGTCGCCATCCGCGGCATCGGTCGCTGGACGGCCGAGATGTTCCTGATCTTTCATCTGATGCGCCCCAACGTTATGCCGCTGGACGACGTGGGCCTTTTGAAGGGCATCAGCCTCAATTACTTCTCCGGCGAGCCCGTCTCCCGCGCCGAGGCGCGCGAGGTCGGCGACGCCTGGGCGCCTTATCGCTCGGTGGCGGTTTGGTACATTTGGCGAAGCCTCGATCCGCTTCCTGTGGACTATTGAGGCATTGTTCAATCCGTTAGAGCGGGCCGAGTGCCGGGCCGCTCCCAGCCGGTCTGCATCCCCTTGGGGGATCGGCCGGTGTACTCACCGGACGAGGGGTCCCATTGAGCAAGAAGCACTTTCTGGAATTCGAGCAACCGATCGCGGAGCTTGAGACCAAGATCGAAGAACTGCGCTATGTGCAGAGCGAGTCGGCCGTCGACATCTCCGAGGAGATCGACCGCCTCTCCAAGAAGAGCCAGCAGCTGACGAAGGAGGTCTACTCCAACGTCGCGCCGTGGCAGGTCTATCAGGTCGCGCGCCATCCGCAGCGGCCGCAGACGCTGGACTACTGCTCGGAAGTCTTCACCGAGTTCCAGGAACTGCACGGCGACCGCCATTTCGCGGACGACGCCGCCATCGTCGGCGGCCTCGCGCGCTTCAACGGCCAAGCCTGCATGATCATCGGCCACCAGCGCGGCGGCGACGCCAAGGAGCGCACGCTGCGTAACTTCGGCATGCCGCGCCCCGAGGGCTACCGCAAGGCGCTGCGCCTGATGAAGCTGGCCGAGAAGTTCGGTCTGCCGGTCTTCACGTTCATCGACACGATGGGTGCCTACCCTGGCATCGGTGCCGAGGAGCGTGGCCAGTCCGAAGCCATCGGTCGCAACATCCTCGAGATGGCGCAGCTCGAAGTGCCCATCATCGCCACGGTCATCGGCGAGGGCGGCTCGGGTGGCGCGCTGGCCATCGGCGTGGCCGACCAGGTGCTGATGCTGCAGTTCGCGGCCTACTCCGTCATCTCGCCGGAAGGCTGTGCCTCCATCCTGTGGAAGAGTAGCGAGCGGGCGTCCGACGCGGCTGAAGCGCTGGGCATCACGGCCCATCGCTTGAAGGCCCTGGGCCTCATCGACAAGATCGTCAGCGAGCCGGTCGGCGGAGCGCACCGGGACCCCAAGCAGATGGCATCCAATCTCAAGCGTGCGCTGTCCGATGCGCTGCGCCAGGTCAGCGACCTGAAGACGCGCGAACTGCTGGACCGCCGCTACGAGCGCCTGCAGGCCTATGGCCGCTTCAGCGACACCAAGAATCGCTGATCACCCCCCCGTCGCGGTCGCCTTCAGTGGCGGCCTCGACTCCACGGCCCTGCTGCACGCCACCACCCGGTCGGGCGCGCACGTCGTCGCACTTCATGTTCATCACGGCCTGCAGCCGCAGGCCGACGACTGGGCAGCGCATTGCGAGCACGTCGCTCGCGAGTTGGGCACGGCCTTCGCCTGCACGCGGCTGAGCGGCGCGCCCCCGCGTGGCGACAGTGTCGAGGCCTGGGCGCGTCAAGGCCGCCACCGTGCGTTGCACGACATGGCTATCGCCGCCAGCGCCGACTTGCTGCTGCTCGCCCATCATCGTCAGGACCAGGCCGAGACTTTTGTGCTGCAGGCCATGCGTGGTGCGGGCCTGGGCGGCCTTGCCGCGATGCCGCGATTGCAATGGCGGGACGGCCTGTGCTGGGCGCGCCCCTGGCTGGCCCAGCCGCGTGACGCGATTCGCGCCTATGCCGAGCAGCATGGCCTGCGCTGGATCGAAGACCCGAGCAACTCCGAGCCGCGCTTTGCCCGCAACCGACTGCGCCAGACGCTGTGGCCAGCCTTCCCGTCGGCCGAGGCCGGGCTGGCCCGGGCGGCGCGCTGGGCCCAGCAGGCGGACGCGCTGGCGGCGGAAGTGGCGGCCGAAGACTTGCGTCGACTGTCGACGCCCGAACGCCTCGACCTGGCCGCGTGCTCGCGGCTGTCGCCCGCGCGGGCCAGCAATGCGTTGCGTGCCTGGCTTGGCGGGCATACGGCCGCGCCGTCCAGCCTTGTTGAACGTCTGCTGGCGGAATGGCGCCACGGCTCGACGGCGTCATGGCCCGCGCCAGGCGGCGTGCTGCATGCATACCGCGATGGGCTGCATTGGGCTGCCGAAGCGGCGCCGGTTCCGCCACCCGGCATGGTGGATCTGAGCCGCCCGGGCCTCTACCCGCAGGCCGAATGGCGCGGCGCCTGGCTCGTGGAGGAGGTCGTGTCGCCCGGCCTGGCGCCGGCCCGCCTGACGCAGCTGGCGCAGCGGGCCAGAGAGGGGGGCGAGCAGTTCCAGCACTCGCCGCGCTCCACGCTGCGCAGCCTGAAGAAGGCCTGTCAGGAGGCCGGTCTGCCGCCATGGCGGCGCGGCGGGCCGCTGCTGTTCGACGGGCCGCTGCTGGTGGCGGTTGCGGGCCTGGGCATGGATGCCCGTGCCTTCGCAAAGGAAGGAGAGCCGCAGCTGGCGATAAGCTGGCTGGAGGATTCAGCCTTGCCTCAGCGCGAAGCCGGGCAGGAAGCCTCCGCTTAAAATCGCAGGCTCGGGAGCGTGCCGTCCTGGCGGCTCCCCTTCAGCCTTCGCTCAAACACATGGCTCTGATCGTCCACAAGTACGGCGGCACCTCGATGGGGTCCACCGATCGCATCCGCAACGTCGCCAAGCGCGTCGCCAAATGGGTGCGCGCCGGCCACCAACTGGTGGTCGTGCCCTCGGCGATGAGCGGCGAGACCAATCGCCTGCTCGGACTGGCCAAGGAGTTGTCGCCCGCGAGCACGACGCCCGAAGTCATGCGCGAGCTCGACATGATCGCCTCCACCGGTGAGCAGGTTTCCGTGGGGTTGCTGGCGATCGCGTTGCAGGCCGAAGGCATTCCCTCGGTCAGCTACACCGGCTGGCAGGTGCCGGTGGCGACCGATTCGTCGTACACCAAGGCCCGCATCGAGAGCATCGACGACCAGCGTGTGCGCGCGGACCTCGCCGCCGGCAAGGTGGTGGTGGTGGCGGGCTTCCAGGGCGTCGATGCACAGAACAACATCACGACGCTGGGCCGTGGCGGCTCCGACACGTCGGCCGTGGCGATTGCCGCTGCGATGAAGGCCGACGAGTGCCTGATCTACACCGACGTGGACGGCGTCTACACGACCGACCCGCGCATCGTCCCCGAGGCGCGCCGCCTGCACACCATCAGCTTCGAAGAGATGCTGGAGATGGCGTCGCTGGGCTCCAAGATCCTGCAGATCCGCTCGGTGGAGTTTGCCGGCAAGTACAAGGTGCCGCTGCGCGTGCTGTCCAGCTTCACGCCTTGGGACATCGACATCAACGAGGAAGCCAAGTCCGGCACCCTGATCACTTTCGAAGAGGACGAGAACATGGAACAAGCCGTCGTTTCGGGCATTGCCTTCAACCGTGACGAGGCCAAGGTGACGCTGTTGGGCGTGCCCGACAAGCCCGGCATCGCCTTCCAGATCCTCGGCCCGGTGGCCGATGCCAACATCGACATCGACGTCATCATCCAGAACGTGTCTCACGACGGGAAGACGGACTTCTCGTTCACCGTGCACCGCAACGACTATGCGCGCACGATGGAGCTGCTTCAGAACACCGTCGGCCCGGCCACAAATGCCGCCAAGGTTGCCGGCGACCCGAAGATCTGCAAGGTGTCCATTGTCGGTATCGGCATGCGCTCGCACGTCGGCGTGGCCAGCAAGATGTTCCGCGCGCTGAGCGAGGAGGGCATCAACATCCAGATGATCTCCACCAGCGAGATCAAGACGAGCGTTGTCATCGACGAGAAGTACATGGAGCTGGCCGTTCGTGCGCTTCACAAGGCCTTCGACCTGGACCAGGAAGCAACGGCCGCCTGATTTCTGTCGGAACAGGCTGCGCACTGGTATAGAATGTGCGGCTTGCTGGAGTCGTGACCGAGTGGCCGAAGGTGCTCCCCTGCTAAGGGAGTATGTGGGCAAAACCTGCATCGAGGGTTCGAATCCCTCCGACTCCGCCAAAGATCAGTTCCGGGACGTCTTCTGAAGTCCCATCAGGAACTAGAAAAAGCCCGTTTTCCCCAGTGGAGACGGGCTTTTTTGCTTCCTGGCGTCCAGCGGCGTCCGTAGCAGCCCACGCGCCATGGGTGTACGGTTGGGGGTACTTTCAAAACGAGCTGGGGGTACTTTTCCTTGGCTCCAATGAAGGAGCCCGTCATGGCCCTCACCGACACCGCCATCAAGCAGCTCAAAGCTGCGGAGAAGCCCTACAAGGTCGGCGATGACCGCGGCTTGTATCTGCTGGTGAAACCCCAAGGGTCAAAGCTTTGGCGATGGAAGTACCGCCATCAGGGGCAGGAGCGGCTCATGGCCCTGGGTGGGTACCCCGACGTCTCACTGGCCCAGGCGCGTGAGAAGCGCGAGGAAGTGCGAAAACTGCTCGCGACCGGCGTCGACCCCATGGGGCAGCGTCGAGATACCAAAATCGCGCAGCAGATCGCTATGGAGGACTCCTTCGAGGCTATTGCCCGGCAGTGGTGGGATCGCTGGAAGTCCGCGCGCTCCGCTCGACACGCCGACTACGTGAAGCGCCGGCTTGAGGCGGATGTCTTTCCGATCATCGGTCACCGGCCTGTCGCCGCGCTTGAGGCTGCGGAGCTGGTTTCCATGATGAAGCGGATTGAAGCGCGCGGAGCGCTCGACATAGCGAAGCGGTCCATGCAGACCTGCGGCCAAGTGTTCCGCTTCGCCATTGCGCACGGGAAGGCTTCACGCAATCCGGCAACCGATGTGCGGCCGAGCGATGTGCTGCCATCACGCAAGAAGCAAAACTACGCGCGGGTCAGCGCCCAAGAACTGCCGGACCTTCTGCGCAAGATCGAGGTTTACCAGGGTGCTGCCATCACGCGGGCCGCCATGAAGTTGATGGCCATGACGTTCGTGCGAACCAGCGAGCTGATCGGTGCCAGGTGGGAGGAGTTCGACCTGGACGCAGGTCGCTGGGACATTCCGGCTGTTTTGTCTCTCGACGGACGATGGCCGTGGCTGGAAACGGCCCCGAATCACCCGGGGGGAGCAAAACGGAAGGAGACGGAGGGCTTAGTGCAGGATAGGCTGGACGCCAGCATTTGGACACCATACCTGCGGAGGATTTCTGCAGATCGATGACCATGCAAACTCAGGAACACAGTCGAGAACTGCTCTGGAGGTCGCATTGGAGGCCTTGGTGACCCGTGAGCAATGGGATGGACGCCCCCCACCCGTAGACGGCATCGAAGTGCCACAGTGGAAGTGTCAGCAACCACTCGATCGGAAGGAGCGTCCACCATGGAGATTACGACGATCGGCCTCGATCTGGCCAAGAACGTGTTCCAGGTTCACGGGGTCAACGAGCGCGGCAAGGCCGTGCTGCGCAAGCAGCTCAAGCGCGATCAGGTTGCCCCGTTTTTCGCGAACCTGCCGCCCTGCTTGATCGGC
>NZ_JAJTWU010000010.1 GCF_021353265.1 Pelomonas cellulosilytica
CGCTCCACGCTTCCTTCCCACACCCGGTCACCCTCATGCAGTTGCGCTTCGCTTCGTTCGCTGTGATCAACTTACGACGGGACTTGCACCCGCGAGAAGTGCGCTCATGCTGAGCGCACAAAAAAAAGCGCCCCGCAGGGCGCTTTTCGTTTCCGGTCCGGGAAGGATCAGAAGTTGTGGCGGATGCCGGCAGCCAGCGAGGAGAAGTCGCCTTGCTTGTTCGGCAGCTTCTGGTCGATCGCGGTATAGAACGCGTAGACCTTGGTGCGCTTGCTCAGGTTGTAGTTGTAGCCCAGCGTCCATTGCGAAGCGCCGGCGCTCTTGAAGGTGCCGTCGCCGCCGGACTTCGTGCCGCCGACGTTCACGTGGAACTCGGAAGCGCCCAGCGTGTACATGGCCGACACGCGACCGATGTCGCGCGAACGGAAGTTGTCCACTTCTTCGCGCTGGTAGTAACCGGTCACCAGGAAGGGGCCGAAGGCGTAGTCACCTTCGAAGGTGTACGCCTTGCGCTTGTTCGACGTGGCGAACTTGTCGGCTTCGGCGTAGGTTGCTGCCAGATGCAGGCCGCCCACTTCATAGTTGGCCGACAGATCGAACGCACGCGGGCCCGTAGCTTCGCCGGCGCGGGCGCTGGCGATCACGCTGAAACCACCCACCGTCGGCGAGAAGTAGCCGATCTTGTTGGTGCGGTAGTCGAAACCGAAGCTCGAGAACAGCGCGTCAGACGACGTGCCGGTGTCGTGGTTGTGGTTGCTGGTGCGGTCAACGGTCGAGAAGTACGAATCCGGGAACCAGGTACCGAGGCGCACGGTACCGAAAGCGCCGCTCAGTTCGACGTTGGCCTGACGCGACCAGAACATGTTCGACGCCCCACCCAGGGTATGGAGGGTGCCGTCGTCGGACTTGAAGCCGTGCTCCAGGTTGAAGGCAGCCTTCAGGCCGCCACCCAGATCTTCCGTGCCACGCAGGCCGAGGCGGGAACTGTTGTTCTCCATCTTGCCGACGCGATCGGCGTTGCCGATCTTCTGGCTTTCAACGCTGGTGTTGATGCGGCCCCACAGCGTGACGGAGCTTTGGGCGAAAGCCGGAGCAGCCGTGAGGGCGGCCAGAGCGGCGACGAGTGCAATTTTCTTCATCGTTAGCCTTTGCAAAGGGTTACGGCGGGTTGACAAGGCCGCCTTGGAGAACGAACCAAATCAGTATAGAAGCGCAAGTTGTCACAATTCGCGCCGCCGACGCGTGGATGCAACAGTGGGCTTAGGGACCTGCGACGTCTGCAGCCACGCCAGTCAGGCCGCGATGTCGTCGGCGCTCAGGCCGGAAAGATGGCGGTCGTCGTTCCATCCGACCAACGTGAAGCCTTCGGCCGTCGCAAGCACGCGATTGATCGTCGCGTTGCCCAACTGCCAGCTTCGCGGCGCATCCAGGGCCACCCGCGTGGCCGCGCGATAAAGGCAGTCGAGCACACCGCCGTGGGCCACAAGGGCGATGCTCTGCCCGGGATGAGCCGCCGCCGCGCGGCATGCGGCGGCAACGCAGCGGGCGCTGAACTGGTGAAGGCTTTCGCCACCGCCGACAGCGAAGTCGGGTTCGCGGCGGCGCCAGCGGGCGGCGTCGTCGGGAAACTGGGCGTCGATCTCCGACCAGCTCAGTCCCTCGAAACGACCGAAGGCGCGTTCGCGCAAGGCGGCATCGAAATGGATGGGCAGCTCATGCACGCGGGCGAGCGCCTCGGCCGTCTGCCGGGCGCGTGTGAGGTCGCTGGCATAGAGGGCCGCCAAAGGCTCGTCGGCCAGCGCTTCGGCCAGCCGCTCAGCTTGGGCCAGGCCCAGCGGGCTCAACGGAATGTCGGTATGGCCCTGGATCCGGGTCTCGCGGTTCCAGGCCGTTTCGCCGTGGCGGATGAGAAGAAGTCGGGTGGCCTGCTCCACTACACGCCCCAGACGACGTCGTGGCTTTCGCCCTGGCTGCGCCGCATCAGCTCCAGCAACGGCCAGGCTCGCTGGCGCAGCGAGACCCCTTGGCGACGCGGCGCCGGCTCGCCAGCGACCTTCGCGGCGTCAACCGCCTGCTCGAACTGCGCCTCGTCGGCCGCCACGCCGGCCTCGAGCGCCTGGATGAGCACCGGCAGGTCGGCGGCTTCGAGGATGCCTTGGGGCGCTGGCGAGCGCCCCATCAGGCGCAGCACGGCATCGGCGGATTCGGCGAGCATGACGACATCCGCACCGGACTTGGATTTGAAGCGATAGAGCATGGCCCCATTGTGTGCCGCGCCATGGGAAACGCTCAACCAAGGCTGGCGAGGCCCAGCCAACCGGACACGGCGGCATCGACGACATGGCGGCGGGGCCGCACGCGTTGCTCGAAGTCCTCCGGCCGCAGCGCCGGCGAATACAGATAGCCCTGGAACTCATGGCAGCCGGCCTGGGCGAGAAAGTCGCGCTGCGCCTCGGTCTCGACGCCCTCGGCGATGACCTGCAGGCCCAGCGCCCGCCCCATCTGCACGATGGCATTGGCGATGCCACAGTCGCTCGCGTCGGACGGCAGGCCCTTGACGAAGCTACGGTCGATCTTGAGACGCTGGATGGGAAATCGCTTCAGATAACCCAGCGAGGAGTAGCCGGTCCCGAAGTCGTCGATGGACAGCGTGACGCCCAGCGCGGCAAGCGCCTGCATGCGCTTGAGGCCTTCATCGGCGTCGCCGAGCAGCACGCCTTCGGTCAATTCCAGCTCCAGCATGCTGGCTGGAAGCGCAGCCTCGTGCAGGGCGGCGGCAACGCTGTCAACGAAATGGGCCTGCTGGAACTGCAGCGCGGACACGTTCACGGCCACCGGCATGCGCAGGCCCCGGCTGAGCCAGTGGGCGGCCTGGTCGATGGCCTCGCGCAGCACCCATTCACCGATGGACACGACGAAGCCGCTCTCCTCAGCCAGCGGAATGAACTCGGCCGGCGAGATGTCGCCACGCAGCGGGTCGCGCCAGCGGATCAGCGCCTCGGCGCCGATGACGCGGTCGCTGCCCAGCTCCACCTGCGGCTGGTAGTAGAGACGGAAGCGCCCTTCGGCGAGCGCCTGGCGCATCGCATGGTCCAGCCGCATGCGCGACAGAAGATCGACCTCCTTGCGCGGCACATGGAAGCGGAAACCCGCCCGCCCACTTTCCTTGACCCAGTGCATGGCCCGCTCGGCGCTGGCCATCAGCTCGTCAGGCTTCTTGCCATCGCTCGGGTACAGCGCGATGCCGCAGCTGGCGGTCACGGTGAAGCTCAGCGTGTCGAAGCTGAAGGGCTCGGCCAGTTGCTGCTGCACGCGACGAGCGGCGGCCTCGGCCTCGAACATCTGGGCGCCGTCGATCAGCAGCGCGAACTCGTCGCCGCCCAGTCGCGCCAGCGTGTCGTTGGGGCCAACGGCGCCGCGCAGGCGCTCGACGACCTCGCGCAGCACGCGGTCGCCATAGCTGTGGCCGAGCGTGTCGTTGATCTGCTTGAAACGGTCTAGGTCGAGGTGCAGCAGCGCGAAGACCGGCGCCTCGCCCGCAGCTTCGGCTGACATCTGCTGGACGATGCGGTCGGCCAGCGCGCGGCGGTTGGGCGCGCCGGTCAGGACGTCCGAGCGGCCCAGTTCCTCGATGCGCTGGTGTGCGGCCAGCTTCTCGCTGAGGTCGCGGAACGAGAACACGCGGCCGATGGGCTCGCCACGGCTCATCTGCGGCAGCGACACCTGCTCCAGCACGCGGCCGTCGGCCAGCCGCAGCATGTCGCTGGAGCGCATCAACGGCGCGTCCAGCAGCGCCTCAATGCGCTGGCGGTACTGCTCGCCGTCGCGCATGACGCGCTGCAGGCTCAGCCACAGGCCGGCGTCGCCAGGCTCGTGCTGCAGGCCGCCGGGCAGGCCCCACAGCTTGGCAAAGCGCCGGTTGAAGCTACGCACCCGACCGGCCAGGTCGACGACCAGGATGCCGTCGGCCGTCGACTCCAGCGTGGCGCGCAGTTCGGCCAGCAGCGTCTCGCGCTCGGCCTCGGCACGGCGGCGGCGGGTCTGGTCGTGCAGCAGCACGAGCCAATGGTGGCCGCCGTCCGGGGTGTGGATGGGGCTGATGGCCCGGCTGACCCAGCGCGGCTGGCCGTCGCTGTGGGTCAGCACCGTGTCGGACCGGATGCGAGCGAAGGGGTCGCGCGAGGCACCCTGCCAGAAGGCTTCATCTTCCAGCGACCCGCACAGCTGCGCCGGCAGCTGACCCAGCGCGCGCTCTGGCTTGAGGCCGAGCAGCCGCAGCGCAGCCCGGTTGATGGCACTGACGGTCATGCTCTCGCCGTCGACCAGCCAGGCCGGCTCCGGCAGTCCTTCAAGCAATGCGCCGATCAGGGGCGGCGCCTCGGGAACGCGAGGCTCAGTACGGTCGGCCTCGCGGCTGGCAGTCACGTGACCAACTCCCCTGGCCCGGTCATCACCGCGTCGAAGAAGTAGGCAATCCGTGACCTGGGGCTGAGATAGTCCAGCGCCGCCCGCGGCAGGAACTGCGGCTTGAGGCTGCGGCGGATGCCCAGGTCCGGCGTCTCCTCCAGGTTGAGCACCAGCGCATCGTCCTTGGAGACTTTGGTGTCATGCACCATGACGCGAGGCTTCAGCGGCCGGGCCGAGTTGACTGAGACAACCAGCGCGTAGCGGTCGTCGGTGAGCTGAACGGTGGAGCCCGGCGGGTAGACGCCCATCATCCGGATGAAGGCATTCAGCATCGTCGCATCGAAGCGGTTGCGTCCCTGCGCGAACATCAGTGACAGCGCCTCGTGCGGCGTCATCGCCTTGGAGGAAATCAGCGGATTGCACAGGCCGTCGAAACGGTTGACCAGCGCGACGATGCGCGCGCCGGTGCTCATGCGGTCCATGTTGATGCGCTGCGGGAAGCCGCTGCCGTCGGCGTGCTCATGGTGCTGCGCAATGATGAGCAGCGGCGCGGGCGCCAGACCCATCGTCTGCCCGATGGCCACGCCCTTGATGACGTGCTGCTGGTACGCCTGCGTCTCGGCGGCTGTGAAGCTCTCGTCACGGTGGCGCAGCCGTGCGGCGACTTCGAGCTTGCCCACGTCGTGCAGCAGCGAGCCGACGCCGAGGTCCATCATCTCGTCGCGGCTCAGGCCGAAGGCGCGCCCCAGCAGCAACGCGATGATGCAGACGTTGAGCGCATGGGCCGTACCGCGGTCGCCGGCCGCTTCGTTCAGCAAGCGCATGTTGAGGTCGCCCTCGACCAGCATCTTGTCGAGCAGCGCGGCCGTCAGGCGCTCGGCATGACCGCGGGCGGAGTGCGGGTCGCTCTGCACGAGATCCATGACGCCCCGAAAGCCTTCCGCGGCCTCGCGGTACTGGGCCTCGCACAGACGCAGCGCCTCGCGCTGCAACGCCAGCGCGCGGCGATGCGCCTCGCGGGCCAGCTCTTCGGGCGTGGGCTGCGAGGGTTGCGCGGGCTCGGCAGGTGCCGCGGCGGCGTCGGCCGCCGGAGCATTCGGCCGCAACGACAGATCGCTCTTCGCAGGACTCCAACGCACCTGCGTGAGACCGAGGCGGCGAAGGACGAGCAGCTGGTCGGTGGACGAGATCTTGAAGCTCGACAGCGGAAACGGATGCGACATCCAGCCCAGATCCAGGTGGATGAACATCCCCACAGTCAATTGGCTGACGTCGATCAGCGGATCGTTGGATCTATCCTGCATTCATTCAAAACCCGTGCGCGCGGGCATCCCTCGACTCGACGCCGGTCCGGCATGACTGCTGTTCCGGCATCGGCCTCCTGCTGCTGCAAGTCTGGCCGATGGCACGCAGGCGGAAATATTTCCGCTTGCGGCACACCGCGGAGCTTAGCGCCTGATCGTGACCGAAATCCCGAGCCTTTCTCGGGGCAAACGCGGAGGAATGCATGACTGGCGCCCGCCCTGTCGTCGCGACGAGGGTTCGGCGGCCCGCGCGGTCCGGGCCGCCACGGGCCCGGACGTCGTCGTCAGCGCGTGGCGTGATGCTGGGCGACGAACTCGCGGTACCAGTGCGCGCTGTCCTTGGGCAGTCGGGTGAGGGTGTCGTAGTCCACGTGCACAAGACCGAAGCGCTTCACATAACCGGAGTTCCACTCGAAGTTGTCGAGCAGGCTCCAGTAGAAATAGCCGCGCACATCAGCGCCGAGGCTCATCGCGGTGGCCAGCGCCTGCAGGTGGGCGGACAGGTAGGCGATGCGTTCCTTGTCGGGCACGCGGCCATCGACGACCGTGTCGGCATTGGCCATACCGTTCTCGGTGATGAACATCGGCGGCGGGTTGTATTCGCGCGCCAGGCGCACCAGGTGCTGGGCGAAGACCTCGGGCACGATCTCCCAGCCCATGTCGGTGAAGCCGCGCTTGCCCGGGCCCTTGACGGTCGTGCCGTCGGCATTGAAAAGGCTGCGCGTGTAGAAGTTGACGCCGAGGAAGTCCAGCGGCTGGCGGATGCGCTCCAGGTCGCCGGCCTGCACCTTGGGTGCATCGGCGCCGACGAAGTCGATCGCGTCCTGCGGATAGGCACCGCGGAAGATCGGGTCCATGTACCAGCGCACATTCAAGCCGTCGTCGATGCGGGCGGCGCGGCGATCGGCTTCGGTGGGCGTGGCCGGGAAGGACGGCGTGTGGTTGAGGACGATGCCGAGCTGCGTCTTCGTCACGGCGCGCATCGCGGCGATGGCGTCGCCATGAGACAGCATCAGGTGGTGCGCCACCTGCAGGCTCTCAGCGCGGCTCTTGTGGCCCGGGGCGAACTGTGCGGTCTCGTAGCCGAGCGTGGCGGTGCACCACGGTTCGTTGTGCGTCGCGATGCTGGCCAGGCGGTCGCCGAACCGGCGGGCGATCTCGGCCGCATAGTCGGCAAAACGGCCAACCACGTCGCGCGACAGCCAGCCGCCGATCCCCTCGTCCAGCGCCTGCGGCAGGTCCCAGTGGTAAAGCGTCGCATGCGGCTTGAGGCCGGCGGCCAGCAGCTCGTCGATGAGGCGGTCATAGAAGGCGAAGCCGGGCTCATTCCAGGCGCCCTGGCCGAGCGGCTGCACGCGCGGCCACGAGAAGCTGAAGCGGTAGCAGTCCAGCCCCAGGCTCTTCATCAGCGCCACGTCTTCACGGTAGCGGTGGTAGTGGTCGCAGGCCACGTCGATATTCGACGCGTCGTTGATGCGGCCGGGCTGGCGGCAGAAATGATCCCAGATGGACGCGCCCTTGCCGTCCTCGAAGGCGGCGCCTTCGATCTGCGCCGCGCTGGTGGCGACACCCCAGAGGAAATCGGGCGGGAAGGATTGGGCGAGTGCAGCGACGTCGAGGCGGGAGGGGTCGAGGATGTTCATGGTGCGAAGGCCGGACGCATCGGCGCCGGGCAGGTGGAAGCCATCGATGGCGAAGAACCGGGCCGCGACGGACACCGGCACACGCTGGGACTGCAACGCCAGCAAAGCATCATCGAACATCGTTGACAACGCTGTCAATACGAAATGACAGCGGTGTCTTTTCTATCGGGATCGACGCCAGCGGGCACCGTGACGTTCCTCACGCCACGGGGTGCTGCTCAGCAGGCTCGGGTCGAATCGCGCACGACGACCTCGTGCGGCAGCACCTTGTGGAGTTCATCGTCGTCGGCTGGCGCCGCAGACGCGTCGGGCTTGAGACCGAAGATCAGCATCTCCACGGCGGTGCGCGCCATCTCGGCGACGGGCTGCCGCACGGTCGTCAGCGGCGGCCAGACGAGGGACGCCGACGGCGAGTCGTCGAAACCGGCGATGGAGAGTTCGGCCGGCACGGCCAGCCCGAGCCGTTGCGCCGCGGCGAGCACGCCCAGCGCCATGTCGTCGTTGCTGGCGAACACGGCGCTTGGGCGCTGGCGGCGGCTCAGCAACTGATGCGCCGCTTCGCGCCCGCTCTCAAAGGTGAAGCTGCCCGGCCGAACCAGCTCCGGGTCCAGCTCGATGTCATGGGCACGCAGCGCATTGGCGAATCCCTGATAGCGCGCAGCGCTGGCGGACTGGTCGGGCGGCCCCTTGATGAAGGCAATGCGCCGATGCCCGAGGCTTATCAGCAGGTTGGTGATTTCCTCGGCCGCATGCACGTCATCCATGCGCACCGACGGCACGCCGTGGATGTCACGCTCGGGCGACATCAGCACGCAGGGCGTGCCGCTCTCGCGCAGGGCCGACAGCACCTCGGGGTTGTCGCACAGCGGCGGCGTCAGGATCATGCCGTCCGGTCGCAGCGCCAGCACCATGCGATCGATCTGCTGCCGCAGGTCCGGCGCGTCGTTGTGCAGGGACTCGACGACGAGGTGGTAGCCCAGCTCGCGGCAGCGCAACGTGGCGCCCTGCTGCACGCTGCCGACGAAGGCGGCACTGGGGTCGTAGTACAGCAGTCCGATCAGGAAGGAGCGGCCGCCGGCCAGGCTGCGAGCCGACTGCTTGGGTCGGTAGCGCAGCGCCTCCACGACCTTGATGACCTGCTCACGGGTGGTCTCGTGGACACCCGGCTCATGGTTGAGCACGCGCGACACCGTCTTGATCGAGACGCCCGCCTCGCGGGCGACATCGACGATGGTCGGGCTGGTGCCGCGGGTGCTCATCGAGCCCCTCGTCCACGGAGTCCCGGAGCCGGCCTTGCAGGCCGCGCTGCGGTCAGTACCACAGCTCCTCGGCAGGCACATCCAGCCCACTGGGCTGAATGAGGCCCGCCTCGGCCCCCTCGGGGACGGCCATGCTCGCGGGGAAGGCCCCGCTCGCGTACTGCCAGACGGGCCGGGGCGGCCCGGTGCTCGGCCGGCGATCCGTCCCGGTTGCCGTTCATGGCGTCAGACGCCTTCTTACTTCTTCTTGGCCTTGGCTGCCGGCTTGGCGGCGGGCTTGGCAGCAGCCTTCTTGGCAGCAGCCTTGGGATCGACGGCGGCCTTGAAGCCAGCGCCCGGGGTGAACTTCGGCAGCTTGGCGGCGGCGATCTTGATCTTGGCGCCGGTGCTGGGGTTCACGCCGTTGCGGGCGGCACGGGCGTGCTGCTTGAAGGAGCCGAAGCCCGGGATCGACACGGAGCCACCCTTTTTGACGGTGGTAACGACGGCGTCCAGCAGGGTCTCGAGGATGCGGCCGGCTTCGGCCTTGCTCAGCTCATGCTTGGCGGCCAGGTGTTCGATCAGATCGGTCTTGTTCATTGCGGGGGATCTCGCGAAATAACTCGCCCGAACGGCTCGGGCGGGCGCGATTGTGGCTCAGAGTCACGCTGTTGCCGCCTTGGCAGAGTCCCGTAGGCATCGGCCCTCGCTCGATGACCGCCTCGACAACACCGTCAACGACGCGCAAAGCCGGCGTCGCCCAGGACCTGATCGGCGCAGGGAACGGGACGCCCCAAGCAAAAAGGCCAGCGCTTTCGCGCTGGCCTTTGCTTGTTTGGTGCCCAGGAGAGGACTCGAACCTCCACGGAGTTACCCGCTAGTACCTGAAACTAGTGCGTCTACCAATTCCGCCACCTGGGCTTTCAGGAGCCGCGCACTATAGCAGGGGTTTTCACACGTCGAACCGAACGCCCTGTGCGAGCGGCAGCTCGCTCGAGTAATTCACGGTGTTGGTCGTGCGGCGCATGTAGGCCTTCCACGCATCCGAGCCGCTCTCGCGGCCGCCGCCGGTCTCCTTCTCGCCGCCAAACGCACCGCCGATCTCGGCGCCCGACGTGCCGATGTTGACGTTGGCGATACCGCAGTCGCTGCCGGCAGCGCTCATGAAACGCTCCGCCTCACGCAGGTCCGTCGTGAAGATCGCCGACGACAGGCCTTGTGGCACGCCGTTCTGCAGTTCGATGGCGTCCTCCAGCGTCTTGTACTTCAGCGTGTAGAGGATGGGCGCGAAGGTCTCGTGGCGGACGACCTCGGTCTGCGCCGGCATGCGCACCAGCGCGGGCGTCGCGTACCAGGCCTCGGGGAAGCGGTCAGCCAGCGCCCGCTCGCCGCCACTGACCTGGCCGCCCTGCTCGCGCGCAGCGGCCAGCGAGACCTGCATCGCATCGAACGCCTGCGCGTCGATCAACGGACCGACCAGCGTGCCCTGCTCCAGCGGCGAGCCGATGGGCAGCTGCGCGCGGGCGCGGTCCAGGCGCTCGACGAGCGCGTCGTGGAGGCTCTCGTGCACGATGACGCGGCGCGTCGTCGTGCAGCGTTGGCCGGCCGTGCCGTAAGCGCCGAACAGGATGCCGCGCACGGCCAGGTCCAGGTCGGCACTGGGCGTGACGATGATGGCGTTGTTGCCACCCAGCTCCAGCAGGCAGCGGCCGAATCGCGCGGCCACGCGCGGGCCGACGGCGCGGCCCATGCGCGTGGAACCGGTGGCGGAGACCAGGGCGACGCGGGTATCGTCCACCAGCGCCTCGCCCACGTCGGCGCGGCCGATGACCAGTTCGGACAGGCCGTCAGGCGCCGCATGGCCGGCGGCGCGGTAGGCCTTCACGGCGCGCTCGAACAACGCCTGCGTCGCCAGCGCGGTCAGCGGCGTCTTCTCCGACGGCTTCCAGACGCAGGCGTCTCCGGCCACCAGCGCCAGCGCCGAGTTCCAGGCCCACACTGCGACGGGAAAGTTGAACGCCGAGATGATGCCGACGACGCCCAGCGGCAGCCACTGCTCCATCATGCGGTGCCCGGGGCGCTCGCTGGCGATCGTCAGGCCGTGCAGCTGGCGGCTCAGGCCCACCGCGAACTCGCAGATGTCGATCATTTCCTGGACTTCGCCCAGGCCTTCGCTGGTGACCTTGCCGGCTTCGATGGACACCAACTGCGCGAGCTGCGCCTTGTGCGCGCGCAGCTCCTCACCGAACAGCCGCACGAGTTCGCCACGCTTGGGCGCCGGCACGACACGCCAGGCGAGGAAGGCGGCCTGCGCGCGGCCGATGGCCGACTGCATGTCGGCGGCGCCGGCCGCGGGCAGTTGCGCCAGCAAGCCGCCGTCGATAGGCGAGCGCACGGTCAGGTCGCCGGAGGCCGGCAGATGGACGCCCAGGGCGTCCAGTAGGGAGACTGCTTGTTGCTTCATACGGGCATTCTGCGGTCAGGAAATGGACTCGACCTGGCGGCTTTGCTGGTAAGCGGCGCCAAAGCGGTTGGCGAGGAAGTCTGGCAGCGCCACCTGCTCCTGACGCACGAAGCCGCACTGCGGCAGGCGGCCCTCGCGGAACAGGTCCACCGCAGCGCAAATGCCGGCCGCGGTCGTGATCTGGATGGCGGAGAGCGGCTGAGCGCCGTCCCGCGTCGCGAAGATCTTGCGCGCAAACACCTCCTGCAGCAGCACGCCGTTCTTCATGCCCGACACGGTCACGAACACGAGCACGACGTCCTGCATCGTCGCCGGCATGCTCTTGCGCATGATGTCCTTCAGGTTGCCCTGGTCGCCCTTCAGGCCCAGGTCGCCCAGCAGGAACTGCATCAAGTCACGATGGCCGGGGTAGCGCACGGTCTTGTAGTCGAGATTGCGCACCTTGCCCGCCCAGGTTTCGCACAGCGTGCCGAGGCCGCCCGAGGTGTTGAAGGCCTCGTACTCGGTGCCGTCCAGGCTGAAATGCTCCAGCCCCTCCAGCGGCAGCGCGGCGATGGTCTCGCCGTCGTGGATGGCCTCGCAGGGGTGGCAGTACTCGTTGATGAGGCCGTCGACCGACCATGTCAGGTTGTACTTCAGCGCGTTGGTCGGGAAGGCCGGCAGCGCACCGACGCGCATCTGCACGTCGCGCACCGAGTCGAAGCCGCTGGCCAGGTGGTGGGCCACGATGCCGATGAAGCCGGGCGCCAGGCCGCACTGCGGCATGAAGGCGGTCCGGGCACCTGTGGCCATTTCCTTGATGGCCTTGGTGGCGGCCACGTCCTCGGTCAGGTCGAAGTAATGGCAGCCGCACTCCAGCGCCAGCTCGGCCGCGGTGATGGCCAGGTGATAGGGCAGCGCGTTGACGACGGCATCCTTGCCACGGAGTTGGGCGGCGAGCGCGCCGCGGTGGTCGCTGTCGACCTCGGCGGTGGCGATGCCCTCGGCCGCCAGCGTCTTCAGGTAGGCGGGGTTCTTGTCGAGCACGGTGACTTGGTAGTCGCCGGTGGCGTGCAGCAGGCGGGCGATGGTCTGGCCGATGTGGCCGGCACCGAGCAGGGCGATCTTCATGGGAGGGCTCCAGGCAGGTTCTTGCGTGGCGCCGACTCTAGGCAGAGCGGCTGACGAAAGAAAGCGATGCTTCGACGAAAGTCATTGTTGATTCGTCGAATCGTCGCGATGATTCGCCGTTATGAATGAAGCACGGGTAAATCCCGCCCCAACCGCCGACGACCTCGACCGCCGGCTCATCCTGCTGCTGCAGGCCAACGCCCGGGAGAGCACCGCCACCCTGGCGCGCAAGCTCGGCGTGGCGCGTACCACCATCGTCGCGCGGCTGGCACGGCTGGAGGCCAGCGGGCGCATCGTGGGCTACACGGCGCGACTGGGTGGCGACGAAGCCGGCCGCAGCGTGCAGGCTTTCGTCGGCATTACCGTCAGTCCCAAGGCCGGGCGCGAGGTCGTCAGGCGGCTGACGGCACTGCCGGAGCTGCGCCAGCTCGCCAGCGTCAGCGGCGAGTTCGACTACATGGCACTGCTGCGCGCCGACACGACGGCCCGGCTGGACGCACTGCTGGACGAGATCGGCGACATCGACGGCGTGCTGCGAACCAACAGCTCGGTCGTGCTCGCGCTGCGCGTGGACCGGCAAACCTAGACGCGCACAAGACGGCGGGCCGCTCCGTGCCGCACACTCGCGCCTCGTCGCACGCATCTACCCAAGGAGTTTTCGATGACCTGGTTGGCCCTCGGCCTCGCCCTCTTCCTCGGCATCCATCTGACGCGCGCTGTCGCGCCGCGCTGGCGCGATGCGCAGATCGCCCGCCTCGGCGAGAACGGCTGGAAGGGCGCCTACACGGTCGCGTCGCTCGTCGGCTTCGGGCTCATCCTCTGGGGCTTCTCGCAGGCCCGCTGGCAGACCGTCGAGCTGTGGCCACGCATCCCCGGCATGAACCACGCGGCGGCGGCGCTGATGCTGGTCGCCATGGTGCTGCTGGCGGCCGCCTACGTGCCGCGCAACCACCTCAAGGCCAGGCTGCAGCATCCGATGACGCTGGCGGTCAAGGTGTGGGCCTTCGCTCATCTGATCGCCAACACCTCGTTGGCCGACGTGATGCTGTTCGGCAGCTTCCTGGTCTGGGCCATCCTCGTGTTCCGCGCCGCGCGCCGGCGGCCCGCCCCGGCGATGGCAGCACCCACGATGGCCGGCACCGCGGTGACCGTCGTGATCGGCGTCGTGCTGTGGGCCGTGTTCGCGTTCTGGTTGCACGCGGCCTGGCTGGGCATCGCGCCGCTGGGCCGGTGATCGGCAGCGGACCGCGTCACACCGGGTCGGCCATGCTCGACGGCAGCGGATGTCCAAGGGCCTCCAGCCGCGCCAGCACCTCGTCGCGTTCGATCGCGTCTTGATGCTTGCCGAGCAATGACCGCTTGAGGAACGGGAAACCGGCTTCGAGCAGTTCCATCGGACGAGCGAGCGTCGGGTCGCTCACATCCCGCACGTCGCCGAACCACAGCGCCCCGACTGACATCGACCGCGCCGCGACGCGGGCGAAGCGGGTTTCCTGCAGATCGACGACTTGCCGGAACTGGTTGAACGCGAGGCCGGGCAGCAACACCGGCGCCAGCCGCGCCATCGTAGACGGGCGTACATCGCGCAGCAAGAAAGCGTAGGACTGGATGTGCGCCGCGCGCTGGTTGGACGCGGTGAAGCCGGCCAGCGCCCAGGGCGCCGTGTCGAATACCTCGCGAAAGTCCGAGAACGGGCCGTACACCGAGTCGTTCATCACCAGCACGTCGGCGCCCGGTGAATGTCCGGCCAGGTGCGATAACGCGAGCCGGTACGCAGAGAAGTCGTAGCCCGGCAAATCCTTCCACAGCAAGGCATCACACAACCCGAGCAGCCCCTGGAGCACCGCAGCGTCGCGCGGGCAGGCACACACCACCAGCACGGGCAGCGCCAATGCTCTCAGGCGTTCCAACGTGAACCGCTGGCCGGCCGACAACCCGTCGCCTGGAACGTAGACGAAGCACACGACCCAGCGTGCCGCCGGCGGTGCCGGCTTCAACACGGCCGACGCGGGCGCCCGGCGGGCATACCTCAGCACCCGGTTGGCCGTGCGCAGGCGCTCCGACCAGCGCAAGGGCGATGGTCGAAAGGTCCAGTTGCGAACCAGGCCAGGAATGACGGCAGAGGGCTTGGACTCGTTCAATGGCGGCATGGGCCGTCATGCTAGGGCCACCGCCGGCGTTCGGGCCGGCGCGGGGGACATCCTTCAACATGGGGATCCACCTCGCCCGTCTGCTGGACCCCGCCCGCTCCGACGCGCCATCATCCGCCGCTTATTCGGAGACCCCCATGGCCACCCGTCCCAGCAAGCCCGCCCCCGCCAAGGCCCCCAAGGCCGCCAAGACCGTCACCGCCGCGAAAACCGCGAAGAAGACCGCGGCCGCTGCCCTCACCCCCAAGCTCGACGCCCGCCCCGACCGGCTGGACCTGCGCGACCTCGTCTACCGCTCGCCTCTGCGCTCGCTGCCGCCGCGCTGGCCGTCGGACGCCGACCTGAAGAAGCTGCTGCCCGCCTACGTCAAGACCGGTCGCATCCTCAACCAGGGCAACGAGGGCGCCTGCACCGGCTTCGGCCTGGCCTGCGTCACCAACTACCTGTACTGGCTGGGGCACATCGTCACGAAACCGGCGGCCCGCAAACCGCCGGAGCTGGTCAGCCCGCGCATGTTCTACGAGCTTGCCAAGCTCTACGACGAGTGGCCCGGGCAAGACTACGAGGGCTCCTCCTGCCGCGGCGCGCTCAAGGGCTGGCACAAGCATGGCATCTGCTCGTCCTCGCTGTGGCCCTACCCGCTGGACGACCACGGCGCCGGCGTCTTTCAGCGCCCACTGCCTGGCTGGGATGAAGACGCCACGCGCCGGCCGCTGGGCGTGTACTACCGCGTCGACAAGACCAGCGTCGTCGACATGCAGTCCGCCATCTACGAGATCGGCGCCGTCTACGTGTCAGCCGACGTGCACGACGGCTGGGCGGTGGACGCGTCTGGCGTGCCCGACAGCCACGACAAGCTGCCCCGCATCGGCCGCATGACGCACAAGACCGGCGGTCACGCATTCGCGCTCGTGGGATTCAACGAGCGCGGCTTCGTCGTGCAGAACAGCTGGGGCACGACCTGGGGCGCGAGCGGCTTCGCCATCCTGCCGTATGACGACTGGGTCACCCACGGCTCCGATGCCTGGGCCGTGGCCTTGGGCGTGCCGCAGGCCTTGTCCGACCTGACGGGCCGCCAGCAGCCGGCCGGCAAGAGCGCCAAGGCGCCTGCGCGCGCCGCCGCCAGCGGCTTCCGCGTGACGGCCGGCGGCGGGCTGGCCGACCTCGGCGCCACGCCCTGCCTCGATGGCAACCCGCCCGACGACCCCTGGCCGTTCAACCACCAGTTCAACCACGCCGACTACCGCCCGCTAAGCACTGATGCGGCGTACACGCACACCCTCGTTTCCGGCAACGACGGCGAGCTGATGGCCACCGACTTCACGCGGGACCGCCGTGACCGCGAGGGCCTGGCACGGGAGATCGTCGTCGAGCGGCCGCTGGCCTGGTTCAAGGCCCGCAAGGACAAGACCTTCAAGCTGGCCGTCTACGCCCACGGCGGCCTCAATGCCGAGCTGGAATCCATCCAGCGCATCCGCGTGCTGGCGCCCTACTTCCTGGCAAACGGCATCTACCCGCTGTTCTTCACGTGGAAGACCGGCCCCGGCGAGACGCTGATCGACATGGTGGAAGACCTGGCCCACCGCGTCATCGACGGAGATCGCAGCGCCGGCTGGCTGGACCGCCTGCGCGAGGCCGCCGCCGAAGCCAAGGACCGCGCCATCGAGGCCGTCGGCCGGCAGTTCGCGCGCGGCATCTGGAGCGAGATGCGCGAGAACGCCGCCGGCGGCGCTGACAGCGGCCATGTGCTGGCGCTGGCCGCCGCGATGCTGCGCGAGCTGCGTGCTGCGCTGGCAAAGAGCGGCACGGCGCTGGAGATCCACCTTGTCGGCCATTCGGCCGGCTCCATCCTGCTGGGCCATCTGCTGGACTGCCTGGCCGGGGACGATGTGGTACCGGTAGCCAGCTGCGAGCTGCAGGCGCCCGCCTGCTCCAGCCGCTTCGCGGTGGACCACTACGGCCGGGCCGACGCCGCCGGCGTGCTGCCGCTGAAAGCACTGCATATCAATGTGCTGACCGACGGCAACGAGCGCAGCGACGGCCTGCCCACACCCGAACGCGACATCTACGGCAAGTCGCTGCTCTACCTCGTCTCCCGCGCGCTGGACGACATCCGCAAGCAGCCGCTGCTGGGCATGGAGCGGGCGCTCATCCCGCAGAAGGGCCCCTGGGTGGACGACCAGTGGGCCGATGCGGCCCGCAAGGACGTGACGGACTGGCTGAAGCTGTGGCCCGCGGGCGACCTGCTCCAGCGCGTAGCCACCACCAAGGTGCGCACGACGCGCATGGGTGACCAGATCGCTGCCTGCCACGGCAGCTTCGACAACAACATCGAGCTGATGACCGCGCTGATCGAGCGCATCCGCGGTGCCGGGCTCGTCGCGGAGATGGAATGGCTGGACTACTAGGCGCCCGGCGGGCCGTAACGATCATGACCGGCTTGGCCGCGCTTGCGGTGGCGGGATGCGCCAGCCGGACCAACAATGCGGGCGAGCCATCTCGACCGTCCAGCGCCACCGGCGACCCGACCGTGCGCGAGCACATCCGCGCCTGGGAGGCCGGCGCCGCGCGCAACCTGCTGTCCTTCACCGGCCCCGGCCATCGGCCGGTCTATCTGTTGCAGGCTCCATGCTGCGACCAGTTCAACCGGCTGTACGACGCCGAAGGCCGCTACATCTGCGCACCGACCGGTGGCTTTGCCGGCTCCGGCGACGGCAAGTGCCCCGACTGGGTCCACGCGATGCTGTATCGGGGTGCCGTGCGCCTGCCGTCATCGGTCGGCGCGCAAAACCGCTCGGTGACGGTGGTTGTCACGGGCGAAGACAATCCGCGTCCATGAAATATCTGCACACCATGGTCCGCGTCCACGACCTGGACGCCTCGCTGAAGTTCTACCGCGACGCCCTCGGCCTCGTCGAGGTCAAGCGCTCGGAGCACGAGGCCGGCCGCTTCACGCTCGTCTACCTCGCCGCGCCGGGCGACGAGGACGCTCAGGTCGAGCTGACCTACAACTGGCCCGACGCCGACGGCAACGTCGAGGTCTACACCGGCGGCCGCAACTTCGGCCACCTGGCCTATGCCGTGGACGACATCTATGCCGCCTGCCGCAAGCTGATGGACGCCGGCGTCACGATCAACCGCCCGCCCCGCGATGGCCGCATGGCGTTCGTCCGCTCGCCGGACGGCATTTCCATCGAGCTGCTGCAGCACGGCCCCGCGCTGGCCCCGGCCGAGCCGTGGACGTCGATGCCCAACGTCGGCAGCTGGTAGACCTCAGGGGCCGAGCGCCGGGCCGCTCACGAGCCGGCCTGTCTGGCGATGTGCGAGCGAAGCAAGCCCCGCGGGCATCGCCGCCCCCCCGGGGAGCTCGGCGCAAGCCGCAGCGCGGTCCCGGGCCACGTCGCCCGCGTTCAGCGCGGCAAACTGGGCGAGGGGCTACAACTTGTGCGACCGGTCCCCGCGCTCGAAGCCCATCGCGTCGAACGGCGCACTGATCGGCGCGAAGCCGATGACCTTGAACAGCTCGCCCATCTCGTGCTCGGCCAGCAGCCGGTGAGCCATTGCCCGCTCGCCGAGCGACGCGCTGCCCAGCAGCTCGGCGATGCCGCAGTTCAGCAGGAAGTTGGCCTGGCTCGTGTAGCCCAGCACGACGAGCCCGGCTTCCTGCCCGGCCAGCGCGATGCCGGTGAAGTTGACGTGGGCCGTGATGTCCTTGTCGCCCACCGCCACGAGCGGATCGCCGTCGGCCTTGTGGCCCTGGTGGCACATCAGCGTGCCGCCGCGGCGCTGCGGATGGTAGTACTCGGCCTCCGGGAAGCCATAGTCGATGAAGAACGCCGCGCCGCGCTTCAGCCGCCGCGCCAGCGTGGCGACGAAGGCCTCGGCCTGCGGGTGAATCTCGGTCACGGTGTCCGGCACGAAGCCGGTGTCGAGCGGCGGGCGCAGCCGGCTGTCGCGGTCGGCGAAGGCGAAGCCCTCGCCAGAGGCCACCACGCCGCGCTCGCGCCAGCTGGCGCCATCGAAGGCCAGCAGCTGCACGGGCATCGCGTCCAGCACCTCGTTGCCGATGACGACCGCCTCGATCGCCTCGGGCAGCGTGTCCAGCCACTCGACGCGCGCGCCCCAGTGCGCCAGGCGCTCCTGCTGGCGCAACCGCAGCTCGGCCGACAGCTCGACGATGCGGTAGCGCGCCAGGCCGGCACCCAGCGCATCCAGCTCGGCGATGAGTTGCGCCGCCAGCGCGCCGGAGCCGGCACCGAACTCGATGACCTCCGAGCAGCCGCTGGCCTGCATTGCCTGCGCGAGCTGCCGCGCCAGCGCCCGGCCGAACAGAGGTGACATCTCAGGCGCCGTGACGAAGTCCGAGCCCTCGGTCGGCATCGTGCCGAACTTGCGCCGGTCGCCGGCGTAGTAGCCCAGCCCCGGCTCGTACAAGGCCATCGCCATGAAGCGGTCGAACGGCAGCCAGCCGCCGGCGGCCGCGATCTCGTCATGCAGGCGCTGCTGCAGGTTCATCGTGCCCTCACCCAGGTTTCGAACTCGCTGGCCGACATCGGCACGCCCACCAGCTCGCCCTGGAACTGCTGGCAGCCCCAGCTCGCTAACAGCTGCCACTGCGCCACCGTACGCACGCCTTCGGCCGTCACAGTCAGGCCCAGCCCGACGGCCATCTGCACGATAGCCCGCGTGATGGCCTGGGCACCCACGTCGTCAGGCAGGCGCACGACGAAACCCTGGTCGATCTTGAGCTTGTCCAGCGGCAACTCGGTGAGGTGGGCCAGCGACGTGTAGCCGGTGCCGAAGTCGTCGACCGACACCGTCAGGCCCAGTTGTCGCAGCTGCGCCAGCGTGGCCGGTGCATGCGTGATGTCGTCGATGAGCATGCGCTCGGTCAGCTCCAGCTCCAGCCACTGCCCCTTGGCGCCGGAGTCGGCCAGCACGCGCTTGACGGTGTCGGCGAAGCCTTCGAGGTTGAACTGCATGCGCGACAGGTTCACGGCGATGCGCATCGCGCCATGCCCCTGGGTGAGACCTTGCTCGCGCCAGCGCCGCGCGGTGGCCGCGGCCTCGCGCAGCACCCACTCGCCAAGCGGCAGCATCAGCCGGTGGCGCTCGGCGACGAAGATGAAGGCGTCCGGCGACAGCAGACCGCGCTTCGGGTGGCGCCAGCGCAGCAGCGCTTCGGCGCCGGACAACTGGCCGGTCGTCGCCTCCACCTGCGGCTGGAAGAACAGCTCGAACTCGTTGCGCGTCAGCCCCTGGGCCAGCTCGTCCTCCAGCACGATGTCAGCGTAGGCCGTCTCGGCCAGCGACGACTCGAAGAACTGGTAGGTCGCCCGGCCCTTGGCCTTGGCGCGGTACATGGCCGTGTCGGCATGCTGGATGAGCTCGTCGGCCAGCCGGCCGTCGTCCGGGAACACGGCCACGCCGATGGACGGCGTGACGGACAGCGCCCGGCCATCGGCCTTGACCGGCACCTCGACGACCTGCAGCAAGGCCTCCAGCACGACGACGACATCGGCACGCGCGGTCACGTCGGTCAACAGCACGACGAACTCGTCGCCGCCGAAACGACCGACGAGGTCGCTGCCCCGCAGCGCGCCGACCAATCGCTCCGACACAGTCGTCAATACCTGATCGCCTTCCATATGACCCAGCGAATCGTTGACGCGCTTGAAGTTGTCCAGGTCGATGAACAGCAGCGCCAGCATGTCGTTGTTGCGCTCTGCCAGCTTCAGCATCGCCGCCATGCGCTCCATGAACGCGCTGCGGTTGAGCAGGCCGGTCAGGCCGTCGTGGTGGGCCAGGTGCTGGATGCGCGCCTCGCTGGCGAGCCGGTCTCGGATGTCGCGCACGACGGCCATGCGCAGCCGCTCGCCGTCGCGCTCCAGCGTGCGGATGATGAGTTCCACCGGGATGCGTGTGCCGTCACGGTGCAGGATGGCGGTCTCGTAGCGCAGCTCTCGGCTGGCGCGCATGACCTCCTGCACATTGGCCAGATGGTCCTCTGCGACGAAGCTCAGCACATGCCGGCCGATCAGCTCGTCGGCCGACCAGCCGGTCATCGCACACAGCGACTGGTTCACGTCGGTCATGGTGCCGTCTCGGTGGAAGAGGATGCCTTCCACGGTCGCCTGCATGAACTTCTCTAGCCGGCCCTCGGACTCGCGCAGCCGCTGCTCGGCGCGGCGATGGCGGCTGATGTCGTAGACCAGCACCCAGCTGCCCAGCAGCTCGCCGTCCGCGTCGAACTGCGGTATCAGGTGGATTTCGAGATAGGCGACATCGCCGCCGGGGCGGGGCAGCTCGCGCTCGTAGACAACCGACTGCAGCTCGCGCACCAGCCGCTCGACGTGCGGCCGCACATGCTCATAGCCCTCGGGCCCGACGATCTCGCTGAAGTGCAGGCCGACGATGGACTCTTGCGTCAGCCCGAAAGCCTCGGCGTAGCCGCGATTGGCGAACTGGCAGCGGTGGTCCGCCGCTCCGTACAGCGCGATCCATGCCGGCACATGGTCGGCCAGCATGCGAAAGCGCGCGGCGTCCAGCGCCTGGCGCTTCAGATCGACCGGCAGGGTGGAGCTCACGTCGACCGCCCCCGCGCAGGCGCCTTGGCAGCCTGCAGGGCCAGCCGCAGGTCGTCCCAGGCGCCGGCCTTGTCGGCCGGCGTGCGCAGCAGGTAGGCCGGCGGATACGACACGACGACCGGCAACCCGCGCCAGGCATGCACGCGTCCCCGCAGCCGGCCCAGCGGCTCGGTCAGGCCGGTCAGGCGGCGCGCCGCCTGCACGCCCAGCGCCAGCACGAGGCGCGGCTGCAGCAGCTCGACCTGCCGGGCCAGCACTGCCTCGCAGGCGTCCAGCTCGGCCGGCTGCGGCGCCCGGCCGCGCGGCGGCCGGCACTTGACGACCGGCGTCACGAAGGCAGTGGGCGCGTCGCCCGTGCGCGTCAGCCCTGCGGCCAGCAGCATGCGGTCCAGCAGCCGGCCAGCATCGGCGCTCATCGCATCGCCGGCGGCGTCGTCCGCCTCGTCCGGCGGATCGGTGACGACGAGCCACTGCGCCCGCATCGCCGCGCCATTGCCGAAGACGGCGTTGCGGCGCTGCTGGCACAGGCCGCAGCTGCGACAGGCGGCCACGGCCTCGCGCAGCGTCGACCAGTCCAGGCCGGCAAAGGCGGCGGCGATGGCCGGTGCCGGCGCCGCGATGGAAGCCGTCGTGGGAGCGGCGGCCCGCACGGCCGGAGCCGCGGCCGGTGCGGCCATGGCAACCGGCGCGGCGGCGGCCGGCGGCGGCTCGTCAGGCACCTCCACCGCCGGTGCAGCGGCCGGCCAGGCAGGCAGGCGGTACCCCATCTCCGCGAGCATCGCCCGCTGTCGTTCGTCCCAGCTCATGCAGGCACCGGCAGGCTCATCAGGATGGCATCCTCCCGCGGGCCCTCCGGCACGGGGTAATAGGCGCGGCGCCGGCCGACCTCCGTCAGGCCGTAGCGGCGGTAGACCTCACGCGCCCGCGCATTGCTGACGCGCACCTCCAGCCACAGCTGCGCCAGCCCCTGGCGGCGGCATTGGGCCACCAGCCGGTCCAGCATCGCCACCGCCAAGCCAAGCCCCTGCCAGGCCGGCGAGACGGTGATGTTGAGCAGGTGCATCTCGTCCACGCCCGGCATGGCCACCCAGTAGCCCAGCAGTTCGGCGCGCGCGCCACGCAACACTTCGGCCGGGTAGCCGGCGGCCAGCGAATCAACGAAGTTGCCATGCGTCCACGGCACCGGGTAGGCCTGGCGCTCGATGGCGATGACCTCGGTCAGGTCGGGTATCCGCATGGCCGCGGCCTCGAAAGGCGGGCGGCTGCGCTCCAGCAGCGCGCTCATGCCCGCCGCTCGCGTTCCGCGGTGGTCAGGGCGACCTTGTCGCGCACGTAGACCGGCAAGGCCTCGGCGGCGTCCCGCCGGTCGCCGCGCTGCCAGGCGGCCAACGCGAGACGGCCCAACGCCCCGGCGCGCGAGGCGGCCTGCGGCCAGGCGCGGGGCAGCGGCCCCAGGGCCGCGGCGTACTCGCTGAGCGCCGTGCCCGCGACGGCGGCGGGCTCGTCCCAGTGGGCCACCAGCGCGTCCGGGGCGTACAGGGCCGGCGCTTCGACGACCTGCCAGCCGTCGTCGGCCCAGCGGTAGCGGCCCGCATAGATCTCGCCGATGCGCGCGTCCATCGCAACCCAGACGTCGTCTCCGGCCCCCTGGCCGCGCGCGTCCTCGGCCACCAGCATGAGGCTGTCGACCGCCAGCACCGGCCGGTCGAGCCCGAAGGCCAGCCCTTGGGCGACGGCACAGGCGGTGCGCAGGCCCGTGAACGCGCCGGGCCCCTGGCCGAAGGCGATGGCATCCAGGTCGGCCATGGCCACGCCGGCGTTGGCGAGCATCGCGCGCACTTCGGGCAGCATGCGGGCGGACGCCTGCGCGCCCCCCGCCGCCTCGAACACCTGGGTCTGCCCGGGCGTCACGAGGGCCAGGGCCATCGTGTCGGTCGCGCTGTCGAGGGCAAGCAGAACGGGCATCGAGGGAGTTTACCGTCGGGGTCCCTGGGCCACGCCCGTAAACCGACGGAGAAACGGCGTCGAAACCGGGGGCGCGTCGCTCAGAGCAGCGCCGGATTGCGCTGCCAGACGGCCCAGGTCAGCACCGACGCAAAGCTCACCCACGCCAGGTACGGCAGCAACAACAGGCCGGCCGCGCGCCGCAGACGCCAGAATGCGCCGACCGTGGCGGCGACGAGCCCCAGCAACAGCAGGACCTCGGCGAACGCGAAGGCGCCCAGCCGCCAGCCGAAGAACAGCCACGACCACAGTGCGTTGGCCGCCAGCTGCACGAGGAACAGCCCGAGCGCCCCGTCCACCCGCTGCGACGGCCGCTCCCGCCACACCAGCCAGGCGGCCACGGCCATTAGCGTGTAGAGGACGGACCACACCGGGCCGAACACGGCGGCCGGCGGCGCCCAGGCCGGCTTGGCCAGCTCTGCATAGAAGGCCGGCGCATCCAGCGAGGCGATGCTGCCCACCGCCGCGGCGACGAAGCAGATGGCCAGCCAGGCGACGAGCCCCAGCACGCGGGAAGGGGTGGAACTGCGGGATGACAGTGCATGCGACATGGCAATGAACCTCCGGACGTCTGGCAGCCCCAGGATAGACGCACGCCGCCACGGCCGGCGAGGCCCAGGCCCGAATCGGCCGTAGGAGACCGCCTCCCCCCGGAGGCGGCGGGATGGCCGTCACGCCGTTTGTCGACGCCACACGGGTCGCCCCCCTGGGAGCGCCCCGAGGGATGGGCCACACTCGACGGCTACCGTTCCACCGCCCCCCGTCGTGCCAGAGCAACCCCTGCTGATCGCACTCGTCTCGGTGCAATTCTTCGTCCACGCTCTGGGCTGGGCGATGACGGCACGGATGTCGCGCGGCTGGTGCGGCGTGGAGGGTCATTTCGCGCTGTGCTGGTGCCTGCTGGCCGCCGGGCTCGCGCTATTCGTGCCGCCCTGGCCCAGCGGCAGCGCGCCCCGCAACTTGGCGGACCTGATCATCGTCACCGCGTCCGTGGTGGAAAACCGCGGCCTTGCATTGCACTGGGGGCGGCGGCCGCGGCCGCACGCGTACGCCGCGGGGCTGGCGATCGTGGCAGCCTGCGTGGCAGGCAGCTTCCTGATCGACAACGGCCACGGCCTGCGCGTGGCGGTGGTCTGCTTCGGCTGTGCGGCATGCATGGCCGCCAACGCACGGCTGCTGTGGCGCTGGGGGCGCGCCGTCACCCCCGTTTTCGCCGCGGCGGCGGCGGTCGGCTATGGCGTGCTGGGCGCCGTGCTGTGTGCCCGCGGCGTGCAGGCACTGATGCTGGGCGCCAGCACCCGGATCTCCATCGACGCACCGGGCAACGCCAGCATCCCGCTGGCCATCGCCGTGCTGTTCATCGGCGGCCTCATCAACGTCATCCACATCCGGCTGGTGCTGGGCCGCGTGCTGCACCGGCTGGGCCTGCAGGCGCGCACGGACGAGCTGACCAGCGTGCTCAACCGCCGCGGCCTGCTGCAGCAGCTGGAGGCCGCGCACGCCGACGCCTGCCAGGGCAAGGCCGGCTATGCGCTGCTGATGGTGGACGTGGATCATTTCAAGGCCATCAACGACCGCCATGGCCACGCCCGCGGCGACGAGGTGCTGAAGGCTGTGGCGGCCAGCCTGCGGGCGGCGATGCGCAACGACGACCTCGTAGGCCGCTGGGGCGGCGAGGAATTCTGCGCGCTGTTGCCGCGCACGCGGCTGCACGACGCCGAGCCGCTGGCACAACGCGTGGCCGCGCGCGTGGCGGCCTGCGGCGCCGGCGTGGACGTGACAGTCAGCATCGGCGTGGCGGAGTACGGGCCGACCGACCGCGATCTGCAGGCTGTCATCCGCCGTGCCGACGACGCGCTCTACCAGGCCAAGGCCGCGGGCCGCAACCGCGTCGTCAGCGCAGGCAGCGATGCCCCTGTGCCGGCGCACCCGACCCCTCCGGCCTGAGCGCATCGCCGGCGGCGGGCCGCCCCGCCGCCATTCATGCACGCCAGCCGCCGTTCATGCGGCCCACCGGGCTCTTCGCGCACGCCGGGCGCAAGCGACGCGGCGCAGCGCCGACGATGGCCGCCATGAACCTCCGACGCCTGCTCCGTGACAACCGCGGTTTCCTGCTCTTCCTCCTAGGCCTGGGCGTGCTCCGCACCGCCGTGGCGGACTGGAACCCGATCCCCTCGGCCTCGATGCGACCCACGCTGCTGGAAGGCGACGTGGTGCTCGTCAACCGCCTGGCCTACGACCTGAAGCTGCCGCTGACCGACGTGGTGCTGCTGCCGCTCGGCGAGCCGCGGCGCGGCGACGTGGTCACACTGAACTCGCCGGCCGGCGGCACGCGGCTGATCAAGCGCATCGTCGGCCTGCCGGGCGACCGGGTGGCCCTGCGGGATGACGTGCTCATCCTCAACGGCCAGCCACTGACCTACACGACGCCGCAAAGCCACGGCGAGACACTGACGCCGGGCTGGGTGGTCGACGCGGTGCGCACGACCGAGCAGCTCCCGGACCGCCCGCACGCCGTGCAGATCCTGCCGGCAATCCGGGCGCGGCGCGACTTCGCCGAGATCACCGTGCCCGCGGGGCAGTACTTCCTGCTCGGCGACAACCGCGACAACAGCGAGGATTCCCGCTACATCGGCACGGTGCCCCGCGAGAAGCTCATCGGCCGCGCCCACCATGTGCTCGTGTCGGCCGACTGGCTGGGCGAGGATGGTTGGCGGCTGGCGCCGCGCTTCGACCGCTGGGTGACGGCGATCCGCTGAGGCGCCCGGCCGGGTCCGTCAGCCGTCGCGGCGCACATGCCGCCTCGCGCGGTCAGGCTCGCGTGCGCCGCTTGTCCACGTACATCTGATTGTCGCTGCGCTGCAGCAGCACCTGCATCGATTCGCCCGCGCGCGCCTGCTCCAGGCCCACGCTGATGCTGACGGCCAAGCCCGGTGCGATGCCATCCCAGCCGTAGCCCTGGACCGCCGCCTTCATGCGGGTGCAGATCTGCTGCGCATCTGCCAGCGTCGCCTGGCCGAACAGCACGACGAACTCGTCGCCCGCAAGCCGCGCAACGAAGTCGCCGGCCCGCACGGAGCCGGACAGCACGTCGGCCACGACCTTCAGCACCCGGTCGCCGACATGGTGCGAGAAGTTGTCGTTGATGTGCTTGAAACGGTCCACGTCGATCAGCGCCACGCAGGTCTGGTCGGCCGCACCGGCCCCGGGCTTGCGCGAGGACAGACGCCGGTCGAGCGCACGCCGGTTCGGTATGCCCGTCAGGCTGTCTTCCAGCGACAGCCGCTCCAGCATGCGCGAACGCGACTCCAGCCGCACGATGTGCTCGGCCGACGCCCGCGCCTGCAGCTGGCGCTCGGCCGCGCGCTCGCGGCTGGCCAGCGCCTCGACGCGAATGGCCTGCTCGCGCTGCATCAGGCGACGCAATTCGTCGGCCTCCGCCCTGCTGTCGCCGCGGCAGCGCTCCATCGTCGCGACGATGATGTGGCCCAGGCCGGCCAGCGCTTCGTGCTCCGCCTGCGCCGCCGCAGCGATCATTTCGCGTCCCAGCGCGGCGGCCAGCGTAAAGTCCTGGCAGGCCCAGGCCACCTCGGCCTCGAACCAGCGGCGCATCGCCGTGAGCCATGTCGTCCGGCCGTAGCGGGCTTCCCAGCCGTCGCACCACATCAGTTCGGCCGAGGCGGTGTCCATGTCGCCCTGCCAGGCGGCGGCCAGACCATTGAAGACGTGGACCAGCGTGCGTGCCGCGACCGTCATGCCGGGCATCAGCGTGTCGTCGCCATGGCGGCCGCTGATGTCGTCGCAGTCCAGCAGGCGGGAGCGCAGCTTCTCGACAGACGGCGCCAGCGTCGTGTCGAAGCGCAACGCGGCAAAGCGGCTGGCCTCCAGGAACGCCAGGTTGAGCAGCGGTTGCAGCGGCCCAGCGGCGCCGTCGCAGGCATAGACCAGGTCCGCCGAGTGCTCGAACGCCGCCTCGGCACGGGCGAAGTCCTGACACCAGAAGAAGGCCACGCCCAAGTAGTTGTGCGCCAGCGGCTGCAGATGCTCCAGCGCCAACCCCTCGGACAGCGAGACCGCCAGCAGGGCGCTCTCGACCGCCTCGTCCACGTGGCCCAGGCAGGCGGCGGCACTGGACAGCGTCGCCAGCGACATCACCTCGGCGCCGCGATCCTGCGACTCGCGCAACAGGTGGGCGGCGCGCTGGGCGTTGTGGTGCGCGCGGCGCAGGCGGGACAGCTGCAGGTCGCAATGGGCCAGGCAGGCCAGCGCCCGCCCCTCGTAGAGGCGGTCACGGCGCTCCTGCGCGAGCTTCAGCACCTGCCGGGCCAGGAAGGTGGCCTGCTCCACGTCGCCCTGCTCCAGCGCCTCTTGGGCACGCAGGAGCACCAGGTCGTCGGAGGTCTCGGTCATCACGGCTGCCCTTGTCACTACAGGCCGCGCCCACAGGGGCGCTGAAAGCCGCACTGTAAGCCGGCCCCGGCGTCGGTGTCAGCCCGATGACCCTGGCTGGCGTGGAAAGCGCCACTGCCGATGGCCATCCCGGCCCGACTCAGGGCTGATACTGACGGCATGAAGGCACGCATCGGCATCATCGGCACGGGCTGGGTCGGCACCAGCGTCGCGTTTTCCACCCTGCTGGCCGGGCACGCCCGGGAACTCTGGCTTTACGACCAGCGCGGCGCCGTTGCCGAGGGCGAGGCGCTGGACATGGCGGACGGCGCGGCCTTCTACCCACGCTGTCAGGTCAGCGCCGTGCCGCTGGCCCAGATGCGCGAGGCCGACATCGTCGTGCTGGCCGCCGGGCGCAACGGCCGCCCGGACGAAAGCCGGCTGGACCTGCTGCGCGACAACGCCCGCATCGCCGCCGGCCTGGGCCGCTCGCTGGCGGGCTTCGGCGGCATCGTCATCGTCGTCACCAACCCGGTGGACGTGCTGACCCGCGTCGTCACCGCGGCCAGCGGCCTGCCGCCGGAGCGCGTCATCGGCACCGGCACGTTGCTGGACAGCGCACGGCTGCGCGAGCGGCTGGCCATGCATCTGTCGGTGTCGCCGCAGTCAGTGCACGCCCAGGTGGTGGGTGAGCATGGCGACTCATCGGTGATGCTGTGGTCCAGCGCGCATGTCGGCGGTGTCCCGTTGCGCGTCTGGCCCGGCTGGCCGGTCGACGAGGAGCCCACCGTGGCCGGCCACGTGCGCCGCGCGGCCTATGACGTCATCCAGCGCAAGGGCGCCACCAACCATGCCATCGGCCTGGTGACGACCGAGCTGATCGGCTGCATCGTCAACGACGAGCGACGGCTGCTGCCGGTCAGCCGCGTGCAGACCGGCGCCTGCGGCGTCCGTGGCGTGGCGCTGTCGCTGCCGGCGCTGGTGGGCAGCAGCGGCGCGGCCCAGGTGCTGGAGCCGGCCATGGACGACGCCGAGGCCCAGGCGCTGGCCGCCTCCGCCGCGGTGCTGGACGGCGCATTCAAGTCGCTGGCGGGCTGAGGCACATCCGCAATCCTGAGGACGGCTCCGAAGAAACGCTCATGCCCCTGTCGACATTGCTCCTTAACTTAGGGGGGCGATTTCGCACAACCACAGGGGGTTCCATGAAACGACTCACGACCATCTGCCTCGCGCTGGTGCTTGCCGGCGCCTCGACCTTCGGCTGGGCCCAGGACGCCAAGCCTTACAAGGAAGGCCCCGTCACGGAGGTCTCTTACATCAAGATCAAGCCGGGCCGCTTCGACGACTACATGCAGTTCCTGGCCACCAGCTACCGCGGCCTGATGGACGCACAAAAGAAGGCCGGCCTCATCCTGGGCTACAACATCTACAGCGCACAGGCCAAGACGCCGCAGGAGCCGGACCTGATCCTCACGGTCACCTACGCCAACATGGCGGCGCTGGACCGCATCGACGAGGCTGAGGCCGTGTCCGCCAAGGTCATCGGCAGCCAGGCCGCGCAGAACAAGGCCACCGTCGAGCGCGGTCCGATGCGCGACATCCTCGGCAGCGAGCTGATCCGCGAGCTGGTGCTGAAGTAGGCCGCCGAAGCCGGGAGCTTTTGCCCGACGGTGACAGGCTCTCGATCTCTCAGGCGAGCGCGCGGCCGATCAGGATCTTCTGCACCTCGCTCGTGCCCTCGTAGATCTGGCACACCCGCACGTCGCGGTAGATGCGCTCCACGGGGAAATCGCTGAGGTAGCCGTAGCCGCCGTGGATCTGGATGGCGTCGGAGCAGACGCGCTCGGCCATCTCGCTGGCGAACAATTTGGCCATCGCCGCTTCCTTCAGGCAGGGGCGACCAGCGTCCTTCAGGCTGGCCGCATGCCAGATCAGCTGGCGGGCCGCCTCGATCTGCGTCGCCATGTCGGCCAGCTTGAACTGCACCGCCTGGTGCTCGAAGATGGGCTGGCCAAAGGTGACGCGGTCCTTGCTGTAGCGGAGCGCCGCCTCGAAGGCGGCGCGCGCCATGCCCACGCTCTGCGAGGCGATGCCGATGCGTCCGCCCTCCAGGCCCGACAACGCGATCTTCAGGCCTTGGCCCTCGTCGCCCAGCCGGTTGGCTGCCGGCACACGGCAGTTGTCGAACAGGATCTGCGCCGTGTCGCTGCTGTGCTGGCCCAGCTTCTCCTCGATGCGCGCGACGGTATAGCCCGGCGTGGCGGTCGGCACGAGGAAGGCGCTGATGCCGCGCTTAGAAGCGGCCTTGTCGGTCACGGCCATCACGATGGCCACGTCGCCATGCTGGCCGCTGGTGATGAACTGCTTGACGCCGTTGAGCACGTAGTGGTCGCCGTCACGAACCGCCGTCGTGCGCAGGCCGCCGGCCTCGGAGCCGACGTGGGGCTCGGTCAGGCAGAACGCGCCCAGCATGTCGCCACGCGCCAGCGGCTTCAGGAAACGTTCCTTCTGGTCGGCGTTGCCAAAGGCCATCAGGATGGAGCAGACCGGGCAGTTGTTGACGCTGACCACCGTGCTCGTGCCGCCGTCGCCCGCGGCAATTTCCTCGAGGATGACGGCCAGCGCCAGGTAGTCCAGCCCGGCGCCATCCCATTCGCTGGGTACGGCCACGCCGTAGCAGCCCAGCGCGGCGAGGCCCTTCAGCTGGGCGGCGGGAAAATGGTGGGTCTTGTCCCACGCGGCAGCGTGGGGGGCGATCTCGGCCTGCACATAGACGCGGATGGCGTCCTGCACGGCGAGGTGGTCTTCGTTCAGCAGCATGGGTGGCGCTCTGATCAACGGGTTGCGGTGAACTATTGTCGGCCGCCGCCCTGGCGCCACCGCCGCCGCTGCTGCAATCCGTGCGCGTGCAGCGCCATACGACGCTGGTCAGGCAATCAGGCCGATACCATCCTGTCCAGCATAGAGGCCGCCCTGAGTCCTAGTCGCCGATGTCCCATACTGCGTTCGCTCATTGGCAGAAGCTGTCGGCGCCAGCCGCCGGCTTTCTCGTTGCCGCGGCCGTCGTCACCGTATTGCTGGCGCCAGAGTTTTTCTCTGGCCTCAATCTGCGCCGGTCGTTCGAGCCCTTCCTATGGATAGTGGCTGCCGCGGCGGCTTTTAGCTTCTTGTGGGTCGTCGCACGAGCTCAATGGCATTGGGCGATCAAGACGCTCGCCTTGCTAGGACTCTTGATAGGCGTGTTGGGACTGTTGCTGCGGATACTCATCGCCAGCATGTCCTCAGAGGGGCCGGCGCTCGTTCTCGACAACGGGTGCTCGGTACAGATCACGCGTGTCGGCGCCTTTGGTGATGTCGACAACAACGTGGAAAGGAATTGCGTCGTGGCGGCACTGTGGATGCGCAGGACGGCCTTGGCGCATTTCGACCGCGAGTCCGTCAGAGACCTGAAGCTGTTGCCTTCCAAGACGCCCGATGTGCAGCGGGTCGCGATGACCGTGCAGGACTATCCAAAGCAGGCGATTACGTTGGTGCTACCCCTGCCAACGGCCCGTTGACCGGGCGTGCGGCGTGCGGCGGCCCTTGTCGAATCGCCCGACAGGCCAAAGGTGCCGGCCGCATCCCCGCAGATTCCGGCGACTCGCACAGGCCCCGACCGCGAGGCCGCGGATGTCAGGCGTCGATGCCCTTCACCAGCAAGGTGCCGCGGCCGATGACGCACGGGTGGGCGTGGCGCACCGTCGCGCGACCGTCCACGTGGGCGAGCCAGCCACCCAGCGTGGCGTTCCATTCCACGGTGGCGACGCGCCAGTGCAGCACCAGTTCCTGCTCGGCAAAGACAGGCGCCTTGAATGCGAAATTGAAGTTCAGGCACAGCAGCTCGCGGGCCTGGCCGTCGTCGTCACGGGAGAAGTGACTGGCCACCAGGCCGATCATCATCGCCGTCGTCTGCTGGCCGCTGGCAATGATCTCGCCGTGGCGCGCACGCTGGGCCGCCTGCGTGTCGTGGTGCAGCGGGTTGCTGTCACCCGTCAGCCGGGCAAAGGTGGCGATGTCATCGCGGGTGAAGCGCACGAGGCGCTCGCAGGTTTCTCCGACACGGATCAGGCTGGTTTCGGCGGTTGCGAGCGGTGTATTCATGGTTCTCCTCCTTGGCCCTGGGCAGGCATGCAAACGGCGTTCCGGCCGCTCCCCGAGGTAAGCAATCGAAATGCCAAGACCCGAGACGTTAGCGCATCCCGCGGACGCGCCGGCCGCCTCGCAACTACCAGGGCAGCTGCCGCCCGTCGTAATTGAAGTAGCCGCCGTTGTCCGCCGGCGCAAGGCCCGCGATGACGCCGCGCATGCCGGCGACGCTGGTCTCTGCGTCAATGTCGGCACCGCCGCCGCCCATCTCGGTGCGCACCCAGCCCGGGTGCAGGCTGGCGACCACGGCACGGCCTGCCAGCGTGAGCGACACATCCTTCATCACTGAGTTCACCGCCGCCTTGGACGCCCGGTACAGCCAGCCCGACGTGCCCGCCCGCAAGCCGATGGAGCCCATCTGCGACGACAGCACGGCCACGCGCGCACCCGGTGCGAGCGCGTCGACGACCTGCGGCAGCACGCGCATGGGGCCCAGCACGTTGGTGTGCATGACGTGGTCGAAGTCGAGCTGGGTCGGCGTGTCGAGCCCGCGGGTCTCGGGGCCGTAGACGCCGGCGTTGACGACAACGACATCGAAGCGCTCGCCGTCGATGGGCCAGGCCAGGCCCGACGCGCTGGCGGCGTCGGCCACGTCGAGCCGCAGCGGCTTGGCGCCGAGGGCAGCGAGGCGCTGCAGGCCGGCGTCGTCGCGCGCGGTGGCGACGACGCGGTCACCGGCGACGCGGTACTGCCGGACAAACTCCAGCCCGATGCCGCGCGACGCACCGATGACGAGGATATTCATGGCCGGGCGAGGGCGAGCTTGGCCGCCAGCGCCGTGAACAAGCCGGCGCCGCCGAGGTTCAGGCCCCGACCGAGCCAGGGCCGCGGCCTGGCGTGGCGCAGCGGCGCCACAAGAGCGATCAGCACCAGCAGGAAGGACAGTCCCTGCACGATGAACCAGCCACCGAGGACCAGGAAGGCCAGCATCTTGCTGGGTGCGTTGGCCGCGATGAACTGCGGCAGCAGCGCCAGGAAGAACAACGCCACCTTGGGATTCAGCGCATTCGTGAAGAAGCCTTGCCGCGCGGTGCGCCACAGCGAGGCCGGCGCGGCGACCTCGGCCGCCGCCGCGGGACGCAGCCCGGCCTTCGCCATGCCCCAGGCCACATAGAGCAAGTAGGCCGCGCCGACGAGCTTGACCGCCGTGAAAGCCTCGGCCGACGTGGCAAGCAACGCCGCCAACCCGAAGCCGGCGGCCGCCGTGTGCAGCACGCAGCCGGCCATGATGCCCAGCGCCGCCGCTACGCCCTGCCGCCAGCCGCCGCGCAGCGTGCTGGCGATCGTGAATGCCATGTCCACGCCAGGCGTCGCGTTCAGTAAGAACACCGTCACGGCGAACAACGCCAGGTCGTGGACGCCGGTCATCCGAGCATCTCCACCGCCAGCGCCGTGGCCTCGCCACCGCCGATGCACAGTGCCGCCAGACCGCGCTTCAGGCCACGAGCCTTCAGCGCGCCCAGCAGCGTGACAACGATGCGCGCGCCGCTCGCGCCGATCGGGTGGCCCAGCGCCACGGCGCCGCCGTTGACGTTGACGATGTCATGCGGCAGCTTGAATTCCGCCATCGCGGCCATCGTGACCGCGGCGAAGGCCTCGTTGACTTCCCACAGGTCCACCTGCCCGGCCTGCCAGCCGGCCTTGGCCAGCGCCTTCTGGATGGCGCCGACCGGCGCGGTCGTGAACCAGTCCGGCGCCTGGGCGTGCACGGCGTGGCTGACGATGCGGGCGACGGGCGTGAGGCCGCGCGCCCTGGCCGTGCTCTCGCGCATCAGCACGAGGGCCGCGGCGCCATCGGAGATGCTGGAGGACGTGGCCGCCGTGATGGCGCCGTCCTTCTTGAAGGCGGGCTTGAGCGTCGGGATCTTGTCCAGCTTGGCCTTGAACGGCTGCTCGTCGAACTTGACGACGGTGTCGCCCTTGGGCGAGCTCAGCGTCACCGGTGCCATCTCCCAGTCGAACGCGCCGCTCTCGTTAGCAGCCTTGGCGCGCTGCGTGGACGAGATGGCGTACTGGTCCATCGCCTCGCGGCTGAAGGCGTACTTTGCGACGCACTGCTCGGCGAACACGCCCATGGCCTTGCCGCGCTCGTAGGCGTCTTCCAGCCCGTCCAGCGCCATGTGGTCGTACATCTGCGCCAGGCCGTACTTGACGCCCTTGCGGGCGAACATCAGGTGCGGCGCGTTGGTCATGCTTTCCATGCCGCCGGCCACGATAACCTCTGCGCTGCCGGCGGCCAGCATGTCGTGGCCGAACATCATCGTGCGCATGCCGGAGCCGCACATCTTGCTCAGCGTCACGGCGCCGGCCGAGTCGGGCAGGCCGGCCTTGCGCGCGGCCTGGCGGGCCGGCGCTTGGCCCTGGCCGGCCATCAGGCAATTGCCCATCAGCACCTCGTCGACGGCGTCGCCGGGCACGCCGGCGCGTTCAACGGCGGCTTTGATGGCCACGGCGCCCAGTTCCCAGCCGGCCAGGCCGGCGAAGTCGCCCAGCAAACCGCCGATGGGCGTGCGGGCGGCGGACACGATGACGATGGCATCGGACATGACGAGTCTCCGTGGGTGAACGAAGCCGTCATTCTCGCGCGCGGTTTCAGCGGATTACAGCGGGCGGTACGACACCGCACTCCGTTGGTCGGACATCCGGACGCCGCCGCCGCACGGCCTCGCAGAACTCGTTCCAGAAGGCACGCGTCCATGCGGGATGCCGCTTCGCCATTGCGGGCGAGGCCGGCATGAAATAAGGCTGCCGGCCGACGAGCGGCGACCATTCCACGAGTTCCACGCGCTCCTCGGCCGGCAGGCTCTCGCGCGGCGCAAGCAGCAGGTCGAAACGCCCCGCCTGCAGCATTGCCACGCTCGCGGACGCCGCGGGCAACGCCTCCACCTGCCAGCCGCGCTCGCGCGCCACGGCCTCGTGGACCGATCCGGCGATGACGCCGACGCGCCAGTGCGGCGAGAGCCTATGACCATCCCACCCGGGCTCGGGCAGCGTGCCGGCGCGTCCGAACAGCGCCAGCCGGCCGAAGAACGGCGCCCAGGCCACGTCCGGCTGGCCGTGGGCGTCGAGCGGAAACCGCAGCGCCGCCAGCCGCTCCGGCGTCACGCCGTAAAGCAACGCAAAGTCGACGCTGCCCTGTGCGAGCGATGCGAGCAGCCGGCGGCTGGGCAGGCGCTGCAGCTCGGGCTCGCAACCCAGCCGACGTGCCGCGTCACGCACCGCCAGCACCTCCCAGCCGGGCGGATCGGCGAACTCGGGGCCCTGGCCCAGCAGGCCGGGCGGCGTCGCATGATCGGCAAAGCCGATACGCAGCGGCTCCGGGCACATGGGCGCCGCCAGCGTCACGCCTGCCGCCCACAGCCCCAATGCCAACATCGACCACCGCCGTCGCCACATGGGCGCCCAGTGTAGGCAGCCTAGCGCCAGAGCCGGTAGGCCCAGAAGGCCTCGTCGGCATGGATGCGCCGGCGCAGTTCCTGGGGGCTGAAGCCGGTCAGCCGGCGCGTCTCGCGGCACAGGTGGCTCTGATCCGCGTAGGACGCCTCGGCCGCGATGTCGGCCCAGTTGAAGTCCGGCCGGCCCTCCGCTGCCGCGACCGCATAGAAGGCGGTTTCCGCCCGGGAAACGGCGCGCAGCTCGCGCATCGGCAGGCCGGCCCAGGCCTTGATACGACGCTCCCACTGCCGCAGGCTGCGCCCAGGAGCGCTGGTGGCCGCCCGCACGGCAAGCGCCTCGGTCCAGTCGGCATAGCGCCGGCTGGGGCGGCGGGCGTCCAGCGCCTGCCAGCGCGGCCATAGGAACGCCTCGAGCAGCTGCAGCCTCGCCGCGTCATGCGGCGCTGCCGACATCGCCGCCACCCAGCCCTGCCAGTCGGCGGGCAGCACTTCGCGAACGTCGACGATGCGGTTGACCAGCCCGTCCAGCACCACACCGGTGAGCGCGGTGAAGGCGTCGGGGAGCATCAGCAGCTTGAACGCATGGATGTCGCCCGGGTTGCGCGTGTGCGATGGCAGCGTGAAAGGGCCGCCAAGCATTGCCGGCGCATGAGGCTGGGTGGCCGGCGGCGTGGAGAAACCCGGCGTGGCCAGCCACTCGCTGCCGCCTTCGGCCCACCAGAACAGGCTGACGAGCGGCGTCGCCGGGAAGAAGTTCTCGCGCTGCGCGCCCTCCAGCCGCAGACCACGCGTGTCCCGCAGCATGACGGCACGCACGCAGCCCGCCAGCGCGAGCGGCGGCAGCCAGAGTCGTGTGGGCTCGGTCTCCATCGCGCGAGCCAGTGTCGCATTCGTTCAAGACCGCGCTCGCGACCGGCGGCACCATGGCTGCCATGACTGCATCGACCTTGAACGACCTGCCCAGCCACCCGGACCGCTGGTGGGGGCTTCCTGTGCTCGCCGCGATGCGGCGGGACTACCTCGCCGTCATCGACGCCCAACGCCCTCTCGGCGACCTGGTGCGCCAGCGCATCCTCGACGAGCGCGCGGTGGACGTGTTCGACCCCGACCTCGTGCGCGCCATCTTCGTGGAGCACGCCGACGCGCTGGTGCGCTGGGAGCGCGGCCCGGAGGTGTTTGCCGAGTTGATGGGCCAGTCCGTGCTGGTGACCGAGGGCGCCATCTGGCAGCGACAGCGACGCATGCTGATGCAGGCGTTCACGCCGCGCCGTGTGGCCGGCTATGCCGCGCTGATGGCCGAGGCCGCAACCGCCGGGCTGGACCGCGTGAAACCTGGCGACGTGGCGATGGACCGGCTCTACAGCCACCTGACGATGGACGTTATCTCCCGCACGCTGTTCAGCACGCCCATCGGCGGCGACACGAACGCCGCAGCGGACGCGGTGCAGGTGCTCAGCGAGACGGCGCTGGCGGAGATGTTCTGGCCGTTCACGCTGCCCGACTGGCTGCCGCTGCCCGGCAAGGCCGCCAAGCGCCGCGCCGGCCGGCTGATGCACTCGTTGCTGGCCGGCCACATCGATGCACGACGTGGCGCGGGCGAACCGCGAGCCGACCTGCTGGGCATGCTGATGGCCCTGCGCGACGAGACGAGCGGCGAGGCGCTGTCGGCGCAGGAGGTGTACGACCAGTGCATGGTCAGCTTCCAGGCCGGGCACGAGACCAGCGCGACCGCGCTGCTGTGGTGGAGCTGGCTGCTGGCCGCCCACCCGCAGGCCCAGGCCCGCGCTCGGGCCGAGGTGGACGCGGTACTGGCCGGCCGCATGCCGACGGCCGACGACGCGGCGGCACTGCCCATTCTGTCCGCCACGCTGAAGGAAGCGATGCGCCTGTACCCGCCGGTCGCGGCGCTGCTGACGCGACGGCTGACGCGCGACATCACCGTTGGCGGTGTGCACTTGCCGGCACGCACGCTCGTGCGCGTGACGCCCTGGTTGCTGCACCGCGACCCGCGCTGGTGGCCCGACGCGCCGCTGGCCTTCCGCCCGGAACGCTTCGAGGCCGGGGCCGCGGACATCCCGCGCGGGGCCTACATCCCGTTCGGCGTCGGCCCGCGCGTGTGTCTGGGCCAGCACTTCGCCGTGCTGGAGATGACGCTGATCGCCGCGCTGGTGCTGCAGCGCTTCGAAATGCAGCCCATCGGTATCGAGCCCCCCAGGCCGCGCATGGCGGTCACGCTGCGGCCCGAGGGCGGCCTCATGCTGAGGCTGACCGCTCGCCGATGAGGCTGGAGCGGCAGGGCCGGGCGAGGTGCTTCAGTCCTTGTAGAAGGCTTCGACGGCCCCCTTGAGCTTGATCGTCAGCGGCCGGCCCTTGCGGTCCAGCGTCTTGCCGGCCGGCACCTTGATCCAGCCCTCGCTGACGCAGTACTCCTCCACGTCGAACCGCTCCTTGCCGTTGAAGCGGATGCCGATGTCGTGTTCGAAGACGGCGGCGACGTGATGCGGGCTGCGCGGGTCCACGCTCAGGTGGTCGGGCAGTTCGGGGCGGGCAGGGGAAGCGTCGGACATGTCGGTCATGGGTCACAGGGAGCCGGAATCGGCCGGATCGCCATTGTGGCCGCCCTGCTGACAGCACTTGTCACGGCACACACCGAGCATCGCGTCCTCATTCAAAGGAGCCCGCATGCACCCCGACTGCCTCATCCTCCACGTCAACAGCCCGGCCGAAAGCGCGGCCTTCTACCGCGCGCTGCTGGGCCGCGAGCCCGTCGAGCAGAGCGCCAATTTCGCGATGTTCATGCTCAACGACAAGACCATGCTGGGCCTCTGGGCGGTGCATGACGTGCAACCGGCACCGACCCAGCGCGGCGGCGCCGCCGAGATCGGCGTGACGGTCGCCACGGACGCCGAAGTCGACGGCGCGGTGGCGGGCTGGCGGGCCGCCGGCTGGCCGGTGCTGCAGGCCCCGACGCCGATGGATTTCGGCTACACGGCGGTCACGGCCGATCCGGACGGGCACCGCGTGCGAATGTTCCGGCCGACCCAGGGTTAGCACCGCCGCGGCCCTGGCGATGCCGGTGATCACGCCGTTATATTGCGCGCCCATGGCCGCAAAGACGGCCGATCACAGGAGACAACTCGCGATGAAATGGCATTCGCACGTGCTGGCGGGCCTGGTGACGGGCCTGCTGTCGTCGGCGCCGGTGCTGGCGCAGAAAGCCCCGGCCGGCAAATCCTGCAAGGTGCCGGCGCCCCAGATTCCGGCGGTCGACTGGCGCGGCCAGGCTCACTACCAGGCCATCGTGACGGTGGAGGACGGCCGCATCGCGTCGATCGAAGTCGTGCCGCAAACCAAGGGCGTAGAGAAGCGCACCCAACGCAGCCTGGCGCAGTCCGTCACCGATGCCATCATCACCGCCAAGTGCCAGCCGGGCAGCTATGTCGAAGAGCACATGTTCTCGTTCGACCTCGGCACTCAATCTTCCGAGGCGGCCGCGTCCAAGGCCGGCGCCTGAGGTCTACGCCGTGTAGCGCGCGCGGACGTTGGCCAGCGCGCGGCGGTACGCAGGGTCCACCTCCTCGGCCTTGCTCGCCGTCAGTGCGAGGTCGTCCAGCAGGCCGTTGTGCAGGCCGTAGACCCAACCGTGCACGACGATCTCCTGGCCGCGTGCCCACGCGTCCTGCACGACCGTCGTGTGGCAGGCGTTGCGGGCCTGCTCCAGCACGTTGAGCTCGCACAGCGCGTCCACGCGGCGCGCTTCGGGCACGGTGTACAGCCATTCGCTGTGCATGTGCCGCACGTCTTGCACATGGCGGATCCAGTTCTCGACCAGCCCGACACGCGTGTCGTACAACGCCGCGCGTACGCCGCCGCAGTTGCTGTGGCCGACGACGATGATGTGGCGCACCTTCAGGTGGTCCACCGCGAACTGCATGACCGACAGACAGTTGAGGTCCGAGTGGACGACGACGTTGGCCACATTGCGATGCACGAACAGCTCGCCCGGCAGCAGGTCTACCAGCTCGTTGGCCGGCACACGGCTGTCGGCGCAGCCGATCCACAGGTATTGCGGCGTCTGCTGCTTGAGCAGCCGGGAGAAGAACCCAGGCTCGCGGGCCTCGGTGTCGGCGGCCCAGCGCTTGTTCTTGTCGAGCAGGTCTTGCAGTTGGTGGTTCGTCGTCGTCATACCCGCATTGTCGCGGGACCGCGTTTCAGGCGGTTTCCGCGAACAGCTCGCGCCCGATCAGCATGCGGCGGATCTCGCTGGTGCCCGCGCCGATTTCGTAGAGCTTCGCGTCACGCCAGAGCCGGCCCAGCGGGTACTCGTTGATGTAGCCGTTGCCACCAAAGATCTGGATGCCCTCGCCGGCCATCCACGTCGCCTTCTCGGCGCACCAGAGGATGACGCTGGCGCAGTCCTTTCGCACCTGGCGCACATGCCCGGCGCCCAGCAGGTCGAGGTTCTTGCCGACCGTGTAGCAGAAGGCGCGCGCAGCCTGCAGCACGGTGTACATGTCGGCCACCTTGCCCTGGATTAGCTGGAACTCGCCGATGCTCTGGCCGAACTGCTTGCGGTCATGGATGTAGGGCACGACGTTGTCCATGACGGCCTGCATGATGCCGATGGGGCCGGCGGCCAGCACGGCGCGCTCGTAGTCCAGCCCCGACATCAGCACCTTTGCGCCATTGTTCAGGCCGCCCAGGATGTTCTCGGCCGGCACCTCGACGTTCTGGAACACCAGCTCGCCGGTGTGCGAGCCCCGCATGCCCAGCTTGTCCAGCTTCTGCGCGATGCTGAAGCCCTTCATGCCCTTCTCGATGAGGAAGGCCGTCACGCCGCGCGCGCCCAGCTCGGGATCGGTCTTGGCGTAGACCACCAGCGTGTCGGCGTCCGGGCCGTTGGTGATCCACATCTTGCTGCCGTTGAGCACATAGACGCCGCCCTTGTCCTCGGCGCGCAGCTGCATGCTGATGACGTCGGAGCCAGCGCCCGGCTCGCTCATCGCCAGCGCGCCGACATGCTCGCCGCTGATGAGACCGGGCAGGTACTTCGCCTTTTGCGCGGCGCTGCCGTTGCGCTTGATCTGGTTCACGCACAGATTGCTGTGCGCGCCGTAGCTCAGGCCCACCGATGCACTAGCGCGGCTGATCTCCTCCATGGCCACCATGTGGGCGAGGTAGCCCATGCCGGCGCCGCCGTCCTCCTCGGGCACGGTGATGCCCAGCACCCCCAGCTCCCCCATCTTGCGCCACAGGTCCATCGGGAACTGGTCGCTGCGGTCGATCTCCGCCGCACGCGGCGCGATCTCGGCCTGCGCGAACGCGTGGACCGCATCGCGCAGCGCGTCGATGTCCTCGCCGAGTTGGAAGTTGAGGCCGGGAAGATGCATGGTGGGTCTCCTGTCTGCCGGATTGGCACCGCGGGTGGCGGCGCGGCCGGTGCGCTCTGATTGACGTGAACGTCAACTGTAGCGGTCAGCCGCGTTCGGGGAGCAGCCGGCTGACGAGCGGATGGATGATCTTCTTGTCGGTGCCAACGGCGTAGAACGTCTCCTCCACGCCCGCACAGTCCCCCACCTGCACGAGCCCGTCGCGCTCGACGAGCTTGTCGCTCATGACGGCCGCCGCCGGGAAGACGCCCATGCCGGCAGCGCCGAAGGTGGCCAACAGCGCGCTGTCCTCGAACTCGCCGGCCACGCGCGCCCGGATGCCGTGACGCTCTAGCCACTGGTCCAGGCGCACGCGGGCCGCGGCATGGTGCGTCGGCAGCAGCAAGGGCACGTCCGCCAGCGACGCGGGAAAATCGCGCCCCGCGGCCTCGGCCCAGCGCGGCGCGGCAAACCAGGCCATCGGCGAGCTGCCCAGCACATGGCTGTAAACGCGCAGGTTGGGGTTGGGCGGCGCGGGGCGGTCGGCCAGCACGACATCCAGCCGGTGCAGCGCAAGGTCGCCCAGCAGGTCATCGAACTCATCCTCGTGGCACAGCAGGCGCAGGTGCGGCGTGTCGATGATGGGCTGCAGCAGCCGCTGCACGACGAGCTTGGGCAGGCCGTCCGAGATGCCGACCGCCAGCCGCACGGCCGGCGCTGTCGCCGCGTCGCGCACACGCTCGGGCAGCACCTCGCCGAGGGCAAAGATCTGTTCGGCCATCTCCAGCGCCGCCTGGCCGGCATCCGTCAGCGTGAGGCCGCGGCCCGCCGGCTTCAGCAGCGCCGCACCCAGCGCCTGCTCCAGCTCGCGCACCTGCGTCGAGACGGTCTGCACCGACAGGCCCAGCCGCTCCGCGGCGCGCGTGAGGCCGCCCTCCTTGGCGACGGCCCAGAAGTAGTACAGGTGACGGTAGCTGAAGCTCAGGCTCATGGCAGGCACTCCGCAAGTTATGCCGAAGAATCTCTTCGCGATTCTCTGCTTTTATTTGATGCCCCCGCTCCCTACCCTCGAGGCATCTTTCTGCAACTGGAGGTCTGCCATGCAAACCCGTCCTACCGTCCTCGCCGTCCCTTACGGCACCGCGATCGACCGCGGCACCGCCCACCGGGTGCTGCGCAACACCTACGCACTGCTGTCGATGACGCTGCTGTTCAGCGCCACCGTCGCCGCCGCCGCGGTGGCCTTCAGCCTGCCCGCGCCCGGGTTGATCCTGACGCTGGTTGTCTACTTCGGCCTGCTGTTCGGCATCCACAAGCTGAAGAACAGCGCCGGCGGCATCGGTCTCGTCTTCGCGCTGACGGGCTTCATGGGCTGGACGCTCGGCCCGCTGCTGACCCGCACGCTCGCGCTGCCGGCCGGCGGCCAGGCCATCGCGCTGGCACTTGGCGCCACCGGTGCCGTCTTCCTGGCGCTGTCGGCCTACGCGACGACGACCAAACGCGACCTGTCGTGGATGGGCGGCTTCCTGTTCGCCGGCATGGTCGTCGCGCTGCTGGCGGGCCTGGCCGCGATCTTCTTCCAGATCCCGGCACTGGCGCTGACCGTCTCGGCCGTCGTGGCGCTTCTGTCGGCCGGCCTCATCCTGTACGAGACGAAGCAGATCGTCGATGGCGGTGAGACGAACTACGTGCTGGCCACCGTGAGCCTGTTCGTGTCGATCTTCAACCTGTTCACGAGCCTGCTGCAGCTGTTCGGCTTCGCCAGCTCGGACGACTGAGGCGCAGCCCATGCGCCACTACAACACCGACAGCCCCGAGGCGGTCGGCCGCCTCCTGGCCTTGGCAGCGCTGGCGGACGGGCAGGTCTCGGGCGCCGAACTGGCGGCGCTCGAGGCCGCGGCGCCCGAGATAGGCAGCATGACGGGCGTCGAGATGCGCCGGGTCCTCCGCACGCTCTGCGAGGACCTGCTGATGGACGACCGGCCCTACTGGCAAGGCATGGCGGCGTTCGACAGCAACGTCCTGAAGATGCTGTTCGACGAGGTGCAGGACCCCGCCCTGCGCATGCATGCACTTCGCCTGGGCCTGCGCGTGGCACGCGCCGATGACCATCTGCACGATGCCGAATCGCAGCTGCTGCTGGACGCGATGAGCCATTGGGGCCTGCTGGAGCCGGAAGCGTCCGGCCGCCCGCAACAACGCGCCTGAACGGCGCCTGCGGCGCAAGACATTCTGCCGATTGACGTTAACGTCAATCGGCAGACCTAGAATCGAGATCGGACAAGGAGACAAGCCATGACCGATCTCGCCGCACATCACAAGGCGCTGGCCGAGTACCGACCGACCCACAAGGTCCGTTTCGTCACCGCCGCCAGCCTGTTCGACGGGCACGACGCCGCCATCAACATCATGCGGCGCATCCTTCAGAACATGGGCGCCGAGGTCATCCACCTCGGGCACAACCGCTCGGTGGACGAGGTCGTCACCGCAGCGCTGCAGGAGGATGCGCAGGGCATCGCCATCAGCAGCTACCAGGGCGGCCACGTCGAATACTTCAAGTACATGGTGGAGCTGCTGCAACAGCGCGGCGGCGCACACATCCAGGTCTTCGGCGGCGGCGGCGGCGTCATCGTGCCGGCCGAGATCGGCGAGCTGGCCCGCATCGGCGTGCGCATCTTCAGCCCCGAGGACGGGCAGCGCATGGGCCTGCAGGGCATGATCGGCGAGATGGTCATGAAGGCCGACCAGGACTTCAGCGTGCACGCTCCGAAGGATCTGGCGGCCATCACCGGCCACACAGAGTCGGCCTGGCGCGCGCTGGCGCAACTGCTGACAGCGCTGGAAAACGGCAGGGCTGATGGCGCCCTGATCGACACGCTGCGCATCCGGGCGAAAAACATCCAGACGCCCGTGCTCGGCATCACCGGCACCGGCGGCGCCGGCAAGTCCAGCCTGACCGACGAACTCATCCGCCGGCTGCGGCTGGACCAGGACGACAGCCTGCGCGTGGCGCTGATCTCCATCGACCCGTCGCGGCGCAAGAGCGGCGGCGCTCTGCTCGGCGACCGCATCCGCATGAACGCCATCAGCCCGTGGTCGCAAGGCCCCCGTGTCTTCATGCGCTCGCTGGCCACGCGCGATTTCGGCAGCGAAATCTCGCCGGCGCTGCCGGACGTCATCGCCGCCGCCAAGGCTGCCGGCTTCGACCTCGTCATCGTCGAGACCTCCGGCATCGGCCAGGGAGATGCGGCCATCGTGCCGCTGGTGGATGTGCCGATGTACGTCATGACGCCCGAGTTCGGCGCCGCCAGCCAGCTCGAGAAGATCGACATGCTGGACTTCGCCGAATTCGTCGCCATCAACAAATTCGACCGCAAGGGCGCACTCGACGCGCTGCGCGACGTCTCGAAGCAAGTGCAGCGAAACCGCGAGGCCTTCGGCAAGTCGCCCGACACGATGCCGGTGTTCGGCACGATAGCCAGCCGCTTCAACGACGACGGCGTGACCGCGCTGTACCAGGCGCTGCGGGAACGCCTTGGCGCGCTCGGCCTGAAGCTGGCCGACGGCCGGCTGCCGCGCGTCAGCACGCGTCACAGCACGCACCAGACCCCCATCGTGCCGCCCAACCGTGTGCGCTATCTAGCCGACATCAGCGAGACCGTGCGCGGTTACAAGGCGCGTGCGCGCCGGCAGGCAGCCCTCGCTCGCGAGATCCAGCAGCTCGAAGCCAGCCGCGCGATGCTGGAGGCGGCCAACCCTGACAAGCAGGGCGCTCGCATCGCGCTGGCCGACCTGGCCGACCAACGCCGCGCCAAGCTGGACAGCGACGCACGCCAGTTGCTGAACGCCTGGCCCGGCATGGTCAAGGCCTACGCCGGCGACGAGTACGTCGTGAAGATCCGCCCGAACATGCCCGATGAAAGGGAAATCCGCACGGCGCTCGTCACGCGTAGCCTGTCCGGCACCAAGATCCGCAAAGTCGTGCTGCCAACCTTCGAATGCCACGGCGAGCTACTGAAGTGGCTGATGCTGGAGAACGTGCCCGGCAGCTTCCCGTACGCGGCCGGCGTGTTCGCGTTCAAGCGCGAGGGCGAGGACCCGACGCGCATGTTCGCGGGCGAGGGCGACGCGTTCCGCACCAACCGCCGTTTCAAGCTGGTCAGCGAAGGCATGCCCGCCAAGCGCCTGTCCACCGCGTTCGACTCGGTGACGCTGTACGGCGCCGACCCCGCGCCGCGGCCGGACATCTACGGCAAGGTCGGCAACAGCGGTGTCAGTATCGCGACGCTTGACGACATGAAGGTGCTGTACGACGGTTTCGACCTGTGCTCGCCGAGTACCAGCGTGTCGATGACGATCAATGGTCCGGCGCCCACGATCCTGGCGATGTTTATGAACACCGCCATAGACCAGAACCTGGCGAAGTTCCGCACTGACAACGGCCGTGAGCCGACGGCCGACGAAGCCGCCAAGATCAAGAACTGGGTGCTGGCCAACGTGCGCGGCACCGTGCAGGCCGACATCCTGAAAGAAGACCAGGGACAGAACACCTGCATCTTCTCGACCGAGTTCAGCCTGAAGGTCATGGGCGACATCGCCGAGTTCTTCGTGCATCACAGCGTGCGCAACTTCTACTCGGTGAGCATCTCGGGCTATCACATCGCCGAGGCCGGCGCGAACCCGATCAGCCAGCTCGCGCTGACGCTGTCCAACGGCTTCACGTTCGTGGAGGCCTACCTCGCGCGCGGTATGCATATCGACGACTTCGCGCCCAACCTGTCGTTCTTCTTCAGCAACGGCATGGACCCGGAGTACACCGTGCTCGGTCGCGTCGCGCGGCGCATCTGGGCCGTCGCGATGCGCGACCGCTACGGCGCCAACGAGCGCTCGCAGAAGCTGAAGTACCACGTGCAGACCTCGGGCCGCAGCCTGCATGCGCAGGAGATTGCGTTCAACGACATCCGCACGACGCTGCAGGCGCTGATCGCGGTCTACGACAACTGCAACTCGCTGCACACCAACGCCTTCGACGAGGCGATCACGACGCCGACCGAGGACAGCGTGCGCCGCGCGATGGCCATCCAGCTCATCATCAACCGCGAGTGGGGACTGGCGAGGAACGAGAACCCGTCGCAGGGCGCCTTCATCATCGATGAGCTGACCGAGCTGGTCGAGGAGGCTGTGCTGCAGGAGTTCGAGCGCCTCAGCGAACGCGGCGGCGTACTGGGTGCGATGGAGACCGGTTATCAGCGAGGCCGCATCCAGGAGGAAAGCCTCCACTACGAGACGCTGAAGCACACCGGCGAATACCCCATCATCGGCGTCAACACCTTCCGCAATCCGCACGGCGATCCGGTGCCGGAGCACATCGAGCTGGCCCGCTCGAGCGAGGAGGAGAAGCAGTCGCAGCTCACCCGCCTCGCGGATTTCCATGCGCGCCACGCCGCCGAGGCACCCGCGATGCTGGCGCGGCTGCGGCAGGCCGTCATCGAGAACCGCAACGTCTTTGACGTGCTGATGGACGCCGTGCGAGTGTGCTCCCTGGGCCAGATCACGAATGCCCTGTTCGAGGTGGGCGGGCAGTACCGGCGGAGCATGTAACCTTGCCAATTGAGCGCTTGACGCTCAAATTGCAAGGGTGATTGACCGCCGCACGCAGGCTCAGCTCGACAAGCGCCTGGCGCGATCCCCCGCGGTGCTGTTGCTCGGCCCACGCCGGGTCGGCAAGAGCACGCTGGCCCAGGCCGTGGCCGCCAGCCGTCCCGGTGCGGTAATGCTCGATCTGGAGCGCGCCTCGGACCGCGCCCAACTGGCGGAACCCGAGTTCTTCTTCGCCCGACACCGAGACCAACTCGTCGTGCTGGATGAAGTGCAGCTCATGCCGGAGTTGTTCAGCGCGCTACGCCCTGAGATCGATGGCGCCCGGCGGCCAAGCCGCTTCCTGCTGCTGGGATCGGCCTCCGGAGAGCTGCTGCAGCAGAGCGAGAGCCTGGCAGGCCGCATCAGCTACCTGCAACTTCCCCCCCGTTCTGGCGCTGGAGCAGCCCGACGACCTCGGCACGCTACAGCAGTTGTGGCTGCGCGGCGGTTTCCCGCTGAGCCTGCTGGCTGCCGATGAGGTCGACTCCTTTGCGTGGCAGCGCGACTTCATCGAGAGCTTCCTGCTGCGCGACCTGGCGCAGATGGGCGTCAAGGTCGCCGCCGAGAGCCTGCAACGTTTCTGGCGCATGCAGGCGCCACGACCGTGGCGCGCTAGCTCGACACCCTTGTGGACGCGCTGATGCTGCGCCGCCTAAAGCCCGTGCTGCCCAACCTCGGCAAGTGGCTCGTCAAGTCGCCCAAGGTCTACGTGCGCGACAGCGGCCTGGTGCATGCACTGCTTGGCCTGCAGGACCTGGACGCGCTGCAAGGCCACCCCATCGTCGGTGCGTCGTGGGAAGGCTTCGTCGTCGAGCAGGTCGCCACGGCCGTGGCCGAGGCGATGCCGGACGCGCAGCTGGGCTACTACCGCGCGGCGGCCGGCACGGAGCTGGACATCGTCATCGAGCGGGGCAGCCGGCGCCTAGGGCTGGAGGTCAAGTTCTCCGCGGCCCCGCAGGTGGGCAGGGGCTTCTGGCAGGCACTGGCCGATCTCCAGCCGGAGCGCTCTGCCGTCGTCGCGCCGGTGGCGCGCCGCTATCCGCTCAAGGACGGCGTGGAGGTGCTGCCCGTACGCGACGTCATGGCGTGGCTTGTGGCCGGCTAACGCGACTGGATCGCCTGCATCGCCGCCTTCACGCGCTGCAGCATCGGCGACGGCTCGGTTACCTTGGCGTCGAACGGATGCAGCCGCTGGCCGCCGACGCTGGCCATGATGCGGCGCACGTACATCCGCGTTTCGGCATAGGGCGGCACGCCCAGGTAGCGGTCCACCGCCTTTTCGCCGGCGTTGTAGGCGGCCAGCGCCAGCTGCACGTCGCCCTCGAAGTACGCCAGCAACCAGCGCAGGTAGGCCATGCCGCCGCGGATGTTCTGCGACGGGTCGCGCAGCCGCACGACGTTGAAGCGCGCGGCCGTCTCGGGGATGAGCTGCATCAGCCCCTGCGCGCGCTTGGGCGACTCGGCCAGCGGGTCGAAGTTGGATTCCTGCGCCATGACGGCCAGCACCAGCGCTGGCGACAGCTGGTACTCAGGCGCCACCAGCTTCACGTAATTGACGATGGCCGGCGGCGCGCTTGCCGGCAGCGGCAGCGTGGCCCACAGCGACAACGCCGGCTTGACGCCACGTGACGGTGGAGGCGCCGGAGCCACGGCCACGGGCGGATCCGTCTCTGGGGGACGCAGGCAGGGCGGCGGGTCTCCCAGCGGCGTGCCGCCCATCCTGTCGAGCATGTTCTGCGCCTGTTCCATGCCCTGCTCCGCCGCGGCGGCGAACAGGTGGGCCGCCTCGGCATCGTTGCGCTGGATGCCGCGGGCGTTGGTCAGCATCCAGCCGAGGCTGTACTGCGCCTCGGCGTCGCCGTAACGGGCTGCGCGGCAATAGAGCTTGGCGGCGGCCACCTCGTCGCGCTTGACGCCATCGCCATATTCCAGCGCCTTGGCCTCCTGACGCCAGCGCTCCACCTGGGCTGGCACGACCGGCCCCCGCTCGCCGGGCGGCATGGTGGGGCGCGGCAGCTGCTCCAGCGTCAGGCCGGGCACCTGCGCCTGGGCAATCAGCGGCGCGGCGAGCAGGATCAGCAGGGTTCTCACGGGCGACGAAGGGCTGGCCAAAACGGCCGGCGAGTCTAGACTGCCTCCATGCCCACGCTCGATCCCCGCATCGACGCCTACATCGCCGCAGCACCGGCCTTCGCTCAGCCGCTGTTGCAGCGCCTACGCAGCGACGTGCACGCCGCCTGCCCTGCCGTGGTGGAAACGATGAAGTGGAGCCGCCCGCACTTCATGCTCGACGACAAGCTGCTGTGCGGCATGTCGGCCTTCAAGGCGCACTGCGCCTTCGGCTTCTGGCGCCGCGAAGGAGGGATGGACGGCCAGTCCGGTGCGATGGGCGACTTCGGCCGCATCACCGGCAATGCCGACCTGCCGGCCTCGACCGAGCTGCGCCGGCAGATCCAGGCCGCCGCCGCGCTGCTACAGGCGGGGGCGCCGCGGGCGCAGAAGCCCGGCCGCGAGCCGCGTGCGACGCTGCAGATGCCCGATGACTTCGCTGCCGCGCTCGGCCGCGTGGCCGCGGCGCAGCAGCACTACGACGCCTTCCCGCCCGGCAAGCAGCGCGACTATCTGGAATGGGTGCTGGAGGCCAAGCGCGAGGACACGCGCGCCAAGCGCATCGCGCAGGCGGTCGAGTGGCTGGCGCAGGGCAAGTCGCGGAACTGGAAGTACGAGAACTGCTGAACGGCGACGGCCAGGCGCGATGATCGCGCTCCGAACGATGCCGCAACCGCGCCGAGCCAAGGCGCCGCCGCCACACCCCACGCGCCACCGATGCACCGCCGCCATTTGCTCGCCCTGACTGCCGCCGCTCTGATGCAGCCCCTTGCCCGTGCCGCCAATCCACCGCGCCGCCTGCACGTCGGCACTTACGCCCCGCAGGGCGAGGGCATCTACAGCTTCACCATCGGCCCGGACGGCGAGCTGACACCGGTTGGCCTGACAGCCAACCCCGGCAGCCCGAGCTGGCTGGTGGCCGACACGACGGCGCAGCGCGTCTACGCGGCCGAGGAAGGCGCCGACCATGTCGCCGTCTACGCTGCAGACGCCACCGGCCGGCTCGCGCTGCTGCAGCGCCTGCCCAGCGGCGGCCACGGCCCCGCGCAGATGTCGCTGGGCGCCGGTCGCCTGTGGGTGGCCAACTACAGCGACGGCCGCTTCGCCGCGCTGGCCATGCAGGGCGATGGCCGGCTAGGCGCCGCGCAGAGCTGGCTCGGTTGCCCCGAGGGCGCCTGCGGGCCGGACGCGTCTCAGGCCACGCGCCGGCCGCCCGGCAGCTTCGCGCTGGGAGGGCACGAGGGGCCGCACGCCCACATGATCGAGATCAGCCCCGACGGCCGCTGGCTACTGGGCACCGACCTCGGCCGCGACCGCCTGCTCGTCTGGCCGCTGACCGCCGAGATACCGATGGCGCCGCGCCATGCCGTCGCGCTGCCGCGCGGTGGCGGTCCGCGCCATTTCGTCTGCCACCCGACCCAGCCGGGCCTCGTCTACGTGCTGCAGGAGCAGGCGAGCCTGCTGGCGACCGTGGCCTTCAGCGACGACGGTGCACGGGTGCTGGATGAGGTGTCGGTGCTGCCCGAAGGCTTTGCCGGCACGAGCCACGCGTCGGGCCTGCTGCTGGCGCCCGGCGGCCAGCATCTCTACGCCTTCAACCGGCTGCACGACAGCCTGGCGGTCGTGTCGCTGGCGCAGCCGCGCGCACCGCGAGTAGTCGACCATCACTGGGTGCACGGCAGCTTCCCGCGCAGCGCCTGCCGGGTGGGCCGCCACCTGTATGTCTGCAACCAGCGCAGCGACCATCTCAGCCACTTCGACACCAGCCGCCCGGAAGCGCCCCGCTTCACCGGCCGCCAGACGCCGGTGCCAACGCCGGCCGGCGCCTGTGCGCTTTAGACTGGCCCGATGAAGTACGCCGCCCTCGCCCTGCTCGCCGTCACGGCGCTGTCCCGCGCCGAACCCGTCGGTTCCGTCGACACCGCCTTCAAGCTCATCGGGCCGGACCACAAGATCGTTGTCGATGCCTACGACGACCCCAAGGTGCAGGGCGTCACCTGCTACGTGTCGCGTGCCAAGACGGGCGGCATCAGCGGCGCCATCGGCATCGCCGAGGACAAGGCCGAGGCCTCCATCGCCTGCCGCCAGGTCGGCCCCATCGCCATCGCGCAGCCGCTGGCGAAGCAGGAGGAGGTGTTCAACGAGCGCATCTCGCTGGTGTTCAAGAAGCTGCGCATCGTCCGGATGGTGGACCCGGCCCGCAACACGCTGGTCTACCTGACCTACTCCGACCGGCTCATCGACGGCTCGCCGAAGAACAGCGTGACCGCCGTGCCGGTGCCGCGCGAGACGGCCATCCCGTTGAAGAAATGAGCTTCACCGAGGCCGTCTTCGCGCTGATGCCGATGCAGGCATTGGCCGCGGCCTTGGTGCTCATCACGTTGATCGGCTGGCGCGGCGAGAACGCCGGTGGCCGTTGGGCGCAAATCGGCATGACGGCGCTGGCGCTGGGGCTGGCACTGCTGCACCCTGACCTGGGCCCGCCGCGGCAGGCGTCGCCGCTGCTGCAGAGCCTGGGCTTTGGCTTCGTCAGCCTGGGCTTGTCGGCGCTGTGGCAGGGGCTGGGCCTGTGGCTCACACCGCGACCGGGCCAGCGGGCGATGGCGGCGGCGCCGGTCGCCGTGGCGGTGGGTCACCTCGTGCTGGCCGGCGACCATGGCGACGCCCAGGGGCTGGCGGATGCGCTGATCGGCGCGCAGCTGCTGTGGCTGGGCGTGGCGCTGACGCTGCCCGGCCGCAGCACCGTGCTGCACGGCCTGCACACGCGCCGCTGGCGGCTGCTAGGCCTGGCCGCCGTGGTACCGCTGCTGATGGCCATGCTGCTGCGGGCCGGCGCCACGCTGTGGGGCCAGCCTCATCCCTGGCCTGACCTGCTGCTGGCGCTGACCGGTCAGCTTGCGCTGTTGCTGGTGCTGCCCATGCTGCTGCTCGCGTGGCGCGGCCAGGCCGAGGCCGAGCTGGCCCGGCTCGCGCAGACCGATGGCCTGACCGGCCTCATCGACCGCGACGCCTTCGCGAGGCGCTCGGTCGACCTCATCTCGATGGCCCGCCGCTACGACGAACCGCTGGCCCTCGTCGTCATGGAGCTGGACGACTTCGAGGCGCTGGCCACCGAACAGGGGCTGGACACCGCGGAACGCGCGCTCGCGCTGTTCGCCAGCTGCATCCAGGCCCAGATGCGCCTGGGCGACCTGGCCGGCCGCCTCGGCAACGAGCGGTTCGGCGTGCTGATGGCCCGCTGCCTGCCCGAGGGTCCGCGGGCGCTTGACGCGCGGCTGCGCCAGGCCGTCGCGCAGGGGGCACCGGGCGCGCTGGGGCTGCAGGTGTCATTCAGCGCCGGCTGGGCCCGGCTGCGGCCGGGAGACCGCGGCCTGCCTGACCTGCAACGCCGCGCCGAAACGGCGCTGTATGAAGCCCGCAGCGCCGGCAAGGGCCGGTTGATGGCCGAGCCCGGCCTCACCGACTGACGCCGTCGAGATCGCCGCCGTGGCACCATGGCCCACGGAGGTGCCGCATGCCATCCACCGATGACAACCTGGTCGACGAATGGGTCGGCCACAACCTGCTGGGCAGTGACCCGGCCCTGCTGGCGGCGCTGCGCCGGGCCGCCCCCCAGGCCGTCGAGCCGCTGATGCGCTACGGCGCCGAGCTGGGCAGCGCAGACACCGCGCAGCTCGCGCGCGACGCCAACCGCCACGGCCCGCAGCTGCGGCCACTGGACGCTCGCGGCCGGCGCATCGACGCGGTGGACTTCCACCCCGCCTGGCACGCGTTGCTGGCGATGTACCGCCGCCAGGGCCTGGTGGCCGACGTGTTTGCCACAGACACGCCGGGCCGCTGGGCCGCGTTCGCGGCCGGTTGCTACCTGCACGGCCAGGTGGAGGCCGGCAGCCTGTGCCCGGCGACGATGACGCAGGCCGCCATCCCGCTGCTGGCGCGCCAGCCCGAGCTGTTCGCGCCGCTGCGTGACAGGTTCTTCAGCCACGAACACGACCCGCGCGACCTGCCGATGACCGAGAAGCCGTCGATCTGGGTCGGCATGGGACTGACCGAGAAGCAGGGCGGCTCAGACCTCCGCCGCGTCGCGACCACGGCCGCCGAGCAGGCCGACGGCAGCTACCTCGTCACGGGCCACAAGTGGTTCTTCTCGGCGCCGACAAGCGATGCCCACCTTGTGCTGGCCCGTACCGAGTCGGGGCCCAGTTGCTTCTGGCTGCCGCGCTACACACCGGACGGTGCGCGCAACGCGGTGCAAGTGACGCGGCTCAAGGACAAACTCGGCAACCGCAGCAACGCCAGCAGCGAGGTCGAGTTCCACGGCGCGTGGGCCCGCCGCGTAGGCGACGAGGGTCGCGGCATCCCGACGCTCGTCGAGATGGCCGGCTACACGCGGCTGAACTGCGTCATCGGCAGCGCCGCGCTGCTTCGCGCCGGCTTCGTGCAAGCGCTGCACAACTCACGCGAGCGCATGGCGTTCGGCCGACATCTGGCCGAGCAACCGCTGATGCAGACGGTGCTGGCTGACCTCGCGCTGGAGAGCGAGGCCGCAATGCGGCTGATGCTGCGGCTGGCCGAGGGCTTCGAGCGCGGTCCGAATGGCGATCACGGCTGGCAGCGGCTGATGACGCCGGCCGCCAAGCTGTGGGTGTGCAAGCGCGCCATCGAGTGCACTGGCGAGGCGATGGAACTGCTGGGCGGCAACGGGTATGTGGAGGACGGCGTGCTGGCGCGGCTGTATCGCGAAGCGCCCGTCAACTCCATCTGGGAAGGATCGGGCAACGTGATGGCACTGGACGTGCTGCGCGCCATCGCCCGCGACCCCGACACGGCACTGGCGCTGCTCGATGGTTTGGCCACCAGCCCCGATGCGCCGGTACGGGTCGAGGCCCGGGCGCTGCAACAGCTTCTGGCGGGGGACGCCGCTGCGCTGGAGGCCCAGGCCCGCCGTGTGGCGCAGGGCCTGGTGCTGTGCGCGCAGGCAGTGCTGATGCGCGAGCAGGCCAGCACCGCGGCCGCCGATGCCTTCATCGCCACCCGCTTCGGCGGCGACGGCCGGCTGATCGGCACGCACGCCGTGCCGCAGGCCGCGCAACTGCTGGCCGATTCGCTCGCCTGACCACCCTCGCCCTCGCCCTCGCCCGCCGCACGGCGAGCGGGCGGCCTGTCGGCCTTCTCCGACACGCCGAGGCGCCGCCCGCTGATCCGGGCCGGTCAGGGGCGCCGCGATGCTGCTGCCCAGCCCAACACGACACGGAGGTGATATGAGCGAACCCACCACCCTGACCGAGCTGGCCCAGCCCGGCGCCAACAACCGCCCCCTCTTCGCGGCGCTGACGCGCTGGTGGGGCCCTGCCGCGTCGCCCACCGCGGAGCCCGTGCTGGGCTACGAATCCGCGCAGCCGTGGATACTGGACGACGCCTCCGCCGAAGCCGGCCCGCATTCGCCGTCCTGAACGGCGGTCCCCAAGCCAAAACGACGAGAAACGGGCCCGCGGGGGCCCGTTGTCTTTTTGGCGACACCGCCGCAGAGGGGCGTTATTGAATCAGGCCGTTCTTCAGTGCGTAGTAGGTCAGGTCGCTGTTCGTCTGCAGCTTGAGCTTCTCCAGCACACGGGTGCGGTAGGTGCTGACCGTCTTGACGCTCAGGAACAGCGCCTCGGCGATGTGGCCCACCGTTTCCCCCTGGGCCAGCCGCAGGAAGACCTGGAATTCGCGTTCCGACAGCGCCTCGTGCATCGGCTTGTCCGGCGCCGTGCCGGACGCGCTGCCGCCCACAACGCTGTCGGCCAGCTGCTCGGCGACGGCCGGGCTGATGTAGCGGCGGCCGCGGGCCACCAGCCGGATCGCGTTGGCAATCTCCTCCGGGTCGCACTCCTTGTTCAGGTACCCGGCCGCCCCCTGGCGCAACAGCGTCGTCGCGTAATGCGCTTCCGGGAAGCCACTGAGGATGAGTACGGGCAGCTCCGGGAAGCGCGCCTTGATGGCGGCCAGCGCATCCACGCCGCTCTGGTCGGGCATGGAGATATCCAGCAGCAGCACGTCCACCTCGCCCTTGCGGGCCATGTCCAGCGCCTCGTGGCCACTGCCGCCCTCGCCGGTGACGCGCAGGTCGACATGGTCGGACAGGAACTGGCGCAGTCCGGTGCGCACAATGGCGTGGTCGTCGACGATGCCGATGCGGATCATGGTGGGGGCCTGTGATGTTGGACAGCCCAGCGTAGCAGCCCGCACGGCGGTGGCGCCTAGGCCGGCGTCCTACGTAGATGACAGCCGTGTCCGACAAGCAGCCTGCCCGGGGGACTATCCCGGCGCACTCGCGTCGCTCCGATAGTCCGGCCACGGCCCGGGTGGGCCGCAGCCAACAAGGAGCACAACCATGCTGAACAAACCCGTCCTGACCCTCGCCCTGGCCTCCGCACTCGTCGCCACGCTGGCGGCCACCAGCGGCTGCGCCGTCACACGCAACCAGGAAACCGTCGGCGCCTACGTTGACGACGCTGCGCTGACGACGCGCGTCAAGGCCAAGTTCGCTGCCGACCCGACGGTCAGCGCCATGTCCATCAGCGTCGAAACGCTCAAGGGCACCGTGCAGCTGTCGGGCTTCGCCAAGAACGCCGACGAGAAGGCCGTGGCCGAAAAGCTGGCCCGCGAGACCTCCGGCGTCGTCGCAGTGCGCAACGACATCGCCGTGCGTCCGTGACGGGCGCGGGCCTGGCGTCTCGGCGCCGGGCCCGGCATTCCGCCTAGGACAATTCCTACAGCGCAACGGCTTGCCCGCGCTGCCGGGCAGAGGCCGAAGCAGTTCATACTTGACCCCATCACGCCATACCGCTGCCGTCGGGCCATGCCAGTACTGAAAGCCTTCATCGTCGAGGACAGCCCGGTAATCCTGGAGAACCTGGTCGCCACGCTTGAAGAGCTGGCGCAGGTGGAGGTGGTGGGCTCCGTGGCCGACGAGGCCGGCGCAGTGCGCTGGATGAGCCGCGACCCCGACGCCAACGCAGACTTGTTCATCGTGGACGTCTTCCTGCGCTCCGGGACCGGGTTGGGCGTGCTGCAGGCCGCGCAGAAGCTCGGCGTGCGCGCGCGCCGCGTCGTCCTGACCAACTATGCGACCGAGGAGATGCGCCGGCGCTGCGCCAGCCTCGGTGCCGAACGCGTGTTCGACAAGAGCCGCGAGCTGGACGACCTCATCACCTACTGCGCCGAGCTGGCTGACGATGGCACTGCTCAACAGCCCGCTGCCGCAGCCAGCTGAGCGGCCTACGGTGCTGCGTCATCTGGACCCCTGGCTTGAAGGAGCCGCCCGCAACCGTGGCGTCGCCGTCGTGCTGGCGGCGGTGGCCGCCGCCGCCGTCATGGGCGTCAGCGAGGCCGCCTTCTGGGGCGCCGACCAGGCGCTCGCTCAGTCACAGGCCCGCCACGTCGCACGGGATGAAGGGCTGCGCCTGCGCGAGCTGCTGACCAACGCCGAGACCGCACAGCGCGGCTTCCTGCTGACAGGGCGCGACGACTACCTTGCCCCCGTCAAGCTGGCCGAGCGCGAACTGCCCGCCGTGTTGAAGAGCCTGCGCGGCCAGTACGAAAGCAGCGACTGGGCCGCGCTGGTGCAGGACGCCAGCCTGCGCGCCAACGAGAAGCTGTCGGAGCTGCAGTTGGTCATCAAGCTCTACCGCGAGGGCAACACGCCGGCCTGGCAGGGGCTGGTGGAAAGCGACATCGGCCGCGAGAAGATGCAGGCCGTGCGCGACGCGGTCGCCCAGCTGGACCGCCATGAGCTCGCGCAGATCGCGCAGGAACGGGACGCCGTCTACCGCTCGCTGACCTGGGGCCGCCTGGGCGTCCATGGGCTCACGCTGCTCAGCCTGTTCGGCCTGGCCATCTTCCTGCGCCGCAACGAGGCGCTGCACAAGGCGCGCCGCCAGCACGCCGACGAGCTGGCGCTGGAGCGCGACCGGCTGGACCGCGAGGTGGCCCGCCGCACCGCCGAGCTGACCGAGCTGGCCCGCCACCTGCAGACGGTGCGCGAGGACGAGCGCGCCCGCCTGGCGCGGGAGCTGCATGACGAGCTCGGTGCGCTGCTGACGGCCGCCAAGCTGGACGTGGCCCGTATCCGCCGCATGACGAAGACAGCCGTCGACATCGACGAGCGACTCAAGCACATGAGCGAGCTGTTGGACCAGGGCATCGCGCTGAAGCGCCGCATCATCGAGGACCTGCGCCCTTCGGCGCTGTCCAACCTGGGGCTGGTACCGGCGCTGGAGATCTTGACGCAGGAGTTCGAGCAGCGCTCGGGCCTGCAGCTCAGCCTGGAGCTCAACGACGCCCCGAGCGACGAGGCCGACCGGCTGGCGCTATACCGCCTCGTGCAGGAGGCGCTGACGAACATCCTGCGCCATGCCAAGGCCAGGCATGTCCGCGTGTCGCTGGGCGAGGCCGATGGCTGGCTGCAGCTGCACATCCGCGACGACGGCCAGGGCTTCAACCCCGAGGCCGTCGGCGCTGGACACCATGGCCTGCTGGGCATGCGCTACCGCATCGAGAGCCTGGGCGGCACGCTGCAGTTGCTGTCCGCGCCGGGCCGCGGCACGCTGGTGCTGGCCCGCCTGCCCTACCGGGCGCCACCGCCGGCCGAAGCCGCGGCCGCGCCCGACGCCGACACGCCCGCCTGAGCTCCTACACGCCGAGGCTGCTGGCGCCGACAGGCCGCCGCTAGGGCCGCCCTCACACTGGCGCACCGGGCCCGAGAGGGCGGCCCGGACCGTGAGCAAGGAGGGCCCCATGCAATTTCCGAAATCGCTGCACGCGGAGGGCTGGCATGCCCACATGCCGCATCTGCGCCTGTTCCACGCCCAGGGTGACGTCCGCTCCCCCCGCGAGCGCCACCGCTTGCGCCTGGTGCTGGCTGTCATCGCCGCGGGTGCACTGCTGGCCAGCGCCGGCGTGGCCGCCATCGACGATCCCCGACCGCTGGACCAGCAACTGAGCCTGGCCATGCAGGACGCCGGCGAGACGCTGCACGGTTGGCAGGATCAACTCTCTCGCGGCCTGCAGGTGTCGCTGCGGGCGGTAGCCGACGGCCGCGAGACGCCGGCGGTCTCCGAGCCAGACACCGCCCCCGTCGCGTTGCTGGCGGGCCCGTCCGCGAGCGCGGACCAGCAGCCGGCCCCCAGGGGCCGCTGAGCCGGGAGTCCGGCGAACGGGCCGCTCAGGCCGACGCCGACTCGTGCATCGCCAGCAGCGCCGCGACCGGCTCGGGCCGGTGCAGCAGGAAGCCCTGCACCTCGCCGACACCCAGCCGCACCAACTCCAGCAGCACGTCGGGCGTCTCGACGCATTCCGCCACCGTGGTCAGCCCCAGCGTCTGTGCCACGTCGACGAAGCTGCGCACGGCCACCTGGTCCAGCGGGTCGGTCATCAGCGCACGGACGAACTGGCCATCGATCTTCAGCAGGTCCACCGGCAGCGCCTTGAGGTAGCTGTACGAAGACGCCCCGGCGCCGAAGTCGTCCAGCGCCACGCGCGCGCCGAGTGCGCGCATCTGCGTGATGAAACGTGCCGCATCCGCCAGCCGCGTGATGACGGCCGTCTCGGTGATTTCCAGGCACAGCGCCGACGCGCGCTCGCGGCCCAGCTGCTGCAGCAGCGACCGGGCCTCGTCATGGAAGGCGGCGTCCTGCAGCGTCAGCCCCGACACGTTGACGGCCAGCGACGCGATCTCCACCGGCCCCTCGCGCTGTAGCAGCGTCACGGCCTGGCGCAGCACCCATCGGTCCAGCCGCGGCGCGATGTGGAAGCGCTCGGCGGCCGGCATGAAGGCGCCGGGCGGCACGCGCGTGCCGTCACGCTCGCGCAGCCGCAGCAACAGCTCGCCGCGCAGCCGGCCGTCGTCCTCGTCGCCCTGCGCCGGCATGACACGCTGCAGGTCCAGCTCGAAACGGTCCTCGTCCAGCGCCTGCTGCAGCCGCGTCGCCCAGCGGTGTTCGCTGCGGTGGGCGCGCAGCGTCGCATCGTCCTGCGACCACGCGCGCACCCGGTTGCGGCCCTGCTCCTTGGCCAGCATGCAGCAGGCATCCGCCTCGCGCAGCGCAGCCTCGGCCGACGGCCACCGGCCGTCCAACGGCGCCACGCCGATGCTGGCGCCAATGCGGAAGCTCTGAGCGCCGTCGCTGTAGCGATACTGGTCCAGCGCATCGCAGAGCTTCTGCGCGACATGCAGCGCCTCATCCGGCGAGCAGTTCTCCAGGATGGCGGCGAACTCGTCGCCGCCCAGCCGCGCCACCGTGTCGCGGCCGCGTACGCCAGCCTCCAGCCGCTGCGCGACCTGGCGCAGCACCTCGTCGCCGGCGGCGTGGCCACAGTGATCGTTGACAAGCTTGAAGCGGTCCAGGTCGAACGCCAGCACCGCGTGATGGCTGCCATCGCGCTTGGCTCGCTCAAAGGTGCGCGCCAGGCGCTGCCCGAACTCGACCCGGTTGACGAGACCCGTGAGGCCGTCGTGGCTGGCCCGCCAGCGGATCTCGTCGAACTGCCGACGCTGCTGCGTCACGTCGCGGAAGACGAGCACGGCGCCCAGTACCTGGCCCGCCTTGCCGCGGATGGGCGCGACTGAGTCGTCCACCGCGCGCAGCTCGCCTTCGCGGCTCAGCAGCATCGCGCCGGCCGGCAACTGCGCGGGCTGGCCGCTGGCCAGGCAGGCCTGCACCGGGTCGGGCAGCACGTCGCCATCGTCCTCGCGCCGCGGCACGAACACGAGGCCGGCCGGCTCGCCGCGAGCCTCGTCGGCCGACCAGCCGGTCAGCCGCTGCGCGACCGGGTTCAGCCAGGTGACTCGACCCTGCGCGTCAGTCGTCAGCACGGCGTCGGCAATGGATTGCAGCGTCACCTCCAGCAACTCGTGCTGCTCCTCCAGCTGCTGCTGCAGCCGGCGCTCCTCGCTGACGTCCCAGCAGACACCGGACAGACGCAGCGCCTGGCCATCGCCGTTGCGCAGCGCCCGGCCAGAACCGCGCATCACGTGGACCGTGCCATCGGGCCAGTCGATGCGCCATTCACCTTCGAACGGCGCACCGTCCCGCAGGGCGCCGCGCAGCACGCGCAGCGTCGCATGACGGTCCGCGTGATGCAGGCGCCGCCTCCAGCCGGCCACCGTCGCCCGCTGGCCGCGCGGCACCTCGCCGTGCAGGCGCCACATGGCATCGTCCCACGCCAGTTGACCGGTCGCGACATCGAGGTCCCACACGCCGATACCGCCGCCATGCGTCGCCAGCGCCAGTCGCTCCAGCGTGCGCTCCAGGTCTGCACGCAGGCCGGCGGCCTCGGTGATGTCCTGCATCACGACGTCGACACGGCGTGCGCCGCCGTCCCACTCACCGGCCACGCGCAACACCCGCGGCCCCTGCTCGTCGGCGTCACACGGCAATTCAACTTCCCAGCCCTGCCCCTCGGTGGCCGCAAGATGCAGCGCCGCGTCCAGCATGGCCGCCCCGTCCGGGCCGAAGCGCGCCAGCACGGCAGCCAGCGTCGGCACACGGCCAGCAGGCAACCCCAGCAGCTCGCAGGCCGAGTCCGACAACACCAGCGCGCCGGTGTCGACCTGCCATTCCCAGGCCCCGACGCCGGCCAGCCGGCTGCAGCGGTCCAGGAAACGCGCGTTCTGGGCCAGGGCCTGCTCGATGGCGGCCACGGGCTGGGGGTCGCTCATCGAAATACTCCAGGCCAAAGGTCGGCGACAGCTTGCCGGCTCGCCCCCCGCCGGTCGTGTAGGACGAGACCGCCTCTGCGATTTGTTACCGCGCGGGTGCCAACGACGACGGGGAGACCACGTTCAATTCACACCCATGACAACAAGGGGTCCCGCATGAACCGCCACCACACGTTCACCAGCCGCTGCATCGTCACCGCACTGCTCGGGTTGGCCACCCTGCCCGCGGCCCGTGCGGCCGACGTGGCCGTATCCATCGGCTTCAGCCAGCCAGGCGTCTACGGCCGCGTGGACATCGGCCGCTACCCGCAGCCGGTGCTGGTGGCGCAGCAGCCGGTCGTCATCGGCCGGCCCGTCTATCGCGAGCCGGTCTACCTTTGGGTGCCACCGGGCCACCGCCGCGACTGGCGCCACCAGTGCCAGCGCTACGGCGCCTGCGGTGCGCCGGTGTATTTCGTCGACGACGGCTGGTACCAGCGCAACGTCGTCGTACGCGCTGAACCCGGCTGGCGGGACGAGCCCGGGCGACATGGGCACGGGCACGGGCATGAACGCGACCACGGGCCCGGCCCGGGGCGTGGTCACGGGCATCACCATCACGACGACTGAACGGCGGACGCCAAGGCCGAACGAGGTCGTCCAGCAGCGCCGAAACGGCTAACGCTTGGGCAGCGGGTAGCTCGCCAGGCCCGCATAGCCCTTTTTTGACACCGCCTGCACGCCGAACACGACGTTGTCCTTGGAGATCGGCAACGTCGCCCGCGTGACGCGACCGACGTCCTTCGACTGCTGCCACGTGGCGGCGTCGGTATCGCGCCAGACGATGCGGTAGCCCGCCACCTCCGGGTCGTCGCTGGCGGTCCACTCCAGCGTCGAGTCGTTGGTGAGCCCGCTGGCGTCCAGCCGTACGCCCTTCGGCGGCGCAGGCGCCCAGGCCAGCGTGGCCAGGCCCGCGAGATTCGCTCGGGCCACGTCGGCCACATAGGCGAAGTCGACGAATTCGGGCAGGTCGCCGTAGACGGTGCCGCCTTCAGTCCTCGGGTTCTGATGCTGGTGCGCGAAGTTCTCGAACGGTTCGCTGAAACGCACCGCCGCGTAGCCGCGCTCCAGGAAGGGGATGTGATCGCCGCCGCGCAGGTAGCGGTCGCGGCGCTGGATAAGCTGCACCGTAAAGCCAGGCATCGCCGCCTCGGCCGCGGCCTTCAGGTGGCGGCCGAGTTGGTGCGTCGGCAGGTCCTCGTTGCCGCCGGCCTGCAACAGCGGCAGCAGCTCGGCCTGCATGGCGGCCAGCGTCTTCGCGTCAGCCGTGGGCCGGTTGGCCTGGGCCTGGGTCAGCAGGCGCACCAGCGGGTCGAGCCCGTCGGCGAACAGGCGCAGCCGCCTGGCGTCGTGCTGACCGGCATCGCCGCGCGAGCTGCCGATGATGTCGTTGGTGATCATGGCCTCGACATTGACGCCGGCCGCGCGCGCCTCGCGCGCCCATTGCGCGGCGCCGAGCAGGCCCTGCTCCTCGCCGGGCACGGCCATGAAGACGAGCGTCGCGTCGAACTGCCGGCCGGCCATCACGCAGGCCAGCTCCATGACCGCGGCAGTGCCGGAGGCATCATCGTTGGCGCCGGGCGCTTCGCCGAGCGAATCCATGACATCGCTGTTGCGCGAGTCGTAATGGCCACTGACGACCAGCGTGCGGGCCTTGCCGGCGCCGCGGCCGGGCAGCGTCGCGACGACGTTGACCAGCTCGGTGGCCTGCGGCACGCGCGGACCGGCAGGCTCGATGAAGCTCTGCTCCTCGACCTGCAGCCGGCCGCCGGAGGCCTTGGCGCATGCCTGCAGCTCGCTCGTGATCCAGCGCCGCGCGGCGCCGATGCCGCGAGTGTCGGACGCAATGTCGGACAGCGTGTGCCGCGTGCCGAACGACACCAGCTTGCGGATGCGCGCCTCGATGCGCGCGGGGCTGACCTCGGTCAGCATGGCCTGCAGGTCGTCGGGCTGGGCCCGGCTGGTGGTGGTGGCAAGCAGGGCGAGAAGGGCGCAGGCGAGGCGTTGCATGCGGATGATTCTGCCCTTGCTGGACACGGCGCAGTCCTCTACGCTGGCCACCTGCCACGAGGAGCGTCCGATGAGCGCTGCGAGCCTGGATTCACGAGTGGGCGCGATCCGCACGGTCGCGCTGGTCGGCCCGGCCGGCGCCGGCAAGACGTTGCTGTTGGAAGCCCTGCTGGCCCATGCCGGCGCCATCGCGCAGCCCGGCAGCATCGAGCGCGGCAGCACGGTCAGCGACCACGACCCGCTGGAAAGGCGCGTGGGCCATTCGCTGCAGTCCAGCCTCGCGCACTTCACGCACGGCGGCATCCGCGTGCACGCCATCGACACGCCAGGCGCGCCGGACTTCGTCGGCCAAGCCTTGCCGGCACTGGAGGCGGCGGACACGGCGCTGGTCGTCATCAACGCGCAGCACGGCATCGAGCTGATGGCGCAGCGCATGCTGACGGCGGCGGCCGGGCGCGGGTTGGCGCGACTCATCGTTGTCAACCGCATCGACGCCCCCGACTCCGACCTGCCCGGCCTGCTTGCGCAGATCCGCAACGTGTTCGGCAGGGAATGTCTGCCGCTGAACCTGCCGGCCGACAGCGCGCGGCGCGTGGCCGACTGCTTCTTCGCAGCGTCGGGGGCGGCTGATTTCTCGTCGGTGGCTGAAGCGCACCGCGCGCTGGTCGAGCAGGTTGTCGAGGTGGACGCTGGCTTCGTCGATCGCTACCTCAGCGAAGGCGACATCGACCCGCGCGAGCTGCACGCGCCGCTGGAGCAGGCGCTGCGCGAAGGCCATCTGGTGCCGGTGTGCTTCTGCTCGGCCAGGACGGGCGCCGGCATCGGCGAGCTGCTGGCGGTCATCGAGGCGCTGATGCCCAACCCGGCCGAGGGCAACCCGCCGCCGTTCCTGGAGGGCAAGGGCAGCGAGCCGCGGCCCTACCCCGCGCAGCCGGACCCTGCGCGCCATGTGCTGGCCCATCTCTTCAAGGTCGTCGCCGACCCCTACCTCGGCAAGATGGGTGTCATGCGCGTGCACCAGGGGCGCGTGGCCAAGGGCGGGCTGCTGTACGTGGGCCATGCACGCAAGCCGATCCGCGTGACGCATCTGTTCATGCTGCAGGGCGGCAAGCACGTGGACGTGGACGAAGCGCTGCCCGGCGACCTCTGCGCGATCGCCAAGGTGGACGACCTCGCCTTCGACGCCGTGCTGCACGACGCGCAGGAGGACGAGCACATTTATCTGAAGCCGCTGGACTTCCCCACACCGGTGCACGGCCTGGCACTGAGCCCCGCGCGGCGCGGCGACGAGCAGAAGCTGTGGGAGGTGCTGGCGCGGCTCGTCGACGAAGACCCCTGCCTGCGCATCGAGCAGGCAGGCGAGACTCATCAAACGCTGGTCTACGGCCTCGGCGAGCTGCACCTGCGCCTGCTGCTGGAGCGCGTAAAGGAGCTCTACAAGGGCGAGGTCGTCACCGAGCCCCCGCGCATCGCCTACCGTGAGACAGTTTCTCAAGCCGCCGAAGGCCATTACCGCCACAAGAAGCAGAGCGGCGGCGCCGGCCAGTTCGGCGAGGTCTACCTACGCGTGGAGCCGCTGCCGCGCGGTTCGGGCTTCGAATTCGTCGACGCGGTCAAGGGCGGCACCATCCCGGGCGCCTTCATGCCTGCCGTCGAGAAGGGCGTGCGACAGGCCTGCGCGCGCGGTGTCGTCGCGGGCCATCCGGTGACGGACCTGCGCGTGGTCGTCTACGACGGCAAGCACCACTCGGTGGACAGCAAGGAGATCGCCTTCGTCACCGCCGGCCGCCGCGCGCTGACCGAGGCGGTGCGGGCCGCGCAGCCGCTGGTGCTGGAGCCGGTGGTGCAGGTGGAGATCACCGCGCCGGAGCACAGCGTCGGCGACATCACTGGCGATCTGGCCTCGCGCCGTGGCCAGGTCAACGGCACGCGCACCGCCGTGCCCGGCAGCCTCATCGTGCAAGGCCTGGCGCCGTTGGCCGAGCTGGCGAACTACCAGACGCGGCTGAACGCGATGACCGCCGGCCACGGCCGTTACACGCTGCTGCTGTCGCACTACGAGGCCGTGCCGCCGAGCACCCAGGCCGCGCTGGTGGCCGCCTTCGGGGGCCACGACGAAGGGGACTGACCACCCCGCAGAACGGCGGGCAAGCCTCATTTATCATCGCCGTCCATGCCTGCCGCCCCCCGCGACGTCGCGCAGATCCGACTGGACAACGCGATGCGGCTGTTCGAAGAGTTCGTCAGCGCCACCGTCAAACACCCCGATGCCGCCACACTGCGTGGCCTGGAGCGGCGCTTTGCCGAGCGACTGCAGATCCAGCCGAGCTACTGGAGCCAGATCAAGGCCCGCTCGCGGCAGATCGGCGAACGGCTCGCGCGGCAGTTCGAGCAGCTGTGCCACAAGCCGGCCGGCTGGCTGGACCTGACGCATGATGCCCCCCTCGCCGCCCCGGCCGGCGCGGCTGCCACGGTACCTGCGGCAGAGGCGTCGCCGAGCGTTCCACAGGACGACGACGAGCGCTTCATCATCGGCCTCGTGCTGACGTATTACCGCCGCCATCCGCAGCGCGCGCGCACGCGGCTGCTGGACCTGCTCGGCGAGGTATTGACGCCCGAGCCCGCGCCGCCGCCCGCCCCCAGGCCCAAGGTGTCCGCGTCGCAGGCCGAACTGGACGAGTGGCGCAAGCTGCAGGCCGGTATCGCGCCGCTCAAGAGCAAGAAGCGCTGAAACTTGCGCGCAGCCGTCATTGGACGGCGTGCATCCTCCACCTTAGGGATGTTGGATAAAAGCCGCTTGCGCAAGAGAAACGTTTGTTTATCATTTGCGCAAGTTGTGACGCCGCAGTTCCCATCGTCGCGACGACGCCGCACCCCTGACTTCCCGACCTGCCCGGCCCGCTGGCCTCGAGCACCAGCCCCGGGCGACCTCTCTTCCACCGCAAACGCCGGCCCATCCGGGTCGAGCCGCTGCATGGCCCGCCGCCCCCGCGCGGCACTCACCGGAGCACCTCATGCCCCAGTTCACGTCCCCCCGCCCCTTGAAGCTCAACGTACGCAAACCGCGCAATCCGTTCGTCGCGCCGGCCCTGCAACGCCAGGCTGGCCGGCATCAACACCCGAGCGACGCCCACGCCCAGCGCCAGCAGGCGCGGCTCGAGTTGCGACGACTGCTGCGCGACCGCTTCCCCGACGACAGCCCCTGACACACCCGCGCCGGGCGCCCTCCCTCTGATCCATCTCATGAGGGCCGGCCGAGCGCACAAGGAGACCCTCATGAGATTGATCGAGTTGCGCGGCCCCGACGCCGCCGAAACCCACGCCGCCTGGGCCCTGCGCTGGCGGCGCATCAAGCGGGCCGCACGCGCCATCCGGCTGGTGCTGTCACCCGCCTACCGCCAGCGGGTGCGGGCACGCAGCCAGCTGGAGTTCTATGCCGAGGCCGGCGCGCCCGAAGGCGCGCTCTACATCGACGGACGGCTGACCGCCCAGCTGGACGGCATCCGCAGGCTGTGAATTGAGCCTCAAATGGGGGCCGCCTGGACAGACCAGGCGGCCCGCCTCCCTCTAGCATCGGGCCATGTCCGCCCGCCTGCGTCTGCAAACCCCGCCCGCCACGCTTGAAGCCTGGGTGAATGCCTTCGCCTCGGCCGAGATTCCTGTGCTGACGGAAACCGCCGAGTCGCTGGAGCACATGCGCGCCAGCGAGGACGACATGGACGCCCATGGGCTGGGCGAAATGATCGCGGCCGACCCGCTGATGACGCTGAAGGTGCTGGCCCACGCCAGCGAGCTGCCGCGCGGCCGTCTGATGGCCGACCCCGAGACCGTGACGGCCGCCCTGGTGCTGATGGGCATCACGCCGTTCTTCCGCGCGTTCGGCCCTCAGCCCACGCTGGAAGCCGTGCTGGCCGACCACGAAGACGCACTGCTGGGTCTGTCACGCGTCATGCAGCGCGCCGAGCGGGCCTCACGCTATGCGCTGGGCTTTGCCGCCCACCGGGCCGACCCGGATGCCGCCGTCATCCACAGCGCCGCGCTGCTGCACGACTTCGCCGAGATGCTGCTGTGGGTGCATGCGCCGGACCTGGCGCTGGCGATCGCCAACCTGCAGGACGCTGACCATGCGCTGCGCAGCGCTGCGGCACAGCGTCAGGTGCTGGGCATCGAGCTGGCCGACCTGGAACAGGCACTGATGAAGCGCTGGCATCTGCCGGACCTGCTGACGCGCATCACGAACGACAAGCATGCCAGCGACCCGCAGGTGCGCTGCGTGCACCTGGCCGTGCGCCTGGCGAGGCACACGGCCCGGGGCTGGGACGACGCCGGCGTGCCCGACGACCTGCACGAGATCGCCGAGCTGCTCAACCTCGGCGCCGAGCACACGCTGAAGCTACTTCACGAGTTCGACTGACGGCGGCGATACATCGCCACGAGGCCGAGACCGCCGAGCAGCAGTGCGGCGCTGGCCGGCTCGGGCACCGGCGTGGCGGTGAAGTTGGTGTTGTTTGGCGCGAAGTCCGAGATCGCCGCGACGCCGGCGAACGCCGTGTCCCGCGGCCACAGGTTCCAGGTGTAGTCAAGTTTGTTGGCAAAGCCGGTGCTGGGCAGCAGGCTGCCGCTCACCGTGGCGGTGATCGTCTTGCCGCTGACGACGACCGCGCCCACAGGCAGAGTGGCCTTGTCTGCAGGCAGTCCCGGCAGGCTGCCGGTGCCGTTGGGACGCAGCAGGATGACCTGGTCGAAGCGCACGCCGGCCAGGCCGAGGCTTTTCTCGAACCCGGCCGCGCCCTGGCCGCGGTTGACGCCCCAGACGTAGAGGCCGCTCTTCGTCGTGCCGACGTTGCCGTCCATCGTGGCGGTGAGCGTGAAGGTGTCGGTACCGGCGTTGTAGAACACGCTGGCGGCCAGTACGTCGAGGTCGGTGCTGGCGCTGCTGCCGGCAAAGGTGCCGAGGAAGTCGCCCTTGGCGTCGTCGATGCTGGCCAGTGCATGGCTGGCTAGCGGCGTGAGCAGGGCGAGGACGGCGGCGGAAGTCGCGAGAAGGCGCATGCGGAACTCCTGAGAATGGCGGAGGGAAGAGACGGCCCGCGGGCCGCGGTGGAAGAACCGGGACGCGGCGCCGGTGGCGCGGCGCGTCTTGACCGGTGAATCCCTCTTCCGCCAGGGAGGTTCAACGCACCCCTAGGTTGAAGGGTCCTAGACCGGTACCGCCGTCGTGTTCTTCAGCCGCTCCAGCACGAAGCTGGTCTTGCAGTCCTGCACGCTGGGGTGCATCAGCAGCGTGTCGCCGATGAAGCGGGCGTAGTGCTGCATGTCCTCGACGAGCACGCGCAGGAGGTAGTCCATCTCGCCGGTCAGCGCAGCGCATTCGACGACCTCGGGCCATGTCTGCACGGCAGCGCGGAACAGGTCGCGCGGGTTGCGCAGCGGGTTGTCGGTCTGCTTTTCCAGCCGCACATTGATGTAGGCGGTGAGGCCCAAGCCCACCCTCTGCGGCGCCACCAGCGCCACATAGCTCGTCACGACGCCGACGTCCTCCAGCCGGCGCACGCGCCGCAGCACCGCCGAGGCCGACAGGCCCACGTCGGCCGCCAGCGCGTCATAGGTGATGCGGCCGTCCTGCTGCAACGCACGCAGGATGCGGCGATCGATGGCGTCGAGATCAACCGGCTTGTCCACCTCTCGATTCTTGCAGGAATCCTGCGCTTCATGACGCAGCAGCGCCTGAGATTGCACGAAACCTGCGCCGGTCGCGCCGCAGAATTTCGCGTTCCACACCGAGGAGACTGCGCCATGGCCAAGTTCACCCCCTGGGACAACCCGATGGGCACCGACGGCTTCGAGTTCATCGAGTTCGCCGCGCCCGACCCGGCCGCGCTGGGCCGGCTGTTCGAGACCATGGGCTTTTGCGCAGTCGCGCGCCACCGGCACAAGGCGGTGACGCTGTACCGCCAGGGCGGCGTCAACTTCATCATCAACGCCGAGACGAACTCGTTCGCGCAGCGCTTCGCGCGCCTTCACGGCCCATCGATCTGCGCCATCGCCTTCCGCGTGCAGGACGCGGCGCTGGCCTACCAGCGCGCGCTGGAACTGGGTGCCTGGGGCTTCGACAACAAGGCCGGCCCGATGGAGCTGAACATCCCGGCCATCAAGGGCATCGGCGACTCGCTGATCTACTTCGTCGACCGCTGGCAGGGCAAGGGCGGCGCGACAGCCGGCGCCATCGGCAACATCAGCATCTACGACGTCGACTTCGTGCCGCTGTTGGACGCCGCCGGCCAGCCCGTGGACCCGAACCCGGTGGGCCACGGCCTGACCGAGATCGACCACCTGACGCACAACGTCTTCCGTGGTCGCATGAAGGAGTGGGCGGAGTTCTACGAGCGCTTCTTCAACTTCCGCGAGGTGCGCTACTTCGACATCGAGGGCAAGCTGACCGGCCTGAAGAGCAAGGCCATGACCAGCCCCTGCGGCAAGATCCGCATCCCGATCAACGAGAGCTCCGACGACAAGAGCCAGATCGCCGAGTACCTGGACCTGTACCACGGCGAGGGCATCCAGCACGTGGCGCTCGCCACCGGCGACATCTACGGCACCGTGCAGGGCATGAAGACGGCGGGCGTCGAGTTCCAGGACACGATCGAGACCTACTTCGACCTCATCGACAAGCGCCTGCCGCAGCATGGCGAGAAAGTGGCCGAGCTGCGCCGCCTGCGCATCCTCATCGACGGCGCGACGCACCTGGGCGCCGACAACGAGCTGCTGCTGCAGATCTTCACGAAGGAAGTGATCGGCCCGATCTTCTTCGAGCTGATCCAGCGCAAGGGCAACGAGGGCTTCGGCGAAGGCAACTTCCAGGCGCTGTTCGAGAGCATCGAGCTCGATCAGATCCGCCGCGGCGTGCTGAAGGAGGCCGCCAGCGCGGCCTGAAACAGCGTCCATACGCGCGGGTCGGCCACCAGGCCCACATGACCCACACCGTCCACGCGGTGGGCGGCCGCGCCCGGCTGCACCGCCGTCGCCGCGGGCATGACCAACTGGTCGCACGGCGTCCAGACGCAGGTCAGCCGTGGCAGCGGCGGCAACTCCGCCACCCAGTCGCCGCGATGGCGCATCTGGCGGGCATTGAAGGCCGGCGAGAACGCGGCCATCAGCGTGCCCGCGTGCGGCGTGCCGAGCGTGATGACCTGCGGCGCCTCGGCCGTGGCATGGCGCCGCCACCAGGCCCGCACCGCCAGCCCGCCCATGCTGTGGCAGACGATCAGCGGCGGCCGGCCAGTCAGCATCCGCAGCCGCTGCACCTCGGCTTCGATCGCATCGGCGTAGTCGTCGATGCTGCCGAACGGCGGCTCCAGGCTCGGCGCGATGAAAGCCACGCCGGGCTGGCCGCGTAACCGGGCCATCCAGCCATTCCAGAACGCCCGGTTGCAGCTGAAGCCATGCACCAGCAGCACGCCGGCCTCAGCGCCGGCGGGAAGGTGGTCCGGCTCGGCATGAGTGCGCCAGGGCTGCCGCCAGCCGAAGCTGCGCTCGCTGATCGCCACCTCCAGCACCCAGGCGCGCAGCAGCTCACGCCAGCGCGGACAGCCGGGCCCTCGGTTGACGCGGCGCAGCAGCGCGAACGACGGCAACAGCAGCAAGGGGTAAGCGAAGCACGCCGCCAGCCCCCAGCCCCAGCCGAAGCGCCACCCCAGCGCCAAGCCTCCAAGCCAGCGCACGAAGAACCAGATCCGTTGCAGCCTTGCATTCATCGGCCCAGTGTAGGAAGGCAGAATCGACCGGGCCGATGGACCCCGAAACCCTGCTGGCCGAATTGCGCCAGGTCGATGCCGAACGCGCCCGCCGCGCCGCTGATGCGGGCCTCGCCGAGCGCGTCCAGTCGCTGAAGGCCTACCAACAGCGGCGGTTCGCCAAGACCTACGCCGACCTGCTCGTCAGCACCCGCTATGCGGCGGCGACGCGCTTCTTCCTGCAGGAGCTCTATGGCCCTGGCGACTACCGCCAGCGCGATGCCCAGTTCGCCCGCGTCGTGCCCGCGCTGACACGGCTGTTCCCCGCCGAGGTGGTCGGCACCGTGGCGAAGCTTGCGCAGCTCCACGCGCTGTCGGAACGGCTGGACACGCGCATGGCCGAGCTGCTGGCCTCGCCGACGCTGTCTGCCGAGGTCTATGCGGCCGCCTGGAGGGCCTGCGGCGAGCCGGCGTCGCGCCAGCAGCAGATCACGCTGACGCTGGCCATCGGCACGTCGCTGGACCGGCTGACCCGCAAGCCGCTGCTGCGCCAGTCGCTGCGGCTGATGCGCGGCCCGGCCCAGGTGGCCGGCCTCGGCGCGCTGCAGGCCTTCCTCGAATCCGGCTTCGACACCTTCCGCGCGATGCACGGCGCCAGTGAGTTCCTGGCCACGGTCGGAGAGCGCGAGGAGGCACTCGCCCAGGCCCTCTTTCTCGGCGAAGTTGGGGCGTTAGGGCAACTCCCCTAGCGAGATGTAACAACGGCGACCACCATCGGGGACTTCATGTCGCGCCGCCCGGCGACACACAAGGATCTCCGATGACCGCAGTCCTCGCAGAAGCCGCGCCCGAAGCCCCGTCCTGCGCGCGCCCGTGGCTCACCAGCTACCCCGCGGGCGTGCCGGCCGGCGTGGAGCCCACCAGCTGCCCTCACCTCGTCGAGCTGCTGGAGGCGGCCTTCCGGCGGCACGCCAACCGCGACGCCGCGGTCTGCATGGGCCAGCGCCTGAGCTTTGCCGACCTGGACCGCCTCTCGGCCCGGCTCGGCGCCTGGCTGCAGGCCCAGGGGCTCAAGCCCGGCGATCGCGTGGCGCTGATGATGCCCAACATGCTGCAGTACAGCATCGCCGTCGCCGCCGTGCTGCGCGCCGGCTTCGTCGTCGTCGGCGTGAACCCGGCCTACACGCCGCGCGAGCTGGCGCACCAGCTCAAGGACTCCGGCGCGCGTGCCCTCATCGTGCTGGAGAACTTCGCGCGGACGGTCGCGGACGTCATTGACGCGACCGAGGTCCGGCACGTCATCCTGACGTCGGTCGGCGACCTGCTCGGCTGGTGGAAGGGGTCGCTTGCCAACTTCGCGCGGCGCCACGTCAGCAAGCAAGTGCCCGAGTTCCGCCTGCCCACGGGTGATGGCCGCACTGTTGTGCGCTTCAACGAGGCGCTGCGCCATGGCGAGCGCCTGCCGCTGCGCAAGCCCGCGCTACGCCCGGACGACGTCGCCTTCCTGCAGTACACCGGCGGCACGACCGGCGTGTCCAAGGGCGCAACGCTGCTACACCGCAACGTCGCCGCCAATGTGCTGCAGATCGAGGCCTGGTTCCGGCCGATGCTGGCGCGGCTGCCCGATCCGCACGCCCCGCTCACGACCGTCTGCGTGCTGCCGCTGCACCATGTGTTCGCGCTCACGGCGTGCCTGCTGCTCGGCGCACGCATGGGTCATCTCAATCTGCTGGTGCCGGACGCGGGCGACGTTCCCGGCCTCGTCGACACGCTGCGCGGCCACAAGCTGCACATCTTCCCGGGAGCCGAGGCGATATTCGGCGCGCTGCTGCAGACGCCGGGGTTCCACCGGCTGGACTTCTCCGAACTCGCCATCACCAGCGGCGGGGGCATGGCCCTGCAGCCGGCCACGGCCGAGCGATGGCTGCAGGCCACCGGCTGCCCGATCGTGGAGGGCTACGGCCTGTCGGAGACATCGCCGGCCGTGGCGATCAACCCGCTCGACCCGCGTGAGTTCAACGGCAGCGTCGGCCTGCCGCTGCCATCCACCGAGATCAGCATCCGCGACGACGACGGCCAGCAGTTGCCAGCGGGTGAGCCTGGCGAGATCTGCGTCCGCGGCCCGCAGGTCATGGCCGGCTACTGGCGGCGGCCCGAAGAGACGGCGCAGGCGCTGTGGCACGACGGCTTCTTCAAGACGGGGGACATCGGCGTCATGGACGAGCGCGGCTTCGTGCGCCTCGTCGACCGCAAGAAGGACCTGATCCTGGTCGGCGGCCTCCACGTCTATCCGAGCGAGGTCGAGCAGGTGGCCGGCCAGCATCCCGGCGTTCTGGCGTGCGCCGCCGTCGGTGTGCCGGAGCCGCGCGGCGGCGAGGCCGTCAAGCTGTTCGTCGTGCGGCGCGACGCGGCCCTCGACGAGGACGCGCTGGCCCGCCACTGCGCCCGGCAGCTGGCGGCCTACAAGCGGCCGCGGTTTATCGAGTTCTGCGCCGAATTACCAAGGAATGGCGTCGGCAAGATCCTGCGCCGCGAGCTACGGGCGCTGGATGCCTGAAACCGCCGGACCGCGTCAGAACGGGTTGTTCTTGGCGCGCGACAGGAACAGGTTGCCGATGTCCGTCTGCGCCTTCGGGCCCAGCAGCGTGTCGCCGGCCCACAGCCACTGCGACGGGATCGCGTCGGCCTTCAGCGTGTCGGTCGTGCAGTCCTGCGGCGCGACGTTGCTGAGGCAGGCGGCCTGCGTCGAATTGGAGAAGCCGAAGAGCGACGGGTAGCGCGTGTAACGCTGGATCGTCTCGTCGACCAGGGCCAGCCCGATCAAGTGGCCGTCGTTGATGATGTTCAGTCGCATCGCCGTGTTGAACGCGGCGCTGAGCTCATCGAGGAAGGCCGCGCGGTCGATGTCCGTCTGCTGCTCGCGCTCGCGCTGGCCGAAGGGCGTCTGGCCCACGTCGAAGATGGTGGCGATGACCACCCGGCCGTTGGCATTGGCGATGCGGTTGGCCTGGTCGGCCAGCTGCTTGCCGCGGGCCTTGGCCTCGTTGATGAGCGAGTCCTTGCTGACGGCCGGGTACTGGCGATACAGCTCAACGATATCGTTCACGCCAACCATGATGCCGACGATGTCCCTCGGGCCGAAACGGTCGTTGGCCAGGTGTTTGTCGATCTGGTCGCTCACGTCGACCACCTTGGCGCCGGCCGCCGCGTACATCAGGCCCTGCGGCAACGCGACGAAGGCCGAGTTGCACTGTGGGTAGACGAAGCCGAACCCGCCGGCCAGCGACTGGCTCCAGACGGGGCTCTGCGTGCAGTCGACCAGCTTGGTGGTGCTGTCCAGCCCGTTGACGGTGTACTTCTTGCCGCTGGAAAGAATGACGCCGCTCTCGTCGCCGAAGGCGATGGCGCGCGTCGGCGCGAACGGTTCGATCTGCGAGGTGCCCCCGCCGCCACAGCCGGCCAGCAGCGCGGCGGCGGCCAGCGAAGCCCAAGCGAGGCCGCGCTTCAATTTCTGGGAGACAACACGTTGCATGACGATCAACTCAGGGACAGGGAACTCAATCGGAGAAGGCGGCGGCGGCCCGGCTGAGCCGGTCGCGCACGCCATCCCATGCGGGGTCGGCCGGGGGCGCCTCGACCCAGATCTCACGGGCGCCGGCCGCGTCCATCGACCGCAGCACCGCGAACAATTCGTGGGCCGCCGCCGCCGGATCGGCCGGCAGGGCCTGCCAGCGCCAGGCCGGTAACCGGGCGCGTGAATATACCGCCACCCCCTCCAAGCCCCCGCTGGCGGCGGCGGTGGCGGAAAGTAAAGCCAGCCGGTCGGCCGTCATCAGCCGCACGCGCGCTGCCGGCGCGTAATGCGCCGCCAGCGTGCCCGACGCCTTGGGGGCGGTGGCGTCCGGCTCGGCTAGCGGCTCGCCCAACACGGCCTCGATGCGCTCGCGGCTGAGCAGCCCGGGGCGCAGCAGCGCCGGTCGCTCCCGGCTGCAGTCGACGATGCTCGACTCGATGCCCACCTCGCACGCGCCGCCGTCCAGCACCATCAGCCCGGGCCCGAACTCGTCGACGACATGCCGGGCCAGCGTCGGGCTGACGCGGCCGAAGCGGTTGGCGCTCGGTGCTGCCACGCCCGCCACGCCCAGCGCGCGCGCCGCCGCCAGCACGGCGCGGGCGACCGGGTGGGCTGGCGCACGCAGCGCGATGGTCGCCTGCCCGCCAGCGGCGCCGCTCGCCACGCCAGGGCGGCGCGGCACGATGACCGTCAGCGGCCCCGGCCAGAAGGCGTCCATCAGCCGCCGCGCGATGGCCGGCAACTGCCCGGCAAAGGGCTCGCCGCCAGCGGCGTCCAGCACGTGGACGATCAGCGGGTGGTCGCTCGGCCGGCCCTTGGCCGCGAAGATCTGCGCGACGGCGGCGTCATCGTCGGCGCGCGCCGCCAGGCCGTAGACCGTCTCCGTGGGCAGGCCCAGCAGGCCGCCCTCGGCCAGGCGCTGCGCGGCGGCCTGGATGGCGTCGGAATCGTTACCGGGCAGCAGCATCACGGCCGGTGCATCCGTGCCGCGTCAGGCCGACGATGAGCGTACAGAGCCGTCATGCCGTCAGAAGTCCACCGGAAGGCCGAGGATGGCTGCTGCCTGCCGCGCCACGTCGCGCGCCGCCTCGGCGGTGTCGGCCGTGATGTTGAGATGGCCCATCTTGCGGCCGTGCCGTGCCTCGGCCTTGCCGTACAGATGCAGATGCGTGCCGGGCAGCGCCAGCACGCGGTCCCACGGCGGCGGCGTCGGGCCGCCATCGGCGGAGAACCACAGGTCGCCCAGCAGGTTCAGCATGACGGACGGCGAATGCTGGCGAAGTTCAGGCAGCGGCAGCCCGGCCAGCGCACGCACCTGCAGTTCGAACTGCGAGGCATTGCAGCCGTTCATCGTCCAGTGGCCGGAGTTGTGCGGCCGCGGCGCCATCTCGTTGACCACCAGGCGCCCGTCGGCAAGCCAGAAGAACTCGATGCACAGCACGCCTACGTAGGCCAGCGCCTCGGCGACCTGGCGCGCGGCGGCGACGGCCTGCTGCTGGACAGCCACCGGCACGTCCGGCGCCGGCACCTGCGTGACGGCCAGGATGCCGCCGCGGTGCAGGTTCTGCTGCACCGGATAGCTGACGATCTGGCCGTCCGCGCCCCGTGCCAGCAGCACGCTCAGCTCGCGCTTCAGGGGCAGTAGCTGCTCCAGCACGCAGGGCACGCGCTTCAGGCCGTCCCAGGCCGCAGCCAGCTCAGCCTGCGTGTTGACGCGCACTTGGCCCTTGCCGTCGTAGCCCATGCGGCTGGTCTTCAGGATGCCGGGCAGCAGCGCCGGGTCCACGGCGGCCAGCTCGATGTCGTTCGTAATGACGGCATGCGGCGCGGGATAGACGCCGGACTGGGCGCCTGCGGCCTCAAAGTGCGCCTTCTCGACAGCGCGGTCCTGGCAGACGGCCACAGCCGCTGCTGCGGGCGCCACGGTGCGCATGCCCGCCAACGTCTCCAGTGCCACGGCGGGCACGTTCTCGAATTCGGTCGTGATCGCGTCACAGTCGCGCGCCAGCTGGGCCAGGCCGAAGGAATCGAGGTAGTCGGCCCGCACATGCTGCTCGGCCACGGCGCCGGCCGGGCTGATGGCGTCCGGGTCCAGCACGACGCAGCGGTAGCCCAGCGCCTGCGCGGCATGGACGAACATGCGGCCCAGCTGGCCGCCGCCCAGCACGCCCAGCGTCGCCTGACGGGACCCGCCCGGCGTCGTGGCCCCGGGGAGCAGCGCGCTCAACGCAGGTCCTCGGTCATCGCCTGCGCCACGGCCGTCTGGCGGGCGCGGAAGGCGGCCAGCTTCTGCAGCAGCGCGGCGTCGCCCGTGGCCAGCGTCGCCACGGCGAACAGCGCCGCGTTGGCCGCCCCGGCGTTGCCGATGGCGAACGTCGCGACGGGAATGCCCTTGGGCATCTGCACGATCGAATGCAGCGAATCAACACCCTGCAGATGGCGGCTGGCCACCGGCACGCCCAGCACGGGGACGGTGGTCTTGGCCGCCAGCATGCCCGGCAGATGGGCTGCGCCGCCCGCGCCGGCGATGATGGCCTTCAGGCCGCGTCCGGCCGCAGCTTCGGCGTAGGCGAACATCTCGTCGGGCATGCGGTGGGCCGACACGACCCGAGCCTCGAACGGCACGCCGAACTCGGTCAGAATCTCGGCGGCCTGCTTCATCGTTTCCCAGTCGCTGCTGGAGCCCATGACGATGCCGATGACGGCGTCGGGGTTCAAAGGGACTGACGTAGACAAGAGGCGCTCCGAGACTCAGGGAAGCCTTGAATTGTAGAAGCCGAGGCTCCAGCTACCTCCCGCCATGATCGACATCACCCTCCAGAACTTCGAAGCCGAACTCATCAACGCGTCGATGCGCCAGCCCGTGCTGCTGGACATCTGGGCGCCATGGTGCGGCCCCTGCCGCACGCTCGGTCCCATCCTGGAGAAGCTGGAGACGGCCTACGCCGGTCGCTTCGGACTGGCCAAGCTGAACAGCGACGAGGTGCCCGAGATCGCCGGCCAGCTGAGCCAGATGTTCGGCGTGCGCAGCATCCCGTTCTGCGTGATGTTCGTGGACGGCCAGCCGGTGGACGGTTTCGTCGGCGCGCTGCCCGAGTCGCAGATCCGCGAGTTCCTAGACAAGCACGTGCCCGCCGGCGAGGAGCTGGAGGCCGAGGCCGACGTGGCGGAAGCAGAAGACCTGATGGCCGAGGGCGACCTGGAAGCCGCGCTGGCCAAGCTGGCCCATGCCGTCGAGACCGACCCGGCCAACGACACCGCCCGCTTCGACTACGTGAAGGCGCTGCTGGAGCTGGGCCTGCTGGAGGATGCCCGCGCCGCGTTCGCGCCGGTGGCCGCGAAGGCGGCGGACACGATCACGCCGCACGCCCGCTTCGCCGCGCTGGCCGTCTGGCTGACCGCCATCGAAGACGCGGCAACGACCGACGCCGCCGAGCTCCAAGCCGCCATCGCCGCCAACAAGCGCGACTTCGACGCCCGCTTCACGCTGGCCCAGCACCATCTCGCCCACCAGCGTTTCACCGAAGCGATGGACGAGCTGCTGGAGATCATCATGCGCGACAAGACCTGGAACGGCGAGGCCGCACGCAAGGCCTATGTCGCCATCCTGGAGCTGCTGACGAAGCCAGCACCGAAGCCGACCACCGAGGCCAAGGGCGGCGGCACGCTGGAGATCGCCGGCAAGGCCGCCGTCGTGCAGAGCGACCCGCTGATCGACCAGTACCGCCGCAAGCTGTCGATGGCGCTGTTCTGAGCCGGCGCGGCCGAGCCGCTACGCCGCCTCGAAGAAGAACACCGCCTGGTCGCCCCGCCCCTCGCGGTTGAGCGCGCGGGCCCGGGTCCGCCATTGCTGCACCTGCTCGTCGCTGGCCTGGAACCGCGGGCCGCTGTAGCCGGGAGGCAGCAGCGTGGGGATACCGCGCCGGTATTTCTCGCTGACAAGGAACTGGTGCTCGTCCGAATCGCAGTACGACGCCACCCGCGCCAGGCCGCCCTGCTGCGCCAGACTTTGCATGCTCTTGCGCGTGTGCAGGTACAGGTGGCGCGGCGCGTCCAGCTGGAACCAGTCCACGCCGTACTCCTCCCAGGCGGCGCAGTCCGCGACCGGGATGCGCACCAGGGCCGTGCCGCCGGGCGCCAGCAGCGTCTGCAGCTTGCGGAACACCGCCCGCGGCGCCTCCATGTGCTCGAACGAGTGGTGCATCATGATCAGGTCGAACAGGCCATCGAGCGCTTCGAGGCTGCAGCGCTTGAAGCGCAGCGTGGCGTCCACCTGCCGCTCCTCGGGCAGGAAGGGGTCGATGCCCAGCAGACTGGTGAACCCGGCATTGCGCAGCCGGTACAGCAGTTGGCCGCCGCCGCAGCCCACGTCGACGATGCGGCTGCGCAGGCTGAGCCGCGGCACGCGCCGGATGGCGCTGTAGGCGGCGCGGAGCGAGGGCACCGACACCCGCAGCGGCAGCGCATCGCCGCCGGGGGCGAACAGCATGGCCTGGTCGCGCAGGCGGTTGAGCCAGTTCTTCAGGGGGTGGCGATAGGCGGCTTCATGGCCGCCGCGCAGGCTGTAGTAGTCGCCCCGGTAGTACGGACCCATGTCGGGCGGGATGGCGGCAATCTGCAGGCAGCCGCAGTTCGTGCACTGGAAATACTCGAACGGCTCGCGCAGGCCATACATCATCTCCCGCGCCACGAAGACCGGGTGGTGGCCATGGCTGTCGCAGACCCGGCAGGCATGCACGGCAGGGCCGCGCGCCGCAACGGGCGCCATGGGCGGGGAAACCAGCAAGGAATCGCCTGACGTCATACGCACCGCCGGAGGTGGAACTCCAGGGCAGTCTAGCGATCCGGGGTGACAAGGCGCTGCGGGGCACCCCCCCAATTTGTCAGCGCCCGCGGGCCGTCGCCAGGCAGCTCAGCGCAGGCTGCTGCGCTGCTCGCGGATCTCGCGCAGCTTCACACACTCGGGGTCATTGCGGAAGACTGGCTTCTCGCACTGACGGTCGATGCACCAGGCGCGCGCCAGCAGCACGCGGCCACCGCAGGCCTCGGAGGCGGTGCGGTGCTCGACGGCGGCCGGCATCGGCGCGGGCTCGGCCTGGGCGACCGGCGCCGCCGCCACCGGCTCCGGTGCGGCATAGACCGGGCTGCGCGGCACCGGGTGCGACTCGCCAGCCTTCTCGGCGCTCGCCGACCTGGCGGCTGTATCGCCGCGGCGCGCGGTGGACGCTCGCCCGGCGCCAGTGCCCGACACCGCCGTCGGCAACGGTTTGGCGGGCTGCGAAGCCGCCAGCGACACCACCGCACCGGCCGACTCGGAAGCCGCCGGTTCAGGCTCCAGCGGCACGGGCTCGACCCGGGCCGCGGACGCGGCGAGTTCGGCGGCTGATGCGGCCGACGCAGCCTCTGCGGCCGCTGCAGCAGAAGCCGCAATGGCAGCGGCCTCGGCCGCCTGCGCGTTCCGAGCCACGTTGTGGCGCCACTGCGCGATGACCAGCGCGACCAGCGCCACGCCCAGCACGGCCGCGGCCACCAGCCACACGACACCGGGCCGGCGCGAAGCGGTAGCGCCGGCCATGCGGCCTGGCAGCTCTTCCGGCGCGATCTGCACGGTGTCCGCGAATTCGATGTCCAGCTTCTCCGGCGGCGGCGGAGGCGGAGGCGGTGGAGGCGGGCGGCGGGACCGGCGCGACGCCCCCCTGGCCGGCGGCACGGTGGCGCGGCCCTCGATGGCGTCGCGCCATGCAGCAGCGTTCTGCGGACGCTGGTGCGGCGGCACGCGCAACGCCCAGTCGAGCGCCGCGAGGAACGTCGGCGAATAGCCCTCGATCGCCAGCGGTGTCAGTTCATCGGCCATAGCGCGGGCCGTGCACGGCGGCGGCGGACGGCCGATGAGCAACTCGTGCATGACCGCGGCCAGCGCATAGAAGTCGGTCCACGGGCCCTGCTTCAGGCCGTCCGCCTCGGCGTACTGCTCGATCGGCGCGAAGCTGGGCTTGAGGATGGCCGTGAAGACCTGCGTGCGATCGCTGATGGCCTGGCGCGCGGCGCCGAAGTCCAGCAGGATGGGCGAGCCGCCATCGGCCGGCAGGAAGATGTTGTCGGGCGCGACGTCGCGGTGCCAGACCTGTTGCGCATGCAGCGCCTCCAGGCCGCTGAGCACAGCGTCGAAGATGCGTCGCGTCCAGGCCTCGGGCGGCGGCGTGGCCTGCGTGTTGCGCGCCTCGCGCAGGTTCTGCCCGACCAGCCGGGGCATGGCCATGTAGGCCGTGCCGTTGGCCTCCCAGAAGCGGTAGACCTTCAGCAGCGACGGATGGTCGAACCGCGCCAGCAGACGCGCCTCGTTGACGAAGCTGCGGCGACCAAGCTCGAAGGTCTCGCGCATGGAGATGGAGCGCACCGAGACCTGGGACTGCCCGTCGCGCTGGGCGAACTGACTGGGCATGTACTCCTTGATCGCGATCTCGCGCTCCAGCGAGTGGTCAACCGCGAGGTAGACGATGCCGAAGCCGCCGACGCCCAGCGTGCCGAGGATCTCCAGCTCGCCGAAGCGCGTGCCACTGGGCAGGGCCAGCAGCGCGTGGTCGGCGGCGTCGGGGGGCACGGCGGTCATGGCGGGCGAGGGTAACGCAGCGATGGCGGGCGGACAGCCCCAAAAGCGGAACCCGGTGCGCCGGTTCGTGGAGGAAGTCTTGCCACTGCGCACCAGCTTGGGTGCGATTCGACCTTACTTTTGAGGATGCGCGAGGTCGGCGGCCCGCAGGCGCTCGGCCCAGTCGCGCCTCTGGGCAGCGTCCTGCGCCCAGGCCTCGGCGGCGGCTTCGGTCTGCGCTGCGGCCAAGGTCGCCTCACCCAGCTTGGCATACACCTGGGACAGCCGGGCGTGCAGCGTGGCGCGGTCGTCGATGTCGCAACCGGGCTGATCCTCGGCCAGCACCTCCAGCGCGGCCTGGTCAGCGAGCGCGCGGGCGCGCAGCGCCTCGCCCGTGTTGGCCCAGCACCACGCCAGGTCGGCCAGCAGGCTGCAGCCCAGCCGCGCGAGGCCCGTGGCCAGCGCCGCGGGCAACTGCGCTTCCAGCAGGCTGGCGGCCTCGGCATGGTCGCCCTGGACGGCCAGCAGCTGCGCACGCAGCAGCGGTGTGAGGTCGCCGCGGGCGGAGCCGCCGACGGCGTCGTCGTAGCGATCGATGGACTCGACGCTCAGCAGCGCGGCCGGGGCCTCGCCCGGCTCGCCCGACAGCGCGGCATGACGGATGCGCAGCGCGCGCTGCTGCGACTGGTTGTAGAGCAGCGCCGCCAGACCGGCGTCATCGCCTTCCGCAACGGCATGCTGGCGCGCCAGGGCCCACCAGGGCTGAGCGGCGGCCTCGCCCGCTGCCATGCTCCAGGCCGAGGCCAGGGCCGTCGCCACGCGGTAGGCAGCGCCGTGGTCGTCCGGCTTGAGCGCCGCCAGCGATGCCTGCGCATGGCAGATCAGGCCGTCGATGTCGCGCCCGACGAAATCCATCTGCGCGAGCCAGGCATCGGCCAGCGCCTGCAGCGACCGCAGGCCGGCGGCCCGCGCCATCACCTGCGCGCGTCGCACCCTGTCCCGTGCCCCGCCGCCGAAGCCCACGAAGTAGGCCATCAGCCCTTCGGCGAGATGCAGCCAGGCGGCCAGTTCGATGCGTGGGTGGACGAGGGTGCGGGCATGCAGCCGGTCCAGCTCCTCGCGGGCCTCGGCCTCGCGACCGTGGCGCAGCCACAGGATGGCGCGCTGCACCTGCAGCACGGCGGCACGGGCGGGCATGGCGCCGACGGCGGCGATCTCGCCGTCCAGGCGCTGGGCCAGCCGGCTGCGCAGCTTGACCGACCCGCCCGCTGCGCTCATGAGTGCACCCTCGGCGCGGCGCTCATGCCGTCAGCCGCTGCAGCGCTTCTTCGTATTTCTGCACCGTGCGGGCGATGACCTCGGGCGGCAGCGCCGGGGCGGGGGCCTTCTTGGGCCAGGGCTGGCCGTCGATGCGCACCGACTCCAGCCAGTCGCGCACGAACTGCTTGTCGTAGCTCGGCGGGTTGCTGCCCGGCGCATAGCTCTCGACGGGCCAGTAGCGCGACGAGTCGGGCGTCAGCACCTCGTCCATCAGCGTCAGTGTGCCGTCGGCGTCCAGGCCGAATTCGAACTTGGTGTCGGCAATGATGATGCCCTTGGTCAGCGCGAAGTCGGCCGCGCGCTGGTAGAGCTCGATGGAGATGTCGCGCACGCGCGTGGCGAGGTCGGCACCGATGATTTTCGCGGCCTGGTCGAACGTGATGTTCTCGTCGTGGTCGCCCATCTCGGCCTTGGTGGCGGGCGTGAAGATCGGCGCAGGCAGCTTGTCGGCATTGCGCAGGCCGGCCGGCAGCGCGACGCCGCAGACGCTCTGCGTCTTCTGGTACTCGGCCCAGCCGCTGCCCGCGAGATAACCCCGCACGACGGCCTCGATGGGCAACGGCTTCAGCCGCTTGACGAGCATCGCGCGGTCGCGCACCTGCTCGCGCTCCAGCGGCTCCAGCACGGCCAGCGGGTCCTCGCCGGTCAGATGGTTGGGCACGACGCCTTGCAGCTTGTCGAACCAGAACAGCGCCATCTTCGTCAGCAGCGCGCCCTTGCCAGGGATGGGCTCGCCCATGATGACGTCGAAGGCCGAGAGGCGGTCGCTGGCGACCATCAGGATGCGGTCGTCACCGACCGCGTAGTTCTCACGCACCTTGCCGCGGCCGAGCAGCGGCAGGGAGGTCAACTTGGATTCGTAGAGGGCTTGCGACATGGCCGCGGATTTTAGGTGCCGCCCGCGGCGAGGCAGGTCCGGACGCTTGCCGCGAAGCTGCGCACGTCGATCGGCTTGGCCAGGTAGCCGTCACAGCCGGCGGCGCGAAAGCGTTGCTCGTCGCCCTGCATCGCATAGGCGGTGAAGGCGATCAGCGGGATGCCGGCCAGGCCCGGATCGGCCTTGACGCCACGCACCAGCGTCAGCCCGTCGGTGCCAGGCAGCTGGATGTCGACGAGGACGAGCGCTGGCCGGCGAGCCCGCAGCCGTGCCCAGGCCTGCTCCACGTCGAGCGCGACGTCGACGGCGAAGCCGTCCGCCTCCAGCACGCAGCGCGCCAGCTCAAGGTTGAGCGGGTTGTCGTCGACGATGAGGACCGCTTCGCCCGCCATCGTCAGCGCCCCGGTTGCCGGCGGACGCGGCGCTGCTGGCGTGCGGCGCGCAGCAGCGCATCGCGGACCTCGGCCAGCGGCTGCGCCTCGTCGGCGCGGCCGGCGATGACCGCGGCCGAGCGCGCCAGCGCGTCGATGTCCGCAGCGCTCAGCGACAGCGCCGTCCAGACGATGACGGGCAGGTCGGCCCAGCGCGGCTGGCTGCGCAGCTCGTGCAGCACCTGGAACCCGTCCACGCCCGGCATCATCAGGTCCAGCACTATGGCGGCGGGCTCCAGCCGGGGCAGCGCGTGCAGCGCCTCGGCGCCGCCGGGCAGCGCCACGGCGTCGATGCCGCTGGCGGCCAGCGCCGCAACCATCAGCTCGCGCGAGGCGACTTCGTCGTCCACCACCAGCACCGGCCGGCCCGGCCCGAAGCGCTCGCGCAGCGGCACGAGCGCACGCGCCAGCGCCGAACGGCGCAGCGGCTTGGCCAGCACGTCGGCCACCGGGAAGGCGACGCCGCCGCCGTCCGCCGGCGTTAGCGCCAGCGCCTTGACGGCCGCGTGCATGGACGGCCCGCTGGCGCGCAGCTGGGCCAGCATCGCCAGGCCCGACGCATCGGGCAGGCCCAGGTCCAGCGCCAGCTCGGTGTAGCGCCGCACCCGTGCCAGCCGCAGCACCTCGGCGGCGCTGCCGGCTGTGTCCGCGGCGACGCCGGCATGCGACAGCTCGCGGGCCACGCCGTCACGCAACAGATGGTCGCGCATCGCGACGAGCTGCTGATGCGCCGGCCGTGGCGCGCCGGCCTCGGCATCGCCGGGTGCGCGCGGCAGCACGGCGTAGAAGCGGCTGCCCCGACCCGGCTCGCTGTAGACGCCGACGCGCCCACCCTGCGCCTCGACCAGCCGCCGCGTCAGCGCCAGGCCCAGCCCCGTGCCCTGGTGGCGTTTGGTGAGGCCGTCGTCGAGCTGCTGGAATTCGACGAACAACTGGTCCACACGGTCCGGCGGGATGCCGATGCCGCTGTCCTGCACCTCCAGCCGCCACAGCCGCGGCCCCTCGCCGAGCATGCGCAACTCGACATGGCCGCCGGCGGGCGTGAACTTGATTGCGTTGGACAGGTAGTTCAGCAGCACCTGCTTGAGCCGCGCCGGGTCCAGCACGAGACCGCGCAGCTCCGGCGCGATGGCCGACGACAGTTGCAGCCCGCGTTGCGCCGCCAGCACCGAGACCGTGGCCATCACGTCGTCGACCAACGCCGGCAGGTCCACCGGCTCGGGATGGAAGTCCATCTTGCCGGCCTCGATCTTGGAGAGGTCCAGCACGTCGTTGATCATGTTCAGCAGGTGGCGCCCGCTCGTGGCGATGTGCTGCAGCCACTGGCGCTGGCGTGGGCCGTGAGGCTCGTCGCCCATGTTCAGCAGGTCGGCGAAACCGATGATGGCGTTCAGCGGCGTGCGCAGCTCGTGCGACATGTTGGCCAGGAACAAGCTCTTGAGCCGGTTGTTCTCCTCCACGCGACGGTTCTCGGCGGCCAGCCAGACGGACTGCTGGCGGGCCTGCTCGGCGGTGCGCATGGCGGTCACGTCGGCGATGATGCCCACCAGCCGCGCCACGCCGGCGTCATCGTGCGCAACGCGGGCGTCCATGCGCAGCCAGCGGACGCCGTCGTCGGCCCCGAGGATGCGGAACTCGGCATGCCACGGCAACTGGCCCATGGCTGGGTCTTGCAAGGCGTTCAGCCCGGCCTCCACGAAGGCCCGGTCGTCGGCATGCACGGCCGCGAGCAGCCGTTCGCGGTCCCAGGGCGCGGTGGCATCGGCCAGGCCGAAGCACTGGTCGTAGCGACGTGAGCGGTGGATCAGGCCGGTGTCCAGCGCCATCTCCCAGTCGCCGATGGCAGCGGACTCCAGCGCGAAGCGCAGCCGCGCCTCGCTCTGTCGTAGCGCCGCCTCGATCTGGCGCTGGTGCGTGAGGTCGCGCGCCGAACTGATGCCACCGATGATGCGGCCCGCGGCATCGCGCAGCGGCGACACCTGGGCCGAGACCTCGATGCGCCGGCCGTCCTTGGCCACCCGTACGGTGCGGAACGGCGGCACCTGGCGGCCCTGCGCCAGGTTGGCGAGGATGCCCATCTCCTCGGCCTCGCGCTCCGGCGGGACGAGCATCTGCACCGGCTGGCCCACGGCCTCCTCGGCTGTGTAGCCGAACATCTTCTCGGCGGCCCTGTTCCAGTTCGTGATGCGCCCGTCCAGCGCCTTCACGACGATCGCATCGGCCGTCGATTCGACAACGGCCGCCAGCCGGCGTGCCTCGGCCTCGGCAGCGGTGAGCCGGCCCACGTCACGGAAGACGACCGCGATGCCGCGCGGGCGCCCGTCGGCATGCCGGGTGAGTTCGACATGGACCTCCACGGGCCGCAACACCCGGTCACGGCCGACGCACACCGCCTGCCGCTGGAAAGCGACATCCGGCGCCCCCTCGCCGACGAGCTCGACCGGATTGCGTCGCACCAGCGCCTCCGGGCGGCCCTCGTGGACGAAGACGTCCCACACCGAGCGCCCGAGGGCCTCGCCGGCCGGCCAGCCGGTGATGCGCTCGGCCACCGCGTTCATGCGCGTGACGCGGCCTTCACCGTCGGTCGTGATGTAGCCGGCGTCGATGGCACCCAGCGTCGCCGCCAGGCCCTGCTCGGCCTCCAGGCGTTCGTCCTCGGCGCTGCGGCGGCGGTGCATCTCGCGCGACAGCGCCTCGTTAGCGTCGCGCAGCTCCTGCGCCGAAGGCATGGACAGCCAGCGAGGCATCAGGCGCCAGGCGACGATGGCCGTCAGCACCGAGGCCAGCGCCGTGACGACCTTGGCCGCCGTCTGCAGCCCGTAGTCGGGCCGCCATATCGTCCAGACGTCCAGCAGATGCGTCGTTCCGCAGGCGAAGATGAACACCGCGAACAGCGTGGCCAGCCGGCCCAGGTTCACCTGCGGGCGCTGGCGCGCATAGCGGGCGATGACGAGCGGGATCGAGAAGTAGGCCGCGGCGATGGAAAGGTCGGACGCGACCATCGTCCACAACAACCCTGGCGACCATTGGAAGCAGTAGCCATGGGGCAGGAAGCCGGCCCGCGCGACAAGGCCTGTGAGCTCGTCCATGTCTCTCTCCCCCGCAAGTTCGTTGCGTTATGGAGGGATTCTGATCCTTTGGGCGCCGGCCGGCGCGTGGTTTTTCCGCCCGTCAACGCGGCGCCACCGCGCCGAACCCGGCGTAGCGGGCAATGAAGCGCGCCCGCCCCTCGCGCTCGAAGGCGTCGGCGTCCCAGTCGCCGGGGAGCAGCCGCTGGACGAAGGCCTCGCGGAAACGGTAGACCTGCGCCGGCAGCGTGCGGCCGTCGGCCAGGCTCACGACGACGTCGACGCGCTCGTACTCGTCGCCCTCGAAGGCGTCGAGCCGCTCCCAGGCCGCGGCATCCACGCCGCGGTAGAGCCGGCCGGCGACGACGCCGTCCGCCGCCGGACGCAGGCCGGGATAGTCCTGCCCACGCACCGGATGGCGGCGATGTCCGGCAAGCGACGCCGGCTCGCCAGTGAACTCACGCCCGCAGACGCGGGCCATGATGTCGGCCCACATCAGCGAGCCGTAGGTGAAGCAGGGCGCCGTGCTCACTGCACCCGTTGCGCCAGCTCGCCGCGCGCGTAGGCCGCGGCGATGTCGGCCAGCGTGCGGGCCTTGATCTTGCCGGCCTGGCCCTCACAGCCGAACTGCAGGTAACGCTCCTTGGCAATGGCTTTGGCGGCCTCGCGGGCCGGCTTGAGCCATTCGCGTGCATCGAACTTGTCGGGGTTCTCGGCGAGAAAACGTCGCACCGCGCCCGTCATCGCCAAGCGGATGTCGGTGTCGATGTTGATCTTGCGCACGCCATGCTTGATGGCCTCCTGGATCTCCTCGACCGGCACACCGAAGGTCTCCTTCATCTTGCCGCCGTACTGGTTGATGACGGCCAGCAGCTCCTGCGGCACCGACGACGAACCGTGCATCACCAGATGGGTGTTGGGGATGCGTGCGTGAATCTCCTTGACGCGGCCGATGGCCAGGATGTCGCCCGTGGGCTTGCGGCTGAACTTGTAGGCGCCGTGGCTGGTGCCGATGGCGATGGCCAGCGCGTCCAGCTGCGTGGCCTTGACGAACTGCGCCGCCTCCTCGGGGTCGGTCAGCATCTGCGCATGGCTGAGCTTGCCTTCGGCGCCGATGCCATCTTCCTCGCCGGCGTCGCCGGTCTCCAGGTTGCCCAGGCAGCCCAGCTCGCCCTCCACGGTGACGCCCACCTTGTGCGCCATCTCGACGACGGTGCGGGTCACGTCCACGTTGTAGTCGAACGAAGCGGGCGTCTTGCCGTCATCCCGCAGCGACCCGTCCATCATCACGGAGCCGAAGCCCAGGTCGATCGCGCCGGCACAGACCTTGGGACTCGTGCCATGGTCCTGGTGCATGACCAGCGGGATGTGCGGGTAGGCCTCGGTGGCGGCCAGGATGAGGTGCTTGATGAAGGGCTCGCCCGCGTATTTGCGGGCGCCGGCGCTGGCCTGCAGGATGACGGGTGCACCGACTTCATCGGCAGCGGCCATCACGGCCTGCACCTGCTCCAGGTTGTTGACGTTGAAGGCTGGGATGCCGTAGCCGTTTTCAGCGGCGTGGTCCAGCAACTGACGCATGGAGACGAGAGGCATGGGAGTTCCCCGGGAGAGTTGAAAAATGGGGCCGACTGCAGTTCCAACGTACTTGGTAACCGCTTCGTAACTGGTTGGGGATTCTATGGAGTCACGGGCATGCCCCACCCCCACGGATGAGAGTAGTCATCACAATGCGCGGTCATGACAAGACTGGTGTTCGACCACCTCACGACCTGGATCACCGCCGCCGCCGGTGAACACGCCCTCGATCTCGCCGCCCATGTCGAGGAACGCACCGGCGCCAGCCGGCGCGCCGCGATGTCTGCGCTCAAGCGCCTGGTCGATGCCGGGTGGCTGACGCGCTCGGGCACGCCGCGCCGGCCGGTATTTGCGCCTGGCGCGCTGCGCCAGGTCGTGCGCAGCTACACGCTGCACGGCCTGCAGGAGGACCTGCCATGGCAGCGTGACTTCGCGCCTCATTTCGCGCTGCCCAAACATGTCGAACGCATGGTGCAGCACGGCTTCACCGAGCTCGTCAACAACGCGGCCGACCACTCCGGCGGTACCAGCGTGACCGTGTCGCTGCGCCAGACGCCCACGCATGTGCAGCTGCTCGTCAGCGACGACGGCATCGGCGTGTTCGACAGGATCTGCACCGCCTTCAGCCTGGAAGACCCGCAGCACGCCATGCTGGAGCTGAGCAAGGGCCGGCTCACGAGCGCGCCCGACGCCCACACCGGCCGGGGCCTGTTCTTCAGCAGCCAGCTGGCCGATGTGTTCGACATCCACGCCAACAACACCGCCTACCAGCGCCGCGCCTGGGAAAGCGGCGGCTGGAAGAAGGGCCGGGCGCTGCCCCGACAGGGCAGCAGCATCTACATGGCGATCGCGCTGAACACGACGCGCACGCTGGACGGCGTCATGAACGCCTGGAGCCTGGCCGGCGACGGGATCGAATTCGACCAGACGCGTGTGCAGTTGCGCCTGCTGGTCAGCGAGGGCCAGGCACTGGACTCCCGCGCCGCGGCGCGCCGCGTCGGCTCACGCCTGACGACGTTCAAGCGCGCCGAAATCGACTTCGACGGTGTCACCGACGTTGGCCACGGCTTCACGGACGAGCTGTTCCGCGTGTTCGCCAAGGCCAACCCGGGCATCGAGCTGGTGGCGACGAACATGACGCCGCGGATCGCGGCGCTGGTGAAGAGCGCGCGCGCCGCCTAAGGCTTGCGCAGCGCCGGCACCGGCGGCACCGCGATGCGCGGGCCGACATAGCCCTTCACGACACCGAACCGCCCGCCGTCCTCGCGCGCCCAGTCCTGCGCCCAGGCGGTCATCTCGGCCGGGTCGCGGCCAACGAAGTTCCACCACAGCAGCGGCGGCGTGGCCCAAGGCTCGCCGCCGAGCAGCAGCAACCGTGCGGGGCCGGCGCTGCGCAGTTCGACAGCCTCGCAGCCCGGGCCGACGTAGAGCAGCGTGCCGGGGGCCACGGTCTCGACGACGTCATGGCCCGTCGGCGCGACGTCGATCTCGCCTTCCAGCGGCATGACGCCGTATTCGAAGCCGCGCCGCAGCCGCAGCACGGCGTCCACCGGCCCGTCGCATGCGAGGTCCACACCGAGCAGGGGCGTGAAGCTGGGCACCGGCGAGCGGCAGCCGTCCAGCTCGCCGACCAGCAGCGTCGCGTCCCAGCCGCCCAGGCCCAGGCGCGGCAGCTCGGGGAAATGCTGGAAGCTCGGCGCGCGCTCGCGCTCGGCGTCGGGCAGCGCGATCCACAGCTGCGCGAGGTGGATGCGGTCGGTCAGCGATTCCTCGCTGTGCGAGATGCCGTGGCCGGCCGTCATCAGGTTGACCTGGCCGGGCCGCAGCACCTGCTCGGAGCCCAGGCTGTCGCGGTGCAGGATCTCGCCCTCGATCATCCAGCTGAACGTGGACAGGCCCGTGTGCGGATGCGGGCCCACGTTCATGCGCTTGGTGGTCGTGGCCGGGCCGGCATGGTCGGCAAAGCACCAGGCGCCGATGGTGCGCCGCGCCTTGTTGGGCAGCGCGCGCTGGATGGGCAGGCCACCGACGTCGCCGACGTGGCTGGCGATGCGCTCGACGAACGGCGCGCTCATGCGGCCACCCGCTTCTGCACGAAGGCCGCAAAGCCCTGCATGAACTGCTGCAGCTGGCCGCGGACCTTGTCGTCGACCAGCGCGCCGTCGGCGTCGAACACCTGACCGGCATGCGACACCATCAGCCGGCCGGCCATCCAGAAGTCGCTGCCGAACGTGCGCAGCACGGACAGCAGCGCGTCCTGCGACTGCACGGTGCCGAAGCCGCCGGGCGTCGCACCGATGAGGCCGGTGGGCTTGCCGCCGAACAGCTTGGCGCCCTCGCCGCTGGGGCGGGACAGCCAGTCCAGCCCGTTCTTCAGCACGCCCGGAATGGAGTTGTTGTACTCGGGCGTGCCGATCAGCAGCGCGTCGGCGGCGCGGACGGCTTCGCGCAGCGTCGTGACGGCCTCCGGGATGCCCTGGGCCTCCACATCGCCGTCGTACAGCGGGATGCCGTGCAGCGTGCGCAGTTCCACTGAAACGCCGGCGGGCGCCAGATCGACGGCGGCGCGCAGCAGCGCCGTGTTGTAGGAGGCGCGGCGCAGCGAGCCGCTGAGGGCGATGATCTTCATGACGGCGTGGTTGAACGGGAGCTTTCCATCATGCCAGGGCGCCAGCGGCTCAGCAGCAAGGCATTGCTGACGACCGACACGCTGGACAGCGCCATCGCCGCGCCGGCCAGCACCGGCGTCAGCCCGCCAAGCGCCGCCAGCGGGATGCCGACGACGTTGTAGGCCAGCGCCCAGAACAGGTTCTGGTGGATCTTGGCGACGGTGCGGCGCGAAATGTCGAGCGCGTCGGCCACCAGCCGCGGGTCGCCGCGCATCAGCGTGATGCCGGCCGCGGCCATCGCGACTTCCGTGCCGGTGGACATCGCCAGACCCACGTCGGCCGCGGCCAGCGCTGGCGCGTCGTTGAGGCCGTCGCCGACCATGCCGACGCGGCCCTCAGCCTTCAGCCGCATGACGTGGCCAGCCTTGTCCTCGGGCAACACCTCGGCGTGGACCTCGGTGATGCCCAGCCGCCTGGCCACCGCCTCGGCCGCCGCGCGGTGGTCACCGCTGATCAAGACGGTGCGCAGGCCTAGCGCCTGCAAGCGGGACACCGCTTCGGCCGCCGCCGGCTTGATCTCGTCACCGAAGGCCAGCCAGCCCAGCACTTCGGGCCGTTCGCCCAGCCGCGCCAGCCACGACAGGCTGTGGCCTTGGCCGCGCTGCACCTCGGCAGCCGGGTCGTCCGGCAGCGTGAGGCCCAGGCTCACCAGCCACGCGGCGCTACCGAGCACGTGGGGCTGGCCGTCCACGTCGCCGCGCATGCCGCGGCCAGGCAGCGACTGCAGCGCGAGCGCTGGCGCCACGCCGGGCGCCGCGTCACGCACCGCGCGAGCCAATGGATGCTCGCTGCCAGCCTGCAAGGCAGCAGCGAGATTCAGCGGCGCGCTGTACGCGACGAGCCGTGGGCGACCCTCGGTCAACGTGCCCGTCTTGTCGAAGGCGATAAGGGCTAGGCTGCGCGCCAGCTCCAGCGCCAGCGCGTCCTTGATGAGGATGCCGTGCCGGGCCGCGGCGCCCATGCCGGCCATCAGCGCCGCTGGCGTGGCCAGGCCGAGTGCACACGGGCAGGCGATGACGAGCACGGCCACCGCGTGGATGACGGCCGCGCCCCAGTCGCCACGCGCGAGCCCCCAGCCCAGCAGCGTGACGGCGGCGATGCCGACGACCGCCGGCACGAACACGGCGGACACGCGGTCCACCAGTCGCTGGATGGGCGGCTTGGCGCCCTGGGCCTCTTCGACGAAGCGGGCGATGCGCGCCAGCCGCGACTCCGCGCCCAGCGCCGTGCAGCGCACCGTCAGCAGCCCATCGCCGTTGACGGCGCCGCCGGTGACGGCATCACCCGCGGCCTTGGGCACCGGCAGGCTTTCGCCGGTGATGAGGGACTCGTCGACCGCGCTGTGGCCCTCGGTGACGACCCCGTCCACCGGCAGCCGCTCGCCGGGGCGCACGCGGACGAGGTCGCCCATGCGCAGGGCCGAGATGGGCAGCTCCTGCTCGGCGCCATCACGCAGCACGCGGGCCGTCTCCGGCTGCAGCCGGGCCAGCGCGCGGATGGCGGCGCCGGTGGCGCGCTTGGCGCGCGCCTCCAGCCATTTGCCCAACATCACCAGCGTGATGACGACGGCGGCGGACTCGAAGTACAACGCATGCTCGCGACCTTGCAGCAGCTCGAAGATCGACAGGCCGAAGGCGGCGCTGGTGCCCAGCGCCACAAGCAGGTCCATATTGCCGGCGCCATCGCGCAGCGCACGCCAGCCACCCGCGTAAAACCGCGCGCCGAGCACGAACTGCACCGGCGCCGCCAGCATCAGCTGCCACAGGCCGGGCAGCATCGCGCCATGGCCCAGCAGCATCGGCGCCACCAGCGGCAGGCTCAGCAGCACGCCGGCCAGCACAGCCCAGCCGCTGTGGTCCCACGGCGTCGCGGTCTCGGGGGCTGCCGGGCGGTCGAGGGTCGCGGGGTAGCCGGCCTTGGCAAGGGCCGCCAACAGTGGCGCCGTGTCGGCACCGTCGGCCAGGCCGACGCGGGCCGTCTCCAGCGCCAGGTTCACCTCGGCCGACAGCACGCCCGGCTGCTTGCGCAACGTCTTCTCGACGCGACCCACGCAGCTCGCGCAGCTCATGCCAGATACCTTCAAGCTCACGGAGGACATGGGCAGATTGTCAGGACTAGGATGCTTGCCAGTGTTGATTTGCAGCAGCAACCCCACCATGCACAAGTTCACCCTGCCCGACATGAGCTGCGGCCACTGCGTCGCCGCCATCACCGAAGCGCTGAAGGACGCAGATCCGCATGCGCGCGTCGAGATCGACCTGCCGACGAAGACGGCCCAGGTGGACAGCGCGCAGGCGCGCGACAGCCTCGCGCACGTGCTGGCCGAGGCGGGCTACCCGCCCGCCCCGGCCGCCTGAACGCCGCTCAGGCGAAGCTGAACGGCAACTCGCGCTGGCGCTTGCCCGTCAGGCGCGCGACGGCATTGGCCAGCGCCGGCGCCAGCGGCGGCAGGCCGGGCTCGCCCATGCCCTTGGGCGGGTCATTGCTCGGCACGATGCTGACGGTCATGACCTTGGGCGCATCGGGCATGCGAGGCATGGCCACGTCGTAGAAGTTGCTCTGCTCAACGACACCGTCCTTGAACGTAATGCGGTGCGTGGGCATCGTCGTGGCCAGCGCCATGATGGCGGCGCCCTGCACCTGCGTCTCGACAGCGCGCGGGTTCACGCACAGGTTGCAGTGCACGCCGGCGTGCACCTCCTCCAGCACAGCCTGGCGGTCCTTGCCCCTGCCCTTCACGCTGGCGACGACGACGTAGGCGACGACGGACTCGAAGCTCTCGTGCACCGCCACGCCCCATGCCTGGCCAGCCTTCAGTTTGCGCTTGCCGTAGCCGCTCTTGTCCACCGCCGTCTGAAGTGCGAGGCGGTGACGCTCGGCCTTGGCGTTGCCGTCCATCAGCTTGAGACGATAGGCGACCGGGTCCTGCTTGGTGGCGAACGCAATCTCGTCGACCAACGTCTCCATCACGTAGGCCGTGTGCGTGGAGCCCACCGAGCGCCACCACAGCACCGGGACGTTGACGTCCGGATGGTGCACGCTGAGGTTCATCGGGATCTCGTAGGGCTCGCGCATGCCCTCAACGGTCGTGTTGTCCACACCCTTCTGGTAGCCGAAGCCCTCCAGCGGCGAGCCCTTCAGGATGCTCTGGCTGGCGATGCGGTGCTGCCAGCCGAGGATCTTGCCGGTGGCGTCGAACCCGATCTCGGCGCGGTGCACGGTCATGGGCCGGTAGTAGCCGGACTTCATGTCGTCCTCGCGGCTCCAGATCACCTTGACCGGCATGCGCTGGCCGGCCTGGGCCAGTGCCACGGCGACGGCCGCGGCCTCGCGCGGCCATTCGGTCGCCGGCGTGGCGCGCCGGCCGAAGCCGCCACCGGCCATCTGCACGTTGATCTGCACCTGCTCGGGCTTCAGGCCGACGGCCTTGGCCAGCGCCATCGCGTCCAGGCCCGGCATCTGCGACGCGAAGTAGACGTCGCAGCGGTCGGCCTTCAGGTCCACGGTGCAGGCCAGCGGCTCCATCTGCGCATGGTTCAGATAGGGCAGCACATAGTCGGCAACGATCTTCTTCGGCGCCTGGCTCCAGGCACTGACGTCGGCCTGGAATTCGGGCTTGGGCGCGGGCGTGCCGGGCGTCTTGACCAGGGCCAGGTACTGCGCCGTCAGCGCCTTCGTGTCGGGCTTGGGCACTCCGGCCAGATCCCAGTCGATCTTCAGCGCGTCGCGGCCCTTCTTGGCGGCCCAGTAGCCGCTGGCGACGACGGCGACACCCTGGCCGCCCCGGTCCAGCGTCACCGGCAGCACGGCCTTGACGCCCTTGACCTTCAGCGCCGCGCTGCTGTCGAGCTTGGCGACCTTGCCGTTGAACACCGGCGGCCGCTGGATGACGGCCACCGCCATGCCGGGCAGCTGCACGTCCATGCCGTAGGCCTGCTGGCCGGTGGACTTGGCCTGGCTGACCGTCAGCGTGGTCGGCTGGCCGATGCGCTTGAACGTCGACGGGTCCTTCAGCGTGATGGCCTCGGGCACGGGCTGCTTCATCGCCGCGTCGAAGAGCTCGCCGTAACCGGCGCTCTTGCCGCCGCCGGAGACGACGCCGTTCTCGGCCTTCAGCGCCGATGCCGGCACGCCCCAGCTCTCGCTGGCGGCAGCGATCAGCATGGCCTTGGTGCGCGCGCCCAGCTCGCGGTACTGCTGGTAGCTGTTCTTGATGGAGTTGGAGCCACCGGTCAGATGCATGCCGAACCGGGGGTCGACATATTGCGGCTTCTGGTCACCGAAGCCGGTGCGGACCTTGGACCAGTCGGTGTCCAGCTCCTCAGCGCAGATCATGGCCAGGCCGGTCTCGATGCCCTGGCCCATGTCCATGCGGTTGCACAGGATGGTGGTGGTGCCGTCGGCCGCGATGGTGACGAAGGCGACGGGCTGCTCGGTCGGCTTGCTACCGGGCTTGGCCGGCGCGCCCTGGGCCAGCGAGATGCCAGGCAGCAGCGCCAGGCCGACGGCACCGCCGACGGTGGTGGCGACGAAGCTGCGGCGGGACAGGCCGACCGGGCCCTCGGTCAGCAGCTGGTCGATGCGACGCGGGTTGAGCATGGCTGTCTTCCTCAGGCGAGCGCCGCGGCGGCGGCATGGATGGCCGCACGGATGCGGGTGTAGGTGCCGCAGCGGCACAGGTTGCCAGCCATCGCGGCATCGATCTGCGCATCGGTGGGCTTCTTGTTTCCCTTGAGCAAGGCCACGGCGCTCATGACCTGGCCGCTCTGGCAGTAGCCGCACTGCGCCACGTCATGCGCCACCCAGGCGGCCTGCACCGCTTGTCCGACCTTGTCGCTCGCGACGCCTTCGATGGTGGTCACCTGCGCACCGGCCACCGAGGAGATGGGCGTCATGCAGGCGCGCACCGGGGCGCCCGCGACGTGCATCGTGCAGGCGCCGCACTGGGCCGCGCCGCAACCGAACTTGCTGCCGGTCAGCTGCAGCTCCTCGCGCACCGCCCACAGCAGCGGCATGTCGGGGTCGGCGTCGAGCGAGACAGCGCGACCGTTAACGGTCAGATCGATCATGAGGGCCTCCTTGAAACCGCGGCGACTCTAGCGGCTGCGAACATCCCTGGCCGCCAGTCAGGCATTGGCCGGGGCCTTGGCGGGTGGTCAGGCCACCCGCGCTCACATCCGGGCATAGCGGGCCAGCGCCTGCAGCAGCGCGGCCAGGCTGAGCGGCTTGGTCAGATGGGCGTCGCAGCCGGCGGCCAGCGATTGCTGCACGTCGGTATCGAAGGCATTGGCCGTCAGCGCGACGATGGGCGTGCGCGACCGGCCCTCGGCCGCCTCGATCTCGCGCCACTCGCGCGTGGCGGTCAGGCCGTCCTTCACGGGCATCAGCATGTCCATCAGCACCAGGTCGAACTGGCCCGCACGCAGCGCCTCCACGGCCTCGCCGCCATGTCGGACCCGCGTGATGCGGTGGCCCAGCGGCTGCAGCATGCCTTCGATGACGAGCACGTTGACATCGTTGTCCTCGGCCAGCAGCAACTGCAGCGGCCGGCTCGGCGCTGGGCGTTCGGCGCGTACGTCGCCCGGCTCGGCCAGGTGGGCGTGAGGCGGCGGCGCGTCAGGCAGCGCCAGCGTGACCTCGAAGCAGCTGCCACGCCCGGGTTCGCTCCGCACGGTCACGTCACCGCCCATCAGCCGCGCGAGGCTGCGCGTGATGGACAGGCCCAGGCCGGTGCCGCCGAAGTCCCGCGCGATGTCGGCGTCCGCCTGGGCGAACGGCTGGAAGATGCGCTCCAGTTGCTGCGGCGCGATGCCGATGCCCGTGTCCTGCACGCGCATGACCACCAGGCCCGCGTCGTTGCGCGACAGCTCCACCGTCACACCACCGGCCTTCGTGAACTTGACGGCGTTGCCGACCAGGTTGGTGACGATCTGCGCGACGCGCTGCGCGTCGCCCACCACCCAGCCCGTAGCCTCGGTGCGGGCGAATACGCGCAGCCACAGGCCCCGGCCCTGCGCGCGCTCGCGCAGCAGTTCCAGCTGCAGCTCCACGAGATCCACCAGGTTGAACGGATGCGCCGTCAGCTCCAGCCGGCCGCTTTCGATACGGGCGTTGTCCAGCAGGTCGTTGATCAGTGCAAACACCTGCCGGCCGGCATGGCCCAGCACCTCGACGTAGTGGGCCTGCTCCGGCTTCAGTGGCGAGCGGGCCAGGATGTCCGAGAAGCCCAGCACCGCATTCATCGGCGTCCGCATCTCGTGGCTGACCTGCGCGAGCAGCTCCGTCTTCGCGCGGCTGCGCGCCTCGGCCAGTTCGCGCTCGCGCGTCAGCTCGCGCTCGCGCTGGCGGGCGAGTTGCAAGCGCTCGGCCGCGGTGGCTGCCAGTGCCAGGCTGGTCAGCAACAGGCCGGCCGCCGGCGCGCCGAGCAGACCCGCCTGCATGCCGCCCCAGGCCAGCACGCCGATGCCCGCCAGCGACAGCGCCGCAGCCACGACCTGGCGGCTCAGCAACAGCGGCAGCGCGCCAAGAGCGAACAGCCCCAGGTTGAGCGCCAGCACCGCCCCGCCTTGCGCACGCAGCACGGGCGACGGCTCGGCGCCCAGCGCCTCGAAGACGGCGGCATTCAGCTCGACGCCGGCGCGGCGGCCCTGCGGCGTCATGACCTCGTCGGCAAAGAAGGCACTGCTGCCAACGAAGACGCTGCGCCCCGCGAGCGCCTCGGCCAGCGCAGGGTCATCGGCCTGGCCCAGCGCGGCGCGCATCAACCGCTGCCAGCTCAGGCGCGGCGGGTCACCACCCGGCAGCGCCAGCCGCAGACGGGCCTGCGCATCGACCGGCCAGCGGCGCTGGCCGGCAACAAGCTGGCCGTCCTCCAGCCGCCAGCCCGGTGCGCCATCGGCCCGCAGTCGCGCCGCCAGCGCCAGGCTGGGCAGCGCATGGCCGTGCACGTCGTGCAGCAGCGGCAGCTCGCGCAGCACGCCGTCATCGTCGAGCGCGACGGAGACGACGCCCAGGCCGCCCGGCGCCTGCAGCGCGGCCAGCAGCTCGTCGGAGGGCGCGGTGAGCCCGGCCCAGCGCAAGCCGGCCGGCGCGCCGCCCAGCCGCTGCAGCGCGGCCTGCTCGGCGGGCGACGGCGGCGTCAGCTCGATAGCCGCGCGCTGGCCCGGCGCCAGGCCCGCCGCGGCCAGCACGACCGGCGGCGACGCGCCGAGCGCCGCGGCCAGCCGGGCATCCCCGTCACGCGGGCCGGCGAAGACGATGTCGAGGACCACCAACCGGGCGCCGGCCTGGCGCAGGTAGTCCAGCATCAGCGCATAGACGTCGCGCGGGTAGGGCCAGTCGCCCAGCGGTTCGCGCAGCGCGCGCAGCGAGGCGTCGTCGATATCGACGATGACGCTGCCGCCCAGCGTCGCGGCGGGCGCAGCGGCCCGCACGAGCGGGTCGGCCAACGCACGGTCCAGCCGCGACTGCACGCCCAGCGCGCTGAGGGACGCCCACAATACCAGCGCCCCGGGCAGCGCGAGCCAGCGGCCCGCCATCAGAACAGCGGCACGAGCAGCAAGGGCAGCAGCCACAGCCAGCGCGGGTAGGGCACGTCGATGCGCTGCGTCTGCCCCCAGGGGCTGGCGGCACCGGCGGCATTGAAGGCGCGGGCGCGTAGGAAGTAGGTGCCCGCCGACGGCTTGGGCAGCGCGATCGCGGGCTGGTCGGCACTGAAGCGCTGCACCTCGGCGCCGTCGAACGCATCGGTGCGGGCCCACTCCAGCTCGTAGCGCACGACGCCCTGGTCCGCGCGCCAGCGCAGCTGGATCTGGTCGCCGCTCAGGTCCGGCTCGGCCGGCGGGGGCGCGGGCGGCGGCGGCCGGATCTCGAAGCGCTGCGCGTCACCGAACGGCCCGGCCCGGCCTCCGGCCTCGACGGCCGCGATGCGCCAGTGATAGGCACCGTCCGGCAGCCGGACCTCGTGGCCGGCGGCATCCAGCGGCGGCGTCTGCAGCGCAATGTCCTTGAACTCGGTGTCCCTGGCGATCTGCAGCTGCACGGCCGGCGCCGCGGTGTTGCGCGTCCAGGCGAAGGCCATGCCACCGGCGTAACTGACCGCGCCATCGACGGGCGCCTGGATGAACGGCGGCTCCGGCCGCGCCTGCAGGTGCACGTTGGCATCCGCCGCGGCACCCTCCTGGCCGCGGGCGTCGATCGCGCGCACGCGCAGCGTGTAGTCGCCATCGGGCAGCTCGCGGGCCTCGGGCCACGCTGCCACGGGCTCGGTGACGCGGGCGTCCAGCATCAGCCGGTCGAAGTCTCCGCGGGCGTAGAGCTGCGCGCGCCAGGCCTGCGCGCCGGCGGGCGATGCCGCCCAGCCCAGCCGCAGCGGCAGCCGTTCGGATGTGGCCGGCACCGCCGCCAGGTCCGGCGCGGGCAGCAGCGGGCCGACGCTGCGCGCCTTGCCCTCGGCCAGCAGACCCTGGCCCGGCGTGACGTCAGCGGCCAGCCCGTCGGCATGCACGGCGCCCGAGATGACCTGCATGCGGCTGGCGCCGCCGGCAGTCTGCACGCGGAACTCGGTGCCCCGCACGCCGAGGTTGACGTGCGGCGTGTTGACTTCGTACAAGGGCACGCGCTGCGGGTTGGGCTGCACGCGATGGTCGGCCCCGCCCTGCCCTACGCCCACGCGCACGGCCGGCAGCGCGCCGCGGCCTAGCACGAGCAGCTGCTCCAGCGTCACCTCGCTCTGCGGCGGCACGAGCAGCCGTGAGCCGTCCGCGAACCTGACGCTGACGCTGGCCTGCGGGCCGGTGCGCAGGCGGTCACCGCTGAGCAGCGTGGTGCCGGCCGCCAGCGGCTCTGCTGTCGCGCCGCGCTGCCGCTGCACCTCACCCTTGACGAACACGGCCTCGGCGACACTGGCCTCGCGCCGCAGCCAGGCCACGGGCATGCGCAGCGTGCGGCCGGGCATCAGGTGCAGCGGGTCGGCCACGCGGTTGAGCTGCTGCAGATCGCGCCAGCCGCGCGGCGGGGCGAGCCAGGATTGCGTCAACGTAATCAGTGTGTCGCCCGGCTGCACGCGATACCGCCAGTCGGCGTCCGCCGCCTCGGTCTGGGCAAACGCCCAGCCACTCCACCACAGCAGCCCGGCTGCGAGCCAGGTCTTTCGCGCGTTCATGTCGCCTCCTACTCCCTTGCAGGAAGAGCCATCCTAGCGATGTCCGAGAATGCCGCGGGCTTTTGGTGCCCGACCCCGAACCACAAGCGCGGCACGCGCCACAAGCGCTGCGCCCGACACGACAAGACCCGAGGAGACCCCATGCCGGTGCTGACCACGCAGCTCACCCCCCGCTCGGCCGATTTCCAGGCCAACGCCGAGGCGATGCGCGCGCTGATCGACGACTTGAACGCCAAACTGGCGCAGATCGCCCAAGGCGGCGGCGAAGCTGCCCGCGCCAAGCACACCGCCCGCGGCAAGCTGCTGCCGCGCGACCGCGTCGAGCTGCTGCTGGACCCCGGCACGCCCTTCCTGGAGATTGCGCCGCTGGCCGGACTGAATCTCTACGACAACGCCGCGCCGGGCGGCGGCGTGGTGGCCGGCATCGGTCGCGTGTCGGGCGTGGAGTGCATCATCGTGTGCAACGACGCCACGGTGAAGGGCGGCACCTACTACCCCATCACCGTCAAGAAGCATCTGCGCGCGCAAGAGATCGCCGCGCAGAACCGGCTGCCTTGCATCTATCTTGTGGACAGCGGCGGCGCCAACCTGCCCAACCAGGACGAGGTCTTCCCCGACCGCGACCACTTCGGCCGCATCTTCTTCAACCAGGCCAACCTCAGCGCCGAAGGCATCCCGCAGATCGCCGTCGTCATGGGCTCGTGCACGGCCGGCGGCGCCTACGTGCCGGCGATGAGCGACGAGACCATCATCGTCAAGGACCAGGGCACCATCTTCCTGGGCGGCCCGCCGCTGGTGAAGGCGGCCACCGGCGAGGTCGTCTCGGCCGAAGACCTCGGCGGCGGCGACGTGCACACGCGCCTCTCGGGAGTGGCCGACCACCTCGCCAACAACGACACGCATGCGCTGGCCATCGCGCGCCAGTCCGTCGCACGCCTGAACTGGACCAAGGCCAACCCGCTGCTCGTCCAGGAACCCAAGGCCCCGGTCTTCGACCCGGCCGAGCTGCACGGCGTGATCCCGACCCAAGATGGGAAAACTGGGCGCAAGCCTTTCGACGTGCGCGAGGTCATCGCCCGCATCGTCGACGGCAGCGAGTTCGACGAGTTCAAGGCCCGCTACGGGGCAACGTTGGTGTGCGGCTTCGCGCACATCGAGGGCATGCCCGTGGGCATCGTCGCCAACAACGGCATCCTGTTCGCCGAGAGCGCCAACAAGGGCGCGCACTTCATCGAGCTGTGCTGCCAGCGCAAGATCCCGCTGGTGTTCCTGCAGAACATCACCGGCTTCATGGTGGGCCGCAAGTACGAGAACGAGGGCATCGCCCGCGCCGGCGCCAAGATGGTGACGGCCGTCGCCTGCGCCCAGGTGCCCAAGTTCACCGTCATCATCGGCGGCTCGTTCGGCGCCGGGAACTACGGTATGTGCGGCCGTGCGTACTCGCCGCGCTTCCTGTGGATGTGGCCCAACGCGCGCATCTCGGTGATGGGCGGCGAGCAGGCCGCCAGCGTGTTGAGCACGATCCGCCGAGATGCGATCGAGGCCAAGGGCGGTAGCTGGTCCGCTGACGAGGAGGAAACCTTCAAGGCCCCGCTGCGCCAGCAGTACGAAGCGCAGGGCCACCCCTACTACGCGTCGGCCCGGCTGTGGGACGACGGCGTCATCGACCCCGCCGACACGCGTCGCGTGCTGGCGCTGGGACTGAGCGCTTCGCTGAACGCGCCCATTCCCGATACTAAGTTCGGCGTCTTCCGGATGTGAGGGCAATGATGTGGCGCTTGCTCACCGCCGGGGCGGCGACGCGGTACGACCTGGCTCAGGTGGACGCCTCGCTGCGCCGCGTCGCCGCCCCGCTGGCCCCCGCCTGTGGTAGACCCGCTCCATGAAACACCTGCATCGCATCATCGCCCCGGCGCTGCTGGCCGCCGGCCTACACGGCACTGCCCACGCCAAGCTCGTCGAACAGCAGTTCGACCTCCCGGTGCACGTCGCCAACGCCTGGGGCAAAGTGGTGGAGCAGCCCATCCGCGTGACCGTCTACTTCAACGACGCGACGCCGGCGCCGCGCCCCATCGTGCTGATCAACCATGGCCGGGCCGTGGACGCCGACGGCCGGGCCGCGCTCGGGCGGGCTCGCTTCCCCGAGGCGTCGCGCTGGTTCGCCGAACGTGGCTTCCTGGTCGCCGTGCCCACGCGCATCGGCTACGGCGTCAGCGGCGGCGAGGACGTCGAGGACTCCGGCAGCTGCAACAACCGCCTCTACCCGCCCGTCTTCCGCGCCGCGGCCGACCAGAGCCTGCAGCTGCTGGACGTGCTGCGCCAGCGCGACGACGTCGTGAAGGACCGCACCGTACTGCTGGGCCAGTCGTTCGGTGGCGCGACCACCGTCACGCTGGCGTCGCTGAACCCGGCCGGCGTCGTCACCGCCATCAACTTTGCCGGCGGCGGGGGCGGCGACCCCAAGGCCCACCCGGAGCAGCCCTGCTCGCCCGTGCAGCTCCGTCGCATGTTTGCCGGCTATGGCCAGACGGCGCATGTGCCCATGCTGTGGGCGTACACCGAGAACGACCGCTTCTTCGGCGCCACGCTGCCGCGCGAGTGGGTGCAGGCCTTCCGCGACGCCGGCGGGCAGGCCGAGTTCAAGCAGTTCCCACCTCACGGCGAGGACGGCCACCTGCTATTCGCCAAGTTCCCGCAGGTCTGGCAGCCCGTCGTCGCCGACTTCCTGCGCCGCCAGGGCTTCGACATCAAGGACTGAGCATGCCCACCATCCGCCCGCTGGCCGCCAGCGACTGCCTGACCGAGCTGACGGCGCTGCTGCACGCGTCCTACGCATCGCTGGCCGCGCAGGGCTGGAACTTCACGGCCGTCGACCAGCCCGTGGACGTCACCCGCGACCGGCTGGCCGGCGCGCAGGGCTTCGTCGCCGAGCGGGGCGGCCGCCTCGTCGGCACCATCGCCGTCCGCGGCCCCAAGCCGGCGGGCGAGGCCTACATCGGCGACCCGTCGCCCCCGCTGTTCACGACACCCGGCACGGCCATCCTGTCGCAGCTGGCCGTGCATCCGGACTGCCGCGGCCTCAGGCTGGGCGAGCGCCTGCTCGACGCCGCCGAGGCCTGGGCTCGCGCCCAGGGCCTTACGCAGATCGCGCTGGACACCGCCGAACCCGCAACCGCGCTGCGCCGCCGCTACGAGCGCCGCGGCTATGTCACCGTGGGCAGCGTGCAGTGGCGAGGCAAGACCTATGCGTCGGTGTTGATGGCCAAGCCGCTGGCACCCGCCGAGCGACGCGAAGCATAAAATGTGTCTGAAATCCGCATTTCGCACACATCATGCGCACCAACATCGACATTGACGACGACTTGATGGCCGCCGCGATGAAGGCCGGGCCGTACAAGACCAAGAAGGAAGCCGTGGAAGCCGGCCTGCTGCTGCTGAAGCGGCAGGCGGCCTACCGCGAGATCCTGAAGTTCCGCGGCCAGCTGCAATGGGGCTGGGGCGACGAGGCGGAGGAGGCGAACGACGCGCCCGCGGCCGCCGAGCCCGCCAAGGCCCATCGCGCGGCTGCGGCCAAGCCCAAGGCGGAGAAGGCCCGTGGTCGTCGTTGACAGCGGCGTCTGGATCGACCTGCTGGCCGGTCACGAGAACTCGGCCAGCGACGCGCTGGCGCGGCTGCTGCACCATGGTGAGACCGAACTGGTGCTGCCGGACCTGGTGCTGTTCGAGGTGCTTCGCGGGTTCCGGCAGGAAGCCGACCTGCGCACCGCGCGCGCGCTGTTCGCTGCCCTTCCGGTCGCGTCGACCGGTGGCGAAGAGATCGCCTTGCGCGCCGCGGAGCACTATCGCCAGCTGCGGCGGCTGGGCATCACGGTGTGCAGCGCCATCGACTCGCTGATCGCCAGCTTCTGCATCGAACGGGGCCACGCGCTGTTACACCGCGACCGTGACTTCGATCCCTACGCCACCCACTTCGGCCTGCAGGTCTGGCCGCACCTGAGCTAGCCCATGGCCGCACTGCAAGTCACCGACGACGGTCGCATCGCCCGCGTCACGCTGAACCGCCCCGAGGTCCGCAACGCGTTCAACGAAGCGTTGATCGCGGAGCTGACCGCGACCTTCACCCGGCTCGGCCAGCGCCCAGAGCTGCGCGCCATCGTCCTCGCCGCCGAGGGCAAGGCCTTCTGCGCTGGTGCCGACCTGAACTGGATGCAGGCGATGGCCGGTTACTCGTGGACCGAGAACCACGCCGACGCGACGCGGCTGGCCGACATGCTGTGGGCGATCTACAACTGCCCGGTACCGGTCCTCGCCCGCGTGCAGGGCGACGCCTACGCCGGCGGCGTGGGGCTGGTGGCCTGCGCCGACATTGTCGTGGCCGCGGACACCGCAGGCTTCTGCCTGTCGGAGGCCAAGCTGGGCCTGCTGCCGGCCACCATCGGCCCCTACGTCGTGAAGGCGCTGGGCGAGCAGGCCTCGCGGCGTTACTTCGTGACGGCCGAGCGGTTCAGCGCCGCCGAGGCGCATCGCCTGGGCCTAGTGCACGAGATCGTGACGGCCGACGCGCTGGACGCCAAGGTCGGCGAACTCTTGACAGCCATCACCGCCAACGGTCCTGCGGCCGTGCGTGCCTGCAAGCGGCTCGTCAAAGACGTCGCCGGCCGCGACATCACTCCCGCGCTGCGCGACGACACTGCCCGGCGCATTGCCGACATCCGCGCCAGCGACGAGGGGCGCGACGGCGTGCAGAGCTTCCTGAGCAAAGCCAGGCCCTCGTGGCTGCCCGGATGAACCTCGACGCCGTTCACCTGCTCGCCCTCGCCGCCGCGCTCGGCTGGGCCAGCGGGCTTCGGTTGTACCTGACCGTGCTGCTGGTCGGCATCGCCGGGCATTGGGGGTGGATCGCGCTGCCGCCGGGGCTGCAGGTGCTGGCATCGCCACTGGTGATGGCCTGCGCCGCCGCGCTCGCGTTCGTCGAGTTCCTGGCCGACAAGATCCCGCTCGTCGACAGCGCCTGGGATGCGCTGCACACGCTGATCCGCGTCCCCGCCGGGGCGGCGCTCGTGGCCGGGCTGGTCAGCGGCTGGGCCGGCGATGGCGGCCAGGCCTGGGGCGTTGTCGCCGCACTCGTCGGCGGCGGCCTTGCAGCCACGGCGCATGCCGCCAAGGCCAGCACGCGCGCCGCGGCCAACACCTCGCCCGAGCCGTTCTCCAACCTCGGCCTGTCACTGGCCGGCGACGTGGCGGTGCCGGCAATGCTATGGCTGGCCTGGGCGCACCCATTCGTCTTCTTTCCGCTGCTGGCGTTGGCGCTCGTCTTCATGGCCGCGCTGATCTGGTTCTGCTTCCGTTTCTTGCGTGCACTCGTCCGCCGCGTGCGCCGCACCGCTCCCGCATGACTTCTCTCCAAGACCGCAGCCGCACGGCTGTCTGGCACCCCTGCACGCAGATGGCCCGCCTCGTCGACGTGCCGCCGCTGCCCATCGCCCGTGGCGAGGGACCCTGGCTGTTCGACACCGACGGAAATCGCTACTTCGACGCCAATTCGTCGTGGTGGGTCAACCTGTTCGGCCACAGCGACAAGCCGCTGCACGACGCCATCAAGGCGCAGCTCGACACGCTGCCGCATGTGATGCTGGCCGGCTGCACGCACGAGCCCGCCGTGCGGCTGGCCGAGCGACTGTCGGCACGCACCGGTGGTGCGCTGGGCCACACCTTCTTCGGCAGCGATGGCGCCAGCGCCGTCGAGATCGCGCTGAAGCAGAGCTTCCACAGCTGGAAGAACCGCGGCCGGCCAGACAAGCGCGAGTTCGTCTGCCTGAAGAACAGCTATCACGGCGAGACGCTGGGCGCGCTCAGCGTGACCGACGTGCAGGTCTTCCGCGACGCCTACGACCCACTGCTGATGCGCGCCCACATCGTCATGTCGCCCGACGCGCGGCTGGGCAACGAGGCGGAGGCACTTGCGGCGATGCGGACATTGCTGGCCGAGCGGCATGACCGCATCGCTTGCGTCATCGTCGAGCCGCTGATCCAGGGCGCGGCCGGCATGGTCATGTACTCGCCGGCCTACCTGAAGGGCCTGCGCGAGCTGACGCGCGAGTTCGGCGTGCACCTGATCGCCGACGAGATCGCCGTGGGCTGTGGACGCACCGGCACATTCTTTGCGTGGGAACAGTCGCAGGCGGATTGGCCCGACTTCGTCCTGCTGTCCAAGGGCATCACCGGCGGCACGCTGCCGCTGTCGCTGGTGCTGACGACCGACGATGTGTTCGCCGCGTTCTGGAGCGAGGACGTCACGCGCGGCTTCCTGCACTCGCACTCCTACACCGGCAACCCGCTGGCCTGTGCCGCGGCGAACGCGGTGCTGGACCGCTTCGACGCCGGCCAGCTCGACGACAACCGCCAGCAGGCCGACCGCTTGGCCCGCGCCTTCGCACCCTTGGCCTCGCGTGTGAGCCATCTGCGCCAACGCGGCATGATCCTCGCCTTCGACGTGCCGGAAGCGCCGTCGCGCTTCGCCGAACGCTTCCACCTCGCGGCGCGCGCACACCAGTTGCTGATCCGGCCGATCGGCGCGACTGTCTACCTGATGCCTCCCTACCTGATCGACGACGCGACCGCGGCCTTCCTGGCCGATGCCGTGGCGCAAACGTTGAACGATGTGCTGAACGATGTCCTTGCTTGATCACCTCAGCGCCAAGCTCGCCGCCCTATCGGCGCAGAGCCTGACGCGCCAACTGCGGACCGCCGACGACGGCACCGCACCGCGCCAGCGCGTCAACGGCCGCGAGCTGCTGATGTTCTGCTCCAACGACTACCTGGGCCTGGCGGCAGAGCCGGCCATTGCCGACGCGCTGGCCGAAGGCGCCCACCGGTGGGGCGGTGGCTCCGGCGCATCGCCGCTCGTCAGCGGGCACAGCGCCGCGCACGAGGCCGTGGCCGACACGCTGGCGGGGTGGTTTGCGCCGCACATCCCGCAGGCGCGCGCCCTCGGCTTCTGCACCGGCTACATGGCCAACCTGGCCGTCGTCACGGCGCTGGGCGACGAGCACACCGAGATCTTCTCGGAGCAACTGAACCACGCGTCGCTGATCGACGCGGCGCGCCTGGCCAAGGCCAAGGTCACGCGCTTCCCGCACGTCGACCTCGACGCGCTGCGCACTGCGCTCGCAGCCAGCACGGCCAAGGTCAGGCTGATCGTGACGGACGCCGTCTTCAGCATGGACGGCGACCTCGCGCCGCTGCCCGGTCTGCTGGCGCTGGCCGAGGAGTTCGACGCCTGGCTGGTCGTCGACGACGCCCATGGTTTCGGCGTGCTCGGCGCCACCGGCCGCGGCGCGCTGGAGCACTTCGGGCTGCGCAGCGAGCGGCTCATCCTCGTCGGCACGCTCGGCAAGGCCGCCGGCCTCGCAGGGGCCTTTGTCGCAGCGCACACAACCGTCGTCGAGTACCTGCTGCAGGCCGCTCGCAACTTCATCTTCTCGACCGCGTCGCCGCCGGCCATCGAGCACGCGCTGCTGACCAGTTTCGCGCTCATCGACGGCCCGGCCGGCGCCCAGCGCCGTGCGAATCTCGTCGCACTGCAGGTCCGCCTGCGCGACGGCCTGATGGCGCTGATCGACCGCCACCCCCGCCTGGGCTGGTCGCTGACGGATTCGTCCACGCCCATCCAGCCGCTCATCGTCGGCGGCAATGCCGAGGTCATGGCGCTTGCCGCCGCACTCGAAGCCGCCGGCCTGCGCGTGCCGGGCATCCGCCCGCCCACCGTCGCGGCCGGCAAGGCGCGGCTGCGCATCACGCTGTGCGGCACGCATACCGCCGCCGACGTCGACACGCTGCTGGCGGCGCTGGGCCGTGCGGCTGCCGCTCAGGAGCAAGCGGCATGAGGGGCTTCTTCATCACCGGCACCGACACCGAGATCGGCAAGACCGCCGTCACCGCGGGGCTCGCGCAGGCGTTCGCGCTGTCGGGGCGCCGCGTCGCCGCGCTCAAGCCCGTCTCTGCCGGGCAGGAGTTCATCGACGGCGACTGGCTCAACGACGACGTCGAGCGCCTGCGCGCTGCATCCAACCTCGGCCTCACGTCGGCTGAGGTCGGCGCGCTGCAGCTGCGCACGCCCTGCGCACCACACATCGCCGCTCGTATCGAGAACGAAGTCATCGCCCGCGTGCCACTGCTGCACGCGTTGCGCACCGTCGGTGGTCGCGCAGACGTCGCGCTGGTGGAAGGTGTCGGCGGCTTCCGCGTGCCGCTGACCGACACTTGGGACACCGCCGACCTGGCCGTTGACCTGGGCCTGCCGGTCATCCTCGTTGTCGGCTTGCGCCTGGGCTGCATCAACCATGCGCTACTGACGGCCGAGGCCATCCGCGCGCGCGGGCTGATGCTCGCCGGCTGGGTCGCCAACACGGTGGACGAGCGTCAGCCCCATGTCACCGACAATCTGCAAGCTTTGCAGTCGGGCCTGCAGGCCCCCTGCCTCGGCCATGTGCCGCGCCTGGCCCACGCCGACCACGCGACGATGGCGCGCCACCTGTCGCTCGAACCTCTGCTCGAACATCTCGCCGCATGAATCCCAACCAGATCAACACCCTCACGCCCACGACCGCCGCCGACCGCCGCCAGGCCAAGCCCTGGACCGTCGACGAGGTGGCCGCCCTGTTCGAGCTGCCGTTCAACGACTTGCTCTACCGGGCGCAGACCGTGCACCGCGAGAACTTCGATGCCAACGCGGTGCAGCTGTCAACGCTGCTGTCCATCAAGACCGGCGGCTGCGAGGAGGACTGCAAGTACTGCCCGCAGTCGGCCCACTTCGACACCGGCCTGAAGGCCGAGAAGCTGATCCCTCTGGAAGAAGTCATGGAAGCCGCCCGTGCCGCCAAGGCCAACGGCGCGACTCGCTTCTGCATGGGCGCTGCTTGGCGCAGCCCCAAGCCGCGTCACCTGGAAGCCATCGGCACGATGATTTCCGAGGTCAAGGCGCTGGGCCTGGAGACCTGCCTGACCGCCGGCATGCTGGAAGACGGCCAGGCCGAGCAGCTGAAAAGCGCCGGCCTGGACTACTACAACCACAACCTCGACACGTCGCCCGAGTTCTACGGCCAGATCATCACGACCCGCACCTACCAGGACCGCCTGGACACGCTGGACCGCGTGCGCCAGCAGGGCATGAAGGTGTGCTCGGGCGGCATCGTCGGCATGGGCGAGACGCGCCGCCAGCGTGCCGGCCTGCTGGTGCAGCTCGCCAACCTGGATCCTTACCCCGAAAGCGTGCCCATCAACAACCTCGTGCAGGTGGAAGGCACGCCGCTGGCCGGCACCGCGCCGCTGGACCCGCTGGAGTTCATCCGCACGATCGCGGTGGCCCGCATCACGATGCCGCGCGCCATGGTGCGCCTGTCCGCCGGCCGCGAGGAGATGCCCGAGACCATGCAGGCGCTGTGCTTCCTCGCCGGCGCCAACTCGATGTTCTACGGCGACAAGCTGCTGACGACGAGCAACCCGCAGGCCGAAAAGGACCGCGCGCTGCTGGCGCGGCTGGGCATGCGCTGCGCGACCGAGGCCGAGCTGACGCCGTCGCAGGCCGCGGCAAAGGTGCAGGTCTGCACGCACTGAGATGAGGATCGCTGCGCTGCTCCTCTCGCTACTGGCACTCTCGGGCTGCGCCGTGGTCTACGACTACGTTCAGGACGCGGCCCAGGCCCAATGCGCCAGCAACAACAGCTCCCCCCAGGACCGCCGTGCCTGCGAGAAGCGCAATGCGCCGGCCTATAACGACTACGAAGCGCGCCGCAAGCGGCTGCAGGAAGGCAAGCCAGACTGATCACGGCCCGCGCCCGCTCATTCGCCAGTGATCCTGGCCCAGCGAACAAGCCTGTAGAAGGTTCACAAGACCGGAGACAAGAGAGATGTTCAAGAAGATCCTCATCGCCAACCGGGGGGAAATCGCCTGCCGAGTGGCGGCCACCGCACGGCGCCTGGGTATGCAGACGGTGGCCGTCTATTCAGAGGCCGATGCCAACGCCCGGCACGTGAAGGCCTGCGACGAGGCCGTGCTGATCGGCGGCCCGGCGCCGCGGGACTCCTACCTGCAGTGGGAGCGCATCCTGGCCGCCGCCAAGGCGACCGGCGCCGAAGCCGTCCACCCCGGCTATGGCTTCCTGTCGGAGAACGAGGCTTTCGCCCAGGCTTGCGCCGACGCCGGCGTCGTCTTCATCGGCCCGCCGCCCAGCGCCATCAGGGCCATGGGACTAAAGGCCGAATCCAAGCGGCTGATGGAGGCCGCGAAGGTTCCGCTGGTGCCGGGCTATCACGGCGCCGACCAGGACCCCGCGCTGCTGAAGCGCGAGGCTGGGCGCATCGGCTATCCCGTGCTCATCAAGGCCAGCGCCGGCGGCGGCGGCAAGGGCATGCGCGCGGTCTACAGCGACGACGAGTTCGACGCCGCGCTGGCCTCGTGCAAGCGCGAGGCCATCAACAGCTTCGGCGACGACGCGGTGCTGATCGAGCGCTACGTGCAGAAGCCGCGCCACATCGAGATCCAGGTCTTCGGCGACTCGCAGGGCGACTGCGTCTACCTGTTCGAGCGCGACTGCTCCGTGCAGCGCCGCCACCAGAAGGTGCTGGAAGAGGCGCCCGCGCCGGGCATGACCGCCGAACGCCGTGCACAGATGGGGGAGGCCGCTGTTGCCGCCGCCAAAGCAGTAGGCTACGTAGGTGCCGGCACGGTGGAGTTCATCGCCGAGCAGGACGGCCGCTTCTACTTCATGGAGATGAACACGCGGCTGCAGGTGGAGCACCCGGTCACGGAAGCCATCACCGGTCAGGATCTCGTCGAGTGGCAGCTGCGCGTCGCGTCGGGCGAGCCGCTGCCGCTCAAGCAACACGAGCTGCGCATGCGCGGCCACGCCATCGAAGCCCGCATCTGCGCCGAGAACCCGGACGGTGGCTTCCTGCCCGCCACCGGCACGCTGGACGTGGCGCGCTGGCCGTCGCACGTGGCTTTCCAACAGGGTGACGTTCGCATCGACGCCGGCGTCCGCGAGGGTGACGCGATCAGCCCGTTCTACGACTCGATGATCGCCAAGCTCATCGTCTGGGGCGAGGACCGTGCGCAGGCGCTGGCGCGCCTCGATGCCGCGCTGCGCGACACGCACATCGTCGGCCTCCACACCAACGTGGCCTTCCTGCGTCGCTGCGCAGCCACCGCTTCGTTTGCCGGCGCCGATCTCGACACCGGCCTCATCGAGCGCGAGAAAGCCCAGCTGTTCGACCAACCAGGCCTGCCGCTGCGCATCAGCGCCGCCGCCGTCGTGGCCCACACGCTGGCCCTCGAGGCGGCGGCGCAGGATGCCGACCCGTGGAGTGCCCGTGATGGTTTCCGCCTGTTCGGCGCCGCGTCGCGCCGCTTCGACCTCGACGCCGGCGGCATGCACCACGAGGTGCGGCTGTCCCGCCACCACCGCGGCGGCATGACGCTGACCGTTGGAGGCGAAACCATCGAGTTCGCTGTGCAGTCGCTGGATGCCGAGACGCACGAACTCTTTCTCGGCACCGACCGAGTTCGCGTGAAGACCTACGCCCAGGGCGAGCGCGTCGCCGTCTTCGCCCCGACTGGCTCAGCCGTGTTGACCGAGGTGGACCTGATCGCCCACGCCGGCGACGGCCCCCCGGAAGGTGGTCGCCTGACCGCACCCATGCCCGGCAAGCTGATTGCCTTCCTCGCGCAGGCCGGCGACACCGTCACCCAAGGCCAGCCGCTGGCCGTCATGGAGGCAATGAAGATGGAACACACCATCAGCGCGCCGCGCGACGGCAAGGTGGCGGAGCTGCTGTTTGCCGTGGGCGACCAGGTGACGGACGGCGCGGAACTCTTGCGCCTCGAGGTTTGACCATGAACCTGCCCACCTACGTCAAGATCCTCGACGTCGGCCCGCGCGACGGCCTGCAGAACGAGAAGGCCAACGTCGCCACCGAGCACAAGGCCCGGCTCGTCGCGATGCTGCAGGACGCCGGGCTGCGCGAGATCGAGGTCACCAGCTTCGTCAGCCCGAAGTGGGTGCCGCAGATGGGCGACAACGTCGCCGTCATGGCCGCCATCGCGCGCCAGCCGGGCGTGCGCTACTCGGTTCTGGTGCCCAACCTCAAAGGGCTGGATTCGGCGCTGGCATCCAGGCCCGACGAGATCCTCGTCTTCACGGCGGCCAGCGAGGCCTTCACGCAGAAGAACATCAACTGCTCCATCGCCGAGAGCCTGGAGCGCTTCGCGCCGGTCATCGAAGGCGCCCATGCGGCCGGTGTGAAGGTGCGCGCGGCGCTGTCCTGCGCGTTGGGCTGCCCGTACGAGGGCGACATCACAGCGGATCAGGTGGAGGCCGTCGTCAGGCCGCTGCGCGAATTGGGCGTGGATGCCATCGACATCGCCGACACCATCGGCGTCGGCACGCCGGCCAAGGTGCAGGCGGCGATGGAGCGGGCGCTGAAGCACTTCCCGACGGCCGAGGTGTCGGGCCACTTCCACGACACCTACGGCCAGGCGCTGACCAACATCTACGCCAGCATGGAACTGAGCGTGAACAGCTTTCACGCCAGCGTGGCCGGCCTGGGCGGCTGCCCCTACGCGAAGGGTGCGACGGGCAACGTGGCGACCGAGGACGTCGTCTTCATGCTGGACGGCCTCGGCATCGAGACCGGCATCGACCTCGACAGGCTGGTCGACGCCGGCGCCTACATCTCCGGCGTGCTGGGCCGCGAGCCGGTATCCCGCGCGGCACGCGCGCTGCTGGCCCGACGCGCGGGCTGATCCCGCGTGTTGCTTGTCACGCTCGGGGCGGCGACCCCGGGCACGAGCGCGCGAGAAAGCCGGCTGTAATCCGCCCCACCATAAAACCCGGAAATGTTGGGACGGTCGGGGCGCTCGCCTGCCGAGCTGACCGTGACCGACGCACGCCCATGAGCTTCGAGCCGCTGAGCCAGCACCGCAACCGCTTCGAGGTGGGCAAGCCCACGCCGTTCAGCATCTACGACGTCGGCGGCCGGTTGCTGCTGGCCCACGGCCACCAGTTCGACAGCATCGAGCAGCTAGAGAAGCTGATCGACCGCGACGCCACCGTGGACGTGCGCGAAATGGAGGACCCCGCCAAGCGGATCGCCAACGCGCGGCGCGACCAGTTGCCCGCCTTCTGGGACGCGAGCATGGGCGAGGTCGGTCGGCTGCTGCGCGCCAGCCCCATAGGCGACTTCACCCACTCGCTGGACCATGCCTCCAGGCCGCTGATGGCGCTCATCGAACGCGACCCGGACCTTGCCATCCTGCAGGCGGTGCGGGCCGAGGCCGTTGACAGCGGAGCCTCGTCCTACGCCAGCCGCCACGCGGTCCACACCGCCACCGCTGCCTGCCTGGCCGCCACACGGCTGGGCTGGTCGGTCGAGCAGCGGCAATGCGTGCTGCGCGTGGCGCTGACAATGAACCTCGCGATGGCGGAACTGCAGAACAAGCTCGTCACGCAGCTCTCTCCCGTTACGACGCTGCAGCGCGCGGAGATCCAGTCCCACCCCGAGCGCAGCGCCGCGATGCTGGAGATGGCCGGCGTCACCGACACCGACTGGCTGGAGGCCGTGCGCCAGCACCACGAGGAGCCCGACGGCAGCGGCTACCCGCGCCGGCTCAAGCCCGTGCTCGACGTGGCCATGCTCGTGCACCACGCCGACTGCTTCACCGCCAAGCTGAGCCCGCGCCTGAAGCGCCAGCCGCTGCTGGCCGACGCCGCGGCCCGCCTGCAGTACCAGACGGGCAAGGGCGACCCGATGACCGCCGCACTCATCAAGGAGTTCGGCCTCTACCCGCCTGGCTGCGCGGTGCGGCTGAAGTCCGGGGAAGTGGGCATGGTGATGCGTCGTGGCGAGACGGCCAGCACCCCCATCGTCGCGGTGCTGACCGACCGGGGTGGCCTGCTGCTGCCGGAGCCGGCGCGGCGCGACACCGCGCGGCCCGAATACGCCATCGTCGCCGTCATTCCGCAGTCAGGGCTGAAGCTCCGCGTCGGGCTGGAAAAGCTGATCCAGGCGATGCCCGCATAACCCAGCGGTGAGCACCCGGGTCAGCCGGCCACCTGGGCCACGCGCTCGCGGAAGAGCTGCGCCCGGTCGGCGCTGGCCGCGGCCTCGATGCGCGCCGACGCCTCGGCCATCCACACCAGGAAGCGCGACTCGCTGTCCACCACCCGGGCGCTGGCCCGCAGCTCGGCGTCGCGCCCGGCGAGCATGCGGCTGGCCAGGTCCAGCGCAAACATCTTGGCGCGCATCAGCCGGCGCAGGTCTGCGGCCGGATCGGCCGCTGGCGCTGCAACCGGGGGCGCGACAGGAGCCGGTGCGGGCGCGGTCGCCGGAGGTGCCGCATCAGGCCGCGGCGCGGCGGCGCGCCGCCCGGTGATCAGGCCGTCACGATGCAGCGTCTCCAGCGCCTCGTCAGCCAACCCCAGCGAATGGGCCAGGCGCCGGAGTTCGTCCAGACCACGTCGGCCGTCCACGTTGATCAGCAGCATGCGCAACGGCGCGCTGAGGCCGCCTCGGGGCCCCGCCAGCAGCTGGCGGGCGGCGTCAGTCTTGGCAGGGACGAAGGCAGGCGCTGTGGGATACGGCATGGCGTCGGCTCCAGTCGGGCTCCGCCATGGTGGCCGGCAGACGTGACGTCATGATGATGGCCGGCCTGGCCGTGTCAGGCGCTGGCTCAAGCGCGGGTCACAGGGTTGCGCAGGCGCTGGCTGAACCACCACAGATGGCCGTCCGGGTCCACGCAGGCATAGGTTCGGTCGGTCCAGTGATCGGGGCCATAGTCGTTGTCCGCCAGCGGCTCCGTCACGCGGGCACCGGCGGCCCGCGCCCGCGCGCAGTGAGCGTCCACGTCGTCGACATAGATGAACAGGTTCTGCGTGTTGACACCGCCCACGACCCGCGGTGCATGGCCCGGCACGCCGAAGCGCGCGGTTTGCGACGCGCTGCCCTCGCTGACCATGATCATGGCTTCGCCGAAGCGCAGCTCGCTGTGCCGGATGCTGCCGTCAGGCGCATCGACGACCATCTCGACCGTGAAGCCGAAGGCGCGCTGGTACCAGGCGATCGCCTCACGCGCGTTCTCGCAATAGATGGCCGTGGACAGGCGCGGCCAGCCGGGTGGGGTGGGTTTCATCTGAAGACTCCGAAGCGGCGATGCCGTGCAATCCTGGCACTGCCACGCTCAGCGCACCACCCTATGAAGGCCATCGCCTGCCTGCTGACCCTGCTCTGCACTCTGGCCTCCCACGCGCAGGAGGCGCCGGCCTACGACGCTGCCAAGGCGCAAGCCTGGGGAGCCACCGGCACCGGCATGCGGGCTTACACCTTCGTACTGCTGAAGACCGGCCCGAAGCGCATGCCCGACGGAGCGGCGCGCGACGAGATGTTCAAGGGCCACTTCGCCAACATGGCGCGGCTGGCCAAAGAGGGGCTGCTCGTCTACGCGGGCCCGCTGGATGGCGTAGACGGCATGCGCGGGTTGTTCATCTTCGCCACGGCCGATCTCGACGCCGCCCGCCGAGCCGTCGACACCGACCCGGTCATCATCAACGGCGAAATGGTGGCCGAGCTGCACAAGCACTACGGGTCCGCTGCGCTGCTGGCCGTCAACGAATGGCACCCACGGCTGGTGAAGCCGCAGCCCTAGCAGTGCCCCCTCGGCGGGTGGGCTAAGCTGCCGCCCGTTTCCACAAGAGGCCTCTCCATGATCCTGGGCATCGACCTGGGCACCACGCACAGCGCGGCGGCCGTGTTCCGCGACGGCGCTCCGGTGCTGATCCCCAACGCCCACGGGGACTTCCTGACGCCTTCCGCCGTCAGCCTCGACGAGCAGGGCCACACGCTGGTGGGTCTAGCGGCCCGGGAGCGCGCCGGCCTGCACGCCGAGTCCACGGCGCTGGCCTTCAAGCGCTGGATGGGCAGCGACAAGCTCATCTCGCTGCGCACCGGTGCGCACAGCAAGCAGTTGCGCGCCGAGGAGCTGTCGGCGCTGGTGCTGCAGACGCTGAAGGCCGACGCGGAAGCCTTCCTCGGCGAGCCCGTCACCGAGGCCGTCATCACCGTGCCGGCCTACTTCAACGAGGCGCAGCGCCGCGCCACGCGCACGGCAGGCGAGATCGCCGGGCTGAAGGTCGAGCGCCTGCTGAACGAGCCCACCGCCGCGGGCCTGGCGTATGGCCTGCAGCAGCGGCCCGAGCACAGCAGCTTCCTCGTCTTCGACCTGGGCGGCGGCACGTTCGACGTGTCGGTGCTGGAGTATTTCGAGGGCGTCGTCGAGGTGCGGGCCAGCGCCGGCGACACGCGGCTGGGCGGCGAGGACTTCAGCCGAGTCATCGCCCAGCTCTTCGCCAGAAAGGCCGAGGGCCTGGCCGGCGACGACCGCGCCGCCTGGCTGGCCAGCGAGACGTGGTGGCGCCTGGCCGAGCAGGCCAAGCGCGACCTGGGCGAGCGCGACCATGCCGAGTTGCGCACCGTCTGGCGCGACCGGCCACTGACGGCGACGTTGACACGCGCCGACTTCGAGACAGCATCGGCCGAGCTGCTGCAGCGGCTACGCCGGCCCATAGAGCGTGCGCTGGCCGATGCGCAGCTGGACCCGGCCGGCCTCGCGGAGGTCGTGCTCGTCGGCGGTGCCACGCGCATGCCCATGGTCCGCCAGCTCGTCACACGGCTGTTCCAGCGGCTGCCGCTGCGCAACCTCGACCCCGACCTCGCCATCGCGATGGGCGCCGCCGTGCAGGCCGGCCTGAAGGCGCGCGACGCCGCGCTGGAAGATGTCGTGCTGACCGACGTGATGCCGTATTCGCTCGGCATCGTCGCGGCCAGCCAGGTGGCCGGTCGCATGGTGACGGACCGCTTCTCGCCCATCATCGAGCGCAACACGCCGGTGCCGGTGTCGCGCGTCGAGCGCTACCACACGGTGGCCGATGGGCAGAAGCAGATCCTCATCGACGTGCGCCAGGGCGAATCGCCCGTGGGCTCGGAAAACCTGAGCCTGGGCAAGCTGGAGATCGAGGTGCAGCCCGCCCCCGCCGGCCAGGCCGGTGTGGAGGTGCGTTTCACGTATGACGCCAACGGTCTGCTGGAGGTGGAAGCGCGCGAGACGCCCGGCGGCCAACGCCACGAGCTGGTCATCGAGAGCCAGGGCGCGCGCCTTAGCGCTGCCGAGATCGCCGCGACGCGAGAGCGGCTGCAGGCGCTGAAGCGCCACCCACGCGATGAGCAGGACAACCGCTACCTGATCGAACGCGCCAAGCGCCTGTTCGAAGACCGCCTGGGCAACGACCGCGTGATGCTGCAGGACTGGCTGGCGCAGTTCGAGGCCGTGCTGCAGACGCAGGACGCGCGCTCCATCCGCACCGCGCGCCAGCAGTTCAAGGACGCGCTGGACAGCATCGACAACACGTTCAAGTTCTGAGGCGCGGCATGTGGGACGAGGACTGGGCGCGGCTCGGCATCGAGCCGACGACCGAGCTGGCGGCAATCAAGAAGGCGTATGCGTTCAAGCTCAAGAGCACGCGCCCGGACGATGACGCCGAGGCGTACCAGGCGCTGCGCGGCGCATACGAGCGCGTGCAGCAGTGGCTGAAGTGGCAGCAGCTGGAGGCCTCGCAGCGAAGCGACACGCCCGCCGACACGCCGGCCAGCACTCCTGACGACACACCGCAACTGGCGGATCAGCCGGCCGAAGCGACAACTACCCGCGAGCCAGCGCCGCAGCCCATGCCGCCTGTGGCAGAAGAGGCTGCCGACGTGCTGCAGGCGCCGCGCGTGCAGCCCCTCGACCTCATCGACGAGCTGGAACTCCGCTGGCGCCGCGCGGGCGAGGCGGCGCTGTTGGACGCTTGGGCCGAGACCCGACGCGAACTGGATCAGCAGCCGCTGAACCGGCAGGCCGAGTTCTCGGCCGCCTTCGCGCAATGGGCGCTGGCGCTGCCGGCGTTGCCGGACGACTTCCTGAAGGCGCTGGATGCGCACTTCGGCTGGCTGCATGACTTCCGTACCGAACGGCTGCTGGGCGCCGAACTGGCGCAGGCCCTGCACGAGGCGCTGGACGAGCGGCTGCGGCCGCGGCCCATCGACCCGGCCGTGCGCGCCGTCGGCGCGCCGCTGCTGCGGCTGCAGGCCTGGCGGCAGGCTGGTGGCGGATGGCTGAAGCTGCAGTGGCTGTGGCTGCTGCTGCAGCCGGTGCTGGCACGCAACCAGGCGATGCTGGGCGCGCAATGGCTGCGCACGCTGGGGCTGGACCTGGAGGACCAGCGCTGGCTGCGCGACGGCGTCAAGCGCGGGCTGTGGCTGCGCGCAGGTGCCGCGGCGCTGGCCTATGTGGTTGTGGCGATGCCCGTGTTCGGCGACCCGGTCATCGCCATCGCGCATGGGCTGTTGTGGCTCGCCATGACGGTGCTGCTACTTGTGTTCGGCCTCGCCGGCGGGCGCGTGCTGGGGCTGCGGCTGGAGGCGATCACGCCATCGGCCCGCCGGCTGCCACTGCGCCTGCCGGTCTGGTGCCGGGACATCAACGGCGCCGCGCTGGGGCCGGTCTGGCTGCTGTTCGCCGCGGGGCTGTTCTACATCGATGCGCAGCCCGGCCCTCGCGCGAACGGTTCACTGCTGGCCCTGCTGCCCGACGCCGCCGTCACGTACGCCGCCTGGGCCTTCGCCCTCGGCGGCATCGCGATGGCCCGGCCGCGCCACGGCCTCGTCCATGGTGTCGTCATGGCGCTGGCGCCTCTGGTGGTCTATCTGGCCGTGCAGGTGCTGGGCGCGTGGTTGCCGCTTGAGGCCTGCATCGCCGTCGGCATCGCCTGGCTGCTGGCGGGTGCCGCCGCGCATGAAGAGCGCCTGGGTCGCCCGCCAGCCACCCCGCTGCAGTGGGTGCTGCGCCCCGTGCTCAACACGCTGGCGCTGGCCGACCGGTGGACGTACGGCGTCGCGATGACACCACCGGCGGTGGCGATGGCCTATGTGACGCTGGTCGACGGCGAGGTGCACCCGCTGCGGCTGTTCGCCTGCTGGGTGGTCGCCATCCTGGCGGTGGGCTGGCTGCAGTCCCGAGCCGATGCGCTGGGCCAGCGCCAGCTTCCCGAACTGGCCGAGACGTCGTGACCGTCAGCCGCGGTTGAGCACCTTGGGCACGGGGTTGGGCCGCAGCCGGAAAGCATCCGGCAGCTTTGAGCCCAGCAACGGCCTCAGGTAGAGCCGGAAGGCATCGGTCACGTCGGTGCCGGCCCCGTTGATGAACACGTCTTCCATCGTGCGCGTCTTGCCGGCCACGGCCGCCAGCGGCAGCAGCTCGTAGTCCACCGAGTAGTAGCCGACGCGCTTGATGGCCACGGACCCGTCCCGGTCGCCGTGGAAGGCGTATTGCACGGCCTTCTCGCCGACCTCGCGCGCCTCGCGCTGGTCAACGTCGCTCACGCAGCCCAGGAAGCTGCGCTGCAGATAGCCGAAGGTGTCGCCGCGCACGCGTTTGATGCCAAGCTTGGCCTTGATCTCCTCGCACAGCAGGTCGGCCAGCGCGCCGGTGCCGCTGAGCTGCACGTTGCCATGGGCGTCGCGCTCCAGGTCGCCGGCGAGCCTGGACAGCATGGGCGCGCCGCTGGCGTCATGGATGCCCTCGCTGACCGCGATGACGCAGCGGCCGTAGCGCTCGTGGGTGGCCTTCACGTCGCGCAGGAAGGTCTCGATGACGAAGTCGCGCTCGGGCAGGTAGATGAGGTGGGGGCCGTCGTCGTCAAACTTCTTGCCGAGTGCCGCAGCGGCCGTCAGGAAGCCGGCATGCCGGCCCATTACGACGCCGACATAGACGCCGGGCAACGCCGCGTTGTCGAGGTTGGCGCCGGCGAAGGCCTGGGCCACGAAGCGCGCGGCGGACGCATAGCCCGGCGTGTGGTCGTTGCCGACGAGGTCGTTGTCGATGGTCTTGGGGATGTGGATGCAGCGCAGCGGGTATCCCGCGGCCTGCGCCTCCTCGGACACGATGCGCACGGTGTCGGACGAGTCGTTGCCGCCGATGTAGAAAAAGTGCGTGATGCCATGCGCCTTCAGTACCGTGAAGATCTCGTGGCAGTAGGCGGCATCGGGCTTGTCGCGCGTGGAACCGAGCGCTGACGCGGGCGTGTTGGCCACCAGCTCCAGGTTGTGGCTGGTCTCCTGAGTCAGGTCGACGAAGTCCTCGTTGACGATGCCGCGCACGCCGTGCCGCGCGCCGTAGACCTTGCCGACACCGGGCTGCCGCCGCGCTTCCAGCACGACGCCGACGAGGCTCTGGTTGATGACGGCGGTGGGGCCGCCACCTTGGGCGACGAGGATCTTCGCGAGACTCATGAACGCTCCAGGGTCGACAGTGACGGGCCAGTTTAGGGGGGCCGGCACGCGGGGCGTCTAGGGGCTAATGCGGCGTCCGCGGCGGCTCAGGCCTGCAGCCATGCCTCCAGCTGCGCGGCCTCCATCGGCCGGGCGAACAACCAGCCCTGGCCCTCGTGGCAGCCAAGGCCGATGAGGTACTGGCGCTGCTCCTCGGTCTCTATGCCTTCGGCAATGACGGTCAGGCCCAGGCCGCGGCCGAGGTTAATGACCATCTGCGCGATGGTGGAGCCGGCCGTCGACGACTGAGCCTCCTGCACGAAGGCACGGTCGATCTTGAGCCGGTCCACCTGCAACTGGCGCAGTTGGCTCAACGACGAGAAGCCGGTGCCGAAGTCGTCGATGGCCACGCTCATGCCCAGCCGCTTGATGTCGGCCAGCACGCGCAGCACGAGGTCGGCGTCATCCATGGCCATGGACTCGGTGATCTCGAGCTCCAGGTTGCCGCCCTGCGCGCCGGTGTCGCGCAGCGCGCGGCCCAGCATGTCGATGAAGCCGGGATGCCGGAACTGCGCCATCGACACGTTGACTGCCATGCGGAAGCCGACATGCCCGAGCGCAACCATCTTGCGCAGTTGCATGCAGGCCGTGCGCATGACGAACTCGCCGATAGGGATGATGAGGCCGCTCTGCTCGGCCAGCGGGATGAACTGGTCCGGCGGGATGAAGCGTCCGTCGGACGTGCGCCAGCGCAGCAGCGCCTCGGCGCCGATGACGTGGCCGTCCGTCAACTCCACCTGCGGCTGGTAGACGACGAAGAGCTGGCTTTCCTCGAAGCCGGCACGCAGACCCTTGAGCAGCTTGAAGCGCTCGCGCGCGTCGTTGCCCATGGCCGCGGAGAAATATTGGGATGAGCCGCGCTGGTGCTGCTTGGCGCGCTTGAGTGCGATCTGCGCATCCAGCAGCAGCTCCGAGCCGATGGCCGTGGATTCGCCCAGCCGCACGAGGCCGGTCGTGGCCGACAGCTGCAACCGCTCGCCGGCAACGAGGAAAGGTTCGGCGAAAACGGCCTGCACGCTCTGCGGGCAGACCTGCACGTGCTCGCCCAGCACGCCGAACGTGTCGGCCCCCACGCGGGCCATGGCCGTGTTGAGCCCGAGCATCTCGCTCATGCGATGCACGACAGCCTGCAGCACCAGGTCACCGAAGTGGTGGCCGAAGGCGTCGTTGATGTCGGAGAAGTCGTCGATGTCGATCAGCGCGAGTGTGACGCCGGACGGGTCCTTCAGGTTCTTGTCGAGCAGCTCGACGAAGCGGTTGCGGTTGGGCAGGCGCAGCAGCGGGTCGTTGTAGGCCTGGTCGAGCAACTGGCTGTAGAGCAGCACGTTCTCGAAGCCGACGGCGATGTTGGAACAGAAGGCGCGCAGCAGCTGCTGGTCCAGCTCGTCGAGGTGGCGGCCGACGTCCACCAGCGCGGCCATCGCGCGGCCATTTCCCATGCCGAAGTACAGGACGGTGCCGTCTTCGTAGATGTTGCGCTGCTCGCGCAGGCAACGCTCCAGCCTCTCGCGCACCGAGGGGATCTTGACCTGCGTGAGCGGCCGGTCGATGAGGCTGCTGTACTGGCCCGCCGCTGCCACGATGCGGATCTCGTCGGGGGACTCGCCATTGAACTGCGCACAGACCAGGCCCTCGGGCAGGATGCCCAGCAATGCACACAGCTGCGTGACGACGCCTTCGGCGAACCGCGACAGCCCGCGCATGCGCGACAGCGCGGTGCTGCTCTCGACGATCATCTCCAGGCCGCGCCGGTTAGCCTCCAGCGCGCAGATCTGGCGGTAGGAGCGCACCGCCGCCGTCAGCACCGTGTAGAGCCGCGTCCGTGTCAGCTCGGACTTGGTCTTGTAGTCGTTGATGTCATAGGCCTGCACCGTCTCGATCTCGGGGGCGTACCCGGGCTGGCCGGTGCGCAGCACGATGCGCAGCGCCTGCAAACCCAGCTCCTCGCGGATGTGCCGGACGAGCTGCAGGCCGGCGTCCTCGCTCTCCATGACGACATCGAGCAGCACGACGGCCAGGTCGTCCTCGCTGGCCAACAGCTGCCGCGCCTGGGCTGCCGAGGCGGCATGCAGAAAGATGAGCGGCTGGCCCTCGACGGTGAGCCCCTGCATGGCCAGTTCGGTGGCCTTGTGCACGTCGCCATCGTCATCGACGATGAGGATGCGCCACGGCCGGTCATGGAGGCGGAGCTCCGACTCGGCGTGCTCGGGCTCGTCGATCAGTTCGAGCAGGTCATCGTCAACGGCGCGCGTTGTGGCTTGCATGAGGGCGGAGGCTCCAGGCACGGGCGGCGCGGACGCGACAGCCTCGTCGATCAGGACACGCTAGCGTAGTGCATCCGCAGGCGCACCGCCACGGCAATGGTGGTCAAAAGACCGTCAGTTCAGCTCATCGTTTTCCGGGTTTGCCCGGACGTGCCACGGCACTGCGAACACCGCCATGCACGCGGGGCGGCAGGCCGGTGTGCTGCGTGAGGACCTGGCCCTTGCGCGGGGCGGCCGTCTTCGTGGGTGCCGGCTTGGCCACGGTCGAGTTCTTGCGCCGCGCGCTCTCGTAGCTTCCGTCAGTCGCCGGCTGGTAGGTCGGGATCAGGTGGTGCTTGCCGTTGCCGATCAGGTCGGCACGGCCCATGGCCTTCAGCGCCTCGCGCAGCAGCGGCCAGTTGTTGGCATCGTGATAGCGCAGGAAGGCTTTGTGCAGCCGGCGGCGGCGTTCGCCACGCACGATATCGACTTTCTCGCCGCGGCTCTCGTCACGGCTGATGCCCTTGAGCGGGTTGCGGCCGGAGTGGTACATGGCCGTCGCCGTCGCCATGGGGCTGGGGTAGAAGGTCTGCACCTGGTCGGCGCGGAAGCCGTTCTTCTTCAGCCAGACGGCGAGGTTCATCATGTCCTCGTCGCTGGTGCCCGGGTGGGCGGCGATGAAGTACGGGATCAGGTACTGCTTCTTGCCGGCCGCAGCACTGGCCGCCTCGAACATCTGCTTGAAGCGATCGTACGTGCCGATGCCCGGCTTCATCATCTTGGACAGCGGCCCGCTCTCGGTGTGCTCGGGCGCAATCTTCAGGTAGCCGCCGACATGGTGCGTGACGAGCTCCTTGACGTACTCGGGCGACTGCACGGCCAGGTCATAGCGCAGGCCGGAGCCGATGAGGATCTTCTTGACGCCCGGCAGCGCACGCGCGCGGCGGTACATCTTGATCAGCGGATCGTGGCTGGTGTTCAGGTTCGGGCAGATGCCCGGGTAGACGCAGCTGGGCTTGCGGCAGGCGGCCTCGATCTCGGGGCTCTTGCAGCCGATGCGGTACATGTTGGCCGTCGGGCCGCCGAGGTCCGACACGATGCCGGTGAAGCCCTTGACCTTGTCGCGCATCTCCTCGATCTCGCGGATGACGGAGTCCTCCGAGCGGCTCTGGATGATGCGGCCCTCGTGCTCGGTGATGGAGCAGAAGGTGCAGCCGCCGAAGCAGCCACGCATGATGTTCACGCTGAAGCGGATCATCTCCCACGCGGGGATCTTGGTCGCGCCGTCGTGGCTGCCGTGCTCGTCCGCGTAGCTCGGATGCGGGCTGCGCGCATACGGCAGGTCGAAGACGTGGTCCATCTCCGGCGTGGACAGCGGGATGGGCGGCGGGTTGATCCAAAGGTCGCGCTCGATGCCGTTGAAGTCGTAGCGCTGCACCAGCGCGCGAGCGTTGCCGGGGTTGGTCTCCAGATGCAGCACGCGGTTGGCGTGGGCATAGAGCACCGGATCGCTCTTGACCTGCTCGTAGGCCGGTAGCCGCACCACCGTGCGCTCGCGCGGCGGCATGCTGATGCGGCCGGTCTTGTGCACCGTGATCGGCTTGGGCGCGTCGGGTTCGGTCTCGCAGGTTTCCTGCTTGATCTCCTGATACGGGCTGATCAACTCGTCGATGCGCCCGGGGCGGTCCACCTCGGTCGAGTCAAGCTCGAACCAGCCATCTGCACTCGGATCGTCGCTGCGGCGCATGAAGGCCGTGCCGCGGATGTCGGTCAAGGCCTCGACGGGCTCACGGCGGGCCAGCCGGTGCGCGATCTCGACGATGGCGCGTTCGGCATTGCCATAGACCAGCAGGTCGGCCTTGCTGTCCACCAGGACGGAGCGACGCACCTTGTCCTGCCAGTAGTCGTAGTGCGCGATGCGGCGCAGCGAGGCCTCGATGCCGCCGATGATGACAGGTACGTCCTTGAACGCCTCCTGACAGCGCTGCGTGTAGACCAGCGTCGCACGGTCGGGGCGCTTGCCGCCCTCGCCGCCAGGCGTGTAGGCGTCGTCGCTGCGGATCTTCCGGTCCGCCGTGTAGCGGTTGATCATCGAGTCCATGTTCCCGGCCGCGACGCCGAAAAACAGGTTGGGCTTGCCCAGCGCCTTGAAGGCGTCGGCGCTGTTCCAGTCGGGCTGCGCGATGATGCCCACGCGAAAGCCCTGCGCCTCCAGCGTGCGGCCGATGACGGCCATGCCGAAGCTCGGGTGGTCGACGTAGGCGTCGCCCGTGACGATGATGATGTCGCACGAGTCCCAGCCGAGCTGCTCCATCTCCTGCCGGCTCATCGGCAGGAAGGGCGCGGGACCGAAGCGCTTGGCCCAGAACGGGCGATAGCCGGTCAGGGGTTTGGCGGCCGAGGCCTTGGGCGGGGTGACGGACAGCGCGGACATAGCCTTCAATTGTCGTGGGAGCGCCCCTGAAAAGCACAAAGCCCGCTCAATGAGCGGGCCATGCATCGGGGCAATGTGATTTACAGCGCGCGGATGTTCGCGGCCTGCAGACCTTTGGGGCCCTGCTTCACTTCGAACTCGACCTGGGCGCCTTCGGCCAACGTGCGGAAGCCGCCGTTGTTCTTGATTTCGCTGTGGTGAGCAAAGAGGTCCTTGCCGCCGTCGGCGGGGGTGATGAAGCCGAAGCCCTTGCCGTCGTCAAACCACTTGACGATGCCGGTCTGCTGGGTGCTCATGAAATTTCCTTCAGTTGTCGTGCAATGCGGCCCGCCGCGAGCGGCTGCAAAGACACAACGACTTCGGGCTAGGGACCAGCAAAAAAACGGCGCCACTCCTGGCGCCGGATTGCATTCTAGCGGCCTGCCCCGCAGGCTCAGGCGGCCATCAGCGCCTTGGCGGCGACGGCCATGCCGCGCGCCACCGGCGCGCCGCCTTCCACACGGCTTTCGTCGAACACCGCGCAGGCGCAGGCGTGGCAGGCGCCGCAGGCCGTGGCCACGCGCAGGTCATCCTGCAGCGTTTCAAAGTCCGGGCAGCCGGACGCCGCCGCAATGGCGATGTCCCGGTCGGAGACGCGATGGCAGACACAAACAATCATGGAAAGAAGAATAATGCGAATCGCTCTCATTTGCAAATAGACTGGTTTTGCCGGAGGGCATTCCCTGCCGATACTCCGGGAAGTTGTCACAAACCCAGGAGGACTCCATGAAGGGCGACCCACAGGTCATTGCTCATCTCAACCAGCAGCTGAAGCTGGAACTGACCGCCATCAACCAGTACTTCCTGCATGCCCGCATGCTGAAGAACTGGGGCCTCAACAAGATGGCCAAGCACGAGTACGAGGAGTCCATCGAAGAGATGAAGCACGCCGACAAGCTCATCGAGCGCGTGCTGACGCTGGACGGCCTGCCCAACCTGCAGGACCTGGGCAAGCTGCTGATCGGCGAGAACGCCGTCGAGACGATGAGCTGCGACCTGCAGGTGGAGAAGGCCTCACAGGTGCACCTGAAAGAGGCCATCGCCTACTGCGAGGGCGTGCGCGACTACGTGTCCCGCGAGCTGTTCGTCGAGATCCTCGACGACACGGAGGAACACATCGACCACCTGGAGACGCAGCTGGAGCTGGTCAACAAGGTGGGCGAGCAGAACTACCTGCAGAGCCAAATGGGCGATCTGAGCTGACCCCAGCTCAAGCTGTCCGTCAGGCAGCGTCCAGCATCGCGCTGAAGAACTTCTCGCCGCTGACGCGCGGCCGGTAGGCCGACACGGCCTTGGCGATGGCAGCGATGTGGTCGGGCGTCGTGCCACAGCAGCCGCCGGCGATGTTCAGGAAGCCGGCCTGCGCGAACTCGCCCACGAGGCGCGCTGTCACGTCCGGCGTCTCGTCGAAGCCGGTGTCGCTCATCGGGTTGGGCAGGCCGGCGTTGGGGTAGCAGCTGACCGCCACGTCGCCCGCCACCTTGCTCAGCTCCTCGATGTAGGGCCGCATCAGCGTGGCGCCCAACGCGCAGTTCAGGCCGATGGCAATGGGCCGGGCGTGTCGCACCGAATGCCAGAAGGCCGTGACCGTCTGGCCGGACAGGATGCGGCCAGACGCGTCCGTCACCGTGCCGGAGATGATGACCGGCAGCCGCTCGCCGGTGTCTTCCATCAGCTCGTCGAGCGCAAAGATGGCAGCCTTGGCGTTCAACGTGTCGAAGATCGTCTCGACGAGGAAGACATCGGCGCCGCCGTCCAGCAGCCCCTTGGCCTGCTCGTAGTAAGCGGCGCGCAGCGTGTCGAAGTCGATGTTGCGGGCACCCGGGTCGTTCACGTCAGGGCTGATGGACGCCGTGCGCGGCGTCGGGCCGAGCGCGCCGGCCACGTAGCGTGGCTTGTCGGGCGTCGCGTACTTGTCGCAGGCGGCGCGCGCGATCTGCGCGGCCACGAGGTTCAGTTCGTAGGCGAGCTCGGGCAAACCGTAATCCTCCTGCGCGACGGACGTGGCGCCGAAGGTGTTGGTCTCGATGAGGTCGGCCCCGGCCGCCAGGTACTGCTCGTGGATCTCGCGGATCACGTCGGGCCGCGTGAACAGCAGCAGCTCGTTGTTGCCCTTCAGGTCGGTCGGGTGATCCTTGAAGCGCTCTCCGCGGTAGTCTGACTCGGTCAGCTTGTAGCGCTGGATCATCGTGCCCATCGCGCCGTCGAGCACGGCGATGCGTTGCTGGAGCAGGGCCGGCAGGCCGGCGGCGCGGGTGTAGGCGATGGGCTTCATCATGCTATTTTCGCAGGGCGAACCGGTGTCCCTCAAAGCGTCCGGGACAATGGCCCCCATGACGACCTCCCGCCTCGCCCTGGCGGCGCTTCTGGCCCTCGCCGCGCCGACGGCCGCGCTGGCCCAGGGCAAGCCGCTGATCTACTGCGCAGACGCCAGCCCCGAGGGTTTCGACCCCGGCATGTGGGACAGCGCCAGCACCAACACTGTCAGCTACCAGCTGTTCGACGGGCTGTTGGGCTTCAGGCGGCCGACGACGGAACTCGCGCCCAAGCTCGCGACGAGCTGGGAGATCTCGCCGGACGCGAAGAGCTTCACCTTCCACCTGCGCGAGGGTGTGAAATTCCACACCACGCCGTGGTTCACGCCGACGCGGGACTTCAACGCCGACGATGTGATCTTCACGTTCCAGCGCTTCATCGATCCGAACGCTGACTTCAACAAGGCCTTCCCGGTCAACTTCGTCTACCCCAACAACCTGGGACTGGCCAGGCTGATTGCCGGTATCGACCGGCTGGACGACCACACCGTCCGCTTCCGGTTGCACCAGCCCAACGTCACCTTCCTCGCCAACTTCGCGTTCGCCTGGGCCGGCATCCAGTCGGCCGAGTACGCCGCGCAGCTGTTGAAGGGCGGCAAGGCCAGCCAGATCAACGTGAAGCCGGTCGGCGCCGGACCCTACCAGTTCAAGAGCTATGCGAAGGACGACGTCCTGCGCATGCGGCCGCACCCTGGCTACTGGGGCGGCAGGCAACTGAACTCGGCGCTGGTGTTCAGCATCAGCCGCGAACCCAACGTGCGCGTGCAGAAGGTGGCCGTGGGCGAATGCCAGGTGGCCGCCGCGCTGCGCGACGTCGACGTGGGCGTGCTGACCGGCAACCCCAACGTGCGCATCGACAAGATCCAGGCGCTGAACATCTCTTACCTGAGCTTCAACCTGAAGAAGCCGCCCACCGACCGGCGAGAGGTCCGCGAGGCGCTGGACATCGCCATCGACCGCAATGCCATCTTCAAGGCGCTGTTCCCGCGTGGCGATGCCACGCAGGCCGTGAGCGCCTTCCCGCCGTCGGTCCCCGGCTACAACAAGGCGCTGAAGAACGAGTTCGACCCGGCACGTGCCAAGGCCTTGCTGGCGCAAGCCGGCTACCCCAACGGCTTCGACATCGACCTCTGGGCCCTGCCCGTCGCCCGGCCCACCAACCCCAACGGCCAGCTGATGGCCCAGCTCATCCAGCAGGACTGGGCACGCATCGGCGTGCGGGCCCACATCAAGACCTACGAGTGGGGCGAATACCTCAAGCGCGCCAACAACGGCGAGCACAACGTCTACATGAGCGGCTGGAGCGGCGACACCGGCGACGCGGACGACTTCCTGACGCCCAATCTCAGCTGCGCCGCCAACAAGACCGGCGTGAAGTTCTGCAACGCCGAGTTCGACAAGCTTATCGACGAGGCCCGCGCGACGCCCGATCAGGCCCGGCGCATCGCCCTTTATGAACAGGCGCAGGCCATCTTCAAGCGCGAGCGGCCGTGGATCACGATGGCGCACTCGACCGTCTACATCCCGGTGCGCAAGGACGTTGTCGGGTTCAAGATGGCGCCGAACGGCAGCGTCGACTTCGAGGGCGTGTACAGAAAATGACCCTGATGGCCATCGTGCATGCATGGGCCGAGCGCCGGGCCGCCCCAAGCCGGCCCCTCGGGGGGCAGACCAGCGCTCACACCGGGCCGGGGGCTGACAGGTGCGTCTGAGGCACATCGAGGTCTTCCACGCCATCATGCAGGCCGGCAGCATCAGCGGCGCGGCGCAGTTGCTGCACATCTCGCAGCCCGCCGTGACCAAGGTGCTGCAGCACGCCGAGCTGCAACTGGGTATGCCGCTGTTCGACCGTGTGCGCGGCAAGCTCTATCCGACGCCCGAGGCGCAGCGGCTGTTTGTCGAGGTCGACAAGCTCACGCGCGATCTCGTCGGCATCCGGCGCCTGGCGGCCAACCTGAAGAGCGGCGAGAGCGAGCATGTGCGGCTCGTCGCCACGCCGGCTGTCGCAATGGCGCTGCTGCCAGCGGCGATGACACCCTGGTGCGCGGCCCACCCCAAGGCGCGCTGCTCGCTGGCCACGCACCACACGCGCGAGATTGTCTCTGCGCTGCTGCTGGGCGATGCCGACCTGGCGCTGTCGCTGCAGGACCCGCGCCACCCCGGCATCAAGACCGAAATCATCGCCAGCGGCGCGATGGTGGCGCTGTGCCCGCTCGGCAGCCCCGAGGGCCGCGCCATCGGGCCCCTGCGGCTGACCGACCTGCGCAGCGAAGTCATCGGCCTGCCGCCCGACGACCCGCTGGCCGGCCTGCTGCACCATGCCGCCGAATCGCTCGACGATGGAGACGCCGCTCCGCTCGCCGGCCGCCTCACCGTGCAAACCTACCAGCTCGCCCGCGGGCTGGCCGAGGCGGGCGTGGGCGTCGCGCTGGTGGACCCTTTCACCGCCGCCAGTGCCGACCCGGCACGCGTCCGACTGCGCCCGCTGGAGCCGACGCTGACCGTGCACCTCCACCTGCTCACCGCCGCCAGCGCCCCGCTCGCGCAGGCGGCGCGCCGCCTCGTCAAATGCCTGCAGACGGCGGCACAGGCCCACCTCGCCCAATTGCCATGATCGCCATCGAGGACATCGCCGCTCACCCCGACTTTCGCCACCTCGCCAGCCTGCCACATGGCATCGACATCGACCTGCGCTACGCCACCGCCGACAACTTCGTCGGCCATCCTGTCTATGCCGGCATCGACTGCGCCTGGCTGCGTCGCGAGGCCGCCGCCGCGCTTGAGCAGGCTGCCGCGTGGCTGCAGGACCGCCGCCCCGGCTACCGCCTGCGCGTGCTCGATGCCCTGCGCCCGCAGCGCGTGCAGCAGCGCCTGTGGGACGAACTGCAGGGCACACCGCTGACGCTGTACCTCGCCCACCCGGACCGCGGCTCCATCCACAGCTTCGGCATGGCGGTGGACCTGACACTGCTGGACCCGCAGGGCCGCGAGGTCGACATGGGCAGCGGCTTCGACGAGATGACGCTGGCCAGCCACCCCGACCACGAGGCCGAGCACCTGGCGCTGGGCGTGCTGACCGCACAGCAGCTCGTAGAACGCGGCTGGCTGCGCGCGGCGATGCGCGAGGCGGGCTTCCACGGCATCGCCACCGAGTGGTGGCACTTCGACTTCGGCGACCGCGTGGCGGTCAGGCGGGACTTGCCGCGGGTGGTGTGAGGCGCAGCGGCTTCTGCATGAAGACGCTCAGCGGGTGGTCCGGATAGCTGCCGTAGGGGCCACGCCGTTCGAAGCCGCAGGCCGCGTACAGGCCCAGCGCCTCGGTCTGGTGGGGGCCGGTCTCCAGCATCAGCCACCGGCAACCACGCGACGTGGCCGCGGCTTCAAGCGCGAGCAGCAGCCGTCGGCCCAAGCCCCGGCCTCGGGCAGCCGGGCTGACGAACATGCGCTTCAGTTCCCCGAACTTTTCGCCAACGACGACCGCGCCGCAGGCCGCGGCGCGACCATGTTCGTCGCGCGCCACGGCAAACAGCACGTCCGGGTGGCACAGCGCAGCGAGGTCCAGCGCATAGCGGGCCTCAGGCGGATAGAGGGTGTCCTGATAGGCGTCAAGCTCGGCGATGAGCGCGACGACGTCCGGCTGGTCCGGCGATTCGAAGGCGATGTCCATCGAGCTCAGCATGCCACGTGCAAGGCGGCTCAAAGCGTGTCGAGCTGCTGCTGCAGGCGATCCAGCACGCGATGGACGCCAGCACCTTCACTGATCTGCGGATTCGAATAGCCGTCGCTCTTGCCCGCCGCTTTCTCGCGCTGGTCGATGAGCAACCGCGCCTTCGCATGCGCCTCGGTGAAGGACCGCGTCTCGCGCAGCGCGTCCACATACATCGCACGGCCGAAAAAGGTCAACTCCGAGCGCTTGCCGCAGCCATAGGACGTGTGGTCGGCATCCGCGGCCGTCATCACCAGCGTGCCGTCGCCGGCCAGCGGCGCGATCCAGCTGCCGGAGTAGCAAGCCGACACCGAGATCACGCGCCAGCGCACGCCCGCCTCGTCCAGCCACTGCTTGAGCTGGGCCGGCGTGACGGGTTCGGTCCTCAGCGGCTCCGTGTCGTTGGCCAGGTGGCCATCGCGCCCGCCGTGCGACGTGAGGTGCAGGAGCAGCACGTCGCGGTCGCGGTCCATCACCGCCGCCATGCGGGCGATCGTCGCTCGCAGGTGGGCCGGCGTGGCCCAGGGCAGCGTGTCGGTCGTCGCGCGGTTGGCTACCAGCTGCACCGTGCGCCCGCCCGCGCCGAAGCGCTCTCGCATCGTGGCGGCCACGGCCGCGCTCTCGCGCATGAACACGTTCTCCGACGCATTGGGCGCATAGGTCACCGCGTAGACGTTGACTCGGCCCCGCTGCGGCGGCTTCAGGTCACGCAGCGCCGTGGCGAGCAGCTCGGCCTGGCGCACGATGGTGTCGTCGGTGAGTGGCAGGCCGGTGTCGGACTCGTCGTCTGCCCCGGCCTGCGCGTCGGCGGCGGGCCTGGCCGGCGGCTCGGGCCACCAGAACACCACCGGCGCGAGCAGCCCGCCCACCGCCAACGGCACGACCATCAGCAGCGTCGTCGCGACCCGCGTCAAACCCGGCCCGGCCACACGCCCCAGCAGCACGGATTGCGCCACCCACGCCCAGCCGAATGCGGCACCCCAGGTGGCCCAGCTTGCCGTGGTGGGCCACTCCTGCACCGGTCCGACGGACAGCCGCAGTACGCCCCACAGCGCCGATTGCGCCACCGTCAGCACGAGGCTCGCCGCCATGGACACCGCCAGCAGCGTGCCGGCCCGCTCCGCCGCGCCGCAAGCCCGCGCCGCCAGCCAGCACAGCCACGCCGTCCAGGCCAAGCCCAGCCACCCGCTGAGGATGCCGTTCCACAGGAAGCGCGGCTCGCCGCCCATCAGGCTGCGCTGCATGACCAGCGCCAGCGCATAGCCGGCGAGCACCAGCCACGCCAGCATCCACGGCGTGGCGGCAAGCCCAGCCCAGCGCGGCGGCTGCAAGACCAGCACACGGGCGCCCTCGCGCAGCCACGCCACGCCGCCGCGGTCAACCTGCGCGGGCACCGGCTCACCGGCCTGCTCGTCCGCCGGCAGCGGCGTTGCGGCCTCTTCTGCTTCCATCGGTTGGTCCTCCCGCGGCCATGCTAGCCGCGGCTCAGGCAGCGGCCGCTAGGCGATGCGCTCGAACCGCTGGCGCTGCACGCCGTGCACGACTACGGTGCCGGTGAACATCTCGTAAGGCCGCACCCACCAGCCGCTGTCGTTGTAGAGCGGCCGGTAGACGACGACCGGCTCCAGCGTCTCGCTGTGGCGGGCGACGGCGATTACGTCGTAGTCGCCGCCCTTGTAGTGGCGGTAGTGGCCGGGGGCCAACGGCGGAAGGGTGGGGAGATCGGCATCCATGCACGCATTGGACCTCAGCGACACTGCCCCGACTCACCTCGCCCCATGCTGCCATGACGACCTCCCGCCGCCACCTGCTGCAACTCGGCACCGCCGCGAGCCTGCTGTCCGCGCCCGCCGCCCGAGCCGCAACGCCCGGCACGCTGCTGGCGCCGCGGCTGCGCCCCGGCGACACGCTGGGCCTCGTCAGTCCGGCCAATGCGACCTTCGAGCGCGAGCCGCTGCAGATGGCCGTCGAGGCACTGCAGGCGCTGGGCTTCAAGGTCAAGCCGGGCGCCCATGTCGCCGCGCGGCGCGGGCCGTTCGCGGGCACCGACGCCGAGCGGGCGGCCGACATCAACGCGATGTTCGCGGACGATGGCGTCTCGGGGCTCATCGCGTTGACCGGCGGCTCGGGCTGCAACCGCATCGTCGACAAGCTCGACTACGAGCTCATCCGCCGCCGACCGAAGTTCTTCGGCGGCTTCAGCGACCTGACCAGCCTCGTCAACGCCATCCACCGCCAGACAGGGCTTGTCACCTTCCACTGCCCGGTGGCCGGCTCGGAATGGAACGACTACTCCGTGCAGAGCTTCAAGGCCGTCGCGATGAACGCCGAGGCCGCCATGCTTCGCAACCCCACGCCGGCGACCGGTGACGACCTCGTACAGCGTGAGGAGCGCATCACGACGCTGTGCGCCGGCCGGGCACGCGGCCGGCTGGTGGGCGGCAACCTGACCGTCCTGGCGTCATTGGCGGGCTCGGCGTACTTCCCCGACTGCCGCAGCGCGATCCTTTTCCTGGAGGACATCAACGAGTACATCTACCGCATCGACCGCTGCCTCTCGACGCTGCGGTTGGCCGGCGCCCTGGGGTCGCTGGCCGGCGTCGTGCTGGGCCGCTTCACAAAGTGCGAGCCGGGCGACGGCTATGGCAGCCTGACGCTGGACGAGGTGTTCGACGACTACTTCGGCCCGCTGGGCGTGCCGGTGTTCCGCGGCGCGGCCATCGGCCACATCCGGCGCAAGCTGACCGTGCCGGTGGGCGCCATCGCGGAGATGGACGCGGACGCCGGCACGATCCGGCTGCTGGGCGCCGCCGTGGCGTGACCGGCCAGCGCAACGACTCAGACGTTGCGGTGCTTGAAGAAGGCGTTCATCGTCAGCCGGCCGTCGCCCGACAGGTAGCGCTCGGGCTGCCAGCAGATGTGGCCGGAGTGCTCGATGCCGCCGTCGTAGAAGATCGCACGGTTCCAGCGCGCGGGCACATGGCCGATGCGCCGGAAGTACCGGTTGCCTTCGGTCATGTAGCCGGGCCCGATGCCGTATCTGGAGGCGAAGCCCGGGTCGTCGAGGGCGCCGGCGTCGCGGCGGAACTGCGCCAGCTCGGTCGGGCTCATCAGCGGCTGGAAGAACACGGTGCCGCCAAGCGCCTCGTCGTGGAAGAGGTAGTGCACGAGCGCCGATACCGAGTGGCCGGGCTCCACGCCGGTGTCGTCGCGGTGGCACACGCGCTGGCGCGCGTCCAGCCGGGCCGGGTCGGTCGTCACGCGTGAGAAGCGGGCGTACATGCCGACCGGATGCCGCGCCCCCAGGAACTCCCGACAGTGCTGCTGGAAGTGGTCGTCGATCTGCTGAGCCAGGCCGTCGGGTAACAACAGCTGCGGGCCGGGATAGGGATGGCCCCTGGGCGCATCGAACGCGGACGCGTGCGCCCGCGCCAGCGCCACCAGGTCCTCGGGGTTGTCGAGGAAGTCGTCGATGACGAAGACGCGTTCGCCGGTGTCGAACTTGACGGTCTCGACGCGCGCGGCGAGGTTGAACCGCAGCGACATTCCTGGTGCGCTGGCCGCGACCGGAGCGTTAGGCCGCGGCATCGGCGCATCGCGCTGCGGCTCGGCCTTGCAGTACCGGTCGATGAAGGCCTGGTGCCGGGGCAGCTTGATGAGCTTGCGGGCCACGTCCTTGCGCACCTCGCCGAGGAAGTCCGACAGCGCCGCGTCGCTCATGTTGCGCGTGATCGGATGGTGGGCCTGGGGCGTGATGCCCTGGCCCATCATGACCTGCACCCAGGAGTTCTCGCCAAACAGTTCGCCCGGCCGGTTGACGAGCCGGCCCGTGTCACGGAACTGGTCGATGCGGTGCTGGAGGCTCGCGGGGACGTCCATCTCGCGGCAGGTGTTCCAGAAGGTACTGTCGCTGCGGTTCGTCACCTTGTAGTGCAGGATGATGAAGTCGCGGATGTCCTCGATGACGTAGCGCGCCTGCTGGTTGTATTCGTCGATGTCGCTCTGGCTGATGCCGTTGCAGGGAAAGAGTTCGACGAGGCGCAACGCGCCCTTCTGGATCAGATGGATGCTGGTCGATTCAAGCGGCTCCAGGAAGCCGCTGGACAGACCGATGGCCACGCAGTTGCCGCGCCAGACGTCCTCGCGCTGGCCGGGCGTGAAGCGGATGAAGCGCGGCTCGCGCAGGACCTCGCCCTGCACATTGGCCAGCAGCGCGGCCTTGGCGTCGTCCGGCGAGAGGTGCTTGCTGCTGAATACCAGACCGTTGCCGACGCGGTGCTGCAGCGGGATGCGCCACTGCCAGCCCCAAGGGTGGGCGATGGAGCGCGTGTACGGGACCGGCTCGCCGACGGCCGCGGTCTGCACCGCGACCGCGGTGTCGCACGGCAGCCAGTGGTGCCAGTCCTCGTACCGGACGCCCAGCGTCTCGCCGAGCAGCAGGCTGCGGATTCCGGTGCAGTCGACGAACAAGTCGCCCTCGATCAGGGTGCCGTTCTCCATCGCGAGGCCCGTGATGAAGCCGCTGGACGGGTCGGTGCGGACCTGGCCGATCTTGCCCTCGATGCGCTGCACGCCGAGTGCCTCCGAGTACCGACGCAGGAAGCGCGCGTAGAGCGTGGCGTCGAAGTGATAGGCGTAGCTGACGAGGCTGCGATCACGGTCGGTCGCGAAGCGCTCGGCAAGGCCGGCGCGCAGTTCCAGGCAGTAGTCGCCGTAGTCGCTGGCCAGCCCGCGGCGCCTGCCCTCCAGCCAGAAGTGCTGGAAGCCGGCGGACCAATGCGACTGGCCGGTCTTGCCGAACGAGTGGAAGTAGTGCTCGTTGACGTTGCGCCAGTTCTCGAAATGGATGCCCAGCTTGAACGTGGCCTGCGTGGCGCGGAGGAACTCCGGCTCCTCGATCTCCAGCACATCGTGCAGCAGCATCAGCAGCGGGATGGTGGCTTCACCGACGCCGACGGTGCCGATCTCCTCGGACTCGACAAGCCGGATGTCGACCTGCCGGCCCAGGCATTTGGCGAGGACCGCCGCGGTGATCCAGCCCGCGGTGCCGCCGCCAGCAATGACGACGCGCCTGACTGGCGTGCCAGGGAGCTTGGAGGGCTGGGCAGCTTGCATGGGCGGGCAGGCGTCTGACGATGGGGCGTTCGAGTAGAACGGATCGGAGAAATCTCGAGTTGCTCCTGGTCAAAGAGCCTTGCTCGCCGCACGCAGGTGCGGGTGCGCGATTTGCCGAATAGGTCTCCCCCAAAAGCAAAACCGGCCGCGAACGGCCGGTTTTGCAGGAGAGCCGCTGGGCGACTATGGGCCGCAGGCGCCCCGCTCGGATGGGCGAGTCGCCTGGGTCACCAGCGGCGACGGTCAGAAGCGATAGCGAGCGCCAACCAGGTAACGGCGGCCGGTCTGGATGGCCGAAATGATTTCGTTTTTGCTCCGGCCATGCTGGCGGATGTAGCCGTCGTTCAAGTTCAGCAAGTCGGCCTGCAGGGTCAGGTTCTTGCCAATCTTGTAGCCGATGGACGCATCGACCTGACCATAGGCCTCGGTGTACCGCGGGTTGTTGCCGTTGTCGTCACGTGCCGCCAGGAAGCCACCGCGCCAGTTGTAGGCCGCGCGAACGGACCACTGGTCGTTCTCGAAGAATCCCACGAGGTTGGCGGAATTGCTGATCCCCACCAAGCCCGTCTGCACATCGGTCGTGGCAGCGTTGTTGTTGAACTCCAGTCCGCTCTTGACGTACGTGTAGTTCCCCGAAACGCCAAAGCCGGTTGTGCCGAACACGTGCGAGAAGTTCAACTCCACGCCCTTGATGTTGTCGCCATCGCCGTTGGACGGGGTCGAGATATCGAATACCAGCGGCTTGGTGCCCGGGACGGAGCCCAGGATGTCGCCCTTCAGGAAGGTCGGGTCGGAAGCGTCCGTGATCTTGACACCCGGCTGGCCGTTGTAGTTCTTGAGGATGTAATTGCGCAGCAGTTTGGGACTGTCGGCGGGAATGCCGGACGCCCGGGCGGCGTCGTAGTACGTGCCACTGGCGGGCTGATTCAGCCCGGCGAAGGTCGCCTGAACGACCTTCGTGCTGAAGAAGTCCGTCACCTTCTTGTAGAACAGGCCGGCGGCCACGTACGAGGACTTGGTGTAGTAGTACTCCGCCGACAGGTCGAGGTTCTTGGACTTCAGCGGCTTGAGTGCCGGATCACCGGTCGAACCACTGCCGTTGATGTTGTAGCGCCCTGAGTTGGCGTTCAGTTGGATGCCACCCAGCATGTTCGAGAACGCCGGGCGGCCGATGTTGACACCGTAGCTGGCACGGACCTTGAGTTTGTCGGTGACGTCCATGTCCCAGTCGATGCTCGGCAATACATAGCTGTACTTGCCCGTCTTCGTCCCGAACGTGGTGGTATCACCGGTCAGCTTCACCTCGTTTTCGGCATACCAGACGGTGCCCGTGTACGAGGTGACTTGTGACGTCGAATCCACCTTGGTGCGCTCGTAGCGCAGGCCCACCGACACGTTCATCGGCATCTCGGTGTCAAAGGCGTGGTCCCACTGGCCGTAGATCGATGTGGACTTCTCGGTGGTGCGCCAGTCGTTGCCGTGGCTGAAATCCGTATACGGCGAAAAGTACGCTTCGGCTTCCGCCGCGCTCAGCGGCGCGCCATCACCGAGCGACGTCGGGCGATACGACTGAGCGTTCTTGACGGCCTGCGCACGCAGTGCATTGAAGTCGGGCACAAAGAACGTCTGGAACTGGCGCGGGTCGTCGTGGCCGGGGATCCGGTTGAAGAAACCGGGCAGGCTGTACTGCGCCACGGGCACGTCCTTGAACGAGCCTTGGGGACCAATGCCGCCCCAGTCGCCGTGGAAGTTGTTGGAGCCGGCCGAACGGTTCTTCAGCTTGGTGAACCCCAGGCCGGCGAGCAGTTTGTCCGCGGCGTTCAGGCGGTACGTGCCGCTCAGCTGGACTTGGTCGACGTCCTGATCGGCAATGTTGTTCTCGAACTGCGAACCCGTAACAGTGGTCTTGCCGGAGTTGTACGCCAGGGTCTTGGACTCCATGACCGGGAACTTCTGGTCGTAGTACATCGTCGTGTTGCCCTGGTTGAACAGCGCCAGGTCGATGATGTTGCCGGAGCCGTAGGGGCTGTCAGGGCGGGTCCTGGACTTCGACGAGTGCGCATCGAAGTCGATGTTCAGCGCCTCGCTGACCTTCCATGCGGCATTGAGGCCGGTGGAGTTCAGCTTGGTCTTGTTCGCGAACTGGGCTGCGTACATCGCGTAGTCATGCGTGCCGTCCCAGGTGGCGGTCTGAATGATCGGGTCGGAGACCTGCCCGGTCGTGACGAACGTGGAGGGCGGTGAGCTACCCAGGGCGCCCGAGAACGACGGGCCGAACCACGCGGAGTTTTCGATGGCCTTCGACTTGGTGGTGTTGATGGCCAGCGTGTGGTCCAGCGTGAACTTCAGGTCCTTCGAGGGCGCGAACTGCAGTACGGCCTGACCGTTGATGCGCTCACGCTCCAGGTCGGTCACGCGGTAACGCACGTCGTTCGTGTGCGTCACGTAGCCGCTGGTGGGGTAGTTCTTGAGGCCGTCGATCGGGCCAATCCATGATCCGTCCGGGCTCGATTTGGCCCATGCGCTCCCCGGCTTGTTCCAGGCCGTCGTCTCCCAGCCATTGCCGGTGAACGCGTTGTTGGAGCCTGAGTTGCGCTTGGAGTAGTTGCCGCTGATCGCGATGCCGATCGTGTTGTTCGCGAGCGCGGTGCTGTAGATGCCGGAGACTTCCGGCGTGGTCTTCGAGCCCGCGATCTCGCTCGGCAGGCGGCCGATCGATTCGTCGTAGTTCATCTTCACGCCGACGCTGGCGAGCGTCTCACGCTGGTCCAGCGGGCGGGCCGTCTTGACATTGATGGTCGCACCGATGCCGCCGGTCGGCGACGAGGCCCGGGCGGTTTTGTACACCTCCAGCGCGGAGACGGCATCCGAGGACAGGTTGGCGAAGTCGAAGGCCCGCGTGCCGCCGGCAGACGTCGGCATCTGCCGACCATTCAGCAGCACCATGTTGAATTCAGGGCCGACGCCGCGAACGGTGACGCGCGAACCTTCGCCGCTGGCGTTGCGGTCGATCGACACGCCAGCGATGCGCTGCATCGACTCGGCCAGGTTGGTATCGGGGAACTTGCCAATGTCTTCAGCGACGATGCCGTCCACCAAGCCGGTGGCGGTGCGCTTCAAGTTGGTCGTGGTCTCCAGCGACTTGCGGATGCCGGTGACGACGACTGTTTCCAGCGATTGCGTGGCCTGCTGGGCCTGCGCGGCCGTGGCGCCGCACATCGCCACGGTCATGTGGCAGGCGATGACGATAGGGCGGTGGCGACGGCGGCTGGCGCCAAGCCTCTGCAGTTTTTCAGAAGTCATATGTCTCCTCGTTGAGGCAATTGATTTAAGGTTTCAGGCGGAATGAAATCGCTGCGAAAACAGCCAGCGAGATGCCTGCGGCAGTTGCAGCCGCCGGTCGATCGAGGTCGGTCATTCCCCAGCGCCTCGATAGACACCGCTATCAAATCTAGTGGGAAGCCCAAAGCCACGTCCTGCGGGTTTGCCCCTTGGGCAAGCGACAAGTGTGGTACCGCTACCTTAGGACAAACACCAGGCGATCTTCGTTTTGGAATGCATAAGTGCGCTGCCATGCCTCCCGGTTATCACTTCAACGCAGATATCGCTAACATGAGGCTGGTCCGGCGTCAGGCTGCGTCCGCGCCGACCTGCGAGACGCCCGAGAGCTAAGCGCCGCGCACCGTTTCATATATGTCCCGACAAGGCGCTGTATTCGGATTGCTTGCATGGGATGTGGCCAATAACCTACTGCAGGGTTTTCTATATATTTACAGAACAGAAACGTGCAAATAAGTGATCGACCGTAGTTTTCACAATATCCGGCAACGTCGTTCCGCGCGTCTCGTCGCCGACTGCCTGGAGGCTTGACGGGCACACCGCGGAGGCCCACGCGGCCTGCCGTGGTTATCCTGCCGCCCCATGTACGCGCCCTTCTTCGGCCTGAAACAGCCGCCGTTCTCGATCGCGCCGGACCCGCACTACCTGTTCATGAGCGAGCGCCACCGCGAGGCGCTGGCGCACCTGCTGTACGGGCTGGACGGCGGCGGCGGCTTCGTGCTGCTGACCGGCGAGATCGGTGCGGGCAAGACGACCGTCTGCCGCTGCTTCCTGGAGCAGATCCCCGCCACCTGCAACGTCGCCTACATCTTCAATCCGAAGCTGACCGTGGCGGAGTTGCTGCAAGGCATCTGCGACGAGTTCCATGTCCCGGTGCCACCGGGCGCGCGGACGGTGAAGGACTATGTCGATCCGCTGAACGCCTTCCTGCTGGGCCAGCATGCCGCGGGCCGCAACAACGTGCTCATCATCGACGAGGCGCAGAACCTGTCTGCCGACGTGCTGGAGCAGCTGCGCCTGTTGACGAACCTGGAGACCAGCGAGCGCAAGCTGCTGCAGGTCGTTCTGATCGGCCAGCCCGAGCTGCGCGGCATGCTGGCCCGCCCGGAGCTGGAACAGCTGGCGCAGCGCGTCATCGCCCGCTTCCACCTCGGCGCGCTGTCCGAGGCCGAGACGGCGCAGTACATCCGGCACCGGCTGACGGTGGCCGGCCTCAGCGGCGCGCTGCCCTTCGACCGCGCCGCGCTGCGGCTCATCCACCAGCTCACGCGCGGCGTGCCTCGGCGCATCAACCTGTTGTGCGACCGCGCGCTGCTCGGCGGGTACGCGAGCGGCCAGGCGCAGATCACGCCGGCCATCGTCCGGCGCGCGGCGGCCGAGGTATTCGACACACCCGGCACGCCGGCCCGGCGCGCCCGCTTCACGCCGGTGGGCGTCGGCCTGGGCGTGCTCGCCGCCGCGGCCGCCGGTGCCGGCCTGACGTGGGCGCTGCAGCAGCCCGCGCGACTGGCACCGGCGACCCCTGCCAGCCGCCCGGGGGCCGAACGGCCGGCCTCCGCGCCCGCCAGCGCGCCGCCCACCACCGCCGTGGCCAACGCCGCTTCAGCCGCGGCCTCCGCGGCCAGCAGCGCCGCACCCGCTGCCGAGCCGCTGAGCCTGGCCGATTGGGCGCCACTGGAGGGCGACGCGTGGCAAGCGCTGGCACAGCGCTGGGGCCTGCCGTTGCCAGCCGACGCCGACCCCTGCGCCACCGCCGCGCAGCGTGGCCTGCAGTGCTACCGCAGCGGCGCCGGCAGCCTGTCGCTGATCCGCCTCATCGACCGCCCGGTGGTGCTGACGCTGCTGCGCCCCGGCCAACCGCCCGCGCTGGTCGCGTTGGTGGGGCTGGATGGCCCGCAGGCCACGCTGTTGGTGGACGGCCGGCCCCGGCGCGTCGCCGTGGCGGAGCTCGCCACCGTGTGGCGTGGCGAGTTCACGACCTTCTGGCGCATGCCGCCGGGCTATGCGACCCGCGCAGAGAACATGGCGCCGCTGCGCGCCTGGCTGGCCGAGCAACTCGCCGCCGTGCCCGGCCTCGCGCCCGCCGGCCGCGCAGCGTCGGCGGCACGACCAGGGGCTTGGGCGGAGCTGACGCGCCAGCTGCAGGCCTTCCAGGCCAGCCAGGGCCTGCAGCCCGATGGCCGCATCGGTCCCGTCACGCTGATGCAGCTGAACCGGGCGACCGGCGTGGCCGAGCCGCGACTGGACGTGGCCCGCTGAGCCCGAGAACCGAACCACCGAAACGCCATGTCCTACATCCTCGATGCCCTGCGACGGGCCGAAGCCGACCGCGAACGCGAGCGCGGCCAGGTGCCGGGCCTGCACACCCAGCCGCCGTCGGGCAGCGACGCCACGCCGTCCGCGCCACGACGCGCCTGGCTGCCCTGGGTGGGCGGCGGCCTGCTGTTGGTCGCGGGCGTGGGCGCCGGCAGTTGGTTCGCCGCCAGCCCCGGCAACAGCCCGGCACCGGCCACGCCTGCGACCCCCCCTCCGGCCACCGTGCCCCAGCCCGCCGCGACGGCGCCACCTGCGCCAGCGACGGTGGCATCCGCCTCACCTTATCTGCCGCCCGCACCACCGCCGGTGGCCATCGCGCCGGCTCCCGCACCGGTTTCACCGCCGCTTGCGCCAACCGCCGAAGCCCCCATCCCGCGTCTGGCGGAGCTTCCCGACAGCCTGCGCCGCGAGCTGCCCAAGCTGGCCATCAGCGGCTCGGTCTATTCCGACGATCCGGCCGGTCGCTTCGTCATCATCAACGGCGACGTACAGCGCGAAGGCGCCCGACTGGGCGCGGACCTCGTGCTGGAGCAGATCCGTCCGCGCGAGCTGGTGCTGCGCTTCAAGGGCCAGCGATTCCGCCAGGCGGTCTGACATCAACGCTGCGCGGCCACCCAGTCGACGAGCGCATCCAGCACCGGCCGCCCCTTGGCGGCGGCCTCGGGATGATTCACGAATGCGACGAACACCCACGGTCGCCCGGTAGCGTCCGGCACGAAGCCGGCCAGCGCCACGGCGTCGCGCAAGGTCCCGGTCTTCAACCGCGCCTGGCCCGCCGCCAGACTGTTCTTCAGCCGGCGCGACAGCGTTCCGTCTACGCCCGCCACAGGCAGTGCGGCTAGCAGGTCGGGCGCATGGGGGCCGGCCTGGCTGGCGCGCAGCACGCCGGCCAGCTGCGCCGGGCTGATGCGCTCGGTGCGTGACAGGCCGGAGCCGTTGTCCAGCACGAGGCCGCGGTCGTCCAGCCCATGGGCGGCGAACCACTGCCGCACGACGCGCCCGGCCGCCGCCAGCGTCGCCTCGCCGGGCTGCGCCGCCTGGGCTCCCAACTGCAGGTAGATGAGTCGCGCCAGCGCGTTGTCGCTACGCTTCATGACGCCGCGCAGCACCTCGGCCAACGGCCGGCCCGCGTGGGCCGCCAGCACGACGGTGCCGGGCGGCGTGGCGGCTTCACGGTCGCCAGAGCCCATCGCGCCGCCGAGCTCCGCCCACAGCTGTCGCACGGCGTGCGTCACCAGCCATTGCCGGTCGACGAGCTGCAGCGCCACGCGCTGCCGGCAACCAGCCGGGAAGGCACCATGCAGGGCCAGCCGCCAGCCGTCACCCTCGGGCGTGGCCGTGGCGGGCTGCCACACCTCGTCCCAGTCCTTGCAGGCGCGCGAGGCCAGCGCCATCTCGCGCGTGTCGATGCGCAGGCCCTGCCAGGCGGGCACGCTGCGCGCGGCCACGCCGGCATCGGCGGCCTGCAGCACCAGTTCCAGCAGGCTGCCGTTGAGGTGCAGCGCATCGGGGATCACGTTGTAGGGGAACTCCGGCGCCTCGTCGAAAGGCGGCTGGCCGATGTCCAGGCGCGTGGGCTGGAACAGCGAGCGGTCAACGACGAGGCCACCGCGGATGTCGCGCACGCCGGACTCCCGCAGCTCGCGCAGCAGCCCCCACAGCGCCGGCCAGTCGAGGTCGGTGTCGGCACCGCCGCGCAGGATCAGCGGACCGTCGATGACGCCGTCCTTCGGCGGCATGGCCGCCAGCAGCTCGGTGCGGCCACGCTGGTTGGGCCCCAGCACATCGAGCGCCACTGCCGCCGTGACAAGCTTCATCGCAGAACCCGGCGCCAGCGGCTCGTCGGCGCGGCGGCCCCGTGGCGCGCGCGAGCCGTCCAGCGGCTGCAGCACGAAACCCAGGCTGTCGGCCGGCAGCCCCGCGCGGTCCAGCGCCTGCTGCACCGGCGGCGGCACGGCAGTCGTCGCGCAGCCGGCCAGCAGGCAGGCCAGCACCAGGAAGGCGGGGGCGAACAGGCGAGAAGCGCGAGGTGACATCGGGTTCCACGGATGGGGCACGGCCGCACTGTAGAAGGGCCGCGCCGCACCGCCGCGTGCTTTCTCGGTGGCACGCATTCCCGCAGGTTATGTGCCGTGCACAAGCATTCATTGCGCGACACGCAACAACGCGGGCGCGCCCCCTGGGCGGGTCGGCGCGCGGCGGCGAACATGGCCGCAAAGACAACAGGAGTCGTTGCGATGACATTGAATCGTCTGGTGGCCCACCTCGCCCTGCTCGGCCTCGCGGCCCATACCGGCGGTACGCTGGCTCAGGAAGCCGGCGCCAAGCTCGAACGCGTGGAGATCACCGGCTCCAGCATCAAGCGCCTGGCCGACGAAGGTGCACTACCGCTGGAAGTCATCACCGCCGATGACGTGAGGCAGAAAGGCCTCACCAGTGCGGAGGACGTGCTGCGCAGCCTGTCCGTCAATGCGGCCAATGCCAACAACGCGGTGTCCAGCAACAGCGTGTTCGGCCAGGAGGGCGACCGCCTCGCCGGCGGCGGGGCCTACGCCAACCTGCGCGGCCTCGGCCCCACCGGCACGCTGGTGCTGCTGAACGGCCGGCGGCTGTCCAACCAGGGCACATCCGGCGGCTCGGTGGACCTCAACGCCATCCCGCTTGAAGCCATCGACCGCATCGAGGTGCTGAAGGACGGCGCCTCGGCCGTCTACGGCACCGATGCCATCGGCGGCGTCATCAACTTCATCCTGAAGCGCGAATACCGCGGCGTGCAGGCCAGCGCCACCTACAGCACACCGCTGGACTGGGGTGGGGGCCAGCAGCGCAAGGTCAACCTGACGGCCGGTTGGGGCGACCTGACGGCCAACGGCTTCAACGTGCTCGGCAGCATCACGCACAGCAGCAACGTCATCCTGCGCGGCGTGGACCGCCCCTGGGCGCTGGGCTACCAGCCAGAGCGAGGCCTGGCGCCCGACACATCCAGCTCGCCCTTCTTCGCCAACATCCTGGGCCAGGCCAACAGCGCCCTGCCTACCGCCGGCACGACCGTCGGCGCGACGGACCCGACCAAATACACCGTGCTCAACGCGCTGGCCCTCAACAGGCAGTGCGCCGCCGTGCCGTTCGGCGTGAGCCAGCTGGCCAACGCGACGGTGCTGTCGGGCCTGGGCTACAACGCCGCCAACAGCACCTACCGCTGCGGCACCGACTACGGCCGCCAGTTCATGCTGACGCCACCGAGCCAGACGACCAGCGGCGTCGTGCGTGCGAACTTCGCCGTCGGCAAGGACGCAACGGCCTTCGTCGAGTTCATCGGCTCGCGCTACTACTCGCTGGGCGAGTTCACGCCCTTCCAGTTCAGCACCTCGTCGCTGCCGCAGAACGCGACGGTCAACGGCAAGACCTACCCCGTCGGCGCCAACTATCCGGTGGGCGGCCCGTACTACGTCAACATGAAGGCGCTGTACGGCGCCAACCAGTTCGACCCCACGAAGTCCATCGCGTACCGGCTGCGCATGTGGGACTGGGGCTATCGCACGCTCGGCAACGAGTCCATCAACGACCGGCTCACGGCCGGCATCGAAGGCTCGTTCGGCAGCTACGACTACCGCGTCTCGCTGGCCCGCGGCCAGGCCAAGGGCTACCAGGAGATGGTGGACGGCTATGCCGATGCCAACAAGCTGGTCGACCTGCTGGCCAGCGGTGTCTACAACCCCTTCTTGATGCCTGGGCAGACGCAGACGCCCGAGGCAATGGCGGCGGTGGAGGCCACCAAGGTGCACGGCCGGCTGGCCAGCGGCAAGACACGCGTGGACCAATTCCTCGCCAACGTGTCGGGCCCGCTGATGAAACTGCCGGCCGGTGACCTGTCCTTCGCCGTCGGCACCGACCTGCGTCGCGAGTTCTATGGCTACAGCGGCACGCGGAACTACGGCTGCGTCAGCACGTTCACGCCGGCCAACCTGCAGGCCACCAACCCGGTCATGGGCTGCCCGGGCAACGGCACCGCGCCGGACTCGACGCGCAAGGTCGGCGCCGTGTACGGCGAGCTGCTGATCCCGGCGCTGCGGAACCTCGAGTTCAGCCTGGCGCTGCGCTATGACCACTACCAGGAGATTGGCAGCACGACGAACCCCAAAATCGGCTTCAAGTTCACGCCGAACAAGGACCTGCTGCTGCGCGGCTCCTACAACACGGGCTTCCGCGCACCGACGCCGCAGCAGCTGCATCTCGCTACGGTGCTGCTGGCCACCACCGGCACCTTCCCCGACCCGGTGAAGTGTCCCAACCCGACCGGCAACAACGACCCGTCCTGCCAGCTCAACAGCATCCCCTACCTGTCGGGCGGCAACCCGGACCTGAAGCCCGAGAAGTCGCACCAGGGCTCGCTGGGCGTCGTGTTCTCGCCGGCTCGCGACGTGACGGCGTCCGTGGACTACTGGCAGATCAAGATGATCGACCGCATCCACAACCTGACGCCCACGCAGGAGCTGCAGAACTACAGCGTCTTCGCCGACAACTTCCTGCGCGATGAAAACGGCAACCTGGTCGGCATCCGCGCGGGCTGGATCAACGCCGGCGGCAGCATGACCAAGGGCGTGGACTTCACCGCCAACTGGGTGACGACGCTGGACGGCAACCGGCTGACGACGACGCTGTCGGCCACCAAGATGATCAGCGCCAAGGAGCAGCTGATCGACACGACGCCCATGATCCAGTACCTTGGCCAATGGACCAACACGACGCTGTACCTGCCGTGGAAGGCCGCACTCAGCGCCACCTACAAGATGCCGGTGCTGACGACCACGCTGTCGGCCAATTACTCCTCTGGCTACCAGGACGAGGACCACACCACCGCCACCAACGTGGTGGAGTTCCAGCGCCGGAAGGTCTCGCCCTACCTGACGTTCAACCTCGTCGGCACCTTCACCGGCGTGAAGGACCTGACGCTGGGCGTGGGCGTGCTGAACCTGTTCAACCGCCAGCCGCCCTTCACCTGGCACAACGTGGACAACGCGGTCGGCACCGGCTGGGACCCGCGCGTGGCCGACCCGCGTGGCCGCACCGTCACGTTCACCGCGAGCTACAAGTTCCTGTGATCCGCACGCGCGGCCTACGTGCCGCGGGTCACGGAACTGGCCCCCGATCCAGCCAGTGCAGCACCCGCGCATACAGCAGGTCGGGGTCCACCGGCTTGACGATGAAGTCGTTCATGCCGGCCTGCAGGCAGGCATGGCGGTCTTCCTCGAAGGCGTTGGCCGTCAACGAGATGATGGGCATCGTGGCGCCGAGGGCACCGCGGAGCTGCCGGCTGGCCTCCAGGCCGTCCATGCCAGGCATCTGCATGTCCATCAGCACGAGGTCGTAGACACGCTGGCCGGCCAACGCCAGTGCCGCGTGGCCGTCGTCGGCCAGCTCCACCTGCAGCCCGGCCTCGCCCAGCAGCTCACGCACGATCTCCTGGTTGACCGGGTTGTCCTCGGCCAGCAGCACGCGGCGGCCGGCGTGGCGCAGCCGCAGCAGCCGCTCGGCATCGCCGGCAGCCAGCACCGGCGCGGGGGCCTCCGGCGGCGTTGGAATCGCGCGGTTGACGAGCACCTCGATCAGCGCGTCGTGCAGCGACGAGGGGCTGACCGGCTTGGCGAGCGTCAGTGCGGCCCCCTTGGCGGCCCGCGCCGCCTGCGCCTCCGGCGGCGGCACCTCGTCGTCCGTCACCAGCAGCACGACCGGCGGCAGGCAACCCTCGAACGCCTGGAGGAGTGCGTCGCTCCACGCCGCCTCAGCCACGAGCAGCACGTCGCAGCCGCGGCCGCTGCGCGCATCCGCCGCGGCCTGCGCCAGACCGTCGGCGCTGCCATCCAGGCCCTGGGCCTGCAATCCCAGGCTGTCCAGGCTGCCACAGATGGCGGCCCGCGACTCCGCCAGATCGTCCACCACGCCGACCTTCAGATGGCGCAACGCCGCCGGCATCGTGAGCCGTCCCTGAGGCCGCGCCGCACGGCCCAGCCAGGCGGTGAACCAGAAGCTGCTGCCCTCGCCCGGCACGCTGTGCACGCCGGCCTCGCCGCCCATCAGCGATGCCAGATGCTTGACCAGCGCCAGCCCGAGACCGGTACCGCCGTGCTGGCGGGCGATGGAGGCGTCTGCCTGCTCGAACTTGGAGAACAGCCGCGCCTGGTCTTCCAGCGCGATGCCGGGGCCGGTGTCGCGCACCTCGAACCGCACCTTCAGGCGTGAGTCATCCTCGGCCAGCACCTCGGCGGCCAGCCGCACCCAGCCGCGCTCGGTGAACTTCACCGCGTTGGCCAGCAGGTTGATCAGCGCCTGCGACAGGCGCTTGGCGTCGCCGTGCAGTTCGCTGGGCAGGTGGTCGACGTCCAGCACGAGCTCCAGCTGCTTGGCGTGTGCGGCTTCCGACACCATCGCCAGCGCGCCGGACAGCAGCGCGTCACGGTCGAAGTCCAGCCGCTCCAGCGTCAGCTTGCTGGCCTCGATCTTGGACAGGTCCAGGATGTCGTTCACCAGTGCCAGCAGGTGCCGCGCGGCATCGCTGACCTTGGCCAGGCGCTGGCGCGCCATCGGCTCATGCACATCGCGATGCACCATGCGCGTCAGGCCGATGATGGCGTTCAGCGGCGTGCGGATCTCGTGGCTCATGTTCGCCAGGAAGATGCTCTTGGCCTGGCTGGCCTGGCGAAGCGCATCGTTGCTCTGCGCCAGCTCGTCGTCCTTGGCCACCATCGCCTCCAGCGCCTGTTCGCGCTCGCGCCAGGCCTTCACCATCGCCCGGTGCAGCGCCAGCGCGAAGCCGCCGCAGGCCAGCACGAAGGCCGCCACCGCCAGGGCCTGCCGTCGCCAGTCCGCGAGAATGTCGTCGCGCGACATGCTGACCAGCACATAGAGCGGAAAGCCCTCGACCTTGCGGAAGGCCACCAGCCGCGCCACGCCGTCGATGGAACTGCGCACGGTCTCGTAGCGGGCCTCTTCGAGGCCCCGGGCAAGCGTCTCGACGGTTTCCGGGGCGTCGAAGCGCCACACCTGCTCGTCCTGGCGTACAGGCAGTTCGGGTTGGCGGAAGTAGATGCGGCGGTCGGCGTCGAACAGGGCGGCACTGCCGCGCGCCCCGGTGTCGACGCGGCGGAAGGCCTGCGCCAGCCGCGTCAGGTCGACGTTGATCCACACCACGCCGCCGAAACTGCCGTCTGCACGGCGCAGCGTGCGAACCACGGGCATCACCCACTCGCCCGTCACGCGGGAGCGCAGCGGCAGACCGATGACCTTCTCGCGGCCGGCCAATGCATCAAGGAAGAACTGGCGCGAGGCCACGCTCAGCGGCGGCCCCTTGGGCACGCTGGCCCCGTAGCGCACCCAGCCGTTATCGTCGCTGCCGCGCAGTCCGGACGTTCCGGGCACCAGGTTCTCCAGCAAGGCCAGCTGGCTCGTGAAGGCGGCCGCGTCAACCTGGCCGGCGCCAACGGCCGGGGCCACCGCGCGATAGGCCTCGGCAGCGCGCGCCAGCACGCGGTCGGCCGACTCCATCTGCCCACGCACGTACTGGCCCAGCGTGAGCGTCAGGTTGCCCGCCTGTGCATTCGCGTTGTGCAGCGTGCTCCGGTAGCTGTTCCACAGGTCGTAGCCGGCGAGCATGCAGATCGCCAGCAAACTGACCCACAGCCCGAACTGCCAGAGCGCCTTGTCACGCATCGAGCGCTGCTCTTGCGTCACTGCTGGCCCCCTCCCCGAGGATGTCAGGGCGCCGACCGGTCGCCCCGCCAAATAATCATAAATGATCAACCATCGATCAGATCCTGCGTGATTGGCAGCGGCGGGTCAACCATGCAATCCCCACTGCCGCACAGCTCGCAGCCGCGGCCCTTCACCGCCCCAGACCGTCCAGCGGCAACGGGCTGGCTTGGCCCGACACGAGTGCCGCGACGATATCGGCTGTTGCGAACGAGAACGTGAAGCCCAGCGCGCCATGGCCCACGTTGAGCCACAGCCCCGGCACGCCGCTGGCGCCGACGATGGGCGCGCCGCCAGGCGTGGCGGGGCGCAGGCCGGCCCAGGGCACGGCGCGGTCGTAGTCGGCCGCGTGGGGGAAGGTCGCATCCACCGAGCGACGCAGCGAGGCCAGGCGGCGCGCATCCAGCGTCAGGTCGTCGCCGACGAGATCGGCCATCGCCGCCACGCGCAGCTCGGCACCGATCCGGGCGTAGAGGATCTTCTTCTCGAAGTCGGTGACGCTGACCTCCGGCGGCCGGTGCTGCGACCCGATGGGCGCCGTCAGGCTGTAGCCCTTGAGCGGGTAGAGCGGCAGCTCGACACCCACGCTCGCGGCGAGCGAACGGCTGTGCAGACCCGCGGCCAGCACGACAGCGTCCGCGGTGAGCGCCCCTTGCGTCCCCTGCACCATCCGCACGCCGACGACCGCCCCTCGCGCATCGCGCTCGAAGGCCCGAACCGGCGACGCCAGCCGGCCGCGGAAACCGCCGTGCGCGCTCATCCGCGCGAACAGCGAATCGCAGAACGCGCGGCAATCCGCCACCGCCTCGCCGTGCGTGAAGATGCCGCCCGCCAGCTGCCCCCGGGCCTGCGCCAGCGCGGGTTCCAGCGCGAGGCAGTCGTCATGCGACAGCGCCTGCTCCGCAGCGCTGCCCCGCACGCGGGCCGCCGCGCGCGCGAACTCGGCCGGCCGGCGGTAGAAGACCAGCTTGCCCGGCGCGCGCAGCGCCATCGCGTCGCCCAGCCCGGCCTCGGCCTGCAGCCGCGCAAAGGCTGCCTGGCTATGCGCACCCAGCGCCAGCAGCCGCTCGGTCGTGCGGCGGTTCACCGGCCCACGACAGTGCCGCAGGAAGTCCCACAGCCAGCTCCACTGCGCCCAGCTCGCCTCCGGCCTGAAGCGCAGCGGCCCGTCTGGGTCCAGCAGCCAGCGCAGCGCCTTCAGCGGCACGCCCGCGTCGGCCAGCGGCGACACGTAGCGGTAGCTCAGCTGGCCGCCGTTGGCGTGGCTCGCGCCCTGGGCCACGGCCGCCTCGCGTTCGACCAGCGTCACGTCATGGCCGCGCTGCAGCAACGCCCAGGCCGTCGTCAGCCCGACGACGCCGCCGCCGATCACCATGCAATGCTTCATCCTGCCGCTGAGCTGTTCATGCAGCCGGCAGGTTAAGGACGTCGGGCGCGCACCGCCAATGAAAGCGGCGGCGCGGGCCATGAGTTGCCGTTATGAGGCCAGCACGGCCGCGAAGGCCTCGGCCGTCGCGTCGACGTTGCGGGTGTTGAGCCCGGCGACGCACATGCGGCCCGAGCGCAGGATGTAGACGCCGAACTCTGTCTTGAGCCGCTCGGCCTGCTCGGCGCTCAGCCCGGTGTAGCTGAACATGCCGCGCTGCGTCAGGAAGTAGCCGAAGTCCCGTCCCGGCACGCGGGCCGCCAGCACGTCGTGCAGCTGCCGGCGCATCGCCTGGATGCGCACGCGCATCTCGGCCACCTCGGCCTCCCACATCGCGCGCAGCTTGGGATCGGTCAGCACCTTGGCGACGATCTGGCCGCCGTGCATCGGCGGGCTGGAGTAGTTGCGGCGGATCGTGAACTTCAGCTGGCCCAGCACGCGCTCGGCCTCCTCGGCGGTGGCGCAGACGACGCTCAACGCGCCGCCGCGCTCGCCGTACAGGCTCATGCTCTTCGAGAAGCTGTTGGCGATGAGGAAGGAAAGCCCCTCTTCGGCCAGCAACCGCGGCGCGAACGCATCCTCCTCGATGCCGTCGCCATAGCCCTGGTAGGCCAGGTCCAGGAAGGGCAGCAGCTCGCACTCGCGCAGCACCGGCACCAGCGCGCGCCACTGGTCGTGCGTCAGGTCCACACCGGTCGGGTTGTGGCAGCAGGCATGCAGCACGACGATGCTGCGCGGCGCCAGGCCCCGCAGCCGCTCCAGCATCGCGTCGAATCGCAGGCCGCCGGTGGCGGCGTCGTAGTACGGGTAGGTCTCGCAGACGTGGCCCGAGCCTTCAAAGACGGCGCGGTGGTTGTCCCAGGTCGGATCGGACAGAACAACCCCGCTGTCGGGGAAGTAGCGCTTGAGGAAATCGGCCCCCACCTTCAGGCCGCCGCTCGAGCCCACGCCCTGAATGGTGGCGATGCGGCCGGCCTTCAGCACCGGGTGCCCGGCGCCGAACAGCAGCGCCTGCACGGCCGCGCGGAAGTTGGCCGCACCTTCCATCGGCAGGTAGGGCCGCGCGCCGGCGGCCTCCACGACGGCCAGCTCGGCTGCGCGCACGGACGGCAGCATCGGGATGCGGCCCTCGTTGTCGAAATAGATGCCGATGGACAGGTTGATCTTGCCGGCGCGCGGGTCCTTCTGGAACGCCTCGTTGAGGCTGAGGATGGGGTCGCCAGCGTAGGCATCGACGTGTTCGAACATGGACGGGCTCCTTGGGGAGCGGGGATTATCCGAGCGGTGCCGAGTCGGCGGTCGGCCCTGGGTTCAAAGCCAGTGCACCCAGCGGCCGTGCGGGTGGCTCCAGGCCAATGCCCGCTCCTCGCCGCGCAGGCGCAACGTCCACAACGTCAGCGACGACGCCGCCTCGTCGGCCGGCAGCACCGGCTCGGGCGGCACTGCAGCCTGCCGCGCACTGAGCCGGGCCAGGTCGCCGCAGATCCAGGCCAGGCCGTGGCGCTGCGACAGCCGGTCCACCGTGGCGTGCAGCCGCGCGAGGTCGGCGTCGCCCAGGTAGTACAGCACCCAGCTCGTCACCAGCACCGGCTGCACACCGGCCGGCAGGCCCGACAGCCACGGTTCGATGGCGGCGATGCAGTCGTCCGACCGCTGCAGCCGGTGCGGTAGCGCCTGCAGCCGACGCGCCGCACGGGCCAGGCGCTCGCGTCGGGCCGCGTCGTGCGGCCACAGGCAGGCCTGCAGCCAGCGCAGGCCGGCCCGGTCGTTCACGTCAATGGGCGCGGGGTCGATACCGTCGCGCACGGTCAGCCGCCAGACGGCAGGCCCGGGCAGCGGCGCCGGGCCCAGCCAGCGCGCATCGACCTCGGCGTGCTCACCATCGCGCGACACGCCGCGGTCATGGGCGGCGCCATCGGCCGTGCGGTAGCGCAGCGCCACCTGGTCCACGCCCAGGTTCAGCCCGGCGCTGCAGCCGAAGTCCAGCAACGCCAGCTCGCGCGCGCCCGTCGCCGCGGCCACGGAGCCAAGCGCCGGCCACAGCACGGCGGCGCGGCCGACCTCGTTGGTCTGCGTCGCACCGTGGCGCAGATGCTGCACGAGGGCAGGCCACTGCTGCCGCAGGCAGGCCGTCAGCGCGGCCGGGAGATCGGCATCCGGCGCCCGCCGCCCACCGACGCTCGGGTAGTAGGCCGCCAGCGCGGGTGCCACACCGGCCAGCACGCGCTCGTGCAGCGCGGCCAGCAGCAGGTTGGCCTTGCGCTGCTCGGGCGGCGCCTCGGCCAGCAGCGCCAGCGCGCGGGCGTCGTCGGCGGCCACGTCGCACAACGCGGCGTACAGCGGTTCCAGCGCGCAATCCTCGCGACCGAAGCGGCGCAGCAGGTGGGGCAAGTCGTCGAGATACATGCGGCCAGCATAGGGACGCGGCGACAGCCCTTGTGTCGGCCAGCCGACAATGCGGCGATGCACGATGACGTGGTGCGGCAACTGATCACCGCGAACTTCCCGGGCCTGGCGGTGCCGGCCAGCGTGGCGGCGCGCCTGCCGGCGCTGCTGCCGCGCCGGCGGCTGGCGGACGGCCGCAGCCTGTTCGTCCAGGGCCAGCGGCCGTCGGCTTTCTACGCGGTGGCGGCTGGCGCGATCGAATCGCGCTTCACGGGCGCGGACGGCCGGGTGTCGGTGATCGGCCAGGTGTCGCCGCCGCAGTTCTTTGGCCTCGCCGCCTTCGCCGCGCGCCAGCCGGCGGAGTACGAATCCGTGGCCCGCGGGGCGACCGAGGTGTGGGTCGTCGGCCGCGAGGCCTATGCACTGCTGATGGACGAGGTACCCGGCTTCGCCCGAGAGCTGCTGGCGGAGTTCGCGCGCCGTTTCGACGGCACGCTGCGCCAGTTGCAGGCCGCCCGCCACCACGATGCCGCCGAGCGCTTCAACTTGGCGCTCGCGCAGCTGGGCCAGGAGCGCGGCCGACCCGCCGCCGGCGGCTGGATGGAGGTACGGGCCACACAGGCGGAACTGGGCCAGCTGGCCCATGTGTCGCGCCAGACGGCCAACGAATTGCTTGCCGCCGCCGAGCGCGCCGGGCAGGTACGGCGTGGCCGGTCGCACTGGCTGTGGCGGCCGGCGCCTCCGCCGCGGCGGTGACAGCCATCCGCGCTCGGGGAGGCATGCCTTAGGGGTGCCGATCCGGCGTTCGACCGCCCAGAATGCTTGCGCCGCCACCTTGAGCACCGCCACCATGAATACGTTGCGCCTCCTCGCCCTGGCTCTGCCGCTGGCGGCAGCCATCACGCCGGCCCACGCCGTCAAGTTCACGTTCGACAGTGACGACGAGGGCTGGCGGGCGACTCACGGCGGCACGCAGGTCTGGCACAGCACCGGCGGCAACTCCGGCGGCTGGATCGAGACCGCCGACACGGACGACGGGGACGACTACGTCGTCGGTGCGCCGGCATCCGCGCTTGGCAACTGGTCGCACCTCATGGGCGGCACGCTGTCGTTCGACGTGCGCAACGTCAACGGTGCCGCGCCGAACTGGGCGCCGTTCGGCACGGTCTCGATCAGCGGCGCGGGAAGGACTCTTTCGGCCGACATCGTCGCACCGGACAACCCGCCGGCCGACGGGCTGTGGCACACCTACACCGCCACCTTCAACACGGCCACCTGGGGGGCCGACCTGCCAACGGTGCTGGGCCAGGTGACGAGCTTCCAGCTGAAGCTGGAATCGCACGCGGGCGCCAGCGAAATCAACGGGCTCGACAACGTGACGTTCAGCGCCGCCGTGCCTGAGCCCACATCGGCCGTGCTTCTTGGCCTGGGGCTGGCCGCGCTCGCCTGGCGCCGTCGCCGGGCGGCCTGACCGGCGGGCCGTCCGTTCAGGCTGCGGCCAGCGCGGCCTCGATGTCGGCGCGAAGCTTTTCCGGTGGGTCGTTCGGCGCGAAGCGCTTGACGACCTGGCCATCGCGCCCGACAAGGAACTTCGTGAAGTTCCACTTGATCGCCTCGGTGCCCAGGAAGCCGGGCTTCTCGCTCTTCAAGAACTTCCACAGCGGGTCGGCATCGCCACCGTTGACCTTGATCTTGCCCATCATCGGGAAGCTGACACCGTAGTTCAGCTCGCAGAAGCTCGCGATCTGGTCGTTGCTGCCGGGGTCCTGGCCGCCGAATTCGTTACTCGGGAAGCCGATGACGACAAGGCCGCGCGGACCGTAGTCCTGCCACAGCTGCTCCAGGCCCTTGAACTGCGGCGTGAAACCGCATTCGCTCGCCGTGTTGACAATGAGCAGCACCTTGCCGCGCTGGGCGGCGAGGTCCGCGGGCTCGCCGCGGATGGAGGTGGCCTGGAAGTCGAAGACGCTCTGGCTCATGGGCAAGTCCTCCCTAGAAGAGACGATCATGCTACCGCTGGGGACTCTCGAGGGTTTGTAGCATGGCGGCCGTCGCGCGGCTGGCCTTCCAATCGCGCGAACTTCGCGGCTCCCGCCCCGGGGAGCGCCGGCCCCCAAAACACCATCCCCCATGTCCATGGACCACCTGGCTTGCTACACCCCGGCTGACCTGGCCGGCCGCACCCCGCCCGACCTGGGGCAGTTCCGCTGGAAGCTGCTGGCCCAAGGCGACTCCTGGTTCTCGAACGCCCGAGACAAGCTCAACGCCCATGCGAACCTGCTGCAGGAGCTGGTGTTCAAGGAAAAGGCGGCCGCGGTGAACTGCGCCGGCACCGGCAATGCGCTCTCGCACATGGTGGACCTGGAGTCCGCCGCCGACTTCGTACGGTTGCTGGTGGGCGCCGACGCGCCAGCCTGGGACGGCGTGCTTCTGTCCGTCGGCGGGAACGACCTCATCGCCGCAGCCCGCACACCGGCGCAGGACGGCCATGGCCAACCCGTGCCACTGGAACTGCGTCTGCTGCGCCGCCAGACCGAATGGGGACCGCCCTCGGCCGGCGTCGCGCGCTACTTCTCCGAGCCCGGCTGGGCGACGTATGCGGACTACCTGCGGGCCAACGTGAAGCACCTGCTGTCGCTGCGCGACCAGGGCGCGTCGGCCGGCAAACCGGTCTTCATGCATTGCTACGCTGTGCCTATGCCGCGACCGGCCGGCGCGGAGCATGGCGACGAACTGGGCACCAGCGGCCCCTGGCTCTACCCGGCGCTGAAGGCCTACGGCGTGCCGGCAGCGGACTGGGCGGCGGTCAGCCGGCTGATGGTGTTCCACCTGGCGCAGCTGCTCAAGGGCATGGCGGCCGACAAGGACGGCTTCCCAGGCCTGTTCGTGTTCGACTCGACCGCCGTGCCGCTGGCGCTGGCCGCCCCCGGCTCCACCGGCATCAGCGGCGACTGGCACAACGAGATCCACCTGAACCACAGCGGCTGCTTCAAGATCGCCCGCGCCTGGAGCGAGGCGATCGAGTTGGTGCTGGAGGGCAAGCACCTGATTCCGGCCCCCACCGGCCGCAAGGGCCGGGGCTCCAGCAGCAACAGCTGATCAGCGGTCGACGGGCTTCAGGTCGTCGGAGCGCGCCAGGTCGAGCAGATGCTCGACCTCTTCCTTGTGCTCAATGAGGTTGCGCTGGTGCCAGCGGCGGATCCACCACATCGTGGCTGCCACGGCGACGCCGAAGATGGTGATCGCGCCAAAGGCAGACAGGCCGAAGCGCGTCATCGCCGTGTAGAAGGCGCCCAGCCCGAGGATGCAGGCCTGCTCGTTGAAGTTCTGTACTGCGATGCTGCGGCCCGCCCCCATCAGGTTGTGGCCGCGGTGCTGCAGCAGCGCGTTCATCGGCACGACGAGGTAGCCACCGATGGCGCCCAGGAAGATCAGGAATGGCGCCGCCACCCAGACGTTGTGGATACCGTTCATCAGGATGACGGTCACGCCCATGATGACACCCAGCGGGATGACCGAGGTGGCCCGGTCCAGCCGGCAGTACATCGACGCAACGACCGCCCCCACCGCCGTGCCGATGGCGACGACGCCCACCAGCGACGACGCCTGCTGCGTGCCATAACCCAGCGCCGCGGCGGCCCAGGCCAGCACGATGTAGCGCAGGTTGCCGCTCACGCCCCAGAACAGTGTTGTCGTGGCCAGCGAGATCTGGCCCAGCTTGTCCTGCCAGAGGCGGCTGTTGCAGGCGGAGAAGTCGCGCACCAGGCCGGTCAGGCTGTGGGCGAAGGGCTGCAGCGGCGCCTCGGTGCGCGGGATGCGCAGGTTGAACAGCGCCGCCAGCACGTACAGGCCCACGAGGCTGGCGATCGCCGCCTCGGACGGCGTGTCGATGCCGGTGTCGATCAACGGCATGTCCACCATCAGCAGCATGTGAGAGATGCGGTCGCCGATGAGCTGGCCGCCCAGCAGCACGCCCAGGATGATGGACGCGATGGTCAGCCCCTCGATCCAGCCGTTGGCCTTGACGAGCTGCGACGGCGGCAGCAGCTCGGTCAGGATGCCGTACTTGGCCGGCGAATAGGCCGCCGCCCCCAGCCCGACGATGGCATAGGCCGCCAGCGGGTGCGTGCCGAACAGCATCATCAGGCAGCCCACGACCTTGATGCTGTTCGAATAGAACATCACCTTGCCCTTGGGCACTGCGTCGGCAAAGGCGCCGACGAAGGGCGCCAGCACGACGTAGAAGAGGGCGAACATCGGCACGAGGGCCGCGCGCTGCCACTCGGCGGCGCCGGAGGCCCGCAGCAGCTCGACGGCAGCGACGAAGAGCGCGTTATCAGCCAGCGAGCTGAAGAACTGCGCCGACATGATGGTGTAGAAGCCGCGTTTCATCGACCGGAGTGCGATCCTGACAGGGAAGCCATGTGCAAAAGAGGCCGACAAAGGACGGGCGGCGCGGGTTTATAGCACGCACCCCTTTTGCCGACGACTGGCCGACGGGCGCGCAGAATCGCGGGTTCATGACGCCCTCACGCTCCTGCCTGTCGCTGCGCCCCGCGGGGGCGCAAGCGCGTCCCGGGCGGTCGAGCCTTCCCTGATATGCCCCGTCCGATCGAAGCCCTCGTCCATACCGACGCCCTCGCCCACAACCTGGCCCGCGCCCGCGCGCAGGCCCCCAACGCCCGGGTCTGGGCGGTCGTCAAGGCCAATGCCTATGGCCATGGCATCGAGCGCGCCTTCGACGGCTTGCGCGCCGCCGACGGCTTCGCGCTGCTGGACCTGGCCGAGGCCGAGCGGCTGCGCGCGCTGGACTGGCGCGGCCCCATCCTGCTGCTTGAGGGGGTGTTCGAGCCACGCGACCTGGAGTTGTGCTCGCGGCTGAAGCTGTGGCATGCGGTGCACTGCGAGCAGCAGATCGACTGGTTGGCCATGCACAAGACGCATGAGCCGCACCGCGTCTTCCTGAAGCTGAATTCGGGCATGAACCGCCTCGGCTTCACGCCGGCCGCCTTTCGCGCTGCCTATGCCCGGCTGGAGGCGCTGCCGCAGGTGGACGAGATCGGCCTGATGACGCATTTCTCGGACGCCGACAGCCTGCGCCGCGGCGCCGACGGCATCGCCCACCAGCTCGCCGCCTTCCAAGCGGCGACCGAGGGCCTGGCCGGTGAGCGCACCATCGCCAACAGCGCCGCGACGCTGCGCCACGCGCCGCGCACGACCGAGGACTGGGTGCGCGCCGGCATCATGGTCTACGGCGGCGTGCCGGACTTCCCCGAGCACGACGCCGCCCACTGGGACCTGCGGCCGGCGATGACGCTGCGCTCGCGCCTCATCGGCGTTCAGCAGCTGCAGCCGGGCGACACGGTGGGCTACGGCAGCGCCTTCACGGCCGAGCAGCCGACGCGCATCGGCGTCGTCGCCTGCGGCTATGCGGATGGCTACCCGCGCCACGCCCCCACCGGCACGCCGGTGCTGGTGGACGGCCAGCGCACGCGCACGCTGGGCCGCGTGTCGATGGACATGCTGGCCGTGGACCTGACCGCCCTGCCCGCCAGCGGCTGGGGCAGCGAGGTGACGCTGTGGGGCGAGGGGCCGCGCGGATCGCGCCTGCCGATCGACGAAGTCGCCCAGGCCGCAGGGACGATCGGCTACGAGCTCATGTGCGCCGTCGCGCCCCGCGTTCCCGTCCGCTGTGCCTGACTTCCGCTGGACGCCCCGGCCCGGCGAGATTGCGTTCGACGCCATCCGCGCCAGCGGCCCGGGCGGCCAGAACGTCAACAAGGTCAGCAACGCCGTCCACCTGCGCTTCGACATCCGCGCGTCCAGCCTGCCCGATAACGTGAAGGCCCGGCTGTTGGCCTGGCCCGACCAGCGCATCAGCGCCGACGGCATCGTCGTCATCAAGGCGCAGGACTCGCGCAGCCTGGAGCGCAACCGCGCCGACGCGCTGGCGCGCCTCGTCGAGCTGGTGCAGGCCGCCGCGCATGTGCCCAAGGCGCGGCGCGCGACGAAGCCGACCTACGGCTCGCAGCAGCGGCGGCTGGCCGGCAAGTCCCGCCGAAGCGAGGTCAAGGCCGGCCGCCGCAGCGGCGACTACTGAGCCGGCTTGTAGGCCATGCCCAGCTGGTCGAACAGGAAGGCGTAGATGTCGGCCTGTTGGTTCACGCGGATGGACAGCGAACTGCCCATGCCGTGGCCGGCGTGCGCGTTGATGCTCAGCAGCACCGGCCGGCCGGAGCCGGTGGCGGCCTGAAGCCGCGCGATCATCTTGCGTGAGTGCATCGGGTTCACACGGCCGTCCGTCTCGCCGGTGGCCATGAATATCGCCGGGTACTTGGCGCCGCTCTTGACGTGGTGGTAGGGCGAGTAGGCGTACAGGGCCTTCAACTGCGCGGGGTTCTTCACGCTGCCGAACTCGGTGACGTTGAAGGCGCCGTTCGGATCCAGCTCCACGCGCAGCATGTCGTAGATGCCCACCGTCGACACGACGGCGCGGAACAGATCCGGGTGCTGCGTGAACGTGGCGCCCATCAGCAGGCCGCCGTTGCTGCCACCGATGGCGGCCATGCGCGCCGGCGCCGTGTAGCCCTTGTCGACCAGGTAGCGGGCCGATGCAGCGAAGTCGTCGAAGACGTTCTGCTTGTTCGTCAGCGAGCCCTGGGTGTGCCAGGTCTCGCCGAACTCGCCGCCACCGCGGAGGTTGGCAACGACGAAGATGCCGCCGCCGTCCAGCCACAACCGCGTCGCCGCACCGAGGAAGCGCGGCACCATGCTGACGCCGTAGCCGCCATAGCCGTTCAGCAGCAGCGGGTGGCTGCCGTCGAGCTTCGTGCCCTTCTTGCGGACGATGTTCAGCGGCACGCGCGTGCCGTCCTTGCTCGTCGCGAACTCGCGCACGACCTCCACGTCGTCGAAGGCCAGCGGGCTGGTCTGGCGCAGCGCCGTCGGCGCGGCCTGGCCGCTGGCCTCGTCGAAGCGCACGAAACGCGCCGGCTCCAGATAAGTCTTCACGGCCACGAGCAGGCTGCCGTCGTCCAGCGCCTCAACCTCGTCGACCGTCGCCACGTCCGGCAGGGGCAACTGGCCGCGCTGCGTGCCGTCATGGCCGTAGATGGCCACACGTGACGGGCCGCCAATGATCTCGCGCAGGTAGATCGCCGTCTTCGTGACGGTGATGTTGGCCGCGCCGAACTCGCCGCCCGGCTCCAGCGCCGCCTCGGACTCCGGCACCAGCGTCTGCGCCTTGGCCAGCGTCAGGTCGCCCAGCGGCAGCTTCAGCAGCTTGCCGCGCGGCGCGCCCTGGCGGGAGATCAGGTAAAGCGCATCGGGCCCCAGCGCCGCGGCGACGACCTTGTCCTCGAAGCGGGTGATCTGCGTCGTGCGGCCGTCCTTGCCGATCAGGTAGTGCGCGAACTCGCCGCCATCGCCGTTGGCCACAGCGACGATGACGCCGGCCGTGCCCGGCCGCGCGTCCAGCGCGATCTCGGCCACGCGCGGGAAGTCCTGCCCCAGCACGTACGCGTCCTTGGCGGGGTCGTCGCCGATGCGGTGGTAGTAGACCTGCTCGTAGAAATGCCGGCGCTCGGCCGGTGCATCGGCGCCGGGGTAGCGCGTGTACCAGAAGCCGCTGCCGTCCTCGCGCCAGGCGACGCTGCCGCCGCCGGTCGGGTACTGCACGTTTGGAATGACGGCGTCGACTTCCCGGCCAGTAGTCACGTCGACGATGTGCAGCGAGCCGTCCTCGCTGCCGTTCTCGGACATCGAAACCGCCACCAGCTTGCCCGTTGGCGACGGCACGTACCAGTCGATGGCCGTCGTGCCCTTGGCGTTCAGCGCGTTCGGGTCCAGCACGATGCGCGCCTTCGCCGGTTCGGCGTCCTGGCCCATCACGGCCAGCATGGGCTGTTGTTTGGGGGGCTGGTTGTAGAGCGCGAACAGCTGGCCGCCAGCCGCCTTCAGGTCGTAATAGGCGCTGGAGCTGGCCGCGGCCTGCTTCATCAGCCAGTCGGCCATGGGTTGGCGTGCCGGCAACTGGTCGAGATAGCCGCGGGTGCGCGCGTCCTGCGCGGCGCTCCAGCGCTGGACCTCCGGCGTGCCGGCCTTCTCCAGCCAGCGGTAGGGGTCGGTGACCGCGAGGGCGCCATAGCGGTCGGTGACGGGCTTGACCGCAGTCGGCGGCGCACCCTTGTCGGCAGCGTGAGCCAGCAGCGTGACGCTGGCGAGGAGGCAGGCGCCGGATAGGCGCTTCAGGGCGGAATGCCAGGGCATGTGAACTCCCAAAGAACGGAGCCGCAAGCGTACGCTCCGCCGCGCCAGCGCCCTCAGGCCGCCCGCGCGCGCCGGCCGAACAGCATCGGCAGCGCCAGCAGATAGCCCGCCGCGGCGACGACCCAGACGCCGCCGGCCCAGGTGGACTGCGTGGCCGAGAACGCAGCCGTCACCACCAGCGGCCCGGCGATGCCGATCAGGCTGGTGAGGCTGGCCAGCGTGCCCTGCAGCTGGCCTTGGTGCTGCTCGCCGACCTGGCGCGCGAGCAGGGCTTGCAGTGCCGGCAACGCCAGGCCGCCGGCGGCGAACAGCGGCAGCAGCGCGAACGGCATCCAGCCCGATGTCGCCATGCCCATGCCGACAAAGCCGAGGCCATCGGCCGCCATGCCGACCAGCAGCGCGCGCCTCTCGCCGAGCCTGGCCACCAGCGGCCCGGTGACGAGTGCCTGCGACACGGCATGCAGGCCGCCATAGCAGGCCAGGGACAGGCCGGCCACCCAGGCGCTCCAGCCATAGCAGTCCTGGCCGTAGAGGATCCACAGCGAGCCTGGCACCTGGGACACCAGCACGACGACGGCGAACACGCCGACCAGCGGCATCAGCGCCGGCCGCCCCTGCAGTCGGTGCAGCGCCGAGAAGGCATTGAGCTTGCTCATCTCCAGCCGCGACGTGCGGTGATGGTTGGATTCCGGCAGTGCGAACCAGGCCAGCACGAGGTTCAGCCCGTTCATCACCGCCGCAGCGACGAACGGGGCGCGCAGCGACCACTCCCCGAATGCGCCGCCGATCAGCGGCCCGGCGACGAAGCCCAGCCCCATGGCCGCGCCCATCTGGCCGAAGCGCCTGGCGCGGTCCGCCTCCGGTGTGATGTCGGTCACGTAGGCGGTGCCCACGGCCATGCTGGCGCCCGTGATGCCGGACAGCACGCGCCCGACGTACAGCCAGGCCATGCTGGGCGCCAGCGCCATCAGCACGTAGTCGGCCGCGGCACCGGCGAGCGACAGCAGCAGCACGGGCCGGCGGCCGAAGCGGTCGCTGAGCGCCCCCAGCACCGGCGAGAACAGGAACTGCATCGCCGCATAGACGGCAAGCAGCGCGCCGTAGTGGCGCGTGGTGGCGTCTGCGCCGGCCAGCTCGCGCAGCAGGCCGGGCAGGATGGGAAAGATCAGGCTCATGCCCACCGCGTCCAGCAGCAGCGTCACGAGAATGACTGTCAACGCTCGATTCAAGGCAACCTCCCTATCAACGATAGAGAGCATTGTGCCTGACGATCCCTATCATTGCTAGAGACATGAACGCCGACCGCCCTGCCCGACTGAATCGCGACGACGTGCTGCGCGCCGCGCTGGCGCTGCTCAACGAGATCGGCATCGATGCCCTCAGCACCCGCAAGCTGGCAGAGCGGCTGGGCGTGCAGTCACCGACGCTGTATTGGCATTTCAAGAGCAAGGCGGCGCTGCTGGATGCGATGTCGCAGGCTCTGATGCTGGAAAGCCGGGCACGCGAGGCGCCGGCACCGCACGAGCAATGGCAGGACTGGTTGATGGCAGACGGCCGGAGCTTTCGGCGTGCGCTGCTGACCTACCGCGATGGCGCGCGCCTGCATGCAGGCACCCGGCCCGGCGAGGCGCAGCGCGCGACCATCGAGGCGCGGCTGCGGCTGTTGTGCGCTGCCGGGTTCGAGCCGGGGCCGGCGACCCTGCTGCTGATGTCGGTGGGCCGCTTCGTCGTGGGCTGGGTGCTGGAAGAGCAGTCCGCCCAGGCGTCCGATGCGCCGCCTTCGGCCGCGCTGGACGGGCCGGATGCCTCGCAATACCCGCTGCTGGCGGCCGGCTGGCGCGCGACCGTGGGCAGCGACGCGGACGCGGTGTTCGACGCGGCGCTGCGGTTGCTCATCGATGGCGCTAGGCCGGCCGCGTCGCCACCCACAGGCTGACGAGACACAGCGCCATGCCGCCGACGGCCAGCGGCGTCACCCGCCAGCCCTCGAACACCGCCGAGATCACCAACGCGATGACCGGGATGACCACGCCGGTCAGCGCCGCATGCGCCGGGCCACGCGCCTGCGCGAGCCTGAAATACAGCACAAAGGCAATCACCGAGCCGGCCACCGCGAGGTACAGCAGGCTCAGCACATAGGGCAGGCGCAGGTCGAAGTGCAGGCCCTGGCCGCTGGCCAGCGACACGCCGACGAGGAACACCGCGCCATAGCCCATGCTCCAGGCCAGCACCGGCACCAGCGGCAGGCCGCGCCGGGTGAGCGTCAGGGTCAGCACGTTGCCGATGCAGGCAACGAGCACGGCGAACAGGCCCAGCCCCAGGCCCAGCAGTGCCGTGGGGCGCGCACCGGTGGCGGCTATCTCCGGCCAGAAGATCAACACCACGCCCAGCACGCCACCACTGGCCGAGGCCAGGAAGCGCCGCGTGACCGCCTGGCCGAAGAACAGGCGACCCGACAGCGCATTGCCATAGACCATCAGGCAGAACAGCACCGCCACCAGGCCAGACGGGATGTGCCGCTCCGCCTGGTAGACCGACAGGTAGTTGCCGCTGTACTGCACGATGCCGGTAGTCAGCATCAACAGGTGGGCGCTGCGCGGCAGCCGCAACGACAGGCCCTGCCCGCTGGCCAGCAAGGCCAGCAGCAGCGCGGCCAGCCCGAAACGCCAGGCCACCGAATTGAACAGCGGCACATCCGAATCGAGCTGGTAGAGGATGACGTGCCAGGTGCTGGCCCAGATCAGCGTGGGCCCCCAGAACAGCCAGCGGCTGGGCGATGCAGTGGACATGGGAAAGCAGAGAGACGCCGCCGCGGTGCGGCAGGTTCGGATCAACGGTTCATGCGGGCCGAGCGCCGGGCCGCCCCAGGCCGGCCCGTGTTGGCGATGTGCCTGGCGGTCAACTCGCCGGGCATCGCCGCCCCCTCGGGGGGCGGTCAACGCTGCCGGCGTTCAGCCGGTGCAGCGCCCGGCGGGGGGCGTCCATTCAGGCGTGGCGCTTGACGCTGGCGAGAAGCGCGCCGGCCACGACGAACAGCGTGCCGAACACGCGGTTCATGACCCGGATGTGATGCGCGCTCTTCAGCGCCGCGAGCACGCGGGCGGCCAGCGCCGTGTAGCCGCCCATGACGACCAGGTCCGTGAACGACAGCGTCGCGCCGATGACGAGGTACTGCGGCGCCAGCGGCGCGTGCAGATCCAGGAACTGCGGCACGATGGCCAGCAGGAAGACCGTGCCCTTGGGGTTGACCGCATTGATCCCCCAGCCGCGCAGCACGAGCTGTCGGCGCGTGACCTGCACCGGGCCGTCGTCCGCGGCCACGAGCGGCTTGGCCGGCGCCCGCCACTGCTGCACGCCGAGCCAGATCAGATAGGCCACGCCGGCCCACTTGATGGCGGCGAAGGCCGTCTCCGACGCGGCGATCAGCGCGCCCAGCCCAGCGCTGACGAACAACACCTGCGTCAGGATGCCTAGGATGAGCCCGAAGGTCATGAAGTAACCGCGTTTGAAGCCATGGCTGAGCCCGGCGCTCATGGCCGCCACCGCGCCGGCACCGGGCGACAGGCTGATGGCCCAGCAGGCGGCGAAGAGGGTCAACCAGGTGGTGAATTCCATGCGGGGCTCCGAGCGCATCGCGACAACAACAGGCCGGCCAGTGTGCCCGAGGTCGTCCGGCGGCGCCGGTCGTCATGGCGCGGCGTCAGAATCGCCGCCCATGTCCGCCACGCCCTCCGTCGAGCGCCAGATTCTGCAGACCCGCCGCTGGCTGAAGGCCCACCGCTGGTTGCGGCTGCATGTGGGGCTGATCGCGCTGTGCTGCCTCGCCTGCCTGTGGGCGAGCGGCGCGCTGCTGCGCCATGCGGGTGTGGCCGCCCTGTCACTACGTTTCGGCCTGAGCCTGGCCGTCAGCTACGGCGCCTACCTGCTGTTGCTGCGGCTGTGGGCCGCGTATCTGCTCAGCCGCGAGGACGCCGATGCCAGCGACGTGCTCGACATCGCCGTCGACGTGGCCGACTGGAGCGGAGGCCTGGGAGACGCCGCGGGCACGGCCCTCGATGCTGCCTCGGCGGCCGATGAGGGCGCTCTCGTGCTGCTGCCGATTGCCGCCGTCATCGGCATGGTGCTGCTGCTGGCCACGGTGCTGGGCGCGGGCGTGAGCCTGCTGTTCGGCGTGGAGGTGCTGATGGCCGTCTCGGTCGAGGTGGCGCTGGCGGCCTTCGCCGCCGGCCTGGCCTGGCGCCACCAGCGCCAGTTCCAGCGCGGCGGCTGGCTGCGCTGCGCACTGCATCACACCTGGGCCGGTGCGCTGGTGTTCCTGATGGCCGGCGTGGCGCTGGGTGCGGCGCTGGACCATTGGGTGCCGCAGGCCGAGTCGCTGCCGCATGCGGTGCGGCTGTTGCGCGCGCACTGACGACAATGGCCGCATGGCCACGAGCAAAAGCATCTACACCTGCACCGAATGCGGCGGCACCAACGCCAAGTGGCTGGGCAAATGCCCGCACTGCGGCGCCTGGAACACGCTGACCGAGACCGTCGCTGAAGCCCCGGGCGGCGGCAAGAACCGCTACCAGGCGCTGGCCAAGAGCCAGCCAGTGGCCACGCTGAGCGATATCGAGGCCAGCGACTATGACCGCACGCCCACGGGCCAGGAGGAGCTGGACCGCGTGCTGGGCGGCGGCATCGTCGCCGGTGGCGTCGTACTGATCGGCGGTGACCCGGGCATCGGCAAGTCCACGCTGCTGCTGCAGGCGGTGGAGTCGCTGTCGCAGACGGTCAAGGTGCTTTACGTGACCGGCGAGGAATCGGGCGCGCAGGTCGCGATGCGCTCGCGGCGGCTGGGCCTGGCCGGCGACAAGGTCCGCGTGCTGGCGGAGATCAGCCTGGAGAAGATCCTCGCGACGCTGGAGGCCGAGGCGCCAGACTTCTGCGTCATCGACTCCATCCAGACGCTGTACTCCGAGCAGTTGGCGTCCGCGCCCGGCTCGGTCGCTCAGGTGCGCGAATGCGCCGCGCAGCTGACGCGCACCGCCAAGGCCAGCGGCTGCGCGATGGTGCTGGTGGGCCACGTGACGAAGGAAGGTGCACTGGCCGGCCCGCGCGTGCTGGAGCACATCGTCGACACGGTGCTGTATTTCGAGGGCGACACGCACTCCAGCTTCCGCCTCGTGCGCGCCATCAAGAACCGCTTTGGCGCCGTCAATGAGATCGGCGTGTTTGCGATGACGGAGAAGGGCCTCAAGGGCGTGGCCAACCCGAGCGCGATCTTCCTGTCCACGCATGCCGAGCCAGTGCCGGGCAGCTGCGTGCTCGTCACGCTGGAGGGCACGCGGCCTCTCCTGGTGGAGCTGCAGGCGCTGGTGGACAGCGGTGGCGTCAGCCCGCGGCGGCTGTCCGTCGGCCTGGACCGCGACCGGCTGGCGATGCTGCTGGCCGTGCTGCACAGGCACGCGGGCGTGGCCACGGGTGACCAGGACGTGTTCGTCAACGCCGTGGGTGGCGTACGCATCAGCGAGCCTGCGGCCGACCTGGCCGTGCTGCTGGCCATCCAGAGCTCGCTGCGCGGCCGGGCGCTGCCCAAGGGCTTCATCGCCTTCGGTGAAATCGGCCTGGCCGGCGAGGTGCGACCCGCGCCGCGCGGGCAGGAGCGGCTGAAGGAGGCGGCCAAGCTCGGCTTCAGCATCGCCGTCGTGCCCAAGGCTAACGCGCCCAAGAAGGCCATCGACGGCCTGACCATCCATGCTATCGAACGCGTGGAGCAGGCCATCGACGTGCTGCGCGGCCTAGGCTGACCGAAGGTTTCCGACTGCACGGCGGCACAAACTCTGCGTACGATGGCGGCGTCCAACGGAGGAACCCTTTCATGTCCGACCCCTCAGATCTCCGCCAGCACGCCCGCACCGATTTCCTGGCCGCCCAGCTGGATGCCGACTCGCTGCCTGGCTGGGTCTTCAAGCCGGTGCAGTTCAGTCAGGGCCCCGCCGGCCTGGTGCTGAACATGAGCGATGGCGGCCTGCAGGTGCTGACCAGCGCCACCGAGCCGCTGCTGGACGACAAGTACGAGGTGGTGCTGCTGCTGGGCCGCTCGGACGTGGACAGCGATGACGAGCAGGTGTCCTGGTTCAACGGCATCGTGGAGCGCAAATGGTCCCGCCCGGTGCCGCGCATGGGCAACCTGCACGGCATGAGCTTCGTCGCCCGCAACTCCACGGCCGAGCAGTTCCTCAACGGCCACCAGGGCGCACTGGAATCAGGCCAGTGGGTGCGTTGCGTGCTGCTCAAGGTGGCCGGGTGACGGCCTCGCTGCCGCAGCCGCCCTACTACGCCGTCATCTTCACCAGCCAGCGAACCACCGTCGACGAGGGTTACGGCGACATGGCCGACCGCATGGTGGCAATGGCCGCCGGACAGCCCGGGTACCTCGGCATGGACAGCGCCCGCGGCGCCGACGGGCTGGGCATCACCGTCTCTTACTGGCGCGGCCCCGACGACATCGCCGCGTGGCGCCGCCATGCCGAGCACAAGGTCGCCCGCGACACCGGCCGCCGCGACTGGTACCGGCACTACACGGTGCGCATTGCGCAGGTCGAGCGCGCCTACGGCTGGCACCACGACGACGGCCCCGCCGACCCGCGGCCATGAACCCCTGGATCGGCACCGGCCTGGCGCTGGCGTCGCTGCTCGTCGGCGGCGCGCTGCTGGGCTGGCAGGGCGCCATCTTCGCGACGACGGGCATCGTCTTCTGGCTGCTGCTGCAGATCACGCGGCTGATGCGCATCATGAAGTTGGCCGGCAGCGCCCCGCTGGGCAGCGTGGCCAACGCCGTCATGCTCGGCAGCCAGCTGCACGCCGGCATGAAACTGGTCGACCTGATCGCCCTGGCCGGCAGCCTGGGCGTCAAGCAGGCGCCCGAGACCTTCCTATGGCGAGACGCCGGCGGTGACGCCGTGGAGGTGGTGCTGCGGAAAGGCAGGCTCGCCGATTGGCGGCTGATCCGGGCGGACGGCGCGTCGGCCTCTTCGTAAAATCGCCGTTTTTCCTTTTCAGCCTGGAGTTCCCGATGGTTCCCGCCCCCCTGCACGACCGCGACGGCAAGATCTGGATGGACGGCGAGCTCGTCGACTGGCGCGACGCCAAGATCCACGTGCTGACCCACACGCTGCACTACGGCTGCGGCGCCTTCGAGGGCGTGCGCGCCTACGACACCGTCAACGGCACGGCCATCTTCCGCCTGCAGGAGCACACGCAGCGCCTGTTCAACAGCGCCAAGATCCTGCGCATGAAGATCCCGTTCACGCAGGAGCAGGTCAACGAAGCCCAGCGCGCCGTCGTCAAGGCCAACGGCCTGAAGAGCGCCTACATCCGCCCGCTGACGTGGATCGGCTCCGAGAAGCTGGGCGTCAGCCCCAAGGGCAACAAGATCCACCTCATCGTGGCCGCGTGGAGCTGGGGCGCCTACCTCGGCGAGGAAGGCATGAAGCGCGGCATCCGCGTGAAGACCAGCTCCTACACCCGCCACCACGTCAACATCACGATGACGCAGGCCAAGACGGTGTCCAATTACACCAACTCCATCCTGGCCAACATGGAAGCCACGGACGATGGCTACGACGAGGCGCTGCTGCTGGACGCCGCCGGCTTCGTCTCCGAAGGCGCGGGCGAGAACCTGTTCGTCATCAAGAACGGCGTCGTCTACACGCCGGACCTGTCGGCCGGCGCGCTGAACGGCATCACGCGCAACACCATCTTCGCGATCTGCCAGGACCTGGGCCTGAAACTGGTCGAGAAGCGCATCACCCGCGACGAGGTCTACATCTGCGACGAAGCCTTCTTCACCGGCACCGCTGCGGAAGTGACGCCCATCCGCGAGCTGGACCGCATCGAGATCGGCGCTGGCTCGCGCGGCCCCATCACGGAAAAGATCCAGTCGGCCTTCTTCGACATCGTGAACGGCCGCAACGCCAAGTACGCCGAGTGGCTGACCGCCGTCTGAGCACGAGAAACCCATGAGCACCACCCAAACGCCCGCCGCCACCGTCGAAGTCCTCGCCAAGGACTGCAACGACAACGGCACCGTCTTCTGCCCCAACCCCAAGATGGCGCTGTGGAGCAACCACCCACGCGTCTTCATCGACCTGAGCCACGGCGGCCAGGGCCAGTGCCCGTACTGCGGCACGGCCTACAAGCTGAAGGCGGGCGAGGTGGTCGGCGGCCACCACTGATGCGCCGCTCGCCCGCTCAGCAGGCCGCGCTGCTGGCCTCTCCCGACGACACCGAGGCCCAGTTCTACGAGGCCTTGCAGCACGCCGACCTGGACCACCTGATGGCGCTGTGGGCGGATGACGAGGAGGTGGCCTGCATCCTGGCCGGCGGCGCGCGCCTGATGGGCCTGACGGCCATCCGCACGACCTTCGAGTCGCTGTTCAAGCGCGGTGCCGTGCATGTGACCGTCGAACGCGTGCGCCGGCTGGTCAGTGGCGACTGCGCCATCCACCACGTGCTCGAGCGCGTGCAACGCCCTGGCGAGCCGCAGCAGGCCTGGGTCAATGCCACCAACGTTTACCTGAAGACGGCCCTGGGCTGGCGACTGGTGCTGCACCACGCCAGCCCCGGCAGCGCCGGCGACGTACAGGACCTGGTGTCCGAGGCTGGCATCCTGCACTAGGGCATCACACGCCATGCAGTACCGCGCGCCGCGCTGGCTCCCCGGCGGACATGCCCAGACGATCTGGCCCGCGCTGTTCAGCCGCCAGCACGCAGGCCCGCCACCGGACTGGACGCGCGAGCGCTGGGCCACACCGGACGGCGATTTCATCGACGTCGACTTCCTCGCCGGCGCGCCCGCGGGCGCCCCGCTGTTCGTGCTGTTCCACGGCCTCGAAGGCGACCGCACCAGCCATTCCAGCGTCGCCTTCGCAAGCATCGCCCGCGAGCGCGGCTGGGCGATGGCGCTGCCGCACTTCCGAGGCTGCTCGGGTGAGCTGAACCTGGCGCCGCGCGCCTACCACTCGGGCGACTTCGAGGAGGTCGGCTGGATCCTGCAACGCCTGCGCGAGCGCCATGGCGCGCCGCTGCTCGCAGCCGGCGTCTCCCTCGGCGGCAACGCGCTGCTGCGCTGGGCCGAGGAGGCCGGCAGCACCGCCTCGCACACCGCGCACGCCGTCTGCTCGGTCTGCTCGCCCATCGACCTCGCCGCCGCCGGCGCGGCCATCGACCGCGGCTTCAACAAGCAGGTCTATGCGCGCCGCTTCCTGCGCACGATGGTGCCCAAGGCACTGCGCAAACTGCAGCAGCACCCCGGGCTCTTCGATGGCGACCGCCTGCGCCGCGCAACGACGATCTACGAGTTTGACAACCTCTTCACCGCACCGCTGCACGGCTTCAAGGGCACCGACGACTACTGGGCCCGCGCGGCAGCCAAGCCGCACCTGCACCGCATCCGCATCCCGGCGCTGGTGCTGAACGCGCGCAATGACCCCTTCGTGCCCGGCGACAGCCTGCCTCACACCGCTGAAGTTGGTAGTTATGTGACACTCTGGCAGCCGGGTCACGGCGGCCATGTCGGCTTTCCCGCAGGCCGCCTGCCTGGCCATCTGCTGACCATGCCCAGGCAGGTCTGCGACTGGCTGTGGCGCCAACGCTGAAGGACGCGCTCGATGGATGACATCGTCCAGGCCGCACTGAAGAAGTGGCCCAACGTGCCCCACTGCTACGGCTGGCTTGCGCTCGACGCCCGCGGCGACTGGTACATGCGGGATGACCGCATCCAGCGCGCCGGCCCGTTCCCACGCGTCAAGGGAAGCCGCATCGAGCACGACAAGCTGCTCGCGTTCATCGGCCGCAACTACGCATCGGACGAGCGCGGCGCGTGGTTCTTCCAGAACGGGCCTCAGCGCGTCTACGTAGAGCTGGAGTGCACGCCCTGGGTCTGGCGGCTGCAGCCGGATGGCCGCGTGCTCAGCCACACCGGCCGCGAGGCAAGCGTGGACACCGCCTGGCTGGACGAGACCGGCCACCTCTACCTCGACACCGATCTCGGTTTCGGCCTCGTCCACACACAGGACATGGCGCTGGCGGCAGAAGCGGTCGAGGCGCGGCGCTGGACGCCGCAGGACTGCATCGCCGCCAAGCTGCCGGCCACCCACCAGTACCAGCGCCGGCCGCAGCCTTGAAAGAAACGAAGCCCGCACGCGGCGGGCTTGTTCATCGGAGGGACCGGATCAGTTCGCTGCGGAGGCAGCGGGCGCCGGCGCCTTGGGCTCCTCGAACTTTGCCCCACCCTGGTTGGCCATGTAGACGACGGCGCGGTGGATCTCGAAATCACTGTACTCGCCACCACCCTGGGCCGGCATCGCGTTCTTGCCCTTCAGCGCGGAGTTCAGCAGCGCCTCGACGCCGTTCTTGATCCGCGGCCCCCAGGCAGCGGCATCGCCCAGCTTGGGCGCCCCGAGGGCACCGCTGGCATGGCAGGCGGAACACACCGCCTGGAAGACCTGCTCGCCGGTCTTCAGCGCCGTGGCATCGCCGGCCGCCTTGACGTCCACATGACCGATGGGCGCGATGCGCTCGGCTACGGCCTGGGCATCCAGCGCGCCGGTTCCCGCGGCGGGCTTGGTCGCCGTGCTTACGTAGTTAGCCAGCAGGATGATGACGATGACTGGCACGACGAAGGCGAACAACACGGCCCAGGCCAGCTGCTTGGGCGTCTTGATCGGGCCGGTGTGTGCGTCGTCGTGGTCGTGATCGTGGCTGGCGCTCATGGATTCCTCTGGGTGATCCTGGTCGAAGTTCTCGGCGTGAAGCGCTTCGCGCACCACGAAAAGCCGCGGAATTATAGGAGCCGCTCATCGACCGAACCGGCCCGGGGGAACCCCGCTGTAGAATGCGAGGCTTCGCGCCCGTAGCTCAATGGATAGAGTACTGCCCTCCGAAGGCAGGGGTTGTTGGTTCGATCCCAACCGGGCGCACCAGACACAAGCCATGCAAGTCTCTGACCTGCATGGCTTTTTGCCTTCTTAGCTCTGTGCGCTGGCTGTGTAGATAAGGCAATGTGGGCCAAAAGTGGGCCAAATGCTCTCGCGCGGTTGCTCGCGTTGGCGCCCCTTCAATGGGACTGGCGGATTTCACGTTGAAGTGGCTCCGACAAATTAACTGAAGCCTTCGAGACCATCCGGACTCGCCAGTTCGCCGAGCGTGCTGCTGACGCGAAGCGTGAGCGAGCAATGTCTGCAGACCGGCGCTGTGACCCCATGCCAATGAAGCGGCTGTTCAGTCCTGCCAGTGCCCCGTTGACCAACAACTGTATGACTCGCAGCGGGTGATCCTCGGGCGCGAGCCGAGTAAGCAGCATGGGCGTAGCGCCGGTCAGTCTTGGGTGAGCGCGCTCAACGGCCAAGCGATGCTCGACAGCTCAACCACGCAACGCGCAGGCTATGAGCGGCGGCGTGGCCTGGATGACGTCGACGCTCGTTAGAGGGAGAGTGCAATCCTTGCTGGCGCCCCTCCCGGGTTCAAGATGACCTAGCCGGATGGATACAGATCAGCGAAGTCGCTGGCAGGAGATCGTTTTCGCTCACCTGCAGGGCTTGCAGGACGTCGTAAAGCCGAACGGAACGGTCTTTTGCGCCTTCGTCCGTCGCACGGAGCGTGACCAGTTCCTTTAGTTGAAGTGCGGCCTCGGTATCCGGTTCGGAAAGGTATGCGCCTAGATCCTGGCTTAGGAGGTTGCGCTGTTCCCACAGATCAGGCTCACCAGCTTCAACCGAGAGCGCTGCAAAAAAAGCCGGCATGCTTTTGCCAGCTGACGCCGCGTAACGTGAATTTCCGATTTCGCCTTGCAGGGCAACGAGCTAAATCACTTTCGTCGTTGGACTACATGAATCCCGGCCGCGCCTCTGGTCGCGAGTTTGGCGTCTCCATGTGGTTATTGCGATAAGAAGGATTATCGCAATCGCATTTGACAGAGGCAGGGTTTTATCAAGTCCTCAGAGGGTTTCAGCATCTAGCTGACCAGCACACCGGCCCTGACGAGCCGTTGGTCCACCTCAAATCGCGTTAGCGGCCTGCATCATCTTCAGTTCTGGGGTTTGCGCGCTGGAGCAGGCGCGCATGATCAAAAGGCGGTGAAGGAGAAGAGATACGCCTATCGTCAGCACCCACGTGACGCCGGTTTCCATGAGGATGACCAGCCAAATGAGGCCCGACTGGTCCCGGTCGATGCCTACTTTCAGGTAGGCCTCGAGGAACACGATGTCGATCTTGCCGGCAATCAGAACGCCGGCATTCAGCACCGTCACGAGAAGTGCCGTCGCGCCTCCGACAAGCACGACCTTGGTTTTGGCTTTGAGCGACGGTGCCGGCAGCGCCAAGAGAATCGTCAGAATGATTGCGGACGGCACGACCAGGTGGTTCGAGCTGACACTCGTCACGGGGAGCCGACTGTGTCCACGAAGAAAAAGTGAATCCGACAAGCGAACGGGCTTGAGCAGGAAAGTCCTGACCTCGACCTCGTTGTCTTCGGGCCGCACAACTAGCGTGATGGCGGTCGCCGAGTGGATCGCCTCCGAAACGAAAGAGATGGCTGGCGCCAATTGCGCTACCAGGGAGTTGGCCGCTAAGTGGGCGAGGTGGACGCACAGCACCCATGCGGCGCCGAACCTGAATGCGTATCTCAAGGACATGCTCCTCATCCGGCTCTCATGCCAAGCGGCCGGATGCTGCTCATCCACAGCATGAAGGCCACCCCACAGATGAGCAGCATGGCCGTCGGCACGTAGAGGTCGTGCAGGTCGGAGAACGAATTCCGGTGGTCCTTGAAAACCACGAATAGGGCGACGATCCTGGCGACGTTTAGGACGTGGACCAGCACCAATCCCGACACCAGCCCAATCAGCTTAGGTGCTGCCCGAGATGGGAAGCATGCGACGGCGGCAAGCAACAGGAACAGCACGCCGGCGCCGTCGCACCCGCGCACAACTGCAAGGTAGATGCCGTCAGACACGAGCCCGTTGTCACGGATCCCGACCGAAGCATCAAGAACGCTATTGAGAACGGCAGCGCACGGCTGAAGTATCAGAACCTCGTGGACCCGTTTGAGCTGCGCGTCCGGCAGAAGGAAGTAGCACCAGTTCAGCAGGGCGTAGACCAGCACAAAGATGGCGCCCATCCGAACCGACTTCGCGCTGGTCAGCCGCATGGTTAGCCTTGGCGGCCGCTGCGCCTTGCGACGTACAACGCCCCGGCGAAGAGCAACACACCGAAGATGAGCAACTGCCATTCGCTCGCCGTCGGCACGTTAGCTCCGGCAGTTCCAACTGGCCCACTGCTTCCAGAAGGCGGCGGCGGCACGTATTCAGACGTGAAACTATTGTTAAGGGAGTTTGGGTCTGGATTCTCCAGCGTCGAGATTGACGCCGTTGCCTTCATCGCAGATGCCGCCGTCACGACGGGAATGCTAACTCCATAGTATCCGTCTGAGGCAATTCCCAAGGGAGGTATTGAAAACACAGCTTTTGGGAACGTTATCGTCATGCGATATCTCCCGTCGGCACCTTGGGTAAGCTGCGATAGTGTGGGAACCGATCCTGTCCCTTCGTAAGTATCACTCCCCGTGATGTCAGTCCCGCCGTTCCCAAGCTGTGATGGCTTAATTGAAAACCCCGAATCAGCTTCCAAAGTCACCGCAAGCACGAAAGAACCCGAGGGCCTGACGGCGCTTAGGTTGTTGACCCGAGCATTGACAACGTAGCCTGAAAACCCATAAGTCGCCTTGTCCACAACAGTGAATGTGGACAAATCTGCTTCGAGCCCCGGCAGGAACCGAATAGTTGCAGCCTGATCTGGAATACTGGCGGGAACTGAGCTAGCTGCCAAGCAGTTACGGTAAATCAATTCCTGACGCGGAGCCAACTTAATGTAATGAACTGTTCCGGACCCATATGCAAGCTTGTCAAGCGGCCCAACTAAACTCGCCAAACTTGAACCAAAATAAAGCTTTGCGTCATAGAAATTCTGTGGGGCAACCTCCAGATAACCCACTTCACCGGCCGAATATGAATACCAAGCATTATACCCATATGTCATCAAGGGAGTTGGCTGAACCCTTGGCGCGGAACAATCAACGACATTTTCCACTTGCTGATTCGTATTGAGACGAGTGGTAATGGTAACCGGGCCGTTTCCGCCGGCGTGAAATATTGGCGCCCGGTTAGCAAAAGTCGAATTCGTCTGAGCACTGGCTATTATTGCCAAGCCAAACAATGCAATGCCAAAAGTTTTTCTGACCAATTTCACAGACGTCTCCCTGACGTTGAAAAAAATATGCCGTCAGAGTACGTTGCCGTCGTGTCGGTGAGTAGTGCTATGTCCCCGCTTTTTAGTCCAATAGGACTAGAGCCCACCATGGACGAACACCAAGAACTAGGGATCGCTCGGCCTACGAATAATCATTCAACGTCACCTACCGGTTGCCAAGCACTTCCAATTCCTCACGGCGCTATCCAAGCAGCGTTGAAGTCTGACGTTGCGTCAGTATTGAATCTTTCTGTTCGCCAGCCCAACAATACGCTGTCACCCGTAGCAACAAGCATTGGCTCCTTGTTGGTGGGTGACATCCCGCTACCGTAGAACACCCCGCGGACAGGGTTTGGCAGACCGACCATGGCCCCTGCGGCGGTCATGCGTACGAATTGCGTCGCGGTCAGGTTCTGAGCGTATGGATCAATATCGACCCAAGACACCGCAAACCCTGAAGTAGTCGAGGTGACAGCGGCTCTCGCAATCGGACCCATGTTCGGAGTTGCTAAAGTAGAAGCTGGGCTGCACAAATTGGTCGTACAGCTTGCCGCGGCAACTTGCTTGTAGGCGCCGATTTCTCCACTCCACACGACGAGAATCTCGCCAGAAGGCCGGACGGCGACGGCCGAAGTGTCGAATTCGCTACTGGTCAGAGTGCCAAGCGTACGCGCGTCCTTCCAAGGCGATGAACCTTCGCGAACCGACAGGCAGGTTGTAAATGTCGTGATCGCAGCTGTAGCGACTGCCAGTGGCTTGACCGTTGACGACGTGGTCTGTCGTATGGATCCGGTGCACTCGCTTGCACGCCAGGCCAACGCCACCAGCCCGGAGCTCATCGAGGACTGAACCTCAGTTATAGCGGCTGCCGTTGCCAGCATGGTTGGCTGCCCCTGCGGCAGGCTTGCAGCAGGGGCGGTCATCAGCTTCGTCGAAGATCCAACTCGTTCAAGCCACGCCAAGCCTGACTGACCGGAGGTGTCGCCACCCCACGCGGTCAGGTCGTCAATGGTTCCTTTAGAAACGTGACGCAACTGACTTGCTTGCCAACCGGCACCGGCACGGACAGCACGCCAGAGAGCTGAACTGCCCACTTCGCCGGTTCCCGCGCGCCACGTCTGCACCAGCCAGAAGATTTCAGGGGAACCGTCGGCATTGAAACGCACCAACAGCTTGTCCACGCGCGCTGCGCTCGTGTCAGGGAGGGTGAAGACTTCGGTGACCGCCGAGACGCCACCAGCACCGAACGGCGCCGATCTAATACGCCACTCAGTTCCATTGGCCGCCATTGCATATTCGACCCATGCTGCGATGGCACCACCTGCCTGTTCACTGGCAGCAATGGCCAAGCCGCGGCCCTCTACGAGTCCGCCAGCTGAAATGCTCGCCGTCCCGACGTTCCAGGCAGTTTGGCTAACGCTGGCGAGCTTCAGGCGGCCTGTGGATGTAGCTCCGCCGGGCGTACGCTTGTCGAGCTCCACCCAGCCGGCATAGGCATTCGAACCAGTGGCGGCCAGACGGATGGCGCTGCTTTCGGCAATGAGATTGCTGACCAACCACCGCGATGAACCGAGGGAGAATAGGCTGGCAGAGCTTGGCACAGCGTCGGCGTAGACCAAGTCGGTCGGCATGGGGGCCGTCGGCGTGGTGCCAGAGGGCACGCCTGCTGGTTGGCCGGCGGAGGGATTGATTTCGGATGGATTCGCACTCGAACCCGTTGACGGCGTCGCCGTAGGCGCACCTTCCCCACCACCACAGCCCTGAAGCATTAACGAGGCCGCGAGCACAAGGCTCAGCAGTCTGAACGTTAGGTTACTTTTCATCGCGCTGCTTCATACATCTTGGACCCCTAAAGGTGAAATGGTCGACAAGCCCGGCTAAAGCGGTGTGACGCGAAGGCTCCACGGGTGAGCCGATCAGCTCATGATCGGGAGGCCCTCGGAGATTCGGCGCGAACTTGGAGGGGGTGCAGGAAATGTTGACCCTGTCCCAGGATCCCGTACCGTTCAGGTCAGTCTGCAAAACCGCGTCCGCAACGAGCACTAAAGCCGCCAGCGGGGTTGGCACTTCGTGATGTGCAAATTGCGAGCTCTCTGAGCTCCGTTTTTGCCCTCGGACGCGAGGTTTCTAGGCTCTCGGCGGCTGATTGCCGCACGGTGAGCGCACTCATCCCTGCGCGCCCAGGATTTGTCGCCGAGCCATCCACAGATTGCTGAGGGCAAACAGCATCGTCAGTCGCGCGGTGTTCTTCGCCAAGCCGCGATAGCGGACCTTGGCGTAGCCGAACTGCTGCTTCACGACACGGAACGGGTGCTCTACCTTGGCCCGTACGCTGCCCTTGAACTGCTCGACCTGCTCCAGCAACCGATCTGACCGGTACCTCGGGTCCAGTGCCTTGCGCTTGCCCGGCTTGAGCGCCACATGCCATTGCGTCTTGCAGTCTTTGAGCTCCTCGCGCTTGGCCACACCCCGGTAGCCGGCGTCGGCGAACGCGACGATTTCTTCGCCGCGATCGAGCTCACCTGGCACGCGGTCGACGCGATTTGGGCGCTGCCGGCCCGAGAATGACGGGCGTAGTCGCGGCGTTCTCGCGGTACTCTCGATGCGCTGAAAACGCGGCCGCAGTGACCGCGATGTCTGCGCCCGAGATCCCTGCCTTCCGTGCAAGATCTGCCCACCCGTCGACCGCGCTGGCCACGTCCTCAACAATGGCAGCACCGCGGTCCGTCGTAAGGCCATAGAACTCGGCCGTCGTCAGCACCGTGGCCAGATTCGGTCGGTTGTCCGAGTCGTCAATGTTCAGCACGTGCTCGGCCTTGTCGATGTTTGGATTGACGTCGAAAGCAGGCGAAAGCCGCCAGCCGTCCTTGCCGAGCAGGAAGCCATGGTTTCGGAGGTGATCGTCGCGATTGCCGACCGCGACGTTGAAAGCGACGCGGCGAAAGAGTTGTTGCAGGTCGCTGGCCACGTGCGCCGGATCTCCGGACGTCCTCAGGAACTGGGCCAATTCCAGGTAGCTGACGCCCTCGCTCTGGTCTCGACGCAGCAGCGTCATGGCGGAGGCATAGAAGCGTCGCTTGCCTTCAGTGCGATCAAATCTTTGGACGCAGAAGGTGTGGAACTCGTTGTTCAGTTGGACCACCTTGGCGGGCGGGACATCGATTCCAGCCTTGTCGGCCATCTTGTGGACCACCGCTTCCCAGGCGCCGATGTCGCGGTCATCGTCGCGTGACGGGAACTTGCCGATCCACAGCGCGCCATCCTGCTCCGAGAAGTTTGCCTTGGGCCGGGCCCCTCCCAACGAGGCACCTGGCGCTACGAGCACCGCGAGCCAGCGGCGCAGTGCGTCCAGGTCGTCGATGCGTTTGCTCGTCAGAAGCGTGGCGACGGACTCCAGCTCGCGCAGGCTCGTCACTGGTGGCGCTGCCATCTTCTCGTCGCCGAGAAATTCTTCGGTGCCTTCCATTCGGAACCGCAGCGCGCCCTGCCGTGTGAAGTCCTGGACACCGATGAGGAAGTCCCATGCGTGCAGCGTTCGAGGTTTCTGATCGGCATCTTTTGCCTGAAGCGCCTCGCGCCTCTTCATCAGCGTCTGGCCCCATCGGTCCGGCGACGAGTCCAGGAAGATGCCGAAGTTCCCGGCCTCTGGCTTCGGGAAGAAGGGTTGTTCATCCAGAGAAAGGTCCGGATCGAGCATGAAAGCCTTCGCGTCCTTGATCCACGCCTTGTCGTAGCTGAAGCGAACCTGACCCCGGTCATGGGACAGCGTGCCGACGCGACGCATTTCGTCCAGGTCGCTATCGAGCCAGACCTCCAGATCCGATCCGCTCATTTCGCGCTCTCACGCTTGATGGCCGCTGCAGCACGTCCGGCCTTCGGCGGGGAATCCATCCGGAGATCCTGTAGCTTCCTCCCGACCTGATCGTCGGCTGCCACCGTGTCGATATCCTTGTCTAAGCCGAGGACAGCAAGCACTCGCAGATACGTGCCCAGCGTTGCACCGGGATCTCCAGCTTCGACGTTGTACAACGAGGTGCGGGAAATGCCTGCTCGCTGCGCCACCGTGATGGTCGTCAGCTTCCGGCGTAATCGGGCAAGACGCACGCGCTCACCCAGCGCAGCGAGCATGCGCTGCTCCTGGGGGAATATGACGGGAGGTTTGCTGGGCATTGGTTCGGCCGGAATTGGCGAAACGTTCACCATTATGGACAGAAAGAAAGGTTTTTGTCCAAAATGGTGATGCAACCAGGCTGTATCAAAGAGGAACGCTTTCGAGGCCAGTGCGCTGGACGGCCCCAACCTTTCACAGTTTCTCGTCAGAGCCATCCCTCGGTGCAGGCTTACTGAAGCATCCCGAGGCAGCCGTGGCCCGCGAGAGCCCTCTTCCCGGAGAGCCCAGTCTGATAGTGGAGCCCGCCATCACGCGCCATCTGGCTTTTGCCAAAGCGCGATGACCAGCAGGCTATGGATGACCCACAGCACGGCGCCCTCATTGACCTCGTCCTCATCCATCAACCCGTGCGCGAACTCGTTGCGCAGGTTCATGCCACGCGGGTCGGCAAAAACGACCTTCAGGTAAAGGGCAAGCCGTGGACCGAACGGTCCAAGTGAAGCGACTAGGTCTGGGTTGAACAAGATGTCTCCCATGTTGATCGAGACGCTGACGCCCGGCACGGTGCCGGCGGGCTTCGTTGTCGGACGCCCGACAAGATCGACCATCGACCGCAAAGCAGAGCGTCGCTGACGTACGGCGCAACCGCCGGCCAGTGCTATCGCGCCGTGGAAAGACTAGTTTTTCTTGACGTAGTGCTTGGTAGTTGGTGAGACGCTGATAGCCGGACGCGCTGTTGCACTTCGGGGCATCAATGCACCCCGTACATCCCGCGACGAACCACGGTGTCTCGCACGGTCCCAGCCCGCTAACGATCCGTTTCAACTCAATTGCGGATGGAGGCAGCGTCCGCGGGACTGGCGCTCAGCTCCAGCCCACCCTCACGCGGTGTGACGACCAAACCATGCAGTCTTGCCACGGCGTGCGCGAAGCCTTCGTTGTCACCGGTCCGATAGGACCCGCTGATGCGCAGAGACCGCAACGCCGTGGAATCAGCGAGCGCGATCTGCACCTTGCTGTAGCGGTTCATGTCGGCGATGGCGTCCGGCAGCGGGGTGTCGTCCAGGATGGCGAAGCCTCGCTGCCACGCGAGCAGCCGGTCAAGCTGGGGGCGGTCCACGCGGGCTTGTTCTGCTCCCTGGCGCAGCGTGCCGGCCGAATGGCCCACGCGCAGGCGCTCGCCCGGCGCCATGACCACAGGAGCGTCGGTCGCGCTCTGCATGGCGCCTCCTGCGCGTTTCACGATCACTTGCCCCTCGATGAGCGTCACGTTGAACGCTTCACCCGCCGACTCCCCGGGGGGCGTGGATCGAACCAGGAAGGCTGTTCCCGTGGCGACAACCTCGGAGTCTGTCACGCTGACGACGAATGGCCGGCCGGCGTCCTTGGCGACCTCAAACAGCGCTTCGCCGTGTTTGACCGTCACGCTCCGCTGCGAGTCGGTCAGCCTGACCCGAGTCTCGGTCGACGTGTTCAGCGTCATGCGGCTACCGTCGGCCAGAACGATCACCCGCTGCTCACCGACGCCGGTGCTGTACGTGTCACCCGGCCAGAGGATCACGGCAAACACCACGGCGAGGCACAGGGTCGTGAGCGCCAGTGCCGCGTGCCCAGCGCGACTGCCCCATGAGCCCGCACGGTGTGGCGGATCGCTCACGGCTGCCTGGATCTGTGCTCGAGTCAGGCCGCCCACTTCCTGCCAGGTGTCCGTGCAGCGCTCGAAGGCCAGGCGGTGCGCCGCCGACTGGGCCTGCCACGCCAGGCATTCGCGCTCCATCGCCCGCGACCGACTATGACTATGCAGCCGGGTGACCCACACGGAGGCCTCGGCCAAGATCTCGCGCGTCACGAGCGGCTTGTCGCTTGCCCCCTGTCTGCCGGAGGCATCTAACGGTTGCACGGCTACCAGCCTTCCATCCACTCCGTCAGCCGCAGTGTCGCCTTGGCAAGGTGTTGGTGCACGGTCGCGACGCCGATGCCGTAGCGATCGGCGATCTCAGCAGGAGTCAGGCCATCGATACGGTTCGCGATGAAGATTTCTCGCGTCCGCTCGGTCAACCGGCCCACCCCGAGCGTCAGGCGCGCCATGCGCTCTCTGGCCAGCACCACAGCTTCTATGGACGGGGTGGTGTCGATCAGCAGCACGTCCTCCAGCAGGACATGCTCGCCACGTCCCACGGCCGTGCGATGAACGTCGATGGACAGGTTCAGCGCCGCCCGCATCAGAAACGCCTCAGGCTGGTCGACGGGTTGCCGCTCGTCCTCGTAGCGGACCAGGCGCAGCCATGCCTCCTGCACCAGGTCCTCGGCCTCGTGCTCGGTCTGCCCACGACGTTGCAAAGCGCCGCGGACCCTCGCGAAGACGTCCTGCCAGTTCTTCATGAGCCCGGCCGACATGGCAGTCAGGCCGCTCGGACCAGGACGCGGGGCGCAGAGCTGACGCCATACGGCGCCGGCTTGGCGCGCTCCCAGTAGTCGGCCAGCAGGTCCCGGTCCGCGCGCTGGAACGTCAGCGCGAGGAAGTCGGCTGCCGCGGAGTGCTCAGCGAACGGGCCGCACTTCTTCGCCGCACGCGACATGCGGTCCTGCAGGCGCTTCGCGGCGGCATCCGTCCAGCGGATGGCCTGCCGCATGCGATGGCTGATGGCGCCGGACTCGCGAAGCTCGGCCACGGTTCGCTCGCAGAGCTTGGGGTCCCGGGCCTTCATGGCGGCGGCAACGCCGGCGTCGGCGGCCAACGCGTGAACCCTCTCCAACCCGCGGTCGTGGAGGTTCTCAGCGATGCGCTGTGCCGTCTCAGGGCCTTCGTCACGCCAGGCCCCCAACACCTGGAACTGACCATCGGTGAACAGGCCGAGCGCCCAGTGCCATTCGGCGGCGCTGGACGCACCTTTGATCCGCATCGGAAGCCAGAGCTTGCCGAACTGCACAGCCGTGTAGCGGCAGCAGAGTGCGCTGCCGAACCAGTCGGAGGAATCCCAGAAGAAGTAGGACATAGGTCACTCCATGCGGATCAGTGCGAAGCCAAGCTGAACCCTCTTGAGGTCAGGCCTAAGCAACCGCGAGCTACGAAATTCGTAGTAGTCGCATTCTACGAAAGCTACGACTCTCGTAGCAACATGTCTGCGACAAATGAGGGCTCATCGGATGTTTGGCGCAAGCGCCTGAAAGAGGCGAGGCTCGCGCTTGGCATGAGCCAGAAGCAGTTGGGTATCGAAGCAGGGCTGGACGAGTTCGTGGCGTCAACCAGAATCAACAGGTACGAGCAAGGCGTTCACGCCCCAGACTTCCAGATTGCGATGCGCTTGGCAGAGGTGCTTCAGGTTCCGGTGGCATTCCTCTACTGCGATGCTGACGAGATGGCGCAGATGATCTTGGCCTTCCATCGAGCATCTAAGCCGCAGAGACGGCAGGCGCTGGCTGCTTTGCAATAACCCGAGTAGCGCGCTGGTGCCGCCCACGGAACCGGAGGTAGAAGCCCCACAGCTTCGGCATGGGCGGTAATTCAGGGAAGCAGACGATCGGACTGCGGCAAAGCCGCCGCAGGTGCCGCGCTGACTTTGGGGCGGGCAGGCGCGACATGTCCTGGACCAAGAGGTTGAGCGCCGTGCCGCCCTTCATCACGAACACAGGCGTCTCAAACACCGCTGGTTCGATGTCCAGCAAGAGCTGGACTGTTCGAACGTAGGCCTCGTTCACGTCGGCCGCTTCAGGTTGAGCCGCTCGCCGGACTTGGTGGTGGAAACCCAGCGACGGCCTCCGCCCAGTCGCTCGCTGTGCTTGCGCGCAAGACCAGCCCAGGACAGGCCCAGCTCCTCAGCCAGCGCGTGAGCCAGCCTTGCGACCTTGATCCGTTTGAGATGGGCAAGGAGTTCTTCCAGCACGGGCAGGCGCAGCGCTCGTGCGCTCTCGACCAGGTGACGAGTCTCTTCGAGTTCCTGTCCCTTGCCCACATCGCTCAGCAGTTCGAGCAGCGCCCGTTCCGGCGTGGAGACAAGCACGTCAGACCGCCCCCCAGGCAAGGCCGCCAAGCCAACATCGGCTTGCAGCCCTGGATCAAAGAGATGGGTCGCCTGGTAGTCCGCCGGGAAGACCGATGTGAACCAGGTCGGCAGCGATGCCGACTTGTCACCCCAGAGGATCAGTCGATCTTTGGCGGCGAGGTTGTGCCGCACCCCTCGCCAGGCAAGCGCCGTTTTTCCGCCGACGTGCAGACCGGGTATGGAGTCCGCCAAGCGAGCCAAGCTGGCATCGCGGCCCAGCTGGTCCCCTGGGAGGATGTAGACGCCATGTCCGAGGCGCTCAAGCCAGCCATCTTGAGCAAGCCTTGACACCTGCTTGGCAGTCAGCCCACGCGCCTGTAGCCATGTGGTCGGCATGGGCGAACCTCGCGGCACATCCGGCAGCAGCTCGCGGAATATAAAGGATGGCGAAGTTCCCATTTAAGGGGTATTTTATGGATTTTTTTATTCCGACACTAACTTAGATCGGCCGCTAAGCCGGATGTTGAAGTCAAGTCGTTGCCTGCACCACTGCATATAAATATCGCTAAGATTCTCGCCAAACGGTCAATAAGCGAACATTTTTATTCCGAAGCCCGTTACGGTGGCTACACCGACACGGCCGATCCTGGTCAACCTAAAGAGCGAGCTTCGCCAGCGCCTCCGCCGCATGATCCGCGCGCAGGTGCCCGTAGTGCTTTTCGATCATTTCCACGCACGTCCCACTCAGCTGCGCGACCGTCAGAAGATCGAGGCCGCCGACAACTAGATCCGTGATCGTGGAATGCAGGAGGGTGTACAGGACCGTCCCCGCTGGCAGGCCGGCCGCGGCAGCGGCAGCCTTCATGGGCTTCTTCCAGGCGTCCTTGTTCCAGGCCTTCCCACTGGCTTGAGCGAACAACGGTGCAGCGGGTCCATGGCAATGCTTACGGAATGACGTCTATCGCCTCTTTCGACGGTGGAGCGGGTGGTTTCATGGACGTCGGCGGCGGTCACGACCCGTTCGCTTGAAGGCGCAGCCAGGACTGCCGCCGGTGGAAGTCCCGCAGGTGCTGCTCACCCAACGCGCCGTCGTTCGCGTTCACAGGGACGCAGTACAGCGGATCGCGATGACGGCGCCGCATCACGTCCTCCTACGAAAGTCTCGGCGCCCGCCGACGCCGAGCGCGGCAGCAACCGCCTAGATTGGGCGTTAGTCCAGCCGCGGCCCTTTTGCAGCGGCGGATCGTCCCGCCACCTGCTAGGAGCCCTGCCATGCGCACCCCTCAACGATTCATGAGCCTAACCGTGCTCGTCGCCGCCGCAGTGTTCGCCGGCCATGCGCACGCCCGTTCCGACGCCTCGTTCATGAAGGAGGCGGCCCATGCCGGCGCCGCCGAGATCGAGGCCAGCAAGCTGGCGTCCACGAAGGCGAAGAGCGCCGACGTGAAGTCGTTCGCCGACGCGATGGTGACGGACCACACCAAGGTGGCCGACGAGCTGAAGGCGCTGGCCGCGTCGAAGAAGGTCAAGCTGCCCGACGGTCCGTCGATGACGCAGAAGGCTGAGCTCAAGCTCATCGACACCGGCGACAACGACAAGTTCGACGAACGCTATGCCAAGCACTTCGGGGTGAAGGCGCACGAGGACACGATCAAGCTATTCGAGGACGCCGCCAAGAACGCCAAGGACGCCGAAGTGAAGGCCTGGGCCGAGAAGACGCTGCCGGGCCTGCGGCACCACCTCGAGATGGCCCAGGCGTTGAGTGTGGCGCCAAAGAAGTAAGCCATGAAGGCGTGCCCCCTTCGGTGGCGTCTCGCGTGGGTAGCGCTGGCCGTCGCCGGCGCCGCAACGCTTGCCGCATGCCAGCGCGAGTTGCCCGTCGCGCAGGCCGCCACAGCTCAGGCCCCGACACCCCCCTCGCCGCCCGCCTCGCCAGCGTCGTCCACCCCGGCGTTCCCGGCGGCTTCCGGCCCGGCCTCAGCGCCGCCGTCCAGCCCAATCCGCTGAGATCGCCGCTTCAGGCGCCGACGTATCGCGTCAGCGCCTGTACCAGCGCGTCGAAGACCGCCCGGCACGGCGCGCTGTGGCGCAAGTCTTCGTGCATGGCGACCCAGGTGTCCATCGGCCACGCGAAGGCATCGGCGAACAACCGCTCCAGCGCTGGCGTGCGGTGCGCCAGCGGCACCTGGCAGGCGCCGATGCCCGCGCCGGCGCGGATGAGCGCGAGCTGGGCGAGGTCTGAATCGCAACGCAGCGAGAAGCTGTCGCGCGTGATGCCACCGAGCTGACGCGACCTGGCGCGGATGAACGGGGTCAGCGTGTCAAAGCCGATCAGCGTGTGCCGGGACAGCGCCGCCATGGAGGCCGGCATGCCGTGACGCGCGAGGTAGTCCGGATGGGCGTGCAGGCCCACCTCGATGCTGCCGATGCGCCGCGCGATGAGCTGGCCCTGCTCGGGCGGCGTCATGCGCACGGCGATGTCGGCCTCGCGGCGCAGCAGGTCCTGCAGTTGGTTGCTCAGCGCGAGTTCCACGACGAGGCCGGGGTGGCGCTCGCGCAGGTCCGCCAGCACACCGGGCAGTACCTCCACGCCCATGACCTCACTGGTCGTCACGCGCACGGTGCCTCGCAGTTCGTCCTCATCGCCGCTGGTGGCCGCGCGTTGGAGCGCCGCGGCGGCGGCCTCCATCTGCTCGGCATGCCCGCGCAAGGCCAGTGCTGCCTCGGTCGGCCGCAGGCCGGTGGAGGAGCGAGTGAACAGCGGTCGCGCCAGCGCCGCCTCAAGCGCGACGATGTGGCGGCCGACGGTGGGCTGCGTCAAGCCCAGCGCTCGCGCGGCGCCCGACAGAGAGCCTTCCCGCAACACTCCCAGCAGCGTCCGCAGCAACTCCCAAGGGATCGTGGAGGCCATGCATAAATGTATAGCTGATCGCCGATCTTCGACAATTCCTTTTGCGCCCGCCGGTTCCCAGAATCCGTTCCATCGACAACGGCTGGAGAGCAGCGATGACAGGCAAGGACAGGACGGCGCTGGTGTTGGGCGCGAGCGGCGGGATCGGCGGCGAGGTGGCGCGGCAGATGCGGGCCGCCGGCTGGCGCGTGGTGGCCCTCAAGCGCGGGCTCGCGGTGGCACGGGAGACGCGCGAAAACATCGACTGGCGCCGCGGCGACGCGATGAACGCGGCGGATGTACGGGCCGCAGCAGAAGGCTGCGGCGTCATCGTGCATGCGGTCAACCCGCCCGGCTACCGCGACTGGGACCGCCTCGTGCTGCCGATGCTGGCGAACAGCATCGCCGCGGCGACCGCGCAGCGCGCCACGCTGGTGTTGCCCGGCACCGTCTACAACTTCGGACCGGACGCATTCCCGCTGCTGCGGGAAGACGCGCCGCAGCACCCTGCCACGCGCAAGGGCGCGATCCGCGCGGCGATGGAGAAGACGCTGCGTGAGGCCAGCGACGTCGGGCTGCGCGTGCTCATCGTGCGGGCCGGGGACTTCTTTGGGCCGCGGGCCGGCAACAACTGGTTCTCGCAGGCGCTGCTGCGGCCGGGCCGGCCGGTCGCCACGCTCCGCAATCCCGCCGCGGCCGGCGTGGGCCATCAATGGGCCTACCTGCCCGATGTCGCCCGCACCATGCTCGCGCTGCTGGAGCGGCGCGACACGCTGCCGGCCTTCGCAAGCTTCCACCTGGCCGGGCACTGGGATGCCGACGGCCGCCAGATGGCCGAGGCCATCCAACGCGTCGTCGCGCGACGCACCGGCCGCACGCCGCGCATCGCACCACTGCCGTGGTGGCTGTTCGACGTGGCATCGCCGTTTGTCGCGACGTTCCGCGAGATGCGCGAGATGCGCTACCTGTGGCAGCAACCGGTGCAGCTGGACAACGCACGACTCGTCGCGACTCTGGGCCATGAACCGCACACGCCGCTGGACGAGGCCGTCGAGGCGTCACTGCAGGGCCTGGGTTGCTTGCCGGCCGTGGCCGAGCCCTGCGCCACCAGCGCATCGGGATAGCGCTACCATAGCGTCTCGGACAGGAGACTTGTGATGACGGACGGGAAGAAGAAGCTGCGCAGCCAGGAGTGGTTTGGCGGGCACGACAAGATGGGATTCGTGCACCGCTCGTGGCTGCGCAACCAGGGCTACCCGAACGACTGGTTCACCGGCAAGCCGGTCATCGGCATCTGCAACACCTGGAGCGAGTTGACGCCGTGCAACGGCCACCTGCGCGACCTCGCCGAAAACGTCAAGCGCGGCGTCCTGGAGGCGGGCGGCGTGCCGTTCGAGTTCCCGGTCATGTCGCTCGGCGAGACCATCATGAAGCCGACGACCATGCTGTTCCGCAACCTGGCGAGCATGGACGTCGAGGAGTCCATCCGAGCCAACCCGCTGGACGGCGTCGTGCTGATGACAGGCTGTGACAAGACCACGCCGTCGCTGATGATGGGCGCGTGCAGCGTGGGCCTGCCGACGCTGGTCGTCTCGGGCGGGCCGATGCTCAATGGCAAGTTCCGCGGTGGCGAGATCGGCTCGGGCACGTTCAACTGGCAGGTCAAGGCCAAGCTGGACAGCGGCGAGTTCAACGACGCCGACCTGACCGAGGCCGAGGTCTGCGGCAGCCGCAGCGCCGGCCACTGCAACACCATGGGCACGGCGTCCACGATGGCTGTCATGGCCGAGGCGCTGGGCATGACGCTGCCGGGCATGGCGTCCATCCCGGCCGCCGACTCGCGCAAGAAGCTGATGGCGCAACTGAGCGGCCGGCGCATCGTCGAGATGGTCAACGAGGACCTGACGCCGGCGAAGGTGTTAACGCGCCAGGCCTTCGAGAACGCCATCGTCGTGAACGCGGCCGTCGGCGGCTCCACCAACCTCATCCTGCACCTGCTCGCGATTGCCGGCCGCATCGGCGTGCCGCTTGCGCTCGAGGACTTCGACCGCCACGGCAGCCAGGTGCCGTTGCTCGTCAACCTGAAGCCCTCAGGCCAGCGGCTGATGGAGGACTTCTTCTACGCCGGCGGCCTGTCCGTCGTCATGAAGGAGCTCAGCGACTTGCTGCATCGCGGCGTGCTGACGGTCAACGGCAAGACGCTGGACGAAAACTACCGCGCCGCGACCTGCTACGACACGACCGTCATCCGCCCGTTGGCCGAGCCGCTGCAGCCGGCGGCCGGCATCGCGGTGCTGCACGGCAACCTGTGCGAGCAGGGCGCCGTCATCAAGCCGTCGGCGGCCACGCCGGCGCTGCTGAAGCACCGCGGTCCGGCCGTCGTATTCAGTAGCATGGAGGACTACCACGCGCGCATTGACACGCCGGAACTCGCCATCACCGCCGACAGCGTCATCGTGCTGCAGGGCGTAGGGCCGCGCGGCTACCCCGGCATGCCGGAGGTCGGCAACGTGGACCTGCCGCGCAAGCTCGTCGCCGAAGGCGTGACGGACATGGTGCGCATCTCCGACGGCCGCATGAGCGGCACAGCCTACGGCACCGTCGTGCTGCACGTCGCGCCGGAGTCGGCCGCCGGCGGCACACTGGCACTGGTGCAGGACGGTGACCTCATCGAGCTGGACGTGCCGGGACGCCGGCTGCAGCTGCTCGTCAGCGACGACGAGCTGGCCCGCCGCCGCGCCGCCTGGGCGCCGCCAGAGGCCGTGGCAACGCGGGGTTATGTCAAGCTCTACGTCGACCATGTCCAGCAGGCGCACCTCGGCGCGGACATGGATGTGCTGGTGGGCAGCTCGGGCCCGGTCGTCGCACGCGATTCGCATTGAAACGCACGGCGGCTGGGCGCTGGCCATAATGGTCCGGTCGTCCTCCAAGCCCCTGCCGCCATGACCTACTGCGTCGCGATGCGCCTGCGCGCCGGCCTGCTGTTCGCCTCCGACACCCGCACGAATGCCGGCGTCGACCACATCGCCAGCTTCCGCAAGATGCACCAGTTCCAGATCCCGCACCAGCGCGAGATCGTCGTGCTGACCGCGGGCAACCTGGCAACGACGCAGTCCGTCATCTCCCTGCTGAACCAGCGACTGAAGGGCGACGGCGAGCACCTGCTCAACCTGCCGAGTCTCTACGACGCCGCCGTGCTGCTCGGCCGCACGGTGCGCGAGGTCATCGACCGCGACACCGACCCGCTGGACCGGCGTAGCAACAACGTCGACTTCGGCGCCAACTTCCTGCTCGGCGGCCAGATCAAGGGCGAGGGGCCGCGGCTGTTCCACGTCTACCCGCAGGGCAACTTCATCGAGGCGACGGAAGACACGCCTTACTTCCAGATCGGCGAGAGCAAGTACGGCAAGCCCATCATCGACCGCGTCATCGACTACGACACCACGCCGCTGGACGAGGCGGCCAAGTGCACGCTCGTCAGCTTCGACTCGACGATCCGCTCCAACCTGTCGGTCGGCCTCCCGATCGACATGCTAATGCTGCGCGCCAACCAGTTCGAGATGGCAATGAAGCCGCCACACCGCATCGGCCGCGACGATCCGTACTTCCTGGCGCTGCGCGATGGCTGGAGCGCGGGGCTGCGTCGCGTGTTCGACGAGTTGCCGAACGAGCCCTGGTTTGATGCTTGAGCCCCTCGCCTGACGGGCCGACTTCGGGCGGCCGGCGCTCGGATTGCAGTCGGAACGCAAGAAGGGCACAGAGCCCAACGCGCGTCCCTGGCATCTTCAACGCACTGGGCTGAAGGCGACATCAGCCGCACAACACGCTGATGTATCCAGGGAGAGCAAACGTGGGGTCTGCGCCCGGAACGAAATTTAGGGCGCGGCCCGGCTCCCTCGTGTAGGACCGGGACGCGTCAGAGGCTCAGACGGGACCGAGCACACGCATCGAGTAGTCCACCGCCTTGACGTCCTTCGTCAGCCGGCCGATGGAGATGCGGTCGACGCCGGTCGCTGCGATCCAGCGCAGCTGCTCCAGCGCGACGCCGCCCGACACCTCCAGCAGCGCACGCCCGGCGTTCACGGCCACGGCCTCGCGCATCAGCGGCTCGGTGAAGTTGTCCAGCAGCACGCTGACCGCGCCGGCGTCCAGCGCCTCACGCAGTTGGGCGATGGTCTCGACTTCGATCTGGATGTCCACGCCGGCGTTCAAGGCCTGCGCCGCGCGCAGCGCGTGGCCGACGCCGCCGGCCGCCGCGATGTGGTTCTCCTTGATGAGGATGCCCGCGTAGAGCGCCAGCCGCTGGTTCTGCCCGCCGCCGACGCGCACCGCGTACTTTTGCGCCAGGCGCAGGCCGGGGAGGGTCTTGCGCGTGTCGAGGATGGCACAGCCGCGCGGGTTGGGGCTGGCGCCGGCCACCGCATCCACGTGGGCGCGCGTGATGGTGGCCGTGGCGGAGAGCAGCTGCAGGAAGTTCAGCGCAGGCCGTTCGGCCGACAGCAGCAGCCGGCCATCGGCCTCGATGCGGCAGACGATGCTGTCTGCCGCCATCGCCGCGCCTTCGTCGTAGAGCCAGTCGATTCGGACGGTCGCATCCAGCGCGGCGAACACGCCGTCGAACCAGTCGCGCCCGCACAGCACCGCCGCTTCGCGCACCCGTACCTGGGCCGCCACGCGCCGGCCCGCGGGCACGAGCTGGGCGGTCCAGTCGCAGCGGCCAATGTCCTCAGCCAGCGCGTCGCGGATGTTGCGGGCGCGGGCCTCTTCGAGCGTCTCCTGCGCAAACATCACTCGGCCGGCCCGATCGTCAACGAGATGTCGCCCAGGCCTTCGATGCGGCCGGTGATCACGTCGCCCGCCACCACGGCGCCCACACCGGCCGGCGTGCCGGTGTAGATCAGATCGCCCGGGTGCAGCCGGTACAGCTGCGACAGGTTGGAGACGATCTCGGCGGCGCTCCAGATCATGTCGGCCAGATCGCCGCGCTGCTTCTCCACGCCGTTAACGGCCAACGTGATGGCGCCCTTGTCCAGCACGCCCACATCGGCCGCACGCGCAATGTCGCCGAGGATGGCGGACTGGTCGAAGCCCTTGGCCGTGTCCCAGGGCTTGCCGGCGGCCTTGGCCGCGGCCTGCAGATCGCGGCGGGTCATGTCCAGGCCCGCGGCATAGCCCCAGATCGCCGCTTTGGCGGCCTCGGGCGTCACCTTGAACACAGGCGCACCCAGCGCCAACACCAGCTCCATCTCGTAGTGGTAGTTGCTGGTCTGGGTCGGGTAAGGCACCGTCGAGCCGGAAGGCGTCAACGCGGTGGCCGGCTTCGTGAAATAGAACGGCGGCTCGCGCGTCGGGTCGGCACCCATCTCGCGGGCATGATCGGCATAGTTGCGGCCGACGCAGAAGATGCGGCGCACCGCGTAACGGGCGTCCGTACCGCGCACGGCAGCACTGGGAATCTCGGCAGGAGGAAAGACGAAGTTGCTCATGGCATGGCATCCACGATGGGGACGGAGGGCGCAGCATACTGGCCAGCTGATGGCGGTGCTGGCGCTGGCCGCGCTTGGCGGCTGCGCGACCCGGCCCGCCGCCACCGGAAGCGCCGACCGCGACGGCCCGCTGCCCAACCCGCCGGCCAACCTGGCACAGGTGCCCGACGCGGTGCCGCGCATCGAGCCCATCCGCATCGGCGGGCCCAACAAGCCCTACGAAGTGCTGGGCGAGCGCTACGAGCCCATCACCGCGGACAGCGCCTACGTGGACCGCGGCATTGCCACCTGGTACGGCCGCAAGTTCCACGGCCGGCCCACGGCCAGCGGCGAGGTCTACAACATGTACGCGATGACCGCGGCCCATGCGACGCTGCCCATCCCCAGCTACGCCCGTGTCAGAAACCCGGCCAACGGCCGAGAGGTCATTGTCCGCATCAACGACCGCGGCCCATTCCACAAGGGCCGCATCATCGACCTGAGCTACACCGCCGCGCTGAAGCTCGACCTGCTGCGCGGCGCCGGGCCGGTGGAGGTGCGCCGCATCACCTACGCCGAGATCCGCGCCGGCACCTGGCCCAGGCCCGCCGAGCCGGCGCCCGTCTTCGTGCCGGACGCACCGCCCGCGGCGCCGCAACGGGACACCACCGCCACCGTCGCTGCCGCGGCGGGCGCCTGGCTGCAGTTCGGCGCCTTCGCCAAGCTGGACGCCGCCGAAAGCCTGCGCCAGCGTGTGGCCGAGGCCGACCTGACGCTGCTGCCGCTGCTCACCATCGTCCGCGAAGCTGGCCTGCACCGGCTGCGCGCCGGCCCTTTCCCGAGCGCCGATGAGGCCCGCGCGACGGCCGAGCGGCTGCGCGCCGATGCCGGGCTGGAGGCCAGCCTGGTCCCGCCGCGCTGAGGTGCTAGCGGCCGCCCGCTACGTCCAGCATCGCGCCCACCGTGTAACTGGCCGCGTCGCCGAGCAGCCAGACGATGGCCTCGGCGATCTCCTCCGGGCGGCCGAGCCGCTGGATCGGGATGCCGGCCACCGCGCCAGCCGCGTCCATGCCGCTGGCGGAGTGGATGTCGGTGTCGATGACGCCGGGCCGCACACCGTTGACGCGGATTCCCTCGGCGATCAACTCCCGGGCCAGGCCCCTCGTCAGCGTGTCGACGGCGCCCTTCGTGGCCGCGTAGTCGACATAGATGCCGGCCGAACCGAACTCCGCCGCCCGCGAGCTGATGTTGACGATCGCGCCACCCGCGCCGCCGCGCGCCGTGCTCATGCGCCGCGCCGCCTGCTGGCAGCACAGCAGCGTGCCGATGACGTTCACGTCGAACAGTCGCCGCCAGCGCTCAGGCGTCATCGCGTCGAGCCGCGCGGCCGGCGCGACGATACCCGCGTTGTTCACCAGCCCCGCCAGACGACCGCCCGCAGCATCCAGCGCCGTGAACATCGCGGCCACCTGCGCCGCGTCGGCCACGTCGGCGCGGCAGGTCAGCGCGCGGCGGCCGCTGGCGCGCAACTCGGCGGCCAGCGCCCCGGCGGCAGGGCCGTCCTGCGCATAGTTGATCGCCACGTCCCAGCCGACCGCGGCGCAGCGCCGGGCGGTCGCCGCGCCAATGCCGCGCGAGCCACCGGTGATCAAGATCCAGTCAGACATGCCCGGCATTGTGTCGGCGTCGGAGAAGATACGGCCCCTTCTCGCGACCTATGCAGTTTCTCGACGTCCCGACCATCCTCCAGGTCACCGCCCTCTTCAACCTGATGTCGGCGCTGGCCTGGCTGGCGCTCGCCCAGGTGTTCCGTGTCGCGCCGCGGGCGGGCCGGCTCATGGCGGGCTTCCACCTGCTTTATGTCATGACGCTGCGCCAGCAGGAAGCCGCTGCCGGCTGGCCGCCGCCCCTGCGGCAGGCAATGACGGAATTCGGCCTGCTGGGCTGCTCGGTGCTGCTTCTGCTGGCGCTGCGGCGCATGCTGCGCAGCCGGCAGCGCTCTCACGACATCGCATCGATCGCCGGCCTGGGCGCAGCAGCCATCGCCGCAGGGCTGGCCGGCGGGCAGGCGCTGGTCCCGCAGTTGGCCAGCACGGCCTGCGTCGCGGCCTTGGCGCTGCTTTCGACCCGCGAGGTAGTGCGCGGCCTGGCCGGGCGGCTGTCCCGCCCCGTCATCGCATGCACGGTGCTGCCCTTTGCGCTGCTGGCGGCGCTGAGCAGCGCACACCTCGTCGAGCTGCTGCTGGACCCCAGCTGGGCCGAGGCCGTGGCCGCCGACCGCCTGCCCAGCGCCCTGCGCGCCTCGCTGCTGTTCGTCATCACGGCGGGCATCACGCTGGACCTGATCTCGCTGATGATCTGGCGCGTCATCGCGCGCATCCAGCATCTGACCGAGCGCGACACGCTGACCGGCGCCATGAACCGGCGGGCCTTCGAGCAGGCGCTGGTGGAGGCGCAAGGCCTGCTGCAGCGCGGCCACCGGTTCGCCCTGGTCATGATCGACATCGACCATTTCAAGCGGGTCAACGACACGCATGGCCACGCAGCCGGGGACGCGGCTCTTCAGCACTGCGTCCGGATCTGGCAGACCGGGCTACGCGAGGTGGACCGGCTGGGCCGCCTCGGTGGCGAGGAGTTCTGTGCGCTGCTGCCGCTGGCCGCCGCGGACGACCTGGACACGGCCGCCACCATCGCCGAGCGGCTGCGCGCCGGCCTGTCGGCGCAGCCGCTGCGCTGGCACGAGCTGGAGCTGCCGCTGTCCGCCAGCTTCGGCGTGGCACTGCCGGTGGCGGGTGATGCGCAGGGCCAGGTCGGCATGGCGCGAGCCGATGCCGAGCTCTACCGTGCCAAGGCCGAGGGCCGCAACCGCGTCTGCGCCGCGACGCACCTGCAGGAGCTGGCCGCCGCATGAGCCTGCCCAGCCACTCGCTGACGCTGATCGCCGCCATCGGGGCCTGCGCCGGCATCTCGATGACCGTGTGGCTTGCCTTTGCGCTGCCGGCGCGAATCGCACCGCGCGCCTCGCTGCTGATGGCCTGCGCCAACGGCACTGTCATGGTGTCGCTCGTGTTCCGCCTGATGCGCAGCACCCATCCCGGCGGCGCGCTGATCGGCTGGACCGGCGACGTGCTCGCGGTGGCGTCCGCGGCGCTGCTGGGCATGGCCGTCACGGCCATCACTCGTCGTCGCGTGCCCTGGAGGCGCGTCTGCGCCACTGTCGCTGCGGTGGCGCTGGTGCTGCTGATCGCGCCGGGTGACGACCTGCGCTGGCCCGTGCGCATCGTCCACGGGGCCGGTGCCTGCCTGATGCTGGCCGCCGGCATCGGCGCCTGGCGCCAACTCAGTGTCGACACCAAACTGGGAGACCGCCTGACGCCCGCGCCTCTGGCGCTGCCGATTTTTCTGCTGGCGATCCTGATGGCCGTGCGCTGCGCGGCCAGCTTCGTGCTGCCGCCCGAGCACCTCGACATGCACCGGCCGACGCCGTTCAACATCGCGCTGCTGTGGGGCGGCGTCGTGGCCCTGCTGATGCAGAACGCAACGCTGGCCTTCCTCGTGCTGATGCGGCTGATCCGCCGCATCGAGCGGCTGCTGGAACGCGATCCGCTGACTGACACGCTGAACCGCAGCGCCTTCCACCAGGCCCTGAACCATGCCCACGCGTGGTTTCGCCGCGACCGCGGCTATGCGCTCGTCATGATCGATATGGACCGCTTCAAGCAGCTCAACGACACGCTGGGCCATGCCGCCGGCGACGCCGCGCTGCGGCAGATGGTGGCGGTGGTGCAACCTTGCCTGCGCGAGGTGGACCGCTTCGGCCGGCTGGGCGGCGAGGAGTTTTGTGTGCTGCTGCCGGACACCAACATCGCCGGCGCCGCGCTGGTCGCCGAGCGCATGCGCACGCTGATCCACGCCGAGCCCCTGCGCTGGCTTGAGCAGGACTGGCCGCTCAGCGCCAGCTTCGGCATCGCCGAGGCTGCGGCCACCGACACGCGCGGCGACGAGGTCCTGGCCCGGGCCGACCAGGCGCTCTACCGCGCCAAGCACTTGGGCCGCAACCTCGTGCAGGCCTGAACGGCCCTCTCCGCCGGCTCACCGGCGGCGTGGTTCAGGTCACCACACCTTGCAATGCGCGCCTGCCGGCTTCACGAGCTTGGCGCCGGGCTTGCAAGCGAAGGCCTTTCCGAACTCCGGCATGTTGACGACGACGCCGTTGATGCGCCAGCGGGCCGGTGAATGCGGGTCGATCTTGGCGTGGACGCGCAGCACCTCGGGCCGGGCGTCGGCGCAATCCCACTGCGCGAAGCCGACAAAGAAGCGCTGCTCGGGCGTCAGCCCGTCGCGCGACTCGCCCGGCTTGCCGGCCATGTGGGCCTTCCAGGCCTCCCACGCGAGGATCAGGCCGCCCAGGTCCGCCAGGTCTTCGCCGAGCGTGAGCCGGGAGTTGATCTTGATGTTGTCGACGACCGGGTAGGTACCGTACTGGTCCGCCACACAGGCGGCGCGCTTCTCGAACTCGCGGCCATCCTTCTTCGTCCACCAGCTCTTCAGGTTGCCCTGCGCGTCGAACTGGCGTCCCTCGTCGTCGAAGCCGTGCGTCAGCTCATGGCCGATGGTGCCGCCGGTGTTGCCGTAGTTGGGCGCCTCGTCGAGCTGTGGGTCGTACAGCGGCGGCAGCAGCACGGCGGCCGGGAAGTTGATGTCGTTCATCTGCGGGTCGTAGTAGGCATTCACCGTCTGCGGCGTCATGTTCCATTCGCCGCGGTCCACCGGCTGGCCGATCTTGGCCAGCCGGCGCTTCGCCTCGAAGACATTGCCGCGGATGACGTTGCCGAGGAAGTCGCCCCGCTGCACGGTGAGGGCCGAGTAGTCGCGCCAGCGCTCGGGGTAGCCAACCTTGTTGACGATGGCCTTGAGCTTCTGCTGCGCACGGGCCTTGGTGGCATCGCTCATCCACGTCAGGCTGTCGATGCTGCGCGCCATCGCGGCCTCGATCTCGTCGGTCATCTGCACCGTGGCGGCCTTGAGCTCGGGCTTGAAGTTGCGGGCGACGAACTCCTGGCCCAGCGCCTCGCCCAACTGCACGTCGACGAGCTGCACACAGCGCTTCCAGCGCGCCTTGAGCTGCGGCGTGCCGGTCAGCGTCTGGCCATAGAAATCGAAGTCGGCCTGCACGAAGACCTCGTCCAGGGCCGGCGCCAGGCTGCTGGCGAGCTGCCAGCGCAGGTAGGTCTGCACGTCGGCCAGGCTCATCGCCTTCAGTCGCGCGGCCAGCGCCTTGAAGAAGGCCGGCTCGGTGACGTTGTAGCGCGCCTGGTCGGCGGGCACGCCCAGGCCGGCCTGGAAGGCGGCCCAATCGAAGCCCGGCGTCAGCGTCTGCAGGCCACGGGCGTCGACGACGTGGAAGGTCTTGTACGGGTCACGCTTGTCGACCTTGCTGAGCGACGCGCGGGCCAGCAGCGTCTCCGTGGCCAGCACGCTGCGCGCATGGGCCCGGGCCACGGCGGGTGCGTCGCCGAGCAGTTCGAAGAAGCGCGCCACATGCGCCTCGTAGGCGTTGCGGATCTTGAGCGTCTTGTCGTCGCGCTTGAGGTAGTAGTCGCGATCGGGCAGACCCAGCCCGCCCGCGTAGGCGAAGGCGATCTGGCGCGTCGCATCGGCGAAGTCCTGGCCCGCGCCGAAGCCGAAGAACAGCCGCTCGTTGCCCGTGGCCAGCTGCAGCTCGGCCAGCAGCCCCGGCAGCGCCCGCTTGTCCTGCAGCGCGGCGATGCGGTCCAGCAGCGGCTGCAGGCCCTTCAGCCCCGCCGCCTGCACGGCGCCCTCGTCCATGCAGGCGGCGAAGTAATCGCCCAGCTTGGCCTGCGTCGGGCTGCGCTCGGCGCCGGCATCGCCCAGCTTGTCCAGCACGCCCCACAGGTAGCGCTGGTTCTCGTTCGCCATCTTCGCGTAGACCGACCAGCGAGACTGGTCGGCCGGGATCGGGTTCTTCTGGCTCCACGCACCGCAGGCGAAGCGGTAGAGGTCGTCGCACGGATCGGCGTTGCGGTCCATGACGGTCGTGTCGAGGCTCGGGATGTAGGGCAGCGCGTCGAGCGGCGCCTCGTCGGCCGCATGGGCCAGCGTCGCCGACAGCACGGCGGCAAGCAGCATCAGTCGTTTCATGAGAGGGAGCCAAAGGCTGAGGTGGCGCGATTGTGGTCCTGCCCACGCTGGACCTAGGCGGGCGGCTGCTGCGCTAAGGTTGCGACATGAGAACCCTGCGCGACCTGAACACGCCGCCGGCCCACATCAAGGGCCGCGTGGAAGCCCTCATCATGCGCGGCGCGCCGCGCGACCCGGCCCGCACCATCGAGGCCACCACGGCGCTGGCCGGCATCGGCCTGGCCGACGACCGGCTGGGCCGCCGCGGCGAGGCCGAGCTGTCGACCCGGCAGGTCACGCTGATCCAGCAGGAGCACTTGGCCGTCATCGCGACGCTGGCCCGCACGGCGCCGATCGACCCGGTGGGCCTGCGGCGCAACATCGTCGTGTCCGGCATCAACCTGCTGTCGCTGAAGAACCAGGTGCTGCGCGTCGGCGAGGCGCTGATCCAGATCGTGGGACCTTGCCAGCCCTGCTCGCGCATGGAAGAGGTCATCGGCGCGGGCGGCTATGCCGCGATGCGCGGCCATGGCGGCATGACGGCGCGCATCCTGCAGAGCGGCGCGCTGCGCGTGGGCGACCCGATCAGCGTGGAGACGCCATGACCCGCGCACGCGCCACGGCGCGCTGAGCGCTTGTCGCCGCGCTGAGCTGCTGCTTCAGGTACTGGCCCAGCCGCGGCTGCTGGCTGAAGGCGGCGTTGAAACGCAGGTGGGGGTCGGGTGCGCCGTCGGCGGCGAACGTGGCGCCGCGCACGAGCAGGATGCCGTGGCGGAAGGCGTCCTTGACGAGCTCGTCCACTTCCACGCCGGCCGGCACCGCGCCCCACAGGAACAGCCCGCCCTCGCCTGCGTGGTCCAGCTGCACGCCGGCCTGGCTCAGCTGCTGCGTGGCCGCGGCGCGCGCCACGGCCAGGCGCTGCTGCAGGCGGTCCAGGTGCTTGCGCCAGCGGCCGGCGGCCAGCACCTCCAGCAGCACGAACTCGTTGAGCGCCGGCGTCGTCAGCACCGACAGGATCTTCTCGCGCAGCAGCGGCCTGAGCAGCGCCGGCTCGGCGGCCAGGTAGCCCAGCCGCAGGGCCGGGCTCATGGCCTTGCAGATGCTGGAGTAGTAGATGACGCGGTCCAGCCCGGAGAGCTGGGCCAGACGCGTCGGCGTGCCGGGGTGGAAGTGGCCCTGCACGTCGTCCTCGGCCACCAGCAGGCCGTGGCGCTCAGCCAGCCGCAGCACCCGGTGCAGGTTGGCCGCAGTGCTGCCCCAGCCGGTCGGGTTGTGCAGCACGCTCTGCAGGAACAGCAGCCGCGGGCGGTGGCGGGTGCATGCGGCCTCCAGGGCGTCGAGGTCGATGCCGTCGGGCCGGCGCGGCACCGGCACGATGGTCACGCCGGCCTGGCGCAGGCGGTCGAACAGCAGGAAGTAGCCCGGCGTTTCCACGGCGACGGCATCGCCCGGGCTCAGGAAGGCGCGGCAGATCAGGTCGATAGCCTGCGTGCCGCCGTACGTCGTCATCACGCGGCTGGCGTCCACCGCGATGCCCTGCCCGCGCAGCATCAACGCGAGGCGCTCGCGCAGTTCGGGCAGGCCCTGCGACGGGCAGCGCGAGGCCATGCCGGCCGTGGCGCGCGCTAGGCCCCGCTGCACGGCGGCGGCGGGCACGGCGTCTTCCAGCCAGGTCGCTGGCAGCGCGCCGCTGCTGGCCAGCAGCACGCCGGCGCGCTGGTCGCTGGCCTGCTGCGCCAGCCACACGGCTTCCTGCTCGTCGCCGGCTTCGACGCGGGCGGCGTCCGGCATCGCATTGGCCGGCCCCTCGGCGACGAAGAATCCTGCCGTGCCGCGCGAATCCACGAGGCCAGTGGCGACGAGCCGGTCGTAGGCCGTGACAACGGTGTTGGGGCTGACGCCCAGGCGCTGCGCGAGCTGACGGATGGAGTTCAACCGTGCGCCGGGCGGCAGCTGCGCGCTGGCGATGAGCGCCTGCAGCCGCTGCTCGATCTGGTCGGCCAGCGGCGTGGGGGAATTGCGATCGAGCGAGAACATCAGTTCAGCAGCAGCACGGCCAGGAGGGCAAGGGACGCGGCCATGATGGCATTGAACACCCGCCGCCGTGCCGGGCTCGACAGCCAACGCCCGATGCCCACGCCGAACAGCGCCCACATCGACACGCACGGAAAGCCGATGACCGCGCCAACCGCGCTGACGAACAGTGCGCCGGCCGGCACGCTCCACCCCGGCGGCATGAAGACCGAGGCGATCGTCACGGCGCGCACCCAGCTCTTGGGGTTCACCGCCTGCATCAGCGCCGCTTCCGTGAAGCTGACGCGCTGCGGCGGGCGGTCGGTTGCCGCCGGGCTGCCGGCCAGGCGCCACGCGAGCACCAGCAGGTAGAGCGTGCCCGCCAGCCGCAGCGCGCTGTGCAGCAGCGGCCAGGCGACGAACAGCGCGCCGAGGCCCAGGCAGGTGATAAAGGTCTGCACGGCATTGCCCACGTTCATGCCGAAGATGGTGGGCAGCGTGCGCCGGTAGCCGTGGTGCGCGCCACTGGCCACCAGCATCATGTTGTTGGGGCCGGGCGTGCCGGACATCAGCGCGCAGTAGCCGAGAAAGGGCAGCAACTCGTTCATGCCGCCATTGCAGCGGCAGGCGCGCACGACGGGAAGGCACAGCGCGCCCCGCCGCGCGCGGTGCTGTATCAGCCCGCGGACCGGTACAGCCTCAGCACGGCGCCTGCTGGATGCGGATCATGTTGCCGGCCGGATCGCGCAGTGCGCAGTCGCGCACGCCGTACGGCTGGTCGGTCGGCTCCTGCACGATCTCGGCGTCGGCGGCCTGGATCTTCTCGAACGCGGCGGCAAGGTCGGGCGTGGCCAGCACGATCATGCCGAAGCTGCCCTTGGCCATCATCTCGACGATTGTGCGCTTCTCGTCATCCGTCACGCCGGGCGTGGCCTGCGGCGGGTACAGCACGATGGACGTGCCCGCGCCGCCGGCCGGGCCGACGGTGATCCAGCGCAGACCACCGTAGCCGACGTCGTTGCGAACCTCGAAGCCGAGCACGTCTCGGTAGAAGGCCAGGGACGCGTCGGCGTCGGTGTGGGGCAGGAATGCGTGGTGGATGTTGATCTGCATGACTGTTTCCTTGAAAGGCGACGCCAGTCTAGGCACCGTCCCGTCAGGGCGCTTCTCGATTCCTGACCGGGCGGGACACCTGCTTCGTCACGCAGGACGGCAGGCCGCGCAACTCGCCCGCCGCTTGGCGCCGGTAGACACTAGGCGGCACGCCGACCAGCTCCGTGAAGCGCGTGCTGAACGTGCCCAGCGACGCGCAGCCGACCTCGAAGCACACGTCGGTGACCGACAGGTCGCCGCGGCGCAGCAGGGCCATCGCACGTTCGATGCGGCGCGTCATCAGGTAGGCGTAGACGGACTCGCCATAGGCCGCGCGGAACTGGCGGCTCAGATGACCGGCGGACATGCCGATGCCGCTGGCCAGCGCCTCGACGTCCAGCGGCTGCGCGTACTCGCGGTCGATGCGGTCGCGCACGCGCCGAAGCCGGACAAGGTCACGCAGCGTGGTGTCGGTGGCAGGCATGGGATGGAGGATATGTCCTACGCCCCGCCCGCCGCCGTCCGACCCGCAGCCCGGCAGTCACGGCGCAGACTGTCTCCTTCACACAGCGAAGGAGCCCGCCATGGGACACAGCAGCCTCGTTGGCACGGAACAAGCCCCGCAACGCGCGGCCGGCCGGGATGAAGACGCTCTGGGGCCTTCCGACCTCACGGACACGGGCAGCGACATGTCCGGAGTCGACAGCCTGCCCACCGCCGATCCGGGGGAGCCGGTGGACGTGACGCTCAGTCGTGACCGAGCTGTCGCGCCGATCGAGGGCAGCCTCGAAACGTCGGATGTGGAGGATGGTTCAGACATCGACGTTGACCAGGTGATCGACGCGCCTGAACCTGACGACGCGACGCCCCGCCAGCAGGGTGACGCGGAGCCGATGACGCCGAGTTCGCGCCGCTGACCCGCGAGCCGCCCGCTGCGGTGTCGGGCTTGGGCGCGGTGGGCGCGCCTTGCAGGCGGCGCAGCACCGGCTGCAAGCCCAGGGCCAGCGCGACCAACGCCAGCGAGGCCGGCTCGGGCAGGTCGCGCGGCGCCTGGGGACCCAGCTCGCTGACGAAGACCTGCGACGCACCAGAGGGGTTGCGGCCGTCGATGTTCATGTTGGACACGAAGGCGATCGTGCGCCCGTCCTCGCTGAGCGCCGCGCTCATGCTGAAGCTACCCAGCGTGTCGGTCACCTGCTGGAAGCTGTCGGCCAGCAGGTCGTAGACGAAGACCTCCAGGCTGCCATCGGCGTTGCCGCCGGTCAGGTTGGCATCGGTGGTGAAGGCGATGCGGCTGCCGTCGCCGCTGGCAGTGACGCCACTGAAGTTGCCACTCGTGGTGTGTGTCACCTGCTGCAGGTTCTGCGTGCCGATGTCGTAGCGGAAGATTTCGGTGTTGTGATCGGCGTTCTGGCCCAGCGGATCGAAATCCCCGGTGAAGAACAGGCTGCTGCCATCGGCGCTGAGCGCCGGCCGCTCGAAGCTGCTGCCACGCGGCCCCACCGCGGTCGTGACGCCGGTGGCCACGTCGTACAGCTGCATCGTCCGCCCGAAGGTCTGGTAGGCGACAAAGCGCGCATCGGCGCTCATCGCAAAGCTCATCGGGTTGCGGGTGACCGTGCCGACGAAGGACTGCGACGTCGTGTCGTACAGGCGCAGCCCTACATTGCTGATGTCCACTGCGATGGTCTTGCCGTCATGGCTGATGGCCGACTGTTCGAAGCCGCCCAGCGGCGTCAGCGTCGCGGTGACGTGGCTGCCGACGTCGTAGGTCTGCGTCTGGAAGCTGGAGAAGCCGCCGCTGCTGACGAAGTGCTGGTAGACGATGCGGCTGCCATCGCCGCTGATGGACGGCGTCTGGTTGCCTCCGGTGAAGCCGCCGTCGGAATGCTCGCTCACCTGGGTCAGCTGCCCGCTGCTGCGGTCGCGGACGAAGACCTCAAAGCTGTTGTCGGCGTTCTGTCCGGTCAGGTTGGAAGCGGAGTAGAACGCCAGCCGGCTGCCATCGGCACTCAGGCTCGGACCGAAGGAGTTGAAGTCGCCGCTGGTGACCTGCAACGGCGCGGCAGAGGCGAGACCGGACAGGCCGGTGGCCAGCAGCAGGGCGCAGGCGGTGGCAGGGCGTGGGGACATCATGGCGGGCTCCGGAAAGCAGGGTGCGGTCTTGAACAGACGCGCCCGGCGCTCCGCCTGCGACAGCCCTCACCCCCCGCACCCGCGGGGGGCGCTCAGGCGGGCTTGGCGGGGCAAGCCTTGGCCGCAGCCAGCCCGCGCAGGAAGCCCCGGCGCACGCCACCGGCAGTGATGGCGACGCTGACCTGGCGGGCATAGCGCTCGGCGCCGCTGAGCTTTCGTACCCAGCCCCGGAAAGGCACGACGCCCTCGGCCGTGCGCTGCAGCGCGCCGGTAGCGGCGTCCTCGCCACGGTCGAGCAGGCCGCTACGCCCGGCACCAGCCGGCGCGTCGAGGTCCGGGCCCAGCACCTCGTCCAGCGCACGGACGTCGGCCGCCAGCGCGGCGCAGCTTGTGTCGGCCGGCGTCGCGTACGGCGCCGCGGCGGCCGCCTTCAGCACGTCGGGAATGTCGGCGCGGACGACGTTGATGTCGGACAGCGGCGTCGTGGCGGCGGTCGCCACCTTGTCGGAGCTGGAACTGGCGCAGGCCGTCAGTGCGGCGGCGGCGAGGAGGATGAGATGACGTTGCATGGCCGCCGATCATCTCAGGCCGCGGCGCGACCGGTCAGCGCGGCAACCCGCATCCGCGCGCCGGCCCGCATCCGCAGGCTTGGGGATGGCCAGCGCCATCGGCTGTGGCCAGCATCGCCGCGCCCAATCCCGGGCGTCAGGAGATTCGACATGGCTCTTCTTTCCCTGCGTGCCGCGCTCGCGGCGGCGCTGTTGTGCCTCGGCGTGGCCGCGGCACCCTTGGCCCAGGCGGCCAACAGCTATTACCTGAAGATCGACGGCATCCGAGGCGACTCGACCGACAAGTCGCACAAGGACTGGATCGACATCGACAGCTTCGCGTGGGGCCTGACGGCGGCCTCCTCCAGCGGCGGCGCCGGGGCTGGCAAGGTCACGTTCGCCGATTTCTCATGGAGCCAGGCCGTGGACTCGTCAACCACGGCCTGGTTCGCGAACGTCGCCACGGGCCGGCACGTTCCCGAAGTCATGCTGGAAGTCACCAAGCCGGGCCCCAAAGGGGAGACTGCCGCCTTCTTTCAGATGATCTTCACCGACACCGTCGGCACCGGCCTCAAGGTGCACGGTGCAGGTGACGCGCTCACGGCCGATGCCTCCATGACCTCCGGCGCGACGGTCACGCTGCGCTACAGGCCTCAGAAGAAGGGGGTCTTCGGTGACTGGGTGGAGGGAAGCTTCGACATCCGCCGCAGCGGCTCGTCCGCACTGTTCAGCGGCGACTCCAACGCGCTGATGGGCCTGTTCACCTCAGGCGGCAGCATTGATTTCGACGCCGGCGCGGTGACGCCCGTGCCCGAACCCGCGCCCACGGCACTGTTGGCCGCCGGCCTGGCGCTGCTGGCCCTGCTGGCCTTCAGGCGCCGGCGCGGCTGAGCCGCCACGGTCCCAGGTGCGCGGCGGCCACCGTGACCGCCCAGCAGATCCAGGCGGTCCACATCGTGTGGCTCGGGTAGTGGGCGCCGCGCACCATCTGCCCGATGCCGTAGATGACGCCCAGCACGACGACGGCCAGCCACCACGCCCTCGCGGCCTTCGGGTAAGCGCGCGCCAGCGCCCAGCCGCCAGCAAGGTACGAGAACGCCGCGCTCGCGTGGCCCGATGGGAAACAATGCCCGCCGCCACCGTCGCGCATGCCGAAGGCCCAGTGCGACACGTACTGCGCCGCGCCGCCGAACTCCGCGAGGTCCCAGGGGCAGCTGGTGAGGCTGGCGCGCTTGATCAGCGAGATGGCAGCCAGGCACACCAGCGTCGTCACGAGCCACCACGTGCGCTCGCGGCGGGTCAGCGCCGGCAGCGCCCGGGGCCACAGATTGACGAGCACGATGAACGCCATCGCGACGTAGGAGACCAGCCGGCCGCCCTCGTGGATGAGCGCCCGCGTGAGCCAGGCCTCCCGCCAGGCGAAGCCACTGGCATCGCCCACCTGGCGCATGGCCCACAGGTCCAGATGGCTGGCATCCCAGGCCAGCAACAGCACGAGGGCCAGGGCGACCCAGCGGAAAGGGCGGAGGCTTTGCATCGGGTGCATTGTCTACACTGACCCGATGACTCCGGATTCCCTCGACGCCCCGCGCGCCATCCACATGGGCCGCAACGCCCTCGAAGTGGAAGCCCGCGCACTGGCGCAGCTGGCGCCGCGCCTGGGCGACACCTTCGCCGCCGCCGTGAAGGCCATGCTGACCTGCACCGGCCGCGTGGCCGTGATGGGCATGGGCAAGAGCGGCCACGTGGGCCGCAAGATCGCCGCCACGCTCGCCTCCACCGGCACCCCGGCGCTGTTCATCCACCCAGCCGAGGCGGCACATGGCGACCTCGGCATGGTCACGCCGGGCGATGTCGTGCTGGCGCTGTCCAACTCCGGCGAGAGCGACGAGCTAAACGCCATCCTGCCGGTGCTGCGGCGCCTGGGCATCCCGGTCGTCGCAATGACCGGTCGCGCCGAATCCAGCCTGGCCGCGCACGCCGACATCGTGCTGGACAGCGCCGTCGCCGAGGAGGCCTGCCCGCTGCAGCTCGCGCCGACGGCCAGCACGACGGCGCAGATGGCGCTGGGCGATGCGCTGGCCGTCGCGCTGCTGGACGCGCGCGGCTTCAGGGCCGAGGACTTCGCCCGCTCCCACCCCGGCGGGGCGCTGGGCCGCAAGCTGCTGACCCATGTGCGCGACCTGATGCGCAGCGGCGATGCGCTGCCGCGCGTGTCGCCCGCCACGCCCTTCACCGAGCTGATGCGCGAGATGAGCGCCAAGTCGCTTGGCATGGCCGTAGTCGTCGACGCCGAGGACCGCGTGCAGGGCATCTTCACCGACGGTGACCTGCGCCGCCTCATCGAGCAGGGCTGCGACCTGCGCGCGCTGACCGCCACCGAGGTGGCCTCTCCTCGGCCGCGCACCGTCGGTGCCGACGCGCTGGCCGTCGACGCTGCCGACCTGATGGAGGCCGCGCGCATCACCGTCGTGCTGGTGGTGGACGCCGACCGGCGCCTGCTCGGCGCCGTCAGCATCAACGACCTCATGCGGGCCAAGGTGATATGAGCGCTCTGAACTTTCCGGCTGAACTGCTCGTGCGGGCCCAAGGCAGCGGCCTGGGCGTCAAGGTTGCCCTCTTCGACGTGGACGGCGTGCTGACGGACGGGCGCATCTACATCGGCGAGAGCGGCGAGGTGTTCAAGGCCTTCAGCACGCTGGACGGCCATGGCCTGAAGTCGCTGCAGCAGGCCGGCATCGCGCCGGTCGTCATCACCGGCCGCGACAGCCCCGCCGTGCGCCGCCGCGTGGCAGACCTGGGCCTGAAGCACGCGCTCTACGGCATCGGCGACAAACTGGCCGCCGCCGAGCCGCTGCTGGCCAAACTGGGCGTGGCGTGGGGCGAGGTGGCCGCAATCGGCGACGACTGGCCCGACCTGCCGCTGCTCGCCCGCGCAGGCTTCGCCTGCGCCCCGCCCGGGGCGCACGCCGAGGTGCAGGCCATCGCACACCATGTGACGAAGGCACCGGCCGGCTTCGGCGCCGCGCGCGAGTTCTGTGACCTGCTGCTGATGGCCGCCGGCCACTACGAGCGGCTGCTGCACGCCCATCACGCCACCCTCGACGGTGGGCGCTCAGCATGACCCCCGTCACGCTGCCCGCCCCGCCGCCGCGCCGGAAGCCACCCCAGCCCTGGACCTGGCGGGTGCAGGGCCTGCTGTCCAGCTACCTGCCGGTGCTGCTGATGGCCTTCCTGGCGGGCGGCACGTGGTGGCTCGTCAAGAACACGCCACTGCTCAGCGAGCCCGGCGAGCTGGCGCCGCCGCGCCATGAGCCCGACTACCGCATGAACGGCTTCGAGATCCAGCGCATCGGCGCCGACGGGCGGCTCAACGTGCACATTGCCGGCGCGGAGCTGCGCCACTACCCGGACACCGACACGGTCGAGATCGACAACGTGCGCGTGCGCGCTATCGCGCCCGACGGCACGCTGGCCATCGCCGAGGCGCGCCACGCCGTCAGCAATGGCGACGCGACGGACCTGCAGTTGACGGGCGACGTGCACCTGCGCCGCCTGCCGCCCGGCGCGGCCGACGACGCCCCGGCGCTGATGGAGGTGCGCGGGGAGTTCGTGCAGGCGCTGTCCAACGCCGAGATCCTGCGCTCGCACCTGCCCGTGACGATCCGCCAGGGCGGCTCGACGCTGAACACGCAGAATTTCGAGTACCGCCACCTGACCGGCCGGCTCACCTTCAGCGGCAAGACGCAGGGCCAGATCGTGTCGCGGAGCCCCAGGTGACGGTGTGGCGCGCCGGGCGCCGGGCCGCCCGGGCGATCCGCACGACGAATAGCCTCGTGTCACCGCGGGCCGGAACGCTTTCATGAGCGAACTCGTCTTCATCACCGGCGCCTCCAGCGGCATCGGCCAGGCGCTGGCGCTGCGCTTGTACCGTGATGGCGCGCGGCTGGCGCTGGTCGCGCGGCGCACCGCCGAGGTGGAACGCTGGGCTGCCGAGCAGGGGCTGGATGCCGCGCGGTTTCGGGTCTATGGCGCCGATGTCGCCGACGTGCCCGCCATCACCGGCGTGGGCAGGGATTGCATCGCCACCCAGGGCGTGCCGGACATCGTCATCGCCTGCGCGGGCATCAGCGTCGGCATGGACACGGCGCAGTTCGAGGACCTGGACGTGATGCGGCGCGTCTTCGCGATCAACAACGTGGGCCTGGCCGCCACCTTCCACCCTTTCATCGTGCCGATGCGCGCGCGACGCTCTGGGACGCTGGTGGGCGTCGCGAGCGTGTCGGCCATCCGCGGCCTGCCAGGCCATGGGGCCTATTGCGCCAGCAAGTCCGGCGTCGTCGCCTATTGCGAGAGCTTGCGTGTCGAGTGCCGGGGCTCGGGCCTCGGTGTCGTCACGCTGCTGCCGGGCTACATCGACACGCCGCTGACGCGCGGCAACCGTTACCGCATGCCCTTTCTGATGCCGGTGGACGCATTCGCCGAGCAGGCGGTGCGCGCCATCCGCGCCCAGGCCAGCTACCGCGTCATCCCATGGCAGATGGGTGTGCTGGCCAAGGTGCTGCGCCTGCTGCCCAACGGGCTGTACGACTGGCTGCTGTCCCGGCGGGGCCGCAAGCGGCGTGAAGGCGGCTAGGCTGGCGGCGCCGCAGGTCGCCATGCGCCAACGCCTGTCCGGTCTGGGCCTCGCGCTGGCCCTGGCGCTGCCTGCCGACGCCCAACCGGCGTCGCCGGCGCAGCCGACCGCCCTGCGCCTGGCCGCGGGCGACACGCCGCCGACGCTCGACGGCCGGCTCGACGACGCCGTCTGGCGGCGCGCGCCTGTCTATGACCGCTTCGTGCAGTTTTTGCCCGCCGACAAGCAACCCGCGCGCTGGCGCACCACCGTCCAGGTGCTCGCCACCGAGGACGCGCTGGTCTTCGGCATCCGCGCGTGGGACCCGGCGCCCGAACGCATCCGCGCGCCGTTGGCACGGCGGGATCAGGTCAAGGCCGACCAGGACTACGTCGCCGTCTTCATCGACCCCGTGGGCCTGGGCCGCGCGGCGCAGTACGTGCGTGTCAGCGCCGCCGGCAGCGTCGACGACGGCCTGTTCTCGGCCGAGGAAGACGCCGACGATTCCGCGCCGGATTTCGACATCGAGGCCGCGGCCGCCCGGCTGCCCGACGGCTACAGCATCGAGCTGCGCTGGCCCCTGGCGGCTTTGCGCTTTCCCCACACAGGCGGCGCGCCCTGGCGCGTCATGGTCACGCGCAACATCCCGCGCGAGGACCGCATGCTCGACGTCAGCTCACCCGCGCTGACCCAGGACGCGCTGACCTTCATCGCGGATTTACAACCGCTGGACGGTCTGGGCGACCTCGCGATGGACGTTCGCGAGCGCAGCTTCGTGAGCGTCCACCCCGAACTCACGTGGCGCCGCGTGAACGAGCTCAGCGACAACGACGGCCGGCGCCGCGCGCAGCACACCTCGCTCGGCGCCGAGATCAAGTGGCGGCCGCGGGCGGACTGGGTCGTCGACCTGACGCTGAACCCCGACTTCTCCCAGGTCGAGGTCGACGAGCCCCAGCTGGCCGGCAACACACGCTTCGCACTCAGCGTGCCGGAGAAGCGGCCCTTCTTCCTGGAGAGCGCCGACGTCGTGGGACCCACACAGCCCGACGAGTCGGGCGAGAACCGAAGCCTGGCCGCCTTCTACACGCGCGCCATCACGGACCCCGACTGGGGCCTGCGCGTCACGTGGCGCGGCGCCGGCGCCGAGGCCACCGCCTTGCATCTGCGCGATGCCGGCGGCGGCACCGTGCTGCGTGCCGGTGCCTTCTCCACGCGCACGGGCTGGCAGCCGCGCGATTCCGAGGCCAGCTTCGCGCGCGGTCGGCTGCAGCTGGGCGGCCTGGGCCTGGCGGCTCTGGTGTCGCTGCGCAACTTCGGCGAGGGTCGCAGCACGCAGGTCATCGGCAGCGATGGCCTCTGGCGCGACGGCGACAGCGACCAGTGGCGCGGCCACCTGCTGCTCTCCACGACGACCCTCGGGTTGGACGAGGACGGCCAGGCCCGGCGTGTCGGCCGAGAGCACGGTCACCGCGCGTGGCTCGGCTGGCGGCACCGGGACGCCAACTGGACCGCCAACGTCAACGTCGAAGACATCGGCGCGCGCTTTGCCAACGACAACGGCTTCGTCAGCCAGAGCGGCATCCGGCGCGCCTCGGCGTTCGGCGCGCTGCGCCTGGGGGCGTCCGAGTTCGCCGGACTGTCGGTGCACGACCATGAAGCGCAGCTCCGGCTGCAGGAGACCCGCACGAAGGCGGACCCGCTGCTGGGCGTGGCCGCGGGCCGGGTGGTCGACCGCCTCGTGCAGCCAGGGTTCTGGTTCGCCGCGGCGCGCAATACCGGCGTCTGGGGGCACGTCGGCCTGGACCGCCATCGCGCCCGTGACGGCGCCCCGCTGCATGCGACACGCACGCTGCTGCTGGGCTTCGAATCCAACCCTGGCGAACTGCTGAACTTCGTCACCGCCGAGGTGGAATGGGGCCGCCGGCTGGACGTGGACGCCGACCGCGTCGGTCCCGGCGCGCAAGGCCAGCTGCAAGCTCAGATGCGCCTGCCGCTGCCGCGCTGGGCCGGGGCTGGGCGCTGGCTGGAAATCGACCTGCGACTGGGCGTGGGCTGGGTGGACGCGCCCGACGGCCACCGCGCATTCACGGACCGCAGTGCGCAGAGCCTCTTCGTGCTGCACCTGAGCGCGCACGACTCGTTGCGCCTCATCCGCCAACAGACACGCTTCAGCCGCCGCATGGACGCTGCATCGGGCCTCATGGCGCTGGAGGAGCGGGGGCGGCTGCTGTCGCTGATGGCGCAGCACCGCGTCGGCCTGGCGCGCGTCATCGGCCTCGGACTGAACCGCGGGCACGCGCAGCCAGGCAGCGTGCGATCCAGCGAGTTGTTCGTGAAGGTCCGCGTGGGCTATTGAGACCCCGCACCCGCCCTGAAATTGAACAAGGCGCCCGAAGGCGCCTTGTTCATCGAAGCCGTGAGGCCGGCGATCAGTAGCCGCTGCCGCCGCCACCGTAGCCGCCGCCGGAGCGACCGCCACCGCCGTAGCCGCCGCCACCCGAGCGACCACCGCCGCCGCCGCCGTAGCCGCCACCACCGCCGCCGTAGCCGCCGCCACCCGAGCGACCACCACCGCCGCCGCCGTAGCCGCCACCACCGCCGCCGTAGCCACCGCCGCTGCCGCCACCACCGTAGCCGCCGCCACCCGAACGGCCACCGCCGCCGTAGCCGCCGCCACCGGAGCGGCCACCGCCGCCGAAGCCGCCGCCACCACCGAAGCCACCCGGACGCTCTTCACGCGGGCGGGCCTCGTTGACCACGATCGCGCGGCCTTCCAGAGCCTGGCCGTTCATGCCGTTGATGGCAGCCTGCGCCTCGGCGTCAGAACCCATCTCGACAAAGCCGAAGCCCTTGGAGCGGCCGGTTTCACGATCCATCATGACCTTGGCCGAGGTCACGCTGCCGAACTGCGAAAACGCCTCGTGGAGCGATTCGTCACGCACGCTGTAGGCCAGATTGCCCACGTAAAGCTTGTTTCCCATGGGGAAGCCCTTCTCTCTATCTCAAAACCTAAAAAACCATGTGGAGCTTCAACCCATCGTGAACCATTCAAGCGAAGGTGCGGCGTCCAGACACAGGCAATTCATTATGGTGGCGGGGTCAAGAATTGCATCGAGGGCCTCATGCAAGTGTTGTTTTTCAGAGCTAGCACAAACCCTGGCGCGTCCCGCGTCTCATGTTCGCGTCACCGATAGCATCGCCCCTGATGAGCTTTCCCCTCCTTCCCGCGCTGGCCCGTGTGCTGGCCAGCATCGACGCACCGCGCAACCTGCGCGCCCTTTACGCCTTGCTGGCGGGCTTCTGCATGGCCGGCCTGCTGCTGGCCACCGCCCAGTCGTCGGCCGCCCGCGGTGACGACCTGCTCAGTGCCGTGTGGATGGGCTTGGCGCTGGCTGTCGCCTTTTTCGGCGTCAACACGACGGGCCTGATGCTGATGGACCAGGCGCGCGGCCTGCCGGTGCGCGAGCCGCAGGACGCGCTGGCCGACGCGCTGCGCAGCGGCCATCGCGTGCTGCTGGCGCTGCTCGCCTGCGTCGCGCTGGCGGCCGCGGGCGTCGCCGTGCTCGCCGGCTTGCTGTGGGCAACGCGCTGGCCGTGGGTGGGCGCGCCGCTGCTGGCGTTGGTGCTGCCGGCCGGCGTGTTGCTACTGGGCGGCGTGGCCTTCGTGCTGGTCGTGCTCGTCGGTCCGCTGGCGGGCCCCGCCGTCTGGGCCGGCCAGCGCAGCGCGGGCGTGCTGGCCTTCCTGCGTGGCCGGCTGCGCCACGGCCTGCCGGAGACGGCGCTGCTGATGGCCGCCGTCTACCTGCTCGTCGCGCTGACGACGGCGGCCGTCAGCTTCGTCGTCGTCAGCGGCGGCAAGCTGCTGGCGGGCCTGGCCATCCTCGGCGCCGGCATCGAGGTACCGGCGCGGCAGCTGCTGGCCGGGGTGCAGGGCCTCGGGCCGCGCAGCTTCGGCGCCAGCGGCCTGCCGCTGGAGGGCGGCAGCCTGGGCATGGCCGCGCTGGTGGGCGGCGGTGTCGTCTTCGCTCTGGCGCTGGTGCTGCCGACGCTGGTGTGGCTGCGCGGCTGCTGTGCGGTCTATCTGGCGTTGACGGAGCGCGACTGACGCTCAGGCGCGCCAGTCGATGCGGTCGAACAGCGCCTGCAGCTTGCGCGCCTTCGCCGGGTTGAGCTGCGCCGCCCAGGCCACGCGGCCCTGCAGGTGGGCGCGAAAGTCGGCATGGCCTTCACGGTTCTGCCCCGCCGGGCCGTCGACGACGCAGCGGTGCAGCGTGGCCTTGAGGCGGTCGAATGCGTCGCGCGGCAGGTTGGGCCGTTCGTTGACGACGATGCCGCACACCGATTGCCGCTGCGCCACGCCCTGCGCTCGGGTCTTGTTCGGATTGACGGCGAAGCCCTCGTCCTCGGCGATCGCCGTCACCCAGGCGACGAGCGTCCGCACCGGCAACGACGCCGGCCCCGAGAACACGAGGTCGTCGGCATAGCGGCTGTAGCGGGCACCGAAGGCCTCGGCCAGGCCGGTGAGCCGGGCATCCAGCGCGAAAGCGCACAGGTTGGCCACGGCCGGCGATGTCGGCGCGCCCTGCGGCAGGTGCGGGTCGCGCAGCCGCTGGCGCTGCAGGAAGGCCAGCCGCGGCTCGGCGCGCAGCCACGCCTCGGGCGTCGCCGTGGTGCACAGCGCCGTCAGCGCCCGCGCGACGGCGGCGGAGTAGCCCAGCGTACGGAACAGCGCATGCACGCGGGCGGCGCGCACGGTGGAGAAGAAGTCGCTCAGGTCCAAACGCAGCACCCGCGCCTGACCGGCGTGCCGCATGGCATGCTCGACGACCGAGCGGCCCGGCGTGTAGCCGAAGGCCGCGTCGTGCGGCGGCAGGCCACTCAGCAGCTGCGCCAGCAGGCGGCGCTGGATGGCGCGCAGATGCGGCGCGGGCACCTCCAGCAGCCGCCAGCCTTCGGAGCGCTTGGGCACCAACTGCTGCCGATAGTGCTGGTGGGCCAGCGGTCGCCGGCGCTGCCAGTCGGCCGGCAGCGTCAGCCGCCACAGGCCCGCCGGCGTCAGCCCCAGCCCGCGCGCCAGCGTGCCGACCGTGGGCCAGTGCGGACGCGCCAGACCGGCCGGCGCAGGCGGCAGGTCCTCCGGCGAGCGCAGCAGCCAGCGGCGGGCATCCGGCCGGGCGTCACTGACCCAGGCGTCGGCGAAGCCGGCATGCGCCTCGACGCGTTCGCCCAGCGCCGCCACGTCCAGCCGCTGCCAGACCTCGCCCGGCACGCGCGCCATCGCCCGGGCCAGATCGGCCAGCCACGGCGGGCGGGCATCCAGGCAGGCGGCCATGCGCGCAGCCAGCGCCTCCTCGCGGGGCGCGCCAGCCAGCATGGCGTGGGCCAGCGCCCGCGCCGTCATCATGCGGGCGTGACCCACCCGTCGTCTCCCTGTTGAAGAAGGTGCGGCCGCAGCCCGAGCGACGGGTGATGCATGGGGTGTCGGGCGCACAGCGCCCCGCGCTCCATGCCCTGCTGGACGCGAGATCGGCAACCCCCGGGGGTACCCCGGAGTGCAAACCCGTGAAGGCTTGCCAGGACCTCGGGCCGCAGCCGCAGCGCGATGGTAGGGCCTGACGCCACAATGCCGCGCCATGGACATCTACAAGCCCTTGGTCGCGCTGCTGGCCATCGTGAACCCGGTCGGCGTCGTTCCCTTCTTCATCCACTTCACCAGCAGCCTCACGCGCCAGCAGCGGCGCCGGACGATGCTCGTCAGCGCCTGCACGGCGGGCATCGTGATCGCGCTGTCGGCACTGTTCGGGCTGAAGATCATTGAGTTCTTCGGCATCTCCCTGGCGAGCTTCCAGGTCGGCGGCGGCTGCCTGCTGCTGATCAGCTCGCTGCAGATGCTCAACGCCCAGCCGGCCGAGGCACGCAAGGAGGATGTCTCCGAGGGTGCGACCAAGGCCGACGCGGGCGCGAGCATCGCCGTCGTGCCGCTGGCCATCCCGCTGCTGACCGGCCCGGCGACGATCTCGACGATGGTCATCTACGCCGACAAGACGCGGTTCTGGTGGGAGATTGCCATCCTGTGCGGCTACGGCGTCGTCGTCACGGCGGTCACCTACGTCGTGTTCTCCGCGAGCAGCAAGATCGCCAAGGTGCTGGGCCAGACAGGTATCAACATCATGACGCGCCTGATGGGCCTGATCCTCGCCGCGCTGGCCGTGGAACTGCTGGCCGACGGGCTCATCAAGCTCTTCCCCGTGCTGGCCATGCGCACGCTCAGCTGACGCATGGGCAGCATCCTGCTGCTGGAGGACGACCCGGCTATTGCCGACACCGTCGCCTTCGCGCTGCGCCGCGAGGGCTTCGCCGTCGAGGCGCTGGGCTGGCTGGCCGAAGCGCGCGAGCGCCTGCGCACCGGGCCGGCGCCGGAGCTGCTGATCCTGGACATTGGCCTGCCCGACGGCCGCGGGCTGGACCTGTGCCGCGAGCTGCGCGCCGGGCCGCTCGCCCATCTGCCGGTCATCGTCCTGAGCGCCCGCAGCGACGAGATGGACCGCGTGCTGGGGCTGGAGCTGGGTGCCGACGACTACCTCGCCAAGCCCTTCAGCCCGCGCGAGCTGGTGGCCCGCGTACGCGCGCTGCTGCGACGCGCCCAGGCCGCGCCACCGCCGGCGCCTGGCTTCAACGTGGACGGCTCGCGGGTGCGGCTGGACGGTGTGCTGCTGAACCTCACGAAGCTCGAGCTGGGCCTGCTGCTGAAGCTGCTGGCCGCACCGCAGCGCATCCACTCGCGCGAAGCGCTGCTGGACGCCGTCTGGGGCAGCAGCGCCGACAGCGGTGACCGCACGGTGGACACTCACATCAAGACGCTGCGCGCCAAGCTGCGCGAGGCCGCGCCGGCGCGCGACCCGATCAAGACGCACCGCGGCTTGGGCTACTCGCTGGAACCCTGATGCGCCTGGGCCTGCGCGTCTTCTTCGGCTTCTTCCTCATCGCGGGCCTGAGCGCCGTGCTGCTGCTCAAGGTCTTCCTCGCCGAAGTGAAGCCCAGCGTGCGCGAGGTCATGGAAGACCTGATGGTGGACACCGCCCACCTGCTGGCCGAGGTGGCGGCCGACGAGATGGCCGCCGGCCCGCCCACACCGGACGGCCGGCTGGCCGGGCAACTGCAGCGCTATGTGAAGCGCGAGGTGGATGTGACGATCTGGGGGCTGCGCAAGCAGAGCCTGGACCTTCGCATCTACGTGACCGACGCGGCGGGCCATGTTGTGCTCGACTCCGGCCAGCCCTCGGCCGTGGGGCAGGACTATTCGCAGTGGAACGACGTGGCGCGCACGCTGCGCGGCGATTACGGCGCCCGCGCCAGCCCCTATCGCGCGGGCGACGACCGCAGCACGGTGCTGGTGGTCGCCGCCCCCGTCGTGAAGGACGGCCGCGCGCTCGGCGTTGTCAGCGTCAGCAAGCCGGTCGCCAGCGTGCAGCGCTTCATCGACCGCGCCGAGCGGCGTGTGTTCTGGGCCGGCGCGGCGCTGCTGACGGCCAGCCTCGTCGTCGGCGTGGCGGTGACGCTGTGGCTGGTGGCCACCGTACGGCGGCTGCGGCGCTATGCCACGCAGGTGCAGGCCGGGCAGAACCTCGCGCCGCCAGACGTACCGGGCGAACTGGGCGAGCTGGCGCATGCCATGGACGACATGCGCCGCCGCCTAGAGGGCCGCGAGCAGCTGGAGCACGACGTGCGCGCGCTGACGCATGAGCTGAAGAGCCCGCTGGCCGCGCTGCGCGCCAGCGGCGAGCTGCTGCAGGAGGATCTGCCGCCGGCCGACCGCCAGCGCTTCGCCGCCCAGGTGCTGGACCAGACCGCCCGGCTGCAGACGCTGGTGGAGCGCGTGCTGGCGCTGTCGCAACTGGAGGCGCAGCTGGGCCCGGGCGAACGCCAGCGGCTGACGCTGGCCGACTGGGCCGATGCGCAGCTGCAGCGCCAGGCGCCACGCCTCGCGCAACGGGGCCTGACCGTCGCCTGGACAGAGCGAGCACCGGCCGCAGTGGACGCCGACGCGGCGCTGCTGGAACTCGCATTCAGCAACCTGCTGGTCAACGCCATCGACTTCGCGCCGCCCGGCTCGACGCTGGAGCTGGCCGTCAGCAGCACGGCCGGCACGGCGCGGCTGAGTGTGCGAGATCACGGCCCCGGCGTGCCCGCGGCCGGCTTCCCGCAACTGGGCAAGCGCTTCTTCTCGACGGCGCGGCCCGGCAGCCTCGTCAAGGGCTCGGGCCTGGGCCTGGCCATCGCGCGGCGCGTGGCCGAGCTGCACGCCGGCCGGCTGGCCTTCGAGGCAGCCGGGCCGGGCCTGCGCGTCACGCTCGTGCTGCCGGCTTCACGCTGACTTCACACGCCTCGTCATCGCCTCACGCGGCGTCGCGATGCTGGCGGCATGAAGCTCAACCCCCTCTTCTCCAAGCTGGCCATCCTGGCCGTCGTCACCGTCCTCATCTGCGTTGTGCTGGCACAGATCGGCGGGCTCGTCACCGAACGCCGGTGGCGGCAGCGCGAAGCCGCGCAGACCGTCGAGCAATCGCTGGCGGGGCCGCAGGCGCTGGCCGGGCCGTTGCTCGTGCGCGCCTGCAAGGAATCCTGGACCGTGCAGAGCGCCGACGGCAGGAAGGAGTCCGTCGAATCGCGCGATTTCTGGCTCATGGTCGCGCCCACGGCGCTGAAGGTGGGCGGCGGCATCAGCCCCGAAGTCCGGCACCGCGGGCTCTTCAAGGTCAACACCTACCTCGCGCAACTGAACATCGAGGCCCGCTGGGACAGCGTCGGGGCCCTCGCGCCGCGGGCCGAGCATCCGAACGGCCGGCTGGCCTGCGAAGACCCGGCCGTCGTCGTGACGCTCAGCGACACGCGGGGCATCCGCGCTGCCGAGATCAGCCGGGACGGCCACGCACTGAACGCCCGCCCCGGCAGCCCGCACCCGGCCCTGCGCAGCGGGCTGCATGCGGTGCTGCCCGGCCTGCGCCCGGAGGAGCCGCTGGTCGTGTCGGCCAAGCTCAGCCTCGTCGGCAGCCAGCGGCTGGGGCTGGTGCCCGCCGCCGAGGACACCGACGTGACCTTGCAGTCGAGCTGGCCGCATCCGAGCTTCACAGGCCAGTTCCTGCCCGTCGAGCACCAGATCGGCGTCAGCGGCTTCACGGCGCACTGGCAGGTGTCGTCGCTGGCGAGCACGGCCGTCGCCGACCTGATGGCCGGCAAGCCGCTACCGGCGCTGACCGGCGACAGTGGCCCGGACTACGTCCGAGTGGCGCCGCCGACACCCGGTGAGAAGCAGGGCAGCCTCGACGTCCTCGCCGTCGAACTCGTCGACCCCGTGAACCCCTACGTCATGAGCGACCGCGCGATCAAGTACGGCCTGATGTTCATTGCGCTCACCTTCGTCACCGTCGGCCTCACCGAGCTGCTGACCGGCCGACGTGTCCACCCGGTGCAATACCTGCTCGTGGGCCTGGCGCTGAGCCTGTTCTTCCTGCTGTTGCTGAGCCTGTCGGAGCACCTGCCCTTCCTCGTGGCCTACCTCATCGCCGCAGGCGCCGCGGCGGCCGTGCTGACGCAGTACGCCGCCGCCATGCTGGGCGGCTGGTGGCGGGGCGGTGCCTTCGGGGGCGGCATCGCACTGCTGTACGGCGCGCTCTACGTACTGCTGAGCCGCGAGCAGACGGCGCTGGTCATCGGCGCGGTGCTGCTGTTCGCCGTGCTGTCCGCCGTGATGACCTTGACGCGCCGGCTCGACTGGTACGGCCTCGGAGCGACGGACCGGAAGGACTGAATTACGCTCGCGGTCTGCCCTGCGCCGCAGGACGTCCCCCCGCATCGCTCCATGCCGCAACAAGGTTTCGACTACATCATCGTGGGCGCCGGCACCGCCGGCTGCCTGCTGGCCAACCGGCTCAGCGCCGACCCGACGAAGCGCGTGCTGCTCATCGAGGCGGGCGGCAAGGATGACTATCACTGGATCCACATCCCGGTCGGCTACCTGCACTGCATCGGGAACCCGCGCACCGACTGGTGCTTCAACACCGAGCCCGAACGCGCGCTGCACGGCCGCACGCTGCGCTACCCGCGCGGCAAGGTGCTGGGCGGCAGCTCCAGCATCAACGGCATGATCTACATGCGCGGCCAGGCGAGGGACTACGAGCACTGGGCCGACGCCACGGGCGACGACACCTGGCGGTGGGAGCGCGTGCTGCGCGCCTTCCGCCGCCACGAGAACCACTGGCGGCTGGACGACCCCAAGGCGGCACCCGACGGTTTCGCCGCGCTGCACGGCCACAAGGGCGAGTGGCGTGTGGAGCAGCAACGGCTGCGCTGGCCCATCCTCGACGCCTTCGCCGCCGCTGCGCAAGAGGCCGGCATCCCGGCCACCAGCGACTTCAACGCCGGCAACAACGAGGGCGTGGGTTACTTCGAGGTCAACCAGCGCAAGGGCCTGCGCTGGAACGCGGCCAAGGCCTTCCTGCGGCCGACGTGCCTCGGCCGGCCCAACTTCGAGCTGTGGACCGGCGCGCATGTGCGCAAGCTGCGCCTGCTGCACGACCACGCCGGCCTGCGCTGCAGCGGCGTGGAGGTGATGACGCCGCAAGGCCTGGAGCAGCCTTGGATCAACGTGGGCGGCGAGGTCATCGTCGCAGCCGGAGCGATCGGCTCGCCACAGCTGTTGCAGCTGTCGGGCCTGGGCCCGGCACCGCTGCTGCAGCGGCTGGGCCTGACGGTGGAGCGCGACATGCCCGGCGTAGGCGCCAACCTGCAGGACCACCTGCAGCTGCGCACCGTCTTCAAGGTGCACGGCGCCCGCACGCTCAACACGCGCAGCGCCTCGTGGCTGGGCCGCGCCGGCATCGGCCTGGAATACCTGCTGCGCCGCAGCGGCCCGATGAGCATGGCGCCTTCGCAACTGGGGGCGTTCACGCGCAGCCGGCCGGAGAAGGTCTGGCCCGACCTGGAATACCACGTGCAGCCGCTGTCGCTGGACGCGTTCGGCGAGCCGCTGCACCGCTTCGACGCCTTCACCGCCAGCGTCTGCAACCTCAACCCGACGAGCCGCGGCACCGTGCAGATCACGTCGCCCGACGCCGCAGTGGCGCCGGCCATCCGGCCGCACTACCTGTCCACCGACGCCGACCGGAACGTGGCCGCCGAGAGCCTGAAGCTGACGCGCCGCATCGTCGCCCAGCCGGCGTTGGCTGCCTACCAACCCGAGGAATACCTGCCTGGCCCGCAGCACCAGACCGACGAGGACCTGGCCATGGCAGCCGGCGACATCGGCACGACGATCTTCCACCCCGTGGGCACCTGCCGCATGGGCCGCCGCGACGACCCCGGCTCGGTCGTTGACTCCCGCCTGCGAGTGCTGGGCGTGGCCGGCCTGCGCGTGGCCGACGCGAGCGTGATGCCGACGATCACCAGCGGCAACACGGCGTCGCCGACGTTGATGATTGCAGAGAAGCTGGCGGGGTGGCTGGTGGGATGAGCGTGTCGAGCACCACAGTCCCGCCACCCCTAGGCGCATGGCCGACTCCCCACCCGAATTCCGTTCCGTACGCGGTGCCGCAGGGCTCCGCCTCTAGGCGGAGTCCCGCCCACACCATCAGATCCAACTCTCATTGACACCTTGAATCCCTCGCTCTCGATTGCGTGGGGCAGCCTTCTCCTCGGACCGCCCGCCGCGATCACCGCCTTCTTCGTCACCCGCAGGCGCGCGCCGGAGACGATGAGACGCGGCTCAATGACGTGCATCGGGTTGATCGCGCTCGTGGTTGGCGCCGCCTGCCTCGACGTCTCGTTCACATCGGTCACGGCCAACACGGTCAGCGTGTCGGCTGACTGCCACGCGCAGCTCGGGTGAGCCTGCCAACACCGGAGCTCGAACGGGCAATCCCGCTGGGGCCTACGGCATTCGCCAACAGACGACAGACTGCGGGCCGCGACAATCGTCGCCATGTCGTCCCCGTCTGCACGCGTGCTCGCCGTCATCCCGCCGATGACGCAGCTGAACACGCCCTACCCGTCCACCGCCTACCTGACCGGTTTCCTGCGCTCGCGCCAGATCGACGCGCACCAGGTGGACCTGGCGCTGGCACTGGTGTTGACACTGTTTTCGCCCGCCGGGCTCATGCAGATCCGTGAAGCGGTTCAGGCCCTGCCCAGCGGCCGACAAACCAATCAGACCGCCTGGTTCGATGGCGAATTCCCCGCCATCGCGGCCACCACACCGCGCGTGCTGCGCTTTCTGCAGGGCCAGGACCCGACGCTGGCGCACCGCATCAACACGCGCAGCTTCCTGCCAGAGGGCGCGCGCTTCGCATCGCTGGACCATTACATCGGCGAAGAGGGCGAGGATCCTCTCGCCTGGGCCTTCGGCGCGCTCGGCTTGCAGGACCGCGCCCGGCATCTGGCGACGCTGTTTCTCAACGACCTGGCAGACGTGCTGCGCGACGCGGTGGACCCGCGCTTCGAGTTCGTGCGCTACGCCGAGAAGCTGGCCGCCGCGCAGCCGGCCTTCGACCCGCTGGCCGACGCGCTGGCCGCACCACCCAATCTCGTCGACACGACGCTGCAACGGTTGACCCTGGATGCCCTGGAACAGCACCAACCCGACGTCGTGCTGCTGTCCGTGCCCTTCCCCGGCTCGGTCTACGCGGCCTTGCGCATTGCGCAGGCGATCAAGGCGGCGCGGCCGCAGGTCGTGACGGTGCTGGGCGGCGGCTACGTGAACACCGAGCTGCGCGAACTGGCCGAGCCGAGGCTGTTCGACCTCATCGACTATGTGACGCTGGACGCCGGTGAACGACCGCTGCTGGCACTGCTGGAGCATGTCGGCGGCAAACGCTCCAAGACGCGCCTCGTGCGCACCTTCTGGCGCGACGGCACGCAAGTCCGCTACACGAACTTCGTCGAGCCCGACATTCCGTTCGACGACGTCGGCACACCGACCTGGGACGGCCTGCCGCTGGACCGCTACCTGTCGCTGCTAGACATGCTCAATCCGATGAACCGGCTATGGAGCGACGGGCGCTGGAACAAGCTGACGGTGGCGCATGGCTGCTACTGGAAAAAGTGCAGCTTCTGCGACGTGAGCCTCGACTACATCTCCCGCTACGAGGCCGCCTCGGCCGAGGTTTTGGTCGACCGCATCGAGGCCATCGTCAAGGAGACCGGGCAGACGGGCTTTCACTTCGTCGACGAGGCCGCGCCGCCAAAAGCGCTGAAGGCGCTGGCCGAGGAGTTGCTGCGGCGCGGTGTGGCCATCAGCTGGTGGGGCAACATCCGCTTCGAGAAGACCTTCACGCCAGAGCTGTGCCAGTTGCTGGCCGACAGCGGCTGCATCGCGATCTCAGGCGGGTTGGAAGTCGCGTCGGACCGGCTGCTCAAGCTGATGAAGAAGGGCGTCAGCGTCGAGCAGGTGGCCCGCGTGACCAAGGCGTTCGCCGACGCCGGCGTGCTGGTGCATGCCTACCTGATGTATGGCTTCCCGACGCAGACGGCGCAGGACACGGTGGACGCGCTGGAGTACGTGCGCCAGCTGTTCGAGGCCGGCTGCATCCACAGCGGCTTCTTCCACCGCTTCGCCTGCACGGTCCATTCGCCCGTCGGGATGAACCCGGCGGAGTACGGCGTCACACTGCAGCCGCTGCCGGCAGACGCGCGCTTCGCGAAGAACGACATCGCCTTCGTCGACCCGACCGGCACCGACCATGACCGCCTGGGCCAGGGGCTGAAGAAGGGTCTCTACAACTTCATGCACGGCATCGGCATCGATAGCGACATCCGGAGCTGGTTCCCCGTGCGCGTGCCGAAGACGACGGTGCCGCGGCGGTTCGTCGAGCGGGCCCTGAGCCATTGACATTGCTGCAGTGCACAATCACCGCAACCAACCGGAGGTGGCGGTATGCGGCGAGTCGTGTTCAACCAGAAGGGCGGCGTGGGCAAGTCCACGATCACGAGCAACCTGGCGGCCATCGCCGCGGCCCAAGGACGCCGCGTGCTGGTCATCGACCTGGACTGCCAGGGCAACACGACGCGCTACCTGCTGGGTGACGCGGCCGACGAGGACCTGGCCGGCTCGGCCGACTTCTTCGCGCAGACCCTCAAATTCAGCGTGCGTGACCGGGACGCCGGCGAGTTCATCAGCGAGACCCCGTGGGAGCACCTGCACGTGATGGCCGCCAGCGCGGAACTCGACGAGCTGCACGGAAAGCTGGAGAGCCGCTACAAGATCTACAAGCTGCGTGACGCGCTGCAGGCGCTGGACGCGCACTATGACGAGATCTGGATCGACACGCCCCCGGCGCTGAACTTCTACACGCGCTCAGCGCTGATCGCGGCGCAGGGCTGTCTGATCCCATTCGACTGCGACGACTTCTCGCGCCGCGCGCTGTACGGACTGCTCGAAGCGGTGCAGGAGATCCAGGCCGACCACGCGCCCGAGCTGCACGTGGAGGGCATCGTCGTCAACCAGTTCCAGGCGCGCGCGTCGCTGCCTCAGCGCGTCGTGCAGGAGCTGCTGGACGAGGGCCTGCCGGTTCTCGAACCCTATCTGTCCAGCAGCGTCAAGGTCAAGGAGTCGCACGAGCTGTCGATGCCCATGATCCACCTCGACCCGCGCCACAAGCTCACGCAGGAGCTCGTGGCGCTGTACGAGTCACTGCCCGGCTGAAGGCGCCACGGGTCGTCCGTCCGCATCGCGCACCTCGGCCTTGCGGCCGATGGCGTCGAGTTGCGGCAGCACCTTGGCCTTGTCACCTACGGCCACGACGATGAGCTGAGCCGGGTCCAGATGCTGCTGCGCCGCCTTGAGCGCGGTGGCCGGCGTGACGGCGCCGTACTGCTTGGGCAGGTCCGTGATGGCCGACAGTGGCAGACCCGACGACCAGTTGCCCGCGTAGCCGGCGACAACGGCGAGGTTCGTGTCGAACAGCCCGGGCAGCGACAGCAGCTGCGCATTGCGCACACGGTTGAGCTCGGCAGCGCCCATCGGCGTGGCGCGGATGCCCTCGATCTCCTTCCACATGTCCGCCAGCGCGGCGCCCGTCACGTCGGTGCGCACGCTGCCACGGATGCCGAACTGGCCACGCTCACGGCCCAGTGTGTAGCCGGAGTAGATGCCATAGGTGTAGCCCTTGACCTCGCGCAGTTGGTTGTTGATGCGCGACGTGAACAGGCCGCCCAACGCGGCATTCATGACCTTCAGCGGCGCCACGTCGGGTGTGGACGCCAGCGGCCCCGGGGCCACGACGGCCAGCGCCGTCTGCGGGGCGCCGGGCTTGTCGACGACGACGGTGCGCGCTCCGATGGGCCGGGGCGGCGGCAGCCGGGTTTCGGGGGGCGCCGTGCCCTCGACCTTCCACGCGCCGAACAGCGGCTCGACCAGCGCACGCAGCTCGGCCTCGGTCAGGTCGCCGGCCACGACCAGCGCCGCCTGCTCGGGCCGGTAGTGGGCCTGCCAGAAGCTGCGCAGCGCGGCCACATCGATGGCCTGGATGCTGGCTCCGGTGCCCAGCGCGTTCTCGGCCAGCGGGTGGCCGTCGCCGAAGACGACGCGGTTACCGATGGCACTGGCCAGCACCGGAGCCTGCTCGCGCTGCTGGGCCAGCGCTGCCAGGCGTTGTGCCTTCTGGCGCTCGATCTCGGTTGTGCCGAAGGCAGGATGCAGCGCCACGTCGGCCAACAGCGCGAGGCCCTCGCGCGCCGCGGCCTTGCGGCCGGAGAAATCGATGCGCACCTCCTCAGAGCCGGCCTGCGCGTTCAGCGTCGCGCCCAGCGCTGCGAGGCCCTCGGCGATCTGTTGTGCGCTGCGAGTCGTCGTGCCCTCGGGCAGCATGGCGGCCACGAAGCCCGCCAGTCCCGGGTGGCGCGCCGGATTCGCCGCCTGGCCGGCGCGCAGCACGAGGCTCGCGCTGACCAGCGGCAGGCCGGGCTTGGGCGAGTGGATGACCGTCAGCCCGTTGGCGAGCGTGAAGCTCTGCGCCGCTGGCAGCGCCAGCGCCTTGGCCTTTGCCGCCGCGGGCGGCTTGGCGCGCCAGGGTTCGGCGGCGTTCAGCGCCTCGCGTTCACCCTTGCCCACCTGGGTGGGCGCCGGCGGGGTCGGCACCTCGGGTGGCAACACCTGTTCGCCGGGCTTGGCGATGACGGCGACGCGGCGGTCCTTCTGCAGCCATTGCGCCACCGTGGCGCTGACGTCGGCCGGCTTGAGCTTCGCATAGCGTGCCAGGTCCTGGCCGACAAAGCCGGGGTCGTCGGCCATCTGGTTGTAGTGGTTGACGAGGTCGGCCAGCGACGCGACCTTCTCCATGCGCTGCAGCAGCTGCGTCTCGATGGTGGCGCGGGCCTGGGCGACCTCAGCCTCGGTCGGCGGCTCGGCAGCAAGGCGGGCCACTTCGGCGTCGACCAGCGCCTCGATCTCGTCCAGCGACGCCCCCGGCCGGGCCACCACCTCGATCTCGAACACCGAACTCAACGACTGCGAGCCCTGCCCCACCTCCACGCTCTGCGCTAGCTGCTTGTCGCGCACCAGCAGGCCGTACAGCCGGCTGGCCTTGCCACCGCCGAGCACGTGGGCGGCGACGTCCAGCTCGGCGTCACCGGCCTTGAACATGGGCGGGGTGTGCCAGGCGAGTGTCAGGCGGCTCAGCTCGACGCGGTCAGTCACGACGACGCGACGCTCCTTCGTGATCTCGGGCATGGCCACGTGAACCTCGGGCGGCTTGGGCCCGGCTTTCAGCGTACCGAAGTACTTCTGCAACAGCGCCTTGGCTGCCTTGGGATCGAAGTCGCCGGCCAGCACCAGCGTCGCGTTGTTGGGCCGGTAGTAGGTGCGGGCGAAGTCCTTCACGTCCTTGAGCTGGATGCTCTGGATGTCGGCATGCGAGCCGATGACCGACGCACGGTAGGGATGACCCGCGGGATAGAGCGCCTGGTACATCGCCTCGTCAGCGACGCCGTAGGGGCGGTTCTCGTAGCTTTGGCGGCGTTCGTTGCGCACGACATCCTGCTGGTTGGCCAGCGAGACCGAGTCCACCTCGTCGATCATCCAGCCCAGCATGTCCGCCTTCAGCCACAGGCCCAGCGCGAGTTGGTTGGACGGCAAAGTGAAGAAGTAGTTCGTGCGGTCGAAGTTGGTCGACCCGTTGGCGTCTGTCCCGCCGGCGGCGTCGATGTACTTGTCGAACTCGCCACGCGGGATGTGGCGGCTGCCGGCGAACATCAGGTGCTCGAACAGGTGGGCGAAGCCCGTCTGCCCCTGGGCTTCGTTACGGGGGCCGGCATGCACCCACAGGTTGAAGGCCACCAGCGGCAGGCGGTGGTCTTCCACGAGGATGACCTCGAAGCCGTTGGCCAGCTTGAACTTCTCATGGCGAATGGCGAGCTGGCCGGCTTCGGTGCTGACGGCGCCAGGCTGGGGAGCCACAGGCGCGCTCCAGGCAGGCAGCGACAGCGCGCCGGCCAGGGCCAGCAGCGCGACAAGACGTCGGGGGGCGGGAGAGTTCATGAGTCGGTCTGCAACAAGGAAAAACGGATTGGGCGACAACAGCCGGTGCGGCCCACAGTGCCGATGGTCACCATGGGGACACCCAAGCCAGCAACGCCAGCCACAGTGGTGCTGTGGCGACGTAGAGCACGGTGGACAGCACAGTCGCCGCGGTGACCTCGGCCTCCAGCGTACGGTAGCGCTGGGCAAAGATCAGCGCGTTGGAGCCGGTCGGCAGCGCCGCGAGCATGACGACGACGGCCAGCGGCAGTCCGTTCAGGCCCAGTAGCCCATGCGCGATGCCGAACACGACCGCGGGGATCAGCAGCAGCTTGGCCGACACAAGTCCGCCGAGGCCACGCCACGATTTGGGCCAGCCGTAGTACGCCAGCGACATGCCGATCAGCGTCAGGCACAGCGGCACGACGGCCGTGCCGAGGTTCTGCAGCACTTCGTCCAGCACGGCCGGAATGGGCCATCCGGTCGCGTTCCACGTCAGCCCCGCCAGCACCGGCAGCACGACCGGGTGGATGACGGTGTTGCGCACCGTTTGGCGCAGCGTCGTGCCGAAGGTGCGCGAGTGGCGCTCGCGGGCCACGTCCAGCTCCACGAGGCTGGTCAGCAGCGTCAGGATGGTCAGCGAATGCAGGCTGACGACGGCAATGTGGATGGCCAGGCCCTGCTCGCCGAACACGCCGGCCGCCACCGGCACGCCCACCTGCAAGGTGTTGCCGAAGCCGGCCGTGATGGCCTTGACGCTGGGCGCCGTGACCGGCTCGCCCGGCCGGCGCCGCCAGCGCTCGAACGCGTAGATGAGCGCGACGACCACCAGCACCGGCACGAAGAAAGCGAACAGGAAGGCCCAGGGCAGCGTGGACGTGTCCAGCCGCGCAGTCGTGCGGAACAACAGCGCAGGCACGAAGATGAAGAACGCCGCGTTGGCCAGCACGCGGGCCGGGTCGCTGTCGCTGCCCGCCGCGCCGCCACCCAGCCAGCGCATGCGGCCCACGATCCAGCCGATCGCCACGGCGACCAAAATGGCGACCAGCTTCGCGGCGATGGCCCAGGTCATCTCTGCATCAGGCCAGCGGCAAACGGAGTTCGAACGAGAAGCTGCTGCCCTGCCCCGACGTGCTCTGCACGACGATCTGGCCGCCCATCAGGCGCACGAGCTGCTGGCTGATCGACAGACCCAGGCCCGTGCCGCCGAGGTGCCGTGAGTCTTCCGACACCTGCTCGAAAGCCTGAAACAGCCGGGCTTGCTGCGCTGGCGTCATGCCGATGCCCGTGTCGGCCACCTCGAAGCGCAACCGGACCGGCCCGCCGTCCTGCGCCGCCTCGACAACCGACGCCGACAGCCGCACGGTGCCCGCGTCGGTGAACTTCACCGCGTTGGACAGGAGGTTCAACAGTACCTGGCGCAGCCGCTGGCCGTCCGCCACCACCTGGGCCGGCAACTGCGCGTCCACGTCGTGCAGGAAGCTCAGCCCCTTCTGCTCCGCCCGCAGCCGCACACTGTCGCTGGCCAGCTCCAGCAGCCCCAGCAGGTCGGTCCTCACCGGCTTCAGCGACACCTTGCCTGCCTCGATGCTGGCCATGTCGAGCACGTCGTTGATGAGTTCCAGCAGGTGCAGGCCCGAGTCGCGCATCAATTGCAGCCGCAGCTGCTGCGCCGCCGGCACCGCCGCGTCCATCTGCATGAGCTGCGTGAAGCCCAGGATGGCGTTCAGAGGCGTACGGAACTCGTGGCTCATCGTCGCCAGGAACCGGCCCTTGGCCTGGTTGGCCGCTTCGGCGCGAAGCTTGGCCTCGCTCAGCTCGGCCGTGCGCTCGGCGACGAGGTCTTCCAGGTGGTCGCGGTGGCGCGTCAGCTCGGCCTCGGCCTGATGGCGCAGCGAGATGTCGCTGACCATGCCCTCGATGCGCCGTTCGCCGCCCTCGGTTTCCACCCAGTGCGCATTGAGCTCCACCCACAGCGGCCGGCCGCCCGCGCCGCGCAGCTGCAACTGCGCCTGCTGGACCTTGCCCTGCTGGGACATGATCTCCGACACCCGCAGCATCTCTTCGCGGTCGATGCCCGTGACCTCGCGCAGCCGCCGGCCCACCGGGCTCTGGGCGCCCAGGCCCAGCATTTGCGTGAAGGCGCGGTTCATGCTGAGCACGCGGCCGCTGGCATCGGCCTGGAAGATGCCTTCCGTCGCGTTCTCGAACAGGCTGCGGTAGCGCGCCTCACTGGCACGCAGGCCCTCGGAACTGAGCTGCACCTGGTCGGACGCGCTGCGCAGCTTCAGGCTCATCGCGTTGAAGCGCATCGTCAGCTCGCCGATCTCGTCGTGCCGCTCCACGGCCTCCTGCGCGCCCAGGTCGCCCTTGGCCACGCGCTGGGCCAGCGCACCCAGCCGCGCGACGGGCTTGCACACCAGCCAGCGCACCAGCCACCAGCTCGCGACGACGATGCCCACGACGACGACGGCCAGCAGCTCCACGACAAAAAGCCGCGTGCGGTGCAGTTGCTCGTCGACGAGGTCGCGTGTGAAGGTCAACACGGCCGTGGCCACGGGGTCCCCCCGCGCATCGACCGTGGGCTGGTAGGCGATGGAGAACTCCCGTGTCACCGGCCCATTGGCGGGCTGGTCGCGCTCGCGCCGCGCGACGCCTCCGCGCAGGCCCATGCCGTGCAGCTCGATCGTGTGGACCTCGGGGTCGGCCATGACGGCATCGAGCAGGTTCTCGATGGCGACATGGTCCAGGTTCCAGATCGCGCCGGCAAAGCCCCGCTCGATGAGGCCGGCCATGCGCGTCTGGCGCTGGTCCAGCGCCCGCAGCAGCTCTTCCTCCTCGTGGGCTGTCCATGTCCAGCCGACGGCCAGCACCACCAGGCTGGCGACCAGCGCAATGCCGGCCGTCAGGCGCGTCTGGATGCCGAAGGTCAACGGCGCCATCGCCATGCGCTCTTCCTCCCCGGCCTTGTGTTCAGTGCCGTGCGGCGAGCATAGGGCCTTTGCCCGGGGTCAGGCCTTGGCGGCGGCCTTCTTGGCTGCCGCCTTCTTGGCCGGCGGTGCCTTGGCCGCGCGCGGCTCGAACTCGAAGACGACCTTGCCTTCCTTCTTGTCGTAGGCCAGGAAGGCCTTGAACTTGCGCCGCGTCTTGTTCGACACGAAGTTCTCCAGCAGGTCGGTCTTGCCGGCTGCCAGCAGCTTGTGCACCTGGGCCGCGTCGATGGGCTGCGTCAGGATCACCTTGCCGGTCTTGAAGTCGCAGGTTACCTTGTCGCCCACCGCGTGCTCGCAGACGTAGTTGGCGCCATGCTCGTAGACATGGCCCCGGCACTTGGGGCAGGGGCCCAGCGACGCCTGGCCGGTGAAGTCCACCGGCTCGCCGTCGCCTTCGGCCTTCTTCGCGTCCTCGCCGAAGTCGAACTCCAGCTTCCAGTTCTGGATCTCGTCGTCGTAGACCAGCGCCAGCTCCGCCGTGAACGGCCAGCCGGCCTTGGAGCGGAAGCCCTCCAGCGGACCGATCTTCTTGTCGCGCAGGAACTGCTCCACCTCGTGCAGCTCGAAGCTGCGGCCACCCGGAATCTTGCCGATGGAGAAGCCGCAGGCGTCGTCGCCGCCGCCGCTCTTGCCGGTACAGGTGAAGCGGCGGTAGTTCTCGCGCACGATGCCGCCACACTTGGGGCACGGCGCCTGGAGCGTCGCGTAGTCGCCGGGGATGGTGTCGCGGTCGTAACCCTTGGCCTTGGCGACCATCTTCTCCGTCATCGCCGCGATCTCAGCCATGAACTGCTCGCGTTTGAGCCGGCCCTTCTCCATCTCGGCGAGCTTGAACTCCCAGTCGCCGGTCAGCTCGGGCTTGGTCAGGTCTTCCACGTCCAGGCCGCGCAGCAGCGTCATCAGCTGGAAGGCCTTCGCCGTCGGGATCAGCTCGCGGCCTTCGCGCAGCATGTACTTCTCGGTGATGAGTCCTTCGATGGTGGCCGCCCGCGTGGCCGGCGTGCCCAGGCCCTTCTCGGCCATGGCCTCGCGCAGCTCGTCGTCGTCGATGAGCTTGCCGGCGCCTTCCATCGCGGAGAGCAGCGTCGCTTCGGTGTAGCGCGCCGGCGGCTTGGTCTGCAGCGCCTTCACGTCCACGCTTTCGGTGCGGACGATCTCGCCCGGCTGCACCGGCACGAGGTTGGCGTCCTCGTCGTCGATCTCCTTGCCGTAGACGGCCAGCCAGCCCGGCTTGACGAGCACCTTGCCATTGGTCTGGAAGTGATGGGTCTTGCCCGCAGCCTCCACCTTGCTGATGCGCGTCGTGACCAGGAACTCGGCCGGCGGGAAGAACACCGCCAGGAAGCGCTTGACGACCATGTCGTACAGCTTGGCCTCGGCCTCCGTCAACGCCTTGGGCGCCTGCAGCGTCGGGATGATGGCGAAGTGGTCCGACACCTTGGCGTTGTCGAAGACCTTCTTCGTCGGCTTGATATAGCCCTCCTTCAGCGCCGTGGCGGCGTGCTGGGACAGCAGCGCCAGCGGGCCGGGCAGGTCCTCGGTGGCCAGCATCTTGGCAGTGTCCTTGGCCACGGCCAGGTAATCCTCGGGCAGGAAGCGCGAGTCCGTCCGCGGGTAGGTCAGCACCTTGTGCTTCTCGTACAGTGCCTGGGCGATGGACAGCGTCGTCTTGGCCGAGAAGCCGAAGCGCGAGTTGGCCTCGCGCTGCAGCGTCGTCAGGTCGTACAGCGCGCCGCAGCTCGTCGTGCTGGGCTTGCTCTCCTCGGTCACGGCGGCTGGCTGGCCGAGCACGGCCTTGGCGATCGCCTCGGCTTCGTCCTTGGCCCAGAGGCGGTCGGCGCGGCGCTCGGCATCGTCGTTCTTCTTCCACGCCGGGTCGAACCACTTGCCTTCGTACTGGCCGGCTTGCGCATCAAACGAAGCGCGCAGCTCCCAGTAGTCGCGGGCGACGTGCTTGCGGATCTTCTCCTCGCGCTCGACGACGACCGACAGCGTCGGTGTCTGCACGCGGCCGACGGTGGTCAGGAAGAAGCCGCCGTCGCGCGAGTTGAAGGCCGTCATCGCCCGCGTGCCGTTGATGCCCACGAGCCAGTCGGCCTCGGAGCGGCAGCGCGCCGCGTCGGCCAGCGGCAGCATCTGCGCATCGCTGCGCAGCTTCTCGAAGCCCTCGCGGATGGCGGCCGGCGTCATGGACTGCAGCCACAGCCGCTGCACCGGCTTGTTCAGCGGCCCCTTGGCCGGCTGCGCATACTGCAGGATCAGCCGGAAGATCAGCTCGCCCTCGCGGCCGGCGTCACAGGCGTTGATGAGGGCCGTCACGTCCTTGCGGCGGATCAGCTTGGTCAGCGCGTTGAGCCGGCCCTTGTTCTTGTCGATCGGGTTCAGGTCGAAATGCGGCGGGATGACCGGCAGGTTGGCAAAGCTCCACTTGCCGCGCTTGACGTCGAACTCCTCCGGCGCCGCGATCTCCACGAGGTGGCCCACGGCCGAACTGACGACGTACTGCTCGTTCTCGAAGTGATCGTCGTGCTTGTCGAACTTGCCGGCCACGGGCGTCAGCGCGCGGACGATGTCCTGCGCGACGGAAGGCTTCTCGGCAATGATCAGGGTCTTGCTCATCGGTCGTTCAATCGCTCGTTCTGTCAGGTTGTGTGCTCGCCTTACGGGCCGAGCGCCAGGCCGCCCCAAGCCAGCCCGCGGGGCGACGTGCATGGCGGTCAATCCGTCATGCATCGCCGCCCCATCGGGGGGGCGGTTCAGCGCCATCGCTGAACCAGGGGCAACACTTCTTGCTGCCTACAATCCGGGCCTCGCGCGCACGCTCATACGTGCGCGCACCCATGAAATCACCGTACCACAGCGCCGATGACCGCCAAAACCCCACGCCGCAAGATCGAAGTTCGTGATTCCGGTGTGCACGGCCGCGGCGTCTACGCCAAGGCGCCAATCAATGCGGGCGCGCGCATCATCGAGTACACCGGCGAGCGCATCACGTGGGACGAGGCCGTGCGCCGCCACCCGCACGACCCGGCGCAGCCCAACCACACCTTCTACTTCCACCTCGACGGCGGCCTCGTCATCGATGCGCTCTACGGCGGCAACGACGCGCGCTGGATCAACCACGCCTGCGAGCCCAACTGCGAGGCCGACGAGGTCGACGGCCGCGTCTTCATCAACGCGCTGCGTGACCTGGAGCCCGGCGAGGAACTGTTCTACGACTATGGCCTCGTGCTGGACGAGCGCCACACGGCCAAGGTCAAGAAGCAGTTCGCCTGCTGGTGCGGCGCGAAGACCTGCCGGGGCACCATGCTCGCCCCCAAGCGAAGATGACTCCCGCTACCGGCTTCGCCGGCCCCCCATGGGGCGCTCCACGCAGCCCGGCAAAGCCGGTTCTGCGGGAGCCGCGCGGGAAGACACTCCACACCAACGCCTAGACGGTCGATCAGGTCCGCGCCGCACCCATGGAATTCGCCCGCCGCCACCTCGCCGAATGCGGCTCCACCAACACCGAGGCCCTCGCCCACCTGCGCGATGGCGGCGGACCGCTGCTGCTGTCGGCCAGCCGCCAGACGGCCGGCCGCGGGCGGCTGGGCCGCGCCTGGCAGAGTGACGATGCGGCGCTGACCTTCTCCGTCGCGCTGCCGCTGCCGGCCGAGCTGGAGCTGTCGGGCCTGTCGCTGGCCGTGGGCTGCGCCGTGGCCGACGTGCTGGACCCGTCGGCCGGCCGCATCCGGCTGAAGTGGCCCAACGACCTGTTCCTCGATGGCGCCAAGCTCGGCGGCATCCTCATCGAAACCGTGCCGCTGCCCGCGCAACAGCGCGGCGTCGTCATCGGCATCGGCCTGAACCTGCAGCCGCTGCCGCCCGACGCCGACCGCAGCGCCTACGCCAGCGGCCACGCGGCACTCGCCACGCTGCACCCGGCCGCAACCGCCGCCACGACGCTGGACCGGCTGGCGCCCGCGCTGCGGGCGATGCTGGCGGACTTCCAGACACTCGGCTTCGCGCCCTGGCACGCCGCCTTCGTGCGCCGCGACCTGGCTGCCGGCCGGCCCGTACGCGTGGGCGAGCAGCCAGGCATCGCCCGCGGCGTCACCGCCACCGGCGAACTGCTGCTGGAGACGGCCGAAGGCCTGCGGACCGTCAGCGCCGGCGAACTCAGCCTCAAGTTGGAGACCTCTGCGTGATGCGTGTGCTGGTGCTCGTGTTGCTGGCGGTCAACGCCCTGTTCTTCATCTGGTCGCGCGGCTGGCTGGACGCCGTCACGGGCCTGCCGGCGGACGGCGGCCGCGAGCCGCAGCGCGTCGCCGCGCAACAGCACCCGGAGCGCATCCAGCCGCTAGCGGCCAGCTCCGTCGTCGCGCTGGCGCAGAAGAGCTGCGTGGAACTGGGCCCCGTCGAGGGCGATGCGGCGCTGGCCGCCACGCAGGCCGCGCTGAAGGCCGCCGGCACCGACGCCCGGGTGCAGAGCAGCGAGCAGCCAGGCGTGTGGGTGGTGGCGACGATCAAGCTGGCCGACCCCGAGTTCCGCGCCCGCAAGGAAGAGACCTACAAGCGCCTGCGCCTGGCCTTCGAGCCGCTGGAAGGCCTGCCGGCCGAACAGCCGGCCTTCGTGCTGAGCCGGCATGCCACAGAGGCCGCCGCCAATGCTGACATCGCCGCGCTGGACAAGCGCGGCCTGAAGGGCCTGCGCGTGCTGGCTCTGAAGGCCCCCATCACGCGCCACACGCTGGTGATTCCGCAGGCCGATGGCCTGCTCGCCGGGCGACTCAAGGCCAGCCGCGACCCGGTGCTCGCCGGCGTCAGGCCTTGCAGCGTCGCGGCGCCGGCGTCGACCGCCTCACGCTGAACGCCGCCAGCAGCAGTGCTGCCAGCCAGGCGGCGCTCGCAGCACCACCGCCCCCGCCACCACTGCTGCTCGTCGTGCCCGTCGTGGCGGGCGGCGTGACGACCGCGGCGGCGACGCTGATCGTGGCGGTCTGGCTGTAGGTCAGGCCCGTGTTGTCGGTGATGTCGGCGCGCACCGTGAAGCTGCCAGCGCCGGTCGGCACGACGGTAGCCGTGGCCGTGCCGGCGCCGCTGGCGAAGCCGGTGACGATGCCGCCGCCGTCCGCGATCGTCCATGCCGTGGACGTGACGCTGCGGCCGCTGGCCAGGCCCGTCGCAGCGGCGGTCAGCGTCAGCGTCTGGCCGGCCGTGAGGCCGCTGGCCGGGCTGGGCGTGACGGTGACCGTCGCGTCGTTCAACAGCTTGGCCGTCGTCACGGCCGCCGCGGCGTCCACCATGCCGGCGCCGCAGGTGCTGGTCGTGCAGTAGCACTCGTCCTGCACAGCCGTCGTGGGTGCCTTGCATTGCTGAGGATTGCCATCGGCCGCGCTGCCGCCACCAGTCGTCGGGAACGCCCGGGCCGTCAGCTTGAGGATCTGCGTCGCCTCGGCGGACGTCAGGTTGGGACGCACCGACGCCATCAGCCCGACGATGCCGCTGACGATGGGCGCCGAGAAGCTGGTCCCCACGGACGCGCCGCTGCCGGTGTAGACACCGTCGCCCGTGTAGGCCACCGGCGACGTGGTGCCGCTGTTGGTCGTGCTGACCATGGGGTACAGGCAAGGCTGGCTGCCCAGCGTGTTGATGCAGTTGCCACCCGGCGCGGCGATGGTCACTTCGGGCCCAACGCTCGCGAAACCCACTTTGGTGCCCACATGGCGCAGCGCGGTCACCGTCACGACGCCGGGGCAATTGCCCGGCAGACCCACGGCCTGGCCCTCGGAGTTGCCGGCCGCAATGACGATGGTCGCGCCAGCAGCGTTGACCTGCGTGATGGCGTCACGGTAGAGCGCGCCGGTGCCGGTCGTGCCGCAGCTGCCACTGCCGCCCAAGCTCAGGTTCAGCACCTTCGCCTTGTTGGGATTGGCGGGCAGCCCTGGCACGGCGATGCCCGCGGCCCACTTCATGCCTGCAATGATGTCGCTGTCGTAGCCGCCGCATTTGCCGAGCACGCGCACGGGCAGGAGTTTCAGATTCCAGCCGACGCCGGCCATGCCGACGCGGTTGTCGCTCCCTGCGCCGATGAGACCGGCCACCCGGGTTCCATGCCAGGAGCTATTGATCGCGGGATAGTTGCCACTGCTGTCGGGTTCACAGTGGTAGTACTGGGTGCCGGGCGTCGTGTTCTCGGCCAGCGTGATCCAGTCCCCCGGATCGGAAGCGTCGGCGTCGGCACCATCACCGTCATTGGCCAGACTGACGGAATTGGACTCCTGAGTGGTGCCCTTCGAGCTGAAGCCGACCATGTCGTAACCGGCAAACGACTGCCCAGCCAGCACGGGCGGCAGCAACTTGGCCGCCAGGTCGGGATGGTCCGAACGCACGCCCGTATCCAGGATGGCCACGACGACGTTGGCCGAGCCCGTGGTCACGTCCCACGCAGCCGGCGCATTGATGCTCGACACGACCGCAGGATTGGTCGTGCTGCCCGGCGCCTTCAGGTACCACTGGTCGATGACACGGTTCTGGATGCCGCCGGAGGTCGTTTCGGAGTTGACGGTGGCCCCACCGAACAGCGGGTCGTCGGGCAGCGCCAGCGCCTTGCGCCGCCCGTCCACGGCGACGAACTCCACCTCCGGGTCCGCCGCCAGCTGGCGCGCCAGCTGGGCGCCACTCAGCCCGCTGGCCATGACGACATGCGTGCGTTCGTCCAGGCTCAGGCCGGCGCGCAGCGCATGGCCAGTGCGCATCCCGAGGGCCGTAGCACGCGTCTGCGCCACGTCGCGCGCCTCGCCACGGGTGGCGCGCAGCGCCAGCGCCTTGGCCCGCACACTGTCCGCCTGCGGCTTGAAGCGCACGATGACGCGCGCCTCGGGCGCGGCTGCCGTCTGGGCCAGCGCCGGGGCTGCGAGCACGACGGCGACAAGGGCGGTCAGCAGCGGGCGCAAGAACTTCATGGCGGCGGCGGAAGGCTGTGGCGAGCCGGTCAGTTTAGGCGGCGCCACCTGTCAGCAAGGCAACAAATGCCCCGGCTCGGTGACTTCTTGGCGTCGCTACCGGTTGACGCAGATGATGCCGATGGCCAGTGCGACGAGTGCCACGACGAGCCGGCCACTGATGCCCTCGCCCAGCAGCAGCGCGCCGGACAGAAGGCCGAACAGCGGCGTGCTCAGCGTGAAGACGGCCAGCCGCGTGGCCGCGTAGTGGCGCACGAGCCAGAACCAGACGAGGTAGCTGGCGAACGACACGATGACGGCCTGGAAGCCGAACAACCCGAGCAGCCGAAGCGACAGCTGCGCCGGCAGCGTCTCGCCGGCGGCCACGGCCGCGGCGCACAACGCCAACGCCGAGACGGCCAGCTGGTACAGCAGCGTCTTCTCGGCGGACGCCGCAGACAGCCGCGTGGCGCGGATGGCCAGCGTCGTGCCACCCCAGAACACCGCGGCGGCCAGGCCCATCGCATCGCCCCACCACTGGTGCGGGCCCTGTGGCGCGGCCAGGCCCTCGGCAAAGGCGAACGCCACGGCGCCAAACGCCAGCGCCAGGCCTGCCCACTGTCGCGGGCCGAGCCGCTCGGACCGGGCGATCCACGGCATGCCCAGCGCGACGACGAAGGGCGACAGGTACAGGAAGACGACCATGCGCGACGCGCTGGTGAACTGCAGCCCGAGGAAGATGCAGCCGAACTCCGCCGCGAACAGCGCGCCGGCCAGCAGCCCGCCGGGCAGGCTGCCGTCGCGCTCGAAGAGCCGGATGCCGCGCGCCAGCGCCCACAGCCACACCAGCAGACCGGCCACCGCGGACCGCAGCCCGGCCTGCCACAGCGGGCCGATCTCCACCAGCGCGGCCTTCACGGCCACTTGGTTCAACCCCCACAGCACGCAGCAGACCAGCAGCAGGATGATGGCGCGGGCGTCGAGCTCCGCCCGGCGGGCCTGCGGCATCTAGCGACGCACGTAGCGTGTGGCGGTCAGCTTGTCGGACACGGCGCTCGTCTTGTTGTCGACATAGCCGCGGCTGCGCAGCTCCAGACGGATCTCGGTGTCCGACGGGCTGGCGTCCGGACCCTTGGGGTGCACGACCCAGACAGTCTTGCAGCGCATGCCGGCATGGAAGTCGGCCAGCCGCGGCAGCTCGGCGGGCTTGCTGAGCACGGCCACCAGCATGGCCGCATCGCGCGGGTTGCCGGTCACGGCACCGGCCAACGCCTCGGCCAGCGCCGGGTCCAGCGCCCCCACGGTGGGGCCAATCAGCAAGGCCGGATTGTCGGCGCTGACGCCCAGCTTGGCGGCCAGCGTGGGCGGCGGCGTCTGCAGCTTCTTCAACCACCGCTCGGCCTCCTTCTCGCCCAGCTGCAGCGCGATGGCCTCGCCGCCCACGTCGAAGCGCAGCGCCTCGCCGTCGATGCGCAGCTGCTGCAGCGCGGCGATGTCCCAGCGGCGCTTGATGTCGCCGCGCAGCACGACGGTGGTCGACTCCAGCAGTGCCTTGACCTCGGCGGCCTCGTTGCCCACGTGGGCGGTGCAGACGGCTTCACGTCCCATGATGATCGGTTCCTTCAAAACTGGCCTGCAGCGCGGCCATGACTTCCTGCAGCCGCGCCGGATCGGTGCGGTACATCCAGAAGCGCCCGCGCACCTCCAGCGTCAGCAGGCCGGTCTTGCGCAACACCTTCAGATGTTCCGACACGCTGGCCAGCGCCAGCGACGACACCTCGGCCAGCTCGCCGGCCGCGCATTCTCGGTCCAGGCATTCGCGCAGGAAGAGCCGGCGCTCGCCGTGGGCCAGCGCGCGCAGTGCCTCGTCCAGCTCGGCCGGCGTCACGCGCGACGGTCGCCGCCCTGAATGAGCGTCAGCAGGTTGCCGGCCGGGTCGCGCACCTGCGCCTTGCAGACCCAGCCGTTGTCGGTGGCCGGCATCTCCACGCGCCCCCCGCACGCCTCGGCCTGTGCGAGCGCCCGGGCCAGGTCGGGCACCATGATGCCGAGCGTGACGGACGCGTCGGGCTGCTCCACGAGGGCGCCGTTCGGACTGCCTTCGGGCGTCTGCAGCTGCGCGTAGCCCGGGCCACGCGGCGCGACCTGCCAGCCGAATACGTCGGCATAGAACGGGCCCAGCCGGGCGAGGTCGGGGCCGGCCACATCGAAATGGCCGATGCCGAAGGCGGGGTGCGTTGGGAGGCTCATGACGGTTCCTGTAGCGCGGGTGCCGCCATTATTTCGGCCTAATACGAAACGTCAAGCACCAGCCCAGCACGCCGGCTAGCGCCCCAGCCAGGTGCGCGAAAGGCGCGACGGCGAAGTCGAAGCCCGGCGTGGCCCGCAGCGCCGGGCCCAGCGGCTGCTCCAGCACCAGCTTGGCCACAAGGCCGGCGAGCACGGCCACGCCGATCCAGCGGTCGCGCCCGCGGTGCGTCAACAGCGTCAGCGCGGCGATGGCCGCGAGCCCATGCAGCACGCCGGACAGGCCGGCATAGCGCAGCAGGTCGGGCCGCAGCAGCAGCGCCAGCTGCGTCAACGGGAGCGCGACGAGCGCGGCCAGCGTCTCGCTCCGGCCCAGCCCGGCGCGGTGACCCAGCAGCGCCAGCACCGCGCAGCCGGCCAGATTGGCAGCGAGGTGGATCGGCGTCCAGTGGACGAAGGCCGCCGTGACGGCCCGCCAGGGTTCGTGCGCGGCGAGCGCCGGCTGCCAGTCCAGCGCCTCGCGCGGCGCGGGCCAGGCCAGCAGGCACAGCAAGGCCAGCGCGGCGCACAACGCGGGCCAGCGGCGATCGGGGGGCGAGGCGGTCATGAGGGCGGCAGTGTGGCGCAGGCCACAGTGCGGCGCCCGAACGGCCTGTCCGCAGGTACGCTCGCGCCTTCGCGCCGCACCCCCAGCCAACCCACCATGAGCGATTCCGGCGACACCGAACACGCCTCCAACGACCGCACCACCATCATGACGACGCTGGCCCGCCCCAGGCCCGTGGTGGCCGACGCGCGGGAGCACTACCTCGTGCAGCTGGACGGCCTCACGCCCGGGCAGCGGATCCCGTTCGGCCGCCAGCCGCTGCGCCTGGGCCGGCGCGCACCCGCCCATGTGCTGCTGGCCGACCCCGAGGTGTCGGGCCTGCACTGCGAGGTCGTCGCGCGTGGCTCGGCAGGCGACGCGCTGGTGACCGACCTGAACTCCACCAACGGCACCTTCCTCGATGGCCGCCGCGTACAGGGCAGCATGCGGCTGGCGCAGGGCATGAAGCTGCAGCTGGGCCGGCAGGTCTTCGTGCACGAATACCGCACGCCGGCCGACGTGGCGCAGGCTGAGGAACTGGCCCACGACCTGGAAAAGGCCTGTCGCTATGTGCAGTCGCTGCTACCGGCGCGACTGACCGACGGTGACGTGCTGACGGACTGGTGCTTCCAGCCGTCGACGCAGCTGGGCGGCGACGCCTTCGGCCATTTCGCGCTGGATGACGACCGCTTCGCCTGCTACCTCATCGACGTGTCGGGGCATGGCGCCGGCGCGGCGATGCACAGCGTCTCGGTGATGAACGTGCTGCGCCGGCGCGTGCTGCCGGGCACGGATTTCGGCGACCCGGCAGACGTGCTGCGCAGCCTGAACGCGCTGTTCCCGATGGACGCGCACGACGGCCTGGTGTTCTCGATCTGGTACGGCGTGTTCGATCGGCGCGACCGCCGCCTGCGCTACGCGTCGGGTGGCCACCATCCCGCCTACCTGGAAACGCCGGCCGGCCTGGTGCCGCTGCGCACACGCAACCTCGTCATCGGCGCCTGGCCGGACGCTGGCTTCTCAGCCGCTGACGTGGCCGTGCCGCCGGGCGCGCGGCTGTTCGTGTTCAGTGACGGCGCCTTCGAGTTGCATGCGCGCGACGGCACGGCCTGGACGCTCAACGACCTGCTGCCGTGGCTGGCCCGCGTGCCGCCCGGCGACGACGCGCCCGCGCGCTGGCTGCAGCGCGTCGTGCTCGATCAGGCCCGCCCCGGCCCGCTCGACGACGACTTTTCGCTGCTGACTGTCACACTCATGTAGCAGCGCGAGGCTAGAAAGAAAGATTCACCTCGCAAGGCTCACCATGGACATCGACGTCACCCCGCTGGATCCCACCACGAACCTGCTGCGCCTTCAAGGCCGGCTGGACGCCCCGACCGTCGACCGCATCGAGGTCAAGGTCAATGCCTCGGCCGTGGCGCCCGGGCGCGACCTGCTGGTGGACCTGAGCGACGTGGCGTTCATCGCGTCGCTGGGCATCCGGCTGCTGATCACCGCGGCGCGCTCGCTGAAGGCCAAGGGGGCACGCATGGTGCTGTTCGGCGCGCAGCCGCTGGTGCTGGAGGTGCTGGAGCACACGGCCATCGACCAAATCGTGCCGGTCGTGGCCGACGAAGCCGCGGCCCGCGCGCTGCTGGCCGCCGGCTGAGCCCTGCCGATGCCGCCGCGAGACGCCATCCTGCCCGAGCGCCCGCCCGAGCTGTCGTTGGCGCTGCCGTGCGAACTCGCCTCCTGCGACGTCGCCCGGCAGGCGCTGCAGCGCCTCATCGCGCCGCATGAACCGTCGGCGCGTGCCGGCTTCGGGCTGGAGGTCGTGCTGGAGGAGCTGCTGATGAACCAGCTGCTGCACGCCCACCCGGGCGGCCACGCGTCGGCCAGCGTGCAGCTGCTGGCCTGGGTGGCCGGCGACACGCTGTTGCTGCAACTGGCGGACAACGGCATCCCGTTCGACCCGCTGGCACAACCCGCGCCCGTCGCGCCGGCCAACCTGGACGACGCCCGGCCCGGCGGACTTGGGCTGCACCTGCTGCGGCGTTACGTCAACACGCTGGCCTACGAGCGCTCGAACGGCGAAAACCGGCTGACCGTGGGCCTGGCCCTTCGCTGATCAGCCGAACACCGCGCGCCACAGCGCCAGCACCGCGTCGCGATGCGCCGCCAACGGCGCGGCGGCCTCGGCCGTCAGCGCAGTGGCTTCCTCGTTCAGCCGCGCGCGGTGCTGCACGCGGCGCAGCTCGCGGTACGCACTGGCCGCCGCCTCGCCCACGCCGGGCGGCAGCAGGCCCAGCGTCTCGGCCAGGCGCAGCAGCGCGATGTTGCCGAGGTCGTCCTGCAGCGTCGGATGCGCCGCCGAGTGCGCCAGCACGAGGAACTGCACGACGAACTCCACGTCCATCATGCCGCCCTCGCTGTGCTTCACGTCGAAGAGGCCGTCCTTCACTGGCCGGGCCGCGCGCACCTTCTCGCGCATGGCCTGCACCTCGCGCCGGAGCGCCTCGGCGTCGCGCGGCGCCGTCAGAACCTGGCGGCGCACGCTCTCGCAGCGCTCGGCCAACGCCGGGTCCCCCGCGCAGAATCGCGCCCGCGTGATGGCCTGGTGCTCCCAGGTCCAGGCGGTATTGCTGCCGCGGCCGGTCTGGTAGGCCTCGAAGTGGGTAAGCGACGTGACCAGAAGTCCCGAGTTGCCGTTGGGCCGCAGCGCCGTGTCGATGTCGAACAGCTCGCCGGCTGCCGTGCGCAGCGTCAGCCACGTGATGAGCCGGCGCACGAAGGCACCGTAGATCTCGGCCGCGTTCTCGTCGTCATCGTCGAAGACGAAGACGACATCCAGGTCGCCGCCATAGCCCAGCTCCTTGCCGCCGAGCTTGCCGTAGGCGATGACGGCCAGCCGCGGAGCGGGGCGGTGCGCCTGCAGCCGCCCGCCGGGCCGCCCCAAGGGCGGCGCCCCCCCCTCGGGAGGCAGTCCGGCCGCAGGCTGGGCCTGGGGGCTGCGCGGCATGCGGGCCCAGGCCCATTGAATCGCGATCTGCAGCACGGCATCGGCCAGCAGGCTGAGATCGTCGGCGACCTGCTCGACGGTGATGCAGCCCTCCACGTCGCGCACCAGCGTGCGGAAGACCTCGGCATGGTGGGCACGGCGCAGCGTGTCGAGCAGCGCCTCCTCGTCGGCCTGGCCGCTGCGGGCCCAGCCCTGCTCGCGGTCGCGCAGGTCGGCCAGGAAGGCATCGCGGTCGAAGCGGGCCGACAGCAGCAGCGGGTCGGCCAGCTCGTCGATGACGCCGGGATGCTGCATCAGGTAGCGCATCGGCCAGCGCGCCAGGCCCAGCAGGCGCAGCAGCCGCGCCTGCACGGCCGGGCGCTCCACGAGCAGCGCCAGATAACTCTCGCGACGCAGCAGCGGTTCCACCCAGTCGACGAAGCGCAGCGCCGCGTCCAGCGAACACTCTCCCGCCTCCACGGCCTGCGAGGCGCGCTGGAAGAGCTTGCCAAGCCGGTGGCGCGACTCCTCGCGCAGCCCCTGGACGCGCGGGCTCTCGGCCAGCGTACGCACGGCGGCGGCCAGCGGCGCCGGCAGGCCGGCCAGGAAGTCTTCGGCATCCACCGCTGGCTTCGGCCCGCCGCATTGGCCGCCCTTGCAGCTGCCCGGTGGCTTGCCGCCCTCGTGCAGCAGCGCGTCGAACTCGGTAGCCACGAGCTCGCGCACCTCGCCGAGCTGCTCGAACAGCTCGCACGTCTCCCGCGAGCATTGCAGCCCCATCGACGCTGCGATCCACGCCAGGTCGGCATCTGCCTGTGGCAGGCAGTGCGTCTGCTGGTCGTCGAGGAACTGGATGCGGTGCTCCACGCGGCGCAGGAAGACGTAGGCGTCGGCCAGGCGGCGTGCGGTCTCTGCCTTCATCAGGCCGCGCGCGGCCAGCCGGCCCAGCGCCTTGACAGTGGAGCGCGTGCGGATCTCCGGGAACTGGCCGCCACGCACGACCTGCAGCAGCTGCACGATGAACTCGATCTCGCGGATGCCGCCGCGGGACAGCTTCACGTCGTTGGCGCGCTCGGGACGGCCGGCGGCTCGCGCCTTGGCCTCGCTGCGGATCTTGCCGTGCAGCTGGCGCAGGCCCTCGAAGACGCCGTAGTCCAGGTAGCGGCGGTAGACGAAGGGCGCCACCAGGTCGCGCAGCGCCAGCGTGCGCGGGTCCGCCGGCGAGCCGAAGCCGGTCAGCGGCGCGACGACGCGGCTCTTCAGCCAAGCGAAGCGCTCCCACTCGCGGCCCTGCACGAGGAAATACTCCTCCAGCATGGCGAGGCTGACGACCGGCGGGCCGCTCTTGCCGTTGGGCCGCAGCGCCAGGTCCACACGGAACACCTGGCCGTCGTCCGTCACGTCGCCGATCAGCGCGTACAGCCGCCGCGCCACCTGCGCGAAGTACTCGTGCGCGGAGACGGGCCTGGGGCCGTGCGTCGCGCCGTCTTCCTCGTAGACGTAGATCAGGTCGATGTCGGACGACACATTGAGCTCGCGCGCGCCGAGCTTACCCATGCCGAGCACCCAGAAGGCAATGTCGCCGCCGTCCGCACTGCGAGGCGCGCCGTGGATCTCGTCCAGCTCCGCGCGGGCGTCCGTGAGCGCCAAGTCCAGCGTGATCTCTGCCAGATGCGTCATCGCCAGCGTGACGTCGTCCACGCTGGCGCCATGCTCGACGTCGAGCACGGCCAGGCGCTCCAGCACCAGGTGGCGGGCCACGCGCAGCGCGCTTGCCAGCGTCCGCCCGGCCGGATTTGTGAGCAATGTCTCGATCAGCGCGGCAATGGCGGCGCGGTCGGGAAGGCCCGGTGGCAGCAGCGGCAGCGCCTCGGCATAACGGCGCCGGACACGTTGCACATAGCGGCTGTGTTCAGCAACGACGGGAAACGTTTGGCTCATGACCCTGTGCTAGATTGCCTGACGGCCGGTTATCCACGTGCCTCACGTGCCCTTAGACAACGTGTCTGACTACTTCTCGGCCGCCTTCCACCACTGTTCTCGTGTCACCCACTGGCCCTTGCGCCTGTGCTGGGTCGGTCTGCGCTGGGCGCTGCTGCTGCTGGCGCTGCTGTGGGGACTGGGGGTGGTGGCCTGGAGCGTGTTGCACTGGGCCATTCTCCCGCACGCCAACGACTGGCGTCCGTGGCTGGAAAAGGAAGCCTCAAAGGCATTGGGGGTAGAGCTGCGCATCGGCCGGCTGGACGTGCAGTCCGGCGGCTGGATGCCGCGCATGGAGCTGGGCGACGTCAGCGTGCTGGACCCTGCCGGCCGCACGGCACTGCGGCTGCCACGGGTGTCGGCGGTGCTGTCGGCGCAGTCGCTGGTGGTGCTGCAGCCGCGCTTCTCCCAGCTGCTGATCGACGCACCGGAGCTGACCATCCGCCGGGACGCCGCCGGCCGCATCTACATCGGCGGCATCGACGTGGACGGCAGCGACCCGGCCGACACCGGCACGACCGAGGCGTCGCTGGACTGGCTGTTCAGCCAGCCGGAGCTGGCCGTCCTGCGCGGCCGGGTGCGCTGGATCGACGACCAGCGCAAAGACGCCCGACCGCTGGAGCTGTCGGCGCTGAACTTCATCATGCGCAACGGCCTGCGCAGCCACCAGTTGCGGCTGGACGCCACGCCGCCGGCCGACTGGGGACGGCGCTTCACGCTGATGGGCCAGTTCACGCAGAGCCTGCTGAAGCGCCCGGCCGAGTTCCAGCACTGGAGCGGCCAGCTCTATGCCGACCTGCCCTACGCCGACCTGAGCCAGCTGCGCCGCCATGTGGCGCTGCCCTTCCAGCTCAGCGAGGGCGACGGCGCCGTGCGCGCCTGGGGCCAGGTCAAGGACGGCCAGCCCGTAAGCGCCACGCTGGACGTGGCGCTGCGCACCGTGCGGCTCAAGTTGCTGGAAAGCGCGCCCGAGCTGAACCTGGACCACATCCAGGGCAGGCTGGACCTGACGCGCGCCAAGGACAGGCTCAGCCTGCAGGCCCACCAGCTCGGCTTCGTCAGCGGCGACGGCGTCATCTGGCCGCGCTCGGACTGGGGCGTGTCGCTTCAGCTGGGCCCGGCCGACCAGGTGTTGGGCGGCGAGGTCAATGCGCAGCGGCTGGACTTCGCGCTGATGGCGCAGATCGCCCAGCGCCTGCCGCTGGGCGAGCGCACGCACCAACTGCTGGCCGAGCTGGTGCCGCAGGGCGTGCTGACGGCGCTCATCGGCCAGTGGCAGGGTGCGCTGGACGCGCCGCGCAGCTACCGCGTCAAGGCCCAGCTCGACGGCCTGGCGCTCGCCGCCCGCGCAAACGAGCAGGACGGCCATGTCGGCCGGCCGGGTGTGCGCGGCGCCAGCCTGGAGCTGGACGCGAACGAGCGGGGCGGTTCTGCCCGGCTGGAAGTCCACGAGGGCGACGTGACGCTGCCGGGGCTGTTCGAGGAGCCGGTGCTGCCCATCACGCGGCTGTCGACGCAGTTGCTCTGGCAGCTCCCCCAGCCGGGCGCCAAGGGCGGTGGTGACGTGGAGCTCAAGCTGCGCGACCTGCAGCTGCAGACACCCGACCTCAGTGGCGAGTTCGACGCCACGTGGCGGCGTCCGGCCGGCGCAACGACGCCGGGCTTCCTGGACCTGTCCGGCAAGGTTCAGCGTCTGGCCGCCACGCATGTGGCCCGCTACATGCCCCGCCAGCTGCCCGCCACGCGCAGCTGGCTCGCGCGCGCGCTCCTGGCCGGCGAGGCTCGCGGCATCGGCGTGCGGCTCAAGGGCGAGCTGGCGGACTTCCCGTTCGACGCGCCACGGTCCGGCGGCGTCTTCCGTGTCGGCTTCCAGGCTCAGGGCGTCACGCTGGCCTATGTGCCGGCCGCCGAGCCCGGCGGCACGTCGAGCTGGCCGGTCATTGACGGCGTGGACGCCGAGATGGTGTTCGAGCGCGGCAGCATGCAGATCAAGGAGGGCCACGGGCGGCTGATGGGCTATGAGCTCAGCAATGTCAACGGCGGCATCCAGGACCTGCAGCACGGCCGCGTGCTGGCGCTGGACGGCAGCGGCCGCGGCGCGGGCGCCGACCTGCTGCGCTTCGTGCGCTCATCGCCGCTGGACGAATGGCTGGGCCACGCGCTGAGCAATGCGTCGGCCCAGGGCCCCACGGCGCTGAAGCTGGGCCTGAACATCCCGCTGGACGACAGCAACCAGACGACGCTGAAGGGCCAGCTGCAGCTGGGCGGCGTGGATCTGAAGCTGCGGCCCGAGCTGCCGCCACTGGCCGGCGCGCGCGGCCGCATCGACTTCGACCGCCGCGGCCTGCAGCTGGCCGGCATGACCGCGCGGCTGCTGGGCGGCGATGCCGGCATCGAGGGCGGCTCGCAGCGCGACGGCAGCCTGCGCTTTGCCGTCCAGGGCCAGGCCACGGCCGACGGGCTGCGGCGCGCGACCGAGCTGGGAGCCGTCGCGCGGCTGGCCCAGGCGGCCAGCGGTCAGGCGGCCTACCGCTTCCAGCTGGCCGTGGGCAAGGAGGGGCAGACGGAGCTCAGCGTGGCCAGCAGCCTGCAAGGCCTGGCGCTGGACCTGCCGGCGCCCGCGCGCAAGGACGCCGATGCGGCGCTGCCGTTGCGGCTGCTGATCGCACCGACCGGCTCCGGGCATGACGAAGTGCGCCTGGAAGTGGGCGCCGGCGCCGCGCCGCTGCTGCAGGCGCAGTTGCAACGCGACGTGTCGGGTGCCGGCTCGCAGGTGCTGCGCGGCGCGCTGGCCGTGCAGGACAAGCTGCCGGCACTGCCCGCCGCCGGCGTGCTGCTGCAGGCCAACGTCGCCGCGCTTGACCTGGACGCCTGGCAGCAGCGCCTGGGCGCGCTGGCCGGCGGCGCGGACGACGCGGGCGGCGGCAGCGCCGGTGCCGACGTGGGCGGCCTGCTGCCCGGCCACATCGCACTGCGCAGCCAGGCGCTGAAGATCGGTGGGCGCCAGCTGGGCCGCGTGTCCGCGGTCGTGTCGCGCGAGGGCAGCCTGTGGCGGCTGAACGTGGACGCCGAGCAACTGGCCGGCCGCATCGAACTGCGCGGCGTGAACCTCGACCGCGGCCAGGTCGACGCGGTGCAGGCGCGGCTGGTGCGGCTGTCTCTGCCGCGCTCGGAGGCCGAGTCGGTCAGCGAGCTGATGGACCCCGGCAAGGCGGCGGCCAGCAGCAGCCCGCTGCCGTCGCTCGACATCGAGGTGGACGACTTCGAGCTGCGCGGCAAGCGGCTGGGCCGGCTGGAGGTGCTGGCGCAGGCTCCGGCCGCCGCGCGCGACTGGAAGCTGGAGAAACTGCAGATCCAGTCGCCCGACGCGCAGCTGACGGCCAGCGGCCGCTGGGGGGGCGATGCCACCGGCCGGCGCCGCACGCAGTTGGACTGGAAGCTCGACATCGCCGATGGTGGCAAGCTGCTGGAGCGGTTGGGCCAGGGTCAGAAGGACAGCCCCATCCTGCGCGGCGGCAAGGGCGTGCTGGCCGGCCAGGTGGGCTGGGACGGCTCGCCGCTGGCGCCGCACTACGCCAGCATGGCCGGTGCGTTCAACATCCAGCTCGACACCGGCACCTTCCTGAAGGCCGAGCCGGGTGTGGGCCGGCTGCTGGGCGTGCTGAGCCTGCAGTCGCTGCCGCGGCGCTTCCTGCTGGACTTCCGCGACGTGTTCGCAGAGGGTTTCACGTTCGATGGCGCAACGGGCGACGTGAAAATCGCCGCCGGCGTGGCGCGCAGCGACAACATCCGCATCCGCGGCCTGCAGGCCGCCGTGCTGGTCGAGGGCAGCACCGACCTTGCCGCCGAGACGCAGGCACTTCGCGTGGTCGTCGTGCCGGAGGTGTCGGCCGGCGGCGCGTCGCTGGCCTATGCGGCCATCAACCCGGCCATCGCGCTGGGCGCCTTCCTGGCCCAGCTCATACTGAGCCGCCCGGTGGCCGCGGCCAGCACGCGGGAGTTCCACATCACCGGTACCTGGGACGACCCCAAGGTTGAGAAGGTGGAAGGGCTGGCGGCCCGGGCGGCCAGCGCCCCGTAGGATCGCGGCATGAAGATCGCCGCCCTCCAGATGGTGTCAGGCCCCGAAGTGGCCGCCAACCTCGCCACCGCCCGCCGGCTGCTCGACGACGCCGCGGCGCAGGGCGCCCGGCTCGCCGCGCTGCCCGAGTACTTCTGCCTGATGGGCCAGCACGACCGCGACAAGTTGGCCATCGCCGAGACGCCGGGCCAGGGGCCCATTCAGGCCATGCTGGCCACGGCAGCGCGCGAACTGGGCCTGTGGATCATTGGCGGCACGCTGCCGATGCGGGCAGATGCCCCGGACCGCGTGCGCAATGCGACGCTGGTGTTCAGCCCCGACGGCCGCTTGGCTGCACGCTACGACAAGATTCACTTGTTCGCCTACGACAACGGCCGCGAAAGCTACGACGAGGCACGCGTGCTGGAGCCCGGCACGGCGCCGACGGTGTTCGACGCCGGCGGGCTTCGCACGGGTCTGTCGGTCTGCTACGACCTGCGCTTCCCGGAGCTGTTCCGCCGCTACAACCCGTGTGACCTGGTCGCCGTGCCGGCCGCGTTCACTTACACGACCGGCGAGAAGCACTGGGAGCTGCTGCTGCGCGCCCGCGCGGTGGAGAACCAGTGCTACGTCATCGCCCCCGCCCAGGGCGGCCGGCATCCCAACGGCCGCCGTACCTGGGGCCACAGCATGGTCGTGGACCCCTGGGGCGAGGTACTCGCGGTGTTGCCGGAAGGCGAAGGCGTCGTCTGCGCCGACGTCGATGTCCAGCGACTCGCCCAGGTGCGCCAGCAGCTGCCGGCTCTGGCCCACCGCAAACTGTGAGCGCCGCCGTCGCCCCGTCGGCCGCCCGAGCCTGGCTGGTCATCCTGCTGGTGGCCGTGTCCGGCTATGGCAATTACTACTGCTACGACGCCATCGGCCCGGTGGCGGACCTGCTGCAGCAGCAGCGCGGTTTCAGCGACGCGCAGATCGGCCTGCTGAACGCGATCTACAGCCTGCCGAACGTCGTCATGGTGCTGGTCGGCGGGCTGCTGGTGGACCGCTTCGGCGCGCCGCTGATGACGCTGGCGACGGCCACGCTCTGCCTGGTCGGCGCGCTGCTGACGGCCTTCAGCCCCGATTTCTACGGCATGGCGGCGGGACGGCTGCTGTTCGGTATCGGCGCCGAGACCATGGGCATCGCGTCGCTGGCGGCCGCGGCCGACTACTTCCACGGCCCCGGCAGCCGCGTGGCGCTGGCCATGGCCTCGCTCCTGGCTATCGGCCGGCTCGGCTCCTACAGCGCCGACATGTCGCCCACCTGGTTCGCCGGCGCCTATGCGCAGGGCTGGCAACCGCCGTTGGTCATCGCCGCGGTGATGGCCGCCACGTCCTGCCTCGCCGCGGCGCTGTACTGGTGGGCCGACCGCGGCCCGCGCCGCGCGGGGCAGCTGCCGACGTCGCAGCGCGCCGAGGCTTTCGTCTGGCGTGACCTGCTGCACTTCGGCCGCGCCTACTGGGTGATGCTGCTGCTGTGCGTGCTCTGGTACGCCGTGATCCTGGCCTTCCGCAGCACCTTCTCGATCAAGTATTTCCAGCATGTGCACGAGCTGGACCTGGCCACGGCCGGCGAGATGAACAGCTATGTGTTCCTGGCCGCCGTCGTCGCAACCCCGGCCTTCGGCTGGCTCTGCGACCGCCAGGGCCGCTACGCCCCGTTCCTGGCCTTCGGTGCGCTGCTGCTCCCGCTGGCGCTGGCCATCCTGGCGCTGACGCACTGGAACCTGTGGATCACGACGGTGCTGATCGGCGTCAGCTATTCGCTGGTGCCGGCCGTCATGTGGCCGCTGGCGAGCCGGCTGGTGTCGGCGCAGCGCCTCGGCACGGCGATCGGCCTGATGTGGGTGGTGCAGAACGCCGGCGTCGGCGGAGCCAACCTCGTGGCCGGCTGGCTCAACGACCGCGCCGGTGCCAGCGCCGCCAACCCGGCGGGCTACGACGGCATGATGCTGTTCTTCGGCACGGCCAGCACCTTGGGCCTGGCCTGCGCGCTGGCGCTGTGGTGGACGGCCGGGCGCCGCCACCACGAGCTCAGGGCCGCAACGTCACCAGGTCACGCAGCAGCAGGTTGATGTTGGCGCGCAGCACGCGCTCGTTGGCCAGGCGCAGCCGCTCCGACGGCGACACGATGGCCTCGGTGAAGCCGGCCTCGTCGGTGTTGGCGATGCGCCGCTCGTAGACGGTGCGGCCGCTGGACTTGTCCACCAGCGCATAGCGCACGGCAGCCCCCACCGTGACGCCGGCCACCGGGATCAGCGGCTGGTCCAGCGGCAACAGCTGTGCCTGCAGCTCGAAGCGCGGTGCCGGCTCCGGCGCGGGCGGCTTCATGCCGACGGCGTAGAGCGACTCCTCCAGCGCCTGCTGCAGCGCCTCGGCACTGACCTGCGAGCCCCACCAGCGGCCCGTCATCGCGCCGCCCTTCACGGGCGCCACGGCGACCTGGTGAAGTAGCGCCTCGGGCACCCAGCTGCGGATCTGCAGCGCATCCACCGGCGTGACGGTCATCGGCAGCGGCTGGCTGGGCGTGCCGCAGCCAGCCAGCGCGAGGGCCAGCAGCACGGCAGGAGCAAGGACGAGGCGGCGCATGGGTCCCCCATGCTAGGTCGAACGGTCGGGCCTGGCGACGCGAATAGCGCGACCGCGGCCGGGCTTCTTCAACCTTCGGACACGGGCGGCAGCGTCAGCCGGGCGCGCAGGCCGGGACCGCCATGGGCGTCGAGCAAGTCCAGCCGCCCCCCGTGACGGGCGGCGATGTCGGCCGCGATGGCGAGGCCCAGGCCGCTGCCCGCGGTACGCATGGATTGGTCGCCACGGCGGAAGCGCTGCATCGCCGCCGGCCGCTCGGCAGGTGGGATGCCGGGGCCGTTGTCCTCGACTTCCAGCCAGGAACCCTCCTCATCGTTGCCGCAGCGCACCGTGATGCGCGCGCCGGGGCCGGCGTAGTTGACGGCGTTGTGGATCAGGTTCTCCAGCAGCTCGCGCAGCAGGAAGGCATGGCCCAGCGCCGGCGCCTCGGCCAGCTCGAAACCGAGGTCCACGTCGTGCGGCAGCGTGCGGTGAGCCCAGTCCTGGCCGCTTTCCATCGCCACGTCGCGCAGGTCGATGCGCTGGCCCACGTCCACGCTGCGGTCCTCTGCCCGCGCCAGCGACAGCAGCTGCTGCGCGAGGCGGGCGCTGCGCACGACGCGCTGGCGCAGCCGCTGCAGCAGCGGGTCCAGGCGCTGGTCGTGAGGCTCCAGCAGCGCCAGCTCGATCTCGGTCTGCAGCGACGTCAGCGGCGTGCGCAGCTGGTGGGCGGCATCGGCGAGGAACTCGCGCTGCGCCTCGGCGGCGCGGCCCAGGCGGTCGAACAGCCGGTTGAACGCCGCCTGCAACGGCACCAGCTCGCGCGGCAGCGAGGCCCTCAGCGGCGTCAAGCGGTGCAGGTCGCGCCGCTCCAGTTCGGCGCTCAGGCCGGTCAGCGGCGCCAGGCCCTGGCGCGTGGCCCACCACACAGCCACGCCCAACAGCAGCGCCAGCGCAATGCCGTTGACGGCGACGTAAGTCGCAATCTCGCGCTGCAGCGCGTCCCGCTTGTGCAGCGTCTCTGCCACGAGCACCTGGCAGGCACCCTGGCCGCACTCGCGGCCCAGCTGTACCAGGCGGAGCTCCCGGCCGCGCAACCACACGTCACCGTAGTAGGCGCTGCCGGCGACCTGCGGGTGGGGCCGCGGCTGCAGCTCGACGAGCCCGGCATCGCCCTGCAGCACCGTGCCGGCCGGCGACAGCACGAGGTAGAACACATCGTCCTGCCGGTCGAAGCGCAATGCGCGGTCCATCGTCGCGCTGATGTCGATGCGTGGCTCACCGCCCCGCAGGTCGATCTGGCCGGCCAGCGTCAGCGCCGTGTCCTCCAGGCCTTCATCCAGCCAGCCCTGCGCGCTGTGCTGCACCTGCCGGTACAGCGCCGCCCCCAGCAGTGGCAGCATCACCAGCAGCGGCAGCATCAGCCAGCCGAACAGGCGGCGCCGCAGGCTCGACCGAGCGGGCGCGGGCACCGCGTCAGCCTATTTCTTCGAGAAGGTAGCCCAGCCCACGCACAGTACGCAGCTGCACTCCGGCGGGCTCGATCTTGGCGCGCAGGCGCGACAGGCAGACCTCGATGGCGTTGTCGCTGACGCCCTGATCCCACGCATTGCTGGCCAGCGCGATGTGCTCCTTCGGCACCACCTTGCCGGCCCGCGCCATCAGAAAGCCGAGCACGTCCCACTCGCGGGCCGACAACGCCAGTGGCTCGTCGTCGATGTAGGCACGACGGGCCTCCTGGTCGATACGCAGGCGCGCAAGCTGCAACTGGTTGCTTGTGCGGGCCTGGCTACGGCGCACCAGCGCGCGGGCACGGGCGACCAGCTCGGTCAGCGCGAAGGGCTTGACGAGGTAGTCGTCGGCACCGCCCTCCAGGCCGCGCACGCGGTCCTCGACGGCGTCGCGCGCCGTCAGGATCAGCGTGGGCACGGCTAGGCCCTCGGCGCGCACGCGGCGCAGCGTCTCGAAGCCATCGATGCCGGCGAGGCCGATGTCCAGGATGAGCAGGTCGTAGGCGTCCTCGCGCAGCGAACGCGGCACCGGTTCGCCGCGCGCTGTGCAATCCACGACCCACCCCTGCGACCGCAGGGCCCGGGCCGTGGTTTCCACCAATTGCTCGTCGTCTTCCACAAGGAGGATGCGCATGACCGACAGTATGGCGCGAGCACGCCGGAAGCGCTGACGAGGGCCTGTCACGCCGCGTCAGCTCGCGGCAAGGCTTGAGTCAAGCGTGTGACGGCCGGGGTTTCGACACTGCCGGCCATGACTTCGTTGGATGCGCGCCGCCCGGCGGTACTGTTGTTTCACGGCCTGTGCGCCAACCCCCTTGAACTGGCTCCCGTGGCCAAATCACTGCGAGAGGCTGGCTATGTCGTCGAGACGCCGGCCATGGCCGGCTACGGCGTTAGCAGCAAGACGGGCGAGCAGTTGCCGGTGCCGCCGTTCGAGCATTGGCTGAACGAGGCCGAGGCGCTGTTCGACCGGCTCGCCGCCACGCATGGTCGCGTCGCCGTCGGCGGGCTGTGCATGGGCGCCGTGCTGGCGCTGGCGCTGGCGGCCCGCCGCCCCGCTGCGGCGCTGGTGCTGATCTCGACGACGCTGCATTTCGACGGCTGGAACGTCTCGCCCTGGCGCCGCCTGCTGCCGCTGGCCTACCTGCCGCCGCTACGCCGGCGCATGAGCTTCAAGGAGACAGCCCCCTTCGGACTGAAAAACGAGCGGCTGCGGGCCTGGGTCGAGCAGGCCATGGCGTCGGACCAGGTCTCTGCCGTCGGCGCCGCGCGGCTGTCGGCGGCGTCGCTGTACGAGGCCACGCGGCTGATCCGCCACGTGCGCGGCCGGCTCGGCGCTCTGAGCGCGCCGGCCATCGTGCTGCATGCGACGGAGGACGACGTGTCCGGCCCGCGCAGCGTGCACGAGCTGCAACAGCGCCTGGCCCAGGAGCCCGAAGTGCACTGGTTCCACGACAGCTATCACATGCTGACGCTCGACAACGAGCGCATCGCCGTCGCCCGCACCGTGCGCGACTTCCTGCTGCGGCGCTTGCCGCCGGCCCCATTCCGCCACCCGACTCCCGGAGCCCTTTATGAGCAACACGCTTGACCAACTCTGCACCATCGCCCAGCGCGAACTGGGCGCCGAGGCACTGAACGACAAGGTCGACACGCCCTTCGTCGAGCTGGGCCTCGACTCGCTGGGCCTCGTCGACTTCATGTTCACCGTGGAAGACCACTTCCACGTCAACATCGAACACGACCGCGCGCTGCAGAACCCGACGCTGGCTGGCTTGGCCGCGCTGGTCGATGAACTGCTGGCCGCGAAAGCGGAGCCCGCGATCGCCTGATGACGCCCGTCTGGATCACGGGCCTCGGCGCGATCAGCGCGCTGGGCGCCGGCGCCGACACGCTGGCCGATGCGCTGCAGGCCGGCCGCTCGGGCATCACGGCCCAGCCCGGCAGCGAGGCGCATGCCCTCAAGCCGTTCGCCGCGGGGGTCGTCACCGAGGCGCTGGCCGCCGGCATGCCGCCCGCACAGCGCAACCTGTACGACCGCCATGGCCTGCTGGCGCTGGAGGCGGCAGCCGAGGCCTGGGCGCAAGCCGGCCTGCCGGCCGCGGCGCCCGACCCGGAGCGCGCCGCCATCGCCTGGGGCACGGGCCTGGGCGGCTCGATCTCGATGGAGACGTCGTACACACAAATGTTCACGGCACGCCCGCCGCGCATCCACCCGTACACGGTCGTGCGCGTGATGGCCAACTCGGCGGCCTCGCACCTGGCGATGCGCCACCAGCTGCGCGCCGCACAGCTGGCCATCTCCAACGCCTGCGCCTCGTCGGCCCAGGCCATCGGCGAGGCGCTGTGGCTGCTGCGCAATGGCCGCGCGGACCTGGCCCTGGTGGGCGGCTCGGAGTCGATGCTGCATGTGGGCAGCGCGCTGGGCTGGCAAGCCATGGGCGTGATGGCGCCGCTGGACGCCGACGCACCCGCGCAGAGCTGCCGCCCGTTCGACGACGGCCGCAAGGGCCTGGTGCTCGGCGAAGGCGCGGCGGCGCTGGTGCTGGAGACTGAGGCACACGCCCGCGCCCGCGGCGCGACGCCGCTGGCGGTGCTGGCCGGCTACGGCCACAGCGTGGACGCGGTGCACCTGTCGCGCCCCGACGCCGCCGGCCAGGCCCGCGCGATGACGGCCGCACTCCGTGACGCCGGCCTGGCAGCCGCCGACATCGGCTATGTCAACGCGCATGGCACGGCCACCGAGGTGGGCGATGCGGTGGAAGCCGAGTCCATCGCTGCGGTGTTTGGCGAACGTGCCGTGGCCGTGTCCGCGACGAAAGCGCTGCACGGCCACCTGATCGGCGCTGGCGGCGCACTGGAACTGGTGGCCACCGTGCAGGCGCTTCGCCGCGGCCTGCTGCCGCCCAGCGCCCATGTGCGCAGCAGCGCGCTGGCCGCGCAGGTGGACCTCGTCACGGGCGAGGCCCGCCCGGCGGCTGCCCGCGCGGCGATGTCCAACTCCTTCGCCTTCGGCGGCAGCAACGTCGCGCTCGTCGTCCGCCTGACTTGAGTCATGCGGCCGCAGGGCTGGCTATGCTGGCCGCTCCCCAACCGCCCGTGACGCCATGCGACTCGCCCCACGCCTTGCCGCCCTGACGCTGCTGCTGCCGCTGCTGGCCGCCGCCGCGCCCGCCACGAACCCGCTCGCGCCAGTGCGCGAGGCCGAGGGCGTCAGCGAATACCGCCTCCCCAACGGCCTGCAGGTGCTGCTTATCCCCGATGCCAGCAAGCCCACGGTCACCGTCAACGTGACCTACCGCGTCGGCAGCCGCCACGAGGGCAGCGGCGAGACCGGCATGGCGCACCTGCTGGAGCACATGGTCTTCAAGACGTCGCGCCAGCACTCCAACATCGGAACCGAGCTGTCCAAGCGCGGCATGCAGTTCAACGGCACGACCAGCGCCGACCGCACCAACTACTACGAGACCTTTCCGGCTGATCAGGCGCAGCTGAGCTGGGCGCTGGCGATGGAGGCCGACCGAATGACCGGCGCCAAGGTGCTGAAGAGCGACTTGGACACCGAGATGACCGTCGTGCGCAACGAGATGGAGGCCGGCGAGAACAACGCGCTGGGCATCCTCGTGCAGCGCACGCACGCCGCCGCATACCAGTGGCATGCCTACGGCCGCAGCACGATCGGCGCACGTGCCGACGTGGAAAACGTCGACATCCCGCGGCTGCAGGCCTTCTACAAGCGCTACTACCAGCCCGACAACGCGACGCTCACCGTTGCCGGCGCGTTCGACGCGCGCCGCACGCTGGCGGAGATCGGCCAACGGTTCGGCGCGATCCCGAAGCCGGCACGCACGCTGTCGCCGACCTACACCGTGGAGCCGGTGCAGGAGGGTGAGCGCCTCGTGACGCTGCGCCGCATCAGCGCACAGCAGGGCGTGATCGCGAGCTATCACATCCCGGCGCTGGCCAGCCCCGACTATGCCGCCTTCGAGGTGGCCGTCACGGCGCTGTCCGACACGCCCAACGGCCGCCTGCACAAGCGCGCCGTCGAGCCGGGCATGGCGGCGCAGGCCTTCGGCTGGGCCGGCCGCAGCGCTGAGCCGGGCCTGCTGAACCTGGGCCTGGTGCTGAAGTCGGACAACGACGTGGACCGTGCTCAGCAGCTGCTCGTCGACACGGTGGAGGGCCTCGTCAAGGAGCCCATTACCGCCGAGGAGCTGCAACGCGCGCAGACCCAGTGGGCCAAGAACTTCGACGAGCTGATGGCCAACCCTCAACAGCTGTGCGTGGAGCTGTCCGAGGCCATCGCCGCCGGCGACTGGCGGCTGCTGTTCCAGCTGCGCAACCGCGTCGAGGCAGCCACGGTGGATGGCGTCAACGCGACGCTGCGCCAATGGCTGCTGTCCAGCAACCGCACGCTCGGCCGGCTCTATGCCACGGCCCAGCCCGAGCGCACGCCGCTGGCGCTGCCCGTCGCCGCGGCGGACGCGCTGAAGGACTACAAGCCGAAGGCCGCCGTCGCCGCCGGGGAAACCTTCGATACCAGCCCCACCAACATCGACCGCCGCACGCAGCGCTTCCAGCTGGCCAACGGCCTGCGCGTGGCGCTGCTGCCGAAGCGCTCGCGCGGCGAGACCGTGGAGCTGGCGTTGAACCTGCACTACGGCACGCTGGACACGCTGCGCGGCCGGCGCACCGAGGCCGACGTCATCGGCGAGACGCTGATGCTGGGCACGGGCCAGCACAGCCGCGCGCAGATCAGCGACCTGCTGGACCGCCTGAAGACGCGCGTGTCCGCGAACAGCGAGCCGACCGGCAGCGCCGTGCTGTCGCTGTCCAGCCACCGCCCGCAGCTGGGCGAGGCGCTTGCACTGCTCGCCGAGCTGTTGCGCGAGCCGAGCTTCCCGGCCGATGAGGTCGCGCAGTACGCGCGCCAGAAGATCGCCGGCGCCGAAGAAGCCCTGCAGCAGCCGCAGGCCGTCGCGTCGCACGCGCTTCGGCAGGCGCTCGCCGCGACCTACCCGGCCGACGACCCGCGCCACGTAGGCAGCATCGACGACGACATCGCCGCTCTGAAGGCCTTGACGCCACAGCAGCTGCTGGCCTTCCATCGCGAGTTCTGGAGCACGGCCCATGGCGAGCTGGCGCTGGTGGGCGACTTCGACCCCGCCGAAGTCAAGCCGCTGCTGGAGCGCCTGTTCGGCAGCTGGACGGTGCCGCAGCCCTATGCGCGCGTGCCGCGCCCTCTGCCGGCCGTGCAGGGGCTGCGCATGAGCACGACGCTGAAGGACAAGGCCAATGCCATGGTGTCCGGACGCCTGCTGCTGCCGATCGACGACGATCATGCGGACTACCCAGCGCTGCGCATCGCGACCCATGTGCTGGGCGCGAGCGGCTTCGACTCGCGGCTGCTGACGCGGCTGCGCCAAAAGGAAGGCATCTCCTACGGCGCGGGCGCCGGCCTCAGCGCGTCCAGCTTCGAACCCAATGCCCAGCTCGGCATGGGCGCGATCTTCGCACCCGAGGCCCGCGCCCGTGTGGAGGCGGCGTTGAACGACGAACTAGCCCGCCTGGTACGCGACGGCCTCACGCAAGCGGAGCTGGACACCGCCAAGCGCGCGATGAAGGCGGCCAGCGACACCTGGCGCAGCGATGACGCCGCCGTGGCCAGCGCCATCGCGGGGCAGCTGGAGCGCGGGCGGCAGTTCAAGTGGAACGCCGAGCTGGACGCCCGTGGCGAGGCGCTGACGCTGGCGCAAGTGAACGCCGCCATCAAGCGCTGGATCGACCCGGCCAAGGCCAACTGGTCGTGGGCCGGGGATTTCGACAAGGCGGCAGCCGCGGCGAAGTAAACACGACGGCGGCGCGATGCCGCCGTCGCGGGTGCTTCAGGCGCGCGGCGCCATGATTTCACTAAGCCGGTCGGGCGTGCTGTCTACGCGCACCAGCTGCGGGTAGCGCAGCCCGCCGCGGTAGTCGACGCGCACGGTGCGGAAGTCGTCGCCTTCGCGCAGCAGCAGCGCCAGCGGCGCCTGACCGCCGATGTTGGCCGTGATGGCGTCGGCCAGCAGATCGGCGTCGTAGGCGCGGTCGTTGACCGCCACCAGCTTGCCCCCAGGCGCCAAGCCGGCGGCAAAGGCCGGGCTGTCCCACAGCACCTCCTTCAGCCGCCCGTCCTTGGCGATGCGCAGGCCGATGGAGAAGCTCAGGTCCTGGCCCTCCTGACGGCCCGGCCGGCCGGCGGCGAAACGGGCGAATTCGCTCTCGCGCTCGGTGTAGCCCAGCCGCCAGCCGCTGCGGGCCAGCCCGTCCAGCGGTGCGCCGGGGCCGTGCCCGTCCAGCCGCTCGCGCAGGAAGCCGCGCCAGTCGTGCGGCTGCACGGCGGTGAGTGCCGCCACCACGTCCTCGAAGGTGTAGGGCAGCGGCTCCATGCGCCCGTCCTGCACGCCGAAGAGGGCGCGCGCGGCATCGTCCAGCGAGCGCCGGCCGCCGCTGCGCTCGCGGATCAACGTGTCCACGTCCAGCCACAGCAGCGTGCACTCGGCGTAATAGTCCGCCGTGCGTTGCCAGCTCGGCCAGTCCTTGAAGCGGGCCGTGGCATAGAACAACGGCTCGGAGGTCGTGTCCTGCAGGCTGCGCCATGTCCGGCCGCGTCGCATCTCCAGCGTGGCGGCGTCGTAGGCCAGCGCGTCGCGGGCCTGCTCCAGCGTGCACAGGCCGCTGCGCGGCGTCAGCACATCGCCCCAGTAGGTCGTCATGCCTTCGTAGACCCACAGCAGGCTACCGCGCATGGGTTGCTCGTAGTTGCGGGTCAGCAAGTCGGCCGGGCGGCGGAACTTTCCGCACCAGGAGTGCGTGTACTCGTGCGGCAGCAGGCCGCGTGAGGCGACGCTCTTGTCCCAGTCCTTGAAGTAGCCGGTGCGCACGGCGTTCTCGCTGGACTCGTGGTGCTCCAGGCCGATCCCGCCGAAACGGTCGCTGACGGCTAGCAGGAAGTCGTAATGCCGGTAGTGGCGCGAGCCGTAGAGCCGATCGGCCTGCTGCACGAGCGCCCGGTGGGCGTCGAGCTGCGCGGGCGTCGCGGCGATGTCGGCCGGCGTATCGCCGAACAGGTGCAGCACGACGGGCCGCGCAGCGCCAGGCGGATCGAGCTCGACGCGCCGGTAGTGCGGGCCGGCGAACAGCGGCGAGTCGATCAGCCGCTCCAGCGAACAGGCGCCGAACTGCCACCAGCCCTGGGCATCGGCCTGGGCGAGCTGGCCATCGGGCGCCCGCAGCGCCGTGGCGGCCTGCCAGCCCGCAGGCAGGCGCAGACGCACGACCGTCTCGATGGCCGCTGCGGTATGGCCCTCGGGGTATAGCAGCAGGTTGTTCCACTCCAGCCCCAGCAACGCGGGCGTCATCGTGACGCGGTCCTGCTCCTCGCTTTGTGGGCTCAGGTGCTGCAAGCGCAGCCGCAACCGGTTCACGCCCGCCGGCACCTGTAGACGGAAGGCCAGCGCGTCGATGGTGTCGCGCTGCCAGCGCAGCGGCGCGCCGCTCTCCGATTCGATAGTTAGCCCGGCCAGCAGCGCTGGATTACCGTTCGGCCCATGCTCGCCGGGGAGCCACTGCGGCAGCCGCAGCGTCAGCGGCCCGGGTCGCACTGGCAGTGTCTGCACGACCTGCACGACACGGTGGGCCAGATCGGTGGCGTCCACTTCGAGTTCGAGGCGGCCCGGATAGGGGCGGCTCGACAGCGGCGCGCCAGGCTGGGCCCAGGCCGACAACGCAACGGCGCTCGGCAGCGCGAGCAGCAGACCACGACGACGCATGGAGGGGGCGGAGAAGGCTGGCGGAATGGCGGGCACGTACGGACTCGAAGTCAGGGAGCCCGCACGCTAAGTGCTCGCTGGCGTCGGCGCAAGCCCGTCTTCCCGCAGGGCCGGCCGGGCCGTCACGCGCCCGACCCGAAACCTTTCAGCCATTGCCGCAGCTGCTTGCGGCCATCGCTGTTGGTACCACGATAGGCCTTTAGTGCCAGTGCCAGGAACTGCTGCTCGGCGGGTGTCAGCCCCGCCGGCTCGCGCTCCTCGTCGAGCCAACCGGCCTCCTTGCCACTGTGGTGCTCGATCTGCCGCGCGAGCTTGTCGCCGATGGGCCGCGAACCGCTCTTGGCCATGGACCATGTCGCGCCGCTGACGCCGATGCGCGCGGCCCACGCAGCCTCCAGCCCCTTGGGCGGATCGCCCGCGGTGATGCGCTCCTCCGCGAAGGACTGGAACAGCGCGAGCGCATTGAGCCGGCGGATGGTGGAGGGACTGGGCATGGTGAGCTGGTATGGCGGAGTGTTGTGAAAACACTTCACACTCATTCTAGGTGGCACGTCGCGCTTGACCAAGTCGTGAACGTTCTTAACAATGCGCTGATTCGCTCAACACTGCTTGAGCCGCAACATCAACCACAACCCAGACCGAACCGCTTTCGCGCCCTGACATGAACCGCCTTCTCGCCAACGTCATCGACTTCACCGGCTCCCTGAGCTGGTGCGATGCCGCGCGGCCGACACGGGATCAGGGACCGAAATCGCTGGGCATGCCCACGGTCGCCTATGCACACGGCTTCGGTCGTGAGCGCCATGACACCAATCCATCGGGTGAAGGCCCAGGCTAGACGCCGCCCTTCCACGCTCATTAGAGGCCCGGTCCCTGCCAAGGAACCGGGCCTTTTTGTTTTTCCGCGGTCAACCGCACCCAGCGCCGGGCACGCCCCGACGCCGCTGCGTTCGCGCAGTGCCTGCTCTTTCACAACTCGCATCGAGCACCCGCCGGCCACATCGGCGCGGCGCTCAAAACCGGCAGGCGCCGAGGGTTCGTCCCCGGCTGCCCTGCCCCATCTCGGGTGTGCCCACGCACAAGCACCGGCCGGTTCGGTGTGCATGTGCGCTCGGGCGGCCGCCTGTCGCGTGCAGCGACGCATCTCCAGCCTGCGCAGGCCGGTCGCGTCGCGTGTGGACACAGCCGAGATGGCTTCTCTTCTTGCCTCGTTAGCTCAGTGGAGTGAGAGCGCCGGTCTACGAAACCGTGGGTCGGACGTTCGAGTCGTCCACGCGGCACCACCACAACGCCCCGTTGGACTTCCGGTGAGGTCCTCGGCCCTTCAAGCCGAAGAGGCGGGTTCGACTCCCGCACGGGGTACCAACACCGATTGGTCATTGGCGCAACTGGCAGCGCAACGGTCTCCAAAACCGAAGGTTGCAGGTTCAAGTCCTGCATGGCCAGCCACCCAACGAAGCCCCTTGGCGAACTCACGCTTCGAGGGGCGCAAACCGGCCGCAACGATTGGGCGGCGTCGGAACCCGTCACCGACAACCCTTCTCATTTTTCTCACGTCGCCATAGCTCAGCGGGGAGAGCGTCGGTCTGTCGAACCGGAGGTTGCGGGGTCGGAGCCCGCTGGCGGCGCCATCTTTCCATCCGTGTGCTTGGGGGTGGTCGTCGCCTAGAGGCCGAAGGCTCCAGGTCGTGACCCTGGCATCACCGGTTCGAATCCGGTCGACCACCCCCAAGCGCATTCAACCAGCCACCCGGGAGCCATCATGAAGAAGACCACCCGTCACAGCTTTCGAAACGATGAGCAAGCGCCGCAAGGGCTTCCCGTCTGAAACGCAGGTCAAGCGCGGCGACCGCGTCGTGCACGGCCACAAGGAATTGGTCGAGAAGCTCGGCCGTAACGACCCTTGCCCATGCGGCTCCGCGAGGTCGTTTCAAGCGCTGCTGCCTGCGCAGCGGCTGCTTTCGACGGCATGAACCGCGACCACTACCAGCGTTGACCGCCACCCTCAACCGTGCCCTGCCCAGAGAAAGGAGGCTCCGATGCACGACGCTTTGCAGTTGGACATCACCGGCCTGCCGCAGGCCTGGATCTCGGTCGAGCAGGCCGCTACGCTCGTCGCCACCGACGCCGTCGTGTGGTCGGCAGGCGAGCGTCCGCTCGCGGTGCTGCGTGGCGGCTTCAACGCCGCCACCGGCCGCCAGTCGATGCTGGAGGTTCCGGCCATCGTGGCGCTGGGCGGTTCTTCGAGGCTCAACCTCTTCGACCTCGCGCCGGTCTACGGCAAGGCCAAGGTCATCAAGCGTGACCGCTGCACCTGCGCCTACTGCGGCGTGGTGCACGATGCGCGCGTGCTGACCATCGACCACATCGTGCCGGCCAGCCGCGGCGGCCCGTTGAGCTGGATGAACACGGTCGCGGCCTGCCGTGCCTGCAATGCACGCAAGGCCGACCGCACGCCGGACGAGGCCCGCATGCCGCTGCTGTTCGCACCGTTCGTGCCGAGCCGCTTCGAGGACTTCATCCTCAAGGGCCGCCACATCCGCACCGACGTGCACGAGTGGCTGGCCGCGCGCCTGCCGAAAGGATCCCGCCTCAACTGAGGCGGCCACGAATCTGCCGAAGAAGGCAAAGGCCCACGGGCCGGGGTTCCCACGCCCCGCCGGTGCGCCGTGACCGGGCTTCATCGCTCGTTGCCACGGCGTATGCCGCCCTGCCGGAATCGGCTGATCTAGGAAATGCATGGTGCCCCGCAAGGGTTGGGTTCGATTCCCAACTTTCCTGCCATTTGGATAGCTCAAACGGTAGAGCAACGAACTCGTAATTCGTCTGTCGTGGGTTCGACTCCCACTCCAAAACCAAACCGGTCGCAAGACCACTCCGCCGAACGTGCGCCCCGGCCCCGGCCGGATCGCGCATCAGCGGCCCGCGCTCGTGCGCCGGGCAAGCGGGGCTTCGCATCCACGGTCAGCCGAGAGCGTCTGCAGCGAGTAGGCGTTCGACGCGCGCCCTGGCTCCGGGCCCAGGCATCCGGCGTCCGCACGGGTCCCTGTAACGGCACCCTTTTCCAAACAAACACGCAACCCAAGGAGGATCCCATGAAGATCAAGCGTGTGACCGTGAAGAAGAACGAGCGCGGCCTGCTGCTGCGCAATGGCGATTTCGAGCGCGTGCTGCAACCGGGCACGCATTGGCTGTTCGCCGGCTTGGACGAGCTGAAGGTTGAACTCTTCAACCTCGGCGCACCGGCCTTCGTGCACCCGCTGACGGACTACCTGATGGCCCACGAGCCCGAGGTGGTGGACGCCGAGTTCACGCGCGTCGAGCTGGGCGAGCACCAGGTCGGCTTGCGCGCCGAGAACGGCGTGCTGGTCGAGCTGCTGCCGCCCGGCACGCGGCGCCTGTACTGGCGCGGCTTCGTCGACGTGCAGGTCGAGGTGATCGACATCCGCGAGTCGGCCGAACTGCCGGCGGCCGCGGCTGCGCGCCTCGCGCAACCGCAGCTGCGCCCCCGCACCCTCACCGGCCTGGCCGGCGTGCTGCAGGTCGAGGTGCCCGAACACGGTGCCGCGCTGCTGCGCGTGGACGGCAAGGTCGAGCGGCTGCTGGAACCCGGCGCGCACGCGTTCTGGAAGTTCGGCCGCAACGTGGCCGTGGAGCTGGTGGACCTGCGACTGCAGGCGCTGGAGGTGACGGGCCAGGAAATCCTGACCCGGGACAAGGTCGCACTGCGGCTCAACCTCTCGGCGAACTGGCGTTATGCCAGCCCGGCGGACGTACTGCGCGCGTTCGAGCAACTGTCCAAGCCGGCTGACCACCTCTACCGCGAGCTGCAGTTCGGCCTGCGCGCGGCGGTGGGCACCCGAACTCTGGACGAGTTGCTGGAGAACAAGTCGGTCATCGACGAGGTCGTGACGGCGCATGTCGTGCCCAAGCTCGCCGGCTTCGGCCTGCAACTGGACGGCGTCGGCGTGAAGGACATCGTGCTTCCGGGCGAGATGAAGACCATCCTCGCCCAGGTGGTGGAGGCCGGCAAGGCGGCCGAAGCCAACGTGATCCGGCGCCGCGAGGAAACCGCGGCCACTCGCGCCCTGCTCAATACGGCCAAGGTGATGGAGGACAACCCCGTCGCCCTGCGTCTGAAGGAGCTGGAAACGCTGGAACGCGTGGCCGAGCGCATCGACAAGATCTCCGTGTTCGGAGGTCTGGACCAGGTGCTCAACGGGCTGGTGAAGCTGCGTTGAGTGCCGCCCTGCCGGCGTGGCCGGCAGGGCTTCATTTCCAAGGAGAGACCCATGACGACGCCGGCTTTGAATGCGGCGGTCCGGCGCGCCTACGAGGTGTTCGGCGCCTACACGCCGCCCAAACACCCGCTGGACGTCTGCACGTCCTGCTGCATGGACGAAGAGCTCGAACGCGAGATGCGGGCCGTTCCGCTGCGCCAGCTGAAGCGGCTGCATTTCTACGAGTACAGCACCGGCGCCAAGTCCGTCGACGGCCAGCCGGCCGACGAGGTGAAGTACCTGCTCCCGCGTTTGCTGGAATTGCTGGCGAACGGCGAAGACACCCACCACTCGGTTGAGCTGACACTTGACCGCGTAGGCCGGTGCCCCACCGGCTCATTCGATGCCGACGAACGCGCCGTTCTCAACGAGTTCATGCTGGCCTCATTCGACGCCTGCCTGCGCGGCGAGTGGACGGCTGATGGCATCTGGTACGACCTCGAAGACCCACTCGCACTGCTGGTGATGGCCGACTACGCCAGTCTCGCGCTGGAGCCCTTGCTGCAACACTGGGCTCAACACCCCAGCACGCACGCCACCGTACGCTTTGTCGAAAGCACCTACTGGGGTTTCTGGCCGAGCCACAAGATCACCAACGCCTTCGCGAGCGACCGACCACGGTTGCAGGCAATTTTCAAGGACTGGATGCTGGCGCCCGGCACCAGGGCGGCCTTCACCCAAAGGCTGCTGCAACCTCAGTTTCTGGATCAGGTCGAACTGACAGCGTCCAACACCTGCGCACCGTTCCCGGTGATGGTGGATGCGGTGTTCGATCACCTGACCTATTGAAAGAAAGAACCACCATGGAACCCCAACACATCCACGAAGACGTCCCCGGCGGCGTGCCGCTGAAGCTGTGGACGCAGGGCGTGCCCGTCGAAGACGCCGCCAGGCGCCAGCTGCAGAACGCGGCCCGCCTGCCTATCGTGTTCAAGCACATCGCCGCGATGCCGGACGTGCACTTCGGCATTGGCGCCACCGTCGGCTCGGTCATCCCCACCGTCAAGGCCATCATCCCGGCCGCGGTCGGTGTGGACATCGGCTGCGGCATGATGGCCTGCAAGACGACGCTGGCTGCCGAAGACCTGCCCGACAACCTCGGCCCGCTGCGCGCGGCCATCGAGCGCGCCGTGCCGCACGGCCGCCAGCCGGGCAACCGCGACCCGGGCGCTTGGCAGAAGCCGCCCGGCTCGGTCAACACGGCATGGGCGCAGCTGGAGCCCGAGTTCACCGAGCTGTGCCGCAGCTACCCGAAGCTCGCCAAGACCAACCACATCCAGCATCTGGGCACGCTGGGTTCAGGCAACCACTTCATCGAGGTCTGCCTGGATGAGGCCGGCGCGGTCTGGTTCATGCTGCACTCGGGCTCGCGCGGCGTGGGCAACTTCATCGGCACGATGTTCATCGAGCTGGCCAAGCAGGACGCGCTACGCCACCAGGCGAATCTGCCGGACCGCGACCTGGCCTACTTCGAGGAAGGCAGCCGCTACTTCGGCGATTACGTACGCGCGGTCAGCTGGGCACAGAAGTTCGCGGCGCTGAACCGTGAACTGATGATGAAGCGCGTCATCGAGGCCGCGAAGACGGTCATCCGCAAGAACTTCCAGAGCCACATCGAGGCGGTGAACTGCCACCACAACTATGTGCAGAAAGAAACGCACTTCGGCCAGGAGGTCTACTTGACCCGCAAGGGCGCGGTGAGTGCCAAGGCCGGCCAGCTGGGCATCATCCCGGGCAGCATGGGCGCGCGCAGCTACATCGTGCGCGGCAAGGGCAACGCCGACAGCTTCGAGAGCTGCTCGCACGGCGCCGGCCGCGTGATGAGCCGCGGCGAAGCCAAGCGCCAGTTCACGCTGGCCGACCACCGGGCTGCGACCGAGGGCGTGGAGTGCCGCAAGGACAAGGACGTTATCGACGAAACGCCCGCCGCGTACAAGGACATCGACGCCGTCATGGCTGCGCAGCGCGAGCTGGTCGATGTGGTGCACTCGCTCAAGCAGGTGGTGTGCGTGAAGGGCTGATGGTGCGTGCCGCACCGCTGCAGGGCGTCTGACCTCGGTCAGGCGCCTTTTTTTTGGGACGCCGGTTCGCCACGGGAGCATTCACGAGGTCGCGACGACACATGCCCGCACTAACATTGCCGCCCTCCACGAGGTCACCATGAAACTGCTCGCCAAATTCAACCTGGTCTACCTGCTCGTCATGAGCCTGGGCATCGCGCTGAGCGGCTACATCGCCCGCCAGCTGCTGCAGGACAACGCCAAGCAGGAGACCGTGGCGAGCGCGCAGATGCTGATGGAGAAGGCGCTGGCGGTGCGGGCCTACACGAACACCCAGATCAAGCCGCTGCTCGTGTCGCAGATGGCCAACGAGTTCCTGCCGCAGACGGTGCCCAGCTACTCCGCCACCGAGGTGCTTGGCACCTTGCTGTCCAAGCACCCGGAGTTCGCCTACAAGGAGGCGACGCTCAACCCCACCAACCCACGCGACCGGGCCACCAGCTGGGAGGCCGACATCGTGGGCCAGTTCCGCAGCAACGCCGACCTGAAGGAAACCGTCGGCCAGCGCGACACGCCGGCCGGCCCGTCGCTCTACATTGCCCGCCCGCTGCGCATCACCGACCCCGCCTGCCTGGCCTGCCACAGCAGCGTGGAGGCCGCACCGGCCACGATGGTGGCGAAGTACGGCCCGGCCAACGGCTTCGGCTGGAACCTCAACGAGGTCATCGGCGCGCAGATCGTCTCGGTGCCGCTCGGCGTGCCGCTGCAGCGGGCGGACCAGACCTTCAAGGTGTTCATCACGTCGCTGGTCGGCGTGTTCATCGCCGTCGGCATTGTGCTGAACCTGATGATCTGGCTGCTGGTCGTGAGACCCGTCACCAAGCTCTCGGCGCTGGCCGACCGCGTCAGCCAGGGCGACCTGGAGGCCCCGGAGTTCAAGGCCAGCGGCCGCGACGAGATCGCCACGCTGTCCGACTCGTTCTCGCGCATGCGCGCCAGCGTCGTGCAGGCCATGAAGCTGCTCGACGCCTGACGCCGGCTCATCTCACGCCATGACTGAGCGCAAGCACCCCACCCAGCTCGGCAAGTACCGCATCACCGCGGTGTTGGGCGAGGGCGCGATGGGCGTGGTCTACAAGGGCTTCGACCCCGACATCCAGCGCACCGTCGCGCTGAAGACCATCCGCACCGGGCTGGACGCCGAGGACGACAGCCCCGGCGCGCCGGCCTCGCGCTTCCGCAACGAGGCGCAGGCGGCGGGGCGGCTGGGCCATCCGGGCATCGTGGCGGTCTACGACTTCGGGCGCGACCAGCACATCGCCTACATCGCGATGGAGTTCGTTGAGGGCCGGTCGCTGGCCAGCTACCTCAGCGCCAAGGTGCGCTTCACCGACACCGACATCCCCGGCATCATGAGCCAACTGCTCGATGCGCTGGACCATGCCCATGACAAGGGCGTGTGGCACCGCGACGTGAAGCCGGCCAACATCATCATGATGAGCAACGGCCGGCTCAAGGTGGCCGATTTCGGCATCGCGCGCATCGACAGCACGCACCTCACGCAGACGCACTACATGGTGGGCACGCCCAGCCACATGGCGCCCGAGCAGTTCCTCGGCAAGCCCATGGACCGGCGCGTGGATGTGTACGGCGCCGGCGTCGTGCTCTACCAGCTGCTCACCGGTCGTGCGCCGTTCGCCGGCACGACCGAGGCGCTCATGTACAAGGTCGTCAACGAGCAGCCCGAACCGCCGTCGCTCGTCGCGGGCGTGGACCGCCCGGCGTGGTTCGACCCCATCGTCATGCGCGCGCTGGCCAAGCGCGCCGAGGACCGCTTCGACACCGCCGAGGACTTCAAGCAGGCGCTGCTGGACGCCGTCGGCCAGAGCATCGACGACAGCAGCTGGGAGAAGACGGTGATGATGGCGCCGCCGCGCATGGCCCGGCCGCCGATGTCGCCGCCCACCTTCGCCCCGCCCTCGGTCGGGTCGCCCAGCAGCGGCGCGCCCAGCCTCGGCTCGGCCGGCACCGCCTTGCCCACGCACTGGGACAAGGCGCAGCTGACGCTGGCCGAGCAGTCTCTGGCCCGCTACGTCGGCCCGCTGGCCAGCGTGCTCGTGCGCCGCGCGGCCCGCGAGTGCCACGACCTCAACGAGCTGTACGGCAAGCTCGCCGAGCAGGTGACCGACCCGCGCGCCCGCGACGCCTTCCTTGGCCAGGCCAGCCTCGTCACAGGCGGCAGCCCCCGCACGGCGGGCGGCACGCGCGGCACGCCTTCGTCGCCAGGCTCCCGCGGATCGCTTGGCTCGGCAGGGTCTGCCGGAGCCACCACCATCGGCGGCCCGCTGAACGACGCCGTCATCGACAAGGCCCAGGCGCTGCTGGCCCAGTACGTGGGCCCGATCGCCAAGGTGTTGGTCAAACGCGCGGCCACGGGCATCGACAGCCGGGCGGTGTTCTTCAACCGGCTGGCGGAAGCCGTCAACGACCCCGCGGCGCGGGAGAAGCTGCTGAAGGACCTGGGCCGCCTGGGGTGAATACCCCCCGCGGGCCCGGCCCGCCATGCGTGGCAACATCCGGCGCCGCGGCCTGCCGCCGCCTCTCTGCCCCGCCACCGCCTTGACACCATGAACAAATCCGTCTTGTCCGCCGCCCTGCTGCTTGGTACCGCGCTGCTGGCGCCGCTCGCCTCGGCGCAGGAGCTCCGCGCCGTCACCGAGGACGGCCGCAGAGTCGTGCTTCTGCCGGACGGCAAATGGCGCTTCGACAACAAGGCCCGGCCGGCCGGCGCCGGCAGCGCGGCCTCCAACGACGGCATCTCGCCCTACCAGACCGCGGTCAAGAAGATCAGCATGGCCTTCAACGCCAGCGAGTGGACGCTGACGCCCCGGCGCGACAGCGAGGCCGCCAACAAGCGCATGTTCCAGCACCGCTCGCTGCCGCTGTACGCGATGGTCATCGCCGACGAGATGCCGGCCAGCAACGAGGCGATGAAGAACGTGCTGCTGACCAACGCGGCCAGCGCTGGCTTCGCGACGACGACGCTGCTCGATGAGCAGAAGCAGTTGTCCAACCACCAGATCGGCAACCTGCGCTTCACGGCGTCCAACAAGGGCGTGGACTTCGTCTTCTCGGCCTACTACTACGCCGACGAGGACGGCAACGTGCAGGCCGTCTGCTACACAGGCCAGGCGTTGTTCCACAAGTACCAGGCCGACTGCGAGAAGTTCCTGAGCGGCCTCGTCATCAAGTGACGCCCACCGCCGGCCGGCGGTAGACCACCACCTTCAGCGCCCGCTCGGGCGCGATGTCGTCGAAGGCCGGCGGGTTGTCCACCCGCCCGACGAGGGCCAGTTCTGGCGCATGCTCGGCCATCACGCCGTGCAGAAAGTCCAGGCCCAGTTCCGGCGCGTTCAGGCACAGCAGCGCGTGGCCACCGGGCGCCAGCAGCGCCGGCAGTCGCCTGGCCAGCCGCGCATAGTCCTTGGTCGCAACGAAGCTGCCCTTCTGGAAGCTCGGCGGGTCGCAGACGACGAGGTCGTACGGCCCGCCCCGCGTGAGCTTGCCCCAGGAGTTGAAGATGTCGTGGGCCAGGAACTTGGCGCCGGCCTTCACGCCGTTGAGCTCGTGGTTTGTGCGGCCGGCGGCCAGCGCGCCGGAGGCCATGTCCACGTTGACGACCTCGGCCGCGCCGGCCTGCAGCGCGACGACCGAGAACGCGCAGGTGTAGGCGAACAGGTTCAGCACCTTCGCCCCCGGGGCGACATGCTCGCGCACCCAGCGCCGGCCCTCGGCCATGTCCAGGAACAGCCCATGGTTCTGGCCGCGCAGCAGGTGCACCGCGTAGCGCGTGCCGGCCTCGGTGACGACATGCGGCTCCGGCACCGCGCCGGCCATCGGCCGCGTCTCGGCGCCCTCGCCTCGGCATTGGTAAGCCCAGTTCAGCGGCTCGGTCGATATTTCGCGCCAGCGGGCCGCCAGCACCTCGCCGACGGCCGCGAGCTGCGCATCGTCCAGCGGCTTGAACGAAGTCAGCAGCAGCACCGGCGGGTAAGCGTCCAGCGCCAGGTGCTCGCAGCCGGGAAAGCGGCCGCCGCGGCCGTGGAAGAGGCGCCGGGCCTCGGTGGGACAGGCCATCGTCGCGATGGCATCGAGCAGGGCTTGCATGGGCGGCATTGTCCGGGCCGCAGAATGCGGGCCATGGACTTCCAGCCCATCCTCGACGAGATCGACGACGAACTCCGCCCGATGCTCGGCACCGCGGGCGGTACCGTTGCCCGCTACATCCCGGCGCTGGCGCGCGTGTCGCCGCTGCAGTTCGGCATCGCGTTGCGCACCTGCAGCGGCGAGACGGCCGCGGCCGGCGACGCCGCCGTGCCGTTCTCCATCCAGAGCGTGTCCAAGGTGTTCTCGCTGACGCTGGCTATCAAGGCGCTGGGCGAGGCGATGTGGGACCGCATCGGCCGCGAGCCCTCCGGCACGGCGTTCAACTCGCTGGTACAGCTGGAGAGCGAGCGCGGCATCCCGCGCAACCCGTTCATCAATGCCGGCGCCATCGCCGTGGCCGACCGGCTCGTGTCGCTGGGCGATGCGAAGGCCGAGCTGCTGGCCATGCTCGGCCGCCTGTGCGGCGAGCCCATCCACATCGACGAGGAAGTGGCGAGCTCGGAAGCCGACACGGGCTTCCGCAACCGCGCGCTCGCCAACTTCATGAAGGCCTTCGGCACGCTGGACAACGACGTGGACGAGGTGCTGGACGTCTACTTCCACCAGTGCGGCATCGCCATGACCTGTGAGCAGCTTGCCTGCGCCGCCGGCTACCTGTGCCGCGACGGCCGCCACCCGCTGGCCGGCACTCCGGTACTCAGCAAGGCGCAGGCGCGCCGCGTCAACGCACTGATGCTGACGTGCGGCACCTACGACGCAGCCGGCGAGTTCGCCTTCCGCATCGGCCTGCCGTGCAAGAGCGGCGTGGGCGGCGGCATCGTGGCCGTCGTGCCGGACCGCCTCACACTGTGCGTCTGGTCGCCGGCGCTGGATGCGACCGGCAACTCGCTGCTCGGTCGACGGGCGCTGGAACTGTTTGTCGAGAAGACCGGGATGTCGGTCTTTTAGCCTCTCGCCCAGCCTCGCGCCGCTGAACGGGCGCCAACCTGTTCGGTCCCCCGAGGGAACACCGATGCTTGCAGCTTCGAGCCACAAGCACATCGCCATGGCGGGCCGGCTCGAGAGCGACCCAGCACTCGGCCCACGAGGCGCACCAAGGCGCCCACCGAGACGCCAGCCCTGTCAGCTTGCGTACTTCACCGAGCAGCCGTAAGGCCGCGTCGACGCCTTCTCCACCTTGCGACCCGCGGCCACCGCAGCGAGCGCGTTCGTCAGGTAGGGCTCGGCCTTGGCGATGTCGGCCGGGTCGGCGGTGGCGAGGCTGTCGATGCCGCCCTTGTAGGCCAGCATGCCGTCGCCCTTGATGACGTAGAGATGCGGCGTGGTCTGCGCGCCGTAGAGGCGGCCCAGCTCGCCCTTCGGGTCCAACAGCGTTGAGGTGGGCGCCGCGCCGCGGTCGGCGTTGAGCTTCTGCGCGGCGGTGCCGTCGACGAAGCCCTGCTGGCCCGGCGCGGACGAGATCACCTGCAGCCAAACGACACCCTGGCCGGTCGCCGCCTTCTGCTGCGCCTGCATGTTGCCGCTGCCGTAGTGCTTCTTGACGTAGGGACAGTCGTGGTTGGTCCACTCCAGCACGACGGTCTTGCCCTTGAAGTCTGCCAGGTTGACGGTCTTGCCGTCGGCCGTGGTGGCGGTGAAGGCGGGCGCCGGCGCGTCAACGGTGGCGGCGGCATGCGCCAGCACGGGTGCGATCAGGGCGGCGAGCAGGCTGCGGCGAAGCATGGGCATGGCTAACTCCTGGAGGCGGTGGTGGGAGGTGGGGAGACGGCCTCGATGACGAGGCCGGGGGTGAGGATCTGCGGCAGCACCTGGGCCTCGGCAGCGCCCGGCGCGTAGTAGAGGTACAGCGGCACGCCGGAGCGGCCGTGGGCCTTCAGAACGGCGGTGATCTTCGGGTCCTCGCGCGTCCAGTCGCCCTTGAGGTAGACGACGCCGGCCTTGGCGAAGGCGTCCTTCACCTCGGGGCGGGACAGTGCGACGCGCTCATTGACGAGGCAGGAGATGCACCAGGCGGCCGTCAGGTTGACGAACACCGGCTTGTTCTGCGCGCGCAACTCGGCCAGGCGCTCGGCGCTGAAGGCTTCGACACTCGAATCGCCGGCCGCTGCCTGGGCCGCGGCGGTGACCGGCTTGATCCACGTCGCCACGCTGAAGGCGAGCGCGAAACTCACGGTCATCACCACAGCACTCGCGAGGCTGCGGCTGGCGCGACGCAGCCACAGGCCGAACGCCAGCAGCACCAACCCACCCAGCGCCAGCGCGACGCCATCGGCTCCCGCCTGCTGCGCCAGCACCCACAGCAGCCAGACGACGGCCGCATACATCGGGAAGGCAAGGAACTGCTTGAAGGTGTCCATCCACGCCCCCGGCCGCGGCAGCCAGCGCTGCGCCGCGGGCCAGAACGCCAGTACGAGGAAGGGCAGCGCAAGTCCCAGGCCCAGCGCGAGGAAGACGGCCAGCATCACCGCCGCCGGCTGCGCCAGCGCGAACGCCAGCGCCGCGCCCATGAACGGCGCCGTGCACGGCGTGGCGACGACGGCCGCCAGCACGCCCGTGAAGAAGCTGCCGGCCAGGCCTTGCTTGGCCGCGAGACCCGAGCCGAGACCGGTGACGCCCGCGCCGAACTCGAAGAAGCCCGACAGGTTCAGGCCGACGAGGAACAGCAGATAGGCCACCACCAGCACGAAGACCGGCGAATGGAATTGGAAGCCCCAGCCCACCTGCTGGCCGCCGGCGCGCAGCGCAATGAGCACGGCGGCCAGCACGGCGAAGCTGGCCAGCACGCCGGCCGTGTAGGCAAGTCCCTCGGCCTTGTGGCTCCCTTCCTCGCGCACCAGCGCCAGCGCCTTGATCGACAGCACCGGGAACACGCAGGGCATCAGGTTCAGGATCAGACCGCCCGCCAGCGCCAGCGCGAGCGCGGGCAGCAGGCCCAGGTCGCTCTCGGGGGCGGCCACGGGCGTCGGGGCTTCCGTCACGGGTGCGGAGAGATCAGCCGGGCCGGGGCCCTTGCCGGCGCCTTCGGGCACGGGCGCCGAGACCGTCCAGGCCTGCTCACCAGACGCGGTCGTCAGCACGACGACGCCAGACAGCGGCTGGCCGGCCTTCAGCGGCTCGTCGCCGGCGGGAATGTCCAGTGCCCAGCCGCCGCCGTCCTGCGTGAGCGGTTGCGGCGCGCTGTGGGCGACGGCGCCCCAGGCGTCTGCGAAGAAATAGGCCTTGGTGACGCCCGCTGTCGGGCCGCTCAGCCTCACGCCCTGGGGCGCCGGCTGCAGCTTGACGGCGAACGGCGCCGGCTTGGGAATGGCGGCGCGCCACTCGTCGATCTGCGGCGCGTCGGCACCGGCCTTGGGCTCGGCGGCCACGGCGAGGTCCAGGCCCAGCGACACCTGCTCAGGGATGCAGACGTCCTTGCAGACCAGCCACTTCACGTCAGCCTGGGGCTGGAAGCGGGCGCCGGGCTTGGCATCGGCCGGCACGGTCAGGTCGACCAGCAACGCGGCGCGGCCCTCGTAGCCGTAGTTGACGATGGGGCCGATGGCCTGGATGGACGGCGTCGGCCACTGCAGCGGGCCGGCCTGGGCGCCTGTCCAGTCGATGGTCGTGGCCTGGCCGGAATCGCCGGGGTTGACCCAGTAGGTGTGCCAGTGCGGCTTGATGACTTGCTCCAGCGCCACCGTGAAGCGCTGGCCCGGCGCAACGGTCGACTGGCTGGACACCAGGCGCGCCTGGACATGTTCGGTCGACGCCTCGGGCGCGGCCGCGAAGGCGATGACGGGGGCGGCCAGCAAGGCCGGGAAAAGCAGGCGCAGGACGGAGAGCATCCCGAAATGCTAGGGCAAACGCGTTTCCCCCCGTCTCGACAAGCCCGCATGAACAAATGCGTGGAACGCCGCCCACAGCGGCGCGAAGCGCTCGGGGCTGCCTTCCAGCGTCGTGAGCGCAAGCAGGCCGGACTCCAGCGTCGACAGCTGTCCGGGCCGGTGCGCCCGCCGCAGCGCGTAGCGGCCGGGCTGTGGCGGCAGGCTCAGCCGCGGCAGCCCGGCCAGCCAGGGGTTGGCGGCCAGCAGGCGGCGGCTCTGGCGCCAGGTACCGTCGAGCAGCACAAGTTGCCCGACCGGGCCGCTCGGCGCCGGCCCATCACCGGGGTAGAGCAGCACCGCACCGCCGGCGGCGACGCTGGCGTCGAACACCTCGCCGCACAGCAGCCGCGCCCGTTGCAGGCCCAGCGTCAGCAGGGCCGCCGTGTTCTTGGCATGCCCGGCCTCGGCCGGATGCTGCAGGATGAGCAGCTCGGTGCGGTGCGCCAGCGGCGGCGGCAGCGTCGCGCAGAGGCAGGTGCGGGTCGGGCGACCACAGCGCCTGCAGGCGGGTCGCGTCAATGCGGCGGCGCGACGGTCTGCGGACCGGGCACAGACGCGGTGCTGTCGACGTCGTCCGCCGCTGCGCCAGCCGTCTGGGAGCGGCGCCGCGAGCGAGTGTGCGGCAGGCTCAACTGCTTGCGCCGGGCCAGCTTGCCCGCCAGCCAGACGCCGCCGATGACGCCGAAGATGTTCAGCGCGCCGAACAGCGGCGCGGCGTCGGACGCGAGCAACACGCTCTGCAGCGGCGCGGAGTAGGCGCGGGGTTTCAGCGCGAAGTTGAACGCGCCGAAGATCAGCCAGCCGGCCCAGGCCACGCCCACGCCGGACAGCATCCAGGCCGTGGCGGGCCGGTGGCGCCGGCGGGACGGCTTGAGGGACACGTAACCCCAGACTGCGGCCAACAGAAAGAGCAGCAGCGCCAGCACCACCGCCTCGCCGAGCATGACCGGCAACGCATTGCGCCCGCCGAACGGGACATAGACCTGGCGCGGCAGGCCGGTAGCGGCGTACTTCATGGCCGCGCCAATACCGAAGGAGTAGAGCAGGACGCCGGAGACGAAGGCGACGGAACGGCGGGCAGCTTTCATGGCGCGCATTCTCGCGGCAGCCGGCCGGGGCGCTGCAAGCGGGTGTGCGCCGGGCAAAACAAAACCCGCCGTCCGTGACAGATGGCGGGTCGGGTCGGAAGGCGCCGCGCGGGCGGCGCGGGAGGATCAGCGCTTGCGGTCGAAGCGCAGCGCGCGGGCGAGACCGCGGCGTTCGCCGCTGTAGAAGCCGGTGTCAAAAGCCTCGTGCTTGCGGCCCTTGTCGGCGCTCCCCTCGTGGCCCAGGTCAGGCATCGGGAGGCGGCGCTGGGGGTGGTCGTTGCGGGGTTGCATCTTCATCATGGTGGTTCTGGCCTGGCGGCCGTCTCGCGGTTTGGGGCGCGATTGCGAGTCACAACGCCGGCACTTCGCCGCCGGTTGACAGCGCGCTAACACTTCTTTGCATTCCTGATGGTTTGACAATCCCGGTTTCGATTCAGGCGCCCACCATGACCGTCAAGCTCAAGAAATCCCTCCCGGCCCAGGCCACCCCCATCACCGTCGTCGACCGCGCGAGCTTCCCCGCACTCGCGGCGACCCTGCCGGACGCCACCCGTCACTGGCTGGCCACGGTCGGCTTCACCGGCGCGCCGGACAGCCACGCGCTGGTGCCCAGCGCGGATGGCAAGCTCGGGCAGGTGTTCGCGGGCGTCGGCCACATCGCCCAGCCGTTTGCGCTCAGCAGCCTGCCGCTGGCTCTGCCGGCCGGCGACTACTGCCTGGACGGTGCCGGCCTGGCCCTGCGCGCTGACGCGGCGGCAATGTCCTGGGCGCTGGGCGGCTACCGATTCGACCTGTACAAGCCGGCCCAGCGCGAGCCGGCCACGCTCTGGCTCAAGCCGGGCGCCGACGCCGAACGCGGCCTCGCGCTGGCGGCGGCCATCGAGGCGGCCCGGGATCTCGTCAACACACCGGCCGAACACATGGGCCCGGCCGAACTGTCCGCCGCCGCCAAGCTGCTGGCCAGGCAGCATGGCGCGACCTTCTCCGAGGTGGTCGGCGACGCCTTGCTAAAGAAGAACTTCCCCAGCATTCACGCGGTCGGCCGCGCGAGCGTGCGCTCACCTCGCCTGATCGAGGTGAACTGGGGCAACCCCAAGCACCCGCGGCTCGCGCTGGTGGGCAAGGGTGTCTGCTTCGACTCCGGCGGCCTGAACATCAAGCCAGGCGAAGGCATGCGGCAGATGAAGAAGGACATGGGCGGCGCCGCCAACGCGCTGGCGCTGGCCGGGCTCATCATGGCCTTCAAGCTGCCGGTGCGGCTGCAGTTGCTGATCCCGGCGGTCGAGAACTCGATTGCCGGCAATGCCTACCGGCCGGGTGACGTCATCAAGACGCGCAAGGGTCTGCACATCGAGATAGGCAACACCGACGCCGAGGGCCGCGTCATCCTGTGCGACGCGCTGGCCTACGCGGCAGAGTCCCGTCCGGACCTCGTCATCGACCTGGCCACGCTGACCGGCGCCGCCCGCGTGGCGCTGGGCGCGCAGCTGCCGGCGCTGTTCGCCAAGCACATGGACACCGCGCGCGACCTCGTGGACCTCGGCCTGAAGCTGGAGGACCCGCTGTGGCACATGCCGCTGTGGGCGCCGTATCACGCGGGCATCGAGAGCAGCATCGGCGACATCGTCAACACCGGCCGGAGCCCGCTGGCCGGCGCGATCAACGCGGCGCTGTTCCTGGAAGACTTCCTGCCGCGCGACCAGGACTGGCTGCACGTGGACCTGTTTGCCTGGAACGACGCCGCGCGCCCGGGTCGCCCTGTGGGCGGCGAGGCGCAAACGATCCGCACGCTGCTCGCCTACCTGGAGCAGCGCTACGCGGCGGCCTGATTACTCGGCCGGGTCCTGGGGCGGCTGCTGATCGGCAGCAGGTTCCGCCTTTGCGGCCCGGGCGGCCTGCAGCGCCTGGGCCATCTGCGACACGACGGGCTGCTCGACCTGCTGGGGCACCGGCTTGCGGGCCGGCTGCGGCGAGCGGCCGCCGGCGCCGCGCGCGGGGCGGTCGCCACGCGGCGGGTCGCGCCGGTCCCCGGCCGCACGCTGGTCCGGGCGACGCGGGCCTCGGCCCTCGGGCCGGCCGCCACCGGGGCGGCGGTCGTCGCGACGGGGCTCCCGCGGCGGCGCAGGCGGCGCCTCGGCGCGCTCCTTGCGGGCGATTTCCAGCAAGCCGGGCAGTTCCTCGACCGGTACGCCCTTGAGCGCGCTGAAGTTGGCCTCGGTCAGCGTCGTGCGTTCGAAGTCCCACAGCAGCTGGGCGCGATTGCGGCGCTGCTGTACTTCCAGCTGCTCGCGCTCCTGGCGGGCACCTTTGCGGCGCGCCAGTTCCTCGCGGGCGGCGTTCAGGTGCTCCTCGGTGATCTCGCCAGCCGGCTGGCCATCGAGGTCGAAGCGGGTCTTGGACTGCGTCAGCGCGATCAGGTAGCCCGTGCTGCCGGTATGGCGGCGCAGAAAGGCGCTGAGCTGGGCCTTCGTGAACTTGCCTGGCGCCCGCTCCTGGATGTCGGCCTGGATGCGCAGCTTGACCGGCTTGGGCTTGCCGGTGAAGAGCGCAGGGAACAAGGCCTTGAGTTCGGCCGTCGCGTCACGCGCAGGCGCCTCGTCTGCGGCGGCTGGCGCTGCGGGCGTGGGGGTCTCGTCAGCCGGAGCGGCGGTCTCGGGAAGATCGGAATTCATGAACAAGGCCTGAAAGCAGGGGGCGGATTGTCGTTCACGTCACCGGCAAGCGGCGCGCCGGCGTTGGCGGCGCGTCCACACGGGGCTCAACCCAGTCCGCCGAAGACCTTTTTCAGGATGGCGCTACCCGTGCCGACCGGGTCGCGGCGGATCTTCTTTTCCTCCTCGCCGATGAGGCGGTAGAGGCCGTCCAGCGCCTTGCCGGTGACGTACTGCTGCAGGTTCGCGTCGTCGCCGCGCACGAGGCCGAAGCCGGACGCCTTTTTCGCCACGGCGTTGTACTTGTCGGCCAGCGCGACCTTCTCGGTGGCGCGGGTGACGATGGGCAGGAACTGCAACTGCAGCGGCTCGCGCGTCTTGCCGGCGAAGAAGGTCGTCACCGAATCATCGCCGCCGCGCAGGATCTGCAGCCCATCCTCCACGCTCATGTCCCGCACGGCCTTCACGAGCAGCGGCTTGGCGGCCGGCACCGCGGCCTCGGCGGCGCGGTTCATCGCCGTGACAAGCTCGTCGAGCCGCGCGCCCTGGCCCATGCCGCGCAGCAGCCGGGCCGCGTCCTTCAGGTGGCCGGGCAGCTCGATGCGGACCAGCGGGTTACCCAGAAAACCATCGGGCCGCCCAAGCAGCGCGACCGCGGCGGTGGCACCACGCTCCAGCGCGGTGCGGATACCGGCATTGGCATCACCTTCGCTCAGGCCCGCAGCGCTCGCGGGGCGCAGCAGCCAGGCGGGGGCACAGGCGATGAGGTGGCGGCGTTGCATGAGGGACTCCTGCGGGGCGAAGGCCCGCATCTTCCCACCGCCGCGGCGTCAGGCCACCAGGTGCGGCTGGCCGCGCTTGTGGTGGTACATGCGCTGGTCGGCCAGGTCAATGAGCGCGGACACGTCGCTGCCGTCCTCGGGGAAGCGCGCCGCCCCCATGCTCGCACCGACTTGCAACTGGCGCCCCTCGAACTCGAAGCTGCCATTGATCTGCATGGACAGCCGGCGCATCGTGGCCTCCAGGCCGCCCTCCGCGGCCAACGGCCGCAGCAGCACGCCGAACTCGTCGCCGCCCAGCCGCGCCGCGGTGTCGGACTGCCGCACGCCACCGTTCAGCCGGCGCGCGAATTCCAGCAGCGCCGCGTCGCCGGCCCGGTGGCCGTGATGGTCGTTGATGGGCTTGAGGCCATTCATGTCCAGCATCATGACCGCCAGCGGCTGGCGATCCCGCACGGCCTGGGCCAGCGAGGCATGCAGCCGGTCGAGGAACAGCGCGCGGTTGGGCAGGTCCGTCAGGCTGTCGTGCGTGGCCTTGTGGAACAGCTCGTGCGGCGCATAGCGCGTGGCAAAGTACAGCGCCGAGGCCACCAGCTCGGACACCATGTCCAGCAACGCCCGGTGCGGCGCACCGAAATGGCCCACGCGGCGCGACATCGCCTTGAGCACGCCCACCGTCTCGCCATGGTGGCGCAGCGGCACGACGAGCGTGGAGCGAAGGCCCAGCCGGGCGCAGGCGGCGCTGTCGACGCGCGGGTCGGCCAGCGCATCGTCACAGATCAGCGACAACCCCTGCTCGGCGCAGACGCCGGACAGACTCTGATGGCGCTTGAGCCGCAGGCCCAGGCTGCCGTCGGCCATGCCTGCCGTGGCGCGGTAGACCATCTCGTCGCCCTCGGCCAGTTGCACGGCGGCGCCGTCCGCGGCCACGAGCCCCACGGTGCGCTGGGCCACCAGCCCCAGCAGGCGCCCCAGATCGAGATCCCAGCCCAACGCGGCGACCTCGGTCTGAAGCGCAATGACTTCCAGCAGCTTGCCCCTGCTCGGCATCCAGCCCTCCTCGATGCACATGCCCGGGCGGCGCGGCCTGTCAGCCCGGCGCTGCCACCCTGTCTGTTAGCCGGCAAGTGTCTCACGCAAGCAGAAATGACCGCCGCGGGCGAGATCGGCGCAGCTATGGCGTCGCGGCCATCGCACGGTTGCTCTGCGTCAAAGGCGCGACCGACCGCGCTGCCTAGCATGGGCCTCAGGAGACGCCACCATGCTGCCCGCCTACATCAGCCATGCCGACTGCACGCGCCACGAGATGGGCGAGGATCACCCCGAGTGCCCCGAGCGCCTGGCGGCTATTGCCGACGCGCTGCTGCTGCGCGGCCTGCTCGACTACATGCTGCCGCATGACGCGCCACTGGCGACCGTCGAGCAGTTGCAGCGCGCGCATTCGGCGCTGCATGTGCGCCGCGTGTTCGACATGGCGCCGGATTCGGGCTATACGCAGGTCGACCCCGACACGCGCATGAACCCGCACACGCTGGCCGCCGCGCTGCGCGCCGCGGGCGCCGTGGTGCTGGCCACCGACCTCGTGCTCGGCGGCGAGGCCCCGTCCGCCTTCTGCGCGGTGCGCCCACCCGGCCACCACGCGGAGCGCGAGGCCGCCATGGGCTTCTGCTTCTTCAACAACGTGGCCGTCGGCATCCGCCATGCGCTGGATGTGCACGGCGTCGAGCGCGTGGCGCTGATCGACTTCGACGTGCACCACGGCAACGGCAGCGAGGACATCCTGGCCGGCGACGAGCGCGTGTTGATGTGCAGCATCTTCGAGACCGGCCTCTACCCGTTCAACGGCCCGGACGCCCGCTCGCTGAAGGACGGCCCCAACCTGCTGAACATCGGCCTGCCGCCACGCAGCGGCAGCGACGCCTTCCGCGCTGCCGTCACGCAGCACTGGCTGCCGGCGCTGGACCGCTTCCGCCCGGAGTTGCTCTACATCAGCGCGGGCTTCGACGCGCACCGCGACGACGACATGGGCAACCTGGGCCTCGTCGACGCGGACTACGAATGGGTCACGCGCCAGTTGATGGAGGTGGCGCGGCGCCACTGCCGCGGCCGCGTGATTTCCTGCCTGGAAGGCGGCTACGTGCTCAACCCGCTGGCTCGCAGCGCCGCCGCGCATGTCAAGGTGCTGATCGGCGCCGACTAGAGTCTCTCCCATGGACCACCATTTCCTCACCCCGTTGTTCATGCCCGCCTCGGTGGTCGTCTTCGCCGGCCCTCCGGACGCTCCCGACCGCCAGACCCGCCAGGCGCGCGTACTGCGCGCCGCGCTCGAAGCCGCCCCGGGCACCAATCCGCCGCAATTCCTGGACGGCGACACGACCGGCACGCTCGGCGAACTGGCACGCTCCCGCGCCGATCTGGCCATCATTGCGCTGCCGCCCGACGAGATCGCGCCAGCGCTGGAAGTGGCTGGCCGCATCGCCTGCCGCTCTGCGCTCATCATCAGCGACGGCATCGACGCCGAGCTGGCGGCGCAGCTCAAGCGCATCGCCCGCCGCGAAGGCGTGCACCTGCTGGGCCCGAACTGCCTGGGCTTTCAGCGCCCGCACCTGAAGCTCAATGCCAGCGCCGCCGGGCCGCTGGCCGCAGAAGGCTCGCTGGCGCTGGTGTCGCAGTCCGGCGCGCTCACGTCGGCGATGCTGGACTGGGCGCGGCAGAACCATGTCGGCTTCAGCCAGGTCGTCTCGCTGGGGCCTAACGCTGCGGTGGACCTCGCCCAGGTGCTGGACTTCCTCGCCGCCGACGCGCGCACGCAGAGCATCGTCGTCTACCTCGAAGGCATCTCCAGCGCGCGCCGCTTCATGAGCGCGCTGCGCTCGGCCGCGCATGCCAAGCCGGTGGTGGTGCTGAAGGCCGGCCGCCGCAGCGCCGGCAACGAGGCGGCGCTGACGCACAGCCGCGCCATCGTCGGCAGCGACGACGTGTTCGACGCCGCGCTGCGCCGCGCTGGCGCCGTGCGCGTGCGCAGCTTCGTCGAGCTGTTCTCCGCGGCCAAATGCCTGGCCGCACGCTACCGGCCCGTGGGCAAGCGGCTGGCCATCATCACGAACGGCGGCGGCCCCGGCGTGCTGGCGGCGGACTGGGTCAGCGAGATCGGCCTGCAGCTCGGCAAGCTGTCGACCGACGTGGCCCGTGCGCTGCAGCCGCGCCTGGCAGAGGGCGCCTCGCTGGCCGACCTCGTCGACCTCGGCGCCGCGGCGACGCCCGAGCACTTCCGCGCCGCCATTGAGGCCGCCGCGCAGGACGTGACGGTGGACGGCCTGCTGGTCGTCTACGCGCCGCAGATCGGCTCCGACGCGGCCGAGACCGCGCGAGCCGTCGTCGCCGCCAAGGCCGGCACGGCCAAGCCGCTGCTGGCCTGCTGGATGGGCGACGCGTCGGTGCAGGAGGCGCGCCGCGTGCTGAACGAAGCCGCCGTCGCCAACTTCCGCACGCCCGAGGCCGCCGTTGGCGCCTTCGGCAACATTGCCAGCTTCTACGCCAACCAGCAGCTGCTGATGCAGACGCCGCCGCCGATGTCCACGCTGGCCCAGCCGGACGTGGAGGCCGCGCGACTGCTCATCGAAAGCGTGCTGGCCGAGCGCCGCCGCACGCTGACCGAGATGGAGAGCAAGGCGCTGCTGGCAGCCTTCCACATTCCCGTCACGCAGACGGTGCTGGCGCGCAGCGCGACCGAGGCCATGATGCTGGCCACCCAGCTGGGCTTCCCCGTGGCGCTGAAGATCGACTCGCCCGACATCTCGCACAAGAGCGACGTGCAGGGCGTGGCGCTGAACATCCAGAGCGGCGCGGCCGCCCGCGACACCTTCAACGAGATGGTGGCCCGTGTAAAGCGGCTGCAGCCGCAGGCGCGCATCAACGGCGTGACGGTGCAGAAGATGGCGCGCGCGCGGCGCGGCCACGAGGTCTGCGTGGGCCTCGTAACAGACGAGGCCTTCGGCCCGGCCATCGTCTTCGGCGCTGGCGGCACGATGATCGAGCTGATCGCCGACCGCGCAATGGAACTGCCACCACTGAACCAGTTCCTGGCCCGCCGTCTCGTCGAGCGCGCCCGCGTGGCCGAGGGCCTGGCCGAAGGCCGCGGCGGCGGCGCGCCGGCCGACATGGAGGCACTGGAACGCGTGCTGTTGCGCGTATCGGAGATGGTCTGCGAGTTCCCGCAGCTGCGCGAGATGGATATCAACCCGCTGATCGTCGACGAGCACGGCGCCATCGCGGTGGACGCACGCGTCGTGCTGCAGCCCGGGCCGCAAGGCGGCATCGCGCGCGCCTTCGACTACCCGCACCTGGCCATCCTGCCGTACCCGGCACGCTTCGAACAGGTCTGGCCACTGGCCGGCGGCGGCGAGGTGACCGTGCGACCGGTACGGCCCGACGACGCGCAGATGCTGCAGGACCTGGTGCGTGGCCTGAAGCCCGAGAGCCGCTACTTCCGCTTCGCCAGCGTCATCAAGGAACTGCCGCCGCAACTGCTGGCGCGGCTCACGCTGATCGACTACGACCGCGAGATGGCGCTGGTGGCCGTCTACTGCGAGCGCACGGCGCGCGACGATGGCGGCTTCGACGAGCGCGAGCGCATCGTCGGCGTGAGCCGCATCATCACCAATGCCGACCAGACGAGTTGCGAATTCAGCCTGCTGGTGGCCGACGACTTCGGCGGCAAGGGCCTGGGCTCACGGCTGATGGAGGGCATCACCGATGCCGCCCGCGAGAAGGGTCTGAGTGACATCGAAGGCCTGGTGCTGAGCAACAACGCGGACATGCTCAAGCTGATGCGCGGCCTGGGCTTCACGGTCAAGCCGTTTGCGGACGATCCTGACTTCAAGCTGGTGACGCGGGCGCTCGATTAGCCGGGTTCAACGCAGGCGGGCGAGGCGCTCCGTCAGCAGCGCGAAGAAGCCGTCCGCGTCCACATGCCGCAGCACCTGCGCGTTGGCGGACAGGCCGGTGACGCCCCACCAGTCGATGACGCTCATGCCACGCGTCAGCTCGCTGTGCGTCTCGATGCGCACATTGCAGTCGCGCCCGCTGAACAGTTGCGGTTGCAACAGCCAGGCGATGACGCAGGGGTCGTGCAGCGGGCCGCCGTCCTGGCCGTATTTCTCTTCGTCATAGCGCTCGAAGAACTCCATCCACGCGGCCACAACCGTGCCCACGCGGTTGCCCACGCGGCGGATAGCGTCGATGCGAGCGGCCGTCGTCAGCACCTGGTGCGTGACGTCCAGCGGCGCCATCGTGATCGGCACGCCGCTGGTGAAGACTTCGTGCGCCGCCTGCGGGTCGACGTAGACGTTGAACTCGGCGGCCGGCGTGACGTTGCCGCCCTCGAAGAAGCCGCCGCCCATCAGCACGATGCGGCGGATGCGCGGCGCGATGTCCGGCGCCTGGCGCAGCGCCAGCGCGATGTTGGTCAGCGGGCCAAGCGGGCACAGCGTCACGGTGCCGGCCTCGCGCTCGCGCAGCGTCTGCACGATGAAATCGACCGCGTGGCGCGGGTCCACCGGCAGCGTTGGCTCGGGCAGGTCCACGCCGTTCAGGCCGGTATCGCCGTGCACATGCTCGGCGGTGACGAGATCGCGGTCCAGCGGCCGGTCGGCGCCGGCGCAGACCGGCACGTCGTCGCGGCCAGCCAACTCCAGCACCTTGCGAGCGTTCAGCGTCGTCAGCCGCAGCGGCACGTTGCCGGCCACGGTGGTCACGCCCAGCAGTTCCAGCTCTGGGCTCGCGGCGGCGAGCAGCAGTGCGACGGCGTCGTCCTGGCCGGGGTCGGTGTCGATGATGATGGGGGTGGTCATGCGGCAGGAAGTTCGAGGTCGATGGCGCCGAAGCAGGTGTTGCCGTCGGCTGTCTTGAGATCCAGGTGAAGGCTGTCGCCGGCTGCAAGCGCCACGTCCAAGGCGCCGAGCGACGCGCCGACGACCTGGCCGGCGCGCAGCGCACGCAGCCGGGCCACACGGGCGAGCGCGTCCCCGGGCTCGGCGCTGACGTCGCGCGGCTCGCGCTTGCTACCGTTGTGCAGCGCGACGAGCCGTGCCTGCAGCCGGCCGGCGTTCCAGCCCTCACCCAGCTCGCCCGGCGTCACGGCCAGCGGCGCGGCCTGGGTGGCGACCAGCTCGCCGGCCACGCGCCAGTCCACCGCCAGCGTCAGCAGCCGCAGCGCATCGAGCGCGGCCGGCGCATCGCTGGCAGCAGAGAGGTCGCCCGTCAGGCCGGCCAGGACCGCCTCGCCCATGGCCGGCGCGCGCAGCGGCTGGTGCGGCGGCGCGAAGTGGCCGGCGTCGCGGCGGATGCCGCCTTCGCCATCTACCACCGCCCAGCCGAAGGCACGCGGCAGCGGAGCCAGGCACTTGTCAGGCTCGAACGCGAAGGCATGGCGCAACTTGCCGTGGTTGAGCTGCACGGCGAGGTCCTCCAGCTGCGGCGCGAGGAAGCCCCAGTCGTCCAGCACCTGTTGCAGGCGCGTGGCGATGCCTGTGGCGTAATGGGCTTGGGTCAGGTCGCGCGAGACGACGACGAGGTGGCCGTCGCGCGAGCCGTCGGCGTAGCTGGCGAGTTTCATGGGAAGTCGCGGAGTGTGAGGGGCCGTCCGGGGTCGGCCGACTGATGGCAGCATTGTGCGATGCGCGCCCGCCTGCTCCCGCCTCGCGCCGCCTGGTTCGCGCTGGCGGCCAGCCTCGCGGTGCATTCGCTGCTGTTGGGCGGGGATCGCGAACGCCGCGACGCGCCACGCCCGCCCCGCGCCGTCACGCTGGCCCTGCCGATCGCGCCGGCCACGCCACGGCCCGCCCCGCAGGCCGAGGCCGCACCGCCCGCACCACCAAGCCGTTCGCGCCCGCCGCAGGACAAGCCCGCGGCTCCGGCCGCCGAGACACCGGCGGCGGCGGCGGCCGAGGCGCCGCCGTTGCGGCTGGCCGGCCCCGCGTCCTGGCCCTACCGGCTGCGCCAGGACGGCCAGGACGGTGACGCGCTGCTGGACTGGCAGCCCCAGCCCGATGGCCGCTACACGCTGCGGCTGACGCGCCGCATCGGCGAGCGCGCGCTGCCCGCGCTGGAAAGCCTGGGCCGCACCGGCGGTGGCGGCCTGGCGCCCGAGCGCTTCGCCTTGCAGCGCGGCGGCCGAGACCGGCAGGCCATCAATTTCGACAGCGAGGGGCGGCGCGTCAGTTTCTCCGCCAGCCCCGCGCAGCTGCCGCTGCCGGACGGCGCACAGGACCGTCTGTCCTGGTGGCTGCAGCTGGCCGCGCTGGTGCAGGCCGCGCCGGCACCGGGCGGACGCTGGCGGCTGTGGGTCGCCGGCGTGCGCGGGGAGCTGCGGGAGTGGGTGTTCAAGGCGGTCGATGGCGACCCTGTCGATGCCGGCGCGCTGCACCTACGACGTCAGTCGCTCGGCGAGCACGACCCGGGCATCGACGTCTGGCTGGACACGTCCCGCGGCTACTGGCCCGTCCGTCTGCGCTACGGCGACCCGGAGACGAAGGGTTACGAAATCACGTTGGCCGACGTGAACTCCTGACGCTTCCTACACGTTGTCAGGCCAGGGGATGACCCGATTTGAACCCCGTTCTGCCAGTATCTGTCCCGACCGGGGCTTGAAACGCCCCGCCCAAGCCGCAGTTGAAGCCCCGAGGAGAACTCCATGCACATGCTCTACAACTCCGACAGCTTCATCGTCGTCCAGTTCGACGTGCCGCCCGCTGAAGAGCTGGCCGGCCCGCAGCTCAACCGCGGCGGTTTCGAGATCGTCGACAAGTTCGCCCGCAAGGAAATCTTCATCGAAGGCGCGCTGGCCGAATCCTTCCAGCAGGGCGTGCAGGCGCTCATCGAGGACGGCGAGCCGTCCGAGGACGAACTGGACGCCTTCATCGAGCGCTACGCGCTGATGGGCCAGCAGCCGGTCGTGATGCACTGAACACTGTCGGGCCGCCTCTTACATTTGATCGGCCTCCAACCCTGATACAAGATGGGCAGCGCCGGCCTTCAGCCGGCAAGGAGCCCATCGATGGTGAAGCGAGCCGCCGCCGCAGAGACAGCCCCCCGGGCCTCCGCCGCCCGCGTGCTGCCCTCGCCCGGCCTGGACAGCGCCCCGGTGCTGGACCGCATGTGCTCGCAGTTCGTGCTGACGCTGACCGTCAAGCACGCCGGGCGGTTCAACCTGCGCCGCGACTTCAACGGCCTGCTTTCCTTCACAGGTCGCCACCTCGTGTGGCCTGTGCGCGTGCTGCAGCGCTTGCGTGGCTACCTGGGTCAGCGCTGCACCGGAAACGAGCTGTGGCGCGGCCATGAAGCGCTGCCGGACGACGTCTTCCTTGAACGCTTCGGCCAATGGAGCGGCCCGTTCTCCGAGGGCACGCTGTTCTTCTACCTGGACGAATACGCCAAGGACGCGCCCAAGGACATGATGGCGCTGCTCGCCACCACGTGCGAGCACCTGGACCGCCAGCTCAAGCGCGAGTCCACGCTGGTCGAGAAGAACATCGACGCGCTGGGCCAGTTGCTGCAGCTGAACCCGGCCGAGCGCGCCATCCTGCTGTATGGCACGCTGGCCCGCTACCAGCGCGAGCTGCGCGGCGCGTTGGTCGAATTCAAGGTCAACACCGCGCAGGAGGCCTTCGCCGCTATCGCCGCGGTCGCCGGCGTCGACGAGCGCGAGGTGGCCGAGGCACTGCGCGCCGGTTCGCGGCTGGAACGCATCGGCATGGTGGAGAACCTGATCTCCGAACACAACATCACCGACCTGGCCGACCTGATGAAGGTCAGCGACCAGCTGCCTCCGGTGCTGATGCGCGAGTACCAGGGACCGCACGACCTGATGGCCGTCTTCACGCGGCCCGCCGTGCCCAGCACGCTGGCGCCGGCCGACTTCCAGTTCGTCGCCGAAGACCTCAGCCTGCTGCAGGGCCTGCTGCGCCGCGCCGTGGCCACGCATGCCACCGGCGTCAACATCCTGCTCTACGGCCCGCCGGGCACTGGCAAGACGGAACTCGCCAAGGTGGCCGCAGCCGCGGCGGGGCTGGACCTGTACGAAGTCGAGTACGCCGACCGTGACGGCAATTCGCTGTCCGGCCGCGACCGCTACCGCTCCCTGCAGATCAGCCAGGTGTTCCTGAAGGCCAGCGCCAACGTGGCGCTACTGTTCGACGAGGTGGAGGACGTGTTCCCGCCGCTGTCTAGCGACACGGCCTCGCTGCTGAACCGGCTGGACGCCAGCGCCGAAGGTGGTGTCGGCAACTCCGTCAGCGGCAAGGCCTGGGTCAATCAAATCCTGGAAACCAACCCGGTGCCGGTCATCTGGGTGACCAACCGCATCGAGCAGATCGACCCCGCCTTCCGCCGCCGCTTCCAGTACCACCTGGAGCTGAAGTCGCCACCGCCCGGCGCCCGCCGCGGGCTCGTCGCCAAGGCGCTGGGCGAGGTGGCCATCAGCGAGGCCTTCATCGCCAAGCTGGCCGAACGCCCGGGCCTGACGCCGGCGCAGATCCGCACGGCGGTGCGCTTCGCGCAGCTAGCCGGCTCGCCCGACGACGCCGAGAAGCTCATCGAACGGCAATTGCAGAACGCCGACAAGGCGCTGGGCCGTGACGACGGAGCCAGCCTGGCCCGCCCCTGCGTCACGCAGTACACGCTGGACCTGCTGAACTGCGAGAGCCGTTTCGAGATCCCACGCATCGTTGAGGCGCTGCGCCGCAAAGGTCGCGGCCAGCTGTGCTTCTACGGGCCTCCCGGCACCGGCAAGACCGCGCTGGCCGAGCACATCGCGCAGGCACTCGGCCGGCCGCTGATGGTGCGCCGCGCCAGCGACATCGCCAGCAAGTTTGTCGGCGAGACCGAGCAGAACATGGCGCGCATGTTCGAGAGCGCGCAGACGGAAGGCGCCGTACTGCTGCTGGACGAGGCCGACAGCTTCCTGCGCAGCCGCAGGCACGCGGAGCGCAACTACGAGGTCAGCGAGGTCAATGAGATGCTGGCCGGCATGGAGCGCTTCAATGGGCTCTTCATCTGTACGACCAACCTGTTCGACGACCTTGACGAGGCCGCGCTCAGGCGCTTCGCGTTCAAGATCCGCTTCAAGGCCTTGAAGACGGAGCAGCGTGTGGCGATGTTCGAGCGCGAGGCGGGCGCGGCACCTACCGACGAACAATGCTCGCGCCTCGCGGCGCTGGACTGCTTGGCACATGGCGACTTCGCCGCGGTTCGTCAGCAGGTAGACATCCTGGGTGAAGCCTTCACGCCGGATGAGTTCCTGGCGCAGCTGGAGGCCGAGCATCGGGCCAAGCCGCAGGTACGAGAGCGCAGGGGTATCGGGTTCCGCTAGAACAGCGCGCCTGGTCGATGTCGTCGTCCATCAAAAGTACGAAAGGGCCTCTGACATCAAGCACGCCGCGCCTGGCACCAGCGGCGGCGTCTTGGGTGGTCTCGTTGCGGCGTCGGCCACGACGCAAAACGGCGGCACAGTGGCATCGACGGCGGCCATCAGGCCGCGGGGAGAGAGGGAGGAGATCTACATCCGATCGGTCGAAAGCACCTCATCGATCCTTTAGTTTTTGGAATCGATTGGGGCCAGCCGGGCGATGTCGCGCCGGTGCATTTGAAGGCGAGCGGCACTACCGGTCATGCTGGTGACGCCGCGGGGGCGGAGGCCACCTTCTTGTTCAAGGACTTCAACCCCTGGAACAACCAAGCCCAATCGATCTATCGCCACATCCTTCAACCCCTCGTCCTCGTGCAACGCATGGGCGTGAAGGCGACACCGTGACGCCGGACCGCCGGGCCGCTCTCGACAAAACCGAGCGCACGATAGGCTGGCACGGCATTCAGGCTCGCATTGACCGTGTAGGGCTCTTCGGCCGACGCGGGACCAGCTTCGGCCAGCATGCAACGCCACAACGTCCGAGCGAGTCCACGGCGCTGAAATCCGCGGTCGACGAAGAGGTGGAAGACGTGCCTGGCATCTCGCGACGCGATGAAGCCGAGCAACTCTCCGGTCGGCGCATGCGCCAACCAGAAGCGATATCGAGCATCGGCAAGGTAGCTCCGTTCCCCGGCCGAGCTGACGGACGCCATGAAGGCCTCGGCCCCTTCGCCTCCAGGATCTGACAAAAGCTCCTGCTCATAGCTCGCAATCAGCGCGGCCACCGCGTCAGCATCCTCGGGCCGCCCGCGCCGGATGACTGGCGAAGGCGTGAGGTGCAGGTAGTAGTAGGTTGTCGAGCAGGGTCGGCCATCGGGCATCAACGCGTAGTTCGGGATATCCCCCGCCCTCTGCCACCCCAGCCGCTCGTAGACCCGCGACGCCTCGCTGCCCGTGACGGTGTCCAGCACCAGCGTCGTCCGGCCCAGCTCGCGGGCCTTCACTTCCAACGCGCGCAGCAGCCGTTCGGCGATGCCGCGACGGCGCGCGCCGCGGTGGACCAGCATCTTGCTGACGTCGGCGCGGTGCGGCTGGTTGTCGGGCATGTCGATGACCAGCGACAACGTGCCGCAGATGCGGCCGGTCTCGTCTTCGGCGACGAACAGATGGCGCTCGCCAGCTGCGACGGCGTCGGCCACGCGGCGCCAGAAGGCCTCCGGCCGCCCCTCGGCCAGCGGCAGCATGAAGCCCACCGATGCGCCGCCCTCGACGCAGTCACGCAGCACCTCGGCCAGTTCGTCGACATGGGCCAGCGCCTCGGCACTATCGAGTTCACGGATCGTAGTCATCGCTCGGCTCCAGTGAGTGCAACGAGGTAGCGCGCCGGTCTGGCGCCCGGGTTGTGGAAACTGATCGGCGCGTCCAGCCGCACGGCCAGGCAGTCGCCGGCCTGCAACTGCCATCGGTCGGCACCGTGGCCGATCTCCATCGTGCCGTCGATCATCCAGATGAGCTGGTGGATGTCGGCATCGCGCGCCGAAGTCTCGAAGGCCACGCGCTGCCCGGCGGGGAAGATCACGTCCACCAGCTGCAGCGGCGACGCGCCCGGCGGCGACACGTTGCGGCGCACATAGCCCGAAGCCGGGTCGCTCCACACCGGCTGGTCGGCCACGCGGGCTAGGGGCGACGGGGCGGCGGGCGCCGGGGCGGCCTCAAACATCGAAGCGACGCTTACGCCCAGCGCCGACGACAGCTTGTCAAGCACGACGGCCGTCGGGCTGCTCTGGCCGCGCTCGATCAGCGAGATGTTGGAACGGCTGACGCCGCTCTTTTGCGCCAACGCGTCCAGCGACAGGCCAGCCGCCGCACGCAGCTCGCGCAGGCGGCGCCCGATGAGTTCGGTGATGTCCATTCCTCCAGTTTACTGGAGGACAAATCCATCAAACTGGAATGGCCCGCTCCACCGCGCTGCGCCAGGCCGGGTCGGGCCACTGGCGGTCCAGCCGCCATGCCGCGTGCGTGAGCTTGATGACGTGCAAGTCGTTATGGGCACAGGCCGCCGCGATCAACGCCGGCCAGGGGCGGCTGGGCGAGTTGCCCAGCGCGAACGACGGTGTGGCGCCGCTGGCGAGCAGGCCGGCGGCAGCGGCCACGCTGAAACCATGCGGCAGCTCGGAGGTGGGCCACCAGGGCTGCAGCACGCTCATCGCATGGCTTGCGGTCAGCAGGTGCAGCACGGTGAAGTTCCCGCTGGCAGCGTAGGTACGGGCCGCCAGCAGCGCGAGGTCGCGCAGCGAGTCGGGCCCGGTCTGCAGCCGGCCGGCGACGGCGGCGAAGCCGGGCGTACCGCCCCAGGCCTGCATGCGGTCGGCGATGAAGCTGCCGACCGGGTAGGCGGGGCGGAGCAGCGACCTCAGCGCCTGCAGCCAGCCGGCCAGCGCCAGCGGGGCGCCGTCCGCCACCGCCAGCGGCGTGAAGTGCGACGCCCAATGCGCCAACCCCGCGGCCAGTTCGCCGTCATGGCCGGCCAGCACCGCGTGGCCTGTGCGGATCAGGCCATGGAAGGCGATCGCGCCGGCCCCCGGCAGCAGCACCGCCAACGCCTCGCGCAGTGCCGCGTCCGCTCCCACGTCGGCGATGCGGCCGGCAAAGTGCGATCGCCAGGCGGCGTCGCGGTCGGGCCGGCCCAGGTCGCGTGAGGCGTCGCTGCGCGCCGGCCACGCCACGGCCTGCGGTTCAAGATGAGACTCCTCGGCCTCGGTGAAGGCCTGCAGCCGGCCGGTCGACGCGCCCAGCTCCAGCAACGCCTGCTGGGCCATAGGCAGGTGATTGCTCATCCGTTCGAGATAGGTGGCGGACCAGGCCCGGCCGGCATCGAGCAGGTGGTGCAGCTGGGCCGGCGTGGCGGGCGTGAAGGTGGCAGTCTCGGGCGACATGGGAGCCTCGGGTCGTGGGAACATGGCGCCATGCTCGAAGTTGAAGTTGACTTGAAGTCAAGCGCGGTGTTGCTGACCATCGGCCAGCTGGCGCGCCGCGCGGGCGTCGCGACCAGCGCCTTGCGCTTCTACGAGGCCGAGGGCCTGATCGCCGCCACGCGCAGCGCGGGTGGCCATCGTCAGTACCCGCGGCATGTGCTGCGCCGCGTGGCCTTCATCCGGGCGGCCCAGGTGGTGGGGCTGACGCTGCCGCAGATCAGAGCCGCGCTGGCTACGCTGCCCGATGGCCGCACGCCCAACAAGGCGGACTGGACGCGGCTGTCGGCCCAGTGGACGCCGCTGCTTGACGAGCGCATCGCCGCGCTTCAGCAACTGCGCGAGCGGCTCACCGGCTGCATCGGCTGCGGCTGCCTGTCGCTGAAGGCCTGCGCGCTGTACAACCCGGCGGACGTCAAGCGCGAGGAAGGCCCGGGGCCACGCCTGCTGAAACTGCATCCAAACTCCCCCTGATTGCTGGTGGCACGCGCGGAGCCGCCCTGGCCTTGATTAACATGCCGCCGCCAGCGGCCAGCCCAAGGCGCTGAGTTATCAGGGAGAAGTCATGATCAAGAAGATTCGGCACGCGGCCGCCGCATGCCTGGGAGCAGCTTTGCTCGCGTTGAGCGCCTGTGGCGGCGGTGCCGGCAGCAGCGCACCTTCCACGGCGCCCGCTGCCGCGGAACCTCCGACGGCCGTCATCCGCGCAACGGCGCTGGCGGCGACAGGCACGAGCAACGCCACGGTGCAGGCGCCCGTCGGCAGCACCCTGACGCTCGACGGAAGCAGCAGCACTGCCGCCGGCAGCATCAGCAGCTATCTGTGGACGGTGAGCGCCAAACCCGCAGGAAGCACGGCTGCACTGCAGAACGCCACCGCAGCGACTGCGACGTTCGTCCCCGACGTCGCGGGTAACTACCAGTTCACGCTGCAGGTCGGCGCCAACGGCACGACCGCCAGCACCGTGCTGCCCGTGACCGTCACGGCGGCCGTGCCGGTCGTGAACGTCGATGCCGCGGTGAACTTCGCCGGGCCGGTGAGCAACCGCCCGACCCAGTCGGTGTCGGCCGGTTCCGTCGTGACTCTCGATGGCGCGGGTAGCACGGACGCGAATGGCGGTGCGGTGACGCTCGCGTTCACGCTGCTTTCGGCGCCCAGCGGCAGCACTGCGAAGCTGTCGTCCACCAGCACGACGGCCCGGTTGACGCCCGATGTCGTGGGTACCTACCAGGTCCGCGTGCGCGCAACGTCGCTGTCCGGTCTCTACGCCGATGCCGTGCATACATTTGACGTCGGCAATCTCGCGCCGACCGTCGTCGTGTCGAGCAGCGTGTCGACAGTGTCGGCCAGCAGCAGCCTGGACGCTCCGGTGGGCAGCCTTGTGTCGCTGGACGGCGGCGGCAGCTATGCGCCAAGCGGCAGCGCCGACAGCAGCTGGTCAGTCGTGGACAAGCCGTGGGGCAGCGCGCTCACGCAGCTCATCAACGTGTCGCCAACCGCCATCAGCTTCGTGCCCGACGCGGCAGGCTCGTACACGCTGCAATTCGCGGTGCTGGACCGCATCACCGGCGCGTCGGCCTTCCATCGGGTCACCGTCAAGGCCGCCTTCGGCCCCATTGCCGTCGTTTCCGCCAGCGCTGCCCCGGTGGCCCAGGCCGGCGGGCCTAGCTATGTGGCCGTCGTCGGCAGCGCCATCACGCTGCGTGGCAGCGGCAGCCAGGATCCTGCCGGCGGCGCGCTGACCTACAGCTGGACGCTCGATACGCGCCCCGCCGGCAGCACGACCACGCTCAGCGATGCAGGCACCGCCACGCCGAGCTTCACGCCGGACCGGGACGGGCGCTACTCGGCCACGCTGACGGTCACCAATGCTGCGGGGCTGCGCGCCGTGCAGTCGGTCAACGTCGACGTCGGCAATCGCCCGCCTGTCGTCGTGCTCGACCGCAGCCAGGCCATGGTGCTGCTGGGCGGCAACATCACGGCCTCAGCGGCCAGCAGCTACAGCAGGAACAACAACGGCACGCTGACCTACAGCTGGGCGCTGGACACCCGCCCGGCGGGCTCCAATGCCAGCCCCGCAACGACCAACACAGCCACGCTGAATCTGACGCCTGACGTGCCGGGCGACTACTACGCGTCCGTCACGGTCAGCGACGGCCAGGTCAGCGCGGTGGCCGGTGTGAGCATCAGCGTGCTGAGCGCCACGGCCGGCACGGTGCCGCTGGCGTACAAGCCGTTGCTGATGCGCTTCAGCCGCTCGCAGAACAAGCTCGTCGTCGTCTCGGCCAATCCCAACCAGCTGCACCTCGTCGACCCGTCGGCCGGCACTGACCTGGCGATTGCGCTGCCGACAGCCGTCAAGGCGCTGTCGCTGTCTGCCGATGGACGGCTGGCAGGGGTGCTCTATGAAGGCAGCGTGAGCCTGGTCGATGTGGCAGCGGGCACGCTGCTGAACACGACGAGCACGAACGGTACGCAGACCGAGGTGCTCACCGCCAACTCCGGAATCGTGTTCGTCATGGGGCAGTCCTCTGGCTCGTACGGGAACCAGCCCATCACGGCCATCAACGCCCGGACCGGGGCGATACTCGGCAACAACGGTCCGTACTACTCGGGCTACTACGGCGTCACGCGAGGCGTGCTGTCGGAGTCACTCGGACGGGCGTACCTCTTGCCAGACGGATATGGCTCAACCTCGTGGACGGCCGTCAATGTAGCCAACGGCAGCTTCCCCGGCAGCACGGGGGGTACGCCGTCGTCCGCCACAGGCGACTATTCGATGACCAACCCTTTGTGGCTGTCGACGGACGAATCGCTGCTGTTCTCCGCCCGAGGCAACTACTTCCGGACGTCGGACCTGCAGTACTTGGGTACGCTGGGTGGCCCCGTGCTGTCGGTGAGCCACAGCGCCACGGCCGCCGAGGCGATCGCCATCGTGAATGCGGCTCCCAATGGCAGCTACTCGCCGCAGTACCCCGAGGTGCTCAAGCGCTTTACCGGCTCGCTGCTGTTCCCCGCCGGGGACATCCGGTTGCCCGTGATCGGTGGGACGCAGTCCTATGGCATCGCCGTGTTCCACGCCAGCGACGACAGACGCGTGGCGGTGGTGCAGACGGGCAGCAGCGACACGCAGGCCAGCGGCGTGCAGTACTTCCTCGTGGTGCGCTGAAGCCGCGGCCGAGCCTCCGGGAGGGGGCTCGGCGCCGCCTGGCTCGACGTAGCGCGAAGGCGGCCCACGCGATTGCTTGACCTTCCTCAGACCGGGGAAGGCCACTTCCCGGCGAAAATATGGGGTTAACCCACAAACCTGATCGCCATGAGTGCCTTCCACGAAGAGACCGTCTTGACCGTCCACCACTGGACGGACCGCCTGTTCAGCTTCACGACCACGCGCGACCAGGCGCTGCGGTTCTCCAATGGTCACTTCACGATGATTGGGCTGAAGGGCGACAACGGCAAGCCGCTGCTGCGCGCGTACTCCATCGTCAGCGCGAACTACGAGGAAAACCTCGAGTTCCTGAGCATCAAGGTGCCGGACGGCCCGCTGACGTCCAAGCTGCAGCACATCAAGCCGGGCGACAAGATCATCGTCGGCCGCAAGCCCACCGGCACGCTGCTGATCGACTACCTGCTGCCGGGCAAGCGCCTGTACCTGCTGGGCAGCGGCACGGGCTTGGCTCCGTTCATCAGCATCGCGCGCGACCCTGTGACGTACGAGCGCTTCGAGAAGGTCATCGTCGTGCACGGCGTGCGCGAGGTGGCCGAGCTGGCCTACCACGACCACCTGGCGATGGACCTGCCCAAGCACGAGTTCCTCGGCGAGTTCGCGAGCGAGCAGCTGATGTACTACCCCACCGTCACGCGCGAGCCCTACCGGAACATGGGGCGCATCACCGACCTGATCCAGACCGGCAAGCTGCAGGCTGACCTGGGCCTGCCGCCGCTGAACCCGGAGGAAGACCGCATCATGCTGTGCGGCAGCCCGGCGCTGCTGCGCGACATGAAGCAGATGCTGGAGATCCGCGGCTTCAAGGAAGGCAGCACGACGACGCCGGGCGATTACGTCATCGAGCGCGCTTTCGTCGAGCAGTGACGCGCCGGCCGTCGCGGGAGCGGCGGCCCACCATCGCCGGCCCCACCATTGCCGGCATCAGGAATGCATAAGTCCGGCGTGCCTGTGGCCGGGTGATTCGTGACTTTCGGCGCCGCCGGCAGAGCGGGCACACTCCGCACCTGTCGAAACCGGCAGGAGGCTGGAAGCACCGATGAACACCCCCAAGCGCATCGCCGGCACGCTCGTCGTGTTGGCCTTGTTCGGTGGCGCCCTGTTCTGGGCATTGCGCAGCGAGCACCAGACCCAGACCCTTGAACACGAGCAGACCGTCATCGCGCAGACGTCGCCGCTGAAGGGCCTCATCGCGGTCGACGTCGAGCCGTTCTTCAAGGACGAGCGCGTCACCCGGCTGCTGGCCAGCGAGCGGCTGCCAGTACAGGCGGTGCGCGTCGGCAGCCGCGACATGGCGGCCAAGCTGGGCGAGGCGCCGGACTTCTTCCTCGCCAGCGGCGTGGTGGCTGCCAACATGATCCTGGACGCCGCGCGCAAGGCCAACAAGCCGGCGACCCAGAGCTCTCCCTTCCACACGCCGCTGGTCGTGGCCTCCTGGGAGCCGGTGGCCAAGATCCTCGTCGCCAACCAGATGGCCAAGCCGATGGCGCCCAAGGTCTACGGCCTGGACATGGAGAAGCTGACCGAGGCGATGCTGGCCAGGAAGCGCTGGCGCGACCTGAAGGACAGCGGCGAGTACGCCGTGTCGCGGAGCGTGCTGGTGTCGACGACGGACATCCGCCGCAGCAACTCGGCCGCGATGTACCTCGCGCTGACGTCGCAGGCGCTCAACGGCGAGGTCGTCAGCGACCGCGCGCGCGGCAACGAGCTGGCCGTGAAGCTGGCTGAGCTGTTCAAGCGCCAGGGCTTCCAGGAGAACTACGTCAACGGCGCCTTCGACGACTACCTCGCCATCGGCATGGGCAAGACGCCGCTGGCCTTCATCTACGAGAACCAGATGCTGGCGCAGGCCCAGAAGCCCGGCGGCAGCTTGCGACCGGAGATGGTGCTGATGTACCCGCAGCCGACCATCGTCAACAAGTGGGTCGTCGTCGCGATGACCGAGCGCGGCAAGCGGCTGGCCGAACTGCTTGCGACGAACAAGGAGCTGCAGGCTGTAGCGCTGGAGCAGGGCTTCCGCACCGGTGACCCGGCCGCCTTCGCCGCCGCCGCCAAGCAAGCCGGCCTGGCCGTGGACACGCAATTGCGCCAGGTCGTCGACCCGCCGGGCTTCGACCTGATGTTCGAGATGATCGACACCGTCAGCCGGGAGATGAACCAATGAAGCGACGCCTGGCCCTCATCCTGCTGACCGTGGCGCTCGCCGCGTGCAGCAAGCGCGACGAGCCCTCGCCCGCACAGGCGGCGCCTGCCGCGCCCCAGAACACGCTGAACGTGCTGGCCACCAGCGACCTGAAGGACGTGGAGCCGCTGGCCGCGCAGATCGAGGCCGCGACCGGCGTGGCTGTGAAGTTCCGCTTCGGCGGCACGATGGAGAGCACGCAGGAGGTACTCAGCGGTTCATCGGCCGACGCTGCCTGGTTCGCCAACGCCAAGTACCTGCTCAGCGACGCCGCCGGCCAGCGCCGCGTGAAGCTGCAGGAGAAGATCATGCTGTCGCCCCTTATCCTGGGCGTCAGCGAAAGCGACGCGGCGCGTATAGGCTGGAACAAGCCGGACACCAAACTCACCTGGGCCGACATCACGAAGGCCGCCAAGCGCGGCGACCTGCGCTACGCGCTCAGCAACCCGGCCACGAGCAACCAGGGTTTCATGGCGCTGCTGGGAGTCGTCGCCGCGGCGGGCGGCAAGGGCGAGGCGCTGACGGCTGCAGACGTGGACCGCCAGGCGATTGCCGACTTCCTGACCGGCTACAAGATCGTCGGCGACAACTCCACCTACCTCGCCGAACAGTTCATCAAGCAGCAGGGTACGCGGGCCAATGCCTTCATCAACTACGAGAGCTGGCTGCTGAGCCTGAACGCCAATGGCAAGCTGCGCGAGAAGCTGCACCTCATCTACCCGTTCGAAGGCGTTTCCACGGCGGACTACCCCTTCATGCTGCTGAACGACGCGAAGCGCGCCGACTACCTGAAGGTCGTCGACTACCTGAAGAGCGATACGGCCCAGCTGTGGCTGGCCCGCCAGACGCTGCGCCGGCCGATGAAGGCCGACCTGGCTGCGCAGGTGGCCGACCTGCTGCCCGAGCGCGGCGTACAGGTGGAGCTGCCGTTCTCGCCCGACCGGCAGCTGGCCGACGGCCTCATCGACGCCTACCTGAACGAGTTCCGCAAGCCCATCGCGTCGACGTTCGTGCTGGACACCAGCGGCAGCATGCAGGGCCAGCGGCGCGAGCAGCTCGTGGAAGCCATCCACTACCTGGCCGGCGCCGACGTGTCGCTGACAGGCCGAGTCGCCAAGCTCACCAACCGCGAAAAGCTGTGGTTCCTGCCCTTCAGCGACCGGCCGCGCGAGCCGGTGCTGTTCGAGATTCCGGCCGGCAGCCCTGTGCGCAAGGGGGTGGCGCCACAGGCCGACACGGAGGCCAAGAAAGCCGCGCTGCAGCAGGTGCGCGACGCCGCGGACGACCTGCGCATGCAGGGCGGCACGGCGCTGTACGACGCCGTGCTGGCCGCGCTGAACCACATGCTGGAAGAGCGCAAGCAGCACCCCGACTACCAGTACTCCGTCGTCGCCTTCACTGACGGCAAGAACAACCAGGGTCGCAATCTGCTGGCCTTCAAGCAGGCCTACGAGCAGCTGCCCGAGGACGTTCGTGGCATCCCCGTCTTCATGGTGCTGTACGGCGAAGCGGCCGAGGGCGACCTGCAGCAGCTCGTGAACATCACCGGCGGCAAGGTGTTTGATGCACGCAAGACGCCGCTGTATGCGGTGTTCAAGGACATCCGGTCTTATCAATGAGTGCCTTGTTCCGCTGGCTCAACGCCCCGGCCAATTGGTGCGGCCTGCTGGCCGCCACCGGCGTGCTGGTGCTGAAGGCACTGGGCCTGCTGGGCGGCCTGGGCCTGGGCGTGGCGGCGCTGGGCTATGCGGGAGGACTCGTCGTCGGCGCGATGTGGTGGGGCTGGCCCAGCACGAAGGAGGCCGAGTGGCAGGCGCTGGAGTTCAAGGACGAAGGCGACGCCCGCGAGGCCATGGGCCGGGCGCTGTCCGGCGTGCGGCGGCTGACCGAGCACAACCCGGGCCAGCGCATCCCCGGGCCGCTGGCCACGCGCATCCAGCAGCTGTGCGCCAAGCTGGAGAGCCTGCTGGACCAGTGGGAGCGCAGCCAGGGCCAGCTGCCGCTGCAGGAGAGCTTCCACGCGCGGCACATCGCCATCAGCTACCTGCCCGATGCGCTGAACACCTACCTCAGCATTCCGCCGCAGTTCGCCACCAGGAAGCTGCTCAGCAACGGCAAGACGGCAGAAGCGACCTTCGAGGGCGTGCTGGCGGAACTGGAAGCCAAGGTGGAGCAACTCGGCGACGACCTGGCCGCGCAGGACGCCCAGGCCTTCCTGCGCCACAGCGAGTTCCTGCAGCAGAAATTCGGAGCCAAGACCCCATGAGCGACATCACCACCAAGCCCGCTTTCACGCTGACGCCACCCGAGGTCATCACCCCGGTCGAGCCGCCCCAGGCGGTCGACGCTGTGCCGCTGAAGCCCGAACTCGCCACGCAGGTTGACGAGCAGGTGCGCCGCTTCATCGACGCGCTGGAGAAGGAAGACCTGCACAGCGAGCCCTTCAAGGCCAAGCTGGACAGCGCCTTCCAGCTCGGCCGGCAGGAGATCAGCCTGGCCGCCAGCCTGATGCAGGGTAGCCTGATGCAGCGCAACTTCGTCGGCGCCACCGACACACCGGCCTACCAGGCCATCAACGCCATCCGCGCGCAGCTCGACGAGCTCAACCCCGGCAAGGACGGCGACCTGCTGCAGCCGCGCAAGTTGCTCGGGCTCATCCCCTTCGGCAACAAACTGGAGGCCTACTTCCGCAAGTTCGAGAGCGCCGCCAGCCAACTACAGACCAGCATGACGCAGCTGTACGCGGCCAAGGACGGCATCCAGAAGGACGTCATCGACATCGAGGCCACGCGCACCAAGCTGTGGGAGGCCATGCAGGCGCTCGCGGCCGCCGCGCGCTTCGCCCGCACGCTGGACACGAGGCTGGCCGAACGCGTCGACCAGCTCAAGCCGACGGACCCGCTGAAGGCCAAGGCGCTGGAGCAGGAAGTGCTGTTCTATGCGCGCCAGAACCTCGCCGACATCCAGACCCAGCAGGCCGTCTGCGTGAACGGCTACCTGGCGCTGGACGTGCTGAAGAAGACAGGCCGCGAGATGATGATCGGCTGCGACCGCGTTGCCACCACCGGCATGAGCGCGCTGGCCGTGGCGCAGACCGTGGCGCGCGCCACGGGCAACCAGATCGAGGTCATGAAGATGCTGCAAGGCGTCAACGCGACCATCGGCAACCTCATCCACCAGACCGGCCAGGCGCTGAACCAGCACGTCGACCAGACGGCCGAGTTCGCCGCCAATCCCATGCTGGGCATTGAGCAGATCCAGTCCATGTTCGACCAGACCTTCCAGGCGATGGACGCGATGGACAACTTCCGGTCGAAGGCGATCGCGACGATGGGCGCGAACAACAAGCTCATCGAGGCGCAGCTGCAGCGGGCGGACAGCTATGTGGACCGCACGCGGCAGCAGCACGCGCGGGAGGCGGTGTCGGGTGGGGGTGTGGCGGGGCCGGTGAAACTTTAAGAAGGTCGAATCTGCTGTTGGTATTGGAGGAAGGCGAACAAGCCTAGCCAATCGCGCGCCATCCAGGCAGGTCTGGCTAAACGTAAGCCCATCTCAGCAGATGAACCCTCTGGCGAATCATGACCATCCGACTCGTCGCCGAGACGGCGTCACAGGTCAAACCGCGACGGGGTGCTGCGGAGCCTCCCGCGCATACCGCCGCGCCACCGACGCACACACCATCAGCTGCATCTGGTGGAACACCATCAACGGCAGCACCAGCAGGCCCACAGCCTGGCCGGCGAAGAGGATCTGGGCCATCGGCACGCCGCTGGCCAGCGTCTTCTTGGACCCGCAGAAGACGATGGCGATCTCGTCCTCGCGCGAGAAGCCCAGCACCCTGCTCAGCCACGTCAGCAGCGGCATGACGACGGCCAGCAGCAACGCGCAGATGCCCAGCACGGCTGCGAGCGTGGCCGGAGGGAGGTGGCTGTAGAGGCCTTGCACCGTCGCCGCGCTGAAGGCGCCATAGACGACCAGCAGGATGGCGCCTTGATCACTCGCACGCACCCAGGCCTTGTGGGCGGCCACCCAGGGCCCGGTCCAGCGCTGCAGCGCCTGGCCGGCGACGAAGGGCAGCAACAGCGTCGTGACGATGCCTTCGAACGTGTGCCAGCTCAGCTGCACCGCGCCCGCCCCCGCCGAGGCGCCCACCCAGCGGGCCATGCCGGCCATCAGCAGCGGCGTGATCGCCATGCCGACGATGTTGGACGTGGACGCGCTGCACATGGCCGCGGCCACGTTGCCGCGCGCCAGCGACGTGAAGGCGATGGACGACTGCACGGTGGACGGTAGCGCGCAGATGAACAGCACGCCGAGGTAGAGCGTCGGGCCAACCAGCGGTTCCAGCCACGGCCGCAGCGCCAGGCCCAGCAGCGGGAAAAGCACGAAGGTGGCGGCAAACACCAGCGCATGCAGCCGCCAGTGCAGCAGGCCCTCCCACACGGCGCGGCGCGACAGCTTGCTGCCGTGCATGAAGAACAGCAGCGCGACGGCTGCCTGCGTCAGCGCGTCCAGCACCGCGACACCGCGGCCATGCACGGGCGCCAGCGTGGCGAGCGCGATGGTGGCGCAGAGCATCAGGACGAGGTTGTCGGGCAGCCAAGCGGGACGTTTCATGGCCGCGATTGGAGCGGAGCGGGGTCGCGCCGTGAAATGGATTAATCAGATGGTTTAATCCGTACAACCAATCAATAACCGCGCTGCACCGATGCCCACTTCCGCCATCACGCTGCGCCAGCTGCGCGTGCTCCTCGCCGTGGCGCGGCATGGCGGCTTCGGCCGCGCGGGCGACGACATCGGGCTGTCGCAGCCGGCCGTTAGCCAGGCGGTGCGCAGCCTGGAGGCGGAGCTGGGCGTCAAGCTGCTAGACCGCACGACGCGCGAGGTGGTGCTGACGGCGGCCGGGCAGTCGCTCGTGGCGCCGCTGCAGCGCGCGCTGGACGAACTGGACGGTGTGCTGGACGACGCCCGCGGGCAGGCGGCCGCGGCGCGCGGCGTCGTGGACATCGCGAGCGCGCCGACGATCTCGGGCGGGCTGATGCCGCAGGTGCTGGCCGCCGCGCGCGAGCGCCACCCGGCAATCCAGGTGCGGCTGCGCGACCAGGTGCAGCAGCTGGCCATCGAGGGCGTGCGCAGCGGTGCGGTGGACTTCGCCGTGCTGGTGGGCATGGAGGACGACGCACCGGACCTGGAGCAGCAGCCGCTGTTCGACGAACGTTTCGTGCTCGTCTGCCCGGCCGCGCATGCGCTGGCACGGCGCCGGCTCGTGAGGATGGCCGACGCGGCCGGCTGGCCGCTGGTACTGCTGGACCACAGCTCCGGCAGCCGCCCGCTGATCGACCGCGCCTTCGCCCGGGCGGGCGTGGCCTTGCAGGCGGCCATCGACGTGGGGCATGCGGCCACGGCCTTCCGCATGGTGCAGGCGGGTCTGGGCGTGTCGGTGCTGCCGGCGCTGAGCCTGCCGCTGCCCGACACCGCCGGCCTGTGCGCCGTGCCGATGGAGCCGGCGCTGAGCCGGCAGGTGGTGCTGGCCCGGCGCCGGCAGCGGTCGCTGGCGCCGGCCGCGCAGACGCTGTGGACGCTGGTCGCCGAGCTGGCGGCGCCCCGCGCTACATGCCCTTGAACAGGTGCGTGTAGCTGCGGCTGACTTCGAGCTTCTCGGTCAGGCCTTTCACACCCACCAGCTGGCGGCCGCGGAAGTCGCGCGTGATGCCGTCGATGGCGTGTGCGTTGACGAGCGTGGAGCGGTGGATCTGCCAGAACAGCTGCGGGTCCAGCTCGTCCACCAACTCCTTGATGGGCTTGCGGATCAGCGCCTCGATCTTGGCCGTCTGCACGCGGGTGTACTTCTCGTCGCTGATGAAGAACAGCACGTCATCGACCGGGATCATCTGGATGGCCTGGCCCACGGTGGCCTGGATCCACTGCAGGTACTGCGGCTTTGCAGCCGGGTTCATGCCGGCGGACAGCTGGTGCAGCAGCTGCTGCAGCGGCACCGGCGCGCTGTCGGTGAAGTCGCCGGTCGGCGCGTCCCGCTGGGCCAGGCGCTTCTTGATGCGCGCGACCGTCAGCTGCAGGCGCTCGCGCTCGGCGGGCTTCAGCACATAGTCGGCCACGCCCTGCTCGAAGGCCTCCACCGCGTACTGGTCGTAGGCCGTGATGAAGACGATTTCCGGCACGAGCCAGTCGTCGTCTTCCGGCAGCTGGGCGATCTGGCGGGCAGCGTCCACGCCGGTGAGGCCCGGCATGCGGATGTCGAGGAAGACGAGGTCGGGCTTGTGCTCCTTCGTCAGCTCGACGGCCTCCAGGCCGTTTTTGGCCTCGGCGACGATGTCCAGCTCGGGCCAGACTTCCATCAATCGGCTGCGCAGCTGCTCGCGCATCAGGCGCTCGTCATCGGCCAGGACGGCTCTCACGGGGGGGGTGCTCATGAACGCGATGCTAGTTCAGCTCGGGTCCACGCGGCGCGCTTGGTTGGCACGGTGGCGGTTGCGCAGCACGACGAACAGCAGCAGGCCCAGCACGATCAGCGGCGAGCTGACGACCGCGCCGACGCCCAGCACGCTGGCCACGAGCAGCGCGACGACGCAGCCGACAATGAGCAGCGGCAGCGCCACGCCCAGCAGCAGCACCAGCGGCACCACCAGCACGCACACAGCGGCGGCGATGAACAGGCCGATGCTGGCGCCCAGCCAGTCGCCGAAGCCGCCGAGCTGCAGTTCGTCGTCGTTGACGACGATGTGCATGTCGGAGCCGTGGTGCAGCAGCGCCAGGCCGCCCAGCATGGCCAGCACTACCATCAGCGCGGTGCCGATGAACAGGATCTTGAACAGGGTCTTCATGCGGACGCTCCTTCGTCGTTGCGGCTGCGGTAGGGCACGGTGATGGTGACCACGGTGCCGGACGGTTGGTTCTCGGTGACGGTGACGGACGCCTTGTTGCCGTGCAGAAGCTGCAGGCGTTCGCGGATGTTGGCCAGGCCCACGCCGGTGCCGCTGGTGGCCGCGCGGCCGAAGCCCAGGCCGGTGTCAGCCACGGTGACGGCCAGCTTGCCGTGCAGGATCTCGGCCTTGACGGTCAGCTTGCCGCCCTCGGCCTTGGGCTCCAGGCCGTGCTTGATGGCGTTCTCGACGAGGCCCTGAATCATCATGGGCGGGAACTCGGCGGACATCAGGCCTTCGGGCACGTCGATCTCGGTCTGCAGCCGCTCTTCCATGCGCATCTTCAGGATTTCGAGGTAGGGCCGGATGACGGCCAGCTCGCGGCCCAGATCGCGCACGGCGCCGTTGGCGTTGGCCTCGCGCATGGTGGGCATGGAGGCCCGCAGCAGCGCGATGAGGTTCTTCTGCATCTTGCTGGCCGTGGGCGGGTCGACCTCGATGAGGTGGTCGATGCTGGCCAGCGTGTTGAACAGGAAGTGCGGCTCGACCTGCGCCTGCATCGCGGCCATGCGGGCTTCGACGACCTGGCGCTTCAGCGCCTCGGCCTCGGCGTTCTCGGTGGCCTGCGCGGCCTTGACCTCGGCCTGGATGCGGCCCTTGTACATGGCCTTGATGACGGCCGAAGCCAGGACCCACAGCGTGGCCAGGTCCACCAACGAGTCGCCGAGCTGCACGTACGTGACGTGCCGGCGGGTGCCCGACGACGACGCCTGCTCCGCGGCCTGCGCGGCCGTCTCCGCGGCTGCCTCGGCGGCGGCCTCCTGGGCTTCCTGGGCGGCCTCCGCTGCCGCGTCCTGCGCCGCCTTGGCGGCCTCGGCGTCGCGCTTGAGCTGGTGCAGCTGGTCCTTGGCTTGGTCGATGGCGATGCGGACGTCGTCGGGCTTGGCGCTCTTGGGGAAGTCAATGGCGATGGCCGGCGCATCGTCGCCGCGGGCCTCGTCGCCATCGCCATCGGCGCTGCTCGCGGCGGACGCCGCCGGGCGCACGGGCTGGATGCGCACGCCGCGCTCGTCGATCTTGATCTCGTAATGCACCGACTTGTCCGGCGCCTTCGTCGTGGCCTGCTCGGCGGCCTTCTTGGCCCGCTCAGCCGCGCGGCGCGCCTGCGCCTCGAGCTTGGCCTGGCGGCGGGCGGCATCGCCGTGATCATGCTCCTCGACGATCTCGCTGACGCGCCAGGTGAAGGGTGGCAGGCCCTTGAGCACGTTGGCGCCGATCAGCAGCGCCAGCGACAGCAGCGCGAAGCGCTTCCAGCTGATGCCCACCAGCCAGCCGGCGTAGGCATGGAAGTAGCGCAGCGCGGCGGCCAGGAAGCGCTGCCAGCGCTCGATCCAGAGCTGCTGCTGCGGGCTGGGGGTGAAGGAAGGAGTCATGGCCGGGTGTCGTCGTTGGAGGCCACTGTACGCAAGCGTTCCGGGCGCCGTGGGGCCTGCGCGACACGCCGGCCGGTGCGGGGGACGAACTGCAGCGGCGGGCGACAGGCGGGAGCGGTGTTGAGCCGCAAGCAGATCGTCAGCGGGTCGGTTTGGGGCGGCTCGGCGCCCAGCCCGTGGCCATAAAGCAAAAGCCCGCCATTGGCGGGCTTTTGCTGGTGCTGAAGGGCTTACTGCTTGACCGCTTCGATCTGGATCAGCAGGCGCACGCTGTCCGGGATGCCCGGGATGCCGTACATGACGCCCCACTGGCTGCGCTGGATCGTGGCCTCGAAGTCGCCGCCGCAGACCTCGCGCTTGAGCATGGGGTTCTGGTAGCAGTTGAAGCTGCTGGCCGTCAGCGTGACCGGGTTGGTCTTGCCGCGCAGCGTCAGGTCACCGGTGACGCTGACCAGCTTGTCGCCGTTGAACGTGAACTTGTCGCCGACGAACTTGGCCGTCGGGAATTCCTCGACCGCGAAGAAGTCCTTGCTCTTCAGGTGACCGTCGAACGGGCCGATGCCGGTGGAGATGGAGGCCATGTCGATCGTGATGTCGACCTTGCCGGTCTTGGCGGCCTTGTCGTAGGTGATCGTGCCTTCCTTCTTGTCCCAGCGGCCACGGTTGGTGCTGGTGCCGAAGTGCTTGGCCTCGAAGTAGACCTGGGTGTGGGTCGGCTCGAGCGAGTAGGTGGCGCTTTGCGCGTGGGCGGCGCCGGCGGTGGCCAGCAGGGCGGCGAGCAGCAGGGTGGTCTTCATCAGGGAGGTCTCCTGGACAGTGGGTTGAAACGAGGAAAGGAAACGGCCCGTCACAGGCCGGAGAACGACAGCTTGAACTTGACAGTGACGTCGTTGGCGACGACCGAGGTGTCGGCCCATTCGCCATCACCGACCTTGAAGTCCAGCCGCTTGATCGGCACGCTGCCGGCGGCCACGCCGCTGCTGAGCGTAATGGGCACGACGACGTCGCGGCTGGCGCCCTTGATCGTCAGCTTGCCGGCCACGTCGTACTTGCCTGCGCCGGTGGGCTTGATGCCGGTGGACACGAAGGTGGCCTTGCCGTTGCGCTTGGTGTCGAACCAGGTCGAGCCGGCCAGCTCCTTGTCGAAGCTCGGGTCACCCAGCGACACGCTGCCCAGGTCCACCGTGAAGGCGATCTTTCCGGCCTCGGGCTTCTTGGCGTCGAAGTCGAGCTGGGCTTCGAACTTCTTGAACTTGCCGTCGACCGGCACGCCCATCTGCTTGAAGGTGAAGCTGAGCTCGCTCTTGTCGGGCTGCAGCGTGGCGCCGTGGGCCGGCAGCAACGCGGCGCTCAGCGCGAGGGCGGCGGCGAATGTGGAGAGGCGGTTCATGGCGGTTCCTTCCTTCAGGAGCGGCGCAGCGACATGCGGGCCAGCAGCCCGTCGCGGTCGACGAATTGGTGTTTGAGGGCAGCGGCCACATGGGCCAGCACGAGGGCGGCCAGGCCCCAGGCCAGCGCGGCATGGACCCGTTCCAGCAGTTCGCCCAGGTCGTGGTCCTTGGGCACGAAGTCGGGCAGCGGCAGCACGCCGAACCAGACGATGGGGAAGCCCTTGGCGGAGCTCATCGCCCAGCCGGTCAACGGCACGGCGAAGAAGGCGATGTACAGCAGCACGTGCACGGCATGCGCAACGCGCGCCTGCCAGGCGGGCATCGGCAGGTCGGCCGGCGGGCGGTGGCTCAGGCGCCACAGCAGGCGCAGCGCCGACAGCGCGAGGATGGTGACGCCAGCCCACTTGTGCCAGTTATAGAGCTTGAGTCGCGTCAGCGAGAACGGCAGGTCCGACATGTAGACGCCCACGCCGAAGGCGCCGACGATGGCCAGCGCCAGCAGCCAGTGCAGGACGATGGCGACGGGGGTGTAGCGGTGGGCTGGGCTCATGATGGGAACGAAGTGTGTGCCCGGGAAGCAGTGCTTCGGTTCACCGGGCTTGTTGCCAATGTTCAGCCATTTTGAATTGCGAGGGCCCGGGCTCGTCAAGCCGGTTCAGCGCGCAGCCGCCCGCGGCCGGGCGCCAACGAGGAAGACGCCGGCCAGCACCAGCCCCGTGCCCACGGCGATCCATGCATTCATCGGCTCGCCGAGGATGGCGTAGCCCATCAGGATGGTGCTCATCGGCCCGACCATGCCCACCTGCGAGGACAGCGGCGCACCGATGCGCGAGATGGCCAGCATCACCATCAGCACCGGCGCCACCGTGCAGGCCGTGGCATTGACCACCGACAGCCACACGACAGGCGCGGGCACGACCGCGGCGGACAGCGGCCGCAGCAGCACGAACTGGCCGAGGCACAGCATGCAGGCCACGCTGCTGGCCAGTCCCGTCAGCCGCAGCGGGCCCAGGCGCTGCACGACCCGCCCGCTGAGCGCAAGGTAGATGGCGTAGCTGATCGCGCTGCCGAACACCAGCGCAGCGCCGATGGCGGTGGACATGCCTTCGAAGTGCAGCTCGTGGCCGAACACCGCGACGACACCGCCATAGCTGAGCGCCAGCGCGAGCGCCTGGCGGCGCTCGATGCGGTGGTGGAAGCACACCGCCGAGATCAGCAGCACCAGCGTCGGGTTCAAGTACAGGATGAGCCGCTCCAGGCTGGCAGAGATGTAGGCCAGGCCGGCGAAGTCGAGGTAGCTCGCGAGGTAGTAGCCGGTGAAGCCCAGCACGGCGATGTCACGCCAGTCGCGTCGCGTCAGCGCCGGCTGGCCCCGGCCCGCCCACCAGGCCATGGCCAGGAAGAACGGCAGCGCCAGCAGCATGCGCCACATCAACAGCGTCACGGCGTCCACGCCATGCCGGTAGGCCAGCTTGACGATGATGGCCTTGCCGGAGAAGCCGATGGCGCCCAGCACCGCGAGCAGCAGACCGGGCCAGCGGGAACGGGACGACGGGGCTCGGGACGGCTCGGGCATCGAGTCAGTCTAGGGCTGGCATCCTGCGTGCGCCGCGAAGCGCAGTCGCTCCTCAACTGAAGCCGTGGCTGGCCCGAAGGCGGGCCGCGGTGCCATTGGCCTCAATGGCCTGCATGGCAGCCGTGAGCCGCGCCAGCCGCGCCGGCTGCACCGTCGGCGACACGGCCACCAGCAGCGGTTCCGCGGCGAACACCGCGGGCAGCATGCGCACCTGATCCTGCAGGCCCTCGGCCTGAATCAGCTGGCGGATCATGCCCTCCGACTGGTAGAAGAACCGGCCGCGGCCCTTCAGCAGCTTGCGCAGGTTCTGCAGGTGGTCGGTCGCACCGTCATCCACCTTCAGCCCCGACTGCTGCAGCAGGAAGCTGGTGTAAGCCGTGCCCCGCGTGGCCAGCACGACGCCGTCGTCACCCAGCGCGCGGATGTCGTCGAAGTTGCGCACCGCGTCGGCGTCATGATCGTCCGCCCGCACCGCGGCGCGGTGCCGCGACACATAGAGTGCCGGCTGGTCGATGAAGCGGAAGCGCTCCAGCCGGGCCGGCGTCTTCAGCAGGCCGAAGAACACGTCCAGCGAGCCCAGGGCCAGTTCACGCTCGATGCGCAGCACAGGCAGGTAGCGATCCAGCCCGTCGAGTTGCAAGTGCGGGTCGTGATCGGTCAGCGCGCGCATGTAGGCCAGACAGAAGCCCGATGACGCCGCCCCGGGCGGGCCGAACTTGTGCGGTGCACCGGCCTCGGCCACCGTCTTCAACCGGACGACCGGCGCCGCTGCCGAAACGCCGGTGCTCCAGGCCAGGCTGGCAGCCAGCAGGGTTCGGCGGCGATTCATGACGCCATTATTGGGCGGCGCGGCGGCACCGGCCAGCCGCCGCTAGACCTGCGCGAGCAACTCCTGCCAGCGAGCGCGTGCAGACTCCTCATGCCGGGCCTTCACATGGCCGTAGCCGCGGATGCCTTCTGGCACGCGGGCCAGCTCCACTGCGGTGGGCAGCGTCAGGGCATTGAGCCCGGCCAGCGCCTTCTCAATGCCGGCGCGGTAGTCCACGATCCAGCGGCGCTCCATCCGGCGCTCTTCGGTGTGCCCGAAGACGTCGAAGGCCGTGCCGCGCAAGCCTTTCATCTTCGCCAGCAGCCGGAACGCCGGGCGCACCCAGCCGCCGAACGGCTGCTTGACCAGCTCGCCCTTGGCGTTCTTCTTCGCCAGTAGCGGCGGCGCGAGGTGGTGGACGACCTTGTAGTCGCCCTCGAACATCTCGGCGATCTTCTCGTCGAAGCCCATCTGCGTGTGCAGCCGCGCCACCTCGTACTCGTCCTTGTAGGCCATCAGCTTGAAGAGATAGCGGGCGACGGCCTCCGTCAGCGCCGTGCCCCCGCCGAGCGCGCTCTCCGCGGCGCGCACCTTGTCGACGAAGGCCTTGTAGTCGGCCGCGTAGGCGGCGCTCTGGTAGCCGGTCAGGAACTCGACGCGCCGCGTGACGACCTCGTCCAGGCCCGGGCGCTTGACAAACTGGATGACGGCCTGCGCCGCATACAGCGCCTGCACGGCTTTGAGGTCGTGCGCGCATCGGCGGCCCCACTCGAACGCGGCCTTGTTGTTGTCCACCTGCACGCCGTTGAGTTCGATGGCGCGCATCAGCGCGTCATAGCTCAGCGGCACGCGGCCCTGCTGCCACGCGTAGCCCAGCATCAGCGGGTTGGTGTAGAGCGAATCGCCCAGCAGCTTGACGGCGACCTCCTCGGCGTCAAAGGCGCCCAGGTGGCCCGCACCAACGGCCTTGCCCAGCGCCTGCTCGCAGGCCGTGCCGGGGAAGGTCCAGTCGGGGTTGTTGACCAGCGTGGCGGTCGGCGAGCCATGGGTGTTCAGGGCGACGAAGGTGCGGCCCTCGCGCATGACGGCCAGCGTCGCCTTGTTGGCCGCGACGATGGCATCGCAGGCGATGACAAGGTCGGCCTCGGCCGTGCCGACCTTGGTGCAGTAGATGGCCTCGGTCCGGTTGGCGATCTGGATGTGGCTCCACGTCGCGCCGCCCTTCTGCGCCAGGCCCGCGGCATCCTGCGTGATGACGCCCTTGCCTTCGAGGTGCGCTGCCATGCCCAGCAGCTGGCCGATCGTGATGACACCCGTGCCACCCACGCCGGCCACGACGATGCCCCAGGCTTCTTCCGCGTTCGGGATGACCGGCAGCGGCAGCACGCCCAGCGCCGTGTCGAATGGGCTCTTGCGGCCTTCCTTCTTCGGCTTCTTCAGCGCGCCGCCCTCGACTGTGACGAAGCTCGGGCAGAAGCCCTTCACGCAGGAGTAGTCCTTGTTGCAGGTGTTCTGGTTGATCTGGCGCTTACGGCCGAACTCGGTCTCCAGCGGCTCCACGCTCAGACAGTTGGACTGCACGGAACAGTCGCCGCAGCCCTCGCAGACCAGCTCGTTGATGACCACACGCTTGGCCGGGTCCACCATCTTGCCGCGCTTGCGGCGACGGCGTTTTTCGGTGGCGCACGTCTGGTCGTAGATGATGGCTGTCGTGCCCTTGATGTCGCGGAACTGACGCTGGAGGTCGTCAAGCTCGTCGCGGTGGTGCACGGTCACGCCGGGCGCCAGCGCGACGCCTTCGTACTTGGCCGGCTCGTCGGTCACGATGACGAGCTTCTGCACGCCCTCCGAGATCACGCTGTTCATGATCTGGATGACGGTGTGCCCCTCGGGCCGCTCGCCGACGGTCTGGCCGCCGGTCATCGCGACGGCGTCGTTGTAGAGGATCTTGTAGGTGATGTTCACACCCGCGGCGATGCTCTGGCGGATGGCCAGGCTGCCGCTGTGGAAGTAGGTGCCGTCGCCGAGATTGCTGAAGATGTGCTTCTCGTTGGTGAACGGCGCCTGGCCCACCCAGGGCACACCCTCGCCGCCCATCTGCGTGAACGTGGCCGTGTTGCGGCCGGGCATCCACGTGACCATGTAGTGGCAGCCGATGCCGCCGACGGCGCGCGAGCCGTCAGGCACGCGCGTGCTGGTGTTGTGCGGGCAGCCCGAGCAGAACCACGGCGTGCGGTCGGCGCCGCCGGCGGTCTTTTCCTCGGCCTTGAGCGACGCTTCCTTGGCGTCGATGACGGCCAGACGGGCATCCAGGCGGGCGCGGATGTCGGCGTCCACGCCCATTCTTCTAAGCCGCTTGGCGATGGCGCGGGCAATGAGGGCCGGCGTCAGGTCGGCCTGCGGGCGCAGCAGCCAGTGGTCGCTCGGGTTGGGCACGCTCCACTCGCCGCCCTCGCCGTCACCGGCGTCGAACTTGCCGAGCACGTTGGGCCGTACGTCCGAGCGCCAGTTGTAGAGCTCTTCCTTGACCTGGTACTCGATGATCTGGCGCTTCTCCTCGACGACGAGGATCTCCTGCAGGCCCTGCGCGAACTCGCGCGCCACCTGCGCCTCCAGCGGCCACACGACGTTGACCTTGTGCAGCCGGATGCCGATGCGCCGGCAGGTGTCGTCGTCCAGGCCCAGGTCGTGCAGCGCCTGGCGTGTGTCGTTGAAGGCCTTGCCGCTGGTGATCAGCCCGAAGCGGTCATTCGGCCCCTCGATGACGTTGTAGTTCAGCCGGTTGGCGCGGATGTAGGCCAGCGCGGCGTACCACTTGAAGTTCATCATCCGCGCCTCTTGCTCCAGAGGCGGGTCGGGCCAGCGGATGTGCAGGCCGCCCGGCGGCATCTGGAAATCCTCGGGCAGCAGGATGTTCACGCGATCAGGATCGACGCTGACGGAGGCCGAGCTTTCGACGATCTCCTGGATGGTCTTCATGCCGGCCCACAGGCCCGAGAAGCGGCTCATGGCAAAGGCATGCAGGCCCATGTCCAGGATGTCCTGCACGCTACTCGGGAAGAAGGTCGGGAAGCCGACTGCCTTGAAGACGTGGTCGCTCTGGTGCGCCGCTGTCGAGCTCTTGGCGATGTGGTCGTCGCCCGCAATGGCGATGACGCCGCCGTGCTTGGACGTACCGGCCATGTTGGCGTGCTTGAAAACGTCGATGCAGCGGTCCACGCCCGGGCCCTTGCCGTACCAGAGGCCGAACACGCCGTCGAACTTGGCCTTCTCGGGGAAGAGGTCCAGCTGCTGCGTGCCCCACACGGCGGTCGCGCCGAGTTCCTCGTTGACGCCCGGCTGGAACACGATGTTCTGCTTCGCCAGATGCTTCTTGGCGGCCCACAGCGCCTGGTCGTAGCCGCCCAGCGGCGAGCCGCGGTAGCCGCTGATGAAGCCGGCGGTGTTCAGGCCGACAAGAGCGTCGCGCGTACGCTGCAGCATCGGCAGCCGCACCAGCGCCTGCACGCCGCTCATGAAGGCGCGACCGGCGTCGAGGGCGTATTTGTCGTCGAGCGTCACTGTCTGCAGGGAGCGCAGGACGTGGTCGGGCAGCGGGGCGTTCATCGGGTGCGGGCTCCAGCGTGGGGGCCGGACGCGAGGCGCCCTCGTGAGGCGGGCGCGTGCGGCGAACGGACAGTATGGGCGTCGGGCCAGTGTAGGAAAAGCATCGAGCGTGATGCTTTCTCATTCGCGCTCTGATCCAATGTTGTCAGCAAGATTCTTTCTTCCAAACGAGAATCAGAAACCATTCATATCGCCGCCTAGCCGATCAGGGCAAACCATGACTTCAGACGCCACGTCATCCGGCGACCTCGACCGCTACCACATCGCCATCCTGGCCGAGCTGCAGAGCGACGCCCGCCAGTCCAACGCCGAGCTGGCGCAGCGCATCGGCCTGTCGGCCGCGCCCACGTGGCGCCGCGTCAAGTGGCTGGAGGAGCAGGGCTACATCACCGGCTACCGCGCCGAACTGGACCGCCGCAAGATCGGCCTGGGCGTGCTGGCCTTCGTGCGCGTGGACGCCGAGCGCAGCGCCGGCTCGGCCACCAAGGCGCTCGAAGACGAGATCCGCCAGCTGCCCGAGGTCATTGCCTGCCACTACATCTCGGGCACCGGCACCTTCGAGCTGCAGGTCATGGCAACCGACCTGGACGCCTTCTCGCGTTTCTCCATCAACACGCTGCTGAAGCTACCCAACGTGAAGGACATCCACACCAGCTTCTCGCTGGGCGAGGTCAAGGCTGGCGGCGCGCTGCCGCTGACGCACCTGCAAGGTTGACGCCGCTCGCCAGAGCGCGGCCACACCGCGGCGACGTGGCCGACCGGCCGTGCGGGCCGACGTGGCACCCCACCCTCCGCCGCTGCGCTAGGCTGCCCGAATGCCCGTCGCCAACCACGCCCTGCCTCTTCGCCACCTGCTGCTCGCCCTCGCCGTCGTGGCGGTGTGGGGCAGCAACTTCGTCGTCATCAAGGTCGCGCTGCACGCGCTGCCGCCAATGCTGCTAGCCGTGCTGCGCTTCGCCATCGCGTTCGTGCCGGCTTGCTTCTTCCTGCCCCGGCCGGCGGTGAGCCTGAAGAACCTCGCCGGCTACGGGCTGTTCGTCGCGGTGGGCCAGTTTGGGCTGCTGTACCTGGCCATGCGCAGCGAGATCTCCCCGGGCCTGGCCTCGCTCGTCATCCAGACGCAGGTGTTCTTCACGCTGCTGCTGGCCGTGCGGCTGGCCGGCGAGCGGGTGCTGCCGGCACAGTGGCTCGGGCTGGCGCTGGCGGTGGCGGGCATCGCCGTCATCGTGGCGCACACCGACGGCAGCACCACGCCGCTGGGCCTGGGCATGGTGCTGGCCGCGGCCTTCTCCTGGGCCTGCGGCAACCTCGTCGGCAAGCGCGCGGGCCAGGTCAACATGCTGGCCTACGTCGTGTGGAGCAGCGCCTTCGCCGTGCCGCCGCTGCTGGTGCTGACGCTGGTCGTCGACGGCCCGTCACAGATCGCCGCGGCGCTCGCCCGGGCCGACGCCGGCACCTGGGCGGCCGTGCTGTGGCAGAGCTTTGCCAACACGCTGTTCGGCTACGGCTGCTGGAGCTGGCTGCTGTCGCGCCACCCGGCGCCGCGCATCGTGCCGATGGCGCTGCTGGTGCCCGTGTTCGGCATGGGCGCCAGCAGTCTGTTGCTGGCCGAGCCGCTGCCGGGCTGGAAGCTGGGCGCCGCGGCACTGGTGCTGGCCGGTCTGGCGATCAACCTGTTCGGCCCCCGGCTTTTGCCCGCGCGGCCCAAGGCACCTGAGGCCTAAGCTCGCCGCATGAAGCGCCGTACCCTGCTCCCCTGCCTGCTGATGCCCGGCCTGGCCGGCGCCGCGCCGCCCGCGGTGACGCTGGCCGTCGAGTGGCGCTGGGTGGAATCTGCGCTGCCGCCATCGGCCCAGGCCGGCGTGCGCGATGGCGCCGTCGTCGTGGGCACGGCCGGTGCCGTGTCACCGCGCGGGCCGGGTGTCGTCACTGCGACTGCAGGCGCCGCGCCACCGCCCGCGGAGCGCCTGCTGGTGCTCAACGGCCAGCGCGCCAGCCTGCGGCTGGCCTTGCAGGAGCCGCTGCAGCCGGTGGACGCCGTCGTGGAGATCGACGCCGGCGCGGCGCCGGCCAGCGCGGTGCGCCGCATCTACGCCCGCCCGGGCCAGGCGGCGCCGCGCTCCACACAAGGCATCACCGTCACGCCGACCTGGCCCGGCGGACGCGCGCCGGTGCGCGTGGCCTTTGCCATCGACGGCGAACATGGCGAGCTCTGGCAGTCCACGCTGGACCTGCCGATGGAGCGCTGGCAGACCGTGGCGCGCACGGGCGCCGCCGCGCCACCGTCGCCGCGCGGCACCGTCAGCAGCGGCGATGCTGAGGGCCGGCCGGAACGGGCGCTGCAGCTGCGCGTGTCTGTGCAGCCCTGAGGCCCCGTCGGCCGCCTCATCTCGAAGGCGCGGCCAAAAAGACGCCCAACGCCGACCAGGGTACGGGCTCGGCCCCCGGGCTTGTGCCAACTACTTCGCAGTACCCCCAGCCGACTGCGTGTAACGTGACCGACTTCAACAGCCCACCACTCGCCCGATGAGACTCGCCCTGATCGCCCACGACCACAAGAAGGACGACATGATCGCCCTCGCTGCGGACTTCCTGCCGCTGCTGCGCCGCTGCACGCTGCTGGCCACCGGCACGACCGGCGCGCGGCTGACCGCGGCACACGGCCTCACAGTGGAGCGCATGCTGAGCGGCCCGATGGGCGGCGACCTGCAGATCGGCGCGCGGCTGGCGGTGGGCGAGCTGGACGGCGTCATCTTCCTGCGCGACCCGATGACGCCGCAGCCGCACGAACCCGACATCAATGCCCTCGTGCGCGCCTGCGACGTGCACGACGTGCCCTGCGCCACCAACGTGGCCACCGCGCGACTGCTGCTGGGGCAGTGGAGCGCCTGATGCGATGCAGGCGGCGCGGCGGCATCCAGCGCCCGTGCCCGGCACGCCGCGCGCAGCGCTGCCGGTGGCAGGGTCGCGCGTGAAGCGTCCGCTGGGCCGCCTGGCGAGGCGCCTGCGCATCCGCACGCGGCTGGGCCTGGCCTTCGGCGTGCTGCTGCTGTTGCTGCTGGCGCTGGCGGCGCTGTCCGTCATGCGGCTCACGAGCCTGTCCGAGGCGCTGAACCAGATCGTCGACGAACAGTCCGCCATCCACGACTCGGTGACGGAGATCACCCGCAACGCCGAGACGGTGGCGCGCAAGCTGCTGGTCGTCATGAGCCCCGACGACGAGGCGCGCATCGCCGCCTACCCGGAGATCAACAACGCCAACGCCAGGCTGGACGACGCCATGCAGCGCCTGGGGCTGGTACTGCCGCCCGGCCCACGCGCCGAGCGCCTCGTCGAGGTGAAGCAGCGGCTGTCGGAATACCGCGCCAGCTACGTCCAGGTGCGCAACCTCATCGAGAGCGACGACTTCCAGGCCGCGCGGGCCATGCTCGGTGGCGACACCGAAGCGTCGCTGTCGCTGTTCGTGTCGGCCATCCACCAGCTCGCCGCCAGCGAGGAGCGCACCGGCACCGCCAAGGCACGTGCGCTGCGCGACGAGATCGATGCCGACCGCACGGGCGTGCTGGCGCTGTGCATCGGCGCGCTGGTGGCTGGCGCGGGCCTGGCCGTGGGCGTCACGCGCTCCATCGTGCGGCCGCTCAAGCGCGCGGAGGACGGCGCCGAGCTGATCGCCCGCGGCCAGTACGGCCACCGCATCCAGGTGGACTCGGCCGATGAGCTGGGCCGCATGGCCGCGGCGATGAACACGATGGCCACGGCCGTGGGCGAACGAGAGGCCGAGCTGCGCCGCCTGGCCGACGTGGACCTGCTCACCGGCCTGCCGCAGCGCGCCCGCTTCATCGCCGACGGCGACCGGCTGCTGGCCAACCTGGTGGAGCGGCACCAGATGGCCGTGCTGATCTGCATTGACGTGGACCGGCTGAAGGCCGTCAACGGCGTGCTGGGTTTCGACGCCGGCGACGCGCTGCTGAAGGGCGCGGCCGAGAAGCTGTCGAAGCTGTTCAAGGGCGTAGCCGCCTACGGGCGCCTGGGCGGCGGCACCTTCGCTGCGCTCGCGCCGGTGCACCGGCCGGAGCTGGGCGCCGCGATGGCGGCGCAGCTGCGCGAGGAGGTGGAGCACAAGCTGTCGTGGCAGGGCCAGTCGCTGGACCTCTCCGTCTCGCTGGGCGTGGCGCACTGGCCCGAGCATGCTGACACCACCGAGACGCTGCTGCGCCGCGCCGAGCAGGCAATGTTCGAGGCCAAGCGGCTGCGCCAGGCCGTGTCCATCTACAACCCCGGCGCCGAGGCGGCACGCGCGCTGCACCTGAGCCTGCTGTCTGACCTGCACACCGCCATCCAGCATGACCAGCTGCGCCAGTTCCTGCAGCCCAAGCGCGAGCTGGCCACCGGCCGCATCCTCGGCGCCGAGGCGCTGGTGCGCTGGCAGCACCCGCAGCGCGGCTGGCTGCCGCCGGCCGACTTCATCCCCTTTGCCGAGCGCAGCGGCCGCATCCGCCAGGTCACCGACTGGATGCTGACCCGCGCCGTGCGCACGCTGGCCGAGCGCGCCGCCGCCGGCCTGCCGCCGCTCTACATCGCCGTCAACATCTCCACGCTGGACATCCAGGACCAGACGCTGCCCGCCCGGCTGGCCGCGCTGTTGGCGCAGTACCATGTAGATCCCGCCCAACTGCAGCTGGAAGTGACCGAGACCGGGTTGATGGCCAGCGGCACCGACCCCATCGCCGTGCTGCAGGCGCTCAAGCGCTGGGGCGTGCGTCTGGCCATCGACGACTTCGGCACCGGTCAGTCATCGCTGGCCTACCTGCAGCACCTGCCGGTGGACGAGTTGAAGATCGACCGCAGCTTCGTGCAGGACGTCAACACCGACCCGCGCCGCCAGGCGCTGCTGACATCCATTGTCGGCGTCGGCCACGGCCTGGGGCTGACGGTCACCGCCGAAGGCGTGGAAAACGAGGCCGAGCTGGCCGTCATCCAGGCCGCCGGCTGCGACCTGATCCAGGGCTATCTGCTCGCGCGGCCGATGGACCTGCAAGCCCTCGAGATCTGGCTGCGCGGGCCCGGGCTAAAATCCGCGCCCTGATTCGTCATTGCCCCTGCTGTGGGCTTGTTTCACTGGAGCCATCATGGGCAACAAGATCGTCACCGAAGCGGACCGCAAGGCCACTCCCCGTCCCTCCGCCCCCAAGGGCGTCACCTTCACGGCCGGCAAGGGCCAGCTGCGCAGCCTGGAGCGCGGCTCGCACACCCGTTCCAAGAAGAACCCGGGCAAGCGCCCGCATTCGGGTTGATATCGGGCTGATCGCCTGACGGCATCACCCCAAGCACAGGCCCCGCGGGGCCTGTTTGTTTTTGTCGGCTAAATATCGACCAAACGCCATGATCCGCATCACCGAACTCCGCCTGCCGCTGAACCACGCCGACGACGCGCTGCGCCCAGCCGTGCTGGCCCGTCTGCAGCTGGCCGACGCCGAGCTGGCCCACGTCCACGTCTTCCGCCGCGGCTACGACGCCCGCAAGCGCAGCGACATCCAGCTGGTCTACACGCTGGACTGCACGCTGACCGACCGTGTCGACGAGGCGGCCGTGATGGCCCGTTTTGCCGGCGACCACCAGATCCGCCCGACGCCCGACACCGGCTACCACTTCCTCGCGCAGGTGGGCGAGTTCACCGGCCCGCGGCCCGTCGTCGTCGGCTTCGGCCCCTGCGGCCTTTTCGCCGCGCTGATCCTGGCGCAGATGGGCCTGCGGCCGCTGGTGCTGGAGCGCGGCAAGTCCGTCCGCGAGCGCACGCAGGACACCTGGGGCCTGTGGCGCGAGCAAAAGCTGCACCCCGAGAGCAACGTGCAGTTCGGAGAGGGCGGCGCCGGCACCTTCTCCGACGGCAAGCTGTGGAGCCAGATCAGCGACCCGCGTCACCTCAGCCGCAAGGTGCTGACCGAGTTCGTCAAGGCCGGCGCGCCGGAAGAGATCCTGTTCGTGAGCAAGCCGCACATCGGCACCTTCCGGCTCGTCAGCATGATCATCAAGATGCGCGCCGAGATCGAGCGGCTGGGCGGCGAGATCCGCTTCCAGCAGAAGGTGACCGACGTGCTGATCGAAGACGGTCCCGACGGCCGGTGCATCCGCGGCCTCACGCTGGAAAGCGGCGAGCAGATCAGCGCCAGCCACGTCGTCATCGCGCTGGGCCACAGCGCGCGGGACACTTTCAAGATGCTCCACGAGCGCGGCGTGCAGATGGAGGCCAAGCCCTTCTCCATCGGCTACCGCATCGAGCATCCGCAGTCGCTCATCGACGCGGCCCGTTTCGGCCCCAACGCTGGACATCCGATCCTCGGCGCGGCCGACTACAAGCTGGTGCACCACGCGAAGAATGGTCGCTCGGTCTACAGCTTCTGCATGTGCCCCGGCGGCACGGTCGTGGCGGCGACGAGCGAGCCGGACCGCGTCGTCACCAACGGCATGAGCCAGTACTCGCGCAACGAGCGCAACGCCAACGCCGGCATCGTCGTGGGCCTCATGCCCGAGGACTACCGTCAAGACGGCAAGCGCGACGGCAGCCCCGTGAACCCGCTGGACGGCATGGCCTTTCAGCGCCAATGGGAAAGCCGCGCCTACGAGCTGGGCGGCGGCGGCTACCTCGCACCGGGCGCGCTGGTGGGCGACTTCATCAAGCGCCAGGTCAGCAAGCAGTTTGGCGATGTGCTGCCGAGCTACAAGCCGGGCGTCACGCTGACCAACCTGCAGGAAAAAGGCCGCGGCTCGCTGCCGTCGTACTGCCTGGACGCGATCCGTGAGGCGCTGCCCGCGTTCGCCCGCCAGATCCGCGGCTTCGACCGGCCCGACGCGGTGCTGACCGGCGTGGAGACGCGCACGTCGTCACCACTGCGCATCAACCGCGGACGGGACTACCAGAGCCTCAACGTGCGCGGGCTGTTCCCGGCCGGTGAAGGCGCCGGATATGCAGGCGGCATCATGTCGGCCGGCGTCGATGGCATCGAGGTGGCGGAGGCTCTGGCGGCCGATCTGCTGGGCATCACGGATGCACCAGTGCTACTGGGCAAGGGGTCGAAGGCGGGTGGGCAGGTGTGACTAGCCGTGGGCGATCTCATTCCTGCTTCGACAGCACCATGCCGTGCAGCCCCATGAGCGCCCCAACACAATGCCGCCCCCAATGGATGCGATGGCTGAATGACCAATGCCAGAGCGCCTTTTGGTCCTCCCCTCGTTCGAAAGTCAGCAGCCCTCGCCGCAGGTCCAGATAGATGTCGAGCAGGTCATCGGCCACGTCACCGATGACGACTTCGTCGTTCAGCTGCGGGTCCGGATCGAACACCTCGCGGTAGTAAAGACCGCTGAATTGCGACAGGTTCGCCTTCACACAGTCGATCATCTACGCCGGAAGCCTGGGCAGCCCCTCCTCGTTCTCGCATTCGACAATTGGCAGCGCGAGCGCCAGCCGATACAGCTCGCAAAGCCAGGCCGCAGCGCAAGTTGCGGTGATGTCGGCAGAGTCGCCTTCGCACCACGCGCTGAATCGCCGCACAGCCTCCGCGAAGGCGCTGACGGCTGGGTGGTCTGTCCCCGTCATCTCGCTGCTACCGCTGCACTCGAAAAATCCCACCCGCTTTCCCCACCGCGTCCTCGTGGAACAAGTCGAACAGGTACTGCTCCAGTTCCTCGTCCGCCACGAACTCCGGAATGACGAAGTGGGCCGGCGCGCGCTTGCCGTCGTTGCCGACCGCAAGCACGGACCAGCCGCCGCCGGTGCGCTCGATGTCGAACAGGCCGCCGAAGATGTTGAAGCGTTCCGAGATCATGGTCATTCCTCCGTGAACCGCTGCTGCCACAGCCCCACCAGCCGCGGATCGCTATCCACGCGGTGCACCACCGGCGTCATCCGCGGCGCCACCTCGTAGAAGCGCTCGCGCCACGGACCGAAGCGAGACACGACGGCGACATACAGGTCCAGCACCGTCAGCTCATCACCCAGCAGGTAGTCGCCAGGGTTGAGCTGTTCGTCCATGTTGGCCCAGCAGAAGGCGATGCGTTCGTGGACCGCGTCGACGACGGCATCGCGGAACGCCGGCGGCGCGCCGATGCGGCTCACGTCGGGCTTGATCCAGTGCAGCGCGTAGATGGCCGACGAGACGTACAGCATCCAGCGCAGGAACTGCCGACGCAGCGGCGCCGTGGGCGCGGGCGCGAGCGTGGCAGCCGGGTCCAGATCGGCGAGGTAGATCAGGATGGCGGCGCTCTCCGTCATCACCTCGCCGTCGGGCATGACGAGCGTGGGAATCTGGCGCATCGGGTTGCTCGTCGCGACGCGGTCGCGTGCAGCTTCCTCGGCCCACGTGGCGCCTTCTATCAGCGTGTAGGGCAGGCTCAGCAGCGTCAGCGCAGCTTCCACGGCCACGGCGCCCGAGTCGGCCGCGCCGTAGAGCGTCAGCGGAGCGTGCAGTTGGTGCATGGCGGGGGGCTCCTTCAACGAGGCTGGGTGGCGGCCAGGTAGGCGAGCAGGTCGGCCACCTTGGCTTCGTTGATGCCCAAGCCCCAATAGCGCATCTTGGTGCCGGGCACGACGGTATTCGGGTCGCGCAGGAAGGCGGTCAGCGTAGCCTCGTTCCAGACCAGGCCGGACGCCTTCATCGCCGGCGAGTAAGCATAGTCCGCGACGCTGCCGGCCCTGCGGCCGGCAAGGCCATTGAGCTGCGGCCCGAAACCGTGGCGCGCGCCGGGGCCGACGGCATGGCAGTTGGCGCAGCTGGCGAAGAGCTTGCGGCCGGCAGCCACGTCGGCGGCGGCGCCGGCGAGGCCGGGCGCCACCAGCCCCAGCAGCGCGGCCACCGCCACCTTCATGCGCCGGCGTCCCCCACCGCCATCAGCTCGATCAGCTCCTTCACGAAGGCCAGCGCGTCTTCCGGTAACTCGAAGTGCATGTCGTTGTTGAGCTCCATGACATCGCCGCCCGGCCCCTTGTGCACGACGGACCAGCCGCCCGCGCCGCCGTCGATGGCCAGTACGCCGAACTGGCCGGGTTCGAGGTCGCGGGCGCTGCCGGCGGTGAGGACGATGTCGCGGCCGAGGTGGGAGTGGTAGCGTTTCACCCGGCCCATTCTGAAGGAGAGCGGCAATGAAAGCAGTCTGGAACGGCGTGACCCTCGCCGAGAGCGACAACACGGTGGTGGTGGAAGGCAATCACTACTTCCCGCCCGAGTCATTGAACAGGCAGTACACGACTTTCTCGAACCACGTGAGCCGCTGCCCATGGAAGGGCGAAGCCAAGTACCTGAGTCTGCTGATCAACGGCGAGATGAACCCGGACGCCGTCTGGTACTACCCCGACCCGCTGCCGGCGGCCGCCGAGATCAAGGGCCGCTACGCGTTCTGGAAGGGCGTGAAGGTCACGGAGTGAGTCCCTGGGGCAGCAGCGCCCACAGCCGCAGCGGCTGCCTGGTGCGACTGGCGCGCAGCGCCGCGTCGTCGCCCCATCCCCAGAACAGGTCGGCCCGCACGGCGCCGGTGATGGCGCTGCCGGTGTCCTGCGCCAGCACGAGGCGGCGCAGCGGCGTGGCCGGTGCGCCGGGCGACCAGGGCTCGGTGCTGTCCAGCCACAGCGGCGTGCCGAGCGGGATGTGCGCGCGGTCCACGGCCACGGAGCGGCCCGGCGTCAGTGGCACGCCCTGGGCGCCACGCGGGCCGAGCGTCAGGTCTGGCAAAGGCTCTTCGCGGAAGTAGACGACGCGCGGGTTGACGGCCATTGCGTCGCGCACCTGGGCCGGGTTGCGACGAGCCCAGTCACTGAGCGTGCGGGGCTGCGCGTCGGCCACCTCGCCGCGGTCCAGCAGCGCGCGGGCGACGCTCTGGAAGGGCTGGTCGTTGTGGCCGGCCCAGGCGACGCGGCTGGCGCGCTCGGCGCCCGAAGCGTCGCGCAGCATGAGGCGGCCCGAGCCCTGCACCTGCAGCTGCAGCAGCGCGAAGGGGTCGTCCAGCCAGGCCAGCGCCAGCGCGTCGAAGCGGGGGTTGGCATCGATGTCACGGCGCGGCAGGCGGCGCAGCGCCGGGTCGCTGGGCAGCGCCAGCACGGGCCACTGGAAGGCGCCCTGGCGCGTGCGGCTGGCGGCGACCTGGGGCTCGAAGTAGCCGGTCAGCAGCCCCGTGTCGCCGCCATCACCGGCCAGCCGCCAGGGCCGCAGGTGCTTCATCAGCAGCAACGTGGCTTCCATCGCATCGGCGGGCGACTGCAGCGCGGCGCGCGCGCAGAACTCGGCCCAGCCCGGCGCCGGGCGCTGGCAGCTGGCGAGCAGCGCGGGCCAGGCCGCGGGCAGGTCGTCGTCGCCCCAGCCGGGCAGGTCGCGCCAGTCGGCGGCCACCCAGCGCGCAGCCGCGGCGGGCTGGGGCCGGACGGCTGGCGACGCCGGCGTGGGCAGCGGCGGCGTGGAGGAGCACGCGGCCAGCGTTCCTAGAATCGCCGCCAGCCCCCAACGCGCCACCGTCGCCATGCTCATCCTGCTGCTCGAAGCGCTCGGCGCGCTGCTCATCCTCGTGCTCATCGTCTGGTGGACCATGTTCGCCGGCCGCGACAAGGGCGAACGCCGCAAGGACGACTGATCACCGCGGCGGCACCAGAAAGCTCCGCGGCTCGCGCCACAGCCGCGCGCGGATTGCCGCGTAGACGCGGCGGCGGTCGGCCAGCTTGACGCCGCGCGAGCGCATCGCGACTTTGAACGCGCAGAGGAAGCTCACGCCGACGTTCAGCGCGCCGATGCCGGCAATGCACAGCACGCAGGACCAGAACGGCCACGTGCCAATGACGCCGAAGCCCAGCGCGCCGACCGCCGCCGCAAGCTGGCCGGTGGACAGCGTCACATGGCGCACGTCCAGCCCCAGGCCCACAAAACCCAGCAGCGCCGGCGTGAGGCCCAGCATCATCCCGAGGCTGATGTTGGCCGCCAAGCCCGAGATGTTGGCCCGCCACCAGCGGGACCAGCGCTGCGCGCGCGCCTGGCCCAGCGTGGCCACCAGCCGCGGGTTCCATGCGATGGCGCTGTCTAGCCGGTTGAAGACGAACCAGTTCTCCACCCAGCCGGCGACAAGGCTGGACGCAAACAGCAGCACGCCGGTGAACGCTGCGAACAGCAGCGACGGGCCGGTGAGGCTGAGCGAGTGCAGCACGTAGTCGGCCTGCTTGGGGCTGACGGGCGTTGCGCCGAGCGCCAGCCCGGCCAGCAGCTGCACGGCCAGCACGATGGGCGCCACCAGCGCGAGGTTGCCGACGATGCCGGCCACTTGTGAGCGCACCAGGTGGGCCACCTCGTCGACGAAGCCCTGCACGCCATCGTCGCGGTCGATGTGCAGCAGCTTGTCGGCCATCGCGGGCGCCGTCATCGCCGGCTGCTTGGTGGCCACCGTCCAATGCAGCACGTGGACGAACACGAAGCTCATCGCGTAGTTGACGCCGGCCCAGAAGCCGCCCCAGAAGGCCGTGAGCCCGAGCGCAGCAATGCCGAACTTGATGAAGGTGGTGCCGGCAATCACCGCGCCACCGCCGGCCGCACGCGCGAGCATGTCGCGGTACTCGGCGCGGTTGCGGGTGATGTAGTGCTCGCCGGTCTCGGCGCTGCGCTCAGCCACCTTGCGCGCCAGCAGCGAGTAGTGCCGGCTGAACAGCGTGCGCAGGCTGCGGCGCTCGTGCACGACGCGCACGAGCCCGGCCACCAGCCGCAGCAGCTCGCGCTGCGGCTCGCGCGACAGCAGGCAGGCCAGCAGCGCCTCGATGCGCTCGATGCGCGCGGTCAGCTGCTCGACGGAGAACATCAGGTCCACCGACACGCCGTGCGCCTCCAGGTGCTCGGGTACGGTCAGCGCCGCGGCGCGGCAGCGGTCCAGCAGCGCATGCAGTACCTGCAGCGCCGGCTGCAGCGCCGCCTCGTCCACCGTGGGCTGCGTGAGCAGGCGTTCGACGGCCTCCCACGCGGCGGGCAGCTGGTGGAACGGCCGGTCGCGCAGCAGCGGGCCTTCCATGCGCACGCGCAGCGCGCCGGCGAGGCCGGCGGCATGGACGCTGCTGACGAGCACGGTGATGGCTGCTCGCGTCTCCACGCGCCAGCCATCGTCCGGCGCGGCGGCGAACAGCAGGCTCAGCCGCGCCAGTAGCTCGTCGTCGATGGCGGCGATCCAGTCCTCGTCGGCCTCGTCGCCGAACAGCAGCTCGAACAGCGCGGCCAAGTCGCGCGTGTCGGTCGTGTGAGGCAGCACGCGGCGGCGCAACCGGCCGAGGAACTCGTGCCACAGCGCCATGCGAGGCGCGAAGCCGACCTCGGCGAACAGAGCGACCGCGTCCACGTCGTTCCAAACGCCGGCGATGACGTGGGCGAACTTCCACGCATGCTCCGGGTGGCGCTCCAGCACGTTGAGCAGGTGCTTGAGACGCACGACGGCGCGCGGCGTGCCGGCGGCGGCCTCCTCGCGCGGCGTCTGCCTCAACCACTCCAGCAGCCGCACGAGCCACAGGTTGCGCTCAGCCAGAGGCGCCTGCGGGTCAGCGGCGTTGAGAAGGGCAGTGAGGTCCCACGTACGCCGGTTCAAGGTGCGTGCGTCCTTGGCTTTGCGGGCCGGGCGCCGGGCCGCTCGCAAGCCGGCCCCGCGGCCGGCCTGGACGAGGGGACGACATCCATCAATGCAGGCTGGCGCTGTCGGCGAGCAGGAACTCGGCGACGTCCGTGTGGAAGATCTCGCAGCCCTCCGTCACGCACAAAAAGCGCCCGCGCATCGTGCCCTGCGGCGTGCCGATCTGCGCCCAGGAGCTGTACTGGAACTTCTGCCCCGGCGCCAGCACGGGCTGGTGCCCCACGACGGCCAGGCCGTCGACGATCTGCACCTGACCGCGCGCATCGGTTATCTCCCAATGCCGGCCAATCAGCTGGGCCATCACGTCTCCGGTGTTCTCGATGGTGACCGTGTAGCTGTAGGCGTACACACCTTGCTCGAGATGCGTCTGCTCGGGCAGGACCTGCACGGCGACGCTGCAACTGAAACGGGGGTGGGGCATGGGGGGATTGTGGCTATGCTCGGGAATTTCCGTCTGCGAAGGGGGCATCGTAGTGCTTCGATGGATGGCCTGGATGATGGCTTTCCTGTGCCCGGGCGTGTTCGCACAGGACATCAGCCTGCGCACGGTCCAGCAAGGCGGCGCCGTCATCAAGTACGACCCCGCCGGCCCGGCGCATCGGCCAGGGCTGTGCCTGGAGATCCTGCGCGCGGTCACGCGTGTGGACCCGGGGCTGCACTTCACGGGGCTGGAACAGCAGGTGCCGCTCAAGCGCGTGGAGCGCCTGCTGGCCGAGGGCCAGGTCGATGCCTTCTTCTGCCTGCTGAAGTCGCCCGAGCGCGAGCGCCAGTGGCGCTATGCGTCGGTGCCGCTGTACACGATCCGCCACGTGCTCGTGCAGCGCAGCGACGACCGGCGGCAGCTGGAGTCGCTGGCTGACCTCGCGAGCGTGAGCCACCAGAAGCCAGTGCTCGTCATGCGCGGGACGGCGCTGGGGCGTCACCTGCTGCAGGCCGGCGTGACCATCGCGGAGGTGGGTTCCGAGCGCGAGGCGCTGACGATGCTGGCGCTGGGCCGAGCCGACGTGATCTACGGCCAGGACATCAGTCTGCGCCACCACCTCAACGACGTGCGTCCCGGCGAGCGGTTCCGGTTTGGCCGCACCGTCTTCCAGGAAGAGCCGCAGTTCCTGGCGATGCGGGCCGACCTGCCCGCCGCGCACGAGGAGCGGCTGACACAGGCGCTGCTGAAACTGGAGCGCGACGGCACTCTGCGCCAGCTCTACGAGAAATACCGATGAGCCCGAAACCCCTGTACCTGCCCCCCGACGGCCGTCCGCGCTGCGCCTGGTGCGCCGCCGCCCCCGGCGACGCGGACTATCTGCGCTACCACGACGAGGAATGGGGCCGCCCGGTTGCCGACGACTTCCGGCTGTTCGAGAAGCTGTGCCTCGAAGGTTTTCAGAGCGGCCTGTCGTGGCGGACCATCCTGAACAAGCGCGAGGCTTTCCGGGCGGCGTTCAAGGGTTTTGACTACCACCAGGTCGCCGCGTTCACGGAGCAGGACGTGAACCGGCTGCTGGCCGACCCGGGCATCGTGCGCCACCGCGGCAAGATCGAGGCGGCCGTCCACAATGCCGGCCGCTGCCTGGCGCTCGTCGCCGAGACGGGCTCGCTGGCCGCCTACCTGTGGCGCTTCGAGCCGCCGAAGAACTCGGTGGCGCACAACCTGTCGCAATCGGCACCGTCGGAGGCGCTGTCGAAGGACCTGAAGCAGCGCGGCTGGAAGTTCGTCGGCCCGACGACGATGCACGCGCTGATGCAGGCCATGGGCCTCATCAACGACCACCAGCCCGGCTGCCATCACTGGGCCGAGGCGCAGAAGGCGCGGGACGCGTTCCAGCGCCCGCGCTGAGTTCGGCAAGCACGCGGATCGGTATTGCCCCCGGGCCGAGCGTCGGGTCGCGCCCAGGCCGGCCCGTCTGGCGATGTGCAAGAAGCTCGACGCCGCTTGCATCGCCGTCCCGACGGGGGCCGGCTGGGCGAGCGCGCGTTCCGCGCGAGCGCGACCCGACGAGGGGCCTCACTTCGGCATCACGACGCTGTCGATGACGTGAATGACGCCGTTGTCGGCCGCGATGTCTGTGGCCGTCACCTTGGCGTTGTCGACCATCACGCCGTTCGCGGTGGTCACCGTGAGATCGCTGCCCTGCACGGTCTTGACCTTGCCAGCCTTGACGTCCTTGGCCATGACCTTGCCCGGCACGACGTGGTAGGCCAGCACGGCGGCGAGCTTGGCCTTGTCCTTCAGCAGCGCGTCGAGATCGGCCTTGGGGATCTTGGCGAAGGCCGCGTCGGTGGGCGCGAAGACGGTGAATGGGCCGGGGCCCTTCAACGTGTCGACGAGACCGGCGGCTTGCAGGGCCGTGGCCAGCGTCTTGAAGTTGCCGGCTGCAACGGCAGTGTCGACGATGTCCTTGGCCTGGGCCGCGGCTGCGGCGAAGGACATGAGGCAGATGGCGAGATAGCGCTTCATGGGAGAACTCCTTGGAGGTGATGCCGGGGGGGCGGAAAGCGCCGGGTCTTGCGGGCCCGGCAGGGAACGGGAACTCAGGCCGCGGGCAGGATGACCGTGTCCAGCGTGTGGATGACGCCGTTGCTGGCCAGCACGTCGGTGGCCGTGATCGCCGCCTTGCGGCCGCGGGCGTCGGTGATGGCCAGCGACGCATCGACGGTGAAAGTGCCGCCCTGCACCGTGGTGATGGCCGAGCCGACGGGCACCTGCGCCTTCAGCACGCGGGACGGCAGCACGTGATACGTCAACACCTGGGTCAGCAGCGGCTTGTTGGCCAGCAGCTGCTCCTTCGTGACGCCCAGCTCGGCCAGCAGCTTGGCGAAGGCCGCGTTGGTCGGCGCGAAGACGGTGAACGGGCCGGTGCCGTTCAGCGTCTCCACCAGGCCGGCGGCGACGACGGCCTCGACGAGGATGGAGAAGTCCGGCACTGCCTGCGCCGTGGCGACGACGGTCTTGTTGGCCGGCAGCAGCACCTTGTCGATGACGTGGACGAGGCCGTTGCTGGCCGTCACGTCGGTGGCGGTGATGCGCGCCTGGCGGTTGCGCCCGTCGGTGATGACGAGGCCATTGCCGGCCGTGTCGACCTTGAAGATGCCGCCCTGCAGCGGGGTGACGGGCTTGCCCAGCGGCACGTCGGCCTTGGCGACGCGGCCGGCGATGACGTGGTACTGCAGCACGGCGGTCAGCGTCGCTTTGTCAGCCAGCAGCTGCGCCTTGGTGACGCCCAGCTCGGCCAGTAGCGCCGTGAAGGCGTCGTTGGTGGGAGCGAACACCGTGTAGGGGCCAGCGCCGGACAGCGTCGTGTCCAGGCCCGCGGCGGTGATGGCCTCGACCAGCACGCTGAACTGCGCATCGGCCTGCGCCACGCCGACGACGGTCGGGTCGCCGTCGTCATCACCGCCGCCACAGGCGGTCAACAACGGGGTCAACAGCGGTGTCAGGCACAGGGCGGCGGCGAAGCGCCGGCGGGAGGTTGTCTGCATGCATGTCTCCTTGCGTGGGGGGTGGGGGCGCCGCGTGAGGCGGCGGGAGCATTCCGGCAGTGAGCTCGGCAGCAAAACTGCCTGGGCCAGAATGTGAACTATTCAGTTCACGTTTGCAACCATTCAGTACTGTTTCATACTGTAAATTCTCAAATTGGACCAGCCGGTTCAGGCGCCTCCTCCCCCTCCTACAATCGCGAGATGAGTCGCCCGAGCTTCCGTGAACAGGTGCAGCAGGCCCGCCAGGAGGCCGTCGTCGATGCGGTGGAGCGGCTGCTGGCGGACAAAGGGTTCGACGCGATGACGATGGACGCCGTCGTCGCGGAGGTCGGCATCTCCAAGGCCAGCCTGTACCGGCACTTCACGTCTAAGGAGCAACTGGCCGCCGCCGCGATGGCCCGCGTGCTGGAGCGCGCGCTGGCCGAGACGGCCCGCCTGTCCGCCCTGCCCGGCCCGGCGCTGGGCCGGCTGGACGCGCTGGCGCGCTGGGCCTATGAGCAGCAGATCGCCGGGCGGATGCCTGCCCTGCCGGCGCAGAGCTCCTCGCTGCGCGACGCTCTGGCCGGCGACACGGGCTACACCGACCGGCTGGTTCAGCTGACGAACACGCTCGGCCAATGGATTGCGCAGGCCCAGCGCGACGGCCACATCGACCCGGCACTGCCGTCGGACTTCGTGCTCTACACGCTGTTCGCCCGTGCCTGCGACCCGGTGCTGGGCGTCATGCGGACGGCAGGCACGCATGGCGACGCGCAGATCGTCGACTGGCTGGTGCGCAGCTGGCTGCGCGGGCTGCGGCCGGAGCCGACTCCCTAGAATCCGCGGCCATGCCTGCCGCGTCCCCCGTCATTGCCCCCAGCCTCCTGTCCGCCGATTTCGCCCGCCTGGGCGAGGAGGTGAAGGCCGTCCTGGCCGCCGGTGCGGACTGGATCCACTTCGACGTGATGGACAACCATTACGTGCCCAACCTGACCTTCGGGCCGATGATCTGCGAGGCGCTGCGCAAGCACGCGGTCAAGCCCGACGGCAAGCCCGCCGTGCTGGACGTGCACCTGATGGTGCAGCCGGTGGACAGCCTGGCCCAGGCCTTCTGCCGCGCCGGCGCCGACCTGGTTACCTTCCACCCCGAGGCCAGCGCCCATGTGGACCGCACGCTGCAGCTCATCAAGGGCGAGGGCAAGCAGGCCGGCCTCGTGTTCAACCCGGCCACGCCGCTGGACGTGCTGGAGTGGGTCATCGACAAGGTGGACCTCGTCATGCTGATGAGTGTGAACCCCGGCTTCGGCGGGCAGAGCTTCATCCCCAGCGCGCTGAAGAAGCTGCGGCGCGCGCGCGAGATCATCGACGCCTCCGGCCGCGACATCCGGCTGGAGATCGACGGCGGCGTGAAGGTCGACAACATCCGCGAGATCGCCGCGGCGGGCGCCGACACCTTCGTCGCCGGCTCGGCCATCTTCGGCAAGCCGGACTACAAGGCTGTCATCGATGCGATGCGCGCCGAGCTGGCGCGGGCCTGACGCATGGCCGCCGTTTTGCTGGTCTGCACGGCCAACATCTGCCGCTCGCCCATGGCCGAGGCCATCTTCAAGGCCACGCTCGGCGACGTGTTCAAGACGATCACCTCCGCTGGCGTGCATGCCGACCCGCGCGGCGGCCCGGTGGATGCGCGGGCCGCCGCCGCACTCGGCCGTCACCAGTACAGCCTGGACCGCAAATGGCGCTCGCGCCGTGTTGAGCCGGAAGCACTCGGCCAGTACGACCTCGTGCTGGCGATGGAGACCGAGCATGTCGAGCTGCTACGCAAGAAAGCGCCGGCCGACCTGCACGGCCGCATCCGGCTGCTGACTGACTACCTGCCCGACATGGCCGGCGAGGACATTCCCGACCCCTACTTCGGCCCGATCGCCGGCTTCGATGCCGTCATCGGCATGATCGAACGCGCAGCGCAGCGGCTGCTGGCCGACAGCCGAGAAGGCCGGCTGAAGTTCGCCTGATCAGGCTTTGGTCGCGAAGTCCGCGACATCGCGCGTGTCGGGCCCCGTGCCGCTGAAGCGGTCCAGCGCCAGGTAGATGACCGGCGTGATGTAGAGCGTCACCGCCTGCGACAGGATCAGCCCGCCCACCACCGCCAGGCCCAGCGGCTGGCGCAGCTCGGCGCCGGCACCCAGGCCCAGGGCGATGGGCAGCGCGCCCATCAAGGCCGCCAGCGTCGTCATCATGATGGGCCTGAAGCGCAGGATGGCCGCCTGGCGGATCGCGTCGGCCGGCTTCAGGCCCTGGCTGCGTTGCACGTCCAGCGCGAAGTCGATCATCATGATCGCGTTCTTCTTGACGATGCCGATCAGCATGACGATGCCGATGGTGGCAATGATCGTCAGCTCCATGCCGAACAGCTGCAGCGTGATCAGCGCGCCCACCGCCGCCGACGGCAGCCCGGCCAGGATGGTCAGCGGGTGGATGTAGCTCTCGTACAGCACGCCCAGCAGCACGTAGATGACGGCCACGGCCAGGCCGATGAGCAGCAGCTGGCCGCCCTGAGAATCCTGGAACACGGCCGCGTCGCCGCCATAGCTGGTGATGACGCTGGGCGGCAGCTGGATCTGCTGCGTGAACGCCTCGAGCTGCTTCGTTGCATCGCCCAGCGGCACGCCTGGCGCCAAGTTGAAGCTGATCGTGACCGCCTGCAGCTGCCCCTGGTGGTTCACCGCCGTCGGGCCAAGCGTGCGCTGTACGCTGGCGAACGCCGTCAGCGGCACCTGCGCGCCGTTCCTGCCGCGCAGGTAGATCTTGTCGAACGCGGCTTCGCTGCTGCGGTCGCTGTCGCCGGCTTCCATGATGACCTGGTAGGTGTTGCTCTCGGCATAGATGCTGGAGACCTGGCGCTCGCCGAACGCGCCGTACAGCGCATTGCGCAGGTCCTGCATCTGCACACCCAGCAGCGCAGCGCGCTCGCGGTCGATGACGAGGCTGGCCTGGAGCCCGCGCATCTGCGAGTCGCTCGTCACGTCGCGGAAGCGATCGTCGCCGCGCAGCTTGTCCTGCAGCTTGGTAGCCCAGCTGTTCAGTTCGCCGGCCGACACGCTCTGCAGCGTGAACTGGTAGCGGCTCTTGCTCTGGCGGCCACCAAGCTGCAGGTTCTGCACCGGGCTGAAATAGACCTGGATGCCAGGCACCGCGCGCATTTTCTGGCGCAGGCCCTCGAGCACCGCCTTCATGCCCTGGCGATCGCCGCGAGGCTTCAGGTTGATGAACATGCGGCCGGTATTGGTTCCACCGCCGCCGCCGCCGCCGCCCACCGCTGAGCTCACCGCCGCCACGTTGGGGTCGGTGCGCACGATCTCGGCGACGCGGTCCTGCAGCCGCGTCATCGCGTCGAAGGAGGTGTCCTCCGGCGCCTCAGTGCTTGCGCGGATCTGGCCGATGTCCTCCTCAGGGAAAAAGCCTTTGGGGATAGACGCGTAGAACCAGACGGTGGCGACGAAGCTGAGCAGCGCGACGCACAGCACCCAGTTGCGGTGGCGCAGTGCGAGGTCCAGCGTGCGGGTGTAGGTGTCGAGCGTGGCCGTGAAACCGCGCTCGAACAGCCGGCCCAGCGGTCCGTCCTCGTGGTGCTCGTCGGCCTTGAGCAGCCGGCTGCACAGCATCGGCACCAGCGTCAGCGACACGACGGCCGACACGAGGATCGACAGGCCCACGACGACCGCGAACTCGTGGAACAGCAGGCCGATGACGCCCGGCATGAAGAAGATCGGGATCAGCACAGCCACCAGCGACACCGAGATCGACAGGATGGTGAACGCCATCTCGCGCGCACCGCGAACGGCGGCGTCGAACGGCTTCATGCCGTCCTCGACGTGGCGGACGATGTTCTCCAGCATGACGATGGCATCGTCCACTACCAGGCCCACGGCCAGCGTGATGCCCAGCAGCGAGATGTTGTCAAGCGAATAGCCGAGCGCGAACAGCAGCGTAAGCGCGCCGATCAGCGAGATCGGCAGCGAAGCGGTCGGGATCAGCGTCGCCACCGCGCGCCGCAGGAAGATGAAGATCACCAAGACCACCAACCCGACGGTCAGCGCGAGCGTCACGTAGACGTCGTGCAGCGATTCGCGGATGGACACCGAGCGGTCATTCAGCGTGCGCATCTGCACCGACGCGGGCATCTGCTCGGCATAGCGCGGCAGCAGCGCCTTGACGCGGTCGACCACCTGCACGGTGTTCGCGTCGGGCTGGCGCTGGATGGCTAGCGTGATGGAGCGCTCGCCCTGGTAGGTGGCGTAGGTCTTTGCAGTCTCGACACTGTCCTCCACGGCGGCCACGTCGCGCAGATAGACCGGCGCGCCGTTGCGCGAGGCGACGACAATGAGGCCGAACTCTGCCGCGCTCTTCAGTTGCTTGTTCGCCTGGATGGTCAGTGTCTGGCGAGAACCGTCCAGCGTGCCGACCGGCGTGTTGGCGTTGGCGGCCTTGACGGCAGTCTGCAGTTCGTCCAGCGTGATGTTGCGCTGGTTCAGCAGGTCGGTGCTGACTTTGATGCGCACGGCATAGCGCTTCTGGCCCCAAATCATGACCTGAGCCACGCCGTCGATGGTGGACAGCCCCGGCGACAGCAGGTTCTCCGCGTAGTCGTTCAGCTCCGTAAGGTCCATGGACGGCGAAGTCAGCGCCACCATTAACACCGGGGCATCGGCCGGATTGACCTTGCGGTAGTTCGGTGGCGACGTCATCTCGGTCGGCAGCGCGCGCAGCGACCGGAACAGCGCAGCCTGCACGTCAACGGCGGCCGCATCGATGTTGCGCGACGGGTCGAACTCCAGAGTCAGTGACGTGTTGCCCAGCGTGTTCGTCGACGAGATCGTCTGCACGCCGGGGATGGTGGCGAACTGCTTCTCCAGCGGCAGTGCGACCGACGACGCCATCGTCTCCGGCGAGGCGCCTGGCAGCGAGGCACCAACGTTGATGATCGGCGTGTTGTACGACGGCAGCGCGGCGACCGGGATGCGGCTCCACGCTGCCAGGCCCGTGATGACCAGCGACAGGTTCAGCAGCACGGTCATGACCGGCCGCCGGATGAAGACTTCGGTCAACCTCATGGACGGCTGCCGGGGGCGGAAGCGGCCGGCACGGCGCCCGCCGCTTGGATGCGCAACGGCGTACCAGGCCGCAGGTTCTGCTTGCCATCAATGACGACCTGAGCCGCCGCGTCCAGGCCCTCGACGACCGCCTGCTCACCCATGGCCTGGCGCAGTTGCACCGGCACCAGCCGCGCGGTGTTGTCCGGCGCCACGACGTAGACCGAGCGTTCCGTGCCGCGCTGGATCAGCGCCGCCTGCGGCACCACCGTGACACCTTGCAGCGTACGCAGCGTCACGCGCACGCGCAGATACTGGCCCGGCCACAGCGCCTGGGCCTGGTTCTCGAACTCGGCCTTCACGCGGATCGTCCCGGTGGACGCATCCACGAGGTTGTCCACCGCCGTGACGCGGCCCCGGACCGCGGCCGTGTCGCGTGGCGCGCCGGGCGGCGGTAGCGCCTCGACGGCCAGTTCGCCGGCCTTCGTCGCCGCCAGCAGCGCGGCCAGTTGCGTCTCGGGCACGGTGAAACTGATGCCGATCGGGTCCAGCTGCGCGATGTTGACGAGCGGCGTGGCCGTGGCGCTGGGCTGCACGAGGCTGCCCGGGTAGACGCCGACGAGGCCGACGCGGCCGGTGATGGGCGCACGCAGCTCGTTGTAGCCGACCGTCACCTGGGCGGCCTGCACAGCGGCCTCGTCGCTCTTCACAAGCGCCTGCGCGGCTTCAACATTGGCCTGCGCGGTGTCCACCGCGTTCTGCGCGATGAAGTTCTGCGCCTTCAGCTCGCGCGCCCGCGCCAGTTGACGCTCCAGGTCGGCGAGGCTCGCGCGGTCCCGGGCCAGCTGCGCGCGCGCCTTCTCCAGCGCGGCGCGGTCGGCGCGGTCGTCAAAGCGAAACAGCAGTTCGCCCTTCTTCACCGCTTGGCCGTCCTTCACCAGCACCTGCGCGACGGTGGTGGTGGTCTGCGCACGCAAGTCCACGCTCTGCAGCGCGGTCACGGTGCCGCTGGCTTCCACGGTCAGGGGCACGTCCGCCTGCCGGACCTGGACGACGCTGACGTTCTGCGGCGGCAGCGCGCTGGCCTGCGGCGCGGCGCCGGCGTCGGCCTGGCGCCCGCAGCCGCCCAATGCGGCAATGACCAGCAAGGAGCCGAGAAGAATCAAGGAAGAAGTCGCTCGCATGCAAGCCTGAAGAAGGTCAGAAGGGTTGACTGCCAAAGCGAAACAGCTTAACCGGCGAGCCTGGCCCGCCGGCTGCTGAGCGCCGCACCGGCAGTGCGTTTTGCGGTCTTAGTGCTGCAGCGCGCGCGCCAGACGGGCACCGGCCACCGCGTTGTGCTTGACCAGCGCGATGTTGGTTGCCAGGCTCTGGCCGCCCGTCAGCGCCTTGATGCGCGCGAGCAGGAATGGCGTAATGGCCTTGCCTTGGATGCCCTGCTGGCCGGCCTCGGCCAGCGCCTGCGCGGTGATGGCGTCGATGACGTCTCGCGGCATCGCCTGCGCCGCCGGCACCGGGTTGCTCACCACGACGCCGCCGCCCAGGCCCAGCGCCCATTTCGCGCGAATGAAGCGCGCCTGCTCCTCGGGCGTGTCGAGCCGGAAGTCGGCCTTCAGGCCGCTGTCCGGCGTGAAGAAGGCGGCGAAGTTGTCCTGTCCGATGCTCAGCACCGGCACGCCATGCGTCTCCAGGTATTCCAGCGTCAGGCCCAGGTCCAGGATGGACTTGGCCCCGGCGCAGACGACCGCCACCGGCGTGTGCGCCAGCTCCTGCAGGTCGGCCGAGATGTCGAAGCTGGTCTCTGCGCCGCGGTGCACGCCACCGATGCCGCCCGTCACGAAGACCTCGATGCCGGCCAGATGCGCGCAGATCATCGTCGCTGCGACCGTCGTCGCGCCCAGCCGGCCGGTGGCGATGGCAAAGGGCAGGTCGCGGCGGCTGAGCTTCATCGCATCGGGCGCCTGGGCCAGCTGCTGCAGTTCGTCTGGGGCCAGACCCACGCGGATGCGACCGCCGATGACGGCGATGGTGGCCGGAACGGCACCCTCGGCGCGGATGACGTCCTCGACTTCGCGGGCCGTCTCCAGGTTCTGCGGCCACGGCATGCCGTGGGCAATGATGGTGGATTCGAGGGCCACGACAGGCTGGCCCGCGGCGCGGGCCGCGGCAACTTCAGGGGAAAACTGGATCAGGTCGTTCATCGGGCTTGCCGGTCGCATAGGAAATCAGGAGCCAGGTCGGGGTGGACGCTGTCGGTCGTCTGCAAGGTCAGGGCGGCGAGCGCCAGGCCCACGCGCGCGGCAGCATCCAGGTCGTGCCGGTCGCGCAGCAGCGCCGCGCAGACGCCCGCGGCCAACGCATCGCCGGCGCCGGTCACGTCAACCACCGCAACGGCCGGCGCCGCCCAGTGGCGCGGCTCGGTGCCGGGCTGGCTCAGCATCAGGCCGTCCGAGCCATGCGACACCAGCACGCAGCCCACGCCGCGCGCATGCAGCCGCGCCAGCGCCATATCAGGCTCGTCGGCGACGGTCGCCAGCTCGCCGGCGTTCAGCAGCAGCAGCGTCAGGCCGCGCAGGTCGTCGGGCAGGCGTTCCATCTTGGCCTCGGACACAGCCACGCCGACGAGCACCGTACCCTGCTCCATGGCCTCGGACAGCAGCAGCGGCCAGGCATCGGTCGGCAGGTTGCCATCGGCCACGACGAGCGCCGCCCGCGCGCGCAGCGCCTTGCTGGCCTGCAGCGCCCACGGGTTCAGCCGCTCCACCAGCGGCATCGCCGCCAGGCCCAGCTGCAGCTCGCCGTCGGGGCCCAGCACCGCGGTGTAGCTGTCGCTGACGTGCCGCGGCAGCCGCAGCACCGCACCGGTGTCGATGCCCACGCGCGTGGCCTGCTCCATCAGCAGGCGGCCGCCGGCGTCGTCACCCACCGCCGCGATGAGCGCCACCGGCAGGCCCAGCCGCGCCAGGTTCTCGGCGATGTTGCGGGCCACGCCGCCGGGCGTCTCGTGCGCTTCGCAAGGGTTGGACGATTCCGGCAGCGCGTCGGCCAGCAGCCGAAGCTTGCGGTCGATGTTGAGGCCGCCGATGCAGACGATGGGCGCGGCAGCAATAGTCATTGGTAGATGTTGGCCCTGTTGCGGGCCCATAGGTCGTTAACAGAGCCAACACCCCGTTCAAACCGTGCGTGCGGATTTCCCGCACACGGCTTACCAGTGGTCCGTCGGCTCGCAGCATTACGCGGATCTCCCTTTGACAGGAGCGTTGCCCGGGTAGCGGATCGTTCCGCGCAG
>NZ_JAJTWU010000011.1 GCF_021353265.1 Pelomonas cellulosilytica
GTTCGACCAACTGGGCCTGCCCCGCCTCTCATGACCTCAAACTCTCGAACCGCCTGGTGCGGACCCGCATGCCAGGTGGTGTGGCAGGGGTGCCTCCTTCGTTGGAGGCCCCCTATGCCGATCCGGCGCCGCCCTTATGCGGCGCTGATGCCCTGCCCAGCACAGTGAAGCCCTCCTTCACCACCTGTGCTTCGCATGAACGTCCTGTTCACCCTGATCGACAACCCCTGGTGGACGATGCTGGGGCTGCTCGCTGTCCTGGCCCTGGTTTTCTATCAGCGTCTGCTGCGCCTGTTCGGATTCATCGTCGTACCGGACGACTGCATCGGTACCGTCACGAAGAAGTTCGTGCTGTTAGGTCCCCACAAGGAGCTGCCGCCCGGACGCATCGTGGCCTTGTACGGCGAGGCTGGCCTGCAGGCCGACACGCTGGCGCCCGGCCTCCACGTCGGTTTGTGGCCCTGGCAGTACGACGTCGAACTCGTGAAGTTCACGGTGGTGCCGGACGACGCGATCGGCATCGTCGAAGCCTGTGACGGGCTGCCGCTGCCCGATGGCCGCGTGCTGGCGCGCCATGTCGATTGCGACAACTTCCAGGACGCCCGCGCCTTTCTCGCCGCCGGCGAGCGCGGCCTGCAGATGAGCGTCGTGCCGCCCGGTGCCTGGCGCGTCAACACGCTGCTGTTCACCGTGCGACTGGAACGCATGACCGTCATCGAGCCCGGCAAGATCGGCATCGTCGAGGCGCGGGACGGTCGGCCGCTGGCCGGTGGCCGCGTCATCGGCCGCACGGTGGCCTGCGACAGCTTCCAGGATGCCCGCGCCTTCATGGCCGGCGGCGGTGAGCGCGGCCCGCAGATGAGCGTCATTCCCCAGGGCAAGTACCGCATCAACCCCAGCCTGTTCAAGGTCGTGCAGGTGCCGGTGACGGACGTGCCCGACAACCAGGTCGGCATCGTCACGACGCGCGAAGGCGCGCCGCTGCCCACCGGCGAGATCGCCGGCCCCGAGGTGCCCGGCCACAACTTGTTCCAGGACCCGCAGGCCTTCGTCAATGCCGGCGGCACCAAAGGTCTGCAGGAGCAGGTGCTGCTGGCCGGCCGCTACTTCATCAACCCGATGTTCGCGACCGTCGAGATCATCGCGATGACGGAGGTGCCGATCGCGTCGGTAGGCGTCGTCGTCGCCTTCGTCGGCAAGGCCGGCGTGGACGTGACGGGAGAGGGCTTCCGCCATGCCAACATGGTCCGCAAGGGCGAGAAGGGCGTGTGGGTGGACGTGCTCGACCCCGGAAAATACGCCATCAACACCTACACGCACAAGGTGCGCATCGTGCCGACGGCCAACGTCGTGCTGAACTGGGCCACCGGCAAGACGGAGGCGCACAAGCTGGATGCCAACCTCTCGACCATCACCGTGCGCTCGGCGGACGGCTTCACGTTCAACCTGGACGTGAGCCAGATCATCCACATCCCGCGCAACGACGCACCCAAGGTCATCGCGCGCTTCGGCAGCATGGAGGCGCTCGTCACGCAGGTGCTGGAGCCCACCATCGGTAACTACTTCCGCAACGCCGCACAGAACTCGGACGTCATCGACTTCCTGAAGAAACGCAGCGAGCGCCAGGCCGAAGCCAAGGCCGCCATCGCTTCGGCGCTGAAGGCGTACGACGTGGGCGCGGTGGAGACGCTGATCGGCGACATCGTGCCGCCGGCCGAGTTGATGAAGACGTTGACCGACCGCAAGCTCGCCGAGCAGGAGAAGGTCACGTTCACGACGCAGATGGAAGCGCAGGGTGTGCGCCAGCAGCTGGAGCAGGCCACGGCGCTGGCGCGCACGCAGGCCCAGGTGGTGGACGCCGAGCGCAAGGTGGCGATGGCCGAGTTCAACGCCCAGGCTGCGGTGAAGACGGCCGACGGCGCGGCGCGTTCCAAGAAGATCACGGCCGAGGCCGACGCCGAGGTCACGCGCGTCACGGGCCAGGCCGAGGCGGGCCGGACGCTGGCCATCGGCGAGGCCGAAGCCGCCGTCATCCGCCAGAAGATCGACTCGATGGAATCGGGTAACTACGCCATCGTGCAGGTCGCGCAGGCGCTGGCGGGCGCAGGGGTGAACCTGGTGCCGGACGTCATGGTCGGCGGTGCGAGCGCAGGGCAGGGCGGCACGCTAGTGGACGTGCTTCTGGCAGGGCTCGTGAAGGACAGGCTGGCGAAGCCCGAGCCGGCGCGACTCGAGGTGGCCAGCTCCTAAACTCCGACGCCCATGATCCCCCGCCCCATCGTCCAGTTCCTGCCCTGGATCGCTACCGGCTCGCTGATGGCGCTGGCCTGGGTAGGCTGGAAGCTCCGCATGGCCTGGGCCGGCCTGCGTGCCGCTCAGCGGGCGGCCCAGCTCGAGCGTGCGCTGCGCGAGTTCGGCGACCTGATGCGCGATGCCGACCGCCCCGAAGTCCATGCGCACGAACTACTGCAGGCCCTGACCCAGCTGGCGGGACTGCCCGCGGCCGCTTTGCTGCGGCCCGGCTGCGGCACGCGCGACATTGTCATCGGCGACCCCGATGCGAACGCCATCGCCGGTCTGCAGCTGTGCGCCGACGGCGGTCGGGCGCTGGGGCCGGGCACGGCGCACCATGCCGGCGAGCCCGACCTCTACCTGCCCCTGCGAGGGCGGGATGCCTGCTACGGCGCCGTCACGCTGCGCGGCCTTGGCGACCTTGTTCTGCCGCCCGACCTGCTGGCCCATGCCCAGGCGCTGTGCGACCAGATGGGCCTGGCGCTGCAGCGTCGATGCGTTCAGGACGAAGCCCGCCAGGCCGGCGAGCTGGCCGAGACGCAGACCACGCGAAACGCGATGCTGGCCGCCATCTCGCACGACTACCGCACGCCGTTAGCCACCATCATGGGCTCGGCCTCGGCGCTGCAGACGCAGGGCGACCGGTTGAGCGCCGCGCAGCGCCAGGAGCTGGCCGGCCGCATCGTGGACGAGACGGCGCGCCTCGTGCGGCTGACCGACAACACGTTGCAACTCGCACGGCTGGGCGCGCCGGGCGTGGCGCTGCGCTGCGACTGGGAGTCGGCCGAGGAGATCGTCGGCGCGGCGCTGCGGCGCGTGCGCCGCCGGCCCGATGGCGGCCGCGTGAAGGCGCGCGTGGCGGACGACCTGCCGCTGCTGTGGTGTGATGCAGCCCTGATGTCTCAGCTGCTCGACAACCTCATCGACAACGCCCTGAAGTACAGCCCCGCCGACGCGCCGGTAGAGGTGGTCGCGCGCCGCATCGGCGGTGACGCGCTGCTGGCCGTGCGCGACCGCGGCCCGGGCATCGAGCCGGCCTGGCGCGAGCGCGTGTTCGATGCCTTCCAGCGCGGCGACCTGGCCACCTTCTCGCAGCGCCCGCCCGGCGCCGGCGTGGGCCTGGCCGTGTGCCGGGCGATTGCGCTGGCCCACGATGGTGGCCTGGATCTGCGCCCACGCGGCCATGGCGGCTGCAGCTTCGAACTGTGGCTGCCATTGCGCGCGGCCCCCGAACTGCAGGAAGCGCCGGCATGAGGCTGCTGCTCGTCGAGGACGACCGCGAGTTGCGTGTGACGCTGCGCGAGGCCCTGGCCGTGGAAGGCTACGAGGTGCTGACCGCCGCCAGCCTCGCCGATGCGATGGCGCAGCTTGCGCATGCCGGCCCGCTGGATGCCGTGCTGCTGGACCTGGGCCTGCCTGACGGTGATGGCGAAGACCTGCTGCGTGCGTTGCGCCGCGAGAGGTCCACGCCGCTCATCGTCATCTCCGCGCGGCAGGTGGAGGGACACAAGATCCGCCTTCTCGATGCCGGCGCCGACGACTACCTCGTCAAGCCTTTCGGCATCGGCGAGCTGCTGGCGCGTCTGCGCGTGGCGCTGCGGCATCGCGGCACGGTGGCGCAGCCGGCGCTGACGCACTACCGCCGCGCCGGCCTGGAGGTGGACCTGGCCTCCCACCGCGTGCGCCGCGACGGCGCCGATGTGCGCTTGACGCCGACCGAGTTCAAGCTGCTGGCCCGCCTCGTGCGGCAGGCCGGCCAGGTTGTCACCCACCGCCGGCTGCTGGCCGACGTGTGGGGGCCGGACGCGACTGAGCAGACGCACTACCTGCGCCTGTACATGGCGCAGCTGCGCGCCAAGTTGGAGGCCGACCCGGGCGAGCCCAGCGTGCTGCTGACTGAGCCGGGTGTCGGCTACCGCATCGCCGAACCGAAATGACCGCCGGCGCGCTGGTCGACCCGGGCCGGGCCTGCTAGCCTGCCTGGCGCCGCGCGTGGCGGCTCGGGAGGCGGAGCAGGCGATGCGAATCCGTTGGTGGTGGCCGATGCTGGCTTGGTGTGTCGCGCAGGCGGCCTGGGCCGACGAGGCGGCGCTGATGCTGAACCAGCGCAAGATCGTTACGCTGCGTGCGACGCTCAAGGGGCAGTCGCCGCAGGAGCGCGTGGACGCAGCGCGGCAGGCGGTTGACGCCGCGGTGGCGACAGCGGGGGCCGACCGGGTCGAGCTGCAGGCGTTGCCCGGTGAGCCACCGACCGTACGGCTGCTCGTCAACGGCACGGCTGTGTTCCATCTCGTGCCGGAAGACCTCGGCGGAGCGCAGGCGGCGTCGTTGCTGGGCGTGGCTGCGCAGGATGCGGAGCGACGGCTGCGGCAGGCCCTGGCCGAGGCGCGTGAGGCGCGGGACCCGCGGGCCTGGGCCGTGGGGCTGGGTGTCACGCTGGTGACCACGGCCGCAGCGGCGGGTGCTCTGTGGGGGCTGGCCGCCTTGCGACGTCGCGTATTGCGCCGCCTGTTCCTGTGGCTCAGCCATGACGGAGCGCCGGCGACGCGGCCGTGGTGGCAGGTGTCGGGCGAGCATGCCATAGCGCTGCTGCGGGGGCTGGCGGGCCTGGCGAGCTGGGGTGTCGCGCTGGTGGTGCTGGACCTGTGGGCCAGCTTCGTGCTGCGCCAGTTCGCCGTCACACGTGTGTGGGGCGAGCGGGCGGGCAACTGGTTGCTGTCGCTGCTGCTGGATCTGCTCCAGGCGTCCGCCGCCGCCGTGCCGGGGCTCGTGACGGCGGCGCTCATCTTCCTCGTCGCCCGCGCCGTGCTGCGCGTCGTGCACGCGGTGCTGGAACGCGTGCAGCGCGGCGAGCTGAGCCTTGCCGGGCTGGACGCGGACACCGCCAGGCCTACGTCGCGGCTGGCCGGGCTGGTCATCTGGCTTTTCGCGCTGGCGATGGCCTACCCCTACCTGCCCGGCGCCAGCAGCGAGGCCTTCAAGGGGGTCACCGTGCTGGCAGGGCTGATGGTGTCGCTGGGGGCGTCGGGCGTCGTCGGACAGCTGATGGCCGGGCTGTCGCTGATGTATTCGCGGGCGCTGCGCGTGGGCGAGTACGTGCGCATCGGTGAGATGGAGGGCACGGTCACCTCGCTGGGCATGTTCGCCACCAAGCTGCACACCGGCCTCGGCGAGGAGGTGAGCCTGCCCAACGCCGTGGTCTTCGGCCAGTCCATCCGCAACTTCTCCCGGCTGGTGCAGGACGATGGCCAGTACGTGCTGCACACCGCCGTCACCATCGGCTACACCACGCCGTGGCGGCAGGTGCACGCGATGCTGCTGGAGGCGGCGCGGCGCACGCCAGGTGTGTTGGAGGCACCGGCGCCGTATGTCGTGCAGACGGCGCTGAGCGACTTCTACGTCGAGTACCGGCTCTGCGCTCAGGGCAGCCGTGCCGTGCCGCAGCGCCGGGCGGAGGCGATGAGCCAGCTGCACGGCCACATCCAGGACGTCTTCAACGAGAACGGCGTGCAAATCATGTCGCCGCACTACCTGGGTGACCCGCCCGAGGCGCAGGTGGTACCGGCCGGGCCGTGGTTCACGCCGTCCGCCGGCCCGATGCCGCCGCGGCGCTGAGGTTCAGCGCTGGGCTAGCTGCCGCTGGCCGAACAGCACCTCACGCGAGCCGGCGTCGGTCAGCGGCCGCCGCGCGTCGGCCAGCACCTCCAGCCCGCGCTGCACGGCAGGGCGGCGGGCGATCTCGTCGAACCAGCCTTTGAGGTGCGGGTAGTCGGCCATCGTCACGCCCTGGTTCTTCCACGATCGCAGCCACGGGAAGACAGCGATGTCAGCGATGCTGTAGTCGCGCCCGCCGAGGTAGGGCACGTGCGCCAGCCGCTTGTTGATGACGCCGTACAGCCGCTTCGCCTCGTTCGTGTAACGCTCGATCGCGTAGGGCAGCTTCTCGGGGGCATAGACGCGGAAGTGATGCGCCTGGCCCAGCATCGGACCCACGCTGGCCATCTGGAACATCAGCCACTGCAGCACCTCGTACTTGCCTGCCACGTCAGCCGGCAGCAGCCGGGCGGTCTTGCCGGCCAGGTAGAGCAGGATCGCGCCGCTCTCGAATAGCGAAAGCGGTTGGCCCCCCGGTCCGTCGGGGTCGGTGAGCGCCGGAATCTTGTTGTTGGGGCTGATGGCGAGGAAATCCGGGGCGAATTGCTCGCCCGCACCGATGTTGACGGGGTGCACCCGGTAGGCGAGGCCGCACTCCTCCAGCATGATGTGCACCTTGTGCCCGTTCGGGGTGGGCCATGAATACACTTCGATCATTCGGTGCCTCCATCAGCAATCAGCTGGATTCTCACGACTCATGGTGGTAAAGCAAGTCAAGCACTGGCTCGTGACCCGGGCCAACGCCGCCCGTTGGCGCCCGATCCTGGATTGGGCCGAGGCGCGCGGCGCGGAGTTCGCGCAAAGCCGCGACGGGACGGGCTTCGTCATCGAGCAGCCCAAGGCCGTGCCCGGCCCATTGCGCGTCGAGTGGGGGCAGTCTCAGCGCAGCTACCTGCAAGGCACCGAGTTGCGCATGCGCTGCGAGATGAACCTGCACCCGGATCTGCAGCTGATGGTCGTCTGCCGCGACCTGATGGAAGACCTGGAGCGCGCCGTTTTCGAGGCCTATACCGACACGCTCAAGACGCGCATCGACACCGATGCGCCCGAGGAGATGCGTTGGCTGGTGATGTTCCCGAAGTTCGATAGCGCGGCTTCGCAGCTCGTGCGTCAGCGCTACGGCGTTATCGGCGTGACGCGCGATCTGGCTCGTTCATGGATCGACAGCGAGTTGGGCGAGGCGCTTGCGCAGGCTAGCCAGGACCTGCTGCCCGAGGGCCATCCCTTCGTGCTGATGTGCATGCGCGGCAACCTCTACCTGCGCGCCGGCATGACCGAAGCCCAGCTCGATAAGGTGCAGGGCCTCGTGCGGCTGCTGGAGCTCGCCGCGCGCGAGGCGCGGCGCGTGGACGGCCGGCTGTCCGAGAGCGGCGGCGCCTGGCCCACGACGACGTCCATCGCCTGGACGCACACCTCGCCGCACTCCGACGACGTCTGACGCCGCCGCGCGCGGGGCATCAACGGAACAGCTGCTGCGCGAAGTAGTACAGGTTCTCGGCCCAGCTGTCGCCGTCGTGGCCGTATTCGTCCACGTGCCAGACGTGCGCGACGCCATGGGCCTTCAGATGCCGGTGCACGGCCTGCGAGACGCTGATGAGGCCATCCTTGCGCCCGCAGGACAGGTAGACGAAGGCGGGTTGTCGGCCCAGCGAACCTTCCGGGTCGGCCAGCAGCTCGGCCGCGGGCTTGGTGTTCGGTGCGGACGAGAAGCCGCCGAGCCAGGCAAAGGTGTCCAGGTGGCCCAGGCCGAAATTCAGCGACTGGCCGCCGCCCATCGACAGCCCGGCCAGCGCACGATGCTTTCGATCGGTCTCGGTCGGATAGGACGCCTGCACGGCCGGGATGAGGGACTCCAGCAGGTCGCGCTCGAACTTCGCGAAGCCGGCCGCGTTCTCCGCGGTGAAGACGCGGTCCGCCGGCGGCGCCCGGTCGTCCGCGAGCGCGCGGCCGTTGGGGAAGACGACGATCATCGGCTGCACCTTGCCGTCGGCCAGCAGGTTGTCCAGCACGATCGGGGCGCGCACGTATCCGGTCCATTCATGCGGGTTGCCGCCGATGCCGTGCAGCAGATAGAGCACCGGGTACTTGCGGTCGCGCGAGTAGCCGGGCGGCAGATAGACCAGGGCCTCGCGCCGCGTGCCGGTGACAACCGAGTCGTAGCCCATCGTTTCCGGCCTGCCGTGGCTGATGCCGCTGCGCTCGTCGCGGAAGCCGGCGGGTGGCGGCGGGAAGTGGCGTACGTCGTCAGCGGCGAGCTCGATGGTCCGCGCGAAGTTGGCGCGGGCCCGGTCGGGCGTGACCTGCTCCTGTGCAAGGGCGGCGGAGACCATTCCCAGGCCGGCCAGCAGCCAGGCGGAGCCGATGAGGATGCGTTTCATGAGGCGATGGCCGGCTGTCGGCCTGGGTTGAAAGCGGCGATTCTGTGCCGGCAGCGCCGAGGAGCGTTCCAGGGTCATTGCCGGGGCGGGGTCGGCCTTGGGAGCCGACGGCCCATGCTAGAGTGAAACGCGTTGTTGCAATCTTTCACTTCCACCGTACGAGCTTCGCAGCCGATGCCCCTAACGGCCCAGCGCCCAACGATGTTCGCGGGCGTCCTCACCCCCGCCTTGGCACTGCTGCTCGGCTTGGCGCCGCAAGGCGCGCTGGCCTTGGGGCTGGGCCAGCCCCAGGTCCACTCCGTGCTCGGCAAGCCGCTGGATGTCAGCATTCCGCTGCTGCTATCTGAGGGCGAGCAGCTCACCGACAGTTGCCTGCGCACCGAAGTTTCGGCCGGCGACGCGCGCGTGCCGGCCGGACTGCTGCAACTGCGCATCGAAGGCGTGGAGGGGCAGCAACGGATCCGGTTGCAGAGCGCCGCTCGCATCGACGAGCCGGCGCTTCGCATCACGCTTGCCTTGGGCTGCCCCTTGCGGCTGACGCGCGAGTTCAATGCGTTCGTCGACCCGCCCGCCAGTGCGCAGGTCGCCGCCGAGCCACCCGCGCCGCAGCCCATGCCCACTGTGACGGTGGCCGCCGCGCCGAGCACTGCAGCCCAGCCTGCGCCGGCACCCGCGCCCCGGGCGCATCCGCGTCCCAAGCCAAAGCCGCGACCCACCGGTCCGCGCTTGGTGCTGGAGCGGCCCGAGGTGCTCGTGTCCGAAGCGCCGCGGCCGGTGCAGCCCGCCGCCAGCGCCCCGGAAATGGAGCTGACGCCGGAACTCGAGGCCCAGATCGCCGAGCTGGAACAGACCGTGGCCCAGTTGCGTGCCGAGCTGGAATCGCGACAGGCGGCTGCCGCATCTGCGCCGCCGGTGGCCGTGGCGAGCGTATCTGCGCCGGCCTCGTCGCCGGCCCCGGCCGTGGCTGCGCCGGCGCCCCGGGCGTCGCCTTACCGAGACCCGATGACATGGGCGCTGACGCTGGGACTGAGCCTGCTGGCCGGCGCAGCCGCCTTCTACGGCAGCCGCTGGCGCGAAGAGCGTGCGCGTCGCGAGATGGCCTACTGGCGCGCACTGCAGGCCGCGGCGGAAGGCGGCGGCGTGCCGCCCGCACCGCCGTCACCGTCTCCGGGCATGGCCCCGCCCGTCATCGCCGAGCCGGCGATGCTGCCCGACGAGAGCATCCACCAGTCCACGCGGCCTCAGCCCCGCCCCATGCCGTGGCCGCCCGGTCCACTCGCGGTCACGAGGGCGGCTCCTGCGCCGGATGCTACGCAGCGCCTGCCGCGTCGCCCGGAGATCGCGCCGGTGCTGGCCCAGGAACTGACCGTCGCGGACGAACTGCTGGACCTGCAGCAGCAGGTGGAATTCCTGCAGCTGCTCGGTCAGCAGGATGCCGCGGCCGACCTGCTGGCGACGCGGCTGACGCGTGGTAACGCGGGCGCCATGCCCTACCTGATGCTGATGGAGCTGTGCCAACAGCGCGGCGATCAGCAGGTGTTCGCGGAGCTGGCGAAGCAGTTCGAGGCGCGCTTCCGCACGCATGCGCCGCAATGGTCGCAAAGCCTGTCGCGCGGCCGCACACTGGACACCAGCCCCAGCGTCATCGCGCACCTGCAGGTGGTGTGGTCTGACGCGGCGTCGGCGATGCACATGTTGCAGGAGCTTGTCGCCCGTGGCGCTGGCCCCGGCGCGCCGCACTTCGAGCTGCCGGCCTACCGTGACCTGTTGACACTCTACAGCGTGTCGCGCGACCTTTTCGAGACCGGACTGCGCGGCGATGAGGTGGACCTGATGCTGCCGATCGACTCGGGGTTCGGCGAGCAGCGCTAGCGCCCCGGCGCCCGCGCCGCCTACAGCTCGAAGTCGTCCGACTCGCCGCTCATTGCCCTCTCGATGAGCCGGCGGCCCAGCCGCTCTGAGAGCAGCTCGGCAAAGGTGTAGACGTAGTTGCGCAAATAGGCGCCGCGTTTGAAGGCGATGCGCGTGACGTTGCTGCCCAGCAGTGCGCCGAGCGGTCGGGCGACGAGGTCGCTGCCGGCCGGCTCCTCGCGCATCGCCATCTCGGCCACGATGCCCACGCCCATGCCCAGGCGCACATAGGTCTTGATGACGTCCGAGTCGATGGCCTCCAGCACGATGTTGGGCGTGAGGTGACGCGCGGCGAAGGCCTTGTCGATGCGGGTGCGGCCGGTGAAGCTGGGGTGATAGGACACCAGCGGCTCGCCAGCCAGTTGGTCCAGGTTGATGCGCTCGGCCGTGGCCAGCGGATGGTCGCGCGGTACGACCATGACGTGCTGCCATTCGTAGCAGGGCAGCGTGACGAGCTCGGGGTACTGCGCCAGCGACTCGGTTGCTAGGCCCAGGTCGGCGGTCTCGTCGATCAGCATGCGGGCGACCTGGTCCGGGCTGCCCTGGTGCAGGCTCACGCGCAGCTGCGGCAACTGCTTGCGCAGCTGCGCGACGGGGGCGGGCAGCACGTAGCGGGCCTGCGTGTGGGTCGTCGCGATGGAGAACGTGCCGCTGTCCTGGCGCGAGTACTCCTCGCCGATGCGTTTCAGGTTGGCCACCTCGCGCATGATGATCTCGATGCAGGCGAGCACCTGCTGGCCCGGCTCGGTGATACGGCGCAGCCGCTTGCCATGGCGCGAGAAGATGTCGACGCCCAGCTCTTCCTCCAGCTCCAGGATGGCCTTGGACACGCCGGGCTGCGACGTGAACAGCGCCTTGGCCGTCTCGGTGAGATTGAGGTTGCGGCGGGCGGCTTCCTGGACGAAGCGGAATTGATGGAGGTTCATTCGAGGACGGCCGCGCAGGCGGAGGTGATCGCGTGCAGCACGGCGTCCTGGTCACCCAGCGGCGCGTGCAGTTGCCACTCGATGGCGCTGCCATGCTGCTCGCGCAGCCGGTCCAGCAGCACCGGCACGTCGCGCCGCACATGCCCGCCGGTACCCAGGAACAGCGGCATCACATGCACGCGGGTGCAGCCGGCTTCGGCCAACTGCCGGGCCGCGTCTTCCATGCCGGGCGACATGAATTCCAGATAGGCCATGACGACGGGCACGCCGGGGCGGGCTGCACTCAGCCGCTCGGTGATGACCTCGAATGGGCGCGCCCAGGCCGGGTCGCGGGCGCCGTGGGCGAAGAGCAGCAGTCCATCCATCATCGATACCTGACCAACCAGGTGAAGGCGGCCATCGACAGGCCGAGGTAGAGCAGGCTGGGCGTGGCGGCCACGATCCAGGGCGTCCAGTTCTTCAGCATGCCCAGGTGGCCCGCCACGTTGTTCAGCAGCACGAAGCTGATGCCCAGCATGATGCCGCCGAACACCTTGAGGCTGATGCCGCCTGAGCGGCCGTGCAGGTAGGCGAAAGGCAGGGCCAGCGCCACCATGACGAAGCAGGCGAACGGGTAGAGGGCCTTGCGCCAGAACTGGATGTTGTGCGCCTGCGCCGACTGCTCCTGCGCGGAGAGGTGCTGGGTGTAGCGGTAGAGCTCCAGCGTCGACATCGACATGGCCGGCAGCACCGCCGCGGCGATGACGCCGGCATGCAGCGAGCTCTGCCAGTCCAGCCGGTCGAGCTTCTGCTCTGTGACGGCCGCCGAGCCGACGCCGGGCGCCGATGCCGCGCTGCCGATCGCCCACAGCGTGCGGCGCACGGCCTGCAGGTGCCAGGTGCCGTCGGCGTCGACCGCGGCCTTGGCGGCCTCCGTGCGGGACATGAGCCGGCCCTGCGGGTCGAATTCGTAGATGCGCACGTCCTCCAGTTCGCCGCCGGCGCCAGCGCGGCCGACCTTGACGGAGTAGCTGTGCTCTTCGCCGTTCACCTTGCGGTGGTCCTTGAGCCAAGCGCCGCGCTTGGTTGGCGTGGCGTCGCGCGTGAAGCTGGCCCGCAGGTCGTCGCCTTGGCGCTCGAATTGCGGCGCGACGTAGTCGCCGACGACGAAGGTCAGCACGGCGAAGACCGCGGCCAGCCCCGCCAGCAGGCCCAGCGCGCGCTCCGGGCCGAGGCCACCGGTGCGCAGGATGGTGAACTCGCTGCTCTGCGCCAGCCTGGCCAGCGCGATGATGGCGCCGATCAGCACGGCAATCGGGAACAGCGTGTAGAAGTTGCCGGGGATCTCCATCGCCGCCAGCACGGCCGCCTTGCCGGCGCCGGCGCCGATGCGCGACATGCGGTCGATCTCGTCGACGAAGTCGTTGAAGAACACCAGTGACAGGAAGGCCAGTGCGACGAGCACGACGGATCCGACGATGTCCTTGTAGAGCAGGCGGCGGACGGTCTTCATGCGGAGGCAGTACTTGCCGCGCGGCGGCGAAGGCAGAAGCGGTTGGCGTTGTCCCGCAGCCAGATGATGGCCATGGCCAGCAGGAATGCGCTGCCGTGCAGGCTGACGAGCGCGCTGGGCAGCGTCGTGCGGCCGTTGCCCACCCACGACACGCTGACGTTGACGAGGTTGAAATAGACGACGAAGGCCAGCAGCGCGAACAGCAGGTTCCAGCTGTTCGCGCGGCGCGGGTTGGACGCCGACAGGCCAACACCGAGGAAGGCCATGTTGATGCCGCAGAGGATCATGCCCAGGCGCCAGGTCAGCTCGCCCTGGTTCTTGGCAGTCGGCGTGCGCAGCAGTTCCATCGTCGGTGTTGCCTTGGGTGGCAGCTGGCTGCCGTTGGCGAGCACCTGCGTGTCGGTCAGCACCTTGTACTGCTCGAAGCGGGCCAGGCTCTTTTCGCCCGTCTTGAGCTGGGTTTCGTTGCGCTGGCCGTGGTCCAGCACGAGGAAGCGGTCGTCGCCCTCCATCTCCAGCCGACCGCGCGATGCCGTCGTCACGGACTCGCGTTCATGCTGGTTTGCAAGTATGAAGACGTTGCGGCCGGTTGCCGCGTTGTCGCCGTCGCGTTCGATGAAGAACACCCGGCTGCCATCGCGCGAGGTCTGGAACTGCCCCGGCGCGACGCGCGACAGGTCGCTGCGCTTCTGGTAGCGGTCGCGCAGCTCCGCGCTGTTCTGGTTGCCCCAGGGCCAGACCAGCAGCTCCAGCACGACGACCGCCAGCAGTACCGGCCAGGCCATGCGCAGCACCGGACGCACGAAGCGCGACAGCGGCACACCGCTGGCGAACCAGACCGTCATTTCGGACTCGCGGTAGAACCGCCCGAGCGTCATGACGACGGCCAGGAAGACGGACAGGATGAGGATGGTGGCGAGGTGAGCGATGGTCGCGTAGCCCATCAGCAGCACGACGTCCTGCGGCGCCACATTGCCGCCGGCGGCCTGGCCCAGCGTCTTCATGAGCGTCAGCGTCAGCATGATGGTCAGGATGACCACCAACGTGACACCGAAACTCTTGGCCAGCTCCGACCGCGTGGATGAATCGAATAACATCAAACGCACTTTTTCTACTTCCGGTCATTATGGACTTCAAGGTTCAAACCACAGAGCTGGAAGCTCTCGCCACCGCGGGTGCTGACGCTCTGATCGTGGTGCTGGGTGGCGACTCGCTGCCCGAGGGTCTGGACGCTGCCGTCGCCAAACATGCGCAGGCTGCGATCAAGCTCGGAGATTTTTCACTGAAGGCCGGCCAGGCCATCACGCTCACCCAGCCCGACGGCCTGAAGGCCTCGCGCCTGGTGCTGGCGGCCAGCGGCAAGACGACGCTGGCGGCGGCGCGTGCAGCACTTGCCGCGGGCCTCGCGCAGGTCAAGTCGCGCGGCGTGGCTCATGCGGCCGTCGTGTTCGCGGGTTTCGATACGGCGCTTGGCGAAGCGCTCGCGGAGCAGACCACCATCGCAGCCACCGATACTGTCTATGTCTACCGCCACACCAAGCCCAGCGCACCTGCGGCGCCCAAGCTCGCCAAGCTGACGCTGTTGGCGGCCAAGGCCGCGGTGAAGGAGGCTAGGGCCGGCCTCGCGCGCGGCCAGGCCATCGCCGCCGGCATAGAGCTGGCCCGAGAATGCGCCAACCGCCCGGCCAATCATGCGACGCCCACCTACCTGGGCCAGGTCGTGCAGCAACTGGGCAAGACGCATGGCCTCAAGGTCGAGGTCATGGACCGCAAGGCCGTCGAGAAGCTCGGCATGGGCAGCTTCCTGGCCGTCGCCCAGGGCTCGGATGAGCCGCTGCGCTTCATCGTCGCCCGTTACGACGGCGCGCCCAAGTCCGTCGCGCCGGTCGTGCTGGTTGGCAAGGGCATCACCTTCGACACCGGTGGCATCTCGCTGAAGCCCGGCGCCGAGATGGACGAGATGAAGTTCGACATGGGTGGTGCGGCCAGCGTCATCGGCACGTTGCGCGCCGTGGCGGAGCTCAAGCCCAAGATCAACCTCGTCGTCATCGTCGCCGCCTGCGAGAACATGCCCAGTGGCAACGCGGTCAAGCCCGGTGACGTGGTCACGTCGATGTCGGGCCAGACCATCGAAATCCTCAACACGGACGCCGAAGGACGCCTCATCCTGTGCGATGCGTTGACGTATGCGGAACGCTTCAAGCCGGCCGTCGTGGTCGACGTGGCGACGCTGACGGGCGCCTGCGTCATCGCGCTGGGTGGCGTGCGCAGCGGCATGTATGCGAGCGACGACGAACTCGCCGCGGCGCTGGCTGCTGCCGGCGATGCGGCGTTGGACCCCTGCTGGCGCATGCCGCTGGACGATGACTATGCCGAAGGCCTGAAGAGCAACTTCGCCGATGTGCCCAACATTGCTGGCCGGGCGGGCGGTTCCATCACTGCGGCCAAGTTTCTGCAGCGCTTTGCGAGCAAGTATCGCTGGGGCCACCTGGACATCGCGGGCACGGCCTGGAAGGGCGGCGCAGCCAAGGGCGCCACGGGCCGGCCGGTCGGGCTGCTGACGCATTTCGTGCTGGGCCAGTCGCGCTGACCGTGACCGTTCAGGTCAGCTTCTACAGCGACGCTGCGGACCCTCTGCACTTCGCCTGCCGGCTGGTCCGCCGTGCGCTTGCATCCGGCAAGCCGGTCGGCGTTTGCGTGTCGGCCGGCGATGCAGAGCGGCTGGATGCGTTGCTGTGGAGCTTCGACGCAGCGGAATTCATCCCGCACCGTTGCTGGGATGGCGCTGACGCTGCTGTGGCTGGCGAGGTGTTGCTGGTGGAGGATGCCTCGCTATTGCCGCACCGCGGCCTGCTCCTCAACCTTGCCCAGGATCTGCCGGGCGATGCACTCGCGTTCGAGCGCGTGCTTGAGGTCGTCGGCCGAGAGCCTGCGATCGTGCAGGCGGGCCGGGCGCGCTATCGGAGCTACCAGCAGGCAGGCGCCCGGCTGGACCATTTTTCGGCGGCGGGCTGAGAAGTGTTGCTTCCATGCTTTCCCCGACGGAGCGCATGCTGAATTTGGGATATGTTCATTTGGCTGAAAACTCAACAGCTCCCTTGTTTTTCCTCTCCCTCTCTCTTCCAAACCGGAGTCGATCCATGCAGATCAAAGTGAATATGGTGGTGGGTGCCGTGGCCGTGCTGCTCAGCGGTGCCGCGATGTCTCAGGAAGTGGTGAAGATCGGCCACGTGGGCCCCACCAGCGGCGCCATCGCCCACCTGGGCAAGGACAACGAGCTTGGCGCCCGCCTGGCAATCGAGGAACTCAACGCCAAGGGCGTGAGCATCGGCGGTAAAAAGGTCAAGTTCGAGCTGCTGGCCGAAGACGACGCCGGCGACCCGAAGCAGGGCACTGCGGCCGCCCAGAAGCTGGTCGACGCGAAGGTCAACGGCGTGATCGGCCACCTGAACTCTGGCACCTCCATCCCGGCCTCCAAGGTCTACAGCGACGCCGGCATTCCGCAGATTTCGCCTTCGGCGACCAACCCCAAGTTCACTCGCCAAGGCTACAAGACGACCTTCCGCGTCGTGGCCGACGACGTGCACCTGGGTGGCACGCTGGGTCGCTATGCCGCCAAGGATCTGAAGGGCAAGTCCATTGCCGTCATCGATGACCGCACGGCCTATGGTCAGGGCGTGGCCGACGAGTTCGAGAAGGGCGTCAAGGGCGCGGGCGGCAACGTCGTCGGCCGTGAGTTCACGAACGACAAGGCCACGGACTTCACCGCCATCCTGACCTCGTTGAAGGCCAAGAAGCCGGACGTGGTCTTCTTCGGCGGTATGGATGCTGTTGCCGGCCCGATGTTGCGCCAGATGAAGCAGCTGGGCATCAACGCCAAGTTCCTCGGCGGCGACGGCATCTGCACGAGCGAACTGCCCAAGCTGGCTGCCGGCACGATGGGCGACAACCAGGTCGTCTGCGCCGAGGCGGGCGGCGTGGAGGGCGAGGCGAAGAAGGGCCTGGACGAGTTCAAGGCGAAGTTCAAGTCCAAGTTCAACGTGGACGTGCAGATCTACGCGCCTTACGTCTATGACGCCGTCAACGTGATGGTCGATGCGATGGTGCGCGCCAAGTCGGCTGACCCCGCCAAGTACCTGCCTGAACTGGCCAAGACCGACGGCTACAAGGGCGTGACGGGCGTCATCGCCTTCGACGCCAAGGGCGACATCAAGAACGGCGCGTTGACGCTCTACACCTACAAGGGTGGCAACCGCGAGCAGATCGCCGTCGTGCGCTGATCGATCTTGTTCTCCATCACCCGCTTCAGCGGGTGACGTCCTCCCAAGAACCCGCCGTTGGCGGGTTTTTCGTTTTGTGTCCTCGAATCCATATTGCACAGGGGGAGACGACAAACTGCGCCTTGATGCGACATCTTTTGGCGAATAAATGAAGTGTCCGTGCGAATTTTAATATTGCACGCAATATTCACATGGCTTCGCGCGTCGCGTCGGCGCGACCTTGACAAAATGAAGTGGCTGGAATTCAAGGCTCGGCTTGTGCGTTCTTCACGCTTGCATCATGTGGCGCCCATCCGTGTCACGGTTCTGTCGCCCGCTTTGGGGTCTACTGCGGCGCGTTCCGCGGTGAGATTTGTCGGACACTCCCCACCCTCGCCGAAGGGCATCGATGAGAGAGGCGCTACCCTCCAAACGGGGGGCTTTCAAGCCCTGGAGCGGAAGGCATGATGCCGGCGCGATCGGGACCGGGTGCAAGGTCTTCTTTGCGGCGTCAAGCCGGACGTTCCCATCCCGGCCGAGCGGCTCCGAGGCGGCGGGTAGTGGGTGACGCGACATTCTCAGCGCACCAACGAAATATCGAATGATGATTTCGTTGTTTGGCGATGAAGGCGGAACGCACCGGGTAGTAGTGATCGGGGATATCAATGATTCGAATATTCAACCATTACCTGCACAAGCAGACGCTGCTACAGGTCTTTTTCGATCTTGGCCTGATCGTTTTTGCCGTCATAGCCGTTGTGCTGAGCCAGGGCGAGGCTGCGCAAACCGTATTGCCTTTTGCGGCTTCTCACGGTTTGTCGCTGGCTGGTTGCATGTTCGTCATTAATTCGGCTACGGGTTTCTACCAGCACGTGCACAACCGATCTGTCACCGAATCATGCGCACGTGCGCTCTTTGGTCTGCTGTTCGGTCTGCCGCTCGCCTATGCCATCTTCAGCCTGGTGCCTTCCGACACCAGCCACCGCGACCTGCTGACGTTGGTGGCCATGGCAGCCGTCGCGGCCGTGATGATTCATCGCGTCTACGCAGCTCACTCCAGCACGCAAGCGCGCATGCGCAGCCGCATCCTGATTTTTGGCACGGGCCATGCCGCCCGCGCTGTCGGCAACACGCTTCGGGCGTCCGACCCTCACGCACAGATCGTCGGTTACTACGCAGGCCCCAACGAAGAGCAGCATGAAGTGCCGAACGCCGACATCATCAATGACGGTGCCAACCTGACGGAAGCGGCGCTGCGGCACAACGTGGACGAGATCGTCGTGGCGCTGAGTGAACGGCGCGGTGGCAGCATGCCTTTGCGCCAGTTGCTGGACTGCAAGCTCTCTGGTGTCCGGGTCGTTGACATTGCCACTCATTTCGAGAAGACGCTTGCCCAGATCAACATCAAGCATGTGAACGCCGGTTGGCTTGTCTTCGGCGATGGCTTCAGCCAGGGCATGTTGCGCGCGGCGATCAAGCGCGTCTGTGACGTGATCTTTGCCGCCCTGATCTTGGCAGTGTCCTGGCCGCTGATGCTTGTCACGGCGTTGGCCATCCGCATTGAGTCGCGCGGGCCGGTGTTGTACCGGCAGGAGCGCGTGGGTCTCAATGGCGTGCCATTCAAGGTCATCAAGTTCCGCAGCATGCGGACCGACGCCGAGAAGGATGGCAAGCCGCGTTGGGCCAGCAAGAACGACGATCGCGTGACGCGTGTGGGTCGCTTCATCCGCAAGGTGCGCATCGATGAGCTGCCGCAGCTGTTCAACGTGCTGTGGGGCGAGATGAGCATGGTGGGCCCGCGCCCCGAGCGTCAGTTCTTTGTCGACGAGCTGATCAGCAAGATTCCGTACTACGCGGTCCGCCATAGCGTGAAGCCGGGCGTGACCGGCTGGGCGCAGGTGCGTTACGAGTACGGCTCGACGATCGAAGACTCCGTCGAGAAGCTGCAGTACGACCTGTACTACGTCAAGAACCACTCATTGTTCCTGGACCTGCTGATCATGCTGGAGACGGTCGCCGTCGTGCTGACAGGCAAGGGCGCCCGCTGAGCGCCCGTCTCGGCGCGAGTGCCGACGTCGCGCGGTCGCTGTGCATGTTTGAATGCGGCATGCCCGCGTCGATGCTTCTGCCCCGGAACCCGTTGTCGAGGCGGAGCCTCCAATGTCTTCATTGAGCAGTCTCAGTGATCTGATCTGCTGCGTTGCGTACGGCCTGTTCGGGCTTCATTTTGCGCAGCGGCTGTGGCGCGGCCGATTGCCGGTAACGACGTTGGCGCTGGTGTTCCTCGCTGCGCTCGTCGTCAGTGCCTTGTGGGCGGGGGGGGCTCTGGCGGATGGCCTGCGGCATTGGTCGGATCGTTGGCCGGCATGGATCGTCCCGACGCTGGATGTGTCGCGCTTTGCGCTCTGGTTCCTGTTCATGCTGATGTTGTTGCCGCCCTCTGGGCGGGGCAGTGGCGTTCGCTGGCTTTGGTCACTTTCGGCGCTTGCCGTGTTGTTGCCACTGCTTTTGATGGCGTTGGCTGAGCGGACCGCGCCGCATGGGTTGGTGCAGCCCCAGGCGTTCGCGGCCTTGGGCCTGGCGGTACTGGGACTGGTGCTGGTCGAGCAGCTGCTGCGCAATGCAACGCCGGATGCCCGCTGGAACGCCAAGCCGGTCTGCCTCGGGCTCGGTGGCATTTTTGTCTTCGATCTCTTCATTGCTTCGCAGGCCGCGCTGTTCCAGCAGTTCGACAGCGATGCCATCAGCGTGCGCTCGCTGGTCCACGCCGCGGCCGTCCCGCTCCTCTACGTTGCCTCACGGCGCCATGGGGACTGGCTCGGCAAGCTGCACGTGTCGCGTGCCACCGTCTTCCATTCGGCGGCGTTGCTGCTGGTTGGTGCCTACCTGCTGGTCGTTGCCAGCGTGGGCTACTACGTCCGCTACACCGGCGGGCAGTGGGGGCGGGCGCTTTCGGTGGCGTTGGTGTTCGTGGCCCTCGTCGGCCTGATGCTGCTGGTCGCATCGGGTTCGATGCGCTCGCGGCTGAAGGTCTACATCAGCAAGAACTTCTTCAGCTACCGCTACGACTACCGTGAAGAGTGGTTGCGCTTCACGCGGGCGCTGTCCAGCAGTACCGAGCCCCAGCACACGGCAGAGACCGTCGTGCGAGCCTTGGCGAACCTCGTTGAGAGCCCGAGCGGCATGCTGTGGCTGCAGCGGTCTGCAGAGTCAGAGTTCGTGCAGGCCGCGCGATGGAACCTGCCGGCACAGGCGGGCAGCGAGGCGCGTGATGGGGGGCTCGCGACGTTCTGGAAGGACCGCGCGTGGATCATCGACGCCGACGAATGGCGTGAGCGCCGTGACGCGTATCCGGGGCTGGAACTGCCGGCCTGGCTGGTCGAGGAACCACGATGCTGGCTCTTGCTGCCGCTGTTGGTGCGGGAGGCACTGATTGGCTTCGTCGTCCTCGGCAAGCCGCGCGCCGTCGTCGAGCTGAACTGGGAAGTGCGCGACCTGCTGCGCACGGCGGCCAGCCAGGCGTCAGGCTATCTGGCCCAGGCTCAGGCCACGGAGGCGCTACTGGAGGCCCGAAAGTTCGATGCCTTCAACCGCATGTCCGCCTTCGTCGTGCATGACCTGAAGAATATCGTCACGCAGCTCTCGCTGATGATGAAGAACGCCAAGCGCCTGCGCGATAACCCCGAGTTCCAGCAGGACATGCTGGACACCGTCGAGAACTCGCTGGAGAAGATGCGCCAGCTGATGCTGCAATTGCGCGAGGGCGACAAGCCGCATGGGGTGACGAGCGGCGTCGACCTCGAGCAGATCGCCCGGCGGCTGGCCGCGGCGGCGGCCAGCAAGGGGCGTGAGCTGCAGTTGGACCTGAAGCAGGGCGTCAGCACGCGGGGGCATGTCGAACGTGTGGAACGTGTGTTGGGCCATGTCGTACAGAACGCGTTCGATGCGACGCCGCCCGGGGGCGAGGTGCGCCTGTCGCTGGATGCACAGGGCAGCCAGGCGCGTGTTGTCATCACCGATACCGGGTGCGGCATGAGCGAGGATTTCATACAGAATCGTCTCTTCAAGCCGTTCCAGACCACCAAGGCCAGCGGCATGGGCATCGGTGCCCACGAGAGCTATCAATACGTGCAGGAACTGGGAGGCAAGATCAGCGTGCAGAGCGAATTGAACCGGGGTACCACGGTGACCCTGCTGCTGCCCTTGTTCCACGCCCAAACTGATGCGCCGTTGGCTGCGCTGGAAGTCCGATGAGCACGCCTCGCCATGCGCCGCTGCTGATCGTCGAGGACGATCTTGCCCTGCAGAAACAGCTGAAGTGGTCACTGGATCGTTTCGAATCAGCGACCGCCGACGACGTGGCCAGCGCCGTGCTGCAGTTCCGTCGTCATAACCCGGCGGTCGTGACGATGGATCTCGGCCTGCCGCCGGACCGCGACTCCGTGTCCGAAGGCTTCAAGTGCCTGGAGAAGCTGCTGGAGCTGGATCCCGGCGTGAAGGTGATCGTGCTGACGGGGCAGAACGACCAGGACAATGCACTGCGCGCGATCCGCATGGGCGCCTACGACTTCCTCGCCAAGCCGGTTGACCCGGATGTGCTGAGTCTGACAGTCGAGCGCGCCTATCGCCTCTACGAACTGCAGCAGGAGAACCGCCGGCTGCAGATGCAACAGAGCAGCGACGTCTTCTCGGGCCTCGTGACGCGCGATCCGGGCATGCAGCGCGTGTGCCGCATGATCGAGAAGGTGGCGCCCAGCGACGCGACCGTGCTGCTGCTCGGCGAGAGCGGCACCGGCAAGGAGGTGCTGGCGCAGGCGTTGCATGATGCGTCTAAGCGCAAGGGCCGCTTTGTGGCCATCAATTGCGCAGCAATTCCCGAAACGTTGCTGGAGAGCGAACTCTTCGGTTACGAGAGGGGGGCCTTCACCGGCGCGACGAAGTCAACGCTCGGCAAGATCGAAACCGCCAACGGCGGCACGTTGATGCTGGATGAGATCGGCGACCTGCCGCTGCCTTTGCAGGCCAAGTTGCTGCGCTTCCTGCAGGAGCGTGTCATCGAGCGCGTTGGTGGCAGGCAGGAAATTCCGATCGACGTGCGCGTCGTGGGGGCGACCCACCAGGATCTGAAGGCCCGCATTGCGGACGGGCGCTTCCGGGAGGATCTGTACTACCGTCTCGCCGAGATCGTTGTCGAGATCCCGCCCCTGCGCGACCGGCTGGGCGATGCTGTCCTGCTCGCGCATGCGTTCGCACGCCGCTTCTCGACTGACATGCGTCGCCCGGCACCTACGCTGTCGGATGATGCCGTGCGTGCGCTGGAGTCGCACCGATGGCCCGGCAATGTGCGTGAGCTTCAGAACATGCTCAAGCGGGCAGTCATCATGGCTGACGAGGATCGCATCACTGCCGCCGACCTTGGCCTGCAGGCGGCGGCGCCTTCGCTTGCCGACAACGGTATGCTGGACTTGCGGACTATCCGGGAAAACGCAGAGCGGCAAGCCGTCATTTCAGCGCTTGCGCGCACGGACGGAAACATCGTCAAAGCCGCAGAGCTGCTGGGTGTGAGCCGGCCGACCTTGTACGACCTAATGAGCAGGTTGCAAGTCAAATCCTGAGCAAGTCGCCCGGCGTCGATCAAGGCCGGATGGTTAATTCGCCAATGGCGTCGATGCCAACGGCGCCGGCGAGCGCGTTGGGTTGCGCAGCCAGGCCAGCAGGTCCGGATGGCGCGTACCGACGCTGGCTTCCAGCTTGTTCAGGTCGGCGAGGTAGGGCGACACCGGCCCGTAGTAGTCCGTCTCCGGCCCAATGGGTTCGAAGACGAAGCCCGACCGAGCCAGGGAGCGGGCAAGCGGCCGCTCCATGGCGGCATACCAGTAACGAATGCCATGAGCCAGGCTATACAGGTACATCTGCTTGTACAAGCCGAGAAGAATCTGCGGTGTGTCCAGGCGCCTCTGGCCACTGAGGATGGCGTTGTTCTCGGCAGCTGTGACGCCAGCCAGCCGTTGGCCGCGCTGCCGCCGGAACTCGCTGCGCACCATCAACCGGCTGATTTCCGCGGCTTGCTTCGGATTTGGCAATGCCAAACCTGCTGCGAAGTTGCCGCAGTGGCGTTGCAACGGAAAACGTTGCTCGGCGTCCGGCCTGACCAGTCGTACATAACCGACAAGTTCGTCGCTGCCATCAAAAGCGTGGAAATGCGCCGCTTCGTCATCATGCTCATCGGTTTCTGCGCCGTCCGGGTAATCTTCGGGCTCTAGAAAGCTGTATTCAACGCAATAGACCTGATAACGCAGTTCCAGCGCACTCCGAAGGGGGCGAGTTTTTGTTCCGAGCTCCCGAAACAGGTGAGCCGCAGCCACAGGCGGTAGATTGAACATTGTTTTCCCAATCGTGGAGGTCTAGGTGGCTCCGCATGTGCTACCAGCGTTATGAGTTCGGCTGGAGGCCGACAACACTCATCTTAATGAGATGACGCATGCGGGCTGTGATTGCAGTCGTTGTGCTTGTTTTTGGCTACGCAGGTTGTGATGGTGGGGCCTTCCAGCCGTCTGGTTGTAACTACTCGCGGCTTTGTCGCATCTGTCAATCCCTTGCAATCGATCCAACGCTTGTCGCGTTGGAACCTGCCCGGTCAGGGGCGCGGCCGAATGCTCGCCAGGGACGGTGAAATTGCTGTGTCTGTCCTGCAGTTGCCTCCACGCATGCCGGACGTCGTCAGGATACCGTTTGAACAGGCCGTTGGGAGGGGGGGCAGTACGGTGGTTGCGGGCTTCTTTCTAGGGGCTCTGCGGTGCCGTGAAGGACGCGGGCTTGCTTCGCGCCTTGAGCCGGCTACTCCAAAGGGATAGCGCGAAACGTGATGCCATCGCCAGGCAGAACACCACTGTGGATGTAAGTCTTCAGGGTATTTGTTGCAATTTCTTACTTAAGGCAAGTGGTGAGACTTTGCTGGCAGCCCGAACCCAAGAATTTTCATTCGTCGACGATCGATTTCGATGGGGCAGATCGCGCCGTGCCCGGCATTCGAGGGGCCGCCACCGGCCGGTGCCTCGCATGCTGCACTTATCATCATTCGCGGTCGGTCACGTTGTGCCCCGGGGCGGGGAGCGCAGCGTGGTGGGCGACGCTGGTGCCTGGTATGGAGAGCGTGAGCGCCGCGGGCATCTGACAGAGAGGCGCGTCGAGACATGGCGGTGGGTGGGCAGTGATCGAGCGGAAGTGCGCGCGTCCAGATGAACTCCTTGGGCGGCGCTGGTGCGCCTGGAACGGGCCGAACTCTGGCTTCACTTACCGCGAATCCTGTACGCCGTGGTTCGGCCGTAGTGCTGACGCCGGTTCTTGGGGCGAGCGTTCAATGTGGCGACGTTGGCTGCAGCGTTTCGCTGTAAGGCCCACCGCGGCCATATGGCATCTAGCGATATTTCAGAGAACTCATTGGGGAGTTGATATGTTGAGGACGACGAGCCGGATTGCGGCTGTCACGGTGGTGTTGGCGCTGGCGGGCTGCTGGAAGCCGTCGAACCAGGAACTGCTTGCTGCGGCGCAGAAGCATTTCGATCAACATGAATATCGGGCGGCGATCGTTCAGTTAATGAACGTGCTGCAGACAGAGCCGAATTCAGCGACAGCGCGACATCTGCTGGGCAGTGCGTTGCTCGCTTCGGGAGACGCTGCCGGTGCAGAGGTGGAGCTGCAGCGGGCGCTGGACGCAGGTGTCAGCCCCGACAAATGCGTCCCCGAGCTGGCCCGGGCTGTCCTGACCGCATCGGGCCCGGATCGCGTGATTCAAAAGTTCGGTGCCACGCGGCTGACGGATGCGGTGGCTGCGGCAGAGTTGAACGTCACGTTGGCTCAGGCCCATATCGCCAAGAAGCAGGTGGCCGAAGCAGGCGCGGCCGTTCAGACGGCACTCAAGCTCAATCCTCAATCGCTCCCGGCCAAGCTGCTGCAGGTTCGGTTGACGGCCGCCGCAGGTCAGTTGCGTGAAGCTGCAGCCCAGCTCGACAGCGTGCTGGCCGGTGATCCTCGGGCGGGCGCTGCGTGGCAGTTGCGAGGTGACCTGCTCCGCAGCGAAGGCCGTAATGACGACGCGTTGGCGGCCTATGCCAAGGCTGTCGAGCTGGACACGAACGACATCGCATCGCGCTCGTCCGCGCTCGAGTTGCTGTTGGTCAAGCGCGAGAAGGCAACCGCGGTCCAGCAGCTCGAGGAGCTTCGCAAGGTGGCGCCGAATCACCCACGCACCATCCTGTTCACGGCGCTGATGGCGCTGGAGAGCAACGAACTCGAGAAGGCTCGAGAGGGGGCCCAGAAGCTGCTCAGGATCAACCCGGAAAATCCGCGCTATTTGCAGCTCGACGGTGCGGTGCAGGCGCGGCTTGGGGCGCCGGCTCAGGCCGAGGCATCGCTCAGCAAGGCGCTGCATATCGAGCCGTCCCAAGACGGGATACGCCTGATGCTCGCGCAGCTCATGCTGCAGCAGGGGCAGCCGGCCCGCTCGCTGCAGATCCTGCAGCCGCTGCTGTCCGCCAACACGACGTCGGTTGACGCGCTGCGGCTGGCGGGGCGTGCGACGCTTGTTTCGGGCGATACGAAGGCGGCCGAGGCGCTGTTCGAGCGAGCAGTCAAGTTGAAGCCCGACGACGTTGCCAGCCGCGTGTCGGCCTCCGTGTCTCGGCTGTCACGCAGCATCGACGACAAGGACTTGATGGCGCTGCAAGAGTTGTCGGCGCAGGACCCGGGGCCATCGGCGGATTTCGCGCTCATCGCGGCGCAGTTGCGTGCCCGCCACCTCGACCAAGCGCTCGCTGCGACCGAACGGCTGGAAAAGAAGGAGGGCATGAAGGCGATCGCGCTGCACCTGGCGGGGCGCGTGCAGCTGGAGAAACGCGACGTTCCGGCCGCCCGCCGGGCGTTCGAGGCGGCGCTCAAGAGCACGCCGGGCTATTACCCCGCAGCTTCGGCGCTGGCCGCGTTGGACTTGCAGGATGGGGATGCGGACAAGGCGCGACGGCGGCTGGAGGGCGTGCTGGAGGTGTCGCCCAACAATGTGGACGCGCGCATGGCGCTGTTCAGCATCCGGGCTCGCCAAGGGGCGAGCCGCGACGACCTGGCTGACATGCTTCGTGCCGCCACCAAGCTGCATCCCAGTGCGGTACAGCCCCGTGCAGCGTTGATCAATCTGGAACTAGGCCGCCAGCAGCCCAAGGCGGCCGTTACCGTCGCGCAGGAAGCTCTGGCTGCGCTGCCGGGCGATCCCGAGTTGCTGGATTTGCTGGGCCAGGCACAGTTGGCCGCCGGCAATATCGCCGAGGCCCAATCGGCGTTCTCCAAGTTCGGCACGGCGCAGCCGCAGTCCGCGCGCCCCTTGCTGAGGCTTGCACAGGTGGAAATGGTGGCCAAGCGGCCTGAGCAGGCTGTCGTCAACGTGAAAAAGGCATTGCTGCTGGAGCCGGACAACCCTGAGGTCATCAAGCTGCTCACGGTTGCCCAACTGGCGGCGGGCCGGTCACGTGACGCGATGCAAGCGGCTCGTGCATTGCAGGGCAAGCCGAGCACCGCAGCCCTCGGATGGGTGCTGGAGGGCGACATTGCCGCTGCATCCAACGACTGGCGGGCGGCCGCAGACGCGTATCGTCATTCGCTGGAGCGTGAGCCGACCACGGAATCGGCGATCAAACTGAGAACGGCTCTGGTAGCCGCGAAGCTCGACAACAAGGCCATGGAGCGGACCTGGATCAAGGATCATCCCGGGGACACCGGCTTCCTGAGCTACCTCGCCGGCGCCGAACTGGATGCCGAACAGTTCCCTGAGGCGGAGCAGCACTACCGGCGGGTGGCCGAAATCAATCCGAAGGATGCCATCGCCTGGAACAACCTCGCGTGGCTGGCGGGGCGCCGCAAGGATCCGGCTGCGCTGGACTACATCCGGAAGGCGCAGGCGCTGCTGCCCAAGGAGGCGCTTTTCCTGGATACCGAGGCCGACGTTTACGCCATGGCAGGGCAGCTCGATCGCGCACTGCAGACTCAGGAGGCGGCTGTGGCAATGGCGCCGAACCGGACCATCCTGCGCTGGAGGCTTGCGAATTTGTACGTTCAGGCTGGCAAGAAGGAGTCGGCTCGACGGGAGCTCACGCGGCTTGTCGATCTTGGCGATAAGTTCGACAAGGTAGGTGAAGCTAGGGCATTGCTGGCGAAGCTGTGATCGAGATGCCGTACTCGCCGCGGGTGTCGGGAAGCTTTACAGTTGTCGGGTTGGTGTTGGGGTCTTGTATGGATATCTATTGTGAAATCAATAACTTAGAGGATTTTCTCGGGGGTGGCACGGCTTCTGCTTAGTATGTAGCGTCTGTGTCCCCACTGGAGCAAACCTTATGAGCAAGTTCGCAATTTCCCGCGTCGCCATCGGCGCCGCGCTGGCTGTCGGCATGATGGGCGCCCAAGCGCTGACCCTGACCGCCGGCAACTACAAGATCAGCCTCGACAACTACGACTCGGGCACGCTTTACGACCCGGGTACGAAGGGCTCTCCCGCCACCACCGTGGAAATTTGCAACACCGCGGCTTCGTGCGATACCGCCGCTGTCAGCAAGGCCCAGGGCTCGGTGGGTTCCGTCAAGACGTCCGCCGACACGATGGGCATCTTCTCGGTGGGTTCGATCCAGAACATCAGCACCGGTGAAACCCAATACGTCCGCGGCTCGACGTCCATCATTGGCGGCGTGACGTTCGGCCCCTACCTGACCGGTGTCTTCGGTGGACTGACCGACTACTACGTTGAGCGCACCTGCACGGCACTGATTTGCAACACCACCGCCCTCGCCCAGGGTGGTACGTTCAAGCTGTGGAGCAATCCGACGGATTACGATCCCACCGTCGGGCCCACTGTCAGCGCGAATGTCGACCTGAACGACGGCAAGTACTCGCCCAGCGTTTCGGGTGGCGCTTTGTTCCTGGAAGGTGTGTTCGCAACGGGTGCGGCGTTCTCTGGTGAAGCTGCTTCGTACGTGACCTCCTACAACAGCCAGACCGTCGCAGGTCAAGGCTCTGGCTATCTGGACTTCACTGGTGGCATCGCCAAGAGCTTCTTCGACACGAACAGCGTTCAAAACGCCAATGGCGGTCTCAACGATGCCTTCCTGACGACGACGTTCGACGATGTGAATGGTGAAGCCAGCAAGCTGGGTTGGACCGTGAAGTCGGTGGCTCAGATCAGCGGCTCCGTTATCCCCGAGCCGGCGTCGTTGGCTCTCGTCGGTATCGCGCTGCTGGGTGCGGCCGGTGTCGCTCGCCGTCGTCAGCAACGCTGATCCGGTTCTTCGCGAATACGAAAAGCGGGGCCTCGGCTCCGCTTTTTCGTTGGCGTCTCCAATTTGGCTGCCGGTTTGGTTGCTCGATGTGCCCTGCTTGAGAGTGGGTGCCTCGGAGAGGGGGGGGCTAGGTGGGCGCCGCCCTTCATGCACCGCGCCTGTCAGCGTTGGTGATCGGCTAGGCAGCGTCGGCGTGTGGCCTTGCCGCTTAGCTCAGATAAGCGAACTTGCGTTCGAAGTCGAGTGCTGGTCGCCAGGGGAAGGCGTCGGCCGACACGATGGTCAGGTCCAGCATCCGCCGGCTGGGTTCGTCGAGCAGTTCGATCAGCTGTGATGCCAGCGTCGCTGCGCTCGTCGACTCGGGTGACGCCTGGACGGTGATGCGGATCCTGTCGTTGTCGATGCCCTGCATTCGAAAGGCGCCGGTGAGTTGTTGCGCGATGTCGTGACTCGCATAGAGCCACTCCTTGATGCGCTCGACAGAGGGTAGGGTGCCTGGGCGATCCTTGATGCGCCCGTGCAGGGCCAGCATGGGCAGCCAGGGAGGGGTGGTGCCAGCCGCGGTTGCCCAGGTCTGGGCTTCCTCGCGTGGTATGAGCCGTGCCAGGTCGCCGCTCGAATAACGCGGCAGGGGGATCGTGGCGTCGGTCTTTAGCAGTGTGAAGACCAGCTCGCCGAAACCGTCGGGCCGCGGATTTACGATCTCGGGGTGGCAGCGAAGTGGGTTGAAGCAAAACAGATTCGGCGTGGCGCTGTCGTGCAGCGACATATGGTGCCGATCGTTTGAACGCTGCCACTGGTGGCGACGCATCCTGATCGTTTCCCGCGTTTCGAACAGCAGGTTCAGGCCGATTTCGCCCATGCCGTAGGTGCTGCCAATTGTGCGATGCGGATTGCTGTCGAGGGAGATGCCCATCTCCGCAGCGAAGAAGTCCCGCTGTGCTTCGACGAGTACCTCTTCGCCGAGAATGACGCTGGTGTTGAGGGCTCTCCAATCGAGCCCGATGCGGCGGCCTTGTGCAAGCAGTTGCCGGATGAAAACGGGATCGGTGCAAAGCAGTGTCTGCTTGAAGCGCGGGCCGACGTCGCGAAGGATGGAACAGGCCATGTCTTCCCGCACGCTGAGGTTGGCAATGGTCGTTGCACGCGACTGGAAAATCACCCCCATCGGCAGGCAATTGACCACCAACGTCGGCATCGAATCGATGTCGAACATGTCCTGCAGTCCGAGGTCGATATCGAACCAGGAGCCGTCATGCTCCTTGCGAGTGGTGAGCTTGTAGCCAAAGCTGTTCCCGCCGCGCCCCGAACTTGTCAGCACATCGGCAATCTCGGTGACGGCAATCGGCCGCGCCAGATCGTCCAGAGGAAACCGCCCGAAAGTGGATTCCTTCGTCAGTACGGGAAGGTCTGACAGGGTCACGGTCGCGCCGATCTGATCGGGGCTGATGCCTTGCTCGGCCAGAAGCTTGCGATAGGCGCGGCTGTGTTTGGCGGCGGCCGCTGCGGTGCGCAAGGCAGACTTGGCCGATCGATCCAGCATCGCGGCCGTGTCCATCGATTTCGCATACCGAAGCAGCCAGCGGCGCAGCGGGCGGTAAAAACTAGGGGGCATCAGATCAGTCTCCCATGGGCCCTGCGGTAGGTCAAAGTGTGAAGGGGCCATCCACGTCAAGATCGCCGCGTTCTGTTTCGGTCCGCACCGAGATCAAGTTTGGTGCAAAAAATTGCCATCGAGTGCCGGGCTCGGGAGGCGCAGTGCAAGAATCCACTGCTTGAGGCTGTGGGCTGACTGCGAGCGGTGTCCGTTCCCGTGCGACCCGTGCTTTGTCGCTGTGGGCGTCACCGCACATGCTCTGTCTGATAGAGCCGTCGGCACGGCGGCCGTGGGTCATCGCGTGCAGGGCCCAAATGACGGATGGACTGCGTTTCGTAGGTGGTAGGCATTCCATTGGATTGAACCGGAGTACCACATGTTTGCAAATGAAGAGAATGTCGAGTCGATCGACTTCGCGCCGTATTTCAATAGCGTTCACGTATTGCCCCAGGAATCTCCCGACAAGTTGCGGGAGATCGAGAATTTTCGCTTCCAGATCTACTGCCGCGAGTGCTGTTTTCTTCCCGAGTCGGATTATCCCGACGGGCTGGAGCGTGATGCCTACGACGAGAGTTCGTCGCACTTCTGCGCTTCCAATCTGCGGGGTGAGCTGGTGGGGTATGTGCGGCTGGTCAAAGCGTCGGCCACGGCAGGTTTTCCATTCTTCGACCATTGCCAGGACCTGCTGCCAGGGATTTCCTTGCCGCCTGCTTCGGAGTCGGCGGAGATCAGCCGGTTGATGGTCCATTCGGCATATCGACGCCGGCGCGGCGATACGCTCGCCGGCGTGACGATCCTAGATGATTCGCTTCCCAGCGAGCAGGAACGCCGCGACAAATCGCCACAAATCCTGCTGAGCATGTACCGGCAAATGTATCTCTACAGCGTTGCCACCGGTATCCGCTATTGGTATGCGGCGATGGAGAAGTTCCTGGCTCGCTCGCTGGGCATGTTTGGTTTCGATTTCAAGCAGGTGGGCCCCGAGGTGGATTACTACGGGCCGGTAGCGACCTATCTGGCGGATTTGCGCGCCTTGGAGGCAGCCGTCAGTCAGAGCAATCCGATGCTGCTTGCTTGGCTGAAGCAGCCGTCGGGGGGCGTGCAGATCCGGTCGGAGGGCGTTCCCGAGCGCTTTCAGGCGAAGTTCTAACGCTCTCATGCGAGTGCGGTCGATGATGAGATCGCAAGCCCCCGTAAGCGTGGTGGGTGCGTCCCGGCTGCGTTAAAAGATTGGAACGAAACGCGCACCACCCTTGAACAGGCAGGTGGGCGGGGGCTGTCCCTGTGGCATCATCTTTTGTTTTCGAGCCCGGTGCGAGAACCGCAGCCCGGTGTGGCTAAAACATGGTCGCCGGCTCAATCTGCAGAGGAGAGGAACGCCTTGAACGAAATCTGTGAGCGCGCGAATCAAGTGACGGCCCGTTCTGCGCGCGGTGCTTCGTGGGCAGCCGTGACGGCGGGGCTGCGCGGCGGTCTGATGGCCGGGCTCCTGGCTTTGGCGGCAGGCTGCAGCAGCCTGTCGACGTCGTTGCCGCCTGCGCCGGCCCTGGCGGGTGCTGACGATTACAGCTACATCATCGGTGCAGGCGATAGCATCAACATCCAGGTCTGGCGCAATCCCGAGCTGTCCATGTCCGTGCCCGTGCGGCCGGACGGCAAGATCTCCGCGCCCCTGGTCGACGAGATGGTCGTACAGGGCAAGACCTCGGTGCAGGTGGCGCGCGAGGTCGAGAAGGCGCTCGGCAAGTACGTGCGCGACCCTGTCGTGACGGTCATCGTGACGAGCTTCGTCGGACCCTACAGCGAGCAGATCCGGGTCGTCGGCGAGGCGGCCAAGCCGCAGTTCCTGCCGTACAAGCAGAAGATGACGCTGCTCGACGTGATGATCGCCGTCGGCGGGCTGACGGATTTTGCGGCTGGCAACAGCGCGACCATCCTGCGCACTGCGGAAGGCAGCAAGCAGTACACCGTGCGGCTGAAGGACCTGATCAAGCGCGGCGATGTGTCGGCCAACGTCGAAATGCGGCCAGGCGACATCCTGATCATTCCTCAAAGCCTGTTCTGACCGAATTGGATCGCCTGCGATGGAATTGATGATTGCCCAATTGCTGGTCATCGTCCGGCGGATGTGGAAGTACCGCTGGGTCGGCTTGGGCGTGGCCTGGGTGGCGGGCCTTGTCGGCGCGGTGGTCGTGTTCGTGCTGCCCGACCGGTACGAGGCCAGCGCCCGCATCTACGTGGACACCCAGTCCATCCTGAAGCCTCTGATGTCGGGCCTGGCCGTTCAGCCCAATGTGGAGCAGCAGGTGACGATGCTCAGCCGCACGCTGATCAGCCGGCCTAACGTCGAGAAGCTGGTGCGCATGGCGGACCTGGACCTGAAGAGCCAGTCCAAGGCGCAGCAGGAGGCGTTGATCGAGACGGTCACCAGCAACCTTTCCATCCAGACGAGCGGCCGCGACAACCTCTACATCCTCGGCTACCGGGATCGCGACCCCGAGACGGCCAAGCGTGTTGTGCAGTCGCTGATGTCCATCTTCATGGAGTCCAGTCTGAGCGGACAGCGCAAGGACACGTCCACCGCAACGACGTTCATCAACGAGCAGATCAAGGCCTACGAGGCCAAGCTGGAAGAAGCCGAGACCCGGATGAAGGAGTTCCGGCTCAAGAACATCGCGAACTCGGCCGCCGACGGCAAGGATGCCGCTGCGCGCATCAGCGACATCAGCGCACAGCTCGAGCGCGCCCGCCTGGAGTACCGAGAGGCGATGAATGCTCGCGATGCCGCCAAGGCGCAGCTGGAAGCCGAGAAGTCCCGCGGTGGCGGCCAGTCGGCGGCGCAGAGCCTGTTGCAGGAGTCGTCCGCCAACGTCAGCACGCCGGAACTGGACGCGCGACTGGCAGAGCAGCGTCGCAACCTGGACGCGCTGATGCAGCGCTTCACGGACCAGCACCCCGACATCATCGCCACGCGCAAGCTCATCAAGGACCTGGAGGAACAGCGCAAGCGCGAGGTCGCTGAGCTGCGACGCGCTGCTATGAGCGTGCCGTCGGTGGCGGTCGGTCAGATGGCGGGCGGCACGCCGGCCAGCCAGGAGCTGGTGCGCATCCTCGCGACGACCGAGGTGCAGGTGGCCACGATGCGCGCCCGCGTCGATGAATACACGGCGCGTTACGGCCAGGCGCTGGCCGCGTTGAAGACCGCACCGCAGATCGAAGCGGAGGCCTCCCAGCTGAACCGCGACTACGCCATCCAGAAGAAGAACTACGAAGACCTCGTACAGCGACGCGAGCAGGCGTCCATCTCGGGCGAGTTGGATGTCGCCTCGGGTGTTGCCGACTTCCGCGTCATCGACCCGCCGCGCGCCAACCCGAAGCCGGTGGCGCCGAACCGCCTGTTGCTGCTGGCCGGTGCGATGGCTGCCGCACTAGGCGTGGGTCTGTTCACGACCATCGCCGCCAGCCAACTGCGCCCGGTCTTCCATGATGCCAACGACCTGCGCGCCCGTGTCGAGCTGCCTATCCTGGGCGTGGTGACTCGCCTGGTCACCGATGCGGACCGTGCGCGTCAGCGCGTGGACCTGATCCGCTTCTCCGCGGGTGCGGGCGGGTTGCTGGCGATGTTCGCCGTCGCCCTCACGGTCTTGGCCGTGCAACTGAGTCGGCAGGTGGTTTGACATGACGAGCTTGATCGAAAAGGCCGCCGAGCGGCTTGAGCAACTGCGCCAGGCTGGCGTGGTGCTGCCGGGCGATGAGCAGGTGGCGCCGCAGCCCGCGCAGGTGCCGGCGCCTGCGGCCGCTGCCGCGTTCGCCGCGACGCCTTCCAAGGCGTCGGTGAGCGAGACCAAGTCCGAGGATGGCCCCCATCCGCTGTCCAAGCGGGTCGAACTAGACGTGGTGGCTCTGGCGGCGCAGGGCTTCCTGATGCCGCACATGCCGCGCTCGCAGACCGGCGACCAGTACCGCGTCATCAAGCGTCCGCTCATCAAGAACGCGATGGGCAAGGGGGCCGCGACGATCAATCACGCCAACCTGCTGATGGTGACGAGTGCGCTGGCCGGCGAGGGCAAGAGCTTCACGTCGATCAATCTCGCGCTCAGCATTGCCGCCGAGCTGGACAACACAGTGATGCTCGTCGATGCCGACGTGGCGCGGCCGTCGGTGCTGCGCATGCTGGGCCTGCCCCAGGGGCCGGGTCTGCTTGACGTGCTCGAAGAGCGTGTCGAGATGGCCGAGGTGCTGCTGCGCACCAACGTCGAGAAGCTCACGATCCTGCCCAGCGGAACGCCGCATCCTCGAGCGACCGAACTGCTGGCCAGCGATGCGATGAACCATCTGCTGGACGACATGGCCAAGCGCTATCCGGACCGGATCATCATTTTCGATTCGCCGCCGCTGCTGCTGACGACCGAGTCCCGCGTGCTCGCTTCACACATGGGTCAGATCATCATCGTCGTGCATGCCGAGAAGACGCCGCAGACGGCTGTCCAGCAGGCGCTGGCCACCATCGAAAGCTGCCCCGTCAAGATGATGCTGTTGAACCAGGCCAGCCCCACCGCTGCTGGCGGCTATGGGTATGGCTATGGGTACGGCTACGGGTATGGCTACGGCTACGGATATGGCAGCAATGACTCGGCGCAGAGCTGAGCCGCGCTGCCTCGCCTTTGCCCTGGTTGCCTGTGCGTCGATGGCGCACGCCCAGGATGCCGACCGCCAGGGCGGCGGCCTGAGCATCCAGCCGCGCTTGAGCGTGACGCAGACCTGGACCGACAACCTGCGGCTGGAAGCGCAGAACAAGGACGCTGCACTCATCACGACGGTGTCGCCGGGCGTGCGCATCGCCAGCAGCAGCGGGGCGCTGCGGGGCAGCCTGGACTACTCGTTGGACGGCATCGCCTACCTCAAGACGGACCAGCCGGCACGGCTGCAGAACTCCCTGTCGGCCAACGGCCTGGCGGAGTTGGTGCCCGGGCGCTTGTTCGTCGAAGGGCGCGCGAGCATTGGCCAGCAAGACGCGTCGGCCTTCGGCGTGCAAAGCGCGCCCACGCTCGGGTCGCAGGGGGCGTTGAACAACCTCGCCAATCCCAACCAGCGCGAAACGTCCACGTTGTCTCTGTCGCCGTCGCTGCGTGGACGGCTGGGCGGCATTGCAAGCTATGAGCTGCGGGGGGACTTCACCCGCACTGACGTGCGTGGCTCCAGTCTCGGCGACGCCCACGGCAGTGGCGGTACGCTGCGCATCAGTCAGCTGAATCCGGGCGTGACGGGCTGGTGGGTCATTGCCAACACGCAGCAGACCAGCGCCCAGTCCACCTCGTCCAACCGAAGCGACACGGTCAAGGCCGGCGTCGACTATCGCCCGGACCCGGACTGGTCGGTCGCGTTCAACGTCGGCCAGGAGCGCAGCAACTATCTCGGCGACGGCAACCAGGACGGTGCCACCGGTGGCGTCTCCGCGCAGTGGACGCCGACGACGCGCACGCGCATCAGCGGTGACTGGCAGCACCACAGCTACGGCGACAGCCATGGGTTCAACTTCGAGCACCGCATGTCGCGCTCGGTCTGGCGCTTCTCGGACTCGGTGACGACGATGCTGGGCAACGTCGGGCCGATCGGTGGTGTGCGCAGCCTGTACGACCAGTTCTTCCTGCTCTTCGCCTCGCTGGAGCCGGACCTCGCCAAGCGGGACGTCCTGGTGCGGTCCTACCTGCAGTCCCAGGGACTGTCTCCGGACGCGCCGGTCGCCGGCGGCTTCCTGTCCAGTGGCCCCAGCCGCATGCGCAGCCAGCAGGCCAGCGTCATGCTGCAGGGCGTGCGGTCCACGCTGTCGTTGCAGGCCGTGCGCTCCATCACGGGCCGGGTGGGTGACAACCAGAACCAGGGCGACCTCGCCAACAACGCGCGGGTCGAGCAACGCTCCTACTCGATCTCCGCCAGCCATCAGCTGACGCCGCTGTCCGGTGTGTCGCTGACGGCATCCCGCCAGGAAACGACGGGCGATGCCGCCGGCCAGCCCGCGGTGCAGCTGACCAGCCTGATCACCAGTTGGAATCTGCGCCTGGGTGCGCGGCTGAGCGTGCAGCTCGGTGCGCGGCACAGCCGCTTCGACGGTGTCACGTCCTACGCCGAGAATGCGGTGTACGGCAACCTCATCCAGACGTTCTGACATGTACGAAGCCTTCTACGGCCTGAGCAGCAAGCCGTTCCAGCTCAGCCCGGATCCGAACTTCTACTTCGGCAGCAAGCAGCATCGCCGGGCCAAGGCGTATCTGGACTACGGCGTGCTGCGCAATGACGGCTTCATCGTCATCACCGGCGAGATCGGTGCGGGCAAGACGACGCTGCTGCGCGGCCTGCTGGACAGCCTCAATCGCAGCAACGTCGTCATCGGCAACGTCGTCACCACGCAGCTCGACGCCGAGGACACGCTGCGCATGGTCGGCGCCGCCTTCGGCGTGCGCGTGAAGGACGCGACCAAGTCCGAGCTGCTGATGACGCTGGAGGCCTTCTTCGTCAACCAGGTCACGCAGGGCAAGCGCTGCCTGCTGATCGTCGACGAGGCGCAGAACCTGACCGCGCGCGCCGTTGAAGAGCTGCGCATGCTGTCGAACTTCCAGTTCGCCAACCAGTCGCTGCTGCAAACCTTTCTAGTCGGCCAGCCTGAGTTCCGCGGCATCCTGCAAAAGCCGGAGATGGAGCAGTTCCGCCAGCGCGTCGCGGCCACGTGTCACATCGGCCCGCTGGACGAGGACGAGACGCAGCGCTACATGGAGCACCGGCTCAAGTGCGCCGGCTCCACCGGCAAGCCAACCTTCGACCACGATGCCTTCCCGGCCATCTACAAGGCCAGCAACGGCATCCCGCGCCGCATCAACCGGCTGTGCGACCGCTTGCTGCTGCTGGGCTTCATGCAGGGGCGCACGCACCTGACGCTGGCCGACGTGAAGGAAGTGCTGCGCGACATTGCCCAGGAAAGCGAGACGCCGCGCAGCAGCGATGCGAGCGCGCTGGACAGCCAGCCGGCCCGGCTGCCGGACAGCCGCCCGATGCCGCTCGACAGTGCCCCCGGGGCGCTCGATGTCACTAAGCTCAAGCTGAGCGCTGCAGACGTGGAGGGCCTGTCCTCCGAGATTGCTGCGCTCAACGCCGACCACCACACCGACCGCCTGCAGCGCCTGGAGCGCAGCATGATGCGGTTGGAGCGCATCAACCTCCAGACGCTGGCGCTGCTGCAGAAGCTCGTCGACGCGGTCAAGCAGCATTGACAGAAAGACGTGCCGTGCTGATGCCCACCCGCACCCCATCCCCGCGCAATGCGATGAGCATCGACGTGGAGGACTACTTCCAGGTCTCGGCCTTCGCGCCCTACATCCGCCGCGAGGACTGGAACGGTCTCGAGTGCCGCGTCGAGCGCAACGTTGGCCGCATCCTCGCGCTGCTGGCCGACAAGGACGTGAAGGCCACGTTCTTCACGCTGGGCTGGGTCGCCGAACGGTACCCGCAGGTCGTCAAGGCCATCGTGGCCGGCGGCCACGAGCTGGCCAGCCATGGCTACGGCCACCAGCGCGCCAGCGACCTCAGCCCGGCCGCCTTCCTTGACGACATCTCCCGCGCCAAGAAGCTTCTCGAAGACTTGGGGGGTGTGCCCGTCGTCGGCTACCGCGCGCCGAGCTTCTCCATCTGCAAGGGCAACCTCTGGGCGTTCGACACGCTGCGCGACGCCGGCTACCGCTATTCGTCGAGCGTCTACCCGATCGCGCACGACCACTACGGCATGCCGGACTCTCCGCGCTTCGCCTACCCGGTGCGTGACGGCCTGCTGGAAATCCCCGTGACGACTGTGCGCGTGGCCTCGCGCAACCTGCCCAGCAGCGGCGGCGGCTACTTCCGGCTGCTGCCCTACATGCTGTCGCGCTGGATGATCCGCCGTGTCAACGAGGTCGACGGCGAATCGGCCGTCTTCTACTTCCACCCGTGGGAGATCGACCCCGGCCAGCCCCGCGTGGCCGGTATCGATGCGAAGACGCGCTTTCGCCATTACGTCAACATCGCCCGCACCGAAGGCCGCATCGCGCGGCTGCTGGAAGACTTCCGCTGGGGCCGCATGGACGAGATCTTTCTCGGCCGTGAGGCCAGCGCGCGTCCCGCCGCGCCGTCACTGAGTCCCGCCTGAATGAGCGCGCCGGTTCGCATCGCGCGGCTAGCCGCGCAGGATCAGGCTGTGTCCGCTCGCTGGGACGCCTTCGTGCTCTGCCATCCGCAGGCCACGTTCTTCCATCGCAGCGGCTGGCTGCGCGTCATCGAGCAGAGCTTCGGCCACCGCGGATTCTTCCTCTACGCCGAGCGTGACGGTGTCATCGAGGGCGTGCTGCCACTGGCCGAGGTCAAGAGCCGTCTGTTCGGGCATTCGGTGTCCAGCCTGCCGTTCGCCGTCTACGGCGGCGTGGCCGCGCTGAACGATGAGGCGGCCGCGGCGCTGGAGGCCGAGGCCGAGAAGGTCGCGCGGGGGCAGGGCGCCGAGCACCTGGAGTACCGCAACCTCGGCCCGGTCCGCCACGCCGACTGGCCGCGCCAGGACCTCTACGTGACCTTCCGCAAGGAGATCCTTCCGGAGGAAGAAGCCAACATGCTGGCCATCCCGCGCAAGCAGCGCGCGATGGTGCGCAAGGGCATCAAGAACGGATTGCGCGCCGACATCGACGCCAACGTCGACCGCTTCTTCGACCTCTATGCCGACAACGTGCACCGCCACGGCACGCCGGCCATGCCCAAGAAGTACTTCCAGGCGCTGCTGGACGAGTTCGGCGCCGACGCCGAAGTGCTGACGGTGACCGCACCGGATGGCAAGCCGTTGTCGTCGGTGCTGACCTTCTATTTCCGCGACGAGTGTCTGCCGTACTACGCCGGCGACGACGAGGCAGCCCGCGACCTCGCTGCCAACGACTTCAAGTACTGGGAGCTGATGCGCCGGGCCTGCGCGCGCGGGCTCAAGGTGTTCGACTACGGGCGAAGCAAGCAAGGCACGGGCTCGTTCTCGTTCAAGAAGAACTGGGGCTTCGAGCCTCAGCCGCTGAGCTACGAGTACCGTCTGTTCAAGCGCGATGCGATTCCGCAGAACAACCCGAACAACCCGAAGTACCAGCTGATGATCAAGGCCTGGCGCAGGCTGCCCATCGGCGTCGCGAACTGGCTGGGGCCTTTCATCGTCAAGAACCTCGGATGAGCCTGGGGTCATGAAGATCCTCTACCTCGTCCACCGCCTGCCTTACCCGCCCAACAAGGGCGACAAGGTGCGCTCCTACCACCTGCTCAGGCATCTGGCGGCCCGGCACGAGGTGCACCTCGGCACGTTCATCGATGATCCGGACGACGAGCAGCACCTGCCGCGTGTGCAGGCGCTGTGCGCCGGCGTGCATGCCGCGCGGCTGAACCCGCGCACCGCCAAGCTGCTGAGCCTGCGCGGCCTGCTCAGCGGCGAGGCGCTGAGCCTGCCGTACTACCGCGATGCCGGCCTGCAGACTTGGGTGGACGATGTGGCGGCGCGTGTGCGGTTCGATGCCGTCGTCGTCTTCAGCGGCGTCATGGCGCAGTACACGACGGGGCTCGAAGGCGTCAGGACGCTGGTGGACTTCGTCGATGTCGACTCCGCGAAATGGCGTGATTACGCGCCCGAGCATGCCTGGCCGCTGTCCTGGCTGTACCGGCGCGAGTTCGGCCGGCTGCTGTCCTTCGAGCAGCGCGTGGCGGAGGCTGCGGACTGCAGCTTCCTGTCGACGCACAAGGAGGTGGAGCTGTTCCGCCAGCTCAGCCCCGGGCGGCGCTTCGACATGGAGCCGCTGCTCAATGGCGTGGACGCCGGGTTCTTCACGCCCGACCCTGCACGGCCCAACCCTTTTGCCGCGGGCGAGTTGCCGCTGGTGTTCACCGGCGCGATGGACTACTGGCCCAACGTCGATGCGGTGACCTGGTTCGTCGCCGACATGCTGCCGGCCTTGCGCGAGCGCTTCCCGGCGCTGCGCCTGCACATCGTCGGCCGCAGCCCGGCGCCGGCCGTGCAGGCGCTGGCCAGTGGTGCGGTCAACGTGACGGGCACGGTGCCCGACGTGCGGCCCTACCTGCAGTACGCGGCCGCGGTCGTCGCGCCGCTGCGTCTCGCGCGGGGCATCCAGAACAAGGTGCTGGAGGCGATGGCCATGGCCCGGCCCGTCGTCGCTGCGGGCAGCTGCGTCCGCGCGATCGCCGGGCGCGCGGTGCCGGGCCTGCTGGCGGCGGAAGACGCGGCGGGTTATGTCGAGGCCGTCGCCGGGCTGTTGTCGGACCGCAATGCCGCCGACGCGGCCGGCCGTGGCGCGCGTGAGTTCGTGCTGCGCGACTACAGCTGGGACGCTCACCTCGCCAGCCTGGACCGCCACCTGGAGGCCACGCCGTGCTGAACCTGCCCGCGCCCTGGCGGCTGCCGTTGCTCGCGCTTGCGCTGGCCTGGCTGGCCCTGGCGGTCGTCTATCACGACACCGGCGCCGCCATGGTGCTGATCTGGAACCGCTCGGAGACCTTCGCCCACGCCTGGGTCGTTCCGCCGCTGTCGGCGTGGCTGGTCTGGCGGCGCCGCGCCGACCTGGCCGTCCTCGTGCCGACGCCGGCGCCGCGCTGGCTGTGGGGGCTGCTGCCGGTGGGCCTGCTGTGGCTGCTGGGCGAGCTGGCGGCCGTCAACGCCGCCACGCAGTTCGCGCTGATGGGCCTGTTCGTGCTGGCCGTGCCGGCGCTGCTGGGCACCGAGGTCGCCCGGCGCATCGCCTTCCCGCTGGGCTTCCTGTTCTTCGCCGTGCCGTTCGGCGATTTCCTGACGCCCTGGCTCATCGAACGCACGGCGGATTTCACCGTCGCCGCGGTGCGGCTGTCCGGCATCCCGGTGTTCCGCGAAGGCACGCAGTTCATCATTCCGTCGGGCGCCTGGTCCGTCGTCGAGGCCTGCAGCGGCATCCGCTACCTGATGGCCTCGGTCATGGTGGGCACGCTGTTCGCGTACCTGAACTATCGCAGCCTGGCGCGCCGCTGGGCCTTCGTCGGCGTGGCCATCCTGACGCCGCTGGTGGCCAACTGGCTGCGCGCCTACATGATCGTCATGCTGGGCCACCTGTCTGGCAACAAGCTCGCCGTCGGCGTGGACCACATCATCTATGGCTGGGTGTTCTTCGGCATCATCATGCTGGCGATGTTCATGGTCGGCGCGCGCTGGGCGCAGGCCGATGCGCCGCACGAGCCCGCGCCGGCGCTTGGCCAAGAGGCGGTTGCCGCGCCGCGGCTGGCGGTGCTGGCCGCGCTGAGCATCGCGCTGATGGCGGTGCCCGCCGTGCTGCACCAACAATCCGCCCGTGGCGTGTTGCCTGGCCGACCCGTGCTGGCCGCGCCCGCCTTGCCGGGCTGGCAATGGCAGGACGGCCCGCTGTCGGCCTGGGAGCCGGCCTTCAGCGGCGCGGCCGCCGTGCTGCATGGTCGTTTCGAGCCCGTGGACGGCGGCGCGCCGGTCGGCGTCTACATCGGCTACTACCGCCAGCAGCGCCCGGGGCACCAGCTCATCACTTCGGTCAACCAGTTGGTCGCCGGTGGCGAGGGCGAAACCAGCTGGGCGCTCACCGTGGCCGGCAGCGCCGAGCTGAAAAACGGCCAGCCCTGGCGCACCGCCGAACTGCGTGGCCAGGCGCTGAGCCGCGTCGCCGCCGGCGGCGACCTCGCTCCGCGGCTGCGCGTCTGGCAGACGTACTGGATAAATGGCCGCCTGATGACCAGCGACTGGCAGGCCAAGCTGCGCGGTGTCTGGGGCCGGCTGCTGGAGCAGGGCGACGATGCCGCCGTCCTCATCGTCTACGCCGACAAGGCTGCGGCTGGCGCGGACGATGCCCGCCTGCGCGCCTTCCTGCATCAGCACGGCGCCGCGCTGGATGCCGCGCTGGCGCAGACGCGCGACCGCATCGCGACCCCGGCGCGGTGACAATCGGCGCCCACCTCAAGTTCGACCCGCAACGACACAGACAACCATGAACACGCTCGCAGTCATCGGCCTCGGTTATGTGGGCCTGCCCCTCGTGGTGGAGTTCGGCAAGCATGTCCGCACCATCGGCTTTGACATCGCCACGCACAAGGTCGAGGCCTGCCGCCGCGGCACCGACCCGAGCCGCGAGCTGACCGACGAGGAAGTGCAGGCGGCCACCCACGCCGTCTACACCGACGACCCGAAGATGCTGGCCGAGGCCGACTTCATCATCGTCGCCGTGCCCACACCGGTGGACGACGCCCACATCCCCGACTTCCGCCCGTTGGTCGGTTCGTCCACGAGCGTCGGCCGCCACATGAAGAAGGGCGCCATCGTCGTCTACGAGAGCACCGTGTATCCCGGCGCTACGGAAGAGGTCTGCATCCCCGTGCTTGAGCGCGAATCCGGCATGAAGTGGAAGCAGGACTTCTTCGTCGGCTACAGCCCCGAGCGCATCAACCCGGGGGACAAGGAACACACACTGACCAAGATCCTGAAGATCGTCTCCGGCGACACGCCCGAGACGCTGGACAAGGTCGCCGAGGTCTACGAGAAGATCATCGTCCCCGGCGTGCACCGCGCGTCCAGCATCAAGGCCGCCGAGGCGGCCAAGGTCATCGAGAACACGCAGCGCGACCTCAACATCGCGCTGATGAACGAGCTGTCCATCATCTTCGACAAGCTCGGCATCGACACGACGGAAGTGCTGGAAGCCGCCGGCACGAAGTGGAACTTCCTGAAGTTCAAGCCGGGCCTCGTCGGCGGCCATTGCATCGGCGTCGACCCGTACTACCTGACGCACAAGGCCGACATGCTGGGCTACCACCCGCAGGTCATCCTGGCCGGCCGCCGCATCAACGACGGCATGGGAAAGTTCATCGCCGAGCAGACCATCAAGCAGATGATCGCCAGTGGCAGCTACATCAAGGGCGCGCGCGTCAACGTGCTGGGACTCACCTTCAAGGAGAACTGCGGCGACCTGCGCAACTCCAAGGTCATCGACATCATCAACGAGCTGAAGACCTACGGCGTCGAGGTCTTCGTGACCGACGCGCAGGCCGAGGCCGAAGAGGCCATGCACGAGTACGGCGTGCGCCTGATGCCTTTCGACGACCTGCCGCGCGCCGACGCCATCGTCGCGGCCGTGTCGCACCGCGAGTACGCTGGCCTGTCGGTCGAGGACATCGGCAAGAAGCTCGTCAAGGGTGGCGCCTTTATCGACGTGAAGGCGGCATTCGATGCGAAGGCGTTGCAGGCTGCGGGCTTCCGCCTCTGGCGCCTCTGAGGTCGTGAGCGACTCCCGGCCGCTCGTCGTCCACCTGCTGCACCGCTTCGACACCGGCGGGCTGGAGAACGGCGTCGTCAACGTCATCAACCACCTGCCGGCCTTCCGGCATGCGGTGGTGGCGGTGACGGAGATCACGAGCTTCAAGGAGCGCGTGAAAGCGCCGGGCACGCAATTCATCGCACTGCACAAGCCGCCCGGCCAAGGCTTCTGGCTCTATCCGCGCGTCTATCGCCTGCTGCGCGAGCTGCGGCCGTCCGTCGTGCACACGCGCAACCTGGGCGCGATGGAATTCCAGCTGCCGGCCTGGGCCGCGCGCGTGCCGCTGCGCGTCCACAGCGAGCATGGCTGGGACACCAACGACCTCGGCGGCGTCAGCGTCGCCAACCAGCGCCTGCGGCGCCTGTACGGCCTGCGCACGCAGCGCTTCGTCGCACTGTCGCGTGCCATCGAGACCTACCTGACGGGGCCGGTCGGCTTCCCTCGCGAGCGCGTTTTGCGCATCTGCAATGGAGTCGACACGCAGCGCTTCGCGCCCGCCACGCAACGGGCGCCCGAGGCCTGGCCGTACCGCCGCGGCGAGCACCTCGTCATCGGCGCGGTGGGCCGCATGCAGGCGGTGAAGGATCCGCTGAACCTAGTCGACGCCTTCCTGCGCCTGCGCGCGCTATGCCCTGCGGACTGGCTGCGCCTGCGGCTCGTGATGCTCGGCGGCGGACCGCTGCTGGAAGCCGCCCGGCAACGCTTGGCCGAGGCCGGCGCGGCGGATCAGGCCTGGCTGCCTGGCGACCGCAGTGACGTGGCGCAGCTGCTGCCCCATGTCGACATCTTTGCGCTGCCGTCCCGGGCCGAAGGTATCAGCAACACGCTGTTGGAAGCGATGGCCTGCGGTTGCGCGCCAGTGGCGACCGACGTCGGCGGCAACCCGGAGCTGGTGGACGATGGCGCCAACGGCCTGCTCGTGCCCGCGCAGGACAGTGCGGCACTGGCCGGGGCGCTGGCGCGCGTCGTGTCCGAGCCGGGGCTGCGCGAACGCCTGGCCGCGGCCTCGCTCGCCCGCGTGCGGGCCGAGTTCAGCCTGGGCGGCATGATCGCCGCCTACGGTGCCTTGTACGCCAGCTCGTAGGCCGCGAAGCCGCCGGCATCCACCGGGCCGCTGATGCGGTAGCGGGCTGCGAGGTGCTCGCGCAGCCTGGCGCGCGGCAGGCCGCCAAGGGCCACCTGCATGACCGGGCCGCGCCAGTCATGGTCGTCCAGCGCACGGAACACCAGCACGCGACCGCCGCGGGCAAGCGCCGCGTCGATGCGCTCGTCCAACCGCGCCAGCAGGGTCGCGGTGTCGGCCTTCGGATCGTTGGCCTGAGCCAGATCAATGTTGAAGCGCTCGATGCCTTTCGTGTCGAACAGGCTGCTGTCCGGCTCGCCCGGGTAGGCCGCGAAGCCGACGTAAAGACCCTGCGGCCCGAGCGCCACCTGCAGCGCCTGCTCGCGCTCGGCCAGTGCGAAGCGCGCCTTCGGGATGCCGTAGCCGGCGAGATTGACGGCCAGCAGCACCGGCATCGCTGCACCCAGCAACCACGCGTCCAGCCAGCGGCGCCGCAACTGCAGCGCCAGCAGCGCGACGGGCATCGTGAACTGGAACCAGTGCTCCGGGTCGTTGAGGTTGTAGTAGTACGAGAACGCTGCGGCGCCCAGCACGAAGGCCCAGGGCGACAGCAGGCCCGGCGCGGCGCCGCGCAGCGCCTGGCGCGCGCCGGACAAGAAGGTGGCCAGCAGCAGGCCGCCCACCAGTGCGGCCAGTGCGACTTGGCCGGCCAGCGCCGGCAGCGCGGCGCGGGCGTCGGGCAGCCAGCCCCACAGGTAGGCGCGGCCCAGCGTGCCCAGCGAGGGCAGGTAGGCGAAGTTGTTGACGAGGCTGAAGGCGAAGCGCAGCGGCATCTCCTTCCACGAGGCGAGCCAGGTCTGCAGCGCCTGTTTCTCCTTCAGCCCGCCGACCGCGAACTCCACGAGCCCGCCGGCCTGCGTCGTGTCGGTTTGGCGCGCCGTCACATAGGCGGCCAGCAGCAGCCCGAAGCCGACGACGGCCAGCGTGACGGCATACGGCAGCGTCGCCCGCACCGCTCTGACCAGGCCCTGCCGTCGCGCGCTGCGGATGAGCATGAACAGCGCCAGCAGCAGCGTCTGCGGCAGCACGCTGACGAGCAGGTTCACCGACAGCGCCGCCCAGGCGCCGCACTTGACGGACTCCCGTAACGTCGCTTCGCAGGCGGCCTCGGCCCGCTCCCAGCGCATCGCATGGTGCAGCGCCAGCGCCAGTGCCGGGAAGACCATCAACTTGATGTGCGCAGTGGGGCCCAGCGTGATGAGGTTGAAGCTCGCCGCGACGAAGACCACGGCGGCCACGCCCTTCAGCGCCGAGTGGCCTGCCTCGCGCAGCGTCGTGAAGAACACGGCGCAGCCCAGCGCAACGGAGACGACGTTGACCGCTTCCAGGCTGTGGTTGATGCCCAGCACGCCGCCGCTGGCGCGGTAGAGCAGCAGCGCCAGCGGTTGCATCCACAGGTGGCCCAGGTCCCAGTGGAAGCGGTTGGTGCCCATCTCCTGCCAGTAGCGCTCCACGTCGTCGACGCGGATGGCCGAGCACAGCAGCACGTAGGCCAGCAGCACGGCGGCGCCGACGGCCAGCGCAGGCAGCAGATGGCCGCGGAACGGCGTGGAATCAGTGCGCATGGGACATCGAGGTTGGAGTGGACGGGCCGGTGCCGACCGGCGCATGCCAGGCGCGCCACCAGTGCCGCACCAGCAGCACCGCGACGACGCAGTTGGCCAGGATGCCGGGCAGCCGCACGACCGGCCCCGGCAGTTCGCTCAGGTAGCCCAGGTAGGCCGTGGCCGAGCCGAGCTGGATCAGCGCCGTGATGAGCAGCCAGCGCCGGTCACGGAAGGCCAGCGCCAACGAGAACACGTCGGCCGGGTAGAAATAGCGCTCGTGCATCTTGGGCAGCATGAACGGCACCATGAAGGCCACCGTGCAGGCCAGCGGCAGCAGGTGCTCCCGCGAGCGCTGCACCATGCGAATGCAGAACGGGATGGCTGCCAGCATCGCGATGACCGTGACGGCCAGGCCCGTGAACAGCGCCGCCTTCTGCGCTGCATCACTCGTGAAGACATACTTGGCCGGCGTCCACAGGTTGGGAGCGCCGAGCGACAGGTCCATCTCCGACGTCGCCTGGTGCAGGTAGACGGTGAGCGCCTCCCCCCACGGGCGGCCGGCGATGACGCTGGGCCACAGCCAGGCCACGTAGCCTGCCACCAGCAACACGGCGAACTGCCAGCGTTGCCGGGCGCACCAAGCCACCGCCAGCACGACCGGCCCGAGGAAGGCCGCTTGCAGCTTGAACGCCAGCGCGCTGACCAGGGTCAGTGCGCTGGCAGCGTCCTGCCGCCGCTCGGCGAGCAGGAAGCCCAGCAGTAGCCAAAAGCTGTAGATGGCGTCGCACTGGCCCCAGACGGCGGAGTTCATCCACACGGTGGGCAGCAGCAGCGTCGCGACGAACGCCAGCGCCGGTCGCAGCCAGGCCGGCCGCGTCGAGTCGGCCGGCTCGCGCGGCACGCTCCAGGCGACGGTCCCGGCGAGCCCGATGTCGAACAGTGTCGAGATGGCCTTGGTGATCTGCGCCGCGGTGGCCGCCGGGTCCAGCTGCAGGCCCGCCAGCAGCAGGTAGAGGTAGGGCGGGTTGTAGTTGGCCGACGTGGTGGCCAGGCCCGGGAAGCCGAGCTGCCTCAGCTCGTCGACCCAGAAGTACAGGAAGTGGGCCATGTCCCGCGAGATGAACCCCCACCCCTGCCAGCGCACCCACAGGGCCGCGCCCAGCAGGCCCACGATGGCCAGCACGAGTGCCGGCGGGGGAAGCGGGCGCCTGGCAGCGCCGCTCATGGCTGGCGGGGCGCGACGGGCGACGTCGCTGCCGGGGCGATCGAGGCCGTGCCCGTCCCCGCACCCGCCCAGCCGCCGGTGATGGCTTCCACATGGAAGCGCGGCCGGCCTTTGCTCGCCTCGTAGACCTTGGCCAGGTACTCGCCGATGACGCCCAGGCTCAGCAGCTGGATGCCGCCCAGCAGGTACATAGGGATCACCGTCGACGCCCAGCCGGGCAGGGCCACGTCGGTGAACAGCCGGATGAACAGCGCCCACAGCCCGAAGGCCACGCTGACGACCGACACCATGGCTCCCAGGCTGGTGATGGCCCGCAGCGGCGCGGCCGAGAACGACGTGACGCCGCGCCAAGCCAGGCTCAGCATCTTGGACAGCGGGTATTTGGACTCGCCGGCAAATCGCTCGGCACGGTCGAAGGCGACGACGCTACTGCGGTAGCCCAGCTGCGGGATCATGCCGCGCAGGAACAAGTGGGTTTCGCGGTAGTGGCGAAGCGCCTCCAGCGGGCGTCGGCCCATCAGCCGGTAATCGGCGTGGTTGAAGACGACCTCGACCCCCATCAGCGCCAACACCTTGTAGTAGCCCTCGGCCGTGAAACGCTTGAAGAAGGTGTCGGTGTCGCGGCGGCGGCGCACAGCGTAGACCAGTTCGTCGCCGTTCCGGAAGGCGCGGATCATGTCCGGGATGATGGACAGGTCGTCCTGCAGGTCGGCGTCCAGGCTGATCAGCGCGTCGCCGCTGACCGACATCAGCCCGCATAGCAGTGCGTTCTGGTGGCCGCGGTTGCGGCTGAGCTTGATGCCGCAAACGTCGCCGCGTTCACGCGCCAGCGTCTCGATCAGCGCCCAGGTGCCGTCGCGGCTTCCGTCGTCGATGTAGTAGGCGGCGCTGTCCGCGCCGATCAAGCCATCTGCCTTCAGGCCATCCAGCAGCGTGCCCAGGCGGCTGGCGGTTTCCCGTAGCACGGCCTCCTCGTTGTAGCAGGGCAGCACGAAGTTAACGACGGGCGCCGTGCCGGTGACCCAACTGGCAGGGGCAAAGCGGGCGGGGTCGATCAGGTCCATGGCGTGGCTTCGTTCAGAGTTTGCGGTACACCCAGAGGCGGCTGAGCGCGAAGTTGCTGACCAGCACGCCCGCCGTCGCTGCCACCTGGCTCACCACGGGATGCAGGCCCAGGCCCACCGCGGCGCGCAGCAAGGCGGCGTTCAAAGCACAGCCGACCGCGACCATGGCCGCGAAGCGCAGCTGCTGCGCGCGGTTGGTGACATGGCTGCCCTGCGCCGCGAAGGTCAGGCGGGCATTGGCCCAGTAATTGAACGCTGCGCTGACCAGGAAGGCCAGCGTGGACGCCGCCACCAGCGTCAGCCAGCCCGCCAGCACCAGCAGCGCCGTCAGGCCGTACTGCAGCAAGGTGGCGAGGGCGCCGACGGACAGGAAGGAGAACAGCTGGGCGATCAAGGGCGGGGCCAGGCGGGGAAGGCGCCGAAGTATCGGGGCTGGCGGCGGCGCATTCCTGCCGTCGGACGTGACGATTTCATCCCTTGGACAGGGGGATTGGCCGTGGCTGAGATCACGCCTGACGGCGCAAATCGCCGGGGGGCGCCGTCAAGCTCGGTAAGAATCCAAGTTTCCTCGCGCCGCCGGCGTGGGGCCCATCCCCCGATTGGCTGAACCAGGTCCCAACCCATGTGCGGCATCACCGGTTTGTTCGACACCCGCGGCCAGCGCCTGCCCGAGCGCGAGCGCCTGCACCGGATGAACGAGTCCCAGCACCACCGCGGGCCTGACGAGGGCGACCTGCACATCGAGCCGGGCGTCGGTTTCGGCCACCGGCGCCTGTCGGTCATCGACATCGCGACCGGTCAGCAGCCCATCTTCAACGATGACAAGTCGGTGGCGCTGGTCTTCAACGGCGAGGTCTACAACTACCTCGAGCTGATGGACGAGCTGCGCGGCCACGGCTACGTGTTCCGCACCAAGAGCGACTCCGAAGCCATCGTGCGCGCCTGGGAGCACTGGGGCGAGGACTGCGTCTATCACCTGCGCGGCATGTTCGCCTTTATGGTGCACGACCGCCGCCGCGACTGCCTGTTCATGGCGCGCGACCGCCTGGGCGTGAAGCCGCTGCACTACGCGTTGACGGAGGATGGCTGGCTGCTGTTCGGCTCTGAGCTCAAGAGCCTGATGGCGCATGGAGGCCTGCGCCAGGAGATCGACCCGCGCGCCGTCGAAGCATACTTTGCGCTGGGCTACGTACCGGACCCGGCGACGATCTACAAGCACGCCAAAAAGCTCGCCCCGGGCCACCGCCTGCTCGTCAAGCGCGGACAGCCACTGGGCACGCCGCAGCGCTACTGGGACGTCAACTTCACGCTGGACGCCAGGATCGGCGAGGAAGATGCCGCCGAGGAGCTGCGCCGGCGCCTCAGCGAATCGGTCAAGCTGCGGCTGAAGGCCGAGGTGCCGTTGGGTGCCTTCTTGTCGGGCGGCGTCGATTCCAGCGCCGTCGTCGCGGCCATGGCCCAGCTGGACAGCCAGCCCGTCAACACCTGCTCCATCGGCTTCGACGACCCGAAGTTCAACGAGACCCAGTTCGCCCAGCAGGTCGCCGACCGCTACCGGACGAACCATCGCGTCGAGACCGTCAGCAGCGACGATTTCGGCCTCGTCGACCTGCTCGCCCACCTGTACGACGAGCCTTATGCGGACTCTTCGGCCATTCCGACGTACCGCGTCTGCGAGCTGGCCCGCAAACATGTGACCGTGGCGCTCAGCGGCGATGGCGGCGACGAGAGCCTGGGCGGCTACCGCCGCTACAAGCTGCACATGATGGAAGAGCGCATGCGCCGCGCCTTCCCGCTGGCGTTGCGCCGCGGCGTGTTCGGCCCGCTTGCCAAGGTCTACCCGAAGGCCGACTGGGCGCCGCGCGTGTTCCGTGCCAAGACGACCTTCCAGGCCATCGCCCGCAACTCGGTCGATGCCTACTTCAACACGATGGGTCTGGTGCGCGACCCGCTGCGCCAGCAACTGTTCAGCGACGGCTTCAAGCGCGAGCTGCAGGGCTGGCATGCCAGCGAGGTGTTCCACGAGCATGCCCGGCGCGCCAACACCGACGACCCGCTGGCGCTGATCCAGTATCTGGACATCCACACCTACCTGCCCGGCGACATTAACACCAAGGTAGACCGCGCCAGCATGGCCCACAGCCTGGAAGTACGCGAGCCGTTGATGGATCACCCTCTTGTGGAATGGGTGGCCACACTCCCGTCCAGCCTCAAGCTGCGCGGCCAGGAAGGTAAGTACCTGTTCAAGAAGGCGCTGGAGCCCATGCTGCCGCACGACGTGCTGTATCGGCCCAAGATGGGCTTCGCCGTGCCGCTGGCGCGCTGGCTGCGCGGGCCGCTGCGCGAGCAGACCCGCCAGGCGCTGCAGCAGGGCGCGCTCGCGCAGACCGGCTGGTTCAACCCGGGCGTCATCTCGCGCCTTCTGGACCAGCATGAGCGTGGCGTCATGGATCACGCCCAGCCGCTGTGGGTGCTGCTGATGTTCGACGCCTTCCTGCGCAATGCAGGTCTGGGCACCGCCGCGGCACGCGCCGCCGCCTGATTTCACAAGGACGATTGATGAAGGTTTCCGTTTTCGGTCTCGGCTACGTCGGTGCCGTGTCCTGCGCCTGCCTGCCGGAACTGGGTCACGAGGTGGTCGGCGTGGACATCAACCCGCTGAAGGTCGAGCTGATCGCCTCCGGCCAGTCGCCGGTCGTGGAAGAGGGCATCGAGGAGCTCATCGCTGCTGCTGTCAACGCCGGCAAGCTGTCGGCCACGCGGGACGTGGCTGCCGCCGTGCGCGTCACGGAGATCTCGCTGATTTCCGTCGCGACGCCGGCCTTGCCCAACTTCATGCCCGACCTGACCGCGCTGGATGCCGTCGTCGGCCAGATCGGCGCCGAGATCGCCAAGAAGGACAGCCACCATACGCTGGTCATCCGCAGCACCGTCGCGCCGGGCACCACTCGTGAGCGCATCGCGCCGCTGCTGGAGAGGGCAGCGGGCCGCAAGATCGGTGATCGGCTGTCGCTCGTGTTCAACCCCGAGTTCCTGCGCGAGGGCTCGTCGGTGTCGGACTTTCACAACCCGCCGCAGACCATCGTCGGCAGCTTGGAAGAGTCCGGTGTCGAGGTGATGAAGCGGCTGTACGGTGGTGTGCCGGGCAACTTCGTCGCCGCAGACGTCGGCGTGGCCGAGTCGGTCAAGTACCTGTGCAACGTCTTCCACGCGCTGAAGATCGTCTTCGCGAATGAGGCCGGCGCCGTGCTGAAGGAGACGGGCCTGGATGCCCGCGACGTGCTGGAGCTGTTCTGCCGCGACACGCAGCTCAACATCTCCAAGGCCTACCTGCGGCCGGGCTTTGCCTTCGGTGGCTCGTGCCTGCCCAAGGAGGTCAAGGGCTTCCTGACCATCGCTCGCGAGCGCGGCGTCGACATCCCCGTGCTCGGCTCGCTGCTCGATAGCAACGAGGCCCACATCGCCCGCGCCTACGATCTCATCGCTGCCGCCGGCCGCAAGCCGGTCGCGCTGTTCGGCCTGGCCTTCAAGCCGGGCACCGACGACCTGCGCGATTCGCCGCTCGTAGTGCTGGCCGAGCGGCTGTTGGGCAAAGGCTTCGACCTCGCGATCTACGACAAGTTCGTCAAGATCGCGCGGCTGCTGGGCAAGAACAAGGAATACATCGACCGCGAGATTCCCCATCTGGACAAGCTGCTGCAGGAAACGCCCGACGCGGCGCTCTCCCGCGCAGAGATCGTCGTCGTTGGCCATGCGGACGCGGAGACGCGCCAGCGCATCATCGCGCTCGCCAAGGGCGCCCGTGTCGTGGACCTGAACGGTTATGCCGACCTGCGTGCTGCCGGCTTCGCGCAGTACGAGGGCATCTGTTGGTGAGCGCGCCGGAGCGGCGGCTGAAGCTCGCCTTCATCTCGCCGGTTTTCCTGTTTCCGGCCGACGCCGGCGGCAAGATCCGCACGGGCAACATCCTGCGCGGGCTCAAGGAGAGCGGCCAATTCGACATCACGCTGCTGTCGCCTGCGACGGCCGAGCAGCAGCGTCACTGGCAGGCAGAGCTGGACCGGCAGTGCGACCGCTTCATCGGCTGGCAGCCCAGCCCGCCGCGCCCGCGCTGGCACCGCGTGCCGGACCTGCTGTCGGCGCTGCCCGTCAACGTCGCCGCGGACCGCACGCGGGCAGCGCTGACCGCCGTCGAGCAGGTGCTGGCCGCCGAAGCGTTCGACGTGGTCGTGTTCGACTTCGTTCACGCTGCGGTGCTGCGTCCCGCGTCGCTGAAGGGCGCCACCGTCTGCTTCACGCACAACGTCGAGGCCGAGATCTTCGAGCGTCATGCCAAGACGGCCGCCAGCGCGCCGCTGCGCTGGCTGTGGACGTCGCAGGCGGCCAAGATGCGGCGTTTCGAGCGTGAGGCGCTGGCCAGCTTCACACGGGTCGTCGCGGTGTCCGAGCGCGATGCGAAGAAGTTTGCCGCCGAAGGCCTGAAGACGGCGCGCGCCATTCCCACGGGAGTGGACCTGGACTTCTTCTCCTGGCAGGCGCCGGCGGGCGGCAGCCCGGTCGTCGTCTTCACCGGTTCGATGGACTGGGAGGCCAACGTCGATGGCATCCGCTTCTACATTGAGGACGTCTGGCCTCAGGTGCGCGCCAAGGTGCCCAATGCGCAGTTGCGCGTCGTCGGCAAGAACCCGCCTCCGGCGCTGGTGCAGCGCAATGTGCCCGGCGTGACCTTCACCGGCTTTGTCGATGACGTGCGCGACCATGCGCGCGACGCCCAGGCCTTCGTCATCCCGCTACGGGTGGGTGGTGGTACCCGCATCAAGGCCTTCGAGGCCATGGCCATGGGCCTGCCGGTCGTGTCGACGACCATCGGTATCGAGGGCCTGGACGTGGACGACGGCACGCACTTCCTGCGCGCCGATGGCGCTGATTCACTGGCCAGCGCGACGCTGAAGCTGCTGGCCGATGGACAACTGCGGCTGAAGCTGTCGCGCGCCGCTCGCGACCTCGTCGAAGCCCGCTTCGGGCACCGAGTCGCGGCCGATGTGTTCGGCCGCATCCTCGTCGAAGCGGTCGAGGCGGAGGCCGCGCGGTGAGGCCGCTGAAGGTATTGACCTTCTCGACGCTGTTCCCGAGCAGCGTCCGGCCCAGCCACGGCATCTTCGTCGAGACGCGACTGCGCGAGCTGCTGAAGAGCGGCCAGGTTGAATCGCGTGTCGTCGCGCCGGTGCCCTGGTTTCCTTCCGGTAACGCGCGCTGGGGCGAGTACGCGAAGTTCGCCGCCACGCCGGCACGCGAGCAGCGCCACGGCCTCGACGTGCTGCATCCGCGCTATCTGCTTGTCCCAAAGGTGGGCATGACGTCTGCGCCGCTGACGCTGGCGCTCGGCGCGCGCGGCGCGGTGCGGCAGTTGCTCGACGAGGGTTTCGACTTCGACCTCATCGACGCCCACTACTACTACCCCGACGGCGTGGCCGCCGCGCTGCTGGCCCGCTGGTTCGGCAAGCCGCTGACGATCACCGCCCGTGGCACCGACCTGAATCTGATCCCGCAATACGCCTTGCCCCGGGGAATGATCGACTGGGCTGCACGCCGTGCCGCCGGCTCGATTGGCGTCTGCTCGGCATTGATGGACGTACTGCGCGGCCGGGGGCATGACCCGGCGCGGCTGCACGTAATGCGCAACGGTGTCGACCTGGAGCGCTTCCGCCCGCTGCCGCAGGCCGCCATGCGGGCCGAACTGGGGGTCGACGGCGAGCCGTTGCTGCTGTCCGTCGGGCACCTGATCGAACGCAAAGGCCACCATGTCGCCATCGAGGCGGTGGCCGAGTTGGTAAGGACCCGGCCGGGCGCCCGTCTCGTCATCATCGGCGAGGGGGAGGAGCGCGCGGCGCTGACGTCGTTGGCCGCCCGGCGGGGCGTGACGGCGCAGGTGCACCTGACCGGTTCGCTGCCCAACACCGAGCTGTTGAAGTGGTACAGCGCCGCGGACCTGCTGTTGCTGTGCTCGAGCCGCGAGGGCTGGGCCAACGTGTTGCTGGAGTCGATGGCCTGTGGCACGCCGGTGGTGGCCACTGACATCTGGGGTACGCCCGAGGTCGTGGCGGCGCCGGAGGCGGGCCGGCTCGTCGCCGAGCGCACCGGCGCGGCCTTTGCCTCCGGTATCGAGGCGCTGCTGGCCGCCGGCACGGACCGCGCCGCGACGCGCCGCTATGCCGAGGGGTTCAGCTGGCAGGCGACCACGGAGGCGCAGCTGCGGCTGATGCGCGAGGTGGCCGCTGCCGGCGTGCCGGAGGTGCAGCATGCGTGACCTCGTCCTGCTGGCGCTGCTGGCCTACGGCACGCTCTACGCGCTGCGCGAGCCGTGGATCGGCACGATGATCTGGACCAACGTCAGCCTCATGAGCCCGCATGCCCAGTTCGGCAATGCGGCCGGTGAATGGCCGGTGGCGACGGGCGTTGCACTGACGACGATGATCGGCCTCGTCATGCATCGCGACAAGGCGGAGAACCCACTGCGCGGCGCGCCGGCCATGGCCATCCTGGCGTTCACGTTCTGGATCACGTTCACGCTGCCCTTCTCCATCTACTTCGACGACAGCTTCCCGCTGTGGGTCCGGTCGATGAAGATCTTCCTGATGCTCTTCGTCACGATCGCGCTGCTGACCGACAAGCGCAAGATCAACGTCTTCGTCGCAGTGATGACGTTCTCCATTGCGTTCTACGGCATCAAGGGCGGCATGTTCACTCTGGCCACGGCCGGCAGCTACCGCGTCTGGGGGCCGGGCGGCTTCATCGGCGGCAACAACGAGCTGGCGTTGGCCCTCATCATGACCATCCCCATGATGCGTTACCTGCAGTTGCAGGTGACGAACAAGTGGCTGTCGCGCGGACTCACCTTCGGCATGGCCATGACGGCGGTGACCGTCCTGGGCACCTACTCCCGCGGCGCCCTGCTGGGTTTGAGCGCGATGGCGATCTTCCTGTGGATCAAGTCGCCCAAGAAGCTGGGTATGGGCCTTGTGCTGGTGCTGGGCGGCGCACTGGCGCTGGGCTTCATGCCCGAGCAGTGGTGGGACCGCATGCATACCATCAAGACCTACAACGCCGACGAATCGGCGCTGGGTCGTATCAACGCATGGTGGAACGCCTTCCACGTTGCCAACGACCGCCCGTTCGGCGGCGGCTTCATGATCTACATGCCCGAGGTCTTCGCACGCTATGCGCCGGACCCGAACGACGTCCACGCCGCCCACAGCATCTACTTCCAGGTGCTGGGCGAACACGGCTGGATCGGCCTGCTGGTGTTCGTGTCCATCGGCGCGTTGACGTGGCGTGATGCGGGGCGCCTGTCCCGCTTGACGCGGAACCGCCCGGAGCTGCGCTGGGCGGGCGAACTGGGCGTCATGACGCAGGTCGCGATGGTGGGCTATGCCGTCGCCGGTGCCTTCCTGAGCCTGGCCTACTACGACTTCCCCTACAACCAGGCCGCGGCCATCGTGGCGGCCTACGCCATCGTGCGCAAGCAGCTGGCCGCCGCGCGCAAACCCGTTCCGACGCTTTGACGATGAAGACCACCCTGACCACCCGTTGGCACCGCTGGCAGTTCGAGCGGGCCGTTCGCGACATCGCCCACACGCCTGCCATCGCGCCAGGTGCCATGCCCTACACGGCGCTGTCGATGGTGCAGCATCGTGACGTGCTGCCCTACCTGCTGGCGCTGAAGTCCTTCGCCCGCTTCCTGCCGCCATCGGAGGTGGTCGTCGTCGCCGACCCGACGCTGGATGCCAACGACCGCGCGTTGATGCGCGAGCACGTGCCGCTCCTGGAGTTCCGCGAGGCCGCCGAATTCCGCCATCCCGGCATCCCGATGGGCGGCTGCTGGGAGCGGCTCAGCGCCATCAGCGAGCGCGTGCAGCGTCAGGCCGTCGTGCAGCTGGACGCCGACACCGTCGCGCTGCAGCGCCCGGCCGATGTGGCCGATGCGCTGGCCGCCGGCGTGAGCTTCACGCTGGGAACCGAGGACGGCCAGCGCATCGCGTCGACGCACGAAATGGCTGCCCGTGCGCGCCAGCAGACGGAGGACTCCGACCACATCCAGGGCCGCTGCGAGGCGCTGCTGGACCAGCTCGACCCGGAGCAGCGCTGGCGTTATGTGCGCGGCTGTGCCGGCTTCGCGGGCTTTGCGCGAGGCGCTTTCGACCGCGAGATGCTGATCGAGATCTCGTCGCGCATGCGGGCCTTGATCGGTGACGACTGGAACCGCTGGGGCACCGAGCAGTTCACCTCCAACCTTGTCGTGTCCAGCTCGCCGGGCGGGCGGGTCCTGCCGCATCCACGCTACTGCGCGCCGCACCGCCGCACGGCCGAAACGGTGTTCCTGCACTTCATCGGCTACGTGCGCTACACGTCGAGCTACTACGCCGACGTGAGCCGGCGCGTCTGCACCGAACTGCGCGGTTGAGCGCCATGGCCACCCCCGCGCTCTGGAGCCCGTTCCGCTGGCTGTCACCGGCCGGCGAACGGGCCCGGCTGCAGGTATTCATCTTCCATCGCGTGCTGCCGCAGTACGACCCGCTGCAGCCCGACGAACCGGATGCCCGCCGCTTCGCCGAGGTCTGCGCTTGGCTAGCGCGCTGGTTCCACGTGCTGCCACTGGGCGAGGCCGTGCAGCGGCTGCGCCAGGGCAGCCTGCCGGCGGCGGCGGCCTGCATCACCTTCGACGACGGCTATGCCGACAACCATGAAGTCGCCCAGCCCCTCCTGAAAGCCCATGGCCTGCCGGCCACCTGCTTCGTCAGCACCGCCTACATCGACGGTGGCCGCATGTGGAACGACTCGGTCATCGAGGGCGTGCGGCGCCTGCCGGCAGGCCGCTTCACCGGCGCCGAGCTCGGGCTGCCGGACTACGACGTGGGTGACGCTGAGTCGCGCATCGCGATGTACCGCGACGTGCTCAAGCGCTGGAAGCACCTGGACCCGCGGCGCCGCGGCGAACTGTCGGACGAACTGGCCCGCCGCTGCGGCCTCGACGCGCGCTCGACGCTGATGCTGTCGCGCCCGCAGCTGCGCGCGATGCGCGACGCCGGCATGGACATCGGCGCCCACACGATGACGCATCCGATCCTGGCCACGCTGCCCGAGGCCGAGGCGCGAGACGAGATTGGCGGCGGCCGCGAGCTGCTGGCGAGCTGGCTGGGCGAGGCGCCTAGCTTGTTCGCCTACCCCAACGGCGTGCCGCGGCAGGACTACTCGCTGCGCGACGTGCGCCTGGCGCAGGCCTGCGGGTTTGATGCCGCTGTCTCCACTGCCCACGGGGCCAACCTGCGCGCGACGGACCCGTTTCAGCTGCGCCGCTTCACACCCTGGGACACCCAGAAGATGCGGTTCGCCGCCCGCTGCGCGCTCAACCTCGTGCAGCACGACCGCCAACCGCTCGCGAAGGAATGAATGCCATGCTGCCCATCCGTGTCCGCCAGGCTCCGAACTTCGTGTCCGCGCTGATCCGCCGCGCCCGGCTGCTGCAGCAGCCGGCACAGCCGCAGCGGCGTTTCCACCTCTGCTACTTCAGCTGCTACTCGTACTTCGCCTACCTGTACTGCGCCATCGACAGCGTGGCCCGCCATGTCAAACAGCCCTGCACGGTCTACCTGTTCAACGACCAGGAGCAGCCGCTCAGCGACGAGCAGATCGAGCGCCTGCGCGAGCGCATGCCCGACCTGAAGGTGTTCCTGTGGCCCAAGAGCATGGGCTGGGGCGCGGCGCAGATCCAGACGATCTGGCAGGCATACGGGCTGGCGGCGGAGCAGGCGGCGGACGACGACATCATCGCCCGCGTCGACTCCGACGTGTTCTTCTTCAATGACCGCATCTTCCAGGTCGCGCAGCGCAGCGAGGCGGACGTCATCGGCGACGGACATTTCGTCGGCTTCGAGTACAGCCAGGGTGGTTGCTATTTTTTGAAGGCGTCGGCGGTGCGGCGCATCAATGCGTGGCTTGCCAGGCGCGACATGGACGAGGCGCTGGCCGGTGCGGCCATCAAGGTCGAGGACGTGGCGATGCACCACTTCGCGCGCAGCGTCGGCCTCGACATCTTGCTGACCTGGTTCATGATGTTCCCGGACGAGCTCCGCAACGCCGGTGGCCTTACCGCGTGGCAGCGCTACAAGTTCTCCTGCCTGCACTTCGTTATGAAGAACAAGCGCGGCATGCTGGACGCCTACCTGGACCAGGTGTTGGCACCGGCCGAGCGCGGCGCCTTCCTGGCCGCCGCCGGCCTGCCGGCGCCGGCCGCCTGAGGCGATGCGGGCGTCGGGCGCCGCCGGCCACTGGGCCCAGCTGACCTACGAACGCAGTCGCGCCGGCAGCGGCGTGCAGGCGCTGCAGGCCACCTGGCAGGCTGCAAGTGCGCGCCGCCATCAGCGCGCGGCGCTGTCCGGCGCGGATCGCCAGCAGCTGCTGGACGCCGAGCTGGCCTGCCTGCGGCTGGGCCTGGCCTGGCCGCGCGAGGCGCAGGACCAGCGCGCGCCGTGGCAACTGCCTGCGCGCGTGCTGCAGGCCGACGCGGTCGCATTGCCCGCCCACCCGCTGATCGATCCGGCGTGGGCCGTCGAGCGCATGGGCGTGCCGGGCAGTGCGCTGGCGTTGATCGACGCGCTGGGCCAACCCGACCGGCGTGCGGCGCTGTGGGCCGGCCTGCCGCTGGCGCCGCCGAAGGACGTGTCGCGGCTGGGCGTCGTCGTGCATCTGTTCTATCCGGCGCTGTGGCCGGAGATACGCGCCGCGCTGGCCGCGTTGCCGGAGGTCGCGGCGCTCTACCTGACCGTGCCGGAGTTCGCCGCCACGCCGGCGCTGCGCGACATCGTCGACAGCTGGCCCGGCCCGGTGCAGGTCGTGCCGTTACCCAACCGCGGCCGCGATGTGCGGCCCTTCCTGCACCTGCTGCGCGGCGGCGCGCTGGACGCGCACGAGCTGGTTTGCAAGCTGCACACCAAGCGCAGCCCGCACATCCGCGAGGGGGCCGCCTGGCGGCAGGCGTCCTTGCAGGGGCTGCTCGGCAGCCCGGAGCTGCTGGCCGAGCGGCTGGCGCGGATGCGGGGCGACGCGGGCGGCGGGCTGTGGTGCGCCGAGTCCGATCTCGTCGCGCCGGAGGACCGGCGTCGCTGGACGCGCCAATGCCACCGGCCGCTGCAGCGCCAGCTCGCGCTGCAGCAGTGGACTGAAGAGCCGGGCGGCTGGTCGTTCGCCGCCGGCACGATGTTCTGGCTGCGGCCCGCCGCGCTGCAGGCGCTGCGCGGCCCGGCCTGGACCGACCTGCACAACTACGAGCCGGAGATGGCCCAACTGGACGGCACCTGGGCGCACGCGTTGGAGCGGCTGATCGGCCTGGCCGTGCGGCGCGCGGGCTTCCAGCTCAATCCGCTGGCAGCACCTCGTCGATGAGCTGAAGCGGGTAGACCGGCGCGCTGGCCTGCAACTGGTCACGCCAGCCGTCGGTCAGCGTGGCCAGCCCGCGGCGTCGCTGCAGCAGGTCGCGCTTGACGTAAGGCATGCCCAGCGGCTGCAGGCATTCGCGCCAATACCAATGTGTCGGGTTGCCCAGGAAGCGGCCGTCCGCGGCATGGAGCTTGTCCGGTGCCCGGCGTGGCACCGTGGCGATGACGGTCTGCAGCCGGGCGGCCGGCACGAAGGCCTCGGCGCGCAGGCCGGCCTCGCGCAGCGCCACGCTCAGGCCCAGCTCGTAGCGGGCGATCAGCGCCTCGCGTTCGAGGATGAACCTGAAGCCGTCCAGCCAGCGCTGCAGGAAAGCCAGCGCCGGCCGCTCGAAGACGATGAAATAGCTTTGCAGGTGTGGCTGGCGCTCCAGTGACTCGGTCATGCCCCACGCGTCCGGCGCGCGCCCCGCCATCTCGGCGAAGACCGGCGCCAGCGGCGTCAGCGGGCCGAAGATGCTGTCGTTGGTGAACAGCCAGCGTTGGAAGCCGGCGACGCGCTGGCCCGTCAGTCGCCACACGGCGGCCGCGGCGACGGGCCAGCCGCCGAGGTCCAGGCTCACGTTGGGCCGCTGCAGCACCAGCCAGCAGCGCGGGCGAAGGGCGTCCAGCGCGGCGGCGGAGAGCTGCGGCGAGGTCGTGACGAACACGATGCGCGCATCCAGCGCCCGCAGCGCGTCCAGGTGATGCAGCACATAACCGGCGACGCGTCCGTCCGGGTCGAAGTGATTGAAGACGGCCACCGTGTGCGAGCGTAACGCGGCCAGCGCGTCGTTGCGGGCCAGCACGCGGCTGTGCAGCCGCCACGGGTCGAAGCGCCAGCGGGCCTCCCGCAGCGCACGCTGAAGCCGGGCCCTCAGCGCCATGCCGCTCAGCCGCGCAGGCGCGACCAGATCTCGCTGCCCAGCTGCCAGGCGGCACGCCGGGCCAGCACGGCCAGGCCGCCGATGTAGACGGCCAGACCTAGCGGCACGGCAATCAGCACGCGAACCAGCGATGGGACGTCGGGCAGCAGCAGCGGCAGCGTCGCGATGCTTGCCGCGCTGAACAGCGCCGCGCCGAGCCAGGGAGCGAGCGCCTGCACGAGGCTGCGCTTGCGCTGGCCGCAGGCGTTGCAGGCCAGCCAGGTCGTCACGACGTTCAGTGCGATCGAGATGACCGCGAAGACCGCCGAGGCCACGTTCAAACCGAACTGCGCGGAGGCGAACAGGCCGAGGCCGACGCTGACAGCGCTGACGATGGACAGTCGCATCAGCGCGCCTGCGTGGCCCAGAGACAGCAGCACGGTGGAGGCGGTCGTCAGCACCGCCTGGGCCGCCATCGAGATGGACAGGAAGGCGAGAGGCACGGCGGCGCCATCCCACTGCGGGCCGAGCAGCACGCGCACGACGTCAGCTGCCAGCGCGGCCACGCCGAGCATGATCGGCAGCACCAGCGCCGCGACGCTGACAGTTGCGCGCAACCAGGCGGATCGCAGACGTTCGAGGTCGTCCTTCAACGCCGACAGCGTCGGGAACAGCACGCGCACGACAACTGAGCTGATCTGGTAGATCACGCTGCCGGTCAGGTGCGACGCCGTGCCGAACAGCGCCAGTTGCGCGGCGCCGAGCTGACGGCCGAGGATGATGCCGGGCATGTTGCGGCTTGAGAAGCCGACGAGGTTGGACGCCAGCAGCTTGGACGAGAAGCCCAGCAGGTCGCCCAGGTCCGCAAACGCCCAGCTGCGGCTCGGCCACCAGCCGGCCGAGCGCACCATCAACCCACCGGTCACCAGCGTGCCAACCAGCGGCTGCACGGCCAGCGACCAGTAGCCCCAGCCCAGCATCGCGCTGCCCAGCGCACCCAGCGCCGCCGCCACGCTGCCCACCGTCTGCGCGACGATCATCGAGCGGAAAGCCAGCCGCTGTGTAAGCAGCGCCTGCGGCACGACGACGGCGGCCGACAGCAGCAGGTTCAGCGCCAGCGGCAGCAGTAGGCCCTGTACCTCGGGCCGGCGGAAGTACAGCGCCAGCAGCGGCCCACTGGCCGCGACGGCCACGGCGATGCCCAGGCCGATCAGCACATTGGTCCAGAAGCAGGCGCTGAGGAGCCGGGGCGACGAGGCCTGGCGCTGCACGATGGCCGAGCCGAAGCCGAAGTTCGTAATGATCTGCCCCGCCTCGGCAGCTAGGTAGGTCATGCCGAACAGGCCGAAGTCGTCGGGCGTGAGCAGCCGCGCCAGCACGCTCATCGTGATGAAGCCGAGCCCTTGCCTCAGCAGCTGCCCCCCGCCCAGCCAGGCAGCGCCCTGGACGGCCTGGTTGCCGATGCGGGGCGACGACCGGTCGGGCGCGTCTGCGGGATTGTCGTCGCGGGCCGCGTCGGCTGGTGGCTGCATTACTTCTCTTTCTCGGGTTCCGGCGCCTGGTCCCGGGGCTTGTCCTCGGGCTTTTCATCGTCCCAGTGGCCGGCCTTGCGCAGCTGTTCGATAAGGTCTTGGTAAGGCACGCCCAGCGTGACGGCGGTCTTCATCGCGGCCCTGGACTTCTCGTACTCGCCCAGCTCGTAGTAGAGCTTGGCGGCGTTGTACTGCGTCATCGGCACGTCGTCGGCCTTCTGCACGACGTAGTCGAGCTGCACCAGCGCGTCGGCCTTGCGGTCGTAGGTCTTCAAGTAGAGCGCGTAGACCATGCGCACCAGCAGGTCATCGGGCTTGTAGCGCAGCGCGCGCTCGAAATAGCACTCCGCGGTGAAAGGCAGCAGCATGGGCTGCTGCGTCTTTTCCTTCAGCGTCAGGTTGATCAGCGTCAGCAGCGCGCGCGGATGGTTGGGAAAGGCCCAGAGCGTGTAGTGCAGGTCGGGGCCGAAGTACTGGAAGATCGGCTTGCGCAGCTCCGCCACGTCGTCCGTGAAGTGGTTGCGCTCGACGATGTCGCGCATTTCGGCGGTGGCCGTGCGGTAGTCGAAGGGGCCGTACTTGCCGGCCTGGTACAGCGAGCCGCAGATGTTGGCCTGCGCGCTCATGCCGGCCAGCAGCAGCGCCGCGACGGCGGCAAAACGGGAGACGACCGAAAACCTGGCAAGAAACATCGGAGACCTCAGCGTTGACACGGGGCCATGTGGCGCCTTAACGGCGGTCGACCCGGTAGTGCGGCGCATGCGCCCGCAGCCATTGTTCCAGCATCATCAGGATCCAGACCATTTCGCCGTAGTAGCCGGCGTGCTCCCTGAGCCGCTGCGTCAGCAGGCTCTCGACGAACTCGGTCCGCACGAGGCCGCGGTCGGCGACGCCGCGCAGCGACTCGGCGGCCAGCGCGTTGAGCGCCGCGTCCTTGACGGCCCACGGGCCGAAGGGTAGGCCGAAGCCGTGCTTCTTCTTCGTCAGGATCTCGTCGGGCAGGAAGCCGCGCAGCGCCTCCTTGAAGAACCAGCGCAGCTTTAGGCCCTTGAGCTTGTAGCTCGTCGGCAGCTTCAGCGAGAAGTCCAGCAGCCGCGTGTCCAGCAGTGGGAAGCTGACGTCCACCCCGGCCAGCGCGGTCGTGCCGACGACCTTTGGCAGGTCGTTCTCGGCCAGCGTGTAGCGCCAGTCGAAAGCGAGCATCTGGTTGACGAGGCTGGCGTCATGCGGGCCGGCCGCCCAGGTCGCGCGCTGGTGCTGGCGCGGCGCCTGCGTGTCCACCGCGGCGAGGAAGCCGGGCGTGAAGACCTCGGCCAGGCCCAGTCGGTCCAGCAGGTTGTAGCTCTGCATGCGGTCGGGCATGGGCACGCGAGCTTGGCGGATGTAGCTGGTGCCCTTTTTCAGCAGCGGGATGCTGCCGGTGACGGGATTCAGAAACAGCGGATTCAGCACGCCCGAGCGCAGCGGCGACGGCATCTGGCTGTAGACGTGGAAGACGCGCTCCTTGGCATAGCGCACATTGCCGCCGAAGAGTTCGTCGCCGCCGTCGCCCGCCAGCAGCCGTGTGTAGCCGTCGTCATGCGCCTTGCGGGCGCAGTAGAACGCAGGCACCGCTGACGAGTTGCCGAACGGCTGGTCGTAATGGGCGGCGACGCCGGGGATGGCCTTCACGAGGTCGGCCGGCGTCACGTAGTACTCGTGGTGGTCCGCGCCGAAGGCCTTGGCGGCGATGCGCGCGTAGGCCATCTCGTCGTAGCCCTCCGCCTCGAACCCGATGGAGTAGCCGGCCGGCGCCTGGCCGGTGGTCTCGCGCAGCAGGCCGCAGACGGTGGAGCTGTCGGTGCCGCCGGACAGGAAGCAGGCCGTCTTGCCGTCGCCGGTCAGCCGCTCCTTCACGGCCGTGCGCAGGATGTCGCGGAACTCGTCGCGCAGCGCGTCGAAGCTGGGACGAGTCTCCTCGCGGAAGCCCGGCGTCCAATAGGGCGCGACCGTCAGCCGTCCGTTCTCGAACAGCGCGTAATGCGCCGCCGGCAGCCGCAGGATGCCGGCGTAGATGGTGCGCGGCGACGGGATGCAGTGGTGGTACAGGTAGTCGAAGACGGCCTGGGTGTCGATCTCGGTGATGCCGAGCTGGCGGGCCAGCGTGTCTGCCCGCGTGGCGTAGTGCAGCCGGCCGTCTTTCACGGAGTAGCACAAGCTGTGCACGGCAAAGCGGTCGACGGCGAGCCACGTGCCGCCTCCGGGCAGCGCCAGCGCCACGGCGTACTCGCCGCCCACGTCGGCCGCGCAAGTGGCGCCGCGTGCGGCGTAGGCGTCCTGCCACGCCGCCAGCACGTCGGCGGCGGGGCACCCGAAGCGCGGGGCGCCGGTGGCGAAGGGCTGGTCAGGCGTGGGGGCGTGGGCTTGCATCGCTGGGAATGAGAGTCAGGCGGGATTCTCGGCGGCCGGCGCAGCTGGTGCCGGTGCGGTGGCGGGCTTGGGGCGGAGCCGCCGCCAGGCCCGGCCCAGCGTCTGGCGGGCCAGGCCTGCCAGGCCGCGCGGCGTCAACGGGTCGTAGGCGACGATGCCGAAGCGTTCGCGGCGCTGGCTCATCCAGGCGGCCTTATAGGCATCGTCGCCGATGAGGTAGTCGATCTCCCGCACGGCGTCCACGTCCAGCGCCTGCTCCATCAGCGCCGCCGTCAGCAGCGTGCCGGGCGCAAGCGCCTTGTAGGCTTCGTCGTAGGCGAGCTTGTAGATGTCGGCGCGTCCGTTGGCGACGATCCAGATCTGCGCAGCCACGGCCTTGTCGCCCAGCCAGGCCACGCCCAGCCGCAGCCAGCCGCGCGCCGCGCACAGGCGGATGAGCCCGGGCACGAAGCCGGGGTAGGGCTCGGGGATCTTCCAGCTTTGCGCGTAGACGCTCTGGTAGGCCGCCAGGCCCGCCTCGAGCCGGTCGCCGCCCTGTACGATCTCCAACCGGCCGCCTTCGGCGGCGAACTTCTTGGCGTTGCGCTTGATCGTGTTGCGCACCTGGCTGCTGCGGGCCTTCAGGTAGTCGGCCCAGTTCAGGCGCACCGGCTCGTACCAATTGCCGAACGAGAAGAACGCGTGGACGCTCAGGCCGGCCAGCGCCAACGCCTCGCGCAGCAGCGCGAATTCGCGCGACGCCGGGTCCATCGGCCAGAAGCGAAACACGCCTGCGCCGCGCCCGTCGCGGCGCAGCGCGCGGGACAGTGGCAGCAGGTCTCGCGCCTGCACGTCGTCGGCGAACGCGGGGCTGTAGATGGCCGTGTAGAAGTTGGCCAGCGCACAGACCTCGCTGCCCGTGGCCAGCGTCGGCACCACGGCCAGCACGCCGGCGGCGCCGCGCAGCACCCACAGGCGCGGCTGGCCGGCGGCCTTGTTGTCCGCGTAGACGTGGGTGACCAGATTGCGGAACCAGTCGGCGCCGAACTCGATGTGCCGCGTCTCGGCCCGCGCCATCAGCGCCAGCGCATCGGCCGGCAACTGATCGATGTCGGTGAAGGACGTGACGCTCGGGATGGTGTCGTTCATGGGCGGCTCAGCGGGACAGCCAGCGCGCACGCGCGTAGTTCAGCCACACCCGCGGCGCGAGCGGCTCGTGGCCCAGCGCGATGCGGTAGAAGTCCAGCGCCGTCTCGCGCGAGCCGCCGGCCAGGTGCGCGTCGGCGAAGTTGCGCGCCGAGCGCGCCAGGCGCTGGCGCATCGTCGCCTCGGGAAGCCGCCGGCCGTCCGGGTTCTGCAGGCCCCAGCGGCGGTAGGCGCCGTCGAGGATGCGGTACTCGAAGTTCGTCGGGTTGACGGTGCGCGTGATGTTCTCGGTGTGCAGCCGATACAGCGCCAGCGACTCCGAGACGCCCTCCCATGGCGCCTCGTGCGCGAGCTTGAGCCACAGGTCGTAGTCCTGGCCCTTGCGCAGGCTGGGGTCGAAACCGCCGACCTTCTGCAGCAGGTCCTTGCGGGCCAGCACGGTGGAGGTCCAGACCTCGCAGTCCAGCAGCAGGTCGATGTAGAGCCAGCCGCTGCGCGCCGGTGCCGTGTCGCGCGCCTGGCAGGCGGCCAGGTGAGGCGCGGCGTCGGGGAAGGCCCCCGTTGCATCGGGCTCCCACAGCGAGAAGCGCGAGTACACCAGCGGCGCGCCGGCCTGCACGCGTTCCCACTGGCGGGCCAGCTTTTGCGGGTGCCAGTAGTCGTCGGCATCCAGGAAGGCCACATGATCGGCGCGGGCCGCCTCGATGCCGCGATTGCGCGCGACGGCCGAGCCCTGGTTGGCCTGTTCGATGAGGCGCACGCGGTCGCCGAAGGCGCGCACGCGGGCAACCGTGTCGTCGCGCGAACCGTCGTCCACGACGATGACCTCGATGGCCGGGCCGGTCTGCGCCAGTGCCGAAGCCAGCGCTTCGTCGATGAAGCGCGCGCTGTTGTAGGCCGGCACGATGACCGATATCTGGGGGGCGGCGTCGGCCATGTTAGAGGTCTCCATGGGGCTGCGTCGCGAGCGTGCTCAGCCAGTCGGCCGTGGCGGCCTCGACCGCCTGCTGGTGGGCGAGCGTCGAGAAGGTGTGGTCGGCGTCCGGCAGGTCCAGTCGCTGCACGCGTGGCGCCGTCAGCAGGCCCTGCCACGCCGGGGCCTGGCGGGTGTAGTCGATGAACTCCTGGGCCGTGTAGTCTTCGCCGCTGAGGATGAGCAGCGTGGCGCCGGTGTGGGCCTGCAGGCCGGCGGCCATGCGCTCCTGGAAGCTGCGGTTGTCAGCCGCTCGACCGGCGCCACGCGCCAGACGCAGGTTGCCGGCCAGCGTGCGCAGCGCGGTCAGCCCCACGCCGCCGCGCAGGAGCTTCAACCAGAACTCCGGCTGGCGCAGCCGGCGACCATAGTAGTGCTTGACATGGGTCTGCGCCAGCGTGGCGGCCGAGCGGGCCCAGGGATTCAGCAGGGCCATGCCGGCCACGCGGGCGTCGCGGGTGGACTCCACGTAAAGCAGCGCGGCCGAGGCGGCATCGCACAGGCCCCACAGCACGACGCGCCGCAGCGCCGGGCACGCGGCCAGCAGCGCGTCAATGGCTGCAGCGATGTCGGCCTGCACCGCGAGGAAGTCGCGCTGTTCATCGACCCGGCCCGGGCTGTCGCCCATGCTGCGGTAGTCGAAGCGCAGCGCGGTAAAGCCCTGGCTGGCCAGGTGGCGGGCGAGCAACGTGAACTGGCGGTGGCTGCCGGCGCGGTACTGTGGTCCGCCCACGACGATCAGCACGCCCACGTCGGCCGGTGCGCCCTCGGGCTCGGCCAGGATGCCCACCAGCCGCTGGCCCTCGCAGTCGATGCACAGCACCGATTCTCGTGAGGCGCTCATGCCAGCGCCTCTACAGTTCGGGCGATCAGCGCCGGCGCCAGTTCGATCTCAGTCGTGGACCAGAAGCTCGGGCCCTGCACGCCCTGGGCGCGCACCGTCCAGCCGGCGTCCTGCCAGGCCTTGACGGCCTGCTCGCCGGCGGGCGTCAGCGTGGCGTCCTCGCGGGTGCCGAGCTCCATCCATTCGACTCGGCCCGGCACGCCGGCGGGGGCCAGCCGGGCGGCTTCCAGCCCCGAGGCCAGCGCCGCGCCGAGCGTGTAGCCGGCCACCTCGACGCTGCGGCCGGAGGCCAACTCGGCCTTCATCTGCTCCATCAGGCCCTTGCTGGCGCCGCCGGCCATCTCGGCGGCGAGCTTCAGGCGCAGGAACTGCTGCAGCGCCAGCTTGCCGCTGCCCATCGGCTGCCAGAACAGGTGGTTGACCGGCCGGCCCCAGTCGCCGACAGCCAGCAGCGCGCCGGCACGCAGGCCCCATAGCCACAGCGGCGCCTCGCCGGGGGCCCGACGGTCCAGTTCGGCCAGCGCCAGCCGCACGTCGTCCTGCCAGTCGGCCCAGCGGGCCGCGCCGAAGTCGGCCGACGAATCGCCGCAGCCGCGCAGGTCGATCTGCAGCACCGCGTGACCCGCCTCGGCGAGCGCCCGGCAGGCGAGGGCGGCCATGCGGCGTGACTTGTTCATCTCCTCCGCGAACGGGTGCAGGTAGAGCAGCTTGCTGCGCGGACTGCCGGCCGGTGCGTGGAAGAGGCACAGCCGCTGCTCGCCTTCCGCGGCGGGCAGGAAGAAGACGTCGGCGTCGAGGGTCACCCCAGGCGGGCCGCGACGAAGTCGGCCAGCGAACCCACGGTGGCGAAGGTGTCGCCATCGATGTCGTCATCGTCGACGGTGAGGCCCAGCTGCTCCTCCAGGGCGGTGATGAGGCTGACGACGGCCATCGAGTCCAGCTCGGGCACGGCGCCGAGCAGCGCGGTGTCGCGGGTGAAGGTCTGGGCGCGGCCGTTCAGGCTCAGCACGTCGTCGAGAAGCCTCAGCACGTGGCTGAGTACCTGGGCTTGGTCCATGGATGTGGCGTAAAAAATGCAGCCGCGCAGTTTAGCGGGCTGGCCCCTCGGCTCCGGGGGCGGGCACCCCTTGCACCTGGGGGCGCGTGAGATACTTTTTTCACTCTTGCGCCCCCTTTCGACATCGCCGTTCCATGCCCGAATCAACCCTGCTGAACGAGTTGGTGGCCATTGCCGCCGAGCGCGCGCCCGACGCCCCGGCCCTGACCTATGGCGGGTCGACGCTCGGTTATGGCGCTTTGGATACCGCCGTGCGCGGTTTTGCCAGCGGCCTGATGGCGCTGGGGCTGGCGCGGGGCGAGCGTGTTGCGATTTACCTCGAGAAGCGCTTCGAGACCGTCGTCGCCAGTTTCGGCGCGCCAGCGGCCGGTGGCGTGTTCGTGCCGTTGAACCCGCTGCTCAAGGCGGAGCAGGTGGGCTTCATCCTGCGCGACTGCGACGTGCGCGTGCTGGTCACGTCGCCCGAGCGGCTGGCCCAGCTGGGTGACGTGCTGACGCAGTGCCCGTCGCTGCGCCATATCGTGCTGACGAGCGGTGCTGGCTCGGCGCCGGTGCCCGTGCATGACTGGGCCGAGCTGCTAGCGGCGCCCGTGCGGGCGGGCCATCGCGTCATCGACACCGACGTCGCGGCCATCCTCTACACGTCCGGCTCCACGGGCCGGCCCAAGGGCGTCGTGCTGTCTCACCGCAACATGGTGGCCGGCGGCAAGAGCGTGGCCAGCTACCTGGAGAACCGCGCCAGTGACACGCTGCTGGCGGCGCTGCCGCTGTCCTTCGATGCCGGTTTCAGCCAGCTGACGACCGGCTTCCACAGCGGTGCCCGCGTCGTGCTGCTGAACTACCTGCTGCCGCGCGATGTACTGAAGGCCATGGAGCGCGAGAAGGTGACGGGCCTGACGGCCGTGCCGCCGCTCTACATCCAGCTGACGCAGCTGGAGTGGCCTGCCGCCATCGACCAGCACATGCGCTACTTCGCCAACACCGGCGGCCGCATGCCGCGGGCGACGCTGGACCTGCTGCGCGCCAAGGTGCCATCAGCGAAGCCCTTCCTGATGTACGGCCTGACCGAGGCCTTCCGCTCGACCTATCTGCCGCCCGAGGAGGTGGACCGCCGGCCCGACTCGATCGGCAAGGCCATCCCGAACGCCGAGATCCTCGTGCTGCGCGAGGACGGCTCGGAATGCGCGCCCGACGAGCCGGGCGAGCTGGTGCATCGCGGCGCCCTCGTCGGCATGGGCTACTGGAACGACCCGGAGAAGACGGCCGAGCGCTACAAGCCGCTGCCCGTCGGCGTGGGCGGCCGCGAGGGCGGGCTGCAACTGCCCGAGTTCGCGGTGTTCTCGGGCGACACGGTGCGGCGCGATGCCGAGGGTTTCCTGTACTTCGTCGGCCGCCGTGACGAGATGATGAAGACCTCGGGCTACCGCGTGAGCCCCACCGAGGTCGAAGAGGTCCTCTACGCGACCGGCCTCGTCGGTGAATGCGTGGCCTTCGGCGTGGACCACGACACGCTGGGCCAGGCCATTCAGGTCATCGCGACGCCGCCCGAGGGCGACGCTGCGCTGGACATCGCAGCACTGATGGCTGCCTGTAAGGCCCGCATGCCGGCCTACATGGTGCCGCACGGCATCGACGCCCGCAGCGGCCCGCTGCCACGCAATCCCAACGGCAAGATCGACCGCAAGACTCTGTCGACCGACTGGGCCGAACGCCATCCCGCCTGATCTCTGCATGAGCGAAACCACTTCCCCGAAGCGTGCGCTGGAGCACGCGCCCGTCCTCTTCCCGCGCAGTGAACGCGGCGAGCTGCTGGTCGGCGGCCAGCGGCTGTCGGTGCTGGCAGAGCGCGTCGGCCAGACGCCGTTCTACGCCTATGACCGCGGCCTGCTTCAACGTCGCATTGCCGAGTTGCGTGCCGCGCTGCCGCAAGGCATCGAACTGCACTACGCGATGAAGGCCAACCCGATGCCGGCGCTGGTGCAGCTGATGGCCGGTCTCGTGGATGGCATCGACGTGGCATCGGCCGGGGAGTTGCAGGTGGCGCTGAACGCCGGCTCCGACCCGCATGAAATCAGCTTCGCTGGGCCGGGCAAGCGCGACATCGAGCTGGGGCAGGCGGTGGCAGCCGGCGTGCTCGTCAACGTGGAGTCCGTGCGCGAACTGAAGGTGCTGGCAGCGGCGTCGCAGCGGCTGGGCCTGCCGGCCCGCGTCGCACTGCGCGTGAACCCTGACTTCGAGCTGAAGGGCTCGGGCATGCGCATGAGCGGCGGGCCCAAGCAGTTCGGCATTGACGCCGAGACGGTGCCCGACGTGCTGGCCCAGGTCGGCGCGCTGGCAGGCGATGGCGTGGCGTTCGAAGGTTTCCACCTGTTCGCCGGCTCGCAGAACCTGAAGGCCGAGGCGATCTGCGAGGCGCAGCAGAAGAGCTACGAGCTGGCCTTGCGCCTCGCCAAGGCTGCGCCTGCGCCGGTGAAGTTCCTGAACCTGGGCGGCGGTTTCGGTATCCCGTACTTCCCCGGCGAGAGCCGGCTTGACCTGGCGCCCATCGCGGCCAACCTGGCCGCGCTTCAGGCGCGGGCGAAGGTGGATCTGCCGGCGGCGAAGCTGGTCATCGAGTTGGGTCGTTACTTCGTCGGCGAGGCGGGCGTCTATGTCAGTCGCATCGTGGACCGCAAGGTGTCGCGCGGCCAGGTGTTCCTGGTGGCCGACGGCGGCCTGCACCACCACCTGTCGGCGTCAGGCAACTTCGGCCAGGTGCTGCGTAAGAACTACCCGGCATCCATTGAGCCGCAGGGGCGCGTCGAGACGGCCACGGAGCCGGCCAGCGTCGTCGGCCCGCTGTGCACGCCGCTGGACCTGCTGGCCGACCGCATGGACATGGCGCGCGGCAACGTGGGGGACCTGGCGGTCGTCTACCAGAGCGGCGCGTATGGGCGCAGCGCGAGCCCGGAGGGCTTCCTTGGGCATCCGGCCTGTGTGGAAGTGCTGGTCTAGCAGCCGGCGCGACCGTACCGTCTGCTGCGCCGGCCCTAGGGTTCGACGGCGTCCGTCCAGACGCCGTTCTGCAGGATCTGGTGGGGCCTGAAGCCCGACTTGTAGGCCATCTTGGGGCTCTCTTCGATCCAGTAGCCTAGGTAGACGTGGCTGAGCTTCAGATCGCGCGCCTGCTGGATCTGCCACAGTACGCCGTAGGTGCCGAAGCTGCCTTCCACGTCGGGGTCGTAGAAGGTGTAGACCGCCGACAGCCCGTCGCTGAGGATGTCGAGGATAGACACCATGCGCAGCGGCGAGCTGCCGTCCGGCAGCGTCTCGCGGAACTCCACGAGGCGAGAGTTGATGCGGCTTTGCAGCAGGAACTGCGTGTATTGGTCGACGCTGTCATGGTCCATGCCGCCGCCGCTGTGGCGGCCGGCCTGGTAGCGCAGGTAGAGGGCATAGTGCTCGGGCGAGTAGCCTAGGCGCATGACCTTGGCCTGCAGGTGGCGATGCGTCTTCAGCGCCCGCTTCTGGCTGCGCGTGGGCTGGAAGGTGGCCACGGGTACGCGCAGCGCGATGCAGGCGCGGCATTGGTCGCAATAGGGGCGGTACGTGAACAGCCCGCTGCGGCGAAATCCGGCGGCCACGAGGTTGGAGTACGCGTCGGCGTGGATCAGGTGGCTGGGCGTCGCGACCTGCGAGCGCGCCTGGCGGCCCGGCACGTAGCTGCACGGATAGGCGGCCGTGGCGTAGAACTGGATCTGCGCAAGCGGCAGTTCTTTCGGGTGGGTCACGTGGGGTCGAGAAGCCTGTGCCAGTGGTCTGAATGATAGGTCCAGGGCCCCGGTGATGGGTCCTCCACATGCGCGCCCAGGTGGGCTTCGAACACGTTTCGCGGGACTTCGGCGGCGCCCAGAGATGCGAGGTGACGCGTGTTTTGCTGGCAGTCGATCCATGGGATGTCGAAGCTGCGACACAGGCACACGAGCGCGCACAGCGCGATCTTGGACGCGTCGGTGCGCCGCATGAACATCGACTCGCCGTAGAACATGCGGCCGAGGTTCACGCCGTACAGGCCGCCGGCCAGTTCGCCACCGATCCACGTCTCCACGCTGTGCATGGCCGGCCAGGCCAGGTAGGCGGCTTGCAGCTCTGGGACGATCCAGGTGCCGCTTTGGCCCTCGCGGGGCGCGCTCGCGCAGGCGCGGAGCACGGCGGCGCGGTCGTGATCGATGCGGATCTCGCAGCCGGGCGTTGCGGCGAAGCGCTGCACCGTCTTGCGCAGCGATCGGGAGAGCTTGAAGTCGGCCGTCTTCAGCACCATGCGCGGGTCCGGCGCCCACCACAGCGGCGGCTGACCGGGGCTGTACCACGGGAAGATGCCGCGCCGGTAGGCGGCCGCCAGGCGCTCCGGCGTCAGCGTGCCGCCGGCGGCCAGCAGGCCGGGCGCGTCGGTGTCGGCGCCGAGCGCACGGCGGCTGGGCGGGAAGTCCAGCGAATCTTCATCCAGCCAGTCGATCATGCGGACATGGTACGGTCGTCGCCATGATCACCGTCTATGGCATCCCGAACTGCGACACCGTCAAGAAGGCCCGCACCTGGCTGGCCGACCGCGGGCTGGAGGTCGTGTTCCACGATTTCAAGAAGCAGGGCGTTCCCGCCGAGCTGCTGCCGGCGTGGCTGCAGACCTTCGGGCGCGACAAGCTCATCAATCGCACCGGCACGACCTGGCGCAAGCTGGACGACGCCGCCAAGGCCGCGGTCATTGACGATGCCAGCGCGATCTCGCTGATGCGGATGCTGCCCAGCGTCATCAAGCGCCCGGTCGTCCGCTGGCCGGATGGCCGCTGGACGCTCGGATTTAGTGCGCACGAGTTCGAGAAGAGTGCGTAGACGCACCAAGTGGGTTCAATCTAATGTTTGAAGTGCGCGCCCATCACGGTGCGCAGTGCCTTCATTTCGGGCATTGAACTTGCGTTTCCGGTGCGTTCCGGTTCGGCCTGGTGCGTGGTGCGCGGGTCTGGAGCCGGTGGGCGGAGACATAGTTGGAGTCATCGATCAAGCAGGGCGCGGACGCGCTCTTCATCCTGTTGGGCGCCATCATGGTGCTCGCCATGCATGCGGGGTTTGCCTTCCTGGAGCTGGGCACCGTCCGCAAGAAGAACCAGGTCAATGCGCTGGTGAAGATTCTCGTGGACTTCGCCGTGTCGACGCTGGCGTATTTCCTCGTGGGTTATCTCGTCGCCTACGGCACGCACTTCTTCACCGGCGCCGAGACGCTGGCGCAGAAGAACGGCTACGAGTTGGTGAAGTTCTTCTTCCTGCTGACCTTCGCCGCGGCCATTCCGGCCATCGTGTCGGGCGGCATCGCCGAGCGCGCCCGCTTCGGCCCGCAGCTGGCCGCGACGTCCGTCATCGTCGGTTTCGTCTATCCCTTCTTCGAAGGCATCGCCTGGAACCAGGCGTTCGGCATCCAGGGCTGGCTGAAGGCTGTAACCGGCGCCGAGTTCCATGACTTCGCCGGCAGCGTCGTCGTGCATGCCGTGGGCGGCTGGATCGGCCTGGCCGCGGTGCTGCTGCTGGGCCCGCGGTTGAACCGGTACCGCAAGGATGGCGCGATGAGCGCCCATCCGCCGTCCAGCATCCCCTTCCTCGCCTTGGGCGCCTGGGTGCTGACGGTGGGCTGGTTCGGTTTCAACGTGATGAGCGCACAGACGCTGGAGAAGATGTCCGGCCTCGTCGCTGTCAACTCGCTGATGGCCATGGTTGGCGGCACGCTGGTGGCCGTGCTGCTGGGCCGCAACGACCCCGGCTTCGCCTACAACGGCCCGCTGGCCGGGCTCGTGGCCGTCTGCGCCGGGTCGGACGTCATGCATCCGCTGGGCGCCCTGGTGACGGGCGGCGTGGCGGGCTGGGTGTTCGTGCAGTTCTTCACTCTGACGCAGAACCGCTGGAAGATCGACGACGTGCTGGGCGTGTGGCCGTTGCACGGCCTGTGCGGGGCTTGGGGTGGTATCGCCTGCGGCATCTTCGGGCAGCGGGCGCTGGGGGGCATTGGCGGCGTCAGCTTCGGCGCACAGCTGGCCGGCACGCTGGGCGGTGTCGCCTGGGCGCTGGCGGGCGGCTTCGTCGTCTATGGCGCCATCAAGCGCATCACCGGCCTGCGGCTCGGCGCCGAGGAGGAGTTCGAGGGCGCCGACCTGTCCATCCACAAGATCGGCGCGACGCCCGACCGCGAGGTCAGCTGGTAAGCTGACTCGCGTCTCCGCAACAAGGCCTCCGCGGGAGGCCTTTTTCCATGTTCACAGGCATAGTCCAGGGCGTCGCCCATGTCGACGCCATCGAGGCCCGCGAGGGCCTGCACACGCTGCACCTGAAGTTCCCCGAGGGCTTCGACGACGACCTGGCCATCGGCGCCAGCGTATCCTGCGACGGCGTGTGCCTGACCGTCACCGAGCGTCCGGCGCCGGGTATCGCCAGCTTCGACGTGATGGCGCAGACGCTGAAGCTCACGACGCTGGGCGGCCTGTGGGTGGGCTCGGGGCTAAACGTGGAACGCGCGGCCCGTGAGGGCGTCGAGATCGGCGGGCATCCGCTGTCGGGCCATGTGGACGTGTCGGCCCGCATCGCCGAGATCCGCAAGCCCGACAACAACCACGTCATCCGCTTCGCTCTGCCCGCGCCGTGGATGCGCTACGTGTTCGCCAAGGGCTACATCGGCGTCAACGGTTGCAGCCTGACGGTGGCCGAGGCGCAGCGCGAGCGTGACGGCTCAGGCTGGTTCGAGGTGTGGCTTATTCCCGAGACGCTGCGCATGACGACCTTTGGCGACAAGGCCGTGGGCGATGCCGTGCATCTCGAGATTGAGCGCAGCACGCAGGTCGTCGTCGATACGGTGCGCGACGCGCTGGACGAGAAGCTGGGACCCCTACTGCCGGTGCTGGAAGCCATCGCGCGGGAGCGTGGCATCGAACTGACTCAGGTCACCCTTCCGAAGTCTTGATGCTTTCTTGATGCCGCCCGCCGCGATCTTGTCGGCGGTTTGACGGCGCGATTTCCAGAATCACCTCCATCGTCATTGGAGGTGTCATGGACATCGTTTTTCTCGGTCTCGTCGCCGCGCTGGCGCTGCTAACGGGTCTCGCCGCCTGGGGCTGCGAGCGCCTGGCGGGGAGGAAGTCATGACCGGCTTCGAACTCGCCGCCGCGGTGCTCGTCGTCGGGCTGGTCGGTTATCTGTTCTGGGCGTTGCTGTTCCCGGAGGACTTGTCATGAGTACCTCCGCGGGATTGCAGCTCTCGGCGTTCCTCGTCGTGCTGTTCGCGCTGGCCTGGCCACTGGCGCGCTGGGTCCACGCCGTCATGGACGGCCGCGTCGCCGCGCTGCGGCGCGCCGAGCGTCCGCTGCTCAAGCTGGCCGGCGTGGATGCCGAGTCCGAGCAGGGCTGGCTGGGCTACGCCCTCGGCCTGCTGGTGTTCAACCTGCTGGGCGTCCTCGCCGTGTATGCGCTGCAGCGCCTTCAGCCGTGGCTTCCCTGGAACCCGCAGCACTTCGGCGCCGTGTCGCCCGACTCGGCCTTCAACACGGCCGTCAGCTTCGTCACCAACACGAACTGGCAGGGCTATGGCGGCGAGACGACCATGAGCCACGGCACGCAGATGCTCGGCCTGACGGTGCAGAACTTCCTGTCCGCCGCCACCGGTATGGCCGTCGTCATGGCGCTGATGCGCGGCTTTGCGAGGCACAGCGTGCAGACGGTCGGCAACGTCTGGGCCGACCTGACTCGCGCGACGTTGTGGGTGCTGCTGCCGCTCTCCTTCGTCTTCGCGCTCGCGCTGGCGGGCCTCGGCGTCGTGCAGACGCTGTCGGCCAGCCAGCCGGTCGTGACGCTGGAGGGTGCGCAGCAGACGCTGTCCCTGGGCCCTGTCGCGTCTCAGCTCGCGATCAAGATGCTGGGCACGAATGGCGGCGGCTTCTTTAACGCGAACTCGGCCCACCCGTTCGAGAACCCGACGGTCGTGACCAACGCGCTGCAGATGCTGTCCATCTTCCTGATCCCGACGGCGCTGTGCTTCGTGCTGGGCCGCCAGGTCGGCGACATGCGGCAAGCCTGGGCGCTGCTGGGCGCGATGACGGTGATCTTCGTCGTGGCCGTCATCGCGACGACGGCGGCCGAGCAGGCCGGCAACCCAGTGCTGACCGCGCTGGGCGCGGACCCGGCGGGCGGCAACATGGAAGGCAAGGAGGTGCGCTTCGGCATTGACGCGTCGTCACTGTTCGCCGTCATCACGACGGCCGCCAGCTGCGGGGCCGTCAACGCGATGCACGATAGCTTCACGCCGCTGGGCGGCCTCGTGCCGCTGGTGATGATGCAGCTGGGTGAGGTCGTCTTCGGCGGCGTCGGCGCGGGCCTGTACGGCATGCTGGTGTTCGCGCTGCTGGCCGTCTTCGTGGCGGGCCTGATGATCGGTCGCACGCCGGAGTACGTCGGCAAGAAGATCGAGGCCTTCGACATGAAGATGGTGTCGCTGGCCATCCTGCTGACGCCGCTGGTCGTGCTGGCCGGCACCGCGCTGGCCGTCGTCACGGCGCCGGGCCGCGCCGGCATCGCCGCGCCGGGCGCTCACGGCTTCAGCGAGGTGCTGTACGCGCTGTCCTCCGTGGGCAACAACAACGGCAGCGCGTTCGCCGGCCTGTCGGCCAACACGCCGTTCTACAACCTGCTCACGGGGCTCGTGATGTGGGTCGGGCGTTTCGGTGTCATCGTGCCGGTGCTGGCGCTGGCCGGCTCGCTGGCGCGCAAGAAGCGCCTGGTAGCGGGCGAGGGCACGTTGCCCACGCACGGCCCGCTGTTCGTCGTCCTGCTCCTCGGCGTCGTGCTGCTGGTGGGCCTGTTGAACTACGTGCCGGCGTTGGCCCTGGGGCCGGTCGTCGAGCACTTCATCCTGTGGGGGGCTCAGCCATGAGTCGCGCCGGATTCTCGTTGTTCGACCCGGCGCTGACGCGCGCCGCGCTGGTCGAGTCATTCCGCAAGCTGGACCCGCGCACGCAACTGCGCAACCCGGTGATGTTCGTCGTCTACCTCGGCAGCCTGTTCACGACGGCGCTGGCGGCGGCGCAGCCGGGCGGCTTCGTCATCGCTGTGGCCGTGTGGCTGTGGTTCACCGTGCTGTTCGCCAACTTCGCCGAGGCGCTGGCCGAGGGCCGCAGCAAGGCCCAGGCCGCGTCGCTGCGCGGCCTGAAGAAGGAGACCTGGGCCAAGGTCGTCGACGGCTGGGCGCCCGGCGTCGCGCGCGACGGCCTGGCCTGGCACCCTCGCGAGGCGGGCACGCTGCGCCGCGGCGAGTTCGTGCTGATCGAGGCAGGCGACGTGGTGCCGGCCGACGCCGAGGTCGTCGATGGCGTCGCGTCCGTGGACGAAAGCGCCATCACCGGCGAGTCGGCGCCAGTGATCCGCGAGAGCGGTGGTGACTTCTCCGCGCTGACCGGTGGCACCCGCGTGTTGTCCGACTGGGTGGTCGCTCGCGTCGCCGTAAACCCGGGCGAGACCTTCGTCGACCGCATGATCGCGATGGTCGAAGGCGCGCAGCGCAAGCGCACGCCCAACGAGATCGCGCTGACCATCCTGCTCGTCGCGCTGACGCTGGTGTTCCTGGGCGTCGTCGCGACGCTGCTGCCGTTCTCTCAGTTCAGCGTGGCGGCGGCGGGCGCTGGCGAGCCGGTAAGCCTCGTCGTGCTGGTTGCGCTGTTGGTGTGCTTGATCCCGACGACCATCGCCGGCCTGCTGTCGGCCGTCGGCGTGGCGGGCATGAGCCGCATGCTGCAGGCCAACGTCATCGCGACCTCGGGCCGCGCCGTCGAAGCCGCCGGCGACGTGGACGTGCTTCTTTTGGACAAGACTGGCACCATCACGCTGGGCAACCGCCAGGCCGACGCGTTCTGGCCCGTGGCCGGCGCCTCGGAGGCGCAGCTGGCCGAGGCCGCGCGGCTGGCGTCGCTGGCCGACGAGACGCCCGAAGGCCGCAGCATCGTCGCGCTGGCGGACCGCCAGTTCGGCCAGCCCGCGGCGGCGGTCCAGCGCGGCGAGTTCATCGCGTTCACCGCGCAGACGCGCATGAGCGGTGTCAATCTCGGCGCGCGCCAGATCCGCAAGGGCGCCGGCAGCGCCGTGCGGGCTCACGTCGAGAGCCTTGGCGGCCGCTGGCCGGCGAGCGTGCAGGCGGCCGTGGACGAAGCGGCGCGCCGCGGCAGCACGCCGCTGGTCGTTGCCGATGGATCACAGGTGCTGGGCGTCGTCGAGCTGAAGGACATCGTCAAGCCCGGCATCAAGGAGCGGTTCGCCCAGCTGCGCCGCATGGGCATCAAGACGGTGATGGTCACCGGCGACAACCGGCTCACGGCCGCGGCCATCGCGGCCGAGGCGGGTGTGGACGACTTCCTCGCCGAGGCGACGCCCGAGGCCAAGCTGGCTCTGATCCGCGACTACCAGGCGCAAGGCCGGCTCGTCGCGATGACCGGCGACGGCACCAACGACGCGCCCGCGCTGGCCCAGGCCGACGTTGCCGTGGCGATGAATACCGGCACGCAGGCAGCCAAGGAGGCCGGCAACATGGTGGACCTGGACAGCAACCCGACCAAGCTCATCGAGGTGGTGGAGACTGGCAAGCAGATGCTGATGACGCGTGGGTCGCTGACGACTTTCTCCATCGCCAACGACCTGGCCAAGTACTTCGCCGTGCTGCCCGCGGCCTTCGTGTCCACCTACCCGCAGCTGTCGGCGCTGAACGTCATGCGGCTGCACAGCCCGGACTCGGCCATCCTGAGCGCCGTCATCTTCAACGCGCTGATCATCGTCGTGCTGATCCCGCTGGCGCTGCAAGGCGTGCGCTACCGAGCCATCGGTGCCGCCGCGCTGTTGCGCCGCAACCTGCTGGTCTACGGCCTGGGCGGTGTCCTCGTGCCGTTCGTTGGCATCAAGGCCATCGACCTTCTGCTCACCGCCTTTCACCTCGCCTGAATCATGAACACGCAACTCCGTCCCGCAATCACGCTCTTCGTCGTGCTGAGCCTCGTCACCGGCCTGGCCTATCCGCTGGTCGTGACCGGTCTCGCCCAAGGCCTGTTCCCGCAGGCCGCCAACGGCAGCCTGGTCGAGCATTCGGGTCGACCCGTAGGCTCGTCGCTGGTCGGCCAATCCTTCACTCAGCCGGGCCACTTCTGGGGCCGGCCGTCGGCGGTGAACGACGACGCCACGAACTCGGGCGGCTCCAACCTCGCGCCGACGGCACCGGCGCTGGCCGAGGCCGTCAAGGCACGCATTGCCGCGCTGCGTGCCGCCGACCCCGGCAACACCGCGCCCGTGCCGGTGGACCTCGTCACCGCATCGGCCAGCGGGCTGGACCCGCACATCAGCCGCGCCGCGGCCGACTACCAGGCCGCCCGCGTCGCCCGCGTACGCGGTCTGCCGGTCGAACAGGTGAGGGCGTTCGTCGCTCGGCTGGCCGAAGGCCCGGTGCTGGGCTTCATCGGTGAGCCGCGCGTCAACGTGCTGGCGCTCAACCTCGCGCTGGAGCGTGAGACGATGCCCGTACGATGACTTCGCAGATTGCCGAATGCTGATCAACAGCGCCATGTACGACGATGGCCATGTCGTCGCCGAGCCCGGTTTGGACCGCATCGCCGCAGCCTTGCAGGCGCGACCGACCGGTTTCGTCTGGGTCGCGCTGAAGGACCCGACCGACGAGGAGCTGACCCGCCTGCAGCAGGAGCTGGACCTGCCGCCGTTGGCCGTCGAGGACGCCCGCAAGGGCCACCAGCGGCCCAAGCTGGAGGAATACGGCGACCTGCTGTTCGCCGCCATGCACCTGCTGGAGGACGGCGCGGACGGTAGCCCGCAAGTGGGCGAGGTGCACGTCTTCGTCGGCCAGCGGTTCGTCGTGTCGGTGCGCCACCGCAGCGACCACGGCTTTCTCGGCGTGCGCGGCCGGGCCGAGCGCGAGCCGCACCTTCTGCAGCTGGGGCCGGGCTTCGTGTTCTACGCGCTGATGGATGCCGTCGTGGACCGCTACTTCCCGCTCATCGACGCCGTCGAGGAGGAGCTGGAGCAGCTGGAGGGCCACATGTTCGAGACCGGGCAGGACCGCCAAGCCGTCGTGCGGCAGCTGTTCGGCCTGAAGCAGCGCCTGGCCACGCTGCGCCACGCCGTCACGCCTCTGCTGGAGGTCACGTCCAAGCTGCATGGCGGGCGTGTGCCGGCGGCGTGCACGGCCATCCAGGACTATTTCCGCGACGTCTACGACCATCTGCTGCGCATCCAGGCCAGCATCGACGCCGCGCGCGAAACCATCATCGCGGCCACTCAGGTGAACCTGACGCTGGTGACCATCGACGAATCCCTCGTCACCAAGCGGTTGGCCGCGTGGGCCGCAATCTTTGCGGCCTCCACGGCGCTGGCCGGCATCTGGGGCATGAATTTCGAGAAGATGCCGGAGCTGAAATGGGCCTTCGGCTATCCGATGGCATTGGGCGCGATCGCGCTGGTCAGCGGCGCGCTGTACTGGCGCTTCAAGCGCCTCGGGTGGCTGTAGACATGGGGCAGGCCCGTTGTGGTTGACAGCCGCCCCGACCCCGATGCGCTGCTGGCCCGGGTCCAACGCGACGAGGCCGCTGCGCGGCGCGGCCGGCTGAAGATCTTCTTTGGCGCCAATGCCGGCGTCGGCAAGACCTTCGCGATGTTGGCCGCCGCGCATTCGGTGCTCAAGCACGGCCGTGCCGTCGCGGTGGGCGTGGTGGAGACGCATGGCCGGGCCGACACTGAGGCCATCGCCCGGGACCTGGTGCGGCTGCCGCTGAAGGCCGTGGCCCACCGTGGCCAGACGCTGCGCGAGTTCGACCTCGACGCTGCGCTGGCCTGGGGCCGCGGCCTGCCGGGCGGCGTGCTGCTGCTGGACGAACTGGCACACACCAACGCGCCCGGCTCGCGCCATGCCAAGCGTTGGCAGGACGCGCAGGAGCTGTGCGAGGCCGGCGTGGAGGTCTGGACGACGCTGAACGTGCAGCACCTTGAGAGCCTGAACGACGTGGTCGGCGGCATCACGGGCATCCGCGTGTGGGAGACGGTGCCGGACCGCGTCTTCGATGAGGCCGACGAGGTCGTCGTCGTGGACCTGCCGCCGGACGAGCTGCTGCAGCGCCTGAAGGAGGGCAAGGTCTACCTGCCCGCGCAGGCCGAGCGGGCGGCCAGCCATTTCTTCCGCAAGGGCAACCTGCTGGCGCTGCGCGAGCTGGCGCTGCGGCGCACGGCCGACCGCGTCGACGAGGAGATGCAGGCCTATCGCCGTGAGCAGGGGGCGGCGGCGGTGTGGCCCAACCGCGAGTCGCTGCTGGCCTGCGTGGGCGCCGGCGCGGCCAGCGACAAGGTCGTGCGCAGCGCCGCCCGGCTGGCTCAGCAGCTGGGGCTGGACTGGCACGCGGTGCATGTGGAGACAGCGTGGTCGCTCGGCGACGCGGGCCGGCAGCGCGTGCAGCGCACGCTGGCGCTGGCGCAGAGCCTGGGCGCGCGCACGGCAGTGCTGTCGGCGCCGGAGGCCGCGGCCGCGCTGGTGGGCTATGCCCGCGAGCACAACCTGGCGCGGCTGGTTGTCGGCAGGCGTGAGCGGGCCTGGCGATGGCCGGGGCGCCCGGCCCTGACCGAGTCGTTGAGTCGGCTGGCCGGTGAGATCGATGTGCTGCAGGTGGCCCTGCCCACCGCGGAGGCTCGCGACCGCGAGCCGGCCGTGCCGCCGGCGCAGGGGCTGCTGGCGCGCCAGGCGCTGCGCGGCTACGTGGCAGCCACAGTCGGCGTCGCGCTGACCACCGTGCTGGCCGAGGGCCTGCTGCGCTTCATCGCGCCCACCAACATCGCGATGCTCTACCTGCTCGTAGTCGTCGGCGTGGCGCTGTGGTTCGGCCGCGCACCGGCCGCGGTGGCGGCGCTGCTCAGCGTCGCGGCGTTCGATTTCGTGTTCGTGGAGCCGCGTTGGTCCTTCGTCGTCGGCGACGCGCAATACCTCGTGACCTTCGCCGTGCTGCTGCTGGTGGGCCTGGTGATCGGCCAACTGGCGGCCGGGCTTCAGGCGCAGGCGCAGGCGGCGCAGGAACGCGAGCGACGCGTGCGAGGGTTGTATGCGATGTCGCGCGACCTCGGCGCGGCGCTGGTGCCCGAGCAGGTGGCGGAGATCGCTGCGCGCTTCCTGCGGGCCGAGTTCGGCGTCGCCTCGGCGGTGCTGGCGCCGCCGCTGGCCGCTCCACCGGGCCGCGAGGTGCTGGCTGTGCTGGGGCCGGCGAGCGTCGCGCCGGACCTGGGCGTGGCGCAATGGGCCTTCGACCACGGCCAGCCGGCCGGGCAGGGCACGGATACGCTGCCCGGCAGCGCATGCCTGATGCTGCCGCTGAAGGCGCCGATGCGCCTGCGTGGCGTGCTGGCGGTGCAGGGGCGCGGCCCGCGCTGGTCGCCCGAGGAGCGCGAGCTGCTCGACACCTGCGCCGCGCTGCTGGCCATCTCGCTGGAGCGCATCCACTACATCGACGTGGCGCAGCAGAGCACGCTGCAGATCGAGAGCGAGCGGCTGCGCAATTCGTTACTGACGGCAATCTCGCATGACTTGCGCACGCCGCTTGCCGCGTTGGTGGGCCTGGCCGATGCGCTGCAGCTAACGCCGCTGCAGCCACAGCAGGCGGAGGTGGCGGGGGCCATGCGCCGCTCGGCGCTGCGCATGAGCGCGCTGGTGGCCAACCTGCTGGACATGGCGCGGCTGCAGTCCGGTGCTGTGCAGCTCAACCGCCAGTGGCTGCCGCTGCAGGAGGTGGTGGGCAGCGCGCTGGCCAGCGTCGAGGAGACGTTGGCCGGCCGCGACGTGACCGTGGCGCTGCCGGCCGACCTGCCGCTGGTGCAGCTGGACGCTGTGCTGATCGAGCGGGTGCTTGTCAACCTGCTCGAGAACGCGGCCAAGTACGCACCCGGGCCCATCCGCATCGCGGCACGCGTGGCGGGGCGGCATCTGGAGCTGGACGTGGCCGACCAGGGGCCGGGCTTCCCCGCCGGGCGCGAGGCGCAGCTGTTCGAGAAGTTCGAGCGCGGCGACCGCGAGAGCGCCACGCCGGGCGTGGGCCTGGGGCTGGCCATCTGCAAGGCCATCGTCGAGGCGCATGGTGGTCGCATCAGCGCCCACAATCTGCCGGCCGGTGGGGCCTGCGTGCGCGTGGAGCTGCCGCTGGGTCAACCGCCACAGGAGCTCGCCGTTTGAACGCCGCCCGCGTACTGATGATCGAAGACGAACCGGAGATCCGCCGCTTCGTCCGCATGGCGCTGGAGAGCGAGGGCCTGGAGGTGCACGAGGCGGCGACGCTGCAGCGCGGCCTCATCGATGCCGCCACGCGCCGGCCCGAGCTGGTAGTGCTGGACCTGGGCCTGCCCGACGGCGACGGGCTGGACTTCATCCGCGAGTTCCGTGGCTGGTCGACTGCGCCAGTCGTCGTGCTGTCGGCACGCGACGGCGAGGACCGCAAGGTGCAGGCGCTGGACGTCGGCGCCGACGACTACCTCGTCAAGCCCTTCGGCGTGGCCGAGCTGTTGGCGCGCGTGCGCGTGCAGCTGCGCCGGCACGGCGGCGGCAACGCCGGCGAGCCGGTGATGCGGTTCGGCGATGTGGCCGTGGACCGCGCGCTGCGCACCGTCACGCGCGGCGGCGAGGAGCTCCACCTCACGCCGATTGAGTACCGGCTGCTGCAGGAGCTGTGCAATGCCCCGGGCCGCGTGCTGACCCACCAACACCTGCTGAAGGCGGTCTGGGGCCCCGGCCATGCCGACGACGTGCACTACGTGCGCGTGCACATGGCCAACCTGCGCAAGAAGATCGAGGCCGACGCCAACCGCCCGCAGTGGATCGTCACCGAGGCCGGCGTCGGCTACCGTCTCAAGACCTGACCTGTCGAGAGCCCGGCGCGTGTAGGTGAATTGCCTACGGCAAGAAGCGCCAACGCTGCGCACGCGCCTCAGGTATCGCAGGCTCGCCGCCTTGCGCCTGGCTGCCGAAGATGCCGACTCATGCGATGACGACCAACCTGAGGAGGCCGCCATGTCGTTCTGGAACCAACTGTCGGTGAAGAGCAAGCTGATCGCTGCCTTCGGTCTGCTGGTGCTGATGATCTTGGGCATCGGCGGCGCCTCTTTGCAGTCCTTCAAAGAGGATGGCGAGCGGTTCTCCGCGTATGTGCAGGGTATCGAGGCGCGTGCCGCCCAGGCCAACCAGGTGCGGCTGGCCGTTGACCGCCGTGCCATCGCCGCCCGCAATCTCGTGCTGGTGACCGGCGCCGCCGACCTCGCCGTCGAGAAGACCGAGGTGCTGGCCGCAGTGACGGACGTGGGCCGGGCGTTGGCGGCGCTGCAGGCCTCGTCCGGCCAGCCCGGCGTGCCGGCCGAGGCGCGCGAGCGCATTGCCGAGATCGCGCGTGTCGAGTCGCAGTACGCGCCGGCGGCCGAGGCCATCGTGGCGCTGGCGCTGTCGGGCGATCGCGAAGCGGCGATCCGGCAGATGAACACCCGCTGCCGACCGCTGCTGGCTGCGTTGATCAGGGCGACGAACGACTACCTGCACTACACGGCGCAAACGTCGGCCCGCGTCGTCGCCGAGACGGACGAACTGCATGCGCAGCGCATGGCCTGGCTGGCCGGCGCCTGCGTCTTCATCGTGCTGGCGGCGGCGGCCGCTGCCTGGCGCATCACGCGAGGCATCGTCGTGCCGCTGCAGGAAGCCGTCACGCTGATCGACGAGGTGGCGCGCGGCAACCTGGACCTGCAGGTGCGTGTCGAGACCGGCGACGAATTCAGCCACCTGCTGCGTTCTATCGCTGCGATGCAGGGCGGCCTGCGCGACCTGGTCGCCAGCGTTCGTCAGGGTGCCGACAGCTTGTCGCTGGCCAGCGCTGAGATCGCCCAGGGCAACCATCACCTGTCCTCGCGCACGGAGCATCAGGCCAGCGCGCTGCAACAGACCGCGGCGTCCATGGAGCAACTGGGAGTGACGGTGCGCATGAATGCCGACAACGCGAGCGAGGCCAGCCGTCTGGCCGAGGCCGCCAGCACGGTCGCGCGCCAGGGCGGTCAGGCCGTGGAGCGGGCGGTACGGACGATGCAGGGCATCAGCCAGGCCAGCCAGCGCATTGGCGAGATCACGGGCGTCATCGACAGCATCGCATTCCAGACCAACATCCTCGCGTTGAACGCGGCCGTGGAAGCGGCGCGGGCCGGTCAGGAGGGTCGCGGCTTCGCCGTCGTCGCCGGCGAGGTGCGCGCGCTCGCGCAGCGCAGCGCCGAGGCGGCCAAGGAGATCCGCGTGTTGATCGCCGACAGCGTGTGCCGCGTCGAGACCGGTGCAGCGCAGGTGGGCGAGGCCGGCACGACGATGCTGGATGTCGTGGCCAGCATCGGCCGTGTGGCGGCCATCATGGGCGAGATCAGCAGCGCCAGCGCCGAGCAGCGCGAGGGCGTGGGTCAGGTGGGCGGCGCCGTGACGAGCATGGACCGCGCCACGCAGCAGAACGCTGCGCTCGTCGAGGAGATGGCGGCCGCTGCCTCCAGCCTCAAGTCGCAGGCGGTGGAGCTGGTTCGCGCGGTGGGCATGTTCCGCTTGTCGCGCTGAAGCGCGCTGGCACACTGGGCGGGTGAGCCCCGACGACCTGCCCAAGCTGCTGACGACCGAGATGCCGTTCGGCAAGCACCGCGGTACGTACATCGCCGACCTGCCAGCCAACTACCTCGCGTGGTTCGCCCGCGAGGGCTTCCCCAGTGGTGAGATTGGCCGCCTGCTGGCCTTGATGCACGAGCTGGACCACAACGGCTTGCGCGAGCTGCTGCAGCCGCTGCGGGGAAGCCGGTGAGGCACGGCGGCAATTTGCTGCTGGCCATGCTGTTGGCCGGCCTGACCCTGACGGCCCGGGCGGACGGGGAACAAGGCGAGGGGCGCTACACCGTCGTCCGCATCGAAGCGGCGCAGCTGCGCCTGGTCTGGCTGGACGACCGGGGTCGCCCGCTGCGGCGGCTGGACCGGCTGGCGGCCTGGCTGGAGGAGCAGGGGCACACGCTGAGCTTCGGCATGAACGCCGGCATGTTCCATGGTGATGGCGGTCCGGTGGGCCTGCTGGTCATAGACGGGCGCGAGATGGCGCCGCTGAACCTGGATGACGGCGCGGGCAACTTCTTCCTCAAGCCCAACGGAGTGTTCTTCGTTGACGTCAAGGGGCCCCATGTCGTCGATGCGGCCGACTTTCCGCGAGGGCAGTCAGGCGTGCGGCTTGCGACGCAGTCTGGGCCGCTGCTCCTGAAGGGCGGCGAGATGCACCCGGCCTTGCGGCCCAGTTCGGCGTCGCGCTACGTGCGCAATGGCGTCTGCGCCTTGGGCTCCCAGGCGGTATTCGTCATCTCAGAGCGGCCGGTCACGTTCCACGAGTTCGCGAGCTTCCTTCGAGACGAACTGCAGTGCCGCGACGCGCTGTACCTCGACGGGTCGGTGTCCAGCCTGCATTCGCCAGCGCTCGGTCGTGACGACCATGCGCACGAGCTGGGGCCGATGTTCGCCGTCATCGAATGACGCATGGGTTCCGATCGCGGCCTTGGCCTACGCCCGGTGCCGCCGGCCAGGCGCAAGATTGGCGCATCATGAAGGCTTACGGGTCCGCTTTGCTGATCGCGCTGGCATGGTGGCCAGGCGTCGGCGCATGCGCGCAGGAGTTGCCGCGATCGCCGGAATGCCGGCAGGCGCTTCAGGCTTTGGACGAGGCCGAGGCGGTGCTGGCCGACGCGGGGGCGGCTTCGGTTCCGATGGGCGAACGGCAGCGCCAGGTGGCGTCGCGGCTCCAGCCGCAGCGCGAACGGGTTGCGCGCGCATGCCTCGGCGGCCTGCAGTCCGGGCCGTCGCCGTCCCAGCACACGCTGGTTCTGCCACCGCCCGCGTGGCCCGAGGCGCCGGTTGCCCGCGGCGTCGTCCGTCCGCCGGTCGTGCCGGATGTGCCGTTGCCGCGCTATGAACCACCGGTCCTGGTGACGCACTGCAACGTCGCCACGTGCTTTACCAGCGACGGGCGCACCGTCACGCGCGTCGGCCCGACGGTTGTCGGGCCGCGCGGCGCGTGCACCGTGCAGGGCGTGTTTTTGAGCTGCCCCTGACGCATCACGCGTGGCAGCATGCCTGGCGATGTCACAAACGCCGGGGCTGGCTCGTCACCCCGGCATGCACATCACCGACACCGCGATGCCCAATCCCCTCGACCCCGCCGCCCGCGCACGCCGCTTCGACAGTGAGCATGCGCGGCGTCTGCGCGCGCTGGCCTACCGCATGCTGGGCTCCCGCGCCGAGGCCGAGGACATCGTGCAGGAAGCCTGGCTGCGCTGGGCCGACGTGGACGAGGCCGCCGTCGAGAACGCCGGCGCCTACCTGTCGCGGCTGGTGACGAACCTGTGCCTGGACCGCTTGCGCTCGGCCGCCGTGCAGCGCGAGCACTATGTGGGTGTGTGGCTGCCCGAGCCGCTGCTGGACGACGAGGCCCTCTTCGGCTGGGCGCCGGGGCCGGAGGCGCAGGCGGAGTTTGCGCAGGACCTGTCCATCGCCTTCCTGCTGACGCTGGAGCGGCTGTCACCACTTGAGCGCGCGGCCTTCCTGCTGCATGACGTGTTCGACCTGGGCTACGCGGAAATAGCGGCCCACCTGGACCGTGATCAGGCGACGTGCCGCCAGCTGGTGAGCCGCGCGCGGCGCAACGTCAAGGCCGATTACGCCCGGCGCGATGTGGCGAGGGAGGAGGGCGAACGTCTTGTGCAGGCCTTCATGGACGCCGTCCGCGACCGCGATGTCTCGGGCTTGGCCAGTCTGCTGGCGAAGGAAGCCGTCATGCTGGCCGATGGCGGTGGCAAGGTCAGCGCCGTGCCACGCCCCTTGCAGGGTGGCGAACGCATAGCGCGCACCTTCATCGGCTTTGCCCGGATGGCCAGCAGCGCGGGCTGGCGGCTCGTGTCGACGCGGGTCAACGGCCTGCCTGGCTGCGTCGTTCTCGACGATGCTGCGGGCGGGAGCCTCGTGCAGACCATCTCGCTGGCGCCGGCTGCCGAGCCGGGCCGTGTCTCCGTGCTGTACATCCAGCGCAACCCCGACAAGCTGCAGTTGGCTGTCACAACCGGCGCTGCCGGTTCGTCTTGAAGCTGAGGCCGCTCATGTCGAGCAGGCCATCACCGGAAGACGCACCATGGACTATCCCTCCAGAGCCGACTACGCCCGGCTCAACGCCGACCTGTACCGCAAGTACCTCGACTTCAGCACGGCCTTCAAGATGGACGGGGGCCTCGCGCTACTCGTCGACATCCGCGCGTCGCAGCTCAATGGCTGTGCGTTTTGCTTGGACATGCACGTCAAGCAGGCGCGCCTGCACGGTGAACGTGAACTGCGGCTGCACCATGTGCCGATCTGGCGCGAGTCCCCGATGTTCACGCCCCGCGAACGTGCGGCACTGGCCTGGACCGAGGCCTTGACGCACATCCCCGCCGGCGGCATCTCCGACGCTGTCTATTCCAAGGCGCGCGAGCAGTTCACCGAGGCAGAACTGGCCGAGCTGACATGGCGCGTCGCGGCCATCAACGGCTGGAACCGCCTGAACGTTGCGTTCCGCACCACGCCGGGCAGCAAGGACGGCATGTTCGGCCTCGACAAGTCAGGTCTTGGCTGAAGGCCAGCCGCGCACTAGTTGAGAACTAGTGCGCAAGTCCTGACCCCATCGCCCGCATTCGCGGGGATGCGGCTTCATGTTGCAAGTGGATACAGTGCCGTCACCGTGCAGTCGCCAAACGGCGTCATGCATGGACTCAGAAGTCGCCGAGCCTGGCTCGAAGCGCACGCAACAGGGGGAGACGCTGCCGGGAGAGTTCCCGGCAGCAAGGCCATCCACCCCGGTGGATGCATGAGACCCCGATGCCGCGCGGACAAGCTGGTGCGAGTGCCCGAGAGGGTGCGTTGCCACCTGCCGTTGCGGCGTCCCTTTCGCTGCTCGCAACGTGGAATCGAATACTGTTCTTGTCCCGGCCCCCGAGCCCGCACCGCAGGTCGGGCGCGACGCGGCCGACCTCCTGGTTGATGCGCTCGCCGCTCTCGGCGTGGAGTACGTCTTCGGCGTGCCGGGTGGTGCCATCGAGCCGCTGTACAACGCGCTGGCCCGCAGTGCACGCCGTGGTGGCCCGAAGGCCATCGTCGCCCGAAACGAGCAGGGTGCGGCGTACATGGCCGACGGCTATGCCCGTGAGACCGGCCGGCTGGGCGTGTGCATCGCCACCTCCGGTCCAGGCGCCACCAACCTGATCACGGGCGTGGCCTGCGCGTACGACAACAACGTGCCCATGCTGGTCATTACTGGCCAGCCACCGATCAAGAACTTCGGCAAGGGTGCGTTGCAGGAGTCCAGTTGCACGGGCATCAACACGATGGCGATGTTCCGCCCGTGCACGCGCTACAACTCGCTCGTCTCGCATGCCGAGCAGCTGCCCATCAAGCTGTTCAACGCGCTGATGCAGGCGCAGCGCGCGCCGAGCGGGCCCAGCCATTTGTCGATCCCGGTGGACATCCTGCGCCAGCCGCTACCGGATCACATCGAGACGCCCGATTTCGCCGGCCTGCTGTGCCGTGCGCCGGCACTGGTGGACCTGCCCGCCGTGCGCCAGCTCGCGCGTCTGCTGTTCTCTGCGCAGCGCCCCGTCTGGCTGCTTGGCGATGGCTGCGGCGAGGCCGTCAACGAGCTGATGCAGCTGGTTCAGCGCACCGATGGTCATTTCATCACCACGCCCGATGGCAAGGGCTTCGTCAACCCGCGTCATCCGCGTTTCCGCGGCGTGTTCGGCTTCGGCGGTCATGACAGCGCTGACGACCTGCTGACCAGCGAACCCGACCTCATCGTCGCGCTTGGCACAGGCTTTGGCGAGTTCAACAGCGGCGGCTGGTCCACCGCGTTGCTGAACAGCCGGCTGGCGCACGTCGATGACAGCGACGAGAACCTGATGCGTTCGCCTACCGCGCGGCTGCATGTGCGCGGGCACATCAAGTCGGTGTGCGAGCAGCTCATCACGCTGCTCGCGTCTCCGCAGGATGCCGCGCTGCTGCCCTTCCTGCATCCGCAGTCCGGCCGGCAGGCCTACGAGGCGATGCTCGACAAGCCGGATGCGATGCGCAGCGACAGCGCGCCGGTGAAGCCCCAGCGCCTGATGGCCACGCTCAGCGAGCGCTGCCCGCCACGGACCCGCTTCGTCGCCGACGCCGGCAACAGCGCCGTGTGGGCGGTGCACTACCTTGCGCCCCACGACCAGCGCAGCCGCCTGCCCGGCAGCGCGGCCCCACCCATGGGCAAGGAGCGGCGCAACCGCCCCTCCAGCTGGTTGCGTGTGACGATGGACTTCGCGCCAATGGGCTGGGCCATCGGCTCTGCCGTGGGCATCGCGGTGGCCAACCGGCGCTGCCCGGTCGTCTGCCTGACGGGCGACGGCAGCTATCTGATGAACGGCCAGGAAATCACCGTGGCGGCCGAGCTGGGCCTGCCGGTGCTGTACGTCGTGCTCAACGACGGCGCGCTGGGCATGGTCAAGCACGGACAGCGGCTGGCGGGCGCTGAGCCCATCGGCTTCCAGCTGCCGCAAGTGGACTTCGCCGCGATGGCGCTGGCCATGGGCATCCCCGGCCACGTCATCCGGTCGCCGGCCGACCTGGAGGCGCTGGACTTCAACTCGCTACTGTCGCGCCGCGGGCCGACGCTGCTGGATGTGCGTATAGACGGCGAGGAGGTGCCGCCCATGAACCTCCGTATGAGAACCCTTGGAACTGCGAAATGAACATGACGACGACACGGATGCTCGCTGGCAAGAAGGCCCTGATCACGGGTGGCAACAGCGGCATCGGCCTGGCCACCGCCAAGCTGTTCCTGGAGCACGGCGCGGCCGTGATGATTACGGGCCGGGACGAGGCCACGCTCGCAGCGGCGCGCGCCTCGCTGGGCCATGACGTGCTGGCCGAGCGCAGCGACGCTGGCCGACTGGAGGACATCGACCGGCTGATGGTGCAGGCCAAGGCCCGCTTCGAGCACCTGGACGTGCTGGTGCTGAACGCGACCGGCGGCTCGCCGGTGCCCATCGAGTTCATGACCGAGGCGCAGTTCGATGCGATGAACGACGTGGCCTTCAAGGGCGTGTTCTTCGCCATCCAGCGCGCGCTGCCGCTGCTGCGCCCGGGCGCGTCCATCGTCGTGACGACGTCCCTCGCCAACCAGGTCGGCGCGCCGGGCTTCTCGGCCTACGGCGCCTGCAAGGCCGCCGCGCGTTCGCTGGTGCGCACGGCCAGCCTGGAGCTGGCGCCGCGCGGCATCCGCGTCAACGCCGTCTGTCCCGGCCCGGTCGACACGCCCGGGTTCGGCCGCTGGGACGTGCCGCGAGAGGTGGTGGACGCCGCCCGCGCCGACCTCACGCGGCGCTCGCCGCTGCAGCGATTCGGCACGGCGGAAGAGATCGCGAACGCCGTGCTGTACCTCGCGTCGCCCGCGTCGTCTTACGTCGTCGGCGCCGAGCTCGTGGTGGACGGCGGCTTCAGCCAGCTGATGTGATGAGCGAGCGTCGACAGGAGCGGGTGCGCACGCGCATCTGGCGCGAGGAGGCGGAGCCCGCCGACCGGTTTGCGACGCGCGCGGCGCAATGCCGCGGCTATGACGTCTATGGCGACCTGCTGGGCCGTGCCCGCTGGGTGGACCTGTTGTGGCTGCTGTTCCGCGAGGAGCCGCCCACCGAAGACCAGGCCTGCCTGCTGGAGGCGCTGGCCGTGGCGCTGGCCAATGCCGGGCCGAGAGACGCGGCCGTGCATGCGGCCATGTGCTCGGGGCTCGGCCGCTCGCCAGCGGCCGCCTCCCTGATGGCGGCGCTGGCGGTTGGCGCCGGGCGCCACGGAGGCGCCCAGGAAGTGGCAACGGCCATGGCGTTGTGGGCCGACGTGCCGCCTGTGGACGACGTCGCGGCCTGGGCCGCCCACTGGCGGTCCACGTTGGCGCCCGTGTCTGCCATCTGGCCGGAGGCCGGTCATCCGCCGGGCTTCGAGCCCAACGGCGTCGTCACGGCTGGCATCGTGCGCGATGCGCTGCGCCGGCTGGCGGCGCTTGGCGGCGGCCCGCGCCTGCACTGGCTGGCTGCCCGCCGTGCGGACGTCGAGACGGCCGTAGGCATGCCGCTGGCCATGTCGGGCATCGCTGCGGCCGCGCTGGCTGACCTGGGCTTTAGCCCCGATCAGGGCGAGATGCTGCACCTGCTGCTGCGGCTGCCGGGCGCGGCGGCCCATGCGCTGGAGCAGCGTGCCGGCACGTACAAGGACTTTCCGTTCTTCGCGCTTGAACTGCTGGACGACCCGCTGAAGGAGGCCGCATGAGCCCACCCACTTCTCCGTTGGAGGCGCACGCCCGTCGCCTGCGCACCCGCATGGGCGGCGCCTTCGTCGGCCAGCGCGCCGTGTTCCGCGGCCAGGACCTGCATGTCGATCTGGCCGACATGGACTGGATGGCGCTGTACGTCTTCGGTATCACCGGCCAGCGCTACACGCCGGCGCAGATCCGCGTGCTGCATGCGATCTGGGTCTACACGAGCTACCCCGACGCGCGCATCTGGAACAACCGTGTCGCCGCCCTGGCCGGCAGCGCGCGCAGCTCGGGCAACCTCGGCGTGGCGGCGGCGCTGGCGGTGTCCGAGGCCGAGATCTACGGCCGTGGCATCGACATCCGCGCCGCCAGCTTCGTCCAGCGCGCGGCGCAGGTGATCGAGGCGGGCGCCAGCCTGGACGACTGCGTCCGCGACGAGCTGCAGCGCCATCGCGCCATCGCCGGCTACGGCAGGCCCATTGCCGCAGGCGACGAGCGCATCGCGCCCATACTGCGCATGGCCGAGCGCGAAGGCCTCGCGCAAGGGCCGCACGTGCGGGCGGCCCAGGCCGTCGAGCAGCACCTGCAGGCCGGCCGCTGGCGGCTGCGCATGAACTATGCGGCGATCACGGCGGCACTGACATCCGACATGGGTTTCACGCCACGCCAGCACTACCAGTTCGGCTTCCCGGCCTTTCTGGCCGGCATGCAGCCCTGCTACATCGAGGCCAGCGAACAGCCGGCGGGGACCTTGCTGCCGCTGGCCTGCGACGACGTGGCCTACGAAGGCCCGGCGGCCAGGCGCTGGCCCTAGAAGCGATACGCCAGCTGCACGTCCAGCGAGCGGCCGGCCATCGGCAGGTCGTACGGAACACCCGTGCTGGGCAGGCTGGGCTCGCGCACGTCGGCATCGAACAGGTTGCGCACGGACACCGAGAGGTCCCAGCCCGTGGCGCGCAATGCGGTGCGTAGCGTGAGGTCGACGGTCGTGTAGTCCGGCACGGTCGGGCGCGTGTCGCCTGCGGCACGCAGGCGGTCGGCCACGCGCTTGACTTGGCCGCTCACGGCCCAGCCGGTGTCCAGGTGCCAGTCGGCGCGCACGTAGGCCATCTTGTGCGGTGCGTAGCCGGCATCGCGACCAGTGCTTTCGTCGAGGGCGCGCTGGTAGGCGTAGTGGCCCGCCAGGCGCAGGTTGCGCGCCACGTCGGCCACCAGCTCCAGCTCGAAGCCATGGCCGCGCTGCGTGCCGGCGTTGGTGTATTCGGACGTGCCGCCGCCGATGCTCGCGGCGCGGATGATGTCCGTCATCGTGTAGCGGAAGGCGCTGGCCTGCAGCTGCACCTCGGAGTTCATCTGCCAGCTAATCACCGCCTCGGCCGTGCGGATGTGCTCCGGCTTAAGCGCCGGATTGCCGCGCATGACGGGGTTGTTGATGCTGTATTCCTCCGAGAACGACGGCGCGCGGAAAGCGCGGCCGACCAGCAGCTTGGCCGTCAGGTCCAGGCTGGCATCCCACACGAGGGCCATGCGCGGATTGGTCGTCGTGCCGAAGTCGCTGTAGTGGTCGCGCCGCACGCCGGCCGTCAGCGTCCAGTCCGGCGCCATGCTCCACTCGTCCTGTGCATAGGCGTAGGTGACGTGGCGGCGCTGCGGCGTGACGAAAGACTTGTCGACCGGGAACTCGATAAGCTGGCCACCAGGCAATGGCGCGGGTAGGCCCTTCATCGGGCCGGAGTCCACGAGGGTGAAGTTCTTGAACTCCTGCGTGCGGTAGAGGTCCAGGTCATCGTGACCGACGCCTGCGCGCCACTGATGGCCGACCCAGCCGCCGTACGACAGCACCGCAGCCACACGCGTCTGCCGCTCCCAGGTATTGGGCGCGCCGAGGACCCCGTTCGGGAAACTGCCGCCAAATGACCCGGGCGGGAAGATCTGCAGTGGTGTTTTGAACTGGTTGGTCAGCTCGAAGTAACTGCCTGTCAGGTTGAGCAGCAGCTGCGGCGCGAGCGCCAACTCCGACAGAGAGGCGCTCGCGGTCCAGCGCTGGTTGCGGCCCTTGCCGACCGGGTCCAGCGCGCCACCCGCGCCCGCACCCGTGCCGACGTTGTCGCGCAGCAGGTAGCCGGCCCTCAGCCGCAGCTTGCCGACGCTTGCCTCCACGTGGCCGTCCACCGCGTCGTAGCCGGTGTTCACCGGTCCCGGGGCCAGGCTCGCATGGGTGCCGAACGCCGTGTCCAGGCCGGTCTGGGCATCGGCTTGCACGGTTTCCTTGAAGCCGTCGGTATGGCCCGCGCGCAGGTAGGCCGACACGGCAAGCGGCCCCGCCGTGCCGCCGTACTGTGCCCAGCCGTCACGGCTGCCGAACGAGCCGGCGCGCAGTCCGATCTCCGCGCCCGCCGTGTCGGCCGGGCCCTTGGTGACGATGTTGATGACGCCGGCATAGGCATCTGCGCCATACAGCGCCGAGCCCGGGCCGCGGATGACCTCGACGCGGGCGATGTTGGCCACCGGCAGGCCGGACCACATCGTGCCGCGGTTACCGATGAACATCGATGTCATCGGCACGCCGTTGTAGAGAACGAGCGTCTGCGCGTTGAACTCGCTGTAGATGCCGCGCACGATGTACAGCGGGTTGTAGCCCTGATTGTTGCGACCAACATGGATACCGGGCACGGTGGCGAGCACCTGGTCGAGATCGGTGGCGCCCATCAGCGCGATGTCCTGGGCCGTGATGACGGAGGCCACGGCCGGCGCGCGGCGAAGCGACTGCGAGGTGCCAGTGGCCAGGCTGATGGTGGACTTGTCACCGTAGACCTGGGCGAGTTCATCTTCCTCGCTGGGAGTCTGGGCTACGGCGGACGTGAGCGCCGCAGTGCAGCAGGCGGCTCCCAGAATCACCTGGCGATACAACAAGGCCATGAGTGGCTTCTCCGATTTCGGTGATGCGGCAATTGTGCGGGCTGCTTTGACCGGTTTCGGCGCGTTGGACGAGTGTCTACGCGGTTTCCCCAGGCCCATGTCCGTGTCCCCTGAACGGTGGCCGGGCGGCGAGGGAGGCATCTGCATAATGCAGCGCCACGCCGTGCCGACGTGGCTCACCCCTCCGCCCCATTGAATTCCCACGTTAGCCCTCCGCCGGTCACCCGAAGAGCCTTGTTGCGACACGCTGTCGGTGGCATGGCCGCGCTGGTGGGGTGTGATGCGATGGCTGTCGAGACCGGTCGCGCCGTCGCCGTCGTCTACCCCGACCTGGGGGAGCCGTTCCGGCAGATCTTCGCCACTATCGTGCAGGGCATCGAGGACCGGCTAGGCGGGCCGGTGCCGGGTATTGCCGTGGGCAACAACGCCAACCCCGTGCAGGTGGCGGACGACCTGAAGCGGCGTGATGCGCAGGTGCTGATCGGGCTCGGGCGTGGCGGCATGCGCATCGCCGCGGCGCTGGCGGGCGAAATGGCCGTGATGGTGGGTTGCGTCGTGTCGGTGCAGGAGTCAGAGGCCCGCAGCTTTCCCGTGCACACGCTGGCGCCGGACCCGGCGCTGATGCTGGCCCGGCTCAAGCGGCTGCGCCCGGCCGCGCGGCGCGCCCACCTCGTCTACGACCCACGCGTGAATGCCTGGCTGGCCAGGCTTGCCCGCGAGGCGGCCCGCGCGGAAGGCCTGGAGCTGCTGGCCCAGGAGGCCGCCAACCCGGCCGAGGCGTTGCGCGCGTATACGCAGCTGCTCGCCACCGCCGACCCGCTGCACGACGCGCTGTGGCTGCCGCAGGACCCGACGACGGTTGATGACAACGTGGTGCTGTCTCTCGTGCTGCGAGAGGGCTGGAACCGCAACATCGCCGTGTTCTCGAGTCATCTCGCGCACGTCAAGCGCGGTGCGCTGTTTTCCCTCTATCCCGACAACCGCGAGCTCGGCCGTTCGCTCGCCACGGCGGCATTGCGGCTGGTGGCGTCGCCCCGCGCCGGTGGCGTGCTGCCGCTGCGCCAAGCGCTGGCGGCCCTCAACGTGCGCACCGCGGCTCATCTCGGCATCGACGTCGGCGCCGTCCAGTCCGGCTTCGACATGGTCTACCCCTCCAACTGAGATGCCATCCAAGATGCCATCCCAATCCTTCGACAGCCAGCCGCCCAGCAGCATCCTGCGCGACGACGATGCGGCCCTGCCGGCGCCGGCACCAGTGCTGGCGCACTGGCCGTGGCCGCTGCGAGTCTACGGGCGCTGGCTGCACGAGGCGTCCTTCCGCCTGCACCTCAGCCTGGCGGTCATGCTCGGCGCGCTCAGCCTGGCGCTGCTGGTGGCCGCGGTCAACGCCTGGCAGGGCGGCCGGCAGGTGCGCGCGATGCTGATGGACCAGGGCGGGCGCGTGGCCGCCAACCTGGCGTCCAACAGTTCGCTGGCGCTGCTCTATGCCGCGGCCGACAATGCCGAAGAGGCGGTGCGGTCATCGCTGAACTTTCCCGATGTCATCGGCATCGAGATCCGCGACACCCGCGGCCGGCTGTTGCTGGGCCTCGGTCCGGGCCGGGACAGCTTGCCCGCCACGCCGAGCACGCGCGGGCCGTCGGCCAGCGATCCCTGGCTGGACCAGGAGACCGAGGACAGCTGGGCCTTTTCCGCACCGGTGTGGACGCGGCCGGAGCCGTCGCCGTTCGACGTGACCTTGCGCCCGGCACAACTGTTGGGGCAGGTGCGCGTCATCCAGAGCAAGGCGACGCTGCACCGCGCGCAGACCTCGCTGTTCATCGCCAACTTCGGCGTCGCGCTGGGCTTCGCCGCGCTGTTCCTGTTTGCCGTGCGCTTCCTCGCGCTGCGGCTTACCCGGCCGCTGGCAGCGTTGGCAGAGGCGATGGAACGCGTGGAGCGCGGCGACAACGATGCCCGCGCGCCCGCGGACGGCCCGCGCGACATCGCGGCCATGGCCCACACCTTCAACCGCATGATCGCGGCGCTGCAGGAGCGCGAGGCCGAGCTGGGCGCGCACCGCGACCACCTGGAAGAACTGGTGCGCGAGCGCACGGCCGAACTCAGTGAGGCCAAGGAGCGCGCCGAGGTGGCCAGCCGTGCGAAGAGCCAGTTCCTCGCCCGCATGAGCCACGAGCTGCGCACGCCGCTGAATGCGGTCATGGGCTATGCGCAGATCCTGAAGATGGAAGGCGGCCTGACGCCCAAGCAGCGCAACGGGCTCGACGTCATCCACAGCAGCGGCCAGCATCTGCTGACGCTCATCGTCGACATCCTGGACCTGTCGCGCATCGAGGCGGGCAAGGCCGAGCTGCGGTTGGCCCCGGTCGATCTGCCGGGGCGGCTGCATGCCGTGGCCGACATCGTCCGCGTCATGGCCGTGGACAAGCAGATCAGCCTGAACCTGTGGCTGGATCCGCGGCTGCCACCCGTCGTGCTGACCGACGAAAAGCGGCTGAGTCAGATCCTTCTCAACCTTCTCGGCAACGCCGTCAAGTTCACTCACGTCGGCGGCGTGACGCTGCGCGCCCAGGTGATGGCGTCGGTCACGACGCTGCCGGGGCATGTGATGCTGCGCTTCGAGGTCGAGGACACCGGTGTCGGCATCGCCGAGGACCAGGTCGAGCGGCTGTTCGAGCCCTTCGAGCAGGCTGGCAACGCCGAGCAGCGCATCGCAGGCACGGGCCTGGGCCTGGCCATCAGTCGCCAGCTGGTGCGCATGATGGGCGGCGAGATCCGGCTACAGAGCCGGCTGGAGCACGGCAGCCGGTTCTGGTTCGAGATCAGTGTGCCGGTTCAGACGGCGCGCTGATCACGCCGGCAGCCGGAAGCGCGCCACCTGCTCGGCCAGCCCGTTCGCCTGGTCGCGCAGCGCCGACGCAGCCGCCGCCGTCTGTTCCACCATTGCGGCGTTCTGCTGCGTGGCTTGGTCCAGCTCCTGCACGGCGGTGCCGATCTGATCGATGCCCTGGCTCTGCTCGCGCGAGCCCTGGGCCACCTCGGCCAGCAGCTGGTTGATGCGCTCGGTGCCGTTGAGGATATCGCCCATGGCGGTGCCGGCATCGCGCACGATGGTCGTGCCGCGCTCGACCTGCGAGCCGCTCGCCGTGATGAGCGACTTGATCTCGCGTGCTGCCTCCGCCGAACGCTTCGCCAGCGCCCGCACCTCGGAGGCGACAACTGCGAAGCCACGTCCCTGTTCGCCGGCGCGCGCCGCTTCCACCGCGGCGTTGAGCGCCAGCAGGTTCGTCTGGAAGGCGATGCCATCGATGACGCCGATGATGTCGTTGATGCGGCCCGAGGCGGACTGGATGGACGACATTGTCTGCACCATCTGTTCGATGACGCCGCCGCCGTGCCGCGCCATGGCGGCGTTCTGGTTGGCCAGCTGCGTCGCCTGTTCGGTGTTGTCCGTCGTGTGCTTCACCGTGGCGCCGATCTGCTCCATGGCCGACGCCGATTCCTCGAGGTTGGCGGCCGTCTGCTCGGTGCGTGCCGACAAGTCGTTCGAGCCGTCCGCGATCTCCGTGCTGGCGTGGACGATGCCCGACGCGGCCGTGCGCACCTGGCTCACCATGGCGCGCAGGCTGCCCTGCATGTTGCGCAGTAGCAGCATCAGGTCGGCTGCCTCGTCCTGGCCCCAGGGCGACGGCGACGTGGTCAGGTCCCCGTCGGTCATGGCCACCAGGTGGCGGCTGACCTCGCGCAGGCCGCCATGCATGACGAGGAAGAATGCATAGAACAGGTAGGCGGCGAGGAGGAGCGACACACCGATGGCCGCCAGCATCAGGTTGCGCTGCGTCGCCGTCGTGTCGATGCGCTGTTGCAGCAGCTCGATGAGTAGCGTCGTGCCATCGCTGGCGAGTTTGCGCAGCGTGTCGACCGCCAACTGGCCGGGAGCGTCCAGCCTGTCGTTGTCCGCGGAGAACTCGCCCTTGAACCACGATGCGTCCGCCGCGGCGTAGAACGCACGCGTCGCGTCGATGGCCTGCTGGGTCGGCAGACGCTTGGCGGCCATCGGCGTGACCTGGCTCGCGCGGTCTACGGCGCCCTGGATGTCGCCCGCGCGCAGCTGGCCGGCATAGACGACGCCATAGAGTCGGCGCAACGTCGCGGCATCGGCCGTGCCATGACGGGCCGCGGCGCCCGCCATGGCGCGGGAGTGCGACACGGACTCGATGACGGCCGATGTGATGTCGGTGCTGAGCGCCATCAGGTAGTAGGTGTCCTGGTCGGGGTCCAGCGTCAGCTTGGAGCGGTCCAGCACGGTAGTGCGCAGGTCCAGCAGCGCGTCGACGTAGGCTTGCAGTGCTGCTTCCACAGCGGTCGACTGGCCATCGCGCAGCAGCGTGGCATGCAGCTGCTCCACCTTGGTCAGCTCTGCGTCGAGGTCGAGACCATCCGGATGCGTCCTGGCCAGCGCCTTGAAGGTGTCGAGCCGGGACTGGATCGCCGGGCCATCGAGCTGCGCGGTCTGGCCGGAAAGCAACAGCCGGCGCTGCTTCTGCACCTCGACGAGCCAGGGCTCGACACGCTTGATCAGCTCGGCGCCAGCCAGTTCATGCTGCGCGAAATCAATGGCGTTCTGGGCGGACAGCAAGTAGGCCGCCGTCAGCAGCGTCAACGGCACGAGGAAGGCCAGCGAGATCATGCCGGCCTTCACGGAGAACTTGACGCGGCGGAAGCACCGGACGCCGACGGCCCAGATGCCGTGATGGCTGAAGAAGCTGCTTGGACGGCGCGCGGGCAGCAAGAGTGTAGGGGGCGATGTGCCGGGCTGGGAGGTGATGCGGGGCATGGCGGTTCCAGGAAAGGCGGCGAGGCTTCACCCTGAATTCGATAGAAATGATTTTTAACTGTAAATTCAGACGAGGCGCCATAGACTTTCATCCATCTCCCCAGCGACCGACTCGCAGGAATTCCGTCACTGCGGCGCCGGTTTCATCAGCGGCCCGGTTCATTCCTACAAACGGAAGGCGCGGGGCGGCGCGGTGCGCAGACCGTGGACCTACACGTCGCGCCTCGCCGGCGGCGCACAGTGAAGTCCTGTCGTTGCGCTCGCAGGAGGTCACGATGCCCGAACCCACGCTGTCCAACCCGCCGCTGCTGGACGTCCCGGATGCCTTCACCGCGAAGGGCCGTGCCGGCGCCAGCGGGCTGACGCATCTGCTGCATTTCGAACCGCTGCGTGCCAACGACGCAGGACTCGACATTCCGTGTGACCCGCAGGGGCGTGTCGGCCTGGATGCGCTGGGGGAGCGGCTTCGCAACGACTACTTCTTCGCGCGCACGTTGATCGGCCGGCTGTTCGCGGCGCCGACTGTGCGCATCGCCACGCCGCTGCGCGGTTAGCAGGGCACGCCGAGCCGGCCTTGTCCTACAGGCGGGCTGCGGTGCGCCCGACGACCGTCGCAGCGGGCGCCCTGCACGATGTCGACCCCATGCCCAAGAACCCACCTCCCGTCATGATCCCGCTGTCGCCCCTGCCTGTCGCACTCGACGACGTCGTCGATGCCGACCTGGAGCTGAGCCTCAGCACGCCGTCGACGCTCGTCGTCAATGCTCGCCTCGAAGTCGAGACGCCCGATGCCAGCGGCCCGCGCAGTCTGGAACTCGCGCTCGTCATCCCGCGCTCCAAGTGCCGCGGCGAGCGACCCCGCCTGGGCGCGCTGCTGGAAGCCGCACGAGCCGCGGTGGCGCGCGCCACGCGCGCTGGCACCTGCCCACTGAGCCTGCTGCCGCGGCGTGTCGTCGCCTACGCCTCAGGGCGGCCCCACCTCATTCCGGTTTTCGATTGATGCCCAGCGCCCGCGCCAGCGGCGCGAGCGTGGGGCCCTGGATCATCAGCGACAGCAGCACGACGAGGAAGGCCACGTCGAACAGCTTCCAGGCGCCGGGCAGGTTGGCCAGCACCGGGTAGGCCGCCAGCACGATGGGCACGCCACCGCGCAGGCCCGACCAGGCGACGAAGCACTGATCCCGCCAGCCGAAGCGCAGTGGCGCCAGGCACAGCACGACGGCCAGCGGCCTCGCCAGCAGCATCAGCCCGGCCGCCACGGCCAGCCCGGGGCCGGCGAGGCGCCATACCTCGTGAGGCGTCACCAGCAAACCCAGCAGTAGGAAGAGCGCGGCCTGCGCGAGCCAGGTGTAGCCGTTGAGCCCCGGCAGGCTCATCACCGCCACCCGCTCGGCGCGGTGGCGCACCAGGAGGCCGGCCAGGTAGACCGCCAGGAAACCCGAGCCACCGCATCGGTTCGTCACGGCGAACAGCAGCAGGCCGAGCGCGGCCATCAGCAGCGCGGCCAGGCCGTCGTGGTCGTCGCGGATCGGGAGCCGCGCGATCCACGCCGCACAGATGACGCCCGCCACCACGCCCACCAGCACGCCCAGGCCCAGTTGCTGTGCCAGCAGCGGGGTGAGCACCTCGAGGCTGCTGGCGTCCGGCGTCGCGCCGCGGGAGCTGATCCAGGCGATCAGCCCCACGGTGAGCACCATGGCCATCGGATCGTTCATCGCCGACTCCACCTCGATGGTGGCAGCCAGACGGTTCTGCAGCTTCAACTGGCTCGCGCTGAACTGCGCGAACACCGCCGACGCGTCGGTCGATGACACAGCAGCCCCCAGCAGCAGCCCGTCCATCCAGGCCAGGCCCAGCACCAGATGCCCAATGACCGCGACACCGCAGGCGGTCGCGGCCACGCCCACGGTGGCCAGCAGGCCGGCGGGCAGTATGCCGTCGCGCACCTCCGCCCAGCGGCTGCGCAGGCCGCCGTCGAACAGGATGAGTGCCAGCGCGAGGTTGCCCACGTGCACGGCCACCGCATGGTTGTCGAAGGGCAGGCCCAGGGGCCCGTCGATGCCCGCCAGCATGCCGACCGCCATGAACACCAGCAAGTGCGACAGGCCGAAGCGGTGCGTATAGAGCGCGCCGGCGATCGCCACGAGCACCAGCGCGGCGACGGCTGCCGTGAGCAGATCGGCCGCGCCAGCGCCGTGCATCACTTCAACTCGAAGAGCGCTGCGCGCCATCGCGGCGCCGAGGTGCCGTTTGGGGCGGCGACGCGCCAGCCGACTGCTGACGTGGCGAGGTCCTGACCAGGGCCACCGTCCGGGTCGGGAAGGCGAAGCTGATGCCTCGCGCTTGCAACTCGCGCATCAACGCGAGGTTAAGCGCCTGCTGCCGATCCATGTAGACGTCATAGCTTGGGTCGTTCACGCGATAGACCACCTCGAAGTCGAGCGAGCTGTCGCCGAACGACTTGAAGTGCGCCCGCAAAAAATCCAGTTGCGGGTCTGCTTCAATCAACTGCCTGACCAGCGGCGGGATGGCGGACACCTCTTCGACGCTGGTGTCATAGGTCACGCCGAAGCCGAAGGACACGCGTCGGGTCTGCAGGCGTTTGAAATTGGACACCGTGCGCTTGAGCAGTTCGGCGTTGCCCATGACGATCTGCTCGCCACCTAACGACCGGATTCGCGTGGTCTTCAGGCCCACGCGTTCCACTGTGCCGCTGACGTCGTCGACGACGATGAAATCACCCACTTCGAAGGGCTTGTCCACAGCGATCGAGAGCGACGCGAACAGATCGCCGAGGATGTTCTGGACTGCCAGGGCGATAGCGACGCCGCCAATGCCGAGGCTGGCGACGAACGCGGTGATGTTCACGCCCATGTTGGATAGCATCGCCAGGGCGACCACGACCCACAGCGCCCCTCGCAAACCCCAGCCCAACAACGTCGCTGACGCGGTCAACGTGGCTGTCGTGCCGGCGTCCTCGGCGCGTCGTTGCGCATGAAACTGCAGCACCTGAGACACTATCTGCTGTCCCCACAGCCCGAGCTGCACCGCCACCACGGCGAACCACAGCTGTGACACCCGGCCATGCCAGCGGTCGTCCAGCGGCAGCAAGCCCAGGCCCACGAGCAAGCCCACCGTCCAGATCAGCAGCGAGCTGGTGCGTTCAAGCACCTGCACCAGGCCATCATCCACCGGCGTGCTGGTGCGCACGGACAGGGCGCGCAGCCGTTGCATGACAACCCTCAGGCCGATCTTGACGACCAACACAGTCGCGAAGCCTGCCAGTACTGCCGGCAGTACTTCCGGCCATGTCACTTCCGGCTGAGACGCCGCGACACGCGCCATGAATTCATTCCACGTCATCGGCCTGCCTTGTCCAAAGAAGTGCGGACGGTAGCTGTGGGTGGTTGCGGCGTCTGTCAGCCGGGTGCGCGTCGACTTAGTGGGCCTGGGCTGACAGAGCCCTAAAGAAAGTCGCGCAGCCTTAGAGCCGGCCGCTCGATCACGTGGTGCAACGTGGCGCCACCGGCGGCGATGGCTATCGCATAGGCGGCGAACAGGCCAATGCCAGAGAGACCGGTCGCCGGTGCCAGCCACACGTGAACCGCATTCATGGCCAGCTTGTGGCTGAGGTAGAGGCTGTAGGACATGCCCGCCACCCAGCCGGCGCCAGGCAGCGACCAACGGCCCAGCCAGCCGTGGCGCGACGTGGCCGCCAGCACCAGCAGCCCGAAGCCGGCCGACAGCAGCGGCCAGCCCGCCACATTTGCTACGAGGCCGGTGCGGTCGCGGAACAGCCAAAGCGCCGCAGCCGACGTGGCGAGCCCGGCCAGCGCGAGCAGGTTGGCGCGCGCCTGCAGCCGCGCCCACAGCGCCGGCCGGTAGACGCTCAGCGCCGCGAGCACGACGCCGGCGAGCAGGCCGTCCAGGCGCATCCAGGTCGGGTAGTAGAGGTCTTCCACGAACCAGTTCCGCGGCGGTTGCAGCGCATCGTCATGCAGCCAAACGGCCGCGCGCAGCGCGATGCCCGCGAGCACGACGCCCGCGACCAGCAAGGCGACCCGCTGTGCCGGCACCCGGCCCGCGAGCGCGCCAGCCAGCAGCGGGAACAGAAGGTAGAAGTGCTCCTCCACGCACAGCGACCAGGCGTGTGAGAAGGCCTGGTGGTGGGTGTAGTCGACGAGCAGGTTCAGCGTGAAGGTGGCGAACTGCCACCACGCTTCCAGCCCCGGCGCCTCGCGCAGCGCGGGGAAGGCCACGTAGACGGCGAGTACCACAAGGTAAGCCGGCAGGATGCGCCAGGCGCGGCGCCAGTAGAAGTGCCGCGGCGACAGCGGCTCACCGCGCTGCAGCGAGCGCAGCAGCTGAGAACCGATCAGGAAGCCGCTGAGGACGAAGAAGATGTCCACGCCCGCCCAGCCGAAGCGCGACAGCCAGGACCAGTCCGGTCCGAGGCCGCCGACGAGGAAAGAGTGGAAGAGCATCACCCAAACGATGGCGATGCTGCGCAGCAGGTCGAGGCCAGGGAGGCGGTGGGCCATGTCGGTCAACAAAAAGCCCGGCGCAAGGCCGGGCTCAGGGGGGGAAGGGCGAGTCAGGCGGCCAGCAGTTGGCGAAGCACGAACGGCAGGATGCCGCCATGCCGGTAGTAGGCCACCTCGATGGCGGTGTCGATTCGCAGCGTCAGCGTGACGGCGCGCGTCGAGCCGTCCGGCCGCGTGATCGTCATCGTCGCATCACCCTGCGGCCTGATGTCGTCGGCCAGCGCGATGTCGATCGTTTCATCGCCCGTCAGGCCCAGGCTTTCCCAGCTGACGCCGGGCTTGAACTGCAGGGGCAGCACGCCCATGCCGATCAGGTTGCTGCGGTGGATGCGCTCGAAGCTCCGTGCGACGACGGCCTTGATGCCCAGCAGCTGTGTGCCCTTGGCCGCCCAGTCGCGGCTGGAGCCTGTGCCGTACTCCTCGCCGGCGAAGATGATGCTGGGGGTGCCTTCGGCGATGTAGGCCATCGCGGCGTCGAAGATGGTCGTCTGCTCGCCGTCCTTCAGCGTGAACCCGCCCTCCACGCGAGAGCCATCGGGGCGGGCAGGCAGCATCAGGTTCTTCACGCGCACATTGGCGAAGGTGCCGCGCATCATGACGTCGTGGTTGCCGCGGCGTGCGCCGTAGGAGTTGAAGTCGGCCTTCTGCACGCCGTGGGCGACGAGGTACTTGCCGGCAGGAGTTGTCTCCTTGAACGAGCCGGCCGGGCTGATGTGGTCGGTCGTGATCGAATCGCCGAACAAGGCCATGATGCGGGCGCGCTGCACGCCGGCCTTCAGCGGCGGCGGCGTCATCGTAAAGCTCTCGAAGAACGGCGGCTGCGCGATATAGGTGCTGGCCGGCCACGTGTAGACCTGGCCTGTGACGCCCTTGATCTGGTCCCACAGCTTGCCGGGCTTCTTCGCGACCTGGGCGTAGTTGTCGCGGAAGGCGTCGGGGTCCAGCGCGTACTTCATCAGCTGATAGATCTCGTCGCTGCTGGGCCAAATGTCGCCCAGGTAGACCGGCCGGCCCTGCTTGCCGACGCCGACTGGCTCGGTCATCAGGTCGCGCGTGACGTTGCCGGCGATCGCATAGGCCACGACCAGCGGCGGGCTGGCCAGGAAGTTGGCCTTGAGATTGGGGTGGATGCGCGCCTCGAAATTGCGGTTGCCCGACAGCACGGCGGCGCACACCAGGTCGTGCTCCTGGATCACTTTGTTGAACTCCGGCGCCAGGTCGCCCGCGTTGCCGATGCAGGTCGTACAGCCGTAGGCGGCAAGGTTGAAGCCCAGCTTCTCCAGGTAGGGCAGCAGGCCGGCCTTCTGCAGGTATTCGGTGACGATGCGCGAGCCGGGTGCCAGCGACGTCTTGATGTGCGGTTTGACGCTCAGCCCGGCCTCGACCGCCTTCTTGGCCAGCAAGCCGGCGGCCAGTAGCACGCCGGGGTTGCTGGTGTTAGTGCAGGACGTGATGGCGGCGATCAGCACGTCGCCGTTCTTCACGTCGATGCCGTTGTCGGCCTTGAAGGTCTGGGCCAGCTTGGGTGCCGGCTGGTTGAAGCCGTTCTCGGCCACCGGCTTGCTGAACAACTCGGTGAACTTCGCCGACAGATGGGTGATCTCGATGCGGTCCTGCGGGCGCTTGGGCCCGGCGAGGCTGGGCGAGACGGTGCCGAGGTCCAGTGACACGACGGCGGAGTAGTCGATGTCGCCCGTGCGCGGCACGCCGAACAGGCCTTGCGCGCGCCAGTAGGCCTCGAAGGCTTCGATCTCGGCGGCGGTGCGGCCGGTACCACGGAAGTAGTCCACCGTTTTGCCGTCGACCGGGAAGAAGCCCATCGTCGCGCCGTACTCGGGCGCCATGTTGGCGATGGTGGCTCGGTCCGGCACGGACAGGCTCTCGGTGCCCTCGCCGAAGAACTCGACGAACTTGCCTACGACCTTGTATTTGCGCAGGATCTCGGTGACGGTCAGCACCAGGTCGGTCGCCGTGACGCCCTCGCGCAGCCGGCCGGTCAGCTCGAAGCCGACGACGTCCGGCGTCAGGAAGTACACCGGCTGGCCCAGCATGCCAGCCTCGGCCTCAATGCCGCCGACGCCCCAGCCGACGACGCCGACGCCATTGATCATCGTCGTGTGGCTGTCGGTGCCGACGAGGCTGTCCGGGTAGTAGACGCCGTCTTTGCCCCGATGCACGCCGCGGGCAAGGTATTCGAGGTTCACCTGGTGCACGATGCCGAAGCCCGGCGGCACGACGCCGAAGGTGTCGAAGGCCTGCATGCCCCACTTCATGAACTCGTAGCGCTCTCGGTTGCGCGAGAACTCCAGCTTCATGTTCAGGTCCAGCGCGTCCTTCGTGCCGTAATGGTCGATCATGACGCTGTGGTCCACGACGAGGTCCACCGGCACCAGCGGCTCGATGGTCTTGGGGTTCTTGCCCAGGCTCGCGGCCACGTTGCGCATCGCGGCCAGGTCGGCCAGCAGCGGCACGCCGGTGAAGTCCTGCAGCACGACGCGGGCGACGACGAACGGGATCTCGTCGACCCGCGGCGCCGTCGGCTGCCAGCCGGCGAGCTGGGCCACATGCTCCGGCGTCACTTTTTGGCCGTCGCAGTTGCGCAGCACGCTCTCCAGCACGATGCGCAGCGACACGGGCAGACGGGCGACGTTCGGGAAGCGCCTGGCAAGCCGTGGCAGCGAGAAGAGCTGGCCGGCCGCGCCGGAGGCTGTCTTGAACGAGGCCAGCGTGTCGGAATACGCGTGGGCGGGCGAGTTCGGCATGGGTTACTCCTTTACGATTTCCGGCTCATTCTGGCGAGCTTGCTGTGACTTGTGTGAATCCCGCCGCGGAGGCCCGACGATGACGGCCCCTTCCGCTCGCCCCCGCCTCTTTCCGCTCACTTGGCCGCTGCTGCTGGAGTTGCTGCTGGGCATCGGCATCGGCATCATCGGCACGATGCTGGCAGCGCGTCTGTCGGACGACAGCGGGGCCGCCTTTGGCCTGGCGAACCAGGTGTTCGCGTCCATCTTCGTGTTGTTCCGCGTCATCGGCGCTGGCGTCAGCGTGGCCGTCACGCAGGCGCTGGGCGCCGGCCGGCGCGACCAGGCCGACGCCGTGGCCCGCGCCACGGTCGGCGCGAGCGTGTGGCTCGGCGCCGGCGGTGCAGTGGCGGCGCTAGCGGCGGCCGGGCCGCTGCTGGCCATGGTCAATGCGCCGCCCGAGGTCGCCCCGCTGGCGGCCACGCTGCTGCGCGCGCTGGCCCCGGCGCTGCTGGTGGACGCCCTCAACGCGACGATGGCAAGCGTCATGCGCGCCCATCTGCGCAGTCGCGAGGCGCTGATCGTCGTGGTCGTCATCCAGGCGGTCACGCTCATCGTCGCGCTGCTGGCCATGCCGCATCTGGGTTTGGTGGGCTATGCACTGGCCTGCCTGTGCGGCCGGGGCACGGGTCTCGCGCTGCACATCGTACTGTGGCGCGCGCGGCTGAACCTGCAGCTGCGCCGCAGCGACTGGTGGCGGCTGGTGCGCGCGCCGCTGGCCACGGTGCTCCACATCGGCGTGCCGGGCGCGGCCGAGAACATCTGCTACCGGCTGGCGTTCATGGTGAGCCTGGCGGCGGTGGCGCAGCTGGGCGCGCTGTCGCTGGCGACGCATGCCTACACGATGCAGTTCCTGCATGTCATCCTGATGTTTGGGCTGGCCATCGCATTCGCGGTGGAGATCCTCGTCGGCCACATGATCGGTGCGGGCGAACTGCATGCGGCGCACAAGCTGGTGCGCAAATCCCTGGCACGGGGCCTGGTGCTGGCGGTGGTCGTGTCCGGCAGCTTCGCGCTGGCAGGGCCGTGGCTGCTGCGGCAGTTCACGTCGGACCCGCGCATCATCGAGCTGGGCTGCACCCTGTTGTGGTGCACCGTGCTCGTCGAGCCGGGACGTGTGTTCAACATGGTGGTCATCAATGCACTGCGGGCTGCCGGCGATGCGCGCTACCCGGTGGTCGCCGGTGCGGCGTCGATGCTGCTGGTGCTGGCTGGCGGCAGCTGGTTCCTGGGCGTTCACCTGGGCCTGGGCCTCGTGGGCGTGTGGATTGCTTATGCCTCCGACGAATGGATCCGTGGCCTGTTGATGTGGCGTCGTTGGGCGACACTCGGCTGGCTACCCTATGCCCGGTCGTCGCACCGCAAGCTGCGGCGCGCCAAGGCCCTGTGAATCAGTATTTTTCAGGTCAGTAAAACTTGAGGGATGTTTCCTACAATGCGCCCCTTTCGCCGGATCGACCCCATGACTCGCGCTCTGACTCGACTGTCCCTGGTTTTGGCCTTCGCCTGCGGCGCTGCCCAGGCGGCGCAGCAGCCCGCGGTGATCTTCGACATGGGCGGCAAGTTCGACAAATCCTTCAACCAGGCCGGCTATCTGGGCGCCGAGCAGTGGAAGAAGGAGTCCGGCCAGGCCTATCTCGAATTCGAGATCAGCAATGACACGCAGCGCGTGCAGGCACTGCGCCGCATGGCCGAGCGGGGCGCCAGCCCCATCATCAGCATCGGTTTCGCGCAGGCGTCGGCGTTGACGCAGGTGGCCAAGGACTTCCCTAAGACGCAGTTCGCCATCATCGACGCCAAGGTGGACCTGCCCAACGTGCAGTCCGTCCTGTTTAAGGAGCAGGAGGGCAGTTACGTCGTCGGCGCGATGGCGGCGCTGGCCAGCAAGACAGGCAAAGTGGGCTTCGTCGGCGGCATGGACATCCCGCTGATCCGCAAGTTCCAGTGCGGCTACGAGCAGGGCGCCAAGGCGGCCAACCCCAAGGTCGAGGTGTTCTCCAACATGGTCGGCACGACGTCCAGCGCGTGGAACGACCCGACCCGCGGCGGTGAACTGGCCAAGGCGCAGTTCGCCAAGGGCTCCGACATCGTCTTCGCCGCCGCCGGCGGCACTGGCGTGGGTGTCTACCAGGCTGCCAAGGACGCCGGCAAGCTCGCCATCGGCGTGGACAGCAACCAGAACCACCTGCAGCCCGGCACGATGCTGACCTCCATGGTGAAGCGCGTGGACGTGGCCGTCTACAACGTGCTCAAGGGCTGGAAGCCCGGCGTTCAGGTGCTGGGGTTGAAGGAGGGCGGCGTGGACTACGCGCTCGATGCCAACAACGCCAAGCTCATCGCCGCGCCGCTGAAGGCCAAAGTCGATGCGATCAAGGCCGACATCGTGGCCGGCAAGGTCAAGGTGGCCGACTACATGGCCGACAACGCCTGCAAATACTGATGGTCTTGCGGGATGGAGCTGGCGGCATAGCCGCCGGCAGTTCCGTCCTCACCTGACTGAGAGCGATTGCGCCCGGACATGCCAGAGCAAGCCCATCCCGCCGTCCGCCTCCGGGCGATCTCCAAGCGCTTCGGCGCCGTTCAAGCCAACCGCGAGGTGTCTTTCGACATCGCCGAGGGCAGCGTCCATGGCCTCGTCGGCGAGAACGGCGCCGGCAAGAGCACGCTGATGGCCATCCTGTATGGCTACTACCAAGCCGACGCCGGAGCCATCGAGGTCGACGGCCAGCCGGTGCAGATCAAAGACTCGCAGCAGGCCATCGCGCTGGGCATCGGTATGGTTCACCAGCATTTCATGCTGGTCGACACGCTGACATGCCTGGAGAACATCATGCTGGGCGCCGAGGGCGGCTTCTTGCTGAAACCGTCGAAGGCGCGTGTGCGCGCCCGGCTGGACGCGCTGATGGCCGAGACGGGCCTGCATGTCCGGCTCGACGCCGTCGCCGGCGACCTGCCGGTGGGCGAGCTGCAGCGGCTGGAGATCCTCAAGGCGCTCTACCGGGGCGCTCGCATCCTCATCCTGGACGAGCCCACCGCCGTGCTGACGCCGCAGGAGACCGACCAGCTCTTCGTCACGCTGCGCCGGTTGCAGGAGCTGGGCACGACGCTGATCCTCATCACACACAAGCTGCGCGAGGTCATGAACCTGTGCGGTGCCGTCACCGTCATGCGCGCGGGCCAGGTCGTGGAGACCCGGCCCATCGCAGCCTGGAGCGAGGCCGCGCTGGCCGAATCGATGGTCGGCCGCAAGGTCACGCTGGGCCGGCCTGCCGGGCTCGAAACCCGTGCCGGCGACGTGCGCCTGAAGGCCACGGGTTTGAACCTCAAACACGCCAACGGCGTCGCCGCGTTGAAAGACGTGAGCCTGGCGCTGAAGGCCGGCGAGATCGTCGGCGTGGCCGGCGTGTCTGGCAACGGGCAGAGCGAGCTGCTGGAGGTACTGTCCGGCCTGCGCGCCCCCGAGGGCGGCCGGCTGGAACTGGGCGGCCAGGCCTTCACGCCGCATGCCTGGCTGGACACCGCCCAGGCCCGCCCGCTGCGCCTGGCCCATGTGCCGGAGGACCGGCATGCGGTGGGCCTGGTCATGAGCTTCCCGGCCTGGGAATCCGCTGTGCTGGGCTACCAGAACCTGCCCAAGTACCGCCGCGGCGCCGCGATGGACCATGCGGCGATGAAGGCGGCCACACGTGAGATGCAGCAGCGCTTCGACGTGCGCCCGCGCGACGAGAACCTCGGCTCCAGCAAGTTCTCAGGCGGCAACCAGCAGAAGCTCATCCTGGCGCGCGAGATCGGCGAACAGCCGATCGTGCTGCTGGTGGGGCAGCCGACGCGCGGCGTCGACATCGGCGCCATCGAGTTCATCCACAACCAGCTGCGCGCGTTGCGTGACGCGGGCTGCGCGGTGCTGCTGGTCAGCAGCGAACTGGATGAGATCCTGGCGCTGGCCGACCGGGTCGTCGTCATGAACTGCGGACGCATCACCGGCGAGCTGGCCATCGAGGACTGCGACGAGCGGCGGTTGGGCCTGCTGATGGCGGCACAAGAAGAACGGGCGGCGGCATGAGCCAACCTTTGCAACTTCCGCGCTGGATCGACATCGGCCTGCTGCCGCTGTGGAACCTGGCCGTCGCGCTGCTGGTGGCTGGCGTCGTCGTCATGGTCATCGGCCACAGCCCCTGGCAGGCGCTGACGGTGCTGCTCAACGGCGCGCTTGGCAGCGTGCGCGGTCTCGGCTACTCGCTGTACTACGCGACGACCTTCATCTTCACCGGCTTGGCCGTGGCGGTGGCCATCCATGCCGGCCTGTTCAACATCGGTGGGGAAGGGCAGGCGACGCTGGGTGGCGTGGGCGTCGCGCTGGTCGCGCTGTGGCTCGGGGCCAAGCTGCCTGCCATCGTCATGCTGCCGCTGCTGGTGGTTGCTGCAGCGACCTTCGGCATGCTGTGGGCGGCCGTGCCGGCCTATCTGCAGGCCTGGCGCGGCAGCCACATCGTCATCACGACGATCATGTTCAACTTCCTGGCTGCCGGCCTGAATGGCTACCTACTCGTGAACTGGCTGCGCCCGGCGGACAGCATGGCGGTGGAGTCCGCCGAATTCGCGGCGAGTGCCCGCATGCCGGCGCTGCACCAGATCGCCGCTGCGCTGGGCTACGAGCTGCCATCGTCTCCGCTGAACCTGAGCCTCCTCATCGCGCTGGCGGCCTGCGTTTTCGTCGGCTGGTTCCTGTGGCGCAGCGCCGCCGGCTATGCAGTGCGGGCCGTGGGCAGCGCGCCGCGCGCCGCCCACTACGCCGGCATCCGGCCGCGAGCCCAGGTGCTGCTGGCCATGGCGCTGTCCGGTGCGCTGGCGGGCATGGTGGGCATCAACGAGATCTCGGGCGTGCAGGGCAAGCTGACGCTGGACTTCGTCGCCGGCGCTGGCTTCACCGGCATCGCCGTGTCGCTGATGGGCCGCAACCATCCGGTCGGTATCGTGCTGGCATCGCTGCTGTTCGGCGTGTTGTATCAGGGCGGCGTCGAGGTATCGTTCGAGCTGCCCGGCTTCAGCCGCGAGATGGTCGTCACGGCGCAAGGCCTCATCGTGTTGTTCTCCGGTGCGATGGCGACGGTCAGCGCGCCGCTGTTCGCGCGTGTCTATGCCGCGCTGATGGGAGGCCGTCATGGATGAGGTCGTGATCGCCTCCGTCATCGCGTCGACGTTGCGCGTCAGTGCGCCGCTGCTGCTGTGCGCGATGGCGGGCGTGCTGTCCGAGCGCGCCGGCGTCGTGGACTTGGGGCTGGAGGGCAAGATGCTGTTCGCCGCGTTCGCCGCGGCGGCCACGGCGGCCGCCACGCAGTCCACCGGCCTTGGCCTGCTCGCGGCCATCGGCGTCGCCTGCGCGGCGTCGATGCTGCACGGCTTCGCCTGCGTGACGCACCGCGGTGACCAGGTCGTGTCGGGCGTCGCACTGAACATGATCGCCGCGGGGTTGACGGTGGTGCTGGGCATCGCTTGGTTCCAGCAGGGCGGCCAGACGCCGCCCATCGCGCCCGAGGTGCGCCTCACGGCGCTCGCGCCGGCCTTCGCTGAGCCGCAGGCCGGCCACTGGGTGGCGTCGGTGCTGGGGCATGGCTTCCTGAGCCACAACCTGCTGGTCTATGTCGCCTTCCTGATGGTCGCGGCCGTGTGGTTCTTCCTGGAACGCACGCGCCCCGGTCTGCGGCTGCGCGCCGTCGGCGAGAACCCGGCGATGGTGGAGGCGGCCGGCATGTCCGTCCAGGGCCTGCGCTACCAGGCGCTGCTGATGAACGGCGCGCTGTGCGGGCTGGCCGGCGCCTACCTGACGCTGGCGCAGAACGCGTCCTTCTCGCCCAACATGACGGCCGGCCGCGGCTTCATCGCGCTGGCCGCGATGATCTTCGGCAAGTGGAAGCCACTGCCCACGTTGGGCGCCTGCCTGCTGTTCGGTTTCCTGGACGCGATGGCCATCCGCATGCAGGGCGTGCAGCTGCCGGGCATCGGCGAAGTGCCGGTGCAACTGATCCAGGCGCTTCCCTACCTCTTGACCGTCGTGCTGCTGGCGGGTTTCATTGGGTCGGCCGTCGCGCCCAAGGGCCTCGGCCGGCCCTACGTCAAGGAGCGCTGAAGTGGAACTGACCCAAGACCTGCTGGACCGTTTGCTCGCGGAGTCGCTGCGCGCCCGCGAGTTCTCGCATTCGCCGTACTCGAAGTACAAGGTCGGTGCCGCCATCCTCGACGAGCAGGGGCGCATCCACATCGGCGCCAACATCGAGAACGCGGCCTACCCGCAGGGCTGGTGCGCCGAGCCCTCGGCGCTGACGGCGATGATCATGGCCGGCGGCAAGCGGGCCGTCGCAGCGCTCGTCACCGGCCCGGGCCCGGACATCATCACGCCCTGCGGCGGTTGCCGCCAGAAGCTCCGGGAGTTCTCCGTCCCCGAGGAGCTTGTCATCATCGCGGGCGATCCTGGCGGCATCCGCCAACGCTGGACCCTGGCCGAGCTGCTGCCCCACAGCTTCGGGCCCAGCCATCTGAATTTCTGAGGTTTCCCATGATCGACAACAAGACCCTCGACGCCGCGATCACCGCCAGCGTCGACAAGCTGCAATCACTGTTCGGCGCCGCGCCGGAGGTCGCTGTCGTGCTCGGCTCCGGCTGGGCCGGCGCCGTCAGCCATGTGCAGGACGGCAAGAGCCTGGCGTACACCGAGCTGCCGGCCTTCCCGCAGCCCAAGGTCGAAGGCCATGTCAGCGAAATCGTCGTCGGCCGCATCGGCCCGCAGCGCGTCGTGTTCCTGCGTGGCCGCGCCCACACATACGAAAGCGGCGAGTGCACCGGCATGGCGGGCGCCATCCGCACGCTCAAGCGCTGGGGCGTGAAGCTGCTGCTGCAGACGAATGCGTCCGGCTCGCTGCGCGCCCACATGCCGCCCGGCAGCCTGATGCTGATCGCGGACCACATCAACGCGCCGCAGCGCAGCCCGCTCGTCGGCGAGCCGGGCAGCCAGCGCTTTGTCGACATGAGCACCGCATACGACGCCGAGCTGCGCCAGCATGCGCTGGCGCTGGCCAAGCGCGAGAACCTGATGCTGGGCGAGGGCGTCTACGTGTGGGCGCTGGGGCCGCAGTTCGAGACGCCGGCCGAGATCCGCATGTTCGCCGCCTGGGGCGCCGACGCGGTGGGCATGAGCACAGTGCCCGAGACCATCCTGGCCCGCCATGCCGGTCTTAAAGTCATGGGCATTGCGCTGATGACCAACATGGCCGCCGGCCTGTCAGCCGAGGCGCTGACGCACGACCTGACGCTGAAGCAGGCGCAGGCCTCGGGCGAGCGAGCCGCCGGCTTCCTGGCCGCGCTGGTGGCCAGCCTCCAGGACGTCGCGCTATGAGCGCTGCCACCCAGGCCGCCGCCCGCACGGCACTGGCCTGCCTGGACCTGACCAGCCTCAACGACGCCGACACGCCGGCTGACATCGACGCGCTGTGCCGCCGCGCGCGCACCGTGTTCGGCGACGTGGCCGCCGTCTGCGTGTGGCCCCGCTTCGTCGCGCAGGCGCGCGCCGCGCTGCCGGCGTCCGTGCGCGTCGCCGCCGTGGCGAACTTCCCCGACGGCGCGTTGGACCTGCCGCGCGCGCTGGCCGACATCGAAGCCATCGCGCATGCCGGCGGCGACGAGGTGGACGTGGTGCTGCCTTGGCGCGCGCTGCTGGCCGACCAGTCCACCGAGGTGGCCGAGTTCCTGTCGGAGGTGCGCTTTGCCAGCCGGCCCCTGACGCTGAAGGTCATCATCGAATCCGGCGAACTGCGCAGCGCCGACCGCATCGCGCAGGCCACGCGGCTGGCGCTGGCGGCCGGTGCTGACTTCGTCAAGACCAGCACCGGCAAGACCCCGACTGGCGCGACGCCCGCCGCTGCCGCCGTCATGCTCAAGGAAATCGCCGCCAGCGGCCTGTCGGCGGCCGGCTTCAAGGCCTCGGGCGGCGTGCGCACGGTGCTTGATGCCGCCGGCTACATCACCCAGACCCAGGCCGCGCTGGGCGCTGACGCGCTGAACCCGCAGCGCCTGCGCTTCGGCGCGAGCGGCCTGCTCGCCGACATCGAAGCCGTGCTCGGCGGCACAGCCGCCGCAGCAACCGACTCCGCTTACTGACCCATGCTTGCCCAAGAAATCATCCGCGCCAAGCGCGACGGCCACGCGCTCAACGAAGCGCAGATCCAGCATTTCGTCGACGGCCTGACGCACCACACCTGGAGCGAGGGGCAGGTCGCCGCCCTCGGTATGGCCGTCTTCCTGCGCGGCATGGGCCGCGACGAGGCCGTGCTGCTGACGCGGGCCATGATGAACTCCGGCCGCGTCATGCACTGGCCCGACATGCCCGGCCCCGTGCTCGACAAGCACAGCAGCGGCGGCGTGGGCGACAAGGTCAGCCTGATGCTGGCGCCCATGGTGGCGGCCTGCGGTGGCTACGTGCCGATGATTGCCGGCCGGGGCCTCGGTCACACCGGGGGCACCGTCGACAAGCTCGAAGCCATCCCCGGCTATACGACGACGCCCGACCCGGCGCGCTTCGACCAACTGGTGCGAACGCTGGGTTGCGCCATCATCGGCCAGACGGCCGACCTGGCGCCCGCCGACAAGCGCTTCTACGCGACGCGCGACGTGACGGCTACGGTGGAGAGCGTGCCGCTGATCACCGCCAGCATCCTGTCCAAGAAGCTCGCTGCCGGCCTGCAAGGCCTGGCGATGGACGTGAAGTGCGGCAACGGCGCCTTTGCGGCGACACCCGAGTTCGCGCGCGAGCTGGCCGAGAGCATCGTGTCGGTCGCCGGCGGCGCTGGGCTGAAGACGCGCGCCCTCATCACCGACATGAACCAGATCCTGGGCACCGATGTCGGTAACTCGCTGGAGATCTGGGAGACGGTGCGCTACCTGAAGGGCGACGGGCCGCGCGAGGCGCGGCTGCATGAGGTCACGCTGGCGCTGTGTGCCGAGATGCTGGTGCTGGGTGGCCTAGCGGTCGACGCCGCGCAGGCACGCGTGAAGCTGCAGGCGGCGCTGGACAGCGGCGCAGCGGCCGAGAAGTTCGCCCAGATGGTGGCGGCGCTGGGCGGCCCGGCCGACCTGCTGGAACGGCCGGGCAGCTACCTGCCGGCCGCGCCGGTCGTCACGCCCGTGCCCGCTCCGCGCGCCGGCGTGCTGACGGGCATGGCCACTCGCAACCTCGGCATCGTCATTGTCGAGCTGGGCGGCGGCCGCCGCCAGGCGGGCGATGCGATCGACATGCGCGTGGGCTTCTCGCAGGTGCAGCCGCTGGGCACGCGTTTCGCAGCCGGCGAGCCGCTGGCGCTGGTCCATGCGGCCGATGAAGCCGCCGCCGACCGCGCGGTCGCGTCGTACCTTGCTGCCTGCAGCTTCGGCGATGCGCCCGACGCGGCGACGCCGCTGGTCATGGCGGAGATCGGCTGATGAGCGACGAGGAGGTGAAGCCGGGCGAGCCGCCGCGCCGCGCGATCAAGAGCTTCGTCACCCGGGCCGGCCGCATGGGCACCGGCCAGATCAAGGCGCTGGCCGAGCTGGGCCCGCAATTCGTGCTGCCCTACAGGCCCGAGCGCATCGACCCGGCCCAGGTCTTCGGCCGCCAGGCAGCGCTGGTGCTGGAGATCGGCTTCGGCATGGGCGGCGCCACCGCCGAGATCGCTGCCACGCTACCCGACCACGACTTCATCGGCTGCGAGGTGCACGAACCCGGCGTCGGCGCGCTGCTCAAGCTCATCGGCGAACGCGGGCTGACGAACATCCGTATCGTCCAGCACGATGCCGTCGAGGTGCTGCGCGACATGCTGGGCGAGGGTGCGCTGGCCGGCGTGCACATCTTCTTTCCCGACCCCTGGCACAAGAAGCGCCACAACAAGCGGCGCCTCATCCAGCCGGACTTCGTCGCCCAGCTCGCCAAGCATCTCGCGCCCGGCGGCTACCTGCACTGCGCGACCGACTGGCAGCCGTATGCCGAGCAGATGCTGGAGGTGCTGTCCGCCGAGCCGGCACTGGCCAACACGGCCGAAGGCTATGCCGACAAGCCGGCCTACCGGCCGCTGACGAAGTTCGAGAATCGCGGCCTGAAACTGGGCCACGGTGTGTGGGACCTGGTGTTCAGGAAGCGCACATGACTTCTCCTCTGCATGGCAAGCACATCCTCCTCGCGATGACCGGTGGCATCGCCGGCTACAAGATTGCCGAGCTGACGCGGCTGTTCGCCAAGGGCGGTGCGACCGTGCAGGTCATGATGACCGAAGCAGCGGAAGCCTTCATCACCGCGGTGACGATGCAGGCGCTGTCCGGCCGTAGTGTCTACACCTCGCAGTGGGACGCCCGGCCGGCCAACAACATGGCCCACATCAACCTCAGCCGCGAGGCCGACCTGATGCTGGTCGCGCCGGCCAGCGCCGACACCATCGCCGCGTTGGCGCATGGCAGGGCAGACGACCTCGTCAGCCTCACCGCGCTCGCGCGCCGCGTCCATGAATGCCCGCTGCTGGTCGTGCCCGCGATGAACCGCGAGATGTGGGCGCACCCGGCCACGCAGCGCAATGTCGCCCAGATCCAGGCCGACGGTGCGACCGTCATCGGCCCCGCCAGCGGCGACCAGGCCTGTGGCGAGATCGGCGACGGCCGCATGCTGGAGCCGCAGCAGATCTTCGACGACGTCGAGGCCTTCCTCGCGCCCAAGCCCTTGCGCGGCAAGAAGCTGCTGATCACGGCCGGCCCGACCTTCGAACCCATCGACCCGGTGCGCGGCATCACCAACCACAGCAGCGGCAAGATGGGCTTTGCTATCGCCCGCGCGGCGCACGAGGCCGGCGCCGAGGTCACGCTGGTCGCCGGCCCGGTGCACCTGGCCACGCCGCGTGGCGTGCAGCGCATCGACGTGCAGAGCGCGCAGCAGATGTACGACGCCGTGCTGCCGCTGGCGGCCTACCAGCACGCCTTCATTGCCAGTGCCGCCGTCGCCGACTGGCGCCCCTCGCAGCCGCACGAGCACAAGCTGAAGAAGGCCGAAGGCGGCGCGACGGCGCCCACGCTCGCGATGACCGATAACCCCGACATCCTGGCTGCCGTCGCCAGGCTGCCGAAGCCGCCTTACTGCGTCGGTTTTGCCGCCGAGAGCGAGAAGCTTGCCGAGCACGCCGAGGCCAAGCGCCGCCGCAAGGGCATCCCGCTGATCGTCGCCAATCTCGGCCCGGCCACCTTCGGTCGCGACGACAACGCGCTGCTGCTCATCGACGAGCACGGTCAGCGTGAACTGCCACGTGCCGACAAGCTCACGCTGGCGCGCGAGCTGATTTCCGAACTTTCAAAACGTCTCTGATGCACGCCATCGATCTGCAAGTGCTCGACGCCCGCATGGCCGAGCAGATTCCCGCCTATGCGACACCCGGCAGCGCCGGCCTGGACCTGCGCGCCTGCCTGGACAAAGCGCTGACGCTGGCGCCCGGCCAGACGGCGCTGATCCCGACCGGCCTGGCCATCCACATCGCCGACCCGGGCCTGGCCGCGCTGATCCTGCCGCGCTCGGGCCTGGGCCACAAGCATGGCATCGTGCTGGGCAACCTCGTTGGTCTGATCGACAGCGACTACCAAGGCCAGCTGATGGTGAGTTGCTGGAATCGCGGCCAGACCGAATTCACGATCCAGCCCTTCGAGCGCATCGCGCAGCTGGTCATCGTGCCGGTCGTGCAGGCGGCGTTCCGGCGCGTAGACAGCTTCGACGCGTCGTCGCGCGGCGAAGGTGGTTTCGGGTCAACCGGCAAGGGCTGACGCAGCAACGGGCGCTTCGGGCGCCCGCGGTCCGGTTCAGTGCAGCGAGGCGTCTGGCGGCGCGCCAGTCTGCACCATGAAGATCGGTTCGCCGACCGAGCCGGCCTGCACCTCTTCTTCGGTCGCTGGCCGCACGTCCAGCAGCTTCAGGTGCATGCGCAGCCCGATGCCCGCGAGCGGATGGTTGCCGTCCAGCACGACGTGCTCCGGGTAGACCTCGGTCACCGTATAGACCGTATCCGCCGGCATTCCCTCGGTGACGGCGCCCTCGGGCAGACCCTCGAACTGCATGCCCGGCTCGACATCGGCAGGGAACAGCCCACGCGCCTCGAAGCAGACGAGGTTGGAGTCGTAGTCGCCAAAGGCTTCTTCCGGCTGCAGCGCCAGGTCGGTTTCGAAACCGACCTCCTGGCCTTCCAGCGCCGCCTCGACCTTGGCGAACAGGTCGTCCCCGCCGTGCAGGAATTCCATCGGCTCGGCCAGCTCATCGATGAGCTGGCCCTGGGCATCTTCGAGTCTCCAGCGCAGGGAGACGACACAGGGGCGGGTCACTTGCATCCGGACATTTTCGCATCGGCACAATGCCCGCATGCAGACCGATCTCCCGACCCCCATGCTCGGCGGCTTGAGCCCCGAGCAGTTCATGCGCCGCCACTGGCAGAAGAAACCCCTGCTAGTGCGCCAGGCCTTTCCCGAGGTGACGCCGCTGGCCCCGTTGAAGGAGCTGGCCGCGCTGGCCGCGCGCGACGATGTCGAAAGCCGCCTGATCACGGCGTTCGACGGCCGCTGGAAGCTGCGGCACGGCCCCGTCGCGCGCCTGCCCGCGATGAGCAAGCCGGGCTGGACGCTGCTGGTACAAGGGCTGGAGCAGCACGTCGGTGCGGCTCGCGAGCTGATGGACCGCTTCCGCTTCATACCGGACGCGCGGCTGGACGACCTGATGGTGTCCGTAGCCAGCGACGGCGGCGGCGTCGGGCCGCATTTCGACTCCTACGACGTCTTCCTGATCCAGCTCGCCGGCCGGCGCCGCTGGCGCATCGGCGCGCAGAAGGACGCAGTACTGCGCGACGACGTGCCGGTGAAGATCATCGCCAACTTCAAGCCCGAGCAGGAGTTCGTGCTGGAGCCGGGCGACATGCTCTACCTGCCGCCCGGCTGGGCACACGATGGCATCGCTGTTGGCGCGGGTTGCATGACGGGCTCTGTCGGCTTCCGCGTGCCACGCACGACCGGCCTGGCGGCCGAGTTGCTGTCGCGGCTGCTGGACGAGGACGACGACGCCGGCAAGCTCTACGCCGACCCGCGCCAGCCGGCGACTGCCGAGCCGGGCCGTGTCCCGGCAGGGCTGCTGGACTTTGCACGCCGCGCCGTCGAGGCGGCCTTGCAGCGCCCGCAGGCGCTGGAGCGCGCGCTAGGCGAGGCGCTCACGGAGCCGAAGCCGCAGGTCTGGTTCGAGGCCGGCGAGCCGTTGCCTGCCGGTCTGGGCGTGTCGCTCGACCGGCGCAGCCGCATGCTCTACGACGCGGCGCATGTGTTTCTCAATGGCGAGAGCTTCCGGGCCGGCGGGCGGGACGCGACGCTGATGCGGCGCCTTGCCGACCGGCGCGTGCTCGCGGCTGCGGACGTTTCGAGGCTGTCTGAAGGCGCGCGCGAGTTGCTGGACCAATGGGCCGAGGATGGCTGGCTGCAGCCGCTGATTCCGTGAACGCCCAGACGTTTGCCGGGCGCGCCGAATTCCAGCGGTTGGTTGCCGAGACGCTGGCTTGGTGTGCGGAGCAGGGCAGTCGCGAGTTGCACGCCTGGGACGCGAGCTTTGTCGATTGGCCGCTGTCCGATGCGAACGTGCTGTCCACGCTGACCGCCTGGGCGCGGCACGGTCGTCAACTGCACTTGCTGGCGCTGCAGTTCGACGACGTGGTGCGCCGTCATCCGCGTTTCGTGCGCTGGCGGCGCGACTTCGCGCATTGCGTGGCGGCACGTGCCGTCGAACCGGAGGTCAGGCTGGAGGCCGCGCCTGAAGCCTTGCTGCTGGCTGTCGGGGACGGCGCGACGTTGAGCCTGCGTTTGTTCGACCGCCATCTGTGGCGCGGCGAGCTGAGCCTTGACGCAGGTCAGCGCCTGCGTAACCTGGAATGGTTTGATGCCCTGACGCAACGTTCCAGCGAGTCATTTGCGCCCACGACTTTGGGACTCTGAGTACATGTGACAGAGCTGGCCCTATAATTAGTGGCTAGGCGAGGGAAGCGCTCGAGGTTTTCCGCGTCTTGTTGTTCGGGGTCGGCAGTCGGTGAAGCAAACATCGGTGCACGACCCCAAAGTTATGGTGTGCACCGTCGTTTAAACGTTTGAGGACAAGTATGAAAAAGTCGATCCTGTTGGCTTCCCTGCTGGCTGCCGTGGCTCTGAGCGCTTGCAGCAAGAAGGAAGAACCCAAGGTTGAGGCCCCCGTCGCTACGCCGGCCCCGGCTCCCGCCCCGGCCCCGGAAGCTTCGGCCGCCGCCAGCGCTGCTGACGTCGCCGCTTCGGCTGCCGCTGACGCCGCTGCCTCGGCCGCTTCGAAGTAATCACTTCGTCCCTGCGGAGAAAGCCGCCGCTGCGCAAGCAGCGACGGCTTTTTTCTTGTCTGTGCCGCCCATCGGGAGTTTGGGCGGTTGAATTACAAATCTTTGCCTTTGATTGGCCCGGTGAATCAACCCACCTGCAGCCAGTCGAAACCCAATCCCGGATCCGCCACGCGAATATCACCGGGCGAGCAGTCCAGGGCTTTTGACAGCGCTTCCCTTACAAGGGCCGGTGAGTTGTTCTTCTCGCTGAGGTGAGCGGCGACAACGATGCCCAGCGCGTCGTGCCGGCAGCGTGACAGCAGAGCGGCAGCGTCTTCGTTGCACAGATGGCCGTGCGTGCCGAGGATGCGTCGCTGCAGCATCGGCGGGTAAGGCCCGGCGCGCAGCATCGCAACGTCGTGGTTGCTCTCCAGCACCAGCGCATGGCAGCCCTGCAACGGCACGGCGACGCTGTCGGGCGCACAGCCCAGGTCGGTGACGATGCCCAGCTTCGCGCGGCCGTCGCTGACGGTCAGTTGAAGCGGTTCCTGAGCGTCGTGCGGCACGGCGAAAGGCTGCAGGGCGAGGTCGCCGAGTGCGATTTGCTCGCCGCTGCGAGCGGGCAGCAGCAGCGCGGTGTCGAAACCGTCCTTGGCGATCGCCCGCCAGGTCCCGCGGCTCGTGACGAGCCGGATGCGGTGACGCTGCGCGAACGACAGCGCACAGCCGACATGATCGCCGTGCTCGTGCGTGATGAAGAGGGCGTCGATGTCGGCCGGTGCGCAGCCGGCGCGGGCGAGCCGTCGGGTCAGTTCCCGTTCACTGAAGCCCGCGTCGACGAGGACGCGGGTCGTCGTGATGCCCTGGCTGGCCTCGACGAGCGTCGCATTGCCGCCGCTGCCGCTGCCAAGGCTGCAGAACCGCATCCGGCTCCTTACTTCAGGTCGTCCATCAGCAGGCTGAGGATGCGCTTGGCGTTGTCGTTCGTGACGGACTGACCGCGGTCATCCAGCACGCGCACCGTGGTCTTGTCGCCCTCGGCCTTGACCGAGACGCGGTAGCGCACAGGCGTGGAGCCCTTGGCGCCGAACAGGCGCTGGAAGAAGTTGGGTTCTTCCTCGCCGGCCTTCTCGGGGTCGGCATAGCGCAGGTAGAACAGGCCGGCCGCGCGGTCGCGGTCCTCGATCGTGAAGCCATGGCGGTCCAGCGACAGGCCCACGCGGCGCCAGGCGCGGTCGAAGCCGTCGTTGACGGTGAGGCTGTCTGGTACCTCGGTCAGCGCGCGGCGCGGGCGGGCCGCGTCGCCGGCGCTGGGCACCGGCACCGTCGTGGCGGCCGAGGCCGCAGGCGACTGTGCGACGACGGACTTGGCGGCCGTCTCCTGACCACCGAGCTTGAGCATCAGGCGCGACAGCATCTCGGCCTCCAGCGACGGATCGCTGGGGCGGGGCTGCCAGGCGGTCGAGTCACGGCTGGAGGTGGTGTAGACCTCCTGCATGCCGCGGTGGCTGATGAAGATGTCGGTGCCGCCGGCAGCGCCACGTTCGAGGCGCACGCGGTACATGTCGCGCTCGCCAGTGGAGTAGAGGCCGTCGAAGACCTTGCCGATCGTCGAGCGGATGAAGTCATGCGGCAGCTTGGCGCGGTTCTCGGCCCAGCTCGTCTCCATGATGCCGAGCTCCGGCTGATCCTTGACGACCTCCAGGCCGTTGTCGCGCCAGAAGTTGCGCAGTTGCGGCCAGAGTTGCTCGGCTGCCAGGCCCGTGTGCAGCCAGCGGTCGGTGCCGCTGCGCTCCAGGCGCACGTCGCCAGCGGCATTCGGGGCGACGCTGTTGGTGGCCAGCGTGGCGGTGGCGGGGCCGGTCGGGCGGGAGGCCGTCAGCGCGGAGGCGGTGATGGAACCGCCTTGCACTTGCGCGCGGCCATCCTTGGCGAGTTGGGTCAGGTCGGGCGGGACGTCGAGGCCGCCGGTTTGCTTGGCTTGGGTGCGGTAGTCGACCTTGTCGTTCGGAAAGACGCTGTCGAGGGCACTGCAGCCGGCGAGCGACAGGACAAAGGCCGTGCAGGCCAGGCGGGTCGCCGACTGGCGAAGCGGGCGAATCGTGGAAAGGGACGTCACGCTGGAAATCTCCGGGGAACAAAGGCGCCGGGCAGGGCCGGCGCAGCCGCGCATTAGAGCAGACCTGCCTCGACCATCGCCTGTCCGACGGCGGCCTGTCCGGCGGATGTCAGCGGCGTGATGGGCAGGCGCAGCGTGGCGCCGCAGCGACCCAGGCGCGACAGCGCCCACTTTGCCGGGCCGGGGCTCGGTTCGCAGAACAGCTGCTTGTGCAGGCCCAGCAGCTTCATGTGGATCTTGCGGGCCTCGAGGGCGTTGCCTTCGAGGGCCAGGCGGCACATCTGGGCCATCTCGCGAGGCGCGACGTTTGCCGTCACGCTGACGTTGCCATGGCCCCCCAGCAGCATCAGAGCGACGGCCGTGCCGTCGTCGCCGGAGTAGACGTGGAAGCCGGCCGGCGCATGCTTGATGAGATAGGCCGAGCGTTCGATGTTGCCGGTGGCCTCCTTGGTGCCGAACACGCCCGGCAGCGCAGCGCAGCGCAGCGTCGTCTCGGGCAGCATGTCCGCCACCGTCCGGCCGGGCACGTTGTAGAGCATCATCGGGATGTCCACGGCCTCGGCAATCGCCTTGAAGTGCTGGTAGATGCCTTCCTGCGACGGCTTGTTGTAGTAAGGCACGACGGACAGCGTGCAGTCGGCGCCGACTTCCTTGGCGTAGCGGCTCAGCTCGATGGCCTCGGCGGTCGAATTGGCGCCGGTACCGGCCAGGATGGGTATACGGCCTTTCGCATGCTCGACGGCGACGCGGATGATCTCGCGGTTCTCCTCCATGCTGACCGTGGGCGACTCGCCGGTGGTGCCGACGACGCCGACGCAGGCCGTGCCCGACTCGACATGCCAGTCGATCAGACGGCGCAGGGCTGGGTAGTCGATGCTGCCGTCCTCGTTCATGGGGGTGACGAGGGCGACGATGCTGCCGAGGATGGGCTTCATGGTGGAAAGGTCAGGAAGAATCGGTCGATTTTAGGCCGTGGGGGCCAGGCGAACGGCGGCAACGCGCTGGACGAAGCGCGGGTTGACTCCGTCTTCGAACAGGTCTTCGTAAGCCACGATGTGCCAGTCGCGGCACACGCGCAGCAGTTCGCCGCGTTGCAGCAGGAAGTCGGGCCGAGAGGGCCGGCCGATGGTCTGCTGGCCGTCGGCGAAGGTTTCCCAGACGAGCCAGCCGCCCGGCTTCACGGCGGCCAGGATGGTCTCGAACAGTGGGCGCCACAGATAATTGCAGACAACAACGAGGTCGAACCCGCGGCCGGTCAGTGGCCAGGGGCCTGCCTCGATGTCGGCGTCGATGATTTCGGCGCTGCCGCGCAGCGGCGCGGTGGCGGCCGTGTCGCGGTCGACGCCTGTGACCTGCCAGCCGGCCTGCGCCAGCCAGCGCAGGTTGCGGCCGCTGCCGCAGGCCACGTCCAGCGCCGTACCCGGCGTTGCCGGCGCGAAGCGTTGCAGCCAGGCGGACGCCGTCATCCGAAGCAGGCCCAGATCTGCTCGCCCAGTTGGATCATGACCGCCGGGTCGCGGTAGGCAAGGGCCGTGGCGGCCAGCGCGGCCGCGGCCAGCGTGGGCAGCCACCAGCGGCGCGGCTTCATGCGGCTCGGGCCCGCAGGATGGGCGTCTCGCGCACCGGCAGGTTGGCCAGCATGGCCATCACGCCGAGTGCGATGGCCAGCCACCAGACGACGTCGTAGCTGCCAGTCGTGTCATAGAGCTTGCCGCCCAGCCAGACGCCCAGAAAACTGCCGACCTGATGGCTCAGGAAGACGAAACCGCCCAGCATCGACAGGTGCTGGGCGCCGAAGATCTGCGCGACCACGGCATTGGTGGGCGGCACGGTCGACAGCCACAGGAAGCCGATGACGGTCGCGAACACGTAGACGCTGAGCGGCGTTAGAGGCAGCGAGATGAACGCCAGGATCGCCACCGCTCGCAGGCCGTAGATGGCCGACAGCAGGTAGCGCTTCGGCCAGCGCTGCCCCAGCAGCCCCGCGCTGTAGGTGCCGAAGATGTTGAACAGGCCGATGAGCATCAGCGCGCCGGTCGACACCTCGATGCCCAGACCATGGTCTTTCAGGTAGCTCGGCAGGTGCACCCCGATGAATACCACCTGGAAGCCGCAGACGAAGTAGCCCAGCATCAGAAGCTGGAAGCTGCGGTAGCCGAAGGCCTCGCGCAACGCCTGGCCGATGCTCTGCTGGTGCCCGATGCCCGCTCCGCCGGCCTGGCGCTCGCGCACGCCGAGCGCGAGCGGCACGATGAGCAGCGCGGCGCCGGCCAGCAGGAACAGCGCCTGCTGCCAGCCGATGTGGCTGATGAGCCAGGTCTCGATGGGGATCATCGCGAACTGCCCGAACGAGCCGGCTGCCGCCGCGACGCCGAACGCCCAGGAACGTTTCTCCGGCGACACGACCCGCCCCAGCACACCGTAGATGACGGCGTAGGTCGCGCCGGACTGGGCGATGCCGATCAGCACGCCAGCGCCCAGCGTGAACGTCCCGGGATGGCTCGCGACGGCCATGGCCACCAGTCCGAGCGCGTAGGCCGTGCCGCCGGCGATTAGCACCTTCCACGCACCGAAGCGGTCGGCCAGCATGCCGGCGAACGGCCCGGCGATGCCCCAGGCCAGGTTCTGCACGGCCAGCGCGAAGGCGAAGGTCTCGCGCGTCCAGCCGCGCTCGGTGACGATGGGCTGCAGCCAGAAGCCGAAGCCGTGGCGGATGCCCATCGAGAGCGTGACGATGAGTGCGCCGCATACCAGCACTTGCTGTACAGACAGCGCAGCCGGCGGAGGCGGGGCAGCGTTCATCGGGCGACTGTAATCAGCGCGGCTTGGCCTTGCCGGCCGCCTTGGATTGCGGCTTGGCCGCGGCTTTGGACGACGGCTTGCCGGTCGACTTGGCCTTCCCCGTCTTCTTCTTGCCGCCCTTTTGCGGCGGCGGATCGGCGGTGGACGTGCTGACCTGCGAGCTGGAGGCCGCTACGTCCGCCAGCCGCGTCAGCAGCCTGCCCTGCTTCACGCGCAGCAGCGGCATGTCGACCTGCGTAAGGTCGGCCAGAGGGTCGCCGGCCAGCAGCAGGAAGCTCGCCTCGCAGCCCGGCTCGAAGCAGCCGAGCTTGCGCCCCGGGAACAGCGCCCGTGGCGTGTCCTGCGTCGCGAGGCGCAACAGCGTCGCATGGTCCATGCCCAGCGCGTCCAGCGCATGAAGCTCGGCGCGGGCCGTGCCGATGAACACGTCCGACCCGATAAGCAGCGGCGCGCCAGCCGCCTGTAGCTTGGCGAGGTTGGCGCGCTGTACGTCGCGCAGCGCCGCCAGCGGCGCGGCTTCCAGCCGAAAGAGGTCGGTGGCCGCCGTCGTCGTGATGACGGCGGTGTGCTGGCGTGCGGCCTGGGCTACGGCGTCGTCGCTGATGGCGAAGCGCTCGGGCGGCTCGTCCAGCGTGTTGGCGTAACCGGGCAGGTGGGCGATGGCATCGACGCCGGCGGCCAGCGCGGCGTCGAAGTCTGCCGCCGTCTCGACGTGGGCCACGACGCGCCGGCCATCGGCATGGGCCAGCTTCGTCAGCGCCGCAGCGGTCTCGGGCGTCAGGCCCAGGCGGCCGAAATGTTCCAGCTGGCCGCGCAGGTCCGGCCGTTCGCTGTGCGCCAGCACGAGACGCAGCCACTGGCCGCCGCGTGCCTTGATGGCCGGCCACTGCTCGGCGGCCTGCGCGGGGCTGTCCACCAGCACGATCTGCTTCTGCGCCGCCGCGGCCTCGGGGCTGGGCTCGGGCAGCACGGCGGCCAGCGGGTAGCCGTCGCTGGACGTGATGCAGGCCGTGACGAAGCTGACGTCGGGCGCCGCAGGCGTGGCGGCCAGCGGCTTGACCTCGGCCACGGCGGCCGGGTCGCCGCACAGCATCGCGGCGTAGAACACGCCTTCGTCGAGGTAGGTCTGTGCGTATTGGCCCCAGCCCCAGGCGGTCTGCAGGTTGTGGTTGTGTGCCTCGGCCAGCGGTGCGATGACGACCTGCTGGTGGCGCAGGTCCATCTTGCGGTTGACCTTGGCGGGCTTCTTGGCGACGAACACGCCGTTTTCGACGTAGAGGTTGCCGCGCTGGATCTGCCGGCCGTCGAACCAGCGGGCATTCTTCAGTTCCCAGGACAGCGGCTCGCTGGCCTGATAGGGCGGCTGCGGGGCCTGGGCCTGCGCGAGTCCGCAGGCAAGGAGCAGGAAGACGGTGAGGATTCTCAAGCGCAACAACTTTGGCTTCGGAGGGCGCGAATCCTAGCCCGATCGGCTTCATAGAATCCTGCCCCTATGTCGAGCCGTCCGTCTTCTTCCCCCGCCGCCAAGCCTGCCGAGTATGGCGAAGCCTCCATCCGCGTCCTGAAGGGTCTGGAACCCGTCAAGCAGCGGCCGGGCATGTACACCCGCACCGACAACCCGCTGCACATCATCCAGGAGGTCATCGACAACGCCGCCGACGAGGCGCTGGCCGGCTATGGCAAGCGCATCGACCTGACGCTGCATGCCGATGGGTCGGTGTCTGTGGCCGACGACGGCCGCGGCATCCCGTTCGGCCTGCACCCCGAGGAAGGCGTGCCGGTCGTCGAGATTGTCTTCACGCGGTTGCATGCCGGTGGCAAGTTCGACAAGGGCTCGGGCGGCGCCTACAGCTTCTCCGGCGGCCTTCACGGCGTCGGCGTGTCGGTGACGAATGCGCTGGCCAAGCGGCTGGAGGTGGCCGTCTGGCGCGACAAGCAGGTGGCTGGCATCGCCTTCGAACACGGTGATGTGGTCCAGCAGGTCGTCACCCGCCCGGCCGCCAGCGGCGACCGCAAGCAGGGCACGACCGTCCGCGTCTGGCCCGAGGCCAAGTATTTCGAGAGTGCCGAGCTGCCGCGTCACGAGCTGGTGCACTTGCTGCGCTCCAAAGCCGTGCTGATGCCCGGCGTCACTGTCACGCTGAAGATCGAGAAGACCAACGACACCACGACTTGGCAGTACAAGGCCGGCCTGCGGGACTACCTGGCCCACGCGCTGACGGCCGACCCTCTGATCCCGCTGTTCGAGGGCGAGGGCTTCGCCACAGCCGGCGAGAGCGAGAACTTCGCCGAAGGCGAAGGTGCGTCCTGGTGCGTCGCGTTCACGGAGGAAGGTGCGCCGCTGCGCGAAAGCTATGTGAATCTGATCCCGACGGTGGCCGGCGGGACGCACGAGTCTGGCTTGAAGGACGGCCTGTTCGGTGCCGTCAAGGGCTTTATCGAGATGCACTCGCTGCTGCCCAAGGGCGTCAAGCTGATGCCGGATGACGTGTTCTCCCGCGCCAGCTTCGTGCTGAGCGCCAAGGTGCTGGACCCGCAGTTTCAGGGGCAGACCAAGGAGCGGCTGAACTCGCGCGATGCGCTGCGGCTGGTGTCGGCCTATGTGAAGCCGGCCTTCGAGCTGTGGCTGAACCAGCATGTGGAGCACGGAAAGAAGCTGGCGGAGCTGGTCATCAAGCAGGCGCAGACGCGCCAGCGCGCCAGCCAGAAGGTCGAGAAGCGCAAGGGTTCCGGCGTGGCCGTGCTGCCCGGCAAGCTGACCGACTGCGAGAGCCGCGACCTGCTGCACAACGAGGTCTTCCTGGTGGAGGGCGACTCGGCCGGCGGTAGCGCCAAGATGGGCCGCGACAAGGAGACCCAGGCCATCCTGCCGCTGCGCGGCAAGGTGCTGAACGCCTGGGAGGTCGAGCGGGACCTGCTGTTCAAGAACAACGAGATCCACGACATCTCGGTGGCCCTCGGCGTGGACCCGCACGGACCGACCGACACGGTGGATCTCTCTGGCCTGCGCTACGGCAAGGTCTGCATCCTGTCGGACGCGGACGTGGACGGCTCGCATATCCAGGTGCTGCTGCTGACGCTGTTCTTCCGCCACTTTCCTCGCCTGGTCGAGACCGGCCATGTCTACGTGGCCCGGCCGCCGCTGTACCGCGTGGATGCGCCGGCCCGCGGCAAGAAGCCCGCCGCCAAGCTCTACGCGCTGGACGATGGCGAGCTGACCGCGACGCTCGACAAGTTGCGCAAGGAAGGCGCCCGTGAAGGCAGCTGGAGCATCAGCCGCTTCAAGGGCCTGGGCGAGATGAGTGCCGAGCAGCTGTGGGACACGACGCTGAACCCGGAGACTCGCCGCCTGTCGCGCGTCGAGTACGGCCAGTTCGATTTCGCCGCTACCGTGGATGCATTCAACAAGCTGATGGGCAAGGGCGAGGCCGCCTCGCGTCGTGAGCTGATGGAGCTTCACGGGGACGCGGTCGAGATCGACATTTGAGCCGCCAGTCATACAAGATTTTGTGCGTCCGTCAATGGAGCTGTACGACGATGGCCTTCGGGTCGTGAACCCCTTCCTGGCATGAGCTCATTGCGCCTGCGCCCCACCATGCTGTCCGACCTCGACTGGGTCGTCTCGGTCGAGCGCGACGGTGCGAACCTGCCGTTCATCACGCCGTGGGAGCGGCCGCAGCACGAGGGCGCCGTCCGCTTCCCGGACTCACGCCATTTCATCCTTGAGGAGGGCGACCGGCTGGAGCGCATCGGCTTCGTCATCCTGCAGGGCTGCCGCAACCCGAACGGCTCGGTCGAGCTCAAACGCCTGGTGCTGCAGGCCAAGGGCCGGGGGCTGGGCCGCACGGCCGTGCGGCAGCTCAAGGCGCTGGCCTTCACGCAGCTGAAGGCGCATCGTTTCTGGCTGGACGTGAAGTCGCTCAACACGCGCGCGCTGAAGCTGTATGAGAGCGAAGGCTTCGTCGAGGAGGGCCGGCTGCGCGAAAGCGTGCGCCTGACGTCCGGCGGCGCCGAGGGCTACGACTCGCTGGTCGTCATGTCGCTGCTCGATCGCGAATACCAGGCGCGTGCGGCCCAGGGCCTGGAGGCGGCATGAGGCGCTGGCTGTCCGTGTTGCTGCTGATGCTGGCACTGCCCGCCCAGGCCGAGCTGTGGGGCTATGTCGATGGCAGCGGCATGGCTCACTTCGCTCAGCGCCAGCTCGACTCGCGCTACGCCCCGGTGCTGGGCGGCTTCGGCATGCAGCGCGTGCCGGGCAAGACCGATGCGGGCCTCGCGCTGCTGAACTGGCTGGACATCGCTCCCGAGGTCAAGGCCGTGCAGCCGTGGGTGCGCGAGGCCGCCACCGAGCACGGCGTGGACGCCGACCTGCTGAAGGCCATCATCGCCGTCGAGTCCGGCTACCAGCGTGGCGCCGTGTCGCCGCGCGGTGCGCTCGGGCTCATGCAGATCACGCCAGAGACGGCAAGCCGCTACGCGACGCCGGCCGAGGCCGCGAGGCTCATCGAGCCGCGCATCAACATCCACACCGGCGCCCGCATGCTGGCCGACCTGATGCGCCGCTTCGGCCGCATCGACGCCGCGCTGGCCGCCTGGAATGCGGGTGAGGGCGCCGTGCGCCGCGCTGGCAACCGCGTGCCCGATATCGACGAAACCCAGGCCCACGTGCACCTCGTCCTCGAGTTGTACTGGGCCCTGCTGCAGCAGAGCCAGCCGGCCCGTGCGCAGCGCCTGACCTTGCATCCATGACCGATTCCCAGACCACGATCGATTTCAACGGCCCCACCGATGGCGGCGGCAACGGTGGCGGCGACGCCAACGCGCTGACGCTGGCCGCCTACGCGCAACAGGCCTATCTCGAATACGCCCTCAGCGTCGTCAAGGGGCGTGCCTTGCCGTCCTACTCGGACGGCCAGAAGCCGGTGCAGCGCCGCATCCTCTACTCGATGCAGCGTCTGGGCCTAGGCTGGACGGGCAATTCCGGCGCCAAGCCGGTCAAGGGCGCCAAGGTCGTGGGCGACGTGCTGGGCAACTTCCACCCGCATGGCGACCAGTCCGTCTATGACGCGCTGGTGCGCATGGCGCAGGATTTCTCGCTGCGTTATCCGCTGATCGACGGTCAGGGCAACTTCGGTAGCCGGGACGGTGATGGGGCTGCGGCGATGCGCTACACGGAAGCGCGCCTCTCTCCCATTGCCCGCCTGCTGCTGGACGAGATCGACGAAGGCACTGTTGATTTCCGCGCCAACTACGACGGCACGCAGCAGGAGCCGGTGGACCTGCCGGCGCGGCTGCCTTTCGTGCTTCTCAATGGTGCTAGCGGCATCGCCGTGGGCTTGGCTACCGAAATTCCCAGCCACAACCTGCGCGAGGTCGCCGCGGCGGCCGTCGCGCTGCTGAAGGACGAGCAACTTAGCGACGACGCACTGTTCGAGCTGCTGCCCGGGCCGGACTTCCCGGGCGGCGGCCAGCTCATCAGCGCGCCGGAAGACATCCGCGCAGCCTATCTATCCGGCCGTGGCAGCCTGAAGGTGCGGGCGCGCTGGAAGATCGAGGAACTGGCCCGCGGGCAGTGGCAGCTGGTCGTGACTGAACTGCCCCACGGCACCAGCGCGCAGAAGGTGCTGGAAGAGATCGAGGAGCTGTCCAACCCCAAGGTCAAGGCCGGCAAGAAGACGCTGTCCGCCGAGCAGCTGCAGCTCAAGGCCAGTCTGCTGGCCGTGCTGGACGGCGTGCGCGACGAGTCCAGCAAGGACGCGGCCGTGCGCATCGTCTTCGAGCCCAAGAGCCGCACCGTCGAGCAGCAGGAACTGATCAACACGCTGCTGGCCCACACCAGCCTCGAAAGCAGCGCGCCGGTCAACCTGACGATGATCGGCGACGACGGCCGACCGACGCAGAAGAGCGTGCGCCAGGTGCTGACCGAGTGGGTCGGCTTCCGCCAGGCCACCGTGCGGCGCCGCACGGAGCACCGCCTGGCCCATGTCAACGACCGCATTCACGTGCTGGAAGGCCGGCAGCTGGTGCTGCTGAACATCGACGAGGTCATCCGGATCATCCGGGAGTCGGATGAGCCCAAGGCGGCGCTGATGGCGCGCTTCAACCTCAGCGATCGCCAGGCTGAAGACATCCTGGAAATCCGGCTGCGCCAGCTCGCCAGGCTGGAGGCGATCAAGATCGAGCAGGAGCTGTCCAAGCTGCGCGACGAGCGGTCCAAGCTGGAAGACATCCTCGGTTCCGCAGCGGCGCTGCGCCGCACCGTCATCAAGGAGATCGAGGCCGACGCCAAGCAGTACGGCGACGACCGCCGCACGCTGATCCAGGCCGAGAAGCGCGTCGTCGCCGAGGTCAAGATCGTCGATGAGCCCGTCACCGTCATAGTCAGCCAGAAGGGTTGGGTGCGGGCGCTGAAGGGCCATGAGGTCGACGTCGCCGCCCAGACCTTCAAGGCCGGGGACGCGCTGTGGGGCGCGTTCCGCTGCCGCAGCGTGGACCCGCTGATCGTTGTCGGCACCAACGGCCGCGTGTATTCGACGCCGGTTTCGACGCTGCCGGGCGGGCGAGGCGACGGCCAGCCGATCACGACGATGATCGAGCTGGAAAGCGGCACGCAGATCGCACACTACGTGGCCGGTGCCCCGGCGCAGCGGCTGGTGATGGCCGGCTCGACCGGCTACGGGTTGATCGCCCAGATTGGCGACCTGATCAGCCGCCAGAAGGCGGGCAAGACCTTCCTGTCGCTGGACGATGGCGAGACGCCGCTGCTGTCCGCCATCCCCGGTGATGCGGTCGCCGTGCAACTTGCGGTGTTGAGTGCCGAGGGGCGGCTGTTGACCTTCGCGCTCGATGAACTGAAGCACCAGCCCAAGGGGGGCAAGGGGCTGACGCTGATGGACCTGGAAGCCAAGGACGCGGTTCTGTCGCTGGCCTGCTTCACGACGCAGCTGCGCGTTCTGGGCAGCGGGCGGGGCGGCAAGCCGAGGGAAGAGCTGCTGAAGAACCAGTCGCTGGCCGGCTACGCTGGCAAACGCGCCCGCAAGGGAAAACCGGTGGACGGGCTGCAGAAAGTGCTCGGACTCAGCGCCTTGTGAGTCAGGCGCCAACCTGGTGATTTCTGCACCGAATCAGTCGTGAACTACGCCAGCTCGGTGCAAATAAAACAAGGGTTTCTGCTATTTACAAATTCACTACTCATTTGAGGGGGTTCATCCCTAGTGGTGGGGGCTAGGCGGTACTTCGCAAAGTTAAGTTGCAGTGCACAATGATTTCAGGCGGTTGTTCCCTGGCCGCTCGTTTAAGGAGCTACCTATGAAATTGAAAATGCTAGCCGCCGCCGCCCTGGTGGCAGTTTCTTCGCTGAGCGCGCACGCTACGACGTACAGCCTCGGCACTCTGACGGCGACCACGACCGGGCAAACGACGTTTTCGTTTGGTGGCGTCATCAATGACGACTACACGTTCACCCTGGCCACCGACTCTTGGCTGACCAGCAGCGCATTCGCTGCGGTCGGTGGCTCGGCCATCTCGCCGGCTTTCTACGGCGTCTACAACCTGAACGGTACCCCGGTATCGCCCACCGCCTACACGTTCACTACCGCCGCCACGTCGCACAAGGAATTGCTGGCAGCCGGCACCTACAAGTTCTCGTTCCTGGGCGTCGCGAGCGGTCCCACCGCCTACACCGTGACGGCCTCGGCTGTCACCGCCGTGCCGGAACCGGAAACGTATGCCATGCTGGCCGCCGGCCTGGGCATCATCGGTTTCCTGTCTTCGCGTCGTCGCAACCGCTGATCGGCGGCTGCCAACGACTGAAAGCGCCCAGCGGGGCGCTTTTTTTCTATTCAATCGTCGGCGCCCGGGAACACGCGGCTGGGAAACACCATGCTCAGCCCTGTCCGCACGACGTGGCCGTCCTTGAAGTAGACGTTGAACCGCATGCCGTAGCCGACCTGGTCGGGCTCAATGCTCCAGTCCCACACGTCCTCGCCGCTGAGACGGAAGAACACGCGGCTGCGCTCCGCACCGAGCAGGCGGCTGACCTGCTCGGGCGTCATGCCCGGCTCGACGCGCGCGCGCCCGGCCGGCGACAGGGCGTCCTCGATGCGGACCAAACGGTCCTGTGCGTCCAGGCGGACCATATAGGTGTGATGCCCCATGGGCTGGCTGGAATACTCCAGCGTTCTGCCGCCATCGGCTTCCGGCCAAACCCGTCGCGGCCGCCCGTAAATCTCGACGATCTCGGCACCCCGGCTGACACCGGGCCGTAGCCGCGTGTCGCGATCTGGCGTTGCGCAGCCTGCGACCAGCAGGGCGAACGCGAGGGCAGAGAGGGCGAAGCGCATGGTGCACTGTCAGCGCCGGGCGAGCGCCCGCGCGCAGTCGCCGACAAGCTGTGGTCCCTTGTAGATGAGCCCGGTATAGACCTGCACAAGGTCGGCGCCCGCCTCGATCTTGGCTTTCGCGGCGGCGCCGCTGAGCACCCCGCCGACGCCGATGATGGGGTAGCCCGCGGGCAACGCCGCGCGCAGCAGCCGGATCACGCGGTTGCTCGCCTCGAAAACCGGCCGGCCCGACAAGCCCCCGGTCTCGTCGGCATGCGGCAGGCCCTGGACCTTGTCGCGGGCGATCGTCGTGTTGGTCGCGATGACGCCGTCGATGCCGTTGACCTTCAGCGTCTGCGCGATGACGCCGACCTGCGCCTCCTCGAGATCCGGCGCGATCTTCACGAACATCGGCACGCTGCGGCCGGTCTGGCTTTCCAGTTGCAGCTTGCGCTGCTGCAGGCGCGACAGCAGGTCGTCCAGCGCCGCGTCGCTCTGCAACGCGCGCAGGTTCTTCGTGTTGGGGCTGGAGATGTTGACGGTGATGTAGTCGGCGTGCGGAAAAACGCCTTCCAGCCCCAGCAGGTAGTCGTCCGCCGCGTTCTCGATCGGCGTGGCGGCGTTCTTGCCGATGTTGAGGCCCAGGATGCCACCGGCCGCGCGGAAGCTGTAGGCCCGCTTCACGTTCGCGATGAAGCTCGCCAGGCCCTCGTTGTTGAAGCCCAGCCGGTTGATGAGCGCCTCGGCCTCGGGCAGGCGGAAGATGCGCGGCTTGTCGTTGCCGGGCTGGCCCTTGGGCGTCACGGTGCCGACCTCGATGAAGCCGAATCCCATGGCGCCCAGGCCGTCGATGCAGCGGCCGTTCTTGTCGAGCCCGGCGGCCAGGCCGATGCGGTTCGGGAAGCGCAGGCCGGCCAGCGTCACCGGGTCGCTGATCCGCTCACCGCGCCACAGCCATTGCGCCGGCGTGTTCTGCAGCCGGGCGATGCTGTCGAGCGTCAGTTCATGGGCACGTTCGGCGTCCAGGCCGAAGAGGAAGGGGCGGGTGAGGGCGTAGGGAATCAGTGGCATAGCCCTCCATTGTCTCAGCCGGTCCCGTCGTCCCGATCCCAGGGCGGCACGTCGCCCAGCTTCTCCAGCATGAAGTCGATCAGCGCCCGCACTTTGGGCGCGGGGTGCCGATTGGGCAGGTAGACGGCGTACAGCGTGTGCGCATCCGCCAGCCCGCCAAGGGGCTGCCAGGCCGGCAGCACCGGCCGAAGCCGGCCCGCCCGCAGGTCGGCGCCGACGGCGTAGGTAGGCAGCACGGCCAGGCCCATGCCGGCGAGCGCGGCCACGCGCAGCGACTCGCTACTGTTGGCTGTCAGGCCGCTCTCGAAGCGCAACGCGCCGCGGGTTTCCACCTCGGTCTCCTCGCCGGTTTCGCCGTGCCGGAAGCGCCAGCGATCGGGCGACTGCAGGTAGCCGAAGCGCAAGCAGCGGTGGCCGGCGATGTCGCCCACCGAGGCTGGCTCGCCGTGGGCTTCGAGATACGCCGGCGAGGCGCACAGTGCGAAGTGGATCGACGCCAGCCGGCGCGCGACGAGGCCGTCCGACGGCTTGTGCGTTAGCCGCAGCACGACATCGAAGCCTTCCTCGGCCAGGTCCACGTAGCGGTCGTTCAGGCCCAGCACGACGTCCAGCTGCGGGTGGCGCGCGCAGAACTCTGCCATCCATGCCGTGAACTGCAGGTTGCCGAAAGCCGTGGACACGGACAGCCGCAGCACGCCGCGCGGCTCGTCGTGGTGGCCGGCGAGCTCGGTCTCCAACGTCAGCGAGTCGTCCAGCAGCCGCAGTGCGCGCTCGTAGACCGCCTGGCCTTCGGCCGTCGGGCTGACGCTGCGCGTCGTGCGATGCAGCAGCCGCGCGCCCAGCTGGTCCTCCAGCCGCGAGACCTGCTTGCTGACGGCCGACTTAGTCGTGCCCAGGAGGCGCGCGGCGCCGGAGAAACCGCGCGCATCGACGACGCGCGCGAAGGCTTGCAGGTCTTCGAGACGGCCCATTGGCTGTTCTCCGTTTGGAAACTCTGAATCGACTTATACGCGGATTGTGTCCGAGTCGCGTCGTTTCTAGAGTTCGGCTCCCAGCAGCTTCCTAGGAGCCTCAGATGTCTGCGCTGTCTTCCTCGTCTCCCTGTCTCCCGCCAGCCGTACGTCCCAGCGCGGTGGACCGTGGGTTGGCCACCATCGCAGCGCTCAGCCTGCCGCTGTTGTTCATCCTGCTGTGGAGCAGCGGCTATGTCGCCGGCAAGCTGGCCTTACCGCATGTCGGACCGTTGACGCTGTTGGCGATGCGATTTGGCGTCGCCGGACTGGTGCTGCTGGGGGTGGCGGTCGCCACCGGCGCGCCGTGGCCCCGCGGCAGGCGGGCGTGGGTCCACCTGGCTGTCGCAGGCTTGCTGATGCAGGTGCTGCACTTCTCGTGCCTCTACTTCGCCCTGCGCGAGGGACTGAGCGCCGGCGTTGCCGGCCTGGTGGTGGGCCTGATGCCGCTGGCCACGGCCGTCGGGGCGCATGCCTGGCTGGGTGAACGGCTGAGCCCCCGCCAGGGCTGGGCGCTGTTGGCCGGTCTCGCGGGCGTCGGGCTGGTCGTGGCGGACAAGCCGCTGGGCGGCGCCTGGATCAGCTATGTCCTGGCAGGGGTGGGCCTGATGGGCCTGGTGGCCGGCACGCTGTACCAGAAGCGCTTTTGCGCGCACATGGACCTGCGCAGTGGCGCGGGTGTGCAGATGGCTGTCTCAGCAGTCGTTGTGGCGGTGGCGGCCGTGCCGGCGGAGCACTTCACCGTCAGTTGGACAACCGAGTTCGTCGGCGCCTGGCTGTGGCTGGGTCTCGTGAACTCCATCGGTGCGTTCAGCCTGATGTTCGTCATGATCCGACGCGGCCAGGCCGGCCAGGTCGCGCGGCTGTTCTTCCTGATTCCCGGCGTGTCGGCGTTGATGGGCTTCGTCGTGCTGGGAGAGAGGCTCGCGCCGCTGGCGCTGGCGGGTTTCGCGCTGTCGGCCGCGGCGGTATGTGTGGCGGCGGCCAAGCGGTGACAATCGCGGGCTTCTGTGGAGCCCTGTGATGAAACCCCTGGATGACCCCGCGCATGACCGCGAAGCGGGCTCGCGCGACGAGACGCGCGACACGACCCGCACCGACGACACCCGCATCCGCGCCGTGCGCGCGCTGATCAGCCCGGCGCTGCTGCTGGAAGAACTGCCCATCCCCGACGCGACGCTGGAACTGGTGGAGCAGGCGCGGCAGGAGATCGGCGCCATCCTGCACGGTCGCGACGACCGGCTGCTCGTCATCGTCGGTCCGTGCTCCATCCACGACCACGACCAGGCCATGGACTATGCGCGGCTGCTGAAGGCAGCGCGCGACGAGCTGAGCCGCGACCTCCTCATCGTCATGCGCGTCTACTTCGAGAAGCCGCGCACGACGGTGGGCTGGAAGGGCTACATCAACGACCCGCGCCTGGACGGCAGCTTCCACATGAACGAAGGCCTGCGCCTGGCCCGCCAACTGCTGCTGGACGTCAACGGCCTGGGCCTGCCCGCTGGCACAGAGTTCTTGGACCTGCTGTCCCCGCAGTACATCTCCGACCTCATCGCCTGGGGCGCCATCGGCGCACGCACGACCGAGAGCCAGAGCCACCGCCAGCTGGCCTCCGGGCTGAGCTGCCCGGTCGGCTTCAAGAATGGCACCGACGGCGGCATCAAGGTCGCCAGCGACGCCGTGCTGGCGGCCAGCTCGCCGCATGCCTTCATGGGCATGACCAAGATGGGCACGGCCGCCATCTTCGAGACGCGCGGCAACGAGGACTGCCATGTCATCCTGCGCGGCGGCAAGGCGCCGAACTACGACGCGGCTTCCGTGAACGCCGCCTGCGACGCGTTGAAGACCTCGGGCCTGCGCGAGCAGGTCATGATCGACTTTTCCCACGCCAACTCCAGCAAGAAGTACGAGCGTCAGGTCGACGTCGGCCGCGACGTGGCCGGACAGATCGCCGGCGGCGATGCGCGCATCACCGGCGTCATGATCGAAAGCCACCTGCTGCCCGGCCGCCAGGACCTGCTGCCCGGCCAGACGCCGGCCGACCTCAAGCCCGGCGTGTCGATCACCGACGCCTGCCTGGGCTGGAGCCAGACCGAGCCGCTGTTGCGCGAGCTGGCCGCGGCCGTGCAGAAACGCCGGGGCTGACCGGCTCATCCCGCAAAATCGCGGGATGAATCAAGACCAGCTCAAGCAACTCGTCGGCCGCGCGGCCCTGGACTACGTCCCCGCCGGCCAGGTCCTCGGCGTCGGCACCGGCTCCACGGTGGACTGCTTCATCGACGCGCTGGCCGCCAGCGGCCTGTCCGTCCCGGGTGCCGTCTCCAGCTCCGAGCGCTCCACACAACGGCTGCTGAAGCATGGCATCCGCGTGCTCGATGCCGCCGAGGTGACCGGCCTGGCCGTCTACATCGACGGGGCCGATGAAATCGACGGCCGTGGCTACATGGTCAAGGGCGGCGGCGCGGCGCTGACGCGCGAGAAGATCGTGGCCGACCTTGCCGACACCTTCGTCTGCATCGCGGACGCCTCCAAGCTCGTGCAGACACTGGGCGCCTTCCCGCTGCCGGTGGAGATCATCCCGATGGCCGCTGCGCAGCTGACGCGCCGTTTTTCCCGCCTGGGTGGCGAGGCGCGGTTGCGCGAGGGCGTCGTCACCGACAACGGTGGCCACATCCTCGATGTGCGCGGCCTGTCCATCACCGACCCGCTCGCCTTCGAGGCGGAAGTCAACCAGTGGCCCGGGGTCGTCACCGTCGGCGTGTTCGCCCGCCACAAGGCGCAGGTCTGCCTGCTGGGTGGCGCGGATGGCGTGAAGACGCTGACGTTCTGAACGACGGCCCGCCGCCTGGGGCGGCGTGTCGGCCGGTCAGAAGGTTTCCCAATCCCCGTCATCGGCCGGTTTGGCGGCCGGTTTGGCGGCGGGCTTGGGCATCGGCGCCGGCGTCGGCGCAGTGGCGCGCGGCGCGGCAGGCACTTCGATGGCAACCGGACCCTTTGGTCGCGGCGCCACGGGCTTGGGTGCCAGAGGCTTCGTGGCTGCTTTCTGCGGTGTCGTGCGGGGTGCTGTAGCCGGCTTGGTGACGGCGGGGGCGCGTGTCGACGTCTGAAGGGCGCCGCGGCTCAGCCTGAACACGTTGATGGCCTCGGCCATGCGGGCGGACTGCTCGCGCAGGCTCTCGGCGGCGGCGGCGGATTGCTCCACCAGCGCGGCGTTCTGCTGTGTCATCTGGTCGAGCTGCACGACGGAGCCGTTGACGACACCGATGCCCTCGCTCTGCTCGCGGGCGGCGGCGCTGATCTCGCCAATGATGTCGGTGACGCGCTGCACGCTGGCGACGATCTCCGTCATCGTGCTTCCGGCGGCCTGGACCTGCTGGGTGCCGGAGTCCACGCGCTCGACGCTGGCGCTGATGAGGCTCTTGATCTCCTTGGCGGCCTCGGCGCTGCGCTGGGCCAGCAGGCGCACCTCGCCGGCCACGACGGCAAAGCCGCGCCCCTGCTCGCCGGCGCGGGCAGCTTCCACGGCGGCGTTCAGCGCCAGGATGTTGGTCTGGAAAGCGATGCCGTCGATGGTGCCGATGATCTCGTTGATCTTGCGCGAGCTGTGGCTGATCTGATCCATCGTCGCGACGACCTGCGACACGGCCTCGCCGCCCTTCTGGGCAACGGAGGCGGCGGAGCTGGCGAGCTGGTTGGCGGTCATCGCGGCGTCGGCCGTCTGCTTGACGGTGCCGGTCAGCTCGGCCATCGAGGAGGCGGCGTTCTGCAGGTTGCTGGCGGTCTGCTCGGTGCGCTGGCTCAGGTCCAGGTTGCCGGTGGCGATCTCGGCGCTGGCCGTGCCGATGCTGTCGGCCGCGCCGCGCACCTCGCCGATAAGCTTGTGCAGCGAGGCCTGCATGTCGTGCAGCGCCTGCAGCAGGCGGCCGACCTCATCCTGCGTTTCCGGCCGGATGTCATGCGTCAGGTCGAAATGCGCGATGGCCTCGGCGACTTCCGCCGCCCGCTGCAGCGGCCGCGTGATGGAGCGCGTCAGCCACATCGCGAGCGCGGTGCCCAGCGCGAGCGCACCGAGGCCGAAGACGACCAGCGCCGCTCGGGCCGTGCCGTTGGCCTTGGCGCTGCGCTCCTCGGCGGCGTCCATCAGGTCGCGCTGCATCTGCACCAGCGAGCGCATGGCCTCCTGTAACTGCGTGGCGGCGGGCTGGAACTGCGATTCGAAGATCTTCTGCGCGCTCTCGGCATCGCCTGCCTTCTTCGCCGCGAAGACCGCATCACGCGTGCTGAGGTAGCCCTTGCGCGCCTCGCTCAACTTGGCGAAGAGGTTCTTTTCCGCGTCGGTGGTCATCATCGGCTCGAGCTGCTTCTGCAGCTCGCCCGACTTCTTGCTGCTCTCGGCCGTGATCTGTGCGAAGAACTGCGCCAGCGTCATGTCCTTGCTGGCGGCCACCGCCATCGTGCGGTTCACGCCGCCGACGAGGTTGCGGTCCCAGTCCGAAGCCAACCGTTCCTTCTTCAGGGACGACTCGTACATCTCCTGGCTTTCCGCGGCCACGCGGTTCAGTGCCCAGTAGCCGATGCCCGACCCGAGGAACGAGGTCAGCAACACGGCGGTCAGCACGAGGGCCATGCGGCGACCAATGGATTGATGGGACAGTGCGGTGAACATCAAAGCTTCTCCCTTCGCGACGCATACTGACGGCTTGACACGTCAACGATCAGATCTTCGGTGGGATGGCCGCCGGTGATCCGCGCAGCAGCGGTGGAAACCGCCAACTTTGAGACGCTTTGGCCGGTGCGTTGCGGCCTGCAATGACAAAGGGCGCCTCGGCGCCCTTCGCAGATGAGGCAGCCGCGTGGCCGCTGCGGTGTCAGAAGGTTTCCCAGTCGCCGTCGCCGGCCGTCGTTGCCGGTGCGGGCGCCCTGGCCGGGGCGGCGGGCTCTACCTTGGCGCGCGGGGCCGCAGCGGAGACCTTGCTACCGACCTTGGACGCTGCAGGCTTGGCCTTCGGTGCGGCGGCAGGGGCGGGAGACGCCACAGGCCGGGGGGAGGCCGCGCCGAAGGCTGCAGGGCGCGATGCCGCGCCGCCGAGCTTGAACACGTTGATGGCCTCGGCCATGCGGGCGGACTGCTCGCGCAGGCTCTCGGCGGCGGCGGCGGATTGCTCCACCAGCGCGGCGTTCTGCTGTGTCATCTGGTCGAGCTGCACGACGGAGCCGTTGACGACACCGATGCCCTCGCTCTGCTCGCGGGCGGCGGCGCTGATCTCGCCAATGATGTCGGTGACGCGCTGCACACTGGCGACGATCTCCGTCATCGTGCTTCCGGCGGCCTGGACCTGCTGGGTGCCGGAGTCCACGCGCTCGACGCTGGCGCTGATGAGGCTCTTGATCTCCTTGGCGGCCTCGGCGCTGCGCTGGGCCAGCAGGCGCACCTCGCCGGCCACGACGGCAAAGCCGCGGCCCTGCTCGCCGGCGCGGGCAGCTTCCACGGCGGCGTTCAGCGCCAGGATGTTGGTCTGGAAAGCGATGCCGTCGATGGTGCCGATGATCTCGTTGATCTTGCGCGAGCTGTGGCTGATCTGATCCATCGTCGCGACGACCTGCGACACGGCCTCGCCGCCCTTCTGGGCAACGGAGGCGGCGGAGCTGGCGAGCTGGTTGGCGGTCATCGCGGCGTCGGCCGTCTGCTTGACGGTGCCGGTCAGCTCGGCCATCGAGGAGGCGGCGTTCTGCAGGTTGCTGGCGGTCTGCTCGGTGCGCTGGCTCAGGTCCAGGTTGCCGGTGGCGATCTCGGCGCTGGCCGTGCCGATGCTGTCGGCCGCTGCGCGCATGTCGCCGATGATCTTCTGCAGCGAGTGCTGCGTATTGTTCAGTGCGGTCATCAGCCGGCCGAGGTCGTCCGAGCCGCCACCGGTGATGGGATAGGTCAGGTCGAAGCGGGCCAGCGCCTCGGCGGCCTCGGTGGCCGCATGCAGGCTGTTGCCCTTGCTGCCGCCGCTGGTGATGAGCGCGAACACACCAGCCGCCCACGAGATCACGAGGCTGGCGACGAGCCAGGTCTTGCCCGAACCGGCGTTGTCACCGAGGCTCGAAAGCGCCAGGCCGATGCCCACGGTCATCACGCCGAGCACCACCGCCAGGGCCATTTTCAGCCGCTGAGAACCGCTGCCAGAACCGAACATGCCGTTGTCTCCATCCATGACAAAAAAGCCGGTCCAGCCGGCAAGCGGCGCAGTGTGCCCCTGGGTTGCAGGGGGGGACGGCTCATCGGTGGCGCAAACCGGCAATAGTTCTGCTTGGTGCGATCAGGTGCCTGGTCGGCGCTGGCGGCGCAGCGCGAAGCGCAAAGGGTCCACGGCATCGAGCAGTTCGGCCTCCAGCGGGTGCGGGCTGCCCAGCGCCAACGCGGCGACCACGCGCCCGGCCAGCGCCGCCCACGTGATGCCGCGCGAGGCGAACGATGTGCAGAGGATGAGGCCGCCGCGACGCGGCTGCAGACGCAACTGCGCGGCCAGCGGTCCCGGCACGGCAATGCCGCCAATGAGGGGTAGCCGGTCCGCCGCCAGCAGCCGCCAGCCCACGCGGCCGGCCAGCGGTGCCGAAGGCCGCTCGCTCAGGCCGGCGAGCTGGGCGTAGCGCAGCAGGTTCTCTTCCTGATCGGCGCCGCGCAGGCTGGGGTCGAGATCGCCGTCCTGGGCCGTGGCACCGCACCACGCGCCGCCGTGGCCGTCCGCGATCGCGTAGCCGCTTCCGGCGACTGGCAGCGCCGGTTGCCACGGGGCTTGTGGCAGGTGGGTCAACTGGCCGCGCTGCACTGTCAGCGCGCCGGCCAGTTCACCCAGCAACGGCAACTGGCCATGGCCGCCGGCCAGCACGACGAGTGGCGCTTCGTCCAGGACCCGACCGTCACTGTCCAGCAACTGCCAGCCCGACGGACTTTCACGCAGCGCCTCAACTGCGGCGCTCAGCCGCAGTTCAGCGCCGCTGGCCGCCAGCATCGCGTCCACATACGCACCCGGGGATACGGCGCCGCCGCCGGTGTAGTGCCAGGCCGGATGGCGCAGCGGCGTGCCGGCCCGCCGGCCGGCGTCCTCGGCCGACAGCGACTGCACGTAGCCGGGCACCGTCGGCATGTCGCCCAGTTCCAGCCGCGTCTCCAGGCGCAGCAAGCCATGCTGGTGCGGCACGCCGAGCGCAGCCAGCTCTGCCTGCGTGGCCAGTGCCGCGGCGCGGTTGAAGCGGGCATGCAGGCCGTCGTCCGCATTGAAGGTGCCGTGGAACAGGCCGGCGGGGTTGCCCGAACTCGCCTGGGCCGGCGCGGGCAGTGCATCGACAACGGTGCAGGCCATGCCGGTGCGCGACAGCGCCAGCGCACAGCCCGCGCCAGCAAGGCCGGCGCCGAGGATGACCGCCCGGCGCGCGCCGGGCGCGATCGGTTCTCGGCCTGCCGGCCGCTGCGGCGTGTGGCGCGGCGCGAAGCGGGCCGTGCACATCTGGCCCTTGCTCGCGAAGCCGGGCGCGCGCGCCACATCGAAGCCGGCCGCCGCAAGGCCGTCTCGCACCGGCCGGGCGACGCTCCAGGTTGCCGCGGTGGCGCCGGGCGCGGCGAGCCGGGCCAGGCTCTTGAACAGGTAGGCGTCCCACAGCTCCGGATTGCGGGCGGGCGCGAAACCGTCGAGATAGAACGCGTCGGCCTGTAGCACGAGCTGGCGCAGCAGCTCGCGCGCATCGCCCAGGCCCAGCAGCAGCGTCACGCGGCCGCCGTCGAAGTGAAGCTCGTGCAGCCCCGGCGTCAGCGGCGGCCAGCGCTGCACGAGCTGGCGGGCGAGCTCGGGTAGCGCACTGGCCTCGTGCGCGCGGGCCAGGTCCGCCGGCCGCAGCGGGTGCTTCTCGACGCTGGCGAACACGAGGCGCTCGCAGCGTGCCGGGTCTTGCCGCCAGGCGTCCCAGGTGGCCAGGAAGTTGTTGCCGAGGCCGAAGCCCGTCTCCAGCACGACGAATTGCGCGCGCCCCTGCCAGCGCGCCGGCAGGCCGTTGCCGCCGAGGAAGACATGGACGGCCTGGGCCAGCGCGCCAGCGCGGGCGTGATAGACATCACCGAAGGCCGGCGCCGACGGCGTGCCGTCGGCATCGAAGGCGATGTCGGCCGGGACCAGGGGTGTGGAGGTCATCGGCCGTGGTTCAGCGCCGTGGCGACTTCAGCATGTCACCGTCTCGCCTTGCTGCGGCACACGCACCGACCAGCCCAGTTCGTCCTGGATGCGTCCGCGCAGCGCGTCGGCGGCGTCGGGCTCGCCGTGGACCACGTAGACCTGCTCCGGCGGCCGCGGCAGCGCGCGCAGCCATTGCAGCAGGCCGTCGGCATCGGCATGGCCGGACAGGCCGTCCAGGTGGCTGATCTCGGCGTTCACGGCGATCCAGCGGCCGCGCACCTTCACCTGCCGCTCACCGGCCACCATGCGCGCGCCGCGCGTGCCTCCGGCCTGAAAGCCGGGGAAGGCGATGTGGTGCCGCGGGTCGGGGGCAAGCGTCTCCAGGTAGTTCAGCACGCGGCCGCCGGTGGCCATGCCGCTGGCCGAGATGACGACGGCCGGCCTGGCGCGCGGCGCGGCGAGGCTGGAGGCGAGCTTCAGGCTCTGCGCCTGCTTCGTCACGTAGCGCACGCGGTCGGTGAGGCTGCGGGCCTCGCTGGCGGAGATGCGCAGCAGCCGCGCGTGCTTCACGGTCAGCTCGGTGGCCTGCTCGGCCATGGGGCTGTCCAGCCAGATGGGCACGTCCAGCGGCAGCTCGCCGGCATTGCGCAGCCGCTGCAGCAACAGCAGCAGCGCCTGCGCGCGTCCGACCGCGAAGCTGGGCAACAGCACGGAGCCGCCACGCTTGAAGGTCGCGCGCAGGATCTGCGCGAGACGGGCCTGGGCGTCCTCGGCGGGGTGCAGCCGGTTCCCGTAGGTGGACTCAATGAGCACGACGTCCGCCGCCGGCGGCACCTGCGGTGGCGGCATCAGCAGGTCGCCCACGCGCCCCACGTCGCCCGAAAACAGCAGCGAGCGGCCGCCCTGGCTGACATGGATGGACGTGGCGCCAAGCAGGTGGCCGCCGGGCGTGAAGCGCACGTCGGTCGTGCCCAGCCGCAACCGGCCGTCGCGCGGCAGCGCGGCGAACTGCTTCAGCGTTGCCTCGGCCTCGCGCACGCCGTACAGCGGCATGGCCTTGTCGTGGCGGCTCGTGCCGTCGCGGTTGGCGCGGCGGGCGTCTTCTTCCTGCAGGTGGGCGCTGTCGCGCAGCAGTACGTCGCACAGGTCCCGCGTAGCGGCGGTCGCGTAGATCGGCCCGTGGAAGCCCTGGCGGCGCAGCGCGGGCAGGTACCCGCAGTGGTCCAGGTGGGCGTGGGACAGCAGCACGGCGTCGAGCTGGCCGGCGTCCACGCCCAGCGGCATCCAGTTGCGTTCTCGCAGCGCCTTGTAGCCCTGGAACAGGCCGGCATCGAGCAGCAGGCGCTGATCGCCCAAGCTCAGCAAATGGCGCGAGCCGGTGACGGTGTCGGCGGCGCCGAGGAAGGTCAGCTTCATGGAGCTCCCAGCGTTGGCAATGTGGCGCATTCGAGCACCGGGAGACCCGGCACGTGATGATCCAGCGCAAGCCGCCGGGCCGGTGCTATGCGTTGCGGCGCCGGCGGCTGCGGCATCAGTCCTCCAGCAGCGCGGCGAGGGAAGCGGCGTCCAGCGTCGTGGCCTGCCCATCGCCTTCCAGCATGCCTTCGGCCAGGCCGCGCTTGTCGCGGTGCAGTTCGATGATGCGCTCTTCCACCGAACCGGCCGTCACGAGGCGGTAGACGGTCACCGGCCGCTGCTGGCCCATGCGGTGAGCGCGGCCGCTGGCCTGGTCCTCCGCGGCCGGGTTCCACCAGGGGTCGACGATCAGCACGTAGTCGGCCATCGTCAGGTTCAGGCCGAAGCCGCCGGCCTTCAGGCTGATGAGGAACACCTCGCCCTCGCCACGCTGGAAGGCCGCGACGCGCTTGGTGCGCTCGGTCTGCGGCGTGCTGCCGTCCAGCCGCTGGAAGGGCAGACCCATCTGCGTAACACGCTCGGCCAGCAGGTCCAGGTAGTCGGTGAACTGGCTGAACACCAGTGCCTTGTGGCCGCCGGCCACCAGCTCGCGGACGATGTGCTCGAACTCGGCCATCTTGCTGCCCACCAGGCCTAGCTCGGGCGACACGAGGCGCGGGTCGCACGCGGCGCGGCGCAGCCGCATCAGCTCGGCCAGCACCTGCATGGGCGCAGCGCGCGCGGGGTCGGCAGCGGCCTGAGCCACGGCGGCCTGCGCGTCGCGTCGCAGCGCTTCGAGAAAATGGCGCTCCTGCTCGCTCGGCTCCACGCGGTGGACGATCTCAGTGCGTGGCGGCAGGTCCTGCAGCACCTGGGCCTTGGTCCGCCGCAGTAGGAAGGGCGCGACGAGGCGGCGTAGGCGGGCGCGTGCCGCGGCATCCTGCTGGCGTTCGATCGGTCCGGCGAAGCGTTCGCTGAACTGGCTCTGCGAGCCCAGCAGGCCAGGGTTGACGAGGTTCATGATGGACCACAGGTCCGCCAGCCGGTTCTCGACCGGCGTGCCGGAGAGCGCGAGGCGGAAGTCGGCCTGGAACTCGGCCACGGACTTGGCCCGCTTCGTAGCCGCGTTCTTCAGCGCCTGCGCTTCGTCCAGCACCAGGCTGGCCCAGTGGCGCGCCGCGAAACCGTCTGCATCGATCTGCGCCAGCGCGTAGCTGGCCACGATGACGTCGCCCGGGCCGGCGGCCTGCAGCAGTTGCGTTCGGTCGGCAGCGTCGGCATAGACCTGCACGGTCAAGCCGGGCGCGAAGGCGGCACATTCGGCGGCCCAGTTGCCGCACACGGACGTCGGCGCCAGCACCAGCGCCGGCCCCAGCGCGCTGCGCTCGATGAGCAGCGCCAGCGTCTGCACGGTCTTGCCCAGGCCCATGTCGTCGGCCAGGCAGGCACCGAAGCCGGCGGCGGCCAGCCGGCTCATCCACGCGAAGCCGTCGGCCTGGTATCGGCGCAGCTCGGCGCGCAGCGACTTCGGCAGCTCCGGCTGCAGTGCCGCAGCGGCCTCGAGCTGCGCCACGCGGGTGCGCCACGCGGCGTCGCCAGCCAGCTGGACGCCGGCCAGGCCTCGCTCCAGCCACGCGGCGCCGGCGGCAGGCAGCTGCAGCTCGCCCTTTTTCGTCTGGCCCAGCGCGTCCAGGTCGCGCAGTTGCTGGCGCAGCTGCTCGGACAGCGCCAGGTAGTGACCCTCGGCCAGCCGCACGAAGCGGCTCTGGCTTGCGCGGCTGAGCGCCAGCAGCTCCTGCAGGCCCAGCACGCGGCCTTCGTCGACGTGAGCCTTGCCGGTCAGCGCCAGCCAGTCACGCCCGCTACTGACCTCGATCTGCACGGCCGCGCCGTCCACCGGCAGCACGCGCACCGGCTTGCCCTTTGGCCAGGCCAGCGCGGCGATGCCAGGCAACCCGGGCAGGCGCTCAACGGCAGCGAGCGCGTCCTCGGCATCGGCCAACAGCCAGGGCTGGTCGGGCGGTTGTTCGGGGTCCAGGAAGGGCAGGGCGGCGATGACGTCGACGCGGTGCTGGCGCTCCAGCGCCAGGTCGCGCTCGGTCGCCAGGCTCACGCCCTCGTGCAGGCACATCAGCCGCTCGCGGCCCTGGCCGGGCGTGACGGCGGGGCCGAAGTGGCCGAAGGGCTGGGCCACCAGCAGCAACTGCAGGCCGTCGCCCTGCGGCGTGAGGCGGGCGTGCAGGCGGCTGTCGCCGGCCACGCGTTGGCCGGCCTCCGCGTCGGAGTGCAGTTGGAAGTGGCCGGTCAGCACCTGCAGCGCAGCGCCCAGCTCGGCGGTGGCATGGGCCGGCACCTGCCACCCTTGCGCCACCAGCTCGGCGACGCGGCGCTGCGTCGGCGTGATGCGGATCAGCCGTGCGCGGCCCGCTCCCTCGATGACGACGCGCTGGGTGTTGCGGCGCTCGCGTTCGGCCTCGGCCTGGGCGCCGAACAGCGCGCCGGCGTGCGGCGGATCAGCAGTGATCAGCGGCGGGTGCAGGCGGAACTCGAAGGCGGCTGAGTCACCGTTGTCCACGCGACGCACCTCCAGCTCAGGCAGGCCTTCGGCCAGCTCCACCCACTGGCCCGGCGCTTCGGCCAGCATCAGATGCGGGTGGCCGATCAGCGCGACCAGCGCGGCGCTGACGTCCAGCCGCAGGTCGTGCACCCCGGCCCAGGCGTCCCGCTCGATGTGACGCAGCACGAGGTTGTCGCGGCTGCGCTGGGCTCCTTGCTTCTTCAGCCTGGCCAGCGTAACGGCCTTGAACTTCAGGCCGCCGCGCACGCCGGTGCTCATCTCCAACGGCGCCAGCGTGTGGACGCGGCCGGCGGCATCCAGTGTCAACTGCCAGGCCAGCTCGGCCTTGGCGGCGGTGCCGGCGGGCTTGCCGTCGTCGCTGAGTGCGGCGATGGCGGCCAGCGCATCGCGCCAGGCCGGGCGCGGCTGGCTCAGCATGCTGGTGACGCGTGTGGGCTCGGCGCCACCGAGCTGCAGACGGTGCAGCGCCGCGGCGACGTACTCGGCCAGCAGGGCCTGCTCGGGACGCAACCGGGCAAGCAGGTCCGCACCAAGCGCCGACGTCCAGCCGGGCGCCGGCTTGCCCAGCCAGGCGCACAGCAGCAGCCGGTCGGCCGGGGCGGCATCACCCGGGGCGTCTGGCGTGAAGGCGGTTTCGAGGAAGCTGTCCTCGCCCAGCCGCACGCCGATGCCGTGCGCCCACAGCCCCCAGTCGTCGTAGGCCGTGGGGCTGCGGCTGCCGGACTCGCTAATGGCGTACTTGCGCGCCTGCGCCCAGGCCTTGGGGTCGTCCTGGGCGATCAGGCCGAGCAGGTAGAGACGCGCGACATCCAGAGACAGCGCACCGCGCCGACTGCGTGTTGCGGTGTGCACTGTCTTGATGACCGCCTCGAAGCCCGCGCTGGCTTCGGCCCAGCGGCCGGCGGCGAGCGCGCGTGTGGCCGTCAGCAGCGAGATGCCGGGACCTTCCAGGCCTTGCAGCTGGCGTTCCGCCGCGTCAAGGTCCAGCGCCAGCAGGTCGGCTTCGGCCAGGCGCGTGCGCAGGGGAATGCCCAGCGGCCTGGCGGCGTCGGTCTTCAGCCACGCGCGCAGTTCCTTGCGCACCGTGTGGCCCGGGGGCAGGGCGTCCAGCAGCCGGCCCAGCAGGACGTTGCGCAGCTCAGGGTCGATCTGAGGCAGCAGGCCGGGGAGCCAGGGGTCGAGCAGGGCCTGCGCGGCCAGCAGCGGCTCGCTCAGCTCGATCAGCCGCGTGGCGAGCAGCTCGTGGAACTCGGCGGCCGGCATGCCGGAAAAGACCATCAGGCGCAGCACCGCGTGCATGTCGTCGAGGTGCCGGAAGTTGACCCAGCCGATGGGGTCGCGCCAGTCGCCTCGGCCCGGGCCCAGCAGCCACAGTCGTTGGCGCCAGTAGTGCTCGGCCTCGGGCGCCCGAAGCAGTGTCTGCAGGCGTTCGGCATGGTGTTCCAGCGGGACGCGGGTGCCTTTGCCCTGCAGGTACTCGGCGCGCCGCTGCACCGCCAGCACCTGGAGGCCGTCGCGCACCGAATGGTGGTCGAAGCCGCTGCCGTCGGCACGCTGGCGCCCGTTCATGGCCAGCCACTGCAGCACCGCGTTGATGCTCGCGGTGCCGCCAAGCAGCAGCACGGTGTCCAGCAGCGTCTGTAGGTCGGCCGCGGGGACCAGCTCGGCGGCGGGTGTTCGCGCGGCCGCGCCCTCGCGGGCCCGGCGCAGCATCTCTTCGCCGGTGACGACGCTGCCGTCGGGCAGCTGCAATTTGAGCGTGTTGTCGTGCGGGGAACGGGCCATGGCGCGCGATTAGATCAGCCAATAAAAACGGTCCGCCCCGTGAAGGGCGGACCGTCGTGTCGATGACGCCGGCGCGCTCAGCGCTTGGGTTGGGTCAGTCGCGGCCCGTTGTTATGACGCGGGGCGCCGCCGTCACGGCCGGGCTGGCCTTGCGGCCGCGGGGCCGTGCGGGCACCGCCGTGGCCGGTGTGCGCTGCAGCGGGCTTGGCGCCGCCATGGCCGGCATGCGCCTGGGGCTTGCCGCCGCCACTGGCCGGGCGGCCACCGTCGCGTTGGCCGCCACGGTTGTCGCCACCGCGGCCACCGCCGTTGCCGCCACGGCCGCCGCGACCTTGCGCACCAGCTGGCGGGTTGGGGTTGCGACCCCGGCTGCCGTTGGGGTTCAGCACGGTGCGGCCCAGCACGATGGGCTCGGCCTTCTCGTTCGGATCGGGCGCGAAGCCGGGCACGATTTCCTTCGGGATCTCGCGCTTGATGAGCTTTTCGATGTCACGCAGGAAGCCGTTTTCGTCCACGCAGACGAGGCTGACGGCCTCGCCCTGGGCTCCGGCACGGCCGGTGCGGCCGATGCGGTGGACATAGTCCTCCGGCACGTTAGGCAGCTCGAAGTTGACGACGTGGGGCAACTGGTCGATATCGATGCCGCGGGCCGCGATGTCGGTGGCCACGAGGCAGGTCAGGTCGCCCGACTTGAAGTCGGCCAGCGCCTTGGTGCGCGCGCCCTGGCTCTTGTTGCCATGGATGGCCATCGCGCTGATGCCCTGGTCGTTCAGGTAGTCGGTCAGCCGGTTGGCACCATGCTTCATGCGCGTGAAGACGAGGACCTGGTGCCAGTCACCGTTCTTGATGAGGTGGACGAGCAGTTCCTTCTTGCGCTCGCGGCCCACGGGGTGGACCTTCTGCGCGATCTGGTCGTTGGTCTGGTTGCGGCGGGCCACCTCGATGAGGGCCGGCTGGTTCAGCAGGCGGTCGGCGAGGTTCTTGATCTCGTCGCTGAAGGTGGCGCTGAACAGCAGCGTCTGCTTCTGCGCCGGCAGCAGGGCCAGCACCTTCTTGATGTCGTGGATGAAGCCCATGTCGAGCATGCGGTCGGCTTCGTCCAGCACGAGGATGTCTACCTTGGACAGGTCCAGGTTGCCCAGGCCCGCGTGGTCCAGCAGGCGGCCGGGCGTGGCGACGAGGATGTCGACGCCCTTCTTCAGCTTGTCGACCTGCGGCTGCATGCCGACGCCGCCGAACATGACCATGCTCTTCAGCTCGGGCAGGTACTTGCCGTAGGTCTGCACGCTTTCCTCAACCTGGGCGGCGAGTTCGCGCGTGGGCGTCAGAACGAGGGCCCGCACAGCCGGGCGGCCGAACTTGTTGGAGGCCTTCGGCAGGCCTTGCAGGCGCTGCAGCATGGGCAGCGTGAAACCGGCGGTCTTGCCGGTGCCGGTCTGGGCGCCGGCCATCAGGTCGCCACCCTTCAAGACGGCGGGGATGGCCTGGGCCTGGATGGGGGTGGGGGTGGTGTAGCCGGCGTCGGCGATGGCCTTGAGCAGCGGAGCTGCCAGGCCGAGGGTGTCGAAACTCATCGAATCCTAGAAAGGGGAGGGCACGCCGACAAAACACCGGGGCCTGCCGTGACGCCGGGGAGGCGACACCAGTCTTCGGGCAGGCCAGGCCGCGTGCGGGGCTGCTGAAAATGAAACGCCGCGCAAGACTGAGAAGCGCGGCGTGGACATCATTCTAGCGGGCCCGTCGGTCGGCGTCGGTGACAATACCGACATTGCAGGCCCTCTCCGGGGGCCTGCCGCCATTTCTGCCTCACAGGATTTGCCCATGGCCCAGTACGTCTTCAGCATGAACCGTGTCAACAAGACGGTTCCCCCCAAGCGCCACATCCTCAAGGACATCTCGCTGAGTTTCTTCCCGGGCGCCAAGATCGGCGTGCTGGGCCTGAACGGCTCGGGCAAGTCCACGCTGCTGAAAATCATGGCTGGCGTCGACAAGGAGATTGAGGGCGAAGCCGTCCCGATGCCCGGCATCAAGATCGGCTACCTGGAACAGGAGCCCAAGCTCAACCCCGAGCAGACCGTGCGCGAGGCGGTGGAAGAAGGCATCGGCGGCGTGCTGGCGGCCAAGAAGCGGCTGGACGAGGTCTATGCGGCCTACGCCGAGCCGGATGCCGACTTCGACAAGCTGGCCGCCGAGCAGGGCGAGCTGGAAGCCATCATCGCCGCCGCCGGCAGTGAGAACACCGACCTGCAGCTGGAGCTGGCCGCCGACGCGCTGAACCTGCCGCCGTGGGACTCCACCATCGAGCACCTCTCCGGCGGCGAGAAGCGCCGCGTCGCGCTGTGCCGCCTGCTGCTGAGCAAGCCCGACATGCTGCTGCTCGACGAACCCACCAACCACCTGGACGCCGAATCGGTCGAGTGGCTGGAGCAGTTCCTGCAGCGCTTTCCCGGCACCGTCGTGGCCATCACCCACGATCGCTACTTTCTCGACAACGCGGCTGAGTGGATTCTCGAACTCGACCGTGGCCACGGCATCCCGTGGAAGGGCAACTACTCCGACTGGCTGGACCAGAAGGAAAAGCGCCTGGAGCAGGAGCAGAAGTCCGAGGACGCCCGCGCCAAGGCGATGAAGGAAGAACTGAAGTGGGTGCGCTCCAACACCAAGGGCCGCCAGGCCAAGAGCAAGGCGCGTCTGGCCCGCTTCGAAGAGCTGAGCGATGTCGAGTACCAGAAGCGCAACGAGACCAACGAGATCTTCATCCCCGTGGCCGAGCGCCTGGGCAATGAGGTCATCGAGTTCGAGAACGTCTCCAAGAGCTTCGGCGACCGCGTGCTCATCGACAACCTGTCGTTTAAGGTGCCGGCTGGCGCCATCGTCGGCATCATCGGCCCCAACGGCGCCGGCAAGTCGACGCTGTTCCGCATGATCCAGGGCGTGGAGCAGCCGGACTCGGGCACGGTCAAGATCGGCAAGACCGCCAAGTTGGCCTTCGTGGACCAGAGCCGCGCCAGCCTGGACGGCAGCAAGACCGTGTGGGAAGACGTCTCCGGCGGCCTGGACAACATCGTCGTCGGCAAGTTCGTGATGCCCAGCCGTGCGTATCTCGGCCGCTTCAACTTCAAGGGCAACGACCAGCAGAAGATGGTCGGCCAGCTCTCGGGCGGTGAGCGCGGCCGCCTGCACTTGGCCAAGACGCTGGCCCAGGGCGGCAACGTGCTGATGCTGGACGAACCGTCCAACGACCTTGACGTCGAAACGCTGCGCGCGCTGGAAGAAGCGCTGCTGGAGTTCGCCGGCTCGGCCATGGTGATCAGCCACGACCGCTGGTTCCTGGACCGCATCTGCACGCACATCCTGGCTTGTGAAGGCGACTCGCAGTGGTTCTTCTTCGACGGCAACTTCCACGAGTACGAAGCCGACAAGAAGAAGCGTCTGGGCGAGGAAGGCGCACGCCCGAAGCGCATGCGCTTCAAGCCGATCAAATAAGGCCGCGCAGGCTGGCGGGGTGCACGAAGCGACACAGTTCTTTACTTCGTGCCCAACGATCGCTCACAGGGCCCCCAGAAGATGACCTCACCCGCACTCTTTCTGGAAACCCTGATGAACACGACCCGATTCCAGCACTTGTTCCGCGTGGCCGCCGTGTCGGCCGCGCTGGCCCTCGGCAGTGTTGCCGCGCAAGCCCAGCCCGGCCCGGGTCCCGGCCCCGGCCATCACGGCGGCCCGCCGGACGCCGGCTTCTTCGGCGGCGGTCATCTCCAGCACATGCTCGACGTTGTCAACGCGACCGATGCGCAGCGCAGCCAGATCGATACCATCTTCAAGGCCGCGCGGCAGGACCTCGCCGGTCAGCGCGAAGCGGGCATGAAGCTGCACGAGCAGATGGCTGCGCTCTACACGGCGACCAACATCGACGCTGCGGCCATCGAGTCGTTGCGCCAGCAGATGAGTGCCCAGCATGAAGCTGCCTCCAAGCGCATGAGCCAGGCCAGCATCGATGCGGCCCGTGTGCTGACGCCCGAGCAGCGCGCCAAGATCGCAGAGGTCATGAAGCGGCACACGGACCGCATGGCCGATCGTCGTCCGCGCTGATTACCGCTGCTTGAGGAGTTCTGCGATGCTTGAGCCCCGATCCACCGGCGCAGAAGCGCGCCGGCCTCCGTTCCAATCTCTTGCCCCCGTGATGAGTGCTCGACTGCTGCTGATCGACGATGACGCCCGCCTTACCGGCATGGTGGGCGACTACCTCCGCGCCGCGGGTTTCGAAGTCAGCACGGCGGGCAGCCTGGCGCAGGCGCGCGAGGCGCTGGCGCACAGCCGCTTCGAGTTGCTGGTGCTGGACCTGATGCTGCCGGACGGCGACGGCCTGGACTTTTGCCGTTCGCTGCGTGGTGATCCGCGCTGGCGCCATCAGCCGGTGCTGATGCTGTCGGCCCGCGGCGAGCCGATGGACCGCATCCTGGGCCTGGAGCTGGGCGCTGACGACTACCTCGCCAAGCCCTTCGAGCCGCGCGAACTGCAGGCGCGTATCAAGGCCTTGCTGCGCCGGTTGGAACCCAAGCTGGACGGCGACGAGGTGCTGCGCTTCGGCCGGCTTGAGATCGACCTGGCGGCCCGCGTGGCCCGCCTGGACAACAAGATCTGCGACCTGACCAGCCACCAGTTCGACCTGCTCGTCGTGCTGGCGCAGAGCCCCGGCCGCGTGCTGAGCCGCGACCAGATCATGGATGCGCTCAAGGGCCACCCGCTGGAGGCCTTCGACCGCTCCATCGACGTGCACATCTCGCGCATCCGCGCCGTCATCGAGGACGACCCGAAGAACCCCCGCCGCGTGCTGACCGTGCGCGGTGCGGGCTACGTGTTCGCCCGCAAGCAGGACGCCGACGCCGACTGATGGCGCCCCTCGCCCGGCCTCGCGTCGCTGAGCAAGCCCATCGGCAGCGCGGACCGTTCGGGGAGCGACCCGGCGGCCGGCCCGCCGTTCTCGACGAGAACCTCACTTGAAGTCCCTCTACGTCCGCATCTACCTGACGCTCGTCGCATTGCTGCTGGCTTTTGCGTTCGGCTCGGCGTGGCTGTTCCAGCGTCACATCGAGCAGGAGCGCGTCAATGTGGAGGCGACAGCGGGGGAGCGCCTCACCGCGCTGGCCGGGCTGCTGAAGCTGGCGCTGCCGCCCTCCGATGCGCCGCGTGCCGAGCAGGCGGCAGTGTTCGTGGACTGGGGCCAGCGGCTGCGCATGCCGGTCGCACTGGAAGACGCGCGGGGCCGGCGCATCGCTTCGACGCCCATGTTCGAGCGCCGCGCGGACGAGCCAGGGGCCATCGTCGTCAGCGCTGAGATGGGTGACGGCCGCAGCCTGGAGATGGTGCGCACCGTGCGGCCGCCGGGGCCACCCAGCGCCGCCTCCGGGCCGGCCAGTCCTGGCTCGGCGGCCCGGACCCCGCGCCCGGAGGAAGGCCCTTGGGCGGGGCCGTGGCTGCACCGCCCTGTCACGCCTGGGGCACCGGCCGTGTCGACGCTCGCGATCGTGCTCCTGCTGCTGTTCGTTGGCGTCGCGGTCGGCGCCTATCCTGTGGTGCGCCGGCTGACGCGCCGGCTGGAGGCGCTCAAGCGCGGCGTCGAGCGGTTCGGCGCTGGCCAGCTGCATCACCGTGTGGACGACAGCGGCCGCGACGAAGTGGCGGCCGTGGCGGCCAGCTTCAACCAGGCGGCCGAGCGCATCGAGACGCTGTTGCATTCCCACCAGAGCCTACTGGCCAACGCCAGCCACGAGCTGCGCTCCCCGCTGGCGCGGCTGAAGATGGCCTTCGCGATGCTGGAAGACGCGCCGTCCGCCCAACGCGAGCGGCTCCAGCGCGAGATCGATGTGAACATCGCGGAGTTGGACGCGCTCGTCGAGGAGGTGCTGCTGGCGAGTCGGCTGGAGGCGGGCAGCGCCGTTGGCGAACCGCACCCGGTCGAGCTGCTGGCACTGGGCGCCGAGGAGGCCGCCCGGGCGGAAGTGGTCTTCGATCCGGAAACTGACACGGCCCGCGTGCTGGGCCAGGAGCGGCTGCTGCGGCGGGCCCTGCGCAACCTGCTGGACAACGCGCGCCGCTACGGCGGGCCGGATGTGCAGCTGACGTTACGGCCGCTAGCGGGCGGCTATGAGTTCGTCGTGGCCGACCGGGGCCCCGGCGTGCCGGTCGAGCTGCGTGAGCGCATCTTCGAGCCGTTCTACCGGCTGCCCGGCCATGCCGAGATGGCAGGTGGCGTGGGCCTGGGACTGAGCCTGGTCAAGCAGATCGCCGAGCGCCATGGTGGCAGCGTGCGCTGCCTGCCGCGCGACGGCGGGGGCAGCCGCTTCGTGCTGTTCCTGCCGGCGGGTTGACCGCGGCTGCCTCAATCGGCCAGTGACTGCTGTACCCAGCGCCAGACGCCTTCGGGCTGCTGGAAATCATCCACCGAGCGCACTGGTATGCCGGGGTGCCGGACCTCCCACATGCCGGCCAGCGTGCGACCGGGGCCGACTTCCAGCACGCAGCGCGGCTGGCGTTCGGCCACGCTGTCCATGCAGTCGTCCCACAGCACCGGGCTGCCCACCTGGCCGGCTAGTGCCGCGGCGAGCGCGGCGGGCTGGCGCACGGCTGTGCCCGTGAAGTTGCACACCAAAGCCGTGACGGGTGGCTGTAGCGGCATCACGGCCAGACGCAGGGCCAGCTCGTCCGCGGCGCCCGCCAGCGCCGGTGTGTGCGAGGCCAGGCTGATAGGCAGCGGCGTGCAGCGCATGCCGGCCGCCGTCCATGCGGCTGCTTGCCGTTCCAGCGCCTGGCGCGGTCCGCCGACGATGACGCGGTCTGCGCCGATGCGGATGGCCAGGTGCAGGTCCTTGGCCTGCGCGGCCAGCTCGCCGGCCCGTGGGCCTTGCAGCGCCAGCAGGCCGGTGCCTGCGGCGGCAGGGCAGTCTGACATCGCCTCCGCGCGCTCGACGGCGAAGGCGAGGGCTGCCGCGTCGTCCATCACGCCGGCCGCCGCGAAAGCGGCCACCTCGCCGACGCTGTAGCCGGCGATAGCCACGGGGCGAGGCAGCCGCTCGGCCAGCACGCGCCACGCGGCCAGCGCCAGCGCGGTCAGCAGTGGCTGTGCGACAGTGTTGACCTGCAGCCAGTGCTCGTCGTCAAGGCGTGTGCGCCAGTCGGCGCCGAGGCTGGCGCCCAGCGTCTGCAGAGGCGGCGCCTCTGGCCGGGCAAGCAGCCAGGGCAGCATCTTCGGATGCTGGGCGCCCTGGCCGGGAAACAGAAGTGCGAGCGACATCAGCCCAGGCGCTGCAGCCAGCAGGCGGCCGCCAGCGTGTCGGCGGCGCCGCCCGGCGACAGCCTCCGCCGGACGAACTCGCCGGCCAGTGCCTCGGCAGCCGCTGGCCCGTCCGGGCGATCGATGCCGCCAGCGGCGAGGAAGGCTGCCGCCTCGCGCTGCGCGAAGCGCAGGCCTGCCAGCCCGCCACGGTGGGCGAGGTTGCTGTCGTCCAGCACGGCCATCACGGCGAACAGGCAGTCCAACCGCGCCGCGCCGGGCGGCAGGCCGCGTGCCAGCCCGCGGCGCAGCGCCGGCTCCGCGGTCTCGAACAGCGTCGGGAAGCCCAGCGCCGCCTCGGCGGATGCACTGCGTAGCCCCAGCCGGCGCGCGGCGATGCCGCCGGGGAGCGTCGACGGGCGGTGGGTGCGCGCCTGAAGCGTTTCGCCCCAGCGCTGCCTCAGCGTCGCGCGCAGCGCTTCAGGCGTGGCCGCCTGGCCGGCCGCGGCAAGCGCGCCAGCCGAGGCGCACAGCAGCCCAAGCATGAAGATGGCGCCGCGGTGCGTGTTGACGTCGCTGGTGGCCGCCAGCATGCGGGCCTCGGCGGCGATGCCGCAACGCTCCAGCGCGTCGAACGGCGCGCCCTCGGCGCCCAGCTCGGCGATGCGCACGAAATACCCCCGCAGCGCAAACAGGCTGCGCATGAAGGTGTGGGCGTCCATGTCGTCGTGGCTGCCGCGGTCGGTCAGCGTGACGAGTCCGGGCTTGGGCGACAGCGCCAGCTCATCGTGCAGCGCCAGGATGGCGGCGCGGCCGATCTGCTGCGTGGTCAATTGCGCCGGTCGCGGCGCCTGCCGGGCCCGGCTCATGCCAGCGCGTCCTCCAGCGAGCGCGGCAGGGACGCGCCGTACAGCCGCTTCACGAGCAGCGACGCCGCTCGACCGCCGCGCCAGGCCTGCCACTCGCGCCAGGCCACCGCCGCCTCGCCGTCGAAGACCAGCTCGCCGTCCAGCCGGCGCGACGGCGCGTTGAAGTCGGCCAGCGCGGCCGCCACCGCATCAGCCTGCGCGGTGCTGCCGACGCTGACCCAGACGTCGAGGTCGGAACCCTCACGCACATGCGACAGGCCCGTGAGGTGCTGCCAGCCGTGGCTGCCGTAGACCCGCGCACTGGCGCCGCAGGCCTGCAACGTGGCAACCAACTGGCGGGCCGGCGCGCGCGCGTCGGCCGGGAGCTGCGGGATGACGGCGGCCAGCGGCGGGAATTCGTCGAAATACAGCACCTCGCGCCAGTCCACGCGCAGCGCCAGGCGCCGGTAGCCCCAGGCCTTGGGGGCGCACAGGCCCATCGCGATGGCGTCGTCGCCCTCGCGCTGGCGGGTGATGACCAGCGGCAGCCCGTGCGCGGCCCAGTGCGCGAGGCAGCCGCGCGCGTCGGCATCCCACGCGCCGGCCCGCAGGCGGTTCCAGCCGGCGGCCGACAGCCAGGCGATCTGGTGGCGGTGCAGCGAGGCCATGGGTCGACGGCGGTCGTCTGCCCGCTCAGGCGGCGTCCAGCACCTGCTGGATGACATCGGCCGCCAGGCGCCGACCGCCACGTGCGGCGCCGTCCTCGGCGCGGCGGTCCTGCGTGGGCGTGTCGGCCAGCGCGTCGCGCAGCGCCTGCGCCAGGTCGCCCTGCCAGAGCCGGCGCACGCCTCCCATGGCGACATAGTTGCGCACGCCCGGCGCGAACACCGGGTTGGCCTCGGACAGCTCGGCCAGCAGCGACTCGGGCAGCTTGGTGACGCGGGCCATGGCCGGCAGCCGCATGACGCGGATCTCGGCCTCGGGCAGCGCGTCGCAGGCGTCGGCGATGAGGCCGGAGGTGATGAAGCCGCCCGAAAGTGCCTGGTCGTACACAAGCCCCAGCACGCGGTGGCCGCGGCGGCGGGCCAGGTCGATGCACATGCCGAGGTGGGCCATCGCGCGGTTGATGCCTAACAGCTCGTCGCGGCGACGCAGCTGCTGGCCTTGCGTGTCGATGAGCAGCAGGAGGGCGCGGCCGGGGTTGCGGGCCATCGTGTCCAGTACGACGCGGGCCTGCGCCAGCGCCAGCGCGACGCCGATGGGTGCGTGGTCGGTGGTGCCGAGCACGGTCAGCGGCTCGCCGTCAAACTCGACCTCCCCGTGCAGGAAGTCGCCGTCGCGCACGATGCCGTGGCCGGCGCCGAAGAGCCGGGTGGCGAGGGTCTGCCAGTCCATCAGTGCACTCCCAGGGCCAGCACGCCGGCCACGTCGAGGTCTGGGACGCGGGCGGCATCGGCCACGCCGACGCTGGCCCACAGGTCCAGCGCCTCGGAGCCATCGAAGGCCAGCCGCGTCTGCAGCCGGGCGTGCTCGGCCTCCAGCGCGTCCAGCGTGACGGGACGGGCGGCGCCGAGAGCGGCGATGGCGGCGGCACGGAAGGCCGCCACGTCGTCCTCCACCAGCGCGTCGCAGTCGCCGGTCAGCCAGCGGTGCTTGCCGCCGGTGATCCGCCACACCAGCGCGCGGTCGCGCGAATCGAACTCCTCGACGCCGTGTGAGGCTTCGATGACCTCGGGACCCGACATGGCCAGGCGACCGATGTCGCTCATGACGATGTGATCGGCGCAGCGCGCCACGATGCCCATGCCGCCGAAGCAGCCGCCCGCACCACCGATCAGCACGACGACAGGGATGCCGGCCGCACGCACCTCCAGCAGCGCACGCATTACCTCGGACACGGCGATGAGGCCCGCGTTGGCCTCGTGCAGCCGCACGCCGCCAGACTCGGCCAGCAGCAGCACGGCCTTCGGGCGATCACGCAGCGCGCGTCTGAACAGGCCGACGAGCTTGGCGCCGTGTACCTCACCGACGCCGCCACCCATGAACTGCCCCTCCTGCGCGGCGACGAAGACCGGCTGGCCGGTCAGCGTCGCGCGGCCGATGGCAACACCGTCGTCGAACGACGACGGCACCCCCAGTTGGGCGAGGTGGGGGCTGGTGAGCTTGCACGCGGGCGGCAGCCACTCGTGGAAGCTGCCGTCGTCCACGAGCAGCGCCAGCCGCTCGCGGGCCGAGCATTCGGCATAGGAGATCATGGCTGCAGCTCCTGCGCGGCCTGGTCCAGCCGCAGGCTGACGACGGCGGGCGTGGCGCCCATGTCGTGGATGGAGACCTGCACGCCGGCCAACTGGTGGCGGGTGTGGAAGTCCTGCGCAACGGCAGCCCAGATCGCGCCGAATCCGCGCGCCGAGGTCTCGATATGGAAGCGGCAGTCGGCGCCGGGCGCGGGCTCCAGCAGCACTTCGAGGTTGCCTGAGCCGACGACGCCGACCAGCACGGGCGTGAAAGCGCCGGCCGCCCGCGTTCCGGGGAAGCTGTAGTCCAGGGTTTCGAGTCCGGGTTGCATCATTGGGGCCCTCACCAGTTGCGGAAGCGCTTGGGCGGGGCATAAAGCCCGCCGGAAGCGCGCACGAGGTCTCGCATGCTGCGCGCCGCGAGCAGGTTGCGCGTCGCGTCGCGCGGGTCGATGCCGAGATCTGCCGGCCGCTTGATGACGCCACGGTCGCGCAGGTTCTCGACCATGCGCGTGTCCCGCGCCAGGCCCACGGCCGTGTAGCCGGCCACGCCGCGGATGGCCTGCTCGCGCTCTTCGTCGGTGCGGCACAGCAGCAGGTTGGCGATGCCTTCCTCGGTCAGCACGTGGCTGACGTCTTCGCCGTAGATCATGATCGGCGGCAGCGCCATGCCGGCCTGCTGCTGCAGCGTCCACGCATCGAGGCGTTCGACGAAAGCCGGCTGCATATGCTCGCGGAAGGTCTCGACCATCTGCACGACGAGCTTCTGCCCCCGTGGTGTGCCGGCGGCCCCGGGCCGGCCGGCGCGGGCTTCGCTGCCCGCCTTGAGCCAGGGCGGGCTGGCGTGGCGGCGGCCGCGGGCGTCGGCCCCCATGTTGGGCGCACCGCCAAAGCCGGTGATGCGGCCCAGCGTGGCGGTGGAGCTGTTGCCCTGCAGGTCCATCTGCAGCGTGGAGCCGATGAAGAGGTCGCAGGCGTAGTGGCCTGCGGCCTGGCAGAAGGCGCGGTTGCTGCGCAGGCTGCCATCGGCACCGGTGAAGAACACGTCCGACCGCGCGCGGATGTAGTCCTCCATGCCGAGCTCGGAGCCGAAGGAGTGGATGGACTCGACCCAGCCGGCCTCGATGGCGGGGATGAGCGCCGGGTGCGGGTTCAGCGCCCAGTGCTTGCAGATCTTGCCCTTGAGGCCCAGTCGCTCGCCGTAGGTGGGGAGCAGCAGCTCGATGGCCGCGGTGTCGAAGCCGATGCCGTGGTTCAGGCGCTGTACGCCGTACTCGGCGTAGATGCCCTTGATGGCCATCATGGCCATCAGCACCTGGATCTCGCTGATCTGCGCGGGGTCGCGCGTGAACAGCGGCTCGACGAGGTTGGGGCGGGGCGCCTTGATGACGAAGTCCACCCAGTCGGCCGGGATATCGATGCGCGGCAGCACGTCGACGATCTCGTTGACCTGCGCGATGACGAGGCCACCCGAAAAGGCCGTGGCCTCGACGATGGCCGGCGTGTCCTCGGTGTTGGGGCCGGTGTAGAGATTGCCTTGTCGGTCGGCCGCATGGGCTGCGACGAGGGCAACCTTGGGCGTCAGGTCGATGAAGTAGCGCGCGAACAGTTCCAGGTAGGTGTGGATGGCGCCGATCTCGATGCCGCCGCTGCTTACCAGCTTGGCCAGCCGGCCGCCCTGCGGGCCGGAGAAGGAGAAGTCCAGCCGCTTGGCGATGCCGGTCTCGAACACGTCGAGGTGCTCGGGCAGCGCCAGCACCGACTGCACCATGTGCAGGTCATGCACGCGCTGCGCGTCCACCTGTGTCAGCGCCTGGGCGAGGAAGTCGGCCTGCTTCTGGTTGTTGCCCTCCAGGCAGACACGGTCGCCGGGCTGCAGCACGGCCTCCAGCAGCGCGACGGCGGCGTCGGTAGCGACATGCCGGCCGTGCAGCTGCGGGCCCAGGGCAGTGGCCGCGCGGGTCAGTCGCTCGCGGCGCTGGCGGTCGCGCAGGTTCCAGGCGGGAGCGTTCATCGTCGCCTCCTTCAGCGTGCGGCGTTGACGACGCCCATGACGGCATCGGGCAGTGACGTCGCGATGCCGGGGAAGATGCAGATGAGCAGCACCGCCAGCAGCATCAGCAGCACGAACGGCAGCACGCCCCAGATGATGTCGCGCAGCTCGATGTCCGGCGCGATGTTCTTGATGACGAAGATGTTCAGCCCCACCGGCGGGTGGATGAGGCCGGTCTCCATGACGATGGTCATCAGGATGCCGAACCAGATCAGGTCGAATCCGGCCGCCTTCAGCGGCGGCAAGATGATGGGCGCCGTCATCAGAATGATGCTGACCGGCGGCAGGAAAAAGCCGAGCCCGATGACCATCAGCAATACCGCGAAGAGCAGCACCCACTTGGACAGCTGCATGCCGACGATCCACTCGGCTGCGGCCTGGCTGATGTGCAGGTAGCTCATCACGTAGGAGAACAGCAGCGACATGCCGATGATGAACATCAGCATGGTCGACTCCTTCAGCGTCGCCGTCAGGATGGGCGCCACGTCCTTCGGTCGCCAGACACCGTAGATTGTGGCGATCAGCAGCAGCGCCAACAGCGCGCCGAGGCCCGCCGTCTCGGACGGCGTCGCGAAGCCGCCGTAAAGGGCCACCATGACGCCCACCAGTAGCACGACGAAGGGCACCACGCGCGGCAGCATCTCGAACTTCTGCCGCGTCGTGAAGGTTTCCTTCGCCAGCAACGCAGACGCGGCGCCGCTGCGCTTGAATTCGGCCTCGGCCAGCGCGTGCTCCTTGCGGTAGCGCAGACCGGCGTAGACGGCGAACAGCACCACCAGCAAAACGCCAGGGAAGATGCCGGCGAGGAACAGCCGGCCCAGCGACTGCTCGGCCGCCACCGCGTACAGGATCATCGTGATGGACGGCGGCAGCAGGATGCCCAGCGTGCCGCCCGCGGCGATGATGCCCGCCGCGAAGCCGGGCGAGTAGCCACGCTTGCGCATCTCCGGGATGCCGGCGCTGCCGATGGCCGAGCAGGTGGCCGGGCTGGAGCCGGCCATGGCCGCGAAGAGTGCGCAGGCGAACACGTTGGCGATGCCCAGGCCGCCGGGGATGCGGCCCATCCACACATGCATGGCAGCGTAGAGGTCCTGCCCGGCGCGGGATTTGCCGATGGCGGCGCCCTTCAGGATGAACAGCGGGATGGAGAGCAGCGTGATGCTGGCCATCTCCTCGTAGACGTTCTGCGTGATGGTGTCGAGCGCCGAGGCCGGCATGAAGAAGGCCATGAACAGCAACGCGACGCTGCCGAGCGCGAACGAAATCGGCGCGCCCGAGAACATGAACAGCAGCGTGACGACGCCGAACAGCGAGCCAAGGACGAGCATGCTCATCAGCGGGCTCCTTGAGAGGGGTTGAAGAGCCCGTTGAGGCGGGCGGTCAGCTGCACGAGCAGCTGCAGGCTCAGCAGCGTCATGCCGGCGGCCATCAGGCTGTAGGGAATCCACAGCGGCGGCGCCCAGGACGAGGAGGTCGTCTGCCCCTCGGCCCAGGCCTCGTGGAACAGCGTCCACGACTTCCAGGCGAAGAACGCGCAGAAGGCGGTGCACATCAGGTCCACCAGCGCCAGTCGCAGGCGGTTGACGGCGCGGGGCAGCAGGCCGGCCAGCGCCTCGATACCCACATGGCCGCGCAGTTGCTGCACGAAGGCGCCGCACATGAAGGTGGCGCCGACGAGGCAGAACACGGCGGCCTCGTCCTGCCAGTCCGTCGACGCCTTCATCACGTAACGTGAGATGACGCTGTACGTCAGCACGCAGGACGCGACGAGCAGTGCCAGCATGCCCAGCGCCACCATCGTGCGGTTGATGACATCCAGCAGCCTCGCCAGCGGCATCAGCAGCGCTGGCGTGTCCGGGTCGATGCCGGCTCGCGCCGGCTTGAGCTCGAAGCCGTGGCTCATGCCGCGCTCACAGCAGCTTCTGGGCAGCCTTGAGGATGGCGGCGCAGGACTCGTTCTTCTCGCCGAAGTCCTTCCACGCGGTCTCGCGGGCGATGGCCTGCCACTTCTTCAGCGTGGGCTCGTCCATGTCGTAGACCTTGGCACCGGCCTTCGCGTAGATCGCAGCAGCCGCCTGGTCGTCGGCCTTGGCGGCATCGCGGGCGAAGACTTCCATCTCCGCGCCGATGGCCATGATGACGTCCTGCTGCGGCTTGGGCAGCCGGTTGAAGACCTCCTTAGAGATCATCAGCGGTTCCAGCATGAACCAGTAGGTGCGCTGGCGACCCGAGGTCAGGTGTTTGGCGATCTCCTCCAGCTTGAAGGAGATGAAGCTGGTGGACGAGGTCATCGCTGCATCCATCGCGCCGGTCTGCATCGCGGCGTAGATCTCGTTGGACGGCAGCGTGATGACCGAGGCGCCTGCCTGCTTCAGCATCATGTCCATCTCGCGGCTGCCGCCGCGCACCTTCAGGCCCTTGGCGTCGTCCGGCGTCACCATCGCGCGGGTGCGGCTGGCCACGCCACCGGCCTGCCAGACCCAGCTGACGATGATGACGCCCTTGTCGTCCAGCACCTTGGAGAGCAGCTTGCCGGCCTCTGCCGTCTTCCAGGCCGCGCCTTGCTCATAACTGGGCACCAGAGCGGGCATCAGGCCGGCGTTTGTCTCGGCCACCTCGCCGCCCGCGTAGGACAGCGGCACCAGGCTCATGTCCAGCGCACCCTTGCGCATCGCCGAGAACTGAGCGTTGGTCTTCATTAGCGACGAGCCCGGATAGACCGACGCCTTCAGCGCGCCGCCGGTGCGCTTCTCGACCTCGGCCGCGAACTTGCGGCACAGGCGGTCACGGAAGTCACCCTCGTTCAGCGTGCCGCTCGGGAACTGGTGCGAGATCTTCAGGCCGCCCGCCTGGGCGAAGGTGTCGGTCCAGCCGGCGGTGGCGGCGGCGCTGGCAGCGGCGGCCACCCATTGGCGTCGTGTCAGGTTCATGGCTTGTCTCCAAAGTTCCGCCTGTACTGGCGGTATGCAGTTGCAGTTTCGAAGTGACCTTGACGACGGTCAATGAGCCGCACCGGGCGACCATTACGCCAGCCGAAAAGATCGTGGGTTAACCCTTGAGTTCCTCGGCATGGCTGCGGCAGGCGGCCAGCAAGGACAGCAGGTTGGGGTCGCGCTCGCGCGTGCGCAGGAACACGACGCAGATCTTCTGACGCATCTGGTAACGCGGCTGCAACGGCACCAGGCAGACATTGCGCGGCAGCACGTTTCGGATGCGCCCCGGCAGCAAAGTGCAGCCGATACCTCCGCCCACCAGGTTCATCAGCGAGAAGATGTCGTTCGTTGTCATGACGACGTTGGGCTCGAAGCCCGCCACGCGGAAGGCATCAACGAAGCGGTCGCGCGTCACATAACCTTCATTGAGCGACACGAAACGCTCGTCGCCCAGCGCGCCCAGGTCGATCTCGTCTTGCTGCGCGTAGGGTGAGCCCGCGGGCGCAGCGAAGAACATGCCGTCCTCGAACAGCAACTGCGACTCCACGTCCGGCGCGTCCTCGGGAAACCCCATCACCGTGGCGTCCAGCGTGCCCTCGCGCAGCCGGCGCAGCAGCTCCTGGTTTGAGCCCATGACCAGCTCAGTCTGGATGTCGGGCTTGCGCAGCCGCAGGCCCATGATGATGGCTGGCACGGTGACGCTGGTCAGCGAATAGAGCGAGCCGATGCGGATGCGGTCCGCTGCATAACCGGCGATCTCGCGCGTCGCGCGGATGCCGTTGGACATCGCCTGCAGCACCTCGCGTGCTACGTCCGCCAGCGCATGGGCCGCGTCGTTGGGCTGCAGGTTGCGCCCCTCGAGCCGGAACAGGCTGCAGCGCGTGCCCGTCTCCAGCGAATGCAGAGCCCGATGCACGCTGACCGCGCTGATGCCCAGCCGCTCGGCCGCACGCGCGAGGCTGCCGCTCTCCATGAACGCGAGCAGGATCTCCAGCTTGCGGAACGTGATCTCTTCGTCGATGCGGTTCAGCATGGCGCCGCATGCTAGAGCACGGCTTCAGCGGTTGGCGTGAAACACTTGGTACAGCAGCAGGCCCAGCAACAGCGCTGCCGTCAGCAGCCCCGCGGTGGCGGCTTGCCAGAAGCCCAGCGCACCATTGCCCGGCACATGGAAGGCCAGCGCGTAGCCGCCGCCAATGCCCACGCCCCACAGGGCCACGACGTAGATGATCATGGGCAGCGTGGCCACCTGGTAGGCCCGCAGCACATAGGCCGCCACGGTCTGCAGCGCGTCGCCGAAATGGAAGAACCACACCCAGACGAGCAGCGGCAGCGCCGCCGCGGCCGTCTTCGCGTCGGCGGTGTAGAGCGCGACGATTGGCTCGCGCGCCAGGCCGACGATGGCACCGACGCTCGCGGCCACCAGCGCGGCGAGCGTCATCGCGTGCCGGCCGACGATCCGCGCCTGCGCCTTCTCGCCCGCGCCGAGGTGTTGCGCGACCAGCGTGCCGGCCGCGGTGGCCAGCGCCAGCGCGACCATGAACATCATCGCGACGAGGTTGACGGCGATCTGGTGGCCCGCCACCGGAGTGGCGCCCAGCCGCGCGACGAAGAAGGCCATGAAGGTGAAGCCCGTCACCTCGACGAGGATGGAGCCGCCCATCGGCAGGCCCAGGCGCACTAGCGCCCACAGCTCGGCGACCACTGGCCGCGTTCGCCACAGCGATGCGATGCGGAACGGCGTGTAGAAGCCGTCGCGCCGCAGCAGCATCAGCGCGGCGAGGCTCTGTGCAGTCATCGCCAGCGCCGTGGCCCAGCCGCAGCCGGCCACGCCCAGCGCCGGAATGGGGCCCCAGCCGAACACCAGCACTGCATTCAGCGGCACCTTGGCCGCCAGGCCCATCAGCTGCACTGCCATGACGGCCTTGGGCCGGCTGACGGCGGTGGAGAAGCCGCGGAAGGCGGCGAACAGCAGCGCCGCCGGCAGCGCGATGGCCTCGGGTCGCGTGTAGGCACGCACCTTGTTGGCCTGAGCGGCGTCCAGCTGCGCGAGCCAGATGAAGGGCTCGGGGAAGGCCAGCGCCAGGCAGCCCGGCACACACAGCAGCAGCGCCAGCCATTGGGCCTGCACGAAGCTGCGGCCCGAGCCGGGCAGGTCGCCCGCGCCGAACTGCCGGCCGGCGATGGGGCCGACCGCCATCACGATGCCCATCAGCCCGACGAAGATGCTGAAGTAGGCCGCCGATCCGACGGCCAGCCCGGCCAGGTCCTCCGGGCCGACGCGTCCCAGCATCAGCGTGTCGACCGTGCTGAACATCAGCACGGCGAGCTGGCCGACGAGCACCGGCCAGGCCTGCGGCGCGAGCCGTCGCACGCTGTCGGCGAAGCGGAGGCGCGTCACGACCGCGAGCGTTCCGCGTAGCGGTTGAAGCGCCAGGCCGTGCCTTCGAGCAGGATGCGATGCCAGACGCCACGCTTCTCGAAAGGGCTCAGCGCGGGCCAGTGCTGGACCTCATCAAAGGTGCGGCCGCAGCCCTTGCAGACCGGGTCGCCCTGCGCGGTCGAGCAGATGGCGATGCAGGGCGAATCGGGCGTCGTGGAATACCAGGCCAGCCAGGCGTCCAGCGCCAGCGGCGGCAGGGCGGCAGGAGCGATGCAGGTGGTGCGGCTCAGCGAGAGCAGGGCGTAGGCCTCGGCGAGCGCCCGCACCTCGGGCACGGCGCGGATGCCGTCCGGCGACGGCGAATGCTCGCGCCACCAGTTGATGGCGGCTTCGAGGTCCGTGACGTGGATGACAGTCGTGGCCCCGGCGAGAGTGGCGCACGGCTCGTGATTGCCTCCGGCGTTCAAGCGGCCAGCCCCATTGCGCCGCGCACCTCGCGCAACGTCTTGCGTGCGACGGCGCGCGCGCGCTCCGTGCCCAGCTCCAGCGTCCAGCGCAGCTGCTGCGGGTCGATCGCGGCGGCGCGCTCGCGCCACGGCGCCTGCTCGCGCTGGATGGCCTCAATCAGCGGCTGCTTGCAGTCCAGGCAGCCGATGCCCGCGCTGCGGCAGCCCGTCTCGCAGGCAGCGCGCGTCGCGTCGTCGCTGTAGATCTGGTGCAGCGGCCACACGGGGCAGCGCGCCGGGTCGCCAGGGTCGCCCAGGCGCACGCGCTGCGGGTCGGTCGGCATCGTGCGGATCTTGGCCGCCGTGACCTCGGGCTCGTCGCGCATCGCGATGGCGTTGCCCAGGCTCTTGCTCATCTTCTGGCCGTCGAGGCCGGGCACGCGCGCGGTCTCGGTCAGCAGCGCCTGCGGCTCGGCGAAGACGGGCGCCTCGGGCGCATAGAGTCGGTTGAAGCGGCGCGCGACTTCGCGGGTTACTTCCACATGCGCGGCCTGGTCCTCGCCCACCGGCACGCCCGCAGGCTTGTAGAGCAGGATGTCGGCCGCCTGCAGCAGCGGATAGCCGAGGAAGCCGTAGGTGGCCAGCTCCGGGTCGGCGGCGACCTGGTCTTTGTAGCTGGGCATGCGCGCCAGCCAGCTGGACGGCGTGCACATCGACAGCAGCATGAACAGCTCGGCATGCTCTGGCATGCGGCTTTGCAGGAACAGCGTGCAGCGCTCGGGGTCGATGCCGGCGGCCAGCCAGTCGGTGACCATGTCGTAGGTGTGGCGCGCCAGCGTCTCGCCGCTGGGCCGCTGGGTCGTCAGTGCATGCCAGTCGGCGACGAAGAAGAAGGCGTCGTGGCTGTCCTGCAGTCGCACCCAGTTCTTGAGTGCGCCATGGTAGTGGCCGAGGTGCAGGGCGCCGGTGGGGCGCATGCCCGACAGCAGGCGCGGGCGGCTCGGTTTGACGGTCGGGAGAGGTGTCGACATGGGGCGCGGATTGTCGTCGAACGACCATGCCCCTGCCGTTCGGCAGGGGTGCGCCGCCTACACTGCCGCCATATGAAGAAGTTGGTGATTCTGATTTCGGGGCGGGGCTCCAACATGGAGGCCATCGTCAAGGCCTGCTCGGCCGAGGGCTGGCCGGCCGAAGTGGCCGCCGTCATCAGCAACCGGCCCGATGCGGGCGGCCTGCAGTTCGCTGCCGAGCGCGGCATCGCCACGGCCATCGTCGACCACAAGGCCTACGCGAGCCGCGACGCCTTCGATGCCGAGCTGGCCCGCGTCATCGACGGCTTCGCGCCAGACCTGGTCGTGCTGGCCGGCTTCATGCGCATCCTGACGCCCGCCTTCACGGCCCGCTATGCGCGCCGCATGCTGAACATCCACCCGTCGCTGCTGCCGGCCTTCACCGGCCTGCACACCCACGAGCGGGCGATCGAGATGGGTTGCAAGGTGGCCGGCGTGACGGTGCACTTCGTGACGGCCGAGCTGGACCATGGCGCCATCGTCGTGCAGGCCGCGGTGCCGGTGCTGCCGGGCGACGACGCGAAGGCGCTCGCCGCGCGTGTGCTGACGGCCGAGCACCGCATCTACCCGCAGTCGGTGCGCTGGTTCGTCGAGGGAGCGCTAGTGTGGGACGGCGAGGTGGTGCGCCACCGGGACGGCGGGCCGCAGCACCTCTTCCTCAGTTGATCGCGGGCGGAGCGCTACGCTAGGCGCTCCATTCCTTTCAACTGATCAGACCCGCAAGGATGTTGATGGACAGCGCCAGCACGCCGGTGTTGAACACGAAGGCCAGCAAGGCCTGAACCAGCACCAGCCGGCGCATGCCGCGCGAGCTGACGCAGACGTCCGAGGTCTGCGACGTGGCGGCCACGGTCATCGAGAAGTAGAGGAAATCGCCATAGTCTGGCGGGTCTTCCTCGTTGCCCGGGAACTCCAGTCCGTGGGCGGCTTTGCCCTCTCCGTGGTACAGGCTCGCGTAGGCGATACCGAACTCCACCGGCAGCAGCAGCCACGAGCCCGCCACGGTGGACAGCGCCAGCAGCGCGTAGCGCGAGTCATGCTGCTGGCGCGCGGCCTGCAGCTCCAGCGTGATGGCGGCCAGGCTTGCCAGCGCGCCGAGGACGGCCAGCATCAGCATGACCGGCACGCCCTCGTTGAGGCGCTTGGCGCGCTGGCGCACGTCCGTGGCTCCGGCGCGGCCCAGCATCATCCACAGCGCCAGCGGCAGGTAGATCCAGACGACGAGGTTCCAGCCGATGAGCAGGCGCGTCTGCAGGTTCAGTATGCCTGGCCACGCCGCGGCCAGTGCGCTGCCTACGAGAAGTGCTGTCAACAGGCGGGGGCGCAGGCGCAGCTGGGTCCAAAGCTTCATGAAGCGGGGAGGGGCTTGGGATAATGGCGCGATGCATCCTAATGCCCTGCTGGCGCTCAGCGCCGAGTTGATCGCAGCCGTCAACAAGCTCGACGCGCCCGCCGACGGCACCGTCTCCGCCTTCTTTCGTCAACACAAGGCCCTCGGCCAGCGCGAGCGCGCGAGCATTGCTGAGACCGTCTACGCGATGCTGCGCGAGCGGCCGAAGTTCCAGCATCTCGCCCAGAGCGGTAGCGGCCCGGTGCCGCGGCGACTGGCCATCCTGGCCTGGCGCGGCAGCGAGAGCTTCCTGCGCGGCGCGCTGACGCCGGTCGAGCAGCAGTGGCTGGAGCAGGTCAACGCCATCGCGCCTGAGACGCTGGCGCCCAAGCTGCGCCACAACCTGCCGGAGTGGCTGGCCGAGCCGCTGCTGGCCAGGCTTGGCGAGGCCGGGTTCTGGCCGCTGGCCGCAGCGCTGAACGAGCCGGCGCCGCTGGACCTGCGCGTCAATACGCTCAAGTTGAAGCGCGAGGAGGCGCAAGCACAGTTGAAGGTCGTCGGCATCGATGCCGTGCCGACGCCGTTCTCTCCGCTGGGCCTGCGCGTCGATGGCAAGCCGGCACTGCACAAACTGGAGCTGTTCACGAGCGGTTCGGTCGAGGTGCAGGACGAGGGCAGCCAGTTGCTCGCGCTCCTGCTGGCTCCCAAGCGCGGCGAGATGGTCGTGGACTTCTGCGCCGGCGCTGGCGGCAAGACGCTGGCGCTGGGCGCGCTGATGCGAAGCACGGGCCGGCTCTACGCCTTCGACGTGTCCGGACACCGGCTGGATGCGCTGAAGCCGCGGTTGGCGCGCAGTGGTCTGTCCAACGTCTACCCGGCGCAGATCGCCCACGAGCGCGACGACCGCATCAAGCGCCTGGCCGGCAAGATCGACCGCGTGCTGGTGGATGCGCCGTGCTCGGGCCTGGGCACGCTGCGCCGCAACCCGGATCTGAAATGGCGCCAGTCGCCGCAGGCTGTAGCCGAGCTGCAGGACAAGCAGCGCGCCATCCTCGCCAGTGCGGCGCGGCTCGTGAAGCCCGGCGGTCGGCTCGTCTATGCCACCTGCAGCCTGTTGGACGCCGAAAACGAGGTCATTGCCGGCGAGTTCGAGGCCGCGCATGCCGACTTCAAGCGGCTGCCTGCCGACGATGTGCTGGGCAAGGCGCAGGTCGAGCGAGCTGGGGAACTGGTGGAGAACGGCGCGCTTCGCCTGTGGCCGCATCGTCATGCGACGGACGGCTTCTTCGCGGTGGCCTGGGAGCGGGCGGCTTGACCGGCGTCAAGAAAATGACGCTGCATTGCACGCGGTTGCACGATTGAGGTGCTAGCGGCCCCTTGTTTTTGGGGGGCTCCCTCTACAATCGAAGTTCCCTTGCATGCCCCGGATGGGGTGAGGTCCCGCACGCAATGAACGAATTCCTGAACGCGCTGTTGAACTGGCTGGAAAACGGCCTGGCGAACTTCAGTGCCTGGCAGCTCGTGGTGTTCACGCTGGTTGTGACGCACATCACGATCGCTGCAGTCACCATCTTCCTGCACCGTTCGCAAGCCCACCGCGCGCTCGACCTCGGGCCCATTCCGTCGCACTTCTTCCGCTTCTGGCTGTGGCTGACCACCGGCATGGTCACGAAGGAATGGGTGGCCATCCACCGCAAGCACCACGCCAAGTGCGAGACCGAGGAAGACCCGCACAGCCCGCAGACTCGTGGCCTGAAGAAGGTTATGGCCGAGGGTGCCGAGCTCTACCGCGCCGAAGCCAAGAATGCCGAGACCATCGCCAAGTACAGCCGCGGAACGCCGGACGACTGGATCGAGCGCAACCTCTACACCAAGTACAGCTGGCAGGGTGTCGCGCTGATGCTGATCATCAACGTGACGCTGTTCGGTGCCATCGGCGCCACCATCTGGGCGATCCAGATGGCGTGGATCCCGTTCTGGGCCGCTGGCATCGTCAACGGCGTCGGCCACTACTGGGGCTATCGGAACTTCGAGGCACCTGATGCGTCGACCAACCTGATTCCCTGGACGCTGATCATCGGCGGCGAGGAACTGCACAACAACCATCACACTTACCCGACGTCGGCCAAGTTCTCGGTCAAGCCGTACGAGTTCGACATCGGCTGGGTGTACATCCGCGGCATGGAAATGCTGGGCTGGGCCAAGGTTCGCAAGACCGCGCCGAAGCTGAGCCTGGGTGAGATCAAGCCGGCCGATGCGCGCACGCTGGAAGCGTTGATTGCCAACCGCTATGAGGTCATGGCGACCTATGCCCGTGGCCTGAAGTCGGCCTGTGAGGCCGAACTGGCCCGCATCAAGGCCGAGGGTGGCAAGCACAGCGAGCGCATCGCCCAGCTGAAGCTGGCCAAGCGCTGGATGCACCGCGATGAAGAGCGCATCCCGGCCGATCTGCACGGCCCGCTGGCCCATGCCCGTGCCGCGAGTCCCGTCATCGACAAGCTCGTGACGATGCGCGAGGAGCTGCGCCAGTTGTGGACGCGCACCAACGTGTCGGCCGAGCAGCTGGTGGCCGACCTGCAGGCCTGGTGCCGTCGTGCCGAAGAAAGCGGCATCGCCGAGTTGCAGGCCTTCTCGATGCGCCTGCGTGCGGTGCACGCCTAAGTCTGCGTTTCACCGCGTAAAGGGCGCCCATTCGAGGCGCCCTTTTTTCTTGCGTGGCCTAGACTTGTTGCTGCCTTCATCCACAACTTGGAGCCATGCCATGAAGTATCGCCACGCCATTGCATGGGGCCTGCTGGCCCTGGCCGCCGCCGCGCGCGCCGACGTGAAGGTGAACTTCGTCAACCCGGACAAGTTCATCGACATCAAGGACAACACCGGGTTCGCCGACAAGGACGTGCTCACGCAGATCGAGGCACATCTGGTGGCGCAGGCGCAGAAGTTCCTGCCCGGCCAGGACGTGACGATCAATGTGACCGACATCGACCTTGCGGGCAACGTGGAGCCGTTCGGCCACAGTGTCCAGTGGGTGCGTGTCATGCGCCGGGTGACGCTGCCGGCCATCACGCTGAACTACGAGGTCAGCCAGGCCGGGCAGGTGGTACGCAAGGGTGACGCCCGGCTGCGCGACATGAACTACCAGGACGGCGTGAACAGCTACTTCAGCGGTGAGCCGCTCAGGTACGAGAAGCACATGATCGATCGGTGGTTCCAGGACGAGTTCGGCACCAAAGTCGCTGCCGCATCACCCCGTTGAGGCGCCCCAAAAGCAAAACCCGCCGGCGTTGCCGCTCGGCGGGTTTTGCTTGGCTTGAAGCGCGATTGGCGGCAGGCGCCGCCTGCAGTCACTTCAGCTTGATTTCCTTGTACAGGACGTGCTTGCGCGCCTTCGGGTCGAATTTCATGAATTCGAGCTTTTCGGGCGTGGTCTTCTTGTTCTTGTTCGTCGTGTAGAAGTGGCCGGTGCCCGCGGTGGACTCCAGCTTGATCTTTTCGCGGCCGCCTTTGGATGCCATGGTCGTATTCCTTCGGTTGTGTCAGTGAACGACGATCAGAGCTCGCCCTTGGCGCGCAGATCGGCGACGACCTGGTCGATGCCGACCTTGTCGATCAAACGCAGAGCGGCGTTGCTGATGCGCAGGCGCACCCAGCGGTTCTCGGACTCCACCCAGAAACGGCGGTATTGCAAGTTCGGCAGGAACCGACGCTTGGTTTTGTTGTTGGCGTGGGAAACGTTGTTCCCGACCATGGGCTTCTTGCCCGTGACTTGACAGACGCGTGCCATTGACGCTCTCCGGTTTGACTTCTCTGACCAGCCGCCGCGACACCCGTCGCGAGCAGCCCTTTGACCGCAATGCCTGCTAGCCCCGGGCTCCGAGAGTCCGGGTGCGGTCCATCCGGCAGGCAAGCCCGCGAGTATAGCGGCAATCCCCCCGTCTGGCGAGTTTTAGCCGTTTTCCTGTTCCAGGAAGCGCTGTGCGTCGAGCGCCGCCATGCAACCCGTGCCGGCACTGGTGATCGCCTGACGGTAGACGTGGTCCTGCACGTCGCCAGCAGCGAAGATGCCCGGCACGCTGGTCATCGTCGCGAAGCCGTTCAGGCCGCTGCGCGTGACGATGTAGCCGTCCTTCATCTCCAACTGACCCTTGAAGATGTCGGTGTTGGGCTGGTGCCCGATGGCGATGAAGCAACCGTGCAGCGCGATGTCGGACTTGCTGCCGTCCAGCACGCTGCGCAGCCTCACGCCGGTCACGCCGGAGGCATCGCCGAGCACCTCGTCAAGTTCCTGGAAGAAATGCAGGACGATCTTGCCGGCATCCGACTTTTCCTTGAGCTTGTCGACCAGGATGGGTTCGGCGCGGAACTTGTCGCGGCGGTGGATCAGGTGAACGGTCTCGGCGATGTTCGACAGGTACAGCGCCTCCTCGACGGCCGTGTTGCCGCCGCCGATGACGCAGACCTGCTGGCCCCGGTAGAAGAAGCCATCGCAGGTCGCGCAAGCACTGACCCCTCGGCCCATGAACGCCTGCTCCGACTCCAGGCCGAGGTACTTGGCGGACGCGCCCGTGGCGATGATGAGGGCATCGCAGGTGTAGGTGGCGCTGTCGCCGACCAGTGTGAACGGGCGCTTGGAGAAGTCGACCTGGTTAATGTGATCGAAGACCATCTGCGTCTGAAAGCGCTCGGCGTGTTGCTGGAAGCGCTGCATCAGCTCAGGGCCTTGCACGCCCATCACGTCGGCCGGCCAGTTATCGACCTCGGTCGTTGTCATGAGTTGACCCCCCTGCGCCATGCCAGTGATAAGCGTGGGCTTCAGGTTGGCGCGCGCGGCGTAGATGGCGGCGGTGTAGCCCGCGGGGCCGGAGCCGAGGATGAGCAGGCCGTGGTGTTGGGTATTGGCGATCATGACGGGAAGGTGAGGGCGGCTCGGCGTCTCGCAAGGAAGTTCTAGGGATGTAACCCCGGCCTAACCCGGAGCTTCGGAGCGCGCCACGGTGTGCACAATGCACGCCATTCTAGGCAGGCGTGCAATTTGCCACCTGCGGGGGCGCAAAACAGGAGGATGTATATGGCGATGATTTCCAACCTGGACCTGATCCGCCGGGTTCCGCTGTTCTCGATGCTGACGACGGATCAGGCGCAGTCCATCGCGGACAGTGTCGTGAAGCGGCGTTTCAAGCGCGGCGAACTGATCGTGGAGCAGGGTACCAAGTCGAATGCTCTGTTCATTCTGCTCAACGGCCGGGCACGCGTGCTGACCGCCGACCATCGCGGCCGCGAGGTCATCCTGGCCGTGCTGCAGTCTGGCGACTACGTCGGCGAGATGAGTCTGATCGACAACGAGCCTCATTCCGCCACCGTGCGCGCCGAGGTGCAGACCGACATGCTGGTGCTGGGGCGTCTCGAGTTCGCGCGTTGCCTGCCGGAGAGCAGCAGCCTGGCCTACGGCATCCTTCGCGGGCTCGTCGCCCGGCTGCGCAATGCCGACCGGCAGATCGAATCCCTCGCGCTGCTGGACGTATACGGCCGCGTGGCGCGCACGCTGCTCGATATGGCCGAGGACGAGAAGGGCATCAAGCTCATCCGCGGCAAGGTGTCGCGCCAGGACATGGCCAAGGTCGTTGGCGCGTCACGTGAGATGGTCAGCCGGGTCATGAAGGACCTGGAGGAGCGCGGCGTCATCGAGACGCTGGAGAACGGCTCGGTCGTCATCAAGGAACGGCTGACCCACGATTGATCCGGATACAGCTTCGCCGGCCCGCGATGGGCTGGCGCGGCACAATGCCCGGATGAGTTTTCCCCTTGGTTCCCTGCTGGGCGGCGATGGCGCCGCCAGCGAACCCGCCGCCCCGGCCAAGTCCCCCCGCCGCCAGGCGCCCAAGACACGAGATGCCGCACCGGCATCGGCGGCCTCGCGCCTGCTGCGCACGCCGCTGTGGCTGGCGCTGAGCGCGCTGCTGCTGGCGCTGCTGGTGCTGGCGATGGCCACGCACGACCTGCGCGACGCGGCCTTCACGACCAGCGGCCAGCGCGACCTCGTCGGCAACCGCGTCGGCAGCTTCGGCGCGTGGCTGTCGGACGGGCTGCTCTTCGTCTTCGGCTTTTCGGCCTGGTGGCTGCCGCTACTCGCGCTGCGGGCATGGTTGCGCGGCCTGGCCGGCCTGCTGCGGCATGACGTGGCTGTCGTGCCTCGCTGGAGTCAGCGGGCGCGCTGGTGGGCGGGTGTGCTGCTGTTGCTGGGCGCCAGTTGCGCGCTGGAGTGGAGTCGGCTCTACGCCGTCGAGCCACGGCTGCCCGGTCATGCCGGCGGCATCGTCGGCTACCTGCTGGGCCCGCTGGGCATGAAGGGGCTGGGCTTTGCCGGCTCCGGTGTCGTTTGGATCGTGCTGTTGCTGACCGGCATGTCGTGGGCGCTGCGCTTCTCATGGGGTCAACTGGCCGAACGCATCGGCGAGCGCATCGAGCAGTTGCGCGAGAAGCGCATCGAACAGCGCGAGATGAAAGCGGATCAGAAGGCCGGCGAGCGCGCCGTTAAGGAGCGCGAGCAGGAGGTCGAGGTTGAGCGCCAGATCGAGCGGCAGGTGGAGGCCGAGCACGCGCCGCTGGTCATCGAGGCGCCGGTTGTCGAGGTGCCGCAGTCCACGCGCGTCGCCAAGGAGCGCCAGCAGACGCTGTTCGCCGACGTGGGCGACGCTAAGCTGCCGCAGGTCGACCTGCTGGACGCCGCACCGGGCCGCCAGGAGACCGTCACGCCCGAGTCGCTGGAGATGACAAGCCGGCTCATCGAGAAGAAGCTGCGCGACTTTGGCGTGGAGGTTCACGTCGTCGCCGCGTCGCCCGGCCCGGTCATCACGCGTTACGAGATCGAGCCGGCCACCGGCGTGAAGGGCTCGCAGGTCGTCAACCTGGCCAAGGACCTGGCGCGCAGCTTGAGCCTCGTGTCCATCCGCGTGGTCGAGACGATCCCGGGCAAGAACTACATGGCGCTGGAGCTGCCCAATGCACGCCGGCAGACCATCCGCTTGTCCGAGATCCTCGGCTCGCAGGTCTACGCCGACGCCGCGTCCCAGCTGACGATGGGCCTGGGCAAGGACATCGTTGGCCTGCCGGTCGTGGCCGACCTCGCCAAGATGCCGCACTGCCTAGTGGCCGGCACGACCGGGTCGGGCAAGTCGGTGGGCATCAACGCGATGATCCTCAGCCTGCTCTACAAGGCCGAGGCGCGCGACGTGCGCCTCATCCTCATCGACCCCAAGATGCTGGAGATGAGCGTCTACGAGGGTATCCCGCACCTGCTGGCGCCGGTCGTGACGGACATGAAGCAGGCCGGCAACGCGTTGAACTGGTGTGTCGGCGAGATGGAGCGGCGCTACAAGCTCATGTCCAAGATGGGCGTGCGCAACCTGGCCGGCTACAACAAGAAGCTCGACGAGGCCAAGGCCAATGGCGTCAGCATCCCCAACCCGTTTAGCCTGACGCCCGAGGAGCCCGAGCCGCTGGAGCGCCTGCCGTTCATCGTCGTCGTCATCGACGAGCTGGCCGACCTGATGATGGTCGTCGGCAAGAAGATCGAAGAGCTGATCGCCCGCCTCGCGCAGAAGGCGCGTGCGGCCGGCATCCACCTGATCCTGGCCACGCAGCGGCCGTCGGTGGACGTCATCACCGGTCTCATCAAGGCCAACATCCCGACGCGGCTATCCTTCCAGGTCAGCAGCAAGATCGACAGTCGCACCATCCTCGACCAGATGGGCGCCGAGGCGCTGCTGGGCATGGGCGACATGCTCTACATGCCCTCCGGCACCGGCCTGCCGATCCGCGTTCACGGCGCCTTTGTCAGTGACGACGAGGTGCACCGTGTCGTCGAGTACATCAAATCGCAGGGCGAGCCGAACTACATCGAAGGCATCCTGGAAGGTGGTGTGCTGGACGACCTCGGCAGCGAGGCGCCGGCACCGGGCGAATCCAATGGCGAGGCCGACCCGATGTACGACCAGGCAGTCGCTATCGTCCTACAGCACCGCAAGGCCTCGATCTCACTCGTGCAGCGCCACCTGCGCATAGGCTACAACCGCGCCGCGCGACTACTGGAGCAGATGGAGAAGTCCGGCCTCGTCGGTGCGCTGGCGTCCAATGGCAGCCGTGAACTGATCATCCCCAAACGTGACGAATAGCCCGAGACGAATGAAGAAGCTCCTGATCGCCCTGACGCTGCTATCGAGCGGCCTGGCGCATGCCGACGCGGTTGATGCGCTGCGCGATTTCGCGCGCGACGTGAAGAGCGGCAAGGCCAACTTCACGCAGACCGTCACGGCGCCCGACGGCAAGCGCAAGAAAACATCGTCCGGCAGCTTCGAGTTCGAGCGCCCCAACCGTTTCCGCTTCGTCTACGCCAAGCCTTTCGAGCAAACCATCGTCGCAGACGGCAGCAAGGTTTGGATCTACGACGCGGACCTGAATCAGGCCAGCTCCCGCAAGCTGGCCGATGCGCTGGGCGCCACGCCCGCCGCGTTGCTGGCCGGCGCCAACCTGGAGCGCGACTTCACGCTGAAGGCCTTGCCGGTCGATGGTGGCATCGATTGGGTGCAGGCCGTGCCGCGGCAGGCCGAGTCGACTATCCAGTTGCTGAAGCTCGGCTTCAAGGGCAAGGAGCTCGCGGCGATGGAGATCGTCGACGGCTTCGGTCAACGTTCGCGACTGGACTTCAGCGCCGTGCAGGCCAATGTGCCGGTCACGGCGGATCGTTTCCAGTTCAAGCTGCCGGCGGGCGCGGACCTGATCGAGCAGTGAGCGCTTCGTCCCACGGATCGCTGTTCGACGACGAACCGCTGCCCGGCGCGACGCCAGCTCCCGCGGCGCCGCAGGCCGGCATTCCGCTGGCAGAACGCTTGCGGCCCAAGACGCTCGACGAGGTCATCGGCCAGCGTCACCTGCTAGGCCCTGGCATGCCGCTGCGCGTCGCGTTCGACGCCGGCCGGCTGCACAGCATGATCCTGTGGGGCCCTCCGGGCGTCGGCAAGACGACGTTGGCGCGGCTGATGGCCGGTGCCTTCGATGCGCAGTTCATCGCAATCTCGGCCGTGCTGGGCGGCGTCAAGGAGATCCGCGAGGCGGTGGAGCGCGCCCAGGTTGCCGCGGCGCAGGGGCGGCGCACCGTCGTCTTCGTCGACGAGGTGCACCGCTTCAACAAATCACAGCAGGATGCCTTCCTGCCGCATGTCGAAGCAGGACTCTTCACCTTCATCGGCGCGACGACGGAGAACCCCAGCTTCGAGGTCAACTCGGCGCTGTTGTCGCGCGCCACCGTGCAGGTGCTGAAGAGCTTGGATGCCGACGAGCTGGGCCAGCTCATCGCCCGCGGCGCGACCGAGCTGGGCGTGCCGGAGCCGACGCCCGAGGCCGCGCAGCGCCTCATCGGCTATGCGGACGGCGACGCGCGCCGGCTGCTGAACGCCTTCGACACGGCGGCGTCGCTGGCGCAGGGCTCTGCCATAGACGAGGCCTTGCTGGAGCGGGCGCTCGGCGAGCAGCTGCGACGGTATGACAAGGGCGGCGACCAGTTCTACGACGTCATCAGCGCGCTGCACAAGTCCGTACGCGGCAGCCATCCGGACGGCGCGCTGTACTGGTTCGCGCGAATGCTGGACGGTGGCGTGGACGCCCGCTACATCTGCCGCCGCCTGATCCGCATGGCCAGCGAGGACATCGGCTTGGCTGACCCGCGCGCGCTGCGCATAACGCTGGACGCCGCCGAGGCTTACGAGCGTCTGGGCACGCCCGAGGGCGAGCTGGCGCTGGCCGAGGCCGTCGTCTATCTCGCGGTGGCGCCGAAGTCCAACGCCGTCTACAAAGCCTTCAACGAGGTGCGCGCCTTCGTCAAACAGGACCAGAGCCGGCCGGTGCCGGTGCACCTGCGCAATGCGCCGACCAAGCTGATGAAGGAGCTCGGCTACGGCAAGGCCTATCGCTACGCGCATGACGAGCCCAACGCGTATGCCGCCGGCGAGCAGTACCTGCCCGATGGGCTGGAGGCCGTGCGCTGGTACGCTCCCGTGCCACGCGGGCTGGAGCTGCGCATTGCCGACAAGCTCGCTGAGCTGCGCCGGCTGGACGATGAAGCGTCTGGCGCGGCTTAGTGTGGTGCTCAGTGCGGCACTAGCCGCACTGCTGGCGTCAGCAGCCGTGTACGCCGCGGACGGCCCGACGCTGACCCGCGTGCGCGACACCGGCGTCATCGTCATCGGCTACCGGCCGGCATCGCTGCCGTTCTCTTTCCTGGACGCCCAGCTGCGACCCACGGGCTACACCATTGAGCTGTGCGACCGCGTGGTGGACGCGGTGCGCCAGAAGCTGCAGCTGTCCGACCTGGAGGTGCGCCGCGTCGAGGTGGCGTCCGCCACGCGCATGCCGCTGGTCATCAACGGCACGCTCGACCTGGAATGTGGCATCACGACGCACACCGCCGAGCGCGCCCGCCAGCAAGCGTTCTCGCTGACAATCTTCGTCGCCGAGACGCGACTGATGACGCGCGCCGGTGACCGCGTGGAGAGCCTGGCCGAGCTCCGTGGCCGCACCGTGGCCACCACGGTCGGCACGACCAGCATTCAGCACTTGGCCAAGGTCAACGAGCAACAGGGGCTGGACATCCGCATCCTCGGCGGGCTGGACGACCCGGAGGGATTCCAGTTGCTGAAGAGTGGCCGCGCCGCGGCCTTCCTGATGGACGACGTGCTACTGCGCAGCATCATGGCCCAGCAGGGCGCGGCGGCGGACGACTACCGCATCTCCGACACGGCGCTCACCGTCGAGCCCTATGCCATCGGGCTGCGCAAGGGCGACGTGCAGTTCAAGGCACTCGTGGACGGCGTGCTGGCGGGGCTCTACCGCAGCGGCGAGATCCACGCGATCTACCGGCGCTGGTTTGAGCAGCCGGTGGCGGCTTCGGGCACCAACCTCAAGCTGCCGATGAGCGCGGCGTTCCGGCGCGCGGTCGCCAACCCGACGGATTCGCCGGACCCGGAGCGCTATCGTTAGGCCAGGGAGGCTTATGTCAGACTCTTCCACCCAAGTGCGTTGCGCGCACGCTTGAGCTCTGAAGATCTCGCTCAGCTTGGTGCCCTCACGCAGGCGATAGCCGGCACATGGAACGGAGAGTCGTTTTGGCTGCTAGGCCAACCCTCCACGATCATCCCTTTGGAGCCTGATCAAGACGTGCTGGCCTTCAGTCTGGCTGGCTGGATTCCGGAGCAGGCGATTGTTGTGGCGTGCAACTTTCGTGGAGCGGCGGCAGATGTGCTGTTGGCTTTTTTCGCCGGGAGGCTGGCAGATTTGTTTTGTGGGTTGGTCGCGCTTGGCTTTAAGCTGGAGTCGTATACCAGGAGCCCGTCAATGCTGACCTTGGACGGTCGGTATTGTTCTGACGGTCTTGGCGACGTTGTTACCCCAGCTTGCTTGAACTATTGGGCAAGGGATCCCGAGTTCAGGATGTGTTGAGGCGGGAGAGGTCCGGCAGGCCGGTGCCCTATCGAAAGTCGTCCAGCACGATCCCGTGGCGGTTTAGCTTGTCGTACAGCGTCTTGCGCGGCGTGCCCAGCAGCTCCATCGCCGCTGGCACTTTGCCCTGGGTCTTGCGCAGCGCCTGCTCGATGAGGGCCTTCTCCACCAGATCCATCTGCTTGGCCAGCGGCAGGTGAGGCAGCGCGTTCAGCGCGGCCTGAGGGTCCAGGTCGTCCAGCGCGAGTACGAATCGATCGGCTGCGTTGCGGATCTCGCGCACGTTGCCGGGCCAGTCTTGGGCCATTAGCTCGCGCAGCTTGTCGGGCGTCAGCTCCGGCGCGTCGCGCTCGTAGCGGGCGCAGGCCTGGGCAACGAAGTGCTCGAACAGCAGCGGGATGTCCTCCCGGCGCTCCCGCAGCGGCGGGATGTGCAGTGTCGCGATGTTCAGTCGGTAGTAGAGGTCCATGCGGAACTCGCCCTTGCTCGACTGTTCCTTCAGGTCCGACTTGCTGGCGGCGATGAAGCGCACGTTGACCGGCACCTCGTCGTTGGAGCCCAGCCGCTCGATGCGCCGCTCCTGCAGCACGCGCAGCAGCTTGATCTGCAGCGCGATGGGCATGGTCTCGATCTCGTCGAGCAGCAGCGTGCCGCCGTTGGCATGTTCGATCTTGCCGATGCGCCGCTTGGCTGCGCTCGTGAACGAACCGGGCTCGTGGCCGAACAGCTCGCTCTCGAACAAGGCCTCGGGCAGGCCGCCGCAGTTGATGGCGACGAAATGGCGGTCTCGGCGCGGGCTCTGGTCGTGCAGGCATCGGGCCACGAGCTCCTTGCCGGTGCCGGTCTCTCCGACGATGAGCACGTCGGCCGAGGTGCCGGCCAGCGTCAGCACTTGGCGGCGCAACTGCTGCATGGCCGGCGATTGGCCCAGCAGCGCGGCCTCGATGCCGCTGGCGCGCTGCAGCTGCGCGCGCAGCGCGTCGGCCGAGTGCCGCAGCGTGCGCAGGTCCAGCGCCCGCCGGGCCACGTCCACCAGGCGCTCGGGCGCGAAGGGCTTCTCGATGAAGTCGTAGGCCCCAGCGCGCATGGCCTGCACGGCCATCGCCACGTCACCGTGCGCGGTGATGAGGATGACGGGAATCGCTGGGTCCGTCGCCTGCGCATGTGCCAGCAACGCTCGGCCGTCCATGCCGGGCAGGCGCACATCGGTGATGAGCACGACCTGCGCGCCGGGCTGCAGTTGGGGCAGGGCCTCTTCGGCGCTGCGGCAAGGGAGCACGGCAAAGCCTTCCAGCTCCAGCGTCTGCGTGAGGCTCACGCGCACAGGCAGGTCGTCCTCGACGAACACGATCTTGTAGCCTTCAAACATCGGGGCTCTCCCAGGGGGCGACGGCGAGGTCGAACTCGAAGCTCATGCCGCGCGGCAGCGGTCGCGCACGCAGCGTGCCGCCGAATTCATGGACGATCTTGGCGGAGATGACCAGGCCCAGGCCCAGGCCTTCGCCGGCCGGCTTGGTCGTGAAGAAGGGCTCGAACAGGTGGTGCAGGTCCGCCTCGCCGACGCCGGCGCCGCTGTCCTGCACCTGCACGAGCGCACGCCCGTCCTGCACGGTGACATGCACGCTCAAGCGGCGCTCGGTCTCGTCCGCCATCGCGTCCATCGCGTTGCCGAACAGGTTGACCAGCACCTGCTCCAGCCGGTTGGCCTCGGCCCGCACGCGCAGGTCCGCCGGCACGTCCACGTCGGTCTGCACACCCAGCGGCCGGCTGCGGTGTTCCAGCAGCAGCAGCGCGTTGCGCACGCTGTCCAGCAGCGGCACCGAGCCGGTGACCTGCTCGTCGGCCTTGCGGGCGAAGTTCTTCAGCTGGCGCGTGATCTGGCTCATGCGCTCGACCATGTCGTCCATGATCTGGAGGTTGGCCGCCACGGCATCGGCGCGGCCCGTTTCCAGCAGCCGGATGGAGTTGCGGGCTAGCGCCCGTAGCGCCGTAAGCGGCTGGTTGACCTCGTGCGACAGCCCGGCCGACATCTGCCCCAATACTGCCAGCTTGCTGGCCTGCAGCAGCTCGCCCTCGGTCTGCAGACGCTGGGCGATCTGCGTCTTCAGCGCATCGTTTGTGTGACGCAGCTCGGCCGTGCGGCTATCCACCAGTTGCTCCAGTTGCGCATGGGCCTGGCGCAGGGCCGTCTGAGCCTGTGTCAGCTGGCGCAACGCGCGTCGCCGGGACGACAGATACAGCACCAGCAGCCCGACGCTGGCGCCGAAGGCCGCGCCGCCCCAAGCGGCGAGCTGCGCGCGCTGGCGCACTTCGGTCAGGTCCGACAGCGCCACCAGGCGCAGCCCCAGCGGCACGAGCTGGCGCTGCTGCGCGAGCATCGGCCGGCCCTCGGCGACGTCGCCGGGCAGCGGCAGCCGCACGAGGCGGCCGCGGTGCGCCTCCAGCGCAGCCGGCAACGCGAGGTCTGCGCCGATGGCCTGCGGGTAGCGCGCGCTGGCCTGCAGCGCCGCGCGGCGAGACGGGTCGGCATGGCCCAGCACGGCGTACTTCCAGGGCTGGACCGAACTCATGATGACGACATCCTGATCGTCAGCGACAAGGATGCGTTCGTTCTGCGAGCGCAGGCCCAGATCCACCCAGGTCGCCTCCAGCGGGGCGAGGTTGAAGCGCACGACGATGACGCCGCCCGCCGGGCCGCTGCCGCGCAGCGGGTGCAGCAGGTAGAAGTCGGTGCTGCCGGTGACCGGGTCGGCCGCAAAGAAGTGGCTGCGGCCCTGGGCCAGCACCTCCGGCAGGCGGGCCGGCGGCGTCAGCGGTTCGCTGGCGGTCAAGACCTGACCCTGGAGGTCGGCCACAAAGATCTGGCTCGTGCCGGCGCGCACGTTCACGCGCGCCAGCGTCTGGCTGGCGCTGCGCTGGCGGCCGGCGTCACCGGGGGCCAGCATCAGCGCCTGCAGCGTCGGGTCGATGGCCAGCAGGCTGGGCAACGACGCCTGCCGCCCCAGCTCGGCGGCGAGGTTGCTGGCGTACAACTCCAGCCGCTCGGTGCTGAGGGCCGAGAGCTGGTCGCGGCCGCTGCGTTCACTGAGGCGGTGCGCCAGCACGAAGCCGAGCACCATCAGGGCGCCGGTCAGGAACAGATGAAAGCCCGGCCGGCTCAGCAGACGCAGCAGGCGCATGACGCGGGGGCGAACGGAAGAGGGCGCGGACATGATGAACGGGCGGCTAGTTTGCCCAGCCACAGCGTGCGCCGAGGGCCTGTGCGACTCTTTTTTGCGCCCGGGCGGAGAACCGCCAGTGCGGCGTGCGGTTTGTGCGGATTTCCGCCCAGTTCTGGGAGGGTGACACTCGTGATTTCTGCCCAGTGCCGCCCTTTGTGGGAGGGATCAAACGGTCCAGGGTGGCGGACCGTCGGTGAATACCCTTGAAACACAGGCTCGCGCCGAGGTTTGGCACGAGGGTTGCGATTTCTCCCGGGTCGCTTGGCGCATGCTGCGCCCATTCCGTTTCAGGAGCCCCCCATGGACATGGAGACTCTCGTCCAGCAGATCATCAACGGCCTCGTGCTCGGGAGCATGTATGCCCTCGTCGCGCTGGGCTACACGATGGTCTACGGCATCATCAACCTCATCAACTTCGCGCACGGCGAGATCCTCATGGTCGGCGCGATGGTCAGCTGGACCGTCGTCAGCTTCCTCGCCGACTCGGGCCTGCCCGGCTGGGCGCTGATGCTGGTCGGCCTCGCATGCGCCATCGTCGTCTGCACGTTGCTGAACTACTCGGTCGAGAAGATCGCCTACCGGCCGCTGCGCAATGCACCGCGCCTGGCGCCGCTGATCACGGCCATGGGCATGTCGCTGCTGCTGCAGGTGCTGGCAATGATCATCTGGAAGCCCAACCCCAAGCCCTTCCCGTTGCTGCTGCCTACCGACCCGTTCGACCTGGGCGGGCCGGTCATCACCGTCACGCAGTGCCTGATCCTGGGTCTGACGGTCGCCATCCTGGCCGCGCTGATGTACCTCGTGAATTTCACGAAGCTGGGCCGCGCGATGCGCGCGACGGCCGAGAACCCACGCGTTGCCGGGCTGATGGGCGTGAAGCCCGACTTCATCATCTCGATGACCTTCGTCATCGGTGCGGCGCTGGCCGCCGTGGCCGGTCTGATGTGGGCGGCCAACTACGGCACGGTGCAGCACACGATGGGCTTCATGCCCGGCTTGAAGGCCTTCACGGCCGCGGTGCTGGGCGGCATCGGCAACCTGGCTGGCGCCGTCGTCGGCGGTGTGCTGCTAGGCCTCATCGAGGCCATCGGTGCCGGCTACCTTGGTGACCTGACGGGCGGCGTGCTGGGCAGCCACTACGCCGATATCTTCGCCTTCGTGGCCCTGATCCTGGTGCTGACGCTGCGGCCGTCCGGCCTGCTGGGCGAGCGGGTGGCCGATCGCGCCTGACGGAGACAAGACATGCAAGCCAAGAAACTCATCACCTTCCTTGTCGTCGCTGCGCTGCTGCTGGTTGTGCCGCTGTTCGCCCAGCAGTTCGGCAACGGGCCCGTGCGCATCATCGACCTGGCGCTGCTTTACGTGCTGCTGGCCCTGGGCCTGAACATCGTCGTCGGCTATGCGGGCCTGCTGGATCTCGGCTATGTGGCCTTCTACGCGGTCGGTTCGTACATGTTCGCGCTGATGGCGAGTCCCCACCTGAGCGAGAACTTCGAGAGCATCCGGGCCGCCTTCCCGGATGGCCTGCACTCGCCGATCTGGCTCGTCATCCCGCTCGGCGCGGGATTGGCAGCGCTGTTCGGCGTGCTGCTGGGCGCGCCGACGCTGAAGCTGCGTGGCGACTACCTCGCCATCGTGACGCTTGGTTTCGGCGAGATCATCCGTGTGTTCCTGAACAACCTTGAGTATCCGGTCAACATCACGAACGGGCCGCGCGGCATTGGGCAGATCGACGCCTTCCACATCTTCGGTGTGGACCTGGCCAAGCCGCTGCAGATCGGCGGCTTCACGTTGCCGTCGGTGACGCTGTACTACTACCTGTTCCTGGTGCTGGTGATGGCCAGCGTGCTGATCTGCTACCGGCTGGAGAACTCCCGCATCGGCCGCGCGTGGATGGCCATCCGCGAGGACGAAATCGCCGCCAAGGCCATGGGCATCAACACCCGCAACCTGAAGCTGCTGGCGTTCGGCATGGGCGCGACGTTCGGCGGGGTGTCCGGCGCGATGTTCGCAAGCTTCCAGGGCTTCGTGTCGCCCGAATCGTTCAGCCTGCAGGAGTCGGTCATGATCGTCGCGATGGTGGTGCTGGGCGGCATCGGCCACATCCCGGGCGTCATCCTCGGTGCATTGATGCTGGCGGCGCTACCCGAGGTGCTGCGCTATGTGGCGGGCGACATCCAGAACATGACCGGCGGTCGCATCGATGCGTCCATCCTGCGCCAGCTGCTCGTGGCGCTGGCCATGATCAGCATCATGCTGATCCGCCCGCGCGGCCTGTGGCCGGCGCCGGAACATGGCAAGGCTGCACCGCAGCCCGCCAAGTGAGGAGGACGACATCATCATGACCACACACGACAACATCGTCCTCAACGTCAGCGGCGCGTCCAAGCGCTTCGGTGGCGTGCAGGCCCTGTCCGACGTCGGCATCCAGATCCAGCGCGGCCAGGTCTACGGCCTCATCGGCCCCAACGGCGCCGGCAAGACGACCTTCTTCAACGTCATCACGGGCCTCTATACGCCCGACGGGGGCAGCTTCTCGCTGGGCGGCACGCCGTACACGCCGCAGGCCGTGCACCAGGTCGCCAAGGCCGGCATCGCGCGCACCTTCCAGAACATCCGCCTGTTCGCCGACATGACGGCTGCCGAGAACGTGATGGTGGGCCGGCACATCCGCACGAAGTCGGGCTTGTTCGGTGCGGTGTTCCGCACGCCGTCCTTCAAGGCCGAGGAGGCCGCCATCCGAAACCGCGCACTGGAGCTGCTCGACTATGTCGGCATCGGCAAGTACGCCGACTTCAAGGCCCGCACGCTGAGCTATGGCGACCAGCGCCGGCTCGAGATTGCCCGTGCGCTCGCTACCGACCCGCAGCTCATCGCTCTCGACGAGCCGGCGGCCGGCATGAATGCCACCGAGAAGGTCGTGCTGCGCGAGCTGATCGACCGCATCCGCAACGACGGTCGCACCATCCTGCTCATCGAGCACGACGTGAAGCTGGTCATGGGGCTGTGCGACCGCGTGACGGTGCTGGACTACGGCAAGCAGATTGCCGAAGGCACGCCTGCCGAGGTGCAGCGCAACGAGAAGGTGATCGAGGCCTACCTGGGCGCCGGTCACAAGGCCCACTGATGGCCCACCCCCGCAGCGCTTTGCGCTCCCCGTCGAGGGGGCGTACCCAGTGGCCTGGCAAAGCCAGTTCCACAGGTGCCGCTGGGGAATCCACGACGCGAGTTGAAAGAGCGATATGACTACAAAGCAAACCCTGCTCAAGGTCAGCGGCCTGAAGGTGGCCTACGGGGGCATCCAGGCCGTCAAGGGCGTGAACTTCGAGGTGCGCGAGGGCGAGCTCGTCTCGCTGATCGGCGCCAATGGGGCGGGCAAGACGACGACGCTGAAGGCTGTGACCGGCCTGCAGCCGGTGGCCTCTGGTGATGTGAGCTACCTCGGCGAGTCCATCAAGGGCAAGGGCGCCTGGGACCTAGCCAAGAAAGGCTTGGTCATGGTGCCGGAGGGCCGCGGCACGTTCACGCGCATGACCATCACCGAGAACCTGCAGATGGGCGCCTACAACCGCAACGATGGCGAGATCCAGTCCGACATGGACAAGGTCTTCGCGCTGTTCCCGCGGCTCAAGGAGCGTGCCAAGCAGCTGGCGGGCACGATGTCCGGCGGCGAGCAGCAGATGCTGGCAATGGGCCGCGCGCTGATGGCCCGGCCCAAGGTGCTGCTGCTGGACGAGCCGTCCATGGGCCTGTCGCCCATCATGGTGGACAAAATCTTCGAGGTCGTGAACGATATCCACCAGCAGGGCGTGACGGTGCTGCTCGTCGAGCAGAACGCCAGCCGCGCGCTGCAACTGGCCAACCGCGGCTACGTCATGGAGTCCGGCGAGGTCACGATGGAAGGCGAGGGCCAGGCGCTGCTGAACGACCCTAAGGTGCGGGCCGCCTATCTCGGCGAATAGACCCTGCGCTACCGGCTTCGCCGGCCCCTGGATGGACAAACGCCTGGCATGTGCCCTAGCCGTTCTCTAAAGGAGTTGATAGACTACTGTACAAATATACAGTTTTCAGATTGCTCCACACCTACGAAACGCGCCTTACTGTTGATGCAGACCTGGACGCCCTTCTGGCGGCCCAGGCAGCGCATTGGTCAGGGGGACTGCGCAAGGCGTGGACACTGCTTTACAGGCAGCGCTTGACCAAACCGCAGGCCTACGCGGTGCTTATGAAGCACAACTTCACCAGTGCACAGGTTGGTTCGCTGCTCATTTCCGCCGAGATGAAGCACGCAGGACTGGTGGAGCTGAAGAAGTACGAACTGAAGCAGCTGGAACTCGCCATAGTCAAACGTGAACACGCTGTTTTCGATAAAAACAAGAAGGTGCTTGCGCTAAAAAAGCGTCAGGCCAAGCTCCGAAGTCAGCGAGACAAGTTCGCACCCAAGGCTGGCAAAGAGCGAACGAAGCGGTTTCTGAAGACGCTGCGAGTGCTTCGCGACGTCGACCAAGAGCTTGCGTTCTGTCGCAATTGGATTAAGCAGAAAGAGCGTGTCCTGAGGGACAAGCGCGGCAAGCTCAAGCGCCTGCAAGATGACATCGCCGCCGGCCGCTACAGCTTGTGTTTCGGTTCAAAGAATCTGCTCGCGCAGCGACCCACGGGTGCCAACGCGGCTACAACGCCCTTCACTTCCGTAGAGGCCTGGCAGATTGCTTGGGCCAATGCTCGAGACGGCCAGTGGTGGTCGGTCGGTCACACCGACGAAGAGAGCGGCAACAAGGAAGTGCGATGGTTCCCCGGAACCAATCAGCTACGCATCCGCCTGACTGACCAACTTGCGCACGAGCGAATGGATGCGCGCGACATTCCGCGAGCGGGTACCGAAAAGAAGTTCATGCCACTGCGCATGCAGTGCCGGTTCATCACGCTCGACAACGTCGACTTCACCTCGCACAAGGGCGCGGCCCGGGCGGCGCTGGCCGAGGCCTTCGGCAAGCGGCCTGTGACGATGCGCGTTCTTAGTCGATTGCAGCCGGATGGGTCTCGAGCGTGGTACGTTCAGGCCAGTCTGGATGTGCCTTCCGGCTTCGCTGAAACTCGACCCGTGACACGAGAGAGCGGTATGCTGGGCCTGGACTTCAATGCTCGAGGCGTGGCCTGGTGCGCTGTCAAGCCCGACGGTAATCGACTGCGTGACCAACATGGCTTCATGCCGTGGCACCTCAAGGGTCTGACCGAGGCCGAGCGCAAGCAGGTCCTCGACACAACAGTCGCGCAGCTCGCACGGCACGCCAAGCGCTTGTCGATGGCCGTGGCCATCGAAAGCCTGGACTTCTCGACGAAGCGATTGATGGCGCGTGCCGGCGCCGTCAACAAGCGCTACAACGACATGCTGGGCAGCCTGCCGAGCACGCAGTTCGAGCAAATGATGCTGCGTGCCTGCGAAAAACTGCACCTGACGCTGTATTCGGTGAACCCTCTGTACTCCTCGGTCGGAGGCTTCACCAAATATGGCCGACCCAACCGCATGAACGCCGACACGTCGGCAGCGCTGTGGATTGGGCGCCAAGCCCTGCTGGCCGACGTCCGCAAGGACGAAGGCCCACAGGTCTACATGAAACACTTTGACGAGCGACTCGTCTTTTCGCACCTGCCAGCCACCCCGATGCGGAGCATGACGGCCCTGGCAGGAGCTCAATGGAGAGATGTCGCTTGGGGCTTGGGCTCGAACCGAAGGCTGTGGGGCGTGAAGCTCCGCCGATGGTTTGAGCTCCAGGTCGGGACCGCTTCCCGTCCGAAAGGGCAGCCTGTGCCGGCGTTGGCGCCCGCAGGATAGAAGAGAGGGTTCTCAGCCCGAGGCCACTAGCCTCTCGGGCCGCTTGGAGTTGCCGGCGGAGATTTCTCCTCCAGACATGAAAAGACCGCACCAGGTGTGCTGGCGCGGTCTTTGAATGGCTTATCAACTCCTAGCGAGAACGGCTAGGGCATGTGCCAGGCGTTTGTGTTTGAGCGCGACGAGGTTCAGACCACCGTGACGTCGGTGACGCCGGCCGCCACGCGCAGGCGCTTGACGCTGGCCACCGGCGCCGCCGGGGCGACGCCGCCGACCTGGCGGGCCAGCTTCTTGAAGTCGCACAGCAGTTCGGTCTTGCTCAGCGACACGACCGCGTAGCCCTGCGCATCGCTGTCCACGTGCTTGATCCACGGGTTGTTGACGGGAGGTGCCACGGCCGTGGTCGAGTCGGCGAAGGGGTTCAGGCGCTTGACGATCTCGGCCGCCGGCACGGCCGAGGTCGGGATGCCCAGCGCCGTCGCCAGCTTCTGCTGGATGAGGCCGTACAGCGTCATTGCAGCCACCGACTTGCTTGCCGCCGCCAGCCCGGCGATGGTGCCGGCCACCAGCGTGCCCATCGTGCCGGCCATCGTCTCGTTGAACGTGTTGACGACGGCCGTGGACAGGCCCGCGGTTGGCGCGACGGCGGCGGCCGGCAGCTGGCCGGCACCGATGGCCGCCGCCACGGCCGCCTTGATGGCGTTGGTGTCGGTCAGGTCGGTCACGCCGGCGGCTATCGCGACGGCGGCGCTGAGCATCTGGATCGCGATGCCTTCGGCCTCGGCCTCGCTGGTGGCCACCAGCGGCTTGATGGCCGCGAACGTGGGTTGCGAAGCCGCACCGTAGAAGTAGCTGAAGCTGGAATTGCTGGACACGCCGGCCGTCACGAGGTCGACCATTGCGGGCGTCAGAGTGGCCGCGCCGTAGTCGGCCATGACCACGCCGGCATAGAAGGCGTGGATGTCGCCGGTGACGGCCACGACGTTCTTGACGCCCTTGGCCAGCAGCTGGCCCATCAGGTATTTGCGCTCGGCGTTGAAGCCGTCCCACTGGTCGGCGTTGATGACGAACTTGGTCTTGAACGCGGCCGGCGCCGTGGGGATCTTGGCGCCGTCGATGCCCATGCGCAGCAGCGACACCTCGTTGCCCCAGACCTTCCACAGCGCGGTGGACGAGGTCATCGTCTGCACCCACCACTGGCGCTGTGCGCCGCCGAGGACGCTGACCAGAGCCAGCGGGTCGGGCAGGTTGGCGCCGGCGGTGACCTTGGCCGCCTCTACCGTGGCCAGGGTGGCGGCCGGCACCAGGTAGCGCGAGCCGATGGAGCCCAGGGGCTGGCCGGTGGCCGGGTTGGGGGCGGCCTCGGGGATCAGGTGGTCGGCGCGGTACAGGCGCTCGTCGGTCATGACGAGATGCAGCAGCTTGCCGAACTTCAGGTCGCGGTAGATGCGGATGCCAGTGATGCCCTGGCCCGGGTCCAGCGTGAAGCTGACGTCGGCGGGCATGGCCTCGAACCAGGCCTGGTTGGCGGCCACGCGGCGCGAGGTCTGGGCGGTGTTGTCGCCCACCTGCGTCGTCGTGTTGAACGTGCCGTTATCGTAGGTCTCGCGGTCCTGCCAGCAGTCGTCGCTGAACTCGTGGTCGTCCCAGATCGCGATGAAGGCGAAGCGCTCGTGCAGGTTCTGCAGCCGGCGGTCGGTGCGGTAGCGCTTGTAGAGGTAGCGGTAGTCCGACAGCGTCGTGGCGACCTTGCCTTCGCTGGGCACCGTCGTGCCGCTGGGCAGCGCCAGCGCCGCATGGGCGGCCTCGACGCCGCCGGCCTGGTAGTCGGCGCCCACGGCCTCGTAGATGTAGTCACCCAGGTGGACGATGAAGTCAATGTCCTCCTGCGCCAGCGCGTCCATGCCGGCCCAGTGGTTGACGCTCCAGTCCTGGCAGGAGATGAAGGCGAAGTTCAGTGCCGCGTTGTCGGTCTCGGCGGCCGGCGCCGTCTTGAAGCGGCCCACGCGCGAGCGGCTGTCGCCGGCGGTGAACTGGTAGTAGTAGACGGTTTCGGGCTTCAGGCCGCTGATGCGGTGGCGCAGCGTGTGGTCATAGAACTCGTAGACCGGCACGTCGGCGCTGGCGTCGACCCCGCCGGTCAGCGCGGTGGTCGTGCCGAGGTTGGCGGCGTTGCCAGCCGTACTGCTGATGGCCAGCTTGACGGTGAAGCTGCCGGCGCCGGTGGCGCTGGTCACTTCATCGGCGCTGTTGGGCACGACGCGCGTCCACAGCACGGCGCCGTCCGGCTTGGGGTCGCCAGAGGCGACGGACTGCGGGAACTTGAACGCGCCGCTGGCGGCCGGCGTGTCGGGCAGCGGCGTCGTGGTGCCGGGGAAGCTGGCGGGCAGCGGCCCGACGGGCGCGCCGGCGTCACCACCGCCGCCGCAGCCGACGAGGCTGGACAGCGCGGTGGACGCGGTGATGAGGGCGCCGGCTTGTGCGGCGCTGCGGCGGAGGAAACTGCGACGGTCCATGGCGTGGTCTCCTCAGAACTTGACGTTGAACTGGACACCGACGATGGTGGCCTTGGTGTTGAGATTGCCGCGTGCGGTGCCGAAAGAGCAGTTGCAGGGCGTCTCGCCCTCGGCGTCGTCCGTGATGTTCATGGAGGCGTCCTTCAGCTTCACGTGGCCGAAGGAGAAGTCCACACTGGTCGCATCCGTCACGGCCCAGTTGGCGCCGAGCGCCAGCCACGTGCGGTGCGCGTCCGGCAGCGCCGGGCTGCGCGTGATGGACGGCACGGGCGACAGGTCGCGGCTGTAGCCGGCGCGCAGCAGCACGGAGGGCAGCGCCTTCCATTGCGCTCCGATGGACACCTTGGAGCTGTTCTTCCAGTGCTCGGGCGTGATGGAGTCGGGCGTCGTGCTGGCGAAATCGATGCGCAGCTGCTTCAGCCGCGAGTCGCGCGTCCAGGTGTAGTCGGCCATAACGGCAACCGTCGGCGTGAGCTGGTGGAAGCCATGCAGCGACACGGATTCTGGCGTGCGCACCGAGACGCTGGCATCGGAGTCGTTGTGGTCCAGCGCGCTCGTGCCGTTATAGGGCGCGCCAGTGATAGCCGCAAGTACGTTGGCCGGCAACGTGCTCGGCTGTGTCCAGTCGGCGCTGCCCTTGAGCTTCTGGTTGACGCTGCTGCGGTAGGTCAGGCCCACGCGCGTGCCGGCGGTGGGCTCCCACAGCAGCGCCAAGTTGAAGCCTAGCGACCAGTCCTTGCCTTCGACGGCGATGGAGCCGTCATAGCTCGGGTTTCCGAACACCTGCGCAGCCTGTTGCTGCAGCTGTAGCGCCAGGCCCGGCGCGCCGGCGCCAGACGCCTGTTGCGCCGCGGCGAGCAGACCCTTGGCATAGGCCGACGCGTACGGCACGGCGCGGCGCAGCTTGCCCTCCATGTACTGCAGGTTCACGCCACCGGCCAGGGACAGCTCGGGCGTGGCCTTCCAGGCGACGTTAGGGTTGAAGGAGAACGACTTCAGCTCGACCTTCTGCAGGTTGTAGCGGCCACCCCAGTCCGGCCGGTATTCGATCTTCGTGCCCCAGGGCACGAAGATGCCGAGGCCGTAGGCCAACGTGTCGGACGCACGATAGCTGGCGTACATGTGCGGCACGACGGCGGGCTTGGCGAACTTGAAGCTGTCGCCCACGGTCGCGGTCGAGCGCGGCTGCAGGCCGCTGCCGGGCAGGGAGATCGTGGAGCCCTGGTCGGTGAAGCGGGCGTTGGCATCCACGTAGTCCAGCACGGCGGACACGTTCCAGCCGTTCAGCCGCGTGATGCCCGCCGGGTTGGCGAAGAGCGTGCTCGCATCTGCCGCTTCGGCGCCGTTGGCATTGGCCGTGCCTTCGGCCGCGGCGCTCTGCGTACCGAAGCGGTAACCGGCCGCCTGCACGTGGGAGGCGGCCATCGCCAGTGGCAGCAACGCCAGCGCGACGGCCAGGGGATGCCGGCGACCGGCAGGGAGTCGGTGTGGGGTCATGCTTGTCTCCGTTATTCGATGTAACTCCGGTGGGATTCTCTGCAGCCACCGGCGCCATTCCAGCCAAGGCAAACCCTGGGGTGGAGAGGTCTCTCTAGAGCGTAGAGGGCGCGGGATCGTCCCGCGCCCGGGCTGCGCAGCGTCAGCTCGTCTGGACCAGCTTGGCGCGTGCCCAGTCGTCCGCCACGCGGGCAGGCGTCGTGCCCGCCACGCGCACGCGATCCAGCAGCTCTTCGACGCGCTCGGCGATGCGGCCGACTTCGGCCATGACGGCCGCCTCGTCGCCTTCGCCGCGGTATTCGCGGGCGACGCTGATGATGCCGCCGGCATTCACCAGGTAATCGGGCAGGTAGCAGATACCGCGTTGCTGCAATGCGTCACCGTCGGCGGGCGTGGCAAGCTGGTTGTTGGCGGCACCGGCGACGATCCGCGCGCGGATGACCGGGACAGTCTGCGCATTCAGCGCGGCGCCCAGCGCACAGGGCGCCAGCACGTCGACGTCGGCCGCGAGGATCTCGTTGACAGGCGCCGCCTGCGCGCCGAACTGGACGACCGCCCGCTCGACCTTGGCGGCATCGACATCCGTGACGACGAGCCGGGCGCCCGCCTGGTGCAGGAATTCGGCCAGGTGCCAGCCCACTGCGCCCAGGCCCTGCAATGCGACGCGCACGCCGTCGAGCGACGGCCGGCCCAGCACATGGCGGGCCCCGGCCTGGATGGCGACGAATACGCCCCAGGCCGTCTTGGGGCTTGGGTCGCCGCCAAAGGCGCCGTCGCGCGGGATGCCGCTCACATAGGGCGTGATGGCCCGCACGCCGCGCATGTCGGTCGTCGTCGTGCCGACGTCCTCGGCGGTGATGTAACTGCCGCGCAGCGACTGCACGGCGCGGCCGAAGGCGGCGAAGAGTGCGTCGCGATCGAAGTCGCCGCGCGGCTTCAGGATGACGGCCTTGCCGCCGCCGAACGGCAGGTCGGCCAGCGCGTTCTTCAGGCTCATGCCCTGAGACAGGCGCAGCGCGTCGTGGAGGGCGGCGAGGTCGGAGTCGTAGTGCCAGAAGCGGCAGCCGCCGAACGCGGGGCCGCGGGCCGTGCTGTGGACGGCCAGGATGGCCTGCAGGCCAGTGGCCGGGTCCGTGGTGAGCAACACGCGTTCGTGGGCAGGCTGCTCGGGCAGGCCGAAGAGAGAGGTAAAGGTCATGACGGTCGGCGCCGGGTGGGCGCGGTCGGTGGATGAGGAAAGCCACGCTTTTGGCGCAACTTCCTGCAGTTTAGGGCGGGGCGCCGGTCCGTTTGTCCGCGCACGCCACCCGCGCAAATCACGCGCCGGGGCGCGCCTGCCTGTCGGCCTCACCCACGACGTGAGGCGTGACGATGGGCGTCACGCCATCGTCGGCAAAGAACGGCGAGGGGCTGGCCTTGCCGAGCAGCTTGCCCTTCAGCAGGAAGGGCATGACCGAAAGCATGGCCCTCAGGTTGAACCTGTCCGGCGTACCTGCAGGCGGGGTCCCCTGGGCGTGGCGTCCCATGATGCGACTGCGCACGGGGCCTAGTCGTTCATCCACTTCCAGCGCATGGCCGCCGGCCGTGTAGACGCAGCGCATGAAGCCGGCCCACGGCGCGCCAGGACGTGTGTTGACGATGGGCGTGTTGCAACACGACGTGGAGAAGCGGAAGGTGCCGCGGGGCGACAGCTGGGTGCAGGTCAGGTGCTCGCGTCCGCGCGTGATCTCGACGTCGGCCGGATAGGCCGGAATCACCTCCGTGCCCCCGTTCGGGTCCAGCAGGTCGGCACGTTGGAGGTGATGCAGGTAGCGCTGGCAGTCGTCGCAATAGCAAACGAGGCGGCCGGGCGTGTTGTTGGGAAAGGCCTTGAGCCGGGCCTGGAACTGCCCGCACTGACACTGGATGTCCAAGCTCAACGTCATGCTCCTTGACGAAAAACTGCGGAAGGACCGGCCCGCGCCGGTGGATCAGGGGCCCTGGAAGCTGCCGCTTCGCAGTGTCAGCACGAGGGTGTCGCGCCAGCCGCGTTCGCCGGGGACGGCAGGCTGGATGGGCGTGGTTTCGTGGATTACGCGCGCGTCGTCCAGCAGCAAAGCCGTCCAGGGCTGGGTCAGCGTGAAGCGCTGGCCGGCCGGGCCGTGGGCCTGGAAGACGCGCGACTCGCCGCCCTTGATGGCGTGGCGGTCCACCAGCAGCACGGCCACCAGGTCCACGCCGTCGCGGTGGGCGCCTTCGGGCGTCGGACGGCCGATGCCGTCGCTGGTGTCGATGCGGAAGGGATGCGCCTCGATGAACCAAGGCTGCTCGCCCTTGAAGGCCGACGTGATGCGGGCCAGCCCCAGCAGCAGGGCGGCCCAGGCCGGCGAACCGACCATCTCCTGAGCCAGCGGTACGTACCAACGCTGGATGCCGCCATGCAGCGCGTTGTAGTCCAGCGGCTGCCAATGGGCACGGTGCGGCGCCAACGTCAGCGTGTCGCCGTCGGCGACGAAGCAGCCGTGGCGGCGGAAGCGGTAGCGCCCGCCGTCGCGCAGGTAGCCGTCGGGGGGGAGGTCATGCCAGCAAGGCTTCAGTGCGTCCAGCTCGGCGGCGGTGACGCCTAGCGTGTCCAGCGAGGCCGGCGCCAGCACCGCCTGACCATCGCGCTTGAGCGAGCCGATGACATCGGCGGGAGCGGTCCAGGGCGGTTCGAACATGATCAAGTCAGGTGCTTGTAGATGCGGCGCGCATTCGCCAGGAGGCGAATACGAGCCTTCACTGGTGCTTGTCGGCCTCGGACGTGAAGGCGTCCGCGTAGAACTCCTCGTCGGGCAGCTTGCACTGGGCGACGAAATCCCGCTGGGCCGACTCCACCATGACGGGCGCCCCGCAGGCATAGACCTGGTGGCCCGAGAGATCCGGCAGGTCCTCCATCACCGCACGGTGGACGAAGCCGGTGCGGCCGCTCCAGCCCGCGTCCGGCTCGGACAGCACGGGCACATAGGTCAACTGCGGCCATTCGGCGGCGATCTGCGCCACCCAGTCGCCGAGGTAGAGGTCGGCCTGCTTGCGCGCGCCCCAGTACAGCACCATCGGGCGGGTCGATTCGATGTGGCGGGCGCGTTCGATGATGGCTTTGATCGGCGCGAAGCCCGTGCCGCTGGCCAGCAGCACGATGGGCCTGTTGCTGTCCTCGCGAAGGAAGAAGCTGCCGAAAGGTCCTTCCATGCGCAGGATGTCCTTCTCCTTCAGCGCGCCGAAGACGTGATCGGTGAACTTGCCGCCGGGCATGTGGCGGATGTGCAGCTCGATCTGGCCCGGCAGCGAGTGCGGCGCGTTGGCCATCGAGTAGCTGCGCCGCGCGCCATCACGCAGGATGAATTCGACATACTGGCCGGCGCGGAACTGGAAGTTCTGGTTGGCGGCGAGCTGCATCGTCAGCACGGCCACGTCGGGCGCGGGCTTCAGTATGGCGGCCACGCGGGTGGGCAGCTTCAGCACCGGGAATTCGCCGGCGCCGGGCACCGTGCGCGCCTCCACGACGCAGTCGGTCTGCGGCCTGGCGCAGCAGGTCAGCACGAAGCCGGCGGCTTCCTCTTCGGCGGACAGCGCCTTGGGCTGGTGGTTGCCGTGGATGACGGCGCCTTCGAGCAGCTTGCTCTTGCAGGAGCCGCAGGCGCCGTCCTTGCAGCCGTAGGGCAAGCCGACGCCGTTGCGGATGGCGGCGCCGAGCAGGGTGTCGTCGCCTTCGGCCTGGTAGACGCGGCCGGCGGGCTGGATGGTGATCTGATAGGGCATGGGCACGAAAAGCAAGCGGCCCCGAACGAGATCCCGGGGCCGTAGACTGCGCCGCATTTTGCCCGAGGCCATGACGACCCGACTTCTGATCATTGGCTGCGGCGACGTGGGTTTGCGCGTCGTCAAGTTGCTGGCCGGCCGCTGGCGCGTGCTGGCGCTGACGTCCAGCGTCGCGCGCGCGCCCGCGCTGCGCGCCGCCGGCGCCGAGCCGCTGTGGGGCAACCTCGACCAGCCGGGCACTCTGGCGCGGTTGGCCGGCCTGGCCGACCGCGTGCTGCACCTGGCGCCGCCGGCCCGCGATGGCGCCACGGACGAGCGCACGCGCCACCTGTTGCAGGCGCTCTCACGCAAGCCGCCGGCGGCGCTGGTCTATGCCAGCACGACCGGTGTCTACGGCGACTGCGCTGGCGCGTTCATGGACGAGACCCGCGCCTTGAACCCCGCCACCGACCGCGCCGCCCGCCGTGTCGACGCCGAAGCGCAGCTGCGCGCCTTCGGCCGCCGCCATGGCACGCGCGTGAGCCTGCTGCGCATACCGGGCATCTACGCCCGAGACCGAGAAGGCGGTCATCCACGTGAGCGGCTGGCGCGCGGCACGCCGGTGCTGCGGCGTCAGGACGATGTCTACACGAACCACATCCATGCCGACGACCTGGCCCGTGCCTGCCTGCTGGCGCTGCTGCGCGGTCGGCCGCAGCGGGCCGTCAACGTCTGCGACGACAGCGATCTGCTGATGGGTGACTACTTCGATCTGGCCGCCGACCTGGCCGGCCTGCCGCGGCCCGAGCGCATCACGCGCGCGGAAGCGGCCGAGCGCATGGGCGCGATGCAGCTGAGCTTCTGGAGCGAGTCTCGGCGCATCGCGAACGCCAGGCTCAAGGCCGAGTTGCGGCTGAAGCTGCGCTATCCGACGCCGCGCGACGGCTTGTAGTCATCGGCGGCGCGACGAGCGCCAGTGGCGGATCAGCAGCCACGCGCCCAGCATGCCGCCCAGGTGGGCGAAATGGGCGACGCCGCTGGCGCTGTTGAAGCCGAGGATCAGCTCCAGCCCTCCGAAGATCGCGACAAAGACCTTGGCCTTCATCGGAATCGGCGGGATCAGCGGCACGATGATGCGGTTGGGGAACAGCATGCCGAAGGACAGCAGCAGCCCGAAGATGGCGCCCGACGCGCCCACCGTCGGCGAGCGTGCGCCGATGGCCCACGTGAAGATCAGCTGCACGAGCGCCGCGCTGAGCGTGCTGGCCACGAGGATCTGCGCGTAGCGGCGCGGGCCCCAGACGCGTTCCAGCTCGCCGCCGAACATCCACAGGCCCAGCATGTTGAACAGCAGGTGCGTGAAGCTTGCGTGCAGGAAGGCGTAGCTGATCAGCTGCCACGGCCGGAAGAAGCCCGACGTCACCGGCCATAGCTCAAACCAGGGGCCGAGTTCAGGGAACAGCTCGAAGAAGCAGAAGAAGCCGACGCAAGCCAGCAGGAAGGCTTTGGTGACCGGAGGCAGCGGGGGCATGAGTCGCGGCTCTGGCGCCCGGGGAGGGCGCTTGCGTCGGGAAAGCCGACGCTTGCCAGTTGAGTGTATGACAGGGGTGCGAGTCCTTTGGTGCCCGGGGCCGGACTCGAACCGGCACACCTTGCGGCGGGGGATTTTGAGTCCCCTGCGTCTACCGATTTCGCCACCCGGGCCATCGGACTTCGCGTTCGCCATGGTGGCGAGGGGCTGGATTATGCACTCGCCAAGGCTGATGGCTTGGCCTCGCTGCCACAATCGTCGGCATGAACTATCCGACCCTCGAAGATGTCATTGGCGCGACACCGCTCGTGCGCCTGCAGCGGCTGCCGGGTGCCGACACGCGCGGCAACGTGGTGCTGGCCAAGCTGGAGGGCAACAACCCGGCGGGTTCCGTGAAGGACAGGCCGGCCATCAGCATGATCAGGCGCGCCGAGGAGCGCGGCGAGATCAAGCCTGGCGACACGCTCATCGAGGCGACTTCGGGCAACACCGGCATCGCGCTAGCGATGGCGGCGGCCATTCGCGGCTACCGGATGGTGCTGATCATGCCGGAGGACTTGTCCATCGAGCGGGCGCAGACGATGAAGGCCTTCGGCGCGGAGCTGATCCTGACGCCCAAGACGGGCGGCATGGAGTACGCCCGCGACCTCGCTGAGCAGATGGCGGGAGAGGGCAAGGGCCGCGTGCTGGACCAGTTCGCCAACGCCGACAACCCGCGGGTGCACTACGAGACGACCGGCCCCGAGCTGTGGAAGGACACGGGCGGCCGCATCACGCACTTCGTCAGCGCGATGGGCACGACCGGCACGATCACCGGCACGTCACGCTTCCTTAAGGAGCAGAACCCGGCCGTGCGCATCGTCGGCGCGCAGCCGTCCGAGGGCTCGCGCATTCCGGGCATCCGCAAATGGCCCGAGGCTTATCTGCCGAAGATCTACGACCCGAGAGGTGTCGACGAACTGGTGCTGGTGAGCCAGGCCGATGCCGAGGACATGGCCCGCCGGCTGGCCCGCGAGGAGGGCCTGTTCGCCGGCATCTCTGCGGCCGGCGCCTGCTGGGTGGCGCTGCAGATCGCGAAGCAGGTCGAGAACGCGACCATCGCCTTCATCGTCTGTGACCGCGGCGACCGCTACCTGTCGACCGGCGTGTTCCCGGCCTGAGCAGCGAGAATGCAACGATGGACGTCCAACGCGAGATCGACACCCGGGGCCTGAACTGCCCGCTGCCCATCCTGAAGGCGAAGAAGGCGCTTGCCGAGATGCAGAGCGGCGAGCTGTTGCGCGTCGTAGCGACCGATCCCGGCTCGATGCGCGACTTCCAGGCCTTCGCCCGCCAGACAGGCAATGAACTGGTGCGGCAGGACACCGCCGGCACCGAGTTCATCCACGTGCTGCGCCGCAGGTAAGCCACCCCGGTACCGGCTGTCCTCAACGGGGCGACGCAGGCGGCGGGGCGGGCACGAGGCTGCTTACAGCGCCAGTTCCTGCAGGAACTGCTTGAAGCCCGCACCCAGCTGCGGGTGCGCCAGCGCCAGCTCCACGTTGGCCTGCAGGAAGCCTTCCTTGCTGCCGCAGTCGTAGCGCTTGCCTTCGTACCGGTAGGCGAACACCTTCTCGCGGCGCAGCAGGCCGGCGATGCCATCGGTCAGCTGGATCTCGCCGCCTACGCCGCGCGGCTGGTTGGCGATCTCATGGAAGATCCCCGGCGTCAGGATGTAGCGGCCGGCCACGCCCAGGCGAGAGGGTGCGTCCTCGGGGGCGGGCTTCTCGATGATGCGGTTGACGTCCATCAGGTTGTCGTTGACCTGCGTGCCGGCCACGATCCCGTAGCGGCGCGTGTGCTCGGGCGGCACTTCTTGAACCGCAAGGATGGAGGCGCGCCATTCGGCGAACTGCTCGACCATCTGCTTCAGCACGCCGTGGCCGGCCCGGGGGCCCACCATCAGGTCGTCGGCCAGCAGTACGGCAAAGGCGTCGTTGCCCACGAGCCGGCGGCCGCACAGCACCGCGTGGCCCAGGCCCAGCGCCTGCGCCTGGCGCACGTAGATGCATTCCATGTCGTCGGGCTTGACGCTGCGGACGACGTCCAGCAGCTCCTGCTTATTCGAGTTCTCCAGCGCTACTTCCAGTTCGAAGGTCATGTCGAAGTGGTCTTCGATGGGCCGCTTGTGGCGACCGGTGACGAAGATCATCTCGCGCACGCCGGCCTCGTAGGCCTCCTCGACCGCGTACTGGATCAGCGGCTTGTCGACGACCGGCAGCATCTCCTTGGGCTGGGCCTTCGTGGCGGGCAGGAAGCGCGTGCCGAGGCCGGCTACGGGGAAGATGGCTTTGGTGATCGGCGATGTGGACGAAGAGGCCATGAGTACACTGGTTGAAGCAAAAGCGCCGGGATTGTGTCACCCGAGTGGTGACGTTGGTCGCCCGGCGTCGGACAGAAGAAGAGCATGAGTGTCCTGATCCTGGAACCGTTGGAAGCCGATGTGGTGCAGTGGCTGGCGGAGCGGCATGACGCCCGTTTCGCGCCGGAATTGGTCGGCGACACGGAGGGCCTGCAGGCCGCGTTGCGGGATTCGCGCGCGCTGGTGGCACCACCTGAAGTGCGCATCGATGCTGATCTGCTTCGCGGGGCGCCGGACCTGCGCGCCATCGGCCGCGCCAGCGGCGGCGCCGAAAACATCGACATCGACGCCTGCCGAAAGGCCCGCGTGGAAGTCGTGCGCTCGCAGGCGTCGACGGCCAGTGCGGAGGCCGAGTTCGCCATCGGCGCGCTGCTGAGCCTGCTGCGGCGCGTGCCCGTCGAGGGCAGCGATGGCCTCAAGGTCGGCCGCGAGCTCGGTTGCTCCACGATTGGCCTGCTGGGGCTGACGCCCACATCCCAGGTGCTGACGCAGTTGCTGCAGGCCTTCGGTGCCCGGGTGGTCGGCTACGACCCATCACTGCACCCCAATGACTCGACGTGGTTGCGCTGGGGCATCGAGCCGCTCAGCCTGGCGCAATTGATGGAACAGAGCGACGGGCTGGTGCTGCTGCTGCCGTACTACGAGCGCTATCGCGGGCTGGTGGGCGATCGTCAGCTTGAAGCGGCCCGGCCCGGCCAGGTGCTCGTGGGCCTGAGCCAGTCGGGGCTGGTGCAGGAGGTCGCGCTGGCGCGCGCATTGCGCGGCGGCAGGCTGCTGGCCGCGTGGTTCGACTGCCTGGAGCCAGGCTGGCTGGAGTCCGGCCGGCCGCTGCACGGCCTTGCATCGCTGCAGGTGACGCCGCGGCTGGCTGGCACGACGCGCGAGTCCCGCGTGCGGGCGGCCTGGGCCGTGGCGCGTGGTATCGACGAGTTGCTGGGCCCGGCGCCGCGCGGCGCCAAGCCGCACGCGCCGGCCGCGGTTTACGACTGAGCGAGCCGGCCGAGCTGTTCGCGCAGGCGGACGACGGTTTCCTTGAAGCCAGCCACGCGGGCTCGCTCCTGCTCGACGACGGCGGCCGGCGCGCGAGCGACGAAGCTCTCGTTGCCGAGCTTGGCCTCGGCCTTCGTGATCTCGCCGTCCAGCCGCGTGATCTCCTTGGTCAGCCGGGCGCGCTCGGCCTCAATGTCGATCTCCACCTTCAGCGCGAGCTTGGCCGCGCCATGCACGAGCACGGGCGACGTGGCGCTCTGCTTCGCGAACTCGGTGTCGTCGGCAATCAGCTCGACGGCGCTGAGCTTGGCCAGCACCTTCAGCACGGCCGCGGCTTCGCTGAGGAAGGACAGGTCGCCGCCCACCAGCAGCGGCACGCGCTCGGCGGGGCTGAGGCTCATCTCGCTGCGCAGGCTGCGCGTTGTGCCGACGACGGCCTTGAGCTGGGCCATCCACGCGTCCGCCACCGCGTCGATGCGCTCGGGCTGGGCGACGGGGTAAGGCGCCTGCCCGATGTAGTCGACCGTCTTGCGGCCAGCGATGGGCGCGACGGCCTGCCACAGCTCCTCGGTGATGAACGGCGCGATCGGGTGCAGCAGGCGCAACGTCGTCTCCAGCGTGCGGATCAGCGTGCGGCGCGTGGCGCGTTGCTGACTCTCGTCGCCGGTCTGGATCTGTACCTTGGCGATCTCGAGGTACCAGTCGCAGTACTCGTCCCAGACGAAGCTGTAGATCGCGTTGGCGACGTTGTCCAGACGGTACTCGGCAAAGCCCTGGGCCACGGCGGCTTCCACGCGCTGCAGCTCGCTTGTGATCCAGCGGTCGGCCTGCGAGAAGGTGTTGTAGCCGGGCGGGCAGGCGCCCTGGTCGTGCGCGAGGCCACAGTCCAGGCCTTCTGTGTTCATCAGCACGAAGCGCGTCGCGTTCCACAGCTTGTTGCAGAAGTTGCGGTAGCCCTCGCAGCGCTTGGTGTCGAAGTTGATGTTGCGGCCAAGGCTCGCGTAGCTGGCCATCGTGAAGCGCAGCGCGTCGGCACCGTAGGCCGGCATGCCGTCTGGGAACTCCTTCTTCACGCGTGCGGCCACCTTGGGCGCGGTCTCCGGCTTGCGCAGGCCCTGGGTGGACTTCTTCGTGAGCGTCTCCAGGTCGCAGCCCTGGATGAGGTCCACCGGGTCCAGCACGTTGCCTTCGGACTTGCTCATCTTCTGGCCCTGCGAGTCGCGCACCAGGCCGTGGATGTAGACGTCCTTGAACGGCACCTTACCGGTGAAGTGCGTCGTCATCATGATCATCCGGGCCACCCAGAAGAAGATGATGTCGTAGCCGGTCACGAGCACGGAGGACGGCAGGAACAGCGCTTGTTCCAGCGTCTTCTCCGGCCAGCCCAGCGTCGAGAACGGCACCAGCGCCGACGAGTACCAGGTGTCCAGCACGTCGGGGTCGCGCGTCAGCTCGCCGAGGTAGCCGGCGGCCTTGGCCTTGGCGCGGGCCTCGTCCTCGCTGCGCGCGACGAACAGCTCGCCGTCCGTGCCGTACCAGGCCGGAATCTGGTGGCCCCACCACAGCTGGCGTGAGATGCACCAGTCCTGCAGGTTGCCCATCCAGTGGTTGTAGGTATTGACCCACTGCTCGGGGTGAAACTTGACGGCGCCCGTGTCGACGGCGTCGATGGCCTTCTGCGCAATGCTCTTGCCGTCGGCGCTGGGCTTGGTCACGGCGACGAACCACTGGTCCGTCAGCATCGGCTCGATGACCTGGCCGGTGCGCTCGCAGCGCGGCACCTGCAGTTTGTGCTTCTTGATCTCGACCATCAGGCCCAGGGCCTCCAGGTCGGCCACGATGCGCTTGCGGGCGACAAAGCGGTCCAGGCCGCGATACGTTTCAGGCGCGTTGTCGTTGATCTTGGCCTGCAGGTCGAGCACCGAGATCATCGGCAGACCGTGGCGCTGACCGACGGCGTAGTCGTTGGTGTCGTGCGCGGGCGTGACCTTGACGACGCCGGTGCCGAACTCGCGGTCCACGTAGTCGTCGGCGATGACGGGAATCTCGCGGTCCGTCAGCGGCAGCTTCACCAGCCTACCGATCAGCGCGGCGTAGCGCTCATCCTCGGGGTGGACCATGACGGCCACGTCGCCCAGCATCGTCTCGGGCCGCGTCGTGGCCACGACGACGGAGCCGCTGCCGTCCGCCAGCGGATAGCGGATATGCCACAGCGAGCCGTCCTCCTCTTCGGAGGCCACTTCCAGGTCCGACACGGCGGACTGCAAGATGGGGTCCCAGCTCACGAGGCGCTTGCCGCGGTAGATCAGGCCTTCCTCGTAGAGCCGCACGAAGGTCTCGACGACGACGGTCGAGAGCTTCTCGTCCATCGTGAAGTACTCATGGCTCCAGCTGACCGAGTCGCCCAGGCGGCGCATCTGGCTCGTGATGGTGTTGCCGCTTTCCTGCTTCCATTCCCACACTCGGGCGACGAAGTTCTTGCGGCCCAGGTCATGGCGGCTCTGGCCGGCGGCCTGCAGCTGGCGCTCGACGACGATCTGCGTCGCGATTCCGGCGTGGTCGGTGCCCGGCACCCACAGCGTGTTGTCGCCCTTCATTCGGTGGTAGCGCGTCAGCGAATCCATCACCGTCTGGTTGAAGGCGTGGCCCATATGCAACGTGCCCGTCACGTTGGGCGGCGGCAGCTGGATGCTGAAGGAGGGCTTGGCCGGGTCCAGCGTCGGCGCGTACAGGCCGGCGGCCTCCCACTTCGGGCCCCATTGGGCTTCAAGGGCGGCGGGTTCGAAGGACTTGGCGAGTTCGGTCACGGGCAAGGTCTCGGCTGGCGCTCCGCGGGCGGAGCAAGTCGTGAGGAGGACTGGCGATTTTAGGGCGCCCCTCCCATGGCGATACAAAACGAAACCCGGCGATACCCGGCGGAGATGCGCAGCCAAGCGTCGCGCGGAATCATGAGCGCCATCCCAACCACCGGGCCAGAGCGCCCACGGAGCACCGCCATGAACATCTTTCGTCACTGGCACGCGCATCACGACTTCCACCACCGCCACGGCGGCCACGGCCGCCGTGGCCATCCTTTCGGCGATCACGCTGGCGGTTCCGCCGGGCACCTCGTGGCGCGAGCCGCTGCCCGCCTGGACCTCGACGACGATCAGCAGCGCCGGCTGGCCACCTGGCTCGGCCAGCTCCAGCAGCAGCGCGACACGATGAAGAGCCTGGCCAGCGGGCCCGAGCTGGCCGCGCTCGTCGCGGGCGAGCAATTCGCCCGCGAGTCGGCCCAGCAACTGCTGGATGCCCGGCTCGACACGCTGCGCGCGGCCGGTCCGGGCCTCATCGCGGCGTTTGCCGACTTCTTCGATGCGCTGGACGCGGAACAGCGCCAGGCCCTGCGCTTCATGTTGCGGCGCTTCAGCCATGGCCGCCGGCGGGGTGTGGCTTGATGGACGCGCGCTGCGGCACGCAGCCACGCGGTCGCTTCCAGCCGCGCATCGACCGCAACCGCTGCGAGGGCAAGGGCGACTGCCTGGCGGTCTGTCCGTTCAATGTCTTCCACCTCGGGAAGCTGTCGCCCGAGGACCGGCAGGGCCTGAGCCTCTTCGGCAAGCTGCGCGGCATGGCCCATGGCTGGGAACAGGCGTTCACGCCCAATGCGGCCGCCTGCGAGGCCTGCGGGCACTGCGTCAAGGCCTGCCCCGAGCGCGCCATCACGCTGGTGCGCGCCGAATAATCCCCCCATGCACCGACTGCTGCTGATCGATGACGACGAGGCCCTGGCCGGCCCACTGACGCAATACCTGGCCCGCTTCGACCTTCAGCTGGAGGCCGTCACGCGGCCCAGCTTCGCGCTGCAGCGGCTGGCGGCCGAGCGTTTCGATGCGCTCATCCTCGACGGCATGCTGCCCGAGATGGACGGCTTCGAGTTCTGCCGCCGACTGCGCTCCGGCCAGGACGCATGGCGTGACATCCCCGTGCTGATGTTGACCGCGCGCGGCGACCTGACCGATCGCGTCGTGGGCCTGGAGCTGGGTGCCGACGACTACCTGCCCAAGCCCTTCGAGCCACGCGAGCTGGCCGCGCGGCTGCAGACCATCCTGCGCCGCACGCGGTTGACGCCCGTCGCCGCCGCACCGGCGACGGACAGGCTCGGCTTCGACGGCCTGGAGATCGACACCGTGCGCCGCGAGGTGCGCAGGGCGGGCGGGCTCGTCGAGCTGACCGGCATGGAGTACGAGCTGCTGCTGATGCTGGCCCGCGAGCCGGGCAAGGTGTTCTCGCGCGACGACATCCTGAACCGGCTGCGCGGCCAGGAGGCCGAGCTCTACACGCGCGCGGTGGACATCCTCGTCAGTCGCGTGCGCCGCAAGCTGGAGCCGCTGCAGGTGTTCAAGACGCTGCGCAACGCGGGCTACTGCTTTGCGTTGCCGGAGCGGACGTCGTGAGGCGCTTCCACCCCTACGACCACCACGGGCTGGCGCGCAAGCGGCGCAAGCAGCGCAAGATGGAACTTGCCATCCGGCGCGACATGCAGTGGCACTGGCGGGCGCGGCACCGCTGGCACCAGCGCTGGCACCGCCAGCGCGCGCATTTCAAGCGCTCGCTCGGTGCCCGGTTGATCGCCGTCTTCATCGTGCTGGCCTGCGCCGGCAGCGGCATCCTGTGGGCGTCAATGGGCAGCGCCTACGGCCTGCTGTGGGCCGTGCCGGCGCTGCTGCTGGTCACCGGCCTGGCCTTCGCGATGATCCGCCACATGGTCGAGCCGCTGCATGCGCTGGCCGATGGTGCCGAGGCCTTTGGTCGGGGTGAGCTGGACCACCGCGTGCCCGTCATCCACCGCGACGAGATCGGCGACCTGGCGCTGCGCTTCAACCAGATGGCCGACGACATCCAGGCCATGCTGGACGGCAAGCGCGCGCTGCTGCTGGCCCTCAGCCACGAGCTGCGCAGCCCACTCACACGGGCGCGGCTGCATGCCGAAATGGTGGGCGAGGGGCCTTCGCGCGACGCACTTTTGGACGAGCTGGCGCAGATGCGCGACCTCATCAGCGCGCTGCTGGAGAGCGAGCGCCTGGGCGGTGGCCACCGTGCGCTGCAGCTGGCCGACTGCGACCTGGCCGGGCTGGTGCGTGAGCAGGCGCAGCCGGGCGTCGAGTTGCAGATCGAACCCGGGCTGCCTGCGCTGCACCTGGACCGGCTCCGCGTGCAGTTGCTGCTGCGCAATCTCGTGCAGAACGCGTTGCGGCACAACTATGGCGAGCGCGGCGCCGTGCAGGTCACGCTGGCTCGCGCCGGGCAGGGCGTGCGCCTGGCGGTGCGCGACCATGGCCCGGGCGTGCCACCCGAGGCGCTGGCGCAACTGGGTCAGCCCTTCTACCGGCCTGATACGGCTCGCACCAGGCAGGAGGGCGGCGTGGGGCTGGGCCTTTGCCTGTGCCGGCTGGTGGCCGAGGCACATGGCAGCCCGCTGGTGCTGCGCAATGCCGAGCCGGGCTTCGAAGCGGCGGTGACGTTCACGCTGGCGGCAGCCGGTTGAACCACGGCTGCGCCGTTTCCAGCTCGGCCGCCAGCTGCAGGAGCAGACCGTCCTCGCCGGGTGCTGCGACGAACTGCACACCCAGGGGCAGGCCGTCGTTCGTCCAGTGCAGCGGCACGGAGATCGCGGGCGTGCCGGTCAGGTTGGCCAGCTGCGTAAACGGCACATGGCGAAGGCTGTCGGCCGCCATCTGGCGGATGACGCCCTCCACGAGCCCGGCGCGCTTCAGCAGCGCCAGCAGGCCCGACGCCCGCAGCGCGCCGAGCACGGCGAGCTGCGCCGGGGGCGGGTCGCCGGTGCCGTGCCTGACGGGCGGCGAGGCCAGCGTGGGCGTCAGGTATAGGTCGTAGCGCGCGTGCAGCGCGGCGAGGCCGCGGGCGTAGTTGTTCCAGCGCAGCAGTTCCTGGGTCAGCGTCTGCGCGCTGGTGGCCCGGCCCAGTGTGGCGATGAGCCGCGTCATGGGTTCGAAGTCCTCCTCGCGGCCGCCTTGAGCCACCGCATTTGCGATGGCCGCCGGCACCTGGCCAAAGTAGAGGTGCAGGTAACTGTTGGCCAGTGCTCGGCCGTCGATGTCGGGCTGCGCGGCCTCGACGCTGTGGCCGAGCCCGCGCAGCAGCGCGACCGCGCGCTCCACGGCCAGGCGGGCCTCGTCGTGGACCGGCTCGCCGATGGGCGAGTCGGCGCACCAGGCGATGCGCAACCGCCGCAGCGGCGACCGCAGCTGCTGAACGAAGGGCAGGGTCGGCGCGGGCAGGGTGACCGGGTCGCCGGGCTCGGGGCCGCTGAGGATGTCCAGCGCCAGCGCGGTGTCGCGGACGCTGCGTGAGATGACGCCCTCGCTGCAGGCACCGAACCACACTTCGCCCTGCGCAGGGCCGGCCGAGACCCGCCCGCGGGACGGCTTGAGACCCACGAGGCCGCAGCAGGCGGCCGGTATGCGCAACGAGCCGCCGCCATCGTTGCCCGCGGCCATCGGCACGACCCCCGACGCCACGGCGACCGCCGCGCCGCCACTGCTGCCGCCGGGCGTGCGGCCCGGGTCCCACGGGTTGCGGCTGGGCCCGTAAGCCTGCGGGTCGGTCACGCCTTTCAGGCCCAGCTCGGGCGCATTGGTCTTGCCGAAGACGACGAGGCCGGCCTCCAGCAGTCGGCGCACCGCATGGGCGTGCTGGCGCGGCGGCGGCAGCGTGGCGTAGGCGCGGCTGCCCCAGCCGGTGGGCTGGCCGGCATAGTCCTGCGCCACGTCCTTGATGAGTGTGGGGACGCCTGCCAGCGGCCCGCTGCCCACGCCGCGTGCTAGCTGGGCGCGGGCGTCGGCGTCCATGAGCCGGCAGACGGGGTTGAGCGCGGGCTGGACCTCGGCCAGCCGCGCCAGCGCCAGATCGAGCAGCGCTTTGGGGCTAACGCGCCCGGCGGCCACCTCAGCGGCGAGCGAGGTGGCGTCGTGGCAACGGTAGGTGGCGAAGTCCATGGGTAGCCTTGGTGAACCGGATGGGCCGGCATTCTGGCTGCGCCCAGACGTGGACATCGCGCTACGCACTCGGCGCTCGCCTGCGGCGATTACATGAACAAGTGTTCACCCGCGTTTTCGCCACCCAGCACCACGTAGTTGACCTTCTTCAGGTCAGCGAGCTGCGTGCCGCCCGCATAGGAGATCGAGCTCTGCAGGTCTTCCTGCATCTCGCGCAACGTGTCGGCCAGGCGGCCCTTGATGGGCTCGAGGATGCGCTTGCCTTCCACGTGCCGATACTCGCCCTTGTTGAAGTCGCTGGCCGAGCCGTAGTACTCCTTGAAGCGCTTGCCGTCGACCTCGACCGTCGTGCCGGGCGACTCCTCGTGGCCGGCGAACAGCGAGCCGACCATCACCATCGCGGCGCCGAAGCGCACGCTCTTGGCGATGTCGCCGTGGTGGCGGATGCCGCCGTCGGCGACGATGGGCTTGGTGGCCACGCGGGCACACCACTTCAGCGCCGACAGCTGCCAGCCGCCCGTGCCGAAGCCGGTCTTGAGCCGCGTGATGCAGACCTTGCCCGGGCCCACGCCGACCTTGGTTGCGTCGGCGCCCCAGTTCTCCAGGTCGATGACGCCCTCGGGTGTGCCGACGTTGCCGGCGATGACGAAGGCGCCCGGCAGCTTCTGCTTGATGTGGCCGATCATGCGCTGCACGCTCTCGGCATGGCCGTGGGCGATGTCGATGGTCAGGTAGTCGGCGCCCACGCTCTCCGCCGCCAGCTGGTCGACGAGCGCGTAGTCCGCCGGCTTCACGCCCACGCTCAACGACACGAGCAGGCCCTTGGCGCGCATCGACCGGGCATAGGCCAGGCTGTCGAGGTCGAAGCGGTGCATCACGTAGAAGTGTCCGTTGCGGGCCAGCATCTCGGTGATGGACTCGTCCACCACGGTCTTCATGTTGGCCGGCACGACGGGAAGCTTGAACCGGTGGGGGCCGAACTGCACGGAGGTGTCACAGGCGGAGCGGCTTTCCACGCGGCACTTGCGCGGCAGCAGCAGGATGTTGTCGTAGTCGAAGATTTCCATGGTCCAGGTCGCATCAATCGGCGCGCGTTGGAGCAGTGCGCGCCTGTCTGCGAGCGCTTGACTTGGCCGTCCCGGCCTGCCCGCCCGCTTCGCAGCGGGCAGAAAAAACCGGACGCCAAAATTTGGGCCCGGTGATTGATTCTACGCAAGCTGCTTCGCCGCTGCGCGGCCGATCGGGTCGATAGACTCCCCAACCCCACGACTCCCTGGCGACGGCCGCCGAATCCATCATGCAAGCTCAGTATCCGCCCGTGGTCATCAGCGGCACGGGCCTGTACCGGCCGCCGTACGTCATTACCAACGCCGAGCTGGTGGACGCGTTCAACGCCTATGCCGACCAGCAGAACGCCCAGCATGCCGAGGCTATCGCGAGCGGCGAGCGCGCGGCGGTGCCGCACTCCAGCGTCGAGTTCATCGAGAAGGCCTCGGGCATCAAGCAGCGCTACGTCATCGAGAAGGCCGGCGTGCTGGACCCGGCGCGCATGTATCCGCGCTTCACGCCGCGCGGCGACGGGGAGCTGTCGCTGATGGCGGAAATCGCCGTCGACGCTGCCCGGCAGGCGCTGGCGCAAGCGGGGCGCACCGGCGCCGACGTGGACGCCGTGCTGTGCGCCAGCGCCAACATGCAGCGCGCCTACCCGGCCATGGCCGTCGAGATCCAGCAGGCGCTGGGCGCCGGCGGCTACGGCTTCGACATGAACGTGGCCTGTTCATCGGCCACCTTCGCGCTGGAGCAGGCCTTCAACGCGGTGCGCACCGGCTCGGCTCGCTGCGTGCTGGTCGTGAACCCGGAGATCACGTCGGCTCACCTGGAGTGGCGCGACCGTGATTGCCACTTCATCTTCGGCGACGTCTGCACGGCGCTGCTCGTCGAGCGCGCGGACACGGCGGTCAGCGCCGACGCGTGGGAGATCCTTGGCACGCAGCTGGCCACGCAGTTCAGCAGCAACATCCGCAACAACTTCGGCTTCATGAACCGCGCAGAGGACCGCGACCCGGACGCTCGCGACCTGACCTTCTACCAGGAGGGCCGCAAGGTATTCAAGGAAGTGGTGCCGATGGCCGCGGCGCACATCGAGGCGCATCTGGCCCGGCTGGGCCTGGAGCCGACGCAGGTGCGGCGCTACTGGCTGCACCAGGCCAACCAGGGCATGAACCAGCTGGTAATCAAGAAGCTCGTCGGCGCCGATGCCGGCAGCGACGTGGCGCCGCTGATCCTGGACGAGTACGCCAACACCGCGTCGGCCGGCTCCATCATTGCCTTCCAGCATCACCGTGCCGACCTGCAGGCCGGCGACACGGGCGTCATCTGCTCGTTCGGCGCTGGTTACTCCATCGGCAGCGTCGTCGTCCGCAAGCGCTGATCAGAGCTCCGCATGCAGCCGGGCGCCGATGACGGCGACCGGCCCGCGCTCGGCGTTGTAGGCTGGATGTTGCAGGCGCTGCAGGTCCAGCGTGGCGCTCAGGCCCGATACCAGCGGCAGGGTGTAGGAGGCCTCGGCGATCTGCTCGCGGGCGTAGCGCGCCAGCCGGCCGTCGCCAACGAGGATGCCCAGCCCGCCCGCCGCAAAGTACCGCTGCGCCGGCGCTGACAGCCCGTTCACCGCGATCGCCAGGCCCAGCGTGTGGCCGGGCCGAGACCAGGCCGCGCCCTTGACGGTCACGCCGGTGCTGAGCGACTGGTTGATGTCCGTGAAGTCGAAGGACTCGGTGCGGCCGTCGTTGTGGCTGTAGCGGGCGAAGGCACTCACGCCCCCGGTCAGCGCCTGCTCGGCATTGATGGCGAAGCCGTGCTTGTTTGCGGGCCGGCGCACCACCGACGTGTCTGCCGGGCGACCCAGCCACACGGCGTCGTCGTAAGCGCCCATGCGGGCCCGTGACGAAAACGCCAGTAGCTTCACCGTGCCGGTTCGGCCGGCGATGTCGTGGCGATGCTCCAGCTCCGCGACCCCCTGGTGCTGCGCGAAGCTGGCGTCCAGCCGCGTGCCATTGGGCTCCCGGGACAGGGCGAAGACGCCGGCGCGAGCCGTCCAGTCGCCCTGGCGCCACTCGGCCGCGGCGCCCAGGCTGTAGCCCCAGGAGTCTGCCGCATAGTCAAAGGCGCCGGCGTCGATGACCGACCAGTTCAGAAAGTCGCTTCGCGGATCGTGAGCGGTGCCGTTGGTGTCGAACACGTCGACCACCGAGAACTTGCCGACGGTCAGCGTCAGCCCGTCCACGAGGCGGCTGCCGCCGAGCAGATTGGCGGCCGGGGCCACGTCCTCTCGGGCGCTGTCCCCGAGGGCGACGGTCTCGCGTAGGAAGGCGCGCTGCAAGCGGCCATAGGCCGAGTGGTGGCCCACCTTGTAGGCCTCGCCGCTCGGGAAGCCGGCCGCGCCCAGCGTGTCGCTGAGGCCGAAGCCGCGGTCGAGCTCGGGGTTCACGTAGAACTCGCCCCCCTGCCACAGCCGCAGGCCGAGGAAGGCAGTGGCGTCCATCGTCGTCTTCGTGCCCTCGTCGGCACGCAGGCTGTTGTCGCCCTCGTACGGTGATGTGAACCGGCCGTGGCGCTGCGCCACGACGGTGAACTGCGCATGGACGCTCCAGCGTTCGCCGTCGTCGGCATGGCTGGACGTGGCGAGCGCCGCGAGTGCGGCGGTAATGGCAAGCGGCGTGAGGCGGATCATGGGGTGGGGAGTGTCATGCCCTGGCATGACGGGAAGGCGACGACGGCCCCGAGGCCGCGGCCGGCAGGGCCGGCGTCCAGCCGGAAGTGCGCCTGCATCAGCGCTGCATAGCGTTGAACGATAGCCAGGCCCAGACCGGCGCCCTGGCCGAGGCGCCGGCCTTCGGGGCCCTGGCGCCAGCGCGAGGTCAGCGAGGCGCATGCGGCCGGGTCCAGTCCCGGGCCGTCGTCGCTGACGGTTAGCAGCGTCCTCGCGCCGGCCCGGCTCAAGTCCACGCGCAGGCAGCCGCCGCCTTCGGCCGGCCGGCCGTAACGCAGCGCGTTGTCGAGAAGGTTTCCGAGCAGGCCCTCGATGAGGGCGGCGTCGCCTCGCACCCAGGCCGGCGCGTCCAGGCCGCTGGCTTCGAGCTCCAGGCCGGCCGCGTCGGCGCGCGGCAGCACGCGCAGCAGCTGGCTGCGCACGAGGTCGGCTAGGTCCAGCGGCTTCAGTGGCAGCGCCGCGTCGGTCTCGTCGGCCAGCGCCAGCGCGAGCAACTGGTCGACGAGGCGGCTCGCGCGTTGCTGGCTCTGGGCCACCGCCTCGAGCTGCTCGCGCCAGCAGCGCGGGTCGTCGTGCGCCAATCCGTAGTCGGCCAGCGCGCGGATGCCAGCCAGCGGCGTGCGCAGCTCGTGGGCCACCGTGCCGGCGAACTCGCGCTGCGCCGCTACGCTCTGGGCCACGCGGCCGAGCAGGTCGTCGATGGCGCTGGCCAGACCGTGCACGTCGCGTGAGGCGGCGCCTTGCAGCAGTGCGCGCGGCAGCGGCGAGAGGTCGCTGCTGTCGCGCGCCTGCACCAGCTCCTGCAATTGCGACAGCGGGCGCAGGTCGTGGCTGACGCGCCGGCGCAGCCAGGCGACGAGGGCGATCAGCAGCAGCGCCTGCGGAACAAGGGAGTAGGTCACCAGCCGCCGCAGCAGCACGCGCCGGCTATTCGTCGTCAGCGCGACGACGATGCGCACCGGCGGGCCGCCGTGATCGAGGATGACCGCGCGCAGGTCCCGCCCCTGGAAGTGCAGGTCGGCATAGCGCCAGTCGGCTCCCTCGTCAGCAGGTGGCATCTGCAGCCCGGCATGGCCGGCGATGAGGTTGCCGTCATGCCCCTGCACGGCGAAGAAGACGGTCTCGGTGCGGTCGTAGAGGACGGTGCGCAGGTCATCGGTGCTCATGTTCAGCGCCCAGCGGCCGTCCGGCCCTGGCGCGAGGTGGGCAGCGAGCAGATAGGCGTCGTCCAGCATGGAGCGGTCGAAGGCCTGCTGCGTGAAGTAGGCTGCGATGCCAAGCGCCAGCGCCGAGCCTAGGCCCCAGGTCAACAGCAGCGGCAGCGTGACGTGGCGGACGAGCCGGCTGCGCAGCGACGGCCTCGTCGTCGTCAAGCCGCGGCCTCGATCAGATAGCCCAGGCCGCGCAGCGTGCGGATCTCTGCGCCGCTGCCTTGAAGCTTCTTGCGCAGCCGCGAGATGAAGGCCTCCAGCGCGTTGGGGGCCAGCAGCTCGTCGAAGCCGGACAGTTTGTCGGCCAGCGCGGCCTTGCTGACGACGCGGCCGGGCGGTGTCAGCAGCTCGCGCAGCACGGCGAACTCGCGCGCCGGCAGCTGCAGCGGTTCGCCGCCGAGGAACAGGCGCTGTGTGCGGCGGTCGAGGTGCAGCCTGCCCAGATGCACTTCGTCTTCGAGGTCCAGCCGGCGCCGGACCAGTGCGCGCAGCCGGGCCTCGACCTCCGCAAGGTCGAAGGGCTTGCCAAGGTAGTCGTCGGCGCCGGCGTCCAGCCCGGCGATGCGCTCCTCGGTGCGGTTGCGGGCGGTGAGCACGAGCACGGGCGTGCGGTCGCCGCGGCCGCGGGCCTCGCGCAGCAGCTGCAGGCCGTTGCCGTCAGGCAGCGACAGGTCCAGCAGCACGGCGTCCAGCGGCAGCACGCGCCACAGCCAGCGGGCCTCGTCGGCGGTGGCGGCGGGGTCGACCTCGTGGCCCTGGTCGGCCAGGCTGCGGCTGACGACTCGGGTGAGCGTCGCGTCGTCCTCGACAAGAAGAATTCGCATGACATCAAGTTACCCGACGGGCCTGTCTGCACGGTGTCGGCGAGGTCAGCTTCTGGTCAGGTGGCTGCGGCGACAACGCCGGCCATGAAGTTCTCTGCTTTCCTGCTGGCCGCCGCGCTGGCGGCGCCGGCCGCCCGGGCGGATGCACCGCTCGCCCTGGCGGAGGTGTTGCGTGCCGCCGCCGCCAACATGGACGTGGCGGTAGCCCGCTCGGGGCTGGCCGCCGCGCGCGCCGACATCCTGGCCGCCGACCATGCGCCGCTGCCGCAGCTGACGCTCAAGTCCAGCCAGATGGACCTGCAGCACGGCCTTGGGCCGGGCAACCTGTTGACGGACAAGCGCATCGACAAGTCCGTCGGCGTGGACTGGACGTGGGAGCGCGGCGGCAAGCGCGCGCTGCGCACCGCCGCTGCGCTGGCTGCCGCCCACGCCGCGGACGGCGACCTACAGGACGTGCGCCGGCAGCAGCTGGCGCTGGCGCTGGCCGCCAGCGTGGACCTGGCCGCCGCGCAGCAGCGTGTGGCGGAGGTGGCTGAGCTCAAGCGCAGCGCCGATGAGCTGCTCGCCGCAATGCGCGCCCGCCACCGCGCCGGCGACATCTCGGCGCAGGACCTGGCACGCGCCGACATCGAGACGGGTCGTGCCGGCATCGACCTGGCCAATGCCGAGGCCGACCGCCGCCGCGCCAGCCTGGCGCTGGGCCGGCTGATCGGCCGCAGCGACGCCGAGCTGCGCGTGGACGACAGCGTCTGGCCCGTCGTCGGTGCGCCGCCTGCCGTGCTGGCCGATGCGCAGCGCGAAGCCCTCGTCGAGAGCCGCGCCGACGTACAGGCCGCCCAGGCGCGTGTGGACGCGGCGCGCGCGGCGCTGGAGGGGGCTCGGGCCGGCCGGCAGTCGGACGTGACGTGGGGCGTGTCGGTGGACCATTTTCCCGGCACATCGACGCGGCTCGTCGAGCTGCGCTTGCAGATGCCGCTGCAGATCGGCTACGCGCAGCAGGGCGAGATCGGTCATGCCGTTGCCCAGCTGCAACAGGCCGAGGACCTGGCGGCGAGGGCGCGGCTGCAGGCCGAGGCGGACCTGGATCAGGCCTGGCAGGACCTGGCGGCCAGCACACACACGCTGGACGTGCACGCCCACGAGCTTCTGCCCCAGGCCGGCCGGGTACTGGCCCAGGCCGAGCTGGCCTACCGGAAGGGAGCGCTGCCGCTGACCGACCTCATCGACGCCCGGCGCAGCCTGCGCGCCGCCGTTCTGGACGCGCTGGCCGCGCGCGCCGACCACGCCCGTGCCGAAGGCGCCTGGCGCCTGCTGACCGACTCCGCCTCCCTGGACCATCCATGATTGCCTTCGTTTCCTCTCCGTACCGTGGCCTGCGGGTCGCGCTGATGGCTGCTGCCTCGCTGGCGCTGCATGCCTGCCTCACCGCCTGCCATGGCGACACCCATGCCGAGCCGGTTTCCGGCGAGGCTGTGTTGCAGGGCGCGCAGCTGATCTTTCCTGCCGGCCATCCGCAGCTGCGGCTGCTGAAGCTGGAACCGGCGCGGCCCAGCAGCGCGGTGGACGTGGCGCTTAGCGCCAAGCTCGTCTGGAACGAGGACCGCACTCAGCGGCTGTACCCCGCCTTCGCCGGCCGTGTCGAGCGCATCGCGGCGGATGTCGGCAGCGTCGTCAAGCCCGGCAGTTTGCTGGCCGCGCTGGCCTCGCCGGATTTCGGCGCCGCCCAGGCGGACGCCGCCCGCGCCGAGGCCGACCACGCGCTGACCGCCAGGCAACTGCAGCGGCAACGCGAGCTGCTCGCGGCCGGCATCGTGGCCCGGCGCGACGTCGAGCAGGCCGAGGCCGATGCGGCGCGCGCCGAGGCCGAGCAGGCCCGCGCCCATGCCCGCGTTCGGCTGTACGGTGGCGGCAGTGGCGTGGACCAGCAACTGGCGCTGCGCTCCAGCATCGGCGGCGTCGTCGTCGAGCGCAACCTGAACCCGGGGCAGGAGCTCCGGCCTGACCAAAGCGGCCCCGGCGTGCCGGCGCTGTTCGTGGTCAGCGACCCATCGACCCTGTGGGTGCAGATCGATGCACGCGAGTCCGAGGTCGGCACGCTGAAGCCGGGCAGCGCCTTCGAGCTGGAGGTGCCGGCCTATCCGGGCCGGCGCTTCACCGGCCAGGTTACGGCGCTTGCCGACGCCATCGACCCGCAGACGCGCACCGTCAAGGTCCGCGGCCGCGTGGACAACGCCGAGCGGCTGCTCAAGGCCGAGATGCTGGCCACGGCCCATGTACAGCGGCATCCGGGCGAGGGTGTCGTCGTGCCGGCGAGCGCCGTGCTGTTGCGCGGCGAGAAGCACTGGGTATTCGTGTCGCCCAAGCAGGGCGTGTTCGAGGCGCGAGAGGTGGAGCAGGGCGCGGCCAGCGGCCAGCAGGTCGTGCTGCGGCGTGGGCTGGAGGCGGGCGAGCAGGTTGTGACGGACAACGCGCTGCTGCTGGACCGCCAGATGAGCGTCGCGCAGGCCAGCGCGCAGCCGGCTTCCGCGAAGGCGTCGCAGCAATGAAGCGCCTCGTGCTGCTGGCCCTGGGCCAGCCCGTGCTCCTCGTGCTTGCAGTGCTGCTGTTCGTCGGCGCCGGCATCGTCGCCTTCGTGAACCTGCCGGTGGAGGCCTTCCCCGACGTGACCGACACGCAGGTCACCGTCATTGCGCTGCACCCCGGCCATGCGGCCGAGGAGGTCGAGAAGCAGGTGACGCTGCCCATCGAGGTCGCGCTGTCGGGCCTGCCGAACGCGATCCGCGTGTTCTCGCACACGCAGTTCGGGCTGTCGTACACCGTCATCACGTACGACGACGACGCCAAAGTTCAGGCGGTGCGCCAGGAGGTGGCCGAGCGGTTGCGCGGCGTGGACCTGCCGCCCGGCGTGACGGCCGACATCGCACCCAACTCCACGCCGGTCGGCGAGGTGATGCGCTACCGGCTGCGCGGCGACGGCAAGAGCACGACTGAGCTGCGCTCCCTCGAGGACTGGGTCGTCGAGCGCGGCCTGCGCCAGGTGCCCGGCGTGGCCGACGTGGTGGCCATGGGCGGCTTTATCAAGCAGTACGAGGTGCAGCCCGATCTGGACAGGCTGCGCGCCCACGGCCTGACCTTCCAGAACCTGCTGGACGCGCTGGGCCGCGGCAACGGCAATGCCGGCGGCAGCTACGTGGGGCAGGGCGCGCAGCAGTACGCGATCCGCGGCATCGGCCTGCTGCGCTCGGCCGAGGACATCGGCGACATCGTCGTCGCCGCGCGCAACGGCACACCCATCCTGATCCGGGACGTCGCCCACGTCGAGGTCGGCGGCGTGCCGCGGCTCGGTGTCGTGGGCCAGGACGAGGACGACGATGTCGTCACGGGCATCGTCGTCATGCGCAAGGGCGAGAACGCCAGCGCCGTGCTCAAGGGCGTGAAGGCCCGGATCGCCGAGCTGAACGAGCGCGGCCTGCCGCCCGGCGTGCAGATCGTGCCGTTCTACGACCGCACTTGGCTGATGGGCAAGACGCTGTCCACCGTGTTCCGCAACCTCGTCGAAGGCGCGTTGCTGGTGTCGCTGGTGCTGTACCTGTTCCTGTCCAACCTGCGCGCCAGCCTGGCGGTGGTGGCGGTCATCCCGCTTGCGCTGCTGGGCACCTTCCTCGGCCTCAAGGTGCTGGGCGTGCCGGCCAACCTGCTGAGCCTGGGGGCGATGGACTTCGGCATCATCGTCGACGGTGCGGTCATCGTTGTCGAGAACATCATGCACCGCCTCGCCGAGCGCGGCGAAGGGCTGGACCGAAGGAAGCGCCTGACGCTGATCGCGACGGCCACCGACGAGGTCGGCCGGCCGACGCTGTTCTCGATGCTCATCATCATCGCAGCGCACATCCCGATCTTTGCACTGCAGCGCCACGAGGGCCGCATCTTCCAGCCGATGGCTCTGTCGGTCAGTATGGCGTTGCTGGGCTCGCTGGTGTTCTCGCTGACGCTGGTGCCGCTGCTGGCCTTCTGGCTGCTGCGCCGGAAGCTGCCGCATGCGGACAACCGCCTCGTGCAGAACGCCAAGCGCCTCTATGCGCCGGTGCTGGACTGGGCGCTGGCCCGGCCGCGGCTCGTCATCGGGCTGGCGGCGCTGGCGTTCGCGCTGGCACTGGGCGTGGCGTCGCGGCTGGGTTCGGAGTTCCTGCCGGAACTCGACGAGGGCACGATCTGGGTCAACCTGCGGCTGCCGTCCAGCGTGTCGACGCCGGAGGCCACGCGCATGCTGCGCCAGGTGCGGCGGGCGCTGCACATGGTGCCGGAGGTCAATACCGTCGTTTCCAAGACCGGCCAGCCCGAGGACGGCACAGACCCCAAGACGATCAGCATGGCCGAGATCTTCGTGGACCTGAAGCCCGCGGAGACGTGGCGTGCCGGCATGACCAAGGCCGACCTGATCCACGAGATGGACAAGGCGGTGTCCGCCGTGCCGGGCATGGAGCCGTCGTTCTCGCAGCCCATCCGCGACAACGTGCTGGAGTCCATCTCTCAGATCGACGGCCAAATCGTCATCAAGGCCTCGGGTGATGACCTGCGCGCGCTGGGCCGCGTGATGCACGACATCCAGCGCGAGGTGAAGCAGGTGGAGGGTGTCTATCAGGCCGAGATCGACCGCGAGGGCGAGCTGCCTCAGCTCGTCATCGACATCGACCGTGCACGCGCGGCGCGCCTCGGGCTCAACGTCGGCGACGTGGAGGACGTCATCGAGGCGGCGCTGGCCGGCAAGGCCGCCACCTACCTTTGGGAGGGCGAGCGCAAGTACGCCGTGACGGTGCGGCTGCCGGAGGACAAGCGCGCCATCACCGAGCTGCCGCGCACGCTGGTGTCGACGCCGGGGGGCGGCACGGTGCCGTTGTCCGAGGTGGCCAGCATCCGCGAGACGACGGGCGCGATGAACATCGCCCGCGAGGGCGGCCGGCGCACGATGGCCATCGGCATCTTCATCAAGGACCGCGACATGGGCTCGGTCGTCGCCGACATGAAGGCCCGCATCGCGAAGTCGGTCAGCGTGCCGGAGGGTTATGCGCTGAGCTGGTCGGGCGAGTTCGAGAACCAGGAACGCGCGATGAAGCGCCTGGCCATCGTCGTGCCGATCTCGCTGCTGCTGATCTTCGTGCTGCTGTTCAACGCCTTCAATGACTTCCGCATGGCCGCGCTGATCCTGCTGAACGTGCCGCTGGCGCTGATCGGCGGCTTCGTCGCACTGTGGGCGCTGGACATTCCGCTGTCGGTGTCGGCGGCAATCGGCTTCATCGCGTTGTCTGGCCAGGCGGTGCTCAACGGGGTCGTCATGCTCAGCGTGTTCCAGCAGCTGCGCCAGGCAGGGCAAGACGTGCGATCGGCCGTGCGCGAAGGCTCGATGCAGCGGCTGCGCACGGTGCTGATGACGGCGATGCTGGCGGCGCTGGGCCTGCTGCCGATGGCGCTGTCGCACGAGATCGGCGCGGAGACGCAGCGGCCGCTGGCCGTCGTCGTCATCGGCGGGCTGGTCACGGCGACGCTGCTGACGCTGCTCGTGCTGCCGACGCTCTACGTGGCGTGGTTCGAAAAAGGGGCATCCGCGCAGGCTGACTGACGGCGGTCGACATCGGGGACGGCGAGTGCTGCCCGGGAGGCAGGCGGGGCAACCCGCATGCCCGGCTCAGGTCCGCAACTTGAACCGGGACACAAGGCCGGTCAACCGGTTGGCCTGCACCTTCAGGCTCTCGGCCGCCGCCGCGGTCTGCTCGACCAGCGCTGCGTTCTGCTGCGTCATCTGGTCCAGCGAGGTCATCGCGGCGCCCACCTGGCCGATGCCTCGGCTCTGCTCGTGGCTGGACGCGTCGATCTCGCTGATCAGCTGGCTGACGCCGTCGACCTGCCTGACGACGCCCTGCACGGTATGCCCGGCCTGGTCCACTTCGGTCGTTCCCTGCTCGACCTTGGTCACGCTATCGGCGATCAGCGCCTTGATCTCCCGGGCGGCGTCGGCACTGCGGTGCGCCAGCAGCCGCACCTCGCCGGCCACCACGGCAAAGCCCCGGCCCTGCTCGCCGGCGCGGGCGGCCTCGACGGCGGCATTCAGCGCGAGGATGTTGGTCTGGAAGGCGATGCCATCGATGACGCCGATGATGTCGGCGATGCGGCGCGAGCTGCCGGAGATCTCGGCCATGGTGCTCACCACGCGGCCTACGGCTTCCCCGCCTGCTGTCGCGGCCTGCGCGGCCTGTCGTGCCAGTTCCGAGGCCCGCCGTGCGGTCTCGGCGTTGTTGTTCACCGCGGCTGTCATCTGCTCCAGCGCGGCAGCGGTCTGCTCCAGGCTGCTCGCCTGTTCTTCGGTCCGCTGGCTCAGGTTCAGGCTGCCGGCGGCGATCTCGGTGGAGCCCTGGGCCACCGACTCGGCGCTCGCACGGACCTCGCCGACGATGGCGCCTAGCTCGCCACTCATGGACTGCAACGCCGCCAGCAGCTGGGCGGTCTCGTCGGTGCCGTCGCTGCGCAGTTGCAGCGTCAGGTCGCCACCGGCCACCTGATGCGTGGCCTGCAGCGCGGTAGCCAGCGGGCCGGCGATGCCCCGGCCGATCCAGGCGTTGATGGCCAGCAGCAGCAACGTGGCGGTCAGCGCCGTCGCCATCATCGTGTTCCCCGCCGTCGAGGCCGTCGCGACACCCTGCTCGCGCGTCTGCCTCTCGTGGTCTTCGATCAGGTCGCTGACATGGGCCATGTCGGCTTCCAGCGCCTTGAACGCGCTCACGAACTGCGGCAGCCGGCGCTCGGCCGACGGCAGATCCTTTCCTGCCAGCGTCACCAGCTCGTTGGCGCTCTTGATGTAGGCGTTCAGCTGGGTCTGGGTCTTCTGCACCGAAGCCGTGATCTCGTCGTTGACCGCCATGCCCTTGAGCTTGGCCATGTCGCTGATGAACTCTTCGGTGTGCTCCCGGATGTCCTTGGCGGCCGCCGCCAGCTCGTTGTCCTGCTGCTTGCTGGCCGCCAGCAGCGCGGCCAGCACGTCGCTGCGCAACGTGTCATGCATCATGTCCGCTTCCATCTGGGATCGCAGCGCCTCGCTCGCCAGGGACTGTCGGGCGGCCATGCCGGCCATCTGCTGCAGCGACAGGTAACCCACAGTGCCGGTGCCGAGCACGAAAGCCAGGCCCAGCAGACTCAGTGCGAGCAGCCGGTGCCGCACATGCCATGTCATCGTCATGTCGACCTCGCGTTCAGAATCTGGAGGAGATGCCCACCGTCCAGCTCCAGTCGGGGCTGTTGCGGTTCAGGCCACGGGATACCGCGCCGTCGACTTGCAGGTCGCGGGTCAGCAGCCAGGCCAGGCCGACGTCGGCGGTGATGGTGTTGCCGCCGTTGCGCGTCGACGCCAGCTGCTGGCCCGACAGCTCGACGAAGCCGCGCAGGCGCTCCGTCAGCTGCTTGCCGACGACGCCGGACAGCAGAGTGCCGATGTAGCGGCTGCCCGCATCGTTGCGCTCCTGGTAGATCCCGGGCATCACGCCGATGGACAGGCCACCCGGCAGCTCCCACTCCGCCACCAGCCGCACCGAGGGGCGAACGCCCTGGCCGCGGAAGGTGCCGCTGCCGCTGTCGACGTCGGCGTGGAACAGCCAGGCGATGCCGGGCCGGCCTTGCTCCTCGTCGCCATCGGCCACATGCCATTTCAAGCCCACGGACACGTCGGACCAGCCCCGCTGGCGCACCGTGCCGCTGTCATCCCCGAGCCGCTGCACCATCCGGCCATCGGTCTCGAAGCGCAGCTCCCAGTTGTCGTTCAGCCCGATGCGCAGCAGCGTCGGCGTGCTTCGCTGTCGACTGGTTAGGATTCCCTCGCGGTCGTATTCCCAGGCGAGGCTGGTTTCGATCTGCACCCGGCCCTTGCCGACGACGTCGCTGGATTCGACGAAGTCCGGCCGGTCGGTGGCAATGGGGTCATCGGCAGCGTGGACGGTGGCGCTCAGCGTCAGGGCCAGCCAACCGGGCAGCAGCACAGCGTGCGTCTTCAAGCCGATCTCCCCGTTCGTCCTGAGATGGATGACTTTAACGGAGCCTGCCCGGCTTGGCGATCGGGACGGGGCAGGCTTGCGATATCGTGCCGACCATGACCGACTTGAGCTTCTTCTGGCACGACTATGAGACCTTCGGCCGCGTGCCGCGCCGCGACCGCCCGGCGCAGTTCGCCGGCCTGCGCACGGATGCCGAGCTCAACGAGATCGGCGAGCCGCTGATGCTGTACTGTCAGCCGGCGCCCGACTACCTGCCCGACCCCGAGTCCTGCCTGCTGACCGGCATCCTGCCCCAGCACTGCCTGGAGCGCGGCGTGCCCGAGCACGAGTTCGCCGCCGCCATCGAGACCGTGCTGGCGCTGCCCGGCACGGTGGGCGTGGGCTACAACTCCATCCGCTTCGACGACGAGGTGACGCGTCATCTGTTCTGGCGCAATCTAATTGACCCCTATGGCCGCGAATGGCAGAACGGCTGCGGCCGCTGGGACCTGCTCGATGTCGTGCGCTGCGCCTACGCGCTGCGGCCCGACGGCCTCGAGTGGCCGAAGCACGACGATGGCCGGCCGAGTTTCAAGCTGGAGCATCTGACCGCCGCCAATGGCCTCGCGCATGAGGCCGCGCACGATGCGCTGTCCGACGTGCGTGCCACCGTCGCGTTGGCGCGCAAGCTGCGCCATGCACAACCCAAGCTGTGGGACTTCTGCCTGAAGTTGCGCACCAAGCAGGCCGTGTGGGACGAGATCGGCATCGGCAAGCCCTTCCTGCACGTGTCGGGCATGTACGGCCCGGAGCGCGGCTGCGTTGCGATGGTCTGGCCGCTGGCACCACACCCGACGAACAAGAACGAACTCATTGTCTGGGACTGCGCCGTCTCGCCGGAAGAGCTGCTGACGCTGGGCGCCGACGCCATCCGGCAGCGCATGTTCACGAAGCAGGACGACCTGCCCGAGGGCGTGACGAGGCTGCCGATCAAGACCATCCACGTCAACAAGTCGCCCATCGTCATCGGCAACCTGAAGACGTTGACCCCGGCCATGGCCGAGCGCTGGGGGCACGACGTCGAGGCGCAGCTCGCCAACGCGACGCTGCTGGCCGAGAAGGGCCGGCTGCTCGACGGCCTGTGGCTTGACGTCTTCCAGCGCGAGCCATTCGCGCCGGTCGACGTGGATGAAGACCTCTATGGCGGCTTCATCGGCAACGAGGACCGCCGCGCGCTGAACCGCGTGCGCACCACGCCGCCTGATCAGCTCGCCGAGCGCGCGGCGCTAGGCAAGCTGGCCTTCCAGGACGGTCGGCTGGACGAGCTGGTCTTCCGCTGGCGCGCGCGCAACTTCCCGGCGGCGTTGTCGCCCGAGGAAGGCGAGCGCTGGCAGGCGCACTGCGCGGCGCGGCTGCACCAGGGGGAGGGCGGGGCGCTGACGCTCGCCAGCTTCATGGAGCGCATCGACCAGCTTGGCGACGCGGCAGACGAGCGCGGCCAGGCCATCCTGTCCGCGCTGTATGACTACGCCGAGCAAATAGCGCCGGAAGCGTGATCTGCGGCATGGTTTAAAGCCGGCACTCCTGCGATAGTTGCGCGATAACCCCGCACTCGCAGGAGACCTCATGAACGCCGCTGCCCCCGCCGAAGACCTCACTGCCGCCCGCTTGCGCGCGCTGCTCGTGCGAGCGCCCACAGCCGTTGCCTTCGTCTCGGGTCAGCGTTTCCAAGTCGTCAGCGACGAGTTCAACCACCTGTTCGGCTTTGGCGACGACAGCGACCTGGCCGGTCAGGGCACGCGCGTCGTCCACACGACGGACCTCGCCCATGCGGGCCTGCAGGATCGCGCCGCCGCCGCCTTTGCCGCAGGCCGGCCGCTGGACGAGGAGATCGAGTACGTCAAGCGCGACGGCCACCGTTTCTGGGGGCGACTGCAAGCCACGCCGGTGCACTGGGACAAGCCGGCCGGCGAGTCGTTGTGGATCGTCGAGGACGTGAGCGTGGCTCGCGCCCAGCGCCTGCAGCCCACCTGGACGGCCAAGCACGACGCCGTCACCGAGCTGGCCAACCGTCGCGAGTTCGAACGCCGCCTGGCCGAGCACGTGGGCAGCCGGCGCAATGAGCCGGTGTCGGTGCTGTGGCTGGATGTCGACCGCTTCGGCGAGGTCATCAAGGACATGGGCGCCGAAGTGGGCGACCATTTCCTCTATGGCCTGGGCCAGATGTTGATCAGCAAGGTGCGTGCATCCGACCTAGTCGCCCGGCTGGAGGACGACCATTTCGCGATCCTGCTGCCCGACTGCGACCAGCACTACGCCCAGATCATTGCCGAGAAGGTGCGTGCGGCCGTAGCGGCCTACCGGCTGCGCTGGGGCCTGCACCGCACGCGCGTTAAGGCCAGCGTCGGTGTTGTGCAGATCCAGAACACGCTGACGACGGTCGATGCCGTGCTGGGCGGGGCGTCGCTCGCGTGCACCGAGGCCAAGATGGCCGGCGGTGACAGCGTTCGCGTGTTCGTGCCGGCGGGCAGCTACGAGGAACTCGCGGGCTGATTTCACGCCCCGCGCGTCGGCGATCCACCGAAACAGGGGGATTCCCGCCGATTGTTCTAAAGTTCAGTGCAGCTCGGTCGATGTAGCGGCCAGAGCGCTCGAAACTGAACTCCGATGACCACCGTCCCGCTGTCCACCGCCCTGACCGGCATCTCCGCCGCGAATGAGCGCCTGCGCGCGTCCGCGGCCAACATCGCCAATCTGGCGGCCAGCAACCAGGGCCGTACCAGCGTCGAGCCGACCAACGTCGATAAGGTGCCCGAGAGGGAGATCAACCCGGCCAACGGGATCGTTGAGCAGCAGTCGGCGGCCTATGCCTTCGTCGCGAACCTGAAGGTGCTGCAGACGCAGCTCAACACGACCGGCGCGCTGCTGGACATCAAGGCCTGAGCGGCCGATCGCCAATCACCACGAACAGCGGCCCGCGGGCCGCTTCTTTTGTGCGCTCAGCATGAGCGCACTTCTCGCGGGTGCAAGTCCCGTCGTAAGTTGATCACAGCGAACGAAGCGAAGCGCAACTGCATGAGGGTGACCGGGTGTGGGAAGGAAGCGTGGAGCG
>NZ_JAJTWU010000012.1 GCF_021353265.1 Pelomonas cellulosilytica
CTCCACGCTTCCTTCCCACACCCGGTCACCCTCATGCAGTTGCGCTTCGCTTCGTTCGCTGTGATCAACTTACGACGGGACTTGCACCCGCGAGAAGTGCGCTCATGCTGAGCGCACAAAAAAGAAACCCCGGCCGAGAACGACCGGGGCTGAAACCGTCTCCCACTGTCGCGGGAGACGCCTGCTCAGGGAGGAACAGCAGGGGGCCGAAGCCCGAATGAAATGTAGTACAGGGCCGAATGCAGCGGCTGTAGGACAGGAAGCCGTTATCAGCGTCAGAAGCAGCGCGCGCCCGCGACACCTCGGGGCGCGCCGCTCGCGAAACATTGGCCTGTCCGGAGGGACTCGAACCCCCGACCTGCTGCTTAGAAGGCAGCTGCTCTATCCAGTTGAGCTACGGACAGACAGAAGCGAGGATTATCAGATCAAGACGTTGATGATCGCGTCGCCGATGCCCATGAGCGCCGCGCCGGAGATCAGGCCCGCACAGACGGGCTCCATGCCTTCGACCCAGATGCGGTGGCCGCGGGTGCCGGGCACCTTGTGCACGCGGCTCATGAACCAGAACATCAGCGCGCCGACGAACATCATGAACGTCGCCTGCGGAGGCAGCGTCACGCCCAGGCCGATGGCGACCGCCGACAGGCCCGAGCGGCCCTTGGTCACGATACGCGCCACCTCGATGGCCACCGCCGCCGCGGCGGCAACACCCATGGAGATCAGCGCGGACGCGGGAAGGCTCTTCAGGCCCTTGGCGATGATGTCGGCCACGCCCTTCCACTGCAGCGCCGCCGGGAAGCCGAACTGGTCGCTCACCATGCCGGCCGCAGAAACGACGCCGTTGGCATCGGTCTTCGTGAACAGCAGGAAGAACAGCGGCACGCAAACCAGCACGCCAGCCAGGTTGCCGATCACATGGCCGATGGCCTGGTGGCGCGGCTTGCCGCCCAGCATGTAGCCGGGCTTGATGTCGGACAGCAGGTTGGCAGCATTGGACGCGATCTCGGCCGTCATGCCCGCGGGCAGCAGGTTGGAGCCGGGGTTGCTGCGGTCCAGCGCGCCCATGGTGAACTGCGTGATCTTGGACAGCGAGCCGGTCGGCGTCCAAGAGGTCAGCGCCATCGAATTGGTGCAGATGACGGTCAGCACGAAGATCAGCGGCAGCGACACGATGGTCAGCCACAGTGGCACGCCGAAGAAGGCGTGCGTGGCCCAGCAGGCCAGCAGGCTGACGATGGGCACGCCGATCCAGGAAATCCACAATGGCACCTCGATGTTCTTCAGCAGGTCGACCTCGGCCGCACCGCTGGCCGCTCCGGTCTTGCGCTTGAAGGCGCTCGTGAAGATCTCGGGCTTGGCCAGCAGCGACACCAGCGCGCCGACCACCATCATCGTCACGCCCCACCATAGCGACCACTGGTTGACGATCTCCGTGCGGCTCAGCGGGATGAGCACGCCGTCGGGGCCCATGCGCGGCGCAATGTCGCCCAGCTGGATGATCATCGGTGCCAGCACGACGAAGTTGATGAACGCTCCGAGGAAGCAGCTCGCCGCCACCGCGAGGCCCATCAGGCCGCCGGTGCCGATCAGCGCGGCGTCCAGCACCAGGCGCAGACCCAGCGTGCGGAAGTCCGTGCCCAGGATGGTGGGAATAAAGCCGTGCGCCTTGACGGCCCAGGCGTAGTAGTAGTCGTCGATGCGGTCGTGCAGGTGCCAGGGTTCCGTGAGGCCGGCCCACTTGTCCATGGCCAGCAGCTTGAACTGCACGAGCTTCATCCAGCCTTCACCGCAGATGCCCTGCAGCAGCGCGGCGCCGCCCGCGACCCAGCCTAGCAGCTTGGCCTTGAAGACGCCCTCGTCGCCCTCGCCGTGGTAGAGCGAGTCCAGCACGACGCCGCAGGCACGGCCCTCAGGGAATGGCGCCTGGTCTTCGTTGATGAAGCGGCGCTTCAGCGGAAAGGCTAGCAGCACGCCCACCAGCGAGATGAGGAACATCCACACGGCGATCTGCCAGCCCAGCGGCACATGGCCCGTGACGAGCATGTAAGCGGGCAGGCTGGAGATCAGCGCCGTCGTCACATAGCCCGACGCCGTTGCGATGGACTGGGTGCAGTTGTTCTCGAGGATGCTGTAGTCACGTCCCAGGCCCGAGGCGTGCAGCGCACGGAACAGCGCGAACGCGAGGATGACCGACGTGAGGCCGACGCCCAGAGAGATGCCCGTCTTGGCGCCGATGTACAGGCCGGTGGAGGAAAGCACGCCACCGAGCAGGAAGCCGGTCAGCCCCGAGCGCAGCGTCAGCTGCGGCATGTCCTGGCGGTAGACGTTCTTGAACCACCACTCGTCCTTTTGGGCACGCGTCCAGGTGGCGATCTGCTCGTCGGTCAGGTGTTGAATGGCCATGGCATCTCGGGCCGGGCTTGTGGCTGGCCCCGTGTTTCAGCAAAAGTGCGCGATTGTCAGGGTCGTCCCTGCGGGCCAAATGCCCGGAGAGCCCCGGGATGAAGGGGCGCCTCACAAAAAGAACCCGCCGCGGCGCGGGGCCGGCGGCGGGTTCTCGGTGAAGGCTTGGTCGGGGAGATGGGATCGAACTTGCGACTCTCTACTTCCCAATCACAAAGGTGGCATGTTACCCCATAGAACGGGCGCCCCGGATCAGCCAAACACAAGCAAATCCAACGACTTAGGGCATGTTGATTCCTTCAGCCGACCTCCTGTGTCTCGTCAGATCCGTCCTGAATTCCTTTGCCCGAAACGTCGCACGGCGATCCGGGCCGCTCGTTCAAACCGGAGAAGTCAACAAGCAAACGTTCGGCCACGGCACTGCCGATGCACTCAAGCCGCAAACAGCTTTTGTAAGGTGGCACGCAGCCAAACCGTTGCCACGCCCCGCCCCTCGGGCCGCACCACCAGCCGCATCGCGAGGTAGGTTTCAAGGTCCAGCGGCGCGTCGCCCACATCCCGGCGGGCGCGGCGCGCGATGCAGACGTGGTTGTTCTCAAACAGTTTCTGGCGGAAGAACTCGGCGCCGGTTAGGTTAGATCCGGGAAATAGCCCACCATAGTTCACCACCGGGTCCGCCGCGCCTGAAGCCGGCGCCCCCGACGCAGCCAGCCTGCGATGCGACAAGGCACGCAGCCGGATGCGCGGCGCGAACTCGGCAAGGTGGGTCAGCAGCGTCGGCACGAAGTGGACCTCGTCGACGTCCGGCGTGCCGGGCCTGGTCGTTCCGATGCTGCAGGGGCAAGCATTCGCCGTGTCACATCAGCAGCATGACGATGTGCGGGTGGCGCGTTGTCGAGTCGAGCCCAGCGTTGAAGTCGCGGCCAAGTGAACTCGCCGACGAGGCGGCGAACGAACTGACGATCGTGCTGGGTGGGCGCAATCACGATGGTCGTGCCCGTCTTGCGGCCGGAGTGATCGGCGCCGGGTATCGGCCCGGGCACAGTCGATCGCTTGCACGCAGCGTCAACCTGCGGGCAGATTCAGTCGGGCCAGCAGCCCGCCAAGAGGGCTCACGCCCAGCTCGACCGTCCCCTCGTACATCGTGGCCAGCTCCTGCACGATGGCCAAGCCCAATCCACTGCCCGGCGTTGTTTCATCCAACCGGCGGCCACGCTGCAGCGCTTTAGCGATCTGATCTGGCGCAATGCCTTGGCCGTCATCGTCGACCGTCACACGCAATATAGGTCCAGTCTGCATGGCGCTGACCAGCACCTGCGTCCGCGCGGCCTTGCAGGCGTTGTCCAGCAGGTTGCCCAACATTTCCTGAAGGTCCTGCGACTCGCCAGCGAAGGCCAGGCGCGCATCGACGTCGACCCGGATCGACAGCCTCCGATTCGCGTAGACCTTCTGCATGACCCGGACCAAGCCGTCGGCCACGGGCTGCAGCGGTGTTTTCAGACCTCCAGCGTCCTGGGCTGCTGCAGCGCGGGCCCTGGCAAGGTGCCAGTCGATGTGTCTGCGAGCGACCTGGACCTGATCCAGCACCAGCGCCGGCAGCTCATCCCTGGCCACAAAGGAGCCGCTCGCGTTTGCGGCCCCCTGGCCCAGGATGGTGAGCGGCGTCTTCAACGCGTGAGCGAGATTGCCCGCCTGCGTCCTTGCCCGGTCGAGCGTCGCGGCCTGGCGATCCAGCACGCTGTTGAGGTCATCGGCCAACGGCTGGACCTCGGTGGGATACCGGCCTTCGAGGCGTTGTGTGCGTCCGTCGCGCAGCGCGGACAGGGCAGCACGCAGCCGGCCCAGCGGCGCCAGCCCGAGCGTGACCTGAAGAAGGGCGCCAGCACAGAGCAGAAGCATCAGCACCAACAGCGCCCCGATCAGCACGTTGTCGAACCGCTCTGCCGCCTGCTCCAAAGGCTGCGTACTGGCTGCGACCATCACCCGCCAAGGCGATACCGCCCCGTCGGCATGCAGGCCCTGCTCAATAACCAAGAGCGGTTCCTGGCGATGGTTCAACACGTCGTGGACATGCAGCTCGCCTGGACTCGGCGTGTCCCTCGGCGCCACCAGGTCTTCATCCCAGAGGGAGCGCGAGCGCAGCAGGCCCGGCTTGCCGTCGGGTCCTGCAGCGTCGACCTGCCAGTACAGGCCGGAATGCGGGCGTGTCCAGCGCGGGTCGGAGAGCCGCGCCGCATCCAGGGTCGGCTGCCCCTGGCTGTCCACCTCCAGCCGTGCCAGGACCTGGTCCAGGTCCGCGGTCAGCCGCTCGACGAACTGCTGCCGGACATGGTCCCGGAACAGGGCAGACAACGCGAGGCCCGAGGCCACGACGGTCAAGCCTGCCGTGAGCAGGGTCACGAACAGCAGGCGATTACGAAGCGAGCGCAAGTTCAGCAGGCTCAACGTGACGTCCGGTGATCAGTGGGCAGGCACGAGCCGGTAGCCCATGCCACGAACGGTCTCGATGAGGTCGGCGCCGAGCTTGCGCCGCAGCCGGCCGACGAACACCTCCACGGTGTTGGAGTCGCGGTCGAAGTCCTGGGCATACAGATGCTCGACGAGTTCACTGCGGGACACCACCTGCCCGGCGCGATGCATCAGGTAGGCCAGCAGCCGATATTCGTGCGCGGTCAGCGTGACGGTGATCCCCTTGAGCGTGACCGTGCCAGTGCGCGTGTCCAGGGTGACGTCTCCTTGCTCAAGCAGCGGAGATGCCAAGCCGTGGGTGCGGCGAACCAGCGCACGCAGGCGCGCCAGCAGTTCCTCGGTATGGAACGGCTTTGCAAGATAGTCATCGGCCCCCGCGTCGATACCGGCCACCTTTTCGTGCCAGCTGTCGCGCGCCGTGAGGATCAACACCGGCATCGTCAGCCCCTGGCCGCGCCACCGCTGCAGCACCGTCAGGCCATCCAGCACCGGCAGTCCCAGGTCCAGCACTACGGCGTCGTAAGGCTCTGTCGCGCCGAGATGCAGCGCGACTTGCCCGTCGCTCGCCTCGTCCACCGCATAGCCGGCCTGCTCAAGCATCTGCTTGAGCTGCGACCTCAGCACGGCTTCATCTTCAACGAGCAGCACCCTCATGGCTGACGCGCCGGGGCCGAGGCGGCGGAGGCATTGGTCTCGGGTGCTGGGCGTTGTCGGCTTCTGAGGACCGCTGCCGTCTTGGCGTCCACATCCAGGCGAAGCAGGCGGCCGCCGCTTTGCAATAACTTGAGCTCGTAGACCCAGCGTCCGTCCTGCCGCTCGAGTTCAACATCCAGCACCTCGCCGGGGTGGCTGCGCTGGACCTTCTCCAGCACCTCCTGCAGTGGCAGGACCTCGCCCGCCTTCACGGCAGCGCGCGCACGGTCGTGGTCTCTCCGGTCGTCGGCGTTGGCAGGCGACAGCACGCCAGCGCCCAGGCATAGCGCGAGGACGCAGGGCAGGACGGCGGTCCGGATGGTTGCCTTCATGGTGCGAGTGTCGGACGTCGAGGCTGAACCGCGGATGAACGGCCGATTCAGCAAGGGTTCAAGGGCTGGTTTCGATGATGGCCCCGTCAACCCCAAGGACGACCATGACCTCAAAGTTATTCCTCCTGCCGCTGCTCATCCTGGCCACGCAGGCGCCTGCTGCGCAAGCACAGGCGACGACACCGGCTCAATTGCAGAAGGCCTATGAAGCGGCAGCGCGGTCGCCTGCACAGGTCGAGCGCGGACGGGTCTTCTTCGCGAGCAGGCACGGCGCCGAGTGGTCGTGTGCGTCCTGCCACGGCCAGCTTCCCACCGGCGTGGGAAAGCACGCAGTTACTGCGAAGCCCATCGACCCGCTGGCACCAGCATTCAACCCCAAGGCCTTCACCGACGAGCGCAGCGTGGAGAAGTGGTTCCGCCGCAACTGCAAGGACGTCGCGCAGCGCGAATGCACACCCGGCGAGAAGGCCGATGTGCTGGCCTGGCTGCAGTCCCTTCGCTGAGCCATGGAGAAGCCAATGAACCTGATGAAGACTCGGGCACGGACTGCACTGGTCATGTTGACGCTGCCGCTCGCCCTGGCCTGCCGCGCCGGTGAACACGAAGGCACCGGGCGTATCGCCAGTCCCCAAGCCTATGTGCAGGAGTGCGCGGCCTGCCATGTGGCCTACCAGCCCCAGATGCTGCCTGCCGCTTCCTGGGCGCGACTGATGCGCAGCCTGGACAAGCACTTCGGCACCGACGCTTCGCTGGACGCAGCGGACGTCCAGCAACTGAGCCGATGGCTGCAGGAGAACGCCGACCGGCGTCTGACGACGCCCGCCCCGCCGGAAGACCGCATCACCCGCACGACACGGTTCGAGCGCAAGCACCGCCAGATCGAGCCGGCAACCTGGAGGCTGCCGAGCGTTCGTTCTGCATCGAACTGCATGGCCTGTCACACCGGCGCTGACAAGGGTCAGTACAGCGAGCACGCCCTGCGCATGCCCGAAGGTCTCAGCGCGCGACAACGCTCAGCGTGGGACGACTGAGCCGATTCAAGGAGCACCATATGACTTCCACGACCCCTTCCATGGCCCCGGCTGCTGCCGCCACTGCCCCGGCCTCACAGCCTGCACGGCTGATGATAGACGCGCCCGCTCGGGCCTTCCATTGGCTGTTCGCGCTGAGCTTCGCAGGCGCCTGGATCACCGCCGAGTCCGAGCGCTGGCGAGGCCTGCATGTGACGCTGGGCTACGCTTTCGGCGGGCTGCTGCTCTTCAGACTGGTCTATGGCCTGGTCGGACCGCGGCAGGCCCGTCTCGCCTCACTGTGGCACCGTGTGTCAGGGTTCGGCGACTGGCTTCGCAATGCCCGGGCCGGACGTATCGACCCGCCTCGCGCAGTCACCCTCGGAATGGGGGCGGCGATGCTGTTGCTGATATCCGTCGCGGCACCCCTCGTGCTCTCCGGCTATGTGGGCTATGTCGATTGGCTGGGCATGGAGGACGCCATGGAGGAAGTCCACGAATTCTTCGCGAACTCGGCCATGGCCCTCGTTGCGGCTCACCTGGCGCTCATCGCGCTGCTGTCCATGCTGCGCCGCCGCAACCTGGCAACGCCGATGTGGACCGGTCGCGCACCGGGGGCCGGTCCAGACCTCGTCAAGGCCAATCGCGCCTGGCTGGCTGTTCTGATGCTGGCGGCCTACGCGGGCTTCGTCGGCTGGCAGACGGTTCAGAGCGACCCGGGTGTCACGCCAGCGACGCAAGGCGAGCGACGCGGCGGCCACCACGCCGACGATTGAGGTCAAGTCTGCCCATGCAGAAGGGCCACTGCGGCCATGTACCAGCCCCAGCAGCCCGACGCCTTGCAGCAGGCCCAGCCGGACGAGCACGGCGCCGAACTGTCGCGCCCCGATGTAGCCCGCTCGTCGTGCCGTCGCACTGCAGCCCAGCTTCGGCCCAGGGGGAGCTGAGCCCAGTGAGCGCGCTCATCGCAGCTCAGCCCGCCGCGGCAGAAACCTTCTCATGGTCGCCATCGGGGCGGCGCCACGGGTCCACATGCGTCATCAGGTTCAGCACGCGATGGCGCTGCATGACGCGACGGCGAGCTTCGACGGCGATGTCGTGACCGGCTTCGACGGTGAGCGTGGCGTCCACCTCGATGTGGGCGTCCACCACCACCATGTCGCCCATCTTGCGCGTGCGGATGTCGTGCACGCCTTTGATTCCGGGCGTCTCGGCCAGGGTCCGGCGGATGGCGGCCACCTCCTGGTCATCGACGGCGCGATCCATCAGGTCGTGCAGAGCATCCCAGCCGAACGCCCAGCCCATCCTGGTGACCATGAAGCCGACAATGGCGGCGGCAATAGGGTCCAGGATGGGGTAGCCCGCCAGGTTGCCGATGATGCCCAGACCCACCACCAGGGACGATGCGGCATCCGAGCGCGCATGCCAGGCGTTGGCTACTAGCATGCTGGACTTCACCTGCTTGGCCACGGCCAGCATGTAGCGGAACAGCAGCTCCTTGGCGGTCAGCGCGCCGAGCGCGACCCACAGCGCCGCCATGTGCACCTGAGGAATGGCCTCGGGCTGCTCCAGCTTCACGGCGGCCGACCAGAGCATGCCAAGCCCCACGCCGAGCAGCAACAGACCGAGCGCCAGAGAAGCCGCCGTTTCGTACCGATGGTGACCATACGGATGGTCTTCGTCCGCGTCCTTCTGGCTGTGGTGGTTGGCAAGCAGCACCACGAAGTCGGCGATGAGGTCAGACAGGGAATGCACGCCGTCAGCGACCAGGCCCTGGGACTTGGTCAGGACACCGGCAACAATCTGGGTGGATGTGAGCGCCAGGTTGACCACGACGCTGACCCACGTGCTGCGGGAAGCGGCAGCGGCGCGCTCCGCGGTGGTGTGTTCGGTGGATTCGGAGTCTTCGCTGGGGGGAAGAAGCTCGGTCACAAATGCTCCCTTCATTGGGCCACCTTCGCGGCGGCAACCGCCCAGAATAGTTCGCCGGTGCTGAACGCCGGATGAACATCTTCTTGCTCGCCGGCGCGCTGAAGCCGGCCGCAGGGGCCCTCAAGCCCATCTCGCCCCGAAGGGTCTTCGCTCGGCGCGACCGCCCGAAGGTCGCCTATTTACATGGCAATCGCATGGAGCGTTCGAGACGGACGCAACGCGTCCCCTGGTCGTCACGTCGGGCTTTCGCCCAGTCCAGGTCTGTGCAGGCTGCGCCCGTTGGTTTCCCTACGTTTGTGCTCAGATAGCAAAACCGAAAGGGGAAATAGAAACGGGTTACAGAACAGCTTCTGTAACCCGTGAATAAATTGGTCGGGGCGGCGGGATTCGAACTCGCGACCCTCTGGTCCCAAACCAGATGCGCTACCAGGCTGCGCTACGCCCCGAACAAGCTGCGCATTCTAGACCAAGCTGACGACCCGCCCGGTGCCGCTGATCAGCGCAGCGCGAACGGGCTCGCCGGGCTGCAGCGCCTGCACCGCCGCCACGTAGCCGCGCAGCTGCTCGTGATAGGCCTGGACGGCCTCGGGCGTGAGGCCGAGCTTGTAGTCCAGCACCCACCAGGCGGCCGGCTCGGTAGCGGTGGCACGGCGGTGCACAAGGCGGTCGATGCGCCCTTCCCCGCCGGTGACGGTCACCGGCACCTCGTTGCCGGCCCACAGCAGCTGTTCGGGGTCGAAGAAGGGCCGCGCCTCGCTGCTCGACAGGATTGCGCCGGCGCTGCGCGCCAGTTGTTCGCGCCCCGCCGCATCAAGGCCGAAGGCCTGTGAGCTGCCAGCCAGCAGTACGTCAAGCGGCTGGGTCTGCCCCGGGTGGCTGGCCCATTCCAGCACCCGGTGCAGCGCCTCGCCGACCTGGGCGGCGCGGGCGTTGTCGGCCGCGCGCACCGGCAGCGGTTGGCGCTCGCCCTGCCAGGCCGGAAGCGGCCGCCAGCGCGGCGCGGGCGCCTCCCCCACCGCGCCCTCCTGCAGCGGCAGCGGCCAGGGCTGGCCGAGTGGCGCGAGGCGAGACCACCAGCAGTCCTGCGGCCGCCTGGCCGGCGTGCGGCTGACGATGAGGGTGCGCCGCGCCCGCGTGAGGGCCACGTACAGCGCATTGAACTCCTCACGCTGGCGGGCCGACTGCTCCTCGGCCACCAGGCCGGCCAACGATGGCGGCGGCTTGGCCTCAGAGCCGAAGAAGGCGGCGCGCCGTGGCGCCGGCTGCCCCACCGGCCAGTCCAGTAGCAAGCCATAGGTCTCGGCCTTGGGCGACGCCGCCTCGGCATCCAGCAGCACCACCACATCCGCCTCCAGGCCTTTGGCGCCGTGAATGGTCAGCAACTGCACGCCATCCTCGCCGGGCGCGGCGCCCCAGGTCAGCGGCCGGCTGCGCAGCGCGCGCACGAAGCCGTAGAGCTGCGCATAACGGCCGCCGTCCAGGTCCAGCGCGGCACGCAGCAGCGCCTGCACGCTCTGCACGCGCGCGCCGGCTTCCGTCGGCGGGCTGCTGGCCAGCAGGCGCGGTAGCAGTTCGCCCTCGTGCACGATGCGGTCCAGCAGCTCATGCGGCGTGCTGCGCGTGGCGGCCGCCTGCCATTCGGCCAGCAGCCGCTGCGCACGGGCGAGCGCGGGACTGGGGCACGGCAGAGTCTGCACCGCCGCCCACCAGGGGCGCGGCCGTTCGGCGGCCGGCGCGTCGAGGTAGGCGATGCGCCCGGCCGCAGCTGCCAGGCTCAGCAGTTCGTCGTCGCCGATGCCGAACAGCGGACTGGCCAGCGCCTGGGCCAGCGACAGGTCGTGCCCTGGCGACGCGAGCGCGTCCAGCAGCGCGAGCAGGTCACGCACCGCGGGGGCCTCGGCCAGCGGTGTCTCCTCAGGCGCGGCGTGCGGGATGCCTGCCGCCGTCAGCGCCGTGCTGAGCTGACGCAGCGGCTCGCGCTTACGCGCCAGCGCGAAAATCTGCCCGGGCCGCAACTCGGGCCGCGCCGCCAGCAGTCCGGCGATACAGGCCGCCACGCGCTGCGCTTCGGCCTCGCGGCGTTCGAACTCGGGCTCGTGGCGAGGCTCGGTCAGGCTCGGCCGCCAGGCTAGCGGGTCGACCTCGCGCTCGGCCTTCTCGCCGGGCGGCCCGTCCAGCAGCCACAGGCCCGCTAGCACATCGCTGCCAGGCGTGCCCTCGGTGGTGTGCGGGCGAAAGCCTTCCAGCACGCCGTCCAGCGCGCCGTTGACGGCGGCCAGCACCTCGGGTGCGTTGCGCCGGGTGTGGTCGCAGGCCAGGCTGGCGCCGCCCAGGCCGCCGACGACGAAGTCGCGCGCGGCCACGAACACACGCGGCTCGGCGCGGCGGAAACGGTAGATGCTCTGCTTGGGGTCCCCCACGATGAAAACGCTCAAGCCCGTGCCGCCGCCTGCACCGGCGTAGGCCGACAGCCAACCGTGCAGGGCCTGCCATTGCAGCGGGCTGGTGTCCTGGAACTCGTCGATCAGCAGATGGCGCACCTGGGAGTCCAGGCGCTGCTGCACCCAGCCCGCCAGCTCCGGCTGGGCCAGCAGCGCGAGCGCGCCGCGCTCCAGGTCGTTCATGTCGACCAGACCGCGCTGGCGCTTCAGCGCCTCGAACTCGGCCACCAGGCGCAGGCCCAGCCGGTACATGGCCGCATGCTGCTCCGCGGCGGCCTGCTGCTCGACATCGGCGCGCAGAGCCTCGAGCTCGGCGGTGACCCGGCGCCACAGCGGCAGGTCGTCGCAGACCTTGCCGAGCTTACGCGGCGAGCCCATGCCCTTCTCGGTGAACAGCGCTGCCTGCACTTCGGAAAGGCTGCCGGCCGCGATCAGTTCGGCGGCGGCCGTCTGCGCCTTGGCGCCACTCACGGCGCCGAGCTCGCGGGCCAATGCGGCAATGTCGGGCGCCAGCGCCTCGAAGCGCTCAGCCGGGTCTTGCACCGGCGCCGGCACGCTGCCGGCCAGTACGCCATGAACCTCGGCCAGCCCGAGCTCCACGCGCTTGGCGAAGGCGGCCATCAGCCACTCGCGCAGGTTGTGCCGGCCGCGCGCCAGCGTCAATGCCTGGAAGTCGGCCAGCAGCTCGGCGTCGCCCAGCACGGCGGCGTGGAAGCGCCTCCAGAGCGTCGGCATCAGCTCGGCTTCGTCCTCGACGAGCTGCAGCTCCGGCGAGATGCCCAGGTCAGTCAGCAGGCTCAGCGGCGCCGCGCGCAGCAGTTGCGAAAACCAGCCGTGGAAGGTGCGCACCTCCACGCCCCGGCCGCCGCGCAGCAGCTCGGCCTGCAGCCGCGCGAGCCGCGGGCGCAGGCGCTCGGCATGCTCCAGCCCCAGGCCGCGGTCGACGAGGGCCTGGCGCTGAGCCGGCTCGCTCGCCCGCGCGAACTCGCCTAGCCACTGGGCCAGCCGCTCGCGCATTTCGCCCGCGGCCTTGCGGGTGAAGGTGATGGCCACGATCTGCTGCGGCTCGGCGCCGGCCAGCAGCGCGCGCAGGATGCGCGACACCAGCATCCACGTCTTGCCCGCACCGGCGCAGGCCTCGACGATGCTGCTGCGCGCCGGGTCGCAGGCGATGGCATAGAAGCGCTCGCGCGGGATGCGCTGGCCGTCGGCGTAGTAGGCGAACTGGGTGCCGCTCATGTCAGATCGTCTTTTCGGCACAGGCCACGAGCTTCGCAATAATCACAGACGCGGCCTTCACCCAGCGCCGGCAGCGGCTGGCCCGCGAGCACGGCCGACAGGTCGGCCTGCAGGCCGTCGCGCAGCACCTGGGCGGTGGCACTCACCTCGGGGTGGGGCACGGTGACGAGCGAGTCGGGCTCGTCCATCGCGAGGTAGGCAGCCTGCAGGGTCGGGCCGGCATCCATCAGCAGCGCATAGACCGCCAGTTGGGTATCTTCCAGCGGGGTCTTGAGCTTGTCCTTCAGGTCCTTGGCGCGCCCGGTCTTGTAGTCCAGCAGCAGCGGGCCGGCGGGCGTGGTGTCGATACGGTCGATGCGACCTTGCAGCGTCACGCCGGCCAACGGCCCGTCGAAGGGCTGGCAGCGCCGCTCGACCTCGCCGGCCTCGAAGCGCTGGCCCTCGGCCTCGGTGCCGACCAGCCAGCTGATGTAGCGCGACACGACGCGCTCGAAGGCCGCGCGGAAGGGCAGGAAGTCTGCAGCATCGAGCGTCGCGGCCTCCGCATCGGCCGCGGCGCGCAGGTCGGCCAGGTCGTAGTTGCCACTGCGGGCCTCGTGAAAGCGCCGCAGCACGGCATGCAGCCAGGTGCCGTAGTCGCGCTTGTCGAGCTCGACGTCCAGCTCGTCCGGCTCGCGCAGGCCCAGCACGCTGCGGCTGAAGAACTGGTAGGGGCAGTTGCGCAGCGCCTCGATGCTGCTGGCGCTGAGCTGCGCCGGCAGCCGCTGCGGCACTGCGGCGCGGCGGTGCGCCGGCTGGGGCCGCAGCAGCGCGTCGGCGCGCTCGTCAGCCCAGTCCGGCAGCGGCCGGCGCCAGGCGGCTTCCAGACGTTCGATGAGCGGGCTGGGCGGCAGCGGCTCGGCGCCGGCATGGCTGCAGCGCAGCAGCGTGACCGCCGGCAGACGCAGCAACTGCGCGAAGGCCCAGGCCTGCGCCTCGCGCTGGGCCGCCAGGTGCGGCAAGCCGAGGGCCTGGGCATCGGCATCTGACAGGACGCCGTTGCGCGGCGCCGCGGGCGCCAGCGTTGCGGCGTCGGCCCCCGGCAGCACCGCTGCGCCGAAGGGCCGCAGCAGCGCGCGAGCGAGCGGCGTGATGACGACGACCGGCTGGGCGTCTTCCGGCGGGCTGAACTGCGCGCCTTCGAGCGTGGCGTCCACCCAGGCCAGGAACTCGTCAGGCCGCAGCCGCGTCGCGCCGATGACCTGCTCGTGCGCGCTGCCGGCCCAAGGGTTGCGGCTGATCCACAGCGCATTGAGCAGCGGCTCGCCGCCCTCGACGTCGGCCAAAGAACCCAGGCGGCGCAGCACGCGCCCCAGGTCGGCCAGCCAGCCGCCGAGCTTGCGCGGCCCGCCAGCCAGCGGCGCGGCGGCATCACGCGCCTCGCGCCACAGCGGCAGGCCCAGCGCGTCCAGCGGCCCGATCGCCCGCCAGCCCTTGCGGCGGCACAGCGCCTCCAGGTCGCGCAGCGCCTCCACGTCGAAGTCCGCACCGAGCGGCGACTTCATCCACGCGAGCCAGTCGTCCACGCCGCCCTGCGCCAGTTGCGCGCGCAACAAGGCCATTAGGGCCGCGGCGGCCGGCGTGGTGGCCAGCGTCCAGCCGGTCTCGTCATAGATGGGCACGCCCTGGCGCATCAGCAGCGTGCGCACGCGTCGCACTGCGACGCGATCCTGTGCCAGCAGCGCCACAGGCGCCCGGCCGGCATTCAGATGCTGCAGCACGGCAGTGGCGGCCTGCTCGGCCAGCGCCTCGAAGTCCGCGCAGCGCGCGAGCTGAAGGTCAGTGCCGGTGACAGGCACGGTATCGAGGTCGACGTCGGCCCGCAGGCACAGGGATGGCACGTCGCCCGACATCAGCGCCCGGGCCAGCGCGTCGGGACCACCCACCTCCAGCACCATCCAGCCGCTGGGGCGCTGCGTGAACAGCGCGTCTGTGGCCAGCGCCCGCTCGTCGGACTGCACCCAGGCCAAGGCGACGAGGCCGAGCGCGCGCTCCAGATCACCGGGCCCGCCGGCCTGCAGGGCAAGGCGCTGCTCGGCGGCGTCGAAAAAGGCGGGCCGCTCGGCGGGCGCACGCTGGCCGACCGCTCGGCTCAACGCATGCGCCGTCTCCACGAGGCGGGCGCGGGCCGCAACGTAGGCCTTTTCGTCCCGCTTCCGCAGCGCCTGGGCCCAGGACTGGCCGGCCAGCAAGCCGTCGGCCGTGAAGGCATCGATGGCCGCATCGCCGCTGATCTGCCCGGGCGCCGCCAGCGGGCTCGGGCCCAGCGACGAGGCCAGGCTGTGGCTGGTGGTGATCAACGGCGCCCAACCGCCCTGCGCAGCAAAGGCGCGGCGCGCCGGCAAGATCTGCTGCGCGAAAGGTAGCAGCAGCACGGCGTCGCGCACGACCGCACCCTGGGCACCTAGCCAGTCGGTGCAGGTGGCGGCGACGCGGCGCCAGAAGTCGTCGATGACCTCCCCGCCGACGAGGCCGAGGCTGAGGGCTTTCGGCAGGTATTGCACTTGTGAACAGGGCCTCCCACCCTCACCTTCACCGGTGTTTTGGTCACCCCGGTGACCGTCGGGGCAAAAGTGGCTATGTCACAATCATTTTGCCTATTCGGACGGCGCCCCCGCGGTGACCGCCACCCCTTAGAGGCCAAGGAACCCTCCCATGAGCAGCGAATTGATCAAGCATGTTTCCGACGCGTCCTTCGACGCCGACGTGATCCAGTCCGGCAAGCCGGTCCTGGTGGACTACTGGGCCGAATGGTGCGGTCCCTGCAAGATGATCGCGCCCATCCTGGACGAGGTAGCCACCGGCTACGGCGACAAGCTGCAGATCGCCAAGATGAACGTCGACGAGAACCGCGAAGTGCCCGCCAAGTTCGGCATCCGCGGCATCCCGACGCTGATGATCTTCAAGGACGGCCAGCTCGCCGCCACCAAGGTCGGTGCCCTGTCCAAGGCCCAGTTGACCGCCTTCATCGACGCGAACCTATAATCGCGTTCAGCTGTTGCAGCGTGACAGGCGCCTCCCGGCGCCACGCTGTGGCAGTCAAAGCCAACACGCCCCGGGTTCCACGAAGAACCCAGCCAGCGTGGACTCGGCTCCCCCTCCCCAACGTATTTTCTGACGCTGCGCCGTTCGCTGTTGAGCGGTGACAGGTTCAGTCCTTTCCTGCGGGGCGGCCGTGACATCGCCGTAGGCGCCTTGGCTGGCGCCGCGGCCCCAGACGGGTGTTCACCCATGCATCTCTCAGAACTGAAAGCCCTCCACGTCTCCGCCCTCATCCAGATGGGCGAAGAGCTGGAGATCGACAACGTCACCCGCCTGCGCAAGCAGGAGCTGATGTTCGCCATCATGAAGAAGCGCGCCAAGGCCGGCGAGCAGGTATTCGGCGATGGCGTGCTGGAAGTGCTGCCCGACGGCTTCGGCTTCCTGCGCTCGATCGAGGCCAGCTACATGGCGTCCACCGACGACATCTACCTGAGTCCCAGCCAGATCCGCCGCTTCAACCTCCACACCGGCGACCTCGTCGAGGGCGAGGTTCGCGTACCCAAGGACGGCGAGCGCTACTTCGCGCTGGTGAAAGTTGACCGCGTCAACAACCAGACGCCGGAGGAGAGCAAGAACAAGATCATGTTCGAGAACCTGACGCCGCTCTTCCCGAAAGAGCAGTTCAGGCTCGAGCGCGAGGGCTTCAAGGGCGAAGAGAACATCACCGGTCGTATCGTCGACCTGATCGCCCCCATCGGCAAAGGCCAGCGCGCGCTGATCGTGTCGCAGCCCAAGACCGGCAAGACCGAGATGATGAAGAGTCTGGCGCACGCGCTGGTGGCCAACCATCCGGACTGCCATTTGATCGTGCTGCTGGTGGACGAGCGTCCCGAGGAAGTGACCGAGATGATCCGCACCGTGCGCGGTGAGGTCATCAGCTCCACCTTCGACGAGCCCGCCGCCCGCCACGTGCAGGTGGCCGAAATGGTCATTGAGCGCGCCAAGCGGCTGGTCGAGCTGAAGAAGGACGTGATCATCTTGCTGGACTCGATCACCCGTCTGGCCCGCGCCTACAACAACGTGCTGCCCAGCTCCGGCAAGGTGCTGACCGGCGGCGTGGACGCCAACGCGCTGCAGCGCCCCAAGCGCTTCTTCGGCGCGGCACGCAACATCGAGGAAGGCGGCTCGCTGACCATCATCGGCACGGCGCTCATCGACACCGGCTCGAAGATGGACGAGGTCATCTACGAAGAGTTCAAGGGCACTGGCAACTGCGAAATCCACCTGGATCGCCGCATGGCCGAGAAGCGCGTCTACCCCTCGATCCTGATCAACAAGTCCGGCACGCGCCGTGAAGAGCTGCTGCTCAAGCCCGAAATCCTGCAAAAGAGCTGGATCCTGCGCAAACTGCTCTACAACATGGACGAGATCGAGGCGATGGAGTTCATCCTCGACAAGATGAAGGCGTCGAAGAACAACCTGGACTTCTTCGACATGATGCGGCGCGGCGGGTAAGCAAGGACCGAGGACATGCACTACGGCAGGTCCGACGCCTCGCGAAGGCTGTGCATTTCCCGCATGCACAGCCATTAGCCTTCACCCCTAAACTAGCCAAACCGCCGGGAAGCCCGCTAGAATCGCGGGTTTTCCGCCCAGACAACCCCTGGAAAGTGCGCAGCTCAAGTCCAGCCGCGTGGCTCCCAACCTAGCCGAGAGGTTCCCATGAAAGAAGGCATTCACCCCAACTACCGCGAAGTCGCGTTCGTCGACCTGTCCAACGGTTTCCAGTTCGTGACGCGCTCGACCGTCCAGACCAAGGAAACCACCGAGATCGACGGCAAGACGCTGCCGCTGGTGAAGTTGGAAACGACGAGCGAATCGCACCCCTTCTACACGGGCACGCAGAAGAGCGTGGACAACCTGGGCGGTCGCGTCGAGAAGTTCCGCAACAAGTTCGCTCACCTCAAGAAGTGATCGGGTGGCGGCTGTTCCGCCGCACCAACGAACACCTCAACAAAGGGCAGCCTCGGCTGCCCTTTTGCATTGCCGACCGGCGTTTGACGGCATCATGCCGGCCGGCTTCAACGAACTCTCGCGCGTGAACCTTCCCACCCCCGCAATCGTCGCCGAGCGTGGCGCCGTGCGCCTGCCACGGCTGGCCCTCATCCTGCTGTGCGCTGCCTATCTGCTGCCGGGCATCTTCGGCCGCGCGCCCTGGCGCAACGCAGACCTGACAGCCTTCGGCTTCATGACCAGCATCGCGCAGGGCCGTGCGCCGTGGTGGCAGCCGGCCATCGCCGGCATCCCCGCCGAGGGCGGCCCTCTGCCCTACTGGCTGGGCGCGCTGTCAATCAAGGCGCTGCCCTTCCTGGACGCACCGGTCGCCGCGCGGCTGCCCTACGCACTCGTGCTGGCCGGAGTGTTCATTGCCGTGTGGTACGCCTGCTTCCACCTCGCGCGCACCGAGGCCGCGCAGCCAGTGGCGTTCGCTTTCGGCGGCGAGGCCCACGCTGTGGACTACGCGCGCGCGCTGGCCGATGGCGCGCTGCTGGCGCTGATGGCCTCACTCGGACTGCTGCAACTGGGCCACGAGACGACGCCCGAGCTGCTTCAGCTGCTGTCGGTTTCGGTCTATCTCTATGGCCTGGCGGCGGCCCCGTTCAGGCCGGATCGTTCGCGTATGGCCGTGCTGCTGTCGTTGCCGGTGCTGGCGGCCAGCGACGCCCCCACCGTCGCCTGCGGTCTGGGCGCCCTTGGCCTGCTGCTGAACCACCGCTCGAGCTACGATGAAGCCAAGAACCAGCGTGTCTGGCTGCTCGGTGCGCTGACGCTGGCGGTGCTGTCCGCCTGGGCCTTCAAGGGCTGGGCCTGGCGAGTCCATGCCGGCGTGGATCTCGGTTCGCTGCTGAGTCTGCTGACGTGGTTCTGCTGGCCGTCGCTGCCGCTGGCGCTGTGGACGCTGTGGCGCTGGCGGCGGCACGGCCTGCGCCGGCATATCAGCGTGCCGGCCATCGCGCTGCTGGTGCCGGTGATGGCCTGCCTGACCATGGACGGCTCTGATCGCGCGCTGCTGCTCGCGCTGCCATCCCTGGCCATCCTCGCCGCGTTTGCACTGCCGACGTTGAGCCGCGGCTTCGCGGCCGCCGTCGACTGGTTCTCGGTGTTCTTCTTCAGTGCCGCGGCCCTGTTCTTCTGGCTCTACTACCTGTCCATGCACACCGGCTGGCCGCCGCGTCCGCTGGCCAACCTGCGCCGGCTGGCAGAGGGCTTCGAGCCGCAGTTCAGTTTGGTGGCGCTGGTCTTCGCCATCGGGGCCACGGCGGCCTGGCTGGCGCTGGTGCGCTGGCGCACAGCGCGCCACCGCCACGCGTTGTGGAAGAGCCTCGCGCTGCCCGCAGGCGGTGTCGCGCTCGGCTGGCTGCTCGTCATGAGCCTGCTGCTGCCGCCGCTGGATTACGCACGGAGCCTGGCGCCGCTGGTGTCGCGCCTGCAAGCGCGCATGCCGCCGGACGTGGCCTGCCTGGCCGCGCCCGGGCAGAGCCTGCCGACGCTGGCTGCGCTGGAATGGCATGGCCGCTGGTCCGTGCAGGGCCGTGGATCGCTGGACACCACCTCCTGCAGTTACGGCGTCATCGGCACCAGCCAGCCGACACCGCATGGCTGGCAGGTGCTGGCCCAGGTGAAGCGACCGACGGACCGCAGCGGCAACGCAGGGCTGGTGCTTCTCAGGCGTCAGTGATGTGAGAGCGCGGCGCCGCCGAACGCGGCCTCGTCGCCCAACGCGGAATCACTGGCCTGTCGCACACGAGCGGCCGGGAAGACCAACCGGAAGCGCGAGCCCGTGCCGAGCTCGCTCTGGATCATCAGTTCGCCCCCATGGCGCTGCATGACGTGCTTGACAATGGACAGGCCCAGGCCCGTGCCGCCCGTCTCGCGCGAGCGGCTGCCGTCCACGCGGTAGAAGCGTTCGGTCAGGCGCGGGATGTGTTCGCGCGCGATGCCGGGGCCGGTGTCGATGACGGTCATCTCGCCGCTGCCGTCCTCCAGCAGCCGCCAGCAGACCTCCACCTCACCCCCGTCCGGCGTGTAGCGCACCGCGTTCGTGACGAGGTTGGCCGCCGCGCTGAGTAGCTCGCTCTCGATGCCGGCGAGCTCGACACCGGTCGTGGGCTTGAGGCGCAGCTTGTGGCGGCCCGCAGACAGCGCCTCGGCGTCGGCCGCGACGCGCAGCAGCAGCCCATCGAGGCTGACCCAGCGGTCCGGTGCTGGGCGCGGGCTGCCTTCCAGCTGGGCCAGCGTCAGCAGGTCGGCAACGAGCGTCTGCATGCGCTGCGTCTGCTGGTTCATCAGCACCAGCACGCGCTCGCGCTCCACCGCCGTCAACGGCAGCGAATGCATGGTCTCGATGAAACCGGACAGCACCGTCAGCGGCGTGCGGATCTCGTGCGAGACGTTGGCGACAAAGTCACGCCGCATCGCCTCGGCGCGCAGGCTTTCCGTGATGTCCAACGACAGCACGAGGCGCATGCCGTCACCGTACTCGCGCACGATGATGGACAGCGTGCCGCGGCCACGGCTGTTGCCCAGCACGAGCGGCTCGGAATAACGGCCGGCCTGCAGATAGGCGACAAAGGCCGGCGCGCGGACGAGGTTGGTGATGCGCTGCTGCAGGTCCCGCTTGGGGTCCAGCGCGAAATGGTCGGCCGCCACACGGCTGCACCAAAGGATGTGCTCCTGCGCGTCCAGCATCAGCACGCCGTTGGGCGACGCCTCGATGGCGGACAGGAACTGCTCCAGCTCGAGCCGCCCGCGCGCGACAGCACGGTCACGGTCACGCATGGCGCGCTCGACGCGGTAGCCCAGCTCGCCCCACAACCCGGTGTCGCGCGGCGCGCCATCAGTCTGGTTGCCGCGCAGCCAGCTCAGCAGCCGATGGCCCCGAACGGCGTCGAACATCAGCACCGTCAGCACGCCCATCACGACGCCCAGGCCGAGGCCCAGGCTGTCGACGCCCGTGGCGGCACGCACGGCGGCACCGAGAACGAAGCCGAGCAGCGTGGCGCCGAAGGCCAGCAGCAGGCGTGGCAACAACCAGGTCATGAACGGCCGGCGAGACTCAGGCCGACAGGGCGCTGCTCTGCTGCGTCAGCCGGTAGCCGGCACCGCGGACGGTCTCGATCATTCGGGCGCATTGCACGCGCTCCAGTGCCTCCCTCAGCCGCTTGACGTGGACGTCGATCGTGCGCTCCTCGATGAAGACATGGTCGCCCCAGACACGGTCCAGCAGCTGAGAGCGGCTGTGCACGCGCTCCGGGTGCGTCATGAGGAAGTGCAGCAGGCGGAACTCGGTGGGGCCCAGCTTGACCTCGACGCCATCGCGGCTGACGCGGCGTGTGCCCGGGTCCAGCAGCAGCGGACCGATCTCCACGGCGCTGTCCAGCGCCTCGGGCGCCTTGCGGCGCAGCACGGCTCGGATGCGGGCCAGCAGCTCGTTGGTCGAGAACGGCTTGGTGACGTAGTCGTCGGCGCCGGCGTCGAGACCCGCGATCTTGTCGCCCTCTTCCGCACGCGCCGTCAGCATGATGATGGGCAGTTCCTTCGTGCGCGCGGCGCCACGCCACTGGCGGGCCAGCGCCACGCCGCTCTGGCCTGGCAGCATCCAGTCCAGCACGACGAGGTCGGGCAGCACACGGTCCACCTCGTACTGGGCCTGCGTGGCGCTGCCCGCCAGCGTCACCTCGAAGCCGGCATGGCGCAGGTTGATGGAAATGAGCTCGGCGATTGCCGACTCGTCTTCGACAACAAGGATTCGGCTCATGTTCAGCGGACCATCGTTTCCACAGCTTCGGGCGTGTTGTGCCGCACGTCCTGGCCCTTGACCACATAGATGATGACCTCGGCCAGGTTCTTGGCGTGGTCGCCCACGCGCTCGATGGCCTTGGCGACGAAGACGAGGTCGATGGACGACGAGATCGTGCGCGGGTCTTCCATCATGTAGGTGATGAGCTTGCGCAGCAGGCCGTCGAATTCCTTGTCGATCTCGTCGTCGTGCTTCAACACGTCCAGCGCGCGCTCGACGTCCAGGCGGGCGAAGGCATCCAGCGCCTTGCGCAGCTGACCGGTGGCGAGCTCGGCCTCGAAGGCCAGGTCGCCCATCGGCACGCGCAGCCGGCTCGACACGCCGCTCGAGACCAAGCGCTGCACCGTGCGGGCGATGCGCGCCGCCTCGTCGCCGACGCGCTCGAGGTTGGCGATGCTCTTGCTGATGGCGATCAGCAGGCGCAGGTCCCGCGCTGTGGGCTGACGACGAGCAATGATGCTGGAGAGATCACGATCGATCTCGACTTCCATCGCGTTGACGCGGCCTTCGCGCGCCAGCACCTCGTCCGCCGATTCCGGCGAGAAGTCGTTGAGTGCCTGCACGGCCTGGGCCACCTGGGCCTCGACGAGGCCGCCCATCTCGAGCACGCGGGTGGAGATGCCGCTGAGCTCGGCGTCGAATTGGGTGGAGAGATGCTTGTCGACCATTCTTTGCTCCTGAATCAGCCGAAGCGGCCGGTGATGTAGTCCTCGGTGTCCTTGCGCTTGGGCTTCATGAAGAGTTCGGCCGTGGGGCCGAACTCGATGAGGTCGCCGAGGTACATGTAGGCGGTGTAGTCAGAGCAGCGCGCGGCCTGCTGCATGTTGTGGGTCACGATGGCGACGGTGTAGTCCGCCTTCAGCTCGTGGATGAGCTCCTCGATCTTGCCGGTGGATATCGGGTCCAGCGCCGAGCACGGCTCGTCGAGCAGCAGCACCTCGGGCTTGATGGCGATACCGCGTGCGATGCACAGGCGCTGCTGCTGGCCGCCGGACAGGCCGGAACCGCTCTGGTTGAGCTTGTCCTTGACCTCGGTCCACAGCGCCGCCTTCTTCAGCGCCCATTCCACGCGCTCATCCATCTCCACGCGCGGCAGCGTCTCGAACAGCTTCACGCCGAAGGCAATGTTGTCGTAGATGGACATCGGGAACGGCGTGGGCTTCTGGAACACCATGCCGACCTTGGCTCGGATCAGCGACACGTCATCCTTGCTGGTGAGGATGTTCTCACCGTCGAGCAAGATCTCGCCTTCGGCGCGCTGCTCGGGGTAGAGCTCGAACATGCGGTTCAGCGTGCGCAGCAGCGTGGACTTGCCGCAGCCCGACGGGCCGATGAAGGCGGTGACCTTCTTCTCGGGGATGTCGAGGTTGATGTTCTTCAGCGCGTGGAAGCCGCCGTAATAGAAGTTCAGGTTGCGCACCGACAGCTTGGCACGTTCGCCCACGGGCATTTCGACTTTTGCGTCCATGGTCTATTCCTCAGTGTTTGTTCTTGAAGAGCACGCGGGCCAGGATGTTCAGCAGCAGCACGCCCACGGTGATCAGGAAGACGCCGGCCCAGGCGAGCTTCTGCCAGTTCTCATAGGGGCTCATCGCAAACTTGAAGATCGTCACCGGCAGGCTGGCCATCGGCGAGCCGAGGTTGGCGGTCCAGAACTGGTTGGACAGCGCCGTGAACAGCAACGGTGCGGTCTCGCCCGACACGCGGGCCAGCGCCAGCAGGATGCCGGTGATCACGCCCGAGCGTGCCGCCTTCAGCGTGATGGCCATGATGACCTTCCACTTCGGCGTGCCCAGCGCATAGGCCGCCTCGCGCAGCGCGTTGGGCACGAGGCTCAGCATGTTCTCCGTCGTGCGGATGACGACGGGGATGACCAGCAGCGCCAGCGCCGCGACGCCCGCATAACCGGAGAAGCTATTCATCCTGGCCACGACGACGGCGTAGACGAACAGGCCGATGACGATGGACGGCGCGGACAGCAGGATGTCGTTGATGAAACGCACGGTGCCGCCCAGCCAGTTCTTCTGGCCGTATTCGGCGAGGTAGACACCCGCGAGGATGCCGATGGGCGTGCCCACCAGCGTGGCCAGGCCCACCATGACGAAGCTGCCGAACAGCGCATTCGCCAAGCCGCCGCCCTCGCCTTGCGGCGGCGGCGTCATCTCTGTAAAGGTGGCCCAGTTCAGGCCGCCGATGCCGAGGTAGATGGTCTCGAACAGGATCCAGATCAGCCAGAACACGCCGAAGGCCATGGCCCCGAGCGACAGTGTCAGCGCAATGACATTGATGCGCTTGCGCTTGTGGTGCATCGCCAGGCGGCGTGCGTCGATGGAAGAGGTACTCACGAGCGGGCTCCTTCGCTCTTCTTCAGCCGCGCCAGCAGCAGCTTGGAGATGGCCAGCACGACGAAGGTGATCAGGAAGAGGACGAGGCCGAGATACATCAGCGAGGCCTGATGCAGGCCTTCGCCGGCTTCGGCGAACTCATTGGCCAGCGTCGACGTGATGCTGTTGGCCGCCTCGAAGACGGACAGCGAATTGAGCTGGTTCATGTTGCCGATGACGAAGGTGACCGCCATCGTCTCGCCCAGCGCCCGGCCGAGGCCCAGCATGATGCCGCCGACGACTCCGGTCTTCGTGAAGGGCAGCACGACGCGCGAGACGACCTCCCAGGTCGTGGCACCCAGGCCGTAGGCCGATTCCTTCAACATCGGCGGCGTGACCTCGAAGACGTCCCGCATCACCGACGCGATGAACGGGATGATCATGATCGCCAGGATGATGCCGGCCGACAGGATGCCGATGCCCACTGGCGGGCCGGACACCAGCGAACCCAGCACCGGCACGCCGCCGAGCAGCGCCTGCAGCGGCTGCTGAACGAACGTAGCCAGGATGGGGCCGAACACCAGCAGCCCCCACATGCCGTAGACGATGGACGGCACGGCGGCCAGCAACTCGATCGCGATGCCCAGCGGCCGCTTGAGCCAACTGGGGGACAGCTCGGTCAAGAAGATCGCAATGCCGAAGCTCACCGGCACGGCGATGGCCAGCGCGATCAAGGAACTGGCCAGCGTGCCGTAGATCATCACGAGGCCGCCGAACTTCTCCTGCACCGGATCCCATTCCGCGCTCGTCAGGAAGCCCAGGCCGAAGGCCTTCAGCGCCGGCGCGGCGCCCACGATCAGCGAGCCGATGATGCCCACCATCAAGGCCAGCGTCAGCCAAGCCGCGCCCTGCGACAGCGCGGCGAAGAGCGTATCGGCCCAGGGGGCGACGCGGCGGCGCTGTGGTTGAGGGCTCATGGGGGCGGTCTGCGGCTCGCCGCGGTCGATGCCGGCATCACCGGCGGGAAGGATGGCTGCCAAGGAACCTCCTGGGATGGCGGTCGGTCAAGGGCGCGCGATGGATGTGGCAAGGCCCGGCCGAAGCCGGGCCTGCATCAATGCCAAGCGTTGCGCCCGGGATTCACTTGAAGGCGACCGGCTTGCCGGCCGTGTCCTTGATCTGGTCGGTCCACTGCTTGCGCACCAGATCCTTCACGCTAGCCGGCAGCGCGACATAGTCGAGCTCGTCGGCCATCTTGTCGCCGTTGGCGTAGGCCCACTCAAAGAACTTCAGCGCGACGCTGGCGTTCACAGGCTTGTCCTGCGACTTGTACATGAGGATGTACGTCGGGTTGGTGATGGGCCAGGACGCCTTGCCCGGCTGTTCGGTGGTGATCTGGTAGAAGGTCTTGTTCCAGTCGGCACCGGCGGCGGCGGCCTTGAAGGCGTCGTCGCTGGGATTGACCCACTGGCCATCCTTGTTCTTCAGCTGGACAAACGTCATCTTGTTCTGCTTCACATAGGCGTACTCGACGTAGCCGATGGAGTTGGGCAGACGCTGCACAAAGGCGGCAACACCTTCGTTGCCCTTGCCGGCAGTACCAGCCAACCACTTGACCGTCGTGCCTTCGCCAACCTTGTCCTTCCACTCCGGGCTGACCTTGGACAGGTAGTTCGTGAAGATGAAGGTCGTGCCCGAACCGTCGGCGCGGGCCACCGGTGCAATGACCGCGTCAGGCAGAGGCACGCCAGGGTTCAGTGCGGTCACAGCCGCGTCGTTCCACTTCGTGATCTTGCCGAGGTAGATGTCGGCCAGCACGGCGCCTGTCAGCTTGATCTGGCCCGGGGCGATGCCCTTGATGTTGACCACCGGCACGACACCGCCGATGACGGTCGGGAACTGCACCAGACCATCCTTGGCCAGGTCTTCGTCCTTCAGCGGCATGTCGGACGCGCCGAAGTCGACCGTCTTGGCCTTGATCTGCTTGATGCCGGCGCCAGAGCCCACCGACTGGTAGTTGATGCGAACACCGGTAGCCTTGTTGTAGGCATCGGCCCATTTGGCGTAGATCGGCGCGGGAAACGTTGCGCCGGCACCCGTCACGTCCTGAGCAAGGGCCACCTGGGCACCGAAAAAGCCCGCCGTGATGGCGAGCAGCTTGCTGACCTGGACAACATTCATCTGAGACACCTTCCGCTGGGCGGTTTGAAGAATGACCTGCATCCTAGGGACTCAATATGACGATTCGGTGACCGCGCTTTCATCAACGCCGCATTGGACGCCTCGACGGCCCAGCTGTGAAGCCTGGGAATTCGCTTTATGACAGTCGTCACAAACATGTCGTGCGATCGTCATATTGCACTTCTAGAGTGCACAGGCTCCAACTTTCGACGCCGGGAACCCAAGCCATGATCCGTCGCTCGCTCCTCGCCTGCCTCGCCGCCGGTTTGCTCATCACCGGCTGCGCCACCACGCCCGCACCCGCGCCGCTTGCAGACACTTTGGGCCGTGAGCCCCAACTCGGCACATTCAACCGCCTTGTCGCCCAGGCCGGGCTGGGGGATGAACTGCGGGCAACGGGTCCGATGACGGTGTTCGCGCCGAGCGACGAGGCCTTCAAGGCGCTGCCGGCGAAGACGATGGAGGCGCTGGCCGCCGACCGCGCCCAGCTTCGCGCAGTGCTGAACAACCACATCGTGGAAGGCCGCCTGGCATCTTCCGACGTGAAGCCGGGCGCCGCCAAAACTCGCCAGGGCGGCACGCTGGCACTGGCCACGGCGGGCAGTTTCGTCACCGTCGACGATGCGATCGTCCAGCAACCCGACCTCGTGGCCACCAATGGCGTGGCCCACGTCGTGGACCGCGTGCTGCTGCCCAAGAAGTAGGCCGGCAGGGGCTGGCTACGAAAAAGGCCACTCCCGCGAGCGGCCCTCCTTTTAGGCTCGAACGACGACCTCAGGCCGCCACCGCCTGGGCCAGCCGCTCGGCGCAGTGACGCGCGAGCTCCGCGTCGGACGCTTCCACCATGACGCGCAGCAGCGGCTCCGTCCCGGAGGCCCGGATCAGCACCCGACCGCGGTTGCCCAGCTCGTCGGTGATGGCGCGCTCTTCCTGGGCGAGCCGGGTGTTGCTCTTCCAGTCCTGGCCGGCGGCCAGCCGCACGTTGATGAGCGTCTGCGGGAAGAGCTTCACGCCGGCGAGCTGGTCAGCCAAGCTGCGTCCGCTGCGGCTGACGGCCTGCAACACCAGCAAGGCACTGACAATGCCGTCGCCCGTCGTGTGCTTGTCCAGCGCCAGCAAATGGCCGGAGCCCTCGCCGCCCAGCTGCCAGCCGCGCGCGGCCAGCTCCTCAAGCACATAGCGGTCCCCAACCTTGGCACGCACGAAATCGATGTCGTGCGAGCGCAGCGCCAGCTCCACGGCCATGTTGGTCATCAACGTGCCGACCGCACCGGGCACGCGATGCCCCTGGGCCAGGCGGTCCGTCACCATCACGTAGAGCAGCTCGTCGCCGTTGTAGAGGCGGCCATTGGCGTCCACCAGCTGCAGGCGATCGGCGTCGCCATCGAGCGCAATGCCGTAGTCCGCGCCGTTCGCCTTAACCGCTTCGACGAGTGCGCCGGGGGCCGTGGCACCAAAGCCTGCATTGATGTTGAAGCCGTCCGGCTTGCAGCCGATGGCCACGACCTCGGCGCCGAGTTCGTGGAACACATCGGGCGCCACGTGGTAGGCCGCGCCGTGAGCGGCATCGACGACGACCTTGAGCCCCTTCAGCGTCAGGTCCGAGCCGAAGCAGTTCTTGCAGAACTCGATGTAGCGGCCCCGCGCATCGTCAAGCCGCTTGGCGCGGCCGAGACTGGCGGAGTCCACCCATTGCGGTTCGTCATCCAGCGCCGCCTCGACAGCCAGTTCCCAGGCATCAGGCAGCTTCTCGCCCTTAGCCGAGAAGAACTTGATGCCATTGTCCTGGAAGGCGTTGTGCGAGGCGCTGATGACGACGCCCAGATCCTGGCGCAACGCACGGGTCAGGTACGCGACACCCGGCGTAGGCAACGGGCCAGTCAACAGCACGTTGACGCCGGCAGACGCGAAGCCGGCCTCCAACGCCGACTCGATCATGTAACCGGAAATACGCGTGTCCTTGCCGATCAACACCGTCGGCCGGGCGCTGGTCTTGCGCAGCACGCGACCCACCGCGTGGCCCAGGCGCAGCATGAAGTCGGCCGTGATCGGCGACTGACCGACGGTGCCGCGGATGCCGTCGGTTCCGAAATACTTGCGGCTCATCAAGCTCTTTCTGTCATTCGATGGGTCGGATTGTCGCGCCATCGACGGCAGCCCAGACCTTGACGGCGTCCACCGTCGCGGCGACGTCGTGCACGCGCAGTACAAGGGCACCGGCGCTCACCGCACGCAGCGCGGCAGCCAGGCTCGCGGCCAATCGCTGCTCGACAGGGCGGCCAGTGATGTCGCCCAACGTGCGCTTGCGCGACCAGCCGACCAGCAACGGGTAACCCAACGCGGCCAACCGCTGCTGGCCCGCCAACAGCGTCAAGTTGTGCTCGGCCGTCTTGGCAAAACCGTAGCCGGGATCAAGCGCAATACAGTCGGCCGACACACCGGCGGCACGCACGAGCCGCGCACGCTCGGAAAGGAATGCGGCGACCTCGGCGACGACATCCTCGTAATCCGCCAGCGCCATCATCGACACCGGCTCGCCCCGCATGTGCATCAGGCACACGCCGGCACCACTGCCCGCCACCGCCGCGAGCGCGCCGTCGGCTTGCAGCGCCTGCACGTCGTTGATGATGTCCGCACCCGCGTCCAGTGCACGACGCATGACCTCCGGTTTCCAGGTATCCACCGAGACCGGCACGCCCAGCGTGACCGCGGCAGCCAGCACGGGGGCGATGCGAGCCCATTCGGCATCGGCATCGACGCGCGGCGCGCCGGGACGTGTCGACTCGCCGCCAATGTCAAGGATGTCCACCCCTTCAGCGACGAGGCGTTCGCAGTGCGCGATGGCGGCGCGCGCCTCGTCATGGTGACCACCGTCGGAGAACGAATCCGGCGTTACGTTGACGATGCCCATCACGCGCGGGCGGCTCAGGTCGATGCGGAAGCGACGGGTCTGCCAGTGCATGAGGTGTTCGACCAGAAAAAAAGGCCCGGCAGCGAGCCGGGCCTTGGATAGAAGCGAGTCAGGCTGCCGCGGGCGCGCCGTCGGTGCTGACGGGCGGCGTGCCGCCGCTCGGGCCGCTGCTGGGCGTCGACGTCGTGCCGCCCGGCTCGCGCGGCGGCCGGCCGGCCATGATGTCCAGAATCTGGTCGCGGTCGATGGTTTCCCACTTCATCAGCGCTGCGGTCATGATCTCGACCTTGTCGCGGTTGTCCTCGAGGATCTTCTGCGCGACGGCGTATTGCTCGTCGAGGATGCGGCGGATCTCGCTGTCGACCTTCTGCTGCGTGTTTTCGCTGATGTTGGCCGTCTTGGTCATGCTGCGGCCGAGGAAGACTTCGCCCTCGTTCTCGGCATACACCATCGGCCCCAGCGCCTCGCTCATGCCATAGCGCGTGACCATGTCGCGAGCCATGCGGGTGGCGCGCTCGTAGTCGTTGGATGCGCCCGTGGAGATGTCGTGGACGAACAGATCCTCGGCAATGCGGCCACCGAACAGGATGCTGATGCTGTTGAGCATCTGCTTGAAGTACAGGCTGTGCTGATCGCGCTCCGGCAGTTGCCAGGTCACGCCGAGGGCGCGGCCGCGCGGCATGATGGTGACCTTGTGAACGGGGTCGGTGCCGGGCAGACACTCGGCGACGATGGCATGGCCGGACTCGTGATACGCCGTCGCGCGCTTCTCGTCCTCGGTCATGACCATGCTCTTGCGCTCGGGGCCCATGTAGAGCTTGTCCTTGGCGCGCTCGAAGTCGATCATCTCCACGAGGCGGCCGCCTCGGCGGGCCGCGAACAGCGCGGCCTCGTTGACGAGGTTGGCCAGGTCCGCACCGCTCATGCCGGGCGTGCCGCGGGCCAGGATGGACGCATTGACGTCCTGACCGATGGGCACCTTGCGCATGTGCACGTTCAGGATCTGCTCGCGGCCGCGGATGTCCGGCAGCGTGACGTAGACCTGGCGGTCGAAGCGGCCCGGGCGCAGCAGCGCGGGGTCCAGGATGTCGGGCCGGTTCGTGGCAGCGATGACGATGACGCCGAGGTTGGTGTCGAAGCCGTCCATCTCGACGAGCATCTGGTTCAGCGTCTGCTCACGCTCGTCGTTGCCACCGCCGAGACCCGCACCACGGTGGCGGCCCACCGCGTCGATTTCGTCGATGAAGATGATGCAGGGCGCGCTCTTCTTGGCCTGCTCGAACATGTCGCGCACGCGGGCCGCGCCGACGCCGACGAACATCTCGACGAAGTCGGAGCCCGAGATCGTGAAGAACGGCACCTTGGCCTCGCCGGCGATGGACTTGGCCAGCAGCGTCTTGCCGGTCCCCGGAGGACCGACCATCAGCACGCCGCGCGGGATGCGGCCGCCAAGCTTCTGGAACTTCTGCGGGTCCTTCAGGAAGTCGACGAGCTCCTTGACCTCTTCCTTGGCCTCGTCGCAACCAGCGACGTCGGCGAAGGTCACGGTGTTGTTGTTCTCGTCGAGCATGCGGGCCTTGCTCTTGCCGAAGCTGAAGGCGCCGCCCTTGCCGCCGCCCTGCATCTGCCGCATGAAGTAGACCCACACGCCGATCAGCAGCAGCATGGGCGTCCAGTTGATCAGCATGCTGACGAGGAAGCTCTGCTCCTCGCGCGGCTTGATGTCGAACTTGACGCCGTTGTTGCGCAGGTCGCCAACCAGACCGCGGTCCTGGTAGGTGGCCAGCGTGCGGATCTTGTTGCCGTCGGTGTCCTCGGCGTAGATGTCGCCGGTGATGCCGTCAGGCAGCGTGGCCGACTTGATGCGGTGCGACTGGACCAGGTCCAGGAACTCCGAATACGTCACCTGCTTGCCGGGCGCCGTGGTGCCGCCGAATTGCTTGACGACCGTGAACAGCACGAGGGCGATCACGATCCAGACGGCGAACTTCGAAAACCATTGATTGTTCACTGCGACTCCTTAGCCCTGATGGCCCATCGCGGGTTTCAGGACAGTGGGGGTGATTTTAGGTGCGACAAGGGGGCAACCCCTTGTCATCAGCGGTTTTTCAACCCCACACCCACCAGAAATGTCTCGGAAGAGCGGTCGCGCGACGCCTTAGGCTTGATCGGCTTGACCGTCTTGAAATGTGTTTTGAACAGGTCCACCAGCTGGCTGTAGCCGCTGCCGTGGAAGACCTTGGCCACCAGCGCGCCCTCCGGCTTGAGGTGCTGCTGCGAGAAATCCACGGCCAGTTCGACCAACCCGGAAATGCGGGCGGCGTCTGTCGACGCGATCCCCGACAAGTTGGGGGCCATGTCGGAGACGACCACGTCGATCGGCCGCCCGGCCAGCGCTTCCTCCAGCTGCGCCAGGACGGCTTCCTCCTGGAAATCGCCCTGGATGAACTGCACGCCCTCGATCGGCTCGAAGTCCAGCAGATCCAGCGCAATGATGGTGCCGTTGAGCTGCCCCACCGCCGCCCCGCCCTGCCCGGCCTCCTTGGGCGCAAACCTGCGGCGTAGGTACTGGCTCCAGGCGCCCGGCGCCGCGCCCAGGTCCACGACGACCTGGCCCGGCTTGATCAGACGCAACTCCTCGTCGATCTCCTTGAGCTTGTAGGCGGCACGGGCGCGGTAGCCGTCCTTCTGAGCCTGCTTGACGTAGGGGTCGTTGACATGGTCATTCAGCCACGCCTTGTTGACCTTTTTGCTCTTGGTTTGGGTTTTCATTGAAAAACGATAATAGGCGCATGCCTCAAATCAACCTGACTCCCGCCCAGCGCAAGGAAAAGCGCGCCGACGCCCATCATCTCGACCCGGTCGTGATGATCGGCGGTGAAGGCCTGACGCCCGCCGTCGTGAAGGAAACCGACGCCGCGCTGAAGGCCCACGGCCTCATCAAGGTGCGGGTCTTCAGCGACGACCGCACCGCCCGCGAGGCCATGCTGGCCCAGCTCAGCGACGAACTCGATGCCGCGCCCATCCAGCACATCGGCAAGCTGCTGGTGCTGTGGCGCCCCATCCCCGAGAAGGCCAAGGCCGAGCGGGAGGGCGCCATGCCCGGGCCGCGCGTCGTCAAGATCGTCAAGTTCTCCAAGAACGGCAACAGCCGTCCGCAGGTGAACAAGGTCAAGGTCATGGGCAACGAGCGCGTGACGCAGGGCGGCGAGATCAAGCGCGCCAAGAAGCGCAAGCCGACCAGCGTCAAGAAGTCCGTCTCTGACTGACCCAGGCGAGCGCTAGCACGGCCAGGCCCTTCACGCCGAAGAAGGCTAAGGACACGCCGTGCAGCGCGGCGAACGACGCGACGCCGGTACCAGCCCGGGCGCTCGCCATCAGGGGCTGCAGGCCGTAGTAGCCGGCGACGGTGCAGAACAGAGCGACCACAGGCAGCAGCAGCCGGGCCGAGAACTGGCTCGTCTGACCGCCCGACTCCACGACGTCGCGGACGATGCGGCGCTCGATGGCCATCAGTACCAAGCCCACCGCGAGGCTCACCTGCGCCTCAATGGCGAACACGCGGGCCACGTAGCCGCCGGCCTGCGCCCGCTCCAGCACCGCAAACGCTGCTGGCGTCGCGACGAAGGCGATGCACAGCAAAAAGCCGCCCCAGAGGGCGGCCAGCAAGGCTTGCAGCTTCGAGAACATCACCTTGATGCGTGGCGCTCATCGGGCCGTCGGCAGTCCCTTGAAGGGAGCAGGCGCAGCGGGTAAGCGTGGGTCATTGATACCGGACTTCAATGATTTCGTAGCGGCGGATGCCGCCCGGCGCCTGCACTTCGGCGACATCGCCGGCTTCCTTGCCGATCAGCGCGCGCGCGATCGGCGAGCTGATGGAGATGCGGCCCAGCTTGATGTCGGCCTCGTCGTCGCCGGTGATCTGGTAAGTCACGGCGTTGCCGCTATCCTCGTCTTCCAGATCCACCGTCGCACCGAACACCACGCGTCCACCGGCATCCAATGCCGCGGGGTCGATGATCTGCGCCGCCGACAGCTTGCCCTCGATCTCAAGGATGCGGCCTTCGATGAAGCCCTGCTTATCCTTGGCGGCATCGTACTCGGCGTTCTCGCTCAGGTCGCCCTGCGCACGCGCCTCGGCGATCGCCTGGATGACGGACGGACGCTCCACGGTCTTCAGGCGGTGCAGCTCTTCCTTCAGCGCTTCGGCGCCGCGCTTGGTCAGGGGGATCTTCGTCATGGCAATCTCGTTCAGTCAAAAAGAGACCGCCGCTGCGGCCCGGGCGCTCCGGGCGGCGGCGGCGGAATCAATGGATCGGAATCTTAGGCGAGTTCGGCGTGCAGCTCTTGCAGGGATTGCACGAGCAGCCCGTTTTGGTGCTTCATGCCTTCCACGGCGGCCTCGCAGCCGGCCATCGTCGTGTAATAGGTGACGCGGTTGGCCAGCGCGGCCTGGCGGATGTAGCGGCTGTCGGCAATCGCCGTGCGCGTCTCGTCCACCGTCGTGAAGACGAGCTGGATGTCGCCCCCCTTGAGCGCGTCGACGATATGCGGCCGGCCGTCCTTGATCTTGTTGATCAGCTTGACCGGCACGCCGGCCTCCTGGATGGCCGCCGCTGTGCCCTTGGTGGCCACGATGCCGAAGCCCAGCGCATGCAGGTCCTTCGCGATCGCGACCGCCCGGGCCTTGTCGCTGCTCTTAACGGTGATCAGCACGTTGCCCGAACGCGGCAGGCGCGAGCCGGCACCGATCTGGCTCTTCAGCACGGCTTCGCCGAACGTGCGCGCCGAGCCCATGACCTCGCCCGTCGAGCGCATCTCGGGGCTGAGGATGGGATCCACGCCCGGGAACTTGTTGAACGGGAAGACGGCTTCCTTGACGCTGTAGTACGGCGGCACGACCTCGGCCGGCACCCGGCCCTTGCGGTCGCGCTGGTCGATCAGCTTCTGGCCGGCCATGCAGCGGGCCGCGATCTTGGCGAGTTGCTGGCCTGTGGCCTTGCTCACGTAAGGCACCGTGCGCGACGCGCGCGGGTTCACTTCCAGCACATAGATCGTGCAGTAGGCCAAACCCTGGGCCACATCTCCCTGAATGGCGAACTGCACGTTCATCAGGCCCACGACCTTCAGCGCCTTGGCCATCGCTGCCGTCTGGCGGCGCAATTCATCCTGCACGTCGGCGGCCAGCGTATAGGGCGGCAGCGAGCAGGCCGAGTCGCCGGAGTGTATGCCGGCCGCCTCGATGTGCTCCATGATGCCGCCAATCATCACATCCACACCATCGGCGATGCAGTCCACGTCCACCTCGACGGCATCCTGCAGGAAGTGGTCGAGCAGCACCGGCGACTTCTCGGACACGCGCACGGCCTCGCGCATGTAGCGCTCCAGGTCCTTGTCGCCGTGCACGATCTCCATCGCACGGCCGCCCAGCACGTAGCTGGGGCGCACGACCAGCGGATAGCCAATCTCGTTGGCCAGCGTGACAGCCTGCTCTTCGGTGCGCGCCGTGCGGTTCGGCGGCTGCTTCAGGTCCAGCTCGTGCAGCAGCTTCTGGAAGCGCTCGCGGTCTTCGGCGATGTCGATGCTGTCCGGCGTCGTCCCGATGATGGGGACGCCGGCGCGCTCCAGGTCCAGCGCCAGCTTCAGCGGCGTCTGGCCACCGTACTGCACGATGACGCCGACCGGGTTTTCCTTGTCGACGATCTCCAACACGTCTTCCAGCGTGACCGGCTCGAAGTAGAGGCGGTCTGACGTGTCGTAGTCGGTCGAGACGGTCTCGGGATTGCAGTTGACCATCAGCGTCTCGTAGCCGTCCTCGCGCATCGCGAGGGCCGCGTGCACGCAGCAATAGTCGAACTCGATGCCCTGGCCAATACGGTTCGGGCCACCGCCCAGCACCATGATCTTCTTCCTGTCCGTCGGCTGCGCCTCGCACTCGGCGCCCTCGCCTTCGTACGTGGAGTACATGTAGGCCGTCTGCGTGGCGAACTCGGCGGCGCAGGTATCCACACGCTTGTAGACCGGGCGCACGCTCAGCGCATGGCGGCGTTCGCGCACGGCGTGCTGGTGCGTGCCCAGCAGCTTGGCCAGGCGCTTGTCGGAGAAGCCCTTGGTCTTCAGCAGGCGCAACTCGGCCTCGGTCAGCGACTCGACCGTGCGCCCTTTGAGCGCGCCCTCGATCTGCACCAGTTGCTCGATCTGGGCCAGGAACCACGGGTCGATGGCCGTTTCCTCGTGGATCTCGTCCAGCGTCATGCCGATGCGGAAGGCATCGGCCACGAACAGGATGCGCTCGGGGCCGGCCTCGCCGATCTCCTGCACGATGTCTTCACGGTCGGTGCTGCGCTCGGTCAGGCCGTCGATGCCCGTCTCCAGGCCACGCAGGGCCTTCTGGAAGGACTCCTGGAAGGTGCGGCCCATGGCCATCACCTCGCCGACGGACTTCATCTGCGTCGTCAGGCGCGAGTCGGCCATCGGGAACTTCTCGAAGGCGAAGCGCGGAATCTTCGTGACGACGTAGTCGATGCTGGGCTCGAAGGACGCCGGCGTCGCGCCGCCGGTGATGTCGTTCTTCAGCTCGTCCAGCGTGTAGCCGACGGCCAGCTTGGCCGCGACCTTGGCGATGGGGAAGCCGGTGGCCTTGGAGGCCAGAGCCGACGACCGCGACACGCGCGGGTTCATCTCGATGACGACCATGCGGCCGTCCTTCGGGTTGATCGAGAACTGCACGTTGGAGCCGCCGGTGTCGACGCCGATCTCGCGCAGCACGGCGAGGGACGCGTTGCGCAGCAGCTGGTATTCCTTGTCGGACAGCGTCTGGCTGGGCGCCACGGTGATGGAGTCACCGGTGTGGATGCCCATCGGGTCCAGGTTCTCGATAGAGCACACGATGATGCAGTTATCCGCCTTGTCGCGGACGACCTCCATCTCGTATTCCTTCCAGCCGATCAGGCTCTCCTCGATGAGCAGTTCGTTGGTCGGCGACAGGTCCAGGCCGCGCTTGCAGATCTCTTCGAACTCTTCCGGGTTGTAAGCGATGCCGCCGCCCGTGCCGCCCAGCGTGAAGCTGGGGCGGATGACCATCGGGAAGCCGCTGCCACCGATCTCGGCCTGGATGCGCTTCTGCACTGCCCAGGCCTCTTCCAGCGAGTGCGCGATGCCCGACTTGGCCGAACCCAGGCCGATCTTGGTCATCGCGTCCTTGAACTTCAGGCGGTCCTCGGCCTTCTCGATAGCGACCTCGTTGGCGCCGATCATCTCGACGCCGTACTTGGCCAGCACGCCGTGCTTGTGCAGGTCCAGCGCGCAGTTCAGCGCCGTCTGGCCGCCCATCGTCGGGAGCACCGCGTCCGGACGCTCCTTGGCAATGATCTTCTCAACCACCTGCCAGGTGATCGGCTCGATGTAGGTGACGTCCGCCGTGTCCGGGTCCGTCATGATCGTTGCCGGGTTGCTGTTGACGAGGATGACCTTGTAGCCCTCCTCGCGCAGCGCCTTGCAGGCCTGGGCGCCGGAGTAATCGAACTCGCAGGCCTGGCCGATGATGATCGGGCCGGCGCCGATGATGAGGATGCTCTTGAGGTCTGTACGTTTCGGCATGGCGGTCTGCGCTCTTGGAGCTTTTTAGAGGGTGGCCGTGGCCAGCTTGGCCCCGAATCCAACGAAAAGGACGCCGACGCCCGCGTTCGCGGCGCCGGAGAGTCGACGCCGCGCGCGGAAGGCCGCCGCGAGGCGGGCTCCGGCAAAGATCAGCGTCGAGAGGTAGACGAAGCTGGCGATCTGAATGATCGTGCCCAGGATCAGGAAGGTCAGCGCGGGATGCGGATAGGCCGGATCGACGAACTGGATGAAGAAGGACAGCAAGAAGGCGATGGCCTTGGGATTCAGCAGGCTGACGACCAGCGCCTTGCGGAACGGCTGGCGCGCGTCGACGACGCGCGGCACCTCGGCCGTCGCCTCGCCGCGCCAGGTGCGGAACGCGCCGCGCAGCAACTGCAGACCGATCCACCCGAGGTAGATGGCGCCGGCCATCTTCACGACGAAGAAGATCTGCGGGCTGGACATCAACAGCGACGCCCCGCCAGCCGCGGCCAGCGTCATCAGCACCGTGTCACCGACGAACACGCCGCAGGCGGCCGTGTAGCCCGCCCGCACGCCGCGCTGCGCCGCAACGGACAACACGTACAGCGAATTGGGCCCGGGCAGCAGGATGATGAACACCACTGCTGCCAGGTAGGTGCCGAGGTCGGTGATGCCGAACATGCGAGGCTCCAGCGCTGCGCCTCAAGCCTTGCTCATCAAGGCCACGAAGCGATCGAACAGATAGGCGATGTCGTGCGGGCCGGGGCTGGCTTCCGGATGGCCCTGGAAGCTGAACGCCGGCTTGTCGGTGCGGGCGATGCCTTGCAGCGTGCCGTCGAACAGGCTGACATGCGTGGCACGCAGGTTCTGCGGCAACGTGTTGGCGTCCACCGCGAAGCCATGGTTCTGGCTCGTGATGCCGACGCGCCCGCTGTCGAGGTCTTTGACCGGATGGTTGGCGCCATGGTGGCCAAACTTCATCTTGAAGGTCTTGGCGCCGGAGGCCAGCGCGAGGATCTGGTGGCCCAGGCAGATGCCGAAGACGGGAATGCCCGACTCGATCAGTTGGGCCGTCGCCCGGATCGCGTAATCGCAAGGCTCCGGGTCGCCGGGGCCGTTGGACAGGAACACGCCGTCCGGCTGCAGCCCGAAGACGTCGCTCGCCGGGGTCTGCGCCGGCACGACGGTGACCTTGCAGCCGCGTTCGGCCAGCATGCGCAGGATGTTGTTCTTGACGCCGAAGTCGTAGGCCACGACGTGGAACCTGGGCGACGTCTGCTGGCCGTAACCGCTGCCGAGCTTCCATTCCGTCTCGGTCCAGACGGTGGGTTCAGTGCGGCTGACGACCTGGGCCAGGTCCAGACCGGCCATAGAAGGTGCAGCCTTCGCGGCGGCAACGGCGGCGTCGATATGCGCCTGCGTCAGCGCCTCGCCCGCAGGCAGCGCAAGGATGCAGCCGTTCTGTGCGCCCGTCGTGCGCAGCACGCGGGTGAGGCGGCGGGTATCGAGCCCGGCGATGGCAACCGTGCCCTGCTCGCGCAGATAGGCGTCCAGCGTCTTACCCGACCGGAAGTTGGACGCACGGATCGGCAGGTCCTTGATGACGAGGCCGGCGGCGAAGACCTTCGAGGCCTCCACGTCTTCCTCGCTGACGCCATAGCTGCCGATGTGCGGATACGTCAGCGTGACGATCTGGCGGCAGTAGCTCGGGTCTGTGAGGATTTCCTGGTAGCCGGTCAACGCCGTGTTGAACACCACCTCGCCGACCGTCTGGCCCGTGGCGCCGATGGATTGGCCTCGGAACAGTGTCCCGTCCGCCAACGCCAAGATCGCCTGAGGGGGTTGAAGGAGGTCAGCCAGCACGAAGGTCTCCGCAAGTGGGGCGCGAGCCCAGCACAAGCCCGTCCGAAGGACGGATCAGCTTGAGGAAACCGAAGGGTTTGCGCCGGACAGCGGGGGTGGTTCAGATAAACCCATCGAGTATAGCCGACTGGGGTTAGTACGGAGGCTTCGTGACCGGCTCGTGACGCTCAAAGCGCCGCGATGCCGGCCTTGGCGATTTCAGCATCCTCGCTGGATTTCACGCCGCTGACGCCCACGGCGCCGAGGCACTCACCGTTCACGAGAATGGGCACGCCGCCCTCCAGCGTCGCCTGGATGGCCGGGGCACTGAGGAAGGAATACCGCCCGCCGTTGATCATGTCCTCGTACACCTTGGACTCGCGCCGGCCCAGCGCCGAGGTGTGCGCCTTGGCGGGCGCGATCTGCGCCGAGATGGGAGCCGCACCGTCGAGGCGCTGCAACCAGAGCAGATGGCCGCCAGCGTCGACAATGGCGATGCTGACCGCCCAGCCCTTGCTGAGCGCGTGCGCCTCGGCGGCAGCGGCGATGCGTTTGACGTCGGCAAGTTCGAGTTGCGATTGCTGCTTCATGGCCTTGATTTCCAGTGCTGAACCCTCAATGTAGCGGCTTGGCGCCGGCCTAGAATCGGCGCGGTTTTCATTCGCATCGGAGGATCGTCATGAACGACAGCCTGCAAACGTCTTACGGCTACGCCGCGGCCGGCCTCGCAGCCGACCGTCAGCGCGTGTTGCGCAACACCTACTGGCTGCTCGCCCTGTCCCTCGTACCCACGGTACTGGGCGCGTGGATCGGCGTGTCGACTGGCCTGTTCGCCACGATGGCGCCGGGCATGAGCGCACTGGTGTTTTTCATCGGCGCCTTCGGCTTGATGTTCGTCATCGAGAAGACGAAGGACAGCGCCGCGGGCGTGGCAGCCCTGCTGGCCTTCACCTTCTTCATGGGCCTGATGCTGTCGCGGCTGATCGGCTTTGTGCTGGGCTTCCGCAACGGCACGTCGCTCGTCATGACGGCCTTCGGCGGCACGGCGGCCGTGTTCTTCACGATGGCCTCGCTGGCCACCGTCATCAAGCGCGACCTGTCGTCGATGGGCAAGTTCCTGGTCGTGGGCGCCGTCATCCTGATGGTGGCCGGCATCGCCAACATCTTCATGCAGTCGTCGGCTCTGATGCTGACGGTGCTGGTGATGTCGCTGGGCATCTTCTCCGCCTTCATGCTGTATGACATCAAGCGCGTCATCGACGGCGGCGAGACGAACTACATCAGCGCCACGCTGAACATTTATCTCGACGTGTACAACGTGTTCCAGAGCCTGCTGTCGCTGCTTGGCATTTTCGGCGGCGACCGCGACTGATACGCGGCCAGCCACATTAAAAAGGCGACCCATCACGGGTCGCCTTTTTCATTGGGGGGCTCACTGCGCCATCGCAAGAGCCGGCGCGAGCGGCCGCACAATCAATGCGTCATTTGCCAGCCGTGTAGTTGCGCAGCACGAACGGCGCGCTGAGCAGGATGGACTGGCCCACCTGCCCGATCTGCACCGACAGGGAGGCCGTGCCGGCAGGCTGGTCCATCTGGGCGATGCCGTTGAGCACGATGGGCTCCAGCTTGCTGGTCAGCACTGCCGAGCCCGACAGCAGCGCGGTATACGGCGGGGCATTGAGCTGCAGCGACACGGGAACGGTGACCTGCGCCTTCGCGTCATCGGTGTCGAGGCGCGCCCATACCAGCACCTGCAGCCTGTCGCCTTTGCGGATGTCACCAGTGATAGGCGCCATCGCGCCGTTGTCCCAGGGGTTGGCGCGCTTGCCCTGCAGCGCCACACGCAGGCAGGTCTTGCCGGTGGCCTCGCAGGCCACCTGTTGGGTGGACTGCCCGTCGCCGTAGACCGACCAGGCACTGACCTTGGCCGAGTTGATCAGGTAGTCCAGCGCCGGGTCGCCGGCACGGCTGGCGACCATCGCCGCGCCGCCCATCGGCGGAATGAGCGCATTCAGGATGGGCTTGACCCAGCTGTCCGCCTTCATGTCCCAGACGATGAAGTCGGAGTCGAACTGCCAGTAGCTCCAGCTGAAGCCTCGCGCCTCGGCCGCGCGGGCAACGGCCGACGTCCACGCCACGCGCTGCGCGAGCACACCCGTCTCCAGGGCCCCGAACTCACCCAGCAGCATGGGCCGGCGGCTCTTCTGCGCCCAGGCCTTGACCTTGTCGAAGTCGGCCTTGATCTGCTCCTGCTCGGCAGGCGTGCCCCAGGTCACGCCCGACGTGTTCTTGAACTGCTCGACCCAATGCGCGCCCTGGTGCGTGAACGGAAACGGCGAGTAGTAGTGGAAGGTGACGATCAGGTTGCGGTCCGCCTCAGGCAGCCTAAGGCTGTCCAGGTGGTCCATCGAGTTCCAGGATTTCGGCCCGACGATGACGCGGCGCTTCGGGTTGGTCTCGCGGATGATCTGCAGGTTCTCCGCGATCATGTCGTTCCATACCGCATCGGCCTCGCCGTTGGGCTCGTTAAGGATCTCGAACAGCACGCCATCCGGCGCATCCTTGTAGCGCGGCGCCACCTGGCTCCAGAACGTCTTCAGCCGCGTACGGCAAGCATCGACGGCCTTGGCGCAGTCCATGAAGTTGTGCTGGTCGATGATGACCTGCAGCCCCGCATTCAGCGCGGAGGCCAGCACCCCGTCGAGCGTCTTGAACCAGGCCGGCGAAAGCCGCCCTTCGGCATCCATGTGCTCGAAGGCATGCAGGTTCAGGCGCACGTGATCGAAGCCGCCGTCGCGGATGGCCTGCAGGTGGCGCATCTGGAATCGGGCCTTGGCCGGGTCGCTCCAGATGGGGTCGTAGCCGAGCACGTTGACACCACGCTTGAGCGCCTGCGCCGGCAGCGCGACCGGCTGCGCCAGCGCAGCGGACGCCAACCCGAGCGTCAGGCAAGCGGCGCCGAGGATGCGGATGACTTGGGATCGAAGGAACATGGCCAGCCTCTTGTCTCCTGAGGTTGAATGGCGCCGGACCGACGACGTGCATGGCGCCTCGATTCCGACGGGAAGAAACTAAACAAAATTCTTTGTTTACTTATTCTTCCCCAAATTCCACCGGCGAGAGATTCGGGTTGACCCGCGCATCCCTCATGCACGTTGACGACGATGCAACGCGACGTCTCAGCGTTTAGTAAACCAACGCAGCCACAGGTCGCAGGCCCGGCTACGCGTCCCGCTCGAACACCGCCACGCTTTCCACATGCGCCGTGTGCGGGAACATGTTCACGGCACTGGCCGCCGTGCAACGGTAGCCGGCGACATTGACGAGCAGCCCGGCATCCCGCGCCAGCGTCGCCGGATTGCAGCTGACATAGACGATGCGCTTCGGTGGCTGCCAGCCAGGGGCCAGCGACGGGTCCTGCGCGATGTCGGCCACGGCCTTCGCGAGTGCAAAGGCACCCTCGCGCGGCGGGTCGATGAGCCAGCGATCTGCCACGCCATCCTGGGCCAGCAGTTCAGGTGTCATCTCGAACAGGTTGCGCGCGACAAACCTCGTCTTGTGCGCCAGGCCGTTGGCCGCCGCGTTTTCGCGCGAGCGCTGCACGAGCGCCTCGCTGCCCTCGATGCCCAGCACCTCGCGCGCCTGCGTGGCCAGCGGCAGCGTGAAGTTGCCCAGGCCGCAGAACCAGTCGATGACGCGGTCGCCCGGCTGCACGGCCAGCAGTCGCAAAGCACGCCCGACCAGCGACGCATTGATGTGCGGGTTCACCTGCGTGAAGTCGGTCGGTTTGAACGGCATGCGGATGCCGAACTCCGGCAGCGCATAGGACAGTTGTGGCCCGAAGTCGTCCAGCAGCCGGACCGTGTCCGGCCCCTTGGGCTGCAGCCACCATTGCACGCAATGCGTGGCGGCGAATGCGCGCAGCAGCGCGACATCGCCGTCCGGCAGCGGATTGAGGTGGCGCAGCACGAGGGCGATGACCTCGTCACCCATCGCCAGCTCGATCTGCGGCAGCCGGTCGCGCTCCTCCATCGCCATGATCAGGTCGCGCAGTGGCATCAGCAGATCGCTGACGACCGGCGGCACGACCTTGCACACCTGCATGTCGGCCACGTAGCGGCTCTTGCGCTCGTGGAAACCGATCAGCACCACACCCTTCTTCTGCACGTAGCGTACAGAGAAGCGAGCACGGTAGCGATAGCCCCAGGCCGGACCTTCGATAGGTCGCAGCAGCACCTCGGGCTTGACCTTGCCGAGATGCCAGAGGTTGTCTTCCACAACGCGCTGCTTGACGGCCACCTGGGCGGCCGGGTGCAGGTGCTGCATCTTGCAGCCACCGCAAGCACCGGCATGCAGGCCGAAATGCGGGCAGCGCGGCGCGACGCGCAGCGGGCTCTCCTTGCGAATCTCGGCGAGCTGGCCCTGCTCCCAGTTGTTCTTGCGGCGGCCGATGTCGGCCTTCACCAGTTCGCCAGGCAGCGCGCCGTCGATGAAGACCACCTTGCCCTCGGCGTTGTGCGCCACGCCCTGCGCTTCCAGGTCGAGCGATTCGACGCGGAGCCATTCTGTCGTTCGAGTCATCCTGGAATTATCGGAGGAGCGGCGACGCGCTCCCACCAGAGCGGCAACCGTCAGAAGATGCTGTCCCGGTCGACACCGTGGCGCATCATGTTGCGCTTGAGCTTGGCGAGCGCCTCGATCTGGATCTGCCGGATGCGCTCGCGCGTCAGCTTCAGCCGAATGGCCAGCACGTCCAGCGTCTCGGGCTCGCGGTCCGACAGGCCGTAGCGCCCCGCCAGCACCTCGCGCTCGCGGTCGTTCAGGCTTGCGAGGCCGTGCTGCAGCAGCTCCTCCACCTCGTGGGACAGGCGCAACCCCATCGGGTCGATGGCCTGCTCGTCGGCCACCAGGTCCAGCATCGACTCGCCGCCTTCGCCATTGCGGTCCACAGGCGAGTCCAGCGAACTCGGCAGCTCCGCGTAGGCCAGCAGTTCGGCCACCTCGTCGACGGGACGACCCAGCGCCAGGGCCACGTCCTCGGCCCGCACCCGACCCTCGCCTCCCTGGGCGCTCTGCAGCGCCTCCAGCGCGCGGCGCGCTTTCAGCACCTGGTTGAGCTCGCGCACGATGTGCACCGGCAGCCGCACGAGCCGGGCCTGATGCATCAACGCACGCTCGATACTCTGGCGGATCCACCAGCTGGAATATGTCGAGAACCGGAAACCGCGCTCCGGCTCGAACTTGCCGATGGCATGCATCAGCCCGAGGTTGCCCTCCTCGATGAGGTCACTCATCGGCAGGCCGCGGCCCAGGTAGTTCTTGGCGATGCTGACGACGAGTCGCAGGTTGTGCTCGATCATCGCCTGCCGGGCGTCGAAGTCGCCGGCCCGGGCGGCCTGGGCCGTCTCGAACTCCTGCTGAGGTGTTAGCAGCGGCGTGCGCCGGATGTCGCGAAGGTAGGCCTGCAGCGCATTGCCCAATTCGACGTCATCGCTCGTGGCTCGCAGCGCCTGGCCTTCGTCGTCGCCGGCTTCGGCACCGGGCTCCACGTCCGGCGGCGTCGCCGACATGACGACGCCCGCATCATGTGACGCGCCGTCATGGCCGTTGGTCTTCGGCGCGGCGCGTTTCATGGTGTGAGGCTGGCGTCAGCTCAACGCGGTGGCAGCAGCTTGGCCGGATCGACAGGCTTGCCCAGCTTGCGCACTTCGAAGTGCAACTTGACGGTGTCGCTCTCGGTGGAACCCATCTCGGCAATCCTCTGGCCTTTGCGCACGACCTGATCCTGCTCGACCAGCATCGCCCGGTTGTGGGCGTACGCGGTCAGGTAGGTGTTGTTGTGCTTGATGATGACCAAGTTGCCGTAGCCGCGCAAGCCCGAACCGGCATAAACGACACGCCCGTCGGCCACCGCAAAGACCGGGTCGCCCGGCTTGCCTGCAAAGTCCAGGCCCTTGTTGCGCTGTTCGTCGAAACCGGTGCTGACGGGCTGCGACACCGGCCACGCCCAGGCGAGGCTGTCGTCGTCCGCGGCGGCCTCCTTGGACGGGGCCGAAGCGGCAGACGACGCGGTGGACGCCGACGGCGCCGACGCCGAACTTGCGGCGGCCACGGGTGGCTTGGCATCGAGCGGACGGCTCTCCACCTTGCCCGCGCTGGCGATCGGCTTGGCCGTCACGGCGCTCGCGTCCACGCCCGGCGGCACGACGCGCAACACCTGGCCGACCTCGATGCGGTCCGGGTTCTCGAGCGCATTCCAGCGCGCTAGGTCGCGCCAGCTCTGTCCGTTGTCCAGCGCGATGCGGATCAGCTTGTCGCCGGGCTTGACGGTGTAGTAACCGGGCTTGCCGGCGTTCTCCGCGCCGGGCAGCGGCTTAGCCTCGGGCGCTGGCGTCGCAACCGCGGGCGCCGGCGTCGACGCGGGCGCCTTGGACGGATGCGGATTGCGGTCCTCGACTGGGGCCTGGTGCAGGGAGACGCTGCTGCAGGCACTCAGCAGCAACGGAAGGACGACAAGGGCGAGAAGGTGGCGCAGGCTAGATGGCATCGTGTCGGGCACGTTGAAGGCCGCCCGGATTGTGCGGCGCGGTGCGCCAGCGGCCCCGTCAGACGACTCCGGATTTTAGAGGGACGAACAGCACGGCCTCATGCTCGCTGCGAACCCAGTGGCTGACGCCTTTGTCGACGACATGGTCCAGCACCACCAGCACCTGACCCCGGCCAGTAGCGGCGGTAGGTGCGACAAGGCGGCCGCCGGGCGCTAGCTGATCCATCCAGGCGCGCGGGATGTCCTCGCCACCTGCGGCGGCGATGATGCTGTCGAAAGGGCCGCTGGCCGAATGACCTGCACGGCCATCGCCCCAGATGAGCCGCGGCGCACGCGGCAGCGGGACGCGCTGCAGGTTGAGCTGCGCCTTCTCGTGCAGGCCCTGCAGCCGCTCGATGGACGTGAGTTGACGCGCGAGGAGCGCGATGACCGCCGCCTGGTAGCCGCAACCGGTACCGATCTCCAGCACGCGGCCCAGCGAGCCGCGCTGACGCGCGCCCTCCCCGCCCATCAGCAACCCCAGCATGTGCGCCACGACCGACGGCTTGGAGATCGTCTGGCCGTGCCCGATGGGCAGCGCCGTGTCTTCGTAGGCCTGGGCCGCCAGCGCGCTGTCGACGAACTCGTGGCGCGGCACCGTCGCCATCGCCGCGAGCACGCGCTCGTCGAACTTGCCCTCGGCTCGCAGCCGGGCCACCATCCGCTGGCGCACCGCGCCACCGTCCAGCCCCGTGCCGCTCGGCCGCGCCAGCCGGGCCGCGTCGCGCGTGGCCTGGTGCAGGTGGCGCTGCGGCATCAGCAGCTCTCGCTGCGGGGCCGCCACGGTGGGCTTGAGCGAGGCGGGGAAGCGCTTGGGCGTCGACATCCGGTCAGAGGCCCAGACGCTGCGCCCAGGCGCCCAGCGCGGCGTGCTCGGTCAGGTCGACCTGTAGCGGCGTGATGGACACCTGGCCGTTGATCGTGGCGTGGAAGTCGGTGCCCTCGCCGGCGTCCCGGGCGTCCCCGGCAGGGCCGATCCAGTAGATCGTCTCGCCGCGCGGGTTGACCTGCTCGATGATGGCCTCGGCAGAATGGCGACGGCCGAGGCGCGTGATCTTGCGCGGCAACTGGTCGGCATCGGCCCGGTTGGGGATGTTGACGTTCAGCAGGAACGCCTGGCTCAAGCCCCCGGCGATGACCTGCTCGACGACGCTGCGCGCCGTACGGGCCGCCGCCTCCAGTTCGCCCCAGCCCTTCTCGGCCTGGGAGAAGGCGATAGACGGGATGCCGAACAGATAACCCTCGGTGGCCGCCGCGACAGTGCCTGAATAGAGCGTGTCGTCGCCCATGTTGGCGCCGTTGTTGATGCCCGAGAGTACGAGGTCGGGGCGGTAGCCAAGCAGGCCGCTCAGCGCAAGGTGGACGCCATCGGACGGCGTGCCGCTGACGTAGCGGAAGCCGTTGGCGGCCCGGTAGACGTTCAGCGGGCGGTTCAGCGTCAGGGAATTGGAGGTGCCGCTGGCGTTCTGCTCGGGGGCGATGACGTCGATCTCGCCGAGTCCGTCGCAGGCTCTCACAAGGGCGGCAAGGCCCGGTGCGAGGTAACCGTCGTCGTTGGAAATTAGGATGCGCATGGTGGTGCGATTGTAGGGAGGCAGTCACCCGCGGGAGCGGGTGTAAGCCCTTTGGGATGGCGCTGTCGCGGCCCACGCCCGATGCCATCGGCAAGTCATTCATCGTGACGACGTGAAGCCTGAAACGGGGGCTTGGCACCCCGCACTCACGGTCCATGCCCGACAAACGGGTACGCTACATTCGTCGGCCGACTTGATCCCCGCCGTCCATCCATGACCGTCAAAGTCCTCATCATCGAAGACAACCCCGTCGCCCGCAGCTTCTTGTGCCGCGTGGTGCGCGAGAGCTTCAGCGACGCCATGGAGCTGGTGGAGGTCGGCGATCTGGAGAACGCACGCCGGCAGGTCGCCAAGTACGCCGGCACCCCGACGGACGCCGGTTTCAAGCTCATCCTCGTCGACCTGGAACTGCCCGACGGCAACGGCATGGAGTTCCTGACTGAGCTCGCCGGCTCGCCCGCCATCAAGATCGTCACGACGCTGTACTCCGACGACGACCACCTCTTCCCCGCGCTGCAATGCGGCGCCGACGGCTACCTGCTGAAGGAAGACCGCTTCGAGGTGCTGGTGGAAGAGTTGCAGCGCATAGTGCGCGGCCAGCCGCCGCTGTCGCCGGCCATCGCCCGGCGCCTGCTGTCGCACTTCCGGCCGGCCTCCAGCGACAGCGGCACGATGCCACTGAACTCCGGCTTCGGCTCGCTGTCGTCGTCGCACGCGCCCTTCAGCAACAGCCGCAATGTCGCGCTGGACCCGCCGCCCGAATGGGAGCGCTTGACGCCTCGCGAAAGCGAGGTGCTGACCTACCTGAGCAAGGGCTTCACGATCAAGGAGATCGCGAACCTGATGGGCATCAAGTGGTTCACCGTCAACGACCACATCAAGAGCATCTACAAAAAACTCAACGTGTCCAGCCGGGCCGAGGCCGCCGTGCTGGCGTCCAAGCAAGGGTTGGTCTGACGGCCCCGAGCGCCTGACGGCGAAAGGCCCCGGCATGCCGGGGCCTTGTCGTTTGTGGAGTGCCTAGGTCAGGCAGCCGAGCGCAGCTTGACGCCCGGGAAATCCACCGGCACGGCGAACGCGACGTTCACGTAGTTGGTGAACAGGTTCAGCGCCACGTGGGCCAGGATCTCGACGATCTGGCCGTCCGCGAAGCCGGCCGCGCGCAGCGCAGTGACATCGCCCGCGCTTACCTGGCCGCGTTGCTCGACCAGCCTGAGCGCGAAGCGCAGCGCCGCCGCCGTGCCGGGGTCGGCCGATTCGCCGGCCTGGGCCGCGCTCATCTCCGCTTGTGTGGCGCCCGCCTTGCGACCCAGCGCCGTGTGTGCGGCCAGGCAGTATTCGCAGGCATTGCGGTCAGCCACCGCAACTGCGATCTGCTCGCCCAGCTTGGCCGGGATGCTGCCGCCGCCCAACGCACCGAAGAACGCCCACATCGCCTGCAACGCCGCGGGAGAGTTGGCTACCGCGCGGAACATGTTGGGCGTGGCGCCGAAGGCCCCGTGGATGGCATCGAGCGACGGACGGCTGGCTTCAGGGGCATCGGCGGCTGCAAGAAGAGGGACACGGGCTGTCATGGAGTCACCTTTCGGTTTCAGTGGAGGAAGGCCTCCACTGTCGCCGCCCTGGATGGACCAAAGGTACCATTCAGTCCAGTATTTCAACCTATTCGTCCCATGACCGACCCGGCGCCGCTGGACCGACTGAGCCCGCTGTTCGAGCGCTTCCGCGTGCGCGCCAGCCTGTTCCACGCGGGCCCGCTGTGCGGGGTCACGCATTTCGATGCGCGGGCGGGCCGCGGCTTCCTGCACGTGATGCGCAACGGCGAGATGGAGATCTCGCATGCCGCGGACAGCGGCCTCGTCGAGCGGCAGTGGGTGCGCGAGCCCAGCCTGGTGTTCTACCCACGACCGCTGGCACACGACTTCCACAACGCGCCGGCCGAGGGGGCCGATTTCGTCTGCGCGACGCTGGACTTCGAGGCCGGCCACCCGCTGGTGCACGCGCTGCCGCCGCTGATCGTGCTGCCGCTCTCGGGCGTCGACGGCATCGCCGCGACGCTGGCGCTGCTATTCGGCGAGGCGGAGCGCGTGCGCTGCGGACAGCGTCTGCTGGCCGACCGGCTTTTCGAGGTGCTGCTGCTGCAGCTGCTGCGCTGGATGCTGGACCAGCGAGACGCCCCGTTGCCGCTGGGGCTGATGCGGGGGCTGAGCGACGCGCGGCTGGCGCGTGCGCTGACGGCGCTGCACGCACGGCCCGGCGACGCGTGGACGCTAGCGGGCATGGCCGACGCCGCCGGAATGTCGCGCAGCCGGTTTGCCGACGCCTTCCGCGACGCGCTCGGCCAGACGCCGGCCGACTACCTCGCCGGCTGGCGGCTGGCCATCGCCCGCAGCGAGCTGCGCGCCGGCAAGCCGCTGAAGGTGCTGGCGGCCGAGCTGGGCTATGCCAACGCATCAGCACTGAGCCGTTTGTTTGCTCAGCGTCATGCCGGGCTGTCGCCGCGCGCCTGGTTGCAGCGCGACGGCCGTTAAAGTCGCGCGATGCGTCACCCGCGCCGCTTCATCGTGCTCTGCCTGCTGCTCGTGCTGCTGCCGCTGCGCAGCCTGCTGGCGGCCGGCCAGCCCGGGTGCGAGCCGATGCCGCCGCTGCCGATGGCGGGCCATGCGCACCATGTCGGCCATGGCGATGCGCACGACGCTGCGGCCAAGCCCTGCAAGCTCTGCGCGCCCTGCTGCCTGACGGCGGCACCGCCGCCGGCGCTCGCGCTAGACGCATCACCGGCCACGCCGGCAGCACGCGCTGCGGTCACACCCGCCGAAGCCTGGGCCGGCATCGTGCCACCCCTCCCCGACCCGCCGCCGCGGGCCTGATCCTCTCGCCGCCCTCCCTGCCGCCGCTCTCGCCGACCGGCAGTCCCGATCTCGTTGCCTTGCCCGAGAGGCTTGCCCATGTTCCCTGCTCCTTCCTCGCCCAAAGCGGCGGCGTTGCTGCTGGCGCTCGCGCTGTCCGGGTGCGCCAGCGTCGACCCCGCCGATCCGCTGGCCGACGTCAACCGGCTGACCCAACCCCACACCGGCCTGCCGCTCACCGACCACCCCCTGTCGCCCGACGTGCTGGCCGACCGGCTACGCGAGCCGCTGTCGGCCGATGCCGCCAGCACGCTGGCGCTGCAGAACAACCGCGCTCTACAGGCCCGCCTCGCCCGGCTGGGCATCACGGCCGCCGACGTGGCCGACGCCGGCCGGCTGCCCAACCCGGGCTTCCGCTTCAGCCGGCTCACGCGTGGCGACACCGTGGAGCTGGAGCGCGGCTGGCATGTCGATCTGGCCCGGCTGCTGGCGCTACCGCTGGTCCGTGGCGCCGAGCAGCGCCGGCTGCAGGCGGCCCAGCAGGCCACCGCGGCCGACGTGCTGACGCTGGCGGCCGATACGCGCCGCGCCTGGGTGCGCGCGGTGGCCGCCGAAGAAGCGCTGGCCTACCGCCGCCAGGTGTTGGATGCCGCCGAGGCCGGCGCCGAACTCGCGCGCCGCATGCAGGCCGCCGGCAACTTCAACGCGCTGGCCCGGGCCCGTGAGCAGGCCTTCGAGACGGACGCGCGGCTGGCGCTGGCGCGCGCCGAGGCCACGCGACTCAGCACACGCGAGCAGCTAGTGCGGCTGATGGGGCTGGAAGACGGCGCCGCTCTGCGCTTGCCGGCCCACCTGCCGGAACTGCCCGAGGCGCCGCGCGACCCGCGCGACGTCGAAGCGCAGGCACTGGCGCAGCGGCTGGACGTACAGGCCGCACGGCTGGCGCTGGAACAAGCGGGCCGCCAGTTGGACGCTGCGCGGCTGACTCGCTGGGTGTCTATGCTGGAACTGGGGACGGTGCGCAATTCGTCCAACCAGGAGCCCACGCAGCGCGGCTGGGAGGTGGCGCTGGAGCTGCCGCTGTTCGGCCCGGGCCCGCTACCCAAGGCAGAGGCGCTGGCCCGCGAGGCCACGCACACCGCCGCCGATGTGGCGCTGCAGGCACGCTTCGAGGTGCGCCAGGCGCTGGGCCTCTACCGCAGCGCCTACGACATTGCCCGCCGCCATCGCGACGACGCCGTGCCGCTCGCCCGCCAGGTGGCCGACGAGCAGCTGCGCCGCTACAACGCGATGCTGATCGGCGTCTTCGAGCTGCTGGCCGACGCGCGCGCGCAGGTGGCCGCCGTCAGCGCTGCGCAGGAGGCACTGCGCGACTTCTGGCTGGCCCAGGCCGACCTGGCCCAGGCCCTCGTTGGCCCCGGCCGCTCGGCGGCCGCGCTCACCTCGCCCACCCCCGTGTCCGCGATGGCGTCCGCCGGCGCCGCCCACTGACCTCTGCAAGGCTTGCCATGTTCAATCGACGCTCCCTGCTCGCGGGCTCCACGCTGGCCTCGCTGGCCGCCGTCTCCAAGGCCGCGCTCGCGGCGCTGCCCGAGCCCGTCATCCAGACCTCGCCCGACACGCAGCCACCGCTCGCGCCACCCAATGGTCGGCCGTACAACCCGGTCGTCACGCTGAACGGCTGGACGGCGCCCTGGCGCATGAACGCCGGCGTCAAGGAGTTTCACCTCGTCGCCGAGCCGGTCGTGCGCGAGATGGCACCCGGCTTCACCGCCAGGCTGTGGGGCTACAACGGCCAGAGCCCCGGCCCCACGATCGAAGTCGTCGAGGGCGACCGCGTGCGCATCTACGTCACCAACCGCCTGCCCGAGCCCACCAGCATGCACTGGCACGGACAGCGCCTGCCCAACGGCATGGACGGCGTGTCGGGCCTCACGCAGCCGGCCATACCGCCCGGCAAGACCTGGGTCTATGAATTCGTCGCCCGCCGGCCAGGCACCTTCATGTACCACCCGCACGCAGACGAGATGGTGCAGATCGCGATGGGCATGATGGGCCTGTGGATCACGCATCCGAAGGCGAAGCACCCGCACATCACCGACGTAGACCGGGACTACGCCTTCCTGCTGAACGCTTACGACATCGAGCCTGGAAGCGCCGCACCCAAGGTGATGACGATGCTGGACTTCAACCTGTGGAGCTGGAACAGCCGCGTCTTCCCCGGCATCGCGCCGCTTGTGGCGCGCCAGGGCGACCGGGTGCGCATCCGCATCGGCAACCTGACGATGACCAACCACCCCATCCACCTCCATGGCCACGAGTTCGAGGTGACAGGCACGGACGGTGGCGCGGTGCCGAGATCCGCCCGCTGGCCTGAGGTGACGACGGACATCGGCGTCGGCCAAATGCGCCAGATCGAACTCGTCGCCGACGAGGAAGGTGACTGGGCGCTGCATTGCCACAAAGCCCACCACACGATGAATGCGATGGGCCACAACGTGCCGACGATGCTCGGCGTGGATGCGGGCGACCTGGAGGCCAAGATCCGCGGGCTGGTACCCGGCTACATGGCGATGGGCCACACCGGCATGCACGAGATGGCCGAGATGCGCATGCGCGGCCCCGACAATACTGCCCCCATGATGGCTGGCGACGGGCCCTTCGGGCCGCTGGCGATGGGCGGCATGTTTAGCGTGCTGAAGGTGCGCCGCGGGCTGCGGCGTGGCGACTATGCGGACCCCGGCTGGTTCCAGCAGCCAGCGGGCACGCAGGCGCGCGAGGTGGGCGACGCGCCCCCCGCGCCTCAGCCGCCCGACGGCACGATGCCATCGCCAGGCGCCGTGGACGTGCAGGTGCGCAAGCCGTTGGGCCACACCGGTCATTGACCACGGGCACCTCCCTGGCGAAACCGACGCACCAGCGCGCCATGACGCCCGCCCACGGACGGGCGGGCAGTGGCGCGTCTTCACTGATTCGACGCCCCGTCCCTTGATGGCCGCTCGGGAGAGCTGCCCGTCGGCAACCGTCGCCCCCCGGACCGCTGGGCGCACCCAGCTCAAAGCAACACCCTAGCGCGACGATGCCGTGCAATGAATCACGCTTTGTAATTTGGTTAGCAAATGGCTTCTGAATACCGTGCATTTCTCATTGCATGAACAGATGCCGGTCCATCTTTGGGTGAGATATTGACGACTGTTACAACTCAGTTAACCCTGCTGTTCGGTGGCGTCTTTCGCCTGCTCGCCGAGCGCGAATCCACATGGTTGAGTCAACCAACAATGCGTTCCTTTCGTTCGCCAGCCCCACCGTTGCCCCAAGGGGTCGCGCCGGTGACTTGCATGCCTTCCTCATAGGCGCAGCCGGCGCGGTCGCGGTCCCCGTGGTCGGTGGGCTGAGCCTGCTAAATCTCTTGATCGCGCTGGTGCTCGTGGCTGGTGGCGCGTGGAGCGCCTGGCAGCGGGCACGCATCCGCACGACATCCGAGCGTTCAACGGCGGCCTTTGTCACGGAAACTGAACAGATTGGCCGCGACGTGCTGCCGATGTGGAGCGCCCATATCGAAGAATCGCGCGCACAGATGGAACAGGCCGTCGCCGCGCTGACGCTGCGATTCGGCGGCATCGTCGACCGGCTGGAACAAGCGCTCGCAGCATCCAACGCCGTTGCGAGCGCGCGTGGCGAGGGTGTATTCGAGGAGAGCAGCCGCGCATTGCGGGACGTGCTCGGCTTGCTGCACACCGCGATGACCAGCAACAACGAGTTGCATGCCGAGGTGCAGAGCCTCGAACGCTTCATCGCCGAGCTCCTTCATATGGCAGCCGAGGTGACCGCCATCTCCGCCCAGACCAACATGCTGGCGATCAATGCCGCTATAGAAGCAGCGCACGCCGGCGAGAACGGTCGCGGCTTTGGCGTGCTTGCCCAGGAAGTGCGCAAGTTGTCCGGCCTATCAGGCGACACAGCCAGGCGCATGACCGAGAAGGTCAACCTCATCAGTGATGCCATCAAGGCGGCACGGCAAAGTGCAGAGGCCTCGACAGAACGCGGCAACGCTTCCGCGACGGTCGCCGAGTCCACGATCAGCGGCGTTCTCGACAGCTTCCGCAAGGTCACCGAGGGGCTCGAAGCGTCGGCTGATGTGCTCAAGCAGGAGAGCCACGGCATACAGGGAGAAATCGTCGAGGCGCTGGTGCAACTGCAATTTCAGGACCGCGTGAGCCAGCGCATGACCCATGTGCGCCACAACATCGAACGCCTGCCACCGATGCTGCGCGACATGCGCGATCGCTACGAGAGTGGCGGGGTGTTGCAGGCCGTCCAGGCCGGCTTGCTGCTGGCGGATCTGGAGAGCAGCTATGCGATGGCCGACGAGCGCGCCACCCACCGTGGGGACGGCGCAGCTGCACAGGCTGCGCCGGCAGACGAAGTTACTTTTTTCTGATCACTGGCGATCAGCACCAGAAAAGGAAGAGCGGAAATGGCAAAAACAATCATGATCGTCGACGACTCTGCCTCGTTGCGGCAGGTGGTCAGCATCGCATTGCGCGGCGCCGGTTATGACGTGATCGAAGGCTGCGATGGCGCCGACGCCCTAAGGAAGCTGACCGGTCAGAAGGTGCACCTGATCATCAGCGACGTCAACATGCCCAACATGGACGGCATCAGCCTCGTCAAGGCTGTGAAGCAACTGCCGACCTACAAATTCACGCCGATCGTCATGCTGACGACCGAGTCGCAGGAAGCCAAGAAGGCCGCCGGGCAGGCCGCCGGTGCCAAGGCCTGGATGCTCAAGCCCTTCAGCCCGCCTCAGTTGCTCAGCGTCGTGCAGAAACTGGTGCTGCCTTGAACGCCGTGACGCAGACCCTCGCGCTCGACGGCGAGTTGACGATCTACCGCGCGTCGGAAATCTGCGAACTCCTGAAGTCCGCTCTAGGAGCCCGCCAGGATCTGGAGCTGAACCTCTCCGGCGTGACGGAGCTGGACAGCGCCGGCGTGCAGTTGCTGATGGCTGCCAAGAAGAGCGCCGCAGCCAGCCAGTGCGCGCTTCGCCTGATCGACCACAGCCCCACTGTGCTGGAGGTCTTCGAGATCCTCAACCTGGCCGCCCATTTCGGCGATCCGCTGCTGGTGCCGGCAGTACCGCAATGAGACGAGAAGACACGCTGTGATGAATCTCGATCAAGCACTACAGACCTTCCTTGCCGAAGGACGTGAACTGCTGGAGGACATGGAAGCCGCGCTGCTGAGCGTCCGCGACGAAGCTGACCCGTCGGAAAGCGTCAACTCCATCTTCCGTGCCGCACACACCATCAAGGGTTCGGCCGGCCTGTTCGGGCTGGACACCGTGGTGGCGTTCACGCATGTCGTGGAGAGCCTGCTGGATCAGGTGCGCGAGGGTGAGGTGGCGCTGGACGACGGTCTGGTGGCGCTGCTGCTCGCCTGCGGCGACCACATCGCGAGCCTGCTGGACGCGGTTGAAGATGGCCGGCGTGACCTCACCAACGACGAGGTGGCCACCGGCGCCGGCCTGCTGGCCGGGCTTCATGCCCAGATGAACCGCCCGCAGACCCAGCAGGCTGTGGCGCCGCCACCCGAGCCCGCTTTCGAGCGGCGGCCGGCGGACGCCGACCATGGGGAGGGCGCGGACCACTGGCACATCTCGCTGCGCTTCGGCCGCGACGTGCTGCGCAATGGCATGGATCCGCTGTCCTTCCTGCGCTATCTGGCCACCCTCGGCAGCATCGAGCATGTCGTGACGCTGCACGACGCGGTCCCTGCCCTGGAGACGCTGGACGCGGAGTCCTGCTGGTTGGGTTTCGAGATCGCGTTCAAGAGCGGCTGCGACAAGGCCACGATCGAAAGCGCTTTTGAATTTGTCATCGACGACTGCGCGCTGCGCATCGTGGCGCCGCGCAGCCGCGTGGCCGAATACATCGCGTTGATTGAACAGTTGCCGGAAGAGCCGAGCCGGCTCGGCGACATTCTGCTGCGATGCGGCAGCCTGACCTCCCACGAGCTGGACATGGCACTGAACAGCCAGCGGCAGGGCCAGCCCACCGAGTTGCTCGGCCGCATCCTCGCGGAGCAGGGGACGGTGGCGCCGCAGGTCGTCGAGGCGGCCCTGACCAAGCAGAAGCAGGTCAAGGAAACGCAGATCAAGGAGAGTCAATCCGTCCGTGTCGATGCGGACAAGCTTGATCGCCTGATCAACCTCGTGGGCGAGCTGGTCATCGCCGCAGCCGGCGCCAACCTGATCGCGCGCCGGACCCGCAGCGTGGATCTCCATGAGGCGCACTCGACACTCGCCGATCTGATCGAAGAGGTGCGAGACAGCGCGCTGCAGTTGCGCATGGTCAAGATCGGAGGCACCTTCGGCCGCTTCAAGCGGGTGGTGCACGACGTGGCCCGCGAACTGGGCAAGGACATCGAGCTGAAGATCAGCGGCGAGGACACCGAGCTCGACAAGACTGTCGTCGAGAAGATCGGCGATCCCCTGATGCACCTGGTGCGCAACGCGATCGATCACGGCATCGATTCGCCCGAACAACGCGCCGCGCGCGGCAAGCCCCTCAAAGGCACCGTGACGCTGAACGCCTTCCATGAGTCGGGCAGCATCGTGATCGAGGTCTGCGACGACGGCGGCGGCCTGAACCGCGACAAGATCCTTGCCAAAGCCATCGACCGTGGCCTGGTCGAAGCCGGAAAGCCCCTCGGTGACGGCGAGATCTACGGGCTGATTTTCGAACCCGGATTCTCGACAGCCGAACAGGTGACCAACCTGTCAGGCCGTGGGGTCGGCATGGACGTGGTCAAGCGCAACATCACGGCCCTTCGGGGCAGCGTGGGCATCGACAGCACGCCCGGCCAGGGAACGCGTGTCACGGTGCGATTGCCGCTGACGCTGGCCATCATCGACGGCTTCCAGGTCGGCGTGGGCAAGTCCGTCTTCGTCGTGCCGCTGGACATGGTCGACGAGTGCATTGAATTCACTGCCAAGCCTGGCCATGACTACATCGACCTGCGCGGCCAGGTTCTTCCCTTCATCCGGCTGCGGGAGTTCTTCGACATCGCCGGCGCGCCCGCCGCGCGCCAGAACATCGTGGTCGTCAAGCATCTGGGCCAGAAGTTCGGGCTGGTCGTCGACGCATTGATGGGCGAGGCGCAGACCGTCATCAAGCCGCTGTCCCGGATGTTCTCGCAGGTGCAGGGCATCAGCGGCTCCAGCATTCTTGGCAGCGGTGAAGTGGCCTTGCTCATCGATGTGCCGGTGCTCATGCAACGCGCCGGCACCGTCAGGCATGGCCAGGCGAGGCGCTTGCTGGGCGCCGGCGCGACGACCGCATGAGGCGGTTCCTATCTTTCTCAGGGAGTTCAACAACATGTTCACCAATCTGAAGATCGGCTTCCGGCTGATCACGGGGTTCGTGCTGGTCGCCGGCGTCAGTGCGGTGGTCGGCTTCATCGGCATCAACAACGCCAGCGTGATGAACGAGAAGGCGGAGTCGATGTACAGCAACGAGCTGATGGGCCTGTCCTTCATCAAGGAGGCCAACATCAACCTGATCTACATCGGCCGGGCGCGCGCGAACTACCTGCTAGCGAGCACCCAGGCGGAACGAGATAAGCATCTCGCATCCATTGCGAAAAGCAGCGCGGCGATGAAGGCCTACGTGGACAAGGCGCGGCCGCTGTTCGAGAGCGAGCGCGCCAAGGAGCTGTTCAACACCTTCGCCAACGCTTCCGAGGAGTACCAGCGGGAGATGCAGCGTGCGCTGACGCTGGCGTCCACCAAGAAGCTGATGGAGCGGGACGAGCAGCTAGCAACCGCATTGAATGGCGTGCGCGACCGCGCCGACAAGCTTGACCAGTTGTTCGACGAACTGGTCGCACAGAAGGAGGCACGCGCCAAGCAGGCCTCAGATGAGGCCGAAACGGTGTACCTCACAGGCCGGACGTTGATGCTGAGCTTGATTGGCGGCGGTGTGCTGCTGGGGGTGCTTCTAGGCTTCCTGATCAGCCGCAGCGTCACGCGACCCCTCAGTCGCGCCGTCGACGTGGCTAACCGGCTCGCCGAAGGCGACCTGACCCTGACGATCGAGGTGGAAGGCAAGGACGAGACCGGCCAACTGCTGAACTCGATGAAGCACATGGTGGAGAAGCTGTCGTTGGTGGTGACGGAGGTCAACGGCAGCGCGGAGTCACTGGCCGGCGCCTCCGAGGAAGTCAGTGCGACGGCGCAAGCCTTGTCGCAGGCGGCCAGCGAGCAGGCCGCAGGCGTCGAGGAGACGAGCGCCTCGATGGAGCAGATGACGGCGTCCATCTCGCAGAACACCGAGAACGCCAAGGTCACCGACGGCATCGCCACCAAGGCCGCCAGCGAGGCCAGCGAGGGCGGCGAGGCCGTGAAGGCCACCGTCGCGGCGATGAAGCAGATCGCGCAGAAGATCGGCATCATCGATGACATCGCCTACCAGACCAACCTGCTGGCGCTGAACGCGGCCATCGAGGCCGCCCGCGCCGGTGATCACGGCAAGGGCTTTGCCGTGGTCGCCGCCGAAGTGCGCAAGCTGGCCGAACGCAGCCAGGTCGCAGCGCAGGAGATCGGCACCGTGGCCAGCTCCAGCGTGGAACTGGCCGAGCGCGCCGGCAAGCTACTCGACCAGATGGTGCCCAACATCCGCAAGACCTCGGACCTGGTGCAGGAGATCACCGCGGCCTCGGAGGAACAGTCCTCCGGCGTGAGTCAGATCAACGCCGCCGTGACCCAGCTCAGCCAGACCACCCAGCAGAACGCCTCAAGCTCGGAAGAACTGGCTGCCACCGCCGAGGAGATGAGTGGCCAGGCCGAACAGTTGCAGCAGACCATGGCCTTCTTCAAGTTGAGCGGCCAAGGCGGCGCCAGCGTCGCACAGCGTACGCGGGTCGTCCACCAGCCGACGCAGAAGAAGAGCAAGGCAGCTCGACGCTCGAACGCCAGCTTCGCGATGTCTGCAACCAGTGGATTTGCGGCGGCCGATGCGCCGGACGAAGCCCATTTCTCCCGCTTTTGAGTCCGGCCGGCCCATTCAACCCGCGCTACCACCCTTTGAAAATCTCGATGTTTGCGAATCTGAAACTTGCGACCAAGCTGTTCGGCTCATTCCTGGTGGTCCTGGCCCTAATGGCAGGACTCGGGGGTTACTCCATCTATCAGCTCAGCATCGTCAACAACTCTACGGTGGATCTGTCCACCAACTGGCTGCCCAGCGTCCGCGATAGCACGGACATGAAGGCAGGGCTCAACCGCCTGCGTGTCCTGCAATACCGCATGGTGGTGGCTACTGAGGCCGCCGAGATAGCCGAGGTGGACAAGTCGCTCACGAACAGGATGGAGCAGCTACGCAAGACCACCGACAGGTACGCCAAGTCAATCAGCTCTCCCGAGGAGCAGCGCTTGTATGACAGCTACAAGACCGACTGGAATGCGTTCGAGCTGGAACAGGCGAAGATCATCGACTTCGCTAAGCAGAACAAGAACGACGAGGCGGTGGCGCTGCTCAATGGCGAATCCCGTCGTCGCTACGACCTTCTGCGCGAGACAACCGACAAGCTCGCCGAAATCAATGAGGAAGGTGGCAACAAATCTGCCGCCGAGGCCGCGGCGGCCTATTCGAGCGCCCGCGCGTGGACCATAGGCATCCTGTTGCTGTGCTCGGCGCTGGCCCTGGTCATGGCTTGGCTGATCACGCGCGCCATTACTCAGCCCATCAGCGTGGCAGTGGCTGCGGCAAACCGGCTGGCCAAGGGCGATATGGATGTGCACATTGAGGTGCACGGCAAGGACGAAGCCGCCCAGTTGCTACAGGCAATGAAGGACATGGCGACGGCCACCTCGGCCAGCCTCAATGGCGCCGGCCGTGTGATGGGCGCCATGGCCAATGGTGACTTGACGCAGTCCGTCGATGGTGACTACGAGGGCATCTATGCAGAGCTGAAGCACTCCATCAATGCCATGTCTACCAAGCTTGTTCAGGTGGTGACCGAAGTCAACGGCAGCGCGGAGTCACTGGCCGGCGCCTCCGAGGAAGTCAGTGCGACGGCGCAAGCCTTGTCGCAGGCGGCCAGCGAGCAGGCCGCAGGCGTCGAGGAGACGAGCGCCTCGATGGAGCAGATGACGGCGTCCATCTCGCAGAACACCGAGAACGCCAAGGTCACCGACGGCATCGCCACCAAGGCCGCCAGCGAGGCCAGCGAGGGCGGCGAGGCCGTGAAGGCCACCGTCGCGGCGATGAAGCAGATCGCGCAGAAGATCGGCATCATCGATGACATCGCCTACCAGACCAACCTGCTGGCGCTGAACGCGGCCATCGAGGCCGCCCGCGCCGGTGATCACGGCAAGGGCTTTGCCGTGGTCGCCGCCGAAGTGCGCAAGCTGGCCGAACGCAGCCAGGTCGCAGCGCAGGAGATCGGCACCGTGGCCAGCTCCAGCGTGGAACTGGCCGAGCGCGCCGGCAAGCTACTCGACCAGATGGTGCCCAACATCCGCAAGACCTCGGACCTGGTGCAGGAGATCACCGCGGCCTCGGAGGAACAGTCCTCCGGCGTGAGTCAGATCAACGCCGCCGTGACCCAGCTCAGCCAGACCACCCAGCAGAACGCCTCAAGCTCGGAAGAACTGGCTGCCACCGCCGAGGAGATGAGTGGCCAGGCCGAACAGTTGCAGCAGACCATGGCCTTCTTCAAGTTGAGCGGCCAAGGCGGCGTCCAGGCGCGCCCGCGTCCGCTCGGCAAGCCGCCGGTGAAGAAGACCGCAGGCGCGCCGCGGCCCGGCAAGGGCCTGGCGCTCTCCGCCGCGATGGGCTTCGCCAGTGCATCGAGCGACACGCTCGATGAATCGCAGTTCGCCCACTACTGAGGACTGGTCATGAACGCATTGGTCCCCACGCTCGCAGCGCGCGATCTCCCGGCTCCGCCCGCCGCGGTGAGCGATCCCACCCAATTCCTGACCTTCATGCTCGGCGGCGAGATGTTCGCCATCGGCATTCTGGCGATCAAGGAAATCATCGAATACCAAAGCCTCACGGAGGTGCCGATGATGCCGGCATCGGTCCGCGGGGTGATCAACCTGCGCGGTGCTGTTGTGCCGGTGATGGATTTGCTGGCCCGCTTCGGACGGCCGTCCAGCGACATCACCAAGCGCAGTTGCATCGTCATCGTCGAGGTCCAGGTCCGCGACGGCGAGCGGGTCGAAAACCAGGTGGTCGGCATCATCGTGGACTCGGTGAGCGAGGTGCTGGACATAGCGCCAGCCGACATCGAGCCGCCCCCTTCCTTTGGCACGCGCATACGCGGCGACTTCATCCAGGGCATGGGCAAGGTCAAGGGAAAGTTCGTGATCCTGCTGGACCTCAACCAAGTGCTGGCACTGGATGAGCTGGCTCATGGTGACACGGCAGCCATCACGGATGGATCGACCGAATCGCACTAGGCGGCCGACGGCCTTCCCATGACCTGCTGCCTCATTGCCGCTCGGCGGGCCGCATCCGCGGCCCGCGTCACAGCGGTCACATCCGTGACCGATGAATCGAATGTCACGTTCCCCTGAAATCGCGACGACTGACGGGATGACGCATCGCGTCGGCTCAATGCTCATCGTGGACGACAGCGATGTGCAGCGCGAGCATGCCGTGGCACTGGGCCGTGAGCACGGCGTGGCCCTGATCCATCAAGCCGCCAGCGGCAGCGAGGCCCTGGCGTTGCTGGAGAGGCTGGACCTGCCGCCTGACGTGCTCGTCGTCGACCTGGAGATGCCCGGCATCGATGGTGTCGAACTGATCCAGCAGTTGCATCAGCGTCGGATCCATGTGCCGCTGCTGGTGGCCTCGGGACGCGAGGGAGCGCTGATCCATTCCGTCGAGATCATGGCCCGCAAGCTGGGCCTCACCGTCCTTGCCGGGCTGCAGAAGCCCCTGCGAGCTGGCCCGTTCCAGGCCGCTCTGCAGCGCTTCAAGCCGCCCGAGCAGGCCACTGGCGCCCCGGCCGCCACGGCGGCCCCGACCCCGGCCTTCACACGAGATGACCTCGCGTCGGCCATCGCCGTCGGCGCGATCGACGTCCACTACCAGCCCAAGGTCGACATGCGCACCGGCATCGTCAGGGGCATGGAAGCGCTGGCACGCTGGCACCGACCGGGCAGCGGCTTCGTGCGCCCCGACCTCTTTGTCGCGCTGGCCGAGCAGGAAGGCCTGATCCATGAACTGACGATGGCGGTGATGGCACGGGCGCTGGCGCAGGCGGCGCAATGGGGTCGGCGCGGGCTCAGGCTGTCGATGGCAATCAACCTGTCCCAGCGCCTGCTCGACCGGCCATCGTTAGTGGACGAGATCGCCGCCATGGTGAGGCGCCACGGTCTGAAATCGGAGCAGGTCGTGCTCGAAATCACCGAGGGCACGCTCGCCTCACGCGCAAGCACGGCACTCGGCGTGTTGGCCCGCTTGCGGCTGAAGGGGTTCGGCCTGTCGATCGACGACTACGGCACGGGTTTTTCGTCGATGCAGCAGCTCGCCCGGATCCCATTCACCGAACTGAAGATCGACCGATCCTTCGTGCACGGCTCGCATCAGCGGACCAACCTACGCGTGATCCTGGAGTCCGCCCTGGACATGGCCCGCCGGCTCGACATGGTCACGGTCGCCGAGGGCGTCGAGATGATGGAAGACTGGCGCCTGCTGCAACAGGCCGGATGCGCCATCGGCCAGGGCTTCCTGATTGCCAAGCCCATGCCGGCGAGCGACATGCTGCCATGGATCAAGCGCCACCAACCCCGGCTGCAGGAGCTGCGCCAGAACGCGCTCCCCAATCCCTAGCCCTGCGTTCCGAGCCCCGATGAATTCCATTACCGACACCGAGTTCGGGCACTTCCAGCGCTTCATCTACGAAGCCGCGGGCATCAGCCTGTCCCCCGCGAAGAAGGCGCTGGTCTGCGGCCGCCTGTCCAAGCGGCTCGTGGCCCATCAGCTGAACAGCTATTCGGCGTACTTCAAGTTGTTGGCCAGTGGCAGCGCTCCCACCGAAGTGCAGACGGCCGTCGACCTGCTGACGACCAACGAGACCTATTTCTTCCGTGAACCCAAGCACTTCGAGCTGCTGCGCGAGGTGGCGATGGCTTACGCAACGCGCCGAACCGGCCAGCCGTTCCGCGTGTGGAGCGCAGCAAGTTCCACCGGCGAGGAGTGCTACAGCATCGCCATGGTGCTGGCCGACTGCCTGGGCGGCACGACCTGGGACGTCGTGGGGTCCGACATCAGCAGCCGCGTGCTGCAGCGGGCGCGTGCCGGGCACTATTCGCTGGAACGCACGCGGCTGATTCCACCGGCTTACCTGAAGCGTTTCTGCCTTCGCGGCCACGGCGAACAGGAGGGGACGCTGCTGGTCGACCGCGAGCTCCGCAGCCGGGTCACGTTTTCGCATGTGAATCTCAACACCGAATTGCCCCGACTGGGCAGCTTCGATGTCATCTTCCTGCGCAACGTGATGATCTATTTCAACAGCGACACCAAGCGCCAGGTCGTGGCTCGTGTGCTCTCGCTGCTCAAGCCAGGCGGCTTCTTCTGCATCGGTCACTCCGAAAGCCTCAATGACATCACCACGGCTGTCCAGCAGATCGCCCCGTCGATTTATCGCAAGCCTTGACCGGCTCCGGAGGCGTCACGCCGGCGCCGCGGCTGCGCCGGGCGTGCGGTCAGACGTCGGGGTCAGCACCATCACACGTCGGCATCGCCTCCAGGTTCACTGCGATCCCATGGATAAGACCCCTCCCGCCGTCGTACCTGCCTTCTCGTCGCAGATCGACATCTTCCTGCGCCCTGGCGAATACTTCGTCGGCGATGAATCGCACCGCATCCGCACGCTGCTGGGCTCCTGCGTGTCCGTCACGCTTTGGAGCCCACAGCGGCGTGTCGGTGCCATGTCCCACTTTCTGCTGGCCACACGCTGTCATTCAGGCCGCCCGGCTGCGGAGCTGGACGGCCGTTATGGCGACGAGGCCCTGCACCTGATGCTCGGTGAACTCGCCCGCGACGACGTGCGGCCCGCGCAATGCCAGGCCAAGATCTTCGGCGGCGGCGAGATGTTCTCCACGCGGACCTCCGTCGGGCACAAGACCATCGGGCGCCGCAATGGCGAGGCTGCGCGCGAGATGCTGCAGTCGAGAGGCATTCAGGTCGTTTCCGAAAGCCTCTTCGGCCGTGGACACCGGCAGATCATTTTCGATGTGCACAGCGGCAATGTCTGGTCGCGCCAGATCAGCCCCAAAGCCAACGCTGCGACGTTGTTCGCTTCCTTCTGAGCCGCACCGGGCGTGCCCCCCACATGAATCCAATCAAGGTCATGGTCGTCGACGACTCCGCCGTCGTGCGGCAGGTCGTCGCCGGCCTGCTCGGCGCATCGCCCGGCATTCAGGTCATTGCTGCAGTGGCCGACCCGCTGCTCGCCATAGAGCGGCTCAAGCAGCAATGGCCCGACGTCATAGTGCTGGATGTCGAGATGCCGCGCATGGACGGCATCACCTTCTTGCGCCGCATCATGCACGAGCGCCCGACGCCCGTGGTCATTTGCTCGACGCTGACGGACAAGGGCGCGAAGACGACACTGGAGGCCCTTGCCGCCGGCGCAGTCGCCATCGTGACCAAGCCCAAGCTCGGGCTCAAGCAGTTCCTCGTGGAGGCATCGGACGACCTGGTGCAGACCGTGCGCACGGCGGCACGCGCCAACGTGCGCCGGCTCGTTCCCCGCCCGGAAGCCACTACGGCGGCGAGCGCCGGCGGACTTGCACCCGCCAAGCACACGGCCGACGTCATCCTGCCCCCGGTTGCAACCCGCGCCATGTCGCAGACGACAGAGCGGGTGGTTGCCATCGGTACCTCCACCGGCGGCACGCAGGCGCTCGAGGAGGTGCTGACGACCTTGCCACGCGTATGCCCGGGCATCGTCATCGTGCAGCACATGCCGGAGAAGTTCACGGCCGCCTTCGCCGCCAGGCTGGATACGCTCTGCCAGATCACCGTGAAGGAAGCTGCGACCAACGACCGCGTTGTACCCGGGCGCGCACTGATCGCCCCCGGAGGTCGCCATCTTCTGCTCAAGCGCAGCGGGGCTCAGTACTTCGTCGAGGTCGTCGACGGTCCCCTCGTCAACCGGCACCGGCCATCGGTGGACGTGCTGTTCCGCTCCGTTGCCAAGAGCGCCGGCGTCAATGCCCTGGGCGTCATCATGACCGGCATGGGCGACGACGGTGCGGCCGGTCTGCTGGAAATGCGCAACGCCGGCGCTCGCACCGCCGCGCAAGACGAGGAGAGCTGCGTCGTCTTCGGCATGCCCCGCGAAGCGATTAAACGGGGCGGCGTCGAGAAGACCATTCCGCTGGGCTCGGTCGCCCAGGAGATCCTGCGGCAGCTGTAGCGTCAGGCCTCGGCCGGGGCCGGGGCCAGCGCTTGCGGAGCGCCGAAGGCGACCACCCGGTTGCGTCCATCGCGCTTGGCACGGTAGAGCGCCGAGTCCGCCTTCTGAATTAGTTCATCCGCAGCCTGCGCGTCCAGCGGCATGCACGCCATGCCAATGGAGACGGTGACCGGCTGGTGCTGCCCTCCTCCGACGCTCAACGGCGGCATGTGGCGAATCGCCTCCACCAGCGCCCAGGCGCGGGTCAACGCCGATTCCCTGGTCGTGCCTGGCAGAACGACGGTGAACTCCTCGCCACCATAGCGGGCCACCAGGTCTCCGGCCCTGACGGTCTGCGCCAGCGTGCCAGCCACACGACGCAAGACCTGATCGCCCAGGTCGTGTCCATGCTTGTCATTGAACTGCTTGAAATGATCCACGTCGATCATCAGCACGGCCAGGCAGGCTCCTTCCTCCCCCTCGCCTCGCATCGCCCGGAGCAATTCGCGATTCAACGATTCGTCAAGGAAGCGCCTGTTGTAGAGGCCGGTGAGCGCGTCTCGGGTGGATTGCTGACGCAGTGATTCCCGCAGGCGCAGATTGCCCAGCGAAAGCGCGACTTGTTCAAATGCGGACTGCCGCAGTTGAGAAACCCGGGACAGGTCCTCCGGCTGAGCCGCCTCCAGGACCAGCAGGCCGGCCAGGTCGCCATGAGAGGCCAAGGGAATGCATAGGGTTCCCGGCCTCAACGGCAATTCTGCATGTTGAAGATGCTTGCATGCACTCGCGCCGCCCTTCGACGGCTGCTCGAACGGTTGGCCATTGCGGAGCGCCCAGCATTCCAGCGGCTCGAAATACTCGGCATAGGCCACCTCACCCCACGACAGGCATCGGCGCAACTGGTTTTTTGACGCAGCGACCAGATAGAGCGCGCCGGAGCTCGCCTTCAGCAACGACGGCAGGTGGTCGGCCAGGATGGCTTGCGCCTCACTCATGTCCTGGCAGGTCTGCAAGAAGCGCCCCATCTCAGACAGCTGTCGCAGGTGCGCATTCTGTTCCGCCGTCCGTGCCGCAAGGCTTTCCAGTTCTGCCGCGCGTTGAGTCAGAGCGGCCTCGTTGGCGGCCATGCGTCGCGCGAAGACCATGCTTCTCGTCACCACAAAGCCCAGCAGCCCGATGCTGACGAGAATCTGCACGGCCAACGTGCCGTACATCATCGACAAGGCTCGGTCGTGGGCTCGCTGCAGCTCAACGACTTGCAGCGCCTGACTCCGCGCGATGGCCTCTTCTTTGGTCCGCAGGGCAGACATCAGCTGCAGCCCTCGCCCCCCGCGGATCGCTGCCTCGGCCTCCGCACCCAGGCCGGAGGCCCGCAACGCGACGACCTTGGCCAGGTCATCGAGCTTGACGTCCACCATCGCCATCGCCTCCTTAACGAGGGCTTGCGAAGCGGTTGCTGCTGCCCGCTGTTCGAGGGCCTGTGTTGCGGAACGGATGTCGGCAAGCGCCGAGTGGTAGGCCGCGAAGTGGTCCGCACCACCGGACATCAGGTATCCATACTGGCTCGACTCCGCGTCGAGAACCAGCCGAATCATCCGATCCGCCGCAATCGTCGTACGCAGGGCCTCATCCAGCTTTTGCTGCGCTCGGGCCAGTTCGCTCAGGCTGCGGCCGGTTACGGCGCCACAGGCGGCAATGATCAAAAGCACCAAAGTCAAAACGATGCGTTGTCGCCTTGGCATGACTTCAGGCGCTGACAACAGATCGTTTATTTGTGACATAGCCTCTTATAAGTTATTCACGTCGCTCATAGATGGCCGAATTTCACACGTGAGCGTAGGACGCGGGCAAGTGTCGCGAAGCGCGTTCTAGGTGTCACAGGGCGCCAAGCACAGTTGCGGATGCTGCTCGAACGCCATCCCACCTTCACGACCAGCTGATTGGCCTGGAGTGGCGGAGACCGGCATGTAGTGCCGTCGCCAAATCTACGGACCGAAAAAGCAAAAAGGCTAGTCGTAAAACTAGCCTAAGTGCTTGTCAAAAAATGACAATTGGCGGAGAGGGAGGGATTCGAACCCTCGGTACGGGGATACCGTACGCCTGATTTCGAGTCAGGTACATTCGACCACTCTGCCACCTCTCCTGATTCGGTGCGAGCGAAGCCCAGTATTGTAGCCTGAATTTCGCCGCACGCATCAACTCAGCCGCGCAGCACCGCCAGCCCGCCCATGTAAGGGCGCAGAGCCTCGGGCACCTCGATGGAGCCATCGGCCTGCTGGTAGTTCTCCAGCACCGCCACCAGGGTGCGGCCCACGGCGAGGCCGGAGCCGTTGAGCGTGTGGACCAGCTCGTTCTTCCCCTGGGCGTTCTTGAAGCGCGCCTGCATGCGGCGGGCCTGGAAGGCACCCATGTTCGAGCAGGAGCTGATCTCGCGGAAGGTGTTCTGCGCCGGCAGCCAAACCTCCAGGTCATACGTCTTGGCCGCGCCGAAGCCCATGTCACCGCTGCACAGCAGCATCGTGCGGTACGGAAGACCGAGCTTCTGCAGGATGGCCTCGGCATGGCCGGTCATTTGCTCCAGCGCGGCCATGCTGTGCTCAGGGTGCTCGATGCGAACCATCTCGACCTTGTCGAACTGGTGCTGGCGAATCATGCCGCGCGTGTCGCGCCCGGCAGAGCCTGCCTCCGACCGGAAGCAGGGGCTGTGCGCCGTCAGCTTGACCGGCAGGTCTTCGGCCTTGAGGACGCTTTCGCGCACCGTGTTGGTCAGCGAGATTTCCGACGTAGAGATCAGATACTGCTCGCCCTGCTCGTCGTCGCCGCCGCGCAGCACCCAGAACATCTCCTCCTTGAACTTGGGCAACTGGCCCGTGCCTTCGAGGATCTCGCGGTTGACAATGTAGGGCGTGTAGCACTCGGTGTAGCCGTGCTCGGTCGTCTGGATGTCCAGCATGAACTGCGCGAGCGCGCGGTGCAGCCGGGCGACCGGGCCCTTCAAGAACGTGAAGCGCGAGCCGGACAACCGGGCGCCGGTCTCGAAATCCAGGCCGAGCGGCGCGCCCAGGTCGACATGGTCTTTCACTTCGAAGTTGAAGGTGCGCGGCGTGCCCCAGCGGCGCACTTCGACGTTGCCGTGCTCGTCGGCGCCCGCGGGCACGCTGGCGTCGGGCAGGTTGGGCACGCCCATCAGCATGTCGTTGAGCTCGGCCTGGATGGCGTCCAGCCGCTCGGCGCCGGCCTTCAGCTCGTCGGCAATGCCGCCGACCTCGGCCATCAGCGCGGAGGCGTCCTCGCCCTTGCCCTTGGCCATGCCGATCTGCTTGGACAGGCTGTTGCGGCGGGCCTGCAGTTCCTCGGTGCGGGTCTGCACGGCCTTGCGTTCGGCCTCCAGCGCCTTGAAGCGCTCCACGTCCAGGAAGGGCTGCGGGGTTTTGCGCGCGTTTAGGCGCTCGACGACGGCATCGAGGTCCTTGCGCAGTTGGGTGATGTCCAGCATGGGAATCCTTCGGGAATCGAATACGAAAACGGCGCCGATGTCACAGCGCCGCCGGTGCATGAGGCATCGGCTTCAAGATCGGGAGGCACTCACCTCGGCCATGGACTTGTCGCCCAGGCCCATGGGCAGCGGGAAGCGCACATGCTCCTCCACGCCCGGCAGGCTGCGCACAGTCATCGCGCCGAGCTGACGCAGCCGGTCGATGACGGCCTGCACCAGCACGTCGGGGGCCGAGGCGCCCGCGGTCAGGCCCACTCGGGTGCGGCCCTCCAGCCACTCGGCCTTCAGGTCTTCAGCCGCATCCACCATGTAGCCCGGCGTGCCGAGGCGCTCGGCCAGCTCGCGCAGGCGGTTGCTGTTGGAGCTGGTGGGGCTGCCGACGACGATGACGACATCCACCTGCGGCGCCAGCAGCTTGACGGCATCCTGCCTGTTCTGCGTGGCGTAGCAGATGTCCTGCTTCTTGGGCTCCCGCACCTGCGGGAACACGCGCTTGACCTCTGCCAGGATCTCGGCCGCGTCGTCCACGCTCAGCGTCGTCTGCGTGACGACAGCGAGCCGGGTCTGATCCTTCACCTGCACCTTGGCCACGTCGGCCACCTCTTCGACGAGGTAGATGCCGTCCGTCAGCTGACCCATGGTGCCCTCGACTTCAGGGTGACCCTTGTGGCCGATCATGATGAACTCGAAGCCCTCGCGGTGCAGCTTGGCCACTTCGACATGGACCTTCGTGACCAGCGGGCAGGTCGCGTCGAAAATCTGGAAGCCGCGCTCGGCGGCCTCGCGGCGCACCTCCTGGCTCACGCCGTGGGCGCTGAACACCAGTGTCGCGCCGGCCGGCACCTCGGCCAGGTCCTCGATGAAGATCGCGCCGCGCGACTTCAGGTCGTTGACGACGTAGGTGTTGTGGACGATCTCGTGGCGCACGTAGATCGGCGCGCCGAACTTGACGAGCGCACGCTCGACGATCTCGATTGCACGGTCCACGCCGGCACAGAAGCCGCGTGGCTCGGCGAGCAACACTTCCTGCGGATGCACGGCAGCAGGCATCACAACACCCCGATCACTTTGACTTCGAAGCTGACCGGCTGGCCGGCCAACGGATGGTTGAAGTCGAACAGCAGCGCTTCATCGCCCAGCTCGCGCACGACGCCGGCATAGCCGCCCTGTCCGTCCGGGCCCGGGAACTGCACGACGTCGCCGACATGGTAGGTCTCGTCGGGGTCGCCCAGCTGCTTCAGCAAAGACAGCTTCACGCGCTGCAGCAGCTCCGGGTTGCGCTCGCCGAAGGCCTCACCCGCCGGCAGCTCGAAACGTTCATGTGCGCCCTCGGGCAGGCCGATCAGGCGGGCCTCGATGGCCGGGGACAGCTGACCGGCGCCGAGGGACAGCGTGGCGGGCTTGTCATCGAAGGTGTTGACGATGTCGGCACCGTCAGGCCCCGTGAGGCGGTAGTGCAGGGTCAGGAAGGACCCGGCCTGGATGGGGTTCATGCGAGAAGGGGCGAAGCGCTTGGCTAGACTGGGCGCGATTTTATGTCGCTGACCCACCTCCCTCCGGACGCGCGCCCGCGCGAGAAACTGCTGGCCCGTGGCCCGCAGGCGCTCGCGGACGCCGAGCTGCTGGCGCTGCTCCTGCGCACCGGCATCCAGGGCATGCCCGTGTTGCTGCTGGCGCAGAGCCTGCTCGACCGGTTCGGCGGGTGGGCCGGGCTGCTGGCGGCCAGCGTCCAGGATCTCGGCAAGGTCAGGGGCTTGGGACCGGCCAAGCGCGCGGAGATCGCCGCCGTGCTGGAGATTGCGCGGCGTTCACTGAACCAGCAGCTAGCCGAAAGACCGGCAATGAACGCCGTGGAGACCGTCAAGACCTATCTTCGGTTGCACCTAGGTGGTCTGAGTCAGGAAGTGTTCGCCGTGCTGTTCCTGGACGCGCAGCTGCGACTCATCGCGATGGAGAAGCTGTTCCACGGCACACTGAGCCAGACGGCCGTGCACCCGCGAGAAGTGGTCAAGCGCGCGCTGGCCCTCGGCGCCGGCGCGGCGATCCTCGCCCACAACCATCCGAGCGGCGTGGCCGAGCCCTCCAAGGCCGACGAATCGCTGACGCGCCATCTTGTGCAGGCGTTGGCGCTGGTGGACGTGCGCGTGGTGGACCATTTCATTGTCGGTGCCGGCGAGGTCGTGTCGTTTGCAGAGCGGGGCTTGCTGTGACCCCCAAGACTGTGCGCAGCCTGGCCGACCTGAAGCCGCTCGCCCGCGAACTGGCAGCGGCGCGGCTGGCGGCCGAGGCGGAGCGCGAGCGGCTGGCTGCGGCGATGCGCTTGGCCGAACAGGAAAGCCGCGTGTTCGAGCTGAGCGTCGGCCCGGTCACGCCGCTGCGCAGCTTCAACCGCGTCATCCACGCGCGCGAGCAGCCCGCTCCCGAGCCACGCCAGCGCGAGGCCGACGAACGCGCTGTGCTGCTTCAGGCGCTGTCCGACGAGATCGACATCGACACGCTGCTGGATACCGACGAGACGCTGAGCTTCCGGCGCGACGGCATCGGCGTCGAGGTCGTCCGCAAACTGCGGCGCGGTCACTGGTCGCTGCAGGCGCAGCTGGACCTGCACGGCCTGCGGCGCGATGCCGCGCGCGAGGCGCTCAGCAGCTTCGTCCACGACAGCGCGCGGCGCGGCCTGCGCTGCGTGCGCGTCGTGCACGGCAAGGGCCACGGATCGCCCGGCCGGGAGCCGGTGCTCAAGGGCCGCGTGCGGCGCTGGCTGGTGCAGAAGAACGAGGTGCTGGCCTTCGTGCAGGCCCGCGCCAGTGACGGCGGCGCCGGCGCGCTGATCGTGTTGTTGAGCGGCACGGCCTGACCCTGCTGTTCGACGGCGGTGTGCACTCCGTCGCGAATACGCCGACACCGAAGGGCAAACCCGACGTTGCCTGCAGATCTGCGCAGCAGTAGCCTGAGCTCAAAGCCGCCGCGTGCGCGACTTCCGGTTTCCCCACCGCTGCAAGAGAGGAGAGCCCATGACGACGCCCCACACCTATGCCTCGCCCAAGCCCAGGAGCTACCTGGGCGTCGGTCTGGTGGTTGCGCTGCACCTGGCCGGCATCTACGCGTTGAGCGCCGGCATGCTCCATTCGCCTGTCAAGCATCAGGACCCGCTGTGGGTGAAGCCGGTGCACGAAATCGTTGATCCGCCGCCCCCGGTCGACAAGGTGAAGCCGGAGAAACCCATCCTGAAGGACATCCCCACCATCCCGGTGCCGATTCCCGAAGACCCCCTGGTGGCTCGTCCGGCTGAGCAGCCGCCACTCGTCACGGGCACCCCGATTCGTGACACCCCCGGACCCCTGGCCGATGCCGGCCCCGTCACCCGAGAAGCCCAGCCGGTCACGAAGGCCCGGCAGGACGTCACCACGCCAGGCGCCGTCTGCTCGGTCATGCCCCGCCCCGACGTCCCCGCCGTCAACTGGACCGGCGACGCCGTGCTGCAAGTGGTGGCCACCGTGCGCGGCGGGCATGTCGTCGGCACCGAGTTCCGCGTCGCGCAGGGCGCGCTGGACGTCAGGACGCGCCGTTCACTGCAGCGCGCCGTCGAAGCCGCGCTGGCGGGCTACCAGTGCCAGGGCGATGCGATGTTCCAGCAGGACTTCGCCTTCCGCATCGACTGAGGCTCCCGGGGCTGGCGCCGTGCGGCGTCAGCCCGCTGGCTCAGGCGCCAGGCGTCGGCGCACCGACCGGCGCATGCAGGGCCTCGCGAACGGCATCGCCCAGCTGGCGGATGTCGATGGGCTTGGCTACGTAGCGCTGGAAGCCGGCGGCCAGACCGGCCTGGCAGTCGCCCAACATTGCGAAGGCCGTCAGAGCCACCGCGGGCAGTTCCGCCGTTCCCGGCTGCTGACGCACCGCCTGCACCAGCGACAGGCCATCCATCTCGGGCATGCCGATATCCGACACCAGCACGTCGAAGCGCTGCTGGGCCAGCAGCGCCAGCGCTTCCTGCGCGCTGACAGCGGCGACGACGTCGGCGCCCAGCTCCCGCAGCGTAGCCTGGCCGATGTCCCGCGCATCGTCCTCGTCGTCCACCAGCAGCACGCGCACGCCATCGAGGCGGACGGCCGCCTCGCCGCCCGCCGTCACGCTGACCTTGGCTGGCGCCTCGTGAGGCGCCGCGACCGGGGGCAGCCGCACGTCGAAGCGCGCGCCGCGATCAGGCCCGTCGCTGAAGGCGAAGATCTGGCCGCCGTGAAGGTCGACGATGGCCCTCGCAATGGCCAACCCCAGCCCCAGACCGCCGGCTTTGCGCGTACGTGAGCCGTCCTCCTGGCGCAGCCGGTCAAACACATGCGGCAAGAACTCAGCGGAAATGCCGCGGCCTTCGTCCTGCACCGACAACCTCGCCATGCCGTCGGCGTCCACCTCCGTCGTCACGAGCACGCGTCCGCCATCGACGCTGAATTTCAGCGCATTGCCCACGAGGTTGGAGATCACCTGCGTCAGGCGCTGCGCATCCCCGGCGACCCACAGCGCGCCGGTGCCACGGCACGTCAGCTCAATGCGGCGTGCCTGCGCCGCATGCTCATGCGACAGCAGCGTCTCAGCCGTCAACGCCGCCAGGTCCAGCAGGGCGCGCTGCAGCACCAGCTTGCCGGCCACGACGGCGCTCATGTCGAGCAGGTCGTTGATCATGCGCGCCTGCAGCTGGGCGTTGCGGCGGATGACGAGCGCCGCCTTGCCCAGCAGCTCGTCACCCGCGCTGCGCTTTTCGAGGATGTCGGCCCAGCCACTGATCGCGCTCAGCGGCGAGCGCAACTCGTGCGACAGAACGGCAAGGAACTGGTCCTTCAGCTCGTTGCTGCGCTCGGCCTCCTCCTTGGCCAGGCGCAGCTGCTCTGAGGCCTCATAGGCGGCCGTCACATCGCGCACGATCTTGGAGAACCCGGTGTGCTCGCCGGCGGCGCTGTAGAGCGGCGTCAGCACGCATTCCGCGCGCAGCCGGCTGCCGTCCTGCCGCATCAGCCAGCGGTCGTCACGGGCCGAGCCGGCGGCCAGCGCGGCGGCCATCTGGCGTTGCACGACACCATCTGCCCGGTCCTGCGGCGCGAACAGCAGCTCGGCCGACCTCCCCCGCACGTCGTCCAGCGCGTGGCCGAAGATGCCGCCGGCGGCACGGTTCCAGTCGCGGATCAGCCCTTCACGGTCCAGCAGGATGACGGCATAGTCCTGCAGCGAGTCGACTACGCGGGCGTAGAGCGCGTCCGCCTCGCGCAACCGGGCTTGGGCGCGCTGGCGGGCCTCACGCTGGGCCACCTCGCGCAGCGCCCGGCCGATAACGATGGGCAATCGCGTGAGCCGGCCTTTCATCACATAGTCGGTGGCGCCGCGCTTGAGCAGCTCGACAGTGTTCTCCTCGCCGATGACCCCTGACACGAAGATGAAAGGTGTGTGCGGCACGGCGACCTGCGCCTGATCCAGCGCCTCGGCGCCGTTGAAGCCGGGTAGCTGGTAGTCGGACAGGATGACGTCGAAGCGATCCGAGTCGAGCGCCTGCCTGAAGCCGGCCTCGTCCTTCACCCAGACAAGCCGGCTGTACGGATAGGCAGTCTCCAGCGTCGCGCCAAGCAGCTCGGCATCGAAGGCCGAGTCCTCCAGCAACAGGATGTTCAGGCCCGCGAGCGACCCGGGGCCGGTGTCTGCCGGGACCTCACTCATAACGGCGGTGCGTGCGCAGGGACCCCGGCGGCGGCTCGTTCAGCACCGCCCAGAACACGCCCAGGTCGGCGATGGCGGCGACGAACTGCCTGAACTCCACCGGCTTGACGACGTAGGCGTTGACGCCCAGCTCGTAGCTCTGCACGACGTCGGACTCCGCCTGCGATGACGTCAGCATGACGATGGGAATGCTCTTCAGCGGTCCGGTGTGGCGAACGGCGCGCAACACCTCGAGGCCATTGACCTTGGGCAGCTTCAGGTCCAGCAGCACGACGGCCGGGTTTCCCTCGCTTCGGTCGGCGTGCACGCCTTCGCGGTTGAGATAGTCCAGCGCCTCGGCACCATCGCGCACGACGATGACTTCGTTGGCGAGCTGGCTTCTCTCCAAGGCGACCAGGGTAAGTTCCAGGTCGCGGGCGTCGTCCTCGACGAGCAGGATGGGCTTGAGCATGGTGGACCTCGCTGTCGGCGTGATCGGTCAGTTCGGAACAGGCAGGACTAACGTGAACCGGGCGCCGCGGTCCACCTCGCCGAAGGCCTGTACGCGGCCGCCATGGCGTTCGACGATGCGGCGCACGCTGGCCAGGCCGATGCCCGTGCCCTCGAACGTCTCGCTGTTGTGCAGCCGCTGGAATACGCCGAACAGCTTGTCGACGTACTTCATCTGGAAACCCACGCCGTTGTCGATGATGGCCAGCCCCTCGCAGTGGGCCTCGCACACCGGCGCGATCTCGATGCGAGCCTCCGCGCGCGTGCGGGTGTACTTGACGGCGTTGCCGACCAGGTTGCGTAGCGCGAGCTGCAGCAGCACCGGGTCGGCCCACAGGCGCGGCAGCGGATGCCGGACGACCCACTCGATGCGGCCGTCGCGGCCCTCGCGGGCCAGCGCATCCTGCTCCGCGACGATGTCGTCGGCCAGCGAATCGGTGTCGATCCAGCTGCACTTCAGCGCGGAGCGCCCCATGCGGGAGAAGTCCAGCAGCGCATCCACCAGCAGACCTGCATGCGCGGAGGCCTCCTTCACATGGGACAGGTAGCGCCGCGTACGGTCGCTCAGCGACGGGCCCTCGATCTCCAGCACCAGATCGACGAAGCCCGAGATGTGGCGCATGGGCGCGCGCAAATCGTGCGACACGGTGTACGAGAACGCCTCCAGCTCCTTGTTGACGCGTCCCAGCTCCGCGGCGACCTCGGCCATCTCCTCGGCGCGGCGCAGCACGATGCCGATCAGTGCGTGACGCAGCTCAAGCACCGCATGCATCTCGGCCGCCCGCCATGGCGTCGATCGGCCGCTGAAGGTTTCGACCCAGCTCGCGAAGCTGCGCCGTGGGTGCAGCCGCGCTTGCGGAGCGTCGTCCTTGCGCGGGTCACCGGCCCAGGTGATTGTCTGCACGACCTCGGGCCGAAACCAGACGACGTAGTGGCGGTGCAACCTTGAGATCGAGATGGCCAGCATGCCGGCCGCCGCGCCACACGCTCCGGCGAGAGACGGCACGTCCTGCTCGAGGCGGTCGGTGTGCATGACCTCGTCGATGCGGCCGGCCAGCCACTGCCCCAGCGCAAGCACCGTGGCGCGGTCCGGCACGTCGCCGACGCACCAGCACTGGTCGTTCAGGATGACGGCGGCGCCAGCGGCCCGGGCCAGTCGCAGCAGCGGGCCAGGCTCGCCAACGAGGCGCTGCAACGTCGCATCGCTATCGGCCAGGTGGGCCACCATGGCCAGCGTCAGCTGGCGCAATCGCAGCTGCTCGTTGACCTGCTCGTTCTCTTCCTTCGCCTCGATCTGCAACGACAGCAGCTGGCCCAGATGCTCGCAGGCCATCCGGGTCTGGTAGGACAGATAGTGCGGCTCGTGGTGATGGCAGGACACCAGGCCCCACAGCTCGCCCCGCACGATGATCGACACCGACATCGACGCCAACGTGCCCATGTTGCGCATGTACTCCAGGTGCACGGGAGAGACGCTGCGCAATTGGGCCAGGGAGAGGTCCAGCGTCAGCGCGGTGGCGCGGCCGTCCGCGAAGCGCACCGGCACCGGCGTGTAGTGGGCATCGGGAATGAGGCGCAGGTGGTTGAGCCGGTAGAGCTCGCGCGCCTGGGCCGGAATGTCGCCGGCCGGGAAGTGGTGGGCCAGGTAGCGGTCGTAGCCCGCGTCGCACACCTCCGTCAGCACCTCGCCATGGCCATCGGCATCGAAACGGTAGATGAGACAGCGGCCGAAGCCAGTAAGCCGCTTCATCTCAGCGGTGACGACCTCGCAGACCATCTCGACCGACGTCGTGCGCTGCATCTGCGGCACGACGTGCCGGGCCAAGCTGTAGATGGGCGCACGCGCGCCGAAGTCGTCGCCCGCCGCTTCCAGCTCCACATGCACGAGATCGGCCAGCCGGTGGGCCGACACATGCAGTAGCCTGTCAGCCAGCGTCCGCAGGCCGAGCGACAGTGCGCCCTCCCCGTCCACGAGCTCGGCCGTGTCGGACCTGAGCGCCGCCGCGAATTCGCCAAGTGCCGCCGCGGGGGACTCGCCCAGCAGCGCCGTCCAGTTGTCGCTCCACGCGACGACGCTGCCCTGCGCCGCATCGAGGCACAGCAGCCAGCCATGCGGCTGAATCGCCCCGGGCACGCGGATGGGCTCGCTGGCGCAGTCCGCGACCGTAGAGGCAGGCAGGTCGATTGGGGTCATGGCAACAGGCACTCGAAGGTGGCGATGAGGGCCTCGAAAGTCTGAACCGCGGCGCGGCAGGCCAGCTCGTGGCAGGACGGGTCGTCGCCGATCTCGGTGGTCGCCTGAAGCCGGAATTCGCGCCACATCGCGCCGGTGCGCTCGCCATGGCCGTGGAAGTAGCTCGCCCCCCGGCCGGGCCCGACGCCCAAGTCGCACGCAAGGCGCGGCGTGATGACCTGGCCGCCCAGTGCCGAGCCCTCGATGACGTACAGCGAACCGAAGGCGGCCGCCACGTCACACGCCGGCAGGCAGCGCGGCGTCTGCGCAGCACCGGAGTTGGAAGCGGAACGACCGAGCGCCTCCAGGTCGTGCCTGACAAAGTCCAGCCGGCTGCGCTCGCCAAGCCAACCATGCAGCCGGGCCGGCAGCGCTTCACGCACCTCCGGCTCCCACGCGGCAAGGAACCGCTCGAAGCCCGTCAGCACCGTGCCGTACCTTGAGAGCGCCATCGGCGCGTCCAGCGCCAGCAGGCGCTCGATGCGGTCATGGTGCGGACGCGTGACCGCGCGCAGCGCGGTCATCACGTCGTCCTGAACACGTCCTCGATCCGGCATGGGGGACGTCACACCGCCCCCCTTATGGCGCGCGGCCAAGCCACGGACGCCAAGTCCCGACCCACCAGCAACGGCAACGGCAACGGCAACGGCAACGGCACTCGCACGGACGCTAGCGCGCGTGGTCTAGGGCAGCCGACAGCTGCCCGTGATCCAACGGCTTCAGAAGCACGGCCGAAGCACCCAGCAGATGCGCTTCGTCCTTCAAGTGCGGCTTGAGTAGGCCGCTCAGCAACACGACCTTGATCGACGACGTCGTCTGGTCGTTCTTCAGCTCGGCCAGCAGGTCTATGCCGTTGCCATCGGGCAAGTTCAGGTCCAGGAACACCAAGTCCGGACGGTGGCTCGCCACCTGCTCCCGCGCCTGCGCCAGCGTGGCCGCCGTCGCGGCGGTGAAGCCCTCAGTTTCGATCAACAGGGCCAGCACTTCGGACGCATCGGGGTTGTCATCGACGACGAGCACATGCGGCAAATCGGCAGCAGCATTCATCGGACACATGCTACGTGAGCAGGCGCCCCATCCGAGCACCGTTACAAAGCGGCGTTAGCCGTCGGTGTTGCGCATCCAGTCGGCCGTGCCTGCGAAGGACTCGGCGAGCCGCGCCTGCAGCGAAGGATCGAGGCCGGCTTCCTGCATGGCCTGAGCCATGCAGGCCAACCACTGATCACGCTCCGCGATGCCGATGCGGAACGGCAAATGGCGTGCCCGTAGGCGTGGATGACCGAAACGGCTGATGTAGTGGTCGGGGCCGCCCAGCCAGCCACACAGGAACCAGAACAGCTTGTCACGCGCATCGTCCAGCGTCGTGCCGTGCGCAGCCCGCAGCCGCGCATAGGCGGGCTCCAGATCCATCAGGTCGTAGAAGCGGTCGACGAGTTCGCGAACACGCGCCTCGCCGCCGACCCAGTCGAAAGCCGTGGCTGGCGCGGGCGCGGCGGACGTCACGGTCGTCAACCCAGCAGCTTGCCGGCCAAGGCCTTGATGGCCTGCGCCGCGTCGCAGCCTGGGTAATGCTCCAGCATCAGCTGGCGCTTCAGCACCGCCTGGCGCACGGCGGGGTCGGACTTGACCTCACCGAACAGCTCAAGCCGGAAGGTCTGCCCCGGCGTCGGGCCGACGAAGCGCTGCAGCACCTGCTGCAGCTGGCCGCAGATCAGCTTGCCCTCGCCGACGCGGTTGGCCTGGTTAACGACCAGCCAAACCTGACGGCGCTCCTGCTGCGTGGCCAGCACCTTGATCGTCGCGTAGGCGTCGGTCAGCGAGGTGGGCTCGGGCGTGGCGACGACGAGCACGTCCTGCGCCAGCGAGATCGCGAACAGCACCACGTCGGAGATGCCGGCGCCGGTGTCGAGCAACACCCAGTCGAAGCGGGGCTTCACGAGGTCGATGATGTGCAGCAGCTTGTCGCGCACGTCGGGCGTCAGGCGCGAGTACTCCACCATGCCGGAACCAGCCAGCAGCACCGAGAAACCGCCGGGTGCCGGCAGGATGGCCTGCTCAAGCGTGGCCTTCTCGGTGAAGACGTCGTGCAGCGTGAGCTTGGGGTGCAGGTTGAGCACCACGTCGAGATTGGCCAGGCCCAGGTCGGCGTCCAGCACCAGCACCTTCTGACCACGGGCGGCCAGCGCCGCGGCAAGGTTGGCGGTGACGAAAGTCTTGCCGACGCCGCCCTTGCCGCTGGTGACGGCGAGCGTTCGGGCGCCTGCGCGGGCGGGGCGCGGTGCAGCAGGATCGGGGGTCGTGCTCATGGCAGGTCCTGTTGCGTATCGAGGTTCATGGAGGCAAACAACATGCCCTTCTCTTCTGCACTGACCAGGGAATCGACTTGCGGTTCGAGGCAGGCGCGGTTCCGGCCTTCGGCCTTGGCGCGGTAGAGCTGGCGATCGGCCCGCTCCGTCCACAGCAGCGGCGACGAGCGCACCCACTGCGGCGCGAAAGCGCCACCCAGGCTCATGGTGACCCGAATCATTTGACCCGGGGCCACCTCGACGCCGAGCGCCGCCACACGCTCGCGCAAGCGCTCGGCGACCGCCAGACCCACGTGGGAGGCACAGCTCGGCAGGATGACGGCGAACTCCTCGCCGCCCACGCGCGCTGCCACGTCCATCGGCCTCACCGTCTGTGCGATGGTGTCCGCGACGGCGCGGATGACCCGGTCGCCCGCGGCATGGCCGTAGGTGTCGTTGACGGCCTTGAAATGGTCGATGTCCAGCATCAGCAGCAGCGCCGGCTCACCGGCGCGCGCGACGCGGTCGGTCTCGCGAGCCAACGCCATTTCGAAGCTGCGGCGGTTGACGAGGCCGGTCAGCGCATCCTTGCTCGACAGGTCGCACAGCGCATCGATGACCGCCTGCAGCCAGGGCGCGCTGTAGCGCGCTTCATCCGGCAGCGGTGCGCCGGCCTGCTGCAGGAGCTGCAGGGCTTGGTCGAGATCGAGCGTCTGGACGTCGATCAGCGTGGAAGCGGGCAGGCGGTGTTCCAAAGGGTGTCGCGGGAACGGTCAATGGACGGATTGTGGTTTCAGGTCAGTCTATCAGCGGCCCTTTCACTCTCAGGTCGTGAAACAGGCACGTTCCTGGAGCCTGTTTGCACTATGGCGGCTCATGCGAGGGCCGTACAACACGACCTGCGGTGCAGAATCGACGCGCCGCTGCCAGAGCTGCTGCGAGCGCAAACACATCTGATCCTTTGACATGCCCGTCCAAGACGCCGCCCCTGGGGGTGAAACTCTCGAACACGAATTCAGCTTCAGCAAAGCCGATTTCGACCGGGTGCGCGAGCTGATCTACAGGCACGCGGGCATCAGCCTGCACGACGGCAAGCATGCGATGGTCTACAGCCGGCTGTCGCGCCGCCTGCGCGAGACGGGGCACAAGAGCTTCGCCAACTACCTGCAGTGGCTGGAGACGATGACCGGCACGTCGGGCGCCGCCGAATGGCAGGAGTTCGTCAACTGCCTGACGACCAATCTCACGTCCTTCTTTCGCGAGGATCACCACTTCCTGGCGCTGAAGGACGACCTCAAGCCCTTCGCCGGCAAGCCCGTGCGCATCTGGTGCTGCGCGGCGTCCACCGGCGAAGAGCCGTATTCCATCCTGATGACCTGCCACGAGGCCCTGGGGGCCAATGCGTCGGTACAGCTGGTCGCCAGCGACATCGACACAAACGTGCTGGCGACCGCGCGCCGCGGTGTCTACAACGCCGATGCCCGCGGGTTGGACGCGACACGCCTGAAGACCTTCTTCATGCGCGGCACGGGCAGCAATTCGGGAAAGATCCGCGTGAAGCCCGATCTCCAGCGCTGGGCCGACTTCCGCCCGCTGAACCTGATGGACGCCCAGTGGCAACTGGGCGACCCATTCCACATGGTGTTTTGCCGCAACGTCATGATCTATTTCGACGCGCAGACGCAGCGCAAGGTGCTGGAACGCATCCATCGCGTCATGCGCCCGGGCGGCCTACTCTTCGTCGGCCACTCGGAGAACTTCACCGAATCGCGTGACCTGTTCAAGCTCCGCGGCAAAACCATCTACGAACGGGTCTGATCATGAGTACGCCCCTCGCCTCGGCATCGACCCTCGGCAACCCGGCCGCGGTGGCGCGCGTTGCCCAGCTCAAGAACATGCCCCGCAAGCAGGGCGAGGCCTCGTTCTTCTTCTACGACGCGCACTTCAAGAACGCGGCGGTCAAGATCCTGCCGGGCGAATACTTCGTCGACACGGAAGACCTGCTGGTCATGACGACGCTGGGCTCGTGCATCGCCGCCTGCCTGTGGGACCGCGTTGCCAAGGTCGGCGGCATGAACCACTTCATGCTGCCCGAGGGCAATGGCGACTCCGGCCGCTACGGCACCTTTGCAATGGAACTGCTGATCAACGAGATGATGAAGCGCGGCGCCAGCAAAAGCCGCATGGAGGCCAAGATCTTCGGCGGCGGCGCCGTCATCTCGGGCATGAATTCGCTGAACGTCGGCGAGCGCAACACCAACTTCGTCATCGACTTCCTGAAGCTCGAACGCATTCCTATCGTCTCCAAGGACGTTATGGACGTGTACCCACGCAAGGTCTGCTTTCTGCCTGCCAGTGGCAAGGCCATGGTCAAGCGCCTGGCGCCGACCAACACCGAGGCCCTCGTCCAACAGGACAAGGCCGCAATCCAGAAGGTGCAGCCGGTGGCAAGCAGCGGCGGCTCCATCGACCTGTTCTGAGGAGGCTGACACATGGCCAAGACGAAGGTCGTGGTGGTGGACGATTCGGCGCTCGTGCGCTCCATCCTCAGCGAGATCATCAACCGCCAGGCAGACATGGAATGCATCGGCGCGGCGGCCGACCCGCTCGTCGCGCGCGAGATGATCCGCACACTGAACCCCGACGTCATCACGCTGGACGTGGAGATGCCGCGCATGGACGGGCTGGACTTCCTGTCCCGGCTGATGCGGCTGCGGCCGATGCCGGTCGTCATGGTGTCCACGCTGACCGAGCGCGGTGCCGAAGTGACGCTGAAGGCGCTGGAGCTGGGCGCGGTGGACTTCGTCGCCAAGCCGAAGATCGGCGTGGCCGATGGCATCCGGCTGCTGGCGCAGGACATCACCGACAAGATCCGCATCGCCGCCAAGGCGCACATCCGCCGCGCCCCGCCGCCGGCAGCCCCGGGCGCCGCCCCCGCCGCGCCGGTCAAGGCGGTCACGATGGCCAGCCTCGGCAAGGCCTCCACCGAGAAGATCATCTTCATCGGCGCCTCCACCGGCGGCACCGAGGCGACAAAGGACGTGCTGATCAACCTGCCGGCCGACAGCCCGGCCGTCGTCATTACGCAGCACATGCCGCCCGGCTTCACGAAGAGCTATGCGGCCCGGCTGGACGGCCTGTGCAAGATCCGCGTGAAGGAAGCGCAGGACGGTGAGCGCATCCTGCCCGGCCACGGGTACATCGCGCCGGGTGGCCTGCACCTGACCGTGGAGCGCAGCGGCGCGAACTACATCGCCCGCGTGCAGGACGGCGATCCGGTCAACCGGCACAAGCCGTCGGTCGAGGCGCTGTTCCTCTCTGCCGCCAAGGTCGTCGGCCCCAACGCGATCGGCATCATGCTGACCGGAATGGGTGCCGACGGCGCCCGGGCCATGAAGGTCATGAAGGATGCCGGCGCCTACAACTACTGCCAGGACGAGCACAGCTGCGTCGTCTTCGGCATGCCGCGAGAAGCCATCGCGGCGGGCGCCGCCGACGAGGTCCTACCGCTGAACCAGATCGCCACGAAAGTGCTGGAGCGGCTCCGCGCCACGGTAGGCGTGTCGATGAACCGCGTCTGAGCATGCGGCTTCAACGCCGTGCCGAGGTCGGCAGTTCGGACTTGGCCACTTGGCGGGTCGACGGCGGTGGTTCGGGCGGCAGTACTGGCTTGAAGCCGTCCAGCTTCTTGGCCGACGTCGGCACGTAGGCCGCCTGCATTGGCGGCCGGGCGGCCTTGCCGCCCACGACGACGGAGTCGGTCCGGACCGCGTCCTTCATCTCCGCATTCGAGTCGGTGAAGGCGGCGGTCACCGGTGCCACGCCTTGAAGGGTCAGCGCGGCCAGCGGCGTGAGCGGCAGGGAAGCAATCCAGCGAGACAAGGCGGTCATGGCCACTCCTTTCAATGTGTTGGTTATGCTATTGACCCAAATCAGCACCGGAAAGCGCTGATTTCTGCACTGACTGGTTCAATCAGCTAACCAGATGGCACCTCTGGACCGTTTTCCGCTGCACTACCTCGCGGCGTTCCGCGCCGCGGCGCGCACCGAGAACCTTCGCGCCGCCGCCGAGTCGCTGCACCTGACGCACAGCGCCGTGAGCCAGCAGATCCGCGGGCTGGAAAGGGCGTTGGGGTTCGACGTGTTCACGCGCCAGGGGCGTCGACTGACGCTGAACCCTGCGGGCCAGGCCTTGCAGCGCGGGGTGGACAAGATCTTTGCGGAGTTGCAGGCCGGCCTGCTGGCCGCCAGCCAGGCCCACGGCAAATCCGCGCAGACGCTGCGTGTGACCGCCCTGCCTTCCTTCGCACAGCGCTGGCTGATGCCGCGCCTGCCCCGCTGGCAGGCGATGCAGCCCTGCATCACGCTGGACCTGCACACGTCGCAGCAGATCGTCGACCTCGAACGCGAGGGTTACCAGATCGGCCTGCGCGTGGGCCGCGGGCCGTGGCCGGGTCTTGTCATCGAGCCGCTGTTCCAGTCGCCGCTGATCGCCATCGCCGCGCCCGCGCTGGCCAGCCCGCTGGTCGGTCGAGCCGCAGAGCTACTGACCCAGCAGCCGCTGCTGGGCGACGCGGAGGACTGGCAGGCCTGGTTCGCCGGCATCGGCGTCGTCACGTCACCCGTCGTCGTCGCCAGCTTTAACGATGCCGGCGTCATGCTGCAGGCCGCCGAACAGGGAATGGGCATCGCGCTGACCCGCGAAGTGCTCGCGGCCGACGCGCTGCTGGCGGGGCGACTCGTGCGCGTGCATCCGCACTCGGTGGACCTCGACGCGATGCGGGGCTACCAGATCGCCTACCCGGAAGCGCTGCGCGACGATGTGGCCGTGCGCGCCTTCTGCGACTGGCTGCATGCGGAGATCGCCGCGCTGCAGCGGCAGCTCACAGAAACAGCTGCTGCAGATCGCTGAGGAAGTCGAAGCCTCGCTCGGTCGGCTGGATACGCGCCGGATCGGCCGCGAGCAGGCCGCTATCGCGCGCCGTCTGCAGCGCCGTGCCGATGCTGGACGGCGGGAGGCCAGTGCGCTCCAGGAACTGCGTGAAGGCCACGCCATCCTTGAGCCGCAGCGCATTCAGCATGAACTCGAACGGCAGGTCCTTGCGCGCCACCTCGTGCTCGTTGCTGACCTTGTCGGCCTGTGCCATGTAGGCCGCCGGCTCGCGCCAGCGCACCTGGCGCAACACGCGATGCGGGAAGCTGAGCTTGCTGTGCGCGCCGGCGCCGATGCCGAGGTAGTCGCCGAACTCCCAGTAGTTCAGGTTGTGCTGGCAGCGGTGCCCCTCGCGGGCGTAGGCAGAAACCTCATAACGCGACAGCCCGGCGGATTGCGTCTGCGCGGTGATCAGGTCCAGCATGTCGCTGGCGAGATCGGCGTCCGGCAGGCGCTCGGGCGTGCGGGTCGCGAAGACGGTATTGGGCTCGATCGTCAGATGGTAGATCGACAGGTGCGGTGGATTGAAGGACAGCGCCGTGTCCAGCTCGCGGGCCAGGGCGTCCAGCGTCTGGCCGGGCAGCGCGTACATCAGGTCGAGGTTGAAAGTCTCGAAGGCAGACGCCGCCTCGGCCAGTGCCTCGCGCGCCTGGCTGGCGCTATGCACGCGGCCCAGCGTCTTGAGCTGAGCATCGTCGAAGCTCTGCACGCCCACCGACAGCCGCGTGACGCCCGCCTGCCGAAAACCCGCGAAGCGCTGGGTTTCGAAGGTGCCGGGGTTGGCTTCCAGCGTGATCTCGCAGGCCGGCTCCAGCGGCAGCCGGGCGCGGATGTCGGAGATCAGCTGCGCGATCTGTTCCGGGTTGAACAGGCTGGGCGTGCCGCCGCCGATGAAGACGCTGACGACATGCCGGCCCCAGATCAGCGGAAGCGCCGCCTCCAGGTCGGCCCGCAGCGCCGCCAGGTAGGCCTGCGCCGTCTCGTCCGGCAGGCCGCCGAGCTTCACCTCGTGCGAATTGAAGTCGCAGTAAGGGCACTTGCGCAGACACCACGGCAGGTGCACGTAGAGTGCCAGCGGCGGCAACGCCGGCAGCTGCAGGGTGCCAGGCCGCATCAGGTGTGCGAGATCCGCCATGCCGTCAGCCCAGGTGCCAGACGTCGCGGAACTGCGTGATCAGGTACGCGGCCGCCAGCGCACGGTGGCTGTGGCGGTTCTTCACGTCGGCACCCAGGCTGGCGACGGTCCGGCCCAGCGCCGGGATATGCATCAACGGGTCGTAGCCGAAGCCGCCCTCGCCGCTCGGCGCCGTGAGGATCTCGCCGGCCCAGCGGCCCATTGCGATCAGCGGCTCGGGGTCCTCGGCGCTGCGCACCGCCACCAGCGCGCAAACGAAGCGCCCACGCCGATCCGCCACGCCGGCCATCTCGCGCAGCAAGCGCTCGTTGTTCGCGGCGTCGCTCTTCTCGCCACCGGCGTCCAGCGCGTAACGCGCCGACCGCACGCCCGGCGCGCCGCCCAGCGCCTCAACGCTCAGACCCGAATCGTCGGCCAGCGCGGGCAGACCACTGAGCCTCGCGGCATGGCGGGCCTTGGCCAGCGCGTTCTCGGCAAAGGTGTGGAAGGGCTCATCCGCCTCCGGGATGCCGAGGCTGCCCTGGTTGACCAGCTCGATGCCCAGCGGCCCGAACAGCGCCTGCAACTCGACAAGCTTCTTGGCGTTGTTGGACGCGAGGACCAGCTTCATGGCTTGGCGGCGAGTGCGGCCTGCTGGGCGGCCAGCAACTCGCGAATGCCCTTGTCCGCCAGGTCCAGCAACGCGTTCATCTCGTCGCGCGTGAAGACGACGCCTTCGGCCGTACCCTGCAACTCGACAAAGCCGCCCGAGCCGGTCATGACGACGTTCATGTCGGTGTCGCAGGCCGAGTCCTCGGTGTACTCCAGGTCCAGCAGCGGCACGCCATCGACGATACCCACCGAGATGGCCGCCACCGAATCCTTGATCGGCGAACGCGACAGCTTGCTGTCGGCCAGCAGCCGGTTGACGGCGTCCTGCGCCGCGACGAAGGCGCCGGTGATGGCCGCCGTGCGCGTGCCGCCGTCGGCCTGCAGCACATCGCAGTCCAGCGTGATCGTGCGCTCGCCGAGTGCCGAAAGGTCGAAGACCGCGCGCAGCGAACGGCCGATGAGGCGCTGGATTTCCTGCGTGCGGCCGCTCTGCTTGCCGCGGGCGGCCTCGCGGTCGCCGCGCGTGTGCGTAGCGCGCGGCAGCATGCCGTATTCGGCTGTCACCCAGCCCTCGCCTGAACCGCGCTTGTGCGGCGGCACGCGCTCTTCGACGGAGGCCGTGCACAGCACGCGCGTGGCGCCGAACTCGATCAGCACGGAGCCCTCAGCGTGCACGGTAAAACCGCGGGTGATGCGCACAGGGCGCAATTGATCGACAGCGCGGCCCGCGCTGCGCGTGAGGTTCTGGGTCATGACAAAAAGGGAGTTAGCGGCGGTTGGCCGAGCGTTCGCGGATGACTTCGTTGATCTCGCGCACTGAGCGCTCGATCTCTTCATCATCCATGCCTGCCACCAGGTCGGCGTCCAGCGCGCTCTGGATGGTCGAGGCAAAGCCGGAGTTGCCGAGGTTTTGCGTCGTGTCGCCGGCGGGGTCGCCCTCGCCTTCCCATTCGACGGACAGCAAAGTGACGTTGTCGCTGCGCGTGCCACCGCGGCGCAGCGCCTGCTCGACGAGCTCGGGCACGGCCTCGGAGATGGCCTGATCGGCCAGCTGCTGGACGATCTCGTGATCTTCGACGCTGCTCCACAGCCCGTCCGAGCACAGCAGCAGGCGGTCTCCCGCCTCCAGCACGAGCGGCCCCTGGCCGTCGACCATGGGCTTGCCCGGGCTGCCCAGGCAGGTGAACAACACGTTGCGGTTGAAGGGCTCGGTGCCGCGGCCGACGCGGCCCAGGGCTTCCTGCAACTCGGAATAGGAGTGGTCGCGCGTGCGGGCGATGAGCTTGCCGTTGCGCACCAAATAAAGCCGCGAGTCGCCGCAATGCGCCCACCACGCCTGGTTGCCTTGCAAGATGCAGGCGACGACGGTCGTGCGCGGCGTGTCGGACAAGCCCTTGCTCTCGGCATAACGCAGCAGCTGGTGATGCGCGATGACGATGGTTTCTTGCAGGAAGCGCTGCGGATCCTCGAGCACCGGCCGGGCGTCCTGCTGGAACAGCGCGGCGAGCGTCTGCAGCGCGATCTGCGCGGCGACCTCACCCTCGGGGTGGCCACCCATGCCATCAGCCAGCGCGAACAACCCCGCTTCCCGCGTGAAGCAATAGCCCATGCGGTCTTCGTTGGTTTCGCGGCCGCCGCGACGGCTGACCTGGAAGACGTTGAATCGCATCAGTCCTCCCGCCCGGCAGCCCCGGCGAAGCAATGCATCCCCTCACGGGGCAGCGAACGACGGTTCGCGCGAGGGCCGGTCATGCCTTTGCTCCAGATTTCAGGTTTTCAAGCTGCAGTTTGAGCCTTTCGCTGAAGGACAGCTTGGTATAGCGTCTTTCAGTCTCGCGAGCGAGTTCCTTCTGCAGGGCAAAGACGCTCTGCGGACGCGACAACGCATCCAGCGACATGCACCACTCGGTGACCTCGAGCAGGTTGTCGGAGTACACGTTGCGCAGCCGCGAGAGGCTCAGGTTCAGGCGGTCCTTCTCCAGGCGCTGCGGCGCATCGTTGGGCGGATAGCCCTGCATGCAGGCGTAGATGCAGGCGCCGATCGCATAGATGTCGGTCCAGGGGCCGAGCGAGCCATCGCGCCGGTACATCTCGGGCGCGGCGAAGCCGGGCGTGTACATCGGGCGGATGAAGTTGCCTTCCTTGCTCAGCACCTCGCGCGCGGCGCCGAAGTCCAGCAGCACGGCCTTGTTGTCGTTCGTGATGAAGATGTTGGCCGGCTTGATGTCCAGGTGCAGCATCTTGTGCTGGTGGACGATGCGCAGCCCGCGGAGGATCTCGTCGAACAGGCTGCGGATCGTCGACTCGCGGAAGACCTTGTCGCGCTTCATGTCGCGCGCGGTCACGATGAAGTCCTGCAGCGTGTCGCCCTGCAGGTAGTTCATGACCATGTAGACGGTCTCGTTCTCGCGCAGGAAATTCAGCACCGAGACGACGCTCGGGTGCGAGATCTGCGCCAGCGACCGGCCTTCCTCGAAGAAGCTCTTAAGGCCGAGCCGGTACAGCGGCTGCTTCTCGGGCTTGACGCGCGGCGTCAATTCACCGGGAGAGCGCTCGGCCAGCGAGGACGGCAGATATTCCTTCAACGCAACAAGGTGATGGTCCGGGTCTTCGGCCAGATACACCACCCCAAAACCGCCTGCCGCCAGTCGCTTGATGATCTGGTAGCCCCCAACCACCGTGCCTGCTGGCAGGGGCGCCGGCTTCGGCTTGGACATAATCGCGTTAAATCTCTTGGTTAACGTCTGTTATTACGAGTGCGAAATGCCAGTCTACAGCATGACCGGGTATGCGAATTCCCTGGCGCAACCCCCTAAAGCCGAGGACGGCAGCACTACTGCACAGACTGCCGTCAGTGTGGAGCTGCGATCCGTCAATGGCCGTTTCCTGGACCTGTCCATGCGCATGCCCGAAGAGCTGCGTGGACTGGAACCGCAACTGCGCGAACTGATCGCCGCCCGCTTCAAGCGCGGCAAGATCGAGTTGCGCATCAACACGCAGCGCGAGGCCGATGGCGCCTGGCCGCAACCGCTGCCGGAGCAGCTCAACCGGCTGGCAAGCCTGGAGGCCAAGGTGCGCGCCTGGCTGCCGGACGCCAAACCGCTGTCCGTGCAGGAAGCGCTGAACTGGTGCAAGACCGGCGCGGCCGCGCCGGCTCAGCTGGACGCCACGACGCTGGAAGCCGCGCGCGCCTGCGTCGACGGCCTGGCGGAGTCCCGGGAGCGCGAGGGCGAGAAGCTGGTCGCCATCCTGCTGGAGCGCATCGCACGGCTGCGGACGCTGGCCGACGAGGCCGAGCCGCTGCTGCCCGCCGTCGTTCAGCGGCAGCAGCAGCGTTTTCTAGAGCGCTGGCAGGAAGCCCTGGCCGCGACCGGCGCCAACACCAGCGTGCCGCAGGACGCGCTGCAAGAGCGCGCGCTGAACGAGGCGGCAGCGTTTGCGATCCGCATCGACGTGGCCGAGGAACTCGGCCGCCTGCGCGCCCACCTGGAAGAACTCACGCGGCTGCTCAAGAAGGGCGGCGAACTGGGCAAGCGGCTGGACTTCCTGATCCAGGAACTACACCGTGAGGCCAACACGCTCGGGTCCAAGTCCGCCGCTCTGGAGTTGACCAACATCTCCGTCGAGATGAAGGTGGCCATCGAACAGATGCGCGAGCAGGTGCAGAACATCGAGTGAGGTTTCACCGGGTCTGTTGCCCCCCCCAAGCGGCCGGAAAGTCCAGCGTTTGCGCGGGCTTAGCGTTTCAGGAGGTTGAACAGCGGCCCACCCCATCCCAGAATTTGTGTGTACGCCGGCGTGTACCGACAAGGCGAACCAGCCGACAGTGTGTACACACGGCAAGGGGTGGCGATTGGAAAGCTGACTGACGTGGCGATCCGGGCCTGGATCCGGCCCGGGGAACGATTCGAGGGCCGCTCCGACGGCGATGGTCTCGTGCTGACCTGGCGAGAGAAGCGCACAGCACCCAGCTGGCGACTGCGGTATCGCTTCTCCGGCAAGCCGAGGGTTATGGAGATCGGCAGCTACTCGGATCTCACCCTCGCCGCTGCACGCCGAGCCGCGAAGGAACTCCGCGCCAAGATCGCCCTCGGCCATGACGTGGCCGGCGAGAAGAAGGAGCGCAAGTCCACCGCCTTGGCCCGCATCGAGGCCGCGCGCAGCGTCACCACCGTCAGCCAGCTCGCCGACGAGTACTTCGAGCGCATGAACAACGGGCGCTGCAAGCACCCGAACATCGTGCGCAGCCGCATCGAGAAAGACATCAAGCCGCACCTGGGCAAGCTGGCACTGGATGCGGTGGAGCCGCGGCGCATCGACACGATGCTGCGCGCTGTCGTCAAGCGCGGCGCGCCAACCATCGCCAACGACGTGCTGCGCTGGGTGCGGCGCATGTTCGACTACGCCATCAAGCGCCACCTGGTGCGCTTCAACCCGGCAGCGGCCTCGACCTGGCGGATGCCGGCGGCAAGGAACTCGCCCGCGAGCGCGCGCTGTCACGCGACGAGCTGGTGACATTGTTCGAAGCGATGCGCCAAGCCAAGGGCTTCAGCGTGCAGAACGAGCTGACGATGAAGCTGCTGTTGCTGCTGGCCGTGCGCAAGGGCGAGCTGATCGCCAAACGCTGGGAGGAGTTCGAGCTGGAGGCCGACCCGCCGGTGTGGCGCCTGCCCGGCATCCGCACCAAGACCGGCCAGCCGCTGGACATCCCGCTGCCGTCCTTGGCGGTGGAGTGGCTGCAGAAGCTGAAGGAGCTGGCCTGCAACGCCGAGCACGTGCTGCCGGCGCGAAAGCTGCAGAGCCGCATGGTGCCTCACTTGTGCGAGTCGCCCCTGTGGCGTGGCGATGGGCAAGGTGAAGCACGGCCTGCACCACTTCACGGCGCATGACGGCAGCGACTCGCGCTGAGGCGCCAACAGGCCGCCAATTGGCCATCGATTACCGATCAGTCACTTTCGCTTGACCTCCAGCTGGTCGGCACCGAAAATTACCGAAAGGTAACTTCGAGCGCCTGCCATGCCGCCCTCGGCCCAAGACTTACCGATCGGTAACCCCACTGATGCAGAGACGCCCATCCGCTCCTCCGTCGAGCTGGGCGCCGTCATCCGCCAGCAGCGCAAGCGCCTAGCCTTAAAGCAACTCGACCTGGCGGGCCTGGGCAACACCGGCAACCGCTTCATCGTCGACCTGGAGAACGGCAAGCCGACGGTGCAGCTGCAGAAGGTGTTGGAACTGATGGACCTGCTGGGCCTGGAGGTGGTGGTGCGCACCAAAGCCTCTCGTTCGACCTCCTCGCTGTGAGACGCGGGTGATGCAGCCACGGCCCGACCGGCTGGATGTCTACTACGGCAGCGACTTGGTCGGTGCCGTGCACGACAGCGCGCCGCTGGCCTTCGAGTACGCATCGACGTGGCTGGAAGCCGGCCAACGCATGTCGCTGGCCGCCATCCCGCTGCAGCCCGGCCGACAGGCCACGCCCGAGGTGCAGGCCTTCTTCGAGAACCTGCTGCCCGAGGGCGAACTGCGCGACTACCTGGCCGCCCAGCGCAAGGCGTCCACGCTCTTCTCGCTGCTCCTGGAAGTCGCCGGCGACACCGCGGGGGCCTTCGTGCTGGTGGCGTCCGGGCAGACGCCGGAACCGCCCCGCTACGAAGCCACCACTTGGGAGGCCATCGCCGCGATCCTGGCCAAGCGGTCGGCTTCTGCGATCGATATCCACGAGCAGGGCGCCCGCATTTCGCTGGCCGGGGCGCAGGACAAGACCAGCATCGCGCTGTTCGACGACGGCATCCCCAGGCTGCCAAAGAACACCTCGCCGTCCACGCACATCCTCAAGCCCAACATCCGCCGTCTGGCCAAGGTGTGGCACTCGGCCGCAAACGAAACCATCGTCATGCGCGCCGCCGCGCTTGCCGGCCTGCCGACAGCCGAGGTCTTCTACGAACCGCGCACCGAAGCCTGCGTCGTGCGTCGCTTCGACCGTCAGCTTCGCCCCGACGGCACGCTGGCCCGGCTAGTGCAGTACGACCTGTGCCAACTGGCCGGTACCGTGTCGGATCGCAAGTACGAGAAGGAAGGCGGCCCGGGCTTGGCCGCGTGCGCCGAACTGATTCGCCGCTACAGCGCGCAGCCCGCCGTCGACCTGCGCCACCTAGTGCGCTGGGTGTTCTTCAACCTTTATGTCGGCAACAACGACAGCCACGCCAAGAACCTGTCGATCTACAGCGTGCCCGGCCAGGGCGTGACGCTGACGCCGTTCTACGACCTGATGTGCACGCGCCTGTACCCGGGCCTGTCGCCCGAGTTCGCCTTTGCGATCGGTGGCGAAGTCAGGCCGGGCGAGATGAGTGCCGAGCACCTGGTGCTGATGGCTAGGCAGCTGGGCATGCAACCGCGCTTCCTGGCTCAGCAGGCGCGGGACATGGCCGACCGCATGCCCACAGCCATCAACCAGGCCGCGCGCGAGATCGCCCCCGCGTTGACGCCATCGGCCCGTACGCTGGCCGAGAGGCTCAGGCGCTTCGTGTCGTCGACGACCAAGAAGCAGGCGGCGCGCCTTACCGCGTGACGGCAGCCGCAGGAAAGACGGATCCATTGGAGAGGTCACCAACAAAATCGCCATCGTCCTTGGCGTCCTCGTCGCCTGCTTCGCCGGGCCTTCCGCGGCCAGCTTCGTCCTGATTCGCAGGAAGGCAAAGCCGCCGCTCCCCCATCGGCATCGCGCTGCTGCGTGGCCCAGGCCACTCGCTGCGCGAACAGCTCGACGAGGCCCACAACGTCCAGGCGGCCCGCGCCCCCGCGATCGCCGACACGGTGACGACGCCCCAGAACCCCGGCAACCCGCTGATTCACAATTTCGTACCCGGGCGCGTCCGCGAAGCGCATGCATCCTGCACCCGCAACGCCAACCGCTAACACCACTGCCGCCAGCCCCGGCTAGGGAGTTGTCCGGTAAGACCAAATTTCCTTTTTTGCGACACTGGTAATACCAAAGCCGTACTCCGACGCACGGCAACCGGAGACCACGTGATCGACAAGATGAAATTGGTACTGGGCGCGACGCTGTTCGCCGCGTCGCCACTGACGCTGGCCGATGTGCCGGAAGCCAGCGCATCGGGCGTGACGCTCTACCCGTCGGATCGTTGGTGGTACTGCCTGCCTGTCGACGTGACCTGCGTAGATCACTCAGCTGGCTCGACCACCGGCCTGCAGAACCCATACCTTCTCGACGGCACCTCGGTCTGGCATGGCCAGGCGACGAGCTCAGGCGTGATGGATGGCGCTGCGTCGGCAAGCGCTTCGTTGACCACGAAGATCTCCGGGGATCTCGACGGCGTAACTGCACAGGCCAAGGTGCTGGGCAACCCGATCCAGGTGGCCGCTGGCACCACTAACACGGTCAGCATGAAGCTGGACTGCCTGCTGGCGCACGGCGCGATGTCGCAGGCCAATACTCACATCGGGCTGTGCAGCACGGACTTCAGGACCCGCCTGCCCGCCGACTTTGCCGAAGCGGTCGGGGTCGAGGATGCGGCGTATGCCGGTTCGAACACCCTCACTGCGAGGCCAATCAGCCGCGCGGACCAGGCCGGCTGGGCCAAGATTCGTATCGGCCTGACCACTTCCGCAGACGTCTACACGCCCCCTGTCCCCGAACCCTCGACCGCGCTGTGGCTGGCGGGGCTGCCGGGCGTGCTGGCCCGGCGGCGTCACACACGTTGAATACCCGGCCCCACGTCGCCCTGTTCGTCCCGCCGTCTCCTTGATGCAGCGCGACCAGCCATCTTCCTTTCACCGATTCAGGTCGGCCTGACCCATGCCACGCTTCCTGCCCATGACCTCACCCTTGTTCCACCGCTGGGCGACGGCCTTGCTGTTGCTGCTGGCCTTGGGCTTCGCAGGTGGCGCCCAGGCCGCCGGCCGCGAGCGCCTGTCGCTCGATGAAGGCTGGCTGTTCCATCGTGGCGACGTGCCCATGCCGGCCATCAAAGGCCACGGCATGAGCTACCAGAACGGCAAGGCCAACAATGGCTGGGGTGCCGCCGCGGCGGACTTCGACGACTCCGGCTGGCGTCGCCTCGACCTGCCGCATGACTGGGCCGTCGAGAGCCCCTTCGATCGCAACGAGAACGCCTCGCAGGGATATCGCGCGCGCGGTATCGGCTGGTACCGCCGCTACCTGCAGCTCGGCGAGTCGGACCGCGGCCGCCACCTGGAGCTGCAGCTGGACGCCGTCGCCACGTACAGCACGGTGTGGATCAACGGCGTCGTCGTCAACCGCAACTGGTCGGGCTACAACGGCCGCAACATCGACATCACGCCCTACGTCCGCTACGGCAGCGACCCCAACACCATCGCCATCCGCGTCGACGCCGAAGCCCAGGAAGGCTGGTGGTACGAAGGCGCTGGCATCTACCGCCACACCTGGCTCGTCAAGCGCGACCCACTGCACATCGCGACCGACGGCTTGCATGCCAACCCGGTGCAGCAGGGCGGACGCTGGACGGTGCCGGTCGAGGTGACGCTGGAGAGCAGCGACCATGTGGCGCGCGACGCGATCGTCGACGTCGCGCTGCTCGACACAGGCGGCCGGGAGGTCGCCAGGGGCAGCGCTCGCGCGCGCGTCGGCGCGCTGGAGTCCACCGTGGTGCGCACCCGTCTCAACATCCGCGAGCCCCGGCTGTGGTCGCTCGCGAGGCCCGAGCTCTACCGTGCGCGCGCAGTGCTGCGCGAGGGCAGGAAGGAGATCGACAGCACCGAGGTGCAGACGGGCTTCCGCACCGTCCGCTTCGACGCCGACCGCGGCTTCTTCCTCAACGGTGAACACGTCAAGATCCAGGGGGTCTGCGTGCACCAGGACCACGCGGGTGTCGGCGTCGCCATGCCCGAGTCCATCTGGGAGTTCCGCCTGCGCCGGCTGAAGGAGATGGGTGTCAACGCCGTGCGCTTCGCCCACAACGCGCCCGCAGCCGAGGTGCTGGACATGGCCGACCGCCTGGGCCTGCTGGTCATGGACGAGAACCGCCACTTCAACCCCTCACCTGACTACCTGTCGCAGCTGACGTGGCTGGTGCGCCGCGACCGCAACCACCCGAGCGTCATCCTGTGGTCCATCTTCAATGAGGAGCCGCTGCAGAGTACCGAGGCCGGCTACGAGATGGCCCGCCGCATGGTGGCCGAGATCAGGAAGCTCGACCCGACGCGCCCTGTGACCGGCGCCATGCACGGCGGCCTGACGACCGATCGCAACGCCGCGGACGCCGTCGACGTGGTCGGCCTGAATTACCAGATCTGGATCTACGACGAATACCACAGGAAGCACCCCAGGCGCCCGCTGACCAGCACCGAGGACACCTCCGCCTTCATGACCCGCGGCGCCTACGAGAGCGATCGGCAGGCCCAGGTCATGGGCAGCTACGACGAGGAGCCGTCCTCCTGGGGCAACACACACCGCGACGCCTGGAAGGCAATCGCGCAGCGGCCCTTCATCGCCGGCAGCTTCGTGTGGACCGGCATCGACTACCGCGGCGAACCCACGCCTTATGAATGGCCCAGCGCCAGCTCCTTCTTCGGCGCCATGGACTTGGCCGGCTTCGCCAAGGGCGCGTTCTGGATCCACCAGGCGCAATGGGTGAAGGACCGCCCGGTCGTCAAGCTGCAGCCGCACTGGAACTGGACCGGTCGTGAGGGCCGCGATATCCGCGTCATGGTGACGAGCAACGCCCAGCGCGTGCGCGTGCTGCTCAATGGCCAGCCGGTCGGCGAACAGGCGGTGGACCCCTACCAAATGAATCACTTCCAGGTGCCGTACGCACCCGGCCGCATCGAGGCAGTGGCGTTGCAGGACGGCAAGGAAGTGGCCCGCGACGTCGTCGAGACCAGCGGCTCGGCCGTGCGCCTCGTGCTGACGCCGGACCGCCCTGCCCTTGCCGGCGACGGCCTGGACGCCGTGCCCGTCACCGTCAGCGCCGTGGATGCGCAAGGCCGCGCCGTCTCGCTGGCGCAGGACAAGGTCAGCTTCACCCTTGAAGGCGACGGCGCCATCATCGGCGTCGGCAATGGCGACCCCAACTCGCACGAACCCGACAAGGCCCATGAACGCAGCCTGTTCAACGGCCTGGCCCAGGTCATCGTGCAAAGCTGCCGCGACGGCCAGGGCCGCCTGCGTTTGCGGGTCACGGCCGAGGGCCTTCAGCCGGCGCAGGTCGACCTTGCACTGACGACCGTCTCCGGGCCGGCACGCGTGCCGGTGGTCGAACCGACGACACCGCTGCTCGGCTGGCGCATCTCGCCGCCATCCGCCACGCGGCCCGATCCCAACGTCGTCCTCGCCGAGAACGACATGAACTCCTGGGGCTGGGACGAGCCGCCGATGCGCCGCGGCCCCGAGGCCGCCGCCTTCCGGCTCTACCGCAGCAGCGTGGCGGTGCGCGCCGACCGCAACGACGGGCGCGCCCGCCTTCGCTTCGGCAGCATCGCCGGCAAGGCCGAGGTCTGGGTCGATGGCGTCAAGGTCGGCGAGAAAACCGGCACCGAGCCGGCGCCGTTCGCCGTGGTCCTGCCCAAGGGCAAATCGCAGCGCCAGGTAACCGTGCTCGTTGAGGCCGCCCCGGGCCAGCCCTCGGGGCTGTGGGATCGCGTCGTGCTGGAGCGCGGATCGCCTTGAAGACGCATCTCCGCCTTGCCCTCCTCGGACTGTTGTGGCTCGCCACCACGCCGGCCGAGGCGGCGCGCACCACCCGGCCGCTCGTCGACGGCTGGCGCTTCCAGCGCGCCGACCCGGCCGACGCCCAGGCCATGGACCTGGACGACGGCGCCTGGGCCGCGGTATCGCTGCCGCACAGCTTCAACACCATGGACGGCGAGACCGGCGGCACGTACTACCGCGGCGCGGCCTGGTACCGACGGACGCTGGACATCGCCCCGGTCGCGCGACGCCGCTTCCTGGAGTTCGATGCCGCGACTCTGGCCGCCGACGTATGGGTCAACGGCCGGTTCGCCGGCCGGCACGAGGGCGGCTACGCGCGCTTCCGCATGGACGTCACGGCTCTGCTGGAGCCCGGCCGCAACCTGCTGGCCGTACGCGTGGACAACGGCAAGCGGCCACACATCGCTCCGCTGGGTGGCGACTTCACCGTATTTGGCGGCCTCATCCGGCCGGTGCGGCTGGTCGAGACGGACGCCGCGCACCTCGAGCTGCTGGACCATGGCGGCCCGGGGCTGAGCTTCGACATCGAAGCACTAGAGCCCGCACGCGCACGGCTGCGGCTGCAGGTGCAATGGCGCAACGACGGTCGCCGCGTGGCTGAGCGTCGCCTGCGACTGACGCTTCAAGACGCGCAGGGCCGCCGCGTGGCTCAGCAGGTGCAGCTGGTGCGGCTGCAGCCCGGCGGTACGGACACGGTCAGCGCGCAGCTGGACGTCGCGCAGCCGCACCTTTGGCAAGGTGTGAAGGACCCCTACCTGTACCGGCTGAGCGCCGAGCTGCTGGACGGAGCCGAGGTGGCCGACGCGGTGCAGCTGCCCGTCGGCCTGCGCCGTTTCGCCGTCGATCCCGAGCGCGGCTTCCTGCTTAACGGAAAGCCCTATCCGCTCTACGGCGTCAACTACTTCCATGCCGGACGTCCGGGCCGCGGCGTCGCCGTGGGCCCGGCCGAGATCGACGAAGACATGCGCCTACTGATGGACCTGGGCCTGACGGGCCTGCGCCTCGTGCACTACCAGCATCCGGCCTACACCTACGACCGGGCGGACGAGCTGGGCCTCGTGCTGTGGACCGAGATCCCGCTGAACTCGGCAATGGAAGAGTCACCGGCCTTCCGCGAAAACTTGCACGGCCAGCTGCGCGAGCTGGTGCGGCAGAACCGTCACCACGCTTCGGTAGCGGTCTGGGGCGTGGGCAACGAGGTCTACCGCAGCGACGAGCCCATCCGCGCGCTGCTGGCCGACCTGCATGCGCTTTCCAAGCAGGAAGACCCCTCGCGCCTGACCAGCTACGCGCACTGCTGCGCGCCGGACGACCACCCGATGGCCATGGCCACCGACCTGGCGTCCTACAACCGCTACTGGGGCTGGTACGACGGCCAGTTCAGCGACATTGGCCCATGGGCCGACCAGCTGCACGCCCGGCTGCCGACCAAGCCCATCGGCCTGGGCGAATACGGCGCCGGTGCCAGCGCCATCCAGCAGGAGGACCCGCCGCGCCGGCCCGAGCCCGGCGGCCGCTGGCACCCGGAGCAATACCAGGCGCTGTTCCACGAGGCCTATGCCGCGCAGCTCGAGAAGCGCCCCTACCTGTGGGGCCGCTTCATCTGGCTGGGCTTCGACCATGCTGCCGCCAACCGCCATGAGGGCGACACCACAGGCCGCAACGACAAGGGTCTCGTCACCTACGACCGCCGACTGCTGAAGGACGCCTACCACTTGATGCGCGCCTGGTGGCAGAGCGCCCCGGTGCTGCACCTAACGAGCCCGCGCCTGGCCCGGCGCCCCGCCGGCCCCGTCACGATCAAGGCCTACAGCAATGCCCGTCGGGCGAGGCTGGAGCTCAACGGCCACACCCTCGGCACGGCGGATGTCGTCGACCGCATCGCTGTCTGGCCAGCCGTCGACCTGCCACCCGGCCGGGCGCGCCTGCGCGTCACGGACGACCGCGGCAGCAGCGACGAGGTTGAGTGGGAGATGCTGGCCAGCGGCATCGTGCCGCCAAACGACGTGCATCCCCAAATTCCCGATGCCGCTCGTTGACGGAGCCGGTCATGACCCCACGACACCCCATGAAACACCACACCCTGGTACCTGCCTGGCGCCATGCCGCTGGTCTGGCGCTGCTGATGGCCTTGCAGGCCTGCAGCCACGCGCCAGTCGCCCCCGCGGGGGCCACCGCCTCGCCCGCCCCGGCCGCCGCCGACACCACCGCCATCCAGCTCAACCAGGTGGGCTACCTGCCGGGCGGCAGCAAGTGGGCCGCGGTGAAGGACAGCGCCGCCAACAGCTTCGCCGTCATTGAAGTCGCCACGGGCCGCGAGGTCTGGCGCGGCCCGCTCGGCGCCGCCCAGCCCTGGGCACCGGCACAGGAGACGCTGAAGCTGGCGGATTTCTCCGCGCTGCGCGAGCCGGGCCGCTACCGGCTGCAGGTAGATGGCCTGCCGCTGTCCGCGCCATTCGTGGTCGCGCCCGACGCCTACGTCGCGCTGAATGCGGCGGCGCTGAAGTTCTTCTATTTCAACCGCGCCAGCATCGAACTCGACGCCGCCCACGCGGGCGTCTGGGCCCGGCCCGCCGGGCACGCCGACGACCGGGTCTTCGTCCACGCGACGGCCGCCGGCCCCGGCAGGCCCGAAAGCACGGTGATCTCGGCGCCAAAGGGCTGGTACGACGCCGGCGACTACAACAAGTACATCGTGAACTCCGGCATCTCGACGTACACGCTGCTCGCGTCCTGGGAGCATTTCCCGGCCTTCTTCACGTCGCAGGCGCTGAACATCCCGGAAAGCGGCAACGGCCTGCCGGACGTGCTGAACGAGGCGCTGTGGAACCTGGAATGGATGCTCGCCATGCAGGACCCGGCAGATGGCGGCGTGTATCACAAGCTGACCGACAAGGGCTTCGACGGCATCGTGCTGCCGCACCGGGCCCGACACGACCGCTATGTCGTCATGAAGGCCACCGCGGCGACGCTGGACTTCGCGGCCGTCATGGCCCAGGCCAGCCGTGTGTTCGCAGCCTTCGAAGCGCAGCGCCCAGGGCTGTCGGCCCGCATGCTGGCGGCCTCGCGGCGCGCGTGGGACTGGGCCCAGGCCCATCCCGATGTCATCTACCGGCAGGCGCCCGACATCCACACCGGTGGCTATGACGACGGCCAGCTCGTCGACGAGTTCGCCTGGGCGGCGGCCGAGCTTTACGTGACGACGCGCGAACCCCACTACTGGCAGGCCTTCCGCAAGATCGCGCCACGCAACGAGGTGCCCGGCTGGCCCAACGTGGCGGGCCTGGCCTGGGCCAGCCTGGCCCAGTACCGCGACCGCCTCCCCTCGCCGGCCGACCGGCGGTGGGTCGAGCAACAGATCCTGATGCTGGCCGACAGCTTCGCCACCCGCTGGCAGGCGTCGCCGTATCGCGTGGCCCTGCAAACCGAGGACTTCATCTGGGGCAGCAACGCCGTCGCGCTGAACCAGGCGCTGATGCTGATCCAGGGCTACCGAGTCGGCGGTGAGCGCCGCATGCTGGACGCCGCGCAGTCGGCGCTGGATTTCGTGCTGGGGCGACACCCCACCGGCTTCGCGATGGTGACCGGCTTCGGCACCCGTTCGCCGCTGCATCCGCATCACCGCCCGTCGGGCGCGATGCCACAGCAGCCGCCCGTCCCCGGAATGATCGTCGGCGGGCCCAACCCCGGCTCGGGCGATGACTGCCGCGACCAGCGCTACCCGTCCAGGGCGCCAGCCAAGGCGTATCTGGATGCGCTGTGCAGCTACACGACCAACGAGATCGCGATCAACTGGAATGCGCCGCTGGTCTATGTGTCGGCGGCGGTGCAGGCGCTGACACCCCCGGCCGACCGATAGCCATCCATGCGCATCGCCCCATCCATGCTCAAGTCCATCCAGGCCATCGCGTGCTCGTCCTGCATGCTGCTGGGCGGCCTCGCCCACGCCGCGGAGCCGGCGAAGCAGCCACCGCCGTTTGCCTGGCAGTCCGGCGAGCCGCTGATCAGGCCGCCAGCCGGGACGAGGCTCTTCGGCGTCAAAGACCCCTCCATCGTCCATCACGACAACCGGTACCACGTCTTCCTGACCACCGCGGGACGCGACGGCTGGGGCATGGCATACGCGAGCTTCGCGAAGTGGGAGGAAGCGCCCGACGCGACGCTGTTCATGCTGGAACAGTCTCCGATCGGCCCCGGCTATCGTGCTGCGCCGCAGGTCTTCTACTTCGCACCGCAGAAGCTCTGGTACCTGATCTACCAGGGCGGCGACCCGATGTACTCCACGACCGCGGACATCGCCGATCCGCGCTCGTGGACCGCGCCGAAACCGTTCTACGCGGCAGTGCCGGACGTCGTGAAGGATGCGCAGGGCCGCGCGGCGTGGCTGGATTTCTGGAACATCTGCGACGACAGGAAGTGCCACCTCTTCTTCACTGATGACAACGGCCGGTTCTACCGCGCGGAGACGGCCATCGAGCGCTTCCCTCAGGGCTTTTCCACCCCCGTCGTCGTCATGCACGAGAAGAGGGAAGACCTGTTCGAGGCGAGCAACACCTACAAGATCGCCGGCACCCAGCAGTACCTCACGCTGATCGAGGCCATGGGTTCGCGTGGACGCCACTTCCGGGCGTGGACGGCAGACCGGCTCGACGGCACGTGGCGCGCCATTCCCGGCATCGAGATGGGCGTGTTCGCCGGCGCCGGCAACGTCATGTTCAATGGACGTGTCTGGTCCGAAGGGGTCTCCCACGGCGAACTGATTCGCGATGGCATCGACCAGACGCTGACCATCGACCCCTGCCAGCCGCTGAGATTCGTCTACCAGGGCCTGGACATAGAGCCGGGCCGGACGTACGAATACATCGAGCTGCCCTACCGACTCGGCCTGATCACGGCCACCGGGCCGAACGCCATCAGCCAGATGTGCCCAAAATGAAGGCGCTCCCGGCCGGTTGCGCAGCTCGCCTTCAGCGGCGCAGAGCCGCCCTCACGGATGCAATCCGATGAACCACCACCGCGCAGACTCCGTCGGCGGCGCCAACAGACACTCGACGAAAGAACAAACAATGCAACGCATGGGCATGGTCATCGGCATCGCGCCAGAGCACATCGCCGAATACAAGCGGCTTCACGCCAGCGTGTGGTCCACGGTGCTGGCGCGCCTGGCCCAGTCCCACATCCGTAACTACAGCATCTTCCTGCGCGAACCGGAGAACCTGCTGTTCGGCTACTGGGAGTACCACGGCAGCGACTTCGAGGCCGACATGGCCGGCATCGCCGCCGACGCCGAGACTCGCCGCTGGTGGACGTTGTGCAACCCCTGCCAGCGTCCGCTGGAGAGCCGAGCGGCCGGCGAGCACTGGGCCATGATGGAGTGCGTATTTCATGTCGACTGATGTCTTGCCAGCCCATTCGCTGATCCGCCTGCACGCACGCGACAGCGTCGCCGTGGCCCGCATTGCGCTGCCGCAGCAAGCCCGCGTCGAGATGCCCGACGGCACGCCGCTGCAGGTGCTTGCGGCGATCGCAGCCGGCCACAAGATCGCCTTGCGGGCCATCGCCGCCGGCGAGATCGTGCTGAAGTACGGCCAGCCCATCGGCGTCGCCAGTCGGCCCATCGAGGCCGGCGAGCATGTCCACACGCACAACGTCGGCATGAGCAGCCATCTGCCAGCGCTGGAGGTGGATGACGGTGGCTTCAGCGCCGAACTGCCGGCCGACGGCGCAACCTTCGAAGGCTTCGTGCGCGCCGACGGCCGCGTGGGCACGCGCAACTACATCGGGGTCGTCTCGTCCGTGAACTGCTCGGCCAGCGTATGCAAGGCCGTCGCCCGCGCATTCGAGGCCCCGGGGGCGCTGCCCGGCGTGGATGGCGTCGTCGCCATCACGCACGGCAGCGGCTGTGGCATGAGCGATGGCGAAGGTCTGGCTCTGCTGCGCCGCACGCTGCGGGGCTATGCGACCCACCCCAACTTTGCCGCCGTCGTCGTCATCGGGCTGGGCTGCGAGGTCAACCAGGTCGGCGCTCTACTGGACGGGCTGGAAACGGGAGGCCGGGTGCACGGCCTGACCATCCAGGGCGAAGGCGGCACGCGCGAGGCGATCACGCGCGGCCAGGCGCTGGTGCGGGAACTCGCTCGGGAGGCAGGCCAGGCCCGTCGCAGCTCTGTGCCGGCAGCGCGCCTCGTGGTTGGCCTGCAATGCGGCGGGTCGGACGGCTATTCCGGCATCAGTGCCAATCCGGCGCTGGGCGCCGCGGTGGACCTGCTCGTGCGCCAGGGCGGCACGGCCATCCTGTCGGAGACGCCCGAGATCTACGGCGCCGAACACCTGCTGACGGCGCGCGCCACGTCGCCGGCGGTGGCGCAGCGGCTGCTGGACCGGCTGCGGTGGTGGGAGGACTACGCGGCGCGCAACGGCGCCGAGCTGGACAACAACCCGTCGCCCGGCAACAAGGCGGGCGGCATTACGACGATCCTGGAGAAGTCGCTGGGTGCGGTCGCCAAGGGCGGCAGCGGCCCGCTGACCGACGTCATCGGCTATGCCGAGCCCGTCCACGGGCCGGGGCTGGTGTTCATGGACACCCCCGGCTACGACCCGGTTTCGGCCACCGGCCAGGTCGCAGGGGGCGCCACGTTGATCTGCTTCACCACCGGTCGAGGGTCGACCTACGGCTGCAAACCCGCACCGTCCCTCAAGCTCGCGACGAACACACCGCTGTTCCAGCGCATGAGCCTGGACATGGACTTCAACGCCGGCGGCATCGTGGACGGCACCATGACCGTGGCCGAGGCCGGCGCCGCTCTGTTCCAGCTGATGCTGCAGCACGCGTCGGGGCGTCCCACGCTCAGTGAGGAGCTCGGCCTGGGCGACAACGAGTTCGTCCCCTGGCAGCTGGGCGCGGTGATGTGACGGTCAACGGCGCGGGTTTGACTTGGTAAAACCAAACTTGCTGGCGCCGCACCAATTGCGACTTGATCACTCACAATTTTGCGCGCAAACCCTGTACATAGCGCCACAATTTAACGATAAACATCCCCAGCGTTCCAATTTGGTCTGACCAGAATGTGAATGCGGGTTGCTTGCCCGGCGATGGACAGACCACGCGGAACGTCACACAACCGCCGGCCTGGCTGGCACTGGAGACAACCGCATGAAGACCTGGATGCTCGCGCCGCTGGTGGCGTCGCTGCTGGCACTCACCGCCACGCCCGACGCACAAGCGCAATCCTACCGATGGGGCAACGTTGCGATGGGAGGTGGCGGTTATGTGACCGCCGTCATCCCCAGCCGAACCGAGCGCAATCTGTTCTACGCACGAACCGACGTGGGAGGTGCTTACCGCTGGGATGCCGTCAACGCCCGCTGGGTTCCGCTGCTGGACGGCTTCTCGGAAGACGATGTGGGGCTGTACCACGTCGAATCGCTCGGGCTGGACCCGGAGAACAGCGCCGTGGTCTATGTCGTGGCGGGCGTGCCCTACTTCAGTAACGGCAAGACAGTGGTCATGCGCTCCACCGACTATGGAGCGACCTGGAGCCGCATCACGGACGTGAGCAACCTTTGGCGCGCCAACGGAAACGGTATGGGCCGCGGCAACGGCGAGCGGCTGCAGGTGGACCCGGGCAACAGCAACGTGCTCTACGTGGGATCACGCACGAACGGCCTGTTCAAGAGCACGGACGCCGGCGCGAGCTTCTCCCGTGTCACCTCGCTGCCCGTCGCGACAACGCCAAACGGAGCCGGAATCGCCTTCGTCCTGCTCGATCCGGCCAGCGTCGTCAACGGCGCGGCGCAACGCGTCTTCGTGGGCATCTCACGCTACGGGACGGTGGGCGCCAGCCTGTACCGCAGCGACGACGCCGGCGCCAGTTTTAGGGCCGTTGCCAACGCCCCCACCGCCTACCTACCCCAGCGCGCCGCACTGGCCAGCGACGGCAACCTCTTCATCACCTATGGCAACGGTGCCGGCCCGCATGGGGGAGCCAGCGATCTGACCCTAGCGGAACCTCTGAATGCCGGCCAGGTGTGGAAGTACAACGTGGCGTCCGGCAGCTGGACCAACATCACGCCCGCGGGCATCACGAACGCTTTCTCGGGCGTGTCGGTCGACCCCGCCAATCCGCTGCGCGTCCTCATCTCCACGAGCAACACGTGGATGCAGCAGCGCACGAACGTCTATGGTGACCGCTTTTTCCTGTCCACCAACGGCGGCACCGGCTGGACGGACCTGGTCGCAAAGGGCTTCAGCCTGGACCCCAACGGCGTGAGCTGGATCTCGACCGAGTCCATCCACTGGGCCACTGACATCGAGTTCGATCCCTTCGACAGCAAGATGGCGTGGGTCACGTCCGGCAACGGCGTGTTCCGCTCGGCCAATGTGGATGCGGCAGCCCCTAGCTGGGCGTTCATGGTCAAGGGCCTGGAGGAGACAGTGCCGCTGGGGATTGCGAGCGTGCCGGGCGGGCCGCTGGTTTCCGTCATCGGCGACTTCGACGGTTTCCGCCACGGAGGCAGTGTCGACGACTACGGTCACGTGCACGGCCAGCGCATCGGGACGACGACCGGCTTGGCCGTCGCTGCGGCGGCCACTTCGACGATGGTGCGCGTGGGCAGCTCGATGAAGCGCTCGGGCGATACGGGCGCGACCTGGACGGACGTGGCCGGCATTCGGGGGACCTTCGGCCAGGTCGCCCTGTCGGCAAACGGCACGGCGCTGCTGCACACCTTCAGGAACGCGGACGGCAGCTACGCCACCTACCGGTCAACCAACTTCACGGCCGGCTCGCCAACCTGGACCGCTGTCGGCGGGTTGAGCACAGGCGAGACCGCCCCTACGGCCGACCCGGTGAACTCGAACAAGTTCTACGCCTACGACAACGGCACGATCCGCGTCAGCACTAACGGCGGTGCGAGCTTTAGCGCCTCCACCACGCTGGCACAGGGAGGATCGCCCCTGCTGCGCACGGCCCCGGGCCGCGAAGGTGACGTCTGGGTGGCGCTGAATGGCACCGGACTCGCACGCTCGACAAATTCCGGCACGTCGTTCAGCACGATCGCCAACGTCGGCTATGCCGGCGCCGTCGGTTTCGGCAAGGCGATGGGCGGCTCAAGCTATCCGACCGTCTTCATATGGGGCAACGTCGGCTCTGGCAAGCGGGGCCTCTACCGCTCCACCGATGCCGGCGCGAACTGGGTGCGCGTCAACGACGACACCCACCAGTTCGGCGGGCCGGGTAACGGCCGACTAGTCGCCGGTGACATGAACACAGAGGGTCGCGTCTACATGAGCTCCGTGGGCCGCGGCCTCATTTATGGCACGCCGGCGGGCGGCACGCTGCAGGCGCGCCACAGCAGCAAGTGCCTGGACGTTCCGGGCTTCAGCAGCAGCTCAGGCACGGCGCTCGTCCAGTGGAATTGCAGCGGCGGCGCCAACCAGCAGTGGAGCTTCGAGGCTGCCGGCGGGGGCTGGTCGCGCGTGAAGATAAGCCACAGTGGCCAGTGCCTCGACATCGCCAGCCAGAGCACCGCGGGCGGGGTTGCTCTGATCCAGGCCACCTGCAATGGCGACACCAGCCAGCAGTGGGTCACCGAGGACATGGGCAGCGGCTACTTGAGGCTCAAGTCGCGCTTCAGCGGGCTTTGCGTGGACGTCAACGCGGCCAGCACCGCCGACGGCGGCACCGTGATCCAGTGGGCCTGTGGCACTGGCACCAACCAGCAGTGGAAGAACTTGTAACGGCGAGCGCCAAGGGACTCACCGCTGCGGCTACTGCACCGGCGCTGCCGTCGTCCATCTGCCGTGGCGGTGCGTCCTCGTCGGGCGGGCGCGAGCGACCTCAGCTTGCTTCACGCTACGGGCCCAGTTCCAGGCTGGTGACGAGGACACATTCCTCACCCAGATACGGCAGGCGAACCGCGTTCAGAATCGCATCTCGCATCTCGCCACGGCGATTGCGCATACGCAGCGGCAGATCGCTGACCCGCCCTTCGGCCAACAGCACCTGATAGAAGCGCTCGCGGTCCTCTGGAAGCGTGCCGTAGGCCAGCGAGGCGGTCGCGGCGCCGAGCAGCTCGGCCCGTTGCAGGCCATAGCGTTCGCACAGCGCCTGGTTGACGTCGACGATGCGGCGATCCCTGATGGACACGATGGCCATCGGCAGCGGCGCGCCATAGAACAGCGCGCTGAAGCGATCGCGCCCTTCGGCGACCTCGCGTTGAGCCACCTCGCGGGCATGCCGCGCGTCGATGTTGTCGAGGGCGAAGGACAGGTCTTCGCCCAGTTCGTCCAGCAACGCGAGCAACTCGTCGTTGAAGTAGCCCCGCTGACTGGCGCACAGCATTAACACGGCACTGACGGCACCTGCGCGGCGCAATGGAATCCAGGTGATGGCGCGCACGCCCTGGACCACGGCCTCGTTACGCCATCGTCCGGCCAGCGGGTCGAGGACATAGTCGTTGCTGACGAAGCGCCGACCTTCGCGCAGCGCCCGACAGGTGTAGCTGGCCTGCACTTCAGGGTGCGTCAGATCCAGCGGGTCGGGGACGTTCTCGAGCACGCGTGCAGCTGGGCCGGCCGTGGCGCCGCGCCTGGCAACCGTGCCGTCGAGCACATAGACACAGGCCAGCACCGCATGGCCGGTCTGCACGCAGAGCTGGCAGGCCTCGCGCCACAGCGTGACCTCGTCGTCGATGCGCAGGACCGCACGATTGGCGCGGGACAGCGTCAGCAGGAAACCCGACAACCGCTCGGCACGCGCCAGGGCCAGCCGCCCGGCGCGCCACTGCCGCCACCACAACCAGAACAAGCCGGTGCACGCCCCCAAGACGACCAGCGCAATCGCCGCGTCGAGCATCGCCCCTCCTCGCCGGAAGAGCCCGGCTGTCGACAGCGATTGTCTCGCCGTCACCGCCACGGCCTCCGCGGCCTCCGCGGCCGTTCCGCAACTTCGCCACGGCAAGACCCGCCGCGCGAAGCGGACCGCTCGGCGGGACGGCCGAGCCCGCAGGAATGGCGCCACTGGTCATCGCGAGCGCCCAGGTCGCGCGGTCAGCACGTGATGCAGCATCCGGTGATGCTCGGGCATGCGCTCGACCGCGGCGGCGATGGCGTCGCGACGGCACTGCAAGGCGGCCAGCGCACGCTGGCGCGGAACCTCGGTGAGCACAGGGTCCTCGCGTTCCGGCCAATGCGCCATGCCGGCATGGATGGCCAGCCAGCTACTGGCGTCGAAGCCGTCCTCGTCATACTCGTGAAGCACCCCGTAGCGCCGCCACAGCTCGATCCGGAACGCCAGCGTCTCGGGCAATGGCATCGACGCGACGTGGCGCCACAGTTCGCTGTCGCGTCGCCGTGTCAGGCAGTAGTGAAGCAGGATGAAGTCGCGGATGCGGGCGAATCGCCGCACCGAGCCTTCGTTGAAATCCGTGCGGGCCTCGTCGTCCAACGGTCGGCCTTCGGACAGCAGCGTCATCAGCCGGCCGATGCCATCCTGGATCAGGTAAAGGCTGGTCGATTCCAGCGGTTCCAGGAAACCGGCGGACAGCCCGATGGCAACGACGTTGTGCACCCAGAAGCGCTCGCGATGCCCGGTCTTGAAGCGCAGCAGCCGGGGCTCCGCGACAGCCGGGCCGTCCAGCCGCGCCAGCAGTTGCTCGCGGGCACGCTCGACGTCGATGAAGCGGCTCGCAAACACATGGCCGTGGCCAGTGCGGTTCTGCAACGGGATGCGCCAGGCCCAGCCGCCTTCCAGCGCCGTGGCCGTCGTGTATGGGGTGATGCCGTCGCCGCGTCGCTCGCAAGGGCAGGCCCAGGCGCCATCGACCGGCAGCCAGTGGCTGAAGTCGACGAAGGGCTCGGCCAGCGTCCTGCCGAGCAACAGAGCATGGAAGCCTGAGCAGTCGATGAAGAAGTCGCCGTCGATCCGCCGGCCATCCTCCAGCAGAACGGCCGTCACCGCCCCGTCGGCACGGCGCGCCACGTCGACGATGCGCCCCTGTGTGCGACTCGCGCCGCGCCGCATTGCGAGCTGGCGCAGGAACGCGGCGTACTGCACCGCGTCGAAGTGGTAGGCGTACTTGAACTCGGCTTGATCGCCTGGCAGCACGAAGCACCCCCGCATCGCCATGACCGTGGGTAGGCATTGCATGCCAAGCGGCTCGGCCAGCGCCATGCGCCGATGTTGGGCCCACAGCGCCTGGGACCCGGACAGGGTGCCGAAGTGGCCGAAGGTGTGGAAGTAGTCGCTGCCGACGTCCAGCCAGTCACAAAAGCGGATGCCGAGCTTGTACGTGCCGTGGGTCGCACGCAGGAACTCGGCCTCATCGATGCCGATCAGCTGGTTGAAGTTGCGGATGGAAGGAAAGGTCGCCTCGCCGACGCCGAGGATGCCGATGTCCTCGGACTCGACGACCTCGACGCTGACGCGCTCCTTCAGTCCGGTGGCGAGGGCCACCGCCGACATCCAGCCGGCGCTGCCGCCACCAATGACGACGATGCGTTGGAACTTCTGGGACATCGCGGGCTCGGTGGTGCAGAGAATGGCCATTCAACGGGACCGGACCGGGCATGCCGCCACGGACACGGCGATCCGTCAGGCGAAAGGTCGGCCAGAGGTGATGCACCCTGGCCGGCCTGCTGTTGGCAGAGCTTGCGCCCCGTTTGCCGCGGTCAGAACTCGTAGCGGCCAGTCACGTAGTAGCTGCGGCCGGGGAAGTTCCAGCTGGACCCCATGAAGCCCGGCGTCTGCTTGTTGACGTAGCGTACCGTCACGTTGTTCAAGTTCGTCACGCTAAGCGACATGCCGAACTTGTCCGTGAAGTTGTACGACACGCCGCCGTCCCACTGGCCGAAGGCCTCTTGGTATTGCGGCAGGCCCCACCAGGTGTCCTGCACGCCCAGGCGCGCCGGATCGGCGCTGGTGCCGTTCTGGCCGTTCGGGCTCCTGTCGTTGCCGACGTTTTTCAGCACGCGGCTGGTCCAGTTGTAGGCCAGGCGGGCGGAGAAGCCATAGCGGTCGTAGCGCAGCGCGAAGTTTGCGGCGTTCTTGACCACACCGGGCACCGGCAACGCACCGAAGGGCATGCCGTTGGTGTCGCAGCCATAGACCTTCAGCGCATCGCTGGTGAGCGCACCGCTGGCCGGGCAGTACTGCACCTGCGCATCGCGATAGAACCGCTGGCTACTGCCGATGTAGGTGTAGTCCGCCGAAACGCCGAAGCCCTTGACCCAGTCGGGCAGCACGTCCTTGAGGGCATCGAAGTGGTCCAGGTAGGTCTCGCCCTTCAGTTCGATGCCATACACCCATGCACGAGCGGCGTTGCGTGGGCCCGTGATGACGAAGGTCTGTGGGTTGCCGGCGATGCTGTTGTAGTCGCGGGTGTAGGCCGACTTGTAGATCAGGTCCTTGACGTCCTTGTAGAACGCCGTCGCAGTGAGCATCTGGCCGGCGCGCGGATACCACTCGAGCCCGAGGTCGAAGTTGTCGGACGTCAGCGGCTTCAGCTTCGCGTTGCCGGTGTTCTCGCCGGTGTAGGTGATCTGCCGGTTGGTCGAGTCGATGTTCTGCGCCAGCTTGACCGATTCCTGCAGTTGGTCGAAGCCCGGGCGGTAGACGCTCCTGGCCATCCCGACGCGGCCGAGCAACTTGTTGTTGCCGCTCAGGTTGAACTTCAGGTTCATCGACGGCAGCACGTCGACATGGCTGCCGCTCACGTCCAGATCTTCATCCACCGCGGCGAAGCGCGGCGCGTCGGGCGGGGTCTGGTTGTCGTACTTGGTATCGAAGTTCGTGTGGCCGTGGGACGACCGGCCCGTGTAGACGACGCGCAGGCCGACGTTGCCTTCCACCGGCACCTTCCAGTTGTCGAAGCCGAAGCGAAGGTTGCCGTAGACGGCATGGGTGCGCTCTGAGACGTTGCTGATCATGTTCGGGTTCAACCCGTAGTACAGCGTCGTGTCGTACTTGAAAGTGGCCGGGTCGCAAGTCGGCACATTGATCTGCTGGGCCGGTGGCGGATTCTTCAGGTTCCATGCCTTGGCCCACGCCTGCGAGTCCAGGCACTGGTTGTAGCGCACGTCGCCAATCAACTTGGAGTAGGTGTTGTAGTCCTTGATGCCGGCGTAGGTCGGGAACACAACGCTGGGCGGCTGATTGCCGCCAAACGGTGTGTAGTTGTACAGCTCCACCGGCGCCGCCGCGGCATAGCGTGGGTCCCGCAGATAGGCGAAGTTCGCGCGCGATGCCCAGGTGTACTCGTCGTTCGCTCCGGGCAGCTGACCTGCCACGCTCGTCTGCCGCACGGACCAGGGCTCGGCGATCGACTTCCAGCCGACGCTGGAGGGGTCGCCCGCATAGACAGCCTGCTCGCGCACCGAAGTGCGGTAGGTGGTGCGCAAGCCGAAGCGCAGATCGCGCAGCACCGGATCGTCGAAGACGAACTTGCCGTCGGCCTTCCAGGCGTAGAGGTTGGCGTCGCCCTTGAGGCGGCCGGGCATCACCGACAGCCAGTAGTAGTTGCCGGGGTCGGCCAGGAAGGTGCGCGTCTTGTCGTCGAAACCCATCTGCACCGGGCTGTTGCCGGAGGTGGAGATGTCCATACTCGGCATGAAGGTGGCCGTCTGCACTTCTTCGCCGCGGGTGCGGAAAGTGGACTTCACCCATTGCAGGTCGTTCTGCACCGTCAGCCGCTCGTTGACGTTCCACTGGAAGTTCCACGCCAGCTCGCTCGTCTGCGTGCGGTGCTGGTTGAACGCACGACTGGTGCCCATGCTGATGCCGCCATCGGCGAACTGGTTAGCGCCCTTGCCGCCGCGGGTGTAGTCCTTGACGGTACCGTCGGGATTGAGAGGCAGTCGCAACGGGTAGCTGTAGTGGCCCGACACGACGACATTGCGCGCGTCGACGACCGGATTCTCGACCAGCACGTTGTAGGGCGAGTAGAAGAAGTTGGGATCGCCAAAACTCGGATAGATGTTCGAGCCGGTGTTCTCTTCCAGCGACTTCGAGATGAAGGCCGTCAGTGACGATTGCATCTCGTTCTTCTTCCACTGCAGTGCGCCGTAGAAGCCCTTGCGGTCGCTGGTGCCGACGTTCTGGCCCCAGTTGGCGCCGCCGGGCACCCATACGGTCTTGCCGGCGACTACATCCGTGCGCGGGAAGTAGGGCTGCATCTCGAGCTTCTGCTGCTCGTAGGTCGAATGGTTCATGGCCAGGTCGACCAGCGCACCCCAGCGCCCCGAGTCGGCCTCCCAGCGCGTGGAGTACAGCCCCGACAGCGTCGGCGACGCCTTCTTCGTACGCTGCTCGTAGTTGCTGCCGAAGGACACCAATCGCTTGGTGCCGCTGAAATCGAATGGCAGCCAGGTGCGCAGATCAACCTGACCGGCGACGCCGCCTTCGATCTTTTCCGCGGACGGGTTCTTGTACACGTCCACGCCGGCCATGAGTTCGGACGGCACCGCACTCCAGCTCAGGTCGCGCCCCGGCCAGCCCGCGGAGAAGATCTCGCGGCCGTTCAACGTGGATGAACCCCACGACAGGCCGCGCACGTTGATGCGGTCATCGCTGCCCTCGGAGAAATGCTTGGGGTCGTTGTTGGTCGAGCGCAAGCGCTCGACCGTCACGCCGACGATGCGCTGCAGTACTTCGGTGATGGACTTGTCCGGGAGCTTGCCCGCCTCCTCGGCCACCACCGAGTCGACCACCTCCTCGGCGTTCTGCTTGATCTTCTGCGCGCTCTGTAGCGCCGCGCGTTGGCCCGTGACGACGACGGTGTCCAGCGATTGCGGCTTCTTGTCATCGGCCGACTGGGCCTGCGCCAGTGCGGCACCGCCGGCGCTCAGCAGCACCATCTGGATGACGCCACGATGGATGGCTGTGGTTCGAAACTGTGTCATTGGTTTGTCTCTCTTGGTCGATGTTTTTTGCAGCCGGCACGCGCATCACTGCACGGTGATCGGGCTCATCACCGTGATGCCCGTCGTCAACGTGTACGCCGGGTCCTTGGGATCCGTCGGGACGGAACCATCGGCGTTGGCCGTCGGACGCTTGCTGTTCAGCGTCACGGGCGCGAACTGCAGTCTGCGGATGCCGTAGGCACGGAGTTGGTCGAGCGCCGCCGCCTTCGATTCGGCCGACACACCCCAGTCGAACATCCAGCCCTCGGTCTGCGGCAGGTCGTCGCTTTCACACTTGTCCGTGATGGCAAAGTCCTTCAGCGGAATCACGTAGCCCACCAAGGCGGCGGTCGTTGGAACCAGGTGCACCGATGCCGTCACATAACAGTCGTTGCCATCCTTCTTCTTCAGCAGGTGGTTGGTCTGAATGCGGACGAAGATGCCTTCCTTGCCGTCAGCCAGCGTCTGATTCACGGCGAGACCAACGTAGAGCGACTCCTCGGTCTTGAGGTCGAAGGGCAGCAGGTCGAATGACGAACCGTTGCGCGCCATCGGCGCGCCGATTTCGAAGCTGAAGTACGACCAGCTGAAGTCACCCTTCCAGTTGCTGTTGCTGGCGGGCTTGATGTCGTAGCTGAACGTTGCGCTGATCGGCGATACCGATGGGTTGCAGTAAGACGGCGTCACCGCGCCGCACCACGAGGCGTCGGGAAAGCCGGCGCTGGTCGCAATGTCGCCCTGCTCCACGGTGCGGCTGGGGTTCGTGCTCGCCGTGCTGAAGCCCGATGCGAAGAACCGTGGGTCCACGTACATCTGCAGCTCTTCGTCGCCCCCGCCCGCGGCTGACGCCGTCACCGAGCACAGTCCCTTGGCCGTCAACCGCAGCGAGCCGCCGGCGACCGCGCACACGGCCGGCGTCTTGCTCTGGTAGCTCATCGCCTTGCCGTCCTTGTCGACAGCGGCAAGCACGACCGACTGCGGCTGGCCTTGCGCCGCCACGACGAACGGCGGCGTCGCGCTCACGGCGATGAGCGCGCTGCCCGCCGTCAGGGCGCTGTAGTCATTGTTCGCTGCCGCCGTCACGCCAAGGCCGCACGCGCCTGCGGCAAGCACCGTCAACGTCCGGCCGCTGACGGTGCACGTCTGCGGCGTGACGGACGTGTAGGTCGCCGCGACGCCGGCGCGGGTCGTCGCCGACAGCTCGACGGTCGCGGTGCCCAAACGCAGCATGACGGCATACGGCACGTCCGGCTGCTGTTCATGCTTCAGCACGTTGAACAGCTGGCTGACGTCGTCGGCCGCAGCCCATTGAGAGCCGTCGGTGCCCTTGCCGCCCGGCTGGCTGGCGACGACACGACATTCGCCTGCCTTCACCAGCGTGAGCTGGTCGCCGGCCACGGTACAGAAGTCAGGGGTACTGGTGCTGAACGTCACCGGAAGACCCGAGGTCGTCGTGGCCGACAGCTTCTTCACCTGCCCCAGCTCGCCACCGCCGGGATAGGCGAGCGTAATGAACTGAGCGCGACCGCCGGCGCTCCCGCCGTCTCCGCCTCCCCCGCCACAGGCGGCGAGGCAGGCACAGATCGCCAAAAGCGACAACTTGCGGGCATGTGGAACCAACTTCTTCGTCACGGTCTGTCTCCTAGTTCTGTAGATTGGTCTGGCCAAAGCCAAGGTGAGCCACGAGCGCTGCGAGCTAACTGGCGCTTGCAATGGCTCCTGCTGCGCAGATACTAGAGGTGCGGTATGACCAAAAGACAGTAGGGCAAACTCGCGGTCAGACCAAAGTGGCTTGACCACAACAGAACAGGAGATCAATCCATGCGTCCTGACGCTTTGCACAAGGTCGTCGTCGTCGGAGGCGGCAGCGCCGGCTGGATCACCGCTGCGCCGCTCGCGCGCATGCTTTGCAGACCCGGCAAGCCGGGCCACTGCGACGTGACGCTCGTCGAGTCGGCCGAGATCGGAACGGTCGGCGTGGGAGAGGCGACGCTGCCTACCGTGCGCTTCTACAACCAGCTACTCGGCCTGGACGAGCGCGACTTCGTTCGCAGCACGCAGGCCAGCTTCAAGCTGGGCATCGAGTTCCGCGATTGGGGCAGGCTCGGCCACCGTTTCTTCCATGGTTTCGGCGGTTTCGGTCCTGCCATCCACCATCGGCCGATGTGGGCGTACTGGCTGCGCCTTCGCGAACTGGATGCGAAGCTGCCGTCCTACGAGGAGTGGTCGACCGCCACGATGATGGCCCGCGGCGCCCGGTTCATGCCGCCGCAGCCGGGCGAGCCGGCGCCCGCCAACGCGTTCGACTACGCCTACCACTTCGACGCCTCGTTGTACAGCAGCTACCTTCGCGAGCACGCCGTACGCCACGGCGTGCAACGCGTGGAAGGCACCATCGTCCGCGTCGAGACCTCCGCGGAGAACGGCTTCGTCACGGCGGTGCAGTTGCGGGACGGTCGCCGCATCGAGGGCGACCTGTTCATCGACTGTTCGGGCTTCCGCGCGCTGCTGATCGGCGACGCGATGGGGTCGCCCTATGAAGACTGGAGCCACTGGCTGCCCTGCGACCGCGCGCTCGCCCTGCCCTGTAAGCGCGTCGACCCGCTAACGCCCTACACCACCTCCACTGCGCACGGCGCGGGCTGGCAGTGGCGCATCCCGCTTCAACACCGCACCGGCAATGGCCTCGTCTATTGCAGCCGCCACCTCGACGACGACGCGGCTGCACAACTGCTGATGTCACAACTCGACAGCGAACCGCTGGACGAGCCGCGCCAGCAGCGCTTCGTGACCGGGCGGCGCCGCCAGGCCTGGGTTCGGAATGTCGTCGCCATCGGGCTGTCGTCGGGCTTCCTGGAGCCGCTTGAGTCCACCAGCATCCAGCTGATCATGGACGGCGTAAGCCGGCTAACCGCCTTACTGCCCGGGCGGGACTGCTCGCCGAAGCTGGCCGACGAATTCAATCGGCAGATGAGCCATCGCTACGAGTCCGTGCGCGACTTCATCATCCTGCACTACAAGCTCGGCCAGCGGCAGGACTCGCGGTTCTGGCGCGACTGCGCCGCGATGGCCATTCCCGACAACCTGGCCCACCAGATCGAGCTGTTCCGCGACACCGGTCGTATCGCCATCCTGGAACCGGACGGCTTCGCCGAACCGTCCTGGGCGTCGCTGTACTTCGGCCTGGGCCTGTTCCCAAGGCGCTACGACCCCTACGTCGACCTGCTCGACGTAGGCACCGTGCAGCGGCACCTTCACGGCGTCCGTGACGCCATCCAGAGCGCCGTCAGCCGCATGCCTTCACATGCCGACGTGCTGAGCAGCCTGACCAACGCCCGTCCGTGAGCAGGCGACAGGTTGAGCCCGACAGGGCACTGCCCCTAGACCGCTCCTACTCTGCCAACGGCGGCCTGATCTCCGGTTCTGCCGGCTCACCCACCCAACGCTCCAGCGAGGCAAGCAGATGCGTGCACATCGCCGCAGCTGCGCCCTGGGGATTGCGCGACTCAAGAGCGCGGTAAATGGCCTCGTGCTCGTCCAGCGCGGCATGCCAGGTGTGCGAGGACTCCACCTGACCGCTCATGCGCGCGGCGATGGGGCTGTGCCGCCCGTCGAAAAGCTTGCCCACCAGATCAGTCAGCACGGCATTGCCGGCCATCTCCGCGATGCTGAGGTGGAAGCGCCGATCCGCATCCACGGGGCCGCCGCCACCGTTGTGCTCCTCGCGCATTGCCAGCATGGCCTCTTCGACCCGCTGGAGGCCCGCCTTCGTCACGCGGGCAGCCGCCAGCGTGATGACGGCGCCCTCCAGTGCCACCCGAGCCTGCATCAGCTCGGCCGGGCTGTCGCCGAGAGAGGACGTGGCCGCCCCCTGGCTGCCGCCCTGCCTCGCACAGACATACACGCCTGAACCGCCGCGGATCTCCACACGACCGTCGATCTCCAGCGCGATCAGGGCCTCGCGAAGCGACGGACGCGACACGCCCAACTGCAGCGCCAACTCGCGTTCTGCCGGCAACCGCGCACCCACACCGATCTTCTCCTGCTCGATGAGAGCGCAAATCCTGTCCGCGACCAACTGGTATTGCCGCCGCGATTCGCCGGAACGATGTTGGATGGCCATACCGTTGATCTCCCTGTAGGACTTGGTCGGATTTGCGCGCTGGTAGCGCAATCAATTTCCGGTATCTTCATGTTAAGCGACTTTTGGCGCGGGCCGATTCCATTGGGGTATCTACCGGTCTTACCAAATTGATGCCATGGCAAAGTGGCATGACCAGATTGGCTTGACCATCCAGCCAAAGAATTACAAGGGTCCGAGACATGACCGCTTAACGCCCCATACCGCCCTAGGCCACCGCACCGCCCGTCCTGATCCGCCTGCAAGCACTCGCCACGCCAGCCTCCGCGGTCTCGGGTCTGTCACGCCATGGCTGCCCGCTCGAGTCGGTGCAAGCCCAAATGACCGTGCCTCCCCGCTGGCACCTTCCACCGTCACGCCGACGCTGCATTTGAGGCGGCGTCATGTTTCTTCCATTTAACGATGAATCGCCTTAGCTATCGCTGCAACTGCATTGCGGCCGTCCTGGCTGGACTGGCGCTGATGGCGTCGGCCATTGCCGACGTTCCCCGCCTGGTGCAACGCGATGGTCGCCATGCGCTGCTGGTGGACGGCAAGCCCTTCCTCATCCTCGGCGCACAGGTCCACAACTCCAGCAACCACGCGCAGGCGCTGAAGCAGGTCTGGCCCGCGATTGCCGATATCCAGGCCAACACGGTCGAGGTGCCGGTGGCCTGGGAGCAGATCGAGCCGATCGAAGGCCGCTTCGATTTCTCCTTCGTCGACACGCTGCTCAAGCAGGCCCGTGAGCGTCAGCTGCGCGTCGTGCTGCTGTGGTTCGGTACCTGGAAGAACACCAGCCCGCAGTACACGCCGGCCTGGGTGAAGTTCGACAACCAGCGCTTCCCCCGCATGCTCGACGAGGCCGGCAAAGACAGCTACTGCCTCTCCCCGTTCGGCGAGGAGACGCTGAAGGCCGACCGACGTGCTTTCACGGCGCTGTTGACGCACTTGAAGCGCGTCGACGGCCGGCAGCGCACGGTGCTGATGGTGCAGGTAGAAAACGAGGTAGGCACCTTCGGCCTGGCGCGCGACCACGGCCGCGCCGCGCAGGCCGCGTTCGAGCAGCCGGTGCCGGCCGTCGTGCGGGCGCGCAAACCGCCAGTGGCCGCTGCCTCGGGCAACTGGCGCGAGGTCTACGGCGACTACGCGGACGAGTACTTTCACGCCTGGGCCATCGCGCGCTACATCGAGGAGATCGCCAAGGCCGGCCGTGCAACGTACGACCTACCGATGTACGTCAACAACGCGCTGCGTGACCCGCTGGAGCAACCGCCCAAGCCCTGGAAGAAGGACTTCGCCGCCGGCGGCCCGACCTACGACGTCATCGACATCTACAAGGCCGCCGCGCCCCACATCGACATCGTCGGACCGGACATCTACCACGCCGAATCGGCAAGGGTGGAGGCCCACTTGAAGCTGTTCCAGCGCGCCGACAACCCGCTGTGGGTGCCGGAGCTGGGCAATGCCAGCGCCTATGCGCGCTATCTCTACCTGATCCTGGGCCGCGGCTCGCTGGGCGTCGCGCCCTTCGGCATCGACTACTTCGACTACGCCAACTACCCGCTCGGCGCCAAGACCAACGACCGCGCCACCGTGGCGCCCTTCGGCAAGGTCTTCGCCGCGTTCCGTCCCATGCAGCGTCAATGGGCGCAATGGGCGTTCGAGGGCCGCACCTACGGCGTGGCCGAGCCGGACGACCATGCCGACCAGTTCGTCGCGATGAAGGGCTGGAAGGCGCACGTCACCTTCGGCCAGTGGCAGTTCGGCGAGCGCGAATGGCCGGGCAACCAGAAGGAGTCTCCGCCGCATGCGAGCACGCCCTCGGGCGGCGTGGCCATTGCGCAGACCGGCGATGACGAGTTCATCCTTGTCGGCCAGTTGGCCCGCGTCCGCATCGACGACGCCGAGGCCAGCGGGCGCGTGCTGATCGACCACGTCGAGGAAGGCCGCTTCGGCCCCGACGGGGCCTGGGTCGCGGCGCGGCGGTGGAACGGTGACCAGGTCGACTGGGGGCTGAACTTCACCGACTCGCCTCGTGTGATCAAGGTGAAGATGGGGCGTTATCGCTAACACCTTACCTCCGTCAAACGCAACTTCTCCCATGAACCACCGCGTCCACGCTCTCATCCTCTGCACCGCCCTCGCAGCGCCGCTCGCCCACGCCCAGGACTTGCATGTCCTGCCTGCCACGCCAGACGCCTGGCGCATCACCGTCGGACACTGGGAAGCCCAGGTTGAACTGACCGGTGAGGCCGTCGCCGCGCCGGCGCCGCAGGCCGAGTACGCGCGCTCAGGCTACGCCGGCGTCAGCGCTCATGTCGGCCAGGGCCGGCGCGATGCGCTGGCGTTCGAATGGCGCAACCTCTGGCAATCCCTGCTGCGCGTGGAAAGCCGCACACCGCTGGACCTGCGGCCCTACGCGGCCGGCACGCTGGAATTCGATCTCGACGTGACCGAACTCGCCAGGGGCGGCATCCGCGTCAAGCTGGCCTGCGGCCCGGGCTGTGAGCGCAGCGTCAATCTCATCGAGCCCGCGCGTGGCTGGGCGGGCCAGGGCTGGCAGCACGTGTCGCTGCCCATGAGCTGCTTCGCCCGGGAACGCACCGACCTCTCGGCCATCACGATGCCGTTCGCGCTCGAAGGCACGGGCGACGGCCGTGTCAGCGTCGCCAACGTGCGCATCGCCCGCGCCGGCAAGCCGGGTCTGGCCTGCCCGGACTACCGCACGGAGTCCGTGACGCCGTCGATGCTGAATGAGGCCTGGGCCATCGACTGGTGGAAGCCGCGCCACGAACAGAAGCTGGAAGAAAAGCGCCAGCTGCTGGCTGCCGGCACGCTGCCGGAGATCGTCTTCATCGGCGACTCCATCACGCAGGGCTGGGAGAAGGACGGCCGCATCGTCTGGCAGCAGCACTTTGCGAAGCATCACGCGCTGGCGCTGGGCTTCGGCGGCGACCGCACGGAAAACGTGCTGTGGCGGCTGCAGCACGGCGAGATCGACGGCCTGTCGCCCAAGGCGGTCGTGCTGATGATCGGCACCAACAACACCGGCCACCGCGCCGAGGCGCCCGCGACGACGGCGGCCGGCATCAAGCGGCTGCTCGACGAGATCCACCAGCGACTGCCGCAGTCTCGAGTGCTGCTGCTGGCGATCTTCCCGCGCGGCGAGAGGCCCGACGACGCTCAGCGCCTGATCAACGAACAGGTCAACCAGATCATTGCCGGCTACGCGGACGGCCGCAACGTGCACTTCCTGAACATCAATGCCGCGCTGCTGCAGCCGGACGGCACGCTCAGCAAGGACGTCATGCCCGACCTGCTGCACCCGAACGAACGCGGCTACGACATCTGGCAGCGCGCGATGGCACCGACGCTGCAACAGCTGCTGAGGGCGCCTCAATGAGCGCCCCCGCCTCCCGCCCCGCCGACACCGACATGACGACACCCCTGCTCACCACCCGCCGCGGCTTCGTCGCCGGCGCCACCCTTGCCTGCAGCCTCTCGGCGCTGCCGGCCTTCGCCCGCAGTGGCGCCGCCAGGCTGGCGGACGACGCGCTGACGCTCTGGTACGACCAGGCTGCCGGCCCGTGGATCGAGGCGCTGCCGCTGGGCAGCGGTCGGCTTGGCACGATGGTCTTCGGGCGCCCGGCGCAGGAGCGCCTGCAGTTCAACATCGACACGCTGTACGGCGGTGGCCCCTACGTCGCGGACAATCCGAAGTTCCGCGAGGCGCTGCCACAGGTGCGCACGCTCATCGAGCAGCAGAACTGGCAGGCCGCCAACGAGCTGGTGTCCGACGCGCTGATGGGCAAGCCCATGAAGCAGATGCCCTTCAGCGGCGCGGGCGACCTGATGCTGGACTTCCCCGGCCTGAAGGGCGCCGCACGCTACCGTCGCAGCCTGGACCTCGACAGCGCCGTCGCGCTGACGACATTCTTCGACGGCAGCGCGCGCCACACGCGCGAAGCATTCTGCAGCGCACCTGACCAGGTGACCGTCATCCGGCTGGAGGTGGACGGCGAAGGCGCAATCGACCTGGACCTCGGCTACCGCCACCCCGACTACCAGCCTTACGGCGGTTTCGGCGACACCCGTTACGACGCCCACGGCGTGGTCTATGTCGGCGCGCAGTGGGACCACCGCGAGTCCCTGCTCGCCGACAAGCGGCCCGCGTCGCTGTCTGTGCGTGCCGACGGCCACGATGCGCTGCTGATCGAAGGCCGCAACGCATCGGCTTTCGGCATCCCCGGCCAGCTGGGTTATGCGCTGCGCGTGCAGGCCGTCGGCGACGGCCAGATCGAAGCCGTTGGCGACCAACTGCGCGTGCGTGGCGCACGCCGGCTCACGCTGGTGGTCGCCGGCGAGACCAGCTACGTCAACTACCAGGACGTCAGCGGCGACCCGGTAGCTGCGGTGCGCCAACGCACCACGGCGGCCTCGGCCAAGCCGTTCGGCCAGCTGCGCGAGGACCACGTCCGAGCGCACCGCGCGCTGTTCCGCCGTCTGCAAATCGATCTGGGCGGTCACGAGGCCAACTCCCGGCCGACAAACGCGCGCATCCAGGGCGTGCCACAGCAGGCCGACGCCGCGCTCGCCGCGATGTACGTGCAGTACGCGCGCTACCTGCTGCTGTCGTCGTCACGGCCGGGCAGCCAGCCCGCCAACCTGCAAGGCATCTGGAACGAGGTGCTGCACCCGCCGTGGGAAGGCAAGTACACGATCAACATCAACACCGAGATGAACTACTGGCCTGCCGGGCCGGCCAACCTCGGCGAATGCGTGGAACCGCTGCTGAAGATGGTCGAGGAGCTGGCCGTCACCGGCGCCCGCACGGCGCATGACAGCTACGGCGCACGCGGCTGGGTGGTTCATCACAACACCGACCTGTGGCGCGCCACGGCGCCGCTGGACGGCCCGCTGTGGGGCATGTGGCCCACCGGCGGTGCCTGGCTGTGCACGACGCTCTGGCAGTACCACCAGTACAACCCCAGCCCGGCGCTTCGGCGCCGGCTGCTGCCGCTGTTCAAGGGGGCAGCGGTGTTCTTCCTGGACACGCTGGTCGACGACTCGAAGGGCCGCGGCCTCGTCACGTCGCCGTCGCTGTCCCCCGAGAACGAACATCACGCCAAGGTGGCCGTCTGCGCCGGCCCGGCGATGGACCGGCAGATCCTGCGCGACCTCTTCGACGCGACGCTCCAGCTGCAGGCCGCGGCCGATGACAGCGACCCCGACTTCACCGACGCGCTGCGCAAGGCGCGCGCCCGCCTGCCGGCCGACCGCGTCGGCGCGCAGGGCCAGCTGCAGGAATGGCTGGATGACTGGGATGCCGGTGCGCCCGAGCAGCAGCACCGCCATGTGTCGCACCTGTATGCCGTTTACCCGAGCGAGCAGATCAACGTGCGCGACACGCCCGCGCTGGCGCAGGCCGCGCGCGTGACGCTGAATCGGCGCGGCGACGAAAGCACAGGCTGGGCCACGGCCTGGCGGCTGGCGCTGTGGACGCGCCTGGGCGACGGCGAGCGAGCCTACAAGATCCTGCAAGGCCTGCTGGGGCCGGTGCGCACCTACCCCAACCTTTTCGACGCCCATCCGCCGTTCCAGATCGACGGCAACTTCGGCGGCGCGGCGGCCATCCTCGACATGATCGTGCAGTCCTGGGGCGGCGAGATCCATCTGCTGGCCGCGCTGCCCAAGGCCTGGCCCAAGGGCCGGCTGCATGGCGTGCGCGCCCACGGCGGCGTGGAGCTGGATGTCGACTGGGCCGACGGCCGCCTAAGCCGGGTCAGGCTGCGCGGTCCCTCCCGCCAGCGCGTGGCCCTGCGCCACCGCGGTCGGCGGGTCGAGGTCGTACTGGATGCGCGCGGCCAGGGCCGCATCGATCCATCAGCGTTCGCCAGCGGGGCATGAAGACACCGGCCCCGACTGGCCTCCATTCCATTCAAACCCCGAGACGATGAATCACAAGCTCTCCCGCCGCTCGCTGCTGCAGGCAACCGCCGCCACGATGGGCACCGCCTCGCTGGCCTCCGCTCATGCGGCGCCCACCACGTTCAAGCCCAACTGGGATTCACTGGTCGATAACTACCGCACGCCCGACTGGTTTCGGGATGCCAAGTTCGGCATCTGGGCGCATTGGGGTGCGCAGTGCGTACCGGAGATGGGCGACTGGTACGGCCGCCGCATGTACATCCAGGGCAACTGGCAGTACGACCACCATGTGCGAACCTATGGCCACCCGACGAAGGTCGGCTTCATGGAGATCCAGAACCTCTGGAAGGCGGAGAACTGGAATCCGGACGAGTTGCTGGACCTCTATGTGAAGGCCGGTGCTAGGTACTTCGTCGCGATGGCCAACCATCACGACAACCTCGACGCCTTCAACTCCCGCTACCACCCGTGGAACACGCTGCGTGTCGGGCCCCGGCGCGACCTGATCGCGGGCTGGGAGAAGGCCGCCCGCGCCCGCGGGCTGCGATTCGGCGTCAGCAATCACGCGGCGCACGCCTGGCATTGGTTCCAGCCGGCCTACGCCTACGACGCCGAAGGGCCGCTCGCCGGCCAGCGCTACGACGCCTACCACCTCACCCAGGCCGACGGCAAAGGCAAATGGTGGGAAGGCCTGGACCCGCAGGATCTCTACACGGGACGCAACATCGTCATGCCCGACGGCTTCAAGACCGTGCGGAGCGTCGAGGCCTGGCAGCAAAGCGAGACCGCGCATTGGGACGAGAAGCCGCCCATCCACAACCCGGCGTTCACGCGGAGCTGGCTGCTGCGGTGTCGCGACCTGATCGACAGCTACAAACCAGACTTGGTCTATTTCGACAACCACGCATTGCCGCTCGGACAGGCGGGGCTGGACATCGCTGCGCACTACTACAACGCCAGCATGGCGTGGAATGGCGGAAAGCTGGAGGCGGTGATCAATTGCAAGGTCATGCCCGAAGAGTGGCGCCCAGCGCTCGTCGAGGACGTGGAGCGCGGCTTCCGCGAAGGCATCGAGCCGCGCCCGTGGCAGACCGACACATGCCTGGGCGATTGGCACTACAGCCGCGGCATCTTCGAGAACCACCAGTACAAGCCGGCCAGCACGGTCATCCATCGCCTCTGCGACATTGTTTCCAAGAACGGCAACCTGCTACTGTCGGTGCCGGTTCGCGGTGACGGAAGCATCGATTCGGACGAGCGCAAGATCCTGCAGGACATTGCCACGTGGATGGCCCGCAACGGCGAGGCGATCTACGGCACCCGCCCCTGGCGTATCCACGGTGAAGGCCCCACCAAGGTCAGCGGTGGCATGTTCAGCGAAGGCAACTCTATGCCGCTGACGGCCGAGGACATTCGCTTCACGACCAAGGACGGCGTGCTCTACGCCATCTCGCTCGGCTGGCCACGCGACGGCAAGCTGCGCATCTCCACGCTGGCCGAGGGATCCGCGCTGGCGCCTGGCGCCATCGAGAACATCCAGGCCGTCGGCTCGCCAGACAGCCTCGATTTCACCCGCAACCACCGGTGGCTGGAAGTGAAGCTGCCCCAGGGCCTGGCCGGCGCGATCGCCGTGGCCATCAGGATCCGCGGCACCGTCATCTGACGGCGCGCGCGCCGGCTTACTCCTGCTCGTACGGCTGTTCCCGAGAGACAGCCTGAAAGAGACGTTGATGAAGAAGCTCCCCCACATCGCCGCCGCCCTGCTCGCGCTGGCCGCGTCCCGGGCCGACGCGTCCGATGCCGTCGTCACGTCCCCCGACGGCCAGATCGCGCTGCACATCGCTGACGACGGCGCCAGCTACCGCATCACGCGCCACGGCGAAGCCGTCATCGCGAGCTCGCCGCTGGGCCTGGAGCTGGACGGCCAGTCCGCG
>NZ_JAJTWU010000013.1 GCF_021353265.1 Pelomonas cellulosilytica
CGTCTTGGGTGCCAATGCCGACCTATCGCGTCAGCCGCTGCTCCACACGTCATGACCGCGCGCTGCTCGCCGGGGCCGTCCCGTCAGCGAGTCGCGTGGAAATGAATTTTGCAGGTCTGACTAAGTAGTCATGATTAGTAACGTGCCTCAGCAGGCTCGCGCCATGAGCTACCAGGCCCGCAATCTGAACTCCGAACCACCCCGGAGTACAGACGATAGCGTTCAACGTCATCTAGTTCCGGCATGGCATATCCCTGCGTGAATAGCTGGCCTACTTCGGCAGCGAGGAGCAGTGCGCGACGGCGTTCAATGCCCCCCCCCCGCTGGCCCGAGGCATTTCGCTGCCCACGCTGTGATCGCGCCGAGCACTACATCGTCGGTCAGGTGCACGCCGGCTCTTCCAATGCCAGGGCTGCCGTCACCAGACTTCGCTGACTGCTGGCAGCCTGATGGAGCACATCAAGTCGCCGTTGCGCTTGTGGTTCTTGGCGATCTACCCCATTGGCCGGGCCAAGACCGGGTGGCCTTGCCCGCGTTTCCCGGATCCCATAGCTGAGACCGTTACGCGGCTTGCCTTTGTTGGGCGGCAAGCCATGCCCTCTCGAACTGCATCGGACTGACGTAGCCCAGCGACGAATGAAGTCGTTGATGGTTATAGAACGTCAGCAGCGTCTTGGGTGCCAATGCCGACCTATCGAGTCAGCCGCTGCTCCACGCGCCATGACCGCACGCTACTCGCCGGGGCCGTCCCGTCAGCGAGTTGCGTGGAAATGGATTTTGCAGGTCTGACCACGTAAGTGATGTCGCTCGTCCAGACCCGATCCGGTGCGGCCGGGGTGAACTCACGGTTGAGCAGCTTCTCGGCCACCGGCAGGCCGTGATTGCTGTCGGTCGTGGCCTTGAACTTGCGCTTGCCCCGTGCCCGGATGCCGTGCAGCTTCATGAGCTGGCGCACACGTTCCTTGCCCACGCGGATACCGCGTGCCAGCAACTCCTTCCACACCCGCGGCCAGCCGTATTCGCCGCGCGACTCTGCAAGCTACGGGTTCACCGAATTTTTACGAAATCGGGCGCTCTCGTTCCCCCCTCCGCCCCCCGTCAATCCTCATTCTCGATATGCGGATATGCGTATAAGGGGTGATGGGACTTAAGTTCGGTGGATTGGATGGCGGGTCGGCACTCGTTTCGACGGCAGATGTGCGGCGGTCTCGAGATGGGAACCCATCAACGACATCGCGGGGGCAGCTCACCAAACGAGCCACCTCAGGCAACATACTAACTAAAAATAGAAAATTCGTTACGCAAGTCCACCCCAACACGACGGTAACGCAGTAAGTACTGACTGGCGCGGAACGGATGCGTGAAAAACTGGCGCGGCGGAGTCGCTACGCGGAATAGAGCTCCATTGCCACTTGTCGACTGTGCGTTACCGATACGATAGATAGCACCTGGAAACGGAAGGGCAGACAACGGATGACCCGCAATTGCTAGGTCGCGGTGAATAAAGATGTGGCTACCCAGGCGGCGTTTGATTCCATCCATATCGACCTTTCCATCTTGCTCGAACACGCCAAGAAGGTCTCGTCTAATGATATGGGAAGTCCCGCACATTTCATGAAATCGTGATTGCAAATAACACCAGCCCCCGCCCGACCACAAATAGCCATCTTCGATATTCCACCCAGCATTCGTGCGATTTTGAACCACAAACTCAGCCAGCCTGCAACTTACAAAATCATCAAAATCAACAACCATGACGTGACTATCGGACGCCACGGCCCTCACGCCCGCGTAGATCCTTTGACCTTTGTCCGCACGCACACCGTCGTAATACTCATCGAGCATAGTGGTTCGATCAGGCAAAGCAGGCAACGGCAAATCGACAAACTCTGCACGGCATCCCTTGGGCAAATCAGGAAGATCAGCCCCTCTATTGGCGACGACAATGCACTCCCAGCCAGAAACCGTCTGAGCCGCTATGGACGCAAGGGTCTGGCCAAGATATTTCTTCAATACCGACCAATCCGAAACAGAGCCCTGATGTCGAACTGGAACGATGAATACAAGTGGCGCCGTCATATTACCGTATAGTTTCCAAAGCCTGGGAAGAATGAATCACCAAATTAACGCTTCAGCTTCATTATCTTTATGATGTCTTTCAGGCGCGCACTTGAAGTGCAACCGACAACTGTTGCATACACACCTGCACCGCACGCCATCTCCAGTGCAACACTTTGGAGAGGTGAAAGCGTTAGCCCGTTGCGAACACCAAAGACCACCACCGCCATGGCCAGACAGCCCAAAACAGGTGAAATGAATTGGGCTGCATATTTCGCAGGAGGAACGTCAATCATGCGGCCAACTAAAATTGCCACAACAGGCAGTGTGAGCCAAGTCTTGACCGCAATCCCCAAAAATACGGCGGTCAGCCCAAATGGCGCCAACGACACAATGGTTAGAATGGTCAGGATTTGCTGACCAGTTTGATACCAAGTCCAAAAGCCAACTCGACCTTTCGCTCGGAGCAAAGCCGCCTGAATAATCCCAATGCAGGTGAGCAACCCGATTGAGCAAAATGCTTGCAGGGCGGGAACAGCTTCAACCCAGTGCGCGCCGAAAATCAATGGAATTGCGTCATGGGCGACTAAAGCAAGCCCAACAAAAATCGGAAAGGCGAAAACTGAAGATAAGAAAGTCGTAGCCAAAAAAACCTCTCGAAGTTTTTCTGGTTCATCTTGCATCGAAGACAACAAAGGATACGCAACACCCGCAAGCGCACCAGACAATACGTCATTAATTATCTGGAATATTCGACGAGAAAAAGCGTAAAGCCCGAGCGCCAAACTATTAAGTAGCGCACCAATCAATAGCTGTTCAAAGTTAATGGCTGTGATCAGTCGACCGAAAGAAGCATAGCCTCCGAAGCTTTTTAGCTCTTTGATCGCCTGCCAACTAAAGCGTACCGCAGGCCGCCACGACACGGATGTCCAACTCACAGCAAAGACTACCGCAGCGCTAACAAGTTGGGATATAACCAGCGCCCAAAGCCCATACCCATAGTAGAGCACGACCAAACAGACCACCATCGATATAACAGAGGCAATTAGCGTCCGCGTCGCCATCTGTCGAAATTGCATTTGGCGGCTAAGTAACGCAGTCGGTACAACCGTACCAAGATCAAAAATTAACCGCACACCAACCACCGGCAATAATTTTGACAGCATTGGCACGCCAAACCACCCAGCCAGCGGGAACGCCAATATTGCGACACCCGCGTAAAGCAACACCCCCCATAGCAAGCATATCCAGAAAGTGGCATCAAGGTGCTCTGACTTTAAATTAGGCCACTGTATAAGCGCATCACCAAAACCTGCTGGAGAAAATGCTCCAATAGTGGTGACTATTGCAACCGAAAAAGCAACAAAGCCAAACTCCTCTGGGCCGATCACCCGCGACACCAGAGAAAATACTATCAAGCTCGACACAGCCGGAACTACTGCGTTAAAGCCTGACCAAAGAACTCCAGCGAAGGCTCGGCGAGCGCGTCCAGTCTTGTGATGGGATAGATTGCTCTCAGGATCCGTCATATTTTCACAAGCGACAAATGGGACCTAAATTTAGACGCCCAGCCTCAGCGAATATCGAACTTAGTAAACACTATAGACACGTTCACCTCACAAAGCCGGGCCAATATTGAAGCCTAGGACTTTGGAAAGACAAGCGAATATCTTCAAATACAACCTGCTGGATGCCACCGAGTCAACAACTGCTCGTACTGATCCAATATCTGCGGCCAAGTGAGGCCGTCCTGGAAGCGGCGCAAGCTGGCCTCGCTCATAGCGGCCAGCACGCCCTGCCGGCCGAGAACTTCGCCGAGGACATTAGAGAACCCATCGGCTGAAGAGAAATAGCGCGCGCCCTCACCAGCCACCCAGCGATTGAAGCGGTTGTCGTGCGCAATGACCGCATTGCCTGCACCCAGCGCCTCCACTAATGAAGGATTGGTGCCCCCCACCTGATGGCCGTGCACATAGGCCGCGCTATGAAAGCGCAACGCTTGCACCACGGGCTTGTCGTAGATGGCGCCAAGAAAACGCACCTCTGGACCCGCCGCAGCCTTCACTGCGCGGTGATAGGCGTTGGCATCGTTGTAATTGCCCAGCACCGCCAATTGCATGCCGCGCTGGCGTTGGGAGAAGCCACTAACTACTTCCAGGATAGAGTTCTCCGGCTCCGGCCGCGCCACCAGCGTTAGGTAACGCCCCGGCTCCAGCCCAAGTGCTCGCACTACATCCTCAGGCATAGCCTTCACGCGGTCGGCACCGTAGGCGATGGTGGTGATCTTGTCGCCACGCACGCGCGAGCTCAGATGCACCTTAATCTCAGGATGGTCTGCCACCAAGTGGTTACCCAGCCAACACCCCGCCCAGTCATTCAGCCAGAACCAAGTCTTGGCTGCAGCCCCCCACTTGGCGCGCGACCATTCGATGCCATCCATGTTGATGACATTGGGCACGCCCTTGAGCCGCAGCACGGCGCAGAACACCGCCGTGTTGTATCCGAGAGTGATGCAAAGGTCGCGGTGTTGCGCAGCATGCAGCGTCGCCTTCCAGTCGAAGACGATCGTGCTCTTCGCGCCGCCCCCAGCCACCGGAATGCGCACGCGTTCCACGCCCTCCCAGCGGTCCTCGAAGATCGGGCCCGTGCCCTCCTCCTGACAGTAAACGATTACCCGCCATCCCCGACGAACCAAGTGCAACGCCAGGTACTCGGCAAAGGTTTCGAAGCCTCCGTGCGCCGCCGGCACGCCGCGGGTGCCGAGGATGCGCAAGGTCGGTTGATTGGTCTGCATACGTTATTTCCCGTCGCTGTACTTGGAGCGACCGGCCTTTCGAAGATCGTCATAAACCCGCTCGAAGCTATCGACCTGACTTTCCGCCGAGAAGCGCTGCAACTGGCTGCGCTTACCTTCCGCAGCCAGTCGTTCGCGCAAAGCCGCATCGTGTGCAAGCCGATGCAGGGCGTCAGCCAGCGCATCGGCATCACGCGGCGTTACCAACAAGCCGTTCACCTCGTGCTCGACGATATCCAGTAAGCCCCCGTGCGCTGCGGCGATGACCGGCGCCTTCCCGGCCATGGCTTCGATGGCGACCATACCGAAAGGCTCCGGTTCAATAGACGGCACAACCGCAATATCCGCAGCACCCCACACCGGACGAATGTCATCAACGAACGGCACAAACGTGACTGCATCGGCGAGTCCTGCAGTGGCCACCTGGTCCAACAGGACCGTGCGCAGTGCCTCCTGACCAGGCGCCGTATCGCCGACGATGGCGATATGGAGTGCAGACAGCTGCCCCCGCGCCTTTAGTCGCAAAGCGGCCTCGATCAGCAGCCCCTGGCCCTTCCAATGGTTCAATCGACCGGCCAAAACGACCAACAATTGCCCCGCCTTGGCGCCCGTTCTGCCGCGAAACTGCTGTGCCGCCTCTGCTGTGGCGTCCTGTTCGGACGGCAGTCCGTTGAAGATCACGACGGACCGATCCTTGAGGCGTGGCTGATGCGAGAGCAACCACCGCTCGGTCAGGGTTGAGTTCGAGACTACCTTGTCAGAGCCGACTCGCACCAGCCACGGAAACGCACGGCTGACCAGCCTCGGCGACAGGATGATTTCATGCACGTGCCATAGATGCTTCACGCGGCGGCGCCACGCCCACGCGGCGCCACCCAACACCGCCAGCGTGTTCGAGTGAACCACGGCAACCTCGCGCCCCGCGACTACGCGGTCATAGTCGCGCACGGCGGCAAGCATCTGCCCCAGCAATCCGAGCAGCCCCAGCGGCGTGAACACTGCGCGCTTGACCTTCGCAATCGCCGCGACATGGACTTCCACGCCGGCCTCGCGCAATGCGGCAAACAAAGGCCCGTGCTCGGGCAGCACAACGATGGGCCAAAACCGCCCCCGGCTCAAAAGTCCCTTCACCAAATACAAAAGCACCTTGTCAGAGCCATACATCTCGGCTGCCTGATGTACGAACAGCACATTCCGTCGCAAGATACCGCCAGATTCGCTCATGTAGTTCTCACTTCTCGCCGCCCCCAAAAATTGTGCGGACCTTTTCCAGGTAAGTGAATCCGTTGGCCTTGGTGGGCTCTATGTAGGAACCTTCACCAAACTCATTCCAGCAACAGATGACACCGAGGCGGCGGGTCTGCGACGGATTCGCGTCCATGAACTCGCGTGCTGCACGCAGATGCTCTTCAAAGGTTGCGGGATCACCACCGGAAAAGTCATGTCCGCGGTCCTTGCTGCCACCCCAAGGGCGCCTATCCCAACCTTGCGTCATCGGCACGATGTAAGGGATGCCGTGGCGGCCGGCCTGGAATTGCCAAATCTTTCTGTAGTCAGCCACCAGCTCCGCATAACTTTGAGATGGCCGATTCAGGCCTGGATAGTTATAGGCCGACATCGCGTCATAACCGAACGTCGACGCCCTGGGCGTGGTGAACGTGCCGCTCACGAAGAAGATGGGCGGCAGTCCTGCTGTTCGCATCATCTCCTGCGCCTTGGCGATGAGCTTAGACACATCCATGTCGAAACGGCGCGCACGCTCATTTAGGTTCTGGTGATCCAGGATGAACACGACAGGCCGGCCGTCCACCTTGAACGTCTCCGGCCGGCGAAAATAGTTATCGATCCAATACTGCACCATGGCAGAGAAATCCGCTGCCGACGTAGGCGCCTGGTCATGGTTGGCCCACAGCAGCGCGAAGGGCACTCGACTACGGTTCGGGGCTGCGAAATAGGCACGCAGGCTGTGCTCCAGAAACGGCCTGCCCCCGCCCCAATACCAGTCAAACGCCACGTAGCTCAGACCATAGTCATGCATCCAGCCCAGTTGCCGGTTCATGACCTCGACCGCCCCGTCGTCATACCAGCCCAGCATCGGTTCACGCTCCTTGAACGCCTTCAACCGCTGCCATGGCTCCTTGGCCGGGGCCCCGTTTTGGCTATCACGCCAGCCTGGGAAGTAGTAAACCCCTACTTGATACTGTGCGTGCGCATTGCATGAGAGCATAAATGCAAGCAAGAGAGCAGAAAAGGCTTTCATCCGACCTCCGTTTCCGGCAATTACTGCTGAGCAATCGCCTCAAGATAAGACGTGCGGCCTGCTGAAACACGTTGAAAAGTAGGCTTAGAGCGAATAGCAAGTCGCATCATAAAAAGCGCTATAGACGCTCTAGTGGCTACACCGCATTTTGCGCTGGAAAGAGTTTTCTCTATATAAGCGCCAACACCTTCGTCGTAGAAATGTTCCAACTTTCGATAATCCTCGGCCGAACGCCCGTGGTTGTGCCGCACTCGCACCTCTGGGGAATACTTACCATTCCAACCACTTAAAAGGAACCGCATCGCAAGCTCGAGATCCTCACCTGCAAAACGGGCGCCTGCGCCGAATATCGGATCAAAGAGCCCAACGCCGCCTCGAATCGGGTGCAGCCTGAAAGCCATATTAGAACCTTGCACAAAACCGGGCTGCAAAAACCAAGGCTTTCGGAAATATAGCGGCGTGGATCGGTAGAAGTAGCAGCACAAGTAATCCAGCGGATTAAAAAGATCTATCCGACCGGCAACAAATCCCAGCTGCTGATCTTCGAACTCTCGATCTAGCGCCTCAAGAGCATTGACATCGACCAAGCAATCATCGTCAGTAAAAAAAGCAATCTCCCCTGCGGCAATGGCTACAGCAGCGTTCCTACCATGCCCGTTACCTCGCTTTTCTTCATAGATTACGCGACTCGGGATCGGGAGCTTCGATAGCGCACGTCGCGCGGCATCGGAAGTGTCATCAGATGAACCGTTGTCCACAACGATGATTTCCCAAGGCTTACGGAATCTACATTCGCCCAGGGAAGCAATTGCAGCCAGCAATGAATCTCTACGATTCTTTGTGCAAATGATTACAGAAAGCCGCATCGCCATTTCAGCCTTCCCGAATGGTTATTAACAAAATATGCACAGTCCAACGATCCAACGTCGCCGAAATACCGAAATCGACACAACAGTCGCGAGCAATAATGGAATACCGCTCGCCACGCTGAGCGCCCAACCATGCAAAACAGAAATCAGCTACGCCTTGAATCAACGCAGCCCAAAGGACGTCTGCAGCCCGAAACCAAAAATCAAAAAAGCTCTACAAACAGGAATGCACTCACCTCGTTTTGGCCAAATTTTTCCCGCGCAACCAAGTCGGCTGCAACGAAAATAAATAACGCAGCGGCGCAACAAATAAGGCAGAACAATCAACCCAAGCCAAGAATCACGATCTTGGATGGATAGGATCAACGACGAAAGACTCCGTCATAGCGCTGACGGTTTGCAGGCGGGAGATCGAGGGATCTTCACTTGCGTGCAAATGCAACAACCATAAGACCATCTAGAAATAGGCGGGCAGCGAGCGAGAATCTATCAGCACAATAGTTTGTGCTGGTTTTCCTTTGAGGGCAATAACCGCTCTAAAAGCGAAGTCAAGCTCGCACACGAAAGTACACGACATGCTGATCGCGTTGCGACCGAAGCCAGTTACTGCAAATCGACATTTGCCGTTTGAACGACCAGCTCCGGGATAACAGCCAAGCCAAAACACTGGCTTGACCAACTATCGCCACTGAGTCGACACAATCAGCGCAGGCTGCCGGTCCGAAGATTCGCGCGACGAAAAGGAACGAGATCAACCCGGCGATGGTGTGAAACCCGAATTGCGCAATAGGCAGAAAACGCCCCTTGGCCGTGGCCTTAATCCCGTCCATTCGTGAATCAAGCCGAAGCAACAAGTTCCGGATAATCGGCCTTCAGCTTTTCAACCTCTAAGAGCATCGTCTCGTGAGAATTACGAATGGCCGAATCAGAACTTAGCTGCGGTTCGACAGCAGCCACTTTTTGTAGCTGCTGGGCTGTCCTTATCACGAACGCGTCATGCCGAATCGCATTCAGCGGCTTGCCGTGATATTGCAGCTTGCTAGACAAAGACCCTCGTTGCCCCAGTTTAGCTATTACTGCCTCCAGCAGCGATGAGGGCTGGATAGACTGCCATTTAATTTTCAAATCCAGCGCCGATGCCCAGTCTTCCCATTTTGCTCGATGCTGAGAATGAATTGGCTGCGCAGCGATCCACGGCACTCGAAGCGCGTCCGAAACGATTGCTCCATGCATAGCCTCCGTGATAACCACTTCGCTAGCTAGGATCTCGTCTAGAACAAAGTCGACTTCGGCACACGGATCGATATAGTTGATGCCAGCAACTTGACAAGCGTCTTTCCATAAACCAATCTCGGCGCTCTCCCAGTGCGGCATGTAAGAGAACTTATATCTCTTTACTTGTCCCGTATAATTCACAACAGAGCGCAGCAAAATGGCCGAATCCCCGACGCCGCGACTGGGATCAATTCCCAGCGCTTTAGCGGTCATTCTTCCCCGCACAAACCTGATGTCCCACTTATCGTCGATTACGGGCAACGCGGTGTAGCCACCATACCCGGAGCCGAATACAATCTTTCGAGGGGCTTGGGGATGACTTGAAAATAGAATAGAACCTATTCCCAAGAACAGTGATTCTTGACTCTCGTCAAACACGTTGCCAAAAATTTTTGGCCACATCCACCAATTCAACTCGTCGCCGAAATTTGGTCTCACGCCTCGGTAAAAATATAGCTTCAAGTCGACCTCTTATTTGATTTCTGCAGCCATATTTTTGTACCCAGCTGCATAACGTTCTTTGATCAACGAACGCATTTCATCCACAGGTGTGGAAGCAAAGGTCCTACGCAAATGTTTGAGCAAAAACGGATCGCACCAAGCACGAATCAGTTTGAGCCAATATTTGGCTCGTTGCATTCTGTGCTCAAGGTGAGCTTCTGATACCCCGAGCCAATAGGCATAGTCAACGATGTATTCCTTACGGAGCTTGTTGGCGATTTTGTGGAACACCACTGCCTCGGGCGTGTACCAGACCCGACCGCCTGCGGCACGGATGCGGTTGAAAAGATCCACCTCCTCGCCGCCCAGCAGCTTGTTGCCCTTGCGGCCCAGCGCCGGGTCAAAGGCGCCCACTTGCCGCACGGCGCTGGCGCGCAGCGCGAAATTGGCCCCCATCACCTTATCGGTTTCACGCGCGCTATCGAACGGATCGAACACGCTGACGAGGTAGCCGTATTCGCGCGGCAGCCAGTCCGGCAACTCGCTGGCGCCATAGGCCAGCACCTTGCCGCCCACAGCAGCCACCTGCACATCGCCGAAGGGAGCCAGCAGCGCTGGCAACCAGCCAGCATCCAGGTCCACGTCATCATCCAGAAACACGACGATGTCGCCGGTGGCTGCTTGGAGCCCCGCGTTGCGCGCATGGGACAAACCTTGCTTCATCTCCCGCTGGTGCACGCATTGCGAAAAACGCGCTGCCCAGTCCGCCATGACCTGCGGCGTGCTGTCGGGAGAGTTGTTGTCGATCAGCACCACCTGCACCTGCTGCAGCGAGTCAAGCGCGGCCAGATGAGCGTGCAGGCTGTCCAGCGTCTGCGCCAGCATGTCGGCGCGGTTGTAGGAGGCAATGACGATGCTGCAACTGGGCAGCGTCGCGAGCGTCGAACGCGCGGCCATCAGCGCGCTCCCATCCAGGCGGGCGCACGTGCCGGCATGGCCGCCGCAGAACCCGGCCGCGGCGCGGCCCGCAGGAAGACATCGCGATCAAGTGCGAACAGCAGGACTCCAATCAGGATCATGAAGAACAGGAAGTAGTAGCTGATGAGGAGGTTGCCGATGACCGTCGAAAAGACGATGCTGCGATAGACGGCGAATCGTTGGTCGCCTTGCGTCACCGATGCCCTCAGCAGCGCCAGATACAGACTGAGTTGCACCATGAAATAGGCGGCCAGCGTGAACGGCCCGGACTCCACCAGAATCTCCAGCACGTTGGAGTGGCCGGCCAGCGTGCTAATGCGCTCCGCGACCCACGGGTAGACGTAGTTGACCGGCAGCAGGTTTCCCTTGTCCATCGTGACGAAGTTGCCCGGACCGACGCCCGTCCAGGGATGCTGGAAATAGATCTTGAGTCCCGAATACCAAGCCAGCACGCGTGAGAAACCGCTTTCGTTGCCTGTATCTAGCGAATTGACATTGGCGACGATGTTTTCGAAGCCATAGTAGGCATAGGCCAGCAGCAGCAGCGGCAACAGCACCATGCAGGGCAGTTCAACGAACATCACCAGCCCCCGCCGGCCGTTTGCGAGCCGGTACAGCATATGGCTGCCCCAGGCCGCAGCCAGCATCAGTAGGCCGCCGCGCGAGCCGGACAACAGCAGCGCGAAGAAGATGATCGCCGCGATAGTCCAGCGCGCGCCCCGGCTGGTGATACCGGTGAGGGGCTCCCCTCCCGCAATGGCCAGCCACAATGGGAACAGCAGGAAGTACGACAGGAAATTGCCATCCATGTACAGCGAGTTGATGCGCGTGTAAGGGATTGGGCCGAGGAAGCGCACCTCGCTGCTAAGCTGAAAGACGCCGGTCGCCTCCTGTAGAAAGCCGACCAAGGCTACGGTGAGCCCGCTGTAGACGATGCATTTGCCCGTCTTGCGCAGCAGCTGATCGGGCGGGTACTTGGCCGAGTTGACACACAGGTAGAGGTAAACCACCAGCGGCATGAGATAGATGCTGGTGGTATTTAGGGCTCGTTTGCCTGAGTAAGAGAAATCGCTGCTGGCAGTCACGCTCAACGCAGTGAGCAAGATCAGCGCCATGACGGCGGCAGCAAAACGCCTCGCGCTGGGACCGATCTTCCAAGACTGGGATGAGGCACCGCAGTAGCCCACGTAGGTCACGAAGGCAAGCACGAGCAGGAACAGGCGCGTGGGCGACAGATAAAAAGCGCCCAGGTCGATGAGGCGCTCCAACAGCTCGGTCAGACTGCTGAGTACGAGGCCGAAATAGATCATGCCGGAGCCCCGGTCGGGCGGCCGAGCAGGTATTGACGCCCTGAAGGGCTGAGGGCTGCGAGCATGGCTTGCACGAAGTCCTGCTGGACCGCGTATTGCGCCGGCGCGTCGTCGCCCAACGTGGAGACACGAACGAGCAAGCCGTCAGGGATGCTGCCGGCGAGGCCGTAGCGCACTCGGGTGATGCCCTGCTCTACGTTGCCGCGCACGATTTCATCCCCCATGCGCACCCAGTAAGTGATGGGCTCGACCCGCCCGGAGCGGCTGGCCACCAGGTGCATCGCCGGCACGGTGCCGAAGCCCGATTGCAGCGTTACCTTGGCTGCGTCCTGCACGCGGAAGCCCTGGGCGGCATAGCAGACCTCGGGCCGGTGAACCTGCAATTCGCGGCTTTGGTCGCCACCGTAGGCCAGCGCCAGCATGACGCGCTGGCCAGCGCCGTTCACGTAGGTGCGGCTAAGGGTTTGCGAATAGAGCGTGGTGAGAGCGGCGGTAGTGGTGGGATCGGGCGTGAGTGGGATGATGGCCTCATCGACACGCCAGCCGGCGAACTGCACCGGGATGAGCGTCTCCAGAGAGACGCCGGCGTACCGCGCAGCCATGCGCTCGGTGGGGGCCAGCGCCTTCGAGGCGGCTGCGCCGCCGAGCATCAGCACCATGGCCACTGCAGCGGCCGTGATACGGGACTTGGGGTTGTGTTGGCCCACGGCGCACCTCAGCGGGGTTGGGACGACGACTCCCGCACGAGCGAGACGCGGATGAGACTGTCCATGCTGATGATGAGCAGCAGTGCAGCCATGAAGAGCACCATGCCGGCGAAGCCGTGGAGGAAGCCCTGGCCAGCCGCATCACCGAAGTGATAGGTGATGAGCGTGAGGATGATCACGCGGATGACGTTGGCCGTGAAGCTGATGGGCACGATGAGGATGGCCAGCGTCACATTGCGCAACGTAGAGGAGTGCCGCACCAGGTTGAGGTACAGCAGCCCCAACGCTTCAAGTGTGAAGAGTGTGTGCAGGCCGGCACAGGCGTCAGCTACCAGCAGTTGGTATGGGCCAATCTGCAGGATGACGCCGGAGCGGGAGATGGGATAGCCCAGCCAGTACAGCAGGTGCTCGGCCACGATGGACACACCAAGCTTCATCGGCTGCGTGAGGGCGTCCACGACAACGCCGGGCAGCGGCACCAAGAACACCATGAACAACAGCGGGAACCACATGGCCCGCAGTTGCCGCGGGCCTCGCACCAACAGCACCAAGCCGGCGAGCAGCGGAATGACGGAGCCAACCTCCAGCATGAGCACGTCCATGGCGCCGCCGATGGCGTACGCCAGCACGCTGACTAGGATCAGCGGCCACGCGAACAACGGCGCGGGCGCACTGACGGCGACGTCATTGACCTGAGCGCGGACGCGCCACATCAGCCAAATGGCGATGGCCAGCACGATGGGGCCGTGTCCTTGCTCGTCGGAGCTCCAGACAGTGCGCAACAGGCCCACAACGGTGGGCACATACATCGCCAGCACGCCAACGGCCACCAGGAGCCACGGCTTGTTGACCGGCTGCCAGAGCGTTCTCGCCACGGCGGCAAGCTCTCCCATTCCGGCAGCGCGACCACGGATCGGCATGGACGTCACTGGTGATCGTTGATGACGGCACCGACCATGACCGCCGGACTATCAGCGACATCGGCCAACATGCCCGCCAGCGCTTGCAAGCGCGAGCTATTGCGGCGAGCCACGACGAGCGCCGCGCCGGAGCGGGCGGCGATGACGGCTGCGTCGCTCCCGAGCTGGGCTGCCGGTGTATCGACGACGACATGGTCGAATTTGGCCACGAGCTCGCGGATCAGCAGGCCGAAGGCGGGGCGCTCCACCAACTCGACGGGGTTCGGCGGTGTGGCACCGACGGGAAGCACGAACAGACTCGGCACGCTCGGGATTTGACGGATCACCTGGGATTCTGCGCGACCACTGAGGATGCCGGAGAGGCCGACCTTGTTGTCGAGGCCAAAGACCTGATGCAGCCGCGGGCTGCGCATGTCCGCATCGACGAGCAAGGTACGCCCACCGAGCTGCGCTAAGGCAACGGCGAGATTGGCAGCAAAGAAGGTCTTGCCATCGCCGACGTCAGGGCTGATGACCGCCACTGCACGCCTGGGCTGCGCGTCGTTGAAGAGGCGCATCATCAACTGACTGCGAATGGCGCGAACGCTTTCGGCCTGAACGCCGAACGGCTGGTTCAGCACGACCAGCTCTGGGTTGAGCTTGCCTTCATCGCCCAAGACATAGGGGTAATGGAACTGCTGAGCCAACGCAAACATAACGTCGTCCGCACTGGCGAAGCCCAAGGCTATCGCAGCCTCGCCGAACCTCACACCGTGCGTGCGCTGGTGGCTGAGAATGCGCTCAACCTGATCGGCCGAGAGATTGCGGGTTTCGGCAATGATCGCGCCAATCGAGCGATCGGCCAGGGTCTGTTCGCCGAGCATGGGTGCACTGGTTGTCACGAAGCGGTCCTGTCTCGTTCGGTCAAGATTGCATCGACTTGCCAGCCGTCAGCACGGGGAGCCCGGAAAGTCCTAGCCGCCCCGGCGTGAAGCGCTTGGCATTGGGGCCTGGCAATACGCCGAGCACGGGCAGGCCAAGCGCATTGGCCAAATCCTCTGACGAGCGCGCACGACGGTCGAACTTCTCCAGCGTCATGACGACGGCGATGGCGATGACGATGCCAAGGAATACGCCGGCCGCCATGTTGCGCAGCAACTTGGGCGATGCCGCCTCAGAAGGTGGCTGGGCCACCGTCAGGCTGGTGGCATAGCTCTGATTGCTCTGGGCCTCCAGCGCCGTCTGATTCAGGCGAGCTGTCAGCAGGTCATAAGTGCGCTGCGCGTTATCCACCTCGCGCTGCAGCAGCATGCCTTCATCCCGCACGGCCTTCAGCTGCAGCAACTTGCTGCGCTGAGCTTCCAGCGATGTGCGCACCTGTGCTTCGCGCCCCTGATTGATGGTGTTACTAACGCCGACGCCGGACATGACCTTCTTGGTTTCGGCTTCGATGCGGCTGCGCAACTCTGCTGCATTGGCCCTGGCCTCGACGACCTGCGGATGCGCTTCACCGAACCTCGACGTGAGTTCCTTCAGTCGGGCTTCACCACGGGTCAAATCAGCCTTCAGGCCGCTAATGAGCGGGTTGTTCAGCACCTCGGCGAGCTGGTCGCCGCGAGCTCCCTGCGCCTGACCCTGGCGGCTGCTGCTTTCGGCCGAGATGGCCTGCAGCTGAGTGAGCTGGCTGCTGAGCTCGTTCAGGCGCGCGTTCTCGACGTCAAGCCGCTCGTCGGTGGCGATGATGCCTTTCTCCTGCTGATATGCAGAGAGTTTGGCCTGGGCCTTCTCGAGCGCCTCGCGAGCCTCCTTGGTCTGCACGTCGAAGAAGCGGCGGAAGTTCTGCGCAGGGTCGGCACGAAGCTCCAGCGTCGTGGCGATGTAAGCCTGAACGAACGCATTGGCCAACGTCGCGGAGAACCGCGGGTCCGAGCTCTTGTAGGTTACGGTGATGACGTTGCTCTCGCGGCTTGGCTTGATGTCGAGACCCCGCTGCAGGATCTCGATGAGGAACTGCTCGATCGTGCTGTCACCACCGCCCTCCTGCCACTGCTCGCGCAGCACTGGGATTTCGGCCAGCTTCAGGTCGCGGATGACGCGCAGCGCCACACGGTCGCTGGTCATGATGTCGATCTGCGTCGCGATGAAGTTAGGCAAACCCGTAGCTGCGCTACCCAGCGCGGAAACAGGATCCGGCTTGGCATCGATGACGACGCTAGCTTCGGCCTTGTACTTCTTGGGCAGCAGGAGGCTCAGCGCGAGAGCGGCAAGAACAACCAGCGCGAAAGCCAGGAAAGCTGCCTTCTTGCGGGCTCGCAAGATCGCCAGGAATTGAGAGAACGACATGTCCGAACCTTTAGTGAGCGGAAATCAGAACAGGCTTTCCTTGACGTAGACGACGTCGCCGTCCTTCACGCCGTCATCCATGGCCGGCTGTACGACTTGCACCTTGCCGTCAGCCCCCTTGCGGTGCACTCGGATGCCGCGCTCTGTGCCACGCTGGGTCAGGCCACCTCCAGCGGCAAGCGCCTGCATTACCGTCATGCCGCGCTCCAGGCGCATCGGGCCAGGGCGCTGCACTTCGCCATAGATGTAGACCAGCGGCGCGCGATCGACCCAGACGACATCGCCGTTCTGGATCAACACGTCATTGGTGCGGTTTTGCTCCGCGCTGAACACCATAGGCAGGTCGACTTCCATGCGGAACGGCTGACCATTGCGCGTGCCAGTAAGCACAACGATGTCGCCACCGGTGGCAGCCACGCCACCAGCATTGGCCAGTAGGTCGGTCAGGCGCATGTCGGCCGTCTCGATGGGGTAGCGGCCGGGGCGGTTGACCTGGCCCAGCACGTTGGCCTGGTTGCCCTTAATCTGCAGCAGCGTCAGCGTGACCTGGGGCTGCTTGACGAAGTTGCCGTTCTTCAGGCCGTCGGCGATAAGCTTCTCGGCGGCGCCGATGCCCAGACCACCGATGCGCACGTTGCCCAGCAGCGGGAAGCTGACGACGCCGCTCTCGGAGACGCGGGTCTCGAGCGTGAGATCCGGGTTCTGATAGACGACGATGCGGACGACGTCGCCGGCACCGAGACGGTATTCGGGAGACGCAGCTGTGGCAGCGGGGGGTGCGGCAGGCTGCGCCTGGGCGCCAAGAGCACCAAGCCCGAGGGCGGCGGCGAGGAACAGGGAGGTCAATCGCATCGTCTTCATCACTTCAAGCCCATGCCCTTGGAGATGGAAGCAGGATCCAGGCCACTGGCGGCCGGGGCGGGCGCGGCCGCGTCGGACGCGGGCAGTTCGGCAGGTGCTGGCGCGGAAGCCGCGGCCGGTGCGGGCTGGGCGAACTTACCGACGTATTCGATCTTCGAGGTATCGCGCAGCGCCTTCAGGTCCTTCTGCACAGCCTCGGTCTTGCGCTGGTTCAGCAGGAACGCCTCGATGGCCGGACGGGCGCGGGCCTCATCCACTGGCTGGCTTCGGGAGTTGACGAGGTAGAGGATGGAGACCCCGTTGGGCGCGGCGCTGACGAGGGAGTCGCCGTCCTTCAGCTTGGCAATCGTGTCCAGGCTGGCCAGCGGCAGTTGCTCGGCCGGGCGCACGGCCTGATTGCCGGTGAAGCGGAAGTCGTTGGCCTTCAGGTACTCGACGAACTCGTTGAGACTCTTGGACGCGTCGAGCTTGGCGCGCAGCGTCTCGAACTGCTCGGGCTTGGCCTCGACCTGCAGCTCCTGCAGGCTGTAGATGCGGCGGTCCTTGAAGAGGGCCGGCTTGTCGTTGTAGTACTTGGCGATCTCGTCGTTGCTGGGCTTGGCGACGCTCTCACCGACGCGCTCGATGTAGGCGCGGGCGATGATCTCGCGTTTGGCGGCCTCAATCTGCTGCACGACGCGCGGGTCGCGGTCGAGCTTCTGCTCCTCGGCCTTCTGGACGGCCAGCTCCTGGTCAATCAGCCGCTCCAGCACCTGGCGGCTCGCGGCCTCGGCTTGCTCGGGCTTGAGCCCAGGCTGGCGCTGCAGCACGAAGTTGATCTGGTGGACGGTGATCTCTTCCTTGTTGACCTTGGCGGCCGTCTGGGAAGCCTTATCGCCCTTGTCGCCACCGCAGGCTGCCAGCAGCGCCGCAGCCACCACGGCGGTCAGCAGCGAAATGCGGGGGTTGATCAGTCGCTGTGCCATCTTGTCGAGGTCCTTGTTGTGCGTGGAGAAGGGCTCCGCCCCAGGGTGAAGCAAACCAGTGTAGCGGTCGGATATGTCGCTTCTATGGGCAGCTTGTCCCGTTAAAAAGCGCGCCCGAACCGCCGGTTAGAGCCGATTCGGGCGACAAGTTCCCTCACCCCCCGCATTCCTGGGGGTGGGTGGAGAGGAAGGGGATGCAGCGCCGGCGAAAGCCGGGCACCGCTTCAGTTCAGCACTTGATGCCAGCGTGCAGCGCGACGATGCCTGCACTGAGGTTGTGCACGTCGACGTGGCCGAAGCCGCCCGCCTTCATCATCGCCTTCAGCGTGGCCTGGTCGGGGTGCATGCGGATGGACTCGGCCAGGTAGCGGTAGCTTTCAGCGTCGCCGGCGAAGAGCGAGCCCAGCTTGGGCAGGATGTTGAAGGAGTACCAGTCGTACGGCTTGCGCAGCGGCTCGGCGATACGGGAGAACTCCAGCACCAGCAGACGGCCGCCCGGCTTGAGCACACGGCACATCTCGGCAAGCGCCTGATCCTTGTGCGTCATGTTGCGCAGGCCGAAGGCGACGCTGACGAGGTCGAAGCTCTCGCTCTTGAACGGCAGCTTCTCGGCGTCGGCCAGGCTCGTGGGCAGGATCAGGCCCTCGTCTAGCAGCCGGTCGCGGCCCTGGCGCAGCATGGCCTCGTTGATGTCGGTGTGCACGACGACGCCGCTGTCGCCCACCTTGCGGGCGAAGGCGCGCGACAGGTCGCCCGTGCCGCCGGCGATGTCCAACACGCGCTCGCCGGGCTTCAGGTTAGCGACCTGCACGGTGTAGGCCTTCCAGGCCCGGTGCAGGCCGGCCGACATCAGGTCGTTCATCAGGTCGTACTTGGACGCGACGGAGTCGAACACGCCACGGACCTTGCGGGCCTTCTCGCGCTCGTCGACCTGTTGGAAGCCGAAATGGGTTTGAGTCATTGGAGCCCCTCGTTCGACGGACACGACGGCCGCTCCCCCCATGGGGTGAGCGAGGACATGAATCGTCCAGTGGACGAGTCATGCCAGCGAACGGCCGGCTCGGGAGCGGCCCGGCGCTCGGCCCGCTCGGTCGTCGAACAAATAGATGTCATGAGTCAGTGTGAGTGGCAGGAGCCGCCGGTTTTCACCGGCATCGGGTCGTCCCGGCCCTTGCCGGCCGCTGCGAGGCGGGCCTCGTGGTCGCGCCACAGCGCGTCCTGCTGGCTGCCGAGCTTGTAGAGGTGGTCCCAGGTGTAGAGACCGCTGGCATGCCCGTCGGAGAACTCGGGGCGCACGGCGTAATGGCCGACGGGCTCCAGCGCGGTGACGAGCACGTCGCGCTTGCCGGTCTGCAGCACCTCCTGGCCCGGGCCATGGCCCATGACCTCGGCCGAGGGGCTGTAGACCCGCATCAGCTCGAACGGGATGCGAAAGCGTGCCCCATCGTCGAAGGCGATCTCCAGCACGCGGGACTGCTGGTGCACGGTGAGTTCGGTGGGCAAGGGCATAGCTGGAGTGTCCCTCAGAACACCTGATAGGCCGGCACCTGGCCGTCCTTTGGATGCACCTGCGTGAAGCGCGCGGCCAGCCGAGACTGCACGCTGACCGGCAGCGGTGCAAAGCCGCTGCCGCGCGTCAGGTCGTCGCCACGCATGAAGCACCAGTACAGGAACTTCAGCGCCGGCTCGGCCTGCGCCGCGGCGGCGGGCTCGGCGTCCAGCAGGACGAAGGTCGTCAGCGTGATGGGCCAGGCCTCGGGCGCGGCGCGGTCAAGCAGGGAGGCAAGGTCGTTGCCCTGGCGGTACATGTCGCTGTCGAGGATGGCGGCGCGGAAGCCCGCCTCGGTCGGCGAGACGAAGCGGCCGGCGGCATTGCGCAGCCTGACGGCGGCCAGCTTGTCGTGCAGTACGCGGTCATAGGAGACATAGGCGATCGCGCCCGGCGTGCTGCGCACGGACTGCACCATGCCGTCGTTGCCCTCCGCCTTGACGGGCTCGCCCGGCCAGGCCGGCAGCTGCCCCGGAGGCACCTCAGACTTGAAGCGCGTGGACACGCCGGCCAGGTAGCGGCTGAATCCCTCGGACGTGCCGGACTTCTCCGCCCGGACGATGCGACGGATCGGCAGCGCCGGCAAGCCGACGCCTGGGTTCATGGCCGCGATGCGGATGTCGTTCCAGACTTTGACGCGGCCAAGGAAGATGTCGGCCAGCAGTTCGCCGTCCAACTGCAGGCCGGCCGGCTGGCCCGGCAGATTCACGACCGGCACGACGCCGCCCACGAGCACCGGGATCTGCACCAGCTTCAGGCGCGCCAGTTCGCCGGCGGGCAGCGGCGAGTCCGTCCCGCCGAAGTCCACCTGCCGGGCGGAGATCTGCTTGATGCCGTCGCCCGAGCCGGTTCCCTTGTAGGTGACGCTGGCGCCGCCGGCCTTCTCGAACGCCTTGGCCCAGGTGCCGTAGACCTTGGAGGGGAAGGTCGCCCCCTGCCCTGTCACCGCCTGGGCCAAGGCCGCGGGAGAGAGGCTGCAAAGGGACGCGAGGAGGAGGAACAGGCGCACGAACGAAGACATGGGAGGCCGACCGGCAACTTGGTAAAAACCCGTAATCATGCCCTGTACCTTTCGGCCGGTGTCTGCGAAGGGCGCTGTAATCGGCTTTCCACTGGCTTTCACGTTTGTTCCTCATGCCGCGTTTCCAACGCCACCGCCTGGCCCTGGCAGCGACCCTGCTCGGCCTGGCCGCCCATGCCACGGCCCTCGACCTGAGCGGCCTGTCCAAGGACGTCTCTCCCTGCGATGACTTCTTCACCTTCGTCAACGGCAGCTGGGAGGCCGCCACGGTGCTGCCCGCCGGCCGCGGGCGCATCGGCAGCTTCGACGACCTGCGTCAGAACAATGCCGCGGTGCTGGAAAAAGCGCTGACCGAGCTGGCTGACAAGCCGACCCTGCAGACGACGCCGGGCCTCAAGCTCGCCGCCGCCTACTTCGCCAGCGGCATGGACGAGGCGGCGATCGAGGCGCGCGGCACCAGCTCGCTGACCCCGCTGCTGAACCGCATCGACGGCCTGCAACGCCGCGAGGACCTGCCCACGCTGATCGCGCTGCTGGCGCGCAGCGGCGTCGCCGCACCGCTGGGCTGGAACGTCGGGCCGGACCGCAAGGACACACGCCGCAACCTGCTGTCGCTGAGCCAGTCGGGCCTCGGCCTGCCGGACCGTGACGACTATTTCCGCACCGACGAGCGCACCCGCACCGTCAGCGCGGCCTACCGCACCTACGGCCGCACGCTGCTCGCCGCCGCCGGCCGCCCGGTCGACGACGCCGGGCTGGACGCGCTGATGGCCTTCGAGACCCGGCTGGCCGACGCCACGCGGGAGCGCGTCAAGCTGCGCGACCCGAACGCCAATTACAACCCGATGACGCTGGCCGACCTCGCCGCCGCCGCGCCCGGCCTGGACTGGAGCGGCTACGTGGCCGTGCTGACCGCCGGTGCGAAGCTGCCGCAGCGTGTGAACGTGCAGCAACCGGAATTCGCCACACGCGTGGCGGCGCTGGCGGCCGAGACGCCGCTGGAAGTCTGGCGCAGCTATCTGACGCTGCGTGTGCTGGACGCCACTGCCGCGCGGCTGCCGAAGGCGTTCGCCAATGCCCGCTTCGAGTACCGCGACAAGACCATCACCGGCCTGCAGGCGCCGCCGCCGCGCAGCGAGGACGTCATCCAGCAGATCGGCGGCAACTACGGCCAGGAGCCGCTGGCCCTGGCACTGGGCGAGCTGTTCGTCGCACGGGCGTTCTCGCCCGAAGCCCAGCGGCGCGCGGTGCAGCTGGTGGAGGACATCCGCGGCGCGATGCATGACCGCATCGAGAAGCTGGAATGGATGACGCCCGCCACCAAGGCCAAGGCGCTGGACAAGCTGGCGCGCATGCAGCCGCTGATCGGTGCACCCGACAAATGGCCGCGCTTCGAGGGGCTGGAGCTGACCAACACCGACTACGCCGGCAACTGGCTGAAGGTGGCGCTGTGGCACAGCGACCGTGAGATGAAGGACCTGGACGCGCCCGTGGAGCGCACGCGCTGGCGCACCAGCCCGCACATCGTCAATGCGTTTGCCGGCGGGCTGAACCAGATCACCTTCCCGGCCGGCATCCTGCAGCCGCCGTTCTTCGACGCCAAGGCCGATGACGCCGCGAACTACGGCGGCATCGGCATGGTCATCGGCCACGAGATCACGCACCACTTTGATGACAGCGGCCGCAACTATGACGCCAACGGCTCGCTGACCGACTGGTGGACGCCGGCAGATGCGGCCGGCTACAAGGCGCGCGCCGACCTGGTGGCCGACCGCTATGGCGCGATCTCGCCGCTGCCGGGCTACAACATCAACGGCCGGCTGACGCTCGGCGAGAACATCTCGGACATGTCGGGCCTGCCGATCGCATACGAGGGCCTGCTGCGCGCGCTCAAGCGCACCGGCGGCGCGGACCGCAAGGTCGACGGCTACACGCCGGCGCAGCGTTTCTTCCTGAGCAACGCGCTGGTGTGGCGCTCCAAGACGCGCACGGAGTACCTCATCAACCAGCTGCGCACCGATCCGCACTCGCCGTCGCGATACCGCGTGCTGACGCCGATGAGCAACTCGCCATATTTCGCGCAGGCCTTCTCGTGCAAGGCCGGCAGCGCGATGGTGGCCAAGGACCCGATCACCGTCTGGTGACCGTGCGCGGTGGGCCGCCGGGAGGCGGCCCACCATGACCAACGGCACTCGGGACCCCGGGACGGCAGCACTGCCGGCCCTTGCAGTTCATCCGCGGTTTCTCGCCGGCCATCGCATGCGGGCCGCAACTCATCGCTTCCCGGTTGGGCCCGCTCGATCGGGCACCTAGTCTGCGAACAAGTCGACGCAATTCAGTGTCCACCCTCGCAACGCAGACCACCCAAGGAGCCCACCATGAACCACTACTCGATCGCCCAACGCACCCCCGCCCTCAACACGCTGTTCGCCGGCGCCGCATGCGCCATCACGCTGGCACTGACCGCTGGCCCCGCACTGGCCGACACGACGACGCTCGAACGCGTCGAGGTACGCGGCCAGATCGTCGAAGCCCCGGTGCGCTACGACGTGCACGCCCAATGCGACCGCATCGACGACCAGCTGGCCGCCGCCCTCGACAGTGCCTGGGCCCGCCAGAGCCTGCCGAGCGATGTGAACGTGCAGTTCGTACTGCAGAACGGCCAGGTTGAAGCGGTCAAGGCACAGGGCCGTTATGGCGTCCTGGCCCGCCAAGTCGCCTCCGCCGTGCGCCATCTGGACTGCGGCACCCAAGCCTCGGCCGATGCGCAGATCTACCGCTTCACGGTCGGCTTCACCGACACGGCTGGCAGCGCCAGCACCGCCCAGGCCGCCCGCCATGTCGGCGTGCGCGTGGCCCGCAGCAACGACTGACCCCGGCCGTCATCAGGGGCGCTGGTGGCTCACGCCGGTTGGCCGTTCGAAGGACGGCGCACCCGGCGCATCAGACCCACGCCCAGACTGCCGGCGGTCATCAACGCCCAGCTCGCCGGCTGCGGCACGGCCGCCAACACGCGAACCTCGCCCGTCGTGTACAGCTGGGACAGATCCAGCTGCGAGCCTGCCGCCAGCTTCAGGCCACTGGTGTCGATGCTCGCGAAGCTGCCCTCCACACTGCCCCAGTCGAGCAGATAGAACTGCATTCCGGGACGCGCGACGAAGTCGTTCCAGGATGCCAGCTTTAATGTGCCGCGCAGCGTCAGCCGGCCCTTCACGACGTACTTGTCGAAGCTGCTGTTCTTCAGCGCCTCGTGACCCGCACACGCCGCCGTGCATGCCGTGATGCCACCGATTTCGGCGAGGTAGACATTGCTGCTGCCGAAGCCCACGTCACCCTCGTTGACGCCGAGCCCCGGGGACGCGCCGAACGACAGCCCTCCCTCGTACAGCCTGCGACCACCGCCGCTGAAGACGGCGCCGGTTCGTTTGAACACCTGACCGAAGAAGGTGCCGGTGCTGCCGGCGCTCACGCTCAGTTCGCCGACAAATCAGTCTCTAGTCCTAAGCGGCACGGCGCCCTTCGCCGCGCCAATACTGCAAAGCCGACGGCGGCTAAACCTCCAACGATCATGGAACCGGTCCCTGGCTCCGGCACCGTCGACGTGATCAACGCGGCCGGAGGGTCTGCGAGCGCCACGGCCATCCAGTCGGCGCGGCTCATGTAAAAGCGCCACGGTGAGGAAACCGAGGCCCCGCCCCCTTGCCAACCGCCGATGAAGCCGAGGCCGGGCGCCTCCAGAGCGACGAGCCAATAGTGCCCCGCCGGAAGGTGCACATTCAAGCCGTCCAGCGAGGTCTTGGAAGTCGGGTCTGTGAGATTCCTGGTGAAGTAGGTAGGCCCCATCGGGAAACCGAAGTCTGGGTCAAAGCCTGGCATGTCACCGACGATAGAAAGGCTGACAGTCCCAGCACCTTCTATCGTCGTAACTACAGAGTCAATCGTGGCCGCAGACGCCAACTCGAAAGCGAGCGCTTGACCGGTGCTCCCAGCGTGCTGATCCCCATCACTCCCAAGACGCCAGGATGCTCCCGTCGCCGTCATGCCAGGACCGGCGAACGTGTTGAGTACGGTGGCGGAATGAACCTCAAAAGCAACAGCAGCAAGCGCCCAGGAAAGCGCGACCTTGCTGAGCACGTCACCCACAATCGCAACGTTCCTAGCCACGTAAGCTGCCGTTTCCAGCATGGCGACCCCAGAAGTGACCCGTGATCAAGTCTAGACCTATCGAAGGCGGTCCAACCATCGCCGCATAGCTGGAGACATACATTCCTAGGGGGAAGGCCATGCTGAAAAAGCTGGGGCGGCAGAGGCCCTGCCCTTCACCCGAGGTTTCGGCAATGTGGGCCCAGTGGGACAAGAAGGCGGGGTCGGCTGCAGCGTAATTTGATGCCGGTCTCGCGACGGCTGCGATGGACGACGCCGCTAGGCTAGCCAGTGCCGCGCCAACGTTTAGCTGAAGAACTTGGTGACAAGCCACAGCAAATGCCAGCATCACTCAAAACGCTTGCGCCTTACGCCTTGCACCCCAATGCGAGCTTCATCAGTCGACGTCCCTGAGAGGTTAGTGCTGCGCACACCCCTCTTGCAAGACCACCCAGGTCGAGCTGAAAGCTGACCAATACCAGCAAGCCGCGACCGAACTCCCCAAGTGTTTGTGCGGGTCTGCGCCGTGCCCCGCCAAGCGCTCTCATGAGTGGGGAGAGGCTCCGTACAACCAATGCCCGCTGGTCAGCCGCTCGCCGAGGACGCGGTATGGAACGGCGCTTCAAGGCGCTGGGCCGATGGACGCCGCCACGCGTGCGTCCACCGCTGCCAGGTCGAGCGCGCGAGGTACGGCGCTGCGTTGCGGCACCGCCCAGATCGGCGCCGGAAACTGGCTGTCGTCAGCAAAGCGCGCGATGACGTGCCAGTGCAGATGCGGCACGACATTGCCGAGCGACGCCAGGTTGATCTTCGTCGGCGCCAGCAGTGCCCGCAGTGCCTGCTCGATCGCCACGACGGCGTCCATGCAGGCCTGGCGGTCTGGCGCCTGCAGGTCGCTGAACTCGGCGACATGGTCGTTCCAGATCAGGCGGTAGAAGGCCGGATGGGCCGGCTCGTCGATGACGCGCACGACGCGGAACTTGGGCGTGCGAACGACGACGAGGCCACCGTCACCGGTGCACAGTGGGCAAGACATAGGTTCAGCCTTTCAGGACCCAGCCGACGGACAGCACGTAGCGGCTGCCGCCCTCCACCCGCGTGACGCTGTGCTCGCAGGCGTCCGGGCGGAAGAACTTGATGCGCCGGCTCTGCCACAACGGCGTGGCGCAGACGAATTCGCCGCCACGCGGCGACGCTTTGAGGACGACGTTGAGCCGGTAATGGCGCCCCGCCTGGACGGGGTCGGTGTGCGGGGGAATCGCGCTGCCCTCGGGATAGCGGATCAGGTAGCTGTCGAACGGCACGGGCCAGCGTGCCGTCAGCAGCAGCATCTTGTCGTACCCCGTTCCCTGGCGCCCGCGCTGCCACCGCCAGGCGGTGCGCAGGTAGCCCGAAAGCGTCACACCAGCACCCTTTCGATGCCGCCGTTGTTGGCCTTGGCCACGTAGTCCGGCATCCAGTTCTCGCCGAGGATCTGGCGGGCCATCTCGACGACGATGTAGTCGGCTTCGAGCAGGCCGTTCTGGAGGTCGTCCTGGTAGCGGCTCAGGCCCTGAAGGCAGCTGGGACAGGAGGTCAGGATCTTGAGGTTGTCTTGCGCGCCCACCTTGCCGCTGTCGCGCAATTGCGCCTCGGTCTTGCGCAGCTCCTCTTCCTTGCGGAAGCGCACCTGAGTCGAGATGTCGGGGCGCGTCACGCCCAGCGTGCCGCTCTCACCGCAGCAGCGCTCGCTCTTCACGACGTTCTCGCCCACCAGCGCCTTGACCGTCTTCATCGGCTCCTGCAGCTTCATCGGCGTGTGGCAGGGGTCGTGGTACAGGTAGCTGGTCTTGGCGCCGAGCGTGATGCCCTTTTCCAGCAGGTACTCGTGGATGTCGATGATCCGGCAGCCCGGGAAGATGTCCTCGAACTTGTAACCCTGCAGCTGGTCATAGCAGGTGCCGCAGCTGACGACGACGGTCTTGATGTCGAGGTAGTTCAGCGTGTTGGCGACGCGGTGGAAGAGCACCCGGTTGTCGGTGATCATCTTCTCGGCCTTGTCGAACTGGCCCGAGCCGCGCTGCGGGTAGCCGCAGCAGAGATACCCCGGCGGCAGGACCGTCTGCACGCCGGCATGCCAGAGCATGGCCTGCGTGGCCAGGCCCACCTGGCTGAAGAGGCGCTCCGAGCCACAGCCCGGGAAATAGAACACCGCCTCGGTCTCGCTCGGCGTGGCCGGCGGCCGGATGATGGGGACGTAGTCCTTGTTCTCGATGTCCAGCAGCGCGCGGGCCGTCTTCTTGGGCAGCCCACCCGGCAGCTTCTTGTTGATGAAGTGGATGACCTGTTCCTTCACCGGCGCCGGGCCCGTGGTGGCTGGCGGCGCGCTCGTCTGCTTGCGGCCGGCAGGCTTGAACAGGTCGACGGCCAGGCGCTGCGCCTTGAAGCCGATGCCGACCATCGCCGAGCGGGCCAGCTTGATCGTCTCGGGGCTCGTGGCATTGAGCATGAACATCGCCGCCGCGTTGCCGGGCCGCCAGGTCTTCTGGCCCATCTTGCGCAGCAGGTTACGCATGTTCATCGTCACATCGCCGAAGTCGATGTTGACGGGGCACGGCTTCTCGCACTTGTGGCAGACCGTGCAGTGGTCGGCCACGTCCTCGAACTCCTGCCAGTGCTTGATGGACACGCCGCGGCGCGTCTGCTCCTCGTACAGGAAGGCTTCCACCAGCAGCGAGGTGGCCAGGATCTTGTTGCGCGGGCTGTAGAGCAGGTTGGCGCGCGGCACATGCGTCGCGCAGACCGGCTTGCACTTGCCGCAGCGCAGGCAGTCCTTGATGGAGTCGCTGATCGCGCCGATGTCGCTCTGCTGCATGATCAGCGACTCGTGCCCCATCAGTCCGAAGGACGGCGTGTAGGCATTGCGCAGGTCGGCCGGCAGCGCGGCATCCTTGAGCAGCTTGCCCTTGTTGAAGCGGCCTTCGGGGTCGACGCGTTTTTTGTAGTCCGTGAAGTTGGCGAGCTCGTCATCGCTGAGGAACTCGATCTTCGTGATGCCAATGCCGTGTTCGCCGGAGATCACGCCGTCCAGTGACCGCGCCAGCTTCATGATGCGCGCCACGGCCTCGTGGGCCGTCTGCAGCATCGCGTAGTTGTCGCTGTTGACGGGGATGTTGGTGTGCACGTTGCCGTCGCCGGCATGCATGTGCAGCGCCACCCACACCCGGCCGCGCAGCACCTCCTGGTGGATGCGCTTGCACTCGGCGAGCAGCGGCTCGAAGGCCGCGCCGCTGAAGATGGTCTGCAGCGGCTTGAGGATCTGCGTCTTCCACGACGCGCGCAGCTCGTGCGTCTGCAGCGGCTCGAAGAAGCCGCTGTCCAGACCGTCCAGCCACTGCTGCCACAGCGCACCGACGTCCCGCAGCAGCGCCAACGCCTGCTGCACGCGGTCCTCGAGCAGCTCGGCGCTCGGAATCTCGCGCGCGTCGTCGCCCTTGCCCAGCGGCAGCTTGCCGGCGGTGAACAGGCCCGTGAGCGCCGTGACCAACTCCAGCTTGTTGCGCAGCGACAGCTCGACGTTGATGCGCTCGATGCCCAGCGTGTACTCGCCCATGCGATGCAGCGGGATCACGACGTCCTCGTTCACCTTGAACGCGTTCGTGTGCTTGCTGATCGCCGCGGTGCGCTTGCGGTCGAGCCAGAACTTCTTGCGCGCATCGGCGCTGACGGCAACAAAACCCTCGCCCGAGCGGCCATTGGCCAGGCGCACAACCTCGCTCGTAGCGCGGGCGACGGCATCCGGATCATCGCCGACGATGTCGCCGATCAGCACCATCTTCGGCAGGCCGCCGCGCTTGCTCTTGGTCGCGTAGCCCACCGCCTTCAGGTAGCGGTCGTCCAGGTGCTCCAGGCCCGCGAGCAGCACGCCGGTGGACGCGACCCCGAACATGTAGTCCTTGATGTCCACGATGCTCGGCACGCAGTCCTTCGGGTTGCCGAAGAACTCCAGGCAGACCGTGCGTGTGTGCGCCGGCATGCGGTGCACGATCCAGCGCGCGCTGGTGATGAGGCCGTCGCAGCCTTCCTTCTGGATGCCGGGCAGGCCGGCTAGGAACTTGTCCGTGACGTCCTTGCCCAGGCCTTCCTTGCGGAACACGCGGCCGGGGATGTCCAGGCGCTCGGTCTTCTCCAGCGTCTTGCCCGAGGCGTCGAAGTAGCGCAGCTCGAAGCTCGCCACCTCCACGTCGTGGATCTTGCCGAGGTTGTGGTTCAGCCGCACGACCTCCAACCATTTAGCCTCGGGCGTCACCATGCGCCAGGACGCCAGGTTGTCCAGCGCCGTACCCCACAGCACGGCCTTCTTGCCGCCGGCATTCATCGCCACGTTGCCGCCGATGCAGCTGGCTTCCGCCGACGTCGGGTCCACGGCGAAGACGAAGCCGTGCTGTTCGGCCAGGTCGGCCACCCGCTGCGTGACGACACCGGCCTCGCTGAAGATCGTCGGCACCTCGCGATCCAGGCCCGGCAGCGACAGCATCTCGACGCCGCGCAGCGCTTCAAGCTTCTCGGTGTTGATGACGGCGCTGTTCCACACCAGCGGCACGGCGCCGCCCGTGTAGCCCGTGCCGCCGCCACGCGGAATGACGGTCAGGCCCAGCTCGAAGCAGGCGCCCACGAGACCCGCCATTTCGGCCTCGGTGTCCGGCGTCAGCACGACGAAGGGGTACTCGACGCGCCAGTCCGTCGCGTCCGTCACATGGGACACGCGGGACAGGCCGTCGAACTTGATGTTGTCCTTGGCGGTGTGGCGGGCCAGCGCCTTGGCGGCGCGCTTGCGCAGCGAAGCCACACGCTCGAACATCGCCGCGAATTCGCCAACCGCCGACTGCGCCGCCTTCAGCAATTCGCCCACGGCGGCATCGCGCTGGGCATCCGCGGACGGGTCGCGGCGCTTCTGCACCTCGGCCAGCCGGTGGTTCAACGCCTCGATCAGCAGCGAGCGCCGGCCGGGGTTGTCCAGCAGGTCGTCCTGCAGGTACGGGTTTCGCTGCACCACCCAGATGTCGCCCAGCACCTCGTACAGCATGCGCGCGGATCGCCCCGTCCGCCGCTCCTGCCGCAATTGCTCCAGCAGCTCCCAGGCGCGAGGGCCGAGCAGGCGGATGACGATCTCGCGGTCGGAGAACGACGTGTAGTTATAGGGAATCTCGCGCAAGCGCGGCGCAGAGTCGGCCGCGACAGCGGCGGCCGGCATCAGGGGATGCGGGGCATTCATAGAGGGCGAGGATCGTATCGCAGGGGGTTTTCCCTTCAGAATCCACGGGATGACGCCCTGGCCCTACCCGTTGTGGCTCGCCCATCGTGGCGCCGGCAAGCTCGCCCCGGAGAACACGCTGGCGGCGTTCCGCCTCGGCGCGCAATTCGGCTACCGAGCCTTCGAATGCGATGTGAAGCTCAGTCGCGACGGCGAAGCCTTTTTGCTGCATGACGACACGCTGGAGCGCACGACCGACGGCCGGGGCTCGCCGTCCGACCGGGCTTGGGCCGACCTCGCGCGGCTGGACGCCGGACATTGGCACAGCCCGCCTTTCACGGCCGAGCCGCTGCCACGCCTGGCGCAGATCGCCGCGTTCTGCCACGCCAACGACTGCGCGCTGAACATCGAGATCAAACCCTGCCCGGGCTTTGAGCGGGTGACGGGCGAGGTCGCCGCGCTGCAGGCCGAGCAGCTGTGGGCCGGACGCAGCGTCTTGCCGCTGCTGAGCTCGTTCAAGCCCGAGGCGCTGGAAGGCGCCCGCGATGCCGCGCCCGCCCTGCCCCGCGCGCTGCTGCTGGACCGGCTGTGGGACGGCTGGCCCGAAACCGCCGAGGCGCTGGGCGTCGTCGCCGTCATCACGAACTGGCGGCTTATGGACCGCGCGCTCATCGAGCGGCTGCATGCGAAGGGCTGGCGGGCGCTGGTCTACACCGTCAACGACGCGCCGGTGGCCGAGCAGCTGATCGCCGAGGGGATCGACGGGATCATCACGGACCGCGTCGACCAGTTCGACCCGCGCTAATCCGCGGCTTCAACCGGCGCCGCTGCACTCGCCGGCGGACAGGTACATCGGCGCGTTCTTCGCTCCGGTTACCGGGTACAGCGTCGCGCGGCCCTGCAGCGTGTCCGTCCACGAGTAGACCAGCGTCGCCATCACCTTGCGCGGCAGCCCGCCCAGCCCGTCCGGGTTCTGAAGCACGGCCGACGACAGCGTTTCACGCTCGATCGTGCGCCGCACGGTGGCCGGCCCCTGGATGCACCGGGCCGGCGCGCCGGCGAAACACAGCAGCAGATAGGGCTTGGCCACGTCCTCGTCACGCAAGATCAGCGACTCGGCCACCGGGGTGGGCCTGGCGGAGCAGCCCTGGCCGACGCGGCATTCCAGCGTCGGCGTGAAAGTACACCCTTCATCGGCCACGCAGTTCGACAGGCCCACCATGCCGAGGCCGCCGAGCACGAACAACTTCCATCTCATCCCGCCACTCCTTTTGCGCCACGAGTCTAGGGACGCAGGCGGTCGCGTGAATCCCCAGGTCGAGTCCAAACGAGCAGGCTTCGGGCGTCACCCCACCGTCAGGGTCGGTCGAGCTCGCGGGCGGTCGGGCGGTAACAGGCCACCAGTGCGGTCACGCGGTAGAAGTGGCTGCCGGGCTTGAGCCGCGCGGCATCGCAGGCGGACTTGAAGTCGGCCTCGGCTTCGTTGAACAGCATGCGCACCAGGCGCTCGCCGCCGTTGGCCTGCCACACCTCCCACTGCACGTTGGCCGCCATGGGGATCACCGTCTCGCTGCGCCACGGGTTGTTGCCGTAGTCATAGGGCTGGCTGAGCGGCTGCGGCTGGTGCACGCCGGCGATACCCAGCGCCGAGACCAGCGGCGAGATGATCTCGGCGTGCGCGAAGCGCAGCACGGCGCCGTCGGCCGTGGCCAGCCGGTCCAGCATGTCATCCAGCAGCTGCGTCGCGATGGCATAGGTCACAGGCCCGGCCTCCAGCAGCCCGGGGCCCTTGCGGTAGAAGTCCTCGGCGTCATCGGCCGCGATGAAAACGGCCGCTGCCGACGCCGGCACATAGTCCGGAAGCTCCCCGCCCAGTTCACGGCGCAATCCGGCCGCAGCGCCGCGCACATCCATCACGTCGCGCGCAGCGGCCAGCGGCTCCGCCACGCCGGCCACGAAGCCCTCTGTATAGAGCGCCGTCAGCACCGCATGCGCCGCCTCTGGCAGGCGCGGGTCGGCGTCGATGCGCTGCTGCTGCTCGGCCAGCACGGGGCCCCGCAGCCATGCCTGGTAGTCCTGGCTGCGTTGCAGCGTGGCACGACGCTCAGGCGAGTCAGCCACGTCGCGCTGTGCATCGAGCTTGTGGAAGTACAGCAGGAACCGGTCGCTGCCCCAGTCCGCCGGCACGCGGGCCCGCGGCGCGGCGCGCTGCAGTTCGGCGGCGAAGCTGCGCGAGCTGTCCACGGCGCGGTCCACACCAGAGCTCAGCACCTGCACTTCAGGCCCCACGGCGAACAGCGTCGGCATCCGCGCGACCATGCGGCGTGCCAGCTGCTCGTGTTCCTCGATCCCCAGCTGGCTCAGGTTGCCGTAGCCCAGCAGGCGCTGGGCGTCGATGAACCGCTTCAGGTCCGCGCCAAAGCGACGGCCGAGCGGCGTCAGCGCTTCGGCGCCCTCGGCCTGCTGCCACAGCCCGAGGGCGGCCTCATCGCTGCCGGGCTTGGTCAGCCCACGGCTGCCATGCCGGGCGACCAGTTCCACGGCCACCGGCGCATACCCCGCCGGCGCGACCTCATAGCGGGCGACGTCCTGGCGCGGTGCATACGGAGTCTTGGAGCCGAGGTTCTGGCCGGCCTGCGCGCCCAGCGACGCCAAGCTCAGCGCGCTCACTGCGCTCAACGCCAGCCAGCCGCCGAAGCGCAACTGCTGACGCACCGTTTGGCCGACGGCCGGTGCCATCGGGCGGGCGCGAATCGGCTCGGGGTGGACGGGCGCTGCCGTCACGTCACAAGGAATTCCCATCCGCCTTCCTGTCTTACTATGTCAATAGAATCAATGCATTATGCGGACCTCTTGATCCTTTGGCTGAGGATCGAAGACGAGCCATGGCTGCCCGATCGTCTGAAGCCGATGACGGTGCCGAGGAGGTCGGCACCTTCTCGTACCTGCTTGTGCAGGACAGCCGCTCGATGAACATGATGTCTCGCCAGGTGCCGCATCCAGCCAGGCTGATCGGGATTAGATGAACGAGTACGCGCCGCTGCCCAGTCCCGAAAGCAGTAGTGCCGAGGGCAGATGATGGCGATTCCTTCAGCGGATCTAAAGGCAGCGCGTTCACAGTGAAGCGGTCTCAGCAGCTTCCGCTTTCATGTTCGTCCCCCGACATCGCGCAATTCCAGCTCTTGCAGCTCTTGCAGCTCTTGCCGCTCATGCCGCTCATGCCGCCTTCAGCCAGACGGCGGCCTCTCTCACGGCTTACGCCTTGAAGGCCCCCAACGGCAAGGGCAGCGGCGGCACGCAAGGCGCGTTGTCCGTGGAGGTTCCCCTGCCCGCTGCCGGCGGTGCCGAGATATCGGTGTCAGACAACCTGAATATCGCCGATCACCGCTATATGCAGGCCGACCTCGGTGTCGATGCCCGCCAGTCACAGAACCCAGGACTCGTCCGCCATGACGTTGGCGGCGGCCTGAAAAGCGCGGGCCTCACACTTGAGGCGTTCCGTGCCCTGTGCCGGCGCCCCGGACCCATGCACACATGAAGCTTCTGCTCGTCGAAGACGACCTCGATCTCGGCAACGGCGTTCGCATTGCGCTGTCCAGCCAGGACATGGAGGTCGTCTGGGTGCGGCGCCTGGTCGACGCCGCCCAGGTGTTGGACTCCACGTTATGCGACCTGGTGCTGCTGGACCTCGGTCTGCCGGACGGCGATGGCCTGACGCTGCTGCGCCGCCTCAGGCGCGAGCGCCAGTCCCTGCCCATCTTGATCCTGACTGCGCGCGACGCCCTCGAAGACCGAGTGCACGGCCTGGACACCGGTGCGGACGACTACCTGGTCAAGCCCTTCGCGCTGGCAGAGCTTCTCTCACGCGTGCGAGCGCTGGTGCGCCGCAGCTATGGTTTCGGGGTCGATGCGATCGAAGTGCGAGGCTTGGTGCTGAATGACTCGACACGCCAGGTGAGCGTGCGGGACCGCGTCGTGGATCTGTCGCGCAGCGAGTACGAGTTGCTGTCCGCCCTGCTCAGGCGCGCGGGTCGGATCGTCACTCGACATGTGCTCGAAGAGCAGGCACTGCCGAGTCAGGTCGGCAGCGAGAGCAACGTGCTGGACGTTCACATGTCCAATCTGCGCCGCAAGATCGGCGATGGCTATATCCGCACGGTGCGCGGGGTGGGCTACGTGATCGACACGGTTGCTCCTGACAAGGCTCGAAGCGCATGAGTCCCAGCCCGGCGCAGCGACATCGCCTGATTGCAGGGCTGGCAACGTGGTTTCAGCCGTCCCTGGTGCGCCGGCTGCTGCTCGCCCAGATGGCGCTGCTGCTGCTGCTTTGGCTGCTCTTCATCGTCCTGTTGATCTATCGGTCTCAGCACGACCAGTCGGAACTGGCCCAGGATCAGCGTTACCACATGATCTTGCGAGTGGCCGACAGCCTGGCAGACCAGCCCGCGCGCCAGCGCGAGAGCCTGAGCGACATTGACCGGTTCCAGCGCGACACCGAAGGTCTTGAAGACGAGCCTCTGATGCGCATGAGCATGCTGGTGCGCCAAGGCGAGACGCTGCTGTTCGTCTCGCCCGGCTTGCCCGCGACCATTCGCAACTCACGGCTCGGCGTGATCGAGAAGCTGCGAGCCGGCGGTGAGCTCTGGCGCGTGCGCTCGCTGGCCTCGCCTCGCTCAGGCATCGTCGTCTCCCTGGTGAAGCCGGCCAATGCGGTCAACGTGCTGCTGACCTTCACCTCACGGGGATTTGTGCTGCTGCCCTTGCTGATCAGCCTGCCGTTCCTGGCCATTCCGGCCTGGCTGTCGCTGCGCCTGGCGCTGCGGCCTTTGAGCCGGGTAACGCAGGAGATCGCCGCTCGCGGGCCGCGGGACCTGCGTGCATTGGGCGTCAAGCCCAAGCACCGAGAACTCCAGCCTTTGGTCCACAACTTGAACGCGTTGCTACAGCGGGTGCGCGACAGCGTCAAACGTGAACGCGAATTCATCGCTGACGCCGCCCACGAACTCCGAACACCGCTGGCCGCGATGCGAATCAACGTTGAGGCCCTGAAAGGCACGACTGGGGACGGGCCTCGTCAGGAACTTCTGGACGGCATGGTCCGCAGCGGCGACCGCGCTTCACGCGTGGTGGGCCAGCTCCTATCGTTGATGCGCGCCGACCAGTCCTCAGCACCGGCCACGCCTCGCCTGGCTCTCGTGCCCCTGCTGCAGGACCGGCTGGCCCTGCTGTCTGGCCTCGCGACGGCGCGGGGGGTCGAGCTGGATCTGCAAGTGCAAGCTGACGGCGAGGCCGTCGGCGACTACGAGACCGTCGCGGCCATGCTCGACAACTTGATCGAGAACGCCATCAAATACAGTCCCGATGGGGGCTGCGTTTTCATCGACGTGAAGAGTCAGGGCGGTTGCACTGTGCTGAGCGTGTCCGACCAGGGCCCCGGCATTCCGCCCGAGCTGCGCAAACGGGTATTCGATCGCTTCTACCGCGTGCCTGACCAGGTACAGACCGGCAGCGGCCTTGGCCTGGCCATCGTGAAGTCAGCCGTTGAACGCCATCACGGCGACATCGAACTTGCTGACGCCCAAGACGGGCACGGCTTGCGGGTGACCGTGACCTTGCCGTCGCCCACTGCGGGCACTTCGGCGCTGTCCAGCCGGCAACCTCGTGCCTGAGCCCGTTGTCGCAGTCTTGCGACGACGAGGAAGGCGACCCCGTCTGGACACAGCGCAGATCCGAGGCAGCCGTCCTTCATCACGCGAACTGTCTGGTCGCTCGGCGCTTGCCGGACTCGGACCAACGCTGTGTCGGCCGTCTGTCTTAGCCTCCGCCTTTAGCGTGCGCCTTTACCGTCCGCCTTTACCGTCCGCCTTTAGCCAACCTTCATCCAGGCTTGAGCCGGCCTGAACCCAGTCCGTCAAGACTTGCATCCAGCGGTTGCCGACACGGCACCCCGGACGATTCTTGACGAAAGGCTGGTATGAAGAATTCGGTAGGCGGCGCCGCCCGCTCCTGGCGCGCGCGGATGGGCGGTGGACTGGGGTTGCTGCTCGTGATCTCTGGGTTTGGCGGCTGCGGCGGTCACACCACGAACCGGCAGTCCGAAAGCCGTCCCATGACGAGGGACGGGCACTTCGACGAACGGTTGATAGGCACTTGGCGGGTGCTGGGAGCGGGTGCACTGCTGGAGATCACCCGGGACGGCATGACTCAGTTCCAACAAGGGACCTCGGTCTGCTACCCAGATGAATTGGCCTCGACCAGCGATCCTGCCGACCTCGCCAGCATGTCGTTCGTCGACAACGGCGACGGCGAAACCGTGGATCTCTTCGAACTCGTCGCTACCCCCTCATCGGCAACGCTCGCGCGCATCGCGAGCATTCCGCCGTCCTGCCGTGCCAAGCCAGCCACTGATGGAACTGCAACGCTTGGGGCCCTTTGCGATCTGATGGCGCAGGACTATGCCTTCTTCGCCGAACGCAAGATCGACTGGGCCACACGCTGCAACCAGTTGGCCCCACGTGCAGCGGCGGCTCGAGATGATGACGCCCTGCAGCTGGTGCTCATCGCACTGCTGCAGGGTCTCAACGATGCCCACGTCAAGCTCTCCCGCGGCCACGGTGAGGAACGCCGCCAGGTCTTCAGCGCGGCCGACTCGCCGACGCGGCGCCTACTGGCGCAAGCCTTTGGGGGCCAAACCGAGATCAACGACCTGCGCGAGTTCCAACAGGCCTGGCGAGACGAGGTGCAGAAGCAAGCCATCCAGCGCTTGACGAACACCGGTGGGCCCCTGCTCAACGGCGCGCTGCGTTGGGGACGCCTGCCCGGCAATGTCGGCTATGTGAGCATCACCAGCATGCACGGGTTCTCGGACGACCCGAGTCCGGCCGCAGAGACGCGCATGGCCCGTGAAGCCATGGACCGTGTCATCGCTGACCTGGCCGACACGCGTGCCCTGATCCTTGATGTATCTCTAAACGGTGGTGGCCTGGACGCGGTCAGCGCCGAGATCACGGGAAGCTTTGCCGACCAACGCCGGTTGGCGTTTATCAAGAAGCAGCACAGGCCTCAGGGACGCCCCGCGCAGTCGTGGTTCATCGAGCCCAAGGGCGCGACGCAATACCGCAAGCCCGTCTACGTACTGACCAGCGACCTATCCGCCAGCGCGGCAGAAACCTTCACACTGATGATGCGGCAGTTGCCCCAGGTCGTCCATGCGGGTCAAGCGACGGCAGGCTCGATCTCCGATGTCCTCGACAAGCCGCTGCCCGGGAATTTCAGCATCAGCTTCTCCAACGAGATTGATCTCGACCCGAGCGGGCAGCTGTTCGAAGTGACCGGTATCCCGCCGCAGCTGTCGCTGCCAATGTTCCGTCCCGGCGCGCCCGAGACGCTCTTAACCGGGCATCGCGCCGCGATCGACGCGTTGATCGCCATCGCGACACGTTGAACCGCAGCCGGCGCGAGCCGCCGGCTCCTTCGACGGCCCGCTCCACGATCACAGCGTTTTGCTGGATAGCGTTGGCTATTTCCTTGCAGCGCCACTGACAAGCGCATTTCGGCTGCAACGGCGTGCCGTCGCCAGGCGACGGCCGGCTCCTCAAACTAGCGGTCTGGCAAACGCCGTTGCCCAGGCCCGCAAAGGCTGAAGCGTCACTTGCAGCCGCGTGTCCACCAGGCCGGTGCCGCGGCGAGCCGCCGCTCTCCAGACACGCCTGCCTGCGCAGGCCGCTCGGGCGCGTGTCCCGCTAGTTTCGCCGGTCAGGAGGGTAGCGGCTTGTCGATCTTGATGAACTTCAGATTCATCACGCGGCCGTTCGACAGCGCAAAGCCGATGATGCTGCCCTGTCCATCTCGGTGGAACTGCAGGGCTCCAGCGACGGATTGCGTGACAAAGGCGTCCGGCTCGCGGAGGAACTTTGCCGGCTGGCGGACCATCGTCTCCCCAAACGCATCGCTCAGCCACAGCGCACCGTTGCGGATCGCGACGGTATACGGCAGCCGGAGTTCGGGACTGTAATAGTCGCCGACATAGTCGAGCATCTGTGCCTGCGTCACGTCGGGGACGTCCGTCGCCGCGATCCGCCGAGCAATCCGATCATGGTCCGGCTCGTGGATCACGAGCGTCGCAGCGTCGGGAAAGCTGAACGTGACCGGAGCATTTCTGAGGAAGAAGTCGCGTGGACCGAAGGCGGTCAACTCGTCCTTGTCCTGCAAGACGAGCTTGCCGTTGCGCAGGGATACAGCGAACAGGACGCCCGGCTCTTCCTTGTAAGTGCCGACGAAGGAGGCCAGTTGCTTCTCCCCCAACGGTACGGCTTGGCGCTTGATGTCCGTCGCAGTCTCGGGAGCGTCGGTCAGATACAGATCCGCGATTCTTCGTGCCAGTTCAACAGGGTTAAGTCCTTCGCTGTTGCACAACACGGTGATCGCCAAATGCCGCTCGGGGAGCATCAGAAAATCGGCGACATAGCCGGGATCGGTGCCGCTATGTTCGATTGTCGCCGTGCCACGGTATCGGCCGATTTCGAAACCAGAGGCATAGCGCCGGACGTTGCCCGTCGCATCGGGCTGCACCGTGATCATGGCGTCAAAGATCGCACGTGTTCCGACCTTGGGTGCGTCAAAGTTCATCGCCCAGCGCGCCATGTCTGTCACGCTCGTCTGCACGCCGGTTGCGCCATAGGTCGAGTAGGGCAGCGAGCGCCGCTGATAGCCGCCACCGACCGGTGCATAGGGTTGGGCATGGCCAGTACGCACTATGCGGAAATCATCCTGAACCCAGCTGTCCACCATGCCGAGCGGCTGGAACACGCGTTGCTTCAGGAATTGTGAGAAAGGCTGTCCCGACACGCGTTCGACGACGAGCGCGAGCAGCGTGTAATTGGTGTTGGAATACGCGAAGCCGCTGCCCGGTGGGAAGTTGAGGTCGCGCTGGCGGAAGATGACGCGGATCACGTCCTCCTGCAGGATCGTGTCTTCCAGACGACGACCCGCCAGCGCCAGGAGACTCCATTGATCGCGCAGGCCGCTGCGATGATGGAGCAGATCGTCGAGCGTAATCGGCATCCCGAAATCGTGAAGCTCGGGCACATATTTGCGGACGTCGTCTTTGAGTGACAGCCTGCCTTCCGCCCGAAGCAGGTAGATAGCGAAGGCGGTGAATTGCTTCGATACGGACGCGATATGGAAGCTGGTCGTGGCGGTGTTGGCGACTGCCCCCTCGACGATGGCACTGCCATAGGCGCCGGTGAACACCACCCGCTGGCCCTGCGTGACCGATACCGCGCACCCCGGACCGTCCGTACTTTTCCAGCGGTCGAACAGCGCATTGATCGCCGAAGCGGCGACCAGTTGGTCCTCGGCCAATACAAGCGCTGGGGACAGGGCGGCGGCCAGGCCGATCAGAATCGCCGAAATTCGCCGTTTGGCTGAAGCGGTCGATGGCTTCTGGCCGCCGCAGAGGACGGCAGGGCCGCCGGCACCGTGACCATCGACAGTGTCATCCTTGCAGACATCAGGCAGGCGGTTCATTCGACGGCCCATGCGCGCCAACTCGGTGTGAAGACGACATTCATAGTCAGTGGGGGTCGTAAGGCAATGCCTGTCACCATTGACGGGCGAATCTTCGCGCACGTCCCATCTCGAGGTGGCCTGACTTGCATTGCGGACGCTGGGAACACAGTCAAGGCTCAGCTGCGCGGTGTTGCTCCGAACAGGTCTTCGGCGAACAGGTCGATGTCCTTTTGCGAAATACCGGTGTGATTGAGCACCACGATACTTTCCCGCGTATCGTAGCGATGGGCGAGCAAGGAGCGATAGCTGTTCAGCCGCCCGGTTTCCCATGCAGCCTGGACCGGCTGGCCCGCGATCGTCATCGTTCGTACCCTGCCACCGAGCGAATAACTCTGCTCGGCAACGCGCACGGTTCGAAGCGCCTTCAGCGATGCCGGCGCGAGGAAATCCGTGTCGAACACCGCATGTGCCAGGCGCAACAGGTCGGGGGCATTGCTGTAATAGCCCCCCGAAGCGACCATGGTGGGCGTGCGCAGGTTCGGCCATTCGACCAGTGGGTCGACGGTGCGATAGGAACGGGCGGAACCGGGTTCGTTCTCGATGCCAATCGTCGCGGTCGTATGGATAAGGCCCAGCGGATCAAGCGTGATCGCGCGCATCGCCTTCTCGAAGGGCGACGCGGTCACCGCTTCGACGATCGCGACAACGATGAACCAATTGGTCAGGGCGTAGTCGAACTTGCTGCCCGGTTCGAAGATCAGGTCGCCCGAGGCGAAACGGCGAACCGATTCCGCAGTGCCGATGTCGTGGGCCACCAGATCCGGTTCGACCTTCGCCGCGCCCGTGAACGCGTTGGGAATCCCGCTGGTGTTCGACAGCAGATGGGCGATCGTGACTTTCGCGCCAGTGTCGGCCCGGTAATCCGGTAGCAACGTGGCGATTGGCGCATCGAGCGCCAGCTTGCCGGCCTCGACCAGCTTGAGCACGGTCACCGTAGTCAGGAACTTGGAGATCGAGGCGATCCCGTACACCGTGTCCGTGGTAGCCGGCGTCTTCGTCCCGATGTTCGCGAAGCCGAAATTCCGGGCATAGACCAACTTGCCGTCTTGAGCACGGACGATCGTCCCGGAGAAGCCGGAAGCCTTCACGAAGACATCGATCTTCGCGTCATCCAAATGGCCCGCAGCCCATACCGGCGTTGGCAGCAGGTCCACCACTGCGGCAGCCAAGCTGCCTTGCAAGAGGGTCCTCCGATCCACCTTGATTCAACCTTCCCTTTTGAAATTCGGATCAGCGCAGCAGCCGGAGCGTGGCGTCCTGAGTGAGCGTCGTGTCATTCCCCCGTGCGCGTGATCGGCCCTCGTAGCGCCTTCAGCAACGCATTCACCGACGCGACCGCCGGACCATCACCGGTCAGGGCGACGGCGGCAAAGGCATGGTCGGCAGGCGAATAGACGACCAGCGCGCCGGCGCCCGGTGTTCCGCCGGCATGTCCGACCCATAACAGTCGCCGGTCGCTATCGGTGACATCGAACACCATCGCGCCGAGCCCATAGAAGGTGCCGGGATCGAACATCGGATAAAGCGTCTCGGTCATGGCCTGCACCGTTGACGGCTCGATCAGCCGGCCGCCGAGCAGTGCGGACCAGAAGCGAACCATGTCGCTGGCCGCTCCGACGATCGGGCCGGCTGCGCCCGCCCAACTCGGATCAATCGGCGTGGCCTGCGCCGAGACGAGCGGGGCCACGCCATCCGCCCCGCCGCCGGGCTGCAGCGCACGCAGCGAGGCCAGGCCGAGCGGCGTGATGATCCGCGCGGTGATCGCCAGGTCGATCGACCGGCCATCTACCCGTCGGACGATTTCCCCGAGCAGGTCATAGCCGGTGTTGGAATAGCGCCAATTCGCGCCCGGACAGAAGAGCGCGCCATGCTTGCGCGCGATTGCCAAATTCTCATCGGGATCGCGATAGCGTGGCGCGGCACGGGCCTTCCGGTCCTCATTGGCGCTGAATAGGCCGCCCGTGTGCGCGAGGAGATCACGTACCGTCATGGCCTGGCCATTCGGAACGTCCGGAATCCACTTGGAAACCGCGTCGTCGAGCGACAGCTTGTGCTCCTGTACGAGTTGCAGGACCACGACGGCGGTGAAGGTCTTGCCGGCACTTGCCCAGAACAGAGGGCGTTGTCCGACCGTGTCGCCGGTCCACAACCCGGCACCTTCGATTCCCACTGCCGCGGTGATCGCCTGCGCAAGGGTGGCGGCCTTGATCGCGGCGAGAGCTGCGTCGAGCCGCGCGGTCGTCGCGGCATCAAGTGAGGCATCCGGTATCGCCTTGGGCGACGGTACGGCTACCGCGGAGTGCAAGGGACGACCGGCATAAGGCGCGTGCGCCGTGCAAACGACGGGTTTGTAGTCCTCGGCCCTCGCCAGTGCAGGCGCCAGGCAGGACAGCGCCACGAAGACGAGGCCAAATGTGACTTGCCGGAAGTGGCGTTGCGCTGGGGCAATGCACAAGAGACGGTTCAACATCAACAGGCCTCGCGGTACGGCTCATCGTAGCAGCGCATCAGCCGGTAGAGCGCGTCGAGGTGGGGCGGCCGCCACCTTGATGGCGGCCACGTGGCCGGCCGAGCCCTGCCGTGCTCGCGAGGGTCAGCTCGCCTTCGCTCTTGCTAGCCCCTCAGCACGTAGACCGCACGGTGCGCGCCTTCCTCCTCGGCAATCGCCAGCGCCAGGTGCTGCAGGTTGGTCTCGCCCATGTAAAACAACGGCTGGCCGGTCGTCTGCTCGCCATAACTCGCACCTGGCCAGCACGCGGCGGCAAGGTCCGCGCAGCGCAGCGAGCCGTGTTCGGCGACGACCCGCAGCACTTGGAGGTGCTTTGCAGCCGCACGCACGCGCGACGCGGGCTGTTTGTGTTAGGGGCGACTGGCATATCAGGCCCATATCAGGCCCTCAGGGCATAGGATGAGACTCGCCTGAACACCTCGCAGGAGACACCCGCCCGCCACTAACTGCCCCGCTCACTGCGGGCCAGTGAGCTTCGAGACCACGTCGAAGGAAGTGAGCCGCGGCCATCAGCGCCAGGCGCATCCGCGGCTGCCATGCCCGGCCACCAGCTGCACGGCCACGGGCGCATACCCGGCCGGCGCCATCTCGTAGCGGGCGGCGTCCTGGCGCGGTGCATATGGCGTCTTGGAGCCGAGGTCCTGGCCGGCCTGCGCGCCCAGCGGCGCCAGGCTCAGGGCGCTCACGGCGCTCACCGCCAGCCAGCCGCCGAGGCGCCACCGCTGGCACACCGTTTGGCCGGCGGCCGGTGCCATCGGGAGGGCGCGAATCGGCTCGGGGTGTACGGGCGCTGCCCTCATGTCACAAGGAATTCGCATCGGCTTTCTAGGCTGCGAGGTTTTTTTGAAAGCCAAGAGCCCAGCCATGTTCCGTGACAGCACGCCGATGCCCCTGACCGTCCTCGCCGCCGCCTGCGCCCTGCTGGCCGCGACGGCCCAGGCACAGACGACGCCCGAGAAGGTCGAGACCGTCGTCGTCACGGGCCAGGCGTCCAGCCTGCGCAAGGCATTGAAGATGCAGGAGAGCGCGGACAACATCGTCAGCGCCGTCGTGGCCGACGACATCGGCGCGCTGCCGGACGTGAACGCCGCCGAATCGCTGGCCCGGCTGCCGGGTGTGGCGGTCCAACGCGACCAGGGCGAGGGCCGCTACGTCGTCGTGCGCGGCCTCGGTCCCGACATGAACACCATCACCATCAACGGCTCGCTGGTGCCGTCGCCCGAGGCCAGCCGGCGCGGCGTCAGCATGGACGTGCTGCCGTCGGGGCTGATCCGCTCGCTGGAGGTCATCAAGTCGCTGACGCCCGACATGGACGCCAATTCGCTCGGCGGCACCGTCGACGTGAAGACGCTGTCGGCGTTCGACCTGCCCAAGAGCCTGCTGAGCGCGGGCCTGTCGGGCAGCCGCGATTCGCTGTCGCACCAGACCAGCCCGGCCGGCAGCCTGCTGGGCGCCACGCGGCTGCTGGGCGGCACGCTGGGCGTCGCCGCAGCGCTGAACGTCGACCAGCGCAAGTTCGGCTCCGAGGACGTCGAGACGGATGGCGCCTGGAGCGCCGGCAAGCTGAGCGGTGTCGAACTGCGTCACTACCGACCCAACCGCGACCGAGCGGCCTTCGCCGCCAACATCGACTACAAGCCAAGCGCCGACAGCAGCTACTACGCGCGCGGCATCGTCGCGCGCTTCAGCGACGACGAGGAACGAGACCGCCTGACCCTCAGCAACATCACCGGCGGCTCGGTCGCCGAGGGCGCCCCGGCCACCGTGCGCGCCGAGCGCCGCCTGCGCGCCCGCAAATACACGCGCTCGATCCGTTCGCTGGTACTCGGCACCGAGCAGGAATGGGGCGACTGGACACTGCAGGCCAACGTGGGCCTGGGGCAAGGCACCGAGCGCACGCCCGAGCAGCTCAACGACGCGCGCTTCCGCCAGAACAACGTGGCAGGCGTGTCCTTCACCGACACGACCAAGCCGCTCGTCACGGGCCCCGCCGCCCTCTACGACGCGAGCAAGTACACGCTGAACTCCTTCACACTGCAAAAGCGCGCCAGCGACGACAACGAGCACAACGGCCGCGTGGACCTGACGCGCGCGTTCACGCTGGACGGCGGCACCAAGCTGGACCTGAAGTTCGGTGCCAAGCTCAGCCGCCGGGACAAGAAGAACGACACGGACCAGTGGTCCTACAGCAGCGGCTCGGCCACCAGCGGCAACTACTGGGGCGCCGGCCCGACTGCACTGTCGGCCTTCGTGACCGGATCGACGCTGGACTTCTCGATGGGCGACATCGGCCCGGCCATGGACTCGGGCGCAATCCGTGCACGCCTGGCCGCGCTGCCTCGCGACGCCGCCAAAGTGGCGGGCGCCTCGGCCTTGTCCGACTACGAGCTGCACGAGAACATCGACGCCGCCTATGTGCAGGCGTCGGTGGACCTGAGCCCGGCGTGGAGCGTGCTGGCGGGCGTGCGCCATGAACGCACCCGGTTCGACGCCGCCGGCTTTGCCAGCTCCGTGGCCGGCGTCATCACGCCGACGCAGTACGCCAAGGACTACGGCAACTGGCTGCCGGGCCTGCACACGCGCTACAAGCTGGACAAGGAAACTAGCGTGCGGGCCGCCTGGACGAACTCGGTCGTGCGTCCCAACTTCGACCAGCTGTCGCCCGCCGTCACGCTGTCCAGCACCACCGAGGCGAGCATCGGCAATCCGCTGCTGAGCCCCATGCGCGCGCACAACCTCGACCTGGGCATCGAGCGCCTGCTGGGCAGCGACGGCGCCGTGTCGGCCTATGTGTTCCACAAGGACATCAAGGACTTCACGTACGCGACCAACCTCGCCGGCACCGGCGACTGGGCCAGCTACACCAGCGTGACCGGCTATGCCAACGGGTCCAAGGCCCGCGTGGACGGCGTGGAGCTGTCGTGGCAGCAGCAGCTGCGCATGCTGCCGGGCTGGATGAGCGGCTTCCTCGTCGGCGCGAATGCGTCCTTCACGCACTCCAGCGCGGACGTCGGCCGTTATGACACCACCAGCAAGGCACAGTTGGTGCGCAGCTCGCGCATGCCGGGCCAGTCCGACACGACGGTCAACCTGATGCTGGGCTACGAGGCCGGCCCGCTGAGCACGCGGCTGGCGGTCAACCACAAGTCCAAGTACCTGCTGCAGTTCGGCAGCGACGTGACCAACGCGGCACTGGACCAGGTCGTCGCGAGCCAACGCCAGGTGGACCTGTCCGTCGCCTACAAGCTCACGCCATCGGTCCAGCTGACGTTCGAGGGCGTGAACCTCAACAACGAGCACTACTACACCTACGTGGGCGTGCCGCAGCTGAACTACCAGTACGAGCAGTACGGTCGCACCTACAAGCTGGGCTTGAAGGTGGCGCTGTTCTGAGGGCTGCCGCTTCGCGTCGGTTCCTGAGCGGCGCGCCAGTGCTGCCGTCCGGCCCCGGCTGAGCCCTGGTTGGAGCCAAGAGCCAGCCGTCCGGACTACGGCTGGGCTCACCACGGCGTCATGCCATGTCCCTAGATTGGTGCCCCGTTGTCCGGTCCGTCGGTCGCCTGTCGTGGCGCGCCCAGCCGGGCGCGCTACTTAGACCTAGGACTCTCATGACTGAACGTACCCCGCAAAGCCGCCAAGGCTCCCAAGCCCGATGGACCACCCTCGCCGCCACGCTGGCAGCACTGATGCTCGGCGCGACCGCCTCCACCGCCAGCGCCGAGACCTGGACGTTGAGCAAGACCGACGCCATCTACCTGCAGTCGCCGCCGCTGTCGTTCAACGGCATCTATTTCAGCCAGGGCCTGGCCTTCAACACCCAGGCCAATGAATGGATCAGCGCCTGGCAATACGGCTTGCAGCGCACCGACCTGAACTTCAACTCGCTGCAGCGCGTCGGCAACGTCGACATCTCAGCGCCGGGCTACATCGTCCCGGGGATCCCGGCGGCGCTCGCCAGCCAGAAGCTGGACCACATCGGCGACATCGACGTCTACAACGGCAAGATCTACGCGTCGCTCGACACGACGTCCAAGGACCCGGCGCTGGGCTACAGCTACGGGCACGGCCATGTCGCCGTCTTCAACGCGTCGGACCTGAGCTACACGGGCCAGAGCTTCGAACTGGTGGGCTCTCCCGCCAACCCACACCACGACGTGGCGAGCTGGGTGGCCGTGGATGGCGCCGCCGGCGTGGGCTACGGCAAGGAATGGCAGAACGGCAACACGATCAACGTCTACAACCTCGACGACTGGAGCTTCAGCCACACGCTGACGATGGACCGCTCGCTGTCCAGCATCCAGGGTGCCAAGGTCTTCAACGGCTCGCTGTACATGTCGTCGGACAACAGCACCGCGTCGATCTACCGGGTCAGCCTCAGCACCGGCCATGTCGAGGAGCTGTTCCAGCTTCCGTCGACGCCCGGCAGCCACGAGGTGGAAGGCATCGCACTGCGGGCGCTGCCGAACGGCCAGGCGGAAATGGTCGTCGAGATGATCGTGGACCCGGACAACAGCGATCAGGACCTGACCAACAAGAACCTGCGCGTCGACCTGCTGCACTACACGCTGGCCCCGGTGCCCGAGCCCGCGACATTCGGGCTTTTGCTGGCCGGGCTGTCCGTCGTGGGCTTCGCCAGCCGTCGCCGTCGCTGAAGCGTTGATGCATCGCCGGCTGACCACGGCCAGCGGCGGCGCGGCGGCTGACCGCGCGGGCGCTCCGCCGCATCGACTCGGAGAGCTTCAACGTGGCGAGTTGGTCGCAATTTGCGACCAACTGCAGCTTCTCTGCAGTCCCACGAGCGGGTGGGCTGCTCTTGGTTCAGCGGCTGAACGCTCGCTGGCTTGTTCCTCTTGGCTGCTGCGCTGCGGGGCTGTAACGCGGCTGCGCGCTCAGGCTTGAGCCGGCAGGCCGGCCAGCGGCAGAAACTGCGTCAGAGAGGCTTCGGGCAGCGGGACGAAGCCGTGGTGTTGGTAGAAGGTGCTGGCCTGTTCGTCCTTGGCATCCACGACCAAGGCAAAGGCAGCGATTCCAGACCGCATGAAGCGGACCGGCGCATCGGCCAGCAGCGCGCCCTCCAGGCCCTGGCTCTTGAAGCTCAGATCCACGGCCAGGCGACCCATGCGCGCGGTCGGCACAGCGCGGTAGCGGGGCAGCTTCTTGGTGACGGTGGTGGGCAGCTCGGTGAGCGGCACGCTGGCGGCGGCCAGGGTGTAGTAGCCGGCGATACTCCCAGCGTCGTCACGGGCGACGCCGGCCCCCGCGCCCACCCTCACTCGCAATTGACCCTTCCCAGGGCTCAAGGCAAAACCGCACTCTCACCGCAGAATAAGCGCGCTTCCTGACCGCCGTTCACACGAATTCGACCCGTACTACGTGTCGGTCAAGCCTGGTGAGTCGCAGGCGGTACCAGCCGTCCTGCCAGCTGTGATGCCGGCTTGAAACCCATCCGCGACAAGGCACTTCTTCCCCGTAGACGTGCGTTCGAAGATGCAGTTCAGACGTCAGACCGGCAGCAGGCAAGCTCGACTGACCTTGCGCCGCGCCAGCTGTGGCGACGGCGGCGAATGAATGCAGCCCTGTTGAGCGGTGGGTATCCGGACCCGCACCAAACCCGAATGCAACAAGGCCGCCTGTAGATGTGCAGTCTGTTCTCCGTGGCGCTGCACCAAACCCGAACCCAGCTCTTGAGGAAGACAGCGAAGGCCGCGATCGAATACAGCCCCATCAAACAGCTTGACCAACCGGGAAGTCCCTGTTGAAGGGTCAGACCGTCATGGGCCTCGGTGTTAAACCAGTCATTACTCTAGTCATTCAAGGGGTCGCTATGCATATTTGGCCTGTACATCACGCGAAGGCTCGGTTGGCCGCACTCTTTGGCGGCGCTGGGACAGCGCTGGCCGCCAACCTATGGCATTCCCCAATAGGGAAAGCCCGCAACCTTATGGCGGTCAGACCAATTTTTTAGATACTCGAATTTAGATCGTGGTCTACTGACGAGGCTGGCGCTGATTTAACGGGAAATTGGACGCTATGCCTGCCTTGATCCGCCTGCGCGCACAAGGTCAAAGGTCACTTCCAACTTTCTCGGAGACTCAGACGATGCATCGTCAGCAATTCATTCGGGCCGCGGCCCTCCTCGCCGCCGGCTTGTTGACCGGTGGCCTGGCAGCCGCTCAGGACAAGGGCCTCGTCGGCATTTCGATGCCCACCAAGACCTCGCCCCGTTGGATCGCCGATGGCGAGAACATGGTCAAGGTCTTCAAGGAGCACGGCTACCGCGCCGACCTGCAATACGCTGACGACGACATCCCCAACCAGCTCGCGCAGATCGAGAACATGATCACCAAGGGCGCCAAGGCGCTGGTGGTCGCCTCCATCGACGGCAGCACGCTGTCGGGCGTGCTGCAGAAGGCGGCCGACAAGGGCGTCAAGATCGTCGCCTATGACCGCCTGCTGCGGGGCACGAAGAACGTGGACTACTACACGACCTTCGACAACTTCCAGGTCGGCGTGCTGCAGGGCAACTCCATCGTCGACAAGCTGGGCCTCAAGCAGGGCAAGGGCCCGTTCAACATCGAGGTCTTCTCGGGCTCGCCGGACGACAACAACTCTGGCTTCTTCTACGAAGGCGCGATGAGCGTGCTCAAGCCCTACCTCGACAGCGGCAAGCTGGTCATCCGCAGCAAGCAGCTGGGTGCGATGAAGGTGGGCATCCTTCGCTGGGACGGCGCGGTCGCGCAGTCGCGCATGGACAACCTGATGTCGGCCTTCTATACGAAGGAACGCCTGCACGCCGTGCTCGCACCGGCCGACGTGCTGTCGCTGGGCATCATCTCGTCGCTCAAGGGCCTGGGTTACGGCACGCCGCAGCTGCCCATGCCGGTCATCACCGGCCAGGACGCCGACCTGCCGTCCGTGAAGGCCATCCTGCGCGGCGACCAGACGTCCACCGTCTTCAAGGACACGCGCGAACTGGCCCGCGTGACCGTCAACCTCGTGGACGCCGTGCTCAGCGGCAAGAAGCCCGAGGTCAACGACACGAAGACCTACAACAACGGCGTCAAGGTGGTGCCGAGCTACCTGCTCAAGCCGGTGGCCGTGGACGCGACGAACCTGAGGCAGGTGCTCGTGGACAGCGGCTACTACAAGGCCACGCAAGTCAAGTGATCGGCACCGCCGAGCAGCAACGCGCAGACGCGCGCAGCGCAGCCATGCAAGAACCTGTCTCTTCCGACGCCATCCTCGAGATGCGCGGCATCACCAAGCGCTTCGGCGGCGTCACGGCCCTGGAGGATGTGCGCCTGCAGGTGCGCCGTGGCGAGATCCACGCCATCTGCGGCGAGAACGGCGCGGGCAAGTCCACGCTGATGAAGGTGCTGTCGGGCGTCTACCCGCACCCGGAGTACGAGGGCGAGATCGTCTTCGACGGCCAGGTGCGGCGCTTCGCCGGCATTGCCGACAGCGAGCGCGCCGGCATCGTCATCATCCACCAGGAGCTGGCCCTCGTGCCGCTCATGTCCATCGCCGAGAACCTGTTCCTCGGCAACGAACCGTCGCGCTTCGGCGTCATCGACCGTTCGGCCCAGCATGTACGCGCCCGCGAACTGCTGGCCATGGTCGGGCTGGATGAGGCGCCCGGCACGATGGTGGGTGAGCTGGGTGTAGGTAAACAGCAGCTCGTCGAGATCGCCAAGGCGCTGGCCAAGGACGTGAGTCTGCTCATCCTCGACGAGCCGACCGCGAGCCTGAACGAGCGCGACAGCAAGGCGCTGCTGGAGCTGCTGCTGCAGCTGCAGTCGCGCGGCATCGCCTGCATCATCATCTCGCACAAGCTCAACGAGGTGGCCTATGTGGCCGACGCCGTCACGGTGCTGCGCGATGGCCGCAGCATCACGACGATCGACTGCCGCGAAGGCATGGCCGACGAGGACGTCATCATCCGCGCGATGGTGGGCCGCGAGATGGCCGACCGCTACCCGAAGCGCCAGCCGTCGGCCGGCGAAGTGCGCTTCCAGCTGCGCGACTGGTCCGCACAGCATCCCGAGCACGGCGACCGCAAGGCGGTGAAGGACATCAACCTGCACGTGCGCCGCGGCGAGATCGTCGGCATCGCCGGGCTGATGGGTGCCGGCCGCACCGAGCTGGCCATGAGCGTCTTCGGCCGCTCGTGGGGCCGGGGCATCCAGGGCGCCGTCGAGATCGACGGCCAGGCGGTCGACGTGTCGTCCGTGCCGCGCGCCATCGACGCCGGCCTGGCCTACGTCACCGAGGACCGCAAGGGCCTGGGCCTCATCCTGGACGACGCCATCGCGCGCAACACGTCGCTGGCCAACCTGCCGGGCGTCTCCCGCGCGGGCATCGTCGATGAAGGCCGCGAGCACGCCGTCGCGACGGAGTTCCGCCAGCGCCTGGCCACGCGCTGCAGCAGTGTCGACCAGGCTGTCGGCCAGCTCTCCGGCGGCAACCAGCAGAAGGTCGTGCTCGCCAAGTGGCTGTTCACCGAGCCCAAGGTCCTCATCCTCGATGAGCCCACCCGCGGCATCGACGTCGGCGCCAAGTTCGAGATTTATTCGCTGATCGCCCGCCTCGCGCAAGAGGGCATGGCGGTGCTGATGATCTCGTCCGAGATGCCGGAACTGCTGGGCATGTGCGACCGGCTCTATGTGATGAACGAAGGCCGCATCGTGGCCGAACTCAATGCCGGCGAGGCGACGCAGGAGCGAATCATGCGTGCCATCGTCAGCGCCAACCCTGTGTGACTCCCATGAACTCCCCTGCCCCGTCCATCGGCCGCTTCCTCAAGCAACACCTGCGCGAGTACGGCATGCTGATGTCGCTGGTGATCATCGTCGCGTTCTTCCAGTACGCGACCGACGGCACGCTGCTGCAGCCGCTGAACCTCACCAACCTCGTGCTGCAGAACAGCTACATCATCGTGATGGCGCTGGGCATGCTGCTGGTCATCGTGGCCGGCCACATCGACCTGTCGGTGGGCTCCGTCTGCGGCTTCGTCGGCGCACTGGCCGCCGTGCTGCTCGTCGAGTACGAGTGGTCCGTCGTGCCGGCCACCCTGGCCTGCCTCGTCGCTGGCGCCGTCATCGGCGCCGTGCAGGGCTGGTTCATCGCCTGGTTCCGCGTGCCGAGCTTCATCGTCACGCTGGCCGGCATGCTGGTGTTCAAGGGCCTGGCGCTGACGCTGCTGCAAGGCCAGTCCGTCGGCCCCTTCCCCGATACCTTCCAGCTGCTGGCCTCGGGTTTCATCCCCGACCCGCTGAACGGCGAGAACGTGCGCATGACCTCGCTGCTGATCGGCGTGGCCGCGGCCGGACTGCTGCTCGTCACCGGCTGGATGAACCGCCGGCACGCCATCCGACACGAGATCGCCGTCGAACCCTTCATCGTGTTCGCGCTGCGCCAGGCGGCGTTCGCCGCCGCGCTCGTCGGCCTGGCCTGGCTGATGGCCTCGTACAAGGGTCTGCCCAACGTGCTGCTGATCATGGCGGTGCTCGCCATCGCCTACGGCTTCATCACGTCGCGCACGACGCTGGGCCGGCGCATCTATGCGCTGGGCGGCAACGAGAAGGCCGCCAAGCTGTCCGGCATCCGCACGCAGCGGCTGACCTTCCTGACCTTCGTGAACATGGGTGTGCTGGCCGCCATCGCCGGCCTCATCTTCGCGGCACGGCTGAACACCGCGACGCCGAAGGCGGGCCTCGGTTTCGAGCTGGACGTCATCGCCGCCTGCTTCATCGGCGGCGCCTCGGCGTCGGGCGGCGTCGGCAAGGTCATGGGTGCGGTCATCGGCGCCTTCGTCATGGGCGTCATGAACAACGGCATGTCCATCCTCGGCATCGGCATCGACTACCAGCAGGTCATCAAAGGCTGCGTGCTGCTGGCCGCCGTGTTCATCGACGTCTACAACAACCGCCGCTGACCAGGCGTCGGGCTGAACCTTCCACTCTCCGCGGACCGTTCTCACGCCGCCGATTGACGCCATCGCCTTCGGCGGCGCCCTCCTCTCATCGACCAGGGCCCTACGGGGCCCTTCGTACTGGCCGGGCCGGCTACAGGCTCATCCTTCCAGTACCCAGTACAACAAGACGAGCTGACCAGCCGCTTCGCGAAGCGCGCGGAGGTGAACGGCAGATTTTGGGCGTCACGGCGCTGCGCTCGCTGACCTGCACCTCTCGTCTTACCTGCAGCCTCATCCAGCAACTCGCGCCGCAGGCTCCGCTACCGCGCCTTCGGAATCGAGCCGCCATCGGGCGGTCTGAGCAAATGCCAAGGTTCCGTGCCGAGCGCTACGGCCAACATCTGGATGTTCGCCAAGGAAATGTTCCATCGTGAGCGCTCGACCCCCGAGATGTAGGTGCGGTCAAGATCGCATCCATGGCGAGGTCCTCCTGGGACCAATCTCGCCGAACGCGAAGCAAACGTACGTCGTAGGCAAGCACACCTCGAACATCGTCAGGGGACGGTAGTTCGGTGGGTGGCTTGGGCGTCGCAGACATACCGTCAGGTTGACTGTTCGACCTATGTGCAAACAGGCCGGTGCAACGCTGGCCAAGCTGGCGCTCTGGTGGGCGTGCTACTGAGCGAGGTGCTCACAAACCGCCTTGAGCATGCGCTTGGCGAACTCTGCGTCCTTTTCACTCAGGCCTGCCAACCATGTCTGCATCGCGAGCACCTCCGATGCCGGCTGCGGAGCATGCTCTTCCAGCAGTTCGGCACAAGTCGAACTCAAGATGGCAGCCAAGCGCTCAAGCGTCAAAAGCGACGGGACATGCTTGCCGCGCTCAAACCTTGACAGCGTTTCCGTGTCGACGCCGAGCCGCTCAGCTACCGCCGCCTGGGTGAGACCGAGCGCCTTCCGCCGCGTCGCCAGATTGCGGCCCAAACGAATGGGCAAGAAGCTGTGAGCTGCCTCATCGAGATGCTGTCGGCTGCGCCGTCTATCAACCATTCTTGTTGAGTTTGCAGTCAACACTTATGGTTGCCTTGGAAGGCTCGCTGCGCCAGAATGCAAATCGTTGACTTGAACATCAACGATTTACACCGAGTTGCCGCCTATTGGGCGGCCGTGGAGTAGGAGATGTCATGACTAATCCGTCACCTGCAGCCGAGCCGGGCGAGTTCAGTACCTACAAGCGCCATCAAAGGGCTTGTCGCTCCTCGGGGTTTACCAGACCGCTCTGCTGCAGGTACGTCCTCGCAGAGTTCAAGACCCTCGCCTTGCCCGTCCGCACGGGAGACGTCGTCGAGCAATCCCGCTGGCGATGGGCCCTGGGTCTGTTCAAAGGGGACCGGTACGAGCCCTTGGGCGCCTGGCCTCTGCACATGCCTTTGCCGGCCGTTCTCGATGAACTGCACGACCGTGGCATCGAGCACATCAAGGCGATCTCCGTTGATGGCGGCGCGGACTGCACGTCGACCTATCCCGACGCCGCCTGGTCGGCGTGCTATCCCGTGGCCCTAAGCCCCTTCGGCCCTCGGCGCCGCGCTGCGCTTCTTGCGGCCGCCGCGACGGCTGAACGCCTGCAGACCAGCCTGAGCCGCACGATCAAGCGCCAGGCGCCGTTCGCGGACGAGGGAGCCGCTGTGGCCTTCCTGGTGCACGCCCTCGAGAACGTCGAGCGCCGGCTCCAGGGCCTGCCCCAGCGCAGACTCAAGACGGCCTTGCGGCGTTCTCGCGCTGCGGAGGTGTCGCCCTCGCAGCCCGTCGCGTGACTTGCCATGACGGCCGCCCTCATCAAGAACTTGCGCGAGACGCTCGCGCGGGTGCGCGGCGCCCTGATACGCCGTGGGCGCAACGCGCACGAAGCCGAGGACCTGGTGCAGGAGGCCTGGATCCGGCTGGCCTGCTATGCGCGCGAGCAGCCCGTCGAGCAGCCTGAAGCCTTCCTGATGCGCGCCGCCTTCAACCTGTCCATCGACGCCTATCGCGCGCAGACCGCACGAGGTGAAGAAGTGCTGATCGAGGACATCGTCCTCATCGACGTCTCTCCCACCGCAGAGGCTACGCTGCTCGCCAAGGAGCGGCTGGAACGATTGAGCGTCGGTATCAGCCGCATGAGCGATATCACGCGGGACCTCTTCCGGGCCCACCGCATCGACGGGCTGACCATCGTTGAACTCGCGCGACTGCATGACCTGAGCACCACGACCGTCCACAAGCACATCGCCAAGGCGACGCTGCAGCTCACGAGCTGGATGGAAGGCTGGTAGAGACGGATCAACCCAGGCGTCAGCCGAGGCCGCGGAGCCCTAGCGACCACCGCCCGTGCAGATGGACGTGGCCGCTGAAGCGGCGGCCGCGTGGATCACCCAGCTGCATGCATGGCGGCCAGAGAGCTCTGCCACACCCCGCCGGTCATTGCGGCGACGACGTTGCTGAGAATCAAGTCTGGCTGTGAAGCAGAAATGTGGCCCGTTGGCGTCAGCAGTCCGTCCTTAGCGGCCAAGCGGCCGTATGTCCATCAGATTTCGTTTCGCCACCGAAGCGGTGCATATGGTGTTCCGACCAAAAAGAGTCGTAAACAGCGCCCTGCGCAAAACCTAGCGATCCCATGTGGCAATTCAAACGCATGACTCTGCGAAGTCGAAAACACCGATGCGCTCGTTGTAGTGCTGGCACTGGGTCTCGGTGACGACCTTCGCTTCGCTGGTGGACCGGCAGGTCTGCAGAGGTTGCGGCCGTTCAATCCACCATGCGCATCCGGCACCTTCCGGCCAGGAGCAGCCATTGAAGAAGGGCTGTTTCAGGGCGGTCTAGCCTCCAATGCACGGTCAATTGCTTCGCCGCCGTGCTAGCGACGGTGCGGCTCGTTTAAGGCTCGAAAGTGCACCGCACGGCACGCGGTCATCAGTTTTGCGGATCGACGTATACCGCCATTTTGATTCCAATTGCATCCTCTTGTGACCAACTGGATGACCAAATTCTTCGCGGAACTCAACAATCCGAGCCGGGCAGGCGCCGCGGCACGATCCGGCCGCAATCTGTAGGAAGATTGCGGCGTTCTCAGCATGGGGCTTCTTCAGGGCCTTCATCCGCGCCGCAGGTAAGCGACTGGGTTGCAAAGTCGCAAAACTTCCTCGTCGGGCTGCTGGACACAGCCCGTAGGTTGCTGGGTTCGTTCGGATACGGCTTGGTTGCCTTTGTCGTGGAGCGCCCTGGTGAATTCCTCGTTGAGAAGGAAGCGGAGGGAAAGGTTCTCCCGTGGGCCACCTTGATGCTTGTGGCTTCTGCACTAGCCAGCACCTTATTCGCTTCTGATCTCAGCTACTCCAAAGATCAACCGCGTTGGCTTGACTCTCTAACTGGTCTAGCCGACCCTACAAGCTATCTGCATCGGTTTTTGCCCATCGTGGCGCTCGGACTTTGCTTTTGCTTTCTCAGCTGGCTCGCTTCTCGAATACTTTCAGCACGGCATCGAGATGGCGCAGCGCTGTTGGTGGCTAGCACGGGGTTTTCGATCATCGTTGCGGCGCTGATATTCGAAACCATCACTGCAGATTTGCTCAACAAGTGGGCCGTCAACAATCCAGCGTGGGAGCCCTACGACTCCTGGCGTGCTGGCTACATTTTCTTCCATCTGCCCGTAGCCATTGGCTGTTCGTTGTTGGCTGGGCGAGCGTTGTGGCGCACTACCTTTTCTAGAGTACCTTGGAAGTTCGTACGACGCTTCGTGAAGGTGGCCGTAGCCATCGTTTGGGTTCCGCTGTGTTTTGAGGTTCCTACATTCGTCGGGAAGATGCTATCTGTGGCACTCGACTTATCCCCCCGTCTCATCGAATACGTCAACCCAGAGCTGAAATACGATCCTTGGGAGAACGCGAGCTATACGCCACTGCCAATCAAGTGCGATCTACAACGGTCAAAAGGCGAGCATCGCACCATGAGCTGCAGGCTTTACGGCATGACTATGGGCCGAGGTAGTCCAGTCCTCGATCTTGGGGAGGCAACGATCTTTGGCAGCAAATCCCGCATACGCTCTGGCCCGCAGGAGCGCTATCGGTTCAACGAAGAGAACTCGGTTGCGGAAAACGGATTCCCCTTCGAGGCTGAACGCGCTTTATTGGGCTTTGATGGCCTCGCTAAGTTCAAGGTTGGAGGTGAGCTGCTTCGCGATCCGACTGTCATCGTTGACCTGGGTAAGCCACTGGCTATTGACCTGGTGATCGATCTCGATGCAGCCTGCAGCAGCGATCGCCTGGCAGGCTTTCTGAAAAAGGTGGAAAATTTTGACTACTTGTATTTGCGGGCTACTCCATTGCGGATTCGCGCGATTTCGCAGCTGAAGTTCGACTATGCAGCCCTGGGACCCTGGCGCTTGCAAGGGCTCCGTGACTCTTTGGCGTGGCAGTGCGAGTCGAAGTGACGCCGCGCGCTGATGTAGTGCGGCGTCGCGCAACCAGCTGGCTGTAAAGACTGGATGGAGCGATGCGCCGAATCGGGATCAAAGTACTTCGACCTTATCGGCTTGGGCTGCTGTTGTACTTACGGATACAGCAACGCGCCAAGTACGCCGGCTTCATCCAAAGCTCCGCATAACCCCTCAAGCGGAGCGCCAGCGGCAGGCCTCCAGGTCCGCTTAGCTCGAACGTTGAACGGCCGCTTCGGGGCTGCGAAGTCGCCGTAGGCGAAGACTGCAACGGTCGAACTGAGACGGTCGAAGAACCCCGGAGCAGTCACACGGGCGGCATGACCGCAGCCAGCAGCATTGAACGGCCGCTCTTGCCGTCAAACGAGTCAGTCGGAGCCTGAGCCGGCCGGCAACTGGGGGAGGGCTTCCCCAGCGATTCACCGCTCGGGGCGATGGCCAGGCGCGGCGCCAGTCCAGACGCTGGCGGTCATCGAAAGCGTCAACCCGGAGCCCGCAATGCAAGCCGTCACCACCGTTGCGGCCTACTGCGCTATCCAGTTTCCCGGCCTCTTCGGCCGCACAGCCGACACGCTCCAGCCCATCGAGCGCAACGTACAGCCGGCCTACGTCAACCACGTCCGTGACAGCATCCTGCGCTGCAGCCGCCCGATGAGCGGCGCATAGTCGCACCGGCAACGCGTGCGCTTCCTGTCAGGTGTGGACCTTCACGAGAAATCAGCATGCACCACGGGGAGGCTGCCAACGACGCATTCCGCCCGGTGTGGATCGGCAGAGGCGACGGACCCCGCATGCCCTTACTCCGCGCTTCCAGCCCGTCGGTGAACGGTCTGCACCGGGCTCTCGAGGCAGAGGGCGGGATCAGGCCACCGTGGTTCCGAAGAGCGCCCCCACCGCCGCGGTGATGCCCATGGCGAGGGCACCCCAGAAGAGCACGCGGCCGGCGCCCGTCCAGGCGCTCGCGCCGCCGACGCCCGCTGCCATCGCACCCAGCAGCGCCAGGAAGACCAGCGACGTGGCACTCACCAACGGGATGACCGCGGTGCCGGCCGCCAGGCTTGTCACGACCAGCGGCAGAAGCGCCCCGCCCGCAAAACTGGCGGCCGAGGTGAACGCGGCCTGCACGGGGCGGGCCTTCAGCAGGTCGGCGATGCCCAGTTCGTCGCGCGCATGGGCCGCCAACGCATCGCGGGACATCAGTTGGCTGGCGACCTGACCGGCCAGGCGGGCGTCCAGCCCGCGCTGGATGTAGAGCTGAGTCAATTCCTGCATTTCTGCGGCCGGGCTGTCGGCCAGTTCGGCGCGCTCACGGCCGATGTCGGCGCTCTCTGTGTCGGCCTGAGCCTGCACCGAGACGTATTCGCCCGCGGCCATCGACATGGCCCCCGCCATCAGCCCCGCCGCGCCCGTCACCAGCAGGCTATCGGGGCTGGCGCCTGCCGCGGCAACGCCGACCAGCAGGCTGGCCGTGGACACGATGCCGTCGTTGGCCCCGAGCACGGCCGCACGCAGCCAGCCGATACGCTCGGTGCGATGGCGCTCGGCATGGCGGGTGGTGGGCCTCAAGGCGGTGCTGCCTTCGCGATCACGGCCACCGTCACGGCCGGGCGGCCTGGCCTGGTCGCATGGCGCGGGTCGCGCGTGGCGCACCGCCGGGCAGTGTTGCTAGCGCGGCCCCGCCACGCCGCGGCTGGCTGACGCGGGTCCACCGGCCCGTGCCGGTGCTGGCCATTTCGACCTCGGCCCCCAGCAGGCGGCTCAGCCGGGCCACGATCGCCAGGCCGAGGCCTTCCCCGGCCGGCAGGGGCTGTGCTGCGGGCGACACGGGCAAGCCCTGCAGTGGCAGGTGCAGCGCTCCGACCGCCTGCACGGGGGTGGCATCACGGACCTCGAAGAACCAGCGCCCCGGCGCGACGCGGTCGCTGGCCCCGCAGGTGAGCACCACGCCGTGGGAGGTGGTGTAGCGCACGGCATTGAGCATCAGGTTCTGCGCGATGCGCTCGAGCAGGCGCGCATCTGTCTCGACGGGCAGCACGGCCGGGCCGCGGTACTCGACACGCAGCCCGCGCGTCTCGGCCAGCGCCATGACGCTGTCGCACACCCCCTGCAGCACCACGGCGGCATTGAGCGGTCTAAGCACCGGGGCCTCCGCCACGGCCTCGTGCCGGGCGAGATCGTCCATCCCGTCCAGCAGCAGGCCGAGGCTGGTGACGTTGCGGTCCAACATGCTCGCCAGGGCCAGGCGGCGCTCGTCGGTGCAGGGCCGCTGCAGCAGCAGGGTGATGTTGGCCACCACGCCCAGCTTGCCGCGCACATCGTGCACCGCGTGCTGCCACAGCATGGACGCGTTGCGACTGTCCGTTGAAGGAAGGTCGACCGGGCTGGCCGGACGGGACGTCCACAGGCCCGGCCGGTCGCGCGAGGCAGCGGTGAACGGGGCGATCTTGAACAGGTGGGCGGGTGGCAGGGTCGTGGGTTTGTCCATGGGCGGGCTCGTGGTGGGCTCCGGCGCCTCCTCCGGTAGGGCGACGCGCCGGTGGGGGGACGCATCCGGCGCGGCGAGCGGCGGGCTCAGCGCGAGCCCTTGACGGCCTTGTGCCTGGGCGGCCGGTCGCGCGCGGTCGCAGGGGCTGCCGCCCGAGGTGATTCAGGCTTGGCGTCCAGCACAGGCGGGTGTGTCGCCGGCTGTGCAGCTCGCTTGGGTTTCATGGATTTCTTCATGTGGTGCTCCTGGGAAGGCGACTCGACGGGCCAGGTGTCCGCTGAGGTCGGGGGGGTGAAACAAGGGTGGCGCGCCGGGGGGCGATCACATGCGTGCCTTGAGGAGGTGGAAAGCGTGGAAAAAGGCATTGCGCAGGCGGTCCATGTCCGGCACGGCCTGGTGCCAGGTGGCCTCGGTGGAGCCCTGCAGGGACTCCCACTTCGCGAGCGCCTCGCGGGACTGGGTGCGCAGCCGCGCCAGCTCACCTTCGTACTGTTGGCGAGCCTCCTGGCGGACATGCATCACACGGGCCTCCAGCGAGCCCAGCTGGTCGTTGAGCGTGTCGAGCTCGAGCTTCATGTTGTCGATGTAGTTGTTGCGTTCGCTCATGGCGACTCCTCGATGCACTGTGAAGAGACCATCACAGGCGGCCGAGCAACAGCAGCCCGACGACGATCACTAGCAGCAGGCTGAGGGCTCCCGAGGGCATGAACCCCCAGCTGCGGCTATGCGGCCACGCCGGGAGGGCCCCGATCAACAGCAGGATCACGACGATCAAGAGCAGGATGCCGAGGTTCATGGGGTTCTCCGTGACTAGAGCGGGCCGTGGCGCCCTCAGCCCGCCAGCGTGAGCTGATCGCGCACTGCGCGGACACCGGGCAGGGCCCAGGCCGCAGCCAGCGCCGATTGGCGGCCCGCCCAGTGAGGCACGGTGCCGGTGAGGGTGACCTCATGCCCTCGCACGAGAGCCTGGATCTGCCCGGCATCGACGCCGGCCGCGCGCTCCAGGGCTTCGCGCAGGCTGGACATGACCACGCCGGCCGTGCTTGGCCTCAGCTGGGTGTCGTCGTGAACGCCCAGAACGCCGCGCAGCGTATGCACGCAGGCCAGCGCCGCCTCGCGCTGGTACTGCCAGCGCACCGTGCCGGAGAGCGTGACCTGGCCGGCCTGCACCGCCACGCCCAGCTCCGTGTCGGCCAGCGCCGCATGCCAAGCCAGGCGGTGGATAACGGCGGCCGCGATGTCGGCATCGCTGGGCGGGCTGAGGCCGGGCAGGCGCACCGTCAACGCGCTGGCCAGCCCCTGCACACCGGCCACCCGCTGCACCGCGTGCAAGGCGTGCCACTTCTCGGCGGCGCTGTCCAGCAGGCCGGACAGCGTAACAACACCGTCCTTCACCTCCACCCCGAGCGACGTGGCCTGCACGGCCGGGTCCCATTGCAGTTCCTGCAGGACTTCCGCTTGCAGCTGAAGGTCGGTTTTCATGGGAAGCCTCGTGGGATTGAGGTGCCCAGCTTGCGCGGTCTGCCGTGCAGGGTCGGTGCGGCAGCGCACATGCGGGCAGGCCGGCAGCACGGCCACGGCACGAGCGCGCTCATGCGATGGCGATGCGGTTGGTGACACGGCGCACGCCCGGGCTGCTCCAGGCCGCGTGGGTGGCCAGGTCGCGGTCGGCCCAGGTCGGCACGCTGCCCGACAGGATCACGTCGCCGCCGATGACCTCGACCTTCAAGCGCCGCAGTTGAGCTGGGGCCCGGCGCCGCAGGGCTGCCTCGATGCCAGCCATGCTGGCGCCGCCGGCATGCGCCGGCTCGATGGCGATCTGGTTGCTCAGGCCCACCACGCCGCACAGGTGGCGCACGCTCTCGGCTGCGGCCTCGCGCTGGTACTGCCAGGCGACCGTGCCGGTCAGCACGATCCAGCCGTTCTCCACCAGCACCTGCACGGCCTCGGGCGGCAGGCCTTCCGTCCAGTGCAGCGCGTGCACCGCCGAGGCTGCGATGTCGGCATCGGTGCGGCGGCCGAACGCCGACAGCTTGACCGTGATCTCAGGCACCAGGGCGCGCAGGCCCGCGACGCGCTGCGCCGCCGTTTCGGCGTGCAGCTTCTCCGGGAAGCTGCTGACCTCACCGGTCAGCGTGACGGCACCGTCATGCACTTGCACGCCGATCTCGGCTGCGTGCAGCGCCGGGTCCCATTGAAGTTCGGTCATCACGTCCTGCTGGAGCTGGGCATCGGTCTTCATGGAGAGTCCTTGTCGGTGGTGGGATCCAGCCTGCCGAATCGGCCGGGCCCTGTCGGTGCGGCAGGGAACACAGGACCGCTTGGACCCGCTGGTGGCGCCGGTACGCAGTCGCACAGACGCCACCGCAGGCATCGGCGACAGGCCGTCTGGACATCCACCCCGCCCCCCTGAGGGCACGTCATGCACCCAAGCCCCGGCCCGACACGCTGTTTCAACACAGGCCCTCACGCTGGCCGTGCTGGCCCTGTCACCCGGCTTTGCGCCCGCCGAAACGCCCGCGGCGCCCTACCTCTACCTCTACCTCTACCTCTACCTCTACCTCTACCTCTACCTCTACCTCTACCTCTACCTCTACCTCTACCTCTACCTCTACCTCGGCCTGGGCACGGGCCAGACCCGCCGCCGCCTGGACGCGCCACGACTGGGCGGCCAGGTGCTCACAGGCACACGCGCGGAACGTTTCTTCCGTTTGCCACCGCAGAGCGCATGGCCCCGGCATGATCTCGACCATTCGCCGACCCGCATGTGCGGAGAAGTTTGGAGCCGGCAAAGTCGACATGACCCCATGAAAGCGTCCGTCACCTCAAAACTCACGCGCACCGCCTGCGCCAGCGTGGCGCTCACCATCGCGAATGCCATCTTGGCGGCGCCGGCCGTCGCTCCAGGTGCTTTGCTCCGCCAAGGCGAGTGGAGACAGGGTGTCGGCTCATATGGCGTGCCACAGGTCTGGGACAAATTGCCTGCACATTCCTGGCCGATGGATGGCTGGGCCACATTCGTGATCGACGACGCGGAAGCCACGCTGACCGTGCAGCCGCTGTCAATCCCTGAGGCCCGATTGCGGTTGAAGCCTGTGGTCGACCAGCTTGAAGCGGCGGCTGGTTCGACGGCATCGGAGCCTGAATCCGCGGGGGCTACGTCGGACATTCAAGACCAGGAGCGCATTCCGGCGTACGTCCGCATTCCCGGCTTGACTTGGCAAGCGCGCACTGTCGCGCTCTATCGTTTCAAGAACGGGACGCCGCGGCTGACGCCGGCACTCGACCACCGGTTTGATCTTGCCCTGAACGGTCGTCCCTTCGCGTTCAAGCTACAAAATGGCTTGCGTACTGCAGATGGCCGGCCCTACGGGGAGGGCACGCAGTTCAGCCTCGAGGTTGACGGCCAGCGCTACGAATACGACCTCGGTGGCTACGGCTGGGACGTGCAGATCAAGGCCATCGGTGACTTTGACGGCGACGGCCGGCCGGATTTTCTTTTCGAACTTGGTGGTTCCAACAGCAGCTACGAGGCGCTGATCCTGTCCAGTCAGGCGCGGCCAGGGCGCAATCCGCCGACGGCATACCTGGCCTCCTGGGGTTGCTGATGTGCCCACTCACCAGTGCATGAAAGCGTGGACAGGAAGTCGACTGACGCCTCCTGCCCAACTCCAGCCAGTGAGTGCCTCGTCCGCGACCGGCGGCACAGGCTGCAAAGCCGACCTAGACCCGAGCGAGCACATCGGGCGACAGCTTCAGGCTGGTCGGAGTCATTCGCCGTTCGGCAGCTCAACGTCGGCACCACCGGTCAGCGGCCGTTCGACGCACGCCGACGTCAACGGCCGCTTCACCTTCGAGACCGGGCATTGAGCGGCCGGTGGTTGCAGCTTGGCCTCGAATGACTGGTCGCGGCTCTGGTGAACGGGAGCTCACGACCCGGAGCGGCCTTTCGGTCCATCGAACGCGTGGCGGGAAAGCGGTCGCTCAACGGCTTGATGCCGAGGCCGCTGTAGGGCGGGATGGCGCAGGCGCGCCCCGCCGCTCGCTTGCGCGACGCCGGCTTCTTCGTCGTGGACACCCGATGGGGTTGCAGCGGTAGCGCGGGTCGCGACGCGACCTACCTGACTGCCAAAGGCGGCACACCGATGCGGGGCCGATTGGGTGAACGGTCAATGCTCGCGGCGCGCCGCGAAACCAACAAGGGCGTTGATGTGTTTCGCGATGTCCTCTGGCGTGGCGTCAACGCAAAACAATTGAATGACCTTCTGGTCTTGGTACCGCTGGCCCCCGGCAACTCTTGGTTCCATTTCCAGCAAAACGATGACACTGCCTGGCCATGCGTGAGGGCTGCTGCCGCCAGATACTGCGTACTTGATGCGGGATATGGGGACCTTGGTCGCCAAGCCTGGGCCGAAAGCGATCTCCGAGCCACCGAACTCCAGCACTGGGCGATCAAATGGACTCAACTTCAGCAGGAGTGAAACAACGACCAGCGCCCATACGGCCGCAAGAATCATGAGAACGCCGCTTGTCAAACCAAGCCAGAACAACGCGACCGCAATGACGAACATCGGCGCCAGACTGGCGACGAGCTTCGGCTTTGAGTAGAAGATGAATCTGTCCATGGATCGCCGAAGCGTTGTACATGAACGCTGACGAACTGCCCTACGTGACTGGCGTCAGACGAACTTGATGAATGAAAGCGCCATGATGACGATGGAGCAAAGCAGCGGACCAGCCAGAAAAATAGAGATCGCCTGCCAGACGTTGTACTTCATGAGCAGATCATTTGGAATGAGCCAGGGATCAGCTGCAGCTGCCGCCAAAACCTGATCTCGGTTCTTTGGCAGCTTCTTGCCAACGGACGCCAAGTAGCCATGCAAATTTGATGCATGTTTCTGCATTGGAAGACTGCATAAATACTGGACGATTGCGCCAAAGACAAACCAATTCTTGGCGAACGCTGCTACTTCAGTATTCGCGATGAACCGGCCAACGGCGGCCAGTATCCAAAACAACAACAGTCCTAGCAGAAACAAAATCTTCGAGTTCATAGCGCCTTACCGACCTCGAGGCTTCAGCCGGCGTCCCAGCCGCCCGTCACGACCGACCCCTCCTGGCCGCAACCAGTCGATCTCAAGAGGTTGGGCCTGCTTCGACCAAGTCTTTCGCATGCTCAGCCAAATAGCGCTTCAGCGGGTCCGTGCTAGACCTCCAGCCACCCACTAATTGTTGAAGTCCGGCGCCATCATCATCCGAGTAGAAGCTAGCGTAGCGGAGCCAGAAGCCGACGACTCTAGGCTCTGCCATGTTTCGCGAGAGTTCAAGAAACGCCTCCACCAGAGCTGCGTCACCAGTGAGGAACGCTTGGCCGCCAATGTCCTGGGCTGCTTCGTAGATCAGCGAAGGCGATTCATAGTCATCGTAGCCTTGGTCATGCGGCCAAGGCATGCCCAACTCAATGCCCGGGGGCAAGGCTTTGCACAAGACTTCAAAAGACTGTCGAAGCTTTTCAGATGGCATGCGGCATGGACGACCCTGGAAAGGGTGCGAAGTGTGTTGGGCCACTACGGGGTTCAAGTGGCAATAGCCAGCCTAAAGCAAGGGGACTATGGTCAACGGAAGCGCCTGGCCGGCGCTAGCTCCCTGCGCCTCTGGCATGTCTGATCCACAACTCCTCGAAGTCAGCCTTGCTGAGGACCTCGCCTTCAAATTCGGGCATCTGGTTGATTTCTGAGAGGGCTGGGACTGCAACAGATCCAAGTTCTGTTTCGCCGATGGACCAGCCCTGGCAAGCACCACCTACACGACCGTCCGAATAGAACTCAAGCTTGCGACGCTCAAACCGTTCGTGGTCAAGCTCGCAGCACGGCGAACGCACTGGGCCTGACCCACCAGGTTCCGATTCGCGAGGTCTATCTGACCTCGGGGCGCAGCCGCAAGCTGAAACTGGGTCGCTACGGGATGACGGTCAAACATGTCCCCCGCTGGATGCTGGCGCTGTGGACTGGCCAGGTCGGCGCGGCCGTCCGGGCATTGGCCTGGATGGGCCCGTCGCATGTGAACGAGTCCCTGACCGCCTTGCGGCGGACGCTGCCGTCCGCGGAATGGCGGGCGCTGGCGTCGGGACGTGCCTTCCTGCCCTCATGGATGGCCAAGGCGATTGGCGAAGAAGCGATTCGTGGATGATTTCTACTTCTCCCTCAACGACGCAGCGGGTCGCCAAACTGGCGAAGGTCACCATCGAGCAGTTGTGAGCACGGTTTGGCCGCATTCGGCGGTCAATCTGACTCGCCAGTCCGCTGAAGCAGTCGCGCCTGGCGCGCTTGCGCACCGTGGATCGCCGGCCTCGCACCAGCCGTCGACGACTGCCGAGTCGTGGCCGTCTCAGGCAATGAGGAGCGGCGTCGCACGGGGCGCCGCCAGCGTCGCGCGCTCGATGAGCGTCGTGTCCAGCACCGTCTCTGTCGCATCCGTCGCTGCGTGGCCATCGCGATGAGCTTCGATGGACGTCAGCAAGGCCTGCACGGCCAGCCGCCCCAGCGTGCGCAGCGGTTGCGCCACGGTGGACAACCGCGCGGCGCGCGCGAACAACGTGTTGTCGAAGCCGATGACCGAGATGTCCTCGGGCACGCGCAAGCCTCGCGCCTGCAGTCGCTCCAGGCAGCCCAGCGCAATGCCGTCGCTGGCCGCGAAGATCGCGTCCGGCAGCGGCTGGCCCTGGTGTGACTGCAGCCAGGCGTCCATGGCCTGCGCGCCACCCTCGGCCGTGAAGTCGGTCCTGACGATGTAATCGGCCGGCACGCCGACGCCGGCCGCCTCGCAGGCGCGGCGAAACCCCTGGCAGCGCAGCTCGGCGCCCATGTAGCCGACCGGGCCGCCCACATGCAGGATGCGCCGGTGGCCCAGGCCCAGCAGGCGGTTCACCGCCTGGCGCGCGCCGCCTTCGTCGTCCGCACGCAGGTTGGCCACGCCGGGGACCGCGTGGTTGGGGTGCACGGCCACCGCCGGTGCGTGCTCGGGCAACCACTCGCTGGCCGGCGCGTCAATCATCGGCGCGACCAGGATGAGGCCGTCGACGCGACCGTCGCAGTATTGCGGGATCAGCCGGCTGGCCGCCTCCCAGCTGCCGACGTTGAACACGGTGACGATCTGCCCGCGCGCCGTCGCCTCCTGCACGACACCGTCGAACACCTCCAGGAAGTAGAGGTTGGGGTCGCCGCCAGCCAGCATGCCCACCAGGCCCAGCGCGTTCATGCGGCGGTCGACGAGCGCTCGCGCCGTCTGGTTGGGCCGGTAGCGCAGCTTCTTGGCTGCCGCCAGCACGCGCTCCTGCGTTTCCTTGGAGATGCGGGTTGACGTGGTGGGGCTGTTGAGCACGGCCGACGCGGCCATGGCAGACACGCCCGCCTCCCGGCCGACGTCGGCCAGCGTCGCTGCGCGCCGCGGGCGCGCGGGCGGGGCTTTATCAGTCACGGCGGGCCTCTCGCTGGAACTCGGGCATGGGTAGGCTGGGGATCGCTTTACAAAGGGCTACAGTGTCCCTCAGTCAGCCGTCGCTCCAGCGGCCATTTGATGCGCCGGTCATGCGCCGTTCATGCGCCGCTCACTGCGGCGCGCGTCAGATCGTCACGCCGCCATCGACGTTGATGGCCTGGCCGGTGATGAAGCGCGACGCGTCGCTGAGCAGGAAGACCACCAACGGTGCGATGTCGTCCACCGCGGCCAGGCGGCCCATCGGCTGGCGGGCGATGAAATCCTTCTCGGCCTGGACCGGATCGGGCGCGGCTGCGATGCGCTCGCGCAGCGAGGGCGTGTCCACGGTGCCCGGGCACAGCGCATTGCAGCGCAGCCCCTGCTTGACGAAGTCGGCCGCGACGGCCTTGCTCATGCCGATGACGGCGGCCTTGCTGGTGCCGTAGGCAAAGCGGTTCGGGAAGCCTTTCACGGACGACGCCATGGACGCCATGTTCAGCACCGACACGCTGCCACGCTCGGCGGCGCGCTGCAGCATGCCGGGCACGAAGGCACGCATCATGCGCCACATGCTCTTGACGTTGAGGTCCATGCTGAAGTCCCACGCAGCCTCGTCACAGTCCAGCACGTTGCCGTGGTGCACGAAGCCAGCGCAGTTGAACAAGCCGTCCAGCGGCGTCGTGCCGGCGGCCAGCCGCTTGATGGCCTCGGTGTCGCGCACGTCCAGCTCTGCCGTGGTCAGGCGGGTGACGTCCGCCAAGCTCGTCGAACCGGCAAGACGCGCCAACCCCTCCGGCCGCAGGTCCGTAGCAATGACCCGGGCGCCGGCAGCAAGGCAGGCCAGCGCTGCGGCCTGACCAATCCCCTGGCCGGCCGCCGTGATCAACACCGTCTTGCCGTCCAGGTGCGCCCCGGAAGCTGAGGTCTCGTGCATCATGTTTCTTTCCAACTGGTCCGGCCAGTGTAAATTGGCCAGACCAGAAGTTTCGGCCCGTTGCAGTCAGCGAAAACCCGCGCCTGCGCGATGTCGCCGGAGGCCTCCACCGCGATCCACAAGTGCGTGACGGGCGCCGCCACCATGGCTGGATAGCGCGTCGCAGGTGTAAACCCGCAATGCAAAGTCCGCCGAATCCGCACGCCATGTGGTCTGACCAAACTACACTCAAGAGCTGTCCGGAATGACCAAACCGCCTCTCGGCTCCACGATGCTCGCGTCCGCCCCTCCGTCCGTGACCGCCCCGCTGCTCAGCATGCAGGGCGTCACCAAACGCTTTGACAACGTCATCGCGTTGTCCGGCGTCTGCCTGGAGGTGCGACGGGGCGAGGTGCACGCCGTCTGCGGCGAAAACGGCGCCGGCAAGTCGACGCTGATGAAGATCCTCAGCGGCGTCTACATGCCGAACGACGGCGAGGTCCGCATCGATGGCGAGGCGGTCCGCATCCGGGGTCTCGTCCATGCGCAGGCGCTGGGCATCGTCATGATCCACCAGGAGCTGAACCTGGTGCCTCATCTGAGCGTGGCCGAGAACATCTGGCTCGGCCGCGAGCCGCGCCGCGGACTGTTCATCGACCGTGAACGTCAACGCGATGGTGCACGCCGCTGCCTCGAGCGGCTCGGCGTGGCCATCGACCCGGACGCGCAGGTGTCCACCCTGTCCATCGCGCAGCAGCAGATGGTGGAGATCGCCAAGGCCCTGTCCATGGACGCGCGGCTGCTGATCATGGACGAGCCCACGTCCTCGCTGGGCGAGGCCGACGCCGAGCGCCTGCTGCAGGTGGTGCTGGAGCTCAAGCGCAGCGGCGTGGGCATCGTCTACATCTCGCACCGACTGGACGAACTGGGCGTCATCACAGACCGCGTGACGGTGCTGCGCGACGGCCAGTACATCGCCACGCGGGACTGGGCCGACACGTCCATCGACGAGATCGTCAGCCTGATGGTCGGCCGCGAGCTGACGCAACAGTTCCCCGCCGCCACGCGGATGCCGGGGGACCAGGTGCTGATGCAGGTGCGTGGCCTGCGGCGCGACGGCGTTTTCGGGCCGGTCGACTTCGAGCTGCGCCGCGGCGAGATCCTCGGCTTCGCGGGCCTGGTAGGCGCGGGCCGCACCGAGGTGGCACGGGCCCTCTTCGGCGCCGACCCGCTGGACGACGGCGAGGTGCAGCTGGCCGGCCAGCGGCTGGCGCTGCGCACGCCGCGCGACGCGATCGCGGCCGGCATCGCCTATGTGTCGGAGGACCGCAAGGCCCACGGTCTGGCGGTCAAGATGAGCGTGGCACACAACATCACGCTGGCCAACCTCGGGGCGCTGTCCGGGCCGCTCGGCTTCATTGACGCTGCCGGCGAACGGCAGACGGCCGAGCGCTTCATCCAGCAGCTGGCCATCCGCACGCCGTCGCCCGACCAGGTGGCTCGGCTGCTGTCGGGCGGCAACCAGCAGAAGATCGTCATCGCCAAGTGGCTGTTCCGCGAGGCCCGAATCATCATCTTCGACGAACCCACGCGCGGCATCGACGTGGGCGCCAAGTACGCCATCTACGAGCTGATGGATCGGCTTGCGGCCGAGGGCATCGGCGTCATCCTCATCAGCTCGGACCTGCCGGAAATCCTCGGCCTGACGGACCGCGTGGCGGTGTTCCGCCAGGGCCGCATCGCCCGCGTGCTGCAGACCCGCGAATGCACGCAGCACGACATCATCCACCACGCCTCGGTCGGTGGGACCGGGAGCGCCCCAGAGCCCGAAGAGGCCGCACCGGAGACGACCCTGCATGACTGACCGCCAGAAAGACCTGATCCAGAAATTCGCCGCCCTGGCGGGGCTGCTCGTGCTGATGGCGGTGTTCTCGTTCACGAGCAGCGCCTTCCCAACGCTGGGCAACGCGATGACGGTGGCGCTGCAGGTCAGCACCATCATCTACCTGGGCATCGGCGCCACGCTCGTCATCCTGACGGGCGGCATCGACCTCTCCGTGGGCTCCGTGCTGGCGCTGTCGGGCGTCGTGGCCGGGCTGCTAGTCAAGCACGGCATGCCGGTCACGCCGGCCATGACGCTCGGCGTGGCCGTGGGCGCGGTGTGCGGCGCGATCAACGGGCTGTGCGTCACGCGGCTGGGCCTGCCGCCCTTCATCGCGACGCTGGGCATGATGCTGGTCGCCCGCGGCGTGGCGCTGCAACTGACCGATGCGCGCGCCGTCTCGGGGCTGGGCGAGGCCTTCGGCGCGCTGGGCAACGGCGCGCTGTGGCGCGTCGAGACCCTCGACGAGCAGGGTTTCCCGGACGTGACGTTTCCGGGCATCCCCTACCCGGTGCTGCTGATGCTGGTACTGGCCGTGGCCGCCTCCATCCTGCTGCGCCGCACGACGTTGGGCCGGCACCTGCACGCCGTTGGCTCCAACGGCGAGGCGGCGCGGCTGTCGGGCGTCAGCGTCGGTCGCGTCGCGATGTTCGCCTACGTCGCGTCCGGAGCGCTCGCCGGGCTGACGGGCTGCGTGCTGATGTCGCGCCTGGTCACGGCGCAGCCCAACGAGGGCGTCATGTACGAGCTCGACGCCATCGCCGCGGCCGTCATCGGCGGCACGTCGCTGTCCGGCGGCGTCGGCACGATCTCCGGCACCGTCATCGGCGCCTTCGTCATCGGCATCCTGCGCAACGGCCTGAACATGAACGGCGTGTCCGCGTTCTCGCAGCAGATCATCATCGGCCTGGTCATCCTGTTGACCGTCTGGATCGACCAACTCCGCAACCGGCGCTGAAGACCGGTCACCACACCAGGAGACATCGCATGCATTCCCCCCTGCGCCCACTGCGCCCCCTACGCCACCTGCTGGCCGCCGCCCTCGCAGCGCTGTGCGCCACCGGCCACGCCGGCGAGATCGCCGTCATCGTCAAGACGACCAACTCCACGTACTGGCAGAACGTCAACAAGGGCGCCGAGGCGGCGATGAAGGACGTGCCGGGCCACACAATGACCTTCGCCGGCCCGGCCAGCGAATCGGCGATCGCCGAGCAGGTCAACCTCGTCGAGAACGCCGTCAACCGGCGTGTCGCCGGCATCGTGCTGGCGCCGTCCGACCCCGACGCGCTCGTGCCGGTCATGAAGAAGGCGTGGGAGGCGCGCATCCCCGTCGTGCTGATCGACTCGCAGGTCGCTGAGGCCGGCAGGAAGTACTACCAGTCCTTCCTGACGACCGACAACCGCGCGGCCGGCGAGCTGTGCGCCAAGCAGCTGATCGCGAAGGTGGGCACGACGGGCAAGGTGGCCATCATGTCCTACGTCGCCGGTGCCGGGTCGGAGGTGGACCGCGTCGGCGCCTTCAAGAACTACCTGAAGGCGAACTCCAAGCTGCAGGTCGTCGGCCCGTTCTATTCGCAGTCCCAGATGGCCACGGCCATGAACCAGACGACCGACCTGCTGGCCGCGCATCGCGACCTCAAGGGCATCTTCGGCGCCAACGAGCCCACCGCCGTCGGCATGGGCCGCGCCATCGTGCAGGCCGGCCGGGCCGGCAAGCTGGTGGCCGTCGGTTTCGATGGCAACCAGGACCTGCAGAAGTTCGTCCAGGACGGCACGCTCACCGGCATCGCCGTGCAGGGCTCCTTCCAGATGGGCGAGCTCGGCGTCAAGACCGTCAACGACCTGCTGCAGAAGAAGCCCGTGCCCAAGTTCCGTGACACCGGTGTCGTCTGGGTGGACAAGGCGAACCTGGAAACGCCCGAAGCCAGGGCCGTGCTGTACTGACGTGGGCCGGCGACGAACTTCGCTGCTGCGCATGCACCGCCCCGCGAGCCTCTTCAGCCGCCCTCTGCCTCGGGCCCAGCTCCGCCTGACGACGCTGGGCTTCGGTGCCGCCGCGATCGCCGGGCTCTACGACAACGTCAGCGCCGATACGGCGTCCGCCACGTTGGCCGCTGCCTGGGCCGAGGGCGTGCGCTACTTCGACACCGCACCGTTCTACGGCTATACGCTCAGCGAGCGCCGAACCGGCGAGTTCCTGGCGACCAAGCCCCGCGACAGCTTCGTCCTGTCGACCAAGGTGGGCCGGCTGATGCACCCGGACGCCAGTGTGGCGCCGGGCAGCGATGGCTGGGCACAGCCGCTGCCGTTTCGGCCGGTGTACGACTACAGCCATGCCGGCGTCATGCGCTCCTTCGAGGACAGCCTGCAGCGGCTGGGCCTGGCACGCATCGACATGCTGCTCGTGCACGACATCGGTCGCGCCACGCATGGCGAGCAGCACGCGGTGCACTGGCAGGCACTGACGACGGGCGGCGGCTTCCGCGCGCTCGCCGAACTCCGCGAGCAAGGGGTCGTTCGTGCCATCGGCCTGGGCGTGAATGAATGGCAGGTGGCGCAGGATGCGCTCGACACAGCGCCGCTGGACGTCGTGCTGCTGGCTGGCCGCTACACGCTGCTGGAACAGGGCAGCCTGCCCTTTCTCGACCGCTGCGCGGCCGACGGTGTGCGCGTGCTGGTGGGCGGGCCGTTCAACTCCGGCCTGCTGGCCGGACAGCCCCGCTACAACTACGGCGACGTGCCGGCTGACGTCATGCAGCGGGTCCACGCGCTGCGCGCCGTCTGCGCGGAGTTCAGCGTGCCGCTGCAAGCCGCCGCGCTGCAGTTCCCGCTCGCCCATCCGGCCGTGGCGACCGTGCTGGCCGGCATGCGCTCACCGCTGGAGGTCAAGGCCAATGCGGCCTGGCTGCGCAGCCCCGTCCCGCGCGAACTGTGGCCTGCGCTGCAGGCGCGCGGCCTGCTCGATGCTGCGGCGCCGCTGCCGAGCAGCGGTCACAAGGAAGGCTGATGCGCGTCGACGCCCACCAGCACTTCTGGCGCCTGGCCGACCGCGGGGGCCAGTGGCCGCCCGCCAGCCTGGCCGCCATCCACCGGGACTTCGGCCCGGACGACCTTGCCCCGCACCTCAGTGCAGCGGGCATCGACGCGACGGTGCTCGTGCAGTCGCTGCCAAGCGTGGCCGACACGCACTGGATGCTCGCTCAGGCCGCCGCCACGCCCTGGGTGCGCGGCGTCGTCGGCTGGGTGGATTTCAAGGCAGCGGACGCGCCTGGGCAGATCGACGCGCTGGCGGCCCATCCGCTGCTCAAGGGCCTGCGGCCAATGCTGCAGGACCTGCCCGACGACGACTGGATCGCCGACCCGGCCTGCGACCCCGCCGCGCAGGCCATGCAGCGCCATGGCCTCGTGTTCGATGCGCTGGTGCTGCCCCGCCAGTTGCCGGGCCTGCATCGCTTTGCGGCGCGTCATCCCGGCCTGACGATCGTCATCGACCATGCCGCCAAGCCCCTGATCGCCACCGCGGTCATCGAACCGTGGCGACGCAATCTCGCCGCGCTCGCCGCCCTGCCCCAGGTCCACTGCAAGCTCTCCGGCCTGCTGACCGAGGCCGGCGAGCGCCGCGACGCCGCGTCGCTGCAGCCCTACGCGCAGGCGCTGTGGGAGCTGTTCGGCCCCGAGCGCCTGCTGTGGGGCAGCGACTGGCCGGTGCTGCGCCTGGCCGCGGGCTACGACGACTGGTGGCGGCTCGCCCACCTGCTGGCCCGCCAGCTCCAGCCCGCACCCCATCCCAACGACCTGAACGCGCTCTTCGGCGGCAACGCCTCGCGCATCTACCGCCTCGAACCATGCTGACCATCTCCTGCGAATCCCCGGGTTCCCTCGTGGCCCATGACCGGCCGCGACCCGAGCGGGCGCCGGGCGACGTGCTGCTTCGCGTGCGGCGCGTCGGCGTCTGCGGGACGGACCTGCACATCTTCACCGGCAATCAGCCCTACCTCGCCTACCCGCGCGTCATGGGGCACGAGCTGTCCGGTGTCGTGGAGGCGGCCGACGCAGACAGCGGCCTGCAGCCTGGCGATCCGGTCTATGTGACGCCCTACCTGTCCTGTGGCGACTGCATTGCGTGCCGCCAGGGCAAGCCCAACTGCTGCACGCGCATCCAGGTGCTGGGCGTGCATCGCGACGGCGCCTTCACCGAGTTCGTCAGCGTGCCCCGGCGCTTTGTCGGCAAGGCCGACGGCATCACGCTGGACCAGGCCGCGATGCTGGAGTTCCTGGCGATCGGCGCGCATGCGGTGCGCCGCGGCGACGTGACTGCTGGCCAGCGCGTGCTGGTGGTCGGCTCCGGGCCGATCGGGCTGGGCACGATGCTCTTCGCCCATCTGCGCGGCGCCACCGTCACGGCGCTGGACGGCCGGCTGGACCGGCTCGACGTGGCCCGGCAGCACGCGGGCGCCACGCACACCGTGTCGCTGGGCGACGGCGACGAGGCCGAGTTGGCCCGGCTGACCGACAGCGAGTTCTTCGACGTGGTCTTCGACGCCACCGGCAACCGCCAGGCGATGGAGCGCGGTTTCCGCTTCGTGGCGCACGGCGGGCGCTACGTGCTGGTGTCCATCGTGCAGGGCGACATCAGCTTCTCCGACCCCGAGTTCCACAAGCGCGAGGCCACGCTGCTGAGCAGCCGCAATGCGACGACCGAGGACTTCGAGACCGTCATGGCCGCGATGCGCCAGGGCCTGGTGCCCGACACCGCGCTGGCCACGCATCGCCTGGCGCTGGCCGACGTGCCGACAGGCTTCGCGCGGCTGCTGGACCCGACCGAGGGCGTCATCAAGGCCATCGTCGAATGCTGAACGCCGCGGAGCCAGCCGGCCAGCCGATCCTGCAGTTCGGTACCAGCCGCTTCCTGCAGGCGCATGTCGACCTGTTCGTCAGCGAGGCGGCAGAGCGCGGGGAGGCGCTGGGTGGCATCACGGTCGTGCAGGGCACTGCCAACCCGGCCAGCACGCGCCGCACGGCGGCGCTGGCTCGCGCAGAGGGCTTCGACGTCGTCGTGCGCGGCCTCGTAGACGGGCAACCCGTCGAATCGCGCCGCCGCTGCCGTGCGGTCCGCGAGGCGCTGCAGGCGGCCACCGATTGGCCTGCCGTGCGCGAGCGCATGCGCGGGCCGGTGCGCGTGATCGTGTCCAACACCGGCGACAGCGGCTGGACGCTGGTCGACGGCGATGACGCCCGCCACCTGGCCGACAGTGCGGCGGCACCTGCATCGTTCCCGGCGCGACTGCTGGTGCTGCTGCACGACCGCTGGCATGCGCGCCCGGGCGCCGAACTGACGCTGCTGCCCTGCGAACTGGTCTCGCGCAACGGTGACCGGCTGCGCGACACCGTCGTGTCGCTGGCGCGTCAGTGGCGCTGCGCCCCGGCCTTCATCGACTGGCTGCAGGCCCGGCCGGTATGGGGCAACTCGCTCGTGGACCGCATCGTCTCCGAGGCACTGGACCCGGTGGGCGCCGTCGCCGAGCACTACGCGCTGTGGGCGGTCGAGGCCCAGCCGCGGCTGCAACTGCCCTGCCGGCACCCGGCCATCCAGCTGACCGACGATCTGTTGCGCCACGAGCGCCTGAAGCTCCACCTGCTGAACCTGGGCCATACGGTGCTGGCCGAGCTGTGGCGCCGCGGCGGCCACCCCAAGGACATGACGGTACTGCAGGCCATGCAGACGCCGCCGCTGCGCGAGCCGCTGGAACAGACCTGGCAGCAGGAGGTGCTGCCGGTGTTCGACGCCCTCGACCAAGGCGACGAGGCACGCCGCTACGTCGTCGCGCTGCGCGAGCGCCTGCTCAACCCCTTCCTGGCCCACCGGCTGGCCGACATCGCGCAGAACCATGCCACCAAGAAAGCGCGGCGCCTGCTGCCGGTCGTGGAGCTGGCCGAGGCGCTGGCACTGCGGCTGAACCAGCCGATGCTGCGGGCCGCGCTGGCCACGAGCTGACGCGGCGAGCCGCCGGGCCGCGTGTTGTTCAGGTGACGCTGCTGTGCCGGCTGGCGACGTCGGCCCGGGCGCCCATCCAGCGCCCGAAGGACGCCTGCAGGTGGGCACACATGGCCGCGGTCGCGGCGTAGGGGTCGCGCGCCTCCAGGGCCATAAGGATGGCCTCGTGTTCCGCCAGCGCGGCCTGCCAGGCGCCTGCCGACTCGGCACCCTGGCGCATGCGCGACGAGATCGGGCTGTGACGCCCGTCGAACAAGGCCGTCACCAGCGAGACCAGCACCGGATTGCCGGTCATCTCGGCGACGCCGGCATGGAAGCGCCGGTCAGCATCGACGGGGCTGCGCCCCTGGGCGACCTCTGCATGCATGGCCGCCAGCGCGTCGGCGACACGCTGCAGGCCGGGCTGTGTGACCCGCGCCGCGGCCAGCGTCATGATGGCGCTCTCCAGCACGACGCGCGCGTCCATCAGCTCGGCCGGGCTGTCGCCCAGCGACGGCGTCTCACCGTCCGCCGGGTTGGTGGCCGCACAGACGTAGACGCCGGAGCCGCCGCGGATCTCCACGCGGCCGTCGATCTCGAGCGCGATCAGGGCCTCGCGCAGCGACGGCCGGGACACGCCCAGCTGCACGGCCAGTTCCCGTTCGGGCGGCAGCCTCGATCCGGGCTGGCGCCCCTCGTTATCAATGAGCGCACGGATGCGGTCCGCGACGACCTGGTACTGGCGTCGCGCCTCGCCGCCGCGATGGGAATGGGACATGGATCCTGCAGGCAAGAAGAACCCGTCGGATCGTAGCCAGATGACCCGCAATAGTTCGACCAGCAACGAGAATCTGTTCACCAGCCGAGCAGAAATGCTCTGGCCGGCTCGTACCAAGGTGGCGCGGCCCTAGGCTGTCACCACCTCCACGGGCTTGGGCAGCTCGCGCACGCCCCGCAGCACCGGGTGGTTCCAGGCCCACACCGCCGTGAGCACGCAGCCGATGCCGGCAAACCCCAGCGCCGCGCGCAGACCCAGGTGCTCACCGAGCCAGCCGCCCAGCAGCGCGCCCGGCGCGGCCGGCACGAGGATGAGCCAGCGCATCGTGCTCGTCATGCGGCCCAGCAGCGGCGCGGGCGTCACAGCCTGGCGCAGCGACAGGAAGTTGATGAACAGCAGCACCGCGCCGGCCCCCCAGGTGAACAGCATCAGTGCGAAGCTGGCCACGCCCCAGGCGCCAGCCGGTGCGAACGCCAGCTGCAGCCACGCCAGACCGCACAGCGTGAAGCCCAGCACCAGGCAGGGTCCCGGCCCCAGGCGGCGACTGATGCGGTGGCCGAAGCTGCTGGCCAGCACCGTGCCGACGCCGATCGCCACGTAGGACCAGCCCACCGTCTGCGGCGCGAGATGCAGCTCGCGCGTGGCCAACAGGATCTGCACCACCAGCGCCGCGTTATGGAAAACATGCCAGGCGGCCACGACGATGGCCATCGTGACGAGCAGCGGCCGCTCACGCACGAAGCGCAGGCCGGTCTTGAGTTCGGCCCAGAAGTCCTGGCCCTGGCGCTCGGGCAGTTGCTCCTTCACATGCACGCCGCGCAGGATCAGTGTGGAAACGGCCAACATCAGCGCGTTGACGGCCAGCGCCAGCGGTGCGCCGAGCAGCTTGATGAGCAGGCCAGCCAGCCCGGGCCCGGCGACGTCGGCGCCAGAGGACGCCAGCGCGTTCTTCGCGTGGGCCTCCACCAGGCGCTCACGGGGCACCACCTGCGTCAGCACGATCTGCGCGGCGCTGCCCGCCGTCGTGTTGACCGTGCCGATGATGAAACCCACGACATAGAGCCAGCCCATGCCCAGCACGCCCAGCCAGGCCGCAACCGGCACCGACACCACGGCCACGCCCAGCATCGCCTCGCCGCCGATGTAGATCGGCAGCTTGCGCACGCGGTCCAGCAGCACGCCGGCGGGCAGCGAAAACAGCGCGAAGGGGAGCACCTCCAGCGCCTGCAACAGGCCCATCTGCGTGGGCGTGGCATGCAGCATCACGGCCGCCGTCAGCGGCAGCGCCAGCAGCGTGATCTGGCCGCCCAGCGACGAGCACAGGATGGAGGTCCACAGCCGCCGGTAGACGGCGTCGCGCAGCAGGTCCTGCGGCGCAAGGGTGAAGAAGGCGATGAGGCGGGAGAGCATGACGGCAAGGGCTCAGAAACTCGACCAGGGGCGGCCCAGGGCGGGCCGGGCGACGCGCTCAGGCGCGTCAGTCGAGGTCGAGCAGCTTGGTCATCCCGCCATGCTAGCAGCGCGGCCGGCCGTCAGCGCTCCTGGACGACCAGTTCGGTGAAACCCGTCACCGGATCGAAGACCCGGGCGAGGCTGCCGGCCGGCAACGGCGCGATGAGCAGCTCGGCCGTCGTCCGCACGACGCAGCCCGCGCAGACATGCCCGCCCCACACTCGTCCCATGGCATCCGACACGCTGGCATGCAGGTGCATGCCGTCGGGCGTCAGGCTGCCGCTGAGCGTCAGGATCTCCAGCGGCCCGTCGATGCCCGTCGGCCCGGCCGCGCCCGCCCACCGCAGCTGCGCCGACACGAGGCTGCCGATACCCGCCACGACGAAGCCCGTGCGCCCGGCGAGCGCGCCGCGCAGGTCGTCCCCTGGCTGCAGTCGCAATGCCTGCATCGTCACCAGCCCACCGCGGCGCCGTCACGTCGGGGGTCGCTGGCGGCCACGTAGCCGTCCACCGCCGGGTCGCCCAGCCGCCAGATGAACTGGCCGGCGCCGAAGTCCTGGTAGCTGTCGTGGATGTCGCCGACCTGGTGGCCGCGCGCGCGCAAGGCCTCGATAGTGGTCGCCGGCATGTGCGCCTCGATGTTGATGGACAGGCCCTCGTTGAAGCGCCAGCGCGGCGCGTCGCAGGCCGTCTGCGGATTCTGACCGTAGCAGAGCATGCGGACCAGCGTCTGCAGGTGGCCCTGCGGTTGCATGTTGCCCCCCATGACGCCGAAGCTCATCACCGGGGCGCCGTCCTGCGTCAGGAACGCCGGGATGATGGTGTGGAACGGGCGCTTGGCCGGCGCGACCTGGTTGGGGTGGCCCGGCTCGAGCGTGAAACAGTGACCGCGGTTCTGCAGGCTGATGCCGTAGCCCGGCAGCACGAGGCCCGAGCCGAAGCCCATGTAGTTGCTCTGGATGAAGCTGACCATCATGCCCGACTCGTCGGCCGCGGTCAGGTAGATGGTGCCGCCCTTGACCGGGTTGCCGGCGCCGAACACCTGGGCGCGCGCCGGGTCGATGAGCTTCGCGCGCTCGGCGAGATAGCCGTCGTCGAGCAACTGCGCCGGGCTGACCGCCATCGCCGCCGGCTCGGCGACGAAGCGGTAGACGTCGGCGAACGCCAGCTTCATCGCCTCGATCATCAGATGCTGCGCGTCGGCACTGTCGACGGTATGGTGGCCGATACCGCAATGCTGCAGCAGGCCGAGCGCCATCTGCGCCGCGATGCCCTGGCCATTGGGCGGGATCTCGTGCAGCGTGTGGCCGGCAAAGTCTTTGGCCAGCGGCGTGACCCATTCGGGCCGGTAGGCGGCCAGATCCGCCTCGGTCAGCGCGCCGCCGGTCTCGCGGGCGAAGCGCGCCAGCGCTGCTGAGATCTCGCCACGGTAGAAGGCCTCGCCACGCGACTCGGCAATCAACCGAAGGCTGCGCGCCGCGTCGGCGAAGCTGAAGCGCTCGCCCACCGCCGGCACCCGGCCGTGCGGCAGGAAGGCCTGCGCGAAGCCGGGCTGCGACGTGAGCTCGGGCAGGGCCGCGGCCATGGCCCACTTGCCCTGCACGATCGGCGGCACCGCGTAGCCGCGCTCGGCGATCTCGATGGCCGGCTGCATCAGCTCGCCGAAGGGCAGCAGGCCGAAGCGCTCGCTGAGTGCCGCCCAGCCTCCCACCGCGCCAGGCACCGTCACCGAGCCCCAGCCGCGGCGAGGCATGGTGGCCCCCTCGAAGAAGGACGGCGTCCATGCCGCGGGTGCCGGGCCGCTGGCGTTCAACCCATGCAACTGGCGGCCGTCCCACAGGATGCAGAAGGCGTCCGACCCGAGGCCGTTGCTGCACGGCTCGACGAGCGTCATGCAGGCCGCAGCAGCAATGGCGGCGTCCACCGCATTGCCGCCCGCCTGCAGCATGCGCAGCCCGGCCTGGGCGGCCAGCGGATGCGATGTAGAGACGATGTTGCGGGCGAACAGCGGGCTGCGCCGGCTGGCGTAGCCGGCGGTCCAGTCGAAGCGGGAAGCGGTGCTCATGCCCGCGATTCTGCGCGCGTGTAAGGTTTTGCAACGCCGTCAACGTGGTGCCGGCAGGGGTCGTTGTGGACACAAGCTTTCGCGAAGCCCACGCAACCGAAACAACCCTGGAGCCCTCAAGATGAACACGCTGAAGACCACCATCGCTACCGCCCTCATCACCCTGGCCTCGGGCGTGGCCCTCGCCCAGAACCCCACACCGGCTGCCGCGCCCGCCAAGGCGACCGCGCCCACCACCGTCGCACAGGCCGACACGAAGGCGCCCGCCACGACGCCGGCTCCTGCCGCCAAGGCCGACGCTGCAGCGCCCGCCGAGGCCGCCAGCGGTGCCAAGCACGGCCACAAGCATGCCAAGAAGCATGCCAAGGCCGAAGCGAAGACCGACGCCAAGACCGAGACCAAGACGCAGTAAGCGCCCGCAGGCGCTCCGCGCAGGCCGCAGCCCTCACCGGCTGCGGCCTTTTTGTTTCTTTAGAGAGGAGGCAGACGGCCCGCGCCCGCTGATGCATATCTTCTGCAGTGCACGGGCCGAGAGGGCCAGTTATTGCTGCCTTACCGGTGCAGGTTCACGCTCACGCGCTGATGCAGGATTCGCACGCCGGCGATGGCAGATTCCTGATCGCTGTAGACGATGACATGCGACCCCACGAAATAGAGCAGGTGCGTATCGGGCAACTCGAACGACGTGTGGGCAAGCGCAGGATGACGAGCCAGCAACTGCGGCGAGTCATTGATCTTGTCGCGGTAGGGCGGATGGCGTCGCGAATGACTTCGGTGGCGTTGCTATAGAAGCCCGTCGCGACCTAGCCCTTGATGTAGTTCACCATCTCGGCGGAGAGGCTGACATGCATGGTCATGTTCGCTTACTGGCTGACGTATATGCCCTCATGCAAATCCGCCTCCGGCCCGCGGCTAAGCCACCGCCCCCGCGGACCAGGTTCATCGAACCGGTGACAACTCCCGCAGCGCCTTAACGGCGCCCGCGCCGACGGACGCGCCAAACCGCTTGGCGAGCCGCTCGGCCACGTTGTCGCGCGGCGTGTAGTCGATGACTTCCTCGGCCTTCACGACCTCGCGGGCGACGTAGTCCAAGTTGCCGTAGTGGTCCGCCAGGCCCAGCTGCACGGCCTGCTCGCCGTTCCAGAACAGGCCAGAAAACAGGTCGGGCGTTTCCTTCAGCCGCTTGCCGCGGCCTTCGCGCACGACGTGGATGAACTGCTGGTGAATCTGGTCCAGCATCGCCTGGGCATAGGCGCGCTGTTTGGGCACCAGCGGGCTGAACGGGTCCAGCATGCCCTTGTTCTCGCCTGCGGTCAGCAGCCGGCGCTCAATGCCCAGCTTGTCCATCAGGCCGGTAAAGCCGAAGCCATCCATCAGCACGCCGATAGAGCCGACGACCGAGGCCTTGTCGACGTAGATCTCATCAGCCGCTGCGGCGATGTAGTAGGCGCCCGATGCGCACATTTCCTCAACGACGGCATACACCGGCTTGTCGTAGAGCTTCTTCAGCCGCTGGATCTCGTCGTAGACGATGCCGGCCTGCACGGGGCTCCCGCCCGGGGAGTTGATGCGCAGCACGACGGCCTGCGCCGCATCGTCCTTGAAGGCGTCCTTCAGCGCGGCCAGCAGCAGCTCGGCGCTGGCTTCCGTGTCGGCTGCGATCTCGCCACGTACCTCGACGAGCGCCGTGTGCGGTGTCGTCGTGGGCGCGACATGGCGCCCCTGCAGCCACAGGCTGTAGACGAACAGCCCCGCCAGCAGCAGCCAGAACAGCCGGAACGTCGTGCGCCAGCGCCGCTCCAGTCGCCGCTCGCGCAACACGTCACGCACCAGTTGGGCCAGCAGCGTCTCGTTGTGCGGCGACAGCGACGGCGCCGCCGGTGGCACGCCCACGGGCTCGGGCATGGGCGGGGGCAGGGAGTCGTCGGGGGTGCTGCTCATATCAGTCTTCAAAAGCCGGTTGAGTGTCGCGCGTGGGTTGCCAGTAGACCTGGCCTTCACGCTCGGTGAGTTCGATCTTGGTGAGCCGCCCGCGTGTGCACGGGCCCATCACGCACAAGCCGGTCAGCGGCTCGTAGACGGCGCCATGGATGCTGCACATGATGAAGCGCTTGTCGCCATCCAGAAACTCGCCTTCCTGCCAGTCCATCTCCGCTGGCACATGCGCACAACGGTTCAGGTAGGCGACAGCCTGGCCGTCAAAGCGCAGCGCGAAGGCGCGGGCCGGCTGGCGCCACTGCAACACGTCGAAGCTGACCGCCTTGCCACGTTCCTCCAGCTCGGCAGACGAGCACAAGCGCTGCGGCGGCTTGATGCCGGATTCAGGCATGCTCGACGAGCCATTCATGCAGCTCACGCGTCGAATGCGCGATGAACAACGGGTTGTGCTCGGCAAACGTCTCATGGTCGTGCGCGCCGAAGCTGACGCCCACGCTCGCGACGCCGGCGTTGGCGGCGAGCTGCAGGTCATGCGTCGTGTCACCGATCATCAGCGTGCGCTCCGGATCCGCGCCGAACTCGCGCATCAGCTCCAGAAGCATCTGCGGGTGGGGCTTGGAGCGCGTCTCGTCGGCCGTGCGCGTGGCGTCAAACATCCTCGTCAGTTCGGCATGCGCGAGCACCCGGTCCAGGCCCACGCGGTTCTTGCCGGTGGCCACCGTCAGCCAGTGATGGCGGTCCTTCAGCGCTTGCAGCATCTCCAACGTACCGTCGAACAGCGACACCTCGTGCTCGGAGGCCAGGTAGTGGTGGCGATAGCGCAGGCCCAGCTCGCCGTAGCGGTCGGGCGACAGGCCAGGCACGACATGCTCCAGCGCGTCGCGCAGGCCCAGGCCGATGACGAACTTGGCCTTCTCGAACTCGGGCTCGGGCAGGCCGATGTCCACGGCCGCTCGCTGGATGCAGCGGGCGATCAGCGCGGTGGAGTCGAACAGCGTGCCGTCCCAGTCGAAGGCGATGAGGTCGAAGCGTTGGGGGCGGTTGGTCATAGCGAAGATTGTCGTCGGCACAGCAGACCGCCGCAGCGCAGTGCTCCCACGACGGCCTCGGCTCAGTGGCTGTAGAGCACCTGGCCGCCGCGAACCGTGCACTTCACCCGGGCAAAGTTCGTCACCGAGAGCGCCGGGTCGTCCTCCAGGACCACCATGTCCGCATCCATGCCCGGCAACAGGCGCCCGCGCCGGCCCGATTCCTGCCAGCGTTCGGCCGGCGCGGTCGTCAACGAGGCCAGGATCTGCATCGGCAGCAGGCCCGCCTGCGCGAGCAAGCGGTACTCCTCGGTCGGGTCGCTGTCTTCCATGTAGTCGACATCGGTCCCGAACAGCACCTTGCCACCCGCGGCGGCGAAGCGACCGAACTCGCGCACGGTGTCCTGCAGGATGGGGCCCGCCACTTCAGGCGGCACCCTTTCCTTGACAAGTTCGTAGTCGAGCAGTTTTAGGGTGGGCACCATCCAAACCCCTGCGTTTCGCAGGGATGCCATCATGTCCGGCGGCCAGGGACCGGGAACGCCCAGAGGCGGATGGGCCAGGATGTCCACGCCTGCCGCCAACGCGGCGTGCACGCCGTCCAGGTCGGTGGGATGGGCGAAGACCAGCCGGCCACGACGATGGGTTTCGTCGACGACCGCCTTGGCGATCTGCGCCGACATGCGCTTGGGCGGACGGTTGCGCTGGGGAGTGACGAGGAACAGCTTGGTGGCCTCGGCCCCCGCGTCGAGGTTCTGCCGAACCGTCTCGAGCGCCTCAGCCGCCGTGGCCGGCTGGGGCAGACGGGCCAGGAAGGCGGGGTCGAAGTGCTCCAGATAGACCGGCAGGCCGTCGGGCGGGAACAGCGGCAGTCCGGCCGTGAGCAGTCGCGGCCCCTTCACGTCGCCGCGTTCGACGCGTGCGCGCAGGGCCAGCGTGTTGTCCCGGTCGGAGGCGATATCAAAAGCCGTCGTGAAACCGTAGCGCGTCAGCAGCGACACCAGGCCAGCCTCCAGCCTGCCGGCGGGCGCGTCCTTGGCCTGCGCAAAGGCGGCGCCATTGAGGTGCACATGGCTGTTCTGGAAACCCGCGACCACCACGCCGCCATCGCAGCCCGCATCCAGCGCCGGCACCCCCTGGGGCTGCGCAGCCCCGGAACCGACCTCCACGATCCGCCCGTCCCTGACCAGCACCACGCCATCGTCGATGGGCGGCGCATCGGGTGCCACGTAGACCTTCACGCCGCGCAAGGCCACCAAGCCTGCTCGGCCCGTCTCGGCTGCAGCGACACGCTGCGCTGCAGCGGCCATCGCCGCGCAGGCGAGCAGGTTCAAGAGCGACAGCAAGCCCCGGCGGAACATGGGGATCAGCATCACGTCACCGTCTCAGGGCTGCACATCCACGAGCCGGGCGCAGTCCGGCGGCAGCGGTGCCTCGCAGGCCACCGTTTCTCCGCTTGCCGGATGCTGGAACTGCAGACGCCTGGCGTGCAAAAACATGCGGTCGAACTTCGCCGGGCCGCGCGCCAGCTCGCGGTTGCGCTCGAAGTCGCCGTACTTCGGGTCGCCCACGATGGGGTGGCCGGCCTGCTGCAGGTGCACACGGATCTGATGCGTGCGGCCGGTCTTGATGGTCACGTCCAGCAAGCTGAACTGCGCCGTTCGTTGCACAACCTTGACGAGGCTGATCGAGCGCTTGGCGTCTTCCTCGCCGTCCTTGCCCGGCCGCACCCAGCGCTCGCCGTCGCTGCCGACGAACTTGACCAGCGGCACGTCGATGACCTTGAGCTTGGCCGGCCAGTCGCCCCAGACCAGCGCCGCATAGGTCTTGCCGGTTTCGCGGTCACGCAGCTGGTCCTGCAGGTTGACGAGGGCGCTGCGCTTCTTGGCGATCATCAAGAGGCCGGAGGTCTCCTTGTCCAGGCGGTGCACCAGCTCCAGGAACTTCGCTGTCGGCCGTGCGCGGCGCAGCGCCTCGATGACCCCGTAGCTGACGCCCGAGCCGCCATGCACCGCCACGCCGGCCGGTTTGTCGATGACCAGCAGATGCTCGTCCTCGAAGACGACCGGGAACTCGCGCGCCGGTACCGCCGGCCCCTCCGTTTTTTCCGGGACGCGCACAGGCGGGATCCGCACCTCGTCGCCGATCTCGACGCGCGAGTCGGCCTGCGCCCGGCCCTTGTTGACGCGCACTTCGCCCGAGCGGATCAGCCGATAGACATGGGTCTTGGGCACGCCCTTCAGCTCGCGCAGCAGGAAGTTGTCCAGCCGCTGTCCGGCCGAACCTTCGTCGATGACAACCCTGCGAACTGCGGGTTTGTCCGTACCCACGGCGGCTGTCAACCCCGTGGCAGGGGCCGCAGGGCCTGCCCCTATAATCCTTTTCACCACGTTGCCGCCGTAAGTGTTTGATTCTTTTTGATTTTAGCGGTGGCTGCGCGGTGGTCCGGCGGCTTGCCCCGGGCCACAACAGGCGATGCAACGCATCCAGCAGCCGGCAGGCGGCTTCCCCAAGTGAAGCAGCGGCCAGCGGTTCGATGTGGCAGAGCGATGACACCCGGAACCCTCCGGCCTCTCTTCAAAACCCAAGAAGCATGAAGAGAACCGGATGCCAAACAAGGTTTTCACGGCGCGAGAGCGCGCGGTCCGATCTCTCCAGAGCAGGCCGCAACAGCTCGCGCCAGCGTCCAGCAGTCCTTCGCGGATGAGTCCTTCCCTCCCCCACCCGCTGCGCCCGCCGGCGCGACCCCAGCCAGAAGCTGCGGTGGTCGCCCGGCCCGGTGCCTGTGAACGCGGCAAGGTCGAGGCAGGACTTCCCTGCGGCATGACAGCCCGGTCGCATGCGCCAACGCCGCCCGGCGTCTGACCTCCGCGTCAGGCGTCCGAGCGGTCCAGGGCACTCCTTCCCCGGTTCCACGTTTGTCGCTCGTGCGTCTTGAACGCCACCTTCGGGTGGCATGACGTGGCGTTCCCCGACGGGACGCAGGAGTGATGACATGAAACGCATGCTGATCAATGCGACGCAGCCGGAAGAGCGGCGCCTCGCGATCGTGGATGGCCAGAAGCTGCTGGACTTTGAAACCGAGATCGAGGGCCGCGAGCAGCGCAAGGGCAACATCTACAAGGCCGTCGTGACGCGGGTCGAGCCGTCGCTCGAAGCCTGCTTCGTCGACTACGGCGAGGACCGCCACGGCTTCCTGCCGTTCAAGGAAATCTCGCGCTCGTTTTTCCGCGAGGGCACCGACGTCAAGAACGCGACCATCAAGGACGCGATCAAGGAAGGTCAGGAGCTGCTGGTCCAGGTCGAGAAGGAAGAGCGCGGCAACAAGGGCGCGGCGCTGACCACCTTCGTGTCGCTGGCCGGCCGCTACCTGGTGCTGATGCCCAACAACCCGCGCGGCGGTGGCGTCAGCCGCCGCATCGAGGGCGAGGACCGCGAGGAGCTCAAGGAGAACCTCGACCAGCTCGAGTACCCGAAGGGCATGAGCCTGATCGCCCGCACGGCCGGCATCGGCCGCTCGGCGCCCGAGCTGCAGTGGGACCTGAACTACATGCTCAAGCTCTGGACCGCGATCGACGACGCGGCCAAGGGCGGCAAGGGTGCGTACCTGATCTACCAGGAATCCAGCCTGGTGATCCGCGCGATCCGCGACTACTTCACGCAGGACATCGGCGAGATCCTGATCGACACGGACGACCTGTTCGACCAGGCCCACCAGTTCATGAACCACGTGATGCCCGACCAGGCGCATCGCGTGAAGCGTTACCGTGACGACGCGCCGCTGTTCAGCCGCTTCCAGATCGAGCACCAGATCGAGACGGCCCACAGCCGCACGGTGAACCTGCCGTCGGGCGGCGCCATCGTCATCGACCACACCGAAGCGCTCGTCTCGGTCGACGTCAACTCCGCCCGCGCCACGCGCGGCGGCGATATCGAAGAGACCGCCACCCGCACCAACCTCGAGGCGGCCGACGAGATCGCCCGCCAGATGCGCCTGCGCGACCTGGGCGGCCTGATCGTCGTCGACTTCATCGACATGGAGGAGAGCAAGAACCGCCGCGACGTGGAACAGCGCCTGCGCGACGCGCTGCGCAACGACCGCGCCCGCGTGCAGTTCGCCTCCATCAGCAAGTTCGGCCTGCTGGAGATGAGCCGCCAGCGCCTGCGCCCGGCGCTCAGCGAAGGTAACCACATCACCTGCCCGCGCTGCAACGGCACGGGTCACATCCGCGACACCGAGTCCTCGGCGCTGCAGATCCTGCGCATGGTCCAGGAAGAGGCGATGAAGGACAACACCGCCGCCGTGCACGTGCAGGTGCCGGTGGAGGTCACCTCGTTCCTGCTGAACGAGAAGCGCACCGAGATCACGAAGATCGAACTCAAGCAACGCGTGACCGTGCTGCTGGTGCCCAACAAGCACCTGGAGACGCCCAACTACAAGCTGGAGCGTCTGCGCCACGACGACCCGCGCCTGGAGAACCTGCAGGCCAGCTACACGATGATCGAGGAGCCGACCGACGAGGTTGGCATCACGCGCCGCGGCGACATCGAGAAGAAGAACAAGCAGGAGCCGGTCATCAAGGGCATCCTGCCCGAGCAGCCGGCGCCGCTGCCTGCACCGACACCTGCACCCGTCGCGGCGCCGGTGCCCACGCCGGCACCCGCGCCGGTCGTGGCCCCGCCGCCGCCCGCGCCCAAGGGCTTCTTCAGCCGCTTGCTGGGCAGCCTCTTCGGTGGCGGCACGCCCGCTCCGGCGCCGACGCCGGCCGTCGAAGCTCCGGCCACCGCACCGGCCGCGACCGACAAGCCCAAGCGCGAAGGGGGCCGTGACGGCCGCCGCGACGGTGGCCGCCGTGGTGAACGCGGCGAGCGTGGTGAACGTGGCGAACGTGGTGAACGCGCCGAAGGCAAGGGCCGCCGTGACGGCAAGCCGCAGGAAGCCCGCGGTGACCGTGGCGAGCGTGGCGACCGCAAGCCGCGCGGCGAAGGCGCCGACAAGCCCGAGCAGCAGCAACAGCCGCGTGCCGAGCGCGGCGAGCGCCAGGACCGCCCGGAGCGTGGTGAACGTGGTGAGCGCGGCGAGCGGACCGAACGCGGCGAACGCCGCCCGCGTGGCGAGCGCCAGGAGCGCGCCGCCCAGCCGGACGCCATCGAGGCCCAGCAGTCGCTGAACAGCACGCCGGTCGACGTCTCGCTGCAGGATCAGCAGCCCGCGTTCGAGGACACGCAGCCCGAAGGCGCGCCGTCCGCCAACGGTGACGCACCGGCCGGCGAGGAACGCCAGGGCCGCGGCCGCCGCCGTCGCCGTGGTGGCCGTGACCGCGACGAGCGCGGCAACGGCGCCGAGGGCGCGACCGATGCCGTGACCGACATCGCCACCGAGGGCGGTGCCGACGCCGATGCCGCTCCCGTGACCGACACGTCTGCAGCGCAGCCCGCCGAAGGCGAACCGACCGGCGACGGCCAGGACCGCGAGCCGCGCCGCCGCCGCCGTGGTGGCCGTGGTCGCCGCGAGGAAGGCAGCGTCGATGGCGAGGCCACTGCGGTCGATGCCGCCCCGGCCGATACCGATGTCGAGTCCGCACCGCCCGTGCAGACCTCGCTGATCGAGGAAGCCATGGCGCAGGCGCCCGCTCCGGTTGCACCGGTCGCCGCTCCGGCCCCGGTGGCAGCTCCGGCGCCGGTCGTCGTGCAGCCCTTCGCGCTGCCGGTGGACCAGCTCAACGCCATCGCCGCCGACGCCGGCCTGACGTGGGTGAACTCGGACGCCGACAAGATCGCCGCCGCCCAGGCCGCCATCGCCGCCGAGCCCGCACCGGCCCCGCTGGGCCGCGAGCCCGCGCCGGTCGTCGTCGTGGACGAAGGCCCGCTGGTGCTGGTCGAGACGCGCAAGGACCTGAGCCAGGTGAAGCTGCCGTTCGAGTCCTGATCCGCACCCGCTGACGCCCGACGCCGCCCGGTCACAAGCCGGGCGGCGTTTTCTCTTGAGAAACCTCCATCCGAGGCTGCCATGACCACGACCACCGCTGCCGCCACCGCGGCCCGCATGCCACCGCAGATCCCCTACATCATCGGCAACGAGGGCTGCGAGCGCTTCAGCTTCTACGGGATGCGCAACATCCTGACGGTCTTCCTGATGACGAGCCTGCTGATGGCCGTGCCGGAAGACCTGCGCAAGGCCGAGGCTAAGGAGGTGTTCCACACCTTCGTCATCGGCGTCTACTTCTTCCCGCTGCTGGGCGGCTGGCTGGCCGACCGCTTCTTCGGCAAGTACAACACCATCTTCTGGTTGAGCCTCGTCTACTGCGCGGGCCATGCCTGCCTGGCGATCTTCGAGGACAACCTCCGCGGCTTCTACTTCGGGCTGTTCCTCATCTCGCTGGGCTCGGGCGGCATCAAGCCGCTGGTCAGCGCCTTCGTCGGCGACCAGTTCGACAAGCGCAACCGGTCGCTCGCACAGAAGGTCTATGACGCCTTCTACTGGATCATCAACTTCGGCTCGTTCTTCGCGTCGCTGCTGATGCCGCTCGTGCTGAAGCACTGGGGCGCCAGCGCCGCCTTCGGCCTGCCCGGCGTGCTGATGGCGCTGGCCACGCTGATCCTGTGGAGCGGCCGCCGCAAGTACGTGCACCAGCCGGCACGCGGCGCCAACCCGCACAACTTCCTGAAGGTGGTGGGGACGGCGCTCTCGTCGGGCGGGCTCGGCCTGGCCATCGCCGCCATGGGCGCACTGGCCGGCGCGTACAGCCTGAGCCGGATGGGCAGCCTCGGCTTCGTCGCGGCCGTCTGCCTCGCAATGGTGCTGGTCATGGGCTTCGGCGGCGTGGGCGCGTGGCTGCAGCTGGACCGTGCCCGCGGCAAGCATCCGGACGAAGCCGTGGACGGCGTGCGCGCCGTGCTGCGCGTGCTGGTGCTGTTCGCGCTCGTCACGCCGTTCTGGTCGCTGTTCGACCAGAAGGCCTCGACCTGGGTGCTGCAGGCCGATCAGATGAGCAAGCCCGCGTGGTTCCAGTCCTCCATGATGCAGGCGCTGAACCCGGCGCTGGTGATGATCCTCATCCCGTTCAACAACCTGGTGCTCTACCCGCTGATCGCGAAGGCCGGCATCCGCGTGACGGCGCTGCGCCGCATGGGCATGGGCATCGCGCTGGCCGGCGCGGCGTGGATCGTCGCGGGCGTGCTGCAGCTGTGGCTGGACGGCGGCGAGGCGGTCAGCATCGTCTGGCAGATGCTGCCGTATGCGCTGCTGACGATGGGCGAGGTGCTGGTGTCGGCCACCGGCCTGGAGTTCGCCTACAGCCAGGCGCCGCAAGCCATGAAGGGCACCATCATGAGCTTCTGGAACCTGTCGGTGACGATTGGCAACCTGTGGGTGCTGCTGTCCAACGTCAGTGTGAAGAGCCCGTCAGCGATGGACGTCATCCATGCCACCGGCTACAGCGAGACCGCCTGCCTGATGTTCTTCTTCGCCGGCTTCGCTCTCGTCGCGGCGGCGCTGTTCGGCTGGGTCGCGTCGCGCTACCCGATGCAGGACCACTACCGCGACTGAGCAGTCGAGCGCCGCGTGAATAGCAACCTTCGCCGCGGCGCCGTTCCTCAGTAAGCTGCGCCGCCATGAGCGACGCACGACCGCCCCGCCCCTACGTCGACCCCACGCTGGTCGACCACAACGCCCCGCCGCCCGCGCCCACCGCCGCGCCGGCCCCTGCCGCCTGGGAACAGGCCTCGCACCGGCCACGTACGCCGGCGCCCGCACCACGCCGCAGGCGCGTGGTCGAGCGCAAGCATCACGGCTACTTCGCCAGCCACTGGCATGGCGAGCAGAGCCTGGTGCGCAGCTACTGGGTCAACAACCTGTTGATCGCCACGCCGTTGGCGCTGCTCGTGACGAGCCTGATGAGCTGGATCAGCGTCAAGGGCGAGTCGCTGCAGATCAGCGCCATCGTGCTACTGCTGGGTCTGCCGCCGCTGCTCGGGCTGGACGTCTGGTGCATCGTCGGCGCCTGGCGCGCGGCAGGCAACTACCTGCGCGAGAACGGCTCCGCGCTGTGGGGCTGGCTGGCCCGCATCACGCTGGCGCTCGGCGCGCTGCAGCTGGCCGCCTCGCTGCTGTTCGGCGTGCTGCCGAGCCTCGGCGATTACTGGCAGATGGCCCGCGGCATCGACCCCATCGGCCATGCCACGCTCAGTGTGTCCGCCGACGGGCGCAGCCTGCGACTGGACGGCACCATCGGCATGGGCGACGCCAGGCGGCTGCGCGACCTGCTTGACAGCGAGGCAGCCCGCGGCATCAAGCGCGTCGAACTGGTCTCGCCCGGCGGCCGGCTGCACGAAGCCGAGCTGATGGCCGAGGCGCTGAAGCCGCGCGGCCACACGGTGCGCGCCGTGGGCACCTGCGCCAGCGCCTGCACGGTCGTCTTCCTGGCCGGCCAGCCGCGCCAGCTGACGCCTGGCGCGCAGTTGGGCTTTCACCGCGCGTCGACCGGCACCTACAACCCGGTCTTCGAGGAGCTGGCCAACCAGCAGCTGGCCGCCACCTACCGGCACCTCGGGCTGCCACAGCCGCTGATCGATCGCACGCTGCGCACGCCGTCCCAGAGCATCTGGTTCGCGCCACGCGAGGACCTGATCGCCCACTCGCTGATCGCGCCGCTGCCCCAGACGCTGGCCGTCGCACTGCCGACCGGCCCCAAGGCCGGCGTCGCGGACTTCGACGATGCGCTGCGCATCCACCCGGTGTGGGACGCGCTCGAAAAGCACACCGAGGGCACCATCGCGGCCGTGGCCAAGCGCATGTCGGAGGCCCGCGCCGCCGGTGCCGATGACGAGGATGTACAGGCCGCCGCCTGGGGCCCGCTGGCGCGCCAGATGCCCGGCCTGATCGCCGATGGCGACGCCGCGGCCAGGCGCCACTACGTGCGCCTGGTGGCCGACGAACTGCGCGCGCTGCAGGCGCCGCCGCAGCGCGGCGCACGGCCTCCCTGCCGCGACCTGCTGGAAGGGCGGCTGGCCGTGCGCCGGCAGTTGCCGCTGGCGCTGCAGATCCGCGAAAGCCAATGGCTGCTGGAAGCCGCCACGGCCAACCCGCCACGCTGGCTGCCCCGGCCGCCCACCGCCATCGAGGCAGAGGTGCTGGACCGCTCGGTCGGGCCGACCGCGCTGGGCATGCTGTCGCGGCTGTGGACCGATGCGCCCGAGGCGCCGGCCGGCGCTGGCGGCGCGACTTGCGAGCCCGTCATCGCGATGCTGGACCGCGTGGCCACGCAGCCCCCCGCGCGGCGGGAGCTGGCCGAGCGGTTGCTGTTCCAGCCCCGACCCTGATCCGCGGCGCCGGCTCCGGCGCGAACCCGTCACTGTCGGTGGGTGGTCAACTCCGCGGCCTGCCGCTGCGCGTCGGCCAGCGCCTGACGGACCCTGGCCGTCGCCGCGCTGCGCTCGGGGTCGTACTGACGCACGTGCAGGGCGAGCGCCTGCTCCAGCACCGGCTGCGCGTCCGCGACGCGGCCTTGCTGCAGCAGCGCCTGGCCACGCACCGCCGTCAGCCGGGCCTGGGCATCGCGCTCGAAGCGGCGTTCGGGCAGCCGCTCCAGCGCGGCCAGGCCCTCGGCGGCCACGGTGCCGGCCTCGCTGGCACGGCCGCAGGCCAGCAGCAGTTCGGCCTCCTCGGCCTGGCGGCGCAGACGCAATGACGCGGTGTCGGTCTCGCCGGGCTTTGGGGGATGGACCCTGAAGTCTTGCAGTGCCTGTTCGGCCTGGCCGCTCGCGACCCAGTAGCGGCGTTGCACAACCCGCACCATTTCCACGGTGCGGTCGCCGGCATTGGCGGTAGACGCGACGGCGCGCTCGACGTAACTGCGAGCCTGCTGCGGCTGGCCCAGCGCCACGAGCGCATCGGCCTGCGCGGCGAGCAGCAGGCCGATGCGCCCCTCGGTAGCGTGCGGCATCAGGACCTGCGACTCCTCAATCGCCTTCAGGCCACGCTTGGCGTCACCGTACGCCAGCAGTGCGCGCCCGTAGTTCCCCATCACGGCTGACGGCAGATCCCCGCCGGAATCGGCGGTCGTTCGCGCCCAGGCGAGTTCCGGCTCGGCGGCCTCCAGGGCCTCCCGCAACAACCGGTTCTCGTAATAAAAGCGCGCCAGCTTGAAGCGGGCTGCATGCCCGGCGATGTCGTTCTTGCGATCGGCGAACTCAATGGCCCGCTTGAGCGTCGTGACGGCCGCGTCGAGCTGACCGAGGTCATTCTGGACCGCAGCCAGCTGGCTGAGCACGATGGCCATTTCGCCGGTCTTGCCTTCGAGCTCGATCCAGCGGACGGCCTCCTGCAACGCCTCGCTGGCTTCCTTCAGGTTTCCGGTCTTCCTGGCCGCCTCGCCGAGGCTGTACATCGCGTCGATTCCGGTCGCGCGCAACTGATGCGCGCGGGCGATGGCCGCCGCTCGCCGCGACCATTCGAGGGCTTTGGCGGGATCGTTCTTGTACGTGGTCCCCAACGCTGCGTCGATCAGCATACGGACTTCATCCTCGTCGCGGTGGCGGCTGCTTGCGGCCGCATCGGCCTTCAGCAGCACGGCCAGCGCCTCTTCCCACCGTCCCAGAGACTCCAGGTCCAGGCCGATCTCGACCGCAGCCCTCAGGGCGGTCTCGCTGTGCTCGCCATACAAGCGCGTGGCCAGCGCCAGGCTGCGCTGCTCCATCTCCAGCGCCCGATCCGTGACGGCCATGCCGACGTACATCTCCGCCATGAGCTTGTAGAGCCGCAGCTGCGCCTCGGGCGCCGAGGCGAGTTCCTGATCCACGCGCTCGGCGCCGCGGTCCAGCAGCTGCCGCGCCGTCGTGGCCTGCGCTGCCTCGGGATCGGCCTGATCGCTGGTGTTCGCGTTGAAGACCGATTCGATGAAGCCCTGGACGGCCTCGGCCGTGACCGCCGCGCGCTGCGCCTGTCGCGCCTGCCAGATCGCGACCGCCGCGCCACCCACGAGAGCCAGGACCACCACGCCGGCCGCAGCCACCTGCAGCCGGTAGCGGGCGACGAACTTGACCGCCCGGTATCCCACGCCATCGGGGCGCGCCTCCACCGGCTTGCCCTCGCGCCAGCGCTGCAGGTCCTGGGCAAAAGCGTCCATCGTGGCGTAGCGCTTGCCGGCCTCCTTCTTCAAGGCCTTGTTCAGGATCGAGTCGAGATCGCCGCGCAGCTGCCGCGCCACGCGCGGGTCCGGCGCGCTCTGGCTGGCCCGCGGCGGCTCGACGGAGGCGATGGCCTCCTCCAGCTCCGCCGCGCTGGCCCGCTTGAGCCGGTAAGGCCGCGCGCCGGCCAACACCTCGTAGGCCACCACCGCCAAGCTGTAGACGTCGCTCGCCGTGCCGATGGGCTCACCGCGGATCTGCTCCGGGCTGGCGAAGTCGAGCGTCAGTGCCCGGCCCTGCATCTGCGTCAGTTCGGTGTCGCGGGTGCGGTCCCCCTCCAGCAGCTTGGCGATGCCGAAGTCCAACAACTTCACCTGCCCTTGCGGCGTGACGAGAATGTTGCTGGGCTTCAGGTCGCGATGCACGACGAGGCGCGCATGCGCGTGGGCCACCGCGGCCATCACCTGCTGCAGCAGTGCCACACGTTCACCCAAGCTCGGGCCATGCTGGCGGCAGTAGACGTCGATGGATTCGCCTTCCACGTACTCCATCGCGAGGAAGGGCCGCCCCTGGGCATCGATGCCGGCGTCGTACAGCCGAGCGATGTGCTCGTGCTCCAGTGCCGCCAGGATGTCCCGCTCGCGGTCCAGGCGCTCCGCGAAGACGTTGCCCCAGACGTTGCGCGGCAGTTTGAGCGCCACATGGCGCTTGATCAGCCCATCGGAGCGCTCGGCCAGCCACACCGTGCCCATGCCGCCACTGGCGATCTCGCTGATGAGCCGGTAGGCGCCGACCTGGCTGCCCGGCCCGAGCCCCTCGGCCGCCGGGGCCGGCGCGCCGGCGTCGAGTGCCGGCAACTCGTTCAGGAAGCTCCCAGTCTCTATGCCGGACCGGTACCGCAGCAGCAGGCTCAGCGCCTGGCGATGGGCGGCTCGTTCACCGACCAGGCTGTCCAGCCACACGCCCTGCTCGGCCACGGGCAGCGCCAGCGCCTCGTCGAGCAGCGCGCTGATCGCCGGCCACTGATCGGAGAACCTGGAAAGCCCCGTCGCGCTCATCGCTTCATCCCTTGATGCGCCGTCAGCGACCTCCGGCCCGCGAGCGCTTTGCGCGGCGATCGTAGCGGTGCGCCGGACCTGATCGGTCCCGCACGACCCCGGCCCGGTGAAATTACCCAACGGGCCTGACGAGGGTCCCCCATTCCACCCGCCTACGATGCCAAGGCCTGCCATCCCGGCGGCATTCCTGGAGTCGCTCCGTGTCCGTTCTTTCGCTCCGTTCGCGCCTGGTCGGCGCGCTGCTCACCCTCACCGCCACGGCTGCCCTGGCTGCCAAGCCGGCCACCGAGATGTCGCTGCTCGACATGACACCGCTGCCCAACCAGCACCAGCGGCAGACGATGACGATGCAGATGAAGATGGACATGCGCATGGAGCTCCCCGCGGACGCCAGCGACGAGGACAAGGCCAAGGCCGCCCAGGCGAAGGCCGCGATGCCGATGACGATGAAGGCGCGCATGGAACAGACGCTGCAGACCGGCGCCCAGCGCCCGGATGGCTGGATGCCGCTGTCGCTGGCGCATCGCCAGCTGGAAATGTCGCTGACCAAGGCCACCGGGGTCGCGGTGCCGGTGCCACCGTCGCCCGTCGGCAATCTCGACATCAAGGCCCGCCTGAACACCAAGGACCTGTCGTTCGAGCTGGACGAGGTGCAGGGCCAGCAGGCGATGCCGGAAGGCATGAAGCCATTGATGGCACAGATGATGAAACAGTTCCTCGCCATGGCGCAGGCCGTGCGCGGCCAGAAGCTGAAGGTAGGCGAGAGCTTCGAGATGCCGCTGAACATGGCGCTGCCGATGCCCGTGCCCGGACAGGGCGCAGGCCAGATGCAGGGCCAAGTGCACTACACGCTGAACCGCATCGACAAGGGCATCGCCTACTTCGACGTGGGCGTGAAGATGAACCTCAACACGTCCATGCCCGCCCCCGCCGCTCCGGCCGCGGCTTCCGCAGCGTCTGCGGCCAATGCGGCTTCTGCGCCTGCCGGCGCCGGCCAGCTCAACATGTCCATGCAGGGCGACGGCCAGGGCCAGCTCGCCGTGCGCCTGGCAGACCGGCTCGCGCTGACGAACGACATGACGCTGCAGACCCACATGACGATGACCGGGCCCAACGGCAAGGGCATGCAGATGGACATGGACATGCAGATACAGGCGCGCGGCGAAAGCCTGAAGCGCGGCTCGGCCACGCGCTGACGGCGCTCAGGGCCTCGGCGGCGCGACCTCGACCACGACGAACGCGACCGCGTAGTCCTGTTCGTCGCTGACGGTGACGTGCGCCGTCAGCTGGCGGGCGGCGAACCAGTCGGCCAGCTCGCCGTGCAACGCGATCTCCGGCTTGCCGCTAGGCGCCTTGACGACCTCCATCGCCCGCCACGTCATGGGCATGCGCATGCCCATGCCGATGGCCTTGGAGAAGGCTTCTTTGGCCGCAAAGCGGGTCGCCAGGTAGGCCTCGCCGCGGGCATCGACCTTGGCCCGGCGCTCGCGGAAGACCGCCAGCTCGTGCGGGCCGAGCACCTTTTCGGCGAAGCGTTCGCCGCGCCGCGCGAGCGTCTCGCGGATGCGGCGGATGTCGCAGAGGTCGGTGCCGATGCCGTAGATCATCGCGTCACGCGTAAGCCGTGGCGATGACGCGCTGGTAGGCCTTCACCGTCTCCGCGTAGCCCATCTCCAGCGCGTCGGCGACGAGCGCATGGCCGATGGAGACCTCCTGCACGCCCGGCACATGGCGCAGGAACAGGCTCAGGTTGTCGCGGCTCAGGTCGTGGCCGGCATTGATGCCCAGGCCCACCTTCAACGCCGCCCCGGCGGTGGCCGTGAAGCCGGCCAGCACGTCGGCCTGACGTTCGGTGCCGAAGGCGCTGGCGAAGGTCTCGGTGTAGAGCTCGATGCGGTCCGCGCCCAGCGCGGCGACCGCGGCCATCGCGGCCGGGTTGGGGTCCATGAACAGGCTCACGCGCACGCCCAGGGCCTGCGCCTCGCGGATCAGCGGCTGCAGGCGCTCGGCGTCCTGCGGCAGCGTCCAGCCGTGGTCGGACGTGAACTGGTCTTCCGAGTCCGGCACAAACGTGACCTGATGCGGGCGGTGCTTGCGCACGAAGTCCATCAGGTTCTGCGTCGGGTTGCCCTCGATGTTGAACTCGGCCTGCGGCCAGTCCTTCAGGAAGGCGGCGAGGTCATCCACGTCGCCGGGGCGGATGTGGCGCGCATCGGGCCGGGGGTGCACCGTGATGCCTTGCGCGCCGGCCAGCAGGCATTGCTCGGCGGCGCGCAGCACGCTTGGGATGCCCAGGTGGCGCGTGTTGCGCAGTAACGCGACCTTGTTGACGTTGACGGACAGTGCGCAGCGGCTGCCGGCATGGGCAAGGGGGTTCATGAGGTCACGAATCAAGCAGTTGTTGCACGTCGACCATCAGCGCGCGCGTGCGCAGCGGCTGGTGGCCCAGATGGTAGTGGAGCAGCCCGCGCAGCGTCGTCTTCAGCGCCTGCGGCGCGACAGCGCAGGCCTGGCGCAGCGCCGCGGGGCTGCCATGCAGCAGCGCGGCCTGCAGCTGGATCAGCAGGCTGCCCGGCAGGCTGGCCTCGCTGGCGGGCGGGATGACGCCCGACTCGGGCGACAGCTGGTAGCGCCGCTCGGGGTCGACCACGGCCTGCGTCGGCGCGACGACGCTGAGGTCGGGCAGCAGTCCCAGCTCGGACAACAGCTTCAGCTCGAAGGCGCGCAGCACCGCATCGCCATCACCCAGATGGGCCAGTGCGTCAGCATAGGCGTCGAACAGCGGCGGATGCGGGTCGTGCCGCGCGAGCAGCTTCAGCAGCAATTCGTTGAGGTAGTAGCCGGAGAACAGCGCGGCACCGCCGGGCAGCGTCGCGCCACCGCCCCATTCGGCGCTGCGCAGCGTCTGCACCTCGCCACCGTCGGCCTTGGCCGGCTTGCTGAGGCTGACGGTGATGCGCTGCAGCGGCAGCAGCACGGCGCGCAGTTGGGAGTAAGGCCGCTTGGCTCCCTTGGCGGCCACCGCGATGCGGCCGGAGTCGCGCGTGAACAAGTCCAGGATGAGGCTGGACTCGCTCCAGTCGTGCTGGTGCAGCACGTACGCCTGTTGGGCGGAGGGCAGGCGCGGGCTCATGACTGCCACCCGTCGACGCGGGGCCTCACTCGTAGCCGTAGCTGCGCAGATGCTCTTCGGAGTCCGCCCAGCCGGAGCGCACCTTGACCCACAGTTCCAGGAACACGCGGCCGTCCATCAGGTGCTCCAGCTCCTGGCGGGATTCGGAACCGATGCGCTTCAGCCGCTCGCCACCCTGGCCGATGATCATGCCCTTGTGGGCATCGCGCTCGACGACGATGCTGGCGCTGATGCGGCGCAGCTCGCCCTCGTCTTCCCACTTATCGATGACGACGGTGGACGTGTAGGGCAGCTCGTCGCCGGTCAGGCGGAACAGCTTCTCGCGGATGATCTCGCTGGCCAGGAAGCGCTCGCTGCGGTCGGTCAGCGCGTCTTCCTCGTAGAACCAGCCCTGCTCGGGCAGGTAGGGCTTGAGGATCTTGAAAAGGCGCTGCACGTCGGCCTCCTTCTTGGCCGACAGCGGCACGAACTCCGTGAAGTTGCGCCGTTCGGCCATGCCCTTGAGCCAGGGCGCCAGCTCGGCCCGACGGTTGACGGCATCGAGCTTGTTGGCGATCAGCACGACCGGCTTGTCCTCCGGCAGCAGCGCCAGCACCTTGGCGTCGTCCAGCCCGAAGCGGCCGGCCTCGACGACGAACAGCACGAGGTCCACATCCGCCAACACGCCATGCACTGTGCGGTTCAGCGTGCGGTTGAGCGCGGCGTTATGGCGAGTCTGGAAGCCCGGCGTGTCGACGAAGACGAACTGCGCCTCGTCCACCGTGCGCACGCCCGTGATGCGGTGGCGCGTCGTTTGCGCCTTGTCGGACGTGATGCTGACCTTCTGGCCCACCAGCGCATTGAGCAGCGTCGACTTGCCGACATTGGGCCGGCCGACGATGGCGATGAGACCGCAACGCTGCGGCGGTGTGGCGTCGGGGGCGGCGGGCGTGGGCTCGGTCATGTTCGGCTGCCTCGTTCGGCGGTGAGTCGGTCCAGCAGGCGGCGGGCGGCCTCCTGCTCGGCGGTGCGGCGCGAGCGGCCTTCGCCCAGTTCGGCCACGTCCAGCGCCGGCACGGCGCATTCGACCTCGAAGGTCTGGGCATGCGCCTGGCCACGTGTCGCGACGATGCGGTAGCTGGGTACGGGGATGCGCCGGGCCTGCAACCATTCTTGCAAGGCGGTCTTGGCATCCTTGGCGAAGTCACCGGTGCTGGCCGCGGTGGCGATGGTGTCGCCGAGCAGGCGGCGCACGATGGCCAGCGCCGCGTCGTAGCCTGCATCGATGTAGGCCGCGCCCAGCAGCGCCTCGACGGCATCGGCCAGGATGGACGGCCGCTGTGCACCGCCGCCGCGGGCCTCACCCTCGGACATGCGCATCACGTCCGGCAGGCCCAGGCCCAAGGCGAGTCGATGCAGGCTGTCCTCGCGAACGAGGTGGGCCCGCACGCGCGTCAGGTCGCCTTCGTCGGAACCGGCATAGCGCTCGTAGAGCAGGCTTGACACCGCAAGGCTCAGCACGGCGTCGCCGAGGAACTCGAGGCGCTCGTTGTGATCAGCGCCATAGCTGCGGTGGGTCAGCGCCCGCGTCAGCAACTCGGGCCGCTGGAAGCGGTGGCCCAGGCGGCGCTGCAGGGGGTCGAGCGCAGCGTTCATCGTCGCAGCACCTTCGTCAATGCGACTTGCCGCGGTACTTGATCAACAGGTAGACCGGCCCGAACAGGTCGATTTCCTTGTCCCAGCCGAACTCGATGACGACCTTGTCGTTGCCATCCTTGGAGACGACCAGGTCAGCGCTCTTGATGCTCTGGATGGAGTACTCCACCTGCACCGAGCGGTCGAACTCCTGGCGAACCGCTGGCACGGTGGCCGGGTTGCTCGCGGCGATGCGGTCGACGACACGCTGGACGGTGTAGTACTCCAGCACGGTGGGGAACACCTTCATCGCCACGACGGCCGTGACGCCGACGACGGCGCCCCAGAACAGCAGGCCGATCAGCGTGAGGCCACGCTGGCGGTGGCGGGACGGCGGCGGCAGGGATCGACGGCTGCAGGTCATGAGGGCATCAATTGAAGAAGGTACCGATGCGCTTGAGGTTACCGAAATTCATCCACACCAAGAAGGCCTTGCCGACGATGTTCTCGTCCGGCACGAACCCCCAGAAGCGCGAATCGCGCGAGTTGTCGCGGTTGTCGCCCATCATGAAGTAGTGGCCGGCCGGCACCTTGCACGTCACGCCTTCGATCGTGTAGCGGCAGTTGTCCTGGAAGGGGAACGGGCCGTCGGCCCGGTCCGGGCGGAAGAAATGCTGTGCGTTCGGGTCGACCAGGATCTGGTGCTCCTTCTCGCCGAGCTTCTCCAGGAACAGCGGGCGGTACCTGCGCGCGTCCTCGTCATAGAAGTTGCCCTTCGACTGCACGGGCGCCAGTTGGCCGTTGATGTAGAGCTTCTGCTCGCGGTAGCTGACCTCGTCGCCCGGGATGGCGGCCACGCGCTTGATGAAGTCCGTCGACGGGTCTTCGGGGTAGCGGAAGACCATCACGTCGCCGCGCTGCACGTCGTGGTTGGCGATGATCTTCTTGTTGATGACCGGCAGCCGGATGCCGTAGTGGAACTTGTTGACCAAGATGAGGTCACCCACCAGCAGCGTGGGCACCATGGAGCCCGACGGGATCTTGAACGGCTCGAACAGGAAGCTGCGCAGCAGGAAGACGACGAGGATCACCGGGAACAGGCCGGCGGTCCAGTCCAGCCACCAGGGCTGCTGCAGCAGCTGCTGGCGGGCGGGTTCGATGTCGGAGTCGACGCGGCTGATGCCCTGGGCCGCCAGCGTCTCGCGGCGCTTGGCGTCGTTGTCGACGAGGTTCTGCGCCGCCGCGCGGCGGGCCGGTGCGAAGTGGAAGCGCTCGGCCAGCCAGTACAGCATGGTGACGGCCGTCAGGATGAAGAGCAGCAGCGCGAAGTTGCCGCTCCAGCGTCCGACGTACCAGCCGCCCAGGTAGGCCACCAGGGCCGCGTACAAAACACCGGTCAGAGCGCTCATCAGGGAGGTTTTCAAGGGCGGGGAGTCCAGGCGGTGGAGGGGTTCAGTCGTCGACCTGCAGGATGGCGAGGAAGGCCTCCTGAGGCACCTCGACCGAGCCGATCTGCTTCATGCGCTTCTTGCCGGCCTTTTGCTTTTCCAGCAGCTTGCGCTTGCGGGTGATGTCGCCGCCGTAGCATTTTGCCAGCACGTTTTTGCGCAGCGCCTTGATGTTCTCGCGGGCGATGATGTTGGCGCCGATGGCCGCCTGGATGGCCACGTCGTACATCTGCCGCGGGATCTGCTCGCGCATCTTGGCGGCCACGCCGCGGCCGCGGTACTGGCTCTGGCTGCGGTGCACGATCATGGCCAGCGGGTCGACCTTGTCGCCGTTGATCATGATGTCGACCTTGACGACGTCGGCCGCGCGGTATTCCTTGAACTCGTAGTCCATGGACGCGTAGCCGCGCGACGCGCTCTTCAGCTTGTCGAAGAAGTCCAGCACGATCTCGGCCAGCGGAATCTCGTAGGTCAGCATGACCTGCTTGCCGTGGTAGGCCATGTTGAGCTGCACGCCGCGCTTCTGGTTGGCCAGCGTCATGACGACGCCGACGTAGTCCTGCGGCATGTACAGGTGCACCGTGACGATGGGCTCGCGGATCTCGCGCATGCGGCCCACGTCGGGCATCTTGGACGGGTTTTCGACCTGGATGACCGTGCCGTCGTTCAGCTCCACCTCGTAGATGACGCTGGGCGCGGTCGTGACGAGGTCCTGGTCGAACTCACGCTCCAGGCGCTCCTGCACGATCTCCATGTGCAGCAGGCCCAGGAAGCCGCAGCGGAAGCCGAAGCCGAGAGCCTGCGATACCTCGGGCTCGTAGCGCAGCGACGAGTCGTTGAGGCTGAGCTTCTCCAGCGCGTCGCGCAGCTGGTCGTACTCGCTGGCCTCGGTCGGGTACAAACCCGCGAACACCTGCGGCTGGATCTCCTTGAAGCCCGGCAGCGCCTCGGTCGCGGGGCCGGCGTTGTTGGGCAGCTTCTTTTCCAGCGTGACGGTGTCGCCGACCTTGGCCGCGGCCAGTTCCTTGATGCCGCAGATGATGAAGCCCACCTCGCCGGCCTTCAGGCCGTCGCGGTTCTCGCTCTTGGGTGTGAACACGCCCAGGTGCTCGATCGGGTAGACCGAGTTGGTCGCCATCATGCGGATGCGCTCGCCCTTGCGCAGTTCGCCGTCCACCACGCGCACCAGCATGACGACGCCAACGTAGTTGTCGAACCAGGCGTCGATGATCATCGCGCGCGGCGGCGCGTCGGGGTTGCCGCGCGGGGGCGGCATGCGGGCGATGACGGCCTCCAGGATCTCGTCGATGCCCATGCCGGTCTTGGCCGAGCAGGGGATGGCGTTGTCGGCATCGATGCCGATGACGTCCTCGATCTCGGCCTTGGCGTTGTCCGGGTCAGCGGACGGCAGGTCCATCTTGTTCAGCACCGGCACGACCTCGACGCCGAGGTCCAGCGCCGTGTAGCAGTTGGCCACCGTCTGCGCCTCGACGCCCTGCGACGCGTCCACCACCAGCAGCGCACCCTCGCACGCCGACAGCGACCGGCTGACTTCATACGAGAAGTCCACATGCCCCGGCGTGTCGATGAGGTTCAGGTTGTAGACCTGTCCATCCTTGGCCTTGTACTGCAGCGCGGCGGTCTGAGCCTTGATCGTGATGCCGCGCTCGCGCTCCAGGTCCATCGAGTCCAGCACCTGCGCTTCCATCTCGCGATCGCTCAGCCCGCCGCAGCGCTGGATGATCCGGTCGGCCAGCGTGCTCTTGCCGTGGTCGATGTGGGCAATGATGGAGAAATTGCGGATGTGGTTCATGAGGTCTTGATCTGCGCTGCCGGAGCAGGACACAAGGGCGGGAGCCCTTGCAGCGCAAGTTCACATCGCTGGCGATGTGAAGCCGCGAAGCGGCGTGCTGAAGCTAAAAAAAAGGCACGTCGAAGAGGTGACGCGCCTTCCAACAAAAGGTATGGCAACTGCTTGTTGGGCCTTCATTGTAGCCAAAAGGGTCGGCCGGGAAACCGCACCAGCATTGGTTTTCCGGTCGTTGCAGCCCGCCAACAGCGATTTTTAACCACAGCTTATCCACAGATGCTTGTGGATCTCCTGTGGATCAAACCGAGCGTACAGAACCAGCGTCCGATTCACGCGCTCGCGACCGCTATCGAGCCCTTGCCAAGCCTCGATTTTAGCTCGCGGCAAGAACAATCCGCTCGACGCACACACAAGTTAGCCGGCGCCAACTTCAGCAGACGGTGGACAACCGGCCTGGCCGGCCGACCGGATTTGCCGCATCGCGGAAAGCCCGATCTGGCAGCCCAGGCTTGTGCATCAACGCGCCGGCTTCAGCAGCACGAAGCTGGTCACGTCGTCCCGGCGCACGACCAGGTTGATGGCCTTGTTCTTGTCGGCCTTGGCGATCTGCGCCTGGAACGCCTTGACGGTCGCGACCTCGACGTTGTCGACCGACAGGATCAGGTCGCCCTCGCGCAGGCCGGCTCGCGCCGCAGCCCCGGTCGCGCTGTCGACCTTCACGCCGGACTTCAGCTTGAGGTCCTTGCGCTGCGCCTCGGGCACGTCAGACACCTTCAGGCCCAGCGCGGCGCTGGGCGCATTGGCGGGCGCCTCATCCTTGCTGCCATCGTCGCTGTCACTGCTGCCTGGCTTCTTGCTGCGCTCGTCCTCGCCGATGGTGACGACGATGTCCTTGGTCGCGCCACGGCGGAACACCGTCAGCGTCGTCTTGGCGCCCGGCTTCACGGCGGCCACGAGCCGACGCAGGTCGGCCGCACGCTCCACAATCTTGCCGTCGACCTTGGTCACCACGTCGCCACCCTCGACGCCGGCCTTCTCGGCCGGGCTGCCGGCCACGACGGAGCGGATGACCGCACCCTGCGGTTTGCCCAGGCCGATGGCCTCGGCAATTTCCTTCGTGATGTCATCAGGCAGCACGCCCAGGTAGCCGCGCACGACGCGGCCGCCAGCGCGGAGTTCGTCGGCCACGCGGATCGCGTCGGCGATCGGGATCGCGAACGAGATGCCCATGTAGCCGCCGCTCTGGCTGTAGATCTGCGAGTTGATGCCGATGACCTCGCCGCGAAGGTTGACGAGCGGGCCGCCGGAGTTGCCGGGGTTGATGGCCACGTCGGTCTGGATCAGCGGCAACAGGTCGCCGGTGTCGCGCTGCTTGGCGCTGACGATGCCGGCCGTGACCGTGTTCTCCAGCCCGAACGGCGAGCCGATGGCCATGACCCATTCGCCGACCTTGGCCTTGTTGCTGTCGCCGACCTTGACGACCGGCAGCCCGGTGGCCTCGACCTTCACGACGGCAACGTCGGAGCGCTGGTCAGCACCGATCAGCTTGGCCTTGAGCTCGCGCTTGTCCGTCAGCGTCACGATGACTTCGTCGGCACCCTGCACGACGTGGGCATTCGTCAGCACATAGCCATCGGCCGTCAGGATGAAGCCGGAGCCGACGCCACGGCGCATCGGGCCGTCGTCGTCGGGCGTGCCGCCGCCACGCGGCGCGCCGCGGCGCTGGTTGGGCACCGGGATGCCGAAGCGGCGGAAGAACTCCTGCATCTGCTCGTTCATCTCCGCCTGGCCTTCGTTCATCTTGATCTTCTCGGCCGTGCGGATGTTGACGACGGCCGGGCCGACGCGCTCGACCACCTCGCTGAAGTCCGGCAGGTCGCGCGGCTGGGCGACGGCCGGCGCCTGGCCGAGCGCCAAGGTCATGGCCAATGCGGTGGCCGAGAGCAGATGACGTGCATGGGCGGGTGTGAAACGGTACTCAGCGTGCATAAACGGTTCCAGTGGAGACGGGAGCAGCGGCAGACGATACAGGGAACGCAGCCAGGCTCGATTCAAGGCCGGGCCCGCGATGCCGCGGGCTCGGGGGCAGCGGCGCCCCAATCGATGATCTGCGCACCCGCCTGCGGCGCCAAAGAATATTCCTGAATGTTTTCCTGACTGTTGCCCCAGACAGTGAGCGTACGCCCCGTGGCAGCCTGGGCGAAGCTCATGCCGACAAGACCCTGCGGCAGCGACGCCCCGCCCGTGGCCACGGTGACCGGCTCGGGTGCGGCGAAGGGGCGCAGCGCACCGAGGCCAACCGCCATCGCGACGAAACCGGCCGCCACGGCCAACGGCGCGAACCAGTCGCGGCGGCGCGGATGGTCGATGACGGACGCCGGCAGCCGCGCGTGCAGGGCGTCGAGCAACGCCGCCGGATCGCGGTGCAGAGTCGGCAATTCGGCGGAGCGCAATCCATCGCCCGCGGCGTGCCACAGCGCCCAGCGCTCGCGCAGCGCCGGGTCGCGCGCCCACGCCGCCTTCACGAGAGACCATTCCGCCGGCGTCGCACGGCCGTCCATGACGGCGGACAGCGCCTCGTTCAGCGCCTGGTCGCCGGCCGTCATCGCCAGCCTCCGCCGCTCAGCAGCGGCCGCAGCCGCGTGGCCAGCGCCTCCCGGGCGCGGAAGATGCGCGAACGCACCGTGCCCGCGGGGCAATCCATCAGGTCGGCAATCTCGTCGTAGCTCAAGCCATCCACCTCTCTCAACAGCAGTGCCCGGCGCTGGTCCTCGGCCAGGGCGTCGACCGCCTCGTTCAGGCCCACCGCCAGCTGGCGGCTGGCGAGCAAGGCTTCGGGGGTCGCATCGTCGGTTGGAGACGGCTCGCTGCCAAAAGTTCCCTCGTCGTCATCAAGCGATTCGACAGGGCGCTGCCGGCCGCGGTGGCGCTGTGCCGCGTTGATGGCGATGCGGTAGAGCCAGGTGTAGAACGCACTGTCGCCACGGAATGCCGGCAATGCGCGGTAGGCGGCCAGGAAGGTCTCCTGGCACAGGTCGGCGACGTCGGCCGAGTCATACACGCTGCGCGACAGCAGCCGCTCGACGCGCCGCTGGTACTTCAGCACCAGCATGTCGAAGGCCACGCGGCTGCCGGCCTGCGCCTCGCGGACCAACAGCGCGTCGGCGTCGGCACTCATCGCGACAAAGCACCGCCCGGCGCGGCGAACAAGGTGGCGCGCAATGCGCCCCACGAAGCCGGCTGGCGGGCACGGGACAGCGCCAGCCAGAGCGGCCCGGGCATGGCGCGCGGCAACGGCCGGTGGTCGATATCGATCAGCACGGCGAGTTGGACGGCGGTTTCATGATGCCGGCCGTCTTCCGCCAGCCACGAAGCGTCGCCATCCCATCGCGTGCAGCGCAGAGGTATGGCGGAGGTACGCCAGGCCCAGCAGACTAGGAGCGGGGCAGCCAGCCACGCCGGCCAGGCGTAGGGCCAGTGGCTGACGGCGGCAACCACCAGGCCCGCCGAAATCAAAGCAGCAATCAACGCGATCCGTGTGCGCATCGCCGGCTCCGGAAGCACGTGCACGACGACCGGCGGCGTGCGACGCATCGCCGACGCGCGCGGTCAGACGCGCTTGAAGATCAGCGTGCCGTTGGTGCCGCCGAAGCCGAAGTTGTTCTTCGCGGCGACGTCGATCTTCATCGGCCGCGCCTCGTTGGCGCAGTAGTCCAGGTCGCACTCGGGATCCTGGTTGAAGATGTTGATGGTCGGCGGCGCGACCTGGTCGCGGATGGCCAGCGCCGTGAAGACCGACTCGATGCCGCCCGCGCCGCCCAGCAGGTGGCCGGTCATGGACTTCGTCGAGCTGACGACCATCTGCTTGGCGTGGTCGCCGAAGGCCAGCTTGACCGCGTTAGTCTCGTTCACGTCGCCCAGCGGCGTAGAGGTGCCGTGCGCGTTCATGTACTGGACCTGGTCGGGGTTGATGCCCGCATTGCGCAGCGCCGCGCGCATGGAACGCTTGGGGCCGTCGACGTTGGGCGCGGTCATGTGGTACGCGTCCGCCCCCATGCCGAAACCTGCCAGTTCGCAGTAGATCTTGGCGCCGCGCTTCTTGGCGTGTTCGTACTCTTCGAGCACCAGCACGCCGGCGCCCTCGCCCAGCACAAAGCCGTCGCGGTCCTTGTCCCAGGGACGGGACGCGGTGGCGGGATCGTCGTTGCGGGTGGACAGCGCCCGGGCCGCGGCGAAGCCGCCGATGCCCAGCGGCGACACCGCACCTTCGGCACCGCCCGCGATCATCACGTCGGCGTCGCCGTACTCGATGAGGCGTCCGGCTTCGCCGATGGCGTGCAGGCCCGTGGTGCAAGCCGTCACGATCGCCAGGTTCGGGCCTTGGAAGCCGAACTGGATGGAAACGTGGCCAGAGATCATGTTGATGATCGAGGCCGGGATGAAGAACGGCGAGATGCGGCGCGGACCGCGGTTGATCAGCTCGGTCTTGGTGTCCTCGATCAGCGGCAGGCCGCCGATGCCGGAACCCACGAGCACGCCGATGCGCTCAGCCTGTTCTTCGGTCAGTTGATCGCCGGTAGGGATACCGGAGTCACGCACCGCCTGCATGGCCGCAGCCAGGCCGTAATGGATGAAGCCATCCATGTGCCGGGCTTCCTTCGCGGGGATGTAATCCTCGATGTTGAAGCCCTTGACCTCACCCGCGAAATGGCACGCCAGATTGCTGGCGTCAAAGCGGGTGACGGTGGCGATGCCGGAACGACCGGCGAGGATATTGGCCCAGCCTTCGGCAACGGTGTTGCCGACAGGGCTGATCAAGCCAAGACCGGTGACAACGACGCGGCGACGGGTCATGCGGTGCGGATCAGGGATCAGAGTTGCAAGAGAAGGGAGCGACTCAAAAGGCGCTCAGGCCTTCTGGTGCTTGACGGCGTAGTCGATCGCCAGCTGCACGGTGGTGATCTTCTCGGCCTCTTCGTCGGGAATCTCGATGCCGAACTCATCTTCGAGGGCCATCACCAGTTCCACGGTGTCCAGAGAATCGGCGCCCAGGTCGGCGACGAAAGCCTTTTCGTTCGTGACGTCGGCTTCCGCCACGCCGAGTTGCTCGGCGATGATTTTCTTGACTCGTGCTTCGATATCGCTCATGACTCCTCCAGGAGGGGTTTGCAGAAAACAGCCCGCCATTCTACGGGCTCTAGAGTTACACCCCTAGGTGGGGAAGGTAGGTGGCTGCCCTTGGCCCTCAGGCCATGTACATGCCGCCGTTGACGTGCAGCTCGGTGCCGGTGATGTAGGCCGCACCGGGCGACGCGAGGAACACCACTGCGGCTGCGATCTCGTCCGGCGCGCCGAGGCGGCCCAGAGGGATCTGCGCGAGCAGCGCGGTCTTTTGCGCTTCAGGCAGGACCTCGGTCATGTCGGTCGCGATGAAGCCGGGCGCCACGCAGTTGACGGTGATACCGCGGCTGCCCAGTTCGCGGGCCAGCGAGCGCGTCAGCCCGGCCACGCCGGCCTTGGCCGCAGCGTAGTTGGCCTGGCCGGCATTGCCGGACGCGCCGACGACGGACGTGATGTTGATGATGCGGCCCGTGCGCTGCTTCATCATCGGCTTGGTCGCCGCACGCGCGAGGCGGAAGACGGCCTTGAGGTTGGTGTCCAGCACGGCGTCCCAGTCCTCGTCCTTCAGACGCATGGACAGCATGTCGCGCGTGATACCGGCGTTGTTGACGAGGACGTGCAGGCCGCCCTCCTTCGCGACGATGTCGTCGACGGCGGCCTGGGCCGCCGCGCCATCGGTCACGTTCAGCACGATGCCGCGGCCGCCATGGGCCGCCAGCGCCTCGGTGATGCCGGCCGCACCGGACTCGGACGTGGCCGTGCCGATGACACGCCAGCCGGCTTCGGCCAGGCGCTGCGCGATGGCGCGGCCGATGCCGCGGCTTGCGCCGGTGACGAGGGCAACGCCCAAGGATGCGGATTCAGTCATGTGGTTCAGGCTCCAAGCAGCGTGCGAGCCTCGGCGAGCGAGGCGGGGTCGAAGACGCAGGCAGCCTGCAGCTCGGCGTCGATGCGCTTGGCCATGCCGGTCAGCACCTTGCCGGGCCCGGCCTCGATGATGTGGCCGACGCCACGGGCCTTCAGCGCCTGCACGACCTCGACCCAGCGCACCGGGCCGAAGGCCTGGCGGTAGAGCGCGTCGCGCAGCGCATCGGTGCTGCCGGTGACGGCGACGTCGATGTTGTTGATGACGGGGAACGCCGCCGACTGGAACTGCACCGAGGCCAGCTTCTCCTTCAGCCGTTCGGCCGCCGGCTTCATCAGGCTGGAGTGGAACGGCGCGGAGACCGGCAGCGGCAGCGCGCGCTTGGCACCAGCGGCCTTCAGCAGCTCGGCAGCTTTCTCGGCGCCGGCCTTGCTGCCGGCGATGACGGTCTGCTTGGGGTCGTTGAAGTTGACGGCCTCGATGGCTTCGCCCGTCTCGGCGGCCGCCTTGGCGCAGCCCTCGCGGACGGCGTCGCCGTCCAGGCCCAAGATGGCGTACATCGCGCCGGCACCGACCGGCACGGCCTCCTGCATGGCCTGGGCGCGGAAGCGTACCAGAGGCAGCGCGTCGGCCAGGCTCAGCGCGCCGGCGGCGACCAGCGCCGTGTATTCACCCAGCGAGTGACCGGCAGCGGCCACGGGCGTGAGACCCGTCTCGGCGACGAAGGCACGCCAGCAGGCGATGCCAGCTGTCAGCATGACGGGCTGGGTGTTGGTCGTCAGGTCCAGCTGGTCCTTGGGGCCGGCGTGGATCAGCGCGCCGATGTCCTCGCCAAGGGCGGTGGAGGCTTCGTCGAGCGTGCGGCGGACTTCCGGGTGGTCGCTGAAGGCGTCGAGCATGCCGACGGCCTGCGAACCCTGGCCGGGGAAGACAACGGCAAAGGGAGCAGTCATGAAAGAACTCGGTAGATCGGGATCAGTAGTTGAGCAGCGCGGCGCCCCACGTGAAGCCACCGCCCACGCCCTCGAGCATGACGGTGTCGCCGCGCTGGATGCGGCCACTGCGCACCGCAACGTCCAGTGCCAGCGGCACGGACGCTGCCGACGTGTTGCCATGCTCGTCGACGGTGACGATGAGCTTGTCCAGCGACATGCGCAGCTTCTTGGCCGTGCCTTGCATGATGCGGATGTTGGCCTGGTGGGGGATCAGCCAGTCGATGTCGGCATCGGTCATGCCGGCCTTGTCGAGCACCGAGCGGGCCACCTTCTCCAGCACGCCGACAGCGAGCTTGAATACGGCCTGGCCGTCCATGCGCAGCAGCGGCGAGCCGATCACCTGGCCACCAGCGACGGTGCCCGGCGTGCAGAGGATGTCGACATGACGCGCGTCGGCATGCAGCTGGGTCGCGAGGATGCCCGGCGTATCGCTGGCCCCCAGCACGACGGCGCCCGCGCCATCGCCGAACAGCACGCAGGTCGTGCGGTCCTTGAAATCGAGGATGCGCGAGAAGGTCTCGGCACCGACGACCAGCGCCTTGCTCGCCGCGCCGGTCTTGATCATTGAATCCGCCACGCTCAGCGCGTAGACGAAGCCGGCGCAGACGGCCTGCACGTCGAAGGCCGCGCAGCCGAACGCGCCGAGCTTCTTCTGCAGCAGGCAGGCAGTGGACGGGAAGACCATGTCGGGCGTGGACGTCGCGACGATGATCAGGTCCAGCTCCTCGGCCTTGACGCCGGCAGCTTCCAGCGCGGCCTGCGCCGCCGGGAAGGCCAGATCGCTCGACGCCTGATCGGCCGCGGCGAAATGCCGGGCGCGGATGCCTGTGCGCTCGACGATCCACTCGTCCGAGGTCTCGATGCCGTCAGCCGCGAGGCGGGCCGCGAGATCCTGATTGGTGACCCGGTCAGCCGGCAGGAAGCTGCCAGTGCCGAGGATGCGAGAAAAGCGGGGGGAGGTGTTTCCTGTGGGGCTCATGCAGCCTGCGCGACGGAATTCGCCGCGTTGTCTCCGCCGTCGCCCGCCTTGGCTTGCAGCGTGGCGACGATGCGGTCGTGGACCCGGTCCAGCAGCCGGTTGCGGGCGGCATCATAAGCGCGGGCCAGCGCCTGCTCGAACGCGAAGGCGTCCGCCGAGCCATGGCTCTTGAAGACAAGGCCGCGCAGGCCCAGCAGAGCCGCGCCGTTGAACCGGCGATGGTCCACGCGGCGCCTGAAGGCATTGAGCACCGGCAGCGCCACCAGCGCGGCGGCCTTGGTCAGCAGGCTGCGGCTGAATTCCTCCTTGATGAAGGCCGCCAGCATCGTCGCCAGCCCCTCCGAGGTCTTCAGCATGACGTTGCCCACGAAGCCGTCGCAGACGACGAGGTCCGTCGTACCCTTGTAGATGTCGTTGCCTTCGACATTGCCATGGAAGTTCAGACGGCCCGCAGCGCCGGCGGCGCGCAGCAGCTCGCCGGCCTGCTTGATGGTTTCGTTGCCCTTGATGACTTCCTCGCCGATGTTCAGCAGGCCGACGCTCGGGTTCTCGTTGCCTTCGACGGCCGCCACCAGCGCGCTGCCCATCAGCGCAAACTGCAGGAGATGCTCCGCCGTGCAGTCGACATTGGCGCCGAGGTCCAGCACGGTCGTGAAGCGGCCTGTCTGGTTGGGCACGACGGTCGCGATGGCGGGCCGGTCGATGCCGTCCAGTGTCTTGAGCAGGTAGCGCGCCACCGCCATCAGTGCGCCGGTGTTGCCCGCCGACACGCAGGCGTGCGCCGGCGGCACCTGGCCTTCGCCTTCGGCCTTGAGCTGCTGCAGCGCCACGCGCATGGATGAATCGCGCTTGCGGCGCAACGCCACCTCGACCGGGTCGTCCATCGCGACCACCTCACTGGCGGCGACAACGCGGCAGCGCGGCCAGCCCGCGGCCGCCGTCAATGCCTCGGGCTGGCCGACGAGGATCAGCTCGGCCTCGGGATGCTTGTCCAGAAACGACCGGCAGGCCGGCAGCGTGACGCCCGGGCCGTGGTCGCCGCCCATACAGTCGACGGCCAACCGGACGGGTTCGGACAGGGAACTACGGGTCATTGCAGGGGTTGAGGTGAGCCACAAAGACCAAACCCGGCGCTGCGCGGTACGCAGGCCGGGTCGGCATGTTCTTTACAAGTGCCGCGCCGCGCCAGGCGGCGCGCAGCAGCATCAGGCCGCGTCGGCCTTGCTCTTCAGCACCTTGCGGCCACGGTAGAAGCCGTTGGGGCTGATGTGGTGACGCAGGTGCACTTCGCCCGTCGTCGGCTCGATGGCCGTGCCCGGGTTGACCAGGGCGTTGTGGGAACGGTGCATGCCGCGCTTGGAAGGCGACTTCTTGTTTTGCTGAACGGCCATGAAATTCTCCGAATTCTGCGGAACAGGGTGCGGGGTTTGGGGTTGCGACCCCTCGGGGCGAGCGCGGAACTCGAGCCCCAGGCCGCAGAAAAGCCCACGAGTGTAGCACCGCGGGTGAAATCCGCCAAGCCGGATGGCTGACGGCTTGCGAAACAGCGCCACGGCCCATGCCGCTCAGGCGCCGCCGCCGCGCTTGAGTGCCGACAGCTTGGCGAACGGGTTCGGGCGCTCGCCCTCTTCTTCGTCGACGCCCGCGGGGTCCTGCGTCGCAAGCAGCGGCTCAGGGCATACATCATGGCGAGGCACCAACGGCAGCGTCAGCAGCAGCTCATCCTCAATGAGCTCACGGGCATCCAGGTGGCGCGGCAGCGCCAGCACGTCGTCGTCGCTGTCCGCATCCAGCGCAGCGGCTTCGACCTCCGTGTCAACGAAGCGGATCCAGCGATCGATATCGACCTGCTCCTCGACGGGCTGCAGGCAACGCTGGCAGGTCAGCGCGACGCGCGCAGAGGCCGTCACATGCAACCAGGTCTGCGCCGCACCGCCCTTGGGTTGGCGAACCTCGCCCTGAAGCTGCCAGCGCACCGGTTGCCATGCCGCCGCGGGCGCTTCGGGCGCCCCGGAGTCGGCCAGTCGCTGCAGCGACGCAGCCGGCCATTGCCCCTCCAGAGCGGCGCCCTCTCGGGCGAAGACGGCAAGGTCGAGCTTCTCGGGAACAAAGGCACGCGGTTTCATTGGTAGATGTTGGCCCTGTTGCGGGCCCATAGGTCGTTAACAGAGCCAACACCCCCGTTCAAACCGTGCGTGCGGATTTCCCGCACACGGCTTACCAGTGGTCCGTCGGCTCGCAGCATTACGCGGATCTCCCTTTGACAGGAGCGTTGCCCGGGTAGCGGATCGTTCCGCGCAG
>NZ_JAJTWU010000014.1 GCF_021353265.1 Pelomonas cellulosilytica
TGTCTTGATCGGCCATGGTGTGCGTTAGCGATGCCTGATGCACACCATCTCGGCGCGCGCAGGATCAGCCGATCTTGCTCACGACACCACCGCCACGGTAGAGGGCCGTGAGGCCACGCTTACGGAAAGCCTGCGCAGCCAAGCCCAACAACTGGTGCAAGCGGTGGCCGTGTTCAAGCTATCGTCAGGCGACGGCTCATGGACCACCCGCAGCGCCACACCCCCGGTATCAGCCCCGGCGCCCGCATCGAGAGCCCGTGCGTCCGTGCAGGCTCTCGCCCCGAGGCTTGCCGCAGCCTCTCCCACGCCCCGCCCTGCACAGGTCAAGGCAGCGGCCCCAGGCGATGCCGAAAGCGGAGAGTGGGCGACGTTCTGAGCGCAGCGCCCTGCCCGCCCCACCCGCCGAGCCTGTCCGCTATGGGGCTCGTTACCGCAAACCCATCACGCGCCTGCGTCGCAGGGTGCCTTGGCTGCCGCGACAATCCCCCATCGGGGCCATCCACTCACCGGCGCAGTCGCAGTGCCGCTCGAGTTCCTCAGCTTGCGCCAGGGACCCGAGCGATTCGGCATTGACATGCGCGCGCGTACAGGGAGTCTGTCGCTACGACTCGCGCACCTGTATCGCCCATACGCTGCGCTTCGTGAGTACGGCGAGCTCACCGTCGCAGTGTTGAGCATGCGCGACCGCGCCCCGGCCTCGTGGTGGATTCGGTCAGCGGCGTGCGCGAGATTGCCCCCCAATCGAGTCAGGTCTGCACCGTTACTCGCGCCGTCCATCGAAGCGGGCCACATCTCCGACATGGGACTGTGCGACGCACCGCTGCGCTTGCTCGCCTGATACGCAGGGCGGAGCGTGCTCGGCGTGCGCGACCTGGCAAGATCCATCGATGCGCCGGACCGTGAGTGCTTGTCGGTTGGGTCGCTTGACCTGTATGGCACCTTCAATTGGTCCTCACGTTAGACGCCCGAACGTGCGGACCGCACCTGGGGCGATTCATACTGCCGCCCTCCGCATTCACAAGAAGCCCAGATGACGTCGACTGAAGCCCGCGAGGCAGGTATCTCGAGCGTGGCACTGAAGATCCTGGCCGGCACTTCCGTGCTATGCCTGCTTTACGTGGGCCGGGGCGTATTGGTGCCGATCACGCTGGCAGCCATGCTGGGCTTCATGATGGCGCCGCTGGTGAAGAAGCTCCGCGGGCTGGGGCTGGCCCAGGCACCCGCAGCAGTATTGACGCTGATCGTCGCCGGACTGGCGACGGCTAGTGTGGCAACGGCCATCCTGTTGCAGGTGGGCACCATGGCCGACAGCATGCCTCGCTACGAGGCTCATGTACGGGCAAAGATCGCCACCTTGCGTGAAGTCACGCTGGGCAGGCTGGCCGAGGCACAAGGGCACGCCGACCGACTGATCGGCGATCTGGCCCCACCACGCGAGCCGACCCACGGCAGTGAAGCCGGGAGCGCCGACTCGCCATTGGCCCTGCTCATGCGTTTCGTTTCGTCGCTGTGGGCGCCTCTTGGCACAGCCGGCGTGGTGCTGCTGGTCCTGATCTTCGTTCTGCTGGAGCAGGATTCTCTGCGCGACCGGCTGATCCGCCTGACGGGCGGCCAGGACGTACGCGCGGCCACGAATGCGTTCAACGACGCCGGGCAGCGGCTGTCGCGCTATTTCGCCTCGCAGTTCTCCGTGAACCTGGGCGTGGCTGTGGTGATCGGGCTGCTGCTGGCTGCAGTGGGCGTGCCTCAGGCGGCGGTCTGGGCCACGCTGGCTGGGTTGCTGCGCTTCATTCCCTATGTCGGCTTTCCGGCAGCGGCGGTGTGCGCCGGCACCTTCGCCGCAGCGGTGGTCCCAGGTTGGGAGTTGATGGGCGCCACGTTGGTGGTGTTCCTGGTGGTGGAACTGGTGGTAGCGCATGTCGTTGAGCCGAAGCTCTATGGCCATGCCACCGGACTTTCGCCGTTCTCAGTGGTAGTGTCTGCCATTTTTTGGGGCGCGCTGTGGGGCCCCGTTGGCCTGCTGCTGTCCACACCGCTGACGCTCTGCCTGGTGGTCGCAGGCCGCCATGTACAGGCGCTGGCCTTCCTGGACATCCTGTTCGGCGACACGCCCGCGCTGACGATGTCGCAGCGCTTCTACCAGCGCTGCATCAGCGGCGATTCGGTGGAGCTCGTGGCCGATGCCCGCGCCTTCCTGAAGCGCAAATCGCTGGCCGCCTACTGCGACAAGATCGTCATTCCCGCATTCGAGATGGCAACGGCAGACCAGGCGCAAGGGCTGATCAGCAACGAGCAGCGTCGCCTGGGCGAGCAGGTCGTGGTGCGCATCTTCAGCGAGCTGGCGCACGAGCCGCGCCGCACACGCGTCGCGCGCGGCGCCTTACTTGACGCGCCCAGCCTCGGCATTGCGCTGCGCCAGGGCCGGGTGCAGACAGAGGGGCGCTGGCAGGGAAGGCTGGACGTGCCGGCGGGCTCGGTTTCACTGTGCATCAGCATGGCCGGCGAACAGTCCCAGTTGATCGCCGAACTGCTGGTCCGGGTCATGCGCGCCGAGGGCTTGGACGCCAGACACGTCACGATTGCCGAACTGGCCGACCCACCTGCTGAAGCCAGAGCCGACATCGTCGGTACTGTCTTTGTCGTCGGGACTGACGCGCATCACCCGGCGAGTCGGGACAACCAGGTCCTCGACGAGACGCTGGCGGCGCTTTCGCAGGCCAACGTCGTCATGCTGCTACCAGCCCTGCAGCGCCAAGAACAGGGCGACCCGATCACAACAAACTTGATGCATCGCACCGCCTATTCCTTCGAAGAGGCGCTGGCGCTGGTCAGCGGCGCCCGCCACTGAGCGCCGCGAGGTCCATGCGACTGCTGGCCTTTGAGAGGAAAGCGCAGCAACGAACGGAGGTTTCCATTCAGCGTCACAGAGCCTTGGTGAACATCGCTGACGTCGTCGAGCGCGTGTTGACTCGTCCGCATCCAAGCGCCTGGTTCGGTGCGTTGTCACCGGAGCAATCCACGAAACGGACTGCAAAGGATCCCAGACCGTCCCGGAGCATGTTTGTCATCTCGAGTTGACCAACGTTTTCCGGCCAGTCAAGCAATCAAGCCAGTAGGGGCGGCGGCGCGTCAAACAAGCCCATCTCGGGGCTGGTCAGCAAGGCCTGAATGTCAGTCAGGATGAGCATGCGTTCCGTATCACCCTGCTTCAGGCATCCCATGCCCAGGATGTGGCCAGCGTCGATGGACGAAGCAAGTGCCGGTGCTGGCTTGACCTCATCCGGACCAATCTCCAAGACATCGGAAACCGAATCCACGACCACGCCAATGACGCGGTCCAGCACGGTCAGCACGATGACGACGGTGAACTCGTTGTACTGCGCGGTGCTGCAATCCAGCTTCAGGCGCAAGTCGATGATGGGCACGATGACGCCGCGCAGGTTCACCACGCCCTTCACGAAGCGGGGAGCATTGGCGATGCGGGTCGGGGCCTCGTAGCTGCGGATTTCCTGCACGCGCAGGATATCGATGCCGTACTCTTCCGCTCCCAAGCGGAAGCTGAGGTACTCGCGCGGCATAGCACCGGCGGTGCGCAGCGGATGCGCCCCTGAAGCGGCTGGCACGCCGGCAAATACGCCCGGCAGCGGGCTGGCTTGATGGGTTTCGGTGACGAGACTCATGATGGATGGGCGTAGCAGGAGGAAGGGACGAGTCGGCGCGAGCTGTCAGAAGGCGGCCCACTCTTCGCTATCGGCTGCGGCAGCGGCTGCGGCCTTTACAGGGGCATTGCGCGGCGACGGGGCGGCTGCTGGCTTCAGAGTCGCTTGGCGAACGGGCGCGCTGGCCTTCGGTGCCTGGGGAGGCGTGGCCACTGGAGCCGTGGCCGGACGGCTGGTCCAGGCCGACGCGTCGCCGGAGGACAGCTTGAACACGGCCACCGCCTCCACCAGTTGCTGAGCTTGGCTGCGCAGGCTTTCCGCCGCGGCGGCACTTTCCTCGACGAGCGCCGCGTTCTGCTGGGTCGCCTGGTCCATCGCTGTGACGGCTTCGCCGACCTGTTGCACTCCCGTGCTCTGCTCGGCGCTGGCCGAGGTGATCTCGGCCACGATGTCGCTGACACGCTGGATGGAGCCAACAATGTCACCCATCGTCTTGCCGGCTTGGTCGACCAGTAGCGTCCCCTGTTCCACCTGCTCAACGCTGCGCCCGATCAGGGTCTTGATTTCCTTGGCCGCCTCGGCACTGCGCTGCGCGAGGCTGCGCACTTCGGAGGCGACTACCGCGAAGCCCCTGCCCTGCTCACCGGCACGTGCGGCTTCCACGGCAGCATTGAGCGCCAGGATGTTGGTCTGGAAGGCAATGCCGTCGATAACGCCGATGATGTCGCCAATCTTGCGGCTGCTGTCGGTGATGCCCTGCATGGTGGTCACGACCTTGCCGACCACCTGCCCGCCCTCCGCGGCCACGGCCGACGCGCTCTGAGCCAGTTGGTTGGCCTGCTGCGCGCTGTCGGCGTTGTGGCGCACCGTGGTGCCCAGTTCTTCCATCGTGGCGGCGGTCTGCTGCAGCGCGCTGGCCTGTTGCTCCGTACGGCTGGAGAGGTCCTGGTTGCCTTGCGCGATCTGGGCGCTGGCGGTGGCCACGCTCTCCGAGTTCTGGCGCACATTGGCCACCACTTGTGCGAGGTTGACCTGCATCTTCGCCAGGTTGGCCATCAGGCTCGACGTGTCGCCCGACTTGATGCTGACATTGACACTGAGGTCGCCCCGCGCCACACGCTCAGCCACAGCCACGGCCAGACCCGGCTCGGCACCGAGCTGCGCGAACAGGCTACGCGTCAGCAGTACGCCCAGCGCGACAGCCAAGCCGCACAGGGCTAGACCGCCGAACACCAGTGTGGCAGTGGTGCTGGCGCCTGAATCCGCCAGTTGCTGCGAGCGCTGCACCAGCAGGGTCGATTCAGCCTGGGCGAACTCGGCAATACCGGCGCGGAACGCGTCCATGGCGGCCTTGTCCTTACCTTGCTCGAATTCCGTGAACAGCGCTTCGGCGGGCAGCTTGCCCTGCGTGACCTCGCGCCGCTTGGCCGCGAGCCCGTCGGCCACCTCAAGGAAAGACTTGTGGTGACTCATCAGCTTGCTCAGCCGGTCCTGCTGGGCGGCGTTGTCGGAGGTCAGCGACTTGGCTTGCTCAAAGTGCTGAGAGAACTCCTTCTTGCCCATGTTGAAGGGCTCAAGGAACTTATCGTTGCCGCTGGCCACAAAGCCACGCAGGCCGGTCTCGATGTTCACCATGCTCAGCAGCAGCTTCTCGGACTCCGTCAGGACCTCGTAGGTGTGGGTGTTCCACTTCACGGTGTCCAGCAGCCGGTGCGTGTTGACGAGGGCGATGGTGATGAGCAGGCCTGCAACAGCCAGCAGGGAGACGAAGGTCGCGAAGAGCTTCTTCTTCAGGGTCCAGTGGTTCATGACGTGATGCTGAGTTAGCAGACGCAAGGCACGGATAGGGTGTGCTTGGCCTGTGGTCTGACCCGCGTTTGGCAAGCTGCCAGAGACTGCCGCTCCGCGGGCATGGAGCGAGTAACGAGGAAACTGTAGCTTGCAAACGATTGATTTGATAATTTCAAATTGATCGTTTCGGCATTTTTCCCGAGTGAACCCTGATGCAGCCACGCAGCGAGAGCAGTCGGAGGGAGCCAGGGAATCGAATGCTGTATAGACCGACAGCGCTTTTCGACGTCTCTTCTAGCCATGCAGGCAAAAGGCTTGCACCACGCCTCTTTGAGAAGGCACATGCGGACATCCACGGCAGCGAGTTCACAGGGCGATTGATGGATATGTGGACGTGGGACTTCAGCAGCCCGCCTAAGCCCACGGACAACAACCTCGTCGAGACATTCAACGCCTCGCCGCGGGACGAATGCCTGAACGTGAGCTGGTCCGCCTTGCTGGTCAATGCGCAGGGGCTTCTCGGGGCCGGGTTGTCCGCGGTGAGCGATCTGGCCCTGTCGAGATGCACGCAGAAATCCTTGGCTCCCTGGTTGACGAGCTCGAGTAACTTCTCCTTCCCGCTGACCACGGAGCCGCGCAGAGCCGTCTCGATGTTGACAATGCTCCTCAGCAGGTCTTCAGACGCCGTCAGCACTTCGCAGGTAGGGTGTTCCAGTTGACCGTGTCGATCAGGCGATGGGTGTTGATGAGCGCAACGGCGATCAGCGCACCGGCGAAGCCAGCAGGCTCGCCAACATGGCGACCAGCTCTGCTTCAAGGTCCACAACTTTTCATCGCCTTCTCTAGGGCATTGAATCTGCAGGAGCCGCAGCGGAGCCCCGGCTGGGCGTGGCTGCATGGCCTGGCGCGACATTCGCAGGGTGCGCCAGGCACCGCCCATCGCCACAGGTTGACGCCCTTCAGGGAGCGCGTTCGGAGGCGCCGCCCAGCGCCGGAGCCATGTCCAACACGTGGTCGTGGTACTGGATCAGCGCGCTTCGGTGCGCGATGCTGACGAGCGCACTGTCGGGCAGCGCAGCGATCAGCGCCAGGTAGACATGCGCTTCGCTCTTCTCGTCCAGGGCGCTGGTCGCTTCGTCGAGGAACAGGAAGTCCGGCCGGTGCAGCAGCGCCCGCGCGATGGCCAGACGCTGTTGCTCGCCACCGGACAGGCACTGCTGCCAGCGCTCCACATCGGCCAGCGTATGCCCCCGCGAATCCAGGCCGACGACCCGCAGCACCTCGAGGCAGGCCTCGTCGTCGAAGTCGCCTGCATCGGCGGGGTAGGCAAGAGCGCCCTTTAGCGTGCCGTCGGGGATGTAGCTGCGCTGCGGCAGGAACATCATCGAAGCGCCTGCCGGCAGCCGAATGGCACCACTGCCGTAAGGCCACAGCCCCGCCACGGCGCGAAGGAAGGTGCTCTTGCCGACACCGGAAGGGCCGCGCACGAGCCAGCGTTCACCGCGGGCGAAACGTTGTGGTGGCAGTTCGGCCAGCGGCTGCTGCTCCGGTGTGAACAGGCGGATGGTGGCGCTGCTCACCTCGCCCTGGGGCGCCACTGCGACCTGGATGCCGCGCGGCCTGGACTTCGCCTGCTCCAGAGCCTGCATGAGGTCTTGCAGCCGGGTGCAGATGGCCACCCACGAGGCGATGCTGAGGTAGGCCTGGTTCACGAAGGCCAGCGTGTTGTTGAACATGCCGAACGCGCTGGTGATGCGCGTCATGCCGCCCAGCGTGATCTCGCCCGCCAAGTAGCGCGGCAGTGCGCCTAGCGTCGGCACCGGATGGAATACCTGCCCATAGGCCGACTGCACGAAGCCGACCTTGAGCGTGCGGGCCACGACGGCGATGGTGTTCTGGCGCACCTGCTCGAAGCGAGCCGCCAGCCGCCCGCGCTCGCGGGGGCCACCCGCATAAAAGGCTACCTGCTCAGCGTTCTCGCGCAGTTGCATCGCAGTGTGCCGCAGGTCGGCTTCGACTGTCTGCTGCTGCACGGTCAGGCTGACCATCTTGCGCCCGATCCAGTGGGTCAACCCCAGTTCCAGCCCTGTGTAGATGAAGGCCAGGAACACCATGTAGCCCGGGATCGACACTTGCCAGCCCGCCACCTCGAAGGACAGCGTGCCGGACAGGGTCCACAGCAGGTAGCCGTAGGTGACGGCGTGAACCGCAACGGAGACGAAGCTCAGACCTAGGTGGATGCTCTTCTCTGTGAACAGCCGCACGTCCTCGGCGATGCGTTGGTCGGCATTGCTGAGTCTTCCGTCGCGCTCGATGTCGTAGAAGGCATGCGCCTCGGTCCAGCGGTCCATCAGCCGGCATGTCAGCCAGGTGCGCCATTGCAGCGCGAGCAGGCTGTGCAGGGCCTGATCCACCTTGCTCAGGCTGCCGCTGGCGAGGCCCACGGCGGTGGCAACGGCCAATGCGGTGATCAGGGCCTGCCATTGGCGGTTGACGAGTGCATCGGTCACATCTCCCGTCAACTTGTTGGCCCAGACGGCCAGATAGACGCCGCCGAACATGATCGCAAGCATCACGCCGATTTTGAGGAAAGCACCGACGCGTTCTCCTCCGTCACGCCAGAACGGCAGGATCAGCTCCCATCTCGAAGGTCTCCCGTGGTCGGCAAACTCGACATGCGTCACTTGAAATCTCGCTTGACGGTGAGCATGTAATTACGGCGCTCCATGACGGGGATGAAGGAGCTGTCCACCGTGGTGGCATAGAGCAGTCGATCGCCTATGTTCTTGACACCGAACGTGGTGCTCCAGGGACCGCTCTTGTAGAAGACGCTGGCGTCAAGCTGGGCCTGCCCGGGTGTGTACAGCATGTAGCGTGCGTTGGTGGAGCCCTTGGAGCGGGAGGTCGCGCTCACGCCCAGGCCTAGGCCCAGGCCACGCCAGGCATCGCCTTGCAGGTCATAGGTGGCCCATAGGCTCATCTTGTGCTTGGGCACGCCGGTGTAGTTGGTGGCCGGATTGCCCACGTCCTTCGCCGTTGTGAAGGTGTAGTTCAACAGTGCATTCAGGCCGCGCATGACCTGCCCCTGGGCGTCCAGCTCGACGCCACGGGTGACCTGGGCGTCTCGCACGTTGTAGCAGTTGCCTGGCCGGTTGTAGACCGACATGTTGCTCTGCGCCAGCTCATAGGCGGCCGTCGTCACCGAGAGCTTGCTATCGAACAGGTCGAACTTGGCGCCGACTTCGCGGTTGCGCGTTGACTTCGGTGGGATCAGACCGCCGACGCAACTTGGCAGCGTCGAAGGCACGAACCCTTCGGCGTAGTTGGTGTAGAGCGAGACTTCTGGTGAGAGCGCGTAGACCACCCCCACGCCGGGCGTTGACTTGTGGAGGGTCGTCTTGGGCGTGACATAGGTTTTTGGCGGGATGATCGTGCTGCCCTCGCTGGAATAGCGCGTGCCGCGCAGGTTTACCAGCAGGCTCCAGTCGCCCCAGTTCATCAGGTCCTGCAGGAAGGTGTCGTATTGCTTGGTCTTCTGGTCCCCGATGCTGGACACGGTGGACGCGTCGGCGCGCAGATCGCCGAACGGCGTCGTGCTGGCGGGCGGGTAGACCTTCACCGTCGTCATCGGTCCTGACCACTGCGACTGGTGAGAGCTTGTCTCGTTGTGATTGAAGCCCAGCGACAGCTTGTGCGTCACCGGCCCGGTGCTGCCCAGGATGCGCAGGTAGTGGTCGCCGCTCGTGGAATTCTGCTTCTGATCGGTGCGCCCAGCGAAGAATGGGACCTCGCCGGTCGGGGCGTCGTTGGCAGCGCCCGTGGCGTAACTCAGGCCGGCAGGCGAGCGCACGTGGACCTCGGTCTCCTGCAGCGAGCGGTTGAGCCGACTGATCAGCGTGACCGAAGTGCTCAGGACCTGTTCGAGTTGGTAGAACGCGCGGCGCTGCCGGGTCTCGAAGCCGTCTTCCGGTCGGCCCAGCATCAGCTGGGGCACCGGCAGGATGACGCCATCACGGCGGCCGAAGGTGTACCGAGGCACGGGGGCGTGCTGCTTGCCATAGGAGAGGCCAGCGATCAGGTCAGTGGTCTCGTCCTTCCAGCGCAGTTGGGGCAGGAAGGAGTCGTCCTTACGGCCATCAAAGCCAGCGGTGTTGTCCCTAGCCTGGCTGTGGGCTGCGATCACGCGCATGCTCAGCCGGCGGTCCTCCGTGACGGCGCCGGCCACGTCGCCCGCTAGCGTGAGGTCGCCATGTGACCCGTACTGCAACATCACGCTGCGAATGGGTGCGGCCTGCGGCTTCTTGATCACGACATTCACGCCGCCGCCGAGGGAGCCGGCACCGGTCAGGATCGCCTGCGGCCCCTTGAGCACCTCGATCCGCTCGACGCCAAAGACGTTGGTCATGGCCGCCGAGTTGTCTGCGACGCCGTTGACCATCAGCGCGGTTTCGCCGAAGCCCCGGATACCGAAGGTGGGCGCCCCTTGGGGCGACTGCTTGAAGCTCATGCCGCTGACGTTAGCCAGCGCGTTCTGGATCGAAGTCATCTGCTGCGTCTCGAGCACCTTGCTGGTGATGATCGTGACGCCGCCGGGGATCTCCATCAGGTCTGAGCCGCTTCGCGTGGCGGTATCGGAGCGGTCGGCCTTGAAGCTGGTCTCGGCCTGGTCGCGGCGGGCGACGACAAAGACGATGTCGAGCTTGTTGGCCACGGCCACCCAGTAGCCCGTCGCAGTCGCCCTAGCCTCAACGTCGTTGTCGCCGATTGCCGTCGCAAGCGCATCCGCCAACGTGAGCGTGCCAGACACCGCCTGGGCGCGCTTACCGGTTACGGACTCGGAATCGATGCTGATCGTCACGCCGCTGACACGGCTGATCGCACGCAAAGTCTCGACCAAGGATGCCGCCGGCAGGTCGAAGCGGTACGTCTTCGCAGTTGCGGCGGCTGCCACGGGAGTCTGCGCCGAGGCCGGCATCGCGCACAGGGCGAGCACGGCGACCATGACGGCGCCAGACGAACGGCTTACGAAAGGGGGGGTCGATCTACTCGTCATGTCCTGGCCCTGCTGGGGGTTGCGATGGAGCGAAAGTTATCGCCGATCAGGCCGCCATATCGGGACAGTAAAGCAGTTGCCGCGCCCAGCTGTCATGCTTGTGTCATCATGACAGTTGAGCCATGATGGCACACGCAAACCTGATTGCAAAGACGAACTAATGAGCACGCAGAAACTGCACCCGTCGCGCGACATCGCCGGGTTTTCACTAGTTGAAGCTGATTTGGCGGCATTGGCTGAATCAGGCGCCAGCGGCTCTCTCGTCGACCGAATTTTCACCTTGGTATCCAGTGCGATTCAGTCACGCAGGATCGTGACAGGTGTTCGCCTTCCCTCAGTACGCCAGCTGGCCGACGACTGCGGTATCAGTCGCGACACTGCGGCTCGCGCCTACGACAAGCTCGTCGCCCATGGCCTGGTGGAGTCGCGCCGCGGCGCCGGCTACTTCGTGAAGGCTGCAGCCCTCAGGCGCGTACCCGACCGGGCGCCGCCACAGCGCCCCAGCCTGTTCCGTCCGGATGGGCTTGATCGCACGACGGCGCTGCGCCTGCGACTGCAGATTCAGCGCCACGAGCAGCCACCGCAGAGCCGAAGCGGCATCGGGATACTGCCCGAAGACTGGATGGATGAGCAGGACATCGCTGCGGCGCTGCGCACCGTGGCCCGCGGCAACCAGCGGGCGCTTGCGACGGCAGGCGATCCGCAGGGCTATCTGCCGCTGCGCCAAAGGCTGCAGCTCAAGTTGCAGGACATGGGGCTCCATGTCGACCCGGCGCATCTGATCCTCACCTCCGGGGCAACTGACGCCATCAACTTGGTGGCCCTGAGCTTCCTGCGCCGGCCTGGCGAAGCGGTTCTCGTAGAGCAGCCTTGTCAACCCATGCTGATCGAACGTCTGATGTCGGTCGGCCTCGAACTCTTGTACGTCTCCCGCGAAGCCGACGGCCCAGACCTGGAGGCCCTGCGCGCCCATTGCATCAACTACAAGCCACGGTGCTTCTTCGTCAACTCGACGCTGCACAACCCGACCGGCATGAACCTGGCGCCCCACAAGGCGTTCCAGCTCCTGAAGCTCGCCGAGGAATTCGACCTCATTCTGATCGAGGACGACACCTATGGGGACCTGGCTTCCGTGGGCAATGGCGCGGTGACGCGCCTCGCCCCGCTCGACCAGTTGCAGCGGGTAATCCACATCGGCAGTTTCTCCAAGACCATCGCACCAGGCCTGCGCGTGGGCTACCTGGCAGCAAGTCCGGAACGTATTGAATGGATGGCAACCTACCGGGCACTCAACTGTCTGGCCTCCAACAGCCTGGCGGAACGCACGGTTTATCAGTTGCTGTCTCAAGGCAACTACCGCCACCATTGCGAGCAGCTGCGAGCGCGGCTCACGGACCTGCGTCCACGCGCCATCGAACAACTGCAGAAACTTGGCATTCGAACGGCACATGAGCCGGACGCCGGCTTCTATCTTTGGGCCGATCTCGGCGAGGACGTCGATGCGCTCAAGCTGGCGCAGCAGTTGTTGACCGAGGGCCACCTCACGGCGCCCGGCGTGCTGTTCTCCCTCGCTCACCGGTCCTACATGCGCTTCAATATCGCAACGATGCAAGAGGGGGGTGCTCTGCCGGCGCTGGCAAGAGCCCTCGGCCGATGAATTGACCAAGCGGTGGCCGTGGCCGAGAAACACCAATACTAGGCAGGCATGTGCCCGGCTTGCTTCACCGGCGTCAAGGCATGGAGCAGCTCACGCGCGGCCATGCATATCGGTTCTCCTCGGGCCACGCCGAGGACGACCTCATAACGTGCCCAAGGTTCGTGCAGCGGTGCGCGCTCGATCTCATGACCGATCGCCAGGCGGGTCGCCGAAGCATCGGTGACCAAGCCGATCCCGGCCTTTGCACCAACGAGTGCGGCGATCGCATCGTCCGATGCGACATCGAGCCTCGAACGAAGCACCATTCCCAATCGAGCGGCCTCCCTATGGAGGTGACCACCAAGGTCGCAACGCCCGACGCCAAGGAGGTTGAACTCCAGCAAATGCTCCGCAGTGATGCACGGATGTCCGCCCAGCGGATGGCCGCGAGGTAGCAGCAACTCCCATCTTCCTCGGGCCAGCGGCCACGTCTGCATCTTCGCGCTGGCGAGTGGCGCTAGAAAGACGCCCAGATCCGCGTCACCTCGACTCACGGCATCTTCCACCTTCTTGCTCGCAACTTGGGTGACCTCGATCCGGACGCCAGGATGCCTTTGCATGAACTTGGCCAAGCCCTCGGTCAGTCCGCTGACCGCGGTCTCGCGGCAGACAGCGATTCGTACGCACCCAACAACGCCCTGCGAGATTCCATAAACCGCCTCATCAAATGCATGCAATGCGACTCTCACATCGTGCACATGCTTGAGAAGCAATCGGCAGGCCTCCGTGGCTTCCACGCCCCGTTGTCGGCGAACGAAAAGCTGCAACCCGAGCCGTGACTCCAAGTCGGTGACGCGCTTGCTGGCTGCGGCAATCGCCAGATTGACCCGCTCAGCACCACGAGTGATCGACTGCGTCCGAGCGATGGCCACCAGAAGCTCAAGCGTCAAGAGGTCGTGCCGCATCAACGCCTTGCCCCTATGAGCATCGGTCCCTCCGTTTCGGCGGACAGGGCGTATACGGTCGGCAGTCGACACCGGAACGCATCGGAACTCTTCAGAATCGGCCGACGCCCTCCCCACGCCACAATGGCATCGAGACAACGATGGCCCGTGACGAAATCCATCACTCGGGCTGGGTCCAGCACCTCCCAGCCGTCACTGGCCGGCACTTCCGCGATGGGTACCTGCAGCGGTCTGCAGCGTATCCGCCAGGAACCCGTTGAACTCCAGGCGGACCACACGGGCAAACTCAGCCCGCACGTCGTCCAAGGCGGCCTCGTAGTGTTCGAGCAAAGCCGTCGCCTCAGCGTCGACTTCGCTCGCCATGAAGGCGACGAATTCTGCAAGTTCGCTGTCTGCGAGAAGGGGACTCGTCACGACGCCCCAGCCGGCCGCTGTTCGAGGAATCTCTGAGCATCCAGCGCGGCCATGCAGCCGCTGGCTGCGCTCGTGATGGCTTGGCGGTAGACGTGGTCCTGCACGTCACCTGCGGCGAAGATGCCCGGGACGGAGGTCATGGTCGCGAACCCCTCGCTGCCGGAGCGCGTCAGCACGTAGCCATCCCGCAGTTCCAACTGGCCGCGGAAGATCTCAGTATTGGGTCGATGGCCGATGGCGATGAAGCAGCCATGCAGCCCGATCACCCTTGCTTCGCCGTTCGCCACGTGTTTCACCCGCACGCCCGTGACGCCCGCAGCGTCGCCGAGGACCTCGTCCAGCACTTGAAACAAGTGCAGCTCAACCTTGCCGGCAGCCACCTTTTCCATGAGCTTGTCGACGAGGATGGGCTCGGCACGGAACCTGTCGCGGCGGTGGATCACGTGCACCGTGGCGGCGATGTTGCTCAGGTACAGCGCTTCTTCCACGGCGGTGTTCCCGCCACCGACCACACAGACGTCCTTGCCCCGGTAGAAGAAGCCGTCGCAGGTGGCACAAGCGCTGACGCCGCGACCCATGAAGGCCGACTCCGAGGCCAGGCCCAGGTATTGGGCCGAGGCCCCCGTGGCGACGATCAAGGCGTCGCAGGAGTAACGAGCGCCCTCCCCTACGAGCTGGAATGGCCGACGGCTGAAATCGACCTCGCTGATGTGGTCGAACACTATCCGGGCATCGAATCGTTCGGCATGGCGGCGAAAGCGCTCCATCAGGTCGGGGCCCTGGACGCCGTCCACGTCGGCCGGCCAGTTGTCGACCTCCGTGGTCGTCATGAGCTGCCCACCCTGCGCCGCGCCGGTGATGAGGGTAGGCGTGAGGTTGGCGCGGGCCGCGTAGACCGCCGCGGTGTAACCGGCCGGCCCAGACCCGAGGATGACGAGGCGGTGATGTTGATGCATGGAAGTGGCGCGAAAGGAAACGCGGCAAGTGGTTGGAAAGGGCCGACCACCGGGATCGGCGGGTTCGCCCAGTGAGCCGCCGCAAGTGGTGCGACAGGACGCGGGCGGCGAGAAGGCGGCCTAGCGGGACTGCGTCAGCCTGGCACGCTTTGCGGGCGTTCCGTGGGCCAAAGTGCCAAGCCACCGGCGAGGCTCCACGCCCGAGGCTGACCCAGCCGCCGTAGCGCACGGGCCACCTGCGCGCTCCGATTGCCGCTGCGGCATAACAGTACGAGGTCAGTCCCCGCGTCCAGGTCCAGCCAGTCCGGCAGCACGCTCAGCAGCGTGGAGAGCGGGACAGCCTGGCGACGCACATGGGTACCGATGTCGGGCATCTGGCCCAGGCGCTGCTCATAAGGCTCGCGCACGTCGACCAGCAGGATCTTGCGCGCCGCCCACGTGCGGGACGCCAACTCCGCGGCGGTGAGCTCGACAGACTCCGCCTTCGAACAGCGGTCGACCCTTGCTCCGCACGCCATCGTCTGGTACTCGGTCGGCGCCAGATCGCGCTCGAGCTCCGCCTTGGCCTGCGCGAAGGCAGCTGCCTCCATGCTGTGGTCGAGCAGCGCCGACAGCAGCGGCTGATGGGCGATTTCGGTGTTCAGCGTGCAGGCATGCCAGCCCTCATAGTCGTGCCCTGGCAGAAGGAATGCGTCTCGGCCGACGGTCCTCTCAAGCAGCCGCAATGAGCCGGCGAATTGCAACGGCTCGCTGACCTCGAAGTCGCTGCGTCCCAGCGCACCAGGCATCACCGTATCGCCGACGAAGGCGGCGCGCAGCCCGTACGGGCCGGCCAGCAGGTAGGCCGCCGAGTCGCGGGTATGGCCGGGAATGGGCAAGCGGGTCAGGCGCTGCGCTCCGAGCTGGATGTGATCCGAACCGCTCGGCCATCCGAGCGGCTCGGTCTCGCCCTGGCGGCCCAGGACGGGCGGAAGGCTATCCCACAGGGCCGCCGCTGATGAGGCATGGTCCCCGTGGCTGTGGGTGTCGAGCACCGCAACGAGCGTGTAGCTGCAGCAGCGGATCCACTGCACCAACGGGTCGGTTAGCTCAGGGAGCGGATCGATGATCAGGCAGCGGCGAGATGCCGGGTCGGCCACGACGTAGCAGACGGCCCCATCGACCACGTGGCGCGTGATCGGCTCCATTGGCAGGAGGTGCTGCTGGACGGATGGCGTCATGCAGCTGTCGCGCAGGGACGCGCCGCACTGCCGGATGCGCAGGCACGCTTCGTCGACCGTCTCGGGCGGCGTCAACGGACCAAAGGACAGGCGCACGGCCGAGGCGGACCGCCAGGATTCAAGGCCCATGGCGCTGAGCACGTAGCTCGGCGCGGCCTTGTGCGCGCCGCAGGCCGACCCGGTGCTGACGCGGATCGACGCGGCATCGAACAGCTCGAGCAAGACCTTCGAGCTCACGCCGGGCACCGAGAAGTTCAGCGTCGTCGGCAGGGTGATTTCCGGATCCGCATTGAAGACGACCCCCTCAAAGGCCTCGCGTATCGCGGCGGCAAGGCGGGCCCGATAGAGCTCGAGCTTGTCTGCCCGCTGGAACTGTTCGCCCGCTTCCAGCAGACGCAGCACCGCTCCCATCGCCGCGATGCCGGGCATGTTCTCCGTGCCCGAGCGCATCGCGCCCTCCTGGCCGCCGCCGACAATCAGCGCCGTGAACGGAGCACCGGCACGCACGTAAAGCATGCCAATGCCTTTCGGCGCGTACAACTTGTGGCCAGAGAACGGCGCGTAGTCGATGGGCCGATCTCCGAGGCTCAAACGCAGCTTGCCCAGCGCCTGCACGCCGTCCACCATCCACAGCGCGGGACTGCCGGCCAAGGCACGCTGAATACCGTCAAGGTCGCTGATGATGCCAGTCTCATTGTTGGCCGCCATGGTGCAGACGAGCGCCGCCCGAGGCGCCTGACGGCGCAGCCACTCAAGGTCGTGCCGGCCATCTCGCCCCACCGGAATAGCCAGCACTTCGAAGTCCAGGTTCAGCAGCCTGCGCCAGTGATGGATCGCCTCCGGGACCGCCTTATGCTCGGTGGCGCCATAGAGCAGCAGTTCCGGCATCGCTTCGCCACGGTCCTGTCGAGATCGCAGCGAGGTCAGCGCCGAGAACACAGCCGTCTGAATGCCTTCCGTCGCGCCGCTGAGGAAGAGCAGCTCGCCGGTAGGCGCATCCAGCACTCGCCTTGCGCGCGCCCGTACGTTGTCCATCATCGCGCGGGCCTTCAACCCCGAACCGTGGATGCTGCTCGGGTTGCCGAAGTCACCGGCCATCGCGGCAATCGCGGCGGCGCGAGCCTCCGGGATGACCGGCGTGGTCGCATTCGCATCGAGATAGATCTCAGTGGCTGGCATCGCTGGTCGAATGAGCTTGAATGTGGCTCACTGTAGGAACCAGGGAGCGCATTTCGGTGCCGTTTTTCGAGGTCTTGGAGCCCGCTCGCGCAAACCACTTGCGCCGCCGGGACCGCTCGACCACGCCCTTGCCTTAGGCTGCCATGACGCGTCCTATCCAAGGGGCAGGAGAAAGGTCCTCATCTCCTGTAGAGGTCGCCCTGCTGGAACGCGCTCAAGTCGTCCGGTTGCCGCGGGGCCCGCGGCAGGATGGGCCACGGCACGCGGCCGATCAAGCCACGTACGACAGCGGCAAGGCCGTCGTGTACTTCAGCTCTTCCATCGCGAAGCTGGAGCTGACATCGGCGAGTAGCGTTCCGCTCGTGAGCCGTTTGTACACGCGGTCATAGGCGGGTATGTCGGGCACCACCACTCGCAGCAGGTAGTCGACGTCACCGCTCATGCGATAGAACTCGACAACCTCCGAGATCGACTCCACCGTGGCCTTGAACCGGTCGAACCACGCCTGAGTGTGCGTGCTGGTGCGGACCGTCACGAAGACGGTCACACCCACGTTGACCCGCTCTCGGTCCAGCAGCATGACGTTGCCGCGGATGACCCCCGACTCCCGCAACCGCTGCACACGCCGCCAGCAAGGCGTCGGCGAAAGTCCGACGCTCGCAGCGATCTCGTTCATCTGGAGGCCGGCATCCTGCTGCAGGAGGTCCAGGATCTTGACGTCGATGGCGTCCAGGCGTGCCTTTGCCATGACTCAGACCGTTGAGAAACTCTGGCCGCAGCACTCGACGCGCGGCGAGTTGCGTGAGAGCGTGACCGTCTTGGATGAACCCAGCCTGGCACCCGCGTGTTGCGAGAAGAGGGCGACCATCACCAATTGAAGACGAACCACGTTGGGTAGGCAGGGCTGCAGGATCACCCCAGCGTCTTCATAGCCCGCAAGAACACATCATTCGCCTTCTCGGCTGCACGAGCACGCTCCGCATTCTGAAACCTGGTGTAGGCCAACAGCCGGGCTTCGGCGTCAGGATGGTGTTCGCGCAGCAGCATGAAGACGTCGCGCTCCTCCGCGGGGTTGTCCTGTATGTAGGTCTCGTACATCTCCGCGAGCAGCGTGCGGGTGCGCTTGTCGTCCTCGGCGGTCCAGCCGAACAGCCGATCGATGTGCTCTTCCGACACCTGACCGCGCAGACGCAGCACATCACCGACCGTCGTGGGCGCCTTGACGGGATCCCATGCGGCCGCTTCGATGCAACCAGCCAGGGCTTTCACTACTGGGTCCTGCAGAAGGTTCGTCGTCTCGGTCGCCGCTTTGCGCGCGGCGCGCCAAGCAGCCGGCGAGGGCTGGCTTCCCGACATTGCCTGAATATGGAGCTGACGGATGTCCGCGCAGGCGGCGAACAAAGGCAACACTTCGTCGCTGCGATCACCGAACTCCTCGACGATCGAGGCAAGAATTTCACTGACGACTCCGCTAGCCTTGCCGCTGAGATCGGCTCCAGGCGCGATGCCCTCCAGCAGCTGCCGCGTCATCGCGAGAATACGCTCAGTCGGCTGACGGCTGTAGCAGTAGTCGATAGCGTAGGCCAGCCATCCTGGCAGGCCGAGCGTCCCCTCCCACGTAGGCAGATCGCTGCTGCCGGCCAGCGCGGCCGCCGGTGTCATCGAACCATCGGCGACGAACATCGCACCGGCTGTAAGCTGGCCTGCGGCGGCACGCTCTTCCAGCCGCGCCAGTGCGGTAGTACGGGTGTCCGCTTGACCGTTGAAAGCTTCCAGCATCATCAAGCCTCCAGATGCCGGTCAAGCAAAGCGGCGATACGGGTCTTGGAAGTCATGCCCAGCAGGCGTTCCTGCTCGACACCGTCCTTGAACAGAATCAACGTCGGCAGCCCGCGAACGTTGAACCGGTCACTTGTAGCCTTGTTGTCGTCCGCGTTGATCTTGGTAACGGCAACCTCCCCGGCGTACAACTCGGCCACTTCGCCAAGCACGGGCAGGAGAGATTTGCAGGGGCCGCACCATTCAGCCCAGAAGTCCACGAGCACGAGGCCCGGCCGCTGGTCGACGTCTGCAGCGAACGTCTGGTCGGTAGTTGCGAGGAGGTTGGTAGACATGAAAATCCTTGACAAGCGATAGCGGGAAGGTACAGCGAGGTCTCCCTCGAAGTCAGTACACAGAGACGGTTATCCGTACGGTCTGTATTGGGTTCCAGGTCAGTACAGTTGACTCAGGCAATCGAGTGAGCCCGGCCCAGGGCTGGAATGACCTGAAGCGTGTGATCGTGAAACGCCGCGAGCGATTCGCGGTGCGCGATGCTGATAACGCCTGTGCGCGGCAGTCGCCTGATCAGCGTCTCGTACAGCGCCTGCTCAGTAGCCGGGTCGACGGCGCTTGTCGCCTCGTCGAGGAAGACATAGTCCGGCTGGTGCAGCAGTACGCGCGCAAAGGCAAGCCTTTGCTGCTCGCCGCCCGAGAGCTTTTGCTGCCACTGGTCGACAACGTCCAGGGATTCAGACAAGCGGGCCAGACCGCAAAGAGCAAGTGCCTCCTTGAGCTGCGGTTCTTCGAATCGCGTCGGCTCGCTCGGGTAGCACAAGGCGGCTGCCAGGCTTCCGCTCGGGATATAGCTGCGCTGCGGCAAGAACAGAATGGACGCCCGCCGCGGCAGCGAGACCGTCCCCGAGCCGTGGGGCCAGACGCCTGCAATTGCCCGCATCAACGTACTCTTGCCCGCACCCGAGGGACCTCGGATGAGCCACCGTTCACCGGCGCGAAACCGCAGCGGATCCGTGACCGTCAGAAGCTCGCCCCCAGGCGCCAGCAAGCGGAGTTCACTGGTGACGATTTCGGTCTGCTCGGTGTGCTGCACCGTGAAACCGCCGCGACCTCGTGCCTCGACCATCGAAAGCGCTGAATCAAGGTCACGAAGTCGATTGGCCACGGCCAGCCACTGGACGAAGCCGATATAGGCCTGAGAAAAGAAGCTCAAGGCGGACTTGAGACTGCCAAATGCAGAAGCTGACTGCGTCATACCTCCAAAGGTCACCTGGCCGGTGAAATAAAGGGGAAGTGCCGCCACGGTGTTCAGCGGGTCAAACAAACGACCGTAGGCGGTTTGCGCCATCGACACCTTCCAGTTCCGGCCGACGATCTGCAGGAAGTTTCGCTTCACCAGTTCGAAGCGCTCGGTCAGGCGCCGATGCTCGCGGGCACCCCCTCCGTACAGCGCGACCTGCTCGGCGTTCTCGCGCAGCTGCATCGCGAGGTAGCGGTAGTCGGCCTCGACGCCCTGACGTTGCATGTTGAGAGCAATCAGCCTCTTTCCGAACCAGTGCGTCACGAGGAGCCCACCGATAGCCCAGGCGAAGGCGATGTACACCATGTAGCCGTAGATCACCCAGGTGCTACCGAAGAGTCGGATCTCAAGCGTCTTGGACAGACTCCAGAGCAGGACAGCAAACGTCACCGTGTCGGCAATCACCGCAATCAAGCTCGTGAACATGTTGAGGAACGAGTCGGTGAAAAGCCGAACGTCCTCAGCGATACGCTGGTCGGCGTTCTTCAACAATCCATCGCGTTCGATGTCATAGAACTCGCTGGCTCGCGTCCACCGGGCCAGCAGCCGGTCTGTCAGCCAGGACCGCCACCGCAAGTCGAGCACCTGTCCGATCGCTACGTTCGAGATCGTCACGAGGCCCGATACCACGCCGACCCCGACACTCGCCGTGAAGGCCAACAGCAATGCCCGCCACTGACGGTCCACCAACGCATCCGTCACAGCGCCGAGCAGTTGATTTGCCTTGACCGTCAGGAATGTGGTGAAGAAGGTGATGCCCAGCGTGATGGCCAGCAACGCCAAGGCCTTCCACTTGTCATCCGACTTCCAGTACTCCAGCACGAAAGGCGTGAGGCGGGGGCGATGGCTGGAGTCCAGGGCCGTCTCGTCTCCAGGCGCGTCTGGGGGCGTAAGGTCGGCGTGCTCACCGGCAGGCCCCGCGATGGAAGAAGGTGTGAGGCTCATGAGCGACTCGTGTAAACCGAAGGCGGGCCGGGGCATCCCCCGCCCGAGCCCGTTCCAGCGGTCCTGGTGAGGTCAGTTGAAGCTGTGCTTCGCGGTGAACATGAAGTTCCGCCCCTGGATGACAGGGATGTAGGTTTCGGCGGTCGTCCCGTCGTACTGCAGCCGGTCCGCCAGGTTCTTCACGCCGAGGGTGAGGGACCAGCCAGGGATCTCGTAGAAGAGGCTGGCGTCCACCTGGACTCTCTTGGGGATGTGGAACTGGCGTGTTGAGTCATAGGTACCGAGCATGCTGCTCTGTGCGGAAACACCCAGCCCGACACCGAGCCCATGGACCTGCGGAACGTTGTAGGTGGTCCAGAGACTGAACTTATGGCGAGGCTTGCCCGGGAAGACCGCGGTCTGGTCGCCCACATCCTTGGAGGTCGAGTATGTGTAGTTCGCAATAGCCTCCCAGCCCGGCGCGAACTGCCCCTGGAGATCCAGCTCGAGGCCCTTCGAGCGCTGCGCAGCGCGCACGTTGTAGCAGTCCTTAGTCCGGTCGTAGACGAGCGTGCCGGACTGGTCGATCTGGAAGGCCGCCGTCGTCAGCGAAAGCTTGTCATCGAGCATTGAGAACTTCGCGCCGACCTCCTTGTTCTTGCTGGACACGGGCGGCACCAGCCCGCCACTGCAGGCATTGGCGTTCTGTGCGTCGAAGCCATTGGCCACATTGCCATAGACGGAGACTGTCGGGGTCATGCGATAGACCAGCCCGACACCAGGGATGTTGCGCCCCGTCGTCACGGCCGGCGTGGTGCTCGTGAAATTGAACTCTCTGAAGTCGATGCTGCTCTCCTGCTTGACCAGAGTCCGGCGCCAATTGAGCTGCAGGATCCAGTCTTTCCAGGAAATCTGGTCCTGCAGGTAAAGGGCCTTCTGGCGCTGGGCATCTTCCGAAATGTAGGAGAGCGTCGGGTTTGCTAGATCGGCACGGGGCAGGTCCACGAACATCCCCACCGGGTACACGGTCAGCATCGTCGGCTCGGCGCCGTCCCACTGGGTCTGCTGGGCGCGGTAGCTGTCATGATTGAAGCCAACGACGAACTTGTGGTCGATGTCTCCAGTGTTGAAGAGCATCCGCAGGTAATGGTCACCGGAAGTCTGCGTCGGCGTCGTGCGCACATGAACCGGCGCAAAGCTCACCATGCCGTTTGGATTGTCGGGCGCCGCGCCCGCGTCGTACTCGAGGCCGACATTCGTAGCGTACTGATGGAGCTTTTGCACGTCATCGGATCGCTGGAGGCGGCTGATCAACGTCATGGACGAAGACAGCTTCTGCTCCAGTTGGTAGAAAACTCGCTTCTGCCGAAAATCGAATCCATCCTTCCGATTGGTCAGCGGAATGCCCGGGGTGGGCATGATGACGCCGTCACGTCGAGCAACGGTGTACTGGGGCAACGGTGCATGGGTCTGCTCGTAGGACAGCCCGGCAATCAGATCCGTCGTCTTGTCCTTCCACCGAAGCTGGGGCATGGCAGAGTCGCTGCTGCGCCCGTCATAGCCTGCATCCGTAGTTCCGGCACGCGCTGAGGACGCGATCAGGCGATAGGTCAGGCGCTTGTCGTCAAAGATTGCCCCAGACAGGTCGCCGGCGATCGTCCGGTCGCTGTTCGTGCCGTACTGGACCATCAGGTCGCGCACCGGCTCGGCCGAAGGCTTCTTGAGCACCACATTCACCCCGCCTCCGAGGGAGCCGCCGCCGGCCAGGATGGCCTGGGGCCCCTTGAGCACCTCGACACGTTCCACCCCAAACACGCTGGTCTGCCCGGCACCTTGGTCTGGAATGCCGTTGGTTGTGCTTGAGGGCCGATTGAAGCCACGGACGGAGAAGGTCGGCAGCCCTTGCGGCGAATCTGTGAAGGTCACGCCGCTCACGTTACGCAAGGTGTCGCGTAAGTTGGTAGCCTGCTGGGTCTCGAGCACCTTGCTCGTGATGATGGTCATGGCGCCCGCCAGGTCCATCAAGTCCGTGCCGCTGCGGGTTGCCGTATCGGAACGGTCGGCCTTGAAGCCCTTCTCCGCCTGGTCTCGTTTGGCATACACCATGACCAGGTCCAGTTCGCCGACGACGTACAGATTCAGAACGCCCGTCGCCTCGTCTTCTGACACTTGGACCTTCTTGCCAGCCACGGCCGCTTCGAGCGCCTGCTTAGGCGTGTAGCTGCCTTTCAGCGCCGAAGCCGACTGGTCAGCCAGGCGCGCGCGGTCGAAGCTGATCGTGCGGCCGCTGATTCTTCCGATCGCATCCAGCGTCGCGGGAAGCGGGCCCGCCGGCAGATCGTAGGCGGCGAGGGGCGAATGAATGCCCTTTCCCTCCTGCACCTCAGCAGCTGCACAGGCCCCCCCTTGAAGCGCGAGCGCGGCAAGCATGGCGAAGCAGTGCTTGCGAAGGAGGGGAGCACGAAAACGGTCGATAGCGTGCATGTCGATGAGTCGCTGTGGTGAAGTGGTTCGAGAAGAATACGTTTCATGATTTCGTCACTTCAGTACAGTTGAGAATCGCGTGATCGGTCTGTACTGACTTGCAAGACCTCACACTCATTCTGGTTTTCCCGAGGAACATGCCATGGCGGCGCCCCGCTTCTCAACAGCTCTGCCTCGATTCGAACGCTCGATGCTTGAAGAGATCAGCCGCGCCAATCCTTCGGCTTCGTTGGTCGAGCAGATCTTTCAGCTGCTGGCCGGTTCCATTCAGACGTCCAGCTTGAGCGTGGGCACCAAGCTTCCGTCCGTGCGTACCCTCGCCCGCGACTGCGAGGTCAGTTCAGACACCGTCGCACGTGCGTACGAGAAGCTGGTGGCCCATGGGCTGGTAGAAGCTCGACGCGGATCAGGCTACTTCGCGCGAGCGCCTGGTCACATGGCCCTGCCGCGCCTCGCGAGTCGCCCCGCACTATCCGGACAGCTCACCGCAGGCAGTTCTCGATGGAGGACGATGTTGGTGAAGCATGACCAGAACTTGAAGAGCCGTACGGGCTCGGGGTCCTTTCCTGAAAGCTGGTACGACGCGGAGCTTCTCGCGAGTGCCCTGCGCACCACGCTTCGACAAGGCATGCGCTGCACGGCCGACTATTCGGACTTCAAGGGCTATGTCCCGCTGCGCCAGCAGCTTCACGTGAAATTGCAGGAAATCGGCGTGCTGACCGATGCGGACAACATCCTCGTCACGGCAGGTGCGATGGAGGCCATCCACCTGGCGTGCCAGACGTTCGTGGCGATCGCTGGGACGCCCGTGCTGATCGAGGACCCCTGCCCGCCACTGCTTACCGAACGGCTTCTTTCGACGGGGCTGGAGATCTACCGTGTCACCCGGCACGCCGATGGGCCGGACATCGACCAGATGCGCGCGCTCTGCGAGAAGCACGCTCCGCGAGCGTTCTTCTGCAGCGCGGTACTGCATAACCCGACCAGCATGAACATTGCGCCTCACAAGGCGTTCCAGATCCTGCGGCTCGCCGAAGAGTTCGACATGTTCATCGTCGAGGATGACACCTATGGCGACCTCATCCCTCGCGCCACCGTGACGCCCGTCTCTCGCCTGGCAACGTTGGACCAACTCAAGCGGGTGATCTACGTCGGAAGCTTCTCGAAGACCCTGGGGCCTGGTTTGCGCATGGGGTTCCTGGCTGCAAGCCCCGAACGCATTGACTATCTCACTACCTATCGCGTCGTGCAGGGAGTCAGCGGTTCCGTCCTTTCCGAGCGCATGCTTTACAAGGCGCTATCTGGCGGCGAGTACCGGCGGCATTGTGAGCAGTTGCGCAATCGGCTGGCGGAGGCTCGCCCCGTCGTGGTCGAGGAACTCCAACGCTGGGGCTTCATTGTCGATCACGTCCCCGAAGCCGGCATGTTCCTGTGGGCATCCCTGGGAGATGGCGTGAACTCGGTGCAGGTCGCAGAGCGCATGCTGGAACTCGGCCACCTGTTGGCACCCGCCCAACCCTTCATCTCCGGCGCTGCGCCGGCCAGCCCCTACGTTCGCATCAATGTCGCCCAGGCCTTCGAAAGCTCGATGCTGCCTACCCTGGGAAAAGCTCTGGGGCGCACGATCAAGCCCAGGCGCTGAGCGCTCTTCCATACCCCAAGGCATTGGCGATTGGACGCGACGCCGCCTCTTCTCGCCACTGCGGGCGCGACCGCCTCGCCGGACAGGCACTTGGAAACTGATCGCCCAAAACCGGCCTTTTGCGAAATCCCCTTTGCCGCAAAGGCGCGCCAGGCGCAAAAGTCGCAAGTGCCTTCCAAGGCCACCCCGGAAAAATGCGCAGCAGCGACGGCTTCGGCGCCCGCATCCGACGCGCCCGCGAGGGCGCCAACAAACACACAAGGCCTCCGATGCAAAGTTTTCAACTGGTCAACGTCCATGCCATCCCGGCCCTTCACGCACGCCTGGAACAGTATGTGGAACCGATGACCGGCGCCCGGCACATCCATCTCGCCAGCGATCAGCAGGAAATGGCCTTCCTGGTGGGCTTTCCCACCGTTCCCCAGGCCAGTGATGGACGCGCACACATCCTCGAGCACCTGACCCTGTGCGGATCGGAGAAGTACCCGGTCGCAGATCCCTTTTTCGCGATGATGCGCCGGTCCACGGCGACGTTCATGAACGCGATGACCTATGCCGACCGCACAATCTATCCGTTCGCCAGCACTGACGTCACGGACTTCTTCAACCTGCTCGACGTCTATCTCGACGCGACGTTCTTTCCAAAGCTTGACTACCTGAGCTTCCGGCAGGAAGGCTGGCGCCATGTGCTGAAGGAAGGACGCCTGCGGTACCAGGGGGTGGTGTTCAACGAGATGAAGGGCGCCTTCGACAATCCGATGCGCGCGCTCTATCGAGGCATCACCGCCAACCTACTGCCCGCAACCACCTACCAGTACGACTCCGGGGGTGATCCGCTGATCATCCCCGACCTGACGCACGAGATGCTCGTGGAATTCCACGCCACGCACTACAGCCCGTCGCAGGCGATGTTCATGACGGCGGGTCGCGTAGATGCGGCCGCGATTCAGTCGCGCATCGTGGACCGCGTGCTGTCGCGGCGGCAGGAGCGCCTGGCTCCACGCATGCCCGAACTGGCCACTCCATGGACCCAGCCGCGGGAGGCGGAGATCCGCATTCCGTCCCAGGAGGCGAGCGACAACGAGTTCGGCATGCAATTGGCCTGGCGGTTTGGCGAGAGCAGCGACGCCATGGCCGCGGCTCGCCTGCAACTGCTGGAGCGAGGCCTTCTCGGTGATGCCTCCGCGCCGGTTCTGAAGGCGATGCAATGCGCGGGATTCGGCCGCCCCTCATCGTTGAACGGGTTGGACGACGGCACTCGCCATTTGATCCTCCACCTGGGCATGGAAGGCTTGACGGCGCAGCAGATGAAGGCGGCGCAAACCGTGGTCCTGGAAGCGCTGCAGGCAGCGGCGGTCGGGGTGCCGGAGGAAGTCCTCCATGCCGCGCTGCGCGACATGCGCTTCTCCCAGCGGCAGATCGTCGGCGGCAGCACGCCTGATGGCCTGGCGCGGCTCATCCGCGCCGTCCCCGCGCTGATGAACGGCGGCGACGTCGCCAGCGCCTTCGACAACGAGCAGATACTGGGCCGCCTGGAGCAGGAGATTGCCGAGCCGGCATTCTTCAGCAACATGGTGAACGCCCTGCTGGAACATCCGACGCGCCTCTTGGCTCGTGTGATTCCGGACGCTGACTACGCCGCCAAGCGAGAGCGCGTGGAACTGGATCGGCTCGCCATGCAAGAGGTCACGCTCACCGAGCAAGACCGGCAGCGAATCCTCGCCGAGGAAGATGCCCTTTCGATGTACCGACTCGAGGGAAGCGACTACTCTGCTCTTCCCTGCATTCGGCCCGGCGATGTGGGCATCGAGCCGAGTCCATTGCCCGCGATCAGGGAATTGGCTCCGCAAGTCCGCCTTTTCGAAGCGGCGACGAACGGTATCTGCTACGCCACCCTCGTGCGTGACCTCGGCTCGATCGCGCCGGACGACTGGCAGTGGCTCGCCGTGTACGCCGACGTGGTCGAGGACCTCGGTGTAGGGACTCGGTCGTATGAAGAGGCGAGTCGCTGGCGCAAACAGCAGGTGCCGACCTTCTCCGTAGCGCTGGACGCGCTGCAGCCCACCGGGAAGTCCTCGGTAATGCCGCAGTTGAAAATGCACGTGGCAATCCTCGAGGAGGAGCAGGCCCACGCCGTGGCGGTGCTGCAGGCATGGATGTCGCCGCGCTTCGACGAGCTCGATCGCATCGGCTTCCTGGTGAAGTCGCAGGCCGAGCGCACGCTCAACGATCTTGCGGATTCCGGCGGTTTCTATGCGCAGTTGTCCGCCGCCGCGCCCTGTTCGCCGCGACGCGCCTTCAGTCATCTAACCCGCGGTTTGCCGTCGCTTCCGTTCACGGCCTCCCTTCGCAAGATGTCCGGCAGCCCTGAGGGCCGCGAGGAGATTGCGCGGCAACTGGAACGCCTTCACGCGCTGATCAGCGCCTGCCCGACCCGGCTCATCTGGACGGGCGTCGGAGACTTGGCGTCGGCCGCTTCTCCGTCGCTGGCCCTGGACGCAGGCCCGCCGCCGAACATGGCGCCGACCCAGGCGCTCCAGGGCGGTCCGGCTGCCAACGCGGCGTTGCGGGTCGCCAGTCAGGTGAATCACTGCCACATCGCATGGCCGGCGCCCAGGCTCGGCCAACCCGACGCGGCGGCCCTGGCGGTTGCCGCCGAGCTGTTGACCCACAGGTCCCTCCATCGCAGGCTGCGCGAGGAGGGAGGCGCCTACGGCGGCTCAGCGGCCTATTCGGGCGAGGACGGCCTGTTCACTATGAACTCATACCGCGACCCCCGTGTCGCCGGCACCTATGCCGATTTCGCGCTCTCGTTGGAGGACCTGGTCAACACCGAATACGACGTATCGGCCATGGACGAGGCCATCATCAGCGTCATCAAGCGCCTGGACAAGCCGCTGCCGCCGCGGGACTCCGCTTTGATCGCGGACCGCCTCGACCAGCTCGGGATCCACACGCCCCTTCGCCGCGAGCACAGGCAGCAAGTGCTCTGCTGCACACTGGCCCAGGTGCGGGATGCGGCCTCACGCTGGCTATCGATCGAGCGTTCGAGCCGGGCTGCGTCGGTCACGCAGGCTGACCAGCCACTCGATGGGATGGCGGTGGTGGAGGTTGCCTCCCTGGCCCGGTAAACGCCCAACTGCCAAGGCGGGAGCCTGTCCGGATTTCTGTATGCGGGGCATCGCGTGGACAAGGAGCTTGAAGTCCACGCAAGAAGAAGGCCGCGACAGTAGCGGACCAGTGACCTTGCCCCTGTTCCCCGTAGTTCCAAGCGACCTTGTTGCGCTGCGTCTTTGAGCTGTGCCGCATGCCAGCGATGACTGCGCACAACTCGGCCCACGGCACGATGGCGTCCATCGTCTGCAGAAACACGTCGCGCCGGGTCCGCCTGCACATCGCTCGAACTCCACGCCCCGATCGGCTGCTGCCGCGAGTGTGGCTTGGCCACATGCCGAGCTGATCCACCAGCGGCGCTTGCCTCGCCGCCAGATCAGCCGGCAAGTTGAGTCTTAGTCAACGTAGCCCAAAAGCCAATCCGGCACTGAGGAGACCTTTGATCGGCGCCGTACCCAAGAATCACGCCGACAGCGCTCGTTCGCTGCGCTTGTCGGCCGGCCAGGCGATGGTGAACAGCGCCCCACCCGTTGGTCCGTTCTCTCCGCGGACGCTGCCGCCGTGCAGATCCACTACCGCCTTGACGATGGCCAGGCCGAGCCCATAGCCGCCACGCTCTGACGAGCGCCGCACGAAGGGCTCGAAGAGAGACGCGCGCGTCTCATCATCCAGTCCCGTCCCGGTATCGCTGACCGTGATGGTGCCGTCGGAACCGACGCGCAACGTCACCACTCCGCCCGGGCTGCAGACCGAGACAGCGTTATCGACGAGATTTGCCAGCGCCACTTCGACGAGGTTGCCGTCCCCGCCGATGTCGAAACGTGCCGGCTGCACGTCGAACTCCAGCGTCACCCCGCGCGCAGTGGCCACCGGCTCGCGGCTGATCGCGACCCGGTGCACGCAGCCAATCAGATCAACACGGCCGGTCGGCTCGCCGCGGCTACCGATACTCATCAACGTCAGCAGCTGGTTGACCAGCTCGGTCAGCCGCTGCACATCGGCCACCAGCTTGTCCTTCAGCGCCCCGTCATCCAGCATTTCCAGTCGCGTGCGCAGCACGGTCAGCGGCGTGCGCATCTCGTGGGCCGCCGCGGACAGGAAGAACCTGCGCCGAGCCTGCACTTCGTCGGCCCGCGAGATCATGTGGTTCAGGGCCCGCACCAGCGACAACACCTCTACCGGCAACCCGCGCTCGGGCAGCTTGCGGTCCAGCCGCTCCAGGTCCAGCGACTCGGCCAGCCGCGTGACGCGGCGGATCTGGGCGAAGTTGGCCGCCAGCACGAGCATGAACAACAGGAAGGCGACCGCGGTGCCGATGAGGAACACGCGGCTGTAGGGCCAGGTCATCTTCTGCAAGACTACCAGCAGGCTGTCCGCCTGGTTGCTGAGCGATGTCGACAACCCGGAGAACTCGAAGTAGTAGGCTTCCCCGCCGCAGCCGCCGTACTGGTAGCCCGCCGCGCCGTCGTCCCGTGTCACCTTGCGAAACAGGTTGCCGCAGTAGTCGGGATTGGACAGGCTGGCCTGGAACGCCTCAATCTTGGGGATCTGAGCCTGCTCATAGAACAACGGCGGCCGCGAGTCGCCGTAGTTCTGGCCCCGCACCCGGACAAAGTAGCGGAACTGCGGGTTCTTGGCGGCCACGCCCTTGAGCACCTCGTTGGCCGATAGCGGCTGGCCCGAGCCCGGCTTCTGGCGCTCGTTGATGGCGAAACCAGCCAGCGCGGACTCCACCCCCCCCACCGTGGTGGCCAACGGCGACGACTGCACGTCCTGCAGCGTCGCGATGAACGGGTAGACGCCGAAGTAGTAGATCCCCAACCCGGCCACGACGAGGGCAATGATGACCGTCTGGCCGAACAGCGAGCGGTGCATGGTGCGCAAGAACATCGACGGTCTCCTGACTTGGGCGCGATTCTGCGTGGTCAATCGGCAGTCGGCGGGTGCGGTGGGAACGGCTCGGGGTGGCGCCCACCGGTCGCGTCGCGGGCGCGGGAGTCAGCCACGAGGTCACGCAACGCCTGGTGCACCGCCACCGCACGCCGACGATCGGCAAACAGCGACAGCGCCGCGTTGACCTCGGCGAGCGACACGGCCGAGGCGGCAGCGCCGGCTTCCTCCGAACTTCCGACGTACAGCAGCTGCAACACCGTCGCCCGCAACAGAGATTCGGCCCTCGCATCCTGCCCTGACCGCGCGAACACACGGGCGAACAGCAGCCGCTCGGCCGGCGCCATGACCGGCAGCTGCCGCAGCTGCACCGCCAGTCGCTGCAGGTCTGGCGCCTCCAGGCCGCGGCGTTGCACGTCGACGAGGGCGCCCAGCAGCTGCAGGCCGTGGGCACCGAGCCGACCGCCGGCCAGGTCCCCGAGCAGCTGTTGTCGCCGCGCGTCGGCCCGCCCCTGAGCGACGAGGCCCTGGGCCACCAGCTGGTACAGCTTGGGCTGGGACTGCCGCGCAGCCGGCTCCATGGCCTGCAGATAGGCTTCCAGTTCGCCGTTCAGGTCGGCCCGTCGCAGCAACAGCGAGCGTAATCGCGCTGCGTCGGGGCCGTCCCCAGGCATGGCATGAGTACCGGGCAAGGACGCCACCAGTTGGCTGCGCGCACCGCGCATCGCTTCGCCGACGCCCAGGCTCTCCCGCCAGCGCTGCCGCAACCGGCCGGCAATGCCCGGCGAATCGGCCGGCAATGCCAGCAACTCACCCCAGGGCTCATCTCGGGCGCCCATCGGCTGCACGACGTCCGCATCCGACACAGGGCGCAGCCGCTCCGGCAGCGCCGCCAGCACGCTCGCCGGCATCGCGGGGCTGCTGCGGTACGCCTCGAACACGGCGCCGAACAACGGGCGCAGCGCTGCCGCCCCCCTGCCCGGCCGACCGTCCCGGCTCATATCCCACAACGCCGTCAGTCCGTCCGCGTCGTCCAGGTCGACGCCGGCGGCATCCGCCACTGCGGCGGCGCGCTCCGGCTTGCCGAGCAGCCGGTAGGTCAAGCCCAGCAAGGTCGCCGCGTCGCGGTCGCCCGGCTGGCTCTGCACATAGGGCTGCAGGTCTTGCGCAAACGCGACGAAGTCCTGCGCCTGGGCGTGCTGGGCGAGCAGGCCTTGCAGATAGACGGGGCTGTCCGGCGCAGCGCGCAGCAAAGCGCGGTACCACCGCACCAGCTCCGCCGGGTCGGGGCCCGGCCAGCCACCCTCGGCATGCACATGGCGGCGATAGAACGCCGCCGCCGCGGCGGCGCTGGGCTGGGGCAAGGCGAGGAAGGCCTCGATGTCCTGCTCCCGCTGCGCGGCCAGCCGCGTGATCACCGGCAGCGGCAGCTGCAGCACGCCGCCGTTGCGAGGCTCTCGCAGCACGTCCTGCAGGCGCTGCAGCGCCGCGTAGGCCGCAGCGTCGTCGCCCGCATACCAGGCCTGCAGGAAACCAGGTAGCGCCTCCGCCTCCGGCGCCTGCGCGGCAAAGCGGCGCGCCATCTCCAGCAGCGGCGCGCGCCGGGCCGGCGGCACGTCCAGCAGCACCAGCCGGCGAATGTTGCCTGCCGCTGCGGAGGGCTGCCCCAGTTCATCACCCGGCGTGCTCACGCCGGTCATGCGCGCGGTGATCGCCAGCAGACGGGCCTGTTGCGCGTCAGGCAGCGTCTGCTGCAACAAGTCCGCAAGAAGCGTGTCCAGCAGGCCGGACGTGGGGCCGCCCTGCTCCATCCTCTCCACGAGACGGTCCATCAGCCGCAACCGTTCGTCGGTGCTGAAGCGCTCGAGCACCGCCTGGGCTGCGCCCGGCTCGAGTGTGGCGACCCGGCGGATGGCCGCCTCCGGCAGCGGCTCGCCGAAGCGCGTGGCCAGCAGTGACAGCAGCGTGTCGTTGTCGACCAATCGCCGGCCCAGCGACCGCTCGAGCGCATTGAAGCTCCGCAGGTCGCCGCGGTACAGGTCGAACAGCACGTCGTCGCGGTACGGCGTACGCTCAAGCGGCCGCACCAGAAGCGCGTCCAGCTGCTCGCCGGGCAGACGCCCCACCGCGCTGCGCGCTGCCGCCAGCCAGGCGCCCAGCGTTCCGGGCGGCTCAGCCACATTGGCCCGCCGGGCCTCGCGGCCCCGCAGCTCGGCGGCCAGCGCACGCTCGGCAATGTCGCGCAGCGCGGCGTCGTCCTTGCGCATCAGCGCCAGCACCAGCCTGAGGCCGGGCGGGCCCTCGTGGCGTGCCTGCTGGGCAAGCGCCTGCAGCGCTTCATCTCCGGCGTCGGCATCGGCCGACACATCGCCAGCGGTCGCAGGCGTCGCTCCCACCAGGTGTCCGTAGGCCAGGCGCTCCTCGCTGAAGGCCTTGTCCTGGGGCAGCCGGGCGGCCACGGCGTCCTCCAGTGCCGGCAGGCCGGCGTCCGGCGCCACATGCTCGGCCAGCCGGCGATTCACCTGCACCAGCGTCTGCAGCCGCAACTGGTCCCGCAGCGGACGGCGGGGGTCGACCTTGGCCAGCGTCTGCTCGAAGAGCCGCCGCCACGACGCCAGTGCCGCCTCGCCCGCCGGCGCGCTGCGCGGCCAGTTCAGCAGCGCGCCTTCCAGCAGCGTTGGCAGGTATTGCGTCGCGTCCAGCGCGGCGCTCTCGGACAGACCGTCCCGCAGCAGCGGCTGCCGGCCCAACAGCGACAGCAGGCCGCGCCAGTAGGCGTGCCAGGCCAGCATGGCCTGACCTTCGCGTTCGCGCAGCAGGGAGGCCGCGACGATGGTGGGCTGGTCATCCGGGTCGCGCAGCAACGCCAGGCGATAGCTTGCCAGCGCCTCGTCGGTGCGGCCCGCCTCCGCATAGGCACCAGCGCGTAGCGCGGCCAGGTTGGTGAGGCCGCCCCCTTCGTCCACCATCGCGAACGCGCGTTCGGCGCCCGGCAGGTCGCCCGCGGCCAACAGGGCCCGCGCCAGGTCGACGTACACACCGGCCGCGAAATCCTGCCGCAGCGCGATCAACCGGCGCCCGAAAGCGATCTTGCGCGGCAGATCTGCCGCCCGAGGCAGCGCGCCCGGCTCACCGGCCTTCTGGCCCGAGGTCAGCGCGATCAGCTGGCGCAGCACCGCCGGGCGCTGGTCCTGGGCGATGGGCAGAGTCGCCTCGTAGGCCCGTAGCTGAAGCGGTGCGCTCTCCTGGCTTTGCGCGATGTCGGCTACCAGCGAATTCAGCCGAACATCGTCGCCGTCCTGCGCGATGCGCAGCAGCACCTGCCGCAGCGCCCAGGACAGCCGCGAGGCCCGCAGCCCCAGCGACGAATCGCCATCGTCGCGCGCGTCCGGCGCGGCCGTGAACAGATCCAGCAGGCCGCTGATGGCGTTCGTGAACTCGCCGCTGCGGCCCGCAGACAGCGCTGCTTGCTGCAGCAGACTGGCGGCCTCCGATGCGTGGCCGCTGGTCTTGAGAGCGTCGGCCAGTTGCAGCAGGTTGTCGGAGTCCTGCGGCGCCTGCGCCAGCGCGCGCCGGTACAGCGCCAGCGCCTGCGCCGGCATGCCAGAGGCCGCATAGATGCCGGCGAGGTAGCGGCTGTTCTCGGCACTGCCCAGGCCCGAGGTGGCCTGCAGCTCGTCCACGATCTCGCGGGCCTGCGCAGGCAACTGCCCGGGCTGGTGCGCCCCCCCCTGCTGCAGCACCGTCTGCAGTGCCTGACGCAGATAGTCCGGCGCGCCACGCCGGTCCAGCCGGGCCAGGCTGCGCAAGGTGACGACCAAGCCCGGTCCGTTGCGCATGCGCGCCTGCACGCGGGCGAGCTGCTCCAGCCGCGCCTGCTCGCCGAGGTTGCTGCGCTGAGCATAGGCCTGCACGGCGGCCTGCACGCCATCGCCATCGAAGCTGGCGATGCGCAGGCTCAGCAGCAGGTTGATCTCGTCCGTGGACGCCAGGCCCTGGACCTGACGCGCCTGCAGCTCGTCGGCCAGCGTGCGCAACAGGCCCAGGCGCTGGGCCGAGCTGACGATCTTGCGCTCCAGGAAGTCCTTGCGCGCGGGCAGGCGGGCACGGGCCCAGAGCGCGCGCCAGCGCGCCAGCGCCTGCGCCTCGTCACCGGTGGCAGACAGCAGCTCCGCCACATGGGCCTGCTGGTCGTCGTCCAGCCGTCCACCGGCGGCGCCCAACGCCTGCAGCACCGCCAGCGCCTGCGCCGTCCGACCCAGGCGTTCGTAGCCTTCGGCCACCGACAAGCGGTCGGCACTGGCCGGCGGCAGCCCGGCCAGCCAGCCGTCCAGCAGCGCCAGCGCTCGCTCCTCGTCGCCCTGGTCCAGGAAGCGCTCCAGCAGCAGCCCGCGCGTGGCCTCGGCCAGCTCCGGCGACTGCGGCATGCGGGCGAGCACCTGCTCGGCCGCGTCGGCCAGGCCGCGCGCGATCATGCTGCGCGCGCCGGCCACCACCAGGTCGGGCTGACCGCGATGACGCTCCAGCAGTTGCTCATACGCCCGCAGTGCGTCCTGCTCGCGCCCCTGCGCCAGGTAGAACTCGGCCAGGCCTTCCGTCCAGCGCAGCTGGCCGGGCTGCGCGGCGATAAGGCGGCGGTACTCGCCCTCCACGTCGGCCGTGCGGCCGGTGGCCTGCAGCACCGCCAGCAGGCGCTGGCGCAGTGCCGGGTCCGGCGAGCGTTCGATCAGCGCCTGCGCTTCGTGCGGCCGCCCCAACTCCAGCAACAGGTCCACCCGCACCTGCGTGAAATCCGGCGTCGGCGCCCGCGCGGCCAGCGCCTGGGCCGCGCCCGCCAGGTCGTCGGCCGCCCGGCAGGCTTCCACCCACACGGCCAGCGCGTAACGGCGATCGACCGTGGCGCTGGCGCGCTCCACCGCCTGCCAGGCATGGTGCCGGGCCCGGGCGGTGTCACCGGCGCGCAGCGCCCAGTCCGCAAGGCGGAGTTCGGCGTCGAAGGACCGCGCTGGCTGACCAGCCGACTCTCCCAGCGCCAACGCGCGGTCGGCCTGGCCGAGCAGCCCCAGCACGAGTGCAGCACGCCAGCGCAATGCCTCAGGCGCCTGGGCCGCGAAACGCTCCAGCGCCTCGGGCTCGCCAGCGGATGCACGCATCACCGCCATGCGCAGGGCGAGCGCGTCACGCTGAGGCCGGTCAGAGGTCGCGTCCATCGCCTTCTGGAACCACGCCAGCGCCTGGCGCGGCTGGCCCTGAGCGTCGAGCAGCTCGGCCTTGAGACGCCACGCGGCCGGCGCCGGCCCCGCGGCCAGTGCGCGGTCCACGGCTGCGTCGGCCTCGGCGAGCAGACCTTGGCGCCACTTCATCTGCGCGACGAGCAACAGCAACGCCGCCCGTTGCGGCGCCGGCGCGCGCGCGGCCTGCGCCTCCAGTGCCCGGTAGGTGTCGTCCACGCGGTCGTCCAGCACGGCCTGGGCGTAGCGCGCCTGCGCATCAGCTGTGGCGGCTGTCAGACCCGGGCGCGCCGAAGGCGACGCGCCGTGGACAGCGCTGGGCGCCAGTGACACGCCCAGGGCGAGGCACAGCGCATGGCACAAGGGAGTCGGCCGCCAGGGGCGCGTTGAAGTCATGCGGGAAGGCGGCGCCGGGGCCAGCGCCTGTGAAGGAGATCAATCAGGTAGAGCAGCAAGGCCGCGCCCGCGAGCATCGGCCACAGCGCGCGGGCGGTCCAGTCAGCCCCCGCACGGCCCGCCGGCAGGTCAGCCAGCGACGAGGCTGTGGCGCCGCCGGGCACATGGCGGCCTGCGCTGTCCTGCACCAGTTGCAGCAGCGGCTGCGCGCGGGCTTCGGACCATCGCGCTGCGGGCAGCATGTCGGAGCCCGCCGGGTCCACCGCCCGGGCCACGTCCGCCCCGACAGTGCCTTCGACGCGCGCCGTGCGCGCCGCGTCGAACGGCAGCTCTGCAACAAACAGCCCCGGCGCCATCGCCTGCAGCGCCAGCGCGCCGGTGCCCGGGGCCTCGGCGCCCAGCAGGCGTGCCTGCGGCACCTCGCCCTGCGTGCGGACCTCCACGGCCAGGCGGTCGAAACGGCGATGCAGCGTGACGCAAACGCGGGGCGACGCGGCGGCGGTCACGCCCAGTGCCCGTGCCAGCCATTGGCCGTAATCGGGCCAGGCGCGCCAGGGCTGCGTGCCCGCCCCCAGCGGTTCGGTCATCCAGGCCGTCACGCGGCCGGCGCCGTACTGCCAGCTCGACATCAGCGGCTCGCCCTGGGCCGTGCGCAGCCAGGTGTCCGCCTCGGGCCGCGCCAGGGTCGACGCATAGCCGGCCAGTTCGGGCGGCATGTGGCTCACGTCCCGCCACCACGGTGGCGCGGCCTGCGGGTCCAGCGCCACGGCGCCGCGGTGGTAGCCGGGCTCGGGCTTTTGCTGCGGCTGGCGGAAGTCCAGCTCCACGGTGCTGAATTCGTCGCGCACGGCGTAGAACCGCCCGCGGCCAAGCCGCGCCCAAAGCGACATCGTGGCCTCGCCAACCGGGTCGCTGCCCACCAGCACCGCCGACACGCTCACCCGCTCCTGCGCGATGTGGCGGATGAGCTGCTGGTACCGGTCAGCCTCCACGCCGCCGTCCGACAGCACGACGAGGTGCTTGTAGCGCGCGGGCGTGTTCTTCAGGCCGTAGTAGGCCTCCTCCATCGCGGCGTACAGCATCTCCGTGGCGCCCTGCGCCTGCAGGCGCGAGATGGCACGCTCGACATCCGGCAGGTGGCGTGCGGGCTGCATGGGCGCCACCCATTGCCGACCGCCATAAAACTCCACGACACCGACGCTGTCGGTGGGCTGCAGCCGGCGCACCGCCAGCCGCGCCACCTGCTTGGCCAGCTGCAACGGCCGGCCCAGCATCGAGCCCGAGGTGTCCACGACGATGGCGACCGCAACGGTGGGCTCTTCATGGCGCTGCTGCGGCTGGAGCCGCACCGGCAGCGCCTCGGCCAGCGGGCGGTCGCCGTAGCGGCCATCGGCGAACGCCTGCTCGCCACCGGAGAAGAACAGGCCCAGCCCCTGCTCGCGCACCGCCTGCAGCAGGCGCGTCTGCAAGCCGTCGGTCATCTGCTCGGCGGGCACGTCATCCAGCACCACCACGTCCTGCGCGGCCAGCTCGCGAAACGCGCCGAGCCGCGCGGCCGACATTGCCTGCACGTCGAAGCTGCGCCCCAGCAGCGCCTGCAGCGGTGCGGCATCCGGGCGCGGCACGCCCTGCACGTAGAGCAACCGGCGCGGGGGCTGCACGGCGATCTCGGTATCGAACCCGTCGGCTGTCCCCCCCGCGGCGCGCAGGGCCAATGTCACCGGCACGAAGCCCGGCGACTGTCCCGGCAGGCGCAACGCCACCCCCTGGCGCCCCTGCAGCGCAAAAGGGGCCGAACGCGCCAGCTCGCGCCCGGCCGAGGAAGCGCTCAGCACCAGATCCTGGCCGGCGCCCTCCACCTCGACGTGCATCTGCACAGCCTCGCCCGCCCGGGCCGGGGCGGCCTGCGCCGCGACGATGACCGGTGGCCGGGCGGCCGGCGGCAGCTCCAGCAGGTTCAGCACGACCTGGCGCCGGCGCAGCGCCTCCGCCACGCGCTCCCAATGGGCGTCAGCAGCCCGCCGCTCGCCGACCACGGTGATGGCGCCGCCCTGCGCCGGCAGCAGCGCGAGTGCGTGCTCGACCGACTGCGACAGCGACGCCGCCTGTGCGCCGCCGAGGACCACATGCCGGCCATCCGGCAGGCCCAGGGCCAGCGGCGCACCGCCCCGCTGCAACAGCACGGCAGAGGGTCGCTGCGCCAGCAGTTGGCGAACCAGCGTGGCTGCCCGCTCGCGCTGCGTCGCGGCAAGCTCGGCCTGCTGATCGACGACGATGACCTGCGGCGGCGAGCCCTCGGGCACGAGCAGGCTGGGCCCGGTCAGGCCGAGCAGCACGCACGCCAGTGCCGCCAGGCGCAACCAGCGGCCGACGCGCGGCGCACCACGCGACCACCACCAGAACAAGGGCAACGCCAGCAGCAGCCAGCCGGCGTGGGGATGCAGAAACGACATGCTCACAGTTGTGATAACTCAGCGCCCTTAGGGCATGCGCCCGCGGCGGTAGGCCTGCCATTCAACGAGCAGTAGCAACAGCGCGAGCACCAGCGCCACCTCGGCGGCGTCCCAGGCCCAAGTGCCGTTGGGGCGGGCTTCATCGGCCTCGGCCCGCACGGGCGCGGGCGGGGCCAGCCCGGCCGCCCGGCTCTGGCCCTCGTCCAGCAACGACGCCGTCACCGTGTGGCCGTCGATCACCGCCGCCCCCGCGCCGGGCACGAAGGCGCCGACCGCCGCCGGCTCGTTCGACGCCGTGGACGTCTCGTCGGGCGAACTCCAGCGCATTGCATGACCGGCGCGCACATGACTGGCCCATGGCGCCGGTGTGGCCAGCCAGTGAAGGCTGCGCGACACAAACAACGGCATGGCCGCGTCGCGAGTGAATCCCGCGCCCTCCTCGAACAACTCGCGCCAGGCGGCGATTTCCCGGCGCGGGCCGGTCTCCAGATCGATGCCGATGCTGCGGTTCAGACGGTCGGCCAGCGGGCCGGCCTCCAGACCGGACAACCCCAGCGCCACCAGCGTCGCGCCGGCGTCGGGCTGGGTCGGGCCGGGAACCTTCACGGCGAAGGCGCTGGCTTGGCTGGCCGCTGGCACCAGGCGCAGCGCCGGCGCCGCGCTGGCGCCCTCGCCACCTGCGCGCACGACGACCTGGGCCTGTGGCTCGTCGACGCGTTGCAGCGACGGATCATGGCGGATCACGTCGGCGACCGCGGTCGGCACGCCGGGGCCCACGGCCACCGCGACGCGCTGCAGCCGCGGCAGCACCAGCGCCGCAGCGTCGTCGGCGGCGAAGGCATCGCCCTGTCGCAAGGCCACGCGCAGCGTGCGGCCGTCTGCCACCACGTCGCGCAGCACCCAGGCGGCCGGGCCGGCGGCACGGGCACCATCGGCGCTGAAGGGCCGGCCATCCAGCGAGAAACTCAACTGGCCGAGGTCCGGCGCCGCGCCCTGCTGGGCCATGGTGCCCACCAGCACGTCGACGCGCCCCCAGGTGCCCGATCGGGCCGGCCACGCGCCCAGCGACACGATGCCACGGTTGTTCGGCACGGCCGGCGCAACATAGCCCCAGGCAAGGCGCGCACCGGCGGGCGGCCGGGCCGCCTCGGCCGCGGGCCAGGCGCCGTAATAGTGCAACGTCAGCGGCTCGCCGCCCGGCGACGGCCGTTGCCGTGCCCAGCCAGCGAACGTCGATGGACGGATCTCCGCGGCGACGGCCTGCAATCGCGTCTGCAGCAGTCCCAGCGGCTCACCGGGTGCCAGCAGCCGGGTGCCCAGCGCATCGCCCAGCACCACCTCGCGCTGCGCCGCTGGCACGCGGGCAACATCGTCCAGCAGCGCCTGCCGCGCACGGTCCAGCCGGCCGTCCGGCGTCAACAGCACGGAGTTGTCGAGGTAGAAGACATGCCGCCCCAGCGCCGCCTCGGGCGCGCGCTGCAGGCCCACGACCACGGACCACAGCAGCAGCACCAGCAGCAGACTCAGCAGGTACGCCGGCCAGCCGCGAAAGCGCTGGTACAGCGTGCGCGGCGGCGCCTCGATGGCGGCCAGGCGCCACAGCATGGCCGACGGCAGCACGACGACGCGGGGCCGCACGCGCAGCCGCTGCAGCAGGAACAGGCCGGCGGCCAGGGCCACGGCGCCGGCATAGGCCAGCCAGGCGGGAAGCAGGGAGAACATCACAGCCACAGTCCTCCATCGCTGAACAGCGCCGTCAGCTGCGCCAGCACGGGCTGCGCGGCATCCAGCGTCACGTGCTGCCCCCGCACGGCCGCGGCGGCCGTGGCCAGCTGCTGCTGGAAGGCACGCCGTACGGACTGGTAGCGCTCGACCAACTCGGGCGTCAGCGTCAGCGGCAGCAGGTCGCTGGACTCGCCGTCCGAGATCTGCACGTCGCCCTGCAGGTCGGGGTGCAGGCGCGGGTCGGTGTCATGGTCGCGCACCATCTGCACCAGCAGCAGCGCATGCGGCACCTGTGCCAGCGCTGTGGTGACGGCATCCGCCCCGGCGGGGTCGAAGAAGTCGGAGATGACGACCATCAGCCCGCGCCGCAGCGGCATCGCCGCAGCCTGCGCCAGCGCCTGCGCCAGACCCGAGCCCCCCGCGGCGCGATAACCCGCCAGCGTCTGCATGACGCGGCTCAGCGCCTGCCCGCCGGACAGCGCGCGCACCGGCGCCTGCAGGCCGTCGGAGAACGGCAGCAGGCTGACGTTGTCCTGCTGGTGCAGCGCGATCGCCGCCAGTCCCAGCGCCGTCTGCAGCGCGGCCTGGATGCGCGGCGGCGTCTCGGCGAACATGCTGCGCGACAGGTCGACCAGCAGGTAGACCGGCAGGTCCTGGCGCTCCTCGTACACGCGCACGAAGGCCTTGCCCAGGCGGCGGTAGGTGTTCCAGTCGACGCTGCGAAGGTCGTCGCCCTCCACGTAGGGCTTGTAGTCGGCGAAGTCCACGCCCTGCCCTCGCGCGGTGCTGCGCTGCTCCGCCAGACGCCCGCCGCGCTGGGCCTGGGCGATGCGCAGCACAAAGGGCTCCAGCGCCGCGACAAACGCGGCGTCGAACAGCGCATCGCCGTCCATGGGGGCGGCCTGCGCGGCACCGGGAGCGGCGCCTGCGGCGGTCTTCCAGCGCATCATCGGGATGTCTTCACAGCGTTGTCGGCGGCGCGGGGCGCGCTGCCAGGCTCCTCGCCGCGGCGGGCGAAATAGTCACGCAGCAACGCGCGGTCCTGGGCCGTCGACGCGCGCGTGGGCAGCACGGCGGCGCCGTCCGACAGCTCGCCCCGGCCCTGGGCCGGCGACGCTGCCGCCGGGCCGCCGAGCGGCCGGCCCTGCTGGAGCACGCTGGTGACGCGCCCCGGATTGGTTTGCCCCTGCACCTGGTCACGCATGGGTCGGGCCAGCAGCAGCGTCGCGAACCCGCGCCCCGACTTGGGTCCTTCTTCCTGGCCCTGGCGCCGGCCGTTGTTCTGCCCCTCGCCACCGTCCTTGCCGTTGCCCTGGCCGTCGTTGCCGCCCTGGCTGCGGCTGCCGTCCTGGGACGGCTTCTGTCGCGACGGCGGCGCCGGGCGGTCGCTCGCCGGCGGCTGCGCGCCACGTTGCGACGGCGCCTCCTGCGCTGCCTGGGAGCGGGCGTCAGCAGCGGACTCGCTGTCGCCCGGATCGTTGCCGCCCGCCGCCGGGGGCGTGGCGTTGGGCCGAGCGCCCGCCGCCGGCGGAACACGGCCGGCATCGCGGGCGCCGGGGTGGCCAGCACCGGTGGGCGGTGTCGCGCCATCCGCCCCCGTAGCTGCCGCCGCGGTGACGGCGGCCGACGGGCTGGGCCGTGCGGCGTTGCGAGGTGCAGCCCCCTCGGCCTGAGGCGCTGCGCCCGTGCCGGCGCCGCTGCCCGACACGAGTGGCGAGGCCGCCTCGGCCCCCGGCTCGCCGGCCGCGCGAGGCGTGCCGGGCCGGGCGCCCGTGCTGTCGCCGCCGCGGCCGCCGGGCGGCGGCGCTGCGTCGCCACGGCCCGTACCAGCCTGGGCACCCAACGCGGGCAGCCCGGCGGAGGCGCCAGGCCCCTGCACGGGGGTGAGCTCCACCTCCGACCGGCCGCCATCGGCGCGCTGGTGCAGCCAGCAGGCCAGCACGGTCAACGCGACCGCGGCCGGCAGCAGCGGCCAGCGTCGCGACCAGGCCTGCAGCCGGGGCCGCGGCGCCTCGGCAAGCGGCCGCGTCAGGGCCTGCTCGATCCACGGTCGAGCCTCCAGCAAGGCCGCCTCGCCGAAACCGTCGCGGCGGGGGGCGGCGAGCAGTGCGGCGCTGGCGGTCAGGCGGTCCTTGAGCCCCAACTGCTGCTCGACGACGGCAAGCGCGTCCCGGCGCGTCACCTTCTGCCGGGCGCGCGTGAACGCGTAGGCCAGCGCCGCCACGGCGGCAGGCGTCAGCGCGGTCGCCAGCGCCACGGCGGGCCACGGCAGCGCGAACCCGACCCGGGCCAGCAGCGCGGCGACCGGCACGACCACTGCGCCCGGCAGCGCCCAGGCCAGCGCCCGGTCGGCCGCCTGACACCGTCCCAGGGCGCGCAGATGGCGCCGGCCGCGCTGCTCCAGTTGGGCCAGCGGCTCCAGCAGGGTCGGGTCGTGCGGGGTCGTCATGCGCGGCACAGGGCCTTGTTCGCGTGCAGCCAGGCGCTCAAGCCGATGCGTGCGGCAGCTTGACGGCGGCCATCGCCGCGGCGACGAGCTGCTCGGCGTCCACACCGCTGGCACGAGCGCCGAAATTGGGCACCACACGGTGGCGCAGCACATCGGCGGCCACCGCGGCCACGTCGTCGCTGCTGACCATGTAGCGGCCGTCCAGCAGCGCCTTGACCTTGCCGGCCATCATGAGCCCCTGCACACCGCGCGGCGAGGCGCCCAGCATCACGTGGCGCTGCACCAGATCCGGTGCGTAAGGGCTACCGGGCTGCGTCGCCATGACAAGGCGGATGGCGTAGGTCTTGGCCGCGTCCGTGACGGGCACCAGTCGCACCAGCGCCTGCATATCGCACAGCGCCTTCGCATCCGAGACGGACTGCAGCCGGATCTCATGGCCGCTGGTGGTGCGGTCGATGATGTCGTGATAGTCCTGCTCGCGGGGGTAGCCCACCACCAGCTTGAACAGGAAGCGGTCCAGCTGCGCCTCGGGCAGCGGGTAGGTACCCTCCTGGTCCACCGGGTTCTGCGTGGCCATCACGCAGAACGGCCGGGGCATGACCAGCGTGCGGCCGCCCACGGTGACCTGGCGCTCCTGCATGACCTCCAGCAGCGCCGATTGGGTCTTGGGCGTGGCACGGTTGATCTCGTCGGCCAGCACGAGGTTGGCCACCACCGGCCCCTGCCGGAACACCAGCTCGTGCCGGCCACCTTCGGTTTCGGTCAGCACGGTGGTGCCAACGATGTCGGCCGGCATCATGTCGGGCGTGAACTGGATGCGCGCAAAGCTCAGGCTCAGCACCTTGCTGATTGAGCTCACCAGCATCGTCTTGCCCAGGCCGGGCACCCCCTCGAGCAGCACATGGCCACCGGCCATCAGGGCGGTGAGCACGCCGTCGATGACGTCGGCCTGGCCCACCACCATGCGCGCGATCTCGTCGCGGATGCGCGCATAGCCTTGGCGGAACTCGACGGCACTGTGACGCACGGCGTCCACCTCGTTGACATTCATAGAAGAAACACTCAAACGGTTACGGGCGGGAAGGCAGGCTTCGCAGGATGGCATGCCTGGATTGCCGCAAGCTGGCCTCCCACCACGGAAAGACGCCGGCGCCGGGGATGGCGCGTGGCGTCAGCGATCCGACAGGCGGTAGCCCAGGCCGCGGATGGACTGGATGCGCACCTGGTCGGTCAACCGCGCCAGGTGGCCCCGCAGCCGCGAGATCTGCGACTCCAGCGAGTTGGTGTTGACCGACTTGTCGTAGCCGTAGACCCGCAGCTCCAGCGCCTCGCGCTGCACCAGCATGCCGGGCCGCGCCATCAGCGCCTCCAGCACCAGAGCCTCGCCGCGGCGCAGCACCAGCGGCTGGTCGTCGATGAAAAACTGGCCATGGTCGACATCGTGCCGCAGCGGACCGAACACGCGGACCTGCGCCGGCGCATCCAGCGGATGCCTCAGCGCCGTGCGGATCCGGGCCAGCAGCTCGCGCGGCTCGAAGGGCTTGACGACGTAGTCGGTCGCCCCGCCCTCCAGGCCCGCGATGCGGTCGTCGATGCCGGCCATCGCGGTCAGCACGATGAAGCGCTGCGGCCTGCCGATCTGTTCCGCGAAGCCCATCAGCGACACGCCGTCGCCGTCGGGCAGCATGCGGTCGAGCAAGATGAGATCGAAGCTGCCATCGCGCATGGCATGACGCGCGATGGCCAGCGTGGCGGCCACGTCCACGACGAAGCCCTGGCGCTGGAGGTAGCCCACCAGCGTTTCGGCGACGTCGACGTTGTCTTCGACCAGCAGGAGTCGCATCAGTCAGGTCCCAGTCGGTGCAAGCCCGACGGGGCTCGGTGCGGAGCGGTGCCGCAAATGGCGCTGTCGAGCTCAGAAAGAATAGCTCAGCTCCACCGACACGGTCCGCCCGGCGACGTTGTAGCGCGCGGTGTCATAGGGCAGCGCACCCACCACGACGAAGGGCGGCTTGGCGTCCAGCAGGTTGCGCACCGCGACGGCCACGCGCGCATGCTTGTCGACGTTCCAGACGCCGCTCAGGTCCAGCGTCAGGTAGTGGTCGACGTGCTTGGCGTACTCCGGGTTGGTCACGACGCCCGCCGCAGTCAGGCTCTCGTAGTCGTTCAGATAGCTCGGCGTGTAGTAGGCCCACAGCATCAGGCTGTAGTCGTGGTGGTACCAGCCCAGCGAGGAGACGACCTTGTAGCGGTCCGGCCCCTGCAGCTTGCCGAGATTGGACACCGCCCCCCCGTTGAGCAGGCCCTGCGTCTCGGACTTAAGGTTGTCCACTACCGTGATGTGCGGCTCAAGCGTCCCATTCCCCAGCTGCAGCAGGTAGCTGGCCTCGTAGGTGATCGACTCGTAGACCGAGCCCACGATGTTGAACGTCATGTTGCGCGCCTCGGTGATCTTGCCGTTGGCGTCGCGCGGGTAGAACTGCGACAGCAGCAGCACCTGCTTCTGGGGCAGCAGCCGGTTGAGGTCGCCGGGCCGGGCGAACTGGTTCTTGATCTTGGTGCGCGACCAGGTGGCGGAGAGGTTGAGACCCTGCAGCGCATCCTCGGGCGACCAGTTGATGCCCAGCGATTGCTGCTTGGACGTCTCCGGGCGCAGGTCGGGGTTGGGGGCGATCTTCGACGGCACCTTGTAGGCGTCGCGTCCGAGCCAGCAGTCCGTCGTGCACTTGTAGCCCGGGTCATTGAAGATGATGGTCTCACCGACCACCGTCCCCTGCTGGCGGAACAGCTGCGTGTAGGGTGGCGCCTTGAAGCCCTGGGTCTGCTTGGCGCGCACCGTCAGCGTGTCGGTGGGCTGCCACATCACGCCGAGCGCCGGCGTCGTGCGCGCAAACGTGCCCTTGCCGAAGATCAGCTCTCCTCCCTGGTCGGGCGGCACGTTGTTGACGGTGCCGATGGCGCCGCTGGTGGTGTATATGTCGCGCCGCGCGGCGACATTGAGCGCCAGCGCATGCATGAAGGGCCGCCGGAACCCACTGCCGAACACCGGCACCGTGACTTCGCCGAAGTAGGCATGACGGCGCCGGTTCGGCGAGGTACCGGTGAAGGCCTTCACCTCGCGACTGTTCACGCCATCGTCGTTGTATTCGGTGCCGGCGGCGTAGTAGACCTTGCCGCCGGGCAGCGTGGCCAGGCGCCCCGTGACGCGCAGCTCGACGTTCTCCAGGCGCGAACCGCGATCCTCCACGTCGTTGTCATAGAGGAACGCCGCGACGCTGGAGCCGCCGCCGTCCGCCGTGGACTTGAAGGGATTGAACGCAACGTTGGGATCGCTGCTCGTGAGCGCCCGGCACTGCCGGTCGAACGCGGCGCGATACGCCGCGGGGTCGACGCCGTTCAGGTTCGCCAGCGGGTTGGACAGCTGGAGGTTGAAGCAGGACACGCCATTGGGCGACGTCGGGTCATCGATCAGATCCACCAGCGAGCCCAGGTTGGCGGAGCGACCGGACGACGTCGTGCGCGACGTCGTGTAGATCAGCTCGGCATGCGTCTCCGAGTTGACGTCCCAGGCCAGGCCTGCAGTGGCCACCCAGGAGCGGTTGACGTTGCTCAGCGTGCCGACCGGCAGCTGGCCGGCGGCCACCTCGGCAGCCGGGTTGTAGGACACCGGTGTGCCGGGGCTGAAGTCGTTGAATGCGTTGGCGGCGAACGGGTTGTAGTACTGCCCGGGGGCCAACGTCACGGTGAGCCCGGCTTCATAGTTGCGCTCGAGCGTGTTCGTCGCGCGGGTCAGCAGACCGTTCGCGAACAGGCGCAGGCCGTGTCCGAGCTCCTGTTCGAGGTTCAAGGACATGCTGGCCGACTTGACCTCGGCACCGTCGGTGCGGGGCACGTAGTCGCGCATTGCATCGGCGCCCACGGTGATGAAGTCCGACACCGTCGGCCGACCCTTGAAGCCCTTGGGCACCGTCAGGCCCTTGACGATCGTGGTCGAGATGCCCGTGTCGGGGTCGAAGTTGTACTCGGGCGTGCTGATGACGCCGGGCTGCAGGCCGTAGCTCAGCGAGCGGCGGTCGTAGTTGGTGTCGCCGTTGTAGTAGCCGGAATAGTTCTGCGTGACATAACCCGTCTTGGCATTGATGACAGGCATGCGCTTGCTGAAGTCTAGCGTGCCGGAAACGCTGCCTGATCCCCAGGCATAGCCCGACGCCACGCTGGCACGGCGCTCATCGGCACCGTTGTTGGAGTTCACGTACTTGGCGGTCACCGTGGTGCCGCGGAAATCCTTCTTCAAGATGAAGTTGATGACGCCGGCCATCGCATCCGAGCCATACACGGCCGAGGAGCCGCCCTGCGTGATCTCCACGCGCTCGATGGCGCTCAGCGGGATGCCGTTGAGGTTGACGAAGCCGTCCTCGATGCCGGCGGCGCCGGCCATGCGGCGACCGTTGACAAGGATCAGCGTGTTGCCTGCGCCCATGCCACCGAGGTTCGCCGCGGAGACGCCCAGCTGGCCGAGCGCGCCGACCGGCGCATTGCGTTGCGACAGGGGGCTGCGCCCGCGCTCGTTGGTGATGTCGCCGATGGTGGCGAGGTTCTGCGGCAGCGTGCGCAGCAACTCCTCCACACTGGAAACGCCCCGCGCCTGGATCTCCTCGGCGGTGATCACCGTCACGTTGGACGTCACGTCGCCATTGCGCAGCCGGCTGCCCGTCACCTCGATGGTGTTCAGCTTGACCGGCTCATCCTTGCCGGTTTCGTCCGGCTTCTTCACCGGCGCCGGCGTCGCCGGCTTGCCAGCCTCGGCCTGGGCCACCACGTTGGACGCCCACGCGCTGCACACCAAGACGGCAAGCGTAGACAAACTGAAGGATCGGTTCCGCAACTTCGCTCTCCCGGCATCAGCCCGCGCCCATTCCCCGACGACAGACTGTCCCTGACTAGGTTTCGCGCGGCTGCGTCCCGCAGCCTTCACGGCAGCACACCTCGTGCTGCATGTCAAAGGTATGTCGAGTAGGTTGCCTCAAGCTTGCCTGCGTTACGACTTGTAGGCGCTGGAACACGCAGGCATTCCCCAGGCGGCAGTACTGCCGCAGGCGCATCGGCTAGCGAGGCACGCCGATCTGCAGTTCGGCACGCGGGAAATCGACCGCATAGGTGCCCAGCACGGCCAGCAGGTCGATGCCCAGGATGAGGTGCGGCTTCTCCTCGCGCGCGCCAGCGGGGGCCGTGACGAGGATCGGGACATTGGACAGGGTCGCCGGCCCGATCTTGAACCTGTCGACATGGGTCGACATCACGCTGCTCACGGCTTGCGTGGCACCGCGGATGCCGCCGGCAGCCTTCAGCCGCGGGTCGTCGCGCCGCCAGCCCAGCGCAGCGACGACGGCCCAGTTGGCCACCGAGGTGCTGGCGCCGGTGTCCACCAGCGCATCAACCGCGACGCCGTCGATGGACAGCGGCACGTGCAGCAGGCCCAGCTCGTCGAGCCTGCCCTGGATAGCCGCACTGCCCGCAGTCACGGGCGAGGAAGCCGAGAAGGTCAGCCGGCCCTCGCGATGGTCGAAGCCCAGCTTGCCCTGAGCGAAATGCTCCACGCCGAGGATGCCGCGCGCGGACGTCGAGCCGGCATTGGGAAGGCCGGGCAAGGCGACGAACTGCGCCTGGAAGAGATCCGTCTTGAGTTCGTCGACGGGATAGAGCGCGACCTGAGCGCTGCCGGACACGCCCTGCACGCTGATCGACTCGCCCGGCAGCGGCTGCAGCCGCAGCTCCTGGGCGAGGGCGGCCGTGATGACGCTGGATTGCGCGGCGGTGTCCAGCACCATGTCGAACGGCCCCTGACCGTTGAACTGCACGCCGATCACCGGGCGGCCAGCGCGGTCAAGGCGCATGGGCGTGGAACGTGGGGCGGCCTCGACCGCGGGACGCGATGCGTCGGGCGTTGAAGGCTCTGCGGCCTGGACGATAGCGCCCCCCAGGGCGCACAGCAGCGGAAGCACGAGATGGAAGACAGGGCGCACGACGATACCTCGGGATGACGTCGGCAGGTTAAAGGACCTGGGTTGCCCGAATCTGGCGCGCGCCGCACCGCCGCCGGGCATGCGCACCGGCGGGCTGCGCAATCTCAGCCGGCTCGTGCCGCCAGCTCGCGGGCGATCTCGGTCAGGTCGGTCACGTCCAGCCCGGCAAGGTCCTGCCCAAGGTGTCCGGCGACCGCCACACGGCTGGCGCCGTCGACCGGCAGCCACGTCGCCACCGCCCGCTGCACCTGCTGCGGCGTGCAGGCCAGGATGCCGCGCCGGTAGGCGGCCCGGTCCTCATCGCGAATGCCACCACGGAGCAGGTACCAGCGGTGGAACATGTCGGCCACCGGCGAGGCGGGCGGGTCCAGCCGCTTGATGGCACTGATGACGGCCTGCTCCAGCGCGTCGCCACTGGCGGCGCTGTGCGATACCTCGTGGAGGCTTTCCTCGAAGTCGCGGAAGGTCTCGGCCAGCCGGGGGTCGCTGTCGGACTTCATGAAGAACAGGCCTGGCACCGGCGTGTAGCCGGCGCCGGCACCATAGGCGCCACCACGTTCGCGCACCCGGGTGTGCAGCTGTTGCTGCACCAGCAATTCGGCGGCCACCGCCAGCGCTGGCGCATCGGCATGATCCAGCGTCGGCACGGCCCAGCCCATCGTGCAGGCATTGATGCCCGTGCCGGAATGGAAGGCTCTGTGCAGTTGCTGGGGCTGATGGCGCCGCGGGGCCAGGGCCGCATCGCCGTCGCGGAACGGCCCGAGCCGCTGCGCCGCCTCCTGCAGCAGCGCGGCGCTGTCGGCCGCATCCGCCCCGCTGATGGCCTGGCGGGCGCCCTCCAGCACCCGCTGATGCATCCGGCGCAGTTGCGCGCAGACCTGGCCGGCCCCGTCGTCGTGCGACAGCAGCTGTCGCAGCTCTTCCAGGAAGTCCAGGGAAGGCAGGCCCTCCACTGCGTGCCGGAACGCCCCCGTGGGCGACAAGGCCTCGGTGAGCTCCAGCTGCGCGAATGCACCGGCGCCAAACGGCAGCGAGGTGATGCGCGCCTGGATGCCGCTGCGCAGCAGCTGGGCCACGCGCGCGTCATCGTCCAGCGCGGGCCGGATCAACCAGGCCTCCAGCACGTCCACGGCCGCCTGCTGGCGCTCCCGCAGCATGCTGCAGGACAGCGCCAGCGTGAGCCGCTGCGGCCCGCGCAACGGCGCCGGCGCGACCAGCGACACCTCGAAGGTCGGCACCTGCTCGTGGCGCCACCGGAGCGCATCCTCCCAGCGGCGCCCGCCGGCGCCGAGGCCGGCCAGCAAATGCGCATACAGATGCATCCATGGCCAGTCCGCCGCCGGCACCGCGCTGAGGTCCACGCACAGCTGCAGATGGCTGAGGCCCTGGGCCGCCATGCCGTGCGCGATGGCTGGGCCCGGCGTCCACGATGGCAGCGCACGCGGCTCACTCGCCAGGTCGGCCACGCGCAGGCGCGGCAGGCAATCGGCATCGTCGGGTCGGCCCTGTTGCGCCGCCAGCGCTGCGTTGTCGCGCAGGATCTGCTCGCGCGCCGCCACGTCCAGGCCGTCCACGCGCCGCGACAGCGCCAGCTGCTCGGCCCGTTCGCGCTCGCTGAAATAGGACGTGCTGGGCGACAGGTGCGCGCTCAGGTGTGCCGGGCACGCCAGCAACTCGCGCATGGCCCGCTGCACGAAACCCGGCTGCAACGCCACCGCCTCCAGGCGCGCCAGTGCTTCGGTCATGCCGAACACGCCCGCCAGCGACTGCTGGCGCAACAGCGCCTGCGATGCGTCGATCAGTCGGTTCAGGCCGTTGACGTCCTGCCGCACGCCGAACTGCAGTTCGCGCAGGCCGGCTTCCACCGCGGCCTGCGGGAGACCCGTCTCGGCCAGCTGCGACAGCACGTTCATGAACACTTCGCGCGCCGCGGGCACCTGGGCCTCGCGCAGGCCGCCCATGCCCAGGTGGAGCACGATCTGACGCGGCGAATCGTCCAGCCCCAGCAGGCTGCCTGCATGGCCGAAGCCCGCCGTCTCCACGGCCTGGCGCACCGGCGCGCCGGCATGGCCGATCAGCAGGCTGACCAGCAGCCGCAGCTGCAGCGTACGGTCCACGTCGGCGCTGTCATGCAGCCGCCAGGCCAGCTGCAGGCCATGCGCGGCAGCACCCTCCCCCTGCGCCGGCACGGGCACGACGATGTGGCGCGGCGCCGTCCAGGCGTCCGCCAACTGCGGCTGCAGGCGCGGCCTTGGCGCGGCGGGCAGTCGGGACAGCACGCGCTGCTCCAGCGTCCGCTGCACGTCGTTCGGGTCCAGAGGCCCCGCCGTCATGAAGAGTGCCTGCGACGGGTGGTAGTGCCTGCGGTGGAACTCGCGCAGCGCGTCGTGGTCCAGCGACGGGATCTGCAGCGGGTCGCCGCCGGAGTTGTAGGCGTAGGTCGTGCCGTCAAGCAGTGCCGCCATGATCCCGCTGCGCGCGACATCGGCCGGGTTCGACGACACCCCCTTCATCTCGTTCAGCACCACGCCCTGGTAGGACGCTGCGCCGCCGTCCGGACGCTCCAGCTCGATACGCCAGCCTTCCTGCAGGAAGCTGAGCCGGTCCAGCGTCGGGAAGAAGGTGGCGTCGAGGTAGACCTCGAGCAGGTTGCGGAAGTCGGCCGGGTCGGTGGTCGAGAACGGGTAGACCGTGCGATCCGGGTAGGTCATCGCGTTCATGAACGTCGCGACCGAGCGCCGCATCATCATGAAGAACGGGTCCCGTACCGGGAAGCGCTGCGAACCGCACAGCACCAGGTGCTCCAGGATGTGGGCACGCCCGTCGCTGGCCATGGGCACCGTGGGAAATCCCACCAGGAAGGCCAGTTCCGGTTCCTGCGTGGCCAGGTGGACGTGCTCCGCCCCCGACGCGGCGTGGCGGAAGAGACTGACGCTGGCGTCGATGTGCGGCAGCGCGAGCTGCTCGATGAACTGAAAGGTCGACATGAAGAACCTGGGGATGACGGTCAGGCCGACGCCAGTACGGCGGGCGGCGGCGCCACGGCCGGCGACGCGGTCTGGGTTTCGACGGCCAGCGCCTGCTGAGCCGTCTCCAGCCGCCAAGCGCCGCCGCTGAGCAGCCTCAGCACCTGCTGGTGCGAGTCGATGAGCCGCGCGCGGTGTCCGACGCTGACGACCGTCGCGCCAGAGCGGCGCAGTAGCGCGTAGAGCAGGTCTTCGGTGGCAGCGTCCACGGCGCTGGTCGCCTCGTCCAGGAACACGAACTCCGGCTTGCAGTACAGCACCCGCGCGAAGGCGATGCGCTGCTGCTCGCCCAGCGACAGCAGCCTTCCCCAGTCCTGCACCGTGTCGAAGCCGCCGTGGCGCTCGGCGAGGTCGCCCAGCTGCACGCGTTCGAGCAGCGCTTGCAACTCGGCGTCGTCCAGCGTCGCCCGGCCTGCCGGGTACATGATCTGCGAGCGCAGGTCGGACAACGTCATGTAGGGTGCCTGCGGCAGGAACAACGCCCGCTCCGGCGATGGCATCGTGATGCGGCCGCTACCGGCACTCCACAGGCCGGCCATCGTGCGCAGCAGCGAACTCTTGCCCACGCCCGTCTGGCCCATGATGAGCAGGCGGGCACCGGGCTCCAGAGTCAGCGACAAGCCCTTCACCAGCGACAGCTCGCCACCGGGCGTGTGCACCGACACGTCGTCGAGCTCGATGCGGTCGCCTGCCTGGCGGCGGATACCGTCCTCCTGCTGGTGGCCCAGCTGCTCGCAGCGTTCGTCAAGCTGAGCCAGACGCACCGCATGCGGCGCCAGCGACGCCAGCACCGGAATGAACACCGTGATCGCCGAGAACGCGCCCTGTATCTGCACCGCCGCCATCTGCGCCTGCGTGATCGCGCCGTAGTCCAGCTGGCCGGCGAAGTACATCGGCACCAGCAGCAGCAGCGGCAGCACCATCCACACGGCACTGAGCACCGCCTGCCCCCCGGCGACCACGTTGTTGTAGCGCACGTTGATCAGCAGCTTCTCGACGACGATGCGCATGCGTTGGCGCAGGTTGCCGAGCTCGGCGCCCTCGCCACGATAGAAGGCCACCACCTCGGCGTTGTTGCGAACGTGCAGCAGGCCGTAGCGCAGGTCCGCCTCGGCCAGCGTGATGTCGTAGCTCTGCTTGACGATGGGGCGCTGCAGCCAAATCGTCACGAGGAACTGCACCACCGAGAAGCCGATGGTGGCCCAAAACAGCGGCATGGACAGGCTCATCAGCACGCCAGACTGGACGCTCAACGCGCCGATGGAGCCGATGATGTTCCCGGGAATGCCGATCAACGTCATGACGAAGGCAGGCACCTCTTCCTGGATGCGCTGGTCCGGGTTGTCCAGCGCGGGGTCTCCCCCGATCACGTAGTAGGCGCGGAACTGCAGGTAGCGTTCGGTGATGTAGTCCGTCAGCCAGTTGCGCCAGTGCACGTTCAGCCGCGAGGCCAGGTAGTTGGTCGGAATGTTCAGCAGGTCGCGCCCGAAAGTCACGGCGGCCAGCAGTGCGAACACCGTCCAGAACGGGTTCTCCTGCTTGCCCACCAGCGCGTTCGTCATGTCGCGGGACAGGTAGGTGACCCAGCCGCCCAGCGCGACACCGGCCACGATCAGCCCACAGCTGAAGATCAGCACCAGCCAGGATCGCCACGCGCCATGGCGGACCCAATAAGGCCGCGCAATGTGGTAGATGCGCCGCAGCAGCAGCCAGTCCAGCCTGAAGTCACGGCGCGGCACGCGGCCGTTGACCGCCGCGTCGGCACGGCCATGCACGGTCGGCGCGTTCATCGGCGGCAGCGCGCCGCAGCGCGTATCACGGGCCGACGATGCATCGACAAGACGCTCAGTGCCTCGATCGGCCGACACACGTGCAGTACAGGCAAGGTCAATCCCAGAGTTCCTAAAAGGAGCGCACCTTAGGAGAGATTGATTGCCGGAAACTGGCCTGTCGTCGTTTTGGCTGAACGGGCACCGGCAACATGCGCGCCGCAGGCCTCATGCCAGATCAACCCGGAAGGAGGACCTCAATCAGCGTGGCCTCAGAGCGCGGCATCAGCGCACCTGCAGAGCCCGGTTCCACAGGCGCCGTCGCGACCCCATCCTTCGGAAGCTCACCTGGGTGGAGGCCGCAGGCGATGTTCTTCCTTGCCTGCATTGTCCCGAGCGCCTTGTTAGCCGGTGCCGCCTTCCTTCTGCAACCTATGTGGCTGCCGGCAGAAGTTGTGAACGGTGCTGCCAGGATCGGCAAGTTCACAGCCGTCCAGGTCAGGATCCTGATGGCCCGAGTGCGCGAGCTCGATCAGATGCTGTACGTCGGGGCTCTAGCAGCGCGAGAGCCTCTTCGAAGGAGTAGGCGGTGCTATGCACCAAGCTTGTGGTGATCGGGTCGATCTGTTCCTGGCGCTGCAGAGCCGGCATCACCAGAACGATGTTGGACTGCGAAAGCGCCACGAGCGTCTCGTTGAGCAGTTGGCTGTCCTGGCTGACCAGGTGGTGCGCGGCAGTGCCGACGACAAAGGCGGTGCCCACGATGTCGGCTCTGGCTTCCGCGGGTGGGTCGGCCAGTTCGGCGATCGTGACGTGTCGAGCGTCCAAGCCCTCGGCGCGCAGGACCCGCACCAGCAGTTCGGCGATCAACTGGGACTGTTCGTCAGCCATGCTGATGCACAGTGACACCGAGCCCGCCGGCACGTCCAGCCGCCCCTGCCAGCGTCCCTCCCGCTGCACCCGGCCCTGGCGCAACGCGATGCCGAGGCTCGTCGCGTCGAGCAAGGCTCCGCGCGCGGCGCGTGTGCGGCGCGGCTCGTGCGCCAACTCGCTGAAGATGCGCGCCACGACCTGCTCGCACCGGCGACGCTGCTCGTCGCTGATCAGCCCCTGCGCCTGGTCTGCCGTTGCCATCTCGAATGCGGGAATGACGATCTTGTCGCAGTAGGCAGCCAGCGATTTGCGCTTCAGGAAGGCGCGGGCATCGGCCACGATCTCCACCGAATCGCCGCTGATGCAGCGCTGGTAGAAGCGCTGCGACATCGTCAGCGCGGGCGTGTCACCGAACAGGATGTCCAGGAAGGCCAGCGCCGGTACATGGCGGCCGGCGACCACCAGGCACAGCATCAGCGGGGTCGACAGCAGCAGCCCCACGGGGCCCCAGAGCGCCCCCCAGAAGATGGCCGCCACCACCACCGAGAACGGCGAGAGTCCGGTCGCGTGGCCGTAAAGCTTGGGTTCAACGACATGCGCCACGACCAGTTCGACCACCAGGAACACCACCAGCGTGGCGCCCATCAACTCCCAACCGGGCACGACCGCCGCGGCGAAGGTGCTGGCGCACACCGCCGCTACCGGAAAGCCGACATAGGGAATGAAGCGCAGCAGCCCGGCCAGCGTGGCCCAGACGGCCGCCTGAGGCACGCCCACCGCAGCCAGCAGCAGCCCGATCACGACGGCCACGCCCAGGTTCACGGAGAACTGCGAGGCGAAAAAGCGTGACAGCCGCTGCCCGGCGTCGTTGAACGCATTCGTGGCTGCCCGGACGTCCTGGCCGCCCGTCAGGCGGATCAGCCGATCGCGCAGAGAGTCCTGCTCCAGCAGCACGAAGATCAGGACCAGCAGCACCACGCCGGCGGTGCCCAGAGGCGCCCAGAGCGACGAGACGAAACGCATAAGCAGGGCCAAGGGCGCGCCGGCGTTCCCCGCTTCACTGCTGTGGGCTGGCTCGCTCGGCGGGGCCAGGTCGCCGATCAGGCGGTCGGCGTGCCCTTGCGCCTCGGCCAGCCTGCCCAGCGTGGCCTCACGCATGGTGGCGATCTTTGCCCGTACATGAGCCTCGTAGCGCGGCATGCTGTCGGCTATGGTGCCCAGCTGCAACAGGATGGCCGTTGCCACGCTCGCCGTCGCCAGGGCGGCGACGGCGAGCGTCAGTATTGCCGCTGGCGCCTGGGCCAGCCCCAGCCCGCGGAGCTTCTTTACGAGCGGTGCCATCATGAAGCCCAGCATGGCCGCCAGCGTGATCGGCACCAACACCCCCCGCCCCACGTACAGCAGGCCCAGCACACAAGTGCCGGCCAGGATCTTCAGTGCCACGCTCGAGGTACGTTCCTCGCGGGCTTCAGTCGACGTCATCTGGGCTCGTGGTGGTTGCGAAGGGCGGCAGTATGAAGCGCTGCCGCTGCAGTCGGAATTATCGATGCGTCGTATGTGAGACCCAATTGAAGGGTGAGCCCGTTGTACTCACTCGGCTGCAGCGCGGTTTCAGGCGCAGGTCGAAGATCGACACGCTGACGCAGCGTCAGTTCACCTTGACGATCACGAAGCGCGGCGCATTGGCGATATGGGAGCGCGCCTCGTAGCGACGGATTCTCTGAACGCGAGCGATGTCGAAGCGAAGCCCCTGGCTGGCACGTGGGCCTCCAGTGGGTGGCTCTTCCGGCGCACGATTCACCCCGCTCACACCCCTGGCGACGAGGTGGACGTGCGACATCGCCGGCAGGTGCGTGTAGCGCGACAAAGTGCCGTGCATGGCCTGCGGGTGGCGGGCAGTTGGCCAACAGCGCACATGCGTTCGAGGTCACGGGGACGACAGCCGCGGCCATGCAGCCATGCTGACATCAAGCGCAGGACGAGGGAGTCCGCGTGCTCATCTGACCTGCTTGGAGCCTTGCAGCCGCGCCCCCGTGATGAACTGCCCCGCGTTGGCCCAGGCCGTGAACATCGGGGAGTCGGAAGGGTCACCTTCGCGGCCTGGGACTCGCCCCACGACTGTCAGACTCTTTTTGGCAGCTCGCATGCGCACCGGGAGGAACCACAGGACTTCGAGCTGTCCGCTCCACGGGCATGCTCCAGGTTGAGCGCGTCCCGGGTGGGTTGCGCCGCAGCGGTCAGGTGGACTGCACCAGGAGTCAAAGAGGCCACGCCTGAACTACGGCCGACGCTCAGCCATGCGCCATCGCAGTCGGCCTTCAGCAGCCGGGCATCCGGTGCCGACAAAGTCAGGAGTCGCCTCGGTGAGGTGTCCGCCCCCCTCAACTTTGCGCATCCATCCTCTGCACCCCGCTGTGCATGAGCCGTCGCAGCCAGACCAGACCCTGGTCCTGTGTGCGGTACTTGTGCCACTGCAACGACTGCTCCATCTTGGGCATGTCGATGCGCGGCGGCAGCAAGATCAGTTCCTGCTGCAGCTGCGCCAGCCGCGCATGGCGCCTGTGCATGGTGGCGATGCGTTCCGTATTGGCCACCAGCATGGCCACGGAGTTGAAGTTGTACGTCGTGACCTCGACCTTGCGCGATACGCCGTAGCGCTGCAGGAACCAGGACTCGAAGCTGGGCGCGCTGTCAGGCGGCTGCATGACCACATGGCCGGCCTCGACATAACGCTCGAAAGTCAGGGGTTGCCGGGCGTGTGAGCTGCTGGCGGAGACGATGCAGACGAACTCCTCTTCCCACAGCCGTTCGATCGGGTGATCCAACGAACAGTACTCGCGGGGGTAGACGAGCATGTCAGCCTCGTTGCGCTCGATGGCACGCTGTGGCTTCTCGACCTGCGGCATGAAGCGAAATCTCAGCGTGCGGGACTGTGCCTACGCAATCGCCATCAGATGCGGGGCCAGCGTCGACAGGGTGTAGTCCGAAGCCAGGATGCGGAACTCACGGTCCGATGTAGCCGGGTCGAACGCCGGCTGCGCAGCGATGGAGCTGTCGACCCGCACGAGCACGTCCCGCACCGATTCCTGCAGCGCCTCCGCACGCGGCGTCAGCTCCATCTTGCGGCCAACCTGCACCAGCAACTGATCGTCGAAGTACTCGCGCAGTCGCGCCCAGCGTCGAAGCCAGCCTGAAACGGCTGCGTACCGAGATCATCGACGTGCTCTACCTGCACCGCCTGGATTTCGCTGTCCCGATCGAGGACAGCGTCGGCGCCATGGCTGAACTGGTGACAGCGGGCAAGGTCCGGGCGCTGGGCCTGTCGGAGGTCTCGGCGACGACGCTGCGCCGCGCACGCCGTTCATCCCATCGCGGCCCTGCAGTCGGAGTATTCGCTCTGGACCCGCAACCCGGAGATTGCCGTGCTCCAAGCCTGCCGCGAGCTGGGCGTGGCCTTTGTCGCCTTCAGCCCGTTGGCGCGCGGCTTCCTCGGTGGCGACCTGCGCGACATCAGCCGGCTGGAGCCCAAGGACATCAGCCGAGCGATGCCGCGCTTCTCGCGCGAGAACTACGTGGCCAACCTGAATCTGCTCAGCGCCTTCGAGGACGAAGCCTACACACTGAACTGCGCGCCGGCCACGCTGGCGCTGGCCTGGTTGCTGCATCAGGGCGAGGACATCATCCCCATTCCGGGAACGTCTCAACCCGAGCACCTGTGGGAGCTGATCGCCGCGCCAAGGCTGGCGCTGAACATGGCGACGCTGCACAGACTGAATGTGCTGATCAACCAGCAGACCGTACACGGCGCCCGCTACAACGCTGCCACTCAAGCCGAGATCGATACCGAGGAATTCTGACGTTCGATTCGCCGCGTGCCAGCGGCGACGACTTCCGACGCCTGGCGGGGCAACTCGACGTTGCCGCTCACCCCCTCGGGCAGAGTGATCTCGAACCTGGCCTGCACCGCCTCGCCAGGCCCTCGGGCCGAGAAGGCTTCTCCCTGATCAGTCTGCAAGCGACAACGCCACGCCCCAGGAGTGCATCCAACAGCGGTCGGCAGCACACGGCCCTGAAACCTGGCTCCATGCTGGCGCGCCCCGCGACACGGCCGTGCAAGAACCCGGTGATGCGTCCCAGCGCATGGTGGTCGAACGAGTTCATGGCGACATCGCCGGTGCCCCCCGTTCCACCGGTCCCTGCTGTCCAGCAGAGCTTCTTCGCACCTATCGTCAGCGTTGTAGTGCTGCACGAAGCCGCTCCGGCGCATGCACTTCAAGGCGATGCGCAGTCGCCCTTTGCCAGCCTTCAGGTCCACCTGCCATAGGACGACCAGCACAAGCTGGGGACAGCACGGTTCGACAAGGTCGGCGAGGTTCTGCAGAACAAGGTCACGGCGGTCGGCACCGGCACCGGCACCATCGTTGACGCCACCATCATCTTCTCGGCCTCGATACCGTATCGGCCGTATTGCTGGGAGCGGCCATAGCGGGGTTCCGCAGCCTCCTTGACGCCTATGCCGCTGCATTGGGTCGGCCCCTGCTCCGCCCCTCATGACCGCGCTCCTGCTCGCCGGGGCCGTCCTACATCCCTGTCAGGGAATGGATTTCCGAGGGCCTGACTAAATCGTCGTATCCGGTTTCGGTTGGGCGGTTGAGGCAATTTATTGATTTCTTGCCCTGCTGCAGTCCAACTGATCTTTGGTCGCTGCGAGCCAATGGTGACAAGTTAACGGTTTCTTCGAGAGTTCACTCGGGCGACCCAGCATGTTTTTGCTTGGCGGCTATGATTTTTTGCGTCAAGCCGTGGCTACCCACGCCTATAGTTTGCACCTGCGGCCAAATCAAATAAATACGGCCAACAAAACATATTTCAAAGCTCTGTGCGGGCATGCCCACGCCGATGCCTCTGCACTTTGTATTTAGGCCGCCCCGAGCACAGGTATGTGAGGCGCGAAACTCCAAATGAAAACATACATATCCCCAGCGCCCCTTTTGTTTGCCTTGGCCGCGACACTTTCCGGCGCTGCCTGGGCCCAAACCCCTCCCGACGCCGGCTCTCTGCAGCAGCAGATCGAGCGCGAGCGCCAACAGCAAATGCCAAGGCGCATAGCGCCCGACAAACCCGCTCTCCCGGCGGCGATAAAGCCAGCCGCTGGCGTGACGGTCACCGTCAAGGAATATCGTTTTATCGGAAACACCCTGCTGAGCAATGAGCAGCTGGCCGTTGCGGTGGCTCCGTACGTCAATCGTCCCGTCGACTTTGTGCAGCTCAATGCCGCGGCCGCCGCGGTGGCCGACCTCTACCGCGCCGCGGGCTGGGTCGTGCGCGCCTATTTGCCGCAGCAGGACATTCAAAAAGGCGTAGTGACCATCCAGATCGTTGAAGCCGTCTTCGGCAAGCTCCACCTCGAAGGGACGCTGCCTCAACGCATCTCCGCAGGCCGCATCGAAGGCATCTTCACAGCCCAGCAAGCCAGCGGTGCCCCGCTGAATGCGGTCGCTCTCGACCGCGCCCTGCTGATCGCCGATGACCTGCCCGGCGTCTCGGTGGTCGGTAGCCTTGTCGCAGGCGCCTCCGAGCGTGAAACCGACCTCGTCTTGAAAGCCTCAGATGAAGCGTTCGTCGTCGGCGAAGCGGCCATCGATAACACTGGCTCGCGTTCCACCGGCATCGATCGCCTGAGCGTCAACATCGGCCTCAACAGCCCTTTAGGCTTGGGTGACCTCGCCACCGCGAACCTGATCCACTCCACGGGCAGCGATTACGTCCGACTGGACTTCTCCTTGCCGCTGGGCAGTGATGGCTGGCGCTGGGGCCTCAATGCCTCCCAGCTGCACTACCGCTTGGTCGCCAGCGAGTTCAGTGGGCTGCATGGAAAAGGCAGCTCGGATACCGTGGGACTTGAGGGGAGCTACCCCATCCTGCGTTCGCGCCTGGCCAACCTGTTCCTCAACCTCACCCAAGATCAAAAGAGGTTCGACAACCAGTCCAGCGGCGCAATCACGACGCGCTACACCACGGACACCACGAGCATTGCCTTGAACGGGAACCTGTTCGACAACTGGGGCGGCGGCGGGGCCAACTTCAGCAGCCTGAACTGGATTGCCGGTCGTCGAAAGACGGACATTGGAACCACCGACCAGAACTTCAGCAAGCTCAAGTTCAGTCTCTCGCGCCAGCAAGTCATCAGCAATGCCCTCTCCTTCTACGCTGCGCTGAATGGGCAGACGTCCGGAGACAGGCTCGACAGCTCTGAAAAGTTCTATCTTGGCGGCGCAAACGGCGTGCGTGCGTACCCGAGTAGCGAAGGCGGCGGCGACAGTGGCGTGCAAACCAGCCTGGAACTGCGCTGGAGACTGCCTGAGGGTCTCATCCTGACCGGCTTCCACGACTACGGTCGGCTGCACAGCAGCGAGGCAGCCCTGCGCTACAGCCTGCAGGGATATGGCCTTGCGATTGGTTGGCAAGCACCGGCGGGCATCAACCTCAAGGCAAGCTGGGCACGCCGCATTGGCAAGAACCCAAACCCCACTGCGGCTGGCAACGATCAGGATGGCAGCCTCGATGTCGACCGGCTCTGGCTCTCGGCCAGCCTGACGTTCTAAGAAAGCAACTTCGTGAATAAGTCCTACCGCCTGGTCTTCAACGAAATCACCCGCACCTGGGTCGCCGTCTCCGAAATCGCCAAGGCCGGCGGCAAACGCGCCTCGGGCGCTGTGTTGCTGGCTGCCGCCGGCTTCATCACCATCGTGCCATTGGTGGCCTTCGCGGCCCCGCCCGCCGCACCGCCCGCCGCCGCGCTGCCGACCGGGGGCAATGTCGTCGCCGGGCAAGCCACGATCAGCCAGAGCGCAGGCGCGATGACGGTCACTCAAACGACCCCTCGATCAGCCATCGACTGGCAGACGTTCAATATCGGCACTGCCGCCAGTGTCAACTTCGTCCTGCCTTCCGGCAGCAGTGCCGTCTTGAATCGCGTACTGGACGCCCATCCGAGCCAGATATTTGGGCGCCTCAGCAGCAACGGTCAGGTCTTCCTCACCAACGCCAGCGGCATCTACTTTGGAAAGAGTGCCAACGTCAATGTCGGCGCGTTGACGGCCACGACCCACAGCATCAGCAACAGCGACTTCATGGCGGGCGACCTCCGCTTCACCCGCAATGGAGCCACCGGCAGCGTCATCAACGAAGGCAGCATCAGCGCTGACCTGAATGGATACATCGCCCTGCTTGCACCCGAGGTGCGCAACAGCGGCGTCGTCGTGGCCCAGATGGGTGCCGTCGCGCTGGCCGCCGGCGAAGCCTTTGAGCTGCAGTTCGATGGCGCAAGACTTGCCAACATCCGCGTTGAGCCCGCGACGATCGCTGCACTCGTGGAAAACGGCAACGCCGTACAGGCGCCAGGCGGGCTGATCATTCTGTCCGCTCAGGCGAGCAACCGCCTGCAAGGCGGCGTCGTCCATAACACCGGCAGCCTTGAGGCCACCGGCCTGGTCGACAGGGGCGGCATCATTCGGCTGGAAGCCAGCGACCTGGTCACCCACACCGGCAGCATCAATGTGAATGCCGCTGCCAACAGCAACGCAGCGGGCGGCACGGCGACGCTGATCGCGGATCTGGCGAACCCGCACAGCCTAGCCAACATCGATGGCAGCGTCAGCGCGCGCGGCGGAGACCTGGGCGGCAGCGGCGGTTTCGTTGAAACGTCGGGCCATGAACTGCAGATCGGCGGTAACGCCAGCATCACGACGTCTTCATCCAAGGGGATTGCAGGAACCTGGTTGCTCGACCCGTTCGATTTCACCATTGCCTCCAGCGGAGGCAATATGACCGGTGCTGCTCTCAGCACAGCGTTGCTGGGCAACAGCGTGGTCATCCAAACCGCTCTGGGCGGCACCTCATGCAATGCCAGCTGCACCGCAGGCAGCGCTGGCACCCTGGGCGACATCAACGTCAATGATGTGGTGACCTGGAGTGCAAACAGACTGACCCTGAACGCCTTCAACAACATCGTCATTAACGCCAACCTGAACGCTTCCAACAGCGCCAGTCTGGCGCTGTTGATCGGACAAGGTGCAGTCGCAGCAGGCAATACCAGCAGCGTGGTTACGCGCGGTGCAAAGATCAATCTCCCGGCAGGCACCACCAACTTCACAACACAGCAAGGGTCAGACGGAGCGGTCAAGAACTACACGGTCATTACTGCACTCGGCGCTTCCGGGAGCACGACGACCACAGATCTGCAGGGCATGAGTGGCAACCTGGGTCTCAATTACGCCCTGGGTGCTGATATCGACGCAACGGGACTTTCCTTTGCACCGGTGGGTTCCGGCGCCAGTCCGTTTTCGGGCATCTTCGACGGTCTGGGCCACACGATCACCGGGCTGACCATCAGTCAACCTGGCCAAAGCGACGTCGGCATGATGAGCAGCACTGGTGCAGGCTCCGTGATCCGAAACGTCGGCCTTGTTAACGTCAGTGTCAGCGGCTCTCTCAGGGTTGGTGCGCTCACGGGCAGCAACTCTGGAACGATCAGCAATAGCTATTCAACCGGGAGCGTCAGTGGTGCGGACTCGACAGGGGGGTTGGTAGGTCACAACGCTGGCGCAGTCAGCGCCAACTATTCCTCTGCAACCGTGCTCGGCGGCGACAACGCAGGTGGCCTGGTCGGTGTGAACTACGGCGGGGTGGACGGCAGTTTCGCGACGGGAACTGTCTCAGGCAGCAACAACCTTGGTGGCCTGGTTGGTCGCAACCAGGGCGGTGACGGCGGCAATGGCTCAAGCCCCCAAAACGCAGCGGCTGGCTCATCGGCCCATATCGCCAGCGGTTATGCCTCCGGATCGGTGACCGGGACGGGGAACTACGTTGGAGGACTGGTCGGCCTCAATACGGGGGGCAATGGCGGCAGGGGTAGCGATACGGCTGGCAGTGCCAACGGCGGTGATGGTGGAGCCGGTGGTTCAGCGTCTGTTTCAACCAGCTATGCGACAGGTGCCGTATCGACATCGGGAAACCATGCGGGAAGTCTGATCGGTGCCAACGCATCGGGCAACGCGGGCAGCGCGGGCACCAACACTGATAGCGGCAGCGGCACCCCCGGGAGTGGCGGTGCGGCCGGCCCTGCCGGCACGGTCACAAACTCCTTCTACGACTCGACGGTCAATGCAGGTCTGAGCGGAGTCGGCGGCACGGCCAACGTAGCTGGAAGCGTGTGGGGGATGAGCACGGCTGACCTGAAGACAGCTGCCAATTTCACCAGCTCCACAGCGTCCAACGGCAATAGCAACCCCGGGTGGGACATGGCCAGCGCGGGGGGCAGCAGCGCAGCCTGGCGCATCTACGAAGGCAGCTCTGCGCCCTTGTTGCGTAGCTTTCTTGCGCCGATCACCCTGACGCCCACGTTCGATGGAACCACGCAAGCACTGCCGACTATTGGCGATTACACCGCCAATATTGCCAGCCCGGTGACAGCCAACATCACTGGTGCGGCAACGGGGCTGACACTGAACAGCACTGCCACGGCGGGCAGCTACACCGCCGCCTTTACGACGAGCAATTTCAGCAGCAGCCAGCTGGGCTACGACATCAGCACTTCTACCCGCACGATCACTGGTTCCGGTAGCGCTGCCAACGACATCAACTTCTCCAATTCACTCAGCTGGGGCGCGGGAACGCTCACCGTGAATGCCGCCAACATCAGCTTCAACACGGGGGCGAACATCAGCTCGAGCTCCGGAGCTATTGGACTGACGCTGAATTCGACGGGTGCAATCAATGCGCTGCAAGGTGTCAACCTGACGGGCGGCACGCTCACGCTGAACAACACCGGTGCGGGAACGCAGGCGGGACTGATCTCCGGCTCGACATCCGTATTGAAGATGGGTGCCGGTACGTTCACATTGTCACAGGCGAACACCTATACCGGAACTACCACCATCAACGCTGGCGCGTTGAGCGTTGCAACGATCGGGAACGGCGGTGTCGCGGGCAACTTGGGCCAGGCGACAAGCGCTGCCTCGAATCTGATTCTGGGCGGGGGCACACTGCAGTACACCGGCAGCAATGCGACAACGAATCGTGGTTTCACGCTGACCGCCGGTACCACATCCACAATCGACATAACCCAGAGCTCGGCCACGCTGTCGATTTCAGGAAGCGCCGCCACCACCACGGGCGCGCTGAACAAGGTCGGCGCCGGATCTGTGAGCCTGCAGGGATCGGCAACGACGTTCAGTGGCGGCCTCACGATCAAAGCGGGGACGGCGGTTTGCTACCTTTCTAGCGGGCTGAACACTTGCGGAACCGGCACGATCACGCTGGGCGACAGTGCGGGCGGCAGCAGTGCAGCGGCCATGACTTTGGGTTCCAATGGCGCCACATGGCCGAACCAGATTGCGCTGGCCCCAAACACCACCGGCCAGCTGAGCATCCTTGCGGGTGGTTCGGGTGGCGTTGCGACATTGACCGGGGGTTTGACGGGTTCCAATACCCTGATAGCCAACACCGCTGGGAGGCTGACACTGAATGCTACGAACACGTCATTCAGTGGCAACCTTACGGTCAAATCAGGCACTTTGGCCGCAACGAATGCCAGTTCCTTTGGCACCGGCACGATCACCTTGGGTGACAGCCTCGGCGGGAGCGTCGCGGCAGGACTATTGGTCACCACCACCGGACTGACCATTGCCAACCCGATTGTGCTCGCTCCGAACACGACGGGCCTTCTGACTTTGGGCAATACGGGCGCTGGGGTATCAACGACCTTCAGCGGCGGGGTCACGGGCACCAACAACCTGACAATCGTCAACAGTGGGGGCTCGGGTACGGTGACGCTCGCAACAGGAGCCATCAACAACTCCGGCACCATCTCCAACACGGGCACCGGCAGCGGCACTACGACGATCAGTGCTTCTGTTGGCAGCAACGTGACCGGCATCATCGAGAACAGCACCGCCTCGGCACTGACCGTCAGCGGCGCGCTGACCGTCAAAAGCTCGGGCACAACGCTCACCAACAGGAACGCTTCCGGCAGTGCTCTGCTGACGCTGAGCGGTGGTGTGAGCGGCACTGGCAATCTGACCGTCAACAACAACACTTCCATCGCAAATGGTGTCACCATCAGCGGCGGCGGTCTGAACAACATCGGCACCATCACCAACTCCGGCACCGGCACCGGGACTGCATCGATCAGCGCCGCCGTGGGCAGCAACGTGACCGCCATCATCGAGAACAGTGCCACCTCGTCGCTCACTGTCAGCGGAGCGCTGACCGTCAACAGCTCGGGCACAACGCTCACCAACAGGAACGCTTCCGGCAGTGCTTTGCTGACGCTAAGCGGTGGGGTGAACGGCACTGGCAACGTGACCGTCAACAACAACAGTTCCATCGCAAATGGTGTGACCCTCAGCGGCGGCGTGCTGAACAACATCGGCACCGTCACCAACTCTGGCACCGGCTCCGGGGCTGCCACGATCAGCGCCGCCGTGGGCAGCAACGTGACCGACATCATCGAGAACAGCGCCACCTCGTCGCTGACGGTCAGCGGGGCGCTGACCGTCAACAATACCGGCACGACACTCACCAACAGGAGTGGATCCGGTAGCGCTGTGCTGACACAGAGCGGAGGCGTGAGCGGCACCGGCGACCTGATTGTCAAGAACGACAGTTCCACCCCATCAGGCGTGAGGCTGACGGGCAGCACCGGTGTCTTTGTCAACAACCACGGCACCATCATTAATTCGGGGAGCGGGTCGGGTTCGGTTGCGATCTCCGCCCAGATTGGTCCCAACGGGACCAGCAATGTGACCGGGGTGACGCAAGCGAGTGCGACATCGCAGTTGACGCTGTCCGGTGCGAACACCTACACCGGAGCAACTACGGTCAGCGCCGGCACGCTTCCGGTCAACGGCACGACCATACCCGATGCCAGCGCCGTCACAGTGGCCAGCGGTGCATCGCTCGTACTCAGCGCCAGCGAAACCATTGGCTCCCTCGCGGGAGCCGGCAATGTGATGTTGGGCACAAACACGCTGAGCACTGGAGGCGACAACACCTCGACCACCTTCAGCGGAACGGCCAGCGGATCGGGCGGCTTGGTCAAGACGGGTGCGGGCGCTTGGACGCTGTCCGGTGCGAACACCTACAGCGGCACGACCACAGTCGGCGGGGGCAGCCTGATGCTGGGCCACGCTTCGGCTCTGGGCTCCACTTCAGCAGTCAGCGTCACTTCGGGTGCAACGCTGGACCTGAACGGCACGACGTTGACAGCCGCGATCCCGTTGACGCTCAACGGCACAGGCGCCGGAGGAACAACAGGCGCGCTGACCAACAGCTCGGCAACAGCAGCGAGCTACGGTGGCCCAATAGCCCTGGGCAGCGACAGCAGCATCTGGGCCGGCCCCGGCAACTCGCTGAGCGTGACCGGAACGATCGACGGCGCTGTCGCGCTCAGTGTTCTGGGCGGAGGTTCCGTAACGCTCGGTGCAACCGTCGGCAACGGTACGCCGCTCAGCTCCTTTACGGGGGCGGCCGGAACCGAATTGAAGATCAACGGCGGTGTTGTCAAGACCAGCGGTGCGCAGACTTACTCGGGCGCGACCACATTCGGTGTTGGAACCACACTGACAGCCGGCAGCATCGATGCAGCAGGCCCAGTGACAGCCACCAGCGCACCGCTCACGCTGAATGCGGGGTCCGGCAACGCTGTGTTCAGCAATTCCGGAAACGATTTCTCCACCGTTTCGGTTGGCAATGCGGCCGACGTGACCGTCGTCGACGCCAATGCGCTGACCCTTGCAGGCATTCATGCGACAGGGCTGATTGATGTTCGCACCCAGGCCAACGATCTGACACTGACCTCGTTGATTTCGACCACCAGTAACAGCAGCGCAGCGATCAGCCTCAACGCCGGTGCGGCTAGCGACGTGGGAACCCCAGCAGGCGGCAACATCGTCATTAACGGTGGCACGCTCAGCATGGGATCGGGTGGGCGCGCGACGCTCTACACAGGCAGCATCTCTGACAGCACGGGTGTGACTGCCTTGGTTGGTTCGGGCAGCGGCAACTTCCGCTACAACAGCAATGCGAGCAGGACCAATCACACGGCGGCATTGGGCACGGGAACCTATGCGGTCTACCGTGAACAACCAACGCTGACCATCGCCGTGAACAATCTGGCGGCGATCACTTACGGGTCTTCTGCCCCGACCTATGTTTCATCGATCGCTGGTGAAATCAATGGTGATACTGTTTCGCAGGCATTGACCACGCTGCCAAGTGTTGGAGACGATGGGGTCATCTCGGGTTCCGGCCATCTCACGGCTGGCACGCACGCTGTGACCGCATCCGGTGCCGTGGACCAATTCGGCTATGCATTGAACTATGTAGCAGCCGCCTTGACCGTGAACAAGGCAAGTCTGGTGGCCACGGGCCTGACGGCCAGCGCCAAGACCTATGACGGCACCACCTCGACAACGCTGGGGGGTACGGCGACGATCAGCCCGATCGCTGGCGACACGGTCACGCTGGTCGGCACGGCCAGTGGCGCCTTTGCGAACAAGAACGTCGGCACGGCCAAGGCCGTTACGGTCACCGGCAACACCCTCAGCGGTGTCGATGCCGGCAACTACACGCTGGTACAACAGAGCGGGCTGACAGCAGACGTCACCCCGGCCACCTTGGTTGTCACGGGCCTGACCGCCAGCGCCAAGACCTACGACGGCACCACCTTTGCAACGCTGGGGGGTACGGCGACGATCAGCCCGTTCGGCAGCGACATGATCACCCTGGGCGGCACGGCCAGTGGCACCTTCGCGAACAAGAACGTCGGCACGGCCAAGGCCGTCACCGTCACGGGCAACACCCTCGGCGGTGTCGACGCCGGCAACTACACGTTGGTTCAACAGAGCGGGCTGACAGCAGACGTCACCCCGGCCACCCTCTTCGTCACGGGCCTGACGGCCAGCGGCAAGACCTACGACGGCACCACCTTTGCAACGCTGGGGGGTACGGCGACGATCAGCCCGCTCGCCGGCGACACGGTCACCCTGGGCGGCACGGCCAGTGGCACCTTTGCGAACAAGAACGTCGGTACGGCCAAGGCCGTCACGGTCACCGGCAACACCCTCAGCGGTGTCGATGCCGGCAACTACACGCTGGTGCAACAGAGCGGGCTGACAGCAGACATCACGCCGGCCACCCTGTTCGTCACGGGCCTGACGGCCAGCGCCAAGACCTACGACGGCACCACCGCGGCAACGCTGGGGGGGGCGGCGACGTTCAGCCCGCTCGCTGGCGACATGGTCACGCTGGTCGGGACGGCCAGTGGCAACTTTGCCAACAAGAACGTCGGCACGGCCAAGGCCGTCACGGTCACCGGCAACACCCTCAGCGGTGTCGATGCCGGCAACTACACGCTGGTGCAACAGAGCGGGCTGACAGCAGACATCACGCCGGCCACCCTGTTCGTCACGGGCCTGACGGCCAGCGCCAAGACCTACGACGGCACCACCGCGGCAACGCTGGGGGGGGCGGCGACGTTCAGCCCGCTCGCTGGCGACATGGTCACGCTGGTCGGGACGGCCAGTGGCAACTTTGCCAACAAGAACGTCGGCACGGCCAAGGCCGTCACGGTCACGGGCAACACCCTCGGCGGTGCCGATGCAGGCAACTACACGCTGGTGCAACAGAGCGGGCTGACAGCAGACATCACGCCGGCCACCCTGTTCGTCACGGGCCTGACGGCCAGCGCCAAGACCTACGACGGCACCACCGCGGCAACGCTGGGGGGTACGGCGACGATCAGCCCGTTCGGCAGCGACATGGTCACCCTGGGCGGCACGTCCAGTGGCACCTTTGCCAACAAGAACGTCGGCACGGCCAAAGCGGTCACGGTCACCGGCAACACCCTCGGCGGTGCCGATGCAGGCAACTACACGCTGGTGCAACAGAGCGGGCTGACGGCAGACGTCACGCCGGCCACCCTGGTCGTCACGGGCCTGACCGCCAGCGGCAAGACCTACGACGGCACCACCTTTGCAACGCTGGGGGGTACGGCGACGATCAGCCCGTTCGGCAGCGACATGGTCACGCTGGTCGGGACGGCCAGTGGCAACTTTGCCAACAAGAACGTCGGCACGGCCAAAGCGGTCACGGTCACCGGCAACACCCTCAGCGGTGTCGATGCCGGCAACTACACGCTGGTGCAACAGAGCGGGCTGACGGCAGACGTCACCCCGGCCACCCTGGTCGTCACGGGCCTGACCGCCGGCGCCAAGACCTACGACGGCACCACCTTTGCAACGCTGGGGGGTACGGCGACGATCAGCCCGCTCGCCGGCGACACGGTCACCCTGGGCGGCACGGCCAGTGGCACCTTTGCGAACAAGAACGTCGGTACGGCCAAGGCCGTCACGGTCACCGGCAACACCCTCGGCGGTGCCGATGCAGGCAACTACACGCTGGTGCAACAGAGCGGGCTGACGGCAGACGTCACGCCGGCCACCCTGGTCGTCACGGGCCTGACCGCCAGCGGCAAGACCTACGACGGCACCACCTTTGCAACGCTGGGGGGTACGGCGACGATCAGCCCGTTCGGCAGCGACATGGTCACGCTGGTCGGGACGGCCAGTGGCACCTTTGCGAACAAGAACGTCGGCACGGCCAAGGCCGTCACGGTCACGGGCAACACCCTCGGCGGTGTCGACGCCGGCAACTACACGCTGGTGCAACAGAGCGAGCTGACAGCAGACGTCACGCCGGCCACCCTGTTCGTCACGGGCCTGACCGCCAGCGCCAAGACCTACGACGGCACCACCTCGGCAACGCTGGGGGGCTCGGCGACGATCAGCCCGTTCGGCAGCGACATGGTCACCCTGGGCGGCACGGCCAGTGGCAACTTTGCCAACAAGAACGCCGGCACGGCCAAGGCTGTCACGGTCACCGGCAACACCCTCAGCGGTGTCGACGCAGGCAACTACACGCTGGTACAACAGAGCGGGCTGACGGCGGATATTGGCAAAGCCAACGCCACGGTCACTGGCAACAGTGGCAGCGCCACTTACGACGGGCAAAGTCACACCGTGAGCGGTTTCACGGTCACCGGATTGGTGGGCGGCGAGTTGGCGACGGTGCTGACCGGCGTGAGTGCAACCGCCTCTGGGACGGGCGCGGGCAGTTATGACGTGGTGCCCGTCGGTGCCGACGGCAACTACAACCTGACGCGCATTAACGGCCGCCTGCTGATTGCCAAGGCTGACCTTGCTGTCACGGCAAACGACGACCGAAAGGCATACGACGGCTTGCGCTATAGCGGCGGCAATGGCGTGAGCTACGCAGGTTTTGTCAACGGAGAGACAAGCAACGTACTTGAAGGAGTGCTGGGCTACGGCGGCACCAGCCAGGGTGCGGCGAACGCAGGCACCTACTCCATCGTGCCGACCGGACTGAAAGCGGCGAACTACCAGATCGAGTTCATCGCCGGCATGTTGAACATCTCGGCGCCTCCTCCCGTTTCTCCGACAGTGCCTGTGCCGCCTTTGCCGACGCCATCCACAAATCCACCCCTGCTGAGTGTTGGTCCAGGTGAAGGTCTGGGATCTGGCGTCGTGAATGGCAGCCAGAACGTGCCGCTCAAGTCGAACAATTCCAGCAGCGGCAGCTCGGTGGTTTCTGTGCTGCGAGAACCGTCAGCTCCAGCGCCCATTCCGATGACGGTGTATGTGCCTAAGGAAGTGGTGGGCGCGCCTACTGGAATCAGTTTTCAGTTGCCATCGCAGTTGCTCGACGCGGCAGCAGGCAAAAGTTCCTCGATCCGCGTCACGACCATCAACGGGGAACCACTTCCTTCATGGATGAAGTTCAACGCAGAAACTGCCACGTTCGTTGCGTCTTCCGTCCCTGAAGGGGTCTTTCCGATGCAGTTGGTTGTCACAGTCAACGGGAAAAGCACCGTCGTAGTGATTTCCAATCAAGCCGGGAATTAATCGTGGCGAAGATTGGGTGAGAAGCTAATACGAAGCAAGCCGCGCCATCAGCCCACCATGCGGCTCGAGCAATGATTGTGCGGATCAAAGTTGCTGCATGGCCTGGTCGCTGCCCGCTCGACACCGTGTTGATGTCGCTGTGCCTTCAGTGGTAGTCGTCTTCCAGCTGGCGGCGCACCGCCATCACAATGACCGTCGCGCTGTCCTGCACCTCGAACAGCGCGACATAGTCGGATCGATCGAAAGAGATCACGAGCTCGCGCAGGAACGGACTGCGCCCCGCCTTGCGACAGGTGAATGGCGATGTCTTAAGCGTCACAATGCCGGCCTGGATGGCGAAGATGGCGACCTGGGCAAGCTCCAGGTCGCCACCGTCGCGGGACAGCTCGCGCTCCAGCACGAAGTCGAACAGGCGTTCGATGTCGGTCTCGGCTTCACGCGTCAGCCGGACGCGGTAGCTCACTTGCGCTTCTTCGCCACCTGCGCGCGCGCAGCGTCCAACTTGCACTGCAAGTTGGCCAGCTCGACGTCGGCGTCCACATAGTCGCCCGTCTGCAGGGCCTGGTCGCGGGACCGCAGCCCACGCGCGATGAATTCCTCGTGGACGCGCCGGCGCTCGAGCTTCTCGCGGATTGAAGTCTCGACAAACTCGGACAGGATCTCGCCCTCGCCCAACATGGACTCCACTTCCGCGCGGAGCTCGGGCTCCACGCGCACGGACGGAGTGCTGGAGGTCCTCATAGCATCCCTGTTGCCGCGTCGAAGCCCCCGTCCATCGTCGCAAAGCAGGTGGCGCGGCACCGGTCCTCGCCGGTGGATCAATTGATCCCGAGCGACCTAAGGATGGCTGCGCGGCCAACGTTGAGGAACTCATCTGCGAGTGCAGAGTCGTCCGGGCATGCGCGAGACAGGACGAGCGCTCCCAAAGCGTGAGAAAGCATGTCGACGATCCTGTTTCGCGCTTCGGTGACGTCTATCTCGGGCGCCGACTCACTGCCGGGACCTAGCGCCTCGATCAAAGACTCGATGCCCGCTGCAAAGGCAGCTTTCACAGAGTCGGGCTGACGCGCTGCATCACCGGCAAGGGCGGCCATCGTGCACCCGGTGGCGCGGCCATCTCGGTGCTCACGGGACAGGTACTGCCTGACGAAGTCGACGGGATGCACACCCCCACCCGCCAAGGCGACCGTCGTCGCGATGCCGCAGGCAGTCGATTCAGCGATCAGGTCGGTCTTGGAGCCGAACTGCTTGTAGAAGCCGCCGTGCGTGAACCCGGCTGCAGCCATCAAATCGGCCACACCGACGCCGTCATAGCCCCGCTCTCGAAATAGCTGGGAAGCCGTCTCGACAACGCGGGCTCGGTTGGCCTGCGCCTGGGCTTTGGTGACCTTCATCGCTTGCTTGCCGCCGAATTGTTTCGCTGGGCCCAATTCTATATTGATGTCAATCATCATCAAAGTTTTGACTTTAAAGATGATGTACATCATCATTGAGGCACTGACCACCTTTCGAGGCGTGTGCCAGGACACGCAACACGTGTCGCTGATCCGTTCGCCTTTCTGCGCCTCGCAGAAGGTGGGATGCGTGGACTGCCCGCGAAATTTTTCTACCGCACCGCCTGCGTGGCCGCAAGCCCCCTCTGCCCCCCCCACACCGCGACACAACCTCATCAGGCCCGCGCCATCACAACCTAGGAAAGCGAAGACCCATGAACACCTACCCCAACGTCCTCATCACCGGCGCCTCCAGCGGCATTGGCGCCGTCTACGCGGAACGCTTTGCCAAGCGCGGCCATGACCTGGTTCTGGTCGCCCGCGACAAGTCGCGTCTGGATGCCCTGGCAGCGCGCCTGAGCGAAACCCACCGCGTGAAGATCGATGTGCTGCAGGCTGACCTGACCCAGCAAACCGACCTCGAGGCGGTCGAAAGCCGGTTGCGCACGGATGCCCGGATTGGAGTCCTGATCAACAACGCCGGCATGGCGCAGTCGGGGACCTTCATCCAGCAAGGCACCCAGGCCCTCGAGACGCTGATCGGCCTCAACACCACGGCGGTGACGCGCCTTGCGGCCGCCATCGCGCCGCGGCTGGTGCAGGCTGGCGCCGGTTCCATCGTGAACATCGGCTCGGTGGTGGGCCTGGCGCCTGAATTCGGCATGACGGTCTACGGCGCGACCAAGGCCTTCGTGCTGTTTCTGTCGCAAGGCCTGCACGTCGAACTCTCGCCCAAGGGCATCTACGTGCAAGCGGTGCTGCCGGCCGCGACGCGCACGGAGATCTGGGAGCGTGCCGGCATGGACGTGAACAGCCTCACCGAGGTCATGGACGTCGACGAACTGGTCGACGCGGCCCTGGTTGGCTATGACCGCCGCGAGCTGGTCACGATCCCGCCGCTGCACGTCGTAGGCCGCTGGGATGCCCTGGACAGCGCGCGCCAGGGGCTGCTGTCAGACATCCGGCAAGCCCATGCCGCCGAGCGCTACCAACCGCAGGCCTGAGCCTCGTCTTTCTCGCAACCTGGGCACCCGCCATGTCAGTCAATCTCTTGAAATCGACCGTCTGCGCATTGGCGCTGGCAGCCACCTTGGGTAGCTCCAGCGTCATGGCCAGCGACGCCGCCCTCCCCTTGGCGTCCGGCGCCAATCCGCAGCAAGTGCAGCCGCTGACGTGGAAGACCGCACCGACGCTGAGCATCTCGGCCGGTGGCGTGACCTTCTCCTACCGGGAACTCGGGCAGCAAAACGGGGGCACGCCCGTCGTGCTGCTCGTTCATCTTGCCGCGGTGCTGGACAACTGGGACCCTCGCGTGGTCGACGGGCTCGCTGCCACGCACCAGGTCATCGCGTTCGACAACCGAGAGGTCGGTTCCTCGTCAGGCACGCCGGCCAACACCATCGAGCAGATGGCCGACGATGCCGTCAGCTTCATCAAGGCCAAGGGGTTCCGGCAGGTGGACCTGTTCGGGTTCTCGATGGGCGGGATGATCGCGCAGGAAATCGCGCTGAAGGAGCCGCAACTGGTGCGCCGCATGATCCTGGCCGGCACCGGCCCGGCAGGCGGCGAGGGAATCAGCACGGTCGCCGGCGTGGCGAACTACGACCTGATCCGCGCCTCGCTCACCAGCCAGGACCCGAAGCAGTACCTCTTCTTCACGCGCACGCCGGCCGGTATCGAGGCGGGCCAGGACTTCCTGAGGCGCTTGCAGGAGCGTTCGGAGAACCGTGACGCCGAGTTCGCTGTCGGGGCCTATATCGCACAGTTGCAGGCCTTGAGCGCCTGGGGGCAGAAGAAGCCCGCCGATCTCTCGCAGGTCAAGCAACCCGTCCTCGTGGCCAATGGAGATGACGACCGCATGGTGCCGACGAGCAACTCGTACGACCTGGCCAAACGACTGCCGAACGCAAGGCTCGTCATCTACCCCGATGCAGGACACGGCGGCATCTTCCAGTACCACGAGGACTTCGTGCCCAAGGCACTGGCCTTCCTCGCGAACTGACACCGGAGGACATACATGGCTGAAATGGATCTGCCCGCAACGACCTCAGTCGCTGAAACGCACGGTATCGACGCCCCCTTGCTTGGTCCGCTCACATACCTGGATTCACGAGGATGAAGAAATCAGCATGAAAGCATTTCTCCTGGAACGCTATGGCAAGAAGCGCCCGCTGCGGTCTGCAGAAGTCCCGCTGCCGCAACTTCGCGATGACGAAGTGCTGGTCGAGGTGCACGCCGCTGGCGTCAACCTGATCGACTCCAAGATCAGGGATGGTGAGTTCAAGCTCATCCTGCCCTACCGCCTGCCCATGGCCTTGGGCCATGACGTTGCGGGCGTCGTGGTGAAGGCGGGGCCGCGCTCACGGCAGTTCAAGGTTGGCGACGAGGTCTATGCGCGGGTGGACGATTTCCGGATCGGGACGTTCGCCGAGTTCGTGCCCGTGAAGGAGGCGTCGCTGGCCCTCAAGCCCAGGAACCTCACCATGGAAGAGGCTGCGTCAATCCCGCTGGTAGGCCTGACGGCATGGCAAGCCCTGGTCGAGAAAGCAGAGCTCAAACGTGGACAAAAGGTCTTCATTCAGGCCGGGTCCGGTGGTGTCGGCACCTTCGCCATCCAACTTGCAAAACATTGGGGTGCCGCGGTGGCAACGACAACGAGCGCTGGCAACGCCGCACTCGTCAAGGCATTGGGAGCCGACGTCGTTATCGACTACAAGACCCAAGACTTCGAGGATGCCTTGCTTGACCACGACGTCGTCCTCAATAGCCAGGATGGCTGGACGCTCGCGAAGTCTCTCAGCGTGCTCAAGCGCGGCGGGAAGCTGATCTCCATCTCGGGACCGCCAGATCCTGAGTTCGGTGCGGAGAAGTCGTATGCCGCCTTCCTCCGCTTGGTGATGCGAATGCTGAGCGCAAGCATCCGGCGCAAGGCCAAGAGCCGAGATGTTCGCTACTCGTTCCTCTTCATGAAGGCCGACGGTGCCCAACTGCGCGAGATTACCAAGCTCATCGAGCTGGGAGCCATCCGCCCAGTGATCGACCGAGTGTTCCCCTTTGCGTCGACCAACGAAGCCCTTTCCTATGTGGAGTCCGGACGGGCCAAGGGGAAGGTCGTCATCAAGGTCAAGGGATCCGCCCCCAGCAATGGCGGACGCTCGTCGGCTATGGCCTGACGATCGCGGCTGGACGGCGCGGGCGACAGTCTCTCGACGCCCGAGCTATGGGGCTGCATGGCCCTGCTGGGACGGTATCACCCCTTTCGGCCCGTCAAGCAGCTGACATCCGCCGCGGTCTTGTGCGGTGGGAGCGGCCAGACCGCTTGGCCAACCGCTTTACCTCGGCGGCCCCGGGGGGCGGGCCGGGAAGAGCGGCCCGCTCAGGCCGGAGTCACAGGCCCTTTGCGACAGCGGCGCTGTCTGACACCGCACCCCCACGTAACGGTCCAATAATGCATCCTGCGTCAACCGGTGCCCACCTATACTGAGCGCCCAACCCCCTACTACTTTCGCCCATGGACAGTCGAGAGAGCAGCCGGTTCACGGCGCCTCTTGCACTTCGTGTGACGGAAGGCGCCAATTCCCGGCAGATTGCCGACGCCATTGGCGCCATGTGGACGGATATCGAGGCCGCGCTGCAGCCCGTACTCGGCCGGCGGGGGGTCGCCGCGCTGTTCAAGCGCACGCTTCACCGCACTGCGGCGAGCCACGTCTGGTTGGAGCCGGCCAAGGCGGCGGATGAGGAGGCGCCCTTCGTCTTGGCGGACCTGCAGACCCTCTTCGCCGCCCAGCCGCCCGCCCAGTCCACCGCGGCCGGCAGCCTGTTGTTCACGAACTTCCGCGAACTGCTCACCTCGCTCATTGGCGCGCAGTTGAGCGAACAACTGCTGAAGACCGCCTGGTCACCCTCTTCGAGCGCTCCCGCAGCGCAGGATCCCAAGCCATGACAACCAAAGTGACGCTCAACAGCCTGGCGACGGGAGTGCCAGGGCTGGACGACTTGCTGGGCGGAGGCTTGCCGGAGTTCTCGTTCAACCTCATCGCCGGGCAGCCTGGCTGCGGCAAGACGACGCTGGCCCACCAGCTCATGTTCGCGCTCGCGACGCAGGAGCGGCCAGCGCTGTACTTCACGGTGCTGGGCGAACCGCCGCTGAAGATGCTGCGCTACCAGCAGCAGTTCTCCTTCTTCGACGCGACGGCCATCAACCGCAGCGTCCGCTTCGTGAACCTCTGCGACGAGGCCATGGCCGGCGACCTTGATAGGGTGCTCGCCCGCATCACCCAAGAGGTTGCGGCGCACGAACCGGCGCTGGTCTTCGTCGACTCCTTCCGCTCGGTCGTGCTGTCAAGCCAGGACAACGGCAACGGGCACGCGCTGCTGCAACGCTTCATGCAGCAGCTCGGCATGCTGATGACGAGCTGGCAGGCCACCACCTTCCTGATCGGCGAGTATTTCACCGACACCGATGCCAACCCGGTGTTCACCGTCGCCGACGGTCTGATCTGGATGCGCCAGAACGTGCAGCGCAACGCCATGGTGCGCAAGATGGAGATCATGAAGATGCGCGGCCAGCCCTCGCTGCCGGGCCTGCACGCGTTCCGCATCACCTCCGACGGATTACAAGTCTTTGCGCCGGCGAAGCTGGACACGGCCCCCGAGAAGCTGGCCATCGGCCCGCGCGCCACCATGGGCGTGCCTGGCCTGGACGCCATGATGGGCGGCGGGCTGCCGCGCGGCTATTCGCTGCTTGTGGCGGGCCCGTCGGGTTCAGGCAAGAGCATCCTGGCCGCCGCCTTCCTCAATGCTGGCGTGCAGGCGGGGGAAAAGGGCGTCATCGCTGCCTTCGAGCGCCGGCCCACGCGGCTGCGCAACCCGGCGCTGGCGCATGCCATCGCCCAGGGGCAGATCGGCCTGGTGGAGAGCCACGCACCTGACATCTCCATCGAGGAAATCATGCAGCTGCTGTCGGCCGAAGTGCGCCGGCTCGGTGCCAGCCGCGTCGTCATCGATTCGCTGTCGGGCTTCGAGCTGGCGCTCGGCCCGTCGTACCGCGAGGATTTCCGCGAGTCGCTGCTGCGCCTGGTGACGTCGCTGACCGGCATGGGGGTCACGGTGCTGATGACCTCGGAGCTGGAGGACCGCTACACCGACCTGCGCTTCAGTCCCTACGGCACCGCCTTCATGACCGACGCCATCATCGTCCAGCGCTACATCGAGGTGGAGAGCCGGCTGCGTCGCGTCATGGCGGTGGTCAAGCTGCGGGACAGCGCCCATTCCGACGAACTCCGGGAATATGGCATTGATGACGACGGCCTGCGCATTGGCGCCCCGCTGACGGGGCAGGAAGGCCTGCTGGGCGGCCGCCCCTCGACAACGGGACGAAGTCCGCCGGTCGAGGTGAGTTAGGCAGCGTTTAGCCACCGACAAACGCCATGCATCCCGAGCACGAGCCCGATCCCTCCCAGCGCACAGCGCTGCTGGCCGAGATTGCCGGGCTCGAGCGGGACGCCGTGACGGCACGTGCCGAATTGGCCCGCCTGCGTGCGGACCTGGCCGAGGCGCACGCCCAGATTGGCAGCCACCAAGTGCACCAGTTGCTGGCGGCCAATGAGCAGCTCGTGCTGGAAGCAATGCGCTCGCGCGGAGCGGCGGAATCAGCGGCGCAACTGGTCGCCGAGCTCACGCGCTCCAGCGAGCTCGATCCGCTCACCAGCCTCCCGAACCGTCTGCTGTTGGTCGACCGCATGGGTCAGGCGCTGACGCAGGCCAGGCGCAATGACAGCCGGCTCGCCCTGCTCTTCCTCGACCTCGACGGGTTCAAGGCCATCAACGACAGCCGCGGACACCAGGTGGGCGACGAGGTGCTGTGCGCCGTAGGGCAATGCCTGATCGCTGGTGTGCGGGGTGTCGACACCGTATGCCGGCTCGGTGGCGACGAGTTCGTGCTTCTGCTGAGCGAGGTCGCCGAAGCGGCAGATGCCGGCCTGGTCGCTGAGAAGCTGCTTTCATCGCTCAGCACGCTCGTGGATGCCGGCCTCGCGCCGATGCCGGTCACCGCCAGCATCGGCATCAGCGTGTATCCCGACGATGCACGCGATGCGGAGGGCCTGGTCGACTGTGCTGACCGCGCGATGTACGCCAGCAAGCGTGCAGGTGGCGGATGCTGGCGCTTCTTTTCGGCCGTGCAGAACGGTGATCCATCGCCGGATGCTCTCGAGCCACCGGTCCGGCATGAAGAGCGCGGCGTGACCCTGCGTGACGCCAATGAACGGCTGGTGTTGTCGGCCCTAACGGCGAAGACCGTGGCGGAGCAGCAGGATGGCCTCCTGGCCGAACTGAGGGACGCTGCCAGGAACAAGGACGAATTCCTCAGCGTGCTGGGGCACGAACTGCGCAACCCGCTGGCGCCGCTGCTCACCACGCTGGACGTGCTGCGCATGCGCGGCGGCGGCTACGAGACGGTGGAGCACGCCACGATGCGTCGCCATGTCAGCCACATGGTGCGGCTGGTGGACGACCTGCAGGACATCGCCAAGATTGCCTCCGGTCAGGTCAAGTTGTGTATGGAGCGCGTGCCCATTGAGCACATGGCCGTGCAAGCCGTCGCGCTGGCCCGGCCGCTGATGGAGCAGCGCCAACAGCGCTTCACGATTGACAACAGCGTCGCAGCGCTGACCTGCTGGGGCGACCCCGTGCGATTGACGCAGTGCGTGTCGAACCTTCTGATCAACGCGGCCAAGTACACGCCACCCGGTGGCTCAATCACACTGACGACCCACAAGGAGGGCCAGGACGCTGTCATTGCCGTGAAGGACGATGGCCGGGGCATTTCTGCGGCGGCCTTGCCCGACGTGTTCAACCTGTTCTTCCAGGAGCGCGTGGATGTCGGCGTCCTTACGGGTGGCCTCGGCGTTGGGCTCGCCCTCGTGCGCAGCCTCGTCACGCTGCATTCGGGCACCGTGGCGGCACACAGCGCTGGCATCGGCTTGGGCAGCGAGTTCGTCATTCGCTTGCCATGCCTGGGCGACGAAGACCCGCAGCACGCGCTGGCGGCGCGCGCGCCGCGGCTCCCCAGGTCTGGGCCGCCTCGCCGGGTTTTCATCGTCGACGACAACTACGACGCGGCCGACTCCCTGGCAGAGCTGCTGCGCATCTGCGGGCACGAGGTCTGGGTGGCCACCCATCCCGTCGCGGCCCTGCAGATGATCGGCAGCGTGGCGCCGGACTTCGCGCTGCTGGATATCGGCCTGCCCGGCATGGACGGGTACGAGCTGGCGGCGTCGATCCGCCACCAGAACCCTGACCTGCGCGTGGCCCTGGTGGCGCTGAGTGGCTACGGACGGGCCGTGGATCAGGACCGGAGCGCCCGGGCGGGCTTCCTGGCACACCTGGTCAAGCCGGTCGACCTTGAAACGCTCGAACGCGTGCTGGACTCGGCGCATGTGCCTCCGCCCTGAGTCGCCCTGAGCCGCCTAAGCCGCGCTGAGCCGCCAGATGCGCGTGCTTGGTCCATCTCTGAGTCACGGGATTGCGGATTGCCCCGTTGCTGCGCGGACCTGGACGGACGATGAATGCAAAAGTGGTGGTCGTGGTGGACGACGATGTCGATGCAGCTGACAGCTTGGCGCGTGCGCTGGAGATGTTCGGTTACACCGTCTTCACCGCCTATGGCGGCAATGAGGCGCTGGCCCTCATCCTGCAGATAGGCCCCCACTCCGTGGTGTCCGATATCGACATGCCCGGCATGTCCGGCCTGGAAGAAGCCACAGAGGTCCGGGCGAGCCTGAACCTGTGTCAGCCCTGCATGGTGGCGGTCACCGGTGCAGCAAACGAGGACATGCGGGCCCGAGCGCTGCATGCGGGATTCGATGCGTTCCTCGCCAAGCCACTGTCACTGCCTGCGCTGCTTCAGCTGCTGGAGCACGGCCCCTGAAGAGCCGGCGCTGTTGCTGCATCGCCAGACCTGCTTAACCAGCAACCTCGGCGTTTGCAGCTGCACCGGCTTGACGGGTGCGCATCGAAGTCGGCCGTGCGACACGCGCTTAGGGACCGGACGAAGAAGTGGGCGCGGTTGCTGCGGCCTCGTGCGTGTTCGACCCTCGCCGGTAGCCGCGAATTCCTGCGCGCATCAGAGTTCTCTGCTGTCCACGCTGAGTCTGCTTGGCGTGGACGCCGACTCAAGCCACTCACGCCAGGCGGCCCGGGATGGACTTCAAGGGGTAGACCTTCCAGAAGAAGATGTCGGCTTGATGCTGGTCGGAACAGTAGTTGGTGACTTCCTTGATCTTTCCACCCTCGAAGCGGAACACGAGGCACCACGTGAGATCCAGGCCGCCGGCTTCTTCGCTCCAGCCGCGGTGGTGGTCGATGACATAGTCGCCCTGCTCGGCGATGACCATCGGCTCAGCCTTGAAGTTCGCCTTGGCGAGCTGGTGAAAGAAGGCGAGAACTTCCTCGACACCACGTTTGGTACCGGCCAACGAGTGATGGCCGGGTATGGTCCATGCGATGTCGTCTGCCATCACGGCTCGTACGCCGGCGACGTCATTGGAAGCATAGGCAGCGAAGAAGGCTTGAACTCTTTGCAGGTTGCTCATGGTGGTTCCCGTAAGTTTGGATTGGGATGCAGTGGCGAGTGGAGTGAACGGTCGGCAACGATGGCGTCCATGGCCGTCATCAATACGCGGCGTCCGGCTTCTGCGTCAGCGACGTGCTGTCGTGGGGAGCACTGTGCGTGTGCGGACAAAAACAAGAAATGGGGGTAGTCTTTGATCGCTTTAAACGTGACGTTGATAATCCATGCGAATTGATCAACTCGACGGCTTGGTAGCGTTTCGGTGCGTCGCTCAGCTGAAAAGCTTCACCTCCGCATCAGCTCAGCTCGAGGTATCGCCGCAGGCAGTCAGCCAGAGCATCAAGGCGCTCGAGTCACGGCTAGGCGTTCGCCTGTTCAACCGCACGACGCGCAGCGTCGGGCTGACCGAGGCAGGAGATCGCCTGTGGGCGCGGGTAGGCCCGGCACTACAGGACCTGTTTGAGGCGACAGAGGATGTCCAGGACTTTCGAGACCGCCCGGCAGGCCTACTTCGGCTTGCCGTCTCTCGACCCTCGTTCTCGGGGCTGCTCCAGAGCCATTTGATGGAGTTTTACAGTATGCGGTCAATTAACCGCGTCCTTGCCTCTCACGAGGCAATCGAGCAGGTGAGGTTCAGCCGTTGCTGAGGTCGATGTTCCAGGGCAGAAGCGCGGCGTAGTCTTCGGCTGTCTTGGCATTGGGCAGCGCAGTGAACAGCGCGTGCAAGTAGCGGTAGCCGTCGATGCCATTGACACTGCAGGTCTGCAGCAGCGAGTACAGGTTGGCGCTGGCGTTGGCGCCGTGCACCGTGTCGGCGAAGAGCCAGTTTCGGCGTCCGACACAGA
>NZ_JAJTWU010000015.1 GCF_021353265.1 Pelomonas cellulosilytica
CGATGGGAGACCATCATGGGATCAGCAAACAACACCCCGTCGCGCGAGCCGTGGACCAAGGGCAAGATCATCGGCCAGAAAGCGCCGTTCAAGGTCAAGGACATCTGGGCACTCCGAGTCCGGGCTCCAGATGGAGAACCGCGTTCGCGAGCTCGCGCTGTTCAATCTGGGCATCGATAGCAAACTTCGAGGTTGCGACCTCGTCTCGCTCAAGGTGCGAGATGTCTGCCACGGCGACGCTGTGGCCAGCCGCGCGGTGGTGATGCAGCACAAGACTCAGCGCCCCGTCCAGTTCGAGATCACGCAGGTGACCCGCGAAGCCGTGCAAAGTTGGATCAAGCAAGCGGGACTGAGATTCAGCGCCCCCATGTGCTCACCACACGGTGGAACTCGCCGCTCGCGTTCGCCATGGCCGGCGGAAGCTTGTCTGCCAGCAGGTCCACGAAGGCCCTGACGGCCGGCACCATGCCGCGCCGGGAAGGATACACAGCGTGCAACCGGTGTGGCGGCGGCCGGTAGCCGGGCAGCATGTCGACCAGTGCGCCGCTGCGCAACTCATCCGCGCAGACGTGATACGGCAACTGCGCAACGCCGACGCCGGCGACAGCCATGCGGCACTTCAGGTAGACGTCATCGACGGCACAACAAGGTTGGTAGGCGATGTCCAACGTGTCACCGTTTGGCCCTGTCAGGGACCATGTCGGCTTCTGACCCCGCACGCCCGCCGGCCCCATACCTCTGATCCCCTGAAGCGACTCCACCGTGCCGAAGGGCCCGTGAGCGTCCACGAAGGCCGGACTGGCCGCCAGCAGCTGGTCACTCGCGCCGAGCTGCCGGATCACGAGATCTGAGTCCTCCAGCGCGGATCGCATGCGAAGGGCCACGTCGTAGCCCTCGCCAATCAGGTCTACGCGCCGGTTGGTGAGGTCCAAGTCCAGCCTGACGCCGGGGTGGGCCAGCAGGAACTCGGGCAGCAGCGGCCCCAGGAACAGATGCGCGACGCCAATAGGGCAACTGACGCGCAGCCTGCCGGAGGGCTTGGCGTGGGCACGCGCTGCGACCTCGTAGGCGGCCTTCGCTGACGCTGAGACGGACTCGCAGTGCGTGAAGAAGGCGGCTCCGACCTCGGTCACGCTGACTGAGCGCGTGGAACGCTGCAGCAGGCGCACTGCGAGGCGGGCCTCCAGCTCTGCCACCCGCCGGCTCAGCCGTGACTTCGGAATGCCCAGTGCCCGGGCTGCTTCCGAAAAGCCGCCATGCGTAACCACCGCGGCGAATAGGGCCAGGTCGTTCAGGTCTTCCACGTTCCATCAGCTCGAAGTTGTCGGTTCATTGTCCTAAAAGTGGAACGATCCGTCCTGCTCCCGGCGGCTAGTGCAATGACGGTCGGTTCTCTATCGTGACGGCCATCAACACCTCGACTTCAACAGCCATGAAATTTCTGCACCTGGATTCCAGCTTTGCCGCCGACGCGTCGGCATCGCGACAACTAAGCCGCATCATCGTGGCGCAGATGGCCGAAGCGCTCCCTGGCGCCGAAGTGCGCTACCGCGACCTGGTCGACGATGCTGTTCCCCACCTCACCAGCGCTATCGCCGCAGGTTTCCGGAGCGTGGTCGGCGCGACGCCGGATGCCGCTGCGTCGGCGGAGCATGCCCGCTCCGAGCAGTTGGTGTCCGAGTTCCTCGACAGCGACGTCATCGTAATCGGCGTGCCGATGTACAACTTCTCGGTTCCGAGCCAGCTCAAGGCTTGGCTGGATCGCCTCGCGCAGCCCGGCCGTACCTTCCGCTACACGGCCGAAGGACCTGTCGGCCTGGCGGGCGGTCGGCGCGTCATCGTGGCCTCAACCCGTGGCGGGATGTATTCCGTGGGGGCGGGTTCGGGAATGGACTTCCAGGAGTCTTACCTGACGGCCTTCTTTGGCTTCCTGGGGATCACTGACGTGCAGTTCGTGCGCGCCGAGCGGCTGAGCAAGGGCGCGGAGGCCAGAGAGCAGTCGTTGGCCGAGGCAACAGCCCTGGTGCCCGACCTCGTCGCCCGAACCCTTGCTGCTTGAATGGAGTCCCCGTGCTGTTTCTCGTCACTCTCAGTTCGCGCGCCGAGCAGAGCGCCATTCAGCGTCAGAGCAACGCACACCGTGCCTGGTTGGCACATCACACGAGCCAAGGTCGTTTCATTGCCGCCGGGCCGTTGGCTTCGGGAGAGGGGGGCGTGATCGTTGCTCACGGAGACCAGCAATCCGAGCTTGAAGCCGTGCTGTCGTCGGACCCTTTTGTCGCCCTGGGTCTTGTGGACGTCACTGTGCAGGCCTGGACGCCCGCGATCCGCCATGACGAATTTCCCGCACGATGGGCTCAGGGCGCCACATCGCTAGCAGGCTGAAACAGACAGGAGCAAAAGACAATGACGCACTTTCGACGCTGGCTGGCCTTGTTCACGCTGGCCCTTTCCACCGCAGCGAGTGCCGCACCACCGCTGCCCAGCGTGGTGCTCGTGCACGGCGCGTTCGCTGATGGCTCCAGCTGGTCGCGTGTAATCCCGCTGCTACAGAAGCGGGGTTATCGCGTGACCGCGGTGCAACTGCCGCTGACCTCGCTGGAGGAGGACGTCACGGCGACGCGGCGCGTCATCGAACGGCAGCCGGGCGACGTCGTGCTGGTGGGCCACTCGTGGGGGGGCGTCGTTGTGACCGAGGCCGGGAACGCCCCACCAGTGAAGGCGCTGGTCTACCTCTCTGCCCTGGTGCCGGACAGCGAGGAATCGGCGCAGGCACTGCTGGGCCGCCTGAATGCTCCCATGCAGGGACTGGCGCCGGACGCCGCGGGGCTCATCTGGCTCGATGACCCTCAGGCCTTCCGCGCACTGATGGGCACCGACCTGTCGTTGCCCGCGGCTCGTGCATTGGCCGCGGTCCAGAAGCCGCTGGCCGCACGCGCGTTCGGGGAGCGCGTGTCTCACGCTGCATGGCGCGACAAACCGAGCTCCTATCTCGTGACTACTGAAGACAAGGCCCTGCCGTCGCACGTGCAGCGCCTGATAGCCGGTCAGCTGAATGCCCACACCCTGGAACTGCACTCGAGCCACCTGTCGATGGCGAGCCACCCTGACCGAGTGGCCGACTTCATCGACAGCGCTGCCCGGAGCCAGCTCCGGTAAGGCCCGAGCGCTTCTGGCGCCACGCCCCCCACCTCGGAAAACCTCATGACAAACCGCCGCCATTTCGTCACCTCTCTCGCAGCTATGGGCGCCGCCAGCCTGCTGCCGCTCCAGGCGAACTGGGCGCAGGACGCTGCTCCGTTTGGCCTGCCCATCCTGCCAACGGAGCGATTCCGCCGCTTCACGATGGGCGACGTCGAAATCATCGCGCTGCACGACGGTGCCACGCGGCTGCCCTTGCACGACAAGTACGTGACGAACGCGCCGTTTGCCGAGGTCAAGGCCTTGGCCACATCGCTCGGGCTCACTACCGACTATGTCGAATTGCCGTTCACGGGCTTTCTGGTCGTCAGCGGCTCCCGGCGCATCCTGCTCGACACCGGCCTCGGTGATATGGGAACGCCGCGACAAACGACCGGCAAGCTCGTGGAGAGCCTGCGGGCAGCGGGGCTAAAGCCTGAAGACATTGACACGGTCGTCATCACACACTTCCATCCTGACCACGTCAGCGGGCTGCGCAACTTGGCCGGTGAGTTCACGTATCCGAACGCCACCGTCTGGGTGGCATCGCGTGAGTACGAGTTCTGGATGAGCGACGAGAAGATGCGCGCGGCACCGGCGCAAAAATTCAACTTCGAGCGCGCGCAGCGCGTCTTCAAGGGCATGCCTGAAAAGATGCTGCGTCGGTACACACCGGGCGGCGAAGTCGTGCCGGGTGTGTTCTCCATCCCAGCCTATGGGCACACCCCGGGTCACACCATCTTCGAGGTGCGCGGCGGCGGTCATACCTTCCACTACATCGGCGACATGGTCAACGTCCCGGCGATCTTCCTGCGCCACCCCGAATGGTCCGTGGCCAGTGACATGGATGCCGATGCAGCGCGGGCGGTGCGACTACAGGTCTTGGCAAAGGTGGCAAGCTCCGACGGCCTGATCGGCGGCTTCCATTTTCCGTTCCCAGCCATCGGCCGGCTCCGCTCTCGTGGAGGCGGTTACGACCTTGAACCGCTGAGTTGAAGCTTCGTGTCGACCTCGTGCACTCGCCCTCTCGACTGAGCTTCAAAGGCTTCTCGCATTCGAAGCTCAAGAGGGGGCGTCAGCTTGCATTGAGCCCAAACCGCGACTGGAGCAGTAGCACAAAATCACGCTCGGACGTCATGCGCGCCGCCGGCAGCATCTAGCGGCCACTCTTGCCGTCAGACCAGTCGTTCGATCTGGCTTGCGACGCCGAGCTGGAATGCTGCGGCGGTATGGGCCCTGGCCTGGCGCAGGGAGGCAACTGCACCCGCGATGGCCGACGCCTGCTCGAGACCGCTGCATAACTTCCCGGATGCGCTGTTTTGAAGCCTGCGGTGCGATCAGGGCATGGACAGCTTCTTCCTCATGGGTGCCAAACCGCTGGTTCAAGACTCGCCGACGATGAAGTTGCACGAGTTGCCGGACTGGGCCGAGATCGCGCACAAGCTCAAGGGTCTGTACAAGCGTGAAGCCACGCACGGCGGCGGCCCTGAGCCGTACGCGCCGTTGTCCATGTTCAAGCTGATGCTGCTGGGCCGGTGGCACGGCCTGTCGGACACGCAGCTGGAGCACGCGCTCAAGGTACGACTGGACTTCATGGTGTTCACCGGCTTCGAGCCCGGTGACGGCAGTTTCACCGACGCCACCACCATCTGCCGCTTCCGCAACCGGCTCGTGACGGCCAAGCTCGACCAGGTGCTGCTGCGCCGGGTCAACGTCCATCTCGAAGGCCAGGGCCTGAAGGTTGCCGGCAGCCGCGGCGCGATCATCGATGCCACCATCATCGAGAGTGCGGCACGGCCGAACCAGCATGTCGAGGTCGATGACGAGGGGCAGGCCGACGTGGTGGACAGTGCCGATGAAGAGGCGCGCTGGGTCAAGAAGGGCAACGAGGCCTTCTTCGGCTATCGCGGCTACAGCGCGGTGGACACCGAGGACGGCTATGTCGAACACGTCGAGATGCACCCGGCCAACCAGTCCGAGGTGAACAAGCTGCCGGGCATCGTCGACGCGCTCATCGAGCAAGGCATCCAGCCTGAAGGCGTGCTGGCCGACAAAGGCTCTGCGAGCGCGGCCAACCGTGAGTACCTCCAGGCCAAGGGCATCGGTGACCTGATCCAGTTCAAGGGCAGCCGGGGTCGTGCGGTGCATCTGTTGCTGACCCAGATGAACCGGGCCATCGCCACGCTGCGCTACAAGGTCGAGCAAGGCTTCGGCACGATGAAGCGGCGCTTCCACCTGAGCCGGGCGAGGTACTTCGGGGCGGCCAAGACGCAGGCGCAGATGGCCTGGGCGGCGCTCGGCGTTAACCTGCTCAAGGCGATGAGGAAGCTGCACAAAGCGGGCGACTACAGCCGTGTGCAGGGAGTAGTCCGTCCTGAGGGGCCAAAGCCCCCCGGCAGAGGGCTCAAAAAGCCTCAAAACGGTCCGAAAGACCGCTCTAGATCGCACATCCCGAAATCCCCGCCACGATGGCTGGTCGGCGCTCGTTTCGACGTCAGTTGTGCAGCGGTCTCTGCTCGGCACGATGCGTCATGTTGAAGACCGACATCTCCACGTCTGCAGTGGCCTTGAGTGCGGCCAGCCGGAATGCCGCCAGCGCCTCAGCTTCTTGACGTAAATCACAGACGTGCGGCCTTCCAGATTGGCTTCTGCCCTAACCGCTCTTTACAGGGTTGCGCAATTCAAACTACTCAGCGGAGGAACGCCTCTCGAAGATGATCTCTTCCAGTATGCGCCTACGGTCGCGGCAAATTCCCGTGAGGCCGCATTCAATGGTTAATCCAAGCCCATAGATGAACGAATGAAACGAATCTCCAAGGGATAGAATAACCCTTTGAACAACCGTCACAGAACGGCTTGCGCTGAGAACGCGTCCCAGAAGTGCCAGTACATTCCTCAGCTCGCGAAAATCTTCGCGTGGCAAAAGCGTACAAATACGCTGTATTCCGTTCAAGGTCTGTTGGAAAGCCGCCAAGTCTAGCTTTTCAGAACTCGGAATCCACTGTGAACTAGCCAGCCTCCGAATGGCGTCGGCAACCAATGCATCGGCGTTAACGCCTGGCGTACGCTGTGCATCTGAAATGGTTTCTACCAATGCCGCCTTCAGGGTGCCCCAGTTTGAATTGGGTCTGATAATTGAGACGCATTCATCAGCCATTGCGGTTGTAAGGCTGGTTGCGTCAGGTGACATCCCACTCAAGAAGATGAAGACTTCTCGCCAGGTTTTGTCTAATAGTCTGGTGTTAACAAATGTCCACGAGCTTCTGAAAACGCGTCCGTTCATAATTGCGACCGACGTCAGATACTCTTGGATGCTCAGATGAGAGAACGAATATGCATCCTTGGCGCGACTCACAATCAGGCCCGTCTTGTATTCCAGGGCATTTAGTATTTCGATTTCCTCTTCGCCCGAGAGTAGTTTGCCTTCTGGTAGCTTTTCGTACCAACCTGATATTATTGACGCGGCTCGTGTCGGATGAAATATGTACGCTCCGGCTGCGAAGTTCTGTGCCGCCAATTCGCACAAAAGTGGTTCGTAGCGGTAGTGGGGTAGTGAAATTTTTGTATTGTCACGCTCAATATTCCTTGTCGTGTCCCACCTCCTCAACAGCGCATCTACGGCATCTTTATAAAGGTCCACTCTGCGGTGGGGTAGCTGCAATGTCTCTTCATATGCGAGACAAATGAAGGCTAGAAGCAGGGGTGTTCTTCCGAGTTCTCTTATGCCACTATTTTGTGGGGCCTTCCAATTTGTCAGGAACCTGTGAAGACGCTCTGGGTCTGATTGAAACCAGCGCTCGCAGAATGCGTCTTTCTGCTCATCGGAAAAGTCTGCGACCTCTAGATATTCGAATCGTTCGAATGCATATTCGGTGGCGGCAATTCGGCATGATACGCAAATTTGGCATTTTGGAAACCTCTTTGCTAGTGTAATAAGCTCGTTTATCAGGTGCTTCCGCTTGCCCTGATCTTCCGCCACCTCATCCAGCCCATCGAACAGTAGAAGTGCACGACCAGACTCAAGCAACTTGACCACGAATGGGCCTGCAGGAGGCATTCCGCAGTTTTGAAATTCTTTGCTAATAATGTCAACGATGGAACTTTGCGCGGTTATGTGATGCTCGCGAAAGGCAACAAAGACAGGTGTTCTGGCAATCTCTCCTTTGCAAGCAAGATATGCAAGATGCTTTAGAAATGTAGTCTTTCCCGCTCCTGGTCTTCCCAGTATGTAGATGTGCTTTCCAGACGAGACTACGTCAACGCCTCGCCGCCGGGGAAAGCTGTCTTCATGTTGTTGAAGATCGCGAGTGTCGAAATTCCTTAATTTCGAGAATCTAAAAGCGGACTCCTTGTCGTATACCATCACATCGGTATATAGCTGCGACAGGTCTATGGGTCTTGGGTGGCCGAGCAGCCGCGTCGTGCTTACTATTTGAAGCAGATTTGTCCGATATGCCGATAGCGCTGAATTCCATTTGACCTTTCCCCAAAGGGCGCGCTGGTTTTCTGCAATTTCTTTGCGTGCAACGTCTTTCGATGCTTCGACAATGGCTTTGTCGAGCGCCGGTATTAGATCGTCGGCAATCTTGTCCCATGCCCATAGCGCGAGAGCTTTAGCTGCAGAGGCGGCGATCATCGGATCCATATTGAGCATGGTGTCGTTGTGGACGCAGTCTACGGTGCAGTTATGTCTCGTGCTAGGGGGCTTCTTCGCTTTGTTGATGCGACTTTCAATCGCGGCTGTCCGCTTAGTTCTATCAAGACACCCGTATCAGTGCTGCAAGGCTTCGTCCACACAGAATCGAATGCAAACTCTCTTCAGCGCCGCGACTCTGCTGCTCTTCACCCTCACGTCCACCGCCCACGCCTGGGGCGCTGAAGGGCACCGCCTGATCGGCGAGCTCGCCGAGATCCAGCTGACACCAACTGCTCATTCCGAAGTCAACCGGCTGCTGGCGGCCGAACCAGACGCGACCATGTCGTCGGTCGCGACCTGGGCCGACGAGGTCCGTTCTCCGCAGACTGCCCATTGGCACTATGTCAATCCGCCGCTGGGCGATTGCTCCTACGCGCGCATCCGCGACTGCGCGGACGGCCAATGCTCGGTTGAGGCCTTGAGCAAGCAGATCGCGGTCCTGAAGTCCAAGGCACCGGACGAGGCGCGCCGCAAGGCACTCAAGTGGGTCATCCACCTGGTTGGCGATTTGCACCAGCCGCTGCATGCCGGTTTCAAGGGCGACAAGGGGGGCAACCTCTACCAGGTCCGGGCCTTCGGCCGTGGCACCCACCTGCACTCGCTGTGGGACGGTGTGATGATCCGCAACCGAGTGGGTGGCATTGACGAACTGCGCCGAGACGCGTCGACGGCCGGTCTCGCCGCGCCGGCCACCCCTCGGCCGGCCGCGTGGGCCGTGGAATCCTGCAAGATCGTCATCAAGACGGGCTTCTACCCCGGCGGTCGCTTCATCGAACAAAGCTACATCGACCGGTGGGATCCAGTGCTGGTGGCCCGTCTCAAGAGTGCTGCGCAGCGCCTGGCTGCCACCCTCAACGACACACTGCGCTGACGCTGCTCACCGGAGATCGCGGATCAGCGCGGATCGAGCCGGCGCGCCCGGCATCGGCGTCAAGTCCCTCAGCTTGCCGGCCACCGGCGCCGTCACATCGTGCCGCGCCTGCCGAGTGCCTTCCACGGCCAGGGGCGGGCTCTTGGGAAGTTCGCGCCGCTGCGCCTGGCGAATGCTGAGGCCAGCAGATCGCCTGCGTTTCGCCGTCCTAGTCCTAGTCCTAGTCTTCCAGCTACATGAACGTGGTCCCCTCGGCCTTCGGCTGCTGCCGGTGGCGGTCGGCGTTCGATGGCCCGCGACGACACGGCTCGACGTGGGACGGCCGCGGCTGCCCCACGGCTATGCCGGTGTTTCGTGAGGGCGGTTGCCGGTTCGTTGAAAAACTGTATGGACATACAGTACTATTCGGCGATCGAACTTCGAGCCACCAAGCCCAGGGGCGTGTCAAACGCCGCGGCGGCCACGGCCCGAGGGGACCGATCCACTCTGAACCATGTGCTCGAACTACGAACCCGTCACCGACAACGCCCGGCTGCTGGCCAGCTTCGGCGTGACGCTGCCCGAGCGCAGCGATGCCGCGCCGTACTGCAGCGCTGGGATCCTGGCGCCCTTCATCGTGCGTTCGGAAGTGAAGTCGCCGGATGCGATTGGCGAGGCAAGACTGGGGCTGTTGGGGCTGCTGCCAAGCTTTGCGACCGACATCGGGTTCGGCAGGCAGACGTACCACTGCAACAGCGAGACGATGAAGTCCAAGCCAGCCTTTCGGCAGAGCTGGTGGGCAGAGCGCCGCTGCGTGATCCCCGTGATGGCGATCTCCGAGTGGTGCTACGAGTCCGGCCGGCCCGAGATGTGGCAGATCCAGCGGGCCGATGGCGAGCCGATGGGGCTGGCGGGCCTGTGGAGTGAATGGACGAGTCCGACGAACGAGAAAGTTCTGTCGTTCACGATGCTGACCATCAACGCCGACGGGCATGAGGTCTTCGGGCGGCTGAACGCGCCGGACCATGACAAGCGCATGTCCGTGATCCTGCCGATCAGCGCGCAGGAGCTGTGGCTCTACGGATCGCTCAAGGATGCCGAGCGGCTGCTGGCGCGTTATCCCGCTGACCAACTGCTCGCGGCGCCGCGGGAGTCGTCAGCGTCAGCACCGGTACGGCGTGAGCCCAAGAGTTGGAGGGCGGTGCCCGACATGTTCGCGCCGGAATGGCATGCCATCGCTGCGGAGCAGCCGCCCAAAAGGGCAGGGCGCGTGCATCGCATGCCGCCCCGACCGCCCGAACTCCCAGGCCCCACGACGGGCGAGCTTTTTTGATCAGGAGCCTCAGATGCAACTCGACCTGAACAACGTGAACAGTATCGTGGCCTGGTGGCGGGTCTGGCCGGAACGGCACGACAGCTACCTGGACTACAAGCTCGGCACGAGTCCGGAGTTCGCTCCCACCATTCGTGCTGCGCGCCAGCTGATCGCGACCACGCCGGAGTTGCAGACGCTAAGGGTCCAGTCGCTCCAGGCAGAGCGCAACCGGCTGGCCCGGGGAGCTGAACTCGACGCTGAGGTGTCGGCGCGCGAGCTCAGGTATCGCGAGCTGGCGATGGCCTGAAGCGGCGCGGCACCGACAGGTGAGATGCCAACAGAGCAGTTGCCGTGGGTCTTGTTGACGACGCGGTATTGGGCTTGACGGTGCGTACTACCGTCAGGCCCTTTTTTGTGAGGCGTCGCATGGGTCGGCGCGATTGGCCGGGCCATGGCGTCTGGGGGGAGTGATCAAGGACGGGATCAGGCTTCGGCCGGCGTCTCAGCAGCTTTGGCGCGGGGCTTACGCGGAGCCGATGTCTTGGCCGCCGCTCTTTTTTTTGCAGCTGCCTTCGGTGCTGCCGCGGGTTTGGCCTTCTTCGGAGCTGCAGCCTTGGGAGCCTTCGCTTTGCTGGACGCGGGCTCAGCCGCCTTGTCGATCAGGAAATCTCCCAGCACCTTGCCAGCGGCCAGAGCCTGGCGAATCCATTCAGGGCGCTTGCCCATGCCGCCCCAGGTGTTGCCGGCGCCGTCGGCGTACTTCGGCGGTTTGGCGACTTTGCTTGCCTTGGTGCCAGTCTTTGCGCTGCGCTGTTTTATTGTGCTCGACGCACCGAACAATTGCTCTGCCGTCAGTCCGTACTTGGCGATGTCCTTGCGGATGCGCGTGATGACTTCAGACTGGATGGACGCCGCTTCCTTTTGAAGACGTTCGATCTGCGACAGGATGCTCGTGAGGGACTTCGCCATCTGAGGGGCTCCGATTGGTCTTGTGTGAGTCGTGCACGGGAACGCGTGCACCGGGCAGGACCATACCGCATTGCTGAAGACGAGGTCGTTGAGTGTTGGGCTTTGTGGCGGCGGCTGGCGCGCGATTGCATGAGTGCCGCAGCGCTGATCAGGGCGGCCAGGTCGGTTCCAAGCAATACAACACCATGTCGCCCGGCAGTCGACGAAGTCCTACTACAGCCCGATCGACGCCGGCTTCACAACGGCCGCGACTGCAGCCAACGACCAGAGTTCCACGGCAGCGCTTGGCAGTGGCCGCCAGGCGTCGACCGCCGCACGCTCAGCAGGGCGGCGACTTGGCCGGGCGCATGCAGCACACCCTTCATGGGACCACCGCGACCCCGACTGGCTAGATCATTTTTTGGCCCCCTTCGATATCGGTTTGGATATGTTGTCGTTGCGGCTCCGAGGGAGTTGCACCTCACGCCAATCCATCACTGAAGGTCCCCTGGGGGAAACCAGAGGAGGGGGAGCGTTTGGGCGCCAACAATGATTCCGCGGCGCGTGGCTGAGCCACTGGAGCGCGCCGGCTTGGCACGCATGGGTGCGGCATCGCTGCTGGTTCCCCGTCTTGCCACGTGGCGGGCTCCCGGCGGATTGACCGTTGCCAGCCGCTTCCTTCCCCTTCTTACGCAGGAACCGACTTGATCTCGCGCAGACAGATGTTGATGGCCCCCTTGATGGCTGGGCTGACCGGCAGCGTGCTGGCGTCGGCCGTTCGCTTCGAGCGCGGCGGCGGTGCCTTCGCCATCGCGACGTCCCAGTCCACAACGCCGGTCTGGGTAGATCCTTCCGACCACAAGGGTGTGGCACGCGTTGCGCATGACTTCGCTGCCGACGTGGCCCGCGTGACCGGCGCCGCGCCGCCCACTGTCAGCACGCGCGGCACGGGCGTACGCCGCGCCATCATCGTCGGCTCGCTCGACCGGAGTCCTCTGGTGCAGGATCTCGTGCGCCGCGGCAAGCTGGACGTGAGCGGCGTGGCCGGGCAATGGGAGGCCTGCGTCGTGCAGACCGTTGCGCAGCCCTTCCCGGGCGTCGACGAGGCGCTGGTGATCGCCGGCGCCGACAAGCGCGGCACGATCTACGGCGTCTACGACCTGTCGCGCAGCATCGGCGTCTCGCCCTGGTATTGGTGGGCCGATGTGCCGGTACGGCGCCGGGCGGGGATCTGGCTTGATGCCGGCCGACGCGTGCAGCGCTCGCCGGCCGTGAAGTACCGTGGCATCTTCCTGAACAACGAAGCGCCCTGCCTGTCTGGCTGGACCGCCGAGAAGTTCGGCGGCATGAACTCGGCCTTCTACGCCAAGGTGTTCGAGCTGCTGCTGCGCCTGAAGGCCAACTACCTGTGGCCGGCGATGTGGAACAACGCCTTCGCCGACGATGACCCCCGCAACGCCGAGCTGGCCGACGAGTACGGCATCGTCATGGGCACCTCGCACCACGAGCCGATGAACCGGGCGCACAAGGAGTTCACCAGCCGCCGCGAGCACATCGGCAACGGCGAGTGGAACTACGTCAGCAACGGCGACGCGGTCCGCGAGTTCTTCCGCGAGGGTGCGGCGCGCAGCAAGCAGCACGAGCTGCTCGTGACGCTGGGCATGCGCGGCGACGGCGACGTGGCGCTGGAGGGCACTGGCGGTCTGCAGTCCGACATTCGGCTGCTGGAGCAGGTCATCGCGGACCAGCGCCAGCTGCTCGTCGAGCAGACCGGCAAGCGCATCAAAGATATCCCGCAGGTCTGGGTGCTGTTCACCGAGGTGCAGAAGTACTACGACGCGGGCCTCAAGCTGCCGGCCGACGTGACGTTGATGTTCTCGGACGACAACGTCGGTTACCTGCGCCGCCTGCCCACTGCGGCCGAGCGCACCAGCCGCACCGGCGGCTTCGGCATCTACCACCACATGGACATGAACGGCGGCCCGTTCTCGTACAAGTGGACGAACACCAACCCGCTGCCCAAGCTTTGGGAGCAACTCAACCAGGCGCTGCACCATGGCGCCGACCGCATCTGGATCAGCAACGTCGGCGACTTGAAGCCGCTGGAGCTGCCGATCGAATTCTTCCTGGCGATGGCCTGGGACCCGGCCGCGATGGGTCGCGACAAGCTGCAGGCCTGGACCGAGGCCTGGGCCGCGCGCGACTTCGGCGCGGAGCATGCACGCGACATCGCCCGACTCGCGTCGCGCTACGCCAAGGCCAACGCCTGGCGTAAGCCCGAGGTGCTCAAGCCCGACACCTATAGCCTCGAACACCATGACGAGGCGCTACGCCTGTCGCGCTTCTGGGGTGAGCTGCGTCGCGACGCCGAAGGCGTCAACACGCGACTGCAGCCCGACCAGCGCGCGGCCTACTACCAGTTCGTGCTGCACCCGGTGCGTGCCTGCGCCAACCTCAACGAGCTGCTGCTGGCCGCCGCGCGCAACCAGCGCTTCTCGCGACAGGCTCGCGCCAGTGCCAACGACGAGGCGGCCCTCGTGCGCCGGCTGTTCGCCGAGTCGCGTCGCATCCGTGACACGTACAACCTGGAGCTGGTGGGCGGCAAATGGAACCACCTGATGGACCAGACCTACCTCGGGTACTTTGACTGGTACCAGCCCACTGCCGACATCCCTCCCGCCGTCACCGAGCTGGACCTTCCCGACGACGCGCGCTTCGGCGTAGCCGTGGATGGCTCGGTGCAGGGCTGGCCCGGCTACTACCTACCGCCCACGCTCCCCACCTTCGACGGGCTGCTGCGCAACACCAGCTGGCTCGAGGTCTTCCCGCGTGGCAAACGGCCAGCGCCGGTGCAAGTGACCGCTGAGCAGTCGTGGATCCGGCTGCGAGCGGTGCCGGCGTTCTCCGCCGGTAAGGACGACGTGCGCCACGAGGTGAGCATCGACTGGGCCAACGTGCCCGAGGGCAATGCCAGCGGCAGCATCGTCGTGACTGACGGCCGAGAGCGCGTCACCGTCGGCGTTCGCGTGGCCGGCGCGACGGTGTCGCAGCGCGACGCCGCGCGCGGCGCCTGGGGCAGCCTCGGCGCGCCGTTCAGCATCCCGGCCGACGGCTTCACGCGCAACGTCGAGGCCCGCGGCGTGCGCTGGCTGCCGCTGCCGGACTACGGCCGTGTGGAGGTGGCCATGACGCCGGAGCCTGTCACCGCCGCCTCCTTCGCCGACCCGCGCCAGGCACCCCGCCTGCACTATCCCCTCTTCGTGGGCGGCGCGGGTGAGTTCAACGTCGATGTGATCACCGCGCCCACGCTGCGCATCGACCCGGCCCATGAACTGTCGCTCGCGCTGTGGGTGGACGACGGCGCGCCCATCGTCCGCAGCGTGTTCAACCCGCAGGAGCGCGAGTCGCAGGAGTTCCTTGGCCGCCAGCATGACCTCAACGCCCGCGCCGACATGCGCGTCATGCGATTCAAGCTGCGCATCGACACGCCCGGTCGCCATGTGTTGACCGTCGCGATGGTCGACCCCGGCCTCGTGCTGCAGCAGCTCATCGTCTACCGCGACCGCCTGCCGGCGTCCTACTTCGGCCCACTGCCGCAACGCCTCGAAGCCTGACTATGCCGCCCCTGCTCCAGTCCCTCATCGCCACGTTGGCACTCGCCGCTGTGCCGCTGCTGCAAGCCGCCCCGCTCAACGCCACGCTCGTCGTCGAGGCCGACAAGCCCGGCCCGCGCATCGACCCCAACATCTACGGTCAGTTCGTTGAGCACCTCGGCCGCGGCGTGCATGAAGGCATCTGGGTTGGCGAGGGCTCGCCCATTCCCAACGTGCGCGGCATCCGCAGCGACGTGGTGGCCGCGCTCAAGCGCATCAAGGTTCCTGTCATCCGCTGGCCGGGCGGTTGCTTCGCCGAGCTCTACCACTGGCGGGACGGCATCGGCCCGCGCGACCAGCGCCCGCGGGGCGTGAACGCGGCGTGGGGCGACGAGCCGGAAACGAACGGCTTCGGCTCGCACGAGTTCATGGATCTGCTAGAGCAGATTGGCGCCAAGGCATTCCTGTCGGTCAACCTGGCCAGCGGCTCGACCGCCGAGGCCCAGACCTGGCTGCACTATCTGACGGACCCGGCCACCTCGGGTGCTGGAGCCGAGCGGGCCCGCAATGGGCATGCCGCGCCATACGCCGTGCCTTACATCGGCATCGGCAACGAGAACTGGGGCTGCGGCGGGAACATGACGGCCGACTACTACGCCGACCAGTACCGCCAGTACCTCAGCGTGTTGCGACCGTTCGGCACCCTGATCGCCACCGACGCGAACGCCGACGACTACGCCTGGACCGAGACATTGCTGAAGCGCGCGCTCTACCGCCACAGTCGATCCACGCCTCTGGCATGGATTAACAAGCAGCCGCAGCTGGCCATGATGTCGCTGCACTTCTACACCTTCGCCGGCGACGACTGGGACACCAAGAGCCCGGCCGTGGGCTTCAATGAGACGGAATGGGCGCGATCGCTGCTGCGTACGCAGAAGATGGACGAGCTGATCACCCGGCACACGGCCATCATGGACCGCTACGACCCAGCGCGGCAGGTGGGTCTCGCAGTGTCGGAGTGGGGTACGTGGTGGTCCGCCGACCCCAAGCGCCCGTCCAACCTCTACCAGGCGAATACGCTGCGCGACGCCGTCATCGCTGGCCTCACCCTGAACATTTTCCAGGACCATGCCGACCGTGTGCGCATGGCCAACCTGGCCCAGATGGCGAACGTGTTGCAGGCGCTCATCTTGACAAGAGGCGCGCAGATGATCGTGACGCCGACTTACCACGTCTTTGACCTCTACCAGGGCCACCAGGGAGCCAAGCGCGTGCCGGTCAGCGTCAGCGCGCCGGGCTACCGGGTGGACGACGTGGATTTGCCGAGCCTCAGCGTCTCGGCGTCGCTAGGCGAGGGCGGTCGGCTGACGCTTTCGATCGTGAACTTGCGCGCCAACGACGACATCCGCATCGGCATCGACCTGCGAGGCGTGGCGGCGCGCACAGCGCAAGGCCGCACCGTGACGGCAGCGGCGATGGACGCGCATCCCGACTTCGATACTCCCGACGCACTTCACCCGCGCCCTTTGGCAGGGCTTGCCCTCCAGCCGCAGCGACTTGAAGTTACCGTTCCCGCCAAGTCTGTGAACGTCATCGAAATCAACCCCTGACCGGCGGAGCCGTCATCCCGGATGAAGTTGCCCCGGCCTGCACATCACGTGGGCGACGACGGCTTGGGATCGATTTGCAGACCGGGTTCATGCAGTCGAAGTGGCGGCATGCAAAAGGTAGCCGCGTCGATGCGCCGCTTCGCGAATGGCCGACGCCATCTCAACTTCGCTGCGGCCGCCGCTGATGGCCTTTCCCGAACCGAAATCGAAGTGAGGAACCGAACGGATGCCCGCAGCGGCAGATCTGGCGACTTCCTCTGCGACCTGGTGGTGCATCGCGGGATCCAGCGCGATGGCGGGGGGGCCTGGCGATCGAATCCATGGTTGACGGCGACGTCCGCAAGCACATCGACGTCTGCGATGTTGCGCGCATCGAGGAAGTAGGCGTCGGTGATGGCGATCGCGAGTTGATGTTGGGTTCCGCGCGCTGCCGCGGCCAGAAGGAGCGCGTGAGCCGGCTGCGTCGGATACGTCCACAGTTGTCGACTGAGATCGAGACCGAAGCCTGAGGCGCGCGCCTCGGCCTCGGGCCGCGCAAACGACGCCTTCGGATCGGTCACGCCATATCGGGCACGAAGCAGGTCGGGTATGTAGAGCCGCGTGGCGGGTGCGTCGGGAAGCAGCTCGATCGCATCGCCGACAAGTGGAGCCTCTACATCATTGCGACGTTGCGCACCGGAACCCGACGGTTCAATGAGTTGAGGCGCGAGGTCGAAGGCATCTCCCAGCGCATGCTGACGCTGACATTGCGTGGGCTTGAGCGCGACGGCTTGGTCACTCGAACGATGTTTCCGACGATTCCGCCTCGCGTGGACTACGAGCTCACCGAACTGGGACAGACGCTGCTGGAGCCAGTGATGGCGCTGGTGGCCTGGGCGGAGAAGAACAAGCCGGTCATCGCGGAAGCGCAAAAGCGCTTCGATGAGGCGCCCGAACCGTTGCAAGCCTCTGGTCGAGGCACGGTGCATCGGCAGCTTTGACGATCGCGGGCTGTTGCCCACGCCGCCTGCACGACAGGGCGCTCGGGGACCTTGCCGTCGAAGAGCGACGGGAGATGGGCGCGACGGGTTCCGAGGGAGGTGGGAAAGTCGCGCCGGCTTCAGCGGCCCGCAAAGCGTGCGGGCACCAGTTGCTCGGCGCGTACGTCGAGCGCGTCGACGTCGTCTGGACGCGTGCTGCCCAGGCGGCCGTGTGACCGAGAGCAAGCGCCGTCTGAATGCCGTGGGCCGTCGAGGCCAGCACACCCGAAGAAGTCGGGAACGGCAGGGTCGAAGCCGACGACCGGGGAGCCGTCGGTACCGAAGACGCGCGGACCAGCCAGCGGTGGTGCGTTCGGAGCACGATGCAGCCGGGGACGGTCTCGAAGCGGTACACGGCAAAGGCCGCATCCGGCCCCCCTGAGATTCGGCCCAGCTCAGTCGTGTTTGGACAGCCATGACCACGGGTTGAAACCATGTCCCGAACGGCTTTTGAACGCTACAGTCCCCCGCAGGAGGCTGAAAGCACCATGCCAACGCACCCTGGAGCTCTGCGCCGCGGTGCCCACCCGGACGTGTGGGCGGCTTGGGGTTTTGCCCGATCGGCGGCGGTGGCCGTCATCGGATCGATAACGTTCTCCAGCACTGCGCGCGCGCAGTCGGTCAGTGCGCTGCCCTCGGTACTGGTCCAAGGCAGCCGCGCAAGTCTCGAGTCGGCGGACAGGCGGCGTCGCATGGACGTCGACATCGTTGATGCGGTCGCCGCCGGCGACATTAACAAGTTGCCAGACGCTAGCGTGGGTGATGCGCTGCAGCGCTTGACCGGCGTGCAAGTGCAACGTGACCGTGGCGAGGTGTCGAGCTTCGCGGTGCGTGGGCTGGTCCAGGTGGAATCGCTGCTCAACGGGCGGGAGATCTTCAGCGCCGGCGGCGCTCGCACGCTGGATCCCTCCCTTATTCCGTCTGAGATGCTGGCGGGTATCGATGTCTGGAAGACCTCAGCTGCGTCGCGCCTGGAAGGCGGCATTGGCGGCACCGTGGACCTGCGCACGCGCCGTCCGTTGGACTTCCCCGGGCCGATGACGCTGCTCTCGTTGCGGGTCCCTTATGCGGAACTCGCAGCGCGTGGCACGTTGCAGGGATCGCTCTTGTGGAGCCGGCGCGAGGCTGTTGGTGAGGGTGTCGTGGGTCTGTTGTTCAATGCGGCGCAACAGCGGCGCGCTTTCCGTGAGGACCAGAAGAGCACCGGCGCCCCGACGCTGCGAAGCGATCTGGTGCCCGGCATCGCCGTCGTGGCACCGGCCGGCAGCACCGAGAGCGCGAGCCAAGGCTGGAGAACGCGCCAGGGTGCCAGCGCCTTGCTGCAGTGGCAGCCTGGGCCGCACGCCGAGTTGCTGGCCGAGCTTCACGTCGCCGGCCTGCGCACGCGGCAGGACACACTGCAGGTCAACGCCGGTGCAGGCACCGGCTTCGAGCCCGGCAGCGTGGCGCTGTTCGACGGCAGCCGGGAGCTGCGCCGCGTCACGTGGACCGATGCGCCGGTGACGATGCTTGGTTTTGCGCGCGATACGCTGGGCCGTACTCGGCAGCTGGCGATCACGGGTTATTTCGATGACGATCGCGGTCGCTGGTCGGCCGATGCCAGTCACTCGCGCGCCCGCGACGAGCTGTTCTTTTCCGGTCCGGTACTGGCTGGCCGCGCGGCCCGCTTCACGCACGACCTGGCGTCGCGTGTGCCTAGTACGACGCTCGACGCCGGACTGCTGGACCCGGCCCATCTCGCGTTCACATCGCTGGCATATCGGGTGCGGCCCTTTGTCGGCGAGCTGACGGCGCTGCGCATCGATCGCACGCTGCATGTCGATGCCGGCGGACTTGAGCAACTCGCCTTCGGTTGGCGCGGCGCCTGGCGTCGCGCCAACAACGGCAGCGGCTTGGTGTTCGGCGATGTAGGTCTCGTCGGCAAGAACGCCGCGCAGCTGCCGGACCGCACGCAGCCCTATCCGCTCCGTCACTTCCTCGACGGCCACAGCGTCAGCATCGACCAGGTGATCATGCCCACGCTGGCCGATGCGCGTGACCCGGCCGGTCTGCGCCAGGCGTTCGGCGTCAGCACTCCGCTGCCGACAGATGGGGCAGCGCTGGGCACCTGGCGCATCGCCGAGCGCAGCGACGCGCTGTACTTGCAGGCCGACGGCCGCCATGGTGCTTTCGACGGACACGCGGGGCTGCGCGTCGTGCGCACGTCGCTGATGGCACGGGGGGCGCAGTCCCAGCCGTCCAGCGGTGGCGTGGTGCCGCGGCAGGACGATGCCCACACGACCGACACGCTGCCCAGCCTGGTGCTGCGCTGGCGGGCCAGCCAGAGCTTGCAGTGGCGGGCCGCGTGGTCGCGCACGATCACTCGGCCGGGCTTCGACCAGCTCTCGCCGTCGCTCACGCTGCTGCCCAACAGCGTGAACGCGGCGCTCAACACCGGCGCTGCGGGCAACCCTGCACTGCGGGCGGTGCGTTCGAGCAACGTCGACCTGGCCGTCGAATCAGCGCCGGGTCTGCCCACCGCGTGGTCGGTGACGGCGTTCTGGCGCCACGTCGACGGGTTCATTGCCAGTGCCAGCCAGCCGGAGTCGCACGATGGCGGGGTGTATCAGGTGACACGGCCGTACAACAGCGATCCGGCGCGCGTGCGCGGCGCCGAGTTGGCCGGACAGTGGTTTGCCGACGAGTGGTTGCCTGGTGCTGGCCTGCGCGCCAACTACACGCTGGTGGCCAGCCACACGCCCGACCGTCGGCTCGGATACGAGGTGCCGCTGCAGAACCTCTCGCGCCACAGCGTGAACCTCATCGGCTCTTACGAACGTGGCCCCTGGAGCGGGAGGCTCGCCTGGAACTGGCGCAGCCGCTTCCTGTCCGGCAGCACCAGTGGGGTCGGCATTGGCGCGCTGCCCGTCTACTCGCGCGCCTACGGCTGGGCCGACGGCACCCTGGCGTGGCAAAGCCCGGGTGGACTGACGCTGTCACTGGAGGGGGCGAACCTGCTGCGTACGCTACGGCTGTCCGACTACGGCAGTGCCACCCTACCGCAGAGCGCCTGGGTCAATGACCGGCAGTGGACGCTGGCCTTGAGCGTGTCGCTGTGAGGATCCGTTTTCGCCTTGCGCTCGGTAGCCTGCTCGTCGGCCTGCAACTCGCGGTCCAGGCGCTGCCGCTGCCCGATTGGCGGCGCGAGGCCGACGCGGTGCGCGAGCTGATCGACAACGATGCGCCCGGCGCTTTTCAGCGCGTGCGCAGACTGGCGGGCGAACTGCCGCCGGACGCGACGCCCCCGGATCACGTACGGGCCCTCACGTTGCAGGCGCGCGCCGAGATCAACCTGGGCCTGACCGAGGCCGCGGATGCCACCATTGCACGCGCCACCGAGACGGCCCGTGCGGGCGGCGACGTGGTCGGCGAGGCAGAGTCGGCGCTGATGGCCGCGATCAACGCGGTGAATCAGGGACGCATCGATCGCCTGGTGGACGCATCGACGCGCGCCGTCTCGCTGATGCAGGGCCAGGGCCCGCCCGAGCTGCTCAGCGAAGCGCTGCTGCGTGTGGGCACGATGTACGGCCGCTTCGGCCAGCTTGAGGACCAGATTGCGGTCGCCGTCCAGGCCATGGAATTCGCGCAGCGCGAGCGCCACCCGAGGGCCTTGGCATTCGCCCACCAGGGCATGGCGATCGCCTTCGACATGACCGGACGCGTGGACGAGGCCATGCAGCACTACCAGCAGATGTACGAACAGTCGCGTCGCGCCCGTTCCAGACTGCTCGAAGCGACCGCACTCCTTGGGATTTCCGGCATGGAGCGCCATCGCAAGAACTACGCTGCGTCTCTGGAAAAGGCAGAGCAGGCACGCGAGATGCTGCGCCAGTTCGGTTCACCGTTCGCGTACAACTTCGCCGTCTTCGGCCTGGCGGACCTGGCGCGCGAACAGGGGCAGCAGGTGAGGGCGCTGGAGTTGCTCGACGAGGTGCTGCGCGGCTACGGTGAACACCCTAACCGCATCGGCGAGTGGTTCGCACGCACGGCGCGCAGCCGCGTCTACGAGGCGCTGGCCAGGCCGGACGCGGCGCGCCGCGAGGCCGAGCAGGCGTACGCGCTGGCCCGGGCGATCAACTTCCCCCTCTACCTCAGCAACAGCGCGCGTCGCATGGCTGAGATCGAGGCGGCAGCGGGCCATCACCGCCGTGCCTACGAGCTGTCCATCGAGGCCGTCGACATGACCGCGAAAGCCGCACGCGAACGTTCCAGCGTTCGCGTCGTGCAGCTGCTGCAGCGTTATCGTGACGAAGGCCGTGCGCGCGATCTCGCCGAGCTCACACGGCGCAGCGAGCAGCAGCAGGCCCAGCTGGCGCAGCAGGCGCTGCATCAGCGCTGGCTGTGGACGCTGGTGGGCGCCACGGTGCTGATGCTGGCTGCCACGCTGATCTTTACGCTACGGCTTCGGCGTAAGCGCGAGGAGGTGAATGCGCTGGCAGAAACACTGGAACTGCGTGTACAGCAGCGCACGGCCGAGCTGCAGCAGGCGCAGCAGATGGCAGAGGCCGCCACGCGTGCGAAGAGCGAGTTCCTGGCAACGATGAGCCATGAGATCCGCACGCCGATGAATGCCGTGCTCGGAATGTCCTGGCTGGCGCTGCAGACGGAGCTGGACTCACAGCAGCGCAGCTACGTCGAGCATGTGCATCGCGCGGCGGAATCGCTGCTGGTGGTCATCAACGACATCCTCGATATCTCCCGCATCGAGGCCGGCCGGCTGGAGCTGGAAGACATCCCTTTCTGCCTGGGCGACGTCACGGATCGTGTTGCCGGGCTCATCGGCATGCGTGCGGCAGAAAAGGGTCTGGAGCTGCTGTTTGAGCTGCCCGCCACGCTACCGGCCCAGCTGGTGGGGGACCCGTCCCGCCTGGGCCAGGTGCTTCTGAATCTCGGGAACAACGCGGTCAAGTTCACCGAGCGTGGCGAAGTGCGCCTGCGCGTGGCCGAGCGGGAGCGCGACGGCGATCGAATGCTGCTCGAGTTCGAGGTGGCGGACTCCGGCATCGGCATCGACCCCGAGGCCGCACGGCGGCTGTTTCAGCCGTTCGCGCAAGGTGATTCGTCCACCAGCCGCCGCTACGGTGGCAGCGGGCTGGGGTTGGCGATCTGCCGTCATCTCGTGCGGCTGATGGGCGGCGAGATCGGGCTGGAGAGCACACCGGGTGTCGGCAGCCGCTTCAGCTTCACCGCCTGGTTCGGCGTGCAGGCCGGGCCGCGGGAGTTGCAGGTGCCGCCGGTGCTGCTTGGCGCGCGCGTGTTGGTGGTGGACGATCACGCAGGCACGCGTGACTTGCTTAGCCGCTTCGCAGCAGGGTTCGGTTTCGTGCCTGACACGGCCTCCGAGGGGCTGCAGGCGCTGCAGATGGTCCAGCGGGCCGACAAGGTGGGCCGTCCCTACGGCCTGCTGGTACTGGACTGGCGCATGCCCGGCGTTGATGGCGTCGAGCTGCTGGCACAGCTGCGACGCGCGCGGCTGCGCAGCTCGGCACCGGCCGTGTTGATGGTCACCGGCTTTGGCCGTCACGAGCTGGAGCAGCAGCTGGCCGCGCGGCAGCTGCACGCCGACGCGCTGCTGGTGAAGCCGGTGACGCCTTCGAGCTTCCTCGAGGCTTGCGCCGCGGCCACCGGTGCGCCGGTCGAACACCCGCGACGTGACGACTTGCGGCGTGAGGCGTTGCTGGCACATACCGAGGCCTTGCGTGGTGCGAAGGTGCTGCTGGTCGAAGACAACCCGGTGAATCAGGAACTGGCGCGGGAACTGCTGCAGCGCGCTGGCGTGCAGGTCGAACTGGCCGAGAACGGCCAGCAGGCGCTGGACCGCGTGGCGTGTGAACGATTCGACGCGGTGCTGATGGACTGCGAGATGCCGGTGCTCGATGGCTACGAGGCCACGCGCCGCCTGCGGCAGCGCCCAGAGCATCTGGCGCTGCCGGTGATTGCGATGACAGCCAACGCGATGGCGGGCGACCGCGCGCGTGCGATCGACGCCGGCATGAACGATCACGTCGCCAAGCCCGTGCGAGTGGAAGCCTTGTACGGCACGTTGGCCCGCTGGCTTGGACGTGGCGCCGAGGTGGCTCATTTGGACCACCGAGCGGCGCTGACCGCACTGTCGGGCGATGCTGCCCTGTACGCGCGGCTGAAGACCATGTTCCGGGACCGCGAGCGAGGTTTCGCGGAGCGTTTCCGCGAGGCGATGTCTGACGGCGACACCAAGGCACGGCTGCGCCTTGCTCACGACTTGAAAAGTGAAGCCGCGACGTTGGGTGCGTCCGAGCTCCGGGATGCTGCAGCTGCGCTCGAAGCGGCTATCGTCCGCGGCGCTCGGGACGCCGAACTCGCGCCGTTGCTGGATGCGGCCTTGCATGCCCTGGACAAGGTGCTGAATGAAATTGGGTGAAATAGCTCGCCGAATCTCAGCGTTCGTTGTTCCGAGCGGCCGGACCAGTTCTGGGCGAGTGACTTCACGTACGCCCCGACCTGGCAGGGCGTCCTCCTTGCACCGCACCGCGTTGATCGACTGCGAGCGCTCGAGACTGGCCGAGTCGTGGGCGTCAATCGTCGCGGTGGGCCGCGACGGGGCCATCAGTCGCTGTCCGCGAGGGCTGATTGAATGCGGGACCGAAGGTAGGGTTGGGACGGGATCGCAGTCAGGATCGGGAAATGGCGCCGTCGCTCATGGCATTGGGTCAATGGCGGGCGGGAGGCGACGTTGAGTCCAACGACTTCGGCGGCTCTGCATCATTGGCAGGGCTCCCGGTCAGCCGGGCAAGCTGGGCGTGCATCAAGGAGGTGTACAGCGGCCGGCTGATCCAGCGGGACACCAGGCTCGCACCCAATGCCGCGGCCATCAGCGTCAGCACCATGGCGTGACCGTCCACCATCTCCATGACGATGACGAACGCGGTGAGCGGCGCCTGGGTCACTGCGGCGAGGAAGCCGGCCATTCCCAGCGCGATGAGTGCCGAGGAACTCCCCTCGAACCCGGCGAAGACGGCCACATCAACGCCCAGGCCCGCGCCAATGGCGAGCGAAGGGGCGAAGACGCCACCGGGTACACCAGACCACACGGCCAGCCAGGTCGCGACGAAGCGCAGCGTTACGTACAGCAGCGGCAGGTCCGTGTGGCCGTCCAGCAATTGCTTCGTGTACTCGTAGCCGCTGCCGAAGGTACTGCCCCCGCTGGCCCAGCCGATCACGGCGATACCCAAGCCACATGCGCCGGCAAATGCTACCGGGCGAGCCTGACGCCAGCGGCCCGTCCGGCTGCTGGTGTCGGTCAGCGAAGCATGCAGCAGTCGCGAGAACAACCCGCCGAGCGCACCGCTGGCGAGCGTCACGAGCAAAGCAGGGAACAGGAAGCCGGGCGCGAGCGCCGGCACGCGGATGACGCCGAAGTAGGTTGAGTTGCCGAACGCCGACACCGCCATGAGGCCCGCGAGGACGATGCCCGCGATGATGAGGCCGCTGTTGCGCTGCTCGAAGCGTCGGCTTAGCTCCTCGATGGCGAACATGATGCCTGCCAGCGGCGCGTTGAATGCCGCTGCGATGCCGGCGGCGCCGCCGGCGACCAGCAACCCGTGGGTCGAGACCGGTGCCCCCTGCGGCATGTACCGGCGCGCGTGGTGCATGACGCCCGCAGCGATCTGCACTGAGGGGCCTTCGCGGCCCATGGCAAGCCCTCCCAGCAGGCCGCCGGCGGTCAGCACGGCCTTCGCGATGCTCAGTCGCAAGGACACGAACATGCCCCGCTCACGGTCACCCACACTTGGATCAAGGGCTGCCATGACCTGGGGAATGCCGGAGCCCGTCGCTCCAGCCGCGTAACGCCTCGTCACCCACACCAGCGTGGCCAGACAGGCCGGCGTCCAGAGGAAAGGCAGCCACCACGCATGGGCCAATCCAATTCCGAAGGCCGACAGCGCATGCTCGCACAGCCAGGTGAAGCTCACCACGGACAGCCCCGCCAGCGCCGCAAAGGTCAACACAATGAGGCGACTCATCCAGATGCGCCAATCACCCAAATCGTCACGGATGGATGCGACGACATTGGGCTGAGTGTGATGAGGCTTTCGCGGCGAAGGCTGCACGGGAGTCTTGGCAGAAGAGTGTTCGTACAAATGTATATTCTTGGCTCACATCGAGATCGACAACTCGGCGGTCGAGTTCTGCACCCTTGTCGAGAAGAGCTGGTGCTGGTGACCAGGGCCGGCGCTTGTCGGGATGACGGGGGCCACTGGCTACCGGCGACGACTGCAGCAGAGCTTGCCCAGCCGATGCGCGACACCTTCGCAACTCAGGGCGAGATGTGCAGGAAGTGAGGAGCCTGCGCAGCAGGCTCAGTGTGCGAGCGCCGGCTGATGACGCTTGCCGAACTACGGCAGCTTGGTCTGATCGAGAACGTTGGCCTCGGCAACATGACAGCCTTACAACCGGCCGAGTGCGGGCACCCCGATTGCCGAGGTTCAGCACCTTTGCAAACTGGCGCCCCGAAGGTGCTCAGGGGACCTACGGCGCTTCCTTAGAAAGGGTCGGAGCTTCGCACCGTCCGCAATGGCTTTGCCAGCTCGAAAGCCCAGATGTTGAGAGGTTGCACAGAACATTCCCAACGGATTGGTTTCGTGAGCTTGTCGATTTGGGGAGGCGCCGACCGTCGACAAGTGCGGCAGCTCATCGGGCGGGCCGCGTCCTCAACGTGACTCAAGGAGTGATTGATGTCTTACATCGATGGATTCGTGATTGCAGTCCCTACTGCAAACAAGGAGAAGTTCGTCGCCCATGCACGGCATTTCGATGCCCTGTTCATCGAGCTGGGCGCGATCCGCGTGATCGAAGGGTGGGGCGACGATGTTCCCGATGGCAAGGTCACCGACTTCCGTCGCGCTGTTCAGGCGACCGTCGAGGAGACCGTCGCCTTCTCATGGGTTGAATGGCCGGACAAGGCCACACGCGACGCCGGAATGCAAAAAATGAGGGAAGACCCTCGCATGGATCCGTCCAACCCCGAGAACCCACCGGTGCCGTTTGACGGAAAGCGAATGATCTTTGGCGGCTTTGAAGCGGTGGTTGAAGTCAAGGCTTGACCGGCTCCCATGTGGAGCGAAGGGACTGTCGGCCATCGATCACGGCCGGACGGGATGGCTTGCTATCGTCACAGTGCCAGCGGCCACCGGGTGACTGTGGGGCGCCCGTCACTCGAAGATCTCCGCTGACGGGATCGCCTGCCCGTCCGTGCCGGTGCCGCCCAGGATCAGCACCTTGCCGCTGCGCAGTACGGTAGCCGTGTGCGAATGGCGTGCCACGAGGAGCCGAGGGCCCGCGGCGCGCATGGCGCTGCGCAGGTCCAGGATTTCGGTTGTGTCCAGTGCCTGACCCTGCATGCCGCCGCTCAGCAGCCAGCGCCCATCCGTCAACAGGGCGCCGGCGAAACGGGTGCGCGGCTGCGCTAGGTCCAGTGGCCGGGTCACGGCCTTGGTGGCTGCGTCGCAGCGCAGCACACTGCCCAGTGCCGCGGGCACGTTGCTTCCGTCGTCGCCGCCCGCGATCCAGATGCCGTTGTCCATGGCGGCGGTGACGGTCGCGTTGGCACGGGCGCCGACGTCAGGTGTCGGGACGACCGTGAAGCGCCTGCGCGCCGGGTCGTACAGCTCGACAGGTGCCGGCTGGCCGTTTTCCGCAATGCCGCCGACGATCAAGGCGCCGCCGTCGGCCGTGGCGATGGCCGCGTGTCGCGAGCGCGGCACGTTGAGGCCGCCGGGCAGCAGCGTGAAGCTGCCGGTCCCTGCGTCGAAGAGTTCGACCGTGCCATCGGGCGACGTGCCAACGCCAATCGCATTGCCATCCTCCGTCACCGCCAGCAGGCCGCCGGCCAGCAACACCGTGCCATCCGCCAGGCGCGTGGCCGTTGCTCCGATGCGGTGCGAGTGTGGTTGACCCGGGGTCGCGGCCACCGCCAGGGTCCGGGCGTCGATGCGCACAGCCGCCGTCGCTGCCGACGATGGGAACCCGCCGATCAGGACCGCATCCCCGTCCGGCAGCGTGGCCACGGCGCCGCCTAGGGGGCCCGCTGTGCCCAGCAGGCCCGCCTTGGAGAACTGCTCGGTCTGCGGATCGAAAACGATCATCTGGCGCGTCACCAGACGGCTTTCGTCAAGCCCGCCAACGATGAGCACGCGCCCGTCGGGCAGCGAGACGGCCGCGTGCTGCGTGCGTGGAAACGGCAGTTCGATATGGCGCAGTGTGTTTCGGTAGACGTCAGGCTGCTGTGGCGCAGCCGGCCCGGGGGCGCCCGAGCCGCCGCAAGCCGCCAGGGCGATCGTTCCCCCCCAGCAGGAGGAGGCCGCGACGCCGCGTTCTCGACGGAAGTGGGCCTGCAAAGCGTGTCATCTTGGGAACTCCGATTGATCTGCTACAGCGTTGTGATCGGCAACGCGGGAGCAAAGGCGACACGGCCCGCCGCAGGCCCGGCAGATGAAGCACTCGCGGGACTCAGAAGTGACTTTCAAGCGATCCGTCCGGCCGCGCTCATGGGCTACGGGTTGCTGCGTGCGGCATTCCGGCCGGTGGCCGAAGTCTGCGCAATCCGCGCGGTGGCCAGGCAGCTCGAGGTGCTGCTGACCAAGCAGGCGAGCTGGGTGCAGCGCATGCAAGAGTCACTGGTGCAGATGAACATCCAACGCGCCGAAGTCATCACCGATGTGATGGTCCAGACCGGCCAGGCCACCATCCGTGCCATCGTGGCCGGAGAGCGCGAATGCGAAGGTGTTGGCGAGTCACCGCCAGGAGCGCATTGACGCGCTGCTGCACCTCACAGTCTGGATGGCGGTCTCTGTTCCCGAACGCGAACAAGGCCGGCCAGCCCGGCGCGACATAGTCATCCAACCGAGAGATCTCTGCCCGTGACCTTGCTAGCAGCCAGCCTCAGCACATGCAGCGCGTAAGCATCGGCTATTGGCTGCGGTTTGATGGCCAGGTAGCGCCCGGCGCCGCCGCCCGCAGGGCGCACCGGGGTAGCTTGTCGCTCACGCTCGTGCGTGCAGGCGTGCTTTGTTGCGTAACTGAGCGCAGATGTTCTCGCCGGTTGTGGTCAGCTTTAGGCTACCGCCTCGCCAGGTGAGCCAATCGCAGTCGACGTACGCGTTGATCGCCGTCTCCGAGAGCAGATCAGCGCGGCGCTGGATGAGGAGCTCTACCGTCTGCTGAAACGCGGCACGAAACGGGTCCGGTCGCGTCGCGACGAGGGCTGACGGCTTATCGGTCTTGCTACGGCTCATGCGGTCCTTTCAAGGTGGCCCAACTGCACCTCCACTGGTGACTAGCAAGTTGCGCGCCTGCGAGTCCGTCACGCCGGTCACCGCTACGTCATCGTGTTGCATGAGCATCAGGCCGATCCGCATGTACACCTGACGTCCCGCACGGGTGAGCGTGCGCACAATTTGCAGCCTATGGCCGGCCTGAGGACCAGGCGGCGTAGCGATCGGGGCCTTTCGGCTCAGCAGTAGACAGGTTGCGCTCGCTCCCCTTGATCAGTCAGCGTAAGACTCGGAAGCCTTGTGCTTCGGCTGAGGTCGTAGCGCAGGATCTTCTTGAACGCACGCCCTTCGAGGACCAGCCTCTCCACGAGTTGCTGCTCGACGACGGTCTCGACGGGAAGCCACTGCTGCGTCACCGGCATCAGCGAAAGTCTTGAGATGGTGGGGACGCCTACGCTTGTGACGGCGAAGCTGGCGATCATCATCATGCGAACACGTTCGGACGCGCCCCAGAGGCCGAGTTCCTCGGCGAATCGCCTCTCCATGCGGCCGTACAAACGGGCGTCCAGGGCGAAACCAATGTCGGGCACGTGCTTGACCAGTGCATGGAAGCCGTGCCGGGCCGGTTCGATGGCCTTCACTTCGGCGATGACGAGCTTCAGTGCCTGATGTTCCCGCTGAAGCGCGGGGGGGCGTGACCAGCACGCGGACCTGCGCAGACGGATCCCGTCCAGGTCGTCGGCTGAGAACGGCTCCGGCACGTACAACCTGCCGGACAGCGGCTGTCCCCCCACGATGCTCTGCTGGGCCGCCTGCTGGAGCCGGAGCCGAACGGTCGCCCAGCTTCGCTTCCGGTCGAAGCCTGGGTGCCACCGAGTCAGATCCGCTCGGTCCCAGAGGTGATGCAGCAAGCCGCGGAGCGAAAGACCACGCTGCCGTGAGGCCGTCTCGCTCGCGTCGATCGCCGTCGAAGTTCGCTGAGGTTCCCGACCGTTGCTCGTGGCCAGTGAGAAGTCCAACTTCAGCGTGGTCAGCCCCGTGGTCGGATCTTCACGGATCGCCGTGCCGAGAAGAGATTGGAGGCCGGAGCCGTCAGATGCCGGCTCGAAGTGCGGACAACTCGGCGCGTGCTGGTGGCCGGTGTCCGGCATTCGCTTGACGACGAAACCATCGTTCAGTCTGGCGACGTAGGTCTCAAGGCCGCCAGGCACGCAGATGCACCTCGGGCGTTGCTGGGATGCGTGCGCGCGCGCGATGGCTTCGGCGAACCGAGGCGAACGCCGAACGTACTGCTCGCCTGCGATCTCGTAGACAGCGGCTTGATCTTCATCGAGCTCGAGATCGGACACCATGTCACCTCAAAAGCGCGGGGACTTGACGGTCCCTCACCCGACCGGGCTCCGGCGTCTGCGGCTGCGTCGGTCGCTGAGGTTGAGCCGCCTTGTCATATACCTTCACCGCAGTCGTCTGCCCGCGACGTGCGAGCTCCGCCAGCTTCTGCTCGGCCACGGCCAGTACGGCGTTCCGCTTGGCTTGCGACACGCCTTTGTCGATCAGCACCGCCTCCATGGCCGCCATCACGGCTTTGCGGCCGCCACTGCCGCGCGCTGACCCCTTTGCTGTCGGCTGGGAGCCGCTGTCGTCAGCATCGTTGCGCGTGGGCTCGATTCGATTGGTGAGCCGCGCCTGTTGTTCGCGCCGCAATACGTCCAGGTCGACCGGATTTGGCTCGTAGCCAACGGCCTTGAGACCCCGGACGGAGGCCTCGAGCCAGACCAGGCGTCGGAAGTCCTCACTGCCTGACACCCGGAGTCCGCCCCAATTGCGCGTCTGTGCGACATCGACCATCGAGCGGGCGACGAAGGGGCTGTTGATGTCGGTCGCCAGTTTGAACATGGACTCCGTGAAGGCGATCCGCGAGCTGTCCCCCCTGAAACGGTATTCCCTGTGTCCGACGATCACCGGACCGGCGGAGACTGGTGCGCGCTTGATGATGTAACGCTCCTTCAGCGATTCCTCGAGCTTGGCAACGAGTGCCTGCCGTTCGGCCCGCAGGTCGATCTTGGCCAGTGCCTGCGCATCGGCCTGGCCCTGCTGCTTGGCGTCCTTGTCGGTCTGCGCGGCCAAACTCCCTGGCGCTCCGTGGGTCTCGCCTCTGGCCGGCCCGGGATCCGATGGTCGCTCGTGTCGCGCAGCGAGAGTGGTGCCCCGTCGCCATTCGTCGCCGACTTTCTTGATGGCTGTTCGACTGCCGTCGGGCGCGATGATGGTGAACCCGCTGCTGCCCAGCTCATCGGCCTTCGCGATGGTCGCCTCGAGGGACTTCGGGCGGTAGACCACTTGCGCGGACGGGTCTCGCAGTTCATAGCGTTCCGCCGCGACCTCTGCCGGCGGCTGAACCTTCTGGTTCGCAACCGCCGCGCGATTGGCGGGCTCGACGACACCACCCGGGGTTGAGCTGCCGGTGGCAGACGGCGTGTTGCCCTTAGCCATGGTGGTCCCCGCCTGCCGCGGAGTCGCCCCGGCGTGCCAGCTCCTTCGCAGCAGGCATGGCGCGGTAGATCTCGATCTCCACGCGACGGTTGAGTGCGCGCCCTGCAGCGCTGGCGTTGTCGGCGACGTGGTCTCCGGCGGGCTGGTAGGTGGAGCGGATCCGGGAAGGATCGACGCCCGCAGTCACCAGAAACTCTCTGACAGCCGCGGCCCGCTGCCGTGCGATGCGGGCCTCCGCGGGAGTGTCGTTGTCGCCGTCCGTCCGCCCGCGCAAAAGGACCAGAGGTGCCGCCTTGGCTTCGTCGATCAACGAGGTGGCCCGGTCGGGCGCCAGGTCGAAGCGAGAGCTTCCGTACTCGAATTGGACGGTGTAGATGCTGTTGGCCTGCGGTGGCGGCCGGTCACGTCGGTGCAGATCCGCGAGCGCTTGCTGATGCGCCGTGATGCTGGCGAGCGTCGCTGCCGATGCCTGCGCGCGCCGAGTGTTTTCGGTGGCCAGCAGCCGCGTGTTCTGCAGCTCATTCCTGCAGACCTGCAGATCCACCGCCATGGCGGTGTTCGCGGGCCGCTTGCGCGACTCATCCACGGCTGGCGGCTTGGGTGGCGAGCTGCAGGACACCAGCAACGCCAAGGGCAGCATGAAGGGCGTGAGGGGGATGCGCGTTTGCATGGCGGGTCTCCATCAGGAACGGGTGAGCTCGAATTCCGGTCGGCCTGGGTCTGCGGCGTGCTGCTCGGGGAGCAGCACGCCGTCGTCGTCGGGTAACGGTTCCACCGCACCATCGTCGACCGCACCTGAAGGCGGCTCTGCGGCGAAGAACCTCAGGAGGTTCTCCGCGAGCTTGTCAACCGACTCGTCGAGCGCGTCTGGAAGCTCCGAGAAGTCGTGGGCGAGCTGCTTGATGTGCAGTCCCTCTCCGTCGGCCAGCTCGTCGGCGGCTACGCGCCAGCGTTGCTGCACTCGCGCCAGGTGGAGGTCCAGGTTCATCGCAGGCACAGCCGGCGCCGGCATGAGCCGGTCCTTGAACGCCCTTTCCCGGTGGTAGCGGATCTTGTCTGCCAGGATGGGTTTGCAGTTCTCCATGACGATCACCTCGCGCTCGATGCCCAATTCTTTGAACTCCTGAGGCAACAACAGCGCGCGGCGTTGGTCGCTGTCGTTGCGGCTGACCGTCGTGTGACCGTGGTTGCTGAACGAGCGACTGCGTCCGCGCGAGGTGGCCTGTTCCGTGAACGTCCCCAGCATCGCGCTGTACTCGTCGGCATCGCGCTGCTCTCGCGGCGCGAACAGGATCTGCAGGCCGTGGTTCGTCGCGAAGGTCCTGGCTTCCTTCTCGCCATAGACCGCGTCGAGCTGGGACATCGCTTGCACGACGGTCAGCAGACGCAGGTTGTAGCCGGCCAGAAAGGCGGCCGCGTTCGTGATCACGCTGACCCGGCCCATGGCGGTGAACTCGTCGTTGACGAGCAGGCACTGGTAGCGCAGTGTCGGGTCCTGCTCCGGCAGGTGCCGGGTGTTCAGGCTCACCAGCTGGGAGAAGAAGAGATTCAGCAGTGGCTTGGCGGTGGCCAGGCGGTTGGGCGGGATGCGAACGTAGATGGACATTCGGCGCCGCCGGACATCAGCCAGAGAGAAGTCATCCGCGCTGGTCGCTGCGTCGACGATGGCATCGGCAAACACCGTCAGCGGGGCGTTGAACGTCGCGACGATGCTGGACAGCGTGTTGTCCGAGTTCGACAGCAGCCGCCGCAACGCGTCCGTGCATTCCTGGGAGAAGGGACGGCCCGCTTCGTTGCGTGACGCCATGAGCTCGGCCAGGTGGGCGTTCAGGGGCCGGCCTTTGCCGGAGGATTGGCGCAGCATCTCGCCGACCGTGCGCGGGAGCTCGGGCGACTCCAGCAACAGCAGGCCCAGGCCGAGGAAGAGGTTGCGGGCCTGATCATTGAAGAAGGCCTCCGACGACGTGCCACTGCCATCGTTCGGGAAGAAGACTTGACCGATCGTCAGCAGGTCGCCGACGCGGTGCAGTTCGCTGGTTCTGACCGCGCTCAGCGGGTTCCATCGGTGACTGCGTCCTTCTTCGTTGAAGGGCGCAAAGGCATAGACCTCCTGGCCCTGTGCGGCGCGGTAACCCGCTGTGATCTCGTAGTTCTCTCCCTTGACATCCAGCGTGACCGCCGAGTCCGGCCAGTTGAGGAGGTTGGGAACCACGACGCCCACGCCTTTGCCGCCGCGCGTGGGCGCTGCCAGCAGCACGGACAGCTGGCCTCGGAGGGACAGGAACCGCCCGTGGTGTTTTCCGACCAAGATGCCGGGCCCGCCGCCAGCGCTCAGGCCCGCGCGCGCCACCTCGGCCGGCGTCGCGAACCGTGCGGCACCGTGCAGCGGACGCCGCTGCTGGGTCGCGGCCAGCAAGGTCAACGGCAATGCGACCAGGAGCCCACCGGCCGAGACCGCGATCGACAGCTGCAGCTTCTTCCGCTGCTTGGTATCGCTGGCGTGGAGCCGCCAGTAGCCTGTGATGCTTGAGAACCCAGCCTGGGCGGGATTGGACTTGTTCAGCAGCAGGAACAGGACGCCGGACAGGTAGACGGCTGCACAGGCGAGCCCTGCGTAGCCGGCCGCGCCGAAGAGGATGGCGGCGGCCTTGCGCTTGGTCGACCAGGGCGCCGAAGGCAGGGCGGCTGCAGCGCTCATAGCAGTGACCCCTGGCGGTCGTCCGCGCGACCCATGCGTAGCGCGCGCGGCTCGTAGTGGATCTCGGAGATGAAGCGGCCGTGGTCGTCCCGGTCGAACTGGACAACCACGTCGACCACCAGGTGCAACAGGCGCTGGATCTCGTCCATCGTCAGGCCGCCGCCGGCGCCCGTCTCGCGGATCATCAGCGCCATCTGCTCGAAGGCCAGTGCGCAACTGCCGGCGTGGACGCTCGTGATGCTTCCGGGGTGTCCGGAGGCGGCCAGGCGCACGAAGTGAAAGCACTCGTCGCCGCGGACTTCCGCGAGGAAGATGCGGTCCGGCTTCATGCGCAGGCAGGCTTCCAGCAGCGACTTCGCCGTCACCCGCGCGGTTCCCTGGCCATCCTTGCTGTAGAACAGATGGACGACGTTGACGTGGCTGGGCAGCGTCAGCTCGGCCGTGTCCTCGATCGTGATCAGGCGTTCGTGCTTCGGGACCTCTTCAATGAGGCCTTTCATGAACGTGGTCTTGCCGGACCCCGTTCGACCGCTGACGACGATGGTCTGGTGCCGGCGCACGGCGAGGCGAAGGAAGTCCGTGTAGCGTCGCGCCGTCTTGAGCTGCATCAGTTCGAGTTCGAGCAGCTGGCCATGGCGGTCCGCTCCGACCCGGTCGGTGAGATGGTCGAACATGCCCTCGCGCTCGAAGTCGTCCAGCCGCTTGATCAGCTGCGTGGGCTTGCGGATCGTGATGGAGACGGTGTCGCGCGACACGGCTGGCGGGATGGCGAACTGGATGCGCTCGCCCGTCGGCAGCGTCGCCGACAGCAGCGGCCGCTCCTGGTTGATCTGCTGGTCACAGTAGGTCGCCATGGCATTGGCCAGAGACAGGCAGCGCTCCATCGTGAGGGCCGGTGAAGGGACGGTGTGCCATCCGTCGACCGCCTCGATGAAAAGTTGGCCGGGCGCGTTGACACAGACCTCCATGACGCCCGGCGCGTCCAGCAGCTCCCGGAGCGGCCTCAGGAACTCCACGACCGACGTGGCATCGCCGCGCCAGCCTTGGTCGTCGCAGGAAGGATCGGGCCTGTCGGTGTCCACCGCATCACCTGGCGCTGAGCGACCCGGCCGTCGGCACGAGCTCGTAGACGGACGAGAAATCGACATCGCGGGCGACGTAGATGCCGACGACGCCGCCCTGGTTCTGGTAGACCAGAGGCGGGATGTTGATCGTGCTGTCCAGCACCTTCTCGGCCAGCTTGCTGGTGTTGGAAGTCGTGGACGGCAGCACGATGGTGTCGCCCTGCCGGTCGTTCGACTGGCTCTGGATGACGAGCTTCACCGAGTCGTCGATCAGCGACAGCAGCATGGCAGCTCCGATGCGTTCGCCCCAGCGGTTGTCGACGTAGCCGTCGATGCCGGACTCACCGAGCTGGCCGGTCGCCGGCGAGTCGATGTCCACGACCACACCCAGCGGTGTGCGGATGCGGGTCCAGAGCACCGGGATGCGTACAGTGCCGGGCCGGACCGACGTGATTCGGTATTCACCGTCGAAGTGGGAGCCGCGCTCGATCAGCAGCACGCGGCCATCGTCGCCGTACACGTTGCGCAGAACCTGGCAGGCCACCAGGCCCGACGCCGCGGAAATCACGCGAGTCTTGAGCGCGCAGGTGAACGCAGTGCCCTTGGGCAGCGTCAGGCTGCGGTTGCCGAGCATCCGTGCGGCCACCTTCGGTGTCGACGATCCCGGCAGCGCGCCTCCCAGGAGCCCGTTTGTCGCACCGGCCGGCCCAAGGGGCGAAGCCTGGCTCGACAGCAGAGCGGTTGTGCCTGCCGGCATCCCGCCCGTCGTCGCCTCCGTGGTCCTGGTCAGGTTGTCCAGCAGCCCCTGCAGCTGGCGCTGGTAGCTCTGCAGGTTCTTCGAGGTCGCTGCGAGCGGATCGTGTGGTTCACCCTCTGTGTCGGACGGTTCCGTGGCGCTGACGGCCGCATTTCGGCTCGCCTGGGCGCCGGGCGTCGCAGAGCCAGGTCGTGAGCTCACGAGCAGCACCGGGGCGTCTTCAGGTGAGGGCGGCCTGGTGCCGGCGCTCGGCTGAGTGCCACCCCCGGTCCGCCGGACGCCGATGGGCTCCGCGACCTCGCCGTCCTCGGCCGCAATCGCCGGGACCTTGATCGCGGTGGAAGGTGGCGCAGCAGAGGCGGGGAGCGACGCCAGTTCCAGCCTGCGAGGCTCCGCCGTGGCTGACGCCGGCCTGTCGCCGACCTTTTTTCCGTCGTCCGCCTTGGCCTGCCTGGCGCTGGCCGAGAACCGTTGGATGCCCACGGCCGACACGGCGACGAGGCTGCCGATCAGCAGCACGACGGCCAGCAGGCCCTTCTTGGAGATCGCCGTACTCCGCGGCGCCGCGACGTCGGGAAGGCCAAGCTCCCCCTCAAGCGGGGCGATGCCGTCCCCTTGTTGGCCCTGGCCTTCCGGTTCGGGGTTTGGGGCTGGTGTGGGGCGATCGGCGTTCATGGCGTTGCTCCGTCTGAGACACGGGTTGGCGCGGCTGGGTCTGCCTTGAGGAGGCGCTGCACGCCGGGCACGGTCGTCCCCATGGTGGGCGGGATACCGTCGACATCGAATGCGTCGTTCCAGAGCCCGACCACGGCGCTTCCTGCGCGCAACATGATGCGGCGGCTGACGCGATCAACGACCAGCAGGTTGTCTTCCATGCGGGCATTCGCCAGCGCTTCGGTGCCGTCGCCCAGCACGTGGAACACCGCGGGCACCTCCCGGTTGCCGGGGAAGCGCAGGTAGGTGAAGCGGCCGTCGTCGAACACGAGGTCTGGGACGATGTCGTCGGATCCACGCCCTTCGGCCATCGAGTAGCGCGTGTTCATCACCGCGGGCTTGGCCTGCAGGCGTTCTGCGACGACCTGGTCGGCCGATGGCGGGAGCGGCGTTGGTGGCAGCAGGGGCAGCACCGGTGCAGGCTGATGGACGATGCGTGCAGCAGCCGGCGCCATTGGCGGGGTGATGACCAGCCGGTAGACAGGTTGGGTCGCGTCACCGTCAGCGAGGAGCACGAAGCGCAGGTTGTGGACACGCCGGTCGGTCACCACCGCCAGGTTGTTGGCGGCACTTGCCGAGCTTTTGGGCTTCACGAAAAGCGTCCTGCCACCGGACTGGGCGGCCACGCACCAGGCCGCCTCGGTCTTCGTACAGTCCGAGCCAAGGCCGGCTGCGACTTCCGAGATCGCCTCATCGGCGCCAAGCACGACCAGGGTGACCACGCCTCGTTTCACGGGGACGGTCACGACCCCGCGAGGGTCGTAGCCGACCTCGCGGAGCCGCGGGTCGCCGGCATGGCCGGCGGGACCGGCAGGACCGGCAGGACCGGCACTGGCCGTCGCCGCAGCCAGCAAGAGCAGCAAGGCGAGCCTTGTTGGCGCGAGGCGCTTCATGGCTTGACCTCCGCAGGCGCCGTATTGATCTCGGGGTCGGAGCGGTAGGCGGTCACGACGAACCCGAGGGGGTTCTCAAGTCGGTCCCGCTCCTTGGCGAGCACCTTGGGCTGGTACTCGTAGACGATGCTTGCGACGTGGCGGGTCCTGACGTCCGGCACGTTCCGTTCGGCCTGGTGGACCACCTTTTCGTAGGTGACCGTCGCCTGGCCATGGTTGCCCGTGCGTCTGGCGACATCGAGGCGCACACTGCCGACGTTGATGTTCCAGTCCGTGGAGTCCGCCAGCTTCTTGTGCAGGGCGTCCGGGCCTTCGAACTGGCGGTTGTAGACCTCGAACACGGCCGGCACCGACATGCGCGAGACCTGGTCGAAGTCGCGCTGCAGGAAGGACCAGTTGTAGCCTTCACGGGCTCGCAGGAAGACGGCGACGTAGTGCTTGTCCAGGGCGTCGTTCGTCGGAATGGTGTCCGCGCTGAGCCGCTGCTGCACGGTCGTCTCACCGGTGGCCTTGTCGACGATGATGGGAATCTCGACGGTGCTGCGCAGCGGCCCTTGGACGAACACGGCGCCAACGCCCAGCACGGCGAGTGTCACGCCGGCGATGGCGACGCGCCACGCCCGGCGCTCCGAGCGATCGAGCATCTCAGCCCGATCGATTTCCCAGGCGCCATTGGCGAGATACCTTTCGCCATCGTCATCGGCGGGTAAGGTTTCGGCGCGAGACGGCCATGCAGCGGCTCTGCCTGTCGTGGAGACAGCATCCATGGGGGGACCTCTTTGGGTTGGTGCCGGCGTCAGTGCAGGAAGTCGGAGACCTTGCCGGTGCGGTTCAGCATCTCGTACTGGCGCTCTCGGTCGCGCGAGCGCGCGATGCGTTCTTCACTTTCGGCCATGCCCTGCAGCATCTGCACCTGCGACAGCTCGTGGGCCAGCAAAGCGTTCTCGGCGCCGATTCGGGCCTGGATTTCCTGGACCGACTTCTGGTCGGGCGTGGCGTTGATCTGGGTCATCAGCGCCTGGATCTGGCTGAGCCGCCCAGACGCCCGGGTCATGGCGTCCTGCAGCAATCCCTGGTGCTGATAGGGCTGGGCGAGGGTGGCCTGACAGCGGGTGCGTGCGCCGCCGGTCAGGTCCAGGCAGTTGTAGATCATGGCGACGTCGCGCAGCGACTTCCCGGTCGCACCCAGGCCGGCATAGCCGGAAGCGTCAACGGCATGCAGCTGCTCGAAGGCCTTCGCGGGCACATAGTTCATCAGTCCGGTGTTGTTGAACACATTGCCCAGGTTGCGAACGCCGTTGATGCTGGTCAGCTGCGCCTGCATCTGTTGGATCTGCTTGACCTGGTTGGTGATCTGCGTGACGTCGTCGAGCACCTGCTGGATCGTCTGGGCCAGATTGGCGACGTCGATGACGGGGATTCCACTGGCGTGGGCGCTGCTTGCGCCGGCAATGGCCAGCAGTGTCGCGGCGAGCTTGTTCCGGATGCGCATGATGCTTCTCCTTCAACGCAGTTCAAGTCCGGCCGCGCATGGCAGCGAGCTTGTAGGCGGCCGTCCTGACGGTGCCGTATCCGTGGCGCGCCATGGCGCCGGCGCCGGTGGTGGCTGCGCTCGCGAGCCCTCCGGCCACGTTGGCGGCGGCGCCCGCTGCGCGCCCCGCCGTGTAGGGCAGCCCGACCCCGGCGCGAACGACGCCGCCAGCGACGGCGGACGCGCCGCCGCGGCCGTTGCGAGCCAACCGCAAATTGGACGACACCATCAGCACGTTCTGCATCATCTGCAGGCCCTGCTGAACGGCAGCGCCGCCGGTCAGGGCAGACGCCAGGCTGGGTGCTTGGAAGCAGATGATCGCCATCAGGATCATGAGCACGCAGTAACGCGTGGCCTCGCCCAGCACGTTGAAGGTGCCGCCGAGGAAGCCGCCGCCATCGTGAATGGCCAGGAATATGGCTTCACCCATGAAGGTGCTGAGGCCAAGCGTGAAGAACGCGAACCAGGCCAACACAACTGAGTTCAGCACCATCGACAACCAACTGTCGAAGAAGCGTGCGGTGGGGCGCCAGGCAAGGCACAGGATGAACAGAGGTCCCACGCCGATCACGAAGGTCAGCAGGACCTTGGCCAGCGTTACGACGAAGAGCGCCATGCAGAGAAACAGCACCGACCCGATCGAGAAGATGCCTGCGGCGAGAAGCAGGTCGAGCCGGAACATGCTCGCCTCCTTCATGATGTCCGCGGTCTGGGAGCTGGCTTGGTCGTTGAACTTGTCCAACAGCGTGTAAGGTGTAGTGATCGTGCTGGGATCAACTCCCGCCGGCAGGAATGTCGAAGCGACGCCCATCGACAAAGCGTTTGCCGCATCGGCGACGTTTGAGATGTAGAAGCCGCCCTGTAGCGCGAATGCGAGCACCAAACCGATCTTGAAGATCTTCCAGGTGAAGGCAGGAATCGACTCCGAGACCTCATTCCTGACCACGGCCCATCCGTACAGAACGATCCAGAGCGTCATGACCGTCAGCGCAATGGGGGTGAGGGCCGCGCACAACGCCGACACCACGCCCAGGACGTAGCCGTTCAGAAGGACGTCCAGCTTTGATCCGAGCCAGGCAAACATTGGGCACTCCTACTGCACGGCGTCGTACGGCAGATTGGCGGGCGGGGAAGCGAAGATCGGCACGCACTTGCTCTTCACGTCGGGGAACTGACATTGCAGCCAGCTGCCTCCGACCTTAACCACCCACAGGCGGCTGCGCTTCTCTGTTCCGTATGTAGACGCGCGGCATGTCGTCGGGCGTGCGTAGACCTCTGTGCATTCCAGGAGGCCGCCAGCGGTCTCGACCATGCGCCAGGGGCCGGCATGGCAGCCTCCATCCGCCTTGCACGGGGACATCCGCGTGGATGCAGTCCTGGGCAGCGGCGGCGTCTCGACAACCTTCTTGCCATCGGGCAGCAGCCGTACGGCTTCGTTGCCCTTGACGAACTGTGCCTGGGCCGCGGACGCGCATGCGAGCGCGGCGATGGCGAGGAGCGAGGCGACGTGGCTCATGCAACTCTCCTGAGAGTGTGGAGCCTGCGATGCTGAACCTCGCGGAGCAGAACGGGAAGCCAATCCGTAGGGGCATCGCCGTGTCGCGCGCGTATGTCGTCGAGCAGCGCAACGTTGTCAGTCGTGGCCGAGAGCACGGTAATGAACTCCTCCAGGCCGGTCAGGTCCAGTTCGCAGATCGCGCTGGCGTGCCCCTGCTTGACGAGGAAGCGCCTGCCGCCTTGCGAGGTGAGGCTGCGGACGATCTCGAACTCGGATTCGCTGAGACCAAATCCGTCGACGTATTCCTCGCGCACCGCCTCCGGGTTGGCCAGGAAGATTTTGGTCACGCTCTGCTCGACCATCGTCCTGCCGATCGGGTGACGCAGGACGTCCGAGGGGCTCTGGGTGTCGAAGATGCCCAGGCCGTTCTGCTTGCGGATGGTCTTCTGCTTCTGCTTGGCGAACTCGCTGAAGACCTCGTGATCGAGCGCCTTCCAGAACTCGGAGATCACGTAGATCAGCCGTTCACCGTTGACCAGCTGCTCCATGACTTCGAGCAGGTACATCATGACGGGCGTCCGGACTTCTGGCAGGTCGAGGAATTCCGTCGTGTCGAAGCCGATGACACGCGCGTCACGCAGGTTCTGGAGGCGGTCGTCAGCTTGGTCGAAGACCCAGCCCAGCGCGCCGCCATCGCACCAGCGGCCGAGGCGCTCGTAGAGGCTGTTGTCGCCGGCCTTGGGCAGGTTCTGGCGCACCGTCGAAAGCCGGCGCAGCGCCGCTGGCATCAGCGCGACGGCCCGGACCGCATTGGCAATGGCGTGCTCGTCCGCTGGCAGCAGCGGCATGGGGGAGGAGGCGATCAGGGTCCTGATCCACTGCGCCCAGAACTGGATGCGGGCCGGTGTCGCCTCCCACTGCAGCGGGTTGCAGCCCGTAGGCCGGCCGGCATCCAGCGTGAAATAGATGCCGCCAAGCGCGCGCACCGCGATCTCGCAGCCGCGGTCCAGGTCGAAGAGGACGAGACGCGGCGCTGGATCCCACTTGCGCGTCAGCGTGAGCAGGAACATTTCCAGCGTGGTCTTGCCCACGCCGGTGGAACCGATCAGCAGCGTGTTTCCCGGCAGCTTCTTGTCGACGGAGTCTTCGCCCTCGGGGCTGGCGTGAAGGTTCAAGTAATACGGCTGGCCGGACGGCGTGCGAAGCAGAGCCAGCGCCTGGCCCCAAGGGTTGCCGTCGCGCTTGCCGGTGGCGAAGTTGTGCGCGCTGGCCAGCGCGGCGAAGGCCCTGGACGACAGCTTTGCGTCCCGCGGCCGCCATTGCCAGTTGCCCGGCAGCTGCGCGAACCATGCAGCGTCGGCGACGAGGTCAACTGGCGACATCTGCAGGCTGGAGGCTTCGCCTACGGCGCCGATGGCGCGGCCGGCGCGCCGGCCGGCGTCGGCCGCGTCGCGCCCGAAGACCACCAGCGAGTAGTGGTACTCGCCCATGCAGAACTGGCCGTCACCGAGATCGTTCAGAGCGGCATCCATGTCGTCGACCTGGCTGGCGACGACGTCGTCGCTGGCGATCAGCTGGTCGCGCTGCAGTTCGAGTGCGCGCATGGCTTCGCGGCGAGGCAGGATGGAGAAGCTCTGTGTTTCGATGAACTCGCTGGCTTCGTAGAGCAGGGCGTTCAGCACGCCGGGTTCGACGGCGTCGGCGTACTCCTTGATATCGACCAACGCAGCGCAGCGCCGGCCGTCGCCGTGGCGCAACTCCAGCTTGTCGCCGCCGAAGGACAGACGTGTCGTGGGTAGGGTGCGGTACAGCGGGCCAGCGGATGCTGGCACAGGCCGCCAGATGCCGTTGACCAGGTAGCCGAGGAACTCCGCGACTTCGGAGTAACGGCGCCCGTGGCGGATGCACTCGCCCAGCAGCTGCGGTCCGAAGCCGCGCAGCACGCGGTCGACGAGGGCGGAGCGCTCTTCCATGACCCGAAGGGCATCCGCCTGCATCTCGGCGGTGGCCTCCCTGGTGCGCCTGCTCGGCTGCAGCGCGCGGCTCACGCGTGACACGTTGGGGCGATAGACCAGCGTCAGGTAGAGCTCGTTGCTCATCATCTGCTGCCGGTCCAGCTTGGCCTGGTAGGCGCGCGAGAGATCTTGCGCGAAGCCGGCATCCTGTGGATCGTCGAGTCCGTCGGAAACGCTGCGGTGGAGGCGATGCATCCAGACAGCCCATTGGCCCCCTGCCAAGTTCCGCAAGAGGCTGCACAGCGCTTCGTGTCTTTCCGCGACATGGGGCTCATCGGCGGTCTCGAACGGCACCCCGTCCAGGCGCCATACGCGCAGGTAGTCGCCGCCGCGCGTGATGACGTCGCTTGGGCTGAGCAGAGACGAGAAGGGTACGAAGGCGGCCAGCGGGTTCTCGGTCCGGGCCTGGGCCCAATGGCGCGGCCGTGCGATGTGCTTGTCGAACCAGCGCGGGCCGGTGCGGCGATCAGACATGCCAGGCATCGTTGGCTCCTCGGTAGAGGGTGGGGGAGTAGCTGCGCGCCCGCCACAGGCCGTGGTTGCGGTCGTGCAGTCGCAGCTTCAGCGCCACAAACATTTGGTGGAAGCGCTGGTCATCCTTGGCGGTGACGTGTCGCATCCAGGCAAGGGCGGGGCCGATGCCAAGCGCGACGCCGAGCGCGATCCACCAGCTGACCAGCACGCCGCTCCACATGACGAGGAGCATGCTGCCGCCAAACAGGACCACGAGCGGGACGAGGGGGATGCCCATCTTCATGGCCGGGCGCGTGGCGCCCTTGTAGATCGCTTCGCTTTGCATGGCTCGGCTCCGTGCGTTCAGCTGACGATGTAGGTGGCCATCGCGCCAGCGCCGCCGATCAGCGTGCCGCCGATCAGGATGTTCGACACGTCGACCAGGCGGGCGCCCTGGAAGATCATCTTGAAGCCGGCCCAGATGATTGCGATCGTGACGACTGCTATGGAGACCGTCACCAGGATGGTGTTGACGTTGACGACCGTATCGTTGATCTTGTCGAAGCCGGCTGCAAAGGCGGGCGACGTGGTCAGCAGAGCGAGTTGCGTGGCCAGCGCCGGCACGGCGCGCGAGAGGCAAGCGTTGCGCTTCATAACTACTCCTTGGGCTTTAGGTTGAGGACCTGGGACGGGGAAGCCAGACGTCTGGTCGAGGCCGACGCGTTGATCACTCGTTGCACGTAGCCGTGCACAAAACCGGTGGAGAAGTCGCCGCTGTAGTAGCAGGACAGGGCGCGCTGAAGCACGCGTTGCTCGCTTCCGGCGGACGCGCCGGCGCGCTCATGGCATTCGGTGAGCACCGCCTGCATCGCGGCCAGGTTCGAGCAGGGTTCGAAGGCCGTCTCCAGCGTGAGGCCGAGACGGCGGAGGTTGCGCGCGTTGATCTGGGCGAGGCCGACGCTGATGTTCCATCCGTTGGCCTGCAGTGCGCGCGCGGTGGCCAGGGCTTCAGCGCGGCGGCTGGGCTGGCGCACGAGTGTGCCGCCCACCACACCGATGGCCCACGGATTGAGGGCGCTTTCGACGTCGACAAGCGCTTGCGCGGTGTCGATGTGAACGGCGGGCGCGCAGGCGAGCGCCAGCGTCATGAACGCAGTGGAGTCCACGGCGGTGGCTCAGTTCTGCGGCGCGGTGCCGGCGGGCTGCGCGGCCAGCCATGCGGCGAACTCGTCGTCGAAGCGCTTGTCCCAGGTGCCGAGCTGGGTCTTGGCCGAGGGGCTGAAGTCCGTCACCGAATCACCGCTCATCGACCACCAGGTCCGCGCGAACGGGACGCCGTTGACGGTCACCGAGATGGCCCCGTCGTAGTCGCAGCTGTAGATCTCGCGGTCGAAGCTGAAGGTGATGTGGGTGTACTGCGGTGGGCAAAAGTCGGGGGCTGCGGTCCAGGCATGGCTGGCGGTGTTGCCGGCGCCCGCCATCGCACATGTCGGAAAGGGCCTTCCAAGGGCGAGGTCACGCAGTACTTGCCGCACGGGAGGAACGCATTGCTCGATGGAACGCCAGCTGGCCGCGGCCAGGCAGAGAAGGACGGTGCAGCCGTCGACGGCATGCGCCGACGTGGCGGCGAGCAACGGTACAAGGATGGCAACCTTGCCGATCGAGCAGCGCGGCAGTTGACTTCTGCCGGTGTGACGGTTGCGCGTCGGCGTAAGAAACTGGAACTTCATGGCATGGACCTCGCTTAAGGGCGCCGTGTCTGACGCTCCGTGCGGCTCGTGGGAGCCATGAGGTCAAATTAGTCTTCGCAACGCGCTATCGCGTGGGGCTTTCGGGGGCCGATGCCACCGGCGCTAGATCAGGCCGTACAGGCGAGCGATGCGCACGGCGGTCTTCCGGTCGGGGGCGTCCAGCCTCTCCATCGCGCGCTGGAACCGGCGGTCTACCGCCTTTGGCTTGATCCGAAGATCGGCGGCGATCATCTTGCTGGTGTGGCCGCTGGCCTCGCGCCGAAGCAGGTCAACCTGATCGGGCGTGATGCCGGACCGTTCCACCAGATCCTCGCGGATGGTGCGCAAGAGCCACTCGTGCAGTTCCATCGCAAGCGCCCGGGCGACGATCAGGACGAGGTGGTCGGCGGTATCGAAGTGGCCGGGGGTGCTCGATCCCAGGACCAATACACCCACACGTGCGGCTCCGAAACTGGATGGCGCCGGGATCACCAGTGCTGATGCAAAGCCCAGCTCCGTCGAGCGCGCATTGAAGTCGGCTTCCCAGGCGTGCAGGTGAAGTTCACTGCTGCGGATGGGCGTCTGGCTCTCCAGTGCGTACCGCAGCCACGGGTCCTTCCCATGCCAGCCCTGTCGCGAGTATTCGACCGCCCATCGCTCATCGCACGCGAGCAGTGATCGGATGGAAGTACGCATCGCGTCGTCGGCGATCAGGCTGAGGAACATGCCGGAGTCCGCACCCATCAGAGGCAGGAGCTGGCCGAGCAGCGTGACCACGGATTCGGCGCTGGGTGCACGGCGAACGCTGGGCAGCCGTTCGATGACGTGCAATGCGGATGCTCGCGAACCTGGCCAAGTCGTTGGAAGCGCTTCAGCGGTGGTCTGCAAAGAACGCATGGCCTCTGCGACGCAGTTGGTCGCACAGCAGGGGGTCGTCGAAGCGGGCGGGTTCGATGTCACACCATCGGTCGAACGCCGACGCGTCCTCGAACAGCATCACGTGTGACGTGCGCGGGCCTTCAGAAGGGCAATGCCGCTTCTCGATGACCAGTGCCGCGCTCGTTTGACTGATGACGAATGCGGTCGTTCCGTCGGCAGAGATCAGCAAGCAGGCGCCCTGGTTGTCCGTTGTGCGGATCAGGCCGACATGCCGATGGCGCGTGGCCTGCCGATGCTTTCGGGCCCGCAGTGCAGACCGCTTTGCACTCAGTGGCCTTGGTGTCGGCTCAAGGCTCTGGCGTGCAGCGAGAAAGATTGCGCTGCGTTTCGCGCCGTTGACGGCGGCTTTGCTGGCTTCGGGTGAATCCATCGTTGGCTCCCGGTGACGACGCCGGGCATCAATCCGCTCTATCGGCGGGTTTGAAGTGGCGTGCAAAAGGCCCCGACGCATTTAGGACCGCTCTTGTGCGGTTGTCTAGACTGGCCTACTGTGGACTGCGCAGCCGGGATGGCGTTCTTCGCAATGGCTACATGGCCTCAACCTGTCCAACTCGCTGTTCAGTACCGAACGTTTCGGTCGACGTTCAGTCGATTCGCAATGGGCCATAGGGTTTTCGATAACACCGTTGCTTTGGAAGTTTGTGCCGGTCAATCGTCCGGTTAGTGGCGGCGGCGTTTGGGGTGCTTCGAAATTTACGATTTGTTTCCATCTCGTCGCTGCTCAGGGTAATGGGCGGATCCATTGCGTCCGCGCGCTGACGGGTGATGTGCATAGAAAGGGGGAGTCATGTTCGTCTTGATACTGCGCCGCGAGCGACGTCCGGACGCGCCCTATTGGCCGGGCCGGCGCCTGCTTGCGGCGATGGATGCGGTGGCGTGGCCGCTGGCCTGCGCGGTGCTGGCGCTCCAAATCCCGAAGGCGGCTGGACTGGCCTTCCTGGTGACTGTCGTTGCCGCCCTTTGCGCCTTCTTCAGGCTGTGCGGGGCGATCCTCAACAATCAGCGCTACTGGTTCACCAGTTGGCGCGTTCTGCGTCTGTGCGCTTTTCTGCTCTTCGTCGGTCTCGTGACGAAGCTTGCGATGTGGGCCGCGCCCGCGATTAGGTGAGTTGTCGAGGACGGGCTTCCAGCCATGCGTCAATGGTCGACTTCGGCCATCCCACCGCGCGTGTGCTCAGCTGCACGGCGCTCGGGAAGCTTTGTTGTGCCATCAGCCGATAGATCGTGGAGCTCCCGAGACCCATGCGCTGGCACACGGTCGGCAGACGTTGAATGTCTGATGGAGAGGTTCCCAACTGTGCTGCGGTGGCATGTGTGCGGATCGTGGCCATGGCGGACTCCTGGGGACATTCGCGGCTCGATGCCACGGTGACCTGAAATCGCCGCTCCTGTCTTTTGAGGCCTCGGAAAAGTTCGCAGCCGTCCTCGAGGTCGTCAGCGATCCAGGTTGAGGACGCCATCGACTGCGACCTTAAGCTTCTGCTCCATCGGAGCGGCGGAGCGGCGTTTTTCGGGCGCGGTCACGCACAGCGGCCACATATGGGCGCCGGACTCTGGCGTAGCCGCTGGTCCGTCGGCTGCACTCGAGGGAGGGAGCTTTCCAGTGGCTGCGGTGCCGTCGTTCGGTAGGCGGCAGGTAGACTGGCTTCAAGGTGCAACTATGTCCTCCCGTCCCGACCGGAACTCACTGACCGAACGAGGGATGCGGATCGCCGAACGACGCATCCCTGAACTCGCGGCCAGGGCAGGGCATGAGGCCTACCGTGCCGCACTCAGACGCACGGGCGCGGTGACCGTGAAGACGGCGAACGGTCAGGTGGTCGAGCGCAAGCTGGATGGCAGCGTGACGGTCATCAAGGTGCTTCCGGTTGGCAAGCGTGTGAAGCCAGGCACGATATTGAAACGTGTCAAGTAAGGCGCCAGACGCCCAGCCTGAGGCCAAGTCAGCTCGGTCCGCTCCAGCCCAGCCGCGACTGCGTGTCCTTGCCGGTCCGAACGTCGCCGCATGCTGCAGGGGGGCACCCTGTCGCGGACGAGAAGGTGATCAGCCAGTATCACAAGTCGATCGCCTTGATGACCGAGGCCTGCGAGGTCGCACACCGCGCCTACATCTTTGACAACTCGGGTTCGAAGCACAAGCTGTTGGCCGAGATCACCGATTTTGACGAGATCAGGCTGGATGCCAGCGTCATCAATCCTTGGTTCCTTGGGACTGAGCTATGGAAGGACTTTTCCTAGAGCCCCACGCAGCTTCGCCCAGCGCAAAAGGCCGCCCTTCAAGCAATGTGGGGTTGCGCTATGCGGCAGGGAACAAGTCCCGAACCGGAACCTTCAGCGCCGAAGCAAGTAACTCAATTGCATCAAGGGAAGGGTTGGCTCCGCCGGTCTCAATGCGGGACATGTACGAGCGCGCGAAGCCGCAACGCTCGGCGAATTCGTCCTGCTTATAGCCAGCCGCTCGCCGAAGTTCGGCGATACGTTGACCAAAGGAACGACGGAGCGGCGTCATAGGCCGCACATCGTCTATTCATGTCCACTATTCACGAACCCACTAATCGTGACATGATCCGCATCGCGTAGTCGTGCCACTTTCATTCTGAAGTCTCAGGGAAGCGCGCGCGAACGCACGTCCACTTGTGATCCAAGGTTAGGAGCACGCGATGAAAATGCCTGAAACCAGCGCAGAGATGAATCGTTGGCTGCATCGGCCGCTTTGCCGGCGATACGCGGCAGTGGTGTTCGGTGCAATTTCCGATGTCCGGTTGAAGACCGATGCCGACAAAGGCCGAACGATTTGTTGGGCGTTCGGCAGTTTGATCAATGGCGATGGCGAAATATTGGGTGCGTGGATTTCTGACACCCAGTCCGGAGCGGCGACTGAAGTGTTCGGTGATCTTCGAAGCCGCGGCGTCGAGTCCATCCGATGTGGACTCGGAAATTTCGGTGACGTCGCAGACGTGTTCGGAGCCACCTTCCAGCAGTCGGCGCTGCACCCGTCCGGGGAGCTCGCATTTGCGCGCGCCATCGGGAAGGTCAAGCCGGCACATCGAAGCGCCCTGGCGAGCATGCTGCGTGAGGTAAGTGGCGACCGCGGCGCGGCCCCGGAGACCGTCGCGGCCGCGGAGATTTCAAGTGAAAAGTTGCGCCAAAAGTACCCGGAAGTCCTGGATCAATGGCGCGAAACCGTCGCACGATCCCAGCCGCTCTTGGCGCTGCCAGAGCCCTACCGGCGGCTGGTCCGCCTTGTCGATCAGACGGCCAGCGGGATGCAGGAGCGCTTGATGAAGTCGATCCACCAGCGTGGAGCCTTTGTCGATTCGGCTGAGGCGTTCGCCTTTGTCGTCGAGTGGTTGGTGCGGGCGGATCGTCAGCTTCAGCGTGACGTCAAAGCGGAGCGCGCGGAGCTCGACGCCTCGGGTTCGCAATCCGGTCGCTTCGTGCCGGTCATGGGAAGTGCCGTAGGCACACTTGCGGTAGCCTAAGGGGATTACCATGAACATCGACTGGCGAAAGGTATTCTCCGAAACCAAGGCCATGCTGCTGAGGCGTGGGCGCTCGGCACAGGACGCAGAGGACTACATGCAGGATGCCTACCTGCGCCTGACCGAGTTTGCGAAGAGGAACAGCGTCACCGACGTGAAGGCACTTTTCATGAAGACGGCGTTCAACCTGTCCATCGATGCCTATCGGGCTCGGGAGTCTCGTGGTGACGAGGTGCTGCCCGAGGATGTGGAGATTGCTGATCCTCAGCCGAGCCTGGAAGCCGAGGTGCTCGGGCGCGAGTGCATCGAACGCATGGACGTGTGTCTCGGACGGCTTGACGAACGAGTGCGGCAGATGGTGCTGGAGTACCACGCACTGGGTATGACCTTCGAGCAAATCGCGCGCAAGCACGGCTTGAACACCAGTACGGTTCACCATCAGGTGTCGACGGCCATGTTCAAGATCGCGGGTTGGATGCATGGCTGGTATCCATGAGCCGTTTCGAATCAGGCGCTGACGATCGCCAGTTCCCTGGCGATCGGGTGAAGGTGACGCCTGAGATCGCCGCCGAGGCCGCCGCGTGGATCGCGAGTCTTCATGGGCCTGATCGCAGCCCTGAGATGGAAGATGACTTCCGAGCCTGGCAGAGACAGTCACCTGTGCATCGAGAGGCGTTCGAGAAGATGACGGACGTCTGGCAGGCCATCCCAGGCACCCAGGCGGCCAAGGCCTTCGTTCAGGCCGCGGAGCGCGAAAAACAGAAGGCCCGGCGCGCGCGCAGCGCGGCTTGGCGATGGGCTGGAGCGGCGGCGCTGGGCGTGTTCATCACCGCCGGCGTGTTTACGATTCAGCAGTGGCGCGACCGGGACCTCTACACCACGTCAGTCGGTGAGCAGCGTTCCGTGGTGCTGGACGACGGCACGCGCATGCTGTTGAACACCGCGACCCAGGCCCGCGTCGAGTTCGGCTCGAAGCAGCGCACGGTCAAGGTGACCGCCGGTGAAGCGCTGTTCGAGGTCGCAAAGGATGCGTCGCGTCCGTTCGTCGTGCGCGTTGCAGGCAGCGAGGTCGTTGCCGTGGGAACGATGTTCTCGGTGCGCTTCACCGACAGCCCGACGCATCAGGACGCGCTGACCGTGACGCTCGTTGAGGGCCAGGTGAACGTACGGCCCGCGGACGGTGGCGGGGATGGTCTGCGACCGCTGCAGGCCGTGGCGCTCAAGCCCGGGGATCGCCTGACGCTGCGGCATGACGCAAGTCCGGCTTCGTCCGACGTCGCCTTCAAAGTGGATCGTCCGAACATCGAGCGCGCCATGGCATGGCAGCGACGCGAGGCGGCGTTCGACGGCGCGTCGCTGCCCGACGTCATTGCTGAATTCAACCGCTACAGCCGAACACAAATCGTGTTGTCGGAGGAAGTGCGCAAGGAAAACTACGTTGTCAGCGGCATCTATCGCACTGGCGACAACGCAGCTTTCGCGAATTCACTCTCGATGTTGTACGGCCTGAAAGTCCGCGAAATCGACGGACGGTTGGAACTCGAAAAAATCCGATAGGGCAATCACGGGGCAATTTCCCTCTCGACAAACCCGTCTTCATGTTGTCACTCCGACGACAACAGATAAGGGTACGAGATGCTCAAAAAGCCGAACGCCAGACGACGCCGAAAAGCGCTCTGGCTCCCTATTCCGATCGCGATCTCCCTCCTCATAGGTTGCAGTGCGGCGCATGCCGCCGAGCCCACCATTGCCGTGCGCTACCAGATCGAACAGCCCTCGCAGGAGATGGGCGCCGCGTTGCGTGAGATTGCCCGCGTGACAAGGACGTCCGTGATCTTCGATACCCGCGTTGTCGCGGGGCGCACTGCAAAGGCGGTGTCTGGTCGCCTGTCTGGCGCCGAGGCCATCGCTGCAGCAGTGCAGGGGTCAGGCCTTGAATCGCAGGTCACGCCGGACGGCGCGGTGATCGTGCGGCCCGCGCCCGTGCCCGCCGCAGCCCCCTTCGCGCCGACGGCCAGTGGCCCGGCGCTGGTTCGAACCCGTGCTGTGTCGCCGGGTGAGGGAGTCCAGGCATCGCCTGAGGACGAGTCCGGGACACCAGGCCGTGCCGAGAGCAGTGGCGAAGGCCGCGTCGAGCAGTTCACGCGGGTCGAGATCACCGGGTCGCGGCTGCGGCGCATCGAAGCCGATGGCCCGGCGCCGGTGAATGTCTACACGGCCAAGGACATCGAGAAGAGCGGTCAGGCCAGCCTGCAGCGCTTCCTGACCAACCTGAGCGAAGTCTCGGCGTCGGCCGGGGAGGGCGGTTTCGGCCGGGCGCTGGCGCAGGGCACTGTGCAGCTGCGTGGGCTGCCGCTGGGCTCCACCCTTGTGCTCGTGAACGGTCGCAAGGTCGAGGCGGTCGGCTCCAGCACCGGCAGCGTCTTCAACCTGAACCTCATCCCGCTGGCAGCGATCGAGCGCGTCGAAGTCGTGCCGTCGGGCTCGTCGGCGGTCTACGGCGGCGACGCGTTGGCAGGTGTGGTCAACATCATCCTGAAGAAGTCCATGAACGGCCCGTCGTTGGCTGCTCGACTCGGCACGGGGCGCGGCCTCGGGGACGGCAGCCTGTCCGTCGCGACGGGTGGGCACAACGACAAGGGCAGCTATCTGCTGATGGGTTCGTTCAGTCGCTCGACGCCGCTGAATACCATCGATCGAGAGCTCTTCAAGAACAACGATTTCCGCTCGATCGGCGGCAACGACGAGCGGCAGCCGTACTGCTCGCCGGGCAACGTCACCAGTCTCAGCGGAAACCTGCCGGGTCTGAACTCCAGCTTTGCGGCCGTGCCGCAGCTGGGTCCCACACAGGTCCCCAAAGTCGCGGATTTCCAGGCCACCGCCGGCACACGCAACCTCTGCAATCTCTACGCGACCGGTGGCGGCTCGGCGCTGATTCACGGTGACCAGACCCTGGCCCTTCATACGCTCGCCGAGTACCGCCTGGCCGGTACCTGGTCGGTGTTCGGCGAGGTGATGTTTGCCAAGGATCGTGCGGAAGCGCCCGGACGCGGCGTCACCATGAGCAACATCACGGTGCCGGCGAGCAACCTGTTCAATCCCTTCGGCGTCGACGTCAAGCTCACGGCTGCGCTGACGGACGAGAGCGAGCGCCAGAACCTCGTGCGGCGCAGCCGGTTCACACGCGTGCTGGCTGGCGTGAAGGGGGAAGTGGCGGCGGACTGGGACGCCGAGCTGACGATGTCCACCAGCAGTGATCATGGTCACTCCGTCGATCGGCATGACAACGTGGACCCGGCGGCGCTGGCTACTGCGCTGGCGTCCACTGATCCGGCGACCGCCTTCAATCCGTTCACGTCGGGCAAGGCCGCGAACGATGCGGTGCTGCGCAACATCCTGATCGACACGGTCCGTTTCGACCGTGGGCGCAAGGATCAGGTCGCCGGCATCGTGCGCGGCAGCCTCGGCCAGCTGTGGGCCGGCCCGGTGGACGTTGTCATCGGTGCGGAAGCGGCGCGCGACTGGTATGACATGAACGTGATCGGCCAGACGGACGTCCATGGCAGCCGCAGCAGCTCAGCGGCGTACGGAGAAGTTCGAGCGCCGCTGTTCAGTGCACACGAGGAGGGCCGTCCGGCCTGGAGCCTCGCTGCGCTCACGCTGGCCGCCCGGCATGACCACTACAGCGACTTCGGGTCGGCCAATACATTCCAGGGCGGGCTCGAGCTGCGCCCCACGCGCAACCTGCTGATCCGCGGCTCGGCGGCCAGCTCTTTCAAGCCCCCGACGCTGCTGCAGACCAACGTGAAGGACAACAGCTTCGATGCGTCGCAGTTCGGACTGGTCGATCCGGCGCGCAATGGCGAAGCGCTCTCGTCCGGCACGGTGACCCGTGCGACGAACAAGGCGCTGGCGCCAGAACACGGACAGGCGCGCGGCATCGGTGCCGTGTGGGAACCGGAGGGCGGCTTGGGCACGCGGCTCAGCGCCACCTACTGGCAACTGCGCATCCGGTCCATGATCGCCGTGCTGTCGCCTCAGGCAGCCCTGAACTACGAGAGCACCTTCCCGTCGTTCGTGACACGCGGCCCATCGGTGAATGGTCTGCCCGGCGTCGTCACCAACATCAAGCAGGCCGAGGTCAACTTCGGTCGGCTGGACACCGCCGGTACCGACGTGGACATCGCATATGCATGGAGGACGTCCGTCGGTCGCGTGACCGCTGCGGCTGGCGCCACCCACGTGAACGAGTACAAAGTCCAGCTGGCGCCTGGCGCGGCCGTCGTCGATCGGCTCGGACGGCGCTTTTCCGATTTCTGGGCCCCGCGTTGGAAGGGGCGGCTGTCGGCAGGCATTGATGAGCGGTCATGGGCGCTCGGGCTGACGAGCCGCTACCTCGGGACCTACAAGGACCAGGGCACGAGCGAACGGCGCCTGGGCAACTACTGGATGCACGACCTCGCCGGATCGCTGAATCTGAAGCTGCTCTGGCCCACGATGTTTACCGGCTTCAGCGCTTCGACGTTCGGGATGAGCATCACGAACGTCACGAATCGGTTGCCGCAGTACGTGCCCGGCCCGCCGAACTTCGACGTCACGCAGGCCGACTGGCGTGGCCGCTACGGATCCGTGCGTCTGACGCTGGACTGGTAGCCCGCGAAAGGGGCCGCTCTTCGGCGGCCCCAATCCCCCTCCAACAACTGCCGCTCTCCGCCTGTTCCGGGTGGTAGAGCCGCGCTTTTGCCCGAACCCACCATGCGTCTACCTCTCATCGCGCTTCTGAGCGCGTCGCTCTGGGCTGCCTCGGCCGCCAGCGCGGCCCAACCCGGAGCCGCGCCCACCGTCCGCGACGTCGTCGAGTTCACGAGGCTCGTTCAACCGCAAAGTGCCGACCCCGAGGTCCTGCAAAAGCTCGTGTCTCCCAACGGGCGTCAGGCGTTCATCGTCACCCGTCAGGCCGATGTCGCCACGGACAGGAATCACTACGAGATCCAGCTGCTGTCTCTGAACGCAGAGCGACTGGCAGTGGGACAGTCGAGCGTCGAGACCGTATTCCGGTTCGATGCAGACCAGGACCCCAATTACGCGGACTCGGCCGTCCAGCACGTCCGGTGGGTGGATGACCGCACGCTCGTGTTCTCGGGGCGGCTGAAGGATGGCGTGCGGCAGGCCTATCGACTGGATGTCGCTTCGCAGGCGCTGACCCAGCTGACCCATGAGGCCACTCCCGTCGTCTCCTTCGCACTGTCACACGACATGCGGCGCATCGTCTATGCGGCACAGGTTCCCAATCCCCCCATGAAGGAGGGTGAACGCAGCATCGTCTACGGCAACCAGACGTTCTGGATGGTCAAGTGGGGTCAGCAGCGGCTGATCTCGCAGTTGCGCATGTACCGGTTCTACGTCGTGGACATCGATGCGGCCGGGGCATCCGGTGCACCGCGGCCGCTGGGCGAACCGTTCCTGGAGGCCAATGCAGCGAGCCCAGTCGTCGACATCTCGCCGGACGGTCGCTGGGCAGTTCTTCCCCGCTACGAGCGGGCCCGAACGCTTGCGTGGAGCCAGCAGTACCCGATGCTCGGCGAATTCGTGGCGCGGTTCTCGATGGCGACGAAGGAGGATCCGTTGCACTACTTCTCGGGATCGTTGGTCAGGACTGCCCGGCGGATGGTGGCCTGGCGCCTGGACGACGCGCGCGAGCAGACCATCGTCGACGCGCCTGATGACGCCCTGCCGGCGGGCGGGCAATTCCGGCAGGACAGACTGTGGATGGACCACGGCTCGTCCCTGGTTCTGGCCGGCACGCAGCTTCCGCTCGCGCACAAGGGCGCTTCGGCGGCCTCCTCTTACGTCATCGAGTACTGGCCGGACGCTGATCGATGGGCGGTGGTTGCAAAGCTGACAGGGCGGCTCAGCAAGATCTTTGCGAGCGCGGATGGCTTCGAGCTGGTCGACGAGGGAGACCATCGCCGGTTCGCTCGCGCCGCCGGAGGAGCGTGGCAGGAGCTTCCCGCCTCGACGGGGAAGGCCGAACACCCGCAACCGCCGTGGACCCTGCGGATCCAGCAGGCGTTGAACCAGCCACCCGACCTGGTGGCCCAGGGCCCCGGTGGCCGGACCGTGAGGTTGACGACGCTGAACCCTCAGTTCAATGCGGGGACTTGGGGAACGATGAAGTCCTACGCGTGGCGGGATGCCAAGGGGCGCAGCTGGCTCGGTGGGCTGATGGTTCCGCAAGGTTCGGAGGATCGCAGCAAGCTTCCGTTGATCATCCAGACCTACGACTATGAGCCGGACAAGTTCTATCTGGACGGCCCGAATGGCGGTGACGCGCCCAGCGCGTTCGCCGGCCGCGCATTCATGAAGGAGGGGATGCTGGTGCTCGGCATGGGGTTCCGGCCCGTCTCGGGCGCAGAGCCGCCTACCGACAAGGTCATGCGGCTTCGCCAGTTCCAGGACGGGGTTCGTGCCGCCGTGGCGGCGCTGGTCAAGGAGGGCCGGGTCGACCCGGACCGCATCGGCATCATCGGCTGGAGCACGACGGGAGAGCAGGTGCTCAACCTCGTGACATTCACAGACGTGCCGATTCGCGCCGCGACCAGTGCGGATGGTGACGTCAGCTCGTTGTTCGCCTACTCGATCGCGTACGGCGCGGAGTTCTGGCAGCACATGGAGGCAACCAATCATGGCGCCCCGTTCGGGCCTACGCGCGCCGAGTGGATCCGCAACGACCCGTCGATGAACACCGAGTGTGTCCGGGCCGCGATGCGGTTCGAGGCGTACGGCGTGCCGGTCTATGGCAACTACGACGTCTACACGCTGTTGCGGCGCCAGTACAAGCCCGCGGAGATGGTGTTTGTGCCGGGCGGCTATCACATGCTCTCCACCCCGAGCGAGCGCATGATTTCCCTTCAGGGCAACGTGGACTGGTTTCGCTTCTGGCTGAAAGGAGAGAAGCGCAATGTGCCGATGCTGGCTGGCGAGACCACGGCCTCGCTGCGGGCGCAGTACGACGCTTGGGATCAGATGGCGGCGATGAAGTCCGCGAACGACCTGAAGCCGCCGTGTGCGCGTATCACCGGCGGCGCCTAGGTCACGCCGACCCGTCGGTCTGCTGTCGCCATAGCTGCGAGTAGAGACCCCCGCTGGCGAGCAGCTCGGCGTGACGGCCGCGCTCGCGGACCTGGCCATCGTCAAGGACGACGATCTCGTCCGCGTGCATGACGGTGGAGAGCCGATGCGCGATGACGATGGTCGTGCAGCCTGCCGTGAGCTTGCGCAGCGCTCGCAGCACGGCGGCTTCCGTCTTTGCGTCCAGCATCGATGTGGGCTCGTCCAGCAAATAGATCTTCGGTGCCCTCAATACCGCACGCGCGATTGCCAGGCGCTGGCGTTCGCCGCCGGACAAGGTCTGGCCCCGCTCGCCAAGCCGTGTGTCGTAGCCCCGTGGAAGAGCCTCGATCTGTTGCCTGATCTGCGCATGATCGGCGGCCCGTTCGATGTCCTGGCTTGATGCTTCGGGACGCCCCAGCGCGATGTTGGAACGCACGCTCGCGTGGAGCAGGGCGGCCTCCTGCGGCACGAGACCGAAGAGCCTGCGGGCGGTCTCGGCCGGAAGCGTGTCGATGGAGTGGCCATCCACGAGGATTCGCCCCGCCTGCGGGGCATACAGCCGCAGTAGAAGGCGCACCAGCGACGATTTTCCGGAACCGCTGCTCCCGACGATGGCGGTCGTGCGGCCGGCGGCGATGTCCAGGTTCAGGCCGCGGATGACTGGTCGCTCCGGGTCGTAGCCGAAGCAAAGGTTCTCGATCCGCACCGCTGGCGCAGTGGTCGGGGGCGTCCATCCGTTCGGTGGCGGGCGGTCGGCTTCCGTCGGTTCGGCCAGGATGTCGAGCAGTGGTCGCATGAAGCCTACGGCGCGCAAGCATTCCCTGGCCGCTGCACCCAGCAGCTCCAGGGGCCGCACCATCTGGAGCATGTAGACGCTGGCGAGCACGAAGCCGCCCGGCGTCATTTGCCCGTGGGCTACGGCGTCCGCGCTGATCCAGAGGCACGAGGCGAGCGCCACCGCGACCACCGCCGACACCGCGACGGCGCTCTGGACAGAGATGCGACTGAGCCGGTGCCACTGAAGCATCAGGCGCAACGAGCATTCCTTCAGCGAGTCCTCGGCATGGGCTGCAGCATCAAAGCAGCGCAGCGTCTCGACGTGTGTGATGCCATCACTGAGCTGCCCGTAGACCTCCAAGCTCGCAGAAGAGACCTCTTGCAAGATTGGGCGCTGCCGGACAACCCCCACGGCAAACACTGCCAGGTACAGCGCGGAGGTGGCGATGAACAGGGCAGCAAGCGCAGGCTGGTCGAGCCCGGCCAGGATGACCGCCATCAGGGCCAACTCAATCAGCACGGGCGCGATGGTGTTGGTCATGTACGTGACGATGGCCTGGGCACCCGCGCCTGCGAGGTCGATGCCGTGCAACAGCTCGCCGTTGCGCCGGCTGATGAGATTGCCGATCGGAAGGCGATGAAGGTGGGCGAAGAAACACTGCCTGATGGACGCGAGCACGCGCTGCTCGATTCGACTGGACAGCAGAGGCCTCAGGTCCGATACCAGGCGTCCCCCGGCCAGCATCGCCAGGTAGATCATGCCGGGCACCAGAGCCCGCTCTCCTGTGGTCGAGCCGACCACGGTATCCGCTGATATCGCGTCGACCATGTTCTTCAAGGCCAAAGGAGAACCGGCCGCCAGCGCGCCGCCGAGCGTGACCAACACCAGCGTGCCGACGATGTAGTTGTATGCAGCGCGGTCCAGGCTTTGACCAACCAGGCGTAGCGCTGGCCAGAACGACCCCAGGTTCGGCATGGAAGTGGCTCAGATAGGGCAAGTCGAGGCCGAGCTGGCGCGCTGCAGCCACGCCTCGGTCGCGATGCAGGCGTGGATCTCGCTGACGTAGCAGGCCTTTCCCGGTCTGCCGGCCAGTGCCGCTTCGACGATGTCGCGGTCGAGAAGCCCCCGCTTCGCCAGCTGCCCCTCGAGCAGCATCTGACGTGCGAACGTCAGGTTGCGTTGCAGCACTGTCGCGATGTAGTCGTTCATGCCGCCTTTGGAGCTGCGGTTGGCGATCTCGGGACGCAGACGGTCGGCAAATGTGCCCCGCGCCAGCCCGCGGCCGCGGCCGCCCTGGGTCAGCACGAACGTGGGTGTCGCCAGGCAGAACTCCAGCAGCGGTTGTGACATCAGCGGCTGCACGCGGTGGGCTGACGCCTCACGCAGGTGGTGGTTGTAGTACTCGAACGGATGGGCCAGCATGCCCAGCTGGTGGAACTTGCCGATGGGCAGGTCTTGCGCTTCCAGCAGACTCGGATGGATGTACTGGTGCGCGGTCTTCAAGGCGCTGGCCATCGCTTCGCGCTGCATCAGCGTGACGAAGCGGCCCGCGTCTTCCAGCGGATTGCCCTGATAGGCGCGATCGGCGAAGGCTTGGCGCAGAGCCCTCCAGAACGACACGCTGCCCAGGTGGGCGGAGTCCAGCGTCGCCTTAAGAAAGCCGCGATCGGGGCCGCGCAGCTTCAGGTAGTCAGCCGCGGGCCAGGTGCAGCGCAGCTCGTAGAGCAGCTGGTCTCCTCCCGCCCCGTTGAATACGGCGCCGGCTCGGTGACCAGCCGCGACCGCCGCATCAGTGCGCGCGGTCCCCATCGAGCCCAGGTAGTTGGCCGGCAGTGGCGTACGGGCGACGTCCAGGACGGATTCGAGGCGGAACCCTTCATCGAGAGGGCGCTCGATAAGCGTTGCGCCGTTGTGTCCGGCAACGAGCCGCGCGTAGTCTCGTTCATCGGTGTCGGTGTCTGTCGCGTAGTAGTTGAGGCAGACCACGTCCAAGGCGGTGGCCGCGGGCGACAGGTTGGCCAGCATGATGGCCGAGTCCAAGCCGCCCGACAGCCTGAGCACAATGGCATCGAAGCAGGATGCCCAGCTCTGAACGCACTCGGCCAGCGTGTCTCGCAACCGGCGCGAGGCTTCCCCAGGGTCTACGGGTGACGCGCGGCGAGCGTGATCGACCGCGCTCCAGAGCCGTATGGGCGGGGGCGCTCCTGCGGCCATCGATGTCAGTTCGCCGGGCAGGACCTGCGTGATGCCGTTCAGCAGCGTTTGGCGACCGCCCACGTTGAAAAGCACCATGTGCGCAGCGACTGCCTCCCAGTTGATGGCGGGTATGGGCAGGTCGCTCAGGCAGAACAGATCCTCCAGCCAGGACAGGACGATGGTCACGCCCTCGACCTCGGCTTGGTAGCAGGGCAGGGTGCCCGTGGGATCTCGTAGCACGCGGGCTTCACCGATTCGCGACGGAAGAAAGGCGATGTAGCGACCCCAGAACTGCTCGATCAGCGAGCGTCCCTCCGAATGAACGATGCGCTCGGCCTCGGCCGATGTCAGGCAGATGTCACCTCGTTGGATGGCGCCCGAGGCTCCGCGCCGGAACAGGCGGCCAAGCACCACGCCCTGGTTCGCGGGCAATGCATAGACGTCGTTGACGCCGTGGGCATTGCCCGTGACGTAGACCCGGTGTCCGCAAGCCTGGAAGGCCTCGTGCCACGGCCCGCGTTCAAGCAGCGCCTGCGCCAGGCGTTCGGCCATGGCGCCCTGCGTCTCGCTTGCCACGTTCCAGCTGAACCCGATGTATCGAAACATGGACGCCGTTCCTCACACGATCAGGATGGGCGTGTAGCGACGAACGTTCTCGTGGACGTCGTTGAGGACGAGGTGGCCTGCCTGGACCCAGGAGTGCGCGGCGAACGGCCGGATCCTGACCCCGATGACCCAGGTTGGATACAGGCGCTTCCTCGCGAGAAAGCGGACCATCGTCAGGGAGTCGCGCAGGCATTCGTCATGCGAGGTGAACAGAAAAGGGCGCAGCCCCATGTAGGACGAGACGGCGCTGTGCATCGCGTCCACGGTGAGTGTCTCGCTGGCAGCGAGAGGTCGTGGGCGCAGGCGACGCACGCGGCATGCGATGTCGGCCAGGCTGCTGCGTCTCATCCAGATGCGCGCACGCCATGCAGCCCAGGCCAGCGTGAGCAGATCCAGCGATTGAGGACGTGTTTGCTTGGTGAGGGCGGCGTTGATGCTTTCGGAAGGGACTGGCAGCGTCGCTTCCTGCGGGCGGGCCGTGCCTCTATCGGTCAGCAGACCCTGGTCAAGCAGGGGCTTGAGGTAGCTGTTCAGGTCAGCACTGGGCGGAGGAATTTGCGAAGTTCCCGCGGGCGCAGGCCAATCGATGATGGCTCGCTCAAGGCCAGCTTGCCGGGCATGGCCGATGCCGAGGTATTTGCTGCGCTCAAGGTCCAGGAGGATGACCTGGTCATCGACACGGCAAGCGCGGACGTGGTCGGCGAGCCGGTAGGTGGGCGACTGAGCCGCAGACTGCAACATGGGGAGTGCTTCGGCAAGGCGTGCAGCGGCGAGGCCGCACGCCAGCAGGTTCTGCTGCTCGGTCAGGGCTTCCACATGGCCACGTCGTTCAGCTCGGTCTCGAAGCCATGCAAGGCACCCTTGGTTTCCTGCTTGGCATCGCCCAGTTCGACGATTTCCAGTGCCAGGTCTTGATTCATGACGTTCTCCTTCGGATGGTGTTGTCGATGACGGCGTGCGGGCGGGCGCCTGCACGCCGTGCTCAAGGCCTGGTCAGGCCTTGTATTGGGAGACGTCGTTCGTCTCGGTCTCGATGCCGGTGGGACGGCCCTTGGTCTCTTCCTTGGCGTCGCCCAGGTCGACGATCTCCAGTTGCGGTGCTTCGTTCATGACGTTCTCCTTCAGTTGAGTTGAGGACACAGATGCCTTCGGTAATCACCTCTGGCGATCCAAAGATAGGGATTGGGAGCACCGGCTGAAAGCAGATTGGCCAAAGACGATTTCGGGTTCGGTCGTCCAGCCGCGCAGAAAAGTGGCTTCAACGCTTGCGCTCCGGTCGATCCGCCACAGACTTCGAACCACCCAACACGGTTGTTTCCGTTCGGAATCGTGGTCAGCTGCTGTCGAGGTCCGAACGAAAAGGGCTGCGTTACAAAGTTCTGGGGGAAATTTCGTCGCCTTGTCCGTCTAAGGGGTATGGAACGTTCCATCGTTGACGGCGAGGCGCGCAGGATCTGCCATGTGTACTGGCACTCCGTGGTCGGGCGCGACTTTGTCTGCAGTGCTTCCCTGGTCAGCCAGATCCGCACACGACTGTTGGGCGCTCACCAGGCGTCCGGCCGCGAGCTGCTGTACTACCTGTTGCTGCCCAGGGAGATCCACCTGCTGTCGTTGCTCCCACCCGGGGATTCAGCGACCGCGCTCGGCAACGGGCTGTCGAACACGATCGCCAGGCGGGTGCGACAGGCGGACGGGACGATGGGAGCTGTCTTCAGGGATCGATATCAATCGCAGTGGATCTATGGCGACGAGCAGTTGTTTGCCGAGCTCCGAATGCTGGCTTGGCGACCAGTGGCGGTTGGGCAGAGTGCGGTGCCTTCGAACTATGCATACGGCGCCCTGCGGGCGATCCTTGGCTTGAGCCTCGCAGAAGGGTTTCATGCAGGCGAGCTGCTTGAGCGGCTGGGCGGAACCGTGCCGCTGGGCCGCATGGCCTTGCGGCGAGCGTTGGCGGTGCGGCCGTCGGAGGTGGAAGTCCTCCAGTGGGAATTGGCTAAAGGGCTTGTGTCCGCAAGGGGGACGGTCGGCCCGGCCGGCCCGCTGGCCAGGCGTGTCAGCGGAGCTGCAGCTGCGCTGGTCGCAGCCAGTGCGGGTAAGAGCATCGATGGGGCGCTTGAACTGCTGGAGCTGTGGGTGGCAACCAGGCTGGGCCTGCCAACCGTCCCATCGCTCGCGAAGCAGCGCGGATTTTTGCCCTCGCGAGGCCGGGCGCTTGTTGCCTGCCTGGCCGTGCAGTCGGACCTCTGCCCGGCATCCGCGGTTGCGCGCCACTTTGGCCGGGCGAAGGCGACGCTCAGCGAGCAGATGGGTGCGATCCGATGCAGACCTGCAGATCGGGCGATCCTCGCCATACCGATGGACAAGATCGTTCGTGAGGCTGTTGCCCTGCTGGCTTGACCGTCCACTGCGATCGCTTCCAGCATCTTCGAGAGCGACATCGTCTACGTCACCGAGGAGCCGCAGCATGGACCAGCCATGTCGATAGGCTTGACGGCCATCGGATTTCGACTTGTCGACGTCAGCGTCCCAGTCGAGAGCAGTTGGTCGCTGCGGTCGATGAGTGGCGCCGGTCCATCTTCGTCTGCTTTGGTTGCGTCGGGATCGGGGCGTCCTCAAACTTGACGAAGCACTGCTTCGCATCGCGATGACGGTTGCGCTTTCAAAAGCGCATGATGCCGACCGATCCGGCATGGACAGTCTTCCAGGCTTCACGCGGCGGTCCGCAGGCGCGGCAAGCTGGCCACCCGGCATTTCAGGACTGGGAGGACTTCATGCGTTCAAGTTCCCGCCCCCTGCGCCGCCGCGTTTTTCCCGCGGTTGTCTACTTGTTTCTTGCGGTCGGCCTGCTGATCAGCATCGCGCCGCTGGACGTGCTTGCGTGGGATGCGGGGACGACCAGCCGCGCCCATCAGGCCGCTCCGGAGACTGGCGGCGAGAACCCGATATCGATTCTTGACACGCGTCCGAAGTGGGCCGTCAGCGTCGACACGAACTCGAGCCGCGTTGCTGATTGCCCGGTCGGCTATACCAACAACGGCGCGACTTGCGGGCGCGGGGCCGACACTATCAGCGCACCGTCTCTGCTGGCAACCTGCCCGACCGGGTACGTGAACACCGGGTCGAGTTGCTACCGCGCGCCCTACATTTATGACGCCCCGTCCAAGGACCCGCTCTGTCCGTCGGGCTACACATACACCGGCGTGTCGTGCTATCGCGCACCCTATATCTACAGCGCGCCGTCCCGTCTTGCGACTTGCCCCGCGGGTTATGTCAACACGGGCGTTTCCTGCTTTCGTGCCGCTGACAGTTACGGTCGCAGCTACAAGGCGAGCTGCAGCGGAACGGACATAGGGCTGATCTGCTCCGGTGGCACGTATTCCTGCCCGAACGGCGGCAGCTTGTCTGCCGGTTACTGCTACCTCTCCTGCAGGGCGGGTTACGTCAATACCGGATTGACCTGCCTGCGCAACGCCGACACGATCTCGCTTGCCAATGCGAGCTGTCCCAGCGGCTACTTCAAGGGCGTGGCCGACCGCTGCTATCAGACCTGCGCGAGCGGCTTCACGAATACCGGGGAGTTCTGCAATCGGGGTGCGGACACGATCGCACTGACCGACAGCAGCGTGACCTGTTCCAGCGGCTACTTCAAGGGGGCGACCGGCCGCTGCAATATGACCTGCAACAGCGGCTTCACGAACACTGGGGAGTTCTGCCACCGCGACGCCAGCACACTGCCACTGGCGAGCAGCGCCAGCTGTCCCAGTGGTTATTTCTTGGGCCTGCTCGGCCGCTGCAACAAGACCTGCCCGCAGAACTACACCAACACTGGCGAAACATGCTTCCGCCCGGTGTCTACGCTGACGGCGTCAAGTATGACTTGCCTGGCGAACGAACAACGGATCGAGATCGCCGGCATTCCACGCTGCTATTCGAAGCCGGTCTGCCCAGCGGGCTATGACTACTTTGCGTTGCGGTGCTACGTGGCGGCCAGTGCGACCGGCCTCGGCGGGTCGGTGGAACGTACTGCCGTCAGCACCATCGTGCACAACGTCAAGCAGAGCGGCAACACCCATCTGTGGATCGTCATCCAGGCACTCGACCTGCTGCAGAAGGAGGATCCGGCCGGCATCACGCCGCTGGGGGCCTTCGTGAAGGAACTGCGTACTTCGCCGAGCATCCGGCAAGCGTGGGAGCAGGGGCTGTGGGATGCAGACACGCCGGATTACGCCGACGCCGACGGCCATCAGGGCACACATTTCTATAACCCCGCGCTGAAAGACCGCTACGGTCGCCCCACGCCCTGGCTGACTTACTTCCCGGTGATCAAGAACAGCTTTGCCTGCACAAACTCCTATGAGTGCGCGTCAGAGCAGTTGAAGAACATGGTGGGCTACGCATTGGGCGAGACGAATCCGCGGACGCAGAAGTTGGCTGCCTACCACCTCGGGCTCGCCCTGCATTACCTGACCGACGCCACCCAACCGATGCATACCAGTGGTTGGTCGGGGTTCGACATCCCGACCAACGGCCACCCGCAATGGGAGTACTACGTGCCTCAGATCCAGCACAAGTTCACCGTTGCGGCCCGCGCCCGCAACCCCCGGTTCCTCGACTGGGAAGCCAAGAATGTCGACCTCGACCATCCCTCCATCGTGTTCCGCCAGGCCGCGCTGAGGTCCAACCTCCATGCGCCGCGTCTGGCCGATGCCCTCCACGTCGACGGGGCGGCGGGCATCGTGACAATCGAGGCGTTCAACGGCATCGGTCCGTACACGGGCTACAACTTCTATAACGACAGCTCCATCGACGACCTCACAGGGGAGATCCTTCAAGAGGCCTACCAGAGTACCGCGGCCTACCTGGCAGCCGTCTGGAAGACGCATTTTCAGACCCCGCAGCGCAGGACCTGCGACGTGGACGGCAACGGCAGCATTGACAGGTTGGACCTCAACGCCATCTTGGCGGCCCGGAACGCCCCAGCCGACGGGGCTACCGATCCGCGCGACGCAGATGGCAACGGCACCGTCGACATCAACGACGCGCGACTGTGCGCTCTGCGCTGTACAGCCCAGAACTGCGCTTCTCGCTGAACACCGAAAGGGCTTGCACCATGCATCGGTTACTCCGTCACGTCCTCCGTCCGCACCTCGCTGGCGCGGTATTGCTGTTGGCACACGCCGTAGCGGGCGCCGCGTCGCTGAGCCTGCAGCCGACCCCGCTCAACGTGGTGCCAGGGGCGCCGTTTGCAGTAGACCTGGTCGTCTCGGGCGTCGGCACTGCCGGCGCAGGATCAATCGGGGGCTTCGATCTGGAGCTCAGTTTCGACCCCGCCGTCCTGACGTTGCAATCCTTCGCGCTCGGTGGGTTCCTCGGCCAAATATCCCAGGTCGAGGCTCTGGACGACAGCCGCCTGCAAGCAGGCACTCTCCAACTGACCGAAGTCAGCTTGCTGCCGTCGGCCCAGTTGGATGCGCTGCAACCAAACAGCTTTTCGCTGGCGACGATGCACTTCGTCGCGACATCGTCTACGCCGGTCGGAGGCGCGCAAGTGTCGATCACTCGACTGTGGGCGCTAGGTCTGGCTAATGGCACAGGCCTTCCTGTCGAGACGGTCACGCTCTCGGGCGTCACGATCAGTGCGGTGCCGGAAGGGGCGACCCTGGCGATGCTGCTCGCCGGTCTGGCCGTTGTGATCGGCGCCGCCTCTCGGCCGCGTCGGCCGGCACGCGAGTTGGTGGACGAAGCAGGCGCTGTCGAGTCCTGAATCGCACCACCGGTGCGATTCATCCTTCGCCGTGCGCAGAACTCAAGGTTGGCGGACTGGACGTACATGGACGCCCCCGGTTTGCCAAGCTTCCAGCTCACTGCTGCACGAAGAAAAGATTGCACCCGTACATTCGGACTTTCAATGCGAGACGAGCTCGCTGTCCCTGATGGGTTTGCTGGTCGGCGCCCAATTGCTCACACGCAATCGAAGTGCCTCGTCCAGGACGGGCTGTGCTGACCACGGTCTGACCTATCGTGCCATCAACTTGCTGGTTGCCTGAGCAATCGGCGGTGGGATCCTCCTGTTGCTGTAGAGGTCATCGATGTCGGGCTACGCAGCGGCGCAACCGGCCGTGAACTCTCGCCCGTGCGCCAGCAGCGCCCAGACGGTCCGCGCAGTCTTGTTCGCCATCGCGACGGCAGCGATGTTCTTGCTCCGACGCGTCGTGAGCTTGACCAGCCAACTGTCAGCGTCTGCGCGCTGCGTGGCCCGGTAGATGACGGAGCGCGCGCCGTGTATCAGCATCGTGCGTAGGTACGCATCGCCGCGCTTGCTCATGCCCAGCAGCGTCGGCTTGCCACCGCTGGAGTGCTGTCGCGGAACCACGCCCAGCCAGGCCGCGAACTGGCGGCCGTTGTCGAAGTTCTTCGCATCGCCGATGCTGGCGACCAGGGCACTCGCGGTCAGTGGCCCAATGCCCGGCACCTTCTCAAGGCGCTGACTGGC
>NZ_JAJTWU010000016.1 GCF_021353265.1 Pelomonas cellulosilytica
TGGGGTCTGCTACCCGGCGCACCGACGCCTACCGGGACGGGACTCTCACCCGTTGGACATGCGCAGCATGCAGCAGCTCCTCCTCGCCCCGCGGGGTTCAGCTGAGCCTTTGCTTCGTGACGCGCCATCCCCCCAATTTTAGGCGGGGGACAATGTCTGGATGCCTTCGCTGATCCTTGCCTCGACATCCCGCTATCGCCAGGAGTTATTGGCCCGGCTGCGCCTGCCCTTTGAGGCGGTGGCGCCGGACGTCGATGAGACCGCCCTGCCCGGCGAGACACCGGCCGCGCTGGCCGAGCGACTCGCGCTGGTCAAGGCGCGCGCCGTGGCAGCGCGTTTTCCCGATGCCGTCGTCATCGGCTCGGACCAGGTGGCGGACCTCGGCGGCGAGGCCATCGGCAAGCCGGGAACGCACGACGCCGCACTGGCGCAGCTGCGCCGCATGAGCGGGCGCGAGGTCATCTTCCAGACTGCGGTAGCCGTCGTGGCGCCTGGGCTGGCCGCCATCGAACGCGCCGCCGTGCGCGTGCGCGTGCGCACGCTGACGGACGCGGCCATCGAGGCTTACCTTTGCGTCGACCAGCCCTATGACTGCGCGGGCAGCGCCAAGGTGGAGAGCCTGGGTATCGCGCTGCTGGACGCCGTGGAGTCCGATGACCCGACCGCGCTGATCGGCCTGCCGCTGATCCGCACCTGCGCGCTGCTGCGCCGCGCCGGCCTGGAGCCGCTGGCATGAGCGCGCGACGCGGCCGCCTCGTGCTGATGCCCAACACGCTGGACTTCGGCGTGGACGACACGCTGGACTTGCGCGAGACGCTTCCACAGCGCGTCATCGAACAGGCCGCCCGCCTGACGCACTGGGCGGCCGAGAACGCGAAAACGACGCGGGCGCTGCTCAAGCGCGTCGACGCCATCGCGCCGCTGGCCCAAGCGCTGCAGACCGTTCAGATCGCCGAACTGCCACGCCCACCAAAAGGCGGCAAGCCAGCAGGCGACGACTCGGCCGCCTGGCGCGCGCTGCTTCAGCCTGCTCTGGACGGCCATGATCTGGGCCTGATCTCCGAAGCCGGCCTGCCGGCGGTGGCCGACCCCGGGGCGCGGCTTGTGGCGTTGGCGCATGAGGCTGGCATCGAGGTGCTGCCGCTATCGGGCCCGAGCTCGCTGATGCTGGCACTGTCGGCCAGCGGCCTCAACGGCCAGAGCTTCGCCTTCGTCGGCTATCTGCCGGTGGACGGCGGCGCGCGCAGTGCGCGCATCCGCGAGCTGGAGGCGCTGTCCGTCAAGACTCAGCAGACACAGCTGCTGATCGAGACGCCCTACCGCAACGAGGCGCTTCGCCAGGCGCTGCTGGCGACGCTGAAGCCCGCCACGCGCCTGTCGATCAGCGTGGGCCTGACGCTGCCCGGCGGCTGGACGCAGACCGCCACGGTGGCCGACTGGCGCGCAAACCGCACCACCCTGCCCGACCGCATCCCGGCGGTCTTTGCGCTGCTGGCCTAGCTTTCGGCGGGCGCCGGCTTCTTGGCGCCGAACAGCGCCGCGACCTGCTTCTTGGGCTTGATGTAGCTGGAAAGGCCCTTGACCGGCGCTGCAGCCTTGGCCTTCTCCCAGGCCGGCGGCTCGTCGCGCGTGCTGGCTTCGTAAGGCTTGTCGAAGAACGGGTCCGCCGACTTGACCGGCGCACGCAACGCAGGCGGCGCGACGCGGACAGGACGGTCCTCACGCTCCACTCCCTCGTCGCGAGGGCGCCGGTCATAGCGCGGGCGCTCCGGCGCGACCTCGAAGGTGTCGAGTTCAATCTTGCGCTTGATCAGCTTCTCGATGTCGGCGATGAGCCGCGCGTCCGACTTGGTCACCAGCGTGACGGCCAGACCCGAGGCACCCGCACGGCCCGTACGGCCGATGCGGTGAACGTAGTCCTCGGCGTTGAAGGGTACGTCGAAGTTGAAGACGGCCGGCAGGTCGGCAATGTCCAGCCCCCGCGCGGCCACGTCGGTCGCGACGAGCACGTCCATCTCGCCTCGCTTGAAGGCGTCCAGCGACTTCAGGCGCTCGTCTTGCGACTTGTCGCCGTGCAGCGCGGCTGTGCGCAGACCGTCCCGCTCGAAGGCGCGAGCCAGCCGGGCGACGCCCAACTTGGAATTGCCGAAGACGATGGCTTGGCGGATCGAACGCTCCTTCAGGATCTGCTTGATGATGGCGCGCTTGTCATCGTCCGTCGCGGCGATGAAGCGTTGCTCCACCGTGGAGGCCGTCTGGTTGGGGCGCGCCGTCTCGACGAGGATCGGATCCTGCAGATAGCTCTGCGCCAGCCGCTTGATCTCCGGCGAGAACGTCGCCGAGAACAGCAGCGTCTGCCGCTGCTTGGGCAGGAAGCTCAGGATGCGCTGCAGGTCAGGCAGGAAGCCGATGTCCAGCATGCGGTCGGCCTCGTCGAGCACGACGTACTCGACCTGGTTCAACACGCAGTTCTTGGCCTCGATGTGGTCCAGCAGCCGGCCAGGCGTCGCGATCAGCACCTCGACACCCGCCTTCAAGGCGGCCGTCTGCGGCTTCATGTCCACGCCGCCGAAGACGACGACAGAGCGCAGCTGCGTGTGCTTGGCGTACTTCTTGACGTTCTCGGCCACCTGGTCCGCCAGCTCACGCGTCGGTGCCAGCACGAGGGCCCGCACCGGGTGACGGGCAGGAGACACGCTCGGGTTCTCGTGCTTGAGCATGCGCTGCAGCAACGGGATCGAGAACGCGGCCGTCTTGCCGGTGCCCGTCTGCGCAGCGCCCATGACGTCACGGCCTTGCAAGACGATCGGGATCGCCTTGGCCTGGATCGGCGTCATTGTGAGGTAGCCCGAGTCGGCCACCGCGCGGATCAGCTTGGGGTCGAGGGGAAGTGTGTCGAAACGGGCCGGGGGTGCTGGCTCGGTGCTCGCATCAGCGGGCGGGACTTGCGGGGAAGCGGGTTCGCTCATAAGCCGAGGATTATCGCCCGCCCGGCGTTGCAGGTGTCTTCAGCGATTGACGACCAGCCACCTGGGCGTCTTGAAGCGCACGATGCGGCGGTAGAAAGCCATGTAGGTGAGCGCAAACAACACCATGCAGGCGGCGATCAAGGGTGTCGAATCCCAGAACGCCAACGCAGGCACCAAGGACGTGATGCACAGCATCCACAGGTAGGGCGCCGTCATGGAGTTGCGGCGCGTCATGGCGCGAGCATCCCGGGCGCCGATGGCCCAGCGCATCAGGCGGCGGTAGATGAGGCTGTGAAGGTGGATGCCGTCGGGCAGACCCGTTGGCACCGAGCGGACGACCTTGCGGCGGTACATCGAGAACACCGTCTCGAAGACCGGGTAGATGCAGACCATCAGCGGGAACAGCGGCGAGACCTCCGGGTTCCGGGAGATCAGCAGGATGCCGATCTCAGCCAGATAGAAGCCCAGGAAATAAGCGCCGCCGTCACCCAGGAAGATCAGCCCGGCGGGGAAGTTCCAGACGAAAAAGCCGAGGGCCGCACCGACACCGGCCAGCGCCCATAGCGTCAGCGGGATGTCGCCGACCTGGTAAGCCACATACGCGAAGACGAGCAGCATGAGGCTGACACACATCGACGACAGGCCATTGAAGCCATCGATGATGTTCACGGAGTTGGCGACACCAGCGACGGTGAGGATCGTTGCGAACCAGGCGCCAACCGCTGTCGACACCAGCAAATCAAGACCAGGAATGTCGGTCTTCGTGATGGTGGCGTTTAGCAGCCAGATGCCCAAACCTGCCGAGACACCGGTCGCAAGCAGTCGCTTGGCGGGGGAGACGCGCTTGGTGAGGTCTTCAACCAGCCCGGCGAGAAACGCGGGTAAGCCGCAAACGATGAGCAGCGCCCCCAGCTTCCAATCAGCATGCCGGGCTAACGCTGCAACGCCCACACAACAGAGCAGCCCCGTAAACATGCCCACTCCACCTACCCGAGGAACAGGAGCGGCGTGAAATTTCTGGGGACCTGAGAGATCGGTATCGGCGGAGAGATGCCCGTGGCTGCGCGAGGAGTGAATAACGAGCAGCGTTACCGCTGCAGCCACGAAGAAGGACACCAGGAGATAGAGCATTGAACTGGGCAGTTTACCGAGCGCCGCGTGGGCGAATGACAACGCCGCGCCTCTAGAATTCGCGTCCTTCCGCACGTCGCCCGCATCTCGCGGCGCGCCGCCATGCCGATCAACCGACTGGTATCTCACTTGCGCTGGCATCCCTTTCCTGTCCTTTTCGCGGCGGCATTGCTCGCCAGCACCGCGCCGGCCTTCGCGGCATCTGACACGACGACAGACGCCAACAGGCTGGATTCCGCGGCGACCGGCCCGGTGCGGCTGGGGCCAGCGCAGCCGCGCTCGTCGGCGTCAAGCGATGAGTCAGTCCGCGACTCGGTCATTGACGACGGCGTCCAACGTCCGGTGATTTCCGCCAAGGCGGCGGCGCCGAGTGAGTTCGAGGCCTATGCCAGCGAAATGGCTGGCGTGCCTATCCAGCGTCTCGGCAGCGACCTGATGCTTCCGACTCGAGGCATTGCGGCGATCGAAGCGAATCGCCAGGTGCCGCCCGACTACATCGTCGGGTTGGGCGACGAGATTCAGCTGACGATCTGGGGTTCCGTCGACGCGGACCTGAGGCTGACAGTCGACCGCGCCGGTCGCATCGTGATCCCGCGTGTTGGACCGGTCGTGGTCGCCGGCGTGCGCCATGCAGACCTGAACGAGCTGCTGACGCGCCGCGTTGGGCAGGTCTTCAAGAACTTTCAATTGAGCGCCACGCTTGGTCGCCTGCGGAGCATCCGTTTCTACGTGACGGGTTTTGTCGAGCGCCCGGGTGCCTACAGCGTTAGCAGTTTGGCGACCGTCATGACTGGCTTGGTGCAAGCAGGCGGCCCCGCCAAGGCTGGCAGCTTCCGCAACATCGAATTGCGCCGCAACGGTCAGACGGTAGGTCGCTTCGACCTTTATGACCTGCTGGTTCGCGGTGAAAAGAGGGGCGATATGTCGCTGCAGGCCGACGACGTGCTCTACGTCGGCCCCATAGGACCCCAAGTCGCGTTGATTGGCAGCGTCAACCGCCCAGCGATCGTGGAACTTAAGGGCAACGAGACGGTGAACGACGCAATTGGCTACGTCGGAGGCCTGTCGACGGTCGCCGACATCCGCCGCGTGGCCGTCGAGCGTCTGAGCGAGCGCAACGACCGGCGCGTGGTGGAGCTAGCCCTGCCTCAGGACGGCAGCCAGCGCATGAATAATGGCGACATCGTCCGCGCCTTCAACAGCGTGGCAGCCGCACTGCCCCAGGCCAAGCAATACAAGCGTATCCGCGTCGAGGGCGAAGTCGGCCGGCCGGGCGACTACGTGCTGCCGCCGACCAGCACTCTGGTGGATGCGGTGCAGGCGGCTGGTGGGCTGACGGCGCAGGCTTATCTGTTCGGAACGGACCTGTCGCGCGAGAGCGTGCGCAAGGTGCAGGAGGCGCAATACGACCGCGCGTTGAGAGATCTGGAAACTGACTTCACCCGCAACGCGTCGACACAGAGGGTCAGCAACGCGGAGGACGCCGCCGCCGTGGTGCAGAAACAGGCTGGGACAACCCGACTGATCGAGCGCCTGAGGGCCGTCCGACCGACAGGACGCGTGGTATTGGACTTGACCAACTCTTCCCGTGAGGTCCCAACGCTCATGGTCGAAGACGGGGACCGGCTCTATATCCCGGCTCGTCCCAATACTGTCGGCGTGTTCGGAAGTGTCTTCAACGGTGGCAGCTACCTGCTCAAACCGGGCAATTCGCTCGAAGACATCGTCAAGCTGGCGGGCGGCCCGACCCGCGGCGCCGATACCGCCAGCATGTTCGTGCTCAGAGCCAATGGCAGTGTCGTCAGCGCCCGGCAGTCCAGCAGCGGTTGGTTGAGCGGAAATTCGTTGTCCACTCTGGCCGCATTGCCTGGAGACACGGTGTTTGTGCCGGAAGAACTGAACAAGACCACCTTCATGCAGGAAGCCAAGGACTGGACGCAAATCCTCTATCAGTTCGGCATCGGCGCGGCTGCTTTGAAGACGATTAAGAACTGAGTCCCGGTAATGCAGCAAACCCTGGATCGAAACGTGCCGCATGCGGCGGACATTGAAGAGTCCGACATCAGCCTTGGCGAACTGGTCCCCATTGTCACGGCGAAATGGAAGCAGCTCGTTGGCGCCAGTTTGGCCGTCGGCGCGGTAGCATTGGGCGTCAGCTATCTCATTCCTCCGACCTTTACGGCAAGGACGATGTTCTTGCCGCCGCAACAACCACAGAGCGCGGCAGTCTCTGCGCTTGCGTCGTTGGGAGCGCTGTCCGGTCTGGCCGGCGGTAGCCTCGGAGGTGTCAAGACGACCGCCGATCAATACGTGTCGCTGATGCAGAGCGTGAACGTGCAGGACCGGCTGGTTGACCGCTTCAAACTGATGTCGGAGTACGAGTCCAAATATCGGTTCGAGGCGCGCAACAGGCTGACGCAGAATGTGCGCATCACCCTAGGCAAGAAGGATGGCCTGATCACGGTCGAGGCGGACGGTAGCAGCCCACAACTGGCAGCCGACCTCGCCAATGCGCATGTCAGTGAACTCCGCCGGCTAACAGGCGAGTTGGCATTGACCGAAGCTCAACAGCGTCGAGCCTTTTTTGAGGCTGAACTCAAAAAGACGCGCGACCAGCTGGCACATGCCCAGCAGGACCTTCAGCAAAGTGGCTTCAACCCAGGCGCACTCAAGACTGAGCCAAAGGCGGCGGCAGAAGCCTACGCTCGCATGAAAGCCGAGGCGACCACGGCTGAGGTCAGGCTGCAGACGATGCGCCGCTCGATGGCCGAGTCTTCGGCCGAAGTGCAGCAGCAACAGACTCTGCTGGCCGCGCTTCGCACCCAGCTGACGAAGCTGGAGAGCGCCGATCGCCCGGACGCGAGCGATGCTGGCTACATCAGCCGCTACCGTGAATACAAGTATCAGGAGTCGCTGTTCGAACTGTTCTCTCGGCAATTCGAGGCTGCGCGACTCGATGAGAGCAAAGAGGGAGGACTCATCCAGGTTGTCGACGCCGCAACACCGCCCGAATACAAGAGCAAACCCAAACGAGCTTTTATCGCTGTAGGTGCAGCCGTTGCCGCAGGGCTGCTGATGACGGTGGCGGTCGTCTTTCGCCATTTCAGGATCAAGTCCAAACCGTCCGCCTAAGGCTTGAGCGCTCGCGGCACTCCCGGCCTCCAAGGCGCGCTGGTATAGTTCTGCGTTCATCACATGAACGCAGACAAACCCCCCGAGGAGACGGATCTTGAGCTGTTGCGTCAGATCGACGCACAGCAGGCGGATAGCCAACGCGACCTGGCCGAACGCCTGGGCATGAGTGTCGGCAAGATCAACTACTGCTTACGGGCTCTGGTCGATAAGGGCTGGATCAAGGCCAACAACTTCAGGCGAGCAGACAACAAGTGGGCTTATCGGTACCTGCTGACGCCCACCGGCGCGCGCGCCAAGCTTCAGTTGACACGCGAGTTCCTCTCTAGAAAGGAACTCGAATTCGAGCACCTGCGAGCCGAAATAAACAGGCTGAAGCACGAGGTTGACGTCGAGACCCGGTCATGAATGCCCTTGCTTTTTCCTTCCGACGACTTCGCGCGCACGCCTAGAACCGCGTGAATGCCATTGAAGATGCACACGATTACCACTGCCAGCGGACGCAGCTTTGAGGCTCGCTCTGACGAATCTCTGCTTGACGCAGCTTTGCGGCAGGGGATTGTCTTCGATTACAGCTGCCGAACTGGCCGCTGTAGTTCATGCAAAGGCCGCGTGCGCGCCGGCGAAACCCGCGCGATTCACGATGAATTCGGTCTAAGCGCCGAGGACAAGGCCCATGGCTTCATCCTCACTTGTGTTCGCCAGGCCCAGGGTTCGGTAGAACTGGAGATTGACGATCTAGGCGACGTCGTGCTGCCGGAAGCAAAGACGCTACCGTGCCGCATTCAGTCCATCGACCCCCTGGCTCACGACGTTATGCGAGTGACGCTCCGCCTACCGCCGACTTCCGCGCTGGAGTTCTTGCCTGGCCAGTATGTCGACATCATCGGTGCCGAGGGCCTGCGACGCAGTTACTCGATCGCAAACGCGCCCCGCGCCGACAAGCAGATCGAATTGCACATCCGAGAGGTCACGGATGGTGCGATGAGCCGCTACTGGTTTCAGCAGGCCAAGATCAACGACCTGTTGCGCTTGCGTGGACCGCTCGGGACCTTCTTCCTGCGCGGGCAGGCGGGCAAGGATCTGGTGCTGATGGCAACCGGGACCGGCATCGCGCCAGTCAAGGCTATCCTAGAAAGCTTACCTAGCCTGCCAGCAGACATGCAGCCGCGCAGCGTCTCCGTTTATTGGGGTGGACGCCACCCCCAAGACCTGTATTGGCATCTTGCCGAACGGCCGGGATTGCGATTCGTCCCTGTGCTGTCTCGTGCTGGGGGCGACTGGGCAGGTGAGCGTGGGCATGTACAGGACGTGATGCTGCGCGAGCACGTCTACCTTGCAGACACCCTCGTCTATGCCTGCGGCTCTGACGCCATGATCCACGGCGCTCAAGCGCAACTTCACGCCGCCGGCCTGCCCGATAGGCGATTCCATTCCGACGCCTTCGTGTGTTCGGCCGCAACCTGATCGTCGACGTTGTCGACCTACCGCTCCGATAGGACCTTCCCATGAAAGCAGTGATTTTGGCCGGCGGCTTGGGAACCCGGCTTAGCGAGGAAACCTCCACACGCCCTAAACCCATGGTCGAGATCGGCGGCAAGCCGATTCTGTGGCACATCATGAAGATGTATTCACATCACGGAGTCCGAGACTTCGTGATCTGCTGCGGCTATAAGGGTTACGTCATCAAGGAGTATTTCGCGAATTACTTCCTGCACATGTCTGACGTCACCTTCGATATGCGCAACAACCGGATGGAAGTCCATCACAAGCGGGCCGAGCAATGGAACGTCACGCTGGTGGACACAGGCGACGAATCGATGACCGGGGGACGCCTGCGCCGAGTCGCCGACTACGTACGCAATGAAGAGGCGTTTTGCTTCACCTATGGCGACGGGGTGAGTGACGTCGACATCGGCGCAACCATCGAATTTCACAAAAGCCATGGCAAGGCTGCGACACTGACTGCCACCTTTCCGCCTGGTCGCTTCGGCGCCCTCGACATCCAAGGGCAGCAAATCAAGCAGTTCATGGAAAAGCCCAAGGGCGATGGTGCCATGATCAACGGCGGCTTCTTCGTGCTCTCGCCGCGTGTCCTTGATTACCTGGAAGGCGACGCGACAGTATGGGAGCAACAGCCCCTGCAGCGCTTGGCCGAAGATGGCCAGCTGATGGCTTATGAGCACCATGGCTTCTGGCAGCCGATGGACACCTTGCGCGACAAGCATCTGCTCGAGGAACTGTGGGCTTCTGGCAAGGCGCCCTGGAAGACTTGGAAGTGACGCGCATGGCACAAATCGATCCCGCGTTCTGGCTGGGCAAGCGAGTCCTACTGACTGGCCACACCGGTTTCAAGGGCAGTTGGCTGAGTCTATGGTTGCAGTCAATGGGAGCGACGCTCCGTGGCCTCGCGCTCACGCCACCGACCGATCCCGCGTTGTTCGATGTGGCCCGCGTGGCTGAAGGTATGGAGCACCGCGTCGCCGACATCCGCGACTTTGGCGCAGTGAAGGCGCACGTGGACGAATTCAAGCCGGAGATCGTCATCCACATGGCCGCGCAACCGCTCGTGCGCCTGTCGTATCACCAGCCCGTCGAGACCTACGCGACGAACGTGATGGGTACGGTGCATGTGCTCGAGGCGGCGCGCCATGCCGGCTCGGTAAAGGCCATAGTCAATATCACAACCGACAAGTGCTACGAGAATCGCGAGTGGGTTTGGGGCTACCGGGAAGACGAGCCGATGGGCGGCCACGACCCCTATTCCAACAGCAAGGGTTGCGCTGAACTGGTCAGTTCGGCCTACCGCAGGTCCTTCCTGAAAGAGGCTGGCATCGCGATGGCAACGGCACGTGCCGGCAATGTCATCGGCGGCGGCGATTGGGCGCTGGACCGATTGATCCCGGACATCCTGCGTGCACTTCAGCAGCACGAGGCCGTGCTCATCCGCAACCCCCACGCCATCCGCCCGTGGCAACACGTGCTGGAGCCACTGTCCGGCTATTTGTTGCTGGCAGAGCGTCTGTATACACAAGGCCAGTCTGAGGCGGAAGGCTGGAACTTCGGTCCGCGCGATGAAGACGCGCGTCCCGTTCAGTGGATCGTCGAGCACCTGTGCGAAACGTGGGGTGACGGCGCCTCCTGGACGCTGCAACCCGGCAATCATCCCCACGAAGCCAGCTTCCTCAAGCTTGACATCTCCAAGGCGCGACAGCGCCTGCAATGGGCCCCGCGCTGGTCGCTCGAGACCGCGCTGACCCGCATCACCGAATGGCACCAAGCCTGGTTGGCCGGCCAGGACATGCGCGCCCTCTGCCTGAACCAAATATCTCAATACCAAGCTAGCGCATGAGCACCACCATCAATTTTCAGCCGCAGCTGGACAAGCTGCGCAATCAGATCAGCGAATTGGTCCAGCAATACGCGGACATCGCGTACGCCCCCAAGCCCTTCGTCCGGGGCCAGTCCCCGGTGCCTGTCTCCGGCAAGGTCATCGGGGCCGGCGAATTGAAGATGATGGTCGACGCCTCGCTCGACGGCTGGCTGACCACGGGACGCTTCAACGCCATGTTCGAACAGCGCTTGGCGCAGTTCCTGGGCGTGAAGTACCTGATCACGGTGAACTCGGGCTCGTCGGCCAACTTAGTGGCGTTCTCGACGCTGACCAGCCCGAAGCTAGGCGACCGCGCCATCAAGCCGGGCGATGAAGTCATCGGCGTGGCCGCCGGCTTCCCGACGACCGTCAACCCGATCGTGCAATTCGGCGCAGTGCCGGTATTTGTCGACGTCGACCTAGCCACTCACAACATCGACGCCTCGAAGATCGAAGCGGCGATCTCGCCCAAGACCAAGGCCATCATGCTGGCTCACAGCTTAGGCAACCCGTTCAACCTCGATGTGGTCACCGCCCTGTGCAAGAAGCACAACCTGTGGCTGGTCGAGGACTGCTGCGACGCGCTGGGTGCGACCTACAACGGCCAGATGGTCGGCACCTTCGGCGACATCAGCACGCTGAGCTTCTATCCGGCGCACCACATCACGATGGGCGAAGGCGGGGCAGTGTTCACCAACAACGCCGAGCTGAAGCTGATCGCAGAATCCTTCCGCGACTGGGGCCGTGACTGCTACTGTCCGCCCGGCAAGGACAACACCTGCGACAAGCGCTTCTGCTGGACCAAGGAACAGCTGGGCGGCGACCTGCCCGACGGCTACGACCACAAATACACCTATAGCCACCTAGGCTACAACCTAAAGATCTCAGACATGCAGGCCGCTTGCGCTCTCGCGCAGATGGACCGTGTCGAGGAGTTCATCGCCAAGCGCCGCGCCAACTTCGCCTACCTGAAGGCCAAGCTGGAGAGCGTCGCCGAATTCCTGCACCTGCCGGAAGCGACGCCGAACTCCGAGCCGTCGTGGTTCGGCTTCCCGCTGATCGTGAAGGACGCCGCCGGCGTGAAGCGCGCGGACCTGATCAACTTCCTCGAGGAAAACAAGATTGGTACGCGCCTGCTTTTCGCCGGCAATCTGACGAAGCAGCCCTACATGGCCGGTCGCAACTACCGCGTCAGCGGTGAACTGACCAACACTGACGTGGTGATGAACCGGACCTTCTGGCTGGGCACATTCCCGGCGCTCGGCGAAGAACAGCTGGACTACATAGCCGCCAAACTCGAAGAATTCTTCGGCGTCAACTTCTGATCTCCGCCGGACGGATCCAGGCGCAAGCCTCCTATCGCTGCCGCACCGGGATATTCGATAAGAACTGGATGACCACGTGAAAAGCTCAGTGACAGACCTCAGTGGAATCAAGAAGATCTGGTTCACGCCGTTCGTCGATTTCCGGGGAGACCTGCTCAAGATCTACCGCCGGGAGATCTTCCAGGATCTTCTTCCCAACGTTGAGGAAATCTATCTGAGCCGCAGCGATAAGGGCGTGATCAGAGGCATGCACTACCAGCTAGGAAGCAAGGCTCAGGACAAGCTGGTGTACTGCATCACTGGCCGCATGCTCGACGTCAGCATCGATCTTCGCCCGGACGGCAATCTGGGCCTTGTGCATGTCGAGGAATTGATCGGCGGCGGGAAATCGGCGCTGCTCATCCCAGGCGCGTTCGCTCACGGCGTCATCGTCCTAGAAGATCACACGTCCTTCATCAGCATGAGTCCACAGCCCTATTCGCCAGGGGACGAGCGCGGCATCCGCTGGGATACGCTGGGCGTCGACTTCGGGCTCGAGCGGCCAGTGGTCACCGCAAAAGACCAGGCATGGCCGTCTCTCGACGAAGTAGTCAGTCAACTGAAGTAAATGATGAAAACCTACGTCATCGGCGCCAGTGGGTTTCTTGGCAGCCACCTGTCGACCTGGTTCGATACAAAGGGAATCGTGCGCAAGGCGCCTTCGTATCGGGACGCGGACCCGCAAGGGTGGCAGGAGGACGTCCTGGCGGATCTGAAGGACTTCTCGCCCGACTTGGTGCTCGTGCCCGGGGCGTCGCAAGCCATGGGCGACGATGCCAAGGCGCTCCATGCGCTGGTCGCGTCGAACTGCGTGCTCCCCTGCCTCGTAGCGCAACACCTGCTGGAACATCTGCCGGCGAGCCAGCTCGTCGTTTTCGGGACTTCTTGGCAATTCGCGGACTCGAGCCGCTATAGGCCCTTCAATCTCTATGCCGCCTCGAAACAGGCGGGGCAGGATCTGTTGACGCATTACGCGCTGCGCGGTCTGAAGATCCTTCAGCTAATCATGTTCGACACCTATGGCGAGGATGACGTGCGGCGCAAGCTGCTCAGGATCCTGCAGGATGCATGCGCACGCGATGAGGAGATCGGTACCACGCCGGGTGACCAGGAGATCGACTTGGTGCACATCGACGACGTCTGCGCGGGCGTCGAGGCTGCGATCCAGGATCTGCGACAGGCCGACCCATCGGAGGGTCTGGTCGTCCGGGGACTGGGATCTGGAAAGCCCATCACGGTCAAGGCGTTGATCGCCCGAGTCGGGGCGAGTGCAGGCAAGCCGCTGCGCGCCAAGATCGGGGAGCGCTCCTACCGTCCGCGGGAAGTCATGCAGGTGTACCGAGACTATGCCCGCCCCTCCGGATGGTCGCCCCAGCGGACGGAGTTCCACGACGAGTCCGATCCGGGCACGCCGGGCGACACCGTGACTCCCTGAGCGATGACGACCCTTCATCGCCGTGGCGCGTCACTGCTGACCTTCTGCATCCCGACCTACAACCGGGTCGGTTCGGTAGTGCCGCTGGTTCGCCGAGTGCTGGAATGCGACAGCGACGAGATCGAGATCGTCGTCGCGGACAACTGCTCCACCGACGACACCTTGGCCCAGCTCGAGTCCATCGGCGACCCGCGTCTGGTGGTCCTGCGAAACACAGTCAATCGGGGCGCCCTCTTCAACCAGGTCAACGTGCTGTTGCAAGGCTCCGGCATCTACAGCGCGCTGCTGCTAGACAAGGACTCGGTCGATCCTGCGATCTTGCCGGCCTTTCTCGATTTCCTGCGACGGGAATCTCCGTCGACGGGTTATTGCGAATACCACCAGCCTGTCGGTTCGCCCGTGCGTCGCTTCCAGCAGGGCGCTGACGCCCTGAAGGGAATGGCTTACAGCTGCCATCACCCGAGCGGCTATTTTTTCCGCAAGGCCGATCTCCACGACATCCGCATCGTCGAACGATTCAGCGAGCATGCCGTTGTTGGGAACTTCCCGTTCGAGTTCATGCAGGCGGAACTCGCCATGCGTGGGCCGGCGGCTATCTTCCAGGAGCCGGTCTTCGTTCCTGAATCGCTTGCGGGCGCCAAGGCGGTCAAGTCCTTCACTATCAACGCGATGAAGGAAGATGCGTTCTTCTCGCCGAAGGGTCGCCTGAACACCGCCGTGCGCTTCTCCGCCCACATCTACAGCTTGCCGCTCCCGCGGGAAACCCAGAAGCAGCTGGTGTTTGACCGCTTCGCTCAGGGCCTGTGGCTGTCCACCGTCGGATACCGATCGGTCATGGCGAACGAAGCCATTTGTGAGCACTACCACATTGCTCCACGGCGCGTGAGTAGGCTTGAGCTAATCTCGATCGCGACGACTTACCTACGGGATTTCGTTGCGCAATTGAAGAGCCTACGACAGGGCGTCGACCACCCCGACAGCGGTGACCTTCTCCTGGACACGGTGCGGCGCCTGGTCCGACGCGTGGGTCGCGGAATCACTTGAGCCGCGCCAATTCCACTATCGACTGCCCGCCCCCCGGTACCGCGCCAAGGTCCATTCTGGTCCAACCCCATCCCGCATGAAGCTAAACGAGTCCTCGACCCCTCATTCCCTCACCGGGATGATGATCCGTCTCTGGCGAGCGATCGAACCGCGCCGGCGACAGCAGTTCGTCGGCCTGTTGGCGCTTATGTTTGTGGGCTCGCTCACCGAAGTCGTAAGCATCGGCGCGGTCCTGCCGTTCCTTGGCGCGCTGGCCAGCCCTGAACGCGTGTTCGAACAACCGGCCTTGAAGCCGATGCTACTGGGCCTCGGCGTGACGTCCGCTCAACAGGTCATCCTGCCGCTGACCATCGCATTCTGCGCGGCCAGCTTGCTCGCCGGCGGCATGCGAGTCCTGGTGTTGCGCCTGTCGTTAGGTTATGCCTTCGGCCTGGGCTTGGATCTCAGCACCGAGGTCTACCGCCGCACGCTGCATCAACCCTATGCCGTGCATGTCGCACGTAACAGCAGCAAGGTCATCAACGGCATCGCCATCAAGACCAGCGAAGTCATCTTCTACGTCATCGTGCCAGCAATGACCTTGGTGAGCGCAGCGCTGATGTCGCTGGCCATCATCGCGACCTTGGCCAATATCGTGCCGCTGACGGCCCTCGCCAGCTTCGCCGTGTTCGGCGTTCTGTATGCCGCCATGGTAAAGCTCCTGCGTCGGCGGCTTAAAGACAATAGCGAAATCATCTCGCGCGAATCGACTCACGCCATCCAGCATCTGCAGGAAGGTCTAGGCGGCATCCGGGACATTCTGCTTGACGGCACACAGGAGAGCTTTGTCACCAAGTTCCGCAGGACGGATGTTGCCCTGCGGACGGCACAACGCGACAACAGCTTCGTCAGCTTGAGTCCGCGCCACATGATGGAATCCGCAGGCATGGTGCTGATTGCGCTGATCGCCTACGGTTTCACCCAGAGCGGCGCAGGCGTAGCCGCGGTGATTCCTATGCTGGCGGCATTGGCGCTGGGATTGCAGCGTCTGCTGCCCGCGCTGCAGCAGTTGTACCACTCACTGTCTACCATCCACGGCGCGGAAGACTCGTTGCGCGAAATGCTCCATTTACTTGACCAGCGGCTTCCGGCAGAGAAGGCGGCGACCACGGAGCGGGCGCTTGGATTCGAACGCGAAATCCGGATGCGAGGGCTGGGTTTCCGCTACAGCGAACAAGCGCCCTGGATCCTCGACGACCAGGACCTCGTTATCAGCAAAGGGGCCCGCGTCGGCTTCGTCGGCGAAACCGGCAGCGGCAAGAGCACCCTGCTGGACATCATCATGGGTCTGCTGCACCCCACACGCGGCGAGTTGCTGGTCGACGACATTCCGGTCACTGAAGCCAACGTGGCGGCCTGGCGCCCCCGTATAGCGCATGTGCCGCAGGACATCTTCCTCACCGACGGCACGGTCTGGGAGAACATCGCATTCGGCGTTCCCCGCGACCGCATCGACGAGGCTGCTGTCCGCAACGCTGCCTCGCTTGCTCAGATAGGGCCGACGATCGAGAGTTGGAGTCAGGGCTTCGATACGATCGTCGGCGAACGAGGCGTCCAGCTGTCCGGCGGACAGCGTCAGCGCATCGGCATCGCACGTGCGCTTTACAAGCAGGCAGACGTCTTCGTGTTCGATGAAGCGACCAGTGCACTCGACTCCGCGACCGAGGAAGCAGTCATGAGGGCCATTGAGCAGATGGACAAACGTATCACGATCCTCATCATTGCGCACCGCCTCACGACCTTGAAGAACTGTGACCGGATCGTGGAACTGAAGCGCCCCTCAGAGGAGATTACATTGCCGGCCGCCGGCTGACCATGCCGCGCGTCTCTTTCCAGTCGTCGATTGCCGCATGCGCTGCTGATCTCAGCGATCTGCGATCGCTCGCATCTTCCGACCGTCCGATGAACGCGACCGCCTACGCCGGCGTCACGAAGCAGTCATCGCTGTCCCGGGCCAAGCTGACGTGCAATCGCTACGCGAGCCACCCGACAACAACATGAGCAAACTCCTCACCGTCGTCATTCCGACGTACAACCGCTGCGATTACGTACGGCAGCTCGTGCCGGCATTGTGCGCCGAGGTAAGCGCTTGTTGCGATCTTGTGGACATCGTCGTCAGCGACAACGCCTCGACAGACGACACGGCGGCCGCCATGGCCGCTCTTCAGACGGAGGGCTGCAGGTTTCGGTACCTGCGACGCCCTGTCAACATCGGGATGGACGGCAACTTTACCGAGACGCTCGCGATGGTCGAGACCCGCTACTGCTGGCTGCTCGGCGACGACGATGTCCCGGTGCCCGGGACCCTGCAGAGCGTGGTCGGCACGCTGTCGCAAGTCCAGCCGGACATCCTCTACCTCCGCAGTGCGTGGTTCCCGAATGCATTCGAGGCCAGCCTCTCTGATGCGGATACGACGATCCCGTCGGAGCCGATCGATGTCTTTGAGTTCACCCGCCGCACGAACTACTGGCTCACCTTCATCTCGTCGGTGGTCTTCGATCTTGCTCGCTACAAGTGCATCGCCCCGCACGGGCCGACGGCGGAGTTCCGTGGAACGATGCTTCCCCAGCTCCATTGGGTGTTCCTGCTGCTGAGGCATGGCAGCAAGTTCGCCATCAGCAACTGTGCCGTCATCAAGGCCACAGGCAATAACAGCGGCGGCTACTCTCTCACTCAGGTCTTCGGCGTCAACCTCCCACGGCTCGTGGATGCCAGCTTCGGCCCGGCCTCGAGGCTCGGCTGGATCATCAAGCAGAGCAACGCGCTGTCCAACCTGCCGCGCCTGCTTCACACGGTGCGCTTCGCTCACCTCGGTGACTTCAAACTGGAGTCGCTGCCGCCTGAGTTCCTTGGGAAGGGCGACGGCCTCGACCCGACAAAGGCGCTGTACCGAACCATCCTGACGGGCGCTCCCGCCGCTGCAAACCTGGCCCTCCGGCTGCTCCAGATGCGAGGCAAGGTGCTGTCGTGGCGACTGGCGGTTCGGGCCCGCCTGAGGCGGGCGCGGTTGCGCAGCCAGCGCATCGTCGACGGTTTGCGACGCCGGACTGCGGTCGCGCTCGCCTGGATGCGAGGGGTCTTCTGGAGCCTGCGCAGCGGGAGCGCCGAACGACACCCGGTCTTCATCGGCTCGCAAGGCCAGTTCCTGGGCCTGCGCGGCGTGCGGTTGCATGGCCGCCTGACCGTGGGCATCCGTTGCCGCATCGAGCTCTACGAACGGTACTCAGACCAGCGTTTCCACCCCCTGCTCTGGATCGGCGCGAACGTCTCGATGGAGAACGACTGCCACATCGGCGTCACCAATCGTGTCGAGTTGCACGACGGCGTCATGCTCGCAAGCCGCGTCTACATCTCCGACCACGCGCACGGCGACACCGGCGAATCGACCCTGCGCACAAGGCCCGTGTTGCGGCACTTGCATTCGAAGGGCCCAGTTATCATCGAGCGCAACGCCTGGATCGGCGAGGGTGCGGCCATCCTGCCGGGTGTGCGCATTGGCGAAGGCGCCATCGTAGGGGCCAACGCGGTGGTCACCCGCGACGTCCCTCCAAGGACGGTAGTTGGCGGCGCACCCGCTCGCATCATTAAGACCGCCTCGGGTCTTGCATCCCTTCCCGAGCGACCCTGACCTCATCACAGCCAGAGCGCTTTCCGACCTGCACATGAACGCGGCCGTTTTCACCATCTGCTCCCGAAACTATCTTGGCCAGGCCTGCACGCTGATGCAGAGCGTGCGTACCCATGAGCCGCACGCAAAGCGCTACATCGTCATCGTCGACAGGAAGTCGGAGCTGCCGCCCCTGGAGCCCGGGCTGGGGGAGATCGTCTGGGCAGAAGACTTGGCAATCGCGGACTTCGAAAGAAAGGCGTTCATATTCGATGTCTTGGAGCTGAACACTAACGTGAAGCCCAGCGCATTCCTGCACCTGCTAAAGGCGCACGAGCGTTGCGTCTACATGGACCCCGATACGATCCTGTACGACGCTCTGGCACCGGTCTGGAAGGGTCTCGACGATGCCAACGTCGTCCTCACTCCTCACACGATCTCGCCCCGCGCAGGTCTCGATTGCCCCTGGGAACAGGACTTGTTGCGCTACGGCGGCTACAACCTTGGCTTCGCTGCGGTGCGTCGATCGGACGAGTCCGTGCGGATGCTGCGCTGGTGGGAAGACCGCTGTCTGACCCGCGGGTTCCACGCCCCCACGGAAGGCTTCTTCGTCGACCAGAAATTCATGGACCTAGCGCCCATGTTCTTTGACGGCATCAGGCCGCTTCGCCACCCGGGATTGAACGTCGCCTACTGGAACCTCCATGAGCGCCCGGTGCGCTCGGCGGGCCCCCGCTTCTTCGTGGGGGACGAGCCTCTCATCTTCTGCCATTTCAGCGGCTTCGTGTTCGAGCCGACGGAGGAGGAGCGCGACCTGATCACAAAGTACCCCTGTGACCTGACTTTGGCGAATCGGCCGGAGTTGCGCCGGCTTTGCGACGACTACCGGCAGCGGCTCAAAGACAACGGGCACGCGACGCTGAAGAAGATTCCCTACACATTTGAGCGATTCGACAATGCGCGCGACATTCCGAAGGTGGTCCGTCGGTTGGTCGCGATCGGAACCCTACAGGCCGATACGACCTCGCTGTTCCGCAGCGACAGCGCTTTCTACGGTCAACTTGATCGCCTGCGGCTGCTGCCCAAGCCTCGAGCGGGCAGCGCGGGTGCCGTCAGAACGATCAAGGCCAAGCAGGAAAAGCAGGCAAGGTTCGCCGAGCGCTTGATGCGCCGGCTTATGCTCTTGATCGGCGTGAGCCGCTACGAGAAAGTCCTGCGTCTGCTGGAACGGCTGGCGTCGCCGTTCAACCAGTCGTTCCTTGTACCCGACTCCGAACGCAAGCCGGCACCATGATGACGGCCGCGCCAGCAGCGGCGCTGGAGCCGCCACAGCATCCGGCAAGCCGAGATCGCCGCACGACGGGAGGCTTCTCGCGTCTTTACGCGACCGGCTTGGCGCTGACCGCGTTCGGCGCGGTCTATCAGCCGTCGTTCCTGGGCTACCTCGCGGCCTCGCCGGGCGTGCTGCTGATCGCGATTAGCCTTTTGATGCTGGCGCCCCTGCGCAGTTTGCGCGACCCCAGCGTGCGCGACACACGCCGCCTCCTCGCGTGGGGCCTTGTAGCTTCGGTGCCGTCGGTCCTCTTTTTCGGCGTCAACCCGGCCTACCTCGCAAAGACTTTCACCCTCCTGATCCTGAGCACGATCTGGCTGAGCCCCCTGCTGTGCGTCCCACGCCTGCACAAACAGCACCTCAGCAACGGGCTCGCCGCTGCGCTGGTGATCTGCGCCATCGGCTACCTGGTCGGCGACGTCTTCAGGGGTAGCCTTCCCTCGTTCTTGAACGGCCTGATCTTCGGCGGCGACTACGCGAACTACGAGATCCTGCGCCCGCGTGCCTTCATGCAGGAGAACTCACACTTCGCGACTCTCGTGGGACGCTATCTGATCGCCTTCTTTCTGCTGTACGAGGCGAATCGGCGCTACAGCGCTAGGCGTCTGGGCTGGTTCATCGCTTTGCTGACTCTGCTGCTCGCAGTCCTCGACTCAAAGGGTGCCGCCATCAGCGCCTTGGCGGCGGCTATTGCCGTGGGCATGACCCGCAAGCTGCTGCCCTTTTTCATCCTGCTGCTGCCTCTGTTTTCGTGGCTGGTACTGAAACAGGTAGACGTGGTGCTCATCGACATCGAGAACTTCACCTCGGCGTCGACCCGCGCTACCCTGCTTCTGAGCACCCTCGCTGGCGCTGCATGCAATCCGCTGGGCTACGGCTTCTACGGCTTCTACGGTGCCGTACAGGCCTTCGGCGGCTGGTCAATGGACTGGCTCGGTGAGCGCGTTCCGCTGTTGCTGACGGAGGTGGCGGACATCGTCGAAGAACTCAACAACGTGTCCACGAAGTCCACGCTGATGGACTTCACGCTGATCTTCGGCGTACCTTTCCTATTCATGCTGTGGCGCCTCGCCAAGCGCTGCCATCTCTCCGACCCTCGCGCCAAGGCGGCGCTTGTCTACACGCTGCTGTCGGCCATGTCGACCAGCGGGCATGAGTCGATCTCATGCTTCTTGATCCTGGCCATCTTGGTGCGTTGGTATCCGAAGAGGTCCCCAGACGGCCGGCTGAAGCGCGCCCCGAAACCTTGTCCTCCGGCACAGCTCTCGCTCCGCGCTTCACGGCCAGCATGAAGATCCTCTTCATAAACACCTACGACCCTGCCACCGAAAAGCACGGCGGCGGCGCCGTCAGCCGCTCTGAACTGAAGGCACTCCAGGAGATGGCTGAGGTAGAGACGCTGTTCGGCGCACCGCTGGCCGTGCGACGGCATCAGCTCTCCTATACGCGGCTGGCGCTCGAAGTCCTCGCTGGCAAATCGCTGAAGCTTGCGTCCTACCGCGTGCTACATCGACCTCCATCATTCTTCGCCGACTTCGATCTCATCTGGTGCAACCACGACTACTCGGCGTACGACCACCAGACCTTCGAGGCGCTCTGCATACCCTACATCGTGCGCAAGCACAACGCCGAACATAAGCTCGTTACAGGGAGCGACGTGCTGAGCCGCCTCGAGCGGCAGCGAATCGCCCGCTTTGAGGAGCGCATCGCGCGCGCCGCCGAGGCGACTTTGCACATCTCGTCAACCGAGTACGCCGACGACCACGTTAGCCAGCGCAAGTCGTGGCTGCCGCCGTTGCTGGAAGAGCCACTGCAGTTCGCAAGGACGGCTGTGCCATACGACTGGCGGTCTCGCCCGATCGACCTCTTGTGCGTGTCCAACTTCAATTGGCCGCCCAACAAGCAAGGTATCGAGTGGTTCCTGTCCCAGGTCATGGACCGTCTGCCGGCCTCATACACGTTGCACTTGGTCGGCGCAGGTAGCGAGCGCTATCAGCGGGCGGGGCGGGTAATCGGCCACGGCTTCGTGCCAGACCTGAGCGGCATGCTTGCTAGCGCCAAGTTGTTCGTAGCGCCAGTTTTGAGCGGTGCGGGCGTCAAGATAAAGAACGTCACGGCGATGGCGGCGGGGCTGCCGCTGCTCACGACCACGTGCGGCATGGAAGGCATCCAGGACCCGGCAGCGGCGCCGGTGGCATGCGTAGCCGACGGAGCCGACCATTTTGTGCGTGAAGTCACCCGGGTGCTATCCAACGAAGCTGTCTGCACCGCGCTCAGCCGTCAGAGCCTCGCGTGGGCTCATTCACATCTCATCTCACTCGAGACTTGGCGCTCAAGAGCCAGTGACGCCATCGAGCTGGCTCTCTCCTCTCGCCGTACGCGACCTTGAAGACACTTCAGCTGACTAAGTTCTACCCGCCAGTCTTCGGCGGCATCGAGACCGCCACCTATGAGCTTGCCGAAGGCTTGGTCTCACGTGGACATCCCACGGACGTTCTTTGCGCGAACACCGAGCGCCCCACTGTTCGCGACCGCTTTGGTCCCGTAGCGGTTACTCGCGCCGGTTCGTACGCGAAGCTTCTGTCGACATCGATGGCGCCCGCATTGATCACCGAGCTGGCAAAGGTGCGCAAACAGTACGAGATCGTGCATGTGCACCTGCCCAACCCGATGGCGAACGTGGCGTTGCAGCTGGCGCGGCCCAGCGCAAAGGTCGTGCTCCACTGGCACAGCGACATCATCAGTCAGACCCGAGCCCTCAAGCTGTACGAGCCGCTGCAAGCTTCAATGCTCCGCCGGGCCGACGCAATAATCGCAACCTCTCCGCCGTATGCCGATGCGTCCCCCTGGCTCGATGCTTACCGGGACAAGGTGCATGTGGTCCCGCTAGGCATCCATCCGCAGCGGCTTCGTCAACCGGCCGACGCGCTCATCGCCGCGCGTGCCGCGCTTCGTCGCCGGACCGGCGAGCGTCCCATCATCTTTTCGATTGGTCGGATGGCGACCTACAAGGGCTTCGATATCCTGATCGAAGCAGCCCGTTTGCTGGATCCGGAAACTCTGGTGCTCGTCGGAGGGGGCGGAGAACTGCTTTCCGCACACCAGCGAAAGGTTCAGGAACTGGGGCTGGCAAAACGCGTGATCTTCACAGGCCGTCTGTCCGACCTCGACGTCGCTGCACACATGGCCGAGGCATGTGTGTTTTGCTTACCCTCGACAAACCGCGCGGAAGCCTTCGGCATGGTCCTGCTGGAGGCCATGCTAGCGGGGCTGCCGATCGTCGCCACGCAAATCACCGGCTCCGGCGTGCCGTGGGTGAATACTCATGGCGAAACTGGCTTGAACGTCGCGGCAAGCGATCCGCAGGAACTAGCAGCGGCCTTGCGACAACTGGTCGCCGATCCGACATTGGCCCGCCGCATGGGGGCCGCAGGTAGGCAGCGATTCGAGTCACGGTTTACCGCGGATCGAATGGTCGAAGAAACCATTGAGGTGTATCGGCACGTGCTAAGCGCCTAAGACCGCAGATCAACAGCGAGTCTTTACTGCCGCTGGGCAGCCGGCACATGCTTCTCCCGCGAGGGCGGTCGAACCTGTGTCTAGAAGTCGAAGTAATAGAAGTTGGCCGGCTGGATGGACGCAATTGCCATGCACCCGAGGCACAAAACTATCAGCACTGGTGCCAGCACCGTTCGAGGGATTCTGGCAGCCCAGGAACGGACGACATCTGCCCGATCAAACGGATGAAACGCGAGTGCCCCCAGTCCGATGAAAACCGGCACCGTCGCAGTATCGGGCCACGTGCTCCAACCACCGCGTGAGAAGCTACCAAAGATGATGTCGTGAGCCACTTCTAAAGAAGGTGATCGGAATATAACTGCAAGTAAACACCAAGTGAGGAAAGTGAGCGCAACACACACCCAACGCCTGAAACCGACCGCGCTTGCAGCGAAGGCGCCGTAACCGGTCATGCTTTCCAAAGCTCGAAGCAGCCCATGCGCTAGGCCCCAGATTACAAACGTCCACGCAGCACCATGCCAGAGCCCAGAAATGCCCATGGTGAGAATAATTGAAAGGTGCCGAAAGTGTTTGTGCAGCGGGGTGTGCAGTGGCTTGAAGACGTAGTCTCGCAACCATAGGCTCAGCGTCATATGCCAGCGCTGCCATAACTCACCCATCGACGCTGCAAGATATGGTGAGCGGAAATTCTCCGGAAATGAGATGCCAAGGACACCGGCCAGAGCAATAGCCATGTCGGAATAAGCACTGAAGTCGCAATAAATCTGGATAGAAAATCCGAACATGGTCGTCACGGCCTCCCACGAAGACAGGCTGGCGTGCGTCGCATACATTTTGTCTACATAGGCGCCTATTGGGTCCGCGACCAGGACTTTCTTGAGAATGCCAACGGTGAATAGAGCCAAGTTTGGCATGATTGCCGCGCGGCAAAGCGCCATCCTTGGCAACTGTGGAATTATATGACGGGCCCTAAGTATTGGGCCGGCTATAAGGTGTGGGAAGAATGTAATGTACACCGCGGTGGGCCAGAACTCCGGCGGCCGTTTGGCGGGTTGCCGCGCCGTATCGACGAGATAGCTCACGATCGTAAATGAAACAAAGGACAGGCCCAGCGGAAGCGTCCACGCTAGACGAGGCGTATCGACCCCAAGTAAGCCTTCTATGGTTCCCAGGATGAAATCCGCGTACTTGAAAAGCACCAGCGGCATCAGGGACACCACTACACATGTCGCAAGCCAACGTGGATTACGCGATACCAGTTTGAGCATTAACCAGCAAGCAATCACCATCCCCACCAGCAGAAGCACACTTGGCGGGTACCACCATGCGTAGAAGATCAGGCTCGCGAAAGTGACAAAGCGAAGCTTGAGTCGGACCGGCAGAATCGTGAGTAAACCGCAGAAGACAAGAAAGAAGACGAGAAACGAGGGCAGCTGAAACAGCATCGACTATCGCCTCCGCTATTGAGACAAATGCGGTCGCAGCATCTGCGTCATCACTCGAAACGCCTTGGCGTTCGGATGGACATCGTTGCGTGCAACCCAATAGCTCTCAGCCGGATCCTTTTGCAGGTTTTCGAGAGGATCCATGAATAGCCAGCCACGCTTTTCGCTTTCGTGCCGCATCGCCGCTGTCATAAAGCCGAACTGATAAGCACTAAAGTCATGGGGCTCGGGAACCAGCATGACTAGTACGCGGTAACCGTATTTTTGCTGGTTGGATTTCAAAGCGTCGAGCGCCGAGTTCATGGCATCCCGGCCCGGCCCGTCGCTCCAGACTTTTCTGTACCCTTCAACCAGACCCGCCTGACCCGGCGTATTTGCCATCGCTATTTCGACGAACGAGACGAGTAAGGCATAGGCTTGGCTGTGCCTAACGAGCCAACCCGCCTCGCCGGCATCCTGCAGAGCGGGCGCTCGCGCAGTGGCCAAAACGATGACGGCTTCTGGACGGATCCGGTCTGCATAGCGCAGCCAATTGGCAACGATCTGGGACATGTTCATATTGCCAACGCCCGTGGTCATGACTTCCGCGCCGTCACCCAACTGCGCTGCAAGTTGAGCCCGCAAAGTTTCGGCTTCCGGCAGGCCCCAACCCATCGCCGTCGAGTCTCCGATGAGCACCACCTTTCGCTTACCTGCAGTGTCCAAGTCCGGCTCGGGACCACGCATGCCCAGCGAATTGATTGAGACATCCACGCCCTGCAGTCGTGCCGAAGCGCCGGGTATGTGCTCATGACCAACTGCCGGATCGGCGCTCTTGCGCTTCAGCAAGGTCGCATAGCGCCACATTTCGATCAGATAGTTCTGGTGGGAGGAGGTTGCCACCCGGACGAGCCCTTCAATGGCGGCGCTGGCCATCAGCAGCCCCAAAAGCACGAGGCCCGCATTCGTGAGCGACGCCTTAAAGGGATATTTCAGTCGGCTCATGATCAGAAAACTGCGTACACGAACGGCGCCCAGGCTGAATTTGCCAGCACGACAAAAAGAATAGCGAAGAGCAGAATCACGATTAGGAAGGGCAGCAAAACCAACCTCGACTTCTTGTTAAATAGAAATCCGATAATGTCAGTGAGAAATTTCACGCCGTGCTCCTTGGAAAATATTGAATAGACTGAGGTAGAAGGGGTCGAGCAGGGGTTTAGCTCGGCACGAGCTTAGGCCCACGAGTCGGCACAGCTCTTCGTCGATCTCGATAAGGTTAGATACCTTGGCCCGCCAGATCAGCCGCGTCCTGCATCCGGGCATAAGCCGTCAACCGGCGATCCTCAAAAAACCAGCCCCGAATCGCCGGCTGCCTTCTCCCCTGGTTTAGTTCAGCCGAAACTACCGCAAATATTGACCGACCCCGCAAGAACCGTCGTAATGAGCTACGTCGGGATAAAATAAGCATGCTGAGGGAAAACTAGCTGCTTGCGCATCAAGCTTCAGTTATTTAATGGCGCGGGACCGTCGGGGGCATTGAAATTGGCGTGCGACGGCGAGGACACGATCGGGCGAATACGCTGAGCGAGTGCTTTAGCCACGATCTTGTTACCCTCGGCTGAAAGGTGACCGCCCAAGTCTGTAAAATACTTCCCTTCAGGCGGCAACGCATCCGAAAGATCAATCAACTCTGGAACGTCGAGCTTCTTCAATTCCTTGCGATACTGGGCATACACCTTCTGCATCCCTACAATGAAGCTTCTAGCTGACTCGCTAGTAATGAGGTGATCAATGTTGGCATTTGGGTCGTATGGCGTAGGCAAATACACCAGATAAAAGGGCGACCCCATCTTCCGGCCGAAAGAGAGAGCGCTTTCTACTGAAACGATCGAATTCCGAACCGCCAAATCAGCGCTGTCGCTGGATTCACACTGGCTGACATGTTTGTACTCCGAAGTATTTTCAGCCACTTTGGCCAAGTGGAAGAATATGTTCGAATGCTCGAAACCTGACCGATACAACTTGCAATCCGAGTAGATCTGGTAATTAATTCCTGCAACAATGACAAAATCAGGATTGCCATATTTCTTTTGCAAGTCATACCAGCGCAAAATGCTACTTGAAGTAGGCTGCCCCAACCCGGCGTAGTTATAAACGCGCACGCCTTCCAACTCCCGCTCAAGTTGGGACGAAATTGTCTGACTGTCTTTGACACCGTGACCAAAGGCAGTTGATGAGCCGAGCAAAATTCCCTTGTGGCCTGCCGCTACCAGCGGCGCTCCGCCGTTGCTCCGACGACCATCAGGTGCAATATTGATGTATGCAGAAGCGTATTCTTTCAGAATATTTGGTATTCCGGGCTCCTGCCTGACTGGCAAGCCAGATCGCGGCATTTTTATTCCCATCTCTGGCGCCCTAAACGAATCCTCCATATTCTTTTTAAAATAGCCAATAGCGGGATAAACGATGTCAAGAAAGCCATCGACCAGGCAGACGACGATAAACACCTGAAAGACGGCTGTCAGGACTCGGCGGATCATAGCTGCCGATCCTGAGCGTACAGAATTCCCCATCTCAGTCCATCTCGAAACTTGAAGCGTAATTTACGGCCAATGCGCTGTCTTGCTCCGTCTTGTCTAATACAAAATTTCCGATGACCAGCCGGTCCATGTCGGTTGCCATGAAGCAAGCAAAGGCGTCGCGAGGTGTGCAGACGATCGGCTCATTTCTCACATTGAAACTCGTGTTGATCAGCATTGGACAATCGGTGATCTGATGGAAGGCCTTCAGCAGTCGGTGATAGCGAGGGTTCTGCTCTGCGTGGACGGTTTGCACACGGGAGGAGAAATCTGTATGGGTAACTGCCGGTATGGTTGAGCGTATAAGATGCTGATGCTCCAACTTATGGTGCGTTTCGGCATGCAGTGAAGTCATGGTTCGGTGCCTTTCTGACACCCCGGATACGGTCAGCATGTAAGGCGAGTCCGGCGCGGGCGTATCGAACCATGCATGCGCCTCTTCTGCCAGCACCGATGGCGCGAAGGGTCGAAAACTCTCACGAAACTTGATCTTCAGATTCAACTTTCGCTGCATGTCGGGCCTACGCGGATCACCCAGAATGGAGCGGAAGCCCAACGCCCGCGGCCCAAATTCCATTCGTCCTTGAAACCATCCCACTACTTCGCCTTCCGCGAGTGCTCGGGCTGTTTCCTCGAACAGCGCCTCGTCGGAGGTGACCTTGTAGCGTGCGCCAGCGGCCTTCAGCGCTGCTTCAATTTCCGCAGGTGAGTAGTTCGGACCGAGGGAGCCAGCGCTCATACCATCTGGCCGCTGAACTTGGCGTTCTGCCTTGACGTGCAGGTGATAGGCGGCAAGGGCTGCGCCAAGGGAGCCCCCTGCATCGCCCGCCGCCGGTTGTATCCAAACATTTTCGAAGGCGCCGTCCGCAGCAATCTTTCCATTCGCCACGCAATTGAGTGCCACACCGCCAGCCAGGCAGATGTTCTTCTGACCCGTCTCCTTTGCCAGCGCACGCGTCATTCTCAGAGTGATGTCTTCTGTGACCTCTTGGATGGACGCAGCAACATCAGCGTGGAAATCATCCAACGCGGCCTCGGGCAGGCGAGGTGGTCGCCCGAACAGATCATGGAAGCGCTGGTTAGTCATGCTTAAACCGGTGCAGTAATTGAAATACCGCTGGTTCAGCCGGAAGCTACCATCAGGCTTGACATCCACAAGATGCTCGCGAATGGTACTTGCAAATCTTGGCACGCCATACGGAGCAAGGCCCATCAGCTTGTACTCTCCCGAATTGACCCTAAAGCCCGCGTAGCTGGTGAAGGCGGAGTACAGCAGCCCGAGTGAATGAGGAAAAGGGATGTCGCGAACAATCTTTAGTTCGCGGCCGTGGCCGATCGATACCGAGGTGGTCGCCCACTCGCCGACGCCGTCCATGGTCAATACCGCAGCGTCATCGAATGGCGACGGATAGAAGGCGGAGGCCGCATGGCTCAAATGATGCTCAGAGAACAGTATTTGTTCGTCGGCGAACCGCACGCCAGTAAGCGTGTGCAGCTCCTTTGTCAGGAGCGAGCGTAGGAACAGTTTTTCCTTCGCCCATACCGGCAGCCCAGCACGGAACGAAGCGAAGCCTTTTGGCGCAAAGCTCAGATAGGTTTCCAGCAGTCGTTCAAACTTGAGTAGCGGCTTGTCATAAAAGACGACATAGTCGACCGAATTGCCCTGAACCGCATCCAAGCAAAAGCGGACGGCAGAGCCGGGAAATGCGGCGTCTTGTTTTCTTCTGGTGAAGCGTTCTTCCTGGGCTGCGGCCACGACGACGCCGTTGCGGATCAGTGCGGCTGCGCTGTCATGGTAATAAGCAGAAATTCCAAGGATGTACATAGTGGCGAGTCGTTCAATAGGGGCGCGTAAAATCCACCTCTTCGGATGAACGACTGTTCCAGTAGGTCTTCAACGTTGGGTCAAATTTCAGCTTGAGCTCATTGCGTCCGACTATTCTCAGCATGAGAGCCGCAGGGGTAAAAAAGCTGAAGTAGATCAAAAGCAGCGCAATATTGCTGACCAAACTGTGCATAAACTTACTGAAGCGGCCCCAACCACGATTTGGCCAAGCTAGAAGTTTCGGGGCGACCAAGGCGATCATCAGCAGCAGTGCGGCGCCACCGATCAGAGGCAAATGGATGGACTTCCCTTGCAGCCGCGGCGCAAGCGAGAAAACCACCAGAATCAGGGACCAAACGATGCCGAAAACTCTATTGCTCACTCGTATTCCTATTTGACTGGGCGATCCCAAAATTCGGTCTCCGCGCACATTTGCATAAAGACCAACCTACTCAATATCCTTCGCGGCGCGGCAGAAGTGTCGTCTCAGACGAACAGTGGCGGTTCGGCCGCCTCTAGTGACGCGCCTACTCTCGCCAGCTCCAACTGTGCACTCACCACAGACGCCCTTCAGACACGTGCTCCACTCGAACCGCACGGCGGTCTCCACAGCGTCAACCTACAGTCGCTACCACGCGGTCGCATCTGGCGGGTGAGCCCGCCCCGCCGTCTTCCTTTGCAGCGGTGGCAGCTAGTGGCAACGCGTTTCGCCTGCTCGATTCATCCGGTCGTGACATGCCACCCTCAGCTTTTCGTCAGTCGCAACAGCACAGCAAGCATGCTCAGGGCCTCTAGATCGGCGTGAGCACGAACAGCGGGACACGGCCCGCGACGAACGCTTGGCGATTCGCAGCTTCACCGAACGGAGGAGCATGGTCGCCCACCACCACCACGAACGGCGTCGCGCGCGACCGTTCCAACGCTTGCCCGAGCAAACCCAGCAGGTCGCCGAGCTGCTGCACCAGCCGACAGGCCTCTTCGGGCGTGCCCGAGGCTGCGCAGAGCACTTTGAGCGTGGCGGAAGGCGCTGCTGAATCCTCGAGTTTGAGAGGCAAATGCGTGTCCAACGTCAGCGCGTAGACGAAGCGTGCAGGCTGCTGCGCCTGCGCCACTGCCAGCTCAAGCACCGCGGCATCGCAGACGCCCGGGAAAGCGTGGTTGCAGTTCATGGGCAAGCCGCCAGTGGGCTGCTCTCGCCAAGCCCAGGGCATCAGGCCTACACGAGGCCACCATTGGTTGCGGTCAAACATACGCAGCCCGAACCCGTGGATACCGATGCTTGCCGTACCCTTCTGCGCCAGCACGTGCGGCAGGCACCCGGCGGCGAGTTTGTCGTCCAGGCGCGAGTAGTGCCCCTGCAGGCCGCACAAGGTACGTAGCTCGCCGGACGTCGTGGTGCCATAGAACGCCTCATCTGCTGCGCGAATCGTCCAGCGGGTCGACAGCCGAGCGGTGACCAGTCGGCCGCGTAGCCAAGCCTGCAGCTCGGGAGACCGAGGCAGTCCCATGGACTCGACGAGCACGAGCAGCGACGTCTCGCCCAAATGCGCCTGCTGCCACTCACGTAGCGCGTTGAAAGATACAGGGTCGCGCATCGGCACGGGCAAGCCGGAGGCCATGGGATTCTGCTGCTCGGAGCGCCAGACGTTCCAGGCTGGACTGCCCGCAAAGTTCATGCGGATGATTCGGCTGTCCTTGTCCAGCCCGAAAATATGGAACGACCCGTTGGCCACGTCGAAGCCGGCCGCCAGCACGATGGTCGCAAGCAAGGGCGCTGCCATGGACGGCCGCTTTCGCGCCTGACCGAGCACGACCCAGGCACATAGCGCCAGCCCCGCCACGCTGCCGATCAGAGGCAGGGAGAGGAAGGTCCGCAGGTTGAGCATGTCCACGAAGCGCACCGCATCCATGAAGTCCATCGCGGACATGAAGTGGTAGTTCTTGGCGGCGGAACGGACGAAATCCGCCGACCAGGCTAGCAACAAGGCGGCGGCGCCGCCGAGCGTCGAAAAGCAGGCGATGGCCGCGGCCAGCAGCAGGTCGAGGTTGAAGAGAGGGCGCTCCTCCGCCATCGGCGCCTTGAACAGAAGAGCCGCCAGCAAGTTGGGCGCGTGCAGCGCGAAGACAATCGTAGCGAAGCGCGGTACGGCCCGTCCCTGCGCATTGCGCGCGACCGACCCGGCTCCGCGAAGCAGGCTCCCGCAGGTCATGAGGTGCCGACGCCGACCGGGATAACGCACCGCAACGAAGCCAGTGCGTAGACTCCGTTGACCTTCGCGCGGGTGGCGACGTCCCAAGACACGCAGTCATGGACGGGGTGAACCATCACTTCGAGCCCGACCGGCCGCGTGCTCAACGCCGGTAGGCGATGGATGGGCACGGTCAAGACGCGAACGCCGGCTCTCGCGGCGTGCAAGGCCACATGGTCTAGGCGCCGATGAGCCAGGTACGCCGTCACGATAGGCCCGGGCAATGCAGCTTGCTGCTGCCAAGCGTCGAAGCGCGCGAAGTCCTCGGGTCGGTACAGTTGGAACACGACACGCCGGGCGTCGGCGGGCGATTTCAGCCGGTCGACGATCCGCTGCCCTGTGCTGGCGAAATCCGTCTTGATGTCGAGCACAAGCCATGCATCCGCCGGCAGCGCGGCGAGCAGAGCGTCGAAGGTGCAGCCGGTCTGCGCCTTGCCGGACGGCGGCCCCGGGTCATGCTGGCAGCGCAGCTCCCCCCGGTCCAAGATCAAGTCCACCTCGAAGAGCCGCAGGCCAGCCTCGTAGGAGCGCCGCATCGCCGCCAACGTATTCGCGGTCGGCGAGCCGGATTCGCCCAGCGCATGGGCGATCCGCACTGGGGCCCCGGAGCCCTCGATCCACGCGTAGTCCTGGTCGGGACGCAGCGGCAGCACGCTGGACCAGTCTTCAACAGACCGCACCCGTGCTAGCGTATCCATCACACGCTCGCCCAGCCACTCGCTGTCGATGAGATGGAGGTAGGCGCGGCCCGCTTCTGCCGCGGCCACTCCTGCAATGGCGGCGACCACCAGAACCACCAGCGCCATCAGGCGATATCGCGGCGTCCTGCGCACCCTCAAGCCCGTCATTGAGCAATCCTTGCAAGTCCTGCTCCATCTGACGCACGCGACGGTAGTGCTCCGTATTCCGTCACCCAGTTCCTGAGTCCAGCAACCACCGCCTCCCGCGTCAAGTGGCGGTCGTCCACCACACCCCTGACCCAGTCGAGCAGTGCATCGTCCGAGGCGACTTCCTGCAGGCGGGCGATCCGCACACGCGGCATCCTCGTCGGCAGAGTCCTGTCCGCATCGGCGATCAGTTCCTCGTAAAGCTTTTCCCCAAGACGCAGCCCCGTGAACTGTATGCGGATCTCCTGTTCGTCATGGCCGGCCATGCGGATCATCGTGCGGGCGAGGTCGACGATCCTGACCGGGTCGCCCATATCCAGCACCATAACCTGCCCAGTCTCGCCGATCGCCGCCGCCTGCACGACCAGCCGTGCGGCCTCGGGGATGGTCATGAAGTAGCGAATGACGTCGGGGTGGGTCACCGTGACCGGTCCACCCCTCGCGATTTGGGCCTTGAATTTCGGAATCACGCTGCCGCTGGAACCAAGCACGTTGCCGAACCGCACCGCCATGAATTTCGTCGCGTGTCCCTGCCCGGCCATGTGACTGATCACCAACTCCGCCGCCCGCTTGGTCGCGCCCATCACGTTCGTCGGATTGACCGCTTTGTCCGTCGAGATCAGCACGAAGCGCTCCGCCGCATGCTCCGCGGCTGCCAGGGAGGCGTGATACGTCCCCAGCGTGTTGTTCCTCAGCGCCGCCCCCGCGTTCTCTTCCTCCATCAGCGGCACATGCTTGTAGGCCGCGGCGTGAAAAACGATCTGCGGCTTGTATTTGCCGAAGACGAACCGCAGGTGCTCGAGGTCTTTCACGTCGCCGATCAACCGCACGAGCGAAACCTGCGGAAACTTCTCGCCCAGCTCCTGCTCGATGGTGTACAGGGCGAATTCGCTCAACTCATACAGCACGATCTTCGCCGGACCGTAACGCGCCACCTGGCGGCATAGCTCGGAGCCGATAGAGCCGCCGGCGCCCGTGATCAGCACCACCTTGCCATTCAGGCACTCGCTGATGCCGCCTTCGTCGAGCTCCACCGGCTCGCGACCCAGCAGGTCTTCGGGTTCAATGTCGCGAACCTGGTTCACCGAACGGCCGGACAGCAGCTCTTCGCTGCTGGGCACTGTCAGCACCGGCAAGCCGACCTTGCCGGCAATGTCCAGCGCGCGACGCCGCTCGGGCACGCTGGCGCCCGGCATGGCGATGATCAGGTGAGTGATGCCGTGCAACTCGGCGAAATAACCGGCTTGCTCCAGCCGACCGAGAACGGGCACTGCGGCCACACGGGCGCCCTGCTTGTCGGGTGCATCATCCAGGAAGCCGACGATGACCCAGCCCTGGCTGTGCTGCAGGCCCGCAACCAGCAACCGTCCCGCGTCTCCCGCCCCCAACACGAGTGCCCGCCTCTGCTCCTGGGCACTGCCACTGATGCGGCTGCGCATGTGCTCGTACAGCATGCGGTAGCCCATGCGCATCATCGCAAGCAGCATCAGCGTGAACAGCGGATGCAAGGCCAGCACCGCGCGCGGCACGCCGTGCAGGTGAGCCATCAGCACGACGGTGGCGGCAACTAGGCCAGCACCGCCACAGGCCAGCGCCAGGCGCTTGACCTCTCCGAAGCCCGAGAAGCGCCACATGCCCTTGGGCACATGCAACACCATCAGCGCGACGCCGTACAGCGCCAACACGCCCAGCAACACATAGCCGTCGTAGTTGGGGCGTGCCGAAAACCAGCGCTCAAACCCGAGGCGAAAGAGATACGTGAACTGCCAGGCCAACGCAACGACGGCGAGGTCCAGCAGCAAAGCCAGCCGCTCCCGGTGCGGACGCACGCGGGTCAACAGCACATCAAGACGTTGCCAATCCATAGGGGCGTGATTGTCGATGCTCATCCGCGCAGGACCCGGGCGAGGGTGCGCAGAATGAGCTGCAGGTCGGTCAGAACGCTGGCCTTGGCGGCGTAGTCCGCGGACAGGCGCAACTTGGCGGGGAGGATGACCTCACGGTATTCGCGTTCCGGGTCAGCCGCCGCGGCCAGCAGTTCGGCTTCATGGCTGAAGGCCAGAGATGCGGGGTCTGTGACCCCGGGCCGCACAGACAGCACGCGCGCACGCATATCCGCCGGGTAGAGCTCGACATAGCGCGGCAACTCGGGCCGTGGGCCGACCAGGCTCATCGCACCTCTGAGCACGTCCCAGAGCTGCGGCAGTTCGTCGAGCTTGCAGGCCCGCAGCAGCCGGCCTGCGCGCGTGATGCGCGGATCCACTCCCACGGTGATGGCAGCGCCTGGCTCGACACGCATCGTGCGGAACTTGTGGATCGTGAACGGCACGCCATGGCGCCCGACACGCGTTTGCCGGAACAACGCCGGGCCGTGCGAATCGAGTTTGATCCAGACAGCGATCAACAACAGCAGCGGCGCCAGCAGCAGCAGGCCCAGCGCCGAACACACCACGTCGAAGAGACGCTTGATCAAGCCAGCAAGCCGCGCACGGCGGCGATGACCCTCTCGACATCGGCGTCGCTCATGGCCGTGTAGAGCGGCAGGCTGACCGTGCGCTCGAATGCCTTTTGCGATTGCGGGAACTGTTCAGCCGTCAGGCCGTACCGGTCGCGCCAATAGGGATGCAAGTGAAGCGGCACGTAGTGCACGCTGCAGCCGATGCCGGCGGCGAACATGCCTTCGATGAACACATCTCGCGTGATCGGGGCATCGTCAGCCAGGCGCACAACGTAGAGGTGCCAGGCATGGGTGTCGCCCTCTGGAGCCTGCGGCGGCAGGATCAACGGCAGGTCTGAGAACGCTTCGTTGAAGCGGTTCGCGATCTGCTCGCGGCGCTGCTGGAAGGCCGGCAGCCGCTTGAGTTGATGCAGCCCCAGCGCGGCGGCGATGTCGGTCAGGTTGTACTTGAAGCCAGGGGCGACGATCTCGTAGTACCAGCTGGGTACCTTGGCCGTGAAGCGGTCGAAGGCGTCACGGCTCATGCCGTGCAGGCGCATGATGCGGGCGCGCTTGGCGAGCTCCGGGTTGCGCGTGACCAGCATGCCGCCCTCGCCCGTCGTCATCGTCTTGTTCGCGTAGAAGCTGAAGACGGTGGCGTCGGTGCCGAGGGTGCCGATCAGCTCCTTTTCCAACGTCGTCGGCAATGCGTGGGCGGCGTCGTCGATCACGCGCAGGCCATGGCGGCGGGCGATGTCCAGGACCGCGATCATGTCCACGGCCAGGCCGGCGTAGTGGACGGGCATGATGGCCTTGGTGCGCGGCGTGATGGCGGCCTCGATGGCGGCGATGTCGATGTTCAGTGTCGTGGGGTCGATGTCGACCAGTTTCACGTCGGCGCCCAGGTAGCGAACGACTTCGGCCGTTGCCGTGAACGTGTGGGTCGTCGTGATGACTTCATCACCGGGGCCCAGGCCGATCGCTTCGAGAGCCAGGTGCAGACCGGCCGTCGCCGAGTTGACGGCGATGCATTCGATCTGCGGGTCGCCCAGGAACTCGGCGAAGGCCTGTTCGAAGCGCTTGGCCTTGGGGCCGGTGGTGATCCAGCCGGATTTCAGGGTGTCGACGACTTCGGCGATCTCGTCTTCGCCGATGTCCGGCAGGGCGAAGGGCAGGAAAGGTTGCTTTGAATCGCTCATGGAGCCAGGGTAACGAGGTGATCGGGCCGCGCGCCGGGCACGGCGTAAAGCGGGATCGCGCGGTCGAAGGTGACCAGGCGAAGACCATGACGCACAGCCAGCGCCAGCAGGTAGGCATCGGTGAGCTGGCGCGAGCCGGTGATGTGGGTCCAGTTCAACACACCCGGATCCAGCAGGCTGAAGTCATCAGCATAAAAGCGGTGCATTTCGTGTGCCGTGGCTTCAGCAAGCCGTTCGCGCACGGCATTCGGGGTCTGCGCGTTGGGATGGCCCGGACGGCTCAGGATGCGCAGGCAGCCGTTCTGCGTCAACGGGCACGATGCCCAGCCGCCCTCCCAATGACTGGACAACCATTGCATCGCGGTCTCATGGTGGACGTGAGCCTGGTCCTGAAGTGCCAGCAGAACATTGACGTCGAGCAGCGCGCGCAGCATCAGACGCCGTCTTCGTCGCGGAGCCGGTTGATCACTTCATTTGTCACGACGGCGCCCGGCTTGGCGGCGAACGGCCGAAAGCCGGGGACCGTGTACCGAGCGGTCCCCTCCGAGGCGCCACGCGCCGTCAACGCCTGACGCAACAGTCGGGAGATGACGGCACCCGCTGTCGTGCCCTCGTGCCGGGCGAGTTCCTTGGAAGCGGCCAGCAGATCGTCGTCGATGTCGAGGGTTGTGCGCATACGAACTGCATCTGATGCGGTGATGCACCGATGTTACCTCTCGATGAGGACCAATCGGTGAGTCCGCAGCAAGGGGATGGCATTGAAGAAGGAATAGGCCCAGGGCATCGCCCTGGCCAGCGGCGGCGCCAGCGTCACACGGCAAGCGGTGAGTCGGCCCTGTGGGAACAACTCGCGCACCCTGCCTATCGGCACACCGCGCACATCCCGGTTGCGCGGGTTGTTGACGGTGAAGTCGTACCAAACAACCGCGCCGCCGGGCTTGAGCCAGCGCCACATCGCCGCGGCCACGCGCTGCTGCAGCGCGTCATCGAGGATGGACGAGAACACCGTCGACTGAAACACCAGGTCCTGGCTGCCGGGCGCCACATCGGCGTTGGACGCGTCGCCGGCCAGCAAGCGCACACGCTCGGGCAGCGCCGCGCGGGCTGCGGCCAGTCGGGCGGGCAGCAGCTCGATGCCGGTCAGGTGTTCAGGGCGCAGGCCCACACGCATCAGGTCCAGCAGGTTGCCGCCCGCCCCGCAGCCGACTTCTGTCGCATGCCAGTCGCCGGGCTGCCCCGGACGCGTCGCGAGCAGCTTGAGCAGCGCGCGCTGGCGCTCCTGCCACATCTGCCAGACCTCGGGCCGCAGCAGGCTGTAGCGGTCACCCGCATCACGACGTGCGTAGCGTTCGGCGATGCGGTCCAGCTCGCTCACGTGAGCGCCTCGACGAAGCGCTGGGCGAGCACGGGGTAAGCGTGGTGGGCCATCGCAAACGCCCGACCGCGCTCGCCCATCGCGGCGCGCTCGGCGGGGCTCAGTGCAGCGAGCTGCCGCAGCCCGTCGGCCACGGCCTGTGGGTCCTGCGGCGGCACGGTCAGGCCGGCGCGGGCTTCCGCGACCGGATCGTTCCCGGCCTCGACGGAGTGCAGGATCGCGCGCCGCGCCATCAGGTAGTCGATGAGCTTGTTCGGCGCGATGCCGAATCGGTAGATCGGCGTGCGCTGCCAGCCGATGTAGGCGATGTCGAAGTGCCCCAGCAAACTCGGGATCTGCGCCTTGGGGATGGGCGCGAAGAAGCGAACGTTCTTGAGCCCCTCGGCCGTGGTGCGCTCGGCCAGCCTTGTGGCCTCGTGGCCGCTGCCGACGAGCACGAAGCTCAGCGGCGCGTCCTTCAAACGAGCTGCCGCATCCAGCAACACGTCCAGCGCGTTGGGCAGCCCCATCGATCCGGCATAACCGACGATGACGCGGCCCGCGGCACGTTCTGCATCCAGGTGCGCCTGCAGCGTGGCGCCGAGCGGCGCCGACTCGCCCTGCCACTCTTCCGGCGCGAAGCCGTTGGGGACGATCTGGAGCTTGCGCAGGTCCAGGCCCCGCGACGCCATGTGCTCGTGCACGCAGGGCAGCATCGAGACGACCACGTCGGCATCGCGGTAGGCATCGGCCTCGGCCTTGCCGCACAGCAGCGCGAACGGGTGGCGCGGCGACATGCCGGACAGCTCGATCAGCGATAGCGGCCACAGGTCGTGCACTTCGTAGACGAGCTTGGCCTTGGCGAGCTTGGCCAGCTTCCTCGCAACCCAGACATCCATCGGGTAGGTGCTCGACGCAATGACCGCGTCGGGCCGGAACTCGCGCGTCAGCCGCCAGGCGTCTGCGCGCAGCTGGCGCAGGAAGGACAGGATGTTGCGCAGCCGTCCGGCCCCGTTGCCCTGGTAGCGTGGCGTGGGCAGCCAGCGGTAACGGATGCCGTCGATGCCCTCCTCGCGCGGCTGACCGTCCAGCTCCGGCTGCACGGCACGTACGTGCGAGTGGCTGGCCGCGACGATCATGACCTCGTGCCCTGCCCTCACCCACTCGCGGGCGAGGTAGTAGGGCCGGAACTCCATGCCGTGCCGCGGCGAGCCGGCGTAGTGATTGACGAGCAGCAGCTTCACGGCGTCAGCTCTTTCAAGCGAGAGAGGAAGCGCTGCACATGCGGCTCGAACAAGCCGTGCGAGGCGACCCAGTCACGATTCGTGGCCGCCAGCCTCGCAGTATCGAGCGCCGCCATGCGGGCCGGCAGGTCCTCAGGCGCGCCGACGATGAGGCCGCGGGCCGAGTCACCGATCAGCTCGCGGTTGGCGGGCAGATCGGAGAGCAGCGGCACGCAGCCATGGGCCATCGCCTCCAGCACCGACACGGACACGGAGTCGCTTTCCGGGAGGCTCAGGAACCAGGTCGAGCGCGCGTAGTGCGCCGCCTGCGCCTGGGCGTCCAGCCGCCCCACGAAGCTGACACGATCGCCGAGACCGCGCGCGGCGACGTCGGCCTCCAGCGCCGCCCGCAGCGACCCGTCATTGGCGACGACGAGCCGGGCCTCCGGCTGTGCGGCGGCGATGCGGGCGAAGGCGTCGATGACGCGCTCCGGCCGGTAGATCGGCTCCAGGCCCCGGTTGGCGAAGCACAGCCACGGCTGCTTGCGCGCGTTCTGCTTCGGCATGGCTTCCAGGCCGAACGGAAACACCAGGACCTCCCCCGCCCCCAGCTCGCGCATGCGCTCGGCCATGTGCTGCGAGTCGGACGTAGTCACCGCGCAGGAGCGCAGCACCTTCTTCGTCATCCACCGCCACGCGCTACCGCGTTGCGGCGTCACGAGGATGTCGCTGCCCCAGGCGGAGCCGGCGATCTGCGCGCGCAGCCGCCAGCCCAGCTTGGCTGCCCAGGCCAGGCTGCCATGCGAGGTCAGGTAGTGGGCATGCAGCCAGTCGGCGTCGCTGTCGGCCAGCCAGGCGCCAATCTTCGGCAACTGCTTGATCAGCGCCACGTTGCCGCCGGCGTGATCGGGCTGGGTATTCAGCGCGAGCCGCTGCGCGTCCGGCAGCAGCTGGTGGAACTCCGGCAGAAAGCCGCGCGAGGAGATCGCATGCAGCTGCACGCGAGGCTTCAGCGCCCGGGCCCACTTCAGCAGATGCGGGCTTTCGCCGTCGCCGATGAGGACGAGCTTCAGACCTCCGCCGAGGCTCATGGCGTCACCCGTCCGGCCCAGGCCTCGTAGGCGTCGCGCAGCTCGGGATGCCGAGCCAGCAGCGCCGCATCGCGCTCGCGCGTGTCGCCCACCTGGCGGGCCGGCTGGCCGGCCATGATGGCGAAGTCGGGGGCCGCGCCGCGCAGCTGCGAGTAGGCGCACAGGATGGCGCCCTTGCCCAGCGTGGCGCCGGGTTCGACGAGGCTGTGCGGGCCGATGAAGCTGTAGGCGCCCAGGCGCACCGGCGCCTTGCGGTAGCCCGGCGGCTCGCCGCCATGGGTGGCGAAGCGGCGGCCGTTGACGCGCAGTGCGTCATGGGTGCTGTGAGTCACGATGGAACAGAAGTTGGTGATCTGCACGCCCTCCTCGATGACGAGGCCGGCGCTGGCGTCGATGAAGTTGAACTGGCCGATGAAGACGTGGTCGCCGAGCTGCAGTCCGGCCTCGCCCTCGATGCAGGTGCTCGGCGCGATGCGCGTGTGCGGGCGGCCGGCCTCACCGAACAACATGTGAAAACCGACGAGGCGCACGAGGCGCCGACGGCAGCGGTTGAGGAAGGCGCGGATCATTCCCACGTCCAGAGAGCCCAAAAAAAGTAGCCGAAGTAGAGCAGCATCGCCGCGGACACGCCCCAGCCGGCGCCCGCGAGCCCACCGAGGTGCAGCCCCGCCGCCAGCCCGCCGACGAACATCACCTGTCCGACCAGCGCCAGCTTCAGCCCCCAGCCCTGCGCGCCCCAGGCCATCAGCACAACGGACAGCGGGGACGCGATGAAGTGCAACGCCACATAGGGCGCGAGCGACCGCGCCAGCTCGCCGGCACTGCGCCAGTCCGGCCCGAAGACACGCTCGAACAGCCACGGCCCGAGCGCCAGCAGCCCCAGCATCAATGGCAGCGCCAGCGCGGCGAGCCGCCACAGGCTGCGGCGCACCAGCGCGCGGCCCTCGGCGGGGCTGGCCGCCTGCGTCAGACGCGGGTAGAGCAGCTGCGACAAAGATCCGCCCACCAGCGAGGCTGGCGCCTTCAGGTAGCGCAGCGCTAGCGCCCAGGCGCCAGCGTCGTGCGCGCCCGACCAGGCGGTCAGCAGCGCAATGGCCAGCGTGTCCTGAAGCGCGCCGGCAAACGCATGCGGTGTGTTGAGCAGCGGGAAGTCGCGGTGCTTGGCCGCCATGTCGCGCAATGGTCGTGCGGCCAGCAGCCCTCGCCAGCCGCCGGCCGGGGCGGGGCGTGCTTGCAAGACGGCGGCAGCCGCCGTCGCCAGCGTCGCGCCGCCGATCAGGCCCCAGGGACCGGTCTGCAGCAGCCCGAAACCGACCTGCGCCGCCGCGCCGCCGCCCCACTGCACCAGCCGTCCGGCGGTCAATGCCATGACATGTCCGGCCCGCGCCGCCCATTGCGCCATGGCCTGGCTAGCCGAGGCCGCCAGCACGATGGCGGGCAGCGCCGCGGCCAGGCCCAGGTCCGCCCAAAACATCCAGGCCGCGCCGACGATGGCGGCCATCGCCGTCATGGCCAGCAGCATGCGCAGGCACAGTGCCAGCAGCGTTGCGGCGCCCTGCTCGCCCTTTTCCAGCGCCAGCGCGAACTCGTAGCGCGCGCAGCCGACGACCGCGAGGTTGCTGGCGACCGTCCACACCAGCGAGAACTGGCCGTACTCGCCCGGCGTGTAAAGCCGCGCGATCCACGGCCCCAGCAGCAGCGGCACGGCCTGGGCCAGTGCGCTGCCGGCCAGCAAGGTGAGGGTGGCGCGCTTCAGGCTCATAGGGGCGCGCGATTGTAGGAAAGCGGCGCGCCGGGCCTCGCGCGGCAGCATCGCCGGTCGGGCCCATGGGGACGCCTGCGCAGAAAGTGGCGCCCACTCCCTAAAATCGCGGATTCACCCAAGGCCCGCAATGAACCAGAAGACCACGCCCACCCCCGCGCCCGCTCAGGCTGACGACAACCAACTGATCACCGAGCGCCGCGAAAAACTGGCCGCACTGCGGGCCTCGACGGCGGTGCCCTTCCCCAACGACTTCAAGCCCGAGCACCGCGCCGACGCGCTGCACGCGCAGTACGACACCACGCCCAACGAGGTGCTGGAGCCGCAGGCCGTCAAGGTCAGCGTGGCCGGCCGCATGATGCTCAAGCGCACGATGGGCAAGGCCAGCTTCTGCACGCTGCAGGACGCCACCGGCCGCATCCAGCTGCGCGTGACGATCGACCACGTCGGTGCAGACCTCTACGAGGCCTTCAAGAAGTGGGACCTGGGCGACATCCTGGCGGCCGAAGGCACGCTGATGAAGACCAAGACGGATGAGCTGACCATCACCGTCACGACGCTGCGCCTGCTGACCAAGAGCCTGCGCCCGCTGCCGGATAAGTTCCACGGCATGACGGACCAGGAGCAGAAGTACCGCCAGCGCTATGTGGACCTGATCACGGACGAGGACGCCCGCAAGCGATTCGTCGCGCGCAGCAAGGCGGTGTCGTCGATCCGCGGCTTCATGGTGGAGCACGGCTTTCTGGAGGTCGAGACGCCCATGCTCCACCCGATCCCCGGTGGCGCCAATGCCAAGCCGTTCATCACGCACCACAACGCGCTGGACCAGGAGATGTTCCTGCGCATCGCGCCGGAGCTGTACCTGAAGCGCCTGGTGGTGGGTGGCTTCGAGCGCGTGTTCGAGATCAACCGCAACTTCCGCAACGAAGGCATCTCGGTCCGCCACAACCCCGAGTTCACGATGATGGAGTTCTATGCGGCCTACTGGACGCATCACGACATCATGGACTTCACCGAGGCCGTGCTGCGCCATGCGGCCATCGCCGCCACGGGCAGCGCGCAGCTGACCTACGCCGGCAAGCCGGTGGCGCTGGACAAGCCGTTCACGCGCGTGTCGGTGCGCGACTCGCTCGTGAAGTACGCCGGCCTGAGCGAAGCCGAGGCCGACGATGCGGACGCGCTGCGCGCACGCCTGAAGGCAGCCGGCGAGGAAGCCCCCGCGCGCTGGAGCCTGGCCGAGCTGCAGTTCGGGCTCTTCGAGGCCGCCGTCGAAGAAAAGCTCTGGGAGCCGACTTTCATCATCGACTACCCCGTCGAGGTGTCGCCGCTGGCCCGTGCATCGGACACCAACCCGAAGATCACCGAGCGCTTCGAGCTCTTCATCACCGGCCGCGAATACGCCAATGGCTTCTCCGAGCTGAACGACGCCGAGGACCAGGCCGCGCGCTTCCAGGCCCAGGTCGCCAACAAGGACGCGGGCGACGAAGAGGCGATGTTCTTCGACGCCGACTTCATCCGCGCGCTGGAGTACGGCATGCCCCCCACCGGTGGCTGCGGCATCGGGATCGACCGCCTCATCATGTTGCTGACGGACTCCCCGTCGATTCGCGACGTGATCCTGTTCCCGGCGCTGCGCCGCGAGGCCTGACCCGCAAGTCTGCCGGTGCACTTCCCCCCGTCAGCGCTTCGCCCCGGCTTGATGTGGGGCCGTGCTGACTGCTGGCTGCGGCACAGCGAACGGACGTCGGGCATCGGTGGATCGGACCGTTAGACTCATCCATAGAGGTCGCATCGCCGCACACGGGTGAACGGCAAAAGGGAGGTTCGATGAACAAGCGAAAAGCTTGGGTGGCATGCGCCATCCTTGGGGTGTTTTTGTTGACGGCCTGTGGTGGCGGCGGCGGCGGCACCAACCCTGGCCCCTCCACAGGCACGGGCAACAACAATCCGGGTGACACCGGAGCGGCGTCGCTGGTTCCCGCGGCACCGGCACTTGGGACGGTACTGGAGACTGACGCCACCATCCTCGCGCCGCAGACGGCCGGCGCCACCTGGCGCTTCTACGGCCAGCAGTTCTCTAGCGTCGGTACAGCATTGGATCGGTACGAGAGTACCTATCAACTCACCCAGTCTGGCAGCGAATGGCGGATGAGCGGCAGCAATCCAGGCAACGATGGGCCCGACGTGATGCGCTTCGTTGTCTCGAACGGTCAGGTTCAGCAAGTGGAGACCGTGCAGTTCAACGCGACGCAACCCGCCGAAGACGTGCGCGTCACGCTGCTGCGATCGCCCGTGCGGGCGGGTGACCAAGTCGTCGCCCTGACAAAGCGCATCGACGGCGTGCCTGACCAGGATGGCGATGGTCGCGCCGAAAGCATGGATGTGGCGGTCTACACGCGCGTCATCGGCACCGAGCGTGTGGACACGGCGTCGGGCGAATCGCTTGACGCCATTCGCGTCGAAACCCACATCCTCCAGCGCGTGACGCCTTCCAAGAGCGGTCAACCGGGACCTGTGGTGGACATCACGGGTGTCGACTGGTTCGCTCGGGGGCTTGGCTGGGTGGCGCGTGACCAGCCGTCCATCACGACTGATGGACAGATCCGGATCGGCAAAGAGCGCCTGGTCGGTGCTGACGTGGGGACGCAGGGCTATGGCAACTTGGGCCTGCCTGCGGCATTGACCAATCCCGTCTCCAGCCCCGAGCAGGCCGGTCAGCCACTCGCGATGCAGCTGCCCACGGGCGTCGTGGACGGCGATCGGGCCCTGCTCATCAGCTCACCGCCTGTCATCGACTTCAGCTACCGGCCGCTCCTGACGCTGCTCAACTCGCGGGGCGAAGTGCAGTGGACGCGACTTGGGCCTTCGGGAGCACGGTTTGGGTCGCCGCTCGGCACCGGCTGGGTACTCTGGGGCAATCTTGATCAGGGCACCGTGCCGATCTTTCGGCTGGACGCGGAGGGCAAGGCCCTGACCGCTACAGCCCAAGTGCTGGATCTCGGGCTGCCTCAGGCGGAGCGCCCCAGCTTGCCGCGCGGAGCAATTATCCAGGGAGACGCCCAATCGCTTTGGGTACTCATGCTTCGGGGAGATTGGCAGACGAACGCTGATGGTTCGGTCGCCCCCCGAGAGGGTCTCGTCGTGCGCGGCTACGACCTGAACGGCCAGCCGATCACGTCAGCGATTGTTCTCGAACGCTCACAAGCGGCGGGCTCCTTCCAGGGAAGCTACAGCTTGGCCGTCCGACAGGGCAAGGCGCTAGTCAGTTGGGTGTCGACGAATGGCGCCATGCCACGCCTCATGCTGGCCAGTGTGTCGTCGAATGGCACGGCGACCATCACTCAGGCCGACGCCGGGGCGTTGGGCAATTCAACATCCGCTTCGATCACGGCGGCCGCGCAGGGAAGTCTGCTGCAGTGGGGCAACGATGACCGGTTCGCCTGGGTGGACGACACACTGGGTCTCACGCTACTGGATGCCACGCGTAGCGATGGGACCCTGCCCAGCTTGCCGCTCGGCGCTGGCGGCATTCCCGACACCCAGACCATCACGCGTGGCGATCTCGTGCTGCGCTGGACGCTCGGCGCCCCCTCGCAAGGAGCCGGTGGCGTCGGGACGCCCAGCACCGTATTGACGTGGCAGGTGCACCGGCGTGGCCAGCCGGCACCGCTGCACCAGACCTTTGTCGCCACGCCTCCACGTCCGCTGATACTGCCGATGTCGGATCGACTGTTGATCATTAATCGGTCGGCCGTGGGGACAGGATGGGTGGTAGAGCAGGTTCACTACTAAGCACTATCGCGGTAGAGACCCGCATCAGCCGCCAACACCTTGGCGCCCAGCACGGCGGTGATGCGCCTCCACCATGCGCGAGGTGATGTCGTCTTCGGCCATGGATGAAAGTTGCCAGGACTGCGGCGCGCTGGACTCAAGGCCGCGCATTGGAGCGATTGCTGGGCGACGATCGACCTCGGGAGCAACTCCTCCATGCGTTTCACTGGGCGGTCGGCATGGTGCTGCAACACCTCGCGCAGCTAGGCCGCAGGGGCCAGTCCGCTGGTGGCGTTTGACCTTCGGCGGGCTTCAGCGGATCTCCGCTTCAACCGCATACAGCCCAAGCCGGCCATTACTGATCATTGTCAAAAACTACAGGCAGCGAGACCTTCTCAACCTTGACGAAGTGAAAAGGGGTGGCGAAGGAACTCGTACAGATTTCGCCGCGCTTCGCCTTGTGGTCAAGGTACTTGACCAAGACTTGACCGTTTGACACGACAACTTGTTCTATCGTGACCCTCGCGCAGCCCGATGAGTGGGTAGGCAGCACGACTCCAACGACCATTGACTTCTCAAAATCGACGGTGGGCACGGCACCGAGAAAGGCGGCTTGCCCATGTTGGTCAATAGCCGGCACACTCCAAGCTGCCAACCATTCCGCGTTGGTTCGGGCCACGAGAAGCTGCGGCGAGCGCTCCGAGCGCACAGCAGGCGAAAGGCCGATTCGGACCGATTCGATGCTGAGCTGCCGGTCTTCCGGGGTCGCAGCGGACAGTGTGACAAGCGACAGGAGAAGGCAGGGCGAAATAATCCACTTGTTCATGCGGCTCCCTCCGGCAACTTTTTGAACGGCGTGCGCAGGCCGTACCGCCGGCGGTCAGCTTGCAGACTCGAGTCAACACACGCAGAGCCGAAGCAATGCCGGCGGTCCCGCCGCGCCAGCAAATCTTGCCGCCACGCTCGGTAGTCTCCCATACCCGACATGAGAAAGCGATTTGTCCGGCAGGCAGCACTCGTCTTGGCGCAGCGCGGACGCCGTGCGGCCGTCTGCCATGCATGCCTCGCGGCGCCCCGCACGGCCGCGATGCGCCGATGATGCTCGCGCTCAAACAAGCAGCCATCCCCCACCCAGTTCATCCACCAGCGCTTGGATCAACCACCGCTCGCGGAGCGTCAGGTGTTCCCGGTCGACATGGCGCCAGTTGCGCTCGTACAGGTCCAGGGCCTGTCGGGGGGTGATTTCTCCCACGCCCTGCAGTTGCCAAGCCAACTGCTTGAGCGCTGGGTAGTCCTCCAGACGCACGACCTTCGGCAATGCAGACGCGCGCCGACTATCGGGCTCACGCACATCGAAATGCAGGCCCAGCGCAGACATGGCGCTCAGGTAGGCGCCCATGGTCACCGAAGGTTCGCCACGCTCCACGCGGTGCAGCGTGACGCGCGACATGCCAGCCGCCTCGGCGGCGTCGGTCGCGCTGACCTTCTGCTGCTCGCGCCGTGAACGGATACGCCGCCCCAGCGCTTCAAGCTGGGTCGTGACGACGGGCGATGTCGGTGGCGACTTGGCTGGCACAGATCTCATTCTATACATAGATGAGCCTCCGAACAGAATGAGAAACATAATCTGCGCGATCCCCCTCTGTCAGCGGCTTCAGCGGGGCTCGAGGCTCGGCACCACTCGCAGCGCGCAACTGACACCATTCCGAAGACGGGGCCGCGTGCTTCAGGTCCCAGATCGCTAACAAGGACGCCGGAGACGAAGGGGCGATATTCCGCGAGGCCCGGCGCCCCTTGACGCCCCTCCTGACGCCCCTGGACAGTGGCTCGAGGGGGCAGCCCTTCACGAACGACGGAGCGTAACGGCGCGTCGCTTGCCCGGCGCGATGTTGCTGTGCCTGGCCCGCCTTCATCAAGTTTGACGAGATTTCGGCTTCGACCTTCACTTGCGGGTGCCATCGGCGCCAGAAACGAGCTATGACGCGGACTGTGCACCCGGCCGTTGCCGCCACGCCCGCTCGCTGAGGCGCTCAGGGCGATCGTCGGCGCCTCACAGACGGCCACGTCACACCTGGGAACGGTCACTGCAACATCGGCATTCAGGGAGGCCGCCATGAGCAAAGCGCAGGGACAGGGAGGATGGAGCCACGAAGTCGTGGTACTGCTTCCGGAGCGAGTGCAACCGGGCCGAGGCCCGGCCGCCGTTGAGCCCCTTGGGCCCGCGTTGCAAGCCTTGCTTGAAGACGGAAAGGCAGAGTCCGTGTTCCAGGCGAGCAGGCAGGTGCACGCTGCTTCGGTCCGCATGCCGTCGATCTACGCGGTCAAGACGCTGGGAGACGCCGAGACTCGGGACATCTTGGAGATGCTCACCGAAGACATGGAGGCCGCCACTGTCTATGTCGCCCCACCCCGCGGGGTGCTGGGGCGGCATGTCGGTGGAGATGCCGGCAGCAACTCCAAAGCGATGGACCATTGGGGCATGGACTACGTCGCTGCCGAATTGGCGACCGCTGACGCCTCGGGCATCGCTGTCGCCGTCGTCGACACGGGCGTCGACCGCAGTCATCCGGATCTGAAGGACGCCATCGATGAGTACATCAATTTCTGCCAAGGCGAGTCCGACGACGACATCCACGGACACGGTACGCACGTCTGCGGAATCATTGCTGCAACGGGACTGCCTCCACAGGGCATGAAGGGGGCGAGCAACGCCCGGCTCCACGTGTTCAAGGGCATGGGGATCAAGTACAGCGCGCTGGACTATTACCGGGCATTGGGCGAGGCAATTGGCAGCGCGCAGATCATCAACCTCAGCCTGGGCGGAGTGCACCATGACCCCGCGGAGGAGGTGATCATCCAGCAGGGCCTCAACAAAGGTGCGCTGGTGATCGCTGCTTCCGGAAATGAGGGCGACGATGGCTCATGTCCCAACTACCCCGCGAATCTGGCCGGCGTGATTGCCGTTGGTGCAATCGATGAAAAGGGTGCCCGAGCGGAATTCAGCAATGCGGGCCCGCATGTCATGGTCGTCGCTCCCGGCGTGGAGATCTGGTCGACAGCGCCGACAAAAAAGTGCTCGCTCTTCAAGAAGCAGCTGAGCTACGCCCCTTGCTCGGGGACGTCCATGGCCACACCTTTCGTGACCGCGTTGGCGGCCAAGGTGGCCGCGTCCGGCGGTGGCACACCGCTTGCCCAGACGATTCGTGACAAGCTGCCTATCCAACGTTGCCCCGGTCAGGTCGGAAAAACCGATGATCTCGGCTACGGGTACGTATGTTGGGGTGGGCCTCTCACGCTCGCAAATGCCTAGCAGTACAATTTCCCGCTAGGCAAGCCACCGGCCATGCAGCAAGAGACCATTACTGTCAAGGTCTTCGAGACCGGCTCTCAGTGCAAATCTCAGAGCATCTGGCAACGCGTCTTCGCCAAGTTCTGCGAAGAGTTGGTCACGTCGCGCAGAGCCAGGATGGCACGGGCCAACGTCGTATTCCCAGGCAACGACAATCCAGCGATGGCCTCGATCTACACGATCGAGGTTGAAGGCGCCTCCGGGATCGAAGAGCCACTGCGTCAGCTGCAGTCCATGCCTGGGGTGGAGTTCGCGCACCGCGCGCCCCATCGACGGCCGATGCCGTTGACGGCAAGCTGAACGGCGGTTCAGCGCCGCTGGCCCGTCGCGAACAGGTTTGCGACTCGCCGCGCGGCTGCACGAGCTGCACACGACTCGACTTCACCTTGGGGCTCAACGAGGACGCCTGCCTCAAAACGCCGCGGGCGCGGAGCCACGGCCCTCGTGACTGGAGGTCAGGTCGAGGCTTCGGTCATTCGCCGTCTGCAAGTCCCTCGACGTCGCCTTCGCGCTCCACCAGAGCAAGCCATAAATCCAGCTCTTCTCGACTGGCGCCCAGCATTCGCGGCGCCAAGGTTGGATCATTGGCCTTGACCAGCATGTGGTGCGGCCCGAGGTACGCGACCAGCGAGTAGTGCATCGCTGCCACGAGGCAATTTCGATGGATACCGCCGAGCGAAGTCATTGAGCTCTTCGATGGCAATGGCCAGTTTCCCGCCAACATAGCTCAGCGGAACGCCCTACCGGGCTTGCTGGATGGTGTAAGCGGTGCCGTTGGCGCTGAGGGGAAGGTCGTCGTTCATGTCTTCAGGATGTGGCTGACGCGCAGTATCAGCGGTTAAACGTCAACGACGTGGCGCAGAAGTTCGAAGCCGACGCGCCAGTTTCGGCCATCCATGGCCTGGAGCGTGGCAGTGCGGCGGTTGATGCGCGTGACCATGCCGACCTGGGCGACACCCTTGCCGTCGTCAAAGGTCACCTTGTCACCGACCTTGAAGGCGACAGTCGCCGCCTGTGCCGCAGGCTCTGGCGGCGGCTCGTAGGCTTGCACGCCCGGCGCGGCGCTGAGGGCCTCAATGGCAACGTACGGAATCTTCCACGTCCGCCGCACGGCTTCTTCAAGCACCGTCGCCTGCTGGTCGTGGCGCGCGATCAGCTTGCCGTGTCGGACCTGGCCCGTGCGATGGTCAATGAACTGCACCGCCTGGCCCAGGTGCAGCTTCATGCGTGCCGCCATCTCTCGCTTGGGGTCGCCGAGCAGCACATCGATGAGCGCGCGCATTTGGTACAGCTGCATGCTGGGCGCGTCCTGCAGTGCCTCCACCATGCGCGAGGTGATGTCGTCTTCAGCCATGGATCAATGTTGCCAGGACTGTGGAGCGCTGGACTCAAGGCCGCGCGGGGGAGCGCTTGCCGTTTCGCCGGGTGGTCGGCTGCGCATCTCAGGGGCAACGCCGAACGCCCCGGCTGTTTCGTGCCAAGCCTCCCATGAGGTCGAGGAGCGATCGGTAGATGGCATGGATCACCCCGGCCGCTTGGACGGGGTCCGCCGCGCTGGACTGCCTTGCGCCACGACGGGGGTTGCCTGAACGCGCGGTGGTGCGCTGAGGAACGCCGCGACGGCTGGAGCAGACGGGCGCGCGCCGGAGTTGATGAAGTCGCAGAGCTGCTTCACGGTCCCGGCAATGTCGGCGCCCACGCCGCGCAACGCCGGCGGCAGATTGCTGCTGCGGATGATGGAACGGACGTAGCCCTCGATGAAGGTCTGCTCGATCACCAGCATCGATCCCAGCTCGTAGAAGGCCGCCATGCCGCGGATGTATTGCGCCTTCGGGATGTCGACGAAGGACGACGGTACCAGGCCCGCGGCCAGCAGTGGCAGGTTCGCGGCGATGCGCGACGTGCGCTTGTTGCCGTTGGCGAAGGACTGCACGTAGGCGATGCGCGTGAGCAGGTACAGCGCGGCCTGCACCGGCTCCATGCACTTGGCGGTATCAACGATGCGCACCAGGACGTCGCGGGCGCCGCTGGTGCCGGGCCAGTGCGGCGGCACGTACGCGGAGTTCGCGAGGTTGACGTCCTCGTAGACCCGCGGGGTCCCCCGCTGCGCAGCCGGCAGGAAATGGTCCGACCCATTGAGCTCCGCCAGGCCATGATCGTCCGTGAGCAGCGCGTGCATCGCGCAGATGGTCTCCAGGCTCAGCTCGCGATGCGTCCACAGGTGCTCGGCGGCGCGCTTGTGGTTCAAGGCCAGCACCGCATCCTCGATGGGCTTGTCGGGCTGCCGCTCGCCGTACACCACCAGGGCTTCGGTCTCGAGCTCGGTGTAGGAGCTGCCCTCCAAGAGGCCTGATGCCCACGAGTAATCGACGAGGAACCGCGACAGGTACTTGCGATCCATCGGGTTGACCAGCGCCTGGATCTGCGTGCAGCGCCGCGCACGCTCCGCATCGATGTTCGGCGTGGGCTGCAACAGCTCCTCGCGAAACGGCGCGAGCTGCCGCTCGCTGGCAGAGCGCGCGAAGAACGCGTCGATGTCCTTCTTGGTCAAGGCCCCGGTGCTGACGTAGCGGCGCCGGGCCACGACCAAGTGGGGAGACTTCGCCCTGGCTCACCAAGGCGGAGAGCGTGCGGTTGAGCGTCGAGCGGCTCATCACATCTCCGACGAGGTCCATGAGCCTTTCCGGGGCCACCCCCGCAGGACCCGCCTCGCTGATCAGATCCTTGATCGCCTTGGACATGACAAGATTTTGATGCCGCTAAGTTACTGCCACACATTTGAAATCCTGAATCTCGTCAAATTCACCGGCAATATCTGGAATCTCGTCAAGCTGGTCGTTGACCATCTAGCCGTTGGCGTCAGCTCGGTGCGCCGTCGGCGGCGACCGTGCCACCTGGCGCGCGAGGTCGCTCCAGCTCTTCGGCATCAAGAACTGCCTGTCTTTGTGGGATGAGCAGCCGCGCATGAAAACCGCGCCCACCGAGCCGGACCTGCGCGAGCTGTGGGTCCACGCACGCAGCGCCGAGGGCGAGGGCAGCGTCGGCGCCGAGCAGCAGCGCGGCAGGGCCAAGGAGTTCCTGCAGGCACTGGGCGGCCTGGCCGCCGTTCACGGGCGGCACCGACGCCGGTGCCGCTCGAGCTGGACGCGAAGGTGTTGCCGAAGAGCACGGATTGATACGGAGCCCACGACGACGCGCTACGGCGAGACCGGGGCGCGCATCAAAGGCGTGGAGCTGGTGCAGCCGTTGCAGGGCCACGGAAACGCAAAGTCGAGGCGCAAGCACCGACCGAAGAAGTGGTGGACCGCATCGAGACGCGCACGGTGCTAGTGGCGCTGGTGTCGAAGGACCCGCCCGAGGCCGAGACGACAGAAACTCAGGTGGGTGCAGATCCGGGCGAAGGGGTCAGCGACGCCATCATCCAGTTCAAGCCCGACTACGGCCACCCGATGTCGGTCGCTTGCGTGTGGTCGGAGTGGAAGGCCCGCAAGCCTGATGAAGAAGACTTGCTGTCGGTTGCCTTCATCACCGATGAACCGCCACAGGAAGTGTCCGATGCCGGGCATGAACGCTGCGTCATCCCGCTAAGGCGCGAGAACCTGGCGGCCTGGCTGAGTCCCGATGCCAACGACCTCGCAGCCCAGTACGCGATCCTCGACGACCGTGAGCGGCCGGTCTACGACCACGACCTGGAAGCGGCACAACAAGCTCGGCTTTCCGCTCGCGTTATGGGCCAGCGCGCCGCGATGTTGCTGGGGCCTTCGAGACCTTGGCGGGCACCAGCTCCTTGAGTCGGAGGCGGACGGTGTCGCGAACTCGCTCCGGCGCCTCCTCAAGCATTGCCGGCCACAAGGCAACAGCCAGCCTCTGGGTCTCGCGGACGACACGCCGGATACGAGCGACTTGATAGAGATCGACCTGATGGGCTAGCGCGGCGGCGGTGTCTTCTCCCCAGGTTCGCAGCGTCTGGTCGATCTTGCGATTCATCGACAACTCTTCTGCCTTGGCTGAGTCGAAATACGACGCCACGCTCACGATGTCGTACGCAGGCGAAAGCTGTGCACGGCGACCGTCCAGATAGATGAGGCCCCAGTTCTTCGAATGGGCGTCCGGATTGCCCAAAAGCGCATTCACGGTCCAGCGTCGGAAGAACTCATCGATGTCAGCAGAGGCCTTGGGGCTTGCTTTCAGAGTTGTGAGAAGTGCCCGCATGGCTGCTTCCATGTCCTGGTACTTCTTGGGTGCATCCAACCCGATGGCTTGGGTCAGCTCTTCGAAGTGGATCCGACCGGTAGATCCGTCCTCGCGTTTGAAGCGGTCGAATCGATCCACAAGCAGGAACTCGCCAAACGCTTCCTTGACGTGGTCTGGCACACCAAGTTCTGCGATGGGCCGCACTTCAGCGTTGGCGGTGTTGACGCCCACCGCCTTGGCCATGCGCATGCAGATGCCCTCGTTCAGGACCAGGTCCTTGAACCTGGGCGACGGCAGCTTCGCAATGAAGTCGCCGGCGGCCGTGCCGTGGCGGATCACGTAGCGCCTGCCGTCGTGCACCATTGAGAACTTGGTCTGGATACCGTCGATAGAGAACCCGTTGTCGATCGGTGCCGCAACGGTTCCTGGTTCGATCGGTTCGAGGTTCTTCGTCGCGTGAAGCTGCTGCACGTCCTTCGGGACATCATCAGCTGGGACGACTTCAACTCCACCGGTCAGGTCATGCCCGGCAGCGGCTAGCAACTCGAGCTCGTCTTCAACAGTGACGCCGCGCTGTTGAGCAAGGCGCTCCCGATTGACTCCTTCCGGAAGCAGGTTCGAGAAGAAGGTCGGCAGCTTTCCGATGCGCACCAGGCGCTCGTCGTTGACCGCTTGCAGGATGGCGCGGGTCTCGCCATCGTTCGCGCCGGTGTACAGCTGCGAGAGCGTGGGTCGATTCGGGTCCTCGATGTAGTCAGCCGCGAACGACACCCGGAGGTTGTCACCGAACTGGGAGAGCCAACCGATCTGTCGTGGTTGCGATGACTCGGGCACATGCAAAAGCAGCTGTGCCATCGTGAATGGATCTTTCAGGCGTGCGTTCATCGCCTACATTCATTCGCCGTCAGCGGAGGAACCGGATCTACCAGCCTGGAAGGCCCGCTGAGCTATGCCCAGCGGCGCCGTCTGCCCAGCTGGAAGTGACACCGTGACCCCACCGTTGTTGATGAAGCTGGCCACTTCACGCACGAGAGGCTTCGGTACGGCAAGCAGCGTGTAGCCAAGCGCGTCAAACAACGCCATCACGCTCGAAATGCGAGCATCGGTCTTGCCCTCTGCGGCAGACACGGTCAACCGGTTCAGCCCGGTAGCTTCAGCCAGGTCATTGATGCTTTTGGCATGTGCGGTGCGAAGCGCTCTCAGCTGCTGAGGAACGTTGAGGGCTGGGTCGATGGTTCGCGCAAGCGGGCGACCGTCATGCATAGAAAAGCTCGCATTGGTACCAAAAAGATAACCATAGCATGCATCGAGCCTCCAAGGAATGTCTAGCTTTCTATGCATTTAAGAAAGTATGTATAGCTTTATGTGCATGACGAGCGTCACAAAAGCTAGCGCAGATGTCCTCGTCTGGATCCAGCGGATCGGCCTCAGGACCGTCCGGACCAGGAAGTACGAGCTCGACTCTTGGCCAGCCGTGGACCGAGAACTGCTGCATCGCTCCGTCATAGCCAATGCGCTTCAGAACCATGGAAGGCTCAACCAGCACCAGATGACGCTGCTCGCCTCGAGCGACGCGTTGATGAGCCTGAGCGGGCACCGAAGGCAACAGGTCTGGGCCGCCTCGGCGCAGCGTTCGACGCCACCGCTGCTGAAGGATGCGCCAGTTCACGAGGACCATCGCGGCTGCTGGCAGTGAAGGGCCGATGGCAGCGCGAGGACGGCGTGTGCAACGTCATCGCGGGGCACCTGGAAGACTTGACCCCGATGTTGGGCGGGCTGGCGACGAGCAGCAGGGATTTCAGGTGAACTGAATGGGGCGTCGTCGCCGCGCGCCGCTCCGTGGAGTCGCTCAGTCTGATTGCGACCTCAACCGAAGACGTGCGCCGCTGGCCTGACACCCGTCCCCATCTCCACGCACCTGAACCCCCGACGACCATCAAGCGCCGTCCGAGCGAGAGCAGCTGGACGGCATCATGACGAACACCTTCTTCGATTCGTCGTGAGGTTCCGCACCGTCAATGCCTCGGTGGCTGATCGATGCGGATCCGGCAAGCAACGCTTCGAGCTGGGAGCAGTTCATCGCCGCAGCTCCAGACCCCGAAAACTGTCGTCCGAGAGGTGCTTCCTCCAGATGTGGCTGGACTGCGCCAGGCTCGCTTCGTGGACGCCTGGGGCATGACGGAGCGCATGCGAACGGTCATCACGGGGCCGATGTACCACCAAGCACCGCTCCACTACGCGATGGGCATCCCCCAGCGGTCAGTCAACGATGCTCGAAGTTCGGCGCCCGCTTGGCCAGGAACGCCTCCATGCCTTCGCGCTGATCGTGGCTGCCGAACAGCGCGTGGAAATAGCGCCGCTCCACGCCCACGCCCTCCGACAGCGGCGCCTGGTAGGCCAGATTCACGAGCTCCTTGATCAGCATGACCGACGGCGCGCTGAAGCCATTGATGGCCTCCGCGGCGGCCAGCGCCTCTTCCAGGAGCTTGTCGGCCGGCACGACGCGCGACACCAGGCCTGCGCTCTCGGCTTCGGCCGCGGCCATCATGCGGGCCGTCAGCAGCAGGTCCATGGCCTTGCTCTTGCCGACAGCGCGCGGCAGGCGCTGCGTGCCGCCGGCGCCCGGCACGATGCCCAGCTTGATTTCGGGCTGGCCGAACTTGGCGGTGTCGGCCGCGATGATGAAGTCGCACATCATGGCCAGCTCGCAGCCGCCGCCCAGCGCAAAGCCGGCCACGGCCGCGATGACGGGCTTGCGAACCTGCAGAATGGTTTCCCAGTTCTTGCTGATGAGGCCGCTCTTGAACGCCGTCGCGAACGTGTGCGGCAGCATGGTCGGAATGTCGGCACCGGCCGCGAAGGCGCGCTCGGAGCCGGTCAGCACGATGCAGCCGATGCCGTCGTCCGCATCGAAGGCCAGCAGCGCCTGGCCCAGTTCGTCCATCAGCTGGTCGTTCAGCGCGTTCAGCGCCTTCGGGCGGTTCAGCGTGATCAGTGCCGTCTTGCGCGGCCCGTCGCCGTGGACGGCGGTGAGAATGCATTCGTAGGTCATGGGCTCGATCTCCTGGGAGTGCTGCTGGCGGATTCTGGCGCGGCCTGCTCGGGCAGGCCCTTGAGCATGAGGTCGACGTAGGTCTCAGCGTCTTGCCTGATGATGAGCCGCACCGGCAGGAACTGCAGGCCCGGCGCCAGCCACACCTCGGCCGTGAGGTCGCCGCTCGAGGCCGTGGCACGGGGGCGAAGATGCCAGGCTGGCACCCAGCCCATGGCGGTCTCGACGGATTCGTTGTCGACGATTTCATAGGGCCACTCCGCGTACTGCCGGCGTGGCAAGACCACGGGGAACGTCACCACACGACCGGGCTCCAGCAGCTCGCGACCGGTGCGGAACAGCCAGGTCAGCTGGACGAACTGGCTGGCCGAGTCCTGGGCGGCACGTGGCAGCGGCTCCCGCACGCCCTGGGCCAGCTGCACCTCGGCGCCGAGGAAGAAGACCGTGCTGCGACGCGTGTCGCCGACGATGAAGCGCGTCTCCTCGTCGTAGCGCTGCGGCGTGATGCCGTCGGGCGTGACCTGCCCCTGGCTGCTCATGCGCCGCGTGATCAGCGGCGCGAAGCTGGGGCCCACGCTGACGTCCAGGTTGACCTGGTAGTCCGAGCCGCGCCGGAGCCATTCCACCTGCGCCTGACCATAGACCGGACCACGGTAGTTGCCGCGCAGCTCGTAACTCAGCCGCGTGGACAGCGGCCATTCGGCGCCGGGCTCCTCGCCTGCTGGCGCTGAAGCCGCCTGCGCGACGGGAGGCGCTGTCTGCGGCGCGGACGCTGCCGCCTCGGCCGGCTCACTGGCGCTGGGCACGGGGCCAGGCGGGGTCTGCGGCGCCGATGCTGCCTGGGCGGCCACCGCCGGCGTGCCGTCTTCTGCCTGGGGCCGCGGGGGTGTTACCGGCGGCGTCGGGGGCGCGGCGGGAGGGGGTGGCACGGGTGGCGAGGCGGGTGCGGGGGTAGGCTCCTGCAGCGCGAGCTCGCGCACGAACGCCACCTGCATGCGGGCCGGCATCGGCGGTGGGCCGTCATGAACCCAGCCGTCGGCGATGCGTTGCACCTCGTGCGCCAGCAACAGGTGCAGCGCGAGTACCGCCAGCACCAGCAGCCACGGCGGCCGGGGCGTCTTCATGGCGCGTCAGGCGCCGAGCCAGCGGCGGCGCACCGCGTGAGCGCCGGGGGCCGGCGCCAACGCCACGGCGGCCGCCTGGGCGGGCGGCAGCTCAAGCGCCAGTTCCAGCAGCCGCTGGTCGCGGTTGACGAGCAAGCGCAGGCGCGTCTGGCCCGGCGCCAGCAGCGCTGGCACGTCGTCCAGCCGGCGCAACCGCCAGCCCTCGCAGCCCAGGATCTCGTCTCGCGCGTTGACTCCACCGGCCTCGGCGGCACCACCCGCCAGCACGTGGGTGACATGGATGCCCGTCAGCGCGGCCTCGCGCACCCGCAGACCCAGGCGCTGCGCCACCGTCTGGCGCCCCTCGTCGCGCCAACCGACGCCGTGGGCCTGCAGCAGATCCCGCAGCGGGAGTTCGTCGGTGCCGTGCACCCACTGGTGAAGCTGTCCGGCTAGCTCGGCGCCGCCCAGGGCCTCCACAGCGCCCAGGACCGCGGGCTCGCTGACCGACCCGCCGTCGGTGGACGCCCACAGGCGCGTCATCAGCGCGTCCAGACTGGACCTGCGCAGCCGCAGGCTCAGGTCCAGACACAGCGCCACCAGCGCGCCCTGGCCGTAGTAGTTGCTCGTCGCGTTGGGGCTGTTCTCGTCGGGCCGGTAGTACTTGGTCCAGGCCTCGAAGCTGGCCTGCGCCAGCGGCTGCACGCGCCGCCCGGGCGCTGCCAGCACGCCGTTGACTGTCTGGGCCAGCAGCTTGACGTAGCGCGGCGCGTCGACGAGGCCCGCGCGGCACAGCATCAGCTCGTCGTAGTAGCTCGTGAAGCCCTCGAAGAACCACAGCAGCTCGGTGTAGTTCTCGCGCTGGTAATCAAACGCCGCGAACTCGGCCGGCCGCAAACGCTTGACGTTCCAAGCGTGGAAATACTCGTGGCTGAACAGGCCCAGCAGGCGGACGTAGGCGTCGCCCGGCGTGGCCGGCTCGGCGGACGTGGGCAGCTCGCGCCGCGCACAGATCAGCGCGGTGCTCGCGCGGTGCTCCAGCCCGCCATGGCCGTCGTCGACGGCCCACAGCAAGAAGCTGTAGCGCTTGAACGGCGCGCCGCCCCAGAGGGCGATCTGCGCCTCACAGATGCGGCGCACGTCGGCCAGCAGCCGCTCGCCGTCGAAGCTGGGCCAGGCTCCGGCGACGACGACGCGGTGCGGTACACCCGCGGCCTCGAACTCGCCCGTCCAATGCGGGCCGATCTCGAAGGGGTGGTCCAGCAACTCGTCATAGTCCGTGGCCTCGAAGCCGCCGGTGGCGGGCGTGGCCTCGGTCGCGACGTGCCAGCCCTTGGGCACGCCGGCGAGCTCGATGCGGTGCGCGCCCTGCTCGCGACCGTGCGCACGCAGGCACAGGCTGCTCGCGTTGAAGAAGGCGCGCTGGCTGTCGAGCCAGGCGGTGCGCACCGACGCGTCGAACGCATAGACCTCGTAGCTGAGCGTCAGTGCCGCACGGCCGCCGCAGCGCACGCGCCAGCTGGCCTTGTCGAGCTGCTCCACGGGCAGTTCCCGTGAGCCTTGGCGAGCGGTCATTCGGCTCAGGTGCTTGGCGAACTCGCGGACGAGGTAGCTGCCGGGGATCCATACCGGTAGGCTGAACTGCTGCTCGGCGGCCGGCTCGGGCAGCGTCAACGTGACGCGGAAGCGGTGGGCCGCGAGATCGGCCAGCTCGATGCGGTAGCGGGGCCCGCGCATCAGCTGCCCGCGGCGGCGAGGAAGCAGCTCAGCGAGGCGACGGCCGTCAGCCGGAAGCGCAGCGTCAGCCAGGCCGCGGCGCCCAGTTGCGGATAGATACGACGGTCCATCACGTAGCAGGCGATCAGCACGCCGCCCAGCAGCGCCAGACCCGCGTGCGGTGGCATCAGCACGCCCAGCCAGGCGAGCAGCGACGCGCTGACGCCCCAGACGAGCGGCCGGCGATCCGCGCTGTCATGCACAAACGCCAACCCCCAGGCGATGCCGCCGAGGAAGGACACGATGAGCGCGGCATAGGCGGCCGTCGCGAAACGCACGAACCGGTAAGGGTCCTCGTCGCGCGGATCGATCAGCCAGATCAGCAGGCAGCCGAGCACGAAAGGCACGAGGCCGGCATAGCCGAGCCGGTAGGCCAGCTGTCGGGTGTGCGCCTGCATGGCGCTCAGGACTTGCGACCCGGCGCAGCCAGGTCCTGCAAGCGCTTCTCGAGCTCGACGGCACCCACGGCACCGGGAATGCGGTTGCCGTCTTCCAGCAGGATGGCCGGCGTGCCGTTCACGTGGATCTTGCGGGACAGCGCCAAGTTGCGCTCGATCGCCGCGTCATCACAGGTGCCAGCCACCTTCGGCGGCGCCTCGCCGCGCAGCATCCACGCGAGCCACGCGTTGGCGTTGTCCTTGGCGCACCAGATCGCCTTCGTCTTTTCCGGGGAATCGCCGCCGAGGATGGGGATCAGGAAGGTGTAGACGGTCACGTCCTTCATCTCCTGCAGCGACTTCTCGAAGCGCTTGCAGTAGCCGCAGTTCGGATCGGCGAAGACGGCGATGCGGCGCTTGCCGGTGCCGTTCTTCCACATCAGCGCGTCCTTGAACGGCAGTGCCGCGAAGTCCACGCGGTTGATCTGGGCAATGCGCTCTTCGGTCAGGCTCTTCTTGGCCTTGATGTCGATGAGCTCGCCTTCGATGAGGAAGCTGCCCGTTGGGTCGGTGTAGCGGATCTCGTTGCCGATGCGCACCTCCCAGAGGCCCGGCATGGGTGACGGCCGCACCTCGTCGATCTTCGGGATGTTGGGCATGCGCTCGGCGAACATCTTGCGGATGGCGGCTTCGTTGGCCAGGGCCGGCAGGCTGGCCGCGGCCAGCAGGCCGGCGAGCAGCGGGGTGAGCAGGCGCGGGAGCGCAGGGGCGTGGGCAGGCGACACGATGTTGGAGCGACCGGAAAAGGTTAGAGGCCGAGCGCGCGTTGGGTGAGCCAGCGCTTGACGGGGGTGAGTTGATTCAGGGCGTCGAGCCCGCGGTTGCGCAGGCCCTGTGCGGCGGGCGAGTTGTGGGCGAACAGGCGCTGCAGGGCGTCCGTGAGCTCGCCCATCGCCAGCGTCGGCGCGAGGCGCTCTCGCGCATAGCGCCGCAGCAGGCGCTCGTCGCCCAGCGGCCGCCAGGACTCGCGCGCCGCCAGCACACGCGACAGCGCCGCCACATCGCCCAGACCGAGGTTCAGTCCCTGGCCCGCGAGCGGATGCACGACATGCGCGGCGTCACCCAGCAGCACCCAGCCGGAGCCGCTGACCTCATCGGCCCGGGCCAGCGCCAGCGGCCAGCTCGAACGCTCGCTGCCGAGCTTGAGCTCGCCTGCGGCGCCCGCCGTGGCGGCGTTCAGTTCGCGCTCGAAATCTTGCGCGGGCAGCGACTGCAGGCGCTCGGCGGTGGACTCCTGGCAGGACCACACAAGGCCATACGACGCACCGCGCTGCGGACGCTCGAACGGCAGCAAGGCCAGCACTTCGCCGCCAGGCTGGAACCATTGCCTCGCCACGCCCTGGTGCGGACGGTCGGACGTCAGTCGCGCCGCGAGTGCGCGGTGGCCATAGGCCTTGGGCTTGAAGCCGACCCCGAGCTCTGCGCGGGCGGCCGACTCGCGACCTTCGCACAGGGCCGTCAACGCCGCGGTCGTGGTGTCCGGGACGTTATGGACATGCGGCGAGAAACGCAGCGCCGCCGCCAACTGCGCGTCCAGCGCGCCGGCATCGACGATGACAGCCAGCTCGCGCAGCCCCTGCTGCCACGCAGAAAAGCTGAGTCGCCCGCCCTCGCGGTCCGCTGCGGCGTCTCCATTGATGACCATGTCGTACACGGGACTCACCGCATCAGCAGGCAAGCTGTCCCACACCCGAAGCTCGGTCAGCAGTGAAACGGAAGCGGCATTCAATGCATAGGTCCGCACATCGTCTGCCCGCGAGGCGGCGGCGACGCCCGCGACGCCCACGGTCAACCCCTGCGCCGCAAGGCTCAACGCGAGGCTGCTTCCGACGGCACCCCGCCCCCTGACCAAGACGTCCACACACTGCATGGCGCGATTGTAGGCAGCGGGGTATGACTCCATTGAGGCCAAAGGCCCAAGCCCGGCACGCCGACTAAAATCAGCGGCTTTATCGCCCGACCGCAGCCGGTCTCGCGCTCCACAGAAAGCCCAGCCATGAGCCTCAAATGCGGCATCGTGGGCCTGCCCAACGTCGGCAAGTCCACACTTTTCAACGCCCTGACCAAAGCCGGCATCGCTGCCGAGAACTACCCGTTCTGCACGATCGAGCCCAACGTCGGCATCGTCGAACTGCCCGACCCGCGGCTGGCTGCGTTGGCGGAGATCGTCAAGCCCGAGCGGGTCCTGCCGGCCGTGGTCGAATTCGTTGACATCGCGGGTCTCGTTGCGGGCGCCAGCAAGGGCGAAGGTCTGGGCAACCAGTTCCTCTCGCACATCCGCGAAACCGACGCCATCGTCAACGTGGTGCGCTGCTTCGAGGATCCGAACGTCATTCACGTCAATGGCCGCGTCGACCCGATCGCCGACATCGAAGTCATCCAGACCGAGCTGTGCCTGGCTGACCTGGGCACCGTGGAAAAGAGCCTGCAGCGTTACAGCAAGGTCGCCAAGGCTGGCGGCGACAAGGACGCGGCGCGGCTGGTCGAGGTGCTGAAGAAGTGCCAGGCGGCGCTGGACGAGGCCAAGCCGGTGCGCTCGATCGAATTCAGCAAGGAGGAACAGGCGGTCCTCAAGCCGCTGTGCCTCATCACCGCCAAGCCGGCCATGTTCGTCGGCAATGTCGCGGAAGACGGTTTCGAGAACAACCCGTTCCTGGACCGGCTGCGGGAGTATGCAGCCGGCCAGAACGCACCGGTCGTCGCGATCTGCGCGAAGACCGAAGCCGAGCTTGCCGAGATGAGCGACGAAGACCGCACGCTCTTCCTGGCCGAAATGGGCCAGGACGAACCCGGGCTCAACCGCCTCATTCGTGCCGCCTTCAAGCTGCTGGGGCTGCAGACTTACTTCACTGCGGGCGTGAAGGAAGTGCGTGCCTGGACGATCCACATCGGCGACACCGGGCCGCAGGCCGCCGGCGTCATCCACACGGACTTCGAGCGGGGATACATCCGCGCTCAGACGATTTCGTACGACGATTTCATCCAGTACCGGGGCGAACAGGGTGCGAAGGATGCCGGCAAGATGCGCGCAGAAGGTAAGGAGTACGTCGTGAAGGACGGGGACGTCCTGCACTTCCTCTTCAACGTTTGATCTCCTTGCCGCAGACGTTCAGACCCTGAAGCCCAATAGGAACCCGCCTTCGGCGGGTTTTTTTATCTCCTCCCGTGGTTCTGAGCGATCTTTCGACCTCGTTGCGCGGCGTTTTAAGGCTGCGCCGCATGCCAGCGTTGCTCGCGCAGATGTAACAAACGTCGTTGCCGCTGAACCGAAGCCGCACGGCCTGGATAACCCCTCCAACAAGGCGCAGGCCCATCTCCAAGCCGGGGTGGCCACGCCTTGAATACCGGAACGACAGGCCCGCCGCAGGCGGGCCCAGGCAGGGAGCGAAGCGATGGTGGCAGTGGTAACGGGTGGAGGCCTGGGGGTTGAACCTGGGCTCGGGGTCGGTGCTGGGCGGTGCGGGCGGCGCTGTGGACGGTCGGCGCGGTGGAGATCGTGCAGCGGCTGGGGTGATCCGGCCGGCCTGTGGCTGGTGCGGGGTTTCTCTTCAAACACAAAAATCTCCCAGCCCCCTTAGCGGCTGAAGTAGCGGCTAAAGGGGTTGCAGAGGGCGCTGACTCGCTCAGTGCCTTGAGATCACCGACCGTGATCTCAAGACGGTGGCGGATGTGGCGGTCCGCTCGCGGCCACGCGCTGCAACGCCTGCGCGGGGTCCAGGATGGGGATGCCCTCGAACTGCTGCAGCACCTGCAGATCAGCATCACCGCTAACGATCAGGTCGGCGCGCGCGGCCCGTGCCAGCGCGAGCACCTCATCGTCGTCGGGGTCGCGGCACACCGGCTGGGGCAGCGGCGGGGGCTCCATCACCTCGGCCAGTTGCCGCAACTCGGCCAAGGCCTGCTCGCGTGAGGTGTGGGTGCGGCTGAGGATGGCGTCGAACTTGTGACGTCCGAGCACCTCATCCAGTTCTGCCAGGAGTGCGGGGCTGCTCACGAGGCTGACCAGGCCGTTGCGCACCTGGGTGAGCAGCGCATGCGGTGGCCCGCGCCATAGCAGGCCGGCGATTAGCACATTGGTGTCAATGACCGCTCGCACGCTGCTCCCGATCCCACTGTGCGCGCTGTTCGTCCTCTTCTGCTTGCGCCGCGCGGCGCGCGGCCCGCGCGGCCTTTACCTCGGCGTTGATCTCGTCCATCGACATCGGCGCGATGCCGGCGGCGGCCACGCGCCCGGCGATGGACAGCAGCGAGTCGGCCGCCTGCTGGCGCCTGATGGCGTCGGTCAGCAGCCGGTCCAGCGCCTGCGGCGTGAGCAGCCCGGCATCGCGGGCGGCCTGCGCGGTGGCATCGGTCAGCTCGATCTGGATGGTGGTCATGTTCAGGCCTCCTGCGTGGTGATGCCGGCGTTCATGCGCCGCTTGAGCTTCTCGCCCTCGATGAAGGTGTCCAGCAACTGCGTGAGCTGGCGCTTGGCCTTAGGGTCGAGCTTCTCGATCTCCAGCAGCTGGCGCTCCAGCCGGTTGGTCGCGACCTTCTTGGGCCGGCGCGGCTCGGTCAGGCCCAGCAGCACGTCCACGCTCACCCCCAGTGTCTGCGCCAGTTGCGGCAGCAGATGAGCCGGCGGCTGGGCGTTGGGGGCTTCGTAGTAGGCCACCATGCGCTGGGTGATGCCCATCTCGGCTGCCAGCTCCACCTGCGTGTAGCCGGTAGCCTTGCGCAGGCTGGCCAGTCGGCCACCAAAACTCGCGATCACTTCCGTCTTCCGTTTAGGCATGGCTGCACCGCCTCAAAAAGGCCTGTTGCAACCATGATAGGGCCCATGCGCGCATCGGATGAATGAAATATTCCAAGAACGTATATGATCTCGTCAGTAGGTTCTTTGCGCGAGAACCCACGATGGCGCGCATACCCGGACCCGAGCTTGAGCGGCTGAAGAACGAGGTGAGCGTGCAGCGCCTGTTGGAAGACGCCGGCATCGAGCAGACATCATCACCAGCAGCGACGCAGACCGCGCCGGCCTATTCACCGAGACGGCGGCGCGGCTTGGCACACCGGCTCAAAACGTCGAAAAGGACTTCTGGGTGGGTTGGACGCTCGACGCCTTATTCAATGGCCTGCACCCAAACAGTCCCCGCCTTCTGTTCACGGGCGGCACGTCGCTATCCAAAGCGTTCGACCTGATCCCGCGCTTCTCCGAAGACATTTCGACCTACACCAGCTCATGAAGGCCAGCGACGCGAACACTTGGCTGCAGAACAAGACTCTCGGGGCCGATTGCGCCACACATGCCCGGCTCTTCCTCGGTAGCCCCGACCTTAGCCTTAAGCAGGCCTCACACTTCTCGGTCACGTTGACAACACCGAAGGCGATGCGTGCTGCTCTGCAGCGCGACTAATGGGCCATGGCCGGGATGATCTTTGGACCTGTCACCGATTTCGCCGACGTGCTCGAACGCATCGCAGAGATCGAGGCGACAGCCAATAGCCGCTCAGCGCCAACGAGGCCCGCATGCGCCTCATCTCCGCCCGCGAGGCCACGCCGCGCGAACGTCGCAGCTATGAGGATGAACCTCGCTGAACCCGTCTTGACGGCAGCCCTATGACCGCAAGCCCCCCGCCCGACGACGACATGCCCGCAGAGATCGACTTCTCCAAGGCAAGCGCGGCAAGTTCCACCGCCCCGGCGCGAAGTTGCGCATGCCGGTCTACCTCGATGACGAGGTGCAGTCCTTCCTCGCCGAGCACGCCCGCGCCAAGGGCGTGTAGGTCGCCGCCCTCGTCAACAGCCTGCTGCGCAAGGACATCGAGGTCTTCGAGACCGTCGCGAAGTAGCTCCACCCGGCACACCTTCGTTACCGGCTGAAGAAGGCCCGCGTGAGCGGGACTGGGGCAGCGCTCTGCATTTATAAGAAGCCGCTGGCGACTTCAAATAGCTGCTTGTCCCGCATAAAGGTCCCCGAATACCGAGCGCCCCGCACGGTCCGGACCGCTGTAGTCGCCCGCTGACCCAAGGGATTTCGCAGCCAGCGCTGCGCTTGGCCCTCGGAATCGAGCATCACTGATTGACGATCAATGAGCCCCGATTAGTGATTTGCCCGCCCCAAAAGCGAAACCCCCACCAGCGAGAGCTGATGGGGGTTGGCTTTAATAATAGCCTGACGATGACCTACTTTCACACGGGAATCCGCACTATCATCGGCGCTGACTCGTTTCACTGTCCTGTTCGGGATGG
>NZ_JAJTWU010000017.1:0-43615 GCF_021353265.1 Pelomonas cellulosilytica
GCCTGCCCTCCAGAACTCCCAGAAATCAATAGTCATTGAATTTGATTCTGGGAGTTCTGACCATCGGCATTCACCCCGCATCACCAGTGTTCATGCGGGTTGTGAGCGTTTTGCAGGGCCGACCACATAGTCTGATCCGGCCAGGTTTTGAAGCCGATAACCCGGCGGCCCGTGGAACGCGCGATGGTCGAAAGCGTCCTCCGCAACCTTTGCCCCGGAACTGGTTTGCCACGTCCTGCCGCCATCGCGCGTCCGTGCAGTGCCTCCCGCTCCCTGCACTTCGACTACCCGGGCATCCACGAGGCGCAAGTTGTGCAGATCTGGACCCTCGCAGCTGGTCGACTGGGCGGGCATCGCGACTGCGCCCAGGAGGAGGGCCAACGCGGGATACCTGGGGCCCGCGCAGTTTCGCAATGGTGCGCGTGAAAGCCCGCTGGGCGCATGCGTCAGGGCTTGCTCCTTGAAGCAGGGCCGCTGGCGTGGACGGCAAGGGTCACGGCTCGATCACCTCTTGTCCACCACCGCAATCTCGCCCTCCGCCTTGCCGACGCCGCGGATCTCCGCCCGATACATATCCTCCGCAAACGTCGCCGGCACGACATACCGCCCGGGCGTCACGACGCGCACCAGATAGAACATGTCCAGCGGCTCACCCAGCCGCGCCGCGGCGACGAAGCGGTCATCGCGGTACTCGGTGTGGACGATGCGCTCGTTGGCATTGGCCTGCGCCACGTTGACGCCCTCCACCGTGAACTCGCCGGCCTGCGGGCCCTGGCTGAGGTTGAGGTTCTCGATCTCGAAGCCGGCCGGGATGCGGTCCACGACGAGGCCGTCCTTGATCTGCTGGCTGGCCTTCACGCGCAGGCGCACGACGAACATCTCGCCCGTCGCGAAGCCGCGCGACAGCGCCACCGGCTTGCCGTCGGTCGTGAACATCGCACGCTCGACGGAGATGCGGTCCGTCGCCGGCGGCAGGGGCTTGATCGGGTAGCCCTGGGCCGTCACGTCCACATAGAGCGGCGCGCTGCCCTCGTTCTTCAGTGCGATGCCGCTCTTGACCTGGGCGAGCGTCAGGCCCTGCTGGCCCGTGCCACTGCCGGCCCAGGCATCGCTCTTGGCGCCGACGGCGAGCGTGGTCTTCCAGCCGTCGTCCTTGCCCGCGCCGTGGGTGGCGGCCTGCACGGCGAGGAACAAGGCCAGGCGCTCCTGGGTGGAGTAGTAGTTGCGCTTGGAGAAGTCGTCGGCAAGGTCGAACAGCAGGTTTTCGCGGCGTTCGTGCTGCACCTTGTGGCGCAGCAGCAGCGCGTAGGCCAGCGCGCGATCGCGCACGCGGCTGCCATAGTCGCCAAGCCATTCATACCACCAGCTGTTGCCGGTATCGGTGGGCTGCAGGCCGTAGCCGCGCACCATGGCGTCGTCCAGCGCCACTTTCGCGCGAGCCTCGTCGCCCATGGCCTTGAGGGCCAGGGACAGGTGCACCAGCGGCAGCGGCGACAGCGCATTGCCGCGGTACTGGTCGTGCAGCGTGCGCAGCGTGGCGAGTGGCGCCTTTTGTTCGCGGGACAGGATGTAGCCCATGTGCACCGCCTCGGCAAACCGCTGATGGGCCATGCGCAGCGTCTCGATCTCGCGGTAGTCGGCCAGTTGCCCCTTGTCGTTGCGGCGCGGGTCCCTGGGCGGCGTCATCTGCTGGCCGGGGCTGCGCTGGAACTGCTCGGTCAGGTTGTCCAGCGACTTCTTCAGCTGCGCCTCGGGCACGGCAAAGCCGGCGTCGCGGGCGTCCTGCAGGAAGCCGGTGACGTAGGCGCTCAGCCAGGCTTCATAGGGGCTGCTGGCCTCCCAGAGGCCGTAGCCACCGCGCGGCTGCTGCATGCCGGCCAGGCGTGCGAAGGCGCCTTCCAGCCGCTTGGCGCGCTCCTCGCGGGGCACGGGCGTCAGGCCCCAGCGCCTGGCGGCCTCATCGTCGATGAAGACGAGCGGGTAGGCGCTGGACGTCGTCTGCTCCAGGCAGCCGTAGGGGTACATCAGCAGGCCCTTGACCTGGGCCTGGATGTCGATGGGCGGCGTGTTGCTGACGCTCAAGCTCAGCGTCGCCGCGCCGGCCCAGTAGACATCGAGCAGCGACTTGTCGACGGCCTGCGTGGCGCCCGGCTCCAGCCGGATGCGGCGGCTCTCGCGCGTCAGCGGCGTGATGGGCTGCACCTGAAGCGCCGCCTCGCGCTTGATCTGCAGCGCGCCGGCCGTCACCGTGAGCTGGATGGGTGCGAGGCCGTAGGCGTCCAGCGCCTCGGCCTGGAAGCGCAGGATCTGCCGCTGCTTGTCATTGAGCTTGACGGCATCGGCCGCGCCCGTGATGCGCACCGGCCCCGTGGCCGACAGCGACACCCTGACCTCCTGCGGCGCGCCGCTGAGGTTGGTCACGTCCAGCGCAATCGTCGCCTTGTCGCCGGGCGCGATGAAGCGCGGCATGTTCAGCTCGGCCACCAGCGGTGCGGCGACGACGGTGTCGGCCTGCGTGGAGCCATAGCTGTCGGCGCTGGACACGACGGCCATCAGCCGTAGCGTGCCGTTGAAGTCCGGCACCTTCAGGTTGATGCTCGCCTCGCCCTTGGCGTCCAGCACGACCGGGCCGCTGAAGAGGTCCACCAGCAGTACCTTGCGCGGCATGCTCTGCGTGTCGCGCTTGCCGGCATCGCCGCCGAAGCGCTGCTGGGCGACGTTGCCGTCCATCTTCTCGATGAGGCGGCCGTAGAGGTCCAGGATGTCGGCGCCGTAGCGATGCTTGCCGAAGAAGAAGTCGACCGGGTCGGGCGTCTTGAAGTTGGTGATGTTGAGGATGCCCACGTCCACTGCCGAGACGGTGACGATGGCTTGTTTGCCCGCGAGCTGCGGCACCTTGACCTTGACGGGCAGCACGGTGGACGGCTGCGTTTTGGCCGGCGCCTCCAGCGCCACCTTCAGCTTGCGGTCCTCGCGGCTCATCGGCAGGTGCACGAGACCCAGCGCCCTGGCCGGCGTCACGCGGTCGCCCTGGCTGCCGGGGCGGAACGCGGCGACGGTGACGTAGAGGTCCTGCCGCTGCCAGGCGGCGTCGGCGCTGACGGGAATGTCCAGCTCGGTGCCCGAGGCCTTCACGCCAACGCGCTGGCTCCACAATACCTTGTCGCCCTCCACCGTGACGATGGCCTCGCCGTCATGCGGCGGCTTGATCGTGAGGTGGGCGGTGTCGCCCGGCTTGAACGGCGAGCCCTTGAGCTGCAGCTGCACGCGGTCGGGGCGGTTGCCGAGGTCGTCGGCGTCCTGCGCGCCGTAGCCAGCGTAGAAGGCGTAGCGCAGCGTCTGGTTCGTCTCGGGGTCTTCGATCTCCAGGCGGTAGCGGCCCCACTTCACGGGCAGGTTGACGGTGGTCTTGGCGGCGAGCTTGAGGCTGCGCGCCTCGACGAGCTCGTCCGTCGAGTTGAAGCCGGAATGCCAGCCGCGGCCGTCGTCATAGCGCCAATACCACTGGCGCTCCTCGTAGGTCAGCGTGAGCTTCAGATCCTTGGCGGGCTTGAAGGCGCCGGAGGCGTCCACGCGCACGATCTCGAAGCCGGCCAAGCCCATCTCGGGCGCGACGTTGCGGTCGAACAGCGGGCGCACGCCGACCAGCACTGGCGCGGGCCACCAGGTGCGCTCCAGGCTACGCACGACCGGCCGGCCGCCGCTCTCCAGCAGGCTGAACGCGCCGCGCACCTTCATGGGCGAGCTGCGCTCGACCAGGTCAACGGTGACGGCCACCTCGGCCTTGCCCTCCGCGTCCAGGGCCTGCTCGGGCAGGTCTTGACGCGAGCGGGCCTTGTCGTCGGCAAAGTCGCCGAACAGGTAGCCCGGCAGCTTCTGCGCCAGCGGGTTGGTGAGCCGCTCGGTCGAGACGGTGGCCTGCAGCCGGTTGCCTGCAGCCGGCGCGCCGTAGAGGTAGTCGCCCTGCACCTGCACGGGCAGGCTGAACTCGCCCGTCAGTGTGGCCTCGGGGGCGGCCAACGTGAGCTTCATGCGCTCGGGCAGGAACTCCTCCACCTTGAACGCCCATTGCGCGTCCGGTTGCTTGGCAGCCGGGTCGACGCGGGCCTGGAGCGTCCAGCCGCCGGTGGGCGCGTCGGCTGGCAGCGTGAAGGTCTGTTGGAAGTAGCCGGGCCCCGACTTGCTGGGTTGCACGAGTTGCTCGACGAGCTTGCTGCCGTCCGGCTTCTTCACCGTCAGCGTGACGGGCAACAGCTTGGCCGGCACGCGGGCGTCGGCGTCGCGCGAAAGCACGGAGACGGTGAAGCTCTCGCCCGGCCGGTAGAGGTCGCGCCCGGCGTAGACGAAGAGCTGGTTGCTGCGCGACGGGTGGCCGGTGGCGTCGAACTCGGAGAGGTCCAGCGCCGCGTCACGCAGCGACAGCACCGACATCTCGTTGCCCTTGCGGGCGAGCACCGCGCGGGCCTTGTCGCTGCGTCCGTTGAAGACGGCGTGGCCGTCGCCATCGGTCTGCGCCTGGGCCAGCGCCTTGCCGGCTTCGTCCACCAGGCTCAACTCGATGCCCGACTGCGCCTTGCCGGTCTTCAGCGACGTGGTGAACACGTCCAGCTGCGCGGCATGGCGGCGCAGGTGCAGGCCGATGTCGGTTACGTAGTAATGCGTGACCTGGTAGTCCCAGCCGAAACGGCCGGGCTGGCTCATTACGGCGATGTAGATGCCAGGCTCCTGCAGCGGTTTGATCGTTTCCACGGGCAGGAAGCTGACGTTGCGGCGGTTGGGGCGCTCGTCCGTCTTGAAGCGGGTCAGGTAGACGCTGTCGGTCATGCCGCGCAGCTCGTCCAGCGCCCAGCCGCCGACGGTGCCGCGCAGGCGGCGCTGGTTGTCGCTGTAGCCGTCGTAGTAGCAGTCCTCCTGGCACTCCTCGCCGCCCGAGCGCTCGCGGCGGCCGCCCACCTGCTCCAGGAAGGCGGGCAGGGACTCGGGCTTGACGCGCAGGAACTGCAGGTCCACCTCGGGCGTGTTGACAGTGACGACCGGCAGGCCGCCGTTCTGCCCGGCCGGCAGCACGAGGCCACGGCTGGCGAAGTAGAAGCTGGCGGGCATGGCCTCGCTGGCCTGCAGGCAGCTCTGCGGCGTGGCCAGCTTGGCGCCGGACTGCGCGGCCAGGTCCGCCTTCATCGCAATACGGAAGCTGCGATCGGGCTTGACATAAGGCAGGTACAGCACGCGCGGGTTGTCGCCCAGCACCCAGCGGGCGGCGACCGGCTTGAAATCCTTCTCCGGCGGGTAGGTGGGCGTGCCGCCGTCCGACTTCTTCGGCGCGTCAGCCTCCTGGGCGGTCAGCAGCTGGTCGAAGTCCTGACGGCGGTCCAGCGCCTGCGTGAACATCACCGCGATGGCGGGCGAGCCATCGAACAGGCGCGCCTTGCATTCGGTGAACGAGAAAGCCGCCTCTTCAGCGCCGATCTCGGCACTGCTGGGCAAGCTGGGCGCCTTCACCCGCTGCCATGCGAAGTAACCCGCCACGGCCGCGCCGGCCACCACTGCAGCCGCCACGGCGGCCTGCACGATCCTGGATGCCATTCGATCCCCTCCCTGGTGCACGGCCAGTGTAGGGAAGGCGGCGGCGGTGGCGGAGGGGAGATATTCCCCGGGGAGCAGCGCGAGCGCGGCTCAGCAGGTCAGCGCTGCGGTGCCTGCATGGCCAGCGGGCCGTCCAGCAGCGCGGGCTCGGTCAGGTTGAGCGTCAGCGCAAAGCCCAGCAGCGACACGACGAGCGTCGCGACGAACTTGAAGCGGGCGGACAGGCACATGGCTTCATAGTGGGCCACGGCTTGAGCCGGCGCGCTCCCTAACTTGGCAGTGAATGCTGACGGCGTACTGGCAGCAGCGCGCTTGGTCGGCGCAGTGCTGCGGTGTCCCGCGTGCTGCAAGGCAGCTTCAGCCCCGCTATCCTGCGCCGCGTTCCACTTCCCCGCCCCCCGGAGATCCACCATGCTCAAACGCCTGCTTCCTGCCGTCTTCGCACTGACGCTTGCCACCACCACCTTCGCCGCCGGCCCGCAGCTCAAGGGCCAGGCACCGGGCTGGTATCGCCTGCAGCTGGGTGATTTCGAGATCACCGCGCTGTCCGACGGCACCATCGACCTGCCCGTGGACAAGCTGTTGCAGCAACCCGCCGCCAATACGCTGCGCGCGTTGCAGCATGCATACCTCGGCGTGCCGCTGGAGACGTCCGTCAACGCGTACCTCGTCAACACCGGCAGCAAGGTCGTGCTGGTGGACACCGGCACCGCCGGTCTGTTCGGCCCCACGGCAGGCCGCGTACTGGCCAACCTGAAGGCCAGCGGCTACACGCCCGAGCAGGTGGACGAGATCGTCATCACGCACATGCACGGCGACCACATCGGCGGCGCGTCGAGCACGACGTTCCCGAACGCGACGCTGCGCATCGACAAGCGCGATAGCGACTTCTGGCTGTCGCCGGAGCAGGTGGCCAAGGGCGGCGACGGCGGTAAGGCCATCGCGGAGCTGGTCAAGGGGTTTGCGGACGCCGGCCGCTTCAAGCCCTTCGACGGCAGCGCCACGGGCGTCGACATCGTTCCCGGCGTGAAGGCCGTGCCTGCCTATGGCCACACACCCGGCCACAGCAACTATGTGGCCGAGAGCAAGGGCCAGAAGATCGTCTTCTGGGGCGACCTGATGCATGTGGCCGCAGTGCAGTTCCCCGAGCCAGCGGTGACGGTGCAGTTCGACAGCGATCCCAAGGCCGCGGCCCCGGCACGCGAGAAGGCCTATGCCGCCGCCGCCAAGGACGGCTACTACGTCGCTGTCGCCCACGTGTCCTTCCCCGGCATCGGCAAGCTGCGGGTGGACGGCAAGGGCTACGACTGGCTGCCGGTGAACTACTCCACCAACCGCTGAAGCCGCCGCGCGCGGTCGCTCAGGCGGCCGTGCGTGCCTGGCGCAGCATCCGCACGATGGTGGCGCCGTTGACGGCGGCCACCACCACCTCCAGCGCCGTGCCGCCGATGGAGCCGGCGATCAGGTTGTTGGCGACCCACAGGCCCGTGCCGCACAGCATCAGCAGCCGCATCGGCACGCCCTGCAACGTGAACAGCGCGATGGTGCCGAGGCAGGAGGCCGTCAGCGGCAGCCAGTCGCTGGGCCGTGTCGCGATGGCCAGTCCGAAACCCACGTTGGCGGCGACGACCGCCACCGCCACCCACCTCGAGCGCGTGCGCAGCGACAGCAGCGATCGCGTCATCGAGATCAGCGAGCTGGCCACCGCCGTCGGGTTGCCCAGCAGCGAGAAGTGCACGACATAGGCCAGGCATTCGCCGGTCATGAAGCACTTGAAGCGCCGGTCGTCTGTCTGCAGGAAGCAGCCGACGCCAAGCACGAACGCGAGATAGCCGAAGAGTTGGGCGGGGGAAAACCAGTCGAGCATCGGCGGGATTGTCCGGCGCCTCGCCAACCGCCCGCGGGCGGCGCACCATGACTCTTGGCCAGGCAGCCTGCCGCAGACACACTGCGGTCCTTGCCTCGGAGGACTCGCATGCGCCACCGTCAAGCCGCCTTCTACGCCCTGCCGGCGTCCTGCCGCCGCACCTGCGCCGGCCTGCTGCTGGCCATGCTGGCCACCGCCAGCTGGGGTCAGGACCTCGCGCGCTCGGGGCCGCTGTTCGACGAGCTGGCCGGCATGGACGCCCGCTTGTTCGACGCCGCCTTCGTGACCTGCGACGCCGCGGCCTTCAAGGCCTTGTTCAGCGACGACGCCGAGTTCTATCACGACAAGACCGGCGCCAGCTTCGGCGACGCGGTGCGCACGCTGAAGTCCTGCCCGCGCGACAACGGCGTCACCCGCACACTGGTGGCGGGCAGCCTGGAGGTCTACCCGATCAACGACTACGGTGCCGTCCAGCTCGGCCGCCACGTCTTCAGGCGCGCCGGCGAGCCGGGCGCCGAGGAGGCGAAGTTCGTGCACCTGTGGAAGCGCGAGGGCACCGGCTGGCGGCTGGCGCGCGTGCTGAGCTTCGACCACCGGCAGCAGTAACCGGCGCCCAACACCCGCGAACGACGTCAACCATGCAACGACGAACCCTCCTTCAGCGAGCCGTACTCGCCGCCACCGCCGCGGCCGCCCCGGCCGGCGCCTGGGCGCTCTACGACCCCAAGCCGAGCGCGCTGCTAGCGTGGGCCCCCGGGGCCTGGCGCGGCACGCTGACCTACCGCGACTACAGCAACCCTGACAGGAAAGTGACGCTGCCCTGCAGGTTGTCCATCGCGCTGACGGCACCGGAGGAGCTGGCGCTGTTCTACGTGTTCGACGACGGGCCGGGAAAGACGGTCTACTCGTACGAGCGCATGGCCTTCGACTTCGCGGTGAACCGGCTGAACTGGACGTCCGGCATCGCGAAGCCCGGCACGTCGCAGTACGCCGTGACCCGTGCCACCACGGACGCCGAGGCCACGCAGCTCCAGTTCGAGCGGGCCGCCGACGGCCACACGGAGCAGTACCGGTTCGACATCCGCCAGACGACCTTGTCGCTCGGCAAGACGGAAGTCGCGCCGACCGGCGAGCCAACGCTGCGCAACGCGTTCGAGTTGCGGCGCGTCGGCGAGTGACGGGCTCCGGCGATGCCGGCGTCAGCAGCAGCTGATCCGCAGGCTCAGCGCCAGCACGGCATCGCGGGCCGCAGACACCGCCCGCCCGTCCTCACGGCACCACACAGCCACCTCGGCGCAGCGCGCCTGTAGCGCAGGGTCGGCCGTCAGGCGGTCCAGCGCCCGCGCCACCGCCGCGGGTTCGTAATCCCCGGTCAGCAGCCGATTCCCGACTCCCAGCCGCTGGACCTGATGCGCGTTGTCGAACTGGTCATACGCCATCGGCCGCACGAGCTGGGGCACGCCGGCACGCAGCGCCTGGCTTGTCGTGCCGATGCCGCCGTGATGCACGAAGGCCGCGAGCCGCGGCAGCAGCTGGCTGAAGGGCGCATAGGGCACATGCAGCACGCCGGGCGGCAGCCTGGCGGGCAGTTGGGCGCCGATCTTCGTGATCAGCAGGCCTCGCCGGCCGCCGAGCGCGCAGGCCGCCGCCGACGCCGCGAAGAAGTCGTGCGAGGTCGCGTTGGCCGTGCCCGACGTGAAGCCCACCGGCGGCTCGCCCGCGTCCAGGAAAGCCGCCAGCGCCGGCGGCAGCGGGTACACGTCGCAGCCGTCGTATAGCGGGAACCCGGTGCAGACGAGGCCGGCCGGCCAGTCCGGCAGCGGCGGTGCGAACCAGTGCGGGAACATGCCCAGCGTCAGGTCAGCCTGATGCAGCCACGCACCGAACAGCCGGTCCACCGGCGCGAGGCCCAACTGGCGTCGGTAGGCATTGAAGGGCCGGGCGAACAGGCGGTCCAGCACCAGGCGATCGACCAGCCACCACGCGGCGCGCTGCAGACTTGCAGGCAGGCTGCCGAGGACATCGCGCGGGCCGAGCTGCGGTGGCGCGTGCACCGAGCGGAACACCGACGGCGCGAGATGCACCGTCGCGGTCGGCACGCCCAGCGCGTCCTTCAACAGCCGCGTCGAGAACGCCAGCGTGCTGCCGACGGCCAGCGTCTGCCCGGGTATGACCGCGGCACGCATCGCCTCGAAAGCTTCCGGCAGCGTGGCGGCAAAGATCTCGGCGATCAGCGCCATGCCGCGGCGCGGGTCGGTCACCCGCGGATCGCGCAGCAGCGCGTCGCTGTCGGCCGCGCTCAGTACGGGCGTGAACGGCAGGCCGGCGGCGTGGCCGGCGTAACTTTCGCTGCCGAACAGCTGTACGTCATGGCCGCGATGCTGCAGCGCGCGGCCTAGCGCGACGAAGGGCAGCGTGTCGCCGAGGCTGCCGGCGGCAGCGATGAGGATCTTCATGGGGCGCAACCGGGCCAGGTCGGCTCGGACGGCGGTGCAGGAGCGCGCACGGGCTGATGGCGCAACTCAGCGCGGCTGCCAGGTCAGCGAGACGAACGCGCTACGCGGCGCGGCCGGCTCGAAGTAGCGCTTGTTCGCCTCGTTGACGATGACGCTGGCCGCCGTGATGCGATTGAGCAGGTTGTCGGCGCGCAGCCGCCAGCGCCACTCGGGCCCCAGCGCGCCCCCCACGCTCAGGCCCCACAGGCCGTTGCCCGCGGCCGCGGCGGCGCCGGCATCGTCGGCGGGCAGGCGGGCGCGGCCCTGGAGGCTGAGCGCAGCATCCAGGCCCTGGCCCTGCCAGCGCAGTTCGGCGCTGCCGAAGGACGCCGGCACGCCGGGCAGCGGCTGACCGCCGGGCTGCACGCGCGTCATCAGCCGCGTGGCGGCCATGTCGAGCTGCCAGCCGCGGGCCAGGGGCAGCTGGGCGGCGGCTTCCAGGCCGGTGCGGCGCGTGCGGGTCGCGTTCGTGTAGACGGTCCGGCCGCCGCTGTTGGCCAGCACGCTGATCTCGTCGCGCGTAGCGGCGTGGAAGGCGGTCAACGCGACGCGGCGTTCGCCTTCGCGCAGCTCCCAGCCGAGCTCGACCTGTTTGCTGCGTTGCTGCCGCAGGTCGGCGTTGAAGCCCGTGCCCTGGGCGCGGTAGGCCAGTTCGGTCAGCGTGGGTGTCTCGGACGCCCGCCCGGCCGCCAGACGCACCACGTGGCCCGGCACCGGCCGCCAGGCCACGCCGGCCACCGGCTGCACGCCGTTGAAGCGGCGCCCGCCGCTGTCATCACCGTTGGCGAGGTAACGGTCCTCGCTGTCGAAGTGCAGGCGGCTGGCGCGCAGGCCGGCCAGCAGCTCCCATTCGGGCGTGGGCGTCCAGCGCCACTGAGCGTAGGGCTCGCTGCTGCGGGCGCGGTTCGTTTCGTCACGCTTCAGGGTGCCGGTGTTGCCCGCCTGGTTGAGGTAGCCACGACGGTCGTCGTGCTGGGTCTCCACATTCCAGCCGAGCGTCAACTCCTGCTCGGCGGCGAACGCCCAGTTCAGCCGCATGTCCAGCCCGCCGAAGCGGCGTCGCAGCGCGATGACGCCGCCGGGGTGCGTCGGTGCGTTCTGCACGGCCAGGGGGATGGCCTGCCACTGGTCCACCGCGCGATGCCCCCACCAGCCGGCGACCTGCACGCGGGCCTGGGCGCTCAGCTCGCGTTGCCAGCGCAGCCCCAGCTGCTGTTGTTCGGCCGTCTTGCGCGTGTCGAACGCCTCGGCCTGCGGGGCGGTCTGGCGCGGATCGGCGGCAAACTGCTCGGCCGTCAGGCCCAGCGGGTCGTCGGCCGGCTGGCTCTGCAGCTGCAGCACGGCCATGAACTGCTGACCCGGCATGTGCAGCTGCCAGCGCGCCAGGGCCAGGCGCCGGTCGCTGCCGCTGTGTGGCCGCCAGCCATCGCGGTGCGTGACCTGGCCGGTCACGCTGAGCGCCTGGCCGTCGGCGGGCAAGCTGTCCAGGCCGACGGTGGCCTGGCGCAGGCCGAAGCTGCCGAGCGTGACGCCGGCCTGCATGCGTTCCTCGATGGGCCAGCGGCTTTGCAACGCGATGACACCACCGCTGGCGCTGCCGTACAGCGCCGAGAACGGTCCGCGCAACACTTCCAGTGAAGCGGCGTCGGCCAGCAGCCAGCTGCCCACCTGACCCTGGCCATCGGGTGTGCTGGCGGGGATGCCGTCCACAACCAACCGCAGGCCGCGCACGCCGAACGACGCCCGGGCCCCATAGCCGCGGCTGGAAAGCTGCAGGTCCTGCGCGTCGTTGCCGCGGTTGGCGGCGTAGAGGCCGGGGATGCGGGAGAGGGTTCTTGCCAGGGCTTGCGCGGGGTCTTGCGCCTCGGTGTCGCGGGCGAGGGTGGTTTCGTTGATGCGCTCCAGCGCCAGGGTGGGAGCTTCGGCGCGGCCGTTGAGGGTGACGGTGTCGAGTTGGACGGTTGGGGCGGCGGGCGCCGCGGCTGTGGCTGCCAGGGTTGTGAGGAGGATGCTCATCGGTGCGTTTGTCGTTGCTGTGTCGTGATGGCAAGGCCCATGCCGGGGAGTTCGCCCCGGCACGGCCCTCGCCAAAGACCTTCAATACTGAGAAGCCCAACCGCCGTCGACTGAGACCCGACGAGCCGCAACGCTCAACGTGCCCCCGGCACCACCCTCATGACCTTCCCATGCCCCTCCAACACCAGGTACAGCAACCCATCCGGCCCCTCCCTCACATCCCGCATGCGCCCCGTCCCCTCGAACAGCTTCTCCTGCTCCACCGGCCGGTTGTCGGCATCCAGCTTGACGCGCTCCAGGTAGCCGAACTTCAAGGAGCCGATGAAGAAGCTCCCCTGCCATCCGGCGCCGTACTTCGCACTCTTCAACCTGGCCAGGCCTGACGGCGCAATCGACGGCACCCACTTCACGAGCGGCTGCTCCATACCTGCCTTCGCGAAGAGGCCCTCACCGATCTTGCCGCCACCGTAGTTCTCCCCGTAGGTGATGACCGGCCAGCCGTAGTTCAGCTTCGGCTTGATGAGGTTCAGCTCGTCGCCGCCCTGCGGACCGTGCTCGTGCTGCCACAGGCGGCCCTGTTCATCCACGACGAGGCCCTGCGAGTTGCGGTGGCCGTAGCTCCAGATCTCGGGCAGCGCGCCCGGCGTGTTCACGAAGGGGTTGTCGGCCGGCACGCTGCCGTCCTTGGCCACGCGGACGATCTTGCCGAGGTGGTTGTCCAGCGTCTGTGCGCTCTGCATCTGCGTGAAGCGCTCGCCCAGGCTCAGGAACAGCTTGCCGTCTGGCGCCTCGGCGATGCGGCAGCCGAAGTGCAGCTTGCTCTCCACCTTGGGCTTTTGGCTGAAGATGACTTTCACGTCAGTCAGCCGCTTCAGGTCGTCGCTGAGCCGCGCGCGCGCGAGCGCCGTGCTGTTGGCCTTCTTGTCGGCGCTGGGCTCGCTGAAGCAGAAGTAGATCGTGCGGTTGCGCGCGAAGTCGCTGTCCAGCTGCACATCCAGCAAGCCTCCCTGGCCCTGCACATCGATGACCGGCAGTCCCTGGATGGGTGCGCTGGGCTTGCCGCCGGCCTTGGCGGTGCGCAGGGCGCCGTCACGCTCCGTGATGAGGAACTGGCCGTCGGGGAGGAAGGCCACGGCCCAAGGGGTCTTGAGGCCGTCGACGACGGTCTCGAGTTCTGGGGCGGCGTGGCCAGCAAGCGGGGCGCAGGCCAGGAGCAGGCCGGGCAGGGTCAGGCGTTTCATCGTGGAAATGCGGGCGGTGGTGGGCGCCGCATCATCGCAGCCGGCGGCTGCCAGGCCTGAGCCCGCGGTACAAGCCCGCACCTGCCGCTGTCCGGGTCAATAGCCGGTCAGTGCCACGAGAGACCAGCGAGTGGCGTTGGCCTCATTGAAGCCGTTGAACAAGATCGGCCCCTGTTGCATCACCCACACGATGCTGCCGGTCTGGGCGACAGGTTGCCACAAGCGTCGCTGCGACAGCCTGCAAGCAGTCGGGCCAGCAGCGCCGCTCGGCAGGTAGACGACGCAACTTGAGCTTTCAGCGCGGGCGATGTCGACGCCCCCGTCCTCCAGCAGTCGCCAGTAGCGCGTGAAGTCGGCCACCACCGGGCCCTGGCCCCGTGCCGCGCTGGACACTGATGAGCGGGCATCGTCCAGCAACCGGAAGATGACGGGCTCACCGGTACTGGCGCCAATGTTGGACTTCCAGGTCTTGGCGGTCCAGGCGGCGCGGTCCAGCGTCGGTGGTGCTGCTGGAACCACGCCCAATTCATGAGCCGACACCGGCGCGCCATTCGCATCAAGTCGCTGCAGCAGCCAGCGCGAATCACCAAGTGGCCCCTTGCCCAGGGACGTGTACAGGTAGCTACCGTCGGGTAGATCAACGCGCAGCTTGCCATCGACGATCTTCCATTTGCCCGCGAGCCCAGTGCGTGCCAAGCTCAGCTCGGTGGGCGAGGTGAATGTCGCCACGTCCTGGTTGGACAGAAGCAAACCACCAGCGTCAACGCCCATGCCCGCAGACAGGCCCGCAAGCTTGGTGCCCACCTGAAAGTCCTCGGCCTTGAATAACAGCGCGCCATTCGCGTGCCGGCGCATCAGGCTGCCGCCGGACACATCCTTAAAGACACCCATTTGCGGGCCTTCGAGATCAACGGTGCTGCCGACCGTGGTGACCGAAGCCAGCGCCCCGCGGCCGCCGTCGGAGCCCAGGTCGCTCAGGCGAAGCCCGCGGACCACCAGCTTGAAGGCCGGCTCGGAATCGATGGGCTTGTCGCCGATGTAGGCCGTGCTGAAGGCCTCGAAAGTTTGCTCGATGAAGCGGTCGTAGGTCACCGCCAGTGCGCCGCCATCGAGCTTCCAGGTGATGCTCCTCGGCGCGTCACTGACCTCTGTGCCCGTGCCATCGGCGCGCAGTGTCAGTACGCGCACCTGGGCGGTGCCGGCCTCTTCGCCGTAGGCATAGATCAACGTCACCGGGTCGCCATTGGCCGCTGGCGTGGGCGGCGCCTTGCTCAATAGCGGGTCGTCGCGCGTGCTCTCGCGGGCGGCTTCGAGGGCGAGCGGCTTGTCGCGCAACAGAGTGGTGCGGAACTCGCCCAGTGCGGAACTGGAGTTCAGCAGTTCACGCGTGTCGGCCACGCCTGTCGGCAGCGCGGTACCGCCATCCACCACGAGCTTCACGGCAGCGGCAGTGTCCAGCACGGTCTGCGGGCTCAGGCCTTGCAGTGCCGTGGCGAGTTCGGCGTCGGTCTTTGGCACAGTGCCGGCTTGGCTGATCAGGCCGGCTTGTGCGGCGGTGACGTGGGTCACGTCGAGGCCTGCCTTTTGTTCGGCGGCCAACTTGCCATCCCTGGCTGCCGCCGCCAGGCTGCGGGCCTCGCCCACAAGGCTGGTCAGCACCAACTGTGCCTGCGCGCCGGCGCCGGCGGCGGTGAGTGTGACGAAGTCGCCCGGTTGACTCGTCTTGATGGCCACGCTGTACTTGCCGCTGGCGTCAGCGGTCGCCGAGAAGCTCTGGCTGCCCACGCTGACCTTGACGGCGGCATTGGCGATAGGCCCGTCGGTCACCCGGCCGTTCAACGTCAACGCGGCTTCCACGGCGAGGTTGACCGTGGCCGACTGGCTCGCACCACCGACGCTGAGCTTGTAGCTGAAACTGTCTGCGCCGAAGAAGCCGGGATTCGGCGTGTAGGTCACCTTCGTGCCGCTGACGGTGGCCGTGCCGTTCTTGGGCGCGCCGTCAATGGCGAGGTTCGGCGTGCCGCCGGCGGTGGTGTCGTTGTCGGTCACGCCGAGCGTCGCTGGCGCATTCCATACCAGCGTGTAGCTGTCGGCGGCAGCCTGCGCGAGTGGGGCGGGTGCATCAGGCATCGGACTGTCGCTACCACCGCCTCCGCAGGCAGCGAGAGCGAGCAGTGCGGTGACGCCGAGCGCGTACGTGAACTGGACGCTGTGAGGGCGCCGGGCTATGGCTGGCATGGAACTCCCTAGGTTTTCTTGAATGGGTAACGGATTTCACCAGACCGCGCATCGTGATCTCGACGTCGGCCACCCGGTGCATGGGTGAATATCAACCAAGTGGACGGCAGTCGCCGTTGGCTACACGTCCAAAAGGGTGCCTAGCAGCCGCAGGCTCACGCTCAGCAGGTCCACGCTCAGCAGGCCGGTGACGGAGGTGTCGATGCCGGCAGCGGGCTGCTCGCGTTGCGTGCGTGAGCGCTCTTTCTCCATCGCGACGATGGCGGCCGCCACGTCTGACGGGCTGCCCCAGTCCTGCGGCGCCGGGGCCCAGGCATAGGTCTGCATGGCCTTTTCCACTGCCTGAGGGTCCAGCAACGACAGCGCCGTGCGGCAGTGCGAGCAGGCGTCTTCCCGACGCAAGTCCACCGGCGCGCCGCAACTGCTGCAGTGGATGCAGCCAACTTTGGCTGCGATGTCGGCAATCTCCGGCCGAGTGATTTCGATCATGAAGGCCGAGAAGGTGCTGAATCGGCCGTGGCGTTGCTCGCAGCGATGCGTGACGAACCGCCCGCTGCGCACAACGTCGAAGCCCTGCACGAGTCGGCCGCGGCATTCCGCGCAGCGCAGCGTCGCGCCCAGCGGCCGCTGAGCGGTGTCGCGGTGGCGGTGGATCTCCTTGAAAACCGTGTCCACGGCGGCCGGTGCGAGCTCGATGTTCTCCAGGTGATCAAACCACAGCCCCTGGCAGTCGAAGCAGAAGTCGATCTCGACGGTGCCACCGTACGTCGCTGGGAGTGCGTGAACCTGCATGACCTCGCCGCAGGAAGGACACGGGCGCGGTGAAGCTGCCATTCAACGCTCTAGCTGCAAACTGCCGCGTCCGGGCCGAGGGCACGCCAGGCCATGGCCCAGCGGCCTGGGCGCTCGACGTGCACAGCCGGCCCGCAGGGGCTTCATGGCCTCAGCCCTCCAGCCGCTGCTGAAACACCAGCCCCGCATGCTCGCGCAGCGCGTGGAACCTGATCTTGGGCCAGTTGCTCTCAATCGCGCGCAGCTCGGGCGCGTACTCCACCAGCACGGTCGGCGCGTCGACCGCGTCGTAGGCCATGCGATGGTCGTTGGCGTCGATGAAGCGCTTGAGTTCCTGCGGGTCGTCGCACGTAACCCGGCGTGCCACCTGGAAGCGGCTGCCGGTGATGCGAGCCTTGACGCCGTACTCGTGCTCCAGCCGGCGCGCGACGACCTCGAACTGCAGCTGGCCCACGGCGCCCAGCAGCAGCACGCTGCCGGCGATGGGGCGGAACACCTGGATGGCGCCCTCCTCGCCCAGCTGCAGCACGCCGTGGTTGGGGATGCCGATGATGTCGCCGGCGAAGGCCTCGTCCAGCAGCTCGCGCTTCTGGCTCATGAAGGTGACCACCGTGTTGGGCCGCAGGCCCTTGCCGGAGCGCACGACCTTCAGGTTCATGCCACGCTCGAAGCGGCCTGACGCCACGCGCACGAAGGCAATGCGGTCGCGGTGCGCCGGACGTCTGGCGCCTCGGCGATGCGGCAGCCGAAGTGCAGCTTGCTCTCCACCTTGGGCTTCTGGCTGAAGATGACTTTCACGTCAGTCAGCCGCTTCAGCTCCTCGCTGAGCCGCGCGCGCGAGCGCCGTGCTGTTGGCCTTCTTGTCGGCGCTGGGCTCGCTGAAGCAGAAGTAGATCGTGCGGTTGCGCGCGAAGTCGCTGTCCAGCTGCACGTCCAGCAGGCCGCCCTGGCCCTGCACGTCCATGGCCGGCAGGCCCTGGATGGGCGCGCCCGGCTTGCCGCCGGCCTTGGCCGTGCGCAGCGCGCCGTCGCGCTCGGTGATGAGGAACTGCCCGTCGGGCAGGAAGGCTAGAGCCTAGGGCGTCTAGAGGCCGTCGACGACGGTTTCGAGCTGCGGACCCTGGCCCTGCGCGAATGCGCTGCCGAGCAGGGCGACGAGCGGAAGGAGGCGGAGCTTCATCATCGGCAGAAGAAGGTGGAAGACGGAAGCCGCGCATCATCGCAGCGCCGGCGGCGCCCATGGGCACGGCGCCAGGATGACGCGGCATGCCCGCCCGGCCCGGCTCGTGACGAGTTGCAACCGAGGGATGTCCCGCCGGCCGGGCAGCTGCTGCAATGCGCGCCTTTCAGCAACGACTTCCGCCCCATGGCCTTCCAGCTGTCCCATGCCGTCGCCCGCATCGCCACGCTCTGCGCCCTTGCAACCTCCGCCAGCGCTGCCCCGGTCATCCAGGTGAACCCCGGCTTGTGGGCATCCGAAAGCGAGATCTGGATCAACGGCCAGCCGCTGAAGCCCGGCCTCGACAAGCTGCGCGCCAAGGTGCGCAGCGGGCTGACCGATGCACAGAAGGCCGAGCTGGACCGCGCTCAGGCCGCCGAGCGCCAGGCCTGCCTGACGCCGCAGCAGTCGCGCATCGACCTGGCGGCCTACCTGGAATCGACCTTCCGCGACGCCGGCCCGTGGAAGTGCGAGGTCGACGCGGACAAGCTGGACGGGAGTGCCGCCTCCGGCCGCTACGTCTGCCGCACCGATGGCGGGGGCCTGTCACAGGGCAAGTTCTCGGCGACCTATGGGCCGACGAGCTACCGCCTGGAGCTCAACGGCCGCGGCAATGCGGTGGACGGCCGCACCGGTGCGGCGCTGGGCGGCGGCGACATGGACCTGCGCATGCTGGCCACGGGCAAGTGGCTGGGGTCGAATTGCTGACCTGATTCAAGGCCGGGTCGCGGCCGAGCCCCGGGCGCGGCTTGAGCGCCGGGCCGCGCCAAGCCGGCCCGCGGGCGGTCCTACCCCTCCAGCCGCTGCTGGAACACCAGCCCCGCGTGCTCGCGTAGTGCGTGGAATCTGATCTTGGGCCAGTTGCTCTCGATGGCGCGCAGCTCGGGCGCGTACTCCACCAGCACCGTCGGCGCGTCGACGGCGTCGTAGGCCATGCGGTGGTCGTTGGCGTCGATGAAGCGCTTGAGTTCCTGCGGGTCGTCGCACGTCACCCAGCGTGCCACCTGGAAGCGGCTGCCGGTGATGCGGGCCTTGACGCCGTACTCGTGCTCCAGCCGGTGCGCGACGACCTCGAACTGCAGCTGGCCCACGGCGCCCAGCAGCAGCACGCTACCGGCGATGGGGCGGAACACCTGGATGGCGCCCTCCTCGCCCAGCTGCTGCAGACCGGCCTTGAGCTGCTTGGTCTTCAGCGGGTCAGCCACTTCAACGCTGCGGAACATCTCGGGCGCGAAGAACGGCAGGCCGGTGTATTGCAGCGCCTCGCCTTCGGTGATGGTGTCGCCCAGCTGCAGCACGCCGTGGTTGGGGATGCCGATGATGTCGCCGGCGAAGGCCTCGTCCAGAAGCTCGCGCTTCTGGCTCATGAAGGTGACCACCGTGTTGGGCCGCAGGCCCTTGCCGGAGCGCACGACCTTCAGGTTCATGCCGCGCTCGAAACGGCCCGACGCCACGCGCACGAAGGCGATGCGGTCACGGTGCGCCGGGTCCATGTTGGCCTGGATCTTGAACACGACGCCCGTGAACTTCGGCTCCTCCGGCTGCACGGTGCGCTGCATGGCAACGCGCGCATCCGGCGCGGGCGCCAGTTCGACGAGCGCGTCCAGCACCTCCTGCACGCCGAAGTTGTTGACGGCAGAGCCGAAGAACATCGGCGTCTGCCGGCCGGCCAGGAAGTCGTCGTGGTTGAACTCGGGCGCGGCGTCGCGCACCAGTTCGATCTCGCCCTGCGCGCTGTCGTACTGCATGCCGAAGCGCTCGGCGTAGGCCGGGTTGTCCAGGCCCTCCAGCACCTCCTCCGTGCCGGCCACACGGTCCTCGCCCGGCGCGAAGACACGCATGCGCTGCTGGCGCAGGTCCATGACGCCGTGGAAGGCCTTGCCCATGCCGACCGGCCACGTGAACGGCACGACCGTCATGCCCAGCTCGCGCTCGATCTCGTCCATCAGCGCCAGCGGCTCCTGCACCTCGCGGTCCATCTTGTTGACGAAGGTCAGGATGGGCGTGTTGCGGGCGCGGCAGACCTGCAGCAAGCGGCGCGTCTGCGGCTCGACGCCGTTGGCGGCGTCGATGACCATCAGCGCCGCGTCCACGGCGGTCAGCACGCGGTAGGTGTCTTCGGAGAAGTCCTGGTGGCCCGGGGTGTCCAGCAGGTTGATGACGCAGTCGCGGTATTCCATCTGCATGACGGAGGACGCCACGGAGATGCCACGCTGCTTCTCGATCTCCATCCAGTCCGATGTCGCATGCCGCGAGGCCTTGCGCGCCTTCACCGAGCCGGCGATCTGGATCGCGCCGGAGAACAGCAGCAGCTTTTCCGTCAGCGTGGTCTTGCCGGCGTCGGGGTGGCTGATGATGGCGAAGGTGCGGCGGCGGCGGACTTCCGTCTCGATGCGGCTGGCGGTGGGTTCGGACATGGCGGCTCGTCTGGGCTAACCAGTGATTATCCGTGGCCGTCCGGCGCGAGCCGGCGCTACATGCCCTTGAACCGCCCTCGGTGCGCCCGGCTCACCGGCAACGGCTGGGCGAGCCCGCGCAGCTGCACCCACAGCTCGCCGTCGTCACGCCGCTCGATGCGCTCGATGGCCCGCGCGTTGACGACCGAGCCGCGGTGGATCTGCCAGAACAGCTGCGGGTCCAGCTGCGGCAGCAGCTCGCTCATCGACAGGCGCAACAGCAGCTGTTCGCCGCCCTGGCTCAGCGCCCGCGTGTGGCGCAGCTCCGAGCGCAACGCGGCGAGCTGGTCGACCGCCAGCAGCTTCATCGTGTTGCCCGTCCACGCCTGCAGGAAGCGCAGGTCCGATCGCGCCGGCGCGCTGGCCTGCAGTCGCTGCACGGTGGCGGCCAGGCGCGCCGGCGTGACCGGCTTGTGCAGATAGTCCACCGCCGCATGCTCGAAGGCCGCCAGCGCGTGCTCGGCGTGGGCCGTGACGAAGACCAGCCGCGTGCCCGGCGGCGCCAGCTGCGCGACGCCCAAGCCGTCGATGCCGGGCATGCGGATGTCGAGGAAGGCGATGTCCGGCCGCAACGCGTCCAGCAGCCGGCGCGCCTCGGTGCCGTTGCGGGCGCGGCCGACGATCTCCAGCGCCGGCCAGGCTTCGGCCAGCAGCTGCGCCAGCTCCTCCAGCAGCTGGGGTTCGTCGTCGGCGAGCAGGGCGGTGGTCATGCGGGCAGCGAGAGCGTGGCTTCGGTGAAGCCGTCGGCGCCGGTGGCCAAGGCCAGGCTGGCGCGATCGCCATGCAGGGCCTGCAGGCGCTGGCGCAGGTTGGTCAGCGCCAGGCCGTGGCCGGACGGCGGCTGCTCCTTCAACGGGCAACCGCTGTTGATGACGCGCAGCAGCAGCCGGCCGTCGACGCGCTCGGCGCGCACCCACACCTGGCCGCCCGGCTCGCTGGGCTCAATGCCATGCTGGATGGCGTTCTCCACCAGCGGCTGCAACATCAGCGGCGGCAGCGGCAGGTCGTGCAGCGCGGCGTCCACATCCACCCGGTAGCTCAGCCGCTCGCCCAGCCGCATCGCCATGATGGCCAGGTAGTGTTCGACGAGCTGACACTCCTGGCCCAGCGTCGCGTCCTCGTGCTGGCGCAAGCGCTCCAGCGCGGTTTCCAACAGGCCACTAACGGCGTCCAGCAGCGGCAGCGCACGCTCGGAGCCCTGGCGTACGAAGCTGCGCAGCGTGGCCAGCGTATTGAACAGGAAGTGCGGCTCGATCTGCGCCTGCAGCTGCTGCAGCTCGGCCCTCAACAGCGCCCGCTCCTGCTCCACGCGACGCAGCGCGCGCAGCCGGCGCAGGCCCTGGAGCAGAGGCAGGCACAGCAACAGCGCACCGAAGATGGCGTGCAACCAGCCGCGGATCAGGCGCTCCTCCGTGTTCATGGCCAGCGGCGTCAGCGCTTGCTCCACAGCCCAGCCCAGCGCAGCGCCCGAGGCCACCGCTATCGGCAGGCCGATGCTCTGCGGCCAACGGCGCGCCAGCAGGCCGGCCAGGCCGTCGCTGACCGCGTGGCCGACCCACAGGCCCAGCGACAGCGCCCAGGCCGGGTGGTGACGCCAGAGCGGCGCCGCCAGCGCAAACACCAGCGTCCCCGCCAGCAGTGGCGCGGGGCGGTGCCAACCCAGGCCCTCCTCGCGGGCAGCCTGGGCCAGGTCGTCACGCAACGATGCGGCAGTCCGGCTCAAGGCGGCGTCATGCTGTTGGGCCGTGTGGGCAGCACCTGGATGGGCCCCTGGCCGGTGACGGGCGTGCCGGCGGGCACGACCTCCAGGTTGAAGGCCGTGGCCTGCAGCTGGCCGCCGCCCGTCAGCAAGAAGCCGAAGCTCAGCGTCGTCGCGTCGGCTGGGATGTCCAGCACGACCTGGGCGGGCTGCCACGCGAAGCTGCCGCGCAGCGGCCGATCGTTCATGTTGTCGAACGCCGTGCCGACGCGCTGACCGCTGTCGGCGCGCATCCACAGGCCGCCCCAGGATGCGACCTGGTTACCGCTCACCTGGGCGGTCAGGCGCACGCGCTTGCCGGCATAGTCGGCCGCACCGATCTGCTGCATTAGCGTGGAGAAGCCGTCGCTGCCTGGCTTGCAGTCGAGGCTGAAGACCTTGGGGCTGGGGGCCCCGCTGACAGGCAAGACACCGCCCTCGCAGGTCTTGGCCGGTCCGGTCTGCAGCCAGCCGTCGGGCAGATTGGCCGGCTTGGCCAGTGCGGTCGCCAGCACGCCGACACCAATGGCGGCGACAAGGGCTGTGGCTTTCATGGATCTATCTCCCGTGACGGACACGAATCGGTCCGCACGCAGAGTAGGCAGCCGTGCCCCTGGGCGCCGCGCGATGGGGCGAACGGTCGCTGGCCGGGCAGCAGCCGTGCAAAACCCGACATCAGCCGGCCGCCGGTTCCGGCAGGAACTGCGCCACCACGGCCATCACGCGGTCCACGTAGGCGTCCTTCTCGCCCACCGGCGCGGCGTAGTGCAGCGCGCCGCGCGCCGCGTCCCGGCCGGCACGCACGGACATCGCCCACGCCGCGAGGTATTGCGAGGCCAGGCAGCCGCCGGCCGTCGCGATGGGGCCGCGGGCGTGGAAGGGTTCTTCCACGACACGCACGCCGGCTTCCACGACCCAAGGCTTGGTGATGGAGTCGGTGCAGGCGGGCATGTCCGCCAGCAGGCCCAGCCGCGCCATCAGCAGCGTGCCAGAGCACTGGCCGCCGATGAGCTGGCGCAGCGGGTCGAGCTGCAGGCGGTCCAGCAGCGTGCCGTCGGCAGCAATGGCACGCGTGTGGATGCCGCTGCCGAACAGCACGATGTCGGCGTCGTTCGCGAACTCCAGCGGCTGCTGCGCCGTCACGGTGACGCCGTTCATCGACGTCACCTGCGCGCTGGGGCTGGTGATCTCAGCGCGCCAGCCCAGGTGACCGAGCCGGTTGATGAGCCCCAGCGCGATGAAGCTGTCCAGCTCGTTGAAGCCGTCGAAGGTGAGGACGGCGACCTTCACGGCCACCTCAGTCCTCCAGCAAGCTCCGGAGCATCCATGCGGTCTGTTCATGCACGGTGATGCGCTGCGTCAGCAGGTCGGCGGTCGGCTCGTCGCTGGCCTTCTCTACGGTCGGGAACAGCTGGCGCGCCGTGCGGGCCACGGCCTCGTGGCCTTCCTTCAGGATGCGGACCATCTCCAGCGCCTTGGGCGGCGTGGCGGGCGCGTCGGGCAGGCCGCTGAGCTTGGCGAACTGCGCATAGCTGCCCGGCGCGGCATGGCCCAGCGATCGGATGCGCTCGGCGACGGGGTCCACGGCGTTCCACAGCTCGGTGTACTGGGCCATGAACATCGCATGCAGGCTGTTGAACATCGGCCCAGTGACGTTCCAGTGGAAGTTGTGCGTGGTCAGGTACAGCGTGTAGGTCTCGGCAAGCAGCTTGGACAGGCCGGCGACGATGGCGGCGCGATCCTTGTCGCTGATGCCGATGCTGATGGAAGGGGCGGCAGGCTTCTTGGCCATGGGGGGGCTCCGGTGAGATGACGCAGCTAGCCTAACGGATCAATGTGAGACCCGCAGCGTGTGCAGCAACCCGGTCAGCATGACGAGGCTGCCGCTGGAGAACACCAGCCAGCCGAGGCCGCGCTGGAGTTGGCGGGCCGGGGCGCGGGAACTCGCAGTGGCGTGGGGATGATGACGCATGAGGGTCTCCTGAGGCATGGCGTCATGCTAGGGGGAACCCACCCGGTCGTGGGTTGATTGCCTCAACCCCCGCGATAGCCAAAATCTCGACGCCTACGACAGCCGCGTCACGCCATCCAGCTCGCAGGCGTAGATGGCATTGCGCAGCGCGGCAATGGCTTCGTAGCGCGTGAAGCTGCGCCGCCACGCCAGCACGACTCGACGCGTGGGCACCGGCTCGCTGAACGGGACGAACGTGAGATGAGGTGACGGCTCTCGCGGCACCGACAGCCGCGGCACCACCGTCACGCCCATGCCGGAGGCGACCATGTGCTTGATCGTCTCCAGCGAGGAGCCCTCGAAGCTGCGGCGGATGCCTTCCGCGTCGCTGGAGAAGCGTGCGAACTCGGGGCAGACCTCCAGCACATGGTCGCGGAAGCAGTGGCCCGTGCCGAGCAACAGCATCGTCTCGCGCTTGAGTTCCTCGGCCGAGATACTGTCGCGTGTGGCCAGCGCATGGGACGACGGCAGCGCGACGACGAAGGGCTCGTCGTACAGCGGCGCGGTGGCCAGGCCCGTGTCGGGGAAGGGCTCGGCCATGATGGCGCAGTCCAGCTCGCCGGTGCGCAGCATCTCCAACAGCTTGACGGTGAAGTTCTCCTGCAGCATCAGCGGCATCTGCGGATGGCGCTCGATGGCCTGCTTGACCAGCTCGGGCAACAGGTAGGGCCCGATCGTGTAGATGATGCCCAGACGCAATGCGCCGGCCAGCGGGTCCTTGCCGCGCTTGGCAATCTCCTTGATGGCGCCGGCCTGGTCCAGCACGGACTGCGCCTGACGCACGATCTCCTCGCCCAGCGGCGTCACCGTCACCTCGCTGCCACCGCGCTCGAAGATTTTGACGTCCAGCTCCTCCTCCAGCTTCTTGATCGCAACGGACAGCGTGGGCTGCGAGACGAAGCAGGCCTCGGCCGCGCGGCCGAAATGGCGCTCGCGGGCGACGGCGACGATGTAGCGCAACTCGGTCAGGGTCATGGGCAGGAGGAACGTCTCGGCAAGGTCCCGAACGCTACACTGCCGCCGCCCCACGAGGGATCACAGGGTTTATACGGAGACGCCGCCATGGATGAACGCAAGGCCACGACGCTTCCGCGGCTCGCGCAGATGCATGCCCGCGGCGAGAAGATCGCGATGCTGACCTGCTACGACGCAGCCTTCGCGAGCCTGCTGGACGAGGCGGGCGTGGACATGCTGCTGATCGGCGATTCGCTCGGCAACGTGCTGCAGGGCCGCGGCTCAACCGCACCGGTCAGCCTGGACGACATGGTCTACCACACCACCTGCGTGCGCCGCGGCGTGAAGTGGGCCTTCGTCGTGGCCGACCTGCCCTTCGACAGCTATCACGCATCCAGGGAAGAGGCCTGGAAGAGCTCGGCCGCGCTGGTGAAGGCCGGCGCCCACATGGTCAAGCTCGAAGGTGGCGGCTGGACGGCCGAGACGGTGCGCTTCATCAGCGAGCGCGGCATCCCTGTCTGCTGCCACCTCGGCTTCACGCCGCAGACGGTCACGTCGCTGGGCGGCTTCCGCGTGCAGGGCCGCGACGAGGCCGGCGCCGCGCGCATGAAGCGCGAGTCGCAGGAGCTGATCGACGCCGGCGCCGCGATGCTGCTCTACGAGATGGTGCCGGCTGCGCTGGCCGCCGAGATCACGGCGGCGTCGCCCGTGCCGGTCATCGGCATCGGCGCCGGCGTCGGCACGTCGGGCCAGGTGCTGGTGCTGCACGACATGCTCAACATCACGCCGGGCAAAAAGCCCCGCTTCGTCAAGGACTTCATGACCGGCAAGGATTCAGTCAAGGCAGCGATCCAGGGCTATGTCACCGAGGTGAAGGCCAGGACCTTCCCTGTCGACGCGGTCCACGGGTTCTGAACACGATGCAAGTCCTCCACACCATTGCCGAACTGCGCGACGCGCTGGCCCTACACCGCGAGCGCGGCTTCGTGCCCACGATGGGCAACCTGCACGACGGCCATCTGGCGCTCGTGAAACAGGCGCGCGAGCTGGTTGGCCCGGCGGGCGCCGTCGTCGCCAGCATCTTCGTGAACCGGCTGCAGTTCGCGCCGCACGAGGACTTCGACACCTACCCGCGCACGCTGGCGCGTGACTGCGAGTTGCTCGAAGGCGCCGGCTGCGACATCGTCTTTGCGCCGTCAGAAAAGGAGCTGTACCCCGAGCCGCAGGGCTACAAGGTCACGCCGCCGGCCGAGCTGGGCGACATCCTTGAAGGCCACTTCCGCCCCGGCTTCTTCACGGGGGTCTGCACCGTCGTGCACAAGCTGTTCAACATCGTGCAGCCCACGGTGGCCGTGTTCGGCAAGAAGGACTACCAGCAACTGATGGTGCTGCGCCGCATGGTGGCGCAGATGGCGCTGCCCATCGAGGTGTATGGCGGCGAGACGCGCCGCAGCGCCGAGGGCCTGGCGCTGTCATCGCGCAACGGCTACCTCAGCGAGGCCGAGAAGGTGGAGGCGCTGCGCCTGTCTCGCACGCTGAAGGCGCTGATCGCCCGCTGGCAGGCCGGCGAGCGCGACGTGGCCGCGCTGGAGCGGGACGCGATGCAGGCGTTGCGCGACGCAGGCTGGGCGCCGGACTACGTCACGCTGCGCCGACAGCATGACCTCGGCCAGGCCGTGGACGGCCAGCCGCTCGTCGCGCTGGCCGCCGCGCGGCTGGGCACCACGCGGCTCATCGACAACGTCGAGGTCAGTTGACGGCGGTCACTTCGACATCGAAGACGAGCGCCGCGCCGCCCGGGATGCCGTTGTAGCCGGCGCTGCCATAGCCCTGCGCAGCGGGAATGGTGATCGTGCGCTTGCCACCCACCTGCATGCCCTGGATGCCAGTGTCGAAGCCGGCGATGGTGCCCCCGGCACCGAGCTTGAACGTGAGCGCCGCCTTGCCGACATTGCTGTCGAACTGAGTGCCTTTGGTGGTGCCAACGCGTTCGTCGTACAGCCAGCCGGTGTACGTGACCGAAACAGTCTTGCCGGCACTGGCGACTGCACCCGCACCGACGAGGGTATCCACCGTCTTCAGCTGGGTGACTTTCAACCACCCATTGGGATCCACGGCGAGCAGCTCGATGTCAAACACGAGCGCCGCGTTGGCAGGGATCACGCCATCGCTGGTCCCGGTGCTGCCGTAGCCGAGGCCGGCAGGCACCGTCACGGTCCGCTTGCCGCCGACCTTCATCCCCTGGATGCCCTGGTCGAAACCCTTGAGCGGATTGCCCGTGCCGAGCAACACGTAAAACGGCGCGGCTCCGACGTTGGTGCCGAACTGAGTGCCCTTCGAGTTGGCGTTACGGACGTCGTAGACCCAACCCGTGTAAGCCACCGTCACCGGCTTGCCGGTATCAGCCGTTGCGCCGGAGCCGACCACGGTGTCCGCGGTCTTCAACCCGGTCACGGCGTTCCAGCCGTTAGGGTCGCTGGTGGGCGGCGTGCCCGAGCCGCCGTCGCCACCACCGCCGCCGCAGGCGGCAAGACCAAGGCTGGCGCTCAGGGCGAGCAGGAGGGAGAGACGACGGGTGCGGACGACGGTCATGGGGCTGGACGACAGAGGTTGAACTAGGACGCCGTTCGTGGCGGCGCGCGGACTATAGAGCGACAGGCGTAAATGCTTGTAAGCCGCGTCAACAACGCCTGCCCTGCCCCGTTGAGCGAGCAACGACGGAGATGCCCATGCGCCTGCTGACGACACGTTTCACCGGCCTCGTGCTGACACTGGCCACGGCCTCGCTGCTGGCCGCCTGCGGCGGCGGCGTGGGAGTGGAGGTGGGCTATGACGACCATGGCGGCAGCGGCGGCGGAGGCAGCACGACACCCTACCCGCGCCCCAACCCGAACCCCAACCCGCCGACGCTGTCGTGCAGCGCCGCCGGCCTCGCGGCCTCCGCCGCGTCGCAATGGGGCACGGTCTGCATGCTGACGAGCAGCGGCGAGATCGTCGTGGAGTTGTACGACAGTTACGCGCCGCAAACCGTCGCCAACTTCTATAAGTACGTGGCCGCGGGCTTCTACACGAACACGCTGATCCACCGCGTTGACCGCGACTTCGTCGTGCAGGGCGGCGGCTACACGAGCGGCATGGTGGCCAAGACGCCGCTGTACGCGCCGATCAAGCTGGAGAGCAACAACGGCCTGTCCAACCTGCGCGGCACGCTCGCGATGGCCCGCCGCAACGATGCCGACTCGGCAACGAGCCAGTTCTTCTTCAACGTGGTGGACAACACGTCGCTGGACTACCAGAACGCCGCCAACCCCGGCTACGCGGTCTTCGGCCGCATCATTTCGGGCCTGAACACGCTGGACGCCCTCAACGTCGTGCCCACCTACACCTACAGCCCGACCGACATCGAGCCGCGCACCGAGGTACTGGTGTACTGGGCGCAGCGGCTCAAGTAGCGCCGCTCGCCCCGGCGACCCGCCATTCGTCCGCCCGGCCGGCCGCTCGTCATCCGCGGCGAGGCGAGCCGCGCGACCGGCAGCAACATGCGCTCCATCGCAACCTCGCTGGAGCCTCACATGTCACGATGCAGCCGTTCCTGGATGGGCCTTTTCGGTGCCGCGGTGGGTATCGCCACCGCCCTCTACGTCAGCAGTTGCCAGGCCGCGCCGGTCGCCTTCCATGAACTGCAGGTCGAGGTGGTGGGCACCGGTCGCCCGGTGCTGATGATCCCGGGCCTCAACAGTGCCGCCAGCACGTGGACCGACACCTGCGCCGCGCTGCAGCCGACAGTGCAGTGCCACATCGTGCAGCTGCCCGGCTTCGCGGGTGCGCCGGCCGCGCCGACCGATGCCTTCCTAGACGGCATGCGCGACCGACTGCTGGCCTACGTCGACGAGCGCAAGCTCGACAAGCCCGCCGTCATGGGCCACAGCCTGGGAGGCGCACTGGCGCTGAAGATGGCCGCCGAACAGCCCAGCCGCATCGACCGTCTCGTCATCGTCGATGCCCTGCCCTTCTTCGCCGGCCTGCGCGGCATGACGCCCGAAGCCGCCAAGGGTGCAGCCGCGGCAATGCGCCAGCAGATGCTGAACTCGACGAAAGAGCAATGGGAGGCCGGCGCCCGTCAGGGCGCGATGGGGATGAGCCGCACGCCGGCCAACAACGAGCGAGTAATGGGCTGGAGCCTGGCGAGCGACCGCACGACAACCGCGCAGGCGATGTCGGAGCTGTGGGGCGAGGACCTGCGCCCGCTGCTGCCACGCATTACCGCTCCGACGCTGGTGCTCGGCGCCTGGGCCGCCTACGAGCCGATGGGGGCGACGCTCGACAGCACGCGGAAGATCTTCGAAGGCCAGTACGCCGGCCTCAACGGCGTGAAGGTGGTCATGAGCCCGCGCGGCTACCACTTCCTGATGTGGGACGATGCCGACTGGCTGATCGGCGAGGTGAAGAGCTTCCTGGCGGCCGCCAGGTAAGCCAGGCAAACCGGGGAGAACCAACGGATGACGACGGGCCGGCGCACAGCGCTGCAGGCGATGGTGTGGAGCGGCTATGTCGCCATCTCGCTCGGCATGCTGGCGAGTTACCAGCCCGTCAGCGGCCCCTTCGTCTTCGTCATGGCTGCACTCGGCGCATTGCTGTGGGGCGCCACCGAGGGCCTGCGCGCCGTGGCGTTGCGCCGGGCCTGGCTGGACGGCAGCACGCGGCTTTTGCTGTTGCGGCTGGCGCTGTGGCCGCCGCTGATGGCGCTGGCTGTGCAGGCCGCGCTCTACGCACTCAACACGGCCGGCATCGCGCTGGGCCTGCTCAGCTTCCCCGCCAGCATGCCGCGGGGCTGGGGCGTGCTGCTGGGCTACACGGCCAACACGGCGATCATGCTGTGGCTGTGGATGTCCGTCTGGCTGGGCGTGCAGACGCTCAACCGCTGGCGGCTGGGCGAGATCGCCAAGTGGCGGGCCGAGACGGCCGCGCGTGAGCTGGAGCTGCAGGTGCTGCGCGCGCAGATCAACCCGCATTTCCTGTTCAACGCGCTGAACAACCTGCGCGCCCTCATCAACGAGGACCCGGCGCGTGCGCGCGAGATGCTCAGCCGCCTGTCCAACACGCTGCGCCACACCTTGCAACACAGCGCCAAGGAACGCGTGCCGCTGGCCGACGAGCTGGCCGTCGTGCGCGACTACGTGGCGCTGGAGCAGCTGCACCACGAGGAACGGCTGCGCGTGGCCTGGCAGGTCGACCCTGCCACCCAAGGCACCAGCGTGCCGCCCATGCTGCTGCAGCTGCTGGTGGAGAACGCCATCAAGCACGGCGTGGCGCGCACGCCCGGCGGCGGCGTCGTGGACATCCGCATCGCCCGCGCAGGTGACCGGCTGCGCATCGCAGTCGACAACCCCGGCCATTGGAAGCCCGAGCCCGGCGCGCCGACCAGCACGGGCCTGGGCCTCGGGCACCTGCGCGAGCGCCTGGCCCGCGCCGGTGGCAAGGGGGCCGACTGCCGCATCGACGCGGCGGACGGCCGCGTGACGGTCAGCGTGGAAATGGCGGCATGAGGATCTTCATCGTCGAGGATTCGCGGCTGGCCCGCCAGGAGCTGCGCACGCTACTCGCCGCCATCCCGGACGCCGACGTGGTGGGCGAGGCGGCCGAGCTGGCACCGGCGCGAGAGGCCATCGACACGCTGACGCCCGAACTGCTGCTGCTGGACGTGGAGCTGCCCGGCGCGACAGGCTTCGACCTGCTGGACCAGCTGGAGCACCTGCCGCTGGTCGTCTTCACGACCGCCTACGACCAGCACGCGCTGGCCGCCTTCGAGCGCAACGCGCTGGACTACCTGCTCAAGCCCATCGACCCGGAGCGGCTGGAGGCGGCGCTGGCCAAGGCTCGCGCGCGGCTGCGGCCGCCGCCATCGGCGCAGCCGGCCGCCGCGCTGAAGGGCGCGGACGACATGGTCTTCCTGCGCGACGGCGAGCGCTGCTGGTTCGTGCGGCTGGGCGACATCGCCGGCTTCGAGGCCTGCGGCAACTACGCACAGGCCTGGTTCGACGGCCAGCGGCCGTTGATCAACCGCACACTGACGAGCCTGGAAGAGCGGCTAGACCCGCAGCTGTTCTTCCGCGCCAGCCGCAGCCACCTCGTCAACCTGCGCTGGGTGCAGGCCATCCAGCCGTGGAGCAACGACGGCTACCGCGTGACGCTGCGCGATGGCCACCAGGTCGAGGTGTCGCGGCGGCAGGCCAAGCTGCTGCGCGAGAAGCTGGAGCTGTAGGAGACTGGCGCCATGACCACGACGACCGCCCCGATCCGCCGCATCGCCATCACCACCGGAGGCGGCGACGCCCCGGGGCTGAACGCCGTCATCCAGGCCGTCACGCGCGCGGCGCTGCAGCGCGGCTGGCGCTGCATCGGCATCCGCGACGGCTACGACGGCCTGCTGAGGCCGGAGCGCTATCGGCCGTACGAGGGCTGCATCGAACTGATGGCCGAGCGAGTGGACGGCGTCGCCGCCCTCGGCGGCACGCTGCTGGGCTCCACCAACAAGGGCAACCCCTTCGCCTACCCCACGCCGCAAGCCGACGGCAGCCTGGCGCTGACCGACAGATCGCAAGACCTGCTGGATGCGCTGGCCCGCGAGCAGGTGGATGCGCTGGTGGCCGTCGGCGGCGACGGCTCGCTGGCCATCGCGCACCAGCTCGCGCAGCGAGGCCTGCGTGTCGTCGGCGTGCCCAAGACCATCGACAACGACCTCGACGGCACGGTCATGACCTTCGGTTTCGACACGGCCGTGGCCTTCGCCACCGAGTGCATCGACCGGCTGCACACGACCGCCGCCAGCCATCACCGCGTCATCGCCGTGGAGGTGATGGGCCGCTACGCCGGCTGGATCGCGCTGCATGCAGGGCTGGCCGGCGGCGCGCACGCCATCCTGCTGCCCGAGGTGGCGTTCGACCTGGCGCCGGTGGCGGCGCTGATCGCCCGACGCGAGGCGCAGGGCCAAGCCTATTCCATCGTCGTCGTCGCCGAGGGCGCCTGCCCGCGGGACGGCGCGCGGGCGCTGTGTGCGCCGGCCGAGGTGGGCCACGCCGAGCGTCTGGGTGGCATGGGCGAGCAGGTCAGCCAGGCGCTGGCCCGGCTCACCGGCAAGGACACGCGCTGCGTCGTGCTGGGCCACCTGCTGCGCGGCGGCAGCCCGACGGCGTTCGACCGCGTCGCGGCGCTGCGCTTCGGCGCGGCGGCCGTGCGAGCGCTGGCCGACGGACAGCACGGCATCATGGTCGCGCTGGATGGCCGCGACGTGCGGCCCGTGCCGCTGGCCGACGTGGCCGGCCGCATGAAGGCCGTACCGGTGGACTGCGACACCCTATCCACCGCCCGCGACCTCGGCGTCTGCCTGGGCGTCTGAACCCCCGCCGGCTGCGGCCTGGCCCCGCCAACGTGCAGCTCGTCGCAGCACGCGCGACGCCGGCCGGCCGAGCGCCTACGCTGTGGACCTCTCCAACTCCGACAACGACAACGCCATGACCCGTCTCGCCTCCCTCTGCATCGCCGTCGCCGCCACCGCCGGGCTCAGCGCCTGCGTCTTCGCGCCGCCGTCCTCCGCCATCCCGGCCGATACCAGCACCATCACCAAGATCGGTGAACAGGCCGTCATCACCTGCGGCGCGGGCAATGTGAAGGAAGTGAACGCGAAGAGCTTCACCTGCAAGTGACGGCGGGGTGGCCCTCGAAGGCCGCCACGCCGGTACCGCGTCCGCCGCGGCGGCTCCGAGCGGGCTGGCAAGGTCGGAGAAGCGGTCGATGTCCAGCACAGCCCTGCTCGCGCACGAGCTGCGCAACCCGCTCGTGCCGAGCCGGCCGCACGGCCGACGCGGCGCTGGGCCACTGCTTCGACGTCATGGAACGCCAGCTGGACCTTCTGCAACGCATGGTCGACGACCTGGCGATGTGAGCACGGCCGGCGGGCACCGTCGACCTCGTGACCCGCAGCCGTGTGGACCTGGCCGACATCGCGCAGGCCTGCTTCGAGATCTGCACGCCGCTCGGTCATGCCCGGCAGCTGAGCCTGTCGCTCGATGTGGCGCCCGGCTCCAATGCCGTCCGTCATGGTCGACGTCGACCGGTTGACGCAGCTGCTGGTGAACCTGCTGGGCAACGCCTTCAAGTTCACGCCGCCGCATGGCCACGTGACGCTGCGTGTGTGGCGCGACGGCGGCCATGAGCGGTTGCAGGTTGCCGACACGGGCATCGGCAACCCGGCGTCGCAGCTGGAGCGGGTGTTCGAGCCGTTCTACACGGGCGCCGGTTCGGGCGGCATGGGCCTGGGTCTCGCGGTCGTGCGCCAGGTGGCCGCGGCGCACGGCGGCTGGGTGCGCGCCGAGAGCGCCGGGCTCAACGCTGGCGCGACATTCACGGTCGAGCTGCCGGCATGAAATACGGCCGACCGCTCAGCGCAGGCGGAAGAAGCGCAGCCGCACCGCCGCTTCGTACCCCTCCGGAGCGGGGCCCAGCGTGCCGACGAAGCGGCCCTCGCCCAGCCACTGGTGCGGCCCGAGCGGTACGTCGAAATCGGCCACGGTCTTTACGTCATAGCTGCCATCGGCCTGCTTGAACAGCGTGCCGCGGTTGCGCACGTGGATGATGGTGCCGTCGTCGGCGCGGATCATGTAGCTGGCATCCAACTCGATATGGCCGTCGGGCCGCACCAACTGCCAGTCCCAGCCGCCGGGCAGAACGCGGCCCTGGATCCTGGGCCCCTTGAACTCGCCGCCGGTGATGGGCACGTACTGCCGGTGCCCCTGAGACGTGCGGCCGACCTGCACGGTGGGCGCAAGCGTCACGATCTCCTCGAACACGAACTCGGCCTGCGGACCGGACGGCGGCGCGGCGGTGTCGGCGGCCTGCAGCGCCGCGCCCGGCAGCAGTGCCAGCAGCAACAGGGCGAGTGAGCGTTTCAGCAGCATGATTGCGTAGGTGGTGAGCGGATGAAGGGCGGGCCCGTCACGCCTTCAGGAACTCGGCCTTGGTGCCGAGCCAGCGCGAAACCTGGCGCCTGGCGGCCTCGGGGTGTTCATCCAGCAGCCGCGGGGCCAGCTGGCGGGCGGCGACGAGCAGCGGCGCGTCCTCCTGCAGATCCGCAAAGCGCAGCAGCTCGGCGCCGCTCTGGCGAGAACCCATGAACTCGCCGGGGCCGCGGATGTCGAGATCGCGGCGCGCGATCTCGAAGCCGTCGGTCGTCTCGGCCATGGCCTTCAGGCGCGCCTTGCCGGTCTCGGACAGCGGCGGCGTGTAGATCAGTACGCAGACGCTCGCCTTCGCACCCCGGCCCACGCGGCCACGCAGCTGGTGCAGCTGAGCGAGGCCGAAGCGCTCCGCATGCTCGATGACCATCAGGCTGGCGTTCGGCACGTCCACGCCCACCTCGATGACCGTGGTGGCCACCAGCACGCTCATCTGGCCGCCGGAAAACTGCGCCATGACGGCGGCCTTCTCGGCCGGCGCCATGCGGCCGTGCAGCAGGCCTACGCTGGTGCCGGGCAGCGCGGCGCTCAGCTCGGCATGCGTCTCCGTGGCGTTGCGCAGGTCCACGGCCTCGGATTCCTCGACGAGAGGACAGACCCAGTAGACCTGCGCGCCATCGGTCACGGCGCCGCGGATCTTGTCCACGATGTCATCGCGCTTGGCCGCGGTGAACAGCTTGGTGACGATGGGGCTGCGGCCGGGCGGCAGCTCGTCGATGGTGGAGACGTCGAGGTCGGCGAAATAGGTCATCGCCAAGGTCCGGGGAATCGGCGTCGCACTCATCATCAGCAGGTGCGGCTCCAGATCCATCGCTTTCAACTTGTTCCGCAGAGCCAGCCGCTGCGCCACGCCGAAGCGGTGCTGCTCGTCGATGACCGCCAGCCCAAGCTTGGCGAACTTGACCTTGTCCTCGATGACGGCATGCGTGCCGACGACGAGCTGCGCGTCGCCCGACGCCGCCGCGTCCAGCATCTTCTGCCGCGCCTTGCCTTTCACGCTGCCGGTGATCCACGCCACCTGCAGCCCCAGAGGCTGCAGCCAGCCGATTAGCTTGCGGAAGTGCTGCTCGGCCAGGATCTCCGTCGGCGCCATCAGCGCGCATTGCCAGCCGGCATCGATGGCCACAGCCGCGGCGAGTGCGGCGACCACCGTCTTGCCGGAGCCCACGTCGCCCTGCAGCAGCCGGTGCATCGGCTGGGGCCGGGCCAGGTCTTGCGCGATTTCCTCGGACACGCGCTGCTGCGCAGCGGTCAGCTGGAAGGGCAGCGCGGCCAGCAGCTTCTCGTGCAGCCCACCGGGCCGCGCGCGCAGCGCCGGCGCCACCAGCAGCGCCCGCTCGCGCTGGGCCTGAAGCTGCGACAGCTGCTGGGCCAGCAACTCCTCGAACTTGAGTCGGTCCCACGCCGGGTGGTGGTGCTCCTGCAGCGCCTGCAACGACGCGCTGGGCGGCGGGTGGTGCAGGTAGTGGAGCGCGTCCTTCAGCGACGGCAAGCCGCGCGGCACGACGCCGGGGGGCAGCAGCTCGCGCAGGTCGGCCCGCGCCAGGCCCGAGGCGACGGCCTTGCGCAAATAGGCCTGCGGCAGCTGGGCCGAGGTCGGGTAGACGGGGGTCAGGCTCTGCGCGAGTGGCGTGTCGTCATCGACGACCTTGACGACCGGGTGCACCATCTCGCGGCCGAAGAAGCCCACCCGCGCCTCGCCGCGCACGCGCAGCCGCGTCGCGGCGGACATCTGCTTCTGCTGCGACGGGTAGAAGTGCAGGAAGCGCAGCAGCAGCGTGCCGGTGTCGTCTTTCAGCCGCACGAGCAGCTGGCGCCGGCTGCGCAACTCCACCTGGCAGTCGACGACGACACCCTCCACCTGCGCCGCCTCGCCCTCGCGAAGCGCGCCGATGGGCGTCAGCCGCGTTTCGTCCTCGTAGCGCAGCGGCAGGTGCAGCGCGAGGTCGATGTCACGCACGAGGCCGAGCTTCTCCATCGCCTTCTGGGGCGCGGATTTTGTCGGCTTGGGGGCCGTGGCAGCGGCGGCAGAGGCCTCGGGCATGGCCCGCATTGTGCGGGCGCCGCGGCGCCGCTCAGGTGGGCGTGGGGACGCCGGCCATGCGGTCGTAAGAGACGAAGAACTGGCGCGCCAGCGCCAGCAGTTGGCCCTGGCTCAGCGGCGCGGCCGGCCGGTAGTCGGCGATGTGCGGCGCAAGCTTGGGCCGATGCGCCTCGACATAGTGCTTCAGCTGGTGGATGACGACGTGCGAGCCGGTCACAAGCACTTCGGGCGTGTCCTGCACGGCCTGGCAGACGGCCTCGAACAACGCATGCTCGGGGTGATCGGCATGACCGTGGCTGCGCCGGTCGTGCGGCTCAATACGGGCGGCGTGCACCTGGTGCTCATCAAAATGCAGCACCTCCGCGTGGTGGTGGTCGAGGTGGATGACGGCGTGGAACATGGTCTTCTCCTGGAAGGGAATCAACGGGTCGCCTCGGCGGCGGTCTGGCAGTCGAAGCAGCGCAGCGTCTGTGGCTGGCGTTGCAGGCGATCGAACGGGATGGCGGCGGCGCAGTCGACGCAGCGGCCATAGCCTGGCAGCTTGAGTCGCGTCAGCGCATCGTCCAGCGCCTCCAGCTCGGCGAGGAGGTGGCGGTCGCGCGTTTGGTCCAGCTCGCGATCGGCCTCGTGCTCGCGCAGCTCGCGCGGGTCGTCGGCGACGAGCGCCGCCGCGTGCGCGACGCGGTCGGCACCGCCGCGCTGGGCCTGCAGCGCGCTCTGCACGCGCTCGCGCGCCAGGCGCAGCTCGGTCTCGAGCAGGGCGTGTTGTCCGGGGGTGAGGGCTGTGCTCATGGAGAACCTCCTGAAACCCATGCTCCCACCGCGCCCCGGCTGCGACCTTGCGTTGCATCAAGAAGAGCCGGCTTGGCCGGCCGAGCGAGAATGGCGGCTCCTTTGGTACGGGTCTGTCCGGCCCTCAAACGCGTCATGCATCCTCCCGCCACGCCGGCCTACACGGTCGCCGACTTCGATTTCGACCTCCCCCCCGAGCTGATCGCCCAGCATCCCGCGGCCGAGCGCAGTGCGTCCCGGCTGCTGGACGCGACCGACGTCGCGCCGGTGGACCGCGTGTTCCGCGAGCTGCCCGGCCTGCTGCAGCCGGGCGATCTGCTCGTCTTCAACAACACGCGCGTCATCAAGGCCAGGCTCTACGGGATCAAATCCACCGGCGGCTCAGTCGAGGCACTCGTCGAGCGCGTACTGCCTGGCACGCACGAGGTGTGGATGCACCTGCGCGCCAGCAAAAGCCCCAAGCCGGGCAGCCGCGTGCGGTTCGCCAACGCCTTTGACGCCGAGGTGCTGGGCCGCTGCGGGCCGGATGGCGGTCTCTTCCATCTGCGCTTCGCCGGCGACCCGCTCGCGTTGCTGGAAGCCCACGGCCACGTGCCGCTGCCGCCCTACATCGAGCATGCCGACGATGCGGACGACGAGCGCCGCTACCAGACCGTCTTCGCCCAGGAGCCCGGTGCCGTCGCCGCGCCCACGGCGGCGCTGCACTTCGACGCCGCGCTGCTCGCCGAGCTGGCCGGGCGCGGCGTGCAACAGGCGCATGTGACGCTGCATGTGGGCGCCGGCACCTTCCAGCCGGTGCGCGTCGAGCGCCTGACCGAGCACAAGATGCACAGCGAATGGTTCGACGTGCCGACCGCCACGGTGGATGCCATCACCGCCTGCCGCGCCCGCGGCGGCCACGTCGTCGCCGTCGGCACGACGACGCTGCGTGCGCTGGAGTCGGCCGCGGTGTCGGGGATGCTGCAGGCCGGCGCGCGCGAGACGGACATCTTCATCACGCCCGGCTTCGAGTTCCGCGTCGTCGACCGGCTCGTCACCAACTTCCACCTGCCCAGGAGCACGCTGATGATGCTGGTCAGCGCGTTCGCGGGCTACGACCGCATCATGACGCTGTACCGCCATGCCATCGCGCGGCGCTACCGCTTCTTCAGCTATGGCGACGCCATGCTGCTGCAACGCCAGACGGGTTCCACCTCATGCTGACTTTTGACCTCCTCAAGACCGAAGGCCGCGCCCGCCGCGGCACGCTGACGCTCAACCACGGCGTCGTGCAGACGCCCATCTTCATGCCGGTGGGTACCTACGGCACGGTCAAGGGCGTCACGCCGCGATCGCTGACCGAGATGGGCGCGCAGATCATCCTCGGCAACACCTTCCACCTGTGGATGCGGCCTGGACTGGACGTGGTGACGCAGTTCGGCGGCCTGCACCGCTTCGAGAGCTGGAACAAGCCCATCCTGACCGACTCCGGCGGCTTCCAGGTCTGGAGCCTGGGGGCGATGCGCAAGATCAGCGAGGAAGGCGTCAAGTTCGCATCGCCGGTCAACGGCGACAAGCTGCTGCTGACGCCCGAGGTCAGCATGCAGATCCAGACGGTGCTCAACAGCGACATCGTCATGCAGTTCGACGAATGCACGCCGTACGAGACCAAGGGCGTGCTGACGACGGAGCGCGAGGCGCGCTCGTCGATGGAGCTGAGCCTTCGCTGGGCCAGGCGCTGCATCGCCGAGTTCGGCCGGCTGCAGAACCCCAACGCGCTGTTCGGCATCGTGCAGGGCGGCATGTATACGAACCTGCGCGACGCGTCGCTGGCCGGGCTCGTCGAGCTGGACCTGCCGGGCTATGCGATCGGCGGGCTGTCGGTGGGCGAGCCCAAGGCCGAGATGCAGCGCGTGCTGGAGCACACGGGCCACCAGCTGCCGGCGAACAAGCCGCGCTACCTGATGGGCGTGGGCACGCCAGAAGACCTGGTGGAAGGGGTCAGCCAGGGCATCGACATGTTCGACTGCGTGATGCCCACGCGCAATGCGCGCAACGGTCACCTGTTCACCCGCTTCGGCGACCTGCGGCTTCGCAATGCCCGCTACAAGGCCGACGAATCTCCGGTGGACCCGACCTGCACGTGCGAATGCTGCCGCGGCTTCAGCCGCGCCTACCTGCACCACCTGGACCGCTGCGGCGAGATGCTGGGCCCGATGCTGACCAGCATTCACAACCTGCACTACTACCTGGCGCTGATGCAGGAGATCCGAGACGCTCTGGACGCCGGCCGCTTCGACGCCTGGCGCCGGCAGTTCGCGGCGGACCGCGCCCGCGGCATTTAACGACTGCTTACGATTTCATCGCGGCGGTCCCAGGAACTAGGGACCGGCCCGTTCGGGCAGCGCTGTCGCCCCCACGTTTGCAGGTGAAGCAACGTAAATCCGTCACGGTCGGCCGCCCAGAATCGCGCCTCCGCTCCCTGGGTAGGCGCGTCGTTTGCCAGACGTAACTGGTTGAAACACCCGGGGTTCGGAACGTCGAACTTCCGAGGTTTCTGCCATGTCGATCAAGTCCTTGCGCGCCCGTGCGGCGGCTGCCCTGCGTCGTGCTTCCAAGAACGCCGCCACCCGCGTCGAGCCCCGCAAGGCGGAACCCTGGAAGATCGAGACGCTGGAGCCGAAGCTGCTGCTTTCGGCCGATGCGCTGCCGGCCGTGCACCTGCTGGCGACCACCGGGACCGACGCAAAGGCGCCCAAGGTCTACACCTTTGAGCGTGGCGAAGGCGCTGCCTGGGTGGACGCGCGCACCGCTGGCGACGAGACGCCGGGGCTGCTGCAACTGGGCGCCGGCATCACGCCCAGCGACCTCGCCGTGCGCCGCATCGTCAACGACGCCAGCGGCGAGGCCGATGCGCTGGAAGTGGCGCTGCTGGGTACCGCGGACCGTGTGCAGATCCGTGGCTTCTTCACCGCCGACAACCCGGTGCAGGGCGTGGCCTTCGCAAATGGCGCGCGGTGGAACGCGGAGGAGCTCGCCAGCCTCGTCGAGACCACGCCGCAGCGACGCGCGCTGGCGGTCAGCACCACGGCTGCCGCCAACGACGCCACGACCTTCGACGCGACCGCAGAGTTCAACACCACAACCAACCCCGATGGCGTCTGGAGCTACGGCTACTCGCCGCTCGGCGGCGCCGGCTACGCACTGACGCTGTTCGACCAGCCCACCGGCACGGCCTGGAACAAGGCCGGCTACGTGACGCTCGGCACGCCGGCCATCTGGCGTAACACGGGGGCGAGCGCGCAGTACGGCGTCGCCGCCGGTCAGCTCGCGCTGCACCCCGGGCCGACCCCCAACGGCGACTACGCTGTGCTGCGCTTCACGGCGCCGACCGAGGGGCTGTACACGCCGACCGGCCAGTTCTTCGCCGGCGACAGCGGTTCGATGAACGGCAGCGTCGTGCTCAACGGCAAGCTCGCGCAGCCGTTGCAGTCCTTCTCCAGCACCACCGATGCGTCGGTGTTCTCGGTCTCGCCGCTGCACCTGTCCGCGGGCGACACGCTGGACTTCGTTGTCGGCAACAACGGCAGCTTCTACAGCGGCAACACGCCGCTGTCCGTCGTCGTGCAGCGCACGGCCGTCATCGCGCCGTCCGCCGGGAACAACCTCTACCTGTTCGGCCGAGGCGACGGCCCGACGACGGTGCCGGCCTACTCGGACCCCAACCTGGGCAAGGTCAACACGCTGCAGTTCAAGGCCGGCGTCTCGCCGGCGGACGTCAGCGTCGCGCGCGCACCGGACACGCAGGTCGGCGCGGACGTGGCGCTGTCGCTCACGATCAACGGCACCAGCGACGTCATCACGTTCAACGGCTTCCTGTTCGGCGGCACGCCGGCCAACGAGCTCAACGGCCTGCAGCAGGTCAGCTTCGCCGACGGCACTGTCTGGGACATCTCGCAGCTGCTCTTCATGCTGGGCATGGGCACGACGGGCAACGACAGCCTCAACGGCGGCACCGGCAACGACCTGCTCAACGGCGCGGCCGGCAACGACACGCTGAACGGCAACAACGGCAACGACACGCTCTACGGTGGCGCCGGCAATGATTCGCTGAACGGCGGCTACGGCAACGACATCCTCGACGGCGGTGCTGGCAACGACACGCTGCAGGACGGCTACGGAAGCGACACCATCCTCTTCGGCCGCGGTGATGGTCAGGACCGCGTCTACTTCGGCTACAACACCGGCGGCAACGTCAACACGCTGCAGTTCAAGGCCGGCGTCGCACCCGCCGACGTGATCGTCAAGCAGGCCTACGACAACTACTGGGGCGGCAACAACACCGCACTGGAGCTGAGCATTGCCGGCACGACCGACAAGATCACCTTCAACGGCTTCCGCCGCGCCGACAACCCCGCCGGCGACCCGTACAACACTTTGCAGCGTGTGCGCTTCGACGACGGCACCGAGTGGGACCTGGCCACGCTGATCGCCAAGAGCCAGGTGTTCACCGATGGCGACGACAACGTGCGCGGCACCATCGCCGACGACAGCTTCAGCGGCGGCCTCGGCAACGACGTCATCTCCGGCGCCGGCGGCAACGACGTCATCGACGGCGGCCCGGGCAACGACACGCTCAACGGCGACGACGGCGACGACCAGCTCACCGGCGGCAACGGCAACGACGCGATCAACGGCGGCAACGGCAACGACGTCCTCGCCGGCGACGACGGCAACGACAACCTCGATGGCGGCTACGGCAACGACACGCTGACCGGCGGCACGGGCGACGACTCGCTCAGCGGCAGCTATGGCGATGACATCCTCGACGGCGGTGCTGGCAACGACACGCTGCAGGACGGCTACGGAAGCGACACCATCCTCTTCGGCCGCGGTGATGGCCAAGACCGCGTCTACTTCGGCTACAACACCGGCGGCAACGTCAACACGCTGCAGTTCAAGGCCGGCGTCGCACCGGCCGACGTGATCGTCAGGCAGGCCTACGACAACTACTGGGGCGGCAACAACACTGCGCTGGAGCTGAGCATTGCCGGCACGACCGACAAGATCACCTTCAACGGCTTCCGCCGCGCGGACAACCCCGCCGGCGACCCGTACAACACTTTGCAGCGTGTGCGCTTCGACGACGGCACCGAGTGGGACCTGGCCACGCTGATCGCCAAGAGCCAGGTGTTCACCGATGGCGACGACAACGTGCGCGGCACCATCGCCGACGACAGCTTCAGCGGCGGCCTCGGCAACGACACCATCTCCGGCGCCGGCGGCAACGACGTCATCGACGGCGGCCCGGGCAACGACACGCTCAACGGCGACGACGGCGACGACCAGCTGACCGGCGGCAACGGCAACGACGCGATCAACGGCGGCAACGGCAACGACGTCCTCGCCGGCGACGACGGCAACGACAACCTCGATGGCGGCTACGGCAACGACACGCTGACCGGCGGCACGGGCGACGACTCGCTCAGCGGCAGCTATGGTGACGACATCCTCGACGGCGGTGCTGGCAACGACACGCTGCAGGACGGCTACGGAAGCGACACCATCCTCTTCGGCCGCGGTGATGGTCAGGACCGCGTCTACTTCGGCTACAACACCGGCGGCAACGTCAACACGCTGCAGTTCAAGGCCGGCGTCGCACCGGCCGACGTGATCGTCAGGCAGGCCTACGACAACTACTGGGGCGGCAACAACACTGCGCTGGAGCTGAGCATTGCCGGCACGACCGACAAGATCACCTTCAACGGCTTCATGCGCAGCGGCAACCCCGCAGGTGATACATACAACACGCTGCAGAAGGTGCGCTTCGCAGACGGCACCGAATGGACCATCGCCGACCTGCTGGCCCGGCTGATGGCGGGCACGACGGCCGATGACAACGTCGCCGGCACCATCGGCGCCGACGAGATGCACGGCGGCACGGGCAACGACACGCTGGCCGGCCGCGGTGGCGACGACACGCTGTACGGCGAAGAAGGCAACGACGCGCTGTATGGCGAGGACGGCAACGACACGCTGGTCGGCGGTGCCGGCGACGACCGGCTGGACGGCGGCAACGGCAACAACACCTTCGTGTTCGGCCGCGGCGACGGCCAGGACACCATCGCCTACGGCACCTACGACTACAGCGGCACGCGGCTGAACACGCTGCAGTTCCGCGCCGACGTGCTGCCCGGCGACGTCAGCGTGCGCCGTGTCTACGACAGCCAGAGCGGTGGCATCAACGGGCTGGAGTTTGCGATCGTCGGCACGAGCGACCGCATCACCGCCAACTACTTCTTCTATAGCGAGGATCCCGCGACCGGCTACAACCAGCTGCAGCAGGTCAAGTTCGCGGACGGCACGACCTGGAACATCGCCCAGCTCGTCACGCTGATGAACGCCGGCAGCTCGGCCAACGACGCGCTGCGCGGCACCAACGGTGTGGACGTGATGACCGGCGGGCGCGGCAACGACAGCCTGGAAGGCCGTGGCGGCAACGACCAGCTGTCCGGCGGTGACGGCAATGACGCGCTCTACGGCGAAGACGGCAACGACACGCTGGACGGCGGCACCGGCAACGACTGGCTCGACGGCGGCAACGGCAACAACACCTTCCTGTTCGGCCGTGGCGACGGCCAGGACACCATCGCCTACGGCACCTACGACTACAGCGGCACGCGGCTGAACACACTGCAGTTCAAGGCGGGCGTGGCCCCCACCGACGTGACCGTGCGTCGCGTCACCGGCAACCAGGGCAGCGGCAACGAGGCCGTGGAGTTCGCCATCGCCGGTACCGAGGACCGCATCACCGCCAACTACTTCTTCTACAGCGACAACCCCGGCACCGGCTACAACCAGCTGCAGCAGGTGCGCTTCGATGACGGCACGGTGTGGAACATCGGCGCCATCCTCACCGCCCTCGGCCAGGGCACCGCCAGCGAGGACACGCTGCGCGGCACCAGCGGTGCCGACACCCTCAACGGCAACGGGGGCAGCGACTCGCTGTCCGGCGCGGCCGGCGACGACCGCCTCAACGGCGGCGACGGCTTCGATGCGCTCTACGGCGAAGACGGCAACGACACGCTGGACGGCGGCACCGGCAACGACTGGCTCGACGGCGGCAACGGCAACAACACCTTCCTGTTCGGCCGTGGCGACGGCCAGGACACCATCGCC
>NZ_JAJTWU010000017.1:43715-44725 GCF_021353265.1 Pelomonas cellulosilytica
GCGACGGCTTCGATGCGCTCTACGGCGAAGACGGCAACGACACGCTGGACGGCGGCACCGGCAACGACTGGCTCGACGGCGGCAACGGCAACAACACCTTCCTGTTCGGCCGTGGCGACGGCCTGGACACCATCGCCTATGGCACCTACGACTACAGCGGCACGCGGCTGAACACGCTGCAGTTCAAGGACGGCATCACGCCCGCCGACGTGCTGCTGCGCCGTGTGACCGGTTCCCAGGGCGGCTCGAACGAGGCGCTGGAAGTCAGTCTCGTCGGCACGGACGACCGCGTCACCGTCAACTACTTCTTCTCCGGCAACAACCCGGCGAGCGGCTACAACCAGCTGCAGCAGATCAAGTTCGCCGACGGCACGGCCTGGGACCTCGCCGCCATCACGACTCGGCTGGCGACGCCGCCGGCCACGACGGCCGTCAACGGCACCAACCTCGCCGACACGCTGACCGGCACCGCCGCCGACGAAACCCTCAGCGGCCTCGGCGGCGACGACACGCTGGCCGGCCAGGGTGGCACGGACTTCCTGTCGGGCGGCACCGGCAACAACACCTACCTTTTCGGGCGCGGCGATGGCGTCGACACGCTGCTGTACAGCGGCGACACAAGCGCCGCCCGCAACAACACGCTGGTGCTCGGCGCAGGCATCACGCCTGCCGACCTCGTGCTCAAGCGCGCCTACGACAGCCAGACCACGCGCTACACGGCGCTGGAGATCGGACTGCGCGGCACGGCAGACAAATTCATCGTCAACTACTTCCTGGAAGGCGACACGCCGGCCAACGCATACAACCCGCTGCAGCAGCTGCGCTTTGAGGATGGCAGCCTCTGGACGGCGGCCGACCTGTTCAACCGCCTGCAACAGAGCACGCCGGGCGCCGACACGCTGCTCGGCTCGCCCGGTGCCGACGTGCTCGAAGGCGGCAACGGCAACGACCGCCTGACCGGCCGCGGCGGCAACGACACGCTGCGCGGCGGCGCGGGCGACGACGTGCTC
>NZ_JAJTWU010000018.1 GCF_021353265.1 Pelomonas cellulosilytica
GTCGTCAGCAGCAAAGAAGCGAGATTCTAATCTGCTTTTTGCTTCGTCGTCAAGCAGTTTTAAAAATTAATTTCAAACCGCTTATCAACTTGGCTTTCTTCGTCGCATTCAACATCTTGCTTTAGCAATCTGTCGTCAGCAGCAAAGAGGCGAGATTCTAATCCGCTTTTTGCTTTGTCGTCAAACAGTTTTAAAAATTAATTTCAAACTGCTTATCGACTTGGCTTTGCCGCTCTCAACAATTTGCTTTCGCAATTTGGTGTCAGCAGCAAGGAGGCGAGATTTTGAACTACTTTCGCATTCACTGTCAAGCGCTTTTCAAAAATTCTTTCGAACTCTCTTTCAGCACCCGCCAGCTCTCTCAAGCTCTCCAGCAAGGCTTTTCAGCCTCACCCTCCGCCAACTTCAACCCCGCCGTCTCCGGCAGTGCTGTCATCAGCGAAGCCCACGACTGTAGCACAAGGTTTTCGGCCAGCGCAACCGTTCTCTCAAGATTCTTCCTGGAAGGCCTCCTCGCGCTTGCTCTTGATAGACGGCAGCATCACCAGAATGATCATCAGCGCCGCGGCGGCCAGCAGGCCCGCAGACAACGGACGGGTGACGAAGGTGCTCCAGTCGCCATGCGCCAGGCGTAGCGCTCGCCGCAAGTACTCTTCCATCAGTGGCCCAAGGATGAAGCCCAGCAGCAAGGGCGCCGGCTCGCAACTGAGCTTGTAGAAGACGTAGCCAACAAACGCGAACCCGGCTGTCATGAAGACATCGAAGGTATTGCTGTTCAGCGTGTAGGTGCCGATGCAGCAGAAGACGACGATGGCCGGGAACAGGAAGCGGTAGGGCACCGTCAGCAACTTGATCCAGATACCGATCAGCGGCAGGTTCAGCACGATGAGCATCAGGTTGCCGATCCACATCGACGCGATCAGCCCCCAGAACAGCTGCGGGTTGTTCGTCATGACCTGCGGACCGGGCTGGATGCCCTTGATCGTCATCGCACCGATCATCAGCGCCATCACCGCATTGGGCGGAATGCCCAGCGTCAGCATCGGGATGAAGCTGGTCTGCGCGCCGGCGTTGTTGGCGCTCTCCGGACCGGCCACGCCCTGGATGGCGCCCTTGCCGAACGGCACACGCGGATTTCGCACCGCCTTCTTCTCCAGTGTGTAGGCTGCGAACGACGCGAGCAGCGCGCCGCCCCCAGGCAGCACGCCGAGCACCGATCCCAACGCCGTGCCACGCAGTACCGACGGCCAGGCTTCCATGAAGTCCTGCCGTGTCGGCCACAGCCCCTTGACGTCCTTGGTGAACACCTCGCGGTGCTCCTCCGGCTGACCAAGGTTGGCGATGATCTCCCCGAAACCGAATACACCCATCGCGATGACGACGAAGCCGATCCCGTCGCTCATCTCCGGGAAGTCGAACGAAAAGCGCGCGATGCCGGAATCCACGTCGGTGCTCATCTGACCGAGCAGGATGCCCAGCACGATCATCGCGATCGCCTTGACCAGCGAGCCTGACGCCAGCACCACCGCGCCAACCAGGCCCAACACCATCAGCGAGAAGTACTCGGCGGCGCCGAACTTGAACGCCATCTCCGTCAACGGCGGCGCAAAGGCAGCGATGACGACCGTGCCGACGCAACCGGCGAAGAAGCTGCCCAGGCCTGCCGCAGCCAGCGCGGCCCCGGCTCGCCCCTGGCGAGCCATCTGATAACCGTCGATGGCCGTGACGACCGAACTGGACTCGCCCGGCACGTTGATGAGGATGGCCGTCGTCGAGCCTCCGTATTGCGCGCCGTAATAGATGCCGGCCAGCATGATCAGCGCCGGCGTGGCATCCAGCGTGTAGACCGTCGGCAGCAGCATCGCGATCGTCGCCACCGGGCCGAGCCCCGGAAGCACGCCGATCAACGTGCCCAGCACCGCGCCGAAGAGGGCGTACAACAGATTCTGGACACTGAGGGCCGTCTGGAAGCCCAGCGCGAGGTTGTTCAGCAGATCCATGTCGGCGCGTCCTCAAACCGCGAGATAGATGGGCCAGAGCGGAATGTTCAGCTTCAGCCCGAGGATGAACAGCGCCCAGCTCCCGACGGTCAGCACCAAGCTGCTGACCAGTACGTCGCGCCAGCGGAACTCGTCGCTGGCCAGCGATGCCACCAGGATGGTCAGCGGCAGCGTGCAGGCCAGCCCCAGGCGCGGCAACGCGAGGCCGAACACGACAACGGCCGCAACGACCAGCAGCAACGGCCGCCAGGCGATCGGCCCGACCGGATCGCCCCCTTCCGACTCCAGCGTCAGCGCCTTGAAGAGCACGAAGCCGCCCAGCAACGCCAGCAGCACGCCGAGGCCGAACGGGAAGTAGCCCGGCCCCGGGCGGGCCGAATCACCGAACGTGTACGACGTGGCACCCCAGGCGAAGGCCACGCCGACGCCCAGGAACATCAGGCCGGACCAGAAGTCCCGCTGGCTCTTGATCTTCATTCGTGTTCCAACTCCGCGGCGGACCGCAAGGCGGGCGGCCAATGACCGCCTGGATTCTGTCAGCGGGCCCCAAACGGCCCGCCCCGGATTAGCCCTCCCAGGCCGGCGTGCTGCGCAGCACTTCTTCCACGGTCGTCACGCCTTCGGCCACCTTCATCGCACCCGCCAGCCGCAGCGGGCGTAGGCCCTCCTGCATGGCCTGGCGGCGCAGCGCCGTCAGATCGCCCAGCGCGGACTTGACACCTTCGGAGACGGTCAGCAGCTCATACAGGCCCGCACGGCCGCGGAAACCGGTGTTGCGACATTCCAGGCAGCCGACCGGCTTGAAGGGCTTGACGCCACCGCCCAGCCGCCAATACCGCACCAGTTCATTGAGGCTCTCACGCGTAACGAGCGGGTCCGGCTGCTTGCAGTGCGGACACAGCGTGCGCACCAGGCGCTGGGCCAGCACGCCGATGATGGTGGCGCTGAGCAGGTAGCTCGGCACGCCCAGGTCCTGCAGCCGGGTGATGGCCGAGACCGAATCGTTGGTGTGCAGCGTACTGAAGACGAGGTGACCCGTCAGCGCCGCCTGGATGGCCATCTCGGCCGTCTCCAGGTCACGGATCTCGCCGACCATGATGATGTCCGGGTCCTGCCGCATCAGCGCGCGCAGGCCCTCGGCGAAGCCGAAGTCCAGCTGGTTCTGCACCTGCGTCTGGTTGAACGTGGGCTCGATCATCTCGATCGGGTCCTCGATCGTCGTCACGTTGACCTCGTCGGTCGCCAGCCGCTTGAGCGTCGAGTAGAGCGTCGTCGTCTTGCCGGAGCCCGTAGGCCCCGTCACGAGGATGATGCCGTGCGGCTGCTTGACGAGACCTTCCCAGCGCTCGGAGTCATGCTGGCCGAAGCCAAGGGACGCGAGATCCTTGACGGCCGTATCCGGGTCGAAGATGCGCATGACCATCTTCTCGCCGAAGGCCGTCGGCAATGTCGACAGCCGCATTTCAACCTCGTCGCCGGCCGGATTGCGCGTCTTGATGCGGCCGTCCAGCGGGCGCCGCTTCTCGACGACGTCCATGCGGCCCAGCAGCTTGATGCGCGAGGTCATCGCGCTCATGACCGTCGGCGGCAACTGGTAGACCGTGTGCAGCACGCCGTCGATGCGGAAGCGGATGACGCCCATGTCGCGGCGCGGCTCGAGGTGGATGTCCGACGCGCGCTGGTCGAAGGCGTATTGCCACAGCCAATCCACCACCTGCACGACGCCCTGATCGTTGGCGTCGAGCTGCTTGTTGTTCTTGCCCAGCTCCACCAGCTGTTCGAAGCTGGCCACCTGGCTCTGCTCGCCAGCCTTGGTCGCGGCGCGCACCGAGCGGGCGAGCGTGAAGAACTCGGTCGTGTAGCGGGCAATCTCCAGCGGGCTGGCGACGACCAACTTCACCGGCTTGCGCACATGCGACTCGATCTGGGCGACCCAGCCCGTGTCGAAGGGCTCGGAGGTCGCGATGGTCACGTCCATGATGCCGAACTGCACGGGCAGGCAGCGCTTGGCCTCGGCATAGCCTACCGACATGACGTCGGCCACGCGGCCCACGTCCACCTTCAGCGGGTCGATGCGCAGATAGGGCAGCCCAGCGCGCACCGCCAGCCATTCGGACAATGCCTCCACGTCCAGCGGTTTGCCGGTCGCCAGGTGCACAAGGTTGGCATGACCCAGCCGCACCAGCGGGTGCAGCGAGCTGTCGCCCGCGCCCAGGCGCTGCTCGGTGCGGATGGCCTGGGCCTCGTCGATGAGCCCGTCCCTCAACAACCATTTCAGCAACTGCCGCCACTCCAGGCGACCTTCGGGCTTGCTGGACGCTGCGGGCTTGGTCTTGGTGGTGGTGCTCATCGTGGTCGGCTTCAAAGCGCTTGCAGAACGGTCGTCGGCAACGGCCGGACGAGCCGCAGCCACTTGCGGGCGGGGAGCTTGAATCGCGATTCGATCTCGGCCGCTCGCTGCTCCAGCACCTCGCGCACCGGTACCTGCACGCCACGTGCGGCAACGACCACAGTATTGCCCTCTTTCGTCGGCGCCAAGCTCCAGACCTGTTCCGAGCCGAACGCACGGGCGATGCGGGCGGCACTGCGGGCAAAACTGGCGCTGCGGCCAAAGAGGTTGACCGTCATCAGCCCGCCGTCGGCGAGCACGCCGCGGCAGGACGCATAGAAGGCCTCGTCGTCCAGCACCGGCGACGCGGCGTCATGGTCGTAGAGGTCCACGTTGAGCACGTCCACCGTCTGCAGGTGGGCGTCGTCGGCCACCCAGCGGGCGGCGTCCTCGTTGACGACGTTCAGACGTGCGTCGTTGGCCGGCAGGCGGAACCACTGGCGGCAGGCGGCGATGACTTCGGGGTTGATCTCCACCGCCGTCGTGCGCATGCGCAGCTGTCCGTGGCAGAAGCGCGTCAGCGCCGCGGCGCCGAGTCCCAGCTGAACCGCATGGCCCTGGCCCAGCTCTGCCGTGTCGCGCCACAACATCCAGGCGCACATGCGCTGGATGTACTCCAGCTCCAGCTGGTCGGGCTTGCGGATGCGCATTGCCCCCTGCACCCAGATCGAGTCCAGGTGCAGAAAACGCACGCCGTCGAACTCGCTCAGCGTCGCGGGGCCCCAAGTCGGTGTCTTGTTCTTCATTGGCCGCGCATCCTAGGCCAAGGGCGGTGGCGCACCCGTTTCCATCAGTCACCGGCCAGATAGAACTGCACGGCAGCGCACCAAGCGTCGATCTTCGTCGCCAGGCTCGCACCCGCGTGGGCGGGACTCGTCGATGGCAGGCGCAACACCGGCAGCTCGACGCTCGGCAGGGCCAGCAACGTCTGCTTGTGCGCCAGCGCGCCATTGCAGGCGATGGCGCGCAGTGCAGGCAGCCGCGCCACGAGCTCGGGCAGATCGCTCGGCTCGGCATCTTCGATGGCAGCGTCCAGGCTGCCTTCGCGGCGGCAGGCGGCGACGGCGTCCCACAGTGCGATGCGATGCTGCCGCAAGACCTGCAGCCGTTCGGCGTAAGGCAGCGCGGGGAGATCCCTCTCTTCAGTCAGGGCCGCCATCACCGGCCAGAACGCATTGCGCGGATGGGCGTAGTACTGCGCCGCCTGCAGCGAGGCCGCGCCAGGGAAGCTGCCCAGCACCAGCAGCCGCGCATCGGCACGGAACACCGGCGCCAGCCCGACGAGCCGGCCGCCCTCGGGGTTTGCGGGGTTGGCCGGCGCACCGGCGGCCTGCGAGGATCGACGCGTCATCAAGGGAGGCACATCATGTTGAACACGGAAGCGATCTGGCAGTTTCTCAGCACCCAGGGGGCGGACTTCGGCCTGAAGGTGCTGGCGGCCATCGCCGCCTGGGTCGTCGGCCGCTGGCTCATCGGCCTGGCGCTGCGCGTCTTCTCGGCGGCGCTGGAGCGCGGCAAGCGCATCGACTTCACGCTGGCCACCTACCTGCGCTCCATCGTGGGCGTGCTGCTGAACCTGGTGCTGATCCTGGCCATCCTGGACATCTTCGGCGTCAAGACCACCTCCTTCGCCGCACTGCTGGCCGGCGCGGGCCTGGCCATTGGCACGGCCTGGGGCGGGCTGCTGACGCACTTTGCCGCCGGCGTGTTCATGCAGGTGCTGCGGCCCTTCAAGGTGGGCGATTTCGTGCAGGCCGGCGGCGTCACCGGCACCGTCGTGGAGATCGGCCTGTTCGGCACCAGCATCGTCACGCCGGACAACGTGCACACGCTGGTCGGCAACAACGCCGTCTTCAGCGGCAGCATCCAGAACTACTCCGCCCTGCCGCATCGCCGCGTCGATTGCACCGCCAAAGTCGCCAACGGCGTGGACCCGCACGAGGCCATCGAGAAGCTGCGCCCAGCCATCGCCGCCATACCCAACGTGCTGACCACGCCGCCACCGGACATCGAGATCCTGCAATTCACGCCCGAAGGCCCGCTGCTGTGCGTGCGCCCCTATTGCCACACCGACCACTACTGGCAGGTCTACTTCGACGTGCACAAGGCCGTCGTCACCACCTTCGGCGCCGCCGGCTACCCTGTGCCGGAGACACCCATCGCGCCGCGCAACCGCTGAAGCCATGGCCGACCTCGTCGCCCGCATTGCCGCGCTCTGGCGCTACCCCGTCAAGTCCTGCGCTGGCGAAGCCACCGACACGCTCACGCTGGACACCGACGGCTGGCCCGCGGGCGACCGCGCCTGGGGCATCGTCGACGCCCGTGGCGAGCTGACATGGATGGGTGCGCACCCGCGGCTGGCGCTGGTCAACGCTGCCTTCACGCCGGGCGGGCTGACGTTGCGAGCCGGCGACCGCTCGCTGACGGTGCCGCTGGACGGCGGCGAGGAGATCAGCGCGCGTGGCTGGAACGGCGAGCGCCAGGACTTCGATGCGCTGCGCTGCTGGGATGCCGGCAACGATGCCGCGGCCCTGTTGCACGCGACAACCGGCGAGCTTCTTCGACTGGTGCGGCTGAGCCATGCAGCGCAGCGGCGCCCCGTTCTGAACGCGCTGCACATCGTGAGCGATGCCTCGCTGCAGGCCTGGCGGGAAGCGATTGCTCAGCCACTGACTGGCCTCGTCGAGCGCGCCCGGCCTAATATCGTGCTGCAGGCGGAGGACGGCGACGACCTGCCCCCCTTCATCGAAGACCTCCTCACCGAGGCCCGCATCGGCGAGCTGACGCTGAGCCGCACATCGGTCTGTGTGCGTTGCGTGGTCCCCACCGTGGATCCAATGACCGGCGTGCCGCAACCGCTTGCTCTGGACGCACTGACACAACTCAGCGCGGAACGGGCACCGGGAGCACCGGTTCAATTCGGGGTCTATGCGCGCGGCAGCGGCCAGGGGCGGCTCAACGTGGGCGACCGGGTCGAGCTGAGTCTGGATTTCGGCGCAGGTTGAAAGCCCGCCAATCCTGGTGGCCGCACTCCAGTGACAACTCGGGTGCCTTCTTGATGGAAGGCCGATCATGAACGCCATCGTGCCAAGACGACCCTTATCGGATCAGATGGCCGGCTCTTGTCGGCGGCCCGCTGATCGACTGCTGCTTGCCCCCGGTGCCGGACATCCTGGGCGAGGAGACCCGGCTTCGAGTCAGCGACGCTTACCCTCTCTAACTTCTGCAACCCTGTCCGCAGTACCGATTCGCGAGCCGGCTCCCCCGGCCAGGCGATTGTTGATGGGCTGCCGACGCTGCTTTGTCTGAACATGTCAGGTCAGCCTTGGTCCGCGAGGCGACTGGCTCCACGCCGTATTGGCGAGCAGATAAGAGGCCCTGTTGGTTGAGCGCGTTCGGTTGGCGCCGGGCGGGATTCGCCGGGAAAGCCTCAGGCGCTGTCGTTCACCGACAGGGGCGCTCATCCGGAGGGGTGGTTGGGTCCGGCACCATCGGCCGCGATTGCCCCAGCGACGGTGGCGTCATGCCTAAACCGTGTCAGCCCCTGAATGGGACGGCCTTGGCGGCGTGTCAGCACCACAGTTGATCGTAATCGTTTTGTGGCGGAAGATATCAACAATAATTGTTTTAAGGGCGCCGCATGCCAAATGTAGAAGGACACGCCGGATATAAGTGGCTGTCTGAGCAGTACGGCGTCGCGCCGGTCCAGCCCTTTCGCGTCCGAAGCGTCATCGGCACAGCGCGCTCCAGCGCTGCGTCGAACGGATTTGCGGTCGAGACCTATCCCGCACACTACCAGCCAGACGCCACTCTGATCGGGCACCTGACGTTCGCGCTCAAGTATGAGGGCGTCGAACTGGATTTTCTGAAGCGGCTCTTCGACGTCACCGGCCCCGCGCCCATCGCCCAATGGGCGCTCACGGAACCCACCGGCGCGTACGCGCGGCGTTGCGGCTTCCTGTACGAATGGCTCACCGATTCCATGCTGGAGGGCGTGGGCGATGCTGGCGGAAACTACGTCGATCTTCTCAACGAGTCCCAATACCTCACCGCCACGGTACCGGACAAAGTGCGTCGCTGGCGGGTCAACAACAACCTGCCCGGCACTCGCACCTTCTGCCCGATGGTCGACCTGGGAAAGCTCGGCGGAGCAGATCCGGTGCCCCTGCGCGATGAGATCGACAAGATGGTGAACCAGTTCGGGCTCGAGACGGTTGAGCGAGCGGTCAATTGGCTGACCATCAAAGAGAGCAAGGCCAGCTTCGCCATCGAGTCCGAGGCCAAGGAGGAAGACCGCATCCGTCGCCTTGCGCGCGCGATGAGCTTGCACTGCGGCAAGCTGGAGTCCGCCCTCACCGAAGACGGCCTGCTGATGATCCAGCAGGCAATCATGGGCGACAAGATGGTAGGCGCCCAGCTAGGCATCCGCCATTCCCCGGTCTTTGTCGGGCACACCAACTCGATCTACGAGCCCGTGATCGACTATTTGGCGCCTCACCATGAATGGCTGGCCGAGATGATGGATGGGCTGCGAGCCTTCGAGTCCCGCACCCGCGGGAGAAACCCACTGCTGCGTTCGGCTGCTCTGTCCTTCGGCTTTGTCTACATCCATCCGCTGGGCGATGGCAATGGCCGGCTATCGCGCTTTCTGATCAACGACATCCTTCGACGCGATGGCTTCCTGCCGGCGCCCGTGATACTGCCGGTCTCGGCAGTCATCAGTGAGAACGCCGTCCGGCGGGCTGCTTACGACACTGCACTGGAGCGACTGTCACGGCCGTTGATGGCCACGATGAATCCGGTGTGCACGTTCGGCACAGGCGTGCGATACGAGGACGGCGTCGAATCCAATCTGCACGTCGTTGACTGGAATCGAGGTCAGCCTACTTGGCGTTACGCCGACCTCACGGTCCAGTCTGAGTACCTAATCGACGTCATCCGACATTCGATCCTGCATGGTCTCAAGGACGAAGCTGTCTATCTGGTGCGCTATGAGGCTGCGCGCAATAACCTCAAGGAGATCATCGAGGGTCGTGACGAAGACTACGCCGCGATCATCCGCTCTCTGGTGACAAATATGAAGGTCAGCGGCAAGCTGCGCAGGACTTACCCGCGGGTGTTCACCGACGAGCATCTGGCTCAGCGCGTCGAATGCGCAGTCTTCAAAGCCTTTGAGTTGCTGCCCGATGACGAGGATGAAGGCGATGACGCGGAGCCGCGCCTGGATGTGGCGCCCCGATAGAGGTGGTGCGAAGCCGTCCCCTAGTGCTGCAGCTGGAGACGACCGATGACGGCTTCGTGCCCTTCAGCGTGAAACCGGAAACCTGGTTTGACGGACGGCGACTCTGCTGAAGAGCAGCCACCTGTTGACGCTCACGACCTGCAGAGCGAATGCGCCAAACGTTTCCTCGACTCGTCACGCCGACTCCAGCTTGGCCAACCTGGGCAACGCAGCGCAGGCATTCGCCCGTGTGACTTCCGCGGTCCGAGCCAGCGTCCACCCGCGCACCGCCGCCAGGCTCTCGGCGATGCGGGGCAGCTCGGCCGACTCGTTGCGCCCCTGACCCGGTTCGGCCCCTCGCTGCTGGGCCGTCTTGTAGAGCCACTGGGGCGGGATGTCCGGCGCGTCGGTCTCCAGCACCAGCGCGTTGTCCGGCACGCTGGCGGCGAGGCGACGGATCTGCTGCGAGCGTTCGAAAGTCAGCGTGCCGCCAAAACCGAGCTTGAAACCCAGCTCTATGAAGGCCTGCGCCTGCTGCTCGCTGCCGTTGAACGCGTGGGCGATGCCGCCGTGCGTGAAGCCAACGCGGCGCAGGCCCGCCAGCAGCTTGTCGGCGCTGCGGCGCACATGCAGCAGCACCGGCAGGCCGGCGCGCTGTGCGAGCTTGAGCTGCCCGACATAGAACTGTTGCTGCACGTCGGGGTCCAGGCCGGGCACGAAGAAGTCCAACCCGATCTCGCCGACGGCCACCAGCCGCTCGTCACCGGCATGCCGCGCGAGCGCCTCGGCCAGGCGGTCCAGCGCGTCGGGCGCCGCGTTCATCACGTACAGCGGATGGATGCCCAGCGCGTAGCTGAAGTCGTGCTGGTGAGCCAGCTCACGCACGCGCTCCAGGTTGTGCGTATCGACGGCCGGGATGACGATTTGCGTGACGCCGGCGGCCCTGGCACGCGCCACGACGGCGTCACGGTCGGCGTCGAACTCGGCCGCGTCGAGGTGGCAGTGCGTGTCGATCCACACTGCCGCGCCTTTCAGCGGAACACCACCGTCCGGTTGCCGTTCAGCAGCACGCGGTGCTCCGCATGCCACTGGATGGCCCGCGCCAGCGCGACGCATTCCATGTCGCGGCCGATACCCACCAGTTGCTCCGGCGGCATGCTGTGGTCGATGCGGGCGACCTCCTGCTCAATGATCGGGCCCTCGTCGAGGTCGCTGGTCACGTAGTGGGCGGTCGCGCCGATGAGCTTCACGCCACGCTCGTAGGCCTGGTGGTAAGGCTTGGCGCCCTTGAAGCTCGGCAGGAAGCTGTGGTGGATGTTGATGGCTCGGCCGCTCAGGTGCTCGCACAGCGCGGGCGACAGGATCTGCATGTAGCGCGCCAGCACGACGAGGTCGATCTGGTTGTCGGCGATGACTTCGCGGACCTTGGCTTCCTGGGCAGCCTTCTGCTCGTCGGTGCCGCCCAGCAGCGGGAAGTGGTGGAACGGGATGTTGTGCGACGCCGCAAGCTGGTAGAAGTCGCGGTGGTTTGACACGATGGCCGGGATCTCGATCGGCAGGTGCCCCGTCTGCACGCGGAACAGCAAGTCGTTCAGGCAGTGGCCCAGCTTGGACACCAGCAGCAGCACGCGGGTCTTGCGGGCCCGCGAGACCAGCTCCCAGTCCATGCCGAACTCGCTGGCCAGCGGCTGGAACGCGGCCTGCAGCGCCGCCTCTTGCGCCTGCGCCTCGAACTCGATACGCATGAAGAAGCGGGAATGGTCCGCATCGCCATGCTGGTGAGACGTGATGATGTTGCCGCCTTCGCGCAGCAGCACGCCGGTAACGGCATGCACGATGCCGGCGCGGTCGGGGCAGGAGAGCTTGAGGATGAAGCGCGAGTTCATGGCGTCGGGATTCAGGCTTGGAACTGACCCGCGACCAGGCGCAGCTGCCGATCGCAGCGCGCCGCCAGGTCGCGGTCATGGGTGACGAGGATGAAGGCCGTGCCCTGTTCGCGGGCCCGCTCCAGCATCAGCGCGAAGACAGCGTCGGACGTATCGCGGTCGAGGTTGCCGGTGGGTTCATCGGCCAGCACGCAGGCCGGCCGCGTGACGAGCGCCCGCGCAATGGCCACGCGCTGGCGCTCGCCGCCGGACAGCTCAGCCGGGCGGTGCTGCATGCGGTCCTTCAGGCCCACGCGGGCCAGCATCTCGGCGGCCACCTCGCGCGCCTGCGCGGGCGTCTGCCGGCGGATGCGCAGCGGCATCGCGACGTTGTCCAGCGCCGAGAACTCGGGTAGCAGGTGGTGGAACTGGTAGACGAAGCCCAAGTGCTGGTTGCGCCAGCGGCCGCGCTGGGCCTCGTCCATCGACGCGAAGGACTGGCCCATCAGCGTCACCCCGCCCTGCGTCGGCGAATCGAGCCCCCCCAGCAGGTGCAGCAGCGTGGACTTGCCCGAGCCCGACGCGCCAACGATGGCCAGCGTCTCGCCGCGCTTCACGGCCAGGTCCACGCCGCGCAGTACGGTAACGTCCAGGCCGCCTTCCTCGAAGCGGCGAGTCAGGCCTGTGGCCTGGAGAATGAACTCACTCATAACGCAGCGCCTCCGCCGGCTGCACGCGGCTCGCGCGCCAGCTCGGGTAGAGCGTGAACACGAGCGACAGCAGCAACGACACGACGACGATGGGTGCGATGTCGCCCCACTGCGGGTCGCTGGGCATCTGGCTGATCAGGTAGACGCTGCCCGGCAGGAAGCTGGTATTCAGCAGGTGCTCGATGGCCGGCACGATGACGTCGATGTTGAAGGCGATCAGCAGCCCGATGACGACACCGGCCAGCGTGCCGATGACACCCGACACCGCGCCCTGCACGATGAAGATCCCCATGATGGAGCGCGGGCTGGCACCCAGCGTGCGCAGGATGGCGATGTCGCTCTGCTTGTCGGTGACCGTCATGATCAGCGTGGACAGCAGGTTGAACGCGGCCACGGCGACGATCAGCGTCAGCACGATGCTCATCATGCGTTTCTCGATCTGCACCGCGTCGAACCAGACGGCGTTGGCGCGCGTCCAGTCGCGCACACGAATCTCGGGGCCCATGACGCCGGCCAGCTCGCCGGCCACGCGGCGCGCCTCGTGCACGTCGCGCAGCTTCAGCTGCACGCCGGTCGGGCCGCCGGTACGGAACAGCTTGGCCGCGTCGTCGACGTGCACCAGCGCCAGGCTGGAGTCGTACTCATAGTGGCCGGAGTTGAAGGTGCCGACGACGTTGAAGCTTTTCAGCCGCGGCACGACACCGGCCGGCGTGACCTGGCCGCCGGGCGCGACGATGGTGATCTTGTCGCCTTCGCCCACCGCCAGCTGCCGGGCCAGCTCGGCGCCGAGCACGATGTTCCAGGCGCCGGGTGTCAGCCTGGCGAACGCCGTGTCCTTGAGCTGCGCGCCCAGGCCCGTGACGGTGGCTTCCTCGGCCGGCGAGATGCCGCGGATGACGGCGCCGCGCATGTCCTCGCCGCGGGCGATGAGGCTCTGGCTGGCTACGAACGGCGCCGCCCCGATGACCTCGGGGTTCTCACGCGCCTTGGCCGCGGTGGCCTGCCAGTCGGGCAGGGCCTGGCCGGCATAGTCCAGCAGCTCGACGTGGGCGATGACGTTGAGCATGCGGTCGCGCACTTCCTTCTGGAAGCCGTTCATGACCGACAGCACGACGATCAGCGCCATCACGCCCAGCGCGATGCCCACCACGGACGCACCGGAGATGAAGCTGATGAAGCGGTTGCGCCGCCCGCCGCGGCCGGCGCGCACGTAGCGCCAGCCGACCTGGAGTTCATACGGCGAGGGCATGGGGCGGTGGGGCAAGCGTCGTCATGGGGCGGCGATGGTAACTGGGGGCCCCGCAGGCCGCTGTCGGACGGCAACCTGGCCGGCGGCGTCACCGGCCCTGTTTGAGCTCCCACTGCGCCAGCATGTACTCGCGGTAGGGCACGGCCTTTGTCGCCACCGTGCGCTCGAACCAGGGCAGCGCCTCGTTGCGACGGCCCTGCGCGGCGAGCTGCTGGCCGATGAAGAAATAGGCCTCGGCCAGGCGCAGCCGCTCCTGCTCGGGCTTTTCCTTCGCCAGGCGCAGCAGTGCGTCGCGGTCCAGCGTGCCGGCCAGGTAACGCAGCAGCGCGCCGTTCCAGGCGCTGCCGTCGGCACTGGCGAGGTCGCTGGCGATGGCAGCCTTGCCACGCCCGCCCTGGCGCTCGGCCGCCAAGTACAGCCACAGCAGTGGCCCCAGGCGCGCCTCGCCGCTTGCGCTGGCGGCACTGTCGCGCAGTGCCGCCTCGGCGCGGGCGTAGTCGCCCAGTAGGTAGTGCACGGTACCGAGCCACGCGCCGGTGGCCTGGCCGGCCTGGGCCTGCTGGTTAAACGCGGCGAGCGCTTCGTCCGTGCGCGCCAGGCCCAGCAACGCCACGCCGCGGGCTTCCAGCGCCGCCGTGGCTTCCTCGCCGTCGGCGGTGATGGCCAGCACGGCGTCGGCGTCGGCCAGCGCGCGGTCGAAATCGCCCAGCTGGTTGTTGGCCTGGGCGCGCTCGGCCAGCGCACGGGCCGCCAGGCGGCCCTGGGGGTCGGCGGCGGTGATGAGCTGCGTGTCAGCCAGCCGGAGGAACTCGTTGAACTGCACCAGCTGCCACAAGGCGTCGGGCTTGCCTCCCGCGCGGTAGCGCTCCATGCGGCGCTCCACGTCGGCATAGCCGCCTTCGAGCGCCTTGAAGTCCAGCAGATTGATGCGCAGGCGCAGGTTGTTCAGCAGCAGCCTGGCACGCCCCACGCGGTCGCGGTAGACGTCCATGTCGGCCGGCAACACCTCGTCGGCGCGCCGCTCGACGCGGTTGACGAACTGCACCGTGCTGCCGTTGGACTCGACGCGGCTGGCGAACGAGAAATGCTTGTCCGCCAGTTGCTGGGGCGGCGGCAGCGGCTGCGTGAAGGGCCGAGGCCCGGTGACGCTGACGCGCAGCTCGGCCGAGCGGGTCGGGTCCAGCATGAAGGGCTGGCGGCGCCGCGCCTCGGGGGGCAGCGGCAGCGCATCGGCCAGCTCGGCCGCCGGGAAGTCCAGCTCCAGCGAACCGCGCTGGTAGCGGCCGAGGGCGGGGTGGTCGAAATGCATCTTCAGCACCCACTCGTTGGCATCACGGTCATCGCTGACCTCGGGCTGGCCGACATTCACGAGGCCCGGCATGAGCTTCACGTAGGAGCCGCCAATGGCGCTGGACAGCCGCTCCAGGCCCGCTGTGGCGAGATAGCCGCGCCAGCGCTCGGCCGCCAGGCCGCTGGCCGTGAACGTCGTGACGAGATGAGGCGGCTTGGCCAACTGGCTCAGGTCCCAGTGCTGGCGGAAGCTGACGCTGTCCACCGCGAACGCCGGCGGCTGGATGGGCGTTGGCGCCTCCGTGCCCGGTGCCACGACGAGCCCGGCGCCATAGGCGACGTAGCCGCGCTTCTCCAGCGACAGGCCTTGGCCACTGATCGTCGGATCGAGGAAGTACGTCTTGCCACCCACCTGCACACGGCTGATGACGTGGTCGAACAGGTCGTGGGACGGCAAGTAGTTGGTGATACCACGGTTGCGGTACATCGAGACCAGCGTCGGCCGCGCGTCGAAACCGAGGCCGCCCAGCAGTGCATTGAGCAGCACGACCTTGTCCTTGCAGTCGCCCAGCCGCTCGGACAGCGTGCGCGATGCAGGCTTGGGGCGGTGCGAGCTCTCGCCGAGGCTCACGGAGAAGTAGCGCACCTCGTCCTGCACGAAGCGCAGCGCGGCGGCCACCTGCTGCTCGGGCGAGCCGCCCTCGGCCTTGATCGCCGCGATGCGCTCAGCCAGCGCGGCACCGGGCGGCTCGGCCTGGAACAGGCGCTGGGCCCACTGGTCCACCTCGGCCCAACTGGCGTACTCGCTGACGTGCAGTGCCGGGTAGACCTTGAACCACGGCGGCGTGGCGGACTCCTCGACGACAGCCGGCACATGTTCGCGCTGGATGCGCAACACCTGCCGCCCGCCTTCCTCGAAGCGCTCGGGCTCCAGGTCCGTTGCGATGCCGCGCACCTGCAGCTTGCGCTCGGCCGGCGCCTCGATGCGGATGTGCAGCCGGTCCACCGGCACGTCGCTGGCCAGCGCCAGCAGCGCTGCGAAGCGGCCTTCGAAGATCGGGTTCTCCCCCTCGATGGTGTAGGCCAGGTCGACTATGTCGCCCACGCGCACATCGCTGATGACGACCAGCGCCGTGCGCACGCCGTCGATCATCTGGCGCTCCAGCTGCTGCTCGCGGCGCATCAGCTCGATGCGGGCGTCTTTCAGCCGGTCCAGCCGCTGGCCGTCGCGGATGACGCCCACCTGGTGGATGACCAGTTGCTGGTAAGCGGGGTTGAAGCTGATCTGAGGCTCGGAAACCTCGCGCAGCGTCGACGCCTCCAGCGCGACATGCTGCAGATGCACCCAGCTCGCGGTGGCGGACTTGGGCGCGAGCTGGGTCTGGATGTCCACCAACACCTCGCGCCGCGCCTTGGCGCCGGGTGCGGCCGGTGCCGCGGCCTGCGCCGCCAGCGCGGGCAGCGGCTTGACCCAGGCCGGCGCGGGCCCGAACCGGTAGCCCGCACCCGCCGGCACGGCGGGGTAGGCGGCTGCGGCCTTGGCGGCCGCGGGACGGGCCGCCGACTTGGCGGCGGCGGGCTTGGGCGCCGGCGTCTGCGCAACGGCCGGCCAGGCCAGCGACAACGCCGCCGACAGGGCCAGCACGGCAGCGGCCCATGACTTCACACTCATCCACATCCTCCCCGCATGACGGCCCCATTGTGCGGGCTGGTTGTGCGGGCTGGCCCGGCAGGGCCGTGCCTACAGCACCAGCAGCGCGCGGAAGTCGTTGACGTTCGTGAAACTCGGGCCCGGCGTGAGCAGGTCGCCCAGCGGCGCAAAGAAGCTGGCACTGTCGTGGGCGTCCAGCAGTGCCTGCGGGTTGAGGCCCAACGCGCGCGCACGGCCGAGGCTGGTGGGTGTGAGCAGCGCGCCGGCATGCGGGCCCACGCCGTCGATGCCGTCAGTGTCGGCCGCCAAACCATAGACGCCGGGCTCCCCCTGCAGCGCCAGCGCACAGCCGAGCAGGAATTCCGTCGCCCGGCCGCCGCGCCCGGCGGGCCGGCGGGCGTCGACGGTCACCGTCGTCTCGCCGCCGGACAAGATGACGCACGGCTTTGCGAACGGCTGGCCGCGCCGGGCAGCGGCGCGGGCCAGCGCCGCGTGCACGCCGCCGACGACGCGCGACTCGCCCTCCATCTCATCGCTGAGGATGTGGGCGTCAATACCCTGCGCCCGAGCCGCCTCGGCGGCCGCCTCCAGGCTCATTTGCGGCGTGGCCAGCATCACCAGCTCATGCCCCGCCAGGCGCTCGTCGCCGGGCTTGGGCGTCTCGAAGGCTCCGCTGGCCAGGCCTTCGCGCGCCGCGGCCGGCAGCTGGATGCCGTAGCGTCGGCAGACGGCCAGCGCGTCGGCGCAGGTGCTGGGGTCGGCCGCCGTCGGGCCGGAGGCGATGACGGCCGGGTCGTCGCCCGGCACGTCGCTGATCATCAACGTCACCACGCGCGCCGGCGCACAGGCAGCGGCGAGCCGGCCGCCCTTCACGGCCGACAGGTGCTTGCGCACGCTGTTCATCTCGCCGATGCCCGCACCGCTGGCCAGCAACGCACGGTTGACGGCCTGCTTGTCGGCCAGCGTCAGGCCGAGCGCCGGCAGACTCAGCAGCGCCGAGCCGCCGCCTGAGATCAGGCACAGGACGAGGTCGTCGGCGGTCAAACCGCGCGTCAGGCCCAGCAGCTTCTCGCTGGCGGCCAGGCCCGCGGCATCCGGCACCGGATGCGCCGCCTCGACCAGCTCGACGCGCCGCGGCTTGAAGCCCGGCGGCACATGGCCGTAGCGGGTGATGACGAGGCCCGACAGCGGCGCCTCCGTCGGCCAGGCGGCCTCCAGCGCCTGCACCATCGCGCCACCCGCCTTGCCGGCGCCGACCACCAGCGTGCGCCCCCGCGCGGGGTCGGGCGGCGGCGGCAGCCGAGACGCCAGCACGCGGCCAGGCAGCGCGCGCGCCACGGCCACGTCGTAGAGCTGGCGCAGCAGCGCGCGCGGGTCGACGCTCATGGCTGGCTGGCCCAGCGGCCGATCAGCGCGCGCTCGTCGTCGGTGATGCCGGTGGCGTTGTTCATCGGCATGGCGCGTTGCACGACGACCTGCTGGTAGACCTGCGCCCGGTGCGCCGCCAGGCCCTCGGCCGAGTCCAGGCGCACGCCCTTCTGCGCGGCCGCGCCCTGGTGGCACATCAGGCAGCGCTCGGCCACGACGGCCTGCACCTGCGCCGCCGAGACCGGCGCCGTCGCGGCAGCGGTCGTCGGCGGGCTGGGCGCCAGCCAGGTGATCAGCCCGGCCATCAGCACCACCGCCACGGCCACGGCCCGCCAGTCGTTCACGCCCTTGTGGCGTTTGACGAAAAACACGCGGACGGCCACGCCCGCCGCCATCAGCACGCACAGCACGACCCAGTTGTGCGGGTGCTGGTAGAGCATGCCGTAGTGGTTGCTCAGCATCGCGGCGAGCACAGGCAGGCCGAAATACGTGTTGTGCACGCTGCGCTGCTTGCCGCGCTGGCCGTGGATGGGGTCGGGCTTCTGGCCGGCGCGCATCTGCGCGATGACCTTGCGCTGGCCCGGGATGATCCAGTGCGCGACGTTGGCGGTCATCATCGTCGCGAGCGTCGCACCGACGATCAGGAAGGCGGCGCGCCCGGCGAACAGGTGGCAGGCCAGCCAGCTCGCCGCGACGACAAACACCGCCACCACGGCCAGCACGCGGCCGTCGTTGCCGATAGCGCCCTCACGTGTGCGGCCCAGCGTCTTGCAGGCCAGGTCGTACACCGCCGTGCCGACGAGGAGGAAGGCCAGCGCCGCGCACACCGCCTGCCACGGCGCACCCCAGGCGAACACGCGCGGGTCGACCAGCATCTGGCTGGCGTTGGCGAGGTAGAGCACGACGAACAGCGCGAAGCCGCTCATCCAGGTCCAGTAGCTCTCCCAGTAGAACCAATGGAGGTTCTCCGGCAGGTTGGCCGGCGCCACGAGGTACTTCTGCGGGTTGTAGAAGCCGCCGCCGTGCACGGCCCACAGCTCGCCGTCCACGCCCTTGGCCTTCAGGTCGTCGGCGGAAGGTTGGACGAGGTGGTTGTCGAGCCAGACGAAGTAGAACGACGCGCCGATCCACGCGATGACGGTGATGACGTGCAGCGCCCTCAGCAGCAGGTTGGCCCAGTCGAGCAGGTAGGTGTCCATGAAGCGGTGGTGGTCTCTGGCGGCCCCACCACGGCGGGTGCTGTGGGGCCTCACAAGCGTCGCGTCTGCAGGAGTTGGTCTCCCGACACCGCTGCGACTGGCGAGGGAGTGTATGCAGCCGCCGTGCCAGCCGCCCCCGGTATGCACGGCATCACGCGAAGGGGGCCGCGCCGCCACCGCTACAGGCGCCACGTGCTCACAATGCGCCCATGTCCACAACACCCCGCTGCCTGAGGCCGACCCGGCAGGCCCTTGCGCTGCTGATGACGCTGTTCGCGGCGACTGGCACCCCGGCGCAGGAAGCGCCCGTCATCCGGCTGGCCACCAACGTGGAACGCAGCTCCTTCCCGCCGGCCGAGGCACTGCTGCGCAGGGCCTATGCGGGCCTGGGCCGGCAGGTGGAGTTCGTGCCCTGGCCGCTGACGCGCACGCTGGTCGAGCTGAACGCAGGCCGGCTGGACGGTGTCGCGATGCGGGTGGACGCCTTCTTCTCGCAGACGCCGATCGTCCGCAAGATCGACGTACCCCTGCTGCAGCTGGACATCTATGCCTTCGGCCGACCGCCCTGCCCGGCACTGCTGCCGCCGGAGTCGCTGGGCCGGCACCGCATCAGCTACCAGCGGGGCATGGTGGCGACAGAGGCGCTGGTGCCGCAGGCCGCGAGGCTGCCCGCCAACACGCCCACCGATGCCTTCCTGTATGTCGGCATGGGATCGGCGGACTACGCGCTGATGTTGACGGTGCCAGGCACGTCCGAGGTGCCGGTGCAGACGCCGCAAGGCACGCTGTGCCGCGTCGCCACGCCGCTGGGCCAGGCGGTGCTGTACCACGGCGTCCATGAATCGCACGCCGATCTCGTGCCGGCGCTCGAGCAGGCGCTGCGCGGCATGCGCGAGCGTGGCGAGATCCAGCAGGCCTGGGCCGCCTATGAACGCGAGGTCACCTCGCAGAACGCACAGCTGCAAGCCCAGCGCGGGCGCAGTCTCAAGCTGTCGCCGCCCGCAGCGTCAGCAGTTGCGCCAGCACCGCCACGGCGATGACGCCCGGCTGCTTGCCGGCCACACCGGGCACACCGATCGGGCAGACGACCTGATCCAGCTCACCCACGGTGAAGCCGCGTGCCTCCAGCCGGTGCCTGAAGCTCGCCCATTTGGTGCGGCTGCCTATCAGACCGATGAAGCGCAGGTCCCCGCGTTCACGCTGGCGCCTGAGGCAGGCGGCGACGACATCGAAGTCCTCGGCGTGGCTGTAGGTCATGATGAGGACGGCCACGCCGGCCGGGAGGTCGGGTACGGCGTCGGCAATGGGGGCCACGGCCTCTCGGCGCCAGCCCGCACCGGGCGGCTCCGCGGGGAAGGCGTCCGACCGGCTGTCGATCCAGTGCAGCGCGATCGGCAGGTCTCGGGCGATGCGCGCGATGGCATGTCCCACATGACCGGCACCGAACAAGGCCACCGGCAGCGCGGGCGGCACGGGCAGGCGGGCTTGCAGGTCTTCACCCGCGTCGATGTGCTCGAAACGTAGCCACACGACGCCGCCGCAGCACTGGCCGAGGCTGGGGCCGAGCGGATAGCGCACCTCGGCTGTCAGCTCGCCGCCGGCGAGCGCGGCGCGGGCGCGTGCGATGGCGTCGAACTCCAACTGACCGCCCCCCACCGTGCCCGTGAAACCATCGGCCGTCACGGCCATCCACGCCCCCTCCTCGCGCGGCACGCTGCCGCTGGTGCGGGCGACGATGACGAGGATCAGCGGCGGGCTCATTGGACTTATCGGGCTCATCGGGCTCATCGGGCTTATCGGGAGCTACGCCGCCGTGTGAGGCGCACGAACACGCCCAGCGCCAGCACGGCCAGGAAGCCCCCAAGCATGAACTTCGCCGTCGCCACGCCCACGGCAGCACCGCCGCCGAACGCGGCGATGCCCAGCACATCGATGCCGTCGAGCAGCGTGCCTCGGGCGCGTTCTTTAATCGGCTTGTGCACGGGCGCTGCCACGGTCAGCTTCCGCGGTAGGTGGAGTAACTCCACGGCGAGACCAGCAGCGGCACGTGGTAGTGCGACGCCGCGTCGGCAATGCCGAAGTCCAGCGGCACTTCGACCAGGAAGGCCGGCTGCGGCAGCGCCTGGCCGCGTGCAGCGAAGTAGGCCGCCACCTCGAAGACCAGCCGGTAGCGGCCGGTCAGGAACTCCGCCCCCGACAGCAGCGGGCCGTCGGCGCGACCATCGGCGTTCAGCTGCAGGCTGCGCAACCACTGGGGGCCTTCGGCATCGAAGCGGTAGAGGCGAACGCCCATGCCGGCCGCGGGGCAGCCGTTGGCGGTGTCGAGCACATGTGTGGTGAGTTGGCCCATGGGAGTGACGGCGGCGTGGATTGATGCAAAGTGTAGGGATGAGCACACCCCGCTACCCGCGCGACCTGATCGGCTACGGCGAAACCCCACCTCAGGCGCAGTGGCCAGGCGGTGCGCGCGTCGCCGTGCAGTTCGTGCTGAACTACGAGGAAGGCGGCGAGAACTCCGTGCTGCACGGCGATGCCGGCAGCGAGCAGTTCCTGTCGGAGATGTTCAACCCGGCCAGTTATCCGGCGCGTCATCTCAGCATGGAGAGCATCTACGAATACGGCTCGCGCGTGGGCGTCTGGCGGCTGCTGAAGGAATTCGAGCAGCGTGCGCTGCCGCTGACCGTCTTCGGCGTGGGCATGGCACTGGAGCGCCACCCGGACGTGACGCAGGCCTTTGTCGAGCTGAACCACGAGATCGCCTCGCACGGTTGGCGCTGGATCCACTACCAGGGAGTGGACGAGGACACCGAACGCGCGCACATGGCCCAGGCGATGGCGTCACTGCAACGCCTGACGCTCGGCCGCGACCCGCACGGCCTGGGCTGGTACACCGGCCGTGACAGTCCCGCCACACGACGTCTCGTGGCCGACTTCGGCGGCTTCGAGTACGACAGCGACTACTACGGCGACGACCTGCCGTTCTGGCTGCAGGTGCGCCGGACCGACGGCGAACTCGCCCCGCATCTCGTCGTGCCGTACACGCTGGACTGCAACGACATGCGCTTCGCGCTGCCGCAGGGCTTCAGCCACGGCGAGCCCTTCTTCGAATACCTGCGCGACAGCTTCGACGTGCTGTACGCCGAAGGCGCCGAGCATCCGAAGATGATGAGCATCGGCGTGCACTGCCGGCTGCTCGGCCGCCCGGGGCGCATGCGCGCGCTGCAACGCTTCCTCGACCACATCGAGGCACACGACCGCGTGTGGGTATGCCGCCGGCTCGACATCGCGCGGCACTGGAAAGCCACACATCCCTTTGACGCCAGGACGGCCTTTGTCTGGGAATGAATGAATAAACATATGGGGTCAGAGTCCAATTTCCTGGCGCAGCTCAACGAGGCGCCGCCCGCCGAGTTCACCCGCCTGCTCGACGGCATCTACGAGCATTCGCCGTGGATCGCCGAACGCGCCGCCGCGGCCCGGCCGTTTGCCACGCTGGCGGCATTGAAGGTGGCGCTGGCGCGCGCAGTGCGCGAGGCGCCCGTCGACGAGCAGCTGGCGCTGATCCGCGCCCACCCCGAGCTGGCCGGCAAGGCCGCCGTGGCGGGCGAGCTGACGGCCGAATCGACGAACGAGCAGCAGGCCGCCGGCCTCACCGCCTGCACGCCCGACGAATTCGCCCGGCTGCAGCAGCTCAATGCCGACTACAACCTGCGCTTCGGCTGGCCCTTCATCCTGGCCGTGCGCGGCCCGCGCGGCACGGGCCTGACCCGACAGGAAATCATCGCCAGCTTCGAACGCCGGCTGCGCGCCCACCCGGACGTGGAGCGCGCCGAATGCCTTCGGCAGATCCACCGCATCGCCGAAATCCGCCTGAATGACAGGTTCGGCATCGAGCCCCACCTGGGCCAGCAGCTGTGGGACTGGGCCGAAAGCCTGGCGATGCACAGCGACGACGATGACCACCTCACCTGCACCTACGCCACGCCGGCACACACCACCGTGGCCGAGCAGCTGATGCTGTGGATGGACGACTGCGGCTTCGACGAGGTCGGCCGCGACGCGGTGGGCAACGTCGTGGGCGTCTACCACGGCACCGCCGCCCCCGCCGACGCGCAGCGCCTGCTGACCGGCAGTCACTACGACACGGTGCGCCGTGCCGGCCGCTTCGATGGGCGGCTGGGCATCTTCGTACCGATGCTGGCCGTGCGCGAGCTGCACCGGGCCGGCCGCCGGCTGCCGTTCGGCATCGAGGTGGTCGGCTTTGCCGAGGAGGAAGGCCAGCGATTCCCGGCCACCTTCCTGGCCTCCAGCGCGTTGACCGGCGGCTTCGACCCCGCGTGGCTGGACCAGCAGGACGCCAATGGCGTGTCGCTGCGCGACGCGATGCGCAACGCCGGCCTGCCGGGCAAGGTGGCCGCCATCACGGGGCTGACGCGAGACCGCAGCCGCTACCTTGGCTTCGTCGAGGTGCACATCGAGCAAGGCCCGGTGCTGGACAGCCTGGACCTGCCGCTGGGCATCGTCACCAGCATCAACGGCAGCCGGCGCTACACGGGCGAGATCATAGGGCTGGCCAGCCATGCCGGCACGACACCCATGGGCCAGCGCCGCGACGCGGCGGCCGGCGTCGCGGAGCTGATCCTGTTCGCCGAGCAGCGCGCGGCCTCGACACCGGATGTCGTCGCGACGGTGGGCATGCTGGAAGTGCCGTCCGGCTCCATCAACGTCATCCCCGGCCGCTGCCGTTTCAGCCTGGACCTGCGCGCCACCACCGACGCGGCACGTGACGCGCTGGACGTCGACGTGCACCACCAGCTCGATGCCATTTGCCAGCGACGCGGCCTGACCTACCAGCTCAAGCCCACGATGGCCGCCAGCGCCGCGCCGAGCGACCCCGAGTGGCAGGCCCGTTGGGAAGCCGCCGTCACGACGCTGGGTCTGCCCGTCCACCGCCTGCCCTCCGGCGCCGGCCACGACGCGATGAAGATCCACGAGTTGCTGCCGCAGGCGATGCTGTTCGTGCGCGGCGGCAATGGCGGCATCAGTCACAACCCGCTCGAGTCGGTGACGGTGGATGATGCGGAGTTGGCGGTGCGGGCGTTTGAAGCGTTGTTGGCCCGCTGCCACTGATGCCGCGCCTTGTCCTATCGCGAGACCCTGACAGCATGACCTTTCCCACCGACACCTGGATCGACGCCCACTTCGACGAGCAAGTCCGCTTCCTGCAGGACCTCGTCCGCATCCCGACCGACACCCCGCCCGGCAACAACGCCCCGCATGCGGAGCGCACCGCCGAGCTGCTCACGCAGATGGGCTTCAAAGTGGAGCAGCACGCCGTGCCCGCGCCGGTCGTCAAGCGCGGCGGGTTGCAGTCCATCACCAATCTCATCGTGCGCCAGCGCTTCGGCACGTACGGCCCCAAGATCGCGCTGAATGCCCACGGCGACGTGGTGCCTCCCGGCGAGGGCTGGACGCATGACCCCTACGGCGCTGAAATCGTTGACGGCAAGCTGTACGGCCGCGCCGCCGCGGTGAGCAAGAGCGACTTCGCGACCTACGCCTTCGCCGTGCAGGCGCTGAAGAACTCAGGCCTGCCGCTGCGCGGTGCGGTGGAGCTGCACTTCACGTACGACGAGGAGTTCGGCGGCGAACTGGGCCCGGGCTGGCTGCTGCGCCAGGGCGTCACGCGGCCGGACCTCGTGCTGGCCGCCGGCTTCAGCTACCAGGTCGTCACGGCCCACAACGGCTGCCTGCAGCTGGAGGTCACGCTGCACGGCCAGGCCTCGCACGCGGCCTACCCGGAGACCGGCGTGGATGCGCTGCAGGCCGCCAACCAGCTGCTGACGGCGCTGTACGCCCACAACGACGTGCTGAAGACGCGCCGCTCCGACGTGCCCGGCATCACGCACCCCTACCTGAACGTCGGCCGCATCGATGGCGGCACGAACACCAACGTCGTGCCCGGCAAGGTGGTGCTGAAGCTGGACCGCCGCATGATCCCCGAGGAGCAGCCGGCCGTCGTCGAGGCCGAGGTGCGCGCGCTCATCGAGGGCGCCGTGGCCCGCTGCCCGAGCATCCGTGTGGACATCAAACGCCTGTTGCTGGCCCAGCCGATGAAGCCCATGGCCGGCGCCGAGCGTCTGGTGGCCGCGCTCCGCAAGCACGGCGAGGCGGTGTTCGGCGAACCCATTCCCACATCCGGCACGCCGCTCTACACGGACGCGCGCCTGTACACCGCCATGGGCATCCCGGCTGCGCTGTACGGCGCCGGCCCGCGCACGGTGCTGGAGAGCAACGCCAAGCGGGCCGACGAGCATCTCGTGCTGGCAGACCTGAAGCGCGCGACGCAGGTCGTGGCCCGCGCGCTCGCCGAGTTGCTGGAACGTCGCTCCGGCGCCTGAGGCCGGCTCCGGGCCGGCGGGCTGACGTCAGCCCTCGGCGGCCTTGGCTTCGGCCAGCACGGCGTTGACGTGCTTGACGATGAAGTTGACGCTGTTCTCGTCCCAGCCGCTCTGTCGGGCGGCCACCGAGCCGTCGCCGCGCAGCAGCAGCGTGTAGGGCAGCGACGCGGGCTTGGCGAAGGCCTTGGCGGCCGCCTCATTGGGGTCGTAGGTGTGCGTAATCCGGGTGCTTTCCGCCAGCGCGCGCTGCACCCTCTTGAAGACCGCCTTCTCCTCAATGTTGATGGCAATGATGGGCAGGCGTTCACCCGTCTTGCTCTGCAGCCGTTCCAGCACCGGCAGTTCATTGCGGCAGTACGGGCACCAGGATGCCCAGAAGAAGACGATCACCGGCCGGCCGTCGAAGTCGGCCAGGCGCAGCGGCTTGCCATCCAGCGTCTGGCCCAGCGGGGTGTCGGGCGCGAGGCTCTGCGGCGGGGCCGGCTGGTCGGGCTCGGCCCGGGCGCTGCCCATGCCGGTCAACGCCATGAGCCCGCCCCAGGCCAGCAGGCCGCGTCGGTGCTTGTCGTGATGCATCGGTTCTCCCTGTCGACTGTCTGCGTGCACTGTGACACAGGGCCGCGGCCGCCAGGCAAGCTTGATCTCGCGCAACTGCGAGCCCTCCGAGGCCACGCACGGTGCCCCTAGGACCGCCCGGACGGTACCGGCAGGCGGCACAATGCGTTCACCCCAGGTTCCGTCCCCATGCACGCCGCCCACCCACGCCGCCATCCCCGCGCCTTTGCCGCGTGGCTGCTGGCCGTGTTCCTGCTGGGCTTGCTGGCGCCGGGCATCAGCGCCGCGCTGGCGCATGCGCGGGGTGATTTCTCGACCTGGCAGGACATCTGCCGCGCCCCGACGCTCAGCTCCCAGGCGGCTGATCCCAGCCCCGTCGACAAGGCGCTGGACCTGCTGGCCAACGGGCATTGCGCCGCTTGTCACATCCACCTGGGCGACCTGGCAGGCCCGCCTGCCACGGCAGAGCCCACGTTGCGCAACGACCTCGCGCTGCAAGCGCCCGAGCGCTTCTGGACGGCGCCCGTCACGGCCCACGCCTGGCGGCCGGCCAGTGCCCGTGCGCCACCCCGGCTGATCTGAGTCATCACGCCGCCGCGGCCGATAGGCCCGGCGCCTGCCGTCGCGCCGCTGGCCGTCGACGGTGCACTCGGATCCTGCCCTTTCATGAAGAAGACTGCCCTTGCGCGCGCGGCTGCCGCTTGCGCCGCCCTGTCCAGCCTCGCGCTGGCCCCTGCCCCCGCCCTCGCCTGTGAAGACTGCGACTGCGACGATGCCCCCGTGGCGCTCGTCGACACCGCGACTACCACCTCCACCGCCAGCGTCAAGGCAGCGTCCATCGACGCCGCTGCGCCCCTCAATGCCCCACGCACGAAGCTCGGCCTCGTGCGCATGCAGGGTGCCTCGCCGACGTCGCTGCCCACCAACATCCCGACGACCCGCGAGACCGTCACACGCGAGGACATCGAGCGCAACATCAACGCGACCGACTCGGAAGACGCGCTGAAATACCTGCCGAGCCTCTTGGTCCGCAAGCGCTACATCGGCGACTACAACCACGCCATCCTGTCCAGTCGCGCGTCCGGCACCGGCAACAGCGCTCGCTCGGCCGTCTACGCCGACGGCATCCTGCTGTCCAACTACCTCGGCAACGGCGTGGGCGGCCTGTCCTTCCCGCCACGCTGGGGGCTCGTGAGCCCCGAAGAGATCGCCCGCGTGGACGTCATGTACGGGCCGTTCTCGGCCGCCTACCCAGGCAACTCGGTCGGCGCGGTGGTGGACTACCAGACCCGCATGCCGACGAAGTTCGAGGCCCACGCCAAGGTCGGCTTCAGCAGCCAGTCCTCGGAGATCTACGGCCACAGCAACACCTACCGCGCCTGGGCAGCCAGCGCGTCCGTGGGCAGCCGCGACGGCGCCTTCAGCTGGTGGATCAACGTCAACCACACCGACAGCGACGGCCAGCCGCTGACCTTCGCCAACCGCGTGGCGAGCACGGGCACGGCGGTCACGACGGGCACCCCGGTCAACGGTGCCGTCCTCGTGCCCAACAGCAGCAACACGCCGTGGTACCTGCTCGGCGCCGGCACGCAGTACAACACCACGCAGGACCATCTCAGGCTGAAGCTGGCCTACGACCTCAGCGCCACGGTGCGCGCCAGCTACGTGATGGGCGTGTGGCGCAACGACTCCGAGGGAAACTCCGAGAGCTGGCTGCGCGATGCGGCCGGCAAGCCGGTGTACTCGGGCGTCATCGCCATTGACGGAAAGCAGTTCGCCAAGCTGACCGCATCGGACTTCGCCGTCACACGCGAGAAGCTGCAACACGTCATGCACGGTCTCTCGGTCAAGAGCCACAGTGGCGGCGAATGGGACTGGGAAGTCGCCGCCAGCCTCTATGACTATCAGAAGGACAAAAAGCGCCAGAACGGGCTGACCGTGAACGGCGTCTTCACGGACAACCCGCAGCCGGGGGCGTTGACTGGCGGCGCCGGCACGCTGGCCGACGGCAACGGCACGGGCTGGAACACGCTGGCCGCCAAGGGCATCTGGCGCCCGGCGGGCACCGATCATGTGGTGGAGGCCGGCCTGCAGCAGGACAGCTACAAGCTCAGCTACCTGACCTCGGGGATCACCGGCAACTACCTGACGGACGGGCCAGGAGACATGGTCAACAACGTGACCGGCAAGACCCGGCTGCAGGCTGCCTACGCGCAGGATGCCTGGCTGATCGGCACGGACTGGAAGGCCGTGCTGGGCCTGCGCGCCGAGCACTGGCAGGCCCGCGATGGCCGCACCGACTTCTCGCCCACCGGCACCCCCAAGCCGCGCATCTACGCCGCACGCAGCGAGAACTTCCTGTCGCCCAAGGCCGCGCTGTCGTGGCAGGCTGCGCCGGAGACGGTCCTGAAGGCTTCGGTCGGCCGCGCGGTGCGCATGCCCACCGTCAGCGAGCTGTACGGTGCCACGTCGACGACGAACTCGGAGTACATCAACGACCCCAACCTCAAGCCTGAGAAGTCCTGGACCGCCGAACTCACGGCCGACCAGACCTGGGGTGCGCTGCAGTCCCGATTGACGCTGTTCGCCGAGACGACGCGCGATTCGCTGTACTCCCAGACCGTCGTCGACCCGGTCGCCAACAACAAGAACATCAGCCGCGTGCAGAACATCGACAGGATCGGCACGACGGGACTGGAGGGCACGCTCGCCACGACCGACTGGGCGCTCAAGGGCTTGGACTTGTCGGCCAGCCTCACCTACACCGACTCCAAGATCAAGGCCAACCGCGGCTTCGTCTCGACGGCGGGCGACACGATCGGCAAGTGGCAGCCCAACATCCCGCGCTGGCGCGCCACGGCGCTGGCGGCCTACCGCTTCAACGAACAGTGGAGCGCCAGCCTCGCGGCCCGCTACAGCGGCCACCAGTACCGCACGCTGAACAACGCCGACGTGAACGGCTTTGCCTACATGGGCGTCAGCAAGTACGCCACCGCCGACGTGCGCGTGTTGTGGAAGATCACCCGCGAGTGGAGCGCCGCGTTCGGCGTCGACAACCTGAACAACTACCAGTACTGGAACTTCCACAACTACCCGCAGCGCAGCTACTCGGCTGAGCTCAAGTTCGACCTGTAAGGAGATCCGCATGAAAGCCCTCTTCGCCACCGCACTGGTCGCGCTCGCCGGCGCCACCCAGGCCCATGTCACGCTGGAGACCCCGGAGACCGAAACCGGCAAGCCGTACAAGGCCGTGCTGCGCGTCGGCCACGGCTGCGACGGCTCGGCCACGCGGCAGATCATCGTCACGCTGCCCAATGGCCTGCGCGGCGCCAAGCCCATGCCCAAACCTGGCTGGACGCTGACCACCACCCGCGCCCCGCTGGCCAAACCCTATGACAGTCACGGCAAGACCATCGCAGACGAATTGGCCGAGGTGAGCTGGACGGCCAACGCCGAAGCGGACTTCCTGCAGGATGCCTGGTACGACGAGTTCACCGTACGCGCCACCGTTGTCGCCGATCCTGGCGACCTCTGGTTCAAGGTGCGTCAAGTCTGCGTGAAAGGCGAGTGGAACTGGGCCGACGTACCGACGCCGGGACAAACACCGAAAGCACCGGCAGTGCGGCTCAAGGTCGTCTCCGCCCGCTCTGCGGAGACACACGCGCACTGAACGCCATCGGCTGCGTTGACCCGGCCTTGCCTCCTCCCGGCTCCGCCCAGGCCACTGAGTTGCTGACTCCGCCCCGCATGAGCATCGCCTTCGACCGCCTGCGCAAGCGCCAGCCCCTGCTGCTGGCGATGCTCGTGCTGTGCGTGCTGTGTGTGCAGGCAACAGCGACCTTTGCGTCAGCGCGCATGGCGCTCGCCGGGCTGGGTGGCGGCTTCGCCGACATCTGCAGCGCGGCTGGTTCTTCGCGCGCGAACGCCGAAGACGACAGCAGCAGGCGCGGGCCCGCCGATCCGGCTTCAGCGGGTAGCCATGCTGCGTGCTGGGCCTGCCTGCTGACCGCCCAGGGCATCGCTCCGCCGCCGGTGGTGCAGCCGCCGCACCTGCCGCTCGGGACGCTCAGCCGCACCACGGCAGCACGTGTGCGCAGCGCGGTCCTGCGGCCCGTCACGGGGCCCGGCAGGCCACGCGCGCCCCCTCAAGACGCCTGATCCGCGCTGCCGCCTGGCCCCCAGCCAGCGCGCTCTTTGGACACGGCCAACCGCGCCCCGCTCGGTCGGCCCGATCAGGACTTGACATGAACACGCCTGCCCGCCTGGCTCGCCTGATGGCGTTCGCCTTTCACCTCAATCTCGCCACCGCTGCTGCAATGGTGCTGTGGACCGCCTGGACCGGCCATCTCGTGGCCACGGGCCAGATCCGCCCCACCCCAACCCCACCCCCCGCACGCACAGCGCCCGCCGCCGAGTCAGCGCCGCTGCACACCGGTTTGCCGGCCTGTAACTGCCGCCCTCGCCGCGACGAGCTGCAGGTCCGTGCGACCACGCCCGAGGGGGTCGCATGAGCAGCACGCGTGTGCAAGCCTCCTCGCAGGCCAACCGCAGCCGCTGTGCTTGCAGCGGCGGAACACCCCTGATCCGGTGACGACACGACCCGCCCCCATGCCGCGCTGTACACCGCACCAACGCTGACCATGCGCCGCCGCCCCTGGACGCCTGCAGTCTGGCTGGTCATCGCCACCTTGATGGCCGTGGCGCTGGCGCCTGCCATTTCGCATGCCATCGAGCTGCACCGCGGATGGCGCTGGGCCGACCTGTGCGTCTCGCCGCTCGCTCGCGAGGCGGGCACCGACACGCAGGCGCCGCGGGACGACGCGCGGTGGGTCCACGCATTCCAGCACTGCGGGTACTGCGCATTGCAGCTGCCCATGCAGTCGCTGCCGCGCACGCCAGGCGTGTCCTTCGCTGCCACGGCCCGCTCCGCGGAGCTGCCCCTGCCCGATCGGCCGGCGATGCCCGTGTCGCCTTGGTCCCGAGCGCAGCCACGAGCGCCTCCGGTGGACCAAAGGCGGCCCGGATGGGTCGTCCTTTGACGCCATCGCTCGACACGCGGACCTCCGGCATGACCAAGCACCCGGACGTCCCTCCACTTCCTGTCAGGAGAACTCATGCAGACACGCATATCAAAGGCGGTCGCAGGCGCCGCGCTGCTCGCCGCTTCGGCCTGCAGCTTCGCCCACATCAGCTACAGCGGCCGCAACTTCGGCACGCTCACCGACGGCAGCGCCGCTGCCATCGCCACGCAGACGGTCACCAGCAACTACGGCTGGGCCGATGCGTCGGACCTGAACCTGGTGTTCAACAGCGCGCTGGCCACCCTGCCGCGCACGGACGAGGCCGCTTTCGTCAGCGGCACCGGCACGGACGACCTCTACCTGGGCGACAGCCACAAGGGCAAGGCCTTCCGCTTCCATCTCGACAGTGCAATGACGGTCACCATCACCGAAGCCGCACGCAACGGCAGCGGCCTGACCCCGGCCTTCTCGGTGTACCAGGGGCTGGCTGCCGTGTCGCCCTTCACGCCACCACAGACCAGCGCCGACCACGACTTCGCCGTCGCTTCCGAGGCCTGGCGCACCAGCTTCGCCCAGGCGGTGGCCGGTGCCGGCTACAGCTATCTGACCACCAATGGCAGCTGGAACGCGCTGGGCAACTGGGCGGTTGGCGGCGACGGCGAGCCGGCCGGTGTGCCCTCGGCGCTGAGCACCTTCACCTACAAGGGCTCGGCGGCCAGCACGACCGCGAACGGCACGGTGTCGGGCACGTTCACGCTGGGTGCCGGCGACTACACCATCTTCGTCGGCGGCAACAACCTGGCCGGCAAGAGCCTGGCCGATTCGACGAAGAGCTACGCCCTGACGCTGGGCGTGTCGGCGGTCACCCCCGTCCCCGAACCCCAGACCTGGCTGCTGATGGGCGTCGGCGCCGGCCTGCTGGTCCTGCGCCGCCACCTCGGCGCTTCCCTTTGATCACCTCAGGAGTCATCGATGAAACACATTGCATTTGCCGCCTCTCTGCTCGCCGTGCTGGGCGCCGCGCAGGCCCATGAGACCGACTACACCGTGACCACGACGTGGTTCGAACCGCAGACCCAACCGAAGAACACGATCTTCCAGGGCAGCTTCACCTACGACGAGCACACGCACACCATCACGGGCCTGACGGGCCAGTTGAGCGAGTCCATGACTGGCGACGACGTGGCCTCCATGGTGTGGCTGCCGCTGACCTACCAGCTGCAGAGCTGGTACGACGCCTCCCTGGGGGGCACCTTCGCAGCCGTGTTCAAGAACAGCACGACGACCACCTTCTGCTCGACCGCGCTGTGCGGCAGCCCGGCCGACGACTGGTCGCCGCAGACGGGCGTCGACGTGGGCGGCATCTATGCCGGGTTCCCCAAGCCGGCGAAGAATCCCGGCAACGCCTATGCGCTGATCTTTGTCCCTGAGACGCCGACGGCCGCGCTCACCCAGGCCCAGATCAGCAAGCTGGCCTACGCCGACTGCACTCCCACCGCTCCCGGCGGCATGATGATGGGCGGCGGCATGATGGGCGCAGTCTGCATGACCGGCACCAGCCTGGCAGGCTATGGCGCCACCGGCACGATGGATGGGTATCCCCTGTCTCAGACCATCGCAGCTGCCGTGCCGGAACCCGAAACCTACGCGCTGATGCTGGCCGGCCTGGGCGTGCTGGGCACCTTGGCACGACGCCGCGCCCGCAGCGCCTGACGTGATGAGCCGTCCTCTTTGTCGGCTGCTGGCCGTGGCCCTGGCCCTGGCCGCCACGTCGCTGCGGACAGCAGCGGCGCCTGAAGCGCCTCCTGCGGCGGCCAGTGCGCCGCAGGTCCAGCCGCTGCCTCGCCAGGTCATCATTGGCACGTCCCAGGAGGATGGCCTCTTCGCGTCACGCAGCAGCGCTGCACAGCTCGCCCGCAGCCGTTCGGCCACGGGCGATACCGCGCGCCTGCTTCAGGAGCTGCCTGGCGTCAGCCTCTACAGCGCCGGCGGCGTCTCCAGCCTGCCGGCGGTGCACGGCCTGGCGGACGACCGCCTGCGGACCCAGGTCGACGGCATGGACCTGGTGGCGGCATGCCCCAACCACATGAATCCGGGGCTGTCCTACATCGACCCCTCCAGCGTGGGCCGTGTGACGGTGTATGCCGGCATCAGCCCGGTCAGCGTCGGCGGCGACAGCATTGGTGGCACGGTGCAGATCGAAGCCGCCCCGCCGCCCTTTGCGGGCGACGGGGAGGCGCCGCTCACCCAGGGCCGGCTGACCAGCTTCTGGCGCAGCAATGGCCACGCCCACGGGACGACAGTCTCGGCCAGCCTCGCAACGGAGCAATTGAGCCTCGGCGCCTCGACCTCGACATCCCGCCAGCAGAACTACCACGCCGCGACGGCCTTCAAGCCCGCAGCGCCGGGCTCGGAGAACGGCCGCGTCATCCCGGGCGACGAGGTCGCCTCCAGCGCCTACGAGGGCCGCAACGACGAGGTGCGGTTGGCCTGGCGCAATGCCGGTCACCTCCTGCAGCTCACGCTGGGTCGCCAGCACATTGGCTTCGAAGGCTTCCCGAACCAGCGCATGGACATGACGGACAACCAGAGCCGCCAGACCAACCTGCGCTACACCGGTCAGTTCGACTGGGGCCGCCTGAAAGCCCGGCTGTGGCAGCAGCGGGTGAATCATGCGATGGACATGGGACCGGACCGCTATTTCTATGGTTACGGCATGCCCATGCTCACCGAGGCGACGACGCGTGGCGCGCAGGCCGAGGCCGACGTCGACGTGAGCGACACCGACGTGCTGCGCGTGGGTCTGGAGCGTCAGACGTATGTGCTGTACGACTGGTGGCCGCCGGTGGGCGGCTCCATGGGGCCCAACGCGTTCTGGAACATCGACGATGGTCGGCGCCTGCGCTCGGCCGCGTTTGCCGAATGGGAAGGCCGCTGGAGCAGTGACTGGACCACGCTGGCCGGCCTGCGGGGTGATCGGGTCGTGACCGACGCGGCCACCGTGCAGGGCTACGACAACGGCCTGGGCGCCATCTGGGGTCGCGAGGCTGCCGCGTTCAATGCCGCGCGCCACCGCCGCCAGGACACGTTGCTGGACCTCGCACTCACCGCTCGCTACCACCCGAATGCCGGGCAGACGTACGAGGTCGGCCTGGCCCGCAAGGGCCACGCGCCCAACCTCTACCAGCGCTATCCGTGGTCGACACAGCCGATGGCCGCGTTGATGAACAACTTCGTCGGCGACGGCAACGGCTACGTCGGCCAGCCGGGGCTGCGTCCAGAAATCGCGCACACGTTCGCCGCCAATGTCGCGTGGCAGGACGCCGCTGCTGAAGACTGGACGCTCAAGCTCGCGGCCTACGCCACGCACGTCCGCGACTTCATGGACGCGAGGCGTTGCGACTTCGGGCAATGCAGCGCCGCCAACGTCACGGCCCCTGAAGGCTTCGTGCTGCTGCAGTACGCCAACGCGCCGGTACGCATGCACGGACTGGACCTGTCGGGCAGCAAACGGCTGGCAAGCGGCGACAGCGGCACGTGGGACACGGCATTCGTGCTGGCCGTGCTTCGCGGCCACAACCTTGCCACCGGCGATGGGCTCTACAACCTGATGCCGGACAACCTCAAGCTGTCGCTGACCCACCAGCGGGGCGGCTGGACCGGCTCGCTGGAACTGCAGGCCGTGACGGCCAAGCAGCGCATCTCACGTGTGCGCAACGAGATGACGACGCCGGGTTACGCGCTGGTCCACCTGCGCGCAAGCCATGAATGGCCGCGCGCTCGACTCGACCTTGCTGTCGACAACCTCTTCAACCGGCTCTATGCGTCGCCGCTGGGAGGCGCCTACCTCGGCCAGGGCCGTTCAATGACCTCGGCCGGCATCCCATGGGGCGCGGTGGTGCCGGGCACCGGTCGCTCCTTCAACACCTCGGTGAGCCTATGGTTCTGATTCCCCTGATGCGCACGACCGGTGCCGCGCTGTCCTGCGCGCTCGTGCTGGCGGCCTGCGGTGGCGGCGCGGCCGGCGATGACGGCCCGCGCGTGCACGACGACGCGCAGAGCATCCGCCTCGGCGATGTCCCCACCCTGCAGGTCGGCGGCACCGCCACGCTGGCCGCGACGGCCTCCTCCGGTCTGCCGGTCGGCCTCGGCAGCCTGACCCCGGCCATTTGCACGCTCGACGCGGTCACCGGGCAGATCCGCGGGCTGAGCATCGGCGACTGCACCATCGCCGCCAACCAGGGCGGCAACGACCGTTTCGCGCCCGCGCCGCAGGCCACGCTGGTGGTGCCCGTGACCGGCCGGGCCCAAAGCCTGAGCTTCGATCCCCTGCCGCCCCTCATCGTCGGCGACGCGGTGACCGCCTCGGCCAGTGCCAGCTCGGGTCTGACAGTGCGCTTCACGAGCCAGACACCCGACCTGTGCAGTGTGGACCCGGACCGCGGCAGCATCGCGGCCCTGGCCGCGGGCACCTGCACCGTCGCCGCGGAGCAACCCGGCAACGGCCAGTGGAGCGCGGCCGCGATGGTCATGCAGGCTACCGCGGTCTCGGGCCAGCCGCAGCGCATCAGCCTCGCCGCATTGCCGCCACTGCTGGTCGGCGCCGGCACCTCGGCCCAGGCCAGCGCCAGTTCCGGCCTGGCCCCGCACTGGAGCAGCCTGACGCCGGAGGTCTGCAGCATCTCGACGGCTGGTGCCCTGCTGGCGCTGACAGCCGGCACCTGCACCGTGGCGGCCGACCAGCCCGGGGACACCCGCTGGGCTGCGGCCGTGCAGGCGCAGACGTCCACGTCGGTCAGCCGTGCAACGCAGACCGTCACACTCAACGCCACACCCGCCAGCTTGACCGTGGGCAGCCCGGCCACGGCACGGGCCACGGCCAGCTCCGGGCTGCCCGTGACGCTCTCCTCGCTGACCCCGGCGATCTGCGGCGTCGACGCCGCCAGCGGCAGCATCGCGTCGCTCGGTGCCGGCCAGTGCGTGCTGCAGGCCAGCCAGGCCGGCGACGCCACCTGGCTCGCCGCGTCACCTGCCAGCTTGAGCCTGCCCGTGGTCGGCATGCCGCAGTCCATCAGCCTGACTGCCGCCCCTGCCCTGACCGTGAACGCGATGGCCGTGGCACGCGCCACGTCGAGCTCCGGGCTGTCCGTCACGTTCACGAGCACCTCGCCACAGACCTGCTCCACCACACCGGCGGGGACGGTCACCGGCCTGCGCATCGGCAACTGCACGCTGGCGCTCAACCAGGCCGGCAACAGCAGTTGGGCAGCCGCGCCGCAGGCCAGCCTCACCGTCGCCGTGGCCGGCCAGGCCCAGACGATCAGCTTTGCCGCCGCACCAGCGCTGGCCATGGGCGGCGCGGCGACCGTGCGCGCGACGGCCAGTTCCGGCCTGGCGGTGGCCTACAACAGCCTGACCCCGGCGGCCTGCACCGTCGATGCCGCCTCGGGGCTGGTGACGAGCCTCGCCGTGGGCGCCTGCACCATCGCCGCCAGTCAGCCGGGCAACACCCTCTGGGCCGCGGCGCCCCAGGTGGTCCAGACCCTCAGCAGCACGGTCGCGCCGCAGTCGCTCGTGTTCGCCCCGGCCGCCGACATCGTCGTCAACGGCCAGACCACGGTGCGCGCCATGGCCAGCTCCGGTCTGCCGGCCGTCTATGCCAGCTTGAGTAGCGCCATCTGCAGCGTCGGCGGCACCACCGGCCTCGTGACCGGCCTGATGACCGGCACCTGTACCGTGGCCGCCAGCCAGCCTGGAGACAGCAGTTGGGCGCCCGCGGCCCAGGTGATCGCGAGCCTGAACGTGAGTGGCCAGCCTCAGAGCCTGACCTTCTCGGCACCGCCTTCGCTGACGGCGGGTAGCAGTGCCACGGTTCGCGCCACGGCCAGCTCGGGCCTGCCAGTGGTCTACAGCAGCGTGACGCCGTCGGTGTGCAGCGTCGTGGCGGCGACCGGCGTGGTCAGCGCGTCGATACCCGGGAGTTGCCGCATTGCCGCCGACCAGCCGGGCAACGCCATCTGGGCCGCGGCCACGCCATCGACGCTGAGCCTGACCGTGAGCACGGCGCCGCAGTCAATCAGCTTCGGCGCGGCCCCGGCGGTGCGCGTCGGCACCAGCGGCACCGTGCGTGCGGTGGCCACCTCCGGACTGCCTGTCAGCTACGGCAGCCAGAGCAGCACCTGTTCGGTGGGTGCCGCAACGGGGGTGGTGACCGGCCTGGCCGCCGGCAGCTGTGTCGTCACCGCCACCCAACCAGGCAACGGCGTGTGGGGCCCCGCAACGCCCGTGACGCAATCGCTGAGCATCGCGCCCGACCCCAACCAGACCATCAGCTTCGGCACGGCGCCGCTGCTGACGCTGGGCGGCAGCGCCACCGTGGCCGCCACCGCCAGCTCCGGCCTCCCCGTGAGCCTCGCCAGCTTGAGCCCGACGGTCTGCGGCGTGGCGGCCGGCAGTGGCCTCGTCACGGCCACGACCCTGGGGGACTGCCTGATCGCAGCCAACCAGGCGGGCAACGGCAGCTACAACCCGGCGCCCCAGGCGACATTGACGCTACCGGTGCAACTGCCTCCCGGCATGTCCGCGCCCGGCGTGCCCAGCGGCGTCACGGCCAGCCTGGGCACCGGCATCAACCAGGTGCTCGTCACGGCCACGTCCGTGAACAGCGGCGGCAGTGCGATCACGCACTACACCGTCACGTCCAGTCCGGCTGGCCTCTCGGCTCAGGCCAGCGCACTGCCGGTCGCCGTGACCTGCCCCGGCAGCTGTGCTGGCTATACGTTTTCGCTGACGGCCAGCAATGCGGTAGGGAACGGCAGCAGCTCCGCGGCCGTCGAAGTGCTGACGACGTTCGATGTCGTGACGCGCTTCTACGAACCCGACACGCAGCCGCGGGACTCGATTTTCACAGGCTCGTTCATGCTGAACTCGACAACGGGCGCCATCACCGGCCTGACCGGGCGCCTGACCGAATCCATGAGCGGCAACGCCATCGGCAGCGCCCCCTTCTTCGACATGACCCAGGTGCCCCTGACCTACCAGCTCCAGACGTGGCGCGACGCTGCCCTGGGCGGGAGCTTCGTCGCGAGTTTTGCGAAGAACACGACGAGCACGTTTTCCACCGCTGCCGGCGGCGACGGCTGGTCGCCCCAGGCAGGCGTCGCCGTGGGTGGCGTGTACGCCGGCTTTCCATCACGCTATGCCACCAGCATCCAGAACTCGTCGATCCTGATCTTCGTACCGGACAACCCGTTCACCCCACTGACGCCAGCCCAGATCGCCAGGCTGGCCTATGCCGACTGCGCACCGGGCGGGATGATGGGGGCGGTGTGCATGACGGCAACGAGCATCGCGGGCTATGGCACCGTGGGCACGATGAGCGGTTATCCCGTCTCCCAGCAGATCTCGCGGCACTAGCCCCGCGGCAAGCCCTTTGCAAACGCTCCGATTCAGCCCTGTCCTGCGCAACGTGGGCAGCCGCCCCTGCTGGCGTGGTGATGGGGTGGCAGCACCGCACTCGCGGCAGGGTCGGCGCGCAGACGCCGCCCGCGCGGCAACTGAAGCAATGCCCCCGTGGCAGTGGCCGCTGTGGCAGTGGCCGCTGAAGCTCGTCCTCGCCTGGGCCACGCCGGACTTCGGCGGGAGCCTGCCCGTGATGCTTGCATGGCCTGCACTGGAGTGCCACATCCACCACCTGATCCACCACCTCATCCCTCGCCGACAACTGGCATGCCCCCCAACCCCAACCCCAACCAAGAAGCCCAATCAGGAGCCCTGCCCATGCGCCGCCTCTCACTGCTGATCGCCCTCGCCCTGTCCGCTGGTGCCGCCCAAGCCCAGACCGTCGCCACCGATCCATGGGTGCGCGCCACCGTGCCAGGTCAGCAGGCCACCGGCCTGTTTGTCGAACTGAAGTCGCCCACCGCCGCGCGGCTGGTGGGCGGCACCTCGCCCGTGGCCGCCAGCGTGGAGGTGCACGAAATGCGCATGGACGGCGGCGTCATGCGCATGCGTGCGCTGTCCGGGCTGGACCTGCCGGCGGGCCAGGCCGTGAGCCTCAGGCCCGGGAGCTATCACATCATGTTGATGGGCCTGAGGAGCGCCGTGAAAGCCGGCGACACGGTGCCGGTCACGCTGACGATCGAGCGCGCCGGCAAGACCGAGACGCTGCAGCTGCAGGCGCCGGCCCGAGCAGGCCAGGCCATGCACTGACGCTGCAAAAAGCCGCGCCGCCCCCTGGCTGATCGCGGCTTTGTTCAGGCCGGCTGCGCCGATGATTCAGCCCGTCACCAGTGCACGGCCCCCGGCAACGCTGCGGCCCCTGGCGAGGCGGGACGCGACCGCCCGCGACCATGAGAGCACGACTTCCGGCCTCGCCGCGTCACCGCCCTGCGGTGTCGCATCACGGGCCGTCTGCGCTGTGATGATCGCCGCAGCCCCACGCGCTCGAACGAGCGTGTCCCGGGCGGCGACAAGCGCTTTTGCGCCCCGACCGGCTCCGGCCGGCCGGGGCTTTCCTTTGTGGCCGGCTCAAAGCACGGCGGCGATGCCGCCCTCGGGCGACGCGACGAGCACGAAGACACCCGCCTCCTGCAACTCGCCACTGGCCTGGACGGTCTGCACCTGCACGTCGACGCGGCAGGCCGCGCCCAGAGGCGTGGCGCGCAGCACGCGCGTGTGCCGCTGCACCGGTGTCCGGCCCAGCCGCTCGACGATCTCGCGATAGACCGCCGCGCGGCCCGGCTCGCCGGCCGTACCCACGCGGCCGTCCGTCGTGAACTGCACCGCCAGCCCCCAGGCGTCGCTGGCGTTCCAGCGGGCATCGAAGTCGTCGAGCCGGCGCTGCAGCGCGGCCGCGTCGTCGCAGGGTGAGGTGGCCGGACCGGGCGATTGGGACGATGGGGCGGCGTCAGCCGGCAGGCTCAGCACGGCGGCGGCCACGACGCTGAATGCGGCAACGAGGCTGGTGAACAGGCCCAGCGGGGCGGATGTAGTGAGGCGGTTCAACGGGGTCTCCTGAGGTGGTGCGGCGAAGTTGCAGCCGGCGGGACGCACTGTGCCGAGCGCGCTTGGCCCGGGCATCGCCTCGACGGGCCAGTGTGAAAACTGCCAAAGAGCCATGACCGCCGTCATGCCGGGGCCCGACGGTCATGGCCCGTCGGGGCGATGGCAGGCCGGGCCGCGGCCGGAACACTGGCGGCCTTCCATCCACCGCACCGAAGCACACCGATGAACACCACCGCCCGTTTCGACCTCTATGCCCACATCCACAAGGCCTTGCGTCTCTTCATGACCGACACGCTGCAGCAGCTCGGCCGCGTGGACGTGGAGGACCCGCACGACCTGGGGGCCACGCTGGCCCAACTCGATGCGCTGCTGGACGCCGCGCGCCACCACGTCGACAAGGAGAACCGCTTCGTCCACCCCGCCATCGAAGCACGCCGCAGCGGCACAAGCGCGACCATCGCGGGCGAGCATGTCGAGCACCTCGAGACCATCGCCGCGCTGCAGGCCGCTGGCGCGGCCCTGCGCGCGCTGCCGTCATCGGCCGCGGCCCACGGGCTGTACCGGCAGCTGGCAGCCTTCGTGGCCGACAACTTTGAGCACATGGCCGTGGAGGAGAGCGTCCACAACGAGGCCCTGTGGGCCACTTACACCGATGAGGAACTGCTGGCGCTGCACCACAGCATCCTGTCCAGCATCCCGCCCCAGGAGATGAGCCAGACGCTGCGCTGGATGATCCCGGCGCTGACGCCGGCCGAGCGTGCCGTCGTGCTTGGCGGCCTGCCCGAGCCGGTGCAACAGCCCGTGCTGGATTCGGCGCGCGCGCTGCTGGACGACGTCGCGTGGCGCAAGCTCAACGGCGCGCTGGGTCGGCCGAGCGTGCCGGGCCTCGTCGCCGCGTGATGGTGCGGCGCCGGGCGGGCGCCGACAATCCGCCGCGATGCCCCGTCGCCCACGTGCCCACCACCACCATGTCTACGTGGTACTGCTGTCCGAACAAGTGTGGAACGAGCCCGCCTTCCGCAAGGCCAACCCGGACCACGACGTGCTGAAACCCTGCGTCTACGTCGGCATGACGGGGTTGGACCCGGACCTGCGCTTCGACAAGCACATGGCCGGCGTGCAGGCCAACCGCTTCGTGCTGAAGTACGGCGTGCGGTTGCTGCCGGAGCTCTACGAGGTCTACAACCCGATGCCCTACGACGCCGCCTGCGACATGGAGGTGGAGCTGGCCATCGGCCTGCGGGAGGCCGGCTACGGCGTGTGGCAGGCTTGACGGGCCGAGGTCGTCGCCAGCTCGCTTGGTATCGCCGCGACGCCAACTGCTGTCGGGCTCAATTCCGAGCGCAGCGGTTATGTCCGCCGGGTTGAGGTCGTTTCCCGTCACAACCAGACTGACGCTGCTTGCGAACTCGCGATTGGATGGGTTCTCGGCCATGCTGGCTAGACAAGATGGCTTCGTGACGTCGGGCGGCCCGCCCCCTGCGATGCCGTAGGTTGCCGGCGCGAGGCCGGCAGAGCTACACCAAGGCACCCGGCAGGCGGTCTGCCGGGGCGTTGCAAGTGAGCAAGGAGTCGGGCCATGGGCAAGGAATCTAGCACCCTGTTCGTCGGGTTGGATGTGCACAAGGACAGCATCGACATCGCCGTGGCGGATGCGCCGCGTGACGCCGAGATCCGCCACGTCGGCAGCATCAAGGGCGACCTCGCCTCGCTGGACAAGGCGCTGCGCAAACTCGTCAGCCGCGGTCAGCCGCTGCACATCGTCTACGAGGCAGGTCCTTGCGGGTACGTCATCCAGCGTCATCTGCACGCCCAAGGCCTGCACTGCGAAGTGGTGGCCCCGTCCAGCATCGCCCGCCCACCCGGCGAGCGCATCAAGACCGACCGGCGCGACGCCATGCTGCTGGCCCGGCTCGCGCGCTCGGGTGACCTGCACGCGGTGCGCGTGCCCGATGCGGTGGACGAGTCCGTGCGCGACCTGGTGCGCGCCCGCGAGGACGCCGTGCGTGAGCAGCGCAACGGCCGCCATCGGCTCAAGGCGCTGCTGCTGCGCAACGGCATCCCCTACGCCGGCAAGTCCTCGTGGACGGCGGCGCACCTGCGCTGGCTGGCCAACGTCAAGCTCGGCCACACGGCCCAGCAGATCGCCTTCCAGGAGTACCTGCACGCCATCACACAGGCCGGCGAGCGCATCGCCCGGCTGGAGCAGGCGTTGCGCGACGCGCTGCCGGACTGGGGGCTGTTGCAAGCGCTGCAGGCCCTGCGCGGCGTGCAGCTGATCGCCGCCATGACACTGGCGGCCGAACTGCAGGACTTCTTGCGCTTTGAGTCGCCCCGCCAGTTGATGGCCTATCTGGGGCTGGTGCCTGACGAGCACTCCTCGGGATCGAAGCGCCGGCAAGGCGCCATCACCAAGGCGGGCAACAGCGCGGCGCGGCGCATGCTGGTCGAGGTGGCCTGGCACTACAGGATGGACCCACGGGTCAGTCCCATCATTGCGGCACGCCAGGACGAGCTGCCCGAGGCCGTGACGCAGATCGCGTGGAAGGCACAGACGCGGCTGTGCCACAAGTTCAAGCGCCTGAGCGCGCGCCGGCTCATGAAGACCAAGGCCGCGGTGGCCGTGGCGCGCGAGCTGGCCGGGTTCGTGTGGGCCATCGGCCGTGAGGTGAAGCTCTCGGGCTGGGCGGGCGTCAAGCCACAGCCGACGACGGCAACGGCCGCCTGACGGGTCGTCTGGACGAGCGCACCGCGCCAAGGAGGTGACGCACCAGCATTTGCACCAGCGGCCGGACGGGGAACGCGGCGCAGCCGCGGCCATCAAGGGAATCCCCGGAAACGTTATTGAGCGTGAACGCCGCGCAAGCGGCCGGATCGACCTCAGACCCTAGACCGAAGGCAGCCCTGCGACGAACACTTGTCTTGAGGTAGCCAACCCTCGCATATCAGCATGATCAACCGTCGCGCATCCACATCGGGTGGCAACTCAGGCTCCGTCGCGTTCCCCGTCCGGCAACGGGTTCAAGTCGTATGCGGTCAATTAACCGCGTCCTTGCCTCTCACGAGGCAATCGAGCAGGTGAGGTTCAGCCGTTGCTGAGGTCGATGTTCCAGGGCAGAAGCGCGGCGTAGTCTTCGGCTGTCTTGGCATT
>NZ_JAJTWU010000019.1 GCF_021353265.1 Pelomonas cellulosilytica
GCCGATCAAGCAGGGCGGCAGGTTCGCGAAAAACGGGGCAACCTGATCGCGCTTGAGCTGCTTGCGCAGCACGGCCTTGCCGCGCTCGTTGACCCCGTGAACCTGGAACACGTTCTTGGCCAGCTCGAGGCCGATCGTCGTAATCTCCATGGTGGACGCTCCTTCCGATCGAGTAGTTGCTGACACTTCCACTGTGGCACTTCGATGCCGTCTACGGGTGGGGGCGTCCATCCCATTGCTCACGCTCATGCGGTGATAACGGTGAGAGGAGGAGCCAGGGACACCAATTCATCGAACAACGACCGAGAGTCGGTCCAGGGGAATGAGCCTATGTCGGGCATCGCGAACTGCCCGCCGGTGAATTTTTACATCCGCAAAGCTTTGGCGTTAGAGGCGGCAATAAGTCACGCGAGAATGTCACGGTCTATCCGGACAATCCGCTCGTCAAGAAAGTTAAGGCCGCCTGAACGGGCGCACCCTCTCCATGAATTCGTCAGTCAGCCGACCGGCACCCGAGCCGGCCGAAGGTGAGTTCTTGCCATCTGAAACTGGCGATGAACGGCGGGGAGATTCCAACCGTCTGCAAGCGCTCTGTATCCTCGCCCGGCTGCACCATGTCGCCGCCGAGCCGCACGCGCTGTGCCACGAACTGGGCCTGGGTGAGACGGACGCTGTCAGCCAGCAAGACCTTCTGCTGGCCGCCAAGCACCTTGGCCTTAAGGCCAAGCCCAACCAGAGCGCACCTGACCGACTGACGCTTGCCCCGCTGCCCGCCCTGGCGAGGATGAACGACGGCCGCATCGTGGTGCTCGCGCAGTGCGACGGCCAGCGCGTGCTCTTCATGGACCCGTCGGCCACGGCTGCGGATGGTGCTCAGACGGCACGCCCGACCATCGAGCCGCTGGAGGTCTTCGCCGGCCAATGGAGCGGCGAGCTGATTCTTGTGACGAGCCGCGCGAGCCTGGCCGGCGCCCTCGCGAAATTCGACTTCTCCTGGTTCATCCCCAGCATCGTCAAGCACCGCAAGCTGCTGGGCGAGGTGCTGCTGGTGTCGCTGTTTCTGCAGCTGTTCGCGCTGGTTTCGCCGCTGTTCTTCCAGGTGGTGATGGACAAGGTGCTGGTGCACAAGGGCGTGACGACGCTGGACGTCATCATCATCGGCCTCGTGGTAGTCATGCTGTTCGAGAGCGTGCTGACGGTGCTGCGTTCCTATGTGTTCAGCCACACCACCAGCCGCATCGACGTGGAACTCGGCGCGCGGCTGTTCCGCCACCTGCTCAACCTGCCGCTGGCCTACTTCCAGGCGCGGCGCGTGGGCGACTCGGTCGCCCGCGTGCGCGAGTTGGAGAACATCCGCCAGTTCCTGACCGGCAATGCGCTGACCCTCGTGCTGGACGTGCTCTTCTCGGTGATCTTTATCGCCGTGATGTTGGCGTACAGCGTGCCGCTGACGCTGATCGTGCTGGCCTCGCTGCCGCTGTACCTCATCCTCTCCTTGAGCATCGTCCCCGTCTTGCGTGGCCGCTTGAACGAGAAGTTCGCGCGCGGCGCCGAGAACCAGTCACTTCTGGTCGAGACCGTCACCGGCATCCAGACCGTCAAGGCCAGTGCCCTGGAGCCGCAGATGGCCCGCCGTTGGGATGAGCAGCTCGCAGCCTACGTCAGCGCGTCACTTCGCACCCAGACGCTGGCCCAGTACGGCCACGAGGGCATCAACCTCATCGGCAAGGTCGTCAACGCAGCCACGCTCTGGTACGGCCTTGAGCGTGGGCATGTTCGTCGCGTTCAACATGTTCGCCGGGCGGGTGGCGCAGCCCATCATGCGCATCGCGCAGATGTGGACCGACTTCCAGCAGACCGGCCTGTCCATGGAGCGCCTGGGCGATATCCTGAACACCCGCACCGAGCTGCCGCCCCAGAGCGTGAGCCCGCTGCCGCGCCTGCAGGGCCGGGTGACGCTGGACAACCTCACCTTCCGCTACCGCCCCGACGCGCCGCCCGTGCTGCACGGCGTGAGCCTGGACGTTCGCCCCGGCGAAGTCATCGGCATCGTCGGCCGCAGCGGCTCCGGCAAGAGCACGTTGACCAAGCTCATCCAGCGCCTCTACGTCCCCGAGAGCGGTCGCGTGCAGGTCGACGGCCACGACATCGCCCTCATCGACGCCGCCCAGCTGCGCCGCCAGGTGGGCGTCGTGCTGCAGGAGAACATGCTCTTCAACCGCAGCGTGCGCGAGAACATCGCCATTGCTGATCCGGCGGCCCCGCTGGAAGCCGTCATCCACGCCGCCAGGCTCGCCGGTGCGCACAAATTCATCTCCGAGCTGCCGCTAGGCTACGACACCGTCGTCGGCGAACAGGGCAGCAGCCTCTCCGGCGGCCAGCGCCAGCGCATCGCCATCGCGCGGGCCCTCTTCAGCCAGCCGCGCATCCTGATCTTCGACGAAGCCACCAGCGCGCTGGACTATGAGAGCGAAGCCATCATCCAGAAGAACATGCGCGCCATCTGCCAGGGTCGCACGGTCTTCATCATTGCCCACCGGCTCAGCGCCGTGCGCCATGCACACCGCATCCTCTCGATGGACAAGGGGCGCATTGTGGAGATGGGCACCCACGACGAGCTGCTGGCCAAGCCCAAGGGCCTCTATGCCTACCTGTGGCGCATGCAGGCGGGCAACGCAGAAAGGGCACCCGCATGAACACGGTCACTGCCCCTAACGACGCAGCAGTAGCAACCCGCCACCCGATCCTGGAACTGCTGGGCCGGTACCTCGCCATCTTCAAAGCCGCCTGGGATCGCCGTGACGAGCTGGCGGGGCCGAAGCGCCTGCTCGACGAGCGGGCCTTCCTGCCCGCTGCCATCGCGCTGCAGGAGACACCTCCGCATCCCGCGCCCCGCCGCGTCATCATCGCCATATGCGCGCTGTTCACCATCGCACTGCTGTGGGCCTGCTTCGGCCAGATCGATATCGTCGCGGTGGCACAAGGCCGCATCATCGTCAGCCAGCGCAGCAAAACCATCCAGCCGCTGGAGACCAGCGTCGTAAAGGCCATCCACGTGAAGGACGGCGAGAAGGTCAAGGCGGGTGACGTGCTCATCGAGCTGGACAGCACGCTGACGGAGGCCGACAGCACCCGCGTGAACGAGGAGCGCAGCGCATCGATCGCCGAAGCGTTGAGAGCCCAGGCGCTCCTCAGCGCCTTGACCAAAGGCAGTGCGCCCAGCCTCAAGCCCGCAGCCATGAGCGGCCTCAGCACCACTGACCGCGCCAACGTGCAGGTCCAGCTGCAGAGCGAATGGGCTGACATCAGCGCCAAGCTCGCCAGGTTCATCGCCGAGGCCGCACGCCGCAAGGCGGAGATCGCGACGGCCGAACAATTCGTGGCCAAGCTCCAGGCGACGCTGCCGATGGCGCAGCAGCGCGAGAAGGACTTCAAGTCGCTGACCGAGCAAGGCTTCGTCACCAACCATGCCGGGCAGGATCGCACCCGTGAGCGCATCGAGCTCGAACGCGACCTGGCCACCTCGAAAGCGCGCCTGCAAGAGGCCAACGCGGCGCTCACTGAGACCGAGCAGGGCTTGAACGCCTACCGGGCCGAGACGCTGCGCACCCTCAAGGACCGAGAAACCCAGGCCGGGCTCAAGTCGCGCCAACTTGCGGAGGAAGGCACCAAGGCGGACAAGCGCAACGCGCTGACCAAGCTGACGACCCCCGTGGCCGGCACGGTCCAACAACTGGCCATCCACACTGCCGGTGGCGTGGTCACTCCAGCGCAAGTGCTGCTGGTCCTCGTGCCGGATGACAGCGCCGTCACGGCTGAGGTGGTGCTGGAGAACAAGGACATCGGCTTCGTCCAGGCCGGCCAGAGCGCCACCATCAAGCTCGAGACCTTCCCGTACACGCGTTACGGCACCGTGGAAGCCAAGGTCGACAGCATCACCGCCGATGCGGTGCAGGACGAGAAGCGCGGCGCGATCTTCCCGGTAAGCCTGACGCTCAACGAGTCAGCGATCGATGTCGACGGCAAGCACATCAAGCTCGCGCCGGGCATGAACTTGACCGCCGAGATCAAGACGGGCAAGCGCCGCGTCATCGACTACCTGCTCAGCCCCGTGCAGAAGCATGTGGGCGAGAGCCTCAAAGAACGTTGAACCTGGAGCGCTGACTTTGCGCGTGCTCATCATTCATCAGAACTTCCCCGGCCAGTTCCGGCATGTGGCCAAGGCCTGGAGCGAGCGCCCGGGCTGGAAGGTCGTGGGCATCGGCCGGGACACGGCGCCCGGCATGCCCGAACTCGAAAAGTCAGGCCGGCTCACGCTGATCCGCTACAAGCCACACCGCCCGGTTCACCAAGAGCAGCACCATTACCTGCGCCGCATGGAGGATGCTGTGCTGCACGGGCAGGCGGTGGCGCGCATCCTGCTGGCCCTGAAGGCCAAGGGCTTCAAGCCTGACGTCATCCTGGCTCACCCGGGCTGGGGTGAGACGCTCAACGCCAAGGATGTGTTCCCTGATGCGCGGCTCGTGCACTTCTGCGAGTGGTTCTACAACGTGCCAGCCGAGGGCAATGGGCTGGACCCTGACTGGCAAGGCGCCGACATCGGCTTCGATCCCGAGTTCCCCGTCACCTTCGACGACCGCGCGCGCATCCGCGCCTGGAATGCGCTGCACCTGCTGAACCTGGAGAACTGCGACGCGGCCATCAGCCCGACGCATTGGCAAAAGGCCCAGCATCCCAAGCCGTACCTGGACAAAATCACCGTCGCCCACGAGGGCATCGACACGGAGAACTTAGGTCCCAATCCGCGCGCTGCTATCAAACTGCCCAATGGCACTGTTCTGAGAGCGGGCGATCCGGTGATTACCTATGTTGCCCGCAACCTGGAGCCCTATCGCGGCTTCCATCAATTCATGCGGGCGCTGCCGGCGATCCAGAAGGAACACAAGACTTGCCACACAGTCATCGTGGGCGGGGACGGCGTCAGCTATGGACGCAAGCCCGAAGGGGCGAAGCACTGGCGGGAAAGGATGATGCGGGAAGTGGGCTCAAAGCTCGACCCGACGCGAACGCACTTCCTAGGCAAGGTTCCATATGAGGGCTACAAGCGAGTCCTTCAAGTGTCGGCGGCTCACATCTACTTGACCTATCCCTTCGTGCTGAGCTGGTCGTTGCTTGAAGCTATGGCGACTGGTTGCCTCGTTAGCGGTTCAGACACGGCGCCGGTGCGGGAAATTTTGGAAGACCGGGTGAATGGCCGACTAGTTAATGCCTTTGATAAGGGCGCAGTCAGCGCGGCAGCCCTGCAATGCTTGTTGACACTTGACGATGCCGCACAGGATCTTCGATACGAGGCTCAGAAGACTGCCAATGCACGCTTCGCCGTCCAGGCGGGAATTCGGGTGTTCAGCCAAATTTGCTTCCAGAGCGTGTTGCGACCTAATGTTCGCCGTGCTGCCTGACGTCATCATCGATTTCCATCAATTCGCAAGGCGTGTGCCAATGTTGAACGGTACGCTTAAATGGCCACATTCCAATGGCGGAGAATATAAATCTCATACCTTCCAAGCTCCGCCGCGCCTTTCTGCCTTATGGAGAAAAAAGTGAAGCGCTTGATTGTAAGCGGCATTTCCTCAATCGCAGCGATTGCATTCGCTGTAACTATTCCGGGATGTGAGCAGCCGATCAACGAGAATTCTTATTCTGTTGATCATTGGCTCAATGACCCAGATCCATGCATCCGCCAAACCGCAGCGGCCATTGTGGCTTCTACGCAGCCGTGGCCCAATGAGCGTCAAGATGCGAGCGGAAAGGTTGTTGAATTTGACGCGTGGTACGGAAACGTTAGATATCGAATCCCAGCCGGCGTCCCAATCATCAAAAGTGGATTTGTTCCAAGGTCGCATCCGCTTATATATTCTACCGTATCCGGGCACATATCGCAACTTCTTCCAAATGTCAATCTGGCGCAATTTGGAAATCTCCCGGCAACCATAAGTGGACATATACATTGCGATGCCGGAAAAAAATTACAAGTCCCGCCCCAATTTGCGTGGCTAGCAGCCGCCACCACCGCCAAAGCGATTAAATCCACTATATCGGAGATCGCAGCCTCAAGGGGCGGCTCTAGGCCACAAACAAGAATCCTAGAGAGCATTGATATGGTGGAAATAAATTCCACTGAAGGCAGGCGTGTCTATTTCCCAAGAACTGTGGAGCTCTCTCAAACGGTAGAGGGGGAACGCTTGGTTGCAGGAATAGTTTGTGACGCGCATGACCCACAGAAGGGGCTTGATATTACAAAAACTTGCCAAGCTTGGATGCTCATTTCCCCTGGGATCTGGCTTGAATTTCAGGTTTACCAACAGTTTCTCCCCTTGGTTCCTCAGCTTCATCGCGAATTTCTATACTTATTCGCAAAAAGTCAGAGCCGCAGAAGTGCCGGTGACAAAGCTGCAAATTTGAGGCGTTAGATATGGAATTTGGCGAAACGGACTTGTACCAAGAACCTAATCCGACGAACGCTCTCGTTCTCAGGGCTCGATCATTGCATACAGAATGTCAAGCAAAACATTTCTACTATATTTAATGATTTCCTATTTCGCCTTGGTTGGGTGCGGCGAAAGGCAGTCGAAACTTAGTTGCAAAGATACGTTAAAAACATTTGAGCGAAACGGGGAATTGGTATACCAGTCAGTGAATGGTGTGTTTACAAAGAGAAGTTTTCCGACGCTTGAGTGTGAAGCCAGGCCGTATGGATCAAATCCAGCCGAAGGTACATATATCCGAAGTGGAAGCGAGTATATGCACTGGAAGGACGGGCATCTTTACGATGGTCAGACGGTAGCACGAATGAAGATCGAAGGAGGCTGGCAAAGCAATCAATCGGAATATCTTATTCATGTCATGGCAAGATTCGATTCCGCAAATGACAACAACCCAACGTGGTGGTACGAACCAAAGATTCAGCATAGATCCTATCCGATCGACTTGCTGCCAAACTTTGGACTAAAACAGCCAACTCCAATCCCGCTAAAGACTCCATTAGAGAGTTTCGATCACATCTATTGGGCCGTGCGCAACCCAGCTCACGAACTCCCAGACATAGTACGTTGCGATCTTCAATTGCCGAAGGACGCACCGCTATTTCCTGAAGTGCTAATTGCCGCGGCGGCCGTCAATGTTGACATTGGCAATACGTGCCGGGGTAGCCTTCAAGCTGACAACGGAATGCCACTGTTCGCGATTGTGGATGTGCCGGGAGGCGCGCTAAAAGATATCGACCGAATCTACGCTGCCGTTGCAAAACGTTTATCTAATCTGGCTATCGAGCAATAACATGTCATACATCCTCACAGAACAAGAACGTCAAGAAATAGAAAACGCACGAGCTTTGTGCCCGTCAGGTAATAGCGAGGGTGATGAAACGGGCGTGGGGAACTGGATTCCATTCTATACGGCCCTGTCAAATATTTTGCAGCGCCATCAGCTGGCTGGTGATATTTCTGGCGCCGACATCGACAACTTCAGGAACGTCAGGCTATGGCTGGACGTCGCTATTGGGGCCAATGGCGGCCAAGGCATGCATAGTGCATTTATCCGGACTTATACCGATAGGCAGGGTGAGCTGCGGCGGGGGGAGAAGTTCTCCGATTTCGAGATGCAAAAGGCGTCCAATGGCGTCGCATTGAATTTCTACCGTGACATCATTGGATTGTCAGGAAGGCTCACGCCTTGGACGGTACCAACCATTGCTGTACTTGCTAACGCAGATGCCAGTTCAATTGGTAGAAACCTTTTTGGTCCTGGATCGCAAAGGCCGCTATCGCTCGATGACGATGCAGTCCGATATAACTCCGCATGGTCCGGTGCGATTGGATTCAATCTTTTAGGAGGACTTCCGCCATTTGAAAGTTGGCGTCTGCTGATGGACAACGGAGATACGCCTACTGTTGCCAAGATTGATACATTGGACGACTTTAAAAATCTTCTCTTTGCCGTTGACTCTTATCAGCGCGCGCTCTGGGCGGGGTATGCGGCAGGTGCCTTAGATTTAGTTAACTTCATCGGCGCCAGCATTCATTATAGCCAGACAGGTCGCTGGCCCGAGGACAATGCAGGGCCACTCGCGGCACAACTCAATGTAATGTTCACCAGTGGGAATATTACTGGGCTTGTCCGATATGTGGGAGCATTGACGCCCACGATAAGTCCTGTAATTAATGCCATTGTAGATGTCGGTGTGAACGTGTTTCTAGACATGCTCATGGGCAGCCTCCTAGGCCGAGCAGTTATCGGTGCAACGACTGATCAAAATTTCAAGTCCACTGCGAACGAATTATTCGGTGCGCTTTCTCCGCTCCAGTTGGAGAGTATCAAAGCGGAGCTTTTGCCGACAGATGCAGCTTCCTTAGCGAAGTTGGCTGAAACGGATGTCAACGTTCGAGCAGCTCTTGGCGGTCTGAGTGTCGTCAGCGTGAAAGTTGGTTCAGAAGTCGCTGCGCGCTTTAGCTTATACGATCCGGATACTGGACAAGGAGAAGTTTCGGCAAATTGGATCGCTGATCGGGCTTCATTTAGTGAGCAGCTGTTTAAGAAACTCAAACAGGATGGAGGAAATGTTTCCGGTTCGCAAAATATCCGGTACTTTGATGCATCATCAGGGGCCGAAGTACTCGTGGGGAACGGCGCCAATCTAACCCAAAGGGTGCAGTACCTTTTTGGTGGTAAGGAAAATGACAGTCTGACCGGCTACGGAAAGGGCGATCGCTTATACGGCGGGAATGGCAACGATCTGCTGGATGGGCAGGGTGGTGCAGATTACCTGGAAGGTAACGCGGGAGACGATGAGCTAACCGGTGGATACGGTGATGATTCCTTGGTCGGGGGTGCGGGTGCCGACAGACTAAGTGGCGGCATGGGAAAAGACATTCTCCAAGGCGGCCTAGGCATCGATACATATGTCTTCGAAACGGGATGGGAAATTGACGTCGTAAAGGACTCAGATGGTCAAGGAAAGCTCGAAGTAGGCGGTGTCGGCGTACTGGACGGCGCAGGCGCGCGACGGCTAACGAGTTCCGTTTGGCAAACTGTAGATAAACGGATTACCTATACCGTCGACGCATCAGGCAACGCATTGCTGATTTCATTCTCGGATCGGCGAGACATCATCTTCGTTGAAAATTGGACGGAGCAATCGAATCTTGGAATCGTGTTGGATAAGGCGCCGTGGATAACGCCAACTTCAACAACATATATCGGGGACTTCAAGAAAAAGACGCTCTATCCTGGCGTATTTGACCAAGGTCCTAGTGGTTATCTGCCAGACGGCGCGGAACCTGGAGCTCTCGATGCCTTGAACGGCTCGATGAACGGTGACTTCTTGTCCGGGCTTGGTGGCAATGATTTGCTTTCCGGCAACGGTGGCGAGGACTATTTGAGCGGCGGTTCTGGCAATGACGTCATATATGGAGGCGAGGATGCCGACCAGATAGAAGGCGGCTCTGGCGACGATGTGATCTTTTCGGGTGGTTGGGGACGTCCAGACCACTTGATGAGGTACGACGGCCCGCCCAGCACCTATGGATATCCAGTAATCAATCAAGGATTTGGCTGGGCAACATTTGCATATTATGAGGCGGACAGGAATGGCTTCTATGGTGCGTTCGGAATTGCCAATTCCGGCTCAGCATACTCGGGTGATCCGCTATTTTATAACGTTTTTCAAACAGGATATGAAGATATCTATATCGATGCGGGGAATGTAGTAGATGGCGGGGGCGGGGCCGATTGGATTTATGGCGCGCATGGAAATGACCTTCTGGAGGGCGGGGATGGTAATGACTTCGTCGCTGGTCAACAGGGCGACGATGTAATATATGGCGGGCAGGGAAATGATTCCTTGACCGGTGACGGCCTCGGAGCCCTCGGAGATATCGGATACATTCCGCTAGACAAGTACGGAAGCGACGTCGTGCTGGGAGGGGATGGCGAAGATACGGTGCGTGGCGGTGGAGGAAGTGATCAGCTATTCGGTGGAAATGACGACGACGTTATCTATGGAGACAGGTTTCTCGGTGATGGTGATGATGAGCAATATGACGGTGCCGACTATCTAAATGGGGGAGGTGGATACGACATTATCTATGGTGACGGCGGCTCAGATACACTAGTCGGCGGCGACGGCATCGACAAACTTTTGGGAGGGAAGGGCGACGACGTTCTTTTCTCTGACGGACGAGATGGGTTGTATGGTGGCGAAGGCAACGACACCTATAACATCGAATTGAAGTCCAGCGGGCTTACGGGATTTATTGATGATTCCGAAGGCTCCAACACGATCATTGTGAGTGGCTTGGTTGTTTCCAGACTGCCGAGCGTAAATCCTGCACCGTCCCAGCAAGTGAACAGCCCGACAATGAAGACTCAGCTTCGGAGCGAGTCTTCATTCACTACTGAGGATACGGGCCAAGAGGCGGAAGCAGGCGTCGTGTACTCACCGACTGCCCATGTATTTGCCATGGGCGGGCAACTCTATCTAACCCCTGATGGTGTCGGACTGATTGGTGTGGAAGGGTATTCAACCCTTTCCAATCTTCATCTTAAATCCGACACGGACGATGTGGGGATTAGCGCCAACGCCATCCTGGAGCAGGATAGCCCTGGAGGGTGGGTCCGAACGGGAGCCTGGACACCTGGGGTCGGCCTAATTTATACCCGGGACATCACGACGAATCAAAGTTTGCTAGGTGGCGAAGCGAATGAGCTCCTCGAAGGAGGAACTGGCAGCGACTGGATCCGCGGAGGCCTTGGTTCCGACATCATCCGCGGAGGCAAAGGGGACGATTCGCTTGAGGCTTCAGCGACGGGTGAAGCCGCAGATCAAGACATCGACGTATTCGAATTCGATATCGGCGATGGCACCGATCACGTCTCGCTAAGCAATTATTCGGATAGGTTAACGTCGTTTGACGTTATTCGTTTTGGCGCAGGCGTAACTGCATCCGATATAAGACTTTCGACCGCATACGTGCCTGGCGCGGGCGGGATGACTCAGACGTTGATCTCTTATAGCCCTTCAGATGTGATCATTCTCGAAGTGGGGGTCGCGGGTTCGATCGATCGCCTGGAATTTGCGGATGGCTCAAGCGCGAAGCTATCGCAATTGCTTGCCGACCTCCCGCCCGTCAGTGTCGGCACGGAAGATATAGATACTCTCGTGGGAACCTCTACAGCTGACAATCTTATCGGATTGCAAGGCAATGACTATCTGAAGGGCAACGCCGGGAACGACACACTCCGCGGCGGAGCGGGTGACGATATTCTTGCCGGAGAAGCTGGGCGCGACACATATATATTCTATAGGGGCGATGGTCGGGACGATATTTACAACGCCGACTCCGATGATTCATCGGCGCTACCGGATATTCTTCAGTTCGGAGAAGGAATTGCTCCGGAAGATATTGTCGTTCAACGCATGGGCGCGAAAGTCCGTCTGATCGTTGGCGACACTGAGGAGTGGGTTGACATCAATGGCTTCCTAGGCAACAACGGCGCGTCGGATGCTGCAGTAGATTTCATCCAATTCCAGAACGGCGTCACGTGGAGCGCCGCCTATATCGCCGCCTTGGCCAACGCTCCTACCGCCGGAAACGATGATTTGACGGCATTCGCCCCAGCAGGCAGCCTTCTCGGGGGAGACGGGAATGATCGACTGAGCGCCAATGCGTTGGGAAGCTTGCTTGATGGTCAACGAGGCGATGACGACCTACACGGCGAAATTGGCGATGACGTATTGTTTGGTGGCGAAGGACAAGACACCTTGAGCGGTGACGGCGGCCAAGATGTCTTGAGCGGAGGCCCCGGCGACGACGTCATAGCTGGGCAAGGCGGTGCCGACACGATTTATTTCCAGCGGGGGGATGGACGAGATCGCATTGAACAATACTATTGGACCCAGACCGGTGCGGACGCCGACGTTGTTAGATTCGGGGCAGGTATTGCATCTTCACAAGTCCGATTTTCCCGTGATTCCAATGACCTCCTGGTGAGTATTTTGGGGGCAGACGATAGCATTCGGGTCAGCCAGTATTTCACTCAAAAAGTCAAGGAAATTTCGCGCTTCGAATTTGAGGATGGCTCCTTCCTGACGGAGTCGAATATTCAAGCTGGAGCATTGCTGGGTGGAGGGCTAAACGATACGTTGTATGGGTTGATCGATGCATTCAGCACGGTTTCCGGTGGCGAAGGCGCAGACCAAATCTTCGGTGGCGAAGCCGGTGGCGAATACGACGGAGGCGAAGGAAACGACACTATCAGCTATGGGCATGGGGACAGCACCGTCTATGGCGGCAATGGCAACGACTATATTTCGGGCGGCTTCGGTAGCGATGCTATTTACGGCGATGCAGGTGACGACTACATAGAAGGAGGGTCCGGAGAGGACACCCTCTCTGGAGGCGGTGGCGCGGATCGATTAGAAGGCCGAGAAGGAAGCGATACGTATCTCGTCGATGTAGGATCTGGAAGAGATGTTATTGATAACCGAGCTAGCACCTCGGCGGGATCCTTTGTCGACACCCTGGTATTTGGAGTCGGAGTCGCGCCGGCTGATGTAATTTTGAGCAGAGATGCCGATGACTTGATTGTCCAGTATGGTGGGTTCGACCACTCTATTACTGTTCTCAATCATTTCAGAGCAACGGATATCTATGAGTATTCATTGGATGAAATCCGGTTTGCAGATGGCACAGTTTGGAGTGCTGCTGCTATATCGGCGCGCCTCGTAGTTCCCCTCGCTCCTGTGGATCAGACGCTCACTGGTTCGGGCAATGCAGACAATTTCGTAGGGGATACAGGCAACGACACCATCTACGGCATGGAAGGTGATGACACCATTGACGGTGGCGCCGGCGACGACTACCTCGATGGCGGAGACGGCATAGACATTTTCAAATTTGGCCGTACCTCTGGCCATGACACAATCAGTCGGGACTTTTCCAGCGCGACGCTCGACCGCGTCGTCATAAGCGCTGGCATTAAGCCAAATGATGTTCGTGTTTCATATGATGGATTGAATTCGGCACTTCGGTTGAGTATCGTCGGCACATCTGCCGTGTTAATTGGAATCGAGCAGATTGGTCAGATCGAATTTGATGATGGCAGCGTATGGGCCGTTCCTCAAATCCAAGCTCTCTCGCAAGTGGCAACCGAAGAGGATGATTTCATTAAAGGCACCCAGTCCCCCGACTTCCTGCAAGGGAATGGAGGAAGTGACGTCATCGATGGGAGCGATGGTGCTGACACGCTCTATGGCGGGGCAGGAGCAGATACGCTGAGTGGATGGACGGGCAGTGACTATCTTTCTGGCGATGCCGGTTCCGACAGGCTATCGGGACAGGCCGGAAATGATTCTCTGTCAGGTGGATCGGGAACAGATTCCCTGTATGGGGGTGATGGCGACGACAGGCTCGATGGTGGTTTGGACGACGATGAGCTGACGGGCGACGTGGGAAGCGATAGCTTCGTACTGCGTCGAAATTCAGGCAAGGATCGGCTCTATGCTGATGCCGCTGATTTGATCGAAGTTGATCCCGATATTGCGTCCTCAGAAATATCGTTGTCGCGCGAAGGAGAGGATCTCGTAATCAGTGTAATCGGCACCTCAACCAGTTTCCGCATTGGCTATTTCTTCTATGACAATGATGGTCAGAACTACCAAGGGATTGAGATTCGCTTTGGCGATGGAACCAGTTGGGATCTTTCCGATATAAGGTCGCGTGTATTGTTCGCTAACGATCTGGCGGTAAATTCTATTGTTGGTTATGGTTCTGCTGACACAATCGTCGGTGGAACTCAGGGCGACACGATCAGAGGTGGGGCCGGGAATGACCGCCTTGAAGGCGCTGCCGACGCCGACTGGCTTCTTGGCGAAGATGGAGCCGATACCCTATTGGGCGGATCGCAGGATGACTTGCTCGAGGGAGGCGGCGCCTCAGACCTGTTATGGGGCGAAGATGGCGCGGATCGACTACTTGGGGGCGATGGCAACGATCAATTAGACGGCGGTAACGGCAATGATAATTTGAGCGGTGAATTGGGCGCAGATACATTGGCAGGGGGGATGAATGACGACACCCTATTTGGCGATGCCGGTGACGATCTGCTGCTTGGCAATTCGGGGCGCGATGTTCTTTATGGCGCGGAGGGTGACGATACCCTCGATGGCGGAGCTGGCGACGATATCATTTACCTCCGGGCTGGCAATGACACCGTAATTTTCGGTACAGGCGGCGGCAAGGATACCGTACGTCAAGATGGGTCGTTGATTCCTGGATACAATATCATTTCCCTTGCTCCCGGAATAACTCCTGCGGATCTGTCTATTAAGAGAATCTCGAATCCACTTGCGGGGCCTATTGGAGCGCTTCGAATTTCCATTCTAGGAACCGCTGATTCCATTTACATCGAAGGATTCTTCAGCGGCTCCGGGGCGGCGAACGGGACAACGCTTGTCAGCGAAGTCAAGTTCTCCGACGGCACGATTTGGGATGCGCCCTTGGTGGCTCGCTTGGCTAATGCGTTGACACTCTCAGGCACTGCCCTCAACGACCGATTGGTTGGTAGCTCCGTCGATGAGCTGCTTTTTGGCGGTGCCGGTGAGGACGAGATAATTGGAGCTGGCGGAAATGACTGGCTAAGCGGTGAGGCTGGCTCTGACCGCATGACTGGCGGTACCGGCGATGACACGTACGTCGTTGACTCAGGTGCTGACGTGGTTGTCGAGGTCTTTGATGAAGGCATCGACACGGTTCAGGCATCCGTGAATTACAGGCTTGGCGCAAACGTTGAGCGTCTGGTTCTGCTATCGGGAGCTACTGATGGTTTGGGCAACGAATTGTCGAACCGCGTCGTTGGCAACGACTCCGCCAATAGTTTGGATGGAGGCCTCGGTATCGATACGCTTGTTGGTCGAGGCGGAGATGACACTTACGCAATTGACGATGTTCGGGATGTCATCGTTGAACTTGCAAACGGCGGGAGGGATACGGTTCTGTCGCAAGTATCCTTTGCGCTTCCTAGTGAAGTAGAGAATCTTACTCTTGCGGGTGCTGCCATTGAAGGGGTGGGCAATGGCAAAGCAAACCTAATTGTCGGTAATCAATTATCCAATCGGTTGAGCGGAGGCGAGGGCGTTGATACGCTTTCTGGTTTGGGTGGCGACGACATTTATGTCGTTGACTCCGAATTGGACACCGTAATCGAAATGTTTGATGCCGGATTGGATACGGTCGAAACATCAACTAGTTTTACGCTTCCTGACAATGTTGAGAATCTCAGCATTGCAGGAACGGCAGCCTGGACAACTGCGACGGGCAATCAACTCGCCAATCGAATTCTCGGCAACGCAGAGTCGAACACGCTTGATGGGAAGTCCGGAGCGGATACCATGATTGGTGGCATCGGGTTTGATACATACTTCGTTGACAGTTCTGGAGATATGGTCGTCGAAGGCACGGAGCCGGAGACTGACTATGTCTATTCGAGTGTCACGTGGACGTTGCCCGCGAACGTTGAAAACATCACTCTGATTGGCGACGGGGCTATTGACGCCGTTGGGAATTCATCGGCAAACGACATCACAGGAAATGCGGCCAATAATCTGCTTGATGGGCGCGAAGGCGACGACACAATGCGCGGCGGGGCCGGCAATGACACTTATGTTGTAGATAGTCAAGGAGACTCAATTTTCGAAAACTCTGCCGAAGGTGTTGATACCGTTCTAGCAGATTTTAGTTGGTCGCTTGGCGTGGAAATTGAGAACCTCACGCTCACTGGAGGTGGTCAAGCCAATGGCACGGGGAATGGCCTCAATAATGTTCTGATCGGAAATGCAGCAACGAATACGTTGAGCGGCGGTGCAGGCAATGACACTCTCGATGGCGGGGGCGGGGATGATTCTCTGATTGGCGGCGCGGGGAATGATGCCTACATCGTAGATTCAGCGTCTGACGTTCTGGTTGAGGGCTCGAATTCCGGAATCGACACTGTGATCGCGTCCATTACTTGGTCCCTCGGTGGAAACTTTGAGAATCTAACGCTTGTCGGTACATCGTCCATCAATGGCACGGGCAATACTCTTAATAACTTGCTCACTGGTAATGCAGGTGCAAACCGACTCAGCGGCGGCACTGGCAACGATACGTTGATCGGTGGCGGCGGCGACGACGTCTATGTCGTGGATGGTGTCACCGACGTGGTGACAGAAGCAGCAGGAGGCGGAGTTGACACAGTCGAGTCAAGCGCAAGCTGGACATTGGGCGCTGAGGTCGAGAACTTAACCCTGACTGGCACGGCGTCAGTGAATGCCACTGGCAACGCGTTGGCTAACGCTTTGGCGGGAAATGTTGGCGCTAACCGCCTGGATGGTGGCGCTGGCGACGACACGATGGTGGGCGGCGCTGGAAACGACACTTACGTGGTCGACAGCACGGCCGATGTCGTGACAGAAGCCGCCAGCGGGGGCACCGACACGATCGAGTCGAGCGTCACTTGGACACTGGCGACCGAGGTCGAGAATCTCACGCTGATTGGTACGGCCAACATCAATGCCACAGGCAACGGAGTGGCCAACACGTTGCGAGGCAACGCGGGCGCCAATACCCTGACCGGTGGCGCAGGCAACGACACCATGATCGGTGGTGCCGGTGACGATATCTACGTCTTGGATGTAGCGACGGACGTTGTGACCGAGAACACCGGCGAGGGCACGGACACGATTCAAATCGGTGCGACGTTCACTTTAGCCGCCAACGTCGAGAATCTGACACTGACCGGAACGTCGAACATCAATGGCACAGGCAATGGGCTGAACAACCTGCTCACCGGCAATAGTGGAGCCAACAATCTCAACGGTGGGACCGGCAACGACACCCTGAATGGCGGCGCGGGGACCGACACGATGGTGGGTGGCGCGGGCAACGACACTTTCTACGTTGACGCGACGGCCGACGTTGTGACCGAGGTTGCGAACGAAGGGACTGACACCGTCATCACCTCGGTGACATTGGCGTCTCTCGCCGCCAATGTCGAGAACCTGACGCTGACGGGATCGTCCAACCTGAACGGCATCGGCAACGCGCTTGCCAACGTCATGACGGGCAATAGCGGGGCCAACAATCTGAATGGTGGCGATGGCAATGACACCCTGGATGGCGGCGCGGGTAATGACACGATGGTGGGTGGCGCGGGCAACGACACCTTCTACGTCGACGCCACGACTGATGTCGTGACTGAGTCGGCAGGCCAAGGCACCGACACCGTCATATCCTCGGTCACGCTAGCGTCGTTGGCCGCCAACGTCGAGAACCTGACGCTGATCGGATCGTCCAACATCAACGGCACCGGCACAGCGGGGGACAACGTCCTCACTGGCAATGCCGGCAGCAACACGCTAACTGGTAATGCGGGTGCTGACACGCTGGACGGCAAGGCGGGCAACGACACGCTCAACGGCGGGGCGGGGGCCGACACCTACTGGTTCGGCCAAGGCTACGGCTCGGATCTCGTCATCGACAACGACTCGACGGCAGGCGTCACGGACGTGGTGCGCTTTGGAGCCGGCATCTCTCAGAGCGACATTCGGTTCAGCCAGAGCGGCAATGCGTTGGTGGCGACACTCAAGAGTTCGTCCGAAGCGCTGACCATCCAGGACTGGTACCTGGGTGCGCAAAACCGCGTGGAGGAGTTCCGCTTCAACGACGGCAGCGTGTTGACCGCTGCGCAGGCACAATCGCTCGTGGGGGCCATGGCGGCATTCAACCCGGCTGCGCCGGCGCAGTTCATGGTGGCAGATCCTGAGCCGACAATGTCCCGAGTCGTGGGCATCGCCGTGTCGGGGATTGCATAACGTTCTTCCGGGCGTAAGTAATGGTCGATGGACGGCGCCTGGAAGCGCTTTCTAAGGCCTCGCTGGGTGATGGCCCGCGAGGTGGTGTAATACTTTTAGGCGAGGCGGCCCGTCGAGGGGGGGCCATCGTGAGTCGAGACCGCTGCATAACTTCCCTGATGCGAGGAGACGGGAGATCGGCTGCAATGAGGCATGGACAGCTTCTTCCTCATGGGCGCCAAGCCGCTGGTCCAGGACTCGCCGACGATGAAGTTGCACGAGTTGCTGGACTGGGCCGAGATCGCGCACAAGCTCAAGGGTCTGTACAAGCGTGAGGCCACGCACGGCGGCGGTCCCGAGCCTTATGCGCCGTTGTCCATGTTCAAGCTGATGCTGCTGGGGCAATGGCACGGCCTGTCGGACACACAGCTGGAGCGCGCGCTCAAGGTGCGACTGGACTTCATGGTGTTCACCGGCTTCGAACCCGGTGACGGCAGCTTCCCCGACGCCACCACCATCTGCCGCTTTCGCAACCGGCTCGTGACGGCCAAGCTCGACCAAGTGCTGCTGCGCCGGGTCAACGTCCAACTCGAAGGCCAGGGCCTGAAGGTCGCCGGCAGCCGCGGCGCGATCATCGATGCCACCATCATCGAGAGTGCGGCGCGGCCGAACCAGCATGTCGAAGTCGATGACGAGGGTCAGGCTGACGTGGTGGACAGCGCCGATGAAGAGGCGCGCTGGGTCAAGAAGGGCAACGAGGCCTTCTTCGGCTATCGCGGCTACAGCGCGGTGGACACCGAGGACGGCTATGTCGAACACGTCGAGATGCACCCGGCCAACCAGTCCGAGGTGAACAAGCTGCCGGGCATCGTCGACGCGCTCATCGAGCAAGGCATCCAGCCTGAAGGCGTGCTGGCCGACAAAGGCTCTGCGAGCGCGGCCAACCGTGAGTACCTCCAGGCCAAGGGCATCGGTGACCTGATCCAGTTCAAGGGCAGCCGGGGTCGTGCGGTGCATCTGTTGCTGACCCAGATGAACCGGGCCATCGCCACGCTGCGCTACAAGGTCGAGCAAGGCTTCGGCACGATGAAGCGGCGCTTCCACCTGAGCCGGGCGAGGTACTTCGGGGCGGCCAAGACGCAGGCGCAGATGGCCTGGGCGGCGCTCGGCGTTAACCTGCTCAAGGCGATGAGGAAGCTGCAAAGCGGGCGGCTGCAGCCGTGTGCGGGGAGTCGTCCGTCCTGAGGGGCCAAAGGCCCCCGGGAAAGGGCTCGAAAGGCCTCAAAAGGCGCGAAAACCCGCTCTGGATTGTGCATCTTGAAATCAGCGTCGCTTCCAGCCGCGGACGCTCGCCGTGACGTCAGTCGTGCAGCGGTCTCGAGTCCGGACAAGGTTGAGGTGCGACCCACCAACCCTTGTCCAAAGGAATGCACGATGACCACCTCCACTATGGCATTGGCCGAGCTGGCCGAGAAGGGCGCCGACGTCGGTGTGCTGCGCCAGACGGTGCAGTTCAGGGCCCAGAGGCTCATGGAGATCGATGTTGAGGGGGCTGCGGCGCCGGCTACCGAGAAGAGCGCGGAGCGCGCCAACGGGCGCAACGGCTTTCCAGATCGAACTTAGGGGACGCGCGCCGGCAGCGTCCGGCCGCGGACGCTCATCGTGAGGTCAGTCGTGCAGCGGTCTCAGGTCGGCGGCGCATAGCGCGTCGTGTGACCACGGCCGGAGCGAGAGCTGCAGGGCGAGGTCTAGGGCCGTGTCCCTATTGCTGCCGGGGAGGTCGGGTGGTGCCGCGCAGTCGGCTGGCACACCCCGTCCCAGGGGCAGCTCGTTCCACGCGAATCTGAACTGCAGCAATGGAACATGCAGACGCATGTGGCTGTTGGGTAGTTCGATGTTCCAGCGGTAGCCGCTGGTGTTGCCAGCGTACGCGCCGGCTACTTCCTCGCCGACGAAGAGGGCACGCCGGGCGTGGTAGAGCATCGAACAAAGCTCGGCCGCACCCGAAAACGTGTTGCCGCCTGCAAGCACGATCAGGCGGCCGCCGAATACGTCCGAGCGGGCCTCCCAGTGCGACATCAATCCTTCGGGCGGCTCATTGCGCCGCGACAGCTGGTCCCCGGGAGTCCGCAGCTGTTGCCGAAGCTCTTGCCTGTCGTAGACCTCCGCGGTGTAACGGCGGCCGTGGGCATCACGCACGGACACGGTCGCGCCACGCGCCTTGACGGCGGCGTACTTGCGCAGCGGCTCCCGCACCAGGAAAGAGAACAGGTAGTTCTCGTTGCCCTCGGAGCCTCCACCGTTGTCGCGCAGGTCCAGGATCAGCGTGCTGGCCCCTTGTTCCCTCAGCGTCTCGAACGCTTTGCGCACGACTTCCCGGTAGTCGCTGCCCGCCTCGCGGTGGCGTCGGTTACTGAAGGTCGGCACGACCAGCCGGGCGATGTGCGGATCCAGCCATTCGAGGCGGGCCACTGGCGATTCGACCACCTCAACCCGGGCGGGGCGGGCAGCGTTGGCGATGCCGTCGACCACCTGCTCGTACACGGTGCCGGCCGCGTCCTGCAGGCGCAGACGGTAGCGGTCCGCGCCACCGCGCATCCACTGGCGCGCTCGGGCATAGCCACCGCCATCGAGCTCACGCATCACGCCGGTCTGGATGGTGCCATCGTGTCCGAGAGCGGACATCGACTCCCGCATCAGTTCGGCGGCAGGCTCGTCATCAATGGCCAACAGCCGCGTGCCGGGGGGAATGCGCGCCGCCGTCTCCCAACCCGCCATCACCCAGGCGCCAGCCTCCGTCCAGCGAAGGTCGACCGGCAACAGACCCCGAGCCCGGGCGTCTTCCGCGCGCATCATGGCGCTGCGCTGCAGTGAGAGATGACCCTCGCCGATACGGCTCAGCAGGGGGCGAAGCACGCGAAACAGGCCTACATCGTCGTGCACTGCATGCAGTGCTTGCCGGGCGCTTTGCTTCGCGCGCTTCCAGTCCTGCGGGGATTGGAACCACGTGATGTTCGGCAGCCCCGCCTCGACAGCTGCTAACGCCAGGTCGAAATCTTCCCGCGCCTGCGCCGCGGTCAGTGATTGGGGCGATGCAGTCGCGAACGCGGCCGCGCAGGCGATCGGCGCCAGCAGCAAGCGAATCCATCCCCGGCAAAGACTCGGCATGGGCGGCGATATCGAGAATGCGGCTGCTGGACTTTACGTCCGCCCCGGGGCTCGATCCACGTCGCGGCTGCCCGCGACGATGTTTCCGATCATCGGCAAGTACGTGGGTGCAAATTTGCCGGTCGACCCAGGTAGCCGCAAACGTCGTCCACCTCGTCGCCAACGGCCGCCACGGCGATGCGCAGTTGCTCCTCGGTGACGCCGAGGGAGTCGCACCACCCGAGCAGTTCGCGGTCCTCCGCTAACTGGATTCGCTGGCTTTGATGCGACGTCTGGGATTCATGCATGTTGTTCTCCAAGAGCAGGGCTCATTGGTTCGCACCTTGCCGTCATCGCGCCTCGAGCGTTGTAGGACGAGACAGATCCCTGCACAACATTCCTTCAATTAGGGGGCTGGCGCCATCCCGCGGTGACGGTCCACTCACTTCGGCGGCCTGATCGCCTGTCGGTAGGTTCCCACCAGCTCACCCTTGGCGAGGACGTGGCCTTGGGCGGCCGACAAGACGTCGTCGCGCCAGGCGCCGAGCGGCAGGTCCAGCATGGCGTCCAGTGCCAGAAGCTGGAAGTGGTAGTGATGTGGCAGATCGCCCACCGGCGGGCGAGGGCCGTAGTACCCGGGCGAGCCGCGGCTCGTGGGGCCCTGTCGCAGGCCGGGCGGGTCGGTCAGGCGCTCTTGCTCCTGCAGGCCTTCGGGCAGGCTGGTCAGGTTACCGGGGATGTTCCAGGCCACCCAGTGCACAAAGGGGGTGATCGGCCTGGCGTCGGGGTCCTCGGCGATGAGCACATAGCTCTTGGCGTTGGGCACCGCGCTCCAGCTCAGTTGCGGAGACACACCGTCGGCATACTCGCTGTGCTTAGCCGGGATGGGCTCGCTGTCGGGGAAGGAGGCTGACGAGATCCGGATCGTCGTGTTGCCCGCGGCCACTGTTTCGGGGCGTTCCAGGGCGAGCGGCACGCCGATGCCCTTGGCGGTCTGGCGCTTCATCTCGTCGGCCGGCGCCTGCAGCGCGGTACCCGGCCTGGCGTTGCCCTGGTACGCGACCCGGTAGATCACCCCATTGGCGTCGTCAGCCATCAGCAGGGCGCCGTCCTTGGCCCAAGCCAGGCCGACGGGACGCGCGATGTGGGTGCGGCCGCGGTCAGTCAGGAAGCCGGTGACGAAGGGCTCGATGCGCTGCGGGTTGCCGTCGGCGAAGCGGATGCGCACGATTTCGTAGCCGGCGGCCTCCTTGCGGTTCCACGAGCCGCGCATCGTCACGAAGGCGTCGCCTGCGTACTCGGCTGGGAAGCCCGGCCCGCCCTTGGCAAATACGAGCTGCATGGGTGCTGCATGCGCCTTGTAGCCGAGCGACATCTGCACGCTGACGGCCTTCCACTGCGCCTTGGGGACCTCACCGGGCGGCGTGCTCTGGGGGTTCAGGCCGCCGTCGCCCCACACGTGCGGCCACCCGTAGCGCTTGCCCTGCTCGATCTTGTTCAGCTCTTCGGGCTGCACTTCGTCACCGAGGAAGTCGATGCCGTGGTCCATACCCCAGAGCTCGCCGGTGACGGGGTGCCAGTCGAAGCCGATGGTGTTACGCAGGCCGCTGGCGACGATGATGCGGCTCTTGCCGTCGGGCGAGGCCCGCAGCAGCGTCGCGTTTTCGGGGTTGCTTTCGTTGCAGGCGTTGCAGGTGGAGCCGGCGCTGATGTAGAGCATGCCGTCCGGCCCGAAAGCCAGCGTGCGGTTCGGGTGCTGACCGGCATCGGGCAGGTCGCCGATCAGGAGCTGCGGCTCACCCAACTTGCCGTCCGACTGAATCGGTGCGACGAAGACTTCCTTGACTGTGGCCACATAGAGCTTGCCGTCATGGATGGCCAATCCATGGGCGCCCGCACGGTCCAGCACCTTGACGGGCGATCCATCAGCCACGCCGTCACCGTTGCGGTCCTCCATCATCAGCACGTCTCCCGTGTCGCGTCGGCTTACGTAGATTCGCCCTTCCGGTGAGACAGCCAAAATCCGCGCGTTCTTCAACTCCCGGGCGAAGACCGACACCTTGAAGCCGGCCGGTGCCTTCAGCGCCGCCACCCGTGCGTCTGTCGCCGGCACCTTGTCGGGCTTGAAGATGTGGGTCTTGATCGGCACGTCAGTACCGTCTCCCTGCTGGGCTTGGGAAAGCGCCGCGGTGGCGAGCAGCACCACGGAGGTAATGAATCGGTTCATGGGGCGACGTCCGGCGGATCGGGTCGGCTTGAGCGGCAAGCAACATGCCTTGTGCGCCTGGCGGCCGTCTTGCAGTTTGTTGTCGATCCGATAGGTGGACGGCCTGCGCTGAATCCGAGGACCATCCCGCGCACCGGTGAGGTGACGCGCGGCGTATGTTCGTGATCACCCGGCGGCAAGTGCCGGCAACCTTCGGCGCGGTCGCCGCGGCCCAAGCTCCCGTGCCGTCACGCAAGGCGTCGACGCAAGCGCGGAGCCCACAAGTCTGTGGATGCCGCCGTGCGGACGGCTCTGAATACTCTTGATCTTGTCGGCCAAATGTTGGCCGCATTTCAACCGGCTGGGAGACACCATGGCCAACAAGAAGACTGCACAGACGGCGCGCTTCATCCTGATGCCACTGCGTGGCTTCACGTCCGACGACATGAGGAGGGTCGACGAGGGCAGCGCGGTGTTCGCCGCGGCCGCGACCAACCGGCTGGGACTCACGTCGACGACACGCCGCGCGCGCAAGCCGGTGATGAAGGTCGTTCATTCGATCGAGGCCGAAGGTCCTAAGCTCGTTGAGATGGGCGCTGAGGAGATAGCGGCGCTGCGCGTGTCTGACCCGGGCGTGAAGGCCTTGCCGGTGGTCACCTACCAGTTGATGCGCATGCCGCGGTTGGAGGTTGTGACCAAGGCGGCGCGGCCCGCCGGGCTGGCGCTTGGCCCCAAGCTCCAGGTCACCTTCGTCGACGCGAAGACCAAAAAGCCGGTGCCGGGTGTGTCGGTCGTGGCGTTCACGAACTTTGCGAAGCGGGAAGGGGCTGGCGGCAAGACGAACAGCAAGGGCGTCGTGTCGCTGGGCTTCGCGGGCAACTCGGTGAAGCTGGACCTGCTGGTGGCGTACTCGCCCGCAGGTTACTGGGGCTATGGCAAGAAGAAGCTCACGCTGAAAGGCGGCACCACCTTGGAGGTCCAGCCGATTGACCTGGCCGCCCCGGACTTCGCGGCGGTGCTGTATGGCAATCGGCCGATCGATGCGGGCAGGGGTGTCAAGGTGGGTGTTATCGACACCGGCGTGGATGGCGCACATCCCGACTTAATGGTCACCGGCGGCGGCGCGTTCGTGACCGACGAGGGCGATGCTGGCGGCTCGGGGCCGGCGGCCAAGGATGGCGAGCACGGCACCCATGTGGCCGGCATCATCGCCAGCCGTGGCGCGCTGCACCCCGCGGATGCGCACCACGCGCCCGGCAAGCGGGGTATCGCGCCGGAGGTGACGCTGATGAGCTACCGCGTGTTTCCGAACGCAGGCGGCGGTGCCGAGAACTACGACATCATCCGCGCCATCGATCAGGGCGTGAAGGACGGTTGCGACCTGCTCAACCTCAGCCTCGGTTCACCGTCTGCGGACGAGGCTGTGCACGCTGCGATGAAGGACGCCTTCGACCAGGGCACCGTCTGCATCGTCGCGGCTGGCAATGACGGCCGCCAGCCGGTTTCTTACCCCGCGGCATGGGACATCGCCGTCGCCGTCAGCAGTTTGGGCAAGAAGGGCACGTACCCGGCGACATCGAACGAGATCCTGGACGAGGTGGCACCCTTCGCATCCGGCGACCCGAAGATCTACGTGTCAGCGTTCTCCAATGTGGGACCGGCGATCGACGTCTGCGGGCCCGGTGAAGGCATCGTGTCAACGTTGCCGGGTGGCACGTATGGCGTGATGTCGGGCACCAGTATGGCCTGCCCCGCTGTGACCGGGGCGACGGCGGCGCTGATGTCCGCCGATGCGGCTGTGCTCAACATGCCGAGGGACCGAAACCGTTCGATCGCGATGGTGGGCCTGATTACGGGAGCCGCCAAGACGCTAGGGCTCATTCAGCCCCTCGAAGGGGTCGGCTTGATCGTCTAGGCTCGGTGAGCGTTGTCGCCGGGGTCGGTGACTTCCGGTGCTGCGTATGGTAAAAGGGCCCTTATGGTGCGACTTGTCCTTCGGCGTTCCGAGGAAACTGCCGCTTCGCCTGCCGAAGCAGCCGCCGCCGTTGCGTCTCAGCGCGGTGATGTCCTGGATAACAGCGGGCGGACGATGCTGGTAAGCGTGGCCAACTCAGACGTCGCCGCCTCTTTGCGTGATGCACTTCCAGGTTGGGTGATCTCCGAGCAGGTGCAGCGCATCCAGGTGCCGGATACGCGCCTGAAGATCGGCGCAAACGGCTGATCCGTTCTCGTTGATCGTTGCAGTGGTTTGCCGACTGCGGCACGTCCACCACGTTGAGCCGTGGGCTGCGGGGCGAAGCTGAAGGTTGCGGCTAGCGCTTGTACGAATCTCGCCGGCGCAAAGGCAAGAGCTGATACGGGCGCTGAGCGACGTCGATGAGGTCGAGCGGGTGTTGCAGACGGTGCAATCGCGTCCGCAGGCCTGCCCACACTGCCAAGGTGAGCGCGTGGTTCGCAATGGACACGCCAGCGGCTGCAGCGCTACAAGTGCCGCAACTGCGCCAAGACGTTCAATGCGCTGACCCAGACGCCGTTGGCGCGGCTGCGGCACAAGGGGAAATGGGAGCGCCAAGCCGAAGTGCTGCGCCAAGGGTTGAGCGTGCATCAGGCGGCCGACACCCTGGCGGTGGCGCCCAGCACGGCCTTCCGCTGGCGTCACCGCTTCCTGCAACTGGCCCAGGATGTGAAGGCTCGGCTGCTGCAAGGCGTGGTCGAGGCCGACGAGACCTACTTCCTGCGTTCCAGCAAGGGTCAACGCGTGCAGGCACGCCAGGCTCGGCACCGGGGTGGCAGTGGCGCCAAGCGAGGCCTGTCCGAAGAACAAGAGCCGGTGTTGGTGGCGCGAGACCGCTCAGGCGCAACGGCCGACTTCGTCCTGCAGCGCGCTGGCAAGGCCCAGACCATCGCAGCGTTGGCACCTGTCCTGGCCCCGGACGCGGTGCTGTGCACGGACTGCAGCGGCTCGCTAGGAGCGGCAGCCCGGCATCTGGGCGTCGAGCACCATGCGCTGAATCTCTCCAAGGGCGAGCGTGTGCAGGGCGCTTGGCACATCCAGAACGCCAACGCGTATCACGCCAGGCTCAAGAACTGGATACGCCGCTTCAAGGGCGTGGCCAGTTCGTACCTGGCCAGCTACTTGGGCTGGTTCCGCGCTTTGGACCGGTCCGCACAAACTCCCCGCCGACCCGCGCCATTCCTGGCTTTGGCTGTCGGGGCTTGATGCGTCATCAAGCAATGCGCAAAGAGTCAAGAAAAGATCCCTAGATCATTGATTTTCAAGGGCTTTTCTTGCTTCCTGGGACGGTGCGGGACCGCCTGGAATGATCACTTTTTGGCGGGTGATTGTCGGGCACAAAACGCACCCGTTGAGCTTACGAGTAATGCTGTGGGCATCCGCGGACTGGTGAGGTCTCGTCACCGGGAAAGCAGTTCCACATACGCCTGGTAGCTGTAGACGCGGTTCTTCTTCTGGCCGGTGAGCTCGGCCAGGATGCCGAGGTCTTCCAGCAGCTTGACGGCGGCGCTGGCGGTCGGGAACGTCGTGTCCAGCCGCTGGCGAACGTGCTCGACGTTGAAGCGCGGCATCATCGGCAGCAGTTCGAACAGGCGGTAGCTCATCGGCCCCGCCTTGGGAGACTCCAGCAGTCGCTTGCGATCGGCCGTGATCAGGCTGGCCACGTCGATGATGCTGCGCTCAGCATCCGCGGACGCGGCAGCCACGCCTTCCAGGAAGAAGGATACCCAGCCCTCCCAGTCGCCGTCACTGCGGATGGCCGACAAGCGCCGGTAGTACTCTGCCTGGTGCTGCTTGAGGTAACCGCTCAAGTACATCAGCGGCTCCTGCAACAACCCCCAGTGCTCCATGAGTGCGGCGATCAGCAGACGCCCGATGCGCCCGTTGCCATCCAGGAAAGGGTGGATGGTTTCGAACTGGGCGTGGATCAAAGCGACCCTAGCCAGCGGCGGCAGGTCGGAGTCGGTGTTGTGGGTGAAGCGCTCAAGATCCGTCAGCAGATCGGCCACTTGCTGCGGCGGTGGCGGCACGAAGGCGGCGTTGCCTGGTCGCGTGCCGCCGATCCAGTTCTGCGAGCAGCGCAGTTCGCCGGGCTGCTTGCCAGCACCGCGCACCCCGTCGAGCAGCAGCCGATGGGCTTCGCACAGCAGGCGAACGCTGATCGGCAAGCCCTGCGGGTCGCGCAACTGCCCCTGCACCCAGCGGAAGGCGCGCAGGTAGTTGGTGACCTCCTCGACATCGTCGGTGTTGCTGACCTTGAGGCCCGCTTCCTCGTCGAACAGGTCGGTCAGCGTGGCCTGGGTGCCCTCGATCTGCGAGGTGAGCAGTGCCTCTTTGCGAATGGCGCTGTAGAGCAGCCATTCCACCGACGGGACCAGACCCGACACCCCGGCCAGGCGCGCCAGCGCCAGCTCAGCCTGCCGGTTCAGGTCGACGAAGCAGGCCGGCGCCAGCGGCGGTTCAGCCGGGGGCAGCGGTCGCGGCACGAAGGCGCGGACCGATTCACCCAGCGTGGTCGTGGTGGCGTAGGTGCCGGTGGTTCGGGGCATTGAAAGCGTGCTTTGATTTCCCGGCTCAAATTAAAGCAGGCTTTACTGTTGCTCGACAGTATCAAAGCGAATATTCATAGATTCAGCCTCGACGTCGGCGGGTTCTATGTGCTTACCCCGAACAGCGCGGCTAGCCGCTCGTTCAACCACCCTAACCCCACGCGCTCCTGCTCCAGACTGCAGACGCACCGAGGCTGGTGTCGATCGAATCGGAGGTCGTCATAGACCGCCGTCTCCTCGGGCGTGAGACGCGCCAAGTCGTGGCGCGCAGGGTCGGGCTCCTCGCCCCAGTGCAGGCGGTGAGCGTCTTCCCTCAGTTCAGATCCGTAAGCGCGCGCTGTCGGGGCGGTTCACGCGTGATCGAAGAGGGAGCGCGTCGCCGGAGCAGCGAGCACGGCGAGGGGGCTCAGTTCGCCGTCACGCACGCCGGGCATCAGTCTGGTTGCGAACGATAAGCGGGCGCACGGAGGAGGGCACTCGCTTTGGCGTCCCAGCACGCCAAGCAGGCTACCGCTGACCCCTTCCACGCCGGTCGACTGCTAGACGAGCTTGGAACACGCCAAACCCGCTCTGGATGTTAATATTGTTAGTCAACGCGGATAATGGCTAGGCTTTTTGACCTATTCCGACGTCCGTTCTTGTGAGGTTTGTTAGTCTCGCGATAGCGGCGCGACACATTTTGGCGTGCAACGCCTGGTATGGCGATGAAGAGGTGGCATGAATGGCTACGGCGACGAAGACGTGGGGCACGAAGGCAGCCTCAGTGACAAAGACGGTGGTGCAGCGCAAAAAGACCGAAGTAAGACAAGTTGAACCGAAGCGACCGTCGCCATTCCGGCTGAAAGTCGAGGAACGGAGCAAGGCATCACAAAATGAGGAGAGGGATCCTGCACTTAAGGTCGGCACCTACGTAACCCTTGAAGACGTACTGAATCACGTCGGCTATCACAGTCGCACACGCCGTGTGAGAGAGACCCGTCTCTCCCCCAAGGTGGCGAGCGTCATCGTCGGACTTATCGGCGGGCAAGACTTGACCCGCGACGCCGAGGTGCAGCGTCTAGTTGATGTTTCTGATGCAGGGCTCGATAAGGCCGATGCCATCCAGGCCCGCATGCGCGCCAAGGCCGTCGAACTGGTCATGAACGGCACGAGTTGGCTCACCGCCACTGAGCTTTTCGACGAACTGCCCAAGAAGCCCAGCAACGCGCACACCGTGCTGGCCCGCTGGCTGGATCAGGGCCGCATCTTCGCCATGGAAAAGTCGGGCGTGCGCATCTACCCCCGATATGCATTCGACGCGATGGTGGAGCCGGTGCCGCTGCTCAAGGAAGTCCTCAAGGTCCTGGCCGGCCGCTCGCCCTTCCAGATCGCCTCGTGGTTCGAGTCGCCGTCCAACTACCTGGATGGCAAGCGGCCACGCGAGGTCTTGGAAACGAACGGCCTGGCCGTGGTGACGGCGGCCCAACGACTGGTGGAGGGCGCCGTCCATGGCTAGTGCCCCACCGGCACGCACTGCACCGCCGGTGGCGGTCACGCTGGACTACGCCCAGGCGACCCCCGCCCTGCCTCCGACGCACCCGTTGCCGACACGCGACTACCAGGCGCGCACCGTGTGGCGCTGCCACCGGATGGATCCCGCCACGGGCCTGTACCGCTCGACCGTATTCAACAGCGGCGGCCGGGGCGACGCCCGCTTCAGCCCGATCTTCGACAGCACGGGGGCGGTGATCCCGACGCTCTACGCGGCCACCGAGGCCCGTGCTGCGATCGCCGAGGTATTGCTGCACGACATGCCCTCGCCCAGCACCGGCGCGATCTTCGACGCGACCCATGCCATGCTCCCCAGCGAGGGCAATATGGTCTCCAGCGTGGAGGTGCCGGCGCTGACGTTGGTGCCCCTGACCTCGTTCGGTCTCCAGGCGGTGGGGCTCACGGTGCCCGACCTGATTGGCGGCAACAGCGTCCGCTACCCGCACACGCGCGCCTGGGCCCGTTGGATCCACGAGAACATGCCGAGCGTGCAGGGCCTGTACTGGATGAGCCGCCGCGACGACGAGAACGGCTGCATGGTCCTCTTCGGCGATCGCATCCCGTCGGGCCTGACCGAGCTGACCCGCGAGCCCCTGCGCGCCTACAGGCTGGAGCTCTTCGAGGCGCTGGATGCCATGGGCGCCGTGGGCATCTAGCCCGCCCGGGCGCGGCCGCCCTTTTCCATCCGTTTTCAGCGCCGCTTCCATCCGATGGAGCGCCGGCCACCGGGTGTAGGCGCTATCCGATTCCATCCGTTCCATCCGTTCCATCCGATTGCAAAGCGGTGGGCGCCACGGCTTGCAGGTGCCACTCATCGTGCATTCATACCCTCGCACGAGAGCCCGCATGTCCAAGCCCGCCATCATCACCAACCACCTTTCCGCGCACGACGCCGCCAAGCTGCGCGGCATCATGGCCCTGGCCAGCGCCCCCATTACCGAGCGCAAGCGTGCCCAGCTGCGCCGTGTGAACGGCGGTCAGGAAGCAGACTGTCCCGAAAAGACAGTTCGTGGCAACGAACGCGGCGAGAACACAAAGCCGATGAATCTCTCGACGGTGCTTGGTATTTCCTGTTTCTCACCTCTCCTTTGGTGTGCCCAAGCAGCAGCTGCACGGCGCGCAGATTCCTGGTCCGCCGATAGATCAGCGTCGCCTTGGTCCTTTGCATCGAATGCGTCCCGTAGTCGGCAGGGTCAAGGCCGAGTTCCTCCACCCAGCCTTCCTGGATTCGGGCGTACTGTCGCGTCCCTAGATGCGGCGAGGAGTGCATGCGACTTGGGAACAGGAAACCGTCGGATCTCAGTCCCGCTTGCTTGATCCAACTTTGCACGGCTTCGCGGGTCACCTGCGTGATCTCGAACTGGACGGGGCGCTGAGTCTTGTGCTGCATCACCACCGCGCGGCTGGCCACAGCGTCGC
>NZ_JAJTWU010000002.1 GCF_021353265.1 Pelomonas cellulosilytica
CGTCTTGGGTGCCAATGCCGACCTATCGCGTCAGCCGCTGCTCCACACGTCATGACCGCGCGCTGCTCGCCGGGGCCGTCCCGTCAGCGAGTCGCGTGGAAATGAATTTTGCAGGTCTGACTATGTGGTGATTGAGAAGTCACCCGGGCGGTCCGAATGGCGGATGCGGTGGGTGGGCCTGCTGCTGGAAGTCCGCAATAACAGGGCGTTTGTCTATGCCGGAGCGTTGAGCAGGCCGGCTGGATCCAACAAGGGCTGGTTCTTGGAGGGTGGCGATATTGAGGAACATGCCATCAATGACCGGGCGGATGACTTCGGAGGCAACGGCCCTCGCGTGAAAGTGGAAGTCCGGCCGGGATCCTTACGCGTGTGCACACCGGATTCATGGCTGAACACGCCCTGCGGCGCGGCGCTGCCATCGGCGCCAGACCGGCCCTTCCTGCTCACGGGCTTTGCCGTAGAGCCGTCGCGATCCGAAAGGGGCGTGCCGGGACCTCGCGATGTCTATCTGGCCACTGAAGACACGATCTGGCACTGGCAGAGTGCTTCGCAGCGCTGGAGCAATCTATTGGCGCCGCCGGGCTGGCGGCAGTGCAACGGCCCACCGCCACGGTAGCCCGTGGCCGGGCGACCAACCGGATGCCTCCTTCAATGGCGTTGTAGACCTGTCGCGGGGTGCATGGCTCGGTAGCTGGCACGTCAGCCCCAGCGCAAATCCCACTGCACAACGGCAGCGTTCTCGCCCTTGCGCGAACGGTGGTGGCCGCATGCGTTCGCCACAGTGGCGGTTTGTGAAAGGCATGAGGCAGGTCGGAGTTTTGTAGAGGCCAGGCGATCGCCCAAAAGGAGCTATTACGGATTCTTGATGCGTTTTCCGCCATTCCGGGTAACTCCCTTTTAGGGGTTGGTTTGGCGATATGGCCGGTCTACATTGGCGCAGTTGGCGCGCCGAGGAATGCTGAGATATTGGGTTGCTACCCCGCGCTTTATCTATTTCATAGCATGGGGGTTCGATGATTGCAGGAAAGTATTTGCGCGCCTTGGCGTTCTCAGCCTTGGGTGTCGTTGTATTTGGTGCAGGGGTGGCACGGGCGGGTCAGCTCGGCGATGTCCATGCACTGCAACAGAATCCGGCGCCCACCGAGGTGACTTTCAACGTCTCCAATATTGCCGACTTTGACGAGCGCGATGCGGTCAGCAATATCGTCAAGGAGCTGTACGTCGGCGCGGGAGCGTTGATCTACAGCCTCAAGTGGGACGTGACCTTGACTGCCAATCCGGGCAGCTACCTGTCGGAGATGCAGTTGACGTTCAGCGACAGGCTTGGCAACGGCGTCACCTTCACGCCGGGTGACGGCGATGATTTTGACGGTACCCAACGCTACACGGGTTTCCACGATTTTCGTCCCGACAGTCAGGCCTTCCACGTTGGCGGCGATGGAGTTCTGCGCCTTGAATTTCATGACTATTACAAGGATCTGCCGTTTGACGAGGCGGAGGGAGTCTGGAACTCGGGTATCTTGACCTTCGGTATTGCGCCGGTGCCGGAGCCCGAAACCTATGCGTTGATGTTGGGCGGCCTGCTGCTGATGCTGAGCGCGGCAAGACGCTCCAAGGCCAGCTAAGTTGCACGCGGAAGCTCCGCCTCAGCCCGTAATACTCAGGAAAATTCATGTCTTTGTTTTCTCTATCTCCCGTCCTTGCAAGGTTTTGCCGAGGTTTAGGCGGCGCCGCGCTGGCCTTGTTTGTTGCCTGCTCGACAGGCGTGGTCCATGCAGAAGCGAAATTCGAGATCGCCAAACCGGTTCCGCTGTATTCCTATTTCGCGGTGGGTGATGTCAACGCCGCCGTGACCGCGCCGACTTCCCGCCCAGCGCCGTCATTCGTGCTGATGGGCGGAGGCCCGGACGTGGATCCGGCCTTTCGCTGGCTCATTCAGCGTGCAGGCATCACCCGAGCCAGCGGAGGGCGTTTTTTGGTGATTCGCGCCACAGGCACGGATGCCTACAACCCCTATATCTTCTACAGCGATGAATCACTGTCGACCTCCAATCAAATCGCCGACCAGTGGGTGGGCGGCGCATCGCTCGGCCTGACCTCTGTCGAAACGCTGGTCATCCCCAGCGTCAAGGCCGCTAACAGCGCCGCCGTCAATGCCATCGTCGCCAAGGCGAACGTCGTCTTCATCGCCGGGGGCGACCAGAGCCACTACATCCGTTTCTGGAAAGGGACGGCGCTGGAGCAGACGCTGAAGGCATTGATGCAGAAGAACGTTCCGATCGGAGGAACCAGCGCCGGGCTGGCCGTGCTCGGGCAGTTCGACTATTCGGCGCTCTACAACTCGGCCACGTCCGAGCAATCGATGCTGGACCCGTACTACAAGGACATCACGTTCGACCCGTCACCCTTGAGTTTGACTGGCGGCTTCATCGCACCGCCGGCACTGGAGAGTCTCATCCTCGACTCCCACTTCGACAGCCGGGACCGCATGGGCCGTCTCGTGACCTTTATTTCCCGGATCGTCGCTCCGACGACCCTGTCTGGCGGCAGCTTCGGGTGCAGTGGCGGGGTACTACCGGCCTCGTCCAGCGGCAGCAAGACGGCGCGTGGCATCGGCATCGATGTTGAAACGGCCCTGTTGGTGCAAGGCAATGGCGAGGGCCATCCGGTGACGGCGACCCGGGTCACCAACGCCTCGACCACCAGCGAGAGCGCGGTTTACTTTGTCCGCCCCTCCGTCGCGCCGACCGTGTGCCGGTCGCAGCAACCCTTGTCCATCGCCAACGTCGAGGTCCGGAAGCTCGCGGATTCCACGACGGTTTTCAACCTGACCGAATGGACGGGACTTCCGCTGTACAAATTCATGCAGGTGGATGCGGGCCAGTTGTCTCCGGCGGACTGGTATTGAGCCGGCCCTGCAAAACGCCTGGAACCCGCATGAACCCTGGTGATGCGGGGTGAATGCCGACGGTCGGAACTCCCAGAATCAAATCCAATGGCCATTGATTTCTGGGAGTTCTGGAGGGCAGGCAATGGCGACCGATGACTTCTTCGGCGCACGGCTGGATGGCATGGTGGATCCCCGCCATCCGCTCGCGGTTCTCGGTCGGCGCGTGCCCTGGTCTCAGATTGAAGCGTCACTTGCCCCGCTATTCGCCCGCAAGGCCCGCATGGGCAAGTCCCGCGAGGACGCCGACATGTTTGGCCCCACGCTGGTGGTGGCCGCCGGCGGCGTGAGCCGTGCGGCTCCCGACTGCCATGAACTGCGGAACTTGTCGGTCTAGTCCTTCCGGAAGGCTTGGGCAGCGGCGGCGGTATCCAGGGCCTCCCGGAGCAGCTTGATCCTGCCGTTCTCCGCGATCAGCACCCCCGCATAGGTCTGGGTGTAGGTCTTGCCCGTGTCAGCCACGACCGCCTGGACCGAGTACTCCGCAAAGACCCGGTCAGGCGTCTCGATGAAGACCGTCGGCTCGCCAAACTTGAACTCAGGCACCTTCTGGAGCAGGCCCCCGACGAGCGCTTCGACGCCTGCCGGGCCTTGCACCCGAACACCGATGGTCGGCAGTTCCAGGATGCCATCCTCCGCAAAGACCTCGGCGGCTTTCGCAGGGTTCTGAATCTGGGTCAGGTAGGCCAGCAACAGTTGTTTGGCGCTCATGCTTGCATCACTCATGTCAATTCCTTAGCGAGTTCCAGAGGGCTGCGTGCTCAAACCTGCGCCATGCCGCCGTCGACAAACAGCTCGATGCCGTTGACGAAGCTGGAGGCATCCGAGGCCAGGAATGCCACGGCCTTGCCGATTTCGCTGGCTTCGCCGAGACGACCCAGCGGCACCTGGGAAGCCAGGAAGTCGAAAAGGCCCTGGCGCGCCTCGTCAGGCACCAGGCCGCCGAGTCCTGGTGTGCGGATCGGGCCGGGGCTGATGGCGTTCACGCGGATGCCGCGGGCCTTCAGGTCCAACGCCCAGGAACGGGCGAAGTTGCGCACCGCAGCCTTGCTGGCGCTGTAGACGCTGAAGTTGGCGGTGCCTTGGATCGAGGTGGTGGAAGAAGTCAGGATCACCGAAGCGCCGTCTGTCAGCAGCGGCAGCGCCTTCTGCACGGTGAACAGCACGCCGCGAACGTTGGTGCCGAAGATGCGGTCGAAATGCTCCTCGGTGATGGCGCCCAGTGGCAGCATGTCGCCGCCGCCGGCATTGGCGAAGAGGATGTCGAGCTTGCCGGCCGAGCGCGAGATCTGGGCGTAGACGGCGTCCAGGTCGGACATCACCGAGGCGTCGGCGCGCAGCGCGGTGGCGTTAGGGCCAATATCTGCGGCTGCAGCGTCGAGCTCCGCCTGGCGGCGGCCGGTGATGAAGACGCGCGCGCCCTGGGCGGCGAGTTCCTTGGCGGCACCCAGGCCAATGCCGGTGCTACCACCGGTCACGAGGGCGACCTTGCCTTCGAGGGACTTGTTCATAAGAGGCTCCATTTCTTGGGTTGCGGGGTTCGAGGGACTGTCGAGAGGCCGTCTTTCGAGTCGGCATGGGTGCAACTCTAGGCAGACTCGATTCGTTGAAAAATGCAATTCAATGGAATGACTATCCACATCCATGGAAAATGGAGGCCTGCAGATCGGACCTTCGGAGTTTCGAGATGGATCAGCTGCTCGCAATGCGCTCCTTTGCCCGTGTGGTCGAGGCCGGCGGCTTCACCCGCGCGGCCGATTCGCTCGACATGCCGGTGGCAACGGTAAGCAAGCACGTGCAGGAACTGGAGTCGCACCTGGGCGTGCGGCTGCTGCAACGCACGACGCGCAAGGTCACCGTCACGCCGGAGGGGCAGGACTACTACGCCAAGTGCACCCGCGTGCTGCGCGACCTGGAGGACATCGACGCGTCGTTCAGGGGCGCCCGCGGCAAGCCGCGCGGGCACCTGCGCGTGGACGTGGGCGGCTCGACGGCCCGCGATGTGCTCATCCCCCTGCTGCCGGGCTTCATGGCCCTTTATCCCGACATCCGCATGGATCTCGGCGTTTCAGACCGGTCCGTGGACCTCATCGGCGACAACGTCGACTGCGTGATCCGCGGTGGTCCGCTCAACAGCTCGTCGCTGGTGGCGCGGCGCCTCGGCGAAGCAACGCTCATCACCTGCGCCACGCCGGGCTACCTCAAGCAGTACGGCACGCCCGCCCATCCCGAGGAACTGCGCAATGGCCACAGGCTCGTGAGTTATGTGTCGAGCCAGAACGGGCGCGCCGTGCCGTTTCGCTTCGAGCGCGAGGGTGAGCGCACGGAACTGAAGATCGAGTACCGCGTGGGCGTGAACGAGAGCAACGCGCACCTGGCCGCCTGCCTTGCAGGCCTGGGCATCGTGCAAACCTTTGCCTATGCGGCCGAAGCGGACCTGCGCGCTGGCAATTTGCAAGAGATCCTGGCGCCCTGGCGACCCGCTCCGTATCCATTCCATGTCGTGTACCCGCAGTCGCGGCATCTGACGCATCGGCTGCGGGCGTTCATCGACTGGTTGGTGATGGTCTTTCCAGCTGCGATTGCCCGAGGCCACGAGTAAGGCGATTGACGGGACTTGACGACGAAACAGGCGTCCGCCGACCAGGACCACCGCCGTGTCTCGAATCGTCTTGCTGATTTCCGCTGAGTTTGCGGATCGAGCCCTCCGGCGCGACGAAGCCTGGTGCATTTGCCTTCGACGCGTGAGAAGACCACCCGGACGTCCAAGCTCGCGATGAAGACAGACGACGCCGAGCGGCCGACCAGCGGCTGACATTGGGGCCGGGCGCCAGCGTTGCGGTCGGTCCTAGCGGCGTGTGCAGCCGGTCGCAGGCCGCTAGCGCCTGGGGGTGTAGACGGGCAGGTCGATGGCGCCCGCCCGAGCCTTGACCAGGATGCCTTGCAACTGGCCCAGTTCGTCGGGGTCTTTCTCTTCGCGCACCCGCTGTTCGAGCAACGCCAAATACGCTGCCGCCAGCGCATCCAGTGCGGGCAGCTTCACGTCAGGCGCGACGCCGACCTTTTCCCAATCCTTCTTTGTCACCGCATTGATCGCTCGGCCGGTGGGCACAAAGGCCGCAAGGCCGTGACCCAGCGCCACCATCTCGCCCGGGTTGGCGGCGCCGCGCGTGGAATCGCCATAAAGCGTGGCGCGCCGCTGGGTCTGCAGGTCATAGGCGCATTCTTCGCCGCCTGAGGCGGTGCTCTTGGAGGTCAGCACCGCGATCGGCCGCAAGTAACGCGGCGCGCCGATCGGCATGGTGCGGTACTCGCGCGTGGTGTTGGTCGGACGGTCATAGATGTCGTTGAGATGACGCTCGTCGCCTTCAGCAAAGAAGTGGCTGAGCAGGTAGCTGACACTGGTGGGCTCGCCGCCGCCGTTGTTGCGCAGGTCCAGCACCAAGGCGTCAGTACCGCCCAGTAGCCGCATCGCGGCGTCGTAGCCTGGGGCGACGAACTCGGTCGGTCCGAAACCGCGCAGGTCGAGGTAGCCGATGTTCCCGGGCAGCCGCTGGATGCGGGTGATGCCAAAGCCCATGCGTGCGGCCTGGGTCCGGCCGCGCTCGATTTCCTCGCGGGTCGGCTTGGGGGGCTCGGCGGCCGGTGCTGGCTGCACGTCGGGCTCGAAGGCTACGCGGAAGTGCCGGTCTTCGTCGTGCTCGCGCAAGTCGTGGTCGAGCGCCTGGCCCATCGCGCCAACCGTGGTCGCTCCGTCGTAAGCCCCCTGGTCAGAGCGCTTGCTCAGCCGCACCAACAGCGGCTCGATGCGTTCGGGATAGACATAGCGGCTGCGCAGCTGTCGCACCAGCGTGTCGACGATCGTGCGGCGCTCGGCGGCGTTCAGCGGCGCATCGGGCTGCGGTTCGGCTGAAGCGGCAAGGGCGCTGCCCTCTAAGCCGCATAGCAGAACGGCGGCGATGACTACGCCACGCATGGCGCGGCGTAGGACTGGAAGCGGCCGGTGGGAGGCGGCGCGTAGGCCAGGTTTCGACAAGATCATCAACGAGCTCCTAGATCTACTAATAGATTAGTAATTTGGAGTGAAGAAATGGGCGCATCGCCGAATGACGCATGCGCCCGTTGGGTCGCGCCGGCTCAGCGCCGAGGCGATGGGGGCGGCGTCGCCATGTTGGCCAGCGGTGGCAACGGCGGCAATGCGACTTCAGGCAGTTCCGGCGGGGGCGGTGGCGCAAGTGGCGCAGGTGGCACAGGTGGCACAGGTGGCGTGGGCCGCAAATGGCGCTGCGCCACCCACAGCCTCACGCCGTCGTCCACCGCCTTCGGCACGCCATCGATGCGGTAGGTCTCGTGGCGTTCGCCGCGCCAGTCCACCCAGGTGTGGTAGTCGTGCAGATGGCCATCCACGCGACTGCGCAAGCGTATCGACTCGCCGACGCGTGTCCACCATGGGTCGGTTGGGAAGTCCGGCTCATCGGGCGCAACGGCGGCGGCTGGCTGATCGGGAAGGGCTACTGCCACTTGCCCCGCCCACAGGCTGGCGGCCCCGGCCAGCGCCAGCAGCAGGGTCGCAACGCCGCCGGCCAGGCCCTTGCCGGGCGCCGCTGGCCTGGGCAGCGCCAGGAGGTGGTGGACACGCTGCCGAAGCACCCCGCCGGCGGCCGCCTGCGCCAGCAAGGGTAGGGGGTCGCGCAGTCGCTCCAGTTGCGTCAGTGCTTCGGCTACGACCAACCGATCGCCGCAGATCTGGGCTGCGATGTCGTCGCAGGCGTGTTCGCGCTCGGCGCGCACCCGACGGCTCAGCCACCACACCGCGGGGTGGAAGAAGAGCAGCGACTCGACCAAGCATTGCAGGCCGTTCCATACCCAGTCCAGCCGCTGGATATGTGCAAGCTCGTGGGCGATGAGGGCCTCGACGATGGGCGCCGGCAGACGTGTCAGCAGCGCGATCGGCAGCCAGACCACCGGGCGCCAGGCCCGCGCGGTGAACGGCTGCGCTACGTCGACCAACACGCGCACGACCACAGGCCGCCGGATACCCATCGCGCAGAGCAAGGCATCGACCCGCCGCCGCCAGTGCGGCGGCAGGCTCTGCGCTGGCGTGCGCCGCTCCAGCGCCTGCACCCACCACCAAGCGCCGCCCAGGCGGCCCAGCATCAGCAGTACGCCCAGAACCCATGCCCGGGCCAACCAGGCCGGTGCCGTCATGCCGGTGTCGCTGGCCGTGCCCAACCATGCAATGCCCGGCCAATGCACCACCGCCGAAGCAAGCGTCCGGGTCGGGGCGCGGGGCTCCGCAATGAGCCCATTGCCCAACTGCTGCGCCAGTTGGGCTGCAGGCAGCAAGAGCATCGCGAGCAGGAAGGCCAGGCCCACTGCATGCCGTGCAGCGGGCGTGCGCCGGCTCATTGCCGCGAGCGTAGCGGCGGCAATCGCGGCGAGTGCGGCGTCTTGCCACAAGGCGTCCAGCAGGGACTGCACCAGCGCTGTTTCGAACAGGCTCATCGCAGGCTTCCAGGGTCAGCCACGCCGGCGGCGTGCTGCCTTGGCCTCGGCGATCAGGCGCTCAATGGCCTCGAGCTCGTCGCGGCTGGGTTTGTCGACGTCCAGTGCGCGCTGCACCAGTTGCAGCGCCGAGCCGGCGAAGGCACGCCGGAGCAGGTCCTTCACCATCACCGACTGAACCGCCGGCTGGGCGTACACGGCGGCGTAGCGATGGCTGCGCCCGCTTTCGTCGCGTTGCACCAGGCCCTTGTCGGCCATGATGGTCAACATCTTCAGCACCGTGGTGTAGGCCGTGTCCTTGTGGCGTAACAGTGCGTCGTGTACCTCGCGCACCGTGCAGGGGCAGGCTCGGTCCCACAGCACGTGCAGGATCGCGAGCTCGCCTTCGGTGGGGTGGGGGACGGTGGGCATCGTCATGTGGCTCGAAAAGTACTAGGAGAATAGTACTAATTGATTAGTAGATCCACAAGCGTTGCTGGAGCTGGTCGCCGCGGTGAGGACAGGGACGGGCAGGTTTGTCCCGATCCTCGCCTGTCCTGCCGCTGCCCCTGCCCCAGGGCCGCGAGTCCACGATCGGTTGCCGTACGGCCTCGACTCGCGTCGCGACGACGCGTGCTGCTGGCGATTGCCCGGAGATCCGAAGGGCAGCAGGCGGGGGGGCCACGCCGCTGGAGCGAGCGACCGCCTGGTGGCAGTCAGCGTGAGTACCTCCGCCGGGTACCACCGGCCGTACCCGCTGCATACCGCCCGGTCTTCAATCTCGGCCCCCAGGCAGATGTGAGCCGTTCGAATCGGAGGCAGCCGGATGGTTGCAAATTCCAAGGCTCGGCATTTAAGGACGCCTGCAGCCATCGTCTGCGACCACCGCGACCCGGGCTCTTGACGACGAATCTCCGGGTCTCCAGGCAGAATCCGAGTGATCGGGGCAAGCTTGGCGTCTGGGCGACTGGGAAGCCCACCTTGAAGAACGGGGCAGCATCAATGGCACTGACGAAGAAGGGCGAGTTCTGGTACGGGACGACGTCCGGCGACACCCAAGCCGAGCTGCGCAGCTACAGCGTTGCGAATCGTCATGAAGCCGTCCGGTTTGCCGCGTCCAAATGCGATTGCGGGTGCCGGACTTTCGCACTGCAGACCGATGAAGAAGCTGGCGTGGCAATCCGAACCTGCACCGACTGCGGGCTGGCACACCTCATGGGCGACAGCGCGGACTACGTTGAAGAAGCCGTGCCCGAGACGCACGAGTGCGTGTGCGAGAACGAGGTGTTCGAGCTTATGTCCGGCGTCTCCGTCTACGAGGGCACACATGACGTGCGCTGGTACTACATCGCTTGCCACTGCGTGGAATGCAATCTGGTTGGCGTCTTCGCAGACTGGAAGTGTGAAGCGGGTGATGCGGCGGCCTTCCTCGCCAAGGTATGAGCGGCCGATCCCCGGCGGACTTCAGAGTCAGGCTGGAGCGGACGCGCAGCCCTCGCAGGCAGCGTGATCATGTGACACGCTGGATTCCGTGCAGCGCATGACGCCGAACGAATCTCAGACAGTATTGGACTTCGCCACCGCCGCGCGAGGCTTCTGCCTCTGGTGCGAAGACGAGATGTCTGAGCGCACCGAAGTGCATGCCGCGTCTTGGCTGGCTCGCCTATACGGGCTGGGCGTCGTGCTCCCATCGGTCGATTCCAACATCGAGGATGGCCTGCCCGACCTGCCTGCAGATTTCCTGGTACGTGCGCAGACCAATCTGTCGGTCTTCAATGGCCGGTACTACCGCGAAGTGTTTGATCCGGCTCCCGAGCTGGACGATGAACCTGTCATCGGCGACATTGGAGATGACCTGCTGCAAACATACAAGGATGTACGCCGCGGGCTCATGCTGTTCGACGCTGGGGGTGTGGCTGAGGCGCTATGGCAGTGGTCGTTTTAGCATCACGTTCATTGGGAACGTCATTGCGCTAGCGCGCTACTCGCGCTTCATGGACTGACGATTTCGAACCTCGATTGGTCTTGAGGTCGAAGGTCCGCGCCCGCTGCAGAGCCGCCACTCGCTGACTTGATGTCGGGCTGAGGCTGGATGCGGAAGTCCACCGGCGACTGCTTTGCGCAACCTCAGCGCCAGGCGGTGAGTCCAGGCGGCTGCGTGCGGCTCTGCCGACCATCAGAAGCACATGGGTGAAGGTCATGGTCGTCACGACAATGCCGTACCTGGGTAACTCCTGCACGGCGAGCTGCCCGTTGCGTACGCGACGCAATGAGTAGCCAAGACTTACTGGCCAGCCAAGTCGGCCGCATGGCGGAAAGGGTTGCCACTGACCGACCGGCTAGCGATCCAACATGCAGTCGATAAAAGAGCCCAGCAGTGCAGGGCGATGCTGACGATTGGAATAGTAGAGAAACAAGCCCGGTCGAGAGATCGTCCAGTCAGGCAGAACCTGTACCAGGCGTCCCTGCTTGACCAGCTCGCTGACCTGATCCACCTCGAAGTGGTAGGCGATACCTAGACCGTTGACCGCTGCGGCCACGCCAATGTCGGCATGGTTGGTGACGACAGGCCCCTCGACGGCAATCTCCTGCCGCTTGCCGCGCTTCTCGAACTCCCATCGATAGAACCTCCCATCCGTCTGGAGCCGCCAGTTGATGCACGCGTGGTCGTGCAAATCGGTGGGGATCTTGGGCGTGCCATGGCGGGCCAAGTATTCCGGGGAGGCAACGGCCATCATCTTCATGTCTGGTGACAGACGGACGGCAATCATGTCCTTCTTGAGCTGGCCGCCGACCCGAATCCCGGCGTCGAAGCGGCCTGCCACGATGTCCGCCAGCGCGTCGTCCACCACGATGTCCAACACTACGTCAGGGTGCGCCCGATGGAAGCGCTGCAGCCTTGGCGCAATCAGCTCTCTTGCGGCGATGCCCAGCGTGTTGATCCGCAAAGTTCCCTTTATCTGTCCGGTGGAATCACTTGCCTCGGCCACCGCGTTGGCCATTTCGCGGAACAGCGGCGCCACACGCGAATAGAGCTGCTCACCGATCGCGGACGCCGAGACGCTTCTTGTCGTGCGATTCAGCAGGCGCGCGCCGATGCGGCTTTCCAGTTGGCGGATGGTCTGGCTCAGGGCGGACGGTGACAAGCCCAGATGCTCAGCCGCGCGGGCAAAGCTTCGCCTCTCGACGACGGCGACGAATGCCTTTAGCTCGGCGAAGTCAGAGCCCCGCATTGTGTACTTGTCTCTACAGAGTTCATTCGGAATCTAGGAGATTCTATTAATGGACACGCGGCCGCATCCTTCGTTCCGTCCCAACCCAGGAGCAACCCATGTCCTCTTTAACCCTCCCTGACCCGATCGCCGCGTATTTCGTGGCGGACACGCAAGGTCCTGACCAGGTCGCGCAATGCTTCACCCCGAAGGCCGTAGTCAAAGACAACGATCACGTCTTCACCGGTCGCGACGCGATCCGGGCGTGGAAGCAGGCGGCCGACGCCAAGTACACCTGCACGGCGGAACCCTTCTCCGTGGCGCTGATCGAAGGCGTTCACGCCGTGAAGGCGCACGTGGTCGGCAACTTCAAGGGCAGCCCGCTCGACATGAAGTTCTTCTTTCGCCTCGAGCGCGGACTGATTGCGAACATGGAGGTCACGGTATGAGTTTCGACCTTCAATTGACTGGCCTTCGAGCCGTGGTGACCGGGGGAACTCTGGGCCTTGGCGCCGCCGTTGTACGTGCTCTGGTGGATGCAGGCGCCCGCGTGGCGACATCCGCCCGCAAGGCACCGGAAGCCCCGGTCGGAGGCGTGTCGTACGTCCTCGCCGACTTGACGACGGCTGACGGCGTGAAGACCCTGTCCGATTCCGTTCTCAAAGAGTGGGGCGGCGTCGACCTGCTGATCAACGTGCTTGGCGGCTCGCATGCGCCCACCGGCGGCTTCACCGCGCTCACCGATGATGACTGGCTCGCCGAGCTGAGTCTGAACCTCCTGCCGGCCGTGCGCCTGGACCGCGAACTTGTGCCGTCGATGCTCGCGCAAGGCTCGGGTGTGGTGGTTCATGTCAGCTCGATTCAGCGTGTTCTGCCGCTGCCCGACGCGACCACGGCATATGCCGCTGCCAAGGGAGCGTTGACGACCTACAGCAAGGCCTTGTCACGTGAAATCACGCCTAAGGGGGTTCGCGTGCTGAGCGTCGCGCCGGGTTGGATAATGACCGAGGCGTCCGAGGTATTCGCCAAGCGTATTGGCGCCGATGCGGGCACCGACAGCGAGGGTGGCAAGAAGATCATCATGGACGCCCTTGGTGGCATCCCGGTGGGCAGGGCAGCCACACCGCAGGAAGTAGCCGATCTGATCGTGTTCCTGGCATCGCCCCGCTCGGCATCCTCTGCGGGCTTCGAGTACCGCATCGATGGCGGCACCGTCCCGACGCTGTAGAGCAGACTGTTTGCCGTGGGGGCTGCCCACAAGTCCTTCAATCCGAGACTGAAGAAGTCTCGCCGCAAGGCAAGCCAGCGCCGCCTGACGCAGCGGCGTATGGCTTGATGATCCTCAGGGGGATGCTGAAAGGTCTCTCCGAAGACTGATAGCTGGCTCAGCTCGGTCCATGAGTTCAGGCAGCCTCCATGTCTGACCCCGCAGTGTCGCCAGAGGTTCAGTGCCGCTGCCGATCGATACGACGCGGTGACGTCCAGGCCGGCGGCCTGCAGCACGTTTACTTGGCCTTGATCGCCGTATGGACGACCTCTCTGGCAGCGGCGATGGCGGGGCTCAGCAGCGTCTTGGGTGCCAATGACGACCTATCGCGTCAGCCGCTCCTCCACGCGTCATGACCGCGCGCTGCTCGCCGGGGCCGTCCCGTCAGCGAGTTGCGTGGAAATGGATTTTGCAGGTCTGACTATTGAGGCTCCACTGAGCCAAGGCGGCGACGGTGGTTTGTGCCGCCTGACCTAGCGCCGGCCCGGCAGGCTGCGTCAGCTCCAGCGCAGATCGGTTGCCGACAACGGCAACGTCCTCACCCGGTGCCCCGTCGCCGCGAAGATCGCGTTGCACACCGCCGGCGCCAGCGGCGGGAAGGCGGGCTCACCCAGCCCCGTGACCGGGAACTCGGTTTTCAGGAAGTGCACGTCGATCTTCGTCGGTGACTCGGCCAGCCGGATCAGCGGGTAGTCGCCGAAGTTGCTCTGCACGATGCGGCCGTCCTCGATGTCGAGCTTCGCGTGCAGCAGCGTGCCCAATGCGTCGATGACCGAGCCCTGCACCTGGTTCTCGGCGCCGCTCAGGTTGACGATCTGGCCGCCGATGTCGCTGACCACCGTCACGCGGTCCACCTTCAGTTCCCCGTCGCGAGAGACGGTCACCTCGGCCACCTGGGCCACATAGCCGCGGTGGCTGAACTGGAAGGCGATGCCGCGGCCGCGGCCCTTGGGCAGCGGTTTGCCACCCCAGCCGGCACGCTGCGCGGCCTCCTGCAGCACGCGGCGCATGCGGCCCACGTGGTAGGGCAGGCCGCGGCCGTCGGTCGGGGTTTTCTGCTCGTCGGAGCCCAGCAGGTCCAGGCGGAACTGCAGCGGATCACGGCCCGCCGCGTGGGCCAGCTCGTCGATGAAGCTGTGGACGACCCAGCAGAACACGTTGCTGCCCGGCGCGCGCCACGGACCCATCGGGATGCCGCATTCGAGGGGCGTCTGCTCCAGCAGGCAGTTCGGCACCCAGCGGCCGGGGAACTCGTCGCCGCTCAGCGCCGCGCCACTGCCCGGCACGAGCTGGCTGCGGCCATCGCGCTCCACGCGGTTGGCGAAGGTGACAAAGTGGTCGTGCCAGGCCACCAGCCGGCCGTTGGCATCCACGCCACCGCGAAGGAAGTGGAAGCCACCGGCGCGGAAGTGGTCGTGCTGCACGTCGTCCTCGCGCGTCCACACCAGCTGCACCGGCGCCTTCACGCGCTGCGCGATGGCGGCGGCCTCGACGATGTAGTCCGAACTGAGCCGCCGACCGAAGCCGCCGCCGCTGCGTGTGATGTGCAGCTTGATCTGCTCCTTGGCCAGCCCGAGCGTGCTGGCGACGAGATTCTGGCCGGCGCCCGGGTTCTGCGTCGGCGCCCAGAGTTCCATGACGCCATCGCGCCACCACGCCGTGCAGTTCTGCGGCTCGATGCTGGCGTGGGAGATGAACGGGTACTCGTAGCGCGCCGTTACCGTCTTGGCGGCGCCCTGCAGAGCCGCGGTCACGTCGCCATCGCGACGCAGCGCGGTCGCGCCGGGCCGGGCGCTTAACGCGTCGGCCTGCTGCACAAACTGGCGCCAGCTGTGCCTCGCATACGGGCCTTCGTCCCAGTCCACGCGCAGCTGCCTGCGGGCGCTCAGCGCCGCCCACGTGTGGTCGGCCACGATGGCCACGCCGGGCAGCAGGCCGCGCAGGTCGGTCGTGCCGTCGATGACGAAGGCGTCGCGCACGCCGGGCAGGGCCTTGATGGCGTCCAGATTGGCGCTCTTGACCTTGCCGCCGAACACGGGCGACTTCACGAATACGGCCGTCAGCTGACCGGGCTGGCGCACGTCGATGCCGAACAGCGGCTTGCCGGTGACGACGGCCGCGTTGTCCACGCCGCCCACGCGCGTGCCCAGCAGCCGGTAGTGGCGCGGGTCCTTCAGCTTGACCTCGTCGGCCTTGGGCATGGGCAGCCGTGCCGCGGCGGGCACGAGTGCGCCGTAGCCGATGCGGCGTTTGCTGGCCGCATGCACCACCTGGCCGCTGTCGGTCGTCAGGTCGGCTTCGGGCACGCGCCATTGGGCCGCGGCGGCGCGCAGCAGCAGCAGGCGGGCCGTGGCGCCCAGGCGCTGGAAGTCGGTGTAGTTGTTGGGCGTGGAGGTCGACCCGCCGGCGCTCTGGTTGCCGTAGGCCGGGTCCAGGTCGCCCTGCTCGATGCGCACGTCCTGCCAGCGCACGTCCAGCTCCTCGGCCAGCACCATGGGCAGTGAGGTCTTGATGCCCTGGCCGATCTCGGGCTGCTTGGAGATCAACGTCACCGTGCCCGTCGTGGCGATGCGGATGAACGCGTTGGGCTTGAACTCGGCGGTGGTGGCCAGGCTCGCGGGCTGGCCCACGTCCTCGCCGGCAGACGTGGCGGTGCCCGGTAACCAAAGGCCCAGCAGCAGGCCGCCGCTACCCTTGAGCAACCCGCGGCGGGAGGTGAGGGCGGCGCTCATGCCTTCTTCCCTCCCTGGCGATCCTGCGCGGCGATCTCGGCGGCGCGGTGCACGCCGGCGCGGATGCGCACATAGGTGGCGCAGCGGCACAGGTGGCCGTTCAGCGCGGCGTCGATGTCGGCGTCGGTGGGCTTGGGCGTCTGCTTCAGCAGCGCCGCCGCGGTCATGATCTGGCCGGCCTGGCAGTAGCCGCATTGCGGCACGTCCAGCTCCTGCCAGGCGCGCTGCAGCGGGTGGTTGCCCTTCGCGTCGAGCCCCTCGATGGTGGTGATGTCCAGCCCTGCCGCGCCCGACACGGGCAGGAGGCAGCTGCGCTGCGGCGTGCCGTTCACATGCACGGTGCAGGCGCCGCACTGGCCCACGCCGCAGCCGTACTTGGTGCCGACGAGGTTCAGCTGGTCACGCAGCACCCACAACAGGGGCGTGTCGGCGGCCGCCTCGACGGCGTGCCGTTGCTGGTTGATGCGGAGGTTGTAGCGGGGCATGGGCGGGCCTGGATGGAGGTGAGCGCGCGGGAGGATACGGCGCGGGGCGGCGGCGTGCCATGTCTGCTTGCGCGCTTTTTGCGCCGGCTTTTGCGCAAAGCGCGCTTGACGCCGGGGCTCTAGCATCGCGGCATGCGTGCTCTCCTGACCCTCCTCCTGTTTCCGCTGGCCAGCCTGGCCGCCGCCACGCCGCTGCCGCCCGCTGCCCGCAGCGAAGTCGATGCGTTGCTGGGCCGTTTGCAGGCCTCCGGCTGCGAGTTCAACCGCAATGGAAGCTGGTACGCCGGCGCCGAGGCCAAGGCGCATTTGCTGAAGAAGCTCGAATACCTGGAAGGCAAGGACCTGGTAAAGACCACCGAGCAGTTCATCGAGCGCGGCGCGTCCGCCAGCAGCATGAGCGGCAAGGCCTATCTCGTGCGGTGCCCGGGCAAGGCGCCCGTGGACAGCGCGACGTGGTTGACGGCCGAGCTGCAGCAGCTGCGCGCCGCCCGACCCGCCTCCGGTCCGCGCTGACGCATTGCCCGTGCGAGCTGGGCGCTGGCGCCACATCGAGCTCGCGGTCGCGGCCGTGCTCGCCGCCGTGCTGGTGCTGGACGCGGCCTTCCCGCTGCCCCAGCCCACCGCCGAGTCCCCCACGCTGACCGTGCTGGCCGCCGACGGCACGCCGCTGCGCAGTTGGGCCAGCGACGACGGCGCGCAGCGGCAGCCCACGACGCCCGAGGTCGTGTCGCCGCGCTACCTGGAGGCGCTGCTGCATTACGAGGACCGCTGGTTCCACTGGCACCCGGGCGTGAACCCTGTGGCGTTGGCCCGTGCGGCCTGGCAGTGGGCGCGGCACGGGCGCATCGTGTCGGGCGGATCCACGTTGACGATGCAGGTGGCGCGCCTGGTAGACGACAAGGCCGCCGGCCGCAGCGTCCCGGCCAAGCTGCGCCAGATCGCCCGTGCGCTGCAGCTGGAGCTGCACCTGAGCAAGCGCGAGATCCTGGCGCTGTACCTGAACCTGGCGCCCATGGGCGGCCCGCTGGAGGGCGTGGAGACGGCCAGCCGCGCCTACCTGGGCAAGCCGGCGGCCGACCTGTCGCATGCCGAGGCTGCGCTGCTCGTCGCGCTGCCACAGTCGCCCACGCGGCTGCGACCGGACCGTGCCGTGGCTGCCGCGCAGGCCGCGCGTGACAAGGTGCTCACGCGGATGCAGACGCTGGGCGTCTGGCCCGCCGCCGACGTGGCCGACGCCAAGCTGGAGCGCGTCTTCGCGCCGCCGCTGCGCGCCCGCTGGCTGGCGCCCCTCGCGGCGGAACGGCTGCGCCAGCAGGCGCGCAGGCAGGGCCAGGCTCAGGCCGTCATCCAGACGACGCTGGATGCCGCGCTGCAGGCGCGGCTGGAGCAGGTGCTGGCCGACCGCCTCAACACACTGCCCGACGCGGTGTCGATGGCCGCGCTCGTCGTCGACAACCGCACACTGGAAGTGCGCGGTTATGTCGGTTCAGCCGACTTCCACGACGCGCGGCGCGGCGCCCATGTGGACATGGTGCGGGCCTGGCGCTCGCCCGGCTCCACGCTCAAGCCCTTCCTGTACGCGATGGCGCTGGACGAAGGGTTGATCCACTCCGAGAGCCTGCTGATCGACGCGCCGCAGAACTTTGGCGGCTATGCGCCGGGCAACTTCCAGGCGGACTTCTCCGGGCCGGTTAGCGTCAGCGAGGCGCTGCAGCGCTCGCTCAACGTGCCGGCAGTGGACCTGCTGGAGCGGCTGGGCCCCGAGCGCTTCGCCGGCCGGCTGCGCAATGCCGGCTTGCGGCTGCGCATGCCGGCGAACGCCGTGCCCAACCTCAGCTTGATCCTCGGCGGCGGTAGCACGTCGCTGGAGGAGCTCGTGGGTGCCTACACGGCGTTGGCGCGCGGCGGCCTGGCCGGCAGGCCGCGGCTGACGCCCGGCGAGCCGGTGCGCGAGGTGCGGCTGATGAGCGACGGCGCGGCCTTCATCGTGCGGGAGATCCTCGAGAACGGTGGCCGGCCGGGCAACCCGTTCCGCGAGAGCGCTCAGCGAGTCGCGTGGAAGACCGGTACCAGCTTCGGCTTCCGTGACGCCTGGGCTCTTGGGGTGACGGACCGCTACACCTTCGGCGTCTGGGTCGGCCGGCCCGACGGTACGCCCAACCCCGGCCACTTCGGCGCCAACACGTCGGCCCCGCTGCTGCGCGACCTGGCCGCAGCGCTGGGCCCGGTCGAGGCCCGCCAGCAGCTCGCGCCGCGCCGCCAGCCGGCCAGCGTGCGCGCCGTGCCCGTCTGCTGGCCGCTGGGCCTGGCCGAGGCCAGCACGCCGCCGGCGCATTGCCTGCAGCGCCGCACCGCCTGGACGCTGGACGGCACGACGCCGCCGACGTTGCCCGACCGGCTGCGGCCGGACGGCCTCGTCGAAGCCGCCTGGACGGCCGGCGGCCAGCGCGTGCTGCCGGAATGCGCACCGGCAGCCGTGCACGTGGAGGCCGTGCGCTGGCCGACGCTGCTGGGCCCTTTCCTCGACGCGGCCTGGCTGGACCCGGTCGACCGCTTGCCCTGGGCGGCCGGCTGCGCGCCGCGCGCGCCCAGCGCGCAGGCGCTGCGCATCGTGGGGCTGGAGCCGGGCACCGTGCTGCGGCCCGCGCCGGGGAAGCGCGACGTCACGCTGCGTCTGCAGGCCATCGGTGCGCAGCAGGGCGTCAACTGGTTGCTGGACGGCCAGCTGGTCGGCAGCAGCGATGTGGCCGGGGCCACGCAACTGCTAACGCTGCGCCAGCCCGGCGCCCATGCGTTGACGGCGCTGGACGGCCGGGGCCGCTGGGCCCGCATCAGCTTCGAGCTGCAGGCCGAGCCGCGGCGGGCCCTGCCGACGAACGCGCAGGCGGTCTTGCCCTAAGCTCGGCCCCCGACCGACAACAACAACCCCAGGGAGACCTGCGATGCGCTTCACCACTGCTGCGCTGCTGCTGTCCTTCGGCCTGGCCGGCCCTGCCGCCGCCGATGCGCCATCCGCGCCACCCGTACCGCCGGCGTCCGCCGCAGCACCGGCAGCGCCCACCGAGCACCAGCGCACCTACTACTTCGAGCACCGCCTGCTGCCCGGCTGGGTGCACAAGTCCGCCGGCTCCTTCTATGCGGACCTGAGCTCCGGCAAGCTCAACCGCCTGCTCGATGCGGCGCGCGAGGTGGTCTCGCCGGAGTTCAGCGCCGGTCTCAAGGTGACGCCGCGCCCCGAACTGGATGGCGTGCTCGTCGAGTACCCCGCGCCCAAGACGATGCCGCTGTGCTATTTCGCTTTCGTCCATGCGAACCCGAAGAGCGAGACGGGTTACGACTTCTACACCTACGAGAAGACGATGGTGCTGCCGGGCATGGAGGACGTGGTTGGCGTGGTCGGCAGCTGGTCGCCCAATGGCACGCACGCCAACATGGGCACACGCACCTACCAGGACGCCGAGTCCTTCCTGCGCGACCTCAAGCTGGAGAAGGCGCCGCCGGGCGTCTGATGGCTTGCCGGAAGCGAGCAAAACTGCCGTTAAGCCGCCACGGCGCGCGCCAGCCCGGCCGGGGTTCGCTAAGCTGCCACGTTGGTGTCTGAAGATGCGGCCGGTGCGCCCCTAGCTTTTCTCTCGACATGAATGAGTTGTTGATCTGGATCCTGGCCGTCGCAGTCGCGGCGGGCGTCGTGTTGTTGCTGTGGCTGGGCCGGCGGCGCCAGCAGCGTGCCCGGGACGCCGCCGACCATCGTGAGGCGCAGCGGCTGGCGCTGGAAGAGGCCGAGCACATCGCCCGCGCCCAGCGCCTGGCCGCCGAGCGTGACCATGCCGGCGCGCCCGACGACCTGCACCTTGACGCCGCCACCCAAGCGCGCCGCATGGCCGAGGACGCCCGCCTGGCCGACGTGCAGACCGAACGCGAGGCCGACGACATTGCCCGCCGCGTGGCCGAGGCCGAGGCCGCCCGCCTGGCGCGCGGCGAGCCGGAGGCCCATGCGGCCGAGGTGGCGCGCCTGGCGCGTGAGCAGGCTGAGCGCGAGGCTGCTGAAGCGGCCGAAGCCGCCGCTGCGGCCCGCCGCGCCGAGGAGGCCGAGGCCGAACGTGCCGCTGCCGAAGCGCGTGCCCGCGAGGAGGCGGAACGCCTGGCCCGTGAACAGGCCGAACGAGAAGCCGCCGAGGCCGCCCGCCGGGCCGCCGAGGAAGCCGCCGAACGCGCCGCTGCTGAAGCTCGCGCCCGCGAGGAGGCGGAACGCCTGGCCCGTGAACAGGCCGAACACGAAGCCGCCGAGGCCGCCCGCCGGGCTGCCGAGGAAGCTGCCGAACGTGCCGCTGCCGAAGCCCGCGTCCGCGAGGAGGCGGAACGCCTAGCCCGCGAGCAGGCCGAACGAGAGGCTGCCGAAGCTGCCCGCCGTGCTGCCGAGGAAGCTGCTGCTGAAGCTCGCGCTCGCGAGGCGGCCGAGGCCGCTGCCGCGGCTGTTGCCACGCGGGAGCTGCGCGTCGACGAAACGCTCATCTTGGTGGCCGACGATTCCAAGATCGTGCGCGTCAAGCTCAGCCGCCTGCTGGCCGGCAAGGGCTACCGCGTGGAGCTGGCCGAAAGCGGCGAGCAGGCGCTGGAGCACCTGGCCGCCGAACGGCCGCACGTGCTGATCACCGACGTCGAGATGCCCGGCATCGACGGCTTCGAGTTGACGCGTCAGGTGCGTGCGGGCGCCGCCACGGCCACGCTGCCGGTGCTGATGATCACGTCGTCCGACGATAAGCAGGACAAGGCCGCCGCCGCGGGCGTCACGCAGCTGCTCGGCAAGCCGTTCTCGGAGGAGGCGCTGCTGGCCGCCATCGAGCGCGCCCGCGTGGCCGTGCGCGTGCCGGCCTAGCCGGGGCGCCCTGCCGCAGGCGGGTGGTGCGCCTTCGCGAAGCGGGCGAACTGCCCCGCCGTCAGCGGACGGCTGAACCAGTAACCCTGCATCTCGTCGCAGCCCTGCTCGCGCAGGAAGCGCGCCTGGGCCTGCGTCTCTACGCCTTCGGCGATGGTCTTCATGCCCAGGCTGCGAGCGAGGCTGATGATGGCCTTCACGATGGCCTGGTCCTCGCCGCTGTCGGGCAGGCTGCCCACGAACGAGCGGTCGATCTTGAGCCGGTCCACCTTGAACCGCTTCAGGTAGCTGAGCGATGAATAGCCGGTGCCGAAGTCGTCGATGGACATCCGCACGCCATGCGCATGCAGCTCGTTCATGACGGTCACGGCGGCGGCAGGGTCGTCGGACGCGACGCTTTCGGTGAGTTCGAGTTCCAGCAGCTCCGGCGCGATGCCGGCCTCGCCGACGATACGCGTGACGGTCTCGGTGAGGTTGGGCTGCCTGAACTGCACGGCCGACAGGTTCACGGCCAGCGTCAGCGGCGCCAGGCCGTCATCCAGCCAGGCGCGCATCTGCTGTGATGCGGTGCGTAGCACCCACTCGCCGATGGACGTGATGAGGCCGCTGCTCTCGGCGATGGCGATGAACTCGGCCGGCGACACGGTGCCGAGCTCGCGGTTGTGCCAGCGCAGCAGCGCCTCGGCGCCGACGATCTGCTGGCCGGTGCCATCGAACTGTGGCTGGTAGCGCAGGCTGAACTCGCTGTGTGCGAGCGCCTGCCGCAAGGCATTCTCCAGTTGCAGCATGCGCGCCGATTGCGCATGGATGTCGGCCGTGTGGAAGCGGAAGCGGTTGCGGCCGCCCTGCTTGGCGCGGTACATCGCTGCATCGGCGGCGCGGGCCAGGGCGCCGAAGTCCTCGCCGTCGACCGGGTACAGCGCGATGCCGATCGAAGGCGTGATGCTCAGCTCGTGGCGGTCGACACGGTAGGGCAGCGAGGCCAGCGCGAGCAGCTTCTGCGCCACGTGCGCCGCGCCCGGCGCGTCGGTGCCCGGCAGCAGCAGCACGAACTCGTCGCCGCCGCTGCGCGCCAAGGTGTCCTGCTCGCGCAGCGCCTGCTGGAAGCGCTCGGCCAGTGCCACCAGCAGGCCGTCGCCCACGGCATGGCCCAGCGAGTCGTTGATATGCTTGAAGTGGTCCAGGTCGATGAACATCAGCGCCAGCTGACCGTCGGACCGGTGGGCGATGCGCAGCTCGTGCGCTGCGCGCTCGACGAGCAGCGCCCGGTTGGGCAGGCCGGTCAGTGCGTCGAAGTGGGCCATGCGGCGCACGCGTTCCTCTGCGGCCTTGCGCTCGCTGATGTCGCTGAACGAGGCCACGTAGTTCATCGGCTGGCCGTCGGCGTCGTCGAGGCGGCTGACCGACATCGACAGCGGGTAGACGGTGCCGTCCTTGCGGCGACTCCAAATCTCACCGCGCCAGTGGCCGCTGGTCTCGACCGCCGCCCACATCGCTTCGTAGAAGGTCCGGTCTTGCCGGCCTGAGCTGAGCAGGCGTGGCGTCCTGCCGAGCACGTCGCTGTCGGCATAGCCGGTGATGGCTTCGAAGGCGTGGTTGACCTTGACGATGCGACGCCGGCTGTCGGTCACCATCAGGCCTTCGGCGCTCTGCTCCACGGCCCGGGCGATCAGCAGCTTCTCCGCCAGCGCCGTCCGCTCCGCGCTCTCGGCCTGCTTGCGTTCGCTGATGTTGATGTGCATGACGATCGCGCCGTCGACCGTGCCGCCGTCGGGACCCGACTTCAACGCCGCCACGGTCATGCGGAACCAGCGATCCTCGGTCGGCGAGTGGCAGGGGTATTCCAGCGCCGCCTCCGCCGATTGGCCGCTGAGCACCGAGCGGATGTGCTCGGCGGCGCTGGCGGCGTCATGGGCGTCCTGGCCTTCAGACACCCCGCCGCACAGGTCGGCATAGTTCTGGCCGATGCCGAAGTCGCCGCCCTGGTAGCCGTTGCTCTTTGCGAACTGCTTCCACGCCTCGTTGACCGACACGATGACGCCCCGGGTGTCGAGCAGCGCCACATGCGCAGGGATCGCCGCCAGCACTTCTTGCAGATGGTTTTCGGTGCGTTGCTGTCGCTCCCGCATGTCCTGCAAGGCGCTCTCGCGCTTCGCCAGCGCCGCGTCATGGCGCCGTTGCGGTGTCAGGTCCTTCACGACCAAGAAGGTGAGCTCCGGCGCACCAGGAAGTTGCAGCTGCCCCGTCGACAACCGGGTGGCCACGCGACGCCCGCCGGCGGTGAGCAGGTCGAGCTGCATGCGGCGTCGCAGGCCGCCCCGCGCGCCCAGCACCCTGGCGAGCCGAGGGTGCGCCTCGGGCGCGAAGCAGTCCTCGATGCGCCTGCCGATCGTCTCGTGCTGCGGTCGGCCCAACAGCGTAGCGAAGGCGCGGTTGGCATAGACCACCACACCGGCGCGCGACACCATCAAGGCACCTTCCGCGATCTCCTCGATCAGCAGTCGGCAGGCGTGGTCGACATGGCCGGCGGCGACCGACGGCTCCTGGCCCTCGCCAGCGGCCTGCGCATCCGCTTCGCAGCTGCAGACCGTCTGCCACCCGTCCTCTGCGTGGTTGAGCTGCAGTTGCAGCGCCGCCAGTTCTGCCGCCAGCTCGCCATGGTGCGCTTGCCGCGGCTCCATCACGCCCCCGCCGGGTGGGCGCAGTGACGCGGGCCTCGGTGCACAGCCTCTGGCGCGGGCATGGCGATGCCCTCAAGGCTGAAGCGGAGCGATGACAGTCCCATCCGTGCTCTCCCTGCAGGGCATCCGGTGTGTCGGTGCTTTTGTCGATCAGAAATGAGTATGCCCAGACGACATCTGTTCGTCAGCAGGGTTTTCAGTACCGATGACGGCCGGGGCGACGCGGCCGTCCGCGTGTCGTACCTGCCGCCATGACGCGTTATCGTTGACCTCTTCTTTCCCTCGCGAGCCCTTCGATGCGCCTCGTCCTTCTCGCCTCCCTGGTCCTGGCCGCCGCTGCTACCGCCCAGGCCGATTCCTTCGTCTCCTCCGCGGCCGGCGCCGGCTCGGCATCGTCGGGCAGCGTGTCCGACTCCTTTAAGGCCTCGTCGGGCAGCAGCGCTGGCGGCGACCGCCGTGCCGAGGGCCGCTACCGCGTCACCGAGGTGGCCCGGGCCGACGAACCCGGCAAGCTGCGCCTGACGCTCCGGCGTGACGGCGCCGAGCCCGTCGAACTGACGCTGCCGCAGCAGGCGCTGGCCGCCCGCGCCATCGACGTCGGCGACGACGTGCAGGCCACGCCGCAACCGTATGGCATCGCGTTCGCCCATGCCGACACCGGCCGCGCGTTCTACCTCGTGCTGGACGACACCTGGCATCGCGAACTGGCCGCGCGCGTCGTCACGCCTTGATCCGCCGGCTGCTGGCGGCCGCGCTGCTGGCGCTGGCCGGCGTGGCGCAGGCCGGCTCGCCGCCGCGCGGGTGTGACCGCCAGCTCGAGATCTCCGCGACGCAGCAGGACCAGCTGCTGCGCTTCGCTGCCGTCATCCGTAATGCGCTGGCGACTTCCGGCGCCGAGGCTGCGCTGATCGCCCGGTCGGGCACCGACCTGTCGCGCTTTGGCCTGCGCTTTTCGCATGCGGCCATTGCGCTCGCCGAGGGCCTGGACACGCCCTGGGCCGTGCGCCAGCTCTACTACGCCTGCGCCGAGCGCGCGCCGCGGCTCTACGACCAGGGCCTGGCCGGCTTCGTGACCGGCAGCGACGACGCCGACGTGGGCTATGTCAGCGTGCTGCTGCTGCCGCCCGAGGCTGCCGCGCCGCTGGCTGCCGCCGCGCGCGACAAGCGCCTCGCGCTGGGACTGCTAAACGCCCGCTACAGCGCCAACGCCTATCCGTTCAGCACCGATTACCAGAACTGCAACCAGTGGGTGGCCGAGCTGATTGCCGCCGCGGTGGGCGGCGCCACGTCGCGTGAGGCCGCCCAGGCCTGGCTGCGCCGCGAGGGCTATGCGCCGCAGCCGGTTCAGGCCTCGCCGTTGCTGATGGTGGCGGGCCGTTTCGTGCCGTGGCTTCATTTCAATGACCATCCCGTCGAGCAGCTCGATGCCGGGGCCGTCCAGACCAGCCTGCCCGCGAGCCTGGAGGCTTTCGCGCTGCAGCGCTGGCCGACGGCGCGGCGGCTGGAGTTCTGCCATGGGCCGCAGGGTGTGCTCAGCCGCGACGACGGCCAGCCACTTGCCGCAGGCTGCGTGTCACAGCCAGGTGATAGCGTCACGCGGCTGAACTGAGCTGCCGACGTGCCCACCGCTCCCACTGCCCGCCAGGTGGCCGATGCCATCGCCTGCTACACGCCCGACATCGCCGACGCGCTGACCGCCTGCCGGCGCAAGCTCTGCGCTCGCGTGCCGCGCGGCTACGAGCTGGTCTATGACAACTACAACGCGCTGGCCATCGGCTATGCGTGGGCGAATAAGGCGTCGGCCAGCCTTGTGTCCATCGCCGCTTACCCGCGCTGGGTGACGCTGTTCTTCCTGTACGGCAAGGGTCTGCCCGACCCGGACGGCTTGCTGGAAGGCGAGGGCGTGCGGGTGCGCAGCATCCGGCTGACCTCACCCGACGACCTCGACCGGCCGCCCGTGCAGCAACTGCTGACGCTGGCGCTGGCGGCGCACGAGGCGGACTTTGCCGCGGCGCCCCCGCTGACGACAGTGGTCAAGGCGGTCGCGGCCACGCGGCGCGACCGGCGGCCGCGCTGAAAGACGCTGGACGTCTCAGCCGCGCGCGGGGATCTTCAAGCCGCGCTGCACAGCCGGCCGCGCGACAAAGGCCTGCAGCACGCGGTCGACCTGCTTGAATTCGTCGAAGCCGACGAGCTCCCGCGCGCCGTAGAAGCCAATCAGGTTGTTGACCCAAGGGAAGGTCGCGATGTCGGCGATGCTGTAGTCGCCCGCCAGCCAGTCGCGGCCGGTGAGCTGCTGGTCCAGCACCTTCAGCAGCCGGCGTGTCTCGGCGACGTAGCGGTCGCGCGGGCGCTTGTCCTCAAAGTCCTTGCCGGCAAACTTGTGGAAGAAGCCGAGCTGGCCAAACATCGGCCCGACGCCGCCCATCTGGAACATCAGCCATTGCAGCACCTCATAGCGCCGGGCGATGTCGGCAGGCATCAGCTGGCCGGTCTTGCTGGCGAGGTAGACGAGGATGGCGCCGCTCTCGAACAGTGGCAGCGGCTGGCCGCCGGGGCCGTCCGGGTCCAGGATCGCGGGGATCTTGTTGTTCGGGTTCAGCGACAGGAACTCGGGTGTGAGCTGGTCGCTGTGGCCGAAATCCACCAGGTGCGGCTCGTACGGCAGGCCGGTCTCCTCCAGCGCGATCGACACCTTCACGCCGTTGGGCGTGGGCAGCGAGTAGAGCTGGAGGCGGTCCGGGTGCCGGGCGGGCCACTTCTTCGTGATGGGAAAGGCGCTCAGATCGGGCATGGCGGTCGGTGGCGGTCAGGGGAGCGGGTCACTGTAGTGGCCGGGCGCCCGGGTCGCTGGCGCAGGGGCTTGGGCGCTGCAGCTCAGGCGCGGGCCGCCCACGGCTCGCGCCGAACGGCCACGCCGGCGCGCAGCGTCGTCTGCACCTCGGCGACGACGTCGGTCTCGCGCAGCAATTGCTCGACCTGCGAGGCCGAGGCGGTCGACGTGATGCGAGCGCGGTAGCAGACATCGCGCGCCGCGAGTCCGATGCCGTCGAACCACGCGCTCGCCTCCACCTCCACCTCGGTGAGCTCGATCCGCAGCCGCGCCGCCTCGCGGTAGAGGTCGTTGCAGTAGCAGGTCGCCAGCGCCAGCATGAGGAACTCGCCGCCGTTGACCGACGAGCCGCCACCGGGCTTGCCGGCTACGGGCAGCGGTTGCCGGGTGCCGGCCGTGGCGACGTGGACAGCATGGTGGCCGGCGCTGTTATGGACTTGGGCCGAGATCTGCATGGTGATTCCCGCGGGGTGTTGGGCGTGCGAGGCCGACTATGCCGGCCCCCGCTCGCCACCGCGTGAAAATCCCTGTTATGACCCCCGCTGCTCCCGCCACTCCCGGCCCCGCGCAGCCCTCGCGGCTGGCGCTCTATCTGCAACTCATCCGCTGGGACCGCCCGTCCGGCTGGCTGCTGCTGCTGTGGCCGACGCTGTCGGCGCTGTGGATCGCGGCGGACGGCTGGCCAGGCTGGCACCTGCTCGTCGTCTTCACGCTCGGCACCGTGCTCATGCGCTCCGCCGGCTGCTGCGTCAACGACGTCGCTGACCGCGACTTCGACCGCCACGTCAAGCGCACCGCCGAGCGGCCGGTGACGACTGGCGCCGTGTCGGTGAAGGAGGCGCTGACGCTGGGGGCCGCACTGGCGCTGCTGTCGTTCGGCCTCGTGCTGACGACCAATCCGCCCGCCATCCTGCTGAGCTTCGCCGCGCTGGCCGTGGCCATTGCCTATCCGTTCGCCAAGCGCGTGCTGGCCATGCCGCAGGCGGTGCTGGGCGTCGCGTTCTCGTTCGGCATCCCGATGGCCTTCGCCGCGGCGCTGGGCGGCGTCGAGTGGAACCTGCGCGCCGTGCCGTTGTCGGCCTGGGCGCTGCTGGTGGCCAACCTGTTCTGGGTGCTTGCCTATGACACGGAGTACGCGATGGTGGACCGCGACGACGACCTGCGCATCGGCGTGCGCTCGTCGGCCATCGCGCTGGGCCGCTGGGACGTGGCCGGCATCATGGCCTTCTACGCGGCCTACCTCGCGCTGTGGGCGGGGTTGGGCTTGCGGCTGGGCCTGGGGCGCTGGTTCATGCTGGGCATCGCGGCAGCCGCCGCGCAGGCGCTGTGGCATTTCACGCTTATCCGCAGGCGCCGCCGGGCCGAGTGCTTCCGTGCCTTCCGGGCCAACCACTGGCTGGGATTTGCGGTATTTGTTGGCACGGTGGCCGACCTGGCGTTGCGCAGGTGAAAAGTAACGGGTCGTCCTGACGCCATGCCCGGTTCACCGCTGCATGAAATTGCGCTTACATTGCCCGCGGGTCCGTAGGGAGTGAAGTGATGAAGATGGTGATCCGCGGTGCTGGCATGCTGGCCGTGGCGATGAGTCTGGTGCTCGTGGGTTGCGGCGGTGGCGGTGGCTCCGCCGGAACGCCATCGCTGGGCGGGTCGTCGGGTTCGTCCGGATCTTCCGGCTCATCGGGCTCCAGCGGTTCTTCGGGTTCCAGCGGCTCGTCCGGCAGCGCCTCCGCCGACCCGGCCGGCCCGTCGGCCAGCTTCGCGCAGCAGTGCGCGGCCAACAACACGCTCGCTGCGGCCAACCTGCGCACGTCCACGCTTGACACCGAGAAGAAGTGGCTGCGCGCGTATTTCGACGAGGCCTACCTGTGGCGCGACGAGGTGCCGCGCGTGGATCCGAGCGGTGCCGGCTACAGCGGCAGCGATGTGTACGCGTCCATGGACAACTACTTCGAGGCGCTGAAGACGCCCAACCTGACCGACAGCGGCCAGCTTCGCGATCGCTTCAGCTTCACCTACGAGACGGCCAAGTGGAACGCGCTGGTCGAGAGCGCCGTCGAGGCTGGCTACGGCATCGAATGGAAGCTGACGAACGCCACGCCGCCGCGGCAGATCCGCATTGCCTATGTGGAGCCGGGCAGCCCGGCGGACCTGGCCGGGCTGATGCGCGGTGACGCCCTTGTCAGCGCCGACGGCACGAGCAGCGACGTGGCCGACAAGGCCGGTGTGGACGCGCTGAACGCGGCGCTGTTCCCGTCGACCCTGGCCGCGGCGCACAGCTTCGTCTTCACGCGTGCCGACGGGTCGACGGTCACGAAGAGCCTCACCAGCGCCAATGTCACGAAGACGCCCGTGCCGCTGACCCGCGTCGTCACGACGCCGGCCGGCAAGCGCGCGGGCTACCTGCTGTTCAACGACCACATCGCGCCGTCCGAAGCGCAGCTCATTTCGGCCGTGCAGGGCTTCCAGGACCAGGCCGTCACCGAGCTGGTGCTGGACCTGCGCTACAACGGCGGTGGCTATCTCTACATCGCCAGCGAACTGGCCACAATGATCGCCGGCACGGCGCGCACGTCCAACCAGGCCTTCGAGTCGCTGCGCTTCAATTCGAAACGCACCAGCGAAAACGAGACAACGCCGTTCTACACCTCGTCGTGCATCCGCATCAATGGCAACTGCACCAGCTCGCAGCCACTGCCCACGCTGAACCTCAGCCGCGTCTATGTCCTGGCGCAGTCGGGTACCTGCTCGGCCAGTGAGGCGGTCGTCAACGGCCTGCGCGGCGTGGGTGTGGACGTGGTGCTCATCGGCGGCAAGACCTGCGGCAAGCCCTATGGCTTCACAGCCAAGGACAACTGCGGCATCAGCTACTTCCCGATCGAGTTCGTCGGTGTCAATGCGCAGGGCTTCGGCGACTATTCCGACGGCTTCGAACCCAGCACCACGGGCACGGCCGGCACGCGCTTCGTCAAGGGCTGCACCGTGTCCGACGACACCGGCCATGCGCTGGGCGACCCGGCCGAGTCGATGCTTGCCTCCGCGCTGGGCTACATCGACGGCGGCAGCTGCCCCGTGCTGCCCAGCACCTCGGCAGCCACCGCCAAGGCGCAGAGCGCCGCGATGGGCGAGGGCGCTGCGGCGCTGGTGCTCAAGCGGCACCCGGGCCGCAGCAACGCCATCCGGCTGTTGCGCTAGCCCTTCTTGTTCACGCCGCCGGGGAAGCGCTCGCGGATCGCGTCCATCCAGCGCAGCAGTGCGAGCGTCTCGGCGTGCGGCATGCGCGGGCTCTCCTTCAGCCCGGAGCGGACGCAGGCCTGCGCCTCGGCGATCTCGCCCTCGAAGCCGTTGATGACGTAGGGCGCGTCCACGCGCTGCGGCGGGTCCTTGCGGTTGATCAGTTCGACCGCTTCCGCCCCCCAGAAGTCCATCGGGAAGCGAAGGCTCGCCTGCGCGCCGACGGCCTCGAAGGCATTGGCCGACATCGCGTCGAAGCCGCAGCGGAACTGCGAAGTGATGCCGTCGGGGAAATGCAGCGTCGCGCAGACCGATGCGTCCACGCCGGTGGGGGCCAGCGTGGCGGCCACGTCGATGGCGACCGGCTCGGGGCACTCGCCGTCGTTCATCTGCTGCAGCACCCAGCGCGTGACGGCGAGGTTGTAGACGCCGATGTCCCACAGGGAGCCGCCGGCCAGCGCCGGGTTCCAGCAGCGGTGGCTCAGGTCGGCCGGGCCGGTGAAGCAGAAGCTCGACACCATCGCGCGCAGCTCGCCGATGGCACCCTCGCGCAGCCAGCGGCCGGCCACCTCGTAGGCTGGCAGGAAGCGTGTCCACATCGCCTCCATCAGGAAGACGCCGCGCGCCTTCGCCAGGTCGATGAGTTCCTGGCCCAGTTCCAGCGACGTGACGAGCGGCTTTTCGCACAGCACCGGCTTGCCCGCTGCCAGCGCGGCGCGGATGTATTCGGCGTGATGTGAATGCGGCGTGGCGATGTAGACCGCGTCCACGGACGGGTCGGCCAGCAGGTCGGCGAGGTCGGTTGTCACGCGCGCTGCGGCGCTGCTGCCTTGCCATTGCGCGGCAAAAGCCTCGCCCTTGGCCGCATCGCGCGCGAACACGGCGGCCAGCCGTGCGCCGGGTACGGCCGGCAGCGCGCTGGCGAATCGGTTGGCGATGCCGCCGGGGCCGATGACGCCCCAGTTGAAGGTGGTGGAGTCAGTCATGGGTACTCAGCGCTTTCACGAGGTCGGACTGGGTGAGGATGCCGACGAGCCGGGCCTGCTCGCCGACTATGGGAATGTGGTGGTGGCCGGTGGCCGAGAACAGCGGCACCAGCTCGGCAATCGGCCGGTCGGCGCTGGCCACGCGCACTTGGCGACTCATGATCTGGCCGACGACTTCGGGCTTGGCGGAGTGCGTCGTGGGCGACGCCTTGAGCAGCGTCTGCAGCCGGCCGGCCAGGCCCTCGCGCTGCTCGCCGGCCGCTGTTCGGATGAAGTCGGCCCGCGTGACGATGCCGACGATACGGCGCACCCGGTCCACGACCGGCAGCGCCTTGATGCGGTGTTGCTGCAACAGCGCCCACGCTTCGGCCAGTGGCGTGCCGAACTCCACGGTGATGACCGGCGCCGACATGATGTCCGCGCAGCGCAGCCCGCGAAGGCGGTTGCGGTAGCTGAGCAGCTCGGCCTCGTGCAGCAGTTCGGCCAGGTCGTCGCGCGGCACGTCCAGCACCTGGTTGTAGCGGGCCAGCACGGCGTCCAGCTCGGCATCGCCGAAGCGTGGCGGCGCCAGCTGCGCGCCCTGCGATGGCGTGGGCGCGAGCTGTGCGTGCGGATAGCGGCGCCCGGTCGCCGTGTTGTAGGCCATGCCGGCCAGGACCAGCAGCACCGAGTTCAGCGCCACCGGCTCCAGCGCGAAGGACCAGTCGTGCGTGGCCGTCAGCACCATCAGCAGGCTGGCCGCGCCGCCGGGCGGGTGCAGGCAGCGCAGCAGGAACATGAGCCCGATGGCCAGCGCCACCGCGATGGCGGCAGTGGGCAGCGGCGCCAGCGGCAGCAGCTTCATGCAGGCGATGCCCACGAGGGCCGACACCGTGTTGCCGCCGACGACGGCCCACGGCTGCGCAAGCGGGCTGGCCGGCACGCCGAACACCAGCACCGCGCTGGCGCCCAGCGGCGCGACGAGCCACGGCAGCATCGCCGGCATGACGCTGCGGCTCAGCAGGCCGGCCAGCAGCAGCCCGATGCCGGCGCCCAGCACGACACGCAGACGCTCGCGTGCATTGACCGCCTGCGGCGCCGGCCGCAATGCGTTCAGCAGGGCAAGCACACGGGCGGGCAGGGGTGCGGCAGTGGACATGGGCGGCGGCTGGGCGGGAAAGCCAAGGGCGCCGATTGTGTCTGCCGCCGGCGCGCGCGCCGGTTCATCCGGGTTTCAATGGCCCGCGATGGCACGGGCCACCCGTGAAATGACCCGAGTCAGCCCTTGCCGAGCAGGCTGCCCATCGTGGCCTTGAGCACCTGGGCCTGGGCGCGGCGCTCCTTCGTCGCGGCGCGCTGGTAGGCGGTTTCGGCCTTCTCGCGCAGTGCGACTGCGCGTTGCAGCGCCTCCTGGTAGCGCTCGACCGTGTAGGTGTTCTCGGTGCCGATGTAGACGCTGCGCGCCAACGGCGTGTCGCCGAAGCGCGGCAGCGTCACGGCGAAGCTGCAATCCCGCACGCGGCTGCCGGCGCGCTGGCGCACGATCGGGCCGGAGATGCCGGAGGGCAGGTCGCTCTGCTTCTTGCGGCTAGGCGTGCGGCGCAGGCGCGACGGCGCCGGCATCGTCGCGATGCGTTTGAGCAGTTCCTTGGTGGCCAGCGCCAGCGCGCGCCGGGCGCCGCTGCCGTCCTGGCTGTGGTCGGAGAACAGCTTGGTGCCCCCATAGCGCAGCTGCCAACCATGGGTGGACAGATGGTCGATGCGCTGGATGCACTGCGGCACGATGAAGTGCTCGCCGGTGAAGATGACCACGTCACGGGTCTTCATGTTTGTCGCCCTCAAAGTTCTGCCCGCCTGCACGTGCCAGACGGGTCGTTCTAACGCCCCTCTAATACGGCGTAGTTTATGGGCGAGCCGCTAATTTATGAGAGCTAAAGAACACCTTTAACGTGGGGGTTCAGCTTGGCGACAGCTAGGCGTGGTGGCGCTTCAAGCAAGGGATTTCCCATAGTCGAAGCGAGGCTTCGTGACCGCCTGGGGTGGTGAATGCGACCGTTCGTCGGGCGTGGGTCACCCGGCGGCACTAATGCTTCGGTCGGCCGGGCCGTTGCCGCACCAGTTCGGGGGCGAACAGCTCCATGACGCGCAGCAGAGCGCCACCACGGCTGAAGACCGAGTGGCGCGACCACAGCATCTGCGGCGACATTGCCTGGCCGGTGGCTGCCTGCCATTGCCGCGCGGCGTGCCGGCGCGTGTGGCCGTGTCGCGACAGTCGCCGCGGCTGCAGCTCGCTGCGGCGGATGCGGTCGTCGTCATACAACAGGTGGGCCAGCGGCCGGCTGCCCAGGCCCTTCAGCGCGCGCCACGGGCCGGTGGTGGCGCGCTGGTGGACGGCCGAGCGCGCCCATACCAGCGGTTGGCCGTCGACCCGCAGGATGACCTCGCGCACGACGGTCAGGCCACGCGGTGGCAGGCCCAGCGCCGCGCGCTCCAGCGCGCGGAACGGCGCCACGCCCTGGCGCAGCACCTGCACGTCAAAGCACTGGCCCAGCCGCGCGAGCCGCCGGCTCAGCGAGCCCGGGGCCTGCAGCCAGTCGCGCAGGCTGTCGCGTGTCGCGATACCCATTCAGCCGAATTCGCGTCCGAGTTCCGCGGCCCGCTTCTGCGCGGCCAGCACAGCACGGCGGATCGCCGCGTCGACGGCGTCGTTTTGCAGCGACGTGATGGCCGCGTACGTCGTGCCGCCCTTGCTCGTCACGCGCTCGCGCAGCGTCGTGGGCGACTCGTCCGACGCCAGGCCCAGCGCCGCGGCGCCCGAGCAGGTGGCCAGCGCCAGGCGGCGGCCTTGGTCGGCCGTCAGGCCCATGTCCACCGCCGCGGTCATCATCGCCTCGACGAAGAAGAAGAAATAGGCCGGGCCCGAGCCCGACAGCGCCGTCACCGCGTCCAGGTCGTCCTCGCGCGCGACCCACAGCGTCTGGCCGGTGGGGGCCAGCAGCCGCTCGACGGCAGCGCGCCCGTCGGCCGACACGGCCGGCCGCGCATACAGCCCAGCGATGCCCTGGCCGATCAGCGCCGGCGTGTTGGGCATGCTGCGCACGACGCGCTGGCTGCCTGTCGCGGCCACCAGCGCGTCGGTGCGGATGCCGGCCATCACCGACAGCTGCAGCGCGCTGCCCACCCAGGCCTTCAGCGGTGCCGCGGCCTCGGCGAACAGCTGCGGCTTGACGGCCCACACGACGGTGCTGGCGTCGGCCAGCGTCGCGTCGCCGGCCGGCAGCGCCGCGATGCCGAACTCGCCGGCCAGCTTCTCGCGCTGCGGTGCCTGCGGTTCGACGACGCGCAGCTGCGCCGGTGCGAGGCCGGCGCGCAGCAGGCCGCCCAGGATGGCGCTGGCCATGTTGCCGCCGCCGATAAACGCCAGGACTTCGGATGTCATGGGCCACAAGTCTATGCGCGGCCCATCGGCCGCTCGCGGTCAGGCCACCCATGGTCCGTTTGCCGCGGCGGCGCTTCATGGCCCGGACACCGGCCATGCCGAGCATGCAAAGCCTGGCATGTCGCCCGGCCCCCCACCTTCACCCCATGTCTCCTCGCCTCCTGCTCGCCACGTTGTCCCTGCTGCTGGCCATGACCACGGCCTCGGTCGCCGCACCGCTCGGCGTCAACCTCATCGTCAACGGCGATGCCGAGTCGGGCATCGCCGGCTGGCAGCCGTTCAGCGGCGTCGCGGCGCTGAACACGGCCGCTTACGCGCCGCCCGTCTTCCTGTACCCGGATGCGCCGCACGGCAGCCAGATGTTCGTCGGCAGCGTCGACGGGCTGGCGGCCGGCTGGCAGCTCGTGGACTTGGCCGGCCAGGCCCAGGCCATCGACGCCGGTCGCGTCAGCTTCAACCTGGCCGCCTATCTGGGCGGCGTTGGCGACCAGGAAGACAACCCGCTGCTGTACGTGTCCTTCCTGGACGGTGCGGGTGTGGAGATCGGCCACACCGAGCTGGGCCCGATCTTCCTGGACCTTCGCGACAACCTGACGGTGCTGGGCGGCTTCCGTACCGAGGGCACGTTGCCCGACGGCACGCGGCAGCTGCAGTTCACGCTGTCGATGGATGCGCCGGACGGCGACAGCACCGGCGCATTCGCGGACAACCTGAGCTTCACGCTGGCCGCCGCCGCGGCCGTCCCCGAGCCGCAGACCTGGGCCCTGCTGCCGCTGGCGCTGGCCGGCCTGGCGCTGTCCCGCCGTCGCGGTCGTTGAAACACCAAGCTGTTCCCGCCCCCCGCCCCCTCCCGATTCGCCCAAGAGACGTCATGACCTCCTCCTCCCGCCGCACCTTCCTGCAATCGGTGGCCGCCGCCGGCACGCTAGGCGCTTTTCCTCCCGTCATCCAGCGCGCGCTGGCCGCGCCGGCCAAGGTTGTCACGGGCACGATCAAGGACGTGCAGCACGTCGTCATCCTGACGCAAGAGAACCGCTCCTTCGACCACTACTTCGGCACGCTGGCCGGCGTGCGCGGCTTCGGCGACCCGTTCCCGCTGCCGGTGGTGGACCGCCCGGGCCTGATCCAGGGCCGCAGCGTCTGGGTGCAGCCGACCGAGCCCACCAACGCCACGTCCAACCCCGCCGTGCCGGGTCGCACGCAGCCCAAGATCCTCGCGCCGTTCCGTCTCAACACGAAGCTCAACTTCAACCTGATGCGCGTGGACGGCACGCCGCACGGCTGGGGCGACAGGCACTGGGACCAGGGCCGCATGAACTGGTGGCCGCTGACCAAGCACAACCACTCGATGGGCTACTACGGCGCGGAAGACATCCCGTTCCAGTTCGCGCTCGCCAACGCGTTCACGATCTGCGACGCCTACCACTGCTCGCTGGCCGGCTCGACCAACCCCAACCGCCTGTTCATCTGGACCGGCACCAACGACCCGCTCGGCCGCAGCGGCGGCCCGGCCGTCAGCAACCGCAACGACTGGTTCGACAACCTGCCCGACTACACCTGGACGACCTACGCCGAGCGCCTGCAGGCCGCCGGCATCTCCTGGCAGGTCTACCAGAACATGGACGACAACTTCACCGACAACCCGCTGGCGGGCTTCCGGCCCTTCCGCGACGGCTGGTTCAATCGGGCCGGCGCGTCCGCGGCGCTGAAGGCGCGCGGCATCACGACGCGCGACCTCGACCTGCTGCGGCAGGACGTCGTCAACGGCACGCTGCCGCAGGTGTCGTGGATCGTCGCCAACGAGGAAGGCTCTGAGCACCCCGGCCCGTCCAGCCCCGCGCAGGGCGCCGACTACACCGCCCGCGTGCTGGAAGCGCTGACGGCCAACCCCGAGGTCTGGGCCAGCACCGTGCTGCTCGTCAACTTCGACGAGAACGACGGCTTCTTCGACCACGTGCCGCCACCGGCCGCGCCGTCGGTCGTCCGCTGGAGCGACGACCCGGCCCAGCGCCAGCTGGCCGGTGCCTCCACGGTGGACACTAGCGGCGAATACCACGAGGTGGAGAACCCGCTCAGTCCTGCGCCCGACACGCTGCACTGGCCCTACGGTCTCGGCCCGCGCGTGCCGATGTACGTTGTCTCGCCGTTCAGCAAGGGCGGCTGGGTCAACTCGCAGGTGTTCGACCACACGTCGGTGCTGCGCTTCCTGGAGCAGCGCTTCGGCGTCATGGAGCCCAACATCTCGCCGTGGCGGCGCGCCGTCTGTGGCGATCTGACCAGCGCATTCAACTTCGCCAACCCGAACCACAGCACCGACTTCCTGCGCCAGCTGCCCGACACCCGCACGCTGGCCGACAGGACGCGCGCACTGGGCAACCCCACCAAGCCGCGCCCCACGCTCCCCGCCACGCTGAGCCTGCCGGTGCAGGCCAGCGGCGTGCGGCCGTCGTCCGCGCTGCCGTACGAGCTGGCGGCCACGGCCAGCGTCGCGGCCAGTAGGGTCACGGTTGCGTTCGTCAACACCGGCAGTGCTGCCGCGGTGTTCCACGTGTATGACCGGCTGCGCCTGGCCGACGTGCCGCGCCGCTACACGGTGGAGCCGGGCAAGCAGCTGCAGGGCCAGTGGCTCCCCGACGGCCGCGGCGCCTACGACCTGTGGATCCTTGGACCCAACGGCTTCCATCGCCATATCACCGGCAACGCCGGGCTGCTGGCAATGGCCGGGGCTGCCAACCCCGAGGTGCAGGTCAGCGCCGACCGCAGCAGCGGCGACCTGCTCGTCAAGCTGCTCAACGGTGGCGGCGCGGCCTGCGAGTTCCAGCTGGCGGCAAATCGCTACGGCAGCGGCCAGCCCGGGCGCTACACCGTCGTCGCGCGCGGCGAGCAGGCGCTGCGCCTGCCACTGGCCGCCAGCGGCCGCTGGTACGACTTCAGCGTCACGGCCACCGGGCTGGCCGGCTTCAGCCGCCGTTTCGCTGGTCGCGTGGAGACGGGCGCGCCGTCCATCAGCGACCCCGCCATGGGCGGCCAGGCGCTGGCGGACCAGTGGGTCGTCTGACGGTGGGTGCCGCCGCAGCCGGCACGCTAGGCGACACGGCCATGCCATGACCAACGAGGCACCCGGAGGTCCGGAGGTACATCGCTCGCCGAGTGCGGATAGGCAGCCATGCGCTCGGTGGTGGCCCACACGAAGTAGCCGAGCAAACACTGCCGTAGCTCGGCGTCTTCGATGACCGCATCTTGCAGGGCCGTTTTGAAGCACTGGATGGCTCGTTGATCCATTTCCTCGTGCTCGCCGTTCCCGCTGTGCATGCGAACGACAGCTGATTCCGTCCCGAACACGCCGGTGTACATGGGCGGGCCACCCCAGGCTTCGCTCCAGTAAGCCGCCAACCGTTCCGTGTGCCGGGGATGGAAGCCGTGGCTGAACGCGTGTGAAACGACGTCATCTGCCAGCACGCGCTCGTGCCACGCGTGAGCCAGGCGAAGCACGCCATCGTGACCACCCATCGCTTCGAACAGTGTTGGCTTGGTCATGATGCTGGTTCCCTGTTCATGCGCCCGGTGCGGCACGGGCCACGAGGCGTCGTTGAATCGACGTGAAAAGCGGCACTCGTCTGCGTGACTCTGCCAGCCGACTGAAGCCGGCGCAACGTTGCAAACCTCCCCACAACGGCCTGGCTATCCAGTCCGCGCCGCGTGGGCCGCTGGGCGACACTGCCCGACGCCATGCTTCGCCTGCTCACTCCCCCCGCCTGGGCGCCCGACGGCGTGCCCGCCCGGCCGCTGCCCGCCACCGTGCCGGCGGCGCTGCTGGTGGTGCTGACCACGCAGCCGGCCGGCCTGCCGCGTGATCGGCTGGCGGCGCTGTTCTGGCCCGACGCCAGTGCCACCGACGCGCTGCATCACCTGCGCGTCAACCTGCACCGGGCGCGGGCGCTGCTGCGCGGCTGGGGCGTGGCCGAGGCCTTGCAGACGGACGGCCCGCGCGTGCGGCTGAGCCTGCCGTGCGATCTCGCCGGCGGTGCGCCGGCCGACGCGCCGCCGCTGGACCCCGCGGACTGGCCGCCGGCCTGGCGGCTGGCGGGCTACGACGGCTTCACGCAGTGGTGCCGCGACACCGCGCTGGCGCTGCACCGCAGCTGGCTGCGCGAGCGCCGGCAGGCACTGGCCCCGGGCGATGCCGGCGCTGCGCCTGCGCCGCCGGCCCGCGAGACCGAGCACCGCGAGCTGCGCCACAGCGGCGCGCCGGCGCTGCTGCTGCTGGGCGAACCCGGCGCCGGCAAGACGACGCTGCTGCAAGCCGCCTTTCCGCACGCGCCGGTGCTCCGCGGCCTGGAGGGCCTGCACGGGATGCCCTACCGCCCGCTGCTGGACGCGCTGCGTGGCCGCATGCCCGCGCTGCAGGCCGCGCTGGACGACGGCGACGGCCCGCTGCGCCCGTACCGGCTGGACCTGGCGCGGCTGCTGCCCGAGCTGGCGCCCGATGAGCCGCTGCCGCCGCTGGATGCGCTCACGGCCCAGGCCCGGCTGGTGGAGGCGCTCACCCGCGCCTTCGAGGCGCTGACGCCCGTGCTGCTGGTGGACGACCTGCAGTGGTGCGACACCGCCACCGTGGAGTGGCTGCTGCTGCTGGCCCATGGCGACCGCCTGCGCTGGCGCGCCGCGGCCCGCCGCCACGAGATGGGGGCCGGGCTGCATCAGGCGCTGCAGCCGCTCAGCACCGTGGGCCGGCTGCAGACGCTGGACCTGGCCGCGCTGACGCGGGCCGACCTCCCGGCCGTCTGCCGCGCGCGCTGGCCTGACAGTGAGTTCGGCGACGCGCAGCTCGACCGCCTGCACACCCTCAGCGCCGGCAACCCGTTTGCGCTGGGCGAGCTGGTCGCGGCCGGCGCACCTGCCGTCGCCGGCAGCGACGCGTTGCCCGAGCGCGTGCGCCAGATGGTGCAGCGCCGGCTGCAGGCGCTGCCGGCCTTGGCCCGCAAGGTGGTGGAGGCGGCGGCCGTGTTTGTGCAGCCCGTGCCCGAAGACGGCCTGCACCGCCTGCTGGGCCTGCCCGATGGTGAGGCAGGCGATGCCGACTGGGCCGCCGCGCGCGACCAGGCGCTGGCCGCCGGCATGCTGCGGGTCCAGGAGCCGGGGCTCACCTGCTCGCATGACCTCATCCGCGAGGCCACGGCAGCCGACCTCGCCGGCCCGCGCCGCGCGGCCCTGCACCGCCATGCCGCGCTGTGGCTGGCCGGCCAGCCCTGGGCCGACGCGATGGCCATTGCCGAGCACTGGCGCGCCGCCGGCGAGCCGCAGACGGCACTGGCCTGGCGCCATGAAGGCGCCGAGCAGTTGAAGGCGCGCGGCCGCTACGACGAGGCCTGCGCCGTCTGGCGCGAGGTGGCCGACGAGTCGCTGGACCTGGCCCAGTCGCTGCGCGCGCGACTGGAGCTGGCCGCCTGCGACCTGCTGGAGGACCTCGCCCGCGGCGAGGCCGCGCTGGCCGCCATCCACGCCCAGCTTGCCGGCGTGGCCGACCCCGAGCAGCACCGCCTCATCGAGGGCCGGCTGCGCGCGGCGTTGGTGGACAACCGTGTCTTCGCCGGTGACCTGCCCGCCGCCATGGCCCATGCCACGCGGCTGCGCGAGCTGCTGCCCGAGCTGCCGCAGGCCGAGCGCGTGCACGCCTACGAGGTGCTCATCGAGCTCGCGATGCGCGAGCCCGACATTCCGGGGGCGTGGGCGCTGCTGGCCAGGCTGCGCGAGGCCGCGCCGCGGCTGCCGGCGGTGCTGAGCTTCGAGGGCCAGATCCACTGGTTCGGCGGCCAGGTGCAGGCCGCGCACGACGCGCTGGCCCGGCTGCTGGAGCGCCACCCGGACTACTGCCGCGGCCTCACGGTGGAGAACGATCTCGCCGTCATGCTGCACGCGCTGGGCGACCTGCCCGCCGCGGAGGACATGGCGCGCCGCAGCCTGCGCAGCTGGGCCGGCGTCATCCACACCGAGACGCTGTCCAGCCTCGCGCTGGGCAGCGTGCTGACGTCCGCTGGCCGGCACGACGAGGCAGACGCCGCGCTGCGGCAGGCGCTGGACATGGCGCGTGCGCAGTCCAGCGGGCTGTTCGAGGCCGAGGCACGCGTGCGGCTGGCGCGTCTGCGCCTGCAATGCGGCCATGCAGACGAAGCCGCCACGCTGCTGGATGCCGCCGCGCCGCTGCTGCGCGACGCCCGCGAGCCGCTGCGCGTGTCCAACTGGGTGTTGATGTCGACCCTCACCGCCACGGCCCTGGGCGGCAGGCCGGCGCCGGAGCAGCTGGCCCGCCTGCGCGAGGCCAGCGCGCGGCTGCAGCATCCCCTGGTGCAGGCCCGCGAAGCCCGCGTGGACGTGGAGCTGGCTCTCGCCGACGGCGACGGCCCTGCCGCGCTGGCCGCGACCGAGCGCCAGGCCGCTGTGGCACGCGGCCATGGCCTGCAGGAATGGGCGCTGGAGGCGGCGCTGATGGCGCTGCGCGCCCGGGCGCTGATGGGCCAGCCCGACGCTGCGCTGCGTCCGCTGGCCGCCGACACCCAGGCGCAGGCCGCCGCCCGCGGTTATGCCGAGCTGCACTGGCGCGCCAGCGCCTGGCTGGCGGCCCGGGCAGGCACCCCCGCCGACGCCCGCCGCGCACGCGCAGCGCTGGCCGTGCTGCGCGGCGGTGCGCGCCCGTCGCTGTTCGACGCTGCGGCAGCGGCCCGGCGCGAGCCCCGCTGGGGCTGAAGCGCCCGGCTGTCCCCGGCGTCGGCTCCCGCGTTTCCGGGGGGGGTGCCGGCCTGCGCCACGACGGCCCGGAGACGCCGCTGAGACGGGCGGCCGCCACGATGGCCGAGGCCGTCGTACCAGGCGGTATCACCCCTCAGCGGAGCAGAACATGTCGATCTCCCTACCCGGCGCCCTATGGGCGCGTCGTCTGCTGGCCGCGTTGGCTGGCGCATTGCTGTTGCCTGCCGCGTGGGCACAGCAGCACATCGTCATCGAGAACCTGGCCACACTCGAAGGCCCGGCGGGCGAACGAGTCATCGAGCTGCCCATCGGCTACACCGACGGCATCGCCGCCGGCGCGGTGGACTTCGACCGCACGGCCCGGGCCCGCCAGACCATCCGGCTGCGCGCCCGCACGATCGTTGCCGAGGGCGCCGACTTCGCGCCGGCCACCGCCGGCAGCAGCTGCACCGCGGGGGTGGACTACATCGCCTTCGCCGGGCGCGACATCACCATCCCCCAAGGCACGCCCTGGGGGGCGGTGAAGGTGCCGGTCACCGTTTGCGGCGACGCGCGGGTGGAGGCCACGGAGCATCTGTTCGTCGCGCTCGAGTGCCTGTCGGGCGCGCTCTGTACCGAACGATCGGTGGGCATCGTGACGCTGCGCAACGACGACGGCCCGCCGGCCGTCAGCGTCGGCGACATCTCGCTCAGCGAGCCGTCCAGTGGCACGCGCGAAGCGACGTTCACCCTACGGCTGAGCCATCCCGCGCCGGTCGAGGCCTCGCTGCGCTACCAGACGGAGGACGGCTCGGCCGTCGCGTTCGCCTGCCGCACCACCGGCACGCTGGTCCTGTGCAGCGGCGACTATCACGCGCGCAGCGGCACGCTGACGCTGCCTGTGGGCGCCACGGAGGCCACCATCACCGTGCGTGTGCTGGCGGACCGCGTGCGCGAGGAGGACGAGCGCTTCCGGCTGCGGCTGTCGGCACCCGTCAACGCGACACTGAGCCGCGCGCTCGCCCTGGCCACCGTACGCGACCTGACGCTGGAGCCGCTGGTGGGCAGCTTCCTGTTGAGCGCCGACGGCCCGTCCCCGGCTCCGTCGCCGCAGGCCCGCACGCTGAACCTGGAATGGGCGCCGCCCGCTGGCCTGAGCGCTTCGTCGTTGCGCACGCTGGACCTGCGCCTGCAGGGCCTGGGCGGTGGCGGCGAATTCTTGCGCTGGCATCGCGACGGCAACCGCTGGGCGGCATGCCGCCACAGCCACGGCACGCCGGGGGCAGACAGCACCCGCCGCCTGACCCGGCTGGATGCCGTCTGCCGGCCCGCGCCCGAGCTGGCCGCGGCCCGCGTCCGCCAGGCCGATGGCCGCCTGCTTGTCACGCTGCCGCTGCCTGCCGCCGCGAAGCCTGCCGGCTACGCCGTCGACATCGGCACCGCCGACGACTTCGGCAACGAGACGGCCCTCGTCCACGCGGGCGAGTTCACGCCCTGACACCCCCGTTCCCATCCACCTGCACATCCCCGCACCCAGGAGTTCCCCGATGTCCCGCCTGCCTTCCCTCGGCCTGCTGACCGCCGCCGCACTGGCCGCTTCGCTACCGGCCCATGCCGCTACGCCGGTGTTCTTCACGCCGGCCATGCCCTACCTCTCCAGCGCCGACATCCCGGCCGGTTTTTACGTCGGTGGCGCACCCACGCTGCTGGACACGCTGGAGGACGGCGCGTTGGACGCGTCGCTGACGGGCACCAACGGTGTGCTGCTGGACGTCGGCTTTGCCGGCGCGCGGGACTCGGTGGACGCCGACGACGGCGTCATCGACGGCACCTGCGCGCCGCAGACGGCCGGCCGGTGCGTGAGCTGGTTCAACGGCAACGGCCCTCAGGGCGTCACGTTCACTTTCGTCGGCAGCGGCCCGCTGCCCACTGCCTTCGGCCTGGTGTGGACCGATGGCGGCGGCCACATCACCTTCAGTGCGATGGGCGCCGGCGGCCAGAGCCTCGGCAGCGTCACGCGCAGCGGCTTTGCCGATGCCAGCATCGATGGCACCACCGGCGAAGACCGCTTCTTCGGCGTGCAGTTCGCCGGCGGCGTGCGCTCAATCACCATCACCAACGATGGCGGCGGCATCGAGATCGACCACCTCCAGTACGGCCAGATGGCGCCGGTGCCCGAGCCGGGCACCTGGGCGCTGATGGCCGCCGGCTTCGCCGGCCTGGCCTGGCGGCGCGTCCGTGCGGCCCGCAGGGGTTGACCGTGGCTCGCCGATACGCGCTGCGCGCGCTGCCCGCCGCCCTGGCCCTGCTGGGGATGCTGCCCGCGCCGGGCGGCGCCGCCGTCCATGTCTGGACCGGCGCCGGCAGCGCCAACTGGAGCGATGCCGCCAACTGGACTGGCGGCCTGCCCGCGGCCGGCGGCGAGCTGCTGCTGGACAGCGCCACGCGCACCGCCAGCTTCAACGACATGGCCGGCCTCACGCTGTTGAGTCTCACGCTCGGCGCCAACGCGCCGGCGCCCGCCGTCAGCGGCCAGGCGCTGCGCTTCCAGGGCGACGGCGCCGCGCTGCGCCTGCTGTCCGATGGTGGCCATGGCACCGTTGACAACGCGCTGGTGCTCGACAGCACGCTGCACGTCACCGGCGGCCCCAGCAGTGGCAGCCAGCTCTTCCTGAGCGGCGACATCGGCGGCAGCGGCGGCTTCACCGCCATTGGCGGGCGCACCGTGCTCAGCGGCAGCAACAGCTTCGACGGCGGCACGACGGTCGCCAGCGGCGCCGCGCTGGGCGTGGCCGCCGGCGGCCTGGCGGCGACCCGCGGCATCCAGGTGGCCCACGGCGGCGAGCTGCAGATCGTGGACTCCAACGTCTCGACCACGCTGACCGCGTCCATCGCACTGGGCGGCACGCTCAGCAGCAGCGCCGGCTTCGTGCAGACGCCGTTCGGCCTGGTGCCGGGAGGCATCGTGCAGGGCGCCATCACGTTGACCGATGCGGCCACCATCACCGCCGTGGGGGGCACGCCCGCGCGGCCGGTGAAATTCGTCGTCGGCAGCCCGGTTGACCGCGCCGGTCAGCCGCTGACGCTGAGCACCGGCGGCGCCAACAACACGCTGACCACCGCCGCCATCAACGGCAACGGCACGCTGACACTGCGCCCGAACGGCGGCGCCATCAGCACCGGTGCCGTGACCGGCACGGGCGACCTCGTGGCGTCGGGCAACGGCGGCAGCGCCACCGTCGCGAGCCTCGCCGGCCGTGGCCGCGTGCTGGTGGACTTCACGCCCAACAGCTTCAGCGAGCTGGTCGTCACCGGCGCGCTCACCGGCCAGCACGACCTCGACGTGCGCGGTGGCACGCTGAGCCTCGGCAGCACCGTGCCATTGGAATTTGACGGGCAGGTCAGCCTGCGCGGCAGCGGCACGCTGAGCCTGGGCCGCGAAAGCGTGCTGGGCACGGCGAGCCCCAAGCTGCAGTTCGTGAGCGGCGGCCGGCTGCTGGTGCGCGACGGCCTGGGCCTGACGCGCCCCCTCGTCACCACCGGCGGCCAGGCGCTCGTGCAGTTCGGCGGCGGCAGCAACACCGTCAGCGGCGCCATCAGCGGCGACGGCGGCATCAGCTTCGTCGGCCCCAACATCGCGCTGACCGGCGACAACAGCTTCGCCGGCGGGCTGGCCATCCTGAACGACGGCACGGTCAATGCGGCCGGCCTGCCCAACCTGACGACGCTGCGCTTTCTGAACGACGGCAACCTGGGTCAGGCCGGCCAGGGTGTCACGCTGGGTGGCGCGCTGGCGCTGCCCGACGGCTACACGCTAACCCGCCCGCTCACGGTCATCGGCACGGCCGCGGCCATCAGCGGCGGCGGCGATCACACGCTCGCCGGCCCCATCACCGGCGACGGCCGGCTCAACCTCGGCGGCGCGGCGCGCTACGTGCTGAGCGGCACCGCCACGCACGCCGGCGGCGTCACCGTGGCCGGTCAATCGGACGGCCAGGCCGCCGTGCTCGTCATCGACAGCGATGCGCGCCTGGGTGCTGCCACCGGCGTGCTGAACCTGGGCCGAAGCAGCGGCTTCTTCACGCTGCCCGGCACGCTCGTCGCGGCGGGCCGGCTCGACATCGCCGCCACGCGCAGCACCAGCTTCCGCGACATGACGGTGGACACCCACGGTTTCGACGTCATCTTCAACCAGCCCATCGACGGCCTGGGGCTGACCAAGGCCGGCGCCGGCACCTGGACGCTGAACACCGCCAACACGCGCACCGGTGCCGACAACGTCGTGCGTGTGCTGCAGGGCACGCTGGCGCTGGGCGTGGACGAAGCGCTGGGCCCGCGCAGCCTGGTTGACGTGTCGGCCGGCGCCCAGCTGGCACTCGGCGGCCATGCGCTGACCGTGACATCGCTCAACACCGGCGATGGCAGCACCGTGGACCTGGGCGCCGGTGGCCGGCTGAACCCGCTGTTCGGCACGCTGGACGGCATGCTGACGGGCCAGGGCCAGCTGCTCGTCGGCCGCGACGGTTTCTCGCCCGGGGCCGTCACGCTCAACGGCGCCAACGGCTTCAGCGGCGGCATCGCGGTCACGAACGGCAGCCGGCTCACCGCGGGCCATGTCGACGCGCTGGGCGCGGCCACCAACGCGCTGCGGCTGGACAACGGCACGCTGGAGGCCAGCGGCCGGCTGGCGGCGCCGCTGGTGATCGGCAACGCGGCGAACCTGCAGATCGGCACGGGCGGCGCGGGCTTCCTGGCCGGCGGCCAGTCCGTCGTCATCGAACGCACGCTGACCGGCCCGCTGGCGCTGCGATTGCAGGGCGGCAGCCTGCCGTCGAGCCTGGGCGGCGATGGCGGCTCGACCGACGTGCGGCTGGCGGCGCGCGACAACCGTTTCACCGGCGATCTCGTGCTGGGCGACCCGCAAGGCTTCGGCGCCGCGGTGGTGGGCCTCACGGCCGATGGCTCGCTGGGCGCGGCGGGCAACCGGCTCGTCCTCGGCAAGAGCGTGTTCGACGGTGAAACGACGCGCAGCGCCATCGGTGGCCTGCGCGCCTGGGACTCGTTCACGCTGGCCGCCGGCCGTACCGTGCTGCTGGACGGCAGCGCCGGCGACACGGCGGGCTTCATCGACACGAACGGCCACACGCTGGTGCTGGCGCGCGGCATTGGCGAGCTGCAGCCGGGCCTCGGCCTGCTGAAGACGGGCGAGGGCACACTCGTCGTGAACGGCGTGCAGGGGTATACGGGGCTCACCACCGTCGAGGCCGGCACTCTGGGCGGGCATGGTGAGCTGGAGCGGCTGGCGGTGCAGGCGGCCACGCTGGCGCCGGGCGAGAGCGCCGGCCTGTTCAGCGTGCGGCAGGGCCTGAGCTTCGCCGGCGGCGCCGTGCTGGCGATGGAGCTGGGCGGCCTCGCCCGCGGCAGCGGTTACGACGCGCTGGACGTCGGTGGCAACGTGGACCTCGGGACCGACACGCGGCTGCAGCTCAGCTTCATCGGCGGCTTTACCGCGGCGGCGGGACAGAGCTTCCAGCTGGTCGGCACCGCGGGCGACTGGGTCGGCCAGTTCGCCAACGTGGCCGACGGCGGCCGGCTGCTGACGACCGATGGTGCCGGTAGCTTCGTCGTGCACTACGGCAGCGGCCAGGGGCTCGCGCTGAGCGACTTCCAGGCGGCGGCCGTGCCAGAGCCGGCCAGCTGGGCGCTTCTGGCCGCCGGCGGCGGGCTGCTGGCCTGGCGGCGACGCAGGGGCTGAGAGCCAGCCGGGTCAGACACAAACCAGCGACAAGGCCCGGTTAACGTCAGGGCTCATGAGCCCGCATCGACCCGCCCGTCCGGACCGCCGCACGCTGCTGCTGGCGGCCATCTGCCTGACGCTTGCCGCCTGCGCCGGCGGCCCGCCCGAGCCCAAGCCCTGGGTCGAGACCGCCACGCGCGAGCTGGGGCTGGCACTGGCCAGCTTCGAGGTGCAAGGGCGGCGCGTGAACGTCACGCGCAGCGCCCACGCGCCGGCCGCCACGCCGGTCGTCGTCTACCTGCCCGGGCTGGGCCAGGGCAGCGACGCCGGCCAGCGCTGGGCCACCGCCTGGGCGCAGGCCGGCTACACGGTGCTGGCGGTGCAGCCGCTTGAAGCCGACGCGGCGGCCTGGAGGTCGGAGCTGTCGCGCACCGGCGAGTTCCGCGAGCTGGGCCTGCTGCACTACGGCGATGCCTTGCGCGCCGACCGCCTGGCCGCGCTGCGCCGCCTGCTGCCGGCGATGCAGGCAGCCCAGCCCGCGCTGGACTGGCGCCGTGCCGCACTGGCCGGCTATGACACCGGGGCGCAGACGGCCCTGGATTCTCGCGGCGACGCCGGCTGGCAGGCTGTCCTCGCGATCAGCCCGCCGGCCATGCAAGCCCCCGCCCATGGCGCGCCGACGCTGGTCATTACCAGCGAGGTCGACCAGGACCCGCTGGGCCTGCTGCGCAGCCCCGGCGAGCGTCGCCAGGCCTTCGACACGCTGGCGCCCGGCAGCGGCTGGCTGCTGATGCTGGGCGCCGTTTCACACGCGGCGCTCGCCGGCACGCTGGCGCCCGAGGGCTGGCATGGGCAGGACCAGCACCGTGGCCCGGCGGGCATGGGCGGCGGGCTGGGGGGCGGCATGGGCGGCGGGCGCGGCGAGGGCCATGCGAGAGGCCCCGCCGGTGGCGGCGCCCGCGGGCCGCGCAGCGGCAGTGCCACCGAGGCCGCGCAGTCCGACCTGGGCAGCGGCCTGAGCCTGAGCACCACCTTCCTGGCAGCGCAGTTGGGCGGCCAGCCGCTGCCGGCCGGCACTCAGCTTCTGCCACGCTGAGCCGGGCCGTCGGTGCCGCGCCGGCCCCATGGGCCGGGGTCAGTCGTCGAGCCCGAGGAAGCCGCCGCTCTGGTGCGCCCACAGCCGCGCGTAGATGCCGTTCATCGCGAGCAGCTCGGCATGCGTGCCCTGCTCGACGATGCGGCCGGCGTCCATGACGATGAGGCGGTCCAGCGCGGCTATGGTCGAGAGCCGGTGCGCGATGGCCACCACCGTCTTGCCTTCCATCAGCGTGTAGAGGCTTTGCTGGATGGCCGACTCCACCTCGCTGTCGAGTGCGCTGGTGGCCTCGTCCAGCAGCAGGATGGGTGCGTCCTTCAGCATGACGCGGGCAATCGCGATCCGCTGGCGTTGGCCGCCGGACAACTTCACGCCGCGCTCGCCGACGAAGGCCTCCAGACCCGTGCGGCCCTTGGGGTCGGACAGCTGCGCGATGAACTCGTCGGCATGGGCCTGCCGGGCGGCATGCGCCAGGTCGGCGGGCGTCGCGTCGGGGCGACCGTAGAGGATGTTGTCGGCCACCGAGCGGTGCAGCAGCGAGGTGTCCTGCGTGACCATGCCGATGTGGCGGCGCAGCGAGTCCTGTGTGATGTGGCGGATGTCCTGTCCGTCGATGAGGATGCGGCCGCCGCCTTCCGGTAGGTCGTGCAGGCGCAGCAGCAGGTTCACCAGCGTGCTCTTGCCCGCGCCGCTGCGGCCCACGAGGCCGATCTTCTCGCCGGGCCTGATCGTCAGGTCCAGCCCGTCGACGACGACCTTGCCGTTCGGGTAGGCGAAGCGCAGTTGCTCGAACCGCACCTCGCCACGCGGCACGGTCAGCGCGGTCGCGCCGTCAGCGTCCACCACGGTGTTGGGCTTTGACAGCGTCGTCAGGCCGTCCTGCACGGTGCCGATGTGCTCGAAGAGGGACGCCATCTCCCACATGATCCAGTGCGAGATGCCGTTGAGCCGCATCGCCATGGCCGTGGCGGCGGCCACCGCGCCCACGCCCACGGCGCTCGTGCTCCAAAGCCACAGCGACAGCAGCGCGGTGGAGCCCACCAGCAGCGCCGACAGCGCCGAGTTGACGACCTCGAAGCCCGTCACCAGCCGCATCTGGCCGTAGGCCGTGACCATGAAGTCCTGCATCGCCGACTTGGCATAGGCGGCCTCGCGCCGGTCATGGGCGAACAGCTTGACGGTGGCGATGTTGGTGTAGGCGTCGGTGATGCGGCCCGTCATCAGGCTGCGTGCATCCGCCTGAGCCTGCGCGATCTTGCCCAGCCGCGGCACGAAGTAGCGCAGTGCGACGACGTACAGCGCCAGCCAGAGGCCGAACGGCGCCATCAGCCACGCATCGAAGCCGGCGACGATGGCCACCATCGTGCCGAAATAGACGGCCACGTAGACGAGGATGTCCACGACGATGAGCCATGTGTCGCGCACTGCCAGTGCGGTCTGCATGACCTTGGTGGCGATGCGGCCGGCGAATTCGTCGCCGAAGAAGGCCAGGCTCTGCGCCAGCATGCGGCGGTGGAAGATCCAGCGCAGCCGCATCGGGAAGTTGCCGAACACGCCCTGGTACTTCGTCAGCGCCTGCGCCCCGGTCAGCGCGATGCTGGCGGCGAGCACGGCCAGCAGCATCGTCACGATTGGCTGGGGCTGGCTCCACAACTCGGCCGGCTTCACGGCCGCGAGCCGGTCCACGAGGGAGGCTACAAGCCTGAACAACCAGGCCTCCGCCGCTGCGATGCTGGCCGTCAGCAGCGTGATGCCGAACAGATGCGGCCGCACTCCATCCGCGCAGCGCCACAGGAAGGCGAAGAAGCCATTCGGCGGCGCGGCGACGGCGGTCTCGGGGTAGGGATCGACGAGGCGCTCGAAGCGCGAGGTGAGGGGGCGGAACAGGGAAGCCATGCGGTGCCGGCGCGCGGCGCGCTGGCGCCAAGCGTGTGGACGAAAAGCCGCTAGTTTCGCTAAACCGCGGAGCGGGTCATCGCTGCATTCAATCCAGCTCAGCGCCGCCCGGCGCCCTTCGGAGCGCGGCGGCTCCAGTACTGGAAGGCGTCCTCGTGTACCTCCACGTCCACCTCGGCAACCCGCTGGGCCAGGCGCTCCTGCACCTCGGTCACGGCCTGGTTGTAGACGAGGGGCGCGATCTCCTCCAGGAAGAAGCCCAGCAGCGCGCCGGCCGCAAGGTTGCCAACGCGGTCATCGAACTCGGCCTCCAGGTAGCGCTGCAGCGACGCGATGGCCTGCTCGCGCTCAGCGCGGTCCAGCTCGATGGTCATGGCGTCACTCCGCTGGCTGCCGGCGTGGCGGCGGCCGGCACCGGCACGACGACGCCCGGCGTCAGCGAGATCTCGTCCACCGGCGTGACGCCGGTGACGAAGTAGCGCGTGTCGCCGAAGCAGGAGCCCGGCAGGCCCACCTTCTCCTCGTAGTGCAGGTTCACGCGCCGGCCCATCAGCTTGTTGATGGCGGCGGCCGTCGCCTCGTCGTGCACCGTGAAGTAGAACTTCTCGACGGTAGCCGTGCCCGGCAGCGAGACGAGCGCCTGCTCGCCCTCCCAGGTCTTGCAGACCCAGCCCTTGTGCGAAAACTTCTGCACCCAGCCGGCCCGCTCGCCGTCGGAGTAGCTCCAGCGCTAGGCGAAGAACAGCCAGGCGATGAAGAGCAGCAGCAGGGCGACGAGGGTCAGGGCGATCTTCAGGCGCATGAGGTGCTGGGAGAGCCGGGGCGCGGCGATTGTGCGTCAGCGCGCGAAGCGTTCGGCCGACCGCGCGCGGGCCTTGGCGGCCTCCACCTCGCGGTTCTTCGGCTCGGCCGTTGTCGTCAGCGAGGCGATCAACGTGCGGGCCTCCGCCGTGATGGCGGCTACCGCGCGGTCGAACGCCGCCTGGTTGGCCTGCGACGGCACGTTGAAGCCGCTGAGCTTGCGCACGAACTGCAGGGCCGCATCGCGGATTTCCACCTCGGTCGCGGGCGGCTCGAAGTTGAAGAGGGTGCGGATGTTGCGGCACATGAGGGGGTCTCCTTCAGCGGCCGTCGGGATGCCGTTCCCGCCACGCCCGCAGCTTCTGGCGGTAGTCGTCCATCGCGAGGTCGTAGAGGTCGAAGATGCACGGGTCACAGCCGTTGCCGCAGCAGTTGTCCAGGTCGGGCTGGGGCGGCGGCAGGGGCTCGGGGTCGTCGTCGGGCGCGGGCGTCATTGGGCTTATTGTGGAGGCGCCCTAACGGATTCCTGATGCCGGCCGGCCTAGCATCCCGCCACGTCTTTGCCAGGAGCACCGCATGTTGATCGTCACTACCGAGAACCTCGCCGGCCACCGCGTCACCGAGGTCAAGGGCCAAGTCTTCGGCGTCGTCGTGCGCAGCCGGGGCCTCGCGGGCAACGTGATGGCCGGGTTGCGCTCCCTCGTCGGCGGCGAGATCACGGAGTACACCCAACTGCTGGAGGAGGCCCGCCGCCACGCCATCGACCGCATGGTCAAGAACGCCACGCTGATGGGTGCCAGTGCGGTGGTCATGATGCGCTTCGACTCGTCCGAGATGGGGCAGACGATGAGCGAGATCGTTGCTTACGGCACGGCGGTCGTCGTCGAGAAGCTGCCGGGCTGACGCCATGCTGCGCACATTGCTGTTGATCGTGTCGGTCGCGGCGTTTGCCGTCGGGCTGGGCGTGTGGTGGCTGGGTCATCGTGACGCCTTGCCTGTGGCGCTGTGGAGCGGCGGCCTCGCGCTGGCCGTGGCGGTGGAGCGCTGGCGGTACCGTGCGCGCACCGTCGCTGGCGAGGGCTGGGAGCCCACGGAGGAACGCTTCATCGACCCCGAGTCGGGGCAGCCGATGAGGGTGCTGTTCAACCCGCGCACCGGCGAGCGGCGCTACGAGGCCATGGCTGGGCATGACTGACGGGACGGCCTATGCGATCAAGACCGGCATCGCCGACCCTTGCGCGCGGTCGTGGACGTTCACGGCACAGAAGACGATGTACGGCGGCAGGTACATCGCCGTGGGGGACAGGCTTTTCCTCTTCGCCAGCGAGAACGAGGGCGGCGTGGGGTTGGTGGCGCGCGGCGTCGTCACCGCGACTGAAGCTACGCCGCGGCTGACCGGCGTCCAGCGGCAGACGCCGCGCGTGAGCGTCTCCGTACGGCGCGACGCGCCGGCCTTGCGGCGGCTCGGTCGCGCGGACTTGAAGCCGTTCGACGACTGGAACGACGGTCGGCCCGAGACGGAGCTGAACTTCAAGTTCTACCGCCAGGCGACCGACAAGATCGTGGGCTTGTCGACCGAGGCCGCAGCCTTTCTGGACGGATTCTTCTAGCCGTTCAGGCGCCACTGTGCAGATCGCCGGGCGGGCGACGGTGGCGCGGCGCGGGCAGCGGCTGCTGTCGGGCCGCGCCCGACAGGCCCTACGCTGTGGGCATGGATTCGCTGATTTCCGCCGCCGCCCGGGCCCTGGCCGCTGGAGACGCACTGCAGGCGCTCAAGCACGTGGCTCTGCGTGACGACCCGCCCGCGCTGGCGCTGCGGGGCATCGCGATGGCGCAGCTGGGCGAGCTGGCGCGTGCTCGCGAGCTGCTGCGGCGGGCGGCGCGCGGGTTCGGTGCCCACGAGGCGCTGTCGCATGCGCGCTGCGTGGTGGCCGAGGCCGAGGTGGCGCTGGCGCTGCGCGACGTGGCCGCGCCACCCCGCACGCTGGAGGCCGCGCGCGCCACGCTGGCCGCGCAGGGCGACCGTGCGAATGCGCTGCAGGCGACGTTGATCGCTGCGCGGCGTGCGCTGCTGCTGGGCAGGCTGGGCGACGCGTCGGCGCTGCTGGCCTGCGCTGAGACGACGGGGCGGCCGCCACTGCCAGCCGCAGTGGCGGCGCTGGCTCGGGCCGAGCTGGCGCTGCGCCAGCTGCAGGTGGCCGAGGCAGAAGCTGCGCTGGCCGATGCGACGCTGGCGGCGCAGCGCAGCGGCATCCCGGCACTGCAGGCCGAGGCCGCCCAGCTGAGCGACGTGCTAACCCAGCCCGCGGCTCGTCGGCTGGGCCGCGGCGAGCCAAGGCCGCTGCGACTGCACGACGTGGCGGCGCTGCTGGCATCCGGCGCGCTGGTGGTGGACGCTTGCCGCCACCGACTGTGCGCGGGCGACCTGCAGCTGGCGCTTGCTCGCCGGCCGGTGCTCTTCACGCTGCTGCGCGTGCTGGCCGAGGCCTGGCCCGGCGACGCGGGCCGTGACGCGTTGATCGCCCGTGCCTTCCGGCTGCGTGACACGGACGACACGCACCGCGCCCGGCTGCGCGTGGAGATCGGCCGGCTGCGTGCGCTGGTGGCGGCCTTCGCGCGCATCGACGCGACGCCCACCGGCTTCGCGCTGCGCCCGCAGCAGGAGCGGGAGGTGGTGGTGCTGGTGCCCCCTTTTGACGGCGACGCGGGCGAGCTGATGGCGCTGCTGGCCGATGGGGCGGCCTGGTCCACGTCGGCGCTGGCCCTGGCGCTGGGTGACAGCCAGCGCACCGTGCAGCGCGCGCTGGCCGAGCTGGAGGCCAGCGGCCGCGTGCGGGCCATCGGCCAGGCGCGGGCGCGCCGCTGGCTGGCGCCGCCGCTGACCGGATTCACGACGATCTTGTTACTCCCCGCCGCGCTGCCGCTTGCGTAGATTCACGTCCATGCGCTGACCCCGGCGCCCCTCACCCGGAGACGACGATGACCGACGCATCTGCACCTCACACCCAGGCCGCCGAGATCGTGCGCGAATACGACTCGATCGACGGCGTCGGCCAGATCGGCGGCGTCACGCACGATGGCGAGCGCGTGTGGCTGGCCGCCGGGGCGGCCCTGGTGGCCATCGATCCGGCGAATGGCCGGGTGCAGCGGCGCATCGAGCGCCCGGCGGACGCCGGTACTGCCTTCGATGGCCGCTACCTCTACCAGCTTGCCGAGGCGCGCATCGACAAGATCGACCCGGCCAGCGGTGAGGTGGTCGCGTCCATTCCGGCACCCGGCGCGGGCGGCGACTCCGGCCTGGCCTGGGCCGAGGGCAGCCTCTGGGTCGGCGAGTACCGCGCCCGCAAGATCCACCAGATCGACCCCGGCACCGGGGCCGTCCGCCGCACCATTGAGTCCGACCGCTTCGTCACCGGCGTGACCTGGGTGGACGGCGAGCTGTGGCATGGCACGTGGGAGGGCGACACGAGCGACATCCGCCGCGTCGACCCGGTCAGCGGTGCGGTGCTGCAGCGCCTGCAGATGCCCGAGGGCGCGAACGTGAGCGGCCTGGAGTCCGACGGACGCGACCTGCTTTACGCCGGCGGCGGCAGCAGCGCCAGGCTGCGCGCTGTCAAGAGGCCCCTCGCCCCGTCTCGCTGAACGCGGGCAAGGCTAGCCGGTCCCCGCGGGGACGGCGATGCCGACGGCGTTGAGCCGCCCGCAGCTCAACCCTGATTTCTTCAACCGCGACGCGCACCTGACCCCGGGTGCAGCCGCCGCATGCCTTCTTCAACCCTGGAGCCTGTGATGACCCTGACCGACCACCCCACCGTGACCCGCGACCGCTGGATCGCCGACCGCAAGGCGCTGCTTGCGCGCGAGAAGGAACTCACCCAGCTGCGCGACCGCATCGCCGCCGAACGCCGGGCACTGCCCTGGGTGCGGCTGGAGAAGGACTACGTGTTCGACACCGCCGACGGCCCCCGTTCCTTGAGCGAGCTGTTCCAGGGCCGGCGGCAGCTGCTGGTGCAGCACTTCATGTTCGGCCCCGGCTGGGAGCAGGGCTGCAAGAGCTGCTCCTACATGGCCGACCATCTCGATGGCATGGCGCTGCACCTGGCCCACCGTGACATCGCGCTGCTGGTGGTGTCGCGCGCGCCGCTGTCCGAGCTGCTGCGCTTCCGCGAGCGCATGGGCTGGCAGTTCCCCTGGGCGTCGTCCCAAGGCAGCGACTTCAACCGCGACTTCCACGTCAGCTTCGAGCCCGAGGACCGCCAGGACGGCGAGGTCTACTACAACTTCCACATGACGGCCTTCCCGCAGACGGAGGCGCCCGGTATCAGCGTTTTCTACAAGGACGACGCTGGCGCCGTCTTCCACACGTACTCGACGTTCGGCCGCGGCGTGGAAGTGATGATGGGCACCTACAGCCTCGTGGACCTGACGCCCAAGGGCCGCGACGAAGATGGGCTGTCGTACACCATGGAATGGGTGCGGCACCACGACCGCTACGAGGACATGCCGCCCGCGCCCGCCAGTTGCTGCGGCGCGGACAAGGCCTGACGGCCATGAACGGCGCCGTGAGTCTCTGGCCCTGGCTGGCCGTGGCCGGTGCCGGCGCGCTGCACGGGCTCAACCCGTGTTCGGGCTGGGCGCTGGCGGCGGCCTGCGGCTGGCGCTCGCGCGATGGCCGCGACGCGCTGCGCGTGCTGGCGCTCGTGGCGGCGGGCCACGTGATGTCGGTCGCTGCCGTTGCGGTCGCCGTGGCATTGGGCCTTGCGATGGACCGCTTGTGGACACTCGCCGTGGTTGTGGTGGCGGCTACCGCGCTGCTTGCGTGGCGCCGGCGCCGCCGCGCCGGGCTCCTGGGCGCCATGGCCGTGTCATTTACCACCGCGACGGTGCAGGGCAGCGGGCTGATGCTGGTGCCGGCCTTCGTGCCACTGTGCCTGAGCGGCTCACCGGCGCGGGAGATCACGGCGACGGGGTCGCTGGCCCTCGCGCTGTCTGCCGTGGCGGTTCACATGGCAGCGATGCTGGTCGCCACGGCGGCGATGGCTTGGCTGGGAGTGCGCGGCGTGGCCGCGTGCCGCGCCGTCTTGCGCCCACAATCCGGCCATCACACCTTGCGAGACCTGCGATGCCCGCGCCTGCCGCCCACCGGCTGACCGCCGACCTCATTCACACCGAAGCGCAGCTGCGCGAACTCATCGGCGAGCCCGCGCCGCTGACCTGCGCCAAGATCACCGACCGGCTGAATGCCGCGACGCGGCGGTTCATCGAGCTGTCGCCGCTGGTGTGCCTGGCGACCAGCGATGCCGAGGGCCGCTGCGACGTGAGCCCTCGCGGCGACCCGACCGGCTTCGTGCGCATCCTCGACGATCGCACGCTCCTGCTGCCCGATCGCCCGGGCAATCGGCTGGCCGATTCGATGCGCAACGTGCTGGCCAATCCGCGGGTGGGCCTGCTCTTCATCGTGCCGGGCGCGACGGAAACCTTCCGCGTCAATGGGCGCGCCGTGCTGACGACCGACGCGGCCCTGCTCGCTCCCAGCGTGGTGGAGGGCAAGACGCCGCGGCTGGGCCTGCTGGTGGACATCGAGGAGGCCTACACGCAGTGCAGCAAGGCCTTCCTGCGCTCGAACTTCTGGGACCCGGCGCGTTTCGTGGACCCGGCGGTGTTGCCCACGGGCGGCGAGGTGCACCGGGCCATCCAGGGGGAGGGCTTCGATGCAGGGGGCTACGACGCCGCGCGTGCCGAACGCTACCGCCGCCGCGAGGGCTTCTACTGAGCTCAGTGGACGCCGGCCAGCAGCGCCGCGTTCCCTCCCGCTGCGGCCGTATTCACCGTCAACGTCTGCTCCGCCGCAAAGCGGTAGAGCTGGCGCCCATGGCCCGCGGCGGTGACGAGAGGCAGGATGGCACCGGGCCGTGCGGCCAGCGCCTGAGCCAGCGCGTGGGCCGCGGCGGCGTCTGACGAGGCGAGCGCGACGCCGGCCAGCTGCGGCGCGGCCAGCAGGCCGGGCAAGGCGGAGTCGGCCAGCAGCGTCAGCGCCTGAGCGGGCAGGCCGGCGCGCAGCAGCGCCTGGCGGGCGCGTTCGTCGCCGCCCAGCCAGATCGCGCTGTTGCCGGCCAGCAGCGCACTGACGGCTGCGGCCAGGCCGGCGTTTCCGCGGCCCAGCACCGCAAACAAGCCGCGCGCGTGGCGGCGCAGCGTGTTGCTCTCGCCGGTGGGGCCGGGCAGGGCCAGTTCGGCGAACTGCGTCTGTGCCGCGGTGAACAGACCGCGCAGCGCGTGGGCCGTCGGCGCGTCCAGCGTGTCGGCCGCGCGCCGCAGCAGGGCGATGCGGTCGAGCAGCGGCATGTCGCGCCAGGTGGTATCGGCGGCCACGGCCAGCGGGGCGGCCTGTGCATCTAGCGTGAGCGCCGGGGCCGGCGCGTCGAGCACTGGCTCGGCGCAGAAGCGGCGCAGGTAGTCTGGCCCGCCGGCCTTGGGGCCGGTGCCGGACAGGCCTTCGCCGCCGAAGGGCTGCACGCCGACGACTGCGCCGATGATGTTGCGGTTGACGTAGACGTTGCCGATGCGCGCCTCGTCCGCCAGACGCTGGGCGCGGCTGTCGATGCGCGTCTGGATGCCCAGCGTCAGGCCGTAGCCCAGCGCATTGATGTCGCGGATGACCTCGTCGACTGGCGCCGTGAAGCGCACGACATGCAGCACCGGGCCGAAGATCTCCTCGCGCAGGCGTTGCACGCTGGGCAGCTCGAAGGCGATGGGGCGGATCTGCCGTGGCAGCGGCTCGGCCACCGGCGCTTCGGCAATCAGCGTGGCCTCGCGCTTCAGCCGCTCGATATGGCGGGCGATGTTGGCGTGTGCCTCGTCGTCGATGACCGGACCCACGTCGGTCGCTAAGCGCGCCGGCTCGCCCACGCGCAGCTGCTGCAGCGCGCCCTTGAGCATCTCGATGACGCCGTCGGCGATGCTGTCCTGCACGCACAGCAGGCGCAGCGCCGAGCAGCGCTGGCCAGCCGAGCGGAAGGCGCTCTGCACGACGGCGTCGATGACCTGCTCGGGCAGTGCCGTCGAGTCCACGACCATCGCGTTGAGGCCGCCCGTTTCGGCGATCAGCGGGATGGGCGAGTTCGGCTTGCGAGCGAGCGCCTTGTTGATGGTCTGCGCGACGGCGGTGGAGCCGGTGAAGCACACACCCGCGGTGTGCACTTGCGCCACGAGGCCGGCGCCGACGGTCTCGCCCGGCCCGTGCAGCAGCGCCAGCGCGTCGGCTGGCACGCCGGCGTCGTGCAGCAGCTCGACCATCTTCAGCGCGACGTATGGCGTCTGCTCGGCGGGCTTGGCGGCCACCGTGTTGCCGGCCACGAGCGCGGCGACCACCTGGCCAGCGAAGATGGCCAGCGGGAAGTTCCACGGGCTGATGCAGACGAATACGCCGCGCCCCTGCATCGCCGTCGCGTCGGCCTCGGCCTGGTCCGCGTAGTAGCGCAGGAAATCCACGGCCTCGCGTACTTCGGCGATGCAGTCGGCCTGGGTCTTGAAGGCTTCCTTCACCAGCAGCGCGCAGAACTCGGGCAGGCGCGCGTCGAGCGCGTCCGCCGCGCGGCGCAGCGACGCGGCGCGCTCGGTCACGAGGCGGGCGTTCCACGCGGGGAAGCCGGCGTGCAGGCGCTGCATCGCAGCCTCGACATCGGCGCTGGTCGCTTCGGGCACGGCAGCGATGACGGTACTGTCGAGTGCGCTCTGCAGCGGCGCGCGCTGTGCGGGCACGGCCAGGTCGGCGCCGGTGGAGTTGCGCCGGCCTCGGCCGTTGTCGTCCATGTACAGCGCCGGTGGCAGCGGCAGCGACGGCGTCGAACGCACGTCCGCCAGTGGCGAGCCCAGCAGTTCGGGCACCTGCACGGCCGGGTCGGCCAGCTGGTGCACGAAGGACGAGTTGGCGCCGTTCTCCAGCAACCGGCGCACGAGGTAGGCCAGCAGATCGCGGTGCTCGCCTACCGGCGCGTAGACGCGGCAGGGGATGCTGCCGTCCTTCAGCACCTCGCGGTACACCCCTTCGCCCATGCCATGCAGCCGTTGCATCTCGAAGGCCGCGCCGGCCGCGCGGGCCATCTGCACGATGGCGGCGATGGTGCCGGCGTTGTGGCTGGCGAACTGCGGGTAGATGACGTCGGCATGCTGGATCAGAGCGCGGGCGCAGGCCAGGTAGCTCACGTCGGTGTGCTGCTTGTGCGTGAACACGGGGTAGTGCGGCAGCCCCAGCTCCTGCGCGCGCTTGATCTCGCCGTCCCAATATGCGCCCTTCACGAGCCGCACCATGAAGCGCAGGCCGTGCCTGCGAGCGATGGCCGCCACTTCGTCGACGACCGCCAACGCGCGCGTCTGGTAGGCCTGCACGGCCAGGCCGAAGCCGCGCCACTCGGGGCAGACGATGGCGATGCGCGCCGCCAGCGCGTCCAGCACGTCAAGCGACAGCTCCAGGCGGTCCACCTCCTCGGCGTCGATGGTGAGGTTGATGTTGGCCTCGGCGGCCAGCTCGATGAGTGTCCACACGCGTGGCAGCAGCTCGGCGAACACGCGCTCGCGCTGCAGCACCTCGTAGCGGCTGAACAGCGCGCTGAGCTTGATCGAGATGCCGTCCGAGCCTTCCGGCGACTCGGCGCGGCGGCCGGCGCTGATGGCCTTGATGGCGTTGACGTAGGCCCGGTGGTAGCGGCGCGCGTCGTCTTCTGTCCGGGCGCCTTCGCCGAGCATGTCGTAGCTGAATCGAAGGTTCTTCAGCGCGTTTCGCGCCTCATCGGCTTCGGACATCGCCTCGCCGATGTTGCGGCCCAGCACGAACTGGCGGCCCAGCAGCTGGATGGCGCGCACCGTGGCCGCGACGACGGTCTGCGCGCCGAGGCGCTTGAACAGGCCACCCTCGTCCTCGGCACCGGGCAAGAAGCGCTTGGACATCGAGATGGCCGACGCCGACAGCGCCGCCAGCATCTTGTGCGGGCTGCCCTGGCTGGCGCCGTCGAAGTCGGCGCGGCCGAGTTGGTCGGCCGTCAGCGCGATGGCTGTGGGGGCGTCCGGCACGCGCAGCAGCGCCTCTGCCAGCCGCATCAGCGCCAGGCCCTCGGCGCTGGTGATGGGGTACTCGCGCAGCAGCGATTCCATCGCCCAGAACGGCGCGGGGTGGCGTCGCACCTGCTCGACCCACGGCGTGGCCATCGCGACGACCTGCGTCCAGTCCAGCGCACTGCCCATGCGTGCCGCCAGGGCCTGCACGGCGCTGCTTTCGTCGCGGTACGGGTCCGGCAGGCGCGGTTGCTCGGGCGGGGTGATGAACGCGGACATGGCTTTCTCCTGGTGAGATCAGCAATGTATGAAGAGTGGTGCTGGATTAAATTCCAACGATTGCACTTTGTGCCGAAGGAAATCCAGATGAGCAGCGAGGCCACCCTCGACAAGATCGACGCCCGCATCTTGCGCGTGCTCCAGGCCGACGGGCGCATTTCCAACCTCAAGCTGGCCGAGGCAGTGCACCTGTCGCCCACGGCCGTGTTGGAGCGCGTTAAGCGGCTGACGCGCGATGGCTACATCCTCGGTTACGAGGCGCGGCTGAACCCGGCCAAGCTGGGGGCGGCGATGCTGGTCTTCATCGAGGTGCACCTGGACCGCACGGTGCAGGACGTCATGGACACGTTCAAGGCCGCCGTGCAGGCCCGCCCCGAGATCCTCGAATGCCACCTCGTGGCCGGCGGCTTCGACTACCTGCTCAAGACACGCGTGCGCGACATGGGCGCCTACCGTGAATTCATCGGCAGCGTGATCTGGACGCTGCCGGGCGTGCGGGAGACGCGGACGTATGCGGTGATGGAGGAAGTCAAGGCGACCACGGCGCTGCCGTTTTGATGCCCGGGGGGGACAGGCGGAATCACATGGTCCGGCGAGCTGGGCGCGTCAAGAAAGCGGCGTCTGTTATGTGGCGAACCTGGTCGGTCGGCGGCGGCCGGCGGACTCGCGGCGTCGGCGTCGCAGCGGTCATTCGGACGCCAGCGCGTTTGCCAGCGCAATGGCCGGTTCATTCAAGGAAGCCAACATTCGCGCCGCAGGTTCGAACGGCGGCGACATGAACAACCGCCATGCGGCGTTGCGAAATTCCGGATCCGACCCTGAGCGGACCTAGAAACTGCGGAATTCGGCGCCCGCTTGCAGTCGGTCGGTCTCGACGTTCGATCTTGGGAGTACCTCTTGCGGCATCACCGCTCCCAAAGCACAACGACTCCGCCCGGCGCCGGCGGCCTCAGGGTGCCTGACATGGGTTCCGATGCGCCGTCCTGGCCAGCAACCCTAGGCCCCAGCCTACGTATCGGCCCATCGATCTCACCCTGCAGACTCTTCGGGCGAGGGAGACTCGTCAGGTGACAAGTACAACTTGACCCGGCTGGTCGTCCAGGTGGCCACACCCGTGCCGAAGAAGTCGGCGTCTTCGGTCCAAACGGGGCAATCCAACATCAATGCACAGGCCAGAGCTGGCCAGTCGTCGGCATCGCGTTCCCCTATGCGTGCGAGGGCGCGCTGCTCAAATGACCGGTACATCTCTGAGTCCAGCGGGCGTACCACGGACTCAAGTGCATCGAGAGTGGCGAGGGCAGCCGCGCCGTCGACACCTCGCTTCTCCAACAATCCGGGGAGGTACTTGCGCGCTTCGTCGAAGGCGGTGTCCGGAGCAAAAAAGCTCACGTCAGCCAGAGACCCCACGATCAGCTCGCGCACACGCTGCCCCAGAACAGCGCGGATCAAGATGTTTGCATCGAGGACGATAGCGCGCTGCCTCATCGCCTGATCACGCAAGCTTCGAACGAACGACAGTCTTGCTCTGCTGCTTTGAGCCTGCCTTACGCGCAGCCTTGAACTCCGATGCAACCTCGCCGACGTCGATCGCCCTGGCAGCCAAGATGCGATCCAGCTCGGCTGCTGCCTTCTTCAGCGCGACGACATCGGCTTCGGACTGGCCGTGTGTCGGGATGAAGTAGCCCACCGTTTGGCCATGCCGGGTAACCGCAACAGGTTTGTCTGACGCGATGAACTCGGCAAGCCCCGCGCGAAACTCACGAATGCCGACCCTTGCGCTTTCCATGTTGAACTCCATGAGCATCTTGCGTGCTGGGTATTGTGGATCAATGTGTACACAAGAGCAAGGGGAGGGATGGAGCCTGGCTCGCGGGACGGTCAAGCGACGTGAGCCGTCTCGTGGCTGCCTGTCGTCAGCGACCGCAAATGGCCGGCAATGTGAGTTCGTTGAATTTCCACTTTCCCGTCTTCGGCCTGGCACGTGTCGCCGTCGGCGGAGGGTTGCCGCCGGGCCGGACGCTGGTTCACGGCGGCACGCGAGGGTTGCAGCGCCTCAGCGCACCAGCACGGCCTGCACGGCCTCTCGCAGCGCCGGCAGCACTTCCGCCGCGAACCATGGCCGATCCCGCAGCCAGCGCTGGTTGCGGGGGCTCGGATGCGGCAGCGGCAGTACACCCTTGGCCAGTCCGTCGCGCCAGCCGGCCACCAGTTCGTCGACGGACGCACGGCGCTGCAGGTGCCAGCCCAGTGCATGGGCGCCGATGGCCAGCATCAGGTGCAAGTAGGGCAGCGCGTCCAGCACGCGCCGGCGCCACAGCGGCGCGCATTCCGGCCGTGGCGGCAGGTCGCCTGACGGGCCCGCGCCGGAAAAGCACAGGCCCATCGGCAGGATGGCAAAGCATGTGGGGTCGTAGAACTGCTCGCGTGTGATGCCGAGCCAGGCGCGCAGGCGGTCGCCGCTGGCGTCGTCGAACGGCCGGCCGCGTTCATGGGCGATGCGGCCCGGCGCCTGGCTGGCGATGAGGATGCGTGCGCGCCGGTCGAGCTGGAAGATGGGCTTGGCGCCTAGCGGCAGCGCCGGCTCGCAGTGCCTGCAGCCGCGCAGCTCGGGCAGCAGGCGCCGCAGCGCGGTGGCCACGTCAGCCCAGCTGCTGCCCGAAGAACCGCATCGTACGGTCCCAGGCCTGCTCGGCCCAAGCCGCGTCGTACTGCGTGTTCGGGATGCGGCCCGGGCCCTGGGCGGTCTCGTTGGCGAAGGCGTGATGGGCCAGGTAGCGGTGCGCCTCGTAGCGCACACCGGCCTCGGCAAACTTCGCTTCCAGCGCGTCGACGTTGGCGATGGCGAAGAAGGCGTCCTGCGTGGCCCAGTGGGCCTGCAGCGGCATCTTGATGCGCGACGCGTCCACGTACTCCAGCGGCGGCATGCCGTACCAGACGACGCCGGCGTCGGCCTCGGGCACGTGCACGGACGACAGCACGGTCAGCGCGCCGCCCATGCAGTAGCCGGTGACACCGACCTTGCCGCTGCCGAGATTCAGGCTCTTCAGGTACTGCACGGCGCCGCGCACGTCCTGCGTCGCGGCATCGGCGAAGTTCAGGCCCGTCATCAGGTGGTGGGCCTCTTCGGCCTCGACGGTGTGCTTGCCGCGGTAGAGGTCGGGCACCAGCGCCGTGAAGCCAGCGCGGGCGAAGCGCTGGGCCACGCCGCGGATCTGGTCGTTCAGGCCCCACCATTCCTGGATGACGACGACGGCGCCGACCGGGTGTGACGCCTCGGCCAGATAGCCAGGAACGCTGGTGCCGTCGGGGCGCTGGAAGTGGATGTCTCGAGCCATGCTGCTACTCCTGCACAGGGTGGAAGGCTGCAGCCTAACCCGGCTGAGTACGGGTTTCCCCGTGCGGGGCGACAATGGCGCCCAGACCATGAAGATCGAACACATCGTTTCCACCCGGCTGCCGACCCCGCACGGCGAGTTCGTCATCCACGGCTTCCGCGAAAGCGACAGCGGCCAGGAGCATGTCGTGCTGAGCCTGGGCGAGCTCACCGGCGACGAGCCGCCGCTGGTGCGCGTGCACTCCGAGTGCATGACCGGCGAGGTGTTCGGCTCGCTGCGCTGCGACTGCCGGCCGCAGCTGGAGGGCGCGATGAAGAGCATCGCGGCGCTGGGCCGCGGCGCCATCGTCTACATGCGCGGCCACGAGGGCCGGGGCATCGGCCTCGTACAGAAGCTGCGCGCCTATGCCGAGCAGGACGCTGGCAAGGACACCATCGAGGCCAATGCCGCGTTGGGCCTGCCCATCGACGCACGCCGCTACGACGCTGCGGCCTGCATGCTGCGCGCGCTGGGCGTGCACCGCATCCGGCTGCTGACGAACAACCCGTTGAAGATGGCGGCGCTAGCCGAGTTCGGCATCGAGGTCGTGCAGCGCGAGGCGTCGCTGACCCGGCCCGGCCCCGAGAATGAGCGCTACCTGCGGACCAAGGCCGACCAGATGGGCCATCACGACCTGGGTCATCTCTTCGAGTGATCGGGTCAATGCGGCGTGCCCCGCCCGGCACGCCGACGGGCTGAGCCCGGGCCGGGCCCAGGGCAGTTTCCAGGTTGAAGTGGTGTGCGCTTTCGCTAGAGTCGCCGGCGGCATCAGACCACCCCACCACATTGGAGACTCCATGGCCGATTCGTTCGTTCCCTTCCCTCGCCGCCGCACCGTGCTGGCCGCCAGCGCCGCGCTGATCGGTGCCACGCTGGCCGGCAGCGCCGCGCCGGTTGCCGCCCAGGCCCGCGACGAGGTCGCCCGCAAGGTCGATGCGCTGCTCGCGAAGATGACGCTGGAGGAGAAGGTCGGCCAGCTGACGCAGCTCGGCAACGGCATCCCCGGCCCCAACAAGGAAACCACCGACGAGTTGATCCGCGCCGGCAAGGCCGGCTCGGTGCTGTGGACGGTCAACAGCGACGACATCGCGCGCATGCAGCGCGTCGCCGTCAAGGAAAGCCGGCTGGGCATCCCGCTGCTGTTCGGCTTCGACGTGATCCACGGCTACAAGAACGTCTTCCCCGTGCCGCTGGCGATGGCCGCGAGCTGGGACCCGGCGCTCGTGGAGAAGGCACAGGCCATCGCCGCGCGCGAGTCCCGCGTGGCGGGCATCAACTGGACCTTCGCGCCGATGGTGGACATCGCGCGCGACGCCCGCTGGGGCCGCATCGTCGAAGGCGCGGGCGAAGACCCGGTGCTGGGTGCGGCGATGGCCCGCGCGCAGGTGCGCGGCTTCCAGGGCGTGCAGCCCGGCGGGGCGGACCGCGTGCTGACCAGCGTCAAGCACTTCGCCGGCTACGGCGCGGCCGACGGCGGGCGGGACTACGACTCGTCCTATGTGCCCGAGGTGCTGATGCAGAACCTCTACTTCCCGCCGTTCCAGGCGGCGGTGTCGGCCGGCGCGGGCACGGTCATGTCGGCCTACATGACGCTGAACGACGTGCCGGCCTCGGGCAACCGCTGGCTGTTGCGCGACGTGCTGCGCCAGCAGATGGGCTTCAAGGGATTCGTCATCAGCGACGCGTTCGCCGTCGAGTCCCTCATCAAGCATGGCTATGCGGCCGACACGTCCGACGCCGCCGCGCGTGGGCTGACGGCCGGCGTCAACATGGACATGGCCAGCAACACCTACATGAAGGCGCTGCCGGCCCTCGTGAAGCAGGGCAAGGTGCCGATGCGCGTCGTGGACGACGCGGTGCGCGAGGTGCTGGGCGTGAAGTTCCGCATGGGCCTGTTCGAGCAGCCCTATGGCGGCGACGCTGCGCAGCGCGACGCGGTGTGGAACGACCGCGCCGCCCGCGCCGCCACGCGCGAGGCCGCGCAGCGCTCCATCGTGCTGCTGCGCAACGAAGCCAAGGCACTGCCGCTGGCCGCGGGCGTCAAGCGCATCGCCGTCATCGGGCCGCTGGCCGATGCCGCCGAGGACATCAAGGGCTCGTGGACCGTGGAAGGCAGTGCCAAGGCGGTGTCGGTGCTCGAAGGCATCCGCGCGCGCTGGCCGCAGGCGGAGGTGACCCACGCCGCCGGTGGCGACATGCAGCGCCTGTACCCACTGCCGTGGGACGCAGCTGAAGGCAAGCCCGCACCCAAGCGCATGACCGACGCCGAGATGCAGGCCGAGCAGGCGCGTGCCGTGTCGGTGGCCCAGCAGGCGGACACCGTCGTGCTGGTGCTGGGCGAGCGGGCCAACATGAGCGGCGAGGCCGCGTCCACCGCGTCGCTGGCTCTGCAGGGCAACCAGCAGGCGCTGCTGGAGGCGGTCGTCGCCACCGGCAAGCCGGTCGTGCTGGTGCTGCTGAGCGGTCGGCCGCTGGACATCAGCTGGGCCGCTACGCGCGTGCCGGCCATCGTGCAGGCCTGGTTTCCGGGCACCGAGGGTGGTCATGCGGTCGCTGACGTGCTCAGCGGCGCCGTCAACCCGGGTGGCAAGCTCCCGGTGACGTGGCCGCGCAGCACCGGCCATGTGCCGGCCTTCTACAACCACAACCTCACGCACGACAATGACACCGGCCCTCACTTCACGTCGCGCTACGCCACCAGCGCGACGTCCACGCCGCTGTATCCGTTCGGCCATGGCCTGAGCTACACGAGCTTCGCCTACGCGGACCTGAAGCTCGACCGCACGACGGCCAAGGCCGGCGACCCGGTGCGCGTGACCGTCACCGTGCGCAACACCGGCGCGGTGGCGGGCGACGAGGTCGTGCAGCTCTACGTTCACCAGCGTGCCGGCAGCGCGGCGCGGCCACAGCGCGAGCTCAAGGGCTTTCAGCGTGTGAGCCTTGCGCCAGGCGCGCAGCAGCAGGTCAGCTTTACGCTGGGTCGTGACGAGCTGAAGTTCTGGAGCCCGGTCACGCGCGCCTTCGGTGTGGAGCCCAGCGGCTTCGACGTGTGGGTGGGCGGCGACTCGACGGCTACGCTGCACGCCGAGTTCACGCTGACACGCTGACCCACCACGGCGGCGGCGGCCCGGCGTGGCCGGGCGGCGGCTGCGCGCAAGGCAGCCGACAGGCCCGTCATGGCCCGGACGTGCCGGCCCTTTAAGCTGCCGGGCCCATGGCTGACCGTCGCTTCTTTCCCCGCCCCGCCGTCGAGGCCAGCTTCAACCGCTGGGACTGGGCGCTGCTGCCGCTCGTGCTGGCGGTGCTCATCTTGCTGGCCGTGGCGGCCGGGCAGATGGCCAAGCCCTTCCACCTCGGCGAGCCTCTGCCGCTGAGCCTCGATCCGGCGCACCTGCCCTACTACCTGCTGCGCACGACGCTGCGCATGTTCATCGCGCTGGCGGCGTCGGTCGTGTTCGCCTGCGTGTTCGCGGTGCTGGCGGCCAAGGTGCGCGCGGCCGAGAAGGTGCTGGTACCGCTGCTGGACATCCTGCAGTCCATCCCCATCCTGGGCTTCCAGGCGATCGCGGTGGCGCCGTTCATCGCGCTGTTCCCGGGCAACCTGTTCGGCGTGGAGCTGGCGGCGCTGTTCGCCATCTTCACGAGCCAGGCCTGGAACATGGCCTTCAGCCTCTACCAGTCGCTGCGCACGGTGCCGACCGAGCTGCAGGAGGCTGCGCGCATCTTCCAGCTGTCGGGCTGGCAGCGCTTCTGGCGGCTGGAGCTGCCGTTCGCGATGCCCGGGCTGCTGTGGAACATGATGATGAGCATGTCCGGTGGCTGGTTCTTCGTCGTGGCGTCCGAGGCCATCTCCGTGGCCGGTCAGGACATCAAGCTGCCGGGCGTGGGCTCCTACATCGCCGTGGCCATCCAGGCGCGCGACATGGCCGCCATCGGCTGGGCCATCCTCGGCATGCTGATCGGCATCGTGCTGTACGACCAGCTGTTCTTCCGCCCGCTGCTGGCCTGGGCGGACCGCTTCCGCTTCGAGGAGGGGGGCAGCGAGTATGCGCCGCAGTCCTGGCTGCTGACCTGGCTGCGCCGCACCGAGCTGCTCAGCAAGCTCGGCGAATGGCCGGGCCGCTGGATCACGGCCAGTTTCGCCACCTTCAGGAAGCGCTACGACGGACGCTCCATCCGGGCCAAGCCTCAGCCGCCCAACCCGCTGTGGGGCCGCGTGTGGGACGCGCTGATCGCCGCGCTGGTGCTGTTCGCCATCTGGCGGCTGGTGCGCTTCATCCACACCGAGGTCGGCTGGGGCGAGGCGGCGCATGTCTTCCAGCTGGGCCTCTACACGCTGGCCCGTGTGCTGGTGCTGATCGCCGTGGCTTCGCTGATCTGGGTGCCCATCGGCGTGTGGATCGGCCTGAACCCGCGCATCGCCGGCCGCGTGCAGGCCGTGGCGCAGTTCCTGGCGGCCTTCCCGTCCAACCTCGTGTTCCCGGTGGCGGTGCTGGCCATCGTCAAGTTCCGGCTCAACCCCGACATCTGGCTGTCGCCGCTCATCATCCTGGGCACGCAGTGGTATCTGCTGTTCAACGTCGTGGCCGGCGCGTCCACCATCCCGAGCGAGCTGCGCCTGGCCGCCCAGAACCTGGGCCTGAAGGGCTGGCTGGCCTGGAAGCGCTACCTGCTGCCGGCCATCTTCCCGAGCTTCGTGACTGGCGCCATCACGGCCAGCGGCGGCTCGTGGAACGCCAGCATCGTGGCCGAATACGTGACCTGGGGCGACACGCAGCTGCAGGCCGCGGGCCTGGGTAGTTACATCCAGCAGATGACGACGGCGGGCGACTTCCCGCGCATCGCGCTGGGCATCGGAGTCATGTGCGTGTTCGTCATGGCGCTGAACCACTGGTTGTGGCGGCGGCTGTACCGCATCGCCGAAGACCGCATGCATTTCTGAAGGAGGCCGCGTGACTGCCTTGATCGATTTGAAGGGTGTCGCCAAGGGCTTCAAGTCCGCCGATGGCAGCCTGCGCAGCGTGCTGGAGGACGTGGACTTCACGCTCGCGCAGGGCGAGATCGTCGCGTTGCTGGGCCAGTCGGGCTCGGGCAAGAGCACGCTGCTGCGCATCATGGCGGGGCTGATCCCGGCCGACGCGGGCGACGTGCACTACCGCGGCCAGCCGCTGTTCGGTCCGGCGCAGGGCATCTCGATGGTGTTCCAGAGCTTCGCGCTGTTCCCGTGGCTGACTGTGCAGCAGAACGTCGAGCTGGGCCTGGAGGCCGCCGGCGTCGGCGAGGCCGAGCGCGCCGCGCGGGCGGCGGCGGCTATCGAGCTGATCGGCCTGTCGGGCTTCGAGGGCGCGCTGCCGCGCGAGTTGTCGGGCGGCATGCGCCAGCGCGTGGGCCTGGCGCGCGCGCTGGTCATGCAGCCGGCCGTGCTGCTGATGGACGAGGCGTTCTCGGCGCTGGACGTGCTGACCGGCGAGCGGCTGCGCAACGAGATCCTGGAGCTGTGGGACGGCGGCCAGATGCCGACGCAGGCGATGCTGGTCGTCTCGCACAACATCGAGGAGGCCGTCATGATGGCCGACCGCGTGCTGATCTTCGCGAGCAATCCGGGCCGCGTGCGGGCCGAGCTGCCGATCACGCTGCCACGCCCGCGCCGCGCCGACAGCCCCGAAGTGCGGCTGCTCATCGACGAGGTCTACCGGCTGATGACCAGCGCCACGCCCGCCGCCGGCATGGCCGAGGAGCCGGCCAAGCCCCATCTGTCCGACCGCCTGCCCGAGGCCGACGTGGGCCGCATGGAAAGCCTGCTGGAGCTGCTGGCCGACGAGCAGTTCAAGGGCCGTGCCGACCTGCCGCAGCTGGTCGAGGAAAGCGAGCTAACCGACGAGGAAGTGCTGCCGTTGGCCGATGCGCTGAACCGGCTGGGCCTCGCCCAGCTCAGCGGTGGCGACCTCTTGATGACGCCGCTGGGCCACAAGTACGTGGACGGCAGCCACGATTTCCGCCGCCAAGTTTTCGGCCAGCAGCTGCTGGAGCATGTGCCACTGGCGGCGTTCATCCGCCACAGCCTGGAGCAGGAGGTCGACGGCGAGCTGAAGGAAGAGCCCTTCTTGAAGCTGCTGCAGGACAGCATGGAGGCGGGCGACGCCGAGCGCGTGTTGCGCGTGGCCATCGAATGGGCGCGTTATGGCGAGGTGTTCGAGTACGACTACCACACAGGTCTCATCCACCTCCCCGAGGCGGACGAGGACTGACCGCCCGTGCCTACGGTTGGCGGGCGTAGCTCACCGTCAACGCTTCCCACGCGTGGCCGTCGGGCTCGCGCCAGTAGACGATGCGGCCGCCCATCGACGTGTTGATGCGGTGGTCGTCCGGCCCGATGGGCGAGCTGCGCCAGGCGATGCCCAGCGCCTGCAGTCGCGCCATCAGCGCATCGAACGCGGCGTCGTCCATGCGGAACGCGTAGTGCTGCAGTGGCACCGGCGCGTCGGGCGCGACCTCGTCGAAGTCGATCGTCAGCGTGTCGGACACGTAGACCGCGCTGAACGGCCCCAGCGCCGCCTGGGCCGACCAGGGCACGCCGAGGATGGCGGCCAGCCGTTGCGCAGCGGCGCGGCGGTCACGGGCGGGGATCAGCAGATGGTCGATGGCGATGGTCATGGCGTCTCAGCCTTTCAGGCGCGGGCGCATCGGGCGACGTGCGCAGGTGATGTCTTGATGTCCACTCGGAGGGCAGCCGCGCGGCGGGGCATGGCTCAGGCCGCGCGGACTTGCAGCCACTGCTGCAGCCCGAGCACCGCCAGCGCATGGTCTTCCCAGCCGTGCAGGCCCGACACGATCAACGTGCCCACGCGGCCCTGGCCGCGCACCACCAGCGGCACGGCGCCGCCTTCGGCGCGAAATCGCTGGGGGTCCAGCCCGGTCTCGGTATTGAAATCCACATCGCGTTCCAGGTGCTCCAGCCGTACGCGGAAGGAGCTGCGGCCGAAGCTGCGCACGACGTTCTTTTTCATCGCGATCCAGTCGGCATTGCCCGCGTTCGTGCCGTCCATGAAATAGACGAACAGCGGGTGCTCGTCGGTCTCCAGCTGCAGCGCGATGGGCCGGCCGGGTACGGCCTGCTCGGCCAGCGCGATGATGGCCAGGCCGATGGACAGTGCGTCGGGCGCGGTCAGGCGGTCCAGGACGAGGGCCGCCTCCTGGGCCGCGCAGGCGGCGGCGGTGGCGGGAGCATGCGCGGTCAGGTCCATGGGCGGCTCGACGATGTGGCGGTGCCAGTCATCTTAGAGGGGGGCGCTTGCGCACCGCGCGCATGCCGCTCGACGGCGCCTTTTGCCGCGGCCTGCTCAACGCGGCAGCAGATGGGCGATGCCCGCGCGGGCGTATACCGCGCGCACCGGCTCGGTCACGGGATGGTCGGCGTCGGGCTCGGTCGTGCGCACGAGGCCGCCGCGGGCGACGATCTGCCGCAGCTCGAAGGCGCGGGCGTCCTGCTCGGCATGGGCGCTCGACGGGTCGGCGAATGCGTCGAACAGCGGGAAGTTGTTGGCCCACCATGGCGCCGGGTACCAGGTCCCGTCCACGGCCTGGAGCCAGAACCTCGGCTTGAATGCTGTCGCTACCGCCATCTGCGTCTCCCTATGCTGCTGGCCCATTGTGGTCAGCGGCCTTTCGCCCGGGCGGTGAAAACTGCGGAGTGGTCCGCGTGAAGAACACCGCGCCTCACCCCTCGAATCGGGCGTTGCGCCGTCCCCGCGGCTAGACGTGCTGCAACTCCCGCCACAGCACCTTGCCCGCGCCGCTCTTGGGCAGCCGGTCGGCGAACTCGATGAGAGCCGGCACCTTGTAGGCCGCCATCTGGCCGCGGCACCAGTCGCGCAGCTCGGCAGCCGTGAGCGTCTCGTGGCCCGCGCGCCTGACGACGACGGCCTTCACCGTCTCGCCGCGGTAGACGTCGGCTGCGGCCACGACGCAGGCTTCGGCGATGCCGGGGTGGGCGTGCATCAGCGTCTCCACCTCGGCCGGCCAGACCTTGTAGCCGCTGGCATTGATCATGCGTTTGAGGCGGTCGGTCATGAAGAAGTAGCCGTCGGCGTCGACCCAGCCGATGTCGCCGGTGCGCAGGAAGCGCTGGCCGTCCAGGTCGATGAAGGCCTCCGCCGTGGCTTCGGGCTGGCGCCAGTAGCCGTCGAACACCATGGGGCCGTGGACGACGATCTCGCCCGGCTGGCCGGCGGGCAGCGGCTGTCGCGTGTCCGCGTCGATGACGCGCGCGTCGCAGCCGACGTATGGGATGCCCAGGCATTGCGGCTTGGACGCGTGCGGCGGGTTGGCGTGGCTCGGTGCGGCCGTCTCGGTCATGCCGTAGCCCTCCAGGTAGCGCAGGCCCCAGCGGGCCTGCAGGCGCTCGGCCACGGCGCGCGGCATGGCCGCGCCGCCGCCGCCGATGTAGCGCAGGCAGCCGAGGTCGAAGCGGTCCGCATCGGGGCTGGCGAGCAGGTCGATGACCATCGTCGGCACGTTGGTCCAGCGCGTGACGCGGTGTCGCGCGATCAGGCCCGCGGCGACCTCGCGCTGCCAGCGCGGCATAAGCACGAGGGCGGCGCCGGCCTGCAACGCGGTGTGCATGACGCTGACCATGCCGCTGATGTGGAACATCGGGATGGCGGCGAGCACCACGTCGTCGGGCCGCAGCTGGCCCCACGCGACGCCGGCGTGCACGTTGTGCTGCAGGCTGCGGTGGCGATGCATGCAGCCCTTGGGGTGGCCGGTGGTGCCGCTGGTGTAGGCCAGCAGCGCCAGGTCGTCGACGCCTGTCGACGCGGCGGGGGCGCCGCCGGTGCAGCACAGCGCCGTGGACCATCGGGTGGCGCCGGCGGGCAGTGGGCTGTCGTCACGCAGCCAGTCGGCCCATGCGGCGGGCAGGTCCGGGTCGCTCGGCGGCGCGTGCGGCAGGGCGTCGGCCGGGCGCGTGACAAGCAGGTTCTCGGCCGGCACGCCGGCCGCCAGCCAGCCGGCGGCGAGGTCGCTGCTGGTGATGGCCAGCGCCGCTCCGCTGTCCTGCGCGACATGGCGCAGCTCGGCGGCCCGCAGCATCGGGTTGACCGGCACGACGACGGCGCCCGCTCTGAAGATGGCGTACTGAGCGACGACGAGCTGCGGGCAGTTCTGCAGGCCCACTAGCACGCGGTCGCCGCGGCGCATGCCGCGTTGCGACAGCCAGGCGGCCAGGCGGGCCACCTGCGCCTGCAGCTCGGCATAGGTCAGCGTGTGGCCCAGGAAGACGAGCGCGGGCCGCTTCGCGAAGCGGCCTGCGCTGGCCTCGAGATTGGCGGACAGCGGCGTGGCCGGCGGCTCGATGGTGTGCGGCACACCGGCCGGCCAGAAGCGGTGATGCGGGTGGGTCATCGCGGCGCGGTCTTGCCGACGACGAGGTAGACGCCCAGCAGCGTCACCGCCATGCCGGCGATCGCCTGTGTGCCCAGCGTCTCGCCAAACAGCAACCAGGCCATCAGCGCGGTGACGGAGGGCACCAGGTACATCGTGCTGGACACGGCCGTGACGCGGCCATGGCGCAGCATGTAGAACATCAGGCTGATGCCGCCGGCGGTCAGCACCAGCACGCTCCAGGCCATGGCGATGGCGACCGACGGGTTCCATTCGATGCGCATCGGCTCCAGCAGTGCCGCCAGCGGCAGCGTGGCCGCGAGCGCCGCGGCGAACTGCACAACCTGGCCGGTGCGCAGGTCGAACTGCGGAACGAAGCGCTTCTGGTACAGCGTGCCGCCGGTGATGGCCAGCAGCGCCATCGCGCACAGGCCCAGCGGTGGGCCGAAGCTGGCGCCCAGCGTCAGCTTGTGCCAGATGACGAGCACCACGCCGGCCAGGCCCAGCGCCACGCCGGCCCATTGCCGCCGTGACACCCGCTCGCCGATCAGCGGCGCCATCGCCGCCACCAGTACCGGTTGCAGGTTGACGATGAGCGCCGCCGTGCCGGCCGGCAGGCCCTGGCGGATGGACACCCAGACGCCGCCCAGGTAGAGGGCCTGGATGCCCAGACCGGCCACGGCCAGATGGGCCATCTGCCGAGGTGACGGCCAGCGCGCGCGCGCCGCCAGCGCGAGGCCGAGCATCAGTGCGACGACGCCGGCATAGCGCCAGCACAGGAAGGTCAGCGGGTCGGCGTACGGCGCGGCCAGCTTGGCCACGATGTAGCCGGTGGCCCAGATGAAGATGAACAGCGGCGGCGCGAGACGGTCGAGGGCGGACATGAGGCCGGCATCATGCCTTGTCGGCATCGGCCACCGGCGGCCGCGCTGGCCTGGCGCCCAGCTCGTGAAGGCAGCGCAGGCACAGGCAGTGGCCGGCATAGCGTGTGGCCAGTTCGGCGCGCAGCGCCGGCGTCAGCTGCAGGCCGAAGCAGGCGCAGTGGCCGGCGCTGGCGCCGCACTCGAAGCCGTTGCCGCAGCGCGGGCAGCGGGCGGGTTGCTGATGGCCGTTCATGAGGTCCTCCGGCCGCTGGGGCGCGCGGCGCGCCAGCGGGTCAAAGGGGTGATTGTGGGTCGTCGTCCAGCGGCACCAGGGGCGTGGCTCGGGCCAGCGCCATCCAGGTGGCGAAGTCCGGCTTGCATGCTCGCCGCGGAGCCGGCCGCGCCAGCTCCAGGTGGCTGGCGTGGCCGAGCAGCACGCCGTACTCCAGCGGGATCTCCTGCGGCTCGGCGATGCCGGCACGGATGACGAACCAGCACTGGCCGCACAGTGCGCGGTAGGCGGCCGACTTGGCCGGCCGGCGCAGCTCGCCCAGCAGGTCGGCGCGGCTGACCTTGATCTCGTGGATGGCGGGTTCCAGGTAGTCCTCGACCGTGCTGTGCCGCAGCGAATAGACGTCCGGCATCGCCTGCACCCATTGCGTGCCGCCGTCGTCGCCCGGCAGGCCAGCGCGCAGTGTGAGGCCGCGCCATGCGATGCGGCCGGCGCGCTGCATCTCGGTGGCCACGCGCTCGACGAGCGTCTCGTGGGCGTCGCGGGCGGCACGGTTGCGGGTCAGCGAGTCGGCGATCAGCGCGACGCCGGCGTCCGTCACGCGCAGGCGCTCGCGGCCGCCCGGCTCGGCCAGCCGCTCCACCCAGCCGGCGGCCAGCAGTTCGATCTCCACGAGATCCTGGCAGGGCCAGCCGGCGCTGCGCCAGAGCTGGCGCAGCCGCTGCAGGTGGACGCGGGTCGGCACGGGCATGGCGGCATTGTCGGCCGCACAAAGCAAAAGCCCCCGGCCGTTGGGCGCGGGGGCTTCCAGGTGCGAGGCGCCGTGGCTTACGGGCGTTCGCGCTTGGGCAGGGCGGTCATGCCCGGCACCGGCGAGTTGGTCGTCGCGGTGGTCGCGGTGTTGGGCACCGCGAAGAACGTCCAGACGCTGCCGGTCGGCAGGGCCAGTGTGGAGTTCGTGTAGATGGACAGCGCCTGGGTCGGGATGGTCATGTCCACCTGCGTGCTGGCCGACGAACCGGTCGTGTTGGACGGGGCCGCCGTGCCCGCTGCGACGTTGGACGCGATGGCGCCGAAGCCGACGTTCAGGCCGACACCCGACGTGGACAGCGCGTTGACGACGCGGATCTTCACGTCCGCCGTGCCGGCGGCGCCGGTGGGCAGGCGGTTGTCGTCATCCAGCGGCGCCAGCTTGGGCGAGGCCGGGTCGCCCCAGACCAGCATCGTGTAGTCGTGGCCGGCGGTCAGCGTAGGCGCGGGGAAGGTCTTGTCGACGCCATTGACCTGGACGGTCAGCGTGCTGGCACCCGACGACGTCGTCACGTAGTCGCTGATCAGCGGGCTGATGGCGCCGGAGAACATCGACTGGTTGTTGATCGACGAGGTCACCGTGCCGCCATTGGCCAGCGCCGCGACGGTACGCACGCGGGCCTGCGAGTTCGGGAAGTTCTTGACGGCGCCCTTCTGCACGAAGGTGACGCCGTTGACCAGCACGCCGCCGTCGGAGGCGGTCAGGATCAGCGTGTTCACGCTGGTCGAGTCCAGCGTGACGGCCGGGATGTTCAGCCGCAGGTCAGTGCGCCGGCCGTAACCCGTCACGCAGATACGGAACGTGCCGGAATTGACGACGATGTAGCCGCTGTTGGTGCCACCGCTGAGGTTGGACGTCAGCGGGGTTTCGGTGGCCAGCGAGCAGTCGGCGGCCGTCGTCAGGTAGGCGTCCAGCGCGCCGGCATCGGGCGCGAGGTTGTAGATCAGCAGCTTGGCCTTGTTGGCGTCCGCGGCATCGACGTTCTCTTCCAGCAGGCGCGAGCTGATCGCACCGGCGAAGCCGAACGTGATGATGGTGTAGTTATTGCCGCCGGTGAGGTTGGGCGACAGCGCCGAGATGCTGGTGCCCGTGTCGCTGGTCTGCACGCGGATCGTGGGCGCGTTGGTGTCCACGCTCGAGTAATCGCTCGCCGCGGCGTAGCCGACCTTGGAGCCGACCGTCTTGTCGTTGGCCGTCAGATCCAGCTGGGGGTAGGAGCGCGTGGCGTTGATCAGGCGCACCTGCGCGCTGCTGCTGCTGCCGCTGCCGCCGCAGGCGGTCAGCAGGGCCGTGGCCGACAAGCTCAGCGTCAAGGCCAGTCGGGTGGCCCAGGGGGTGAATCGCATCGAGAACTCTCCGAAAAAACCAAACCGCCGGGCCGAATCCCAAGAACGCGGACTCGCGATTAGAACCCAACCCGGCACCACCGGGATTTCCGCCTTCTGGCGGCCGGTGAAGAACTGTTGCTGTGGGGTGGCGTGCGTCAGTCCAGCACGACCTCCGTGCGCACGACGCCGGCGCGCTCGGCGCTGGCCGACAGCGCCAAGCGCGTGCCCACCGGCGCGCGCACGACCCACTCGGCCACGGCGCGGTCGCCGGTGGGCTGCTTGCTGGGCAGGAAGGCGAGCTGGCTCTGCTGCGGTCGGTGGCCTTCCAGCTGCGGGCCTTCCATCCGCTCCTTGCCGCTGACGAGGCTGATCGTCGGGTCGCCGCTGGGCATGTGAATCTCGAACATGACGCCGCGCACCGTCTTGCGCTCCAGCGCGCGCTGCGTCACGTAGGCTGGCAGGTAGCCGCTGTTGGCCACGGCCAGCCGCACGCGCCACATGTCGGGACCGAGGGCGCGCACCTCGGTGCGGATGAGCTCCAGCTGAGGCAGGCTCATGGCGACCTGCGTCACCCATGCCGGGAAGCGCGCGGCCTCGCGCTCGCGCAGCTGCGGCGGCGGGTTGCGCCAGAAGTTCATCTTGTCCCAACCGCCGATCTCGACCGCGCCCAGCTGCGGATGCTGGAATGGTGTCCAGTCGACATACGCCTGGCCATCGCAGTGCTCGTCGCTCCACTTCAACAGCTTGAGATCGTCCGCCACCGGGTGCTCGCGGTACCAGTCGATCCAGTTGCCGCTGTCGTCCACGCCGGCCTCGCGCTTGGGCGACCACAGCTCGACGACCCAGAACAGCGCGCCGAGGTGCTCGTAGACCCAGTCCTGCGTGCCGCTGATGATGTCCTTGGGCGTGTAGCGGAAGTCCTCGTAGATGCTGATGGCCGGGTAGCCGGTGTGCTTCTCGCCGAGGGCCGAGAACTGCTGGAACAGCCACAGGTCCTCGGGCGCCATCTCCTTGTCCGGCCGGCTGCCGCAGGGCCGCAGGATGACGCCGCTATAGGTGTGGAAGCTGATCGCGGCGCCGATGTTCGGATGGCTGGTGATGAAGTCCACCATCGCGCGCACCTCCGGCTCGCTGGTCGGGTAGGGGCCGGCGCCGAGCTGCTGGAACTCCGCCCGCCACTCTGCCGGGAAGTTGCGGTTCAGGTCGAGCCCCTCGCGGTCGGCGTTGAGCTTGACGGTCAGGCCATCGTGGTTCTTGATGAAGCCTTCGGGAATGAGGCGGTAGTACTCGCCGCCGAACTCGCCGGGATCGCGCGGCACCATGAGCCGCGGGTCGCCGGCGTGCTTCTTGTAGCTGCCGTGCGGGTCGGGCACGCGCATCGTCAGGATGCGGCCGTCACCGTCCACGTCCTCCATCGTCAGGCCGTCCACCGGTTCCTCGGTGTAGGGGTAGGGCCGCGTCGAGCTGCGGATGTGGCGGGGCCGCTCGGCCAGCGCCAGCTCCGCGCCGTCGGGGTTCAGCCGCGGCACGATGTACAACGTGCGCGAGTCCAGCAGGCGGTTGACCTGCGCCGCTTCCGGCGTGCTGCCGCCATGCAGCGTCATCAGCTGGTGCAGGTAGTACAGGCAGGTCGTGGAGGCCGTCAGCTCGGCGGCGTGGATGTTGCCGTCAATCCACACGGCCGGCTTGTCGATGTCCATGCCGCTGGCCAGGTTCGTCACGACGACGACCCAGATGTCGCGACCCTCGTAGCTCTTGCCGATAGAGCGCACCGACACGAGGTTGGGGCGGGCCTCGGCGTAGGCGAACAGCAGGTTGCTGAGCTCGTCGTAACGGTAGAAGTGGTCGAAGCGGGGGCTGGGCAGTGGTGGCATGGTCGTTGTCATGGGTTCCTCGTGCGGCCCGGACTTTGCCCCAGCTTCGTGTCGGCGTCACTGACCTTTGAACAGCCCCTGGAACTGCCGCGACACCGGCAGCCGTTCGTCGCGCCCGCGCAGCGTGACGACCATCGTGCCCTCGTCGACGCGGATGGCGCGTGTGATGCAGCGACTGTTGACGAGCACGCTGCGGTGGATCTGCCAGAACTGATCCGGGTCCAGCTGGGTCAGCAGCTCGCGCAGCGGCGTGCGGATGAGCGCATCCCCGCCCTGGTGGACGACGCGGGTGTAGCGCTGGTCGGCCTCGAAGTAGACGATCTCCTCGGGCGGGATCAGGTGCACCTCGCGGCCGACGCTGGCCTGGATGGGGCGCGGCGCCGGCTTCGGCGTGGCCAGGCCCGCCAGCAGCCGTTGAAGCGCCTGCGTGTCGGGCTGCGCGATGCGCTGGCGCAGCCGGGCGAGGGTCTGCACCAGCCGCTCGTCGTCCACCGGCTTGAGCACGTAGTCCACCGCTCCGGCGTCGAAGGCGGCCAGCGCATGGTCGTCGTACGCGGTGACGAAAACGATGAGCGGCGGCGCGGCCAGCGCCGACAGTCGGCGGGCCACCTCCAGGCCGGTCATGCCCGGCATGCGGATGTCGAGGAAGGCGATGGCCGGCTCGTGCGCCAGGCAGTCGTCCCACGCCTCGGCGCCGTTGCTGCTGGCGGCCACGAGGCGCAGCTCGGGCCACAGCCGGGCCAGCGCGGCGCGCAGCTGTTCGCGCGGGGCTTCTTCGTCATCGGCGATCAGGGCGGTCAGGTCGGGCATGGCAGCGTGAGTGTGGCGAGGCAACCGGGGTGGGCATCGGCGAGGTCCAGCGTGGCGCCGGGGCTGGCCTGCATCAGGCGGCGGCAGGTGTTGGACAGGCCCACGCCCTGCGTCCAGCCGGGCGCGAGGCCGGGGCCGTCGTCGCGCACGCTGACCACCAAGTGCGCACCTTCGTGCCGGGCGGCCACGTCGATGCGGCCGCCGCGCAGCTGCGGCTCGATGCCGTGGGCGATGGCGTTCTCAACCAGCGTCAGCACGACGCCCGGTGGCAGCGGGGCCTGGACGTCGCGTGGCACGTCGATGGCGAAGGTCAGCCGCGCACCGAGCCGCGCCTGCATGACGGCGAGGTAGCGCCGGACCATTTCGATCTCGTCGGCCAGCGGCTGCAGCTCGCGCTCGAACATCGGCAGCGTCGCGCGCAAATAGGCCGTGAAGTCGCGCAGCAGCGGCGCGGCGCGGGCGTCGCCGGTGTCCACCCAATGCTGCAGCGAGGCCAGCGTGTTGAACAGGAAGTGCGGCTGGATCTGCGCGGCGGCCAGGCGCGTGGACAGCTTCAGCGCGGCGTCCTGCTCGGCCAGCTCGCGCAGCCGGCCTTCGATCTGCTGCACGCGGAAGACGGTCAGCATCCACCAGGCGCTCAGCGCGCCCGTCAGCACAGCGATCGCGGTCACGTTCTCGCGCAGCACCCATTCGCGGTAGCCGTTTTTGATGAGCCAGATGCCGGCCAGCATCAGCGCCGTCGCCACGCCATAGCAGTACAGGTTGAGCCGGCGCCGCGTGGGCCGGCGCCACAGCGACCGCGCGATGGCCAGCGCGCCGACGGCCAGCGCACACCACAGCGCCCACCAGGCAAGGCCCACCTGCCAGGCCAGTTCGCCGGGCGGCGACCACAGCATCAGCGGCGCCAGGATCAGCAAGTTCACGGCCACGTAGCTGTCCACCGCCACCGGCCACGGCTGCATGCCGGCGCGGGCCATCTCGTCCGGCGTGAAGACGCGCAGCGGTCCCGGGTAGAACCAGTTGCGGCATTGCAGGCGAGCGATCAGCGACGACATGGCGCGGAGTCTAGAAGCCAGGGCGCACCACCTTCGCCGTGGCGCGGCGAATGGCCGGTCGGGCGACATGAATGGTTGTTTATCGACCGATCGGTCGGGAAAATGCAGAATGGCGGCCATGCCCTCCTGGACCGCTCTTCAACTGCAGCGCCGCGACGATGGCGTGGCCGTGTTGACGATGAACCGGCCGGCCGTGTTCAACGCCTTCGACGAGACGCTGATCGCCGAGCTGGACGACGCCTTCACGCGGCTGTCCGATAACGCCGACGTTCGCGTCATCATGCTGTCGGGCGCGGGCCGGCATTTCAGCGCCGGAGCGGACCTGCAGTGGATGCAGCGCGCCGCGGCAGCGTCGGCCGAGGACAACCTCGCCGACGCGCGCCGCTTTGCCGCAATGCTGTCGCGCATTGCCGACTGCCCCAAGCCTACTGTGGCGCGCGTGCAGGGTGCGGCGCTGGGCGGTGGCGCCGGGCTGGTGGCCGCCTGCGACATGGCCGTTGCCAGCGACGCCGCGACGTTCGCGGCCAGCGAGGCGCGCATGGGCATCCTGCCGGCGGTCATCGGGCCGCATCTGATCAACGCCATCGGCCTGCGCGAGGCCCGACGCCTGGCGCTGACGGCGGCGCGCATCGGCGCCGACGAGGCGCTGCGCCTGGGCCTCGTGCAGCGCGTCGTGCCTGCCGAGGGGCTGGATGCCGCGGTGGACGCGGTCCTCGCCGAACTGCTGGCCGGCGGCCCGCAGGCGCAGGCCGAGATCAAGCAGCTCTACGCGCGGCTCGCGCCCGGCCCCGTGACGGCCGACGAGCGCGAACTGACGGCGCAGACGATTGCCCGCGTGCGCGCCACGCCCGAGGCGCGCGAAGGCTTCGCGGCCTTCCTCACCAAACGCCCACCCGACTGGAGGCCTCCCGAATGACGCTCGATCCCGCCCGCCTCCTCGTCGTCGGTGCCGGCCTGATGGGTGCTGGCATTGCCCAGGTCGCCGCCCAAGCCGGCCATGACGTGCTGCTGTTCGACGCCCGTGCCGGCGCGGCGCAAGCGGCCCATGCGCAACTGGCGCAGTCGCTTCACGGCCTGGCCGCCAAGGGCAAGCTGACGACCGAGGTTGCCGCGGCGACGCTGTCGCGCATCAGACCTGTGGCGGCGTTGCAGCCGGCCGACCTCGTCATCGAGGCCATCGTCGAGGATGCCGACGCCAAGCGTGCGCTGTTCGCCGAGCTGGAAGCGCTGTTGCCGCCCGAGGCCGTCATCGCCACGAACACCTCGTCCATTTCGGTGACTGCGCTGGCGCGCGGCCTGCGCCATCCCGAGCGGCTGGTAGGACTGCACTTCTTCAACCCGGTGCCGGTCATGAAGCTCGTGGAGGTGGTGTGGGGCCTGGCCACGTCGCCCGACGTGGCGCACGCCGTGACCGACCTCGCCAGCCGCTGGGGCAAGACGGCCGTGCATGCGCGCTCGACGCCAGGCTTCATCGTCAACCGCATCGCGCGGCCGTTCTATGCCGAGGCGCTGGCGCTGCTGCAGGACCATGCGGCCATGCCGGAGGTCATCGACGCCTGCCTGCGGGCGGCGGGCTTCCGCATGGGGCCTTGCGAGCTGATGGACCTGATCGGCCATGACACCAACCTCGCGGTGACGAAGTCGGTCTTCGAGGCCAATTTCTACGACCGGCGCTTCACGCCGTCCCTCGTTCAGCAGGAGCTGGTGGATGCGGGCTATTTGGGGCGCAAGAGCGGGCGTGGCTTCTACCGCTACCCCGACGGCGCGCCGACGCTGCCCACGGGCCACGTCGTGCCGCCGCGGACCGCGCAGGTGGTCGTGCATGGCCGGGGGGCGCTGGCCGAGCGCTTTGCTGCCAACATCCCCGAGGCCGTGCGCGAGCTGGACAGCGACTGGGTGGGCCTGAGCGGGCGCGGCTGGGAGCTGCGGCAGACGGATGGCCGCTGCGCGCGGGAGTTCGAGTCGGACTTCGGCCCACGCGTCGCGGTGTTCGACCTGCCGCTGGCGCCCGTCGGCGACATCGCCTACGCGGGCGATGGCGAGGCGGCGCAGTGGCTGCGGCGGCTGGGTCTGGTGCCGCGCGAGATGGTGGACCGGCCGGGGCTGATCGTCGCGAGGACCATCGCGATGCTGATCAACGAGGCGCACGATGCCGTGCAGCAAGGCGTCTGCAGCGAAGAGGGCGCCGACCTGGCAATGAAGCTTGGCGTCAACTACCCGGCCGGTCCGTTCGAGTGGCTGGCGTTCTGGGGTGCTGGCCCGGTCGTGCAGCTGCTGGACCGGCTCGATGCCTATTACCGCGGCGAGCGCTACCGCGTCAGCCCCTACCTGCGACACACGCTGACATGACCGACGCCTTCATCTGCGACGCCGTGCGCACGCCCTTCGGCCGCTATGGCGGTGCGCTGTCGTCCATTCGCACCGATGACCTCGCGGCGCTGCCGCTGCAGGCATTGATGGCCCGCCATGCCGGCGTCGACTGGGCGGCCGTTGACGACGTGATCTACGGCTGCGCGAACCAGGCCGGCGAGGACAACCGCAACGTCGCGCGCATGGCCGCGCTGCTTGCCGGCTTGCCCGTCGACGTGCCGGGCGTGACGGTCAACCGACTGTGCGGTTCGGGCCTCGATGCCGTCGGCACGTCTGCGCGGGCGATCCGTGCGGGCGAGGCAGGGCTGCTGATCGCCGGCGGCGTGGAAAGCATGAGCCGCGCCCCCTTCGTTATGCCCAAGGCCGACATCGCGTTCAGCCGCGCAAATGCCGTCTACGACACGACGATCGGCTGGCGCTTCGTGAACCCGCGCATGCAGGCCGGCCATGGCGTCGATTCGATGCCCGAGACAGCGGAGAACGTCGCCCGCGAGTTCGGCATCGGGCGCGGCGCGCAGGACCGCTTCGCGCTCGCCTCGCAGGCCAAGGCGCTCGCAGCGCAGCGGCGCGGCTTCTTTGCGCGCGAGATCGTGCCGGTGGACGTGCTCCAGAAGAAGGGCGAGCTGCTGCGTGTGGCGCTGGACGAGCATCCGCGCGAAACCAGCCTCGAATCGCTGGCCAGGCTCAAGGGCGTCGTGACCCCCGACGGCACGGTGACGGCTGGCAATGCCAGCGGCGTCAACGACGGCGCCTGCGCGCTGCTGCTGGCGAGCGAGTCGGCCGCCGCGCGTCACGGCTTGACGCCGCGGGCCCGCGTGGTGGGCATGTCGACGGCCGGCGTGGCGCCGCGGTTGATGGGAATGGGTCCGGCGCCGGCCATGCGCAAGGTGCTGGCGCTGACGGGGCTGACGCTGGCGCAGATGGACGTCATCGAGCTGAACGAGGCTTTCGCCGCGCAGGGCCTGGCCGTGCTGCGTGACCTGGGCCTGCCGGACGACGACGCCCGCGTGAACCCGAATGGCGGCGCTATCGCGCTGGGCCATCCGCTCGGCGCCAGCGGCGCGCGGCTCGTGACGACGGCCCTCCATCAGCTCGAAGCGACGGGCGGTCGCTACGCGCTGTGCACGATGTGCATCGGCGTGGGCCAGGGCATCGCGCTGATCGTCGAGCGGGTGTGACGCGCACAAAAATGCGGGAGGGTCGCCCCTCCCGCTTTGCAGCGCCTGTGCAGGCGTGGCGATCAGTAGTTGTAGGTCGCCCGCAGGTAGTAGGTGCGGCCCGTGGCGTCCGCGTAGCGCGAGTCCCAGCCGCCGGCCTGGAACAGGTCGGACTGGTTGGTGTACGGCGGATCGCGGTCGAACAGGTTGCGCACGCCCAGCACCAGCGACATCGCCTTCACCGGTGACCAGCTGCCGTACACGTCGGTCGTCGTGTAGGAGGCCACGCGCAGGTTGTCGGTGGGGTCGAAGTCGTAGTAGCCAGACTTGTGGTGCACAGACACGCCAGCGCCCCAGTTGGCGTTGCTCCAGGTGCCGGTCAGGTTGTGCTGCCAGCGGAACACCGGGCCGGACTCGCCGTAGGTGCCTGCGGCGTTGACCCAGTAGCCGTCCTTGAAGTCCTGGAATTCGTACTTGCCGACGTAGGTGCTGTTCAGCGCCAGGTTGAAGGCACCGTAGGCCGAGCGCACACGGTACTCGGCGTTCAGGTCCACGCCGCTGGTGCGCGTCTTGCCGAGGTTCAGCAGCGTCTGGTCGACATAGCCGCAGCCCGAGCCGGGGCAGTTGGAGACGACCGACAGCGTGTTGTTCGACGCGAAGTGGAAGTACTGCTGCAGCGCCGGGTAGTCCGCATAGTGCGTGAACAACGCGAACTGCGGGATGGAACCAATGGTCTGCCGCAGGTTGATCCACCACAGGTCGGCGCTCATCGACAGCGCGGCCGTGGGCTGGAAGGCCACGCCCAGCGACGCGCTGCGCGACTTCTCTGGCATCAGCGCGGCGTTGCCGCTGTTGAGCACCTGGAACTGCGCGCTGCACTGCGAGCCGGTCTTGCCGTCGGGGCACAGCACCGGGTTGGCGTAGTCGCCCGCGGTGTTGGTGTAGGCCGGCGTGCCGTACAGCTCGTACAGCGTCGGCGCGCGGAAGCCGGTGGACGCCGAGCCGCGGAACAGCCATTCCTTAACGGGCTGGTAGCGGAAGCTGACCTTCGGATTGGTGCTGCTGCCGAAGTCGCTGTATTTGTCGTAGCGCAGAGAGGCCGTCACGTCCAGGCCCTTCAGCACCGGCATGGCCAGCTCGGCGTAGAAGGCGCTAACGTTGCGCGAGCCTTCGGCCAGCGAGTTCGGGTCCACGCCGGTCGACACGACGACCTTGGCGGCGAGGTCCTTGTCGGCCGCGGAGATGAACTTCTCGTGGCGGTACTCCACGCCCAGTGCGAGCTGCGTCTGGCGGCCGGCGCCGAACCAGTCGCCCACCTCACGGCTGGCGTGCGCGTTGAGGTCGGTGATGGTGCCCGTGGCGTGCTGCAGGCGGCCGACGATGGCGGCGTCCGCCAGCAGCTTGTTGCCGGCGTCGCTCTGCGCGCCGAAGGGGTTGATGACGCCTTCGAGCAGGCCCTCGCCGATCATGTCGCCGTCACCGTAGCCGCTGGTGAGGAACTGGCCGACGTTGTTGCGGTTGTGACCCAGCGCGACCGCGTAGTCCCAGCCGGCGGCCGAGCCATCGGCCGTCAGCAGCAGGCGGTTCTGGTCGTTGCGGTTCATCTGGCCGCGCAGGCCGTTCGGGAAGTCGCGCCACATCACATAGGCGAAGCCGGGTTGCACGTTGACCGGGTTCGGGAAAGCGGCGGTCGGCGCGAACGCAGGATTGCCGACCGTCTTGTCGGTGGGGTCGCTGTCCGCCGGGTTGAACGTCGGGTTTAGGTTGGGGTTGTTGGGGAAGTAAGCCGTGCCCGGGTTCAGCAAGTAGCCACCATAGGGCACCGGGGCGATCATCGTCGTCACGCGGTTACGCGCGATGAAGAACTCGGCGCCGAGCGTCAGGTTCTCGTTCACCGCCAGCGTGCCCTTGATCATGCCGGAGGCGGTTTCCGTCTTGGGACTGAAGTCCACGAACGCCGGCGTGACGATGCGGCACTCGCCGTTCACGTTGACGACCTGCGTGCCCGAGCAGGCGGGCAGCGTCGGGTTGTAGTAGGTGGCGAAGTCCTGCGTGTAGTTGGCCGGGTCGGTGCTGTAGGACAAGCCGCCCACCACGCGCTGGTTGAAGTTGCGCTGCGTGCCGCTGATCGAGTCCTGCTTGCGGTAGCTGGCCACGCCGAAGACGTTGAAGCCCTGCGAGGCGAGGTCGCCCCAGCCGAAGCCGACGTTGGCGCTGCGGCTCTTGCCGCCGGCGTGCTCAGGCGAATCGACGCCCACCGTGGCCGTCGCGCCGGTGTAGTTGTTCTTCGTGATGAAGTTGATGACGCCGCCGATGGCGTCCGTGCCGTACAGCGACGATGCGCTGTCGCGCAGCACTTCCACGCGGTCGATGGCCGCGAACGGGATCATGTTGAGGTCGGGCGCCGAGCCGTCGACCGCGTTGTTGGCGATGCGCTGGCCGTTGAGCAGCACCAGCGTCTTGTCGAAGCCGATGCCGCGCAGGTCGGCGAAGGACGCGCCGCCGGACGAGGAGCCGATGGACTGCGCCGTGTTGTTGGACGCCTGTACGGCCGACAGGTTCGACATGATCTGCTCGACCGACGTGATGCCGGACTTCTTCATGTCTTCCATCTTGACGACGGTGACCGGCACTGCCGTCTCGGCATCGAGCCGCTTGATAGCCGAACCGGTGATCTCGATGCGCTCGAGTTGTTGCTGTGCGAAAGACGGGATCACCGCCGACGCCAGCCCGGCCATCACGGCGAGGCTGATCGCATTGCGCTTGAACATGTAACGCTCTCCAAACTGAATCTACTGCTGGCCTGTCACGACGCGGGCCGCGTTGAGTCGATCCGTCGTGGCAGGGGCAGTCAGTGTGCGAGTCTGGGTGCGTCGGAATGGGGCGCTTTACGAACAGTTGCCGGCGCTGTGGCGCCGATGGCGCGTTTCAGGTCATTTCGCCGAACCGATTTTCATTCCAGAAACAATCGGGACAAGCCCTTGAGGCTGACGAGATTGCCCGGGTTGCTTGTCTCGTTGAGCACTCCGCTCATGCGCTTCAGAAGCCGGGGGCTCTTCTTGGCGCGCCAGATCAGCAGGTCGGCCAGCCACGGATGGGCGTTGACGCGGTTGGCCCGCTCGTAGAGGTCGAACTTCGGCTTGAGCGCCAGCAGCGACGCCTCATAACGGGCGCGCGCAGCCGCGTCGTCCTCGCGATGCGCGAGCAGCGCATCCGCTGCGAGCATGCCGGTCTCCATCGCCTTGCCGATGCCTTCGCCGGTGAATGAATAGGTGCTGCCGGCGGCCTCGCCGGTCACGAGCAGGCCCGGCCGCGTCCACCTCGCGCCGGTCAGCGTACAGCGCAGCGGCGCGCCCTTCAGGTCGCCCACCAACTCGCCGACGCGCATCAGCTCGGCCGCCGGCTCGTACTTGGCGACGAAGGCATCGAAGATGGCGCGCAGGTTGACGTCCTTCTTGCGGCCCTTGCCGCCGCCGAGGTCCCTGTGCGAGTCGGTCACGCCGACGCCGATGTTGAAGTGACCGTCGGGCGCCGGAAAGATCCAGCCGTAGCCCGGTCGCACGGCCTTGTCCCAGACGACTTCCAGCGCCGTGATCTTGCCGACCAACTTGGGCGCCTTGACGTAGCCGCGCAGCGCCACGCCGCTGGGCGTGTGGCGCTCGCACATGCCGGCGGCCGTCAGTGCCTTGGGAACTGCGCCGGTGGCCAGCACCACCCAGCGGGCCCGCACATCGGCGACGTCGTCGCCGCGCTTGAGCCGCGCGCCGACGACGCGGCCGTCCTCCTCCAGCGGCGCCTCGAAGCGCGCCTGCTCGAAGCGCGCGCCGCCATCCCGCGCTGCCTGCAGCAGCAGCGCATCGAGCTCCTTGCGCGGGAGCACGGCCAGTGTTCCCGGCACGTCGATACGCCCGCCGCGCGGTCCGATGCAGCCCACGTGCGACACCGGTTGCGCACGGCGCATGACCTCGTCCAGCAGGCCCAGCCGCGCCAGCGCCTTGTGCGCATCGGGGATGAGGCCGTCCCCGCAGATCTTGTCCCGGCCGGGCGGGTGCTGGTCGACGAGCAGAACGTCCAGGCCGGCCTGCGCCAGGATGCGCGCGCAGGCGCTGCCGGCGGGGCCGGCACCGATGATGAGGACGTCGTGGGGCGAAGCGGGTGCGGTCATGGCGTGAATGGGAAGCGGCGCGCATTGTCACCGCGCCCATGAAAAAGGCCCGCCGGAGCGGGCCTTCAAGGCGCGGGAGCGTCAAGCTTAGAAGCTGTAGCGCGCGCCGACGTAGTAGCGACGGCCGATGGCGTCGTAGGTGCCGGCGTCGGTCTCGGCGCCGGTGACGTTGGCCGGCAGGCCGGAGATGATCGGAGGCGCCTTGGTGTTGAACAGGTTGTTCACGCCGACGTAGAACTGCGCCTTGCCCCACTTGTAGCTGCCTTGCAGATCGAAGTAGGTCTTGGACGAGACCTTGCCTTGCTCCTTACGGGCGGGTTGACACTTGCCGGCGTCGTCCGTGTTGCAGAGCTGGTTCATGAACTGGTCATCGAGGTACGACGTGCCGATAAAGGTCGTCGTCGTGTCAATCGACCAGGGACCCGAGCTGTAGCCGAGGTTGAGCATCCAGCGATTGCGGGAATTGCCAACTTCGTTGAGCGAGGTGTCGCGGCTTGCGTCGTCGTCCGTCGGCTGGTTCCACGCGTCAAGCAGGTAGGTATAGCTCAGTCGGCTGGACAGCGTGCCGGGACCGACGCGCTCGGCGTACGCCGCCGTCAGGTCAATACCCTTGGCCTTCTGGCCACCGCTGTTGACCGGACCTTGATTGATGTACTCCAGCGAGCCGGCGCTGTAGGCGCCCTGCACCCCGGTCCGGCGCGTGATGAACGAGCAGAACAGGGGGTTGTTCTGCTTGAAGCACTGGTCCAGCGTGTATTGGCGGCCCGGCAGGTTGATGGCGCTGGCGATCTTGATGTCGTAGTAGTCGGCCGTGAAACTGAAGTTCTTCAGCAGCGCGATGCTCTTGGGCGTGATGACGAAGCCGACGGTAAGCGAGCGACCCTTCTCGGCCTTGAGGTTGGGGTTGCCGCTGTCGAAGCCGCTCACGCCTTGGACGTCCGCCTGACCGAGCGTGAACTTGCCGTTGTTGGCCGCCATGTTGGCGACGACGCCCGGGTAGCTCTTGCAAGCGATACCAAGCGCCGAGGTGTCTGTGGACAGCACGTTCTGGCACGGGTCCTGGAGACCCGTTGGGAATGTCTGCGAGGCGCCTTGATAGAGGTCGGCCACGTTTGGCGCGCGAGTGGATTGCGCCAGCGTGGCGCGCGTACGGAACGTGGAGTTCACAGCCCAGTCCAGGCCGAGGTTCCAGCTGTTCGTTCCCCCGACGCTGGAGTAGTCGCCATGACGGTAGGCCACGGTGCCGTCCAGACTCTTCACCAGTGGCAGGTTCACGAGCAGCGGGATCTTGGTCTCAACGAACAGTTCGCGAACCGTATAGCGGCCGGCCGTGTTGGCCAGCGCATTGCCGCCGTTCAAGCCCGATTGCGTCAGTGCATCGAATTCGGTCGAAGAGCCTTCTTGGCGCCACTCGTAGCCGGCCGCAATGCCAATCGGCCCTGCCGGCAGGTTGAACGCTTCACCCGACACCGAGGCGCCGGCCATCTTCTGCGTGACGCTGGTGTTCAACGAACCGGGTGCACTGATGTACTTCGAGGCCGCGGCGCTCAGCGTGTTGGCCCCGAAGATGTTCGCGGGCACGCAGCCCTGCTTTCGCGCATTGGCATCCACGCACATCGGCACGCCGAAAGCATCGGGGATGACCTGCAGCGCGTTGTAGAGATTGTTGACGTTGACTTGGCCTGTGCTTGTCTGGCCTTCGCGGGTAAAGCCATACCCGACATACGTCTCGTACGACCAGGACTTAGCCAGATCACCCTTGACGCCGCCGACGACACGGAAGGTGTCCCGATTGGCCGACGAGGTGCGGTCGGCCACATCGGACATCCGCCGGGTGAAGTTGTAGTCCCTCAAGCCATCGCCACCCGTCCCGTCTTTGTTCGTACGGTCGGTCATCAGCGCCAACAATGCCGCAGGAATCAGCGGGTTAGCAATCTTGACACCATTGACCAAGGTCTCTGCCGGAATGTGAACGAGCCCATTGCCCGGTGTGACCTGCACATCGGAATCCAGCGGGAAGGGCTCGAGGTGCGTGAAGGTCTTCGTGTTGGCGTACGTGCCTTCGAAGAAGACGCTGTGCGATTCGTTGAGCTGGTAATCGCCCTTGGTCGCCATCAGCACGCGGGTGGTCGGGATGGCGATCGTGCGAACGGACGAGCGGTTGTAGCCGGTCGCGCCGACGCCGTCACCGGCGGGGCCGTTCGTGGAGAACGGGATCAGGTTGCCGTTGGCGTCGAAGGTGCGGTTGGTCGCGGTGCCTGCAGCGTTCGTGAAGAAAAATCGGCCCTGAGGTGCGAAGCTGGAGTAGAACGGCCTCTGAATGGCAAAGATATCCGAGGCTTCGCCGGTGACGCCCGCACCGACCGAGAACTGGTCCACCGCCGACGCATCGCGATCGCGCGAGTACACGGCGCCCTGCTTGCTCACGGCAAAGTGCGCCATGACGTTGCCCTTGCCGCCCGCGGCGTTCGTGCCGAACGTGGCGGAGAACTTCTTCAGCGTGTCGTCGCTCTTCCAGCTCTGACCCCACGAAGCGTCAAGGTTCACGCCTTCGAAGTTGCGCTTCAGGATGATGTTCACCACGCCCGCCACGGCGTCGGAGCCGTAGGTCGACGATGCGCCTCCAGTCATCACCTCCACGCGTTCAATGAAGTCGGTGGGAATGGTGTTCAGGTCGACGGCCATTGAGCCGGGTACGCCGGAGACATAACGGCGGCCGTTCACCAGGACGAGCGTTCGATCCACGCCCAGGTTGCGCAGATTGATGGTGGAGACGCCGGCGCTCGAAGTCGAGAAATTGGAGTTCGTGCGACTGATCGTCGGCGTGCCGAATGTTGGGTTTTTCTGCAGCAAGTCCTGCAGGTTGGTAGCACCCGAGGCCTGGATGTCCGCCGCAGTCAGCACCTGGATCGGCGCGGGCGACTCCGCGTTCGGGGACAGGATGCGGCTGCCGGTGACCTCGACCCGCTCGAGTTGTTGCTGGGCCAGGGCTGGGACGGCGACAACGGCCAGGTAAGCCAGCGTCGCCGCGCTCATCTTGTTGAGTTTGAACATTAAGGACTCCATAGAGATCGATCACTGCCCTGACTTGATGGGTCCGAGCGCGCCTCGCCGCCGCGGTGCCACGGCAGAGAGATGCCAAGTCTCAATCGCTGGAATTAGTTACAAACTCGGGTTAATACTTATTGATTCGAGATATGTCTTAACATCCCCGCAAAACCCTTCCAGATAGGGGGATTTCCCGCCCCCCACGACTCACGCTTGTAGTGGGACTGTTGTCTGCCGGCCACGCGTGACCTTCGTCACGGGTCAGGTATTCGCGGGCTGGGCATCAAGCGCACGGCTTTACTCGCATCCGTGGTTGGCCTCGCTCACGAAAAAGGCCCGCCGAGGCGGGCCTTTCGGTCAGCCCGCGATGACGCAGGCCGCATGCCGACGATCAGAAGCTGTAGGAGCCCGTCACGTAGACCGTACGCATCATCGGGCTGGCGTAACGCGGGTCGTAGGCGACCTGGTGGCCCGACGAGTCGCGCAGCGTCAGCGGCGGCGCAGAGTTCAGCAGGTTGTTGATACCCAGTCGCAGTTCCAGCGCCTTGCTCCAGCGGTAGGTGCCCTGGTAGTCCAGCGTGATGTATTCCGGCACGTCCAGCGCAATGGTCGTGTTCTTGCCGGTCGACAGGTCGCGGACGGTCTGGTTGCGGTCCTTGTACTTGCTGCGGTACTTGATGAACAGCGAGTTCGTGAAGTTGCCGCTCTGCAGCTTGAACTGCGTGCCGAAGATGTTGCGGAAGGTGACTGCCGCGTTCTCGCCGTAGTGGCCCATGCTGTCCGTGAAGTCATCGCTGGTACCTGGGCGGGTGTAGGACGACTTGATCATGTAGGTGCCGTTGACGGACGTGGTCAGGCGGCCCACATCGGGGATGTTGACCCGGCCTTCGAACTCCCAGTCGATGCCCTTGGTGATCTGCTGACCGATGTTGGTGGACAGCGCCATGAACGCATAGAAGTCGTTCTTCTCCGCGGGCTGACGGTACAGGGAGAACAGGTTGGCATATTTCTGCGGGTCACCGAAGGCCTGGTTGGCCGACACGCCGCTGACCGCGTCGCGCAGCTTGACCTGCCAGTAGTCGAACTGGGCGCTGAAGTTGGCGGTCGGCTCCACCCGGAAGCCGAGCGTGGCCTGCTTGGACTTCTCGGGCTTCAGGTTCTCGTTGCCACCACTCAGCTGCGAGTACTGCGCCTTGCCGGGCTTGCACGGCGGCGAGCCGCTGCCGTCGCCAGGGAAGGGGCAGTCGTACTGGGAGGCCGTCACGCCGTTGGACACCAGCGGCTGGGCGATGTCCAGCATGTCGGGTGCCTTGAAGCCGGTGCCATACGAGCCACGCACCATGATCTGGCTGGAGATCGTGTACTTGCCGGAGAGCTTGTAGGTCGTGGCCTTGGCGGTCGTGCCAAAGTCGCGCCCGTTCACGGCATCCTTGATCTTGCTGATGCTGTCGCGACGCAGCGAGGCATTGAGCTCCACGTTCTTGGCCACCGGCACCAGCAGCTCGGCGAACACGCCGTAGTTGTCGCGCTCGAGGTCGTACTTCGGGTTGGCGGCGAAGTTGTAGATCACCCCGTTGACCGCATCGTTGGACGGCGTCTGCTTGTAGTGGTAGTTGCGGACGTCCAGGCCCACGCCCAGGTTCACCGGACCAGCCGGCAGATCGAAGAGCTCACCGGACGCGCGCACGTCGCCACCCTTGAGCGTCGTCGATGCGGTGCGGATGCTGCCGTGGTAGATCGAGTCGCTGATGAGTTGCTGCGCAGCGGCGGTCTGGTTGCCGGAGGGCACGAACGGGTCGATCGCCAGCGCGCTGACGATGTTCGTGAACTCGGTCTTCTTGAAGTAGCCGCCGACGTACTGCTCGTCCAGCGCGTTCTGCGACCAGGTCAGCGCGCCGTTGATGTTCCAGCTGCCGATGTCCGCTTCAGCGCCGACGACCACGTGCTTGGCCTGCGTGATGGTTTCCGAATTGCGCGTGCCGAAGTCGGTGGCGCGGAACGCGGCCGTGACGGTGTCCACGCGCGCCTGCTGTTCGGCCGTCAGATAGGGCGAGACGTACTTGTTGTAGAGCGCCGAGCCCACCGGAATGTCGATCGGCACCGGGTTCGGGGCGATACGGGCCGTCAGGTCATAGCGGGTGTAGGCCAGGTCCGAGAACAGCTTGACCGAATCGTTGACCTTGAACTGGCTCGACACAAAGGCGGCATCCCGCTTGTATTCGGGGTAGATGTCGATCGTCGAGACGAAGTCGAACGCGCACTGGGCGGTGCCGGCCTTGTTGGTTTTGACGTCGGCCAGCGGGATGGTGTTGGCCAGGTTGTAGAAGTTGTTCGGTGCACAGCTCCCGTTGGACATCAGGTACGGGTTGAACGAGTAGGCGCTGAGGGGCTTCGTGTCGGTGCCGATCTTCTTGAACGTCACCTGCGCGTTGGCCGGGTCGGCGGACGTGCTGGTGCGGTCGTAGACATAGTCCTTGCCCTGGTAGGAGACGGGCACATAGGCAGTCTTGGCGAAATCACGGTCGCCGGACTTCAGCCGCTGCTGGTCGTCGTGCCGATAGGTCGCCACGACATTGAAGCGGTCGCGCTCCAGGTCGCCGAAGCCGTAGGTGATGCTGGCATACGCCGACTTGCCGCCGCCCTCCAGCGGGTTGGAGTAGCTGGCGGTGATCTCGCCACCCTGCTTGTTGCGCTTGAGCACGAAGTTGATGACGCCGGCGATGGCGTCGGAGCCGTACAGCGCCGAAGCGCCGTCGGTCAGCACTTCGATGCGGTCGATGGCGCTCATCGGGATCGAGCTGAGGTTGACGCGGCCGCCGTCACCGGTGGGTGCGAGCCGACGGCCGTTCAGCAGCACCAGCGTGTAGGCCTGGCCGATGTCGTGCAGCGACGCGAAGGCGGTACCACCCGAGTTGGAGCCGATGGCCGTGTCGGCGATCGAGAAGCCCTGCATCGCCGGAATGCGCTGCAGCAGCTCGGCGACGTTCGTCGCACCGGTGGACTTGATCTGTTCTGCGCTGAAGGTCTGGATGGGCACCGAACCTTCGCTGGCGATCCGCTTGATGCTGGAACCGGTGATTTCCACCCGCTCGAGCTGCTGTTGGGCAAAAGCCGGCTGCATGGCGGCGGTGATGCAGGTCAGCGCAGCGGCGGCGCTGACGGCATGGCGTTTGAGCATTGATAACTCCTGGCAGTGAACAAAGCCATCACCTGATGGGTGGAGGCACTCGTCTTCCCGGCTGGTCATGCCGGGAGGCCCGCGGAGTGTGAAGAAAGTTGCAGCTCGAATCAGAGGGGGGAGCCTCTACAGCGCCATTTTTTGCACATTTGCCACGTCATTTCCGTGAAATGCACCACCATAAGTCGCTTTTTGCACTGTATTGGTGCTTCAATGTTGCCTTCTTGCAACGCACTTTAGAAGTGGTGTGGGGGCGGAGTCACATCGTGTCTCATCCGCCCAACGTCCTTAAGGCTTGCTGCTGCCCTTAACCCGCAAGCGCCAGGCATGCAGCAGCGGTTCCGTATAGCCGCTCGGCTGGGCCTCGCCCTGGAAGACCAGGTCCAGCGCGGCGCGCATGGCGGCCCCTTCGGGATGGCCGGCCAGCGTCCGGTACGCCGGGTCTGCGGCGTTCTGGCCATCGACGACCTTCGCCATGCGCGTGAAGGTCTCGCGCACCTGCTCCGGTGTCACGACGCCATGCCGCAGCCAGTTGGCGATGTGCTGGCTGCTGATGCGCAGCGTCGCGCGGTCTTCCATCAGGCCGATGCCGTTGATGTCTGGGACCTTGGAGCAGCCGACGCCCTGGTCGATCCAGCGGACGACGTAGCCCAGGATGCCCTGGACGTTGTTGTCCAGCTCCTGCTGGCGCTGCTCGGCGGTCCAGTTCACGTCGGCCACGACCGGGATGGTCAGCAGTGCGTGGAGCAGGCCTTCCTGCTCGGCGGCGAGGTCGACCTGTTCCAGTTCCTGCTGCACGGCGGCGACGCTGACCTGGTGGTAGTGCAGCGCGTGCAGCGTAGCGGCCGTGGGCGAGGGCACCCAGGCCGTGTTTGCGCCAGCCTTCGGATGGCCGATCTTCTGCTCCAGCATCGCGGCCATCAGGTCTGGCATGGCCCACATGCCCTTGCCGATCTGCGCGCGACCTCTCAAACCGCAGGCCAGGCCGGTCAGCACGTTGCTGCGCTCGTAGGCCTGGATCCAACTGGACGTCTTCATGTCGCCCTTGCGCAGCATCGGGCCGGCGCGCATGGCGGTATGCATCTCGTCGCCGGTGCGGTCCAGGAAGCCGGTGTTGATGAAGGCCACGCGGCTGGCCGCGGCGGCGATGCAGGCCTTCAGGTTTACCGAGGTGCGGCGCTCCTCGTCCATGATGCCCAGCTTGACCGTGCTATCCGGCAGGCCTAGCAGCTGCTCGACGCGCGTGAACAGCTCGGCGGCGAAGGCTACCTCGGCCGGGCCGTGCATCTTGGGTTTCACGATGTAGACCGAGCCTGTCCGCGAGTTGCCGCGGCGTTTCAGGTCGTGCATCGCGATGGTCGTCGTGACGACCGCGTCCATGATGCCCTCGGGGATCTCGCTGCCGTCTTCGAGCAGGATGGCCGGGTTGGTCATCAGGTGGCCCACGTTCCGCACGAACATCAGCGAGCGGCCGTGCAGCGTCACCGAGCCGGCATCCTTTCCGCCAGGCGCCGTGTAGACGCGGTCCGCGTTCAGGCGGCGGGTGAAGGTCTTGCCGCCCTTGCTCACCTCCTCGGTCAGCGTGCCCAGCTGGATGCCCAGCCAGTTCCGGTAGGCCAGCAGCTTGTCCTCGGCATCCACGGCCGCGACGGAGTCTTCCAGGTCGAGGATGGTCGACAGTGCCGCTTCCAGCACGACGTCGGCCACGCCGGCGGCGTCGCTCTTGCCGATGGGCGTGCTGCGGTCGATGCGGATGTCCAGGTGCAGGCCGTGGTGGACCAGCAGCACGCTGCTCGGCGCGGCGGCGTCGCCCTGGTAGCCGGCGAAGGCGGCGGCTTCTTTCAGGCCCGTCGTCGCGCCGGAGGCGAGCGTCACGATGAGCTGGCCACCCTCCACGCGGTAGTCGGTCGAATCGGTGTGCGAGCCCGTGGCCAGCGGCGCCGCCTGGTCCAGCACCTGGCGGGCGTAGGCGATGACCTTGGCACCGCGCACCGGGTTGTAGGCGCCGGCGCGCGTGGCGCCGTCGGTCTCGGGGATGGCGTCGGTGCCGTACAGCGCGTCGTACAGCGAACCCCAGCGCGCATTCGCTGCGTTCAGCGCATAGCGTGCGTTCAGTATGGGCACCACCAGCTGCGGGCCGGCCTGCCGGGCCAGCTCGGCGTCGACGTTGGCGGTCGTCGTCTGCACCTGCGCCGGCGGCTCGACAAGGTAGCCGATGCGCTTCAGGAAGGCTTGGTACGCCGTCATGTCGGCGATGGGACCGGGGTGCGCTTCGTGCCAGGCGTCCAGCTCGGCCTGCAGACGGTCGCGCTCGGCCAGCAGCGCGCGGTTCTTCGGTGCCAGCTCATGGGCGATGGCGCTGAAGCCGGCCCAGAACGCCTCGCGGTCGACGCCGGTGCCGGGCAGCACCTCGGTGTCGATGAAACGGGCGAGGGCGGCGTCGGCCTGCAGACGGTGGATGGTGGTGCGCGTGGACATCGGGAGCCTCCGTGGAGAACGATGAAAGATTGCCGCACATCTTGCCGCTGTGCGAGCCCTCGATTTGCTGCAGTGCACATCAATCATCTGTGACTGCAGCGCACGAATCGGCCGGGACGACCCGCACTTTGGATGGCTGCGACAGCACAATGCCGACATGGACAAGCTCAAACAGATCGAGTCCTTCGTGTTGGTGGCCGCCAAGGGCAGCCTGACGGCCGCGGCGCAGGTGGAAGGCGTCGCACCTGCCGTCATGGGCCGGCGGCTGGATGCGCTGGAGGCGCGGCTGGGCGTCAAGCTCATGCTGCGCACGACGCGGCGCCTCACGCTGACGCCCGAGGGCCAGGCCTTCCTGGAGGACTGCCAGCGCCTCATCGCCTCGCTGGCCGATGCCGAAGCCGCGGTCAGCGCCGGCGGACTGAAGGCCACCGGCCACCTGCGCGTGACGGCGCCTGCCGGCTTCGGCCGCCGCCATGTCGCGCCGCTGGTGCCGGCCTTTCTGGCGGAGCACGCGGGCCTGAGCCTGTCGCTGAACCTCAGCGACCGGGTCGTCGACATCGTTCACGAGGGTTTCGACTGCGCAGTGCGCGTCGGTGACCTGCCGGACTCCAGCCTCGTCAGCACGCGGCTGGCCGACAACCGGCGGCTCTGCGTGGCGGCACCCAGCTACCTCAAGCGCGCCGGCGCGCCGAGGCATCCCGACGAACTGGCCCGCCACGCCTGCCTGACGCTCAGCTCCGAGGCCAGTCAGACGCGCGGCTGGGCCTTCCAGGTGGACGGCGCCGTGCAGCATGTGCGCCCTGCGGGCCGGCTGGACTGCAGCGACGGCCAGGTGCTGCATGACTGGTGCGTCGAAGGCCTCGGCCTGGCGTGGCGCAGCACTTGGGAGGTGGAGGCCGACGTGGCCGCCGGCCGGCTCGCCACCGTGCTGGACGAATTCGCCGCGCCGCCCAACGGCATCTACGCGGTGTTTCCGCGCTCACGCCACCTGCCGCTGCGCACGCGGCTGTGGGTGGAGCACCTGCGGGCGCACTACGGGCGGGCGGACTACTGGCGCGGCACGGCGGCCTGAGCGAAGGTGTCGGCTGCGACCAGCTTGGGGAACTTCAGTCCCGTGCGGCTCTGGATTTCCTTGATGGGCCTGGGCCGGTAGCTGCCGAAGTCGATCTCCTCGGTGATGGGCCCGTGCTCGCGGATCTCGTCCGACTGGTCCAGCACGAAGCCGGCGGCCTGCAGCCTGCCGGCCTCCACCCAGGCCACGATCTTCCAGAACCGCGTCGGCACCCGCATGCCCTGGCGCTTCAGGCTTGCCGGCACGCCCGCCTTGAGCTCGTTGAAGTACGGGTCGTCGACGCTGAAGATCGGGCCGGCGAAGTAGCTGACCCTCCGGCCCGACATGACGTGCCGCGACACGATGTCCTCCAGGTTGCCCCACTCGTTGTTGTTGAAGTCGGCAAACATCGGCGTTGCATTGGCGATCATGAAGGACTGCAGGTCCGAGCGCTGGCGCAGCTCGTCGTCGGCCCCCCAGGACGCGTCCTCGCGCTTGAACAGGTGGCCGCGTTGAACGGCCGTGCTGAAGATGCTGTCGTCGGGCTGGAATTTCTCGTCCATGCGCGGGTCGGTGCCCCAGGCCGTGGGCCGCTTGCCCACCGACGTGCCCGGGTGCACCACCTTCCACAGCTGGCGGCCGTCGACATTGCAAGCCGCGAAGAACGCAGTACGCCGCTCGGCGTTCACGACGAGCGAGTAGTGCAGGTAGTTCAGCACGTGGCCGCTGCCGTCCTTCAGAGGCGCCACCTCCTTACGGACCTCGCTCGACAGGCTCGGCAGCGCGACCTGGAACCCGGCGCCGAGGAACCCCGGCTGGTAGCCCGGCCCCTGGACGAAGTCCAGCGGCTTGCGGACCAGCTTCTCCTCGACACCCGCCTCGCCTTCCGCCTCCGTGGGCGGCACGACCAGCGGATGCGTGGCGCGCTCGACCGGTCCCACCGACGGGTCCTGCGCGACGGCCAGCATGCGTTCCAGCGCCTGGGCCGCCGGGCCGGCGTCCGTGCCGCCCATAGCCACCTTGGCCTTCAGCGACGCGTAGATGCGGCTGACGCGCGTGCCCTCGTTCGTCTCGTACTGGATGGAGCGCTTGGCGTCGCCCTCGCGGGCGGGCGTGCCGTCGCGCCGCAGCACCACGCGCTGCCCCTTCTTCGTTGCGACCTTGGGGACGCCGCCGCGGTGCAGCGCCACCACGTACCACTCGTCGGTGCACACCGGCGAGCCCGACGAGCCCTTGAGCGTGTCCGTGCCGTAGAACAGCGAGTTCTGCGCGCCGAGCGCGTCCAGCGCATCCTTCGGTGGCTCCTCGAAATAGTTGTCCCGCAGGGCCACCTTCTTTCCCTGCCCGAGCGGGTGCTGGATGATGTTGGCCGCCTGCCGGCGGTTCGGGTCCACCTTGCCGGTTTCCTCGAACAGGCGCAGGTAGCCGAACTGGCTCAGCGGCTCGTCCTGCGACGTCTTCGGCGACACGGCGACCAAGCAGTAGTCCAGCTCCTTGTCGGACACGTAGAGCTGCCGCGGCAGCAGGTCGAATAGCTTGGGCGTCTTGGGCCGCCCGTCCACGTCGTCCTCCTGGTCGAAGGCGACGAACGACACCGAGGCGTAGGTAGCGTCCGGCAGCACGTGGTGGTTGGTCATCAGCAGCCCTGGCGCCACGAGGAAGCCGGTCGCATCGCCCTCCTCGTCGACCATGCCGCGCACCGTCAGCTTGCCCACGGCGCGCGCCGCCAGCAGCGCGATCTGCAAGTAGCGCACCGGCCGCAGGTCGTTGTCGGCGAACAGCGCCTCGGGGATGGCGACGGCCGGGTCCAGCAGCGGCGGCGGCACGCCCGCCACGAGTGCTGCGGCCTGCGGCTGCTGCAGCACGGCGTTCGCCAGCACGTTCAGGCGGTCGCTCTTTGACGTGAAGTCGCGGGCGTTCCTGAGGCCGAGGTGCATCCGCTCGATCGCTGCCGCCTGCGGGTCCACCCGCTGGTGGGCCTTGTAGTCCACGTACCGCTGCGCGGCCGCCATCAGTTCGCCCAGCTTGACGCCCATGTGGCCTCCTCGCGTGCCGGTTTCGATGGGCACCATGGTGGTGGCAACCGGAGCGCGCCACCATCCGCAAAGCTGCGGAGGGCGCGCTGGACCGGCCGGCGTCAGTCGCCGAACTGCACTTTCGCCCGCTGCCGTTCCCACGCCTCGAACCGGCCGCCGTACGCCTCCTCGATGCGGTTGCGCTTGACCTTGAAGGTCGGCGTGATGAAGCCGTTGTCCACGCTCCACGGCGTCTTGATGAGCACCAGCGTGTCCAGCTGCTCGTGCGGGTCGAGCCGGGCGTTGACGTCGTCCAGGTGGCGGCCCAGCTCGGCCACCAGCCCGGCCGAATCACTCGCCACGCGCTGCAGCCCCAGCGGCGACAGCATCGCGATGCCCAGCGGCTGGCCCATGTTGGCGCCGGCCACGCAACAGGCCTCGATATGGGCGTTCATGCCCAGCTTGTCCTCGATGGGGGCGGGCGCCACGTATTTGCCCTTGCTAGTCTTGAACAAGTCCTTCACGCGGCCGGTGATGCGCACGCAGCCTTCGGCGTCCTGCGTGACCTTGTCGCCGGTCTTCAGCCAGCCGTCCTCGGTCAGGGCGTCAGCGGTCAGCTGCGGCTCCTTGTAGTAGCCCAGCATCAGCGCGGGGCTGCGCATCTGCAGCTCGCCGGTGGCCGGGTCGATGCGCGTCTGCACGCCGTCGTAGGCCGGGCCCACGGTGCCGCGCTGGTTCCTGCCCGGCAGCGTCATGTGCGACAGCGCGAGGTTCTCGGTCATGCCGTAGCCCTCGTTGATGTGCAGGCCCAGCGTGCCGTACCAGTCCAGCAGCGCGACGGGCATCGGCGCGGCGCCGCCGACGGCGATGCGGCACTGGTCCAGCCCCAGCGCCTTCAGGATCTTGCGCCGCACGAGGCCACCGATGATCGGCAGCCGCAGCAGCAGGTTGAGCTTCTCGGCCGGCATCCGGGCCTGCACGCCCTGCTGGAACTTGACCCACAGCCGCGGCACGCTGAAGAACACGGTGGGCCGCGCGCGCTGCAGGTCGGCGGTGAAGGTGTCCAGCGAGTCGGCGAACCACAGCCGCAGGCCTTCCTTCAGCCAGGCGTGCTCCACCAGCACGCGCTCGGCCACGTGGGCCAGCGGCAGGTACGACAGCATGCGGTCGGCCGACGTCATCGGGAAGCGCGCCAACCCCTCGGCGATGGCCCAGGCGAAACCACCGAAGCTGTGCATGACGCCCTTGGGGTTGCCCGTCGTACCTGAGGTGTAGATCAGCGTGCACAGCTCATGCGCGCCGCGCACCGGCTCGCCGGCCAGCGGCGCCGTGCGCTGGCAGATGGCGTCCCAGCTCTCGTAGCGGGCGCGCACGTCGTCGGGCGACAGCGCATAGCTCGCGCCCGGCAGTTCGGCCGGCACGCCGCGCTTCATGCCCTCCCAGCCATCCAGCTTGCCGATGAAGACGAAGCGCGCGTCGCTGTGCGCAAGGATCTGCCCGATGGTCTCGGCCGCAAGCGTCGGGTACAGCGGCACGCTGACGTAGCCGGCCATCCAAATCGCCAGGTCGGTCATCAGCCACCAGGCGCAGTTCTTGGACAGGATGGCCACCTTGGCGTCCACCGGCCAGCCCTCGGCTTCGCCTTTCGCCTTCAGGAAGGCCGCCATGCGACGCACCTGGCCGGCCACGTCGGCCCAGGTGAAGTCCTTCACGGCACCGCCGCCCATCGGCTGGACCATCGTCACGGCGGTGCCGGCCGTGCGTTCCCAGTGGTAGAGGCGTTGCAGCGCGAGCTGGTCGGCAGCGATGGTGGCCATGACAAGTCTCCGGTGTTCTTGTGGGTCGACGACGGTAGCGCGCGGCGCAGGTCCGCCGAAGCGGGAAAACGCACAGTGGCGTGACGCTGTGCCCAGAGTGGCTAGAGACGCCTCTCTAGAACTGGCCGTCCCAGCGCCCCGGCGGCGCCGGGGCATCCAGTTCGCGGCGCAGCCGGTCCAGCGGCGATGTTGGCAGCCAGGCCGGGCGCAAGGCGTCCGCACGGGCCAGCGCGGCGCTGACCGGCTGGCCGGCCAGCCGCAGGCTCAGCGCCAGGTCGAGCTGGGCGGCCCAGTGTCGCAGCGGCTCGGGCTGGGGCAGGCCGTCCAGGTAGGCGACGCGACGTTGCAGTGCGGCGATGCTGGCCGGCAGCGCATGACGCTGACGGTCGAGCTCGCCCTGCCATTGCGAAATGAGGCTCTGCAGCGCGGCATGCCGCTGCAGCCAGGGCTGCGCCTCGGCGTCCTGCAGCGTGACGAGCGCCATGCCGGCGAGATCGGGGCGCTGCAGTGCCAGCGCGGCCCGCACGACCTGGCCCGTTGCCATCACCCAGTTGGGCCCGCTCAGCACGGGCGAGGGCCGCAGCGCCTCGGTCAGGCGCTGCACTTCGGCGGCTGCGCCTTCGGTCTGGCCGGCGTTGACGCGGGCCAGCAGCGCGGCGGCCTCCAGCGGCAGGCGCAGCGTCGGGTGGTCGGCCGTCCGCACGCTCGCCAGCAGCGCGTCGTGCACCGGCAGCGCCTCCGCCCATTGGCCCAGCTCGCCAAGGTGCCGCGCGAGGTCGGTGCGCACACGTAGCGTGCTGAGATTGCCGGGGCCTAGCAGCGCATCGCAATCACGGGCGATCTGCAATGCGGCGGCGACGCTCGCCTCCGGCCGACCCAGGCGTGCCTGGGCGTTCCAGATCTGGCGACGGATCTGAAGTGCAAAGCGGGCGCGGTTCGGCGGCACGTTGTCGAGGGCCGGGCGCATCGCCATCGCCGCCTGCTCCGCGTCGAGCACGCGGCCCTGCGCCAGTCGCAGCTGGAAGACGTAGGTGTTGAAGAAACGCGCGTCGAAGTGGTCGGCCGGGAATTGCTGCAGCACGAGCGGCCAGGCCCGCGCACGCATGGCCTCGGCCTCGTCCAGGCGGCCGGCCTGCGCGTAGGCGACGATGAGCTGGTACATCAGCTCCAACTGGTCGCCGACGTCCCGGCCCTGGCGCTGTGCCGTGGCCAGCAGCGGTTCGCCGCGTGCTATGACGCCCAGAGGCGAGCCGACGAAGGTGTCCAGCCGCATGCGCAGCTGGCGGGCGCGCACGGTGGCGGGCGCGTCGTCGCCCCACAGTGTCTCGGTCAGCGAGATGAGCTCGTCGGCCAGCGGGATCGCGATGTCGTGGCGGTTCATGTCCGCGTACGTGTGGGCCATCACGTCCAGCACGCGGGCATGCGTCACCGGGTCGGCGGCGAAGCGCCTGGGCAGTTCGGCGCGGCTGCGTTCCAGCAGCTCCAGCACGTTCGGGATGTGGCCGCCATGCCGGTCTGGGTTGGCGCTGGCCAGCAGCTCGGTCAGGAAGGCCGTGACCGCCTCGCTCTGCTGCGCCGCGGCCTGCGCCTCGCGCCGTTGCCACAGGCTGATGGCCAGGCCGGTGCTGAGCGCGGCGAACACCAGCGTGCCGCCGATGGCCACGCCCGCATTGCGTCGTGCCCACAGGTGCAGCCGGTGGCGCCAGTCCTCGCGCCGCACGCTGACCGGCCGCTGCGTTAGCCAGCGCTGCAGGTCGTCGATCAGCGCGCCGACGCTGGCGTAGCGCTCGGCCGGTTCGCGCCGCAGTGCCTTGGCGACGACGGCCTCCAGGTCGCCCGCGGCGCGCTGCGCATCGGGTGGCCGGCCGGGGCCGATTTCCAGCCGGGTGGACGTGTCGTCGGGCTGCTCCAGCGTCTCGCGCAGCCGCTGCGGGCGGCTGTGCAGCACGGCATGTTCCAGCGCCGCGCGGCTCTGGCCCCGCTTGCCGAACGGCAACCGGCCGGTGGCCAGCTCGTGCAGCATGACGCCCAGCGAGTAGATGTCTGCCGCCACGCCAATGGCGCCGCCGGTGATCTGCTCGGGCGCCGCGTACGCGGGTGTCAGACGCCGGCCCGTGATCTGCGTCAGCGCGTTGTCGGCCTGCTGGCCCGAGTCGTCCAGCAGCCCGGCAATGCCGAAGTCCAGCAGCTTGGCCTGGCCCTGCCCGTCCACCATGACGTTGCTGGGCTTCAGGTCACGGTGGACGATGAGCTGCGCATGCGCGTACTCCACCGCGCTGGCCACGCTAACGAGCAGCTTCACCCGCTCGGCCAGCGGCCGGCCGCGCACATGGACCGACAGCGTCTGCCCGGCCACGTACTCCAGCACGAGGAAGGCACGGCCGTCCTGCTCGCCGGCGTCCAGCAGCCGCGCGATGCCAGGGTGGGCCAGCCGGCCCAGCAGCGCACGCTCGCGGGCGAAGCGGGCGGCCAGGCCGGAGCCGGCCACGTCGTCGCGCAGCAGCTTGATGGCGGCCTGGCCCTGATAGAGGCCGTCGGCGCGCTCGGCACGCCAGACCTGCCCCATGCCACCTTCGCCCAGCAGCTCGGCCAGGCGCCAGGCGCCGAGGCGGTCGCCCGCGTGCGCGGCGCTGGAGACCGGCTCCGCCAGCGCGCCGGACAGCCGCCGGCTGAAGCTGAAGATGCTGGAGCCGGGCGGGGCGTCCAGCACGTCGTCGTCCGACAGCGACTGCAGCATGCGCGCCAGCTGCGCCGCCAGCTCGGGCGGCTGCAGTTCGGCCAGCCGGCGCTGGCGCTCGGCCTCGGGCAGCTCGACGAACTCGTCGAACAGCGCCGACAGCCGTTGCCACTGCGCGGGCTTCATCAGTACACGGTGTTGGGCGAGTCGCCCAGCAGCTCCTGCAGCAGCGCGCGGGCCTTCAGCAGCTCGCGGTTGATGCTGCGCGTGGACAGGCCGCGCAGCGTGGCGACCTCGGCGATGGTCAGGCCGGCAAAGCCGATCATCTCGATGAGCTCGTACAGCGTCTGGTCCAGCGTGCGCATGCGCTCCAGCGCCTGGTCCAGGCCGATCAGGTCCACGGCCTCGCTCTGCACGTCGGCCACGTCATCGGCGGCCGACAGCGTGACGAGCACGGCATCGCCGCCGCGCTTGTCGCGGCCCTCGGTGCGCAGGTGGTCGATGACGACCGAGCGCAGCACGCGGCCCACGTAGGCGAAGAACTGGCCGCGCGTGTCGCCCTGCAGCCCTTGCTGGTCAGCCATGCGCAGGAAGCCCTCGTGCACGAGCGCCGTCGTGTCCAGGCCGGCCACGCGACCGCCGGGGCCGCTCTGCGCCAGCCGAACGCGGGCCACGCGCTTGATCTCCGGGTACAGCGCCGCGTAGAGCTGCTGCAGCGCCGCCGCGTCGCCGCGGGCCGTGCCGACGAGGAGCTCGGTGATGCCCGGCGTGGTCATGCGCTCACTCGGCCTGGAAGGCAGCCAGTGCCGCCGAGATGACCTCGTCGCTGGCTTCGCGCTGCACCGGTGCATCCGCGACCCAGCCTTCGCGCTTGAGCCGCGCGACCCACTGGCCGGCGTCGCGGCCCTGCTCGAAGCCGCGGCTCTGCAGCAGCAGCTCGCCGCCTGCCGACAGCAGCTTGAAGTAGAACTGGCCGTCCGCCTCGCGGTACTGCTTGAAGACCGGCAGCGCCGCCTTCTCGGCCTTGGCCACGGCCGTCGCGGCGCTGGCCGTGTAGGGACGCAGGCCGACGGCCGCGCGCAGCTCCTTCAGGAACGGTACGGCGATGGCGCGGGCCTTCTCCGCGCCACGCTGCAGGATGGCCTCCAACTGCGCCGGGTCGGCCATCAGCGCGTCATAGCGCGCCCGCATCGGGCCGATCTGACCCTCGATGAGGGCCACCAGCTGCTGCTTGGCCTCGCCCCAGGACAGGCCGCCACGCAGTGCGGCACGGAAGGCGGCGCGCTGCTCGGGCGTGGCGAAGGCGTCGTAGATCGTCACGAGCGCCTGGCCTTCCGGGTCCTTCGGCTCGCCGGGCAGCTTGCTGTCCGTGACGATGCGCGCCACGGCCTCCTGCAAGGCCTTCGGCCCGCCCTCGAACAGCGGGATGACGTTGTCGTAGCTCTTGCTCATCTTGCGGCCGTCGAGGCCCGGCAGCAGCTCCATCTCGGCGTCCACGACGGCCTCGGGCAGCGTGAACAGCTCCCGGCCCTGGCCGAAGAGGTGGTTGAAGCGCTGGGCGATGTCGCGCGCCATCTCGATGTGCTGCACCTGGTCCTTGCCGACCGGCACGCGGTGGGCGTTGAACATCAGGATGTCGGCGGCCATCAGCACCGGGTAGCTGAACAGGCCCATCGTCACGTGCGCGTCGGGCTCCTCGCCGGCAGCCGTGGCGGCGTCCACGGCGGCCTTGTAGGCATGCGCCCGGTTCATCTGGCCCTTGGCCGTCACGCAGGTCAGCAGCCAGGTCAGCTCCGGGATCTCGGGGATGTCGCTCTGGCGGTAGAACGTGACGCGCTCCGGGTCCAGCCCGGCGGCCAGCCAGGTGGCGGCGATGGCGCGGCTGGAGCGGGCGATGCGGTCCGGCTCGTCGCACTTGATCAGTGCGTGGAAGTCGGCCATGAAGTAGAAGCTCTCCACGCCGGGCGTGCGGCTGGCTGCGATGGCCGGGCGGATGGCGCCGACGTAGTTGCCGAGGTGCAGGGTGCCGGTCGTGGTGATGCCGGTCAGGACGCGGTGGGACATGGGGCGCTGTCGCAAGAAAAACAGCCCGGATTGTGGCGTCAGCGGCGCTTGTGCGCTGACGCCACGGTGCCCAGCCGGTTCAGAGCGGGCAGATCGCCGGGTCGGCCGGCTCGGGCAGCCGTTTGGTGTCGCTGCGCGTTTCTTTGCCGCTCAGGCCGCCGCCCACCGGCCACCAGGGCTTGGTCTCGTGCGCACTGAACTGGCAGGGGCCCGCGGGCCACGGGAAGGGCAGGCGGCCGGTAAAGCCGGGCCACTGGCCGGTCGCCGGGGCGACCAGCACGTCCGTCAGGCCCGCGCCCTCGCTGCCGGGCTGCCAGGCGGCGACGAAGGCGTCGCTGAGGTTGGCCAGGTCGTTGACGTACAGCGGGCGGCCCGAGTACAGCAGCGTGACGACCGGCGCACCGCGCCCGGCCACGCGCTGCAGTACGGCAGCGTCCTGTGGCTGACGGCGGCTGAAGCGCAGGTTCTCGGTCAGCCGCACATCGCCCTCGCCCTCGGCGTATGGCGTCTCGGCCAGCACGGCGATGACGGCGTCGAACTTCTGCGGGTCGCTGTGGCTGCCGTCGGCATCGAAGGTTACCTGGGCCGCACCCAGGCGCTGGCGCAGCGCCGCGAGCAGCGACGTGGCCTGCGGATAGTCGGCGTTGGTCGTGTCGCGGCCCTGCCAGGTGATGCTCCAGCCACCGGCCTGGTGGGGCAGGCTGTCGGCCGCGGTACCGACGACGAGCACGCGGGCGCCGGCCTTCAGCGGCAGCAGGCCCGGCTTGTGCTTCAGCAACACGAGGGATTCGCGCACGGCGCGGCGCGCCAGCTCCGGCGCCTGCAGCGCCTCCATCGTGGCCGGCACGTCGGTGGGGACCCGCATGCTGAACTTCACGCGCAGGATGCGTCGCACCGCATCGTCGATGCGGGCCAGCGGCACGCGGCCCTGCTCGACGTCGCGCTGCAGATTGGCGTGGAAGGTCTTCCACTGGTACGGCACCATGATGACGTCGATGCCGGCATTGATCGCCTCCGGGCAGCTCTCGGCCGTGCAGCCCGGCACCTGCGCGATGCCGTCCCAGTCGCTGACGATCAGGCCGTCGAAGGCCAGGCGCTGCTTCAGCACGTCGGTCAGCAGCGTCTTGTTGCCATGCATCTTGCCGTGCTGCACGAAAGCGGCGGTGTCGGTCCAGCTGCTGAACGAAGCCATGGCCGTCAGCACGCCGGCGTCCAGCGCGCCGAGGTAACCGGCGCCATGCACCTGGGCCAGCTCCTCGGGCGTTGTGTTCGTCACGCCCTGGTCGATGCCGCGGCGCGTGCCGCCATCGCCGACGAAGTGCTTGGCCGTGGCCAGCACGCCGCGGCCGTCCTTCAGGCCGTCCTGCAGCCCCTCGACGGCGGCCTGGCCCAGCCGCTTCACGAGGGCCGGGTCCACGCCGAAGCTCTCGTAGGTGCGGCCCCAGCGCACGTCCTGCACGACGGCCAGCGTCGGCGCGAACGCCCATTGCACGCCAGTGGCGCGCACCGCGCGGGCCGTGGCGCGGCCGATGTCGCGCACGAGGTCGGCGTCGCGTGTGGCGCCCAGCGCGATGTTGTGCGGGAACAGCGTCGCGCCGCGCACGTTGTTGTGGCCGTGGACGGCGTCCGTACCCCACAGCAGCGGCACGCCGGGAGTGGCCTGCTGGGCCGCGGCCTGATATTGGTCGGACAGCGCGCGCCACTGCGCCGGCGTCGCCGCACGGTCCTGGCCGGGCCAGCCGCCGCCGCCATTGAGCACCGTGCCGATGGCGTACTCGCGCACTTCGTCGGGCGTGATGGCGCGGATCTCGGGCTGCACCATCTGGCCGATCTTCTGGCGCAGCGTCAGTGTCTTCAGCGTGGCCTCCACGCGCGCTTCGACGGCCGGGTCGCGTTGCGGCTGGCGCGCCGGCCAGGCCTGCACGATGGCATCGGCCTCGGCGGCGCCCGCGCCGGCGGCGAAGGCGATCAAAGTGGCAGTCAGGGAGGGAAGGAGCAGGGCGGAGGGCTTCATCGTCATCCTGTGGCGGTTGAGACGGTCTCGGGGTGCTGACCGCGCCAGCGGCGCGGCGGGGGACAACTGTGCCGCATTTGGGCCCGCCTGCGGCGCGGGGGCACAGGCGTCAGCGCGCCATCGCCTCGCCCATGCGGATCTTGCCGCCGGGCTGCCAGGCCGGGTTGAACTGCAGAGGCGACTTTTCGAAGAGCATGACCACCGTCGAGCCCAGCAGGAAGCGGCCCATCTCGTCGCCCTGCTTCAGCGCGACCTGGCCGGGCACGTAATCCCACTCGCGCACGGGGCCGCGGCGGCTGATGCTGCCGTGCCAGACGGTGGCCATGCTGCCGACGATGGTCGCGCCCACCAGCACCAGCACCCATGTGCCCAGCGTGTCGTTCTCGAACACGCAGACCACGCGCTCGTTGCGTGCGAACAGGCCCGGCACCCCGCGGGCCGTCGTCGGGTTCACCGAGAACAGCGCGCCCGGCACGTGCACCATGCGCAGCAGCCGGCCGTCGGCCGGCATGTGGATGCGGTGGTAGTCCTTGGGGCTCAGGTAGAGGTTGGCGAACAGCCCGTCGCGGAACTTCGCGGCCAGCTGTGCGTCGCCGCCGACCAGCGCCGTCGTCGTGAAATGCTGGCCCTTGGCCTGGAAGACCTGGTCGCCCTCGATGCGGCCGACCTGGCTGATCGCGCCGTCCACCGGGCACACCAGCGGCGCCTGCGCGATCGGCCGCGCGCCGGGCTTCAGCGCCCGCGTGAAGAAGTCGTTGAACGTCGCGTAGGCGGTGATGCTGGGCTCGGCCGCCTCGTCCATGTTGACGCCATAGCGCGCGACGAAACGCCGGATCGTCGCCGTCGTCATGCCACCGCGCGGCTTGCTGGCGATGCGCCCGGCCAGGCGCGTCATGGCGCGCTTGGGCAGCAGGTATTGGGGGAGGACTTTGAGGCGATCGGACATGGCAGGGTCCCTGCAAGGGTCGCGGATTCTAGGAGTGCCGCCGTCGGTCGCTAGCCGGACCGCCAGGGCGCCACGACACGGCGTAGCGGTGCGGTCGTCGTGGCTTCGACATCCGCGTCCAGCAGCCCGCGGCGCTTGAGGTGCCGCACGGCGGCCTGCACGGTGGACTTGGCCAGGCCCGTGCGCGTGGCGATCTCCTGCAGGCTCAGCGGCACCGCGTCCTGGCGCCGGCGCTGCGCCTCGCAGGCCAGGCATAGGTAGACGAGAAAGGCTGACGGGCGGCGGTCATGGCCGCAGAGGTCGGCCATCAGCGTGTCGACGACATAGGCGTCGAGCTGGTGCGGCCGGGGCGCGGGTGGCGTTCGCATGCCGATGAATGCTATAGCAACGATCGAACGGGGCGCCTGTCCGGCGCTTCCACAATCGCGGCACGCCCTCGTTCACGTCCGGAGCTTTCCATGATCACTCACGTCAAGTTCGTCGGCATCCCGGTTGCAGACCCGGCTCGCGCGCTGGCCTTCTACCGCGACCAGCTCGGCTTCGCCGTTGCGACCGACCAGCCGATGGGGCCCGGCAAGCGCTGGATCGAGCTGCGCATCGCGCATTCGGCCACGCGCGTCGTGCTGTTCACGCCCGAGGGCCACGAGGACCGCATCGGCACCTTCTTCAACGGCTCCATCGCCTGCGACGACGTCGAGGCCACCTACCGGCAGCTGCAGCAGCGCGGCGTCGAGTTCGTCGAGCCGCCAACGGCCCAGCCCTGGGGCACGTTCGCCAAGTTCAAGGACTCCGAGGGCAACGTCTTCGTGCTGTCCTCAGGCTGAGGCCGCCGGCCGCCGGCCGGCGCCGCGGCGACAATTCGCGCCGATGCCTTTCGTCCACAGCTCCTTCTACCGCTTCACCCCCGTGCCCGACCCCACCGGCTTCGCCGAGTGGATGCGTGAACGCGGTGCGGCGCTGGCACTCGGTGGCGTCGTGCTGGTGGCCGAGGAGGGCCTGAGCGCGGCCATCGCCGGCGAGGCCGACGCCGTGCGGGCGATGGAGGCCGAGCTCCAGGCCCGGCCCGGGCTGGCCGGCCTGCGCTTCAAGCACAACGCCTGCGAGCGCCGACCGTTCAGCCGGCTCAAGGTCAGCGTCAAGCGCGAGATCGTCGCCTTCGGTGTGCCGGGCGTGAAGGGCGACGCCACCGACACCCACGTCAGCCCGCAGCGCTGGCGCGAGCTGCTCGACGACCCGGACACCGTCGTCCTCGACAACCGCAACACGTTCGAGTTCCAGCTGGGCCGCTTCCGCGGCGCCGTGGATCCGGGTGTGGCGCGCTTCCGCGACTTCCCGGCCTATGTCGATGCGCACCGCGACGCCTGGCGGGGCAAGACGGTCGCGATGTACTGCACCGGCGGCATCCGCTGCGAGAAGACTGCGGCCTGGATGCAGCAGCAAGGCCTGCAGGTGGCGCAGCTGGACGGCGGCATCCTGAGCTTCTTCGAAGCCTTCCCCGACGCGGCGCGCGACTGGCAGGGCGAGTGCTATGTCTTCGACAAGCGCATCGCCATCGACGCGGCAGGCCGCGAGACCGGCACGACGGCCGAAGCCGTGTTCACAGACCCGGCCGACGCCTGGCGTCTGAACCGCGCCCGACGGCTGGACCCGACCGCGGAAGATTGATGCCCGTAGCGCGGAACAAAGCTTCCGCGCGCTGGCCGCCGCGCCGCAGCACAAACGCAGACAATCCCAACGCGCGCCGCTTGCGCGCACTGCCTTCCACCATCGATGTCCCACCTGATCGTCCACGGCGGCACGCCCCTCTCGGGCCGCATCGTTCCCTCGGCCAACAAGAACGCCGTCCTGCCCATCCTCTGCGCGACGCTGCTGACCCGGCAGCCCGTGCGCCTGCGCGGCGTGCCCGAGATCACCGACGTGAAGAAGATCGTCGAGGTCTTCCGCAAGCTCGGCTCCAAGGTCGAGCTGGACTTCAAGACCGGCATCCTCGACGTCCACCACCAGGACACGCACTTCGACCCCTCGGTGGACCGCCTGCCCGAGGAAATGCGCTCGTCCATCATGCTGGTGCCCGGCCTGATGGCCCGCTTCGGCGCGGCGCGCATCGAGGACGACGTCAAGGGCTGTACGCTGGGTGCGCGCGAGATCGACCCGCACGTGGAAGTCTTCGAGCGTTTCGGCGCCGAGGTCGAGCGCCTGCCCGACGGCCTGGTGCTGCGCGTGAACCGTCCGCTGAAAGCCAATGCGCACTGGACGGACTACGCTTCCGTCACGACGACCGAGAACTTCGTGCTGTGCGCGGCGCTGGCCGACGGCGTGTCCACGCTGACCAATGCCGCCAGCGAGCCGCATGTGCAGGAGTTCTGCAACTTCATGTCCATGCTGGGCGCGAAGATCGAAGGCCATGGCACCTCCAAGCTGAAGATCACCGGCGTGAAGGACCTCGGCGGCGCCGACTACACGTTTACTGAAGACTTCCACGAGATCGTCACCTTCCTCGCGCTGGGCGCCATCACCGGCGGCAACGTGCAGGTCAAGAACGGTGCGCCGGAGATGTTCCCGCTGCTGGACCGCACGTTCGCGAAGTTCGGCGTGCAGATCGTGCACGAGGATGGCTGGAGCCGCTGCGTCGTCGATGGCCCGCTGAAGGTTAAGGAGCCGTTCACGCGCAACATCCTGCAGAAGGTGGAAGCCGCGCCCTGGCCCTATGTGCCGGTGGACCTGCTGCCCATCTTCGTCGCGCTCGGCATCAAGGCCGAGGGCAGCGTGATGTTCTGGAACAAGGTCTACGACGGCGCGATGGGCTGGACCAGCGAGCTCGCCAAGTTCGGTGGCCATGCCTTCCTGAGCGACCCGCACCGCATGATCACCTTCGGCGGCAAGCCGCTGAGCCCGGCCGAGGTCGAGAGCCCCTACATCATCCGCGTGGCCATCGCGCTGCTGATGGTGGCGGCCAGCATCCCCGGCAAGAGCGTGATCAAGAACGCCACGCCCATCCGCCGTGCGCACCCGAACTTTGTCGAGCACATCGGCGAGCTGGGCGCACGTATGGAGTGGGTCGAAGGCGATTGAGCCGTCCTCGCAAGCCGACGCTGCCGCTGCGTGACGGCGTCGGCGCCAGCGCGGTGTTCTGCCCGCCGGGGCTGTGGGCGACGATGGCGGCCTTCCTCGTCGAGCGGCTGCCGCGCGTTGCCGACTGGCCCGAGCGGCTGGCCCGTGGCGACGTGGTGGACGACGACGGCCGACCCGTCGATGCGGCCTATCGCGGCAACCGCCGCGTCTACTATTGGCGGCATCTCGACGACGAGCCGGTCGTGCCGTTCGAGGAGCGCATCGTCTTCCAGGACGAACACCTGCTCGTCGCCGACAAGCCGCACTTCCTGCCCGTCTCACCGGTGGGCCTGTACGCACGGCAGACGCTGATGGCGCGGCTGCGCCACAAGACGGGCCTGGCCGACCTCATCCCCATCCACCGCCTGGACCGCGAGACTGCGGGCCTCGTCGTCTTCAGCGTGCGCCCGCAGGACCGTGACGCCTACCACCGGCTGTTCCGCGAGCGGGCCGTCGACAAGGTCTATGACGCCATCGCGCCGGCCGGCGACGGGCCCTGGCCGCGCGTCGTGCGACACCGGCTCATGGAGCCCGACACCGAGCAGTTTCTGCAGATGCAGGTGGTGGACGGCGAGCCCAACGCCGAGACGCGCGTCGACCTCGTCGAGCGTTGGGCCGGCGGACTCGCGCGCTACGAGCTGCGGCCGCTGACCGGCGCCCGCCACCAGCTGCGCGCGCAGATGAACGCGCTGGGCCTGCCCATCGTCGGCGACCGTGTCTACCCGGTGCTGCAGCCGCACGAGAACCCGCCGCGCTTCGACGCGCCGCTGCAGCTCGTCGCCCGCGAGATCGCCTTCGTGGACCCGGTCACCGGCGCGTCACGGCGCTTCGCGCGCGACACCGCCACAATCGTGGCCTCATGACGTCCACCCCCGAAGCCCAGGTCCAGGAGTTGCGCCGCCAGCTGCAATCGCTGCTGGAAGCCGCCAAGGCCAACGAGCGCAAGCTGGACCGCTTCGACGCGCTGGAGCGGCGGCTGATGGCGGTGGAGTCGATGGAGGAGCTGGTCAACCTGCTGCTGGTGGACTGCCGGCACGATTTCCAGCTTGACGCCGCGGAGCTCTGGCTGCTGGATCCGGACGGCGAGCTGAGCCGCGCGCTGCCGGCCCTGCCGATGGCGCGCGCGCCCCGGCTGCTGGACACGCATGGGCCGCTGCGGGACATGTTCGGCGCCGTGCGCGCCACGCGCCTCGTGGGCCCCGGCCATGGCGAGGCCGTCGTGGCGCAGGCCTTCGGCGACGACACACCGATGCGCTCGGCGGCGCTGCTGCCGCTGATTCGCCAGGGCCTGCTGATTGGCAGCCTGCACTTCGGCTCGCGCGACCCGGAGCGCTACGACGCCACGTCGGGCACGAAGTTCCTGGACCGGCTCTCGGCCATCGCGGCGATCGCCATCGAGAGCATGCTCAACCGCGAGCGCCTGCGCCGCGCCGGCATGACCGACGGCCTCACCGGCGTGCACAACCGCCGCTACTTCGACCACCGCAGCCTCATCGAGTTCAGCCAGGCGGTGCGCCACCGCTACCCGCTGGCCTGTCTGTTTCTGGACATCGATCACTTCAAGGCCATCAACGACGGTCACGGCCACCCGACCGGTGACGAGGTGCTGCGCCAGGTCGGCGGCCTCATCCAGCGTTCGCTGCGCACCGGCGACCTGGCCGCGCGCTACGGTGGCGAGGAATTCGTCGTGCTGCTGCCGCGCACCGACCTCGCCGGCGCCCGCGAGGTGGCCGAGCGCATCCGGCTGATGGTGCAAGACGCGCCGTTCATCACGCCGGACGGCGGCACGCTCAATGCGACGCTGTCCGCGGGCCTGGCGATGCTGCAGCCGGGCGCGGCGAGTTTCGCCGAGCTGCTGAACTCGGCCGACCAGGCGCTCTACGAAGCCAAGCGCGCCGGGCGCAACCGCACGGTGGCCGCTGCGGCTGACATCAGCGCAGCAACCGCAGCGGCCTCGTGAACATCTCGCCACGGCGGCCGCAGGCCTTGCTGAACGCGTAGGCGGCGTTCAGCGTCACGGCGTCCGGCCGGGGGGGGGCTGCAGTTCATGGTGCGAACTCCAGGGCGACTTGCCCCGCCCGGATGCCAACGATTCCCGCACAGTGTGATGAAAACCCCGACCTTCGGGGGCAGCACGCAAGTGTCACCGGCCGTGACAATTTGTGGCCTTGCCGTCATCTCTGATGAGCCTCGATTCCTCCGCCCCACTGCAGGACGCTTCGCGCCGGTCCGCCTCGCTGCGCCTGCGGCTGGGGCTGGCCATGCCCGTCGTCGTGGGTGCCATGGTGGGCTGGTTCGAATGGCGCGATGGCGGGTTCGAGCCGCTGCTGCCCGGGCTGACGCATGCCGTCGAGCTGGTGGCCGCGCTGAGCGTGGCGCTGATGCTGCTGGTCGAGGCGCTGCTGCTGCGCCCGCTGCGCCAACTGGCCAGCGGCTGCGAAGCGATGGAGTCGGCGCCCGCGCCGCAGGCCGCCGACATGCCGGAGCCTCGCCTCGGGGCCGAGCTGGATCGCATCGGCCATGCGATGCACCGGGCGCAGGGCTCGCTGTGGCAGCACGACCACGAGGCGCGCGAATTGCGCCGCCAGCTGGCCGAACAGCGCGACCTGCTCGAGCGGGCGCATGCGGCACTGGAGGCCAACCAGCGCGAGCTGGCCAGTCTGGCGCGCATCGATGCGCTGACCGGGCTGACCAACCAGCGGGCTTTCGACGAATCGCTGCGCCGTGAGTTCAAGCGCGCGCAGCGACAGCGCGGCCTGCTGGCCCTGGCCGTGCTGGACCTGGACGAGTTCAAGCAGTTCAACGAGCGCCACGGCACGGCCGTCGGCGATGCGACGCTGCAGCGCGTGGCGGCCCTGCTGAACGAGCGCTTCAAGCGTGACACCGACATCGTCGCCCGCCTGGGCGGCGAGGAGTTCGTCGCGCTGCTGCCCGGCTGCGGCATGGCCGAGGCGCAGGGCGTGCTGGAGCTGGTGCGCGAAGACCTGCGTGCGCTGCACCTGCCGGACGGCCGGGGTGACCTGACGCTGAGCATCGGCCTGGCGGCGCTCAGTCCGGCCCATCCCTACCTCAGCGCGCAGGCGCTGATGCAGGCGGCCGACGAGGCGCTCTACATCGCCAAGCACGCCGGTCGCGACCGGCTGAGCCTGGCGGCGTAGTAGCCGCAGGCCTAGCGGCCGTGCTCCTGCGCGGCCTGCAGCTGCTCGTTGACACGCCGAGCGGCGCGCAGCACCAGCGTCTCGTCGAGCTGCGCCTGGGGCGCGATCTGCGCCGCGATGTCGTCAACCTGGTCGGCGTGGTTCATCAGCGCCCAGGCGACTGTGGAGATCGCCGCGACGCTGCGGCGCGCCAGTGTCTCCGGCATCGTCAGTGTGGACTGGATCTCGACGTGATGGCGCACACTGGCCACCGCCGCGGGGTTCAGTCCCCAGCTCTCGCACAGCGCGGCGCCCAGCGCGTCGTGGCTGACGCCGAAGGCCGTCTTCTCCAGCTCCACCAGCTCGGCGTCGCGGGTGGCGGCGCGCAGCATGGCGGGGTAGTGCGCCGGTGCGTGTCGGTACAGCACCGCCTTGCCGCATTCCTCGAACAGACCGGCCGAATGCGAGGCCCAGGGATCCACACCCAGCATCTGGCCCATGCGGCCCATCAGCAGGCCGCGCTGCGACGCGCGCGCCCAGACGGCCTCCAGCTCGGCGGCGGCGGGGAAGGCGGCGCGCAGGCCCATCTCGAAGGTGATGGCGGCGACCTCGCGCATGCCCAGGTAGGTCAGCGCCTGCTGCACCGTCTGCACGCGGCCACGCAGGCCGTACAGCGATGAGTTCACGGCCTTCATGACCGCGGCGGCGAGCGCCATGTCGTCCTCCACCAGCGATGACATGGCCTGCAGGTCGATGTCCTCCTCCGCCATCAGCAGCGACAGCTTCACGAGGACCTCCGGCTGGGTCGGGATCTCGATGTCCAGATTGCGCAGTTGAGGGTCGACGGGCATGGTGATCTCGGGAACGCAGGGGAAGCCCGGATCGTAGATCAGCGGATGAAGGCGTCGAAGGCTGTTTTGAGGATGAGAGCGCCTACGACGAGAACAAAGACACCCCGCACGAACCCGGCGCCATGTTTGAGCGCGAGCCGCGTGCCGAGCAGGCTGCCGGCGACGTTCGTGACGGCCATGACGCCGGCCAGGTGCCACCACACATGGCCCTTGGCGGCGAACAGCGCGATGGCGGCGGCATTCGTCAACAGGTTCATCAGCTTGGCCGTGGCCGACGCGTGCAGGAAGTCGTAGCCCAGCACCCGCACGAACAGGAAGACGAAGAAGCTGCCCGTGCCCGGGCCGAAGAAGCCGTCGTAGAAGCCCACCGCCAGCGCGATGCCGCCGGCCACCATCGCCTCGGCACGCCCGCTGAACCGGGGCGCGTGCTCGCGGCCGAGGTCCTTCTTGGCCAGCGTGTACAGGAAGACGGCCAGCAGTACCGCCGGCAGCGCCTTGCGAAGGCCTTCGGGGCTGACGTGGGTGAGCACCCAGGCGCCCGTGAAGCTGCCCAGCGCCGCGAGCACGGCGGCCGGCAGCAGGTTGCGCCACGGCAGCGAGACGCGCCGCACGTATTGCAGCGTGGCCCAGCCCGTGCCCCAGATGGCCGCGCTCTTGTTGGAGCCCATCAGCGTCGCGGGCATCGCCGCTGGGTACGTACTGAAGAGCGCAGGGGTCAACACCAGGCCGCCACCGCCGGCGACGGCGTCGATGAAGCCGGCGAGCAGCGAGGCGAGGGCGACTGTGGCAAGTTCGAGCATGGGGTTCGGCCGGGCTTGCCCGTGTTCCGCCACGAGACCGGACCCCAAGGCGCAAAACGAAAGGCACAAATAAAACGGCCACCAAGGGGTGCCTTGGTGGCCGGCGGGATTGTCTTCGGGTTACGAAGCAACCGACTTGTCTTGTCTCCTCACAACCCGCCCGGCGGCCCTGGGAAGGACCCGGAACCGCGTCGAGTGAAGAGAATGTATTGCCCCGCCGCGGTGCATAGAACTGGGGTTAGCCCTGGTTTTCGTCTTTGTGCAGGGCATTGGTGAGCCAACTTGGTGCATTCCGGGCGCTGCTCGCCGTGGCGCCGTTGCGGGCCTTTCCTCCATTTCGGGTGTCGTCGTCATGGGAGGACAGCGCTTTCACCGAGGCGCCAGAGGCCCGATTCGGCAGCCGTTGGGCAAAAACACCAACGCCACATCGGCATGCGACGCCTGTTGCACGAAGCCGACAGTGCACGGCGGCCTGTTCCGTCCGCCACTTCTTCGCCAGCGCTCGATCGGCGCCTAGCACATCCGCTTCGGCCGACGTGCCGCCTCGCGATGGCGCCTTGCCACACCCCCCGCAGATGGATGGAGGGGAACTGTGTATTCGGTCACGCAAACCGGTCCCACAGAATCAATCGCCCTGCAGGCCTTGTCTGCGCAGGGAGCCCGCCTCTTTCCACGCCTTGGCGGGCTGCGCGCCGCTCACCAGGCGCCGCGCTCCGGCACTCCACGATCAACTGGCAAAGAAAGAGGGTATGTGAATGAAGAAGGTCCTGACCTCGCTGGCGCTGGCGGTTTCGGCGCTCACCCTGTCGGCAACGACATATGCGGGGGTGCTGCGTTCGACCATCGATTTCGAGACGCCGATCGACGGCTCGCCGTACCTCACCTTCCCTGCCGAGACCGGAGTACTGGGCTCCGGGGATGAGTTCTACCAACCGGGCATGTCCGGTCGCACGCTCTGGGTCGACGCGTTCTCCAACTCGCCGCTCGCCCTGCCCGGTCGCCTCGTCGGCAGCATCCTCAGTGGCGCGTGCGCCGACTTGCTGTGCCCGTCCAACAACTCGAGCTCCTATGTGGCCCTGCTCGACGACGCGGTGCTCGCGTTCGGTCATGCCGACGGCTTCACGTTCTCGGTGCGAAGCCTCAGCGCCAGCTTCATCGGCAACGGTGACCCGGTTAGCAGCCTCCCCGGGTTCCTCGCGCTCCAGGGCGTTCGAGACGGCGCGAGCCTCACGGCCTACTACGCCTTGACGGGTCTGGACGCCGATGGCCATCTGAATTTCGCCACCATTGATACCGGGGCGTTCGGAGACTACGAGTTCGACTACGTCTACGCCTATGCCTATGCGTGCACGGGCACCGTCAGTGGCAGCAACTGCAGTGCGTTCTCGACGAACGAGGCGCAGTTCGCGCTGGACGACATCGTCATCGAGCATGTGCCCGAGCCGGCCAGCCTGGCATTGGTCGGCTTGGCTGGTCTCGCCCTCGTCGGTGCGCGTCGCCGTCGTGCCGTCTGAACCGCCGCCTCATCGAAAGGTCACACCATGAAGATGAAACTCACGCCCGCGGCCCTGGCCACCCTGATCCTTGCTTCTGGCCTCGCCACCGGCGCCTTCGCCCAGGACCGCAAGACCTACATCGTCCAACTCAAGGACGAGCCCGCTGCCTCCTACACCGGGACCGTAGCCGGCCTCACCGCCACGCAGCCCGCGGCCGGCCAGACGTTCAAGTACGGCGCACCTGCCGTGCAGTCCTACATCAACTACCTCGGTCAGCAACAAAGCAAGGTGCTGGCGGTCGTGGGCAGCGCGCCGGTTCTGGCCACCTACAAGGTGGTGTTCAACGGTTTCGCCGCGAGCCTCACCGACGACGAAGCTCGCGCGCTGGCCAGCAACTCATTGGTCGCCGGCCTGTGGCTGGACCAGCCCCGCAAGCTCGACACCATTTCCACCTCCCGCTTCCTCAAGCTCAGCGAGCCGGGTGGCCTGTGGTCGCGCACCGCGGGCGGCGCGGCGCTGAAGGGTGAAAACCTCGTCATCGGCGTCATCGACGGCGGCATCTGGCCCGAGAACCCGGCCTTCTTCGACCGGGTCAAGCCGGACGGCACGCCCAGCAACAACCCCGGCGACGCGCTGGCCTATGGCCCCGTGCCGGCCACTTTCAGCGGTGCCTGCGTGGCGAGCGCCGGCATCAACCCGGCCAAGCATTGCAACAACAAGCTCGTCGGCATCAAGTACTACAACACGGGCTTCAAGGCCAGCAAGGAAACGTTGCACTGGACCGACTTCGCCGACTCCGGCCGTGACTCGTTGTCCGGCGCCACGGGTCATGGCGGCCACGGGGACCACACCGCGTCCACTGCTGCCGGCAACAGCAATGTGCCGGTCGTCATCAACGGCACCGTCGTCGGCATCGCGTCCGGCATGGCGCCCCGCGCGCGCATCGCGGCCTACAAGGTCTGCTGGACCTACGTGAAGCCGGATGCCACCGACGGCACCGGCAGCAAGAACAGCTGCTACACGTCCGACTCGGTGGCCGCCATCGACGCCGCGGTCGCTGATGGTGTCAACGTCATCAACTACTCCATCAGCGGCTCGCAGACCTCCGTCAACGACCCCGTCGAGCAGGCCTTCTACCGCGCCTCGCTGGCGGGTGTCTTCGTCGCCGCGTCGGCCGGCAACGACGGTCCTGGCCAGGCGGTCGCCCACATCAGCCCCTGGCTGACGACCGTCGCCGCGTCCACGCACGACCGCGCCTTCTCCGGTAGCGCTACGGTGGGTGGCGTCACCTACACCGGCGGCTCCACCACCAAGAACGGCCTGCCCAGCACCGACATGATCCTGGCCGAGAACGCCGGTATCGGTGGCGGCAATGCCAGCCTGTGCTTCAGCGCGTCACCGCCTGCCGGGCAGGTGCTGCTGGACCCGGCCAAGGTGGCCGGCAAGCTGGTGGTCTGCACGCGCGGCACCAATGCCCGCGTCGACAAGGGCGATGCCGTCCGCAATGCCGGCGGCAAGGGCATGATCCTCGTGAACGCGTCGGCCGGCCAGACGCTCGACAGCGACTTCCAGTCGGTGCCGACCGTGCAGGTCAGCAATACCGATGGCGCCGCCATCAAGAATTACGTGGCCAGCACCGGCAGCCCCAAGGGCGTCATCAACCCGGCGGTGCTGGGCAGCAAGCCGGCGCCGATCATGGCCGACTTCTCCTCGCGCGGCCCGAACGCCGGTGACGGCAACGTACTCAAGCCCGACCTGACCGCGCCGGGCGTGGACATCATTGCCCAGGTGACGCCGGCGCAGGACGAGACGCAGAAGGCGCAGATCGCCGCCGGCACGCTGGTGCCGCCGCCGGCCTGGGACAGCTACAACGGCACCTCCATGTCCAGCCCGCATGTGGCTGGCCTGGCGCTGCTGCTGAAGCAGGCCAACCCGACCTGGGGCCCCGGTGCCATCAAGTCGGCGTTGATGACGACGACCTACTCGACGCTGGACGACGGGCTGCCTTCGCCGCAGAACGGCTTGCTGCCCTGGGCCCAGGGTGCCGGCCACGTCGACCCGCAGAAGGCGGCCGACCCGGGCCTGGTCTACAACGCCGGCAAGAATGACTGGGTCAAGTACCAGTGCAAGGTCAACAAGGCGGCCGTGCAGCCGGCCAGCGACTGCACGACCATCGGCACGCTCGACGAGACCTACAACCTAAACCTGCCGTCGATCACCGTGGGCTCGGTCACCGGCTCGGTCGTGGTGCAGCGCAGTGTCACCAATGTCGGCGCCTCCTCGGCGACCTACAGCGCCGCCGTCAAGTCGCCGCCGGGCTTCACCACCAGCGTGTCGCCCACGTCGCTGACGCTGGCGCCTGGTGAGACGAAGACCTTCACCGTGTCGCTGACGCCAGCGGGCGCCGCCGAAGGCGTCTGGCAGTTCGGCCAGCTCGTCTGGAACGATGGTGTGCACGCCGTTCGTTCGCCGATCCAGGCGCGCGCCGGCAAGGCCATCTCGGCGCCGGTGGAGTTCACCGACACCAAGACTTTCGGCAGCAAGCTGTTCACCGTGCGTACCGGGTTCTCGGGTCGCATGGGCGCGATCAAGGGTGGGCTGAAGGACGTGACGATGGGCGTGGAGACCAGCCTGTCGCCGTTGGCCACGAGTTCCTCGACGCTGGCCACGCGCTGCCGCAGCACGACGAACTACGCCTCCATCGCCAAGTACGACTTTGCGCTGCCGGCCGGTGTCATCGTCGCGCGCTGGGCCTTGCGCCAGGCCGACGTGGGCAGCGCTGATGACGACCACGACATGATCGTTGTCAACATGGCCACCTCGACGTCGAGCTACTCCGGCAACGATGGCTCGGACGAGGCCGTGCAGATCGTCTCTCCTGCAGCCGGCAGCTACCGCGTCTGCGTGCTGGCCTATGGCGGCACCGCGCCGATGAAGCACCGGCTGTCGAGCTGGATCGTGTCGCCCAACGACCCCGCAGGTCTGCTCACCGCGCTGCCATCTCAGGTCTATGCGGGGGGCTCCGCCACCGTCGGCCTGGTTTGGTCGGGGGTGCCGGCGGGCAAGCGCACCGTCGGCGGCGCGCAGTGGCTCGACGCCTCGGGCGTTGTGCAGGCGACCACCGTGCTGCGCGTCTCCACGGACGGCAGCGTGCCGGTGCAGAACGTGCCGAGCAACATGCCCGGCAAGCGGGTCGACGCGACCTTGAAGCAGTAGGCCGCCACTGTGCACGGCCCCGTTTGCCGGGGCCTCGTCAGGGCCGCATGCCGTCTGGCTGCGGCCCTTTTCTTGTGCGCTCAGCATGAGCGCACTTCTCGCGGGTGCAAGTCCCGCCGTAAGTTGATCACAGCGAACGAAGCGAAGCGCAACTGCATGAGGGTGACCGGATGTTGGAAGGAAGCGTGGAGCGAAGCTGCGAGCCGATGAACAAGAACCGGATAGAAGGCACTGGCGAGCAGGGCGAGCGGGCAAGAAGCCGCAAAGCTCTCGTGATCAACGCGAAGCGGTGTAAATCCGGCGGCTGTGCAGCGAAGGAGTGCGGTCTTACCTGAGGAGATCCCGCCTTGTGCCTGAAAGGGCGACGGCCATGTCGGAGCGGGAAGTCAAGCCGAGTTCTTAGTAGCCGGGTAGCGGGGCCGCCGAGGCCACCAGCGAGAGGCGAAGGACCGAACGAGAGCAAGTGACCCAGGACCTGGGAATGTCAAAGACATGCGTCAGATGCTGGAGCGATCCGGGCGGGCAGGTGTAGCGCACGGTGAAGCCGGGCGTGATCCAGTCAGCGACGAAGCCTGCAGCCCGTCCCAGGAACTCCAGGGCACAGGGGCGGCAAGGTCGACGGTGGGGACGGGTGCCCTGCTGGAGGCTGCGCTGACGAGAGAGAACCTAGAAGCGGCGTGGAGGCGGGTCAAGGCCAACAAGGGCGCGCCGGGCAGGCGCGAGCTGGACGAGTGGCTGCGCCACCGGCTGCGAGCCATCCAACTAAAACAGTGGAAACGCGGCACCACCATCTACCGGGAACTACTCGGTCTGGGGACTGCGCCGCAGTTTGCACGACAGGTGGCGGCGAACGGCCGCTGCTGGTGGCGCAACAGCGGCAAAGCCCTCAACCGCGTGCTCACCATCGCCTGGTTCGACCGACTGGGCCTGCCCAGACTCTCATGACCTCAAGCGCTCGAACCGCCGGGTGCGGACCCGCATGCCCGGTGGTGTGGCAGGGGCGCCTCCTAAGATGGAGCCCCTATGCCGATTGGCGCGGCGTGCTACGGCGCGCCGCGTCGGGTATCGGCGGGCGGCGCCACCTGGCAACGGCCTGCCACGCAGGCGGCCACCGGTGCGGTGACGACCGCGCAGTTGGAGCGCAGTTGGCTGGCCTCCACCTCGCGCCGGTGCGCCGCGGCCTGGCGTGCGGCCAGCGCCTTCAACGCCTCGCCGTCCGTGCCCTGGGTGGACCAGGCCCAGTAACCCGCCGGTCCACCGCAGGCCTTGGCGCCCACCGGCACCACGCGGCATTGCGCGTCGCTGTTGCACGAGGCATCGCCGATGAGGGTGCGCAGCTCACGACCCAGCCGGACCGACTCCGCTTCCGCCGCTTCCGCCGCTTTTGGCGCCATGGGCGTTTGCGCGCAGCTGGCGAGGGCGGCGCTGGCGAGCGCGAGGGGGAGCAGGGGGCGACGCAGCTTCATGCGGCTATCCTGGGCCGGATGCCATCGCTTGGCAACTGCCGCGCGTCGGGAGGCGTTGCCGCCCGACTCATATCCAGCCGAGGTCGATGGCGCGCAGCACCGCCTGCGTACGATCCCGCACGCCCATCTTCGAGAAGATGGCCGAGCAGTGGTTCTTGATGACGCCCTCGCTGTTGCCCAGCAGGCTGGCGATCTCGGTGTTGCTGCGCCCGCTGGCCACCAGGCGCAGCACCTGCAGTTCCTTGGGGCTCAGCGGGTCGGGCTGGTCGGCGGCCGTGAAGGCGCGCTCGCCGCCCTTGGCCTCCATGCGCGTCGTCAGCGACGGACGCAGAGCGGTGCCGCCTGCATGCACGTCGCGCAGCGCCTGGGCCAGCGTCTCGGGCCGGATGGCCTTGAGCAGGAAGCCGCGCGCGCCGGCGCGCACGGCTTCGTCGAAGGCGGCCGTGTCGTCGAAGGTGGTCAGCAGCACGACCGGCAGTCGCAGCGCGCGGGCGGCCAGCGCGCGGATCAGGCCGATGCCGTCCAGCCGCGGCATGCGCATGTCGGACAGGATGATGTCGGGCATCGCGTCCGGCGCGGCGCTCGCCAGCCATTCCAGCGCCTCAGCGCCGTCGTTCGCCTCGCCGACGACCTGCAGTTCGTCGTGCAGCGCGAGCAGCCCCTTGAGCCCCTCGCGCACCAGTTGCTGGTCCTCCACCAGCAGGATCTTGATCACACCCATCGTGGACATCTCAGCTCAATTCGAAACCCCGGGCTGGTGCGAGTCACACGCATCTGCCCGCCCAGTTCGGCCATGCGTTCGGTCATGCCCGACAGCCCATTGCCCGCCCTGCCGACATGCCAGCCCGGCGCACCCCGCCCATCATCGTCGATGCTGACGGCGACTTCATCCCCGTCGCCGCGCAACTGCACCTGCACGCGCCGCGCACTGGCGTGGCGCACGCTGTTGGTCACACCCTCCTGCACGCAGCGCAGCAGCGCGTGGGCGGCGCGCGGCCCCAGGTCGCGTGCCGCATCGTCCATCGCCAGTTCGATGCGCGAGCTGGCGATGCCCTCGGCCAGCGCCTGCAGCGCTGCCGACAGGTCAATGCGCTGCGAACTGCGCTGCTGGGACACCGCCTCGCGCACGTCGGCCAGCAGTTGGGCGGCGACGTCTTGCGCGCGGTCCAGCGCCTGGCCGGCGCCACCGGCATCCGAGCGGGCCAGCAGCGCACCACCCAGCTGCAGCTGCAGGTTCAACGCGGTCAGGTGGTGGCCCATCAGGTCGTGCAGCTCGCGGGCGATCTGCATGCGCTCGCTGTAGCGCATCTGCTCGGCCAGCAGCTGCTCGCCCGACAGCTGCTCCGCCAGCACGGCCTGCAGCCAGCGGCGCTTCTCGGCCTCGGCCGCGGCCATGCGGCCCAAGCCGAACGCCAGGCCGTGCAATGCCAGCATTGACGTGAGCAGGCCGAACTGGTCGAGCCAGGCGGTCGCCGACGGCGCGGCGTAGAGGGCGGTGTTCAGCAGCACCTGTGCGGCCGCGAATCCCAGTGCCAGCCGCGCCGGCAACAGCACGGCCGCCAGCGCGGTCACAAGGAAGGGCAGGCCCGGCGTCACGCTGACAGCCAGCAGGTCCACCAGCAGAAGGCCGGCCAGGCGCCGGTTCACGGTCAGCGTCTGCCCGCCCTGGCGCGCCAGCAGGAAGATCAGTGCGACGAAGGCCAGCAGCAGTGCCACGCACAGCGCGACGAGGCCGCGGTCATTGACGTCGCCGCCCGACTGGCGCCAGGCCCACGAAGCCAGTCCGTCGTAGGGCTCGGTGCGCACGCCCAGCAACGCCGCGCCGGCGCTGACCAGCTCCATCGCGCAAAAGGCCAGCGCCGCCAGCCGCAGCACGACCCCCGGCTCGGCCAGCCGCGCGAGCAGGCGGTCGAGCGAGGTCATGCGGCGACGGCCGCCGAGATGACGCCGCCGCCCAGGCACACCTCGCCGTCGTAGACCACGGCGCTCTGCCCGGGCGTCACGGCCCACTGCGGTGTGCTGAAGCGCAGCGTCAGCCGCCGTTCGGCATCGAACCCCAGCTGGCAGGGCGCATCCGCCTGGCGGTAGCGCGTCTTGGCCGCGGCCTCGCCGGGGGCCGGCGCCGGCCCGGCGATCCAGCTCAGGTCGTCGGCCACCAGCGCGGCGCTCTGCAGCAGCGGGTGGTCGTGGCCCTGCACGACGATCAGCGTGTTGCGTTCCAGGTCCTTGGCAGCCACGAACCAGGGCTCGTGATGGCCGCCGCCCTTCGGCGCCTGGTCAGGCGTCCTCGCTGATCCCTGGGCTCCCTTGTCCTTCACGCCACCGATGCCCAGGCCCTGGCGCTGGCCCAGCGTGTAGAAGCTCAGGCCCACGTGCTCGCCAAGCTTGCGGCCGCGCTCGTCGCGGATGGGGCCGGGCTGGTGCGACAGGTATTTGTTCAGGAACTCGCGGAACGGCCGCTCCCCGATGAAGCAGATGCCGGTCGAGTCCTTCTTCTTCGCGTTGGGCAGCCCAATGTCGGCGGCGATGCGGCGCACCTCGGTCTTGGGCAGGTGGCCCACGGGGAACATGGCCTTGCTCAGCTGCGCCTGTGACAGGCGGTGCAGGAAGTAGCTCTGGTCCTTCAGCGGGTCCAGGCCCTTGAGCAGCTGGAAGACAGGCGCCCCCGCGTCCGGGTCGCCTTGGGACGGCCCGGCGGCGGCCCCGCGGTCGACCTCTCGCACTCGCGCGTAATGGCCGGTCGCGATCTTCTCTGCGCCCAGGCGCATCGCGTGGTCCAGGAAGGCCTTGAACTTGATCTCGGCGTTGCACAGCACGTCGGGGTTGGGCGTGCGGCCGGCCTGGTATTCGTGCAGGAAGCTCTCGAAGACGCGGTCCTTGTACTCAGCCGCGAAGTTGACATGCTCGATCTCGATGCCCAGCACGTCGGCCACCGAGGCGGCGTCCAGGAAGTCCTGACGCGACGAGCAGTACTCGTCGTCGTCATCGTCTTCCCAGTTCTTCATGAAGATGCCGACGACCTCGTGGCCTTGCTGCTTGAGCAGGTGTGCCGTGACGGCCGAATCGACGCCGCCGGACAGGCCCACGACGACGCGGTGTTTCTTGGGGGAACTCATGGGCGTGATTGTCCCAAAGCCCCCTTCAGCCGGTGGCGAACAGGCTTTCGGCGCGCTGGTACAGCACCCAGCTCGTCGCGATGTACTTGTCGCCGCCGCGCGGCTGGTTGCCGCGGTGCGTGTGCGTGAAGCCGCCCGGCGCGATGAGCAGGCTGCCGGTGCGCGGCGCGATCTTGCGGGCCTGGTACAGGAACTCCGTCTCGCCATTGGCGAAGTCGTCGTTCAGGTAGATGGTCCACAGCACGGCGCGGTGCAGGGCCTCGCCCTGGTCCAGCTTGGGGTACTGCTCGCAATGCCAGTACGGGTAGCCGCCCTGGTCGGCCAGGTAGCGCTGCAGGTTGATTGCGCCGGGGCGAAACACCTTGGCGATCAGGCCCATCAGGTGCGCGTCGTCCAGCGTGGCGACGGCGTCGGCGTCCAGCAGCGCCATCGTGCCGTCGGGCCGCTGCATCTGCAGCTTCAGCGGCGCCAGCGCCAGGTGCGCGTAGCGGCGCAAGTAATGCTTGAAGCCCTGGATGACGGCGTCGTTCAGCTGTGCGCAGGCGTCCGTCCACTCGGGGTGGCGGCTGATCGCGATGTCCCAGCTGTCCTTCATAGCCACGTCCACGCCGCTGCCCGTTTCGCCGCGCTGCACGCGCGTGCTGGCCTGAAAGCGCTCGACAAGGGCGCGGCAGGCGTCGGCGCTGAGCGCGCCGTCGTAGACCTCGATGAAGTCGGGCACCGTCATGCCTTCACCGCAGGCTGCTGCAGCGACGCATGGCTGAATACCGTGTCAACCGGCAACCGCCGGCCGGCGGCATGGTCGCGCACGCACTGCAGCACCAGCGGGCTGCGGTGGCGGTCCTCGCAGGCGGCGAGTTCGGCTTCGGTCATCCACAGCGTGCGCTGGATGCCCCGGTCCAGTGCCCGGCCGGCGATGGCCTCGCCGACGCTGCCACTGAATGCCAGCCGCACATAGGTCACGTCCTCGGCCCGTGCGGGGCGCTGGAAGCGCGCGAGGTAGACGCCGAGGAAGGACTCCGGCGTGAAGGCACGGGCCGTTTCCTCCAGCGTCTCGCGAACGACGGCTTCGAGCGGCGTCTCGCCCTGCTCCAGGTGGCCGGCGGGGTTGTTCAGCATCAGGCCTTCGGGCGTTTCCTCCTCGACGAGCAGGTAGCGGCCGTCGCGTTCGACGACCGCGGCGACCGTTACGCTGGGGCGGAACCGGGCGGTGGCGCTCATGAAAACTCCTTGTGAAATCGCACTGGCGGTGGCAGCCATTGTGTAAGCTGCCACGCACCCCGTCCCGGAGGAGATCGCATGCAGATCGGCATCCCGCGCGAACGCGCGGCCGGAGAGACCCGTGTGGCCGTCACGCCCGAGACGGCAAAAAAACTCAAGGCGCAGGGTCACGTCTTGCGCGTGGAGCGCGGTGCCGGCCTGGCGGCCAGCGTCACGGACGAAGCCTACGAGGCCGCGGGCTGCGAGATCGTCGACCCGACCGCCGCGCTGGGCGCCGAGCTGGTACTGAAGGTGCGTGCGCCTGCCGCGGACGAGCTGCCGCTGATGAAACCCGGCACAGCTCTCGTCGGCATGCTGAACCCGTTCGACCGCGACGGCCTGGCCGCGCTGGCCGCCGCGGGGCTCACAAGCTTCGCGCTCGAAGCCGCGCCGCGCACGACCCGCGCGCAGAGCATGGACGTGCTCTCCAGCCAGGCCAACATCGCTGGCTACAAGGCCGTCATGATCGCGGCGGACCGCTACCAGCGCTTCTTCCCGATGCTGATGACGGCCGCCGGCACCGTGAAGGCCGCGCGCGTCGTCGTGCTGGGCGTGGGCGTGGCGGGGCTGCAGGCCATCGCGACGGCCAAGCGGCTGGGCGCGGTCATCGAGGCTAGCGACGTGCGGCCGTCGGTCAAGGAGCAGGTCGAGTCTTTGGGCGCCAAGTTCATCGACGTGCCCTACGAGACCGCCGAGGAGAAAGAGGCGGCCGAGGGCGTCGGCGGCTACGCCAAGCCCATGCCGCCGAGCTGGCTGGCGCGGCAGCAGGTCGAGGTGGCCAAGCGTGTCGCGCAGGCGGATGTCGTCATCACGACGGCGCTGATTCCGGGCCGCGCGGCACCGGTGCTGGTCACCGAGGACATGGTGAAAAGCATGAAGCCGGGCTCGGTCATCGTCGACATCGCCGCGCCCGCCGGGGGCAACTGCCCGCTGACCGAGCCCGGACAGACTGTCATCAAGCACGGCGTGACGCTCGTGGGCGAGACCAACCTGCCGGCGCTCGTCGCGGCCGATGCGTCGGCCTTGTACGCGCGCAACGTGCTGGATTTCCTCAAGCTCGTCCTCACGAAGGAGGGCGCCTTTCACGTGCCGCTGGATGACGACATCGTCGCGGCCTGCCGCGTCACGCAAGACGGCCAAGTCACGAGGGCATGACCATGGAACTGGTTGATCACACCATCATCAATCTCATCATTTTTGTGCTGGCAATCTACGTGGGCTACCACGTCGTCTGGACGGTGACGCCCGCGCTGCATACGCCGCTCATGGCGGTAACGAATGCGATCTCGGCCATCGTCATCGTCGGCGCGATGCTGGCCGCCGCGCTGACCGAGACGCCGCTGGCCAAGGGCATGGGCGTGCTGGCAGTGGCGCTGGCGGCGGTGAACATCTTCGGCGGCTTCCTCGTCACGCGGCGGATGCTGGAGATGTTCAAAAAGAAGGAGCGCAAGTCGGCCGCCGGGAAGGAGGGCGCGTGATGAGCATGAACGTCGTCACGCTGCTGTACCTCATCGCGAGCGTCTGCTTCATCCAGTCGCTCAAGGGGCTGTCGCACCCGACGACCTCCATCCGCGGCAACGTCTTCGGCATGGCCGGCATGGCCATCGCGGTGCTGACGACGGCGGCGCTCATCGTCAAGCTGGCCGGCTCCGGCGCCGGGCTCCTGTGGGTGCTGCTGGGGCTCGTCGTCGGTGGCGGCTTCGGCGCCTGGAAGGCGAAGACGGTCGAGATGACCAAGATGCCGGAGCTGGTGGCCTTCTTTCACAGCATGATCGGCCTGGCGGCGGTGGCGATTGCCGTCGCGGCTGTGGCCGAGCCGGCGGCGTTCGGCATCACGCCGGCGCTGGATGCGGCGCTGGCCGGGATTCCGTCGGACGACGGCGTGGCGCCGCGCACGCTCGCACCCATCCCGCCTGGCAACAGGCTGGAGCTGGCGCTTGGCGCCTTCATCGGTGCCGTCACGTTCACCGGTTCGGTCATCGCCTGGGGCAAGTTGTCGGGCGGCTCCAAGTTCCGGTTGTTCCAGGGCGCGCCGGTGGTCTTCGGCGGCCAGCATCTGCTGAACCTGCTGCTGGGCGTGGCGGCGCTGGCGTTCTGCGCGATGTTCTTCGCCACGGAGTCGGCGCTGGCGTTCGGCATCGTCGTTGCGCTGGGCCTGGTGCTGGGCGTCACGCTGATCATCCCCATCGGCGGCGCCGACATGCCGGTGGTGGTGAGCATGCTCAACAGCTACTCGGGCTGGGCGGCGGCGGGCATCGGCTTCTCGCTGAACAACCCGATGCTCATCATCGCGGGCAGCCTCGTCGGCAGCTCGGGCGCAATCCTGAGCTACATCATGTGCAAGGCGATGAACCGCTCGTTCTTCAACGTCATCCTGGGCGGGTTCGGTGGAGATGCGGGCACCGCGTCGGCCGGTGCCGCGGTGCAGCGCACGGTGAAGAGCGGCAGCGCCGACGACGCGGCCTTCGTGCTGGGCAATGCCGAGACAGTCATCATCGTGCCGGGCTACGGCCTCGCGGTGGCGCGGGCCCAGCACGCGGTCAAGGAGCTGGCGCACAAGCTCACCGAGAAGGGCGTCACGGTCAAGTACGCCATCCATCCCGTCGCCGGCCGCATGCCCGGCCACATGAACGTGCTGCTGGCCGAGGCCGAGGTGCCGTACGACCAGGTCTTCGAGATGGAGGACATCAACGCCGAGTTCGGGCAGGCCGACGTGGCGATCATCCTCGGCGCCAACGACGTCGTGAACCCCGCCGCGCACGTGAAGGGCAGCCCGATCTACGGCATGCCCATCCTGGAGGCGCACAAGGCCAAGACGGTCATCGTCAACAAGCGCTCGATGGCCGCGGGCTACGCGGGCCTGGACAACGAGTTGTTCTACATGGACAAGACAATGATGGTCTTCGGCGACGCGAAGAAGGTCGTCGAGGACATGCTGAAGGCGGTGGAGTAGCGGCTGGCCTGGGCCGGCAGAGAGGCGCCTGGCGGCGGCAAGGCGGGCGGACAGTGGTTAGAGTTCAAGACCGATCGAACTTCCATCGCTGCCATGCCCCGCCTGCTTCCTGCTGCCGTCCTGTTGGCGGCCCTGTTCGCTTGGTCCGCCGCGCCGGCCCAGGGCACTATCGTCAAGGTCGACGATCCCTGGGTGCGCGCCACCGTTGCGCCGCAGAAGGCCACGGGCGCCTTCATGCAGCTGACGGCCGCCAGGACGGTCAAGGTCGTGGCGGCCAGCTCGCCGCTGGCCGACATCGTCGAGATTCACGAGATGAAGATGGACGGCGGTGTCATGAGGATGCGCGCCGTGGACGCGTTGCCGCTGCCGGCCGGCCAGTCCGTGGCGTTGAAGCCAGGCAGCTATCACGTCATGCTGATGGGGCTGAAGGCGCCCATCCGGGTGGGCGAGTCCGTGCCGCTGACGCTGACCGTCGAGGGTGAGGACAAGCAGCGCACGGCGGTGGAAATCCGCGCCGAGGCCCGTTCCCGCTGAGGCGGCGCGCGAAAAGCGCTCAAGTCCGGCGCGATCCGGCCGACAAGCAGGAACGAGCACCTCCGATCCGCCATGCTGACGCCCATCACGACCTCGCCGAACGCCGCCACGCCTGAAGTGGCTGTGGCGCCCGCGCCGGCGCGTCGGGCCGGCAGCGAGCCGGCCTCGGCCGTTGTGACGGTGTCCGCCTCGGGCGCCCGGGCGGCGGCTACGCAGGACGCCGCCAAGGTCGCTACCGGCGCGGCTCAGGCGAGTGCCGACGTCAACCAGGACGGCACGGTGTCCGACCAGGAGCAGCTGACCGAGGACGCGCAGCGCGCGCTGAAGAAGGCCTTGCTGGAAGGCGGTCCAGGCCTTGACGCCGCCCTGCAGGCCTATCAGTCCATCGCGTCACTGGCCGACGTCCAGCGCTGACGCCGGCGTCGTGCGCGGAAGGGGCGCCAGCGCGCCCCGCCCAACCGCTCAGGCCAGGTCGGACTGCCGTTCGACGACGCGCGACGCCAGGCCGTAGGCGATGGCCTCGTCGGTACTCATCCAGAAGTCGCGCTCGATGTCCACGCGCACGCGGTCCAGCGGCTGACCGGTCTCGCGGGCGATGACGCCGGCGATGCGCTCGCGGGCGCGGATGATTTCCTTGGCCTGGATGGCGATGTCGCTGGCCTGGCCGCCGGCGCCGCCGGCGGGCTGGTGGATCATGAAGCGCGTGTTGGGCAGCGCGACGCGGCGCTCCTTCGGCACGGCGAGATAAATGTGCGTGCCGGCGCTGGCCACCCAGCCGGTGCCGACGATGGTGACCGGCGCGCGCACGAAGCGGATCATGTCGTGGATGGCGTCGCCGCTTTCCACATGGCCGCCCGGGCTGGACAGCAGCAGTGTGATCGGCGCGTCGGATTCCTGGCTCAGGGCCAGCAGGCGGCGGCACGTGGCGTGGGCGAGCTTGTCGTCGATCTCGCCGAAGATCATCACGTAGCGGCCCTTGAAGAGCAGCTGGTCTTCCTGCTTCTCGGGGGCGTCCTTCTTGGCGGCCTTGTCTTTGTCGTCGGCGGCGAGGGTGTGGTGTTGCATGGTCAGGTCCGGGTTGAGGGCGCTACCTTACCGCGAGATGCGCGACCCGGCTGGAGTGGGCCGGTTCACGCATCGCCGCGCTGCCGCCACCACAGCAGGCTGGCGATGACGTACAGCGTCGCGCCACAACTGGTGCTCCAGGTGACGCTGCGCACGAGCAGGTGAGAGCGGTAGGCCGGCATCGCGGCGGGCGTGAGGGCCCAGGACGACAGCGCGCCGACGACCACCGCCACGCCGAAGCAGGCCCACAGGAGGCGTCTGCGCTGCCGGTCCAGCGGTGGTGGCGGCGTCGGGTCCAGCCGGTGCCGCGCGTTGCGGTAGGCGAGCAGCAGGACGGCCGCGCCGAGCACCGTGCTGAGGTGCTGGAGCACCTGGGCGACCAGCAGCGGCCGGTGGCCCGGCGCGGTGATCAGCGGGTCGTCCAGCCAGGGCAGCAGCTCATCGGTGAGTGGTCCTGTGTGTGTGAACGCGTCCCAGGCCAGGTGCGTCGCGGCACCGATCAGGATGGACAGTACGGTGACGGCCCAGGCCCGTCCGGCGGCCTGCGGCGGTGGCTGCAGCGCCTGACGCACAAGTGTGCGGTGTGGGTCGCGCAGCAGCACGGTCAGGGGCTTCGAGAAGCGCAGCAGCAGCGCCAGCAGCAGCAGGCAAACGGGCAGGCAGACGGTCAAGACGCCTTCGGGCGTGTGCAGGTACGCGCGCAGCGGGCCGTGCATGCCGATGTAGTGGCTCAGGTCGGGCGCCATCGCCCCGAGGATGAGGCCAGGCCAGGACAGCCAGCGCGGGCACAGGGGCCGCAGCGGCAGAACGGCTGCCGGGTGGGCAAAGGTCCAAGGCATAAGGGATCGACAACTCGCGGAAGCAGGCCGCGAATGCTGCACCATTCCGCAGGGCCGGCCGGCCATCCGGCGTGCCCAAGTCGGCATCGTTACGCGCTTGGCGTGGTCTTGTAGAACCAGCGACGCGCGCCCTTGGGCTCGAAATGCGCCCACTGCCCTTCCGGCTGGGCCAGGCGGTCAGCCAGCGCGTAGAGGGCGATCGGGTTCACGCCCAGGCCGATGTGGCTGGCCGGCACCTCGATGTTCTCCGCCAGCGGCGACGGCTCGTTGACGCTGCAGCGCCAGGCCACGACGCCATCGCTCCTGGAGTAGATGGACGTCGTGGGCACCGGTGGCGGCTGGCGAATCTGCTCCAGCAGCGCCGGGTCGTGCGCCGCCTTGCCGCTGAGCAGCTCGAAGAAGCGCCAGGCGTTCGTCGCGCGTGGGTGGCCGGTGAACGGGGTGCCCAGCGTGACGACGCAACGTGTCAGCTCGGGGCATTCCTTGGCCAGCTCGCGGGCGTAGAGGCCGCCCAGGCTCCAGCCGATGAGGCTGACCTTGCGGTGGTGGCGGCGGTGCAGCGCCTGCAGGTCGTGCTTGATGCGCTCCAGCACGCCGGCACGCGGGCCGAAGTTGAAGCCCTGGCCCCAGGCTTGCGTCGCGTAGCCGAGCGAATCGAGCAGCGTGCGCAGCGGCGCCGTCGTGACGTCGTTGGCGCCGAGGCCGGGGAAGACGAATACCGGATGGCCGTCGCCCTGGGGCAGCTTCTTCATCCATGGCAGCGCGGCGAGCAGCGCGGCGTACTCCCACGGCGCGCGGCCTTCGAGCATCAGCAGCCAGGCGCTCGGCGCCCGCAGCTCGTGGTGCGCGGCGGCGTCGGGCTTGGCGGCGCGGCGTCGGGAGCGCGGGGAGGGGGCGGCGGGCATGCGGGGCGGGTGTCGGGCGGGGCGCAACGATGTTAGCCAGCCCGCCCGCGATCTTCGTAGACGCAGCTCCCGGTTTTCCGCCGCGCTGCGCCAGGAATGCTCACTCTTCCGGGACGAAGATCCAGAGCAGGATGTACACCAGTACGCCGCCGCCGAAGGCGAGGAACAGCAGCACGAAGATCAGGCGCCAGATCCAGGAGTCCAGCCCCGTGGCGCGGGCGATGCCGCCGCAGACGCCGCCGATCCAGCGGTCCACGCGGGCGCGGCGCAGGCCGTTGACCGCGCCGAGGTTGGGGCTGGCCTGCTGCGAGCCGTAGCCCGGTGTGGCTTGGCCGCCCAGCAGGCGGGCCTTGGCCTTGGCGAACTCCTCGTCGCTCAGCACGCCGCGTGCGTGCAGGTCGGCCAGCTTGGCGAGTTCGTCGGCGTCGTTCATGTCGTGCTCCTTGCGGTGTTGATGGGGCGAAGCCTATCGGGGCAGGGCGCGTGCCGGCCAGTGCGTTGCGACAGGCCGTCGATTCGGCAGGATGCGCCCGCGGAAATCAGCGGACGGGCTGCCTGGCCGGGTCCACATCGACGAACTGCCAGAAGTCCAGCCAGAACAGCGGCCGGTAGTAGCCGCTCATCCACGGCTGCTCCAGGTCGGTGAGGATGCGGTGGACATGCACCTTGTAGGGCATGAAGGCCACGGTGATGCGCTTGGCCTCCTGGAACAGCGCGTCGCGCTCCGGGCCGTCCGGCAGGGCCTGCATGCGTTCGTACAGCGCGTCGAGGCGGGCGTTCCTGAAGCGGGGGAGGTTCTGCGTGCCGGAGGCCGGGCCGTAGTAGCGCTGCAGCGCCTCCTGCCCGTCGGGCGACGCCGCGGTGGAGCCCACGGGCCACATCTGGAAGTTGCCCGCCTGCGCCGCCTTCAGGTTCTCGGGCCATTGCTGGATCTTGATCTGCAGCCTGATGCCGATGGCCCGCAGCGCCTGCTCCCACAACTCGTCCAGGGAGCGGCTCAGCGAGTCGGGCTGCGTGTTGCGCGTCAGCACGAGCGGGCGGCCATCGGGCAGGTCGCGCCAGCCGTCGCCGTCGCGGTCGACGTAGCCGTACAGGTCCAGCAGCGCGCGGGCGCGGGCCGGGTCGTAGTCGCTCATCTCGCTCTTGAACGCGGGGTCGTAGCCACTGGTCGCGGGCACGATCGGCGACTGTGCCGGGACGGCCTGGCCGCGCCGCGCGAGGCGAATCTCCTTGCTCACGTCGTAGGCCAGCGACAGCGCGCGACGCAGCGCGACCTTGTCGGGCGTGACGCCGCCGATGACCGGGTCGTCGAGGTTGAAGCAGGTCAGCGTCATGTCCGGCGCGACCGTGAAGACGGCTTGCATGCCGCGCCTGGCAAGGTTGGGTGCGAGCTTGCCGCCCGGCGTGGCCTGCGTGATGAAGGCCTCGGGCACACGCTCGATGAAGTCGTGCTCGTTGTTCAGGAAGGACAGCCAGCGCGGCTGGTCCTCCGTGATGACGTCGACGACGACCCGGTCCACCATCGGCAGGCGCCGGCCCTTGAACTTCGCATAGATCGCCTGGGCCTGGGCATCGCCGGGCGCGGGCTGTGCCTCGTAGTGGCGCTCGCGGTAGGTCGGGTTGCGCTCGAACACCATCTGGGAGCTGCGCCGCCAGGCCTTCAGCACAAAGGGACCGGTGCCCACCGGGTGCTCCATGAGGCGATCGCCATAGAACTCGACCACCTCGTGCGCCACCGCGCCGTAGAGGTCGTTGCCCGCGAAGATCGATTCAATGAGCCGCGGCCGCGGGTCGTGCGTGCGCACTTGCAGCGTGTAGCGGTCCAGCGCCTTCAGGCCCTCGATCTCGGCGTCGTAGGGGAAGGGCTTCCTGCTCTTGATCACCTGCTCGCGCAGCTCGGTGAGGCCCACGATGCCGGCTTCCTCGTACACCACCCAGGCCTGCGCGTTGGTGGCAGGGTCGGCGAAGCGCTTGATGCTGTAGACGAAGTCGTCGGCCGTCAGTTCGCGCTTGCGGCCCTTGAAAGCCGGGTCGTCGGCGAAGTAGATGCCGGGACGCAGCTTGATCCGGAAGGTCCTGAAATCGGCGCTGATCTCAGGCTCGCCCACCGCCACCAGTGGTACGACCCGGGCCGGGCGGGCCAGCGGGTCGAAGGTGTACGGCGACTCGAAGATGTGGGCCGTGAGCGTGCGCGAGTAGATGTCGGAGATGCCGGTGGGATCGAAGCCGGTCTCGGCCACGCGGAAGGCGTAGCGCAGCGTCTTCACGGGTGTGGCGGCCGGGGCCGGCGGCGCGGTGGCGAGCGCCACGCAGGCCGCGAGCGCGGCGAGGAGCAGTTTCATCGTTGGGTCTGGGCGAGCGCTGTGGTGTCGATGTCGATGTACTTCCAGAAGTCGCGCACGAACAGGTTACGGCTGTAGCCGCGCACCCAGGGCTGGGCCATGTCGGTCCAGATGCGGTGCACGTGGAATTTGTACGGCGCATACGCCACCAGCAGGCGCTGGGCCTCCGTCATCAGCGCCAGGCGCTCAGGGCCGTCGGGCAGCGCCTTCTGCTTCTCGTACAGCGCCTCGAAGGCGGGCAGGTCGAAGCGCGACTTGTTGGCCTGGCCCTTGGCCTTGCCGGAGCCCAGCGCCAGGAAGGTGTCGCCGTCGGGCGTCGTGCTGAGCCAGCCGACGCCCCACATCTGCAGCTTGCCGGCGTTGGCCGCCTTCAGCTGTTCGGGCCACTTCGCAATCTTGAAGCGGATGCGGATGCCGATGGCGTCCATGTTCTTCTGCCACTGCTCGGCGAGCTGACGGTTCTGCGCGTCGGGCGTCGTGGCGTACTCGATCTGAAGCGGCTGTCCGTCGGGCAGGTCGCGCCAGCCGTCGCCGTCGCGGTCCACATAGCCGAAGAGGTCCAGCAGCGCGCGCGCCTTGGCCGGGTCGAACTCGCTCATCTCGCTCTTGAAGCCCGGGACATAGCCGTAGTTGACGGTCGGGATCGGCCCCTGGCTGGCCACGGCCTGGCCGCGGCGCACGAGGCGGATCTCCTTGTCCAGGTCCACGGCGAGGTTGATGGCGCGGCGCAGCGCTACCTTCTCCGGCGTGTAGCCGCCGACGACCGGGTCCTCCATGTTGAAGTAGCTGAGCGCCACGTCCGATCGCGCGTAGCGCGTCATCGTGATGCCGCGCTTGGCGAGGTTGGGCGCGAGCTTGCCGTTGGGCATGGCGAGGCCGGTGAAGTCGGCGGGCACCTCCTCGATGAGGTCCGCCTCGCCGCGCAGGAAGGACAGCCAGCGCGGCTGGGCCTCCTCGATGATGTCGATGACGACGCGGTCGACCAGCGGCAGCTTGCGGCCCTGCAGCGCGGCGACCTCGGCCTTGAGCGTGTCGCTGGCTTCAGGCGGCGCCACCTCGGCGTAGCGCACGTCGCGGAAGTTCGGGTTCTTCTCCAGCACGATGCGCGAGCTGCGCCGCCACTCGGCCAGGCGCCAGGCATTGGTGCCGACCGGGTGTTCCATGACGGCATCGCCATAGAACTCGACGACCTCGCGCGCCACGGCACCGAGGTAGCCGGCGTCGGCCAGCTGATGGATGAAGCGCGGGTCGGCCACGCCGAGCTTGATCTGCAAGGTGTAGCGGTCCAGCGCCCGCAGGCCTTCCACCTCGCGGTCGTAGTCGAACGGCGTCTTGGCTTTCAACGTGGCCTGGCGCAGCTCGGACAGGCCCAGGATCTTCGCGTTCTCCAGCAGGTAGAGGTTGTTGCTCTTCCAGCGCGGGTCGTAGTGGCGCTTGATGCTGTAGACGTAGTCGGCCGCGGTCAGCTCGCGCTTCCTGCCCTTGAATGCCGGGTCGTCATTGAAGAAGATGCCGGGCTTGACGCGCAGCGTGATCGTCTTGAAGTCGGCGCTGACCTCGGGCAGCGCCTCGAGCGTGGCCGGGCGCAGCTTGAAGGGGCGGGCGCCGAAGTCGTACTCCAGCGGCGCGTCGAAGATGCCTGCTACGACAATGCGCGAGTACAGGTCGCTGACCTGCGCGGGGTCGAAGCCCGTCTCCGCCACCTTGAAGGCGTAGCGCAGCTCCTTGTCGGCCGCATGCGCGGCATTCAGGGTGCAGGCCAGGAGCAGGGTGGACAACAGGGACAGGAGCTTCATCGCGGCGCGCTGGGCTGGAGCGGAAGTGGCGCAGTCTAGTAAACCTGGCCTGCGAGCGAACGCGTTGCTCGCATAGACTTCGGCCCGTTTCCCCTGTGTGACCCCGCGCCGACGCGGGGTTCGTGGTTTATAGGAGCCCCGATGGCGGCCTACCTCGTCCGTCGCCTGTGGCAGATGATCCCGACCCTGCTGGGCGTCGTGCTGCTGGTGTTCTTCCTGTTCAAGTACTTCGGCAGCGACCCGGCCGTCATCCTCGGCGGCATGAACGCCAGCCCCGAGCAGATCGCCTCGATCCGCGAGCAGTTGGGCCTCGACAAGCCGGTCTGGGAGCAGCTGCTGATCTTCCTGAAGCAGATCGTCACCTTCGACTGGGGCAAGAGCTGGGCGACGCAGGAGCCGGTGGCCAACCTGTTCGCCACGCGGCTGCCGGCCACGCTGACGATTACGCTGCCCATCCTGGTGCTGGAGGTGCTGCTGGCCATCCCGTTCGCGCTGGGCGTGGCGACGGTGCGCGGCAGCCTGACCGACCGCGCGGTCATGGTGTGCACGACGGTCGCGGTGTCGATCTCGCTGCTGGTCTACGTGATCCTGGCGCAGTACGTCTTCGCCTTCCGGCTCGGCTGGTTCCCGGTGCAGGGCTGGACGGCCAGCCACTGGACCAACCTGACGACCTATGCGCCGCTGCCGGTGATGATCGCCGTGGCGGTGTCGCTGGCGCCGCAGATCCGGCTGTACCGCAGCTTCTTCCTGGACGAGCTGGGTCACGACTACGTGCGCACCGCGCGGGCCAAGGGCCTGAGCGAGCGGACGGTGTTGCTGAAGCATGTGCTCCGGAATGCGCTGATTCCCATCCTGACCAATGTGGCGGTGCTGTTGCCGGGGGTGTTGGTGGGGTCCTTCCTGATCGAGGTGTTCTTCTCGATCCCCGGCCTCGGGCGCGAGCTGCTGCTGGCGGTGAACCGGGGGGACTACCCGGTTATCCAGGCGTTCGCGATCTATCTGGCGGCGTTGACGATGGTGGTCAACCTGGTCGTGGATGTCCTGTACAAGCTGGTCGACCCGCGGGTGGTGCTGAAGTGATGGGCGGGCTGGTTCTCCGTTGCTCTGGCCTGGCGGCAATTCCCGGCAAGGGCCGGTCCACAACGACATATTTTCCGAAGCAGCCATGAGCGCCGCGATCACCCCCAATGCGCCGGCAGTGCCGGCCGCCTCGCCGACGCAAAGCCACGGCGTCTGGTACGCCGCCTGGCGCCGCCTCAGGACCGACCGCGTCGGCCTCGTCGCCATGGCTGTCGTCATCGCCTTCCTCGCGCTGGTGCTGCTCGCCGCCACCGACCTGATCGCCAGCGGCTGGCAGCGCGAGATCGGTGTGCCCAACGCGCCGCCCACCTTCGTCGGCCCGCAGCCGCAGGAAGACACCGGCCCCATCGCCGTGCCCCACGGACCCAACGTCGACCTGTCTGACATCGACCCCCTCGCGCCCCGCTATGCCGAATGGGCCGAGCGCGCCAAGGCCTTCAAGACCGAGGAGGCGCCCAAGGCCCAGACGCTGCCGCTTGGCGGCGACCGGCTGGGCCGCGACGTGCTGGCCAAGGTCATCAAGGGCGCCGAGGTGTCCATCGTCGTCGGCCTGCTCGGCGCCGTCGTCACGACGCTGATCGGGACCGTGCTCGGCGCGCTGTCGGGCTTCTTTGGCGGCAAGGTGGGCGACCTGCTGGAGTGGGTCTACAACGTCTTCACCGCCATCCCCTACATCGTGCTGCTGTTCGCCTTCGCCGCCGTCGCGCAGCACATGGACCTCGGCGCGCTGGACGCCGCCATCGGCCGCTCCAGCCGCCAGGTGTTGATGGTGGCGCTCATTCTCGCCTTCACCGGCTGGACCGGCATCTACCGGCTGATCCGCGCCGAGTTCATCAAGCACCGCGTGCGCGAGTACGTTCGCTCCGCCGAGGCCATCGGCGCGTCGCAGGGGGCGCGCATCTTCCGGCACATCCTGCCCAACGTGTCCCACGTGGCGCTCGTCCAGCTGTCGCTGCACGTCGTCAGCTTCATCAAGAGCGAGGTCATCCTGAGCTACCTGGGCCTGGGCGTCGGCGTGGACCAGGTCAGCTGGGGCACGATGCTCAGCGAGGCGCAGAACGAGCTCATCCTCGGCTATTGGTGGCAGCTGGCCGCCGTCACGGCCTTCATGGCCGTCTTCGTCACCGCGTTCGCGCTGTTCACCGATGCGCTCAGAGATGCGCTCGATCCCAAGCTGAGGGGCCTGGAATGACGACGCTCCTCAGCATCCAGGACCTTCGCGTCGCCTTCCGCATGGGCCGGCAGGCCGGCGAGATGCAGCGCCATCTCGCCGTCAAGGGCGTGAGCTTCGACGTGCCCGAAAACAGCACGGTCGCCCTTGTCGGCGAGTCGGGCTCGGGCAAGAGCGTGACGGCCATGTCCATCCTCAATCTGCTGCCCAGCAATGCCGAGCGCACGGGGGCCATCCGCTTCCAGGGCCGGGATCTGCTGCAGGCCGCACCCGCCGAGCTGCGCGCGCTGCGCGGCAAGGACATTGCCTGCGTCTTCCAGGACCCGATGAGCTCGCTGAACCCCGTCTTCACGGTGGCCGAGCAGCTCTGCGAGCCGTTGATCAAGCATCTCGGCATGACGCGCCGCCAGGCCCTCGTGCGGGCCGAGGAGCTGCTGGCCGAGGTGGGCATCCCCGAGCCGAAGCGGCGCCTGTCGGCCTATCCGCACGAGATGTCGGGCGGCCAGCAGCAGCGCGTCATGATCGCGCTGGCGCTGGCCTGTTCGCCCAAGCTGCTCATCGCCGACGAGCCCACGACGGCGCTGGACGTGACGATCCAGCGCCAGGTCATGGAGCTGCTGGCAAGGCTGAAGGCCTCGCACCAGATGAGCCTGCTGTTCATCTCGCACGACCTGGGCGTCGTCGGCGAAATCGCCGACCAGGTCGTCGTCATGCGGCACGGCGAGGTGCGCGAGCGGGCGCCGGTCGCGCAGATCTTCAGCGACCCGCAGGACGCCTACACCCGCGCGCTGCTGGCCTGCCGGCCGTCGCTGACCGGGAGCCCGGCGCGGCTGATGGTCATCGACGACCACATCGCGGGCAAGACGGCCACCCAGGCCGCGGCGGGCACCGCTTCCGCGCCCAAGGACCCGAACGCGCCGGTGGTGCTGGAGGTGTCGGACCTCAAGAAGAGCTTCTGGCTCAAGAGCGGCCTGTTCGGCCGGCGCGAGTTCCCGGCCGTCAAGGGCGTGAGCTTCCAGCTTCGCAAGGGTTACACGCTGGGCGTCGTCGGCGAATCCGGCTCCGGCAAGACGACGATGGGCCTGGCGCTGCTGCGGCTGCACGAGGCCACGGGCGGCACGATGTCCGGCCGCGTGCTGTTCGACGGCCAGGACCTGCTCGCGATGAGCCGGGCCGACTGGCTACCGATGCGCCGCCGCATCCAGGTCGTGTTCCAGAACCCCTACGCGTCGCTGAACCCCCGCTTCACGATCGGCCAGACGTTGCGCGAGCCGATGGAAATCCACGGCATCGGCGCGAACACGGCCGAGCGGGAAGCGCGCGCCGTGGAGCTGCTGCGCAAGGTGGGCCTGGACACAGCGGCCATGCACAAGTACCCGCACGAGTTCTCCGGCGGCCAGCGCCAGCGCATCGCCATCGCGCGCTGCCTGACGCTGCAGCCCGAGGTGCTGGTGCTGGACGAGGCTGTCTCGGCGCTGGACGTGTCGGTGCAGGCCCAGGTGCTGAACCTGCTGAAGGATCTGCAGGACGAGTTCGGCCTGAGCTACATCTTCATCAGCCATGACCTGGCTGTCGTCAAGTTCATCTCCGACGAGGTGCTGGTCATGCAGAACGGTGAGGTCGTCGAGCAGGCGCCCACCGCCGAGCTCATCGCCGCGCCGCGGCAGGACTACACGCGCCGGCTGCTCGGTGCGGTGCCGCGCGGCTACGTTGGGGCGCCGGCCTGAGAGGCGCAGCGTGCAATCTGGACGCTCCGGCACCCGCGGCTCGCGGCCAGCGGCCCGAAACGCGATGAAATGAGCCGTCCGGGATCACGAACTCCCGCCCATCCGCCCGAGATGCACCGACTCCAGGCACTCCGATCGATGTCCTGCGCAGGGCTGGCGGGGTTGCTGCTTGCCGCCTGCGCCCCCGCGGGCGACGACCCCGCGGCCGCGCGAGCGCCCGCCGCTGCCACGCAGGCCGATCCGGGCCTGGCCACGGAACTCGATCGCATCGAACGCGCCGCTCGCGCCAAGCCGGCCGAGTACGAACTGACGCTGCGGCGCCGCGCCGAGGCACTGCCGCGCGACAGTGCCGACCGGCTCGACGTGCTCGCATTGCGCGGTCTGCTGGCGGCGCAGGCCGGCGACAGGCCGCTCAGCGAGGAGCTCGCGCGGCAGCTGCGCAACTGGCCAGCCGGCGCGCAGCGCGCCGAAGCCGCCGTGGCCGCCGCCTATGTGACGGGCGAGTACCAGCGGGGGCGCGGCAATCTGCGCGAGGCCCGCAAGCACCTGGCGGCCGTCGACGCTGAGCAGCTGGCCGCGGCTGGCCGCATCCACCGCTGGCGCTACCACCTGTTGCTGGCCACGACCAGCGGCGATGCCGGAGAGCTTGACGCCGCGCTGACCGAAGGCCACAACGCGCTGCGCCTGGCCCAGCAGATCGGCCAGCCCTGGCGCGTCGCGCTGTCCTATTCAGGACTGGCCTTCACGACGCTGCGTGCCGACACGCCGGCGCGCGCGCGGCAGATCGTCGCCCAGGCGCTGACCGAGGCGCTGAAGGACCCGGACCCGATGACGCTGAACCAGGTGCACACGATGCGCGGCATCGTGCACGCCGACGACAGCGACGCCGGCATCACCCTGCAGGCCTATGCCGATGCGCTGGACCAGGCAGCCCAGGCCGGCGCCGATTCGGTGCGGGCGCTGGGGCTGGCCAACTTCGCCGATCACCACCTGCGCCAGGGACATCCGGCGCGCGCGCTGGAGCTGGCCGAGCAGGCGCTGCCGCTCGCGCAGGCCACGCGCAACGTCAACGCCGAGATCGTCGCGCGTTCCAACATCGGTCTGGCCAAGATCGCGCTCGGCCGCCTGGCCGAAGGCAGTGCCGAGGCCCGCGCTTCCATCGTGATGGACGAGCAGCAGGGGGCCATCGCCTATGCGTCGGACGAGTGGAAGGAGCTGGCCGGCTACCTGGAGCGCGCGGGCGACCTGGCCGGCGCCGTCGGCGCCTGGCGGGAGCACCGCCGCCTGGCCGACACCGTGTTGCGCGACCAGACCCGCCAGTTGCTGCTGGAGGCCCAGGAGCGCCAGGACGCCGAGCAGCGCGCCCGCGACATCGAGCTGCTCAACCGCGACAACGCGCTCAAGGCCGAGCAGGTGCAGCAGCGCAACCTCGCGCTGATGCTGTGGTCGGCGCTGGGTGGCTGCGTGCTGGTGTCGCTGGGCCTGCTGTACCAGGCCTTCCGCCGCGTGCGGCGCACCAACGCCGCGCTGGTGCACAGCAACGCCTCGCTGCAGCGCCAGAGCGAGACCGACCCGCTGACCGGCCTGGCCAACCGCCGCCACTTCCAGTCGGCCATCCGCCAGTTCAGCGGGTCGGACGGTCTGGCGGCCAGCTTCTTCCTCATCGACGTCGACCATTTCAAGCGCATCAACGACGGCTTCGGCCACGCGGCCGGCGACGCCGTGCTGGCCGACATCGCGCGGCGGCTGCGCGAGGCCGTGCGCGACGACGACCTCATCGTGCGCTGGGGCGGCGAGGAATTCCTCATCGTCGCCCGCGCGCGGGACGGCATGTCGGCGCCGCAGCTGGCCCAGCGCCTGCTAGACCTCATCGGCGGCCGGCCGGTGGAGCGCGACGGCCGCCGCATCGCCGTCACCGCGTCGATCGGCTTCGTCAGCCTGCCGGTGCCACCGCACGGCCTGCGGCTGTCGTGGGAGCGCGCCATCGACCTGGTCGACACCGTCATGTACCTGGCCAAGGCCCACGGCCGCAACAAGGCCTATGGCGTGGAGCGCATCCACGCGGCCGACGCCGAGGCCGCTGCCGCGCTGACGGTGCGGCTGGAAGCCGCCTGCAGCGAAGGCCTGGTCGCGTTGACGGCGCTCAGCGGCCCTTCCACCACCGGCGGTGGCCGGACCACCTCGCCATGAAGGCCTGGCTGCCGGCAGGCGTGCTGATCGTGGCCGGCCTGGCGCCGGGTTTCGCCATGGCCGCCGAGGGCGAGCATGCGGAGCACGCCGAGCTGGCCGCCCTCGTGCGCGATGCGTTCGAGGACCCCGCCGCCGCCCAGGCCGAACTGCAGCGCCGCTGGCCGCAGGACGCCACCCCGGCTCGTCTGGCGGCCTGGCGCCTCGTGCGCGGCCGGCTGCTGCTGGCCGCCGGCAAGGCGGACGCGGCCGATGCGGTGGCCGTCGAGCTGGCCGGGCAGCCTGAGGGCGTCGACCGCAGCTGGCTGCTGCGCGCCTTGCTGCAGGAGCAGGCGGGCAGGCCGGCCGGCACACTGGCCGAACGGGCGGTGGCCGGGCTGGAGGCGCGCTGCCGCGCCGCCGCGGTAGCCTGGCCCGACTGCGACTACCGCGCCGCCTGGGAGGGCCTGCGGCTGCTGCAGCGCGAGCAGGCGGGCCAGGGTGCCTACGTCGATGCCGAGGCCAGCGCGCGCCGCGGCCTGGCGCAGGCCCAGGCCGCGGGTGACCGCCACCTGACGGCGTTGAGCCGCGTCCAGCTCGCCCTGTTGCTGCAGGCGCAGGACCAGACGGACGCTGGGCGTGCCGAGATCCGCGCCGCACTGGCCGAGGCCCAGGGTGACCCGGTCGCTGGTGCACGAGTGCGCAACTTCGAAGCGGCGTTCGAGCGCCGCGCGCAGAACGTCGCCGGGGCGCGCGCCGCGCTGGAGGCGGGCATCGCGCAGGCTGAGCAGGCGGGCGCGCCCCACCTCGCGGCGCTGCTGCGCTCCAATCTCGTGGATGCCTACATGCATCAGGGCCGGCTGGCCGAGGCGCAAGCCGCGGGTCGCCTGGCATTGCCGGTGCTGCAGCGGTTCGGTGACCGCGTCTACGAGCGCGGCCTGCACCACAACCTCGCCGTGGCCCATATCAAGCTGCATCAGTTCGACGCCGCCCGCCAGGAGCTGGCCCGTGTCGCCGACATCTCGCAGGATCCGGCGGAGCTGGTGTCGCGCGCCCGCGAACTGCGCGAGCTGGGTGATGCCTGGGCCGACGCGGGGCAGTACAAGGAGGCGCTAGCTGCCTTCCGCGACGAGCGCGAGCTGACGGCGCGCATCAACGAACGCAACCGCGCCAGTGCGCTGGAGGAACTGCGCCGCAAGTACGACACGGCCGCCCGCCAGCGTGACCTCGACCTGCTGGCCCGCGACGGCCAGATCAAGGACCGCCAGCTGGAGAACCGCCGGCTGGCACAGCGCGTGGGCCTAGCCGTCGGCGCGCTGCTGCTGCTGTCGCTGGCGCTGATCGGCGTCGTGCTGCTGCGCATGCGCCGGGCGCAGGCGCTGCTGTCGGCCAACCAGCGGCTGCTGCGCGCGCAGAGCGAACGCGACCCGCTGACCGACCTCTCCAACCGGCGACACTTCCTGGCCGTCATGGACCAGCGCGCCCGCACGGTTGGCGCGGACGGCTTCCGCGGCGCATTGCTAATGATCGACATAGACCAGTTCAAGACTGTCAACGACCGGTACGGTCACGCCGCCGGCGATGCCGTCATCGTCGAGGTCGGTCGGCGCATCCGTGCGGCGGTGCGCGCCAGCGACCTCGTCGTGCGCTGGGGGGGCGAGGAGTTTCTCGTCTATGCGCCCGAGCTGCCCGGCGACGACCTGGCGCAGATGGCCGTGCGCGTGCTCGGCGGCATCGCTGGCTCCCTCATCACGACGGACGCTGGCACGCTGCGCGTCACGGCGTCCATCGGTTTTGCCAGCTTCCCGTTGGGCGACTCGGCCAGCCCCGGAGGTGCAGCGCTGCGCCTGCATTGGGAGCAGGCCGTCAACTGGGCCGACATGGCGCTCTACAAGGCAAAGGCCGAAGGCCGCAACCGAGCCATCGGCATCGCCGCCGTCCAGGCGCCGGATGCCGACGCACTGACCGCCATGCTGCAGGACCTCGACGCTGCCTGCCTGAACGGCCAGGTGAAGCTCAACGTGCTGCAGGGGCCCGCCGCGTGAAGCCGCTCGACCGCCGCAGCCTGCTGTGCTGGCTGGCCAGCGCCCCGGCGATGGCCCAGCCCGGCGCGCCCGCCTGGCCCAACCGGACGATGCGCATCGTCGTGCCCTACCCGGGCGGCGGCCCGGCCGAAATCGCCGCGCGGCTGCTCGCGCCGGAGCTGCAGCGCAGCCTGGGGCAGTTGGTGGCCGTGGACCTCAAGCCCGGCGCGGGAGGCAACATCGGCAGCGCCGAGGTCGCCGGCGCCACCGATGGTCACACGTTGCTGATGGGCGGTGTCGGCACGCATGTGCTGAACCCGCTGCTGTCGCGCCGCCTGCCCTACGACCCGGTGAAGGACTTCGCGCCGGTGGGCCTGCTGGCGACGGTGCCGCTGGTCGTCGTCGTCAACCCGGCGCTGGCGCAGGCCCAGGGCATCCGCCGGCTGGCCGATCTGGTCAGCGCCGCCACGAGCCAGCCGGGCCGGCTCAACATCGCCTCCGGTGGGAACGGCACCACCAGCCATCTCGCCGGCGAGCTGTTCAAGCGGGCGACGCAGACCTACATGCTGCACTTCCCGTACCGAAGCACGGTGTCGGCACAGGAGGACGTCGTCGCCGGCAACATGGACCTGATGTTCGATGCGCTGCCGTCGGCGCTGCCGCTGATCCGCGCGGGCAAGCTCATGCCGCTGGCCGTCACCAGCGCGCGGCGCAGTCCCAGCCTGCCTGACCTGCCCACGGTCGAGGAGGCGGGCGGTCCCGCTCTGAAGGGCTACGAGGCCAGCGCCTGGCTGGGCCTGTTCGCGCCCGCGCACCTGGCCGCCGACCCGCTGGCCCGGCTGCGCCGCGACACGCTGGCGGCGCTGGCCCATCCCATGCTGCGCGAGCGCATGACGGCCCGCGGACTGCTCGTGCAGGGCGGCGGCGCGTCGGAACTGGCCGCCCTCATCGAGGCCGAGACGACGAAATGGGCGCGCGTCGTCCAGTTGTCGGGCCTCAAGGTGGACCGCTAGGCATGGCGCCGCCGCGACGCGGTGACATGACGTCGACCTGGCGGTCCGACCTGATGGCCGGCGCGGTCGTCGCCGTACTGCTGGTGCCGCAGAGCCTGGCGTACGCGATGCTCGCCGGCCTGCCGCCGCAGGCCGGCCTGTACGCCAGCCTGCTGCCGCTGCTGGCCTACGCCGTGTTCGGCTCCAGCCCGGTGCTGGGCCTGGGCCCGGCGGCGGTGCTGGCGCTGATGATCACGCAGGCGCTGGCGGGGCTGCCGCCGGGCGTGACGCCCGAGGCCGGGGCGCTGGTGCTGGCCGCCGAGGTGGGCGCGCTGCTGGGGCTGGCGGCGCTGCTGCGGCTGGATGCGTTGTCCAGCCTGCTGTCGGTGCCGGCGCTGCGCGGCTTCGAGAGTGGGGCGACGCTGATGATCGCGGCGGGCCAGCTGCCGGTGCTGCTGGGCAGCACGGCGAGCGGCTCGACGTTGCCGACGCTGGCCCAGTCGGCGCTGCACGGCGGCTGGCAGCCGGTGAGCGCAGCCTGGGGCGGCGTGGCCATCATGCTGCTGATGGCCTCACGGCGCGGCGGCCGGCAGCTCGCGCGGCTGGCACCGCTGGCACTTCTGGTCGCGGCGATGGCGGTGTCCGCGTTCACGCCGTTGGCCGGCGGCGTGGCGCAGGTGGGCGCGCTGCCGGCACTGTCGCTGCCGCTGGCCTGGCCGTTATGGGACGCAGCACTGTGGCGGCAGCTGCTGCCCTCGGCCGCGCTGATCGGGCTGATGACCTTCGTCACGAGCCTGGCGGTGTCGGAATCACTGGCGCAGCGGCGGGGCGAGAAGCTGCTGCCCGCCGCCGAGCTGCGCGGCCTGGCCGCGGCCAACATGGTGGCCGGCGTCAGCGGCGGCATGCCGGTGGCCGGCAGCTTCTCGCGCAGCATCCTGCTGCACGAGGCGGGCGCGCGGTCGCGTTGGGCGCTGGTCTTCGTGGCGGCCTTCATGGCGCTGGCGCTGCTGCTGCTGGCCGGGCCGCTGGCCCACCTGCCCAAGCCGGTGCTGGCGGCCACCATCGTCGTCGCCGTGCTGGGCGGTTTCACAGCCCGCCACTACGTCGAGGCCTGGCGCTATGCACGCGCCGAAGGCCTGTTGATGGTGGCCGTCACGGCGGCGGTGCTGCTGTGGAGCGTCGGCGCGGCGCTGGCGATGGGCGTCGTCGGCTCCGTCGCGCTGCTGATCCGGCGCACGGCGCAGCCGCACGTGGCGCGCGTCGGCCGCGTCCCGGGCACGCAGCATTACCGCAATGTCGAGCGCTACGCCGTGGAATGTCAGCCCGACGTCGTCGGCCTGCGCATCGACGAGAGCCTGGTGTTCACGAACGCGCGCGGCCTGGTGGACGCCGTGCTGGAGCGCGTGCGCGAACACCGAGTGCTGCTGGGCGAACCGCAGCGCGTGCTGCTGCTGATGGGGCCGGTCAACCACATCGACATGTCCGGCCTGGTGGCGCTGCAGGAGCTGCGCGCCGCGCTGGCCGCCGAGGGGATTCGGCTGGAGTTCTCGGAAGTCAAAGGGCCCGTGCTGGACCGGCTGCGCGCCGTCGGCTGGCTGGAGCGGCAGGATGTGTCGCTCTACCTCAGCCACCATGAGGGCGTCCAGGCCGGTGCCCATGCCCTGCGCCCGAGCCAGGCCGACCACGACGCCCCGGGGCAGCTTTAATCCGCTTCTGCTACCGTCTCGGCCCAACCCGCGCGCCTAGACGCCATGAATGATCAAGAGACCCTGCTCGGCATCCGCCGTGGCATCGAGAAGGAAAGCCTGCGCGCCCTGTCCGGCGGCGGACTGGCGCTGACCCCCCATCCGCTGGCCCTGGGCTCGGCGCTGACGCACCCGCACATCACGACCGACTACAGCGAATCGCAGCTGGAGCTGATCACCGGCGTGCATGCCGGTGTCGATGACGTGCTGGGCGAGCTGACCGAGATCCACCAGGCCGTCTACCGGGCGCTGGCCGACGAGCGGCTGTGGGTCAGCTCCATGCCTTGCGAGCTGCCAGCCGACGAGACCATTCCCATCGCCCGCTACGGCAGTAGCAATGTTGCTCGCGCCAAGAGCGTGTACCGGGTGGGCCTGGGCCAGCGCTATGGCCGGCGCATGCAGACGATCTCGGGCATCCACTACAACTGGTCGCTGCCGGGCGTGTCGACGGAGGGCTATTTCGGCGCCATCCGCAACTTCCGCCGCGACGGCTGGCTGCTGCTGTACCTGTTCGGCGCCAGCCCGGCGCTGTGCGACAGTTTCGTGCACGACCGTGACCACGGATTGCAGCGCCTGGCCGACCACACGCTGTACCTGCCGCATGCCACGTCGCTGCGCATGGGGCGCCTCGGCTACCAGAGCGACGCGCAGGCCAGCATTGCCGTCAGCTACAACTGCCTGGAAAGCTACGCCGCGTCGCTGCAGGAGGCGCTCTCTCGCCCGTACCCGGCCTACGAGGCCATCGGCGTGCAGACGCCCGGCGGCGACTACCAGCAGCTGTCCACCAGCCTGCTGCAGATCGAGAACGAGTTCTACAGCACCATCCGCGCCAAGCGTGTGATCCGCTCGGGCGAGCGCCCGCTGCACGCGCTGCGCGAGCGGGGCGTCGAGTACATCGAGGTGCGGCTGATGGACCTGGACCCGTTCGAGCCGGTGGGCATCGGTGCCGACGCCATCCGCGTGCTGGACGCATTCCTGCTGCACTGCCTGCAAAGCCCCAGCCCCGAGGACACGCCGGACGAGATCGCCGCCAATGCCCGCAACCAGCACCGCGTCGCCGCACGCGGCCGCGAGCCGGGGCTGGTGCTTGAGCACTGGCAGCGCGGCGACCGGTCATTGGCCGAGTGGGCGCGGGAGATCCTGGCCGGCTGTGCGGCGCAGGCGAAGGCGCTGGATGCGGCCCATGGCGGCACGGCCTACACCGAGGCGCTGCGCCGCGTGGCCGAGCGGCTGGACCACCCCGAGCTGTGCCCGTCGGCCCGCGTGCTGGCCGTCATGGCCCAGGACTTCGGCCACAGCCACGTCCGCTTCATCCGCCACCAGAGCGATGCGACACGGGCCGCGCTGCTGGCGCTGCCGTTCCCGGAGGGGCTGCAGCAACGCTTCGAGCGGCTGGCCGCGGAGTCGCTGGCCGAGCAGGCGCGCATCGAGGCCGCCGACTCGATGGACTTCGAGGCCTTCCGGCGGCACTACATCGCGCCCGAGCGGATGGCGGTCTAGGAGTCGGTGCGGCAGAGGCGTTCACGCCTCGGCCGGCGCGGTCTCGCAGCCACGGGGCGCCTGCGAGCGCCGCGCCCAATGCACCAGCTCCGCCGCCGGCATCGGTCGCGCGAACAAATAGCCCTGCAGCTTGTCGCAGCGCTTGGCGCGCAGCTCGGCGGCCTGGCCCGTCGTCTCCACACCCTCGGCCACCACTTCCAGGCCCAGCGCATGGGCCAGTTCGATGACGGCCTTGACGATGGCGCGTGCGTCGGCGCTTGTCTCCAGGTCCTGGATGAAGCTACGGTCGATCTTCAGCTGCGACACCGGCAGACGGCGCAGGTAGGACAGGCTGGAATAGCCGGTGCCGAAGTCGTCGATGGACAGGCTCACGCCCAGCGCACCGAGGCGCTGCAGCGTGCGCTCGGTGGCGCCAGCATCTTCCATCGCGACCGACTCGGTGATCTCCAGGCTCAGCTGCGAGGCGTCCATGCCGTTGCGCTGCAGCGCGTGCTGGAGCCGCTGCAGCAAGGCCTCGGGCTGGCGCAGCTGCTGCACCGAGAGGTTGATGGCGACGCGCAGCCGCAGGCCCTGGTCGCGCCACTCGGCCACCTGGCGGCAGGCCTCGTCGATGACCCAGTCGCCCAGCGCGATGATGATGCCGAAGCGCTCCGCCACCGGGATGAACGTGGCGGGGCCAATGGCGCCGCGCTTGGGGTGCTGCCAGCGCAGCAGCGCCTCCACGCCGAGTACGCGCTGCGTGTCGCCGGCCACCTTGGGCTGGTAGTGCAGGCTCAGCTGGCCGGCGCCGCCGTCTTCCAGCGCGGCGCGCAGGTCGCGGGCCAGCTCCAGCTGGTCGCGCACGCCGTCTTGCATGTGAGCTTCGAAGAAGGCAAACCCGTTGCCGCCGCCGCGCTTGACGGCCTGGGCGGCTGAATCCGCCTGGGCGATCAGTGCGCGGCCCGGCAACTGCTCGCGCTGGCTCAGCGCGATGCCGATGGAGGCCGACAGCCGCAGCGGCTGGCTGCCTTCGCCCACGCTGATGGACATCGGCTGGCCCAGGCAGTCCAGCAGCCGCTGCGCCACCTGGGCCAGCGTGGCTTCGGGCGTGTCGCCTTCCAGCAGCAGCACGAACTCGTCGGCGCCCAGTCGGGCGAGCGTGTCGTGGCCGCGCGCCTGGGCCTGCAGTCGCCGGGCCACCTCGCAGAGCACGGCGTCGCCGGCGGCATGGCCAAAGGCCTCGTTGACGGGCTTGAATCCGTCCAGGTTCAACATCAGCACCGTCAGTCCGGCGCCGTCGCGGCGACCGCGGGCGAGGGCGTGGCTGATGCGGTCGTCCAGCAGCTGGCGGTTGGCCAGGCCGGTCAGCGGATCGCGCAGCGCCTGCTCGGCCAGTTCGGTCGTGGCCGCCTGCAGCGACTGCTGCAGCCGCAGTGCGCGGCGGCGCAGCGTGGCGTCCAGGCGCGAGGTGCCGAGCGTCAGCAGCAGCAGGGCCAGCGCGGCGCTGCCGACGAGGCTGGTGAGGTTGTCGCCGCGCAGCGCATTGGCGCTCAGGCAGACGCTGCCGTCGGCGATGCCGGCCGCGGCCATGCCGGTGTAGTGCATGCCGGTCACGGCGGCGCCCATCACCAGGGCTGCGGCCCCCTGGCCCCAGCGCGCCTGGGCGGCGCTCAGGCGGCGCAGCCAGAAGAAGATCCACAGCGCCGCCGCTGCCGCGCCGGTGGCCACGCCGGCGGACGCCGCGACCAGGCCCCAGCGCCAGTGGATGCCGGGCGACAGCACCAGCGCCGCCATGCCGATGTAGTGCATCGCGCAGATGCCGGCACCCATGCTGGCGGCCCCGAGCGTCAGCCGGCTGGCGGTCAGTTGGTCCTCGGCCGCCACGCGCAGTGCGATGGCCGAAACGGCCACGGCGGCCAGCCAGCTCAGCGCGGTGATCGTGGCGTCGTAGCCGACGGCGAACGGCAGCCGCAGCGCCAGCATGCCGACGAAATGCATCGCCCAGATGCCGCTGCCCATGGACAGCGAGCCGGCGGCCCACCAGACCCGGGCGCTCGCGGCGTCCGGCGTCCTCACGCGCTGGGCGAGGTCCAGCGCCACGAACGACGCGAACACAGCGGTGAGGTAGGAGAGCACGACGACGCCGGGGTCGAAGCGTAGCGCGAGGTCGGCAACGGGCATCGTTTCAGTATGGGGTGGAACCGCTGGCCTGGTGCGTTATGTCAGTCCAGCGGATGCGGCAGCGTTCACGGCCGACGTGAGCGCAACAAAAAAAAAGAGACCCGGTCAGCTCGCTGCCGGGTCTGCAAACCCTCACGAGGAGGGCGTCGTTGGGAGTCACCACTGTAGGCGCCGGCACGCCGCAGTGGTCGGCACTATTCACCGTGGCTACTTCATCCCGCCGACGCGGGCGGGCTGGGGGCCATGACGGCCTGGTTGCGTCCGCCGGCCTTGGCGCGGTAGAGCGCGTCATCGGCGGCCTGGACCAGATCGCTGGCGAGGGTGTCGGGTCCGGGGCGCAGGCTGACCGTGCCCAGGCTCAGCGTCACGTGCGAGGCGGCGTCGGAGGTCGTGTGCGGGATGGCCAGGCGGTCCATGGCCTCGCGGATCGTTCGTGCCACCGTCTGCACACCGGCTTCGTCCGTCTCCGGCAGCAGCAACACGAACTCCTCACCACCATAGCGGGCCGCCACGTCGCGCGGCCTGCGGGCGGCCTGCTGCAGCGCCTGCGCGACGCGGCGAAGGCAGTCGTCGCCCTGGAGGTGGCCATAGTGGTCGTTGTAGCGCTTGAAGAAGTCCACGTCGCACAGGATGAGCCCGAGTGGCAGGCCGTTGCGGCGGTGCTGTGCCAGCTCGACGGTCATGGCTTGCTGGAAGGCGGCGCGATTGGCGACGCCGGTGAGCCCGTCCATGAAGGCCAGGCGCCGCAGCTCCTGGTTGGCGGCGTCCAGTGCCTGCTCGGCGCGACGGCGCACGTCGACCTCCCGCTGCAGCTGCTCGGTGCGCTGGCGCACCTTCGCCTCCAGTTCCTGGGCGTGGGCTTCCAGGGCCGCGCGCTGGTGCTGCTGGTGCAGCGCCGCGCTGAGCGCGCCCGCGAAGCCCTCGTGGTCCAGGTCCCAACCGGGCGGCGCGTCGAAGAGGATGAGGCCGTAGGCCGCGTCGGCGCAGCACAGCGGATAGACGAACAGGTGGCCGCGGGCCAGCTCGTGCGCCAGCGTGTCGGGCAGCAGCTGCGACGCCGGGTAGGGTGCGCCGTCGTCCACCGTGGCGCCGGGCGATGAAGCCAGCCGCAGGCGCGCGAGGCGAGGCGCCCCTTCGGCGGCCGGCTCGAACGTCGCCAAGAAGTAGCGTGACAGGCCCAGGTTGCGGATGTACCAGGCGCAGCCGTCCAGCACCGAGTGCAGGTCCTGGCGGCTGCCAAGCAGCGCCATGTTCTCGCTGGCGAAGCGGTCGTGGCGCAGCTGGTGGAAGTGCGTCATCCGGTAGGCGAAGTGCTCGACGGCCGAGAAGACGGGGTACAGCGACGCCAGCATCTCGTGGAGCCGGGCTCGCCCCGGGGCGTCCAGCGTCGCGGCCACGCGCTGGGCCGCGCGTTCGACGTGGCGGCGCAGCGCATGCTGGTCGTCACGCCGGCCAAGGCCGTCCAGCAGCAGGGTTTCCCAGTCGTGCTGCAGGGCCGCAGCGGCCGCGGGGTGATGCGCAGCCTCTCGCAGCCGGGCCTCGATCCAGGCCGGGGCGGCATCTCCCGCGTCCTCTTCCATCAGGCTGCGCAGCCAGATCGACACCGGCGAGCCGCAGGAGCGTCGCACCCGCAGCTCGGTGTCCAGCACGAGGCGCTCGGCGGCGGGCGGGAGGCCGGCGATGCGGTCCAGCAAGGCTTCGGCGGCACGGCGGCCGAGCTGCGCCAGCGGCTGGCGCACGGTCGTCAGCGGCGGGATGTTGAACTGCGCATCCACGGTGTCGTCGAAGCCCGTCACGGCCACGTCCTCGGGCACGCGCAGGCCCGCCTGCTGCAGCACCTCGATGACGGCGAAAGCCATCGGATCGTTCAGGCAGACGACGGCGTCGATGTCGCGCGTGCGCTGCAGGATGCGCTGCATGCCCTCGCGCGCATCGGCCGACCAGAAGCCGCCATAGGCCACGCGCTCCTCCGGCAACTCGACGCCGTGCTCGGCCAGCGCCTCGCGCACGGCGCTCTCGCGGGCGTCGGAATCCGGGTGGCCCTTCAGGCCGCTCATCAGCACGAAGCGTCGCCGGCCGCAGCCCACGATCAGGTGCTCCATCAGCGCACGCATGCCGCTGCGGTCGTCCACCAGCACGCGCTGGCAGCTCGGCACGTCGCGCGCCATCATCACCAGCGGCCGGGCGGACAGGTGGGCGAGTCGCTCCATCAGCCGGGCGTCGGACACGTACTTGCCCAGCGTGGACGCGAGCACCAGGGTGCCGGCGTGCATCGCCGGGTCGATCCGGTCGTAGAGCCCGCTGGCCTGCCCCAGGCCCCAGTCCGTCGTGTCCAGCTCCTTGCCGATGTACAGCGTGGCCGCCATGCCGCGGGCGGCGAGCACGTCCAGCACGCCGGAGATGACGGCGCGGTGGTACGGGTAATAGGCGTCGGTGATGACGGCAACGCTGTCAGCGGGCATGAACCCATGATAAGAACCCGCGGGCCGATCGCGGCAGCGCGCGGCGTGCGGGACCTCACGCTCGGATAATCCGGCCATGCCGACCGCCCCTCACCGCGCCGATCCCGCCTTTTCCGAAGCCGACCTGGAGCGCCTGCAGGCCCTGCTGGACGCGCTGCCCGCGCCGCTGGAGCCGCTGGACGTCAGCATGCTGGACGGCTATCTGTGCGGCGTGCTGCTGCAGCCCGAGCCGGTGCCGCTGTCCGCCTGGCTGCCGCCGCTGCTGGACAGCGAAGGGCGCCCCACGCCCGCGCGCGTCGACGACGAACTGCTGGCGCTGCTGCGTCGGCGGCACAAGGAGCTCAACGTGGCCATTGCGGGCCGGCAGTGGTTCGACCCGTGGGTGTTCGAGCTGGAGGACGGCGACGACCCGAGCGAGACGGTGCTGCCCTGGGTGGCCGGCTTCGCCCATGCGCTGGACGCGCACCCGGCATTGATGCGGCTGCCTGAGGAGCCGCTGCTGGAGCCATTGGCCGCCCTCTACCTGCACCTCGACCCGGACGACCTGGAGGACGCCGACACGCTGCTCGAGGAGATCGAGTCGCTGGAGCCACCGGCCGACCTGGAGGAGGCCGTCGAGGGGCTGGTCAGCGCGGTGCTGATGCTGGCCGACGTGTCGCGGCCGCTGAAGCCGTCCGCGGCTAGCCAAACAGCCGGCGGGCGTGCAGGCCCAGGCCGGTCGCGACCGAGGCAAACCGGTCGCCGGTGACGCGCGCGGCCTGCGGGAAGCCGGCCGCCATCCCGTCCACCAGCAGCCGCAGCCCCGTCGAGCCGCCGGTGAAGTAGAGCGCGTCGACCTGCGCGGGCTTGAGGCCCGCCAGCGCGACGGTCTCGTGTGCCGTCGCGATGATGCGGTCCAGGTCGGCGCGCAGCGCGTCGACGGCGGTCCTCTCGCTGAGCGGCAGCACGAGGCCGGGCTCGACCAGGCCGAGGTCCACCGTCGTATCCGCGCCGCCGGAGACGGCGATCTTGGCGCCCTCGGCGCGCGCGGCCAGTTCGTGGCCCAGGCGCTCTTCCAGCACCGTCATCAGCCGGGCATGCTGGCGCACGTCGGCGAACCAGCTCTTCATGCCGCGCCACTCGGCCACGCGCAGCGGCGCGTAGCAGGTGTTGATGAGGTGCCAGGTGGCGAGGTCGAAGTAAATGCCGCTGGGGACTTCGCGACCGCTCGGACCGGTCGCGCGGTAGCCGAATTGCGGCATCAGGCCGGCCAGCTCGATGTGGCGGTCGAAGTCCGTGCCGGCGATGTGGATGCCGTGGCTGGCCAGGATGTCGTCGCGCCGGGCCAGCCGCTGCACGCGCTCGGGGCCCACGCGCACGACGGAGAAGTCGCTGGTGCCGCCGCCGATGTCGGCGACCAGCACGGTCTGCTCTCCCTTGCCGTCACGGATGGCCTGCTGCTCGAAGTCGAACGCGGCGGCGATGGGCTCGTACTGGAACTGCACGTCGGTGAAGCCCACGGCCCGCGCGCAGGCGGCCAGCTGCGCCTGCGCCGCAGCATCGCGCTCGGGCTCGCCGTCGACGAAGAACACCGGCCGGCCCAACACGACGCGCTCGGGTTCGCCGGCCAGCCGGCGCAGCCGCTTCAGGTAGCCTGCGACGATGTCCGAGTACTTGGCGCCGCGGCCGCCGCCCACATCGGTGGTCTGCTCGATCAGCGACGAGCCGAGGATGCTCTTCATCGAGCGCATCAGCCGGCCGTCGTGGCCGTCCACATAGGCCGCCACGGCGGCGCGGCCGAAGGCGCGCGGCGGGCCGTCGGCATCGTGCGGCCCCTCGGCGAAGTAGAAGACGGCCGTGGGCATCGTGCGCTGGCCGGGCTCCAGCTCGATGAGCCGCATGCCCTGGGCGGCGTCGGGCACCGCCACGGCGGAGTTCGAGGTGCCGAAGTCGATGGCGCAGAAGCGGGGCGAGGCGTCCATGGCGATGTGCCGGGCCCTGGGGCCGGTCCTGAGAAAGGGCGCGCATTCTAGGAACACAATCCGCGCCGACAAGGAGACCTCATGACCTCGCGCCGCGCCCTCGCCCTCGTTCTCGTTGCCGCCCTGACGGCCTGCAGCCAGCGTTCCCCGGAGGAATTGCTGGCCGCGGCCCAGAAGCGCCTCGAGCAGAAGGACGCTGCAGGCGCCGTCATCGAGCTGAAGAATCTGCTGCAGGAGAACGCCGACAACGCCGCCGGCCGGCTGCTGCTCGGTAAGGCGCTGCTGGAGTCGGGCGACCTGTCCGGCGCCGAGATTGAGCTGCGTCGCGCCTGGGAGCTGGGTGCACCGCGCGACGAGCTGGTGCCCGTGCTGGCGCAGGCGATGCTGCAGTCGGGCCAGTCGCGCAAGCTCATCAGCGAGTTCGCCGGCGAGAGCCTGGCCGATCCCAAGGCCATGTCGTCGCTGCTGCAACAGCTGGCGCTGGCTCATCTCGCGCAGGGCAACGTGACCGAGGCCAAGGCCGCCGCGGTGCGCGCGCTGCAGCTGGCACCCGAGACCGAGTCGGCCGTCGTGGTTGCGGCCCGTGCGAAGCTGGCCGCCGGCCTGCCCGACGAGGCGCTGGCGGCGCTGGACGAGCTGCTGTTCCGCAATGCCAAGGCCGACAAGGCGCTGCTGCTGAAGGCCGAGGTGCTGCTGTCGCGCGGCAAGGTGCAGGAGGCCCAACCGCTGCTGACGGACGTGCTGGCGATGGAGCCCAACAGCTTCGAGGCGCGTTCGCTGCTGGTGCGGCTTGCCTTCGGCCGCAAGGACTTCGATGCGGCGGCCAAGCTGATCGACGCGATGCCGCCGGCGCTGGCCAAGAAGCCGCAGGGGCGTTTCCTGCAGGCCCAGCTTGCGCTGGCCAAGAACGACGCGGCCAAGGCCAAGGAGCTGGCGCTGCCGTTGCTGAAGGTGCTGCCGAACTACCTGCCGCTGCTGCGCCTGGCCGCCGCCGCGCACCAGCAGCTGGGCGAGCCGGCCGATGCCGAGAACCTGCTCAACCAGGCCATCAAGCTCGCCCCCGAGGACGGCGGGCTGCGCCGCCAGTACGCCAGTCTTCAGCTGCAGCGCCGAGCCCCCGGCCCGGCGCTGGAGACGCTGCGGCCCGTGCTCGAAAGTGGCAGGGCCGACGGGGACACCTTGCTGCTGGCGGGCAAGGCGCAGCTGTTGCAAGGCAACTTCGAGGCGGCGGACCGCGCCTTCGGCGCCGCGGCCAAGCTGCGCCCAGACGACGCGAAGACGCAGGCGGCGCTGGCGTTGTCGGCCATCGTGCGCGACAGCATCACGCCGGGCGGTGCCGGCCGCGCGAAGGCCGATGCGGCGCTGGCCCAGCTGCGCGAGCTGGCCGCCAAGGACAGTGGCAGCAACTACGACCTGATGATCGTCAACGCGCTGATGAGCCGCCAGGACCTCCCGGCGGCGCTGGCCGCCATCGACAAGCTGGTGCCGAAGATGAAGGACAGCCCGGTGCCGGCCTCGCTGCGTGGCCGCATCCAGCTGGCCCGCAAGGACACGGCCGCCGCGCAGGCGTCGTTCGAGAGCGCCCTGAAGGCCGACGCCGGTTACCTGCCGGCGCTCATCGGGCTCGTGGCCATCGATATGCAGGCCAACCGCAGCGCCGCCGCGATCAAGCGGCTGGAGGACTTCATTGCCAGTCAGCCCCACTCGCCGCAGGCGCGCCTTGCGCTGGCCGAGCTGCTGCTGCAGACGCGGGCGCCAATGGAGCGCGTGACCGAAGTGCTGACGACTGCCGTGCGCGAGGAGCCCAACGAGGCCAACCTGCGCGTCGCGCTCATCGACCATCAGCTGCGCCTGGGCAACATGCCCGCGGCGGCGCAGGCGGCGCAGGAGGCCTCGGCCGCGCTACCGCTGAACCCCGACCTGCTGGAGCGTCTGGCGCGCACCCAGCTGGCCAGCGGTGACAAGGCCCAGGCCACCAAGACCTACTCGCGGCTGACGGCGCTCGCGCCGTCGCGCGCGCATGGCTGGCTGGGCCTGGCGCAACTGCGCTACGCGGAGAAGGACTACGCCGGCGCGGAGCGCGAGGTCAAGCGCGCGCTGGAGGCCGAGCCGTCGTCCACGCTGGCGCAGCGCCTGCTCATCCAGCTTGCGATCCGCCAGGGCCGCACGGAGGAGGCGCTCATCGCGTTGCACGAGCGTCAGAAGAAATTTCCGAAGGAAGGCTATGCCTACGCCACCGAAGCCGACATCGAGCTCGGCCGCCAGCGCACCGACGCCGCCATCGCGCTGCTGCGTAAGGCCGTGGCGCAGCCCGAGCCGGGCGACGCCGCGCCGCGGCTATTCGCAGTGCTGGTGTCCGCGAAGAAGCGCGACGAGGCGCTGGCCTTCGAAAGCCAGTGGACGGCCGCCCACCCGCAGGACCAGGGCTTCACGGCGGCAGCGGCCGACGTGCTGCTCGTGCGTGGTGATTTGGAGGGGGCGCTGGCCCGCTACGAGGCGTTGCTCAAGCGCAGCCCGGACGCCATCCCGCTCATCAACAACGTGGCCTGGCTGCGCAGCAAGGCCGGCAAGCCGGGCGCGAGGGAGCTGGCCGAGCGCGGCCTGCAGCTCAAGCCCGACAACGGCGCATTGCGCGACACCTATGCGACCGTGCTGGCCAATGAGAAGGCCTTCGACAAGGCCGTCAGCCTGCAGCGCCAGCTCATTGCCGACCAGCCCGACCAGCCGTCCTACCGCCTCAACCTGGCGCAAATTCTGATCCAGTCGGGCGACAAGGCCGGCGCGCGCATGGAACTGGAGAGCCTGGCCAAGCTGGGGCCCAAGTTCCCGCAGCAGAAGGACGTGGACGCGCTGCTGAAGTCGCTCTGATCAGGCGTTGTAGAAGCCGAACGTCATGTCGGGGTGGCGCCCGGCGATGAGCTCGGCCATCGCCCGGCCGGAGCCGGCGCCATGCGTCCAGCCCAGCGTGCCGTGGCCGGCGTTGATCCACAGGTTGCGGGCCCTCGCGCTGCGGCCGATGTAGGGGATGTTGGTCGGCGTGCTGGGCCGCAGGCCGCACCAGAAGTTGGGCTCGCTCGTGTCGGCCACGCCCGGGAACAGCTCTTCATAGCGCTTGACCAGCGCCGCGCAGCGCACGCGAGCCGTCGGCGAGTCCAGGCCGAGGTCGAAGCCCGACAGCTCCGCCGTGCCGGCGATGCGGATGTGGTCGCCCAGCCGCGAGATGGCGATCTTGCGGCTGTCGTCCAGCAGGCTGACGACGCTGGCGGCCTCCGGCTTCTTCAGCCGCAACGTGGCGGAGTAGCCCTTGGCCGGGTAGATGTTCAGGTGTTCGCCGAGTGGCCGCACCAGGGCCGGCGTGTAGGAGCCCATCGCGGCGACGAAGGCATCGGCCTTCAGCGCCTGACGGGTGCCCGTGCGCATGTCGGCCACCTGCACCGTCTCGATGCCGTCGCCCGCGCGCTGCAGGCCGAGGATGTCGTGCTCGTACAGGAATTGAGCGCCGCGCGCCGCGCACAGCGCCGCGAGCTTGTGCGTGAAGACCTGCGCGTCGCCGCTCTCGTCGCTGGGCGTGAAGGTGCCGCCGGCGATGCGGTTACCGAACGCGGCCAGCGCCGGCTCGACCTTCAGTACTTCCTCGCGGCTCAGCACGCGGCGGTCCACGCCGTGGCGGCGCATGATCTCGGCGCCCGCGGCGCCGGACTCGTAGTCGGCCGCGCTGGAGAAGAAATGCAGGATGCCGCGCTCCAGCCGGTAGTACTCGATGCCGGTGCGATCGACCAGCTCCTTCAGCGACGCATGCGAATAGCGCCCCAGCTGCACCAGTTCCTCGACGTTGCGCTCGAACGCGGCATCCGTGCACTGCGCCAGGAAGGCCAGGCCCCAGCGCCATTGATTCGGGTCGAGTCGGGGGCGGAACAGCAGCGGCGAGTCGTCGCGCAGCAGCCACTTCGCCACCTTGAACGGCGCGGCGGCGTTGGCCCAGGGCTCGCAGAAGCTGACCGAAATCTGCGCGCCGTTGGCAAAGCTGGTTTCCAGCGCGGCGCCGGGCTGGCGGTCGACGACGACCACCTCGTGGCCCTCGTCCAGCAGGTACCAGGCGGTGGCGATGCCGATGATGCCGGCGCCGAGGACGACGATCTTCATGGAGTATTCAGAGCGGTTGAAGCGCAGTTTGTAAACCGAAGCCGGGCGCGGCGGCGGACCGTCGGTGATTGTCCGAAGGCGTGATGGCTTTCAGAAGAGGGATTAATAAAAATCGCTCTACATTAGAAGAGCTTATGAAAGACTTCGACACGGCGGCACTCGACTGCCTGGCAGCGCTGGCCGACGCCCAGGGCTTCGAGCGGGCGGCCCAGCGGCTGGCCATCACTCAGAGCGCGGTGTCGCAGCGTCTGCGCACGCTGGAAGCCCAGGTCGGCCAACCACTCGTCGTGCGCTCACGGCCGCTGCGGCTAACGGAGGCGGGCAAGGTGCTCCTGCGCTTTGCCCGCCAGATGCAGGCGCTGCGGGTGGACGTGGCGCGGGAGCTCGGTGGACGCGTGTCGCCGCAGTCCCGGCTGGCCATTGCGGTCAACGCCGACAGCCTCGCGACCTGGGTTCTGCCCGCGCTGGACGGCTGGGTCCAGCAAGGGCTCCGCGAGGGCTACGGGCTGGAGCTGGTGGTCGACGACCAGGATTTCACGCACGACAGCCTGCGCCAGGGCGCGGTGCTGGGTTGCGTGTCCACGGTGTCGGAGGCGCTGCAGGGGTGCCGCGTCGAACCGCTGGGCGTCATGCGCTACGTGGCGGTGGCCAGCCCGGGTTTCCTGGCCACCCAGTTGCCGGACAGCCTGCACGCCGGCAACTTCGCCGACACGCCCTTCCTGGTGTTCAACCGCAAGGACGACAACCAGTCACAGTGGGTGGCGCAGGCTTTCGGCGTACGAGCGCCGCGGCTGCGAGAGCGCTTCGTGCCGTCCAGCGAGGCCTATGTGACGGCTGCCGTCAGGGGCTGGGGGGTGGGCGTTGCACCAGAGATTCAGGTGCGGCCCTTCATCGCCGCCGGCACGCTGGTGCCGATCCGGCCGGATGTCAGCGTCGACGTGACGCTCTATTGGCACCAGTGGCAGCTACAGGGGGGTAGTGCGTTGCTCGACCGGATCGGCCAGTCGCTGGCCCGGGGCGCGCGGCTGGCGCTGGGTCAGTGACCTTCGGGGGCGGAAGCGCCGGCAGCCGGCGCCGCGACGGCCTGGGCCACGATCATCGAGCCCGCGTCGCCCGGCTGGACGGCCTGGGCGATCCAGAGCGTCACGGCCACGACCAGAACGATCATGCCGTTGGCGATCCATTTCAGAACTGCTGAGGTCATGCGGGAAAGCCCGAATTTCGAGGAAGGCGCGCAGCTTAAGCGCATCCGGGCCGCGTGGTTCAACAGACCGACGAAAGCGATCCGGAGATTTGCAATCACGCAACGCGGGGGGTGATGCATGCTTGCCACAAGATGCGATGCCTATTGGTCAGGCCCCCATCTGAACGTGTGGAATTGCCATCAGAGGCAATATTTACTGACAGTTGCGGGGTTTCTTTGTCATACGGATCCTTCACACTGGTTGCACTTCGCGTCGATGCGGTTGTCGGCGCACCCAGCCAGAGAGGTTTGCCATGCGGTTTCCAGCAGCGCTGCGCTTTCTCCGCCGTGACGCTGCCGCGCGCAGCGAACCCGATCCTGCCGATCTCGGCACGGCCTTCGGCCTGGACGCCTGCCTCGATGGCGGCGGCTTCAGCGAATATCGCCAGCAGCCGCCCAGCGACGTGCTTGAGTCGCAGTCCGTGCGCGGCGTGCAGGACTCGCCGCTCGGCTGGCTGTCGCGCCGGACGGCCTAGATCTTTGGAATCCTGATCCGGCTCACCATCAGCGAGCCGAACACCGCAAACAGCAGCACCAGCGGGTGCAGCCGGAAGCCGCCGAGCCACCACACCCCGCCCCAGAGCTGCTCACCCAGCGCGCCTTGCGCTGCGGCCACCCACAGCAGCGCCACGAGCACCATCGATGTCGGGATGGGCGTGCCCTCGAAATACGCCACCTTGTCCGACCCGGCGCTGAGCTTCTCCGCCGTCACGTTGAAGCGCGCCAGCCGGCTCACGCCGCACGCGACGAAGAACACCAGCACGATGCGGTCGTACAGCCCCTGCATGCCGCAGCCGTAGGCGATGGCCGCCGGTGCGACGCCGAAGGAGATGATGTCGGCCAGCGAATCGAGCTCGCGGCCGAGCGCTGAGCTCTTCTGCCGCCAGCGTGCGATGCGGCCGTCCAGTACGTCGAAGACCAGCGCCAGCGGGATCAGTGCGCATGCGTATTGCAGATGCCGCGCGTCGCCGCTTTGCAAGAAGCTCATAACGGCGAACAGCGCGCCCATGCCGGCGCAGGCATTGCCGAGCGTGAACCAGTCGGCGAGGTGGAACTCGCGGATCATCGAGAACGGCTTGGGGCGGTTCATCAGCGGTTGTCGTCAAGGGCCTGGCTCTGCGGCGGCCGCAGCGCCTTGTGCAGCAGATGGTAGACCAGCAGCGGCAGCGGCATGCGCAGCCAATGCGAGCGGATGTAGAGCGTGCGGCAGCACCAGGCGGTCCAGGCGTCCGACGCGCTCGCATGCATGGGACGCAGCGCGCGGGCGTACATGAAGTCGAGCACCGGCTCGGGTCTGCCGGCGCCACTGCCGGCGAGCACGTCGGTCGGGACCGGCGTCTGCAGTTCCTGATGGCAGTAGCGCAGCGCCAGCCGCAGCGGGCGCTGCAGGCCGTGCTGTTCGGCGCGCGCCAGCAGGCGGCGCCAGAAGTCGGCCTCCGCACCCCAGTGCCGCATCAGCAGGTCCAGGTCGCTCAAGTCGCGCAGCAGGTTGTCCGGTTCGCCCTCATGGAACAGATGGGCGGCGCTGTGCAGCACCATGTCCACCGGTGCCAGCACCCAGACGCCGCGGTGGCCGGGCACCTCGACGGCGTCGCGCAGCAGCGCGGCGGCATCGACATGGCTGCGGCTGGTGGGTGGAAGGATGGTGTGATGCACATCGAGTGCCGTGCCGCGGAACAGGTGCATCAGCGGCGGCAATTCATGCATCCAGCGGCGGTAGTAGCGCTGGTCGTAGGCGTCGAGCTTGTCGCCGCTCCAGCCCTGCACGGCGAGCAGCGATTCGGCCTCGTCGAGCACCGCCCGTGGCAGCAGGATGTCCACGTCGGAGAAGACGCGGCCCCGGGCCGCCGGCAGCCCGGCCATCACGTAGGCCGCGCCCTTGAGCAGCACCAGCGGCACACCCAGCGGCGCCAGCACCTGCTGCAATGCCCTAACCTCGTAATGCACCGACAGGTGCTGGCGTGCGGCCATCATCGCGGCGGACTGCAGGTGGCGCGCGGGCCGTTCCGGCACTTCCACTCCGGTGGCGTCCAGCTGAAGGTGCAGGCGCCCCAGCAGGTTGGCGTGACGCGCCTGGCGCACGAGCACGTCCCACTGCAGCAGATCCAGGCCGCGGGCCGCACCCGCGTCCCGCAGCACGCGGGTCAGCAGCGCAGGGCTCATGCCGGCGATCGGGCCAGGTCGTCGAAGACTTGCATGGCCTCGTCCAGGTTGCCGTAGCGGAAGCTGAAGTGGCCGCAGCGCGCGGTCAGCTCGCCCACGGTCTCGAAGCCCTGGCGGCCGAGGATGGCATAGTTCATCGCGTTGTCGGCGATCTGCAGGAAGGCTTGGCCGCGGGGCATGGGCGTGAGTGTCGCCGCTGCACCCGCCTCGTACTTCGGCAGCACCATCGAGCACGGTTGCGCCGGCTGGCCGCCGGCCTGGACGCTGGCCACCGGCGGTGCCATCAGCGCGACCGTGCCCTTGCTGGTGTCATGGACCGGGCGGGTCAGGAAGGCGTCCGGCGCGAAGCCGCGGATCACGTCGATGGACGCGTTCTTCAGGTTGACCGGCCGGGCCAGACCCCAGACGCGCGCCGCATCGAAGTCCACCAGCGTCAGCTCGTCGCTGAGCAGCCGCCAGCCACGGTTGACGAGGGCGGCACACAGCGTGCTTTTGCCGGAGCCCGGCGGCGCCGGCAGGATGACGGCCCGTCCGTCGCGGGCGACGCAGGCCGCGTGCAGCACCAGCAGGTGGTGGCTGTAGGCTGTGACGCACCAGTTGAGCCCCCACTCCAGCATCGGCAGCGCCTGCGCGCGCGGCAGCGGCGTGAAGGGCTTGACGTCATCGGCCAGGAATTGCACCTGCGGCCGCAGCCAGCGCCGCAGCCCCGGCGTGGCGGCGACTTCGACGTGGAAGTCGATCATGTCGCCGTCGGGCGCGAGTTCATGTTCGCCGTACAGCGTGGCCAGCTCCGTGGCGATCTCATCCACGTCCGTGCGCAGCGCGCAGTTGAACGGGCCGGTCACGAGGCGCAGGCCCTGCCGCAGCGCGGCGCGGAAGCCGGCCGGTCCGAGATCCTTGACGCGCCTCACGTCAGGACGGCGGCGCTGTCGCCGGCCCGTGCCACCAGGCCGGCCTGCTGCAACTCGTCCAATGTGTGCCCGAGCAGCTCATCGGCCAGTGATGCATCGGCCTCGCCGTCGTCGGCTGCCAGCACATGGTCCAGCAGGTCAGCCCGGGTCAGCTCATGACCAGGATGCCGGGACCAGATTTCCAGCAGGAAGCTGGCGAGGTGGGACAGCAGCAACGTCTCGCCAGTGTCGGGGTCGAAGCAGACGTGCCCATCCTCGAACTCGCGAGACAACAACCGGCCGGCGGCCGGCGCGGCACGCCAGCGCTGAGCGTTGCCGCCCAGGGGCATGGGTGTCAGACGGGGACCTGTTGGGTCAGGAACTTCAGGTAGCCGATGACCTGATCCCGTCCCCAGGGCTTGGTCTGAGCCGGCGGCGTGTAGCCACCGCCGAGAACGCCCAGGTTCCACATGTCGACAAAGCGCTGCTTGGTCGGCCAGGTGGTGTCGTTGCCAACGGCGACAGCCTGCAGGTAGCAGGCCATCAGCAGGCCCTGGTCGCTGGTGTCAGCCTTGGCGAGCCAGCTGCTGACCGTGGTGTCGTTGCTGTAAGGGCCAAGGTTCAGGCCGAGCGAGCTGACCAGTGTGTCGCGGGTGATCGAGAACACCGTCTTGCCGTAGAAGTACCGGAAGGGCGACGTCGAGTTCTGGCAGTTCGTGGTGCGCCAGGCCGATGCCTTCAGACCAGGGTCGGCACAATTCTTCGGGCCGCGGCTCAGATTGCCGGAGACGGTGAAGCCGGAAGGCAGCTTGCAGGAGCAAGCCATCACGGACGCGGGCTTGAGCGCCACCAGTGCGGGCGCACCGATGGCGCCAGCACGCAGAAGGCTGCGGCGCGTCCTGGAAACACCAGGCGCGGCCACAGCCGCAGGCTGCGCTTCGGGCGTCTGCTGCGGGTCGCGGGGTTGGTGTTCGTTCATGACAGTAGGCCTCGTGGATCCGTTTTTGCTTGTTCCGGCAAGGTTGGCGATGCTATCGGACGCTTCGCCACTTGGTGCGGAAGTGTTCCACACAATGCCGGCACAGGGGGTTGGCTCGCGCCCCCCTGATCGGGTGGACTTCGGTGGCTGGGCAGAGGTTGTTTGCCGCGAGGGTGTCACACGCCTTCAATGCAGCCGTGGCCGGGCGCGTTCGGCGGGTGTTTTGCGGCTGGTCCGTCCATGCTGCGGCTCATGGCGGGGATGCGTCAGCCTGTCGCAGCGTGCTGGCGGGGCTCCACGGGCCTGTCGACACTGCGGCCCAAGACGCCCAGGAGAACACTATGTCCCGACTCGCCCTGATGATCTTCACCACCGCGCTGGCTGCGGGAGCCGCCCAGGCCGGCGACGACGACTGGCGCCTGCGCATCCGCAAGGAAGCCGACGGCTGGTCGGCCCATCTCAGCGTGCCCGTCGAGTACGGCAGCGGCAAGAACCGTGTCAGGGGCTCGGGTGCCAAGGTGGAGAAGGTTCGCACGCTCGCCGCGTTCACGAAGCTGCGCCTGGACGGCCCGTTCGACGTCAAGCTGGCGCAGGCGGGCACCGACCAGGCCACCATCGTCGCGGACGACAACGTCGAACCGCTGGTCGAGACGGTGGTGGAGGGCGACACGCTCGTCGTGCGCCTGAAGCGCGATGCGGGCTTTACGACCCGGTTCACGCCCACGGTGCGCCTCGACGCCCGGGGCCTGCAGGCGGTGGCGCTCCACGGTTCGGGTGATCTGGCCATGGACCGCTTCAGGGCCGACAGCCTGGCGCTGAACGTTGTCGGCTCCGGCGACGTGCAGCTCGGCCTCGTCGAGCTGAAGGAGCTGAACGTGAGCATCAGCGGCTCCGGGGACGTCCGTCTGGCCGGCCGGGCCGACCAGCAGACCTGGAAAGTCAGCGGGTCGGGCGACGTCGATGCCGGTTCGTTGACCGGGCGTTCGGCCCGCGTGGAGCTGAGCGGTTCGGGGGACGTGTCGCTTGGTGTCGTCGAGGAACTGGACGCGCGGCTGACGGGCTCGGGCGACCTCAGCTATGCCGGCCGGCCGCAGTTGCGCCAAAGCGTCAGCGGTTCCGGCGAAATCCACCGCCGCTGAGTTCCAATCGCGTGGGTGAACCCACGCGATCTCTGGTGGCAGGCGCTGGTCGACGGCCCCGACGGCCCGTTGCTGCTGGCCCTGTTCGGCGCCGATGGACGGCTGCGGCTGGCCAATGCGGCGTATCGCTCGGCCTGGGCCCTCGGGGCCGACGAGCTGCCGACGCGTGCCGAGATCGTCGAGGCCGCTGGCGCCGCGGGCGTCGGCCCCGTGGCATTGCCCGGGCGGCGGCAGCGCGCGCCACGGTCGGGCTATGAACAGTCCTGGCGGGACGGTCGGCGGTTGTGGTGGGTGGAGCAGCCGACCGCGGACGGCGGTTGTGCGTGCACCGGCGTCGACATCAGCGCGCTGCCGCGGCCGCGCCCGGCGACCGGGCAGGTGTTGTCGACCCAGGCCGGACTGGAGTTGCTGCAGTCCCTGCTGAGCGACGCGAGCGCCTGGCCGCTGTGCGTCGCGACGACGGCGCCGGGTGCCGACGGCCAGACGTTGCTGGCGCAGATCCGTGGCGAGGACGGTTGCGCGCGGCTGGCCGATGGCCGCCTGATGCTGCTGCTGCCCTCGACCGGGCCGGCCCAGGCCATCGCGCTGTGCGAACGGCTGGGTGGCCTGAGCCTTACGGAGGCGCAGTGGGGCGAGTCGGCTACCGAGCTGCTGCTGAGAGCCTGAGGTCGCGGCCCTGCGCTTGCGCCGGGGCCGGCAGGCCAGCGATGGCGGCCAGCGTCGGCGCCAGGTCGGCAATCTCGACACGCGTGGGCACCTCGCCCGCACCGACGTAGGCAGGCCCCCAGAACAGCAGCGGCACGTGGGTGTCGTAGACATGCGGGCTGCCGTGCGTGCTGCCGCCCGGCCGGGAGCTGAAGATCCAGTTGGGCCGCAGCACGATCTGCAGTTGCGCGGCACGCGTCGGGTCGTAGGACTTGCGCATGGCCTCCAGATAGGACGTGGTCGTGTCGCTGCCCAGCAGTTGCTCGCGCGTGAAGACCGCGTCCACGCCCGGCAGCTTCAGCAGTTCGTCGCGCGCGACGGCCTGAACGTCGGTGAAGGTCAGGCCGCGCTCGGCCGCGAGCGGCTCGTCGAGCAGCAGGCCGGACGCGGAGAAGTTCCGCGCCAGCTTATCGACGCCGAACCGGGCGCTAAGCGCCGCATTGACGGCGGCGAGCGATGGTCCGTTGTTGAAGCGGCCGGCGTCGCGCCCCTGTGTCAGCGCCCACTCGGGTGTGTCGGTGAAGCCGTGGTCGGCCGTCAGCGCCAGCACGTAATTGCCGGCGCCCACGGTCTGGTCGAGGAACTGGAAGAATGCCTGCAGGTGGCGGTCCAGGTGCAGCAGATGGTCGTGCGACAGCCGCGACTCGGGGCCGAAGGCGTGGTTCACGTAGTCGTGGCTGGACAGGCTGACCGACAGGATGTCCTGCACCCCGCGCTGGCCCAGCTGCTCGTTCGTGACCGCGGCGCGGGCGAAGGCCAGCGTCAGCTCGTCGCCGAACGGCGAGGCCAGCAGGTTGCCGTAGAAGCGTGGGCCGGGTGCGTCCATCTGGGCGCCGATGACGGCAGGCAGCCGGTTGCCGTTGCCGCTGGCGATTTGCCACGGCTGACCGTCGGGCACGTCGCGCGCGTAGGCCGACTCGGCCAGCAGCGGCGCCCAAGCCTTCTGGAAGAACGCGTCGGCCGGTCGCGCGGCATTGAAGTCCTTCACCCAGGCCGGCAGCGCCGACATGTAGTAGGTGCTGGACGAGAACTGCCCCGTTTCGCCCATGTACATATACGCCGTACCGAGGTGGCCGGCGGGCAGGATGGCGCCGCGGTCCTTGCCCGAGATGCCGATGACCTTGGAGCTCGGCGAACGCCCGCGCAGCACGTCGCCCAGCGTCTCGGCCTTCAGGTTGCGTGGGCTGGTGCCGGACAGCGGCGCCGTCGGGTTGTCCAGGTAGGTGTAGGCCGCATCGCCGGTGTTGTAGACCGGCCCGCCGGTGGCCGGGTCGCGCCATTCGTTGCTGATGATGCCAGTGCGCTGAGGGTAGGCGCCCGTCAGCATGACCGAATGCCCGGCCGCCGTCACGGTGTGGCCGTGGCCGTAATGCGCCTGGGAGAACCAGCGCCCGTGGTCCAGGAATCGGGCGAAGCCGTCCGGCACCAGCTGGCTGCGCGCGCCGGTGACCTGCCGCATCGGCAACCCGTCGATGACGACGAGCACCAGCAGCTTGGGCCCCGGGGGCGGCGCGGGCGGCGGCGTCGTGCAGGCGGACAGGGCGGCGGCCAGGGCTAGGCCCAGGAAATGGCGGCGATCAAGGAGTGGCATGACGTGTTTTGCGGCGACTTGAGGGTCGAGCTTACGTCGTCACAATCGATGGCGACTAGCCATGGCCACGCAAGACGACTTCGACCCGGCACGCGCCCTCGACGGCTGGCGGCCTCCTGCGCCCGCGCCGCTCGACCTGGAGCTGGGTCGACTGCTGGACGCCGGCCGCGCGACGCTGGACGATGCCAAGAAGGAGCGGCTGAAGGCGCGCGGCTACACGCTGGACGACATCGAGGACGTCGAGCTGCCGGCGGTGGCCCCGCTGCCGCCAGTCGGTGAGCCGCCGCGCCTGAACCTGCCGGCGGCGCCTGTGCCGCGGTCGGCCCAGCTGCTGACGAGCTGGCAGCCGCAGGCCTGGACGGCCCTTGTGCGGCGCGTGCGCGGTGCGAGCGCCGAGGTGCTGCAGACCGCCAACGGCCCCATCGTCGAGAACCATGCACCGCAGTGGCTGTGCGCGCTGTGGCCGCCGCAGCGGCTGGACTCGCCGCTGCTGGGCCGCTGGCCGGAGCTGGCCACGCTCATGGGCGCAGAGACCGCCTGCGGCGCGCTGCACCAACTGCTGCCCCAGCTGCCGCCACGGGCACTGCTGTGGCCGGCGGAACTGGATGTGGACTGGGCGCTGATCGCGGACATCGTGTTGCACCAGGACGCGCGCCTGCGTCCGGCCCAGGCGCTGGCGCTGCGCGAGCTGGCCGAGGCCGAGCGCGGCAAGAGCTTCGCGCGCCTCAACGACGGCTACGCGCTGCGCGACCGCGTCGCGAGGCGGCGCGCGTGAACGGCCAGCCGCCGCTGCTGCAGATCGACGCCGGCGTGGCCCGTATCACGCTGCGCCGTCCGCGCCAGGCCAACCGGCTCGCGGTCGAGGACCTGGGCACGCTGCAGGACTTCATTGCTGACGTCAACGCGAACGCCGCCGTGCGTGTGCTGGTGCTGGCCGGCGAGGGCCGGCATTTCTGCAGCGGCTTCGACCTCGGTGCGCTGGGCCGCATCGACGCCGGAGCGCGCTTCGGCGAGCTGGCCGATGCGCTGGAGGTCGCGCGGCCCATCACCATCGCCCGGTTGCACGGCGGTGCGTATGGCGGCGCGGCCGACCTGGCGCTGGCCTGCGATTTCCGCCTGGGCGCACCGGCGGTGGACATGTTCGTGCCGGCCGCGCGCATCGGGCTGCATTTCTACGGCGGCGGCCTGCGCCGCTTCGTCAACCGGCTGGGCCTGACCATCGCCAGGCAGGTGCTGCTGGCGGGCCGCACGCTGGATGCCGACGCGCTGCTGCGCTGCGGCTACCTGGACCAGTTGCTGCCCGACGTCGAGGCGCTGGACTCCGCCGTCGCCGCGCTGACGGCGGAGTTGCTGGCCATGGCGCCGCTGGCGCTGCTGCCGATGAAGCAGCACCTCAACGCCATCGCCGCGGGCCGATTGGACACCGACCGGCTTGCCGAGGACATCGTGCGGGCGCGCGACTCGGCCGATCTGGCCGAGGGCCAGGCGGCCTGGGCCGGCAAGAGACCGGCTCGTTTTGAGGGGTGTTGAAAGTCCTAAGGCGGGCACGGCGCGCATCGTGGAAAATACGGTGCCTGCGCCTTTGCCTGGCGCCTCCCTCTCACAACTCTCTTCGACAGGACCAGCGTGGCCAAAGAATCCACCAAGACGACCATCGAAGCAGACGGTCTGCGCTACCGCTCCAAAGCCCCGGGTTCGCCGTTCGCGGCCACCTCTTCGTTCGGAGCCGCAACCATGTCCTGCTTCCTCTGCGGCAAGCATCGCCCGCGTGCGATGCTGAAGTCCAAGAAGCTGCTGGGCAAGTCTCAGCCCGTGTGCTCGCCGTCCTGCAAGGAGCTGGACGCGCAGATTGCCGCGAAATAGTCAGCGCCTCATCCAGTCGTGCACCGCTGAACGTGGGCAGGCCTGACCGGTCTTGCAGACTGTGCCGCAGCCCTTCGGCAGGCACGTCGAGCCCACCGGGGCCAACGTATCCGGCCTAGGTCCCTTAGGGGACGGCGATGCAAGCGGGGCGTGCCCCACTTGCACGCCGCCAGACACACCGCCAGACGGGCCGGCCCGCGGAAAGCCCTGAGCCTTGCCTCGATTCTTCGTCGACATCCCGCTCACCTCGCCTGGCGAGGTGTCGCTGTCGCCTGGCGCCGCGCGCCATGTGCAGGTGCTGCGGCTGCAGCCGGGGGATGCGCTGACGCTGTTCGACGGCAGCGGGCTGGAATGGCAGGCCGTCGTCACGGCGATGGGGCGCAGCGAGGTGCGCGTGAACCTCGTCGCGGCGACGCAGCCGCGGCGTGAACTCGACCGTGCGGTGACGCTGGCCGTCGTCATGCCGGCCAATGACCGCATGGATTTCATCGTCGAGAAGGCGACCGAGCTGGGCGCCGCCGTGCTGCAGCCGCTGGTGGCCGAGCGCTCGGTGCTGCGGCTGGCCGGCGAGCGGGCCGACAAGAAGCGTGCGCACTGGCAGGGCGTCGCCATCGCCGCGGCCGAACAGAGCGGGCGGACGGTGCCGCTGCGGGTGGAACCTGTGCTGCCGCTGTCCGCCTGGCTGGCCGCGCTGCCGGCGCCGGCTGCCGATGAATGGCGCGGTGTGCTGAGTCCGCGTGCCGTTGCGCCGCTTGCGCCCATCGCTGCAGCCCGGGCGTCGTTTCTCAGCGGGCCGGAGGGCGGGCTCAGCGACGCCGAGGAAGACGCCGCGCGCGCCCGTGGCTTTGCGGCCGTCACGCTCGGGCCGCGCATCCTGCGCGCCGACACGGCGCCGCTGGCCGTGCTGGCCTGGCTGGCGCTGGGGGCCTAGCTCGCGGCGGGCTCGTCGGCGGGCTTGCGCGCCGAGCCCTTGACGAGGTCGAAGCGGAACAGCCGGCATTCAATCGGGCCGTTCCACATCGGCACGCGGCGGGATTCCTTCAGGCGCATCTTGCCGGGCAGCTTCATGTCGGGACTCAGCATCCAGGCGGTCCAGCCGGCGGCGTTCTCGGTGTACTGCCGCTTCCAGTGCGCGGCCAGGCGCGGGAAGAAGTCATCGCCGCCGTCACGGGCCTCGCTGCCGCCGGCGTCCCGCGTCATGGCCGCCTTGCCACGCACCTCGATGCGCTCACCATAGGGCGGATTCATGACGATGCTGCCGGGCATGCCGTCCGGCAGCTGCGGTGCAGGACGCTCCAGCGCATCACCGCCGTTGAATTGGATATAGGCCGCCACGCCGGCGCGTTCGGCATTGCGGCGCGCGAAGTCGACCATGCGGAAGGCCACGTCGCTGGCGTAGATGGGCACGGCCGGCGGGTGGATGCGGGCGCGGGCGGCCTGCGTCATCTCGCCCCACGCCTGCTTCATGGCGCCGGTGGAGAAGGGCAACTGCCGCTCGAAGGCGAAGCGGCGCTGCAGGCCAGGCGCGGCATCGCAGGCGATCAGCGCGGCTTCGATCGGGATGGTGCCGGAGCCGCAGCACGGGTCGTGCAGCGCGCCGCCTTGCTCGGCAGTACCGCGCCAGCCGGCGGCAGCGAGCATCGCCGCGGCCAGCGTTTCCTTCAGCGGCGCATCACCCTTGTCGATGCGCCAGCCGCGCTTGAACAGCGGTTCGCCGGAGGTGTCGACATACAGCGCCGCGCGTTCGGGCCCGACGTGCAGCACGACGGGCAGGTCGGGCCGCTGCGTATCGACGCTGGGCCGCTCGCCGGTGCGCTCGCGGAGCTGGTCGCAGATGGCGTCCTTGATGCGCAGCGCGGCAAAGTTCAGGCTCTTCAGCGGCGAGCGCTGCGCCGTCGTGTCGACGCGCAAGGTGTGCTGGGGCGTCAGCCAGTCGCGCCAGTCGACGCGGCGGGCCAGCGCATAGAGGTCTTCCTCGTGGCGGTAAGGGCCTTCGATGATCTCGACCAGCACGCGCTGCGCCAGCCGGCTTTCGAGGTTGATGCGCATGGCGTCCTCGGCCGTGCCGAGCAGGCCGCAACCGCCGCGCAGCGCCTGCACCTTGCTGCGCACGCCGGGCGGCAGGAAGCGTTTGAGCTCCTCCTCCAGCAGCGGTTCGACGCCACCGGGGCAGGACACGAAAAGGGACAACTTGATTGGCAGGCTCACGACGTGGATTGTCGCCGCCTCTAAACTGGACAGCGGTATCCACTGCCCGAGGCCGCCATGAAGCGAATCGCCCTGACCCTGGCATTCCTGTGCTCGATCCCGCCCGTGAGTGCCGACACGCCGCCGGCCTTCCCGCTCCACACGACGCCCAGCACGCAGTTGCGCGTGCTGCCCAAGAGTGCCGACGGCCGCAGCTACCAACTGCACGTGCACCTGCCGGCATCGTTCGGCAGCGAGCCCAAGCGGCGCTACCCGGTGCTGTTCGTCACCGACGGCTACTGGGATTTCGCGACCGTCGTCGCCTCGTACAACAACCTCGCCTACGACAAGGTCGTGCCGGAGTTCATCACGGTGGGCCTGGGCTATGCCGGCACCGGGCTGGACTACGGCAGGCTGCGCACATGGGACCTGTCGCCTGTGCCGCTGAGCCCGGGCGACGGCGACTCCGGCCACGCCGACAAGTTCCTCGCCGTGCTGGAGCGGGACATCATTCCGTTCGTCGAGCGTGAGTACCGCGCCGACCCGGCGCACCGCGCGCTGGCCGGCAGTTCGCTCGGCGGGCTGTTCACGCTGTACGCGATGTACGCCCGACCGGGGCTGTTCGAGGGCTACATCGCCGCGAGCCCCGCTGTCGTTGCCGGCAACGACTGGCTGATCACGCAGGCCAAGGCATTTGCCGAGGCCGGCAAGCCGATCAAGGCGCGCCTCTACGTCACTGGCGCCGAGTACGAATGGCCGGGCTTCCTCGCCGGCATCAAGCGATACCAGGCGCTGCTGCCCGAACTCAAGCATCCGCAGCTTGTCTTCCAGAACCGCATCATCGACGGCGAACGCCACGCCGGCACCAAGGCCGAGAGCTACACGCGCGGCATGCGCTACGTCTTCGAGCCACTGGCACCGGAGACCGGTCCGTCGAAGGACTGACCCCGCCATGAAGCGACTCGCCCTGTCGCTGGCTCTCGCGTTGGGCGCGCTGCCGGCGCTGGCCGCCCCCGCGCCCGTCTATCCGCCGCACGTCGTGCCACGCACGCAGCTGCGCGTGCTGCCCCCGACGCCCGAGGGCCGGCACTACCAGTTGCACGTGCACCTGCCGGCGTCCTTTGCGAGGGAGCCGCAGCGGCGCTACCCGGTGCTCTATGTCACCGACGGCTACTGGGACTTCACGACCTTCATCAACGCCTATAACAGCAAGGTCGCGGACCGCGTCGTGCCCGAGTTCATCATCGTGGGCCTGGGCTACGCTGGCGACAACCCCGACTACGACATGTTGCGCCGCTGGGACCTGCCGCCGATGAAGCTGCCGCAACCCGGCGACACGGGCCATGCCGACAAGTTCCTCGCGACGCTGGAGCACGAGATCATCCCGCTCGTCGAGCGCGACTACCGCGCCGACCCAGCCCACCGCGTGCTGGCTGGCAGCTCACTGGGCGGCCTGTTCACGCTGTACGCGATGTACACGAAACCGGCGCTGTTCCAGGGCTACATCGCCGCCAGCCCGGCCGTGAACGTCGCCGACGACTGGATCATCCGGCAGGCCAGGGCCTATGCCGCGACAGGCAAGCCGATCCCGGCGCGTCTGTACGTGACCGGTGCCGAGCTGGAATGGCCCGCCTACCTCGCCGGTATCCAGCGCTACATGGCGTTGCTGCCTGAGCTGAATCATCCGGGCCTCGTGTTCGAGAGTCGCATCATCGACGGCGAGCGCCACAGCGGCACGAAGCCGGAAAGCTACGCGCGCGGCATGAAGTTCGTCTTCGCGCCCTTGGCGCCGGAGACCGGGCCGCAGAAAGACTAGCGCACCCGCGCCACCTTGACCTGGAAGCCCACGCCCTCGATCTCCAGGTAGAACGCGCCCAGCATGCCGCGGTGCACGATGACCTTGGGGTCCTGCAGGTCGTAGTAGGCGCTGCTGCCATCGACCACGCGCCAGACCTGGCCGTTCTCCAGCTCGATGCGCGTGTTCGGCCCCCAGCCCTGGAACTTGCCGACGATGCGGCTGTCGATCTGCTTCAGCTCGGGCGCGGCGGCCGTGGGCTTGACGGATTCCTGGCCGAACTTGGCGACGGGGTCGGCCGGTGCGGCCGGCGGTACCGCCACGGCGGCAATGGGCGCGGCGGCCTGCGCGGCGACCGGGCCGATGGGCGGCGTGGCCGGTAGCGGCAGCGCGTCGTAGCAGGCCAGGCGCTTCGTCGCGTCGGCGAGCTGCCGGCAGACCTGCAGGTCTGCCACGGCCGGCTGCGCGTGAGCGGCGGAGACGGCGGCCAGCGCCGTCAGTGCAAAAGCCAGGGGACGCCATCTCGACATGGAAACTCCTACAGCGCCTTGCGCAGGTTGGCGGGCGCGATCTTCATCGCCTCGCGGTACTTGGCCACCGTGCGCCGCGCGCACTGGATGCCTTGCTCCTCCAGCATGGCCGCGAGCGCGCTGTCGGACAACGGTTTCTTCGTATCCTCGGCGGCGACGAACTGCTTGATCAGCGCGCGCACCGCCGTGCTGGAGGCCTCGCCGCCTGCTTCCGTCGACAGGCCGGAGCCGAAGAAGTACTTCAGCTCGAAGGTGCCCCAAGGCGTGGCCATGTACTTGGCGGTTGTCACGCGGGAGATGGTTGACTCGTGTAGCCCCAGTTCGTCGGCGATCTCGCGCAGCACCAGCGGCTTCATTGCCAGCTCGCCATGCGTGAAGAAGCCGCGCTGGCGCTCCACGATGGCCTGGCTGACGCGCAGGATGGTGTCGAAGCGCTGCTGGATGTTCTTGATGAACCAGCGCGCCTCTTGCAGCTGGCCGCCCAGCGGCGAATTGCTGATGCCGCCGCGCGTCGCGCGCAGCGCGTTGGCATACAGCTCGTTGATGCGCAGCTTGGGCGCCACCTCGGGGTTGAGCATGACGCGGAACTCGCGCCCGCTCTTGCGCACGATGACGTCCGGCACGATGGCGGCCGCGGCGGCGCCGGTGAACCGGCGGCCGGGCTTGGGCTCCAGCTGCGTGATCATCAGCTGCGCCTCGCGCAGCAGCACCTCGTCTGCGCCGGTCTCGGCCATCAGCCGGCGCACGTCGCGGCGGGCCAGCAGTTCCAGGTGGCCGTTGCAGATGTGGATGGCGGTGGCCTGGGCGGGGCAGGCGATGCCAGCACGCAGCTGCAGCGTCAGGCATTCGGACAGGTTGCGCGCGCCGATGCCGGCCGGGTCAAGGCTCTGCAGCAATCGCAGCGCGATGCGCAGGCGGTCCGCCAGATCCTCGCGCGCCTCCTCGTCGGCGTCGTCGCCCGCCAGCGCGGCAGCCAGCTCCTCCAGCGAGTCCTCCAGGTAGCCGTCCTCGTTGAGCGACTCGATGAGCACGTGCATGGCCGCCCGGTCTTCCGGGGACAGGCTCATGCCGGCCAGCTGCTGGGCGAGGTGTTCGGCCAGCGTCGTTTCGGCCGACTCCTGACTCTCGCGCTCGCCGTCGTCGTCGCCGCTGGCAGGACTGTTGCTGGGCAGCTCGCGGATGCCGTCGAAGTCGTCCCGCTCGGTGCCGTTCTCCCAATCCTCGCGCTCGGTGCCGCCGAAGTCGTCGCCGCTGAGCTCGGGCGCCTCGCTGCTGCTGCCGCCGTCGGTGTCGACACCGCTGTCTCCAGATGACTCGGCGGGCGCATTGGCGGCCAGTTCCGGCGTGCTGACGGTGAACTCCTCCTCCGTCTCCAGCAGCGGATTGCTGGCCAGCATCTGCTCGACTTCCTGGTGCAGCTCCAGCGTGGAGAGCTGGAGCAGCCGGATGGATTGCTGAAGTTGTGGCGTCAGCGCGAGGTGCTGACTGAGGCGGACTTGGAGGGTTTGTTTCATGTCCGTCCCTGCCCCTACATCCGGAAGTGTTCGCCGAGGTAGACCTTGCGCACGTCCGCGTTCGCAACGATCTCGTCCGGCGTGCCCTCGGCGAGCACGGCACCCTCGCTGATGATGTAGGCGCGGTCGCAGATGCCCAGCGTCTCGCGGACGTTGTGGTCTGTGATCAGCACGCCGATGCCGCGGCTCTTCAGGAAGCCGATGATGCGCTGGATCTCCAGCACGGCGATCGGGTCGACGCCGGCGAAGGGCTCGTCCAGCAGGATGAAGCGCGGCTGCGTGGCCAGCGCACGGGCGATCTCGACGCGCCGCCGCTCGCCGCCGGACAGCGCCGGCGCCGGGCTGTCGCGCAGGCCTTCGATGGACAGGTCGTGCAGCAGGCCGTTCAGCAGTTCGTCGATGCGGGCGTTGGGCAGCGGCTTGCCGCGGTCGTCCTGCTGCAACTCCAGCACGGCGCGGATGTTCTGCGCTACGGTGAGCTTGCGGAAGATCGACGCCTCCTGCGGCAGGTAGCTCAGCCCCAGCCTCGCGCGCTGGTGGATTGGCAGGCGCTGCACCTCAGCGCCGTCGATGCGGATGACGCCGGCGTCGGACCGCACGAGGCCCACGATCATGTAGAAGCTGGTCGTCTTGCCGGCGCCGTTGGGGCCCAGCAGGCCGACGACCTCGCCGCAGTCCACGCGCACGTGCACATCCTTGACGACCTTGCGGACGCCATAGGTCTTGGCCAGGCCCTCGGCCTCGAGACGGCTGCCGCAGGCAGGGGTGGCGCTCGTCATGAGGGCTTGCGGGGCGTCGTGATCGTCGTCGACGGCTGCAGCGGCAACCCCGGCTGGACAGCGGACGCCGGGGCGTCGCCGGCCTGGGCGCGCGGCATCATGACGATGCGCGTGCGGCCGTTGGGGTTGGGCGACGCGTTGCCGCCTTCCAGCGTGAACACCTCGGAGCGGCTGTCATAGACGATGACGGCGCCCGTCACCTCTTCGGCCACCAGCGAGCCGCGCGTGCGGCGCACGTTGGCGTTGCCGATGAAGCGGACGGTCTCGGTGCGGGTGTCGTACTCCAGCTGGTCGGCTTGGCCCTCGACGGCCTCGCCGGGCGTGTCGCGGTTCTGACGGAAGCTCACCGGCTGGCCGGCCACGCCGCTGGCAAAGGCCTGCACATAGCCGTCCGGCGTCTCCTTGACGTCCACCTTCTCCGCCTTCAGCTGCAGGCTGCCGCGGGTAATGATGACGTTGCCCTCCAGGCCCAGGCGCTGGTTGGCGTTGTCGATGCTGCCGGGCTTGTCGGATGAAAAGACGAACGGCTTGAGCCGGTCGGCTTTCTCCGCGTGGGCGGCGGTCAGAGCAAGCGCAAGTGCAAGCGGGATGAGGGGGCGGGGCATGGCGGCACGGAAGTTGCAGGCCATTCTAGGCCGGCCCCCAGCGTATCAGGCCGCTTGCCGTGACAACTTGATCGGGTAATTGACGCTGTTGAAACGGCGTAGGTCAGGCCGGCGTCGCCCGCCTTCAGGCCTTGCTGCGGGCCCGCTGGATCAGGAAGTCCATGACCTGCAGCGCCTTGGCGCCGGACTCGCTCTCCGGCACGCGTTGGCCGACGGTGGCCATCCCGGGCGAGGTCAGGAAGCGGCCACCGATGCCCACGCTGGGCACGCCGTCGATGCGGAAGGCCTCGGACAGCTTCTCGGCCTGCGTGCACTTGGTCTGCACGCCGAACGAGTTGTAGGCGTCCTGGTACTTGGCGGCGTCGACGCCCAGCGTGCCGAGAAACTTGGCCTGGGCCTTGACGTCGTCCAGCGGCAGGCCCTGCTGGTGCATGGCCGCGAAGATGGCCGGGCGCACCTGGGCTTCCTTGCCCAGTGCCTCCAGCGCGTAGAACATGCGCTGGTGGATCTTGACGTTGGCGCGGAAGGCCACGTGGGCCTTGCGGTAGCTGACGTCGGCCGGCAGCTTCTTGGCCCAGTCCTCGATCAGCGGCTCGAACGCGTAGCAGTGCGGGCAGCCGTACCAGAAGAACTCGACGACCTCGATCTTGCCGGGGGGCGTCGGCAGCGGCTGCGACAGCACGGTGTACTGGCGGCCCTCGACGGGGCCGCCCTGGGCGAGGGCCGGGCCGGTCGCGGTCAGGACGGGGGCGGTGGCGAGCAGGGCGGAGAAATCGCGGCGCTTCATGGCGGGAGGCATCCTTCAGGCGGGTCAGCGTTGTGCACGGACGAGGTTGGCTTCGAAGCCGGCGCCCTCGATCTTGCGTTGCAGGTCTTCGGCGGCATCGCGCGTGTCCATGGGACCCAGGCGCACGCGGTAGACGGTGCGGCCATTCTGCTCGCGCTCCATCACCTTCGCCGTGAAGCCCTGGATGGCCAGCTTGGCCTTCTGGGTTTCGGCCTCTTCCGGGCGCGTGAAGGCGCCGGCCTGCACGAAATAGACGTAGGGCTCGGCTCCCGGTGTCGCGGCAGGCGCCGGTGTGGCCGCAGCGGTATCGGCCTTGGATGCGGCCGCCTTGGGCGGCGTGACAGGCACCTGGGCGGCCGGCTGCGGCTGCGTGGCCGCGGCGCTGGCGGCGGCCACGGCGGCGCTGGCGCTCGTCGTCGCCGGGGGCGGTGCGGTCAGCGGTGGCGTGTTGACGACGCCGCTGGCGCTGCGCGCGGCCTTGCCGGCCAGCGGCGCGTTCGGGTCCCAGTTCTTGTTGCGCTCGGCCTCTGCGGCATCCTGCTCGGCAGTGCGTTGCGGCACCTTGTTGACGAACGGGATCGGCACCTTGGTGATGTACAGCGCCACGCCCAGCGCAATGGCTAGGCCCACCAGCAGGCCGACGATGAGGCCCAGGACGAAGCCGCCCTTTTGCTGTTTGTGGCTGGCGGGTTTGGAGGAGGTCATTCGGTCTCCGAGGTTTCAGGGATGTCGCGGCTCATCTGTTCGGGCGCGCTGACGCCCAGCATGCCGAGCGCATTGGCCAGCACCTGGCGGGTTGCTTGCAGCAGCGCCACGCGCGCGCGTGTCAGCTCCGGCGCCTGGCCCAGCACGCGTTCGGCGGCGTAGTAGGCGTGATAGGCGCCGGCCAGGTCGCGGGCATAGAAGGCAATGTCGTGTGGTGCGATGCCGGCGGCGGCGCCGGTCAGCATGTCAGGGTAGGCGGCGAGCTTGAGCATCAGCGCCTCTTCCGTCGGTGCGGTCAGCAGACCCAGGTCTGCCGCGCTTTGCAGGTCACCGCCCCACTTGCGGATGACGGAGCAGATGCGCGCATGGGCGTACTGCACGTAGAACACTGGGTTCTCGTCGTTCTGTTTCAGCGCGAGGTCGACATCGAAGACGAACTCGGTGTCGGCCTTGCGGCTGATCAGGAAGAAGCGCACGGCATCGCGACTGGTCCAGTCGATCAGGTCGCGCAGCGTCACATAGCTGCCGGCGCGCTTGGAGATCTTGACCTCGGCGCCGTCCTTCATGACGGTGACCATCTTGTGCAGCACGTAGTCCGGGAAGCCCTGCGGGATGCCCAGGTTCACCGCCTGCAGGCCGGCGCGCACGCGGGCGATGGTGCCATGGTGGTCCGTGCCCTGGATGTTGATGCACTGCGTGTAGCCGCGCTGGAACTTGTTGATGTGATAGGCCACGTCGGGCACGAAGTAGGTGTAGCCCCCTTCCTTCTTGCGCATGACGCGGTCCTTGTCGTCGCCGTAGTCGGTCGTGCGCAGCCAGAGGGCGCCGCCTTCCTCGTACGTCTTGCCGCTGGCCACCAGACGCTCGACCGTCTTTTCCAGCTGGCCGCCGGCGTAGACGCTGGTCTCCAGGAAGTAGCTGTCGAACTTCAGGCCGAAGGCCTGCAGGTCCAGGTCCTGCTCGTGGCGCAGGTAGGCCACGGCGAACTGGCGGATGCTGTCGAGGTCGTCCACGTCGCCCGAGGCGGTGAACTCCCGGTCGTCGGCCTTCACCGTTTCCTTGCGCAGGAAGGCGTTGGCGATGTCCTGGATGTAGTCGCCGTTGTAGGCGGCCTCGGGCCACTCGGCATCACCGGGCTTGAAGCCCTTGAGCCGCAGCTGTGTGGAGTTGGCCAGCGTGGCGATCTGCACGCCGGCGTCGTTGTAATAAAACTCGCGGGTGACCTGGTGGCCCTGGCTCTGGAACACGGAGCACAGCGCGTCGCCCAGCGCTGCCTGGCGGGCGTGGCCCACGTGCAGCGGGCCGGTCGGATTGGCCGACACGAACTCGATCATTACGTGCTTGCCGGTGGCCGGGCGGTGACCGAACTTGCCGGCGGCGGCAAGCACCTCGGCGACGACCGCCTGCTTGGCGGCGGGTTTCAGGCGGATGTTGATGAAGCCGGGGCCGGCGATTTCGAGCGACTGCACCCACTGCTCGAACGCCGGCTGGGCCTGCAGCGACGCGATGAGCCGGGTGGCCAGTTCGCGCGGGTTGGCCTTCAGCGGCTTGGCCAGCTGCATCGCGGCCGTGCAGGCGAAGTCGCCGTGGGCGGCCTGCTTGGGGGATTCGAAAGCCGCGACGGCGGTCGTGCCGGGGGCGATTTCTTGCAGAGAGTCGGCGAGTGCGGCGAGCAGCGCCTGCTTGGCTTGGATCATGGACGGGATTCTAGGAGCCCCCCTTCAACGCCTGGGGTCGGCGTCCCGGTGGACTCAGCCGGCCGGCGGCTCGTGGCAGGCGACACAGAGCTTGTTGCCGTCCGGGTCGCGGAAGTAGGCGCCGTAGTAGTCCTGGTGATAGTGCGGGCGCAGTCCCGGCGGGCCTTCGCAGCGGCCGCCGTGGGCCAGCGCCGTCGCGTGGGCGTCGTTCACCTGTGCCCGGCTGGCGGCCAGCAGCGCGACCATCTGGCCGTTGCCGGGCGCATGCTCGCCCTCGAACGGCGCGCCCAGCAGCAGCAGGGGGCGCGGGCCGGGCGTGCTTTGCCAGCCGGCCCATGGCCGCTCCGGCTCGCAGAACCGCTCGGCAATGCCGAGGCCGGCGAGCAGCGGCCTGTAGAAGGCGAGGGCGCGTCCGAAGTCACGTGTGCCGATGAAGATGTGCGAGAACATGGGACAAGGCCTCCGGGGAGCGGCTCGTATCATGCCCCGCGTGAGCGCTCTTGCTGAAGACCTGCCCCTCCACATCGGCCGCTACCAGGTGCTGCGGCGACTGGGCGAGGGTGCGACCAGCGACGTGTTCCTGGCGCGCGACCCCTTCCAGGGTCAGGAGGTCGCGATCAAGCGCATGCGTAGCTGGGCGCCGCCGCAGGACGAGCCGGCCAGCGACTTCAGCAACCGCTTCTTCAGCGCCGAGGCGGCGCTGGCCGGGCAGCTGAACCACCCCAACGTCGTCGCCATCCTCGACGCCGTGGCCGAGGCCGCAGCGCCTTATCTGGTCATGGAGTACGTACCGGGCGTCACGCTCAAGCATTTCTGCCGCAGCGACCGCCTGCTTCCGTTGGAGCAGATCGTCGAACTCGCGTTCAAGTGCGCGATGGCGCTGGGCTACGTTTACCACCAGGGCCTGATCCACCGCGACGTGAAGCCCGCCAACCTGCTGGCCGTGCTGGATGCCTCCGGCCAGGTCGTGGACGTCAAGGTCAGCGACTTCGGCTCCGCGCTGAACCTGAACGCCGATGCGACGCAGATCCACCGTGTCGGCTCGCTCGCCTACATGCCGCCGGAGCAGATCGAGGGCGCCGACGTGGACTGCCGCGCCGACATCTACGCGCTGGGCGCCGTGCTGTACCACCTCATCAGCGGGCGGGCGCCCTTCGAGGCGCCGCACCAGATGGCGCTGATGCACCAGATCTATCACCAGGCGCCGCTGTCGCTGGTGGGCCAGCGCGAGGGCGTCACGGCGGCGCTGGACGCCGTCGTGCAGCGAGCGTTGGCCAAGCAGCCGCATGAGCGCTTCGCCGACTGGGAGGAGTTCGCCCGCGCGCTGTCGTCGCTGGTCGCCAGCCAGCAGGTGCCGTTGAACCGGCTGGGCGAGGTGCGGGATTCCGAGCGCTTCAACATGCTGCGCTCGCTGGAGTTCTTTGCCGAATTCGGCGATGTGCAGCTGTGGGAGGTCGTGCGCCGCGCACGCTGGAAGCGCTATCCCGAAGGCTATGCGCTGTTCCGCCGCGGTCAGGAGGGGAACAGCTTTCACATCATTGCGCAGGGTGAGGTGGAAGTGTTCCGGGACGGCCGGCTCGTCGCCACGCTGGGCCAGGGCACATCGGTGGGCGAGATGGCCTACCTGGCGCCCAACCCCGACCTGCGCCGCCACAGTACCGACATCAAGGTTACGCGCGAGTGCACGACGATCTGCTTTACGCCCGAGTCCATGGAGCAGCTGAGCTCCGAATGCCGGCACCGCTTCGACCGCGGCTTCATCCGCGTGCTGGTGCGCCGCCTGCACGCCGCCCACGAGGCGCTGGCGCATCCGCGACGCATCCTGTGACTGGGCTGACGGCGGGCGGCCGACCTCTTGGCAGCCCCGCCGGCCCGTGCTGGAATCCTCGCGTTCCCACTCCCGACACCTGCAAGGAGACCCCGATGAAACGATTCGCCATCTTGCTGGCCAGCGCCGCGCTCACCGTGGCGGCCCATGCCACCCCGCAACAGGACAAGATGAAGTCGTGCAATGCCGAGGCCAAGTCCAGCGGCAAGACCGGCGACGAGCGCAAGGCCTTCATGAAGGAATGCCTGTCGGCCAAGTCCGCCGCTGCGCCGAGCCCCGCCGCAGCCTGCGAGCAGTCCGCCAAGGACAAGAAGCTGCACGGCGCCGCGGCCAAGTCGCACATCAAGAAGTGCACGGCCGACGCGGCCTCCGCGCCGCAGTGACGCCTCGCGTCTGACCCCCTCGAAGCCACCTGCGGGTGGCTTCTTGCTTACTGGCGCAGCGCAGCGACGCCGTCCGACACGCCGGCGGCGACATCACCGGCCCCGCGCGGTACGGGTTGCGACGACAGTGAAGCCATGTGAAGGCAACCCCGAGGACCTGACCATGAACACCGCTTCCGTCCAGCCCGATTCCGATCTGCATACCGGCGCCGTGTACTGGCGCATCACCCTCGTGTCCGTCGTGGCTGCTGCGACGCTGGCGCTGACAGCCTGTGCCGGCATGTCATCGCGTGAGCGCAGCACGGTCGTCGGTGCGACGGCAGGCGCCGTCGTTGGCGGCGCGGTGACCGGCACGACGACCGGCGCCGCCGTCGGCGCTGCGGCTGGCGGCCTCGTTGGCAACGAGGTCGACAAGCGCCGTAACCGCTGACCTCAGGCCGCGTGACAGGCCACGCGCCGACCGTCCACGTCGCGCAGCTGCGGCGCCTCTTCCGAGCACCGCGGCATGGCCAGCGGGCAGCGCTTGTGGAAGGCGCAGCCCGTGGGCGGATTCAGCGGGCTGGGCAGCTCGCCGTGGATGACGATGCGCTGGCGTCGCTCGACCTTACGCAGCGCTGGCGTGGCACTCATCAGCGCTTGCGTATACGGGTGGCGGGGCGACGCGAACAGCGTGCGCTTGTCGCCCACCTCCACCGCGGCGCCGAGGTACATGACCATGACGTCGTCGGCCACATGCTCGACAACCGACAGGTTGTGCGAGATGAACACATAGCCCGTGCCGAACTCGTCCTGCAGGTCCATGAACAGATTCAGGATCTGAGCCTGAATGGACACGTCCAGCGCGCTGACGGGCTCATCCGCGACGACGATGCCGGGGTTCAGCACCATGGCCCGTGCGATGGCGATGCGCTGGCGCTGACCGCCCGAGAACATGTGCGGATAACGGCGCAGGTGCTCCGGCCGCAGCCCCACCTTGGCCGCCAGCCCCTCGACGCGCTCGCGCCGCTCGGCGGCCGAGAGCGGCGTATTGATGACCAGCGGCTCGGCCAGCGTCGTCGCGATCGTCTTGCGCGGGTTCAGCGACGCGAACGGGTTCTGGAACACCATCTGCACGTCGCGCCGCAGGCCTTTCAGCGTCGCGGCGTCGGCCGTGGCGGCGTCCACGCCGCGGATCTTCAGCGCGCCGCGTGAGGGCGCTTCGATCAACGTCAGCTGGCGCGCCAGCGTGCTTTTGCCGCAGCCCGATTCACCGACGACGGCCAGCGTCCTACGTGGCGCCAGCGTGAAGCTCACGCCGTTCAGCGCCTTCACGACACCCTTGGGCTGGAACAGGCCGCGCCGCACCTCGTAGTGCCGGGTCAGGTCCAGCGCCTCCAGCAGCAGTTCAGCCATGGGCAGGCGCCTCCAGCACAGGATAGAAGCAGCGCACGCCGTCGGCCAGCGCCGGGCGTTCCGCCGCGCAGCGCGGCTGCGCGCGCGGGCAGCGCGGCGCCAGCAGGCAGCCGCTCGGCCGGTTCAGCGCGCCAGGCACCAGCCCCGGCAGCGCGGACAGCCGCCGCGCGCCGCGGTTGTGCTCGGGAATGGCGGCCAACAGCGCGTTTGTGTAGGGGTGGCGAGGCGCGTCGAACAGCGCGGGCGCGGCGCTCGTCTCGACAACCTGGCCGGCGTACATGACGGCCACGCGCGCTCCGTTCGGCGGGCCCGCGTCCGCCATCTCGGCGACGACGGCGAGGTCGTGCGTGATCATGACGAGGCCCATGCCGTGATCGCGCTGCAGCTTCAGCAGCAGCGCCATGACCTGGGCCTGGATGGTCACGTCCAGCGCGGTCGTTGGCTCGTCGGCGATCAGCAGCTTCGGCCCGCAGGCGATGGCCATGGCGATCATCACGCGCTGGTTCATGCCGCCGGACAGCTGGTGCGGGTAGGCGTTCGCGCGGTTGGCTGCGTCAGGGATCTCGACCTGCTCCAGCAGCTCGACAACGCGTTGGCGTGCCGCCTTTCCGGTGAGGCCCAGGTGGGCCTTCAGTGCCTCGGCGATCTGCGCGCCGACGGTGTAGCTGGGGTTGAGGCTGGTCAGCGCGTCCTGGAAGACCATTGCGATGTCGCGGCCGATGAGGTGGCGTCGCTCGCGGGCGGTCAGGCGCAGGAGGTCCTGGCCCTGGAACTCGAGCGCGTCGGCGTGGGCGCGGCCGGGTGGGTCGATGAGGCCCATCAGGGCCAACATGGCGACGGACTTGCCGGAGCCGGATTCGCCGACGATACCGAGGAATTCGCCGGGTTCCAGGCTGAGGTCGAGGCCGTCGACAGCAGGGAACGTGCCGAAGTGCACTTGCAGGTTGCGGATGGTCAGCAGGCTCATTCGCGTGGCTCCGTCAGGTGGTTCACGCGAATTCCCAGCATTGGCCTTGCCATCAACGCGGAGCGGCGAGAAAGCATCAAGCCACCCTCTTCAACCGCGGGTCCAACGCATCCCGCAGCCCGTCGCCCATCAGGTTGATCGCCAGCACCGTCACCAGAATCGACAGCCCTGGCAGCGTCACCACCCAGGACGCCCTCGCGATGTAGTCCCTGGCTGACGACAGCATCGTTCCCCACTCCGCCGTCGGTGCCTGCACGCCCAGCCCCAGGAAGCCCAGGCCCGCCGTCTCCAAAATGGCCGACGAGAACGACAGCGTCGCATTGACGATCAGCGGCGCCATGCAGTTGGGCAGCACGGTGATGAACATCAGCCGCCACACGCTCGCGCCAGCGACGCGGCTGGCCGTCACGTAGTCGCGGTCGATCTCGGCCAGCGCCGCGGCACGCGTGAGCCGCACATAGCCTGGCAGCGCGCCGACGGCAATCGCGATCACCGTGTTCACGAGCCCAGGCCCCAGCACCGTGATCACGCAGATCGCCAGCAGCAACGCCGGCAGCGCCAGCACGATGTCCATCACGCGCATGATGGCGGGCGAAAGCCAGCGCCCGAAGAACGCCGCCAGCAGCCCCAGCAGCACCCCCGGCAGCAGCGACATCGCCACCGCCGCCAGGCCGATGCCCAGTGACACGCGACCCCCATGCAACAGCCGGCTCAGCATGTCGCGGCCCAGCTCGTCGGTGCCGAGCAGGAAGCGCGCGCTGCCGCCTTCTGCCCAGATCGGCGGCGTCAGCATGAAGTCGCGGTACTGCTCGATAGGGGCGTAGGGCGCCAGCAATGGCGCGAACAGGCAGGTCGTCGCGATCAGAGCGAAGACGATCAGCGCCGCCAGCGCGCCGCGGTTGGCGGCGAAGCCCTGCCAGAAATCGCGCAGCGGGCCGGGAGGCGTGGTTTCGGCGATGGCTGTGGTCATGCAATGGCCTTGCCAGACTCTCGAGTCCATGCAAACAGCTCACCGAGCGTCATGTCGCTGTGCCAGCGTGCTTGCAGTTCAAGACCGTGCGTGAGCTTGAGGTCCCGGGCCAGGGTTTCGAGTTCGAGCGCGTCAGGCATCCAACGCTTCGGATACAGATGCCCATAGACGTCGAGCACCCGATCGCCAGGGCTGAATAGAAGGCGATGTCGGTCCGAGAACGCGAACGCGCGCACGAACAAGCCCAGGAAATCGCGGATCTGAGCGTTCGACGCAGCCGGGAAGGCATGCTTCCAGGCGGAGCCCTGGCAGCTCCGTTCCCTGTACGCTGCAGGCAAGCTGTCGAGCAAGCCTGCGAGCCAGTGTCGAAGTCGGTTCAACTGCATGCTCAGTGCCCGCCCCGAATCCGAGGATTCACGACGCCGTACAACACATCCACTACCAGGTTCACGCCGATGAACGTCATCGCAGAGATCAGGATGCCAGCCTGCACGACCGGGTAGTCGCGCCGCGCGATCGAGTCGATGAGCCACTTGCCGATGCCCGGCCAGGAGAAGATCGTCTCGGTCAGTACGGCGCCCGCGAGCAGGCTGCCGGTCTGCAAGCCCACGACCGTCAGCACCGGGATCAGCGCATTGCGCAGCGCGTGGACGACAACGACCCGCGCCGGCGACAAGCCCTTGGCTCGCGCCGTGCGCACATAGTCCTCGCGCAGCACCTCCAGCATGCTGGATCGCGTCATACGCGCGACGACAGCGAGCGTGCTGGTGCCCAGCACCAGCGCCGGCAGCAGCAGGTGGCTCAGCGCCGACGTGAACGCGCCTTCCTCGTCGCTGAAGGCCGTGTCGATGAGCATGAATCCGGTCACGCGCTCGATGTCGAATTCGATGCCGACGCGGCCGCTGACCGGTGTCCAGCCGAGCTGCACCGAGAAGAACATGATGAGGATCAGCCCCCACCAGAACACTGGCATCGAATAGCCGACGGTGGCCAGGCCCATGACGCCCTGGTCCAGCAGCGAGCCGCGCTTGAGCGCCGCGCTGACGCCCAGCAGCAGGCCCAGCGTGACGGCGAACAGCAGCGCCGCGGCGGCCAGCTCCACGGTGGCCGGGAACAGCGCGGCGAACTCCTGGCTCACCGGCTCGCGGCTGACGAGGCTGTTGCCGAGGTCGCCCCGCAGCAGCTTGCCGACGTAGTCGGCGTACTGCAGGGGCAGCGGCTGGTCCAGGCCAAGCTGCTTGACCAGCGCTGCATGGGTCTGGGCGTCCAACTGCCGCTCGCCGGCCATGATCTCGATGGGGTCGCCTGGCACGAGGCGGATGAGCCCGAACGCGACGAGGCTGATGCCGATCAGCGTCGGCACCAGCGTCGCCAGCCGCTTGAGCAGAAAGCCCAGCATCACCAGCGCGACGTGTACGGGCGCGTCTCGCCGCCGGCGGCGCCTGCCACGCGCATCGCACTGGGCGTGGCCGCCACCTCGATCAGAGCGGCCGTCTCGGCGTCCAAGGTCCCGGAGATGTCGCGCGGCCGGTACTTCATCTGGAAGGTCGAGACCACGTCCTTCGTCATCGCATCCATCTGCCCGGAGCGCGACACGTTGTAGCCAATGCGGGCCAGCCGTTCCTGGATCCAGGCCACGTCACGCGGCGCCACCTCGTGCTCCAGCGTCTTCACGGCCACGCTGGGGCCGTCGGGCCAGGGGATGAGGCCGGCGTCGGCCAGCTGCTTCCACGGGAACAGCGGGCCGGGGTCCTGCTTGCGACCGGGGGCGATGTCGGCGTGGCCGATGATGCGTTCGGGCTTGACGCCATGCCGCTGCTGGATGTCTCGCACAAGCGCGATGACCTCGTCGATCTGCGCCTGCGGAAAGGGCGTGTAGACGCGGCCAGCGGCCGTGTCGGTGAAGCCGGGGTTGACGATCTCGATGCCGATGGACGCCGAGTTGAGGTTGGTGTTGCCGGCCCAGAAGCTGGCGCCGGCATGCCAGGCGCGGCGGTTCTCGTCGACGAGGGCGTAGCTGGCCACCGGGTTGTCGCGCACGAGGTAGTGGGCCGACACCTGGCCGCCCGTCGCCAGCACCTTCAGCGACTTCTCCCAGTCGATGGCGGTGTAGTGCAGCACGATGTAGAGCGCCCGGCTGTCCTGCGCCACGGAGGTGTAGCTGCGGTCGATGCGTGGCGGGCGCACCACGACGCCGGCTGGCGCTGCCACGGGCGCTGTCGCCGCAGGAGACGGCGTGCCGGGCTTTGGCGTGGCAGGCGGCGGCGCCACGTTGGCGCAGGCGCCGAGCAGCAGGGCGGCCAGGGTGGCGGTAATAAGGGTGGTGGACTTCATGCGGGGGCGGGGTGGGCCAGGCTCGGATTGTTGCAGCGCCCTCCCGGCGCTGCGGCCGTCTCAGGCCGTGGCAGCCATGTCGATCCGCAAGGCAGGTATGAGCGCAGGCCATGGCCAGGCCTGCGTGAGGCCGTCAGTGGAGCGCCTGGATCAGACGCTCGCGGTCGACCGGCGTCAGGCCGGGCGCCTGGGCTAGCAGCGGGGCGACCTGTTCGGGGGCGATGTCGCTCAGCGTCTGGGCCAGCGCCTGCCAGGCCTGCCAACGCCTGGCCGGGTCGGCGATGCGGGCCACAAGGTCCAGTGCCTCGTACGGCGCATGGCGCGCGAGTTCGTCGCTGGCGCCGTGGCGGGCCAACGTGTCGTCCAGCTCTGGCCGCAGCCCCTGCGAGCGCAACCAGTCGCGGGCTGCCGGGCCGTCCTGGGCCGTCCAGCGCGACAGACTCTCGTCCAGCAGCGCCTGCCGCTGCTCGCCGGGCAGCAGCATGCTGGCGAACACCGTGGCCGAGCGGGCGTCCTGCTGCAGCCAGCGGTCCTGCAGCGGCGCCAGCAGGTCGGCTTGGCCGGGCGTGGCGAGCGCCCAGCGGGCCGCCTGTTCCGGGGCGACCTCGGCCCAACGTGAGAGCAACTGCTGTTTCAGCCGGTCGCGGTCGTCGCCGGCCAGCGGCGCCCGGGCAAGTGCCTGCAGCGCCAGCGGGAAGCGGCGCTCCAGCGCCCAGCGGGCCAGCAGACGCTCGTAGGCGGGCAGGGCCAGGGTAGGCGCGCTGCGGGCCAGCGCTTCCAGGCGTGGCAGCGCCGCCTCGGCCTCGGGGCCTTGCAACTGGCGCGACAGCGCGCCGACGTCTGGCGGCGGCTCCGGCAGCGGCGTCTCGGCGGGGGCGCCAGCCGCCAGCAGCGATGGGCCGGGCATCCGCTGCGGCGCGGTCGCCGGCCTCGGGGGCATGTTCACGGCGGTGGGCGGTGGCTCGGCACCGGGCCAGGTCAGCGCCAGCGCCGCCGCTCCGCCCGCCGCCGCCAGCAGGGCCGTCAGCGGGCGGGTGGTCATCACTTGAACACGCAGGCGCGCGCGATGTTGCCGGAGTTGGTGTCCTTCACCGGCTCGTTGCCGCTGCCCGTGCCGACGTAGGCCTCGCACTTGGGCTTGGAGCCGCCGTAGACGAGGTCGGTGATCGTCGCGACGTCGTACTTGCCGGCGATGCCCGACTTGCTGTCGTAGCTGCTGTTGACCCCCACGCCCGCCACGTTGACGGTGCCCAGGCGCACGCCGCTGATCGTCACCTTGCGAGCGTACTGAGTCGAGCAGTTGCCGCAGGAGCGGTAGAGCTTGCCGATGTTGTCGGCATAGAAGTCCTGTATGACCAGCGTACCGTCGCCGTTGTGCTGGAACAGCTTGTCGGCGGCCTTAAAGGCCGCGCCGCCGCTGATGGTCAGCTTGCTCGTCACGCCGCTGAGCTTCTTCACCGTGGCACCGTCCTCGCCGACGTCGGCCCAGTAGACGTTGGTGATGTTGCACTGTCCGTAGCAGTGCACCCCGTCGGCGCCACCAGCTGCGAGGTTGGTGCCGCTGCCCAGCGACCCGTCGCCGATGACGACGTTCTTCACCGTCGAGCCGTTGTTCAGCTTGAACATCGGGACCTGGCTCTCGCTCTGCGTGCCTTTCATGTTGGACGCCGTGCCCACGAGGCAGACCCATTTGCCGTACTTCGCCAGGCCGTCCCAGGTCGTGCCGGCCGGCACGTCGATGGTGGCACTGACGTTGACCTTGGTGCAGGCCGGCACCGTGCGCACGCCGGGCGCGGCGCTGGCGCTGCCGGCGGTGGCGACGAGGGTCAAGCCGAGGAGGGCGCGCCAGAACCGGCGCAGGGTGCGATGTTGGAATGTCATGGATTCGTCTCCTGTCGATGCTGTGGATGGGGCCGCGCAGGGGAGGCGGCGCGGTGTCAGCGCGGGATCGAGGCCAGCAGGGCTTCGACAGGAATCAGCGAGGGCCGTGACGGCCGCCCGACACCGTCGGCAGGGACGGTCGAGGCCTCGGTGGGAGGCGTGCGCGCTGAACGAAACGCATGTTCATTGTTTTGGAACGGCGTTCCAATAAGTGGTCGCCCGAGGCTGTTTGGTGGTTCGGAACCACCCATGAGCGGCGGCTGCCGCTCAGCGGCGGCGCCCGCTGGCGGTTTTTCGCGCGGGCCTATCGGCGACGGGCGCCGGTTCCAGCGGCGCCAGCGCGGCCAGCGTGTCGAGCTGCGTCAGCAGGCGCTGCAGGTAGGCGGGCGCCAGCGTCTGGAGCTGTTGCAGCGCGCGGCTGACCAGCACCTGGTTGTTCAGCGGTCCGAGGTGTTCGGGCACCGGCGCGCTGACCTCCGCCAGGCGGCGCGTCAGCCGTAGCGCGCTCCAGGTGCGGTGGTGGGCCTGGACGTTGCGCAGCTCGGCGCCATTGCCGGCCTGCAGCTCTGCGAGCAGCAGGCCCAGCGGGCGGGGTGCGTCCGGCAACTGGCGCGGTGTCAGCTCGGTCAGCGGCGCCGCGGAGCGCTGCTGCAGCCGGGCCAACAGCCGCTCGCGCAAGGCGCCGGGCGGTTGGGCCATGGCGCGTCGGGCCAGCGCCTGCAGCACGCGCTGGCGCACCGGGTCGGCGCCGGCCTGCGCGGTGGCCCAGGCCAGCGGGTCGTCCAGCGCGTCCATTGTCACGGGGCCGAGGCGGCAGCGCGCCGCGGCCGCGGGGTGGGGGCGATCTCCACGCGTCGGTTCAGCGCGCGGCCGGCCGCGTCGTCGTTGGAGGCCACCGGCTGCTGCGGACCGAAGGCGGCGGCAAACACCGCATCCGGCGGCAGGCCCTCAGCCATCAGCGCGCGCGCGACGGTCAGCGCGCGGTGGGCCGACAGCTCCCAGTTGTCGGCGAACTTCGCCGTGGTCAGGCCGCGGTCGTCGGTGAAGCCGCTGACCATCAGGATCTCGTCGCGCTGCGCGAGGTAGGTGCGCAGCGGCACGGCCAGGCTCTTGATCAGCGCGCGGCCGTCGGCGTGCAACTGGTCCGACCCGATGGCGAACAGAACGGCGCCGCTGATGCCGATGCGGCCCTCGATCAGCGTGATGCGTCCGTCCGCCAGCGGCCCGGCCAGCGCGCGCTCCAGCGCCTCGCGGCGGGCCTGCTCGGCCTGGCGCTGCTCGACCTCGGCCTTCAGCTTCGTCGCCAGGTCCAGCTGTCCGACGAGGGCCGCGGCCAGCACCAGCACGAAGGCACCCAGCACTCCGGCCATCAGGTCGCCGAACGCCGCCCACGCGGGCGCGCCGACGCCTTCTGCTTCGCTGTCCAGCGGCTCATCCATGGGCGGCGGCGCCCTGCAGCGCGTCCAGCACCTGCTTCTGCGAGCCCAGACACAGGTCGATGACCTCGCGCGCCTGCGCGACGTAGTAGCCCAGCTGCTCGTCGCTGCGCGTCAGCGTCGCGGCCAGGCGTTCTTCCAGCGCCGCCAGGTGCTGCACCAGCTGGCCGTTGGCGACCTGGAACTGCTCCACCGCCGCGCCGAAACCCTCGCCAAGGCTGCCCATTTCGGCGGCGCTGGCGGCGAGCTGCGTGGCCGCCTCGGCCAGCGTTTGGCCGGTGGCGTCGGCCTGCGTCGCGATGCGCTCGCCCAGCGCGCCCAGCTGCGCCGCCGAGCGGGCCACCAGCGTGTCCACCTGCGTGGCGGCCGTTGAGCCCAGCGAGTGGACCTGCGCCGTCGTGCCCTCCAGCAGCCCTGCAACCTGCCGTGCGGTGCCGTCGAGCAGCGCCTGCACCTGCGAACCCGCGCCGCTGAGCAGCGCATCCAGCGCCGTGCGCTGCTCGCCGGCCGCCTGCTGCAGCGAGGCCAGCAGCGTGGAGACGGTCTGCATCAACTCGGCGCGCTCGGCCAGCGCGGCGCGGTCCTGGGCCTGGCTTTGCGCCAGCTGTTCGCGCAGTGCGGCCACCACTTCGACGGCGGCGCGCGGCGCCTCGCCGGCCGCTTTCAGCAGCGCGCCGGCTTCGGTCAGCGTCGTGCGGGCTTGCGCCTCTGTCTGGGCGACGAGCGCCTGCGTCGTCTGCAGCAGCCCGTCGGTCAGCTGCTGCTGCTGGGCCAGTTGCGCGGCGCCCGCCGCCAGCAGTTCTGCGCGCCAGGCTGCCAGCCGCTCGGCGTCGTGTTGCGCATGAGCGGACTGCAGCCGGTCGTGCGCCGCGGCGATTGCGGCGATGGCGTCCTGCGTCTGAGCAGCGAAGCGGGCGGTCAGCTCGGCCAGCGCCTCCTGCGCACGCTGGCCGCTGGTGGCCAGCAGTTGCTGCGCGGCCTCGCGCTGGGCGGTCAGCAGACGCTCGTTGGCATCGCGCTGCTGCACCAGCGCCTTGTGCTCGTCCTGCAGCTCGGCGCGACGCTGCGTGTGCAGCTCGGCCTGCAGTTCGGCATGGCGGGTCTGCGTCTCGGCGATGCGGCCGAGCAGGCCTTCGGTCTGTGCAGTGAAGCCGCCGGCCAGCTCGGCCAGCGCCTGCTGCGCACGCGCGCCGCTGTCGGCCAGCAGTTGCTGCGCGGCGTCGCGCTGCGCGGCCAGCAGCCGCTCGTTGGCCGTGCGTTCGGCGGCCAGCGCCTCGCGCTCGGCCTGCAGCTCGGCGGCGCGCCGGGCGTCGTGCTCGGCCTGCGCGGCCTGCTGGCGGGCCTGGCTGTCGGTGAAGCGGTCGATCAGTCCCTGCGTCTGCGCGGCATGGTGCTCGGCGCTGCTGGCCAGCGCGGCGAGCAGCGCCTGGGCCTGCGCATCACCGCACTCGGCCAACCGTTGCACCGCCTGCTGCGTGGCGGCGCTGGTGTCGGCGAGCTGCTGGAGAGCCGCCTCGCGCTGGGCGGCGAGCGCCTCGGCCTGGGTGCGGGCGGCGGTCTCGCCCTGCTCAGCGATGCGCGCAGCGCCCGCCTCGAAGCGGTTGGCCAGCGCATCCAGTTGCGTGGCGACCTGCGTGCCCACGCGCTCGTGCAGCGCTGCAGCCTCGCGAGCGATGCCGGCCATCGCCGCTTCGGCGGCGGGCTGGATGGCCGCGCCGGCCAGGCGGGCACTCTCGGCCAGGCTCGTGCGCAGCGTCGCGTCCACGCTGGCCGCTAGCGCCGTGTAGGCCTCGCGGGCATCGTCGTGGAAGCGGTCTTGCCCGGCGCGGCGGGCGGCTTCCAGCTCGCGGTGCTGGGTGGCGAGCTGCTCGGCCATCGCCTGCGCGAACTGCTGCAACTGGGCCACCAGCTCGAGCTGGCGCTGCCGGGCGACCTCTGCCGCGGCGGCGTCGGCGGCCTGCTGCTCGACGGCCCGGCGGTGCGCGGCCGTCAGCGGTTTCAGGCGGCCGGTGAGTGCGGCATCCAGCCGTGCCGATACGGCGGCGCGCTCGCGCCGCGCCAGCGCCACCATCAGACCCAGCATGGCCGAGCCGGTCACGCCCGCCACGCTGGCACTGAAGGCCAGGCCCAGGCCCTGCACCGGCGCGCCCAGCGCGGTGCGCAACGCGGCGAGGTCGGCGGTTTGGCCGAGCGCACTGGCCGTGCTGCTCAGCGTGATGACGAGGCCGATGAAGGTGCCCAGCATGCCCAGCAACACCAGCAGGCCGGCCAGCGCCGGCGCGAGCGACAGGCCCGGCAGCGCGACGCGTCCGCCGTCCAGCCGCTGCTGCACGGCCGGGCGCAGCGCTTCGGGCAGCGCGCCGACCCAGCCGTCGCCCGGCTCGGCGGCGAGCGCGTCGTCCAGCGCGCGCCCAGCACGGCGGAACATGCGCAGCTCCATCGCGCCGAGCGCGAAGAACGCCGCGATCAGCAGCGTCATCGCCAGCGCGACGGGATGGTGGCGCGAGGCAGCGAAGGCCGCGCCGGCAATGCCCGCGAGGCCGGCCGCGAGGGCGAGGGGGTAAAGGGCGTTCAGGATGCGGTTCATCGGTCAGCGTCGGGGTGCGGGGGCTCGGAGGCGTCCAGCGCCTCGATGAGGCCCAGCACGGGTTGAAGGCGCAGGTCCAGCTCGGCGCGCAGCAGGCGCTGCAGATCGGCCCACAGGCGGGCGCGCCAGCGTCGCGGGTCAGCGGCATGGTGGCTTTCGGCACGGCGCGCCAGCAGCGTGGCGAGGCCGGTCAGGCGCTCGCGCTCGGTGGCCAACATGGCGCGCTCGAGCAGCGCGTCCAGCTGCGCAAGCCGCGCCAACGCGCCCGACACCTCGGCCAGCCGCGGCCGCAGCCGTTCGCGCAGACTGGCGATGCGCGCCGCCGAGTGGCGCTGCTGCTGCGTGTGGTGCAGGCGGAACGGCGCCAGCAGGTCGGCCAGCGGCACGCCGTCGAGCGCGGTCTCGGCAGCGTCGCGGGCCAGCAATGCGTCGTCGAAAGCGTTCAGCAGGTCGGACTGCACGCGGTCCAGCGCGGCGGCGGCCCAGTCGCGCACCTCGAGGCGGGCCGCGGCATGGGCGCCGGCGGCCGGCGGTGCGGCCAGCACCTGCGAAAGGCCGATGGCGTCTGCCCAGCCGAGGCCGGTACCCAGCCGCTCGGCCACCGGCGCGGCGCGCACCGGGGCCACGCCCCACTGCAGCAGCAGGCGCGAAAGCGGCTCGGGCGCGGGGGCCGGCGGCGGATGCGGGACGGCGGACATTGGGGGGATGGAATGCCCGGTCGGGCGCGCGGAGAAAAAGGGCGAGATTTTAGTGACCTGCCCGCAGGCGTCCGTCGGGGCAGGGGCGCCGTGGCGCCCTCCCGCATTCGCGGGGAGATCGGCCAAATGGCCGATGGAAGCGCTGGACAGGGCCGAAGAAGCTGCGAACCGAGCGGTTGGGGGCGATCGGCCGGTGCGATCGATCGCGGCGCGAGGCTTGAGCGATGCCGAGCGGCGCCGGCGCGTGTCAACGGCCATGGGCGCTTCGCTCGAAACCCATTCGGACGACTGCGATCCTTCACCCATGCTTCAGCCATGGATCAGGCAACCACTTTGATTCCCTCTGATCGAAAGACTTCGTTATGAAGCGTTTCTCTATCCCGGCGCGTCGAGTGCCGCGTCGCGCCCTCCCATCGTTGTTGTTGCTGGGGCTGGCGGCCACGCTGCCGGCGCAGGCCCAGGTCGCCGCGGCCAGCGCCAGCATCGACTGGAGCTCACTACAGCTCAGCGGCCCAGCATCGGTCGCATTCACGCTGCCCGGTGAGGCGTCGGCCGCGGCGGGCGGTGCCGATACGGCATCGAATATTTCAACAATGTGCGGGTCGATCAGGTCACCCGCGACAGCGCGGCGTTGCAGGAATCGCTGATGTCATTCTTCCATGTCGAGGTCGATGCCACCGGCCACGGCTACGTGTCGGTGGCGGGCTACACGGCGGCGGGGCTGGCGTCCGTGCCGCCGGCCCCGGTGCCGGAGCCGGGCAGCGGCGTGTTGTGGCTGGCAGGTGCCGTCACGCTGGGGGCCGTGAGCGTGCGCCGCCGCCCGCGCCGCTGACGTTCGCAGCGCTCAGCGCGGTGGTGTCACCCGGGCGGCGCAGAATGCCCGCATGGATGCCCACGACCTCGCCGCCTGGCGGCACGACCACGTCTTCGACACCGGCAACGAAGCCGCCGAGCGCGGCACGCGGCTCGTCATGTGGATCACCGCTGCGACGATGCTCGTCGAGATTGCAGCCGGCTGGTTCTTCAACTCGATGGCGCTGCTGGCCGATGGTTTCCATATGAGCAGCCACGCGGTGGCCATCGGACTCTCGGCCTTCGCATACGCCACCGCGCGCCGCCATGCGGGCGACCCGCGCTACGCCTTCGGCACGTGGAAGATCGAGATCCTCGGCGGCTTCGCGAGTGCGGTGTTCCTGCTGGTGGTCGTCGCGCTGATGCTGTATGGCTCCATCGAGCGGTTGTTCCGGCCCGAGCCCATCCACTACCCGGAGGCGATGGCCATCGCCGTGCTGGGCCTGCTCGTGAACCTTGGTTGCGCGCTGATCCTGGGCAACGCGCACCACCACGGGCACGAACATGGCCACGGGCACGGCCACCAGGGTCACGACGACCATGCCCATGCTTCCCACGAACACCACCACGATCACCACCACGACCTGAACCTGAAGTCCGCCTACGTGCATGTGCTGGCCGATGCCGCGACATCGGTGGCCGCTATCGCGGCGCTGGCCGGCGGTTGGTGGCTGGGCTGGGCATGGCTGGACCCGGTCATGGGCATCGTCGGCGCGGTCATCGTTGCCGTCTGGGCCAAGGGGCTGATTGCCGAAACGAGCAAGGTGCTGCTGGACCGCGAGATGGACCATCCGGTCGTCGACGAGGTGCGGGAGGTGATTGCCGAGCGCGGCGCGGCCAGCCAGACGCTGATCGCCGACCTGCACGTCTGGCGTGTCGGCCGGGCCAGCTACTCGTGTGCGTTGAGCCTCGTCACGCACGATGCGCAGTTGACGCCGCGCCAGGTGCGGGAGTGGCTGGCGGTGCACGAGGAGATCGTGCATGTCACCACCGAAATCCACCTGTGCGACGAGCACTGAGCCATGCCCGCCACCCGACCCGCCCACGCCGACATCGCGCTGCGCAACCGCTGCACCCGCTGGCTCAACGGCCACCGGCCGCAGCGCAGCATGCGCGAATCGCTGATGGCGCTGGCCGAGCTGCCCGAGGCCGCGCTAGCGCTGGATGTCTACGGCGAGGGCGAGGCGCTGCAGGCCCTGGAGGCCGACGTGGCCGCGTTGCTGGGCAAGCCCGCGGCGCGCTTCTTCCACAAGGGCGTCGCGGCGCAGCTGGCCGCCTTGCGCGTGCACGGCGGCGCGGGCGATGGCCCGGTGGCACTGCACCCGCAGAGCCACATCGCGATCGACGAGGCCGAGGCGTTCGAGGCGCTGATGGGCCTGCGTGGCCTGCGCATCGGCGAGCCGGACCGGCCGTTCGGCGTCGAGGCGCTGGCGGCGCTGCCCGAGCGGCCGGCCGTAGTCGTCGTGGAACTGCCGCTGCGCCGCGGCGGCTACCGGCTGCCGGCCTGGGAGGAGCTGGCTGGCATCAGCCGCTGGTGCCGCGAGGCGGGCGTGCCGCTGCATGTCGACGGCGCGAGGCTGTGGGAGGCCGCGGCGCATTACGGCCGGCCGCTGGCTGATATCGCCGCGCTGGCCGATTCGGTCTATGTGTCGTTCTACAAGGGGCTGGGCGGCCTGGCCGGCTGCGTGCTGGCGGGCAGCGAGTCCTTCATCGCCGCCACGGCACCGTGGCAGACGCGGCTGGCCGGCAACGTCTACACGCAGTACCCGGTCGTGCTGGCGGCCCGCGACGGCCTGCGCCGGCAGCTGCCGCGCATGGCGGATTACCGGGAGCGCGCCCGGCAGCTCGCCGCCTTGCTGGTCGGCGAGCCGGGCTGGCGCGTCGCTCCCGAGCCGCCGCAGGTCAACGCCTTCCAGCTGCACCTACCGGCCGGGCCTGCCGCGTTACGTGAGGGGCTGCTGGCGGTGGCGCGGGATCAGGGCTTCTGGCTCGGCGCGCGGGCCGTGGCTTCAACGGTGCTTGACGGCGGCGCGATGGTCGAGATCGTCATCGGCGATGCCGCTGACGGCTGGGCGGACGCCCAGGCGCTGCAGGCGGTGCGCGACGCGGTGGCCGTCAGCCGCCGTTGACGAAGACCGTCACATCGTCCAGGACCGGCGCCAGCCAGCGCAGCGGCGTGCCCAGCGTGCCGATCAGCGTCATGTGGCTGACGCGGTCGTACAGCTTCACGGTGACCGGCACGCCCGCGGCCTGCAGCTTGGCCGCCAGCGCCTGCGTGTTGCGCTGCGGGTCCACGAGCTTGTCCTGGCGCGCTGCGCCCAGAAAGGTCCGCGGCGCGCCACGGCCGCCGTAGTCGATGGGCTGCGTGCCCGGCGGGTAGTCCGGGTGGTTGAACACCGGCTTCACGTCCGGATTCTCGATGGGCAGGAAGTCGTAGGGCCCCGCCAGGCCGATGAAGCCGGCCAGCTCGCGCGGCGAGCGGCCTGCGGCCTTCAGCCAGCGCGGGTCCAGCGCCAGCATGGCGGCGTTGTAGGCGCCGGCACTGTGGCCCATGACGAAGACGCGCCGCGGGTCGCCGCCCAGTCGCTCAGCGTTCTTCAGCGCCCAGGCCACGGCGGTCGCGCCATCCTGGAGGAACCCCGGGTAGCCCACTTCAGGGTAGAGCCGGTAGTCCACGACCAGCGTCAGCATGCCGCGCGAGGCCAGCGCCTCGCCGACGAAGGCAAAGTCGCCACGATCACCGGTGCGCCAGGAGCCGCCGTAGAAGAACACGACGACGGGCCAGCCGCCGCGCGGGGCCGTGCGAGAGGGGCGGTAGACGTCCAGATCCTGGCGCGGGCCGGCGCCGTAGGACGCGCCGACATATCGTGTGTGGGTGTGGCTGGACGCCAGGAAGTTCAGCACCTTGGTCGGTGCAAAGAAGGCGAGAGCGCCGCCCAGCGCGGCCAGCGCCAGCAGCGTCAGGCCCAACTTCTTCCAAGCCATGCAGTGCCTATGCGCCGTTGCGGAGGCGGGATGCCCGCCGCGGAAAGTGGGGTCGCGAGGGTAAGCGATGGGGTGGGCCGGCTCAAGCGGCAGGCCCCCCGTGGATGGGGTCCCGGGTTCAGGCGGCCAGCGCCTCGAACACGTCGAAGCGTCGCCAGCTGAAGCGATGCGAGAAGCCACCCAGCTCGTCGAACACGGCGCGCTGGTCCTCCAAGTACAGGAAGACCACCCACACCCGCCCGCGCCGGTGGCGGGCATGGCGCAACGCGTTCGCAAGCACGTCGCGCAGCACGCCGCCGTGGAAGGGCCGGAAGAAGTACAGCACGAGGTCGCCGGCAGGCAGCGGGTATTGCGTGGCGTCGGCCAGCACCGACTCGATGGCGCAGCCCGGCGCCGGGCCGCCGGCACGGTTCAGGAACTGCGCGATGTTGGCTTCGGCCACGCGATGCAGTTCCCGGGCGAACTCGACGCCGACGGCGCGCTGGAAGCCCAGGCCGGCCGCCACGAGCAGCGTGCGGCCCTTGCCAGAGCCGATGTCGACGAAGCTGTAGCCCGTCCGGTCGATGGGCAGGCGCTCCAGCACCCGGCGCAGCGCGCTCGGGGGTGTAGGCGTGTAGCGGTGGGCCTGGCGGCGGTTGGGGCTGTCGATGGACAAGTCCCGCAACTGCGCGTCGGTGCTCGTCTCGGTGCCGTGGCGGGCGTCGAAGCGCCTGTCTGCCCAGGCGTCCAGCAGCCCCAGCGGCGAGAGGCGCCACGCATGGCGGCGCAACCAGGGCAGGGGAGAAACGGGCATGGGCGCTGGATGCTGTAAGCGGCGGTGCGCGATGTTGCCATCACGGGCTGCCGCCGGCTCCCCAGGCCGCTGCCCCGCGCGTCAGCGGCGCTGGTGGCTGCCGCCGCCGGCCGGCGGTCCCGGGCGGCGCTCGAGGTGACGGAAGGTGATGCGGCCCTTGCTCATGTCGTAGGGCGACATCTCCAGCGACACGTTGTCGCCAGCGAGGATGCGGATGTGGTGCTTGCGCATCTTGCCGCCGGTGTAGGCAATGACCTGGTGGCCGTTGCTCAGCGTCACCCGGAAGCGCGAGTCGGGCAGCACCTCATGAACGACACCTTGCATTTCGATGAGTTCTTCCTTGGCCATGAATGGGGCTCCATGTTGAGAGGTGAATGAAATGGCGCGAGGCGCCGTGCCGGCGGCCTTCGCGGGCCGCGGCGAGGGGTTGGCGCGGGCTATTGCCCGTGCGCCCAGGCCAGGCCTTCAGCCCTTGCGTAGCGCAGGGCCGCCCGGCGGCTGTCGAAGCTGGGCGTGAAGTGCATGACGCGGTCCACGCTGGCCATGCCCCGGCCGGAGCGGATCGACACCATAGCGTCGAACCCACCGTCGTCGCGGGCCTGGGTCATGGGCGAGATGCGGTAGCGCCCCACTTCGAAGTTCGTGTTGTTGTTCTTGATCTGATGCATGTAGTTCTTGTTGTGGTGGCGGCCAGCGGCAGTACAAGACCGCCGGGGCCGGCCGACCGGGCCACCCGACCGTGAAGGACGGGCGGCGCCCGCCGTCAAAGCGAGCGGATGTTCGAGGCCTGCAGACCCTTGGGGCCCTGCTTGGTTTCGAATTCCACCTTGGCGCCTTCGGCCAGCGAGCGGAAGCCGCCGCTGTTCTTGATTTCGCTGTGGTGGGCGAAGAGGTCCTTGCCGCCCTGGTCCGGCGTGATGAAGCCGAAGCCCTTGCCGTCGTCAAACCACTTCACGGTGCCGGTTTCGATGCTCATGGGTGTTCCTTTGAAGAATGGAAATGATGGAAACACTCCGCCAGCGACATGCCGTGCGGAGACAGAAACACTCAAGAACACTCACCGGGAGTTGCTGAAGCGAGCCGCTCGCAAGAAGGGCCAGGGGGTGGCCAGCGGGGCTGCAGATAAGACCTTGAGGAAACGGTCTTGCGCGAATCTATGCCCGACAGGCTAACACGCGTGTCAAGTGCCCCGGTCGGCGCAGGGTCGGCTCGGGGCTTTCCCGCCGTCACGGCGTCGCCTTGGATGCCGACAATGCGGTCGAAATTCACGGCACACCGGCCCGCCTCAGCGCGCCCGGGCGATGTGCGAGCGGCCGGCGCGCGCCCAGGGATGGGACCGACATGTTCAAGAGCCTCAACATCACGACCCGGCTCATCGCGACGTTGTCGCTGCTGGCGGCGGTCATCCTGGGCCTGGTCGGCCTGGCGCTGTGGCAGATGGGCACGATGCGCGCCTCGACGCAGGAGATCACCGTCAACTGGCTGCCCAGCGTGGAGCTCATCAACACGATGAACACTGCCACGTCGGATTTCCGCGTGGCCGAGCTGAGCCACGTGCTGAGCCCGGCCGAAGCCGACAAGGCGCGGTTCGAGAAACAGCTCTCGACGGTGGCGGCGGACTTTGACAAGACGCGCGACGCCTATGTCGCGCTGATCAGCAGCGACCGCGAGCGCCAGCTCTACGAGCGCTTCGCGGCCGAGTGGAAGCGCTATCTCGACATCCACCGGCAGGTCCTCGCGGCCTCCCGCGGCAACGATGCCGAGCGCGCCCGCACGCTGCTCGACAAGGAGGGCGCCCCCGTCTTCGACCGCGGCTCGGAGCTGCTGGACGAGCTGATCAAGCTCAACCACGACGGCGGCATGGCCGAGAGCGACAACGCGGCCAAGGCCTATGTCAGCGCCCGCAACGCGATGCTGGCCGGTGCGCTCGCGGGCCTGCTCATCGCCGGCGTCGCGGGCTTCTGGCTCGTGCGCTCCATCGCCGGCCCGCTGGCCCGCGCCGTCGACTCGGCCGACCGCGTGGCCGAGGGTGATTTCACCCACGTCATCCACGCCGACGGCGACGACGAGGCCGCGCGCGTGCTGAAGTCGCTGGACCGGGCGCAGCAGGCGCTGTCCGACGTGGTCGCGCGCGTGCGCTCCAACGCCGAGAGCGTGGCGACGGCCAGCGCTGAGATCGCCCAGGGCAACCACGACCTGAGCCAGCGCACCGAGGAGCAGGCCAGTGCGCTGGAGCAGACCGCCGCGACGATGGAGGAGCTCAATGCCACCGTGCGCAACAACGCCGACAGTGCCAAGCAGGCCAGCCAGCTCGCGGTGGGCGCTTCCAGCATCGCGGCCCGCGGTGGCGAGGTTGTGGGCCGCGTCGTCGAGACGATGCAGGGCATCAGCGCCAGTAGCCGCAAGATCGGCGACATCATCGGCGTCATCGACGGCATCGCGTTCCAGACCAACATCCTCGCGCTGAACGCGGCTGTGGAGGCGGCGCGAGCTGGCGAGCAGGGCCGGGGCTTCGCCGTCGTGGCCGGTGAGGTGCGCACGCTGGCGCAGCGCAGCGCCGAGGCCGCCAAGGAGATCAAGTCCCTCATCGGCCACAGCGTGGATCAGGTGGAACAGGGCGCCGGGCTCGTCGACGAAGCTGGCAAGACGATGGGCGAGATCGTCGAGGCCATCCAGCGCGTCAGCGACATCGTGGGCGAGATCACGTCTGCCTCCGTCGAGCAGAGCTCCGGCATCTCCCAGGTGGGTGATGCCATCAGCCAGATGGACCAGGTGACACAGCAGAACGCCGCGCTCGTGGAGCAGAGTGCCGCCGCGGCCGAGAGTCTGAAGGCGCAGGCCAAGCAGCTGGTGGAGGTGGTAGCGGTGTTCAAGCTCGCCGGCCAGGCGCGTGCGGCGGTGCCTCGGCCAAGCGTCCCGGCGCCCGTCCGTTCCACGGCACCGGTCACCCGGGCGGCGCCGCGGCCTTCCTCGCCACGACGGCCCGCCGCCGTGCCGGTGGTCGCGCCGGCCCCCAAGTCACAAGCAGCACCGGCAGCACCGGCCAAGGTCGCGCACGACGACGATTGGACGTCGTTCTGAGCCTGCGCGGCCGGCGCGGGCCGGCCTCAGCGCCGCCGCAGCCGCGTGCTCTTGCGCGTGGCGACGAAGAAGTCGTCCGGCTTCGTGCGCACCCAGTCGACGAAGGCGCGGATCTGCGGGTGCGCCAGCAGCGCGTCCACGGTCGCGTACTGGCGCGCCAGCTCGGTCTCGGTCAGCAGCGCATGGATCTGTCGGTGGCAGACGCGGTGCAGGAACTCCGTGTGCCGCCCGCCACGGCTCTTGGGCACGAGGTGGTGGGCGTCGCGCTGCGCGGGCGGGATGGGCCGCTCGCACAGCGGGCAGATCACCGGGGCGCCGTCGGCGGGGCGCGGGCTCATCGGCGGGCGGTTACTCCAGCGGCTGCGTCTGCGGCGTGCGCCGGAACGCGGCCTTGTCGAAGCCCTGCGCGGCGGCACGGTCCAGCAGCGCCTGCAGCGTGGCCTCGTCGAGCTGCGGCGTGCGCGACAGCACCCAGGCGTACTTGCGGCTGGGCGCACCGACGAGCACATGGCGGTAGTCGCCGTCCAGCGCCAGCACCCAGTAGTCGCCAGAGAACGGCCAGAAGAACGTCACCTTCAGCTTGGCGTTGCCGCTGCCGGGTACGACCTTGGCGTAGCCCTTGATGTCGTCCACGCGGCCATCGGCCGTGCGGCAGCGGTTGAGCACTTCCACGCGCTCGCCGTCGAGCCGGTAGCGCGCCTGCGTGTCGGCCACGCACTGCTTCTGGAAGCGGTTGGGCAGCAGTGCGATCTCGTACCAGGCGCCGGCATAGCGCGCCAGGTCCACGCGCTCCACGGTGGGCAGGGGTGCGGGTTCGGCGGCAACCAGCGTGGACAGCAGCGCGACGCAGGCGAGCAGCAGGGCTTTCATCGGCATCAGGCGTAGGCGTAGAACAGCGCGGCGAAGAAGTGGCAGACGCTACCGCCCAGCACGAACAAATGCCAAACGAAGTGCGCATAGCGCAGCCGGTTGTCGAGCAAGAAGACGGCCGCACCCAGCGTGTAGCTCAGCCCGCCGGCCACCAGCAGCGCCAGGCCCGCGGCCGGCATGTGCTCCACCAGCGGGCCGATGGCGAACACGACGACCCAGCCCATGGCCAGGTACAGCAGCGTCGAGACGATGGGGTGGCGCAGCCGGTTCAGCAGCTTGATGGCCACGCCGAACGCGGCTGCCGCCCACACGGCTACCAGCAGCGTCGTGCCGGGGCCGGTGTGCAGCACGCCCAGCGTGAACGGCGTGTAGCTGCCGGCGATGAAGACGTAGATGGCCGCGTGGTCCAGCCGCATCAGCCAGGCCTTCAAGCGGCCGTTAGCCCAGTGCGCCGGCAGCGCGTGGTATAGCGCCGAGATGCCGTACAGCAGGATGCCCGTGGCGGCGAAGACGGCCGCGGCCACGACGTCCGCCGTGCTGCCCTGGCCCGCCGCGCGCATGACGAGGATGGGCAGCGCCGCGATGGCCAGCAGCGCGCCAAGGCCGTGGCTCACGGCGTTGGCGATTTCCTCGCCCAGCGTCTGTGGGCGGTCGGGGGTGGGCGGAGTCATGGCGGTCGGGGTTGGCATGCGTCAGGGTGAAGCATGCCAGGGTCCGCCGCCCCGCTTGGTCGTCAGGCCTTGCGCGCGGTCAACCACTGTGCAGGTGGCAGCGGTGTGGCGGCGATGCGGATCTCGCCGATGTTGCCGATCCAGCCGTCCGTGCGCTCGCCGTCCCAGGCGCCGGCGCCGACGATCCATGGCATCGCCGCGCTGACCGGCGCCATGCCCGAGCCGTCGCCCGAGTTGCGCAGCACCGGGGCGCCTTCGATGTACATCGTGCTCTGCTTGGCGACCGGATCGGCCACCACGGCGATGTGGATCCAAGTGTCCGCCATGATCTCGCCGGACCAGCTCGCCTGCGCCGCACGGTCGCCGGCATGCGCAGGCACCACCTCCCATTGGATCTCGCGCAGGCTGGACACCGCGAACAGCAGCGGCGTGGATTCGGCGTCGTTGTCCGGCGGCGTGAAGCCGGGCACGGTGCCGCGCTTGCCGTCGCGGGTCATGATGTTCATCCAGGCGTGGACCGACTTGGTCCAGCCCTTGTCGATCTTCACGAAGGCCTCCACTGTGTAGCCGGTGGCGGCGAAGTCCATGCCGTTGATCGGCGCCGTCGCGTCGGTCAGGAAGTAGCTGATGCGGCCTGCGTTCTTGTCGGTGTTGGCGAACTGGGCCGAGCCCGGCGCGGCCGAGAGGCGGTGGCGGTCGGTGCTCCACAGCAGGTCACCCAACTGCGCACTCGTCACGCCCGGCTCGCTGTTCAGCGCCGCACGGCGCAGCGGGTTCTGGCCCGCCTCGTCGGCGATGACCTGGCCCGACGGGATGGCCTGGCCCGCCGTGCCGCCGACGAAGCGCCAGTGCGCCACGGTGCTGGCCACCTTGGGGTAGTCGTCCGGGCCGGCGGGCTCGCGCGGTGTGGCGACCTGCGGCTCCGTGTAGCCGGCCAGCAGCGCGGTGCGGGCCTCCTCGACGATGGACGTGCGGCGCGTCGCGCCGGCCTTGAAGTCCGTGTTGAAGCGGGCGAAGCGCTTGGCGAAGTCGATCTTGATGCTGAAGCGCTCGTTGGCCGATGTCAGCACCGCCTGGTCGAACTGCGTTAGCGTCGCGCGCGGCTTGTTCACGACCCAGGGCGAGAACGACAGCACGTCGATGCTGCCGTTGCTCAGGTCGAACTCGTACAGCCGCATCAGGCCGTTGCCGCCCTCATAGGCCATCTGGTAGTCCACCACCATCTGCTCGACTGCATTGCCGAAGTTGTTGGTCTTGGTCAGGTGGGCGGCCCCGTGGTGGTGGCCGTTTAGCGTCATGAAGATCTGGTCGTTGTCGCGGATCAGCTTCTCCCACAGCATCAGGCCGTAGGGTGTCTCCAGCGGGCTCTTGGCGTCCTTGTCGATGTTGAGCAGCTGGTGGTTCACGAGGATGACTGGCAGCGTCGGGTTCGTGGCGATGACGTTGCGCGCCCATGCGATGCCGGCGTCCGAGATGCGCCACGACAGCGACAGCACCATGAACTTCTGCCCCTCGGCGGTGAACACGTGCCATTCGTGAAAGCCGCTCGGGTCGCGCCCGCCGAACGTCGCCTGGCGCTGCGCGCGTGACGTGGGGAACCACTGCAGGTAGGGCTCGTTGGCCAGCGTGCGCTGGGCGTCGGTGCCGCTGGCCTGCGAGCCGGCGTCGACATAGTCCTGGTCGTTGAGCACGTCATGGTTGCCGGCCAGCACCGAGTACGGCAGCTTGCCGGTCTCCAGCACGCGCATGGCCTGGTCGGCCACCTTCCACTGGTCGGGCTTGCCGACCTGGTCCACCACGTCACCCAGGTGGATCAGGAACGGGATGTTCAGTGCCTTGGCGTTGTCTGCGGCCCAGAAGGTCTGGGCCATGAACGGTTCGCTGCCGAAGTTGCGGCTGAACTGGCTGTTCTCCGCCTGCGTGGCATAGCGGGAATAGAACTGCGTGTCCGGCAGCACGGCGATCGCGAAGCGCGAGGCCATGGCCGGGTTGGCGGGCGCCGGCGCCGGGGCCGGCGTGCCGTCGTCACCGCCGCCGCAGGCGGCCAGCAAGCCCGTGGGCAGCAGCGCTGCCATGCCGCCGCACAGCAGGCCGCGGCGCGTGGCGCCCGGCGCCATCGGGCCGGTGGAGGAGAGGGGGGAGGATTCGGCGTGCGGGTGCTTGGAGCGGGAAGACATGACTGGGTACTGCAGCGTCAAAAAAGGCGGCATCGTGGCTGCCGCTCATGTCTTCCCCGTGAAAACCCGCAGCAGGGCGCCCAGCGCCCTCCCGAGGATCAGCGGGCGCGGCGGCGCGACGCGAAGGCCACGGCACCCAGCGCCAGGCTCGCCAGCGCCAGCGAGGCGGGCTCTGGCAGCGTTGGCGTGGGGCCCTGTACCAGTTGGGCCGACATGACGCCCGCGCTCATCGCCGGCAAGTCGATGGCGGTGGTGTAGACCTCGTCCAGCGAGCGCACGTGCAGGTTCTGGCCCCACGGCGTGTTCACCGCGTCCGCGTAGTCCGTCTGCAGCGCCAACGCGTCCACGCCGGTGTCGGTCAGCGTCGCCGAGAAGCCGCAGGTGCCGAACGGCGTCGGCGCGCAGGTCAGGTCAGCGAGGCCGAAGCTGAAGGTGTCGACCTTGCCTTTGAAGCTGTACGAAAACGTGAAGTTGAAGCTGGCGAGGTCGTCCCGGCCGATGTCGCCCGTATCCACGCCCGTCTTGGTGACGAACTGGCCGGAGCCCGTGACCGCCACGCCGGTTTCCCACCGGCTTTCGCCCGTGTAGGTGAGGTTGACGATGGCGGCCTGTGCCGCGCCGGCGCTCAGCAGCGCCGCGGCCATGGCCGAGAGAATCTTCTGGTTCATTGCAATCTCCCTGGCGCTCCCGGCGGGCGCTGGTTGGACAGAAAAAGAAAGCCCGCATCGAAGCGGGCCCGGGATGTAAAAAATTCTAGGGAGGCGCCTGACGCCCCAGGATGGTGAACACCCCCGCGCTTCCGGGGGGGGCCGCGTCGGCGGGGCATCCTCCGGGTTCCTGTGACCCGTCGTCCAGCCGAGCCCGGCGCGCCGGCCCCGGGCCGTCGCGGGGGGGGGGGCGCCCCCGAGCGTTTACCTGACCATCGCCAGATCTCGACAGCCACCCGCGCAAGCGCGGGCACCGGGTGTCACTGCGAGCCGGGCTGCGGGCCGTCGTAGCCTTCGATGAGGATCAGGTCCGTCACCGCCGAGGCCTGGCGGATGGCGATCTGCGGCGCGTACTCGGGCGAGTGGTAGCAGCGCAGCGCGGCCTCGCGGCTCTCGAACTCCAGCACCACGTTGCGGCTGCGGCTGGTGCCTTCGAGGCTGTCGAACGGGCCGCCTCGCACGACGAAGCGCCCGCCGTACTTCGCGAACACGGCGGCATTGCCGTCCACATAGCGCTGGTAGAGGGTGGGGTCGGTGACGTCGACGCGGGCGATCCAGTAGGCCTTGGGCATGGCGGTATTCCAGTCGGTTGGGGCGAGGGCCGCAGTGTGGCCCAGCGCCGCAGGCGCATTCAGCCCCGCTCCACCCGGCACTGGAAACAGTTGAACCGCGAGCGGATGTGCACATAGGCCACGTCGTCGCGCGCCAGGATGGCGTGGCAGGCCTCGGCCAGCTCGGTACCCGCCACGACGCGGCCGGTCTCGTAGACGATCCAGTCGTTCGCGTCGTAGCCGCGCACCAGCGCCGGCGTCAGGTGCGCGAACCAGGCGGGCAGCGCGTCGGCGTCGTAGCGCGCGCAGGCGGTCTGGTGCAGGAAGACGGGCCCGGTCTCCGCATAGGGCTGGGGCACGCCGAAGGGGCGGTAGGCCAGCACGAGCTTGGTGTCGCCGTCGGCAATCAACTGCAGGCAATGCCGGCATGGGTTGCCTGCGCCACGGGCCACGGCTGCGATGGGCGGCTGGCCATGCGCATCCGGCCCGCCACGCCGCAAGGCCTGCGCGTGCTCGGTCGGGATGCCGCGGACGATGAGCTTCGGGGGCGCGGTGTCGTTGGTGGCTGTCATGGGTGCCTCGGTGGGTTGTCGAGGTGCCATTCCAGCAATGCCGTGCCGGTCGCGCTGGCCAGGAACGGACATGGAATCGGGCCTCGGCCCGCGCCGCGCCTGGCCTGCCGGTCAGGGCCGCAGCCCGTTGATCACACCACCGCGGCTGGCCAACAGCCGCGCCACGGCCTGCTCGAAGGCGGCTTCGTCCGCCGCCACGCCCTGAATCCGCTGCCCCTGCAGCGATCCGCACAGGTTGGCGCACGCCAGCGGGCCGGGCAGCGCGCGCATGTAGTCGGCCACCCGCGCCGGCTTGCCCGCCGCGATCTCGGTGATGTGCGTCGGGCTCAGCATGCCCACGTTGCCCAGCAGCGGGAACGGCAGGATCTGCCGCAGCGCGGACAGGAAGTCCGTGCCGACGTCCAGCTTGCCGATGACCTCGCGCTGCCGGCCGATGCGCACGCAGGCGTCGATGAAGAAATCCAGGTGCAGGCTGTCCGCGCAGAACACCGCGATGCTGTTGTTCACGCGGTGACTCGCGCGGCGCGCGCCGGTGGCATCGGTGTACAGCCACAGCTCGTGGCACAGCGCGAAGCCGCTCTGCGCGGTGATCTGCAGCGCGGCCGGGTCGAAGACGAGCATGTCCGCGTCCATCCAGATCGTGCGCTGCCAGCCCTCGGCGCGCAGTTCCTTCGCCACGACGAGCCGGGCCAGATCCGTTACCGGGCACAACTGCTCGCCGCAGCGCTGGCGAAACCAGTCCGGCGCCCGGGCCAGGAAGCCGTCGTCGTAGAAGCGGTAATCGAAACCTTGCGCCGCCGCCCACGCCTTGACCGTGGCCATGCAGGCGCTCACCCACGACGGTACACGCTCGGTGCGGAAGGATTGGTAGACGAGGGTCTTCATGTGCGGCGTGCTCGAGCGTCGGGCTGGCGAAGGGGATGACGACGTGATCTCCCGCCCGTGGAGCGGTCTGAGCAGTGGCGTGTCGCAAGCGGCACGCTGACGACGTCTTGCTGTTGAGGCGCCGCGGTGCGCCTGGTGATTGGCGGGCGGGTCGTCCGCACTCTACCGAACCGTGCTGCGCCTCGAATCGGCGCCCGAAACCCATCTTGTTGCCCCTTTGATTATCAGGAGCGTGCTATGCGATTCACCCGTGTTCGATACCTGTTCGCCGTTTTGGCATTGCTGGCCTCAGCCCGCAGCTTCGCGACGAACTACACCACCGACGTGACCGATTTCAACACCGCGGCCAGTGATGTGGACAGCGAGGTCGTCAAAATGAACGGGCGCGATGTTTCCTTTCATTGGGAGGGCACCGCCCCGGAGGGCGAATATTTCTGGACGCGCGTTCGATTCAAAAGCGCACTGCCGACGCAGGGAAAATTTTCGGTCACGTTCAGCGCACTGGCCGACCCCGACTTGCAGCTCCGATTTTCCTATTCGGCCATCTCCGTCTCGATAGGGTTGCTGAACGACGACGAAGGCAAATGGCTGTTTCCCTTTGCCACGCAGTACAGCGGCCTTCAGACAACGCAAACCAACACCCTCACCTTTGATTTCGCCGACCTGTATTCCCCGGCGGGAACGAACTATGTCTTGCCGGCGGACACAAACTACAAGGCGCAAGTGCTGCTGCGTATTTTCTCGGGGTCTTACCTGACGCCTTCGACCGACTACCACTGCGCCGCGCTCTCGTGCATGGTCGAACACAAGGACATGCTCCGGGCATCGGTCGGTATCCAGGTTTCCGTCGTGCCCGAGCCCGCCACCTATGTGCTGTTCGCGTTCGGCGCACTGGCACTCGTCGGCGCGCGCAGGTTGTGCCCATGACGGCGTCGCAGGTCACGGTGGCGCCACGCAAGGGCGCTGCTAGTGCTGCAGGCTCAGCGCCGCGCCGGCGCCCTTCACCAGTGGTTGCCAACGGAAGAACGTCGCCGACCGCCACAGCCACTCGACCGGCCCGTAGTTGAAGCGGGCCAGCCACCAGCGGCTGAATGCCATCTGCCCGGCAAAGAGGACCACGCAGATCAGCACGTTCACCGCCGGAGAGGTCTGCGTGAAGAGCGCCAGGCCGACGGGGTAGAAGAGCAGCAGGCCGGCCAGCGTCTGCGTCAGGTACGACGTCAGCGCCATCTTGCCGATGTCGCCCAGCGGCGCCAGCCGCCGGGCCCAGCGTGGCCTGGCCATCAGCAGCGCCACTCCGCTGATGTAGAACGCCGCGGCGGCGGCGTTGTAGCCGTCGATGGCGAACTCGGCCGCCCAGTACGCCCAGCCCTTGTCCTCCGGCTTGGCGGACAACGCCAGCGCCGTGCCGCCCACCACCAGGCCCAGCGCCAGGCTGGCCAGCATCACCTGCCACGAGCGCCTGAAGGTGGCCCTGAAGAACGGCAGCGCCGCCTCGCCCCGGTCGAACCAGCCCAGGCGACCGACCCGCATGCCCAGCAGGAAGAAGCCGAACGTGATCCACAGCCGGCCGCTGGTGAGCTGGTAGTCGATCTTGTCCGGGAAGGCCCGCAGGTTGTCCCACAGCATGTCGACGCCGCTGCGGTGCGCGATAAAGTCGAAGTACGCCGCAGCGGCCTTCGGATAGTCGAAGGCGATGAAGTCCACGGTGCCCGTGCGCAGCAGCGCCACCAGCTCGAACACCTTGGTCGGCAAGTTCAGCACCAGCAGCGTGCCCAGCACCAGCAGGGCACGGTTGCTCAGGTGGCGCGCAGGACGCTGACAACAAACTTTCGAAGTCAGCCTCCTGTGACGGGATGATCGACCGTGACGCCCAGCGCCAGGCATATTTTCGAAGTCCGGATGATCGACGCCGATGCGAGCACTTAACGCGGATGGCAATGTTTCGAAGCGTCTTGTCGGGGCAGGGATATTCAGGGTTGGTCTTGCGTAGCCGCTGGCCCCTCCGGCCCGCGCCCGTTCAGCCGATTGGCACTCGCAGGTGGTCACTGCCTTGCACCTCTGTCGATCGGCGTCAGTCACAAGGCAGCGGTAGCAGACACTAGGATTAGAGGTGTTCTAGTAGACCAAACGGCCGACGGGAGGGCAGTGACCACGCCTACTCGTCCTCTTCCTCCATAGCCTCCTTTGACTTGCGCTGAGGCGCAATCCCGTAGCAGGCGTACTTGACAAGTGCGTCATGCAAGTCAAACGCTGGCTCAGCTCGGCCAAAAGTGGCCGCTTACAACAGCTCGAGCGCTTGGTCCGGCGTCAGCGGTTCCAGATGTGCCAACCTGTTCCGCAGACGCCTGTACTTGTCCGCTAGCCGCACGATTTCGGCAGGCAGCCTGTGTTGCCTGGCGAGGGTGAGGAGTTCGCCGAACTCCAGGTCGTCGAGGTCGCCGAGGTTGGCTGGCAACAAGCGCGTGCTTTTCATCCGTTGCGCCAACTGGCGCCGTTTCAGCTCCAAGGCTGGTAGCAGCTCGGCAGCCTGCGCCGCCCACAGCCGCAGCGATAGCTCCGCCTCTGCCTTTCCGCTTTTCAGAAGGACTAGGGCGTGCTCAAAACGGGTCCCGTCAAAGTCGGCGATTCCGCCTGCTTCCCAGCACGCCTCGCTGGGGCGCCCAGTTTCCTCCCCGGCATCTACTGCAAGAATCGCCCGAACCGGGTCGAACAACTCGTGCCACTCGAGCTTCAGTAGACGATCAGCGAGTTCGAAATCCCACAGCGCCAGCCGCATCACGATGCGTGCAAGCAATTTCCCCTTTGCGTCGAGGCGTCCGGAGGCTAAGCGAAGCGATTGAGTCACGTAGCTGAAGACATCCGCCTCGCCTATGTGGCCGTCCCAGATGAGTGAACGCAGAGCGGGCGCGCGACTTGGTAGGCGATTGCGCGAAACGCCAGAGGCGAGGACCAGAAATTGCGTCCTATCAAAAACTCCAACCGATCTGCAAGCATTCGAATAGTCGTCCAGAAAGCGAGCCCAAGCTGGCCAACTCGGCATCTCGACACTCCTCACCAACACGATGCGGTGGCCATGGAGCGCCGCTATCAACGACGCTGCAGTCCGACTGGGCGGCTTGTCATATGCGATCTCCAGTTCGGCAAAGATGTCGTCTATCGGCAGCTGCCCGCTTGGTGTGAGCGAGAGGGTCGGTTGTAAGCCATCTGGCAGATGTTCTTTCAGAATCGACGCTATCGAATTCACCGCCGTCGTCGGAGCTCCAACTACGACGTTATCGCCAACACGGAGTGCCTCGCTGACCCCTTCGAAGAAGGCCGCCGGCCCTGGAAGAGCCCACCAATCCATCAGCGGTCGGCACCCAGCAGAATTCGCGCCGCAACCCGATCCACCGTCCAGAAGCCAGCACCCTCCCGGCGAGTCAGCCCAAGGAGCTCTCCCCAACGCAAACTAGCATGAACCTTATCCGGCGATATCTCCGCCACCGCGGCTAGTTCGCTGGCTTCCACGGGTTCCGTCAACTGTGCAAGCACATCGATCACTGCAGTCGGTTCTTTGACGTCCCATCCAAACTTTTCCTGGAACTCTGTTCGCTCGGCTTCGCTGGACGCCAGCCAGCGACCGCCCGTCTCAAGACGCTCCCTGAGCGTGCGCAAGTCTGTGCAGTCGCCGGCCAGCTCTGTAATCAGCGCGGGCCAAAGCCCAGTAGCGTCGACGAGCCCTCGGCGCTCCTCAGACTCAAGCTGCAGTTGCCTCTCTTCGAGCCAATGGCGTAAGAAACCGTCGTTCCACTGCAGCAACGACATCCAAGGGGAGCCGCCGCCCTCTGCGCCCTGCCCATCGCACAGCAGCCGCCAGAGAGTCGCCGGCTCAGCGACAAACACGAGCGATGCGAACTTGTTCTCCGAACGCAGAGTCTTCAGCCGCGACGTGGCCTCCTGTAACCACAACTCGGTCCAGGGCGTGGTCTCAGGGATCACAAATACCGAAACCTGATCCTTCGGACGCTCTGACAATGCCGACTGAAGTGCGTTGCCAAAGGACTGGCGATCTGAGCAGGCCATTAGCGCAACCGGTGCAGTGTCACTTCCCAAGTAGTCGGTCAGACTAGGGACCACGTCCGCAATTCCGGCCGCCTGAGTCCCCGCAACCACAGTGACGTGGTTCTCTCGCAGCAATAGTCGGCTCAGCTGTTGATAGGTGAACACATTGCGGGCCGGTTTCGTAGGAGCTTGTCGCAATGGCGGCCGAAAGGTGGCCGACTCGAACTCAACAGCAGGCTCCCGCTCTCTATTTAGGACGGTGACAATCTCTTCCTCCGTGCCCAGCAGGAGAAGTACGTTGGGATTCCGCAGCACATATCGCCCGACGGAGGGAGATCGCAGTACGCCGAGTCCCACCATTTCGTCGAGTAAAACCTGGAAGTCCAGTTCGCCCGTGTCGCGGAATCCTTGTGGCCACCAATGAAGCGCCCCTGCCTGGTGAATGGTCTGCCAGTGCATGCCATCGCTCTGGGAATAGCGATCTCGCAATAGGTCCAACGCCATCGCGTAGGCCAAAACCTCATAGCGCGGATCCAGTTGCAGAGTCAGGCGGAACTTTGCCCGGATCTCATCACGCAAAGCATCGCTCGAGTAGACCTGCTCGATGTCACTGTCAGTCACGGCATAGCGCGGACCTTGAAGTCGCTGACGTCCAGCGACCTGGTTGAGCATGTTCCGTAGGAGCTGTGAGCAGTAGAGCTGGATGAGGCTAGGGTAGTAGTTGGTCTGCGCCAGTATCCGGATCACCAAACTCTTGGACTCGAATACAAAGCCAGCTGCGGCCATGGGTTTGCGAATAAGGTCCGCGGCCTCCTTGACCTCGTCCTCCGCGTGCAGAGGTCCGATCTCAATCGGCTCGCCGAAGTGGGCCAGCGGGTGGTTCGGGCGCTCGGTCATGCGCAGGACGTTGTGCAGGCCGGCAAAAACGACCTTGAATCGCCGCTGCGTATCGTCCATCAGCTGCTTAAGCTTGCGCGTCTCCTCGAAGTCGTTTCTGCCATCCTGTTCAAAAAACCGGTCTGCCTCGTCTAGCAGAAGAAGCACGCGCCTGTCAGCGTTCGCAGAGAGGAAATCTCGGATGGCCCTCACCACCAAATCCGCGGCATGCTTCTTGCCCGGTATCGGTGCCGACGACTTGGCGTCCAACACCTGCAGTTCCTTTAGCTTGTCGTGCAGCGTGACCCAGATCTCCCCCGCTGCCAAACTCACGCCTATGCCCTCGGCCCGTAGATCGATCCATCGTGCGTAGTGCCCGCGCGTAGGCGAATGAAACGACTGCTCCGCACGTTTGAGCAGAGCCGTTTTGCCTAGCTGACGTCCGCCATAGATAAAGCAACGGCCGTTCAGGCCCCGAACCGCCTCCAGCTCGAGACCACGACCATAGAACATCTCAGCCGGCACGAGACCTGCCGATGCGTCGTACGGCAGCGAATAGGAAAACGGCATCGCCACATCAAACCAAGCGCGTAGCCGCGAGCCAGTGGCGGTGAATAGGTATACCAAAAGAGTCTCGTCCAGCAACATCAATGAACGACGCTTTGTCTTGGTCATCCGGCCAAGGTCACGCCACTTTCGCTCACTCATGCGTCCGAAATACAGAAGCAGCGCCGGTCGGTTTACGGCCAGATCGCCCACCCACTGCAACAGCTCGTCTTCGGTCGGGCGGCCCCACACGCAGATGACGCGATACCGTCCACCCGCAGACGATCCATACATCGGCAGCGGGCAGACATGTCGATCCTCAATAGGCGCCGCATCCAGAGTCCAAACCTCGCGGCCCGATACACGCTCCGCCTGCTGCAAGTTCCTCACGGTGAAACCGATACCCGTGAGCAACAACTCCAATCTGTCTCTGTCGCCAATCTGGCGAGTCTTCATGTCCGACCAGGACGAATACATCTTTGCTGCCTGCGCGCGCTGTGCGCTGTCAACCCGCTCTGCGTCCATGCCGGGAATCGCTTGACCTTGCTTGATGGCTTGCTCGACGGTGTCGCGACGATGGTCATCAAGCCAGGCTTCGATGGCCTGCATGGAACCTGGGAAAAAGTGGTCAAAGCCTTCGAGCACTTCTTCGTCAAGATCGGTCGGAGCAGGCTTTCCTTGCTGAATCCAGTGCACGAGTTCGCGCGCCGTCGCTATATCGCCCTCGTTGAGGGCTTGCTCCACCTCACCTACCGAGGCACGCATTGATTCAGTGTGCGCAATGCTGTGCAGGGCCGAACGAACATCCTGAGCTTGGGCCGCACGCGCATCCGTCACTCGATCGCGGATCTCTCTAATCTGCGCCATAACGAAATCAAAGCGACGCATGTCGTCCAGCTGAGCTTCCCAGCGCGCCAATTGACTCTCAAACTGGCTACGGTCCGCTTCCGGCAGGTATCCGTATGCGAGCCCCACCTCAACGGACCGACGGCAGTCGGCAATGTTGCCGCGCACAGTTTGCTTCCAGCGTTCTCGCTCAGCACGCAGTTGTACGGAATCTGGTCGCACGAGCTCTGCCTCGACCATCATCTCCACGCCCAGAAGGTCGCCACGGGCCAAACGAATCTGCAAGATTTGTTCAGCTGGGACCGGCTCTCGCGTCTGGAGATCGATCATTGCCAGGCCGTCCGCAGCCTGCACGTCTACCTTCCAGTCCTCAGAGATCGGAAGGTCCGCAAGACAAAGTAGCGGCCGTCCAAGGATCTCACTTGGCGTAGGTTCGGAATCTGCCAGCGGTGACGCGCTGTCGAACAGATCCAGTAGGCCACGCACTGCACGTAGCGCCTGCTGCTGACCGCCAGCCACCAAACCCCAAGGATCGTGCTCAGGAGTGCGTAGCAGCTCCTGCTCCACGGCTGATTGCTTGTCGCGAAGAGCGGCATGAACGGCTTCCAGTCGATCTCGCAGTTGATCCCCGTGGCGGCCTAGCAGCTCTACCTGCGCCAACCACTGGCGAGGCAGCTTGAGGGCTTCATCTACGAGACGTAGAAGGTGCTCCAAAGCTCCCGCGTGGATGTCCTCACCACGACGGCGCTCGTTCAATTTGCGGTCGGTAATGTGAATAAGCCGGGCGACCTGATCCGAATCCGATAGCACGGCCAGTCGCTCTCGCACGCGCTGGGCATCCGCAATCCGGTTGTGAACAACCGGGGCCACCAATGCCTCGATTTCACCGCCTGGCCGAATCCAGCGCTTCCACACCGCGGTGGCCGCCGAGAACTTGATCGTGTAGGCCTGAGCTTGCACACGAAGCCAGTCGTCAGCCGTGTGCTGCAGGGCCTGCAGATCCGCTCGGATAGCCGCTTCACCGCGCGCTTGGCGTAGCACCGTCGGATCCACTCGAAATCCAACAAGCTTCGAACTCAGCTCACGCAAACGCTGGACAAGCGCATAGAGGGCTGGGTAGTGGCCGTCTTGATGCAGATAAGCGGACACGGTGGCTGCACTCGTGCTGGGGGCCAGCACCATTGGTCGCAAAGTTGCCGCTGCCAGTAGCAAATTGACCGCCGCATGCCAGGATGGCGGTGTGTCCGCCGCGTAGTCCTCAGGGACGAACTGTTCGAAACGAGCGCCCAGTGCAGCTTGTACCTGCCCGTCAGGCAGCATCAGTTCTTCGGCTAGAGCCGTTGCTGCCAGAAGATCCGGTGGCGGCACTTTCGTGCCTGCGTAGCCCAGTTCGATCCAGCGTGCCGCCTGATATGCCAGCGCTGGTTGGCCTGCGACCATTGATGCCCAGATGGGGCGGCACCGATCACCGGCGACCTCGGAGTAGGGATAGGCTGCGATGCGCTGCGAAGTGGTGTCTTCGACGGCTGAGGGCGTAGTAGCAGTTTGCTCGTCGGGCGGAGGTGTCAATGCCTCAGCGTGCGGTTCAGCCTGCGCGAAAACAGCTGCAGCTTGCTCAGCAGAACCTTCCGCCTCTACGAGTTGGGGCACTACTTCGGGCAATTCCTGGTTTGGTGCGGACGGCTGGGGCGGGTCATGCGGAAAAACTACAGCTTCGTCACCGTCTTCGTGGGCGGCAGGTATCCGGTCATCTAACGACTCCGTCGACTGGTTCGACTCGTTCAGCCTGGCGGCGTAGTCGGCGGAGTAATCAAACGGTTCCGAGAAAGGCGAAGCACCATCGATCAGTTGGTCATATCGCGATTGTTGATACGAGATGGCATCAGATAGTCCTTGCTGCGCCACGGTCTGCCGGCGCCGAGCTGCTGCTTGGGCGCCGAAGCCCTTGGATTCTTGGCCTGCCTGTTCGGCAGCCTGCACCGCGATCCGCCTGTCCGCCACTTCTGCGGTTGCCCGCTCGTACAAATCTGCCGCCTGCTCAGTCCGAGCAATCGCACCTTGCGCATCGGCGGCCAGCTCGTCGATCGCATCCGGCTCGTGTTGCACTGCCAGCGCCAACTGCCAGCGGGCGTCGATTTGCGCGATCAACTCTTCATTTAGCCAATCGAACCCCGCGCGCGCCCCTAAGGCGCGCAGATAGATCATCAAGTCGCGGCGCAGCGCCTCAAAGCGTTCGGCTGCGGGTCTCTCACGCTGTGGAAGAGATGCCCCAAACTCGCCGAACTCCTCGGCTAGAGCTGCGAGGTCGGAAACTGCTTGCTGAGTGGGGTTTTGCCTCAGTTCCGCTGCCACCACATCCAATCGGGCCAGCAAGTCGGCCCAATCGGACTCGCCCATGGCGGCGTCGGTTGCCTCCCAAGTACGTATCTCCACTTCGTCACACTGAGCAATCGCTGCTAGCGCAACACCCTGCTGTTCGTGACATCCCACCGCATCTGCAGACTGCACTAGTGCTCCAAGCTCTGGCGAAAGCTGCGCGCAGCGTTTGAGGGCCTCGTCGACAAACCAGCGGCTCCAGCCTATCAACGAAAGCGCATACGCAGCTCTCCCAGCCTTGGTACGACGCTCGGCCTCCAGCTCGGCCCAACGATCCAGGTCCTCAACGACTCGTGGCCAGAGCATGAAGATGCCTAGTGAGTCGGCGTTCGTATCAAACGCAGCGTGCGACTGGAGGCGATCGCGGATGCGCTGCCACTCTGGACAAGCTAGCGCCAACGCAACCTCGTCCAACTTCAGATTCAACCAGTCGGGCGCATAGTCTTTGAGCAGCGGCACGGCCAGCGCAGTGGCGTACGCCGGGCTGCGCATCCAGGGGCCGAGTCCGCTGCGCAACTTGGGGACGACGCTCCAGAAGCTGCGGAACTGTTCTTCAGCATTCGTGTAGCGTGGCGGCACCTCGACGTCGGAACGCGCCAGATCGGCAAGCGGCCCCGGCCGATAGGCGGACTTTTGCATGTCACGTCGCCGGTCCCGGTTGAGGCCCGTGTGCCGCCGCATCAGGGCGAGGATTGCTGTCTCCCGCCCCTCGCGGCGAAGCAGCGATTCGGGCAACCCTGAGATGGGCTGATGGAGGTACAGGTTTTCGTCAACTTGCATCACAAAGGAAGCGTGCTTGGTGAAACTTGATCGTGCGGGCCAGATGATCCCGGACGGGGGTGGTTGTCGTACAGGTGTTCGGCCGGATCAGGCTAGCGTCCGACGCAGGCCCATTCGATACTCCTTTTTGTCCACGTAGACGAGCTTGCGCAGCCCGATGGCTTGGCTGGACTTAAACGCATCACGGAACTGCCGGTCCGGGTCGCTGAGTTGACCAGGTCCGTCGCCCTGCTCGATCGATAGCAGTGCTCGCACTAGGCTGCGTGAAAGCTCATGCACTGACGTAGCCTTGCCAAGGTGTCCGAAAGTGGTGTCTATGGCCTCAAGGTGGATCGCGAGGCGGCTGTCTGCTTCACCCTCGGGTACCTCAACTCGAAAGAACGTGCGAGCCAGGAACAATAGACGAGGGTCAATGTCTAGCCGTACAAACTGGCCATTCAACAGCCGAGGTGTTGGAAGCGGAGCCTTGCCTTGCAGCTTGCGAACGAGTTGATCGGCGACGCCCTGGGCCAGTCGACTCTTCAACACGATCCAGCCGCGATGAAGCAATGAGACATGTTCGGGGCTCGGCTGACACGGTAGGTCCTTCGCGTGCCATGCCAACAGCATCAACAGCTCCCATTCCTCTTGCAAGAGGTCGCATCTAAGGGGCTGTTCCTTGCCTGTCTTGCCGACCAGAAATGCGGAACCATACGAACCAGGAAGGTCTACCGCACAAGTTTCAGCAGCTGTCGGCAGTCGCAACGACGGCGAGCCCGAATCGGGGACGCCGGCAAGCAGCACTCGCGCGGCTTCGTAGCCCCCGGCCTTCAAGGCGTTCACATAGGCCCGCTTTCCATCCGGCCTGTTGTCGTTCAGCAGCTCGTCCGCTGTGAACCATGCCATTTTTTCGGGTGCAGCCTGCTCCGTTTGCATTAGAGCCAGTTCACCGCCAGGCTCCAGCAGTATGGAGTAGAGGGCGAAGAAGTACTGGGTAAGAGCGTGGCTGTTGCGCGCGCCTTCGACTTGTCGATAGCTGTCCAGGACTTGAAATCGATGCGCCGCGTAGTGCTCTGGTAGGAGTCCAACTTCCTCTTCCAACTCGCGAGCAAGGGTCAGTTCCAGCGCCCCCAGTAGCTGCCCATCAAGCCCACCGCTCCAGCCCGCGAGCGCCTTTTGTCGTGTCTCGCGTGGCAAGTCCTTCAGCGCCAGTCGTCCACCAGTGAGTACCCAGTGAGGAACCCCGCCCTTGGAGCGATCCCTGTCTTCCCGCTGCACGAGTAGATATCTGTCGCCAAGGCGAATCACGCCCCAGGCTACGTAGACGAAGCGAATTGGGGAGGCCTGGCGCGATGGATGAAAGCGCTGCCGGCCGTCCTCCAGAAAATGAAGCAGCCTGCGCTGAGATTCGATCTCGTCCTCAGGCTTGCCAGCGTCTTGCTCCCAATAGTGGAGCGGAAACAGGGTCTGGCCCGGCGTTGAGAGAGTCGACAGCAACGAGCGAGCCATCAACTCCGCCGGGAATGAAACGAAGGCCCACCGACCTTTTTCAAGTTCGCCGTCATCCAGCAGGCAGGTCGCCTGGAAGAGTCTGCGGATCAAGCCCACGATCGCGAGAGCCGCGTCCGATGGCGCATCTTGCTCTAGCACCCGTATCAGGTCGGTCTCTTCAACGTGCACGCGCGTGCTTCCCTCCTCAGCGTTGGCAGGAAGGGCCAAAAGCAGGCGTTCCAAGCTGCATGTCGCGGTCACGTTCCTCCCTGTTTGGTTTTTTAGACGCATTGTGAGGCAACCCGGCCAGACGTTCCGGTAGGTCTCCTGTACCGACCCCCGCGTGGTTAACAGAATCCAACCTGTCCCGGCTGACTGCGTCGCCCTGTTGGAAGGAGCAAGGGCCGGATCAAAACAATTCCAGACTGAGCCGCATAGGTACGGAACGGAAGTCAGCCAACCAAACTTAAGAGGACGGACCACTCATGCCTGAGCAGCATCAGATCATTTTTTATCCCGTTGGAAATGGGGACACGTCTCAGATCGTGCTCCACCACGGCCGTCGGGTCCTGCTCGACTTCTGCCATCGCAAGAACGCCGAGAGCGCAGACACGCCGGAGATCGACCTGAAAAAGCGGTTGAAGGACGAGTTGGGCGCTGCTGGGCGGGACTACTTCGACGTGGTGGCGTTCACCCACGCAGATGCCGACCACATCCAAGGCAGCACCACGTTCTTCGAGCTCCATCACGCAGCCAAATACCAGGGCGCGGATCGCATCAAGATCAATCAGCTTTGGGTTCCGGCTGCCATGGTCTTGGAGAGTGCTGCAAACGACCGGCAGAGCGAAGAGTTTGTCATCCTTCGACAGGAGGCTCGCCATCGCCTGCTTGAAGGGCAGGGCATCCTGGTCTTCTCGAAGCCTCAGGCCTTGGTCGACTGGCTCGTTCCGAAGTTGAAGGAGCGAGGCGAAGCTGCGACCGCTCGCGACCACCTGTTCATCGACGCAGGTACCTTGGTGCCCGGGTTCAGCCTGGCTGCCGACGGAGCGGAGTTCTTCTGCCACTCCCCGTTCGTGAAGCATTGCGAAGGGGAGGACCTCATTCGGAATACCGCGGCCCTGGTGTTCAACGTGCGCCTTCTGGCTGGCACGAGCACGTTCGATTACCTCGAGATCGGCGATGCGCACTGGGAGGACTTGGAGGACATTGTCCGCATCACCAAGTTCCACAAGAACGACGATCGCCTGGCCTGGGACCTGATCAACATCCCTCATCACTGCAGCTACCTGTCGCTCAGTGACGAGAAGGGAGAAAAGGAGACCGAGCCGAAGCCCCTGGTCAAGGAACTGCTCCTGGCGGGCAAGGCCGACTCGTACGTCGTCAGCTGCAGCAAGCCGGTCGTTGACGTCAAGGAGTCCTACACCCAGGTCCAGCCGCCTCACATCCAGGCACGGAAGGCCTACGAGAGGCATTTGAAGGCAGTACGTGGCCGAAAGTTCCTCGTGACCATGGAGGAACCGAACGCCGCGAGGCCTGAACCTCTGGTGTTTGACGTGACTGCCGGTGGGGTGTCCTGGGCAAAGCCGGCCCTTGTCGGTGCCCCGGCCATCGTGACCAGCCGTCCGTCGCGAGCGGGCTAATGGAAGACGAGTTCTACGAGCTGGCTGGCTTCGGCGTCCTGGCGAACCCCGACGACCTGACCCTGCAGCGTGCACAGGGGCTGTTCGCGGCGGCGCGAGATGCGGCCGACTTCAGTGTGGTGCAGTTGATGTCACGTACTACGCGGGACGGGGCGCGTATTGAGGCTCTAGTGGTCGACGTCGAGTGCGATGGAGTTCCTTCTAAGAATCAAGCAGGAATCCAGTACCGCGAACGCTTGGCCTTGTTGGTGGGTCAGGATCAAGCCGCGCTCGTCGAAGTCCTTGCCCTTCGCAGGTCGTTCCCGGTCCTGATGCACCAGAACCACGGTGCGCGCGATGGGGCCGCTAGCCTTTGCCTCTACTTCGGACCGACACCAACCGTGATGCGGACATGGACGCCACAACGGTTCCTGCGACGCGTTCAGTGGTGGCTGGAGCAGAGCGCCAAGGGCGAGCTACACCCCGCAGATCAGCCAGTCGAGCACTTGTTCTTTGCTTCCAAGTTCGAGCTCGTGCTGCCGTGGAATATCGATGCGCTTCAAAGCGCTGGCGGTGTGCGGATGACCATTAGCCGTAGCCCGGCCAGGCCGGACGGAGGCTGCACCTTCTTCCTGAAAGCCATCAACACCGGTGGTGGCGTGCCAACGGGCTTGGCTTCGCATATTGAACTGACGCTGCCTCCTGTAGTCCAGGGATTCATCGAGCGTGATCCGTCTACCCTGGGTGATCTGGCCAATCTGCTGGCCCAACGGGGGGTGGACCTGCTGCCGCAACTGGTCGCCGCGCTCAGTTCAGGTGTTGGTAGCGGCGGCGTACCTATGGGTCAAGAGAATTCGTTCGTGGTCATCGTTTTGCACATTCCCATGGTCCGCGAGGCTGGCGGCGAGGTGCAACGAGTGGCGCGCCGCGCATTCTTGATTGAAGGGGATCTACACCAGTTGGGGGTGAAGGCCGGAGCACTCTACGAGCATGAGCGACGCTACTTCGCTGAAGTGCAGGGCTCATTCCTTGCGCGCGATCCAGCCACGGACTGGAAGAATGAGCCCGTCGTTCCGATGAGCGTTTTGCAGTTCCCTGACGGACTTGCCGCCCGCGCCCAGTCCAGCCTCAACGACGAAGGGCCGCGTGGTGCACTGGTCGGAGCGGGCTCACTTGGCAGCGCCATACTGAACCTGTGGACACGCGCTGGATGGGGCCGATGGTGGGTCATTGACAAAGACCACGTGAAACCACATAACTTGGTCAGGCACGTTGCCTTCGCAGGGCAAGTCGGGGAACTCAAGTGCGACGCACTGGCCGAGCTGAGTAGCGCTGCCACCGAGGGAGCAGCGGTAGTGACGCCAATCAACGGGGACGCATGTGACCTCAGCGCCGCGGCAATGCAGAACGCCCTCGTAAATGCGGAGTTGATCGTAGACGCTTCCGCTGCGTTGGAGTATCCGCGTCATGCTAGCTTCCAGGAAGGACTGCCGCGGCACGCGACGGCCTTCGTGACGCCCAATGGCAACGGCTCGGTCTTGATGATCGAGGACCTAGATCGTGGCATGCGACTGCGATCCCTGGAAGCTCAGTACTACCGCGCCATCCTTCGTGAAGAGTGGGGCGTTAAGCATTTGGAAGGCAACCTCGGGACGTACTGGAGCGGCGCGAGCTGTCGCGACATCTCAGTTGCGATGCCGTATTCGCGTATTGCGGCTCACGCGAGCACGCTGGCCGAGCAAATCATGCTGTGCAGCCGCCAAGCGGAGGCCTGCATTCGAGTGTGGGCACGCGATCCCGAGACCGGAGGCGTCTCTGTCCATGAGGTCATCCCGACCGCTGAGCGCGTTTTGTATTTTGGTGAACTAACCGTCTTCTACGATGAAGGGCTGGCTCGTCATCTGAAGGCGCTCAGACTTGCCAGCCTTCCAAATGAGACCGGCGGGGTGTTGCTGGGCTATCACGATTTCAACGTTGGGGCGATCGTCCTCGTTGATGCGCTGCCGGCGCCATCTGACAGTCAAACTAGCCCTGGCTTCTTTGAGCGGGGAGTTGCTGGCCTTGCGGTGGCCGTTGAGGACGCTTCGTCGCGGACTGCTGGCATTGTTGGATATGTCGGCGAATGGCACAGCCACCCACGCGGGCACTCAGCGGCGCCTAGCCGCGATGATCTCGTTCAACTGGCGGAGATCAGCTTGGGAATGCATGGTGATGGGCTACCCGCACTCCAGCTGATCGTGGGGGAAGGTGACATCCGAGTGCTGCAGGGAATGGTGCGGGCATGACGGCTACGAAGAAATCGATCGCATTGGCACTGTCGGGCGGTGGCATTCGCGCAATGGCTTTTCACCTCGGCGTTTTGAAGCATTTGGCTGAGCGAGGTGTGCTGGAGTCCGTGGAGAAGATATCGACGGTTTCTGGGGGGAGCCTAGTGATCGGATTGCTGCTCCAACAGAACGGAATGCGTTGGCCGTCTTCGGAGATATTTCTCACTCATTCGCTGCCGGGGATGCGCGGTGCATTGTGCTCGCGTAGCCTCCAATGGGGTGCCGTGCGCCAACTTCTCAACCCCAAAAACTGGCGCTTCCTTCTTTCTCGGGCGAACCTGCTTGCGCTCGCGCTTCAGCGGGAATGGCAGGTGACCGCCGCTCTCGGCGATCTTCCCGATGTGCCCGAATGGTCCATCAACGGAACTACGGCGGAAAGCGGGAAGAGGTTTCGATTCAAGTTCCGGGACATTGGCGAATACACACTTGGGTATGCCTCGGCAACACGCTTTCCGCTGGCCAGCGCATTAGCAGTCTCTGCGGCCTTTCCGGGTGGATTTGGTCCCCTTGCAATGGACACCGGCGGTTTTGAGTGGCGAAAGCGTGAATGGGACGCGCCCGTCAAGTCGGCCGAGCCTTTGGCACCGCCGTTTCGCAAGCTTCATCTTTACGACGGTGGCGTGTATGACAACTTGGGGATAGAGCCCTTCTTTGACGCCGGCCGTCAGCGTCCAAAGCACGAAGGCCACTACGTAATCTGTGCGGACGCGGGGGCGCCATTGACGCAAGGCTTCGACATGGGGCCGCTAAATGCCTTCCGCCTGAAACGTGTCGCGGACATCATGTCTGACCAAGCACGATCTCTGCGCGTCCGCACGTTCGTGCATTACCTGCAGGAGCGACCCTTTGCCGGCGCATACCTGGCTATTAACACGCCGGTGACGGCGGGCGTGAAGTGCGAATCGGCAAAGTTCGCATCTTCGTTCCCGACGACGTTACGCCGCTTGACCTGTGAGGAGTTTGATCAGATTGCGCTGCACGGGGCGGCAGTCGCCGCTCGTATACGACTGGGGGACCTCGCGTAGTGATGCGTGGATGTCCGCGAGGTCTGGGGGTGCAAGTCTGCCGGCGGAATTAATTGAATTTTCTATTCACGAAAAAATTTTATTGCCGATGTGTGCCGCCAACCGGCCGAACTGGCTTAACTCGCCGTGAAACTGCGCCGCTCCGAGGCTTCTCGCTCTAAATGTTATCCGTCCAGAGAGGGCCAATGGACTACATTATTTCAGTGCTTTTAGGAATTGTCGGCAATCTGCTTACCCCCACGGCCAAACGTGTGCTGCGATGGCCAGCGGAAATCCCCGATGATCCAACACTGTTGGCGCCCCTGTCCGAACAGAGTGAGCTTGACGATGCATATAAAGAGCAAATCCGGGTGCATAACCGTGCACGGCTGAATCGAGCCGCGCGTATTCTCTGGATTCATGCTTTTACTTTTTTCGCTTTGTTTGCGGCCTTCTATATGCCGCTTATGTGGAAGGCAACGCCGGGTCATGACGTTGAGTTGGCGGCGACCCGGCTCTCGCTCCTGAGCGGCTGGTCGTTCAGAGGTGATCGGCTGCTGGAGCTAAGCCTTTTGCTTGCATCCGCCTTTTACGCTCCTCTGTGGCTTATTAGTCAGCCTATTGGAAACCTCATTGCTACTGCCTGGGATCAGCTTTACAAAGTTTCGCCCGCTAGATATGCATCGCTTATTGGCCTCGCATTCATGGCTCAATCGTTCCTAATCGCCGGGAATTGGATCTACTTGCTTTACCCGAATCAGTCCTACGTTGATGCATTGATGCTGCCCGTTGTCTTGGTCTTGATTGGCGGCTACTTTGGCTCGGCAAGAAGGTAAACACGAGCCTGCCACCACATGACATGGTCATGGCAGCGCTTCACAGTTCTCCTAACTTGACGACATCGCAGTTGCCCAAGCGGTATCGTGAATCAAACGTTCTAAACCCGTGCATATCACTTGGATCCCGAGAGCAGGCAAGTCGCCACCGCATGGCGTTAATGAACTGCCCATGCCCGAATATCAGCGTCAGTTTGACGACTGACGACTGCCCTGTCGAAAGGCGCTCCAGACAAGCGTCGACCCGCCCCACAAAGTTCCGGAAACTCTCCGCGCCGGGCCCGTCAGAGTGGTCCGGATCAGCGCGCTGCCAGTACGCCTCAACCCACTCCCTTCGCTGCTCGACCGTAGTCCCGGCGATCGAGCAAGGCATCCACAGCTACAAGCACGTCAAGGCGCTGACCGAACGCCTGGTGGCCGATGCCTTGGCCGCCATTGATGCCACCGCCGGTGCCGAGCATGGGCACGATCCCGGCCGCGCCGATCTGGCCCAGGAGCACGCGTTGATCCGTGACTCCCAGGAGTACGGCTCGCTGTTTGCTCAAGCTGCCGCACAAGCCGGAGCGCACGCCGACCTGGGAGGTGAGCAGCCATGACCCTGATCGAGATTGATCGCGCCCTGCGCCAGTTGCGCCTGTCCGGCTTCGCCGACACCCTGAACACCCGGATCATGCAGGCCCAGGCCGCCCAGCAGCCCTTCGTCGAGACCCTCGCGGCGCTGCTGCAGGACGAGTTGGACCGGCGCCGCACCAGCCAGACCGAGCGCTGCTACAAGCGCTCCGGCCTGGACGAGCGGCCGACCCTGGTGGACTTCGACTGGCAGTTCAACCCCAAGCTGCCGCGCGCGGCCTGCTTCGAGCTGCTCACGCTCAAGTTCGTCGCCGAGGGCGCCAACGCACTGATCGTCGGCAAACCCGGCACCGGCAAGAGCCACACCGTCAAGGCCTTGGCCTACCAGGCCACCCTGCAGGGGCTGCATGTGCGCTACGTCGAGGCCGACACCGCGCTGGCCCAGTACGCCCTGGCCACCACCCAGGAGCAGGCTGAGTTGGTCAAGTCCTGGAGCGAGCCAGATCTGCTGGTCCTGGACGACCTGTTCCTGGCCCGTCGCATCCCCGAGGCCGCGGCCGAGCTGCTCCAGGCCGTCGTGCATCGCCGCTACAAGCTGCGCCGCTCCATCGCCATCACCTCCAACCGAGTCGTGACCGACTGGGGCAAGTACCTCAAGGACGCCACCATGGCCACCACCATCCTCGACCGGCTCATGCACCGCTGTTCGATGCTTGAGTTCGAGGGCAAGAGCTACAGGCTCAAGGAGGCCGCCAGCCGCCTGGCCATCAACCTTGAAACCTCATAATCCGCCGTCCTTGCCTGGGGGAATTTAGGGTGGCCACAGGTGGGGGAATTTGGACTGGCCATCGGGGGTTTGAGGCCTTTCGAGCCCTCTCCCGGGGGCCTTTGGCCCCTCAGGACGGACTACTCCCTGCATACGGCTGCAGCCGCCCGCTTTGCAGCTTCCTCATCGCCTTGAGCAGGTTCACACGAGCGCCGCCCAGGCCATCTGCTTCTGCGTCTTGGCCGCCCCGAAGTACCGCGCCCGGCTCAGGTGGAAGCGTCGCTTCATCGTGCCGAAGCCTTGTTCAACCTTGTAGCACAGCGTGGCGATGGCCCGGTTCATCTGGGTCTGCAACGGATGCACCGGATGGCCCCGGCTGCCCTTGAGCTGGATCAGTTCACCGATGCCCTTGGCCTGGAGGTACTCACGGTTGGCCGCGCTGGCATAACGCTTGTCCGCCAGCACGTCCTCAGGCTGGATGCCTTGCTCGATGAGCGCGTCGACGATGCCCGGCAGCTTGTTCACCTCGGACTGGTTGGCCGGGTGCACTTCGACGTGTTCGACATAACCGTCCTCGGTGTCCACGGCGCTGTAGCCGCGATAGCCGAAGAAGGCCTCGTTGCCCTTCTTGACCTAGCGTGCCTCCTCGTCGGCGCTGTCCACCACGTCGGCCTGACCCTCGTCATCGACTTTGACATGCTGGTTCGGCCGCGCCCACTCTCGATGATGGTGGCATCGATGATCGCGCCGCGGCTGCCGGCGACCTTCAGGCCCTGGCCTTCGAGCTGGACGTTGACCCGGCGCAGCAGCACCTGGTCGAGCTTGGCCGCGACGAGCCGGTTGCGGAAGCGGCAGATGGTGGTGGCGTCGGGGAAGCTACCGTCACCGGGCTAGAAGCCCGTGAACACCATGAAGTCCAGTCGCACCTTGAGCGCGTGCTCCAGCTGCTTGTCCGAAAGCCCGTGCCATTGACCCAGCAGCATCAGCTTGAACATGGACAACGGCGCGTACGGCTCAGGGCCGCCGCCGTGCGTGGCCTCACGCTTGTACAGACCCTTGAGCTTGTGCGCGATCTCGGCCCAGTCCAGCAACTCGTGCAACTTCATCGTCGGCGAGTCTTGGACCAGCGGCTTGGCACCCATGAGGAAGAAGCTGTCCATGTCCTGATTGCAGCCGGTCTACCGGCGCCGCGCATCAGGGAAGTTATGCAGCGGTCTCGACATCGTGTTCGTCAAAGCTCATGGGGGCACTTCGGTACATTGACCTTCATTTCGAAACTTTGTTATCAGCTCCCACGCGCCAGGATCAGCAGGAAGCCCAGCGGCACGTAGATGGACAGGATGTCGCCCCGCCACAGCAGGTGGTGAACGAACGCGATCAGCCCCAGCACGGCCAGCCGCCAGCCGAAGCGCAGCGCCACGTTGTCGCCGCGCCGGGCCAGGCTGTTGATCTGGATCGTGAAGCTCAGGCCGAACAGGAACGAGAAGACCGAGAAGAACTTGCCCATGAACAGCAGCACGTTCGCCCCGAAGGCCAGCCCGGCCGGGACGGTCTGGAACTTCTGGAACAGCTCCTGCGGCAGCGGGCCCGCCGTGTACCAGACGATCATGTGCGCGTACAGGATGCCGAACAGCGCAAAGCCGCGGAGCACGTCGACGGCAATCAGGCGCTCGTGCGGCGGCGGGGTGAGGTCGCGTGACGTGGGCATGGCGTTCCCTGGACTGTCGTCGGGCTCGAGACAAGCGGCGAGCGGGCCGGTGTTGGCCCAGGCGCAACGTAACACCCGCACGCGCGTCGACCAAGCTGCGGATTGATGAAGAGCCGCGGGCGGCAATGAACGGCCGTTGAGCGTCATGAGGTGTCCGGTCCCATGGGCGACCCGAATGCCGTCATCCCCATGGTCGACCTCGCCGCGCCGCGCTATCGTCGGCGCCCCCCCAAGCCCCTCGGGACCGCACGATGCCACACCGCCTCGCCGCCTTCGCCCTGCAAGTCGCCGCGCTCTGCGCGGGCCTGCTCGGCAGCCCCGCCAGCCCCGCCAGCCACGCCGAGGACGACCGCGCCGCCCCGCGCCGCTACCTCAACACCGTGTTTGCCGAGCACGTGCGCCACGGCAACCTCGTGTATGCCGAGAACGTCAACAACCTGGACGGCAAGGTCGAGAAGCTGACGATGCGCGTCTTCGAGCCCAAGGGCGATACGGCGGCCAGGCGCCCGCTGCTCGTGCTGACGCCCGGTGGCGGCTTCGTGCGCACCGAGGACTTCTGGATGGACGACTTCGGCGAGGAACTGGCCCGCGCCGGCTACGTGGTGGCGATCCACCGCTATCGGCTCTCCAAAGACCTCAACTCGCCGGCCCGGTTCTACGACGCCCTCTTCAAGGCCATGTCCGACCAGAAGGCCGTCATCCGCTGGTTCGTGCAGGACGCCGCCGGCCCCAACCGCTTCAAGGTCGACGTGGACAACATCTTCATCGGCGGCCACTCCGCCGGCGCCTTCACGTCGCTCTACACGGCCTACCTGGACGCCCGCAACAAGCTGCCCGACGCCGGCAGTGCCGCGCTGAAGGCCAACGGCGGCCTGGACGGCAACAGCGGCTACGAGCAGGTGAAGTTCACGCTGCGCGGCGTCATCAACCTGTCCGGGGCGGTGACCGACATCGACATGTTCGATGCCGGCGAGCCCGTGCTGCTCAGCATCCACGGCGACAAGGACGACGTGGTGCCGCTGGGCTCCAGCCCGACCGGCCTGCATGGCTCCGCCACGCTGCACCAGCGCGCCCAGTCGCGCGGCATCAAGAGCGTGCTGCAGGTCGTCGAGGGCGGTGACCACATCGACCCGGCGGACCCCAAGCGCTGCCCCGAGTGCCTGCCGCTGATCAAGCGGTTCATGTTCAACACGATGCAGCATCCGCAATGAGCGGAGTGACCGGCGGCCCGCGCGGCTCCGGTTGCCACCGACGACCACGAAATCACTGGAAGACCATGCCCTGTTCGCTTCGCCAACTGCTTGCCCTTGGGTTTGCCGCGGTTCTGCAAACCACCCCCGCGTGGGCGACCAATCCGCTGATCATGGATCAGTTCACCGCCGACCCGACCGCGCGGGTATTCAACGGCAAGGTCTATGTCTACCCGTCGCACGACATCAAGGCGCCGCCGGACTACCAAGGCAAGCCCGACTGGTTCGTCATGCCGGATTACCACGTGTTCTCGTCCGACAACCTCACGGACTGGAAGGATCACGGCGTGATCGTCTCGCAGAGCGGTGTCGATTGGGTAGACCCGACGGCCTATGCGATGTGGGCGCCGGATTGCGTCTACAAGGACGGCAAATACTATTTCTACTTCCCGGCCATTGCCAAAAAGGACGCCAACGCCGGGGGCGACAACAAGCGCCCGGAATTCAGGATCGGCGTCGCCGTGGCCGACAAGCCGGAGGGGCCCTTCAAGCCGCTGTCCACCTACATCCCGGGTGTGCGGGGCATCGACCCCAATGTGCTGATCGACAAGGACGGCACCGCCTACCTGTACTACTCCGCCGGCAGGATCTACGTCGCCAGGCTCAAGCCCAACATGACGGAAATCGACGGCGAGCCGAGGGTGATCGACAACCTGCCCACCCAAGGGCTGGTGGAGGGGCCGTTCGCGTTCGAGCGCAACGGCATCTACTACCTGACCTACCCGCACGTCGCCCACAAGATCGAGCGGCTGGAATATGCGATGAGCACGTCACCTCTGGGGCCGTTCAAGCATGCCGGCGTGATTCTTGATGAATCGGAGAGCGGTTGCTGGACGGTGCACCATTCAATTCTGGATTGGCAAGGGCAGTCTTACTTGTTCTATCACGACCGGGATTTGTCGCCCCATTTCGACAAGAACCGGTCCATCCGCGCCGACAAACTGTTCTTCAACCCCGACGGCACGATCCAGAAGGTGATCCCGACGCTGCGCGGTGTCGGGCTTGTGCGCGCCGACGGCGAGATCCAGATCGACCGCTTCAGCGCGAAAAGCACGGACGGGGTGGCGGTTTCCTTTCTGGACGACGCCCATCCGCAGGCGGGATGGAAGACGACCTTCAGCGCTGAGAAATCGTGGGTGAAGTTCAACGACGTCGACTTTGGCCAAGGGGGGCAAAAATCCATCCAGGTGCGCGCCAAGCTGGGTGCCGCAAGCACGCTCGAACTGCATCTCGACCGACCCGACGGGCCCTTGCTGGGGCGGGTCGAAATCGACAAGCCCGGTGGTTGGCAAACCTTCGTTGCTCCGGTCAGCGACATGCCGCGCGGCGTGCGGGACCTCGTGGTTACACAGGCGCGTGGCGCCGCCGTCGAGGTGGACTGGGTGCGGTTTCGATAATCACCTCCGGCCCGTGACGCCGGTTGCTGCCACAAGGCTTGTTCGTGGTGAGGCCCGCGGCCAGAATGTCGGCGCTGCCCATTCGTCGTCGCGTTAGTGGCCGTCTGCCGCCATCCGGCGGCCCACCGAGCGAGCAGCCATTCTTCGGGAGGCCGCGCGAACATGGACCAGCCAGCACTACCGGGCAAGGAACGCCGGACCACTGAACGCAAGACGCTGCGCACCGCCGCGCAGCTCAAGCTGCCGTCAGGTCATGTGGTCGACGCGCGCACGCTCGACATCGGCAAGGGCGGCGCCGGTGTCGTCAGTGACTACAACCTCGTCGTCGGGGCGAAGGTGGCCGTGCGCATCACGCTGCCCGTCACCTCGTCGGGTGGCGTCGTCTTCGAGGCCACCGCCACGGTGGCCAACTGCACGTTGGCGAGCAAGGACGGCGGTTTCCGGCTGGGGCTTCAGTTCCAGCCGCTGGAGACGGCCGCCGCTGCGGCGCTGAAGGCGCTGCTGTCCTGAGGCCAGCCGACCTGGGGCGACCCGGCCCCGCTCAGGCCCCCGACTTGTTCGGGTTGCGCCATGCCCGCTCGAACGGCAGCCGCCACGCATGCGGGGCGATCAGCTGGTGGACCGACTTCGGGCCCCAGCTGCCGGGCTCGTACAGCCGCACCGGCGGCGGCGACTCCAGCAGCGGCGTCGACACCGCCCACAGCCGCTCGATGCCCTCGGCCGTGCAGAACAGCGTGTGGTCGCCCTTCATCGCGTCGAGGATCAGGCGCTCATACGCCTCCAGCACGTCGCCGATGAGGCCGGTGTCGTGCATCGCGAACTGCAGGCTCAGCTTGTCCAGCCGCATGCCCGGGCCGGGCCGCTTGCCGTAGAAGCTCAGGCTCATCTTGCTGGCGTCGGCCAGGTCGAAGGTCAGGTGGTCGGGCCCCTGTGCGCCCACGCCGCTGCCGGGCGGGAACATGCTCTTGGGCGGCTCGCGGAACGCGATGGAGATGATGCGCTGGCCCTCGGCCATGCGCTTGCCGGTGCGCAGGAAGAAAGGCACGCCGGCCCACCGCCAGTTGTCGATGTAGCACTTGAGCGCGATGAAGGTCTCGGTCTCGCTCTGCGCGTCCACGCCCGGCTCGTCGCGGTAGCCGCTGTACTGGCCGCGCACCACGTCGCCCGGCTGGATGGGCAGCATGCTGCGGAAGACCTTGTTCTTCTCCTCGCTGATGGGCTGGGGCTCCAGCGAGGTAGGCGGCTCCATCGCCATGAAGCCGAGGATCTGGAACAAGTGCGTCACCACCATGTCGCGGTAGGCGCCCGTCTGCTCGTAGAAGCCGCTGCGCTGCCCCAGGCCCAGCGTTTCGGGCACGTCGATCTGCACGTGGTCGATGAAGTTGCGGTTCCAGATCGGCTCGAACAGCCCGTTCGCAAAGCGGAAGGCCAGGATGTTCTGCGCCGGCTCCTTGCCCAGGAAGTGGTCGATGCGAAAGATCTGCTCTTCAGCAAACACGGCGTGCACCGCGCGGTTGAGCTTCACGGCGCTGGCCAGGTCCGTGCCGAAGGGCTTCTCCATGACGATGCGCGCATTGGCCACCAGGCCGGCTTCGCCCAGCACCTTCACGGCCGACAGCGCCGCGTTGGGCGGCACGCTCAGGTAGTGCAGCCGCTCGCTCTCGCTGCCGATGGCGCCTTCAGCCCGCGCCACGGCCTCGGCCAGCGCGGCGGGGCCGGCCGCCAGCGGCACGTAGTCCAGCCGCGCGGCAAATGTGGCCCAGTCGGCATCCGTCACCGGGCGGTTGAAGAACTGCGACAGCGCCTGCCGCGTCAGCACGCCAAACGCGGCCGTGTCCATGTCGTCCAGCGACACGCCGATGATCCGGTAGTCGGGCAGAAAGCCCGCCGTGCACAGGTGGAACAGCCCCGGCAGCAGCTTGCGTTTGGCCAGGTCGCCGGTGGCGCCGAAGAGCACGACGACCTGCGGTAAGCGGGGGCCGACGCCGGGGGGGATCTTTGCCATGGTGGGGTGCTCCTGCGGTTGGCTGCGATGCAGGAAGCGTTAGCAAAGATCGAACCATTGGGCGGCTCGTGTCCATGACGATCAATCCAGCCCCCGCGATTCAGCCGCCGTCGTGTTCCGCGCCGACGTCGAAAGAGGGACAACACTGCTGAGGCGATGGCTTTCGGATATGGGTTCCCGGTCAGCTCTCAGATCTACAAGTCCGGCAAGCGAGCTGCCGGTGCGCAGATGCGGGGTCAAGTCTCAAAGCGGCCGGTTCGCCCTGGCGTCTGGCGCCGATGAAGGCGCCAGGGCCGTCGCCAAGGCGTTTGCGCGCGATCCGCCCACTCACGCCGTAGCCTCCAGCCCCGGTCCCCTCGGCAACCTCACCGTGAAGCAGCTCCCTCCGCCCTCCGCCGGGGCCACGCTGATGCTGCCGCCGTGCACGTCGACGATGCGGCGCACCAGGGCCAGGCCCAGGCCGGAGCCTTCGTAGCGGCGCCGGGTGTGCAGGCGCTGGAAGGGTTTGAACAGGCGGGCGGCGCCTTCGGCGCTGATGCCGATGCCGTGGTCGCGCACCTGCAGCACGCGGTCCGGGCCGTCGTCGAAGGCGCTGAACTCCACTTCGGGGGCCTTGCCGGCCTCGACGAACTTGAGCGCGTTGCTCAGCAGGTTCTGCAGCATCACCTGCAGCATGGCGGAGTGGCCGGTCACGTGGCCCAGCGGTGCGGTGGTGATGCGCGCGCCGCTGTTGGCAATCTGCTGCGCCAGGCCGTCGCGCGCGGCCTGCAGGGCCTGGTCGAGGTCGACGCGCGCCATCGTCGGGGCCTCGTGCTGCTGCAGCCGGGCATAGGCCAGCATGTCGTCCAGCAGGGTGCGCATGCGCTCGGTGCCGCGCAGCATCAGGTCCAGGTGCTGGCGGGCCGTGGCGTCCAGCGCCGGGGCTTCATCGCGCAGCAGGCTGCCGAACCCGGCAATGGTGTTGAGCGGCTCGCGCAGGTCATGGGCCGAGAAGTGCACGAACTGCTCCAGCCCCTCGTTGGCGCGCTTCAACGCGTCGGTGCGCTGCGCCAGGTGCCGCTGGCTGCGGCGCAGTTCCCGCAGCGTGGCGGCCAGCAGCTGCCCCGGCAGCAGCGCGGCGGCGATGGCGATGTAGATGAACACCTGCTGCCACGCCGCGCTGAGCGGTGGCGTGGGCAGCAGGCCGCTGCCCAGCGCGGCGGCCAGCGTGATGGACACGGCCAGCGTCAGCACATAGGTGCCCGCCAGCGGCAGCATCACGGCGGCCGTCAGCAGCGGCAGCGTGGCGTACACCATGGGATAGGGCAGGAAGCCGGCGGCCAGCAGCGCGGCGCCGATGGCGGCGCACAGCAGCGCCCAGGCCAGCACCTGGCCCGCGAGCTGCCGCAGCGGCGCCGGCCCTTCGCCGGCCAGCAGCAGCGCGAGCGGCAGCGTGGACAGCGCACCGATGGCGGCGCCCTCCAGCCAGGGCAGCCACAGCCCGGTGAGGCCCTGGCCGATGAGCGGCCCCACGGACAGCGTGGCCACGGTGGCGCCGGCCAGCGGGGCGGCCACCGCGGCTAGCAGCAAGGCCTTGCCCAGCGTGGCGGCCGAGACGACGCCGCTGCGCTGCAGCCCCGCGTGGCGCAGCGCCGCAGCGGCGAGGCTGACTTCAGCCAGGTTGGCCGGGATGAAGGTCATGGCCGGCAGCAGCGGGTCTCCCCACAGCGCGTTGGCGCCGATGATGGCCAGCGTCACGGCGCCCAGCAGTGCCGGCCAGTCCCTGCAGTGCCGGTGCGCCAGCGCGGCCACGGCCAGTGCATTCGCATACCAGATCGACGCCACGCTGCCGGGCTGCCGGGACAGTTGCAGTGACAGCATGGCCGCTACCGTGTAGGCCAGCGCCAGGCCCACGGCCAAGGGTATGAGCGGCTGGCGGGCCAGCCAGGCCTCGGGGGAGTGCCTGCCCGGCGGTGGGGGCGGCGGCCGGTCGATGACCGTCATGTCAGCGTGGACGGGTCGTTGTCGCGCGCGGCGCGGCGCTGGCGGCGGCGCCACAGCAGGCCCAGCAGCAGTGCGGCCGCGCCCAGCCAGGCGGCGGCCCAGCCCGCCAGCCGGTGCCAGGCCGGCTGCATCAGCGCGCTGCCGCTCAGCGGCCCCATCCAGCGCTGCTGGATCTCGCTGCGCTCCTGCAGGGGCAGCGCGACGATGGCGGCGTCCAGCCGCTGCACCAGGTCGGCCCGTGCCTTGGGGACAGCCAGGCTGAGCGCGTAGTCGAAGCCGATGGGGCCGGCCGAGCCCAGCGTGTCCATGCGGCTGCGTTGGGTGATGAAGGCGGCGCTGGCGGCGTCCACCACGGCGGCGTCGAAGCGCCCGTCCTGCACGCCCTGCAGCGCCTGCACGTCGTCGGGCACGGGCGCCCAGACCACCCGCGGAAAGCGCTCGCGCGCGAACCCTTCCACCGCGTAGCCCGCGCCGACCGCCACAGGCTTGCCGGCCAGTTGCTGCAGCGCCGCCTGGCCGTCGGCGCCCTGGGCGTGCGGGATGGCCGTGCGGCGCACCACCAGGATGGCCGGCACGTTGACGTAGGGGCGTGTGAATGCCAGGTACTCGGCCCGCTCGGGCGTGGGCCTCAGGGACGACACCAGGTCGGCGCCGCCGGCGCGCAGCAGGGCCAGTTGCTCGGCCAGTGGCGCGGCGGGCAGGGTCTGCAGCTGCAAGCCGGCCGCGGGTGCGAGGCGGGCCAGCAGGTCCACCGACAGGCCTTTCACGTGGCCTTGATCGTCGGCGAACACGAAGGGGCCGTAGTCGCGCTCGGGCGCGAAGCGCACGGTCTCTGGCGTCGCTGCCTGCGCGTGCCGGAGCATGACCAGCGCCAGCGCGGCCAGCAGGAGATGGCGGCGCGCAGCGGTCATGCCGGCGCGAGCCTTTACCGTTGACCCAGGCGCTGGGCCTGGGCGAGGGTCAGCGGCTTGACGAGGTAATCCTTCACCACCGGATGCGCCAGGGCCTGCCGCCGCTCGCTGTCCAGCGGCGAGCTGCTGAGCATGACGATCTCGGTCGCGCCCCGGACGTCGGCGGGCAGGCGTTCGAACGCCGCGAGGAATTCGAAGCCGTTCATCCCCGGCATGTTGACGTCCAGCAGGATGAGGGCCACGCGGCCCGGCGCCTGCGCGATGGCGTCCAGCGCCTCCGGCCCCGACTCGCATTCCTGCACCGCCCAGGGCAGGCCCGTGCGGCCGAGCATGATGCCGGTGTACGTGCGATCGAACTCACTGTCATCGACGAGCAGCACGGGGATGGTCATCTGCAGTCGGTCCGGGAGTGCTGGCGCAGCGATTCAGTTTAGCCAGGGGCGCTGGTTGAGAGCGCTGGGTGGGGCGCCGGCGGCTCAGCCGATGCCAAGCCGGCGGTACAGGGTGTTGCGGCTGATGCCCAGGCGCCGAGCCGCTGCGGACACGTTGCCCTGTGCGGCGGCGAGCGTGGCGCGGATGCGGGCGTTCGTCAGCTGGCGCAGATCCTCGGCGGCGCTGTCGGTGGCCGGCGCCCCGGGGGCATCGACCGCCGTGTGCAGCGCGGCGCGCAAGTCATCGGGCAGCTCGGCCTCGGTGATCTGTGTGGCGCCGCCGTCCAGCAGCGCGACGGCCGTGCGCAGGGCCTGGGCGAGCTGGCGAAGGTTGCCGGGCCACGGCTGGCGGCAGAACGCGGTGATCAGCGCGTCGTCCACGTGCAGGGCCCGGTCCGGGGCCTCGGCCTGGAGCAGCCTGGCCACGAGGGCGGGCAGGTCGGTGCGCTCGCGCAGCGGCGGCAGCGTCAGCAGGAGGCCTTCGAGGCGGTAGTACAAATCCTCCCGAAGCCGCCCCGCTGCCACCTCGTCCTTCAGCTTGCGGTGGCTGGCGCAGATCAGCCGGAAGTCCACCGCTACCGCCGCGCCGCCGCCCAGCGGCGACACCTGCCGCTCCTGCAGCACGCGCAGCAGCCGGGCCTGCAGGGCCAGCGGCATGTCGCCGATCTCGTCGAGGAACAGCGTGCCGCCGTGGGCTTCGCGCAGGCGGCCGGGGGCGCCGTGGCGGCTGGCACCGGTGAAGGCGCCGGGGCGGTAGCCAAAGAGTTCGGCTTCGATCAGCGTCTCGGGCAGGGCGGCGCAGTTGACGGCCACGAAGGGCTTGTCGTGGCGCTGGCTGCTGTCGTGCATGGCGCGGGCCAGCAAATCCTTGCCGGTGCCTGTTTCGCCTTGCAGCAGCACGGGCACGGCGGGTTTGTCCAGCACCTTGCGGGCGCGCTCCAGCACGGCGCGGAACGCGGCGTCGCCGGTGTCCAGCGCGGCCAGCGCGTCGTGCGGGCGGCTGGGCAGGTCAGCGGCGGGGGCGCTGACGGTGGTGCTGAACGCCGCGGTGCCCGTGGCGGCGGGTGGTTGCGCGCGTGAGACGACCGTGGCGCTGCTGCGCCGCAACGTCTGGCCGGGCTCCAGGCGCAGCCACAGCGGCGCGCTGCCGCCGCGGGGCAGGGCGCGCGGCGCGGGGCCGTGGGCCAGCAGGCTGCGCAGGTCCAGGCCCAGCGCGCGTTCCACGGTGGCGGCGCCGATGTCGCCGCGCGTCAGGCCCAGCAGCTCCAGAGCGGCGGTGTTGGCGCCGGTCACCCAGCCGTCTTCGCTCAGGGCCAGCAGCCCTTCGGTGACGGTGCCCAGGCCTTCGATCTGCGCATGCAGGCGCACATGCAGGCCGCTGCCATGCCGGCTGGTGAACAGCTGGTGCTCGATCATGCGGGCACCGCTGCGCACCAGCGCCAGCGTGTGGCGGTGGTAGCCGCGGCGGTCGCCGGAGATGTCGAGCACGCCCAGCAGCTGGCCGGTGGCGTCGGCAATGGGCGCGGCGGCGCAGGTGAGGAAGCCGTTGCGCTCCAGGTAATGCTCGCCGGCATGCACGACCATGGGCGCGCCTTCGGCCAGCGCGGTGCCGATGGCGTTGGTGCCGCGCCATTGCTCGCTCCACACGGCGCCCGGGCGCAGCGCCACGCGGGCGGCGCGGTCGGCAAACGGGGCGTCGTCGCCGCTGGCGTGCAGCAGCAGGCCATGGGCGTCGGCCAGCAGCACGAGGCTGTCGCTGCCCTGCACCTGCTCGTTCAAGAAGGCCATCACCGGCTTGGCGTGAGCCACCAGCGCGTGGCGGTGCGCCAGCGCGCGGGCGAGCTGGGCGCTGCTCGCGTGCGGCGCGCCTTGCGGGCGGCCCTGGGGCTGCAGGCCGAACTCGCGGCAGCGGGCCCAACTGGCCTGCAGCGGGCCGGCGATCAGGCCGGTGGCAACGGTGCCGGTGTCCAGCCACTGGCGGCGCGCCTGGCGGATGCGCTCGGGCGGGGTGGGGGCCTCGGGGGGGTGGGGCATGGCGGTCTCCTGCGGTGGCCGTGTGCGGCTCTATGAGGCGCATAGCCTGCGCCCGAAGGCGGACGGTAGCCTGACGAATCCGGCCGTCAAGCGGGTGTGCCGGAATGGCGCACTGTCACGGAACAGCTGTTCCGTTTCGTGACAGTCGGCACGCAATGCGGCCGGCGTTTGGGCACGCCGTGGGTGAGGACCGTCGCAAGCGGGCTTGGCATGCGGTTTGCGCTTTCGGGTGTGACCCAGCGCCGTTCAGGACGCCGGGCGCCCATCCTTCCTGGAGACAAGCCCCATGACCGTTTACGCCGCCCCCGGCGCCGCCGGCGCCACCCTCGCCTACAAGCCCCGCTACGACAACTTCATCGGCGGCCGGTTCCAGCCGCCGGTCGAGGGGCAGTATTTCGATGTGATCTCGCCGATCAACGGCAAGGTCTACACGCAGGCCGCGCGCTCGGGCGCCAAGGACATCGAGCTGGCGCTGGACGCCGCCCACGCCGCCGCGTCCAAGTGGGCCGCGGTGCCGCCGGCCGAGCGGGCCAATGTGCTGCTGAAGATCGCCGACCGCATCGAGCAGAACCTGGAGCTGCTGGCCTATGCCGAGACGGTGGACAACGGCAAGCCGATTCGCGAGACGCTGAATGCCGACATCCCGCTGTGCGTGGATCACTTCCGCTACTTCGCCGGCTGCGTGCGGGCGCAGGAAGGCGCGCTCAGCGAGATCGACGGCAACACCATCGCGTACCACTTCCACGAGCCGCTGGGCGTCGTGGGCCAGATCATCCCGTGGAACTTCCCGCTGCTGATGGCGGCGTGGAAGCTGGCGCCAGCGCTGGGCGCGGGCAACTGCGTGGTGCTGAAGCCCGCGGAGAGCACGCCGGTGAGCATCCTCGTGCTGGCCGAACTGATCGCCGACCTGCTGCCGGCGGGCGTGCTGAACATCGTCAACGGCTACGGCAAGGAGGCCGGCATGCCGCTGGCCACCAGCAAGCGCATCGCCAAGATCGCTTTCACCGGCAGCACGGCGACCGGCAAGATCATCGGCCAGGCGGCCGCGGCCAACCTGATCCCGGCCACGCTGGAGCTGGGCGGCAAGAGCCCCAACCTGTTCTTCAGCGACGTGATGGCTGAGGACGACGCCTTCCTCGACAAGGCCATCGAGGGGCTGGTGCTGTTCGCGTTCAACCAGGGCGAGGTGTGCACCTGCCCCAGCCGCGCGCTGATCCAGGAAAGCATCTTCGACAGGTTCATGGACCGCGCCGTCAAGCGCGTGGCGGCCATCAAGCAGGGCAACCCGCTGGACACCGACACGATGATGGGCGCCCAGGCCTCGGCCATGCAGATGGACAAGATCGAGACCTACCTGGCACTGGGCAAAGAAGAGGGCGCCAAGTTGCTGATCGGCGGTAGCCGCGCGCAGCTGGGCGGGGAGCTCGCGGGCGGCTACTACATCCAGCCGACGCTGTTCCAGGGCCACAACCAGATGCGCATCTTCCGCGAGGAGATCTTCGGCCCGGTGCTGGCGGTGACGACCTTCAAGGACGAAGCCGAGGCACTGCAGATCGCCAACGACACGCCCTACGGCCTGGGCGCCGGCGTGTGGACGCGCGACGGCAGCCGCGCCTACCGGCTGGGCCGCGCCATCCAGGCCGGCCGCGTGTGGACGAACTGCTACCACGCCTACCCGGCGCATGCGGCCTTCGGCGGCTACAAGGAAAGCGGCATCGGCCGCGAGACGCACAAGGCCATGCTTGACCACTACCAGCAGACGAAGAACCTGCTCGTCAGCTACTCGCCGAACGCGCTCGGATTCTTCTGAGCGGCGTGCCTGCGGCCGGCGCGCGCCGGCCGTGGGCTCAACCGCGGTGGCGGCGCGTCAGCGACAGCGTGACCAGCGCCAGCGCCGCCAGCGGCAGCGTGCCCGGCAGCGGCAACGGTGTGCCGGGCGCGCGCATGGCCACGCGCAGGTTGTCCAGCGTCGTCTCTTCGTTGCCGCCGTTGGCCTCGTGGGCCTCGTTCCAGCGGAAGGCGGTGATGGCCGTGTCGGACACGATGCCGACGAAGATCGGCGAGCCGTCGCCGCCGGCGATGAACAGGTTGCGTGTGCTGCCGTCGCTGAACAGGAAGCTCAGCAGCCCGGTGTCCTGCGCCGTGGAGGGGCTGCCGGGGTCGGCCTCGAAGGCGTTGATGTCCAGCGCTGCCGCGAGGAAGGGCAGCGCATAGCTGGCCTCGAAGTAGCCCGTGCCCGTCGCCCGCGCCGCGCCGAAGGCGGCCGCCGCTTTGTCGGCGCCGAACACCTCCACCGGGCCGATGTTGCTGCTGAGCGTGACGCCCGGCAGCACGGCCGTGCCGGTGAGATCGGTGCCCAGGGCATAGCCGCTGAAATCCTGTGTCTGCGCCGGGCCGCTGAGCGCGGCCTGCCAGCTTGCCGGCGTGATGAAGACGTTCACGGTCGCCGCGTGGGCGAGGCCGGTGATGGCGAGGGCAAGGGCAAGAGCAACGAGGGCGCGGCGCATGGCTGTCTCCGGAAGTGGTCGGGGCCCATTGGGCGGCGCCGCCTCCGGGGAGCCCACCCCAAGGACTTGGGGGCAGCCTGTGGACGCGGGGTGATGCGCCTCTGGATGATGGAACGCTGCGGGGGCCGCGCTTGGCGATGCGGGTGATGGATCGATGACGCCCCCAACCCGGCCGCTTTCCACCTGGCGCCGCTCACAGTGAAGGCGCGTTCTTGACAGGCGTCGACGGCCGTTAATAATTAACCGTATGGTTAAACAATACACGCACGGCCTCGACTACACCTTCTTCGCGCTGGCCGACCCGACGCGGCGCGCGGTGCTGGCGCGGCTGTCGCAAGGCGAGGCGACGGTGGGTGAGCTGGCCGAGCCGTTCGGCATGTCGCTCGTGGCCGTGGGCAAGCACCTGCGGCTGCTGGAGGCCGCCGGACTCATCCAGCGCGAGCGCGTGGGACGACGCGTGACCTGCCGGTTGCAGGCCGGGCCGCTGGCCGAGGCCGGCGCGTGGATCGACGGTTACCGCGCGTTCTGGGACAGCAACATGGCCTCGCTCTCCCGCTATCTGCGCGGCAAGGCCAAAGGGGCTGCGACGTGATCGCCGATGTGAGCCTGAGCCGCGAATACGTGCTGGACGCGCCGCCGCAGGTCGTCTTCGCCGCCTGGACCGATCCGGCCGCGCTGCTGCAGTGGTGGTGCCCCGGCCCGGCGCATGCCACGCATGCCGAGCTGGATGTGCGCGCCGGCGGCCGCTACGAGATCCGCATGACGGCCGGCCCGGGCGGCGAGCCGCAGGTTGTGAGCGGCGAGTACGTCGCGGTCGAACCGCCGCACCGCCTCGTAATGACCTGGCACGCCCGCGGCACGCCGCACGACAACGGTGACGCGAGCCTGCTCACCGTCGAGCTGCATCCGCATCCCCGCGGCACGCGGCTCGCGCTGCTGCATGAACGCCTGCCGACGGGCTCCGGGGCGTCGTACAGCGGCGGCTGGGCCGCGGTGCTGCAGGCGCTGTCCCGCTTTGTTCAACCCCCGTCTGCCGCCTGAGGCGGTCTTGCCCATGCAACCTGCTGCCCTTGCCCTGCCCTGCGTCGCTGCCCTCGGCCTGCTGCTGTTCCTGAGCGGCTTCTTCGTCAGCGTGACGCGTGCGCGCTTTTGGACGCTGCATGCAGGTCCCAGCGACCCGGCGCATGCGCTGACCAAGGCCGTCCGTGCGCACGGCAACACCGCCGAGTACGCCGCGTTCCTGGGCTTGTTGATCTGGTTGGCGGGCCAGCACAGCCAGGCTGCGTGGGTGGGCTGGACGATGCTGGCTGCGACGGTGTCGCGCTATGCGTTCGTGGCCGGCATGCTGCTGTCGCCGACGCTGGCCAGGCCGCATCCGCTGCGCGCGGTGGGTGCGTTCGGCACCTACCTCTGCGGACCGGCGCTGTCGGTGGCGTTGCTGCTGGGCTGAGCGGCCGCGTCAGCGCGCCAGCCACTGCAACGCGGTGGCGGGCAGCGCGAGCGCCAGCGTGGCGCCCGGCTCTGGTGGCGTATCGCCGGGCGGCAGGCCCAGCGTGAGCGCCTGGCCGCCGGGCGCCTGCAGCGCGACCGTCCAGCCCAGCAGCCCCGGGTGCACGGCGACGACCTCGGCCGCCAGGCGCCAGGCCTCGGGCGGCGCGACGGGGCCGTCCGGCTGCAGCGCGGCCAGCGGCGCGAGCCAGCAGCCGGTGTCGCGCCGCCAGGGCTCGGGTGCGGTGCGGGCGTCCAGCCGGTTGAAGGCGCCGAGGAAGTCGGCCACGCGCAGCGTCTGTGGGCGCTGCCACAGCGCGGCCGGCGCGCTGCACTGCTCGATGCGGCCCTCGAACATGACGGCCACTTGGTCCGCCAGCTCGAAGGCCTCATCGCGGTCATGGGTGACGAGCACGCTGCTCTGGCCCAACTCGCGCTGCAGCTGGCGGAAGGAGCGCCGCAGCGGCACACGGAAGGATTCGTCCAGCGCCGAGAAGGGCTCATCCAGCAGCAGCAGGCCGGGTCGTGGCGCCAGCGCCCGGGCCAGTGCTACGCGCTGGCGCTGGCCGCCGGAGAGCTGGCCCGGCCGCGTGGCAGCGTGCTCGGCCAGGCCCACCAGCGCGAGCAGTTCGTCGATGCGGGCCTGCTGCGCGGCCGGTGTCTCTCCGCGCGCCTGCAGGCCGAAGCCGACGTTGTCGCGCACGCTCAGGTTGGGAAAGAGCGCGTAGTGCTGGAACACGACGCCGATGCCGCGCAGCTTGGCGGGCTGCTGTGTCACGTCGCGTCCGTCTAGCTCGATGCGGCCGCCGCCGAGTGGCTGCAGGCCGGCGATGGCGCGCAGCAGCGTCGTCTTGCCGCAGCCCGAGCCGCCCAGCAGTGCCAGCACCTGGCCGCGTTGCAGGTCGAGGTCGATGCCTTGAAGGATGGAGCGGCCGCCCAGGACCACGTGGGCCTGGCGGACTAGGAGCGCGCTGGGGTTCGCCATGAGGTGAGCAGGTGCACGAGGACGCCCAGGCCGGTGACGAGGGCGAAGCTGACGACAACGAGCGCCGCGGCCAGATGGCCGTTGGCGCCGCGCAGGCCGTTGATGAGGGGTTGCAGCAATTCCAGCGTGCCGCCCAGCAGCAGGTTGGCGATGGCGAATTCCATGGCCGCCGTCATCCACGCCAGCAGGCCGGCTGCGGCGATGGCAGGCAGCAAAAGAGGCAGCAGCACGCGGCGCAGCAGCAGCGCGTCGGATGCGCCGAGCGTGCGGCTGGCCTCCACCAGCGGCCGAGCATCGAGCTGCTGCAGCGCGGCGGACAGGGTCTGATGCACCAGCGGAAACAGCAGCGCGGCCAGCAGGCCGACGTAGACGGCGCGCAGGTCCAGCACGTCGCCCCAGCGGCCGACGAAAAGGTCGAGCGCGCCGATGGCGACGACGACCGGCGGGATGGCGTAGGGCAGCAGGGCCAGCGCGTCCAGCAGCGCCTTTAGGCGCGGCGCGGCCAGGTGGCCGACGAGGCTGGCCGCTCCGCCGAGCAGTACGGCCAGCGCGGCGGCGGCACCCGAGATCCAGACGGTGTTCCACGCGGCGCTGCGTACCTGCGCGTCCGCGGCCAGGCCGGCCAGCCATTGCAGCGTGGCGCCCTGCGGCAGCAGGCCTTGGTCCCAGCGCTCACTGAAGGCATAGGCCATCACCGCCATCGGTGGCAGCAGCACCAGCAGCGCGGTGGCCCAGAAAGCGATGGCCGGCAGGCGCCAGGGGCGGTGGGCGGCCGTCATGCCAAGCGCCTCAACCGCGCGGACCACCACCGGCCGCCGACGATGACGGCGAGCAGCAGCACCGCCATGACGAGCGACAGCGCAGTGGCCAGCTCGGGCTGCGAAAAAATGTCGCCGCTGACGGCCGCCGCGATGCGCACCGCCAGTACCGGGCTGGCCGTGCCGGCCAGCGCGAACGGCGTGGCATAGGCGGCGGCCGCGTTGGCGAACAGCAGGCTGGCCGTCTCGACGAGGCTGGGCGCCAGCAGCGGCAGGCCGACGCGGTGCCAGAAGCGCGCCGGCGACGCGCCAAGCGTGGCGGCGGCCTCGGCCAGCGTCGGGTCCAGCAACTTGACGGGCGCGGCCAGCAGCACCAGCGCCAGCGGCACCTGGAAGGTGGTGAAGGCCAGCAGCAGGCCGGCGTCGCTAGCGAGGTCCCAGCCCTGCAGCAGGCCGGCGCTGCGGGCCAGCGTCGTCAGCACCCCCTGGCTGCCGAGCAGCAGCGTCAACGCCAGAGCCAGCGGCACTCCGGCGAAGTTCGCGCCCAGGCTGGCCAGCACGGCCACCGGCTTGTCCCAGCGCGGGTGGGCCACAAGGTGCAGCGCCGCGCCCAGGCCCAGTACCAGGCCCAGTACCGTCGACGCGGCCGACAGCGCCAGCGTGCGGGCGATGGCGCCGAGGTGATAGCCGTCGGCCCACAGCTCGCGAAGCACGCAGGCGTCGGGGCCGAGGCAGGCGCGCAGCAAGTCGGCGCTGCGCCAGGCCAGCGGCAGCAGCAGCGCAGTGGCCATCAGCGCCAGCATCGGCGCCGCCGTGAGCCAGGCGCGGGTGGGGGTCAGCTGCATCCGAGCCGGCGGGCGATGAAGGGGCGGATGTCCGTCTGCGCCTCTGGCCAGCTGGCCGGCGCGGTGGCCGGGCCGGCGTGCGGCAGCCACACCAGCGGCACGTCGCGTTCCACGGGCAGCGGGCCGCCGTGCCAGTGGTCGGCATGCATGCCGTGGTCGCTGGTCAGCAGCAGGTCGTAGCCTGCGGCATGCCAGCACGGCAGCACTTGGGCCAGCACCATGTCGAGTTTGCGGGCAGCCATGCTGTAGCCGGCCGATTCGCCACCGTGGCGGTGACCTGCCAGATCCAGCCCCATCGGGTGGACGAGCAGGAAGTCGGGCTCGTGGGCGTGGCGCAGAGCTTCGGCGTCGGCCAGTAGGTGGGAGTCGGGGTAGTTGTCCTCCCAGTACCAGCGGGCGCCTTCCACGTTCAGCTGGGGCAGGGCGGCTTCGCGGTGATGCAGCGGGTCGAAAATCTTGCCGGCGAGCAGCTCGAAGACCCAGTGGTAGGCCGCGATGGCCGAGCGGCGGCCGCCGGCGGCGAGGTCATCGAACACCGTGCTGCCGCAGCGTTGGCCGGCCTGGCCGTTGCCGAGGATGCCGTGGTCCAGCGGCGTGCGGCCGTTCAGCACGGTGGCGTAGAGCGGGCGCGACAGGCTGGGCAGCTCGCAGCGGAGCGTGCTCCAGTGCGCGCGGCCGACCTCATTCAGCGCCTGCACGTAGCCGAGGTAGTCGCGCGCGGTGTCGGCACGCAGGCCGTCGACGAGCAGCAGGACGAGCTTGTTCATGCGCCGAGCACCTCACGCTGCCAGGCGCGCGGCAGTTTCTTGACTTCCTCGGTCCAGAGCTGCGGCTTCAACGCGCGGGTGGCGGCGTACTGGGCCGCGGGCAACAGTTTCTTCTTCACGTCGTCCGGCAGCGCGAGGTGGTCCACGCGGATGGGCCGGGCGTTGCCTCGCGCGAGGTTGAGCTGGCCGGCGTCGCTGAAGATGAACTCGCGCGCGAGGTTGCCGGCGTTCGGCCGCTTGGAGAACTTGTTCAGCAGCGTCGTGTAGCCGCTGGTGATGGAGCCGTCGCTGGGGATGAGCACCTCGTAGTCCGCCGCGTTGGGCAGCTTGTCGCGGTAGCTCAGCGCATTGAAGTCCCACAGCAGGAAGACCTCCGCCTCGCCACGCTCCATCAGTGCGGGCGTCGGGTCGGTGGACAGCAGCTTGCGCGCCTTGACGAGTTGGGCGAAGGCCTGCAGTGCGGGCTGCAGCTTCGTTTCGTCACCGCCCAGCGCGTGTGCTGCGGCAAGCACGGCGGCATTGGCCTGGGCGGCGCGGCCTACCGCGCCGATCATTACGCGCGGGGCGGCGGCGAACAGCGCCTTCCAGCTGCGCGGTACGTCCTTGAGCAGCCGCTTGTTGGCGGCGAAGGCGATGGTGCCGGTGTAGGCCAGGGCCCAGTGGCCGTCGGCGTCCCTGGCCCAGTCGGGCACCTGGGCCCAGGTCGTGGGCTTGTAGGCCCGCGTGATGCCGCGGGCCTTGGCGATGGGGCCGAACTCGAAGCCGACGTCGCCGATGTCCACGCTGGCGTTGCTGCGCTCGGCTTCGATCTTGGCGATTTCCTCGGCGCTGCTCATGTCCGTGTCGGTGTGGGCCAGGCCGTAGAGGCGCTGCAGGTCGGCCCAGGTGGCGCGCCAGTTGGCCCAGTCGTCGGGCATGCCGACGCTGGCGATGCGGCCCTCGGCGCGGGCGGCGGCCAGGAGGTCGGCGGGCTGGGCCAGCGCCAAAGGAGCGAGGCCGCCGGCGGCGAGGCCGGCGAGGAGGTCTCGGCGGGTGAGTGTGCTCATACCTTGCTGTTGAAGCGGAGTTGGTCCATGCTCAGGCGCTGCTGCAGGCGGGTCTTGCCCTTCACATCGCGGATGCTGAGCTGCAGCGTCGGCGCCGGCGTGCTGAAGTCCATGTCGACGAGGCCGAAGTTGACACCGGCGTACACGGCTGACACGCGGCGGCTGTTGGGCGTCGGGATGTCCCACACCTCGGTGAGGCCGCTGGAGGTGAGGTCCCACAGCGGGTAGCAGGCGGGCGTGTCCCAGCGCGACAGGTCGGCGTAGTGCATGTCGCCGCTGATGACGACGATGCCTTCGGCCCGCTTCTCGCGGATCAGGTCTACGAGGCGCTGGCGCTCCAGCGGGAAGTTGGCCCAGCCCTCCCAGCCCGTGCCTTCGGCGGCGAGCTGCACGCTGGAGACGAGCAGGCGGACGTCGGCCGGCTCGGCCAGACGCTCGGCCAGCCAGGCCCATTGCGGCTCGCCCAGCAGTGTGGCGGCGGGGTCGAGGTTGGGCTGGTACCAGCCCTTCATCGGCGCACCGCTCAGCTTGGCCTGGGTGACCATCGCGACATAACCCTCTTTTGGCGCGGGGTCGGCCACGAGGGGCGTGCGGTTGAAGCGCAGGTCCAGCATCAGAATCTGCACCGTGCGGCCGGCGCGCTCGATACAGTAGGCCTCGTAGATGCCGGGGCGCGTGCGGCGCGGGGAGCCGGCGGGCTCGCCCCATTCGTCGCAGAAGAGCTGCTGCGACAGCGCCTTCAGCGGGTAATCGCCGCCCACGTCGTCGTCGCCAAAGTCGTGGTCGTCCCAGATCGAGAGGTGGGGCGTGTCGCGGCGAAAGGACTGCAGCGCCTCGACGCGCCGGAACTCGGCGTAGCGCTGGTGCAGCGTGTCGGCGTCCTGCGCGTCGGCGTAAAGGTTGTCGCCGAGGAAGAGGAAGAGCTCCGGCCGCGCAGCCCGCACCGCAGCCCAGACGGGCTGCGGCTTGGACTGCTTGGCGCAGGACCCGAAGGCGATGCGCAGCTGCTGCGGGCTGGCGGGCGCGCCGAGCGCCAGCGGGCGTGAACCGGCGTTCGTGCCCGCCTGCGCGCCCACGCCCGCCGCCGCCAGCCCGGCCGCCAGCATCAGCTGGCGGCGGTCGAGCGACGGCGTGGCCATCAGAGCTTGCCCGTCAGCGTCACGAAGAACTGGCGCGGCGCACCGGCCAGCAGCGTCTGGCTGTCGCCGCTGTTGCCGAAGCCGTTGCTGCCAACCGTCGAGATGTACTTCTTGTTGGCCAGGTTGGTGACGCCCAGCTGCACGCTGCCCTCGGACAGGAAGCCCAGCGACTTGGTGCGCAGCCCGCCGCTGACGTTCAACAGCGTGCGGCCGTTCACCGACGCGTCGTTGAGGTAGCTGTAGTAGCGCTTGGCCATGTAGTCGGCGCCGAGGTTGCCGAACCACTGGCCGTCGTCGTAGCTGAGGATGGACTTCAGCATCGTGTCCGGTGCATCCACCACGTGCTTGCCGGCGATGGCGATGGTCGTGGTCTTACCCTTGTCGTCCGTGTTGGTGACGTTGTCGCGGTAGGTCGAGTTGCTCAGGCTCAGGCTGTTGTACCAGCTCACGCCGGGCATCAGGCGCAGTGACAGCGCCGCCTCCAGGCCCTTCGTGCGAACGCCGCCGACGTTGCTCAGCACGGTGGGGTTGCCCTGGATGCCCGAGCCCTGTGTGACGCCGAGCAGGCGGTCCTTGAAATCGACGAAGTAGGCGGTGATGGCGGCCTCGTACAGCTTGGCGGACGTGCGCCAGCCAGCCTCGAAGTTGGTGGACGTCTCGGGGCGCAGCGAGCCCTTGATGGCGTCGAAGCCGACCTGCGTCGTCGCGAACGGCGTCGTGCCGGTGGCGGCGCCCTGATAGGCGCGCATGTTCTTGGAGACGCTGGTGAACAGCTCGTCACTGCGGGTGAGCTGGTAGTTCAGGCCGACCTGCGGCAGGAAGCTCTTCTTGGCCGTGATGCTGCCGACCGGGCCGCTGCCGACCTGACGGTCCGCATCGATCTTGGCCTGCAGCGACTTGAAGCCGGCGCCGAGCGTCAGCTGCTGGGTCAGCGCGATGGTGTCGGACAGCGAGAACTGGTCGGTCTTCGTGTGGAAGGTGTACTGCCAGGCGGTCTGGAACGGGTTGCTCGGGAAGCTGTAGACGTCGGGAATCGCGTTGGCGCTGACGGCATAGAAGCGGCGGGCCTGGTCGAAGTCGTTCTTCTCGTGCCAGTACGACACGCGCAGCTGGTGCATGCCGATCTCGTAGTCCAGGGTGGCGTTCAAGCCGTCGCGCTTGATGCCGTACTCGGTCGTGCGCAGCGCGATCGGCGTGCCGTCGGGCGACGCGGTGTACGGCGTGAACCACAGGCCGCGGCCATCGTTCTTGTGGTGGTAGACAGTGGTCTTCAGGCTGAGCTTGTCGGCCAGCTTCGCATCCAGCGTCACGCCGGCCAGCGTGTCCTTGCGCAGGCCGGAGCCGGCGTAGTAGGCGTCGTCAGCGCTGGTCTCGCCGTGGGTCCAGACGCCCTTGGCCGACTGCAGCGCAGCGTTGAAGTCCGGGTAGTAGTTGTCCCAGTCGTAGCCCAGGCGCCCGATCATCTCCATCGACATGTCCTGGTAATCCACCTCGCGGCGGTGCGACGTGTTGACGAAGGCGGACAGGCGGTTCTCGCCGAAGTTCTTCACGTACTTCAGGTTGAACTGCTCCTGGCGCTGCTCGCCCTGGCCCTTCCACTTGTCGGCGTCCTGATGGGTGAAGCTGACGTAGACGGCGCCGAGGTCGGAAGTGCCGCTGTCGAGCCGCACGAAGGTGCGGCGGTTCTTGTCGCTGCCGAGCGTCTGCGAGGCGCGCAGGCCGAAGGCTTTGGCCGGGTCCGTGGAGAAGAACTGCAGCGTGCCGCCGAGGTTGCTGGACGACGGCGTGTCCAGCGCGCCGGTGCCCTGCGACAGGTCGGCGCGGGCGACGTTCTCGCTGCTGATGGCGCGGCTGATGTGCAGACCGTTGAGGTTGCCGTAGCTCATGTCGCCGAGCGGCACGCCGTCCAGCGTGAAGCCGAGCTGGTTCTGCGAGAAGGCGCGCACCGTGAAGCGGGTGGACCACTCGTAGTTGCCCAACGGATCGGCCGACTGGAAGTTGACGCCGGGCAGGCGCGACACGGTGGCCAGCGGGCTCAGGCCGGCGGCCGCAGCGGCCTCGAAGTCGGCCTGCGTCAGGCCCTGCACGGAGCGGATCTGGCCGCGCCCTTGCGTGACGGTGACGCGTTCCAACTCGGTCGGCGTGTCGGTGGCCTGGGCCTGGGCGGCAACGGAGAAGGCCAGACCCAGCAGGGCGGCCAGGGGAGTCAGTGCGTGAACTGCAGATCGCATGAAGTGGGGCGCGGTGCGCGTGAGGGCTGAGGAAGCGCCAGCCGCTCCGGGTTGTCCCGAGGTCGGTGGCGTGATGCGCCGCAATGTCACAAAAATCCACGACAGTTCGACGACAAATCACTGTCTGCAGCCTGAGTTCCACGAATTTCCACATCTACGCTCGAATTCACACAATCGCCACGCGAGACTGGCCCACTCGGGCGGCCTTCTTGCCCTGATTCCGACTGCACATGTGGGTTGCCGAACGACACCGCCGCATCCTGGACCTGCTCCAGACGCACCACCGCCTGACGACCGAGCATTTCGCCGAAGCGCTGGGCGTGTCACGCGAGACCGTGCGACGCGACCTCATTGAGCTGGAGCGCTCGGGCCACCTGGCGCGCGTGCATGGAGGCGCTGTGCCTCCGGCCACGCCCGCGCCGGCGGTGCCGCCCGAGCCGGCCTACCTGGAACGCACCGGCCTGCATCAGCCGCAGAAGCGCGAGATCGCCCGGCTGGCGGCGGCGCTGGTGCAGCCGGGCCAGGCCTGCTTCCTCGACGCCGGTTCGACGACGCTGGCGCTGGCCGAGGAACTAGCGCGGCGCGAGGGGGCCATCGTCATCACGAACTCGCTGGAGGCTGCGACGGCGCTGGCCCGCAACACCGCGCACGAGGTGCGGCTGCTGGGCGGACGGCTGGACTCCGATGTGCCGGCAACCTACGGCGAGCAGACTGTGGCCGAGATCGGCCGGCTGCAGGTGGATTGGGCGCTGGTGTCGCCGGTCGGGTTCGACGCCGTCAATGGCGCGATGGATTACTTGTGGAACGAGGCGACCGTGGCGCGCGCGATGCTGTCGCGCGCGCGCCAGCGCGTCGTGCTGGCCGATGCGAGCAAGCTTGGCCAGGCCAGCCGCATCCAGATCTGCCCGGCGGCCGAGGTGGACGTGCTGGTGACCGACGGTGGCGCCGATGCAGACGTGCTGGCAGCCCTGCGTGCGGCCGGCGTGACGCGGGTGCTGGTGCCCTGAGCCGGTGTGACCCGGCGCCTCAGTGCCGCCCGGTTCCCACCGCGGCGGCGCCGTCCACCTTGCGCGGGAAAGGCGCGAACACCGCGCCCAGCACCGACGGGATGGCTGCGACCATGACGATGATGAAGTAGGTCTTGTAGCCGACATGGTCGGCCAGCGGGCCGGAGATGTACTGCGTCGGCACCAGGGTCAGGTTCATGATCGAGTTGGCGAACGCGTAGTGCGTCATGTGGAACCGCCCCGGCGAGATCTGCTGCATCATGTACAGCATGTTGGCGACGAAGCCGAAGCTGTAGCCGAACTTCTCCACCGTCACCAGCGCCGCTACCGTCCAGAACGACAGCGTGTGGCCCGGGCCGGCCAGCTGCGACAGCACGACGAAGCACACGTGGGGAATGTTCAGGCACAGCGCCATGAACACGATGGTGCGGCGGTTCAGGCCGAACTTGGATAGGAACACGCCGCCCAGCAGGCCCGCCGACAGGCTCACCGCCGTGGCGATGGTGCCGTCGATGAGGCCCTTGTCCTTCAGCGACAGGCCCACGCCGCCGAGGTCGGGCGAGGCTTGCAGGAACAACGGGCCTTCGATGAGCAACAGACCCTCGGAGCTGCGGAACAGGAAGACGAACAGCAGCATGCCCCAGATGGCGTCCTTCTTGAAGAAGTCGACGATGGCTTCCCAGAAGTTGCGGAAGGCCAGGCCCACACTCTCCGGCCGCTCGCTGACGCTGCCCGTCGGCAGCATGAAGCGGTGATACACCGCCAGCAGCGCGAGCGTGGCCGCCGAGAAGCCCATCGCCCACTGCCAGGCTTCCGTGGCGCCGAGGTGGTGGTCTTCCTTCAGCGAGCCCGCCAGCCACACGACTGCGGCGGTGCCGAACAGGCGGCCCACGTTCCAGAACACACCCTGCACGCCGATGTACTTGGCCTGGCCCTTCTCGTCGAGCGACGTGATGTAGATGCCGTCGACGCAGATGTCCTGGGTGGCCGAGGCGAAGGCCATCACCCACAGCACGGCGATCGTGATCTGGAAGTAGTTGGGCAGCGGCAGCGCCACCGCGATGCCGCACAGCAGCACCGCCATGATGACTTCCATCCACAGCACGAAGAACTTCTTCGTCTTGAACATGTCGAGGAAGGCGGCCCAGAACGGCTTGAGTGACCAGGCGATGCCGACGCTGGCGGTCGCCATCGTGATCTCGCCGTCGGAGTGGCCCAGGTCCTTCAGCATGGTGCCGGCGACCCAGATCACCAACGCAAACGGGATACCTTCGGCGAGGTAGGACGACGGAACCCAGGACCAGGGGTTGCGGATGCGAGTGGGGCTGGTGCTCATTCGTGAAACCGGACGAAATTTTTATAGACCCGAAAGCGTTGGAGCGAGACGCGGCGCGGCCGGGGTGGACAGCGTTGTCATGTCTTTCATTCCGAGCGCCCCCGGGGTCGCAGCACCCGGCGCCTTGAGTGGCGCGGTGGCAAGCGTGCCGGCATGCTAGGTTTGAAACCCGCTGTTCCTCATCCAGGGTTACGCCAGTGCCGACTCGGCTTTACCTTGGGTACGGGGGCTGGTTCAGCGACGCCAGCACCGCGCGGATGAACGGCCCCTTGGCCTCGGTATAGGCCGCCTTGTCGTCGGCATGCTCCGCGGCGAGCTGGCGCTTGAGCTCGGCGTAGCGCGCGGCCAGCAGGTGGTCGGCGCGCAGCGCGTCGCGAAACGCCAGGTGTTCGCGCCAGAAGGTGCTGTCGTTGACGACGACATGCAGGTGCACCCGCAGGCGCGTGGTGTCGGCGTCGCGGGTGAAGTAGCGCCGCTCCGGGAGCTCGCGCTCATGCTCGGGCCGGTAGCGGTAGCCCAGCGCGGCGAGCGCGGCGTGGTGGGGGGCGACGTCCGACAGCTGCGCCACGCCGAGCAGCACGTCCAGCACCGGCTTGGCACACAGCCCCGGCACGGCCGTGCTGCCGATGTGTTCGAGCGTGCCGGCATGGCTGCCGAACACGGTGCGCAGCGGTGCGGCAGCCGCTTCGAACTGCGCGGGCCAGTTGGCGTCGGCCGTGGCAAGCTGCACGCCAGTCACGGGCCTGGCGCTGTGTAGGGGCCCATCCGCAAGGCATCGGCAATGCCGCGGCGGTTCTGCGCCAGCGCGGCCAGGCTGAAGTGGATATGGCCGCTGCCCGGCGCCAGGCGCCGGATGCTGTCGATCTGGCCCAGGATCTCGTCGGGCTGCCAGCTCTGCGGCGTCGCGTCGATGCGGCTGGTGAACAGGCCCGGGTGGATGGGCCGGTCCAGCGGGTTCAGCGCCATCCAGGCCTGCAGCAGCACGTCGAAGGCCTGGGCGGCCTGCGCGCGGGGCCAGTAGAGCTGCGGCGCGAGATAGTCCAGCCAGCCTTCCTTCAGCCACAGCTCCACGTCGGCGTAGAGCTTGTCGTACTGGCTGAACCCGGTGATGCCCGGCGGCCGCAGCTCGGGCCGCGGCAGGCCGAAGGGGCTGATGCCCACGCGCGTGCCGGGGCGCACTTCGTGCACGGCGGCGTAGAGGCGTTGCACGAGGCGGTTGATGTTGTCGCGGCGCCAGTCGGCACGGGGCAACGCGCCGCCCGCGGCGAGGTACTTTTGCCACGTCGAGTCGTCGGGGAACTCGATGTCGTTCTTCGCCGCGTCCTGGATCGGGTAGGGGTAGAAGTAGTCGTCGATGTGGATGCCATCCACCGCGTAGCGCGTCAGCAGGTCGCGCACGATGGTCAGCGTGTGCTCGGCCGCCAGCGGCTCGCCGGGGTCGATCCACAGCTGGTCGCCATAGCGCCGCACCCAGTCGGCATGCGTGCGGCTCAGGTGTGTGGCGGCGGGCGCGGACTTGGCGGTGCTGTGGCGTGCACGGCAGGGGTTGATCCACGCGTGCAGCTCCAGTCCGCGCAGCCGCGCCTCGGCCAGCCAAACGGCCAGCGGGTCGTAGCCCGGGTGGCGGCCCTGCGTGCCGGTCAGCACCTCGCTCCAGGGCTCCAGCGCGGACTCGTACAACGCGTCCGCCGCCGGCCGCACTTGCAGGATCAGTGCGTTCAGGCCAATGCGCTGCGCGGTGTCGCACAGCGCGCGGATCTCAGCCTGCTGCGCGTCGGTAGACAGGCCCTTGCGGCTGGGCCAGTCGATGTTGGCGACGGTGGCAACCCAGGCGGCGCGCCATTCGCGGGGCGGCAACGCGGGCGGCGTGAGCGCGGCAGGCGTGGAGGCCGCGGAAGCCGACGCGTCGGGCGGTGGCGGCGCGGCGTCGTGCGGAGTGGCCGGCATCGGTACGGGCGGCGTGCTGCCGCAGGCCGCCAGCAGCGGCGCGGTGGCCAGGCTGAGGAGGTCGCGGCGCTTCATGTCTCGGCGTTCTCCGTCTTCCGGCCGAAACCGTCGGGGATTTTGATGAGCGCCGCCATCGCCACGCTGGGCAGCGTGGCGAGCAGCACCCAGCCGAAGAAGGGCACGTAGCCCAGGTGGTCCTGCAGCCAGCCGCTCCACATGCCCGGAATCATCATGCCCAGCGCCATGAAGCCGGTGCAGATCGCGTAATGCGCCGTCTTGTGCTGGCCTTCGGCCACCAGGATCATGAACATCAGGTAAGCCGTGAAGCCGAGGCCGTAGCCGAACTGCTCCACCGCGAGCGCGCCGCTGATGACCCACAGACTGGTCGGGTGCGTCAGCGCCAGCGCCAGGAAGGCGACGTTGGGCAGGTGCATGGCGATGACCAGCGGCCACAGCGCGCGCTTCAGGCCCACTCGCGAGATCACCCAGCCGCCCACCAGCCCGCCCAGCGTCAGCGCGATGAGGCCCACCGTGCCGTAGGCGATGCCGACCGACTGCGTTGTCAGGCCCAGGCCGCCCTTGTCCGCCGGATCCAGCAAGAAGGGCGACGCCAGCTTCAGCAGTTGCGCCTCCGGAAATCGGTATAGCAGCAGGAAGCCGAGGATGACCGCGATGCCCGGCTTGCGGAAGAAGCTTACGAACACGGCGAAGAAGTCCGCCACCAGACCGCGTGCGGCGGCCCGTCCGGGCCCGGCCGCGTCGCTTGCCGGCCGCGGCAGCGCGACGGCATGCCACAGCCCCAGCACGCCGAACAGCGCCGCCAGCCCCCAGAACACGCCGCTCCACGCGGTGATGACCGAGCCGCTGCGCTCGGCCCATTCGCCGGCCAGGTAGACAAGGGCGCCCTGGCCCGTGATGTTGGCCAGGCGGTAGAACGTCGAGCGCACGCCCACGAAGGCGGCCTGGCTGTGCTGGGGCAGCGCCAGCATGTAGAAGCCGTCGGCCGCGATGTCGTGCGACGCCGAGGCGAAGGCCATCAGCCACAGCACGGCCAGCGACAGCTGGAAGGCGCGGTCCGTGGGCAGCGTCAGCGCCACGCCGGCGAGAGCCGCGCCTACGAAGAACTGCAGCACTGTCACCCAGCCTCGCTTCGTGCCGAACAGCTCGGCCAGTGGCGACCACAGCGGCTTGATGACCCAGGGCAGGTAGAGCCAGCTGGTGTAGAGCGCGATGTCGGTGTTGGAGATGCCCAGGTTCTTGTAGAGCACGACCGACAGCGACATCACCGTCACGTACGGCAGGCCCTGCGCGAAATACAGCGAGGGCACCCAGGCCCACGGGGATGTCTGCCCCTGGCCCGCCGGGGGGATAGGCCCTGCCATGGTGTTCGTCATGCCGACAGCGCGCGGCTCACGCTGCCATCGGCCGCGTCCAGCAGCGCACGCGCCTCGCCGGCCGGCATGCCGCGCTTGAGCATGACGAGGGCGGTCTTCACATGGTGGTCGCACTGCGCGAGCGCGGCTTGCGCGTCGGCCTCGCTGGCGCCGGAGGCGCGCACGGTCAGCGCCAGCGCCCGCTTCACGAGCTTGGCGTTGGTGGCCTTCAGGTCCACCATCAGGTTGCCGTAGACCTTGTGCAGCTTCACCATCAGCGACGACGAGAAGGTGTTCAGCGCGATCTTCTGTGCTGTGCCGGCTTTCAGCCGCGTGCTGCCCGAGATCACTTCGGGGCCTGTGTCCAGCACGATGCCGATGTCGGCCTGGCTGGCCACAGGCGCGCCGGGGTTGTTCGCGATTCCGATGGTCAGCGCGCCGGCCGCGCGCGCCGCTTCCATGGCGCCCAGCACATAGGGGGTGCCGCCCGAGGCGGCCAGCAGCAGCGCGACGTCGTTGGGGCCGGGCTTCAGCGCGGCGAGGTCGGCGCCGCCCTGGGCGCGGTCGTCCTCGGCGCCCTCGACGGCGACGAACATCGCGCCCGCACCGCCGGCGATGACGGCCATCGCCCGCTCGCGCGGCCAGGAGAACGTCGGGTAGAGCTCCACGCTGTCCAGTACGCCGAGGCGCCCGGACGTGCCGGCGCCGGCGTACAGCAGCCGGCCGCCCGCGCGGATGCGCGGCAGCGCGGCGTCCACGGCGTCGGCGAGTTGCGGCGCCGCCGCCTTTACGGCGGCGATGGCAGCGGCCTGGTCGTCGATGAAGGCATCCAGAAGCGCCGGCGTGTCGTAGGTGTCGAGGTCGGGATGCCGCGTGCTCGGGGTTTCGGTGTTCAGCATGGGAAATGGGCGTTGGTCCGCTGGACTCTACCGGGCATGACCAACGCCACGCATTGCCGCCGGCCCGCCGGGTCATCAGAATCCGTCGGCCGGCTGTAAGGAGCGGGGCACGACGCCCGACGGACGCTGGCAAGTCGATGCCGGGGCCTTCCAGGCTCGACCTGTGGTGAACCCGATCTCAACCACTCACTACCTTTTCTGGAGAGTCACATGAACGCTTCCTTCAAGTCGGGCCTCGGCATCGCCGCTGCGGCCGCCGCCCTGTTTGCCACCACCGCCATCCCGACGACCGCCGCCGCGGCCGACGGCATGGTCAAGTGCTCCGGCGTCAACAGCTGCAAGGGCACTTCCGAATGCAAGACGGCCACCAGCGGCTGCAAGGGCCAGAACGGCTGCAAGGGCCAGGGCTGGGTCAGCAAGAAGAGCGCCGAGGAGTGCACGAAGGCGGGCGGCAAGGTGGAGAAGTAAGACCACCAGCCCCCTTACAGGGGCGCCCTCAGCTGACCGGCAAAGCCGGATCCGCGAGGGCTGCTGGAGGAGGCGCGACGCTGCAGGCGTCGCGCCATCACTGCCGAAACACCCATGACATCGATCCAAGGCTTCGGCCTCGGTCTGCGCGTGGAGCATTACGCCGCCTTCGAGGCGGGTGTGGATGCTCAACGGCGGCCCGACTGGCTGGAGATCATTTCCGAGAACTACCTCGTGCCGGGCGGGCCACCGCTGGCGCACCTGGAGCGCATCCGGGCGGACTACCCGCTCGTCATGCATGGCGTGTCGCTGTCGGTCGCGGGGCCGCAGCCGCTGGACCTGGCCTACCTGCGCGAGCTCAGGGGCCTGGCCGACCGGTTGCAGCCGGGCTGGGTGTCCGACCACCTCTGCTGGAGCGCTGACGCGCACAGCCAGCTGCACGACCTGCTGCCCGTGCCGCTGACGCGTGCCGCGCTCGACCACGTCGGCAGCCGCATCGCGGAGGTGCAGGACGCGCTCGGCCGCCCGCTGGTGCTGGAGAACGTGTCCAGCTATGTGCGCTTCGCGGCCGACGAGATGACCGAGTGGGACTTCATCACCCAGCTGCTGAAGGCCACCGGTGCGGAGCTGCTGCTGGACGTCAACAATGTCTACGTGTCGAGCCGCAACCACGGGTTCGACCCCATCGCCTACCTTGATGCCGTGCCCGCCGGACGCGTTCGGCAGATCCACCTCGCCGGCCACGAGGACCGCGGCGACATCGTCATCGACACGCACGACCACCCGGTGCGCGACGAGGTCTGGGCGCTTTACCGGCATGCGGTACGGCGCCTGGGGACCGTGCCGACGATGATCGAGCGCGACGACCACATCCCGCCGCTGGACGGCCTGCTGGCCGAGCTCGAGGTGGCCCGGCGGCTCGCTGCGGAGGCCGTGGCATGAGCGTGACGGCGCAACAGCGTCAGCTTGCCGCGGCCATCCGCGACGGCGCCGAGGCCGACGGCCTGCTGGCCGGCGACTTCGCGCTCGGGTTGCAGGTCTACCGCCATGCCTACCGCGCCAGGCTGGCCGATGCGCTGGTCGACAACCACACCGTGCTGGCCCGCGCGCTGGGCGACGAGGCCTTCGATGCGCTGGCGCACGCGTACATCGCGACCCACCCAAGTCGGCATCCATCCATCCGCTGGTTCGGCCATGCGCTGGCCGACTTCATGGCCGATGCCGGCGACGACCTCGTGCCGCATGAAAGCCTCATCGATATCGCCCGCATGGACTGGGCGCTGCGCGGTGCGTTCGACGCTGCCGACGCGCCGCTGTTGGCCCCCGAGAACCTTGCGGCGCTGAGCCCCGACGACTGGGCGGGCCTCCAGCTGCGTCTGCACCCGAGCGTGCAGCGCGTGGCGCTGGCCCATGCCGTCGAGCCGGCATGGCGGGTGTTGCGCGAGTGGGACCCCGACACGGGCGCCGACCAGCCCGAGCTGCCGGAGCCACGGCCGCATGCTCACGTGCTGCTGGCCTGGCGCCAGGGGCTGGAGACGCGCTGGCGTTCGCTGGAGCCGCTGGAGGCGACGCTGCTGGATGCGGTCGCGGCGGGCGAGACGTTCGCGCAGTTGTGCGAACGCGCCGCGGCCGTGCTGGGCGATGCCGACGCCGCGGCGGCGGCTGCCGTGGGCCTGCTGCAGCGCTGGCTGGCCGACGGCCTGCTTCAGCGCTGACCGTCGTAGGTCAGCGCATGCGTGGCCACCCGCGTCGGGCGCAGGAAGCCGTGCTGGTTCATCGTCGGCGCCACGGTGCCCGAGGCGCCTGAGTGTCGCCAGGCCACCGTCAGCTGGCAGCGTGACACCAGCGGCGTCGTGGCCACGTCCTTGTTGGCGCGCCGGCTCTCGGCGTTCAGGGCGTCGTCCACGCCCGAGGCAACCAGCCGGTAGCCGCCGGCGATGCTGTCTTCGCTGGCGTAGAACAGTGCCGCGCCATCGACCGCGAAACTGCTGTTGTCGGTGCGGCTGCAGCTGCCGGTGGCGGCGGGCGAGGTGTCTCGCATGGTCGACAGGGTCAGTCGCACCGGCAAGTCGGGCGAGGTGCGCGTCAACACCGCCATGCCTGTCGGCTGCAGCACCGTGAAGCGTGCCGGCATCGTCGCCTCGCTGACGTGGCGCACACCGGCCCGCGTGAACACGATGCGCACGACCGGCTGCGCACTCGTCGCGCGCAGCGTGGCCTTGTAGCGCATGCGGTTGCCGGACACGTCCGCCATGGCGACCTCGGCGCCGCCGTCCACGCTGGCGGTCAGGCTCTCGTTGGCGGCGGGCTGCACCGTCGTCAACAGGTTGGCCGACTTGCCGAGCGACCCCTCCACGACGACCTGCGCCTCGTCGTCCGTCTGCGTGACGGTGAATTGCGGGCTGATCTCGTCGACGTTGAGCGTGGAGGACTCCGTGCAGTTGGTGATGGCGCACGTCAGCCCCTGGGCCATGGCATCGGCGACGGGACTGAAGTCAGGCGCCACCCCGCCACAGGCGGAAAGCACGATGGCGGGCAGCAGCAGTGCCGGGGCGTGGCGGCATGGGGTCTTCATGAGTCCTCACCTGATGTGTTTTGATGCGGCCGCGATACTAGCCAGTCGCCGTGACGCCTCCGACCGTGCGCCGCGGCGTGAATCTTCACATCAAAGGAGTCGTCATGTCGTTGCGTACTTTCGGGGCATCCCTGGCCGTGCTGGTTGCGTGGCTTGGCGCCGTTAGCTCGGCCCACGCGTCGCTGGCCGTCGGCGCCCCCGCGCCTGACTTCACGGCAGACGCCGCCGTCGGCGGCCAGCCGTTCAAGTTCCGCCTGGCGGACGCGCTGAAGAAGGGCCCGGTGGTGCTGTACTTCTACCCCAAGGCCTTCACGAGCGGCTGCACGGTCGAGGCTCACCAGTTCGCCGAGGCGACCGACAAGTTCAAGTCGTTCAACACGACGGTCATCGGTATGTCCAACGACGACATCGACACGTTGAAGAAGTTCAGCGTCGAGGCCTGCCGCAACAAGTTCGCCGTGGCGGCGGACGCCAAGGGCAAGGTCATCAAGGACTACGACGTGTCGTTGAAGATGGTGCCCGGCACGATGGCCGACCGCGTGTCTTATCTCATTGCGCCGGACGGCAAGGTCGCCGCCGTGCATGCGAGCATGGACCCGGACGGCCACATCGACGCGATGCTGAAGGCTGCGGAGAAGCTGAAGAAGTGATCGCGGGCCTCGACGCTGCGGAGCTGCTGGCGCTGTACCGTACCGGCGCGCTGTCGCCGGTGGAGGTCATGCGCGACGTGCTGGATCACGCCGCGTGTCGCGAAGGCGAGCTGCATGCGCTGTGCGCGATCGACGCTGAAGGCGCGCTCGCGGCTGCCCGGGACAGCGAAGCCCGCTGGCGTACCGGCGCCGCGCGGGCGCTGGATGGCGTGCCAGTCACGCTGAAAGAGAACATCGCTGTGCCTGGGGCCGCATCCCGAGCCGGCACGGCCGCGACGCCGGACGGCGCGCGCTTCGACTTCGAGGCGCCGCCCGCGGCGCGCTTGCGCGACGCCGGCGCCATCGCGTGGGCACGCACGACGATGCCGGACTACGGCATGCTGAGTTCGGGCCTGTCGAGCCTGTACGCCGAGCCGGCCCGCAACCCTTGGGACCCGGCACTGACGCCCGGCGGATCGAGTGCCGGTGCCGCTGCGGCGGCTACTGCCGGCTACGGACCGCTGCACCTGGGCACCGACATCGGCGGCTCCATCCGCCTGCCGGCGGGCTGGTGCGGGCTGGTGGGCGTCAAGCCCAGCCACGGCCGCGTGCCGATCAAGCCGGGCTACGCCGGCCGCGTTGCCGGGCCGCTGACGCGCACGGTGGAAGACGCCGCGCTGATGCTGGCCGTGCTGGCCCAGCCCGATGCCCGCGACCCGACGCAGCTGCCGCCCGGCGAGGTGCTGCCCCGGCCGCTGGCGCTGCGCGGCTTGCGGCTGGGGCTGTTGATGGACGCCGGCTGGGGCGAGCCGGTGCAGTCAGAAGTCGACGCCGCGGTGGCCGCCGCCGCGCGTATCTTCGAGCAGGCCGGGGCCATCGTCGAGCCGCTGGCCCCGTTCACGACACGCGAGATGGCCGATGGCATCGACCGCTTCTGGCGCATGCGCTCGTGGTTGGACATTGCCGCATTGCCGGCCGATCGCCGCGCGAGGGTACTGCCCTACATCCTCGACTGGGTGGCACCGGCGGCCGGCTACGACGGCGCGACCGTCTTCCACGGCTATAGCCAGATGCAGGCGTTGCGCGAGGCGGCCAACGCGGCCTGCGAGCCATTCGATTTCGTGTTGTCGCCCGTGTCGCCGATGGCGGCCTACCCGGCGCATCTCGCCAGCCCGCTGCACGATCCGGCTCGGCCGTTCGAGCACATCGCCTTCACGCTGCCGTACAACATGAGCGAGCAGCCGGCGTTGGCCGTCAACGCGGGCTTCACGTCGGCTGGCCTGCCGATCGGCCTGCAGGTCATCGGCCGCCGCTTCGACGATGCCGGCGTGCTGGCGCTGGGCGCGGCGTGGGAGCAGTTGCGACCGTCGCCGCGTCCCTGGCCCACCGTCCGTCCCTAATCCGACGAGGCCGCTGGCTGCTGCCCGTGGCTAGACTCTCCGCGAGGAGGACGTTAGATGCCGCAAGCGCTGTGGCCCGCTGCTTCAGCCCGCCTCGGCGGGTGCTGGATGAGCGCACTGGTGGCGTCAGGCCTGGGAACCCTATCCAGCCTCGTCGCGGCTCAGGCGCCACGCTTTGACTGCGCGCCTCTGCTGGCGAGCACGACTCAGCAGCCAGCCTACGGGCCGGTAGCCGGCGAGACGCGCTGCGAGGGCTTCTACGTCCGCAACGTCGCTGCGCCGTTCATCGAACTGCTGTCGCTGACCGATGCCGCGCCCGGCAGCTGGGGCGCCTCTCCAGCATTGAACTTGCGCGCCAGCCGCCGGCTCGACACGCAGCTGCTCATCCAGCCGCTGCGCTCCAACCCTCTGTACCGCGTGGATGCCCGGCTGTCCCGCGATGCCGCGCTGGCTTGGAATGGTGCCTCGATGCTGCAGGCCACAGGTCTGGCGCCCCGCGACCTGGGCTTCCTCGCGCGGGCCGGCGCCAGCGATCCGCCGCGCTTCGTGCCGGTATCCATGAAGCCCGCCGCCTCCCCGGGCAGTGCGACGGTATATGCGGTGCTGCGGCCGTCGGTGGCCGTGTCGTCGCTGACATGGCGTGGCTACCGTGTCGGCGCCGAACTGCCCGGAGACGGGTGGCGGCCGCTGGCCGGCGCGCCGCTGTTCGCGTGGGAGCGCATTGCGCTGCCCATCCCCCTGCCGGCCGACGGACAGGGGCTGCGTGTCGATGTGCGCGCGCTCGACGCCCAGGGGCGGCCGCTGCCGCTGCTGCAGTTCGCGGTGCTGGGCCTGGACGATGGCGCGCCTTGAACCGGATGCGCTGCGCGCACGCCGCGATGCGCTGTCCGGCCAACTGCATCAGGGTTTGCTGGACGACGCACCACTGCCCGAGCTGCAGGCCCACCAGGCCCGTCTCAAGCTCCTCGACGAGCAGTTGGCCGCGCGCGACGCCGGCCGCGTGGGCCGACAGCGCCTGCAGCGCCAGGGCGTCGGCTTGCTGGCGGTGGGCGCGCTGGTGTCGCTGGCGGCCTGGGTGCCGGTGCGGCAGGTGCCGTTCTCGCTGGAGCTGGAGGCGGGTGCCGCCCAGCTGGTGCTGGCGCAGCCCGGCGTGCTGGACGGGCTGCCGCTGGCAGGTGGCGAGCTGCGGGCCGAGGGCTTCACCAGCGTCGAGTCGGGCGACGCGAAGCTGATGCAGCGCGCCCGGGCCGACGGTGCCAGCCCGCTGGCCCTACGGGCAGAGCGCCTGCAGCTGTCCCGCGTCAGTTTCGGCGCCGGCACCGTGCTGCATGTCGAAGCCGGCATGCCGGCCGTGCGGCTGGGCCTGGAAGGCGCGGCGCATGCAGTGGCGCTTGAGGTGGGCGGTGCGACGAGTAGCGGTTTCGGTGGCGAACCGGCGCAGCCGGGCGACTACCCGGTGGCCGAATGGCTCAAGCTGGGCGGGAGCAAGGCGGCCACGTCGCTGTGGCTGCCACGCTCCGGCGACGGCACCTACCACTGGCGCGGGTTGCAGCCGGCAGCGCTGCGCTTCATCGAGCGCGAGGCGGCGCCGGACGGGCAGGTGAGGCTGGTGTCGGCACTGCTGCGCGGCACGCTGCGCCTGCCGGCCACCGAGCGCGAGCTAGCGCTTGCGGCTGGCAGCGGCCTGATGCTGGAGGGGCTGCAGGTTGAGCAGTGTGACCTGACGTTGGGCAGCACGGTGGGCCTGAAACTCAGCGGCTCGGCCCGGCAGATCGGCGTGCAAACCGGTGGCTTCGAACAGTCGCTGGTGCCCAGCTGGCTGGAGTACGCCGCTCACAACCACCGGCTGGGCCTGCTTTGGAGCGCGGCGGGCCTGCTGTGGGGCATTGGCACATGGTTGCGCAAGCAGTTCGGCGACGCGGCCTGAGCCGCCTGCTCGGGCAGGCCCTTGTGCTGGCATTGGTGCTGGCCGTGGCGCCGGTGCGTGCGGACACGACCTTCCTCACCGGCGAGGAGCTGGCCGAGCGGCTGCGGCGCAACCTCGTGTGGATCGCAGCGGAGGATGTTGACGAGCACGGCTTCGGGCTCGTCGTCGGGGCGGATGCGCAGCGGCTGTGGATCGTGACCGCCCGCCACGTCGTCGTGCGCCTGGGCATGCGCGGCAGCGGCGAACCCGAGCGTCCCAGCACGCGCATTCTGCTGCGGCTGTGCAGCGGCGGTGCCGACCTGATGGCCGAGCCATGGTCGGCCTGGGTTGCCGGCGACGCGGACCTGGCGCTGTTGACTGCGCCGCGACCCGCCGGCTTCGAGCCCGAGACGCGTGCGCTGGCCGCGCAACTGGCACCGGTGGGCGAGCCGGCCTGGCTGTTGGGCAGCAACGACGAATGCGCTCTGGTGCCGGCGCGCGGCCTGGTGCGCGCCGGCGCGGAGGCGGGGCCCGACTTGCGCATCGACTTCGCCGGCGTGCGCGGTGGCAGCTCCGGCGGGCCGGTGCTTAGCGGCCGGGGCGTCATCGGTCTGATGAAGTCTGCCGAAGACCTGACGACGACGGTGCACGACATCGCCGACGTGCAGCGCCGCGTGCAGGCCACGGCTGGCGCGGTCTGGCAGCTGGCATCCGCCCAGAACCTGCCTCCAGGCGACCGCGAGGCCACGCGCGTGGACCTGGCTGAAACGCTGAACCAGTATCTGCTGGCGCTCAACAACGCCTGGATGCTGTTGCAGCAGCCCACCGTCGCGCGGGCCACGATGGACGACTTCGTCGGCCGCTATAACGTGGCGCTGCGGCGCTTCCTGCGGGTGCGCGAGTCGCACGACGGCGCGCTGGCCCGCCACTGGCCAGCGCCGGTACTGCCGGCCTGGCGCACGCTGCGCGAGGGTTTGTGGGTGGTGCACCAGCACTTCTGGCGGCTGGATGCGCAGATGCGCGAGATCTACACCAACCAGGCGACCACACCGGTCGTGCGCGCCGACATGGCCGCGCTCGCGCCCGACCTTCAGCGCCTGGAGGCGGACATCCGCCAGTTCCTGCAACTGCTCGACAAGGAGCCCTGACCATGCCCACGCTTCGCCCGGCCGCCGCCCTGCTCGCCACCGCCTTGGTCGCCTCCTGCGGCGGGGGCACAGAGGTGCTGATCATTCCGTTGTTCGAGTTCGGCTTCTCCGGCACGGCCGGGCCGGGCGGCGCGACGACGGTGCAGGTGTTCTTCAGCCCGGACACCCCGACCACTACGACCGGCAGCTTCGATGCCGTCAACATGAACATCGATGCGCTCCCGCAGGTGCACTACACGGGCAGCTGGTCGGCCTGCAGCTTCCAGCTGAAGCTGGACCCCGCCAGCAGCGTCAAGGCGCCGATCGCAACCAACTACAACGGACGCTTCGTCGGCAACGATAGCATCGAGCTCACGCCCACCAGCGGCGCCGGGCTGCCGACGCTGACGCTCAAGCGCCAGAGCGCCAGCCAAAGGCAGATGGGCTGCTGACGGCACAGGATGGGAGATTGCGCTGCGCGGTATCGGGCATCCGTCTTGCCGCGTCGAGTGACGACCAACATGGAGGCATGCACATGCTGACCCTGTACGGCACCTTGCGGTCCGGTTCGGCCGCCATAGAAGCCGCGCTCGCGCGCGCCGGCCTGGCCTACACGCCGGTGGACGCGGCGTCGTGGAACCCCGGGCCCGGGCTGGACGAATTGCGGCGCGTGAACCCGCTGGGCCAGATCCCGACGCTGGTGCTGGCCGACGGCACGGTGCTGACCGAGAGCGCGGCCATCCTCATCCACCTGGGGCTCACGCTGCCGCCCGGGCTGCTGCTGCCGGGCGACGCCCAGGCGCGCGCACGGGCGCTGCGCGGGCTGGTCTACATCCCTGCCAACTGCTATTCGGCCATCACTGTCATCGACTACCCGGAGCGCTTCTGCGAGCCCTGTGACGACGCGATGACGGAGCGCATCCGCGCCGGCACGCGGCAGACTCTTCACCACCACTGGCGCGTGTTCGCCGACGAGTTCTGCGTGGGTTTCGACGCGGGCGCTCCCGGAAGCCTGGAGCTGCTGGCCACCGTCGTGTCGAAATGGTCGGGCACGCGGGCGATGCTTCAGGCAGACCGACCCGCGTTCCACGCCCAGTTGCTGCGCGTGGAGCAGCATCCTGAAGTGGCGGCGGTGTTCCGGCGCCATTGGGCCTGACAGGCGCAACCGGTCAGTTTTCAAGAAGCGCAGCCGTCATGGCCTGCATCCAATGGGCGCCTTCTCCAGGAGATGCCCATGAACACGACCACGTCCGGTGCCGTGCACGCCCCTTCGTCCCGCCCCCGCACCGCACACTGGATGCGCCAGGGCCACCGTTGGCTGTCGCTTGTGTTCACGGCCGCCGTGCTGCTGAACTTTGCAGTCCGAGCAGTGCAGCCAGGTGAGCCCGCTGCATGGATCACCTATGCGCCGCTGCCGCCGCTGTTCCTGCAGCTGGTATCCGGGCTGTACCTGTTCGTGCAGCCCTACCTGCGCCGTCGCGTCGGCAGGCCCTAATCCACCGTCTGGCGGTAGCGCAGCAGCGCCACGCCGCCGGCCACGGCGAGGAAGGCCAGCATGGGCCACAGCTCGGGCAGCAGCTCGGCCGCGCCGGAGCCCTTGAGCATGACGCCGCGCACGATGCGCAGGAAATGCGTCAGCGGCAGCACCTCGCCCAGGCGCTGCGCCCAGACCGGCATGCCGCGGAACGGGAACATGAAGCCGGACAGCAGCATGCTCGGCAGGAAGAAGAAAAACGTCAGCTGCAGCGCCTGCAGCTGGTTGCGTGCGAGCGTCGAGAACGTGAAACCCACGCCCAGGTTGGCCAGCATGAAGACGCCGATCATCGCCAGCAGCAGCGCGACGCTGCCGACCATCGGCACGCTGAAAAGCGCGAACGCAGCGCCGAGGATGACGCCGAGCTGCACGTAGCCCAGCACGACGTACGGCAGGATCTTGCCAACCATCACCTCGATGGGCCGCACCGGCGTGGCCAGCAGGTTCTCCATCGTGCCGCGCTCGCGCTCGCGCGTCATGGCCAGCGAAGTCAGCATCACCATCGTCATCGTCAGGATGGTGCCCACGAGGCCCGGCACGATGTTGTAGCGGCTCAGCCCCTCGGGGTTGTAGCGGCGCTGGATGCGCACCTCGAACGGCGGCGGTGCCGCCGCGCGCGAGGCCAGCGCACCGCGAAGGTCGCGGGCCAGCGCGGTCTGGTTGATCTGGCCGACGGCGGCCATCGCATTGCTGCCGGCGGACGGGTCGGTGGCGTCGGCCGCGATCAGCACCGCCGGCTTCTCGCCGCGCACGACGCGCGCGCCGAAGTCGTCCGGCACGACGACGAGGAATTGGATGTCACCGCGCTCCAGCAGCTTGTCGCCTTCGCGTTCCGACACTCCCGTGCGCACCACGCGGAAGTAGCCGCTGGTCTGCAGCGCGGCCACGAGGCTGCGCGCCATCGGGCTGGTGTCCTGGCTGACGATGGCGGTGGGCAGGCCCTTGGGGTCGGTGTTGATCGCGTAGCCGAACAGGATCAGCTGGATGATGGGCACGGCCACCGCCATCGCGAAGGTGAGCCGGTCGCGCAGCATCTGCTGCACTTCCTTGAGCGCGATGGCGAATGTGCGTGCCAGGGGCTGCATCAGCCGGCTTCCGCGAAGTTGTCCGTCGCCTGCCCGACGAGCTTGACGAACGCGTCCTCGAGGTCACGCGCACCCGCCTCCGCGACGATGGACGCCGCCGTGCCACGCGCCAGCACGCGGCCGTAGGCGATGTAGACCAGTTCGTCGCAGCGCTCGGCTTCGTCCATGTAGTGCGTGGAGACGAGCACGGTGATGCCCTCCTGGGCGAGGTCGTGGATCTGGTCCCAGAACTCGCGGCGGGCCTTGGGGTCGACGCCGGCGGTGGGTTCGTCCAGCAGCAGCAGGCGAGGCTTGTGCAGCAGGCAGGCGGCCAGCGCTAGGCGCTGCTTCCAGCCGCCGGAGAGCGAGCCGGCCAGCTGCTTCTCTCGCGTCTTCAGGCCCAGCCGTTCCAGCGCGGCATCCACGGCCTGGCGGCGGTCGGGCATCGAGAACAGCCGCGCGACGAAGTCCAGGTTCTCGCGGATAGAGAGGTCTTCGTAGAGGCCGAACTTCTGCGTCATGTAGCCCACTTGGCGCTTGACCTCGGACGCCTGGCGGCGGAAGTCCAGGCCGAGCACCTTGCCCTCGCCGCCGTCGGGTGTCAGCAGCCCGCACAGCATGCGCAGCGACGTCGTCTTGCCGCTGCCGTTGGGGCCGAGGAAACCGACGATGCGGCCGGCGGCGACCTGCATTTCGACGTTGTCGACGACCTTGCGTTGGCCGTACGACTTGGTCAGCCCCTGCACGTCTATGGCGAGCTCGGTCATGGAGTCACGTCGAGCGGCTGGCCGGGATGCAGGCGTTCGGCGTCTTCTGCCTTCACCGGCCGCGCCTCGACGAGGAACACCAGCTTGTCGCGCTGCTGATTGGAGTAGATGACCGGCGGCGTGTACTCCGGGCCGCTGGCGATGAAGCTGATGCGAGCCGCAATGGCCACGCCGCAGCCATCGCAGTGCAGGGTGACCGGGGCGTCCAGCTTCAAGCCGCCTACCGCCGACTGCGGCACATAGAAGCGGGCCTTGCGGTGGGCCGGCGGCAACAACGCCAGCACCGGCTGGCCGGCGGCCACCCACTCGCCGGGGCGCAGGAATACGTCTTCCACGCGGGCGGTCATCGGGGCGGCCTGGCGCTTCTGCTCCACGCGCCATGCGGCCTGTGCGCGGCTGCTCTGGGCGGCCTCGGCCAGCGCCCGGGCGGCGGCGCGTTCGTCCTCGCGGGCGGGGAGGCGCCCCACCTGCATGGCGGCGTCCAGCTCGGCGACGCGGGCGCGCGCCTGGGCCAGTGCGGTGGCGGCGTCATCCACGCGCGCGGGGGCTACAAAGCCCTGGGACAGCAGCTCCTGCTGGCGCTTGAGGTCCAGGCCGGCCAGGCGCTCTGCGGCGCGCGCCTGCTCCAGCTGCGCACGCGTGACGGCAAGCTCCGGCGTGCGGCGGCCCTTGTCCGTGTTCTCCGCCTGGGCCTGGGCACTCTGAGCGCGGGCGCGGGCCTCCGCGTCCGCAGCCAGCTCGGGCGTGGCGTCCAGCTCGAACAGCGCCTGGCCCGCCGTGACGGCTTCGCCCGAGCGCACGGCCAACGTCGTGAGCCGCCCGGCCACGGGCGGGGCGATGTAGACCAGTTCAGCCTCGGCGTAGCCCGTCCAGCCGGTGGACGGCTTCTCGCCGCAGGCGGCCAGCAGAGCCAGAAGCGCTAGCGCCAGGAGCAGGGGTGTTCTCATTGGTTCTCCCGTCACGCACCGCTGGCCAGGCCGAGCAGCGCCCATTCGATGCGGCGCAGCAGCGCTTCGTCCGATAGCACGCCACCGTCCACCATCGCGCGCAGTGGCGCGGGCACGGCGTCGATGGACTGCATGGCGCCGACCAGCAGCAAGGGCGCCACCACGGCGCCCATCAGGAACGAGAAGCGCGTCAGCATCGGCTGCCGCGGCAGCCGTCCCTGCGCCTCGGCCTCTTGTAGAAGCGCCATCAGCACGCCCAGATGGCGTGGCGCGTTGGCCCGCAGGAAGTCCTGCGCCACCGCCTCGCCGGCCTGGGCATCGGCCCACACGCGCGTCAGCAGCGGCCGGTGCTCGCGCACGAAGCGGGCCAGGCCCATCAACGCGCTGGTCAGCCGCTCCATCACGTCGCCATCGCCCTGGCTGTTGAGCTGCAGCGCGCTGAACATGGCCTCATAGTGCTGCTGCAGCAGCGCGCGCAGGAAGGCGTCCTTGCTGCCGAAGTGGTAGTGCACCATCGCCGGGTTCACACCGGCCGCCTCGGCCACGCGGCGCACCGACAGGCCGGCGCAGCCGAGCTGGGGGTAGAGCTCGGCGCCGGCGGCGAGCAAGGCCTGGTCCTGATCCTGGCTGGGGCGGGGCATGGGGGCGATTATTGGTCGACCGACCAATAACAACAAGGCCCCCTAGAATCGCGTTCGAAGCGCCGATTTGTTCCGGATTGCGGGCGCTCTAGAAATCCCGCTAAACAGGACGCTCGACAACCGGCGTCCCGCCGGTTTTGCTTTATCTGGAGTGAGGCCATGACGGGCCGCAGCGTGGGCGATGTGACGCCCCAGAGCTTTCATTTCGACGAGCCGCTCCGCTTGCGCAGCGGCGCGAGCTTGGGCCCGTACGACCTGATGGTGGAGACCTACGGCCAGCTCAACGCCGAGCGCAGCAACGCGGTGCTGGTTTGCCATGCGCTCAACGCGAGCCACCACGTGGCGGGCACCTATGCGGGCCAGGCGAAGAGCGAGGGCTGGTGGGACAACCTCATCGGCCCGGGCAAGCCGCTGGACACGGACAGGTTCTTCGTCATCGGCATCAACAACCTGGGTTCGTGCTTCGGCTCCACCGGGCCGATGCATGCCAACCCGGCCACCGGCCGGGCCTGGGGAGCGGACTTTCCCGTCGTGACGGTGCAGGACTGGGTGGACAGCCAGGCTCGCGTCGTCGAGCGGCTGGGCATCCGCAAGCTCGCGGCCGTGCTTGGCGGCAGCCTGGGCGGCATGCAGGCGCTGGATTGGGCGCTGCGCTATCCCGAACGGCTGGACCACTGCATCGCGATCGCGACGGCGCCGAATCTGTCGGCGCAGAACATCGCCTTCAACGAGGTCGCACGCCGCGCCATCGTGACCGACCCCGACTTCCACGGCGGCCACTTCTACGCGCACGGCGTGGTGCCCAAGCGCGGCCTGCGCGTGGCGCGCATGATCGGCCACATCACCTACCTCAGCGACGACGTGATGGCCGAGAAGTTCGGCCGCGAGCTCAAGACCGGCGCGCTCGGCTACACGACGCAGGAGATCGAGTTCCAGATCGAGAGCTACCTGCGCTACCAGGGCGACAAGTTCAGCGACTACTTCGACGCCAACACCTACCTGCTCATCACGCGCGCGCTGGACTACTTCGACCCCGCCTCTGAGCACGGCGGCGACCTGGCGAGCGCCTTTGCCACCGCGCGGGCGAAGTTCCTCGTGGCGAGCTTCACGACCGACTGGCGCTTCTCGCCGGCGCGTTCGCGCGAGATCGTCAAGGCGCTGCTCGACAACCGGCTGGAAGTGAGCTATGCCGAGATCGACGCGCCGCACGGCCACGACGCCTTCCTGCTCGACGACCCGCGCTACCACGGCGTGCTGGGTGCGTACTTCGAGCGCATCGCCGCCGGCCTTGCCAGGCCGGGCCTGCAGTTGAAGGGAGTGGCGGTATGAGCTTCGACCCTGCAATTGCGGCCCTCGTGCCACCCGGTTCGCGCGTGCTGGACCTTGGCTGCGGCACTGGCGAGCTGCTGGCCCACCTCATCCAGCACAAGGGCTGCAGCGGCTACGGCGTGGAGCTCGACGACGCCAACCTGCTGGCCTGCGTAAAGCGCGGCGTCAACGTCATTCAGCGCAACTTGGAAGAGGGCTTGTCCATATTCGAGGACCAGAGCTTCGACGTCGTGCTGCAGCTGGAGACGCTGCAGAACCTGCGCAACTCCGAGCAGATGCTCAAGGAGACGGCGCGCGTCGGCAAGATCGGCATCGTCAGCTTCCCGAATTTCGCACACTGGCCCAACCGGCTGCAGGTGCTGATGGGCCGCATGCCCGTCACGCGGGCGCTGCCCTACGAGTGGTACGACACGCCCAACATCCGTGTCGGCACGTTCGCCGACTTCGGCGTGCTGGCGCGCAAGAACCGGCTCAAGATCCTCGACAGCTTCGGCCTGCAGGACGGCCGCGTCGTGCGCGCACGGCCCAACCTGATGGCCAGCGTCGCCGTGTTCAAGTTCGAGCGCGAGTAGGCGGGCCGCGGCGCACGGCCTGTCCCGCGAAGGCGGCACGGCCGCGGCATCGCACGAGAACGCGCTTCCTACACTGGCCGGCATGACGCCGATCGCAGCCGCCGAGACCTTCGCCGTGCCCGACCCGGCTCGGTTGCGTGAGCAGGTGACGCTCGACTCGCTGCGGCTGTTCCTCGCGCAACTGCGAGGCGCGATGCTCGGGCTGGCCGTCATCATCGCCGGCATGGTTGTCGCGTGGCGCGACTTCGCGCCGTTGAGCTGGCGGCTCGCGTGGGCAGGGGCAGCCGGTGCGTGCTGTCTGGCCCAGCTGTGGATCGGCTGGCGCCTGACCGGCCGGCCCGGCCTCGCCGAGCGCCTGCCACGTTGGCTGCCGGTGCTGCAGGCCTGCATCGTGTTCAGCAGCGCCGTGTGGGGCCTGGCGCCGCTGATGGTGTCGCAAGGCCCGGCGCCGGACCTGCCGCTGCTGCTGGCCTGCGGCTTCAACGCCGCCATCATGTTCGCTGGCGCCCAGGCGCCCGGCACGCCGCGGCTGCTGCTGGCGATGACGCTGCCGGGCGCGACGTTGTCGACGCTGGCCGTCGCACTGCATCCGGGCCACGGGCTGCAGGCACTGGGCTGCGGCGTGCTGTTCGCCTGCGTGGCCGCGCACGGCTACCGGCTGCAGCGCGCGCTGCAGGAGACGCAGGTCAACCGGCTCGCGGCCGACACACTGGCCGAGGCCCTGCGCGTGCAGCAGCAGCGCGTGCACGAGGCCGAGCGCGAACGCGCGCTGCTGATGGAACGTCAGCGGCTGATGCGCGATATCCACGATGGCGTCGGCTCCCACCTCATCATGCTGCTGCGGCTGGCCGAGAGCGGCGCGGACGGGCCGACGCTGGCCGAACTGCTGCGCGGCGCGATCGACGACCTGCGGTTGACGATCGACTCGCTGGAACCTCTGGAGCATGATCTCGCGACGCTGCTGGCCACGCTGCGTACACGTCTGGGCCACCGGCTGGAAGTGGCCGGTCTGAAGCTCGACTGGGCGATGGCCGACATGCCACCGCTGCCGTGGCTGGAGCCGGCGCAGGCGCTGCAGCTGCTGCGCCTTATCCAGGAAGCGATGACCAACGTCATCAAGCATGCGCGGGCGCGCACGCTGAGCCTTTCGGCCGCGCATGTGGGCGACGCGCTGGAGGTGGGCATCCGCGACGACGGCTGTGGCTTCGACACCGCGGCGCCGCGCGTGGGCCACGGTCTGCCCAGCATGCGGCAGCGCGCCCGGGCGCTGGGTGCCACCCTGCAGTGGGACAGCACGCCCGGCGCCGGCACGTGCGTGACGCTGCGGCTGCCGCTGCACGTCTAGCACCGTCCCGCAATCACGGCACGGGCGCAGCCTCGTGGGGGTGAGTGCTCCCTACACTGTGTGACATGAAGCTGCGCGTGCTGATCGTCGATGACGACCCCTCCGTGCTGCAGCCCTTCGCGGCGGCGGTTGACGCCGCGCCGGACATGCAGGTCGTCGGCCAGGCCGGGACGCTGGCCGGCGGGCTGCACCTGTTGCGCAATACGCGGCCGGACGTGCTGCTCGTCGATCTGGGCCTGCCCGACGGCGATGGCACGACGCTGATCGCCGAGGCGGCGCGTGCGCTGCCCGACTGCGAGGCGATGGTCGTGACCGTCTTCGGTGACGAGTCCCATGTGCTGGCCGCGATCGAGGCCGGCGCCACCGGCTATCTGCTGAAGGATGCGACGCCGGCCGAGATCGTCGAGCAGCTGCGCGTGCTGAAGGCCGGCGGCAGCCCGATCAGCGCCGTCATCGCGCGTCAGATGCTGCGGCGCTCGGCCGCCTGGGCGCAGGCCCAGCGCAACGCCGCAAGCACGACGACCGACAGCGACACGACGCTGTCGCCGCGCGAGCGCGAGGTGCTAGAGCTGTGCGCCAAGGGCTACAGCTACGAGGAGATCGCGCCGCTGTTGCAAGTGTCGCGCCACACCGTCACGACCTTCGTCAAGCGCATCTACCGCAAGCTGCAAGTGCATTCGCGCACCGAGGCGGTCTACGAGGCCCGGCGCATGGGCCTGCTGCGTGACTAGTCTGCATCGGGTGCATGGGGGGCCTGCCGGGGCGTGGCGCCCAGCGTGGCGATGGCTCGTCATGCTGCTGCTCTGCGCCGCCTCGGCCGCCTCGGCCGACGACGCGTTCTCGACCCACTTCACACAGGCCGACCACCAGGTGCAGCCGGTCGATCAGGCCGGCCACGCGCGTGCGCCGCAGGATGGCCCCTGGCAGTCCATCTCGTTGCCGGACCAGCTCCGCCGTCCGGTGGACGACGGCGCTGACGGACAGGCGCCGCGCGCCATGCACTGGTACCGGCTGCGCTGGACCGTGCCCGCCGGGCTGGCCGCCGATGCGCCGCTGGTGGTCTACGCGCCGCGTGCGATCGGCTGGCCGGTGCAGCTGTGGCTGCTGGGGCCGTCGGGCTGGCAGCAGGTCTTCGACAACCAGGCCAGCGGCGCTGAGCAGTGGAACCGGCCGTTGCTGATGCGCCTGCCGCCCGGGCGGCGCGTGCCCGGCGAGGTGCTGACGCTGGCGGTGGGCCAGCCCAGCCGCGTCGGCGGCTTCTATGCGCTTTCCACGCTGTGGGTGGGGCCCGAGGACGAACTGCGCAACCGCTATGGCGTGCGGAGCGCGTTGCAGCAGACAGTGCCAGCCGCCATCACGCTGGCCATGCTGGGCATGGGGCTGCTGTCCTTCGTCGTCTGGCTGGGCCGCCGTGCGGAGCGCGCCTACCTCTACTTCGCGCTGGCCGCCGCCTGCTGGGCGCTGCGCAACCTGCATCTGTTCATCAACCTGCCGGGCAACGAGACGGCATTCCTCTGGTTCTGGTGGATGACGGGGGCGTCGGTGTCGTGGGTGATGCTCGCCACCTACCTGTTTGCGTTCCGCTTCGACGCGCGCCGGCTGCCGCGGCTGGAGCGGGCGTTGGCGTGCTTCGTCGTGGGCGGCTCGGTGCTGACGTTGCCTCAGCTGCTGCCGCTGCCGCTGCTGGTGCAGCAAGGTATCAATCTCGTCGTGGCGGTGACGGTCACTGCGGCGTTGACGGTGTTGGCCGTGCGCGGCGGGCGGCGCGAGCTGCGCGTCATCGTCGCGGCGCTATGGCTGGGCCTGGCGCTGGCCGCGCACGATCTGCTGCTGGTGGGCGTGCTGATCGGGCCGGAGTCCATCTACCTGATGCCGTACGGCGCGCTGCTGATGATCTGCAGCTTCCTGTATGCCGCGTTGCGCCGCTTCACCGGGGCGGTCGAGCAGGCCGAGTCGGCCAGCCTCGTGCTGGCAGCGCGCCTGGCCGAGCGCGAGGCCGAGCTGGCGGCGCGGCACGAGCAGCTGCGCGCCGTCGAGCGCGAGCAGGCGCTGCTGCGCGAGCGCCAGCGGCTGATGCGCGACATGCACGATGGCGTCGGCTCCCACCTGATCGCGCTGCTGCGGCTGGCGGAGAGCGGCGTCGATGGCTCGGTGATGGCCGAGCTGCTGCGCAGCGCCATCGAGGACCTGCGGCTGACGATCGACTCGCTGGAACCGCTGGAGCACGACCTCGCAACGCTGCTGGCCACGCTGCGCACGCGCGTGGGCCACCGGCTGGAGATGGCCGGGCTGCGGCTGGAGTGGGCGATGGCCGACATGCCGCCGCTGCCGTGGCTGGAGCCGGCGCAGGCGCTGCAGGTGTTGCGGCTGATCCAGGAGGCGATGACCAACGTCATCAAGCATGCGGGGGCGCGCACGTTGAGCCTGTCGGCCCGTCAGGCGGGGGCGGTGCTGGAGGTCTGCGTGGCCGATGACGGCTGTGGGTTCGACGTGTCGCAGCCGGCACGCGGCCAAGGGCTGGCCAGCATGCGGCAGCGCGCGCGGGCGCTGGGTGCCGGGCTGGACATCGAGGCGTCGCCCGGCCGTGGCAGCCGCATCACCTTGCGGCTGCCGTTGCGCCCGTAGGCGGGTCAGGCGTTCTTGGCGGCCTTCTTCTTGGCGTGCTTCTTGTGCTTGGCCTTGGCGCCCTTCTTGGCACCGGTCTTGACCATCGCGCCCGAGCTGGCGTGGTGGGATTTGTGGTGCTGCGCCACGCGGGCCTCGGCCGCCGGAGCGGCAAGGGCGACGGCGAGAGCGGCGGCTGTGAGCAGGGTCTTCATTGGCGGGGCTCCTGAGGTTGCCGACAGCGTAACTCAGCGCCGTGCCGCGTCGACGGTCGTGGCTGTCTGCCGGGTTGCACGGCGTCACGTGGCCACGGCGTTCCGGGACCCGAAAAGCGTTCAGCTGCCCTTGCGGACCATGAAGCCGTCGTCGGTGCGCTCGTCGTCTTTGAACACGCCTTCCCAGCGGTCGCCGGTGGGCCAGTGGAAAGTGCCGTGACCGTGCTTGAGGCCGCTGGCCCACGCGCCTTCATAGCGTTCGCCACTCTTCCACGCGTACTTGCCCTGGCCGTGGGCCTTGCCGTTGTCGAACTCGCCTTCGTAGACGTCGCCGCTCGGGAACACCATGCGGCCCTTGCCCTGGGGCAGGCCGGCGGCCAGCTGGCCTTCGTATTGATTGCCGTTGGCAAAGCGCATGCGGCCCTGCCCCTGCGGCTTGTCGTTGACCCACTCGCCGTCGTAGCGCTGCCCGCTCATCCACACATAGCTGCCCTTGCCATGCGGAAGGCCCTGGCGGATCTGGCCGGTGTAGACATCGCCCGACGCGTAGACGAGCCGGCCGTCGCCTTCGGGCTGGCCGTCCACCAGCGTGCCTTCGTACTGGTTGCCGTTGGCGAACGTCATCTGTCCGCGGCCGGTCACGCGGTCGTCGGTCCAGTCTCCCTTGTAGCGCTGGCCCGTGGCCCAGCGGATCTCGCCCACTCCCTGCCGGCGACTGCGCGTCAGCGGGCCTTCATAGACGTCGCCGTTCTTCCACTCCACGCGGCCGGTGCCGCTGACGGTGTCGTCGTCCTCGCGGACGAACTGGCCGATGTAGCGGGTGTCGCCGGCCACGCGGTCGAAGAGCTTGGGTTCGGCTGCGGGCGGCGAGGCTGCAGCGCGGGGCAGGGCGGTGGCGGCGGGCGGCGGGGCTGCGACGGCGGGTGCGGCCGCCGGGGCTGCCGGCTTCCCAGGTGTTGGCGCGGCGGTGGCGGATTTGGGCGCCGCCACGGCCAGACCCTGAGCAGGCACATTGGGCGCTGCGCCCGGCCTGGCCGCCACCGGCGCGCCCGGCAGCGGTGTCGCGACCCATGGTGTGCCGCGCTCGCGGGCCAGCGCCTGCGCGTTGTTCAGCGCCAGCTCCTGTGCGCTGCCCTTGCACTGCGCGGCGGTGTCGCGCCACAGCGTCTCGCCGATCTGGCTCTGCGTCTGGCGTTCGGCCAGCGGCAGCGCGGCGCCGCCGTTGCGCAGCCTGGTAGAAAACTCCCGGGCGCGCTCGAAGGGGGGGGCGCAGAACTCGGCGTTGTGGCCATCGATGATGGACTGCTCCAGCCGGCGCTGGGCCGTCTGCTGCTGGCTGCCTGTGCACTGCTCCACGGCCAGGTCCCACATGCCCTCGGCCTTGCGGTAGAGGCTCGCCGCCTCGGCGAAGCGGCGGTCGCTGAAGGCGCCACGCGCCAGGTCCTGCAGCGCTGCGGCGTCGCGGTGCGCGCTTTCGCACTGGCTGCCGGCCTCCAACTTCTCGGCCAGCGTGTCGTGGGCCTTCTGGCTGTCGGCCAGGTTGCGCTGCGCACGTTCGCGCGCGCGGCCGTCGCAGGCGGCGATGGCCGCACCCCATTGCGCGATAGCCTCGGCATAGAGCCTGACCTGGGCCTCGAGCGGCTGGTTCTGCGACTGAGCCGTGGCGGCCTTCAGGTCGGAGGTCAGCGCCCGGCTGGTCAGCTGGGCGCAGCTCGGTGGCGGCGGTGGCAGCACGCCCTCGGACGCCGACAGCGGCGGAGCGGAGGCGACGGGGGCGGGGGCCTCCGGCGTCTGCGACCACGCGGGCAGCGTGGCCAGCAGCAGGCCGCCCAGAAGGCTCTTGGCGCGCGTCATCGCTTGCGCGGGCCGGACTCGGCCGGCAGTTCCAGCATCGCGTCGACGAGGCCGCGCGAGAAGCGGCTGGCGCCCGGGTCGTCGGCGCTGTCGAATGAGAAGCTGGCCTGCGCCGAGGCCAGCGGCATCGCGCCGATCTCGGCCAGCAGCGACTCCGCCCGGAAGCCACCCAGGATGGCGGTAACCTCCGCGTCGAGGCCGCGCGCGGCGGCCACCTTGTTCAGCGCGGCCAGGCGGTCGGCGTCGAACAGCATTGCGTTCTGCGCCAGGCTGCGTTCGACGAGCTTCTGATGCAGAGTGAAGCCGGCCAGCGGCGGCGCGCCGAGCGCGGTCATGCGCGAGAAGGCCCACGCGTCGGCGTACTCAAAGGTGGTGGCGGCGATGCGCGAGATGCCCGACAGCGAGCCGCGGTTGGCCGCCGCCGCCTGCATGACGTTGACGACCTGCTGCCGGGTGAGCGACTGTGCCGCGTCGGCCAGGCCCTCGCGGATTTTTTGCGCGGCGAGTGCGCGGCCCTGGTCGATGAGCTGCTGCTTGAGGATGTCGCTGGCGACGTTGGCCGCAGCGCTCTTGGCGGCGCTGATGGCCGCATCGGCGGCCAGCGCCGCCGCCTTCACGCCCGAGGCCAGCGTCGCGAGGTTGTAGAGCGTGCCGGCGATCTTGACCGTGTAGTGGTAGGCCTTCATGCGAGCGCCGCCTTCTTCCGACAGCCCCTGTGTCCACAGCACGAGCCACAGCGCCTCGTCCGGCGTGGGCTCGGCCTGGATGACCTCCAGCGGATGCAGGCTCAGCAGCCAGTGGTAGTCCTGCAGCCGCGGCGTGTTGGGTGGCGCAAAGCGCGTGTAGCCGCGGCAGACCTCGAAGGGCTTCACCTGCATTGGCTTGCCTGCGGCCGTGCCCACGGTGAAGGGCCGGCCGGCATCGCGGGCGTCGGCCAGCCATTCCAGCAATTGCTCGCCGTCGTCGCTGCTGCGACCGGCGACGTGGTTGATGCGCGTGCCCATCGGCAGCGGCGAATCGGCCGTCGTCGCGATGACGGTCAGCCGCTCGTCCACCTGCAGCGCGCGCGCCCAGGCGACGCGGTCGTCGGCGCTCCAGCCGGCGCTGGTGGCGACGGCGAAGGGCAGCTCCCACTGCTTGTCGCAGTCCTTGTCCTGCAGCGCGGCGCTGCGCGCGATGGCGGGGCGGATGAGCCGCTCGCCGGCGCCATAGGCCCGCATGCCGGCCAGCAGCTCCTCGTTGACGGCCCGGCCGTCGTCGACCGTGAACTTGGGGCCGGCGGCGCAGCCCGTCAGCAGCGCAAGGAGAACGATCAGTAACAGTTTTCCCATGGCCGCGCAGCCTAAGCGGTCCCTGCCGCCGGCGCGGCCCGTAGTTCTACGTAAGCCCGTGAAGCAGGTCGCGGCGGCGGCCTAAACTGGCTGGCTCGGCGCCACAAGCGCCGCCAAGGAGCACTCCATGAACGCACGAGACCCCCACCTGCCGCTACAAGCCGACGAGGCTGCCGAGCTGGGCCGCTTTGCCAGCGCGCTGTGGGACGACGAGATCGTCCCCGCGCTGACCGACTACATCGCCATCCCGGCCAAGAGCCCGATGTTCGACGCCGACTGGGCGGCGCATGGCCACATCGAGAAGGTGCTGACGCAGGCCGCTGCCTGGGTGGAGAGCAAGAAGGTCGCGGGGCTCAAGCTTGAAGTCGTGCGCATTCCCGGCCGGACGCCGGTCATCTTCTTCGAGGTGCCGGCCACCAAGGCCGGCAGCGACGACACCATCCTGCTGTACGGTCACCTGGACAAGCAGCCCGAATTCAGCGGCTGGCGCAACGACCTCGGCCCCTGGACGCCCAAGTACGAGAACGGCCTGCTTTACGGCCGCGGCGGCGCGGACGATGGCTATGCGATCTATGCGTCGCTGACGGCCATCATGGCGCTGGACAAGCAGGGCATTCCGCGCCCGCGCTGCGTGGGTCTGATCGAGACCTGCGAGGAAAGCGGCAGCTTCGACCTGCCGGCCTACATCGACCTGCTGACGCCGCGGCTGGGCAATGTGTCGCTGGTCGTCTGCCTGGATTCCGGCGCCGGCAACTACGACCAGCTGTGGCTGACCACGTCGCTGCGCGGCATGGTCTCGGGCGTGCTGAAGGTGGAGGTGCTGACCGAGGGCATCCACAGCGGCGACGCGTCGGGCGGCGTGCCGTCAAGCTTCCGCATCCTGCGCCACGTGCTGGACCGGCTGGAGGACAGCGCCACCGGCCGGCTACTGCCCGAGAGCTTCCACTGCGAGATCCCCGGTGCGCGGCTGGAGCAGGCGCGTGCAACCGCGGCCATCCTGAAGGACGAGGTCTACAAGCGCATGCCCTGGGCCTGCGGCGCGGACGGTGGCCCGGTGCTGCCGGTGACGACCGAGCCGGTCGAGGTGCTGCTGAACCGCACATGGCGGCCCACGCTGTCGGTCGTCGGCGCCGAGGGCTTCCCGGAGCTGAAGAACGCCGGCAACGTGCTGCGGCCCTACACCGCGTTCAAGCTCTCCCTGCGTCTGCCGCCGCTTGTGGACGGCAACGCCGCTGCGCTGCAGCTGAAGGCGCTGCTGGAAGACAACGCGCCTTACAACGCCAAGGTCACGTTCACGCCGGACGGCCGTGCCGGCGCGCTTGGTGCCACCGGCTGGAATACGCCCGACCTCGCGCCCTGGTTGAGCCAGGCGCTGGAGTCCGCCAGCCAGACGCATTTCGGCGCGCCGGTCGGCTACATCGGTCAGGGGGGCACCATCCCGCTGATGGGCATGCTGCAGAAGGGCTTCCCCCAGGCGCAGATGATGGTCTGCGGCGTGCTGGGCCCCAAGAGCAACGCCCACGGTCCCAACGAGTTCCTGCACGTGCCCTATGGCAAGCGGCTGACGGCTGCCGTCGCGCAGGTGATGGCCGCCCACCCCTGAGCGGCTACCTCAGGCTGAAGCCCAGCTCGAAGAACGCCGGGAAGCGCGCCTCCATCGCGCGCTTCAGCGGGCCGAGCGCCACGTAGCGGCTGGCCGTCTTGACGATGTAGGCCAGCAGCCGGCGCTCTTCTGGGTGGCCCTGGCCCAGCTGCACGAGGTGCTGGCGCAGCGCGCTCCACTCCAGGCGGCGCCAGTACTCGCCGAAGTCCGCGGCCAGTTCGTCGTCCAACTGGTCGGCGGCGCGGCTGGCCTCCCAGTGGCGCACGGCCCAGTCGATCTCCTGCGCCTCGTCCCAGGACTGCCCGGGCGGGCGCAGCAGCGCCGCGATGGCGTCGGTCACGCTGCCCTGGGGGGCGTCGGCGACGAGGCGTTGCAGCACCCCATCAAGGCCGGTGTCGGCGATGCGGCGCAGGCCGGCGGCCAGCGCCCCGGCATCGGGCGGCAGGCATTGGGGCGGGTGCTCGCGCAGCGCGGCACAGGCGGCGCGCAGGCGGTGGTCTTCGTCGCTGGAGCTGGTCATGGGCAAAGAGGCCTCGTGGATAATCGATTTTAAGAAGCCGGCCCCGGCAATCTTCCCTGTCTCGCGCCCCCCCTGCCGCCCGTGCCGCGCCTGTCCCGCCCACCCCATCCCGCCCCGCTGCCCACCCTGATCGCCCTGGCCCTCTGCGCCTGGGGGCAGGCTTGGGCGCAACAGGCCGAGGAGGGGGTGCCGCTGCGGGGCAGCCGCACGCTCAGCACCGCGCCCAAGTCCGGCGCCAAGCCGGCGCTAGCCATCAGTGCCGCCAAGCTCGACGCCCAGGCGGACCAGCAGGCCGAGGCGCAGGGCGACGTGGAACTGCGCTACGGCGAACTGCTGCTGAACGCCGACCGGCTGCACTACCGCGTCGCCGATGACTTCGCCCGCGCAGAGGGCCATGTGCGCATCAGCCAGAACGGCAACGTCTTCACCGGCCCGCTGCTGCAGATGTATGTGAGCCGCTTCGAGGGCGAGTTCCTGACCCCGAACTTCTTTCTGAAGGCCACCGGCGGCGCGGGCAAGGCGCAGGTCGTGAAGTTCCAGGATAGCGAGCACCTGAGCGCCACCGACGCCAGCTACAGCAGCTGCCCCGCCGTCGAAAACGAGGAGCCGGCCTGGCAGATCACCGCCAAGCAGCTGCGCATGGACCTGGCCGCCAACGAGGGCCAGGCGGAGGGCGCGGTGTTGCGCTTCCTCGGTGTGCCGCTGCTGGCGGCGCCGTCGCTGAGCTTCCCGTTGAGCTCGGCGCGCAAGTCCGGCTGGCTGCCGCCCAACATCTTCCTGGACAACCGCAGCGGCCTCGAGCTGGGTGTGCCCTACTACTGGAACATCGCGCCGCAACGTGATGCCACCTTCACGCCCTTCGTCATGAGCAAGCGCGGCGTGGGGCTGGACAGCGAGTTCCGCTACCTGGAGCCCGGCCACGCCGGCCGCGTCAACGTCGACCTGCTGCCCGGCGACCGCGTGTTCGGCCAGTCGCGCTGGAGCGTCAAGCTGAACAACGACGGCCACTTCGGCGACTGGCGCTACCGGCTCAAGAGCGAGCGCGTCTCCGACGACGACTACTGGAAAGACTTGTCGCGCAGAGTCGAGAGCCAGACGCCGCGGCTGATGGCCACCGACCTGACGCTGAAGCGGCAAAAGGAGCTGTCCTGGGGCGTCATCGACACCTACGCGCGGCTGCAGCGCTGGCAGACGCTTCAGGGCACGGACGCGCTGGCCCAGTTCAATTCACCTTACCAGCGCAGCCCGCAGCTCGGCGTGCGCGTGACGACGGCAGCCGACGAGGCGGTGCTGGATAGCTTCCGTCCCTGGGGCCGCAAGGCGCGGCTGGAGGGCAGCCTGGAGCTGGAATACAACCGCTTCGACTTGCCCGGCTCGGCGCTGGCCGGCCAGGCGCCGGGCGGCCAGCGCGTGCATGCGCTGGGCCACGTGGCCGCGCCGCTGGGCGGCGAGGCGTGGTGGTTCATCCCGCGTCTGTCGTTCAACGCCGCGGCCTACGACCTGGACCGCGCCGGCAGCGACGGCCGCACGCGCATGCACCGCGTGATCCCGACGTTCTCCATCGACCACGGCTGGGTCTTCGAGCGCGACACGCGGCTGTTCGGCCGCGACATGCGTCAGAGCCTCGAGCCGCGCGTGCTCTACGTGAACACACCGTTCCGGGACCAGGTCAACCTGCCCAACTTCGACTCGGAGAAGAAGGATCTCAACTTCGACTCGATCTATACCGACAACGAGTTTTCAGGTGTGGACCGCGTGTCGGACCTGCATGCCATCAGCGTCGGCGCGACGAGCCGCTGGGTCAGTGCGGCGCAGGGCGAGGAGATCCTGCGGCTGGGCGCCGTGCAGCGCTTCCTGTTCCGCGACCAGTTCGTCACGCCCGACGGCCAGCCGGTCACGCAGCGCTTCTCCGATCTGCTGCTGTCCGCGGCCGCGCACCTCGACGAGAAATGGTGGGCCGACAGCACGCTGGAGTTCAACCCCGAGACCAACCGCTCGGTGCGCTCGGTCGTCCGTGCACGCTACTCGCCGGGGCCGTTCAAGACCGTCAGCGTTGCCTACCGGCTGGCGCGGGGCCAGAGTGAGCAGGTGGAGCTGGCCTGGCAGTGGCCGCTGTACGGCCAGCCCATCCAGCAGCGCGGTGCCGACAGCAAGAGCTGCGGCGGCGCGTGGTACAGCGCCGGCCGCGTGCAGTATTCGATGCGCGACAGGCGCCTGACTGACTCGGTCGCCGGCTTCGAGTACGACGCCGGCTGCTGGGTGCTGCGCTTCGGCCTGGAGCGGCTGTCCACGGGCCGTGCCGAGACCAACACCCGCATGATGCTGCAGCTGGAGCTGGTGGGCCTGTCCCAGCTCGGGTCGAATGCGCTGAAGGTCTTGAAGGACAATGTGCCGGGTTACCGCAGGCTGAGCTCCGACCGCTCGCCGAGTTCAGACTTCCTACCATGATCCATCGCCTTGCTCCCTCCCTTCTTGCCGTGACGCTGGCCCTGGCAGCCCTGTCTGCCTCGGCCCAGACGGCCACGCTGCAGCCGGGGGACTACATTGCCGCCGTCGTCAACCAGGACGTCGTCGCTGCCAGCGAGGTGATTCAGCGCACCGAACGGCTGCGTGCCGAGGCCCGCCAGAAGGGCGAGGTCATGCCGGAGACGGCGGGCCTGCGCAAGCAGGCGCTCGACGCCCTCATCGAGGACCGTGTCCTCGTGACCTATGCGCGCGAGAACGGTCCGCGCATCGACGAGGCCGAACTGGACCGGGTGGTCGCGAACGTGGCGGCGCAGAACAAGCTGACGATGACCCAGCTGCGCGAGCGGCTCAAGCAGGACGGCACCGATTTCAAAAGCTTCCGAGAGAACCTGCGCGACCAGATGGCGACCGAGCGCGTGCGCGAGCGCGAAGTGCAGGGCCGCATCAAGGTGACCGATGCCGAGATCGATGCCTGGCTCGACAAGAAGCGCGCGGCGCTGGAGCAAGGCGGGCAGGTCAACCTGGCCCAGGTGCTGATCGCCGTGCCCGACGGCGCGCCGGAAGCCGTCGTCGCCGAGAAGCGTGCAGCGGCCGAGGCCGCGCTGGCGCGCGTGCAGGGCGGCGAGGATTTCGCCAAGGTCGCGCGCGAGGTCTCGGAAGACAGCAACAAGGCCCGGGGCGGCGAGATCGGCATGCGCCCGGCCGATCGGCTGCCCGATATCTTCGTCGCCGCCGTGCAAGGCCTGAAGAGTGGCCAGGTCGCGCCGCAGTTGCTGCGCAGCGGTGCCGGCTTCCACATCCTCAAGGTTGTCGAGCGCCAGGGCGCTGCATCGCTGTCGCAGACACAGCAGACCCACGCGCGCCACATCCTGCTGCGGCCCTCGGCCCAGCTGACGGCCGAGGTGGCGGGACGCCGACTGGCCGAAATGAAGCGCCAGATCGAGAGCGGCCAGGCCAAGTTCGAGGATCTGGCCAAGGCTAATTCCGAGGACGGCAGCGCCGAGAACGGCGGCGACCTCGGCTGGATGGGCGCCGGTGCCTTTGTGCCGGAGTTCGAGGAAGCGATGAACGCGCTGGCCATCGGCAGCGTCTCGCAGCCGGTCGTGTCGCGCTTCGGCATCCACCTGATCCAGGTGCTGGAGCGCCGCACGGTCGAAATCGAGCCCAAGCAGCTGCGCGAGCAGGCCCGCGCGGCGCTGCGCGAGCAGAAGTACGACGAGGCCTACCAGGACTGGGTCAAGGAGCTGCGCGCCAAGGCCTTCGTCGAAGTCCGCGAGTGGCTGGAGTGAGCCGCTGCACGCGCTCCGGCTCGGTTGCCGCGCCGTGAAGTCGCACATTCCGCGCAAGCGCTTCGGTCAGCATTTCCTGACCGATACGGCGCTCATCGAGGCCATCGTCGACCTGATCGACCCGCAGCCGGGCGACACCGTCGTCGAGATCGGCCCGGGCCTGGGCGCCATGACGCTGCCGCTGCTGGAGCGCCACAAGCCGCTGACCGTCATCGAGCTGGACCGCGACCTGGCCGCCCGGCTGCGCAAGCGCGACGACGTCGAGGTCATCGAGAGCGATGTGCTGAAGGTGAACTTCCGCGAGCTCAGCCAGGCCAAGGCCGCAAAGCTGCGTGTTGTCGGCAACCTGCCTTACAACATCTCCACGCCCATCCTGTTCCACCTGCTGGAAGCCGTGGACGTGGTGGTGGACCAGCACTTCATGCTGCAGAAGGAAGTCGTCGACCGCATGGCCGCCGGGCCGGGCGGCAAGGACTACGGTCGGCTGTCGGTGATGCTGCAGTGGCGCTATGACATCGAGTCCGTGCTGGACGTGCCGCCCGAGGCCTTCGACCCGCCGCCGCGCGTGGACTCGGCCATCGTCCGCATGCAGCCTCTGCGCGAACCACCGGCGCTGGACGCCAAGCTGCTGGGTGAACTCGTCGCCAGTGCGTTCTCCCAGCGCCGCAAGCTGCTGCGCCACAGTCTTGGCCGTTGGCTCGCTGAACGTGGCTACGAAGGCCACTTCGACCTGCAGCGTCGCGCCGAGGAAGTGCCGGTCACCGAATTCGTCGCCCTCGCCCTGGAAATGAAGAAGCCCGCCTGAAAGGCGGGCTTCGATGCCTCCAGCCGCTGCAGCGGAACCCGCTTCGCCGGGCCGCTAGCAGCGCCCCCTCGGGGGCCGGCGTCAGCCGGTGCGAGGACTTATCAAGCGGCGTTCAGCCACATGGACGTATCAAAGGCACTGCACATCATCGGCATGTTCATGCCGAAGTTGGGGTTGCCAATCGTCGACTTCGCGCTCTTGGTCGGCTTTTCAATCACCGGGGCCACCTCAGCAGCCCGCTCCCATGACCCGTTTTCTTGGGAGCGGGCTACTGAAAAGAATAGAAACACCGGAATGGCACCTTCCGGTCGGCCCAGTAGTCGGCCGTGTCGCGGAAGACGTCGAGCAACTGCTCGCGGGCCTCGCGGTCGAAGCGCACGTTGTCGGGCAACTGCTCCAACACGACGACGAAGCCCGGCTGGCTGCCGGCCTTGTGGACGAGGTCGGTCATGCAGTCATGCAGCGCGTCCAGGTTCTTGCCGAAATGTGCCGGGAACAGGAACGCCTGCGCGATGCCTTCGAGCACATCCTGCTTGGATTGCGCCTCGGACAGGTTGGCGTACAGGAAATGCTGGCCCGCTTCTTGGGCGGCCTGCATCAAGTCCTCGACCCGGTAGGCCCGTATGGCCTGCACGATATTGGGACGGACGGTCTGCAAAAGCATGGTCGCGTTCCTCCTTTCAAGTCACAAAACAGCTACCTCGCCTTTCACCGGGTCGCTTCGGCGCGGATGCGCTTGAAGCTGGCATAGTGATCGGCGGTGTAATAACAAACCTCGGGCGCGGTCGGCGGCGTGCCGCCGCAGATGAGGCGACGGGCGCCTCGGTCGCGCGCGCCAGGGGTTTTGACCGTGTATTCGCGATAGAAGCCGCGCACCTTGCGGGGCAGCAGGCGTTCTCGGTTACCAAACACCACGCCATCCTTGGCATACGGAAACGGCCCGCCGGCGAACACGAGGCGGTGAGTTTCCTGAGCCTGGACGGGCAGCTCGCTCAGCGAGATTTCGGCCAGAGCGGGCGTTGCGGAGGAGGACCTGTCGCCGACAGCTTCCTTGGCTTGCACGCTTCCGGCGAGGCCGGAAAGCAGCAAGGCGGTGGTGACCGCCGAGGCGCCGGAACGCGCCAGCCACGAGAGCAAAAACACGGGTTTACCCTGAACGGAAAACCGTAATGGTACCGAAGGCCCCCCAAAAGCTCAAGCCGGCCACCCGCCAAGTCGTCCGGGATTGAGCTTGGTGAGCAAGCACTTACAAAAACATAAGTACTTGTCGCGCAATGGTTTCAAGCTCCCGAGGGGCGGCTGCGAGACCCTGAAAACTTCTGTCAATTGGGGGAGACCGGACGCGGGTTGCCTCCAGACAGTTTTCGCTCAGCCGCGGGCGGCGTTGGCGTCGGCGACGGTCAGCGCCGTCATGTTGACGATGCGGCGCACGGTCGCCGAAGGCGTCAGGATGTGCACCGGCTTGGCAGCGCCCAGCAGCACCGGGCCGATGGCAATGCCGCCGCCGGCCGCTGTCTTCAGCAGGTTGTACGAGATGTTGGCCGCGTCGATGTTGGGCAGCACCAGCAGGTTGGCCTCGCCGCTCAGCGGGCTGTGCGGCATCAGCTGCTTGCGGTAGCCCGCGTCCAGCGCGGTGTCGCCGTGCATCTCGCCGTCCACCTCCAGCCACGGCGCCAGTTGGTTCAATAGCGCCAGGGTGTCGCGCATCTTCACGGCCGACGGCTTGTCGCTGGTGCCGAAGTTGCTGTGCGACAGCAGCGCCGCCTTCGGGCTCAGGCCGAAGCGGCACATTTCCTGTGCGGCCATGATGGTGATCTCGGCCAGCTGCTCGGCGGTCGGGTCGTAATTGACGTGGGTGTCGACCAGCATGACCTGGCGTCCGGGCAGGATCAGTCCGTTCATGCAGGCGTACGTCTTCACGCCGGCACGCTTGCCGATGACCTGGTCGATGTACTGCAGGTGCGTGGCGGTCGTGCCCCAGGTGCCGCACAACAGCCCGTCGACCTCTCCCTTGTGCAGCAGCATCGCGCTGATCAGCGTCAAGCGGCGGCGCATCTCGATCTTGGCGAGCTGCTGTGTGACGCCCTTGCGCTCCGTCATGCGCAGATAGGTCTGCCAGTAGTCGCGGTAGCGGTCGTCGTGCTCGACGTTGACGACGTCGTAGTCACGGCCCTGCTGCAGTCGCAGGCCGAAGCGTTCCGCGCGCTCGGCAATGACGGCGGGCCGACCCACCAGCGTTGGTCGCGCCAGGCCCTCGTCGACGACGACCTGGGCCGCGCGCAGCACGCGCTCTTCCTCACCCTCGGCGTAGGCGACGCGCTTGTTGGGTGCGCGCTTGGCCGCTGTGAAGATGGGCTTCATCGTGTTGCCCGACGCGTAGACGAAGCTCTGCAGCTTCTCGCGGTAGGCGTCCCAGTCCGTGATCGGCCGGGTGGCGACGCCCGAGTCCATCGCGGCCTGGGCGACGGCCGGGGCGATGCGCATCATCAGCCGCGGGTCGAAGGGCTTGGGAATGAGGTACTCGGGGCCGAAGCTTAGCGTTGCGCCGACGTAGGCCGCGGCGACCACCTCGCTCAGCTCGGCCTGCGCCAGGTCGGCGATGGCGTGGACGGCGGCGATCTCCATCTCGACGTTGATCGTCGTTGCGCCCGAATCCAGCGCGCCGCGGAAGATGTAGGGGAAGCACAGGACGTTGTTGACCTGATTGGGGTAGTCCGTGCGGCCCGTGGCCATGATGGCGTCGCTGCGAACACTCTGCACTTCCTCCGGCAGGATCTCCGGCGTCGGGTTGGCCAGCGCGAAAATAAGCGGTCGCTCGGCCATCGTCGCGACCATGTCCGCCTTCAGCACGCCACCGGCCGACAGGCCCAGGAATACGTCGGCGCCCTTGATGACCTCGCGCAGGGAACGCGCCTCGGTCTTCTGCGCGTACTCGGCCTTGTCGGGGTCCATCAACTCGGTGCGGCCCTCGTAGACGACGCCGGCCAGGTCGGTCACGAAGATGTTCTCGCGCGGCAGGCCCAGCTTGACGAGCAGGCCGAGGCAGGCGAGCGCGGCAGCGCCTGCGCCCGACGTGACGAGCTTGACCTCCTTCACGCTCTTGCCGACGACCTTCAGCCCGTTCAGGAAGGCCGCGCCGACGACGATGGCCGTGCCGTGCTGATCGTCGTGGAAGACGGGGATCTTCATGCGCTCGCGCAGCTTGCGCTCGACGTAGAAGCAGTCCGGCGCCTTGATGTCCTCGAGGTTGATGCCGCCGAAGGTCGGCTCCAGCGCCGCGATGCAGTCGACCAGCTTGTCGAGGTCGTTCTCGGCCACTTCGAGGTCGAAGACGTCGATGCCGGCGAACTTCTTGAACAGCACGCCCTTGCCTTCCATGACGGGCTTGGACGCCAGCGGGCCGATGTTGCCCAGGCCTAGCACGGCCGTGCCGTTGGACACGACGGCGACGAGGTTGCCGCGCGACGTGTAGCGGAACGCATTGGCCGGGTCGGCCACGATCTCTTCGCAGGCCGCCGCCACGCCGGGCGAGTAGGCCAGCGCCAGGTCGTGCTGGTTGACGAGCTGCTTGGTGGCGGCGATGGCGACCTTGCCGGGCGTCGGGAACTCGTGGTATTCGAGGGCCGCTTGGCGGAGCTGGGCGCGTTTTTCTTCTGGGCTGGGCATGACGAGTTACAGCGAAGTACCGGCGGGGTCCGAATCATGCCACCGCAAGCTCGACCGCAGGCTGCGGCTATCCACACGGAGAGAATCGCGCCCATGGGTGAATTCGATCTGATCCGGCGCTACTTCCAGCGCCCTGCCGGTGTCGGCGTGGAGGTGGGTGTCGGGGACGACTGCGCTGTCCTCGCGCCCACGCCCGGCGCGCGCTGGCTCGTGTCCAGCGACATGCTGGTGGAGGGCCGCCATTTCCTGTCTACCGTCGATCCGGCGCGGCTGGGCCACAAGGCGTTGGCCGTCAACCTCAGCGATCTGGCCGCCTGTGGCGCGACGCCGCGCGGCTTCACGCTCGCGCTGGCCTTGCCGCGCGTGGACGACGCGTGGCTGGCAGGCTTGTCACGCGGCCTGTTCGCGCTGGCTGACGCGCACGCTTGCCCGCTCGTCGGCGGCGACACGACGCAAGGGCCACTGAATCTATGCATCACCGTCTTCGGCGAGGCGCTGGCGGGCCAGGCTCTGCTGCGCAGCGGGGCGCGCGTGGGCGATGACATCTGGGTGTCGGGCCGGCTCGGCGACGCGCGGCTCGCGCTGGAGGTGTTCCGCGGCGCGGTGGCGCTGGCGGGTGACGGCTTCACGCAGGTGCGCGCCGCGATGGAATGTCCCACGCCGCGCGTCGCGCTGGGCCAGGCACTGCGCGGCATCGCGACAGCGGTCATCGACGTTTCCGACGGGCTGCTGGGCGACCTGGGCCACATCCTCGCCGCGTCCGGCGTCGGGGCGCGCATCGACGTGGATGCTCTGCCGCGCAGCGCCGTGCTGGCCGCACAGGCCGCCGGGCTGCAGCGCGTCTGCGTACTGGCCGGCGGCGACGACTACGAGCTGGTGTTCACCGCGCCGCCGCAGGCGCGGCTGCCCGACGTCGGCGTGCCGTTGACGCGCATCGGTTGCATCGAGGCCGAGCCGGGCCTGCGCGTCGTCGATGCGCACGGGGCGGCGGTGGACCACGGCCTGCGGTCCTTCGACCATTTCGCGTCATGAGCGCGGCGCCCATTCGGCCGACGCCGGCCTTCATGTGGCGCCATCCGGCGCGGTGGATCGCGCTGGGCTTTGGCAGCGGCCTGAGCCCGAAGGCTCCCGGCACCGTCGGCACGTTGTGGGCCTGGCTCGTGGGCTGGGTACTGCTGCCCTGGCTGACAGATGCGGGCTGGGCACTGCTGATTGGCGTTGGTACGCTCGTCGGCTGGTGGGCTTGCACGCGTTGCGCGCAGCACCTGAACACGCCCGATCCGGGCGCCGTCGTATGGGACGAGGTGCTGGCCTTCTGGCTCATCCTGTGGCTCATCGCGCCGAGCGGTTTCGTCGGCCAGCTCGTCGCCTTCGGCCTGTTCCGCTTCTTCGACGCCGCTAAGCCCGGGCCCGTGGGCTGGGCGGACCGGCTGTTTAAGGCCGAGCGCGGTGCGCCCATCGGCTGGCGTCAGGGCCTGGGCATCCTCATCGACGATTTCGTGGCCGCCGGCTGTACGCTCGTCGCCATCGCGCTCTACCGCCACTTCTTCGGGTGATGCCATGCCCAACAGCCAAGACGACGCCGACTTGATCCAACGCATCGCCGTCGCGCTGATGCAGCGTCGCGAGCGCCTGGGCACCGCCGAGAGCTGCACCGGCGGGCTCATCGCCGCGGCGTGCACCAGCGTCGCCGGCTCGAGCGACTGGTTCGAGCGCGGCGTCGTGACCTACAGCAACCAGGCCAAGACCGAGCTGCTGGGCGTGCGCGAGGACCTCATCGCGCTGCACGGTGCGGTCAGCGCCGAGGTGGCGGAGCACATGGCGCGCGGTCTGCTGGCGCGAGCGCCGGTCGATTGGGCGCTGTCGGTCACCGGCATCGCGGGCCCCGGCGGCGGCAGCGCGGAGAAGCCGGTGGGCACGGTGTGGCTGGCCCTGGTCCACGAGGACGGGCCGGCGCAGGTGTGGCGCGAGCAGTTCAGCGGCGACCGTCAGGCGGTCCGTGCGCAGACCGTGACGGTGGGGTTGATGGCGCTGTGCAATGCGCTGGACGCCGGACGCTGAACTGCGGGCACCGCAGTCACCCGAGCTTGGCCATGACGCTCTCGGCGGTGATGGTCGAGGGCTCCGGCGGCTGCCAGGCCCGGGCCCAGGCGATGAACTGCTCCTGCGGCATCGGCTTGCTGACGAAGTAGCCCTGGCCCTCGTCGCAGCCGAGCCGCGCGAGCACCGCCCAGGCCTTCAGCGTCTCCAGGCCTTCGGCCACGACGGTCAGGCCCAGGTTGTGAGCCAGCTCGATGGTGGAGCGCACGATGCGCGCGTCGTCCAGGTCGCGCTCCATGGCCATGATGAAGCTGCGGTCGATCTTCAACTCGTCCACCGGCAGCCGCTTCAGATAGGCCAGCGACGAATAGCCGGTGCCGAAGTCGTCGATGGACAGCTTCAGGCCCATCGCGTGCAGATGCTCCAGCGTGGACAGCGCCCGCTCCGGGTCGTCCATGATGGTGCTCTCGGTGATTTCCAGGCACAGCGATTCGGCCGGCACCTGCAGCGGTGAAAGCAGCGCCTCGATCTTGGCGGGCAGCTCCTGGTCCATCAGGTCGCGCGTGGACAGGTTCACCGACAGCCTCAGGTCCAACCCCGCCTCGCGCGCCTGCTGCGAGAAGCGCGCCGCGCCCGAAAGCATCCAGGCGCTCAGCAGACGGATGAACCCGGTCTGCTCGGCGAACGGGATGAACTGCATCGGCGGCACCAGCCCGCGCACCGGGTGCTCCCAGCGCACCAGCGCCTCGGCGCCGACGACACGCCCGCGGTGCAGGTCGATCTTGGGTTGCAGGTACAGGCGCAGCTCGTCGTTCTCGACGGCGCGGCGCAGCTCGGACAGCAGCGACAGCGACTCCTGGCTGCCCGCGTCCAGTTGCGGGTGGTAGATGAGGCTGCCGCACTGGCGCGCCTTGGCCGCGTACATGGCCAGCTCCGCGCGGCCCAGCAGCACGTTGACGTCCTGGCCATGCTCGGGGAAGAGGGCGATGCCGATGCCTGCGCCGATATCGATGGTCTCGTTGTCCAGCTGCAGCGGTTCCTCGAAATCCTTCAGGATGGCCAGAGCCGCCTCGCTGGCCAGCCGGCCGTCGGTATGTGCCAGCAGGATGGCGAACTCGTCGCCCGACAGCCGCGCCAGCACCGCCTGCACCGGCTCGCATAGCGCCCGCAGCCGCTCGGCGACGGCCTGCAGCAACCGGTCGCCCACGTCCTGGCCCAGCACATCGTTGACGTGCTTGAAGCGGTCCAGGTCCAGCATCAGCACGGCGCCCGGCGCGGCACCGTGCGTCAAGTGGGCCTGCAACACCTCGGCGAAGCGGGCGCGGTTGGGCAGCAGCGTCAGCGGGTCGACGTAGGCCAGTTTGTTGACGAGGGCGTCCCGGCGGCGGATGCCTTCGCGCATGCTCTCCAGCGCCATCGCCAGCTTGTGCACTTCGTCCAGCCGCGATGTGGCTGTCACCGGCGTGTCGTAGTCGCCGGCCTCCAGCCGCCGGGCCGCGCCTGACAGCGCCGTGATCGGCCCGCCGATGCCGCGCGCGATCAGCACGCTGACGAGGGCGAACACCGCCACGCCCAGCACAGTCAGGCCCAGCAGCGCCAGCTGCAGCTCGTGGTACGGGGCGAGCGCCACGTCCAGTGAACGCATCAGCAACACGCCCAGCCGCGGTTCGCTGGCCAGCAGCGGCACGAAGCGCGTGCGCAGCCGCTCGCCGTCCAGCGCCACCACGCCGTCGGATGGCCCCTGCGGGCCGACGCGGTGCGGCAACGCGGCGGCGAGGCCGGCATCGACCGTGCCCACCAAGCCCAGCCACGGCTGACCGTGCGGCTGCAGCAGCACGACGCCATCCAGTTCCGACAGTGCCTTCAGGTCGTCCAGCACCTCGCGGCCCAGCTCGAAGCCCATCAGCACCCAGCCCACCGGTGCCGGTGTGCGCACCTGCACGGCGACGACCTGGTAGACATGGCGGTCCTGCACGACCAGCGCGGCGCCTTCCTGGCTGTCCACGAGCCGCTGTAGCGCCGCGCCAAACGCGTCGGCGCCGTCACGCGTCGCGGCCACGAGGTGCTGCTGCCTGTCGAAATAGGCCACGACCGAAGCCCCGATGCGCTCGCCTTGATTGGCCAGCGCGTCCTTGATCGTGTCGACTGTGCCCGCCTCGGCGAGCGACAGCCCGATCGTCGTGCGGAAGCCGTAGTCCTGGGCCAGCAGTTCGGCGGCATTGCGCAGCTTGCCGGCGCGCTGCTCCAGCAGCCGGTGCAGCACGCGCTCGCCGGTCTGCAGCTCGCTGGCCAGCGACGCCTCGGCGTTGTGCGTGATGCCGGTGTGGATGGCCGTGAAGCTGACGAGCTGCACACCCACTAGCAGCGCCAGGAACAGGCCCACGATGCGGCCCTGCAGCCGGTGCGGGTTCAGCCAGGCCGGCCAGCGCATATTGCGGCTAGTCCGCGAGCGTCAGCACGACGCTGCCGCCGGCCGTGGGTACGTCCAGGCGCAGACTCTGCAGCGTGGACTGCTTCTGGCCGGCATGCCACGCCTTGGCGAGCTGCTCGCCGGGCGGCAGGTCGAACGTCGCCCGGCCGCTGGCGTCCGTGCGGGCGAAGACGGGGGTGTCGACGACGACGACATGGGCGCTCATGCGGTCATGGATGTTGCAGCCCAGCGTGGCGACGCCGGGCTTGTCGAAGACGATGGGCTCGGCCGGCGTGCCGGCATAGAGCTTGATATCGATGACCTTGATCGGCGAGATCGAGTAGACGTGATGCCGCACGGTGTCGAAGTTCGGGAAGCTGACCGCCGTCCCCGTCTGCACGATGAGCAGCTGCGGCGCGAACTGGCGGTCGCGCTGGCCCATCTCGGCCTTCGCGGTCGTTGTGCGGGCTGGTCGGCCCTTGACCTCCACCGCCACGGCCGCGTCGGCCAGCAGCTGGCCGTTCGGGCCGCGCAGCTCCACGGTGACGGGCACCGCGAAGGCCGCAATGGGCCCCAACGCTGCGGTCAGCGCAATGAAAAGGGAAGGGAAGGTCATGGCGGCACTGGCTCCGCCGCGACGATAGCCCAATCGGCCTCAGGCCACCGTCAGAACTGACCCGGTTTTGCCACTGGCCGCTTCGGCCAGCATCAGCGCCAGGCGGCGCAGCGCGGCCCATGGGTCGCTGGGCCAGTCTGGGTGGCGCAGACCCTTCACGAGCCCGTCGCACACCTGCGCGGCCTGCACCAGCGTGCCGGCCTGCGCACTGTCCAGCCGCGGCGCGATGCGCTCGATGAGCCGCTCCTTGGCGCCCCACACGCGTGCCTCGCGCATGGCCATCGGCAGCGGCCGACCGGCGTCCAGCGCGGCGCGCACGCGGGCTAGCGCCCGCGCGTCCTCGGCCAGGTTCCAGTGCACCAGTACGGCGGCCTCGCCCTCGGCCTCCAGACCGTCCAGCATGCGCAGGATGCGCGGCACGTGACCGGACAGCACCGCCTCGCTCAGCTTGAAGACGTCGAAGCGCGCCACGTCCAGCACGGCGGCCTCGATGTCCGCCAGCGTCAGCTCGCCACGGGGGTGAAGCAGTGCGAGCTTCTGCAGCTCCTGGTGTGCGGCGAGCAGGTTGCCCTCCACTCGGTCGGCAAAAAAGGCCAGCGCCTTCTGGCCGTCTTCGCCCTCGGGTACGGACTGGCCTTGCGCCTTCAGCCGCTGCGCCAGCCATGCCGGCAGCAGGCGGCGCTCGACGGGCTCGACACGGATGGACACGCCGTTGCCGTCCAGCGCGGTGAACCAGGCGCTGGACAGCTGAGTCTTGTCCAGCCGTGGCAGCGTGACGAGGGTCAGCACGTCGTCCGGCGCCTGTTCGGCATAGCGCTGCAAGGCCTCGGAGCCGTCCTTGCCGGGCTTGCCGCTCGGGATGCGGATCTCGATGAACTGGCGCTCGGAGAACAGGCTCATCGCCTGCGCGGCTGCCAGCACCGGCGCCCAGTCGAAGTGGGCGCCGCTGACGGTGAAGATCTGCCGCTCGCCGAAGCCCTGGGTGCGCGCCGCGGCGCGGATGGCGTCGGCGGCCTCCTGCGCGAGCAGCGGCTCGTCGCCGTGGACCGTGTAGAGGCGGGCCAGGCCCTTGGCGAGATGGGCCGGCAGGCCCTCGGCACGCAGCTGCATCAGCCCTGCAACCTGACAGCGGCTAGCCGGCGCATGACCTGCGCGATGGCGTCCGAGTGCATCGCGTTGTAGAGGTTGATGGCCTCCTGCTCCTTGGCCAGCGCGGCGGTTTCGGTGTAGTTCATGTCGCGCGCCAGGCGCAGCTCGACCTTGGGCACCAGCAACTCGCCGGAGGCTGTACGGATCAGGTAGTCGAAGCTCAGCCGCAACTGCCATTCACGCACCTGGCCCACGCTGGTGGATGCCACGACGCTGCGGTCCCGGTGCTCGTTGAGCACCTCCAGCACGACCTGCGCTCGGTTGGCGTCGTCGATCAACTGCACCGACGTGCGCTTGATTTGGCGCTTCAGGCCGGCGGCGAGCGGCGAGTCCGGCTCGAATCCTGTCAGCGCCAGCGTCTTGAACGACAGCTCGGGCTCGCGGCGCAGCTCAAAGCCGCAGCCGGCGAGGGCGGCAGTGCCGAGCAGCAGCAGATGGCGGCGCTGCATCGCGGTCACACCACCACGTTGACGAGGCGGCCGGGCACGATGACGACCTTCTTCGGCGCCTTGCCTTCGCTGAACTTCGCGAACTCGGGGTTGGCCAGTGCGGCCGCCTCGATGGCGGCCTTGTCGGCACCGGCCGGCACCTTGACCGAGCCTCGCAGCTTGCCGTTGACCTGCAGCATCAGCTCGATTTCGTCCTGCACCAGCGCGGCTTCGTCGACCGTGGGCCAGGGCGCGTCGAGCAGGTCGCCCAGCTCGGCGGCCAGCCCCAAGTCCTGCCACAGCTGGTGGGCGATGTGGGGCGTAGCGGGGTAGAGCACGCGCAGCAGCACCGAGAAGCCGTCGCGCACGGCGGCCGCCTGCCCCTCAGCCTTGAAGCCTTCCAGCGCGTTCAGCAGCTTCATCGCGCCGGAGACGACGGTGTTGTACTGCATGCGCTCGTAGTCGTAGCTGACCTGCTTCAGCACGTTGTGCACTTCGCGGCGCAGTGCCTTGCCATCGCCGTTCAGCGCGGCGAAGTCATTGCCACCGGTCTTGATCGCATCGGCATTGCGCACGCCGAAGTTCCACACGCGCCTCAGGAAGCGGTGCGCACCCTCGACGGCCGCGTCGTTCCACTCCAGCGTCTGCTCAGGCGGCGACGCAAACATGACGAACAGGCGAGCCGTGTCGGCGCCGTACTGGTCGATGAGCGCCTGCGGGTCCACGCCGTTGTTCTTCGACTTGGACATGGTCGTCATCTCGTACTCGAGACGCGTGCCGTCCTTCTTCAACGTGGCGCCGGCGATGCCGCCCTTGTCGTCGTGGATGACGTCGATCTCGTGATCCCAGTAGTAATCCTTGCCGCCGCCCTCGGGCTTGTGGAAGAACGCACCCTTGAGCACCATGCCCTGCGTCAGCAGCTTCTCGAACGGCTCGGACACCTCAACCAGCTTCAGGTCGCGCATGACCTTGGTCCAGAAACGCGCGTAGAGCAAGTGCAGGATGGCGTGCTCGATGCCGCCGATGTACTGGTTCATCGGCATCCAGTACTTGGTGCCGGCGCCGACCATCGCGTCGTTGTTGGTCGGGTCGCAGTAGCGCATGAAGTACCAGGACGAATCCACGAAGGTGTCCATCGTGTCCGTCTCGCGCTTGGCCGGCTTGCCGCACTTCGGGCAGCCCACGTTCAGGAAGGCGGCGTGCTTGTTCAGCGGGTTGCCGCTGCCGTCGGGGATCAGGTCCTCGGGCAGCACAACGGGCAGGTCCTTCTCGGGCACCGGCACGACGCCGCAGTCATCGCAGTGGATGATGGGGATGGGCGTGCCCCAGTAGCGCTGGCGGCTGACGCCCCAGTCCCGCAGGCGCCAGGTGGTCTTCTTCTCGCCCAGGCCCTGGGCGGCCAGCAGTTCGGCGACCTTGTTGACGGCGTCCACATGGCCCAGGCCGTCCAGCACGCCAGAGTTGACGCACACACCACGCGACTTGTCGCCATACCACTCGGCCCAGGTGTCGGTCGAGAAAGTCTCGCCTTCCACGCCGACGACCTGCTTGATCTCGATGCCGTACTTCTTCGCAAACGCGAAGTCGCGCTCGTCATGCGCCGGCACGCCCATGACGGCGCCGTCGCCATAGCTCATCAGCACATAGTTGCCGACCCACACCGGCACCTGCGCGCCGGTCAGCGGGTGCGTGACGAACAGGCCCGTGGGCACGCCCTTCTTGTCCTGCGTGGCCAACTCGGCCTCGGTCGTGCCGCCGGCCTTGCATTCGTCGATGAACGCCGCCACTTCCGGCTTGTCCTTGGCCGCGATGGTGGCGAGCGGATGCTCCGGCGCTACGGCGCAGAAGGTCACGCCCATGATGGTGTCGGCACGGGTCGTGAACACCCACAGCCGCCCGCCGCCGCCTTCGATGCTGTGCGGGAACGCGAAGCGCACGCCCTGGCTCTTGCCAATCCAGTTCTCCTGCATCAGCCGCACGCGCTCGGGCCAGCCGCTGAGGTAGTTCGGGTCTTCAGGATTGGCGACGGCCGACAGCAGCTCTTCGGCGTACTGCGTGATCTTCAGGTAGTAGCCGGGGATCTCGCGCTTCTCGACCAGCGCGCCCGAGCGCCAGCCGCGGCCGTCGATGACCTGCTCGTTTGCCAGCACGGTCTGGTCGATCGGGTCCCAGTTGACGACCTGCGTGCGGCGTTCGGCGATGCCGGCCTCCAGCATCTTCAGGAACAGCCACTGGTTCCACTTGTAGTAGCTGGGCTGGCAGGTCGCGACTTCGCGGCTCCAGTCGATGGCCAGGCCCATGGCCTGCATCTGGCCCTTCATGTAGGCGATGTTGGAGTACGTCCACTGCGCGGGCGGCACCTTGCCCTTCATCGCGGCGTTCTCTGCCGGCAGGCCGAAGGCGTCCCAGCCCATGGGCATGAGGACGTTGTAGCCCTTCATGCGCAGCTGGCGGGCCAGCATGTCGTTGATCGTGTAGTTGCGCACATGCCCCATGTGCAGCTTGCCCGAGGGGTAGGGCAGCATGGAGCAGGCGTAGAAGTGCGGCTTGGAGGCGTCTTCCGTGACGCGGTAGGCGTCGCGCTCCGCCCAGTAGGCACGGGCGGCGGCTTCGATCTCGTTGGGCTTGTAGCTGGGCGCTTCGATGGGGGCGTTCATGCCCCGAATTCTAGGTGCCGCCTTCGGCGCGACCTTTCGCTCAGGGCGCCGAGGCAGCGGCCTGCGCGACGAAGGCAATGCGGTTCAGACCGCCAGCCTGCACCCAGCCGATCAGCTCCGCCACCTGGCCGTAGGGCACGGCGCGGTCGGCGCGCAGCTGAACCTCCATCTGCGCATTGGCGCGGCCCAGTTCGGCGATGCGCTGCTGGAAGGCCTTGGGGTCCAGCTCCTCGTTGCCGAGGTGCAGCTTGCCGTCGGGCGTGATGGCGACGGCGATCGACGTCGGCGCGTCGCTGGGCGTGGCGGCATCGCTCTTGGGCAGATCCAGGCGCAGCGACGCGGTCATCAGCGGTGCGGTGATCATGAAGATGACCAGCAGCACCAGCATGACGTCGATCAGTGGCGTCATGTTGATGTCGCTCATCGGACGAGCGGCATCTGGGCGTTCGAGCCGACCGAAACTCATGTTCGCTTCTCGCCCGGCGGGTACGCCAGGCTGTCCCCCGCGGGGGCGCGCGCCGGTTTGGGAGCGGCCCGGCGCTCGGCGCTCATTCGTTGTCCAGGAGTTCGCGCAGGTCGTGCGCGAAGCCTTCCAAGTCCGCCTCGCAGGCGGCGACCAGCTTGCCGAATACGTTGTAGGCCAGCACGGCTGGGATGGCCACTGCGAGGCCCGCGGCCGTCATGATCAGCGCCTCGCCGACCGGGCCGGAGATCTTCTCGATCGTGATGTTGCCGGCCGCCGAGATGCTGACGAGCGCGTGGTAGATGCCCCAGACGGTGCCGAACAGGCCCACGAAGGGCGCCGTCGCGCCGACCGAGGCGAGCAGCACCTGGCCGAACTGCAGCCTGGCGAGCACCGCGTGCAACGCGTCGCGCAGCCGGCGTGTCAGGCGGGATTCGCGCTTGCCGGCGGCATCCAGCGTCGCGGCACGCGTCTCGGCCCTGGCGGCATCAAGCAGCGGCAGCAGCAGTTGCTCAGTGTCGAAGCTCTGCAGTGCGCTGCGCCCCTCATCCAGGCCTGCTGCGGACCAGAAGGCGGGCACGGCGCGCACCAGCCCGCGGCGGGCACGGCGCAGCAGCCAGGTCTTCCAGAGGATCAGCGCCCAGCCGCTGACGGACATGGCCAGCAGCAGTAGCGCCACCGCCCGGCCGACGAGGTCGCTCTGCGCCCAGAAGTCCGCAAAGCCACCCACTTCAGCCCCTTGTCCGGCCCCGGGCGGGCAGGCGCTCCGTCATTTGGCAAAACCCAGCACGTCGTTCATGCCGAACAGGCCGGTCGACCGGCCCGCCAGGAAGCGCGCCGCGCGCAGGCTGCCCTGGGCATAGATGCTGCGATTGCTGGCCTTGTGGCTGATCTCGATGCGCTCGCCAATGCCGGCGAACATGACGGTGTGGTCGCCGATGATGTCGCCGCCGCGCACGGTGGCGAAGCCGATGGTCGACGGGTCGCGCTGGCCGGTGACGCCCTCGCGGCCGTAGACGGCGCAAGCCTTCAGGTCGCGTCCCAGCGCGTCGGCGACGACCTGGCCCATCTGCAGCGCGGTGCCGGAGGGGGCATCGACCTTCATGCGGTGGTGGGCCTCGACGATCTCAATGTCGAAGCCTTCGTTCATCGCGCGGGCCGCCAGGTCGAGCAGCTTGAGCACGACGTTGACACCCACGCTCATGTTCGGTGCGAAGACGATGGCGGTGCGCTCGGCATGCCTGGCGATCTCGGCCTTCTGCGCCTCGTCGAAACCGGTGGTTCCGACGACGGCCTTGACGCCCAGCTCCGCGCAGATGGCCAGGTGGCTCAGCGTCGCCTCCGGGCGGGTGAAGTCGATCATCACGTCGGCTCCGGCGAGCCCTGCGCGCACGTCATCGCCCTTGTCCAGCGCGACGTGCAGTGCGCAGTCGTCAGAGGTCCGGACGGCCTCGATGAGCATCTTGCCCATGCGCCCGCTGGCGCCCATCACCGCAACCTTCATCACGAGCCGGCCCCAAGCTTGGCGTCCAGCGGCGGGTAGGTGCGGCCTGGCGCGGGGCCTTCGGCGGCCGCGGTGGGTGCTGCCTCGTCGCTCTTCTTGGGCGGCGGCAGCGCGGCGCGCTCGGCCTCACTCAGTTCCAGCTTGGGCTTCTTGCTGCCCGGCTTGAAGGTGTTGACGGAGGCGACGAAGTCGTTCTCGGTCGGCAGGTCGTCCGGCACCTCCAGCGACTGCAGACGCTCGCCGTCGAAGCGGGCGACGACCAGTCGCTGCTGGGCCGGCGCGCCCTGGCGGCGGATCGTGAAGACGTAATCCCAGCGCGCCTCGTGGAAGACGTCGGTCAGCAGCGGCGAGCCCAGCAGGTCTCGCACCTGGGCCTTGGGCATGCCGGGCTTGACGCGGGCCACCATTTCCTTGGTCAGCACGTTGCCCTGCACGACCTCCACGCGGTAGGGCGTGACCAGGCCCAGCACCTTGTCGCCGGTGACGGAGGGCAGCGAATCCCAGGTGGGGAGGTAGGAGCAACCGCCTAGCAGCGCAAGCAGCGGAAATGAGGCAAGCAAGGGACGCATGAGGCGGCTGGGCGGCTGACGAATGGGGCTGGAGAAACCAGCGGTAAGACCGGCTGGCTATGATCTGAAGATTCTAGCGGGGCCCTTCCAGGCCACCGTCCTCGCCATGCCCAGCACTCCCGTCAAGAACCAGTCCAGCGACATCAAGAACAGCGGCCTCAAGGCCACGCTGCCGCGCATCAAGATCCTGGAGATCTTCCAGCGTGCGGCCCAGCGCCACATGACCGCCGAAGATGTTTACAAGGCTTTGCTCGGCGAAGGCGCCGACATCGGGCTGGCGACCGTCTACCGCGTGTTGCAGCAGTTCGAGCAGGCCGGCCTGCTGAGCCGCAACCATTTCGAGACCGGCAAGGCCGTCTACGAACTCAACGAGGGCCATCACCACGACCACCTCGTCTGCCTGAATTGCGGCAAGGTCGAGGAGTTCTACGACGCCGGCATCGAGGAGCGCCAGCACGCGATCACGCGGGAGCGTGGCTTCCAGCTGCAGGAGCACTCGCTGGCGTTGTACGCCACCTGCATCAAGGTCGACTGCCCCAACAAGGGCTGAGAGGCCGGCTCAGCCGCCCGTCACGCGGGCGCGGATGGCGGCGAAGCTGTCGTCCACCAGCAGTCTTCCGTCCTCGAAGACGGTCCGCATCACCTCGGTCGCGCCCTGGCTGCGTGCTTCCAGGTAGCCTGGAGCGTCCAGCCGCACCGTCGCGAACACGTCGCCGCGCCGCATCAGCGTCAGCCGCCCGGCCTTGCTGCGCTTGGCGGGATCGGTGACGGGGGCCTTGAAAACGTCGCGCCAGCGGCCGTCCACCTGCACGGCCGAGGCCTTCATGGCGAAGCCCATCGTGTCGCGGTTGACCTGCTGCAGCAGCGCGCCGCCCTGGCCGAAGGCCACGTTGTCGGCCGAGTAGCCGGCCGACTCCAGCGCGGCCAGGATGCTGCCGATGCTGGCGTGCGTGATGCCGTCGCCCTGGATGACGCGCACATGCCGCAGCACCTTGCAGCCCTTGACGTTCACGTCGCTACCGAAGCTGGCATCCAGCGCCTGCACAGTGCGCAGCACGATGTTGGTCGGGTCGCCGCTGTCGGGACGGATGACGACGGTCGCGCCGCTCGCGATGACCTCGTCTCGCAGCGCGCCGCCCCACAGCCGGCTGACGGCGGCGTCCAGGTCGTACGAGTCCGACACCACCGCCAGCAGCGCGCCGGGCTTGCCGAACTGGCGCAGCATGTTGCGGTAGGCGGCCAGCTCGCCATCACGGCCCCAGGCGGTGATGGTGCTGTGTTCGGCCGCTGGGATGGAGAAGCCCGCCATCGGCTCGCCGTAATAGAGCCGCGCGCCGAGCAACGCGGTCATCGTGTCGGTTCCCTGGAAGTTCACGAGATGCGCCATGCCGCCCAGCATGGCCGACTCCATCGACGACACACCACGGGCGCCGAAGTCGTGCAGCTTGAAAGGCAGGCCGGCCGGGTCACCGGTGCGGGCCAGCGCGTCGCCGATAAGGCGGCGGGTCGCCAGGCCCTGCGAGGCCACGGTCGTCGGGTACCAGACGCGCAGAAGCGCGGTCTCGACATAACTCGTCAGCCACCCGGAGGCCGGGTCGGTGTTCTCGACGGTGACGAGCGCATGGTTGACCGGCGCGACCGTGCCTTCCGGTACCGCCCGGATGCGCAGCGGCAGCCGGCCGCCGTGAGCCTGCACGATGTGCAGCCAGCCGTCGCGGTTGAACGGCACGCCGTGGGCGGCGCAGACCTCGCCGGCCAGCGCCAGGTCGTCGAGGGTCACCGGCCTGGTGAAGTACTCCTTCAGCAGCGCCTGAAGGCCGAAGAAGACCGTGTGCGACAGCGCGCCGCCACGGGCTTCGATGTAGCTGAAGACGTGGCGGGTGCCGGGCGGGTATTGCAGCCAGTGGCTGGTCTTGTAGCTGTCCGTGTTGAGGACGAGCAGCCGCGCGATGTCGCTGAAGGAGTTCAATCGATGGAGCCGCTGTCGATGGCCCGCTGGTGGCGCTCGACAAACTCCTTGTAGGTGTCGATGCCGCGTAGCTGGAGGATGGTGTTGCGCACGGCGGCTTCCACCAGCACGGCGAGGTTGCGGCCCGCGTCCACCGCGATGACGACCTTGCGCACTTGCATGCCCAGCACGTCTTCATGCAGCGGCTCGTAAGGCAGGCGCTCGAAGTCGCGCTCCATCGTCTCCTTGCGCACCAGGTGGACGATCAGCTTTAGGCGCATCTTGCGGCGTACGGCCGTCTCGCCAAAGATGGCCTTGATGTCCAGCAGGCCGATACCGCGCACTTCCAGCAGGTTCAGCAGCAGTTCGGGGCAGCGGCCCTCGATGGCGGTCTGCGCGATGCGGAAGAAGTCCACCGCGTCATCCGCAACAAGACCGTGGCCGCGCGAGATGAGTTCCAGGCCGAGTTCGCTCTTGCCCAGGCCCGATTCGCCGGTCAGCAGCACCCCGAGGCCCAGGATGTCCATGAACACGCCATGGCGCGTCGTGCGGTTGGCGAACAGCTGGGACAGGTAGCCGCGCACCAGGTCGATGACGTGGCCGGCGGACTCCACCGTGCGGAATAGCGGGATCTCCGCCCGGTCGCACATGGCGATGAGGCGCGGTGGCGGCGTCGAGTCGTCGGCCACGATGATGACCGGCGGCTCCAGCGTGACGATGCGGGATATGCGGCGGTCCTGGACGTCGATGCCTTCCTGGTTCAGGTAGGCGACCTCGCGTCGGCCGACGATCTGGACGCGGTAGGGGTGGATGTAGTTCAGGTAGCCGACAAGGTCGGCCGCACTTTGCGCATCGCGCACGGCGGCTTCGTCGAAGCGACGTTCCGGATGGCCGTGGCCGGCGATCCACTCCCAACGGAGGGCTTCACGGTGCTCTTCGAAGAGCCGCTCGGCACTGATGGATGTCGGTTTCAAGTCGGGGGTTTACGCGAAGCGCCGATCTGGGGCGTCAGGCGACGGACTTCAGCGGCTCCCAGGCCGCGATGAGCTTGTAGAGCGTCGCAGCCTCGCCCTCCGTCTTGAGCTGCTCGCGAAGTTCTCGGTCCGACAGCATCTCGGCTATCTCGGATAGGATTTCGAGGTGACGCTGCGTGGCGGCCTCAGGGACGAGCAGAAAGATCAGCAGGCTGACCGGTTCGTCGTCCGGCGCGTCGAACGCGATCGGCTGCTGCAGTCGCAGCACGGCGGCCAGCGGGTTCTTCAAGCCCTTGACGCGGCCATGCGGAATGGCGACACCGTGGCCCAGTCCTGTCGAGCCGAGGCGCTCGCGGGCGAACAGGTTGTCAGTGACCAGCGCCCGCGCCATCTGGTGGTGGTTCTCGAACAGCAGGCCTGCGTGTTCGAAGGCGCGTTTCTTGCTGGACGCATCCACGGACACCAACACGTTGTCGGCGGGCAGGATGGCGGCGAGACGGTTCATGGATGAGGGCTCAGCGTTGGGGGCGCTTGGTGAGCGCGGCCGCTGCCGGGCGGTTGGGTCAATCAGAGGGCGGATTATGAAACTCGCGGCCGCTTTGGGGGGATCGCGCGATCCTGCAGGCGTGCAAAACCGCTGTGAGGTCCCCCGAATGCGGGTTTTTGCGGCACTGCAGCAACAGCCGTTTTGGTCGCGTTGCGCATCGCAAAAAGACAAAGCGGCCCCGCGGGGCCGCCTCAGATGAGCCACCCGTTCAGCGGGCGGGAACCTCCAGGCGCTTGGCCGAGGCGTGGTGATGGTCCTGGACCTTGTCCTTGTGGCGGCAGACCTGGCGATCGAGCTTGTCCATCAGCTGGTCGATGGCCGCGTAGAGGTCTTCATGGGACTGTTCCACGAAGATGTCGCGGCCCTTCACGTGCAAGGTCACTTCGGCGCGTTGTCGGCGTTCCTTTTCCTTTTGCTTTTCCACGGTCAGCAGGACGTTGATGTCAACGACCTGGTCGAAGTGGCGGGTCACACGATCCAGCTTGGTGAGCACGTACTCACGCAAGGCCGGCGTGACTTCGAGGTGATGGCCACTGATCGTCAGATTCATAGAGCCTCCTTTCAGAGGAAATGGACGGAAAAAACAGAACCGGAAAACGAGGGAAGCAGGGGGAGGAGGAGGGGTCTTTCGGGTAGCGGAGTTGGGTGGGAGTGACGGAATCGACGAGTCCAGTTTGCGCGCGAAGCCGCGGCATGACAAGGGGATGACGGTGAGCTTTTGTCTTGGCTCAGGTCTCGTTTTTGCGCCTTCTTTCACGCCTTGCGCCGGTGCAATAATCTTCGGCTATTCCCTGCTCGGAGAGCTTCTTGGACAGCGATCACCCTCGGTGACCGTCCACTCCCGCCGCGGCCCGCACAGCCGCGCCCGCCCGGAGTGAGACGGTTGCACTCAATCCCCTCACCCCGGACGACGCCAGCGTCGTTCCCTTCGCCAGCGCTGCTGGAGACGATGCATGCTGAATGTGTTCAAGCTGGACAACGGACGCCTGAAGGGCGGGTTGTTCCAGGAAGAAATCGAGAGCGCCGAGGACCTGGCGCAGTCGCGGCCGATCTGGGTCGACCTGGAGAACCCCAGTGCCGAGGAGAAGGGCTGGATCCGTGACCGCTTCGGCCTGACGATCCCCGAGGACATCGTCGATGACGACCTCGAGGAGTCCGCGCGCTTCTACGAAGAGGACAACGGCGAGCTGCACATCCGTTCCGACTTCCTGATCGAGGGTGACGACACGCCCGACGGCCGGCCGGCGCGCAACGTGCGGGTGGCCTTTATCCTGTTCAACAACGTGCTGTTCTCCGTGCACGACGAGGATTTGCCGGTGTTCCGCCTGCTGCGCCTGCGGGCGCGCCGCATCCCGGCGTTGATTGAGGACGCCAAGGACGTGCTGCTCAAGCTCTACGACGCCGATGCCGAGTACTCGGCCGACGTGCTGGAGGGTATCTACGACAAGCTCGAAGCAGTCAGCGCCCGCGTGCTGAAGAGTGATGTGACCGACGCCGAGGCCGGCGAGGTGCTGTCGGCGATCGCCCGCGAGGAAGACTTGAACGGCCGCATCCGCCGCAACGTCATGGACACGCGCCGCGCGGTCAGCTTCATGATGCGCAGCCGCATGCTGAACGCCGAGCAGTTCGAGGAGTCGCGGCAGATCCTGCGCGACATCGACTCGCTCGACTCGCATACGGCCTTCCTGTTCGACAAGATCAACTTCCTGATGGACGCCACCGTCGGCTTCATCAACATCAATCAGAACAAGATCATCAAGATCTTCTCGGTGGCCAGCGTCGCGCTGTTGCCGCCGACGCTGATCGCCTCCATCTACGGCATGAACTTCAAGAACATGCCCGAGCTGGACCAGGCCTGGGGCTACCCGTTCGCGTTGGGCCTGATGCTGGTGTCCGTGGCGGCACCCTTCATTTACTTCCGCCGCAAGGGCTGGTTGAAGTAATCCGACCGCGCGCGAATAGAGAGGCCCGTGTCGCGATGACACGGGCCAGGCTGTAAAAGCGGTCGATGAACGCCCCGAAGCCAACGAGGGAGGGAGGAGGGAGGAGGAGAACGGCTTGCGGGGGATGCTGCGCCGACGGGCGAGGTTCAGCGACCGGAAGGCGGGCTCTGGGGGCGTGAAGGCGCCCACAGCTCGGGTTTTCACCATGTGTATCGCGCCGTGGCGCAGGCGGGGGCACCGTTACGCAGGGCTGTACCTGCTTTGGGTGACGATTGTTGATCCGCCTTGCGGCACCCTGCGGGCGAACCTGTTACGCACTATGAAGTTGCAAACAGTCACGGTGTGCGTAATGCGGAGCCCAGGTAGTGCACCAGCACATGACATCAACTTTTAGAATCGCGCCTCTAACGAGGACCGACCATGCTTTACCCTGAACTGTTCAAGCAACTCGAAGCCGTGCGCTGGAACATGGACAGCGACATTCCCTGGGACAAGTTCGACGCCAGCCTGCTGTCGGACGAACAGGCCCAGACGATCAAGATGAACGCCATCACCGAGTGGGCAGCGCTGCCGGCCACCGAGATGTTCCTGCGCGACAACCGCGAGGACAGCGACTTCTCGGCCTTCATGAGCGTATGGTTCTTCGAGGAACAGAAACATAGCCTCGTGCTGATGGAATACCTGCGGCGCTTCCGCCCCGACCTCGTGCCGACCGAGGCCGAACTGCACGAGATCCGTTTCGACTTCGACCCCGCGCCGGCGCTCGAGACGCTGATGCTGCATTTCTGCGGTGAGATCCGGTTGAACCACTGGTACCGCCGTGCCAGCGAGTGGCACACCGAACCCGTCATCAAGGCCATCTACGAGACGCTGGCCAAGGACGAGGCCCGCCATGGCGGCGCCTACCTGCGCTACATGAAGCGCGCGCTCGCCAAGTTCGGCGACGAGGCCCGTGCGGCCTTCGCCAAGGTCGGTGTGCTGATGGCCAGCGCCCGCCGCACGGCCCAGGCGCTGCATCCCACCAACCTGCACGTGAACGAGAAGCTGTTCCCGCGCGACACCATCCAAAGCCGCCTGCCCAATCCGGAGTGGCTGGAGCACTGGCTGAGCCAGCAGATCCAGTTCGACGCCGTCTGGGAAACCCGCGTTGTCGAGCGCATCCTGCACAACATGAGCCTGCTGATGGACCGCAGCTTCGCGACCGTGCAGGAGCTCAACCGATTCCGCAAGGAAATGGCGGCGCGCCTGACGCCGCCGGCCGCCGGCCTGGCACCCGCCTGAGCGTCGCATCGCACGCAACGACAAGAGGCCCCGCGGGGCCTCTTGTCGTTGGCGCTGTCCGTGGATCAGCCGGCGCGTGCCCGCTTCATGACCACCAGCGCGAAACCCGCCGCGGCGACCGCCGCCCAGGCCAGGAACTGCAGCGAGGCCAGATCCGCCAGCGCCAAGCCGAAGTCCTGCAGCATCAGGCTACCGACCGGTCCGCCGGCTCGCAGCGCCTCGATCAGTTCGGCCGGGTTGTGGAACAGCGCATGGTTGATGCGCGTGTTCACGTCCTGCAGAGCCTCCAGCGGCCAGTCAATGCCGTAGGCGCCATGCAGGACCGCCACCGCCACGCCCGCGCCCACCAGCACCACCGGCACGCCCAGGCGCTTGAGCCACGCCGACGCGGCCATCAGCACGAGGATCAGCGGCGCCAGCCACAGCGTCAGCGGCAGCGTACCGGCAATCAGGCGCAGCATTAACGGCGCCCCGGCGCGGACGACCTCGCTCCACTGCACCGCTGTCGCCGCGCCCAGCCCTTGCGCGCTTGTCAGCACGCCGGCAGCTACCGGCAGCGCGAACAGCGCCCCGATGACGGCACCGCCCAGCGGCGCCAGCCAGGCATGGGCCAGCACGGTCGCCGCCACGCTCTCGCTCGGGCGGCCCGGCAAGGACAGCCAGAACTCGATGGAGCGGTCCTGCGCGTCGCGCCGGGCCAACCCCGGCAACTGGAACAGGGCCACCAGCAGGCAGATGACGTAGACCACCGCGACGGTCGCCGCCGCAGCGGCCATTGCGACCAGTTCCGCCGGGGCGTTCGGTAGCCCCTGCACACCGCCGAATGGCAAGATGGCCAGGAAGATCAGCGGCGGTGCCAGCGCCGCGATGAGCCAGCCGCGCTTGTGCTGCATCCATTCGCGCAGCAGCAGGGTGGGGATGTGGGTGTTCATGGCGTCTCCTTGTCGTTTAGGCTTGCTTGCCGTTCAGCGCCGGATTCCGGGTCAGCGCCATGAAAAGGTCCACGAGGCTGGGGCGCACGCGCTGGCCAAGGCTCGCCAGGTGCTCGGGCGGTGCCCCATCGAACAGCGACGTCGTACGCCCCTGCTCGCGATAGCGCAGCAGCGGATGGGCGGCGGCCATAGCGTCAGCGGCAGCCGGGTCGTGGTTCAGCGCAACGAACCGGCGGTCGATGTCCTCCAGGCTGATGGCCAGCGCCACGCGCCCCTCATCCAGCATGATGACGTCCGACAGCAGCGCCTCCACCTCTTCCACCTGGTGCGTCGAGATCAGCACGCTGCGCTCGCCGTCGCACCATTCGTCGATCAGCATCTCGTAGAAGCTCTTGCGTGAGATCACGTCCAGCCCCAGCGTCGGCTCGTCCAGGATCATCAGCTTCGCGTCGATGGCCGCGATCAACGCCAGGTGCGTCTGTGCCACCATGCCCTTGGACAGGCTCTTGATCTTGTCGCTCTCGCTCACGCTCGTGCGCTTGAGCAGCGCCCGTGCGCGCTCGGCCGAAAACCGCGGCTGCAGCCGGCTCATCAGCGTGATCAGCTCGGTCACGCGCGCCCAGCGGGGTAGCACGGCCACGTCGGGGATGTAGCTCAGCTGCTCCAGCAGCTTCTGGCGGTCCTGCGTCGGCCGCAGGCCGAGCACCGACAGATCGCCCTGCACCGGCAGTAGCCCCACCAGCGCCTTCATCAGCGTGGTCTTGCCCGCGCCGTTGTGCCCCAGCAGGCCCACCACGCGGCCTTGCGGCACGGTGATGGACACGTCATTCAGCGCTGTCTTCCTGCCGTAGCGCAGCGTTATGTTCTTCGCATCGATGAGGTTCATGTGGACTCCCAGTTCAGATCCTTGGCCGTCAGTCCCAGCCGCTTGAGCTTGGCACGCAGCGCGGGCCAGTCCTTCTGCAGGAATTGCGCGCGCTCCTGCCGCAGCAGTCGCTCCCGTGCGCCCGCCTTGACATACATGCCCATCCCGCGGCGGCTCTCGATGAGCCCGTGGTCAGCCAGCGCCTGCAGCGCACGCGTGACGGTCAGCGGGTTGATGACGTAGGTGCTGGCCAGTTGCCGCACCGACGGCAGGGCTTCGCCCTCCGGCGGGCTACCATCCAGCAACTGCACGGCCAGGCGGTCCGCAAGTTGCTGGTAAATCGGCGCCTGGTCTGTCCAGGTGGGAGTCATGGGCGCTCCGGGGTGTGTTGGTGATGTAGCACACCATATCTGGGGAAGCAGGGCGGCCCAAGGCGGGTGCGACAGGCTGTTGAATTTGCGGCATGAACGGTTTGCCGGGTCTCTGTCGGTTTGCGCTGAGTTTGGAATTGTTTGCGCTGAGTCTTGAAATCGACCCACCGGCAAGGTGGCGCATGCCGACCACAGATATAGCGTGTTGACGTTGCGAAATGCACTGTCTATAGTGTCAAACTGGATGCAAATACAGCATTTTGCTTTTGGATAGCAAAAGGAGCTTCTATGGGCACCAACACTAAATCGACGTCTCCCGGAGTGGCGTCACTGGCGGGTAAAACGCTTCAGAGCGGGGCGGCAAGTGCCGTTCAGCGCTCGCTCGCCGGATCCGCTTTGCGCCAAGCTGGCTCGGCTGCTCAAACTGGAGCAAAGACTGAAAGCAAGGCGTCCAGCGCTTTGGACAATCCGCGTTCGTCGACGACAACCAAGACGCTTGCAGGGTCTGTCGTTTCTCAGTCGAACAAGAAGCGCTGACAGGAGCTGCGGATTGCGCACCGGGTGGGCAATGGGCAACCCGGGAGTAACGGCCGGGCCTTCATGACCAGCTCTCGCCTAGCGCCTGCGCCTGCTGCAACACCAGTTCAACCGCCGCGTCCTGCATATCCGGCGGGTACTTGTATTTGCGCAGGATGCGCTTGACCATCAGGCGCAGGCTAGCGCGCACGCTCTCGCGCTCGGACCAGTCCACGCTCAGGTTCTTGCGCAGGTTCTCGGTCAGTTCGTGGGCGATCTTCTTGAGCGTCTCGTCGGTCAGCTCCCTGACCGCCGACTCGTTGTTGGCCAGCGCGTCGTAGAACCGCACTTCATCGTCGGTCAGCCCCAGGGACTCGCCGCGTGATGCTGCCTCGCGGAACTTCTTAGCCATCTCGACCAGCTCTTCCATGACCTGCGCCGTCTCGATCGAGCGGTTCTGGTAGCGGGTGATGACGTTGCCGAGCAGCTCGGAGAACTTCTTCTGCTGCACGACATTGCTGGCGAACTTGGACTTGATCTCGCCCTCCAGCAACCGCTCCAACAGTTCCACCGCCAGATTGCGCTCGGGCAGGTTCTTCACCTGGGCCAGGAACTCGTCATCGAGGAGGCCGATGTTGGGCTTGTCCAGGCCGACCGCGTCGAAGATGTCCACGACGGCGTCGGACACCACAGCTTGGCTGATGATCTGGCGGATGGATTGCTCGCGCTGCTCGTCGGTCTTCTTCTGCTGCGAGATGTCGCGCTTGGTCAGGATCACCTTGACCGCCTGCAGGAAGGCTACTTCTTCGCGCACGGCCTTGGCCTCGTCCAGCGTGCAGCACAGCGTGAAGGCCTTGCTCATGGCCAGGGCGGCGTCGGCGAAGCGCTTCTTGCCGTCGCGGTTGCCCTCGGTCTTCAGTCCCAGCACATGGTTGGCCGCGCCGGCCAAGGGCTTGTGGCCACCGGTTAGGAAGCCGCTCCAGTCGTAGCCGTGCAGCATGGCTCGCAGAACATCCAGCTTCTCGGCCAGCACGGCGTAGGCCTCGTGCGCATCAACAGTCGGTCGGCCGCGACCTTGGCTGGCCGTGTACTCACGCATGGCCGCCTTTAGCTCGTTGCCGATGCCGATGTAGTCCACTACCAGTCCGCCCTGCTTGTCCTTGAACACGCGGTTCACGCGGGCGATGGCCTGCATGAGGTTGTGGCCCTTCATCGGCTTGTCCACGTACATGGTGTGTACGCACGGCGCATCGAAGCCCGTGAGCCACATGTCGCGCACGATCACGAGCTTGAGCGGGTCGCTCGGGTCCTTGAAGCGCTTCTCCAGCCGCTTCTTGACCTGGCCGCTGTAGATGTGAGGCCGCAGCAGAGCCTTGTCGCTGGCCGAGCCGGTCATCACGATCTTGACCGCGCCCCTTTCGGGGTCGGCGTCATGCCAGCCGGGCCGGAGCTTGATGATCTCGTCGTAGAGATGGACGCAGATGTCGCGGCTCATCGCGACGACCATGGCCTTGCCGCGCTGCGCGGCGTCGCGGGCCTCGAAGTGCGTCACCAGGTCGGCTGCCACGCTGGCCACGCGAGGCCCCGCGCCGACCACCTTCTCCAGCGCCGCCCAACGGCTCTTCAGTTTGGCCTGAGTGCTTTCCTCTTCGTCCTCGGCCAGCTCGTCCACTTCGTCGTCGATGGTGGGCAGCTCCTCGTCCTTCAGGCGCAGCTTGGCCAGGCGGCTCTCGTAGTAGATTGCGACGGTGGCGCCATCTTCCTTGGCCTGCTGCATGTCGTAGACATGGATGTAGTCGCCGAACACCGCGCGCGTGTCGCGGTCCGCCGCTGACACCGGCGTGCCCGTGAACGCGACGAAGGTGGCGTGCGGCAGAGCATCGCGCAGATGCTGGGCGTAGCCGACCTGGTACTTGGTCTTGTACTCAGGGGACTCAAAATCCCCCGCCATGTAGGCAGGCGCCTTGCCATCGGTGGTCAACGCCGACGATGCCCGATCAACGCGCATCTTGACCTCTTTCAGCCTGGCCTCGAAGCCGTACTGCGTGCGGTGGGCCTCGTCAGCAATGACGACGATGTTGCGCCGGTCCGAGAGCATGGGGAACAGATCCTCATCCTCGCCGGGCATGAACTTCTGGATCGTCGCGAAGACGATGCCGCCCGACGGCCGATTGCTCAGCAGCGTGCGCAGTTCCTGCCGCGTGGTGGCCTGCACCGGCTGCTCGCGCAGCAGGTCCTGCGCCAGGCTGAACACGCCGAACAACTGCCCGTCCAAATCGTTGCGGTCCGTGATCACGACGATGGTCGGGTTCTCCATCGCCGGCTCCTGCATCACCCGCGCCGCAAAGCAGGTCATGGTGATGCTCTTGCCGCTGCCCTGGGTGTGCCACACCACGCCGCCCTTGCCACGCTGTGCCGCGCTGCTGTCCGGGCGCGACGCCGCCACCACTTGCTCGATGGCCGCACGCACCGCGTGGAACTGGTGATAGCCGGCCACCTTCTTGATCAGCCGGCCGTCATCCTCAAACAGCACGAAGTAGCGCAAGTAGTCCAGCAGCATGGCCGGAGCCAACGCGCCGCGGATCAGCGTCTCCAGCTCGTTGAACTCACCCAGCGGGTCCAGGTCGGTGCCGTTGATCGTGCGCCATTGCTGGAAACGCTCCTCGTCGGCCGACAGCGACCCCATGCGCGCTTCGCTGCCGTCCGAGATGACCAGCACCTCGTTGTACTGGAACGCGTCGGGAATCTGCGCCTTGTAGGTCTGGATCTGGTGAAAGGCCTTCCAGATGTCGGCATGCGTGTCGGCCGGGTTCTTCAGCTCGATCAACACCAGCGGCAGGCCGTTGACGAAGAGCACGATGTCCGGCCGGCGCGTGTGGTGCGCGCCCTTGATCGTGAACTGGTTGACCGCCCACCATTCGTTGGCGGCCACATCGCCCCAGTCAATCAAGCGGACGAAGTCGCCGCGCGTCTCGCCGTCCTTCTGGTACTGCACCGGCACGCCGTTGACCAGCAGCTTGTGAAAGGCACGGTTGGCTGAAAGCAGAGCGGGGATCCCGAGGTCCAGCACCTGCGCCAGGGCATCTTCTCGGGCGCCAGCGGGGACGTTGGGGTTCAGCTTCTTGATGGCGGCGCCAAGCCGCCCGCGCAACAGCGCCTGCCGGTAGTCGCCTCGCTCAGGTGCCGAGCTGTCAGGCGCGATGTCAGCGCCACTGCGTTGGGTGTAGCCCAGTTCAACCAGCCAGCCCAACGCTTCGGATTCAAGCTGATCTTCGGTCATTGATCCTCCTTCTCGCGCCCTCGGTCTCGTGGTTCGGGCAAAGCTCTGGGGCCAACAGATGGAGGCATGGTGAGCTGGCGCAGGCTGACGCAACCCTCCGTATCGACAAAGGCAGGCCTGCTACGACGTTCAAGCACAGCGGTAGGCCTGCTGGGCGTGGGTCGGCTTGGTCGGGAAGGCCAGCTTCATCTGCCCTGACTTGACCATCGGGCTCAAGTACTGCTGCCGCAGGCCGTCCGCATTGCGATTCAGGAGCTTGGCGAGCGCTGAAAGCGTGATGAACTGGTCCTGGCACAGCGCATGAATGACCAGCTCCATCTTGTGTCGCGGCAGCTTCTCCTTCTGGCGCGCCTCAGCCGCCAGGCCTTCCAGTTGGGCCAGGAAACCGGCGTCCAGCATGGCCAGATCGTCCACAACCGGCGAGTCCAGCAGAGGCGATGCCAGGCGGCCCAGCGAATCCCGCATCTGCTGCGGCAGGTCCGAATACTCGGAGCTCACCTCCGAATATTCGGAGCCCCCCGCCAAATCCGGTTCGCCGCTCCGAGTATTGGCTCCGGGAGTTGCGGCCAGCAGTTGGGGCCCGACGAAAACCTGATCGGGCGTCGGCAACGCCTCGCCCGGCAGATGGTAGATCGTTCCCCGGGAGCGCCCATCCGAGACCAGCAACCCCTGCCGTACCAGGCGGGCCAGCAGCACGCTGAGGTCGTGCGAATGGGCGTCGCAAAGCTCCAGCAGGCGGGTGTGGCTCACCACGCGCTCCAGGGCGGCCGTAACCATGATCAGCCGTCCGGTATGGTCCAGCTCATCGAACGCGGTGCCGAAACGCTGGCGCAACGCCGCAAGGGCCGGCGTCGGCAGCAGGTCGGCCATGTGCAGCGCCAGTTGCGTCTGCTCCGGCAGATCCTTCTCGCTCAACGCCGGAGGCCTCCAATGCTGGCTCTTCCAGCCGCCATAGATGCGCGGCATGCCTGAGCCGCCCCGCTCCCCCAAGCCGATCAGCAGGAACATCTGGTGCAGGATGCGATTGCGGCAGTCGCTCTCGCCGCCTCTAATCACCTGCTCCAGCGGTAGACGCAGCCCACCCGGGTTGCGAAAGCCGAACATGTCCGGCCGCTTCACCACCAGCACCGACACCCGCCCTGTGTAGTCCGCATGCACCAGAGTGTTCACCAGCGCCTCGCGCAGGGCCTGGTGAACCGGCGTGTCGTCCTGACGCTGGCCGTCCTTCAGCGCAAACGGCACCTTCAGGTCTGCCGTGAGCTTGCGATACACGCGCCGGTAGAACTCGAACAGATTGCCGGTCCAGCTGCCGTCCGGCACCAGACGGTCCACCCAGCGCAGCTCTGCCTTGGCCTCGGGGCGCTCCTGGTAGTCCAAGAAATAGTTTGGCATGGCGTCCTGGATTGACGGCCACCTGCCGAACATCAGCAAGCCCGCAATGGTCAGCCCGGCCTCGCCGGTCTGCCGGTCGCGGCGCCAGCCCCGCAAGCTCTGCACGAACTCGAAGTCGTCCTGCTCCAGGAAGGGGTGCCCAGGCTTCTCGTCGCGCAGCATCTGGCGATAAATGCGCAAGCTCTCCGGGTCGAGATCCTCCATGCCGTAGTTCGGCAGGATGCGCGCGTCACGCTCGTCCTCCACCTGCTCGGCCAGCATGCGCTTGACCGTCTCTTCGTCGCAATGGCGGTCGCCGTCGTTGAGCCGGCGATAGGTATTGCCGAAGGGCTGGCTATGCAGGAACACCGGCTTCTGCTTACGCGATGCGGCCGGAATGCGTACCGCCAGCAGCACCTTGCCGTCGATCACGTGCTCGGTCACGTCTGCATCCCCCAGCAGGTTGGTGCTGACCTTGGCGCGGTTGTTGAGATTGTTGAAAAGCTCAGTGCGCAGCTTAGCCGCATGGGGCAGGCCAGCCAGCGAAAACACGCCGTCCTTCTCGCGCAGGCCCAGCAGCACGATGCCGCCATGTGCATTGGCCATGGCCGAATAGGTCGGCCAGAAGTCCTTGGGCAGTTCTCCCTTGCCGTCCTGCCCCAGGGCGAGCTTGCACTCCAGCTCCTGCGACTCGCGCAGCAGATGGATGTCTTCGAGCGAGTCGAGCTTCATAGGCGTCAGGCGGCTTCGGCGACGATGGCCTGCGCCTCGGGCAGGCGCAGCTGGCCGGAGATCAGGCGAGGGAGGAGGGTGTCGCGGAGGCTGGCGAGGCTGCGGGTTTGCGCGTTGTTTGCACTTGCCTTGCGATGGATTGCCGTCACCAGTTCTCCAAAAGCGGTCGCCACTGACTCCGATGGGACTGCCACCATGTAGCGGCCTAGGACATCGTTCTGAATTCTCTGACGGCCGCTCGTGCCGGACATGATTTGAATCGCATGCTCACGGAAGGGCTGATGGCGACACAGCAAGTAGGCATGGAACGAGGGCAAAGGTCGCTTGGGACGCAGCACAACAAATTCGGTCGAGCCCCAGCCGACTTGATGTTCATCCAGAAAATCAACGAACGCCGATTTGCCGTTCTCCAGGCATGGCGTGATTCGCGCCAGAAGCGTATCGCCAGCGACGAACTTTGTGCCGGATCCGAACTCGCGAATCGACACCTCGGCAGCGCTGAACCCTTGCGTGGGGACATTCGCCATGTCCAGGTATGGCGCCGGCACACCCTTGCTCAGCCGACGTGACGGGTTCACGTCGTAAGCATCGGCCACAGGCAAAAGGCGCCACCCCTTCGGTACCTCCCCCAACTCCGAGTTCTCGAAGCTGTCGGGGAAGAGGGCAGCGGTGGCTTCGTCCATGCCTACGGGGGCGCGGCCGTCGCGCTTGGCGCGCACGGGGTCGAAGTCCACGAACCAGGACTTGAACAGCGCCTGGGCGATGGCTTCCAGCGTCGCGTTGGTTTCGCGGAGGAGGGTGATGCGGTCGTCGAGAGCACCAAGCAGGTCAGCGACAGCTCGCTGAACGCCAATGGCAGGGCACGGAACTTCGATCTGTTCGATCCGAAAAAGTGCGAGCTTTGGCTGTGTCGATCCGACGGTCAGCGAACGGATGGCGCTTTGACCAGCCGCTGAGCGAAGGTAGTAGCTGAGGTAGCGGGCATCGACTCTGCTGGCATCAATCTCGCAGATCTTGGCGGCGTTCTCCGTCAAATTCGCACCGTCGAGTGCTGCGGGTACCGAGCCAACCATCCCAATCGTGCCGACGATTGAGATGTAGAGATCACTTGTAGAGATTACGTACCTGGCAATCTGCGGAAAGACCTCATCGGGGACGTATTGCAGACTCGTCGAGTCGATGGATCCGTCCTTGAAGTCGACGATCCGTAGGTAGGGGTGACTTGTCTTCTGCGACGTCAGTGCCGTGCCAGCGGGCATGCGCTTGCCGCCCTTGACTTGAGCGAGTTGACCGATCGTGAAGATCGGTACGTCAGAACTCATACCCCAATCCCCCCAGCTTCGCCCTGATCAGCGCATCCAGCTCAGCCCCCTTGGCCATCTGCTCGCCCAACTGCTCGGTCAGCCGCGTCATCTTGTCGGCAAAGGCTTCGTCGTCGTCCTCCACCTCTTCTGCGCCCACATAGCGCCCCGGCGTCAGCACATGGCCGTGCTGGGCGATCTCGGCCAGCGGCACGCTGCGGCAGAAGCCGGGCACATCGGCGTACTCGCCCAGCGCCTCGCCCGCCGCCGCTTCACCGCGCCACGCCGCCACGGTGGCGGCGATGCGGGCGATGTCCTCATCGCCCAGCTCGCGCTGCACGCGGCTGATCATGCGGCCCAGCTTGCGGGCGTCGATGAACAAGACCTGGCCCTTGCGCGCGGCCGGCTTGCGCTTGGCCAGGAACCACAGGCAGGCCGGGATCTGGGTGTTGAAGAAGAGCTGGCCGGGCAGGGCCACCATCACCTCCACCACGTCGGCCTCCACCATCGCGGCGCGGATGACGCCCTCGTTGTTCTGGCTTGAGCTCATCGAGCCGTTGGCCAGCACGATGCCGGCGCGGCCTGTGTCCTTCAGGTGGTGCAGCATGTGCTGCAGCCAGGCGTAGTTGGCATTTCCCTGCGGCGGGTCGCCATACACCCAGCGCGCATCGCCCTCCAAGCTGCCGTGCCACCAGTCGCTGATGTTGAAGGGAGGGTTGGCGAGGATGTAGTCAGCCCGCAGGTCGGGGTGCTGGTTGCGGGTGAAGCTGTCCTGCGGCTCGCGGCCCAGGTTGAAGTCGATGCCGCGAATGGCCAGATTCATGGCCGCCAGGCGCCAGGTGGTGGGGTTGCTCTCCTGGCCGTAGATGGACACGTCGCCCAGCTTCCCGCCGTGGGCCTCGATGAACTTCTCGCTCTGCACGAACATGCCGCCCGAGCCGCAGCAGGGGTCGTACACCTTGCCGTGGTGCGGAGCCAGCACGGCGACGAGCGTCTTGACGATGGAAGCCGGCGTGTAGAACTGGCCGCCCTTCTTGCCCTCGGCGCTGGCGAACTGGCCGAGGAAGTACTCGTAGACCTGGCCCAGCACGTCGCGGGCTTGGCCGGCGTTGCTGCCGAAGCCAATGGTGGAGATCAGGTCCACCAGTTCGCCGAGCTTGCCGTCGGGCAACTGGGCGCGGCCGTAGCGTTTGTCCAGAATGCCCTTGAGCTTGGGGTTCTCGCCTTCGATGAGAGTCAGGGCGTCGTCGATGCTGCGGCCGATGGTGGGTTGCTTGGCCTGGCCGCGCAGATGCTCCCAGCGCGCGCCCTCGGGCACCCAGAAGACGTTGACGGCGGTGTAGTAGTCGCGGTCGTCGGCCTCGGCGGCGACGTCGGCGCCGCTGGCGTCGCCGTAGTAGTACTCGTCATCCGGGTTGCGCAGCCGGGCGATCACCTCGGCGCGGCGCGCGGCGAAGGTGTCGGACACGTACTTCAGGAAGATCAGGCCGAGCACCAGGTGCTTGTATTCGGCGGCGTCCATATTGGCGCGCAGCTTGTCGGCCGCGGCCCAGAGAGTTTTCTTGATGTCGTCGAGCATGGGAAGCGAGTCAGGCTGCGTCAGGTGCAGCGGAGGCGGTGTCTTTTGGGGCAGCCAGCGCCACGGTCCAGTGCCCGCCGACCTCTTGGCACAGGCTTAGCAGATCGTAGGTTTTAAGCATGCTGACTAAACCGGAATGGCCATAGGTCTGTGGGCTGAACGCGGGGTCCGTGCGGCGAAGATACGAACCCAAACCCCCGACATGAACGCGCCCGTCTGGCGTGTCCGCGGCCAGCAACTGCACAGCGGTCACCACCGTCTTCGGACGAAGCTTGGCCTTGGCGACGGGCGGCGCCGTCGTCACGGTTGCAGCAGCTTCAGCAGTGGCGACCTGCTCTGGCGGCGTCCACTCGAAGAACTGGTCGCTGGCGTTGCGCAGCGCATCCGGCGTCTTGGGCTCGCCGACAATGTGCACTGTGGCGCCGCGCTCGCGCAGCTTGCGGCACAGGTAAGCGAAGTCGGAGTCGCTGGTGACCAGGCAGAAGGTGTCGGCGCGCTGGTCGAACAGGGCTTCCATGGCGTCCAGCGCCAGGGCGATATCCGAGGTGTTCTTGCCGGCGGCGTACTGGTACTGCAGGCAGGGGGTGAAGGCTAGGCGAACGAGAGCTTCCTGCCACTTGTTAGCTAGCGTGGCATGGTTGCCGTAGCCACGGCGGAGCACGACGCGGCCGAACTGCGCAACCGTGCGGAGCGCAAAGTCCAAGGCCTCTGGCTTGATGTTGTCGCAGTCCACCAGCACCGCGACGCGCGCGTCTGCGCCTGCATTCGTGTGCAGCATTACTCCCCCTAGAGTTTGGGGATGATAGTGGTGCAGCGTGCCCCGGCGCTTAGCCGAATCCGAGATTCAAACGAACTGGATAGGCGGTAGCGACGCCTTCAGTGTGCTCAACGCCTCATGCAGCACAGCCAGTGCTTGCTGCTCGGTGCCCCCTTGGGGGAATGCTTGCAGCACCATCCCGTCTACCGTTTGCCCCGGCAGCTTGGCCCATTTGCGATGAACGCGTGCCTGTATCAGGTCGAAGCCGCGCATCTCCAACAGGCCGAGTAGCACTGTCTCAAAGCAGTAGACCGAGGTGGCTGCACTCTGACTGTTGTGAGCGACGACCAAAGGCTGGGTGTGAAGATGCACTCATGGACGTACGTTCCGGGTTTTCCTCCCGAGCACAGCTATCGCACCGTGGTCCCCGAGTGACCTACCTTAGGCCACCCAAGGCGACAACGACTTCACAGTAGCTCCGGTAACGCCTTCGCATGCCGCGCCGGGGAGCTAAGCCTAGTTTGGCAAATCGAGGCTGCGGCGCCCGCGACTGGTTTGATGACCGCTGAACCAGCGTCCGACTGCGGCCGTCGAAGGCGGTAGTCCGGAAAGTCCAATCTTGAGTGAAACGAATTCAAGAAAGTTCGATGTTCAGGGAGGACAGCAGTTCAAGGTGCCGTGAGGTAGTCGTGGCTAGCCAGCGACCCGCCGGGCGATCAGTTTCGGCATGAGTGAGAACCGCCACCGATCTGCGGCCAACATCTCCGCAAGCTTGTGGAGAGCTCGCCTTCCGCCCCATACCGGCCGACATCGAAGCTCCGTATAACTGCCCTGGGAGCCGCGTCCCGTGCGGCCAAGGGGAGCTCGATGAAACGCCTTCCGCTGCGATCTCTTTTCGCCGCCATGCTGTTCTTGCTCGCCACTTCGGTGGACGCCAAGAAGCACTCCCATCCGCCGGCACCACACCAGGCCGGGCAGTTCGACTATTACGTGCTCAGCCTGTCCTGGGCGCCGGAGTACTGCAAGACGCATCCGAAGGACGAGGCGGAGTGTGGCGTGAACCGGCCCGGCTTCGTCCTGCATGGCCTGTGGCCGCAGTATGCGCAGGGCGGGTATCCGGCCAGCTGCAGTACCGCTGGACTTGACGAAGCGAGCCTGACGCTGGGCAAGAGCATCTTTCCGAGCGAGAAGCTCGTCGTGCATGAGTGGCAGAAGCACGGCACCTGCACGGGCCTGGAGCCGCAGGCCTACTTTCAGGCGGCGGATAGCGCGCGCAAGTCGGTAACCGTGCCCGCCTTGCTGCAGCCGGGCAGCAACCGCCGCACGATGGCGCTGGCCAATGTCACGCAGTCGCTGTTGGACGCCAATCCGGCTCTCGGTCGTCGAAATCTGGCCCTGCTGTGCGCCGGCAAGGAGTTGTCGGAGGTGCGTGTCTGCCTGAACAAGGAGCTGCAGCCCATGGCGTGTGGCCGGGATGTGACCTCCACCTGCAAGGGGTCGACCATCACGCTGCTGGGCGTGCAGTAGGCCAGACAAGGAGAATCACCATGGAAATCTCCCGCACCGCGACACTGATGGTCTTGTTCACGTGGTCGATCGGCCTGGCAGTGTCGCTGCCGGTCCGGGCCGATCCCGCTGCCGACCCGGCGCCACTGAAGGTGGTCATCGTGCGCCACGGCGAGAAACCGCCGGATGGCGACAACCTGTCCTGTGAGGGGCTGAACCGCGCGCTGGCGCTGCCCGGCGTGCTGGACGCTCAGTTTCCGCCGCCACCGCCACCCATCCCGCTACTGGCCTATGTGCCCTCGCTCAAGCTGGGCAAGGAGACCGCCCACGCCCGCATGTTCCAGACGGTGACGCCCTATGCCGTCAAGCATGGCATCACGGTGAACTCGCAATTCGCAGAGGACGATGTGAAGTCGGCTGCCCGTGACGTGTTGAAGCGCTCGGGATTGGTGGTGATGGTCTGGGAACACAGCCAGATCCCGCCGCTGGCCAAAGCGCTGGGCGTGTCCAGTCCGCCGCCTTGGCACAAGCATGACTTCGATTCGATCTGGATCATCACGCCAGCCGGCGGCAAGGCCGACTTCGCCACGAGCGTCGAGGGGCTGACTCCGGCCTCGACCTGTCCGCCCTGACGGACGCTGCCACAGGTCGACCGGCGCTGCGGCCCGGTGGCGACTAGCTCGGCAAACAACATAGGGAGACAACACATGAGCAAGGTGAAGAAGGAGAACGGAACACTGGCTGTCGTCGCGCACCGGGGTGATGCCAAGACGCTGCTGGCGTTCGACCTGTTGAAGGAGTCGGCGCAGGCGCATCTGGCCGGCTTCACGATCCGCGTGAAGCCACCGGGTGGCCAGCCCTATTTCCTGCATAACAACCTGCGCTTCGAGCATCCGGGCCAGCATGCGCAGGACCCGTCCGAACCGGCCTTCTCCAGCCTGAACGCACCCTTCCATAAATTCCGCTGGCTTCATGTGCCCGGCAGCGTTCACCAAGGCCTCGAGCCCAGCCACGGCACCTACGAATACGGCGTCACGCCGCGTTATTTCGATACCGCCGGCTCGCTGGCGCCGTTGGACCCAAAGCTGACGGTGGCGGTACAGGTGCCGGTGGCGCCGTTCGAGAAGGGGCGGTTCAAGCTCGGCTTCACGCGGGGGTTCACGCAATCCCAGGCCTTCGTGCGGCACTTCGGCCTGAAGGCCAGCATCAAACCCAAGGATGCAGACCTGCTGTTCGACACGACGCAGGTGTCCGGCACCAATGCGCGCGGCGAGCCGTACACGTACGAGCAGCAGTACCGCTGGCTGGGCTTCACGGCGCGCAGTCGCATCATCGAAGTCATCGAGCGCGTGCTGCAGGACCGGCGGTTGAAGCTCGATGTCTTCGCCTACGACCTGAACGAGCCAGGCGTCATCGGCGCACTGCGCGACCTGGGCCGGCAGAAGCGGGTGCGCATCATCCTGGACGACGCCTCCCTGCACCATGACCGGCAAGGATCCAAGCCTGAGGACAAGTTCGCGCAGCTGTTCAATGAGGCGGTGGGCGACGACACGATGCTCAAGCGCGGCCATTTCGGCCGCTTCGCCCACGACAAGGTGCTGATCGTCAAGCAGGGCAGCCACGCAGAGGCCGTGTTGACCGGCTCCACGAACTTTTCCGTGACGGGCCTGTACGTCAATTCAAACCACGTTGCCGTCTTCGAGGATGCCGACGTGGCCGCGGCCTATGCCGAGGTCTTTGACGCCGTCTGGAAGAGCGATGTGTCCAACGGCTTTGCGCACACGGAGCTGGCGTCCAAGGTCTTCAGCTATGCCGGGAGCGACGAGCTCCCGGCGGCGACCATCACCTTCTCGCCTCACGAGCCGAAGGTCGCCGACGAGCTGCTGCAGCACATCGTCGATCGCATCCAGGCGGAGGAGCAGGTCGATGACGGCACGGGCAGCATTCTGTTTGCCGTCATGGAGATGGACGCTGGCGCCACCAATCCCGTCTACGAGGCGCTCGCCGACGTGCACAAGAGCCGCAGCATCTTCAGTTTTGGCATTTCCGACAATCCGCCCGGCATCGAGCTGTACGGCGTGGGCACGACCGGCGGCGTGCTCGTCACCGGCAAGCCCATTCGCACGCAGTTGCCGCCGCCGTTCAGCCAGGTGCCCAACATCGGCGGCTTCGGCCATCAGATCCACCACAAGTTCATCGTCTGCGGTTTCAATGGGGCCGACCCCACGGTGTTCTTCGGCTCGTCCAACCTCGCTGCTGGCGGGGAGAAGGTCAATGGCGACAACCTCATCACCGTGAAGGATGGAGACGTGGCCACCGTCTTCGCGATCGAGGCTTTGGCGCTGGTGGATCACTTCAGCTTCCTGGACAGCACCGCGCAAGCGCCCAAGGCCGCCGCGGCCGCAGCGATGCCCGCGACCGCCAGCAAGCAGCAGGCCGCCGCGGCGGCGGGCTGGTTCCTGACGACCGATGATCGCTGGGCGCACAAGTTCTTTGATGCGCAGGACCTTCACTGCCGCGATCGGCTGCTGTTCGCCCGCTGAAGCGCGCCTGGCGGGTGCCGGCGCCGGTCGCGAGATGACCCGACTAGGCGCGGTACTCCGCAGGCGTCTTGCCGCTCCAGCGCTTGAAGGCGTGCCGGAAGCTGCGCGCATCGCTGAAGCCCAGCGCCGCAGCGATGTCTTCGACAGATAACGCCGTCGAGCGCAAATAGTCGGACGCCAGCGCATGCCGCACGCTGGCTACCAGCGCGCTGTAGGACGTGCCCTCGGCACTGAGCTTGCGGCCCAGTGTCCGCGACGTCATGCACAGCGCCGAGGCGACCGATTCGGCGCTGGGGAACTGGCCCGGCGTGCGCGTGATCTCGTCGTAGACGCGGCGCGTCAGCCCGGCCTGCCAGCCGATGCTGGTCAGCAGCCGCTCGCAGGTTTCGGACATCTGCGCCGCGGTGATTGGGTTGGCCCTGTAGGGCGCGCGGTCCAGCCATTCCCTCGGGTAGTGCAGCTCGTTGTGCTGACGGTCGAAGCTCACGGGGCATTCCAGCGTCTGCACCACCTGCGCGGCGTGCGGTGGCGCGGGCAGCGAATACAGCGCCCGCGTGGGCACGCACCAAGGGCCCATGCCGTCCTTGGTGAGGGCGACGTGGATCGCGAACTGCAGGTCAAGGAAGAAGCGGTACTCCGCGGCGTTGAGGCCCAGGCCCGCCAGTTCGGCGTGGGTCGGGAAACGCCAGATCGCCATGCCGTCCCGCTCAAAAAAGGAGACCGACATCACCGGCGTGGCCAGCGGGTCGTATCGAATCCGCAGCAGAAAGGCCTGGCGCAGCGTGACCGCGCTCAGCAGCGCATAGCCCAGCAGGCCATAACTGGTGAAGTGCATGCGCCGGCCCGCGTGCAGGCCGAGCTCCGTGACTGGAACGAGCCGGACGGCGTTGCGCCCCACCGTCAACAGCTGTTGCAGTGACGTCCGCACGTCCGGGTCGCGGATCTGCTCGGCGTTGAGGTGGGTGCCTTCCAGCGCTGCCTCCGGCGTGATGCCGTGCTCGGCAAGCACCTGCACGATGGCCAGGATCTTCAGCGGTGCGTAGAGCTTCTCGTGCAGGCTCATCGGGCCGTGCGACGTCCTGGCAAGAACTGGCTCCGGGTTAGCGGTGCGAGGGCGATGTTCAAGCGGCATGGGTGTGGATCGTGGTTGGGTTGTCCGGCCTCGGATGCACCGCTTGGGTGCCGATCGACAGTGCCGTTTGCGCACCAACATGGGAGCGCTATCAATTTTGTCCGAAACGATGCGCAAGGTGTCCGACTCTGCCCTGGCCTTGGCGGGCAGGGCAAGGACAAACTCAGCAAGTAGGTTACACGCAGCATGTGATGCCGCGAACGGGCATCCGGTGAATGGCGACGGCAGGTTGCCCCCTAGTTTTTGGTGAGGCGACACATCTCCCCTCTGTGCTTGCGCCGTGCATTTCAAGTGTTATGAACGAGTCCTCCAGTTCCGCCCGACCCCACCTGCCGCTGGCCCGCGCCGCGGCGGGCGTGCTGCTGGGCCTGACGCAGGGCTTCGGGCTCTATCTCGTCAGCAACAATCTCAGCGGCATCCAGGGCTCGCTGGGCGCCACGGCGGCCGAGGCGAGCTGGCTGTCGACGGCCTATTTCGCGTCGGCACTGTGGGCCACACTGCTGGTCACGAAGGTGCGGCTGCACTTCGGTCTGCGTGTGTTCGCGATGGCGAGCCTGTGGCTCTTCCTGGTTGTCTGTGCGCTGCATCTGGCCGCCGACTCGCTGGGTTCGGCGCTGGCCGTGCGCGCCGCGCTGGGGCTGGCTGCCGCGCCGCTGAGCACGCTGGCCATCTACTACCTGATGGAGGCGCTGCCGCAGCGGCTCGCGCCGGTGGCGCTGCTGCTGGGCTTCGCCTGCCTGCAGGTGCCGGGGCCGCTGAGCCGCGTCATCTCGCCCGAGCTGCTGGAGCTCGGGCGCTGGCACGGCCTCTTCGTGCTGGACGTCGCCCTGGCGCTGCTGAGCCTGGCGGCCATCCACGCCGTGCCGTTGACGCCGCAGCCGCGTCAGCCGGCCTTCAACCGGGGCGACCTGCTCGCGTTTCCGCTGTATGCGGTGGGCCTCGGCCTGCTGTGCGTGGTGATCTCGCAAGGGCGCCTCGCCTGGTGGACCGATGCCCCCTGGCTGGGCCAGTGCCTGGCAGCGTCCATCGTCTTCATGAGCCTGTACGCGCTGGTGGACCTCAACCGCGTCAATCCGCTGGTGGACCTGCGCTGGCTGGCCAGCCCGTACATGGTCCGCTTCATCATCGCGGTGCTGCTGTTCCGCGTCGTGCTGTCCGAGCAGACGGTCGGTGTCGTCGGGCTGATGACGGTGCTGGGCCAGTCCAACGAGCAGATGCGCGGCCTGTTCGGCTTCGTCAGCGTCGGGCTGCTGGCCGGCTTCCTACTGGCCATCGTCATCGCCGCCAAGCGGGGCGCGTCGCCGCTGGCCGTGCTGGCCGGCCTGATGGTGCTGGCGGCGGCGCTGATGGACAGCGACGCCACCGCCGTAAGCCGGCCCGAGCAGTTCTATGCCAGCCAGACGCTGCTGGCCGTCGGACTCGGACTGTTCTTCTCCGCGTCGCTGCTGATGGGCTTCGGCCCGGTGCTGCAGGAGGGCTCGCGCCACCTCGTGACCTTCCTGGCCGCCTTCAGCGGGGCGCAGGTGCTGGGTAGCCTGCTGGGGTCGGCCTGGGTCGCCACCGCCGTGGCAGAGCGCCAGACCTGGCACTACGCCGCGCTGGCGCAGCACCTGCCCATCGGCGACCCGCAAGTGGCACTGCGCATCGCGCAGCTCGGCGGCTCGGTCGCCCGCGTCGTGGGCGACCCGGCCGCCCGGGCCCTGCAAGGCCTGTCACTGTTGCAGCAGCAGGTCACTCGCGAGTCCTTTGTGCTGGCCTACAACGACGTGTTCCTGAGCACGGCAGTGCTCGCCGCGGCCATGGCGCTGTGGCTGGCGGTGCTGGCCTGGCGTGGCCGCCGTGCCGCGGCGCCGGCCGCAGTGGCGCCGGCCGCCGCCTCCTCCTGATTCCTCCAGAAGTCCCGCCGTCATGTCCAAGTTCCTCTCCCTCACCAACGCGCTGGTCATCGTGGCCGCGGTCACCGGCATCGGGCTGGTGCTCTATGCCTGGCGGCTGCCGCCGTATCTGAGCGACATCGAATCCACGGAGAACGCTTACGTGCGCGGAAGCGTGACCATCCTCGCCCCCAAGGTGGACGGCTACGTGGCCGAGGTCCTCGTGCAGGACTTCGCCGCGGTGGACGCCGGCCAGGTGCTCGTCCGCCTGGACGACCGCAACTACCGCCAGCGCATGGCCCAAGCCCAGGCCACGCTCGCCGCGCAGCGCGCGAACCTGGCCAACGTCGTGCAGACGCGCCAGGTGCGCCAGGCCGGCGTCGCCAATGCCGAGGCGCAGCTGGCGGCCGCACAGGCGCAGCAGTTCAACGCCGTCGCGCAGCTGGCGCGCACGCGGGCCGACTACCGCCGCTCGCAGTCGCTGGTGGGTGATGGGTCCGTGTCGCAGCGCGAGCATGAGCAGGTCGAGAGCGCACTGCGCCAGGCCGAGGCCGCCCAGCGTCAGGCCGATGCGCAGGCCCAGCAGGCGCGCGCATCCATCTCGGCCGCGCAACAAGAGCTGCGCGCGGTGGACGTGAACCGCCAGGCCATCGAGGCGGCCATCGAAGGTGCGCAGGCTGCCGTGCACCTGGCGGAGATCGACCTGGAGAACACCCGCATCCGCGCGCCACGCGCCGGCCAGGCCGGCGAGATCGGCGTGAAGCTGGGTCAGTACGTCACGCCGGGCACCCAGCTGCTGGCGTTGGTGCCGGCGCAGGTGTGGGTAGTGGCCAACTTCAAGGAGGCGCAGACCTCGCACATGGCACCGGGCCAGGCCGCGCGCTTCCAGGTGGACGGCCTGGGCCACGCGTGGCTGAAGGGGCACGTGGAGCGGCTGGCGCCTGCCATGGGGTCGGAGTTCAGCGTCATCCGCGCCGACAACGCCACCGGCAACTTCACGAAGGTGCCGCAGCGCCTGCCGGTGCGCATCGCCGTGGACGCCAGCGACCCGCTGGCCGCGCGCCTGCGGCCCGGCATGTCCGTCGTCGCCGAGGTCGATACCGGCTCGCCCCACCCATGAAGCCGCACAGCCTTTCCCCCGTGACATGGCGCCTGCTGGCGCTGCCGGCCGCGCTGGTGCTGGCCGCCTGTGCGCAGCCACCCGTGGCGTCCGTGCCGCCGCCGGCCACGCCCGCGCAGTGGCGCAATGCCGCCGGCAGCGAAGCGCTGCGCACCGACTGGTGGCAGGGCTTTGGCGATGCCACGCTGACGCGGCTCATCGGCGAGGCGCTGGCCCACAACCAGGACCTGCGCCAGGCCGCCGCCCGCGTCGCCGAGGCCCGCGCGATGGCCGCCGCCCAGCATGCGGCCTTCTGGCCCACCCTCGACGCCGGGGCGGGCGCCACGCGCTCGCGCAGTGTCAGCGACGTCACGTTGAAGCCCTACCTGTCGACGGGCCACCAGGAGCTGTTCCAGGCTGCCTACGAGGTGGACCTGTGGGGCCGCATCGACGCGTTGGCCCGTGCCGCCGACAACGGCGAGGAGGCCAGCCGCGCGGCGCGCGACGCCGTGGCGCTGAGCGTCGCGGCGACGGTGGCTCAGACCTATATCGGCCTGCTGGAGCTGGACGCGCAGCTGGACCTGGCGAAGCACACGCTGGCCTCGCGCGAGCGTTCGCTCACCCTCGTGCGCCAGCGGCGCGATGCCGGCTATGCCAGTGCGCTGGAGCTGGCCCAGGCCGAGGCCGACCGCCACGCCGGCGCCCAGGCGCTGCCGCAGCTGGCCCGTGCGCTGGAGCGCCAGGAGGCGCAGCTCAACCTGCTGCTGGGCCGCGCGTCCGGCCCGGTGGAGCGCGGCGGCGGCCTGGCCGCGCTGCAGCCTTGCGCTGTGCCAGACGCGGGCCTGCCGTCCGAGCTGCTGCGCCGCCGGCCCGACCTGCGGGCCGCCGAGCTGCAAGTGGTGGCCAGCGACGCGCAGCTGGCCGCGGCCCGCGCGCAGTGGCTGCCGGCCCTGCGGCTGAACGCCAGCCTGGGCCATGTCGGCGCGAGCGTGCTGCATGGTGATCCGTTCACGATCTGGAGCCTGGGCGGCAGCGTGCTGGCGCCCATCTTCAACGGCGGCCGGCTGCAGGCGCTGGCCGACGCCAGCGCGGCACGCCGCGACCAAGCCCTGGCGGGTTACGAGCGCACCGTGCTGGGCGCCTGGGCCGAGGTGGAGACGCAGCTCAACGGCCAAGAGCAGCAGCAGGCGCAACTGCGCGACGCGCTCGCGCAGCGCCAGGCCGTGGCCGACGCGTTGCGCATCGCGACGCGGCGCTTCCGTGAAGGCTATGCGTCCCGCCAGGATGAGCTGGTGGCGGAGCGCAACCTGCTCGCCGCGGAGCAGGGGGTGCTGAGCCTGCAGTCGGCGCTGCTGCAGACGCAGGTCGGGCTGTTCCGCGCACTGGGCGGCGGCTGGACCGGGGCCTCCCCATGACGCTGCACGCCGCCTGGCTGGCGACCAGCCTCGACATCATCGGCAACATGGGCCTCGCCATGCTGCTGGGCTGGGTGGTCGGCTACGAGCGCTTCTACAGCGGCCGCGCCGCGGGCAGCCAGGTGTATTGCCTGGTGAGTGCCACGTCGGCGGCCGTGACGCTGCTGGCCGGCTATCCGGCGCTGTGGTACGGCGGCCAACGGGCCGATACGAGCGGCGGCGACCCCACGCGCGTCATCGGCGCCATCCTGACCGGCATCGGGTTCCTCGGCGCCGGGCTCATCGTGCAGAACGGGCTGAACGTGCGCGGGCTGACGACAGCGGCGTCGCTGTGGGGCGTCGCCGCACTGGGCATCCTCGTCGGCGTGGGGCTGTACCTGCCGGCGCTGGGCCTGACGGCGCTGTTCGTCATCGCCGTCGAGGTGCTGCCGCGCGTGGAGAGCCGGCTGCCGGCAAGCGCGGCCTTCACCTGCACGCTGAAGTTCCGCGAAGGCCACCGGCCCAGGACGGAAGCCGTCCTCGCATTTCTGGCCACACACGGGCTGCGCATGCCGACCGAGACGATGACGCTGTGCTTCCGGGAGCAGCGCTTCGAGATGGAAGGCCAGATCTTCGCGGACCGCGCCGGACGCTCGGCGTCGATGAGCGACATCGCGCTGGAGCTGTCGACGCTGGCGGACGTCGACTCCTTCGCGCTGACGAGGTCCAGCCGTGCCTGAGCTGGCCATGGCCGCCATGCTGGCTGGCCCCCTGTATTCCGACGCCCTTGGGCTCCGGCCGCCGATCGTGTGCGCTGCGCTGACGGCGTGGCGCCCTAACTGAATTCCTTAGGAGCATTCCCATGAGTACGGTGGGCATCTTGCTATCGGCCTTTGTGCTGTCGGTGACAGCGCTAACAGTCTTCATCTGGACGCAGCGGCGCGGCCTGTTCGAGCGCAGCGCCAGCGGCGCCGAGGTCATCTTCGCGCCGGGTGAGATCGGTCGCGCCGAAGACCCCGCCTCCGGGGTTGTTCCCACCGCCGACAACGAAGAGCTGTTGCTGCGCGCCCGGGCTGACGCGTCGACGGCGCCGCTGGTGTTCTTCTTCTTCTGTTGCGCGTTCGCGTGGTTGCTGGTCGCGTCCGCCGCGGGGCTGACTGCCTCCATCAAGCTGCACGAGCCCGACTGGCTGACGGGACAGCCCTGGCTGACCTTCGGCCGCATCCGCACGATCCACCTCAATGCCGTGGCCTACGGCTGGGCGCCGATGGCGGGGCTGGGCATCGCGCTGTTCATCATCCCGCGGCTGTTGAAGACCGAGCTCGTCGGCGCGCGCTACGCCTTCCTTGGCGCGGCGCTGTGGAATGCGGCGCTGATCGCCGGACTGGGTGCCATCGCGGCGGGCTTCAGCGACGGGCTGGAGTGGCTGGAGATCCCGTGGCAGATCGACATCCTGTTCGTCATCGGCGGTGCGCTGGTGGGCCTGCCGCTGGCGCTGACGCTGCTGCAGCGCCGCGTGGACCATCTCTACGTGTCGGTCTGGTACATGGGCTGCGCGCTGTTCTGGTTCCCGGTGCTGTTCCTCATCGGGAACATGCCGGGCCTGCACCACGGCGTGCAGCAGGCGGCCATGAACTGGTGGTTCGGGCATAACGTGCTGGGCCTGTTCTACACGCCGCTGGCGCTGGCCTCGGTCTACTACTTCCTGCCCAAGATCGTCGGCCGGCCGGTGCAGAGCTACAACCTGTCTCTGCTGGGCTTCTGGGGACTTGCCTTCTTCTACGGCCAGGTCGGAGGCCACCACCTGATCGGCGGGCCGGTGCCGGGCTGGCTCATCACGCTATCCATCGTGCAGAGCGTCATGATGGTCGTGCCGGTCGCCGCATTCACCGTCAACCAGTACCAGACGCTGAAGGGCCACCTGGGCACGATCATCACGTCGCCCACGCTGCGCTTCATCGGCCTGGGCGGCCTGATGTACACGGCCAGCTCCGTACAGGGCAGCGTCGAGGCGCTGCGCAGCGTCAACGCGGTCACGCACTTCACGCACTTCACGGTGGCGCATGCGCATCTGGGGCTCTACGGCTTCGTGACGATGGTGTTCTTCGGCGCCATCTACTTCATCACGCCGCGCATCACCGGGCGCGAGTGGCCGTCGCAGGCGCTGATCGCCGCGCACTTCTGGCTGGCCACGGTGGGCATCGCCGTGTACTTCGTGTCGCTGACGATCGGCGGCTGGCTGCAGGGCCTGGCGATGCTGGACGAGACGCGGCCGTTCATCGAGTCCGTGACGTTGATGGCGCCCTACCTGAAGGCCCGCTCTGTGGGCGGCGCGCTGATGGGGCTGGGGCATGTCGTGTTCGTGCTGCACTTCGTGCTGCTGCTGGCCGGCCGCTCGGAAGGCCGCACCCGCCCCACGCTGCTGGCCACGCGCTGAGGAGATCGTTATGGATGAAGAAACCCGATTGATCGGCGGTGGCATGGTGATGCTGAGCCTGGCGACGAGCGCACTCGTCGTCGTGCCCTACATGACCGTGCGCGACGTGAAGGCGCCCGAGGCGCTGAAGCCCTACACCGAAGCGCAGCTGCGCGGGCGTGAGGTCTACATCGCCAACGGCTGCGTCTACTGCCATTCGCAGCAGCCACGCGCCAAGAGCCTGGGGCCCGACACCGCCCGCGGCTGGGGTCGCGCCAGCGTCGCGGCCGATTACGCCTACGACACGCCGCACCTGCTCGGCACGATGCGCACAGGCCCCGACCTGTTCAACGTCGGCGCGCGCCAGCCCAGTGAACAATGGCACCTCGGTCACCTGTACCAGCCGCGCGCCTACGTGGAGGGCAGCGTGATGCCCAGCTACCGCTTCCTGTTCGAAACCAAGGACAAGCTGGATCGCGGCGACGTGCAGGTGCAGCTGCCGCCGGGCTATGCGCCACCCGGCAAGCTCGTGGCGGCCAGCCGCGACGCGCTGGACCTGGTGGCCTATCTGCAGGCGTTGAACCACACCTACCCGGTGGTGAACCTGCCCGAGCCCTTGACCGACAAGCGCTGATCCCAGGAGCCCGACATGACACCTGATCCGCAGATCACGCCGCAGCAGCAGCGCGAGAACCCCGACCCGCTGGAAGGCTCGAACCCCGTGCCCAACTTCGTGCGGGCGGGCATCGTGCTGGCGCTGCTGTTCGGCATTGCCTACATCACCACCGCTGACATCGAGACGCCTGCGGATTGGGGCGACGGCCGGCAAGCGGGCGAGCTGGCCGGCGTCAAGCCAAAGGGCGGCGCCAAGGTTGACGGCGCAGCGCTGTTCTCGTCGCTGTGCGCCGCCTGCCACCAAGCCACGGGACAAGGCCTGCCGGGCGTGTTCCCGCCGCTGGCCGGCAGCGAATGGGTGCAGGGCCGGGATAGCACCACGGCCGCCATCCTGCTGCACGGCATCTCGGGCCCACTGACCGTTAGGGGCAACACCTACAACGGGGCGATGCCAGCCTTTGGCGGCCAACTCAGCGACGAGCAGATCGCCGCAGTGCTGACGCATGTGCGCTCGCAGTGGGGCAACACGGCTGCACCCGTCACGCCGGAAACGGTGGCCGAGGCGCGGGCCGCGACTGCGCAGCGCACGGCGCCATTTGGCGGTGACAAGGAGTTGCCGCCGCACGATTGATCGTGCGCGGCCCCGCCATGGCGACGACGCGTCCGGGGCCGCAGCGCCTGGTCGGAACGGTGCTCGCCTGCGCGGCGGTGCTCACGCTGTTCGTGGCGACGGTGGAGCGGCTCACTGACGGCTTCGAGCACTGGACATTCGAGGCGCTGCGCCGCCAGCAGGCCGCCAGCGGCCAGCTGCGATGGCCGGCGATGGCCGTCATCGATGCGATGGGCCGGCCGCTGCAGTGGCCCGCCGGCGGGCCGGTGCGCATCGTGGACTTCATCTACACGAACTGCGAGTCTGTGTGCCAGTCGCTCGGCGCCGAGTTCTTCCAGGCGCAGCAACTGATCCGGCGCGAGGCGCCGGGCGTGCGGCTGATGTCGGTCTCCATCGACCCCGCACGGGACACGCCGCCGGCACTGGCGGGCTACGCCGCGCGCCACCGTGCACAGGCGCCGCTCTGGACGGTCGCTGCGCCGCGCAGTGTGGACGACGGCCTGCGGGTGCGCCGCGCGCTGGGAGTCATCGCCGTGCCCGACGGGCTGGGCGGCTTCGTGCACAACGGTGCGTTGCATGTCGTCGACCGGCAAGGCCACGTCGCCGGGATTTTTGATACTGCTGACTGGCCGTCCGCGGTGGCGCTGGCCGCGCGGTTGGACGCGGGGAGGCCATGAAGCGCTGGTGGCCCGGCCTGTTGTTGTCGCTGCTGCTGGCCTGGCCCGGCGTGCGTGACGGCCTGGAGAGCCGCATGAGCCTGCACATGGCGGCGGAGCTGCCGATGCTGCTGGCTGCCGGCGCATGGCTGGCCGGTGTCCTGCCTTGGCCGGGCCGGCTGCTTCAGTGGCTGGATGCCGGCGGCCTGCTTGCCGCGACGACGGCGTCCGCGGTCCTCGCGCTGTGGATGGTGCCCGCGGCGCTGGACCTGGCGCTGCTGCAGCCCGGCGTGGCGCTGCTGAAGTACGGCTCGTGGCTCGCGGCCGGTGGCATGCTGCGGCTGGCGCGGCCGCGGTTCACGCCGGTCGTCGCGGCGTTCTTCCTGGCCAATGCTGCGTGGATGACGGCCACGGCCGGCCTGCTCTACCTGGACGCCGAGCAACAGCTGTGCGTGAACTACCTCGTCAGCGACCAGCAGGTGGCCGGCTGGGCGCTGGTGGCCTGGGCGATCGCGATGGGGGCGGCGGCGCTGGCCGCGCTGCGGCCCGTCATCGCAGCCCGCGCTTAGGCGCGCGCCGCGCGGCCTTCCAACCAGCAGGCGGCGCCCAGCACGCCGAGGTCGCCGTGGCTGATGATGTGGACGGGCACCCGTTCAAGGAAGGGGCTCAGCACGCCCTTGTGCAGGAAGCGCTTGCGGAACTCGCTCTGCTGCAGGAAGGCTTCGATCTTCGGCAGGATGCCGCCCGCCAGCAGGATGCCGCCCTGTGCGCCGTACAGCGCCGCCAGGTCCGCTGCGAAGCTGCCGAGCAGCGCGCAAAAGGTGTTCAGCGCCTCCAGCGCGGCGTCGGAGCGCCGTTCCAGCGCGCTGGCCGTCACGTCGGCCGGCGTCTGCAGCGTGGGCGTCTCGCCGCGCAGCGTGGAGATCGCGCGGTAGAGGCGCAACAGGCCGGGGCCTGACAGCGCCGATTCGACGGGTACGTGCAGGTCGTCGCCAGCCAGCACGCGCAGGATGTCCAGCTCGCGCGGCGTGCTGGCCGCCAGCGCCACGTGGGCTGCCTCGGTCGGCAGCACCTGCGGCGCCGGGCTCCCGGGCAGGATGGCCGCGCAGCCGAGGCCCGTGCCGGGGCCCATGACGACGATAGGCCCGGCTGCCAGCCCGCCGGTGGCGCTCTGGGCCGTCATCAGAGGGCGCATCTCGGCCGGCTGCACATAGGGCACGGCATGCGCCAGGGCCTCGAAGTCGTTCATGACCGTCAGGTCGGCCATGCCCAGCTGGGCCTGCATCTGCGAGATGGAGACCACCGGCCACGGCAGGTTGCGGTTGACGACCTGGTCGCCCTGCACATAGCCGGGGCACGCTAGCACGCAGGCCGTGGGGGCGTTGTCTCGCCACGGCGTGGCGGCCAACCGGGCGACAAAGTCCACCAGGATGTCGCCGAGTCCGGGCCAGTCGGCGCAGACGTAGTCCTCGCGGTGCAGCAGCTCGACCGGACAGGCGCCACCCTGGTCCCGAACATTGCGCGCCAGGCCCACCCGGGCGTGCGTGCCGCCGACATCGGCGGCCAGGAAGTAGGAGCCCGGCTCTTCCGGGCGGCGTGCAGGTGAGGGGGGCGAGGACAGCATGGCCGCGGAGTTTCAGTGGCCAATGACAATGTTGTCAACATCGGCCAGCCTCCGTTGTCGCAGTCGTTGTATGACTGGGGTTTTCCCTTGAATGTTGGGTCGGCGGCACGCTCGCAAATCGCTGAGTTTGCTTTTTCTCATGGGGAAAAGCGGTCGATTGGCTCGAAATTGGCCCTGCACTGACCCGATTGACAACAGTGTCATGAAGATTGATAAACGAGTCTGTTCATGAGCAGAAGGTGCGTGCAGACCCCACCCGGCCCACGCCGCCGCTGCTCCTCTCGGAGTCATTGAATGCCCGCTGCTGGATCCCAAACGTCTTCCGCGACCCGTGCGCCCCTGGGGCCGGTGGCCATCATTGGCCTGCTGTTCTTCATCATGGGTTTCTTCACGTGGATCAACGGGCCGTTGATCGGGTTCGTGAAGCTGGCGTTCAACCTCGATGACGTGAACGCCTTCCTCGTGCCGATGGCGTTCTACCTGTCGTACTTCTTCCTGGCGCTGCCGTCGGCTGCCGTGTTCAAGCGCATCGGCATGAAGCGCGGCATGGCGCTGGGCCTGCTCGTCATCGCCGCCGGCGCGGTGGTGTTCGGCCAGTTCGTATCGATGCGCGTCTACCCCGGCGCGCTGACAGGCCTTTTCGTCATCGGCGCTGGCCTGTCGCTGCTGCAGACGGCGGCCAATCCTTACATCAGCATCGTCGGCCCGATCGAGAGCGCCGCGCAGCGCATCGCGTGGATGGGCATCTGCAACAAGGTGGCCGGCATCCTGGCGCCGCTACTGCTGGGCGCCGTGGTGCTGTCCGACGTGGGTGGCCTCGCGCAGAGCCTGCAGACGGCCGACGCCGCCACGCGCGAAGCACTGCTGGACGGCTTCGCGCACAAGGTGCACGCGCCCTACATGGTCATGGCCGGCGTGCTGGCGGTGCTGGCCGTGGGCATCCTGCGCTCGCCGCTGCCGGACATCCGCGCCTCCGACGTCAACCGCAGTGAGGGTGCCACCGAACGCAGCCTGACCTCGTTCCCGCACCTGTGGCTGGGCGTCGTGTGCCTGTTCGTCTACGTCGGCGCCGAAGTCATGGCGGGCGACGCTATCGGCACCTATGGCGCCGGCTTCAACCTGCCGGCCGACCAGACCAAGTTCTTCACGTCCTTCACGCTGGTGGCCATGCTGCTGGGCTACGTGGCCGGCCTCGTGCTGATCCCGAAGTTCATCTCGCAGCAGCGCTACCTGGCCATCTCCGCGTCGCTGGGCATCGTCTTCTCGCTGTGCGCCTATGCGACGCATGGCTACGTGTCGGTCGGCTTCGTGGCGGCGCTGGGTTTCGCCAACGCAATGATGTGGCCCGCCATCTTCCCGCTGGCCATCCGCGCCCTGGGCCCCGCGACCGAGCGTGGTTCGGCGCTGCTCATCATGGGCATCGCCGGTGGCGCGATCATTCCGCAGGCCTTCGCCGTGCTGAAGGAGCACCACCACTTCCAGCTGGTGTTCGCCGCGCTGATGGTGCCCTGCTACCTCTACATCCTGTTCTACGGCCTGGTCGGCCACCGAGTCGGCCTGGGCAAGGGGAAGGCCGAGTGACCGACAGGCGCAAGCTCCCGCCCGCAGCCGCGGCGCCGGATGCCGAGGAGGGCGCCGGCGTGACCCGCGTCACCCCGCCGCCGCGTGTGTCCATCCGGCACGTGGCCGAGACGGCCGGCGTGTCGCTGAAGACGGTGTCTCGCGTCATCAACGACGACCCCGCCGTGCGACCGGAGATGCGCGAGCGTGTGCGCCAGGCGATCGCCGCGCTGAACTACCAGTCCGACCCGCTCGCGCGCAGCCTGCGCAGCGCGCACTCGTTCGCGATCGGCCTGGTCTACAGCAACCCCAACGCGCAATACCTCGTGAGCCTGCAGAACGGCGTCCTGTCGGCCTGCCGCGAGCAGGGCTACGGCCTGCAGATCCATCCGTGCAGCACGCCGGCGCACGGCTCGGTGCAGGAGCTGCTGGCGCTGGTGCAGCGCTCTCGCCTGGCCGGCCTCGTGCTGGCTCCGCCGATGTCCGAGCAGCGCGACCTCATCGAGGCGCTGGCGGCGCATGGCGTCGTCGTCATCCGCATCGTGTCGGCCGGCGAGGACCCGCGCGACGTGCAGGACAGCGTGCGCGTGGACGACCGCCGTGCGGCGCACGCCATCACCGAGCACCTGATCCAGCTGGGCCACAGCCGCATTGCCTTCCTGTGGGGCGACAGCTATTACCAGTCCAGCGTGCAGCGCTACGCAGGCTATATGGACGCGATGCGCGACTACGGCGTCGACGTGGATGCCGGGCTCGTGCTGGAAGGCGAGTTCAACTTCAACTCGGGCTTCCGCCGCGCGCGCAAGCTGCTGGCGCTCACCGCGCCACCGACGGCCGTGTTCGGCAGCAACGACGAGATCGCCGCCGGCGTGCTGGCGGCGGCCCGCTCGGTCGGCTTCGACGTGCCGGGCGACCTGGCCATCGCCGGTTTCGAGGACAGCCCCTTCGCCCAGCTCAGCTGGCCGCCGCTGACGACCGCGCGGCAGGACACCGTCGAGATCGGCCGGCGCGCGGCGCTGCGCCTCATCGAGCGCGTGCGCCAGACGCAGTCCGGCAAAGCCGCCGAGCCCATCGCCGAAATCTTCACGCCCGAGCTGGTCGTGCGCGGCTCCACCGCGCCGCCGCGCCGCCGCTGAGCCTGGTCATGCGAGCCTTCTCTTTCATCGCCGCCGTTGGTCTGCTGCTGTCGCTGTGCAGCCTGCCCGCGTCGGCCGCCACGCGCATCGACCTGAACGACGGCTGGCAGTTCCGCACTGACCCGGCCGACGAGGGTGTGGCCGCCGGCTGGCCGCGCAGCCAGCCGCGCGACACGCGCAGCGTCAGCGTGCCGCACACGTGGAACGTCGGCGCCGATGCTGACTTCGAGGGCACGGGCTGGTACTTCCGCCGCCTGGACCTGCCTGCGTCGCTGGGCGATGACGCGCACGTGGAGCTGAACTTCGGCGCTGCGTTCTACCGCAGCCGCGTGTGGCTCAACGGCGTGGAGATCGGCCAGCACGAGGGCGGCCATACGGCGCATGCCTTCGACATCAGTCGCCAGCTGCGCCGCAACGGCCCCAACCTGCTGGCTGTCGCCATCGACAACCGGCCCAGCGCGCACAGCATTCCCGGCCATGCGATGAGGCTGGCCGGCAGCGGCAGCGTCTGGTACGACTGGTGGCATTACGGCGGCCTCGTGCGCGACGTCTGGCTGAGCGTCGGTGATGGCGCCGTCATCCGCCGCCAGACGCTGCGCGCCACGTTGACCGGGCCGCTGGCCGGCCGCCGCGTCGGCATTGAGCCGGCCCAGGTCAGCGCCCGGGTTGCCCTGGAGAACGCCAGCACCCGATCACGTCGTTTCAAGCTCGTCGTCACGGCTTATGCGCCGGACGGCAGCCCGGCGGCCAGCGCCCACGAGGCGCTGGCCCTGCCGGCCCAGGGCAAGGCCACGGCCGAGCTGCGCCTGGCGCTGGCCGAACCGCGGCTGTGGAACATCGGCGACGGTCAGCTCTACCGCGTCGTCAGCGAGCTGCAGGACGGCGACGGCAGAGTGCTGGACCTGCGCAGCGACACGCTGGGCCTGCGCCGCATCGAGCTGCGCGACCGCAAGCTGTGGGTCAACGACAGCCCCGTGCGCCTGACCGGCCTGACCCGTCACGAGGACTCGCCGTGGGAAGGCCTGGCCGAGACTCGCGGCACCGTCCTGCACGACTGGAACGACCTGCGCGCGCTGCACACCACGCTGACGCGGCCGGTGCATTACCCGCAACATCCTGCGGTGCTGGACTACGCCGACCGCCACGGCATCCTGCTGGTGCCCGAGATCCCGATGTGGCAGTTCAGCGAAGCGCAGATGAAGGACCCGCGCGTGCTGACCCTGGCGCAGCAGATGCTGGCAGAGATGATCGCCAGCGACGGCAACCACGCCAGCATCTTCGCGTGGAGCGTCTGCAACGAGAGCGATGCGCGGCTGCCTGGCGGCCTGGCCTATGTGCGGCGCATGAAGGCGCTGGTGCGCGAGCTGGACCCGCAGCGCTTCTTCACCTTCGCGGATTCCGACGTCAGCATCGCGCCGTGGCCCGACAGCGCCGCGCTGCATGAGGCCGACTTCATCATGGCCAATGCCTACTTCGGCAGCTGGAGCGGTGGCGCCGAGCAGGTCGAGCCGTGGCTGGACTTCATGCAGAAGACCTACCCCGACAAGGCGCTGGTCATCTCGGAGTACGGCTATGTCGGCCCCTTTGCGCCCGATGCGGCCGAGGCGGACCGTCAGCGCATCGCCAACCTGCGCCAGCAGCTGGACGCCTTCGCGCGGCGCGACTTCGTGGCCGGCGCGATCTTCTGGATCTACCAGGACTACAAGTCCCACCGCAACCTAGCCGTCGGTGAGACCGCCGGCCATGTGGACCATGGCGTCGTGGACGAGAACCGCCAGCGCAAGCCCTCGTACATGGCCTACCAGCAGCGCAACGCGCCGCTGGGCGCGCAGTTGGCCTGGACCTGGGCTGGCGACGGCCTGGCCGGTTTCGAGGCGCGCCTACAGGCCAATGCGCCGACGCAGCTGCCGTCCTACCCGCTGCTGGGTTACCGCGCCGAATGGCGCATGCTGGACCGCGACGGCCGGCTGCTGGGCCAGGGCACGCAGGAGCTGCCTGACCTGTCTTCGCCGTTCACGCTGCAGGGCCGCTGGCCCGTGCAGAAGGACCTGGTGGCCGCACGCCTGCGCCTGCGCGTGTTTGCGCCCGATGGCGCGCAGGCGCTGGAGACGCAGCTGGACCAAGCCGCCCTGCGCCTGGGCGCGGCGCCCTATCCCGCCGACGCGCCGGCCCAGCCGCCCGCCGCGAGTGCGCCGCACTGAACCTCCCTGAACGCCTTTCGCGAGACCTTCACCCCATGCCCGCATCGACTCTCCGCCGCTTCATGGCCCTGAGCGCCATCGGCGCCGCGCTGGCGTCGCCCGCCTGGGCGCAGGCCCAGCCGCCCGCCGACCCGACCGCGCCGACGGCCGCCACGCTGTCGCCCGCTGACATCGACCGCATCTGGCGCCAGTCGGTCGCCAAGTTTGACGGCGAACGCACCCGCGTGTTGCAGCGCGTGGACAGCGGCATCGCAACGGGCCCCTTCAGTGCCGACTGGACCTCGCTGCAGGCCTACAAGACGCCCGCCTGGTATGCCGACGCCAAGTTCGGCATCTTCGTGCACTGGGGCGTGTTCTCACTACCGGCCTTCGGCAACGAGTGGTACTCGCGGGACATGTACCAGCAAGGCAGCAAGCCCTACGAGCACCACATCGCCACCTTCGGCAAGCAGTCGACGTTCGGCTACAAGGACCTGATCGCCCGCTTCAAGGCCGAGCGCTTCGACCCGCAGGGCTGGGCCAAGCTGTTCGCGCAGGCGGGCGCCAAGTACGTAGTGCCGGTGGCCGAGCACCATGACGGCTTCGCGATGTACCGCTCGAAGCTGAGTGACTGGACGGCCGCCACGATGGGCCCGAAGCGCGACGTGCTGGGCGAGCTGGCCACGGCCATCCGTGCCGAGGGCATGCGCTTCGGCACCTCGTCGCACCGTGCCGAGCACAACTGGTTCTTCGACGGTGGCCGCCACATCGCATCCGACGTGAACGACCCGCGCTATGCCGCGCTGTACGGCCCCGCCCAGCTGCGCGTGTTGCACGGCAAGGACGACGGCGACCTGCCGCACGACTGGACGCCCGTGTCGCAGGCCTGGCTGGACGACTGGCTGGCCCGCACCGCCGAGCTGGTGGACGCCTACCACCCGGACCTGATGTATTTCGACTGGTGGATCGGCCACGCCAGCATGCGCGTCAACACGATGCCGCGCTTTGCTGCCTACTACTACAACCAGGGCGCCAAGCGCGGCGAGCCGACCGTCATCGACTTCAAGCTCAACGCCTTCCCGCAGGGCGCTGGCACCTACGACGTCGAGCGCGGCCAGATGATCGGCATCCAGCCGCAGACCTGGCAGACCGACACGTCGATCAGCAACGCGTCCTGGGGCTACATCGACGGCGACACCTACAAGCCCGCCACGCAGCTGCTGCACCAGCTTATCGATGTGGTGTCCAAGAATGGCAACCTGCTGCTGAACATCGGCCCGCGCGGTGACGGCAGCATCCCCGACGAGGCGCGCGACATCCTGCTGGAGATGGGTGCTTGGCTGAAGGTCAACGGCGAGGCCATCTATGGCAGTCGCCCGTGGACGCGCTTCGGCGAGGGCCCGACCGAGGTCGTCGGCGGCACCTTCCAGGACCGCAACGCCAAGCCCTACACGCCGGAGGATTTCCGCTTCACGACGAAGGGGGCGGTGCTCTACGCGATCGGCCTGGGCTGGCCGCAGGCGCAGGCCGACGGCCGCAGTGAGGTGCTGATCCGGTCGCTCGCGCCCAGCGCGCTGTCGGCGCCGGTCCAGCGCGTCACGCTGCTGGCCGACGGCAGCGCCATCCCCTTCACGCAGGACGCCGCCGGCCTGCACCTGCGGCTACCCAAGGACCCGGTCGGCCGCCACGCCTACGTCTTCAAGATCGAGGCGCGTTGAGCGCCGCGCATCTTTTTCCCCTGAATCTCCAACCCCGACACGCTCCCATGTCCCCTTACTCCTTCCTGCGGCCGCTGCGGCGGACCGCGCTGGTGCTGCTGACGCTCCTCGCGGGCTTTGCGCAGCAGGCCTTCGCCGCCCCTCGCGCGCTCTTCTACATGATGGAGACGCAGAAGTCGGTGAACGCTTTCGTCGCCCATGCCGACAAGGTCGACCTGCTGGTACCCACGTGGTACGGCGTCGATGCGGCCGGCCTCGTCAACGGTGCGCCCAACCCCTTCGTGCTGCAGCTCGCCAAGAACAAGGGCGTGCCGGTCATGCCCATCTTGTCGATGACGACCAACCGCGAGGGCTTCCACAAGCTCATGCACGACGAGCAGGCGCAGGCGCGCATGAATGCGTCGCTGCTGCGTGCGGCCAAGGAGAACGGCTACGTCGGCTACCAGTACGACTTCGAGAACATCGCCTGGACTGACCGCGACGCCTTCACGAAGATGGCCAAGGGCACGGCCGATGCGCTGCACAAGGTGGGCCTGAAGCTCAGCGTGGCCGTCGTGCCGAACGCGCCGGGCACCTCGGGCCGCGGCCCGTTCTCCAAGTGGATGTGGGAGTTCTGGCGCGGCGCCTATGACCTGGAAGCGCTGGGCAAGGTGACCGACCTGGTCTCGCTGATGACCTATGACCAGCACACCCGCTGGACCGCTCCCGGCCCGGTGGACGGCTACCGCTGGATGAAGGAGCACCTGGACTACGCGCTGAAGGTCGTGCCCAAGAACAAGCTGTCGCTGGGCATTGCGCTGTACGGCTACCGCTGGTCCACCGGCAACCCGGTGCGCGAGGACGGCAAGGAAGCGCCGAACATCGTCGGCGACTACATCGATGCCGACGAATCCATCCCGCTGGCCCAGATGTACAACGTGAAGATCCGCTGGGACGAGGACGACCGCACGTCGTACTACTGGTTCGAGCGCGACCAGATGCGCGAATGGGTGTTCATGCCCGATGCGCGCGGCTTCCGCGAGCGCTACGCGCTGGTCAAGGAATCGGGCATCGACGGCTTCAGCGCCTGGGTGATCGGCGCCGAAGACCCGGCCGTGTGGGACGAACTGCCGCTGTCGCGGCGCTGAGAGCCCGGCACCATGCACAAGCCCCTTTCGTCCACCGCCTCGCGGCTGCGTGCCGTGCTCGCGGCCGCCGCGCTGGTCTTCGGCACGGCGGCGCTAGCCGGGGCGCCCCCGTCGGCGCTGGTGCCTCCGTTGCCCTTCGTGCCGATGCCCGCCGAGGTCGTGCGCAGCGACGCCGGCCTGCGGCTGGCGCCGGGCGCCGTCATCGCGGTGCCCGCCGGTGACCGCGCCGCGCGTCGCGTGGCCGACACGCTGGCGACGATGGCGCTGCGCGACCGCGGCCTGCGGCTGCTTGTGCGCAGCGGTACGCGCGGCGACATCGTGCTGCGGCGCGATGCCGCCAGTCGCACGACGGACGGGGCCTATCAACTCGACGTGGCGCCCGGTGGCGTCACGCTGCAGGCCGGCAGCGATGCCGGTCTGTTCTATGCCGGCGTGAGCTTGTGGCAGCTGCTGACCGCGGACGGCGGCCAGGGCGCCGTCACGCTGCCGGGCCTGCACATCGCCGACCGCCCGCGTTTCGGCTGGCGCGGCCTGATGCTGGACGTCGTGCGGCACTTCGCGCCGGTGGACGAGGTCAAGGCGCTCATCGACCAGATGGCGCTGCACAAGCTCAACGTGCTGCACCTGCACCTGAGCGACGACCAGGGCTGGCGCCTGGAAATCAAGCGCTACCCGGAGCTGACCCGCATCGGCGCGTGGCGCACGCCGCCCGGCGGCGAGCCGGCCCGTTACGGCGGTTTCTACACGCAGGCCCAGCTACGCGAGCTGGTGGCCTACGCCGCGGCACGTCACATCACGCTGGTGCCCGAGCTGGACATGCCGGGCCATGCGCAGGCTGTCGTGGCCGCCTACCCGAAAGTGGGCGTCGACATCGGCGACGGCCCGGGTCGCAACCCGCGGCCCGCCGTGTCGGTGGACTGGGGCGTCAACCCCTACCTCTACAACGCCGACGAGGCAACGTTGCGCTTCGTCGAGAACGTCATGGACGAGGTCATGGCGGTGTTTCCGTCGACCTTTGTCCACGTTGGCGGCGACGAGGCCATCAAGGACCAATGGAAGGCCTCGCCCACGGTTCAGGCGCGCATGCGCGCACTGGGCGTGACGAGCGAGGAGGCGCTGCAGAGCTGGTTCATCGGCCGCATCGGTCGCTACCTGGAAAAGCACGGCCGGCGCCTGATCGGCTGGGACGAGATCCTCGAAGGTGGCCTGCCTGCCGGTGCGTCGGTGATGTCCTGGCGCGGCACCGAGGGCGCCGTCGCCGCAGCCAACCAGGGCCACGACGTGGTGCTGGCACCCGCCGGCTCGCTCTACTTGGACAACCTGCAGAGCGCGCGCGGCGACGAGCCCGAGGGGCGCCTGGCGCAGCTGCCCATCGAGAAGGTCTATACCTTCGACCCGATGCCGGCAGGCCTGGACGCCGAGCGCGCGCGCCACGTGCTGGGCCTGGAGGCGGCGCTGTGGACCGAGTACATGCCATCGCGTCGACAACGCGAGCATGCGATCTTCCCGCGCATCGCTGCGCTGGCCGAGGTGGCGTGGTCGCCGGCCTCGGCGCGTGACTGGTCCGGCTTCCTGCCGCGCCTGGCGCTGCAGCGGGCCCGCTATCTGCGCCAGGGCGTGAACGCCGCCGACAGCGCCTTTGCCGTGCAGTTCGACGTCGACGGCGGAGAGGCCGCGATGCTGGCCGCCGGCCAGGCGCCGGTGCGCCTGTCCAACCAGGTCGGCCATGGCGAGATTCGCTATACGCTGGATGGCAGCGAACCTACGCCGATGGCGCCGAGCCTCGTCGCCCGGCCGGGCGAGCCCGTCGTTGTGGCGCTGCCGGCCCGGCTGCGCGCCACAGCCTTCGATGCTGCCGGCCAGGCGCTCGCCGCCGTGCGCGAGCGCCGCTTCGACGTGCCCGCGCTGCTGGCCCGCAGCAGCAACGAGCTGCGCGCCTGCCCCAACGGCGAGATGGGCCTGCGCGTGCCGCTGCGTCCGGACGCAACGGACTGGGCGCCGGTGTTCAACGTGAACCTCATGGACGCCTGCTGGATCTACCCGCAGGCCCGGCTGGACGGCGTGCGCGCCGTCAGCGTGGATGCCGGCCGCCTGGCGCGCAACTACGGCCTCGCGCACGACGCGGTCAAGGTCATCCAGCATCCCGCCAGCACGCCCGAAGGCGAGCTGGAAGTGCGGCAGGACGACTGCGCCGGCCCGCTGCTGGCCCGGCTGCCGCTGCCGCCCGGCACCGCGCTGGAGACGCTGACGCTGACCGCAGCACTGCCGCCCGTGGCGGGCACCCATGACCTGTGCCTGCGCTTCACCGCGCCCATCAGTGGCCCGCTGTATGCCATCGACACCGCACGGCTCCTGCTGACCGTGCCCAGCACCCGCTAGCCCCGAGAGCGCCATGTCCTTCACTCCCTTCCTTGTCCGCTGCGTCCAGGCCTGCCGGTCCGGCGCGATGGTGGCCCTGCTGGCCTGCTCCGCGCCGTGGGCCCAGGCGCAGGTGCACACGCAGGCGCTGGACGCCGGCTGGCAGTTCCGCCTGGCCGACGAGTCCGCCGCGAAGGCCCATCCCGACGTGGTGGACTGGCGTCCGGCGACCGTGCCTGGCTCGGTGCAGACCGACCTGATGGACGCCAAGCTCATCCCTGACCCCTTCGCCGCCGACAACGAAGGCCGGCTGCAGTGGATCGGGCTGTCGGACTGGGAGTACCGACTGGACTTTCGGCTCGACGGCGGCACGCTGCAGCGCAAGCATGTGGAGCTGGTGTTCGACGGGCTGGACACGTTTGCGCAGGTCACGCTGAACGGCCAGCCGCTGGCATCGACCGACAACATGTTCCGACGCTGGCGCCTGCCGGCGAAGGAACTGCTGAAGGCGGGCAACAACACGCTGGTCGTGCGCCTGCAGTCGCCCATCAAGCGCATGCAGCCCTGGCTGCAGAAGCAGCCCTACGCGCTGCCCGGCGCCTACGACTCGCAGTTCGGCGACGAGCCCAAGGGCGTGAACTCCGCGACCTATGTGCGCAAGGCGCAGTACCACTACGGCTGGGACTGGGGCCCGCGCTTTGTCACGCTGGGCATCTGGAAGCCGGTGCGCATCGAGAGCTGGAACACCGCGCGCGTGGAGGACTTCCATGTGCGCCAGCTGCGTGTGGACGCCAACGTCGCCGTGCTCGCCGCCGAGCTGGAGGTCGATGCGACGCGCACCGGCCCCGCGAAGCTGCAGGTGGACGTCGCCCCGCCGCAGGGCCAGCCGTTCACGCTGATGCAGGACGTCGTGCTGGAGCCGGGCCGCAACCAGTTCAGCCTGCCCATCCGCATTGAGCGGCCCAGGCGCTGGTACCCCGCCGGTTACGGCGCCCAGCCGATGTACACGGTGCGCGCCACGCTGACGCAGGAGAGCGAGGAGCTGGCCCGCGCCGAGCGCCGCACCGGCCTGCGCACCGTGGAGCTGCGCCGCGAGAAGGACGCCTGGGGCCGCAGCTTCGCTTTCGTCATCAACGGCATCCCGGTGTTCGCCAAAGGCGCGAACATGATCCCGCTGGACAGCTTTCCGAGCCGCGTCACGCGCGCCCGCCAGCGCGCCATGCTGGAGACGGCCCGCCGCGCCAACATGAACATGCTGCGCCTGTGGGGCGGCGCCTACTACGAGAGCGATGCGTTCTACGAAGAGGCCGATGCGCTGGGTATCCTCATCTGGCAGGACTTCATGTTCGGCGGCGCCATCCTGCCGGCCGACACCGTGTTCCAGGAGAACGTGCGCCAGGAGGCCGTCGAGCAGGTGCGCCGGCTGCGCCACCACCCGAGCATCGTGCTTTGGTGCGGCAACAACGAGGTGCAGGCCGACTGGGAGAGCTGGGATGGCACGCTGGCGTTCAAGAACCGTCTGTCGCCCGACGAGCGTGAGCGGCTGTGGAGCGCCAACCTCAAGCTGTTCGGCGACGTGCTGCGCGGCGTCGTGCAGCGCTACGCGCCCGACGTGCCGTACTGGGCCACGTCGCCCGGCGTGGACCTGGAGGGCCCGTCCAGCCAGATGGACGATGGCGATGTGCACTTCTGGCGCGTGTGGGGCGGCTCCGCGCCGGCCGAGACCTTCCTGAACACGACGCCGCGCTTCATGTCCGAGTACGGCCTGCAGTCCTACCCGGAAATGCGCACCATCGCCGCGTACGCCAAGCCCGAGGATCTGCGGCTGGACTCGCCGGTCATCCGCGCACACCAGAAGTTCGGTGTCGCCGTCGGCCCGGATGTCGGCAACGACCGCGTGCTGTTCTACATCCGCAAGAACTACGGCGAGCCTAAGGACTTCGCGTCCTTCGTCTACCTCAGCCAGGTCATGCAGGCCGAGGGCATCGAGCTGGCCGCACTGCACCTGCGCAGCCAGCGCCCGCGGTCCATGGGGTCGCTGTACTGGCAGCTCAACGACGTGTGGCCGGGGGCGTCGTGGTCCAGCGTGGACTACTTCGGTCGCTGGAAGGCGCTGCAGTTCCACGCCCGTCGTTTCTATGCTGACCTGACCGTCGCCGCGCTGCGCCGTGAAAGTAATACCAATTTTTCGGTGGTATCTGACAAAGTCGATAAATTGAACGGTGAAGTGCAGCTGCGCGTGATGGATTTCGACGGGCGCGTGCTGCGCGCCGAGCGCGCGGCCGTGGCCGTTAAGCCGCTGGGTGTCACGACGGTCTGGGAGCGCTCGGACGAGATGCTGCTGCAAGGCGCCGATCCACGTCGTACGGTGGCCGAATTCGAGCTGCTCGTCGCCGGCAAAAGTGTTGCGAGGCAGCGTGTCTACTTCGCACCAGCACGCTCGCTGCAGCTGGCCGATCCGGGCTTTCTGACCGACATCTCGGCCGACCCGTCAGGCGGTGCCAATGCCTTCAAACTGTCGATCAAATCGAGGTTCCTGGCCCGTGCGACGTGGATCGACTTCGGGGACATCGACGTCGAACTCCAGGACAACTCGCTCGACATCAGTCCGGGTGAGGAGGTCGTCATCCCGTTGCGTTCTAGCGCCTCGCTGCAGGTGCTGCGCGAGCGACTGAACCTGCGCTCGCTGGCGGGGGCCACGTTGCATTGACGGCGTCGTAGGGCGACAGAAAAGGCCGCGCCGCGCGGCGGCTGACTCACGCCCTCGTGTTGCTGTCCGCGGCCTGTCGCCGAAGGCCAACAGCAGCCGAAGCCCCGCAAAAAAAATTGACATCGTTTTTGTAATACGTATTTAATACCAATCGGCATCTAGTAATACCAATCTGATGCGCGCCGGGGCCTTGGCCGCGCATGCAGACGAGCCCGCTGCCGAACGGTCTCTGCACTGTCTCCATTCACTCACCTCATTCTCCTGAGAGGCTTTCGATGATGAAACCGCGCCGTCTTCTCATGCAAACCACCCTGGTGTCGTCCCTTGCGGCGATCTATGGGCCCGCCGCGATGGCGCAGGAAGCTGCTCCTGCGGCGCCCGCTGCCTCCGCAGCCGCCGGCTCCAAGGTCGAGGCCCTGGACACCATCCTGGTGACCGGTTATCGCGCCAGCGTTCAACGTGCCATGAACGTCAAGCGCAACGCCGATTCCATCGTTGACGCCATCAGCGCCGAAGACATCGGCAAGTTCCCCGACCGCAATGCGGCCGAGTCGCTGGCCCACCTGCCGGGCATCTCGGTCGACCGCCTCTACGGCGAAGGCGAGAAGGTCTCGATCAACGGTACCGACCCGCAGCTCAACCGCGTGCTCGTCAACGGCCAGACGATCGCTAGCGGCGACTGGGGCGGATCGCCTGGCGACACCCAGGGTGGCCGTACCTTCAACTACACACTGCTTGCGCCGGAAATCATCGGCCTGATGGAGGTCTACAAGGCGCCCGAAGCCCGCATTGATGAGGGCAGCATCGGTGGCACGGTGATCATCCACACGCGCAAGCCGCTGGACCTGCCGGCGAACACGCTGCGCGGGTCGGTCGGCTACCTCTACAACGATCGCTCCGAGCAAGGCGATCCCCGCGCATCGGTCCTGTACAGCTGGAAGAACCAGAGCAGCGATTTCGGCGCGTTGATCGCACTGACGCATGACAAGCAGCGCCTCAAGCAGGCCAGCGTGCAGTTCTTCTGCGGCTACACCAGCGGCGCGGGCATCAAGAACACGACCGCCATCACCGGCGGTGGCGATCCGGCGACCTCACGCGTTCCGGTGTGCCTGGACAGCAGCCTCTTCGACCAGCAACGCACCCGCGATGGCGCCCAGGGCGCGCTGCAATGGAAGGTGGACAAGAACAACGAGCTGAACCTGACCGGCGTCTACGTCAAGGGCAAGTACGACAACTTCAGCCAGTCTCGCTACGTCACGCCGGTGCAGTTCGGCAACATGACGCAGGCCAACGTGTCGGGTGGTTTGGTCAACTCCGGCACGTTCGTGCCGAACAAGCCGTCTACGGAAAACACCGACGTCTACGGTCAGCTGGACACGAACTACCGCACGAGCGACCTTTCCACGAAGAGCCTGAACCTGACGCACGAGTACACCGGCGACGAGTGGAAACTGAAGTCGCAGGTCGGCTACACGAAGGCGACCGGGGGCACCACGCCCGAGTACCTGATGAAGTACCTGCTCAAGAGCGGTGGCTATTCGTTCAAGTACGGTCCCCAGTCGGCTGGGCTCGTGTTTGACAACCCTGCTGCAAGCAACTGGCGCCTTGATGGCCCGAGCGGTGACAAGAAGGGTGACCAGGCCGGCGGCATCGCCTACGACCGCACGAACGACAACGAGCGTTATGGCCAAGTCGACTTCAGCAAGGACGTGAGCTGGGGCCCGATCAAGGAAGTTCTGGTGGGCGCGAAGTTCGTGCATCACGAGAACGGCAAGACGCGCATGAGCAACAGCCTGTTCCCGACGGCTCCCGTGTCACTGACCGACTTCTCGCCGGTTCTGGTCGACTCCAAGCTGTTCAGCGGCATGGATGTCGATGCCGGTATCTCGAGCTGGCCGACGGCTTCGCCGGACGCAGTCAAGAGCTACCTGAACGGCCTGCCTGGCGCTCAGCAATTCAACTTCGACGCGGGCTCTTCGTTCCTGGTCAAGGAAACGACCAAGAACCTCTTCACGCAGTTCAACTACGAGTACGAGAAGTTCCGCGGCAACTTCGGTGTGCGTTACGTCAACACCACCGATACGTCCAACTACTATCTGACCAACTCGCAGGGCAACGGCGTCCTGACGACGGCCGAGCACACGTATCGCAAGTTCCTGCCCAGCTTCAACCTCGTCTACGACCTGGACAGCAACAAGGTGCTGCGTGCATCCGTGGCCAAGGTGCTGGCCCGCTCTCGCTACAGCGATCTGGCCGGTTCCGTCAGCCGTGACGACGTGAAGCTGAATGGTGGTGGCGGCAATCCGGACCTGAAGCCCTACGAGTCGACGAACTTCGACCTGGCCGGCGAGTGGTACTTCCAGCCGCGCAGCATGCTGGGCTTCGAAGCGTTCTACCGCAAGGTCGGCAGCTACGTCATCAACATCGCCAACGACCAGCAGATCTTCAATCCGCTGACGAAGAAGGTCGAGACGTACTCCATCAGCTCGCCGGTGAACGCCGCGGATGCCAAGGTGAAGGGCCTGTCGCTCATCTACCAACAGGACATCGCCTACGGCCTGGGTGTGGAGACGAACTACACGTACAGCACGTCTGACGCGAGCAACGGGCTCAACATGCCCTACCTGTCGCGCAATGTGTTCACCTTCGCGCCGTACTACGAGTCGGGCCCGTACAGCCTGCGTCTGGTCTACAACTACCGCACGTCCTACTTCACCCAGGTGGGCCGTGCTGAGGGCAAGAACTTCGCCGGTGGCTACAAGTCGCTGGACCTGTCGGCGTCGTATCAGATCAACCAGAACATCGGCTTGAGCTTCAATGCGTCGAACCTGCTGGACTCGACCTACCTGCAATACGACGGTACGCCGAACGCTCCGGTCGGCTTCTACAAGAACGGCCGCCTGTTCACGCTGGGCCTGAACTTCAAGATGTAAGCCGAAGAGGCATGCAGGCGCCGCGCCTGCATGCCTCAGGCCGGCGGGTTTCGGCTCGCTGGCCTGTCTCGATTCTGATTTGCAAGCGCCGGCTCCCTGCGGAGCCGGTCCTGTTTCCGTGGTGCGCGACGCGCGCCACTCATGTTGGAACGCCCATGCTGTCGAAGGTCCGCCACCTCGTCCAGGCGCTGGCCTGCCTGGCCGCCGCGCTGCCTGCAGTCGCCCAGAACTTCTCGGACATCAAGCCGTCGCCGCAGCAGGTGGCCTGGCAGGACCGCGCTTTCGGTGTCATCGTGCATTTCGGCACCAACACCTTCCTCGACCGGGAATGGGGTGACGGCAAGGCCGACCCCGCGGTGTTCAACCCCGGCCAGGTGGACCCTGTGCAGTGGGCGCGGGCGGTCAAGTCGGCCGGCGCCAACTACATGATCCTCGTGGCCAAGCACCACGACGGTTTCGCGCTGTGGCCCACGCAGCAGAGCGACTACTCCGTGAAGGCCAGCCCCTGGCTGGGCGGCAAGGGCGACCTCGTTCGCATGACGGCTGCCGCGGCAAAGCAGCAGGGCCTGGGCCTGGGCGTCTACCTGTCGCCGTGGGACCGCCACGAGCCGCGCTACGCCGACGCGAAGGCCTACGACACCTTCTATGCCGGCCAGCTCGTGGAGCTGGCCTCGGGCTACGGCCCGCTCGTCGAATGGTGGCTGGACGGCGCCGGCAGTGCTGGCCATGTCTATGACTTCGAGCGCTATGTCGCCGAGCTGCGCACCTATCAGCCCAACGCGATGGTATTCGCCGACACGGCGCTGTTCGAGTACGGCGACATCCGCTGGGTGGGCAACGAGATCGGCGTCATCGAGGGCGAGAACTGGAACGTCATCGATCGCCACGGCAAGTTGCGCTGGCGGCCGGTCGAGGTGGACACGCCGCTGCACAAGGACTTCTGGTTCTGGAACTCCCGGCCCGAGTTCGACACGTCGCTGAAGACCGTCGACGAGCTGATGCAGAACTACGAAGACAGCGTGGGCCGGGGCGGCCAGCTGGTCCTGGGCATCGCGCCCGACCGTCGCGGCCTGCTGCCCGATGCCGACGTGAAGCGGCTGACCGAGTTCGGCGAGGCGCTGCAGCGCCGCTATGGCGACGCAGCCAACGTGGCTGCGCGCCATGCCAGGACCGATGCGTTGTCGGCCGCCGCGCTGGACAACGACCCCGACACGTCCTGGGTCGTAACGCCGGCCAACCGCGGCGTGCTGGAGGTCGATCTCGGCAAGCCGGTCTCGATTGACCGCGCGCTGACAATGGAGCGGCTCGAAGATGGCCAACTGGTGCGCCGCTACGTCATCCAGGCCTGGGACGGCCGCCGCTGGCAGACGCTGTCCAGCGCCCAGGCCATCGGCCACATGAAGATCGACAAGTTCGAGCCCGTCACCACGCGCCGCGTGCGGCTGTGCGTCGTGTCCAGCGTCGGCACGCCGGCGATCCGCGAGTTCAAGCTCTTCGCCCGCCAGCCATGAACGACTGCAGCGCCGTCCTTCTTGAAGTCATCGTGCTCGATGCGCAGGACGCCGCCGCGGCCGCAGCCGCTGGCGCGGACCGGCTGGAGCTTGTGTCCGACATGGCCCAGGGCGGCCTCACGCCGGCCGCCGAGATCGTGCAGGCCGTCGTGCGCGCCTGCAGCATCCCGGTCATGGTGATGGCGCGGCCGCATGCGCGCTCCTTCGTCTACGATGAAGCCGACATGGCGCAGGTGCGCGAAGCCATCGCCGTGGCGCGCGATGCCGGCGCTGCTGGCATCGTCTTCGGCGCGCTGACGGACGAGGGCGACATCCACACCGAGCGCCTGGAGCAGGTGCTGCACTGGGCCGACGGCCTGCCAGTCACCTTCCACCGGGCCTTCGACGCCTGCCGCGACCCGTGGCAGGCCTTCGACGTGCTGGGTGCCTACCGCGGCCCCGTCGCGCAGTTGCTGACCTCCGGCGCCGCTCCCACCGCCGACGACGGCGCGGCGCTGCTGCGCCGGATGGTGGCGTGCTCGCGGCGCGGCGAGGGCGTCGAGCCGCTGGTGGGCTCGGGCGTCACGGTAGCCAACCTGCCGACGCTGCATGCCGTCATCGGCGCGCGGCAGTACCACGTCGGCAGCGCCGCCCGCATCGGCGGGCGCTTCGACGCCGGCATCGACGCGGCCCGCATCGCCGCGCTGCGGAGCGCGCTGTGACCGGCCGCCGCCCCGGCACCTCGCGACGTCAGCTGCTGGGCGGCTTGCTGGCGGGCGTCGTCGGCCCGCAGGTGCTGGCCGCGGAGTCCACCGTGCGCCGCGAATTCATCGACTCGCAGCAAACGACGCCGCAGGTCCATGCGTCCACGCTCGCCGAGCTGCCCGACGGCAGCCTGCTGGCCGCCTGGTTCGGCGGCACTGCCGAACGCGCGCCCGACGTGCGCATCTGGTGTGCGCGTCGCGAGGTCGGTGGCTGGACGGCGCCGCAGCCGGTGGCCGATGGACGCCAGCCCGACGGCAGCACGCTGCCCACGTGGAACCCGGTGCTGTTCCAGGCCGGCGCGGCCCAGGGTGGGCCACTGCTGCTGTTCTACAAGGTCGGCCCCAGCCCGCAGCAATGGTGGGGCGAGCTGATCACGTCGGACGACGGCGGCCGCAGCTGGTCTGCGCCGCAGCGCCTGCCGGACGGTGCGCTGGGCCCCATCCGCAGCAAGCCGCTGCTGCTGCCCGACGGCACGCTGCTGTGCCCGTCCAGCACCGAGGATGACCAGGGCCACTGGCGCATCCACTTCGAGCGCACGCCGGACCTCGGACGCCACTGGCAGGTGGGTGCTTCGGTGGCCGACCCGCGCGGCCTCGGCATGATCCAGCCGAGCGCCGTGCTGCGGCCGGACGGCAGCGTGCTGGCCTTCGCGCGCAGCATGTCCAACCGCATCGCCGTTACGCGCTCGCGCGACGGTGGCATCAGCTGGTCGCCGCCGCAGCTGACGTCGCTGCCCAACCCCAACGCCGGCATCGAGGCGCTGGGCCTGGCCGATGGCCGGTTGCTGATGGTGTTCAACCCGCGCGAGCGCGGCCGCGACTGGTGGAATGGCCGCGACCGGCTGGACGTGGCCGTCTCAGCCGACGGCGGCAGGCGCTGGGGCACGGTGCTAACGCTGGAAGACGAGCCCGGCCAGGAGTTCTCCTATCCCGCGGCCATCCAGGCGCGCAGCGGCCGCGTGCACATCTGCTACACCCACAAACGCACACAGATCCGCCATGTCGAGCTGGACCCGCGCGACCTGCGTTGACGTGTCAGCGCCGCAGCTCGGCGACGAAGTCGTAGTAGTCGTTGTGGCAGAACGTGTCGGTCAGCTCGATGGCGTTGCCATCTCGCGCGTAGCCCACGCGGACGACGCGCAGCACCGCCTCGCCCTCGCGCATCTGCAGGTACTGCGCCAGCCGCGCATTCAGGCTGACGGCCTTGAAGTGCTGCAGCGCGCGCACGACTGGCGAGCCGCGCGCGTCGAGGTAGGCGTACAGCGAGTCGCCAATCTTCTTCGGGTCGGGCACGAGGCGCGCCGGCACGACGGCACGCTCGTAGGCCATGACCTTGCCGTCCGAGCTGCGCAGCCGCGTCAGCGACGCCACCATGCTGTCCGGCGAGAGGCCCAGCCGCAGGATCTCCTCGCCATGCGCGCGCCGCAGCAGCTGCTCGATCCACTGCGTGCCCGGCTGGTGGCCCTGCTGCCGAAGCACCTCGCTGAAGCTCGTCAGGCTGGACAGCGCATGCTCGATGGACGGTCGCACGAAGGTGCCCGCGCCCTGGCGTCGCGTGACGAGCCCCTGCTCGACCATCGCGTCGACGGCCATGCGCAGCGTGACTCGAGACACCGACAGCTGCTCGCACAGCACGCGCTCCGGCGGCAGCGTCTCGCCGGGGCCCCACTGGCCGGCGGCGATGGCCGCGCTGAGGTTGTCCACCAACTGCAGGTACAGCGGCTTGTCCGCCGTCGGGTCGGGAGCGAGGCGGCTGACGCGGTCGGCTGCGGTCGGCGATGCGGCATCCGCGCCTTTGGCGGGCCTGCCCGTACCGCCGGGTTGGGCAGCCGTCGGCGTCGGGAGTGCGGTGCGTGCGGCGTGGCGCTTGGTAGCTGGCATAACTCCCTGTACGTGGGCAATGTCGCAAGTGCGCGCGAGTATAGAACCCGCCCCGGACCAGCTTCATACCAATTGAAGACCAATGGCCGCCGTTCGCAGCCTTTTGGGTCTTGTTGTGGTTGGGTCGCCCCACCACGTCGTTCACGGTTTATCGAGGTGCAGTCATGACTTCCCTGCTTGGTCGGCGTCTGAACGCCATGTGGCGTCTGGCGTCGGCGTTGCTGATCGCCGCGCCCCTGCCGTCGCTTGCCGACGAGGCCGCCACGGTCTATCTGGACGCCCGCCGCCCGGTGACCGAGCGCGCCGCCGATCTCGTCCGGCGGCTCACGCTGCCTGAGAAGGTCGCTCAGTTGCAGGACGGTGCCCCCGCCATCGAGCGCCTGGGCCTGCCGGCCTACGGCTGGTGGAGCGAGGGCCTGCACGGCCTGGCCCGCAACGGCGAGGCCACCGTGTTCCCGCAGGCCATCGGCCTGGCCGCCAGCTGGGACGCGCCGCTGCTGCAAGCGGTGGGCGGCGTCATCGCGGCCGAGGCCCGGGCCAAGTCGGCGCCGCCGGCGCCTGGCGTGTCGCGCGATTCGGCCCGCTACGGCGGGCTGACGATCTGGTCGCCCAACATCAACCTGTTTCGCGACCCGCGCTGGGGCCGCGGCCAGGAGACCTACGGCGAGGACCCGGTGCTGACCGCCCGCCTAGGCGTGGCCTTCGTGCGCGGCCTGCAAGGGCCGGACCCACAGCATCCGCTCGTCATCGCGACGCCCAAGCACTTCGCCGTGCACAGCGGGCCGGAGCGGGACCGTCACCAGTTCAACGTCAACCCTTCGCCGCACGACCTGGAGGACAGCTACCTGCCGGCCTTCCGCGCGACCGTGACCGAGGCGCAGGCCGGCTCCGTCATGTGCGCCTACAACGCGCTGGGCGGCACGCCCGCCTGCGCCAACGGCGACCTGCTGCAGGAGCGGCTGCGCACCGACTGGGGCTTCCGCGGCTTCGTCGTCACCGACTGCGACGCCATCGAGGACATGACGCTGTTCCACAAGACCACGCCCGACGATGCCGAGGCCTCGGCCCGCTCGCTGCTGGCCGGTACGGACCTGAACTGCGGCAAGAGCTTCGCCGCGCTGGCCCAGGCGGTGCAGCGCGGCCGCGTCAGCGAGGCCGACGTGGACCGCGCGCTGCAGCGGCTGTTCGAGGCGCGGCTGCGGCTGGGCTTGTTCAGCCCGGCGCCGGCCGTGCCCGCCGCGCCGGCAGTTGACCCGGCCGCGAACCGCGCGCTGGCGCTGCGCGCCGCGCGCGAGTCCATCGTGCTGCTGAAGAACAACGGCGTTCTGCCGCTGTCGCCGCGCCGCCGCGTGGCCGTCGTCGGCCCCACGGCCGAGCTGCTGGAAAACCTGCATGCCAATTACCACGGCGTGGCGCGTGACCCCATCACGCCGCTGGCCGGCCTGCAGGCGGCGCTGGGCCGCGCGCAGGTGAGGGCGGCGCAGGGCGCCACGCTGGCCGATGGCGTGCCGGTGGCCGTGCCGCAGGCTGCGCTGCGCACGCCCGATGGCCGCGCCGCCGGTCTGCGCCGCGAGGTGTTCGACAACGCGGCGCTCGAAGGCAAGCCGGTCGCCACACGCGTAGACGCGACGCTGAACGTCGACTTCAACCGCGCCCCGCCCGCGTCCGGCCTGCCGGCCCGCGGCTACTCGGTGCGCTGGCAGGGCCAGCTCGTGCCGCCCGCGGCGGGCGACTACCAGCTCGGCCTGCGCGTGGAGCGCTGCTTCGACTGCGCCGGTCATGACCGCGTGCGCCTCTATGTCGACGGCCGGTTGCTGCTGGACGGCGAGACCGATCAGCCCGCCGTCACCGTGAGCTTCAAGGATCGCCGCCCTAAGACGCTGCGCGTCGAGTGGCTGCACACCGGTGAGGACCAGGGCCTGGCGCTGCAATGGCTGGCCCCGGCCGACGCGCAGTTGCGCGAGGCCGTCGCTGCGGCGCGGCAGTCCGACGCCGTGATCGCCTTCGTCGGCCTGTCGCCCAACCTGGAGGGCGAGCAACTGCAGGTGGAGGTGCCCGGCTTCGACGGCGGCGACCGCAGCTCGCTGGACCTGCCCGCGACGCAAGAACGCCTGTTGCAGGCCGTCAAGGCCACCGGCAAGCCTCTCGTCGTTGTGCTGCAGTCCGGCAGCGCCGTCGCGCTGCGCTGGGCCGCCGAGCATGCCGATGCGGTGTTGGCCGCCTGGTACCCCGGCGAGGTAGGCGGCCAGGCCATCGCCGAGACGCTGATGGGCCGCAGCAATCCGGCCGGCCGCCTGCCGGTCACGTTCTACCGCTCGGCCGACGACCTGCCGCCCTTCGCCGACTACGGCATGCAGGGCCGCACCTACCGCTACTTCCAGGGCACGCCGCTGTGGCCCTTCGGCCATGGCCTGAGCTATACGCGCTTCGCCTACAGCACGCCTGCCGTGTCCGCCGAGCGCCTCGTGGCGGGCCAGCCGCTGACCGTCAGCGTCGAAGTGGCCAACACCGGTCGGCGCGATGGCGACGAGGTCGTGCAGGTCTACCTGGAGCCGGCCATGCCCGGTCCACTGTCGCCCCGGCATGCGCTGGTGGGCTTCCAGCGTGTGCCGCTGAAGGCCGGCGAGCGCCGCACGGTGCAGTTCCAGCTCGACGCGCGCGCGCTGAGCCGTGTCGATGCCGCCGGCCTGCGTGCCGTGCAGCCAGGGCGTTATCAGCTGGCCATCGGTGGCGGCCAGCCGGGCCATGCCGAGGTGGTGCGCACCGGCTTCGAGATCGAAGGCCGCCAGCTGCTGCCACGATGAAAGGACTCCCCATGCATGCCACCCCTTCGCGACGCACGCTGTTGCAGTTCGGCGCCGCTGCCGGCCTCACTGGCCTGGCTGGCTTGGGCGCCCCGCGCGCTTCGGCAGCGACCTTCGAGAGCCGCCGCCCGCCGCCGGGCCAGCGCCATTTCGTCAGCCGTACGGTGGACGCCGCCATCGCCGACGTGCAGCGCCGCATCGGCGACCCCGAGCTGGCCTGGCTGTTCGCTAACTGCCTGCCCAACACGCTGGACACGACGGTCAGCCTTGGCACCGTGGACGGCAAGCCTGACGCCTTCGTCATCACCGGCGACATCGACGCGATGTGGCTGCGCGACTCGTCGGCCCAGGTCTGGCCCTACCTGCCGTTCGTGCGCGAGGACGCCGAGCTGCGCCGGCTGTTCCAGGGCGTCATCCACCGGCATGCGCGCTGCATACTTATCGACCCCTACGCCAACGCCTTCCTGCAGGATCCCACGGCCCGCACGCAGCTCAAGTGGGCTATCGGCGACCTGACCGACATGCGGCCCGGCGTGTCCGAGCGCAAGTGGGAACTGGACTCGCTGTGCTGGCCCCTCCGCCTGGCCCACGGCTACTGGCGCGCCAGCGGTGACGTGACGCCATTCGACGAGCAGTGGGCCGAGGCCATGCGCGCAGTCGTGCGCACGATGCGCGAACAGCAGCGCAAGACGGGGCCGGGGCCCTACCAGTTCCAGCGCAAGGCCGAAGCCGCGACCGAGACGCTGGTGCTCAGCGGCTACGGCGCGCCGACCCGGCCGGTGGGGCTGATCCACTCGATGTTCCGCCCGTCGGACGACGCCTGCGTCTACCCCTTCCTCGTGCCGGCCAACCTGTTCGCCGTCGTGTCGCTGCGCCAGCTGGCCGAGATCGCCAACGCCGTGCTGCACGACACCGCGCTGGCCACCGACGCCAAGGCGCTGGCCGACGAGGTCGCCACTGCCCTGCGCCGCCATGCCCGGCTGCGCACGCCGCAGGGTGAGGTCTGGGCCTACGAGGTGGACGGCTTCGGCAACCAGCTCTTCATGGACGACGCCAACGCGCCCAGCCTGCTGAGCCTGCCCTACCTGGGCGTGTGCGCGGTGGACGAGCCGCTGTACCGTCGCACCCGGGCCCGCGCTTGGAGTCCGGACAACCCGTACTTCTTCCGCGGCCGCGTGGCCGAGGGCACGGGCGGGCCGCATGAGGGCCTGCGCATGATCTGGCCGATGTCCATCACGGTGAAGGCGCTCACCGCACCGGCCACGCCCGCCGGCGACGCCGAGATCCGCCAGTGCCTGCGCTGGCTGCAGGCCAGCCATGCCGGCACCGGCTTCATGCACGAGGCCTTCGACCAGGACGACGCCACGCACTACACCCGCGCCTGGTTCGCCTGGGCCAACGGCCTGTTCGGCGAACTCATCCTCGACCTGGCGCGGCGCAAGCCCGCGCTGCTGCAAGCGAACTGACCCCATGGACACCCCTACCCGCCGCCACCTGCTCAAGACGGCCGCCGCCGCGGCCAGCCTGCCGCTGGCCGGCTGCGCCACGCCGGGCCCGCGCGAGGCCGGCGCGACCGCGCTGCCCGCCGACAAGCTGACTCGCCATGTCGACCTCTTCATCGGCACCGGCGGTCATGGCCACACCACGCCGGCCGCCACGCGGCCTTTCGGCATGGTGCAACTGGGCCCCGACACGTACAACGCCGTCTGGGACTCCTGCTCCGGCTATCACGACAGCGACCGCTCGATCATGGGCTTCTCACACACCCACCTCAGCGGCACCGGCATCGGCGACCTGCTGGACGTGCTGGTGATGCCGGGTGTGGGCGACGTGAAGCGCCAGCCCGGCCCGCCCTCCAATCCCGAGCTGGGCTGGCGCGCGCCGTTCACGCACGCCGACCAGGCGGCCGAGCCCGGCTACTACCGCGTCGCACTGCGCGACCGCGGCGTCACCGTCGAGCTCACCGCCACCGAGCGCGTGGGCCTGCACCGCTACACCTTCCCGGCCAGCGCGCGCAGCCACCTGATGGTGGACTTGCGCCACGGCATGCAGGACAAGCCCGGCGTGCCCACGCGCGTGCCGTGGGCCGAGCTGCAGGTGGTGGGCAACGACACGCTGCTGGGTGGTCGCAGCGTCAAGCAGTGGGCCGACGGGCGCCACATCTATTTCGCAATGCAGTTCTCGCGGCCCTTCGAGCGCTTCGAGGTGTTCAACGGCGCCGGCGCCGACGCCAGCACGGCGCGCGAGTCCCGCGGCACCCAGCTGCTGGCCGCGTTGCATTGGCGCACGGAGGCGGGCGAGCCGCTGCTGGTGAAGTGCGGCATCTCGGCCGTCAGCGCCGAGGGCGCGCTGCGCAACCTGCGCGAGGAGCTGCCCGGCTGGGACTTCGACGCCGTGCGCGCCGACGCCAGCGTCGCGTGGGAGCGCGAGCTGTCCGTGCTGCAGCTGCAAACCTTCGATGCCCGGCATCAGCGCATGCTCTACACGGCCCTGTATCACAGCCTGCTGGCGCCCACGCTGTTCAGCGACGTGGACGGCCGCTACCGCGGCATGGACCTGCAGGTGCACCAGCTGCCGCATGGCGAGCGCAACTACACGCAGTTCTCGCTGTGGGACACCTACCGCAGCCTGCACCCGCTGCTGACGCTGGCCGCGCCCGGCCGCGTGCCTGATCTCGTCAACAGCCTCATCCGCATGGCCGAGCAGAGCGAACAGGGCGTGCCCGTGTGGCCGCTGCAAGGCCGCGAGACGGGCTGCATGATCGGCTACCACTCGGCCGTCGTCGTCGCCGAGGCCCTGGCCAAGGGCTTCACCGGCATCGACTTCAAGCGCGCCTGGCCGCTGTGGCGCCAGCGCGCGATGGACGACGCCTACCGCGGTCTGCCGCAGTACCGGCGGCTGGGCTACATCCCGTCCGACCAGGAAGAAGAGGCCACCAGCAAGACGCTGGAATACGCCTACGACGACTGGGCGCTGGCCCGCCTCGCGCGCGGCGTGGGCGCGAACGACGACGCGGTGCTGCTGCAGCAGCGCTCGCTGAACTACCGGAACGTGTTCGACCCGGCGCAGCGCTTCGTGCGGCCTCGCCTGGCCAATGGCCGCTGGGCCGAGCCCTTCGAGCCGCGGGCGCTCGGGCACTCCGCGCGATGGCATGACTTCACCGAGTCCAACGCCTGGCAGGCCACCTTCCTGAACCAGCATGACGTGGCCGGCTACATGCAGCTGTTCGGTGGCGAGGCGGGCTTCATCGACAAGCTCGACGCGCTATTCACCACCAGCTCCGAGCAACTGCCCGGCGCGCCACCGGACATCGCAGGCCTCATCGGCCAGTACGCCCACGGCAACGAGCCCAGCCACCACATCGCCTACCTCTACGCCTACGCCGGCCAGCCGTGGAAGACCCATGCCCGCGTGCGCGAGATCATGGACACGCTCTACAGCGACCAGCCCGATGGCCTCTCCGGCAACGAGGACTGCGGCCAGATGTCGGCCTGGCTTCTGCTCAGCGCGCTGGGCCTGTATCCGGTGGACCCGGTCAGCGCGCGCTATGTCTTCGGCAGCCCGCTGGTGTCAAGCGCAGTGCTGACGCTGCCGGGCGGCGCGCGGCTGGAGATCGAAGCCCAAGGCAACGGCCCGGCGCAGCGCTACGTGCAGTCGGTGACGTGGCGCGGCCAACCCTACAAGCGCAGCTGGATCGACCACGCCAGCCTCGTGCAGGGCGGACGGCTGGTGTTCGTCATGGGCAGCGAGCCCAACCGCCAGTTCGGGGCAGCGCCTGGCGACCGGCCGCCTGCGGCCCTTTGAAGTGGCGGGGCTTGCGGAGCGGCACGCCGTCGCAGCCCGTTGTTGACGCCGGTGCGGCCGGCATCTCGCCGCCGCACCGCGTCACCCTTTACTGCTTCACGTACATCCCCGCGTACTTCGCTCCGAAGTACAAGATGAAGGCATAGCAGGCCGCCGGCAGCAGGAAGGACAGCTGCACGCCCAGGCCATCGGCCAGTGCGCCCTGTGCGAAGGGCACGATGGCGCCGCCGACGATGGCCATGCACAGGATGCCGGAGCCCTGGCCGGTGTGCCGGCCCAGGTTGTGCAGCGCCATGCTGAAGATCGTCGGGAACATGATGGAGTTGCACAGGCCCACGGCCAGGATGGCCCACATCGCGGCGTGGCCGTGGCCGAAGGTGGCGGCGAGCACGAGGGCGATGGCCGCGACCGAGTTGAAGGCCAGCGTCTTGCCCGGGCTCACGAAGCGCATGACGACGAAGCCGATGAAGCGGCCCACCATCGCGCCGGCCCAGTAGAGGCTGACGTACTGCGCGCCGTCGGCATGCGACAGGCCGGCGATGCTCGGCTCGCCGAGGAAATTGATCAGGAAGCTACCGATGCTGACCTCGGCGCCCACGTACAGGAAGATGCCGATGGCGCCCAGCACCAGGTGGCGGTGTGCCCAGGCCGAGCCGTGGCCTTCGCCGGGCAGCGCTTCGTCCTCGCCTTCCGTGATCTGCGGCAGCTTGGCGGCGAGGAACAGCACAGCCAGCACGACCAGCGTGGCGGCCAGCGCCAGGTAGGGGCCTTGCACGGTGGCGGCATTGGCGACGGCCGCGCCGGCGGTGGACAGGATCAGCAGCCCGCCCGCGGCCGGGCCGATGGTGGTGCCCAGCGAGTTGAAGGCCTGCGTCAGCGTGAGGCGGCTGGACGCCGTGCGCGGCGGGCCCAGCACCGTGACATAGGGGTTGGCCGCGACCTGCAGCACGGTGATGCCCGAGGCCAACACGAAGAACGCGAACAGGAACAGGCCGTAGCCGCTTGTCGACGCGGGGTAGAACAGTGCGCAGCCGGCGGCGGCGATCAGCAGGCCGGCGACGGCGCCCTTCTGGTAGCCCAGGCGGCGGATCAGCGCGCCCGCCGGCAGCGAGACGATGAAGTAGGCGCCGAAGAAGCAGAACTGCACCAGCATGGCCTGCACGTAGCTCAGCGTGTAGATGGCCTTGAGGTGGGGAATGAGCACATCGTTCAGCGAAGTGATGAGGCCCCACATGAAGAACAGCAGCGTGACGATGACGAGCGCGCTGGTGTGGTTGCGGCTCGCCGGCGTGCCGGCGTCCTGGGACTGCGCGGCGGGCGCCGCGCGTTGGGGGGTGATGGCCATGTTGTTGTCTCCTGGGCAGGTGTCATTGTTGGCGCTGGGGCGGCCTGGCGTGTGCGGCGGCGGTCCGATGATCGCCTGGCGGGCGCCGCCGACCGAGCGCAAGGCTAAGGGGTCATCGCGCAGCCGCCTGCAGCGTGTCGAAAAGCTGGTCCATCGCCTCGCGCCGCGGCGGCGTGGCGCCGGACTGTAGGCAGGCCGCCGAGCCGGCCGCCAGCGCGGCGTGCAGGTGGGCCTGCAGTGGGCGGTCGGCGTGGCGGGTGAGGCTGTGAAGCAGGCCGGCAACGGTGGCGTCGCCGGCACCGACGGTGTCCACCACGGTCACCTGCGGCGCGCGGGCGTCGCAGCGCGTGTCGCCGTGGAACACGCTGGCGCCGTCGCCGCCGCGGGTCAGCAGGCACAGCGCTTGTGGCGCCATCGCACGCAGTTTCTGCAGCGCGTCTTCGACGGCCAGCCCGGGGAAGAGGCCGCGCAGGTCGTCGTCAGAGACCTTGATGAGGTCAGCCAGCGCCGCCATGCGCCGCAGCGTGGGCGTGTAGCGCTCGTCCATCAGGATGCGGTAGTTCGGGTCGTAGCTGATGGACACGCCCTGGGCCTTCAGCCGCTCGGCCAGTGCCAGCAGCCGGCCGGCCAGCGGCTCGCGCGCGAGGCTGATGCCGCCGAAGTGCGCCCAGCGCAGCGTCGCGGGCCAGTCGGCGGGCAGCGCGTCGGCATCGAAGTGCAGGTCGGCGCTGTCGTCGCCGATGAAGAAGTAGCGCGGCGGCTCGCCGTGCTCGACGATGGCCAGCAGCGGCGAACGGGCCACGCGCTGCAGCCCGCGCACGTCTAGCCCGGCGGCGACGCTGGCGGCCCACAGCGCGTCGCCGAAGCGGTCGCGGCTGATGGCGCCGGCAAACGCCGTGGGCTCGCCCAGCGCGGCGAGCGCGCGGGCGACATTCCAGCCGGCGCCGCCCTCGCGGCTGACCCAGCGCTCGTCGCCGAGGTTGATCATGTCGGTCAGCGCCTCGCCGGCGCACAGCATCAGCGGCGCGTCAGCCATGGCGTGCGGCGTCGAGCGCGGCGGCGATGTCGTAGCAGGCACCCATCGTGTGGTAGTCGACCTTGCCGGCGGGGCTCTTCTCGTCGCTGAGCTTGCGGTTCTCGCCGTCGAGGATGCGGTACCAGGCGCCATGCTGGTGGTCGACGAAGTGCGTCCAGCTGTACTGCCACAGCCGGTCGTACCAGCCCCAGTAGGCGGCGTTGCCGGTGCGGGTGGCCAGCAACGCGGCGGCGGCGGCGCTCTCGGCCTGCACCCAGAAGTATTTGTCGGCGTCGCAGACGCTCAGCTCCGGCGCCAGCGAGTAGTGCAGACCGCCGTGCTTGGCGTCCCAACCCTTCTCGACCGCCACGGTGAACAGCCGCTCGGCCGTTGGCAGCGCCCAGCTCAGGTCCTGGCCCAGCGACGCGCCACGCGCCTCCAGTTGCAGCAGGAGCTTGGCCCATTCGGTGAAGTGGCCGGGCTGGTAGCCCCAGGGGCGGAACAGGTGGGCCGGGTCGTCGATGTTGTAGCGCCAGTCGGGCTGCCACTGGGCGTCGTAGTGCTCCCAGACCAGGCCGCCGCAGCGCTCGGCCTGGCGTTGCGTGATGTTGAAGGCCAGCGTGTAGGCACGCTGCAGGTAGCGCTGCTCACCGGTGGCGTCGAAGGCGGCCAGCATGGCTTCGCAGGCATGCATGTTGGCGTTCTGGCCGCGGTAGCTGGACAGAGTGCTCCAGTCCTCGCTGGCCTCGTCGGCGTAAAGGCCGGCCTCGGCGTCCCAGAAGCGGGCTTCCAGCAGCTGGTAGGCCTCGTCGAGCCAGCCGCGGGCGTCTTCCAGGCCGGCGCGCACGGCGTGCGCGTAGGCCAGCAGCACGAAGGCGTGGCCGTAGGCGTGTTTCGTGCCATCGACGACACCGCATTCGCCGGCGTGGCAGCTCAGCAGCCAGTTGTAGCCGCCATGGGCGCGGTCGCGGTGTGCCTCGCGCAGGAAGTGCACCGCGTGCCGCAGGCCTTCCAGGTAGGCCGGGTCGCCGAAGTGGCGGTAGGCCATCGCGTAGGTGAAGACGAAGCGCGTGCTGCTGACGAGGTGGCGGTGGGCCGCGTCGTAAACGGTGCCGTCGTCCTTGAAGTAGTGGTACATCCCGCCGCTCGGCGCGAGGCAGCGCGGGTGGTAGAAGTTCATCGTGTGCTGCGCGTGCGCGAGCAGCACCGCCCGGGAACGGAAGTCGGGAAATTCGGACATGGTGTGTTGCTTGAGGTAAGGGTGAGCTATTCGGCGCAGCTGCTTTCGCGAACGATCAGTTCGACCGGCAGCGTGATCTCGACGGGCGTGTCTTCGGGTTTGTGGCGCAGCAGCAGGTCGACGCCGGCGGCGCCCAGCGCCTCCTTGTCGACGCGCACTGTGCTGAGGGGCGGCGCAGCAGTGGCCGCGCCGATGATGTCGTCGAAGCCGACGAAGGCGATGTCCTGCGGCACGCGCAGGCCGGCGGTCAGGCAGTGCTTCATGGCGACGAGGGCGGTGCTGTCGTTGTAGGCGACGACAGCATCGGGTGGCTTGGGCAGCGCCAGCAGGCGGCTCATGGCCGCAGTGACGGCCTCGTCGCCTTCGCCGAGGTTGGGCACGATGACTTCCAGCTCAGGGTCCGCGTGGACCTGCGCCTCGAACAGCGCGCGGCGGAAGCCCCGCTCGCGCTGCTGGATGCTGAAGTGCGCCGGCGACCCCGACAGCAGCGCGATGCGCCGCCTGCCGCTGCGCAGCAGGTGGCGTGTGGCCAGATAGCCGCCCAGCGCGTTGTCCGGGTTGACGGACGTGAAGCCGCGCCGCTGGATGTCCACCAGCACCAGCGGTTTGCCGGTCTGCTTCAGCACCGACAGCACCTCGGGCTCGAAGAAGCCGGCGCAGAACAGCGCGTCGGCCTGGTGCCGGCGGATCTGTTCGGTCACCGACTCCGCGGGGTCGACGATGTTGAAGGACAGCGAGATGGCCTCGCGGCGGCAGGCCTGCTCGGCGCCATGCAGCACCGGCGAGTAGAAGGGGGTGGAGGCCAGCGTGTTGTGCTGGCTGTGCAGCAGGAAGGCGATGCGGCGGATGCGGGTCTTGCGCAGCTGCGAGAAGTCGTAGCCCAGCCGCAGTGCGGCGTCACGCACCTTGTTGCGCGTGGCCTCGGTCATGCCAGCCTGGTTTTTCAGCGCGCGCGAGATCGTGCCCGACGACAGGCCGGTGGCCTCAGCGATGTCGCGGATGGTCACCACGCTCATTGCTGCGCCCGCCCGCGGCTGGCTGACGCGCCCGGCTGGCCGCGCAGCAAAACCGACGTCAACAGGCTGTGGGTCACAGCTTTACTAAACAACACAGAAGCCCCGATCCGACCGATGCATTCAGCGCGGATAGCGCTTTCAGCCGGGCGGTTTATAGGGGGCGCCGCCAGCAGGGTCAAGGCTGGCGGCGCGTTTACGGGCGTTCTTTACTCAACTTTAGTAAACACCTCCGACGGGTGAGCCTGTGTCGCCGGAAGCCCCGGTTAAGGTTGCGTCGTCACGAGCGTGTCGCCCACGTAGATGCGGTAGCTGCGGATGCGGCCGGTCACGCCGTCCGGGCCGGGGCGTGGCGTGTAGCGCAGGCCGGCGATGTCGACCGCGGCGCCGAGGTCGATGATGAGCCGCGGCGGGCCGGCCGGTCGCGTGGGGCCGCTGTAGGCGGTGTGCCAGTAGTCGGTCGCCTGGCCGTTGATCGCGTTGAGGGCGCCGCCGTCTTCCTTGCGGGCTTCCTCGCTGCTGGCGTAGGCGATGGTCCAGGCGCTCTGGTTCATTGGCTGGCCCTGCTGGTCCAGCAGCGCCAGCTCGGCGATGGCGGCATGGGGCTGGCCGTCAAAGGTGTCGACGACCTCGATGCACAGCTGGCGGCCGTGGGCCACGGTCTCGAAGCGCACGTCCTGCGTGGCCGGGCCGGCGGCGAACCGGCCGGCGTGCACCGGCGTCAGGCCCGTCAGCCGCGGCCGGGTGCGGCTGGGCGGGCGCGGCAGGTCGCGCTCGGGGTGCAGTTCGTCCAGCACCGGCGTCGCCAGGCCTTGCAGCCGCGGCGTGCGCGGGCCGGTCAGGTCCAGCACGACGACCTCGTTGCGTCCGGCGCGCAACCACGGGCCCGGCAGATACATGGTCTGCGTGGGGCCGATGCTCCAGTAGCGGCCCAGGCAGCGGCCGTTGATCCAGACTATGCCCTGGCCCCAGGTGGACATGTCCAGGAAGGTGTCGGCCGGCGTCGTCACGTCGAAGCCACCGCGCCAGAACGCCGGGCCTGTCGCCTTGCCGGGCCGCCAGTTCAGCGGCGGCAGCTCGCCGTCGGCGCCGAAGTCGATTGCGCGCAGCGTCCAGCCGGTGAGCTCGCGTGTCGCGCCTTGGCGCGTGCGCAGCAGCACCGGGCCTTGCAGACCCTTGCGGTCGTGCACCTCCATGCCGAAGTTCACGCGGGCGATCGTGTAGAGCAGGATCTCGACCGTCGCCTCGCGACGGCGCGCCGGCAGGTCGACCGCGAAGCGGCGGTGCCGCGTGTCCATCGTGCCCACCAGCCGGCCATCGACGAACACCCAGGCCAGGTCGCGCGCGTTGGCAGCCTCCAGCCGTGCCGCGGGGCCGGCGGGCAGCGTCGTGCGGTAGGCCACCAGGCCGCGGCTGATGTCGTACTGCTCGATGGGTCGCGGCGACTCGGCCGTGAGGCCCGGCCCGGGCAGGTTGGCCAGCACCGGCGCCGTCTCGGCCAGCGTGAAGGCCGGGACCGTCATTACTGGCAGACGGGCCGGCGGCTCGGGCAGCACCTCGCCGGACTTCAGGTGCCGGGCCAGACATTCGCGGTAGGTGCGGAACTTGTCGCCCAGCCAGCCGGCCTCGCCGATAGGGGCGTCGTAGTCGTAGCTGGTCGTGTCTGGGCGGAAGGGGCGGTCGCAGCCGCCCCACAGGCCGAAGGTGGTGCCACCGTGGGCCATGTAGAGGCTGAAGGAGCCGTTCGCATCCAGCATCGCATCGATGTCCTGGATGGCGCGGGCGTTGTCGCCGCGGCGGTGCGGCGCGCCCCAGGTGTCGAACCAGCCTGAGTAGTACTCGCCGCACATGCGCGGCCCCTGCTGCAGCGCGGCCAGCGCCTTGAAGCCGCCGGCCGGGTCGCTGCCGAAGTTCGCGACGGTGAACAGCTCGGGGATGTGTGTCTTGCCGACTGCCTGCGTCGGGTTGCACTGGAACAGCGGCACGTCGAAGCCGCCGTCCAGCACGGCCTGACGCATGACGCGCATGTACTCGCGGTCGTCGCTGAGGAAGCCGTACTCGTTCTCCACCTGCACCATCAGGATGGGCCCGCCCTGGCTGACCTGCAGCGGCGCCAGCACGCGGCCCACTTCCTTCATCCAGCGCCGCGCGGGCTGCACGAAGGCGTCGTCGCGGCTGCGCAGAAAGGTGTCGCCCGGGTGCTTCAGCAGCCACCACGGCAGGCCGCCCATCTCCCATTCGGCGCAGGCGTAAGGGCCGGGCCGCAGGATGACCCACAACCCCTCTGCCTGGGCCAGCCGGCAGAACTCCGCCGCGTCGCGCTGGCCGTCCCAGTGGTACTGGCCCTCGCGCCATTCATGGAAATTCCAGAACAGGTAGGCGCAGACGGTGTTCATGCCCATCGCCTTGACGGCTTGCAGGCGGTGTCGCCAGTACTCGCGCGGCACGCGGGCGAAATGCATCTCGCCGCAGCGGATCTGCAGCGGCTGGCCGTCGAGCAGGAAGTCGCGCTCGCCGATGGCGAAGCGCGGTGTCGCCGTGCCGGCGGCGCTGGCCGCGGGCGCGTTCAGCGCGAGGGCGGCGCTGGAGGCGGCCGCCCCGAGAAGGCGGCGACGAGGAAGGAGCGCGGTCATGTGAGATCCTCAGCTGGCCTTGAAAGAAAAAGACCCCGCCTCGTGGAGGCAGGGCGAAAGGGGCGCGACGGACGCGGCCCGGAGATGCAGGAAAGGAACTGTCAGAACGCCACGCGCACGCCCACGTTGAAGCGGCGGCCGACGTCTTCCAGCGTCAGGAACTGCGACTCGTTGTTGGCGTACTCGTGCATGCGCTCGTTGTTCAGGTTGATCGCGTCGGCATACAGGGACACCGTCGGCGTGACGTTGTAGCGGACGCTGGCGTCGGCCTGGCCGTAGGCGGCCCGCGTGCGCGGCAGCGTGCTGCCACCGCCGCAATCCACCGAGAAGTGGTTGCGCCAGTTGTAGCTCAGGCGGGCCTGGAAGCGGCTGTTCTCGTAGAACACCGAGCCGTTGTAGGACTGCTTGGACAGGCCCGGGTAGCCGCAGCTCGGCGCGCCGCCTTCCCGCGTGGCGTTGGCGTCCACGTAGGTGAAGTTGGCCGCCACGCCGAAGCCCTGCAGCAGGCTGCTGACCGAGTCGAAGGCGTATTGCCCGGCCAGCTCCAGACCCTTGATCTTGCCGCTCTGGCCATTGCGGATGCGCGTGTCGTGCGCGATCTCGGTGTACTGCTGCAGCTGCACGTCGACGAGCCGGCTTTCCAGGAAGTCGGTCACCTTCTTGTGGAAGACCGCGGCGCTGACGTAGTTGGTCTTGGACAGGTACCACTCCAGCGACACGTCCAGGTTGGTCGAGCGCATCGGCTTCAGGTAGGGGTTGCCGCCGCCGGTCTGCACGTCGCCGTAGCGGCCGCCGTACCAGTTGCTGACGCCCATCTGGTTCAGCGTCGGGCGCGTCAGCGTCTTGGAGGCCGCCAGCCGCAGTACGAGCTCGCGGGTCAGATCAAGCTTGAGGTTGGCGGACGGCAGCAGGTTGTTGTAGCTGTTGTCCACCGACAGCACGCTCTCGGGGCCGTAGTTCAGGATGTAGGTCGTGTCGTTGGGGCTCTTGACCGCGGACAACAGCACGCGGCTGATGCCGATCGACGTGGAGTTCACGTGCACATAGCGCAGGCCGGCGTTGCCGGACCAGCCGTCGCCCTCCCATTTGCTGTCGACGAACAGGCTCGTCACCTTCTCCTTGACGGCCCACATCGAAGGCTTCGTGTAGTCGATAGCCATCGGGCCGTTGGGGTACTTCGTCTTGTCGCCGTACAGCGCCGGGTCGTTGGACTGGGCGATCAGCGACGGCTGGTTCAAGTAGGCCATGTAGGCATACGGGTCGAAGCGCAGGAACGTCGACGGCATCGCGCCTTCGGTGCCCAGGATATTGTCCAGCTTGCTGACCGTGAACAGCGACGACGGCAGCGACACGTGATAGCCGCTGAACGCGTTCCAGGAGTCGCTGTTCCACTGCGTGCGGTCGACCTTGCGGCGCGACGCGGCTGCGCCGAACTGCAGGCCCTTGAACGCGCCGATCTCGTGCTCCCAGTTCGCGCTCGCACGTGCTTCCTTGATGTCGTCGCCGTTCTCGATGCGGCCATAGGACACGGCGTGGGCGCGCACGGCCGTGGGGTCGGACAGGCTGTCGCCGAAGTGGATGGTGGGCGTGCCGTCGAAGGTCAGCGCGTCGCCATTCTTGGGCACCATGCCGGCGACGATCCACATGTCGGGCGTGCCTGACGTCGTGCGCGACGTGGACAGGTCGCCCTCCAGCGTCCATTCCGGCGCGACGGCCCACTTCGCGTTGGTGCCGAACGCCTTGGTCGTCGACAGCCGGTCGCCGGCCTTGACGATCATGTCGTTGGAGTTCGCCTCGCCCAGCAGCTTGCCGGGGCCGGCGATCTCGGGGTTGTTGGCAAAGAAGGTGGAGCCCGGCCGCAGGAAGCTCGTGATCTGACCATCGGCGTTGTACTTCACGCCGAGCTGCGTCGGGTTGTTCCAGTCGCTGACTGCGATGACATCGTTCTTCTGGTCCAGCCGCGAGTACAGCGCATCGGCCGACAGCTTCAGCGTGGCGGTCGGGTTGAACTGCACCGCCCCGGCGGCCACCAGGCGTTTGCGGCGCTCGTTCTCCTCCTGGAAGCCGAAGCTCTGCGGGATGTAGAGCTTCTTGACCGTCACGTCGGCCATCGTCAGGTTCTTGGAGTTCAGGTCGCCGTTGATGATCGACACGTCGCGGTAGTTCCAGGCGTCGTTGACCGCCTTGGTCTGCTTGGACGCGCGGTCGGTGTACGACAGCGAGCCGCTGACGCCGAAGCTGCGGTCATCGTTGGCGAACGAATACATCGCGCTGGCGTTGGGCGTCTTCTTCTTGGAATTGGAATCGTAGGAGCCGGACAGATTCACGACGGCGGTATGGCCCTTGGGGCCGGACAGCGGGCGCGCCGTCTGGATATCCACTGTCGAGCCGATACCCCCTTCTGGCAGGTAGGCCTGCGCGGTTTTGTACACCAGTGCCTTGGAAATGAGATCGGGCGACAGCAGGTCGAACGAGAATTCACGTCCACCGGTATCGCTGGTCATCGTCCGTCCATTTACCAGAACGTTGTTGAATTCCGGCCCCAGGCCGCGGACCGAGATATACCGGCCCTCGCCGTTATTGCGCTGGATCTGTACACCGGTGACGCGCTGCAGGGATTCGGCGATATTCGTGTCGGGGAATTTGCCGGCATCCTCGGCCGACACGGCATCCACGACGCCCTCCTGCAGCCGCTTCGTCGCGACCGACGATTCCAGAGAGGCGCGGATGCCGGTGACGACGACGCGCTCCAGATCCTGCTTGGGGGCGGCGGCGTCCTGTGCCAGGGTTGGAGCCGCCAGCCATAACTGGCTGATCAAACCCGCCACAATGGTTTTCGAGAAATGTGCAGACCGCATTTTGTCTCCTTGGAGGATGATTATGTTTATGCCGTGCGCGGGCGCGACCGCCGCGCGAGCTTATTGCTGCCGTTGGGTTACGTGGCGCTGCCGGAGGATTCGGCGGACCGCACTGGTAACGATTGAAAGGCTAGCAGGCGCCGTATTCACGGTCTTATGCTGTTTGACCGTTGCTGCATTCCAATTTCATATAGCTGCAAAACGGCGCGGCGAATTGATCCACCGGGGGCGCAAACCCTCGGGTTTTCTTGGGGCATGAAACATTCAGCCGGGCGATGGGCTCCACTGCAGGACGCGCACGCGGCTGGGGGGCGCCGCGGAGGCACCTTCGCCATCCACTTGCTGGACGGCCTGGAGGAACAGGTTCAGCACCCCTTGCCGACGCCACAGCTCCGTGTCGAAGCTGGGTTCCCATGCGCCGACGGCGTCGGTCGTCAGGTCGCTGACGGTCCATCGCCCGGCGTCGAAGTCGGTGATGTGCGCGACGGACACCTTGCTGCCGCGCTCCGCGTCGCGGAACACCAGCAAGGCGCCGGGGTTGTCGCCTTTCAGGCCGACCATGAGCTGCGGGCGTGAGATCGGGATGGCCTTGGTGCCCATGCCGCTCAGCGAGAACGGTGTGCGGCGGAAGTCCAGCGACAGCGTGCGCCAGGCCCCGCCGCCGCGGTAGACCACCCGGTACTGCGGCACCGTGTCGCCCGCACGCCGCCAGTAGCTGGCGATGTAGGGCTGCCCGTCGCGGTCGGCGGCCATCGAGGTCTGGTTGATCAGCTCGCTGCCCTGCGGGATGCGGGCGGCGTATTCCGCGCTGCCGGCGGTAATGGGCAGCGCGTACGGCCGGCCGTCCGAGGTCTCCCACGTCATGCCGCCGTCGCGCGAGCGGGCATAGGCCAAGTCGTGGTTGCTGGCGACATCGGGAGATTCGCGCCACACCCAGGACAGGTGCAGCGTGCCGCGGGGGTCCAGCACGGCCTGCCAGTAGGCATTGCGGCGGCCCTCGCCGCTGACGAGGTTGTCGTGCAGTCGCGTCCAGGCCTGCGCGGCGGTGTCGTAGCGGTTGATGACGAGGTTGCCGCGGCCGGAGCCGCCATCCCGGTACAAGAACAGCAGGCCGCCGTCGGGCTGGCGGTGGAACTCGGGGTAGGAGACGGAAGCCTCGTCGCGGCCGGTCATCGGCAGCTCGGACGTCAGGTCGAGCGAGCCGGGCTGCCGGCTGCGCGCATAGCGCAGCGCGCTGTTGTGATGGTCCCAGGCCAGGTGCAGATAGCCCGCGCCATCGACCATCAGGCTGATGCTGTTGTGGGCGTCCAGCGCGTTGCCGCGGTAGGGCGTGGTCTGCAGCGTCCAGCTGTCCGAGCCCAGTGCGCGGCGGCCCAGCACGACGCGCGCCTGCGCGTCGTAGTAGGCGATGTACTGCTGGTTGCCGTGCGTGGCCAGCGCGTTCTTGCGGAACACGACAGCATTGACCGAGTTGCGCGCCCAGCCCTCGCCCACGTCGACGATGCGCACGCCGTCGCCCGGCGGTGCGACGGCGCAACCGGTGGCCAGTGCCGCGAGGAGCAGGGCGAGCGCTGTCCTCATGATGCGTAGCCCCCGAGGGAAAGGGCCGGGCATTGCGGCATCAGAACTTGCCGCGCAGGCCGATCTTGAAGGTGCGGCCGTCGTACTTCGCGTAGTCCATGCGCGTCTTGTCGCCGAGGCCGTACTTGCCGGTGGCGTCCTCGAAGTAGTCGTAGGCCAGCGTGTTGGACAGGTTCAAGGCTTCGAGGCGCACTTCCAGCGCGTCGTTGATCTTGTAGCTGACGTTGGCGTCCAGGTAGCCGCGGCCGGCGCGCCAGCGGATCAGGTCGTCGCCATTGTTCTTCGGGTTGTCGCCGTGCAGCGAGCGGCCTTTGTAGTTGTACGAGGTGCGGAATGCGAACGGGCCGTTCTCGTAGTAGAGCGTCGCACTGTAGGCGTACTTGGGCACCGAGTTCACGTCGATGACCTGGCCGGCGTTGGTCGTCCACACCTGGCTGTTGAACGGGTTGATATGCGTGTAGCTGGCCAGAGCGCCCAGGCCCTTGAACGGGTCCGGCAGGAAGGTGAAAGCCTGTTGGTAGGCCAGCTCGAAGCCCTTCAGCGTCTGCTTGCCGGCGTTCGTGTAGGTCTTCAGCGTCATCGGCAGGTTGGGGTCCACCTTGCCGTTGGCGTCCTGGAAGATCGCGCCGAGGGCTGTGTCGGGCAGGCCCAGCGCGCCGAAGGTGGTCTGCACGCTGTTGCTGGTCGTCGCGTCGGTAAGTTCCTTCCTGAACAACGCGGCCGACAGCATGCTGCCCTTGGCGAAGTACCACTCCAGGCTGGTGTCGAGGTTCTTGGACTTCTGCGGACGCAGGCCCGGATTGCCGGCGGTGGCGGTGTTGTCGAATGGGTTCGGGATGACCGTCTGCGCTGCGATGATGGACAGCGACTGCCGGCTCAGCGTCTTGCCCCATGAGGCGCGCCAGGTCAGCGTGTCGGTCAGGTCCAGCGCCGAGCTGAGCGCGGGCAGCACGTTGCTGTACGAACCCTTCTCCTGGTTGGGCGCGTAGGTCAGCGTGGTGCCCTGCTGCTTGTAGTTGTCGATGCGGGTCTCGGTACGCGCAAAGCGCAGGCCGGCGTTCAGGCGCAGCTCCCGGCCCAGCACCTCGCCGCGGAAGTCGGACTGCACGAAAGCCGTCGATACGTTCTCCTGTGCCTTGAAGCTCTGCGCTGGTGTGAACGTCGACGCCGAGTTGAAGGTCAGCGGGTCGAAGGTCGAATAGGTGTAGTCGCGTGTGAACGTGCCCCACGCGTGGGGCCAGCCGGCGCCCATGTCGAGGTTGCCGATCGGTAGCGTCGTCGCCATGCCGGAACGCAGTCCCGCGGTGCCGAGCGTGTTGAGCCTGGCGGTGGCGGCAGACGTGCCGTTGCGCTTGTTGATCTCCTTGGACGTCTCGGCGTAGGCGAGGCCCGCCTTCAGGTGGCCGGTCCAGTCGCCACCGAGCGCGTAGTCCCAGTCGGCCACGACGCGGCCCTGGTTGCTCTTGTCGGTCTCGCGCGTCCAGCCGGTGCCGATGCCGAAGCCCTGGAAGTTGTTCGGGTCGGTGTAGCTGACCGGCGACGACAACGATGGGTAGACGTGGTCGCCGCCGTAGTCGATGGTGGAGTCGACACCGAAGATCTGGCCCGACAGCGTGTCCTGGTAGCTCAGCGCCTTGCTGTTGTTGGTACTCAGCTGGCCGCTGAGTACGAGCTTGTCGCTGACCGACCAGCGTCCGTTGGCGGCGACGTAGCCGAACTTCGTCTCGTCGTCGCTGTACGTCACGCCGCTGCTGTAGGACGTGTTGCCGAAGGTGCCGGTCAGCAGGTTGGACGCCGGGTCGATCTTGACGTCCAGCGGGATGAAGCCGTTATTGCCGCTCTGCCCGGCGGGCTTGGTGCGGTCGGTCGTGCGGCTGTTTCGAATCAGCAGGCCGAAATAGATCTCGTCGCGCGAGTTCTTCAGCCGCGAGTACAACGTGTCGAGGCTGAAGTTCAGCGTCGGCGTCTTGTATTGGATCGAGCCGACAAGGCCGTCGCGCGTGCGGTCGTTGGCCGACCCGTAGAAGCGGTAGATGCGCGGCAGCAGCGCGTTGTCCACCTGATCGCGGGTGTAGCTGCCGAGGTTGGCGCGCGGGCTGTCGTAGTCGAGCGCGAAGGCGAAGTTGCCCTTCACGGGGCTCTGGCTGGCGCGCGCGGAACTGTTGTAGCCGCCGGTGGCCTCGAAGCCGGACCGGTTGTTGACGCTTTCCGCGTGCGACAGGCCCAGCAACGCACCCCAGTCGCCCCAGGTGTTGGACGCCATGACGAAGCCCGTCGGGTCGGTCTTGCGGGACGTCGTGTTGTACGACGCGGTGACGCCGTAGCGCACCGTGCGCTTGGGGTTGTCGAAGGGGCGCGGCGTCAGCAAGTCCACCACGCCGCCCATGCCGCCTTCGTTCAGTTCGGCCAGCGGCGACTTGTAGAAGTCCACGCGACCGAAGAGTTCGGACGCGAAGACGTCGTAATTGAAGCCGCGCGCTGCGGAGCCGATGTTGCCGGTGGACGTGGCGTTGACGAGCGCCCCGTTCAGCGTGGTGACGGTGTATTCGGGCGGCAGGCCGCGGATGGAGATGCGCTGGCCTTCACCGGAGCTTTCGTCGCGGTTCAGGATGACGCCGGGCACGCGCTGCAGCGACTCGGCCACGTTGGACTCGGGGAACTTGCCGATGTCCTCGGCCACGATGGAGTCGCGCACGCCGATGGCCTGCTGCTTCAGCACCATGGATTTCTCCAGGCTGGCGCGGAAGCCGGTGACGATCACCGATTCGAGCTTCTCGCTGCCGGGCTTGGCGGCATCTTCTGGCGCCTGGGCGGCCTGCGCTGCCGCCTGACCATAGGCGGCAGCCAGTGCGACAGACAGTGCCGAGAGGATCAGTTGCTGTTTCATTGTCTCTACTCCAGTGGCCTGGTGGGCCGATTGCCGAGCGTCGACGTGCGCGCCGGCATGTAGTTGTCATCATTTCTTCCGGATGCATGCCCCGTGCGAGGCAAACAATATCCAGGGAAACGTTTCTGATTATGTTAACGTGACCATACGGCGACAGAAGAGGCCGTGCGGGATAGGTTCTGGCCGGTGGCGCAAGCCGACCGACGCTTCACTGGAAAGCGCGATGCTCTATTGGCGTATCGCGACCGCCACGTCGGCCCATCGGTTCGGTGGAGCGCGGTCACGGCGGTGATGCTGACGGCTCATGGTAACGTTGTCCTAATGGGCTGGATTGCGGGTTTACCCAGATGGCGCAACAGTCGTCCCCTAGGCTCAAGGGTCGGTATGTGCAGCGCCCTGCAGGCTAACGCTGGCCGTTGTGGAGTGGGTATCCATAAAAAGCGGCGAGATATGAAATTTCGTGATTCAACTCGCGCATTTATCCACGCTGCGAAAACTGCGCCATTGCTATTCCGCGCCCACCCGGATGCTGACGGGTGAGGCCAGCCGCTGCCGGTAGGCGGCCACGTGGGCCTGCCAGGCCTTCGCGTCCGGGAACTCGGCGAACCAGCTGACGCCCGCCCCGAGGTAGTAGCGCAACGGTTGGCCGCTGCGCGCCTTCGCCAGGATCAGTTCGTTGTCCACATCCTCGGCGTAGCCGTCGGCGCCCGGCAGGATGATGGCGGTGCCGAAGTCGCCCGCGCTGCGCTGATGCACCCACTGCATCAACGTGTCTGGCGCGCGGTAGGGTGTGACTGTCGGGTCCTGCGCCGGGTAGGCCGGCTTCTTGTTGAGGCCCAGCGCCACGGTCAGCGTCTGCGGCGTGGCGGTCGTGAAGGTGCTCTCCACGCGGTCGAACCAGTGCCCCGCGTCAACGGTGAAGCGCTTGACCTCGCTAACCTGCACGCCATCGGCGTCCCATGGCGCGTAGGTCAGCTCGAACACTGCGCGGATCGGGCCGTTCGTGATGACGCGCCAGCTCTCGTAGTTGCGGCTGACGGCCAGGCGGTTGCCGGTCCAGATTCCCGTGCCGCCTGCGCCACGCGTGCGGCCCACGGCGTACATGTCCAGGCCTTCCCCTTCGTCCTTGTGATAGTGGTCGTGCCCCTTGTTGTACCAACGGTCCACGACGAGGTAGGACGGGCGCTTGAACCAGATGTCCATGCCGCTGGTCTCCAGCACTTCCTTGCCGCTGCCGGGCGGCGCCGGCGCGGCGAGCGCGGCGCCGTAGGTGCGGTGGGCGATCCGGTCGTTCTCCCATGCGAAGTCGTCCAGCCGCTCGGGCACATAGCGCGCGAAGGCCTGCGTAGGGAAAGGCGGCGAGACCGAGGTCGTCTTCTCCACAGTGAAGCGCGCCTGCCGCTCGCCGGCGGCGAAGTCGTGCTGGAAGATCAGCTCGCCGTAGGCGATGCCTTCGCCCTTCGGGTCCTTCGCTTGCGGTGCGACGTTGGTGACCTGGTAGGGCAGCAGGTGGCCGGCCGCGTCGCGCACGGCGATCTTCTGCAGCAACGCGCCGGGCAACACCCGGTTCACCTCGGCCCAGGGCACGGTGATGGTTTCGGCTGGCCGCGCCGCGTCCAGCTCGTGCGTGACGGTGACGACCAGGCGCTCGGCGGCGCCGGCCTGCAACGCCGCCAGCGCCAGGACCAGGGCAGAAAGGATGTGCTTCATCAGTACGCCACCGGGTAGTCCTTCGGGAAGGGTGCGCCGCCGAAGGCTTTCTTCTGCGTCCAGTCCTGCGCCGGCGCGGTCCAGTAGCTGTCGCTGGCGGGCAGGCCCAGCGCCAGCAGCCCGGCGGCGGCGATGTACATGCTGCCGTTGTTGGAGTACCAGTCGCCCAGCGCGGGCTGAGGCCCGCGGAAGCCGATGGTCAGGAAGCCGCCCTTCGTGAAGTTGCTCGGGCCGTCCCAGATGGCGGTGTGCACCGCGTGCAGCGCGGCACGCACCTGGCCCTCAGGCAGCGAGGCCGGCAGCTGCTTGCGCCAGGCCAGCAGCGCCAACGGCTGGAAGACGGCCGTGCGGTAGGTCAGCGAGCGGCCCACGGGCGGGTAGCTGCCCTCGGGGCCGATCAGGCGCTCCAGGTGCTCGGCGTAGCGCTGCGCGCGCCTGCGGGCCTGGGCGAGCAGTTCCTCCGGCTTGGCGTTCCAGAAAGGCGCCTTGCGCGCGGCCAGCACCTCCAGGATCTCCAGCAGCATCGGGTGCATGACGTAGGAGCCGTAGTAGTCGAAGTGGAAGTCCTGCCCGTCCCTGATCCAGCCGTCACCGACGTACCACTCGTTGATCTTGCGGATGGCGCCATTCATGCGCATCGGGTCGTGCTCCTCGCCGATGGACAGCAGCCAGGCCTCGTTCATCGCGGCGAACAGCAGCCAGTTGATGTAAGGCACCTCGATGCGCCGCAGCCCCTTGATCTCGGCCACGATGCGCGCCTTCGTCGTCGCGTCCAGTGGCTCCCACAGCGCGGCGGGTGCGCGCATCAGCGCGTTCGTGAAGTAGGCCGAGTCCACCAGCGCCTGGCCGTGGCCCTTCCAGGTCAGGTAGTCGGGGCTGCGAGGGTCCACCGCGTGGACATAGCTCTGCAGCGCCTCCTGCCGCAGCCGCTGCCGCAGCCGGCCTTCGTTCGTGTCATCGTCCGGCAACGCAAGCCACGGGGCGATGCCCGAGATCAGCCGGCCGAAGCACTCCAGGTAGGCCACGCCCCTATCGCGGCCGTCCCAGGTCGGACTCAGCTCCAGTGCGAACTTCTGCTTCAGCTCGCCGCGCGACATCAGCCCGAGCACCGGCTCGGCCATTTGCTTCAGCAGCCTCAGCTGGTGGGCGCGCTCCTGGCCGGGCCGGCCCGGCGCGGCCGTGGCTGCGGCGGTACTCCCCGCCAGCGTGGACAGCGTGGGCGCGAGCGCGGCGGCGCTCATGAAATGGCGGCGTTCCATAGATGCCTCGCGGTTACTTGTCGAGCAGGCGAGCCATTTCGGCACCGGCCAGCAGGAAGGCGCCGACGCCGAAATGGGATGTGGAGTTCTGGTCCACCACCTGACCGGGGATGGCCCGGTCGCCGATGGGTTGCACATAGCCCAGCTTGCCGTCCGGCTGCAGCGCGATGGTCGTCAGGTAATGCCAGCCCCGCTGGGCGGCCGGCAGGTAGCGCTCGCGCGGCAGCAGGCCCTGGTTCACGCCCCACAGCAGGCCGTAGGTGAAGAAGGCTGTGCCGCTGGTCTCGGGGCCTGGCGCATGGGCGGCGTCGATCAGGCTGCGCGTCCAGTAGCCATCGGCCTGCTGCAGCGGCAGCAGCGCCGCGGCCATGGCCTGGAAGCGGGCCAAGTAGACGCCGCGGTGCGGGTCGTCCGGCGGTAGGTCGGACAGCACTCGGGCCAGTGCGGCGAACGCCCAGCCGTCGCCGCGCGCCCAGAAATCCTTCTTGCCGTTGACGCTCTTGTGCTGCGGGTAGACGTAGCGGGCGTCCCGGTAATAGAGGTTTTCCACCGGGTCGTACATGATGGCGTCGGCGTAAGAGAAATACTCGTGGAGCTTGTCCAGATACTGCCGGTCACCGGTGATTTTGTAGAGCCGGGTCATGACCGGCATTGCCATATATAAACCGTCCACCCACCACCAGTAATCCTTCTGGGGTGTGCTCATCTGATATTCCATCACCTCGCGGGCCCGCGCGATCTTGCGCGGGTCCGGGTCGAGTTGATAGAGGTCGGCGTAGACCTGGAAGCACACCTGCCAGTCGCCGAACAGCACGTGGTCGTCGGTCTCGCCGTAAACGTACTTCCAGCTGGTCCTGTCGGCTGACCGCGCGCCCATCCAGTGGTTGTGCTCGGCCCAGGCCTCGGAATAGCGGCGGTAGCGTTCCAAGCCCGTCACGCGATAGGCCTCGATGTTGCCCGTGTGATAGGCGGCCACGTTCCAGAACGCGGTTTCCTCGGGCGGTGTGCGGCGCTGCCAGTAGTCGTTCACCCGCTCGATCGTCGCCAGCACATCGGCACGTTGCGGCGCGGGCTCCGGCCGGCGTGGCGCTTCCGCGCACCCCGCCAGGGCCAGCCCCAGCGCACACAGCAGGGAAGTCACGTGCTTCTTCAGAGTCGTCATCGTCGGGCTGCGCGGGCTGCGCTGAAGGACGGCGGGTGCCACTTTGCAGAGCGCGGCCGCCTTGAATATGGTCACGTTATCATATCGATGCGAAAGGAAAAGTGCATTTCAATCGGCTCCGCACAAACCCTATTTGACGCCGGCGGGTGCGGCGGATTGGTTGGCAATTGTGGTATCGTTGCCACAATCCAGCCGACCGCCTCACGAAACCCATGCGCAAACCCAGCCGGCTCAGCGAAGTCGCCAAGTTGGCGGGCGTCGCGCCCATCACCGCGTCGCGCGCCATCCGCGGCGAGGGCTATGTGTCGGAAGAGGCCAGGGCCCGCATCATGGAGGCCGCCGCCAAGCTGAACTACGCGCCCGACATGGTGGCCCGCCGCATGCGCGGCGAGAAGAGCCGGCTCATCGGCATCTTCGTCAACAACTTCGGGTCCCTCGTGCTGCACGAGATCACGAAGGAGATCAGCCACGAGGCGCGTGCGCGCGGCTACGACATCCTGCTGTTCAGCGCCGAGCGCTTCGATGGCGTCGACCGCGCCGGCACGCGCGACATGCTCGCCAACCTGTGCGCCGGCCTCATCCTGCCCATGCCCAACGTGGAGGACGGCTACCTCGCCGAGCTGGAGCGCCGCCAACTGCCCTGTGTCTTCGTCAACTTCGACGCCCGGCCGATGGCCTTGCCCGTCGTCGTCGTGGAGAACCGCAACGGCGCGCGGCTGGCCGTGGAGCATCTGCTGTCGCTGGGGCACCGGCGCATCGCCTTCATCGCCGGCTCGCCCTACACCGGCCAGAGCGGCGAGCGGCAGGCGGCCTATGTCGACGCGCTGAACGCGGCCGGCATCGCCGTCGACCCGGCGCTCATCGTGCCAGGCCGCTTCGTGCAGACCGGCGGCCATGCCGCGACGCAGCAGCTGCTGGACCTGCTCGACCCGCCCACCGCCATCTTTGCCGCCAACGACGAGATGGCCTTTGGCGCCATCGACGCCATCCACAGCCGCGGCCTGCGCGTGCCCGCCGACATCTCCGTCATCGGCTTCGACGACATCGCGACCTCCAGCCACATCCACCCGCCGCTGACCACGCTGCGCCAGCCGCTGGCCAAGCTCAGCGCCAGCGCGGTAGGCGAGCTCGTCGCCCTCATCGAGGGACGCGGCGTCGAACCGCGGCGCATCGCGCTGCCGCTCGAACTCATCGTCCGCGAATCGACCGGCCCCGCGCCAGCGCGCCGCTGAGCATGGATCACACGCGGGCTGCTAGCGCCTCCTGGCGCGTGCCGCTCGGCCTGACCGGCATGGGCGTGCTGCTGCTGTGCCTGCTGGTGGGCGACCTGGGCGTGTCCATGCGCGAACGCGCGGCGCTGCCCAGCGCGCTGGAGCTGCTGCGCCGGCACGCGGCGTCCGACACCACGATCTCGCTGCTGCTGTCCACCGTGCCCGCGGCCTTCAGCATGCTGCTCGTGCCGCTGCTCGGCTACCACTCCGACCGTTGCCGCAGCCGGTTGGGCCGCCGCAAGCCGTTCCTGCTGGTGGCCGCGCCGGTCGGCGGTCTGGCCATGCTGGGGCTGGCCGCGTCGCCGGACGCCGCCCGCGCGCTTCACGCCGCGCTCGGTCCAGCGTCGCCCGGCGTGCATCACGGCACGCTGTGGCTGTTTTGCCTGTGCTGGGTTGCGTTCGAGTGCGCGGCCGTCAGCGCCCTGTCGCTCTTCAACGGGCTGGTCAACGATCTCGTGCCGTCGCAGTGGCTGGGGCGCGTCTTCGCCGCGTTCCGCATTGTCGGGCTGCTCGCGGGCATCACCTACCAGCACTGGATCTTCTCGCTGACCGACCACCACCTGCGCGAGGTGCTCATCGGCGTTGGTCTGTGCTTCTGCCTGCCCCTCCTCGCGATGGCGCTCACGGTGCGCGAATCGCCGTTGCCCGCAGCGGCGCCCCTCGAGCCGGCGCCGCGCGGCCTGCGGCTGCCCTTCGAGCATGTGCTGGGCTGCTTCCGCTACCGGCCTTACGGCTGGGCCGTCGCCGCCTTTGTGCTCGCCAGCGTCACCTTCAGTCCCTTCAACACCTTCTACCTGCACTATGCGCACGCCAGCGGGTTGGACAAGGCCACGCTCGGCACGCTGACGGCCGCCGGCTATGCCGTCTCCATCGGCTCGGCCTTTGCCATCGGCTGGTTAGCCGACCGCTTCGGCGCGCTGCGCGTGTCCACGGTGCTGATGGCTGCCTACTGCGTCGTCGCCGCGGCCGGCTTTGCCGGCGTGCACGACGCCGCCAGCTTCCAGGTCTTCTACTTCGCACATGTGGTCATCTCGGGCGCCTGGTTCACCGCGGCCTCATCGATGCCGATGGCGTTGTTCCCGCGCGCCAGCTTCGTCCAGTTCAACTCGACGAAGGACCTCATGGTCGTCTTCGGCGCCATCTTCCTAAGCAGCCTTCAAGGCCCGGTGCTGGACCTGTCGGGGCATGACTACCGCTTCACGCTGCTCGCCGGCGCGGTGTTTTCGGCGCTGTGCGTGGGCTGCCTGATGAAGCTGCAGTCCGGTCCGCTGGCCGCGGATATCGCCACTCGCCAGCGGTGCACAGGCTGAAGTTGCGAACTCGTGCATATTGCGGTCATCGCGCCGCCTGGCCCCTAAGCACCCGCCGCCATGTCCCAGCCTCCCGCTCCTGCCCCCACGCCCGCACCCGCACCGGGCGATGAACTGCCCAACGTCGTCGATGCGCTACGCGCCGTGCGCGCGCGCTGGCGCGAGACGCACCGCCGCGGCGGCGACGGCCGCGACCTGCCGTCGCGCGAGCTGCTCGCCGCGATGGTGCAGAGCCTGTCCGGCGCGCTATTCCCCATGCGGCTGGGCCCGCCGACACTGAGGCCCGAGGACGAGGATTTCTACGTCGGCCACACGCTCGGCGCGGCGATGGTCACGCTGCGCGAGCAGATCGCGCACGAGCTGCGCCACGACGCGCGTCAGCGCGGCGATGCCGAACCCGCGCCCGGCGTCGCCGAAGCGCTGGCCAGCCGCTTCCTGCACATGCTGCCGCGCGTGCGCGAGCTGCTCGACAGCGACGTGCTGGCCGCCTACCAGGGCGACCCGGCCGCGCGCAGCGTCGACGAGGTGCTGCTGTGCTACCCCGGCGTGCGCGCGCTGATCAGCCACCGCCTCGCCCACGAGCTCTACCGTCTGGGCCTGCCGCTCATCGCCCGCGTCGTGGCCGAGCTGGCGCATGCCGACACCGGCATCGACATCCACCCCGGCGCCACCATCGGCGCGGGCTGCTTCATCGACCACGGCACCGGCGTTGTCATTGGCGAGACGGCCGTGCTGGGCGAGTGCGTGCGCATCTACCAGAACGTCACGCTGGGCGCCAAGAGTTTCCCCACCGACGGCGACGGCCATCCGCTGAAGGGCCAGCCGCGCCACCCGGTCGTGGAGGACGAGGTCGTCATCTACGCCGGCGCCACCGTGCTGGGGCGCATCACGCTGGGCCGCGGCTCGGTCATCGGCGGCAACGTGTGGCTCACGCGTAGCGTGCCGCCGGGCAGCGTCGTCACGCAGGCGGACATGCAGTCGCATACCGGCTGAGCACCTGCGGCGGAGCGGGCACTCCGGCGTGTTGCGTGGCAGCACGCGAATAAGCATCTGCGCAAAGCGGCGTTCACGCTGCGGGCGGCGCTGCCTAGAGTCCCGGGCAATGACCCGCCTGCTCACCTTCCCCGATTCCCAGCATCAGGTCTTGTCGATCCGGGCCAAGGCGCTGGTGTTCGACGACCCGGCCTCGCGTGCTTTGTTGGCGCAGGCGGAGCGCGTGGCAGCGAGCGATGCCACCGTGCTCATCATCGGCGAGACGGGCACCGGCAAGGAGCTGATCGCCCGCCACATCCACCATTGCAGCGGCCGGCGCGGTCCCTTCCTGGCTGTCAACTGCGGCGCGTTCACCGAGCAGCTCGTGGAGGCGGAGCTCTTCGGGCACGAGGCCGGCGCCTACACCGGCGCGACGAGCGCCCGCGCCGGCTGGTTTGAGGCCGCGGCCGAGGGCACGCTGTTCCTCGACGAGATCGGCGACCTGCCGCTGTCCGTGCAGGTCAAGCTGCTGCGCGTGCTGCAGGAACGCCAGGTGGTGCGCATCGGCTCGCGCAAGCCCATCGACGTGCGCGTGCGGCTGGTGGCCGCCACCAACGTGCGGCTGGAGCAGGCCGTCGCGGCGGGCCACTTCCGTGCAGACCTGTACTACCGACTGAGCGTGGCGACGCTGCAGCTCAGCAACCTAGCCCAGCGGCCCGGCGACATCCTCGCGCTTGCCGAGCATTTCATCGGCGTCTACAGCCGGCGCCTGGGCCTGAGCGACGTGCGCATCAGCCCCGAGGCACGCGATGCGCTGCTGGCGTACGCCTGGCCCGGCAACATCCGCGAGCTGGAGAACGTCATCCACTACGCGCTGATCATCTGCCGCGACGCCTGCATCACGCGCGAGGACCTGCAGCTGCACGCCATCGCCCGCCCGTCGTCCGCCCAGCCCGTGCCTGTGGCGGCGCACGCGGACGGCGGCGACGAGGAGATGCTGGAGCGCGTCTTCGAGCGGCTGTTCGACGAGGCGCCGCAGGCGCTGCATGCCCGCGTCGAGTCTGCGTTGATCCGCGCCGCCTACCGGCACTGCCACCACAACCAGGTGCACACCGCGGCGCTGCTGGGCATCACCCGCAACGTGCTGCGCACTCACCTGAAGCGCCTGGGACTGCTGCCACCGGCGCGCACCTTGCCGGCCCCGCTGATCGACGAGCAACCGGTGCCGCCACGGCTGCATGCGGCTGCATGAGCTAACGCGAAAAGTTTCGTTCCCGGCCGCGCGACCGCTGCGGACACTGCGTTGACCGACGCTCTCCCTCCATTCCTCACGCCATGAAACTCACCGCCTCCACCTTCATGCGCCGCGCCCTCGCGCCGGCAGCCCTGCTGCTGGTCACGGCGGCCGCGCAGGCCCAGCCCACCGACAATCCCTACGGTCTCGCGTCGCTGTGGACGCAGAGCGATGCCATCACCAAGGGCGTGCTGTTCACGCTGGTGGCGATGAGTGCGGGCAGCTGGTACGTCATCATCACCAAGCTGCTGCAGCAGGCGCGGCTTGGCGCCCAGTCGCGTGCCGCGCAGAAGGATTTCTGGAGCGCCGGCACCGTCAAGGCTGGCGCCGATAAGCTCGCCAAGAACAGCCCCTACCGCTACATCGCCGAGGCGAGCCTAGAGGCTACCGAGCGCCATCAGGGCCTGCGCGCCAAGGTGGACTTCGCCGACTGGGTGGACCTGTCGCTGCACCGCGCCACCGAGCGCGTGCAGCGCCAGCTCTCCACCGGGCTGAGCCTGCTGGCCACCGTCGGCTCCACGTCGCCTTTCGTGGGGCTGCTGGGCACGGTGTGGGGCATCTATCACGCGCTCACCAACATCGGCATCGCCGGCCAGGCCTCCATCGACAAGGTGGCCGGGCCGGTGGGCGAGGCGCTGATCATGACCGCCATCGGCCTGGCCGTCGCCGTGCCGGCCGTGCTGGGCTACAACGCGCTGCTGCGCCGCAATGCCATCGTGTTGGACGACGTACGCGACTTCTCCGGCGAGCTGCACTCGGTGCTGCTGGGCTCAGGCCATGGTGATGCGGCCGTGGCGGACAAAGCCGCCCCGCAACCGGCCGCCCCCGGCCTGACGCCCGCACTGGCCTGAGGCTGCCGCCATGGCCATCCAGATCGCCCAAGGGCCGGACGAGGCCGTCTCGGCCATCAACACGACGCCCCTTGTCGACGTCATGTTGGTGCTGCTGATCATCTTCCTGATCACGATCCCGGTCGTGAACTTCTCGGTACCCGTGGAACTGCCCAAGCAGCGCAACGAGGTGCGGGAGAGCGAGCCGAAGGACGTGGTGATCACCGTCTCGCGCGAAGGCAAGCTGTACTGGTTCGACGCACCAATCGCAAACAAGGACGCGCTGTTCGAGCGGCTCAAGGGCATCGCGCTGCAGCAACCCCAGCCCGAGGTGCACGTGCGCGGTGATGCGGGCAGCGACTACGCGCCGGTGGGTCGTGTGCTGCTGGCCGCCCAGCGCGCGGGGATCGCCAAGGTGGGTTTCATTACCGAACCGCCAGCGAGGTCGCTGTGAGCATGTCGCCGCTGAAAAAGGCCGCCCGCGCGCGTCGCCAGATCACTTCGGCGCTGCCCGTGCCCGACATCAACACCACCCCGCTGATCGACGTGATGCTGGTGCTGCTGGTGATGCTCATCATCACCATCCCGGTCCAGCTGCACAGCGTCAAGCTCAACCTGCCGATCGCGCCGCCCAGCGCACCGCCGCCGGTGCCGCCCGAGGTCGTACGCATCGACATTGCGCCTGGCGACGTGGTGCTGTGGAACGGCGAGGCCGTGCCTGACGACGCCGCGCTTCGCCAGCGCATGACCGCCGCCGGGCAGCAGGCCGTTCAGCCGGAAGTGCATGTGCGGCCGCAGCCTGGCGCCAAGTACGACCGCTTCGCCGCCGTCATGACGGCCGCGCACCAGGCCGGCCTCGGCAAGCTCGGCGTCACGGGCAGCGAGCAGTTCCTGGACGACTCGAAGTAGGAGAGATTCCATGAGTGCAGTTCTCTTGCCCGGCGGCGTTACGCTGGACGACGCCCGCCCCGCGCCACGCCGGCTGGAAGCACCGCCGGCGCTGGCCACGGCCGGCCCACTGCGCTCGCAGCTGCAGCCGCCCGCCAACACCAACCGCGGCACCGGCATCGCCGTCGTCGTGGGCCTGCACCTCGTGCTGGGTTGGGGCCTGAGCACGGGCCTGGCGGGCAAGGCCGTCGAGGCGCTGAAGAAGCCCATCGAGATGGCGCTGCTGCCGGAAGTCCTGCCGCCGCCGCCCCCGCCGCCGCCTCCGCCCAAGGTCGTCAAGATCGAGCCGGTACAGAAGGTGGCTCCGCCGCCGGCCTACGTGCCGCCGCCCGAGGTCGTGCCTGTCGTCGCGCCGCCTCCGCCCATACAGGTCGTGCAGGCCACGCCGCCGAAGGAGCCGCCGGTGGTCGTGGCGGCAGCGCCCGCCCCGGTGCCGGCTCCGCCACCACCGCCGGCCATCGTCAGGCGAGAGATCAGCCTGGCTTGCCCCGGCTACGAGGCCGTGCTGGCCTCGGCGCTGGAGGAAGCCATCGAGCGCGTGGGCATCAAGGGCACCGTGCAGACGCTGATCAAGATCCGCGGCAACCAGGTCGTAGAGGTCACGCCGACGTCCGGCCCGAAGGAGTATCACAAGTACGTGCAGGCGGCCGTCAAACGCATGAAGTGCACGGCCGGCGGCGCCGACGAAGTGCAGGTCTCGTTGCCGGTGATCTTCTCTTGAGCGCAGGCCGGTCACTCGTCCGGTCCTGACCCGCTGAACGCGGTGCGACCCCACAGGTGGGCCCGCCGGGTCTCGACCCTGCGCACCGCCCGAATCCAACACGACAGAACGATCCCATGAGTTCTCCTTCCCGACGCGGCCTGCTTCAGGGCCTGGGTGCCCTTGCCCTGCTGCCGGCCGCTGTCCGCGCGGCCGACGCGCCGCCCAACATCCTCTTCATCCTGGCCGACGACATGGGCTGGGCCGACCTCGGCGTCTACGGTGCGCGGGACTTCGCCACGCCCCACCTGGACGGGCTGGCCGCCCAAGGCATCCGCTTCACGCAGGGCTATGCCAACTCGGCAGTGTGCTCGGCCACGCGGTTCGGCCTCATCACCGGGCGATACCAATACCGGCTGCGCGGCGGGCTGGAAGAGCCCATCGCCGGCGCCGGCGACCAGCTCGGCCTGCCGCCCGAGCACCCCACGCTGCCATCGCTGCTGAAGGCCCGCGGCTACCGCACCGCGCTGTTCGGCAAGTGGCACCTCGGCGCACTGCCGAAGTTCGGCCCGCTGAAGAGTGGGTATGACGAGTTCTTCGGCAACACCGGCGGCGCTGTGGACTACTTCACCCACAAGGCCGGCGTCGCCGAGCAGTTGCCGTCGGACCTGTTCGAAGGCGAGGTGCGTGTGGACAAGGCCGGCTACTACACCGACCTCATCGCCGAGCATGGCCAGGCCTTCCTGCGTCGGCAGACGGCTGCCCAGCCCTTTTTGCTGAGCCTGCACTTCACCGCGCCGCACTGGCCCTGGGAAGGTCCGGGCGACGGAGCCGTGTCGCGCCGGCTGAGGAGCCTCAACCACACCGACGGCGGCAGCCTGAAAACCTATGGCGAGATCGTCGCCGCGCTGGACGCCGCCGTGGGCCGCGTGCTGGCCACGCTGGAGGCGCAGGGGCTGGCGCAGAACACCCTGGTCGTCTTCACCAGCGACAACGGCGGCGAGCGCTTCAGCAACACCTGGCCTTTCAGCGGCCAGAAGTCCGAGCTGCTGGAGGGCGGCATCCGCGTGCCAACGCTGCTGCGCTGGCCGGCACGCGTGAAGCCGGGCCAGGTGAGCGATCAGGTGCTCATCAGCATGGACTGGTTGCCCACGCTGCTGGCCGCGGCCGGCGGCGCGCCGGACCCGGCCTACCCCAGCGACGGCGCCAACCTGCTGCCGCAGATCCTCGGCCAGGCGCCAGCCGTCACGCGCAAGCTGTTCTGGCGCTACAAGGCCAACGCGCAGCGCGCCGTGCGTGACGGCGACTGGAAGTACTTCCAGACGGCAGGCAACGAGTTCCTGTTCAACCTCGCCCAGGACTCCCGCGAACGCGCCAACCTGGCGGAGCGAGAGCCGGGGCGCCTCGCGCAGCTGCGGGCCGACTGGCAGGCGTGGAACGCCGGCATGCTGCCCATCACCGATGACGTGCGGACCTACAAGATCAGTGGCAAGGTGCAGGCCGACCGGCCGGGCAACTGACGCCCGCCACGGCCTTCACGGCCGACCGAGGTGCCGGGCCAGCGCGTCGATCTCGGCGTCCGTCAGGCCTTGCGCCGCGTCGTTCATCAGCCCGTCGGGGCTGTTGGTGCGGCGCTTTTCGCGCCAGGCATGCAGCTGGCGTGCGAGGTAGGCCGCCGGCTGGCCCTGCAGCGGCGGGGCGCTGAGCCCGTGCGCGGCGCCCGCCGCGCTGCCGTGACACACCTGGCAGGCCGGGCGCCCCCGGCTCTGGTCGCCCTGGTCGTACAGCCGCTGGCCCAGCGGGCTGGCGGCCGCGGGCCAACCCGCGGCCGGCTGCGCCGCGAGCCATTGCGCGAGGCGCTGCGCCACGGGGCGGTCCAGCGTGTGGGCGGCGCCGAGGGCGGCGTCGACCGGCCGGTCGCCGTCGCGCAGGTCGCGCAGCTGCTTGACGAGATAGTCAGCCGGCAGGCCTTCCAGCCGCGGCGCTGCCGTGACTGTGCCGACGTGGCAGCCGATGCAGCTCGCGGCCGCAGGCGGGAAGGCCGTGGCGGCAGGCTGTGCCGTCGGGGCGCCGGTTGTCGCGGCGAGCAGCATGGCGGCGGTGAGGGTTGCGAGGCGTGGTCGTGAGGGCATGAGCCGGGGCACTGTAGGCCGGCCTTGTGCGTTGGGCCACGAACAAAACCGTGGCTGCTCATGCGTTGCCTGCCGCGCTCGAAGCTGCTCATCGCGGTCCATCGCGGTTCGCCGGGCGACGCCCGGATGAGGCGCTCTCCGACAACGGCTCTCGTTCGGGCGCCGTAATGTCTGCAGCGTCTGCCTGCCCCACCGTGGGCCGCGAAAGGAGCGCTGATGGACACCACCACCCACCATGACCTGCCCGACCTGTTCGCGCAACTGGGGCTGCCGGACTCGCCCGACGAGATCCGCCAGTTCGTGCGCCGTCACCGACCGCTGCCTCAGACCTTGAACCTGTCCGAGGCGCCTTTCTGGAACGACAGCCAGCGTGCCTTCATTCGCGAGCAGTGGCACCAGGACGATGGCGACTGGGTCGTGCAGATCGACACGCTCAATGCGCTGCTGCGCGAGCACCCGGAGCCCGAGACGCTCGACAAGGCCGACGACGCCGGCGCATGAAGCCGCCCTCCTGGGCCGCGCTGCTGAACCGGCAGGCCATTTTGCTGCGGCGCGCGGCAGCGCCGCTGCGTGAGGCGCGCCGCCCGCCGGCGGGCGATGGCAGCTGGCTGATGGGCTCGGTGATGACGCCGGCCGGTCCGCGTGCCTACTGGATGTTCCGGCCAGCCGGTGCGCGCTTCGGTGAGAAGCTGCCGCTGCTCGTCATGCTTCACGGATGCCACCAGGACGCGAAAGGCTTTGCCACCAGCACGCGCATGAACCGGCTGGCTGCCCGCGAACGCTTCCTCGTGCTCTACCCCGAGCAGCCGCGCCTGGCCAATGCGCAAGGCTGTTGGAACTGGTTCGACACCCGCGCCGGCCGCGCGCAGGCCGAGGCGGCCTGGATCCTGAGCGCGATCGATCAGGTGGCCATCCTCTACGCGGCGGATCGCGAGCGCACGGCTGTGGCGGGCCTGTCGGCCGGCGCCAGCATGGCGGCGTTGCTTGCGACGACCCACCCCGAGCGCTTCAAGGCCGTCGTCATGCACTCCGGCGTCCCGCCCGGTGCGGCCAGCTCGACGGCGTCAGCGCTCGGCGCGATGCGCGGCCGGCGCGTTCCAGTGCCGGCGGACGACCAAGCCGCGCCATGGCCACCGCTGCTCGTCATCCACGGCGACGGCGATGGCGTCGTGTCCGCCCGCAACGCCGAGGCCGCCGCCCAACTGTGGGCCGACGCGGCAGGCGCCCAGGCGCAGTCGGCCGTCCAGCAGCGCCGCGGCCGACGTTACCCGATGACGGTCACGCAGTTCAAACGCGCGGGTGAGATGGTGGCGACCTGGGTGGAAGTGGTCGGCCTGGGTCACGCGTGGAGCGGCGGCGCGGCGCGCGAGCGCTTCGGTGATGCCAAGGGGCCCGACGCGTCGGGGATGGTGTGGCGGTTTGTGAAGGGGCGGTTTGAGCTGCGGTAGCGAGGGCTCGCGCTGAAACAGATCGAGAAGCGAATGAACAGTGAGCCGAGATTGCCGCCGCTACGGCGCTTCGCCGGTGTCTGAAATTCCGCCAGCGATCACGCCGATCCTTGCGAGTCCGTGGAGGTGGACAAGGCGTTTCGCGGGGGCAAGCTGCGCGTACGTCACTCGTTCGCTGCCCATCACATGCAGGTCTACATCGGGTTGCGCAGCCCTCAGGGCGCTCAACGCAACGGCCAGCCCTGCCAGCTCAAGGGGCTGCCCCTGAAGCAGGTCGTGGCCATCTTCGGTGACAACCAGCGTTGCTTCAGGCGGGCTTGCTCGATTCCCGGGTCGCATATGGGCTGACGACAGGTCGGCGAAGTGACGAGCAGTTGGCATCTGGCGCCTCACCGCCCCGCATTGATCTGCTGCACCAACCCCCGATGGCTCGGCAGATCCGCCACGGCTTTGTCCGCAAACCGCTGGATCTTGGCGAACAGCTTCTGTGCCTCCGCCATCTGCGGGAAGTCCTCGCGCGCTGCACTGAGGTCGGTGCGGTAGCCCATTCCGTAGAGGATGTACTGGTAGTTGAAGAACGCGAAGGTCTCGGTGTCCAGCACGAAGTCGAAGCGGCCGGGCGGGCGCAGCCGCCATTGCTCCAGCAGGTCGGACAGTCGGGCGGGCAACGTGGCGGGGTTGGCGTTGTCGCGCCAGAAGGGCTCGGGGCGGCGGCTCAGCGCGTAGTGCAGCTTCAGGAAGCCGATGATGTTGTCGAAGCGCGTGGCCATCAGCTCGTTGAAGCGGCGGGCCGGCGCCTCCATCGGGCCGCTGTGCGGCAGCATCTCGGCGATCATGCCGACGGCCGCCTCGATGAGCACGAGGCCGGTGGATTCCAGCGGCTCTAGGAAGCCGGCGGACAGGCCCACTGCCACGCAGTTCTTCACCCATTGCTGCTCGCGGTAGCCGGGCGTGAACGGGATGCTGCGTACGGCCAAGTCGTTATGCCCCGGGCCGCAGTGCGCGCGCAGCAGCGCCTCGGCGCGGTCGTCGCTCAGGTAGTCGCTGGCGTAGACGCAGCCGATGCCGCGCGCGCCGTTCAGGCCGATGTCCCAGAACCAGCCGGCCTCGTGGGCGGTCGCGATGGTGCAGCTTTCCATCGGTGCGCTGGCGTCCTGGCCCGGCGGCTCGGGCAGCTTGCAGGCGAGCGCCCGGTCGGCGAACAGCTGGCCGCGGGCTGACTTGAACGGGCTGCCCAGTGCGCCGAGGAGCTGGGCACGAAAGCCCGTGCAGTCCACGTACAGCTCGGCCTCCAGGCGGCCATGGCGGTCGGTGTCGAGGTGGGCGATGGCGCCTCGGGTGTCGAGCGCGACCTGCGTGACCGTGCCTTCCAGGTGCTGCACGCCCAGCTCCCGCGCTCGCTCGGCCAGCAGCCGGGCGAGCTTGATGGCGTCGAAGTGGTAGGCGTAGTTGAGCGGCGCGGCGTAGGCGGGGCCACCGGCGCGCTTGGGGGCGCGCTGCGCCTCGGCGACACGGTGCTGCAGCGTCATCGCCTGCGCGAAGGGCACGCGCGTGGTCTCGTCCTGCAGCAGCCAGTAGGGCACGAGGTTGATGTCCTCGTCGTAGTAGGGCGCCTCGAACGGGTGGAAGAACTGCCGGTGCTGCCCTGCAGCGGGCGCCTCGGCCCAGTCGACGAAGCGGATGCCCTGCTTGAACGTGGCCGCCGTCTCGCGGATGAAGCGCGCCTCGTCGATGCCGAGGAACTGCAGCGTGCTGCGGATCGTGGGAAACGTGCCTTCGCCCACGCCCACGATGCCGATGTCGGGCGACTCCAGCACCGTGACCTCCAGGTGGCTGCGTTCGGCCAGCCGGAGCGCCTTGGCGAGGTAGGCGGCCGTCAGCCAGCCGGCGGTGCCGCCGCCGACGATGAGGATGCGACGTTTGTGATTCATGCGCGGACGTAGAGGTTCTTGAGCCACTGCTGCCCGGCCTGCGTGCCTTGGCTCCAGTCTTCGTCGTCGTCGGTGGCAGGCGCCACGTAGCCCGACGGGTTGAGCAGCTTCACGCGGCCGGCGCGGAAGGCGGAGACGCGGTGTGTGACGAAGGTCAGGCCGTGCTCCAGCGCGGTGGCGGCCAGCAGGCCGTCGCGCGTGTTGGCATAGGGCAGCTGCGCGCGGCGGCGCACGACGGCGGCGTCGACCGGCAGGATGCGGCCCTCGAAGGCCGGCATGACGGCGGTGTCGATCCACTCGCGCACGGCCAGGCCGGCGGCGCGGTCCTTGCGGCCCAGGCGCGCGGCGGCGTTTTCGATCTCCAGCAGGTTCAATGCCGAGATGAACAGCTTCTGCCGCGGCAGGCCGGCGGCCCAGGCGGCCAGACCTGGGTCGGACTGCCCGGCCTTGGCCTTGCGCAGCTCCAGCACGATGCCGGTGTCGAGCAGGAACATCGCGCTCACCGCAGCGGCTCCCGGTGGTCCCAGGCGCCGTCGGCCGTGGCGTCGGCGGCGTCCAGCGGCGGTGCGTCGGGCATGGCCAGCACGTCGACGATGCTCTCGCCTTCGCCCGTCAGGCGGCGGTATTCGGCGATGCTCATCAGCACATGCGTCGGCTGGCCGCGGTCGGTGATCAGCACCGGCTCCCCCTGCGCGGCGCGCTTGGCCAAGCTGACATCGCGGTTGAACTCGCGGCTGGTGAGGAGCTTCATCGTGGCGGGCAATGTAGCGACGTGCCTGCGCCTCTGCAAGCATGATGTAGGTACGTAGGCACGATGTTGTGAGACCCGATGGACAGCGCAAGCCCGACTGGCACAGTGCATTCCGGCGTTTCGGTCCAGGCCGATTCCGCCGGAGACAACGTTGTCGCTGCACGCGCCGTCGGCCCGGCAGCGGCGAAAGCCAAGAACACCACAGGCCCCATCCATGGACTTCGACCTTATTGCCATACTGGGCGACGTGCTGGCCAAGCACGGCCCGGCCGCGCCCGCCGTCGCCAAGACCTACGCGCCCGGCGACTTCAGCATCCACTTCTTCCTGCAGCTGGGCATCATCATGCTGGCCTGCCGCGTGGTGGGCTGGCTGGGGCGCAAGTTCCTCGCGCAGCCACAGGTGGTGGGCGAGATGATCGCGGGCGTCGTGCTCGGGCCGTCGCTGCTGGGGCTGTTCTTCCCGGACGCGCAGGCCACGCTTTTCCCGAAGGAAATGCGCAGCGTGCTCTACACCGGCGCGCAGTTGGGCGTGGGCCTGTACATGTTCCTCGTCGGCACGACGCTGCGGCTGGACCACTTCGCGACCAAGGCGCGCAGCGCCATCGGCGTGTCGGTGTCGGGCATCGCGGCGCCGTTCTTCATCGCCTTCCTGATCACGCCGCTGCTGCTGACGGTGCCGGGGTTGTTCGCCGAGGGCATCTCCACGGCCAATGCGACGCTGTTCATGGGCGCGTGCATCGCGCTGACGGCCTTCCCGATGTTGGCCCGCATCATCAACGAGCAGGGCCTGCAGCACACGTCGCTGGGCACGCTGGCGCTGACGGCCGGCGCGTTTGACGACGCGGTGTCCTGGTGCGTGCTGGCGCTGGTGCTGGCGGCGTTCGGCGCCGGGCCGGGCGTCGCGGTGCTGGCTATTGGCGGCGGCGTGCTGTGGGCGGCGTTCATCATGCTGTTCGGCCGCCGGCTGCTGGCGCCGCTGGGCCGCATCGTCGAGCGAGACGGCCACATGAGCCACACGGTGCTGGCCATCACGCTGATCTGCTTCTGCATGTCGGCCTTCGTCATGGACGCCGTCGGCATCCACGCGATCTTCGGCGGCTTCATCCTCGGAGCCGTCATGCCACGCGGCTTGTTCGCCGCCGAGCTGAAGAAGAAGCTGGAGCCCATCACAGTCATCCTGCTGCTGCCGATGTTCTTCACCTACTCGGGCCTGAACACGCGGCTGGACATGATCAATTCGATGGAGCTGCTGCTGATCGCGCTGGGCGTGCTGGCAGCCTCGGTGCTGGCCAAGTTCGGCGCCTGCTATGTAGCCGCCCGGCTGGCTGGCGAGGACAACCGGACCGCGCTAGGCATCGGCGCGCTGATGAACTCGCGCGGGCTGATGGAGCTCATCATCATCAACATCGGCCTGCAGAAGGGCATCATCGGCCCGGCGCTGTTCTCGATGCTCGTGCTGATGGCGGTCGTCACGACGATGATGGCCACGCCGCTGTTCGAGGCCGTCTACGGCCGCAAGGCGCGCGAGTCCGGCGAGCTCGGCGCGGTGCGCAGCAGCGCCGCAGGGACAGCGGCCTGACGGCTGCTGGAGGGCGTCGGCCGCAGAGTCGTCGCGGGTGCTCTCCTTTTGCCCCTCTCCAGGCCTTCGATGAGCGATACCGTACCCGCCGCCCTGGCGACGCCGGCAGTCGAGCTCCCCATGCCGTCAGCGGCGCCGCGCCTGCTGCCGCGCCCGGGCGATGCCGCGCCGCGCTTCACGCTGCGCCGCGGCGCGCTGGGCTGCGTCGGCGTGGCCCTCATCATCGGCGTGCTGGCCTACTGCTCGTTCAACCTGGGCGTGTTGCTTGTGCTGGGCAGCTTCGGCTCGACGGCGGTCATCATGTTCACCTTCCCGGACATCCACTTCGCCCAGCCCCGCAGCGTCGTCGGGGGCCACGTCATCTGCACGGCGGTGGGGCTGGCGGCGCTGGCGCTGGCCGGCCCGGCGTGGTGGGTGCTCGCACTGGCCGCGGGCGTGGCTTGCGCGCTGATGATGGTCACGCGCACGATGCACCCGCCGGCCGGCTCCAACCCGGTCATCGTGTTCCTCGTGGCGCCCAAGTGGAGCTTCGTGTTGTTCCCGACGCTGTGCGGCGCGCTCGTCATGGTGGCCGTGGCGGTGCCGTATCACCGCGCGTGCCGGCGTGCCTATCCGGCGTACTGGTACTAGTGCTGGCAGCCGCCGGCCTGTCATGCAGGCACTGTGAGGCCGATGTCGGCCCGCTTGACACTTTCTGCCCTGCCCCCAGGGTGTTCGCGCCGGCCATGGCATGCCATTGAATGCGCGCGGGCATAGCGCTATTGCCTGTCGGCACCTTTATAGCAACCGGCGGACGCGTTCCCTACTCCTATGCGATGGGCAATCCGTTTGTGCACAACTTTTTCGATAGCGACGGCGGGATGCTGTACAGCCAGTAGCTCGCTTCCAATAGCTCGGTGACGTTCGACTACGACTTCTCCACCGCCATTCGACCAGCCGGGCAACATCTGGAATTCTGGCGCCTCTCTTCTGGGTCAGGGCATCCTCGACCCGGTGATCACCATCGGAGGCAAGGTGCCCACCAGCGGCGCGCTTCCCGAGCCCGGCTCGCTGCTTCGCTGCTGCTGGCCGGCCGGGCGCTGGCCGCCGTCGGCGCGGCCCGGCGGCGCATGTCTCGCGGCTGAGCCACGGCGCCGCAGCGGGCGTCAGGGCCCGCTGGCGGCAAGGGCCGCGTGCAGCACCATGGCCGCGGCGCGGTCGTCCCGGCCTTGGACGATGGGGCGTTCGCGGTAGAAGGCCAGCGTCGGGCCGGCCGGCGTGCTGGCGCACACGTCGCGGAAGCCGCCATCGGCATCGATGCGGTCGAGCACGGCGGCCCAGCCGCGGGCCAGCGCGTCATCCACGCGGGCGGCCGGCAGCCAGCCCTGCGCGCGCACTGTCGAGAGCGTGGCCAGGGCCATCGCGGTGACGGTGAGTTCGCCGGGGATGTCGGGCACGTCCAGCACCTGGCGCCACAGACCGTCGCCGCATTGCAGCGGCAGAAGCGCCTCCAGCAGCCGGTGCAGCCGCTCTCGGAGCGGCGCGGCCCAGCGTGACACGGCCGACAGAGGGCCGGCCAGCGCTACCGCCAGGCCCAGCGCGGCGAAGCCATTGCCGCGGCCCCAGGCGACGGGCGCGTCATCGGCATGACCGAAGAGTCCGCCGGGCCGTTGCAGTCGTGCAGCCAGCTGCGCCAAGGACGCGCCCAGCGCTTCGGCGGCGCGTGGTTGCTCATCGCGCGGCAACAGCGGCAGCGCGCGGTCGAACAGCAGAGCGGGCATGAACAGGTCGTCCGTCCACGGTCGCAGGCCGGCCACGCGCGGGCCGTCGGCCGTGTCGACGAGCGCCGTGCGCAGCGCCAGCAGCGCGCGTTCTCGCGCGACCGCGTCGCCGTCGTGGCGCGCGGCTTCGGCGAACGCGGCCCAGCCGGCGCGGGCGGGCCAGTCGGTCGGCGGCATGTCAGGGGTCAGGCCCTGCAGCGCCTGCCGGCTGTCAGGCGGTAGCGCGCCGCCTGACAGCCGCCGCCGGGCCGACCAGATCAGCGCGGTCACATAGCCCAGTGGCGGCTGGCCGGCGTAACACGCGGCAAGGCGGCGGGCCAGCGCCTGCCCGCTGGCCAGCGACGGCAGCGGCGCTGCCAGCAAGCCGAGCAGCAGGTCGCGCCGTGCCACGCCGTTCACGCGCCCAGGTCCAGCGACGACAGCGCCACGCCGAGCGCCGCGCATCCCGCCAGCAGCGGCAGCACGCCCAGTCTGAAGCGGAACAGCGCCACGCTCGCCGCTACGGCCAACATGGCGGACACGGCATCGAACCGGCCAGCCCAGCCGTGCGGCCACAACACATGTCCGGCGAAAAACAGCGCCAGGTTCAGGATGACGCCCACCACGGCCGCCGTGATGGCCGTCAGCGGCGCCGTGAACTGCAGCTTGCCATGCGTGCTCTCGATGACCGGCCCGCCGGCCAGGATGAAGACGAATGACGGCAGGAAGGTGAAGAACGTGACGACAGCCGCCGCCGTGGCGCCGGCGACGAACAACGAATCCGGCCCGAACAACTGCGCCGTCCAGCCGCCGACGAAGCCGACAAAGGCGACGACCATGATCAGCGGTCCCGGTGTCGTCTCTCCCAGAGCGAGGCCGTCGATCATCTGCGCGCCGGTCAGCCAGTGCTGCTGCTCCACGGCGCCCTGGTAGACATAGGGCAGCACCGCATAGGCGCCGCCGAAGGTCAGCAGCGCTGCCTTCGTGAAGAACCAGCCCATCTGCGCCAGCGCGCCGTGCCAGCCGAAGGCCAGCACCAGCCCGCCCATGCCGGCGGCCCATAGTCCGATGCCCGTGGCCAGCACGCGCGCCAGCCGCCCGCGCGTGAAACGGGCGTGCGGCGGCGGCGGCGTGTCGTCGTCGATCAGCGCAGGGCCGTAGCCCTGGCCTGCCGCGCCATGCGCGCCGCCGGGCGCGAAATGCTGCGGCGCCATGCGCCCGCCGACGTGGCCGACGAGGCCGGCCGCGATGACGATGAGCGGGAACGGCACGCCGAAGGCGAACAGCGCGACGAAGGCCGCCGCGGCGATGCCCCACTGCCACGCGTTCTTAAGTGCGCGCTTGCCGATGCGATGTGCCGCGTGCACGACGATGGCCGTCACCGCCGGTTTTAGGCCGTAAAACACGCCCGCCACGACGGCGAGCTGGCCGAAGGCTAGGTAGACCCAGGACAGCGCGATGAGGATGAACAGTGACGGCAGCACGAACAGGCAGCCGGCCGCCAGGGCGCCCCAGCCTCGGTGCATCAGCCAGCCGATGTAGGCGGCCAGTTGCTGTGCCTCGGGGCCGGGCAGCACCATGCAGTAGTTCAGCGCGTGCAGGAAGCGCTGCTCGCTGATCCAGCGGCGGCGTTCGACGAGCTCGGTGTGCATGATGGCGATCTGCCCGGCCGGGCCGCCGAAGCTGATGAAGCCGAGCTTCAGCCAGAAGCGCAACGCCTCACCGAAGCCGACGGCAGCGGGGCGTGCGAGGGGGGCGGGCGTGTCCATGGCAGGGCGGCGGCGAGGCGCGACAGCCTAGCAGCCGGCCAGGCCGGCTTCACCGGCGGCCATGGAAGCAAAGCGTGGGTCGATATGCGCAACCCGTCGCCGGGGCTTACAAATGATGGCGCGGTGCGCGCTTGAGCCCGGCCTCGACGGGCGGGCAGTCGGCCGCCACCAGCTCGTACGGCTTGAAAAGCCGCGCCGTCTCGCCGCTGCGGCACATCGCCTGCAGCTCGTCGGCCAGGCGCTGCGCCAGCACCTCGTGGCCGCGCTTGCGCGTCAGCGCATAGCCATAGCTGAACTCGCGCACGACGCGGACCGGCCTCAGCGCCTGGGCGCCCGGGCCGCCGCGGCTCGACAGCTGCCAGTTCGCCATCGCCTCGTTGACCAGCGCAAGGCCGTCGTCGCCGTAGCGCCCGGCCAGCAGCTTGCGCACGACGACCTCCGCGTCCGGTTCGAGATGGGGCTGTGCGCCGGGCAGCGTCTGCAGCAGCGCCGTCAGCGTGCGGCTCGCCTCAGACGGACCGAAGGCCGCGATCGTGCCGGTGGGCGGCCAGGCCGGTGCGTCGCAGCCGGGGGCGCAGGCGCGCGCCAGCAGCACGTAGCGACCGCGGACGACCTCCGGGCTCATCGCGTACTGGGCATGCCGTGCGGGCGTGTCGACGAACGGAAAGATGCCGTCGGCGCCGCCGGCCTCGATCACCTGGTAGGCCCGGCGCCACGGCAGCACGCTGACGCTGCAGGCCCAGCCCGCCCTGGCGCAGACGCTGCGCAGCAGGTCCGCCATCGGGCCGGCCGCCTCGCCATCGGCGCCGACAAAGGCATAGGGCGGGAACTGCTTGGTGACGAAGTGCAGCCGCACCGGGGCTGCCGTGGCCGCTAGCGATGCGGCAAACAGCGCCAGTGCCGCTGCAGCGGCCCGCCAGTGGCGGCGGGCCCGGGCCTGCGGCGTGGCTTGGACGAGGGCGGGCATGCGGAGTCTCCGGGCGAGGGCTGGGGGCGCGGCAACCTCAGCGGGCGCCGTGCCGGCGGCTCAGCCGCACGGCCAGCGAGGCGCCGGCGGCGGCAGTGGCCAGCGCCACAACGCCCATCCAGCCCCAGCGCGCCAGCGCCAGGCTGCCCAGTGCCGCACCGGCCGACATGCCGATGAACATGCCGGTGAACAGCAGCGCATTCAGCCGGCTGCGCGCGGCGGGGTCCAGGCTGTAGACGACGGTCTGGTGCGCCACCAGCGTGGCCTGGATGCCGAAGTCGAAGCCCACCGTCGCCGCGACGATGAGGCCGATCTGCGCCTGGCCCGGCAGCAGCACGCCCAGGCCCATGACGGCGAACGACGCCATCGCGAGCCCCGCGCCCAGCCGCGTCACCAGCTCCGGGCCGCGCCGGTCGGCCAGGCGGCCGGCCAGCGGCGCGGCGAGCGCACCGGCGGCGCCGGCCAGGCCGAAGGCACCGGCCGCCTCGCTGCCCATCTGGTACTGGCCGTGCAGCATCACCGCAAGTGTCGACCAGAACGCGCTGAAGCCCAGCGACAGCAGGCCCTGCGCGAGCGCAGCGCGCCGAAGCTCGGCATGCTGGCGCCACAGCTGCGCGAGCGACCCCATCAGGTGGGCGTAGCGCATGCGGCTGGCCGCGGGCAGCCGCGGCAGGCCGCGCCAGGCGGCCAAGCCGAACAGCACGATGCTGCCCGCGGCCAGCTCGTACACCACGCGCCAGCCCCAGCGCTCCGCGATGAAGCCGCTGGCCACGCGGGACAGCAGGATGCCCAGCAGCAGCCCGGTCATCACCGTGCCCACCGTCTTGCCGCGGCTGGCCTCAGGCGCCAGCGTGGCAGCGGCTGGCACGATGTCCTGCGCCAGCGTGGCCGTGAGGCCCACGACCAGGCTGGCCGCCAGCAGCGCCGGCAGCCCCGGCGCCAGGCCGCTGGCCAGCAGGGCCGCCGCCAGCAGCACGGCCTTCATCAGGATCAGCGTGCGGCGGTCGAAGCGGTCGCCCAACGGCGCCAGCAGCAGGATGCCCAGCGCATAGCCCAGCTGCGTCAGCGTGGGCACGAAGCCGGTGTCGCGGGCGCTGGCGCCCAGCGCGCCGGACAGTACGCCCAGCATCGGCTGGCTGTAGTAGATGGACGCCACGGCCAGACCGGCGCCGGTGGCCAGCAGCAGCACGAGCGAGCGGGGCAGGGCGGCGTGTCGAGCGGCAGAGGAAGCGCCATGGGCCAGGGGAAGCGAGTTCATGCGGAAACTCCGGCAAGAGGGAATGCCGGGATTCTTGCGGCGCATAACCAAACGGTGTAGACGGCTGGAATGAACATGGGCTATACATCGTACGCATGAAAGAGCCGACATCCACCGGGCTGGACCGCCTGGAGCTGATGCAGACCTTCGTCCGCATCGTTGAGGCCGGCAGCCTGTCGGCCGCCGCCGCGCAGCTGGGCAGCACGCAGCCGACAGTCAGCCGCCGGCTGCAATGGCTGGAGAAACGGCTGGGCCTGCGGCTGCTGCAACGCTCCACACATGCGATGCGGCTGACCGAGGACGGCGAGCGCTGCTACGCCCACGCCAAGGCGCTGCTGGAAAGCTGGGCCGCCGTCGAGGCCGACCTGCGTGGCGCGCAGCAGCAGCCGCGCGGCCACCTGCGCGTGCTGGCGCCGCATGCCTTCGGGCAGGAGGTGCTGGTCGCGCCGCTGGCGCGCTTCCTGGCCGCGCATCCCGAGGTCAGCGTCGATTGGCTGCTGGAGGACCGCGAGGCCAACTTCATCGCCGAGGGCATCGATTGCGCGATCCGCGTCGGCGATGTGCAGGACCCGTCGCTCGTGGCCGTGCGGCTGGCCGAGGTGCCGCGCGTGCTGGTGGCCCCGCCCGGGTTGTGGGGTGCTGGCGAGCCGCCGCGCACGCCGGCTGACCTCGCGGCGCTGCCCTGGGTGACGCTGCCGCGCTTCTACCGCGACGAGCTAGACCTGCACCAGCCCGGAACGACACGCCGCGAGCATGTGCGACTGACGCCGCGGCTGCGCACCGACAGCCTCTACGCCGCGCGCAGCGCCGTGCGGGCCGGCGTGGGCGCCGCGCTGCTGTCGGCCTGGCTGGTGGCCGACGACCTCGCCAGCGGCCGACTGTGCCAGCTCGTGCCCGGCTGGGAGGCGTCGCCGCTGCCGGTGTACCTGCTCTATCCCTATGCGCGGCTCTACCCGGCGCGGCTGCGCGTGTTTGCCGACGTTATGCGCCAGGCGATGCCGGACATGGCCGGCATGCGGCCACCGCGCGCCGGCTGACGCGGCGCCCGTCAGCGCGCCTGGACCTTGGCGATGCTGTCGCGCACCGACGCCGCCACGTCGCCGTCCGGCGGCACCTCGGCCAGCACGCGCCGCCAGTAGCCGACCGCCGCCGCGGTGTCGCCGCGCTCGAACGCGGCGCTGCCCAGCAGCGCCAGCGTGGGCACGTGGCGCGGGTCGAGCTGCAGCGCGCGCTTCAGCAGCGCCTCGGGCTCACCGTCCAGCGTTTGTCCCTTGACCATCGCCAGCGTCACGGCGTGTTGGCTCAGCGGCTGCGGGTCGTCGGGACGCAGACGCTCCAGCTGCACGTAGGCGGGCAGCGCGTCCTGCGGGCGGCCGAGCTGCTCGCAGGCGCGGGCCAGCAACGCCCAGCCCTCGGCATCATCGGGCGTGCGCTGCAGCCGGTCGGCCAGGCGCTGCACCATCTGCCGGATCGGGTCCGGCGGCGGCGCGGCCGGCACGTCGATGGCGCCGGGGTGGCCCAGCTGCGCGTACAGCCCGGCCGCGGCCAGCGGCAGTGCCAGCGCCAGCACGGCCGCAGTGCGCCAGGCGCGCGGCGCCGGGCCGGCTGCGACAAGCGCGGGCGCCAGCGGCAGCAGCGCCGCCAGTGTCAGCACCACGGCGGCGAGCACGAAGCCCGTCATGGCCGGCTCCCGCGCGACTGCCGCCAGTACAGCAGGCCGCCCAGCGCCAGCAGTGCCAGCGGGCCTAGCCACAGCGGCAGCGTGACGGCGTGAACCGGCGGGCGGTAGAGCACCTGCTCGCCGTAGCGCTGCACCAGCTCCTGCTTCAGGTCGTCTTCGCTGCGGCCGGCTGCCAGGCCTTCGCGCAGCAGCCGCTTCATGTCCAGCGCGAGAGGCGCACTGCTCTCGGCCACGCTCTGGCTCTGGCAGACGACGCAGCGCAGCTCCTGCGCCAGGCGTTCGACGCGCTGGTCCAGCACGTCGTCGCCCCGCGCGGCGACCGTCAGCAGCGCGGCCAGCAGCGCGGCGAGCAGCAGCAGGGCGTCACGCATGCTGTAGCTTCTCGATCAGCGGCAGCAGGCGCTGCTTCAGGTCGTCGGCCGTGACTGGGCCCGTGTGGCGCAGCCGCACAATGCCCTGGCGATCGATGACGAAGGTCTCGGGCACACCGGTGATACCCCAGGCTAGGCTGCCGCGGCCTTCGGGGTCGCGCCAGGTGAAGGCGTAGGGGTTGCCATGGCGCTTCAGGAAGGCCTGGCCCAGCTCGGGCGTGTCGCGGTAGTCCAGCCCCACGATGCGCACGCCGCCCTGCTGCGCGAGCTGGCCCAGCACCGGCATCTCGGCGCCACACGGGCCGCACCACGACGCGAACACGTTGAGCACCCACACCTCGCCCTGCAGCGGCCGGGCGGCGCCGTCCAGCGTGTCGAGCATCGGCGCCGGCGCGGGTCTGCCGATCAGCGGGGACGGCGCTTCGGCCTGCGCGTCGTGCTGCAGCACGCCGCGGGCCAGCAGCGCGACGAGCGCGGCACTGCCGAGCAGCGGGAATAGGGCGGGGAGGCGGAGCTTCATGGCGCGGACAGCGTGGGGGCGAGGGATGTGGCGGGGGCGGGGCGGGTTGCGACCTCGGTGTCTGCTTCAGGTACGGGCTGGCGGCGGCGCCGGGCCAGCGCGCCCCACAGGCCGCCCGCGGCCATCGCCAGCGCGCCGATCCACACCCAGGTCATGAACGGCTTGACCTGCAGCCGCAGCGACCAGCGGCCGTCGCTGCCGGCCTCGCCCAGGCTCACGTACACGTCGCACCACAGGCTGCGCGAGATGGCGGCTTCGGTCATCGCCATCTCGCGCTGTGCGTAGATGCGCTTCTCGGGCGCCAGTGCGAGCGCCTCGCCGTTGCGCTGCCAGCTCAGCCGCGCGCGCGCCGCGCGGTAGTTGGCGCCTTGCACTGCCTCCAGCCGGTCGAAGCGCAGCACATGGCCGGCCACGGCCACCTGCTCGCCCGGTGCGAGGCTCACGTCGTGCGCCTGCTCCAGGCTGCGCACCAGCGTCACGCCCAGCACGAATACGCCGATGCCGGCATGCGCCAGCCACAGCGGCAGGCTGTCGCGCCAGGCCGCGCGCTGGCGCCAGGCCAGCGCCAGCGTGCCGCCCAGCGCCCACAGCCCCGTGGCCACGCCGGCAGCAAGCCACAGCGTGCCCTGCAGCGACAGCGCCAGCACCGCCGCCGCGCCCAGCGCACCGGCGGCCAGCGGCCACAGCGGGCGCAGCCGCTGCAGCCCGGCGACGCGCCAGCGCGCCAGCGGCCCCACGGCCAGCAGCGCCGCCAGCGGGAGCGTGATCGGCGGGAAGACGGTGTCGAAATACGGCGCACCCACCGACAGCCGCGTGCCGCTGACGACTTCCGCCGCCAGCGGATACAGCGTGCCCAGCAGCACGGTGCCGGTGGCCGTGGCCAGCAGCAGGTTGTTCAGCAGCAGCAGCGACTCGCGCGAGCCGAGCGCATAACCCTCGGCCGACGGCGCACGGTGGCCGCGCCAGGCGAACAGCGCCAGCGACCCGCCGACCGACAGCCCGAGCAGCGCGAGGATGAAGAGGCCGCGCGCCGGGTCGCTCGCGAACGCGTGTACCGATGTGACGACGCCCGAGCGCACAAGGAACGTGCCCAGCAGTGACAGCGAGAAGCACAGCAGCGCCAGCAGCAGGCTCCAGCGCAGAAAGCCCGGCCGCTTCTCGGCCACGGCTAGCGAGTGGATCAGCGCGGTGCCCAGCAGCCACGGCATGAAGGCCGCGTTCTCGACTGCGTCCCAGAACCAGAAGCCGCCCCAGCCAAGTTCGTAATAGGCCCAGAAGCTGCCGAGCAGGATGCCCGCCGTCAGCGCCGACCATGCGGCTAGCACCCACGGCCGGGCCCAGCGCGTCCAGCGCGCGTCCAGGTTGTCCTCCAGCAGCGCGGCCACGGCAAAAGCGAAGCCCACCGCGAAGCCGACGTAGCCCAGGTACAGCAGCGGCGGGTGGGCAGCCATGCCGGGGTCCTGCAGCAGCGGGTTCAGGTCGCGGCCATCCGGCGGCGCTGGCAGCAGGCGGTCGAACGGGTTGGACGTGAACGCGATGAAGCCCAGGAAGCCTGCGGCCACGAGGCCCAGCACGCCCTGTACGCGCGCCGCGAACACGACGGGTAGCCCGCCGCCGCGCGCGGCCACCAGCGCGCCCCAGGCCGACAGCATCCACACCCACAGCAGCAGGGAGCCCTCGTGCCCACCCCAGCTGGCGGTGATGCGGTAGCCCAGCGGCAGTGCTCGGCTGGCGTTGCTGGCCACGTAGGCGACGGAGGTGTCCATCCGCACGAAGCTCGCCACCAGCGTGGCGAAGGCCACGGTGACGAGCCCGAAGCCCACGCCCGCCAGCGGTTGCGCCAGTGCCAGCCAGCGCTCGCGGCGGGCCTGCGCGCCCCACAGCGGCAGCACGGCCTGCGCCAGCGCAGCGGCGAGTGCAAGCAGCAGCGCGAACTGGCCGATCTCGGGCGTCATCGCGCGCCCGCCTTCTTCAGTGCGGCCGCGGCGTCTGGTGGCATGTAGTTCTCGTCGTGCTTGGCGAGCACCTCGTCGGCGACGAAGGCCAAGCCCGACAGCCGGCCCTGCGCGACGACGCCGCGACCCTCACGGAACAGGTCGGGCAGCGTGCCTCGGTAGCTCACGGCCACATCCCGCGCGCCGTCAGTGACGTTGAAACGCACGCGGTCGCCGTCACGCTGCAGCGAGCCCGGTGCCACCAGGCCGCCGAGCCGGAAGCGCGACCCTGCCGGCGCCTCGCCGCGGGCGATCTCGCTGGGCGTGACGAAGAAGACGAGGTTCTGGCGGAAGGCCTTCAACACCAGGCCGCCCGCGAGCGCGAGCAGCGCCAGCATCGCAAGCAGCCCCAGCAGGCGCACGTGGCGCGGCTTCATCGGCGGCTCCGCGCGCGCAGCGTCCACAGCTCCCACGCCACGCCCATGGCCACGGCGGCGATCGCGGCCCACACGTACGGGTCGGTCATGCCGGGCTCCCCAGCGCCTGGGGCCAGCGCGCCTCGGAGGCGGCGCGCGCCTGCAGCTGCTGGCGCGAGCGCGTCAGCACCGCCGCCGCCGCATAGGCCCAGAAACCCAGCGTGGCCAGCAGCAGTCCGGCCAGCATCTCCGGCGCGATGCGGCTGCCGGCCGGCGTGATGGAGGCGCCCTGGTGCAGCGTGTTCCACCAGCTCACCGAGAAATACAGCACCGGCAGGTTCAGCGCGCCGACCAGGGCGAGCAGCGCGCCAGCATGGTCGCCGCGCTGCGGGTCGTCGGGCGTGTCGATGGCCGAGGTCAGCGCAATGAAGCCGATGTACAGCAGGGCAAGCAGCAGCGCCGACGTGAGCCGCGCGTCCCACACCCACCAGGTGCCCCAGGTCGGCCGGCCCCACAGCGAGCCGGTGACGAGCGTCAGCACTGCAAACAGCGCGCCGGTGGGCGCGAGCGAGCGCATCAGCACGAACGACAGCCGAGTTTTCCACGCCAAGCCCCACAACGCCCAGAAGGCCATCGCGCCATAGCAGACCATCGCGATCCACGCCGCCGGCACATGCACGTAGAGGATGCGGTAGGCCTCGCCCTGCTGCGCATCGGTGGGCGCGACGAACAGGCCCAGCGCCAGCCCGGCGCCGATGCCCAGCGCCGCGGCGGCCCACAGCAGCGGTAGCAGCCGGCCTGCGAGCGGCAGGAAGTGAGCAGGGCTGGCGTAACGCCAAAGCGGGTGCGGAGCGGTCATCAGTCGAGCATCAGCGAGAGGGCGGCGGAGGTGGCCCACGGCGCAAGGGCCAGCAGCACAGCGAGCCAGGCGCCGAGCAGCAGCAGCGCAGCATCTGCGTTGCTGCCGCCCTGCGCGGCCGCCGTGCCGAAGATCAGCACCGGCACCTGCAGCGGCAGCAGCAGCAGCGCCAGCAGGCCGGCGCCGGCGCGTGCATGTAGCACCAGCGCCGCGCCCAGGCCTCCCAGCAGCGCCAGTGCTGGCGTGCCGAGCAGCAGGCTGAGCGCCAGCGGAACGGGGTCGTCGAGGCCGAAGGCCAGCGCCAGCAGCGGCGCCACCAGCACGAGCGGCAGGCTACCCAGCGCCCAGTGCACGGCGAGCTTCAGCGCGACGGCGGCCGGCCGGGGCAGCGGCGCCAGCCACCACTGCTCCAGGCTGCCGTCGGCCAGGTCCGCAGCGAACAGGCGCGGCAGCGCAAGCAGGCTAGCCAGCAGCGCGGCGATCCATAGCAGCCCGGGTGCCAGTTCGCGCAGTCGCTCGGGCTGAGGGCCCAGGCCCAGCGGGAACATCACGGCAACGGCTACGACGAAGCCCAGGGGCGTCAGCCACTCGGCCGGCTGGCGCCAGGTGTTGCGCCACTCCCGCCGGGTGAGCGCCGCGGCGGCGTCCAGTGCGGCGCTCATCAGAGCGTCCCCAGCGACAGTGTGCGCACCGCTCGCCGCAGTGGCAGCGCTTGGTGGCTGGTGAAGACGGCGCTGCCGCCTTCGTCCGCGTGCCGGTCCAGCCGCTGCGCCAGCCGATCGGCCATGGCCATGTCCAGCGCGGCGAGCGGTTCGTCCAGTACCCACAGCGGCGGCACTCGCGGCAGCCATAGTTGCGCGAGTGCGACGCGGCGGCGCTGGCCTTCGGACAGCTGCGCAAGCCGCAGGCCCGCGGCGTCGTCGAGCCCCACGGGCGCCAGCGCCGCCAGCGCGTCGCCCTCGGTGCAGGGGCGCCCGGCAAGTGCGGCGCTGCTGCGCAGCTGTTCGATGACGCTCAGCACGTCCTTCAGCCCGGGCCGGTGCCCGATGTAGAGCAATGCCTGCCCGACATGCACGCGGCCGACGCGTGGCGTGGTCAGGCCGCAGATGACGCGCAACAGGCTGGTCTTGCCGCTGCCGTTGGCGCCTTGCACCCACAGCAGCTGGCCGGGGTGCAGGGCCACGTCCACGCCCTCGAACAGCTGACGGCCGCCGCGCGACTGACCCACGCGCTGAAGGATCAGCGATGGTGGCGCGGCGGACGGCAGCATGGAGGCGAGGGGCATGCCCGCCACTCTAGGCAGCGCGGCTGTTGCCGCCAACGAAGCAAAACGAGGGAGCTTCATCAGTGGCTGTTGCAGCCACGGTGCGTCAGGCTAGCGGAATCGCGCACGTCGCCGCCGCGAAGGCCGGCCCTGGTGCGACCGGGTCAATCATCGCCGGCCTAGCCGCCGCTCGGCGGCCCGGCCCAGCCGCGTCAGGCCATGGCACATGACGAAGTAGCTGGCGGCCAGGGTCAGGTACACCTCCACCGGCTTCACCAGCACCTGCGCATTGATCTGGTTGGCGATGAAGCTCAGCTCGGACAGGCCGATGATGGTGCCCAGCGACGTCTCCTTGAGGGTGGCGACGAACTGGTTCACGAGGGAGGGCAACATGTGGCGCGTAGCCTGCGGCAGCAGTACCAGGCGCAGCGCCTGGCCGCGGCTCATGCCCAGCGACAGCGCCGCGCCGAGCTGGCCGCGTGGCAACGCCTGCAGGCCGGCATGCACGATCTCGGCGAGATAGGCCGCATCGAACAGGACCAGCGCGATCAGCATGGTGTTGAACTGGTCGGTCTTGTGCCCTGTCACGACGGGCAGGAAGAAGTAGGCCCAGAACACCACCATCAGCAGCGGCGTGCCGCGGATGACCCAGACCCAGGCCGTCACCGGTCGACGCAGCCAGGCCCGGGGGCTGAAGCGGGCCACGCCGAGCAGCACGCCCAGCGGCAGCGCGAGCACCAGGCCCAGGCTGGCCAGCAGCACCGTCAGCGCGAGCCCGCCCAGCGGCCCCTGCGGGTACTGGCCGATGAGAAAGTAAAGCCAGTAGGTGTCGACCAACTCCCTCATCGGCGGGCCCCGCTCGGCGACAGCTTGGCCTGTGCCCACTGCGCGAGGCCCGTCAGCAGCAGCGACACCGACAGATAGGCCACCGTCACCAGCGCGAACGTCTCGAAGCCACGGAATGTGGCCGACTCCACGCGCTGCGCCTCCGTCATCAGCTCGGCCGTGCCGATGACGGTGGCGATGCTGGTGTTCTTCCAAAGGTTGAGCGTCTGCGACAGCAGCGGCGGCAGCGTGATGCGCAGCGCCTGCGGCAGCACCACGAGCCGCATGGCGGCCAGGCGGCTGAAGCCCAGAGCCAGTGCGGCACTCAGCTGCGCCGGCGGCACGGCGCGCACGCCGGATCGGATGTCCTCCGACATGTAGGCGGCCGTGTAGAGCGTGAGCGCGGCCCAGGCGCTGACGACCTCGATGTCGCCCGCGTACACCGTCGCCTTGATGCCCTCGGGCAGCAGCTCCGGCACGCCGAAGTACCAGAACAACATGTGAACCAGCAGCGGCACGCAGCGCACGGCTTCCACGCAGGCCTCGCCTGCGAGACGCGGGAGACGAAGCGGCGAGATGCGCATCAGCGCGACGACGACGGCCAGCGGCAGCGCCGTCAGCAGTGTGAGGCCCGTCAGCAGCAGTGACAGCCGCAATCCGGCCAGCAGCCAGGCCAGGTAGTCGCCGTGCAGCAGTGGCGCGAAGGACAGGTCAGGCATCGGAACAGCACTCCACAAGCAAGACAGCCGCCGTCCCTCGTGAGGCCGGCGGCTGCGATCGGATCAGGTCAGAGGATCAATCCCGGGCTCTGCAGGACCCGGGCCTTCGGTCGGTGTTTAACGGGCCGCACGGCCCGTTCCCGGTCCGTCCTCAGCTCTCGACCTTGTCGCTCTCGATCTTGAACGTGCGCTTCGGGAACTTCAGCCGCGTCTCGGGGCCGTACCACTTCAGGAACAGCTTGTCGGCCTCGCCGCTCTTCTCCAGGCCGGCGAGCGCACCATCGACTTCGGTTTTCAGGCGTTTCTCGCCCTTGCGGATGCCGAGTGCCAGCGGCTCGACGCTGATGTTCTGGTCAAGGATGCGGTACTTGTCCTTGCCGGCACCGAGCTTGGCATGCTGGTCCAGTAGCGAGACCTCGTCGTTGACAAATGCGACGCCCTTGCCCTGCTGCAGGGCCTGGAAGGCCTGCGGTCCGGTGTCGAACGTGACGACGTCGACGCCCGGCACCGCCTTGCGGATGTTGGGCTCCTGCGTACCGCCCTTGATCGTGACGACCTTCTTGCCGGCCAGTGCGGTCAGGTTCTGGATGCCGCTGTCGGCCTTGACCAGCACCTTCTGGCCGGTGATGAAGGTGGTCAGCGAGAAGTCGATGACGGCCTCGCGCTCCTTGTTGTGCGTCAGCGATGCTGCCAGCAGGTCTACGTGGCCCTGCTGCAGTTCGGGGATGCGCGCGGCCACAGCCAGCTGCTTGATCTGCAGCGTCACGCCCAGCTTGGCAGCGATGGCGCGGGCGAGGTCGACCTCGTAGCCGATGATCTCCCGGGTCTTTGCGTCGATGAAGCTGTTGGGCTCGTCGGTGCCGAGCACGCCGACGACGAGTTCGCCCTTCTTCTTGATGTCGTCGAGCTGGTCGGCATGGGCGGCCTGAAGGGCCAGCAGGCTCAGGCCAAGGGCGGCCAGGGATTGGGTCAGACGGCGGCGATGGCGCTGCATGAAATGCGGGTCCTTGTGAGAAATCGAAGCCCGGAGGTGCTCCGAGGCCTTGCATGCTAGAAAGTGAATAGGCCGCTGCCAACGACGCTTTCCGCATGAGCTTGTGCGCCGCGCCCCGCAGCGCGAAGCGCATGAGCTGAGGTGCTTTTCTCCAATGGCGAGATGTCGGCGCGCAGCTATCGTGGCGTCGCGGCTCACGTCGCGTTTTTGCATCGTCTCCTCCACCCGCAAGGTGGATTGAACCCCCGGCAACCGCCGGGGGGCTTTCTGCATGCGCGGCGCGGCGCGATACCGTGGTGGCGGCCGCCGACCGAGGTGGCGTTCATGCGCTCCACGCGGCCTTAGTCGCATTGCGCATAACCGTCCCTGTTTTGCTTCGTTTGCCGCACAACAGGGCGGTCCTAGCCTTGCTCGGTTTTCGCATGAGAGCTGACATGAGCACCACCGTTGTCGAAGAAGCTGAAGTGCTGGCCCGCGCCCGTGAGGCCGGCCGTGCCGTGGGGCTGACGTATGCCGGCGCCGTCGCGCCGCGTGACGCCTGGGCGCTGGTCCAGGCCGGGCAGGCCGTCCTCGTGGACGTGCGCAGCGCCGAGGAGCGGCACTTCGTGGGCCATGTGCCCGGCAGTCTGCACGTGGCCTGGGCCACCGGCACTTCGCTGAACCGCAATCCGCGGTTTGCCAAGGAGCTTGATGCCAAGGTAGGCCCCAAGTCCGGCAACGAGCTGCCGGTGCTGCTGCTGTGCCGTAGCGGCAAGCGCTCGGCGCTGGCCGCCGAGGCTGCCACCAAGGCCGGGCTGGCTGCCGTGTTCAACGTGCTGGAAGGCTTCGAGGGTGACAGCGACGACCACCAGCAGCGCGGCCACTTCAACGGCTGGCGCTTCCACGGCCTGCCCTGGGTGCAGGACTGAAATGAAAACCCGTCTCGCCCAGCTTCGCGGCGCTGCACGAGCGCGAATCCAGTCGGTCCACGGAGGGGACGGCAACGTGCGGTGCATGGATCCCTGGCATCGCCCGCGCCCCGGCGCTCGGCCCGCCATCGACAAGCGCGGCATGCCGCCAGACCTCCTAGGACGAGCATCGCCATGAGTGCCCCTGACGACCTCGGCGACATCGTCAATGGCCTGCGTGCCGCACGGCGGCGCTGGCGCGATGCCCACCGCCGCTGGGGCACCGGCGGCCGCGAGCTGCCTTCGCGCGAGCTGCTCGCAGATGTCGTGGAACAGCTGGCCGGTGCGCTGTTCCCGATGCGCCTGGGCCCGCCCGACCTGCAGCCCGAGGCCGAGGACCACTACGTCGGCCACACGATCGGCACCGCGCTGACGCGCCTGCGCCAGCAGGTGCTGCTGGAGCTTGGCCACGAAGCCCGGCTGCGCGGCGGCGAGCCGCCCGCTGACAGCGGCGCCGCCCATCTCGTCAGCGCGTTCGCGCACAGGTTGCCTGCTGTGCGTGAGTTGCTGGACAGCGACGTGCTGGCGGCCTACCAGGGTGACCCCGCCGCGCGCAGCGTCGACGAGGTGCTGCTGTGCTATCCGGGCCTGCATGCCCTCATCAGCCATCGCCTCGCACATGAGCTCTACCGGCTCGGCGTGCCGCTGATTGCGCGCGTCATCGCTGAACTCGCCCATGCGCAGACCGGCATCGACATCCACCCCGGCGCCACCATCGGCCCCGGCTGTTTCATCGACCACGGCACCGGCGTCGTCATCGGCGAGACGGCCGTCCTTGGCCGCGGCGTGCGGCTGTACCAGAACGTCACGTTGGGCGCCAAGAGCTTCCCGACCGATGGCGACGGCAACGCCATCAAGGGCCAGCCGCGCCACCCCCTCGTCGAGGACGACGTCGTCCTCTACGCCGGCGCGACGGTGCTGGGCCGCATCACGCTGGGCCGCGGCTCGGTCATCGGCGGCAACGTGTGGCTCACGCGCAGCGTGCCGCCCGGCAGCCGCATCTCGCAGGCCGATTCGCAGGCCCACCCACCGGGCGATCCGCCGTCGGCCTTCCAGCCGCTGGCCGCCTGAGTCGTCTTCCTCCTTTCCCACCCACCCGGAGCCTTTTCCCCATGGCTGATACCCAACAGCTCGCTCTCGGCGATGCCGCCGCGCGGCAGCTTGCCAACGCGACCAAGACCGTCCCGCAGCTCTCCACCATCACGCCGCGCTGGCTGACCCATCTGCTGCAGTGGATTCCGGTCGAGGCTGGCATCTACCGCCTCAACAAGGTGGCCGATCCCGAGGCCGTCAAGGTCGCTTGCGCCAAGCGCGACGAGGCCGAGCTGCCCGTCACCTTCGCCGACTACGACGCCACGCCTCGCGAGTACTTCCTGAACGCGGTCGCGACCGTGCTCGACGTGCACACCCGCGTGTCGGACCTCTACTCGAGCCCGCATGACCAGATCAAGGAGCAGCTGCGCCTCGTCATCGAGACGATCAAGGAGCGTCAGGAGTCCGAGCTCATCAACAACCCCGACTACGGGCTCCTCGCCAACGTCGCTGACGAGCAGCGCCTCTCGACGCTGACCGGCGCGCCGACGCCGGACGACCTCGACGACTTGCTCAGCAAGGTCTGGAAAGAGCCGGCGTTCTTCCTGACCCATCCTCTCGGCATCGCCGCCTTCGGCCGCGAGTGCACCCGCCGCGGCGTGCCGCCGCCGACGATCAGCCTGTTCGGCAGCCAGTTCCTGACCTGGCGCGGCATCCCGTTGATCCCCAGCGACAAGGTGCCCGTCAACGACGGCAAGACCAGCATCCTTCTGCTGCGCGTGGGCGACAAGCGCCAGGGCGTCGTCGGCCTCTACCAGCCGGGCCTGCCCGGCGAACAGGGCCCGGGGCTGTCGGTGCGCTTCATGGGCATCAACCGCAACGCGATCGCGAGTTATCTGATCAGCCTGTACTGCTCGCTAGCGGTGCACAGCGACGACGCGCTGGCCGTGCTCGAAGACGTGGAAGTGGGCAAGTACCATGAGTACCCTGACACCTACCGCTGACGTGGTCGAGAGCCCGTTCGACGTGGCCTCGCTGGCCCGGCTGGCCAACGAGCTGTTCGGCAGCCTCAGTACCGGCAGCGCGCCGTCGCTACAGCCCACGGCATCGGCGGGCGGCCTCAACGTGCCGGCCAACCCGCTGCCTCCAGGCTTGCCCAGCGGCCCACTGCCCCAGCCCACGACGACACAGTTCGCCGGCTTCGGCGCCGCGGCGCCCGGCCTCAATCTCGTGCCCTCCGGCCCCGACCAGGCCGCTGCACTGGTCCGTCCGTCGCCCGCCCGCGCGCCGCACGCGCTCGCCGGCAACGGCGTGCCGGACGTGCTGCTGACCAGCGTGCCCGGGATCGACGGCCGCGCCGGCAGCCAGTTGCTGGGTGTGCCGCAGGCCATCACGCCGCCGGCGCGCCAAGCCGCCGCGCCCGAGGGCTACTACTTCCTTGAGCCGGCCGCCGGCACTGCGCCGCAGCAGCCGTCGCTCTACGTGCTGGACCTGCAGCGCCACCCGGGCCCACACGGCCACCACGCCGGCGAGGTGCCGAACAAGCAGGCGCTGCAAGGCCGGCGCCAGCCCTTCGACGTGCATGCCATCCGGCGCGACTTCCCCATCCTGTCGGAGCGGGTCAACGGCCGTCAGCTCGTGTGGTTCGACAACGCTGCGACGACGCAGAAGCCCCGCGCCGTCATCGACCGGCTGACCTATTTCTACGAGCACGAGAACAGCAACATCCACCGCGCCGCCCACACGCTGGCGGCGCGCGCGACGGACGCCTACGAGGCGGCCCGCAAGACGGTGGCGCAGTTCGTCAACGCGCGCTCGGCGGACGAGGTCATCTTCGTGCGCGGCGCCACCGAGGCCATCAACCTCGTCGCCAACACCTGGGGCGAGCAGCACGTCGGCGCCGGTGACGAGATCGTCGTCTCCCACCTGGAACACCACGCCAACATCGTGCCGTGGCAGCAGCTCGCCGCCCGCAAGGGTGCGCACCTGCGCGTGATCCCGGTGGACGACACGGGTCAGGTCATCCTCAGCGAGGCGATGAAGCTCATTGGTCCGAAGACCAGGCTGCTCGCGGTCACGCAGGTCAGCAACGCGCTTGGCACGGTGGTTCCGGTGCGGGAGCTGGTGGACATCGCGCAGCGACACGGCGTGACGACACTGGTGGACGGCGCGCAGTCGGTGTCCCACCTCGCGGTGGACGTGCAGGCCATCGGCTGCGACTTCTTCATCTTCAGCGGCCACAAGATCTTCGGGCCCACCGGCATCGGCGCCGTCGTCGGCCGCAAGGACGTGCTGGATGCCATACCGCCGTGGCAGGGCGGCGGCAACATGATTGCCGACGTAACGTTCGAGCGCACCGTGTTCCAGCCGGCGCCGATGAAGTTCGAGGCCGGCACCGGCAACATCGCCGACGCGGCGGGCCTCGGCGCGGCGCTGGACTATGTGAACCACATCGGGCTGCACCATATCGCCAGGTACGAGCACGACCTGCTGGCCTATGCCACTGAGGCGCTGCGCCCCATTCCGGGCGTGCGGCTGGTGGGCACGGCGGCCGACAAGGCCAGCGTGCTGAGCTTCGTGCTCGCCGGCCACGAGACCTCGGCCGTGGGCGCCGCGCTGGCGGAGGAGGGCATCGCGGTGCGGTCCGGCCACCACTGCGCTCAGCCCATCCTGCGCCGCTTCGGGCTGGAGGCCACGGTGCGTCCGTCGTTCGCGTTCTACAACACCTGCGACGAGATCGACCACTTCATCGCCGTCGTGCGCCGCCTCGCGCGCGCTTGATCGCCGCGCCAGCCAGGCAGCGTCTCATACGCTGCTGGGCCTTCTCTTACTCACATGCCGTCGACGCTCCCGCCTTCCGCCGCCACCGATGCCCTGACGGACCGGTTGCTCGCACTGCTGCAGTGGCGCAGCCGCATCTTCCACGCCGGCCGCTACTGCGGCCACTGGCGCGCGTCCACAGCCGGCCACCAGCTGGCCAGCTTCCATTGGGTCATGCAGGGCGCCTGCTGGCTGCACCGGCCCGGCCACGAATCGCGGCGGCTGCAGGCCGGCGAGGGCGTGTGCCTGCTGCGCGACGAGCGTCATCACCTGAGCCCGCATGCCGAGCCCGCTGCCGTCGGCGCCGGCCCGCTGCAACCGATGCAGGCGGCGAGCTGCGCGGCGGCCCGCGGCGAGGACAACACCGACTGCGCGCTGGTCTGCGGCTTCGTGCAGTTCGACGGCCCGCAGGCCGCGGTGCTGGCGGCGTCACTGCCTGCCGTGCTGTGGCTGCATGACGGAGACGGCGCCCAGCGCGCGCTGTTGCCGCTGCTGCTCGCCGAGGCCCGCCGGATGCCGGACCCCGACAGCCCCGGCCCGGTGCTGCAGCGGCTGTCGGACCTGCTGCTGATGCTGGCGCTGCGCGAGCCGCTGCACCAGGCTTTGCAGCCGCGCGCTGCAGGCCGTGGCGCCCACGGCCTGATGGCGCTGGCTGGCGAGCCCGCACTGGCGCCGCTGCTGCAGGCGCTGTTGGCCGACCCCGCGGCCGACTGGACCGCCGAGCGCATGGCCGGCGAGCTGCATTTGTCGAGGGCCAGCTTCTTCCGCCTCTTCACGCAGGCCGTCGGCCAGCCGCCGGCGCAGTTCCTGCTGGCGCTGCGCATGCAGCTCGCAGCACAGCGCCTGCGCGAGGGTGTCAGCATCGCGCGCACCGCCGAACAGGTGGGCTACCAGAGCGAATCGGCCTTCGCGCGCGCTTTCCAGCGCGTCAACGGCGCGCAGCCGGGGCATTTCCGGCGCCAGCATGGCGCCACACACTGAGCAGCTGCACTGAGACGGGCAGGCAGAAACTTGAGACGCGCGACACTGGCGGCTCTCGCGTGCCCCGGCGAACATTGCTGCCATGACTGCCACCCGCTCCCGCCTCCCCCGCCTCGATGCCAACACCGCGCCGACCGCTGCACAGCCGCTGGTCGCCAAGGTCATCGCCAACAACGGCTTCCTGCCGCACCTGATCGGCACGCTGGCCAACGCGCCGGTGGCGCTGGAGACCTACCTGACGGTCTCCGAGATCAACAGCCGCTCGTCGCTGGACGTGGCTGCGCGCGAGGTCGTGCAGATCACGGCGGCGCAGCTCAACGGCTGTGACTTCTGCGTAGCCGGCCACAGCGCGCTGGCGCTGAAGAAGGCCCAGCTGCCTGTGGACACCGTACAGCGGCTGCAGGCCGTGCAGCCCACGGGCCACGCGCGGCTGGACGCGCTGCAGGCCTTCACGAAAGCCGTCATCGAGAACCGTGGCGCCGTGCCTGATGCGGCGCTGCAGGCCTTCCTCGGCGCCGGCTTCGGGCCGCAGCAGGTGCTGGAGGTCGTGCTGGGCGTGAGCCTGGCCACGCTGTGCAACTACGCCAACGTGCTGGCCGGCAACGAGATCAATCCCGAGCTTCAGCCCTATGCCGCGGGTCAACTGAAATGAACGATACGCTGGACTGGCTGGACGGCCACGCGCTGGCACTCGACGAAGGCGACGTTGCGGCGGGCCAGGCGCTGCTGGGCCGGCTGGGCCGCAGCGGCTTGCTGCGCGTGGGCGTGCCGGCGGCGCAGGGCGGCACCGGCGGCAGCCTGGGCGACGCAGTGGATGCGATCGCGCAGGTGGCGCGCCATTCGCTGACGGCGGCTTTCGTGTGCTGGGGCCAGCGCGCCTTCATCGAGTACTTGCTGCAAAGCCCCAATGCCGCGCTGCGCGAGCGAGCGCTGCCAGGGCTGCTCGGCGGCGAGGAGGCCGGCGCGACCGGCCTGTCCAACGCGATGAAGTTTCTCAGCGGCCTGGAGCAGCTGGGTGTGCGCGCATTCGGCGCCGGCCCGTGGACACTGCAGGGTCGCGTGCCCTGGGCCAGCAACCTCGGCACGCGCTTCTGTGTCGCGCTGGCGGTGGCGCGCGACGACGGTGCGCCGCCGTTCGTCGTGGCCGTGCCGGCGGACCGTGCCGGCGTCGCCCGCAGCGCCGACCTGGACCTGATCGCGCTGCGTGGCAGTCAGACGGCCGCGCTGACGCTGGCCGATGTGCCGATCGATGACGCCGACGTCATCCACCCGGTGGCGCGCGAGTTCCTGCCGCGCGCGCGGCCGGCCTTCCTGGGCCTGCAATGCGGGCTGTCTATCGGCCTGGCCGAGGCCGCGCTGGGGGCGGCGCGTGAGCACCTTGGCCCGGCGCGGGCCGTGCTGGGCACGCCGCTGACCGACGCCGAGGCCGCACTCGCCGCGCATCGCGCCGAGCTGCTGCAGGGCCTGGCCGAAGGCCGCTTCCTGGCCGATGCGCCCGCGCTGTTCCGGCTGCGCATTGCGCTCGCGCAGGATGTGCAGCAGGCGCTGCAGCTGGAGCTGCTCGCCAGCGGTGGCCGCGCTTATCACCGCGACCAGCCGCTGGGATTTGCGCGCCGGTGGCGCGAGGCGGCCTTCATTCCCATCGTCACGCCCAGTCTCAGCCAGCTGCAGGGCGAACTGGCCAAGCTCGCGGCATGACGGCCCCCGTGCTTGCCGTGCAGGGCCTGCAGCTGGGCCATGCCGGCCAACCGCAGCCGCTCGTCGACAGCCTGGACCTGCAGCTGCAAGCTGGCGAGATCGTCGCGCTGCTGGGCGCCAGCGGCTGTGGCAAGTCCAGCCTGCTGCGCGTGCTGGCCGGGCTGGAGCGGCCCTGGGCGGGCGAGATCCGCTTCCAAGGCGAGCCGCTGACGAAGCCGCATCCGCGTGCCGGCCTGCTGTTCCAGCGGCCCGGGCTGCTGCCGTGGCTGAGCTGCGCGGGCAACGTCGGCTTCGGCCTGGGCTTCCGGCACCAGCCGCGGCTGGCGCGAGCCGAGCGGCAGGCGCGTGTCGCGCACGCGCTAGCCGACGTGGGCTTGGCCGACGCGGCGCGGCGCTTCCCGGCGCAGCTGTCCGGCGGCATGGCGCAGCGCGCCGCGCTGGCCCGGGCGCTGGCCCGCGAGCCGCTGCTGCTGCTGGCCGACGAGCCGTTCTCTGCGCTCGACGCCATTACGCGCGAGGAGATGCAGGCGCTGCTACGCCGTCTCGTGCACGCCTCCAACACCGCCACGCTGCTCGTCACGCACGATGTCGACGAGGCGCTGGCGCTGGCCGACCGCCTCCTGTTGCTGGGTCGCGCCGCGCCCGGCGAGCCGGCCCGGCTGCTGCAGGCCTGGGGCCCCGACCGACCCGCTGCACGCGAGCCCGTGTTGCAGGCGCTGCGCGCCAGCAGCGGCCGCGACGTTGCCAGCGATCCACTTCCCGAACCGGCCCCATGGGCCGCCTATCCATGAACGATGCGTCCCGTCTTCCCTATCAGCACCTGTGCGCCGGCGTGGGCTGCGACTGCGGCTTCACGCGCCGCGACTGGCTGCGGCTGACCGCCCTGTCCGCGGCGGCGGCGTCTCCGCTGCTGCGCGCGGGTGACGCCGCCGCGCAGGCCTTCAAGGGCGATGATCAGCCGGTGCGCATCGGCTACCTGCCCATCACCGACGCCACACCGCTGCTCGTCGCCCACGGCCGCGGGCTGTTCGAGGCCGAGGGTCTGAAGGCCGAAGCGCCGCGGCTGTTCCGCAGTTGGGCTCAGATCGTCGAGGCCTTCGTGGCCGGGCAGATCAACGTCATCCACCTGTTGTCGCCTGCCGCGCTGTGGGTGCGTTATGGCTCTAGGTTCCCGGCCAAGATCGTCGCGTGGAACCACGTCAACGGCTCGGCGCTGACGGTGGCGCCGCAGATCCAGAAGGTGGCCGACCTCGGCGGCAAGACGGTGGCCGTTCCGTTCTGGTATTCCATCCACAACATCCTGCTGCAGGCGCTGCTGCGCAAGGAGGGCCTGGTGCCGGTCACGCGCCCGCGCGAGGCAGCGCTGAAGGCCAATGAGGTGAACCTCGTCGTGCTGCCGCCGGCCGAGATGGTATCGGCGCTGGCCTCGCGCGGCATCGCGGGCTTCATCGTCGCCGAGCCGTTCAACGCCGCGGCGGAGATCGCCGGCGTGGGCCGCGTGCTGCGCTTCTCGGGTGACGTGTGGAAGGACCACGCCTGCTGCGTGACCTTCCTCGCTGAACGCGACCTCGTGCAACGCCCCGAGTGGACGCAGCGGGTGACGAACGCGCTCGTGAAGGCGCAGCTGTGGACGCGGGACAACCTCCTCGAAGGATCCAAGCTGCTGTCCAGCACAGGCGAGCGGCGCTACACGCCGCACAGCGTGCAGGCGCTGTCCAAGGTGCTTGCCACCACCGACTACGCCAGCTACGAGGCCAGCGGCGTCGTGCAGCACCGCGGCTGGACGCAGCGCCGCATCGACTTCCAGCCCTATCCGTTCCCGAGTTACACCGAGCAGCTTGTCAAGCTGCTGCGGCAGACGCAGGTGGAGGGAGACCACCGCTTCCTTGAGTCGCTGGACCCGGCCTTCGTCGCGCGTGACCTGGTGGACACGCGCTTTGTGCGCCAGGCCATCGACGCCGTGGGCGGACCGGCGCGCTTCGGCCTGCCGGCCAGCCTGCAGCGCCAGGAAGTGTTGGCACCGTGATCCGCTGGAGTCGTGCGGCCTGGCCGCTGGCCGGTGCGGCGCTGGCTTTGCTGGCCTGGCAGGCCGCCGTTTCGCACATGGCAGCCGACAACCCGATCGCCGCCGGCTTCGGGCCGCTGCCGGCGCTGCAGTCACTGTGGCTGCTGCTCCCGAGCGCCGACCTGTGGATGCACCTTGGCACCAGCCTGCGTCGCATCGGCATCGGCCTGGGCGCGGCACTCGTCGTCGGGCTGCCGCTGGGGCTGCTGGTGGGACTGTCGCCGCGGTTCGCGCAAGCTACGACACCGCTGTTCCAGTTCCTGCGCATGATCTCGCCGCTGTCGTGGATGCCGCTGGCCGTCATGGCACTGGGCGTGGGCGATGCGCCGGTCTACTTCCTGCTCGCATTCGCAGCCGTCTGGCCCATCGTGCTGAACACGGCCGCCGGTGTGGCCGCGCTGGACCCACAGTGGCTGCAGCTCGCGCGCAGCCTCAGCGCCACGCGCAGTGAGCTGCTGCTGCAGGTGGTGCTGCCGGGCAGCATGGCCCACGTGCTCGCCGGCGTGCGGCTGGCGGTGGGCGTGCTGTGGATCGTGCTGGTGCCGGCAGAGATGCTGGGCGTGTCGGCTGGGCTGGGCTACCTGATCCTCGATGCGCGCGACCGCCTCGCCTACCCGGACCTGATGGCGCTGATCCTAGTCATCGGCGCGCTGGGCTGGGCCCTGGACGCCGTCGCCCGTGCGCTGCTGAGCGCCTGGTCGCACCAGCGCTGAGCCACCCACGTTCCTCCCTGCTTCTGCGCCGTAGGGTGCCGCGCAGGCGTCGGCTGCTCGCCCGCTGAATCCGGCGGCGCGCCATGCGGCCACCGCATAAGGGCCGTCGTTTTGCTTCGTTGGCGGGCGCTCCGCACGGGCCTAGCCTTCCAGGTTCTCCGTTAGAGGACCGTCATGAGAGACACCGTCCTGGCAGACGCGGCAATTCGTCCGCCGTCTCCCACGTCAAGCATCGAGATCCGCCCGCTGCCGGGCACGTTCGCCGCCGAGGTGCGGGGCCTGGACCTGAGCCGGCCGCTGGCCGACGACGACTTCCGCCGGATCCATCGCGCGCACCTGGACCACCATGTGCTGGTGTTCCGCGACCAGCGCATCACGCCCGGCCAGCAGGTCGCGTTCAGCCGCCGCTTCGGCCCGCTGCAGATCCACGTGCTGCACCAGTTCCAGCTGCCCGGACATCCGGAGGTGCTGGTGGTGTCCAATATCGTAGAGAACGGCGAGCCCGTCGGCTTGGGCGACGCGGGGCACTTCTGGCATTCGGACCTGTCGTACAAGGAGACGCCCAGCCTCGGCTCCATGCTGCTGGCGCAGGAACTGCCCAGCGAGGGCGGCGACACCCTGTTCGCCGACCAGCATGCCGCCTGGGTGGCGCTGCCGTCGGCGCTCAAGCAGCGCGTGCGCGGCCTGAAGGCCGAGCATTCCTACCTCGCCAAGTACGAGGAGCTGCGCGCGCGCAGCCCGTGGCGGCCCAAACTCAGCGAGGCCCAGGTGGCCGAGGTCAAGCCCGTCGTGCACCCGGTCGTGCGCACGCACCCGGAGACTGGTCGGCTCGCGCTGTTCGTCAGCGAGCACTTCACGACCCGCATCGTCGGCCTGCCCGACGACGAGAGCCGTGCGCTGCTGGCCGAGCTGTTCGACCACACGACGCGGCCTGAACTGCAGTACCGACACCACTGGCAGCCGGGCGACATGGTGTTCTGGGACAACCGTTCCGTCACCCACCTGGCCACCGGCTGCCCGCCCGAGCTGCGCCGCCGGCTGCACCGCACCACCATCGAAGGCGACGCGCCTTATTGAGCGCTTCTGTTCGCTTCGCGAGCCCCTCGGGCGGCACCGCTGAGCAAGACACCACATCTGGAGAATGAGTTGACCGTTCGCACGATCCTGCGCCGCCTGGCGTTCACCTACCTCGTCGCGCTGCCACTGCTGGCGCAGGCCGAAGGGCGCATCCGCATCGCCGAGCAGTTCGGCATCGTCTACCTGCTGCTGGACGTGGCCAAGGACCAGCAGTTGATCCAGAAGCATGGCAAGGCGCAGGGCCTGCCGGAGCTGCAGGTCGAGTTCGTCGAGCTGTCCGGCGGCGCGGCCGTCAACGAGGCGCTGCTGTCGGGCGGTATCGACATCGCCGGCGCTGGCGTCGGCCCATTGCTGACGATCTGGGACCGCACGCATGGCAAGCAGAACGTACGCGGCGTGGCGTCGCTCGGCAACTTCCCGTACTACCTCGTCAGCACGAACCCTGCCGTCAAGGGAATCGCTGACTTCGGCGACAAGGACCGCATCGCGACGCCGGCGGTCGGCGTTTCGGTTCAGTCGCGCATCCTGCAGCTGGCCTCCGCCAAGCTGTGGGGCGATGCGCAGTTCAACCGCCTGGACAGGCTGCAGGTCGCCTTGCCCCATCCCGAGGCCACTGCGGCGCTCATCAAGGGCGGCACCGAAATCAGCGCCCACTTCGGCAACCCGCCCTTCCAGGAGCAGGTGCTGGCCGGCAACCCGGCGGCGCACATCGTGCTGAAGAGCTATGACGTGCTTGGCGGTCCGGCCTCGGCCACCGTGCTGTACGCCACGGAGAAGTTCCGCAAGGACAACCCCAAGACCTATAAGGCTTTCATCGACGCACTGTCGGAGGCCGCACGGCTCGTGAAGGCCGACCCGGAGAAGGCGGCGGACATCTACCTGCGCACGAACAAGAGCAAGGTGGACCGGGCGCTGCTGCTGAAGGTCATCCGCAACCCCGAGGTGGACTTCAAGGTCACGCCGGAGAACACCTATCCGCTCGCGGAGTTCATGCATCGGGTGGGGGCCATCAAGAACCGGCCGGCGTCCGTGAAGGACTATTTCTTCGATGACGCCCACATCGCCAACGGGAGCTGAACATGGTGGCCACGGGCATGCTTGAACACGCCGCCGTGGCGGCCACCGCGTCGCCGCTGCTGCAAGTCCGGGGTCTCACGCTGGAATACCGCGCGGACCGCCAGCGCATCCGGGCCACCCACGAGGTGAGTTTCCAGGTGCAGCAGGCCGACCGCTTCGTGCTTCTGGGCGCCTCGGGCTGCGGCAAGAGCTCGCTGCTCAAGGCCATTGCCGGCTTCGTGCCGGCCAGTGCGGGCGACATCCTGCTTGACGGCCAAGCCGTGCACGGCCCTGGGCCTGACCGCGTCGTCGTCTTCCAGGAGTTCGACCAGCTCCCGCCCTGGAAAACGGTATTGGACAACGTCGCCTTTGGCCTGCTCGCATCCCGCCAGTGCGCGCGCGACGAGGCCTTGCAGCGTGCCGGCGAGGCGCTCGCCACCGTCGGCCTTGCGCGCTTTGCCGATGCCTACCCGCACCAGCTCAGCGGCGGCATGAAACAGCGCGTGGCCATCGCGCGAGCGCTCGCAATGCGCCCGCGCGTGCTGCTGATGGACGAGCCCTTCGCGGCGCTGGATGCGCTGACGCGGCGCAGCCTGCAGGAGGAGTTGCTGCGGCTGTGGCAGGAACTTCGCTTCACGCTGATCTTCGTCACCCACGCCATCGACGAGGCACTGCTCGTCGGCAACCGCATCCTTCTGCTGTCGCCGCACCCAGGCCGCGTGCGTGCCGAGCTGGACGCGGCCACGTTCGGCCTGCACAACGCAGGCAGCGAGGCCTTCCAGACGCAGCAGCAACGCATCCACCGCCTGTTGTTCGAGCCCGCACGATGAACACTTTGCCCGCCTCCCGCCCCGAAGTCCTCTTCGAGCTGCCGCCGCTGCCTGCGCAGGCAGCCGAAGTTCCTGTCGGCCTGGCGCAGCGTCTGTGGCAACGCGACGGCCTGCGCCAGGCGCTGGTGCTTGTCGCCATCGCCTTGCTTTGGGAGGCCGCTGCCCGCTGGGCCGGCAACGACTTGCTGCTGCCCGGCTTCCTGCAGGCCGCCGCGGCCTGGTGGGACGACCTGTGCAACGGTGAGCTGCTGACGCGCACCGGCATCTCGCTGGGCCTGCTGCTGCAGGGCTATGGCCTGGGCATCGCGCTGGCGCTGGGCCTGTCCGCCGCGGCCGTGGCGACGCGTACCGGGCGCGACGTGCTGAGCGCCCTGACCGCTCTGTTCAACCCGCTGCCGGCCATCGCTCTTCTGCCGCTGGCGCTGCTGTGGTTCGGCCTCGGCCCGGGTAGCCTCGTGTTCGTGCTCGTTCACGCGGTGCTGTGGCCGGTGGCGCTGGCGACGTTGTCGGGCTTTCAAGGCGTGCCGGAGACGCTGCGCATGGCCGGGCGCAACTACGGCCTCACCGGCCTGCGCTACGTGCTGCACATCCTCGTGCCCTCGGCGCTGCCGGCCATCCTATCGGGGCTGCGCATAGGTTGGGCGTTCGCCTGGCGCACGCTGATCGCCGCGGAGCTGTTCTTCGGCGCCTCGTCGGGCCGTGGTGGCCTGGGCTGGTACATCTTCCAAAGCCGCAACGAGCTGATGACGGACAAGGTCTTCGCCGGCCTGGCCACCGTCGTTCTGATCGGCTGGCTGGTCGAGCGCTTCGTGTTCGACACGATCGAGCGGCTCACCGTGCGACGCTGGGGCGTGCAGCGGCAGTAACAACAGCCGTTGGGCGCGGCTGCGGCTGCGGGGCGTTCAGGGCTGGCGCACGCGGTCGCGCGCCACGCCCAGCCAGCCGATCAGAGCCTCGGCGTCCACCGGCTTGGAGGCATGCTCGTCGAAGCCGGCGGCCAGCGCCATGTCGCGGTCCTGCAGCGACGACAGGCCCGACAGCGCGATCGCATAGCTACGCGGCCGGCCATCGCGCATCTCGCGGCTGCGAACGCTGCGCATCAGCTCGAAGCCGTCCTGGCCGGGCATCGCCAGGTCGCTGACGATGGCGTCGAAGCTGTGCCGGTCTAGCACCGCCAGCGCCTCGCTGACCGAGGCGGCCGTCACGACGCGCGAGCCCACGAGCCCGAGCAACTCACCCAGCGCCTCGCGTGACTCTGCGTCGTCGTCGACGACGAGCACCTCCAGCCGCAGCGCGCCGCCCACCGGCCCGGCCACCGGCTGCGGGCGGGCCAGCACGGCGGGTTCGTCCAGCGCCGGGAAGCGCATCAGCACGCGCAGGCCCTTGCCCAGCCCCTCGCTCAGCGCCGTTACGGTGCCGCCGTGAGCCTGCACCAGGTGCTTGACGATGGCCAGCCCCAGCCCCAAGCCGCCGTGCTCGCGCGTGCGGCCCATGTTGGCCTGCATGAAGCGCTCGAAGATGTGCGGCAGATGTTCGTCGGCCACGCCGATGCCGGTGTCTGCCACCGACAGCTCCAGCAGCCCGCCCAGGCGCGTCAGCGCCACCTCGATGCGGCCGCCGGGCGGCGTGAACTTGATCGCGTTGCTGACGATGTTGCTGACGATCTGCTGGAGCCGGCGCGCGTCGCCGCTGACCCGGTGGCCCAGCCGCAGGCCGCTGCCTGTCAGCGTCAGCTCGCGCGCCTTGGCGGCCGGCAGCATGCTTTCCAGGACCGCGAGCACGGCCTCGCCGAGGTCCACCGGATGCTTGTCGATCGCGAAGCGGCCTGACGTGATGCGCGAGGCGTCGAGCAGGTCGTCGATGAGCTGGGCCTGCGATCGGCACTGGCGCAGGATCGTGGCGATGGCCTTGCGCTCGACGCTGTCGGTCGCGTCGGCCTGCGTGCGCTCCAGTACGGATGCCCAGCCGGAGATGACGTTCAGCGGCGCTCGCAGCTCGTGCGACACCAGCGCCAGGAACTCGTCCTTGGCGGTGTTGGCCTGCTCGGCCTCGGCCCGCGCGGTGTCGGCCCGCGAGACGGCCGACTTCAGGTCGTCGATGTCCTCGAACACGATGACGGCGCCGTCGATGCGATCGTCCGACGTGCGGTAGGCGCGCACGTTGACGAGCCACCAATGGCCGCTGGCGTCGCGGTACTCGGTCTTGGTGGCCGCCAGATCCTTGACCGCCACGTCCACCATGCGCTCGATGTCAGCGATGGCGAAGCGCGAGTTCAGCGTCGGCATCGCCTGGCCGACGCTGCCTGGCTGCAGGTCGAATAGCTCGGCCGCCTGCGGTGTGAAGTGGCGCAGCCGCAGCTGGCGGTCCAGCAGCAGCACGGCCAGCGGCAGGCCCTCGACGAGGTTGCCGAGGTCGTCGTTCGCGACGGCCAACTGGTCATTGCGGACCTTCATCTCCTCGTTCAGCGAGTGCAGCTCCTGGTTGGTCGACTCCAGTTCCTGCTTCGCGCTCTGCAGCTCCTCGTTGGCGCTCTGCATCTCTTCGTTGGCGCTGAGCATCTCCTCGTTGGACGTGCGCAGCTCCTCGTTGGCCGACTCGAACTCCATCACCATCGTGCGCAGCTGCGCCTGGGCCGAGTCCAGCTCGGCCGACAGCGTCACCACCGTGCGCTCCAGCTCGCTTTCGCGGTTGCCCTGACCGGTGAGGGCGGACTCCAGCGTCAGCGCGCCATCGCGCTGCTCCGCCAGCGTGACGAGGAAATGCCGTGACTCCGTGCCCACCGTGAAGGGCAGGGCCTCCAGCGCGTAGACCCGCTCGTCAACGACGACGCGCTCGCGCCGCACCGGCCCGCCCGACTGCTTGGCCTCCAGCAATGCGGTGCGCACCGGCACGTTGAGCTCGGGGCGCAGCAGCCGCGCGAGCGACAGCGTGGCCTCGCCCGTTACCGGCGCGATGAAGCCCGACACGTCGCCGCGGAACTGCACCACGTCGCCGGCATCGTTCACGGCGAAGCCCGGCGGCGCGTAGCGGTCCAGCGCGCAGTGGGTCACGGCGGCGTCGACGTGGTCGGTCTGTACCTTGGCGCGGCCGCCGCTGTCGTCGCGCGGGCCGGCCCAGGGAAGCATGGCCTCGGCCGGCCAGTGGCGCCGCGAGCGCTTGCCGTCGGCCATCTTGCGGTAGAGGTGGGGTGCGCCGGCGTGCTCGAAGCCCTGGGCTGCTGACGCCGCCTCAGCGCGGCCCAGTAGCACATGGCCATCCTGTCGCACGGCGTAGTGCAGCACGCCCATCACATGCTCCTGCGCTTCCTTGCGCAGGTAGATCAGCATGTTGCGGCAGCTGATGAGGTCCATGCCCAGGAAGGGCGCGTGCGTCATCAGGTTGTGCCGCGCGAACACGCACATCGTGCGGATGTCCTTGCGGATGGCGTAGTGGCCGGCAGTCTGCACGAAGCCCTTGGCTACGTAGGCCGGCGGCACGTTCTCCACCGCTGCGGCTGGGTACAGGGCGGTGCGCGCCGTCTCGATGCTGACCTCGTTGATGTCGGTGCCGAAGATCTGCACCTTGGTGTCCAGCCCGCCGGCATCCAGCGCTTCGCGCAGCAGGATGGCGATCGTGTAGGCTTCCTCGCCAGTGGAGCAGGCAGGCACCCAGACGCGGATGGGGTCGCGCCTGAGCTCGATGAGCTTGGGAATGACGGTCAGCCGCAGCACATCGACGAATTCGGGGTCGCGGAAGAACGCCGTCACGCCGATGAGGATGTCGTCGCGCAGCGCCTCGGCCTCGCGCGGGTCGGCGCGCAACTGCTGCAGGTAGGCCGGCACGTCGCGGTCCTTCTTCAGCATCACGCGGCGCAAGAAGCGGCGGCGCAGATTCACGTCCTTGACGTAGCCGAGATTCGTGCCGGTGCGCTCCTGCACGAGGGCCAGTGCCGCGGTGAGGTCGTCGACGTGGTCGGCGTCCGTGTCGGCAGCCGCATTGCCGAATCCCTCCAGCAGCCGCGTGGCGATGTCCTTGGGTGCCAGCACCGCATCCACCAGGCCGGTGTTGATCGCCGCCACCGGCATGCCGTCGTGGCTGGCCGTGGCCGGCGCCTGCACCAGCACCAGCGCGCCACCCGCCTTCAGATCGACGATGCCGGAAGCGCCATCGCTGCCGATGCCCGACAGGATGACGGCGGCGGCCTGGACGTCCGGATCCTGCGCCATCGACGCCAGGCAGATGTCGATCGGCATGTGCGGCCCGGGGGCGCGCTTGGTGATGCGGAAGTGGCCGTCCAGCGCTGTCAGGGTGGCGTCTTCCGGCAGCACGTAGACGCGGTCGTGCTCGATCTTGCGGATGTGGGCCAGCCGCTCCACCGGCATGGCAGTGTGCCGCTTCAGGATACCGTCGAGCTGGCTTTCCTGCGTGGGGTCCAGGTGGCAGATGACGAGCACGGCAAATCCTGGCCGTTCCGACAGGCCGGAGAGCACGGCGGCGAAAGCGTCCATGCTGCCAGCCGAGCCGCCCAGAACGGCGACCTTGACGGGCTCTTGGTCTTGTTGCATCTACTAACTCACCGGGTCATCGGCATGCCGGAGTCTAGCGGCCTGGGCGGGCGGCGCCGGCCTAACATCGAGAACCCATCCACCCGTTCCGCGGAGCCCGTATGGAAGCGCAGCAACTGCAACGAGGCCGGCTCATCGACCACCTGCATCTCGTCGTGCGAGACCTGGCCGCCAGCCGGCGTTTCTACGAGACGGCACTGCAGGTGCTAGGCGTGCCTCTCGGTGGCAGCGACGCCGACTATTTCTGGGCCGACGAGCTGTTCGTCTCCACGGCGGAGAGCCATGCCGCCCAAGGACAGCTGACCGGCCGCGTGCACCTGGCCTTCCAGGCGCCAAACCGTGCCGCGGTGGACGCGTTCCATGCGGCGGCGCTGGCCGCCGGCGGCCGCGACAACGGCGCGCCCGGCGAGCGCCCCTACCACCCGGGCTACTACGCGGCGTTCGTGCTGGATCCGGACGGCAACAACATCGAGGCGGTCTTCCACGGCGAGTCGCGGCGCAGCGCGCCATCGGTCACGATCCGCTTCTAACGGCATCCCGCGGCAGGCCGGCGGCCCTCGCGTACGATGCCGGCGCCCTATGGCTGCCCCAGTCTTCCAGATGACCTACATCCCCGATCCGCAGCGCTACGAGCGCCAGCCCTATCGCCGCAGCGGCCGCAGCGGTCTGCTGCTGCCCACGCTGTCGCTGGGCCTGTGGCACAACTTCGGCGACGTCGACCGCTTCGACACCGCGCGCGACATGCTCCTCGGCGCGTTCGATCGTGGCATCACGCACTTCGACCTGGCCAACAACTACGGTCCGCCGCCTGGCTCGGCCGAGGTGACGATGGGCCGCGTGCTGCGCGAGGACCTGCACGCGCACCGCGACGAACTGATCATCTCCACGAAGGCCGGTTACCGCATGCAGCCCGGGCCCTATGGCGAGTGGGGTTCGCGCAAGTACCTGATCGCGAGCTTGGACGCCAGCCTCAAGCGCCTGGGCCTGCCCTATGTCGACATCTTCTACTCCCACCGGCCCGACCCCGACACGCCGCTGGAGGAGACGATGAGTGCGCTGGACTTCGCCGTACGCAGCGGCCGCGCGCTGTACGTGGGCCTGTCGAACTACTCCGTCGAGCAGACCCGCAAGGCCAGCGCCATCCTCAAGCGCCTAGGCACGCCCTGCGTCATCCACCAGCCGCGCTACAGCATGCTGGACCGCTGGGTTGAAGGTGGCCTGCTCGACACTCTGGCCGAGGAGGGCATCGGCTGCATCGCGTTCTCGCCGCTGGCACAGGGCATCCTGACCGAGCGCTATCTCAGCTCTGCCATCCCTGCCGATTCACGGGCGGCCAAGGGCGGGTTCCTGAAGCCGACTGACCTCACGGAGGGCAAGCTCGCCGTGGTCCGCGCGTTGAAGGCAATTGCCGACGCTCGTGGCCAGACGCTGCCGCAGCTGGCGCTGACCTGGGTGCTGCGCCACGCCGGCATGACGTCGGTGCTGGTCGGCGCGAGCCGGCTGGCGCAGATCGACGATGCGCTGGGGGCGGCGAACGGGGCGGCGCTGACGGAGGCGGAGCTAGCGGCGGTGGAGGCCGCGTTACGGCTGGAGTCTGCCCAGACGCCCTGACCGTACGGCACTGTCGATTCCACGATGTTGTGGATTCGGCGCTGACGCCGTGGCTTTACCGTGCCGACTCGCTTCTTTTGAAGGGAGCCGGACATGAAAGCAATCGTGCCCTTTTTCCTTTTCCTGCTGATCTTGGTCGGAGCAGGGATCGGGTTTGGTTTCTACGCCAAAGATATCGACTGCCGCACGGTCACATCGATTGCCGGGCTGGAGTGCTACCGCCTCTACCTAGCGTTCGGCGTGCTTTTCACCGTCGCCGTGCTGATGGCGATGGCTGCGGCGTTCTACGTGCTGGTGCCGCCGCCTGCTGCCGGCGGACACCCTGGCCAGTCGGTTTTCGATACGTTCGCGAAGTCATTGGTGCCCGTCGTGACGTTGGTGCTCGGCTTCTACTTCGGCAGCAATGGCCAGACTGCGGTCAGCAAGGACAAGCCCGCCGACCAGACCCCTGGAGTCGCTCCACAGTCAACGGCCAGCGGAGCAGCGTCTCAGGCTAAAGGCAAGTAGCCGCCCGAGCTGTTCCGACGTCGTCGGCTTCCCTGGCGATGTTGCCGCTGGCTGTGCCGTAGCCGGCCCCGTGAACAGCCAGATTCGCGGCGGAATGCGCGGTTAACGTTGGCGAGGTCGGCTCAGCCGGCGCAGCGGCTTCGGCGCCTGCAGCCGCCGCTGGCGCATCAGGTACGTTGCGGCGTAACGCCGATGGCAATGGCGCTGCACGAACGCATGAATGCCTGCCATGCGCCCGGGGCGGCCTGAGCCTGCGGGCACCCCGTGCGGGCTTCAGTTCGCAACGAAGCAGTACAGCAACCCCGCCCCACCCGTGCTGACCAGCTTGGGCTGGCTGCAGCCGCGGCTCGGGTGCGCCGAGTTCCACGACGCATTGCCGCCGCCGGTGCGGTCGAAGTGGCCCAGCTGCACGGCGCCGTCCTCGGCGCCTGACGTGTAGTTGCTGCACGTCTTGTCCGCGCCGTCCGGAAAGGCGCGACCGTCCGGCGCGGAGCCGGTAAGGATGTCGTGCTCGTTGGGCGTGTCGCCGGCCGCCTTGGGCCGTTCGCCCTTCTCGGTCAGCGCGGTGTTGCGCGTCAGGTTGCTGCCGAGCTGGGCCAGCTCCAGCGTATCGCCGTGCAGGTGCGCCACGTCGCGCGCAATGACCTGGCCGCGCACGTTGGTCCACGGCCCCCTGCCGATGCGGTCGCGCGCGTTGACGCCGCCTGCACCCTGCGTGCTGAGGTAGGCGCGCCAGGTCTTGTACGGCGTGCCGGCCGCGTCGGCCAGCTTCTGGCAGTGCGCGTCGGCACCGGCCAGGCCGCCGTAGTTGGCGCCGTTGCCGCCGCCCACGCTCGTGACGAAGAACGTGAACGGCGGTGGCGGCGGCGCGCTGGCGGCGCCGGTGGGCGCGGTCTGGGCTTGAGCGCCGAAGGCGAGCAGCAGTGCTGCAGAGACGAGCGAATTTTTCATGGGGTGATCCTGAGCTTCGCGCACTCGGCGCGAAGCGATTCATCCAGCGGCCGCCGTGGAGCAGGCTTTGGCTGCGGCATCACGTCGCTGCGCGATATGAGCCTTCACGGAAGCGCATGGTGCTTTGCCGGGCAACCAGCGGCGCCCCTGGGAGGGGGAAGGCAGGCCTCTGGCTGTGGCACGGCGAAGCCGGTAGAGGGTCAGTTGCTGTTCCTGAAGTCGTCGTGGCAGGCCTTGCAGGTCTTCTGCAGCGCGGCGAGCTGGGCCTTCACGGCGGCGACGTCCCCGCCCTGCGCCACGCGGGCCAGTTCGTTGGCTTCCTTGGCGAAGTTGGCGTTGGCGGTGCCGAAGCCGGCGGCGTCGCTGAAGACGCTGGGTTTGGCCGTCGTGTCGTGCCAGCCCTTTCCGCTCTCGGTGCCCGTAGCGAAGAGGCCCGGCAGACCGCCGTTGGCGACCGCGGCGATCGTGTTGGCGGCGCGCTGAGCGTCTTCCTTGTTGTAGCTGCCGTCGACGTTGGCCTTGACTCGGCCGGTGTTCCAGGCGATGACTTGGTAAGCCGACTGGCGCCACTTGATCAACTGCTCGGGCTTGGGGGCCTGCTGGGCCTGGGCGGGTGCCGCGGCCGACAGCGTCAGCAGCATGGCAGCAGGAACGGAGAGGATGGTCTTCATGGAGGCTCTCGTTGGTGGGGGAGGGGTGATCATTTCGCGCGGCCGGTGTAGCCCTGCGCCAGCGTGTCGATGCGCCAGGCCGCGCCGCGGCCGACGATGAAGAGCTGCTTCTTGTCGACGCCGGCGAAAGCCAGGTTCTGCGGCTGCTTGGGCAGCGAGATGACGCCGAGCGCCTGGCCTGCGGCATCAAACACCTCGACTCCGACATTCGTGGCAACGTAGAGCCGACCCTGCGCGTCGATGGCCAGGCCGTCGGCGCCGCTGCTCCAGCTGCCGTTCTGCGCCTGGCGGTAGCCGGCGAGCCTGACGAAGTTGCGGCGCGGGCCGAGGCTGCCGTCTGCCTGCAGCGCGTAGGCCAGCACGGAGTCGCCGGCTGTGTCAGCGACGTACAGCGTCTTCTCGTCGGGGCTCAGCTGGATGCCGTTGGGGCGGGTGATGTCGGTGGCGATACGGTCGAGCCGGCCGGCCTTGAGGCGGTAGACGGCCGGCGGCGCGGGCTCGGCGGTACCGACGGGGGCGGCCTGGTTGGCGTTGCGGCCGGAGTCGGTGAAGTAGATCGTGCCGTCGCGCGCGACGACCAGGTCATTGGGCCGGCCGAAGGGCTTGCCGCCCCAGTCGCTGGCGAGCGTCTTCGCGGCATCGCCCAGCGTGCCGACGCGCGTGTCGTTCACCTGCACCGCCACCAGTTCGCCGGTGGGCGAGAAGCCCAGGCCGTTGGCGCCGTTGGTGTTGAGCAGGTGCGTGGACAGGTGGCCGTCGCTGGCGATGCGCGTGATGCGGGCGTCCTGCGTCTCGGTGAAGAGCAGGCTGCCGTCGGGCAGGCCGACCGGGCCTTCGGTGCCCTTGAAGCCGTCGCCCAGCACGACGATGGGCGTGCCGTCCGCGACGACGCCGGGCACGCCCCTGGCGCGGGTCGGCTCGGGTGCGAGCTGCTGCACGGCGGCCAGCACGGCGTTCACGTTCTCGACCGGCGAGACGCCGCCGACGGTCGCGACGATGCGGCCGTCCCGGCCGATGACGAAGGTCGTGCGCTCAGCACGCGCGTGCGTGATCTCCTGGCCCCGGGTCGTCTTGCGGCCGGGTGGCGTGGCCGTGGTGGCGATGTCAAAGCCGCGTGCGATCTGGCCGGCCGCATCGGACGCGACGGTCAGCCGGCCAGCGCAGGTCTCCGGGTCGGTGGAGAACTCGCGTAGTCGCTCAATGCCGTCGCCCGACACGCCGATGACGGTCGCGCCGGCGGCGGTGAAGCGCGCCACGTTCTCGGCGAACTCGTGCGCCTGCAGGTTGCAGCCGCCGGTGAACGCGGCCGGGTAGAAGTAGACGACGACGGGGCCCTTGGCGAGCGCGTCCTTGAGCTGCACGTCGATGGTCTTCCCGGCGAAGGCCGCGCTGGCCTTGAAGTCGGGCGCGGCGTCACCTGGCTTGAGGGCGGCATGCGCACCGCCTGAGAGGGCGAGCGCGACTGAGAGGGCGATTGGCTTCATGGCAAGGGCTTGTAGGGGTCGTGGCAGTCGTTGCAGGCGAGTGAGATGGCGCGTGCGGCCTGGGTGGCGGCTGTGAGGTCGCCGTTGGCGACGTGGCCGGGGATGGCGGCCGCCCACTTCTCGCCGTCGCGCGAGAAGCCCACGGCATCGGCCGCGGGATAGTCGCGCTCGAAATAGATGGCCATGTCGGCGTAGAGCTTCTGCAGCGCCTGCGCGTCGGCGATGGCGTCGTCCTGGCGGCCGGCGGCCAGGTGCTTCTGCACGCTGACGGTCTTGGCGTCGATGGCGCGCATCCATAGGCCGAGTTCCAGCCGCGTGGCGGCCCGGGTCAGCGTCGTAACGGAGAGGGCCAGCAAGGCCAGCAGCAGGAGGCGTTTCATTTGGGCTTCTTGTAGACCTCATGGCAGGTCTTGCAGCTGCGCGTCAGGTCGCCGAGGGCGTCCATCGCGGCGTCGTAGTTGCCGGCCTCGACGGCGTCGACGATCGCTTTCGCGTGGGCCTGCGACTTGCGCGAGAACTCCACGCCGCGGGTCGCGTCGGCCTTGGCGCTGAAGTGACCTTCGACCTGTTGGAAGTAGCGGGCCAGTTCCTTCGCGTCGTCGAGCGCCTTCCGGTCCTGCAGGCTGATGCGCGAGTCGAGGTTGTGCAGCGTGTCCTCGGCGTCACGCATGTCGTCAGCTGTCAGACCTTCGGCGGCGATGACGGTGGTTGTGACGAGCAGCGGGAGGAGCAGGGCGGCTAGGAGGTTCTTGGACATTGGGTGCTGCTTTTGCGCGGGCTGTTGGGTCGTTTGTCGACGGGCGGTTTTGACCCGTTGGGGTGGTTGCCGGGAGTCCGACCGCGCCGCCGGGCGGGACTCCCTGCAATGCCGCGATGAAGAGCGCCGCCCCGAAAGGCGCCCATTCAGACCATCAGGCCAGGATTTCCTTGATGACATCGCCAAACACGGTGGTCGCCTTCTCCGCCCGCCCCTGATGCGCGAACACCAGCTTCTTGTGGTTCAGCCCCAGCTGCCACAGCAGGGTGGCCTGCAGGTCGTAGGTGTCCACCACCCCGCTCTCGGCGCGCAACCCGATGGCATCGGTCGAACCATACGTGCCCGGCTTCACGCCACCGCCCGCGATCCACTGCGTGTAGCCCCAGGGGTTGTGGTCGCGCCCGTTGCCCGACTGCCCGTACGGCGTGCGGCCGAACTCCGAGGCCCAGACGACCAGCGTCGTGTCCAGCAGGCCGCGCGCCTTCAGGTCGGCCAGCAGCGCGCCGACCGGCTGGTCGACTTGCTTGCACATGACCGCGTGGTTCTTCTCCAGGTTGTTGTGCGCGTCCCAGCTGTCCACGCTGTTGTCCGGTGCGCCGGAGATGACGTGGATGAAGCGCACGCCGCGCTCCACCAGCCGGCGGGCGCGCAGCAGCGCGGTGCCGTACTCGTCGGTTTCCTTCGTGCCGATGCCGTAGGCCGCGCGCGTTGCAGCGGTTTCCTTGGTGAGGTCCACGGCTTCGGGGGCGGAGACCTGCATGCGGTAGGCCAGGTCGTAGCTCTTGGCGCGGGCGACGAGTTCGGTGTCGCCGGGGTAGCGATCGGAGAGGTCGCCGTTCAGGCTGCGCAGCAGGTCGAGCTGGGCGCGTTGCTCCTTCTCGGTGATGCCGTCCGGCCGCGCCAGGTGCAGGATGGGTGAGTCGCCCTTGCGGAACGGCGTGCCCTGCAGCGCCGCGGGCAGGAAGCCGCTGCTCCAGATCACCGCACCGCGGCCGCCGCCGGCCGCGCCCACGCCGGTGGGCAGCACGACGAAGGCCGGCAGGTCGGGGTTGGCGGAACCCAGGCCGTACTGCACCCAGGAGCCCAGCGCCGGCCTGCCCGGCACGAGGCCGGCGGTGTGCAGCTTCAGCGACGCGATGACGTGCGTGCTGCCTTCGGTCTTGCTGCCCTTCAGGAAGGCGATGTCGTCCACCTGCTTGGCGATATTCGGCAGCAGGTCCGACACCCACGCGCCCGTCTCGCCGTATTGCTTCCACGTGCGCTTGCTGGCGTAGAGGTTGCCCACGCCGCCGTCGGTAGCGGTCTTCAGGTCCTTGCCGAAGCTGTCGGGCAACGGCGTGCCGGCGAGCTTGATGAGGTCCGGCTTGTGGTCGAACAGGTCCAGCGTGCTGGGCGCGCCGGCCATGTGCAGCCAGATCACCGCCTTGGCCTTGGGCGCGTGGTGGGGCTGGCGCGGCGTGGTGGGGTCGAACAGCTCAGCAGCGAAGGCGGCGTTCAGGCCGCCCAGACCACCGAGGCCGAAGGCGCCCGCGGTGGCAGCGCCGGCGGCGGTGCCGAGGAAGTGGCGACGGGAATGATGGTGATGGCTCATGGCGTCCCTCAGAAGCGGTAGGTGAATTCGTTGGTGTTGACCAGCGTGTGGACCAGGTCGACGAAGGCGGCGGCTCGAGCCTTGCTCTGGCCCTTGACCGGGCTCTTGCCCACGCTGGTGGTAGGCGTGGTGGCGGCCGGCGCGGCACTGCCGCCGTCATCCTCACCATCGCCGCCGCCGTCGGATTTGCGGCGCTTGGCGGCCTGCTGGTCGAGGTAGGCCAGGAAGGCGGTGCGCTCGTAGCGGTCCGGCTCACGCTGGTAGGCGGCTTTGTAGAAGCCGTCGATCTGCCGGGCCAACTTCGGGTCCACGCCCCAGCCTTCGGGCAGGTGTGGCTTCTTGACCGCGGCGAGTTGCTCGGCCTGCAGCGCCTCCTGCGCGTTCAGGAAGGCGAGGAGTTTGTCCTTCTCCTTGGCGGTGGGCTTGCGCGAGAACAGGATCTCGTAGACGCGGTCGATCTGCGCGGTCTCGTTCGGGCCGGCCTCCTGTATCACGCGGCCGGCCAGCGCCTGGCTCCAGCCCAGCACCAGGTCGCTGTTGACCAGCGCAAGGGCCTGCGGTGCCGTCGTCGTCACGTCGCGCTTGAAGTGTGGCGACTGCGGGTTGGCCCAGTCGAAGGTCTCCAGCAGCGGGTAGGGCGAGTTGCGCAGCACGAACACGTACAGGCTGCGGCGGTTGTGGTCGCGCGGGTCTTCAGACACCTGCCAGCGGTTGCGCTGGCCGCCGATGTCGAAGTTGGGCGGGATGGGCGGGAACACCGACGGGCCGCCGCGCTTCTCCTCCAGCACGCCGGCCGCGGCCAGCAGCGAGTCGCGCAGCTGCTCGGCCTCCAGGCGCTGGCGCGGGAAGGCCCACAGCAGCTTGTTGTCCGGGTCGGGCTTGACCTCGCGTACCACGCTGGCCTGGCGGTAGGTGCTCGACAGCAGGATCTGCTTGTGCAGCGTCTTCACGCTCCAACCGTTCTGCACGAAGTCGGCGGCCAGCTTGTCGAGCAACTCGGGGTGCGTGGGTTTGGTACCGGTCTTGCCGAAGTCGGCCACCGTTTCGACGATGCCGCGGCCGAAGAACTGCTGCCACTGCCGGTTGACGAACACGCGCGCCGTCAGGCCGTTGTCGGGGCTCACCAGCCAGTTGGCCAGCGCCGTGCGGCGGCCGGACGACGCGGCGGTGGGCTTGATGTCTAGCGTCGTGTTGTCGGTCAGCAGCGCGGGCAGGCCGGGTTGCACCTCCTGCAGCGGGCGGTCGTAGATACCCTTGAACAGCACCTTGGTGGGCGGCGCGTCAGGCCCCAGTTCGACGATGGTGCTCACGTAGCCCGGGTCCTTGGGCTTGAGGCCATCGAACTTCCTGAGCTGCGCGGTCAGCGCCTCGTACTTGGCGTAGGCCTCCTTGTCCTTCGTCTTGAGCTGGTTCTCGGCGTTGCGCGTGCGGCCGGAAAGCGTCCACAGGTTGCGGTGGTAGATCCAGCGGTCGTAGGCGTTTCGCTCGGACGCCGGCTTGGTGATGGACTCGCGCGTGGCCGGCACGAAACCGGACAGCCGGTCACTCTCCAGCTTCTCGATCACGGGCTTGAGCAGCGCGTCGCGCTGCGCGCGGATGTCCTGCGTCGCCTCCTCCCACTTGGCCAGCTGCGCGTCGTAGTCGGCCTTGGCCTTGCCGGTCAGCGGGGAGACGTCGTCCTTCCAGCTCGTGTTGGAGAAGAACGCCTGGAACTGGTAGTACTCCTGCTGCGTGATCTTCTCGGTCTTGTGGTCGTGGCACTGCGCGCAGCCGAGCGTGGTGCCGAGGAACACCGCACCGACCGTGTCGGTCAGGTCGTTAGCGACCTCCTGCTTCTTCAGATTCAGGTCGCGGGCGTTGATCTCGTCGGGCAGGTTGCGCAGGAAGCCGGTGGCGATCAGCGCCTCGGGCTTGTCGGGCCACAGTTCGTCGCCGGCGATCTGCTCCTTGACGAAGCGGTCGAAGGGCTTGTCGGCGTTGAACGCGTTAACGACGTAGTCGCGGTAGCGCCAGATGTTGGGTCGCGTGCCGTCGGTGTTGTAGCCGTCGCTGTCGGCATAGCGGCTCAGGTCCAGCCAGCGGCGTGCCTGGCGTTCGCCGTAGCGGGGCGAGGCGAGCAGCCGGTCGACGAGCTTCTCGTGGGCCTTGGGCGACTTGTCGTTGACGAAGGCGGCCACTTCCTCAGGCGTCGGCAGCAGGCCCCAGGCGTCGAGTGTGGCGCGGCGGATGAAGGTGTGGCGGTCGGCCTCGGGCGACGGCGCGACGCCCTTCTCCTCCAGCTTGGCCAGCACGAAGGCATCCAGCGGCTGGCGCACCCAGGCCTTGGCCTTGACGGCTGGCACGGCGACGTGGGTGTTCAGCGGCGTGTACGACCACGGCCGCTCGGAGCCTTTGACGAAGCCGCCGGGCGGCGCGTAGTCCTCCGCGGGACTGAGGGATGTGAGCGTCGCCAGCGCCGCGGCGATGGCAAGCGGGGCGATGCGGAACTTGGACAACTGGGGCACGGTGGTCTCCCGGGGGAATGGCGAATGCGGTACTGAAGCGGTCAGCGCAAAAACTGCGCCAGTGGATGAGCGGTGGAAAGGCCGTCTGCAGCGAGCTGTTTTGCACCTGGGACAGCAGCGCTGTTGAGTTGCTGTTGCGCGCTCAACAGCGCTGCCCTGCACATGGCGTCAGAGCTTGGCCATGAACTGAATGCCCACGCTGCGCGGCAGTGCCGGCGAATAGCTCGTGCTGGAGATGGAGCGCACCGTGTCGTCGTTGAACAGGTTCTTCACCAGCAGCGTCACGTTGAAGTTCTTGTTGCGCGTGCCGAAGCCGATGCCCGCATCGACCGTCGTGCTCTTGGGCACGATGGAGTAGGCCGACAGGCCCACGTCCGAATAGAACGACGAGGAGAACGCGGCGTTGGCCGTGTAGTTGATTTCCTTGTCGCCCCACACCGGCTGGCGGTAGTCCACGCCCACATTGCCGGTGTATTTGGCCGAGCCGGCCAACGGCTTGCCGCTGAGGTCGGTGTAAGGCGTGGCGCCGGGGTAGTTGTCTTCCGTGCGCTGGGCCGCGTTCGGGAAGGACTTGTACTTCGCGTCGTTGTACGCCGCCGAGAAGCGCACCGTCAGGTTCTGGATGCCGCCGTAGACGCCGTCGATCTCGAGCCCTTTGACCTCGACCTTCGGCACGCTGCCCGTGGCGCTGGTGTAGTAGGACGTGCCGTCGTTGTTGAGCTGTGTCGTGTAGGCGTCCAGCACGCGCACGCTCTGCTGGTAGTTCTTGATGCGGGTCAGGAAGACATCGGCGTTGAAGATCAGCGTCTTCTTGAACAGTGCGGACTTGAAGCCGATCTCGACGCTGTCGGTCTTCTCCGGCTTCACCAGCGCGGAGACGCCGTTGACGAACTGCGCAATGCCGGCCTTCTCGCCATGCTGCAGCGATGCGTAGCCGGTGAGGTCCGTGTTGAACTTGTAGCTCGGGCTCAGCACCCAGGCCGGCTGCGTCTTCTTGAACGGCTCGGCCTCGGCGTTGGGGAACAGCACACCCACCGCGGTCTTGCGGATGGCCTGGGCGTCGGCCAGCTGGCGCTGCTGGGCCACGGTCAGCGCGGCCCAGTTGGCGGCGCCGAAGTACTTGGCGGCCGCCTTGTCGGCCGCAGCCAGCGCGCTGGCGGAACGGGTCGCGTCGGTGGTGTCGGTCGTCAACGTCACGGTGGGGGCGGCGGACGTGCCGGCAGCCGCCTGCACCGCGCCCGGCGTGCCGGCGGCCACGACGATGCCGTTCTTCACCCATTTGGCCGAGCCGGTGTTGAGGTAGCTGTCGAAGCCGCCCAGCAGCACGCCGTTGACGATGGACGGGTTCAGCTCCGGTGCGCTGCCGTCGCTGCTGATGCGGCTGGTGCCGGCGTTGCGGCGGTCCTCGTTCGTCAGGCGCAGGCCAGTCGTCAGCGTCAGCGTATCGCTCAGGTGCCAGTTGGCCTGCGCAAAGATGGCGGCGCTCTGGTTGCGGATGTCCTGCACGCCGGTCGGGCTGTTGAACGAGGCCTTCACGTTGGCCAGGCTGTTGCGCAGCAGGTCGCGGCCCGCGCCATTGGCATCCAGCCGGTTGTATTGCGCGGTGGTGGCGAACCAGGCGCCGGCGTCGTTGCCCCACCAGCGGCGGTAGTCGACCTGGTTGTCGACCTTGATGAAGTAGAGGCCCGCCTGGTAGTCCACGAAGCCGCCCGTGGCCGACGTCAGACGCAGCTCCTGCGAGGCCTGCCAGTAGTCGTTCCAGAAGCCGCCGGCATTGCGGTAGACGTCGAAGGGCGTGGCGTCGTCGTTCACCGCGTTGAAGTGGTAGCGCTTGTAGGCGGTGATGGAGGTCAGCGTGTGGCCGGCCACCTGCCAGCTCAGGTCGGCCGTGGCGCCGGAGCTTCCGGTGACGAGCCCGCGCACGGAGTCGGTGGTCAGCGTGTTCTGGTAGTCGGACAACGTGTAGCCAGTGTTGTCCGTGAACCAGCGGCGCGCCAGTCGTTGCTCGTTCGTGAGCGTCGTGATGGGCGCGCCGTTGGAGTAGGTCGTCGGCGGGTTGACGACGGGGAAGCTGCGACCGTTGGTGGTCTCGCCCGCGCGGGGCTGGAGGTCGAAGGCGAAGCGCGCCTTGAAGTCCGCCGATGGCGTGACGAGGAACTGCACGCGGCCCGACACGCGGTCGGTGTTCGTGTAGCTGATGTCGCGGTTGTAGGGGTTCTTGATGTCGCCGGCGCCGCGATTGGCCGAGAAGGTTCCGCGCCAGGCCACGAGTCCATCGACGATGGGGCCACCGATGGCCGCAGTGGCGAAGACGCCATCGCGCTGGCGGAAGCCCAGCGTGAAGTCCGCCGTGGGTGTGAAGCTGGGCCGCTTGGTCGTGAAGATGATGTTGCCGACGCTGGCGTTCTTGCCCAGCAGCGTGCCCTGCGGGCCGCGCGTGACCTCGACGGTGTCGATATCGACGAAGTCGAAGCTCGACGTGAGGGCGTTGTAAGCGTAGGAGACGCCGTCCACGATGATGCCCACGCTCGGGTCCTGCGCCTCGGTCTGGCCGATCTTGCCGATGCCGCGAATGGAGATGCTGCTCGTGCGCTGGTTGCCCAGGTTCCAGCTGACGTTGGCAGCACGTTTGGTGATGTCGTCGATGCCGACGGCACCCAGGCGGTCCAGCTCGGCGCCCTGCACGACCGAGATCGACAGCGGCACGTCCTGCAGCTTCTCGATGCGGTTGCGGCTGCGTACGGTGACGGCGCCGAGGGCCTGGGTCTCGTCGGCTGCGGCAGCCGGCACAGCGGCTTCTTGGGCCAAGGCGCTGCCCGCGGCGAGGGTGGCGATGAGCGCCGCCAGCGGACGCCGGCGGAAGAGATGTTTTGTGGTCATGGTTGGCGTGAGCGCAGTAGATGTGCCGGTGCCTTGTTTGCAGGGAGCGTGCCCAATGCGCCCGGCGTCTAAGCTGCTGCGTTTCTCGTTGGCAAGGGGGCTGTGGCGAGGTCTTGCGGGGTTGTCCCGCCGCCTGGCGCGGCCGGCGGCAGCTCCGAGCGCCCGGCTCGGCCGCGCCACTGTTGCGCCATCAACAGCAGCGCAGCAGGTGCTGCTGCTCGAGGCGCAGTTTGGTGGGCGGCGACGCGTTTCTGGCCGCACCGCAGCTGGCACGGAAGCTGCGCAGTTGCGGGCGTCGATCACTCATTCCTCAAGCCCCCACGCCATGAAGTCCCTCCATACCGTCGCCATCGCTGCTTTGCTCAGCCTCGCCACGCTGGCCCATGCACAGACGCCACCCGCCGCGGCCGCCTCGGCGGCGGCCGCCGAATGGAAGTACAAGACCAGGCGCCTGAATGCCGCCGAGGTCGACGCGCTGCTGGCCCAGCCCGACAAGCTGCTGGTGCTGGATCTGCGCCGTCCGGACGAACTCATCAAGTACGGCAGCTTCCCCGTGTTCCTCAACATCCAGAACAACCAGCTGGAGAAGCAGCTTGGCTATCTGCCCAGGGACCGCGTCATCCTGACCGTGTCCAACCACGCGCAACGTGCCGGCCGCGCCGGCGACCTGTTGGCCGAGAAGGGCTACAAGGTTGTCGGCGCCACCGGCAGCGAGGACTACGAGAACGAAGGCGGCAAGGCCGTGGCGCACATCCAGCCGCCGCAGCCGCGTGCCGCGGCACAAGGAGGCGCGAATGTCGCAGCAGCCGGCCAGCCTTGAGGCGACGCTGGACACCGGGCCGCTCGACGCGGCCGCGGTGGCAGCGCCTCGAGCGCCGCATCGGGTGAAGCCCTCCGCCGTGGCCGCGCTGCCGCGCGTGCTGGTGTGGGACCTGCCGCTGCGGGTCTTCCACTGGGCGCTGGTGGTGCTCGTCAGCGCAGCCATCGCCACCGGTCTGGCCGGCGGGCCGTGGATGGCCTGGCACGGCCGCGCTGGGCAGGCTATCGCGGGGCTGCTGGTGTTCCGGTTGACGTGGGGTCTGTGGGGCACGCGGTATGCGCGCTTCCGTCAGTTCCTGCCCACGCCGTCGCGCGTGTGGGCCTATCTGCAGGGGCGCTGGCAGGGCCATGGCCACAACCCGCTCGGCGCGCTGTCGGTGCTGGCCGTGCTGGTGCTGCTGCTGCTCCAGGTGGGCACCGGGCTGTTCGGCAACGACGAGATCAGCTTCACCGGGCCGTGGTCCGGCTGGGTCGATGAAGACACCAGCCTCAGGCTGACCGGCTGGCACAAGTTCGCGGCCAAGGCGTTGTACGCGTGGCTCGGCCTGCATGTGCTGGCCATTGCCGTCTACGGACTGTGGCTCAGGCGCCCGCTGCTGCAGGCCATGGTGACGGGCCGCGCGCCTGGCGCTGTGCCGGCCGCTGCCGGCCGCGTGAGCATCGTGCTGCTGCTGGTGTCGGTCGGCCTCGGGGTGGCGCTGCAGCTGCTGTTCTGAGACGGCGGGGCGGCGTGCAGGGGTGCCCGCCCCAACAAGCAGAAAGGGCGCCGAGGCGCCCTTTCCTAATGATGCGGTGAAGCCGGATCAGCCTGCGACCACGCGGGCCATTTCGAGCACCTTGTTCGAGTAGCCCCACTCGTTGTCGTACCAGGACACCAGCTTGACGAAGGTGCCGTCCAGCGCGATGCCGGCGTCGGCGTCGAAGATGGAGGTGCGCGGGTCGCCGCGGAAGTCGGTCGCCACGACCTTCTCCGTCGTGTAGCCCAGCACGCCCTTCAGCGCGCCTTCGCTCTGCGCCTTCATCTCGGCGCAGATCTCGTCATAGGTTGCGTCCTTCAGCAGCTCGACGGTCAGGTCCACGACCGACACGTCGGACGTCGGCACGCGGAAGCTCATACCGGTGAGCTTCTTGTTCAGCTCGGGGATGACCTTGCCGACGGCCTTGGCGGCGCCGGTGCTGCTGGGGATGATGTTCTCCAGGATGCCGCGGCCGCCGCGCCAGTCCTTGTTGCTCGGGCCGTCCACGGTCTTCTGCGTCGCGGTGGCAGCGTGCACGGTGGTCATCAGGCCGCGCTTGATGCCCCACTTGTCGTTCAGCACCTTGGCCAGCGGGGCCAGGCAATTGGTCGTGCACGAGGCGTTGGAGATGATGGCTTCGCCGGCGTACTTGGTGTGGTTCACGCCGTAGACGAACATCGGCGTGTCGTCCTTGGACGGGGCCGAGAAGATGACCTTCTTGGCGCCCGCGGCCAGGTGCTTCTCGCCGCCGGCCTTGTCCAGGAAGATGCCAGTGGACTCGATGACGATGTCGGCGCCAGCCTCGGCCCACTTCAGCTCGGACGGGTCCTTGATGGCGGTCAGGCGGATCTTCTTGCCGTTGACCACCAGTGTGTTGCCGTCGACGGCCACGTCGCCCTCGAACTTGCCGTGCACGCTGTCGTACTTGAGCATGTAGGCGAGGTAATCCGGCTCGAGCAGGTCGTTGATCGCGACGACTTCGACGTCCTTGAAGTTCGCGACAGCGGCACGGAACACCATGCGCCCGATGCGGCCGAAGCCGTTGATGCCGATCTTGATGGTCATTGGAGAGTCTCCTGGAGGGATGGAAAAAACCGCACGGATCGCCGATTCTCGGCGATCCGTGGCACAGGGGGTTTCAGGGCGATTTCAGCCTGTGCGGCATGGGCGGACAGCATGCCGCGGCGCGGGGTGTGCGACGTTGCAGCAGGTCAAAGAAGGCCCACCGGACCGACGCGAGACGCTCAGCCCAGCTTGATGATGCCGCAGGGCACGTCGATGAACATCTCGGCGCCCAGCAGGTTCTCGAACTGTTCGCGCGTGAGTGCAAGTTCCAGCTGTTCCAGCCAGGCGATGAAAGCGCGCCGGTTCGGATTGCGTTCGCCGCTTTCGGTCACCGTGTTCTCAATGGCAGGGCGTCCGAGACGGAAGTGCAGACGGAATGGGCAGCCCATCGTGTCCAGTTGGAAATTCACGGGGCGAGCCTCCAGATCCTTGACCTGGCCGAGGAAGTTCACGAGACCCGTGTCCTTGAAAACGAAGTTGCGGTTGTTGTCGAAGTTGACCTGAAAGGTCTGCTGCATCGCGAAGCGCTGGCCGGCCTCCATGCAGGGCACGCGGTACTCTTCGACGTATCTCAGGATGTCGTCGCGATGTCGCCGGTTGAGCGTGTCGTACACGACCTTGGCCTGCGGCGGCTGGTCCGGCGCCGTGAAGGTGAGCTCAGCGACGAGGTTGCCGTTCTTCAACTCGCGCTTGAAGGCCTGCAGCTGCACGGCATCGTTGAGTCGCGGGGCGTCGGGCGGCGTGCGCAGGCATTGCAAGAAGCGGGAGCTGGGCGGCTGCGGCAGGTTCACCGGCGTCGGGGCGTCGATGCCGCCGTCGCTGATCGCTCGGAAGTTGATTTCCTGCAGCAAGGCAACGGTGCTGCCGGGCTGCAGGCAGGGCAGGCGGAACTGCTTGGCGTACTGCTCCGCCTCGTCCTGCAGTTCCGCGGAGCCGGCGGCGAAAAGCACCTGCACTTCCGGCGCGCGTTTCGCTTCGGTAAAGCGAAGCTGCATCCGATAGAAACCGCTGGTGCGGCGCTCCAGTGCGTTCTCGGGGTACTTGGGGGCCGCGGGCCTTTGCAGGCAGGCCAGCGTGGTCTCGCCGCTTCGATCGTCCATGGCGGACTGAGCGAGCGCGCCGAGGGCGCACAGACCCAGCACCGCCGCAATGAGCGTGCTGCGCATGTCGAACTCCCTGTTCGTGATGACAGGGCTCGTTTGTAGCGCAGCTTCGACTTACTTCTTCTTCAGCACGGCCTTGACAGTCGCCGCGACGTTTTCCGGCGTGAAGCCGAAGTGCTTGAACAGCACGCCGGCCGGGGCTGATTCACCGAAGGTGTCGATGCCGACGACGGCGTCAACGCCGTACTTCCACCAGAAGTCGCTGACGCCCATCTCCACTGCCACGCGCGGCAGGCCCTTGGGCAGCACGTGCTTCTTGTAGTCCTTGTCCTGGCGGTCGAAGACGTTGGTGCAGGGCATGGAAACGACGCGCACTTTGATGCCTTCCTCCGCCAGCAGCGCCTTGGCGGCCATCGCCAGCTGCACCTCGGAGCCGGTCGCGATGATGACGGCCTTGGCCTTGCCCTTGGCGGGCTCGGCCAGCACGTAGGCACCCTTGGCGATCTCGTCGACGTTGGTCTTGGGCGAGTAGGTCAGGTTCTGGCGGGACAGTGCGAGCAGGCTCGGCCGCTGTGCGTTGCCCAGTGCCATCGTCCAGGCCACGACCGTCTCCGTCGTGTCGCCCGGGCGCCAGACGTCCAGACCGGGGATCAGGCGCAGGCTGGCGACATGCTCGATGGACTGGTGCGTCGGGCCGTCTTCGCCGAGGCCGATGGAGTCGTGCGTCATCACGTGGATGACGCGGGCCTTCATCAACGCGGCCATGCGGATGGCGTTGCGGCTGTAGTCGCTGAACGTCAGGAAGGTGCCGCCGTAGGGGATGAAGCCGCCATGCAGCGCGATGCCGTTCATGATGGCCGCCATGCCGAACTCGCGCACGCCGTAGTTGATGTGGCGGCCGGCGTTGGGCTGACCCTTGTCGTCGAAGCGCAGGTTGGGCGTGCTGGACGTGTTGGTCAAGTTGGAGCCGGTCAGGTCGGCGCTGCCGCCGAGCATCTCGGGCAAGGCCAGCGTGAAGGCTTCGAGAGCCAACTGGCTGGCCTTGCGGCTGGCGACGGTCTGCGCCTCGGCGTGGGCCTTGACGACGGCGTCCACGGCGATCTGCGGGAAGTTCTCGGGCAGCACGCCGGCCATGCGGCGCTGGAACTCGGCGGCGAGCTCGGGATGGGCTTGGGCATAGGCGTCGAAGCGGGCGTCCCACTCGGCCTCGGCCTTCTCGCCAGCGGCCTTGGCGTCCCACGCGGCGTACACCTCGGCTGGCACGCTGAAGGGCTCGTGTTCCCAGCCGAGGGCCGCGCGCGTCAGCTTGATCTCTTCGGCGCCCAGCGGCTCGCCGTGCGCCTTGCTGGTGTTGGCGCGGTTGGGGCTGCCCTTGCCGATGTGCGTCTTGGCGATGACGAGCGTGGGCTTGTCGGTGCTCTTGCGGGCCTTGGCGATGGCCTTGTCGACGGCGTCAATGTCATGGCCGTCCACAGGGCCCACGACGTTCCAGCCGTAGGCCTCGAAGCGCTTGGCGGTGTCGTCCGCGAACCAGGGTGCCACCTGGCCGTCGATGGAGATCCCGTTGTCGTCGTAGACGGCGATCAGCTTGTTCAGCTTCCACGCGCCGGCCAGCGCGGCAGCCTCGTGGCTGATGCCTTCCATCAGGCAGCCGTCGCCCAGGAAAACATAGGTGTGGTGGTTGACGATCTCGTGGCCGTCGCGGTTGAAGTCGCGCGCCAACAGCTTCTCGGCCAGCGCCAAGCCCACCGCATTCGTGACGCCCTGGCCCAGCGGGCCGGTCGTCGTCTCGATGCCGGCGGTGATGCCCACCTCGGGGTGGCCCGGCGTCTTGCTGTGCATCTGGCGGAAGTTGCGCAGTTCCTCGATGGGCAGGTCATAGCCCGTCAGGTGCAGCAGCGCGTAGATCAGCATCGAGCCATGGCCGTTGCTGAGCACGAAGCGGTCGCGGTCGGCCCACAGCGGGTTGGCCGGGTTGTGCTTCAGGTGACGCGCCCACAGCGCCACGCCTATGTCCGCCATGCCCATCGGGGCGCCCGGGTGGCCGGAATTGGCGGCCTGCACGGCGTCCATGGCCAGCGCGCGGATGGCATTGGCCATGAGGGTGGGGGAGGCGGTCGTTGCGGTCATGGCCAGGGCTTCCTTCTGGGGGTGGGGCAAAGCACGGGATTCTACGGAGCAGGTCATGACGGACTTGATCCAGCGCAAGGCGCGTCCGTCGTTGCTGCGCGACGCTTGGCGGATGCTGCCGAGCCCCACGCCTTTGTCGCTGCGCGTCATCCGCGCAGAGCACGAAGCGCTGGCCTCGATGCTGCGGACGGTTCCGTTGTTGGTACAGGCGCAGCGCCTGCATGGGACGTCGCCGGGCTTCGAGGCACTGCGGGCGATGCTCTTCTATGTCGACGAATTTCCAGAACGGCTGCATCACAAAAAGGAAAGCGAGCTGCTGTTCCCGAAACTGCGCGCCCGCGTGCCGCAGCTGCGCGACACGCTGGACGACCTGGAGGCCGACCACGCGCAGGGCGAGCGCGCCGTGCGCGAGCTGCAGCACAGCCTGCTGGCCTGGGAGCAGATGGGCGACTGCCGGCGCGACAAGTTCGAGCAGCAGCTGCAGGTGTACTCCGCCCGCTACCTGCGCCACATGCGGCGCGAGGAGACCGAGGTGCTGCCGCGGGCGGCGGAGGTGCTGACCGCCGACGACTGGGCCGAGCTGGACGAGGCCTTCGGCAGCCACCGGGACCCGCTCGCGCCGCAGCCGGGCCAGCCGGTGGACGCCGCCTACGCGTCGCTGCGCGAACGCATCCTAGCGGCGCTGCCGGCGCCGTTCGGCTGGGCGGCTACAACGGTGTCGTGAGGCGTGCGGCGGTCGACGTCGTCAGCAACAGCCGGCCTGTCTCGACCCACTCGTCCAGCCGCAGCCGCGCGTCCTCGCGCAGCTGGCGCTCGCCGGCGGCCTCGGCGCCTAGCAGGCCCACCCAGGCATTGCGACCGAGATCCTTGGCCTCATACAGCGCTGCGTCGGCCAAATCGATGGCGACGTGCCAGTCGATGGCGGCCGGCAGCTGCGTGCACAGCGGGAAGGCGCAGAAGCCCACCGAGCAGCTCAGCGACAGCCGGTAGCCGCCGTCCAGCTCGAACGGCTGGGCCGAGACGGCATGGCGGGCGCGCTCGGCCAGCTCGGCGGCGCTGCCGCGCGGCGTGCCGCGGGCGACGATGAGGAACTCCTCGCCGCCCCAGCGCACGAGGTAGTCGCTGGCGCGGAAGACCTGTTCCAGCCTGCCGCGCATCTGCGTCAGCACGGCGTCGCCGGCCATGTGGCCGTGCGCGTCGTTGATGCGCTTGAAGTGGTCGATGTCGATCAGGAAGAACAGCAGATCCTGCTCGCTGCCGGCTAGGCTCGGGTGGTGCGTGAGCGGCTCGTAGTGGCGCACGGCCAGCGCCACGTCGGCGGGCATCTGGCGGTCCAGGAAGCGGCGGTTGCGTAGGCCGGTCAGCGGGTCTGTGAGGCTGGCTTCTTCCAGCTCGGCGGACTTGGCCGTCAGCGCCGCCGTGGCGGCCTCCAGAGCCTCCGTGCGCTCGCGCACACGCACCTCCAGTGCATGCTGGCGGCGCAGCAGCAGCCGCGTGCGCATGCGCACGATGCCGGCCACCAGCCCCAGCGCCGCGAGCACGGCCAGAGCCTGCACCCAGCGCGTCTGCCACCAGGCCGCGCGCACGTCCACGTCGATGACCAGCTCGTTGGCGCCCCAGGCGCCATCGCGGTTGCTGCCCTGCACGTGCAGCCTGTAGTGGCCGGGCGCGAGGTTGGTGTAGGTGGCCGTGCGGCTCAGCGCGCCGACCTCGATCCAGCCGTGGTCCAGGCCTTCGAGCCGGTAACGGTAGCGGTTGCGGCTGGGCTGGCTGTAGTCCAGCGACGCGAAGGCCAGACTGAACGCACGCTCGCCCGGCGCCAGTAGCAGCGGGCTGTCGCCCGTGGGAAGCGGGCGTTCCTCACCGTCCACGCGCAATTCAGAGGCGATCAGCGGCGGCTTGTAGCCCCACGGCGAGAAGCGATCGGGATCGATGATCAGCAGGCCGCGCGCGCCGCCGAACAGCATGCGGCCGTCGTTGAGCTGCGCGTAGGCGCGGAACCAGCCGGTGCCGAGGTCGGCGCCGTCGGCGGCGCTGAGCTCGCGGTGCTCGCCGCTCGTCGGGTCGAACATGTTGCGTTGCGACCAGATGCGCCCGTGCTTGTCGAACAGCAGGTTGGCGCCGAACGCGCCGCCCGCTTCCGACGCGGGGACCGGCTCGAACTTCGCCTTGGCGCCCTGGCTCTGGACGAGGCGGTGCAGCCCGGTGCCGGTGTCCACCCACAGCTGGCCGCGCGGGTCTACAGCCATGCCGAGCACCGTCTGGCCGGTGAGGCCGGTGGACTCCACCCACTCGGCCACGGGCTCATCCGCGCCGGGCCGGGCGATGCGCAGCAGCCCGGCGGCGCCGCCGGCCCACAGGCTGCCGTCGGGCAGGCTCGCGAAGGCGTTGACCTCGCCGGTGCCGCCGACGAGGCCGGCGGTGACGACCGGGCGCGTCTGCGTCTGGCCCGGACGCCAGCGTTGCAGGCCGTCCAGTGTGGCCATCCACAGCGCGCCGTCGTCGGTGGCATGCAGGCGCCTTGGCACCGCGTTGCCGATGCGCAGGGACTCCTTGAAGCGGCCCTGCGTGTCCAGGCGCAGCAGCTGCGTGTCGATGGCGACCCAGACTGAGCCGTCGGTCGTCTGGCTCAGCGCGTTGACCCGACCGGACGGCAGGCCGCCCTTGCCTGGCTCCGAGGGGGCGATGAGCGCGATGGGCTGCAGCTGGCCATCCCGGCGCTCGATGCCGCCGGCCAGCGTGCCGAGCCACACTTCGCCGTTCTTCAGCTGCAGCACGCTGCGCACGTCCAGTGCTGCCGGGCCCAGCGCCTCGCGCACCATGGACAGGCCCGGCAGCGACGGCACATGGCGCATCAGCCCGCCGCCGTAGCTGCCGGCCCAGACGGTGCCGGACGGGTCGCGGACCAGAGCGCGCACGTCGCTGCGCGGTGCGGTGGCGCCGCCGCCGCTGGCGGGCAGACGTTCGATGAGTGCGCCGTCGCTGGCGCGGCGCCGCGACAGGCCCGAGGCATCGCCGAACCACAGTTCGTCGCCGTCCGGCTGGGCCATGGCCATGACGGGCCAGACGCCGCTGGCGTCGCCGCCGCGGCTGCCGGCATTGAACGGCAGCGCCTGCCCGGCGGGTGACAGCGCGCGCAACTGGCCTTGCGCCGTGCCGGCGATGACGCGGCCGTCCAGTGTTTCGGCTAGCAGCGTGACGAGCTGGTCCGACAGGCCCACGTCCAGCGTCTCGATCGGGCCGTCGGGCGCCTTGCGCGCGAGGCCGCGCCAGGTGCCGATCCACAGCACGCCCTGGCGGTCGACCAGCAGCGTTTGCACGCGCGGGTCCGGCAGGCCGTCCTCCTTGCCGCGATGGTGGGTGAAGCGCTGCGTGGCCACGTCGAAGCGGTCCAGCCCGACGCTGCCGCCGATCCACAACGTGCCGTCCTTCTCCAGTGCGAGCGTGCGCACCGTGTTGGCAGAAGGCGCCGTGTCGTCGGCCGAGTGGCCGTCACGGGCCCAGCGGTCCCAGCGGCCGGACGCCACGTCCATGCGCACGAGGCCGGCGTTGCCGGCCGCTACCCAGATCCAGCCGCGGGGGTCGGGCAGCAGCGAGCGCACGAACTGTTCGGGCAGCAGCGTGCCGTCGGGCGCGGCCAGCGGGTAGCGGCGGAAGGCATACCCGTCGAAGCGCAGCACACCCTCCGGCGAGCCGGCCCACAGCATGCCGCGGTCATCCAGTGCCAGTGCAGAAACGACGTTATCCCGCACGGCGCCCGGTTCGCCGATGAGCTCGAAGCGCGGCACGACGGCGGACGTGGCCAGGCTCCACGCTAGCAGCAGGGCGGTGATGGACGTTCTCAGGGGCAGCCGCATCCCGGCATTCTCGGGCCAGGGCGGTGCCGCTACCGGCCCCGTCGGCGGGAATGGCAAAACTCCCGCGATGTCGGCGCGGCGGCTGCAAGTCGTTGCGTGACGAAGTCAACGCTTTGGGTGAATTTGACGAATTCAAACATATCATTTGTATCAAATTAAGGCAGACTGCTAATCAAGGACCCGGTTGTTAGACATGTGTTGGGTCCGATGGAGGTCTGCCATGACTGCCTCGTCCGTTCTCAACCCCGCACAGCCCGCATCTCTGCCCGCGACCGGCACGCTGCTGTTCGTGGACGACGAGCCGTCCATCCTTAGCGCGCTGCGGCGGCTGTTCCGCCCGCTGGGCCACCGTGTGCTGATGGCCGAGAGCGGAAGCGCAGCGCTGGAGATCCTGGCGCAGGAGGACGTGGACCTGGTGCTGTCGGACATGCGCATGCCCGGCATGGACGGTGCGCAGTTGTTGGCGGCGGTGCGCGAGCGCCATCCCGAGATCGCCCGCCTGCTGCTGACCGGCTATGCCGACATCGGCTCCACGATTGCGGCGATCAACCTCGGCGAAATCCAGCGCTACATCCCCAAGCCCTGGGACGACCAGGAGCTGCTGCTGGCCGTGCGTGAGGGCCTGGAGCGGCGCCGACTGGAGCGCGAGAACGAGGCGCTGCACCAGCGCGTGGCCGAGCAGAACATGCAGCTGCAGACGGCCAATGCCGAACTGCAGACCGTCAACGACCGTCTCGACGACGTCAACCACCAGCTCGAACGCGCCAATGGCGAACTCGAGAAGCGCGTGGCCTCGCGCACTGCCGAGCTGTCGCAGGTCAACCTGATGCTGGGCAAGGCCTACGAGCAGCTGCAGACCAACTTCCTGCTGTCCATCAAGGTGTTCGCCGGCCTGCTGGAGCTGCGCGAAGGCAGCCTGCCGGGCTATTCCGAGAAGGTCGGCCAGTTGGCCCAGCGGCTGGCCCTGAAGCTGGGCATGAGCGACATCCAGCAGCGCGACTGCTACGCGGCCGGCCTGCTGTGCGAGATCGGCAAGATCGGTCTGCCCGACCGCATGCTGCGCACGCCGTTCTCGGCGATGCGTGACGACGAGCGCCAGCGCTACTGCCGCCACCCGTTGCTGGCTGAGGCGGCGCTGATGCCGCTGAACGACCTGCGCAACGTCGCCCGCCTCGTGCGTCAGCACCAGGAGCGCCTGGATGGCCGCGGCTACCCCGACGGGCTGACCGGCAACGACGTGCCGCTGCAGGCCCAGCTCATCGGCCTGGCGGCCACTTACGAGAGCCTCATCGCCGGCCGCCTGGGCGAGAAGCGCTACGCACCGGCCGAGGCCCAGGCGGCCATCGAGGCCACCGTGGGCGCGCATTACTCGCCGGTGCTGATCGACGCGTTCCGGCAGGTGATGGCCGACGACGTCGCTGCCGAGCCGCCGATGGTGGAGCTGGACGTCGAGTCGCTGAAGCCCGGCATGGTGATGGGCCGCGACCTCACCAGTCCGCGCGGCACGCTGCTGCTGTCCAAGGGCTACCGGTTCGACGCCGTCGTCATCAAGACTCTGTGCGACCTCGTGCAGCGCGAGCGCCTTGACATCCGCTTCTTCATCCGCACCGACCTGGCCCCCGCCATCTGAGACCAAGAGCCAAGAAAGACCAGCCCTGCCATGAACACGCCCCGCCTGCTCCTCGTCGACGACGAACCCCACGTCCTGTCCGCCCTGCGCCGTGCGTTGCGTCGGGGCACGGCCGACGGCTTGTGGTCCGCGTTGCACATCGATGCGTTCACGGACCCCGTCGTCGCGCTGGCGCATGCCGACGAGCACGCCTACGATCTCGCGATCAGCGACTTCCGCATGCCGACGATGAACGGCGCGCAGTTCCTCGCACGCTTGCGCGAACGGCAGCCCGACTGCCGCCGGATGATGCTGTCGGCCTACGCTGATTTCGACGCGCTCGCGGACGCCATCAACTCAGCCCGCATCGCGCAGTTCCTGTCGAAACCGTGGAACGAGCCCGAGCTGCTGGCTGCGGTCCACGAGCAGCTGGAGGAGCACCGCCGGAGCCTGGACACGGCGCTGATGGCCGAACGCCAGCGGCTGGTGCTGGGAGAGCTGACACCACAGGAGGCTGAGTGCCGCCGCCTGGAGCGCCTGGAGCCCGGACTGACCCGCGTGCAGTGGAGCGAGGACGGTGCCTACGTGCTGGAGCCCTTGGGCGCCGAAGGCCACTAGCCATGAACGCCCGCGTCGAGCCGCCGCTGCTGCCGCCGCTGCCGTCCGCGCTGCGACCGGCGTTGGAGGCGGTCAGTGCGGCGCTGCTGGCCCATGACGGTGACCGTATCGTCTTCGCCAACGACGCGATGCTGCGCCTGCTCGGCCAGCCGGCCGACGCGCTGATGCTGTTGGCCCCTGAGGCCTGGGCGGAGCCGTCGCAGCAGCCGCTGCTGCGCGACTACGGCCGGCGTTGCCTGGCCAGCGCCGAGGCCCTGCCCGCGCTGGAGATCGATGCGCTCAGCGCCAGCGGCACGCGGCGCTCGCTGGAGATCACCGCGCGGCGCATGGACGTGGGCGATGACCTGCCGCCGCTGGTGCTGCTGACCTGCCAGGACCTGAGCGACATCCGCCACGTGCAGAACAGCTTGATGGAAGTCGGCCGAGTCATGCAGCAGATCGTCGAGAACGGGCCCGTGGCCAGCTATGTGCTCGACCGCAATCATCGCGTTACGCACTGGAACGCGGCCTGCGCACAGCTGACCGGCCTCACGGCGCAGCAGATGGTGGGTCGCGACCAGCCCTGGCGGGCTTTCCACGCCGAAGCCCGGCCGATGTTGGCCGAACTCATCGTGGAAGGCTGCGTGGAAGACGCCGGGCCGCTGCACTACGGTGCCGCGCTACAGCGCTCGCCGCTGCTGCCCGACAGCTACGCGTTCGAGGCCTTCTTCCCGGCGCTGGGCAAGGACGGCCGCTGGCTCTATGTGACGGCGGCGCCGCTGCGCGGCATGGACGGCCAGGTCATGGGCGCCATCGAGACGCTGCAGGACATCAGCCAGCGGCGGCGCGCCGAAGAGCAGCTGCGGCGCCACCAGGCCGAGCTGGAATCCATCGTCGCGCAGCGCACCGCCGAGCTGCTGTTGACGCACCACGAGCTGGAGGCCTTCCTGGAAAACGCGCCGGTGGGGATCGTCGCCACGCGCGAGCTGCAGGTCGTGCGCAGCAACAAGAAGTTCGCCGAGATCCTGGAGCTGCCGCTCGACGTGCCGCCGTCTTCGCTGCCGCCGCGGCAGTTCTTCCAGGACGAAGCCGACTTCGTGGACCTCGGCCGCATGGCTGTCAACGCGATGCGCTCGGGCACGTCGCTGGTCCACGAGACCTGGCTGCGTACGTGGACCGGCCGGCGCATCTGGGTGCAGCTGATCGCCTATGTGTCCGACACCGGCGACGGGCCGCCCGGCATGTGGTGGCTGCTGCAGGATCAGAGCGAGGTCATGCGCGCGCAGGAGGAGCTGGTCAACAACTACCGCAACATCAAGGAGACCAACGCGCGGCTGGAAGAGGCGCAGAACCAGCTGCTGCAGTCGGAGAAGATGGCCTCCATCGGCCAGCTCGCCGCGGGCGTCGCGCACGAGATCAACAACCCGATCGGCTTCGTCAATTCCAACCTCGGCACGCTGCGCCGCTATGTGGAGCAGCTGCTGGCGCTGACACAGGCCTACACCGCGCGCGAGCGGCCGCCGCTGGATGCCGAGCTAGCGGCGCTGAAGCAGGCAGCGGACCTGGAGTTCATCGCCGAGGACCTGCCGGCGCTGCTGGCCGAAAGCGAGGATGGGCTGTCGCGCGTCCGCAAGATCGTGCAGGACCTGAAGGACTTCTCTCGCGTGGACCATGCCGACTGGCAGGACGCGGATCTCAATGCGGGCCTGGAGTCCACGCTGAACGTCGTCATGAACGAGGTCAAGTACCGCGCCGACGTGCAACGCTGCTACGGCACGCTGCTTCCGGTGCGCTGTCTGGCAGGCCAGCTCAACCAGGTGTTCATGAACCTGATCGTCAACGCGGTCCATGCCATGCCGGCCGAGCGGCGTGGCGTCATCACGCTGACCACCGGAATGCGGACGCAGGACGATGGCGACTGGGTGTGGGTGGAGGTGGCCGACAACGGCTGCGGCATGAGCGCGGAGGTGCAGCGCCGCATCTTCGAACCCTTCTTCACGACCAAGCCCGTGGGGCAGGGCACGGGCTTGGGGCTGTCGCTGTCGTTCTCCATCGTCCAGAAGCACGGCGGACGCATCGAGGTCGAGTCCGCCCCGGGCGAGGGCACGACCTTCCGAATCTGGGTGCCGGTGACGGGGCCCGACCCGTGTTGATGCGGCGGCTCAGCGCGCCAGCGGTTTCGTGATCGCGTCGATGCGCTCGACGACGTCGGGCGTCAGCCGGGGCGTGACGGCCAGTGCACCCAGGTTGTCCTGCAACTGCTCCAGTCGGCTGGCCCCGAGGATGACGGTCGACACGCGCGGGTTGCGGTTGATCCAGGCGATGGCGAGCTGCGCGGTGTTGCAGCCCAATTCGGCGGCAATGCCGGCCAGCTGGCCCACGGCGTCGTTGCGGGCCTTGTCCTGCACTTGCTCGCGCAGCCAGCTCATGCTGTCCAGCGCTGCACGGCTGCCGGCGGGGATGCCCTGACGGTACTTGCCCGTCAGCAGGCCGGAGGCCAGCGGGCTCCACGTGGTCAGGCCAAGGCCGATGTCGTCGTAGAGCCGCGCATACTCCTGCTCGACGCGCTGGCGGTGGAACAGGTGGTACTGCGGCTGCTCGACGACCGGCTTGTGCAGGTGGTGGCGCTCTGCGATGTCCCACGCCGCGCGGATGTCGGCCGCGGTCCACTCGCTGGTGCCCCAGTACAGTGCCTTGCCCTGGCGGATGATGTCGCTGATGGCCCAGACCGTCTCCTCGATGGGCGTGTGCGGGTCGGGCCGGTGGCAGTAGATCAGGTCCAGGTGCTCCAGCTGCAGGCGCTTCAGTGACCCGTCCACCGCCTGCATCAGGTACTTGCGGTTCAGCGTGTCCTTGCGGTTGACGGTCGTTACGCCATCGCGCTGCAGGCCCCAGAAGAACTTGCTGGAGACGATGTAGTCCAGCCGGTTCCAGCCCAGCGCCTTCAGCGCCTGGCCCATGACGACCTCGCTTTGGCCATTCGCATAGACCTCGGCGTTGTCGAAGAAGTTGACGCCGGCATCGAACGCGGCGGCCAGCATCTCGGTGGCGGCCTTCGTGTCGACCTGGTTGTGGTACGTGATCCAGGAGCCCAGGGACAGTTCGGAGACCTGGAGGCCGGCGCGGCCGAGGCGGCGGTATTGCATGGCGGTGGCGGTGTGGGGCGGTAAGGCGGCGCAGCTTAAGCCCGTCGCGTCGCCCCTGTGGAGCGGGCGGGTATCGTTGAGGGCATGAACCTCGCCGTCATCGGCGCGGGCCCTGCCGGCCTCGCGCTCGCCCTGCTGGCCGCCGCGCGGCTGCCGCAGGCGCGAATCCACCTGTTCGACACCCGCCCGCTGGACCGTGACGTCAGCGGCGACGCCCGTACGCTGGCGCTCAACCTGGGCAGCGTGCGGCTGCTGGAACGGCTGTCCGCCTGGCAGCCCGCGGTGGCTCAGCCCATCCGCACGGTGCACGTCAGCCAGGCACCGCCGTCGCCGGTGGCCGGCGCCGTGCACCTACGCGCTGTGGACCTCGGCGTGCCGCAGCTGGGCGCCGTGCTGCCCTACGGCGCGCTGGTGGCGCCGCTGCAGCAGCGCTGGCTGGATGTGGCCGCGAGTGAGCCCGAGCGGCTGTTCACGCGCTTCGGTACGGCGGTGAACGCCATCCGCACGGAGCCGGGTAGCGTGGAGCTGGACAGCGGCGACGCCCATCTGGCCGAGCGCTTCGACCTGGCCGTGGTGGCCGAGGGCGGCGTCTTCGCTGAGCAGGACCGCAAGCGTTTGAGCCGTGATTACCACCAGAACGCCTGGGTCGGCAGCGTGCGCCTGGCGCCGCCGGGGCTGCAGGGCCTGGCCATCGAGCGTTTCACGCGCAACGGGCCGCTGGCGTTGCTGCCGCTGCCCGACGACGCGCAAGGCCCGCGCGCCGCGCTGGTGTGGTGCCGGCCCCAGGCCGAGGACGACATCGCGTCGCTGACCGATGCGCAGCGCCTGGTTGTCATCCAGCAGCAGCTGCCAGACGTGGCCGGGCGCCTCACCGGCATCTCGGCGCTGAAGTGCTTTGCGCTCGGGCTGAACGCCGAGACGCGGCTGCTGCAGGGCCGCACGCTGCGCATCGGCAACGCGGCGCAGACGCTGCATCCGGTGGCCGGCCAGGGCCTGAACCTGGGCCTGCGCGATGCCCAAGCGTTGGTGGACGCGCTGCGCGATGCAGCCGAGCAAGGCCAGGACTTGGACGCTGCACTGGCGCGTGTCGATCGCCAGCGCGCGCCCGATCGGTGGCCGATGATCGCCGCGACCGACTTCCTCGCCCGCAGCTTCGCCTGGCGCCTGCCGGGCTTGCCCGGCCTGCGTGGCCTGGCGCTGGCCGGCCTGGAGTTCGCCACGCCGCTGAAGACGGCGCTGGCCCGCCGCATGATGTTCGGCGGCTGACAGGGCCGCCCCCCGGAGATTCCATGCCCTTCAAGCTCTTTGTCGTCGCTGCCCTGGTACTCACCATCGCACGACCCGCCGCGGCGCAGACCGCGCCGCTGATCCCGCCCAACAAGCCCGTGGCGGGAGTGTCACAGGAGGAATGGTCCAAGCGCTGGTGGCGCTGGGCGCTGTCCTTCGACGACGAGGACAGCCCCGTGGCCGACCCGGACGGCCGCTACTGCGCCAGTGGCCAGGACGGGCCCGTGTGGTTCCTGGCCGGCACGTATGGAACGGCGCGCACCGTCCGCACCTGCCATGTGCCGGCAGGCAAGACGCTGTTCTTCCCGCTCGTCAACTACGTCACCTTCGAGCCTGACGACGAGGACGAGAGCTGCGTGTCGCTGAAGCAGCGCGCCGCCCGGCTGACGCCCAAGCCCGACGCGCTGGTGCTGGAGGTCAACGGCAAGCGCTTCACGGGCCTGGAGGCCCACCGACAGGCGACGCGGCGCTGCTTCCACCCCAGCGATGAGGATGACACGCTGGCCGCCGGCAACGGCTTCTACGTTGCCCTGGGCCCGCTGAAGAAAGGCCGCTACACGCTGAACTTCGGCGGCATCCTGCCGGAGCTGTCGCAGGCGGTGACGTACACGCTTGACGTGGAGTGACGCTCGGCGCCTTGCGAAGCGCCGCGGCGCCGGCCTTTGGGACAATCGGTTAATGAGCTTGACCGCCTACATGGACGACCTCGGCCGCGCCGCCCGCGCTGCCGCCACGCAGATGGCCGCCGCCTCGACGGCCGCCAAGAACACCGCGCTGCTGGCACTGGCCCGCCGTCTGCGCGAGGCCGGCCCTGCATTGGCTGAGGCCAATGCCCGTGACCTCGCCGGCGCCGCCGAGCTGAGCGGCCCGCTGCGCGACCGCCTCAAGCTCGATGCGAAGACGCTGGCGACGGTGGCCGAAGGCTGCGAGCAGATCGCCGCGATGCCCGACCCGATCGGTGAGATCACCGGCGTGAAGCGCCGCCCGAGCGGCATCAGCGTCGGCCAGATGCGCGTGCCGCTGGGCGTGTTCGGCATGATCTACGAGAGCCGCCCGAACGTGACAATCGAGGCCGCGTCGCTGGCCATCAAGAGCGGCAACGCCTGCATCTTGCGCGGCGGTTCGGAGGCGATCCACTCCAACCTGGCGCTGGCCGAGCTGGTGTCCGCGTCGCTCGAAGAAGCCGGCCTGCCGCGCGCGGCCGTGCAGCTCATCAACACGACGGACCGGGCGGCGGTGGGCCTGCTCATCAGCGCGCCACAGTGGGTGGACGTGATCATTCCGCGCGGTGGCAAGGGCCTGATCGAGCGCATCTCGGCCGAGGCCCGCGTACCCGTCATCAAGCACCTGGACGGCAACTGCCACAGCTATGTAGACGAGTTCGTGGACCTGTCGCTCGCCGTGAAGGTGGTGGACAACGCGAAGACGCGGAAGTACAGCCCCTGCAACGCGACCGAGTCGCTGCTGGTGCATGCGGCGCAGGCCAAGGCCTTCCTGCCGCTGATCGCCGAGGTCTTCGTCGCCAAGGGCGTGGAGATGCGCGGTTGCGGCCGCACTTGCGCGCTGCTGCCTGCGGCGGTGCCGGCGACGGAGGAGGACTGGTCCACCGAGTACCTCGCGCCGGTCATCAGCATCAAGGTGGTGGATTCGTTGGACGAGGCGATCGCACACATCAACCGCTATGGTTCGCATCACACGGATGCGATCCTGACGACACACCATGTTCATGCGATGAGGTTTCTGCGCGAAGTGGACTCGGCGAGCGTGATGGTCAATGCGAGCACGCGGTTCGCGGATGGGTTCGAGTACGGGCTGGGGGCCGAGATCGGCATCTCCACGGACAAGTTCCATGCGCGGGGGCCGGTGGGGTTGGAGGGGCTCACTTCTATGAAGTGGGTGGTGTTGGGGCAGGGGGAGGTGAGGGGCTGAAGCCGTTTCCGGCTCTCGGCTCTCAGCTTTCGTCGTCGAGTGGTCTTGGGCGGGCAGGGGCGACTCGTTGCGGTGGCTGCCGGCAGTCCGCACCGGCGCCGGGCGGGACTCCCCGCAATGCTGCGATGAGGCTCATGTCGCCGAAGCAGCAACCCCCAAAGTCCGCAAAATTCAAATCATGTCCGCGTTCCAGACCTACCTTGTCGGCGGCGCCGTCCGCGACCGCCTCCTCGGTCTCCCGGTCCAGGACCGGGACTGGGTCGTCGTCGGTGCGTCACCGCAGGACCTGCTCGCCGCCGGTTACCTTCCCGTTGGCAAGGACTTCCCCGTCTTCCTGCACCCCGACACGCGCGAAGAAGTTGCCCTGGCCCGCACCGAGCGCAAGACGGCCGCCGGCTACCACGGCTTCGCCTTCCATGCGGCGCCCGACGTCACGCTGGAGCAGGACCTGGCCCGCCGAGACCTCACCATCAACGCAATGGCCGAGGACGCGCAAGGGGCGGTTATCGACCCCTACCAGGGGCAGCGCGACCTCCGTGACTGCGTGCTGCGTCACGTGTCCCCCGCGTTTGCCGAAGACCCGGTGCGCATCCTGCGCCTGGCCCGCTTCGCCGCGCGCTTCTCCCACTTCACCGTCGCGCCGGAAACCGTCGCGCTGATGCGCGCAATGGTCGACGCCGGTGAGGTAGATGCACTGGTGCCCGAGCGCGTCTGGCAGGAACTGTCGCGCGGCCTCATGGAGAAGAAGCCGTCACGCATGTTTGAGGTGCTGCGCGATGCCCATGCGCTGCACAAACTGCTGCCCGAGGTCGACGCGCTGTTCGGCGTGCCGCAGCCCGAGGCCCACCACCCGGAGATCGACACCGGCGTGCACCTGCTGATGGTGCTGGACCAATGTGCCGCGACGAGCGCGCCGCTGACCGTGCGCTATGCCTGCCTGTGCCACGACCTCGGCAAGGGCACGACGCGCAAGGAAGAGCTGCCTCGCCACATCGCCCACGAAGCGCGCAGCGAAAAACTGGCGGCGCAGGTCAGCGCGCGCTGGAAGGTGCCGACGGACTGCCGCGAGCTCGCCGGGCTCGTCGCCCGCGAGCACACGAACGTGCACCAGAGCGAAGGCTTTGGCGCCGAGGCGCGGCTACGGCTGCTGGAGCGCTGCGACGCCTGGCGCCGGCCCGAACGCTTTGCCGAGCTGCTGTGGGCCTGCGAATGCGACGCCCACGGACGGCTGGGTTTTGAGCAGCGCGCCTACCCGCAGCGCGAGCGGCTGCTGGCCAACCTGCGCGCCACGCTGGCCGTGGACCTGGCCGCCGTCAGCGCCGAAGCCATCGCTCGCGGGGCGCAGGGGCCAGCCATCGGCGCCGCCGTGAAGGCCGCGCGCCTGGGGGCTTTGCGTTCGTTCACCGACGATCGTCACGCCTAGTCGCTAAAGTCTGCGGCTTTGCCGGCGTCAGCGGCCGGCCGTGGATTCGTCGAAAGGGCCAGCAGCATGGCGGCATGGAATGGGATGGCGCGGATCGCCATGGGCGCGTCCGCGCTTACGGCGTTGTTGAGTGCGTGCGGTGGCGGTGACGGCAAGACGGCACCCCCTGCACCGCCGCCGCCCGAAGTGGGTGTCATCACCGTCAGTCCCGGCCGTGCCGACCTCGCCACCGAGCTGCCGGGCCGGCTGGAGGCCTTCCGCGTGGCGCAGGTGCGCGCCCGCGCTGCTGGCATCCTGCAACGCCGCCTGTTCACCGAGGGCAGCGACGTGAAGGCCGGCCAGCCGCTGTTCGAGATCGACGCTGCGCCCTACCGCGCGACGCTGGCCACTGCCCAAGCCCAGCTGGCCCGTGCCGAGGCCAACCTCGTGCAGGCCCAGGCGCTGGCCGACCGCTATGCGCCACTGGCCAAGAGCCAGGCCGTCAGCCAGCAGGAGGCGCTGAACGCGCAAGCCGCCGCGCTGCAGGCCAAGGCCGACGTGGCCGCGGGCAAGGCCGCCGTGCAGACGGCGCAGATCAACCTCGGCTATGCCAGCGTGACGTCGCCCATCGCCGGCCGCATTGGCCGCGCGCTCGTCACCGAAGGCGCGCTGGTGGGGCAGGGCGAGGCCACACCGCTGGCCGTCGTGCAGCAGGTCGACAAGCTCTACGTGAACTTCACGCAGTCTGCCGCCGAGGTTATGCGGCTGCGCCAGGCGCTGGCCGAAGGCCGGCTGCAGCGCGCCGCCGGCCCGGAGGCCGCCAAGGTGCAGGTGCTGCTGGAGGACGGCAGCGTCTACCCGCAGCCGGGCAAGCTGCTGTTCTCGGACCTCAGCGTGGACGCCAGCACCGGCCAGATCACGCTGCGCGCCGAGCTGCCGAACCCGCAGGGCCAACTGTTGCCGGGCTTGTATGTGCGCGTGCGACTGGCGCAGGCCGAGGTCGACGGTGCCGTGTCACTGCCGCAGCAGTCGGTGGCGCACGGCGCAACGGGCGACAGCGTGCTCGTGGTGACCGACGACGGCAGCGTCAGCGCCCGACCGGTCAAGCTGGGCCCTGCGCAAAACGGCAAGGCGCTGGTGGTCGATGGCCTGAAGGCCGGCGACAAGGTCGTCGTCGACGGCCTGCAGAAGACCAAGGCCGGTGGCAAGGCCCGCGCGGTGCCCTGGTCGCCCGGCGCCTCGACACCGGCCGCGTCGGCGCCCGCTTCTGCCGCGTCGCGCTGAGGGGCTGAACCGACATGGCGCAGTTCTTCATCAACCGACCCATCTTCGCTTGGGTCATCGCCCTGTTCATCACGGTGCTCGGCGGCGTGGCGGTCACGCAGCTGCCGATCGCGCAGTACCCGCCCGTGGCGCCGCCGTCCATCGTGCTGTCGGTCACCTACCCGGGCGCCTCCGCGCAGACGCTGGAGGACTCGGTCATCAGCGTCATCGAGCGCGAGATGAACGGCTCGCCCGGCCTCATCTACATGGAGGCCGTCGCCCAGGCTGACGGCACCGGCTCCATCACGCTGAGCTACGACCCGTCCACCAACCCCGACCTGGCCCAGGTGGACGTGCAGAACCGCTACGCCCGCGCACAGCCGCGGCTGCCGCAGGCCGTCATCCAGCAAGGCGTGAAGGTCGACAAGGCCAACCCGAACTTCCTGCTCTTCATCATGCTGTCGAGCAGCAATTCGGCGTTCGATCCCTATGCGCTGGGCGACTACACGTCGCGCACGGTGCTGCCCGAGATCCAGCGCGTGCCGGGCGTGGGCCAGGCCCTGCTGTTCGGCACGGAGCGCGCGATGCGCGTCTGGCTGGACCCGGCCAAGCTCGTCGGCTACAAGCTGGCGCCGGCCGACGTGAACGCCGCCATTCAGGCGCAGAACGCACAGGTCAGCTCCGGCTCCCTCGGCGACCTGCCCAACGTGCCCGGCCAGACGATCGCGGCCACTGTCGTCGTGCGCGGACAACTCACCAGCGTCGAGCAGTTTGGTGCCATCGTGCTGCGCGCCAACGGCGATGGATCCACCGTGCGGCTGCGCGACGTGGCGCGCATCGAGCTTGGCGCGGACAGCTATTCCGGTCGCTCCACGCGGCTCAACGGCAAGCCGTCGGTCGGTATCGGCGTGCAGCTGGCGCCGTCGGCCAACGCGCTGCAGACGGCCAAGCTCATCAAGCAGCGGCTGAAGGAACTGCAGCCCTACTTCCCGACGGGTGTGCAGGCCAATATCCCCTACGACAGCTCGCTGTTCATCGACATCTCCATCTCGCAGGTCGTCGAGACGCTGGTGGAGGCCGTCGCGCTGGTTTTCCTCGTGATGTTCCTGTTCCTGCAGAACATCCGCTACACGCTGATCCCGACGCTGGTGGTGCCCATCGCGTTGCTGGGCAGCTTCGCGACGCTGCTGGCCCTGGGCTTCTCGATCAACGTGCTGACGATGTTCGGCATGGTGCTGGTCATCGGCATCGTCGTTGACGACGCCATCGTCGTCGTCGAGAACGTCGAGCGGGTCATGAGCGAGGAGGGCCTGTCGCCGCTGAAGGCTACGCGCAAGGCCATGGGTCAGATTTCCGGCGCCATCATCGGCGTGACGGTGGTGCTGATCTCCGTGTTCGTGCCGCTGGCCTTCTTCAGCGGTTCCATCGGCAACATCTACCGCCAGTTCTCGGCGGTGATGGTGTCGGCCATCGCGTTCTCGGCCTTCCTCGCGCTGTCGCTGACGCCCGCGCTTTGCGCCACGCTGCTGAAGCCGGTCGAGGCCGGCCACCACATCGAGAAGCGCGGCTTCTTCGGCTGGTTCAACCGCGGCTTTGCCCGCACGGCCAAGGGCTACGAAGGCTGGGTGGCGCGTCTCATCCACCGGGGCGCGCGCATGGCCATCGTCTACGCGGCCGTCATCGCCGCTGCGGTGCTGGTGTTCCAGAAGCTGCCCACCGCCTTCGTGCCCAACGAGGACCAGGGCAACATTCTCGTCAACGTGCAGCTGCCGCCCGGCGCCACGCAGGCGCGCACGCTGGAGGTCATGAAGCAGACGGAGGCTTTCATGCTCAAGCAGCCCGAGGTCGACAGCATGGTGGGCATTGTCGGCTTCAGCTTCTCGGGCTCGGGCCAGAATGCGGGCCTGGCCTTCGTCACGCTCAAGCCCTGGGATGAGCGCCACGGCGCCGAGCATTCCGCGCAGGCGCTGGTCGCACGCGCGTTCCCGGCGCTTGGCAAGATTCGCGACGCCGTCATCTTCCCGACCAGCCCGCCGCCCATTCGCGACCTGGGCCGCGCCAACGGCTTCGCCTTCCGGCTGCAGGACCGCAGTGGCCACACGCGGGCCGAGCTGCTCGCCGCGCGCAACCAGTTGCTGGCCGCAGCCGCGAAGAATCCGCTGTTGACGGCTGTGCGGCCCGACGGCCTGGAGGACGCTGCGCAGCTGCAGCTCGACATCGACCGTGAGCGCGCGATGGCGTTGGGCGTCAACGTCGGTTCCATCAACGCGGTGCTTGGCACGTCGCTGGGCTCCAGCTACGTGAACGACTTCCCCAACGCCGGGCGCTTGCAGCGCGTCATCGTGCAGGCCGACGCGCCGGCGCGCATGCAGCCGGAGGACCTGCTGCGGCTGAACGTGCTCAACGGCGCCGGCCAGCCGGTGCCGCTGTCGGCGTTCGCCACGAGCAAGTGGATCACCGGTCCGCTGCAGACCGTGCGCTACAACGGCTACCCGACGCTGCGCATCGCTGGCGAGCCGGCCAAGGGCGTGTCCACCGGCACGGCCATGGCCGAGATGGAGAAGATCGCGGCCCAACTGCCCGATGGCTTCGGCTACGAGTGGACCGGCCAGTCGCGGGAGGAGAAGCTTTCCGGCTCTACCGCCTTCATCTTGTTCGGCTTCTCGCTGCTGGCCGTATTCCTGTGCCTGGCGGCGCTGTACGAAAGCTGGAGCATTCCGCTGGCGGTGCTGCTCGTCGTGCCGCTGGGCGTGCTGGGCGTCGTGCTGGGAGCGACCTTCCGCGGGCTGGAGAACGACGTCTACTTCAAGGTCGGCATGATCACCATCATCGGCCTGTCGGCGAAGAACGCGGTGCTCATCATCGAGTTCGCCAAGGAGCTGCAGGCCCAGGGTCGCAGCGTGCTCGATGCGGTGCGTGAGGCGGCGCACCTGCGCTTCCGTCCCATCGTCATGACGTCGCTGGCGTTCATCCTTGGCGTGCTGCCGCTGGTGCTTGCCAGCGGCGCGGGCTCGGCCAGCCAGCGCGCCATCGGCACGGGCGTCATGGGCGGCATGATCTCGGCCACGATGCTCGCGGTGTTCTTCGTGCCAGTGTTCTTCGTCGTCGTGCGCAAGTTCTTCCCTGGCAGCGAACGCCAGCGGCGGCGCGACGCGCACGAGGCGGAAGAGGAATCGGGGAGCCAGGCATGAAGGCGGCGCTGTCACTGATCACGCTGGCGCTGCTGGCGGCCTGCGCGGGCCCCGAGCCAAAGAGGCCCACGGCAGCGCAAGCCGCCGAGGCCGCGCTGCCGGCGACGAGCTTCCCGGCCCAGGGCGGCACCGGCGCCACGCCTGCTGCCGCATTGCCATGGGCCCAGGCCTTCCAGAGCGCGCGGCTGCAGCGCCTCATTCCTCTGGCGCTGGCCAACAACCGCGACCTGCGCGTCGCCGTGGCCAGCATCGAGAACGCCCGTGCCGTTGCCGCGGCGCGTGACGCCGACCTCTGGCCCACCGTCAACGTCGGCGTCAGCGGCTCGCGCACGCCCAACGCCAGCGGCGGCATCACGAGCAACTACCAGGCGGGCCTGCAGGTCTCGGCCTACGAGCTGGACCTGTTCGGCCGCCTGCGCAGCCTGGACGCCGCCGCGCAGGCCCAGCTGCTGGCCGCGGATGCCAACCAGCAGGCGGTGCGGGTGTCGCTCGTCGCCTCGGTCGCCACGGCCGACATCGCGCTGCAGGCCGACGAGGCGTTGCTGAAGATCACGCGCGACACGCTGGCCAGCCGAGAGCAGTCGCTGTCGCTGACGCGCCAGCGCTTCGACGGCGGCATCGCCAGCGAGCTGGACCTGCGAGCGGCCGAGTCGGCGCTGCAGGCGGCGCGCGTCGCGCTGGCGCAGACGCAGCGCCAGCGTGCGCTCGACGAGAACGCGCTGGTGCTGTTGGTCGGCTCCGCGCTGCCGACCGACCTGCCGGCGCTGACCGGCCAGCTGGTCGACTTCGAGCCGCTGGCCGAGCTGCCCGCCGGCGTGCCCAGCGATGTGCTGACGCGCCGGCCCGACCTGCGCCAGGCAGAAGCCCAGCTCGCCGCGGCCGATGCCAACATCGACGCCGCGCGTGCCGCGTTCTTCCCGCGCATCACGCTGACCGGCAGCTTTGGCACCGCCAGCAACCAGCTCTCCGGCCTGTTCAAGAACACGGCGTGGAGCTTTGCGCCGTCGCTGGTGCAGCCGCTTTTCGACGCTGGCCGCAACCGCGCCAACCTCGCGCAGGCACGTGCGCAGCGCGACATCGCGACGGCCCAGTACGAGCGCGCCATCCAGGGCGCCTTCCGCGACGTGGCGGACGCGCTGGCCAGCCGCACGCTGTTGGCCGAGCAGCGCAGCGCGCAGTCCGCCCAGGTGGACGCCGAGGCGCGCCGCTTGGCGCTGGCCGAAGAGCGCTACCGCGCGGGCATCGCCAGCTCGCTGGACGTGCTGGACGCGCAGCGCTCGCTGTTCGCGGCCCAGCAGGCGCTGGTGCAGGTGCAGAGCCTGCGCGCGCAGAACCTCGTGTCCGTCTACCGCGCGCTGGGCGGTGGGGCCTGAGCGGCTGACGACGGGGGCTGTTAAGGTGGCGGGCCTGCGCTTTCGCGGCCCGCCGCGCCCCCAGTTCTCGAAGGTACTTCCATGCGTTTCCTGCCCGCCCTCCTGCTCGCCGCAGCCGGTCTCGTCCATGCCGGCCCGCCCGCCATCTACGACGAAGGGGCCGATGCCAAGGCCGCCATCCGCGCGACGCTGGCCGAGGCCGAGAAGGCCAGGCTGCCGGTGCTCGTCGTGTTCGGCGCGAACTGGTGCGGCGACTGCCGCATGCTGGACGCCACGTTCAAGACCGGCCCCAGCGCGCCGCTGATCGCCAAGCATTTCAAGGTTGTCAAGGTGGACGTGGGCCGCTTCGACCGCAATGTCGACATCGCCGAGACCTACCGCGTGCCGCTGAAGAAGGGCATCCCCGCCGTGGCTGTGCTGTCGCCGCAAGGCAAGCTGCTGTACGCGACCGAAGGCGGTGAACTGGCCGATGCGCGCGGCATGGGCGACCAGGGCGTCTACGACTTCTTCACCCGCGTGACCGCCGCCAAGTGACCGAGCCCGCAGCAACTGCCGACGCGGTGCGCCGCGCGGGTAGCACGCCGTCCCTTGCCAGTGCCTCCCACGCGCTGCGCGCCCAGTTCTTCGTCATGGGCCTCATCTTCGCGACCTGGGGCGTGCACGTGCCCATCGTCAAGGCGCACTACGGCCTGGGCGAGCAGGCGCTGGCGCTGGCCATGCTGGCCAGCGGTGTCGGTGCGCTGACGGCCCTGGCTTATGCCGGCCGCATCGTGGGCCGCTGGGGGCCACGTGCGGTCGCCACCGTCATGGGCTGCGTCAATTGTGCGGCGATCGCCTGCCTGGAGGCCTCGCCCCATTACGTCTCGCTGCTTGTCGTGATGTTGATGTTCGGCGCCTTCGGCAGCCTGTTCGACGTATCGCTCAGCGCCGAGGCCAGCGAGATCGAACGCCGCTCGGGCAAGCCGCTGATGAGCGGTTTCCACGGCATGTTCAGCCTGGGCGGCATGGCCGGTGCCAGCCTTGGCAGCGCCGTGCCGATGTTGGGCCTGACGCCGCAGGCGCATCTGCTGCTGGCCACGGCGTCCAGCGCCGTCATCATCCTCGTCGCCAGCCGCTTGATGCTGCCGGTGCCCGACCAGCACGATGCCGAGGAGAAGCACCCCTTGAGCCTGCCGCGCGGCCCGCTGCTGCTGCTGGGCGTGCTGGCCGCCATGGGTCTGATCGCCGAGGGCGCCATCTACGACTGGAGCGTCCTGTTCATGAAGCAGGAGCGCGCCAGCGACGCCAGCATGGCCGCCCTCGGCTACGCGGCTTTCAGTGCGGCGATGGCCGCCGGCCGCTTCGGCGGCGACTGGGTGCGCGCTCGCATGGCGCCACGCCGGCTGCTGCGCGCCAGCGGCGTGCTGGCCGCGACGGGCATGGCCCTCGTGCTGGCCGTGCCGTCGGCAGCCGTCGGGCTGGTCGGCTTTGCGCTGGTAGGCCTGGGCCTGTCCAACGTCGTGCCCATGCTGTTCAGTGCCGCATCGCAGGTGCCCGGCATTTCGCCGGCCCACGGCATCGCGGCCGTGTCAGGCGTGGGCTACCTGGGCATGATGGCCGGGCCGCCGCTGATAGGCCTCATCGCCGAACATTCGTCGCTGACGAGCGGCCTCATCGTCGTCATCGTGTTCGCCGTCTTCATGGCCTTGTCGGCGAAGCGGGCGTTGCGCGGCTGACTGGCCTCGGCTGCCGCCGCGTTGCAGCCTCAGGCTGCAGCGTCCGACCTGCGGCCAGCCTCGCCGATGCCGGCGGCCGGGAGCTGCAGGCGAAAAGACTTGACCCCCTCGGTCCTCAGCACCAGCGAGCCCCCGTGCGCACGCGCAACCTGGCGCGCGAGGCTGAGCCCGATGCCGGTGCCGTCGGGCTTGGTCGTGTGGAAGGGGCGGAAGATGCGCGTGGCCGCATCGGGCGGGATGGGCGGGCCGTTGTCGCCGACGTCCATCGCGAGGCCGCCGTTGACGAGTCGGGCCGCCAGCGTCACGCGGGGCTGGGCATGGCCGGAGGCGGCCTCGGCTGCGTTCTGCAGCAGCGCCCACAAGGCCTGGCAGACCTGGTCACGGTCCAGCGGCAGCTGCGGGTCGCCCTCGGCCTCGATGGCCAGCGCGATGCCCGGCCAGCGGGCGGTGAACAGCCGGCCCAGGTCGTCCAGCATCGGGCCGATCGCCACGGGCATCAGCACCGGGTCCGGCAGTCGCGCCAGCGCGCGGTAAGCCTCGGCGAAGCGCTGCAGGCCGTCCGCGCGGCGGGCCAGCGTGGCCAGGATGTCGCGGAGCATCGCGGCGTCGGGCCGGGGCTGAGCGGTCGCCGCCAGCGCGCTTTCCGCCAGCGACGCGATGGGGGCCAGGCCGTTGAGCAGCTCGTGGCCGAGCACCTGTACCAGCTCGGCACTCGCGCGCGCTTCCGCGGCCCGCTCCTCGTGGTCGATGTCGACGAGGGCTGCCACGACGCCGTCGCTATGCGCGACGCGGTCGATGCGCCAGCGCCGCGACTCGTGGCTCAGGTGGCGAGCCTGCGGGTCTGCGAGCTCCGGGGGCAGCGGCAGGACGCGGTCGTCGGTGGCGAACAGCTGCCGCGCCGCGCGGTTCAGCGCGCGGGCCTGGCCACCGCGGAGGGATAGCATCGGCGTGGGTGCCGCGTCCAGCAGCAGGCGCGTGGCGAGAGCGTCGTGCTGCGGCGCCTCGCACTCAGGCACGCCGGGCCGGTGCGACGCTCGCCAGGCCTGCGAGGTGACAAGCCAGGCGGCGGCCAACAAGGCGCCCGTCAAAAGGCCCCAGTAGCCCCGGTGGAGGGCAGCGGCCGCCGTGGCGCCGCAGCCGACCAGGGCCAGCGCGGCAAAGATCGGGCGCCAGCGGCGCTCAGAAGCCATGACGCGCCATGCGGCGGTACAGCGCACCGCGGCTCAGACCCAGTGCGGCGGCGGCTTGGGTGACGTTGTGGCGGTGCTCGCGCAGCGCCGCCGCGATGACGGCGCGTTCGGCGTCGACCAAGTCGAACCGACCTTCCGACACCGCGACGACAGGCGCTGGGATCTGCGGCGCCAGCAACGCAGCGGTGATCTCACCGCCCTCCGCCAGCAGCACAGCGCGCTCGACCGCCAGCGCCAGCCCGCGCACCTCGTCTGCCCAGGTGCCGGCCTGTACCGCTGCTTCTGCCGCGTCGGTCAGCCGCACCGGCGCAAGGCCGAACCGCGCCGTCGCCAGCCTTGCGAAATGGCGGGCCAGCAGCACCGCATCGCCGCCCCGAGCCGCCAGCGGTGGTACTGCGATCTCTACGGTGCCGAGCCGGCGCTGCAGGGCCGGGGTCAGCGGCACGAGGCTGTCGGCGATGCTGAGGCAGCGCACATGGGCCGGCAACTGGTCGAGCAGCCGGGCCTGCGCCACCTCGTCGAGCCGGTCGGGATGGCGAAGCAGCAGCGGGCCCGCCGCATCGCCCAGCCGCGGCCAGGCGGCCTCGTCACGCAGGTCGATGCGCCGCAGCGGCGCCGCGGCGTCCGCCGATGCCGCGTGCAGCGCGTGCGCCGTCAGCGTGCGGCCACTGCCGGCGGGACCTGTGATGGCCACGCTGGCGCCGCGGGGCCCGAGCCGGTGGATGAGGTCGCGCAGGCGCTGCATCGGCGCGCTCTCGCCCAGCAGGCGGGCAGGTGGTTCGGCCGCTGCGGGTGGTGCCGCGATGGCCGAGCGTGCGGTGCGGGTCACGGCTGCCTCGATCTTTGCCACCAGCTCGGCGTTGCGCCACGGTTTCATGACGAAGTCGCGCGCGCCGGCCTGCATGGCCGCGACGGCGACGCGAATCGCGCTGTGCGCCGTGACGACGACGATGCAGGCGCTGGGATCGTCGGTGACGAGGCGCGCCAGGCAGGCCATGCCTTCCGCGCCGTCCGACTCGCCGGCGGTGAAGTTCATATCGAGCAAGACGGCGTCGAACCGCGTCGTGGCAAGACGGGAGTACGCCTCCTCGGGCCCACGCACGGCTTCCAGCCGGTGGCCGGCGATGCGCAGTGCGATGTCGAGCGCATCGGCGACGCCCGCGTGGTCATCCACCAGGAGGATTGACAGCCGCCGGGGCCGTCCACTTCCGGACACCTCGTCCGCCGGCGGACACCGCGCCTCCGCCTGATCGTCGCCAAGTCCTTGCTGCATCACGTATTTCTTCCTCCGCCCGGGGCGCCGCCACACTGTCGCCATGATGACCGAAGCGATAGGACACGCCAACGGCGCGGCCGGCACGGTGGGCGACACCGGCATGGACCGCCGTGTCGACCGCACGGCCCGCCCCTGGTGGCGTGGCCGAGTGGCTGCGGGGGCCGTGATGCTGGCGGCGGCAGCGGCCTGGGTGGCCCATGTGCTGCCCGCCAGCGGGTCCACCGACGTCGCCGCCGCGAGCCTGGACACGGCGGTGGTCACACGAGCCCCCTTCGCCGACTATTTGCCGCTGAGGGCCACGGTCGTGCCCCGGTTGACGACGCTGGTGGGTGTGCTCTCCGGCGGGCATGTCGAGACGCTGCTAGTGCAGGACGGCGCCATCGTCACGCGCGGCCAGCCGCTGGCGACGCTGGCCAACCCGGCGCTGCGGCTTGACGTGCTGACGCGCGAGGCGCAGATCGCCAGCCAGCTGGGCAGCGTGGCTGGCGAGAACCTCGGCATTGCGCGCTACCGCTTGGACCGCGCCGGCCAGCTGGCGCAGGCCCACTACGAATTGCTGAAGGCCCGGCGCGAACTGGCCGTGCGCCAGCAGCTGCACGAGGCCGGCTTCGTGTCCGATGCCGGCGTGAAAAGCTATGCCGAGGAGGCGGCCTACCAGCAGCAGCGGCTCGACCAGCTGCAGGCCGGGCGCGACGCCGAGGCGCGCATCACGCAGACGCAGGGTGCGCGGCTGGACGACACGCTCGGCCGACTTGAGCGCAACCTGTCAGCGGTGCGCGCGGGGCTGGACGCGCTGACGATCCGCGCGCCCAGCGACGGGCGCCTGCTGAACTTCACGATCCAGCCCGGCCAGGCGCTGCGGCCCGGCGACCCGGCCGGCCAGGTCGACAGCGAGGGGGAGTGGAAGCTGACGGCTGATGTCGACGAGTACTTCCTCGGCCGCATCGCGGTGGGCCAGCCGGCCAGTGCAGACGGGCTGCGGCTGCGCGTAGCCAAGGTGCTGCCCGCCGTGAAGGACGGGCGATTTCGAGTCGAACTGGCCCTTGAAGGCACGCCGCCCGCAGGCCTCAACCGCGGCCAGGCGCTCGATGTGCGCATCACGCTGGGCAGCACAGCGCCCGCCCTCGTCGCGCCGGTGGGCGGCTGGTTGGATGCCGGCGCTGGCGCCTCCGCCTTTGTGCTCGATGCCGATGGCCAGCACGCTCGCCGCCGCCCGGTGAGGACGGGCCGCCACACACCCGAACAGGTCGAGATCCTGGCCGGGCTGGCGCCCGGCGACCGCATCGTCACCTCCAGTACCGCGTCCGTGAAGGGCGACCTCCTCAACATCCGCTAAGGCCCCGCCATGATCCGTCTCGAGAAAGTCCAGCGCCGCTATGTGTCCGACGAGGTCGAGACAACCGCGCTACGTGACATCGACCTGCACGTCGACGCCGGCGAGTTCGTCGCCATCATGGGGCCGTCCGGTTGCGGCAAGTCGACGCTGCTGAACATGCTGGGCACCATCGACCGGCCCAGCGCGGGCCGCTACCTGTTCGGCGACCAGGACCTCGCGGCGCTCGACGAGAAGGCGCTGGCCCGCTTCCGCGCGTCAACGCTGGGCTTCATCTTCCAGAGCTTCAACCTGATCGACGAGCTGACGATCGAGGAGAACGTCGCGCTGGGCCTGGCCTACCGCGCCGACGTCGGCGACCGGCGGGCGCGGGTGGCGGCAGCCATCGACAAGGTGGGCATCGGGCATCGGGCGCGCCACTTCCCGCACCAGCTGTCGGGCGGCCAGCAGCAGCGCGCCGCCATCGCACGGGCCATTGTGGGCGCCCCGAGGCTCATCCTCGCCGACGAACCCACCGGCAACCTCGACACCGCCAACGGCGAGCAGGTGATGGACATCCTCGCCGGGCTGAACGAGGAGGGCGCCACCCTCATCATGGTCACGCACTCGCCCAGCCATGCCGACCTAGCGCGGCGCCGCATCGACATGCTCGACGGTCGCATCGTGGCCTCGGCCCAGCGCGCGATCTGAGGACGCGACGATGAACCGCTTCGCGCTGCTGTCGCTTTACCGCTCGCTGACCCGCCACCGCCTGCATGCGGCGCTCAACATCGGCGGACTGGCCGTGGGCATCGCGGTGTTCCTGGTCCTGTCGCTCTACGTCCGGTTCGAGACGAGCTACGAACGCTGGCTGCCTGGGCACGAGCAGGTCTACCTCATGCAGACCCGCATCGACCTGCCGGGCAGCCCGTTCAGCGGCGCCTATCCGCTGACGATGGGCGGGCTGCTGGACCAACTGCGCGAGGACCATCCCGGCCTCGTCGGCACCCGCATCCGCGGCGGCCGTGACGGTGGCGCCGTCCAGCGTGGCTCGGAAGCGGTCAAAGAAGACGTTGCCCAGGTCGATGCGTCGTTCTTCGACGTGTTCGCGCTGACGATGCTGCAGGGCCGCGCCGACGCGCTGCAAGATCCGTCCGCTGCGCTCATCAGTCGCTCGGCGGCGCGCAAGTACTTTGGCAGCACCGACCCCGTCGGCCAGACGCTGAGCGTCTCGGTCGACTGGCCGGCCAACTACCGGATCGCCGGCGTCTTCGAGGACCTGCCGGCCAACAGCGAGCTGCGGTTGGCCATCCTGGTCCCGCTGCCCAAGGGGCCGCCGCCGGGGCAGTGGCAATGGAACATCTGGGGCACGGCCTCGGTCGCGACCTACCTGCGCTTCGGCACGGATGCCGCGCGCCTGGCGCTCGAACAGGCGCTGCCGGCCATGATCGACAAGCGGGCGACCAACATGGGGCCGCAGCCATCGAAGTTCCTGTCGCTGCCGCTAATGCCTATCGCCGACCTCCATCTGCAGCCGCAGGGCTCGGAGCGCGCCAGTCGCAAGATGACCGTGGCAGCACTGGGCATCGTTGGGCTTATGGCGCTGCTGATCGCACTCGTCAACTACATCAACCTCGCAACGGCGCAGGCTGGTGGGCGGGCGCGCGAGGTGGCGATGCGCAAGGTGCTGGGCGCGGACCGGGGGGCGCTCGTGCGGCAGTTCATCGGCGAGGCCGTGCTGATCGTCGCTGTAGCCGCGCTGGGCGGCCTGATCCTCACGGAGCTGAGCCTGCCGTGGGTCAACGCCGCAGGCGGCCTGTCGCTGACGTTGCCCTATGTGTGGGTCGTGCCGGCGCTGCTGGCGATGACGCTGCCCATCGGTCTCGCAGCGGGCAGCTATCCGGCACTGCTGCTGTCACGCTTCCCGGCCGCCGCGGTGCTCGCATCTGCCCGGGCGCCCGGCGGTGGCCGGGCCGGCGCCCGAGTGCGCGAGGCGCTGGTGGTGCTGCAGTTCGCGCTTGCGACGGCCTTCGTCATCGGCACGGCCGTCCTCATCGCGCAGACCCGGCACCTGCGCGAGACCGACCTTGGCTTTCGGCGCGATGGCCTTCTGGTCGTGCCTTCGCTGGCCGAGATTGGTATCAGCCCTCCGCAGGCCCGCGCCGTGCTCGCCGCATTCCGCGAGCTGCCAGGTGTCCGCGCGGTCGGCAGCGCGAACGTTGGTGCGGGCGTCGACGGCGATGCCACGATCGATGCCATTGATATGCCGGGTCATCCGCCGCCCGGCGTGACGGTCCGGGTGTTCCTCGTGGGCCCGGGCTTCTTCGAGACCTATGCGCCTCGGCTGCTGGCCGGCCGCTGGTTCGACGATGCGCACGCGGCCGATGACGGCAGCGACTGGCAGAAGTGGAAGCTCGGCCGCAACCTCGTCATCACCGCCGAGGCCGCCCGCAAGCTGGGCTTCGCATCGCCGCAGGAGGCCATCGGCAAAACCGTCGGCGGATCGATGCCCCGCACCATCATCGGCGTCATCGACCCGCTGCGCTTCTTCTCGCCGCGCACGCCCGACGACACGACGGCCTACCAGTACTACCGCGACGGGCCGCCCAAGCCCATCGCCGCGCTGCGCTTCAGCGGAGACGCGCAGGCCACGCTGGCCGCGGCGCGACAGGCCTGGCTGCGCTTGGTGCCGCAGGTGCCCTTCGTGGCTTCGACGGCCGACGGCCAACTGGCGCGCTTCTACGAGGCCGACGACCGTGCGACCCGCCTGTTTGGCATGGGGGCGGCGCTGGCGATCGGCATCGGTTGCGTCGGGCTCTGGGGGCTGACGTCGTTCAACACCCAGCGGCGCGTGAAGGAGATCGGCATCCGCAAGACGCTGGGTGCGTCGGCCGCCGACATCGCGCGACTGCTGGTGGCGCAGTTCCTGCGGCCGGTGCTGATCGCCAACCTGCTGGCCTGGCCGCTGGCGTTCTTGGCGATGCAGACATGGCTGGCCGGCTTTGAGGACCGTATCGCGCTGTCGCCGCTGTACTTCCTCGGCGCGAGCCTGCTGGCGGCCGCCATCGCCGGCGCGACCGTGCTGGGCCAGTCCCTGCACGCCAGCCGCGCTGCCCCGGGCCGGGCGTTGCGACACGATTGACGAGGTGATCGCTCGGGCGCGCCTTGCCGGCTTCTGCGGGGCATCGCCGGCGACGGCGTCGGCTATGGTCACAAGACGCGAGCTTTGCCGCTCTGCCAACTCCCAGGCGATTGCGCCAGAGGCGCCTGTTGGGCGGTTGTATGTGCACGCGGCCTTGCCCGACAAGGGCATGCTGAACGCAGGGCGTCGATGTGCTCATTGGGACTTCCTGAGACGGTCTTGCACGTCGGGCCGAGAACAAAATCGACCGCTCCACGCCGCGCCAACTCCGTGGCAGGAACAAGTCTGCGTCGCCAGCAACGGGGTCAGGGGGCAGCTCAGGCGACGCGACATAGACGACGCCAGTTCCACCAGTCTCCGGACGCGCTTGGCCGTTGCGCGGAATGCTTCGCGGTCCACGTCCATCGATGTCAAAGGCCCAAGGCTGTAGATCATCAGCGCCTGGTCGAAGTCCACCGACCGCGGCGGTAGGTCTTCCAGTCCCGAACCGGCAGCAGCGGCCAGCCCCCGCCCGTCAGCCCTGAGTCCCGGTCTGCCCGCGCTCAGAGCTATTTGGACGCGAGGACCAGCTGATTACCTTGCGTGTGTACCGCGGGGCCGAAGACTTCAGCCGACGCTCTGGCGAAGCCTGCACTGTCTCCAGCCCGGAACGAACCGCTGACCCTCATGCGGCTGAGTTCTTCCCCTTCAACAAGGATGGGCACGGAGCTGTAGCGGTTCATCTGTGCCGCAGCGTCCGGCAACGTCACGCCGTTGAAGACCACATTCCCGCTTCGCCACGCGAGCGCCTCGTCGATGAGGCGCCGATCCAGTTGCACCGCCATCTGCGCCCGGGCTGATCGACCGACCAGCACCCGCTGCCCGGGTTGCATCACCACCGGCTCGGCCAGCGACGGCGTCGCCCGGCCCGCCTCACCCCGGACGATCACCTGACCTTCGACCAAGGTCACGGCGAGCGCCTCGTCAGCCTTTGCTGCTTCGTCATAGCCAACCAGGAACTCCGTGCTCGTTGCGACGACCTCGGTGCCAGCCACCTGCACGACGAATGGCCTCTTGGCGTCCTTGGCGACCTCGAACAGCACCTCACCGTCTTCCACCTTGACAGTTCTTCGCTTGGCCGTGAAGTCGACCCGCACGCGGGTCGAGGTATTCGGCGACATGCGACTGCTATCGGGCAGGGGCACGATGCGCTGTTCTCCGATCCGGCTCGTGTAGATGTCATCGTTGGTCTGGGCGAGCATCCATGCCATCGCAACGCATCCGGCGACGGCTGGCGCCTTCCATCGCCAGCCTGTCGAGCGTCTTGCCCCACGCCGCCTGCGCTTCGCGTTGGCCGCGCTGGCGTAGCCGGACAACGTGATGCCCGCGACGTCTTGCCATGTGTCCGCGCAACGCTCGAACGCCAGTCGATGCGCCGCCGACTTGTCCTGCCAGGCCAGGCACTCCAACTCCATCGCCCGTGATCTCCCCGGTCCGTGCCGGCGGGCGAGCCACACTGCGGCTTCAGCGGCGATGGCCTGGGTCACACGCGGTGGCTCATCGCGCGCGCCCGGCGCGGGCGCAGGCGCAGGTGACGGTGGCACGGCTACCAGCCGTCCATCCAGCTCGTCAGCCGCAGGGTGGCCTTGGCAATGTGGTGGTGCACGGAGGTCGTGTTGAGGCCGTACAGCTTTGCAATCTCCACCTGCGACAGCCCATCAACGCGGTGCGCCAAGAAGATCTCGCGTGTCCTGTCGGGCAGGCGGCTGATGCCGACGCTCAGGCGAGCCACCCGCTCCTTGGCGAGCAGCACCGACTCGGCTGATGGGGCGGTGTCGATCAGCACGTCCTCTTCCACCACCACGTGCTCGCCGCGGCACACGCTCTCGCGGTACTGGTTGACGGACAGGTTCAGCGCCACCTGCATCAGGAAGGCTTCAGGGTGGTCGACGGGTTGCTTTTCGTCGTCATAGCGGACCAGGCGCAGCCAGGCCTCCTGCACCAGGTCTTCGACCTCCTGTTCGGTGCGGCCCCGGCGGCGCAGCGCGCCTCTGACCTTGGCCAGGATGTCCGGCCAGTTCTTCAGCAGTCGGACGGACATGGCGCTCAGGCCGCGCGGCCCCTGTAGGCAGTGAACGCATCCTGGCCGAACCGCGCCGAGCGCTTGTTCCAACCGACATACCGATCGTCGAGCAGATCGTGACTGACGCGCTGGAAGGCCTTGGAGAGGAAGTCGGCAGCTGCGCCGCGGTCGGCGAACGGACCCTCGCGCTTGGCCGCTCGCGACACGCGGCCTTGCAGATGCGGCCAGGCGACTTCGGTCCAGCGAACGGGCCCGTGCATCCGAGAGTCCAGGACGTCGGGCTCCAGCAGCTGAGCCGTGGTGTTACTGCAGACCTTGGGCAGCAGGGCTTCCAGCGCCTGCAGCAGGCTGTCCTCTGCGGCGACGGCGTGGACGCGTTCCACGCCTCGGTCATGGAGGTCTTTCGCGATGCGCTGGGCAGTCCCCTCGCCTTCGTCAGGCCAGGCGCCCAGCACCTGGAACTGGCCGTCGGTGAAGAAGCCGAGCGCCCAGTGCCATTCTTCGTACCTGACCGCCCCGACTCTCAGCATGGGCATGCGGAGCTTGTCGAGTCGGACGAAGAGGTAACGGCAGCAAAGCACGGCGCTGAACCAATCGCCGGTTGTCCAGAAGAAGTACGGCATATATCGCTCTCCTTAGGCCGCGGCGCGCAATGACCGCCAAAGAGTGGATGTCACGTATTTCGTGACGACTCGTTATGCGCCTGTTACGAGACTCGTGACATGAGTGCGAGGGAAAGTTCAGCGACAACTGTTGTCGGGCGGCGGATGCGCGCTCGGCGCGAGGCGCTGGGCTGGTCACAGGAGAAGGTTGGCGTTCTCATCGGAATTGATGAGTCCAGTAGCCGCGCAAGGATCAGCCGCTATGAGCTGGGGGTTCACGAGCCTGCGGTTGCCACCGCAAGGTTGATAGCTGAGGCTCTGGGCGTTTCGCTCCCCTATCTCTACTGCGAGGACGACGAGGTCGCCAGCCTGCTTGAGGCGCTACATCAACTTCCTGCGGCACAAAGAGCGCGACGTGCTAGGCAGTTTCTCGACTCGCTTGCGTAGGCCAGCTGACAACCCAAGGCGCACCTTCAGGTCCATCGTCTTGATCGAGCGGAAGTTGCGCTCCACCTGCGCGAGCGACTTGTAGCTGCGCACGCAGCGGGCGCTGTCCATCTGCTGGGCCGGATTTGCAGCCCGTCCAGTGCGGCCTCTGCGGCGATGCCGTCGTCCCTGCGGCTCCAGGCCAGACGCGTGTCCGTGATGGCGAACTCGAAGTGCTTGGCGACCGTGTACTGGTTGATGCACTTGCCCACGCGCACGCCGATTGAACCGCCCCGAAGATGTCGGAGAGCGACTTGTAGTGCTTGGCGTCCACTCAGATGCCCCCTGCGGATTCGACTGCGCCTCGCGACGCCTGGCCTGCGCGGCCCGGACTCCCAATCCCACTGAGCATGACTCCTCCCTGGAGCTTCGACTGCTGGGCGATGGCGTCGTCGGACGCCTGGGGGGCTCCTGCTGCTTCTTTGATCAGCCTAGACAGGCGGCAGCATGATTGCCCTCAACAAACGAAAAGGGGACGGCAAGCGTCCCCAGTGTTCAAGGCATGGTGCGATCAGACGCTGACAGGCGTCGACATCAGTTCAGGACTGAGTTCATCCGACGCGCGTCGCGCCATCGAGAACGCCTTCACCTGACGGATGGACTCGTTCAGCGAATCAAGGTCGAGCGCCGGCACGCGACGGATCTTGAACGTCGTCGATACGGTCGAGATGGAGCCTGACTTGGCCGCTGCGCGCCCGGCGGGCTATGGACATATGGACGATGCGCCTCACGGCGCACCGGTGGTGACCGTGGACAACGCGCCGCGATGCGGCAGCGTTGCCCACCGCCACCACCTTCGTCCACATGCCCACAGCCTTCGACTGAGCAAAAAAATGAAATACACCAGGCGCGCCGACAACAACTCGCCCGGTAACATTCCTCCGCGAGGCAACACGCAGCTCAAAATAGTTAACGCCGGGCGGACACGCGGAGTTTCAGCTCACCGCTTCAGCTTCCTCTGTCGCGCGACGCCCCTGCCGAGCGCACAACAGAGCCACTACCTGCTCGGGCAGGTCGTTGTCGAAGCTCATCAGCAGGTCGGAAGACTGGATCGCAGCGGCGGCCCTCAGCACGTCGGCCACACAAGCCTTCTGGGCATCGGTCGCTGACTGCCCGAGCTTGGCGTCCAGTAGCGCGACGGTCTCGTTGCGCAGGCGCTCCGAGCCCAGCACACGCCAGGCGTAGTCGACTTCATACCGTTCCACGGCGTCCTTCAGGCTTTCGCCATCCAGCTGGGACTCGTGCGCGAAGAGGGTCAGTGTGCGGGTGCAAAGGCTCCTGGCGACGAGCGCCAGCAGTTCATCGTGCAGGGGAGTGCGTTCAGTGGCCACAGGCGGGTCCTTGACAGATCAATCAACCCACGGGGATTCGAAACTGCCCAAGGCCCATGGGCGGACCAGCGGACACCGGCGGCAACGCCGAGGAGACCCAGAAAGCAAAAACCCCTGATTTCGATGGAAATCAGGGGCCTGCGCTTTTGGTGGCCAAGGGCGGAATCGAACCACCGACACGCGGATTTTCAATCCGCTGCTCTACCAACTGAGCTACTTGGCCTTGTTCTGTGCACCGAGCAAGCCGTTGGCCGCTCAGCGAAGTCCGCGACTATAGCACAGCAATGGCGCGTCAACCGCCGGCGCCGCGCTTGTTGCGGCTGAGATCGACGCCCAGCTGCTTGAGCTTGCGGTATAGGTGGGTGCGTTCCAGGCCGGTCTTCTCGGCCACGCGGGTCATGGAGCCGTTTTCCTTGGCGAGGTGGAACTCGAAGTAGCTCTTTTCGAACGCGTCGCGAGCCTCGCGCAGCGGGCGGTCGAGCTCGAAGCTCTGCTCCGACGCCAGAGCATGGTTGCCGGCGCCCGCGCCACTGCCGGCGCCCTGCAGGTGGCCCGACAGACCGATGCCCTGGGCGATCGGCGGGGGCGCCATGCCGAGGCCGATGGGGTCCGGGCGGGCGGTGTAGCTGGGCATGCCGACGGCCGGTGGCGCGGGACGCGGCGGTGCGGTCTTGACCAGTGCCTGCTCGACGGCGCGCAGCAACTTCTGCAGTGTGATGGGCTTTTCGAGGAAGGCGATGGCGCCGAACTTGGTGGCCTCCACCGCTGTGTCGATGGTGCCGTGACCGCTCATCATGATGACGGGCATGGTCAGCAGGCCGGCGCCGCCCCACTCCTTGAGCAGCGTGACGCCGTCGACATCCGGCATCCAGATGTCCAGCAGCACGAGGTCGGGGCGCATGCGCTCGCGTGCCGCCCGCGCCTGGGCGGCGTTCTCGGCAAGCTCGATGGTGTGCCCCTCGTCGCTGAGGATTTCTGACAACAGGGCGCGGATGCCCAGTTCGTCGTCGACAACAAGAATGGTGGCCATGAATCCTTAGGTCTTGGCGCTTGCGGCACCGGGCTCGGTGGCAGGCGCCAGATTGGAAAATGATAGCGAAACTTGCGCGCCGATCACGGGGGGCTCCGAGCCATCTTCAGGGGGAGAACCCGCATCGGACGGGGGATGGATGTTGCGCAGCGAGATGCGGGCACCGTGTTCGTCTGCAATTTTCTTGACGACGGCCAGGCCCAGGCCGGTGCCTTTGGTCTTCGTCGTCACGTAGGGCTCGAAGGCGCGCTTGAGCACTTTCTCGGCGAAGCCGGGACCGTTGTCGACGATGTGCAGCCTCACAGAGCGCGGCGCGCCGGTCTCCGTCAGCGACAGCGACGAGCGCACCGTCACGCGGCCGTCGGGGCGCTCCTGCACCGCGTCGAGTGCGTTCTGCACAAGGTTGTGGATGACCTGGCGCAGCTGGCTGGCGTCGCCCTTGATGGGTGGCAGGTTGGGGAACAGCCGCGGCACTAGGCGGCCTTTCTCCTGCGCCTCGGCGTAGAGGCTCAATACCTCCTGCACCAGCGCGTTGAGGTCCAGCGCCTTCAGCGTCGCGGAGGGCAGCCGGGCGTAGTCGCGGAACTCGTTGACCAGTTGCTTCATCGCCTGCACCTGGTTGACGATGGTGGCGACGGAGCGCGTGAGCATGGCCTGGTCGGCGCCTTCCAGCTTGGATTCCAGCTTGTGCTGCAGCCGTTCGGCCGACAGCTGGATGGGCGTCAGCGGGTTCTTGATCTCGTGCGCGAGGCGGCGTGCGACCTCGCTCCACGCCGCCGAGCGCTGCGCCGAGACGACCTCGGAGATGTCGTCGAAGACGACGAGGCGGGCCGCGTAGGGCAGCGGCGCGCCGCGCACCAGCAGCGCGAGCGGCCCCTGCTTGGGGTCCAGCTGCAGCTCGAATGACTCCTGCCACAGCTCGCGGTCCATGTCACGCTCGGCGGGGTCGGGCCCCAGGTGCTGTTCGAAGCGCTGTGTCAGCGCCGCGGCGAACTCGGCCAGGCCAGGCACATCCGACAGAGGTCGACCGACGTAGGCCGACAGCGGCAGCCGCAGGATGCGCGTTGCACCGGGGTTGACGGTCTCGATGCGGCCTTCGGGGTCGAAGACGAGCACGCCGGCGGTCAGGTTGTCGAGGATGGTCTGCAGGTGGGTGCGGGCGGCGTCCAGCTCGGCCACGGTGCGCGAGACCTGGGCGCGAGCGTCGGCCAGCTGGCCGGTCATGTCGGCGAAGGAGCGCGTCAGGCCGCCCAGTTCGTCTCGCGACGCCAGCACCGGCCGCACGGACAGGTCGCCCTGCGCCACCTGGCGCACGCCGTCGGCGAGCATCAGCAGCGGCCGCGCGAGCTGGTTGCCGAGCGTGACGGCCAGCAGCAGCGCGGCGAACACGGCCAGGATGAGCACCAGCGTCAGCGTGCCCAGGTACATGCGGCGCAGACCAACGCGCTCCAGCGCGCGCTGCTGGTACTCGTTGTTGGCGGCCTGCACGGCCAGCGCGTTGGCGACGACCGGCGCCGGAATGCGCTGGATGACCATCAGGTAGCGCTCGCCCAGGCCCAGTCGCAGCTCGGTGTTGGGCAGCAGTGCCAGCGCGCGGATCTGCGCGCCGCCCTCCAGCGCCGCGGCTTCATCCTCCAGGCCTTCGAGCTGGCTGGCCGGCGCGCGGCCGCGGGCCTGGCGCAGCAGCGCGGCGCTCGGCCGGTCGGGTGTGAGCTGGTGGGTGTCGCCGCCGCTTTCGAGCAGGATCTGGCCGTTGCCGCCGACCAGGGCGACGGTGCGCACGCCGAGCTTGTCGCGCACGCGTTCCAGCGCCAGCAGCTGCGGCGTTGCGCTGTCGGCCATCTGGTCCGCGGCGTCGCGGGTCTTGGTGGCAAGGTCGGACACCATCGTGTCCAGCGTGCCGCGGCCCAGGTTGAGGCCGGCCTCCAGCGCGCTGGCCAGCCGCACGTCGAACCAGGTCTCGATGCTGCGGTTCACGAACTGGTAGGACACCGCGTAGATCATCAGCCCCGGCACGACGCCGACGAGCGCGAAGATGCCAGCGAGCTTGAACAGCAGCTTGCTGCCGAATCGGCCGCGCCGCACGCGCACGACCAGCCGCACGGCGGCCGTCAGGATGACCAGCGTCAGCACCGCGGCCACGGCCACGTTGACCCAGTAGAGCCAGTGGTAGTGGCGCTCGAACAAGCCGCGTTCCGAGGTGGTGCCGACGGTCAGCACGAAGGCCAGCACGCCGGCCACGCCGGTGAGGGTCACCAGCGTGATGACCCAGCCCCAGCGCGCCATCCTGGTCATTTCAGGGAGAAGTCGGGCGCGAAGTAGCGCTTCTGCTCGACGCCCAATGCAAAGCCCGACTGCAGGCCGATCTGCATGGGCCGCGGCAGCTGGGTCACGTCCAGCCGGTAGTTGAACTCGAGGTAGTAGCTGCCACCGTCCTCGATGTCCTTGGGCTCGGCGATGCGCCAGCCGCTGATGCCGCGCAGCACGGTCAGCGCCTCCTCGAGCGTCGGGAAGCTCTGGTGCAGGCCGCCGGTGGAGACGCGGTACTGCCGCGTCAGCGGCTGCCACGCCAGCCGCCAGGTGCGCTCGACCTGGCCGGCGCGCGCGTCACGCCAGTACCAGCGGCTGCGCAGCACCGTGGCCTCGGCGACGAAGTACAGCGGCACGCCCTTGTGAAGCGCGTCCTCGGCCGAGCGGCTGAGTTCGAAGCGGGTCGTGAAGCTCAGCTCCAGCCCGTCGTCGGCCCGCCGCGTCGTCAGCTGGGCCAGCTCGACGCCCTGGGCCTGCGCCGGCGCCTGGATCAGGGCCAGGAGCAGGGCGAACAAGGCGGCGATGACGGCGCGGGCGAGGGTCACTCAGGACTTCTGGAGCAGGGCGTAGAAAAAGCCGTCCGGGGGCGGCTGGACCGGAGGCGCATTCTCGACCAGGGGGAGCAGGTGTCCCGTGAACCCGGCCACGGTGCAGGACTTGGCGTCGGGCCGGCGTTGCAAAAATGCGTCGAGCTGGGCCTGGCCCTCGGCCTTGAACACCGAGCAGGTGGCGTAGACGAGCCGGCCGCCCGGGGCCAGCAGCGGCCACAGCGCGTCCAGCAGCTCGGCCTGCACCTGGGCCAGCGCGGTGATGTCGTCGGGGCGGCGCAGCCAGCGCACGTCCGGGTGGCGGCGCACGATGCCCGACGCACTGCAGGGGGCGTCCAGCAGGATGGCGTCGAAGGGCAGGCCGTCCCACCATGTGGCGGGCTGGCGGGCATCGGCGGCTTTCAGCGTGGCCGTCATCTGCAGGCGGTTGAGGTTGTCCTGCACCTTCAGCAGCCGCACGGCGTCGGCGTCCAGCGCGGCGAGCCGCAGGTCGGGCTGCAGCTCCAGCAGGTGGGCCGTCTTGCCGCCGGGGGCGGCGCACGCGTCGAGCACACGGGCGCCAGGGCGCAACGCGGTTCCGACGACCAGAGGTGCGGCGAGCTGGGCGGCGGCGTCCTGAACCGACACCAGCCCCTCGGAGAAGCCGGGCAGGGCCGTCACCGGCGCCGGCTTGTCGAGCATGACCGCCTGCGGAACCGTGGCGCCAAGGACGCGTGCGCCGATGCCGAGCCCGGCCAGCCGCTCGACGTAGTCGGCTGCCGAGCTGCGCCGGGCGTTCACGCGCAGCGTCATCGGCGGTGGCCGGTTGCTGGCCGCGAGGATGGCCTGCCACTGCGCCGGCCAGTCCTGCTTGAGCTTCTCAACCCACCAAGCCGGGTGGTTGAAGGCGCCCAGCGGGCTGCGCTCGGCCGCCGCCACCAGCGCGTCACGCTCGCGCAGGAAGCGGCGCAGCACGGCGTTGATGAAAGCGGCGCTCGCCGGGGCGCGGACCTTGGCGGCGTGCACGGCCTGGTCGACCAGCGTGTGACTGGCGTACATCGGGTCGGTCTGCGGTTCGGGCCACAGCAGTGCCAACGCCACCAGCAGCAGCGCGTCGACGCGCGGTGGCGGCGCCTTGGGGGCCAGCAGCTGGCGTGCCGACTCCGCGCTGCCCAGGCGGCGCAGCGCGGCGAAGGCCAGCGCCTGGGTGCCGGGGCGCAGTTCGGCGGGCACCTTGGCGAGCAGCTCGGTCAGCGACCGGCCGTCGCGCACGCCCTGCACCGCGTCCGCGGCCTGGGACAGCAGTCGGTGCAGCGGAGGACTCTGGGGGCTTTGGGACATTGCGCCAGTGTAGAAGTGCCTTTCACCACACAATCCGCGCCCATGAACGCTGCCGCCCCCGACATGCCGCCTGACCTGCCGCCGGACCAGCCCGTCTCCGAGCGCATCCGCTACCGCCTCATTTCGGCCGGTTGTCGCCACCATGCGAACGACAACATCGCGGCCTTCATCCAGCCCGGCGAGCTGGATGCCCTGCAGGCCGAGGTGCAGGCCAAGCTGCAGGAGGTGCTGAAGAGCCTCGTCATCGACACCGACAGCGACCACAACACGCAGGAGACGGCTAAGCGCGTCGCCAAGATGTTCGTGCGCGAGGTCTTCGCCGGTCGCTACGCCGCGGCGCCGTCCATCACCGAGTTCCCCAACGTCAGCCGGCTCAACGAGCTGATGATCGTCGGCCCGATCACCGTGCGCAGTGCCTGCTCGCACCACCTGTGCCCCATCATGGGCAAAGTCTGGATCGGCCTGCTGCCCAACGAGCACTCCAACCTCATCGGCCTGTCCAAGTACGCGCGGCTGTGCGACTGGATCATGAGCCGCCCGCAGATCCAGGAAGAGGCCGTCACGATGCTCGCCAACGAGCTGCAGGAGCGTGTGCAGCCCGATGGCCTCGCCCTCGTCATGGAGGCCGACCACTTCTGCATGCACTGGCGCGGCGTGAAGGACAGCCAGTCCAAGATGACCAACAGCGTCATGCGTGGGGCGTTCCTGAAGGACGCCAACCTGCGGCGCGAATTCCTGTCACTGATTGCCAAGGGCTGAACCATGCTTGTCCGCCTGATGTACGCCAGCCGCGCCACCGCGGCGATGACCGACGCCGACTTCACCGCCATCCTGAAGGCCTCGCGGGAGCACAACCCGGCCGAGGGCATCACCGGCCTGCTGTGTTTCTCCGACGGTGTCTTCGTGCAGGTGCTGGAGGGTGGTCGCAATGCCGTCAACGCCCGCTACAAGCGCATCGTCGAAGACCATCGCCACCGTGACGTGGTGCTGCTGGGCTACGAGGAGATCGTCGAGCGGGCCTTCCCCGGCTGGACGATGGGCCATGTCAACCTGCACCGGCTCAACCCGGCGCTGCTGCTGAAGTACTCCGAGACCGGCAAGCTTGACCCGTACGCGATCAGTGGTGCGGCGATGGACGCGCTGTTCAAGGAGATGTGCGCGTCGGGGGCGATCGAGGTGCATTGAGCGCCTCGACCGGTCACAGCGACCGCGCTTCCTTGAATCCGTAGAGATTCGCCAGCACCCGCGTCGGGAACTGGTTCAGCGCCTCGTTGTACTGGCCCACCGCCTGGTTGAAGACCTGGCGGGTAAAGGCTCGCTGGCGTTCCACCAGCTTCAGCTCGCTGACCAGTGCGTCGATGGCGGTCTCGCTGCGCAGCTCGGCCTGGTGATCCAGCAGCGACAGCAGCCGCGTCAGCGCTGCGGCGTGCAGCGCGCTGGCCACCGCCAGGCTGCCCACCGGGTCGGGCGCCCACGGCTTGGCGCGGGCGGCCTGCGTGGCGGCCTGAGCCTCGGTCTGTGCACTTGTCAGCGCGTCGAACGTGGCCTGTTCGCTCGGCAGGCGCGGGGCGACCGCGTCCAGTAACCGATCGCACAGCTCGGCGCGTTCCTTCAGGTGCGTGTCCAGCTGCGTGAACGCATCGCCGATGGCGTTGCGCAGCGCCATCAGCCGGTTGTAGGCGCCTACGCCCCAGAAGAACAGCAGCGCCGCCGCGGCGACGCCGGCCCATTGCCAGGCCGTCATGCGCCGGCCCGGTAGGCCGCGAAGCCCTTGGCGCGTAGCTCGCACGCCGGGCAGTGGCCGCAGCCGTGTCCCCAGGCATGCAGCTGGCCGCGCTCTCCGAGATAGCAGGTGTGCGTGTCCTCGACGACGAGCTTCACCAGCGCCTCGCCGCCCAGCTGTTCGGCCAAGCGCCAGGTGGCCGCCTTGTCGATGAACATCAGCGGCGTCTCCAGCGTCATGGGTGCGTCCAGCCCGAGGCTGAGCGCCACCTGCAACGCCTTCATCGTGTTGTCGCGGCAGTCGGGATAGCCGGAGAAGTCGGTCTCGCACATGCCGCCCACGAGCACGCTGGCGCCGCGGCGGTAGGCTAGCGTCGCGGCGAAGGTCAGGAACAGCAGGTTGCGGCCGGGCACGAAGGTGTTCGGCAGCCCGTTGGCCTGCAGCTCGATGGCGCGTTCGCTGGTCAGCGCGGTATCGCTGATCTGGCCCAGCAGCGACAGGTCCAGCAGGTGGTCCGCCCCCAGCCGGCCGGCCCAGGCCGGGAACTGCGCGGCGATCCGGGCGCGCACGGTGGTGCGGCAGTCCAGCTCGACGCGATGGCGCTGGCCGTAGTCGAACGCCAGCGTTTCCACGGCGGCGAAGCGGTCCAGCGCCCAGGCCAGGCAGGTCGTGGAGTCCTGGCCGCCGGAAAAAAGCACCAGCGCTTTGCGGTTGTCGGTCATGGGCGGGATGCTACCTTTGCTGCTTCTTCCACTGTCTTGCCGTGTCATGCGCCGCGTCCTGTGTTCCTGGCTCGTCCTCAGCGCCTGCGTGCCGATGCTGGCCGTCGCCGCGCCGGTGGAGTACGGCACCGATGCCGGGTGGGGCCGCCTGCTGCTCGACCGCGCCAAACGCACGGTCGCCATAGAGGTCGTCGGCATCAACGGCCACAGCTGCGACGTGCAGGCCACGCTGGTCGGCTCGCAGGGAGATCGCGCCGAGGCCGAGGCCTGCCGCTTCCAGCTGCAGCCCAAGGGGCAGGGGACGCTCACGGTCGTCGTCGACGAGGCCGCGCGTGACGCCTGCCGCGAGAACTGCGGCGCCCGTGCCTGGTTCGAGGGCGACTACGCACCGCTCATCGCCGCTTGCACGCGCAGTGCGTTGCAGCGCCGTCAGCAGGAGGGCTTGCAGGCGTACCGTGGCAAACGCTTCGACGCGGCGCTGCAGCTGTGGTCGCAAGGCCTCGACGCCTGCGAGAAGACGATGGCCTGGGCGGACGTCTGGCGCTGGCGCAACGATGCCGCCATCGCCGCGTCACATGCCGGACGCGCCGCCGAATGCCAGAAGCTGTCGCAAGCCGTGCTGGACGACGCCGAGAGCCTGACGCAGCCTGGCGATGCCGAGCCCTTCAGCTTCGCACCATCGGATGCCGATACCGCGCGGCCGCTGATCGCCGCGGCCCGGCACAACCTCGCCAAGTGCGGCGGCACGCCGTGAGGCGCGTTCAGCGCGTGGTCCGATAGGGCTCGTCCTCGGGCACGAAGTGCTGCTCCCGCAGCGCCTCGGCCACCCAGTCCTCTACGGCCGGATGGGCCAGCAGCGCATCGCGGTAGGCCGCGGCGGCCTCCGGCACAGGCAGCCCGAAGCGGCTCAGGCGCACCGCCACCGGCGCGAAATACGCATCCACCGCGCCGAAGGCGCCGAACAGGAACGGTCCGCCACTGGCCGCCAGTGCGTCGCTCCAGGCCGCAGCCAGCCGCGCCACATCGGCGCGCAGGGCCTCGTCCTCGGCCCACAGCTTCGCGCCGATGTCGGGGAAGAAGGCCTCGATGTTCATCGGGCAGACGGTGCGCAGCCGCGTGAAGCCGGCATGCATCTCGGCACACAGGCTGCGCGCGCGAGCGCGGGCCTTCGGGGCGCGTGGCCAGATCGCGTGTTCGGGATGGCGGTCGGCGACGTACTCGGCAATCGCCAGCGTGTCCCAGACGGCGAAGCCGTCGTCCTCCACCAGCACCGGCACGCGCTTCGTCGGGCTCACGCCCGGGATGATGCGGTGCCAGTCGGATCCGGGGCTGAAGTCGAAGCGCAGCATCACCTCTTCGAAGGGAATGCCGAAGGCCGCCAGCAGCACGCCGCTGCGCATGGACCAGGAGGAGTAGTTCTTGTTGCCGATGTAGAGCTTCATGGAGCCTCGCGTGTGGGACGCCGCAAGCTTACGGACCGCGAGGCCGGTGCGTGATGAGCAATGCGCAACGGATCAATGCTTGCCGCGCCACGCGTTGAGTCGCGCGATGCCGGCATCGTCCGCCAGATAGGTCGGCAGCACGGCCCCCAGCGACGACGGCCGGATGCCCAGCTCGGCCAGCCCCGCCTTCGTGCCGCTGGCGACGTTCGGAACGCTGAGCGACGCGAGGTTGTCGCGTGACAGCAGCGGTTCGCCGGGCAGGCATTCCATGGCCAGCGCCTGTAGCGTCGCCACGGCATGCGGCAGCGGCAACACCGGGCGCGGGTGGCCGGCAACGCGGCCGGCGAGCCGCACGAGGTCCGCCAGCGTCAGCACCTCGGGGCCGGCGATCTCGTAGGTCTGGCCGATGGCCTCGCGGCGCAGCAGTGTCTGCACCAGCGCGCGGGCCAGGTCCTGCACCCAGACGGGCTGCAGCTTCGCGTCCGCGCCGCCCAGCGGCATTAGCGGGAAGTGCCGCTGCAGCGATGCGAACAGGTTGACGCTGCTGTCCCCCTCGCCGAAGACGAGCGACGGCCGCACGACCGTCAGCGCCAGCCCGCCGGCATCGGCCGCCTGCCGCAGAACCGCTTCGCCCGCAGCCTTGCTGCGCAGATAGCGCGACGGCGCCTGCTCGCCCACGCCCAGCGCGCTGACGTGCACCAGCCGGCGCGCGCCCGCAGCGACGAGGCGGCGCGGCAGCTCCACGTGCACATGCTCGAAGGCCGCGGCGCTGCCCTGCAGGATGGCGATCAGGTTGACGACCGCGTCATGCCCTGGCACGAGCCGGGGCAGGTCGCGGAAGACATCGGCCTGCACGACCGTCACGCCGGGGATGGACTGCACGTCGCGGGCATGCGGCAGCCGCCGCGTCGGCACGGTGATGCGGGCGGCGCCCCCGAAGTGGCGCGTCAGCTGCTCGCACAGCGCGCGGCCGACGAAGCCACTGCCGCCAAGCACGAGGACGGACAGGCTCATGGGGCAGTACCTCCAACCGCTGCGGGCGGCACGTCGCTGATGTCGGCCGCGCGGGCGCCCGCCGGGCCGACGCTGGCGCCCAGCCGCTCGCGCAGCGATGCGGCAGGCAGGCCCAGCACCTGCGCGTAGATGGCGCCGCCCAGCAGCACCTTGCGGACATAGTCGCGCGTCTCGTTGAACGGAATGTTCTCGGCCCAGATGGCGGCGTCCAGCACGGGGCCGTCGCGCCAGCGGGCCGGCCGGTTGGGGCCGGCGTTGTAGGCCGCGGCGGCCAGCGCCTGCGCGCCGTCGAAGCGGTCCAGCACCAGCTTCAGGTATTGCGTGCCGATGCGCAGGTTGAAGTCGCGGTCATGCATCAGTTCGGCGTTGTAGTTCAGGCCCACCTTCTTGGCCGTCCACTTGGCCGTGGCGGGCATGACCTGCATCAGGCCGGCGGCGCCCACGTGGGAGCGCGCGTCAAGCACGAAGCGCGACTCCTGGCGAATCAGACCGTAGACATAGGCCGGGTCCAGCGCTGCCGTCTGGGCCTCGCGCAGCAGCTCGGTGCGGTGTGGCGTCGGAAAGCGTTGCGTGATGTCGACCTCGGTCTTCGTGCGCTCGCTGGTGTTGATGCAGCGGTCCCACACCTCGCGGTCGCAGGCTTCCTGCGCGGCGGCCAGCAGCGCGCGGTCGTTCATGCCTCGCAGCGAGAAGTTCCACTCGCGCACGCCTTCGCTGCGCAGACCCAGGCCGATGGCCGTCAGCGCGCGCTGCAGCCCCGGGTGGCTGCGCGCGTTGCGGCGCTCGTCGGCCGTCAGCGGCGAGGGGGCCGGCGGCAGCGGCGTCGGCAGCGCGAGGTCTTCGGCGGCGAGGCGGCTGAAGTAGTTCAGCGGCGCCGCGGGCGTGGCCGTGGCCAGCGCGGCGAGCTGCGCGCGGGCGCCGGCCGCGTCGCCCTGCATGCGTGTGGCACGGGCGCGCCAGTAGACCCACGCCGGCTCGCGCTGTTCGGCGGCGCTCATCTGCTCGATGGCGCGCAGCGCCGTGGCCGGCGCCTTGGCGCGCAGCGCGGCACGGGCCTGCCAGGCCAGCGTGTCGTCGCTCATCGCCACGTCGGGCGCGAGCTTCAGCGCGCGGTCGTAGGCAGCCAGCGCATCGTCCTGCAGCCGCAGCGCCGACTGTCGGCCCACCTGCGTCCACACCCAGGCCTGCACGTCCTTGGGCAGGCGGCTCCATTTCTCGGTCAGCACGTCGCCGGCCTGGCCGGGGTCGGCGGCGGCCACGCGCACCAGCGCCAGCGCGGTGAGCTCGGCCTCCGGTCGCGGCGACGCGCGGGCCTTGCGGGTCAGGAAGCGGCCGGCGTTGTCCTGCAGCTCGGCAAGCTTCTGGTCAAGCGGCTTGGCTGCAAGCAGCGCGACCGCCTGCTTCGCCGCGCGCGGCCGCCCCTGCTCGGTGGCCAGGCGCGCCTTGGCCCAGATCATGTCCGGCTTGAAGAGTCCGGCGTCGACGAATGTGCTGGCCAGCAGGTTGCAGCCATCGTCGCCATCCTTCTGCGCCATCCATGCGGCCTGCGCGGTATCAGGCTTGACCTTGTTGCCGGCCAGGTGCTCGGCCAGCAGCGCGTAGCAGGCCACCTCGCGGTCGTCACGCATCTGGTAGCCGGCATGGTCACGTCTGAAGCCGGCCCAGTCGCGGCGGCGGCCCAGTTCCAGCAGCCAGTCGTTGCGCAGGCGGTCCTCCACGTAGCTGCCGGCGTAGCGCGCGTAGAAGGCGTCGAGGTCGGGCTGGCGAGCCTCGGCGAGGCGGGCATTGAGCTCAAAGTAGTCGACCCAGCCGACCAGCGGGTGGTTCTGTGCCCGGGCGGCCTCGGCCAGCGCGGCCAGGCGCTGGCGGTCGCGCTTGACCCATGCGTCGCGCGCCTGCACGGCCAGGTCGCTGTCGGCGGGCGCCGGTGCAGCCTGCGCCGACAGCGCCAGGGCCATCCCCATCGCCAGCACCGCCTTGATCATTCGCGCCACCCCATGCTCCTGCCCACGCCTGCCAGGCTGACGAATTTAACCTAGGGGATCCCCGCTCCACATGACCAGGGGGTTTGCCACGTCCTAGGGGCTTGAGACAGCGCTACCCCGGCGCCTACCCTTGTGACACACCACAAGGAGACAAGTCATGAAGACGCTGCCGCTTCGTGTCGCGCTCGGCACTGCTGCCGCCCTGCTGAGCCTGGGCACCTGGGCCGTCCCGGCGAGCTGGGGAGAGTCCGGTGGCTCGGGCGAGGCGCCTGCCACGCCCAGCTTCGTGGCCGCGTCGAGCGGCCAGCTCGTGGCGTACTACACCGGCTTCGCTGGCGGTCTCACCAACCTCGTCGGCGCGCGCATCAATGGCGTCGACGGCCCCATCGGCCTGAACAACCACACCAGCGCCTACGGTGCGAGCTTCAAGCTTGGCACGGTCTCGGCGGGCGACACCATCGTCTTCTTCCTCGACGTGGATTCAGGCGCGGCGCGCTACTACACCGACCCCGCGCTGAACCATGACGGCCCGGGCGCCGGCCCGCTCAACCACGCCTGGGCGTCCGCCTACGCTGGCGACAGCCTCGTGCCGGCGGGCACGCACGTCGCCTTCGAGGACCTGTCCGGCGGCGGCGACTTCAACTACCGGGACCACGGTTTCGTGTTCCAGATCACCGCCGTGCCCGAGCCCGGCGTCGGTCTGCTGTGGCTGACCGGCCTCGGCGGCCTGGCCGTGGCGCGCCGCCGCCAGCGCTGACGCGGCCCGCCCGGCTGCGGGGGCGGATTGCGGAACCGTACTGCGGGGTCGTACTGAGGGGGCGTACTGAGGGGTCTTTTGCGCGCTGGGTTCCAATGGGCCTGAGCCCATGTGACCCTTGCGCCGATGACACCGCCTTCCTCCGTCGACCGTTCCCTCCTGCGCCGCGGCCTGCTGGCCGGGCGCCGCGCCTTTGCCGCCACGCCGGCCTTCGCCGCGGCAGAGCAGGCCGTGCGGCAGTCGTTGCTGCCGCTGCTGGCACAGCTGGAGCCCGAGCTGCTGGGCGTCTACTGGCCGCTGGAGGGCGAGTTCGACGTCAGCTCGCTGCCCGGTTTGCGCGCGCTGCCTTTCGCCCGCCGCGAGCCGGTGGCCATGCAGTACCGCCGCTGGGACGGCGCGCCGCCGGCGGTCCGGGATGAATTCGACATCCCCACGGCGACCGGCGCCTTGGCCGTGCCCGATGTCGTGCTGGTGCCCTGCGTGGGCTTCACGCGGGACGGCTTCCGTCTGGGCTATGGTGGCGGCTTCTTCGACCGCTGGCTGGCCGAGCACCCGGGCGTGACGACCATCGGCCTGGCTTGGTCGGGCGCCGAGGCGGTCTTCGTCGTCGAGCCGCATGACCGGGCGCTGACCCTCATCCTCACCGAGCGCGAGCTGATCGCGCCCTGACCGAAAGGACCCCGATGCACGACGGCATGACGCTGATCTCCACGCTGGCCGCCGCGTTCGGCCTCGCCCTGGTGCTGGGCTTGCTGGCCCAGTGGGCCCGGCTGCCGGCGCTGGTGGGCTATCTGCTGGCGGGCGTGCTGATCGGGCCGTACACGCCCGGTTTCGTCGGCGACGTGCACTTGGCGCAGCAGCTGTCGGAGGTCGGCGTCATGCTGCTGATGTTCGGCGTGGGGCTGCATTTCTCGGTGCACGACCTGGTTTCGGTGAAGGGCATCGCGCTGCCGGGCGCGCTCGTGCAGATGGCGGCTGCCACGGCCATGGGCGCCGGTCTGGCCCATTTTTGGTGGGACTGGAGCCTGGGCGCATCGCTCGTCTTTGGCCTGGCGCTGTCGGTGGCCAGCACGGTGGTGCTGTTGCGGGCGCTAGAGGCGCGCGAGCTGCTGCACACCGGCAACGGCCGCATCGCCGTGGGCTGGCTCGTCGTGGAAGACCTGGCGATGGTGCTGGCGCTGGTGCTGATGCCTGTGCTGGGCGGCCCGGGCGAGGGCAGCTCTGGCGGCAGCCTGGCCCTCACCATCATCACGACGCTGCTGGCCGTGGCCGCGTTCGTCGCCATCATGCTGGTGGCGGGGCGACGCCTGCTGCCGTGGATGCTGTGGCAGGTCAACCGCACCGGCTCGCGCGAGCTGTTCACGCTGGCCACCGTCGCCGCGGCCGTGGGCCTCGCGGTAGGCGCGGCGGCGCTGTTCGGCGTCAGCGTCGCGCTGGGCGCATTCTTCGCCGGCCTCGTGCTGCGCGAGTCGGCCTTCAGTGAGCGCGCAGCGCACGAGAGCCTGCCGCTGCGAGACGCGTTCGCCGTGCTGTTCTTCGTCGCCGTGGGCATGCTGTTCGACCCGCGCATCCTCGTGCAGCAGCCACTGGCCGTGCTGGCGACTGTGGCCGTCATCCTCGTCGGCAAGACGGTGGCGGCCGGTGCGCTGGTGCTGTTGCTGAAGTACCCGCTGTCCACCGCGCTGACGGTGGCGGTGAGCCTGGCGCAGATCGGCGAGTTCAGCTTCATCCTGCTGGGCCTGGGCCAGAGTCTGAACCTCGTGCCGGCCGAGGCGACCAGCCTCGTCGTGGCCGGCGCCATCGTGTCGATCGCGTTGAACCCGCTGCTGTTCTCGGGCGTGGAGCCGCTGCGGCGCTGGGTGCTGAGCCGCTCGGCCTGGGCGCGCAGGCTGGAGGCCCGCGACGACCCACTGGGCGAGCTGCCGGCCGACACGCCGCAGAGCGCGCTGGCCGGCCAGATCGTGCTGGTGGGCCATGGCAGCCTGGGCACGGCGCTGCACGACGAGCTGGGCAGCCGCCCGCTGGTCGTCATCGACCGCGACCGCGATGTCGTCGAGAAGCTGCGCGCCGCCGGGCACGCGGCCGTGCTGGGCGAGGCCTCCGAGGCGATGACGCTGGTGCAGGCGCACATCGCCCAGGCGGCGTGGCTCGTCATCGCCGTCACCGACGTGCGCGGCGTGCCGGCGATGCTGGCCCTGGCGCGGCAGCTGAACCCGCAGCTGCGCTGCGCCGTCGTCGCGCACACGGGCGAGGAGGCGCAGTGGCTCGCCGACGCGGGCGTCAACGAAGTGCTGCGCTCGCAGCAGGCGCTGGCGCAGGCGCTGGCGCGGGTCGTCGCCGCCTAAGGCCCGCCGGCGAGCCAGTTGCCGGCGAGGCCGGCCGCCCACATCAGCAGCCCCAGGCCGGCGGCGCTGCGGGTGATCCAGGTGTCCCGCCCGGCCGGTTCACGGCGGTGCCAGAGCCAGGTCAGCAGGTCCAGCACGTAGCGCACCGGGTCCACGCTGCCGGCCAGCAGCAACAGGCCGCCGCCGGCCTGCTCCATCGCATCGAACGGCTCGTCCTGCGCCCACGCATGGCCGGCATAGAGGAAGCACACCGCCGCACTGGCGAAGAACAGCCCGCACAGCACATATTCGGTGACCGAGTAGTCGGCCCAATCGCGTCGCATCGGGTCAGACCCCCTCGAGCGCCTGGCGCGTGACGGCCGCCTGCGCCCGCACCCAGTCGGCGAACTGCTGCACCTCCGGCCGGCGTGCCGCGTTGGGGCCGGCGATCAGCCAGTAGCTGAACGGGCTGCCGAGCCGGCCGGCCTGGCCGAAGGGCTCCACCAGCTCGCCGCGCTGCAGCTGCTCGTGCACCAACGGCAGCCGGGCCAACGCCACGCCCTGGCCGGCCAGCGCCGCCTGGATCTGCTGGTAGGTGAAGTTCATGTAGAGCCAGCGGCGCGGCTGCAGGTCAGGCTCGCCGTGTTCCACCAGCCAGCGGCGCCAGCTCAGGTACTCGGCACTCGGCCGGGGGTCGTCCTCCTCGGCCAGCGCATGGCCGGCGAGGTCGGCGGGGCGCTTCAGCGGCGCGGGCGGCTTCTTCAGGTACCAGGGGCTGACGGTGGGCGACAGCGTTTCCTCGAACAGCTGCTCGGCCTCGGGCGGCACCGAAGGCACGTCGTCGTAGCGCAGCGCGAGGTCGCTTTCGCCATCTTCCAGGTCCACCTTGCGGTCGTAGGCGGAGACGCGGATGTCGATGTCGGCGTGCTCGCGCTGGAAGGCCTCCAGCCGCGGGATCAGCCACAGCGATGCGAACGATGCGAATGTGCTGACGTTGACGACGCGCCGGCCGCGGGCGCGGCGGATCTGGCGCACGGTCTGGTCGAGTCGGGACAGCACGGCCACGGCGGTCGGCAGCAGCATCGCGCCGTCGCCTGACAGCTCCACCTTGCGCGTGCCGCGCAGGAACAGCGTGCAGCCGATCTCCTCCTCCAGCGACTGGATCTGCCGGCTGATGGCCGACTGCGTGAGGCTCAGTTCCTCGGCCGCCGCGCGGAAGCTCAGCAATCGGGCCACAGCCTCGAACGCACGCAGCGGGCCAATGGACAGCGGGCGCTGGCGGATCGGCTGATTCATGCGTTGATGGTATCAATGGCGCGCCGCATCCTCATTGGACCGTGCGGCCCGTGCTCAGCAGAATGCATCGCATCCAACGAGGAGTACCGTCATGAGTGATGCGCTATCGACATGGCACCTGGCCGGCGGCCGGGCCCTGACGCTGACCGGCGGCGCCGAGACGCGCCGGCTGTCTGTGGCCTGTGGGCGCGTCTGGCTGACGCTGTCCGGCACGCCGGAGCGGCCCGCCACGGACCACTGGCTCGAAGCCGGCCAGGCGATGGCGCTGGCGCCAGGCCAGACGGCGGTGGTGGAAGGCTGGCCCGTGGCCGACTTCGAGCTGCTGGTGCCGCCGGCGTCAGCGCCGGCGCGCCGCCGTAGCTTTCTTGGCGGGCGCCTTCTTCGCCGGGGCTGAAGGCTTGACCTTGGCGTTCGCCGCCCGCAGCGCGGCCTCCAGCGCGAGCCGGGCCCAGGGCAGCATCAGCGGTGGCGACTCCAGCGCCTCTTCCGGCGCGCGGCGGTAGTGCGTGACGACCGGCTCGCCGGCCTTGTTCGGAAACGTGAACGGCGGGCAGCCGGCCGTGTCGAAGCGCTCTCGCGTCGTGTCGTCGGTCTTCAGGAACAGCTGGCCGTCATCGATGATGGCCATGAACAGGTCGTCCAAGTAGACGCCCTGGCCGCCGAACATGCGCCGCACGCGCACGGAGCCTAGCGGCGACAGCAGCTCGACGCATAACGCTGTGAACGGGTCCATGGCCGCGAATGTAAGCTCGGGCGCCATGGACGCCAACGACCGCGCCGCGCTGCGGCACAAGCTCATCGAACAACGCCTGGCCCTGCCCAACCGCCTGGCGTGTGCGGCTGAGCTGCAGGAGGTGCTGCGCGTATGGCTGCTGCGCCGGCGGGAGACGACGATCGGCGCCTACTGGCCCATCAAGGGCGAGTTCGATCCGCTGCCGGCGCTGTACCGCTGGAGCGAGGACCATCCGGAGCGGCGCATCGGCCTGCCCGTCGTCGACAAGGCGCACGGCACGCTGCGCTTTCACGTCTGGTATCCCGGCTGCCCGATGGAGGAAGACGCCTTCCACATCCCCAAGCCCAAGGACACCGAGCAGTTCCAGCCTCAGCTGATGCTGGTGCCGTGTCTGGGCTTCGGCCCCTGCGGCCTGCGGCTGGGCTATGGCGGCGGTTTCATGGACCGCACGCTCGCCGAACTCGATCCCCGGCCCGCGGCCGTGGGCATCGGCTATGCGCACGGATTCCTGCCGCTGCTCAAGCCCAGCGCGCTGGACGTGCCGCTGGACGCGATGCTGACGGAAGAGGGCGTGGTCTGGGACCGCGAGGGCTGAGCGTCATGCCTCTGCCGCGTGGCAGACGGCCTCCAGGTTGTGCCCGTCCGGTCCGATGACGAAGGCGCCATAGTAGTTGGCGTGGTAATGAGGCCGCAGGCCCGGCGCGCCGTTGTCCTTGCCGCCGGCGGCTAGCGCGGCGGCGTGGAACTGCCGCACCTGCTCGCGGCTGGTGGCTGCGAACGCCACATGGACGGGCCCAGGCACCGGGCCGAACGAGCCGAACCACAAGTTGCCCTCGGCCGGCCGACCCAGCATGGCCCAGCCATCGCCTTCGGCAGTGATGGCGATGCCCAACGGCTGCAGCGCCTGCAGCAGGAACGCTCGGGCGGCGGGGAAGTCACTGACGTTGAAGCCGATGTGGTCGAACAGCATGCGCATCTCCCGGACGTGAATCCTGACCAGCCGCCGTGGCGGTTCGTGCAAGCCTAGCAGTGCCCGCCGATGATCCAATCGCCGCGCGGCACCAAAATCGCTGCGCCTCCTCCACAACAGGGAACGACCATGTCCATCAAGCCACTGCTGCCACTGCTTCTCGTCGCCTGCGCCGCCGGCGCCCACGCCGCCGCCAAGCCCTGTGACGAACTGAAGGCCGAGATCGCGGCCAAGCTCGACGAGAAGGGCGTCAAGAACTACGAGATCACCGCTGTCGAGAACGACAAGGTCGGCGACGCCAAGGTCATCGGCAGCTGTGACGGCGGCACGAAGAAGCTGACCTACGTGCGCAAGTGACAGGCAGGGCCGCCGCGATGAGTCTCTACCTCGACCACCTCGCCACGCTGCAGCAGCAGGCGGCGTCCGCGCTGGAACGCACCGGCTTCGACACGCTGGTCATTGCGTCCGGCATCGAGAAATACGCCTTCCTCGACGACCGGCCCTACCTGTTCCAGCCCAACCCGCATTTCAAGCACTGGGTGCCGCTGACGAACCACCCGCATTCATGGATCGCCGTGCGGCCCGGCAGGAAGCCGCGCGTCGTCTACTACCAGCCCGACGATTACTGGCATGTGCCGCCCAGCGCGCCTAGCGGCGAGTGGGTGGATGCCGTCGAGCTGGTCGTCATCCGTGAGCCGGCGGAGGCCGCCAAGGCGCTGGCGGACGTCGTCACGTCGCGCACGGCCATCGTCGGCGAGGCCGATGCCGCGCTACCCGGCCTCGTGCCCAACAACCCCGAGCCGCTGCTGAACCTGCTGCACTGGGCGCGCGGCGTGAAGACGCCCTATGAGCTGGTGCAGATGCGCACCGCGTCGCGTCGCGCCGCGCCGGCCCACCGCGCCGCGCGCGAGGCATTCCTGGCAGGCGGCAGCGAGGCAGACATCCACCGCGCCTACCTCGTCGCCAGCGGCCACACGGACCGCGACCTGCCCTACACCAACATCGTCTGCCTGAACGAGCACTGCGCGGTGCTCCACTACCAGTACCAGGATGCGTCCCGCCCGACCGAGTCGCGCAGCTTCCTCCTCGACGCGGGTGCGCAGGTGAATGGTTATGCCAGCGACATCACACGCACCTGGGTGAACACCGCCCAGCCCGGCCACGACGATTTCGCGGCGCTGATCGCCGCGATGGATGTCGAGCAGCAGGGCCTCGTCGACGAGGTGCGCGACGGCGTGGACTACCGCGACATCCACCTCAGTGCCCACCGTCGCACAGCCCGCCTGCTGCGCGCCGCCGGCATCGTCCACATGAGCGAGGAGGCCATGGTGGAGGAGGGCGTCACGAAGCCGTTCTTCCCGCACGGCATCGGTCACCTGCTGGGCCTGCAGGTGCATGACGTGGGCGGCTTCATGGCCAGCGAGACCGGCGGCGTCGCCGACAAGCCCGAAGGTCATCGCTACCTGCGGCTCACGCGCCCGCTGCAGGCCGGCATGGTGGTCACCATCGAGCCGGGTCTGTACTTCATCCCGATGTTGCTGCGCGAGCTGCGCGCGTCCAGGCATGCGGCCCACGTGGACTGGGCCGCCGTCGAGCGGCTGTCGCGCTATGGCGGCATCCGCATCGAGGACGATGTGGTCTGCCGCGGTGCGGGCGAGGCGCCGGAGAACCTGACGCGGGATGCGTTTGCGACAGAGGCCGTGATCTGATGGACGCGGTGCGCAGCGCCGGCAAGCCCATCGGCTTACGCCGTGCTGCGCGTTGCGCAGGAGCGCGCGCATGACGGGCATGCCGCGGCCGGAGTTGCTGCCGGCAGCTGGCGGTGGGGATGCCAGCGCGGTGGATGAGCTTTTCGGCCAGCTGTACGCCGAATTGCGCCGCGCCGCGCATGCGCGGCTGTACCGGTCGACGCGGGACGGCGCTGCGCTGCTGGACACCACGGCCCTCGTGCATGAGACCTACGAGCGGCTGGCCCGGCAGGCGAGCCTGAGCTTTGCCAATCAGACGCACTTCCTGGCGTATGCCTCCCGAGCGATGCGCTCGGTGCTGGTGGACGCCGTGCGCGAGCGCCTGGCCGAGCAGCGCGGTGGTGCGGCGGTGCATGTCGAGCTCACGACAGGGCTCGGCGAGCGGCTGTCCACGCCCGACACGCCGGAGCTGCTGCGTGTGCACGAGGCCCTGTCGGAACTGGCCGCCATCGAACCGCGGCTGGCGCAGGTGGTGGAGATGCGCTACTTCGGCGGCTTGACCAACGACGAGATCGCCGCCGCGCTGGGCATCGGGTTGCGGACCGTCGAACGCGATTGGGAGCGGGCGCGCTCATTCCTGTACGCCGCGCTTCAATGAACTGGCGGTTTTGATGCCGCCAACGCGTTCTAGCCTGCCATGAAGCTCGAACGTAACGACTGGGCGCTGCTGCTGCGCCACCTCGACACGGCGCTTGACCTGCCGCCAGCCGAGCGCGCGGCTTGGCTGGAGGCGCTGGCGCTGCAGCCGCCCCGGCTCAAGCAGGCGCTGCAGCAGCTGCTGACCGACCGGGCGCGCATCGAGACCGAAGACTTCCTTGCAGCCGGTGCGCGTGTCGATGTCCGCCCGCCGTCGCCTGTCCCGGTGGGCGGCCGCCTGGGCCCCTGGCGGCTGTTGCGCGAACTCGGGCGCGGCGGCATGGCCACCGTGTGGCTGGCGCGGCGCGAGGATGGGGCCCATGCGCGCGACGTGGCCCTCAAGCTACCCCACCCCTGGATCGGGTCGAGCGTGGTGCTGGAGCGCTTCAGGCGCGAGCGGTGCATCCTGTCGACGCTGCAGCATCCGAACATCGCCCAGGTGCTGGATGCCGGCGAGTCCGACGGGCAGCCCTGGCTGGCGCTGGAGTACGTCGATGGCCGCCCGATCACGGCCTACGCGGCCGAGCGGCAATTGACCGCTGCAGCGCGACTGCAGCTGTTCCTGCCGGTGCTGCGCGCCGTCCAGCATGCCCACGCGCAGCTGGTCATCCACCGCGACATCAAGCCGGCCAATGTCCTCGTCGACGCCGCAGGCGCCGTCAAGCTGCTGGACTTTGGCGTCGCCAAGCTGCTGGCCGACGACGGCTTGGGCGCCGACACCGCGCTCACGCGCGAAGGCGGGCACGCTTTGACGCCGCAATACGCGAGCCCGGAGCAGCTCGAGGGGCAGCCGCTCGGCGTTGCCAGCGATGTGTATTCACTGGGCGTGCTGCTGTACCAGTTGCTCACCAGCCGGCTGCCCTACGAACTGCGTCGCGATGGCACGACGGGTCTGGCCCAGACGCTGCGGTCGGCCCGAATCCAGCGCCCCAGCGAGGTCGCCGGCGACCGTGCGCTGCGCGGCGACATCGACACGATGGTGATGAAGGCGCTGGAGCATGAGCCGGGCCGGCGCTACGCGTCGGCCGAGGCCCTCGCGCAGGACATCGAGCGGCATCTCGCCAGCCAGCCCATCCTGGCCCGCCCTGCGGCCCTCGGCTACCGGCTGCGCAAGCTCTGGGGGCGTCAGCGGCTGGTCTTGTCCGCCAGCGCGGCGGTGCTGGTCGCTCTGGGGCTGGGCGCTGGTGCGGCGCTGTGGCAGGCCCAGCTCGCACAGGCCGAAGCCCGTCGGGCCGGCGCGGTCCGCGACTTTCTTGCAGCGCTGCTGCGGGCCAACGGCTCGCATCAGCGGTCGGCCGACCAGATGCAGCGCATGAGTGTGCGGGAGCTGCTGGCGCAGGGCGCCGAGCGCATCGACGAGCTGAAGACCGGGGCGCCGCAGGCCCACGCCGACCTGTTGCGCCTGCTCGGCGAGATCCACGAGGAAATGGGCCTGAGCGAGCAGTCGCTGGCGCTGCACCGGCGCAGCGTCGAGGCGGCCCGCCAGGTGTACGGTGCAGACGCCCGCGAAACGGCGTTGGCCGAGCTGGAGCTGGCCTGGGTGCAGGTGGGCACGGGCACGCTTGACCCCGCGCTGCCGTGGATTGAGCATGCGCGGGCCGTGTTGTCGCGCCGCGGCGCGCGCGATGGCGACTACGCCCAGGCCCGCTACACCGAGGCGCTGGCCTTCCGTTACAAGGATGGCCCGCGCGCGGTGGCCGCGGCGCGCGAAGCAGTCGGCGTGCTGGACCGGTCGGGCGAGGGCGGCCACCGTCAGGCCATGGCCCACCAGGTGCTCGGCCAGGCGCTGCAGGCCGCGGGCCAGCCTGCGCAGGCGCTGCCCGAGCTGGACGAGGCGCTGCGTCTGTTCAACGCGTTGTACGGGCCCGGCAACATGGAGGCCGCCTTCATCGAGAGCCATCGCTCGGACGCGTTGCAGGAGCTGGGCCGCCGGGCCGAGGCCGCGCAAGCGCTGGAGCGCATGCTGGATACCCACCGCCGGCACGACAGCAGTGGCGCCCGCATCGCGGGGGTGCTTGTCGGCCAGAGCCGGTTGTGGTTCGCGGGCGGGGACCGCGAACGCGGCCGCGCCGCGCTTGATCAGGCAGCGCAGGCGCGTGCGCGCGATGCCGACCCGAGCGCGATGCCCACCGCGCTCGACATCGACGGCCTACGCGTCCTGAGGGCCTTTGCCGAAGGCGACGTGGCCGCCACCGTCACGACCGTGCCCGGGGTGCTGGCACGCATTCCCGAGCCGCGTCACCTGCCCCGGCTGGCGCTGCTGGCGGTGCTGTCGCAGGCGCAAACGGCGCAGGGCCAGTTGCGCGCTGCGGCCGACAGCCTGGCGCAGGCCCAGGCGGTGATCGGGAGCAAAGGAGGCACGGCCGCCCGCAAGTTCGACGTCGCGCGGGCCGCGGCGCGCTTGGCGCTGGCCCAGGGCGATGCCGCTGCCGCGCGGGCTGCTCTCGCCCAGGCGGAGCAGGCGCTTGGCAAGGCCGGCGCAGAGGACCCGGATCTCGCCGTGCTGCAGGCCCAGGTGGCACTGGGCCTCGGAGACGAGTTCCGCGCGATCGAGGTCACGGCGCCTGATGTGGCGCGGCTGCTGGCCGACGACGCCCAGCTCAGCGTGCCGCAGCGTGGCGCGCTGGCGCTCGTCGCGGCCCAGGCCCGGCGCCACACCGAGCCCGCGCTGGCGCTGCAGCTGGCCCGCTTGGCGCAACGCAACCTGTTGGCTTGCCAAGTGCCGTCCAGCGCCTCACTGGCCGCTGCCGCAGGGCTGGTCACGGCACTCACACCGCGCTGACGCGTTCGGTCGCGGCTCGAACGACATGCCTCGTCTGGCTGCGGCGACGGGAGCTCCCTAGCCTGTGGGGGCCATGGCGGGTCTGGCGCCACCAATCCGTGTAGCGGTGGCAGGCACTCATGCCGCAAGGAGCAAACCTCATGAAGCACCGTCCCCTGGCCGCCGCCGTGGCCGCATTCGCACTGGCTGGCGCCGCCCACGCCGACACCTTGGTCAACATCAAAGGCTTTGGTGCCGATGGCGCCGGCGCCGATATCTACAGCTATCCGGTGGCGCCGGGAACCATCGTCAGCCTTTTCAACCCCGTGCTGGTGGATCTGCCGGCGGGTGACTACCTGCTCGGCAATGCCTGGGGCCGGCCCGGGGCCCTCTACGACACGTGGAACTTCCAGGCCGATGCCGCGGGCAGCTGGGGCAGCCATTTCGTCGCGGCCGAGGTATTGGGCGGCGGGCAGTACCGGATGCTGGTGGATGGCGTGTCTTTGAAGGAGCCGACCTGCAAGAACCACTTCTGCGCCTGGGACACGCAGGCCGAGGCTCGCGCGGCATTCCTCGCCACGCCGCCCTTCACGATGCGGCTGGACCATGCAGCGACCATCGCTTTCGCGTCGGCCGACTACTACCTGCCCGACAACCTGGGCGGCATCTCGTTGTTGATCACCGCGGCGCCGGTCCCCGAGCCCGCCACATTCGGCCTGCTGGGCCTGGGGCTGGCGCTGCTGGGCGCGCGCGCCAGTCGTGCGCGACGTCAGTCATGACGTGGGCGTTGCAGCACGGCGTCGCGCTGCGGTTGCCGGGCTATGCCCGAGCGCGGGTGGCTGGACATCACTTCGGGTCGCCGTACAGCACGCCGCGCCCGTGCGTGCCCACGTAGACGCGACCGAAGACTTTGGGATCGCCGCTGACCTGCAGGATCAGGCCCCATTGGTGGGCGTCGTCGTTGATGCGACGCCAGGTCTTCGCGCTGTCGGTGGAGCGGAAGATGCCGTACTGGCCGGCGACGGTGCCGACGAGGTAGAGCGTCGGGTCCTTCGCGCCGGGCGCAGCGCGACCTAGGCCGAAGGCGTGGATCTCGCTGACGCTCGGCAGGCGCTTGAAGGCCTTGCCGTTGCCGGCCCGGTACAGGCCGTGGAAGGCCGCCAGCCACAGGTCGCCTTCGCGGCCGGGCGTTGCATAGAGCCGGTCCTGGCCGCCACGGTCGTCGCCGCGGTCGCTGCGGTTGTTGCTGCCGGCAGCGGCGCGCGTGGCAGGCCCGTCGGGCAGGGCCAGCGGCCGCGCGGTGAAGCTGAGGCCGCTGTCGGTGCTGCCGAACAGCTGGTTGTCGAACAGCGCCATCGCGTGGAAACGCTTCGGGTTCACGCGGTCGGCAATGACGCGTGTGCCCGCGGGCAGGCCTTGCACGGCGGTCCACGTGTCGCCATGGTCGTGGCTCACGTGCGGTGTGCCGCCCTTGGGCGTCCAGATCCAGGTCTGACCGTCGGCCGACACGGCGATGAAGCCGTCGCCCGTGGGCTTGCCGGCCGGCACGGACTTCGGCTCGCGCCAGGTGGCGCCGCCGTCCAGCGAGTAGCCCAGGTTCTTGCCGCCGTCGCGTGCATGGCCGATGCGCACGATGACTTCGGGCGCCAGCTCAGCGCCGGTCACGTCATGCGTGTTGCCGAAGAAGGGGGGCTTGGGATTGCCGGGCGCGGGCTTGTCCAGGTCGGCGTGGACGAAGCCGGAGTAGTCGCCGATGGCCGTCACCAGCGGCACGCCGGTCGTCGGGCTGTGCAGCGCGAGCGCCACGGTCTCCTCGATGCCGGTGCTCATGACGCGCCAGGTGGTGGGCTTGCCAGCGTCGGCGTCGCGCAGGTTCAGCGTTTCCCAGCCCCCGTAGCCGGTGGTGAAGAGCGCGTGGTCGGGGTTGGCCGGGTCAATCTTGACGTCGTAGAGCCAGTGCAGGTGGGTGTCGGCCACGTAGGGGGCGGCGGCGGCGTCGAACCGGGCGTCGGTGAAGAGCGAGCGCCAGGTGGCGCCGCCATCGGTGCTGCGCCAGAGCTGATCGCCGCGGCCGCGGCCGGCCGTGCTGGCGAGCAGACGTTGCGGGTTGGCCGGGTCGACGGTGACGGTGGCATAGCCGAAGGGGTCGGTCGGGCTGGGGCGGTCGGGCGTGATGTCGGCCCAGGACTGCTCGCGCACGTCGTAGCGCCAGACGGCACCGTCGCGCATGCGGTGCGGGCCGGGCTCGCTGGCGTAGGCGACGTAGAGGTGGCCGTCGCTTGCCAGTGTGGCTCGCATCGGGCGATGGCGCGTCGGCGCGCGGGGCAGCGGTTGCCAGCTCGCGCCGGCATCCGTGCTGACCCACAGGCTCGGCCGGCCAACCACCGAGACGCCGGCGTAGATCGTGCGCGTAGGCTGGCCGCGCGTGCCGCTGGCGGGGTCGAACAAGATGAAGTTGATCGTCGCCTTGCCGTCGCTGCCGCCCCAGCCGGGCGGCGGGCCATCGTTGTCGTTGCGCTGCCAGGCCGCGTCCGGGAAGCTGTCGACGCGCTGGAAGCTGGCGCCGGCATCGCTGCTGCGCCATAGGCCGTTGAGCCGGCTGGCCAGCCACAGCACGCGGCCGTCGTTCGGGTCCACGGCCAGCCGCTCGCCATTGCCCCTGCCGCCCTCGTTGGCGCCGAGCTTGAAGGGCAGGTCGGTGCGTTGGAAGGTCTTGCCGCGGTCGCTGGAGCGCAGCAGCGCTCCGTTGGGCACGGCCGGGTTCGTGTAGGTGCCGCAGGCGAGGTAGAGCGCGTCGGGGTTGTTGGGGTCGATGGCCAGGCTCTCGACGCCCATCAGGTTGACATCGCGCAGCGGCAGGAAGTCCAGCAGCGGCTGCCAGCGGCCAGTGGCGCTGTCGCGGCGGTAGGCGCCGCCCATGTCGGTGCGGGCGTAGCTCAGGCCCGGCACGGCGGGCTGGAACGCGAAGCCGTCGACGAAGCCGCCACCGACGATCTCGACTGGACGCCAGCTGTACGGCTGCTCGGCGAGGCGGGGGGCGGCGCCTGCGGCGGCGGCCAGCGCCAGCTGGGCGCCCAACAGCGCGCCCAGCAGGGGTTTGATCGGGTTCATGTCACCAACGCGGTTTGTTCTCTTGGCCAGGATCGTAATTTGTTCGGCCGGCGAACAAATACGGTTTACCCGGGGAAACCGCCTGTTCCACGCCTGGAGAAGCGGCTGCCCCGAGCGCGCCCGGCCAGGCACCTATGCGCCGCGGCATGCGGTGCTGCCGGCGCGCGGGCTTGACCGGCAGCCGGTGCCGCCTGCCGGGGTATACAGCGGGCTCACACCGCGCCGCCTTCGTGGGCGGGCTGGCGGCGCGCAGATGTCACTTCCATTGCCAAGGAGCTTTCCGCATGTCATCACCCCGCGACCCATGGTTGCTCGGGCTCGGCGCACTGGCCGTCGCGCTGTTGGCGCTGTCCGGCTGGCATCCGTTTGACCGTGCCACCTGGCTGATGGAGGTCGCGCCGGCGCTGGTTGCGCTGCCGTTGCTGGCGCTGACCTACCGACGCTTTCCGCTGACTTCGCTGCTCTACGTGCTGATCTTCGTGCACGCCACGGTCCTCATGCTGGGCGGCGCGTACAGCTACGCCCGTGTGCCGCTGGGCTTCCAACTGCAGGACTGGCTGCACCTGGGCCGCAACCCGTACGACAAGATCGGCCACTTCTTCCAGGGCTTCGTCCCGGCGCTCGTGGCCCGGGAGATCCTGATCCGCGGCCAGCATGTGCGGGGACGCCGCATGCTGGCTTTCCTGGTGGTCTGCATCTGCCTGGCCATCAGCGTCACCTACGAGTTCATCGAGTGGGGGGCGGCGCTCGCGCTGGGGCAGGGCGCCGACGAGTTTCTGGGCACGCAGGGCGACCCGTGGGACACGCAGTCGGACATGTTCTTCGCTCTCATCGGCGCGCTCACGGCGCTGCTGGCACTGTCACGTGTCCATGACCGGCAGCTGGCCCGGCTCACGGCGGGCAGCGCAGTGGCGCCGGTCAGCGGCGGCGCAGCGTGGCGATGAGCCCGTCGCAGGCGGCCTCGACAAGGTCCAGCACGCGCTCGAACCCGGCTTCACCGCCGTAGTACGGGTCCGGCACATGCCGGCTGCCGGCGTCCGGCGCGTAGTCCATCAGCAACTGCAGCCGGTGGCGTTGCGCGGGTGGGCACAGGCGGGCGGCGTGGGCGAGGTTGTCGTCGTCCATGCCCAGCACGAGGTCGAAGCGCTCGAAGTCGCGGGCTTCCAGCCGGCGCGCGCGCAGCGCGCCGAGGTCGTAGCCGCGCTTTAGCGCGTGCTGCTGGCTGCGCTCGTCGGGCGGTTCGCCGACGTGGTAGCCATGCGTGCCGGCGGAATCCACCTCGACGTCGAGCCCGGCCGCAGCCAGCCTGGCGCGCATGACACCTTCGGCCGTCGGGCTGCGGCAGATGTTGCCCATGCAGAAAAAGAGAATGCGGCGCGTGCTCATCGCCGCATTCTCGGCGCGCGTCAAAACCGCAGGTCGGCGCGCAGCGAGATCACGCGGAAGGTCTTGTTGTTGGACCAGCTCTCGGTCAGCCGGTGGTTGTCGATGTCCACACCCTGGGTCTCCGCGCTTGCATCGCGCGGGAACAGGTTGGCCAGCGACAGCCGCCAGTTGATGCCGTCGCGCACCGCGCCGCTGGCCCAGGACAGGTAGGCGTCGAACTGCCGGCGTGCGCTCTCGTCGCGGCGCAGCGTCTCGGTCTGCTGCACGCTGCTGGCCGGCACGAAGTTGAAGTTGAAGCCGCTGCCGAAGTTCTGGCCCAGCGCCTTCCAGCGGTGATCCAGCCCGAAGTTCAGGCTGCCCTTGGGCTGCTGGTCCAGCCGATTGTTGCCGCCCGGAATGCCTCGGACCGCGCTCTTGAACAGGGCGACGTTGAAGCGCAATAGCAGCAACTGCCATGCGGCCGGCGCGTTTTCCCACAACTCGTCCAGCCGCGCCTTAACCTCGAACTCGATGCCCATCGTGCGCGCTCCTTCCATGTTGCGCGGCCGGCTGACCCAGCGCGGCGAGGCGTCCCAGCTGACCGTCTCCAGCAGCACCTGGCTGCGGATCAGGCTCTTGATGTCACGCACGAAGGCACTGCCTGACACGATGCCGCCGGTGGGCAGCCAGTGCTCCAGGCTCAGGTCCACGCCGGTGGCCAGCTCGGGCTTGAGGTCGGGGTTGCCGGCGCGGTCCGGGTAGGTCTGGTAGTTGGGGCCCTCGGGGTAGGTCGCGTTGATGCTGGGACGGGCGACTAGGTCGTTCAGGTTGGGCGAGCGGTAGCTGCGCGTCAAACTCAACCGCACCTGGTCCTTGGGGAAAGCCTCGGGCTTCCACAGCAGGTGGAACAGAGGCGAGGTGACCTGCGAGACGTTGCGCGTCTCGGGCAGCACACCTGTGGCGTCGGCCCGGGTCTCGATGCGCTCGTAGCGGAGGCCGGCGTAGACCGACCATTGCTTGCTCGGGCTCCACTCGTCCTGCGTGTAGCCGGCGAAGCGCTGGCTGCTGGAGCCCAGCGTATGGCCGAACTTCACGAGGCCGGGGATGACCTCACCGTTCACGAGCGTGTCGCGCAGCTGCACGCGGTCGCTGCGCTCACCCTCTGCGCCCGTGACCCACTGGTGCTCTTGCGCCGTCTTCAGGCTCCATTTGGCGCCGAGCGTGGTCTGGTCTTCCGTTGCCGTGTTGCGATCGTCCTGCACGCGGTCCAGCGTGGCGCCGTTGGCGGTGCGCGTTTCGCGGCGCTCGCTGTTGCTGGTGCTCTTGAAGCTGCCCCGGCCCAGCCGGAGGTCCCAGGTCTCGCCGGCCTGCGGCCGGTAGCTGGCTGACATGTTGACGCGCAGGTTGTGCATGCGGCCATCGGAGCTGCCGTGGACGTCCCGCAGATAGGGCGTCTGCACGGCCGCGCCGGTGGCTGGGTCCGTGCCCGTGTTGAAACCCTCGGCGATGTTCTGGCTGCTGCCGCTGTTCTGCGACAGCGCGAAGAACGGCGACAGGTTCAGGTTCAGCGTGTCGCTGAGCTTCCAGCGCAGCCGTGCGTTGCCGTTGAGGTTGGCGCTGCGGCCCATGCTGGTGCCGATCTGCGCGATGTCGTCGGTGACGGCGCCGGTGTCGCTGTCCGTCACGCGGTTGTGCGTGTCGATGTTGTTGAAGCGCCGGTGCAGTCCGCCGTTGGTGGAGAAGGCGCCGACGACGACGTCGCCGTTCGGCCCGCCCCACTTCAGGTTGCGTGTCCAGCTGAAGTCGGCCTGCGGCTCGCCGCGGTCCTGGCCCAGCGTGAAGCGCAGCTCGTTGTTGGACTTCTGCAGTGGCTCGCGCAGGACGATGTTGATCGTGCCGGCGATCGCCCGGGCGCCGGTTTCGGCGGTGGGTGCGCGGTAGATCTCGATGCGCTCGACCTGGTCGGGCGGCAGGTCCTCCACGGCGAAGCCGGCGGGCGCACGTTCGCCGTCGACAAGGATCTGCGTGAAGCCGCTGCCCAGGCCGCGCATGCGGATGTCACCGCCGCGGCCGGCACGGCCGCCGATAGTCACGCCCGGCAGGCGGCGCAGCACGTCGCCGAGGGCCGTGTCGCCGTAGCGGTCCAGGTCCTCGCGCTCGATGACGATCTTGCTGGCGGTGCTGTTGCGCCGACGGCTGTTGGCCGTCGGGCCGCCGTTGACCTCCACGCGATCCAGCCGGTTGGCGGCACTGGCGGCGGGGGCCGGCGAGCTTGCAGCAGCAGCGGGTGGGCGGGCAGGCAGCGGCTGGGCCACCCCCACCGGGCAGACGGCGCTGGCACACAGCGTGGCCAGCGCAAGGAGTAGGCGGCGCATGGCCGCGCATTCTGCGGACGGGCCAGGCCCGCCGCTCATGTAAAGCGCTCATTTACATGAGCGCTGCCGGGCTCAGAAGCGCCAGCCGAGGCCCACGCTGGCCAGCGTCGGGTTCACCTTGAACTTGCCGACGGTGTTGCCGCTGGAGTAGACGGTCGTGCCCAGCGTCACCTTCTTCACGTCCAGGTTCAGGTAGGTGCCCTTGACCAGCTCGATGTCGGCGCCGATCTGGAACGCACCGCCCCAACTGTTGTTCTTGATGCTGGGGTGCAGCGCGGTCTCGACGGCCGGGGCGAACTTGACGCTGGAGAAGTTCGTGTAGTTCACGCCGGCACCGACGTAGGGGCGGAAGGTGCCGTTGGGGATGAAGTGGTACTGCAGCGTCAGCGTCGGCGGCAGGTGCTTGAGGCTGCCGATCTCCGCGCCGTTGGAGTACAGCGTGTGCTTTTGGGGATAGGTCAGGATCAGCTCGGCCGCGATGTTGGGCGTCAGGAAGTAGCTGAAGTCGACTTCGGGGAAGGTCTTGTTGTTGACCGACAGACCCAGGCCCGTGCTGTCCTTGTTGGCCGAGTGCAGGTTCAGCGCACGCACGCGGACGAGCAGGGGGCCTTCTTCGGCGGCGGACGCCTGCAGAGGTGCGGCGAATGCGGCTGCGAGGGCGGCAAGGGTGGCGATCTTCTTGAACATGAGTGGCTCCAGTGATGGGGACGCGCCCCGATGGAAGCCATTGCAAGCCAGCGGGCCCGGATCCGGTTTGACGCAACGCAACACGCTCCGGCCACCGCCCCGCGGTGGCGGCCCGCGTTTGCCTTAGGTCAACAAGCCCTCAGATCGCCGCGGCGTCCGGGCAACAGTGTGACGGCGTGTTCAGCGGCTCAAGCCGAGACGCCGGCAGAGCTCCAGCGTCAGCGCGCTCTGGTTCAGCGTGTAGAAGTGCAGGCCCGGCGCGCCGCCGGCAATCAGTCGCTCGCACAACCGCGTGATGACGTCCAGGCCGAAGGCACGGATGCTGGCGGCGTCATCCATGAAACCCTCCATGCGCATCTGCACCCAGCGCGGGATCTCGATGCCGTCGCGCTGCGCGAACTGCGCGATGCGGCTGTAGTTGTGGAAGGGCATGATGCCCGGCACGATGGGTTGCGTGACGCCGGCCTTGCGCGCCTCTTCGACAAACTGGAAGTAGGCGTCGGGGTTGAAGAAGAACTGCGTGATCGCGCCGTCCGCACCGGCCTTCATCTTGTCGGCGAAGTGCTGCAGGTCCTTGGCGGCATAGCGCTGCTGCGGGTGCACCTCAGGGTAGGCGGCCACCTCGATGTGCCAGTCGCTGCCTTGCGTATCGCGGATGAACGCGACGAGCTCCGACGCATAGCGGAACTCGCCCGCTGTGGCCGTGCCGCTGGGCAGGTCGCCGCGCAGCGCGACGACGCGATGGATGTTCTGCGCCCGGTAGGTGGCGAGGATCTCGGCGATGTTCTCGCGCGTGGAGCCCACGCAGCTGAGGTGCGGCGCGGCCTCGAAGCCGGCGCCCGCGATGTCCATGACTGCGGACAGCGTCTTCTCGCGCGTGGAGCCGCCGGCGCCGTAGGTGACGCTGAAGTATTGCGGCTGGAGCGCGCCGAGCTCCTGCACGACGGTCTTGAGTTTCTCGACACCGACCGGCGTGTTGGGCGGGAAGAACTCGAACGAGACGGATGTGGTCATCGGGAGGCGTACAAAAAGAATTCGCGGTTGCCATCACCGCCGGTGATGGGGCTGTCGAAGTAGTCCAGCACCTTGAGGCCCAGGGCCGTGCAGGCCAGGCGCACGCGCGCTTCCAGGCGCGGGTAGTCGGCCTCGTCCTTCACGAGCCCGCCCTTGCCCAGCGCCTGCGGCCCCAGCTCGAACTGCGGCTTGATCAGAACGAGCAGGTGGCCGTGCGCCTCCAGCCAAGGCAGCAGCTCGGGCAGGCTGGCCACCATGGAGATGAAGCTCAGGTCGCCGACGATGATGGTGAAGCCGCCGGTGGGCGCATGGGCGCGCAGGCCGTCCAGCTCGCGCACGTGAACGCCCTCCAGCGCTGTCACGCGGGCATCGGCACGCAGCCGCGCATGCAGCTGTGCGTGCCCCACGTCCACGCCGACGATGTGTCGCGCGCCGTGCGCGAGCAAGCAGTCGGTGAAGCCGCCGGTGCTCTGGCCCAGGTCCAGCGCCGTGTGGCCGGCCACCTCCAGGCCGGTGTGCCTGAGCGCGCCTTCCAGCTTCAGGCCGCCGCGCGATACATAGCGCAGCTCTGCGTCGTCGGTGACGCGCAGCTGCGCCGTGTCCGGCAGGTCCTCGCCGGCCTTCTTCAGCGCGACCCAGCCGGTGGGCGAGGCCCACTCCGCCGCGCCGTGCTGGATCAGCCGCTGCGCGGCCGAGCGCGTCGGCGCCAGGCCTTGTGCGACGAGGAGCTGGTCAGCGCGCACGGGTCTCAGTAGCGATACGTGTCGGGCTTGTAGGGGCCTGCCTTGGGCACGCCGATGTAGGCCGCCTGCTCCTCGGTCAGCTCGGTCAGCTGCGCGTTCAGCGTGGTCAGCTGCAGGCGCGCGACCTTCTCGTCCAGGTGCTTGGGCAGCACATAGACCTTGCCGATGTCGTAGGCGTCCTTGTGCGCGTAAAGCTCGATCTGCGCGATCGTCTGGTTCGCGAAAGAGGAGCTCATCACGTAGCTGGGGTGGCCCGTGCCGCAGCCCAGGTTCACGAGGCGGCCCTTGGCCAGCAGGATGATGCGCTTGCCGTCAGGGAAGATGACGTGGTCGACCTGCGGCTTGATCTCTTCCCAGGTGTACTTCTCGAGCGACGCAACGTCGATCTCGTTGTCGAAGTGGCCGATGTTGCAGACGATGGCGTTGTTCTTCATCGCAGCCATGTGCTCGTGGCGGATGACGTTCTTGTTGCCGGTGGTCGTCACGAAGATGTCGGCCTTGTCGGCTGCGTATTCCATCGTCACGACGCGGTAGCCTTCCATCGCGGCCTGCAGCGCGCAGATCGGGTCGATCTCGGTGACCCAGACCTGGGCCGACAGCGCGCGCAGTGCCTGGGCCGAGCCCTTGCCCACGTCGCCGTAGCCGGCCACGACGGCGATCTTGCCGGCCACCATCACGTCGGTGGCGCGCTTGATGCCGTCCACCAGCGATTCACGGCAGCCGTACAGGTTGTCGAACTTGCTCTTGGTGACCGAGTCGTTGACGTTGATGGCACGGAAAAGCAGCGTGCCCTTGGCGGACATTTCCTTCAGGCGGTGCACGCCGGTGGTGGTCTCTTCCGTCACACCGATGATCTCGGCGCTCTTGCGCGTGTACCAGGTGCCGTCTTCGGCGACCTTCTTCTTGATGGCCGCGAACAGGATGCGCTCTTCCTCGCTGCCGGGGTTGGCCAGCACGGAGAGATCCTTCTCTGCCTTCTGGCCCAGGTGCATCAGCAGCGTCGCGTCGCCGCCGTCGTCCAGGATCATGTTGGGGCCTTCGCCGGCCTCGCCCTTGGCGCCGAATTCGAAGATGCGGTGCGTGTAGTCCCAGTAGTCCTCTAGCGTCTCGCCCTTGTAGGCGAACACCGGTGTGCCGACGGCAGCCAGCGCGGCGGCGGCATGGTCCTGCGTCGAGAAGATGTTGCACGACGCCCAGCGCACTTCAGCGCCCAGCGCCTGCAGCGTCTCGACGAGCACGGCCGTCTGGATGGTCATGTGCAGCGAGCCGGTGACGCGCGCGCCCTTCAGCGGTTGCGTGGCCGCGTATTCCTTGCGGATGGCCATCAGCGCCGGCATCTCGTGCTCGGCGATCTTGATTTCCTTGCGGCCCCAGTCGGCCAGCGACAGGTCCTTGACGATGTGGGCGGGGAGATTGGCGGTCATGTCGGCTCCTTCAGTACATGAAGCCGCTGACGCGTGTCGAGGGAGTTCAGGCCTCACCCCGACCATCGGTCAGCGGGTGAGCGCGGTTGCAGAAGATCTGGTTCCGAGCCTGGCCTCAAGGGTATTGAGGTTGCAACGCTCCTCGGAAGTTCGAGATTCTAGCCAGCGCCGCCCCGCCGCGTGACGGTCAACCCGCGCCGCCGGCTGCCAACAAATCGTCGCCTGGCGCCGAAACGAGGGCCGGCCGGCCGACGATCAGCGGGTCCACCGCACCGATGCGATCGAGTTGCCGCTCCTTGTACGGAAGCCGGTGCAGCACATAGCGCAGCGCATTGAGCCGCGCGCGCTTCTTGCAGTCGCTCTTGATGACGGTCCACGGCGCGTCCGACGTGTCGCAGTGCAGGAACATCGCCTCCTTGGCTCGCGTGTAGTCGTCCCACTTGTCGAGCGAGGCCATGTCGATGGGGCTCAGCTTCCACTGCTTCAGCGGATGCAGCTTGCGCTCCTTGAAGCGGCGGCGCTGCTCGTCGCGGCTGACCGAGAACCAGAACTTGAACAGGTGGATGCCCGAGCGCACCAGCTGGCGCTCGAACTCCGGCGTCTGGCGCAGGAACTCCTGGTACTCCTGCTCCGAGCAGAAGCCCATGACCCGCTCGACACCGGACCGGTTGTACCAACTACGGTCGAACAGCACGATCTCGCCGCGCGTGGGCAGGTGCTCCACATAGCGCTGGAAGTACCACTGGCCACGCTCTACCTCGCTGGGTTTCTCCAGCGCGACAACGCGTGCGCCGCGAGGGTTCAGGTGCTCCATGAAGCGCTTGATCGTGCCGCCCTTGCCGGCGGCGTCACGCCCCTCGAACAGGATGACGACGCGTGCGCCGGTTTCCTTCACCCAGGCTTGTAGCTTCAGCAGCTCCACTTGCAGCCGGTACTTCTGGCGCTCGTAGGCCTTGCGCGACAGCAGGTTCTTGTACGGGTAGCCGCCCTGGCGCCAGTTTGGATTGAGCGCGGTGTCGGCGTCCACCTCGGCGGCGGGCGTCACGCTTTCCTCGTGATGGCGCAGCGCGCGGCGCAGGTGGCGACGCTCATCGGGCGAGCTGCCGTCCAGCAGCGTGGCCAGCTCGTCGGCCAGCGCCTGCGGGCCGCCGTCGCCCTGCTGGTGGCGGCGCAGCAAGTCTGCCAGCGTCTCGCTGCCCACCATCTGCTGACGCGTCGTGGCGCGGCTGACGCGGTGCTGCTCCAGGCCATCGGCGTCCAGCCGGGGCGGCACGTCACCGGCCGCCGTACGGCGGGCGCTATTGCGCCGCGGCGCCTGGCGAGGGGATTCGGCGCTTCGCGCGCGGGGCAGGGTGGGCATCGTCTCTCCTCCTGAATGTGACGGGATGATGACGATGCTGCGCGCGGCGTCGGTGCCCCGGCTTGATCCCGGTCAAGGTGCGGCAGGGCCAGCGCGACGCACTTACGGCCCGGGTGGAAAACTGCCGAAACGCTCGGGCCGGCCGCGCTCCAGCAGTCGCAGCCGCCGTTCCAGGTCGGCCAGGTCGCAGGCGTCGTCCAGAAAGCGCTCGTCGTCACTTCGCAGCCACTGCTGCCAGCAGCGCCTCAGCCAGGCAGTCCAGCGAGACTCGCTGCGGCGTCGGGCCTGGCAGGGCAGGGTGCGGGTGGCTGGGTGCATGCGGAGGCTCCTTCGTGTTGAGTCACCGCACGGTAGAAGCCGGGCCGCACGGCGCCAAGGCACAGCGCACACGACGGCGGCTGGTCCTGTATCAACGCGGGACCGGGTACAGCGCGTGCCGACGAGGATGTGCCAGAGTCTTTAAGCTGCACTTTCCTGGACGACGTTTGCAAGGAGCCGTGATGACGCACCCCCATTTCCCCCGCCGCCGCCTGGGCGCCACGGGCCCCGAGGTCTCGGCCCTGGGCCTGGGCTGCATGGGCATGTCCGAGTTCTACGGCCCAGCCGACGACGCGCAGTCGCAGGCCGTGCTGCACCATGCGCTGGATGTCGGCATCGACTTCCTCGACACCGCCGACATGTATGGCAGCGGCGCCAACGAGCGCCTGCTGGCCGACCTGCTGCGGCAGCGGCGTGACGAGGTGGTGCTGGCCACCAAGTTCGGCCACGTGAGGGCGCCGGACGGTGCGGTCACGCGCATCGACGGCAGCCCGGCCTACGTGCGCCAGGCTTGCGACGCCAGCCTGACCCGGCTGGGCGTGGATTACATCGACCTCTACTACCAGCACCGCGTCGACAAGACCGTGCCCATCGAGGAGACCGTCGGCGCGATGGCCGCGTTGGTGCAGGCCGGCAAGGTGCGCCACCTGGGCCTGTCCGAGGCGTCGGCCGCGACCATCCGCCGAGCGCATGCGGTGCACCCTATCGCCGCTGTGCAGACGGAGTATTCGATGTGGAGCCGCGACGTGGAGGCCGAGATCCTGCCGACGTGCCGCGAACTGGGCATTGCGCTGGTGCCCTACAGCCCGCTGGGGCGCGGCTTCCTGACCGGCGCCATCCGCTCGGCCGAGCAACTGGCACCCGACGACCGCCGCCGCATCCACCCGCGTTTCCAGGGTGGCAACCTAGACCACAACCTCGCACTGGCAGATTCGCTGAAGGGGTTCGCCGATGAATGGAGCTACACGCCGGCCCAGATCGCGCTGGCCTGGCTGCTGCACCAGGGGCCGGACATCGTGCCCATCCCCGGTACGCGCAGCATCGCGCGGCTGGATGAGAACGCGCAGGCGGCGTTGATCCAGCTCGACGGTGGCCGGCTCGATCGCCTCCAGGCGCTGCTGACGGCGCATGCCATCGCCGGAACGCGGTACCCGGAGGGGCAGATGGGCAGCGTCAACGTCTAGCGTAGCCGGTTGTCCGTGCTGACTAGGAGCTGGCTATCAGGGCCTTTTCGCTACCGGCCAAGAAATTGCTGCAAGCGCGCGATGGCGGCGAGCCTGGACGGTCGGTTCCGCATGCGGGCACTCGGGCGCCGCTGCGCGTGTCGAGCAGCAGGGAGTCGCCCTGCAGAAAACTGTAGGCCAGCGCATTGCGCGAGAGTTCCTTGAGGTCGAGGTAGCCCATGGCATGGGTCTCGACCGCGCGCTGGTACTCGTGGGTCAGGTCGATGCGCAGCACGCTGTCGTCGCTTGCCGACAAAGCCAACGGCACGCCTGCCTGTCGATAACGCGCGACGGGGTGCTTCGCGCCCTGAAGACCGAGAAGCACGGCGTCTTGAGTCAGGTGGGTCTCCACAAGCATTCGCTGCGTTGCCATCTGGTTCAGCGTGCTGTCCGCCTGGCGTTCCAGTCCGATGGACGCGCCATGCCCGATGCGATGCACCGCCAGCGCATTGAGCGCCTGGGAGACATGGTCGTGCGGTTGTTCGTGGGGAAGCTGCCCCCGCACCAATTCACCCGCGTCCAGGCTGAGCCGCACTTTGGGGAGCACCACCCACATCTGGCGAATCAGCGCAGCATGCCAAGTCTGGTTGCCGCGAGTGGCCGGGTCGTCCTCCAGACCAGTGAAGCTGATCCCGGCATAGCGTGGGTCGGCATCGGCCAGCAAGAAGGCCAGAGCGAGCTGCGCGTTCACCTGTTCCTCAGGGGCGTTGCGATCGACCTGTGCCAGGTGGCGAAGGGCGACGCTGCAGCCATGAGCTGCATGCGGGGTGCGTTGGCACCGGCTCAGCGCGTCGATGTGGTTCAGTTCTGCGCGGGTTTCGGCCATCAGGCGCGGCAAGTCAGGATCGCGGGTCCATTCGCCCTTTTCATAGCGCACGGTGCTTCGGAAGTCGCCCGGCCGGGCCGCGGCCAATGCTCGGGCCTTGTCCATGCCCAAGGGTTGCAGCATCTTGAGGTAACTCACCCGCTCTGCGCCACGGCGGTTTCGTAGCTCCAGCTGCATATCGGCCTCGCGGCCCAGAGTGGCGGCGCGGTAGCGGTCGATGGCATCCACCAATCGCGTCTGTGCAGCGCTGTCGGCTTCGTGACGCGTACGAGTAGGCGTCGACTAGCCGGCGGTAGTTCGCGCCGATGGCAGCGAACTCCTTCATCGGCGGCCGTACAGCATTGCATGGAGGCAGGGTGATCTAGTGGGTCGCGCGGTCCACGCACTTGCCATCCTCGGTGGCCCAACGAATGGCGCTTTCCGCATACACGCTGCCGATGGGTGACGCATGCAGGTCACCACCCGTTGGAAACTCGCTGAGGAACTGGCTCAGCTGGACAGGATCGTGTCGGAGGCGCTCGAACGGCGCCTCGGCTTGCAGTTCGTCGGCACGCCCCTGCGACAGGAGCACTAGGCTCAGCAGCAAGCCGGTCATCAGCGGGTACATGCTCAGTCCCCCAACCCCAAAAAGACACCCAACCGCTGGACCTCGTCCTCAAGCGCCGCCTTGAAACCGGCATCCCGCGGCGCGCGGCCGGTGACGTAGCCGCACTCCACCTTCAGCGCGCCGCCCTTCACGCTGGCATTGGCCCAGCCGATGACCTCGTCGCGCCACAGCAGCGGTAGAGCGTAGTGCCCGCGCACGCGTTGGGCCGCCGGCGTGTAGGCCTCGAAGCGGTAGGCCCAGCCCCAGAGCAGTTCGAAGCGACGTCGGTCCCACACGACCGGATCGAAGGGCGCCAGCAGCCGCACCTGGCTTGGCACGCGCCAGCCACGCGTCGGGTCTTCGGCCGCGGGCCAGTACCAGTCGGTGCCGTCGACCTTGGCATGCGCCAGCCGCGCCTTCGCGCGCGCCAGTGTCGGCTTGCGCAGGTCGGCCCATTGATGAGCGGCGAAGAACAGCATGCTGATCAGCGTGGACAAGCTGCCCGCCGGCAGCGGCGCGTATTTCTGCACCAGCGCGTCGGCCATCGCGTCCATCGCGGCCTGCGGGTCGGGGTGCGGCTCCCAGGGGGGCGCGAGGCGGTAGATGCGCGTGCCGCTGTCGCGTCGCACGACGTTCAGGTGGCCGCGGTAGTGCAGGCCGTCCAGCAGTTCGGTCGTGAGCCGGCTGTTGCCGCCGAACCAGTTCTTCACGGCGCCGTGGCCCAGCGCGGCGTCCACGTCGGCCGGGTGGGCCTCGCCCAGGCGCTCGACTTCGGCCAGCACGGTGTGCGCCAGAATCCAGCGGGCGTCGTCCCACACGCGGCGTGCGGAGCGCGGATGCATCAGCGCGCGCAGCCCTGGCGTGACGAAGCCGTAGTTGATGAAGAAGTCCTCCTGCAGCGGCAGGCGGGGGTAGCGGCGCTCCAGGTCACCGGCGCGGTAGCCCTTGACACGGTGGCGCAGCGTCAGGTCCTGGGCGCGGGCCGGCGCACGCAGCGGGTCGGCCTGCACGAAGCCGCCCAGCCGCTCGACCGCGTTCACTAGCGTCGTGGGCGCGAACAGGCTGCGCGCCACGGCGTGGCGGCGCAGGGCGGCGAGGTCCGGGGGCTTGGGTGGCATGGGCGAGGGCATTATCAGGAGAGCCCGCCGGCAGCCCACTAGAATTCAAGGTTGCTTTGCGGCGGCCCAAGCTGCCACTTTCCCAAGGAATTCAACGTGTTCATCTCCAACGCCTACGCCCAGGCCGCTCCCGCCGCCGCCAGCCCCGAGTCCGGTCTCCTCGGCATGCTGCCGCTGGTGCTGATGTTCGTCGTGCTGTACTTCGTCATGATCCGGCCGCAGATGAAGCGCCAGAAGGAAGCGAAGGCGATGATCGAGGCGCTGGCCAAGGGCGACGAGGTCGTCACGGCCGGCGGCGTCATCGGCAAGATCAGCAAACTGGGTGACAGTTTCGTGCACCTCGAGGTGGCCAATGGCGTGGAGCTGCAGGTGCAGCGCGGCGCCATCACCCAGGTTCTCCCTAAGGGCAGCTTGAAGTAACCCGGCCCGGCGCCACCTCCGGCCGACCGCCCGCGGCGCCGACAAGGAATCTCCCATGAACCGCTATCCGCTCTGGAAGTACGCGATCCTGCTCGTCGCGTTGCTGATCGGCGCCCTCTACACGCTGCCCAACCTCTTCGGCGAGGCGCCGGCTGTGCAGGTGTCGTCGGCCAAGGTCACCGTCAAGGTTGACACGTCGGTGCAGGAACGCATCGAGGCCGCGCTGAAGAGTGCCGGCGTCCAGGCGGACTATGTGCAGTTCGACGGCAGCTCCATCAAGGCCCGCTTTGGTGACACCGACACGCAGCTCAAGGCCAAGGATGCCATCAACAAGGCGCTTAACGCCGACCCCAACGAGCCGACCTACATCGTCGCGTTGAACCTGCTGTCGCGCTCGCCGCAGTGGCTGACCGCGCTGCATGCCAACCCGATGTATCTGGGCCTGGACCTGCGCGGCGGCGTGCACTTCCTGATGCAGGTCGACATGAAGGCGGCCCTGACGAAGAAGGCCGAGGCGCTGACCGGCGATGTGCGCAGCCTGCTGCGAGAGAAGAGCATCCGCCACAGCGGCATCACGCGCGATGGCAACACGGTGCTCATCGCCTTCCGCGATGCCGAGCAGCGCACGGCAGCGCTGCCTGTGCTCAAGAGCCAGCTGCCCGACGTCACCTGGACGCCACAGGCCGACGGCGGTATCGCCGGCGCGCTGAGCCCGCAGGCCCAGGTGAGCGTTCAGGACGCCGCCATCAAGCAGAACATCACGACGCTGCACAACCGCGTCAACGAGCTGGGCGTGGCCGAGCCGGTCATCCAGCAGCAGGGGCTGGATCGCGTCGTCGTGCAGCTGCCCGGCGTGCAGGACACCGCCAAGGCCAAGGACATCATCGGCCGCACCGCCACGCTGGAGCTTCGCATGGTGGACGACAGTGCCGAGGCGCTGGAGGCGTTGAAGGGCAACGGCCCCGTGCCGTTCGGCACCGAGCGCTTCATCGACCGCGGCTTCGGCCCCATCATCGTCAAGCGTCAGGTCATCCTGACCGGCGACAACCTCAACGATGCCCAGCCTGGCTTCGACGAGAACCACAACCCTGCCGTGCACCTGACCGTCGACGCCAAGGGCGCGCGGATCATGAAGGAGACCTCGCGCGAGAACATCGGCAAGCGCATGGCCATCCTGATCTTCGAGAAGGGCAAGGGCGAGGTCGTCACGGCGCCCAAGATCAACTCGGAGCTGGGCAACCGGTTCCAGATCAGCGGCTCGATGAACACGCAGGAAGCCGCCGACACTGCGCTGTTGCTGCGCGCCGGCTCGCTGGCCGCACCGATGGAGATCATCGAGGAGCGCACGATCGGCCCGAGCCTGGGCAAGGAGAACATCGAGAAGGGCATCGCCTCCGTTACCTGGGGCTTTGCCGCCGTTGCGGTGTTCATGTGCATCTACTACCTGCTGTTCGGCGTCTTCTCGTCGCTGGCGCTGGGATTCAACCTGCTGCTGCTGATTGCCGCGCTGTCGCTGATGCAGGCCACGCTGTCGCTGCCGGGCATCGCCGCCATCGCGCTGGTGCTGGGCATGGCCATCGACTCCAACGTGCTGATCAACGAGCGCGTGCGCGAGGAGCTGCGCGGCGGTGCGTCGCCGCAGCAGGCCATCCACCTCGGCTACGAGCGCGCCTGGGCCACCATCCTGGACTCCAACGTGACGACGCTGATCGCCGGCGTCGCGCTGCTGGTGTTCGGCTCGGGCCCGATCAAGGGTTTCGCCGTCGTGCACTGCCTCGGCATCCTGACGTCGATGTTCTCGTCCGTCGTGTTTTCACGTGGCCTCGTGAACCTCTGGTATGGCCGGCAGAAGAAGCTCAAGAGCGTGTCCATCGGACAGGTGTGGAAGCCCCAACCCGATGCCGCCGAGGCCACCGACGTGGCTGCCAAGGTTTAACGAGACAACGACATGGAACTCTTTCGCATCAAGCGCGACCTGCCGCTGATGAAGCATGCGTTGATCTTCAACGCCATTTCCTTCATCACGTTCGCGGCCGCCGTCTTCTTCCTGGTCACGCGCGGCCTGCACTTTTCCATCGAGTTCACCGGTGGCACCGTCATCGAGGTGGCCTACCCGCAGGCCGCCGAGATCGAGAAGACGCGCCAGGTCGTCGAGAAGATGGGCTACGGCGAAGTGCAAGTGCAGAACTTCGGCTCCTCGCGCGACGTGATGATCCGCCTGCCGGTGCGCGCCGGCGAGAAGCAAACCGAGGTCGTCGGCAAGGTGTTGACCGAGCTGTGCAAGGCCGAAGCTGGCACGGTCAGCGAGCACCAAGAGATCACGCCGCAGGGCGAGCAGATCAGCAAGCAGATCTGCAAGACGGCGGACGGCGCCGAGCCGTTGAAGCTGTCGCGCTCGGAAGTCGTCGGACCGGCAGTCGGCGCCGAGCTGGCGCAGGACGCTGCCTACGCGCTCGCCGCCACGGTGATCGGCATCATGATCTACCTGGCCATCCGCTTCGAATGGAAGTTCGCGATCGCCGGCATCATTGCTAACCTGCACGACGTGGTGATCATCCTGGGCTTCTTCGCCTTCTTCCAGTGGGAGTTCTCGCTGGCGGTGTTGGCGGCCATCCTGGCGGTGCTGGGCTACTCGGTGAACGAGTCCGTCGTCATCTTCGACCGGGTGCGCGAGGCCTTCCGCAAGTTTCGCAAGATGAACACGCACGAGGTCATCGATCACGCGATCACGTCGACGATGAGCCGCACCATCATCACCCACGGCTGCACGCAGCTGATGGTGATCTCCATGCTGCTGTTCGGCGGCCCGACGCTGCACTACTTCGCCGTCGCGCTGACCATCGGCATCCTGTTCGGCATCTACTCCTCCGTGTTCGTCGCTGCAGCCATCGCGATGTGGCTCGGCGTCAAGCGTGAGGACCTGGTGAAGGCCGCGGCGAATCGGGACGACCCCAGCGACCCGAACGCCGGGGCCGTCGTGTAGAGTGGTCCGCAACCTCCACCCCTGAAGCGCCGAGCCCACCCGCCCCCATGACCGCCGCCCGCAACCAGGCCCTGGCCACGCAGGCACGGCGCGTCTACCTGGAAGCGCTCGTGCGCGGCATGACGCCGCTGGTCGCCGCCATCGGCCAGGGTGCCACGCAGCTGCTGTCCCAGGGGGCGCCCCACTCGGTGATGCTGGCCCGCCGCGACGCGGTGCAGGCCTGGCAGAAGATCGGCCCCAACTGGCAGATGGCCGTCGTCGGTGCGCTGCGCCACGCGGCCCTCCACGGCGTGGCCGACACCGGCCGCGACCTGGACTCCACCGCTACGGCGGCGTCGCAGAAGATGACGCTGGTCGACGACTCGACCATCGAGCGCGAGATCACCAGCTCGCGCTTGGCGCTGGTCATGATGGACCGCGCCACCTGGGAGTTCACCGATCTGCGCACCCGCATGCAGGCGCTGGAGGCGCACGATGACCTGGAGCCGCTGGATCTGCTGCGTGCCCACGTCGTGGCCCGCATCGCACTGGACGCCTGGACGCGCGTCGGCCTGGGTGCCGAGGTGTGGCAGCTGCTGCATCACGAGCTGCACGAGGAGTTCGCGCAGCTCATCAGCGAGGCCTATCACGAGACCAACCGCTGGTTGATTGCGCAGAAGGTGCTGCCCGAGGTCGATCTGCGGCCCTTCATCCGCCGCACGGCGCAGGCGGCGCGCGAGGCGACGGCGGCGGTCAGCGTGCCCGTGGCCGCCCCCACGCCCGTAAGTCCCGCCTCGTCGACGGTGGCCTCCGGCGTGGCTCCGCTGACGCAGCCGTCCGGCAGCGGCGAGCTGCCGCGCAGCCGGGCCAGTTCGCAGGCGGACGAGGTCATGGCGCAGCTGCAGCGCGTGCTCGCGCGCCATGTGCCCGGCTTCCCGGTCAGCAAGAGCCAGTCGCCGGCGCGGCCCGGCAGCGGCCGGCCCAGCCTGGCCGCGCTCGGAGGCCTGGGCGGCACGGGGGGCACCGGCGGTGTGGCGGGCAATGCCCTGGCCGGTGCGGGCGGCGAGCTGTCGGGCCCGTCGGTCGGCGCCCGGCCCGCGCTGGCCGATGCGCCCCCGGCCATGCCGGCATCGCCGCGGCTGATGGGCGCGATCAAGCATGCGCAGGAATCATTCCAGCGACGCCCGGGCGCCGCGCCGGCCAGCAGTGGAGGCGGACTTGCCGACCTCGGCGGCCAGAGCGCGCCCCGGCAACTGGAAGAGATCGGCGCGCGCAACCAGGCCTTCAAGCAGGTTCTCAAGCAGGCAGCCAGCACGCCGGCCGAGCGCGCGACGATCGAGATCGTTGCGATGTTGTTCCAGAGCATCCTGACCGAAGAGCGCATTCCGGCCACCGTGCGCGTCTGGTTCGCGCGGCTGCAGATGCCGGTGCTGCGCGTGGCCGTTTCCGAGCCCGACTTCTTCGCCGCCGCCGATCACCCGGCCCGCCGCCTCATCGACCGCATGGGCGCCTGTGTGATGGGCTTCAACACGGCGCAGAACACCGGCCCGGGCAGCAGCGATGCGCTGGAGCGCGAGATCAAGCGCGTCGTGCAGGTCGTCGAGGCTTATCCGGACACCGGTCGCCGCGTCTTCGCCACGGTGCTGACCGAGTTCGAGAAGTTCCTCGACCACTACTTCGAGAACGAGAACCAGGCCTCCAAGCGCGGCGTGTCGCTGGCCCAGCAGGTCGAGCAGCGCGAGACGCTGGCCATCCAGTACACCATCGAGCTGCGCAAGATGCTGTCCGAGGTACCGGTGCAGGACGGCGTGCGCGACTTCCTGTTCCATGTCTGGGCCGATGTGCTGGCCGTCACGGCCGTGCGCTCTGGCGCCCAGGCCGAAGTCACCAAGGCCATGAAGCGCGCCGCCGCCGACCTGATCTGGAGCGCCAGCGCCAAGTCCTCGCGCGAGGATCGCGCCGAGGTCATCCGCCGCCTGCCTCCGCTGCTGAAGACACTGCGCGACGGCATGAGCCATGCCGGCCTGGCCGTAGAGAAGCAGGACGAGCATGTGCGCCAGCTGAACAACGCGCTGGCGGCGGCCTTCACGGCCAAGACGGCTGCCATCCCGCGCGAGCGCCTGGACGAGCTGATGGATCAGCTGGAGACGCTGGAAGCCATGCTGCCCGAGGAGCTGGAAGGCGAGGGCAGCGTCGACGAAATGCTGGTGCGCGACCTGTCCGGCCACGAGTCCGACGGCATGGAAGTCGTCGCCGAGGGCGGCTCGGCGCCGACGCCGGCCATGGTCGCCTGGGCTCGCGAGCTGCAGGTCGGCGGCTGGTTCATGCTGGACTACCGCGGCCGCAACGAGCAGGTGCAGCTGGCCTGGCGCGGGCTGCGCAAGCAGCTGGCGCTGTTCGTCACGCCCAAGGGCCGCGGTGTGCTGTTCTCGCTGAACCGCATGGCGGCGTTCCTGCAGGCCGGGCTGCTGCTGCCGGCGCAGGACGAGGCGCTCACCGTGCGCGCCACGCGCAAGGCGCTGGCCAAGCTGGATGCCGACCCGAGCCAACTGCTGAAATAGGACTGCCACCTGCGCGCTGGCGCGTGCCCCTGTTTGTGCCTGGCAAGGCCGGTTCCACGGCAGTCGCTGGATGAAATGAAAACGGCGCCCTCGGCGCCGTTTGAACTGCGAACTGCAGGAATCAGTGAATCAGCCGTTCTTCCGGCGCGACGAACAACTCGTCGAGGATGAGCGCGTCGGGCTCCTCGCCCAGGCTCCAGAACACCATCAGCACGATGATCTTCAGGTCTTCCAGGTCCATCGGCGCGCCGGGGATGGCCATGGCGCGGTCGATGACCATCTCGCGCATCGGGCCGGGCAGCACGCCCGCGGATTCAAGGAAGCTGACGAAGCCGATGGAGGCTTCGCCCAGGTGTTCGATCTCGGCTGCCGAGTAGACGCGCAGCGCATGCGCGCTCTGCTCGCCGTGGTAGGCGTCGCCGGCTGCAGCCAGTCCCTCAAGCCAGTGCAGGGCTTCCTGGATCTCGTCGTCCTCGAAGCCGACGGCCGTCAGCTTGCGGGTCAGTTGCGCGTGGTCCGGGCAGGCGTCCGGGCGCCAGTAGGTCTCGTAGAGATAAACCAGGACATCGAACATGGTGAGGGGATGATAGCCCAGGGGTTTCGCCGGCCTGCAGGCAAATAACCCCCCCGGATCGGTCTCTCTTGCCGTCACCAAGCTTGCTATGCTGGCCGGCGGCGGTGGAACGGCTGCCCGGCCGGTCGAGCCAACTGGCCGTCCAGTTCCTGCTCCAGCAGCGCCCCGCTCAGCTCAACGGCGGGTCAGCCGCCACGGACCATCAGCGCATGATGGCTCACCGGGTCGAACCCCCTTGCATCCAGCATCGCCTGATGTTGCTGGGGCGGTTCCTCGACCTCCGGTGTGGCCATCGGCTTCGCGCCCAGCGGCGGCAGATCCTCCAGCACGTCCTCGGCCGACTCGACGAGCTTGGTGCAATGGCGGATCGGCGCATGACAGCCGCGCGTCTGCACCCAGGAATTGCGAAAACCACGCGCCGGCCTCTGCCGCGAGCCGGCCGTGATCAGCGAGCCCGACGGCACCGCTGCGTCGACGAAGAGTCAGCCTTCGCTCCTGCCGGCGATGATGCGGTTGAGGCGCGGGAAGTTGACCTGCATGACCGGTGTGCTCAGTGAGTACTGGCTAACAATGAGCGCGCCGGAACACAGCGACCGGGCGGACAGGCGGCGTTGCGCCTGGGGTAGACCTGGTCCTGCCCCTTGCCCACGACGGCCAGCGAGGGCGTGGCGAGCAGTCCGCGCCGACCGTCCAGCTACAGCAGCCGCGGTGGCTCGGCCGCTGCCGGCAGCTGATGCGGGTAGTTGGCGTCGCCGATCGCTAGCATCCGATGCCCGGGTTCGGCCAGCCACGCTTCGGCCTTGGCGATCAGCTCGGGTAGGTGCTCGGGCGTGGGGCAGCGCCTCGCGCGGATTTGGGTGGCAGAGCTTGCTCCAGTGCCGGGGCGGGCAGTTCGAAGAAGGCCTCCAGCCTGCCCGCCATGGCCAGCACGCGGCGTGCGGCCGCCGGGCCGAGACTTTTGGTCAGCCGCAATTAAGTGGCCAGTTCGGGGCTTTCAAGCGTGGGCGATCCGCTCGTATTCAGCGGCGCACGGGCCGCTGCGTCAGGGCTGGGTGAAGCGGTCGCCCGGCTTGACCGGTTCCTTGACGGAGATGATGAGCGCGTACGACACCCGCTCGTAGACCTCGAAGACGAACAGGATGCCATGACGCTCGTCCGGCAGCTTGATGGCCTGCGGGCGCTCCTGTGTCTTGTCGATCTTGGCATCGCCATCGCGCCAGAGCGCGAAGACATGGCCGCGCTCGACGCCGTCGCGCTTGCCGCGGTTCAGCGCGACGATCTGGTTCTGGCCGGCATTCAGTGCGTCACCGTACAAAGCCGCGATTTGACCCGCGAGCGGCTTATCCGGCGCGTGCGGCACATAGCGCTCCAGGTCGCGCTGGGGCGCCGGCGCCAGCCGGTCGCCGATGCCCACTTCCTGCTTGACATCCCGGATCTGCAGCGTGGCCGGCACGATCTCGGTCTTGCCGTCGGCGGTTCTGCGGTCCTCGCCCGGGCGGATCAGGTCGGCGGTGCCGACGTACGGGGCCTCGTAGCCGAGGATCTCGTTCGTCGTCGGATCGCGCAGCGGGCGCGACGTGCGGAAGACGCGGAAGTCCGTCGCACCGGCGAAGTCGCCGCGGGCATAGGCCAGGTCGTTTCGGCCCAGCAGCACATGGCCTTCCTGCGCGGCGACGATGCGGGGCGCGGTGGCCAGCGCATCGGTGTCGAAAACGGCCGTGTCTGTGAGGAAGGCCTGGATCAGATGCAGCGGGATGACCGGGATGGGGTTGGCGTCCAGCGGCGAGACGCGCATCTGCGGCTTCAGCTTGACGACATCGCCCGGGCCGTCGCCCACGCGCTGGCCGAACTGCAGCCGGGCGCGGCCATCGGTTTTGACGAGGACGAGGATCTGGCCCGGGTAGATCAAGTGCGGATTGCGGACCTGGTCGCGGTTCATGCCCCACAGCTCGGGCCAGCGCCAGGGGCTCTTCAGGAACAGCTTGGAGATGTCCCACAGCGTGTCGCCGGCGACGACGGTGTGGCTGTCGGGCGCGTTGGCGGCCAGTTCGGACAACGGCACACCGGCGGAGGCGACCTGGTCGGCCACGCGGCGCTGCTCCGGCGTCACGGGCAGGTGGCTGGCTTGTGCTGAGACAGTGGTCGCCGCAAGGGCCAGGCAGGCCGCGAGGACCGAGGTGAGGGCGAAACGGGCAGCGGGCATCGGGCGCGGTCTCCGAGGGGGATTGCCGGATCGGCGAAAATCTGCGCGATTCTGCCCGTATTCAACCCGGCTGGACTGCGCTTGCGAGTGCTTACAACCTCCGTGCCGTGGCCGCCTGCCTACAACTTCATGGCCCAGCTCCCCATCCTCCGCTACCCCGACCCACGCCTGCATACCGTCGCCCAACCCGTGGCGGCAGTGGACGAGCGCATCCGCCAGCTCGTCGACGACATGCTCGAGACGATGTATGCCGCCGATGGCGTGGGACTGGCCGCCACGCAGGTGGACGTGCACGAGCGGGTCATCGTTATCGACACCTCGCAGGATCGCGACACGCCGCGCGTGCTCATCAACCCCGAGCTGTTGAAGACGAGCGAGCGCATGGTCGACGGCGAGGAAGGCTGCCTGTCCGTCCCGCAGATCTATGACAAGGTGCCGCGCCATGCCGAGGTGACGGTGCGGGCCACCAACCGCGATGGCGAGGTCTACGAGTTCGACGCCGACGGCCTGCTGGCGGTGTGCGTGCAGCATGAGATGGACCACCTGATGGGCAAGGTCTTCGTCGAGTACCTCAGCCCGCTCAAGCGCGACCGCATCAAGACCAAGATGGTCAAGAAGACGCGCGAGGAAGAGGCCGAGGCGCGCAAGCGCAACCAGCGCTTCTGACTGCGAAGCGCGTCGCGTCATGAGAGTCGTTTTCGCCGGCACGCCCGAGTTCGCCGCCGTCGCGCTGGAGGCGTTGCTGCAGGCTGGCTTCACCATCCCCCTCGTGCTGACCCAGCCCGACCGGCCCGCCGGTCGCGGCATGAAGCTGCAGGCCTCGGCCGTGAAGCAGCGGGCGCTGGCGGCCGGCATTCCGGTCGCGCAGCCGCAAGGGCTGAAGCTTGACGGCAAGTACGCCGCCGATGCAGTCGCCGCGCGCGACGCGCTGCAGGCGGCGCAGGCCGACGTCATGGTGGTGGCCGCCTATGGGCTGATCCTGCCGCAGTGGGTGCTGGACCTGCCGCCGCGCGGCTGCCTGAACATCCACGCGTCGCTGCTGCCGCGCTGGCGCGGCGCGGCGCCCATCCACCGGGCCATCGAGGCGGGTGATGCCGAGACGGGAGTGACCATCATGCAGATGGACGCCGGCCTGGACACCGGCGCGATGTGCGTCATCGAGCGGCTGGCCATCCGTGCCGACGACACCACCGCCACGCTGCACGACCGGCTGGCAGCGCTCGGCGGGCGGCTCATCGTCGAGGCGCTGGAAATGGCCGCCTGTGGCGGCCTGCCGCAGACGCCACAGCCGGCCGAAGGCGTCACCTATGCCCACAAGATCGACAAGGCCGAAAGCGCCATCGACTGGTGCCAGCCGGCCGCCGACATCGAGCGCCGCTTGCGCGCCTTCGACCCCTTCCCGGGCGGCGTGGCCACGCTGGCGGGCGAGACATTGAAGGTGTGGCGGGCCGAAGCAGCAATTGGCGCGGGTTCGCCGGGCCACGTCATCGCGGTGGACGAGGGCGGCCCGGTCGTCGCCTGCGGCAGCGGCGCCTTGCGCCTGACCGAGCTGCAGCGGCCGGGTGGCAAGCGGGCGCCGGCCGCCACGCTGATGCACGCGCATCCCATCGGCGTCGGCCAGTCGTTCGACGTGTCGGCACCTCCTGCCTGATCCTCGCCACCGCGTCGTGCGGCTTGAATGCGGCGCGTGAGGCACCATCTGTGTCGCGTTGTCCATGAACGGAGGGCTGGTGCGATGTTCAACCTGATGAAGACCGCCATGCTGATGGCCGCCATCACGGCGCTGTTCATGGCGGTAGGCCTCATGATCGGCGGCCGCACCGGCATGCTGATCGCGTTGCTGCTGGCCGCCGGCCTGAACTTCTTCAGCTACTGGTTCTCTGCCGACATGGTGCTGAGGATGTACAACGCCCGCGAGGTCGACGCTGGTTCCGCACCGCAGTTCCACCGCATGGTGGCCGAGCTGGCGCAGCGGGCTGGCCTGCCGATGCCGCGCGTCTACCTGATCGACGAGGACGCGCCCAACGCGTTCGCCACCGGCCGCAACCCCGAGCATGCCGCGGTCGCCGCGACCACCGGCATCCTGCGGCTGCTGTCCGAGCGCGAGCTGCGCGGCGTCATGGCGCACGAGCTGGCCCACGTTGCCAACCGCGACATCCTGACGAGCACGATCAGCGCGACGATGGCCGGCGCGATCTCCATGCTGGCCAATTTCGCGACGTTCTTCGGTGGGCGCGACGAGCATGGCCGGCCGACCAACCCGCTGGCCGGCATCGCCGTGGCCATCCTCGCGCCGCTGGCCGCCAGCCTGATCCAGATGGCCATTAGCCGGGCGCGCGAGTTCGAGGCCGACCGCGGCGGCGCCGAGATCTCCGGCGACCCCGCTGCGCTGGCGTCGGCGCTGGACAAGATCCACCGTGTCGCCCAGGGCATCCCGCTCGCGACGACTGAGGCCCACCCCGAAACGGCACAGATGATGATCATGAACCCGCTGTCTGGCGGCGGCCTGCGTGGCCTGTTTTCCACCCACCCGGCGACCGAGGAGCGCATCGCGCGACTGCTCGCGATGGCCCGGCGCTGACCTCAAGTTGCCGCCGCAACCGCCGATACCTCAGCAGATGAAGCGTCTTGTCCTCCTTTCCCTGCCGCTGCTGATGGCACTGAGCGCCTGCGAGCAGCTCGGCATCGACGACCCCGTCAAGGTGGCCGCCGCCAAGGAGGCCGACGCCAAGGCCATCGGCAGCGCCTGCCGGCATGCGATGCGCGCCATCGAGGACTGCTACGTGCTGAATCCCAAAGCGCAGAAGGCGGCGGTCTACGCCGGCTGGCGCGAGATGGACGAGTACATGCGCGAGAACAAGCTCGAAGGCATTGCGCCCGTCGTGCCGCGCCCCGGCGCCAAGCCGGCGGCGGATGACGCCGAGGTCAAGCCGGCCGAGAAGTCCGCCGACAAATCCTCCGACAAGCCGGCGGAGAAGTCGGCCGACAAGGCCAAGGCACACTGAGGCGCGTCGGGCTGCATTTCGGCCCCTCGATCCTGCGGGCTGTCGCGCCAGGCCCCACCGTCAGGCCGAAGCCACCGATGATGCGCTCCACGCCAACCTCGATGGAGCTCGCCATGCAACGCACCCGCCGCCTGTTCGCCCTCGGTCTCGTCGCCGCCAGCCTGTGCGGCTCCGCCAGTGCCTGGACCTGGGGCTGGAGCAGCGGAGAGCGCGTCTCGGGCAACGGCGACCTCACGACCGAGGCCCGCGACACCGGCACATTCGACGCCGTCTCGGTGGCGGGCGGCTTCAACGTGACGATCCGCCAGGGTCAGGGCACCAAGGTCGAGCTGAAGGCCGACCGCAACCTGCTGCCATACATCGAGACCAAGGTTGTCGACGGCGGTAAGGGCCGCACGTTGCAGATCGAGCCGAAGAAGGGCGTCAGCATCTCAGCGTCCAATAACCCGAGCTTCACCATCGAGATGCCGGCGCTGCGAGGCGTCTCCGTGGCCGGCTCGGGCACCGTCAAGGTGGAAAGCATGAAGACGGGCGCCGTCGACGCCAGCATCGCCGGCTCGGGCGACATCCACTTCGCCGGCCTCGACGCCGAGCGACTGGGCATGAAGGTCAGCGGCAGCGGCGACATCGTCGCGGCCGGCCGCTGCGGCTCGGCCACGGTCTCCATTGCCGGCAGCGGCGACGTGCGCGCGGCCGAGCTGGTGGCCGACGAGGTCAAGGTCAGCATCGCGGGCAGCGGCGACGCCCAGGTCAACGCGGCCAAGCGCCTGAACGTGTCCATTGCCGGCAGCGGCGATGTGAAGTACGCCGGCTCGCCGGAGATCACGTCGTCCATCGCCGGCAGCGGCAAGGTGCGTCGGATCAACTGACCGCACTGCCTGCGGCATGCCGCGGGCGAGGGTCTTTCGGCGCCGCCGACAATGGCGGTATGAGTTTGTTCAAGAGGCTGCGTGCGCTGGCGGCCGATGCCGATTTCCGACAAGGCGCGCGCGACATGGCCTCGCCGTCCCTGGGCCTGGCCGCGTGGGGGCTGGTGACCGGGGTGACGATGGTCAAGAGCGGGCTGAGCCTGCCGCTGGCCATGGGCATGTCGCTGATGGTGTTCGCCGGCAGCGCGCAGCTGGCGGCACTGCCGCTGATCGCCTCCGGCGCGCCGCTTTGGGTGCTTCTGGCCACGGCGTTCTGCGTGAACCTGCGCTTCGTCATCTTCAGCGCGCAGTGGCGTCACTACTTCGGTCACCTGCCACGGGCGCGCCGGCTGATGCTGGCCTACTGCGCGGCGGACTTGAACTTCGTCACCTTCGTCAAGCGCTGGCCCGACCCCGTGCCGGCGCCGGGGCAGCGGCGCTACTTCCTCGGCGGCGTCGCCGTGAACTGGCCGACCTGGCAGTTCTGCTCCTTCACCGGCATCCTTCTGGCCGATCGCATCCCGACGCAGTGGGGCATCGGCTTTGCCGGCGTGCTCGCATTGCTGGGCGTGTCGTTCACGCTGCTGACCGATCGCACGCTGTGGTGGGTGGCCGTCACGGCTGGCGCCGTGTCCATCGCCACCTACTCGCTGCCCCTCAAGCTCAACATCCTGTGCGCCATCGCGGCGGCCGGTGCGGTGGGCTGGTGGCTGGATGCGCGAAAGGCGGCCCATGAGTGAGCCGCTGATCTGGCTGGCCCTCGTGGGCCTTGCATGCATCACCGTCGTCACGCGCGGCTTCTTCATGATCGCCGACCGGCCCTTGCCTGTGCCCGGCTGGCTGCGCGAGCTGCTGAAGGTCGCGCCGCTGGCGGCGCTCGTCGCCGTCATCGCGCCGGAGGTCTTCATGACCCAGGGCCATGTCATCACGACGTGGCAGGACGCGCGCTGGCCCGCGGTGCTGGTGGCGACGGCCTACTACTTCTGGCGCCGCGGCATCCTCGGCACCATCGTCGTCGGCATGGCGGTGATGCTACCGCTCCGGCTCGGCCTCGGTTGGTGACGTGAGCCCGCTGGCCCGCGGCGGCCGCGCCGAGCGCGGGCAAGCGCACTGCCTGCTGGCCGCCCCGCAGTTTCAAAGCGGTACCGTGCCAGCCGGAAGCTCCGGCGAGAATCGCGCCAGTTTTTCTACGCAACTTCACCGCCCGACCATGAACGTCATCCGCTTCTCCGACCTGATCGCTGCCGGCAAGGTGGCCGGCCAGCGCGTCTTCATCCGCGCCGACCTCAACGTGCCGCAGGACGACGCCGGCAACATCACCGAGGACACGCGCATCCGCGCCTCGCTGCCGGCCATCAAGATGGCGCTGGAGGCGGGCGCCGCGGTCATGGTGACGTCCCACCTGGGCCGCCCGACCGAAGGTGAGTTCAAGCCCGAGGATTCGCTCGCGCCCGTGGCCGCTCGGATGGCCGAGCTGCTGGGCCGCCCGGTGCCGCTGAAGGCCGACTGGGTGGACGGCGTGGCCGTCGCTCCCGGCGAGCTGGTGCTGCTGGAGAACTGCCGCGTCAACAAGGGCGAGAAGAAGTGCAACGACGAGCTGTCGAAGAAGCTCGCCGCTCTGTGCGACATCTTCGTGCACGACGCCTTCGGCACGGCTCACCGCGCCGAGGCGACGACGTATGGCATCGCCAAATACGCCAAGATCGCCTGCGCCGGCCCGCTGCTGGCCGCCGAGATCGACGCCATCACCAAGGCGCTGGCCAACCCGCGCCGCCCTCTGGTGGCCATCGTCGCCGGCTCCAAGGTGTCGACCAAGCTGACGATCCTGCAAGCGCTGTCGGCCAAGGTGGACGGTCTCATCGTCGGTGGCGGCATCGCGAACACCTTCATGCTGGCCTCGGGCCTGAAGATCGGCAAGTCGCTGGCCGAGCCGGACCTGGTGGACCAGGCCAAGGCCGTCATCGACGCGATGAAGGCGCGCGGCGCCGAGGTGCCCATCCCCGAGGATGTCGTGACGGCCAAGACGTTCGCCGCTGGCGCGACGGCCGCCGTCAAGGCCGCTACGGCGGTGGAGGATGACGACCTGATCCTCGACATCGGCCCCAAGACGGCCGCCAAGCTGGCCGAGCAGCTCAAGGCCGCCGGCACCATCGTCTGGAACGGCCCGGTGGGCGTGTTCGAGTTCGACGCCTTCGCCCATGGCACCGAGGCCATCGCCCGCGCCATCGCCGAGAGCGTGGCCTTCAGCATCGCCGGCGGCGGTGACACGCTCGCGGCGATCTCCAAGTACGGCATCGAGAAGGATGTCGGCTACATCTCCACCGGTGGCGGCGCCTTCCTGGAGGTGCTGGAAGGCAAGACGCTGCCGGCTTTCGAGATCCTCAGCAAGCGCGCGGCGGGCTGAGCTGAGCGGTGGCGAAGAGGGGCCGCTGCGCCCCTCCATACTTCTCTGCATGAACAGCCAGCAATCCGGCATCGCCCGGCGCTGAAACCCGGCGTAACCTCGCGGTCCCTCCTCAGGAAGACCGCGACCGTGGAAAAGAACAACGCCCCCCTTTCGCCTGCCGAAGCCGCCCTGCGCGACGCCGCGCTGGACTATCACCGCGCGCCCACGCGCGGCAAGATCTCCGTCACGCCCACGAAGGCGCTGAGCAACCAGCGCGACCTGTCGCTGGCCTACTCGCCGGGCGTGGCCTATCCGTGCCTGGACATCGAGCGTGATCCGTCGCTGGCGGCGGACTTCACGTCGCGCGGCAACCTGGTGGGCGTCATCACCAACGGCACGGCCGTGCTGGGCCTGGGCGACATCGGCCCGCTGGCGGCCAAGCCGGTCATGGAGGGCAAGGGCTGCCTGTTCAAGAAGTTCGCCGGCGTCGACGTCTTCGACATCGAGCTGGCCGAGCGCGACCCGGACAAGCTCGTCGACATCATCGCGGCGATGGAGCCCACGCTGGGCGGCATCAACCTCGAGGACATCAAGGCGCCCGAGTGCTTCTACATCGAGCGCGAGCTGTCCAAGCGGATGAACATCCCCGTCTTCCACGACGACCAGCACGGCACGGCCATCATCTCGTCGGCCGCGCTGCTGAACGGCCTGGAGCTGGTGCGCAAGGACATCGCGAAGGTGAAGGTCGCCGTGTCCGGTGCCGGTGCGGCGGCGATCGCGTGTCTCGACGTCATGGTCGGGCTGGGCGTAAAGCGCGCGAACGTCTTCGTCTGCGACTCGCGCGGCGTCATCCAGAGCGAGCGTGAGGACGCGAAGGCCGGCAAGCTGGACGAATCCAAGCAGCGCTACTGCCAGGTCACGCCCGCGCGCACGCTGGCTGACGTGGTCGCCGGTGCAGACGTCTTCCTCGGCTGCTCGGCCGCCGGCGTGCTGAGTGCGGACATGGTCAAGACGATGGCCGACAAGCCCATCATCCTGGCACTGGCCAACCCCGAGCCAGAGATCCGCCCTGAGCTGGCCAAGGCCGTGCGGCCCGACTGCATCATCGCCACGGGCCGTTCGGACTATCCGAACCAGGTCAACAACGTCCTGTGCTTCCCCTACATCTTCCGTGGCGCGCTGGACTGCGGTGCGACCAAGATCACCGAGGGCATGAAGCTGGCCTGCGTGCGCGAGATCGCGGCACTCGCGAAGGCCGAGACGAGTGACGAAGTGGCGGCCGCCTACGCCGGCCAGGAGCTGGCCTTCGGGCCGGACTACCTCATCCCCAAACCCTTCGATGCACGGCTGATCCTGCGCATCGCGCCGGCCGTCGCGGCCGCTGCGGCGGCCGACGGCGTCGCCACGCGACCGGTGGCGGACCTCGACGCCTACCGCCAGTCGCTGGAGCGCTTCGTCTACCAGACCGGCATGTTCATGCGGCCGGTGTTCGCGGCAGCCAAGGCCGAGCCGGCGCGCGTCATCTATGCCGAGGGCGAGGACGAGCGTGTGCTGCGCGCGGTGCAGGTGGCGCTGGACGAAGGCATCGCGAAGCCGACGCTGATCGGCCGCCCCGCCGTCCTGGAAGCGCGCATCCAGCGCGCCGGCCTGCGGCTGAAGCTGGGCGCCGACGTGGCCGTCATCGACCCCGAGGACGACCCGCGCTTCCGCCAGTACTGGGAGGCCTATCACCAGCGCATGAAGCGCAACGGCGTCACACCGGAAATGGCCAAATCCGCCGTGCGGCGCTCCAACACCGCCATCGGCGCGCTGGCCATCGAGCTCGGTGACGCCGACGCGATGATCTGCGGCATGGTCGGCCGCTTCGACCGCCACCTGGAGCAGGTGCGCGACCTCGTCGGGCTGCGGGACGGTGCGCGTCAGTTCGCGGCGATGAACGCGCTGATGATGGAGACGATGACGCTGTTCATCGCCGACACCTTCGTCAACGACGACCCGACCGCCGATGAACTGGCCGACATCGCCGCGATGGCGGCGGACGAGGTTCGCCGCTTCGGCCTGCCGCCCAAGCTGGCCTTCGTCAGCCACTCGATGTTCGGCTCCAGCACGCGGCCGTCGGCGCTGAAGATGCGCCGCGCGCACGAGCTGTTCGCCGCGGCCCACCCCGAGGTCGAGTGCGACGGCGAGATGCACGGCGACGCGGCGCTCTCGGAGAGCGTACGCCACGCCTTCCTGCCCGACAGCAAGCTGACCGGCGCCGCCAACCTGCTGGTGCTGCCGACGCTGGACGCCGCCAACATCCTGTTCAACGTGCTGAAGATCAGCGCGAGCCAGGGCGTGACCATCGGCCCCATTCTGCTCGGTGCCGCCGCGCCGGTGCACATCCTGACGCCGTCGGCGACGGTGCGCCGCATCGTCAACATGACGGCTCTGGCGGTGGCCGATGTGCGTGAGGCGAAGGCCGCGCGGGGCTGAACTGCGCCAGCGCGACGCCGGCCAGGATGACGCCGGCGCCCAGCAGCTTGGGGGCGGTGAACTGCTCGCCGCCCCACAGCCAGGCGGCCAGCCCGGCAACTAGCGGCATCAGGTAGATCAATGGCGCGGTGCGGGCCACGCCGCGCCGTTCGTTGGCCCAGCCCCAGGCCAGCCAGCCGAGGAAGCCGCCGCCGGCGACCTGCCACAGCGTGCCACTCCAGACCCAGGCCGGTTGCGCGGCCCAGTCCATCGTGGCCAGCGCCGGCGCGCACCACAGCAGCATCGGCCCCGTGCAGACGAGGCTGCCATAGGCCAGCACCGTCACGCCGCCGTGATGCTGGATCAGCGGCTTGCTGGCCACCGTGTAATAACTGAACAACGCCGCGGCGGCCAGCAGTGTCAGGTCGCCGAGCGACGCCTGCCAGTCCGCGGCGCGCAGCTTGTCGGCCGTGAACAGCAGCGCGCCGGCCGCAGCCAGTGCCACACCCGCCACCTGGATGCGTGAGAGCCGCTCGACACCGCTGATGCGCAGGATCAGCAGCGTGAACACCGGGCCGCAGGCCAGCAGCACGCTGGCGCTGAAGGCGGTGGAGCCCTGCATGCCGTACGCCGCCAGCAGCAGGTGCAGGCCCTGGCCCACCAGCGTCAGCCGCACCAGCGGCCCGATCTCGGCGCGGTCCAGCCGCGGCCATCGGAGGCCGAAGCGCCAGCACAGCAGCGCCATGGCGCACATCGGCACCAGCAGGTAGCGCAGCCCCAGGAAGCCGGCCGGGCCCACCTGCGTGAACAAGGCCTTGGACAGCGGAAAGTTCAGGCCCCAGGTCAGCACGACGGCGAGGGCAGCGGCCAGCGAGGTGTTCATGTCGGCCGGCATATTCCCACAGGCGGCGCTGCGGCCAGGCTGGCTTCGCCGGCCTCGCCATGAGGTGCCCCGTTCGTAACCCGCGCCAAGCCGGCGCAGCCCGGTGGCGGCCCGCGGCCCGGTGCGACGGGCCGTAGAGCCCCCGTCGGGCCTGGGCGCAAGCCCGCTGCACCGAAATGCGACGAAACTCATTGACCGTTGCGCGGCCCATAATTCCGCGCCTCCTCAGAAACACGAGACAAGCCATGACCCGCGCTACCAAGATCGTCGCCACCCTCGGCCCTGCTTCCAACACGCCGGAGGTGCTCGAAAAGATGATCCGCGCCGGCGTCGACGTCGTGCGGCTGAACTTCTCGCATGGCAAGGCCCAGGACCACATCGATCGCGCCAACATGGTCCGCGCGGCGGCTGAGCGCGTCGGCAAGTCGGTGGCCATCATGGCCGACCTGCAGGGCCCGAAGATTCGTGTCGGCAAGTTCGAAGGTGGCAAGATCGAACTGATTCCCGGCGCCAGTTTCATCCTCGATGCCGACCGCACGGAGCTGGGCAACCAGGAGATCGCGGGCCTGGACTACAAGGAGCTGCCGCGGGACGTGAAGCCTGGCGACACGCTGCTGCTCAACGACGGCCTGCTCGTACTCACCGTCAACTCGGTGCGCGGCGCCCAGGTGCACACCACCGTCAAGCTGGGCGGCGAGCTGTCCAACAACAAGGGCATCAACAAGCAGGGCGGCGGCCTCACGGCACCGGCACTGACGGCCAAGGACATGGACGACATCAAGACCGCGATGTCCTTCCAGTGCGAGTACCTCGCCGTCAGCTTCCCGAAGAACGCCACCGACATGGAGATGGCGCGCCAGCTGGCCAACGTGGCCGGTGAGCCGTGGCGCCACAAGCCGGCCATGATCGCCAAGATCGAGCGCTACGAGGCAATTCCTCACCTCGAAGCCATCCTGAAGGCCAGCGACGGCATCATGGTGGCCCGTGGCGACCTGGCTGTGGAAGTGGGCAACGCGGCGGTGCCGGCGCTGCAGAAGCGCATGATCAAGATGGCCCGTGAGCTGGACAAGGTGTCCATCACGGCCACGCAGATGATGGAGTCCATGATCGTCAACCCGGTGCCGACGCGCGCCGAGGTGTCCGACGTGGCCAATGCAGTGCTGGACGGTACCGACGCGGTCATGCTGTCCGCCGAGACTGCCGCCGGCAAGTTCCCGATCGAGACCGTCGAGCAGATGGCCGCCATCGCGCTGGAAGCCGAGCGGGCCGAGTTCGTCACGCTGGACACCGACTTTGCCGGCCGCCAGTTCGGCCGCATCGACCAGTCCATCGCGATGGGCGCGCTGTTCACGGCCCACCACCTGGGCTGCAAGGCCATCCTGGCGCTGACCGAGTCGGGCTCCACGGCGCTATGGATGAGCCGCCACCGCATCAACGTGCCGATCTTCGGTCTCACCAGCCAGCTCGTCAGCCAGCGTCGCATGGCGCTGTACCGCAACGTCAAGCCGCTGCTGATGCCCGAGTTCAAGGACCGCGACGAGGCGCTGGCTGCGGCCGAGAAGCTGCTCGTCGAGCGCGGCGTGCTGATGCCGGGCGACACCTACGCCATCACCTGCGGCGAGCCGATGGGTTACCCCGGCGGCACGAACATGCTGAAGGTCTGCCGGGTGGCCTGACCCAATGCTGCAGCAGGGCTGGCTGCTTCAGTGACTGTGCCCGACGTGGCTCTTTGACGGCAGCTCGGCGCCCGGCTCGGCCAGGCCTTCCAGGATCGCGCAGGCCTGCTCATCACCGCGACACCGCGATCGCAGCGCCACCAGTTCTCGCTCCAGCTCCTGCAACGCCGCGATGCGCGTACTGGCGTGGCCGATGTGCTCGTTCAGCAGTGCATGCGCCTCGCCGCCGTGCCCGCCGCCTTGCAGTCGGGGCGACGCGAACATGCGTGCCGTCTGGCTGTGCAGCCGCAACGACGCGCTGGGCAATGTGGCGTTGATCGCCACCGGCGGCACGCTGACGGGCCAGGCCTGGCCCGACCTGCAGGTGGCGGTGACGATGGCGGGTCTCACGCTGCATTCGTCCCGCCAGGTGCTGGCGCATGCGCGGAGTGAACTGCGGCACACTGCGGGTGCTGACGCCGCCATCGCGTCAGGCCATCGCCAGCGCCAACACCGTGAGCGCCATGACGCCCGTCGCGACCCAGCCCAGCACCCGCAACTTGCGGCCGATGACGTGCGGGCCCATGACCGCGGGCCGTGTGGCCAGCACCATCATCGCCGCCATGATGGGCACGGCCGTGATGCCGTTGAACACCGCCGACCAGAACAGTTGCCGCACCGGGTCCATCGGCGCGAAGCACAGCGCCACGCCGCCCAGCGTCGCCACCGCGATGACGGCGTAGAAGCCGCGGCCCTCGCCGCGCTCGAGCTTCAGGTCGAGGCTGTCGCGCCAGCCGGCCACCTCCGCCACCGCGTAGCCGGCTGAGCCGGCCAGCACCGGCACGGCGAGCAGGCCGGTGCCGATGATGCCCAGGCTGAACAGCAGCGCCGCATGTTCGCCAGCAATGGGCCTGAGTGCCTGCACCGCCTGGGCCGACGTCTCGATGTCGCGCACGCCGGCCTGGTGCAGCGTGGCGGCGGCCGCCAGCATGATGCAGAAGGCGATGCCGTTGGAAAACCCCATGCCGATGTGCGTGTCGACCTTGATGCGGTGCAGATGCGCGTGCACCTGCGCCGATGACAGTGCCTTGCCGGCGGTGCGGCCGCGCAGGTCTTCCACCTCCTGGCCGGCCTGCCAGAAGAACAGGTAGGGACTGATCGTCGTGCCGAACAACGCAACGACCATCAGCAGCGTGTCGCGGTCCCAGCGCAACTGGGGATGCAGCGTGCGCCGCAGCACGTCCACCCAGTCCAATCCCAGCACGGCCACCACGCCCACGTAGGCCAGCAGCGCGAGCGTCAGCCACTTCAGCCAGCGCACATAGCTGTCATAGCAGAGGAAGACCTGCATCAGCACGCTCGCAATGCCGAAGGCCAGCGCATACAGGTGCACCGAGCCGCCCGCCAGCAGCCTGACGGCCGCGGCCATGGCAGCGATGTCGGCCGCGATGTTCAGCGTATTGGCCGCCAGCAGCAGGGCCACTAGGCCCAACAGCACCGGCCGTGGGAAGGCTCGCTTCATGTTGGCCGCCAGACCCCGGCCGGATACGTAGCCGATGCGGGCACTGACGACCTGGATCGCCGTCATCAGCGGCAGCGTGAAGACGAGGCTCCACAGCATGCCGTAGCCGAAGCGAGCACCGGCCTGCGAATAGGTGGCGATGCCGCTGGGGTCGTCATCCGCGGCACCGGTGATGAGGCCGGGGCCCAGCTTTCCGAGCACATTGCGAAGCGCTTTCATGGCCGGCGCCTTGGCAAGCGGCGCTCCTGCGTGCTGGCCCGACAGCGCGCGGTCAGTCCTGGGCAAGCGGCGTGTCACATCGCGTCCGCAGAATGACGCCATGTCCCGACGCCTGCCGAATGCCAGCCTCGACGTGGTACTGCCCGCGTTCAACGAGGCGGCCAACCTGCCGGCCCTGTTCGCCCGCCTGCGTGGCGTGCTGCCCGCGCTGACGCCGCACTGGCGGCTGCTCCTCATCGACGACGGCAGCAGTGACGACACCGCCGCCGTCGCGCAGGCCGCCATCGCCGCAGGCCTGCCGCTGCGCTATGTGAAGCTGTCGCGCAACTTCGGCAAGGAGGCCGCGTTGACGGCCGGCCTAGCGCTGGCAGATGCCGACTGCGTGCTGCTGATGGATGCCGACGGCCAGCATGCCCCCGACCTCATCGCGCAGATGCACCAGGCCTGGATGCGCGGCGCGGACATGGCCTGCGCCGTGCGCGCGCATCGCGACGAGGAAGGGCCGCTGAAGCGCTGGGGCACGCGGCTGTTCTACGGCGTCGTCAACGCCTCGACGCGCACGCGGATTCCGCCCGACGCGGGCGACTTCCGGCTGCTGGACCGCCGCGTCGTGCAGGCACTGAACGCCTTGCCGGAACGCAACCGCTTCATGAAGGGGCTGTATGCGTGGGTGGGCTTCCGCACCGAGTTCCTGCCCTACGAGCCGCTGCCGCGCACCAGTGGCCGCAGTCACTTCTCGTCGCGCGGGCTGCTGCGGCTGGCCTTCACCGGCGTGACGGCGTTCAGCAACCTGCCGTTGCGCATTTGGAGCGCCCTGGGCGGCGCCATCGCCGTCGTCGCGCTGGCCTACGGCCTGTGGATCGTCGTCGAGCACCTGCTCTACGGCCATCCGCTGCCCGGCTGGCCCACGCTGGTCGTCGGGCTGATGTTCTTCAGCGGCGTGCAGCTACTGTCCATCGGCATCATCGGCGAGTACGTCGGTCGCATCTTCGACGAGGTCAAGCAGCGGCCGGTCTACCTGGTGGCGCAGGACACCGGCAACCCGGCATGACGGCGCCGCGGCGGCTGGCCGTCTGTGCGGACGACTACGGCCTGGGCCCGGCGATCGACCGCGGCATCCTCGCGCTGGTGGCGCAGCGGCGCATCACGGCGCTGAGCTGCCTCGTGACGCTGCCGCGCTGGCGTGAGGCGGGCGCCTCACTGCAGGGCTGCGGCGCCGCGGCCGGCCTACATGTCAACCTGACCGAGGGCGAGCCGCTGAGCGCCGCGTTGCGTGACGAATGGCCGCGCTTTCCGGCGCTGGGCGTGCTGCTCGCCCGGGCCTTCGCCGGCCGCTTGCCGGCCGCGGTGGCCGGCGAGTTCGACGCGCAGCTGCAGCGCTTCATCGACGTGACCGGCCGCGTGCCGGCCTTCATCGACGGCCATCAGCATGTGCACGCGCTGCCCGGCATGCGCCCGCTGGTGCTGGCCGCGGCGCGGCGCCTCGGCGTACCGGTGCGCAACACCGGCCACGTCGTGGGGCCGGGGTTCGCCGCCAAGCGCCGCATCATTGAAGCCTGCGGCGGCCGTGCGCTGGCCGGCGCGCTGCGGTCCGACGGCATCGCGCATGCGCCGGCGCTGGTGGGCGTCTACGGATTCGACCCCCGCGCCGACTACCGAGTGCTGGTGCAGCGCTGGCTGGCCCGGGTGCCGGACGGCGCGCTGCTGTTCTGCCACCCGGCGCTGGGCGAAGCGGATGCGGGCGACCCCATCGCCGCGGCGCGCACCCGCGAGCACGCCTACCTCGCCAGCAGCGCGTTCGCCGACGATCTGGCTGCCGCCGGCGTCAGCCTGGGCTGACCGGCTGCGGGCACTGCGCCGGCCGCGGCAGCTCGAACAGCGTCGCGCGCCGGCCGGTGAACACGGGCCGCGCGTCAGGCAGCTCGTCGCGCGGGGTGGCCAGCAGCCAGATGCGGCCCGGCTGGCAGCGCTCGCGTGCCAGTCGTGCAGGTGTCCACAGCACCTGCTCGCCGCGCAACGGGTCGAAGCGGGCGGCATCGGCCAGCTCGCGCCGCCAGTTGTCGCGCGGCTCCGGCCGGTCCCAGTTGCCCAGCACGGCCGGTGGTGCGGCCAGCTGCGCCTGCAGCCGCAGGTCGAAGAACGGCTCGCCTGCCAGCAGCACCCGGTCGCCCGGCGCCATGCGCTGGCGCAGCGCGGCGCCGAGGTCGGCGTGGTCCGGCGCCCCCCAGTGCGCCAGCGCCGGCACCAGCCCTGCGCAGAGCAGTGCGCCTGCGGCCCAGGCCCAGCGCTCGCCTCGCCGGTCGCGCCAGGCTTCGGCCAGCATCAGTGCCAGCGGCAGCAGCGCCGGCAGCACGTAGCCGACGAGCTTGGAGCGCGGCAGCGAGAAGAAGCCGACGATGACGACGATCCACCACAGCGCGAAGCCGCCGCGCCGTAGCGCCGGCCACAACCGCAGGCTCGCCGGCAACGTGCCCAGCGGCAGCACGACCAGGTAAAACCAGAACGGGTGGGCGTTGTTGAAGCGGCCCTCGGTGTAGCGGTGGAAGTGCTGCTCGACGATGAAGTAGTCGAAGAAGCCCGGGTAGCGCTGTTGCATCGCCAGCATCCACGGCAGCGCGACGGCGGCGAACACGGTCAGCCCGAGCGGATGCAGCGCGAGGCGCAGGTCTGTCCATCGGCGCTCGCGCAGCAGGCCGGGCAGGACGATGAGGCCGGGCAGTACGACGCCGATCAGCCCCTTGGACAGCAGGCCCAGCCCCATCGCCGCCCAGGCGCCGCACAGCCAGGCCAGTCGGTGCCCGCCGCCGGCGAACGCGCGCCGCGCCGCGACGACGGCCAGCGAGATCCAGCCGGCGACGAGCATGTCATGGTTGGCGTACTGGCCGCCCAGGTAGAACAGCGGCAGCACGGCCAACCAAGCCAGCGCGCGCCGCGCGTTGCCGGGGCCGTCGGCCGCGCGCGCCTCGATCCACAGAGCCAGTCCCAGCAGCCAGGCGCCCAGCAGCGGCGCGGCCCGCAGCGCCAGCGGCGAGGGCCCCAGCAGGTGCATCGCCGCCATGTCAACCCAGTACATCAGCGGCGGCTTGTGGAAGTAGGGCAGGCCGAAGAGCGTGGGCGTGAGCCCGTCGCCCGACAGCATCTCGTAGGCCACGCCGCCGTAGCGGCCTTCGTCGGGCAGGGCCACGGGCCGCCACCCGGCCAGGGCGGTGAGCCACACGGCCAGCAGGGCGAGCGGCCACCCGTCAGGGAGGCGGCGGAATGTCGCCGCAAGGTTCGAAAAGCGCATCCGCCGAGACTAGGCCGCCGCCATGACACCGTGTTTCGCCGAGCTTGCGCGTGGGCGTCAGCGCGCCCGCAGGGGCCGCGGGATCGTCAGAGGTTCGTCAGCTGCGCTGTGGCACGCGCCTGGTCTGGCTGATGGCCCGTGTGTTCAATGCCCTGCCCCGGACCAGGGCAGGCGCCGTGGACCCATCAACAAAAACCGGCCGCCCGATAAGGGGCGGGTCGTACTGCAAATATGCAGGCCACGCAATAGTCATGCGCGCGCACGATAAATATGCAAACCGCACAATAAGAATGCGGTCAGCACGCGAGGCTGAGCAATATAGGTGCGGCGGCGTCTGACTCGCCCGGATTTGCGTTAATTGCGCCTGTGATATCAATGCGCAGAACCGACCTATCAATCGGGGCTTCAAACGCCGCCTTCTGAAGCATGTCTACCAAGCGGGTGGTGCTGACTCAGCGCGCCCTTGGCTGCTGATGAGCGGCTTCCGCTGTCCGGCGAGTCGCTAGCTACCGGGCGTGGAGCCGCCACCGCTCGCCAACCGGCCATTTCGCAGGACGGCACCGTATGACTAGTCCCGTATCGCTGATCAGCATGTGTCGCTGACGACTGTTCGTGAAGTTTTGTTTCCGGTTGGTGCCTTGCGACAAATCCACAACATCGCGCGCCATCCGTATTCGCCGCAGTGGCAGCTGTCATTAAAACTCCAAATAATTTACTAAGTAGTACGAATGGCGTGCCTGCCCGGTCGGGGCGGTTTTTTGCGACGAAGCGCTGCGCGCTTAATTGGAGTGATTGGGATGATTCATCAGAAATTGGGCCGGTTCGCCCTCACGACGCTCAGCGTGGCGGTGACGGCCATGGTGTCCGCGACGGCAGCGCAAGCACAAACAGCGAACGACGCCGACAAGGACAAGGCGGCAGCGCAGAAAAAGGCAGCTCCCGGCGACACGACGGCCCAGCGCGCCAATGCGTCGACTACGTCGAACACGACGAATGCCAACGCCACCAAGGCCACGATCAACTCGCTCGAGAAAGTCACCGTCGAGGGGCGCCAGCAGCTCGGTGGCGGCCTGATGTCCGTGCAGGTCGCGCCCAAGGCGGTTTCCACCATCACCCGTGCCGCCATCGAGGAAGCGGCTCCGAGCGCGACCTACGCCCAGCTGATCGACACCATCCCCGGCGTCGTCGCCATCACCGACGATCCGAGCGGCCTGTTCGACGCCAACTACCAGATCCGCGGCTTCACCAACGACCAGATCGGCGTCACGGTGAACGGCGCGCCGGTCAACGACAGCGGCAACTACCGCGTCTACCCGACGGAGTACGGCGACACGGAGAACATGAACGACATCACCGTGCTGCACGGCTATCCGGACGTGGACCAGGCGGTGGCGGGGGCGGCGGGCGGCTCGATCGCGTGGTCCACCATCGATCCCTCGCACAAGTTCAGCGTCGACACCACGCTCTCCGGGGGCAGTCGCAACTATCAGCGTGAGTTCATGCGCGTGCAGACCGGAGACATCGGCCCGGTTCGTTCGTGGCTGTCCTACTCCCACAACAGCACGGACGTCTGGCGCGGCAAAGGGAACGCGCAGGTCTGGAAGGTGGACGGCAAGTCGGTCTGGACCATCGACAGTGACAACTCGATCTCGGCATCGCTGCAATACAACCACCTGATTCGCACCGGCGGCTATCAGTTCATCACGCAAGCGGCGTCCGTGGCGGACTACTACGCCAACTACGACACCGCCTACACAGCGACCAATACCGCCTACTACAAGCTGCACGTCAACCCGTTCAAGGACTACATGCTGAGCCTGGACGGCGAGTTCACGCTGACCCCGTCCCTGCACCTGACCGTAATCCCATATTTCCAGTACGGTTCCGGCGGCGGGGGTTCTGGCTACACCTTCACCGAGAACACGACGCCCGGCAATGTCGGCCGCTTCAGCTACGTCAACTTCGACCTGGACGGCGACGGCGCCGTCACCAACGGCAAGAAGGTGATGACTTACAGCTACAGCGGCTCGCAGACCTGGCGTCCCGGCGTGCTCGCCAAGCTGATCCAGGACTTCGGCGACACCGACACGCTGACCTACGGCGTCTGGTTCGACCGCCCGCGCCAGGAGCAGAGTCAGAACTACTCCAAGGTGGACGCCGACGGCAACCCGCTCGACATCTGGGGCGGCAGCAACCTCATCAGCTACGTCGACGGCGGCGGGCCGCAATACAACTACCTCAACTACACCACCACCACGCTCAAGCGCGCCTTCATCAGCAACGAGTGGACGCCGAACAGCCAGTGGACGGTGACGCTGGCGGGCGCCTACACCAGCGTCGAACGTGCGGGCTACGGCTACCAGCACTACGGCGCGCATGCGGCGGCCGCGAGCCTGGCCTACACCAACCAGTTCGGCGGCAGCAGCTCGCACACCTGGAACAAGTTCACCCCTTCGGCGGGCGTGAAATTCCAGTACGACAAGGCCAACCAGTTCTTCCTGGGCTACGGACGCAGCTTCCGCGCACCCGTCAACGGTGTCGTCACGCAAAGCGACGCGGTGCTAGCGTTCTACGAGCAGAACCCGGACGAGGTGGCCTTCAGCGGCTACACGCCGGCGCAATTGCGCGCAGCGCTGGAAAAGCTGGCCGTCAACCAGCCGGAGACGGCCGACACGGTGGATATGGGGTGGCGTTACTACCACGGCGCCTTCTCGGGCAGCGTCGACATCTATGCCTCTGACCTGAAGAACAAGCAGGTCAACGGCTACGACAGCGCCAGCAACCAGACCGTGTACCTGGCCGTGCCGAAGCTGCGTCAGCGCGGCATCAACGCCGAGGGCGCCTACAAGGTGAGCCGTAGCCTGAGCCTGTACGCGTCGTATGCGCATACCAAGTCGACCATCATGGACGACACCTTCGCGCTCGGCGACGGCACCTATCCCACCGCGGGCAAGTCCTTCGTGGACATCCCGAAGAACACCTTCGCGCTCGGCGTTAACTACCGCAACGGCCCGTTCTTCATGAGCGTCAACGCCAAGTACCGCAGCGAGTTCTGGGCGGACTGGGTAAATACCGAAAAGGCGCCCGGCTACGCCACGGTGAATCTCAACACGGGCTGGAACTTCGGCGACGTGGCCTCGTGGGCGCACAAGGTCAAGCTGAAGCTCAACGTGACCAACCTGACGAACAAGAAGGCCGTGACCTTCGCGAGCGCCACCAACTTCCTGTCCAACAACCCGTCGGGTGCGGGCCAGTTGATCGACTCGAACACGGGCAAGGCCTTGTACGCCAGCGCCTCGACCTACAACCTGCTGGCTCCGCGCGCCGTGATGCTCAGCCTCAGCGCGTCGTTCAACTGAGGCCCTCCGTCAGACCACGCTCCCGGCCCGCATGCGCCGGGGCAGACCCAACATGTGCCGGCGACATCGCCGGTGAGGTAAGGAATCCCTTCATGAAGAAGATCAATTTCTGGATGGCCAGTGCGGCAGCGATGGTGCTGGCTGCGATGGCCGGGTGCGGCGGTGGTGGAGACGGTGGTGACACCCACCTGCCGCCCACGCTGTCCGCAACGCTGCCGACGACGGCAACGGCCGGCGTGCCGGTCACCATTTCCGGCATCACGACGACCAACACCACGGCCCTGACCGTGGACTGGGGTGATGGCACGCAGGACGCCCCTGCGGCCGTTCCGACCAGCTTGACGCACACCTATGCCTCGACCGCGACCTGCGTGAAGGCCGGCTCGTGCACGATCGAACTGGCGGTCCTCGGCTGGGGGCCGGCCGTTGAAAAGACGGGCACCGTCGTCGTCGGCCCGGCGCCGACGCTAACCGCCACGCTGCCGGCTACCGGCACGGCGGGTGTGCCGTACACCGTCACGGGCGTCGCCGCTGCCAACGGCACGGCGCTGTCGGTTGACTGGGGCGACGGTGTGAAGGAGACGCCGGCGACCAGCTCGACGAGCCTGACTCACACCTACGCCACGTCAGGCAGCTACGCCATCGACATGGTGCTGACTGGCAACAACGGCAGCTCGGCCGAGCAGAAGGGCGGCGTGACGATCGTCGACCCGGCCGTGCTGGCACTCAGCGCCACGCTGCCCACCAGCGGCGTGACGGGAACGGCGGTCACCATCACCGGCATCACGGCCACCAATGGCACGGTGCTGGCGGTGGACTGGGGAGACCTCACGACCGATATCGCCGACGTCAACTCGACGAGCCTGACGCATACCTATGCGGCCACCGGCAGCTACACCATCGGCATGACGCTGACCGGCCCGGCCGGCAGCAAGCCGGTGGTCAAGAGCGGCAGCATCACGATCGACACGCCCGAGTTGTTCATCAACCGATACATCTCGGGCTCCGGCAACAACAAGGCGCTGGAGATCTACAACCCGACCGGACATGCCGTCAATCTGAGCTCCTACGTGGTGGAACTTTGGTCGAACGGCCGTGGCCCGGCCTACACCACCCCCGTCGCGACGGGAGCGACGCCGACGGCAGCGCTGCACCTGAGCGGCACGCTGGCCCCCGGTGCCACGCAGCTGATCGTGAACTACCAGGCTGCCCTGACGGGCCTCACGTCGGTCGCTGGCTCGATCAGCGGTCGCAACGACAACCCGACCCTCACCTTCGACGTGACCGCCTTCAATGGCGACGACGTGGTGCTGCTGCTGAAGTCCGCCACGGCCGATACGGGCGTAGCACCGCGCGCCTGCGCTCGCGACACGTCTGGCGTGACGAGCTGCACGGTGATCGACAGCTTCGGCGTGCTGGGCAAGCGTCCCACGACGGGTGCGAGCTGGGGCGGTACGGCGACGCCGGCCATCAGGCACACGCTGCATCGCAAGGCCGGCATCGGCAAGGGCAGCGTGCCGACGGCAACGGCGGCTGATCCTTGGTGGGACCCGACCGGGGAGTACGACGTTCTCGACTCGGACAACCTGACCGGACTCGGCAGTCGCTGAAACCCATTGCTCGGGGGCGGGCGTCTGCCGGCCCCTTTGTGCTGGACATGCAGCCCTGCCTTTGCGACAGGGCTGTTCCATTTGGACTGCATGAACATGACCTTCTCTCGCCAGCGGCTCCGCCGCACCCTGATCGCCCTCTCCGCTGCGACTGCCCTCGCCACCACGCCCACCGCCTTTGCCTGGAGCCACCTCGGCCACTGGCTGGTCGGCGAGCTGGCGCAGCCCCTGCTCACGCCGGCTGCGCAGCAGCAGGTCGCCCAACTGCTGCAGGGCGAGCCCAACCCGACGCTCGCCGGCGTGGCGTCCTGGGCCGACGAGCTGCGCGGCAGCGATGCGGGCCTCGCCAGGAAGACCGCCAAGTGGCACTACGTGGACCTCGACCCCGAACGCTGCGACTACCAGCCGCCGCGTGACTGCCCCGACGGCAACTGCGTGATCGCGGCCATCGACGCGCAGCGGCAGATCCTGGCCGACGTCGCGCAGCCGCCCGAGGTGCGTCGCGATGCGCTGAAGTTCCTCGTCCACTTCATCGGTGACGTGCACCAGCCGTTGCACGCCGGTGCGCGCCACATGGCCGAGGGCGGCGACGACGCGGGTGGCAACAAGTACCAGGTCAGCCTGCGCACCGCCGTTGCGCCGCCTTCCTACAGCGCCAAGCGTGCTGCCCCGGGCGCACCCACGCCCACCAATTTGCATTCGGTCTGGGACTACTACGAGCTCGAATCGGCCATCCTGTCGCCCGAGAAGTACGCCAACCAGCTGCGGCAGGGCGGCGTGGCGCCGATCTCGCCGGAGGCCCTGGGCAGCCCGGCGGTCTGGGCCGTCGAATCCTGCAAGGGCATCGACGCGCAAGGCCTGTATCCGCGCGACGAAGACGGGCAATGGCAGCACAAGCTCGGCGGTGCGTATCTCGACGCCAAGCGTCCCTATGCCGAAGCGCAAATCCGAACGGCCGCCGAGCGCCTGGCTGCGGTGCTCAATCAGACGCTGAAGTGATCCGGAGGCACCCGTGAGGCTGACCGCTCTGCTCGCCCTGGTTCTGCCGCTCGCGGCCGTCGCGGCGCCCGATGCGCCGTCGACGCCGCAGACCGTCGCCCTGGTCGCCGCCATCGGCGACCGCGTGGACGTGGTGCGCCAGCTCAAGTTATCGAGCGGTCGTATCGAGCCCTACCGGCGCAAGACGCTGCAGGTGTCCGGACAGGCGCTGAACTACGCCGTGCTACGCGGGCTCGACAAGGCCCTGACGGACGACGAGCCGGATGCCCGCCATGTCCTCCTGCAATGGGAAATGCCCGCCGATGTGGCGGACAAGCTCGCCAAGGCGAGCGGCAGTGCGCGTCAGGACATCGTGATCTCGGCACTCGTCCAGCACCTGAGCGGCCTGCCGGAGCGGCAGGGCTGGGACCGGATCGAAGTGATCGTGCCGGCATACAGCGACCTGGAAACGCAGGGCCTGGGCTCCAAGCTTGGTGGCATCGGCATTTATGTGCAGCCGCTGGCGCCTCAGGACTTCGACATGGACGGCATGGCGAACGGCGAGTCGGCCGGCATGGTCACGAGCGAGGCCGACGGCGACTACCGCACCGTCAACCCCCGCACTGGAGAAACGGCGCACGCCTCGACCTTCGTGGCGCCCTACATGGTCTTCGAGCGCTTGAGCTTTGATGCCAAGTCGATGGCCCTCATCAAGCGCGAGCGCCATGTCGACCACACCAAGTACGCCGATCCTGACTCCACGGCGCTGGACGTCGGCAGCCAGATGAACGGCACCGCGCTGATCGGCAAGCTGGTCGAATCGGTGGAACGCTCGGCGTACCGGTCCATCCGGCCGGTCACTCAGCAGGTGACCGTGAGCCAACCGAAGGTCGTGGCGCCTCCGGCGTCGGCAGCGGCTGGCAGATAGCTGGTCAGCGCCGCGGCGGGATGCGCCGCGTCTCGCCGATGGCCAGCGTGAAGAAGTCGTTCTCGGTCCCGCCGCGTTCGGCGCGTTGACGCCGCAGCTGGCGCGGCGGCTCGTCCAGCGGTTCGTCAGTCAGCTCGAAGGTGCCCCAGTGCACGCCCAGCGACCGCTTGGCGCCCAGGTCGGCGTGGATGTTCAACGCCTCCTCGACGTTGACGTGCTGCTCCTTCATGAACCAGCGCGGCTCGTAGGCGCCAATCGGAATGAGCGCGATGTCGAAGCCGCCGTCGGCCTGGCGGTGGGACAGGCGTTCGCGGATGTCGGCGAAGTCGCGCGAGTAGCCGGTGTCGCCGGCGAAAAACAGGTGGCATTCCGGCGCGAACACGGCGAAGCCGCCCCACAGCGTCTTCATGCGGTCGTGGATGCCGCGGGCCGACCAGTGCTGGGCCGGCACGAGCTGCACGTCCACGCCGTCGTGGTGATGGCCTTGCCACCAGTCCAGTTCTACGACGCGGGCGATGCCGCGGGTCTGGAACCAGCGCTGCAGGCCCAGCGGCACGACGAATAGCGGGCTGCCACCCGCCTGCGCGGCAAGCGCGCGGCAGGTAGGCAGGTCCAGGTGGTCGTAGTGGTTGTGCGAGACGAGCACGAGGTCCACATGCGGCAGCGCCGCGAGCGCGACGCCGGGTGGCTGCTCGCGACGCGGCCCGACGAAGGACAGCGGCGAGGCGCGCTCCGAGAAGATCGGGTCGGTCAGCAGACTCAAGCCCCCGAGCTGCGCCAGCACGGTGGCGTGGCCGATCCATGTGACGGCGGGCTGCTGGGCCGTGCCGCGGTTGGCCTGCAGGAAGGCCAGGTCGGGCGCCATGGTCGGGATGGGTTCGACCGGCCGTTTCGGCAGACCCTGGCGAGTGGCCGTCCAGCGCCAGCGCAGCACATCGGCGAGCGACTTGGCCTCGAAATCGCCGTAGTTGTTCTGGAAGCCGCCCTGGCGGTGGTGGCGCGGGCGACTCATCGCCTGCAGGCTCGGGATTCAAGGGTCATGCGGCCAGTCTAAGGATTGGGTGCGCCGCCACCGAAACGGCCGGCATGCCCGTGGGCCTGCCGGGGAGATGTCGCCGACCGGGCGCCGTGGCGCCCGGTCGCTGGTTCACGCCTCGGCGATGCGCTTGCCCAGGTGAGCCAGCGCTTCTTCCACCTGGTCTACGAGCACCAGGCACAGGTCGCCGGGCTGCAGGCGGGCCAGCGCGCGGTCGATGGCGATGAACTCACCGACGATTTCCTCGACGTGCGTCGTGCGCCGGGCGCCTTGCAGGCCGGCACGCAGCAGCGCGACAACCTCGCCGGCCGCACGGCCGCGCTGGCAGGCGTCTTCGTAGAGGATGACGTCGTCGAACGCATCGCCGAGGATCTCGGTCTGGATGCGCAGGTCCTCGTCGCGGCGGTCGCCCGCGCCGCTGATGACGACAACGCGCTTGTTCGCGGGCATCGCGGCGACGGCGTCCACGAGGGCCTTCATCGCGTCGCCGTTGTGGCCGTAGTCCGCAATCACCGTGGCGCCGCGGTAGTCCATGACGTTGAAGCGGCCGGGCGCGTTGTCGGCGTCGTTGGCGAAGCTGCCCACGGCACGGCGGATGGTGTCCCAGTCCAGCCCGACGCCCCAGGCCGCGGCCACGGCGGCCATCGCGTTCTCCACCTGGAAGCCGATGACGCCGCCGCGCGTCAGCGGGATGTCGCGCAGCGGGATGTTCTCGCGCCAGACGCCTTGCGCGGCGACGAGCTGGTCTCCGTCGACATAAACGCAGCGCTTGCCCTGCGCGCGGTGCGTCGCCATCAGCGGATGGTGGCGGTCGGCGGCGAAGTAGATGACCTGGCCAGGGCAGACGGCGGCCATCTGCGCGGTCAGCGGGTCGGCCGCGTTCAGCACGGCGTAGCCGGTGGGCGCAACGTTCTGCACGATGACGCGCTTGACCAGCACGATGTCTTCCGCGGTGTGCAGGAAGTTCATGCCGAGGTGGTCGCCCGCGCCGATGTTGGTGACGACGGCGACCTGGCAGCGGTCAAAGCCCAGACCCTCGCGCAGGATGCCGCCGCGGGCGGTCTCCAGCACGGCGGCTTCCACGTCCGGGTGCATCAGCACGTTGCGCGCGCTCTTGGGGCCGGAGCAGTCGCCGCTGTCGATCTGGCGGCCATCGACGTAAACGCCATCGGTGTTGGTCATGCCCACCTTCAGCCCGCAGCTGGCGAACATGTGAGCGATCAGCCGCGTCACCGTCGTCTTGCCGTTGGTGCCGGTGACGGCCACGACCGGGATGCGGCCGTCTTCGGCCTTGGGGCCCGTGCCGAACAGGTGGCCGATGATGGCCTCGCCGACGTTGCGGCCCTTGCCGAAGCTGGGCGACAGGTGCATGCGCAGGCCCGGCGCGGCGTTGACCTCGACGATGCCGCCGTTGATCTCCTCCAGCGGCCGCAGCACGCTTTCTGCGACCACGTCCACGCCGCAGACATGCAGGCCCACGACCTGCGCGGCCGCGATGGCGCGGGCGGCCACCTCGGGATGCACGTCGTCCGTCACGTCGGTGGCGGTGCCGCCGGTGGACAGGTTGGCGTTGTTGCGCAGGATGACGCGCTGGCCCTTGTCGGGTACGGACTCGGGACTCAGTCCCTGCTGCGTGAGCCGCGCGACGGCGATGTCGTCGAAGCGGATCTTGGTCAGCGACGTCGCATGGCCGTCACCGCGGCGCGGGTCGGCATTGACCTTGTCGACCAGTTGCTTGACGGTGAGCACGCCGTCGCCGATGACATGCGGCGGGTCGCGGCGCGCCGCGGCGATGAGCTTGTCGCCGATGACCAGCAGCCGGTAGTCGCCACCGGGCAGGTATTTCTCCACCATGACCTTGCCGACCTCGTCGGCGGCCTTGTAGGCGATGTCGAAATGGTCGCGGTCGACGACGTTCACCGTCACGCCCTTGCCCTGGTTGCCGTCCTGGGGCTTCACGACGACGGGCAGGCCGATCTCGAGCGCGACGGCCCAGCCGTCGTCCGGCGAGTCGACCGGACGGCCGATGGGCACCGGCACGCCGGCGGCCTGCAACAGGCGCTTGCACAGGTCCTTGTCCTGTGCGATGGATTCGCTGACGGCGCTGGTCGCGTCCACCTCGGCGGCCCAGATGCGGCGCTGCTTGGCGCCCCAGCCGAACTGCACGAGGCTGCCCTGCGTCAGGCGGCGGTACGGGATGCCACGCGCGAGTGCGGCGTTGACGATGGAGCCGGTCGAGGGGCCGAGGCGGATGTCCTCGTCCAACTCGCGCAGCGCGCCAAGCACGGCGTCCGCATCGAACTCGCCGCCCTCCAGCGCGGCATTGACCAGCTTGACCGCCTGTTCGAACGCGAGGCGACCGACGTCTTCCTCGCTGTACTCGATGACGAGCTGGTAGGTGCCGGCTTCGGGCGTGATGTGCGTCTGGCTGAAGGTGACCGGGCAGCCGGCCTGGGCCTGCAGCGCCAGCGTGGCCTGCTCCAGCACTTGGGCCAGCGACGCGTCCGAGCGCAGCTCGCCGATCGTGGGGAAGAGCTGGCGCAGCCGGGGCTCGAAGCCCGGCAGGCGCTCCAGCGAGCGCTCGGCCTCGCTGCAGTTCACAACGGCCTCGATGGCCGTGTGGCGGCTCCACATGTTGGGGCCGCGCAGAGCGCGGGTGCGGGAAACGTCCATGGTCTTGTTCTGTTAGGCCAAATGAAGGTCGGGCACGAAGGTGTCCAGGCCGGCGGCGATCAGTTCGGGCGACACGCCCAGCGCCCAGGCGGCGGCGACGGCGGCCAGCAGCGTGGCGGCGTCCGTGTTGCTGGCGCCGAAGCGGCGCAGCAGCGCGTCGATGTTGGCGCCGGGCGTCTCGGCCGGGCCTTGCGCGAGCACGGCGGCGCCGCCGCGCAGGAAGACGGCACGGCCGCCGCGCTCGCGGTGCTGTTGCAGCGCCGGCAGGCTGCCGTCCTCGGCATAGAACACGACTTCGCCATCGCTCAGCTCGGCCATATCGACGAGGCGTGGGTGCGCGGCATGCAGCACTGCGGCGCCGTCGCTGAGCACGACGTCCACCTGCGTGCGCAGCACCTTGTAGAGCTGGTCCACGTCCTGCACGTCGAATTCGGCCAGCGGGGTGATGCCGTCCAGGTCGGTCACGACGCCCACTTGGCAGCGGTCGTAGGCCAGGCCGTCGCGCAGGATGGACGCGGGGCTGTTCTCGACGACGACGGCGTTGACGCCGCGGTTCATCAGCAGCCGGTGCGCGGCGTCCCAGCGGGCACTGTCCTTCTTCTCGACACGGCGGGTGCCCAGGAACAGGCCGTCCTGGCAGGCCAGGCCCACATGGCGGCCATTGAGGTGCAGCAGCCAGGCCACGAGCCGCGTGATGACGTTGCCGCCGCGCGAGCCGGCCACGCCGACGATGGGGATGCGACCGGACTCGTCCTCGGCGAAGAGGTGGTCGATGATGGCCTGACCCACGGGCTGCGGAGCGCCGCCGGCTGGCTTCAGGTGCATCAGCAGGCCCGGGCCGGCATTGACTTCGACGATGGCGCCGCCGGTGGCCTGCAGCGGCTTGGCAATGTCCTCGGTGACCAGGTCAACGCCGGCGATGTCCAGCCCCACGGTGCGGGCGGCCAGCGATACGGCATGGGCCACCTCGGGGTGGACCTCCGCCGTGCAGTCGATCGCGACGTTGCCGTTGCGCTGGATCAGCACGCTCTTGCCGGCGGGCGGCACGGCATCGGGTGTGAAACCCTGGCGCTGCAGGTCCAGCAGCACCACCGGGTCTTCGCCCAGCGCAATGCGGTTGAGCGGGAAGTCCTCGGTCAGACCACGGCGCGGGTCGGTGTTGATCTGGCTGTCCACCAGCTCGGCGATGGTCTGCTTGCCATCGCCATGCACCCAGGCCGCCTCGCCGCGCGCGGCCGCCACGACCTGGCCGCCGACAACGAGCACGCGGTGCTCGTTGCCGCGGATGTAGCTTTCCACCAGCACCGACGAGCCCTCGGCATCGGCCAGCTTGAAGGCGGCTTCGCAGTCGGCCTCGTTGGAGATGTCGAGCGTGACCCCACGCCCATGGTTGCCATCGCTGGGCTTGATGACGACCGGCAGGCCGATGTCCTGCGCGGCCTCCCAGGCTGCCGCCGCGCTCTTGACTTCCTGGCCCTCGGGCACCGGCACGCCGACGGCCTTCAGCAGCGTCTTGGTCAGGTCCTTGTCGCCGGCGATGCCTTCGGCGATCGCGCTGGTCATGTCGGTCTCGGCCGTCCAGATGCGGCGCTGGCGCTGGCCATGGCCCAGCTGCACCAGGTTGCCGTCGTTCAGGCGGATGTGCGGGATGCGGCGGTCCGTCGCGGCGGCGACGATGGCCGCGGTCGACGGGCCGAGGTAGCAGTCGTCCAGCTTGTCCCGCACACGGGCGACGGCGGCGGGCACGTCGAATGCCCGGTCGTTGATCATGGCCATGATCAGCGCATGACCCTCGGCCAGCGCCGCGCGGGCGACCTGCTCGTCTCGCGCCCGGAACACCATGCGGTAGACGCCGCGCTTGGACGTGGAGCGCGTCTGGCCGAAGCCGGTGGGCATGCCGGCCAGGTTCAGCAGCTCGATGACGATGTGCTCCAGCACATGGCCCATCCAGGTGCCCTCACGCAACCGCTCGATGAAGCCGCCGCGCTCGCCGACGCCGCAGTGGTGCTCGATCAGCGCCGGCAGTGCGGCGGTGAGCCGGTCGTTGAAACCGGGCAGCAGGTGGGAGGGGTGGTCCTCCAGCTCGCCGAGGTCCAGCCAGACTTCCAGCACGGGCCGATAGGTCCACATGTTCGGTCCGCGCAGGTAGTTCACGCGCAAGAGCTGGATGTCCTGGCGAATGTCTTTTGTTGTGCTCATGGAGTAGGGGGATGGCGCGGCAGGCGCGTGGAATTGTGCGCTGAACTCATGGCGGAGAATCGGCCGGGACCGTCATCGCCAACAACAACATGCAAGAGCCACTTCCCGTTTCAACGCCTCATCCGCAAATGGCCGCGCTGCAAGGGCGGCTCCTGGCTGGCGAGAACGTCGTGGCGACGCTGGAGGTTGACCTGGACGCCCACGGGCACTTCGCCCAGGGCCTCATTGCGTTGACGAATGCACACCTGCTGGCCTATGAGCCCGCCAGCGGCACGTGGAGCGATTACGTCTTGTCACCCGGCCAGTCGCTCAAGCTCAGCGACCATGGCGGCCTGGCTTTTCTGGAGCTGTCCGACGCCGAGCGGCGCCTGGCGCGCTGGCGCTTCACGCTGGCGGGCAACCCCGCCGCAGTCAAGCTGGTCGATGCGTTCGAGCGTGAATTGCAGCGCCTGGCCGGCCAATCGGTGCGCGAGGACGAGGACGAGGGCGAGGACTTCGATTTCGGCGAAAGCAGCGCGCCACCCAGCACTTGGGTGCTGCTGCGGCTGTGGCGCTTCGCCAGGCCCTATCAGGGCCAGTTGCTGCTGGGCTTCGCGCTGATGCTGGGCGCCACCGGCGCGACGCTGGTGTCGCCCTACCTGACGATGCCGCTGATGGACCGGGTGCTGATTCCGTTCCAGAACGGGCAGTCCATCGACCCGGGCCTGGTGTCGATGCTGCTGGCCGGGCTGCTCGGCGCGGCGCTGGTGTCGTGGGGGCTGGGCTGGGCCAAGACCTATCTGTTGTCCCTCGTGTCCGAACGCATCGCGGCGGACCTGCGCACTGCCACCTTCGAGCACCTGCTGGGCCTGTCGTTGGAGTACTTCGGCAACAAGCGCACCGGAGACCTGATGTCGCGCATCGGCTCCGAGACCGACCGCATCAGCGTGTTCCTGAGCCTGCACGCGCTGGACTTCATCACCGATGTGCTGATGCTGGGCATGACCTCGGTCATCCTGTTCAGCATCCACCCGGGCCTGGCGCTGGCGACGCTGGTGCCGCTGCCCTTCATCGCATGGCTCATCCACCTCGTGCGCGACCGGCTGCGCACCGGCTTCGAGAAGATCGACCGCGTCTGGGGCGAGATCACCAACGTGCTGGCCGACACCATCCCCGGCATCCGCGTCGTCAAGGCGTTCGCGCAGGAGTCGCGCGAGGCGAAGCGCTTCAAGGAGGCCAACGCCAACAACCTGCACGTCAACGACCGGCTCAACAAGACCTGGAGCCTGTTCACGCCCACCGTCTCGCTGCTGACCGAGATGGGCCTGCTCGTCGTGTGGGGAATCGGCATCTGGCTCATTGCGCACAAGAGCATCACGGTCGGTGTGCTGACGGCGTTCCTGGCCTACATCGGCCGCTTCTATGCGCGGCTGGACTCAATGAGCCGCATCGTGTCCGTCACGCAGAAGGCCGCCGCGGGCGCCAAGCGCATCTTCGACATCCTGGACCACGTCTCCAACGTGCCCGATCCCGTCAACCCGCAGCCGTTCGACAACGTCACTGGCGCGATCTCGATGCAGGGCGTCAACTTCCGCTACGGCTCGCGCTCCGTCATCCGCTCGCTGAACCTCGACATCCGCCCCGGCGAGATGGTGGGCCTGGTGGGCCACAGTGGCTCGGGCAAGAGCACGCTGGTGAACCTGATCTGCCGCTTCTATGACGTGACAGAGGGCGCCATCAGGGTCGACGGCGTGGACCTGCGCCGCGTCAAGGTCAGCGACTACCGTCGTCACATCGGCCTCGTGCTGCAGGAGCCGTTCCTGTTCTTCGGCACCATCGCCGAGAACATTGCCTACGGCAAACCCGGTGCGACGCGGGCCGAGATCGTTGCCGCCGCGCGCGCCGCCCATGCGCATGAGTTCATCCTGCGCCTGCCGCACGGCTACGACAGCCTCGTCGGCGAACGCGGCCAGGGCCTGTCGGGTGGCGAGCGCCAGCGCATTTCCATCGCCCGCGCGCTGCTGATCGACCCGGCCATCCTCATCCTCGACGAAGCCACCAGCGCTGTGGACACTGAGACCGAGAAGGAAATCCAGCGCGCGCTGGACAACCTCGTGAAGGGCCGCACCACGATCGCCATCGCCCACCGCCTGTCCACGCTGCGCAAGGCCGACCGCCTCGTCGTCATGGACCGCGGCGAGATCGTTGAGCTGGGGCCGCATGACGAGCTGATCGAGAAGCAGGGCCACTACTGGCGGCTGTGGGAGGCACAGGCCCGGCGCGTGGACGCCGAGGCCGCCGACGACGGCGGCCTGATGGTCGTGACCCCCAACCCCAATGCCCACGCCACCGTGGCGGATGTGTGAACAACCGGACGCCGGAGGACCGACATGACCGAATCCGAACGTGACCGCGAACTGGCCGCCGCCTGCGCGGAGCATGGCTTCAACCGGGACGCGCCGCTGCAGATCGGCGGCAGCTACACGCCGCTGATGCGCGACGGCCGCACGCTCTACCTGAGCGGCCAGATCCCGCGGATCGAAGACCATGTCGCCGTGTCCGGCGTCGTCGGTGCCGAGGTGGGCCTGGACCGTGCCAGGCGCGCCGCGGCCATCTGCATGCTTCGTGCGCTGACGCTGCTGCGCCTGGAGCTGGGGAGCCTGGACCGGCTGCAGGCCGTGCTGCGCATGAATGTGTTCGTGCATTGCGACGCCGGCTTCACGCAGCTCAGCGAGGTGGCCGACGGCGCGTCCGACCTGCTGTGGCGGGTCATGGGCCAGGCCGGCGGGCACACGCGCACGACCGTGGGCGTGCTGCAACTGCCCAAGAACGCCGCGGTCGAGCTGGACCTGACGGCGCTGGCCGTGGAGGATTGATATGTCGACCCTGCCTTTCCGTGACCTGAGCGTGGACGCCCACGGCAAGCTCGTGCTGACCGACCTGGACGGCGCGACGCATGGGGGCGTGACGCCCGTTCGCGCCCACCCGATCTCGGCGCCGGACGAGGGCGTGTCCCTCGTCGGCGTGCATGGCCATGAGCTGGCCTGGGTGGAGCGCCTGTCCGACCTGCCCGACGGTCCGCGCCGCGTGCTGGAGGCCGAACTCGCGGCGCGCGAGTTCCATCCGACGCTGAAGCGGCTCATCGCGGTGAACACCTTCGCGACGCCCAGCACCTGGCGCATCGACACCGATAAGGGCGAGGTGGACTTCGTGCTGAAGAGCGAGGAGGACATCCGCCGGCTCGAAGGCGGCCGGCTGCTGATCACGTCGACGCACGGCGTGCAGTTGGAAGTGCCCGACCGCTGGGCGCTGGACAGGCCGTCGAAGCGGCTGCTGGAGCGGTTTCTCTGAAGCATGGCCGTGGACCTGGAAGCCTCGTCCACGGGAATCATCCTCATGATGCTGCCGGGCCTCGACGCGATGCGGGCCTGAGGTTGTGCTGGGTCAAGGCGGTGTTGCTTATGCGGGCGCAGCATTGAAGCCGCGAAACAGCAGAAATTCCGCATGAGCAAGAACTACCGCGACATCACCGCCGACGTGTCGGCCCAGCTGACCCGCCTTCGAACCGGCGTGCCCGAGGTCATGCGCGGCTTCGGCGCGCTGGCCCAGGGCGCCACGCGTGAGGGCGTGCTCGACAAGAAGACCAAGGAACTGATCGCCATGGCGTTGTCCGTCGCGGCGCGCTGCGATCCCTGCCTGGGGTTCCATGCGGAATCGCTGGTCAAGCTCGGCTGCACGCGGGCGGAGCTCGAGGAGATGCTCGGCATGTGCGTCTACATGGGCGGCGGGCCGTCGCTGATGTATGCCGGCTACGCGATGGCAGCGTTCGACCAGTACAGCGCCGGGCCCGAAGCGCCCTGAGGGCGGCATGACGGCCTCATGACCGCCGGCCCCGGCGCGCCGGGGTCTTGCGCTGGATCAAGGCCCGTGGCTGCGCTGCCGTCCGCGTCACCGCACCGTCATTCGCGCCGGTCACGCTTTCGTCACGCGTTTGGCGTGACCGAGGAGCGTTTGACCCATGACCACCTTCTGGAACCAAGTCCGTACCCTGCGCTGGGACGACCACCGTTACTACCACCAGTGCCGCATCAACCAGACGCTGCACCTCGTCAGCGCGCTGAGCTTTCTGGCCGCCTACGGCTTGCTGTTCATCGATCCGGCGGCCGCGGCCTGGGTCGGCTGGTGTGTCGGCATGGTCACGCGCCAGAGCGGTCACATCTTCTTCGAGCCGCGTGGCTACGACCACGTCAACCAGGCGACCGACGCGCACAAGGAAGCCATCAAGGCCGGCTACAACATGCGTCGCAAGGCGGTGCTGATCGGCGTGTGGCTGGCGTTGCCGGTGCTGCTGGTACTGAGCCCCAGCCTGTTCGGCCTCATCGAGCCCGCGCAGGGTGTGGCCGGCTGGGCGCATGACGTGGGCCTGGCCTGGCTGATGCTGGGTGCCTCGGGCCTGGTGTTGCGCGGTGTGCAGCTGGCCGTGCTGCGCGGCCCGAGCTGGGGGCTGGCCTGGGTCGTCAAGATCCTGACCGACCCATTGCACAACGTCGACCTCTACTGGCGTTCGCCGCTGGCCCTGCTGCGTGGCCAGCGCTACGACCCGATCGACGCGGTGCATTGAGGCAGACGTGGGGGCAGGCCGGCAGAATCCGGCCATGCCTACGCTGCCCGCTAAGCTGCCGCACACCGGCACCACGATCTTCACCGTCATGTCGGCGCTGGCCGCAGAGCATGGCGCCGTCAACCTGGGCCAGGGCTTCCCGGATTTCTCGCCCGACCCGGCGCTGCTGCAGGCCGTGACGGACGCGATGGCTTTCGGCTACAACCAGTACGCGCCGATGACCGGCCTGCCCGTGCTGCGGCAGGCGGTGGCAGCCAGGCTCAATGGCCTCTACGGCTCGGCCTACGACGCCGACCGCGACATCACGATCACCGCCGGCGGCACGCAAGGGTTGCTCACCGCGCTGCACGCCTGCGTCGGCGCGGGCGACGAGGTCGTCATCATCGAGCCGGCCTACGACAGCTACGACCCGGCCATTCGCCTGGCAGGCGCCGTGCCGGTGGGCGTGCCGATGACGGTGGATTACCGCATCGACTGGGCGGCGGTGCGCGCCGCCATCACGCCGCGCACGCGGGCGCTGGTGCTGAACACGCCGCACAACCCGAGCGGCCGCGTCGCGACGGGCGACGACCTGCGCGAGTTGGAGCGGCTGGCGGAGCAGCACGACCTGTTCGTCATCAGCGACGAGGTCTACGAGCACATGGTCTACGACGGCCAGCTGCACGAGAGCGTGGCCCGCCATGCCGGCCTGCGCGAGCGCAGCTTCCTGGTCGGCAGCTTCGGCAAGACCTTCCACGTGACGGGCTGGAAGGTCGGCTTCGTCGCCGCGCCGTCGGCGCTGTCGGCCGCCTTCCGCCGCCTGCACCAGTACACGGTGTTCTCGGTCCACACGCCCACGCAGCAGGCGCTGGCGACCTACCTGGCCGACCCCGCGCCGTGGCAGGGCTTGAGCGGCTTCTACCAGGCCAGGCGCGACGCCTTCCGTGCGGCGCTGGCGCAGACACCGCTGACGCTGCTGCCCTGCGAGGGCACCTATTTCCAGACGGTGGACTACAGCGCTGTCTCCGACCTGCCCGAGCTGGACTTCGCCCGCTGGTTGACCACCGAGGCCGGTGTTGCCGCCATTCCGCTGTCGGTGTTCTACCAGCGGCCGCAGGAGCGGCGGCACGTGCGCTTCTGCTTCGCCAAGCGCGAGGACACGCTGGCCGAGGCGGCGCGTCGGCTGGCCTCGGCCTGGCGCGGTTGATGGGGCAGAGCGTGTGCGCATGCAGTAGGCTCTCCGGTCCAGCAGTCCTGTGAGACGACCGCCATGCTCACCCCGCCGCTCCCGTTGACACGCCGCCACCTGCTGGCCGCCGCCGCCCTAGGCGGGCTGGCCCGGGGAGCGCACGCCGAGCCGTTGCCGGCGCTCATCGCGCGGGCCAAGCGCTCTGTCGTCGTCGTTGGCAGCTACGGCCTGCTCGACAACCCGCGGTTCGGCTTCCGGGCGACAGGCTTCGCGGTGGCCGACGGCCTGCACGTGCTGACCAGCGCCCATGTCGTGCCGAGCGAGGCGCCCGGCCGCGTGGACCAGAGCATCGCCGTGCAGGTGTGGACGCCAGAACTGGCATGGCAGCTGCGCAGCGCGCGCCTGGTGCAGAAGGACCGGCGTAACGACCTCGCCTTGCTGGAGATCGACGGGCCGCCGCTGACGCCGCTGAAGCTGGCCACTCGCGAGGCACCCGAGGGCACTGCCATCGCGCTGATGGGCTTCCCGCTCGGCAATTCGCTGGGCTATGTGCACACGACGCACCGCGGCATCGTGTCGGCGCGCTCGGCGGTCGCGGTGCCGGCGTCGGACTCTGCCGGGCTGAACCCGCGTGCCGTGCGCCAGTTGCGCGACGGCGCCTTCGAGGTGCTGCAGCTGGACGCGATCGCCTACCCCGGCAACAGCGGCGGCCCGGTGTTCGACCTGGAGACCGGCGAGGTCATCGGCGTGCTGCAGGGCGGCGTGGTCAAGGGCACGCGCGAGGCCGCGCTGAGCTCGCCCACCGGCATCACCTACGCCGTGCCCGTGGGCGCCGCCGCCGCGCTGCTGGCCGAACAGAAGCTCTGAGCCGGCAGTCATCGACGGGGCGACCCACCCCTTGAGCGTTCGGCATGGCGCAACCAAGCTTTCGGAACCCCGCCGCAAGCCCCTGACGGCGAGACGGCGACGCCGCGGTGCCGGAAAATCGCGCTCCTTCCCGATCCGCTCCCATTGCAGGCCCTGCCATGCCCAACTACCGCTCCAAGATCTCCACCGCCGGCCGCAACATGGCGGGTGCCCGTTCGCTGTGGCGCGCCACCGGCATGAAGGACGACGACTTCTCCAAGCCCATCATCGCCATCGCCAACTCCTTCACCCAGTTCGTGCCCGGCCACGTGCACCTGAAGGACCTGGGCCAGCTGGTGGCTCGCGAGATCGAGCGCGTGGGCGGCGTGGCCAAGGAGTTCAACACCATCGCCGTGGACGACGGCATCGCGATGGGCCACGACGGTATGCTGTATTCGCTGCCCAGCCGCGACATCATTGCGGATTCTGTCGAGTACATGGTCAACGCCCACTGCGCCGATGCGCTGGTGTGCATCTCCAACTGCGACAAGATCACCCCCGGCATGCTGATGGCCGCGATGCGGCTCAACATCCCCGTCGTGTTCGTCTCCGGTGGCCCGATGGAAGCCGGCAAGGTGCGCCTGGCGGTCCCCGGCACGGCCAAGATCGAGATCAAGAAGCTGGACCTCATCGACGCGATGGTCATGGCCGCCGACAGCAAGGTCAGCGACGCCGACCTCGCCGAGGTCGAGCGCTCGGCTTGCCCCACCTGCGGCAGCTGCTCGGGCATGTTCACGGCCAACTCGATGAACTGCCTGACCGAGGCGCTGGGCCTCTCGCTGCCAGGTAACGGCACGGTGGTGGCAACGCACGCGGACCGCGAAGAGCTGTTCAAGCAGGCCGGCCGCACGGCCGTCGAGCTGTGCAAGCGCTACTACGAAGGCAATGACGAGAGCGTGCTGCCGCGCGCCATCGGCAAGAAGGCCTTCGAAAACGCGATGACGCTGGACATCGCGATGGGCGGCTCCACCAACACCATCCTGCACATCCTGGCCGCAGCGCAGGAGGCCGGCATCGCCTTCGACATGACGGACATCGACCGCCTGTCGCGCGATGTGCCGCAGCTGTGCAAGGTGGCGCCCAACACCAACAAGTACCACATCGAGGATGTGCACCGCGCCGGCGGCATCATGGCCATCCTCGGCGAGCTGGACCGCGCCGGCAAGCTGCACACCGATGCCCCCACCGTGCACGCCAAGACGATGAAGGACGCGCTGGACCAGTGGGACATCGCCCGCAACCCCAGTGATGCGGTCAAGACCTTCTACATGGCCGGCCCCGCCGGCATCCCGACGCAGACGGCCTTCAGCCAGAACACCCGCTGGCCCAGCCTGGACCTGGACCGTGCCGAAGGCTGCATCCGCTCGGTCGAGCATGCCTTCAGCAAGGAAGGCGGCCTGGCCGTGCTGCGCGGCAACATCGCGCTGGACGGCTGCGTCGTGAAGACGGCGGGCGTGGACGACAGCCTGCTGGTCTTCGAAGGCCCGGCGCACGTCGTCGAGAGCCAGGACGAAGCCGTTGCCAACATCCTGGACGACAAGGTCAAGGCCGGCGATGTCGTGGTGGTGCGCTACGAAGGCCCAAAGGGCGGCCCAGGCATGCAGGAAATGCTCTACCCGACCAGCTACATCAAGTCCAAGGGCCTGGGCAAGGCCTGCGCGCTGCTGACCGACGGCCGCTTCTCGGGTGGGACCTCGGGCCTGTCCATCGGCCACTGTTCGCCCGAGGCGGCAGCCGGCGGCGCTATCGGCCTCGTGCGCAACGGTGACCGCATTCGCATCGACATCCCGAACCGCACGATTGATGTGCTGGTCAGCGACGCAGAGCTGGCCAAGCGCCGCGCCGAGCAGGACGCCAAGGGCTGGAAGCCCGCCGAGGCGCGCCCGCGCAAGGTGTCGGCAGCGTTGAAGGCCTATGCGCTGTTGGCGACGTCGGCGGACAAGGGGGCTGTGCGGGACTTGAGTCAGCTGGAGGGCTGATCTTTGTCAGACTGGTGGTTGCCAGGCTGTTGTGCAGCCGAAGGCACTAGAGGGTTTGATATGCCGGCGTCCAGGGACGCCACCAAGTCAGACAGTATGTTCCCCGCTTGAGCCACGTTCGCCAGCATGGCTCGGAGCAGCACATTGCCCCCCCGCATTCGACGCGCTCGGGCTGACATTCCGATACGCCGGCGCCGCCTATGTCCCGCACAGTGCGGGAGATGAACGCTTCACGACTCTCATGGGGCAGCGCCGGCCTGGCGCTGTTGCTCGGCGCCTGCGGTGGCGGGGGCGGAGACGGGGGGGCCCCGTCCCCGGCGCCGGCGCCCGTGACTACGACCCCACCTGTCACCGCGCCCGCGCCGCCGCCGGCGGCCTCGGCGCCCGCGTCTTCGCCCACCACCGTGGACGCAGGCACCCGCGCGACCTGCCAGCTGTCCAACTTCCAGGCGGAGTTGTTAGAACTTGTCAACCGCTACCGAGCCGCCGGTGCCAGCTGTGGCAGCGAGGGCAACTTCGCGCCGGCGTCGGCGCTTCGCTGGCAGGCCAACCTGACGCAGGCCGCGCTGCAGCACAGCGACGACATGCAGAGCGGGAACTTCTTCAGCCACACGGGCAGCAACGGCAGCACCGCGGGCCAGCGCATCACGGCGGCGGGCTACAGCTGGCGGGCCTATGGCGAGAACATCGCAGCCGGGCAGGCCAGCGCGTCGACTGTGATGACCAGCTGGATGAACAGCCCGGGCCATTGCGCCAACATCATGAACTCCACATTCCGCGAGATCGGCGTAGCCTGCGTGAAGGGCGGGGCGGGCAACACCTACGGGACGTACTGGACGATGGAGCTCGCGACGCCGCAGTGACCGGCTGGCGGGGGCCGCATCACGCGGCGCAAAGTAGCGGCTCACAGCCGCTGGCACGCTCCGTGCAGACATGCTGGTGCACGATGGGCCGTCCCGCGTCGGGCCGGCGCCAGTCGTGACGAAGCTCACGGAGTCTCCATGCCGCATCTTTCGCGTGTCCTCCACGATGCACCAAGGCGAAGCGCGCCCGCCCACCGGCAGACGGCGGGTGAACTGTTCGGCAAGGCAATCAACCTGTCGGGCCGCAGGCGCTTCACATCGCAGCGCGTCGTGCTGTATGCCGTGCTGGCCTCGCAGGGGCGTGACGGTGCCTTGGTGACGTCACGGGACGCGCTCGCCACGTTCCGTGAGGCCCACAGCGCGTTGCTCGACGGCGAGTTGTCACCTGATGCTCTCGGCGACGAACTGACGCCCGCCTACTTCGGTGCCGATCGCGCCGACGAGCGCATCACCGCCTTCATCGAGCTGGCCGAGCGCACGCTCGACGCCATTGCTCACGACGGACGCCACGTGGAGACGCTGCTCGAGCAACTGGTGGACAGCACGACACCGTTGCTGGTCACGTTGAACCGTCTGACCCAGCTCTACGAAGACCTGGCGCGCCAGCACGCGGCATCCACGAAGAAGCAGCTCACCGCCGTCATGGGCGATATCGAACAGATCGCCAAGCATGCCCGCATCGTGTCGTTCAACGCTCAGGTGGTTGCCGCGCGGGCCGGCACGTCGGGCCGCGAGTTTGCGGTCGTCTCCGGCGAGATGACGCAGATCACCGGCAAGCTCGATGGCCTCGTGCGCGAGGCGGTGCGTAGCGCGGTGGCGTGAGGCACCGCAGTCCAGGTGCCCCGGGGCGCCTCGGGTCAGCCGGCTGCGCTCAGCATCGCCTGCAGCAGCACATTGCACCCTGCCTCGATGTGCTCGGGCTTGGCGTCCTCGATCTCGTTGTGGCTGATGCCGTCCTTGCAGGGGATGAAGATCATGCCGGCCGGGGCCAGGCGGGCCATGTAGACGGCGTCGTGGCCGGCGCCTGACACGGCCGGCATGTTGGGGTAGCCCAGCGCGTCGGCGGCTTTCTGCACGGCGGCGATGCAGTCGGCGTGGAACGGTTGCGCAGGGTAGGCGCTGACGGGCGTGATCTCGATGGGCAGGCCGCTCTCCGCGCTCAGCTTCGAGGCGACGGCGCGGATGTCGGAGTCCATCGCCTCGCACAGGGCATCGGTCGCGTTGCGCAGGTCGATGCTGAACTTCACGCGGCCGGGGATGACGTTGCGGCTGTTGGGGTGCACCTGCACCATGCCCACCGTGCCGCGGCCATGCGGTGGGTGGCGATGGGCGCAGGCGACAACCTCCTGCATCAGCTTCGTCGCGACTTGCAGCGCGTCCTTGCGCAGCGCCATCGGCGTGGGGCCGGCGTGGGCCTCCATGCCGGTGACGACGCAGTCGTACCAGCGGATGCCCAAAACACCGGTGACGACGCCGATGGTCTTGTCGTGGTCTTCCAGCACCGGTCCCTGCTCGATGTGGGTCTCGAAGTAGGCGCCTATCGCGTGGTCGCCGGGCACCTGGCTGCCTATGTAGCCGATGCGTTCCAGCTCGTCCTTGACCGTCTTGCCCTCGGTATCGGTGGCTGCATAGGCGTGTTCCAGCGTGAAGGCCTTGGCAAACACGCCTGAGCCCATCATGACGGGCACGAAGCGCGAGCCTTCCTCGTTGGTCCAGAACGCGACTTCTATGGGCGCCTCGGTCTCGATGCCGTGGTCGTTCAGCGTGCGGACGACTTCGATGCCGGCCAGCACGCCGTAGTTGCCATCGAACTTGCCGCCGGTGGGCTGGGTGTCGATGTGGCTGCCGGTCATGATGGGCGGCAGTCTGTTGTTGCGGCCGGCGCGGCGCATGAAGCCATTGCCGATCTGGTCGATGGTGACCGTCATGCCGGCCTCGCGCGCCCAGCGCGTGACGAGGTCGCGGCCCTGCTTGTCGAGGTCGGTCAGCGTCAGGCGGCAGACGCCGCCCTTGTCGGTGGCGCCGATCTGCGCCAGCTCCATCAGCGAGTCCCACAGGCGCTGGCCGTTGATGCGGAGCTTGGTGATGTCGGGCTGGGTGGTGGGCATGTCCATGATCAATCCTTTCAGCGCGCGACAGCGGTGGGCTGCAGGTCAGCGGCACGCTTGGCGGCGGCGTCGAACTGCGAGCCGAACGGCGGGCGCTTGAGGTAGCGGCCGGTGCCGGGCTCGGCGCGCAGCTCACCGCGGGCGAACACGACGTGGCCTTGCGCGATCGTGTGGCTCGGGATGCCGCGCACTGTGCGGCCCTCGAAGATGTTGAAGTCGTTCTTCGAGAACTGCGTCTTGGCGCTCAGCGTCTTGATGCCGGCCGGATCCCACAGCACAAGGTCGGCGTCCGCACCTTCGGCGATGACGCCCTTGCGCGGGTAGATGTTGAACAGCTTGGCCGCGTTGGCGGACGTGATGGCGACGAACTCGCTGGGCGTCAGGCGCCCGGAGTTGACGCCGGCGTCCCACAGCACGGCCATGCGCTCCTCGACGCCGCCGCAGCCATTGGGGATCTTGGCGAAGTTGTCGATGCCTGCGGCCTTCTGGCTCGCGCAGAAGGTGCAGTGGTCGGTGGCCGTCGTGTGCAGCTGGCCGCTCTGCAGGCCGCGCCACAGGAACTCCTGGTGGATCTTCGGGCGGAAGGGCGGGCTCATGACGTAGGCTGCGGCCTTCGCGAAATCCGGGTCTCGGTAGACGCTGTCGTCGACGAGTAGATGCCCCGCCAGCACCTCGCCGTAGACCCGCTGGCCGCGGGCGCGTGCACGGGCGATGGCCTCGGCGCTTTCGATGCAGCTGACGTGCACGATATAGATCGGCACCCCCAGCACGTCGGCAATCGCAATGGCGCGGTTGGCGGCTTCGCCCTCGACCATCGGCGGACGCGACATCGGGTGGCCCTCGGGGCCGGTGATGCCCATCTTGGCGACCTCGGCCTGCAGCAGGTAGACCAGCTCGCCGTTCTCGGCGTGCACAGTCGGCATGGCGCCCAGTTCGAGCGCACGCTTGAAGCTGTTCACCAGCGTCTCGTCGTCGCACATGATGGCGTTCTTGTAGGCCATGAAGTGCTTGAAGCTGTTCACGCCTTCGTCTCGAACGAGGGTCCCCATGTCGTCGCTGACGGTCTTGCCCCACCACGTCACGGCGACATGGAAGGCATAGTCCGCCGCGCTCTTCTCGGCCCAGCCGCGCCAGGTGCGGTAGGCGTCCATCAGCGGCTGCTGCGGGTTGGGGATGACGAAGTCGATGATGCTCGTCGTGCCGCCGGCCAGCGCAGCGGCGGTGCCCGTGAAGAAGTCGTCCTGCGTGACCGTTCCCATGAACGGCAGCTGCATGTGCGTGTGCGGGTCGATGCCGCCGGGCAGCAGGTACTGGCCGGTGCCGTCCAGCGTCGTCGTGCCGGCCGGGGCCTCGCGCACCGCGCGCTCGCCGAGGGCGGCGATGTGGCCGTCGACGCAGAGGACGTCGGTGCGGCTTTCGGCGTCAGCGTTTACGACGATAGCGCCGCGAATGAGCAGAGGGGTCATAAAGCAGTCCTGGGCAGGGGATGGGCTTGCGCCTTGCCGGCCATCAGCAGGCCGTAGACGACGGCAGCCAGGGCGAGGCCGGCGAACCAGGCGTAGGTGTAGATGGCCTTGAAGGCCGGGGCGATGTCGGGGAAGGCTGCCGGGAATGCCGCGTTCAGAAAGCCCGGCACGTTGGGCGCGACGCCCACGGCGAAGGCGATCAGGGCGGCCGCGTTCCAGCCACTGCTGTAGCTGTAGCGGCCGCCCTCGCGGTAGAGCTCGTCCACCGCCAGCTCGGTCTTGCGCAGCAGGTAGTAGTCGACGATGAGGATGCCCGCCACCGGCCCCAGCAGCGCCGAGTAGCCAATGAGCCACGTGAAGATGTAGCCCTGCGTGGAGGCCAGGATCTTCCACGGCATCATGACGATGGCGATGCCGCAGGTGAGCATGCCGCCCGCCTTGTAGCTGATGCGGCTCGGCGCCAGTGCGGAGAAGTCGTAGGCCGGACCGACGAGGTTGGCAGCGAGGTTGACGCTGACGGTGTCAATCAACAGCACGATCAGCGCGATCAGCACGGCAGCGCCCGTCATGCGGCTGGCGAGGTCCACCGGGTCCCACAGTGCCTTGCCGTAGATCACGACAGTGGCGGACGTGACGAACACGGCCAGCGCCGCCAGCAGCCCCATCGGGCCGGGCAGGCCGAGCGCCTGGCCGACGAGCTGGTCGCGCTGGCTCCTCGCAAAGCGCGTGAAGTCAGGGATGTTCAGCGCCAGCGTCGCCCAGAAGCCGACCATCGCGGTCAGCGACGGCCAGAAGACCGACGAGAACTGGCCGGCCTTCTTGCCGCCGTCGGTGAAGGCCGAGGGCTGGTCCAGGATGGGGCCGAAGCCGCCGGCCTTGTCCCACGCCCACCACAGCAGCACGAAGCAGATGACGATCTTGATCGGCGCGGTGTAGGTCTCCAGCTTGCGGATGGCGTCGATGCCATGCACGACGAACCAGAACTGCAGCGCCCAGAACAGCAGGAAGCAGCCGAACTGCGCCGCGCTGATGCCCAGGCCCGGCAGCGGGTCGCCGCCGAGCGGGTGGCCCAGCAGCACGCCGGCCAGCGTGTAGATCATCTGGCCGCCGAACCACGTCTGGATGCCATACCAGCCGCAAGCAACGAGCGCTCGCAGCAGCGCCGGCAGCTTGGCGCCCTGCGTGCCGAACGAGGCCCGCGCGAGCACCGCATACGGAATGCCGTACTTGGCGCCGGCGTGGCCGATCAGCAGCATGGGCACCAGCACGATGAGGTTGCCGAGGAACACGGTACCCACCGCCTGGCTCCAGCTCATGCCCGACTCGATGAGGCTGGCCGCCAGTGTGTACGCCGGGATGCACATGACCATGCCCACCCACAGCGCTGCGAAGTGCCACCACCGCCACGTTCGCTGAGCGGCTGTCGTGGGGATCAGGTCCGGGTTGCTCAGCGAGGTGTTGGTCATGGGGCTTCCTCAGTGGGTGTCAGGTGTTCTGAGGAAAAGCAAATTGCGGACCTTTTGGCGTGGAGTCGGGCCACCTTTGCATCACGGCCTTGTGCCGGGTGTAGAACCGCACCGCTTCCGGCCCGTAGGCATGGTGGTCGCCGAACAGGCTGCGCTTCCAGCCGCCGAAGCTGTTGAAGGCCATGGGCACCGGCAGCGGCACGTTGACGCCCACCATGCCGACCTGGATGTGGTGCACGAACTCGCGCGCCACGTGGCCGTCGCGCGTGAAGATGGCCACGCCGTTGGCGTACTCGTTGGCTTCGATGAGGGACAGCGCGGCGGCCAGGTCAGGCACGCGGACGATGCACAGCACCGGGCCGAAGATCTCTTCTTGATAACAGCTCATCCCGGCGGACACGCCGTCGAGGATGGTGCCGCCGACGAAGAAGCCGTCCTCATGCCCCGGCACACGCAGGCCGCGGCCGTCGACAACGGCCTGCGCGCCGGCTTCGATGCCTTCGCCGATCAGCCGCTCCACGCGCTGCTGCGATGCGCGCGTGATCAGCGGGCCCATCTCGGCGCCTTCTTGATGGCCTTCGCCGATCTTCAGCGCCTTGACCTTGGGCGCCAGCGCGGCCACCAGCTTGTCACCCACATCGCCCACCGCCACGGCGACTGAGATCGCCATGCAGCGCTCGCCGGCCGAGCCATAGGCCGCGCCCATCAGCGCGTCCACGGCGCCGTCGAGGTCAGCGTCGGGCATGACGACCATGTGGTTCTTCGCGCCGCCCAGCGCCTGCACACGCTTGCCGTGCGCTGTGCCCACCTGGTAGATGTGCTCGGCCACCGGCGTGCTGCCAACGAAGCTGACCGCTGCGATGCCGGGATGGGCCAGGATGGCGTCGACGAGATCCTTGTCACCCTGCACGACGCTGAACAGGCCGTCCGGCAGTCCGGCTTCCTGCAGCCAGCGCGCCATCAGCAGGCTGGCGCTCGGGTCGCGCTCGCTGGGCTTGAGGATGAAGGCGTTGCCGCAGCCGAGAGCAATTGGGTACATCCACATCGGCACCATGGCGGGGAAGTTGAACGGCGTGATGCCGGCCACCACGCCCAGCGGCTGGCGCAGGTTCCAGGCGTCCATGCCGCGGGCGATCTGCTCGGTGTACTCGCCCTTCAACAACTGCGGCATCGCGGTGGCGAACTCGACGACCTCGATCCCGCGCGCGACCTCGCCCACCGCGTCGGGCAGCGTCTTGCCGTGCTCACGCACGATGGCCTCGGCCAGCAGCTCGCGGCGCTCCTGCAGCAGAGCCAGGAACTTGAACAGCACGCGGGCGCGGGCCAGCGGCGGCGTCTGGCTCCAGGCCTTCACGGCCTGTGTGGCAGAGGTGACCGCGGCGTCCAGATCGGCGGCGCTGCCCAGCAGCAGCTGGCCTTGCACCTGGCCGGTGGCGGGGTTGTAGATGTCCTGGCGGCGCTCGCCGCTGCCGCGGTGGATCGCGCCGGCGATCCAGTGGCCCACTTCGTAGTGGCTCATGGGAATGTCTCCTTCATGCGCAGCCGCTGCGCATGGGGTTGTTGGGGTGTGTCGTCCAGTTCGCGTACGAGCCGTCGACAACGCGGCCGGTGCGTGCATCCGTTTCGCCCGGCTGCAGCGCACGCATCGTGATGGTGCCAGGGACGGGGCAGATCGACACGCACAAGTTGCAGCCGACGCATTCGGCATCGTTGACCTCGAAATGCCGCTTGCCGTCCTTCGTTGCCCAGATGGCCTGGTGCGACGTGTCTTCGCAGACCACGTGGCAGCGCCCGCACTGGATGCAGGTGTCCTGGTGGATCACCGCCTTTTCGACATGGTTCAGATTGAGCTGGTTCCAGTTCTTCACCGTCGGCACCGCGCGGCCGCGGAAGTCGTCCAGCGTGCGGTAGCCCTTGTCGTCCATGAAGTTGCCCAGCCCCGAGCACAGGTCCTGCACGATCTTGAAGCCGTAGACCATTGCCGCGGTGCACACCTGCACCGTGCCGCAGCCCATGGCGATGAACTCGGCCGCGTCGCGCCAGGTGGTGATGCCGCCGATGCCCGACAGCGGCACGCCGGCCGTGTCGGGATCGCGAGCGATCTCGGCCACCATGTTCAGTGCGATGGGCTTCACCGCCGGGCCGCAGTAGCCGCCGTGCGAGCCCCAGCCGTCGGTGGCAGGGCTCATCGTCATCCGGTCCAGGTCCACGCCTATGACGGAGTTGATGGTGTTGATGAGGCTGATGCCGTCGGCGCCGCCGGCCCTGGCGGCGCGGGCCGGAAAGCGCACGTCGGTGATGTTGGGTGTCAGCTTGACGATGACGGGCAGCCGCGTGTGCGTCTTGCACCACTCGGTGACCTGCTGGATGTACTCCGGGACCTGGCCCACGGCCGAGCCCATGCCGCGCTCGCTCATGCCGTGCGGGCAGCCGAAGTTCAACTCCACGCCGTCGGCGCCGGTGTCTTCCACGCGGGTCAGCATGTTGCGCCAGGCCAGCTCGTTGACCGGCACCATCAGCGAGACGACCACAGCGCGGTCAGGGAAGTCGCGCTTCACGCGGGCGATCTCGTCGAGGTTGACCTGCAGCGGCCGGTCGGTGATGAGTTCGATGTTGTTGAAGCCGATGACGCGGCGGTCCGGCCCCCACAGCGCGCCGTAGCGCGGCCCGTTGACGTTGACGACCGGTGGGTCCTCGCCCAGCGTCTTCCAGACGACGCCGCCCCAGCCGGCCTCGAACGCGCGGCGCACGTTGACCTCTTTGTCGGTGGGCGGCGCAGAGGCCAGCCAGAATGGGTTGGGGCTTTGGATGCCGAGGAAATTGGTGCTCAGGTCAGCCATGGGCGGCCTCCGTGTCGGGGTGGCGGATGGCCATCAGGCCCAGCTCGCGGTCGATGCTGGCGGCGGCGCGCTTGCCGTGCTCCACGGCTTCCACGGTCAGGTCGCGCCCGCCAGCTCGACAGTCGCCCCCGGCCCAGACTCTCGGCCGGCTGGTGCGGCCATCGTCGTCCGTGCGGATGCGACCGCCGACGAGTTCCAGGCCGCCCGCGGGTGCCTCGTCGAAGGTCTGGCCGATGGCCCGCAGCACCATGTCCGCTTCAAGGAAGTAGGTCTCGCCCGTGTCGACGAGCCGGCCATCCTGCAGCCGCGTGGCCGCCATCTGCACGCCTGCCGCGGTGATGGCCACGGGCCGGGCCCAGCAGCGGATGCTCACGCCGTGCGTCTGGGCCCAGTGTTGCTCGTGGAGCGATGCCGACAGCGACTCGGGCCCCCGGCGGTAGGCCATCGTCACGACGTCCGCGCCCAGCAGCTTGCTCTGCACGGCGGCGTCCACCGCCGTCATGCCGCCGCCGATGACGACGACGCGTCGGCCCACGGTCACCTGCGCCGGGTCGCTCTGGCGCAGCTCCGCGATGAAGTCCACCGCATCTCTCACTGATGAGGAATGCCCCGGCAGCTCGGGCTCGGCGATGCCCAGCGCATTCACGCCTTGCAAGCCGAGACCCAGGAAGACGGCGTCGAACTCCGTCAGCAGGCCGTCCAGGGTGATGTCCTGCCCCAGCCGGCAGTTCAGCCGCGGCGTGATGCCGCCGATGCTCAGCAACCAGTCGATCTCGCGCTGCGCAAAGCCTCCGGCGACCTTGTAGGTGGCCAGGCCGTATTCGTTGAGGCCGCCGAGCTTGGGCGCGGCGTCGTACAGCACCACGTCATGCCCGCGCCAGGCCAGCCCGTGCGCCGCGGCCAGCCCGGCCGGGCCGGCGCCGACGACGGCGATGCGACGTCCGGTCGGCATGCCGCGCCGGAACAACGGCCGGCCGGGCCGGTCGAGATGGTCGTCGACGGCATGACGCTGCAGCTGACCGATGGCCACCGCCTTGTCCTCGTGCGTGTTGCGCACGCAGGCCTGCTCGCACAACACCTCGGTCGGGCAGACACGCGCGCACAGGCCGCCCAGCGGGTTGGCTGTCAGGATGGCCTCGGCAGCGCCGCGCAGGTTGTCCTGGGCGATGCGCTGGATGAAGCTGGGGATGTCGATGCTGGTCGGGCAGGCCGTCTGGCACGGGGCCGCGAAGCAGCCATAGCAGCGCTCGGCCTCGATCAGCGCCTGGGCCCGCGTCAGCGGTGGGTGGGCGTCCGCGAAGTTCCGCGCGTAGTCGGCGGGCTCCAGACGGCCGGGCTTCAGGTCGGCAAGGTCCACGGGCTTCTCCCTCTGAACAATAGCCAAACATTACTAGGTAGTAGAAATTGACCTAGACGTAAAAACCCGCAGCGCTCGCATGGTGCGTGTGCCGTCAGAATCGGTGCATGACTGTTAACGCTCCCGTCGCCCGCACCCCCCGCGCCGCCACCCTTCGCAAGCAAGAAACCATCCTGGTTGAGGCCGAACGGCAATTCGCCCGGTACGGCTTCGAGGGTGTCAGCCTGGACAGCATCGCTGCGGCGCTGGACCTTTCGCGCCAGAACCTGCTGTATCACTGGCCCAGCAAGGAAGACCTCTACCGCGCCGTACTCGACAGCGTCATGGGTGAGTGGATGGCCAGCATGACGGCCATCACGCAGGCCGACGAGCCAGAAGCCGCCATCCAGAGCTATGTGGCGGTGAAGCTGCGCTTCAGCCGCGAGCGCGCCACCGGCAACGCCGTCTTCACTCGCGAGATCATGGCCGGCGCGCCGCGCTACCAGGACGTACTGAAGGCCCAGGTCATGCCGCTGCTGCACGCCGACGTGGCGCGCTTCGAGCGCTGGGCAGACGAAGGCCGCGTGCGCCGCATCGACTTCACGCACTTGATGTTCCTGATCTGGTCGTCCACGCAGGCCTATGCCGACCTGGGCCCGCAGTTCGCGCTCTACATGGGTAAGCCGGCGCTGGACGAGGCCGACTTCGAGCGTGCACGACTGCTGCTGACGGAACTGATCTGGCGCAGCCTGCAGCCATGACGACACGCCGCGCCGCGCTGCTCGCGCTGTCGGCACTGCCGGCCGCCGTGAGTGGCGCGCCGCCCGACGAAATCGTGGCGCACCTGAAGGCCCAGGCTGATGCGTGGGACCGCGCCATCCTCGCCAAGGACCGTGCCGCCATCGAGGCCAACATGGCCGACGACTTCCGCCAGATCGATGGCCGCGGCGACGTCGAGACCAAGGCCAGCTTCGTTGACGGCCTGGTGTCGCCCGACCTGCATCTGGACCCGTACACCGTCGAGGAGTTCGACGTGCGCGTCTACGGCGATACCGCGCTGCTCAGCGGCCGCACCCGCATGACCGGCCGCTACCGGGGCCAGCCGTTCAAGACGCACTACCGCTACATCGACGTCTACGTGAAGCAAGGCGGCGCATGGAAGATCGTCAGCGTGCAGATCAGCCGGATGCCGGATTGAAAGCCGGTACGCGGGCAGCGAGCCCAATCACCCCCGACGCTTGAGCCGGTACATCGCCACGCCGCAGCACAGCACCGTGAACCCCAGTAGTCCGGCCAGCGCCATCGCGGGCGGGATGAAGCGGAACTTCTCGACCCCGCCCGCAGCGAACACGAGCTGGCTCAGGTGGAACTGTGGCCAGAACGGCGCCTGGAAGTGCAGCGACGCCGGCAGCGGGAAGAAGATGCCCGACAGGTACATGCCCGGCAGGTAGATGAGGTTGGCGAAGCCGGGTGCAGCGGCGCCGCTGGTGAGCGAGCCCACCATCAGACCCAGCGCGCAGAACGGCAGCGTGCCGACGGCCAGCATGGCGCTCATTGCGGCGAGCTGCCCGGCGCTGAGGCCCGTGCGCCCGCTGATCGCCGTGGCCACGAGGAGGGGCAGGTAGGCCAGCGTGCCGCAGGCGGCGCCCGCCGTGACCTTGGCCAACACCCATGCGCCGGGCGGCGCGGGCTGGGCGCGCTTGAGCGTCAGCAGCCCCTGCTCGCGCTCCTGCGCCAGCGATGGGCACGTGGCGAACACGGCCGCCATCGTCACGGCCATCAGCGAGAAGCCGCCGAACATGAAGCGGGCTGCGTCCGGGTCCTTGGCCGTCATGTCGCCGGCGACGGCGAACGCGAACAGCAGGTACAGGCCCAACGGCAGCAGGAACATCGGCAGCGCGAAGGCTGGCGCGCGCAGCAGGCGCACGAGTTCCAGTCGCATTTCCACGGAGTAGGGCGAGGGGTGGTGGAGCAGCGCGACGGCCGCAGCGGTGGGGGCGAAGGTGGTACTCATGCGGCCTCCTGGGTCAGTTCATTGAACGCCTCGTTGAGCCCGGCCTGCTTCACTTCCAGGCGGGTCAGCAGCGGGTCGGCCGCGAGCAGCCGGCGCACGACGCCCTCGGCATCGGTGGCGACGATGGCTAGCTGCATCGCGTCGCCGCTGACGTCCACGACGCCAGGCCAGCGGCGCAGCTCGGCGGTGGGCAACGTCGTCGCGCAGCGGATGTGGCGGCGCGACACCTGCGCCCGCATCTCGTCCACGCTGCCCGAGGCCACCACCCGGCCGTGCGCCAGCACCGCCACGCGGGTGGCCAGCGCCTCGGCTTCCTCAAGGTAGTGCGTCGTCAGCAGCACCGAGCAGCCTTCGCGCAGCAGGCCGCGGATATTGGCCCACATCGCCTCACGGGCCTTCACGTCGAGACCCACGGTGGGCTCGTCCAGGAACAGCACTTGGGGTCGGCCGCAGATGGCGAGCGCGAACTGCACCTGCCGCTTCTGGCCGCCGGAGAGCTTGCCGTAGGGGCGGTGAGCCAGGTCCACGATGCCGGCCTGCTCCAGCGCCTGCCTCACGGTCAGCGGCGCCGGGTAGTAGCTGCACGACAGGGCGACGAGCTCATGCACCTTCAGGTCCTTGGGCAGCTCGACGTCCTGCATCATCACGCCCAGCCCCAAGCGGTGTTCCAGCGACTGGGGTTCGCCGCCAAGCAGCCGCACCACGCCGGTGTCGGCATCGTTCAGGCCCAGCCACAGCGAGATGGCGGTGGACTTGCCCGCGCCGTTCGGACCCAGCAGCGCGAGCAGTTCGCCGCGATGCAGCTCCAGGTCGACGCGGCTGAGCGCATCGAGCTTGCCGTAGCGCTTGGACACGCCCTGCAGCGATGCGACGACGTCGCCCGTCGGCGCCGCCACGGGTGACGGCGCCACGGCCTGGCGCGGATGACGCCTGCCGTTGAGCACCTGGCCGATGAGCGTGCTGCGCACCAGCGCGTGATAGCTCAGCAGCAGCAGGGCCAGGCTCGCGAGCATGACGAGCGGGTACTTGACGGCCCAGTGCAGCGGCCAGTCGCCGACCCACACCTGCAGCGCCGCCACGACGGGCAGGTGCACGAGGTAGATCCAGTACGACGCATCCGCCACGTAGCGCACGGCCGGGCGGTGGCCGGACAGGAAGCGCAGCGCCACGCCGGTGACCGCGAAGCTCCATGACCAGGCCGAGGCGACGAAGGCCAGCGCGAAGACGAGCAGGGGCTGCTGGGCCATGCCGACCGGTGGCTGGGTCTTCATCACGTACAGGCAGACGGCGGACGACGCGATGGCCAGCACAAGGTGCGGCAGCCACCGCGCGCGTAGCGCCGACAGCGCCCCTGGCGCCCGGTGAACGAGCCAGCCGAACGAGAAGGCCGTGCCGTAGGCCAGCGTGGCCGGCAGCTCCGGTACGAGGGAGTGATCGGGCGTCGGGATCCCCATCCACGGGAACCAGCCCGGCAGCGACACCAGCAGCAGCGCCAGCGGCAGGCCCAGCATCGACGCGGCGGCCGGCCAGCGCAGGGCGGCCGCCACTCCGCGGTCGACGCGGCCGCGCAGGGCTTCGCCGCGGTCCAGCCGTGCCATGACACCGCGGCCCAGCAGCACCGCGGCGTACAGCCACAGCAACTGGTACAGGAACCACAGATGCATCAGCGGCAGCGCGCCGAACGCCTGGGGCATCTCGGGCATCGCTGGCGGTGCGCCGTGGAAGACCTTGTTCATCCCCAGGCCCCACACGAAGGCGATGGCCGGGAACAGCACGAGCCAGCCGACGACCAGCGGCACGGCGATGCGCTGGGCGCGGTTGGCCAAGAAGCCCCGCGTACCGAGGCGCTGGTGCAGCAGCCGGCCGAAGAAGCCGGCGATGAAGAAGAACAGCGTCATGCGGAAGCTGTGCATGACAAAGCTCGCATCGCCGAGCAAGGCGCTGGGCGAGTTGTCGGTCATGGCCCATAGGCCGGGCGGCAGTCCGGGGATGAAGGACAGCGTCGCGTGGAAGGCCACGCCCAGCAAAAGGGCAAAGCTCCGCACTGCGTCGAGGGCATGCAGCCTCTCGCCGTTGGGTTGGGTGTTCATGGAAGTTCCTTAGAGGAAGTCGCGCCTTCGGGCGGCGATGAACAGGGGCAGGGACAGGACGCCCAGCGTCAGGACCAGCTCGGCGCCGAGCAGCTCCCAGAACATGGCGTTCCAGACGGGGACGGGGCCGGCCATGTACCGGCCGACTTCGGGGATGCGTCCGATGCCCATCATGAAGAGCGAGACGGACATGTTCGTCAGCACGACGACGGCGACCATGCCGCCTTCGGAGCGGATGTGCAGCGCGCCGCTCAGCACCAGCGAGAAGTTCAGCAGCAGGTAGCCGCACAGCAACACGGCAAACGGCAGCAGTCCGTCCGCGATGCCCGGCATCGCGACCACCAGCGCCACTGCGGCCGCGCACAGCGGCGCCCAGGCGAGCAGGAAGCACAGCAGCAGCCCCAGCAGCTTGGCGCGCACATAAGTGGCCGGGTCCAGCGGCAGGCTCAGCACGAATGGCAGGGCCCGCTCTTTGCGCTCGCCCGCGACGCCGAAGATGGCGATCAACACTCCCAGCGCGATGATGGCCGTCAGCCAGACGAGGAAGCCCACGTTGAACCCCAGCTCGCCTCCGGCGGACATCAACACGCCGGCGATGCCGGCCGCGACGGTGCCGGCGATCAGCCAGCGATGCAAGTGGAGCTCCTTGGCGACGAGCTTGCGCGTGAGCAGGTTCATGAGCCGCTGGCCTCCCGGGCTTGTCTGCTGTGCATGACGGTGGCGACGAAGATTTCCTCCAGGCTCATGCGCTGCACGGCCTGCACCGAAGCGCCGAGCCGGGCGAGCAGGTCGTCGGAAAAGTCGTCCACGGTGACGGTGGCGAGCGCGCCGTCTCGGTCGCAGGCGACGATCTCGGGCAGCGCAGGCAGCGGCCCGTCCAGGCGCAGCTGCAGGCGGCGCCAGCGGTCGAGAAAGTCCTCCTTGTCGCTCGCGGCGACGACGCGCCCGCGGTCGATGAAGGTGATGCGGTCGGAGATGCGCTCCACGTCCACGGTGTTGTGGGAGGAGAAAAGGATGGACCGGCGGTCGTCGCGCAGCACGTCCATCACCTCGGCCAGCAGCTCGTGGCGCGCCACCGGGTCCAGGCTCGCGGTCGGTTCGTCCAGCACCAGCAGGCGCGGACGGCGGGCGAGCGCCAGCAGCAGCAGCGCCTTGGCATGCTCGCCGCTGGACAGGCTTTTCACCGGCTGCGCGGCGCGCAGGCCGAAGCGCCTGAGCAGCGTGGCCGCATAGCCGGCGTCCCAGCCGGGGTAGATGGCGGCAATGAAGTCCATGTGCCACTGCAGCGTGGCGTGCTGGAACAGCCGCATGTCGTCGCTGACGTAGCCCACGCCGGCCTTGGCGGCCGCCTGGTCGGCCGGCATGGCGTGGCCCAGCAGGCGGATTTCGCCCGCGTCGGGCGACAGCAGCCCCATCAGCAGCTTGATGGTGGTGCTCTTGCCCGCGCCATTGGGGCCGACGAGGCCCATGATCTGGCCGGGCTCCAGCGCCAGCGACACCGCCTCCAGCGTGAAAAACGGGAAGGCCTTGCGCACGCCGCGCATGTCGATGACGGGGGGGGCGTTCACTCTGCTGCCTCCTTGGGGGGCAGCACCCCGCGCAGGCGGTCGACGAGAGCGTCATCCGCCATGCCAAGTGTGCGCGCGATGCGGGCGGCGGCTTCAAGGTGGCCGTCGAGCTCAGCGCGCTGGGCCGCTTGCGCGAGGTCCTGCGCGTCGGCCACGAAGGAGCCCTTGCCGTGGCGGGTCACGATGACGCCTTCCGTCTCGAGGTCGAGATAGGCGCGCTTGACGGTAATGACGCTGACCCTCAGGTCAGCCGCGAGTGCGCGGATGGATGGCATCTCTTTCCCCGGCGGCCAATCCCCCGAGGCGACGCGCCGTCGCACCTGCTCGACGATCTGCAGGTACATCGGCCGCGCATCGGCCTGGGAAATCAGGATTCCACTGTGCATTGTGTGTATATAGTATGTGCACAGTTGGGCGAATGCAAGGCGAAAACGACGACGGCGGCCTCGGGCCGCCGTCGTGGTCGCACTTCGTGGTCAGAGCCGCAGCAAGGCGTCGAGGTTCACGCGCAGCTTCAGCTCGGCCGGCGCTAGGCTGGCTGTGATGGCCTGCGCCGCCAGCCGCGTGTCGCGCGGGACCGGGTTGCTCAGCGGGCTGCCGCTCTTGCCCAGCAGCGCCGCCACCAGGGGCTCGTTGGCGCTGTAGCCGCGCTTGAAGACGATGCCAACTTCGCCGTTGGCCAGCCGCACGATGCTGCCCGGTGGGTACAGGCCCACGGTCTTGATGAGGGCGGCGCCGGCTTCGTCGGGCTGCCCCAGTTCGTCCAGGAAGACGGCGCGCGCCGCTGCCGCACCGCTCATCGCCTTGCGGCTGCGGCGGGGCGACAGCCGGGCGCCGAACAGGTCGATGCGCTGCAGCAGCCGGGCCAGCATCTCTCCCGGCCCGCGCGGCGCCAGCGGACCGGGGCCGGCCTCGTGGTGCAGACGCACGGCCGTCAGCCAGGCTTCGTTCGTGATGCCCGCGCTCGCCAGCCGCCCTGCGGCCTGTTCGCCGTGGAGAGACAGCGACTGCCGCTGCGCCTGCGTGGCCGGTCCGGCCTGTGCGGCGAGACGGTCCTGCGTGTCGCCGGCGCCGTAGTTCATCGTCAGCGCGGCGCCCTGCAGCGCCTCGCGCAGTTCCGGTGCCAGGCTCAGTTGGCGGGCGACGAGGTCGCACAGCAACAGCGCCAGCAGCCCATGCCGGGCGCTGTAGTCTTCAAACGCCTGGCTGCTCTCGAAGATCAGCAGCATCAGCGTGGCGTCGGGCTGGGCATTCAGCCGCTTGAGCGCCGTGTCGCGCAACTGCGCCAGCCGGCCGGCGAAGTCGTGCGGCTCGGCCTCGCGCAACAGGCTGCGCACATGCAGCAGCAGGTCAGACCAGGCTTCCCGCGGGCCGAGTTCTGGCTTGGCGGGTGCCTGCTGTTCGAGCCGGAAGCTGCCGTCTGCCTTGGCGATGTCGGCCAGCGGCACGTCCTGCATAACGAGGGTATCGAGCCGGTGGGCCAGCGCGCGCTGGTATTCCATCGTGGCGTCGGACTGCACCCAGGCGCCGCCTTCGACGAGGCCGCGCACCAGCGGCGAGTCGCGCAACACCTGCCCCCGCGCGAACAGCAGCTGGCCGCCGGCGTCGAACAGGTCATACGGGAGTGTCATGCCCACACGCAGCGTGCGTGCCGGCAGGGGGATCAGGTCGGAGGCCATCGATCGTCGATTCTGTAACGCCTTCGGCACCGGCAACCCGTTCTTGAGCGTCGGCGAAGGGCCGGCTGCGTAGAATTCCCGCCTCATCCGAGGAGCGCTGCGAGGGCTGATGCCTGCTTCATTCCCCCAGGCTCGGATCGTTCCAAACGGCGCTCATCGATCCTCAGCCCGAGCCGCCATCGATGACCCTCTCGCCGCCTCCCCTCAAGCTCTCCGGCCTCGAGCCCGTCGCCATCGGCGCCGGCACGCTGTTCGTCAACATCGGCGAGCGCACCAACGTCACCGGGTCGAAAGCCTTCGCTCGGATGATCCTGGCCGGCCAGTTCGAGGAGGCTCTGGCCGTGGCGCGCCAGCAGGTCGAGAACGGCGCCCAGGTCATCGACATCAACATGGACGAGGCCATGCTCGACAGCCAGGCGGCCATGGTGCGCTTCCTGAACCTGATCGCCGGCGAGCCCGAGATCGCGCGCGTGCCGATCATGATCGACTCGTCCAAGTGGGCCGTCATCGAGGCCGGGCTGAAGTGCATCCAGGGCAAGGGCATCGTCAACTCCATTTCGCTGAAGGAGGGCGAAACCGAGTTCAAGCGCCAGGCCCGGCTTGTCAAGCGCTACGGCGCTGCGGCTGTCGTCATGGCTTTCGACGAACACGGCCAGGCCGACACCTTCGCGCGCAAGACCGAGATCTGCGCGCGGGCCTACCGCATCCTCGTCGACGAGGTGGACTTCCCGCCAGAGGACATCATCTTCGACCCCAACATCTTCGCGATCGCGACGGGCATCGAGGAGCACGACAACTACGCGGTGGACTTCATTGACGCCACGCGCTGGATCAAGGCGAATCTCCCCGGCGCCAAGGTGTCGGGCGGCGTGTCCAACGTGAGCTTCAGCTTCCGCGGCAACGAGCCGGTGCGCGAGGCCATCCACACGGTATTCCTGTACCACGCCATTCAGGCGGGCATGGACATGGGCATCGTCAACGCGGGCATGGTGGGCGTCTATGACGACCTCGACGCCGAGCTGCGCGAACGCGTCGAGGACGTGGTTTTGAACCGCCGGCCCGACGCCGGCGAACGCCTCATCGAGATCGCCGACCGTGCCAAGAGCGCTGGCAAGGACGACTCGGCGCGCCTGGCCTGGCGGGCTGGCGACGTCAACGCGCGGCTGAGTCACGCGCTGGTGCATGGCATCACCGACTTCATCGTCGATGACACCGAAGAGGCCTGGCAGGCGATCGCCGCCAAGGGAGGCCGGCCGCTGCACGTCATCGAGGGGCCGCTGATGGCCGGCATGAACGTCGTCGGTGACCTGTTCGGCCAGGGCAAGATGTTCCTGCCGCAAGTCGTCAAGAGCGCTCGCGTCATGAAGAGCGCAGTGGCCCACTTGGTGCCCTACATCGAGGAAGAGAAGCGCCAGCTGGAGGCCGCCGGCGGCGACGTGAAGCCCAAGGGCAAGATCGTCATCGCTACCGTGAAGGGCGACGTGCACGACATCGGCAAGAACATCGTCACGGTGGTCCTGCAGTGCAACAACTACGAAGTCGTCAACATGGGCGTCATGGTTCCGGCCCAGGACATCCTGCGTAAGGCGAAAGAGGAGGGCGCGGACATCATCGGCCTGTCGGGTCTCATCACGCCCAGCCTCGAAGAGATGCAGCACGTGGCCGCCGAGATGCAGCGTGACGACTACTTCGCATCGCGCCAGATGCCGCTACTTATCGGTGGCGCCACGACCAGCCGCGTGCACACTGCCGTCAAGATCTCGCCCCATTACGAGGGGCCGGTGGTCTACGTGCCCGACGCATCGCGGGCAGTGGGCGTGTGCTCCGAGCTGCTGAGTGACGAGCGTGCTGCCGCCTACATCGCCGAGCTGAAGGCCGACATCGAGAAGACCCGCCAGTTGCACGCCAACAAGAAGCAGACGCCGCTGGTGACGCTGGCGCAGGCGCGCGCCAACGCGGCGCCGCTGGACCTAGCCCGCGTCGCGCCGGCACCGAAGTTCACCGGCCGCCGCGTGCTGAAGAACCTGGACCTCGCCGAGCTGGCCCGCTACATCGACTGGGGTCCGTTCTTCCAGACCTGGGACCTGGCCGGCCCGTACCCGGCCATCCTCGACGATGAGATCGTCGGCAGCGAGGCGCGCAAGGTCTTCGCCGACGCACAAGCGATGCTGAAGAAGATCATCGACGGCCGCTGGCTCCAGGCGCATGCGGTGTTCGGCCTGTACCCGGCCGCGCGTGTCAACGACGATGACATCGCCATCCGGAGCGAGCCGCCGATGACATGGCACGGCCTGCGCATGCAGAGCGAGCGGCCGGTCGTCGACGGCGTGAAGCGCCCGAACCGCTGCTTGGCCGACTTCGTCGCCGAAGAGGGCGACCACGTCGGCCTGTTCGCCGTGACGGCGGGCCTGGGCGTGGACAAGAAGGAAGCGCAGTTCCTCGCCGAGCACGACGACTACTCAGCCATCATGCTGAAGGCGCTGGCGGACCGCCTCGCCGAGGCTGCCGCCGAGTGGCTGCACGAACGCGTGCGCCGCGAGTTCTGGGGCTATGCGGCGGAGGAGTCGCTGAGCAACGACGAGCTGATCGCCGAGAAGTACCGCGGCATCCGCCCCGCGCCGGGTTACCCCGCCTGCCCGGACCACCTCGCCAAGGCCGATCTTTTCCGCGTGCTCGCGCCCGACGAGATCGGCATGGGCCTGACCGACAGCATGGCCATGACGCCGGCGGCCAGTGTCAGCGGCTTCTACCTGGCGCACCCCGACGCTGCTTACTTCAACGTCGGCCGCATCGGCGACGACCAGCTTGCCGACTGGGCCGCGCGCGTCGGCCTCAGCGACGCCGATGCGCGGCGCGCGCTCGCACCGCTGCTCGGCTGAAACACCCGCAGCATCTGCTTACCTCCTCGCGGGCGCTGCGAGGCGCTGTCCTACAACGCGAGGCGGGGAGGGCGGGCATGCTGCTTGCCATATTCACTACCCGGTTCCCGGAGGCCCTCCATGTCGACCCCCAACGTCAAGTCCACCCAGATCGTCGCCGGCGTCGCCGTCGTGCTGGCTCTGCTCGGCGGGGCCTACGCAGTCGGGCGTTCGCAAGGCTTCAGCAGCACCCCGCCCGCCGAGCAGGCAGCCGCCGCAGAGCCCGGCATGACTACGTCGCCCAGCCCCGCGCCGCTGCGGCAGCAGGCGACGCCTGAGCGGGTGGCAGCTGCCGAGTCGCCGCGCGAGGTGCAGCGCACGCCGGCGGAGCCGCCGGCCCAGCCTGCGCTGTGCGAGAGCTGCGGCCGCGTGACCGACGTGCACACCGAGACGCGCCACGGCAAGGCCAGCGGCGTCGGCGCGGTGGGCGGTGCCGTCGTCGGCGGTCTGCTGGGCAACATGGTGGGCGGCGGCAATGGCCGCAAGCTGGCGACCGTGGGCGGCGCCGTCGCGGGCGGCTACGCGGGCAACGAGATCGAGAAGAACCAGAAGAGCTACACCGTCTGGGTCGTGCAGGTGCGCGAGCGCGACGGCCGCCTGCGCCGCTTCGAGCGCAGCAACGACCCGGGCGTGCAGGTCGGCGACGAAGTACGGCTGACCGAGAACGGCTTCTCGCGCCCCTGAACGAGCGCCTGCGTGCGGCGGCCGTGCCGCCCGTTCAGTAAAGCGTCTTGCGGTAGGCGTCCTCGAGCGCGTCGTCGAGCCGTTGCATCTCTTGCGCGTCCGGTGCACCCGTGGTGTCGTCCAGGATCATCTTGACGAGTGACGGCATCGCCGCGCGCGGCTGACGGTGGTCCGCGTGCCAAAGTTGCGAGCGCCGCAAGGCCTTGGCGCAATGCAGGAACACCTCGCTCACCTTGACGATGATGGCCAGCTTGGGTGTGCGGCTCTGAACGGCCAGGCTTTGCAGCAGCGCCGGTTCGGTCGTCAGCGTGGCGCGGCCATTGACGCGCAGCGTCTCGTCGAACCCCGGGATCAGGAATAGCAGGCCGATGGCTGGATTGCCCAGCAGGTTGACGAGGCTGTCGAGGCGGTTGTTGCCCGGGCGGTCCGGGATGGCGAGCGTCCGCTCGTCGAGCACCTTCACGAAACCGGCCGGGTCACCGCGCGGGCTGACGTCCGCCCGGCCCTCATGGTTCTGCGTGCCGACGCACACGAATGGCGAGCGCCGGATGAAATCCTGTGCATGCCGACCGAGGTGGTCCTGGCACTTCTGCACCGCAAGCGCATGAGGCGCCTCGAACAGGCCGCGCAGCGCGGCTTCGTCGGCAATGACGTGGGCAGGATCGATGGTCATGGCATCTCCGTCAGCCGGGCTGGGCGCCACCCGCCTGGCCCTTGATGTCGGCTAGGTCCGGCAGGCCGTGTGGCATGTCCAGTGACAGTGCCGCGGCGCAGGGTCGCGCCTCGCCCTCCGGCTGCAGCGCGGCGGCGACGTCGGGAAGTTGACGCGCCTGTCGCACCGTCCAGCCCGTCGACGAGGGCCGCCTGGCGGCGCTGGCCTTGGGCAGCAGCAGTTCGCGCTGAACCGCGCCAAAGGCCACCCTCCTTGGGCAGGTTGGCCGGTGCGAGGTCGACTGTGAAGCACCATTGGCAGGGAGCCTGAGCCCACTGTCGGCCAGCGCGGCGCGCAGGCGCTCGCAGGCTTCCTTGGCCTCGGTGTCCGCGAGCCGCACGGCGGTGAAGCTGGACAGCCCATTGGCGAGGTGCACTTCCACCGTGACCGGTGCGGCGACCAGGCCGTCGAGGGCGCGGCTTTGGACGGAGGCGAGGCTCATCGTGGGGTGCGAAGGGCTCAGTGCGGGCGGCGGCAGCGCAGTCTAGCCGCCGGTTTGGCGCCTGCTGCTCGGTGCTATTCCTGCCGTGCGCACAAACAAGGTGCTGTCCGCGCCGTGATTGTTTCAAATTGGTGCATCCGCAGGGGTGCTGCGTGCGGCTGGTCCACATTTGTGCAGACCCCGGGGGTGTGACCGTTGGCACGGAAGCTGCAAAGAACGGCTGTCCATACCCCTCTAACTACGCACAGGAGCTCCGTCATGAAATTGTCCCCCTCGCTGCTCGCTCTCGCGCTGACCGCGGCCACGCTGCCGGCCTTCGCTGACGAGCCAGCGCCTGCCGATCCGTTGTCGTTCAACATCGGCGGTGTGACGGAGTACCGCTATCGCGGCATTTCCCAGACGCGCCTGAAGCCTGCCCTGCAAGGCGGCATCGACTACGCAGCCCCGAACGGCTTCTACATCGGCACCTGGGCTTCGACGATCAAGTGGATCAAGGACGCGGGTGGCGACGCCAACGTCGAAGTCGACCTGTACGGCGGCTACAAGACCGAGGTCGCCTCGGGCCTGACGCTGGACGTGGGCGTGCTGCAGTACTACTACGCCAGCAACAAGCTCAACCCCAGCGCCAACACGCTGGAGCTGTACGGCGCGCTGACCTTCGGTCCCGTGACGGCCAAGTACTCGCACAGCACGACCAACCTGTTCGGCTTCGCGGACAGCAAGGGCTCGGGTTATTTCGACGTGACGGGCACGTTCGACCTCGGCGACGGCATGAGCCTGGCGCCGCACGTCGGCCACCAGACGGTTCACCACTTCAGCGCCGCCTCGTACACGGATTACTCGCTGACGCTGTCCAAGGACTTCTCGGGCCTGGTGCTTAGCGGCGCCGTGATCGGCACCGATGCCAAGAAGGAGGCCTACACCAGCGCGGTGGGCTCCAAGTTCCTGGGCAAGACGACCTTCGTCGTCGGCTTGAAGAAGACGTTCTAAAGATTTACCGGAGCTGGACATGAAACTGATCACTGCCGTCATCAAGCCCTTCAAGCTCGACGAGGTGCGTGAGGCCCTGAGCGCCATCGGCGTGCAGGGGCTGACGGTCACCGAGGTCAAGGGCTTTGGTCGACAGAAGGGCCACACCGAGCTGTACCGTGGCGCCGAGTACGTCGTGGACTTCCTGCCCAAGGTCAAGATCGAGGCGGCAGTGAACGACGACGTCGTCGATCGCGTCATCGAGGCCATCGAGTCCTCCGCCCGCACCGGCAAGATCGGTGACGGGAAGATCTTCGTGTCGCCGCTGGATCAAGTCGTTCGCATCCGCACCGGCGAAACCGGCAATGACGCGCTCTGAGCGTCGCACCACTATCCCGTTGGAGATCCATCAAATGAAAAAACTCCTCGCCGGCCTCGCGCTTGCCGCCGGCCTGCTCGCGCCGGCCGCCTGGGCCCAGGACACGGCGGCCTCGGCGCCGGCGGCCGTCGCCACGGCCCCTGCTGCATCCGCGGCCGATGCCGCTCCCGCCGCTGCTGCGGCGTCGGCTCCGGCCGATGCGGCCTCGGCCCCTGCACCCGTGCCGAACAAGGGCGACACCGCCTGGATGATGCTGTCTACGCTGCTGGTCATCATGATGACCGTGCCGGGCCTCGCGCTGTTCTACGGCGGTCTGGTGCGCAGCAAGAACATGCTGTCGGTGCTGATGCAGGTCATGGTCGGCTTCTCGCTGATCGTCGTGCTGTGGGTGCTGTACGGCTACAGCTTCGCGTTCACCGAGGGCAACAAGTTCATCGGTGGTACGGACCGGCTGTTCATGAAGGGCATTTGGGACAACGTCGCCGGCACTTTCGCCAATGGCGCGACCTTCTCGAAGGGCGTCGTCATTCCGGAGATCGTGTTCGCCGCGTTCCAGGCCACCTTCGCCGGCATCACGGCCTGCCTGATCATTGGCGCCTTCGCCGAGCGCATCAAGTTCTCCGCCTGCCTCGCCTTCCTCGCCATCTGGTTCACGTTCAGCTACCTGCCGATCGCCCACATGGTCTGGTTCTGGATGGGCCCGGATGCCTACACCGGCAAGGACGTCGTCGACGCGATGAACGACAAGGCCGGCATGATCTGGCAATGGGGCGCGCTGGACTTCGCCGGCGGCACTGTGGTGCACATCAACGCAGCGGTCGCGGGCCTCGTGGGTGCGTTCCTGGTGGGCAAGCGCATCGGCTACGGCAAGGAGCAGTTCACGCCGCACAGCCTGACGCTGACGATGGTCGGTGCCTCTCTGCTGTGGGTGGGCTGGTTCGGCTTCAACGCCGGCTCCGCGCTGGAAGCCAACGGCTTCGCCGCACTGGCCTTCATCAACACCTTCGCCGCCACGGCCGCTGCCGTGCTGGCCTGGTGCGTGGGTGAAGCGCTGCTGAAGGGCAAGGCCTCCATGCTGGGTGCTGCGTCGGGTGCCGTGGCCGGTCTCGTCGCCATCACGCCGGCTGCCGGCAACGTCGGCATCGGCGGCGGCCTCGTCATCGGCGCCATCGCTGGCTTCGCCTGCCTGTGGGGCGTGTCGGGCCTCAAGCGCATCCTGGGTGCGGACGACTCGCTGGACGTCTTCGGCGTCCACGGTGTCGGCGGTATCGTCGGCGCGTTGCTGACTGGCGTGTTCAACAGCCCGTCGCTGGGTGGCCCGAGCGCCGTCGGCGACTGGGTCACGGCCTCCATGATCGCCCCGGACGCTTACTCCATCGCCAGCCAGTTCATCACCCAGGCCAAGGCCGTCGGCGTGACGATCGTCTGGTCGGGCGTGGTTTCCGTCATCGCCTTCAAGCTGGTCGACCTGACCATCGGCCTGCGCGTGACGGAAGAGGAAGAGCGCGAAGGCCTGGACATCTCGTCGCACGGCGAGACGGCCTATCACAAGTGATCCCGGCCGGGCCGGCCACGCCGGCCCGTCTCATGATCGAAGCCGCCCTCGGGGCGGCTTTTTAGCTTCTTCTCGCGGCAGCGGCTTGTGATCCCTGGCGGCGCCCTCACATCCCCGGCTCGCCAGTCTGAGATCATTCGGCCATGGTTCCCCATCTGATCACCGCCCTTAACGGCCCCATCAACGAGTTGGAGGCGCGCATCCTGGAGTCGATGCCGGCCACCGAGCGCTGGTTCCGGCTCGAATGGATGGAGCACACGCCGACCTTCTATGCCTCGGTGGACTTGCGCAACGCCGGCTTCAAGCTGGCGCCGGTGGATACCAACCTGTTCCCGACAGGTTTCAACCACCTGACGGCGCCGATGCTGCCGCAGGCCGTGCAGGCCGGCATGGCAGCCATCGAGAAGATCTGCCCCGAGGCGCGCAACCTGCTGCTGATCCCGGAGCCGGGCAAGCGCTGCAGCTTCTACCTGGATCACCTCGCCATCCTCGTGCGCATCTTCACGCAGGCCGGCCTGAACGTGCGACTGGGCGCGCTGGACCCGGCCCAGACCGAGCCCGAAGAGCTGGCTCTGGCTGGCGGTGGCAGCCTCGTCATCGAACCTGTTGTACGCAAGCGAGGCCGGTTGATGATCAAGGGCTTCGATCCCTGCACCATCCTGCTGAACTGCGACCTCGCCGCCGGCACACCGCCGCAGCTGATGGGCCTGCATGAGCAATACCTGTTGCCGCCGCTGCACGCTGGCTGGAGCGTGCGGCGCAAGAGCCAGCACTTCCGCGCCTACGACGAAGTGGCCAAGCGCTTCGCCAAGCTGCTGGGCATGGACCCTTGGCTGATCACGCCGATGTTCCAGGGCGTGGACCTGCAGGGCAAGCATGGCCTGGAGGCGCTGCAGACCGCTGCCGATGCGCAGCTGACCAAGGTGCGTCGCAAGTACAAGGAATACGGCATCAACGAGCGGCCGTTCGTCATCATCAAGAGCGATGTGGGCAGTTATGGCCGCGGTGTGATGACGGTGCGCGACGGCAAGGACATCGAGACGCTCGCCGAACGCCTGCCCGAGAACCTCGGCCAGGAGGTCATCGTGCAGGAAGGTGTGCCCACGCACGAGCGCGTGCATGAGGCGGTGGCCGAGCCGGTCGTCTATACGATGGACCGCTATGTCGTCGGCGGCTTCTACCGCGTGCATGCCAACCGCGGCATCGACGAGAACCTGAACGCACCGGGTGCGAGCTTCGTGCCGCTGGCATTCGCCGAGTCGCCGCACCTGCCGCGTCCGGGCGAGAAGCCGGGGGCCAGTGCGCCGAACCGGTTCTACATGTACGGCGTCATTGGCCGGCTCGCCATGCTGGCCGCGAGCTACGAGCTGGAGGCCACCGACCCGCAGGCCGAGGCGGAAGAGGCGGCTTGACGCAGGCGGCCTCGGGCCGCCCGCTACGCTTGATCGGCGTCAGGAGTCAAGGAGGTCGCTGCGGGTTTGTTGCACTGCACAAAACTCCAAAACCGAGCGCAGAATCCCCACTTTCGAACAAACGCCACCCCAAGCCGGTGGCCTTCGTGACGTGAGTTCTTCCCACGCGGCCCGCAGCCCTTCGGCAATGGCGGGCCTGACCCTCGGGGCCCTCGGGGTGGTCTATGGCGACATCGGCACCAGTCCGCTGTACGCGCTCAAAGAAGTCTTCCACGGCGGCCACGTCGCCACGACGCCGGACAACATCCTCGGCGTGCTCTCGCTGCTGTTCTGGACGCTGACGGTCGTCGTCTCGATCAAGTACGTGCTGCTGATCCTGCGTGCCGACAACAACGGCGAGGGCGGCCTCATCGCGATGTTGGCGCTGGCCACCAACGCGGTGAACGACAAGCCGCAGCTGCGCCGCGGCCTGCTGCTCGTGGGCCTGTTCGGCACGGCCATCTTCTTCGGCGATGCGGTCATCACGCCGGCGATGACGGTGCTGGGCGCCGTCGAGGGCATCGACGTCTACGAGCCGCAGTACCACGATGCCATCCTGCCGCTGACGCTGGTCGTCATGGTCGGCCTGTTCTCGGTGCAGCGCTTCGGCACTGGCGGCATCGGCAAGGCCTTCGGGCCGGTCATGCTGGTTTGGTTCGTGACCCTCGCGCTGCTGGGCCTGCCGCACGTGATCGACAACCCGCACGTGCTGGCCGCCGTCAACCCGGTCTATGCCATCCACTTCTGCCTGGAGTACCGCTGGGTGGCCTTCGTCGCGCTCGGCGCCGTCGTGCTGGTCGTCACCGGTGGCGAGGCGCTCTACGCCGACCTCGGGCATTTCGGCAAGCAGCCCATCCGCATCGCCTGGTACGGCGTCGTCATGCCGGCGCTGGTCATCAACTATTTCGGCCAGGGCGCCATGCTGCTGGACGACCCCTCTGGCGTGCAGAACCCGTTCTTCCTGCTCGCGCCGTCGTGGGCCGAGATCCCGCTGTTCCTGCTGGCCACGCTGGCGGCCATCGTCGCGTCGCAGGCCCTCATCACGGCCGCCTTCTCGGTCACCAAGCAGGCCATCCAGCTGGGCATCCTGCCGCGGCTGCGCATCCTGCACACCAGCGTGCGCGACATCGGCCAGATCTACGTGCCCTTCATCAACTGGGCGTTGTTCGCACTGGTGGTCGTCGCGGTGGTGTTCTTCGGTTCGTCCACCAAGCTGGCTGGCGCCTACGGCGTGGCCGTCACGATCGACATGACGATCACGACCGTGATGACCTTCTTCGTCATCCGCTTCGGCTGGCGCTATCCGCTGGCGCTGTGCGTAGCGGCCACCGGCGTGTTCTTCCTGATCGACGTGACCTTCCTCGCGTCCAACCTGCTGAAGATCGCCGCCGGCGGCTGGTTCCCGCTGCTCATCGGCATCGGCATGTTCACGCTGATGCTGACCTGGAAGCAGGGTCGCAGGCTGCTGTCCGACAAGCTGCGGCAGGACGCCATCGAGCTGACGACTTTCCTAGAGGCCGTCTTCATCAACCCGCCCACGCGTGTGCCCGGCACGGCCGTGTTCCTGTCGGCCGAGAAGGGCTCCACGCCCAATGCGCTGCTGCACAACCTCAAGCACAACAAGGTGCTGCACGAGCAGAACATCTTCGTCACCGTCAAGCATCACGAGGTGCCGTGGATCGGCTTCGAGAAGCGCTGCGAGGTGGAGGCGCTGGGCCACAGCTGCTGGCAGGTGGCGCTGCACTTCGGCTTCAAGAACGAGCCCGACGTGCCTGAGGCGCTGGAGCTGCTGAAGAAGCACGGCGTGCAGCTGGACGACATGGAGACCAGCTACTTCCTGAGCCGCGACATCGTCATCCCCACGATCGGCTCCGGCATGGCACTGTGGCGCGAGAAGCTCTTCGCCGGCATGCACCGCAATGCCGCGGCCGCGGCCGACTTCCTGCACCTGCCAACGAACCGCATCGTCGAACTGGGCAGCAAGGTCGAGATTTGAGCGCTGCGCCAGGCAGAACTGCCCCTCGGGGCCGTTCGTCTTTCAGAGCGCTTTGCAGAACTGCTCCGTAGGCTCGTGTGCCGCCCGCGGCGCTGTCGCTGGGGTTCACGGTGTTCACCCCAGCCTACGAGCTGGTCCGTTCAGCACGACCGGTCAGTCCCAGGTGGCGGCCTCGGGCATGTTGATCCCGTCGGCAGGGGCATCGAACTTGAACGCTCCCGATGACCGCTCCACGTCTGCAGGCAAGCAGTGAGTCAAAACGTCCAATGTCATTGGCGCTTCTTTGCAGTCAAGATAGACGATGTCGAGCCACAGCCGGGAATGCTCAAGTGGATTGGATCCTCATACTCTTCGTTCTCTTCAAGGGCCTCGTATTCGCCACGGGTATGTATTTGGCCGTCAAGTGGCACTACGACCAAGAGAAGAAGGTGGCGGACCGGCGCGCGCTACTGCGCATGGGGGCCAAGTTCGCTGCCGTCTTCGTACTGCTGCTCCTCGTCCTGCTGGGCTTTACTTTCGGACTCGCCAGGACGCTCGGCATGGACTTGAACCTCCCCTGAAGCCCCTGCCTGATTGCGAGGCGTGCGCATGTCGCCCGCCCATGAAAAAACGGCCCCTCGGGGCCGTTCTTCATGGCGTGCAGGCGCTCAGATCGTTGTGACGAACTGATCCTTGGCGCGGCGCACCTTCTTCAGGTTCACGAGCCAGTCGTCGTCGACCTGGCGGTAGCCCAGCGGCAGCAGCAGCACGGAGCGCAGGCCGCGGGCCTTCAGGCCCAGGATCTCGTCGACCTGGGCCGGGTCGAAGCCTTCCATCGGCGTCGCGTCGACCTGCTCCTCGGCGGCGGCGATCAGCGCGGTGCCGAGGCCGATGTAGGCCTGGCGGGCGGCGTGCTGGTAGTTCTCCTCAGCGCTGCGCGGCGGGTAGAGGGCCAGCAGTTTCTGGCGGTAGGCCTCCCAGCCTTCGTTCTTGAAGCCGCGCTGCTCGTTGACGAGGTCGAACATCTGGTTGATGCGCTCGGCCGTGTAGTTGTCCCACGCAGCGAACACCAGCAGGTGCGAGCCTTCGGTGACCTGGGCCTGGTTCCACGCATGTTCACGGATGCGCTCGCGCAGCGACTTGTCGGTGACGACCAGCACCTCGTAGGGCTGCAGACCGCTGGAGCTGGCGGTCAGGCGGATGGCTTCAAGGATGCGGTCCAGCTTGTCCTGCGGCACGGGCAGGGTGGGGTTCATCTTCTTCGTGGCATAGCGCCACTGGAGCTTGTCGATCAGCGAGGTCATGGGGGTCAAGAAACGAAAGGGCGTGCATGCTGCCAGCTCGTGGGCGCCGCCGCCTGGCGGCGCCCGGGTGTCCGACGGCCGTGCTGGCTCTTGCGAAGGGTCAGAAGCTGAACCGGGCCCGGGCGTAGTAGTAGGCACCGTTGAAGCCCACTGACGACAGCACGTCATACGGGAAGTTGCCGAAGTAGCTGATGTCGCTGATCGAGCGCGTCGGGTAGCGGTCGGTGGCATTGATGGCGCCGAGAGTCAGCGCCAGCGCCTTCGTCAGCTGCACCTGGGCTTCGACGTCCAGCTGCCAAACGGCCGCATACGTCTGCGTCGGCACAAAGCCGTCGCCGAAGTCGAACACGCGTGTCGTGCTGCCGTGCCGGGTCAGCCGGCCGCTCAGGCCCCATGCGCCGCCCTGCCATTGCGCGCTGAGGATGTGGCGCTGGCGTGGCGACGCATCGGTCAGCGTGTTGATCTCCTCCAGGCCGACGCTGTCGCCGCCGCGCACCGTCGTGCGGTTGAACGAGGCCGTCCAGCCCAGGCTTAGCTCGCCGCCCAGCGCGGCACCGCGCCATTGCGTGACGAGGTCGGCGCCGCGGGTGCGCGTGTCCAGCGCGTTGGTGAAGAAGTTCACGCCATCGACGCCGCTTACGCCGAACTTCGCGAGCAGCTCGTCGGCCAGGCCGTCGCGGCTGATGCGCTGTGACAGCGTGATGCGGTTCTTCACGCGGATGGCATAGGCGTCCAGCGTCGTCGACCAGGCCTTGTCAGGCTGCCAGCTCAGGCCGACGCTCGCATTGCGCGAGGTCTCGGCCTTCAGGTCCTGCGCGCCCAGGTAGCGGGCTACTGCGTTGTCCACCGGCAGCGTGCGCACCTGGCTCAGCACGCCGCCGTCGCCGCGGTCGGTCACCGTGAACGCGAAGCCCTGCTGCGCCAGCGACGGCGCGCGGAAGTTGCTGGACACCGCGCCGCGCAGCGCCAGTGTGCGGTCCAGCGCGAGACGGGTGGAGAGCTTGGCGGTCGTCGCGCCGCCGAAGTCGCCGTAGTGGTCGTGCCGCAACGCCAGGTTGGCCTGCCAGTCATGCGTCAGGTCGGCGCTGAGGTCCACGTAGGCGCCGGCCACTCGGCGGCTCAGCCGCGTCGCATCGCCCGCCTGCAGGCCCGGGCCTGCCTGCGCGCCCGCCGGGGCCACCACGGGCCCGACCTGGTAGGACGCCGCGTCGCCCGCGCCTGTCACGAAGCGGTCCTCGCGCACCTCCAGCCCCCAGGCCAGCGTCAACGGCCGGGCGAGGCCGGCGACATCCAGCTCCCGGCTCAGGTCCAACTGCAGCGCGGTCAGGCGGCTGCCGAAGTCAGCCAGGTGGAACTCGCGCGGGCTCGCCGCGCCGAGCGAGGCGTTCAGCGTGCGCCGCACGCCGTAGCTGAAGTCGTTCTGCCCGTGGTTCAGCGCCAGGTCATAGTCCCAGCTGCCCCATTGGCCCTTCAGCCCGGCCACCAGCTGCAGGTCGCGGTTGTCGCCGGTCGTCTGCGGGCGGTAGCCGTCGGGGTAGACCGACTTCACGTTGGCGCTGCTGTCCGGGTAGCGGTAGTAGGCCGCGCCCAGCGTGCGGCGTTGCTGCCAGGTGCCGAAGGCGTAGGCGCGCGTGCCCGGCTCCACATCCGTCGCGCCGTTGAACCAAGCCTGCCACTGGTTCGTGGCCGGTTCGCCGGGCGCGTAGTTGCGCTGGCCGACCGTGGCGAGGTTGGCGGCGCTCTGGTCCTCCCACGGCGGCAGTTCGTCCAGGCCTGCGCGGTTGGTGGCGTTGCGGTGCAGGCCTTCGAGCCCCGCGCGCACGAAGCCATGGTCAGCCAGCGTCCAGCCCTGCGTCACGCTGGCGCTCTGCGTCTGGCCGTCGGTCAGCGTCTGGCCGGTCGGCGCGAACTTGGTATGAAAAGCGCCCGCTTCGGTGACCAGCTCGCCGCCACTCGCACGCTCGTCCAGGATGATGTTGACGACGCCGGCGATCGCGTCAGAGCCGTACTGCGCGCCCGCGCCGTCGCGCAGCACCTCGATGCGCGCCACGGCCGACAGAGGGATGGTGTTGAAGTCCACCGGGTTCGTGCCCTTGCCCGTCTTGGATTCCAAGTTGACGACGGCCGACGTGTTGCGGCGCCGTCCGTTGACGAGCACCAGCACCTGGTCGGGCGACAGGCCGCGCAGCTGCGCCGCGCGCACGTGGTCGCCGCCGCCCGAGTTGGACTGGCGCGGGAAGTTGAACGACGGCAGCAGCGCCTGCAGGGCGGCGGCGAGGTTGCCGTCCGGTCCTGCGGCGCGCAGCACGTCGTCGCGGCTCAGCACGTCGACCGGCACGGCGGTGTCGGCCAGCGTACGGTCCTTGGCGCGAGTGCCGGTGACGATGACGGCGTCCAGCGCGCTGGGCGCGGTCTGCGCGAGGGCGGCGGTGGCAAGCAGTGTCTGCGAGACGGCGAGGGCGAGGGGGCGGAGCTGGGTCATGCGGGACGGCGTGGCAACAACGACAAAACCCCACAGCCTACGGGCGCCGACGCCCGCCGGCTCAGACATGTTGCGCATATGCACATGCCGCCGCGGCGCCGGCTAGCATCGCGCGCTTTGCCGACCTCCGCCCTCATGACCGCCACACCCCCCGCCCAGCCCGAACGCCGCCTCGACGTGCGGCATGCCGGCGCGTTGTGCGTGGGCATGGTCATCGGCGCCGGCATCTTCAAGACGTCGCCGATGGCCGCTCAGGCCTTGGGCGACCCGGTCCAGTTGCTGCTGGCCTGGGGGCTGGGCGGCGTGCTGTCGCTGGTGGGCGGGCTGTGCTTTGCCGAGCTGGCCGCGGCTTTTCCGGACACAGGCGGCGACTATCACTTTTTGCGTCGCGCCTACGGCCATCGGCTAGGCTTCCTGTTCGCGTGGTCGCGCTTCGCCGTCATCCACACGGGCTCGATGGCACTGCTGGGATTCGTCTTCGGCGACTACCTTGCGCAGGTGGTGAATCTGACGCCCTGGCTGGGCCCGCACGCCAGTGCGCTGCTGGCCGGCGGGCTCATCGTCGCGCTGACCGGGCTGAACCTGATGGGCGTGCGCGTGGGCCTGGGCACGCAGCTGGGGTTGAGCGCCGCCGTGCTGCTGGGCCTGGTGCTGCTGGGCCTCGGCGCGGGCGCGCAGGTGCTGGCCGGCCAGCCGCCGGCCACGCCGCCGCCGGCGGTGCCCGGCACGGACTGGGGCCTGGCGCTGGTCTTCGTGTTCCTGGCCTATGGCGGCTGGAGCGACGCGGCCACGCTGTCCGCCGAGATGCGCGACCCCGAGCGCGGCATCCGCCGCGCGCTGCTGCTGGGCCTGGCCCTCGTCATGGCACTGTACCTGCTGGCCAACTGGGCCTATCTGCGAGTGCTGGGCGTCAGCGGGCTGGCCGCCAGCGGCGCGCCGGCCGCGGAGCTGATGCGCGTCGTCTTCGGCCGTGGGGCGGAGTTGCTGATGGTGGGCGTCGTCACGCTGACGGCGCTGTCGGTCATGAATGCGCTGCTGATCGCCGGCCCGCGCACGACCTATGCCGCCGCGCGCGACCTAGCCGCCGAATGGCATCTGGCACGCTGGAACCATGCGCGCGGCACGCCCACGGGCGCGGTCGTCGCGACGGCCGGTGTCGCGCTGGGGCTGGTGGCGTTCGGCGACCTCACGCGCGGCGGCTTCTCGACGATGGTGGACTATCTGTCGCCGGTCTACTGGTTCTTCATGACGCTGAGCGGGCTGGCCGTCATCGTGCTGCGCCTGCGCGAGCCGGAGGCGCCGCGGCCTGTGCGCGTGCCGCTCTACCCGTGGCTGCCGCTGCTGTTCGCCGCCAGCAGTGCCTATGTGCTGTGGTCCAGCGTGGTCTACGTGAAGGCGGGCGCCGTCGTGGGCCTCGCGGTGCTGACGGTCGGCGCGGCGCTGCTGTGGGGGCATGGCCGGCGCCGGCGGCTATCCTGAGTCGATGCGCCGACTGCTCCAGGACTTCTCGACTTCCACCCTTGTCGCCGGTTTCGTCGCCGTGCTGGTGGGCTACACCAGCTCGGTGGCCATCATCTTCCAGGCCACCGTTGCGCTGGGTGCCACGCCGGCACAGACCGCCTCCTGGCTGTGGGCGCTGGGCCTTGGCATGGGCGTGACGAGCGTGGGGCTGAGCCTGTGGACGCGCCAGCCGGTGCTGACAGCCTGGTCCACGCCCGGCGCCGCGCTGCTGGCGTCCACCTCGGGCGTGGACATGCCCGAGGCCATCGGCGCCTTCATCGTCTGCGGCGGCCTCATCGCCTGGGCCGGGGCCAGCGGCTGGTTCGAGAAACTGATGGACCGCATCCCCGTGGCCATCGCGTCGGCGCTGCTGGCCGGCGTGCTGGCGCGCTTCGGTCTGGACGCCGCAGCCAGCGTCAGGACAGCGCCGGGCCTCGTGCTCGTCATGACGCTGGCCTACCTGCTCGGCCGGCGCTGGTGGCCGCGCTACGCCGTGCCGGGAGTGCTGCTGGCAGGGATCGCGTACGCGCTCGGCGAGGGCCGTCTCAGCTTCGCCGGGATGGACACGTCGCAGCTGCTCGCGCAGCCGGTGTGGACGACACCCGTGTTCACCTGGCACGCCGCCATCGGGGTGGCGCTGCCGCTGTTCGTCGTGACGATGGCCTCGCAGAACCTTCCCGGCGTCGCGGCGCAGCGCGCCAGCGGCTACGAGACGCCGGTGTCGGCCAGCGTGGCCGTCACCGGCGCGGCGACGGCGCTGCTCGCGCCTTTCGGCGGCTATGCGTTCAATCTCGCCGCCATCACCGCGGCCATCTGCATGGGCCGCGAGGCGCATGAGGACCCGGCCCGGCGTTACACCGCGTCGCTCGCGGCCGGGCTGTTCTACGTCGCGCTGGGCCTGGCGGGTGGTGTCGTCGCGATGCTGCTGACGGCCTTCCCGCCCGAGCTCGTCAAGGCCATTGCCGGCCTGGCGTTGCTGGGCACCATCGCCGGCGCGCTGGCCGCGGCGCTGAAGGACGAGTCGCACCGCGATGCGGCCATCCTGACCTTCCTCGTCTGCCTGTCGGGTGTCAGCGCCTTCGGTATCGGCGCGGCCTTCTGGGCCGTGCTGGCGGGCGGCGCCGCATTCGTCGTGCCGCGCCTTAGGCGGCGCTGAGCCTGCGAAATCTGGTGCGTGCCGCCACCATCTGGGGCGCGGCGCCTGGCGCTGGTGCGGTAGCGTGGCGGCGCCGCATCGCCCTGCTGATTTGCCAGCCCTTCAGATGGGGGGAGAGGGAGACGCGCGTCACGGTCAGTCGATAAGCTGTCCGCAAGCTGTCCCGCGATGGGTGGCGACCCGACCTGTTCCCAACGGCCTGGGCCTGTCTTGCTGCCTGCCCCTTCTCCCTTGTTCGACGAGCCCGCCGCGACGCCTCCGGGCAGCCTGCGCCTGCTGGCGCGCGTAGCCAGCCATGCCTGGGCACAGACCCGGGCCGAAGGCGTGGGCGACGGTCTGCGCGTGCTGCTGAGGGCCAGCCGCGTGCTGGGCCTGCGCGAGCCGCTGGCGGAGCTGTTCGCGATTCCCGCCTTCGCACGCTTGATGGCGGCCCAGCCCGACGCCGACGTGCTGTTCTTCATCAGCCACCGGCATTTCCTGTCGCGCGGTTTCTGTCCGGTCGAGCGCATCGCCTGTGGGCTGGACCATTTCCGCTTCGAGCAGGAGCGCCTCGCGCCGGCGCTATGGCCGCTGCTGCATGGGGACGGGCTGCGCCTGTGGCAGCACGAGGCCGGCTGCGACATCCGGCTGCGGGCCAATGCCGACACGCGCCACGAGGGGCCGCTGAGCCTGGCGATGCGCTGGGGCAGCCGCACGGTGCACGAACTGTCGTTCGCCTGGGTCCATGGCGTGCGGCTCGACGCCGGGGCGGACAGCGGGCCTCAGCTGTTCGTCACGCGCAACCAGTCGGTGCCGTCAGATGCGCCGGCGCTGGCGCAGTTCCGCGCCAGCTTTCCGCAGAACTCGCCGGCCTACTTCGGCCTCGCGGCGCTGCACGGCGTGGCGACGGCGCTCGGCCATCGGCGCATCGTCGGCGTGCGGGGTCATTGCCAGATCGCCTTCGAGCCAGCGCTGCAGTCCAGCTTCACGCGCTCCTACGACGAATTCTGGGAGAGCTTCGGCGGCCAGCCACTCGGCCGCCATGGCCTGGAGATGCCGGTGCCGCCGGTGCTGGCGCCGCTGGAGCAGTTGCAATCCAGGCGCCGGCCTCGCGCCCGCCAGCGCCGCGAGCACTGGCGCCAGATCGCCGAGGCGGCGCAGGCATCGCTGAGCCCCTACGTGCTGGCCTGACGATGGCGCTGTGCAACACTGGCCGGCGCTGAACATCCCAGGCGCCCGACCATGAAGCTGCTCTTCGTTGCCGACCCGCTCGGCACCTTCAAGACCTATAAGGATTCCACCTTCGCGATGATGCGCGAGGCCGCCCGCCGTGGCCACGAGCTGCTGGCCTGCGAGCCGCAGCAGCTCGTCTGGCAGCGGGGTGGCCGCGTGACGGCGCGCGGCGCGCTGCAGATCGCGCTGACCGGTGAGGCCGACGACTGGTACACCGTGACCGCCACCGGTGATGTCGCGCTGGCCGACGTGGATGCCGTGCTGATGCGCAAGGACCCGCCGTTCGACTCGGAGTTCTTCTATGCCACCCACCTGTTGAGCCAGGCCGAGCGCGAAGGTGCGCGCGTCTTCAACAAGGCCAGCGCGTTGCGCGAGCATCCCGAGAAGCTCGCGATCATGGAGTTCCCCGAGTTCATCTCGCCGACGGTCGTTACGCGCGACCCGGCCGAGATCCGCGCCTTCCACGCCGAGCACCGCGACATCATCCTGAAGCCGCTGGACGGGATGGGCGGCATGGGCATCTTCCGTGTGAAGGACGACGGCCTGAACCTTGGCAGCATCGTCGAGACGCTGAACCAGGGCGGCACGCAGACGGTCATGGTGCAGCGCTTCATCCCGGCCATCGCCGACGGCGACAAGCGCATCCTCATCATCGGCGGCAAGCCGGTGCCGCACTGCCTCGCGCGCATCCCGCAGGGCGGTGAGGTTCGCGGCAATCTCGCCGCCGGCGGCAAGGGCGTGGCCCGGCCGCTGACGCCTCGCGACCGCGAGATCGCCGAGCACCTCGGGCCCATCCTGGCCGCGCGCGGCCTGCTGCTGGTGGGGCTGGACGTCATCGGCGAGAACGTTACCGAGATCAACGTGACCAGCCCGACCTGTTTCCAGGAGATCACCGACCAGAGCGGTTTCGACGTCGCGAAGATGTTCGTCGATGCGCTGGAGGCGGCCCAGGCATGAGGCGCCGCGACTTCGCCGCCTGGGGCCTGGGCGGGTTGGCCGGGCTAGCCGGACCGGCGATGGCCGGCCCCTCTTTCGCGACCCTCGCCGACGGCTTCCTGGAGGCGCTGTGGAAGCTCGACCCCGATGCGGCCGTCGCGGCCGGTCGCTTCGAGTTCGCGGGGCAGCTGACGCTGCCGAGTGCTGCGCAGCGGCAGCGCCAGCGCCGCTTCCTGCAGCAGTGGCTGCAACGCTTCAATGGCGCGCCCGGTATGAACCTCACGGCCAGCGAGCGCATGGACTGCGCGATGCTGATGGCCAAGATCCGCAGCGACCTGTGGGCGCTGGACGAACTGCGCGAATGGGCCTGGAACCCGGCCCAGTACAACCCGGCCGGCGCCATCGACCTTGTCCTCAACACGGACTGGGCGCCCGACGCGGAGCGCGTGAAGGCGCTGCAGCAGCGCGTCAAGCGCCTGCCGGTCTTCTATGCCGAGGCGCGCAAGAGCCTGGCCGGCGTCACGCGTGAGCACACCGAGCTGGCATTGCAGCAGGCGCCCGGTGTGCTGGCCGTGCTGGACGACCTGCAGGCCCGTGCCCGCCAGGCCGGCCTGGCGAGCGCCGTGCAGCCGGACCTCGATGCGGCCCGCCGTGCCGTCGCCGGCTACCAAGCCCACCTAACGGCGCTGCTGCCCACGGCCAGGCGCCCGTGGCGGCTGGGTGCGGCGCTGTACGAGCCCAGGTTCGCGCACGACATTCAGTCGGCCCGCACCGCCCGCGAGACCTACGAGCTGGCGCTGGCTCGCCGCGAGGAGGTGCTGGCCAGCATGCAGGCGCAGGCCCGCTTGCTGTGGCCCACGGTCATCGGTACCGAGCCCGTGCCGGACGACCGCTTCGCGCTTATCGGCCGCGTCATCGACAAGCTCAGCGAACAGCATGTCGCGCGGGAGCGTTTCGTCGACGAGATCCGCGCGCAGATCCCGCAGCTGGAGGCGTGGATCCGCGACCACGATCTGTTGACGCTGGACCCGTCCAAGCCCTTGGTCGTGCGCGAGACGCCGGTCTACCAACGCGGCGTGGCCGGCGCCGGCATCGAGGCGCCGGGCCCTTATCGCCCGCAGGACAAGACGTACTACAACGTCACGCCGCTGGACGGCGCGACGCCCGAGCAGGCCGAGAGCTCGCTGCGCGAGTACAACCACTGGATCCTGCAGATCCTCAACATCCACGAGGCCATCCCCGGCCACTACACGCAGCTCGTCTACGCGAACCGCGCGCCGAGCAAGGTGAAGGCCTTGTTCGGCAACGGCGCGATGGTGGAGGGCTGGGCCGTCTACGGTGAGCGCATGATGATCGAGAGCGGCTACGGCGCGTCGCCGGAGATGACGCTGATGTGGGGCAAGTGGCACCTGCGCTCGGTGACGAACACCATCCTCGATTACAGCGTGCATGTGCTCGGCATGCAGCAGGCCGACGCACTGGACCTGCTGACGCGCCAGGCCTTCCAGACCGCCAGCGAGGCCCGCGAGAAATGGCGCCGCGTGCAGCTCACCTCGGTGCAGTTGACGAGCTACTTCAGCGGCTACAGCGAGATCGTGGCCTTGCGTGAGGAAATGCAGAAGCGCCCGGGCTTCAATCTGAAGACCTTCCACGAAAAGTTCCTCGGTTACGGTAGCGCGCCGGTAAGGCTGATCGCGGCGGAGATGCTGCGCGCCTGAGACGCCTGGCGCGGGCGCTACGCCAGTTGCGTCAGCACGCGCTCCAACACCAGCGCCATCTGCTGCGGCCCTTCCAGGCAGAAGCGTGCACGGCTGCCCGGGTCGTCGCGACCGACGCGCAGCGTCAGCCAGTGCGGGGGAGCGGACTCAAACACCGGCTCGTCGTTGACGTCGTCGCCGGCGAAGAATGCCGCGGCCGCATTCACGCGCGACACCAGCGCCCGCACTGCATCTGCCTTGTCGGGCGCATCCGCCGCGACGGCGTTCACCACCATCTTGCCGGCGAACAGGCGCAGCCCCTCGGGCGTCGGGTTGAGCAGTGCCGCCAGCAACTGCTCGGCGTGGCCCCGGTCGCGCGAGAGGCGGTAGTGCAGGGCGATCGACAGGCCCTTGTCCTCCACGCCGATGCCGGCCGCCCGGAGGTCGGCCTCGCGGGCGTTTAAGAGCGCGCGCAGGCGGTCGAGCGGCTCGCTCAGGCGCTGCGCTTGAGTGCCGTGCGACTGGGCCTCCTCGGCGCCATGGTTGCCGACGATGAATTGCGGCTCGAAGCCGAGGCGCCCGCGCACGTCGGCGATGGTGCGGCCGGTGACGATGGCCACCGGCAATCGTGCGGTGAGCGCCTCCAGTCGCGACGTGACGGCCACCGACACGCGGGCATCGTCGGGCCGGGCGACGATGGGCGCGAGCGTGCCGTCGAAGTCGAATGCCATCAACGGGCGCAACCGCAGCACGGCGGCCAGTGCGGCTTCGCCTTCGGGGGTGAACAGGGACTGCATACGCATCATGGCGCCTGATGTCGCCGCACACGGGCTTCAATGCGCGCTCGCAGACGCCAGCGCCCGGCGTCCAGCAGCATACGGCCGGCCCAGCGGAACACGTTGGACTCCCGCACCGTGCTGCGCAGGCTGGCCATGCGCTCGCGCTGCTCCGCGGCCGGCATGCTGGCCGCGCGGTGCAGCGCATCGGCCGTTTCTTCTACGTGATAAGGGTTGACGATCAAGGCCTCGGCCAGCTCGCGCGCCGCGCCGGCGAAGCGGCTGAGGATGAGCACGCCCTGCAGGTCGTCACGCGCCGCAACGAACTCCTTGCTGACCAGGTTCATGCCGTCGTGCAGGCTGGTCACCACGCACATGTCGGCCGCGCGGAAGAGTTCGTTGACGGCGTCGGGTTCGTGGTGGGCGGCCAGCAGGTGCACCGGCTGGTAGCCCGGCCGGCTGAAGCGCTCGTTGATGCGTGCGGTAACGCGCTCGATGCGCTCCTGGAAGCTGCGGTATTCCTCCAGCGCCGAGCGTGTGGGCGCGGCCACCTGCACGAAGACGAAGCGGCCGATCCACTGCGGCCATTTCTCCAGCAGGCGCTCCACGGCGTTGAGCCGTTCGAGAATGCCCTTGGTGTAGTCGAAGCGGTCCACGCCCACGGCCAAGCACAGGTCCTGCGGCAGGCCCAGGCGCTCGGTCACGCGCTGGCGGCAGGCCTCCACGCTGGGCCAGTTGCGCATCGCCTCTTCCTGGGGCCACTCGATGGAGATGGGGTAGCTCTCCACCAGCGTTTCCTTCTCGCGGAAGGCGATGGTCGAGTGCTCGTGCTCGATCCGCGCCTCCAGATACCGGTCCACCGTCTCGATGAAGTTCTTGCAGTGATAGCGCGTGTGGAAGCCGAGGATGGTGCTGCCCAGCATGCCGTCCAAGATTTCCTTGCGCCAAGGGCAGATGCCGAAGGACTCCGGGTTGGGCCAGGGGATGTGCCAGAACGTCAGGATGGTCGCCTGCGGCAGCTTCTCGCGCACCATCGCCGGCAGCAGCGCGAAGTGATAGTCCTGCACCAGCACCAGCGGGTCTTCGCTGCGGGCCTCGGCCACCACGGCGTCTGCGAAGCGCTGGTTGACGGCCTTGTAGGCTTCCCAATCCGACTCGCGGAACACCGGCCGCACGTGGGCCACGTGGCACAGTGGCCACATGCCCTCGTTGGCGAAGCCGTAGTAGTAGCCCTGTTCCTCCTCGGCCGTCAGCCAGATGCGCCGCAGCCAGTAGTCGTCCTGGCCGGGCGGGACGGGCAGGCGGTCGTGGGCATCGACGACGTCGCGGTCGGCGCTGCCGCTGCCGTGCGCGACCCAGGTGCCGGAGCAAGCGCGCATCACCGGCTCCACCGCCGTCACCAGGCCGCTGGCCGGCCGCTTGACGATGACGCCGTCGGCCGTGCGTTCGTGGATGTAGGGTTCACGGTTGGAGACGACGATGACCTGGTCGCCGCTGATGTGGGTGTTCAGCAGCGCGCGCAGGCGCTCGGCGTTCCATTCGGTGTGCAGGCCCTGCGAGCGCCGGAACTCGTCCTCAAGATCGCGCATCCGGTTGCGCAGTTCGTTGGCCAGCGGTATCAGCTCCGGGGCCAGCGCCTCTCCCGCGGGCGCCGAGGAGGGGCCCGACGGCAGCGGGCTAAACAGGACCTCGCCGCGCATCAGCGCCCGTGCGCCGTTGACCCAGCCGCGCCAGCTCAGCTGGGCCACGACCACCGTGATGACGGCAATGACCAGGCCCAGCCCCGCAATGAGGCCGACAAGATAGTTTCGCGTGTCCTCACTGCGTCGCTCGATGAAGCTCATGTCGTGCAGCAGCACCAGGCGGCCCGCGAGGACCGGCTGCTGTGGCGCAGCAGCGACCGGTGCGGCCGCCGGCACCGGTGCCGGCGGCCCGACGAAGCCATCCGGGACTTCCGGAGTGGGTGGTGGCGGCGGCGTGCCCATCACGTTGTGCACGCCAACGTGGACCGGCCCGCCGGCCAGGTTCAGCCGCGGCTCGGCTTGGCGGGCCAGCGCAGCGGCGGCGTCGCACGACAGCGTGGGAAATGCTTCCGTGTGCAGCAGCAGCTCACCGCGCGGGCTGCACAGGCCGATGGCGAACAGCCGCTCATCCTGCAGCGCGCGCTCGAACAGCGGCTGCAGCTTGTCCGTATGGCCGGCCATCAGCGCGTCGGAGACCGAGTCCGACAGCGCATTGGCCACCAGCATGCCGCGGCTGTTGAGGTCGCGGCTGAACCACCGCAGCGTCACCTGGTCCATCAGTGGGACGGCCAGGTTGGCAGCCGCCACGAGAACCACGACAAGCGGTAAAAGAAAGCGAAGCTGAAGACGGAACGGCCAGTGCCGGGTTAAGGTGGATAACTTCATGTCGCCTGATCAGTTCGAAAAGAATGTACAAGGGCGCTGTCATGGTGAAAGTAGGCGAAGACGCCGTGAGATGACCCCGATGACCCCACCGGCTACCCACTCCCGCCCGCCCGCAGGCATGGATCTCGCGCTGATCGGCAATTGCACCGTTAGCGCCCTCATCGAGAGTCGCGGCAGCATCGTCTGGTGCTGCATGCCGCGTTTCGACAGCACCCCCGTCTTCGATGCGCTGATGCACAGCGCTGGCGGCCTGCCGTTGGACGGCGCGATGACGGTGGAGATCGAGGGCCTTTCCCGCAGCGAGCAGTCCTACGACCCGGGCACTGCCATCGTCCGCACGCGGCTTTGGGATGACCGCGGCCAGGGCATCGAACTGGTGGACTTCGCGCCGCGCTTCTTCAACCGCGATCGCACCTTCCGCCCTGCGCAGCTGGTGCGGCGCGTGAGACCGCTGGCGGGCCACCCGCGCGTGCGCTTCACGGTGCGTCCGCACGGCGACTGGGGCGCCACGCCGCCGGCGCTGACGCGCGGCAGCCACCACTTGCGTTTCGTCATGCCCGAGCTGACGTTGCGCCTGAATACCACGGTGCCGCTTACCTACCTTGTCGACGGCACCTGGTTCTCGCTGACCGGACCGGTCAGCCTGCTGCTGGGGCCCGACGAGACGTTGGCGGGCGGCATCGAGGACACGGCGCGCGAGTTCGAAGAGCAGACTACCCTCTACTGGCGCCATTGGACGCGCCGCCTGGCTCTGCCGCTGGAGTGGCAGGATGCCGTCATCCGAGCGGCCATCACGCTCAAGCTCTGCCAGTTCGAGGAGACCGGCGCCATCGTCGCGGCGATGACGACCAGCCTGCCCGAAGCGCCGAACAGCGGCCGCAACTGGGACTACCGCTACTGCTGGCTGCGCGACGCCTTCTTCGTCGTTCGGGCGCTGAACAGCCTGAGCGAGGTCGGCACGATGGAGGGCTACCTCGACTGGCTCTACAACGTCGTGCGCAGCGCCGAGGACAACCACGTGCAGCCGCTCTACGGCATCGGCCTGGAGAAGTCGCTGCCGGAGTCCATCATCGAGCGCGCGGCGGGCTATCGTGGCATGGGGCCGGTGCGCGTGGGCAACCAGGCGCAGGAGCATTTCCAGCACGATGTCTACGGCAACGTGGTGCTCGGTGCGGCGCAGGCCTTCCACGATCACCGGCTATTCCGTCGCGGCAACGCCGCCGATTTCGCGGCGCTGGAGCTCATGGGTGAGCGCGCCTGGGCGCTGCACGACCAGCCCGACGCCGGGATCTGGGAGCTGCGTACCCGCGCCCGCGTGCACACCTCATCTTCGCTGATGTGCTGGGCGGCCTGTGACCGGCTGGCCCACATCGCGGCCGTGCTGCAGATGCAGGACCGGGCGGCGCTGTGGCAACAGCGCGCGGCCACCATCCACGCCGCCATCACGACGCAAGCCTGGAGCGAGGAGCGCCAGGCCTTCGCCGAGAGCTTCGGCGGCCGCGACCTCGACGCCAGCGTGCTGCTGATGGGCGAGGTGGGTTTCCTGCCGCGCGACGACCCGCGGTTCATCAGCACCGTCAACGCCATGGAGGCGTCACTGTGCGACGGCCCGTTCATGCGCCGCTACGAGGCCGAGGACGACTTTGGGCGGCCCGAGGTGGCGTTCAACGTGTGCTCGTTCTGGCGTGTTGATGCGCTGGCCCGCATCGGCCGCAAGGACGAGGCGCGCGAAGCCTTCGAGGCATTGCTGGCCTGCCGCAACCACGTCGGCCTGCTCGGCGAGGACCTGCATCCCCACACCGGCGAGCTGTGGGGCAACTTTCCCCAGACGTACTCGATGGTGGGCATCATCAACGGCGCGGTGCGGCTGTCGGCGCGGTGGGACAGCGTGGTGTGAGGTCCCGGCGCGGCGCCCGGCTGTCGTAGGACGATTAGCATGCCGGTCCACCAATGGAGCTGACCCGAATGCCCTGGCGCCGACTGGCCGTTGTCCTTGCTGTTTGCCTGACCCTGAGTGCCGCCCAAGCGGCCACCGACACCGCGCGCCTGACGGCGCTGCTTACCGAGCAGCGCTACGCCGCCGCGCAGGCCGAACTCGATGCGCTGCTGCAGACCCGCCGGCCCGACGCGGCCGAGCGCGAGCTGATCTACCAATGGCTGTTCGCCCGCGACGACGGTGCGGCCGTCGACCGGCGCACGCGCGGCGTGCTGGCCGATGCACGGGCCGAGGCCGTCGACCTGCTCGCGGCCGGCCGCCTGGCGATGGACCGCCGCGACTTCGACCGCGCGCGGCGCTGCTTCGAGCGGGCGCTGGCACGGGCCACGCAGCCGGCCGAGCGCGCCCAGGCCTTGCGCGGGCTGGGCCAGCGTCACTACCAGCTGCGCGAGTTCGATGCGTCGCTGCAGCAGCTGGAACAGGGGCTGGCGGCTGCGCGCACGGCCGACGGCCTCGTCGCGCTGGCCGACACGCTGATCCGCCTCGGCCGCACGGAGGACGCCATCGCGGCTGCCGAGCAGGCCGTCTCGCTGAATCCGCACCACGAGATGGCGCACTACCTGCTCGGCAACGGCTACGCCCGCGAGAACTACAGCCAGCTGCAGGCCCGGTCGGGCGACGGCTTCGCGCCGCTGATGGCCGACGTGCGGCGCGCCTCCGACGCTTTCGACCGCGGCGACTTCGATGCCGCGCTGGACCTGAGCCTGGCCGTGCTGGCGCGCTGCCCGCAGCTGGGCCGCGCGCATGCGATCGCGGCCAAGGCACTGGAGTCGCAGCGGTTTCGCATCGACGTGCACCGCGCCGCCTACGAGCGCCGCTTTGCCGCGCTGCCCATGCCCGTCGTGCCGGGCATCGAGCGCTACGTGCTGAACTGGGCGGAGCTGTCACCGCGACACCAGAAGCGCGTCGCACTGTCCGTCGCACCGTGGAAGGCCTTCATCCCGGTGCTCGTCGAAGGCGGGGCGCGGCACTTCATCAAGCCGATGTGGATGCGTCTGTCCGAGACCCCAGAGGCGCAGGCGCTGAAGGATGCACGCATCGACTACGACTCACGGCTGTGGGACGACGTGCGCGGCATGGGCGGGCACTACACGGTGACGGGCATCGAGGACGTGGAGCGCAGCATCTTCGACCGATACAACACCGTCCTGCACGAGCTGACCCACCAGGTGCATGGCGTGCTGACGGCCGACCAGGCCCGGCAGATCGAGGCGCTGTACCAGCGCGCCAAGGCCCGCGACGCGAAGACGCACGAGGGCTTCCTGTCGCGCTATGCCGGCGGCTCGGTCTGGGAGTACTTCGCCGAGGGGGCCAATGCCGAGGCGTCGCCGCGGCGCGACGGCTACGACGGCCGCGAGATCGTCCGCGAGCGGCTCGTCGCGCGCGACCCGGCGCTGCGCGCGCTGGTGCGGCGCCTGTTCGCCCAGCGTGACACGAGCGCGAGCCTGCCCATCGCGCTCGTCAATGCCGGCAACCAGAAGCTGGAGGAGGGCAAGCTGCCCGAGGCCCGGCCGCTGTTCGAGCGCGCGCTGACGCTGGCGCCGCACGACGAGAGTGCGCTGGCCGCCCGGCTGCATGCGCTGGCGCTGGAAGGCAGTGGTGCGGCGGCGCGGCAGCTTGCCGCCCAGGCGCTGGCGCGGCACCCTGACAGCGGCCCGCTGCGGGTGGTGGCGGCCGACGCGCTGTGGCATGGCGGCAGCCCGGTCGTCGACGCCGTGTTGCCGCTGCTGCTGCGCGATGCCGACCGGTTGCAGGGCGAGGACCGCTTCCGAGTGGACCTGGCTCTGGCGGACCACCACCGGCGCCTGGGCGACGTGCCGCGGGCACTGGCGGGCTACCAGGCGGTGCTGGCCTATCAAGCCGACCAGCCGGAAGCGCTGTGGGGCCGCGCTGCGACGCTCGCATTGGCGGGCCGCTGGGACGAGGCCTTTGCCCAGTACGACGCCGTGCTGCGCCTGCGCACGGGCCTCGTGCCGCTGCGGCGTGACTACGCGCTGGACCTGCTGCGCGCCGGCCGCACCGACGCCGCCCGCGCGCAGGTCAGGGAGGCGCTGCTGTTGGACCCGCGCGATCCCGACACGCTGGCGCTGCAGGCCTGGCTCGCGCTAGCCGATGGCGATGCTGCAGCGGCCGAGCGGGGTGCCGCTGCGGCGCTGGCGCTGGGCCCGTGGAGTGACTTGGCCGCCATCGTCCGTGCCGCCGCGCTGAAGGCACAAGGACAGGGCGACGCAGCCGACACGCAGCTGGCACCGCTGCGCCAGCGTTTGGCCACGGCCGCGCCGCCCCAGTATGTCTACCGGCCGGATAAGTCCGGCTGGTTCTCCGTGCACGAGCTGCCGGCCAGCGAGCGCCGCGTGCTGGCGCAGCTGCTGCCATGAAGGGGCTCCTCAAGCACCAGTTCCAGCGACTGGAAGCCGCACACCTGAACGGCCTGAGCGTTGCCCTCGGCGTGGCCGGCACGCATGCGGCCATCGGCATGCTGTTCGGCGAGACGGCGGGGCTGGCGGCCGTGAGCGGCGCCGTCTGCGCCAGCATGGTCGACCTGCCCAACCCGCCGCACCGCGTGTTGCGCCGCGTGCTGCCCGCCGCCGGTGCGGCCGGCATGGTGACGCTGCTGGTCGGGCTGACCGACGGCTCGCTGCTGCTGACGCTGGCGGTCATCGCCGTCGTCGCCTTTCTGGCGCTGATGACGCTGGCCTGGGGGCCGCGCGCGGGCCCGCTGTCGTTCTCGCCGGTGCTGGCCATGGTGTTCGCGATGGCGTGGGACCGCACGACCGGCGCAACGTCGCCGTGGGAGCACGCACTGTGGGTGGTGGCGGGTGGCTTCGTCTATGCCGCCTGGGGCCGTGGCAGTGCGGTCGTGCTGCGGCATCGGCTGCGCGAGCTGGCGCTCGCGAACGCGCTGCGCGCCACCGAGCGGCGCGTCCGCTCGCGGGCCGAGCGCATCGCCGGCGCGGTGGGCGGGGAGGATGCCCGCATCCGAGCGTCCATCGCCGATGACGTCGTGCTGGCCGATGCGCTGCAGGCCGCGCGCGACCAGGTCTTCGCCGCGCGTCGTTCGCCGCGCAGTCGACGGCAGACGGATCTCGTGCTGGGGCTCGTCGAGCTGCGCGACCTGCTGCTGGCCAGCCGGCTGGACACCGAGCTGCTCGGCGTGGACTTCCCCGGCCGGCAATGGCGTTCGGCGCTGGCCGATACGCTGCGCCAACTGGCCCGGGTGTTGCACGACCTGGCCAACGCGGTGGAGTTCGGCTCGCCGCTGCCCGAGGTGTCCGCCGCGGCCTGGCGGGAGCGGCTGGCCGCGCGACTGGCCGAGGTCGGCGTGCCGGCCGACGATTCCCGTGTGCATCTCGTGTCGGCGCTGGAGTCCCGGCTGGGTCACATGATGGACGACGTCTGCGCGATGGTGGCCCGCCAGGCGACTGAGGTCGATAACCCCGACAGCCCCTGGACGCCGGAGCGGCTGGCGCCGTTCGTGTCGCCCGAGGGCTGGCCGCTGGCGGCGCTGCAGGCGCACCTGACGCTGCAGTCGGGCGTCATGCGGCACGCGTTGCGCTCGGCGCTGGCATTGGTGCTGGCCTATGCGCTTGGCGCGGCCCTGCCGTGGGCTGCGCATCCGTTTTGGTTGATGCTCAGCGTGGCCGTCGTGCTGCGCGGCACGCTGGACCAGACGCTGTCGCGCCGCAACGAGCGGATCATCGGCACGGTGCAGGGCTGCCTGCTCGTCATGGTGCTGGCGCATGTGGAGTCGGTGCCGCTGCTGAGCCTTTGCTTCATTGCGGCAGTGGGGGTGGCCCATGCCTACGTGAACCGCCGCTACCGCGTCGCCGCGACGGCCGCTACGCTGATGGCGCTGCTGCAGCCGCTGATGCTTGCGCCCGGCACCAACCCGGCCATCGCCGAGCGGCTGGCCGACACGCTGATCGGCGCCGGCCTGGCCTGGCTGTTCAGCTTCGTGCTGCCGTCGTGGGAGCGTGCCGCCGTGCCGCGGCTGGCCCGGCAGTTGCGCGGCGCGCTCGCGCGGCATGCGGCCAACATGCTGCGCTGGCTGCCCAGCGCGGAGGAAGAGCTGGCGCAGCGCCTGTCGCGCCAGCAGGCCTATGCGGCACTGTCCGCGCTGGCCGCCGCGGCGCAGCGCACGCGGGCGGAGCCGGAGAGCGTGCGCCTGCCCGATGCCGAGATCGAATCCGCGCTGAGCCATGGCTACCGGCTGATGGCGCTGATGGGTGCCGTGCAGCAGCTGACGCGGCGCCGCACCGACCGCCTCGACGTCGCTCGTGCCGAGACTGCGCTGCCGCTGGCCCGCAAGGCCTGCGTGGACGTACTGCAGGGCGCGCCGATGACCGGCACCGATCCCGCGGAGATCCCCGATGCCGATGCCGGTGCCTGGCCCGAACATCTGGGGCAACATGACCTCACGCCCTGGTTGCTGCGGCGCCTGCGGCTGTGCCGCCTTGAGGCGCGCGAACTGGTGACCGCATTGAACCGACTTCAACCGACTGGAGACCCGACATGAGCATTCAAACCCGCGCCGCCGTGGCCTGGAAGGCCGGCGCCCCGCTGACCATCGAAACGCTGGACCTGGAGGGGCCGAAGGACGGCGAGGTGCTGGTGGAAGTGAAGGCCACCGGCATCTGCCACACCGACGACTACACGCTGTCCGGCGCCGACCCCGAAGGCCTGTTCCCCGCCGTGCTGGGGCATGAGGGCGCCGGTGTCGTGCTGGAAAGCAAGGTGCCGTGGCTAAAGCCCGGCGACCATGTCATCCCGCTCTACACGCCGGAATGCCGCGAGTGCAAGTTCTGCTTGAGCCGCAAGACCAACCTTTGCCAGGCCATTCGCTCGACGCAGGGCAAGGGCCTGATGCCCAATGGCACGTCGCGCTTCTCGCTGAACGGCGAGCCCATCTTCCACTACATGGGCACCAGCACGTTCTCCAACCACATCGTCGTGCCCGGCATCGCGCTGGCCAAGATCCGGCCGGACGCGCCGTTCGACAAGGTCTGCTACATCGGCTGCGGCGTGACGACCGGCGTGGGCGCCGTGCTGTTCACGGCCAAGGTGGAGGCGGGCGCCAACGTCGTCGTCTTCGGCCTCGGCGGCATCGGCCTGAACGTGATCCAGGGCGCCAAGATGGTGGGCGCCAACAAGATCATCGGCGTGGACATCAACCCCGCCCGCGAGGCGATGGCGCGCAAGTTCGGCATGACGGACTTCGTGAACCCGAAGGACGTCGGCAACGTCGTGGATCACATCGTGCAGCTGACCGACGGCGGCGCGGACTACTCGTTCGAGTGCGTCGGCAACGTGCAGCTGATGCGGCAGGCGCTGGAGTGCACGCACAAGGGCTGGGGCCGCTCGATCATCATTGGCGTGGCACCGGCAGGCGCGGAGATCTCGACGCGGCCGTTCCAGCTGGTCACCGGCCGGCATTGGGAAGGCTCGGCGTTCGGCGGTGCGCGCGGGCGGACGGACGTGCCGAAGATCGTCGACTGGTACATGGACGGCAAGCTCAATATCGACGAGCTGATCACGCACAAGTTGAAGCTGGAGCAGATTAACGAGGGCTTCGAGTTGATGCGTCGGGGCGAGAGCATTCGCTCTGTCGTCGAGTTCTGAGTTTTTGGTTGTTTTTGCGTGGGCGGGTGCTCATCGGGCATTGCCGGGAGTCCCGCCCGCCGGGGCGGACTCCCGGCAACCACGGCAACGGGCTAAAGACGTTGCTCGCAGACGACCCGCCCACTGGGGAGGCTCCAACCCACAGCACCCCTCACACACGTCAGCCATGAAGACCCTCTCCGAACACCGCGCCTTCAGCGCCACCCAACACTTCTTCCAACACGAGTCCACGACCATCGGCCTTCCGATGCGCTTCGGCCTGTACCTGCCGCCCCAGCCGAAGGCCCTGCTCGTCTTTCTCGCCGGCCTCACCTGTACAGAAGAGACCTTTGCCATCAAGGCCGGCGCCCAGCGCCTCGCGGCCGAACTGGGGCTCGCGCTGCTGACGCCCGACACCAGCCCGCGCGGTGCCAACGTGGTCGGTGAATCCGACGCGTGGGACTTTGGCGTCGGCGCTGGCTTCTACCTGGACGCCACGCAGGCACCATGGGCGCAACACTGGCGCATGGAGAGTTACCTGCTCGACGAGCTGATCCCGCTCGTCCAGCAGCAGACCGGCCTCACGAAGACCGGCCTGTTCGGCCACTCGATGGGCGGCCACGGCGCGCTCACGCTGGCGCTGCGCCACCCGGGGCGCTTTCAGTCGCTGTCGGCCTTCGCGCCCATCGCGGCGCCTACGCAGTGCCCATGGGGCCAGAAAGCCTTCACCGGCTACCTTGGCGCCGACCGCAGCGTCTGGGCCGCCCATGACGCCAGTGCACTAGTGCAGCAGCAATCGAGCGCTCCCTACCCCCAAGGCATCCTCATCGACCAGGGCCTGGCCGACAAGTTTCTGCCCGACCAGCTCCGCCCCGAAGCCTTCGAGGCCGCCTGCGCCGCCGTCGGCCAGCCGCTGACGTTGCGCCGGCACGAGGGCTACGACCATGGCTACTACTTCATCGCCAGCTTCGTCGACGACCATCTGCGCCATCACGCCGAGCGGCTGATTTGACCCGCCAGGGGACAATCGCTGCATGGCTGTCCTCTCTCTTACGAACGCGCATCTCGCTTTTGGCCACGTGGCCTTGCTCGATGGCGCCAATTTCTCGCTGGAAACCGGCGAGCGCGTCGGCCTCATCGGCCGCAACGGCACCGGCAAGTCCTCGCTGCTGAAGATCCTCGCCGGCCTTGAGAAGCTCGACGATGGCCTGCTGCAGCAACAGCAGGGTCTCACCAACGTCTATGTGCCGCAGGAGCCCCAGCTGCGCGGCGACGCGACCATCTTCGACGTCGTCAGCGAGGGCGTGGCCGAGGCCAAGGCGCTGCGCGAGCGCTACGAGCGCCACGACGAGAACGACGACCTCGCCTGGGTGCAGGAGCGCATCGAGCACATCGGCGCGTGGAACTGGGAGCAGCGCGTCGACGAGACGCTGCACCGCCTCGGCCTCGAGGGCTCGCGCCTCGTCGGCAGCTTGTCCGGCGGCCTCAAGAAGCGCGTGGCGCTGGGCCGTGCGCTGGTGGCTCAGCCCGATGTGTTGCTGCTGGACGAGCCGACCAACCACCTGGACCTGGACGCCATCGCCTGGCTGGAAGGCCTGCTGAACGACTTCAAGGGCTCGCTGCTGCTGATCACCCACGACCGGCAGTTCCTCGACAACGTCGCGAACCGCATCGTCGAGCTGGACCGCGGCCAGCTGCGCGGCTACCCCGGCAATTACGCCGCCTTCCAGGCCGCCAAGGCCTACGAGCTGGAGAACGAGGCGCTGGCCAATGCACGCTTCGACAAGCTGCTGGCGCAGGAGGAGGTGTGGATCCGCAAGGGCGTGGAGGCGCGGCGCACGCGCTCGGTGGCCCGCGTACAGCGGCTGCAGGAGATGCGGCTGCAGCACGCCGCGCGCCGTGACGTGCAGGGCAAGGTGAGGCTGGACATCGACACCGGCGGCAGCAGCGGCAAGATCGTCGCGGAGCTGGAGGACGTGTCCAAGAGCTACGGCGACCGGGCCATCGTGCGCGGCTTCACTGGCACCATTCTGCGCGGCGACAAGGTCGGCCTGATCGGCCCCAACGGCGCCGGCAAGACGACGCTGCTGAAGATGATCCTCGGCGAGCTGGCGCCCGACAGCGGCAGCGTGCGCCTGGGCTCGCGCATGACGGTCGCCTACTTCGACCAGATGCGCGATACGCTCAACCTCGACGCGACGCTGGCCGACACCATCAGCCCGGGCTCCGAATGGATCGAGATCGGCACGCAGAAGAAGCACGTCAAGAGCTATCTCGGCGACTTCCTGTTCTCGCCGGCGCGGGCCAACTCGCCGGTGCGCACGCTCAGCGGCGGCGAGCGCAACCGCCTACTGCTGGCGCGGCTGTTCGCACGGCCCGCCAACGTGCTGGTGCTGGACGAGCCCACCAACGACCTCGACATCGAGACGCTTGAGCTGCTGGAAGAGCTGCTGGCCGAGTACGACGGCACGGTCTTCCTCGTCAGCCATGACCGGCGCTTCCTGGACAACGTGGTCACGTCGACCATCGTCTATGAGGGGGATGCGCGCTGGCGCGAGTACGAGGGCAGCGTGGAAGACTGGCTGACGCAGTCCAAGCGCGCTGCGACGCTGCAGGCGCAAGCTGCCCCCAAGGCGGCGCCCACGCCGCCGCCCGCGCCCGAGCCCGCTCCGGTCGTCGCGACCAAACGCAAGCTCAGCTACAAGGAGCAGCGCGAGCTGGATGAGATCCCCAAGCTGATTGCCGCGCTGGAGGCGGAGCAGACGCAGCTCAACGCGCTGCTTAACGGCACGGAGCTGTACACGCAGGGCGCCAAGCGCATCGCCGAGGTCACCGAGCGCGCCGGCGAGATTGACGCCGAGCTGCTGGGGCTGATGGAACGCTGGGAAGAGCTGGAGGCCAAGTGAGGATGCGCTTCGCCCAGCCGCGGTTTCCTGCCTATTCCCTGGAGTCTTGAAGTGAACGCTTTGCAGCAGGAATGGCTGGCACTGCAGAGTCAGCATGAGCGGTACGAAGCGCTGGCGCTCGCCGTGAAGCTGGTGGCTTTTGCGGCCACGGTACTGGTTTCGGACAACACGCTGGCCCTCGCGCTGCTGGTGCTGCTGTGGCTGCAGGAGGCCGTGCTCAAGACTTTCCAGGGCCGGCTGGGCGATCGGCTGCTGCGGGTCGAGGCCGCGTTGAAGGCCGGCACGGAATTGCCAGCGATGCAACTGCACAGCGATTGGCTGGCCATCCGCCCTCAGGGTGTCGGCCTCGCGACGCAATACTTGAAGAGCGCGCTGCGTCCGACCGTTGCGCTGCCGTACCCACTGCTGATGCTGTTGATCGTGCTGGCCTGACGGCCTGGCAGCCGGCGTTCACGCCGGTTGCAGCTTCTCCAGCGGCACGAAGCTGTTCTGGCCCTTGAGCTGCACGACGGTTTCGCCGGATCTGTGAACGACGTACTGCGCCACATGTACGGCGCCGTTGAAGTGCACCTTGTCGCCCGGCTTGATGAGCGGCAGCGGGGGCATGACGGGCAGCTGCGCGCGCGGTGTTGGCCGTGCGCTGCGCACCACATCGCGTACCTGGCTGTGCAGGCCAGGCGCGCTCCTCGCCAGTGCGTCCAGTGAGCGGCTCACTTCCGCCTTGAGCTGCTCGGCTGTGAAGGGTTTCTTCAGCAGGAAATGCGCGCCGTGGGCTTCGGCCTCAAGTTGGCGCTCGGGCGTCACGTCGAAGCTCAGCAGTGACAGCTGCAGCGCCGGCTGCACCTCGCGCAGCCGCTGGAACAGTTGCAGCCCCGTCAGCGGGGCCTTGGCGAACCAGTCGGTGATGAGGAACTGGGGCTTGAAGACCAAGCCTTGCGCCAGCGCGGTGTCACTGTCGGCGCAGCACAGGATTCTGTCTGCCGCGAAGCCGTGGCCCTGCAGCAGTTGGCGTGCAAAGGCCTGGACACCGGCCAGAGGATCTACAACAAGGAATTTCAACGGGTCGCGCATGTCACATCGGGGGCCGCAGCCGGTTGCGGTGCCTGAGGCGACTTATTTTGCGGGCAGCTTGTGCGGGTTCCGTCGAAAAGCAGCGGGGCGCCGGGAATTTTTTGTCAGCACTGATAGCGGCAGAAGTCCGCCCGGAGTCCGCTCGATGTGCGAGCCAGGTAGAGCAGTACGGGTTCTCCCGTGTCTCCTGTTAGCGTGTGCAGGCCGTCGCGAATGTCGTCCGGCAGCAGGCCCTCGAAGCCGAGGCTGAACTGCTCGCCCGGCTGGTTTCCATGCTGCGTGTCCACTGATTTCAGCGTAACCATATGGCCTTCCACCGCAAACGCTTGGCCCAGGTGAGCCTGCCAACTGGCCTGCCCGGACAGGCCTCCCAGGCTGGGGCGCGTGGCCGCCAGTGCAGTGGACGCACCGGCGGCGGCAGCCAGCACGCTCGCGCTGCTTTTCAGGAAATTGCGTTTGTTCATCATGGCAGGCACTCCTCGGGCTGCGGGGCTGGGGCCGGCCGGAGCATGGGCTGGTACAGGCCCTGTGGCTCGCCCTCGGGAAGAAAGCCGAGCCGCTCGTAGAGCCGCCGGGCGGGGTTGTGGATCTCGACCTGGATGCCCAGGTGACGGCCCGACGGAGCCGCCTCGTCCATCAGCGCGCGCAGGCAGCGTGTTCCGAGACCCTGGCCGCGCCAGTCGGGCAGCAACGTGATGTCCAGCACGTGCAGGCGGTCGGGCCGGGCGTCGACCCACAGCCGCCCGGCCACCGCGTCGTCTACGAGGATGAGTTGGCAGAGGGCGTGCGGGAAATGCCTCCGGTAGTGCTGTTGCTGGGCCTGATGCTGCTGGGTGACGAAGGCCTCGCACTGCGCGCGTGGCCAGCCTGTCAGTGCCAGTTCGTCGGTGCGAGTGCTGGCGTAGATGGCCAGTTGCCAGGGGTCGTCGCCGGGCGTCGCGGTGCGCAGTCGGTAGTCCATGGCGCCTCGCCCCGCGTTCAGCCGCGGGGCGGGAAGACGCCCTGCATCGCGATGCAGAAACTCAGCGCCTGGAAGGGCTGCCGGTTCTCATGCGCCTGACTGCTGCCGACCGCGCCGATGGCGGAAGCATCCATCGGCGCTGCCGCTCCAGGAAGGTGGTACAGATTGCCGCTACTGCCGGGCGCCATCAGCATGCCCGTCGGGGTGGTTGCCGAGGGTGTGATGCCGGCCATCAGCGCGTGGCTGTGGCTGGGCATCTCCTGCGGCAGCAGCGTTACGGAGGGCGCGCCTGCCGTCTCGCCGAGCACCCGGTCGCTGAGGCCCGGACCCTGGCCCTGGCCCATCGCGAAGCTGCCGTCCAGGTTGGGAAGCGCGAAGTTGGACATGCCATTTCCGCCGTAAGTGGTGCCGAGCAGCGAAAAGAGAGCCGTGTTCTGGCTGATGGGCAGCAACTGGCCATCGCAACGCGCCCAGCCCTTGGGTGCGAAGTTGTAGGGCATGACGCGGATTTCGGCGACGAAGGGGTTGGACATGCCACGCTCCTCAAGTGGGTGACGGGTAGATGCCGTACAGCGAGATGATGTAGTTGACGGTCAGCGTCGGCGCCATGTTTTCGTGGGGCTGCTGACCACCCCAGACGCTGGTAATGGCGCCGCTGGCCATCGGCGTCGTGGCCGGACCGGGGCCGTAAGTGGCTCCCGTTGTGGTCGCCAGCAAGTTGCCACCGGGCGCCCCTAGGTTGGCTGCCGCCGTGCTGGCGATTGCGGGATGGCTGTGCGCGGGCGTCTGGCCGGACTGCAGAGTCACGCTCTCGGTGCCGCCAATCTGGCCGATGGTTCGCGGTGACAGTCCGGGCCCCTGGCCTTGGTGAACCGGCACGCGGCCGCGCAGGTCTGGCAGCGCGAACGTGTTCTGGCCGTCACCGCCATAAGTGGTGCCGATCAGGTTGTACAGCGTCTCGTTTTCGGCAATCGCCACCAGCTGTCCCTGGCATAGCGCCCAGCGGTCGGGCGCAAAGTTGCCGGCGAAGAGGCGGATCTCGCCTAGGTAGGGGTTCGACATGTCGATCTCCTCGGGTCAGTCGCGGCTGGGGAACATGCCGACCAGTGCGATGGCCCAGCTGAGCACCTGAAAGGGCTGCATGTTGGGATGCGGTTGGCCGCCCACGTTGGGGGCGATGGTGCCCGGGTCCATCACGGTGGCGCTACCGGCCGTCGCATAGCGGTCGACACCGCCGCGCCCTTTGGTGGCGGGTACGGCGTTGCCCGGGGCGTTGGCGTTGGCCAGTTCGCTGGTAGCGACCAGCGTGTGCGTATGGGGGGGGATCTGGCTGGTGCTCAGCGTGACGGCTTCCTGCCCGCTCGACAAGCCGAGCGGCAGGTCCGTACTGGAGTGAAGGGGCGCGCGGCCGCGCAGGTCGGGCAGCTTGAAATTGGTCACGCCGTTGCCGCCGTAGGTGGTGCCCAGAAGCGAGAAGAGGGCCTGGTTCTGCTGTATTGGCAGGATCTGGCCATTGCAAAGCGCCCAGCCCTTGGGTGCGTAGTTGAAGCTCATCAACCGAAGCTCGCCGAGGAATTGATCGGACATGAAGGTCTCCTAGCCGAACACGGCTTCGTATTGCACGCCCGTCGCGGTCCGCGCGATGGGCACGAGGAAGATGTCCATGCTGCCCATCTGCGCGTGCTCCAGCCGATAGATGCGCTGTGGCAACGCGGGCTCGGGCGCTTCGAACATGAGGCTGAAAGGGGCGCGTCCTTCGGGAGGCGCCCATTGGCCCGGCTTGGCTTCGATGAGTCGGGCGGTCAGGCGGCCAGCTTCGCCGAGTTGCAGCGTGAACACGCTGCCAACGAGGGGCTCGAACTGTGCCAGCGTGATCGTGCCGTCAGGCACGTCGGCGCGCCGCGCCAGCGCCAAGAGCTGCCACCAGGAACAACGCGAGCGAGGCGGGTTCCGGCACCCTGTTGCCCGGGTCTGTGGGGCCTGGCCCGTTGCCGTTGTCCTGGGTGATCAGCGTGATTAGGAAGTCGGCGTGATCCTCGCTGCTGCCGATGTTGATACCCCGGTCCCTGAAGAGAATGTCGTCGAGGTAGAGGCTGACGGTGTCGGCGTCGATGAGATTGACGAGGCTGGCCGCCGAGACGGAGGGGGCCAGGCCGCTGACGCCGCTGTCGGCGAAGCCGTCGAAGGTGGTGACGCTGAGGCCGACAATGGTCTTTCCGGCAATGCTGAGCCCGTCAAACTCGTAGCGTGCGTGGTCAAAGGGCAAGCCCAGGTAGCCGGTGATGCTGCCTGCAAGGGTGACGTCTCCCGCAAAGGCGCGTACGCGGATGGTCTCGCCAACGAAGGTGACCTCCTCGCCGGCCAGCATCCAGGTGCTTACTGCCCCACCGTCGCCGGTGTGGATGCCCGTGGCCAAATTGGCCGCGCTGACCAACTGGGACACGTTGATCGGCGTCGAGTCGCCCACGACGCCGAGTGGAGCAATCAGCTTGACGGTGATGTCGCTCTGGAAGCCGGCGAGCGCCGGTGGGGCGCACATCGCGATCACCGAGCCAATGAGGGCGCCGAGCAGTCGGCGGGCGGAAGATGAATCGGGTCTCATGGCGCCTCCCTAGATATGGGCTGGCCCGGAGTTGACTCGCCTTGGAGGCCCTTCGCCAGTGGCCTTCCCCGCGATTGAGGGGGCTGAGATGCGCAGAAATTAGGGAGTCGCCGAGTGCCCCGAGATGTCGTCCGCGCACGCGCGCAAAAGACGCCAAAAGGCCGGGTCTTGCGACGTGGCCATGTTGATGCGCATCAGTGATCCGGGGCATCGCGTGGCGCTGAACAGCGCGCCGGGAGCCGTCAGCCAGCCGGCGTCCAGCAGCGGCTGGGCGAGGCGTTCGGTGTCGACGCCGGCGTCCAGCCAGCCGAACAGCCCGTCGGGCGGCGCTGCCCACCGGAAGCCCTGCCTGGCCGCGAGCGTGGCCACACGCTGGCGTGCCTGCGCCAGGCGCTCCCGCAAGCGCTGGGCATGTCGGCGCAAACGCCCCTGTTCCAGGCACAGCGCCACGGCGCGCTCCATCACCGGCGAGCTGGTCAGCCCGTCCAGCAGCTTGGCGTCGGTCAGCGCACCCAGCCGCTCGGGTGCTGCAGCCAGGTAGCCCACGCGCCAGGCCGGCGTCAGCACCTTGGAGAAGCCGCTGACGTAGACGACGCGGCGCAGCCCGTCCAGCGCGGCCAGCCGGGGCACGTGCTCGGCGGCGAGGAAGCCGTAGCTGTCGTCCTCGACGATGGAGAAGTCGTGCTCGTCGGCCAGGCGAAGCAGCTTGTGGGCGGTGGCCAGGTCCAGGCTGTGACCCGTGGGGTTGTGCAGCACCGGCACGGTCAGGTACAGGCGCGGTGCGTGCTCGGCGGCCAGCGTGGCCAGCACGCCCAGGTCCGGGCCGTGCACGCCGCGTGGCACCGGCAGCAGCCGGATGCCGGCCTGCGTCAGCCGCGCAAAGATGATGGCCCAGCCGGGGTCGTCGACGAGCACGGCGTCGCCCGGCTGCAGTTGGGTGCGAATCAGCAGGTCCAGCGCGTGCGTGGCGCCATTCGTCGTCAAGATTTGCGCCGGGCTCGCGTGGATGCCCAGGTCGGCCAGCCGCTGCGACAGCGCCGCGCGCAGCCGTTCGTCGCCGCTGGGGTCGCCGTAGCTGACCTGCAGCGACTGCGAGTCGGCCTGGTTGAGCCGGCGCAGCGCGGACTGCAGCAGCACCGGGTCCAGCCACTCGGCGGGCAGCGTGCCGAGGCCCGGCGAGCGGCCTGCGTCGGCTTCGAACATGCCGCGGATGAGGGCCGTCGCGTCGACCGGCGCTTGGCGTGTGGTGGCGAGCGGCTTGGGGCTGCGCGAGGCGGCAGGCCGCGTCTCGCGCACGAAGAAGCCGCGCTGGCGGCGCGCCTCCAGCAGGCCGGCAGCCTGCAGCTGGTCGTAGGCGGCAACGACGGTGTGCGGGCTCACGCCATGCTGGCGCGCGCAGTCGCGCACCGAGGGCAGCCGGGCGCCGGGCAGCAGCAGCCGCTCGCGGATGCGCTGGGCGAACCGCTCGGCCAGTTGGCCCGCTAGGGGCTCGCTGGCGCCGCGTTGCAGCGGCGGGTGTGTACCGGTGGGCATGGCAGTACAGATTCGGCGTGTGATGCAGTGGACTGTACTGTTGGTGTATCGGTGCGTGTTCCTAGACTGAGCGCACGCCGGGGGTATCCGCCGGCGCATTGAATCTGCATGGAGGCGCTCGCGATGGACGAACGATTCACGACCCGGCTGGGTCCCGGCCAGGCGCTCACGCTGGCCGCCGGCCGCACGCCGCGGCGCCTTGTCGTGACCTGCGGCCGGCTGTGGCTTACGGTTGGCGGCAGCGCGGACGACCACTGGCTGCTGGCCGGCGATGGGTTGACGCTGGAGGCCGGCCAGCCGGCCGTCGTCGAGGGCTGGCCCGAGGCTGCGTTCCACCTATTGCATCCGGTGGCGCAGCGCCGCGCCCCCGGGCTGCGGACCGGCATGGGCCTGCCGCTGGGGCAGGGCGCATGAAGACGCTCGGCATTCTTGGCGGCATGGGCTGGGAGTCGACCCAGCACCTCTATACCCTCATAAACCGCGGCGTGGCGGCGCGGCTGGGCGGCCTGCACAGCGCCGAGCTGCTGTTGCACAGCGTGGACTTCGCCGCCATCGAGGCGCTGCAGAAGGCGGGCGACTGGGCCGGCGCCGCGGCCTGCCTGGGCGAGGCCGGTGCCCGGCTGCGCGTTGCGGGTGCCGAGGCGCTCGTCATCGCGTCGAACACGATGCACCTCGTCGCCAATGACGTGGAGCGCGCCGCGGGCCTGCCCGTGCTGCATATCGTCGACGCGACCGCCGAGGCGCTGCGGGCGGCCGGCGTGCGGCGCGCCGGCCTGCTGGGCACGCGCTTCACGATGGAGCACGGCTTCTACCGCGAGCGGATGTGGGAGCGCTTCGGCATCGAGCTGGTCGTGCCCGACGAGGCGGGGCGCGCCGAGCTGCACCGTGTCATCTTTGACGAGTTGTGCCGTGGCCGCTTCGTGCCCGACTCGCGCGAATGGATGCGCGCCGAGGTGGCCGCGCTGGCCGACCGCGGCGCGCAGGCCGCCATCCTCGGCTGCACCGAGCTTGGCCTGCTGCTGCCGGCGGGTTCACCGGCCGCGCTGCCGCTCTTCGACTCCACCGAGCTGCAGGCCCGCGCTGCCGTCGAGTGGATGCTAGGCTGACCGTTTCCTCCTCGCCGAGATGCCCATGACCACGCTCTGGACCCAAGCCCGCCGTGCCGCGCGGATGAACCCGTCCATCATTCGCGAAATCCTCAAGGTCACCGAGAAGCCAGGCATCCTGTCCATGGCCGGTGGCCTGCCGAGCGCGGATACGTTCCCGGTCGACGCGCTCAAGGCCGCCTGCGACCGCGTGCTGACCGCGTCGCCGCGCGAGGCGCTGCAGTACGCGCCGAGCGAAGGCTACGGCCCGCTACGCGAATGGGTGGCGGCCCGCGTGGCGGCGTTGGGCGTGCGGGCGCATCCGGAGCAGGTGCTCATCACCAGCGGCTCGCAGCAGGGCCTGGACCTGGTCGGCAAGGTGCTGTGCGACGCCGGCGCGCCGGTGGCCGTCGAGACGCCTACCTACCTCGGTGCGCTGCAGGCCTTCGCGCCGTGCGAGCCCCTTTTCACGAGCCTGGTCAGTGACCATGAAGGCCCGCGTCCCGAAGCCATCGCCGCGCTGCCGCATGACGCGCCTGGCACCCGCTTCAGCTACCTGCTGCCCAACTATCAGAACCCCACCGGCCGGGTCATGAGCGCGCAGCGCCGCGAGGACGTCGTGGCCGCGTCGCAGCGCGCCCGGGTGCCCATCGTCGAGGACAACCCCTATGGCGACCTCTGGTTCGACGAGCCGCCACCGCCCGCGCTGGCTAGCCTGTGGCCGGAGGGCACGCTCTACCTGGGTTCGTTCTCCAAGGTGCTGACGCCGGGGTTCCGCCTGGGCTATCTGATTGCGCCGAAGGAACTCTTCCCCAAGTTGCTGCAGGCCAAGCAGGCGGCGGACCTGCACACGCCGGGCTTCAACCAGCGCGTCGTGCACGAGGTCGTTCAGGACGGGTTCCTGGACGGGCACATTCCCGCCATCCGTGCCCGCTACAAGGCCAACCGCGATGCGATGGCCGAGGCGCTGCGCAAGCACCTGCCGCCCGGCTGCGACTGGCTGTCGCCGCAGGGCGGCATGTTCTTCTGGCTTCGGCTGCCCGAAGGGCTGGATGCGATGGCGCTGCTGCCGCAGGCGGTGGAAGCCGGCATCGCCTTTGTACCGGGCGCCGCCTTCTATGCACACCAGCCGGACGCCCGCACGCTGCGGCTGTCCTTCGTCACGCTCACGCCGCCGCTGATCCGCGAAGGCGTCGAGAAGCTCGGCCGGCTGCTGCACGCTGCGCTGGCCATCGCGGCGGAAGCGACGCCGTAGCGCCGAAGCCTGACGCCATCCTGAAGCGCGGACCCAGGCCGGTTTCCGGGTTTCCATATCCCCAAGTCGCTGCCGCTCTGGCATCGTATGCAGCCAGCCCCTGGCACGGCCGCCGGGGTGGATGCATAACGGAGACAGGCAATGACCAAGCACATCTGGACGGCCGTGGCCCTCGCGGCCATGGCATGGAGCGCGCAAGCCGCGGAGCCGATCAAGATCGGCGTGTCGGGGCCCTTCACCGGGGGCTCCTCGTCCATGGGCGTCAGCATGCGCGACGGCGTGCGGCTGGCGGCCGAGGAGATCAACAAGGCCGGCGGCGTGCTGGGCCGCCAGCTGCTGCTGGTGGAGCGCGACGACGAAGCCAAGAACGAGCGGGGCGTGCAGATCGCCCAGGAGCTCATCAACAAGGAAAAGGTCGTCGCCACCGTCGGCTACATCAACACCGGCGTGGCGCTGGCGTCGCAACGTTTCTACCAGGACGCCAAGATCCCGGTCATGAATAACGTGGCCACGGGTTCGGCCATCACGCTGCAGTTCAAGAGTGCGCCGGAGAACTACATCTTCCGCAATTCGGCGCACGACAGCATCCAGGCGCCGATGATCGTGGAGGAGGCCATCACCAAGCGGGGCTTCAAGAAGGTCGCCATCCTGGCCGACAGCACGAACTACGGCCAGTTGGGCCGCGCCGACCTGGAGGCCGCGCTGAAGCTCAAGGGCATCACGCCGGTCGCCATCGAGAAGTTCAACATCAAGGACGTCGACATGACGGCCCAGCTGCTCAAGGCGAAGGAAGCCGGCGCCGAGGCCGTGCTGACCTACGGCATCGGCCCTGAGCTCGCGCAGATCGCCAACGGCATGACCAAGCTGGGCTGGAAGGTGCCGATGATCGGCTCGTGGACGCTGTCCATGGCCAACTACATCGACAACGCCGGCCCGGGCGGCGAGGGCGCGCGCATGCCGCAGACCTTCATCCAGGAGCCCACGACGCCCAAGCGCCAGAGCTTCATCATCAACTACCTGCGCACCTTCAACCCGAAGAACTCGCGCATCGACTCGCCGGTGTCTGCCGCGCAGGGCTATGACTCGGTCTACCTGCTGGCCGCCGCCATCAAGCAGGCCGGAGGCACCGAAGGCCCCAAGATCAAGGCCGCGCTGGAGGACCTGAAGACGCCGGTAGAAGGGGTGGTCACGACTTACAACAAGCCCTTCTCCAAGGCCGACCACGAGGCCATCACGGCCAACATCCCGGTCATGGGCGAGGTCAAGGGCCAGCGCGTCGTCTACGCCTATCCCGAGGACTTCAAGAAAGCCTCCGAGGTGCGCGTCAAGGACGTGAACGCCAAGGGCGCCATCGAGCAGAAGAAACGGCAATAACGGCCGCCTGGAGGTCGCATGCAGATCCTGACCCAGCTTGTGTTCAGCGGCATCGCGCTGGGCATGATCTACGCCGTCATCGCCTTCGGCTACCAGCTCACCTTCGCCACCAGCGACACACTGAACTTCGGTCAGGGCGAGTCGCTGATGCTGGGTGCGCTGGTGGGCCTCAGCCTCGTCGGCTGGGGCGTGAACTACTGGCTGATGATCCCGCTGGTGTGCCTGTTCGGCGCTTTCCAGGGTGCGGTCGTCGAGCGCATCGGCGTGCGGCCCGCCATCAAGATGAAGAGCGAGTTCGGCTGGATCATGTCCACCATCGCGTTGGGCATCATCTTCAAGAACGTGGCCGAGAACGTGTGGGGCCGCGACGACCTGAAGTTCCCGTCGCCGCTGCCCGAGGCGCCGATGGAGTTCCTCGGCGCCAACGTGTTGCCGATGGAGCTGCTGGTCATCTTCGGCGCGGTCGGCATGATGCTGGCGGTCGAGGTGTTCAACCGCAAGAGCATCTACGGCAAGGCTGTCGTCGCGACGTTCAACGACCGTGACGCGGCCAAGCTGATGGGCATCAACACGGGCCTGGTCATTACGTTCAGCTACGCGCTGTCGTCGCTGACGGCGTCGTTCGCCGGCGTGCTGATCGCGCCGCTGACGCTGACCGGCGCCACGATGGGCGCGGTGCTGGGCCTCAAGGCGTTCGCGGTGGCCATCATCGGTGGGCTCACCAGCGGTATGGGCATCATCGTCGGCGGCATCATCCTCGGCGTGGCCGAGACGACGACGGGGTTCTATATCTCCACCGGATACAAGGATGTGCCTGGCCTCGTGTTGCTGCTGATCGTTCTGGCCGTGAAGCCGGCCGGCCTGTTTGGCAAGACGGCCATCAAGAAGGTCTGAGGGAAGGCCCACACGTGAACCTCAAGAAAGCAGCCCTCGGCGCGCTCGCCATCGCAGCCGTCGCCGGCTTCCCCCTTGCCTCGGGCAATCCGTACTACATCCACCTGGTCGAGACGATCATGATCTACGCGATCGTGCTGTTCGGCCTGGACATCGTGGTGGGCTACACCGGCCAGGTGTCGCTAGGCCACGCGGGCCTGTTCGGCATCGGCGCGTACACGGCCGGCGTGCTGATCCTCAAGATCGACGCGCCGGTCTACTTGACTCTGCCTGCCGCCATCGCGGTGACGGCGGTGTTCGGCGCCATGCTGGCGCTGCCGGCGTTGCGCGTGACCGGCCCCTACCTCGCGATGGTGACGCTGGCCTTCGGCACCATCATCCAGATCCTCATCAACGAGATGACCTTCCTGACCGAAGGCCCGATGGGCATCACGCTGACCAAGCCCGAGCTGTTCGGCCATCAGCTCGACGAGACCGAGTACTACTGGCTCGTCATGGTCTGCCTCATTGCGTCGCTCGCTTTCGTGCACCGGCTGCTGCACAGTCAGCTGGGCCGAGCGTTCGAGGCGCTGCGTGGCAGCCCCGTCGCGTCCGACTGCATGGGCGTCTCGGTCTACCGCTACAAGGTCTACGCCTTCGTCATCTCGGCCGCGCTGGCGGGCCTGGCCGGCTCGCTCTACGCCTACTCCGAGCAGTACATCAGCCCCAACACCTACAACTTCGAGCTGACGGTGATGTTCCTGCTGGCCATCATCATGGGCGGCCGCAAGACGCGCACCGGCGCGCTGCTCGGCGCAGCCATCATCGTCATGCTGCCCAAGTTGCTGGACGACCTGGAGGTCTTCCGCGTCGGCGCCATCGTGCTGGCCTTCATCGTCGCCGTGTCGGTCGCCGTCGCAATGAAGCGAGGCAAGATGAACGGCCAGGTCGCAGCCATCCCCGTCATCGGCACGCTGGCGCTGGCGGGCGTGTCGTTCAAGCTAGAGACGATGACCGACTGGCGGCTGTCCATCTTCGGCCTCATCACGCTGTTCGTCGTCTACTACCTGCAGGACGGCATCGTCGGTTTTGTGCGCCAGGCGCTCAACCTCAAGGTGCGCACCGAGCGCGACACGACCGGTGCCGCCGCGGCCGCCTTGACCCGTGCCAATTCGCAGGGCGAGCAGGAGCTGCTGAAGGCCAGCGGCGTGCTGATGCAGTTCGGCGGCCTGAAGGCGCTGAACAACGTCGACCTTGTCGTGCAGCGCGGCAGCATCCATGGCCTCATCGGTCCGAATGGTTCCGGCAAGAGCACGATGATGAATGTGCTGACGGGCATCTATCAGCCGACCGCTGGCTCGGTGGTGTTCGCGGGCCGCGCGGTGAACGGCCGGACCTCGTCGGACATCGCGCTGTCGGGCATCGCCCGCACCTTCCAGAACGTGCAATTGTTCGGCGAGATGACCGCGCTGCAGAACGTGCTGGTGGGCCTGCATCACAGCTTCAAGAGCAATCTGCTCGACGTGGCGCTGCACTTGCCGCGCTACAAGCGCGAGGACCGCGAACAGCGCGCCCGCGCGCACGCGTTGCTGGACTTTGTCGGCCTCGGCGATCTGGCCGGCGAGGAGGCCCGCAACCTGCCGTACGGCAAGCAGCGCCTGCTGGAGATCGCCCGCGCGCTTGCGTTGGACCCCCAGTTGCTGCTGCTCGACGAGCCCGCCGCCGGGCTCACCGCGCCGGACATCAAGGAGCTGCTGGAGATCATCCGCAAGATCCGCGATGCCGGCGTCACCGTCATCCTCATCGAGCACCACATGGATGTCGTCATGACGCTGTGCGATCGCGTCTCGGTGCTGGACTTTGGCCAGAAGATCGCCGAGGGTCTGCCGGCCGAGGTGCGGGCCGACGAGAAGGTCATCGAGGCCTACCTGGGCGGCCAGGCGAGCTGAGGACAGGAAGATGCTCACCATCAACAACCTCAGCGCCGGCTACGGCAAGGTCCAGGTCCTGCACGGCATCTCGCTGGAGGTGCCCAAGGGGCAGGTCGTGACGCTCATCGGCTCCAACGGAGCCGGCAAGACGACGACGATGCGCGCCGTGAGCGGCATGATCAAGCCTACCGGCGGGGAGATCAAGCTCAACGACCGCCGCATCGACGGCCTGGAGAGTTATCACATCGCCCGCCGCGGCCTGGCCCACTCTCCCGAAGGCCGGCGCGTGTTCGCGACGATGACGGTGACCGACAACCTGCGGCTGGGTGCGTTCCCACGCTACACCGGTGAGCGGCCCAAGGGCGACATCGCGGGTGACCTGGAGCGCGCGTTGGAACTCTTCCCGCGCCTGAAGGAGCGGCGGCTGCAGCTGGCTGGCACGCTGTCCGGCGGCGAGCAGCAGATGCTTGCGATGGCCCGCGCCGTCATGCTGAATCCCGAGGTCGTGCTGCTGGACGAGCCGTCCATGGGTCTGGCGCCCATCCTCGTCGAGGAGGTGTTCCGCATCATCGAGAGCCTGAAGGCGCGGGGCGTGACGATGCTGCTCGTCGAGCAGTTCGCCGCCGCCGCGCTGAAGGTGGCCGACTACGGCTATGTGCTGGAGAACGGCCGCATCGCCGTCCATGGACCGGCCGAGAGGCTGCGCAGCGACCCCGCCGTGCAGGCCGCCTACCTTGGCGGTGGCCACTGAACGTGCACAGGCCGGGCTATCGCCTCAGCTTCGACGACATCGACGTCGCCGCGGCTCATGCATTCCTGAGCACCGCGTACTGGTGCGAGGGCATCCCGCGGGCGACGCTGCAGCGCGCCATCGAGCACTCGCTGTGCATAGCGCTGCATGCCGACACGCAAGGTCAGGTGGGCTTCGCCCGCGTGGTGACCGACCGGGCGACCTTCGCGTATCTCTGTGATGTCTACGTGCTGCAAGACCACAGAGGACAGGGCATGGCGGATTGGATGCTTCAATCGCTGTTCGCCCATCCGGACCTGCACGGCCTGCGCCGCTTCATGCTGTTCACGCGAGACGCACACCGCCTCTACGCCCGCCACGGCTTCCAGCCGCTGGCGACGCCGGACCGCGGCATGGAGATCGTGCGGCCCGGGATCTATCGCCAGTCCGCCATATCTCCTCCCGATGCCTGAACTCCGCCGCTTCGTCCAGGTCGACGTCTTCACTGCCACGCCGCTAAAGGGCAACCCCCTCGCTGTCGTGATCGACGCGGCCGGCCTGTCCGAGGCCGACATGGCCGACTTCGCCCGCTGGACCCATCTCAGCGAAACCACCTTCCTGCTGCCGCCCACCGACCCGGCGGCCGACTACCGCGTGCGCATCTTCACGCCCGGCGGCGAGCTGCCGTTCGCGGGCCATCCGACGCTGGGCAGTGCGCATGCCTTCCTGGCCAGCGGTGGAGATGCGAAAAAGCCCGGCGAGGTCATGCAGCAATGCGCCATCGGCTTGGTGCGTGTGAAGCGCGATGGCGCCCGCCTGGCGTTCGCCGCGCCACCGCTGCTGCGCAGCGGCCCGATCGATGATCCGGCGCTGCTCGCGCAGGCGGCCGCGTCGCTGCGCGTGGCGCCGGATGCGGTGCTGGACCTGGTCTGGGTCGACAACGGTCCGGGCTGGCTGGCGGTGCGCCTGGCCGATGCCGCCAGCGTGCTGGCGCTGAAGCCTGACTTTGCGGCGATGGGCAGTTTGAAGGTGGGCGTTGTCGGTGCGTATCCGGCGGGCAGCGAATGTCAGTTCGAGGTGCGTGCCTTCGTGCCGGGCATTGGCGTGCCCGAGGACCCGGTCACGGGCAGCCTCAACGCGGGCCTCGCGCTGTGGCTGCAGGGCGCCGGCCTGGCGGGGGATCGCTACGTGGCGGCGCAAGGCGCGGCACTGGGTCGCGCGGGCCGGGTGCATGTCGCGCGCGACGCCGAGGGCACGTGGATTGGCGGCGACGTGACGCCGTTGATTCACGGCCAAGTGAGGCTGTGATGACGCAAGAGCTGTTCCGCGAAGACGCCATGCTGCTGCACTGCGATGCGACCGTGACCGGCGTGGGCGAGGGCGGCGTGCTGCTCGACCGCACCGTGTGCTATCCGCTCGGCGGCGGGCAGGCGGGCGATACCGGCTGGCTCATCGCCGGCGAGCAGCGATGGCGCGTGACCGACACGCGCAAGAGCAAGGAGCAGCCCGGCGCCATCGTGCACCTGATCGACGGCGATCCGCCGGCTTTGGGCGCAGCGGTGCGCGTCGAGGTCGATGCTGCGCGCCGCGAGGCACACCGTCGCTTCCACACGGCCACGCACCTGCTGTGCGCGCTGCTGCCGTATCCGGTCGACGGCTGCTCCATCACAGAAACCTATGCACGGCTGGACTTCCACACCGACGAACCGTTCGACAAGGACGCCATTCAGGCCGGGCTGGACCGTCTCGTGGCCGAGGCACATCCGGTTCGCCATCGCTGGATCACCGAAGCCGAACTCGATGCCAACCCCGGCCTCGTCCGCTCGATGAGCGTGCAGCCGCCGAGGGGCCTCGGGCGCGTGCGGGTGCTGGAGATCGACGGCGTGGACCTTCAGCCCTGCGGCGGTACGCATGTGTCGAACACGGCGCAGATCGGCGCGGTGGTGGTGACGAGGATCGAGAAGAAGGCGGCGAAGACGCGGCGTGTGGTCCTGGGATTCGCCGGCTGACCACCGCTCGCTAAACTTCGCTGCCTATGTCCGGCCCCGACATCCAGCTGATCACGCCCGAGTCCGCAGAGGACTGGCGGGAAACCCGGCTCATCCTGCGCGAGTACGCGGCCAGCCTGAATGTCGACCTCTGTTTCCAGGGCTTCGAGCAGGAGCTCGCTGAGCTGCCCGGGCCCTATTGCGCGCCGGGCGGGCTGCTGCTCATTGCGACTGTCGATGGCGCCGTGGCCGGCAGTGGTGCCTTTCGGCCGCTGCCCGAGTCGGACTACGCCAACGCCTGCGAAATGAAGCGCCTGTTCGTCCGCCCGGCATTCCGCCGCTTCGGGCTGGGGCGCATGCTGGCGCAGGCGCTGATGGACCGCGCCACCGAGGCCGGCTACTCCTGCATGCTGCTCGACACGCTCGACGACATGGAAGCGGCACGGGGCCTGTACGAGAGCCTGGGCTTCGTCGACGTGCCGCCGTACTACTACAACCCCATCCCGGGCGCGCATTACCTCAAGGCCGAGCTGGGAGCGTTCGCGCAGAGTTACTTCGGATAACCGCCTAGAGTCCTGGGATGGCCTCCCACGATATCCAAGCCCTCGGGGCTTACCGTTGCCTGCTCGGCGAATCGCCGCTGTGGCATCCCACCGAACAAGCGCTCTACGCGGTCGACATTCCCGGCCGGCAGGTGCTGCGCTGGCGCAGCGACGCCGACCTGCCCGACGTGTGGCCGCAGGACGCCGAGCCTGGCTGCATCGCGGCGCGCGCGAGCGGCGGCCTGCTGGTTGCGCGGCGTGATGGCCTGTGGGCGCTCGACACGACGACTGGGGCCCAGTCGCGACTGGCGCCGCCGCCTTACGACGCCACCCGGCTGCGCTTCAATGACGGCAAGGTCGACCCCGCTGGCCGGCTGTGGATCGGCAGCATCTCCGACGCCCGCGAGCCCGAGGCGGCGCTGTACCGTTTCGACGATGCGGCGTTCGCCGCGCAAGTCCAGGGCCTGACGACATCCAACGGCCTGGCCTGGAGCCCGGATGGGCGCCGCGTGCACTGGTCCGACACCAAGGCGCATCGCATCTACGTGGCGGATTTCGACATGGCCACTGGCGCGTTGTCGGCGCCTCGCACCTTCGCCGAGTTCGCCAGCAGGACACCCGGCGAGCCCTACGGTGGCCGGCCCGACGGCGCAGCCATGGACGTGGAAGGCCACTACTGGGCGGCGATGTTCGAGGGTGGTGCGGTCGTGCGCATCGCGCCGAGCGGCGAGGTCGTGCAGCGCATCGAGTTGCCGGTCTCCTGTCCGACGATGCCCACGTTCGGCGGCCCGGACTTGCGCACGCTCTTAGTCACGACGGCCCGAGACAAGCGGCCCGCCGACGAACTCGCACGCGAGCCGCTGGCCGGCGCCGTGCTGCAGCTGCGTGTTGACGTTCCGGGCTTGCCTGCCACGCTGACACGCAGCTGAATGTCGCTGCGTAGGACGTGCAGATTTACCGCCGTGTAACTCGTCACCTATAATGAGGGGCTTTGTGGATGGCGCAACTGCGTCATCCAGGTGCACGGCCTCTCGGCAGTTCGGAGAGGCCGGGTCGCCCATCCAGGATCTGGCGCCATGACCGACAACGGCCCCCGCAAGCCCTGGCCCCCCGCTGCTTCAGCAGCCGGCGGCTGGGACGACGACAACGAGGAGCCGCCCGTCAAGGCCCTGAGCCCGGAAGAGGCGGCCGCACTCAAGTCCACGTTGCCGATGCTGTCGCCCTGGCGTGTGCTGGGGATGCAGCTGGTGGCAGGTCTGCTGTGCGCGGTCGTGATTCGGCTGTGGACGGCATCCGGCGTGGCCACGGTCTCGGCGCTGTATGGCGTCGCGGCGGTGGTCGTGCCCAACCTGTTGCTGGTTCGGGGCATGACGAAGCGTGTGGGTTCGGCTGCGGGCGCCGCGGTCGGATTCATGACCTGGGAATTTTTGAAGATTGGTGCATCGATCGCGATGCTGGTGCTGGCGCCAAAGGTGGTGCCAGGCTTGAGCTGGCCGGCCCTGCTGGTCACCCTCGCGGTCTGCATCAAGGTGAACTGGCTCGCGCTCGCGTGGCGCGGCCGCAGATAGGACTGACGAGGCAGATCGAAACATGGCAGCAGAAGGCCACGAAACCGCAGCCCCGACGGCGGGTGAATACATCATTCACCACCTGCAGCATCTGCAGAACGGCACGCAGAACGGCATCGCCGACTTCTCGGTCGTCAACATGGACTCGTTGTTCTTCAGCATCCTGCTCGGGGTGTTGGGGTGCTTCTTCCTCTGGCGTGCGGCCAAGTCCGCCACGTCGGGCGTCCCAGGCCGTTTTCAAGCTGCCGTCGAAATCCTTGTCGAAGTCGTCGCCGACCAGGCCAAGGGCATCGTCCACAACGCCAACAGCCGCAAGCTCGTCGCTCCGCTGGCGCTGACCGTCTTCGTCTGGATCTTCCTGATGAACGCGATGGACTTGTTGCCGGTCGACCTGCTGCCCTGGATCTGGCAGCAGATCACCGGCGACCATCACGCCAAGCTGCGCGTCGTGCCGACCGCCGACCTGTCCATGACGATGGGCCTGTCCGTCGGCGTGCTGATCACGTGCCTCATCTACAACGTGAAGATGAAGGGGGCCGGCGGCTGGGCCCACGAGCTGGTGGCCGCGCCTTTCGGCGACAAGGTCTGGCTCTACCCGGTCAACTTCGCGATGCAGCTCATCGAGTTCGTCGCCAAGACCGTCTCGCACGGCATGCGGCTGTTCGGCAACATGTATGCCGGCGAGCTGATCTTCATGCTGATCGCCCTGATGGGCGGTGCCTGGAGCCTGTCGGCGACCGGCATCGGCCTGGCGATCGGCCACATCATCGCGGGTTCGGTGTGGGCCATCTTCCACATCCTGATCATCACGTTGCAGGCCTTCGTCTTCATGATGCTGACGCTGGTCTACATCGGTCAGGCCCACGACGCGCACTGATAGCGGCGCAACAACCTCAGCAGTTCCTTTTCAACCCTCTCCCTCTCTAAATCCCTTAAGGAGTCATCGTGGAAGTCATTAGCTTTGTTGCTCTCGCCGCTGGTCTGATCATTGGTCTGGGCGCCTTCGGTGCCTGTATCGGCATCGGCATCATGGGCAGCAAGTACCTTGAGTCCGCCGCTCGTCAGCCCGAGCTGATGAACGAACTGCAAACCAAGATGTTCCTGCTGGCGGGCCTGATCGACGCGGCCTTCATCATCGGCACCGGTATCGCCCTGTGGTTCGCCACGGCCAACCCCTTCCTGGGCCAACTGGCCGCTGTTGCCGGCAAGTAATTCGACGCTGCCGCCCCGCCCTCGGACTCCTGGGGGCGGCATCCGCACTCGAAACTTTGTGAGGCACCACCGTGTTTATTAACGCGTCGCTCATCGTTCAGATGATCGTGTTCCTGATCCTGGTCGGGTTCACGATGAAGTATGTGTGGCCGCCGATCATCAAGGCGCTCGACGAGCGTGCCGCGAAGATCGCTGCTGGCCTGTCCGCCGCCGACAAGGCCAAGGCCGAGCTGGCTGGCGCCGAGGCCCAGATCGCCAAGGAACTCGCCGCCACCAAGGCCGAGTCCGGCAAGCTGATCTCCGACGCTGAAAAGCGTGCTGCAGCCATCGTCGACGAGGCCAAGAAGCGCGCCGAAGACGAAGGCGCCAAGATCCTCGCCGCCGCCAAGGCCGATGCCGAGCAGCAAGTGGGCCGCGCCCGCGAAGCGCTGCGCGAGCAGGTCGCCGCGCTGGCCGTCAAGGGTGCCGAGCAGATCCTGCAGAAGGAAGTCAACGCCGGTGTTCACGCCGACCTGCTGGCTCGCCTGAAGACGGAGCTGTAAATGGCCGAGATCGCCACCATCGCCCGCCCCTACGCGGAAGCCCTGTTCCAGGTCGCCAAGTCGCAGGACCTGGTGGCTTGGGGCCAGCAGCTCGACGCGCTGGCCCAGGTGGCGCAGGACGCCGATCTGCGCCAGTTCGCCGATCACCCCAAGGCACAGCCCGAGCAGGTCGTCGCGGTCATGACCGCGGCAGCCAAGCAGACGTTGGCCCCTGGCGTGCTGAACTTCCTGCGCACCGTCGTCGATAACGGTCGCCTGGCCGCGCTGCCCGAGATCGTGGCCCAGTACCACGTGCTGGCCAACGCCGCCTCCGGCGTGTCCGACGCGCAGATCTACAGCGCCTTCGAGATCAGCGACGCGCAGCTCGCCGACCTCAAGGCCACGCTGGAGAAGCGCTTCGGCCGCAAGCTCGAAGCCCATGTGCAGCTGGAGCCCAGCCTGATCGGCGGCGTTCGCGTCGTCGTCGGCGACGAGGTGCTGGACACCTCCGTCAAGGCCCGCCTCGAGCGCATGAAGGTCGCACTGACTGCCTGATCACCCGCAAGACATTCCATCGATTCACCCCGCGTCTGACCCCGCCCTTGATCCGGCGACGGAACGGCCACCTGGGAGACCAAGCATGCAACTGAATCCCGCTGAAATTTCCGAACTGATCAAGAGCCGCATCGAGGGTCTTGGTGGCAGCACGGACATCCGCAACCAGGGCACCGTCGTGTCCGTTTCCGACGGCATCGTCCGCGTCCACGGCCTGTCGGACGTGATGCAGGGCGAAATGCTCGAGTTCCCGCCTGCAGCCGACGGCACGCAGACGTTCGGTCTGGCCCTGAACCTCGAGCGCGACTCCGTCGGCGCCGTGATTCTGGGTGCCTACGAGCACGTCTCGGAAGGCGACACCGTCAAGTGCACGGGCCGCATCCTGGAAGTGCCCGTCGGCCCCGAGCTGATCGGCCGCGTCGTCAACGCGCTGGGCCAGCCTATCGACGGCAAGGGTCCGATCAACGCCAAGATGACCGACGTCATCGAGAAGGTCGCCCCGGGCGTGATCGCGCGCAAGAGCGTGGACCAGCCCGTGCAGACCGGCCTGAAGTCCATCGACTCCATGGTGCCCGTCGGCCGCGGCCAGCGCGAGCTGATCATTGGTGACCGTCAGACCGGCAAGACCGCCGTGGCCATCGACGCGATCATCAACCAGAAGGGTCAGAACATGACCTGCGTGTACGTCGCCATCGGCCAGAAGGCGTCGTCCATCAAGAACGTCGTGCGCTCGCTGGAGCAAGCCGGCGCGATGGAGTACACCATCGTCGTCGCGGCTTCCGCTTCGGAATCCGCGGCCATGCAGTACGTGTCGGCCTACTCCGGCTGCACGATGGGCGAATACTTCCGCGATCGCGGCCAGGACGCGCTGATCGTCTATGACGACCTGTCCAAGCAGGCCGTGGCCTACCGCCAGGTCTCGCTGTTGCTGCGCCGCCCGCCGGGCCGTGAAGCCTTCCCCGGCGACGTGTTCTATCTCCACAGCCGCCTGCTGGAGCGTGCCGCCCGCGTGAACGCCGACTACGTTGAAGCCTTCACGAAGGGTGAGGTCAAGGGCAAGACCGGTTCGCTGACGGCCCTGCCGATCATCGAAACGCAGGCCGGCGACGTGTCCGCCTTCGTGCCGACCAACGTGATCTCGATCACCGACGGCCAGATCTTCCTGGAAACCAACCTGTTCAACGCCGGTATCCGCCCCGCCATCAACGCCGGTATCTCGGTGTCGCGCGTCGGTGGTGCTGCACAGACCAAGCTGATCAAGTCGCTGTCCGGCGGTATCCGTACCGACCTGGCCCAGTACCGCGAGCTGGCCGCGTTCGCGCAGTTCGCGTCCGACCTGGACGAAGCCACCCGCAAGCAGCTGGACCGCGGTGCCCGCGTGACTGAACTGCTGAAGCAGGCCCAGTACTCGCCGCTGTCCATCTCGCTGATGGCCGCGTCGCTGTACGCCGCCAACAAGGGCTTCATGGACAGCATCGAAGTGAAGAAGGTCCTGGCCTTCGAACACGGTCTGCACCAGTACCTCAAGACCAGCCACGCCGCGCTTCTCGCCAAGCTCGAGAACGACAAGGCGATGGACAAGGACGCCGAGGCCGAGTTGAACGCCGCGATCACTTCCTTCAAGAAGTCCTTCGCCTAAAGCCACGGAATCGCGGGGCCGAGCCTCACCGCCAAGCCCCGCACTGAACTAGGAGTTCGAATGGCTTCAAGCAAAGAAATCCGCGGCAAGATCAAGTCGGTCGAGAACACCAAGAAGATCACCAAGGCGATGGAGATGGTCGCCGCATCCAAGATGCGCAAGGCGCAGGAACGGATGCGCTCGGCCCGCCCGTACGCCGAGAAGATCGGCAACATCGCCGCCGCCCTGGCGCATGCCAACCCCGAGTACCGCCATCCCTTCCTCGTGAAGAACGAGAAGGCGGCCGGTGCCGGCATGGTCGTCGTCACGACGGACAAGGGCCTGTGCGGTGGTCTCAACACCAACCTGCTGCGCGCTGCGACCAACAAGCTCAAGGAGCTTGAGTCTGCCGGCCAGAAGACCGACGTCGTCGCCATCGGCGGCAAGGGCTTCGGCTTCATGAACCGCATCGGCGCCAAGGTCGTGGCCCACGCCACGCAGCTCGGCGACCAGCCGCACATCGAGACGCTGATCGGCCCCGTCAAGGTGTTGCTCGACGCCTACGCCGAGGGCAAGCTCTCAGCCGTCTACCTCTGCTACACGAAGTTCATCAACACGATGAAGCAGGAAGTGGTCGTGCAGCAGCTGCTGCCGCTGAAGGCCAGCGACATGGCGACCGCCAGCTCGGACGCAAAGCCGGCACACTCGTGGGACTACATCTACGAGCCCGATGCCGCCACCGTCATCGACGAACTGCTCGTGCGCTACACCGAGGCCCTGGTCTTCCAGGCGGTTGCCGAGAACATGGCCAGCGAGCAGTCCGCCCGCATGGTGGCCATGAAGGCAGCGACCGACAACGCCGGCACGCTGATCGGGGAGCTGAAGCTGGTCTACAACAAGACCCGTCAGGCCGCGATCACGAAGGAACTCTCCGAGATCGTCAGCGGCGCAGCCGCTGTGGGTTGATCGAGTTCGGCACGCACAAGATTTGAATTGAAGGAACTACCAAATGGCTAACACCCAAGAGAACGGTAAGAGTCTGGGCAAGATCGTTCAGTGCATCGGCGCCGTCGTTGACGTGGAATTCCCGCGCGACCGCATGCCCAAGGTGTACGACGCGCTGAAGATGGAAGGCTCGGCCCTGACGCTGGAAGTCCAGCAGCAGCTGGGCGACGGCGTGGTCCGCACCATTGCGCTGGGCTCCTCCGACGGCCTGCGCCGCGGCACCCAGGTCTACAACACCGGCGACACCATCAAGGTGCCGGTCGGCAAGGCGACCCTCGGCCGCATCATGGACGTGCTGGGCAACCCCATCGACGAGCGTGGCCCTGTCTCTTCCGAGCTGACCGCCTCCATCCACCGCACGGCCCCGGCCTACGACGAGCTGAGCCCGTCGCAGGACCTGCTGGAAACCGGCATCAAGGTGATCGACCTGATCTGCCCGTTCGCCAAGGGCGGCAAGGTGGGCCTGTTCGGTGGCGCCGGCGTCGGCAAGACCGTGAACATGATGGAGCTCATCAACAACATCGCCAAGGCGCACAGCGGTCTGTCCGTGTTCGCCGGCGTGGGTGAGCGCACCCGTGAGGGCAACGACTTCTATCACGAGATGTCGGACTCCGGCGTCGTTGTGCAGGAGAAGCTCGAAGACTCCAAGGTCGCCATGGTCTACGGCCAGATGAACGAGCCCCCGGGCAACCGTCTGCGCGTGGCCCTGACCGGCCTGACCATCGCCGAGTCGTTCCGCGACGAAGGCCGTGACGTGCTGTTCTTCGTGGACAACATCTACCGCTACACGCTGGCTGGCACGGAAGTGTCCGCGCTGCTGGGTCGCATGCCTTCCGCCGTGGGCTACCAGCCGACGCTGGCCGAGGAAATGGGTCGTCTGCAGGAACGCATCACGTCGACCAAGGTCGGCTCGATCACGTCCATCCAGGCCGTCTACGTGCCGGCGGACGACCTGACCGACCCGTCGCCTGCCACGACCTTCGCCCACTTGGACGCCACCGTCGTGCTGTCGCGTGACATCGCCGCGCTGGGTATCTACCCGGCCGTTGACCCGCTCGACTCCACCTCGCGCCAGATCGACCCGAACGTCGTCGGCGAAGAGCATTACTCGACGACCCGCTCGGTCCAGGCCGTGCTGCAGCGCTACAAGGAACTGCGCGACATCATCGCCATCCTGGGCATGGACGAACTGTCGCCGGAAGACAAGCTGGCCGTGGCTCGCGCCCGCAAGATCCAGCGCTTCCTGTCGCAGCCCTTCCACGTCGCCGAAGTGTTCACCGGCACGCCGGGCAAGTACGTGCCGCTGAAGGAAACCATCCGCGGCTTCAAGATGATCGTCAACGGCGAGTGCGACTCGCTGCCGGAGCAGGCCTTCTACATGGTTGGCACCATCGACGAGGCCTTCGAAAAGGCGAAGAAGATTCAGTAAAGCTTCGTAGACGGCGCGCTGGCGTTGTTGCCGTGCTCGGTGGGCGTGAATCCACCTCCGTGCGATGCCTGGCCAGCCCACCGTCTGCTCGTTTACTGAACCTTCTTCAACTGGTTAGCTAAGGAAGATTGAACATGGCAACCCTCCACGTCGACGTGGTCTCCGCCGAAGAGCAGATCTTCTCCGGCGAGGCCAAGTTCGTCGCCCTGCCGGGCGAAGGCGGTGAGCTCGGCATCCTGCCGAAGCACACGCCGCTGATCACGCGCATCAAGCCGGGTGCCGTGCGCATCGAGCGTGCCGATGGTGGCGAAGAGTTCGTCTTCGTCGCCGGCGGCATCCTCGAGGTGCAGCCCGACCGCGTGACCGTGCTGGCCGACACTGCCATCCGCGGCAAGGACCTCGACGAGGCCAAGGCGCTCGAGGCAAAGAAGCTCGCCGAAGAGTCTCTGCGCAACGCCAAGGACAAGATCGACCAGGCCGCCATCCAGAGCGAACTGGCCATTCAGGCCGCGCAGATCGCGGCGCTGCGCAAGTTCCTGAAGAAGTAAGTCGCCCCCGTCACCCGACGGTGCGACGATCACGGCAGGCCGCGCGCCTGCCGTTTTCGTTTCCAAGCCCGGTAGTTGCCATGACCCCGAACGACACCATCCGACTGACCGCGCCCGACGGCGCCACGGCCACCGTGGCATTGCATGGCGGCCATGTGCTGTCGTGGGTGCCGGCCCGCGGCGTCGAGCAGCTGTACCTGTCGCCGCGCAGCGAGTACGCGCCCGGCAAGGCCATCCGCGGCGGCGTACCGGTGTGCTTCCCGCAGTTCGCGGAGCGGGGTCCGCTGCCCAAGCATGGCTTCGCCCGCACGATGGCCTGGGAGCTGATGAGCCAGGAGCAGGGCAAGGACGACGCGCTGGCCGTGCTGCGCCTGCGCGACAGCGAAGCGACGCGGGCAATCTGGCCGCATGCCTTCGAGCTGGAGCTCAGCGTGCGCGTTAGCGGCCGCACGCTGGACATCGAGCTGGCCTGCGAAAACACCGGCCAGGAAGGCGATGCGCCGTTGCGGTTCACCACGGCGCTGCACACCTACCTACGCGTCGGCGACCTGGACGCCGTCAGCGTCGAGGGGCTGTCCGGCCTGCGCTACTTCGACAGCATCAAGCAGGCCGAGGCGCTGCAGCGCATGGACCTGCTGCTGACCGGCGAAAAGGGCGTGCTGGACCTGGACCGCATCTATTTCGACCTCAAGGAGCGCCCGCTGCTCGTGACCGAGGATCGCCGGCAGGTCGTCATCCAGCAGCAGGGCTTCGACGACGCCGTCGTGTGGAACCCCGGCCCCGAGCGCTGCGCGAAGCTGGCTGACATGCCGCCGGAGGGCTGGTCCGAGATGCTGTGCGTTGAGGCGGCCAACGTCGGTCGACCGGTCGAACTGGCACCGGGCGAGAGCTGGGTGGGACGCCAGAGCCTGTCCTTGCCTTGAATCAGAGGCTGCCGCCAGGCGCCGCTGATAATCCGCCGATGTTCGCCCCTCTGCAAAACGACAGCTTCCTGCGCGCCTGTCTGCGCCAGCCCACCGAGCACACGCCCATCTGGCTGATGCGCCAGGCCGGCCGCTACCTGCCGGAGTACCGCGCGACGCGCGACAAGGCTGGCAGCTTCATGGGCCTCGCGACGAACACGGACTACGCCACCGAAGTGACGCTGCAGCCGCTGGAGCGTTTCCCGCTCGACGCCGCCATCCTGTTCAGCGACATCCTGACAGTACCCGACGCGATGGGTCTGGGCCTGAGCTTCCAGCAAGGCGAGGGGCCGAAGTTCGCCAAGGTCGTGCGCGAAGAAGCGGCCGTGGCGGCCCTCGAAGTGCCCGACATGGACAAACTGCGCTACGTCTTCGACGCCGTCACGTCCATCCGCCGCGCACTGAATGGCCGCGTGCCACTGATCGGCTTCTCCGGCAGCCCGTGGACGCTGGCCTGCTACATGGTCGAGGGCGGCGGCTCCGACGACTACCGGCTCGTCAAGAGCCTCATGTACTCGCGCCCGGACCTGATGCACCGCATCCTGGACGTCAATGCGCGCGCCGTCGCGGCCTACCTGAACACGCAGATCGAAGCCGGCGCGCAGGCTGTCATGGTGTTCGATTCGTGGGGCGGCGTGCTGGCCGATGGCGCTTTCCAGCAGTTCAGCCTCGCCTATTCGCGGCAGGTGCTCGCCGCGGTGAAGACCGAGCACGAGGGCCAGCGCATCCCGCGCATCCTGTTCACGAAGGGCGGCGGCCTGTGGCTCGACGAGATCGCCGATGCCGGGGCCGACGTCGTTGGCCTGGACTGGACGGTGAACCTCGGCCAGGCGCGCGCGCGCGTGGGTGATCGCGTCGCGTTGCAGGGCAACCTGGACCCGAACGTGCTGTTCGCGCCGCCCGACGCCGTGCGCGCCCAGGCCCGTGCCGTGCTGGACAGTTTCGGTGCGCCGTTGGCGGGCAGCGGCCACGTCTTCAACCTCGGCCACGGCATCAGCCAGTTCACACCGCCCGAGCATGTCGCGGCGCTCGTGGATGAAGTCCACAGCCACTCGCGTCGGCTGCGCGGCCTGCCCTGAGGCCCTGCCAAATCTGCACCTTTCAGGCGACTTATCCCCAAAAAAAGGGATACGAGCAGCGCCGTTGAGGAATGGTGCAGCGCAAATTGGCGTTTTCCCGAGGCGCCGCTAAGTTGTTGATTTTGAAAGACGGCCCCAAAACGATGCAGCGCGCCAGTTCAGGGCGGCCCGCGCGGACCTTGAGCGCCCTGTGGGGCGTGGGGCCGATTTGCTCACAAAGTTATCCACAGATTTTGTGGGCAACCCGAGAAGCCTTGTCGATCATGCACTTGGGCGTGTTTCCTGAGCTGCAGCTTCAAGAAACGACGGGAGCGCTGCGTGGCTGAATCTCAGCTGCCCGAGACTGTGCGCGTGGCGGTCGACGCGCCGCAGCACAGCGGGCTGACGGCGCCACTTGACTATGCGAGTGAGCAGGCGCTCGCCCCCGGCTCGTTGGTGCGGGTGCCGCTGGGCAGGCGAGAGCTGCTGGGCGTCGTCTGGCCTGGCGAGGCCGCCGCGCCGGACGTGGCCTTGCGACCCGTCGCCGCCGTGTTCGACGCCCTGCCTCCGCTGGGGCAGGACTGGTGCCGGTTGCTGGAGTTCGCCGCCGGCTATTACCAGCGCAGCGTTGGCGAGCTGTCCAGCGCCGTGCTGCCGCCGCAGCTGCGCGAGTTATCGCCGGATCAGCTCGCCGCGAGGCTGCGCAAGCTGGAGCGCAAGGCGGCCAAGAGTGCGGCGCCCACCGAGCCAGCCCGGCCGGTGCTGAACGGCGAACAGGCCGAGGCCGTTGCCCGCATCGAGGCACAGCGGGCCTCCGCCGTGCCGAAGCCGCTGCTGCTGTTTGGCGTGACCGGCAGCGGCAAGACCGAGGTCTACCTGCGCGCGGCCGAGGCAGCGCTGGCCGCCGGCCGGCAGGTGCTCGTGCTCGTGCCCGAGATCAACCTGACGCCGCAGCTCGAGGCGCGCTTCACCGAGCGCTTCGCGGCGCTGCTGCCCGAGCCGCTGGCCATCGTGTCGCTGCACAGCGCGCTGACGCCGGCACAGCGCCTGCAGAACTGGCTGGCGGCCCACCTCGGTCGGGCACGCCTGGTGCTGGGCACGCGGCTGGCCGTCTTCGCCTCGCTGCCGGATCTGGGCCTCATCGTCGTCGACGAGGAGCATGATCCCTCGTACAAGCAGCAGGACGGCGCCCGCTACTCCGCGCGAGACCTGGCCGTGTGGCGCGCGCATGACCTGAAGGTTCCCGTCGTGCTGGGCTCGGCCACGCCGTCGCTGGAGAGCTGGCAGCACGCGGAGTCGGGCCGTTATGAACGGCTGACAATGAAGCTGCGCGCGGCCGGGGGCGACTTGCCTCGGGTGCGGCTGTTCGATATGAAATCGCTGGCGGCCACACCCGGCGTCACGACGGCGCTGACCGCGCCGCTGCTGGGGGCACTGCGAGAACGACTGGACCGCGGCGAGCAAAGCCTCGTGTTCCTGAACCGACGGGGCTACGCCCCGGTGCTGCACTGCGGCGAGTGCCAGTGGAAGAGCGACTGCCCGCACTGCAGCGCGTGGCGTGTCTTCCACAAGCGCGACCGCACGCTGCGCTGCCACCATTGCGGCTTCACCGAGCGCGTGCCGAGCGCCTGCCCCAACTGCGGCAACCACGACATCGCGCCCATCGGCCGCGGCACCGAGCGGCTGGAGGAGCAGCTGGCCGAGGCCCTGCCCGGCGCACGTGTGCTGCGCATCGACGCCGACTCCACGCGTCGCAAGGGTGAGCTGGAGGCCCAGTTGAAGGCCGTGCATGACGGCGATGTGGACATCCTCGTCGGCACACAGATGATCACCAAGGGGCACGACTTCCAGCGCATCCGCTTCGTCGCCGCGGTGAACCCGGACGGCGCGCTGTTCAGCAGCGATTTCCGCGCGCCTGAGCGGCTGTTCGCGCTGCTGATGCAGGCCGGCGGGCGGGCTGGGCGGGGCGCCTCCGGCGAGCATCCGGCCGAGATGTGGGTGCAGACCTGGCATCGCGACCATGCGCTTTACCAGGCGCTGGCGCGGCACGACTACGTGCGCTTCGCGACCGACCAACTGGCCGAACGCCGCTCGGCCAGCCTGCCGCCGTTCTCACATCTGGCGTTGCTGCGGGCCGAGGCGCGGACCGCGGAAGCGGCGCAGGCCTTCCTGGCGGCCGCGGCTGAGCTGGTGCAGGACGCCGAGGTGCTGGTCTACCCGCCGGTGCCTCATGCCGTCGCGCGCGTCGCCGACGTGGAGCGCATGCAGATGCTGGTGGAGGCGGGGCAGCGCGCGCGGTTGCAGGCCCGGCTTCGGGCCTGGATGCCGGCGCTGATCGCGCTGAAGAAGGAGCACAAGGCCGTGCTCCGGTGGGCCGTGGATGTGGATCCGCTGGCTATCTGACGGCGGGTGATCAGCGGCGCGGGGCTTGTCCCAGCGTGCTGGCGAGTGCCGCGGCGCGGCGTTGCTGTTCCTGGCGGCGCAGCGCGCGGCCGACGGGGCGGTAGAGGGCGAGGGCCAGTGCACCCAGGCCGATGGCCAGCGTGCCGGCATCAAGGTCCATCGGCAGGCCGGTGGCGTCGGTGTCGACCGGCGCTTCGGCCGGTTCCCAGCGGCGGTTGTTCAGCGCGCCGAAGCCGCCGCCCAGGCGGCCGGCGTCGGCCATGACGACGGCGGCACCGTCACTCGCGGCGTGGGGCTCACGAGTGGCGCCGGCGAAGGTGGACGAGCTCAGGGCAGCGAGGGCAGCAAGGAGAACGGCTTTCATGATGCGGGGCCTACCGTGAGGAAGAGGAAGAACTGAAACGGATTGTTCCCAGCCTAGCGCGGCAAGGCTGTGAAGACTTCACACGCTTCGGGGGATCCCCCGTGAATGGGCGATTCAGCCGCTCTTTTCGTCGTCTCGCGCCGCGGCCTTGGCGGCAAATTCGGCGCGAATCCGTTTCAGCTTCTCACGCGGGTCCTCGCGGTTGCCGGCCTCGTGAAGCTTCATTTCGGCCAGGAAGCGGCTCGGAATCCCCACGACGGTGTCGCGGCCTTTCTTGCGCCGGCGCAGTGTGGAGACCGCCAGTGTCGTGCGCGCCCGCGTGATACCCACGTACATGAGCCGCCGCTCCTCCTGCAGCGCCTCGGCCGTCATCTCTTCCTCATCCCGTTTGAACGGCAGCAGGCCCTCGTTGACGCCCGCCAGCACGACGTGCGGCCATTCCAGCCCCTTGGACGCGTGCAGCGTCGTCAGCGTCACTTGATCCTGCTCCTCGCCACGCTCGGCAAGCGACAGGATGACGGAGATCGTCTGCGCCACGTCCAGCACGCTCTGCTTGGGCTCGGTGAAGCTGACGCCGCCTTCCTCGCTGTGCTGACCGCCGCAGCGCTTGGCGATCCAGTCGACGAAGTCCAGCACATTGCCCCAGCGCGCCTGCGCGACCTTCTCGTTCTCCTCGCTGTCGATGAGGTGGGCCTCGTAGCCGATGTCCTTCAGCCACTCGGTCAGCATCGCATGCGCGGCGGTGTGGCCTTCGGTGTGCTTGGCCTTGTACTGCAGCTCGTTCACGGTGCGGCCGAACTCGTGCAGCTGCGCCAGCGCCCGTGCCGTGACGGCCGTGGCCAGGCTCTCGGAGAACAGCGCCTCGAACATGCTGCACTTCCACTGCGCCGAGAAGGTGCCCAGGGCGCCCAGCGTCGTATGGCCGATGCCGCGCTTCGGGGTCGTCACCGCGCGCAGGAAGGCCGGGTCATCGTCCTGGTTCACCAGCAGGCGCAGCCAGGCGCACAAGTCCTTGATCTCGGCCTTGTCGAAGAAGCTCTGGCCGCCCGACACCTTGTACGGGATCTGCGCGCGGCGCAGCGCCTGCTCGAACACGCGGGCCTGGTGGTTGGCGCGGTAGAGGATGGCGAAATCCTTGAAGGCCGGACCCTTGCCATCGGCGCGCAGCTGCTGGATGCGGGCCACAGCGCGCTCGGCCTCGTGCTCCTCGCCGTCGGCCTCCAGCAGCGCGATGGGCTCGCCGTCGCCATATTCGCTCCACAGCTTCTTCTCGAACAGCTTGGGGTTGCCGGCGATGACGTTGTTGGCCGCGCGCAGGATGCTGCCCGTCGAGCGGTAGTTCTGCTCCAGCGGGATGACCTTGAGCGCCGGGTAGTCCTGCGGCAGCCGCTTCAGGTTTTCGATCGTCGCGCCGCGCCAGCCGTAGATGGACTGGTCGTCATCGCCCACGGCGGTGAACATGCCGCGCTCGCCCACCAGCGCCTTCAGCAGTTCGTACTGCACGGCGTTGGTGTCCTGGTATTCGTCCACCAGTACGTAGCGCAGCTTGTCCCGCCATTTGTCGCGCGCTTCGGCGTCGGTCGTCAGCAGCTTCAGCGGCAGCGTGATGAGGTCGTCGAAGTCCACTGCCTGGTAGGCGGCGAGGCGTTCCTGGTAACGAACCATCACTGCGGCGGCCGAACGCTCGTCCTCGTCCGCGGCGATCTGCGCGGCCTGAAGCGGGCCGATGCCCTGGTTCTTCCACAGCGAGATCGTCCACTGCCAGCGCTGCGCCTGCTTGGCGTCCGTCGTGCTGCCGGCGTCCTTCAGCACGTTCAGCACGTCGTCGCTGTCCAGGATGGAGAACTGCTCCTTCAACCCGAGCCGCGTGCCCTCCTCGCGCAGCAGCCGCACGCCCAGTGAGTGGAAGGTCGAGATCGCCAGGTCCTTGGCCGCCCTGTTGCCGACGAGCTGCTTGGCCCGCTCGCGCATCTCCTGCGCGGCCTTGTTCGTGAACGTGATGGCGGCGATCTGGCTTGATCGGTAGCCCGACGCGAGCAGCTGGGCGATCTTCGTCGTGATGACGCGCGTCTTGCCCGAGCCCGCGCCGGCGATGACGAGGCAGGGGCCGCTCAGATGGTGGACGGCTTCGAGCTGGGCCGGGTTGAGGCCGGCGGCCGGGGGTGCTGCGGACATGGGGCGCGGATCATAGGATGGCTCAGCATCTGGGCGCGAAGTCGCTGCCTGACGTTCAGGAGATCTTCAAATGCGCCTCGAACGCCCTTGGAACCGATGCCTACGGACGGCCACGCTTGCCCAGCGGTCATGAGCCGGGCGACCTTCCGCTCAACTATCTAAAGTCGTTGTGGCCCGCGCTCCTGCCCGCGGTTCGAATGCTTTGCGAGGAGCCGAAGAACTGGCACATCCTCTGTGGCCTGGCCATTCAGCAGGCGCTGGAGTGGGGCAAGGGGGTGATCGACCCGGAGCTCGAGCTGCGCATTGTCATGTAGAGCGCTATTCCGAGGTCGAAGGTGGATATCGGCAGTCTGGCAGGTTAGGTGCATGCGGGGCGGTCAGGCCACTCGGGCAACACCTTCCCCGGGCAATGCCCTCAACCCCAACCCCAGCAGCAGTAGCGTGAAGAACAGGAAGCCGATGCGCGCGGCATCGAGCTGGCTGTCGAACGCGCCGACCGTGCCGAAGCCGATCAGCGCAGCGAAGATGGCCGGCGCCAGCGGGTGGTCGCGGCCGCGGCCGAAGCTCAGTCGCGCCAGCGCCAGCACGTAGATGCTGCCCATCAGCGCCAGTCCCAGCAGGCCTTGCTCGAACAGCACATGCAGCGCCACGTTCTTGATGTGCCAGGGCAGGTGGTGGCGGTCGCTGGAGAAGAACCAACGGGCCATCTCGCGGTTGAAGTCGCCATTGACGAGCAACGCATGGCCTTGCGCGTCCTGCACCGCCACGCGCGCGATGTCGACGCGCGCGCCCTGCGTGTCCAGCGCCATCGAGAACGTGACGAAGCGCGGCGCCCACCAGTCGCCACCCATGGCCGGCGCGTTGCCGAGCTGCACCTGGCGCGTCTCCCAGCCGGGCGGGCTGCCGGTCGGGCTGCCCTCCTGGCGCAGCGGCTTGAGCAGCTGTTCCGTGCCGATGCAATCGGCCGGGTAGATCAGGTTCTTCTCGCAGATCTGCAGCACGATCTGCGCATCGCTCGCCGTGCGGCTGACCAGCGTCAGCGTGACCGGGCCGGGCGATGGCGCCGCGATGCGCTGGCTGACGCGGAACTGCTCGCCGCTGCCCAGCATGTGCTGGCCGGCGGTCAGCGCGAGGTAGGCCTCGCCCTCGTCGGTGCGCAGCCGGTAGTCGCCCGCCCGGGAGCTGAGCGGTCCTTCGTACAGGTTGCTGCTGACGAAACGGCCCGTGCCCTTGCCAAACAGCCATTGCCGCCCGCCGTGTAGCAGGCGCAGGCTCTCGTGCCAGTGCGTCAGCCGGGTCTGGCCGTCTTCCTTCCAGCTGGCGAGGCGGTCCCGCAGGTAGCCACCGCCGCCCAGTGCCGCGACGACCGACAGCACCAGCAGCAAGCCCGTCACTAGCAGCGCCCGCTTGCGCCAGCCGGCCTTGCCGCGGTGGCCGGCGCCCTGCAGCGGCCACAGGCGTGGCTCCACCAGCATGGCCGCCCACAGGCCGCCAAGGGCCAGGCCCGCGGCCAGCGACGTCCAGCGGCCTGCCGTGCCGCCCCAGTAGTCCGCCACGATGACCATCGTGGCCAGCAGCCAGAACCAGCACGTCGTCACGAGCAGCACGTAGACGGGACGTGTCTGCGTGGGCTCGTCGCGCCAGCGCAGCGCGGCACAGCACATCAGCGCGACGGCGTTGAGTACGTAGGCGGCCTTGGGCACCGCCATCGACAGCGCCCAGCTCGCACCGCCCAGCAGCAGCGCCAGCACGCCGCCCATCAGCACCGCCATGATGCGTTGGCCCAGGCTAGGCCGCCAGAGGCTGGCCGGCATGGTCAGCAGGATGATCATGACGAAGAACAGCGCCAGCAGCCCGCGGTAGCCGCCCCCGCCGAACACCAGCATGGCGGCCAGGCCAAAGGCACCCGCCATCGCCAGCGCGCCGAGCTTGGCCAGGCGCGGCAGCGGCTCGTCCACCGGCCCCAACGTGCTGTCAATGTGGCTGCTCTCGGCGCCCGAGGCCGCGGCGCGACGGCGTTGCGCATCGGCCAGCAGCACCATGGGCACCAGGCCCAGCGGCAGCGCCAGGTAGACGCCGCGCGAGAACGTCGTCAGCACCGCATAGGCCGCCAGCAGCGCGATGCCCAGGCCGATGGCGAAGCGCCACGGCGAGCGCGTGCGCAGCAACGCCAGCAGCGCGAACGGCAGCGTCATGACGAGGAAGCCGTCCAGCGCGGCGCCTCCCACATGCATTTCCCAGAACAGCGCCGTCGTGCGGTAGTCGGTGGAGAAGTCCAGCAGGCCCGTGTAGGCCAGGCGCTCCCACAGTGCCGACGCGCTGCCGCCGGCCAGTGCGAGCACCAGCCCCAGCAGCAGGCCGCGCGAGAAGCCCCGGGGCCGCGCGGCGGCGGCGGCCGTCCACAGCGGCAGCAGCGCCAGCACGAGGAACAGCGCCTTGGCGTTGCGCACCGAGTTCATCGCCTCGTGGTAACCGTGAAACCAGCCGAAGTGGAAGCCGCCGGCGTCGGCAAAGCCGCGCTTGACGCTCCACAGCAGCGACAGCGCGAGTGCGCCGACCAGTACGACGGTGGCCGTCGAATACACCAGCCCGTGTCGCCACGCCGGCGCGCGGTCGCGGGCGTTGAGCTGCAGCGCATAGGCCAGGTAGCCGCCGCAGCCGCAGGCGGTGACGAGCAGGTCCTGCTCCTCGAACGTGATCCAGCCGCTCCACGGCGCCAGGCCGATCAGCGGCAGCGGCGCCAGCAGCAACACTGGAGTCTTCACCCAGAAGACGGCGGCCGCCAGCGCGCACGCGCCCCAGGCCGTCAGCGCCAGCGGGCCGGACAACGGGTGGTGCCAGGCCAGCACCAGACCCAGCAGGCCGAGCGCCAGCCCCGCCATGAGGGCGAACCACTGTGTCTTGGAGGCGGGCAGGCGCAGCTGCAGCTCTCCGAGGCCCATCAGGCCCGCTACGGGCGCCATGCCGACGGCTGCCATCAGGCCGCGTGCCGCTGTCCGGCGTTGCGCGTCACGGCCGCCGGATCGTCAGCGACCTGTCGGCGGGCGTTGACCAGGGGAGCGAGCAGCGGCGTACGGCGGGCCATGGCGGATCCGGAAGTGGGGACCGCATTGTTGCCCAGCACCCCGGTCAGGCGCATCCCGGAAACCCCGTTGCCGGGCGGCAGGTCAGGCGCGTCTCTGCACCGGCCAGAACCAGCGCTTCCACCACGCCGGCCGCGGTGCGGACTCGGTCGTGGCGGTGCGCGGCGGGCTCAGGCGCAGCCAGTCCCGCAGTTCGTCGGCCAGCCCCTCGGCGCCGCGCGTGCGCAGGTCGGGAGACTCGGCCATCGTGGCGTAAAGCAGTGCATCGAGCTTGACGCGTTGCTCCTCGCCCAGCGACGGCCAGGCCTGAGTCACGCTGGCGCGCAGAGGCGCCAGGCCGCGCGGCGTGTCCTCCCAGCCGCAGATCACCATGCGGGCGAACGCGCCGAGCCCGTAGACCTCGCTGGCCAGGCTGGGCGGCCCGCCAGCACGCCGCTCCGGCGCGACGAAGGCTGGCGCGGCACCCAGGCTCAGGCCGCGGTCGAAGGGGTCGGTGGGGTCCGGGATGCGGGCCAGACCCAGCCCCATCAGGCGAACGCTGCCGTGCGGCCCCAGCCACACCATGGCCGGGTCCAGCTCGGTCAGCAGCCAGCCCTGTTGGTGCGCCGAGCGCAGCGCCTCGCAGAGCTGGATCAGCAGCTCGATGCGCTCGCGCAGGCCCAGCTGCGGCAGGCGCGGCAGCAGCGGCTCGCCGTGTTCGCCTTCGACGATCAGGTACGGATGGGCGTCGGGTGTCACGCCGCTGTCACTGGGCACGGCGATGTGAGCGTGTTGCAGCCGGGCCAGGTCGCCCGCCTGGTCGGCGTAGCGGAGCATGACGCCCGCGCCCTGATCGCTGCGGTCCAGCACCAGCACGGCCGCCTTCTGCGTGGTGGCCAGCGCATGGTGGGCGCTGTACCACTGCCCCGCGTGGGCCTGCTCGCCATCGGCCAGCGGCCGCTCCAGCCGCCACACGCCGAGCACCTGGCCTTCGTCCAAGGGAGCGGCGGCAGCGGGCGGCGGCAGTGAGAGGTTGGGCATGCGCATGCGCGGCATATTAGGGGTGACCCGTAGCCCCGGCCATCCCCCAGCTGCGGCAAAGCCTTCCGGCTGCGGATTCGCTCACGGCCAGGATGCGTCGTCTTTGTGACGATGCGTTGCGGCTGCTTGCGCTCGCCCGGTGGCCGACCCGCCGAACGTCAGCCCGCGACGCGCACGGCTTCAGTGCGCCGGCCGCGCGGCTTGCCGGGGCAGGCCGACGGCCACGCGCAGGCCGCCGCCCTCGCGATTGGCCAGCGTGATGCGGCCGTCGTGCGCCTCGGCGATCTCCCGCACCAGCGCCAGTCCCAGGCCGGTGCCGCCCTGGCTGCCGGGCTCCGTCCTCTTGGTCGAATAGAACGGCAGCAGCGCGTGAGCCAGCACGGTCTCGCTCATGCCGGGGCCGCGGTCCAGCACCTCGATGCGCAACTCGCCGCCGTGCACGCCCAGCTGCAGCGCGACCTCGGCCGGGTCGCTGCCGGACTCGTGCGCGTTCTTGATGAGGTTCAGCAGCGCCTGCTCGACCTGCGCCGCATCGAACCAGCCCGCCTCGGCGGGCAGCGCGCCTTCGACGCGGAACTGGCCCAGCGTGGCCAGCCGGGCCAGGAAGGCCGCTAGGTCCACCGTTTCGCGCCTCGGTGCCGGCAGCTTCGCGAAGCGTGCGTAGCCTGACAGGAAACCGTGCAGGTGCGCGGCCCGTTCGCCGATGCTGGCCAGCACCTGCAGCAGCCGCGGGGTGTCGCCGCGCCGCGCGAGCTCGGCGCTGCTGTGGGCCAGCGACGAGATCGGCGCCAGAGAGTTGTTCAGCTCGTGGCTCAGCACGCGGATGACGCGCTTCCACGTCGCGACCTCGGCGCGTGACAGCTCGCGCGTCATGCGCCGCAGCAGCCGCAGCCGGTGCGGCTGGCCCTGCAGCCGGAATGTGCGGGTGCTGTGGTGAAACGTCTCCTCGGCGCCATCGGGCAGCGTGACGGTGAACAGCCGGTCGCCGTCACCCGCCAGCGCTTCGCGCAGCGTCTCGGGCTGGGCTGCGATGACGGTGGCGAAGTCCAGCCCCACCAGGCTGCGCCCTTCGCCCAGCAGCTGTCGCGCGGCCAGGTTGGCGATCGCGATGCGCTCGCTCGGTGCCGTCAGTACCAGTGCCACAGGCGTGTTCTGCACGACAGTGTCCAGCAGCAGCTCGCGCTGGGCCAGGTGCTGGCGCTGCTCCCGCAGGCTCAGGCCCAGCTCGGCGTGCAGCCGCATCAGCTGCGCCAGCTCGCGCGGCCCGTCGGCGGCCAGGCTGAGGCTGAAGTCGCCGTCACGGTAGCTGAGCACAGCGCCTTCGAGTGCACGTGTCAGCCGCCGCAGCGGCGCCAGCCACAGCGCGGCCAGCCAGGCCAGCAGCGGCAGCATGACCACCACGGCCGCAGCGAAGGCGAGCTCGCTCGCCAGGCCCAGGCGGCGCAACACGAGCACGACGAGTGGCGGCGCCGCGGCGGAGGCGGCCAGCGCCAGCAGCGCCCGCGCTCGTAGCGACATCGACCCCGGCCGCTTCATCAGGGTGCGATCCCGTAACGCTCCAGCCGCCGGTACAGCGCCTGGCGCGACAGCCCCAGCTGCGTCGCCGCGCGGCTGACGACGCCGCCGGCCGCATGCAGTGCCGCGATGACGGCGTCGCGGCTCGGCTCGTCGAGGTTGCGCCATGCCCCGGCGCCGCCGGCCGCTGCGTCCTCCAGCCCCAGCAGCGCTGGCGTGATCTCGCCGCCCTGGCCCAGCAGCGCGGCGCGCTCGACGGCGTTCTTCAGCTCGCGCACGTTGCCCGGCCAACGATGGGCCAGCAGCGCGTCGCGCGCGGCGTCGCCCAGCCGCGCACGGCCGGCCAGGAAGTGCTCCGCCAGCGGCAGCACATCGTCGCGGCGGTCGGCGAGCGGAGGCAGCTTCAGCTCGATGAGGTTGAGACGGTAGAACAGGTCCTCGCGGAACGCGCCTGACTTCACCATCGCGCGCAGGTCGGCGTTCGTCGCGCTCAGCACGCGCACGTGCGTCTGCCGGGTCTTGCTGGAGCCCAGGCGCTCGAACTGGCCGGTCTCCAGAACGCGCAGCAGCTTCACCTGGCCGGCCAGCGGCAGGTTGCCGATCTCGTCAAGGAACAGCGTGCCGCCGTTCGCCGCCTCGAAGCGGCCCATGCGCGCCTTGGCAGCGCCGGTGTAGGCGCCCGTGTCGCTGCCGAACAGCTCGGCCTCGATCAGTTCGGCCGGCAGCGCGCCGCAGTTCAGCGCGACGAAGGGGCCTTCTCCGGTGGTGGAGTTGGCGTGTACGAAGGCCGCAATGCGCTCCTTGCCGGCGCCGTTGGGACCGGTGATGAGCACTGGCACCGGCGCCGCGGCGATCTGCCCGGCCAGCTCCAGCAGGTTGGCCATCGCGTCCGACGCGAACACGACGCCGGCCAGGTCGAAGCGCCGCGCCAGCGCGGCGTGCCGGGCGGCCCGCGCCTCGCGCAGCTGTGCGATCTCTCGGTTGGCCTCGCCCAGTTCCAGCAGGTTCTCGACGGTGGCCAGCAGCTTGGCGTCGTCCCACGGCTTGGCGAGGTAGTCGGCCGCGCCGGCCTTGACGAGCGCGACCGCCGCGTCCAGCCGCGTCCAGGCGGTCAGCAGGATGACGGGTAGGTCCGGCCGCTTCGCGCGGATGGCGCGGAACAGCGCCTCGCCTTCCTCGCCGGACGTCGTGTCGGCGGTGAAGTTCATGTCCTGGATGACGAGGCCGAACGGCTGCGCGTCGAGCAGCGCCAGTCCCTCGGCGGGGCTGGCGGCCATGCGGGCCTCGATGTCGTGCAGGGACAGCAGCAGCTCAAGCGCCTGGCCCACGCCAGGGTGGTCGTCAATGATCAATACACGTCGCATGGCGGTTGAGGATAGGGGCGTTTCGCACCGTCGCCGGCATTAACGACCCGTTACCACGCGCCCGGTAAGACTAGGTGTTTACACGGCCGACCAAACGTGACCATGACACGGAGTGACTCCTATCCTCCCCCGGCGCCCGTGCACCCCTGCGGGCGTCTTTCGTCGCCGCGACCGCGGCCTGTAATCATCGTCTGAGGGAATCGACATGTCTTCTGTGGGAATCGATGCCGTGCCCGGTCCGGGCCGGAGCGCCGGCTGGCTCGACAAGGAGCACACCATCGCCGGCGCCGGGTTCAACCGCTGGCTCGTGCCGCCGGCCGCACTGGCCATCCACCTGTGCATCGGCATGGCCTATGGCTTCTCCGTGTTCTGGCTGCCGCTGAGCAAGGCGCTCGGCATCAAGGAGTCCATCAAGTGCGGTCCGGACGTGGGCTTCTTCCAGGAGCTATTCATCACGAGTTGCGACTGGAAGGTCTCGACGCTGGGCTGGATGTACACGCTGTTCTTCGTCTTCCTCGGCTGCTCTGCCGCGCTGTGGGGTGGCTGGCTGGAGCGCGCCGGCCCGCGCAAGGCGGGTGTCGTGTCGGCGCTGTGCTGGTGCGGCGGCATGCTGATCTCGGCACTCGGCATCCACAGCCACCAGTTCTGGCTGATGATCCTCGGCAGCGGGGTCATCGGCGGCATCGGCCTGGGGCTGGGCTACATCAGCCCGGTGTCCACGCTGATCAAGTGGTTCCCCGACAGGCGCGGCATGGCCACCGGCATGGCCATCATGGGCTTCGGCGGTGGCGCGATGATCGGTTCGCCGCTCGCGGCCGAGCTGATGAAGTCCTTCGCCACGTCTACGGATGTCGGCGTCACGCAGACCTTCGTCGTCATGGCGCTGGTCTATTTCGTCTTCATGATGGGCGGCGCACTGGGCTACCGCGTGCCGCCCACCGGCTGGAAGCCCGAGGGCTGGACACCGCCGGCCGCGCAGACCGGCAACGCGATGATCACGCAGCGCCACGTGCACGTGAAGAAGGTCTGGGGCATCCCGCAGTTCTGGCTCGTGTGGGTCGTGCTGTGCATGAACGTGTCGGCCGGCATCGGCGTCATCGGCATGGCCAGCCCGATGCTGCAGGAGGTATTCGGCGGCTCGCTGATCGGCGTGCCCGCAAAGTTCGTCGAGCTGGACAAGGCGCAGCTGGCGACCATCGCCGGCGTGGCCGCGGGCTTCACGGCGCTGCTGAGCCTGTTCAACATCGGCGGCCGTTTCTTCTGGGCGAGCCTGTCCGACAAGCTGGGCCGCAAGATGACCTACGTCGTCTTCTTCGTGCTGGGCGGCCTGCTGTACGCCAGCATCCCGAGCAGCGCCGCGGCCGGCTCCACGCTGCTGTTCGTCGGCGCCATCTGCGTCATCCTGAGCATGTACGGCGGCGGCTTCGCCACGGTGCCGGCCTACCTGGCCGACCTGTTCGGCACGCAGATGGTCGGTGCCATCCATGGCCGGCTGCTGACGGCCTGGGCCACGGCCGGCATCCTCGGCCCGGTCGTCGTGAACTACATGCGCGACTACCAGCTGGGCCTGGGCCTGCCGCGCGAGCAGGTCTACAACCAGACGATGTACATCCTCGTCGGGATGCTTGCCGTGGGACTCGTCGCCAACCTGATGGTGAAGCCCGTGGACGCGCGTCATTTCATGAGCGACGAGGAACTGGCGCAGGAAAAGAAGCTGGCCCGCGAGCGCGCCGCTGCCTCTGAGGCCGGCATGGTCGCAGGCACGTCCGCGGCGACCTCGCCGGTGATCGTCGTGCTCGCATGGGCGGCCGTCGGCATCCCACTGGCCTGGGGCGTCTACAAGACCCTCATCAACGTCGGCAAGTTCTTCCACTGAGCGCCGGCCCTGATAGGCTGACCAGCCCCGCTGCCATCCCAGGCGCGGGGCCATTTTTTCGACGACGACATGAGCGAACAGAAGATCGAGTGGTACGACGGCCCGGCTGGGGGCTGGGCGGCGCTGAAGAGCGTGGCCCACCACCTCAGCGAGCAGGGCGTGGCCGTCAAGGGCGCCAAGACGCTACTGCATGCCAACCAGGCCGACGGCTTCGACTGCCCCGGCTGCGCCTGGCCCGACCGCGATCACCGCTCGACGTTCGAGTTCTGCGAGAACGGCGCCAAGGCCGTGGCCAACGAGGCCACCGCCCGGCGGGCGACGCCGGAGGTCATCGGCGCGAAGACGTTGCGTGAGTGGACCGAGGCATCGGATTTCGAGCTGGAGGCCACCGGCCGGCTGACCGAGCCCATGGTCTACGACGCTGACAGCGACCGGTACCGCCGCACGACGTGGGACGACGCCTTCGCGCTGATCGCGCGCGAGCTGCAGGCCCTGCCGGACCCCAACCAGGCCATCTTCTACACGTCGGGCCGCACCAGCAATGAGGCCGCTTTCCTGTACCAGCTGTTCGTCCGGGAGTACGGCACGAACAACTTCCCCGACTGCTCCAACATGTGCCACGAGCCCAGCGGCTCGGGCCTGCGGCCCACCATCGGCGTGGGCAAGGGCACGGTCACGCTGCAGGACTTCGAGCAGGCCGACTGCATCCTCGTCTTCGGCCAGAACCCCGGCACCAACCATCCGCGCATGCTGGGCGAGCTGCGTGCGGCCCGAAAGCGCGGCGCGCGCATCGTCAGCTTCAACCCGCTGCGCGAGCGCGGTCTGGAGCGCTTCGCCGACCCGCAGAACGCGCTGGAGATGGCGACGCTGGGCGATTCGCCGATCAGCAGCCACTACTTCCAGCTGAAGGTCGGTGGTGACTTCGCGCTGCTCAAGGGCATGTGCAAACGCGTCGTCGAGCGCGATGCGCTGGACACCGCCTTCATCAGCGAACACACGCAAGGCATCGACAGCTTCCTCGCCGACCTGCGCTCCCAGCCCTGGGAGCCGCTGGTCGAGGCCTCAGGCCTGACGCGTGAGCAGATCGAGCAGGCGGCAGACCTCTACATTGCCAGCGAACGCGTCATCGCCTGCTGGGGCATGGGCATCACGCAGCACCGGCATTCGGTTGCGACGATCCAGATGATCGTCAACCTCTTGCTGCTGCGCGGCAACCTTGGCCGGCCCGGGGCGGGCGCCTGCCCGGTGCGCGGCCACAGCAACGTGCAGGGCGACCGCACGATGGGCATCTTCGAGCGGCCCGCGCCGGCTTTCCTCGACCGTCTGGGCGAGGTCTTCGGTTTCGAGCCGCCGCGCGAGCATGGCGTCGACACCGTCGGCGCCATCCAGGCTATGCTGGACGGCCAGGGCAAGGTCTTCATCGCGATGGGCGGCAACTTCGCCGCCGCGACGCCCGACACGGCGGCGACCTGGCGCGCGCTGCGCCAGTGCGAGCTGACCGTGCACATCACGACCAAGTTCAACCGCAGCCACGTCGTGCACGGCCGGCAGGCGCTGGTGCTGCCGGTGCTGGGCCGCACCGAGATCGACATGCAGGCCACCGGCCCGCAGGGCGTCACGGTGGAAGACTCGATGAGCATGGTGCACCTGTCGATGGGCATGAACGCGCCGGCCAGCGAGCACCTGCTGTCCGAGCCGATGGTCGTAGCCCGCATGGCCGCCGCGACGTTGCCGGCCAGCCGCACGCCGTGGCCGCAGCTCGCGGGCGACTACGCGGCCATCCGCGACAAGATTGAGGCCGTGCTGCCGGACTTCGCCGGCTTCAACGAGAAGGTCAGGGCGCCCGGCGGCTTCCGGCTGCGCAACACCGCCAGCGAACGCGTGTGGGCCACGCCGGGTGGCAGGGCGCAGTTCACGACGCACGCGCTGCCCACCGACAACGCCATCGCGCGTGTCGCCGAGCGGCAGCGGGACGTGCGCGTCTTCACTCTGACGACGCTGCGCTCGCACGACCAGTACAACACGACGATCTACGGCCTGGACGATCGCTACCGCGGCGTCTACGGGCACCGCCGCGTCGTCTTCATCCATGCCGACGACCTGAAGGACCTGGGCCTGCAGGCCGGCGAGTGGGTCGACATCACGAGCCTTTACGTCGCAGAGGGCGGCACGGAGGTGCAGCAGCGCCGTGCCGAGCGCTTCCTGCTTGTGGCCTATGACATCCCGCGCGGTTGCCTGGCCAGCTACTACCCCGAGACCAACCCGCTGGTGCCGCTAGAGAGCTTCTCCGTCACCGCGCGCACGCCCACCAGCAAGTCCATCCCCGTCGTGCTGAGCCCGCATGCCGGATGACGGGGTGCTGCGGCTTCTGCAGGCGCTGGACGAAGGCGAGGGGGTGGCCCTTACGCGCCTGGCCAAGCGGCGTGGCGAGCGTGTCAGCGTGCTGCTGCGCGAGCTGACGCTGTTCAGCGAAGCGACGCTCGGCGGTGTGACGGGACCGGGCTGGGTGGTGCTGCAGGTGGATGACGGCGGCCGATGGACCGCCCGATTGACCCCTGCGGGCCGTGCGGCGATCGGCCCTGGCGGATGATGGGACTTTGACCTCCTCACTGAGCTGATTCCATGAAACTTCTCGGCCGCCTGACCTCCATCAACGTCCGAAAGGTGATGTGGACCGTTGCGCAGCTCGGGCTGTCGCTCGATCGCGAGGACTGGGGCACGGGTTTCCGTACCACGCAGGATCCAGCCTACCTGGCGCTCAACCCCAACGGGTTGATCCCGGTGCTCATCGACGGCGACTTCGTGCTGTGGGAGAGCAACAGCATCTGTCGCTACCTTGCAAACAAGCTGCATGCCACGACGCTACTGCCCACCGAGCCGCAGGCGCGAGCCCGTGTCGAGCAGTGGATGGACTGGCAGGCTGGGGAGCTCAACAACAGCTGGCGCGTCGCCTTCATGGCGCTGGTACGCGGCCAGCCGGCGGCGCCGGAGAGCATCGCCGCCAGCGTCGGAAGCTGGAACCGCTACATGGCCATGCTGGACGCGCAGCTGGAGCGTACCGGCGCCTGTGTGACGGGTGACGACTTCACTTTGGCCGACGTGGTGTTGGGGCTCTCCACGCAGCGGTGGAAGAACGCGCCGATCGAGCGCGTTTCATTGCCGGCAGTTGACGCCTGGATGTCGCGGCTGACCACTCGACCCGGGTTCGCGGATTACGTGGACAACGGGATGGCATGAGGCGCGCTCTGGAGGGCAGCGGCGTTCCGGTGCTTGATGTGAGCTCCTGCCGACAACGCTCGCCAGAGCCTGGATGCTCAGGCACCGTGCTGGCGCATTAAGTTCGTGGCGACGAATGGCCGTTCCCTACGCTTGGCGATGTTTCGTTTGTGAGGCCTCTTGTGCTGCGGGAACTGACCGCTGCATCGCTTGTGGTTTCCCGGCCTGCGCGACCGGAGCCGAGATCGACGCGGCGCGTCGCGGGAGTTTGCCGCCTGCCCCCTCTGGTGCGCGGACCTTGACGCCCGGTTTGACGCAGGCGCTCAATGACCTCGACGGGTTGCCGGCATGGCGCCGCCTGCTGGTGCTGTGCGGCGCCGTGTTGGGCATCGGTGGGGGCATCGGCTTGAAGACTGCCTGGTCATTCGCGATGCTTGGAACGAGCGCCGCTGCAGTTGTCGCCGGCGTGTTCTTGATGACTCTGGCTCTGCGACGGCAGGGCGGTAGTGAGAGGTGGTGAACGACGGGCCGCATCGCCCCGCGGGCGACGCTGACCCGCTATATGGAAAGGCGGAACGGCCGTCGCGTGCAGGTCGCGCCGGCCACTCTTCGCGTCAGCCCAGCCGCACCGGCACAAAGATCTGCTGACCGTCGCGCGCGACGAGCAGCGCCACCTGCTTGGGCTTGTCCTTCATGACGTCGCGCACCTGGTCGATGTCGTTGACCGGCTTGCCGTTCAAGGCCAGCAGCACGTCGCCCGGCTGCACGCCGGCCAGTTGCGCGGGGCCGCCGACGCGTTCGATGAGCAGACCGTGGTCCAGGCCGGAGCCGCGCAGCTCCTGCTTCTCCAGCGGGCGCAGCGCCAGGCCCAGTTGGCCGCCCTCGGGCGCGGCGGCGGCCTGCTCGGCGTCCTTGTCGGCGCGGCCCAGCGCCACGGTTTCGCTGTGGCGGTTCTTGTCGCGCCACAGGTCCAGCCTGATCTTGTCGCCCGGGCGTGCCAGGCCCACGCGGCTGGACACGTCGCCCGCCACTCGCACCGGCTCGCCGTCGATGCCGGTGATGACGTCGCCCGCCTTGAGGCCCGCCTTGGCCGCGGCGCTGCCGGGCTGAACGCTGGAGACGAGGGCGCCGTCCGGTGCTTCCAGGCCGAAGGACGCGGCCAGGGGCGCGGACAGGTCCTGCAGCGTGACGCCCAGCCGTGCGTGCTCCACCTTGCCGTGGGCGACGATCTGCTCCTTCACCTTCAGCGCCACGTCGACCGGGATGGAGAACGCCAGGCCTTGGAAGCCGCCGCTCTGCGAGTAGATCTGTGCATTCACGCCGACCACGCGGCCGGCCGCGTCGAACAGCGGGCCTCCCGAGTTGCCGGGGTTCACGGCCGCGTCGGTCTGGATGAAGGGCACGACGCTGTCTCCCGGCAGGCTGCGGCCCTTCGCGCTGACGATGCCTTGTGTGGCCGTCTGCTCGAAGCCGAACGGCGCGCCGATGGCCAGCACGTAGTCGCCCACCTGCACCTGTTTCGGGTCGCCCAGCTGCACCGTGGGCAGGCCCTTGGCGTCGACTTTCAGCACGGCGATGTCGGTGGCCGGGTCGCTGCCCAGCACCTGGGCCGAGAACTCGCGACGGTCGTTGAGCTTGACGGTCACCTGCTTGGCGTCGCGCACGACGTGGGCGTTGGTCAGGATCAGGCCGTCGGTGCTGATGATGAAGCCCGAGCCCTGGCCGCGGAACGGCTGGGCGCCCGGGTTCATCTGTTGCGGCATGCGCAGGCCCGGGATGCCGCGGAAGAAGCGGAAGAACGGGTCGTCGTCGTCCGCGCCGGGGCCTTGCATGACGGCTGGCCCGTCCACCTTGTGCAGGCCGGCGACGGTGATGCCCACCACCGCCGGACCCTGCGTCTGCACGATGGCGCGGTAGTTGGGCAGTTGGGCCGGCGGCATGGCCAAGGCCGGCGTGGCCACGGTCGCCGCCGTGGCGGTCGCGCCGACGCTTGCCGTGTCGCCGGCTGGCGCGGCGACGAGGGGCTTGTCCTTGAACAGGCCAGGCACCGTCCAGCCCGAAGCGGTGGTGCTCAGCGTCACGCCTGCGCCCAGCAGGGCGGCAGCGGCCGCAGTCAACGTCAACTTGGCAGTCTGGGTCATGAAGTTCTCCTCAGCCGGCTGCGGTGCAGCCGTTGAGGCGGACTCTAGAAACGGCCGGTGAGGGCTGCATGAGGCCAAGGTGAGGCGAGGGTTAAGGCGCTGCCTTGCACCGGCCGCCATGGAGAGACGCGAACTAATGCGCCGCGGAAGCGGCTTCCGGTGCATGGCACTTGAATTGATAAATTTGCGAGGTGAAACTAGGCGTAATCAGAACTTCCGGCGCTTGCGCTGCCGCCGGCCATTTCTCACTGCGGCGCTCAACTTCAGGGATCGGACATCATGTTCAACCACCTCAGGATCGGGGCGCGGCTCGCCTTGGGTTTTGCGCTGCTGCTGCTGCTGTGCACCATCGCGGGTCTCGGCATGTACCAGTCGTCACGACTCAACGCCAATGCGATCGATTTGGCAGACAACTGGTTGCCCAGCGTTCGGTCGTTAGGCGATCTGCGCGCGAAGGTCAACGGGTTGAGGCGTGCCTCGATGCGCCATGTGCTGGAGGAAAGCGATGCGGGCAAGGCGACACAGCTTGCCACCCACGACCAACTGCTGAACAAAGATATTCCGGCTGTGCTCGCCGAGTATGAAAAGCTGGTGTCCTCTGCTGAGGAGGCGGCGTTGCTCGAACAGATCAAGACGCTGTGGGCGGCGCACCTGAAAGATGACAAGCAGCTCATCGCGCTGTCTAGTGGTGGCGTTGAGCACTTCGCAGAGGCGCGCAGCTACTCGACTCATCAAGCCTCAACATCCTTTTCCGCGCTCCTCAAGGCGATCGAGCAGGATGTTGAACTGAATGTGAAGGGGGCCGTCGCAAGCGGAGACGCGGCAGCGGCTACTTATCGCTCGGTGCTCTGGGTCAATGCGGTGGCCATCGCCATCGCTCTGCTCAGCGGCATTGCGCTTGCGGTGGTCATCTCGCGCAGCATCGTCCGGCCGCTGCATGAGGCCGTGGGGGTGGCCAAGGCCGTGGCTGGCGGTGACCTCACGTCCGCCATCCACGTACAGGGCAAGGACGAAACCGCCGATCTGCTCGGCGCGCTGGGCGACATGAACGACAACCTTGCCCGCATCGTCGGCCAGGTGCGCAACAGCAGCGAGAACATCGCCACCGGCTCGGCCCAAATTGCCACCGGCAACCAGGACCTGAGCCAGCGCACCGAAGAGCAGGCGAGCAACCTGCAGCAGACGGCGGCGTCGATGGAAGAGATGGCCGGCACCGTGCGGCACAACGCCGACACGACGCAGCAGGCCAGCGCACTGGCCCAGCAGGCCTCGGCCGCGGCGGTGAAGGGAGGCGAGGCCGTCGGTGCTGTCGTCAGCACGATGCAGGACATCTCCGCCGCGCCGCGCAAGATCGTCGACATCATCGGTGTCATCGACGGCATCGCGTTCCAGACCAACATCCTTGCGCTGAACGCAGCGGTGGAGGCGGCGCGCGCCGGCGAACAGGGCCGCGGCTTCGCCGTCGTGGCCAGCGAGGTGCGCAGCTTGGCCGGCCGATCGGCCGATGCGGCCAAGGAGATCAAGTCGCTGATCAGCGCCAGCGTCGAGAAGGTCGAAATGGGCACGCGCCAGGTGGATGAAGCTGGCAGCTCAATGACCGACATCGTCACCCAGGTGCAGGGCGTCAACCAGCTCATCTCTGAGATCGCCAACGCGACGGCCGAGCAGTCCAAGGGCATCAGCCAGGTGGGCGAAGCCGTGAACCAGCTCGACCAGGTGACGCAGCAGAACGCCGCCCTGGTGGAAGAAAGCGCCGCCGCGGCAGATAGCCTGAAGCACCAGGCCGCCGCGCTGGCAGAGGCCGTGCGCGTCTTCAAGCTGGCTGATCAGCGGGCTGTCGCGCCTGCCGCGCCGGTGGTGCGCAAGGCCCTCCTCGCGCCGTTGCCCGTCCGCAAGCCTGGCGGGGCGCTAAAGGCCGCCAGCACCGCGAAGGCTGCACCGGCTCGTCCAGCTCAGGCAAAACCGGCTGGTGCACTCGCACTGGCGGGCTCCGACAACTGGGAATCCTTCTGAGCCCCAGCCCTTCGTCGTCTCACCCTTCCTTCAGCGCTGTGGGAGCAGGCTCGATTCTCAGCGAGCCTGACTGCTGCCTGTCGGCGGCCCGTCCTGGAGGTCGGCGTTGTGAACTACTCCGCCGCCCTGGTGTTAACCCGATGTTGTGCTCTTGATTTGACGCATCTTCTATCGAAGAATTCGAAAATATCAAATCAAACGTTTGCAGATTCGCCCAGCGCTTCTGTGAATCCTTTTAAGGACGACATCATGTTTAACCAACTCAGGATCGGCGCGCGACTCGCCTTGGGTTTCGGGACCCTGTTGCTGTTGCTCAGTGCAGTTGCCGGCTTCGGCATGTACCAGACCTCGAACATCAACAACAACGTGCTCGATCTCTCTGACAACTGGGTGCCGAGCATCAAGACACTCGGCGACCTGCGTGCACGGGCCAATCGACTGCGCCGGGCCACGATCAACCACCTACTGGCGGACACGCCAGAGGGCAAGGCGGCGCAGGCCGCCATCCACGACAAGCTGGTGCAAAAAGACTGGCCCGAGATCATGGCCGCTTACGAGAAGCTGGTGTCCTCTGCCGAGGAAGCCGCGCTGCTGGAGCAGATGAAGACGTTGTGGGCCGATCACCTGAAGGATGACCTGCGTCTGATCGAACTCTCCAACGGCGGCGATGCCACCTTCGTCGAAGCCCGCAAGCTCGCAACCGGTGCTTCTGCTGCGTCGTTCACGAAGCTGTTGAAGGTCATCGAGCAGGACGTCGAGCTCAACAACAAGGGGGCGGCCTCCAGCGGCGAAGCCGCGGCCGTCAACTACCGCTCGGTCATGCAGAGCAACGTCGTGGCGATCGTCGTGGTGCTGCTGACAGGCGTCGTGCTGGCGATCGTCATCTCGCGCAGCATCACGCGGCCGCTGCGGCAGGCCGTCGATGTGGCCAAGGCAGTGGCTGCCGGGGACCTGACGTCTTCTGTCAAGGTGCAGGGGCGCGACGAAACGGCTGAACTGCTCAGCGCGCTGGGCGACATGAACGACAACCTTGCCCGCATCGTCGGCCAGGTGCGCAACAGCAGCGAGAACATCGCCACCGGCTCGGCCGAGATTGCCACTGGCAACCAGGACCTGAGCCAGCGCACGGAGGAGCAGGCCAGCAACCTGCAGCAGACGGCCGCGTCGATGGAGGAGATGGCCGGCACCGTGCGGCACAACGCCGACACGACACAGCAGGCTACCAAGCTGGCCCAGCAGGCGTCGACCGCCGCGGTGAAGGGAGGCGAGGCCGTCGGTGCTGTCGTCAGCACGATGCAGGACATCTCCGCCGCGTCGCGCAAGATCGTCGACATCATCGGTGTCATCGATGGCATCGCGTTCCAGACCAACATCCTTGCGCTGAACGCAGCGGTGGAGGCGGCGCGCGCCGGCGAACAGGGGCGCGGCTTCGCCGTCGTGGCCAGTGAAGTGCGCAGCCTCGCCGGCCGCTCTGCCGACGCGGCCAAGGAGATCAAGTCGCTGATCAGCGCCAGCGTCGAGAAGGTCGAGATGGGCACGCGCCGGGTGGATGAAGCCGGCAGCTCGATGACCGACATCGTCACGCAGGTGCAGGGCGTCAACCAGCTGATCGCGGAGATCGCGATTGCGACGGCCGAGCAGTCCAAGGGCATCAGCCAGGTGGGTGATGCGGTGAACCAGCTCGACCAGGTTACGCAGCAGAACGCCGCCCTGGTGGAAGAAAGCGCCGCCGCTGCCGACAGCCTGAAGCACCAGGCCGCCGCGCTGGCGGAGGCTGTGCGCGTGTTCAAGCTGGCTGATCAGCGGGCTGTCGCGCCTGCCGCGCCGGTCGCCGTCGTTGCGCCGGAGCCGGCACCCGCCGCCGCGCCGCGCTCAGCCGCCCGCGCCGCGCGGCCCGCGCGTGCAAGCGCGCCGCTGGTATCGCCCGTCGGCGGGCTCGCACTGGCCGGCGCGGACCATTGGGAATCCTTCTGAACCGTCGCCCGGCTCACCCCTTATTTCGCCCAATACAAGGAAGCGACATGACTGCGCTCATCACCCAGACTTCATCCCTCACCCAGCCCGCTGTGGCCCAGGACCTGATACCCCTGACGCGCGCCAACATGGCGCTGCCCAGCGAATTTCTAAGCTTCCGGCTAGGCCGCGAGGAATACGGCATCGACATCCTGCGCGTGCAGGAGATCCGCCGTTACGTCGAACCCACGCGCATCGCCAACGCACCGGCGTTCATCCGTGGTGTCATCAACCTGCGCGGCGTCATCGTCCCCATCGTCGACCTGCGCCTGAAGCTCTCGTGCAACGCTGAGTACACCGAGTTCACGGTCGTCATCGTGCTGAACCTGGGAGCGCGCATCATCGGCATCGTCGTGGACGCGGTATCCGACGTCGTCGCGCTGGACGCGGCCGACATCAAACCCGCGCCTTCCATGAGCGCCGCCGTCGACGCGGGCTTCATCCTCGGCATCAGCAGCATCCGCCATGGTGACGACGAGCGCATGCTCATCCTGGCCGACATCGACACCCTGATGGCCGGCATGGGGCTGGGGCTCGCTGACGCGACACTGCATTGAGACAGCCGCGGGCCGCTACCAGCCTGCGTCAGCCCACATCAGCTCGGCCCGCAGCCCGCCCAGCGGCGAGTCCGCCAGCGACACGCTGGCGCCATGCTGGCGCGCCGCTGCGCGCACGATGGCCAGGCCCAGGCCGCTGCCTTCCACCGTCATGTCCTCTCCGCGCTGGAAGCGGTCGAATACGCGTTCGCGCAGCGCTGGCGGAATGCCGGGGCCATCGTCGTCCACGCGCAGCAGCGGCGCACCGCCGCGGCCGCGCAATGCGCTCACCTGGACCGTTCGGGCACCGTACTTGACGGCGTTGTCGACGAGGTTGCGCAGCGCGCTGCGCAGGGCCTGCGGGTTGCCGCTGACCGGCAGCGGGTCGGGGGCCGTGAGCGTCAACACCACGCCGGCGCGCTCGGCCAGCGGCTGCACGTCGGCGAGCGCCTGGCGGGCGAGCTCGGCCAGATCCAGCGGCAACCTGGTGGCTTCCGCGCCGGGCTCGGCACGGGCCAGCGCCAGCAACTGCTCGACGAGGTGCACGGCGCGGTCGATGCCGCCACGCAACCGGGCGATGCCTTCCTCCTGCTGCGGGCCCGGCGCCGAATCGCGCAGCAGGCCCAGCTGCAGCTTCAGCGCCGTCAGCGGTGAGCGCAGCTCATGCGCTGCGTCGGCGACAAAGCTCCGCTGCGCCTCGAACGCCTCGGCCAGCCGCGCCAGCAAGCCGTTGAAGGCATCCACCAGCGGCGCCACCTCGCCCGGCAGGTCGGCGGTGGGAAGCGGGTCCATCGCGTTGGCGCCGCCGGCCTGCGCGGCGCGCGTGACACGGGCCAGCGGCGCCAGCGACACGCCCAGCAGCCACCACACGGCCGCGGCCACCAGCGGCAGCGCTACGGCCACCGGCACGATGCTGCGCAGCGCCGCCAGCGCCGCCAGCCGCTGACGCACGCTTAGCGGCTGCGCCACCTGCACGACGCGCAGCGGCGTGGCCGCACCGAACACTCGCCAGTCCTGACCGCCCAGCCGCAGGTTGGAGAAGCCCAGCACCGCGCGCGGCGGCAGCGGCTCGGTCATGCCCTGCGGCCGGCTGGAGTACAGCTCCAGCCCTTGCAGCGACCAGATCTGCACGACGTAGTCGAAGCTCGGGTCGGCGAGCACGGCGGCTTCGTCACTGGCCACGCGGCCCTGGTCGCGCAGCGACAGCGCGGTCTGGCGTAGCTGGTAGTCGAACAGCTGGTCCGCCTCGGCGCGCACGCTCACATACGTGGCGCCGCCCACGGCAAGCGCCGTGACCGCACCGAGCAGGGCGAGCAGCGCGAAGAGTCGACCGCGCAGCGTTGTCAGCAGCTTCACATGCCGCCCTTTTCAGGACCGGCGTAGTAGCCCAAGCCGCGCACCGTGTGCAGCAGGTCGGCGCCCAGCTTCTTGCGCAGCTGGTGCATGTAGACGCTGATCGCGTTGCTCTCCAGCTCTTCGCCCCAGCCGTAAAGGCGGTCTTCCAGCTGCGCGCGCGACACGATGGCGCCGGGCCGCTCCAGCAGCGCCTCCAGCAGCGCGAACTCGCGCGCCGACAGCAGGATCGGCCGCCCCGCGCGCGTGACCTCTCGCGTGGCCGGATCCAGCCGCAGGTCCGCCACGGCGAGGGCGGTGTCGGTGCGGCCGCCCATGCGACGCGTGACGGCGCGCAGCCGCGCCAGCAGCTCGTCCAGCTCGAAGGGCTTGACGAGGTAGTCGTCAGCCCCGGCGTCCAGCCCGGCGACCTTGTCGCTGAGCGCGTCGCGCGCCGTCAGCACGATGACGGGCGTGGCGTCGCCGCGCGCGCGCAGCGACCGCAGCACGTCCACGCCGTTCTTCTTGGGCAGGCCCAGGTCCAGCAGCACGGCGTCGAAGCGCTCGCCGCTGGCCAGCACGGTGTCGGCGGCCTGGCCGTCGCGCACCCAGTCGGCTGCGAAGCCCTGGCGGCGCAGCGCCTCGCGCAGGCTCTCGCCGATCATCGAGTCGTCTTCCACGAGCAGCAGTCGCATGGCGGAACGAGCCCTAGGACAGCAGCGCGAGAGCCGCGCCGGTGTCGACGATCGACGCGTACTCGCCCTGCAGATTGGCCAGCGCCATCTGGTGAACTTCCTCGGCCGCGTGGCGGACGCCGCGCAGGTCGGTCTGGTCGAACGTGAAGCAGGCGTCCGACACGACGCGGGTGCAAAAGCCGAGGTTGCCGGCGCTGCGCGCGGTGGCTTCCACCGAGTTGTTGGTGCTGACGCCGCAGACGACCAGCTCGCGCAGGCCGCGGGCGTGCAGCCAGCGTTCCAGACCGCTGTGCGTGAAGGCGTCGGTCACATGCTTGTCGACGACGTGCTCGTCGTCGCGCGGTGCCAGCGCGGGTTGGAACTCGGCGCCGGGCTGACCCGGCCAGAACGGCGAACCGGGCGTGCGCGACAGGTGGCGCACGTGCACGACCGGCTCGCCGGCGCGCCGCCAGGCGTCCAGCAGGCGCGCGATGCGGGCCTCGGCGTCGAGGTTGTTGCGCACGTCGGCCTGGGGCCAGGTCATGCCGACCTGCATGTCGATGATGAGAAGCACGGGCATGTGGCAAGCGTAACGCGGCGGCGCCGCAGCCCCGGGGCCGTCACACGGCTGCCATGCGCGCGCCACAAACGCTGACCAAAATTTGCCGAACCGGCAGCGCCCCGGGCTGACGACGCAACCAAGGACACAGGACATGACGAAGATCGACCGCCGCGCCATGCTGCGCGGCCTGGCTGGCGCGGGCGCGGTGGCAGCCCTCCCCGACAGCATCCAGCAGGCGCTGGCCATCTCGCCGCAGGGCAGCACCGGCACGATCAACGACGTGCAGCACATCGTCGTACTGATGCAGGAGAACCGGTCCTTCGATCATTACTTCGGCACGCTGCGTGGCGTGCGCGGATTCAGCGACCCGCGTGCCGTCAAGCAGTACGGCACGGGCAAGAGCATCTTCGAGCAGCCCAACCTGAGCTCGGCCGGCGTGACGCAGAGCCCGCCGACGCTGCTGCCCTTCCACCCGACAGCCGCCAATCTCGGTCAGCAGTTCCTGACCGGCCTGCCGCATGCGTGGGCCGACGCGCACAAGGCCTGGAACAACGGCCACAACGACCGCTGGGTGCCCGCCAAGGGCAAGGTCACGATGGCCTACATGCAGCGCAGCGACATCCCGTTCTATTACGCGCTGGCCGACGCCTTCACGATCTGCGACGCCTACCACTGCTCCATCATGGCGTCGACCGATCCCAACCGCTACTACCTGTGGAGCGGCTGGTGCGGCCAGAACGGCACGCTGCCCGGCGGTATCGACGTGAGCAACACCGGCAGCACGCAGGGCAAGCTGGCGCTCAACGCCAGCGGTGGCAGCGCCGGCAACGGCACGCCGCCCTACGGCCCGGTCGTCAACAACGCCGAGCAGGGCTACAACTGGACCACCTACCCGGAGCGCCTGCAGCAGGCTGGCATCACGTGGAAGGTCTACCAGGACGTAGGCCACGGCTTGGACAGCAACGGCAACTGGGGCTGGGACGGCGCCAATCCCTACATCGGCAACTACGGTGACAACTCGCTGCTGTACTTCAACCAGTACCGCAACGCCCAGCCCGGCAGCCCGCTGTACGAGCGGGCCCGCACCGGCACCAACCTGCTCAACGGCGGCGCGTTCGACAACGGCACGTTGTTCGACCAGCTGCGCGCCGACGTGATGAACGGCACGCTGCCGCAGGTGTCGTGGATTGCCGCGCCCGAGGCCTACAGCGAGCACTCCAACTGGCCCACGAGCTACGGCACCTGGTATGTGCAGAACGTGTTGAACGCGCTGACCGCCAACCCGGCCGTCTGGGCGCGCACCGTCTTCATCATCTGTTTCGACGAGAACGACGGCTTCTTCGACCACATCGTGCCGCCCACGCCGCCGGGCTCGCCCGCGCAGGGCAAGTCCACGGTCAGCACCGTCAATGAGCTCTACCCCGGTGCCGGCAGCTACGCGGCCGGCCCGTACGGCCTGGGCGCTCGCGTGCCGATGCTCGTCATCTCGCCGTGGAGCAAGGGGGGCTGGGTCTGCTCCGAGACCTTCGACCACACGTCCATCATCCGCTTCATCGAGAAGCGCTTCGGCGTCATGGAGCCCAACATCTCGCCGTGGCGCCGCGCCGTGTGCGGCGACCTGACCTCCACGCTGGACTTCACGCTGGCCAATGCCGCCGCCGCGCGCCTGCCCAGCACGGCTGCGTACGCGCCGCCGCTGGCCGACATCGTCAGCGGCAGGAAGTACGGCACCTACACGCCGCCCGTGCCGTCCAACCAGGTCATGCCGGTGCAGGAGCCCGGCGTACGGCTGGCCCGCCCGCTGCCCTACGAGCTGCAGGCCGACTGGACGCCGGCTGCCGACGGCGCGAGCTTCAACCTCGACTTCGCCAACACCGGCACGGCCGGCGCCTGGCTGCATGTGCGCACGGCCAACGGCTGCACGGCCGGCGGCAGCACGGGCCCCTGGGGCTACACGGTGGAAGCCGGCAAGACGCTAGCCGACACCTGGCAGACGCCGGCTGGCGCTGTCTATGACGTGTCCGTGCACGGGCCCAACGGCTTCTTCCGCCGCTATGCCGGCAGCCTCGCGGCAGGTGCGGCGCGGCTGGTCGTGCGCACTCGCTACGACCGCGCGACGGGCGGCCTGTCGCTGACCGTCACCAACGCAGGCGCCACGGCGACCGACGTCACTGTGACCGACCGCTACACCAACGCCGCCACGCACCAACTGCTGCAGCCGGGCGCCAGCTTCCGCTCCGACTGGACGCTGCAGACCAGCGCGCGCTGGTACGACCTGCTCGTCAGCGCGGCCGGCGACGCGGGCTTCGTCGCGGCAGTCGCCGGACACGTCGAGACCGGTGCCGCCGGTACCAGCGATCCGCTGCTGTAACGCCTGCCGAACGCCCGGCGCCTGCCGGGCACGACCCCAATGATGTTTCCAGGACTCTCCATGCGCCGCTTCCAACCTCTGCTGCTCGCCGCCCTGATCGCTATCGCCCTGCCGGCCGCCGCCGCGACGACCGTGTTCGACAACCTCGGTTCGGTCGAAGGCGCCGACCCGCTTCTGGGTTATGGCCCGCTGGCCGATTCCTTCCAGACCGGTGACGGCGGCCAGCTCGTGCTGTCGCAGGTGACGGCCTTGCTGAAGAGTGGCAGTGCCGATGTCGTCGGTGACCTGCGTGTGAGCCTGCTGGCCGACAACGCCGGCAGCCCGGGCAGCTGGCTGGCGACCGTGGGCTCGTTGTCCAGCGCGGCCGTGTCGACCGCCGGTTTCAGCGCCTACAGCTTCAAGCCGGCGGCGGCCGTGCAGCTGGCGGCCCACACGACCTACTGGGTGCAGATCGAGGCCTTGAAGCCCAATGCGGTGGAATGGGCCTGGTCGTCGGACCTGAGCGGCATCGGCGTGGCCGGCGGCGCGAATGCCAACGCGTTGCTGGGCGTCAGCTCGAACCTCGCCGCCGCGCCTTACCAGATGTCGGTCAGCGTGCAGGCCGTTCCCGAGCCGGCGTCGCTGGCGCTGATGCTGAGCGGCGTCGGCCTCGTGGCTGCCGCCGCACGCCGTCGCCAGCGCTGAACCCCTTCATCGCCGGGGCCTTGCGCCGGACGGATGCGCTCTTGCGCGGCCAGGCGCCGGCTTGTGGCTCACGGCGCCAGCAACTGCGGTCGTGGCGACGCCGTGGCGGGCCGGCGCACTGCGAGCCTTGCCAGCCTCAGAGCATCGTCGAGCGGTGCGCACCGAAGCCGGCCATCACGCCATCGCCCACGGCCAAAGCGACGTTGCCAGTCGCGCGCGCCGCATCGCCACACGCGAAGACGTTCGGCACGCTGGTCTCCTGCATCGGCGTGACCTGGATGAACGGCCCCATCGGTCCTTCGGTCATCGCACAACCGAGCTGGCTTGCGACCGGGCTGGACATGGCCGTGCGGGGTTGCGTGAACAGGCCGGCCATGTGCAGCACACGGCCGTCGGCAAGCACCACGTCGGCCTCGCCGTCGATGCGGACGACCGGTACGTGCTCGACCCGCGTGCCGCGCCGCGCGAGATGGGCGCGCTCCTCGTCGCTCGGCGTGTAGACGCCGTTGAGGAACAGGGTTGTTCGCCCCCAGTCGGGCAGCATGAGGGCATGGTGCTGCGCCTGCGGCGTGGCGGCGATGATGCCGATGTCGCCGGCATCCAGCTCGTAGCCATGGCAGTACGGGCAATGGAAGACGCTGCGGCCCCAACGCTCGGCGAGGCCGGACAGCGGCGGCAGGATGTCTCGCACGCCGGTGGCCAGGATGAGACGGCCGGCGCCAATGGCGGTATCGCCGACGCGGAACGTGAGCCGGCCGTCCGCACTGACGCGGGCGTCATCGGCCGTGCCGTCCAGCCATTGCACGCTGGGGTAGCGCAGCAACTGGGCCCGCGCTTGCGCCACGATGTCTGCCGGCGCGACGCCGTCCTGCGATAGGAAGCCCTGCGACGTCAGGCCCGCCGCATCGACAAAGCGGTTGCGGCGCTGGCCGGCATCGACGACCAGTACCTGGCGACGTGCCCGCGCCAGTTGCAGCGCGGCGGACAGGCCGGCAAAGCTGCCACCGATGACGGCGAAATCAATCTGCATGACGGTGCTCCTCGAGAAGGTGGCGCCGTTCGGTGTCGCGGTGGCTGCCCAGGCGACGATGGAAGTCCTGCGACAGCGCAGCCAACGTCACGGCGCCCAGCCGACGCAGCAGCAGCGCCTCGGCGTCGCGCACGGCGACGCCCAGCGCGTCGTTGACGGCCTGGGCGACGAGGCATTGGGGGCGGTCCTCCCGGAACCCCAATGACACGAAGGCGGGCGCTCCGAGCGCTTCATGCACGTCGCGCAACGTGATGTGGTCCAGTGGGCAGCACAGCACCCAGCCGCCGCCATGCCCTTTGGATGACGCGACGAGGCCGGCCTCGCGCAACCCCGTCATCAGGCGTCGCAGCACGACGGGGTTCGTCTGCATCGCCGCGGCGAGGGTCTCGGAGGTGGCCGGGCCGTCACCCTCGGCCATGTGCAGCAGCACGTGCAGCACGTCGGACAGCTGGCTGTTCTGTTTCATGCAACATTATTAGTTGCATGAAATTTCACCCAGCCACTGTAGGGTTGTCGTCTGCAAGCACGGCCGATGCCACCGGCGCTAGAACGCACTCTTGGTCGTGCCGCCGTCCACGCGCAGCGCGGCTCCCGTCGTCGCCGAGGCCAGCGGGCTGGCGACATAGGTCACCAGCGCAGCCACCTCCTCGGGCGTCGAGAAGCGCTTGATGAGTGACGTGGGCCTGACTTTCTCGAAGAACTCGGTCTCGAACTCGGCGAACGACTTGCCCTTCGAAACCTGCTCGACGAAGTCGTTCACGCCACGCGAGCGCGTCGGGCCGGGAAGCACGCTGTTGACCGTGATGCCGGTCCCGGCCAGTGACTCGGCCAGGCCACGGGACACGGCCAGCTGGGCCGTCTTCGTCATGCCGTAGTGCACCATCTCGGCGGGGATCTGCACGGCGCTCTCGCTGGAGATGAAGATGACGCGGCCCCAGTTGGCGGCCTTCATGGCGGGCAATACCAGCCGCGCCAGCCGAACGCCGCTGAGCACATTGACATCGAAGAAGCGCTGCCAGTCGGCGTCGGGGATGTCCTCGAACGGCTTGGCCTCGAAGATGCCGAGGTTGTTGACGAGGATTTCGATGCCCGGGTGCGTCCGCACCAGGGCCTCGGCCGCTTCGGCCTGGCTGAGGTCGCCCGCAAAGCCGAGCGGCCGGTTGCCCGTGGCGGCCTCGATGGCGGCCACGGCTGCCTCGACGGCAGGTTGCGTGCGCCCGTTGACGATGACGCGGGCACCCTCGGCGGCGAGAGATTGTGCGATCGCGTGGCCGATGCCGGCGGTGCTGCCGGAGACGAGGGCCAGGCGGTTCTTCAATTGAAGGTCCATGGTGCGGTTCCTGAGTGGGGGCGGGACATCGGGTGTAGCCGATCCGCAGCGACCCGACTGGCGTTGGGGCTGCTCGGCACCGTGGCAGTGCAGATGGCTCGCGCGCCGGTACGAATTGGTGCACAGCGCTTGCATACAAGCCAGATAAACGCTGGCACGGAAGCTGCGAAGAGCTTGCCATGGGCATCTCGGCCACCGACATCAGCCAGCGCATCGTTGAAGCGGTGCTCGCGCAGAAGCTCGCGCCCGGCGCGCGGCTGGGCGAGCAGCAGCTGGCGATGCTGTTCGACTGCAGCCGCACCATCGTCCGCGAAGCGCTCACGCGGCTGGCTGCGCGCGGCATCGTCACCGTCAGCGCACGGCGCGGCTGGTACCTCATCGCGCCGTCGCCCGACGAGGTTCGCGAGGCCTTCGAGGCCCGCCGCGTCATCGAGCTGGGGCTGATCCGCGGCGAGGGCCAGCTGCCGCCCGCCGCCATCGAGCGCCTGAACCAGCACCTGCAGCAGGAGCATGCCGCGCTGCAGAGTGACGACGTCGGCACGCGCAGCTTTCTGCTGGGTGACTTCCATGTCTGCCTCGCCGAGTGCCTGGGCAACGGCCTGCTGGCCGATACGTTGCGCGACTTCACTGCGAGGACGACGTTGATCGCGATGCGCTACCAGTCGTCCCACGACGCGGCGCGGTCCTGCCAGGACCATGTCGCCATCGTCGCCGCGCTGGCCGTCGGCGACCGCGACCGCGCCGAGACCTTGATGGCCCAGCACCTCGCCAGCGTGCAGGCCGCGCTGCGCCTGCCGGCCGACGACGACCCGCTGCAGCGGCTGCGAGAGGCGCTTGCGCCGCTGCCACCGCTGGCCACCGAACCCATCGTCCCCCCTGACAGCCCCACCGACAGTCCCTATCTAGGAGCCCTGCTATGACGACCTTATCCCGCCGCCTGCTGCTGGCCTGCGCCGCAGGCCTGTTCACTCTGGGCGCTCAGGCCCAGACCGCGCTGGACGGCATCCTGAAGAGCAAGACGGTCAAGATCGCGATCCCGACCGACTACCCACCCTACGGCTTCGTCGGCCCGGACATGAAGCCGCAGGGCCTGGACGTGGCGATGGCCGAGCTGATCGCCGCCAAGCTGGGCGCCAAGGTCGAGCTGGTGCCGGTGACCAGCGCCAACCGCATTCCCTACCTGCAGACGAAGAAGGCCGACCTCGTCATCTCCACGCTGGGCAAGAACCCTGAGCGCGAGAAGGTCATCAACTTCAGCGCGGCCTACGCGCCGTTCTACCAGGCGGTGTTCGCCGCCAAGAGCCTGCCCATCAAGAGCTGGGCAGACCTGGCCGGCAAGAGCGTGGCCGTCACGCGCGGCGCGATGGAAGACCAGGAGCTGAGCAAGGTGGCCCCGTCGACGCTGGAGTTCAAGCGCTTCGAGGACAACAACGCCACCATTGCCGCCTTCGCCGCAGGCCAGACGCAGCTGCTGGCCACCAGCGCGGCCGTCGCTGGCAACCTGATGTACCGCAACCCCGGCCTCAACACCGAATACAAGCTGCTGCTGAAGGACAGCCCCTGCTATGTCGGCGTGGCCAAGGGCGAGGACGCGCTGCTGGCCAAGGTCAACGAGATCATCGCGGCGGCCAAGGCGGCGGGCGAGCTGGAAGCGCTGTCGAAGAAATGGCTGGGCCGCGGCTCCGGCGAACTGCCGTTGTGAGTTGAGCGCGGAGCGAGGCCATGATCAGCTTCGACTTCATGGCAGTGCTGGCCGAATGGCCGCTGCTGCTCAAGGGCCTGGCGTGGACGCTGGGACTCACGTTGGTCTCGACGCCGCTCGGGCTGGCCATCGCGGTGCTGGGCGCCTGGTCCCGTGCCTGCGGGCCGGTGTGGCTGCGGCGCATGCTGGGCCTCTACGTGGAGCTGCTGCGCAACACGCCGTTCATCGTGCAGCTTTTCTTCGTGTTCTTCGGCCTGCCGGCGCTCGGCATCAAGCTGTCGCCGGAGCTGGCCTCGGTCATCGCGATGACGCTGAACCTCGGTGCCTACGGCACCGAGATCCTGCGCGCCGGCATCCAGGCAACGCCGCGTGGCCAGTGGGAGGCGGCGCAGAGTCTCGCGCTGAGCCGCATGCAGACGTTCACCCGCGTCGTGCTGCCGCCGGCGCTGCAGCGCGTGTGGCCGGCGATGACGAGCCAGATCATCATCGTCATGCTCGGCTCGGCCGTCTGCGGCCAGATCTCCACCGAGGAACTGAGCTACGCGGTCAACCTCATCCACAGTCGCAACTTCCGTGCGTTCGAGGCGGTCTTCATCGCGACGGCCACCTACTTGCTGCTGGCCATCCTCGCCCGCAAGCTGCTGATGTGGGCCGGCCCGCGCTTCGTGTTCGGCAGGAGGTCCGCATGATCGAGTTCACGCTGTGGGACATAGTGCGCAACCTGCTGCTGGCGCTGCGCTGGACGGTCGCGCTGTCGCTGATCGCCTTCATCGGTGGCGGCCTCGTGGGCGGCCTGTTGCTGACGCTGCGGCTGGGCCTGGGCAGCGGCGCGCGGCGGCTGATCGGCTGGTATGTGCAGCTGTTCCAGGGCACGCCGCTGCTGATGCAGCTCTTCCTCGCCTACTTCGGCCTCGCGCTGCTGGGGATCGAGGTGTCGGCCTGGACTGCCGCGGCGCTGGCGCTGACGCTCTACACCAGCGCCTATCTCGTCGAGATCTGGCGCGGCTGCGTCGAGGCCGTGCCGCGCGGCCAGTGGGAGGCGGCCCGGAGTCTGGCGCTGTCATTTGGCGAGCAACTGCGTCACGTCATCCTGCCGCAGGCGTCGCGCCTGGCCATTGCGCCGACAGTGGGCTTCCTCGTGCAGGTCATCAAGGGCACGGCGCTGGCGTCGGTCATCGGATTCGTCGAGCTGACCAAGGCCGGCGGCATGATCGCCAACGCCAGCTTCAAGCCTTTCCTCGTCTTCGGTTGCGTGGCGCTGCTGTATTTCGCGCTGTGCTTCCCCGTCAGCCTGTTCGCCCAACGTTTGGAGCGCCGCATCCATGTCCGCTGAAGCCCTGGCCGTCCCCATCGTCCGCATCACCGCGCTGCGCAAGTCCTACGGCACGAACGAGGTGCTCAAGGGCATCGACCTCGATGTCATGCGCGGCGAGGTGGTCGCCATCATCGGCAAGAGCGGCTCCGGCAAGAGCACGCTGCTGCGCTGCGTGAATGGGCTGGAGCAGTTCCAGGAGGGCTCGCTGACCGTCAACGGCAAGCCGCTGCTGTACGAGAGCGCCATGGCCATGCGCGATCTGCGCCAGCAGGTGGGCATGATCTTCCAGGGCTTCAACCTCTTCCCGCACCTGAGCGTGGGCCGCAACGTCATGCTGGCACCCACCCTCGTCAAGAAACGCAGCCCCAACGAGGCGGCCGAGCAGGCTACCAAGCTGTTGCGGCGCGTGGGCCTGGCCGAGAAGTTCAACGCGATGCCCGACCAGCTCTCGGGCGGTCAGCAGCAGCGCGTGGCCATCGCCCGGGCCCTCGCGATGGAGCCGGCCGTGCTTCTGTGCGACGAGATCACGTCGGCGTTGGACCCGGAGCTCGTGGGCGAGGTGCTGCGCGTCGTCGAGGCGCTGGCCGAGGAGGGCATGACTCTGATGATGGTCACGCACGAAATGAACTTCGCCCGCAAGGTCGCAGACCGTGTCATCTTCATGCACCAGGGCCGGGTGCACGAGATCGGCCCGCCGGCCGAGCTGTTTGGTGCGCCGAAGACGGCGGAGCTCAAACAGTTCCTGTCCTCGTTGCACGACTGAAGGGGCTGCCGGCGAGCCGATCAGGTTTCAAGAAGCCGCCGTCCGGCGCCGGCGTTAGGCTCGTGGCTGTCTCCACCTTGCTGCCGCGCCATGAGCACCACACCCGCCTCCGCCCTCATCGACGAGCGCATCGCCACCCTCGGCGGCTGGCGCGGCGATACGCTGGCTGCGCTACGTGCGCTGCTGCACGATGCCGTGCCCAACATCGTCGAGGAGTGGAAGTGGAGCAACCCCGTCTGGTCGCTCGACGGGATCGTCTGCACCGGCGAGGCCTACAAGAGCGCTGTCAAGATGACCTTCCCGCGCGGCGCTGCGCTGCCCGACCCCAAGGGACTGTTCAATGCCAGCCTGGAAGGCAAGGTGCGGCGGGCCATCGACTTCCACGAAGGCGGCAAGCTCGACAAACCCGCGCTGAAGGCGCTGTTCCGCGCCGCGGTGGCGGCCAACCAGGCCGCGCGGCGCTGAGCGGCGCCGGCGGCTTCAGGCGGCCAGCTCGTCCAGCTGCGCTGCCGGCAGCACCAGCGTGATGACCGCGCCGCCTCCCACGCGGTTGGCGGCCCAGATGCGTCCGCCATGGGCGCGGGCCAGCCGGCGGCAGATGGCCAGGCCCAGGCCCGTGCCGCCGGCCGCGCTCCTCGTGGCACTGGACTGCACAAAGGCCTCGAAGATGCTCTCCAGTTCGTCCGGTGGTATGCCCGGGCCGCGGTCGGCCACCTCGATGCGCACGTCGCCCCGTTCGTCCAGGCCGGCCACCAGTTCGATGCGCCCGCCTTCGGGCGAGAAGCGGATGGCGTTGGCCAACAGGTTGCGCACCAGTTGCTGCAGCCGTGGCGGGTCGGCCATCACCAGCAGCAGCCCGTCGCCGAGGTTGGCCTCCAGCTCCAGGCGGCGCGCGGCCAACAGCGGCGACAGCTCGTGTGTCACCTCGATGGCCAGCGGTCGCAGGTCCAGCCGCTGCAGCGTCAGCGGCTCGGCGCCACGCTCGATCTTGCTGAGGTCCAGCAGGTCGTTGACGAGGCTGAGCATGCGCTGCCCGGCGCGGTGCACGTCGGCGAACATCTCGGCCAGCCGCGGGTCGTGGCGGGAGCGCAGCGTGCCCAGTTCCGAAAAGCCGAGGATGGACTGCAGCGGCGTGCGCAGCTCGTGGCTGACGTTGGCGATGAAGTCGGACTTTGCCCGTGACGACTCCACCGCGGCGTCGCGCGCCGCGCGCGTGGCGCGCTCGGCCTCGCGGAAGTCGCTGATGTCCATGAAGCAGACGACGATGCCGGCCGGCCGGCCCTGGGCGTCGGGGAAGGTGGCCTTGCTGATGAACAGGTCGCGCCGTCGCCCATCGGCGGCGTGCCACACCGCCTCGTAGCTCAGCTCTCCGCCGTTGGCCAGCAGCGCAGCGTCGCGCGCGTCATGGGCGGCCGCCTCTTCTGCGCGCAGATAGCTGGCGGCGCGCCGGCCCAGCACGTCGCCGCGGCTGCGGCCGGTGAACTGCTCCCACGCGCGGTTCACGTCCACATAGCGGTTCTCGCGGTCTAGCACCGACATCGGCAGCGGGCTGCTGGCCAGCAGCGAGCGCGCCAGCCCCAGCTGCGCGCTCAGCTCGGCCTGCGCCTGCATCAGGCTGCTCACGTCGGCCGCACTGCCCACCCATTCCAACTGGTCGGGACCCCGGCGCAGCGGCACGACATGGATCTCGAAGCTGAAGGCACGGCCCTCGGGGCTCATCCAGTCGGCATGCGCCTGTCGGGGCTGGGGGACGGCACCGTGCGAGGGCTCGAACAGCGCGGCGACGCTCGGCGCCCCGCCGAACAAGTCCTGCAAGGGCCGGCCCAGCACGCGCTGCACGTCGTGGCCCCATTGCTGCGCATAGCCCTCATTGATGAAGGTCACATGGCCCCGGGCGTCGGTGCGGAACAGCAGGTCCTGCACGCTGCCGAAGATGGCGCTCAGCTCGTGCTCGCGTTCGACGATCTGGCGTTGCGCCTGGTCGAGGGCGAGGGCCGCGCGCTCCCGCGCGCGCAGCGCGGCGGCGCCCACCATCGATAGCGCCACCAGCGCCATCGCGATGACGAAGGCCGGCAGCCCCAGGTCGCGCACGCTGAGGAACCATTGATGCTGCACTTCCTCCTGCGGCAGCTCCACCAGCATCGCCAACGGCCGAGCGCGCAGCGCGCGGTAGGCGCCGATCTGCTCATCCTCGCGCAGGCCGGGGCCGCTCCAGCCGCCGTATTCGCTGCCACCTCGCACTCGGCCCACCGGGGCTGTGGGCGAGAGCAGCCGTTCGAGCCGCTGACCCGGCAGGGCCTCCGCGCCGCTGGTGGCAGCCAGCAGCCGGCCGTCCAAGGCGACGAGCGCGGCCGCTGCCTGGGCATCGTTCAGGGCCATCTGCTGGAAGTTGGCCAGCGCGTCCGGGTTGATCAACGCGACGAGCAACGCCGGACGGTCCGCCGCGGCGCCTGGCAGATGCACGCCCCGCAGCACGGGGATGAAGCCCACGCCCGCCGGCACGGCCGCACGGTCCGGACCCAGGCCGGCAAGGCTGCGCGCGGGCACGAAGCCGCCGATGCTGTCGCGCCCCGGTACGGGCCAGGCACCCAGTGACGTGGGATCGATGCGAGCGCCGCGGTCAGCGGGGTCCGCGGCGGCGAGCACCAGGCCGGCGTCGTTCACCAGTGCCACGCCGCGCAGGAAGGGCAGGCTGGCCTGCGTCTGGTCCAGCAGCGCCTGCAGCACGTCGGGCGGCGCGCCTCGCTCGGCCGCGTCGGCCAGCCCCGCCAGCGCGATCTGGGCGGCATCGAAGCTGCGGCTGGCATGGTCTTCCAGCACCCGGGCGAGCAACACGACCCGGTCGGTGGCGTCGGCCGTCAACTCGCGATGCTCGCGCCACAGGCTGTAGACGGTGGCACCCAGCAACACGAGGGCCAGCAGCACGCCGGCGGCGGCCGTGATGAGGCTCGGGCGCCAGCGGCTGCGGTGGGGCATGGGCAGGTTCTCGGGGGCAGGGGATGTCCAGCCCGCACGATAGCGCCCTCCCGATATCACCCCGCGCGCAGCGCTCAGCCAGCCGGGCGCGGCGGCTGCACGCCCGGCCGCGCCAGGTCGATGCGGTCGCGCAGCGCGATCATCTCGGCCGCATGCGTCAGGAAGGTGCAGACGATCTCCGGGTCGAAGGCGCTGCCGGCCTGTTCTGCCAGCATCGCCAGCGCACGGTCGTCGGCCCGGGCCGGGCGGTAACGGTGGCGCCGGGTCAGGGCGTCGAAGTAATCCACCACTGCGACGATGCGGGCCGACAGCGGGATGTCCTTGCCGCGCAGCCCTTGCGGGTAGCCGTTGCCGTCCCAGCGCTCGCGTAGATGCAGGGCAATCTCGGCGGCGAGCGAGAACAGCGGCAGGCGCGAGCCGCTCAGCAAAGCGGCGCCGCGCTCGGGTTGCGCCTGGCGGCGGCGGCGCTCCTCGGCCGCCGTCAGCGGCCAGGCGGGTTCGAAGGAGGCTGTCGGGTCCGATTCACCGACGTCGTGTAGCGGCGCGGCCAGGCGCAGCAGTTGCGCCGCGTCGGCATCGACGCCCAGGTGGCGGGCCAGCGCCTCAGAGAGGTGGCCCAGGCGCACGCCGTGTGCGCGCGAATCTTCCTCGCGCTGTTCCTCGGCAGCCGGCAGGCTCAGCTGCCGTTCGGCGCGGGGGCCGGTCGGTGGCTTGTCGTGCGAGGCAGTGGACGGCATGAAGATACTCCAGGAATGCGGTTGAATTGTGCAGTGAAATCGTTTTTATCAAATAGGCAGGAGCCTGCGAATTCGGCAAAATGTCGCGTGTGAATCACATCCCGTCTGTCCCCGACACCTGCTCCACGACTGAGGCCGCACAGCGGCTGGGTATGGCAGTGCGCTCCGTCCAGCTCATGGTGGACCGAGGTGAACTCCAGGCCTGGAAGACGCCCGGCGGTCACCGGCGCATCCTGCGAAGCTCGCTGGAGGCCTGGCTCGACGCGCGGGGCGGCGGCTCTGCAGCCGCATCGCAGTCAGCCGCAGAGCGCGGGCGCGCCAAAACGCTGCTGCTCATCGAGGACTCGGTCCATTTCCAGAACCTCATCAGCCTCATCGTGAAGCGTGAGCTGCCCGATGCCGAGCTGCACGTGGCTGCCGACGGCATCGCTGGGCTGGCGCTGGCCGGCCGGCTGGAGCCGGACCTGCTGCTCATCGACATCCTGCTGCCAGGCATCGACGGCGCCGCCCTCATCACCAGCCTGCGTTCGCATCCGCAGTTCGCGCGCAGCCGCCTTATCGTCGTCACGGCGCTGGATGAGGCCCAGCGTGAGCCCTACCGCTTTGCGCTGGAGGGCGTGCCGGTCGTGCACAAGACAGCACTGGTCACCGAGCTGCCGCCGTTGCTGGCGGGCCTGGCACCCCGCACCGCCGCGCACGCCGCCTGACGCACGCCATGGCTGCGCGGGTGCTGCTCATCGAGGACGATGCATCCATCGCCCGCTTCGTCGAGCTGGCATTGGAGGAACTGCCCGCCGAGGAACCGGACGCGCCGGCAGTGGAGTTGCGCGTGGCGGGCAGCCTGGCTGAGGCGCGCACCGCGCTGGCCGAAGGCGCATGGCAGCTTGTCATCAGCGACCTGATGTTGCCCGACGGCTCCGCCGAGTCGTTGCTGGCCGAGGGCGTGGCGCTGGCGGCCGGGGCGCCGCCGTGGATCGTCTTCAGTGCCGGAGTGCACGACGACCGCCGGGTCGCGCTGGCCGACCGCGGCGTCGCACGCGTGCTGCGCAAGCCCGTTCCACTGGGCGAACTGCTGGGCACGGTCGCCGAGCTGTTGCGCGAGGCCCCGGCCCCTTGTCCGGTGACAGCCGCCGCCGACGAGGCCGACCCGGTGCACCTGCATTTCGGCGGTGATCGCCAGATGTACGAGAGCTTCCGCGCGGGCTGCATCCAGCGCTTTGCCGACGACATCATGCAGGGCGATGCCGCCGTGGCGCGTGCCGACGCCGCGGCGCTGCGCCGGGTGGCCCATGGGCTGAAGGCCGTGCTGGAGCTCATCGGCCATTCCGACCTGGCCGCCCAGGCGCGTGCGCTGGAGTCCGCCGCCGCCGGCGGTGTCCCCGGTTGGCCGGCCGGCTGGCCGGCGTTGACGCGCGGGCTGGAAAGCCTGGGCGTCCGCCGCGCCGGCTAAGCCGGAGTGGGCTACCGGTTTTAGCGTAGAAATCCACGCATTGCGCGCCCCTTGGGCAGGGGAGTGCCCGCCGTTATCAATGAAATTGATAATGTCTGCCGTCACTTCTCACGCGCTAGATGCTCGCCGAATCCGTCGTTCCCGCAGTTCAGCACCGCTTCCAAGGCGACGCCAGCCGATGACGCCGCGTGTGGTGCTTTACGTCGAGGACGACGCCGTCAACGCGCTGTTGATGGAAGGCATCGTCGAGTTGCTGCCCGGCACGCGTTTGCGCGTGGCGCGTACGGGGGCCGAGGCGCAGCGCATCGTCGCGGCCGAGCCGGTCGACCTGCTGCTTTGCGACCTGCGCCTGCCCGACGTGGCGGGCGATCAGCTGCCTACCTTGCTGCGCCAGGCCGGACTGCCGGCCACCGTGCCCGCGGTGCTCGTGACGGCCGAAAGCGAGTGCGTCGCGGCGGACCTGGCGCGGGACGCCGGCTTTGACGCCTTCTGGTGCAAGCCGCTGGACGTGGCTGCGACGCTGCGAAGCCTGTCCGAGTGGTTGCACGCAGCGCCGCGCGCGACGGTCGGCTGACACAAAACTTTGCGTCGGGGCCACATGGCCTTGCGCACCTGGCGGGATGCTCCGTGCAAACGACGGAGTTCCCCGATGAACAAGCACCGCCGCTTCATGTTGAGCAGTGGCGCCGCCCTGATTGGGACGGCGCTGCTGAGTCGTCGGGGCCATGCCGCCGGCCTGCCGGCACCGGGTGCCGAGGAACGCGCCCTGCATGCCCTCAACCGGCTGGGCTACGGCCCGCGCCCGGCGGATGCCGCCGCTATCGCCGACCAGGGCGCCGAACGCTGGCTTGAGCGCTTCCTGGACGAGCAGCTCGCGCCGCGTCGCTTGCCCCAGCCCGCGGCGCTGACGGCGCGCCTGGCCGGCCTGGACGTGTTGCAGTTGGGCCAGGCTGAGCTGCTGGGGCGCTACCGCGAGGCAGTGAAGGCCACGCGTGAGGCCCGGCGCGAACAAGCGCGGGGTGAGGCGCCCAGCGCCGAGGCGTTGAACGCCGTGCGGGAGAAGGTCAGGCCGCTGGTGCAGCAGGCCGCCGTCGCGCGGCTGTCGCGAGCGCTGCAGAGCCCTGCGCAGCTGGAGGAGGTGTTGACCGAGTTCTGGTTCAACCACTTCAACGTGTTTGCCGGCAAGGGGCCGGTGGGTGTGCTGGTGGCCGACTACGAGCAGCGTGCCATCCGGCCTTTCGTGTTCGGTCGCTTCCGCGACATGCTCGGCGCGACGGCACGGCACCCGGCCATGCTGCTGTACTTGGACAACGCGCAGAGCGTCGTCGCCGGCTACCAGCCGCCACAGCGCGCGCGCCGCTTCCTGGCCGAGCGGCCCGAGCTGAAGGCCCGGCTGCCCCAGGGGCTCAACGAGAACTACGCCCGCGAGCTGATGGAGCTGCACACGCTGGGCGTGGACGGCGGCTACACGCAGCGCGACGTCACCGAGCTGGCGCGCATGCTGACGGGCTGGGGCCTCGATTCCCGTAAGGCTCTTGTCGGCGGTACCGGCGGCCTGTTCGCGTTCGACCCGCGCAAGCACGACAACGGCACCAAGACCTGGCTCGGTCGCGTCGTCCGGGCCGCGGGCGCCGCAGAAGGCGAGCAGGCGCTGGATGTGCTGGCCAGCCACCCGGCGACGGCGCGGCACCTGGCCGGGCAGTTCGCCCAGGCCTTTGTCGCCGACGAGCCGCCGGCTGGCCTCGTGCAGCGGCTGGCCGACAACTTCCAGGCCACCGGCGGCGACCTGCGCGAGTTCACGCGCACGCTGATCCGCGCGGACGAGTTCTGGAGCCGTGACGCCTACCAGGCCAAGTTCAAGACGCCCTACCAGTACCTGCTGTCCAGCCTGCGCGCGCTGGACCTGCCGCTGGGTAACCCTCAGCCGCTGCTGGCGGCGCTGGCACAGGCCGGCCAGCCGCTGTACGGTGCCGCGACGCCCGATGGCTACAGGACCACCGCCACCGCCTGGCGCAACCCCGAGGCGCTGACGCAGCGCGTGCAGCTCGCCAGCACGCTGGGGCAACGCAGCGGCATCAGCGCCGACCGGCTGGGCGCGACGCTCGGCGCATCCGTCAGCGAGCCCACGCGCCGCACGCTGGCCACCGAGCCCGCCGGCCAGCAGGTCGCCCTGCTGCTGGCCTCCCCCGATTTCATGAGGAGATAGACGCCATGCGACCGAGCGCCTTCATCCATTCACGGCTGCGTCGTGCGGCTGGGCAGGCCTGACCATGCTGCGCCGCCAACTCCTCAACTTTGGTGCCTTCACGCTCGGCGGCCTACCGGTGTCGCTGCTGCACGCCCAGGGCGCCGCGCAGAAAAAACTCGTCGTCGTGCTGCTGCGCGGCGCGGTGGACGGCCTGTCGGTCGTCGCGCCCTACGGTGAGCGGGAGTACGCCGCCAGCCGGCCGCAGATCGCGCTGCCGCCGCCCGGGGGCGAAGATGGCCTGCTGAAGCTGGACTCGCTATTCGGCCTGCATCCTTCGCTGGCGCCGCTCAAGCGGCACTGGGATGGCGGCCAGCTGGCCTTCGTGCACGCCAGCGGCTCGCCGGACCCGACGCGCTCGCACTTCGATGCGCAGGACTACGTCGAATCCGGCACCCCCGGCCGCAAGTCCACGCCCGATGGCTGGATGAACCGTCTGCTGACGGCCTTGCCCGGCGAACCCAGCCCGACGAGGGCCATCAGCCAGGGCAGCACGCCGCCGCGCATATTTTCGGGGGCAGCCAGCGTCGCCAGCCTGGGCCTAGGCCCGGGCGCGCTGCAGCGCCGCGCCATCGATGACCCGCAGCTGCAGGCCGGCCTCGCGCGGCTCTACGCCCATGATGCGCCGTTGAACCAGACGCTGCGCGACACGACCGAGGGCCGCGGCGAGATGGCCCGCAGCATGGCCGCGCCGGAGGGCCGGTCGATGGACCCGTCGGCGGACGCCGGTGCGCCCTCCGCGCGCAGCTTCGCCGCCGATGCGCGGCGCCTGGGCACGTTGATCCGCAAGGACCCGCACACGCAGCTCGCCTTCACCGCCGTCGGCGGGTGGGACACGCATGTCAGCCAGGGCGCCGCGCGTGGCCAGTTGGCCAACCGGCTGGCCGCCCTCGGCGAAGGACTGGACGCGCTGACGCTGGGGCTGGGCGACACATACAAGGACACCGTCATCGTCGTGCTAAGCGAGTTCGGCCGCACGCTGCGCCAGAACGGCAATGGCGGCACCGATCACGGTCGTGGCAACGTCATGTGGCTGCTGGGCGGCCCCGTCGCGGGCGGCCAGGTGTTGGGCGAATGGCCAGGCCTGGACGCCGCGGCGCTCGCGGACGGCCGCGACCTGGCCGTGCGCACCGACTTCCGCCAGGTGCTGGCCCCGGTGCTGCAGCGCCACCTGGGCCTGACGGAATCCGCACTGGCGACGGTGTTTCCCCAAGGTCCGCAAACTTGGCGTTATGCGGACCGGCTGCTGCGCGCCTGAGCGCCCATCGGACGCCACCGGGAGATCGACATGATCCGAGTTCCCCTGACCTCGTTCGGCCTGTGGATGGCGGTTGCCGTGCTGGCGTACTGCTTCCTCGTGCTGACCGAAGCGATCTGAGCGAATCGCAGCGAACCCGACCCTGACCGGATTGGCGCCCGGACTGTCCGGACACTGTCCGCGGACAGGTCCGGCAGCGCCAAGTCGTTGATTCGTCGTGGCGGTGACCTTGGCACGGCGCTTGCGGAAAGCAGGGCATGAACGCCCGCTTCCGCGACACCTCCGAGCAGGATCGTCCGCTCGCCTCCCCGTCCCGCCGCAAGCCGCTGCTTGTGGTCGGCGGCGCCGCAGTTCTGGTCGCCCTGGCGTTGCTGGGCGGTGGGTGGCTGAAGCAGGGCCTGTCGGCCGGCACGGCCGTCAGCGCCGCGCGGCTGAGCATCGCGACGGTGGATGTCGGCCCGCTGACGCGTGACGTCGCCGGCGAAGGCCGCGTCGTCGCCGCGCAGAGCCCGACGCTGTACGCGCCAGGCGCCGGCACCGTGACGCTGGATGTGCGCGCCGGCGACCCGGTCAGGCGCGGCCAGGTGCTGGCTCATGTCGATTCGCCCGAGCTGACGAACCGCCTCGCGCAGGAGCGCAGCAACATCGATGCATTGCGCGCCGACCTGGCCCGCGCCGAGGTCGACGCCCGTCAGCAGACGGCCGCGCTGCAGAGCGCCTACGAGAACGCCCGCATCGACCAGCAGACCGCGCAGAACGACCTCGCGCGTCAGACCCAGGCCTTCGAGGCCGGCGCCACGGCGCGCATGCAGGTGGAGCGGGCGCAGGACGCGCTCGCCAAGGCGAAGCTTGCGTTGGAGCAGGCCCGCGACCTGCGCGGCCTCAAGACGGACAGCCTGGCGCTGGATGTGCAGGCCAAGAAGAGCGCGCTGGCCCGCCAGCAACTGCTGGTGGCCGACCTGGAGCGCCAGGTGGCCGAGCTGCAGGTGCGCTCGCCGGTGGACGGTCAGGTGGGCCAGCTCTTCATCGCGGACCGCACCAACGTGGGCCGCGACGCGAAGCTGCTGTCCGTGGTGGATCTTTCGGCGCTGGAGGTGCAGATGCAGGTGGCCGAGAGCTTCGCCCGTGAGCTGCAGCCGGGGATGCCAGGCGAGATCAGCGGCAACGGCCAGCGCTGGGCAGGTTCGGTCAGCTCGGTCTCGCCGGAAGTGGTGAACGGCGAGGTGGCGGCGCGGCTGCGCTTTGCGGGCGCGCAGCCCGAGCAGCTGCGGCAGAACCAGCGCTTGTCGGTGCGCGTGCTGCTCGACCGGCGCGACAAGGTGCTGGGCGTGGCGCGCGGCAGCTTCGTGGACGAAGGTGGTGGCAGTCATGCCTACGTCGTGCGGGACGGAGTGGCCGAGAAGGTCGCCGTCAAGCTCGGCGCGCGCTCGCTGGACCGCGTGGAGGTGCTCTCGGGTTTGCAGGCGGGCGACCGGGTCGTGATCTCGGGCGCTGATGGGTTCAAGGGCGCGGCGCGCGTCTTGATCGCCGATTGAGGTCGGGCGTGATGGGTGCGATAGGCGCTTCGTTTTCGGTTGTCCTGACGACTCGGTGCCGAGTCGCCGGGAGTCCGCCCTGGCGGGCGGGTAACTTTTCTGTGCTGCGCCAGAGAAAAGTCAACAAGAGAGAGGCGCTGAACCGCCCACCAGCACCACGTGCATTCACTGCGCATGCCGAGTCTTACCAGGTGTACGTCCTGAGGCGAGCCGCTGCGCTCTTGCGGTTGGCCTTGTCACCGGCACGACTCATCGCGACATCGGGCCGCCTAACGCGCGGTTGCACGCCGGGCGGGACTCCCGGCATCGTCCCGTCCAACAAGCGCCACCGAAGCGTGCAACGCCCCGCGACAGCCTCGATCACCACCAAGCCCACCTTGAGCGAATAGGACCCACCCATGCTCCACATGGACAACCTCCAGAAGGTCTACCGCACCGAAATGGTCGAGACCTACGCCCTCCGCGACTTCAACCTGAAGGTCAACGAAGGCGAATTCGTCGCCGTCACCGGTCCGTCCGGCTCCGGCAAGACCACCTTCCTCACGATCGCCGGCCTGCTCGAAGCCTTCAGCGCCGGCACCTACATGCTCGACGGCATCGACGTCAGCCGCATGGGCGACGGCGAGCGCTCGCGCATCCGCAACCAGAAGATCGGCTTCATCTTCCAGGCCTTCAACCTGATCCCGGACCTCAACGTACTCGACAACATCGAAGTGCCGCTGCGCTATCGCGGCTTCGGTGCCGGCGAGCGGCGCAAGCGCGCGGCCGACGCGCTCGCGCGCGTCGGTCTGTCCGCCCGCGGCAAGCACTACCCGGCGGAACTCTCCGGCGGCCAGCAGCAGCGCGTGGCCATCGCGCGGGCGCTGGCCGGCGAGCCGCGCCTGCTGCTGGCCGACGAGCCGACCGGCAATCTCGACAGCGCGATGGCTCGTAGCGTCATGGAGCTGCTGGAAGAACTGCATCGCGACGGCGCCACCATCGTCATGGTCACGCACGACCCGCAGCTGGCCGCACGCGCCCAGCGCAATGTCCACGTCATCGACGGCCAGGTCGTCGATCTCGCCGCCGACCTGGCTGCCTGAGCCGATGCGCGTCCTGTTCCTCACTGCGGCGCTGCTGTCCCAGACCGCGCATGCCGACGATCTGCTGCAGGTCTGGGCCGAGGCCCGCGCGGCCGACCCCGTGCTGCGCCAGGCCGCGGCGCTCAGCGGCGCGCAGGAAGCCGCCAGCCGCGAAGCGCGCGCCGCGCTGCTGCCGCAGTGGACGCTGCAGCACGCCGAGCAGCGCGAGACCGGCGGCAACCGCTGGCGTACGACGACCAGCAGCATCAGTCAGCCGCTGGTGGACCTGGCCGCGCTGCGCGAATGGGACGCCAGCCGCAGCGATGCGTCGGCGCAGGCCGCCCGCCTCATCGCCGCCGAGCAGGCGGCGCGGCAGCGGGTGGCCGAGGCCTACTTCGGGCTGCTGTCGGCGCAGGCCCAGCTGGCCACGGCCCGGGCCAACGAGGAGGCGTTCGACCGCCAGGTCAGCGAGGCGCAGTCGCGCTTTGCCGCAGGCCTGTCGGCGCAGGTGGAGGCCGACCAGTCGCGCGCCTACCGCGAGCAGGCGCGTGCCGGTACGCTGGCCGCCGAGCTGGCCGTGGCCGATGCACGCGAGGCCTTGGCGCAGCTCACCAGCGGCACGGCGCCCACGCTGCAGCCTCTGCGCCGCGAGCTGCGTGCCCAGCCACTGCCTGACGATGCCGAAGCCTGGGCGCAGCGGGCGCTGCAGGCCAATCCGGCACTGCGGGCGCTGCAGCTCGACGTGCAGGCCGGCGAGCAACGTATCGCCGGCGCTCGCGCAGGCCACCTGCCGACACTGAGCCTGGGCGTGGATACGCAGCGCCAGCGCGGCGACGGCGTGCCGCTGTCCGACGCCAACCGCACGCCGACGCAGCTCGCGCTGAAGCTGACCGTGCCACTGTTCGCGGGCGGTGCCACCACCGCCGCGGCCGACCGCGCCGCCTTCCAGCGTGAAGCCGCGCGCGAGCAGCTCGAAGCCGGCCGCCGCGCCGTGCTGCGCGAGGTCCGCGCAGACTACCTCGCCGTGGGGCAGGGCGCGGCGCAGCTGCAGTCGGCCGAAGCCGGCGTGCAGGCTGCAGAACGTGCGCTGGAGGCCACGCGCACGGGCCTGACGCTAGGCACGCGCAGCACCACCGACCTGCTGCTGGCCATTCAGACCCTCACCGCGGCGCAGAACACGCTGACCCGGGCCCGGCACAGGCATGTGCTCGCTCTGCTCGCGCTGCACCTGGCGGCCGGGTCGCTGGGCGATGCCGAACTCGCCGCGGTGAACGCACTTTTGGAGACCCGCTGATGTTCCTTCACTATCTCGAGCTCGCCGCCCGCAGCGCGCGCGCCTCCAAGGGCCTCACGGCACTGATGGTGCTGGCACTGTCGCTGGGAATCGGCACCTGCATGACGACGCTGACCGTCTATCATGTGCTCTCCGGCGACCCTCTGCCGGCCAAGAGCGCGCGGCTGTTCAATGTGCAGCTGGACGCGGCCGACATGATCGGCTGGAAGCCCGGTGAAGAGCCCAACTTCGACCTGACTCGCTACGACGCCACGGCGCTGCTGCGCGACCGCAAGGCGCTGCGCCAGGTCATGTCCAGTGGCTTCAATACGGCGGTTGTGGTGCCCGACAGCCAGGTCAAGCCGGTCTTCTCAAGCGTGCGCATGACATCGGCAGACTTCTTCGCGATGTTCGACGCGCCATGGCAATTCGGTGCCGGCTGGAATGCGGCTGACGACGACAGCGAGGCGCGCGTGGCGGTCATCTCGGCCGCGTTGAACGACAAGCTGTTCGGAGGCGCCAACTCGGTGGGCCGCGAGGTCATTGTGCGCGGCCAGCCGCTTCGCATCATCGGCGTGCTCAAGCCCTGGAAGGTGCAGCCCCACTTCTGGGACCTCACCCTGGGCAGCTACACCGAGACCGAGGACTTCTACCTGCCCTTCTCCACGGCCATGGCGCTGAAGATGGGCCACTGGGGAAACATGAACTGCTGGGCCAAGGGTGCGAACGGAGGCAGCTCGCTGGACCTCAACGCCAGCTGCTCGTGGATCCAGTACTGGGTGGAGTTCGCCAAGCCCGAGGACGCCGCCGCCTACCGTGACTACCTCGTGGCCTATTCCGAGGCACAGCGCGCGGCCGGCCGCTTCGAACGGCCGACCAACGTGCGGCTGCGCAACGTGATGGACTGGCTTGGCGCGCAGAAGGTGCTGCCGGCCGATGTGCGGCTGCAGACCTGGCTGGCCTTCGGCTTCCTGCTGGTGTGTGTCGTCAACATGGTGGGGCTGCTGCTGGCCAAGACGCTGCGCCGGGCGGGCGAGATCGGCGTGCGCCGGGCGCTGGGGGCCACGCGCGGGGACATATTCGCGCAGTTCGTCGTCGAGGCTGGGCTGCTGGGGGTGGCCGGTGCGGTGCTGGGCCTGCTGTTTGCGCATGGCGGGCTCTGGCTGGTGCGTCACAGCCCCAACGACTATGCGCGCCTGGCGGAGCTGGATTTCTCGATGCTCGGGCTGACGCTGGGGTTGGCCCTGCTAGCCAGCCTGTGCGCCGGCCTGCTACCAGCCTGGCGCGCAGCGCTTGTCACTCCCGCCGCTCAGCTGAAGGTTCAATGATGTCTGCAACGTTATCTTCCGTTTCGGGCACCGGTGCCACGGGCCTTCGTGGGCTGCTGATGGACTTGCGACCCATCGTGTCGACGCTGCGTCGCCACAAGATCGCCGCCGGCCTCATCGTGCTTGAGGTGGCGCTGACCTGCACGATCGTCACCAATGCGTTGCACCTCATAGAGACCCGCGTCGAGGCGCTGAACACCGACAGCGGCCTGGTGGAGGCCGAGATCGCGGTGCTGAACCTGCGCGGCAGCAAGCCGCAGCCGCCCGAGCGAACAGCAGGCATCGTCGCCGAGGACCTGGCGCAGCTGCGTGCACTGCCCGGCATCAAGTCGGCGACCGTGGCCAACCAGATTGTCTACGGCAACAACAGCAACAACACCAGCGTCGCTGCGGAGCCCGACAACAAGAACCAGCGCATATCCGCCGCGCAATACGTGGCCGACGAGCACATGCTGCCCGCCTTCGGCCTGAAGCTGCTGGAGGGGCGCAACTTTACGGCCACCGAGGTGCAGGAGGAGTTCAAGGTCATGAGCACGGCGAACCCCCGGATCGGGCAGGTCATCATCAACAAGGTGCTGGCTGACAAGCTCTTCCCCGGCCAGTCGGCCGTGGGTCGCACGCTGTATCTCTACGGTGACTCGCCGTCGACCATCATCGGTGTCGTGCAGACGCTTACCCACACCCAGCTGCACCGGGCAAGGCAGGACAGTGGCGGAGCCGCATTGATCCTGCCCATGAGGGGCGGTGGTTCGTACATCATCCGCGCCGAGCCAGGCGAGCTCGACGCCCGGATCAAGGCAGCAACGGCTGCGCTGGAGGCCGGCGACCAGGGCCGTGTCGTTACGCAGGCGCTCCCGCTCACCGAGATGCGAGCCACGTTCTACGCGCAGGACCGTGCGATGGCCTGGCTGATGGGCGGTGTCTGCCTGGCGCTTCTGCTGGTGACTGCGATGGGCATCGTCGGGCTTGCGAGCTTCTGGGTGCAGCAGCGCACGCGCATGATCGGCACGCGCCGTGCGCTGGGCGCTACGCAGGGGCAGATCCTGCGCTACTTCCAGGTGGAGAACCTGCTGCTGACGACGCTGGGCGTCGTGCTTGGCCTGGCCGGTGCGCTGGGCCTGAGCCACCTGCTGATGCAGAGCTATGCGCTGCCCCGCCTGCCGTGGGGTTACCTGCCCGCCGGCGCTGTGTCTCTGGCGATGCTGGGGCAGGTCGCCGTCTGGGCGCCCGCGCGGCGTGCGGCCCGGCTGCCGCCCGTGGCAGCGCTGCGCAGCTGACGGCGAGCGTCATCAGCTGCCGGCCTGCAGCGTGCGCAGGTCGGCGCTCCAGGTGTCCCAGTGATGGTGCACCTGTTCGCGCTGTTTCGCGTCCAGCCCGTTGAGCAGCTTCAGCAGGCTGGCAATGATCTCCTCGCGGTAGGCCTGCTCGGCGGGTAGCGGCTGCAGGTTCTGCATCAGCAGCGCCGTGCCCGCGGCCGCGTCGCCGTGCGACCATGCGCGCAGCGCCTCCGTCGTGCGAGCCTGGCGCGTCGCTCGCCCCTGGGCCAGCATGGGCAGGTCGAAGTGCCAGGACTCGGCGTCGGCGCGGGCCTGCTTCAGCGTCGCGCGGTCCAGGTCGCCCAGCCAGCGCTCCAGGTTGTTGGCATAGCGCTTGGCGCGCTCATGCGGCGCGCCGCGCCCGCTGTTGCGCTCGTGCCATTCGGCGGCTTTGTCGTCCATTTCCTTCTGCAGGTGCAGCCACTGGCCGGGTCGCAGGCCGGCCAGCAGCGGGGCCGCAAGCGGCGCGGCGTGCTGCAGGCTGCGTTCGGCGCTGGCACGGGCGCCGCGCTCCAGCGCCAGCAGTTCATCACGCGTGACGCCGGCTTCCAGCGCCGACTGGGCCTGGCGCAGCAGCGCCTGCCACTGCGGCAGCTCCTCGCGCCGGTGCCAGGTCTGCCAGGCCTGTAGCTGCTGCTTGAGCTGCGCGCGCTGGCCGCTGTCCAGGTCGAGGTAGCTGTCGATCCACAGTCCAGCCAGCAACGGCATCTGCTGGTAGGCCAACGTCAGGCTGGAACAGCCGGCCAGCGCCAGCAAGGCCAGCAGGGTCAGGGCGGCGGCGAGTCGCTTCAGCAGGCGCATGGCGGGATCGTAGGGCGGTAGCACTTGGCGTGGTGGCCCTGCCCGGCAATCCGCATGCCGGGCAGGGCGGTTATCGTCGCCCGGTGTCCCGCCGTGAATTGCCCCATACCCTCAAGCTGCTGACGATCTGGCTGCTGATCACGCTGGTTGTCTTCCTTGGCATCCAGGCGTGGGAACGCGAGCGCGCGGCCAGCCGCTTCCAGCTCGCCGGCGAGACCGTCGTGCTCAAGCGCGGCGAGGACGGCCATTTCCACTGGCCCGGCCGCGTCGGTGGCATCGACGTGGACTTCCTCGTCGACACCGGCGCCACGTCCACCGCGCTGCCGCAGGCGCTGGCCGAGCGGGCCGGGCTGAAGCCGTTGGGCCCGGTGCGCACCTTCACGGCCGGTGGTGCGGCGCAGGGCTTTGCGGCGCGGGCCGACATCAGCCTGGAAGGCGGTGTGCAGGCCCGCGCGCTGACCGTGACGGTGTTGCCCCAGCTCGGTGCGCCGCTGCTGGGCATGGACGTGCTCGGCCGGCTGCACTTCTCGCAGAAGCCAGGCGAACTCCGTATCGAACCCAACCCATGATCCGTGCCCTGTTTTTTGTCCTGCTGGCGCTGTGCGTCAGTGTCGCCCGGGCCGCCTGCCCACCCGTGCCGGCGCAGCCCACCGCCGAGCAGTCGGCCACGTGGGCCGCGCAGGCGCGTGACCGCGGGCCGCTGTGGCGCATCACGCGCGGCGGCCACAGCAGCTATCTCTTCGGCAGTCTGCACCTCGGCAAGCCGGACTGGGCCTACCCCGGACCGACGCTGCGCCGGGCCTGGGAGGCCACCGAGGTGCTGGCCGTGGAACTGGACCCCGCCGATGTCGGGCCGGCGTTGTCGGCGCTGCCGGCGGCCGAGCCGCTGTCGCCCGCACTGGCCCGCGGCATCGAGGCACAGGCGCGCGCCGCCTGCCTGCCGCCCGGCGCGCTGGCGACGCTGCCGGCCATGCTTCAGCTCACGACGTTGACGCTGCTGGAAGCGCGCCGCGACGGGTTCGACGCGGCCTTCGGCCAGGACCTGATGCTGGTGGCCCGAGCGAAGGCCGAGGGGCGGCCGGTGCAGTCGCTGGAGAGCGTGGAACAGCAGCTCGATGCGCTGGAGCCCACGGCGGCGGAGCTGCCGGAGGTCGTCGGCGGTGCGCTTCGCCAGCTGCAGCGCGGCGAGCTGCGCGCGCCGCTGCGCAAGCTCGCCGACGCCTGGGCCCGCGCCGACCTGAAGACGCTGGCTGACTACCCGCGCTGGTGCCGCTGCGCAGACACGCCCGCCGAGCGCGATTGGATGAGGCGTGTCAACGACGACCGCAACATCGGCCTGTCCGAGCGCATCGACGCGTTACACGGTGCCGGCCAGCGGCTGCTGGTGGCCGTGGGTGCACTGCACATGACAGGGCCCCAGGCGCTGCCGCGGCTGCTGGCGCAGCGGGGATTCACCGTCGAACGGATGCCCCCTGCGGAGTAGGATCCGGTCCAACAAGGGGAGACGACATGAGCGACAACGCCTTCACCAAGTTCGTGCCGGGTTTTGACTTTCTGCAGGGCCTCGTCAAGAACGCAGGCGCTGCGCTGCCGGGCATCGGCCAGTGGGTGGCGCCCACGCTCAACCCGGAGGAACTTGCCAAACGCATCGAAGAGCTGCGCACCGTGCAGTTCTGGCTGGAGCAGAACGCCCGCATGCTGGGCGCCACCATCCAGGCGCTGGAGGTGCAGCGCATGACGCTCTCCACGCTGCAGACGATGAACGTGCCGCTGACGCAGCTGCGCGACAGCCTCAAGTTGCCCACCGGCATGGATGCCTCGGCCTGGCCCGGCATCACGCCGGAGGCGGTGGCCGCGGCGTCGGCCGCGCAGGGCGAAGCCCAGCCCGCCGTGCAGGCGCCCGCCAAGGCGGCCCCTCGTGCGGCCCGGCCGGCCGCCAAGAAGCCGACCACCGACACCGCCCCGGCCCTGGGCTTGTCGCCCGGCGCTGTTGACCCCACGCAGTGGTGGACGGCGCTGACCCAGCAGTTCACACAGCTCGCGACGACAGCCATGAAGGACACCGCCACCGATGCCGCCCGGGCGCTGGCCGGCAACCTCGTCAAGCAGTCCTTCGACGCCGCCAGCGATACGCTGCGCAAGGCTGCCACCGTGCCGGGCGCCGTCGTCGGCAGCGTAGCCAAGGGCTTGGCCGGCGCGCCCAAGCCGGCCGCCAAGGCGAGCCGTACCGCTGCGCCGCGCAGCAGCACCTCCCGCCGCAAGGGCTGAGGCGCCCGTCACCCCCGGGCTGCTGGCGTCATGAAACGCCGCCCGCTGCTGCTGATGCTTGTGGCTGCCCCCGCGCTGCGGGCCGCTGGTGCGCCGCTCATCTATCCGATGCACGACCCGGGTCGCGAGTCGCATTGGCGCTATTTGTTGGCCCTGATGAAGCTGGCCACGGAACACGCCGGTGTGGACTATGAGTTCATCGAAGCCCGCGAGCCGATGAGCCAGGCGCGCGTCATCCGCGAGCTGAGCAACCGGACGGGCAGCCTGGACCTGGCCTGGACGATGACCAGCATCGAGCGCGAGGCGCAGATGATTCCGGTGCGCGTGCCGGTGGACCGTGGCCTCATCGGCCACCGCATCTGCCTGGTGCGCCGTGAGCATGCGGACCGCTGGGCTGGCCTGCGCACGCTGGACCAGCTCAAGCGCTACAAGGCCTGCCAGGGCGCCGACTGGCCCGACTACGAAATCCTGCGTCACAACGGGCTGCCTGTGGAAGGCGCCAGCCGCTACGAGGCGCTGTTCGACATGCTGCGCAAGGGCCGCAGCGACTATTTCCCGCGCGCCGTTTTCGAGATCGAGGACGAGGCGGCCGGCGCGCTGGCCGAAGGGCTGGTCATCGAGCCGAACGTGCTGATCCGCTACCCCACGGCGTCCTACCTGTTCGTGCGGCCCGACCGCCCGGAGCTCGCGGCCGACCTGGAGCGTGGGCTGGAGGCAGCAGTGGCCGACGGCAGCTTCCAGCGGCTGTTCCAGCGCTACTTCGGCGACCTGATTGCCCGCCACCGCCTCGTGCAGCGGACGGTGATCACGCTGCGCAACCCATTGCTGCCGCCGGCCACGCCGCTGGGCCGGCCGGGATACTGGCTGGTGCTGTAGCCCCCGATGTGGGCGACGTGGACGTCAGCCGGCCGCCGCGGTGGCGCGGCTACAGTTGACCGGCCCTGATACCCACTGAACCCCACGCCCCACCGGCCGCGATGAACGCCTCCGTCCCCGCCCCCGGCCTCGCCGTCGACCGTGCCGTCCGCCTGCAGTCGGTGCTGGCCGCGCTGGCGCCGCTACTGCCGGCCCATGCGCTGCTCCACCAGGCCGAGCAGACGACACCCTACGAATGCGACGGCCTGACCGCCTACCGCCAGCGCCCGCTGGCGGTGGCCCTGCCGGAGACCGAGGCGCAGGTGGCCGCCGTGCTGAAGGCCTGCCACCGTCTCGGCGTGCCGGTCGTCGCGCGCGGCGCCGGTACGGGTCTGTCGGGCGGCGCGATGCCGCACGAGTCCGGCGTCACGCTGGCGTTGGCCCGGTTCAACAAGATCCTGTCCATCGACCCGCTGGCCCGCACGGCCCGCGTGCAGTGCGGCGTGCGCAACCTGGCCATCTCTGAGGCCGCCGCGCCGCACGGCCTGTACTACGCGCCCGACCCGAGCAGCCAGATCGCCTGCACCATCGGTGGCAATATCGCCGAGAACTCCGGCGGCGTGCACTGCCTGAAGTACGGCCTGACGCTGCACAACGTGCTGCGCGTGCGCGGCTTCACCGTCGAGGGCGAACCGGTCGAGTTCGGCAGCGAGGCGCTGGACTCAGCCGGCCTGGACCTGCTGGCCCTGGTTGTCGGCAGCGAAGGCATGCTGGCCGTCGTCACCGAGGTCACCGTCAAGCTGGTACCCAAGCCGCAGCTCGCGCGCTGCGTGATGGCCAGCTTCGACGACGTGCGCAAGGCAGGCGACGCAGTCGCGGCCATCATCGCGGCCGGCATCATCCCGGCCGGCCTGGAGATGATGGACAAGCCGATGACGGCGGCAGTCGAGGACTTCGTCCACGCCGGCTACGACCTCGACGCTGAGGCCATCCTGCTGTGCGAGAGCGACGGCACGCCGGAGGAAGTGGCCGAGGAGATCGAGCGCATGGAAGCCGTGCTGCAGGCCAGCGGCGCGACGCGCTGCCAGGTCAGCGCCGACGAGGCGCAGCGCCTGAAGTTCTGGAGCGGCCGCAAAAACGCCTTCCCGGCGAGCGGCCGCATCAGCCCAGACTACATGTGCATGGACTCGACGATCCCGCGCAAGCACCTTGCGACCATCCTGCTGGACATCCAGCAGATGGAGCAGAAGTACGGCCTGCGCTGTGCCAACGTCTTCCATGCCGGCGACGGTAACCTCCACCCGCTGATCCTGTTCGATGCCAACGACCCCGACCAGCTGCACCGCTGCGAGCAGTTCGGCGCCGAGATCCTGGAGCGCAGCGTGGCGCTGGGCGGCACCGTGACGGGCGAACACGGCGTGGGCGTCGAGAAACTCAACTCGATGTGCGTGCAGTTCAGCCCCGAGGAGCGCGAGCAGATGCTGGCGCTGAAAGCCGCCTTCGACCCGGCCGGCACGTTGAATCCCGGCAAGCAGATCCCGACGCTGCACCGCTGCGCCGAGTACGGCCGCATGCACGTGAAGCGCGGGCTGCTGGCATTCCCGGAACTGGAGCGGTTTTGAACGTCGCCGAGCTTCAGGCGCGAGTCCGCGACGCGCGCGCACCGCTGCGCATCACCGGCCATGGCAGCAAGGACTTCTACGGTGAGGCGCCCGCCGGCGAGCCGCTGTCCACGCTGGCGCTGAACGGTGTGACGGCCTACGAGCCCAGCGAACTGTTCATCAGCGTGCTGGCCGGCACGCCCATCTACGACGTCGAGGCGCTGTTGGCCCAGCACCGCCAGCGCTTCGCCTTCGAGCCGCCGCGCTTCGGCAACCGAGGCACCGTCGGCGGCATGGTGGCCGCGGGCCTGTCGGGCCCGGCGCGTGCGACGCTCGGCTCGGTGCGCGACCACCTGCTGGGCGCCGTGATGATCAATGGCCAGGGCGAGCTGCTGAGCTTTGGCGGCACCGTCATGAAGAACGTCGCCGGCTTCGACGTGAGCCGCGTTCTCGCCGGCTCGATGGGCCAGCTCGGCCTCATCACCGAAGCGACGCTGAAGGTGGTGCCGCTGCCCGCAGCGGTGGCCACGCTGCGCTTCGAGTTCGACCAGCCGGCCGCGCTGAAAGCGCTCAACCGCTGGGGCGGCGAGCCGCTGCCCATCGAGGCGAGCGCCTGGTGGGACGGCGCGCTGCTGCTGCGGCTGGCTGGCGCGCAGGCCGCCGTCGAGGCGGCCTTGAAGAAGCTTGGCGGCGACGCCATCCCCAACGAGCTGGCCGGCGCGTTCTGGATGGGCCTGCGCCACCACAGCGATGAGTTCTTTGCCGGCGCAGAGCGGGCGGTGGCGGGTGGGGCTCGGATGTGGCGGTTGAGCCTGCCGAGCACCGCACCGGCGCTGCACCTGCATGGCGAGCAGCTCATCGAATGGGGCGGTGCGCAGCGCTGGGTGGTCACGCCGCTGGAACCGGCCGCTGTGCGCGACGCCACGGCGTCCGTCGGTGGCCATGCGACGCTGTTCCGCGCGCTCGACAAGTCGCCCGGCGCCTTCACGCCACTGACGCCGCCGCTGGCGACCATCCACCGGCGCCTGAAAGCGTCGTTCGACCCGCATGGCGTGTTGAACCCCGGCCGCCTCTATCCGACCCTCTGAACCTGGAAGCATCACCATGTCGTCACGACTGCATCCCCTGGCCGGCAAACCCGCGCCCGCCGACGCGCTGCTCGACCTCGCCGCGCTGAACGAGGCCTACTACGCCCGCCGGCCCGACCCGGCCAACGCCGACCAGCGCGTGGCCTTCGGCACGTCGGGCCATCGTGGCTCCGCGCTGGATGGCTCTTTCAACGAGTGGCATGTACTCGCGATCACGCAGGCCATCGTCGACCACCGCAAGCAACAGGGCATCGCCGGCCCACTGTTCGTGGGCGCCGACACGCATGCGCTGTCGGCCCCGGCCGTGACCAGCGCGCTGGAGGTGCTGGCAGCCAACGGCGTGGACGTCATGCTGGCGCCCGCCGGCCAGTTCACGCCGACGCCGGCCGTGTCGCTGGCCATCCTCGAATACAACGTCGGCAAGACCGGCAGTGCGCGGGCCGACGGCATCGTCGTGACGCCGTCGCACAACCCGCCGCGCGATGGCGGCTTCAAGTACAACCCGCCCAACGGTGGGCCGGCCGACACCGACATCACGTCGGGCATCCAGAAGGATGCGAATGCCTATCTCGAGCGGCAGCTGCAAGGCGTGCATCGCCTGGACATCGAGCGCGCAAAGGCCGCCTCCACGACGCATGTCCACGACTACCTGGCGCAGTACGTCGCCGCACTTGAACACGTCATCGACTTCGACGTCATCCGCGCCAGCGGCATCCGCCTCGGCGTGGACCCGCTGGGCGGCGCGGGCGTGGCCTACTGGCCGGCAATCGCCGAGCGCTACCAACTGCCGCTGACGGTCGTCAGCGACGTGGTTGACGGGCGCTTCCCGTTCATGACGCTGGACTGGGACGGCAAGATCCGCATGGACCCGTCGTCGCCGTATGCGATGCAGCGCCTGACGCAGCTGGGCGACAAGTTCGACGTGGCGTTTGCCTGCGACACCGATCATGACCGCCACGGCATCGTCACGCCCACGGGCGGGCTCATGCAGCCCAACAACTACCTCAGCGTCGTGGCGGACTACCTGTTCCGCCAACGCCCCGGCTGGGCATCCGGCCGCGGCATGGGCAAGACGGTGGTGACGACGGCGCTCATCGAGCGCATCGCCAAGGGCCTTGGGGTGCCGCTGTTCGACACGCCGGTGGGCTTCAAGTGGTTCGCCCCCGGGCTGCAGGACGGCACCCTGGGCCTGGGCTGTGAAGAGAGCGCCGGCGCCTCCTTCCTGCGTCGTGATGGCCGCGTGTGGACGACCGACAAGGACGGTATCGCCGCCGCGCTGCTGGCCGGCGAGATCACTGCTCGCACCGGCAGCGACCCGAGCGTCTACTTCAACCAGCTGACCGCCACGTACGGCCGGCCGCACTCCGACCGCATCGACAGCGCCGCCACGCGCGAGCAGAAGGCCCGGCTGTCCAAGCTGTCGCCCGCCGATGTGACGGCCACGTCGCTGGCCGGTGAGCCGATCACGGCCATCCTGACGCAGGCGCCGGCCAATGGCGCGGCCATCGGCGGCGTCAAGGTGACGACGGCCAACGGCTGGTTCGCCGCGCGACCCTCGGGCACGGAAGACATCTACAAGGTCTACGCTGAGAGCTTCAACGACGAGGCGCATCTGCAGCGGCTGCTGCAAGAGGCGCAGGACATCGTGAACACCGCCTTGAAGGCCTGATGCAGACCACCCTCGCTCCCGAGTTCGCCGGCACCGCGGAAGGCGCCGAGGCGGAAGCCATCCTGCGGCGCTGCGTGCACTGCGGCTTCTGCACGGCCACCTGCCCGACCTACCAGCTGCTGGGCGATGAACTAGACGGGCCGCGCGGGCGCATCTACCTGATCAAGCAGGTGCTGGAAGGCGCGGAGCCGACGCGCGAGACGCAGCTGCACCTGGACCGTTGTCTGACCTGCCGCAACTGCGAGTCCACCTGCCCGTCGGGCGTCCAGTACGGCCACCTCGTGGACATCGGCCGTCGTGTCGTCGATGCCAAGGTCGAGCGCCCGGGCGGCGAGCGCCTCGTGCGCTGGCTGCTGAAGGAGGGCATGACCTCTCCTCTGTTCAAGCCGGCAATGAAGCTGGGCCAGGCCTTCCGCCCGTTCGTGCCGGCGTCGCTGAAGGACAAGGTGCCCGCCTCGCCGCCCGCCACGGCGCATGACTGGCCCACGCGCCAGCTCAATCGCAAGGTGCTACTGCTGCTGGGCTGCGTACAGCCGGCCATGGCGCCCAACATCAACAGCGCCACGGCGCGCGTGCTCGATGCGGCCGGCATCCAGAGCCTGGTGGCCGAGGCGGCAAGCTGCTGCGGCGCCGTCCACGAGCACCTGGGCGACCACGGCAAGGCGCTGGACTACATGCGCCGCAACATCGATGCCTGGTGGCCGCTGGTGGCCGGCCCGGGCGAGCGGGTGGAGGCCATCGTCATGAACGCGTCGGGCTGCGGCGTCATGGTCAAGGACTACGTCCATGCGCTCGCGCAGGACCCGGCCTACGCCGACAAGGCGCGCCGCGTCAGCGAGTTGACGAAAGACCTCAGCGAGCTGCTGCCCGACCTCGTGCCGGCGCTCAAGACCCGCTTGAAGGCCAAGCCCGGCGCGCTGGCCTACCACCCGCCGTGCACGCTGCAGCACGGCCAGAAGCTGCGCGGCGGTGTGGAGGCCAGCTTGCGCGAGCTGGGCTTCAGGATCGACTGTGCGCCGACCGACAGCCACCTGTGCTGCGGCTCCGCGGGCACCTACTCCGTGCTGCAGCCGACCCTGTCCAAGCAGCTGCGCGACAACAAGCTGGCGGCGCTGGCGCCGCTGCAGGCCGAGCAGATCGTCTCGGCCAACATCGGCTGTATCCAGCACCTGCAGAGCGGCACGGCCACGCCCGTGAGGCACTGGGTGGAGGTGCTGGACGACGCGCTGCGCGGCGTGGCGGCCGGCGACTGAGCCGGCGCCTGCGCGCCAGCGGCCAGGCACCGAAAACCGGGAGTCCGAAGCAGCCTCAGGTCCTGAACCGGGTGACGAGCTTGACCAGCTCGTCGGCCTGATGCTTCAGGCTCTCCGCAGCGGCCGCGCTTTCCTCGACCAGCGCGGCGTTCTGTTGCGTGGCCTGGTCCATCTGCGAGACGGCCTGCCCCACCTGGCTGACGCCGGTGCTCTGCTCGCGGCTGGCCGAGCTGATCTCGCGAATGATCTGCGCGACGCGGTCGATAGCCGTGACGACCTGCTCCATCGTCTGGCCGGCGCGATTGACTAGCGCGGCCCCTTGCTCCACACGCTCGACGCTGTCGCCGATCAGCGTCTTGATTTCCTTGGCTGCGGCGGCAGAGCGCTGGGCCAGTGTCCGCACCTCGCCGGCGACGACCGCGAAGCCGCGGCCCTGCTCGCCGGCGCGGGCGGCCTCGACGGCGGCATTGAGCGCGAGGATGTTGGTTTGGAAGGCGATCGCGTCGATGGTGCCGATGATGTCGGCGATGCGGCGCGAGCTTTCCTCGATACCACGCATGCGTTGCACGGCCTCGCCGACGACTTCGCCGCCCTGCCGCGCGACGTTGCTCGCGTCATTCGCCAACTGGTCGGCCTGGCCGGCGTTGTCGGCATTGAGCTTGACGGTGGCGGACAGCTCTTCCATCGAAGCGGCAGTCTCCTCGATCGCGGCGGCCTGTTCCTCGGTGCGGACGGACAGGTCGTGGCTGCCGATGGCGATCTCCGAGCTGGCGGTGGCCACCCCGTCGGCGTTGTGACGCACCGAGCCCACGAGCTCGCGCAGCGACTGCTGCATGCCGGCCAGCGCCCGTGTGAGTTCGGCTGTCTCGTCCTCGCCGATCGAGCGAATCTCGCGGGACAGGTCGCCCCGGCCGACCTCCTGCGCCTCGCGGATGGCGGCGCGCAGCGGCGTGACGACGGAACGGGTGATGAGCCACGCGGCGACGACGCCCAGGCTCAGGCAGATGACGGCCACCGCCAGCATGACCAACTGCGTGCGCCGCGCGGCCTCCAGCACCTGGCGTGTCTCCTCGCGCACGCGCTCGCCCTGGTAGTCGGCCAGCTGTGTGAGGGATTTGACGTAGGTTTCGGACGCCGGACGCATCTTGCCTTCCAGCGTCTGCAGCGCCGCATCGCGGTCGCCGGCCTTGAGCTGGGCGAAGACCTGGTCGCGGATCTCGACATAGCCCTTGCGGTTGTCGGCAATCGCGCCGATGAGGGCCTTGCCTTCCGTCGTGTCGGCCGCTGCGGACGTTGTCTTCTGCAGTTCGCTGATCTTGCCGCTGGCGGTCTTGATGATGGGCGAGAAGAACTCCGCGACCGGGCCCGATCCACCGGCTCGGGCAACGGCATCGGTGCGGGTCACGTTGAGCTGGGTTTCCGTGCGCCAGTCCTGGGCGAGGTCCTGCAGGCGCTGCAGCTCGACGAGCCGGTCGATGTGCGGGCCGACGTTGGCGAGCTGCTGATAGCTCAGGCCCACGGCCGCGGCCAGCAGGGCCAGCACCAGCCCAAAGCCCAACGCCAGCCGGGTACCGATGCGCAGGGATTGCATCTTCATCATCGCCTCCGTGTAGTCATGGCCGGGGCAACGGACGTGCCTCTGGCCGAGCTGACTCTAGCGTCGGCGGCAAGACGTGGCGCGTGGAATTACACCGCCTTTGGCGGCGGTGTTGCGGATGAGTCCATGGGCCTTGCCGAATCCGAGCGGCGCTCGCGCGCCGCAGCCCTACAGGCCTGCAGCAGCGCGCAGCGCCGCCGCCTTGTCCGTCCTCTCCCACGTGAACTCCGGCTCTTCGCGGCCGAAGTGGCCGTAGGCAGCCGTCTTGGAATAGATCGGACGCAGCAGGTCCAGCATCTGGATGATGCCCTTGGGCCGCAGGTCGAAATGCTCGTTGACGAGCTTGGCGATCTGGTCGTCGGGGATGACGCCGGTGCCTTCGGTGTAGACCGTCACGTTCATCGGCCGGGCCACGCCGATCGCATAGGCGACCTGGATCTGGCACTGGCGGGCCAGGCCCGCGGCGACGACGTTCTTCGCGACATAGCGCGCGGCGTAGGCGGCGCTGCGGTCGACCTTGGACGGGTCCTTGCCGCTGAAGGCGCCGCCACCGTGCGGGCAGGCGCCGCCATAGGTGTCGACGATGATCTTGCGGCCGGTCAGGCCGCAGTCGCCTTGCGGGCCGCCGATGACGAAGCGGCCGGTCGGGTTGATCAGGTACTTCGTGTCGGCCGTCAGCCAGGCCTTGGGCAGCACGGGCTTGATGAGTTCCTCGCGCACGGCTTCGTAGAAGGCGTCGGTCATGCGGTCGCCCAGCGAGTACTCGGGCGCATGCTGCGTCGACAGCACGACGGTGTCGATGCTGTGCGGCTTGCCGTCCACGTAGCGCATCGTGACCTGGCTTTTTGCATCGGGCCGCAGGAAGGGCAGGCGGCCGTCCTTGCGCAGCTGGGCCTGGCGCTCGACGAGGCGGTGGGCGTAGTAGATGGGCGCCGGCATCAGCTCGGGCGTCTCGTCGCAGGCGTAGCCGAACATCAGGCCCTGGTCGCCGGCGCCGGTGTTCAGGTGGTCGTCGGACGCATGGTCCACGCCCTGGGCGATGTCGTTGCTCTGCTTGTCGTAGGCGACGAGCACCGCACAGCCCTTGTAGTCGATGCCGTACTCGGTGTTGTCGTAGCCGATGCGCTTGATGGTGTCGCGCGCGACCTGGATGTAGTCGACGTGGGCGTTGGTCGTGATCTCGCCGGCCAGCACGACGAGGCCGGTGTTGCACAGCGTCTCGGCGGCCACGCGGCTGCGCGGGTCCTGCTCGAAGATGGCATCCAGGATGGCGTCCGAGATCTGGTCAGCCACCTTGTCGGGGTGACCTTCGGAAACCGATTCGGACGTGAAGAGAAAGTCGTTCGCCACTTTTAAACTCCGGTTGCTAGGTTGATCGGCGTTGCCGTCGCTCCAGGAGGGGGTGCGGCGAACGCTTTAGCGGGATTTGTGAATCGCCCCGCAAGTAGTTCAGTAACTCGGCGATTCACGCAGTATAGAAAAACATGGGCTGGCTCTTTCGCTTCGTCTCCGGCTGGCCGTTGGCGCTTTTGCACGCTTTGGGCGCTGTTCTCGGCTGGATCGTCTTTTTCGCGTCGGGCGTCTATCGTCGGCGTTTCCGTGACAACGTGGCCCGGGCCGGCATTCCGTGGGCCGAGGCCCGGCCCGCCGTGGCCGCCGCCGGTCGCATGGCCACCGAGCTGCCGTGGTTGTGGGTCGGCACGCGCGGACGATCGCTAGGCGACAAGCTGCGCTGGGACGGCGGCGAGCTGATCGAGGCGGCGCTGGCCGAGAAGCGCGGCCTCGTCATGCTGACGCCGCACCTGGGCTGCTTCGAGATCTGCGCGCAGGCCATCGCCGAGCGCTTCACGACGCCCGAGTCGCCCATCACCGTGCTATACCGCCCGGCGCGCCAGGCGGCGTTGCGCGACGTGATGGCCGGTTCGCGCGAGCGCCCGGGGCTGGCGACGGCGCCAGCCTCGCTGGCCGGCGTGCGGCAGATGATCCGGGCCTTGCGCCGCGGCGAGGTCATCGGCTTGCTGCCTGACCAGGTGCCACCCGACGGGCTCGGCGTGTGGGCGCCGTTCTTCGGCCGGCCGGCCTACACGATGACGCTGGCCGCTCGCCTCGTGCAACAGACTGGGGCTGCGGTGTTGCTCATCTGGGGCGAGCGGCTGCCGCATGGCGAGGGCTTCACCGTCCACGTGCTGCCGGCGCCGGAGATCGCGAAGGACGCGTCGGCGGACGCGGCTGCGGCAACCATCAACGCCGCGATGGAAAGCCTGATCCGCCGTGCACCGGGCCAGTACCTGTGGGGCTACCACCGCTACAAGGAGCCTCGAGGGCTCGACATCGGTGCCGCCCCCGATAATCCGACACCATGAGATTGCGCTTCACCAAGATGCAAGGCGCGGGCAACGACTTCGTCGTCATCGACGCGACGAAACAGCCCTTCAGCCTGACGCCCGAGCAGATGCGGCGCCTCGGCGACCGCCGCTTCGGCGTCGGCTGCGACCAGATCCTCGTCATCGAGCCGAGTGCGGACTCCGGCGCGGACTTCCGCTACCGCATCTTCAACAACACCGGCGACGAGGTGGAGCACTGCGGCAACGGCGCGCGCTGCTTCGTGCGCTTCGTCGTCGACCACCAGCTGACGGGCAAGCGCGAGATCCACGTCGACACGATGAACCGCCGGCTGTTCCTGAAGCTGCAGGACGATGGCCGCGTGACAGTCGACATGGGCGCGCCGGTGTTCGAGCACGCGGCGCTGCCGTTCGACCCCGAGGGCCTGCAGCCGCGGCTCGTCAACGGCTTCGAGCTGTGGCCGGTCGACGGCGCAGAAGTGGGCGTGGTTTCCATGGGCAACCCGCATGCGGTGCAGCGCGTGGATGATGTGGAGACGGCGCCCGTGCTGACGCAGGGCCCGCGCATTGAGCATCACCCGAGCTTCCCGCGCCGCGTCAATGCCGGCTTCATGCAGGTGCTGGCCCGTGACCGCATCGCGTTGCGCGTGTTCGAGCGCGATGCCGGCGAGACGCTGGCCTGCGGCACCGGCGCGTGCGCGGCGGTGGTCGTCGGCATCCGCGCCGGTTGGCTGGACAACGCGGTGGAAGTGCAGACCCGCGGCGGCCTGCTGCGCATCGAGTGGGCGGGCGGCGACAACGGCCGATTCGGTCCGGTGCTGATGACCGGCCCGGCCACGAAAGTTTTTGACGGAGAGATCGAGCTGTGACTTCCAACCCGGCCGCGGACGCGGTGCAAGGCATCACCGAGACGGACATCGCCAACTACCTGGCGGCCACGCCCGGCTTCTTCGAGCGCCATGCAGCGCTGCTGGCGAGCGTGCAACTGCAGCACCCGCACGGCGCGCGCGCCGTGTCGCTGCAGGAGCGCCAGGCCGAGATGCTGCGCGACAAGATCAAGGGCCTGGAGCTGCGCATCGTTGACATGATCCGCAACGGGCAGGACAACGTCGCCATCGCCGATCGGCTGCACCGTTGGACATTGGCGGTCATGCGCACCGCGGCCACGCCGGCCGAGCTACCGGGCGTGCTGCTGGCCGAGCTGCGCCACCAGTTCCTGATCCCGCAGGCCAGCCTGCGGCTGTGGGGCGTGGCGCCGGAGCACGAGGCGCTGGAGTACGCGTCCTCCGTCAGCGCCGATGTGAAGAGCTTCGCCAGTAGCCTGAGCCAGCCCTATTGCGGCGTCAATTCGGGCTTCGAGGCTGCGCGCTGGCTGGGCCTGTCCGAGAGCGGTGGCATCGCCACGTCGCTGGCGCTGATCCCGCTCGTGCAACCCAGCGCGAACGAGGGCAAGCCCTTCGGCCTGCTGGTGCTGGGTTCGCCCGACCCGACGCGCTACACCGCCGAGATGGGCACGGACTTCCTGACCCGCGTCGGCGAGATCGCCAGCGCCGGGCTGGCCGGCCTGCTGGCCACATGACCGAGCTGTGTGCGGACTTCGGTGAGTATTTGCAGCACGCCCGCGTGCAGCAACGCCTGAGCCCGCGCACGCTGCAGCTCTACACCGATGGGCTCGTCCGTCTGCAGGGCCTGCTGGCCGATGCCGCGCTCGACGTGCGCGCATTGAACCTCGCCCAGGCTCGCCGCCTGGCCGCGCTGCTGCACCGCGAGGGTTTGGCGCCCAAGTCCATCGCACTGCTTCTGTCGGTCTGGCGCAGCTGCTACCGATGGCTGGGGCTGCAAGGTCGCATCGCGCTGAACCCGTTCGACGGCCTGCGCGCGCCCAAGGCGCCCAAGCCGCTACCCAAGGCGCTGGGTGTGGACGACGCGGTGCAACTGGCCAGCCATGTGCCGGACGACATCGCCGACTCGCGGCTGGAGGCGCGCGACCGCGCCATGGTGGAGCTGCTGTATGGCGCCGGCCTGCGCGCGGCCGAGCTCATCGGGCTGGATGTCCAGGCCAGCGGCACGGCGGCCGGCTGGGTGGACCTGCAGTCGGCCGAAGTCCACGTGCTCGGCAAGGGCGGCAAGCGCCGCAGCACGCCGCTGGGCCGCGCTGCGGCCGACGCGCTGCGCGAGTGGCTGGTCGTGCGCGGCCAACTGGCGGCGCCGGGCGAGCCGGCGCTGTTCGTAGGCGCACGCGGCCACCGCGTGGCCGGCTCCACGCTGCGCGCAATGCTGTCGACCCGTGCCGTGTCGGCCGGCATGCCGGCCCATGTGCATCCGCACATGCTGCGCCACAGCTTCGCGTCCCACCTGTTGCAGTCCAGCGGCGACCTGCGCGCAGTGCAGGAGCTGCTGGGCCACGCCCATATCACGACGACCCAGGTCTACACGCAGCTGGACCACCAGCACCTGGCGCGCATCTACGACGCCGCGCATCCGCGGGCCAAGAAATGACCCTGTTCCGACCGACTTCGCCTCGTTCCGTCGCGGCGCTTGCCGCGCTCGCGCCCGTGCTGGCGTGGGCCACGCCCGACGACGCGCCGTTTGCCAACCCGGCCCGCCTGAACACCATCCGCCCGGCCACCGTGGAAGCCAACTGGACGTCGATGAAGATGCCCGACGGTGGCCGCGCGGCCTTTGCGTCAATGAGCTACATGATGGCCTTCGACGACGACTGGGGCTTCGGCCCCGGCTTCTACGGCGCGGCCAAGGGCAACTACGGCGGCATCTTCACGGTCGGCTTCACGGGCCAGCGGCGCTGGCGGCTGAGCCGCAACACGCACCTGGCGGCCAGCCTCTACGTCGGCGCGGGCGGCGGCGTGTCCAGCGAGCAGCTGCGCTTCGGTGGAGGGCTGATGCTGCGGCCGGAGCTGTCGCTGCGCACGGAGAACGGCCCCTGGTACACCGGCATCGGCATCTCGCAGATCCGCTTCCCTAGCGGCAACGTCAAGAGCGGCGTGGGCCTGGCGTTCACGGTCGGGCGGGCGATGGACTTTGCCAGCTTCTCGCCATCGGACGCCGGCCTGCCGGGCCGGTCGGGCCGCCGCACGGGGCTGGGTTTCGACGAAATCACGCTGACCGGCGGCCTGGAGAAGCCACGCGCCTCCAGCCGCGACCGCAGCGGCAACCCGCGCACGGCCAAGGTCGGCAAGGCCGGCGCGGAGCTGCGCCAATACATCGCCGATGGCAGTTGGTGGGGCGTGGAGGCGTCGGGCGCGGCCAAGGGCGGCGCTGACGGCTACATGGAAGTGCTGGGCCAGATCGGCCAGGACTGGGCGCTGCTCGGCACGCCGCGCGTGCGCGTCGGCGGCCAGCTGGGCGCCGGCCTCGGCGGTGGTGGCAACCTGGACACCGGCAGCGGCTGGCTGCTGCGCGCGGGGCCCACGCTGCGCTGGATCACGCCCTGGGGCCCCAGCCTGCGCCTGGACGCCGGCTACACGCACAGCTATAGCGGCGCCTACCGCGCCACCTATTTGCGTGCCGCGATCAGCATGCCGCTGGACCGCGCGCCCACGCTGATCGGCGACGACCCTGGCGGCACGGTGCGCGTGCAGCAGCTGGGCGCGAGCGTCATGCACCTGCCGCGGCTGCGCTTCAAGAACGGCCGTCAGGAGGCGGTGACGCACCTGGCCGTCAATATGTCGCGCGAGTTCTCGCCGCGGCTGTACGGCACGGCGCAGGCCGGCAGCGCGGCGGCGGGCAGCGCGGGCGCCTATTCCTTCGGTCTGTTTGGCCTGGGGGTGCAGAGCGATCCGCTGCTGGACGCGAAGCTGCGCGTGGGCGCCGAATGGCTGGTCGGCGCGGCGGGCGGTGGCGGCGTGAAGGTGGGCGGCGGCGCGGTGACGCAGGCCGAGGCCTGGGCTCAGTGGGCCGTCAGCGAGCGGCTGCGGCTTCGCGCGGGTGTCGGGCAGTTCCGCACCGTGCGCGGCCACGACCAGTCCGCGCCGCTGACGCATCTGCAGCTGTCGTACGCATTCGGTACGCTGCAGCGATGAAGAAGGTCGTCATCCGCGCCGGCAAGGAGCGCTCGCTGCTGAAGCGCCATCCCTGGGTGTTCGAGAGTTCCATCGCCCGCGGCGGTGGCGATTCGGGCGAGACGGTGCGCGTGGAGGCGGCCGACGGTCGCTTCCTGTGCTGGGCGGCGTTCAGCCCGCAGTCGCAGATCCGCCTGCGGGCCTGGAGCTTCGACGAGGCCGAGCGCATCGACGCGGCCTTCTTCGGGCGCCGCATCGAGCAGGCGGTGGCGATGCGTGCGCGCCTGCCGATCGCGTCCGACGCCTGGCGGCTGGTGCACGGCGAGGCCGACGGGCTGCCCGGGCTGGTCGTGGACCGTTACGGCGACACGCTGGTTGCGCAGTTCGCGAGCGCCGGCGCCGAGCGCTGGAAGCACGCCATCGCCGACGCGCTGCTGGCCGTGACCGGGTTGACGCGACTGTACGAGCGCTCCGACGCGCAGGCCCGCGAGTGGGAAGGCCTGCCCGTGCAGACTGGCTGGCTGCGCCGCAGCGCCGATGACGACGGCGCGACCGCGCTGACGATCCGCGAGCACGACTGGCGCCTGACGCTGGACGTGGCCGAGGGCCACAAGACCGGCTATTACCTAGACCAGCGTGACAGCCGCCGTCGCTTTGCCGATGCGGTGAAGCAGTACGGCGTGAAGACCGTGCTGAACTGCTTCAGCTACACGGGCGGCTTCTCGGTGGCCGCGCTGGCGGGTGGCGCGCAGCAGGTCGTCAGTGTGGACTCCTCCGGCCCTGCGCTCGCGCGAGCCACCGCGCACGTGGCGCTGAACGGTTTTGACGCCAGCCGCCACGAGACCTGGGACGCCGACGTGAACGCCACGCTGCGACGCTGCCTCGCCGAAAGCCGGCGCTTTGACGCCATCGTGCTCGACCCGCCCAAGTTCGCGCCCACGGCGGCCCACGCCGAGCGCGCTGCGCGCGCCTACAAGGACATCAACCGCCTGGCCTTCATGCTGCTGAACAACGGCGGGCTGCTTTACACGTTCTCCTGCTCGGGCGGCATCGCGCCCGACTTGTTCCACAAGATCGTGGCCGGTGCGGGCCTCGATGCCGGCGTGGACGGCTACATCGTCGAGCGGCTGTGCGCCGCGGCGGACCATCCGCAGACCGTCTGCTTCCCCGAGGGCGACTACCTCAAGGGCCTGGGCATCCTCAAGCGTTGACGCGCTGGCTGCGGCGGCGCGCCCAGCCGATGACGGCCAGCCCGCCCAGCAGCAGCGCAGCGCCAGCCGGCTCGGGTACGGCGGTGGCGAGGTTCCAGCCGATGGCGTCCAGCGCCAGCAGGTCAGCACCGGTCGCGTCGTAGGACTGGCCCCAGGGCACGATGGGCCGCATCAGCGTGGCGCTGCTGCGCAGGAAGTGGCTGGCTTGGTCCGTCGTGCCGGATGAGAAACCCTCGATGGCCGAGGCGCCGCCGTCCAGCGAGAAGTAGCTCGCGCCGCCCACCGTGAAGTCCAGCGTTCCCGGCGCGCCGTAGCGGTAAAGGTCCAGCGGGCTGTACCAGGCGCTGTTGTCGAAGCCGTTCTGCGTCCCACACTGCAGTGGCTCGCTCAGGCAGTGGCTGATGCCGTCCACTCCGGAGTTGAAGCCCAGTGCGTGGCCGATCTCGTGCTCGGCGACGGTGATGAAGTCGATGCGGTCGGCCGGCACGCCGCCACCGGTGCGTTGGTAGGCGAAGCGGCCCGCGTAGCCGCTGGCGAAGCGGATCGTCGCGTCCGCCACGCCGGCTTCGTCGAAGGCGCTGCGGTCCACGCCGAGCGCCTTGGCGTTGGCCGACGTGAGCTGCAGCAGGCGGTTGTCGTTCGCGTTGACGCCTGTGGTGTCGTTGTTCAGCCGCGTGCTGCCGTCGGTTTGCGTGGACAGGAAGCCCAGCGCCGGGCCGGGCTGCAGGTGACTGAACGCCGTGGCGTCGGCGGACGATGTGCGATCCGTGGCCAGCCGGCCGCGCACGTCGGTATAGCTGAGCTGTACCTGGTCCCACGTCGTGTTGCCCAGCGTGTTGCCGCTGAGGTCGTCGAAGCCCACCTTCAGGTAGACGGTGACGTTGTCGGTCAGCCGGCTCTTCCAGTAGTCGGCCGCGACGTTGAAGCCGGCCAGTTGCTCGGCCGTGAGCGCGGCGCCGGTGGTCTGCAGCACGAAGTCCAGCGCCTGGGCGCCGGGGGCGAACAGCGACAGGCTCAGGGCGGCCGCCAGGGCGGCGCGGCGCGGGGCAGGGCGGGTAGGCATGGAGGGTGTCCTTTGGGAGGGCGGCCCCGCGATTCTGGGGGTGGCCCATGACGCCCGGCGGCGCCGCGAGCGACCTCGAACTAGGGGCTAGCCGGCAGGCCGATGCGGGTGTCGAACTTGGCCCGCTTCACGCTGAAAAAGGCCTTGATGTTGCGCACGTTGGCGTCCTGCGTCAGCAGGCGCTGCGTCAGTGCGTGATAGGCCTGCATGTCCGCCACCTGCACGACGAGCACGAAGTCCGGCCCCGGAGACACGCGCCAGCACTGCTGTACGGCGGCCTCCTGTACGGCGCGCGCCTCGAAGGCGTCCAGGTGCTCGGCGCCTTGGCGGTCCAGCGTCACCTCCAGCAGCGCCGACAGGCCGGCGCCCAGCTTGTCTGGCGACAACAGCGCCACGCGGCGCTCGATGATGCCGGCATCCACGAGGCGCTTCACGCGCCGCAGGCAGGTAGCCGGTGACACGGCCACGCGCGCGGCCAGATCCTGGTTGCTCAATGACGCGTCGCTCTGCAGGACGTCCAGCAGGCGCAAGTCGATGGTGTCGATATCGTTCGCGTTTTGCTTCATGGAGAAAGAAAATTTCTCGCTGCAGTATGGATGAAATATTCGTTCAGTTATTAATGAAATTTGCACGCATATGCCTTTGCGGCTTGCCTAGCATGCGTCACCCCAAGACACGGAGACCTCCATGTGCGGCATCGTCGGCGCAGTCAGCCAGCGCAACATCGTTCCCATCCTGCTCGAAGGCCTGAAGCGGCTGGAGTACCGCGGCTATGACTCCTGTGGTGTCGCCGTGCACCAGGGGGGCGGCCTGAAGCGCGCGCGCAGCACGTCGCGCGTGGCGGAGCTGCAAGCCCAGGCCGATCAGGACGGCATAGCGTCCGGCACCGGAATCGCTCACACGCGCTGGGCCACGCATGGCGCGCCGGCCGTGCACAACGCCCACCCGCACTTCTCCGCCGGCCCGGCCGGGTCGGCTGAGGCCGTGGGTCAATCCGTTGGGCGGGTGGCACTCGTGCACAACGGCATCATCGAGAACCACGACGAGCTGCGCGCCGAACTCAAGGCTCGCGGCTACCAGTTCGCCAGCCAGACCGACACCGAGGTCATCGCCCACCTCGTTGACCACTACTACAACGGCGACCTGCTCGAGGCCGTGCAACAGGCGCTGCCGCGCCTGAAGGGTGCCTACGCCGTGGCCGTGTTCTGCCGCGACGAGCCGCACCGCGTCGTGGCCGCGCGCGAGGGCTCGCCGCTAGTGCTGGGCGTGGGTGAGGGCCATGGCGAGAACTTCGTCGCCTCCGACGCGATGGCGCTGGCCGGCGTGACCGACCAGATCGTCTACCTCGAAGAGGGCGACGTCGTCGACCTGCAACTGGGCCGCTACTGGATCAGCCGGCTGGACGCTCAGACCGGCCGTTACGCCGCCGTGCAGCGGCCGGTCAAGACTGTGCACGCGCACAGCGGCGCGGCCGAGCTTGGCCCCTACCGGCACTACATGCAGAAGGAAATCTTCGAGCAGCCCACGGCCATCGCCAACACGCTCGAAGCCATCACCGGCATCTCGCCGGAGCTCTTCGGAGACGGCGCCTACCGTGTCTTCAAGGATGTGGACAAGGTGCTCATCCTGGCCTGCGGCACCAGTTACTACTCGGGCTCCACCGCCAAGTATTGGCTGGAGAGCATCGCCAGGATCCCGACCTCCGTCGAGATCGCCAGCGAGTACCGCTACCGCGACAGCGTGCCGGACCCGAAGACCCTCGTCGTCACCATCAGCCAGAGCGGCGAGACGGCCGACACCATCGCCGCGCTCAAGCACGCCCGCGCGCAGGGCATGCCGCACACGCTCACCATCTGCAACGTCGCCACCAGCGCCATGGTGCGCGAGTGCGAACTGGCCTACATCACTCGCGCCGGTGCCGAGATCGGCGTGGCCTCCACGAAGGCCTTCACGACGCAGCTCGTGGGCCTGTTCCTTCTGACGCTGGCGTTGGCGCAGACGCGCGGCCAGCTCAGCGAGGCCGACGAAGCCCAGCACCTGAAGGATCTGCGCCACCTGCCCGTGGCCGTGCAGGCCGTGCTGGCGTTGGAGCCGCAGGTCATCGCGTGGAGCGAGGAATTTGCCCGCAAGGAAAACGCTCTCTTCCTAGGCCGCGGCCTGCATTACCCGATCGCGCTGGAAGGTGCGCTCAAGCTCAAGGAGATCAGCTACATCCACGCCGAGGCCTATCCGGCCGGCGAGCTGAAGCACGGGCCACTGGCGCTGGTGACCGCCGAAATGCCCGTTGTGACCGTGGCGCCCAACGACGCGTTGCTGGAAAAGCTCAAGAGCAACATGCAGGAAGTCCGCGCCCGTGGCGGTCAGCTCTATGTCTTTGCCGATGGTGACACCGCCATCGAAAGCGAACCCGGCTTGCACGTCATTCGCATGCCCGAGCACTACGGCGCGTTGTCGCCCATCCTGCACGTCGTGCCGCTGCAGCTGCTGGCGTATCACACGGCTTGCGCACGGGGGACGGATGTCGACAAGCCCCGTAACCTCGCCAAGAGTGTGACGGTGGAGTAGGGTGGTCCCTGAACCCGTGAGTCCAACAAATAAAGTCCGTCGGTGTTAGCGCTGATGTAAATCCGCTTCTATTCGCTGGCGAGGTGTCGGATTTGGTGGCGTGGACTTGCGGTGAAGCGGGCACGGCCCAATGGCATCAGGGCCTGCGTGCAGGCCCTGATGGGGTGGGGGCCTGCGCCGGTCGGCGTGGCCGCTGTTCGGAGGGTCAGAACGGCTCGTCGGGATCGAACTCTGGCGGGGCCGGGTCAGGCAGGAGCTGTGCGCGCCAGGCCTGCTGCATCTGGGGGCCATAGGCGGCCCATAGGGCCTGGCGCATGGCCTGCAGGCACTCGGCGACGGCCAGTGCTTGCTCGGGCGTCCAGTGCGTGGGTACGACCGGTGCGGCTGGCGAAGGCCGTGACTGTGGCGCGCTCATGCGGCGGCCTTGCGGGACCGTGCTGGCGCGGCCTTGGCCGAGCGTGCAGCCAGGCGCTGCGCCTCGCGCTCTTGCGCTTCCTTGGCCCGGTAGGACTCGCCGTCGATGCGGACCACCTCGGCGCGGTGCATGAGCCTGTCGATCAACGACACCACGCAGGCCGCATTGGGGAAGACCTCGCCCCAGTCGGCGAACGCTCGGTTCGTCGTCACCACCGTGCTCTTGTTCTGGTAGCGCCGGCTCACCAGCTCGAACAGCAGATCGGCGTGGCGGTTGGAGTACGAGAGGTAGCCGACCTCGTCGATGATCAACACGTCCGGAGCGGCGTACTGGCGCAGCTTGCGGCGCAAGCCCGAGTCGCTGTCCAGTGCGGCGAGTTCGCCCAGCAACTGCCCGGCGGTGGTGAACAGCGCGGTGTGCCCGGCCAGCACCGCCTGGTAGCCGATGTTGCAGGCACACATGGACTTGCCCACCCCGTTGGGGCCGACCAGGACGACGTTGCTGGCGTCCTTGACGAACTCCAACGTCATCAGTTCTTCGACGGCACCGCGGTCGATCTGCTTGGGCCAGGTCCAGTCGAAGTCGGCCAGCGGCTTAAAGCGCCCGATGTGGGCCTCGCGCAGGCGGCGCTCCAGGCTGCGCCGGCTGCGCTCGGCGGCCTCCCAGCCCAGCATCTGCGCCACCCAGTGCGCCTGCTCGGGCTGCGCCATCACCTCGCCCCAGTGCTCGATCAGGCCATGCAGGCGAAGTGAGGCGGCCTGCTCGCGCAGCGCGGCCGGTGTGGCGATGTCATTCATCGGGGCTCTCCGGTGGATCCTGGGGGTGGTCGGGTTCCTGCTCGTGCTGACGCTCCGGCTGGCGGTCATAGGACCGCAAGTCGTGGGTGCGCACCGGTGCGTCACGCTTGGCGACGTGCTCGGGCAGCACCAGCGCCACCGGCGGCGGCTCGCCGTTGGCCGCGCGGGCGCGCTCCAACTCTGATCGCACGGCGTTGGGGTGGGCTGCGTCGCGCGCCAACGCCTCGGTGATGGCCGCCTGCAGTGCGGCGGCGCCCCAGCGCTCGAGCAGCCGCATCAGCGCGGCGGTGATTGAGCCCAGGTTCTCGCCGCGCGCGCCGGCGCGCTTGAGCAACTCGGCGCTGGCCGGGGCGGCGACACCCAAGCGGTCGCAGGCGCGGTGAGCCCTGCCGGCGCGCTTGGCATCGACCAGGCGCTGCAGATGGGCGTCATCCTCGATCTGCGCGTGGCTGTCCCAGCAGCGCCGGTGACGTGCCAGCTCGGTGGCGCCGTCGAGCACGCGCACCCACTGCTCGTCGGCCAGCACCGTCAGCGTGCGCCGCACATGGGTGTGCGGCACCGAGTAGTCGTTGGTGTCGAAGCGCACGTAGGGCGTCTTGCCGACATTGGCGGCCACGCGCTCGCCCAGGGCGAAGGCCGTCTCGGGCAGCGTCATCAAGCTGCGGCCCTCGGCCTCGAAGGCCTGGCGCACGCTCAAGGCGCCGTCCTCGGGCCAACGCCGGTCCGCGGCCAAGCCCAGGCACCACAGCCGCGCCTGCGCGTTGAGGTCAGCCAAGTCGGTGAACGAGCGGCCGGCGAAGAAGCTGTCGCGGATGTAGCGTATCGCCCGCTCTACGCGGCCCTTCTCATTGCCGCGCGCCACGGCCACCGGGCGCGGTTCGAAGCGGTAGTGCGCCGCCAGAGCGAGCAGTTGGGGGTTGAAGCGGATCGAACTGCCGCTGACATGATCCACGCGCTCCAGCACCGCGCTCTTGAGGTTGTCGTACAGGGCGACCCTCGGACAGCCGTTGAAGGCGATGAAGGCCTCGACATGGCCGCGCAGGAAGCTGTCCATGCGGGCGTCCAGGAAGAAGCGCAGGAAGATCATGCGCGAGTGGCTGAGCACCATGACGAAGGCCATCAGCGGGCGCCGGGCGCGACCGATCTGCAGGTGGCCGAGGTGGGCCCAATCGACCTGCGCCTGCTCACCGGGCAGCGTGCGCAGGCGCAGGTAGGCCTCGGCCACTGGACGCGGACGCAGCCCGGCGACAAGGGCTCGGAAGTGCGAGGTGCTGCCCACATAGCCGCGCTCGCTGACCATGGCGTGCAGGCGCGCCGCGGTGAGCGTGGGGAACTTGGTCAGCGTGGCCAGGAGGAAGGGCCGGTAAGCATCGATGCGGCTGGGACGCAGCGCAGAGGTGTGCACCGGCGCGCAGTTGCCCGCGAGCACGCGGCGCACGACGTCGCGGTGCACATGCAGTTGCCGGGCGATGGTGCCCACGCGCCACTTCTCCACGGCATGCAGCCGCAGAATCTGCGCGACCAGGTCAGGGGCTACGGTCATGGCGCCACCCTGAACGCACTGGGCGCGGACCACGACGAAGGAAGTCCTGGCGCACCCAGGCGAGCTGCGGCCTGCCGCAGCGCCGGCACCGCCAGGGCGTGGTGGCGTTGGTCGCCACGGTGATAGGGACGGCGTTGGGGATGATGGTCGCCGTGTCCGCACGCACCGGCGCCGAGGTAGGGGTCTGTGTCCATACAGCCAGTGGAGCCGTAACCACCTCGGGCGGGCAACCCTGGTGCGTCACGTTCTTCTCGAGGCCACCATCGCCACCTTCACCGCGCTCACGGCACCGTTGGCGCCAGCGCCGCGACCGCTCGGCGTGGGCAAGCCGGCCCCGCCGAGACCGTTGGTATCGGCTCGCGCTCTCGCGCCGGGCTGCGTCGCGCGCCAGGCACCGGCACTGCCGGCCACAGTAGCGGTTGCCACGATCGCAGTGGCTGCACAGCACGACCTGCACACGGCAACGCGCGCACAGGAACAGCCGCCCAGGACCATCCATACACACCCCGGTCTTCAACCGAAGTTGCAGTGCTGGACGGACGCGTCCCAGCGATGCCACACTGAGGCGGCACCACCTTCATCGGCACGGTGTAGGGCGCGGTACGGTTGTCAGGCTTCCCGGCGAGATTGGCCGTTGCCGCGCCCACCTTCTTCGGCATGAGCGCTGTTGTATCCCGAGTGCCGCCCTGTACCACGACGGGCGCACCGCGGAAGTCAGAACCTCCCCCTTGATCCGCAGCCTCCGCGTTGGCATTGCGCCCACGCCATCGGCTGCGCCTGCCCGGCCGCCCTGCAGGGGCAGGGCGGCCGGGCAGGCGCAATCCCTCCAACTCATCGGTCGATCAGCTCAAGATCAAATCCGACACCTCACCAGCGAATAAGCGCGGTTCCTGACCAGCGTTCACACCGTCGGGCCTAAATAAAGTCCGTCGGGCTCTTTCCACATTGCGGAAAGGGTCGGATGGCAGATGCAGGAATGAGCACGACGAGAACCGCAGCAGCAGCGGCTCAGCGAGTCAACATCGCGCCGCCGCAGCGCTGTCGGCCAAGTTCAGCTGCGTCCTAGTTCGACTCGAAAAGCTGAAACGCGGGACGAAGGTTGGTGCGGGGTGTCGGGAAGATTGCTATCTCCCGTGACGTGCCAAACGCCAGCCTCCCGATAGACCGCAGCGACTAGCAGACTCACCACAGCATCGGAATACGCAGGCCGGGGCGATCGGACTAGTGGCGAGCCTTCCTGGCCTTCTTGCGATCCATGGCACTCATGACCTCCCATGCATACACTGACCGCAGGACGCATGGCTTCCAAGCGTCATGTGGGACGCCACCCTCGTCCACTGGGTGCGCCGCTTCAAGTTCTTGCGCGATCGATCCGACGGCGACCCTGTATTGAGCTTCGCTGAGCCAGCAGACGTAGGGCAGTTCTACCTTCTGGAAAAAGTGTCGATCGACGTACTCCGCCAGAGGTACGAGAAGCCCGTGATCCATAAGCCACGGTGCCTGGACAAGGAGAACAAGAAAGACATGCTCGGCGAACAGTCGCGCCATCCGTTCGCATCTTTGATCGATGCTCGTTCGGAGCATTACCAGCAGGCAAGCGAGGTCGTCCAAGCTGGCTGACAGCGCCATGCTGAGCACCGGCGTGCGATAGGCCCGAGGACAGTCGGGCAGAGCTGATCCAGCAGGTCGTAGAAGCTGAACGAACGCGCGCGACTTGGCGACGGGCAACCGTTTCTGAACCTCTTCTATGACCCACGAGAGCGGCGCGTCAGCCCGCAGTGCGGGCCAAAGAGCAAGTGACCAGGTTGCGGAACTGCCGGGGCCCCTGGCCTCCATTTCGGCAACCAGCTCGAGGCTAGGTGAGCGCTGGCCCCTGAAACGTTCGGACCACTGCCTGCGCACGACCTCCCACCTCTCAGACGCTCGTGGATCGTCCGCCAGGCACCAGTTGATCAGATCCGCTAATGGTTTGACGTTCGCCTGGATAGCTACTTCCCACGACCAGGCGATCGTCGAAAAAAAATCGACGAGGTCTCGACGCGAAAGTGGTCCGCTTTTCAACGCGAAAGTGTCGTGAGACAGAGAAACCAACGCTGTATCAATCACTTGCAGCAGCGGCCGGCCAGGCTCGCCCTACGAACGTTGCAGATGTTCAGGTTGTACCAAGCGTCCTAGCATCGCGCAGCCCCCTCGTCGGCGTCATTTGAGTGTTTGGTATCAAACTTGATCAACTCGACTGCCTTGCAACCAGACCCGCTCGCTCTTGACGCGGTTCGGCGCCGCTTCTACAGCCAGGGCAAGACAGTCACTGATTGGGCCCGTGAGCATGGCTTCGACGTGCACCTGGTCTACGGGGTGTTGAACGGCCGGCTGCGGGCACGCCGCGGCGAATCCCATCGCATCGCTGTGGCGCTAGGGCTCAAAGCCGTCGAGGACAGCGTGCACTCTGCAACCGTCGATGCAACAAACAGCACGGAGGCGTCGATGAAACCCTGAAGCCCAAAAACGCGAAAGCCGCAGGCGGTGGAACGCTTGCGGCCTTCTGAGACGTATCGAGGGGAACCCTCAAATTTCCAGGTGTGGAAAAAAATGTACCCGCCCCTTCAGCGCGGGTCAAGGGTGTCCCTCGTCTATTCACGAGCATCGCGGCGAGCCCGCGCGAAAGGACACCTTATGGCCCTGAGGCGGATGACATTCGCCCGACTGCAACAGATCTACCGTCGCCAAGATCCGCCGGCATGGGGCGCGAGCTACCAGCCTGGCATCCTGGCCACACGGGAAGAGGCCCCCAACATCTCGCGAGCCGCGCAGATGTGGTCCCAGAAGCTGCAGCGCTACGTTCATGCGCTCTCGGCGACCGAGCAGGCGGCAGTCCGGCTGGCGCTGTTTCATCCCCAGCTGTTTGAGCTGCAGGAACAGAGGATGCTGCCCGTGACTGAGCGGCAACATCCGTTGGTCGGCCATCCGCGAGCTGTCGGCATGGAGCTTTCACCGCTGCCAGGCACGGTCATCGTTGCCGAACGGCTCGATCTCCTAAGGGTTCACGGCTGGATCCGGCACCACGACGCCGACGTCCAGGAGACGAAGCTGGTCCCGACGCCAATGTTTGGCGACCTGCTGCTCTTTCTCGCCGACGAGCGCGGCCCGTACGCCGTCAACTGGACCATCAAGCATGCTGACGAGGATTTCGGCCGTTCGGTCAACCTGCGCAGCCGCGTGCGCAATGCTGTAGCTGACGCGAGCGCTGCGCGCGCCAGGCACGCAATCGAGGAACAGCTCTACCTCGATGGGGGCATCCGGACGGTTCGAGTTGTCGCGGATACGGTGCCTCAGAAGCTTGACCACAACCTCCGCCTTCTCTTCTTGCATCAACGCCCGATGCGCTTGCTTGAGCATGGCATCCAGCGGGAGCTCGAAGACCGGATACGCGCCGGCATCGGTGGCGAGCCGCCACAAGCTGCTCTGCTTGGCGTCACCCATCGCCATAGTTGCGACTATCAGGACGTTCGCCATGCCTTCTTCTGCATGCTCTGGGAACGGCGCGTGAAGGTGGAACTCATCGACGAGCTGATCCTGGTAGATCGGCCGCTCAATGCGGAGCGCAACCCGGTGTTGACGCGTTACTCCCACCTGTTCAGCAGGGAGGTTTGATCGTGCAACTCACAGAACAGCTCCACGCCCCACATGGCTTTGAATGCTTGTTGGCGGGCATCACGTATCACCTGATGTTCAACGATGTCGGTCGCAACCGAGTGGTCCTCGTAACCTTCAACGCGCCTGCCGAGGATTGTTTAGAAGAACCTCCGCGAACGGCGCCTGGCAGGCCGAGGGCGGTGCAAACCTTCCTTCGGCGCGACCGATTCGAGGAGGCGGTAAAAAGTGGATTGATCACTTCAAGCCCTTTGCAGCGCGAATTGCCTCACTGGCTCGGCAACATCACGACGGCCGAGCTGATGGAGCATGACCGCAATGCTCGCGACCAGCGTCGGCCCCACACAGAACGGATCGACGGACAGCTCGCGCACCTCTGGCCCGCGATCGAACGGGTGCGGGAGATCTTCGAGGCTGAAGACCCGGCGGCGGCGTTGAACAAGTTGGCCCGCGCTTGCTCGCCCGTCCAAAACGCGTCCCGATTCCGACTGGCCTTCTTCGCCTACATCGCGTTTGGACGGGAAAGACTAGCGCTGCACTACAACATCGAGTCCATTGGCAGATGGGACCGCGCAACCCATGACAAGAAGTTCGGTCGAGCGTCCAAGCTTGGTGCCTGGCACGGCTACAGCTCATGCGATGACGAACTGCAGCGCAAATGCCGCGAGGGCTATGCGGAGTTCGCGACGCCGCGTACTTCCATGCGGTCGATTTATCGACAGACGCTGGTCAAGTTCTTCGGCTGCAGGCCTGTCACCGGAGTCGACGGCCGCATGACATTCATTCACCCAAGTGGACTTCCATTTCCGACGGCTGGGCAATTTCAGTATCGCGTCGGCCAGGCATTCGACCTGGAAACCCGCCAACTTCTGAAGTACGGTCGAGAACGTGTCAGGTCGAGAATCGCCGAACCGCGCGGCAGGTTCACTGACGCCGTCGCGTATGCCATGGAGACGCTGCAGTCCGATGCCTACTTCGTAGAGGACGTGTCTCAGGGCTACCTTGAAGGCAGCCATCTCCCCCGGCTGTGTGTGGTGCGAATCATCTGCATCGCCTCCGGCGTGATCGTCGGCATCGGCTTCTCGTTGAAGGGGGAGACCGCTGAGGCCTACCGCATGGCCAAGTTCTGCATGGCGGTCGACAAGGTCTGGTTCTGCAGCCTCTTCGGCATCAAGATCACCGAGGACGACTGGCCAACCGCCGGCTTGCCATTGCATGACGTCACCGACCGCGGTCCGGGCGCAACCGCCGGCGGAGATACCGTCGAGATAGCGCTCATGCCAATCATCAGGGAGCTTGCGCCTGCGCACTCCGGTCAGTCCAAGGCCAACGTGGAAACGCGGCATCCGAAAGGGGTAAAGCTTGAAGGCGCGCCTCGGGTCACGATCACCCGGCAGACGCTGTGCCAACTTGCCACTCGCGAAATCTGGCGGGTCATCGATTCCAACAAGACCACGGACGTCATCTCGCGGCTGGGGCCAGAAGCTTTGGCTGCTGGAGTATTGGCAACACCGATCGGCTTCTGGAACTACCTGACGCGGCTGGGCCGAACGATGGCTTACCGAATCCCGCGTGAGCAGGCAATTCGCGCCTACCTAAAGAAGATCGATCTGACCGTGGAAGACGGCGCCGTGTACTTCCTGGGCTTTCGCTACTGGTCTAAGGCGTTGCATGACAGCCAGATCTTGGCGAAAGGCGACCGCGTGGCTCAGGGCTACGCCTTTCCGATGTGCGTGCGGCACATCTTCCTGGATACGCCGGACGGCCTTCTCATGATCGACGCCACCTTCGGCATCCCGACGGCCGATGGAGAGCTTTTCCTCTCGATCGAGGAGCTTGAGCAACTGGCGGAACTGCGAAGCCGGGAGCGAGCTGCCCTTGCGATCCATCGAGAGGCGGCCAAGGCAGACGTGGCGGAGCGGTTCGAAGCGCAGACGGGAACCCAATACGAGCCGGTTGCACCTCAGCTGGGAAGGGCCAAACGCAGCGGCAACGCGTCGCTGGAAGAGGCGCGACAAGTTGCACCCATCCTGCGCGCGGGTGGAGGAAAGCGATGAGTGTCCAACTCGCTGTTGAGCCGCCTTGGGCGTCCTGGTTCGTCGGCCTGGAAACCGACGCCGACCTGCTGGCCCGAGTCACGCAGCGACCTGCCCAACTCGTTGGCCTGCACGGCAAGTCCGCAACGATCGCATGTGACGAACTCAGGAAAGCTTGGAAGCAGGTTTATCTACCCGGTGCTCAGCACCTCAGCGTTCTGCGGAAACTTGTCGACCGGGCCAAGCGGAATGCGATGGAGCGCCTGCCGTGCATGCGGGCCTATGAGGAAGCCGTCTACGCGCGGACGCCGGTCACCCTTCAGGAGCAAGAGATATGGGGGCTCACTGGCCTCGCTGGCGTTGGAAAGACGTCGTTGCAGCGTGCGCTCGCGCGCGCTCTCAAGCCTCCGGAGGGGTTCTGTCTTGCGCCAAGCGTGCAGGTTCCTTCAAGCCCTATCGTCCATCTCACGATGACTGCACAGCGATCAAGCCAGCCGATCCTGCGCCAACTGGCCAGCCCCGTGTTTGTGGCCAACCGGACCAACATCAGTCCCGACGATCTCGTGCGCCATCTGCGCGAAAGGCTCTTCGCTCAGGGAGCTTTGCTGATGCCTGTCGACGAGCTGCAGTCGATGACACGCAGCGAAAGCGCGACCACGCTGATCGCCAATCTACTGGTCGAGCTAAACGAATTGGGGCCTTATGTCATCTACTGCTTCAACTATTCCCTCGGTCACAAGCTCTTGCTGCGTCCCCAGGAGGACAAGGACCGCCTGCTAGCGAACCTCTTGCATCTCGACGCGCCGCGACGTGAGGATCCGTGCTGGAGAGATGTCGTCGCGGAGTACGTCGGGGTCGCGCCTGACCTCTTTGACATCGCACCGGAACGGGATAGCGACGAACTACACCAGCTGACAGGAGGCTTGTACCGGCTGCTGGGCTTCCTGCTGCTTGAGGCGTGCAGGACGGCGTGGCCAACGGCAGTTCAGCGCCGGGTGTCGATGGCGGACGTTCGCCGCGCATTTCAGTCCGGTGCCTATTGCAGCCAGCGCATCGATATCGAGACGCTGCAGTCCATCGGTGTGAACTCTCGAGATCGTGACCGTCGGCGAGACCTGGCGTGCCCGTTCCCTGACCTGGCTCGGTCTGCCGGTGGCGCTGCGGCAGTTGTCTCACCATCCGTCGCGAGGCGACCGACACCGGCGGCTGAATATGCGATGGAGAGCGCGCTGACGGTGGACGAGCGCCGCGTCCTTGTTGAACTTCGAGAGGGAGCAGACCAAGCTTCGAGCACTGGACGCAAACCCGCGACTGTCACCAAACTGCCCGCCCGCCAGTCCCTGACCGCACAAGCGCTGCTGGCTGGCGAGATGCTTATCACGCAGCCTAAGCGCAAAGGAGCGAAGGAACCGGGGCGCGCCGATGGATCGACCGAGGAGCCGCCTTGATTCCAACGCAAGCATCGCTCGGGGCGCGTATTCCGTGGCTGCCAGATGAAACCTTGTTCAGTTGGTGCAGCCGCTATCACCACCTGGCGGTCAATGGGCTTGCTTCGGCCACATGCTTGCAGCTGTTCGGCGGCCGCCGTCGAGGAGTGGCGCACGACTTTCCTGATGCCATCGGAGCCCTTGCCCAGCGCGCGGATGGTCTGGGTCCGGCCGAGCAGATCGTCCATGAGAGAACGCTACTGGCCTTTTATGCACCGTTCCGTGGGCGAGACCTCTTGGAGCTCGCTACGGCACAGCTGATCGAAGGGCGGGTAGGCCACCTGAAATACCAACTCGGCATGCTGACGAGCGGCCTGGGCGCTGCTCACCCGCTCAAAGCTTGCCCAGCGTGCATGACTTCAGATCGGCGCCAGTTCGGTGTCGCCTACTGGCGACGCGCGCACCAGTTGCCATCATCCTGGTACTGCGTAGACCATGGCGACCCGCTGCTGGTCTCACCACTCAAGCTCGACCAGCGTGCACGGTTTCAATGGGCACTTCCAGGGGGCGCTGGCCTAAGGCCATGGGCATCTGCTGAAGCGGCTGACAGCCACCGCGACATCGGCCGTCGCATGGCTGTCGTAGGTCTTGGCCTCTGCGGGCTGCCAGCTGGAAGGCTTGCCAGCTCTCGGAGCATTGCACGGGCGTTTCACAGCGGGCTGCGTCGCCGGGAGGTGCTGTGGCCATCAGGCAGGGTCTCGTGGCTTGCTCTGGATCCGGACCTTCGCCGTCACGCAGCTGCTCTGAATCATCTACCTCCATTTGCCCTGCAGATGGACGCGCTCGTTGCGCGGTCTCAGCTCGGTTGCATTTTGTCTGGTCGAGCGTTGACCCACCCGCTTCGATACGTGGCGTGGATCTGCATGGGGTTTGACTGCCTCGATGAGTTTGTTGAGGCCTATGACAACCCCGCGCCTATCGTCGGCAAGACGAGTTCGACGCAGGCGGTCTCGTTTGCCGATGAGGATGACCGGGCGGCAGCAGCGGTCCTGGCATTGCTGGACGGAAAGGAATCGCTGACCTCAGTTGCCCATCGGCTGGATGTTCACCCAACAACTGTTGCTGCTTGGTCTGCAAAGGCCGGGCTTCAGCCGGCCAGGCGGCCCAAGAAGTTGGTTGAGGCTCACTGGCTGTCGGCCATTGCGATGCTCTCCGACGGTCGGGCCAAGGCAGATGTAGCTCGGCAGATTGGAGTGGCCGAGGTGACCGTGACCAGAATCCTCAGAAGCGTTCCGGGACTGCAAGTGCGTTGGCACGAGGTTCGCCATGAGGCAGCTCGCGCGCAAGCGCGTCGCGCCTGGCTGGAAGTGGCGGCCGCCGCTGCCATGCTGGGGCGTGCGGCAGCCCGTCGAGCGGAGCCTGCGGCGTTCGCATGGCTGTATCGCAATGACCGTGTCTGGTTGCAGCAGCAGTCGCAACGGTTCAGCGGTGCACGATCCGGAAATGGCGCGGTACTTCGCCAGCGGCGCGCCGACGAGCGCTACGCCCGAGGCCTCGGCGCGGCTTTCTCCGCTTCGAAATCCTTCGCGCTCGGAGCATCTCTGCGCGCGTCAGATTGGGCGATCAGCGCCCCAGGATTGAGGAAGGTCCTGCGGGAGCCGGAGTGTTGGCCGCTGACGATGAAAGTTTTGCGGCTCATGCTGCTTGGAGACTCGCACCTGGTTGAGTCGCCATCGCTTTGGGAAGTGGATCTGTAGTCGATGTCCAAAGCTTGGCCGCATCGCGCAGCCAGCGCTCAAGTTGTTCGACGGCAACTCCGTGGGCGTTGCATGCCGCGGCCAGGCTTGATCCCCTGACAAAGTCCTGTCGGGCCGCAAAGAGCGCCGTGTCGGTGTGGCGCGCATGGTCGGCCCGGACTTGAGCGTCGGCCACTTCCAGCTGGCGCTGAATGTCGTCGACGGACTCGAATAGAGCAGCCAGCACCAGCGCACATGTCGCTCCTGGATACCCTACGTGCTTGTCTCTGCTCGGCCCATCTAGGCGCGGAAGGTAAGCCGCAGGAGCTTTGGACAGAACGTCTGGCCAGTAGAGCGCCAGCCACTCGGTGGGAAGGCGTTGTTTGACCAAATCGCTGACAAGAAGGCGCTTCCCAACCTGAGAGCATCGCAGCCCCATTGCCCGACAACCTTCGTACACGACTCGGTTGAGCGCAGTGCAGCTGTACACCGAGCTTCGCTGGAGCCAGCGGACCATCAGCTCGGCGTATCTACCCAACGCGCTCGAACCGTCGATAGCCGCAGGCACTGCACACCTTTCGCCGGCCGTCTGCGCGAGCACGTCGGATGGACGCTTCTCGAATGCGGTGGGTGTAAACCTCACCAACGCTTCTTGATGGACGGGGCACCAGTCCACGCCGGGCAAATGGTGCATGCGGCGCCAGTAGCTTAGTCCACCGCGCGCCGCGTCCTCTTGAGCGCAATGAGGGCACGCCAGCGCTTCGACATCAGATCGACGTGTGACGCCAGAGGACGACAGCTTCTCGGTGGATTGTTTCTCGATGCCCACAGCCCGGGCTGAGAAAGCCCGCTGCGCTGGGAGCGTCGTATGGCGAAACAACACCTCCTGCGGCGTTAGGCCTAGGCTCGCGGCGATCACGTCCAGAACTGTCGCAGGCACCGGAAGGCCCGTCACCATGCGCAGGCCGGCAATCAAGTTGGCAATGCTTGTGCAGCTATGCATAACGCTGCATCGACCGAGCCAACCGTCGAGAAGCTCATCCGGTTGCGGTTCAGGGAAGGAAAGGTTCATGGCGTCTGTTCCTCTTCGTTCCTGGAAGGCGTCAGCAAGGCCAGGCTGCGGATAACGACGGCGAGCGCACGTGCATGAGCTGGCGTTCCGTCCCAGACCTCCGCGAGCGCGTCTTGCAAGTCTTCGTTCGCTTGAACGGCGGCGCGCGCGTCCCTGGATGTGGCTCCAAGTACATAAGTGCATATGTCCCTGGCGAGCCTCGATCGTGCTGATGTGCGACCGGAGAGAACCCGGCTCACTTGTGACTGGCTTGCTCCCAGCGCTTCAGCTATTGAGGACTGACCGAGCCCTATACGCCTGGCCTGTTCGGCGGCGCGCGCGATGGTGATGCTTGCTTGCTCGACCGGCATGCATCAATTATGCATAAATGCAAGCAGCGTCGGCTGATTAGGGGGCGGCGTGGACCTTTTCACCCGGCGTCAAGGGCAGCAGGCACCGATGGCCCGCTGGCATGTCGAGTGCGCCATCCCTATCATGGACCGATGAAAACTAGGGCGCCCCAAACGACGGTTGTGGCCTCCGCCCGCCGTAGTTTTCAAGCTAGCTTCAGGACGGGTTGGGCAATGTGGTAGGCGCCGTGGGCTGCCCTGGCTTCGTGCTTCCGCGCTGCGGCGTCTCGCTCCGAGCGTAGGCGCGGCCAGCCGGAGTGAGTGACCCTAGACTCCTGCAGGGGCTGCGGGCGAATTGACTGGCTCAGTCTCCATGCGCGTTCTTCTGCCGATCCTGCCTGGGCGGACTCTTGGTGTCGTTGTCACCAGTTGCCAGCACGCCGGCGCGCCGGGTCTTCGGAAACAGCAACTTCAAGGCCGGATCGAATACTCCGACACCAGCGCGTGCGTCTTCAGCCATCAGCCGCTCGAAGTCAGGACTGCCAAACTCCCGACCAACCGGCCTCATCTCGTCCCACGAAAGAAGCTCTTGGTCGAAGGGCTTGCTACGTTGCGTGATGCGTTGCTTGGCGATGGTCGACCTGCGCTTGCGCTGTGATGGCATGTCCGCCTCCTGAAATGTCGGTTGGTTTCCCAGCTTTTCGACGATCACCGGAGTGAATCATGACCAAGACCCCCATGCAAGTGATCGAGACCCTCAGTGCTGCACAGTCAGTGATGGAGCAGCTCCACACCCGGATAACGGCAGAGCGCGATGTCCTTGATGTCGGCGATCTCGTTTACATCCAAACCACCATCAAGCAGATTCAAATGCTCTTCCAATCCGCCGCGGAGTACGAAGAACATCTAAACCGCCACTTGGCACGGACTCGCGACCGCATTTCTCGGTCTACGTCTTAGTTCAGACCGGTAGCCTTCTGAGCAGGATTGCGTAACTCGGCAATACCGACCGATTCGGTCGACCTTGAGGTATTGTCTCGCCCTATGACTGCGCCGAGGCGCAATACACGTGATCACGAATCCGGAGCCCATTGAATGACCAAGTCTCTCTCGAGCATCCTGTCCCAGATCGAACGCCTGCAAAAGGAAGCGGCGAACATCCAATCAGAAGTCGTCACGCGCATCCGTAAAGACATCGCCAAGTACGGCTTGACTGCAGAGCAATTGTTCGGGTCAGTGGGTGTTCCCAAGCCGGGCCGCACAAGGGCCGGCACCGAACCCGCCAAAGCCGCAAAGCCGCCCAAGTACGCCGACGGCACCGGCAACACCTGGGGCGGCATGGGAAAACGCCCCGAGTGGATCCGTCAGGCCCTGGCTGCCGGCAAGGCGCTGGAGGACTTCCTGATCAGCAACACCGCAAGCGCTACGCCCGCGAAGACCAAAGCAACAAAGACCCGCGCCAAGCCGAAGACAACGCCGCTCCCCAAGGCCATAGTCAAGAAGCGCGCAGTTGCCAAGTCGGCCGCATCGCGCAAGCCGCGCGCCATGGCGGCAGCAGACCCTGAAGTCTGAACACGGTCCTCGCCAGTCCCTGCAAAGATGCCATGGTCCGGCCACATACGCCGGACCATGCGACGCCCCCTTAAAATGGGCTCGACAGCACACGTCGTCAAGCCCAATACCGCGTCGTCAATCAGACCTACGGCAACTGCCCTGTTGGCATCTCGCCCTCGGCGCAACGCGCTCAGGCCATCGCAAACTCGCGAAACCTCAGCTCATGGGCCGGCATCTGGCCGTCCTACCGCGCGGCACGTGCTGCCTGGCTGTACCGTGCTCGACCGAGCGCTCCCGCAACGCCAGTAACCCGGAGCTCGCCGCGATCTGTCGCCGCGCCGCATGAATGGCCGGCGCGAACTCCGGACTCACGCTGAGCTTGTAGTCCAGGTAGCTGTCGTGCCGTTCCGGCCAGACTCGCCACCAGGCGAAGAGGCTGTCCGCGCTGCTCAGATCGAGTTGCATGCGCACTCCATTCAGAAGAGATCGCCCGTCGTCAGGCCAGTAAGTTCGGGCGGCTTCGACGGCAGGGCCTTCGGGATGCTGACTGGGCCTATGAGGGCGGCACGCTGTGGCACCCCTTGTTCGGCCTCGTCAGATCTCTTCGCTCAGGTCGCGAAACTCCAGTTTGAACTGCCAGCCCTCGAAAGCCGACACCATACGGCCGAGTTCGTCCCAGGATATCTCCCGACCATCGATGACGACCATCGGCACACGCTGATCGTCGTCGGGATCACTACCGATGGTGCCACGCAGGATTAGGGCAACGCTGAACAAGTACCCGAAATTCGGGCATGGCGCTCGCAAGTCCTTGATTCGCAACGCGGCTCAGACGCACCTGGAGACTTAATCAGCGTTGCCTTAGGCGATCATTCACCTGCGGCCCGTGGTCGGCGTCATCCAGATGTGTGAGAGCCAAGGCCCGGCGCATCTTGCCAATCAACTTGCCCAGTAACTCCAAAGGGTCATCGTCTGGCTCGCCGATCACCTGAAACTGATACCCGGCTGGGCTGCTATCTCGCAGCTCAAACGCGTCGATCGCTACGCCGGGCCCGAACAGCCGGGTTCGAAACCGGAACTCGTGCTCAATGCCACGCCCGTCGACCATGCGCACAGGTTCGAAGGCCACGTGCTCGAACCCTTGCAGACAGAGGCGACTGGCGGCGGCCTCGTTGAAGCATCGGCCGCAGAGCTGCCGGTAGCCACCCTCCATCGCCCCGTAGTTCACGACATCGTGGGCAGACGCGGGCTGACGGCAGGTCTCGCAGGTGATTGGCGGCATGGGTGGTGCGGTGGGTGTGGGCGACAGGAAGGTAGGCTACGAACGCGGGGCAGCAAACCGATCAAACACCTGCTTGGCCCGTCGGACATTGTCGGTGTTCAGGTACATCGAGGTCGTGGCCAACGGGGTGTGCCACAGGTTGTCGCGCACCGTGGTCAGCTTGGCACCGCCTTCGAGGCGGCGCGTGGCGCGTCCATTGCGGCGCGGTGTTGGCAGATTTAGCGCGGGTCGCTTTGGCGCGCCAGTGTCGTCGTAAGGTGTCCTCCGCTTTGCCGCCAGCCAATCGAATGAAGTCCTGGGTGAGGACACCAGTAGGCTGCCGCTCGGTGATCAGCAGACCAGCCATCGGCGGTGAAGCAGTCGTCCAGACAGTCAGGCCGGCAGTCCCCGTCGACCCACAGTAAACGTCTGCTGTTCAGCGATATTCTCTGCGAATGACCGACCATTTCTCCTCTGGCCCTCGCCTCGTTGAACCATCTGGTGATCATAGAAGACAGGCGGTTGACTCTCTCAGGGGCTACGCATACCAGCTATACGTCAGCGCGCTCGCGTGGCTAAGGCTGCATTCCGAGGAGCGGTTGTATCTCGAGGTGGCTGAGGATTTCGCCCTCGTCACCAGGGACGCACTCGAAGGCGTCCAGGTCAAGGATACAAGCGGGTCGGGGCGGGTAACCATCAACTCCGAGGATGTCCGCCAAGCGTTGGCAAGCTTCGTCGACCTAGTGAAGAGGAACCCGCGTGCGAAAGTGACTCTGCGTTTCCTGTCTACGTCGGAAATCGGCCTAGAGAAGAGCCTGGAGGATCGCGCCGCTGCTCAACCAGTCCTTGAGTACTGGCGCAAGGCCGCCAGCGGCGCCGATGTAGCTCCGTTGCGAGCGGCAATTTTGCGGGCCGAAATCACTGACGAAGTTCGCACGTTCATTCAAGCGCGTGACGACGACGCGCTTCGCCGCGATCTGCTTCAACGTGTGTTCTGGGACTGCGGATTTGCAGCGCTGGACGGAGTCAAGCGGGAGCTCGCCGATGCGCTGGTCGTCTACGGGAGCGATCGCCTGCGGCTCACGCCACGCGACGTTGAGGGTCTTCCTGCCATGGTCGTTGGCGAGGTCCTTGATGCATCGCTTAGAAGCGAAGCGCATGCTCGTTGGCTGGACGCCGCAGCGCTTTTGAGGCTCTGCGAGGAAAGAGCCCGGACGGCAGTTCCTAAGAGCTTGCTTGAAGACCTTGTTCGCAACGTCTTTTCGAGCTCAGGCGGAGGCTCCGCGCCAGTTGTTTCGCGCAGGCTCCTTGAGAGCGTCAATGCAGTCCCGATGCCAACGGACGTGCTGCCTAGGCAGCACGTGGTGCAGGATGTCCTTCAGGCACTGTCGCGGTTCCCGCTTGCATTCTTGAATGCAGGGACGGGGATGGGCAAAAGCGTCGTGGCCAGGCTGGTGGCTCGAAGTCGCCCAGGCGAATGGATGATGCTCGACCTGCGGGATCTGTCAGACGATGAGTGTGAGATCAGGCTCGCTGCCGCTGTTGGAGAAGCTGCTTCTGTAGCGTTGAGCGGCATCCTCGTCGAGGACATCAACCAGCTTGATAGCAGCCGGCGGGTTGCTTCCGCGTTCGGTCGGCTCGTCGACGCGCTGCGCAGGCGAGATGCCGTGTGTCTTGCGACGTGCTACAGGCCGGTGGCGGGTGGTGTGCTCGACAGCATTGGCTGTGGCGAGGCTGCCTGCTACACGGTGCCAGCACTCAATGAGTCCGAGGTTGCCCGCCTAGTGCAGAACTACGGCGGCGAGCCAGGGGCGTGGACACAAGCTGTGTTCATTCGTGGTGGGCAAGGCCATCCACAGCTAGTTCGCGCAGCGCTAGTGGGCCTACGGCGCCGAGCTTGGCCAGCCAGCGAGCTCTCTAACTTCTCGTCCGCTGACGCGCTTGTTGACGACATTGAAAGCGAACGGATGTCGGTGCGACGACGCCTCGTTGAATCGCTTGAGGAGGCCCCGCGAAACCTTCTCTACAGGACTAGCCTACTGCTTGGTCGATTCCAACGGCAACTAGCACTCGCAATCGGCGGTATCAGCCCTGAGATCAGGTCTCCAGGCGAGGCGCTCGATACGCTCGTTGGACCGTGGATTGACTCAGCCGGAAGAGACCTCCTGCGCGTATCGCCGCTGGCTGCGAATTCTGGTTTCAATGTCCTTGCCCGTACTGAGCAACTCGCTGTTCATAGAGCCGCGGCGGCGTTTCTCTTCTCGGATGGGCTCCGTGTGGACGTCGGCGACGAGCTGTTCTTGCATGCGGTAAGCGGGGAGCTTGATGAAATTCTTCTTCAGCTGGCCCTTGCGGTAGTTACCGAGTCGGACCAGAAGCATCGCCCCCTGGCCCTCTGGCTGCCCAACCTTCGCGCTGCATCCACAGGCAGGGCGATTTCGACTGGACGGGCCGACGTCGCACGCGTTCTTCGGCTAGCTCAATTCCTGCTGGTGGTCGCGATCAGTGACGCTCGGGCTTCTACCGTGTGGGAGTCGCTATCTCGTGAGACTGCGAATGAAACTGACGTTGAGCAGGCGCGCCGGTTTGAGACCATGGCCCTGAGCAAAGCACTTCTGGCGTCGAAGTTGGCTGATGCACTTCCAGGATGGCTTCAGCTTCTACGGCGCTTGAGAACCCTTTTCAATGAGGACCCTGAGCTTCAGGAGATCGCAACGCGGGCTGAACGGGGCGCGCCGCTGTACGAGGGCAGCCGCCCAACGACGTTAGGACTTCTCTTTCTCTTCAACGCATCCAATGTTCAGCACATATCCCAGCAGCTGGATTTGTTCTTGGCCTTGAACTCCTTGCCAGCGGAGGAGCGACGTGAGTACCTCAGCTTTGCGCTAGCTACACGCGGCGCCATGACGACTGTCGTGAACGGACCTTGGCTGGCTGAAGTTAGGCGCGAGACTATCAATGGGCAACGGGCCGCTGGCGAGTACTTGCAAATGTCCGCGATCGCCAACGACTGGGGCGAGCAAGCCCTGGCGATCGCGCTTCGCGTTGTGTCAAGTGTGATGCTTGATGAGTATGCCAACGACTCCGATCGTGCGCTGGCGACGCTGCGAGCAGCTGAAAGCGAGTTCGGCCAGCACTTCGACTTGGCTAGGGCACGCGCGAAAATTCATTTCAGGCAACGACGGCACGCCGACATGTTGGCCGTAGTCCATGACCTGTCGACGCAGCTAGGAAACTTTGACCCGTTGGAGCGCGCCTTCCTTCTGCGAGAGACAGGCATAGGAGCCGCTGAGCAAGGCGACTGGGCGGGTGCCGCGATTTGGTTCGAACGCGCCTACGATGATGCTCAGACCTTGCCCAGCGATGCGAGCCGCCGCCTCGCCATCGGGCTTCGTGCAGATATGGCCCTGGCCTACTACAAGGGCGGCGAGCAGCACCGGGCGATCGAGCTATACGAGGGCGTCATCGATGCACTTCCTAGCATTGACGGCCAGGATGCTCTGGGAAGTGTCTATCTCAGTCGAGTCGCCCGTCACGGTGTGCTCTGGCTGTTTCTGCAGGCCACTGGTGAAGACCCAGGTTCCATGGCCGGGGAAGACTTTGCGACCTTGGTGCCGGGCATGTGTAGCAACCAGAGTCCGCCCGAGCAGATTCGGGAGAAGGAGCTTGCTTCGCTCGACGTGACTTGGTACCTCTTCGCTGTCGTTGAGAGTCAGAGGATGCCGCCGACTGCCGCTCTCGAAAGGCTTCGGGGCCGACTGCGTGGACGCCAGATTCCGAACATGGAACTAATGGTCATCGAACGGCTTGTCGAATCCGCTATCGGTTCCCAATCCGTCAACGAGTTCGTTGCGCTATTCAGACCTTGGATAGATCACCTTGTGTACTGGGAGAGCCATCGAGATGCGATGGCGCAGAGTTCAGTTGCTCATCCGGTCTACGGGGTTGCTCCCGCTGCTCAGGAGGCTCAACTGGCTTCAACGTTCATCATTGAAAGCACGCAGCATTCCATCCTTGGCTTTTGCATAGTGGCTGCGTGTTGTGGTCACGCCGACCGCATCGCGACTCTGCGTACGGAGCTCCCCAAAAGTCTTCGCCTCTTGGAGGCGGAACGGCTACTGGATGCGATGCTTGGCACGCACACGATTCCCGACGCTACCGAGCTCCCGGACTTTGCAGCGACGCAGGTTAGGAACGTGATGGTGAACGCGACACTGACGCCGGAGGAACTGTTCGAGGCCACCCTTCGCTTCTCACAGGTCGCATTGAAGTCCCGTTTCAAGAAGCCAGTTGGAGCCGCCGTCGAGAAGTGGGTTCGCCAGCGGTGGGGCGCAGAGATGCCGTCCCCGTCTCTCTTCGCCACCCCCAAGCTCGCTATGCCTGCTATCCAGCGGGCGCTCGAAACGTCAGGGCTGGCTGGAGTCCCTACTGTTCTCCTCGCGGCTGAGCAATACCAACGTCATCGCCTATCGCCGGATCTCCGTGCGTACTTGGTAAGCGCCGCCAAATCGATGCGACCAAGCAGCGATGCAGTATCGGCGCTCGATAGCAGCCCAGCTCGGGCTTCCTCTGGCGGTACTCGGTGATAGCGACGGATTCGCAACGAGTCGATAGGGAGCAGTTCTTCCGCTTATGAGCCCAAAGCACATCTCTCAGTTGCAGTGCCTCTCTCTGCGAGGCCTCGCAAGAGTATCGCAACACGACTTACCGCCGCCCTTTAGCCGGTCACGAGACCTACAGCTCCAGAGCATCAACGTTTTCGCCGGGCCAAATGGCTGCGGGAAGACAACTGTCTTGGATGCTGTTCGCAGCATCTTTGAGCCAGAACTTCTGGCCAGACTGCGGCGAGAAAATATCCTGGCTGATACCGTGTCCGGTTTCCGGATGAGATTCGCCGATGGTGCATCGGTCTGGGCGCTCTTTCATCAGACTGGTCCAGCCCAAGACGAGGAGCAGACTTGGGAATGGGATTGGCAACATACGCAGATGGCCGTTGAGCTACCCTCCGCCGTCCGCACGCCGGGGCCCATTACAGCGGTATCGACTCTCCCGGTCATGGATCCCATTGGTGAGCAGCATCTCCAGCCCTTCATACCGCCGCTCTCAATGCTCGCCAGGGAAGGAGCATCATGGCCTCGCACAAAGAGATCAGCACTTGAGCTGAAAGACTACTTGTCGATATTGCCAAGGTTTCAGCATTTGTTCCCGAAGAATGAGAGGCCGCACCAAGAAGCCGGGTTCAAGTTTGCAGCAAAGGCGGGAGACCTATCGGAAGCAAACGGGGAATTGCATCAGCACCATGGCGATGACCTCTCTCAAAGCAGTAGAGTGTTGCCCGAGTATCTGCCCTCTGGTTGGAAGCAGATTGTTGATTTGCTTTCATGGGTTGAAAGCTGCAAGGACGACTCCGTTTGCGTGATCGATGAGCCCGAGAGGCATCTCCACCCCCTTTTGCAACGCGCACTGATCGCAGAGTTGGCCGTTCTGAGCTCAAGAAAGCGTCTGCAGCTGATCATCGCGACACACTCTCCTTCGTTTTTGAATCACAGGGCTTGGGGGAGAGATGTTGCTGTCTTTCACCTGTTGGGAGGCCACATTGTCCGCGAACCAGACATCACCGCAATACTCGATCAGCTCGGATGCGTTGCAAGCGATTTGTGCCAATCCAACGGGGTTGTCTGGGTGGAAGGCCCCTCTGATCGAATCTACATCAACGCATTTCTGCGCGCTTGGCGCTCGCAGCGGGCGCCGCACAAGTCCCCGTTGATTGAGAACGTGCACTTCTCCTACGCGTTTTTTGATGGTAGCTGCCTCGTTCATTTCTCAGGGCTCACGTCACCCAGTTCATCATCATTCAATGGCGACGATGCGGCTCTTCTTGAGCAGGTGGGCGACGGTACTGAGCAGCAACCCGAAGACTTGATTCAGTTACTGCGCTTGAACCGGAACGCTGCCATCTGCATCGACTGCGACAACGACTTCGCTATCGATGATTTCGGATCACTAATCGCGTCGAACACCCTTGGGCGCACGAAACTCAGGGTGTCAACTGAATTGGCTGGAACTGGAATGGACCCGATCCACATCACCGATGGCTACACGATGGAGTGCTACGTGGCAGAAGTGATGCCACGGGGATTCCTGCAGGTGTCGGCGGGCCGCGTCGCGGTTGGAGGAAGTAAGGTTCAATTTGCCTTAAGATTCTCACGCTTGTCCGACTCGGTCATCGCGACCTGCTTCGAGCGTCATCCCGGACTCTGCAACTTCGTGAGGAAGCTGGATTCTGCGATTGAGCAATGGAACGGTTGACACGTGGCGCCGATCCAAATTGACCCACCAGTTGGACTGTCTGAGCGTAATAGTTCGACCAGCACCATGATTGCGTCGGCTCACGTCATGAAGATCAAAGGTGTGAATGCCGGCGAGGGTCAGTTTTCGGCGAGCGTCAACAGATTGACCCTGTCAGCGCCTCGATCGGATATTCAGCCGTCATGTGCGTCATGGGCCGAGTCATGCGTAGTACTTGAAGTTGGGCTTCCACTTGTTAGGCGGAAGGCCAGGGTTCGCCAACAAAATTTCGCCCACCCGCTCAGAGTACTTCACGGTGATCGGTTGCCCCTCGCCGAGTTGGCATGCGTTGTAGTTCAACTTGGTTAGACCAAGCACATCGCGAGCGACCTGCAGCAAATCCGCCTCACCGTGCTGGATCGTGATCGTCAACGGCACCGGGACCTCAAAACCGTCGTAGGTGCCAAGTCTGGACTTGAAACCGTTCGTGAACAGCAACCCGAAGCGCCGGCTACGCTGCCAGAAGACGCCTCGCTGCACCGGATGCTGGCCCCGCTTGCTGACATCAGGGTGATCATCAAACCGGTATAGCCGCATCCCCCCCCGATGATCCATGCGGACGCGGATGGCGACTAGGCTCACGCCCTCTGGACAGGCCCTTTGGAAGCCTGCGAACTCATCCGCGTCAATTCCAGAGCGGGCATGAATAAAGACTTCCTTCAGCGGGCGCCCATCTTGCTCCTGGTAGGTCGCAATCACGCCTCGCAGCAACGCTTCCGCCTTCTCGGGCGGCAGGTGGAACTCGCCACGCTCCCTCGAGTACCAAGGGCCGAACTCGCCCACGAAGACCAAGCCGTCACCACTGTCCAGGAACATCTGGGCTGCGCAGCATGCTTGGCGACCGTCTTCGGTCAGCTTGTACGCAATACCGACGTAGCAGACGCCTTCTCGAGCCCAAGGTGTCTTCCACGGCTTGGCTCCACACTTGTAGTAGGCCGCAGTCCCGAAGTTCCAAAGTCTGTCAGACAATGGGTTGGTTCCCTTTTCGCCCATACGAACTTGTGACGTGATGGCGAGCGTCGACTCCTTGATGATCTGAACCGGCAACTCGTGCGCCATCATGCGGGCCTTGAGTTGGCGCCGAAAGTCTGGTGAATGCCCGAGCGCAGCCTGAAGGTCATCGACTTCGCTCATCAGTGCTTGGGCTTCGTCGGTGAAGTCGAACAAGCCTGCCTGCCCAATGCTGCGGGACTTCAACATGGCCTTGACCATGCCGATATCCTCCTTGGGCCTGTCGGCATCACTCCGCTTGCTCATCGGTACGAATGACTTGGGGCGGCAATTTTCGTAGACCTCGTCTGGAACAACGCACACCGCAAGCGCCGGTCTGGAATCGAGCTTGGCAATACGTTCGAGCGGCGCAAGGTACAGATTGGCAACTGCGTAGGCACGCTCATGCCTGTCGGCCTTCCGCGACGCGGTCGACAACTCGGCTGCATCGACCGAGAGTTCACGGATCGGGCTTCGCCATCTTGCGCCGAAGGCCACTTCATACCCTGGGTAGGGTGGCCAAGCTCGATGCTTCAGAACGTCGACGCATGAGGCTGGCGAATTCAGCGCTTCACACCAGCTCCTCCAGAGCGCCAGGCCCCGCTCAGAACCAATCACGACGTAGTCAGGCATCTGGGTGCGCTTCTCGGCCGGTCCAAAGAGCGCCAGGCCGTCATGCGGATCCTCCGCGGTCTGTCCGTCTCCGAATTCCAGTAACGGCTCACCGATGTAGTGGAACGAGTCGCTCATGCTTAGTTACCTTCCTCGACCGTGGATACGTCGCTAGTCGTCTCGTCCCCTTCGTCGTCCCGTGATCGGTACTCAGCAAGCTCTTCGCCAAGGTCATAGCCACCGCTGAGTGCAACGATGTCGAGTCCAACGGGGCATTCCCACATCAGAGGTGCCGTCTGCATGATCACCGCTGAGCTGCCCTCTCCGAACCGCACACAGCCCACTTCGGTTTCAAGTCCCTGCACGATTCCTAGAAGGCGAGGTAGCCATTTGTTGTTCCACCATCCTTTACTGACCACCTTGCGTCGGCGCCCAATTTCTTTCCCCTCGAACAGCGCACCTTCCAGAGTCGTCACGCGGATGTACACGCTGACCACGACAGTCCAGTTCCCTGCGTAATCGGCTTGCACTGAGAACAGTGGCGCCAGTTGATACGCGAACGTTGATGCTCGATCACCCCAGCCTTTGGTGCGCTCGCCGGTGAGCTGCACTGTCGTGTTGCGGCCATCTATGTGACGGATTGGCTGAACCCACTCGCCACGCTCCCGCTCCGGGTAGTAGTAGACCTTTCGGTTGGCGCAAAACCTCAACCCCTTGCTGACACAGACGCATTCCAGACTGCGTCGTGCGAGCTCCTTGGCGATGTCGCGGGTCCTTCGGCCATCCTTCTCCGGCACTTCCTTCCACAGCAGCTGCCCGCGACCGTCGAGCTTGATGTGATCTGGCGGAGGAAGGAAGGACGCGAATCTATGGGAGGTGACCTTGGCGCAAGGCCAAAGTTGTCGCCACTCAATGAGCTGTTCAGCGCTGGGTTCCGCTCGGACCTCTACGATGAACATCACATCGGGCAGCTCAAGCGGAAACACATTCGCGAATACCGGCTCCGGCGTCGCTACTGTCACTCGCACCGGCAGGTAGTCTCCCAGAGCGATGCTCCTGCCGCGCGCAGCATCCAGCGAAGGCTCTATGCCTCGTGTGGACAGCCGGGCCAGAACACCGCGCAGTCCCGTCATCCAGGACTCCCCGAACTCGGCCGTAGTGAGATCGCTGAGCCGAGAGGGGAGTCGAGTGCCGCGGACCAGTCCGGCGCTGCAAGGTGTAACTAGATCTAGCGTGCTCCCGGCGACGACGCAGCGCTCTCTCAGCAGCTCGTCAGACAGTCCAGCAGGTGAGAGTATTGGGATGTACTGCTGTGCCCGTGTCTCAAGTAGTAGTCGGATCGATGCATCGGCGTTCTCCCCGACAAGCGGTGCAGTTCCTCGGCACCACGTTGAGAAGCCCGCAAGGGTGAGCCGGCGGGCCAGCCAGGTTGCCAAGGCGTGATCGTCGTCGACGTGGTCGATGATCAGGAGATCTCGCGACTCCAGGACAACTTCACCTCCTCTTTGTGGAAAGAAGCTGGGCGTAAAAATGCTGGGGTGTCGGCTGACAAGGTGGCGCTGTGGACCAACCAGCCGGACGCGCAGCCGCTCGAGATCGAAGAGGTCGAGACGCCACCCGAACTCGTCTGCAACCATCGACTGTGCCCAGTCCTTCTCTGCTGCAGACAGGGACACCGTACACACGAAGACCAAGACGTCAAACTGATGTTGCATCGCCCGCAAGCGAGAGCAGTCCCGCTTGAGCTTGGTGCGCCAATCCTCTCTGACCGTGTACGCGAAGACAAAGCCAAGTCCGTCTGTAGGCGTTCGCATGACCGCGTCGCGGCCACCATCACCTGTTCCTCCCAAGGGATCGATCCCCGGGTAGCCGGCACCTGCCAGAAGCGCCGAGCAGAGCCGTTCAAAGTCGCGGTAGTCAGTCAGCCGCTCAAGGCAGTATGTGATCTTGTCAGCAGACATTCTGTCGATCGCTCGGTCTAGTTTCTTTTGTTACTGGCTTGATCAATGACCTTCGACCAGCTGGACCTGGCAGCGGCTCAAACAAGGCTCGGCGCTTCATGCCATCTTTCGATCAGCTGGGGTCGTAGTCGAATTCACATGCAATCAGAGCTCTTGTCGGGCGATAGACGTCCCTAGTGCCGCGTGCCCGGCCGCCCTCGGAGAAAAGGTACAAATGCTTGCGAGCTCTGGAGCCAACGACATACAGCAACTTGCGAGCGCTGGATTCGCCGTCAGCGTCGTTGAAATGCGGCACCATCCCTTCCAGCAAGGCGTATCCGATCACGACGTCGAATTCCGCGCCCTTGACGCCATGGATGGTCGACACAGTGATGCCTGCGCGAGGCTGGAAGGCACGCTTGAAGAAAGCCAGTTCCCCGATGCCTTCAACGCCGTCATTTCGCAGTCGTTGGATTCGGGCCCGCGACGCGTCGAAGAAGTCGTCGTGCGCACTCATCAGCCCATCAAAGGCACAGTACGGAATAGCAAGCCGCGCAAAGACTTCATCGAAGAATGCCTGTAGGTAGTTCAAGCCGTCAGCGTCATCGACCTGGATCAAGTTGAACTCGCGCAGCAATTGTTTGCGGCTCAAGGCTGAGACATCGATGCCAGCCTCCTTCAGTCCCGCCAATACTTCGCCCGCCCACCGGAGGCGGCGCACATAGAGCTGTGGAGAGGGCTCCGTCAGAGCCAAGCGTGCGGCCTTGTACCAAAAGTTCTCAATATCGCGAGCAAATGGCACGATGCCTGGACCATTGAACTGAGAGTCCGGCATCCGAACGATCAACGCTCGGGTCATAGCAGACAGGTGCGTCCACTGCGGCGCAACGACACAGATCTCGTCAGGCCGGATCCCATGCTCTTCGACGCTCCGTCGGATCAGTCGCACGATGTCGTCAGCGAGGTCGGCCTTGTCAATGCGCCGGTTGTATGTGATCTGGCTTGGAAAATCGCGGTCCTTGCCAGCAGCGATGATCGTCGTGCCGTGAACGTTGAAGTTCTCGAAAAATTCAACTATTCGTTCGGACGAGCGATAGTTCCGCGAAAGTGCCCGAGGCTCGATAGGGATGCCTGACTTTGCGGTCAGCTCGCCAAGGTCAATCGCATAGCCTCCAAGGGATCCAAAGATGGCTTGGTTGGGATCTCCGACCATGAAGAGCCTTGTGGCACCCGCCCCGGCGCGCAGTATCGACGCCAGGATTTCGTACTGAATCTCCTTCGTGTCCTGATACTCGTCCACCAGCACGATTGGGAACAAGTTGGATAGAAGCTGACTGATGGATGGCTGGGATTGGATAAGCTGATCGGCGTACTTCAGGATCATCTCGAAGTCGATCAGTTTGCGCTCTGACAGGATCTGGAAGTAGCGAGCAAGCACCGCTTCAATGTAGCGATGCTTCCCTGCGTCGCTGCAGCCAAGGAAGTAGCCTCCCCTTGTGACGTAATAGTCGCAGTCCCAGAACGTGACACGCTGTGCCCGGTAGGGTTCGCAGAGCTCCTCGAGCAACTTCTCGCGTTCATGCAGATCGAGGATGCCGTATCCGCCTGCCAGGTCGGGCTCATAGATGCCATATGGCTTCAGGATCCACTCGAGGCAGAAAGCGTGAATCGTGCCGATCCACAGCTGGGTCGTGTCTACTCCCAGCGCTTCGATCCGATCATGAATTTCATCGGCCGCTCGATTGGTGTAGGTGATAGCTACGACGAATTGGCGCGCAGATGTGAGGCGAGATAGTTCATGCGCAATCTTGTAGGTCAGCGTACGCGTCTTGCCGCTTCCTGGACAGGCGACGAGGAACTGACTGCCTTCGAAGCGAACCGCTTCGTCCTGTTCCTGGTTCAGTTCGCGGTCGGTCCAAGTGAACATCGCTGTGCGCCGTCCATTCAAGTCACATTTGCGAGATGACGATGCACCTGATCGCCCGGTAACGCAGCGAGCATCGCAGTCTTCAGGTCTGCCAGGGGCACCGCTCCGTCGAGGTAGAGCTGCATATCGATCCGAGCCGCGTCAAGTGCAGCTTGCGTGATCGATCCAGCTTCTTGGGCCTTGGCCAATCGGTAGCTGAAGATGTTTGAGAAGAGCTCTTTGGAAAGCTCCGGCCGGGCAAAGAAGATCGCCTCGGCGATGTAGGCAGGCAGGATCGTGTCGTGTTCGATCTTGGCACCAAGCATGATGGCAAACCAACCTTTACCCTGGTTGGCGGCCATCGTCAGCACTCGCCGGCCGTACCGAGACTTGTCCCCTGATGAAATGTCGGCATGCGCATCCGCGATGGTTGGCGGGTCGACATAGACCTGGGTCACAAGAGCTTCGACGAGGGCTTCGTTTCCCGCCTCGACGAAGTCGACCTCAAAGGTGTGGGCCGCGTATTTCGCCGATAGCCACGGATTTCCTGCGACAAATGTGTTCAGAGCGATCTGTCGCGCGGCACCCTTCGCGTCTGAAGCTGCGCACTTGGCCTTAAAGGCCGCGAGTCTTGCGGGCTCCCCTGGAACCGGATTGGTGTCGAGGATCGCTGCATCGCGGTCGGTGATGATGGCGCAACGCTTGCGAATTCGGCTTTCGTGGAACAGCACCGCAACGTTTTGGAAGCCGGTGCTCCGGACATTGACCAGGCTGATCCCGAGCTCGTCGAGGCTGAGGCCAAAGACCTTCCTGAACAGCAGCGGTACGAGGATCTCCTCTGCGTCACCTTCGACCAGCACCACGCTTTTGGCAAAGAGAAGATTGCTCCGAACGGCGTCGAGATACCGCTGCACGGTGCCGACCGTTTCGTCGTCGAGACCAGTCGCCGGTTGGTAAGCCTCGCAAGCCGTGCCTCGACGTCCTAGGACGTTGATGCTCTTGACGTTGCTCACCTCAGAAATCTGTGGCGAATGCGTCGAGTAGATGATCTGCGTGTCTTCGTACGTGATGCGATCGAAAAGAGTTTTCTGAATGTGCGTGTGAATGTGCGCCTCGGGCTCCTCCACCACCAAGAAGTTCGCGATCGACTGATTTGCCCGTTGGTACTGAAATTCAAGCAACTTCAACGTCAGGAAGATCAAGTTCGCACCGCCGAGGCTCAGTTCGTGGATAGCGCCTTCGTAGGCATCAGCGGACTCACCGACGAAAAGCTTCAGCGATTGAAAGAGCTTGTCAGCCTCCTCCGGAAGATCTGACCGAATCGACAGCGAGTGCGGCGAGTAGGTCTCACCGGCAGCTGCCTTGATCGTTCCGCGAATGTCTGATCGAACGTCCTGAACGTCGTTCAGAGCGACGATCGAGTCATTGAGTTGCTGCACCTGCGCAACGATGGGCGCCATAGCTGCTGCCGAGATCTCACCGCTCTTGCTCTTGAGTAGAGCAAGCAATGGGTTGGTGCGGTTGTTGTGAAACTCTGCCACCACGTCCCTCAACGCCTGGACGTATGTAAACGACACTTCGTTGGCGATGGATAGGAAGTTGGGCAGCCGAGAACCGACTCGAGGGTCATCAACTTCATCGCCAAAGACGCAGAGGTCGAAGTCGCCAACAATCTCGCGATACACCGCCGGGTCGGAGAAGTCGGCGGTGCTTCGCCCAGTGATCACTGTCTCGTAGTCAGTGATCTGGATATCGTTGCGAAGCGCGTCAAGCGCTGCGTTGTCGAAGTCGTCGAGCGCAGCCAACCTCAAACGAACGTCTTTCTTCGGGCGGAAGATGAGGTTATAGGTTGCCCTTGCTACGGCAGGCAGCACACCCGTGCCGTGGAGGAACAGCGCCTGGACTGCCTCATCTGCACTGATCTCGCAAAACTCTATGCTGATAACGATCCAGTGGCCTCTCCAGTCGCCTAGCCCGCGGTGGAAGTCGCTCTCATCAAGTCGAAAGGCGGATCTGCTCATCGAGTCGTCTAGCAGCAGACGAAGCGCGCGAAACAGGTTGGTCTTGCCAGATCCGTTCTCGCCGATGATGGTGTTGACGCCTTTGGTGAAGGTCAGCTTCGCACCGGGGAAGTTTCGGTAGTTGACGAGCGTGAGTTGGGAGATGTGCATGCTGGGTAGTTGGTCGGTTTGCTCGCGCCAGAGCGAGAAGGCAGGCTACCTATTTGGCACATATGCCGCGAGGGGCAGCCAAGCGCTGGCTTGGCAGCGCCGCTGACCGCGTCGCTTCGTCCGAGCACTGCATCGCCGCGCTGTTGACGAGCCCAGCAGTAGAGCCATGTGGCCGTATTAGACACAGCGCAAACCCGGTAGCCTCAACGTGGTCAGCTCGGTATGCAGGCTAGTGTTTGAGGGCGGCCCAGCGCGCGTCGTTCAGTTGCCTGCGCGAGCAAACTGACGAGCCATGGGCCAACGCCGCCGCGCTTGTTACGCACAGCTCCACCCAGATCTACGATTTCGTGAACTCGCACATCGTTCTCCCTGCTTTGCTTGTAACAGTATCTTACTGCTCAGTCCTGCCGACCATACTAACGACGCTTCCGCTGCAATGGCGCTGAGTCCTTGATCGACTCGGTCCCGCAGGGATTACTGGTATCTGACTGCGGAAGCAACGTGGACGAAGAACGCGCTCAAGACTTGGTCCCACGAGTAAGAACAGCGCCACGAGCTGCGCGCCGGCTACACGCGGCCGGCGAAGTTTTCGTAGGCGGAGAAGCAACGCGCTGTCGAGCACTACCTTGAGCACGGCCAGTTCATCGCGGCGACCATCAAGGCGCTGAGCTATCCCTGCCGGGCTTTGCTGTCTGCGTGGCTGCAAGAGATTCATCCGCAGCGCACGCGCGTCGTCGTGCGTCGAGGCAAGGCCGTTTAGGCCTTGCTGACGCATCAACCGCTCGGCGGTGCAACGAGCCACCGCCACGCCTTCGCGGTTGAGCTGACGCCAGACCTTGTCGGCACCGTAGACCTGCATGTTGGCCTGCCACACGCGCTGGACCTGAGGCACCAGGCTTGCGTCGCGCTGCGCGCGAGGCGAGCACAACGCCGGGTTGCGCTGACGGGCAGCATGGCGCCAGTACTCCGACGGGGCGATCTGCATGACGCGACAGATCGACTCGACCCCGAACTGTTGGCGATGCTGGTCGACGAAGGCCTTCAGGACTTGATGCGGCGGTCGAGCTCCGCCTGGGCGAAAAACGCGCTGGCCAGCTTCAGTATCTCGTTGGCCTTGCGCAGCTCACGCACCTCGCGCTCGAGTTCCTTTACGCGCTGGGCTTCGCTGGTCGTCACGCCCTCGCGCACGCCCGCATCGACCTCTGCTCGCTTGACCCATTCGTTCAGCGTCTGCGGCACGCAGCCAATCTTGGGCGCGATGGACTCGATGGCCGCCCACAGCGACGGATATTCCCCTCGGTGCTCCTGCACCATCCTCACCGCGCGCTCACGCACCTCGGGCGAGAACTTGTTCGACTTGCTCATGGCTCAATCCTCTGAGAGTGTTGAGCCTCCTCGAAACCCGGGGCGGTACAAAGAGACGATCAAGGACCAGACGTTCCCTGACGCCGCGCCGGGCCGGGCGGCTTGGAGCGCACGAAGAAGAAACCCAGCAACGTAGCAAGTAAACCCTGTAGCGGACCGAGGAAGACAGTGGATTGCTGAAGAGCCGCTAAACGCTCGCCAACAGGGGCTTCCCAGAACAGCACTGCGGTCACCAACAAAAGGTAGACACACGAGCATCCCATGGCGATGCCGTACAGCATGCTGACGTCGGATGTCACCTGCAGGCGTTGAGCATTGTTCTGGGCCTGCCCGTCAGCGATGAGAACGCCCACCATCAACCCGAGCGAGGGCAGGAGACTCTGGATAAACCACCCCCAGGCCTCAGTGGAGTGGGATTGAAATCCTCCCTTCCCAATCGTCATGAAAGCGAAGATCACGGTCAGGCATCCGCTAACACTGAACCACAGAATGCCGAGGCGCTTCTTGGCCTGGCTGTATTGGACTGGCATGGGCGAACCTCAGGCGAGTTTGAGAGGAGGCGAGAGGGAGGCGCCAAGCAGGTGGATCTGTACATCAGCGTGGGGTACCAATTTCCCTTCTTCCTCTGATTTCGCGTCAGCGGGCAACTCGAATTCATAGACGAGTACGAACAGGCGCATGCCTGGCGTCGCGGATCGCATGGCCAAGACGTTCGGCAGTGCGCCAAGTACGCCGTTCTTAAAGAGCGCCGCGAACTCGGCGAACTTCGGCGCCTCTTTTGCGGTGAAGACGTCCTGGTCGGTGACCACAAACGTCATGAAGCGCGACCGCCGACTATTGCCCTTGAACATGATCCTCAGATACGTCAGGAACGTGCCGTCAAAATCATTGGGGTCGACGCCTTTGTACCAGCGGTCCACCGACGGCTTGCAGTCTTTCTCGATGCGCTCGAACTGGGTGAGCATCGCGTAGCCGCCGGGGAAGGAGAAGTAGCGACGCTCCCCGTATTGCGCCCTGTTGAGGCAAGGTTTCAGGGCTTCGTCGATCGCGCCCAAGGTCAGCTTGTCACCCGCAGTCCTGGTGATGCCGGCCGACTGCAGTGACAACGCCGCAAAGGTCGACGGCAGCGGCACAGGTGTCGGAAAGCTGGGAACGTCCTTGAGGAGCCCCGTTTGCGTCGCGTCCTCTGGCGGCGTTTGCCTCATGCCCGTTTTGTCCAGGCAGCCAGAAAGAAACAGGCCCAGCAGCGCAAGCAGCCGTCGCCTCTTCGAGACAGTATCGACGTCGACCATTTGCCCCCCAGACATCGGCTTGATCTGCGAATCATCGATGCTCCTTGCTGTCGCGACCTCATCATTCTTGCGGAGGCTCCTCGGGCAGCGCGGCAGCATCGGTCGCTATTCTTGCTCTCAAACTACGCCTGCCTGCTCGGAAGAGCCTTGGTTCAAATGCGCTATCTGCTGGCAGCCTCAGCCGCACTCTTGGTCACGATGTCGACGTTGGCGGCTGAGCGCCAGCCTCACGTCCTGCGGATACGTTCGTTGAGCGAACCGGTCCCGCTAAGTGCGGCACGCATCAACAGCGGTGAATTTCTAGGTCTGGATCGCATCGGTCGGCGCGACGACGGTTCAGTGGACCTGCGCATCCTCCTCGTCCATGGCATCGGCTGGACGCAGAACGGCAGCCAGCCGCAGTTCGGCACAGACCTTCTGCGCGCATTGCAGCGATCGTACGGGGCTAAAGCGGTCGGGTTCGAAGGAGACAAGCAGCCCAGATGCGCTCAGTCCAAGAAGACGGAAGATGAGCCGGACTATCCCGTCGCGGGCGTGGACCTCCAACCGGTTGTGGAGCAGCGCGTCGACTACTACGCCAGCGACAGCCCCGTCACTCGGATGTGGAGCCAGGGGATAGGGTGCCTTGATCGAACGACGTTCAGCTTTCCCAGGGGGCGGGTGACGCTGTACCGCCTGGTCTGGGACGATGCTTTCTACAACGCCTATTCCTACCCCCTGGTCGGTTATGACGACGCGATTCGCTCTGGTCATGAGCAGCCACAGCCACCGGCCTATTCAGGCTATGAGGACCTGAGCGCCACACGGCGGTCGGGGACGTCGGCGCTGCGGGACAACGTCATGACCTACGGTCTCACGGATGCAGCGCTGTACATGGGCCCGATCGGCGAGCTGATGCGCATGTCGGTGCGCGGCGCCATCTGCGCGGCAGTCAACGACGCGACGGGAAGAAGCGACGTGTTCACGCCGTTGATCAGGAAGGCCACCGTCAAGACTCCTGCGCTACAAGAGATGCAGGTCGAGGACTTGTGCGGGCTGGACGCACCGGCCTCACACGCCGTACCGCTTGCGATCGTGGCGGAGAGTCTCGGCAGCCGCATGGTGTTTGACGTGCTGAGCAAGGAGCGTCAGGAAGGCGTGGCGCGCAAGCTCAATGAGCTGCCGGGATCGGAACTGGAGGTCTACCTCCTGGCCAACCAGATTCCCCTGCTCGCCGCAGCGAACCTGAAGCCCGCCAAAGCCGTCACGCCGTCGACGTCCATCAACAAGACCCTGCGCTACATCGCGATTTCGGAATCGGACGATCTGCTTAGCTGGGAGCTCGTGCCCTATTTCGAGCATCTGTACTACATGGCATGCCGTGGTGAGAGCAGCGACACGCGCGCGCCAGCGTTCAAGGACTGGTGTTCGGACGGGGGGGGGGTGATGCAGGCTGTCCTGGATTTCAAAGCCGGCCGCAAGGAGCGGAAAAAGTACATCGAGGCCTTGGGCTTCGAGGTGATCGACGTGCGCACGTCGTTCAGCCCGCCAGCAAGCCGGCTGCTGAACGAGCACACCGACCCAGAGGTCGCGCACACCGGCTACATGCGTGCCGATGAGGTGCGTCGTGTGGTGATGTGCGGGGCTGCCAAAGGCGAAACGAACCCGGCTTGTGCGATCCGGTAAGGCCTTTCGCCTGCGAGAGGCCTTGGAGCGGCGAGCCACAGGGGAACGCGTGCGCGCGCCCGTGGCGGCAAAGAACTTTTGATGCTGGCGTTTCTGCGCGATGCAGCAGAACTTGCTGCAGTTTGCGGCAGCATCACTACCCGGTCCTTGCCGCCTTTGCTTTGGCGCACATGGATTGCGCGTTGCGCGAAGTCGATGTCCTTGACTCGCAGGCACAAGGCCTCGGTGATGCGCAACCCCGTGCCGTACAGCAGGCGCGCCAGCAATTGATACTCGTCCTGCAGCTTGGCCAGCACCGACAACACTTCATCGACACTGAGCACCACTGGTAGGAGCCGCTTGGGCGTTCCGCTAGGCGAGGACAGCCTTTTCGCCGTCTCGCGACGCTCTGAGGTAGTCCAGCGCGCGCTGCATCTCCTTTTCGCGCTCGCGCAAGCTCGGCAGGAGTTCCTTCTTCATAGTCGACTCAAAGCTCACGATCTCACGGGCCGCTTCCTCTGATGAAAAGGCAGTCTGCACTTTGATCTCAAGCAGCCGCGAAAGTGTGTTGAGATGCTTGTCTGCGGAGTGGAGCCGGACGCTTTGCCTTGAACCTCTTTCGTTCCACATGTTACGGATATAGGCTGTCTCCATCATGAGGCGGAAGTCGGCTACTGCGTTGTAGGCGCCCTCTGAGGTCGGATTGACTGCCGGCTTCAGCACACCTCTTGCAGCCACATTGCCATAGAGGCATGCGACCGCGGCGGTCACAAGCGGGTGAGCCAGGGGAACACCGTGCTCTACGGCCAGTGCATCGATCTTTGGTAGCTCGCTGCGAGCATCCAGATAGTTGCGCTGTTGTGGAAGCAGGCGTTGAAGCTCCATGGCGAGAGGCACGAGCGCGCTGGACTTCTCTCGCATGTGCGGTGCGAACGCAGCCGCCGCTGAAGTGCCCATCTCTTGCAGGTACTCTGCATCCGTCCGGGCGTGGTGATAGAACATGCCGACGGCCTGAGACTCAACCATCAGTTGGTCATGCAGCTCCGCCCCCGTTTGCCCGCGTTGGGAGCTGCCCTCCATGATCGAGAGCAGAGGACTTGCGATGTTTCCTTTACGGTCGATTGCCCTCGCTAGGGCCACGCCTGACGTCGGAACGCCCTTCAGGGACTTTTTGATGTCCTCAACAATGTTCTTGTCGAGCAAGTAGAGAGCCATGGCTCCTCCTTCGTTGCGGCTGCCCCAGAGGGCCAGTTGTTCTTGAATGGGGCTGCGATTTATGGGCGGCCGTCTGTTCTTCAAGCCTCACGTATATCCCGCGACGAGATCCATTTGCAGCGACTCAAGCGCGGGCTGGCGCTCTACCGTCTCGTCTTCGGTCAGCCTCGGCAGGAAGAGCTTCTCACGCACCTCGGCGACCTCGACGAAGAGCAGCGTCAGGCGGCCGTTGCCAAATGGCGCATCGACTTGACACCGCCGGCGCTGCCTGACCAGTCCGAGGACTAAGTCGCTGCCTTGAAGCGCGTGCGTGCACCCCGACAGACTTTGTTTGTCATCACCGTCCGAGGGGCTTCGAACCTGCAGCTTCCGACGGACTTTGCGCCAGCTCGTCAGTGCTGAAGAATCAAGCACTTACAGACGCCCTCTCCGACGGACTTTATTTGTTGGAGTCACCCGTGACCTTTGATCGTATAAACAAAGACTGTCAGTGGAAAACAAAGACTGTCAGACTTCGAGAAAAGCGTTGCGTTGCTATTCCTTGCCAATTAAGTTTTAGATAGCGCAATAGAGTCGTAGACGCCCTAAGCGACCGCGGGGGGGGTTAGACACGAGGCCGACCGCCCCCAGCCCTGTCGGGCCGGTTATCGCGCGCTCGCGAAGCCAAGAGACAGTTCCTGCAAGCCGACTGATCCGATCGGCTTCGCATCCTTCAATGGCCTTCTTGATAGGTTCGAACTTGCCCTTGGTCGAGTTCGACTTCGCCTTCACCTTTGAGCAGAGCACGGCGTCCTGTGCAGACGGCTTCAGGACTAGCAGGAGGCCATCGCCGCGCGGGCAGACGCCTGCCCCGAGGCACCGACTCCTAGGCCGAATCAGACGCCGGCCAGTCACTGGAACTGTCGTGTCATCGAAATCCCGTCGGACGAGGAGACTTGGTTTGCGGTCCACGAGGTCTATTACGAAGACGGCGTGCCCGTCGCCTACAGCAAATCGCCCGCGGCGGCTGGCTGGAAGGACGATGATGGACCGGAGGCGGGGCTTCATCGGCTGGATAAATTCATTGAGGCGCTGATGAAGTTGAGTTCATGACTCCTGCTGGCGAGACGATTGGTTTCGTCACGGTCGCGGAGGTTCAGTTGCAGCCAGTGCCTCAACAATGCCGAGGCGGCGGCTGAGGGCGCGACATTGAGATGTTCTACAGCCCAAGCGGCGCCACGACATGGCCCGCGGAACTTCGCTGTCGATGCGCCTAGCGCCGCGCATTCGGCGAGGACTTGACGCTTCAGGTCTGCATTGTGACGCCGGCGCCTGGCGGCTTGGCGTCTGACACCTCAACAGCCGATCCTGGCTCGAGCTCCCGAAACCGGGTGCGATCCGTCATGCGACGGTTTGACACAAACTCCTGCGTGTGCAACCTGGGGAGCCCGTTGCGGGAAATCCGCACGGCGGGTTCTGTCAGAGGGGACGGCAAGCGCAATGCTCGAGGCCCGTCTCTATCCACCACGTCCTCTTCCGCCGCCAACAGGGCGCCAAGCAGAGGATCCCGCGGGGCATCGAAGATTCGTTTGCGTAATCGGGCCGTTCGCGCCGGCACATAATGGCCCATGCTCTCATACCACATGCTAAGGCTTCGGCTCAACAAAGGCTTCACACTTCTCGAACTATTGGTGGTCATGGTCATCATCGGGCTGTTGGCGGGGTACGTGGGCCCGAAGTTTTTTGGCCAAATCGGCAAGAGCGAGGTTAAGGCAGCCCGCGCGCAGATCGATGCGCTAGAGAAGTCGCTCGACCAGTACCGCTTGGATGTCGGCCGATACCCAGCTACCGAACAAGGACTCGCGGCTCTCAACACCAAGCCCGCCGACGAGTCGAAGTGGTCAGGGCCCTATCTGTCCAAGGCTGTACCCAAGGACCCGTGGGGACATGAGTACCAGTACCGGAGTCCGGGCGAGCATGGCGAGTACGATTTGTTTTCCTTCGGCAAAGACGGCCGCCCTGGTGGCGAAGGCGAAGACGCCGACTTGACCAACTGGTAAGCCATTCGCCGCGCCGCAGTTCAACAATAGCGTTGTGCCGGTGGTCGTGTCGAACACGAGCACATTTAGGCATAAGACAGACGTCACCTTCTCGATCTGTCTCTAGGCGCGCTCCGTGTCTCGCCGGGATACGCCCGCCTTGGTCGGCGGCAGGCGCAGGTGAATTGTCGCGATCTGCCGGTATGCGGCCAAGGCCGCGGCGGGCGCCAACGTCTGCTCTGGTCCTTGAGATGCCTGCGGCGCAATGGCGGCCAGGCCGCGCTCAAACTTCGACTTCAGGGAAGAGGCCGCTGCACGACTGACCTCACGACGAGCGTCCGCGGCCGGAAGTGACGGCGAATTCAAGATGTGCAATCTAGACCCGGTTTCGGGCCGGTTTGACGCCTTTCGAGCCCTCTCCCAGGGGCCTTCGGCCCCTCAGGACGGACTACTCCCTGCATACGGCTGCAGCCGCCCGCTTTGCAGCTTCCTCATCGCCTTGAGCAGGTTCACGCCGAGCGCCGCCCAGGCCATCTGCGCCTGCGTCTTGGCCACCCCGAAGTACCTCGCCCGGCTCAGGTGAAAGCGCCGCTTCATCGTGCCGAAGCCTTGCTCGACCTTGTAGCGCAGCTTGGCGATGGCCCGGTTTATCTGGGTCTGCAACGGATGCACCGGATGGCCCCGGCTGCCCTTGAGCTGGATCAGGTCACCGATGCCCTTGGCCTGGAGGTACTCACGGTTGGCCGCGCTGGCATAACGCTTGTCCGCCAGCACGTCCTCAGGCTGGATGCCTTGCTCGATGAGCGCGTCGACGATGCCCGGCAGCTTGTTCACCTCGGACTGGTTGGCCGGGTGCACTTCGACGTGTTCGACATAGCCGTCCTCGGTGTCCACGGCGCTGTAGCCGCGGTAACCGAAGAAGGCCTCATTGCCCTTCTTGACCCAGCGTGCTCCTCGTCGGCACTGTCCACCACGTCGGCCTGACCCTCGTCATCGACTTCGACATGCTGGTTCGGCCGCGCCGCACTCTCGATGATGGTGGCATCGATGATCGCGCCGCGGCTGCCGGCGACCTTCAGGCCCTGGCCTTCGAGCTGCACATTGACCCGGCGCAGCAGCACCTGGTCGAGCTTGGCCGTCACGAGCCGGTTGCGGAAGCGGCAGATGGTGGTGGCGTCGGGGAAGCTGCCGTCACCGGGCTCGAAGCCGGTGAACACCATGAAGTCCAGTCGTACCTTGAGCGCGTGCTCCAGCTGCGTGTCCGACAGTCCGTGCCATTGCCCCAGCAGCATCAGCTTGAACATGGACAACGGCGCGTACGGCTCAGGGCCGCCGCCGTGCGTGGCCTCACGCTTGTACAGACCCTTGAGCTTGTGCGCGATCTCGGCCCAGTCCAGCAGCTCGTGCAACTTCATCGTCGGCGAGTCTTGGACCAGCGGCCTGGCGCCCATGAGGAAGAAGCTGTCCATGCCGGATTGCAGCCGATCTCCAGGCGCCGCGCATCAGGGAAGTTATGCAGCCGTCTCGGGACCCTCTCTTTTCGACGCGCTAGTCATGGCATACGGCGAGCGGCAGAACCAGGTTGCACGCAGACCTGACCCGCACAGCCCTACTTGTCACAACAACAGAATGCAGCTCCGTGAAGCGGGCAAGATTCACCGGCCGAAGCACAGCGAAGTTTGTGGTCTTGGAACTCTGAACCGCGCTAACATCGCCGCGACAAAAAACCATTTCCGCCGTGCAGTCTTTTGTTTAGGCGGTGCATGAGTCAGGGAGCGATCAAATGCTTGAGCGTCGGCGCGTTGCGCCTTGGTTAGGTTCGCCAGTTGAGCGCTGGCAGCGTCAGGGGCAAGTGTCGGCCTTTTCGGGTGGCGGAGCGCTCAGCACCGCGTTCCCACCGCGTTCGCATCGACGCTAGTCCCCTTCGTTGGCTGACCGGTGTTTTGCCCGGTTAGTTGGCTGGCGTCACCGCCCGCTAACCCTCAACGATGTACCCGGGCAGTGGTACTTCACATCGATTGCATCCGACCAATGAGTCCGATGCGCTCTTCAAGATCGTGGCCCCGCGGCAGGTCTCGCAACGTGTTGCGGGCTTGAGTCAGCGAGTCCAGTTTCAGCATCGAGAACCCGACGTATGGCAGCCTTTGTCGCGCGCATTGTGAAAATCCTCATTGCTTTGCTATGCGGACTTTTTGTTCATGTCGCGGCGGCTGGGATAGACACCCAGCTCTTTGGTGATGACGCGTCGAACGGGCCGTACCCAATCGGCTTCACGTTCAAGTACTACGGCGTCGAGCGTACGCAGTTCTACGTTTCCACAAACGGACTGTTGAAGTTCACCGGCGCGTCGACTGACTACAGCAACAGCTGTCTGCCGAGTGGCTCCCACCCCAACACGATCTTTGTGTTCTGGGATGATCTACGAACCGACTCGCCGAACAATCCGACCGGAAAGATCCACTATCAGACCGTTGGCGAGGCGCCGAACCGCAAGCTGATCGTTCAATGGACCAATCAGTACTTCTACGGTTCAAACCTGCCGATGGGCACCTTCCAGGCAGTTTTGAGCGAGGGCAGCAATCAGATATCGCTGCAATACCGCTATCTGCGCGACACACGAAGCACAGGCACCGAAGCAACGATCGGCATCCAAGGCGGAAACGGCGAGAACGTGCAGGTCGGCTGCAATGCTGTCAATAGCATAGCTGGCGGCCAAGCGATCTCGTTTACACCTGACTCGGCCGGTACGCAGTACGTGATGGATAAGGCCGCGGCCTACGACTTCATCGACATTTCCGGCCTTACCGCAGCAGCCCCAGAACCGATGGGCCGTTACACGAGTACGGCGCCTGTCTGGCGCTGGTCGGGGATCCCTGACCTGAACACCTACCAAATTGAGGTGCAGACTGACACGGGTGCCATCGTTGTGCCAGCCCAGACGCTCGGCAATGTCGACTCGTTTACTTGGTCTGCGGGCTACGAGGCCGGCAAGACCTATCTGGTGCGAATCCGGGGCAGCGTCAACAACGGCGGCACCTGGGAGGCTTGGTCAGCGTTCAGCTCGCCAACGACGATCGATCAGACGCCGCCAACAGCACAGGTTTCATCATTGACCCAGATCAGCGCCAATGCGATTGATCTGCGCTACTCAGCCGTCGACCCAGGCGGTGAGGTTGGCTCGATCCGCGTGCAGATCGCCGGGAACCCGGAGTTCACGAGCCCTCTTGTAAACGAGTTGCTTCCCTCCGGCAGCACCAGCTACACCTATGGTGCGGCCGTGCCGGGGCAGCGTCTGTACGCACGCGTGATCGCGACCGACGCGGCTGGCAACAGTTCGGCGCCGTCGAATGCGCTCGATGTCCTTGTGGTACCAGCTCCGACCGCTGACTTCTCGCCGAGCGTTGGCTCGGGCGAGGCTCCACTCACCGTCACGTTCGACAATCGCAGCACCGGACAGGCGTCGAGCTATCTTTGGAACTTCGGTGATGGACGCACCAGCAGCGTAGCCGCGCCGAACATCCGATACGAGGATGCGGGCACCTTCAATGTGACGTTGCGAGCAGTCGGCGTCGGGGGCTTCACAGACAAGACGGTATCGATCGTCGTGACCCCGGACGTGACGCGCCCGAACGTGACGTCTGTCACCATTGACGGCGTAGTGATAGCGGGCGCCGTGACTTTGCAGCAGACGAAAGCTCTGCGGTTCAGTGCCAGCGACGCTAGCGGTGTGACCAGCGTCAGTGCGCGCTTTGCGGGACAACCGCTAGCGGTCGAGAGCTTGGGCGGCGGCAACTATCAGTTGTCGCTCAATCCGGAGGCAGTCCCAAACGGTGACTATGTACTGGAGCTGATGGTTGTCGACCGACCCGGCAACTCCTCGACGGCGACGGTGCCGGTTCGCGTTGATTTGCCGCCGCCTCCAGCGCCGGTCTTGCAAGCGAATCTGCCCACAAAAACCAATCGAGCTGGCGTGACCGTGGTGGGCACGACCCAGTTCGGCACTGAGGCACGCCTGCTGCTCAATGGCGCCGAGGCGACCGACTGGGTGCCCGTACAGAACCAGCGCTTCGAGATCGGCCTGACGCTAATCGAGGGCGCCAACCGCATCACGGCCATCGTCCGCAACTCGCGTGATCGTAGCCCGGTTAGCGCGGAACTGCTCGTGACACTCGATACCTCTAAGCCGCGTGCGCCGGGCTCGCTGACCACAAGCGCCTTTGCCCAGGGCAAGGTGCGTCTGGCTTGGCAGCCATCGCAAGATGCCGCTGCTGTCGGGTATGTGATCCTGCGCGCTGCCGGCCCCTTCGAAGACGTTGCCCAGGCCACTCGTGTCAACGGCACACCGGTTGCGGGATCCAGCTTCGATGATGTGCCACCGACAGATGGCATCTACTTCTACCGCGTCGCCTCCATCAACCAACTTGGCACGCTGAGCCTCCTGTCGAACCTCGCTCAGGCGGTCGCTGACAACACGCCGCCCAAGATCAACGCCGTTGCATTCACCCCTCAGGGCAAGATGGACGTCGCCACAGGCCGCTATGGTCAGGGGCGAGTCGATCTGCGCGTTACCTTCAGCGAGGCTTTGCAGGGCGATCCCTATGTGGCCCTCGCCCCGAACGGCAGCGCACCAATCGTGATCCAACTTGCTCACAGCGAGGCGCTGATCTACACAGGCAGCTTCGTCATCGACGCCAACACCCCGTCTGGCGTTGCGACTCTGCTGTTCTCGGGGCGAGACGAGGCAGGCAATCGGGGCACGGAGATCGTCGGCGACGCCACGCTCAAGATCGACACCATGGGGCCTGTGCTGGCTGCGATTGCCGTCACCCCGGCGCAACCCATCAAGTACCAGACCGGCAACGTGCTGTTGGCGCAGTTGACTTTCGACAAGGCGTTGGCTGCCGCGCCGCAGGTGCGCTACCTGCTCTCGGGTGCACTGCGCACGCCGACCGCCATTGGCGATGTCGTCCAGATCGATCCCAAGACCTACCGTGTCAGCTTCACGTTGCCGAACGATGCCGGTCAGGGTGCACCTGAGTTCTTGAGCTTCAGCTTTCAGGCACTTGACGATCTGGCGAACAGCTCCAGCCGCGTCGCGGCCCAGAACCGATTCCAGGTCTATCAAGGCACACTGCCTCCGCCCGCCGGCCCCTTGGGCTTCACGGCTAAGGCGCAGCCGGCCGGCCGAGTACTGCTGGCCTGGCAGTCTGTCGATGAAGCCACTAGCTATCAGATCTATCGCCAAACCCCTGGCCAATCGAACCTTGAGCCTCTGGGGCGAACGAGTGGTGTCAGCTACATAGACTCGACCAGTCTGGACGGCACCTACAAATACGCTTTGGCTGCCGTGCGCCAGGCCAATGGCCAGGAGTCGCTGTCAGCCCAGACCTCACCGGTCGAGGTGATCGCCATCTCGAGCGGGCCTGGCGCGCCGCAAAATCTGACGGCGCGCCTGACCGGGCAGGGCATCTATGCAAGCTGGCAGGCGCCACTGGCAAGCCAGGTCGACTCCTACAACCTTTATCGTGCGGGTGGCACAGCGATTACCGCGACTGCGGGCCTGACGCCGCTTAAAACCAAGATCCGCTCGCTCGCCACCTACGACACCAATCCATCCCCCCAGGAGGGCGCGTATGCCGTTACGGCTGTCGATGCGGCGGGCAATGAGTCGGCGATGTCCAGCTCGATCTACCTCAATGCCAGCTTGCTGCCGGTGCGCAACCTGCGCATCGAGCAGATTGGCAATGTACAGCCGACATTGAGTTGGCAGGCGCCGAACGGCAACCTCTCGGGCTATCAGGTTTACGTCGGCCCGGATGACAGCAGAGTCCGCATCACGCCAAGACCAATCGCGGCGCTCAGCTTTGTCGATACCGGCTTCACCTCGGGTGAGCGCCGCTACACGGTCGCCTCGGTGGATGCCAATGGCGTCGAGATGCCCCGAAGCCTGACACTTCCGAACACGGCGGTACAGATTGCCAGTGGCTTGCCGCTCAAGCGCGGCGTCATGAACCGAATACAGGTGCAAGTCGGCAATCTTTCAACCCAGGGACTGAGCAATGCGCGTGTCGTCGTGCGAGTGCCGGTCGACAAGAACTCGACCGAGTTCAAGGAGCATCGCTCGGACGCGTTCGATCTGGCTGCGTCAGACACGCGACTCATCTCGCTCATCATCGGCGGACATGCTGATATGCCGAGCGTGGTGAATGCCCAGTTGGGCCTTGAGATTGCGCCCAATGAAGGAGAACTCGTCAAGATCGCCAGGGATCAGCGCATGGAGGTCGTTGACGGAGCGCTAGTGGTTGGCATGTCGACCGAGGAATTCGTGCGCGGCGGCGAAGGCAAGCTGAAGCTGTCGATCGAGAACACCAGCGATGTCGAGATCGAGTTCCTTACAGCGACTGGTAACGGTAGCGCAGATTCGAATGAGTTGCGCTTCAAGATCCTTGACCTGGACGGAAATCTACTGGCCACGCAGCCATACCGCCAGGTCTTCGGTGCCAACGTAGTTACGCTGACGAACGGCCAAACTGTCGCACGAGTCGCCGCTGGTAGCAGTTATCAATCGGATCTGTTCAAACTCAACGTCCCGACCTCGAGCCCGAACGTAGTACGCGTTGTCCTTGAAGTCGACAAGCTGCGCTACCACTCCGGCCAGTCAGACGAAATCACGATCACGGGCCGCGGCTCGGAGCGCCAGGTGTCGCTCCTTGACACAGCCTATGTGGGCGAGGTCACCAACGTGACGCCGGTCAGCTCTTTCGGTGACCAAGACATTGTCATTACCGGTCGAGCGCGGGGCCGTGCAGGAGAACAGTTGCTGCCCAACACGCGCCTCAAGCTGATCTTGAATCAGCAGGGTTTCGAGCGCAGCTTCATGGTTGTCACTGACGCACAGGGACAGTTCACGTACACATTCAAGCCGACTCTGACCGACGCGGGCCTCTACAAAGTCAGCGCCGTACACCCAGACATCACCGACCGGCCGGAGCAAAAAGCATTCACGGTCAACCGAGTGACTGTCGGACCGAGCCCTTATCGCCTCGATCTTGCGAAAAACTATCCGTTCACGATTCCTTTCACGGCCAAGGCCGGACCGGGTACTGCGGCGACCAATCTGCGTCTCTTGCTTGATCCGGCCAGCCAGCCCACTGGACAGATTCCGGCGGGACTGACGATCCAGCTGCCCAACCCGGTCAATTTGGCCGAGAAGCAGACCTTGAACTTGCCCGTGCAATTCCTTGCCTCGCAAGACGCGCAACCGAGTGGCACGCTGCTGTTGCAGGTCATCAGCGACGAGCACCAGGGCGCGCCTTTCGGCGTCCTGACAGTCAACTATGTGCTCAGCGAGGCTAAGCCCTTTCTGATTAGTACGCCGAATTTCGTAGAAAGTGGTATGTCGCAGGGCGGCACTCAGCTTGAGTCACTCGTTCTGCAGAACCGTGGGTTGATGGAGGCGACCAACTTGCGCTTCACGTTGACGAAGCCGGATGGCCAGACCCCCGCGCCTGCTTGGGCCGCCATCACCAGCCAGACGGGTGGAAGCCTGGCCGTTGGAGAGTTGCGCACGATAGATCTGAGCTTTGCGCCGCCGTCCGGCACCCCTGAGGGCGTCTATGAGTTTCGCCTCAATTACGTTGGCGACAACGTACCGACGGGATTCGTCAATGTCTATGTCAGCCTGACGCAGAGCGGCAAGGGGCATGTGCTATTCAAGGCAAGCGACATGTACACCGCCACGGTGGGAAAGGACGGCAAGCTGATTCAAGGTCTGGCTGGTGCGACAGTCCTCTTGCAAAACGAGGACGTAGCTACTGTCACCGAGGAATTGACGAGTGACGCGGCAGGCGAAGCGCTGTTCCAAAACGTCCCGGCTGGTCGCTACAAGTTCAAGGTCAAGGCCAATAACCACCAGGAGATTAGCGGGCGCCTGTCAGTCAAACCCGGTATCACGCTCAACCAGCCAGTGTTTCTCAACTACAACCTGGTCACCGTTGAATGGAGCGTACGTGAGGTGCCGATACAGGATCGCTACGAGGTCACTCTCAACGCTACGTTCGAGACCGATGTGCCTGCTGCCGTTGTGATCATGCAGCCATCTAGCATCAACCTGCCGAAGATGAACGCGGGCGACGTCTATTACGGCGAATTGAGCTTGACCAACTACGGCTTGATTCGCGCCGAGAACGTGCGGCAAAAGCTACCGCAGAGCGATGCGTTCTTTCGCTTCGAGTTCCTGACCGAAGTGCCGGCGACGATTGAGGCCAAACAACGCCTCACCATCCCATACCGCGTTGTGGCACTTTCGTCGCTCGAAGCTTCGGCAAGCAGCGGCCAAGCCTCCGGTGGTGGTTGCTACAGCTACAGCAATAACACCTCGGTTGCCTATGAATCGAAGTGCCCAAGCGGTACCAACAAGGGTTCCACCGGCTCATCTTGGTTCAGCGGCAGCAACAGCTCCTGCGGCGGTGGTGCGGGGGGAGGCGGCGGCGGTGGAGGTGGCGGAGGCGGTGGAGGAGGCGGCGGAGGCGGAGGCGGCGGTGGAAGCGGTAGTTCCACGCCGATCAAGCTGAAGGGCAAGAAGTGTGTGTATGTGCCCAAGGGTTCGAGGTGCGAATCGTGAGTTGTATGAATCGATTGCTTCAGAGCGCGCTGATGGCTTGCTTCGCGCTGAGCGCGGCGACGGTGGCGGCGCAGCAAGGCACGCATGACGTGGTCGTCGGTGTGCCCAACGGATACCTCACGATCAAGTCAGACGATCTGAGCGTCGTCACCACATCAGGTCCTGTGCGCTGGATGCGCATCTGGGACGGCCAGGAGTGGCGCTTCAATCCACATTGGGAGAGCCTCTCACAAAGCTGGAAGAACCTGACCGGCTCAAAAGCCGCTGACACGACTGCCGGAACGCAGGGCGGCAGTGGAGGAGGCAGCACGTCTGCAGGCGGAGGATCGGGCGGTGGTGGCGGTGGCTGCTGGGTGCTGGTCGACGAAGACTGGCAGCCGTCGACTGGCACCGCCGTAATTGGCGGGGTTCCCGATGCCGGCCCGGTGCTTGCCGCCCGCACGGCTCCGTTCAATCGGTTGATGGGGGAGGCATCGGGAGACTATCCCCCGCCGGTGCGCGTCAATGTCGACTTTGCTGCACTGTGCGGCGGCGCCAGTGGCTCCGCCTTCGTCGACGTCGAGGGTATCCGCCGTGCTAATGAGCTCTATCTTGGTGAATCAGGTCGGTATGCCTTTGACAACCGAACCGGGCTCGAGAAGCGTTTGATTCGCATGCTTCAGTCAGCTAGCACAGCCGCGATCGATGAGGCAGTGGTGGGCGGCCAATACCCGCTCAATGTTCTGGACAACCAGAAGGGGTACCGCTGGACTGACAGGGCCGGTGACTGGATTGACTACAACGTGCAGGGACAGATCGTCTCCTACGGTGATCGCAACGACAACGTCGTTTGGATGTTGAGAGACACCACTGGGAAGATGCGCGCAGTGCTTGATGCGGCAGGGCGGGTTGTCTACAGCCTTCACTACGCAGGCGATCTCGTCACCGAGGTCCGGGACTATCCAGTTGCCGGCTACGCATTGGATCTTCCGGCGCGCAGCGTGCGCTATGCCTATGACGAGCGTAACCGCCTGAACAAAGTGACAGATGCTCGTGGGAACACGCTGGCCTACGACTATGACGCCTCCAACCGCCTAATTCGCGTGATTGACCAGGAAGGGCGTGTTGAGCAGTTCTCCTACCAAGGGGACACGGTTGCCAAGCGCACCGCGCCGGATGGTGGTGAGACTGAATACCTCTTCGAATACGACGATGTCAACAAGCAGTTCGCGAGCAAGGTCACTGGCCCGGAGACCGATGCCGGGCGTAGGGTTGAGCACTTCACGCACAACCGCGTGGGCAAACTGGTTCGCTACATCGTCAACGGCCGTACCGAGAATGAAGTTCGCTTCGACACTGCCAACCGCATCGAGATCTCGACCAACCTGCGAGGGTTCACTACGCGTGTCACGCGGGATGAGTTCGAGCAGGTTGTCAAGGTCGAACTGCCGGGTGGTGCGACGCGTACCAGCAAGTATTCGCCACTGCACCTGCAGCTGACGGAATACGTGGACGAGGCTGGGGTCAAGACGACTTACGAACACGACGCCCGGGGCAATCTGCAGAAGAGGACCGAGGCGGTCGGTACACCCGAAGAGCGTGTCACCGAGTACGAAACCAACGCGTTGGGGCAACTCGTGCGCTACACGCGCAAGGGCCGGCTCGAGAAGAACGGGGTGCAGACGCCCGATGCGAGCTGGACCTTCGAGTACAACCAGCTTGGCCAGGTCAAGAAGACCACCGATCCGGAGGGACATATCCGGGAGTACGTCTACAACCGTGCCGGCGAGCTCGTGCAGCACGTCGATCCCCGCCGCAACACGACCACGTACACGGTGGACGCACTTGGCAACCTGCTCAAGGCGGTGAGCCCGACACCATGAAGTGTTTCATCGAGATCAAGAACATGGCCAGCGCGAAAGTGAAGCTCCTGCTGGGCGTAGCCGCCATCCTTGTGGGCGGCGCAGCCTATGCGGAGCAGTACCCGGTCAAACTGCAGTCGGGCTACACCCAGGTCTATGCAGGCCAGGAGGTTCAGTTCCGCGTCATACAGCCACAGATACCAGGCAACGTGCTCTACGAAGCCTTGACTGTGATGCCAGGCAATTGCCGTTACCTGGGCAATTTCGGTTTTGCTGACAACGTACCGCTGACCGTGGGCAATGTTGCCTGCCGGTTCGAGTATCCAGGTACCTACCAGCTGCGAGGCTACGGTGGGATCGTCCAGGATGTTGTCTACCCGAATAGTGGCATTCGCAGGGAAGCGACATGGTTCAGCGACTCCAGGAGTAACGAGGAGATCACGCTGACGGTGCTGCCTCAGTTGCGGCCGACCATCACTCTGACGCTGCCAGAGAGTCGTGTCGTCATCGGTCGGCCCGCGCGCTTCACGGCGCACCTGACGGGCCTCGATCCTGCAGTGCCACTGGCCGGCGCGATCATGATCTCCGGCAGCGGCACGACGGGTCTGGCCTTCGCCAGCGGCACGCAGACGTTGTTTGAGGTCGACGCCCAGGGCAATGTCAGCGGCGAGTTCGTGCCAGGCACTGCCGGCACTTTCCGCTTCACGGCCCAGCTGTATCGCAAGTCCGATTCCTACGCCAGCGTCTATGCGACCCCCGTTGATCTGATCGTCGACAAGGGTGGGAGCCGTGTGAATCTCGCCAGCTCAGTGCCGGTGGCCCATGGCAAGCAAGAGGTGATCCTCAGCGGCAAGGTTGAAGGCACCAACCCGACCGGCTGGGTGCAGGTTGTCAGTGGGACCTCGACCGTCGGCACCGGATACCTTGACGCGTCGGGCAACTATGCTGTTCGCACCACCCTGGCGGCCGGCGCCTACAGTCTGATTGCCAAGTACGGCGGTGATAGCAACCATGCGCCGAGCGAGTCGACGCCGCTCCCGCTAGCCGCCGACAACGCTGGCGCGTCGAACGTGGCGCTGCGCACATCGCTCAAGGACGTCGCGGCTGGCAAACCGACGGTGTTGGTGGCGAGTGTGGCGGGCAGCCGGCCCGGCGGTTTTGTCAGCTTCTTTGAGGGGGCCAACCTGCTCGGTCGAGCGCCCGTCATCGACGGCGTGGCCATGCTCTCTGTCAGCTTCGCCGCTTCGGGTGCACATGAGGTGCGGGCTGAGTACGAGGGCGACGCCAACAACGTGGCGAGCAGCTCGGGAGCCTTGCCGGTGAGCGTGGCCGATGCTCCGCCGGCCAACTTGGGCACCAACGAGCGCAAGTACAGCTACGACAAGGTCGGCAACCTGATCTCGGCAACCGACAAGCGAGGCAACTCACTGCAGGCCGCCTACGACGCGATGAACCGCCCCGTTGCGGCGGTCAACGCTGTGGGTGGCCTGAGCCGCACGCGCTACAACGGGCAGGGCCTGCCTGTCAGCCAGACGGACGCCGATGGCCGTGGCGAGACGGCCGAGTTCGACAACTTCCTGCGCCTCATTCGTCAGGTCGACGGGCTGGGCAACCGGACCGAGTACGGCTACGAGATCGCCGACGGTTCGAGCAGTGGCCTGCCCGGATCGCTGCAGGAACCCACGGAGATCCGCTATCCGACTTTCACGAAGCGCGTGCGCTTCGACGCGCTGGAGCAGCCGACCAGCGAAACGCTGCTGAACCCGAACCCGCTTGGTACGGAAGGTTTGGTATCCGGTCGCACCTACGACGCACGCGGCCTTGTCAAAACGGAGACCGACGCGAACGGCAAGACGAGCAAGTTCGAATACGACGAACTCGGTCGACTGACGGTGCGTGAAGACAGCCTCGGCAACAAAACACAGGCCAGCTATGACGCGCGCGGCAACCTGCTGACCATCACGGACCCGAACGGGAACGTCACGCGCTTCGAGTACGACCGCAACGACCGCGTCGTCAAGGAAATCCTGCCGCTCGGCCAGACCACCTCCTTCACCTACGACGCCGCCGGCAACGTCGAATCGCGCACCGATGCATCCGGCCGCAAGCTTGCACACGTCTACGACGCCCTTGACCGCGTCAAGGAGAGCCGGCTGTACGACGCAGGCGGCCAACTGCAGCGCACGACCCAGCTGAGCTGGGACACGGAAGACAACCTGATCGGCTGGACCGACACCGATGCGACCCGTCCTGCCGGCCAGCAGACCAGCAGCGGCGTGCTCACCTATGACGAGGCCCACCGCAAGCGCTCAGAAAACGTGACCGTGCCCGACCCCGCCGGCGGCACGTACACCCTGCGCTATGGGTACGAGTACACGCTGGAGGGCCTCAAGAGGCGCCTGACCTGGCCCGACGGCACGGCCATCGACTACGACTACAGCGTCCATGGCGAACTCCAGTCGGTCGCGATCCCCGGCGAAGGCAGCATCAACGTCACCGACTTCAAGTGGCTGGCGCCAAGCAAGCTGATATTGCCCGGCGGCGGCGCCAAGGAGAAGAGCTACGACGGCCTGCTCAACCTGCAGACGCTCAAGGTCAAAAACCCGGGCCAGCAAACCGTGCTGGACGTCGCAAATAGCTACGGCAAGCTGCAGGAGCTGAAGACCAGCCAGCGCACCGACACGGTCGGCACGGCGAGCAGCAACCGCGACAGCAGCTTCACCTATGACGACGAAGGCCGCCTGAAAGAAGCGCAGACGAGCGGCAGCTTCGGCAACGAGGTGGAGGTGTTCACGCTGGACGCCGCCGGCAACCGCATCGCGCACAGCCGCGTCAGCGGCGCGTGGAGCTATGACGCCAACAACCGCCTCAAGACGCGCGGCACTGGCGCCAACGCGACGACCTACGACTACGACGATGCCGGCAACCTGACGCGCAGGATGGAAGCGGGCGGCAAGGCCACCGAGTACCGGTATGACGGGCTGAACCGCCTCGCCGAGGTTCGCACTGGCTCGGGTCTTTTGGTGGCCCGCTACGGCTACGACCCGCTGGACCGCCGCATCTGGAAGGAACAGTACCGCGATGCTAGCGGCAATGCGCTTGCGCCTGCGCAGCGCAGCTACTACCTCTATGCCGATGAAGGCCTGATCGCCGAGGCGCGCCAACCGATCACCCTCGCGGGCGAGACAGTCACCGCTTCCGCAGCGCCGCAGCTGGCAAGCCAGTACGGTCCGGAGCCTGATGCCGATTTCACGACGGGTCATCTGTTCGTCAAGACGATAAACAGCAATGGTCAGCCCGTCGTCGCGTACTTCCACCATGACCACATCGGCACGCCGGTCCAGGCCACTGACCGCGCGGGCAACGTTGTCTGGGCGGCGCATTTCAACGTCTTCGGCCAGGCCCAGATTACGACGCCGGCGGCGACCACCGACAAGCCGACGGTCACGACGGTTTTGAGGTTGCCGGGTCAAATCGAAGATGCCGAGACGGGCCTGCACTACAACTACCGTCGCTATTACGACCCGGCGACCGGTCGCTATATCACGGCCGACCCAGTGGGGCTTGATGGTGGTACGAATCGGTATCGATATGCCGATGCTGATCCGGCCAATCTGACGGACCCGACTGGGGAGATCATTCCCGCGGCAGCCGCTTACGCGAGCTGCGTTGCAGAGTGCATGTTGGAGGACGCGGCAGTTAGTACCCTGGGTGGCGAGTGCAACGACGTTGGAGGAAGCGCCAAGAGTTGTGCGGCGTCTTGCCTGCTAGGCCCGCTGGGCCGGGCGATGAAGTGGGCGAGCAAATTTAAGAAGGTTGAGAAGGCTAAGCCTTTCAAGAAGATGGTCGAGGAAGTTGCTTGCCCATTTGTTCCTGGTCAGAACAGTTTTCCTGGCGACACGTTGGTCCATGTCAAGCCGGAACAGTCGTCCGAATGGAATGCTATTGCAGGCATGGCGCAGCTAAGACCGATTAACGAGCTAAGGGTCGGCGATGAGGTTTTGGCATTTTCGGAGTGGAAAAATAAGGGCATAGATTCGGCTCTGGATGAGCGACTTGGCTATCAAAAGGTGGTTGACGTTTTTCGTTCATTTAAAGAGCAAAAAATAGTCAATATATTCCTGGCCAATGGTCAGTCCTTGGCGACAACGAGCGGTCATCCGCTTATGACTGACAAAGGCTGGAGGGACGCTGCCAGCTTGGAAGAAGGTACTCGTCTTTGGCACAAGCCTCTCAGCACCGCTGTCCCCGGGGATGAGCCATCAGACGCCGGATTTGTGAAAATTGAGAAGATCAGTACCGAGTGGCGGAAAATTCCCGTATTCAATCTTGAAATAGCGAACGGTCACACATATTTCGTCGGGGAAAGTGGAGAGCTGGTTCACAATGGCAAAACGAATTGCGGCAAGGTTCAAAAAACCCCATCGGGGAAACGAAAAGAGGACTACACACCAAAAAACAAGAGGGATGCTAAGAAAAAGAATGCAGAAAAGAACGACGGCCAGATGAAGTGTGAGGACTGCGGCAGGGATTTGGAAAATATTGCGAGTAAGAAAGGCGAACCAACTCCTCCAAACCAAGCGCAGGTCCATCACGATCCTCCGATTCATGAAGGGGGGACTCGCGAGTCAAGCATTCCTAGAATTCTATGTCCTGGCTGTCATGGCAATCGCCACCGATTTCCGAAAGGTTGAGAAAAAGCAATGAATTCAAAGTCGAAAACTGTGAATGTCAGTAACTTACAATTCCAGCTGGACGTTGAAGATGATTGGCCGCCAGTAGGTATTGAATCGCTACCATTCCGCATTGACGTTGATGGATACAAGCTTCTTAAGCCTCCGCTGTTCGTTAAAGGCCTATCAGTTGGAGATGTCATAAGGCCGACCCTTGATGGCGGCGGAACAGTAAGTAGTTGGTCGCATCAGACTCGCTCAGGCCGAACAACGTTGTGGTTGCTGCGTCTCGATGAGCCAAATAACCTGGAGCAAGTATTGGAAAAGCTGCTTGAGTTGGGGTGCAATGTTGTCAAGCTTCCTCAATACGGCTGTTATTCAATCGACGTGCCCGCTGAAGTGAAGATCGGCGACATTGATGCGGTATTGGATGAATTGAATCCCGAGTTCGTTGCGTGCGCCTTTCCGTCAATGCGACATGCAGAGGATTAAGAAGCCCGGCAGGTTGGGGTTACGGGTCAGGGGCATTTTGAACTCCACCGCTCAGCTTGGCTTGTATGCCCATCCTCTTTGGCCAGAAATTCTTGTCTAAACTAATCGGCTAGCCACTTTTTGGCGTCTTGGAAATTTTTGGATTTGAGATGCAGATCTGGCGCCCTTGAATAAAAACAACTCCGTCGAAACCCCTCTAGCTGTCGTTGCATGCCTACTGTCTGCCCAAAATGCAATCATGTCCGTCCGCCGGACACGACCGTCCCGGCATGGCAGTGCCCGTCCTGCGGCGTTGCGTATGCAAAAGCGGGTTCGCCTGCGGCATCGGCCGCAGTGCCCCAGCGCAGCACGGTTCATGCCGCCGCGACGAGTCCAGGGCGGGCAAGCCGCTGGAAGATGATCACGACCGTCATGGCGATCTTGTTGGGGCTGTGGTGGGGCCATCAGGCTCGCCTGGACATGCGCAAGGGCGGCGAGATCGGGCAGACGAGCGTCAGCGACCTCGACGACACCGGCATCCGGCAACTCGCGTCCACCGTGCGGGCCGAGCAGATCGTCATGTACTCGACGAGCGAATGCGGCAATTGTGCCCAGGCCAAGGCATGGCTTGCCAGCTACGGCTTCGCCTTCACCGAATGCAATATGAGCGTGGACAGCCGCTGCGTTGGCGAGTTCCAGGCTTTGCGTGCGAGCGGCACGCCGTATCTCGTCGTACGCGGTCCGCGCGGTGAGCACCACATGAAAGACGGGTTCGACAGCGACGAGTTCCTGGCCGCGCTTCAGGGATGACGTGAGAGCGAGCTGGCGCGAGCCGGCCGACGAGAACGAACGAACAAGCATTAAAGCCGGCTGAGGTCGGGAGGAACGAGCAAGATGATGACCAAGGCCAAAGCCGCTTGGCGGACAGGAATCGCACAGGTTGTCGCCCTGTGCGCTGCGGGGCGTCGTTCAGTTGCCCTGTTGACCGCGGCTGGCGCCATGGTGCTGAGCCCGGCTGCCTTTGCGCAGGAAACGATCTGTGCCAAGGTCAAAATCGAAATCAAGCAGGAGCTGGCTTTCGAGCGCCAGGGGTTTGAGGCCGAGATGAAGATCAGCAACTCGACCGACACGAGCTTGCTGGAGAACATCAGCGTTGACGTCAAGGTGGCTGACGAACTGGGTACGCCCGTGTCGATCTCGACCGACCCGAATGATCTCAGCGCAAAGTTTTTCATCCGTCTGGCGAAGAAGGAAAACATCGCGGCCGTCGATGGCACCGGTACTGTCGCTCCCCGGTCGACGGCGCGAATCGAATGGCTGCTGATCCCGTCTCCCGGCGCGGCCGGCAGTTCGCCGCTGGGCAAGAAGTACCTGGTCGGCGCGACGCTGCGCTACCGCTACAACGGCGAGGACACGGAGCTGAACGTGTCGCCCGGCGTCATCACGGTGAAGCCGGTGCCGCTGCTGAGGCTTGATTATTTCCTGCCTGCCGAGGTCGAGGCCGACGACCCACTGACGCCGGAGATCGAGCCCGTGGTGCCGTTCACGCTCGGCGTGCGCGTGCGCAACAACGGCCTGGCCACGGCGAGCAATCTGAAGATCGACTCGGCCCAGCCCAAGATCGTCGAGAACAAGCAAGGCCTGCTGATCGGCTTCAAGCTGACCGGGAGCTACATCAACGACATGCCGGCGCAGAACACACTGATCGCCAACTTCGGCGACATCCCGGGCAACAGCGCCAAGATGGCCCGCTGGATCATGGAGACGACGCTGTCGGGCAAGTTCACAGAGTTCACGGCGAGCTTCAGTCATGCCGACGAGTTGGGCGGGGCCTTGACCTCGCTGGTCCAGGCAACCAATGCCCATGTGCTGGTGCGCGACGTGAAGGTCGACCTGCCGGGCCGCGACGCGGTGCGCGACTTTTTCGCCCGCGATGGAGACATTCTGCGCATCTACGAATCGGACGGCCCGGACACCGAGGTCACCGACCAGAGCGCCCTCGCGACGCTGGCGCCCTCAGGTGCGGGTAACGGCTTCACACTGAATTTTCCGGTCACAGCGGGCTTCGTCTACGTGAAGCTCAAGGACCCCTTCGACGGCCAGAAGCCGATTGGCACCGTGCAGCGCTCTGACGCCAAGGTGCTGCCGCCCGAGAACGCCTGGCTGAGCCGGACGCGCAACCCGTCGACCAAGCTGTGGGAATACTGGGTCAACTTCTTCGACGTCAACTCGACAGGCAGCTACACCACCGGCTTCAAGGCGCCCGACGTCCAACCGCTGCCGCCGGTGTTGCAGTACATCCCGGACCGCACAGTCAAGGAGGGGCAGCAGGTCTCGTTCCTTGTCGAAGCCAGCAGCCCGAACGGTCGTGCCGTGCAACTGACGGCCGCGCCGATGCCGGCCGGAGCGCGCCTGCTGGCCCAGGCCGCGATGCCACAGCAGCCCAACGTCGGTCGCGCCGTGTTCGACTGGACGCCGCCTACCGGCAGCAAGGGCGCCTACACGATCACCTACACCGCCACCGATGGGCTGCTGCAAGCCACCCGCGATGCGAAGATCACCGTGCAGCAAGCGGGCCAGACGCAGTTGCCGGGCACGCCGCGCATCGTGTCGCCGCTGTCGGGTGCGCGGCTCACGCAGCCGATCGTGCGCATGGCTTCGGCCGACCTGCAGACCGTCGCCCTCAGCGCAGCCTCCTCTGGTCTCACCAGCGACACGGCCGCCACGCTGCAGTTCGAGCTCTACGCCGACGGTGGCATGACGCAGCAACTCGCGACGAGTTCGGTGGCCATCACCAATGGCCAGGGCACCTGGCTGGTGGATGTTTCGACACTGCTCCCGAACACCCCGTATTGGTGGCGCGTGCGAAGTGGCGACGGCCTGCTGTTCAGCCCCTGGGTAGATGCATGGTTTGTCGCCAACACCGGCACCAACCCACCCGGCGCCTTCAATGCCACGTTGCCATCGCACGGCAAGGAAGTTGGAACTACCACGCCCACCTTGAGCTGGAACCATGCAGTCGACCCCGACCAGGAGGCGCTGACCTACACCGTCGAACTCTGCCGAGACCGCGTCGACAACGAAACGATCCCCACCAGCAATGGAATGTGCAACGGTGGCGCCAACCAGATCCTGGTGGTGACATCCCCGGCGCTGCAGCCCGGTTCCATGGGCATGACCAGCTGGGTCGTCCAACCGCCGCTGGTGGACGGCAAGAAGTACGACTGGCGCGTCATGGCATCGGACGTCAGCGGTGCGCGCACGTCCACCGCGCTGCGCAGCTTCACGGTCAACACCGCCAACACGGCGCCTTCCACGCCGGCCACCGTCTCGCCGCCCGCAGACGCCGTGATCGATGGCACGTCGGCCACGCTCTCAGCACAGCCCGCGGTAGATGCGCATGGTGACGCGCCGACCTATCTGTTCGAGATCGACACCGCGCAAACGTTCGACTCGCCGAACCGCCGCGCGTCGCCAGCGGTGGCAGCGAGCGGCGGCAACCTGTCATGGATAGCGATTCACCTGGTGAAGGGGCAGCGTTACTGGTGGCGCGTGAAGGCGCAGGACGGCCGTGCAGAGTCGGGCTGGGCGGTGTCCACCTTCGTCGTGGCAGCCGACGCGGTTGCGCCGGCTGCGCCGGTGGTGCGCTATCCAGGGCAGGATGCCTGGGTGAGGTCGAGCCAGCCGTCGCTCGCTGTGAGCACGGCCAAGCCGCCCGAAGGCCGAACACTGCGCTATCAGTTCGAGGTTTACTACGACGCCGGCCTCGCGCAAAAGCTGATAGACGGCAGCACGGATGTGCCCTTCTGGGTAGTGCCCAAGGCATTGGATGACCTGTCCACCTACTGGTGGCGGGCCCGGGTACTGGACGATCGGCAGGTCGCAAGCGACTGGAGCGTCGTGCAGCGCATCAACGTGCGGCTGGATTCGGAGCAGGGGCAGAGCGTGGCGCTGACGACGCCCGAGTGGATCGTCGCGCCTCGCTCCGTGGCGAACGGGACGAAGCGGGTGGTGCAACTGCGCTGGGAAGTGATGAACCCCGGTAGCGATCCGACGGTCGCCCTGTACTACAAGCCGGTGTCGCTGCCTTTGCCAGCCGGCTTCGACCCACGTGCCACCTTCAACGGATCTCTCATCGTGGAAGGTCTCAAGCCCGCTACCGGTCGATCGGGCGGCACGTACGAATGGGATGTCTCCAGCTTCCCCCCAGGCCCCTATGTTGTCTATGCGGTCGTTTACGGCAATGCCGGGCAAGGGCAGAGCTTTGCGCCGGGGGCGGTGGTTGTGCCAATGGCTACGCTGAGTGGCACCTTCCAGTTAGTCAAATCGTCTACCACCTACGAGTCCGGCACCGCCACGTGGGCCTTGTTACGGACCGGCGCCACCTTGAAGGCACCATGGAATCTGCTGCCGGCAGACCAGGGGGGCGACTTCGTCTTACCGCCGCTCAGCGTCCCCGCGGGTTCATCTAGCGGGAGCAACCAGTTCACCGTATATGCCCCGCGTCAGTGCTTCGCCGACTCGCCGTGGTCTGGTGCGGCCTACGTGATCAATTCGCTGGATCCCAATGGGCACGGTCGCTCAAGCTCCGTTTCCCCGCACATCACCTACCTCACATCGTCCAACACGAACTTCGACGACGTGCGGCTCTGCCGGATCCGGGTTCTCAGGGAGACGCCGGTCAGCGACACCGATTCCAACTACCTGCTGACCGCTGACCTGGCCAATGCCGGTGCCGCCTTCGCCAGCGCGACGGCGGTGCCCGTGGTGGGCAGTCCGACCGCGACGTCCACCTGTCCTAATGTCACCGCAGTGCAAGGGGAACTCCGCTTCGGCGCTGTGGGAACGAAAGAGGTGGCACATCCCGAAGGTACTGTGGCCATCCGCGCGCCACGGTCCACCTCGTCGACGCAGTGGACCAGGCTCGTGCAGGTCTGTGGTCCCCTCTGGAATGTCACAGTCACGCGTTGACGGACACGGGTGACCTATGGACGAGGTGAAGAGCGGCGCCCTGGGCGACGCTTCGGTTAGTTCGAATACGAGGTTGCGTGTGCGCGGCCCGGACGGCCTGGAGCAACTGCTGCACATGCCGGGGCTGGATGCCGTGCAGGCCGTGCGCCGCGCCCGCACCCGGGGGCTGCAGGTTTTGTCGGTGGAAACCGCGCCCGACTCCTCCGTGCAGGCGGGCATTGCTTCCGGCAAGCCTTTCCCTCTGCTGCTGTTCACGCAGGAATTGCTGGCCTTGCTGGAAGCCGGACTCAACCTCGCGGAGGCGCTGTCAACATTGCTAGCCAAGGAACGGCAACCACTGGCCCGCCAAGTTCTCGATAGCGTGCTGAGCGCACTGCAGCAAGGCCGCAACCTGTCGGATGCGCTCGGTGGGATGCCCGAGCATTTCCCGCCCGTTTATGTCGCCACGGTGCGTGCGTCTGAACGCACGGGCGACCTGCCCCGGGCGCTGTCGCGCTACGTGGCCTACCAGCAGCATTTCGATGCGTTGAGAAAGAAGCTCGTCTCCGCGCTCATCTACCCCACGATGCTGCTGGTGGTCGGCGGCTTTGTGACCTTGTTCCTGCTGGGCTATGTCGTGCCGCGCTTTTCGGTGGTGTACGAGGCGTCCGGCAAGGAGATTCCGTGGCTGTCGTCGGTGATGCTGGCGTTTGGCAAGGTGCTGTACCACCACTGGCAGGCTGGCCTGGCATTGCTTGTGGCGCTGGTGGTTGCCACCGTGTGGGCGGTGCGCCGCCCTGGCAGCCGCGCCTGGCTCTTGGACCGGGCGCTCGGCCTGCCGGGCATTGCGCCCAAGGTGGAGGAGTTCCGGCTGGCGCGCTTTTACCGGGCGGTCGGGCTGCTGCTGGCAGCCGGCATCGCATTGCCGCGGGCGATGGGCATGGTGTCGGGGCTGTTGAGCCCCGCTCAGCAGCCGCGGCTGGCCAGCTGCCGGCAGGCCGTCGAGCGAGGCCAGTCGTTCGCATCCGCACTTGTGGCCGCCGAGCTGGCCAGCCCAGTCGCGCTGTCACTGGTCAAGGTGGGTGAGCGGTCCGGCCAGATGGCGGAGATGCTAGAGCGGGCTGCGCGCTTTGCCGACGACGAGTTCGCCCGCTGGGTGGACTGGACCTCGCGGTTGCTGGAGCCGCTGCTGATGACGCTGATCGGGGTCGTCGTCGGTACCGTGGTGGTGTTGATGTACATGCCCATCTTCGACCTCGCGAGCAGCCTGCAATGACGGCTGCGTTTGTGTTCACCGTGGCCACGGCAGGTCAGCTCGACGCAGCGCGCCGCCTGTCAGTGGAGCGCGATGTGCCGATGCTCGTCGCGCTCGCCGAGGCGGTGCTCGTGCCATTGCCGCAGTTGCTGGAACAGCTGGGCGAGCAACTGGGATGCGCCGTGTTGGGCCTGTCGGAGTTGCAGGCGCTGCAGCCGGCGTTCGACCTGGTGCCTTTTCCAGAATGCACGCAGCGCGGGCTGTTGGTGGCGCGCGGCGCCCGCGAGCTGCTTGTGCTCGGCGACCCGTTCGACGCTACCGCCGAGGACTGGGCGTTGCACCGCTGCCGGCAGGCCGGCGTGGTGCCCGAGGTGGTGCTCGCGCTGCCGTCGGACCTCCAGGCCTGCCTGATGCAGCAGGAGCGGGCACTGCGCGCGATGGACGGGTTCGAGGGCGCGCAGGCGGTGCAGGTTGACGACGACGTGGCCGCCGTCATCACGCTGGCCTCGATCAGCGACGACACCAGCCCGGTCGTGAAGCTGGTCAACTCCACCATCTACGACGCCTTGAAGTTGCAAGCCAGCGACATTCACCTGGAGTGCGATGCCAGCGGGCTGCGCGTTCTGTACCGCATTGACGGTGTGCTGGTGCAGATCACCGAGGTGCAGAGCCAGGAGATGGCCGAGCAGGCAGTATCGCGAATCAAGGTGATGGCCGAGTTGGACATCGCCGAGCGCCGCATCCCGCAGGACGGGCGTTTCAAGGTGCGGATCAACGGGCGCGAGATCGACTTCCGCGTCTCGGTCATGCCCAGCATCTTCGGAGAGGACGCGGTCCTGCGGTTGCTGGACCGCCAGTCGCTGACCGAGGAGGCCAAGGCGTTGCGGCTGGATCACCTCGGCCTGGACGCCGACGCGATCCGCGCGGTGCGCCGTCTGGCCGCCAAGCCCCACGGCATGCTGCTGGTGACCGGGCCGACCGGCTCGGGCAAGACCACCACGCTGTACGCGGCCATCACGGAAATTCACACCGGGCGCGACAAGATCGTGACCATCGAGGATCCGGTGGAGTACCGCCTGCCGCGCGTGCTGCAGATCCCGGTCAACGAGAAGAAGGGCCTGACGTTCGCGCGCGGTCTGCGCTCGATCCTGCGACACGACCCGGACAAGATCATGGTTGGCGAGATCCGTGACGACGAGACCGCGCAGATCGCCGTGCAGGCCGCACTGACGGGTCACCTGGTGTTCACCACGGTACACGCCAACAGTGTGTTTGACGTGCTGGGGCGGTTTCTGCACATGGGCGTGGATGCGTACAGCTTCGCGGCGGCTCTGAACGGCATCCTGGCGCAGAGGCTTGTGCGCATCAACTGCACGTATTGCGCGGACAGCGCCGCACCGGACGCCACCGCGCTGGCCGATGCCGGCCTGCTGCGCGAACAGGTGGCGGGCTGGACGTTCAAGGTAGGCACCGGTTGCAGCCACTGCCGCGGTGCAGGTTTCAAGGGCCGCAAGGCGGTGACCGAGGTGTTGGTACTGGACGATGAACTGCGCGAGATGATCGCGGCGCAAGCCCCCGTGACGGCCTTGCGGGCTCTCGCGCGTCAGCGCGGCATGCGCCCGCTGCGCGATGCGGCGATGCAACTGGTGGCGCGTGGAGAAACGACGTTGGAGGAGGTGGAGCGTGTCACGGGCTGAGCCGCGCCGGCCCGCCGCGTCCTTGGTGCTCGTCGTGCAGGCGCATCAGGTGACTTTCGGTGTGCGCGATGTGCGTTCCGGCGGCTGGGCTCAACTAGGCGGCGAGCCGATGCCGCCGGCCGGGCTTCCTCGCCTTGTCAACCTGGGCACGGCGCTCGCCGCAGTGGCGCAGCGCTTGCGGGAGGGTGGTGCCGCAGTGGGCGAGGTGCGTGCCGTGGTGTCCGACACCTGGCTGGCCACCGTAGCGATCCCGTGGGCTCACGAGTTGCTGCAGACCCGGCAGGCTTTCGCATACGCCACGCAGTTGATGGACGAGGCCGGCTTCGAGGACGCCGCCGGGGATGCGATGCGGATTGACGATGCGCCCTATGGCCTGCCGCGCATTGCCGTGTCCTACCCGAGGGCCTTACTGGCTGCGCTCGACGCCTGTGCCCAGGCAATGAGCTGTCGTGTCACGTCTGTGCTGCCGTTGTCGCAGGCGCTGTGGCGCGCCGGGCGTGGCGGCAGACCGGTCGCCCTGCGCACCGACGATGAGGTGATCCTGGTGACCGGCACCACCCGGTTGGAGGCCGTGACCACGCGCATGCGGCCGGATGACCGACCGCTGGACCGCACGGACTTAGACCGCTTGTGGGCGCGGCAGATGCTGCGTGCACCGCTGGAGGCAGGCACCAAGCCGAGACTGCTGGACCTTGGCCCCGCAGGCCATGTGGTTCCGGTGCTGTCCGGCTCGTGGGAGCCGCTGCTTCTCGTTCGAGATGGCGTTGAAGCGCCCGTGCTGCTGGACGTCACCGTGCAGGCGCAACGGCAGCGTGGCGATGCGCTGGACGCCGTACCTGCCTCGCTGCGCCCCGGCGGCGCCGCGGTCGCTGTGCTGGCGACGCTGGCTGCGTTTGCGATGGTGCTCGCTTGGAGCGCATGGCAGTCGCAACAGGAGGCCATGCAACTTGCGCGACAGGCCGAGCAACGCAGCCGCCCTCCGGCGCCACGGCCTGCGCCGCGCACGTTGGACAAGGAGAAACTCCTGCGGCAGCAGGCCATCGACGCCGCCGCGCAGCAACTGGACGCGCCGTTCCATGCCCTGTTGAAGGCATTGCAGCCCGCGCGCGACATCCAGGTGGCTGTGCTCGGCGTCGATTTCACGGCGGCTGGGGGCAACGGCAGCGGCCGCATGGTATTGATGGCCGAGGCCGCCAGCGCCCTCGACATGACGCGCTATGTCAGCTTCATCGACGGCCGCCGGCCGCTGGGCGAGGCTTACATGACGCACCACGAGCAAGTGCCGGTAGCCGGCGGCACGGGCTATCGCTTCACGCTGGAAGTTGCATGGTCGAAGTGACGGGCATGCGACGCCGCGTGCAGCCCTTGCGCTGGGTGGTCGCACGGCAGTGGCGACGATGGCTGCAGCGTCGCGGCTGGTTCAGCGCGCTGGCGCCATTCGTGCTCGTTTGGCTGCTGATGGCCGCGGCATGGCAGCAATGGCAGGCGCAGCAGGTAGACGCCAGGCGCGTGCAGTTGCAACAGCTGCCGCCCACCCTCGCGCCGCCGCCGCCTCTGGCGGCAGACGTGCGGGCGGAGCGCTTTGAGGCGCTCCTGCCCCCGCGCGCCGACCTCCCGCAGCGCGTGCAGGCGCTCCTCGACGCCGCACAGGCCGTCGGTCTGGTGGCGGCGAAAGCCGACTACCAGGCGCAGCCCGATACTGTTGCCGGCGTGGTGCGCTACCGCGTCACGATGCCGCTGCGCGGCCAGGGAGCGCAGGTGCTCGTGTTCGTGCAGCAGGCGCTGGCGGCCGACCCGGCACTCGCGCTGGAAGGATTGCAGATCAAGCGCGAGTCGGCCGCGTCAACCGACGTCGAAACCACCGTTCGGTGGGTGCTGTTCTCGCGTCTGTCGGTTATGGGGAACCCTTGATGAAGCGTATGCGTCGGCGCGCGGGCCTGGCTGTGGCGCTGGGCGCCACACTCGCCGCTACGGGCGCCGCCTGGTGGCGCGATGGCGGCCGCGAGGCGGCTGCCGCCATGTCGCCGACGGCGGTGGCCTTGCCGGCCCGCGCGCCACGAGCCGCGTCACGCCCGCCAGCGAATGTGCCCCCGTCGGTGACGGCCGGCGATTCCGATGCGTTGACGCTGTTCGACCCCGCGCCGTGGTCATCCGCGCCGGCCGTACAGGCTCCGACCCAGACTGCTGCCGCCCAGCAGGTCGCGACCGTCGAGGTGCCGGCCGGCCCGCCGCCGCTGCCGTTCCGGCCGCTGGGGCGTTTCGACGACAACCAGGGGCCTGTGGTCTTCCTGATCCATGGCGACCAGAACCTTGTCGTGCGCAAGGGCGAGCGCTTCGCGGACGGTTACCGACTGGAAGAAATCAACGGCACGGTGGTGAGCATCCGCCACCTGGCCACAGGACAGTTACAGACACTCGATTTGGGAAGCGGCTCATGAGCCCGGTACAGCAAGGGAATCGAAGGTGAAGACGATGTGGAGCCGGATCGGGCGGGTCGAGTGGGCGCTGGTCGTGGTCCTGGCGCTGGCCGGATGCGCTGGGCAGCAGGTCTTCCGCGAGGGCCGGGGCTTGGCCGCCGAGGGCAAGCCTGAGGCGGCTCTGGCCAAGATGGGCGAGGCTGTCCGACTGGAGCCCACCAATGCCGAGTACCGCATCGCGCTGGCGACGCTTCGCACCTCAACGGTCAACGAGTTGCTGCACAAGGCGGAAGCCGCTCGCCGCGACGCCCGCTTCAGCGACGCGGAAAAGATCTACACCCGGGTGCTGGCGCTTGAACCCGACAATGAGGCCGCCACGCGCGGTGTCGCCACGCTGGTGCGTGATCGCCGCCACCAGCAGTGGATGGCCGATGCCGAGCCACTGCTGAAGACGCCCGCCGGTCAAGCCGAGGCGCTGGAGCGCGTTCGACAGGTGCTGCTGGAGAACCCGCAGCAGCGCCAGGCGCAGTACCTGAAGGCCCGCATCGACGAAGAGCAGCGCAAAGCCGCTCGACCCGAGGCGCGGCTGGGCGAGGCGTACCGCCGGCCGGTGTCGCTGGAGTTCCGTGACGCGCCGCTGAAGTCCATCCTAGAGGTGATCGCCAAGGTCGCGGAACTCAACTTCTTCTACGACCGTGACGTCCGGCCCGACCTGCGCGCCACCGTTGTGGCCAAAAAGACGACCGTGGAAGACGCGCTGCGGCTGCTGCTGGTCACCAATCAGCTGGAGTTCAAGGTGCTCAACGACAACTCACTCCTGATCTACCAGAACACGCCGCAGAAGCTCAAGGAGTACCAGGAGCTGGCTGTGCGCAGCTTCTTTCTGGCCAATGCCGATGCCAAGGCCGTAGGCAACACGTTGAAGTCCATCGTCAAGACTCGCGACCTGGTGGTGGACGAGCGACTCAACGTTATCGTGATGCGCGACACGCCCGAGGCGGTGCGCTTGGCCGAGCGCATCGTGGCGCTGCAGGATCTCGGCGATGCCGAGGTGATGCTGGAAGTGGAGATCCTGGAGGTCAAGCGCTCGCGGTTGCTGGAACTGGGCATCCAGTGGCCAGGCCAGCTGTCGCTGACGCCTTTGGTCGCCGATGGCGCCGCCCTGACGCTTAGCCAGCTCTCCGATCTGCGCGCCAACAACATCCGCGCCACGGTAGGCAGCGTGGTCGCCAATGCCCGCAAGGAAGACCAGGACGGCAACATCTTGGCCAACCCGCGCATTCGTGTCCGCAACAAGGACAAGGCCAAGATCCAGATCGGCGACCGCGTGCCGGTTATCACGACGACGTCCACCTCCACGGGCTTCGTCTCGGAGTCGGTCAACTACGTTGATGTTGGCCTCAAGCTGGAGGTGGAGCCCAACATCCATCTCGACCAGGAGGTGGCGATCAAGGTCAACCTGGAGGTGTCCAACCTTGTGCGAGAGATCGTCAGTAAGTCTGGCACGTTGTCCTACCAGATCGGCCAGCGCGCGGCCAACACCGTGCTGCAACTGCGTGACGGCGAGACGCAGGTGTTGGCCGGCCTTATCAGCAACGAAGACCGCGTGACGGCCAGCAAGGTGCCCGCGCTGGGTGACCTGCCTATTGCAGGCCGGCTGTTTGGCAGTGGCAAGACGGACGGCCAGCGCAGCGAGATCCTGCTGTCCATCACACCCCACATCCTGAGGTCGGTGCAGCGGCCCGACCTGCTCGCCGCGGAAATCGACTCTGGCACCGAAGGCAGCGTGGGCGCGCCGGCGCTGCGGCTGTCCGCAGCGCCCGAGCCGGCCGCGTCGGCTGCTATGCAGACGCCGGTGCCACGCACGGCCGTGGTGGCCGCGCCGAAGGCCCTGGCCCTCAGCTGGTCCGGGCCGGTGCAAGTGAAGGCGGGAGAGCAGTTCAGCGTCGCGCTCAAATTGGGCACGGACAGTGCCCTCAAGGGCGCGCCCGTCCTCATCGGCTTCGACCCGCAGATCTTGCAGGTGGTGTCGGTCGCGGAGGGCGACTACTTCCGGCAGGCCGGTGGGCGGTCTACCTTCACCCACCGCATCGATGCGGCCCAAGGACGCGTGTTCGCCGCCGGCGTACGCGAGGGCGAGGCGGGCATCAATGGTACGGGGGCGATACTGACGCTGGTTGTCCGCGCGCTGAAACCGGCGCCAGCCGCGGCGATAACACTCTTGTCAGCCACGCCGGAGCCTGCGGCCAGCCTCGCCACAGCGTTGCCGCTGCAGCACTCCGTCAAGATCGAACCATGAGAACACAGCGCCGCGCGAACCGCGGCTTCACCTTCATCGAGCTGATCGTGACGCTGGCCATCATGGGTGTGCTTGCGCTCGTCTCGGTGCCCATGGCTCAGCTCAGTTATCAGCGTCAGCGCGAGCATGAGTTGCGCCTGGCGCTCATCGAGATTCGCACCGCGATCGACGACTACAAACGAGCTTCCGAGCAGGGCCGTATTGCGCAGAAGCTGGGCGACTCCGGCTATCCCCCGTCGCTCACCGTGCTGGTCGACGGCGTGGAGGATCAGCGCAGCCCTGTCAGGCGCAAGATTTTTTTCCTGCGCCGGGTGCCTCGCGATCCAATGGCCCTTGAAGACGGTACCGATGCCGCGGCCTCGTGGGGGCTACGCAGCTACGCTTCCCCGGCCGATACCCCGCAGGCAGGCGACGACGTCTACGACGTGTATTCCCGTTCCGACGCAAAGGGGCTGAACGGCGTGGCATATCGGTCATGGTGAAGCTGCCGCTTCGCAGCGCTAGACGCGGCTTCACGCTGGTGGAACTGTTAGTAGTGCTCGCAATCACCGCGCTGCTCCTTACCATCGCGTTGCCGCGCTACTTCGGCGCGATCGACAAGTCGCGCTACACAGTGCTCAAGGAGAATCTGCGCGCGATCCGCAGCAGCATCGACAAGTTCTATGCCGACCGCGGCGCCTACCCTGAGTCGCTTGACGAGCTCGTTGAGGGCCGCTACCTATCCATGGTGCCCTGGGACCCCATCGCGGACTCCGACCGGCAATGGATACTGGTACCACCACCCGGCGACGAGCGCGGTCGCGTGGCGGATGTGAAGAGCGGCGCGGCCGGCACCGGCCCAGACGGCAAGCCCTATGAATCGCTATGAGCTCCGACGGCGACGGAGCCGTGGCTATACCTACCTTTGGTTGCTGCTGCTCGTCGCGCTGATGGCGGTAGGGTTGACGCGCGTGGTTGACGTGCAGTCACAGGCGGTGCGGCGCGACAAGGAGGCGGAGCTGCTTTTCATCGGCATGCAGTTCAGCCAGGCACTGGACAGTTATTCGCGCGGCGGCCCTGTCGCGGATCGACGGGAGTACCCGGCCACGCTGGACGACTTGCTGGTCGACCGGCGAGGCGGTGGGCTGCGGCGGCACCTCCGCAAGCGCTTCACCGATCCGATGACCGGCAATGACCAATGGGGGCTGGTGATGGCGGGCGGGCGTATTGTGGCTGTCCATTCTCTGTCCGAGCAGCGGCCGCTTAAGCAGGATCACTTTGAGCCCGCCCAAGCTGGCCTGGCGAGCAAGTCGCGCTATGCAGAATGGCTGTTCGGGCGCGATCCGGCAGCGTTGACGGCGGAGCCCGGCCAGCTCGTTCATCCGCCCCAGGTATCGGCCTCACAGCCAGAGCGCGCGGCTTCTTCGATGTTTTGATGCAAGACGGGATGTGGAGCATGAGATGGACGTGGCGGTTGAGCTTCGTGGCGTTGGCGACAACGCTGGGGACGGTGTTTGCGGCAAGCAAGCCGCCGGCCGGCGTGGAGGACTTCCAGCCTGCGGCGGCCATGTGCCGCATCGACGACCTGCGCTCCGATGCTGCCGGCAACGCAGCAGGTGTGGCCGATGCGGTGGCGGACGTCGGCTGCCTTCTGGCGCCCGCGCAGGTGGCGGCGCTGCAGGAGAAGGGCAACCCGGTCGTGGCCGACCTCCGGGGCGCTGATGCGTATGCAGTCTCCCATCTGCCCGACGCCATCCTGCTAAGTCCCGTTGAGTTGCGCACGAAGCCGTACTGGAAAGACCGCACCGTGGTGCTGGTGGGCTCCGGCAAGGGGGAGCGGCAGCAGTTGCAGTTGTGTAGCGCCTTGCGCGCCGGCGGTCATGCGAATGTGTATGTGTTGCGGGGTGGCATGGCCGCGTGGGGGCGGGATGCGCGCCCCGAAGCCGGCCGGCCAGCTGACCTGGACAGCCGGGCTTGGTTAACCGCAGGAGAACTGTTCATCGAAACGCAGGATCCGGCCGCGCTGCTGCTGGTGCCGCCCTCGCAGTCGGCTGTTCGGACCGTCCTGGGTGCCGGGCAGCCGCTTGATGACGAGGTGGCCGACGTGCAGCGCGCGGAAGTTGTCGTGCGCAAGGCGCTCAAGGCGGTTCGCACGGCGCCGGCACGTGTTGTCCTGGTGGCGCCGCGCTCGTGGTCGGGCGCCGATCTGGATGCCCTGGCCAGGAAGCTGTTGCCGTTGCCGTTGCTGGCTTATCGGGACGGAGCATCTGCAGTCGATGAATTCGTGCGTGGACACCGTGCAGGCCTCGTCGCGCTGGCGCGGGGGCCAAAAGTCCCCAGATGCGGGTTGTGATGCAGGACAGTCTGACGCGCCGGGCGCTGCTTGCCACAGCGGTCGGCCTGCCCATCTGCCTGCATGCAGAGGAGAGGGGCGCTGTTGAAGCCCAAAGGCTGCGTGTGCGTTTCTCTCTTGGCTTCGTGAATCCGCGTGAGACCGAATTGGCGCATCAACGGATCTGGTGCTATTTACCCGCCTCCTTGTTACCCGCGCAGCAACTCGCTCACGTTACTGCACGGCCTTCGATGGCGCTGCACAGGGACCACGTTGGGCACAACTATGCTTCGGTCGAGATCGCGACAGTACCGGCGCATGGCCGCGTGTACATCGCGTTCGACGCGCAGGTGCAGATGGCCAATGTGGGCGAGCCAGTTGCCGCACCAGCTGACTGGCTGACGCCGGAGCGTTTCATCGAGTCCGACCATCCAGACATCATGGCCCTGGCGCGCGGGCTGCGCCAGCTCTCCGAGCACGCCACCGTGGAGGCGATTTTCGACTGGGTGGCGACGGAGGTGTCCTATGCAGGCTACCTCGCAGATGACCGTGGCGCCTTGTATGCGCTGACTGAGCGTCGCGGCGACTGCACCGAGCAGGCCGACCTAGTCGTGGCGCTGGCCCGTGCATGCAGCATTCCGGCGCGCATGGCCGGCGGATACGTCGTTGAGCGGGACACAGTCCTGAACGCGGTGGACTATCACAACTGGGCCGAAGTCGGCCTGGACGGGAATTGGCACATCGTCGATGCCAACCGCCGCGAGCTGTTTCCCTCGACGTGCCGTTACCTGCGATTCCGTCTCTACCGTGACGTCCCTACCAATCCGCTGGGGTTCGCGCATCGGCATGCAGTCGAGGGAGCGCTGCAGGCGATCGAGAGTTAATCTTACTGGGCCACAATAATATTTAAGTTAGGTCGCAGCACACACGGACCAGCGATTTACCACGCCAGTGAAGAAAGGGTTCAAGCAGTTCATGGGCGTGGAGCATGGCGGGCGGTCCTTCATGAGCCGCACGGTTGACGATGCCAACGACCGCTTGGTGGCGGGTGAGTTCCCCCTCAGCAACAGCTGACTGCTTCTGTTTAGGTTTGTCCGACACCTGCGCGACGCGCTGAACAGGTCGACGCGCCAAGCCAACGTGAGGGCAGGTGTTGGATAAACCTCGGGGGAGGAAACCGCGGCGCATGTGGCAACGGTTGTCGAGGCATCGTTGCTATGGCGATTCGGCGTTGAGGCCGCGCCGACGCAGCGCAGTTGCGCGCATGTCGATGGCCGCGAATGACGCGAAGGCGCTGTCCGAGCCGGCGCAATGGCCTCCTGCACGCCGTGGTGCATGGCTCGCCCGCGTCGTTGCACCCGGGTAGCCACCAGACGACACAAGCTCACCCCGCACCGGATTGCGATGAACAAGGGCCGGTACTTGCTGGTGCCGAGTCTTCGTGCCTTTGCTCATCATGGGGGTGCCTGGATCGCAGGCCGCTCACGCAAGACGATCTCGACGATGAGCAATGGCCGCCCGCAGTGCCGGCAGACAAAGGCCGGTGCTCGCACCGCCGGTTCGCCGTTGGGCACCTCGACCTTGGCCTGCAGCGCGGTGCGCGCCAATGCCAGGCAGTCACGCCGATGCCCATTGGCCAGCAGGCCGTAGTGCCGGATTCGGTGGAAGCCCGCGGGCAGCACATGCAGCAGGAACCGGCGCATGAACTCCGGCGGCGACAGCGTCATCGTCTTGTGGCGCACCTTCCCGTGGGCATCACCCTTGGCGCGGTAGTCCTTCCAGCGGAAGGTCACGCCGTTTGCATCCGCCGCGACCAGGCGGCTGTTGGAGATGGCCACGCGGTGCGTGTAGCGCGATAGATAAGCCAGCACCGCCTGTGGCCCGGCAAACGGCGGCTTGGCATAGACCACCCACTCACACCGGCGCATCGGCGCCAGCCAGTCGGCGAAGGCCTTGGCGTCCTGCAGTGCCACGTGTTCGCCGAAGAACTGCAGCCGCCCCGCGCAATGCAGTTGCTGAAGCCCTTCGAGGAAGCGCCGCCGGAACAGCCGTGAGAGCACGCGCACGGGCAGGAAGAACCCCGGCCGGCAAGCCACCCAAGTCTTGCCGTCAGCTGAGAGCCCGCCGCCCGGCACGATGCCGTGCACATGCGGGTGATGCGTCAGCGCCGAGCCCCAGGTGTGCAGCACCAGCGTGGCGCCGATGCGCGCGCCCAGATGCTTGGCGTCAGCCGCGATGACCTGCAGCACCTCGGCGGCCATGTCGAACAGCAGGCCATAGATCTCGGCCTTGTTCTGATACGCGAGGTCCGCGATGGGGGCCGGCAGCGTGAAGACCACGTGGAAATACTCGACCGGCAGCAGGTCGGACTGCCGGGCGTCGAGCCAGCGCTGCGCCGCGTTGCTCTAGCACTTCGGGCAGTGCCGGTTGCGGCAGGAGTTGTAGCTGACCTGGTCGGTGCCGCAGCCTTCGCAGCGCAAGACGTGACCACCGAGCGCCGCGCTGCGGCACTGCTCGATGGCCGACATGACCTTGAGCTGGCCCCCGCTCAGGCGGCCGCGCTGGGCCGCTCGCCAGGCAGGACCATGCGTGCGGAAGATGTCGGCGACCTCCAGGGTGGGCCGCTCCACGGCGGTAGCCTCACGAGGTGAGCAACTTCTCCAGCGGGCTGATCACCTCGCGCAGCAAATCGGTGGCGACGTGGGCATAGATGCTGGTCGTCTCCAGCCTGGCGTGACCGAGCAAGACCTGGATCACGCGGATGTCGACTCGCTGCTCCAGCAGGTGAGTCGCAAATGAGTGCCGAAGCGTGTGCATGGACACGCGCTTGTCGATCTTGGCCGCATCGGCGGCGGCGTGGATGGCGCGGTTGAGCCGACGGGTGCTCAGCGGCTCCATCGGATCCATGCCCGGGAACAGCCAGCCGTTGCGCAGGATCTTGCCCTGGGCGTGGCCCACGCGCCACCACACGCGCAGCCGCTCCAGCAGGATGGGCGGCAGCATGGCGTAGCGGTCCTTGCGGCCCTTGCCTTGCTCCACGCGCAACGTCATGCGCTGGCTGTCGATGTCGCCGACCTTCAGCGAGATCACCTCGCTGGCGCGCAGCCCGGTGCCGTAGGCCAGCGACAGCGCCGTCTGGTGCTTGAGGTTCCAGGCCGCGGCGATCAGACGGGAGACCTCTTCGCGGCTGAGCACCACCGGCAGCGTGCGCGGCACGTGCACGGGCTGCATCTTGAGCATCAGCTCGGGGCGCGACAGTGTGATGTCGAAGAAGAACTTGAGCCCGGTGATGGTCGCGTTGAGCGTGATGGGGGAGACGCCGCTGTCGACCAGGTGCAGTTGGAAGTTGCGCAGGTCTTCTGCCGAGGTGGTATCAGGCGAGCGCTGCAGGTAGGCGGCTTGCGCATGCGCATGTCGTCGAGCATGCGCTGACGCAGCGGGGAGGCTGATTGAGTCGTCGAGTCCATGGTTGCTGCTCCGTCGATGAGCGAGGCGGATTGCCTCGCCCGTCAACTTCGCAGAAACCGCCCTGCAGCGAACCATCACACCGTGGCCGGAGTGGCTACCGCGTGAGCGGCTTAGTCCATTGCTGCAAACCGGCCCCCGACAGCTTTTGTTTTTACTCGGCCTCCCGCCAGCGTCAAATTCGAGTGAATTGACAGTCTTTCGAAATCGCCTGGTGCCTTGGCAAAATCTGACACTCTTCATCTATGCGAGCAGTTTGCGGGTCAGAAACAGCATGGGACCATGGCCATATGCATGCGATGTATCTGGCTGGGCATGACAACGATGTCAAGGTGGATATCTCCACTCGGGAAAAGCCCGTATTGCTTCTCGAAACAGGTCGGGAAACTCTGAGCCGGCATTGCCACGGTCACAGGGATCACAAAAAATGGCAGACAAGAAGCCCGCCTCAGTCAGCGGCCGCTTGCGGCCGGAGAGCGTTCAAACGCTCATGAACGCTACCGCTGCTGCGCTTAGTAAGGTGGCTGACCTTCCACCTAACCTGGAGGTCACTGGAGCGCTCCCCGACGCCCTACTGAAGAAGTTCGAGGAGGTTTTTGAATCAGCGGAGCAGCAGGGCGTCGCCAAGGCAGAGCCCGCCAACGGGACTCAACCTGCTGATGAAACCGTTGACTCGCCGCGCCGGGACGACAAAGCCGATGAGGTCAGGCTGGGCATCAAGCGAACAGCGCTCGGTGAAAGACTGGTCAGACGGCGGCGTGAGGGGCGGGAGCACTGGGAGCTAGGGCTATGGGCCCGATGGCTATGTGTTCTGTCGGTGGCCTCGAAATATCCAACCAAATGGGAAGAGAAGCTCATAGACCTGGACGCGCCGACCTTTGCAAGTCGCGTTGTTTACGACCCCAGTCCCAAGGAAGGCGCGGGTGCAGGCCGTGTGCATGGGGAGCAGGAGCTAAGCGGTTCTTCGATTGGAAGACTGCTCGGAGACGTGTTTCGCCTCACGTCGGCCCCAAGGAGCGTTGAGGCTATTGGGGATTTGGGGGCCATCGAGCACCTGCGCCATTGGTTCAATGCGCTGCTTATCCGTGATGGACGCCCCCTCTCCGTCGATGACATCGCAGAGCGGCGTGCGTACCTGGGAGCCAACCCAGCCAAAGCGTTGGCGCGTTTCGAGGAGTGGCTGATTCATGGAGTTTGCTCGCCCGCTTTCACTGAGGAGGACGACGCGGAGCTGACGCCTCCTCCCTCGCGAAAGGCAGGAAGGCAAGTACCGGAGAACCTGTGCCAGAAGGTCGCAGATGATGTTCAGGCGGGCCCGAATTCAGCCCCAGTCGTGAACGTGGTTTGCGGCAATGCGCTTGAGGAGCGCCGCCAGTTGGTCGGGAAGGTAGTAGACGTTTTGACAGCACAGCCGACAGAGGAGGGGAAGGAAGTCGAAAAGCCTTGGGTCTTCTATTTCGACTTGCGCGGCGCCGATGGAAGCTTATTGGCGCCGGCCGAGGTGCTGGCGAGGCTAGCCAAGATTTACGCGATCGAGTTCGATGCCGCAGTGTTGGGGTCGTCTGACCGCGTCTTCCGCGACACCATGATGGCCGTCAGGCGGGCCTGCACCATTCATCCGACGCTGATCGTGCTTGATGGGCTCGACGAGACGAGTGGCCGACACGTGCCGCTCCAGAACCTGATGCGTGGTCGACGCTGGGATGAGTTCATTCGCGTGCTGTGTCAGCCAGACTGGCATTGGGCCCATCAGTTTGGCTTGGAGCGGGTTCGTACTGCTCGGTTCCTCGTTACCTCGTCGGAGCCGTTGTCAGGTATCAAGGGTTGGGGTGGGGAGGTCCACTACCTGCCGGACGTCGCGCGCTACCGACCGGCCAATGTGGTCGCAGCGCCGTGGTTTGAGATGGCGCAGCCCCTGACGACGAAGGGCACGCAGCGGCAGGCCTTGCTGCACCTTGTGATGATGGCGTTCGTTGCCGCGTCACCTGATGGCATTAGCTACGGCGCTATGTACCGCGGCGTTGGCTATTGGCTGGACCTTCTCGGACGCATCGAGCATAAGCCGTCGACAGAAGACCTCCGGTCTCTCACTAGCAAACGGCACCTGGCAAATCTCGCTGAGCAGCGCAACTTGCAGCTCTTCTGGAGCTTCACATGCGATGAGATTCACGGAGCCCTTGATGAGCCGCTCCCATGGGTCACCGACTTGCGCATGCGGTACGAATGGCAGGCGAGTGCCTCCAAGGCCGACCTTCCAGACGGCAGTGACGTCAACGTGAAGCTGTTGTTCAAGTCTGAAGCCCAACGTACGCGGTTCCTGAGAACCATCATGTGCGACTGGAACCCAACGAACAATCCGAACGGCGCAAAGAAGCCTGAAGGAGGTTGGGCGGGTGGAGTGGCTTTAGGGGACCAGCTGTACCGTATGGTCAACTTGGCCATTGCCATCGAGTCGTTGGCTCAAGCAACGAGCCAGCTCAGGAGTCCGGACAGCCGGGATGCGCTGAAGCTCTCGGGCGTTCGTCGCCTTGTTCAGACGGTTTATCACCTTCGCGCGGCTGGTGACATTGAGATCAAAGCTGACGGTGAAGGGGAGTACGCGGCATACCTTTCCATCCCCAAGTCGGCAGGCAAACGCTTCCGATATGCGTACGCTTTTCTCTATCGACGCTGCATCGAAGGCTCGACTGACTTCCGGCTCACGCGCACCCATGGTCGCTCCGACCTGAGAATGCCATTGCTGGCCCTGTTTCTGGTTGATGACGTTCGCAAGCTTGAAGCCTGGTGGCCAGGCCACGAGCCAGGCAGCGACTATTTTCTTAAGGCGCTCGACGAAGGCATCCGGCGCTGGGAAAAGATGGGTGAAACGGCGGTGCCCTTGGTCAAACGGATTGGCGACTTGGATGCTGACAAAGAGCCGGACGGTCGCGAGCTGGTGGCGGACGTTGTGCTGAACCTCGCCGTCGCGGCCGTTGATGCCGGGGACAAGGACGTGGCGGAGTGGGCGCTCAGGCGCATTGATGCCGTAGACAAGCCCTTCAAGGAGGCGTCGTCGGCGCTGTTCGCCCATCGGTCCGCGCTTATCGACCGAGACATCGTCAGCGACGCCTGGAGCAGCGTTGTGGCTTGGGAGGCCTCGCTTGGTGGGGCCTACGCGAAGCTGAGGTTCGACTACCTCGACCTAGAGGGGGAGACTGACGCCGCGACATCACACGTTGAACATTCGCTCATTCGTCTGCGAGTCCCAGCGGACTATCTGACAACGGTTTCTGGCAAGGTCAAGAAGCTCTGCGCCGGGCTCACGGATGCCGATGAAGCGTACAAGGGTGAGCCCTACTCTGTTCGCGAACTCGAGAGTCGTCTGGACAAGGTGCTGAAGGACATCCTTGTGGCGGGGCACAGTGATCGCGTCCGGTTGGTCATCTCGGAAATGCTCTGCCGTTATGCCGACATCTTGGCCACCAAGGCTGACAACCTTGCTCGGGAATCTGCCGTGCGCAAGGATCGATTGGAGCAGTTGCTGGAGGCCTTTGCCCATTTCTACATAGCTGATCGCGTGCGAAGCCACGTCTCCGGAAAAAGTGGATTTGGGACTGCCTGGGCATCGGTGTCGGGCAAACCGAGCCGCGTGTACACCCGCACCTGTTTGTCCATCGCGCGGTGCGTTGTCGAAATCGACGATGTCGACCCCGATGAGACAAAGCCCAAGCGAAAGCCGGCGTCGGCCGAACGAAGAGCCAGCCTCTATTCCAGCGCCGAGAAGTGGGTGCAGCATGCTGCGAATCGCGTGGATGTCTACGTCCGCCACCTGGGCGCCCATAGGCGGGAGTCCATCCACGGGTCGCTACTTATGGCGGCAGTGGTTCGAACGTGGGTGACCGTTGCCGCCAAAGGCGTGGCGAGGCGAGATGCGTGGGACCCGCAGGCCCCGCAGCTTGAACATGCACTGTCCTATCTGCTGGATGCCGACCGAGTTCTCAACGACATGGGCGCACCGCAAACCACGGAACTCAGAGTACGCATAGAACGGGTGTGCTGGCTGATCGGTCGTTACAACGAGCTCGCAGCCCGACTGCGGGAGAACCCGAGGGTGGGTGGCCGAGGCAACAAGAAGCCCTCAGAGCCCTTGAAGCAGCAGAAGGAACGGCAGCTGTCGACATTGGGGCAGCTCATCGCGCTAGACCTCCGAGGCGCCTGGCGCCTCGGCGGGGATTCGGGCTTCTACAAACCCCTCATCCGCAGACAGCAGATGCGTTGGAACAAAGCCATTGGCGTCGATTTGCTTACCGGAACCGACCTCGCAACTGCTGCTCTTACGGCCTGACGCTCGATGCCGTGCTCGTCGCAGACGCTGGAGCACGGCATCCGCCGTGAACTTCAAGAAGCCGAGTGGGCGGCCGTCGTGTGTGTCCGGCTCATCAGGTTGTGCGTGCGGCGATGCAGCATCTTCTCCAACGAGGGATGAAGCAACAGCGACGCAGCTACCAAGAAAAAGTCTAGCCAGAACACACGCAGGCTGTAGACAGCCAGCGCGCACGCGGCAATCGTGACGGCAATCAACCAGAAGAGCGCCCTGAATTGCGACCTGGTCGCGTTGCCAGTTGACCAAGACGAGCGCGAGCGCTTCAGCCAGATGGCAGCGCCGATCAACGCTGCGGACAGCGTCAAGTCGATGCCGAAGCGCGCGGTGTGGCTGAACTCCCAGACGGGCTCTGCGGCCAACGTGTAGGCGTTGGATGCATGCACAACCATGCCGGGCGAACCAGAAGGTTCCGTCGGAATGTCGAAGCTGTCGTACCCAGACGTGGGTCGGAGGTCGCCAACGATAACGATGCGGCCGACGATGCGCTCTCGGTGAGCCAGCAGGTCCTTTGCCTTGGTGATGCGGATGGGCGCTTCCTTCAACTGGCCCACGAGAGAGTGATTCGTCAGCACTTCGCCGACAAGCAGCTGCTTCTTGTTCATTTGTGTCAGCACTACCCGCTCTCTAAAACGCCGGCGCAACCCTTGCTCATCTTCCTGCGACAGCGGCTCCTCACCGTGTGCCGAGGCCAGCTTGGCGCCGAGGGACGGCAGCTTGTCAGCGACACCCGGTGCCTGGGTCCACGCAGGCGTACGCTCGAGTCCGGTCGGCGGCAGCCACATGCCGCCTGCCAGGCTGGCGAACTCGGGCAGTCCGAGCCACGCTGCGCGCGGCTCGCGCAAGGAACGGAACACGCCCAGAGCAATCGGCGTGGCCTGCTTCAGCTTGAGGCAGTACTTGAAGAACTCAGGATCCGAGTCGTCTACCCAGCCGTCAATGGTGGGGGAGAAGTCGATGTCGACACCGATGCTGTACGGACGCATCTGCGCCAGGGTGGTGAGGATGTCCTGGAGCTCAACCCTGGAGGTGGGCCTCAGTTTGCCGTCCTCGAGGCTCTCGCCACCGCGAATTCTCGAGATGTCAATCAGCACGACATCGGTACCGCCGCGCCGGTATTCCGGAAGGACCCGCGAGAGCAACCGATAGGTGTATTGCTCGGCGGCTTCTCCCCACGGCGTGTGCTCGAAGGCCACCTTCAGCGAGATCATTGCCACCGTGATAACGATGCCAAGCATCAGGTGTCGCAGCTCTGCGGACCAGGGCTTGTGCGTCGGTCGACGCCCGACATGAGCCTGCGGTGTAGCTCGTTGAGCCGTGCTGGCAGACGATGGCGGCGTGGTGGCCGACGGCGTGGTCAGCGGTGTTTGCGCCGCTTGGTTGCGGTCGGCGTTTCCAGGTACTCCCTGCTTCTTCCTACGCATCTTCATTCTTCACTCCTTGGATGGAGAAGACGGACATGGATTCAGTTACGGTCTTGCTTCGGGGATAGACCGCAAGTTATTGCCATTGAGCTGCTGCAGACAGTGCTGATACAGACACTGGAACGAGGCGCTGATGCAGCACAGGCGGCGGAGTTGAAGGAACGAACCAAGGTCGCCGAGCGGACGTTCTGAGTCGCGGTTGCGGTCCGACCAAGGGCAGTCGTCGTGGCCGCACTGTCCAACGCCGCTACGCGGGTGGACACCGACACCGTTCCTAGTTGGACTCTTGACGCAGAAGGCGAGCTTGCTGCGGCGACGGGACCCTCTGATGCGGGTCCGGCTGCCGCAAGACTTTTGCTGGTGTAGCGCGAGGCCGCGTCGATTGGCCGCCGTTCAGCTGGTGTCGCCTTTGCCGTCAGGGTGGCCTCAAGCGAAGCAGGCGCCGATGCGCCTGCCACTAACGGTGCAGCGAGGGGAGTTGGGCCGACGTCGGCTGAGCCGTGCGTCGGCCCTTCGACAGGTATGTCGGGGCCGCCGGCTACGCGGCCGCCCTCCCATTGTTGATTTTCCGGGGATTGCTGCGGCACGGCCGGCACTCGATAGGTCGATGCTCCGCCGTTGATGGGCAGAATTTTGACGCCGGCCGTACCGCGAAAACCGATGACAACTTTTCCACCGGTAAGGCAGCGAATCTCTGTTCCAACGGCCAAGGCCTGGCCCGTGACCAGCCTTTGCCAAGCCGCAGCCTCCGTAGGTCGCTGATGGCACACGCCTACGACGTCTTCTGCGATAGTTGCGGATTCAGTCTCCTGGGACAGGCCACAGATGGCCGCGCTGAGGATCGCAATGCCCAGAGCGCTCCGCACGAGCACGGTTAGCAAGGTCGTCTTCATACTGCCGCTCCTCATGTTGCTCGGAAAAGGCTTGGCGCTTGAGTCGGCTCCGAGCGGGTCCAGACAGCGCGCTTAATGAGACTTCTGCTTGATTCGACTCTGGCAGCGCTAAACCATCTGGCCGCATATGCCGGTTGGGGCGTTGTTCCACCCGCTGCCGTCGGCCCGGCGTCAGGAATCGGCGCCATCCCGCAAGCTAGGGGGCAACCCTTAGGGTTGAGGGCGGGAAATCTCCAGTCAGTTGGAGACTTGTCTCAGGCGTGTGGAGAGCGGGGCGCGTGTGCCTCTGATGGCAAGGGTTGGGTGTGTCTGCTGTGCGTGACGCTCATGCTTGGCTGCATCGGTCCATAGGTAATTTGGAGGCCGTCTCCCAGCGAAGTGCATCGTTGCGCTCGGGCCCCAAGGTGGGTCTCGGTAGGCCTTGTCGCTGTATGACGACGCGTCGCATGCGGTTGAAACGTAATAGTCTGGTGACGGCCGTTGTTGACGCGCTCACTCGCGGGCGTTCAAGCGGGCATTGATCTCGTCAATGTCGAAGGCCTGGGGATCAGACAGCATCAGCCGATGGGCTGTGTCATCGGCCGAGCGACGAGGCTACTGGCGGGCGGTCGTGGCCATTGCAGCCAAGAACGCGCGCATGGCCTGGGCGGTGCTGCGACGAGGCGAGGCGTTTGCACTGCCGGCATAGCCGCGGCACCCATCGAACCACTGAAACCGGGAAGGTGCGAGGTCGGCGATTGGCGCCGAAGCCGCCGCCAGGTGCGCTCGCTTATCGTCCGCCAGGGACATCAGGCCGGCCCGATAGTTCTCCATCTGCTCGTTTGGCCCAAGCCTCAGCAGCCGAAGGAACGCATTGAGGTCCGCCGACATCGCTGCAACCTTGTCAGTCGAAGCCCGCAACGCCGTGACAGCGGCCGAATGGTCGGCGGGCCGGGGTGGAGCGGGCGCACCATCCAACAGCGTGCAGACGTACCGCCCTTGGGACACGTCGGCTGCACGGGCACGGCTGGCCAGTGCTGCAGCGTGCACGGATGAAACGCGCAGCGTCAGCTTCGTCACCTTGCCGGCCTCCGGCTTGATGCAGCTCAACTCAGCACGGCCGGCGTCCTCGTCGTCGAGCATGCGCACGATGGCGCGCCTCACCAGCGCCACCGTTGACCTGCTGCTGGAACGCGCGCCTCTCAAGACTCGTACGCAGGCCTCGCAGGTCTAGGGTGACGCGGTCGCGGCGACGATCGCGCGCGCCTGCAGCCCTCCCAGCGCAATCAACAGCCGCGCGACGGCCGGCACAGCTGAGGCCGGACAGCACCTTCGCGGAGGGCTTGTAAGCTCCCGCGTCGAGCAGCAGATCCAGTTGCCGCCTGCTGGACAGATGCGTGGATCTGAGCATGACGGCTATCGTGCCCATCCGTTGGCAGCATGGATAGTCTGATGCAGTGGAAAGCTCGAGGTTTCGAAACGTCCCAGGGGCTCTCCCGGCGAACATCGGTGTCTCGCGCCGTCCCAGGGAGCTAACGATCCGTTTCAACTTCCTTGGGTATGGGTGCGGTCTCCGAGGGACCGGGCGTCAGCTCAAACCCGTGATCGCGCTGTTTGACGACCAAATCGAACAGGGTCGCGACAGCCTGCGCGAAGGCCTTGTTGTCACCCGTCCGGAAAGATCCACTGACGCGCAGCGGGCTCATCGCCGCCGGGTCGGCGAGTGTGATCTGCACCTTGTTGTAGCGGTTGAGGTCAGCGATGGCCTCGGGCAGCGGAGTGTTGTCGAAGATGGCGACGCCACGTTGCCAGGCCAGGACCTGGTCGAGCTTGGGGCGGTCCAGTCGTGCTTGCGCGGGTGACTGGCGCAGCTTGCTGGACGGCCGGTCCACACGCAGCCGGTCGCCCGGCGCCATGACGATTGGGGTGCTGAGTGCGCTCTCTGCGCCGCCCTCGTTGCGCTGCACGATCACTTGTCCCTCCAGCAGCGTCACCCCGAAGACCGCACTCGCCTCCTGCTGCGGCGGCGTGGATCGAACCAGGAAGGCCGTTCCCGTGGCGACCACCTGGGCGTCGGCTACGCCCACGACGAACGGCCGGCTGGCGTCTTTCGCCACCTCGAACAACGCCTCACCCTGCTTGACTGTCACGGCACGCTTAGCCTTCGTCAGCTGCACGCGAACCTCGGTCGACGTGTTCAGCGTCATGCGGCTGCCGTCGGCCAGGACGATCAATCGCTGCTCACCCACACCGGTGCCGTAGGTGTCACCCGGCCATTGCATCACGGCAAACACCGCTGCGAGGCACAGCGTCGCGAGTGCCAGTGCCATGCGGCCAGGCCTGCCGACGAGAGAGCCGGTATGAGCCGGTTCGGCGACGGCTGCTTGAATCCGCGCCCGGCTCACGCCTCCCACCTCTTGCCAGGTATCCGTGCAGCGCTCGAAGGCCTGACGGTGCGCGGCAGACCGGGCTTGCCAGGCAAGGCAGTCACGCTGCATCGCGCGGGATCGATGCGGACCGTGCAGGAGGGCTAGCCAGACGGCGGCTTCCGCCGCGATGGCCTGGGTGACGAGCGGCTCGCGGGCTCCCTCGGCGGGAGCTTCAGGCGGTTGCACGTCTACCAGCCTTCCATCCAAGTCGTGAGGCGCAAGGTGGCTTTGGCAACGTGAGCGTGGACCGTGGAGACGTTGAGGCCATAGAGCTTGGCGATCTCCGTGTAGGGCAGGCCGTCGAGGCGACTGGCAAGGAAGACGTCCCGGGTCTTGGCGGGCAGACGGCCCAGGCACACCTCCAGGCGAGCCGTGCGCTCCCGGGCCAGCACAACCGCTTCTGTCGATGGCGCCGCGTCGATCAGCACTTCATGCTCTGCCAAGACATGCTCGCCATGGCTCACGTTCAAGCGATGGGCATCGATGGACAGGTTCAGCGCCGTGCGCATCAGAAACGCCTCCGGCTGGTCGACCGGCTGGCGCTCATCCTCATAGCAGGCCATGCGCATCCACGCTTCTTGCACGAAGTCGTCCGCCTCGTGCTCGGTTCGCCCTCGACGACACAAGGCCCCGCGCACACGCGCAAAGACTTCCTGCCAGTTCCTAACAAGCCGGGCTGACATGGCAGTCAGGCCGCGCGAACCAGCACGCGGGGCACCGCGCTGAGGCCATACGGCGCCGGCTTGGCGCGCTCCCAATAGTCGGCCAGCAGATCCCTGTTCGCTCGCTGGAATGCCTGCGCGAGGAAGTCGGCAGCCGCCGCGTGATCAGCAAACGGGCCGTGCTTCCTCGCCGCACGCGACACGCGTTCCTGCAGGCGCTGCGCGGCCGTGTCGGTCCAGCGAATGGCCTGGCGCATGCGATAGCTGACGGCGCCGGACTCGACAAGCTCGGCCACGGTGCGCTCGCAGAGCTTGGGGTGCCGGGCCTTCATGGCCGCGACAAGGCTCTCGTCCGCGTCCACCGCATGAACCCGCTCCAACCCGCGGTCATGAAGGTCGCCAGCGATGCGCTGGGACGTCTCAGGACCTTCCTCGCGCCAGGCTCCGAACACCTGGAACTGACCATCCGTGAAGAGGCCAAGAGCCCAGTGCCATTCGGCGGTGGTGAGAACCCCATCGATCAGCGTCGGAAGCTTGAGCTGGCCGAACTGCACAACTGTGTAGCGGCAGCAGAGGGTGCTGCCGAACCAGTAGGCGGAATCCCAGAAGAAGTAGTTCATGGCTCGCTCCAAACGATGTTGACTCCACGCGCGCAGCCGCCTCACAAGCAAGACGTTCTAAACAATATGTGAAGCAAACTCCGTAGATGCAAATCTAGCACATCGTCACGCTGGCGGTATGCCTGCGAAACCCAAGCCACCGGATGAACTTCCGTCCGCCGACGATGTTCGAGGGGTGCTTGCGTACAACGTCCGCTTGCTGCGCGTGGAGAAGGGCTGGTCCCAGGAGGACCTAGCGATGGAATGCGAGCTTGACCGCACATACGTATCTGCCGTGGAGCGGTCCCGCTGGAACGTGTCGCTCGGCAACATTCAGCGGCTGGCATTGGCGCTGGGCACGCAACCTTGGCTTCTTCTCAGGCCACCGGAAGAAATTGATCGTTAAGACGTCTTACGGCAGCAGCGGTAGCCATGCTGTTCCTGTCACACCTCTGGGCAGCTCGGTTACCGGGGCCGCCCCTGCATAGAGGGCTTGCCGTCCTTTGTGTGTGCGTCGCGCTCTGGGCGGACCTGCAACTTTGGCGACAGGGCCTCCAAAGGCTGGCCGCATCTGGCGGCGGGCAATTTTCTTGAGGGCCGTGGGAAAGGCTATCGTTTGAGTCGACGGAAAAACGCCGGCCGTCTGCGTTTGCAGGCGGCCGGCGTTCTTTAAGGCACTGATAGATCAGTCGCGGTCAGCGTTTATAGACGCCAAGATCTCCGAGGTCGATGCCATAGCCGCTCTTGAGCTTGTCGTTCTCACCGGCGAAATAGTCGTCCAGGTAGGAATGGCCAAGAAGGAATCGATTCGGATTCATCGCGCCGTAGTAGCCCGCATTGGCATTGCTGTTGCCGTCGAACAGGACATAGCTTCCCTGCCATCCCGAGCCCGCCACGCCCCAACTGAGGACATGGTGGATGTACGGGGCGAACTTGGCGAAGAGCTTGTACATCAGCGCGTATTGATACCCCAGGGCGTCGGATTGCCTGATGTTGAGCGCCGCAGGAGCAGTCGCGCCACCACCGGGCGCGCTGGTCGGCATCTGCAGATCGAACTCCGAGAAGTCGATGCCGGAAAGCAGGTGGTCGTCGACCAGCTTGGCGAACAGCGCGGTGGAGTACTGTGTGTCGCTGGCCTGGGTGCTGCCCACTGCATCATGGGCTTGGTTGCCGATGATCTCGATGAGAGGCCGCCCGTCGTACAGCGGGTCTGACAGCCAGGCGCTGTTCAATGCGCGAACCATGTTGTAGACGGTTCTCGCCTTGCTCCGCGCCGTAAAGCCGTAGTCGTTGTAGACCAGTTTCGTCGGATTGCTTGTGACATAGGCATCGATGCTGCCGTTGTCGTCGTGGCCATCGAGCTTCATGTAGTTGGGCAGTGAAGCGTAATTGGCCTTGAATGCCGCTGCCATCTGGGCATTCGGCGCCGCGATGTGGGCGAACTTGAAGAGCAGGTAAACGTAGTGGTCTTTGAGATCGCCGGCAATCAGGTCGTCCGACATCGCCACCAGCCAATTGGTGTGCTTGAGGCTGCTTCTCCAGCTGTTCGGGTCCAGCGGGATGTTGACGCTGTGGCGACTCTCGTGGACCTCCTCGTTGAGGATGTCCCAGGTCGAGAAGGGAATGACGCCGCGCGCTGCGCTGGAACCGTACTTCGTCGACGTGGTCAGGAAGTGCCGCATCACGTAGGTGATGTGGTTGAACTGCACGCGCCGGGCCATCTCCTTGGACACCGCCGTCTGCCTAGAGACGCCATTGCCCAGTCCGTAGAAGTAGGGCGTGCCGTTGTAGCCGGCAGCCAGCGTGGCGGGCGTGATTTGCGTCATCCATCCCGGCGCCTGGTTGTACCAGGCCATCACGTGGCCGTGGATCTTGTACTGGCCGGGCGTTCCCGAGTCGCGGATGCCCAGGTAGGCGTTGTCAGGGAAGCTGTATTCACCCACGCCCGGCGTCGTGGTCGCGCCGGTCAGCGGTTCACCCAAGACGCTGGTCAGCCAGTTCGGGCCGCGGGGGTGCGTTCCGTCGGCCTTGAGGTTGTTGCCGTCGACGAAGATTTCGTAATGCCGGGCCCTTGTTCCGGTGACTGCGCCGGTGCCCAGTGCGCCCATCATGAAGTAACCGTTGGCGTTGTTGTACAAGCTCTTCAGAGGTGCGACGACACTCTGGTTCTGCGTATTGACGACGTTGGGCAGTGCAGTCGTCTTCGGATCGGGCTGCGTGATCTTCAGGTTCTGCACCATGACCGACGTGCTTTCCGGAGGCCGGCCGTTTTCCCCGTGCAGTTCCAGAACGAAGGTCGATGACGCGCCCGTTTGCGGCACGTTGACGCTGACGTGGGTCTTGAGCCAGGTCTCACCGTTGTAGCTGCCGACCCAGGACGGATTGAGGTTGGTGTAGTCGTATCCGCGGAGGTAGCTGTCGATGGTGGTCGAGCGATTGGTGAGTCGCCAGCGCATCAACTTGCCTTGCCCGCTCTTCGGGTAGTAGACGTCGAACTCAATCGTCGCGCCCGTGGGAACGTCGACAGACGGGGACAGAGGCGATTGCATGCTGACGCCGCCGAACGTCGTGGTTCCGCGGTAGAAGTAGTTGATCAGCAGCACCTGTGCCTGGCCTTGCGCGTCAGCAAACGGATACGGAATCATCCGGAACGTGCTGCCGTCGAAGTCGGCGGGAACACGTGCATCCAGCGGAGTGCGAGCGCTCCAGGCATTGGTGGGCGCCGTGACCATGACGGGCAATCGACCAGGGCCTGGGTCCAGACGGAAGTAGGGGTCCGAACCGTCTGACTTGATCTGCCCCTTGAAAGCCGCCATCGCGCTTTGCAGGTTCGGCATGGCCTGGGCATTCCACTGAACCAGGGCATTGCGCGCGGCTTTGAGCGCGTCGTCAAGTGCCTTGAATTCGGCGGCGGTGACCCAGGGGAGCGCCTTGTTCACGTCGGATCCGTTCCCGGCATTGCTGACCTGGACCGGGAATTCCGCGTTGCCGGCTGCAAGAGCCTGACCCTGTGCGATGAGGCTGTTCAGCTGGGCGGTCAGGTCGGGTGTCGCGGGCAACACCACTCGCAGCGATCCGCCGAATGTGCCGCCGGTGTAGGTGCCGCTGTAACGCTCAACAACAGCGGCGCCCGAAAGGCCCGCACTCGCGGGGAATGTGAAAGCGGTCGACACGACGGCGCGTGGCGGAATGTTGCCGACGGCTTTCGGCAGGGGTGAGCCCGCCGCAGTTCCCAGCATGGCAGTCGATACGACAACGTTCTGTGCCGTGGCGGTGCCGTTATTGGTGAGATACACCGTGGATTGGTAACTGCCGTCGCTGAGCTGGGTTCGAGTGGCAGTCGTGACCAGTGTCACCGTTCCCTGCGCAAAAGCGCCTCCGAATACGGAGAACAGCATGACGATGGCAAGGGCTCGATAGCCCTTTAGCAAGAATCTTATGTAATTCATTTGTCTCCACCTTGTTGGGCGGCAACCCGCGAGCATGTGCACGCTTCGTCGGTTGCCTTGGTTATGGACGAGAACTCATGCAGTCGCCTGCGCTGACAACCTGCCGCCCTTCTTCCTGAAGCGGACAAGCCCGGCCAGGATGGCGGTGGACATCAGCAACATGCTCGACGGCTCCGGAACCACATTGACGTTGAAGCCGACCGTCGCCAAGGTGTTCGTCTCGCCCAGGCCGCCGCCCAGAATCGAGAAGCTGCTGGCATACATGCCATTCGAAATGCCAGCAGGCACGGTCAGCTTGAAGAGGAAGCCAGTGAAGCTTTCCCCCGGTGCTAGGGCGAGCGGGAAGTCCGAAAAGAAGCCGCTGTCGTGCAGCGTCAGCGGATCCGCCAGCGTGTAGGCGTCACCGTTCAGATAGACGTTGTCCAGATTGCTCAACGGTGCGGAGACCGTGGCTTCGAACTCCAGAATTCCGCCGTTGGGTGACATCTCCTGAAGCGGGCTCGTCAGGGTCAAGGTCAAGACGTCGGCGCGCGCCGTCACGGATGACAGGCACAACGAAAGCAGCGTTGCTACAACGTAAATCAGGCGTTTCATGTTTTCCTCTATAAGGACGGGTTGGACTGCAATCAGTGAGGGAGACGGCGCGGACATCGGCGCCAATCGTTCCGGGGAGTTCCGGACAGGTTCTCAGGGCCATTGGCCCGTCTGCCCATCTGCTCGTTTTGCACGGCGGAAGTCGGCAAGCCAATGGCCACGCTGCCCGTCTGACCCGGGCAATCTGTTGGAGCGTTAGCGGCATCGCTGCGTTGCCGGCGAACCCGGTGTCCCGCAGTCGATGGAGGGGACGCGTCTGTCGCCGATGTTCTTCACATCCGGCAATGGCCAGGCGTGGAGAGGGCGAGCGAAATCGGCGTGGGGCGAACCCGGCTAGGCAAAGCCTGAGCGCGGAATAGCCGGTATGCCCTCAACCGGCGCAGGCACTGAACGTAGCAACGACGGCAGGCCGTGGAGTGAACGGAAGCAAAGCTGCTTCATGGTGCCGTGTCTCCTCGTTATGTTTGCGCTTACCATGAATTGGTAGCGCATCTACTAACGGTACCAAGCTCGTCAGATCAGTCCATAGGTAGCACTACCCATTTCATCTCTTTACATTCGTAACGTGTCGGACACGATGGCGCGAATGGTTTGACTGCAAGCACGGTTGCGAGCGCTATCGGATCACTGCGGGAAGTACAGGGAAGGCGCGACGGCACCAAGCGCGTCAAGCGCGGCGGGCGGGGCTAGGGCTGATGTCGCGGCGCCAGTCGCCGGCCGAGCATGTTGCGGAGCCGTCCGACAGTCGCGATCACTCCGGGTCAGCAGAATCGCTGCTGTTTCAGGAGATGCCCATGGAAACGTCGCTCGCGGACCCGCTGCATCCCGGCTGGGTTGAAGGATGGATGGTGCTGCACACGAGGCAGGAGCTGCCGGGTGACTTCGTCAGCATCCACGCACATGCGGCCGATGCGCAGGCCGATGCGCAGAGGCTGGGTCCTGGCCATCAGGTGTTCCATGGCCGGTATCACGCCGGCAATGATGAGTTCCTCATCGACTAGTCGTGGTTGTCTGGCCGAGAAGACGAGGCCTCTGGGCAAGGGCGGCCGACGGCGACTATTGGATTTGATGGCCTGCGACGCTCGATCGGTCCGGCCGTTCGACGGGCGCCGGCGTCACAGCCGATGACGCGCGGACTCAGCGCGTCAATGCCGACGCATCCGGCGTGATGCCACCCTTCAGGCTGACGCTGGAGCCGATGGCAGCCACCAGCGCGTCCGCGCGCGGCAGCTGCAGTTGGCGGCGCAGGTGATAGACGGCTTCGAACCCCGTGCAATGGGCGCCTAACAGCCGTTTCACGCCGAAGGCCCGCATCTGTCGGCCGGTCCAGTCGAGCTGGGCGTCCTTCAGCGCGAACAGGTGGAAGCCGCCCACCAGCGTCACAACCGGGCGGGCCCGCACCACGCGATCGCGCACATAGGCCATGGTGTTGACCACGCCGGCATGCCCGCAGCCGGAGATCAGCACCGTGCCCTCAGCGGTGTCGATGGCGATGGACGAGTCCTCGGGAATGATGTCTTCCACTGTGTTGCCGTCCAACACCATCTGTCCTGATCCGGACCAGTTGCGCTCCGGAAACCGGCGCGGCACAGGGCCGCTGAACCACAACCCCGGCAGCAGCTCCATCGGCTCGTCATGCGCGAAAAACTGGATGCCCAGACGTTCCATCTCCGCGCGATGCTTCACGAGGTAGGTCGGCGCCATCCTCCGGGCGGCTCAGGAAGGCGGCCGAGGCGAGATGGACGCGGCTCATCGCCCGTGGGTTGCGGACCTGGAGCGCCTCGCGTAGCGAGATCAGTCCGCCGGTGTGGTCGTCATGGTTGTGGGTGAGGACGACGTCCTCCACGTCCGACAGGTCGATGCCCAACGCCCGCGCGTTCTCCAGCACTGTGCCTGGCGCCAGGCCCGTGTCGACGAGGAGCTTGTGCCCATCCGCCTCTACCAGCGCCGAGAAACCCCATTCGCCGCGAGTTCCGTAGTCGGCCACCATCGTCGACAGGATGGTGATCTTCAGATCGCGCACCTGGGTCGGCCTCTTTGCAGCGGCCGCCGCGTGGGCTCCGGGGCTGATTACGCAGAGGGCGAGAAAGAACGCAATGACCGGAATGCGCACGCGATGCTCCGGGAAGACTCGGGCAGTAGGCAGTTTGGAACGGCCCTCGGCAGATGTCGGAGCGCTGCCGCCGCGCCTGCAATACTCGCCACCCGTCATCCGACCGCAGCCCCCGCGTCGGCCGTGATGGCGGCGGACGGTGACACGGCATCCCGCCACAGGCGTACGGCGCGGCGGGTGCCGGCAGGCAATACAACGGCCCATGAGAGCAAGGAGACATATGAATTCCAACGGTCTGACACGTCGCAACTTCGTCAAGGGCGTGAGCGCCGTCGGCCTGGCCACGGCAGGTGGCGCCGAAGCTGCCGCGGCCGGCGCGCCGCTCTACAAGCAAGCTTCCGCGCCCGTGGAGAAGCGGGTGGAGGACCTGCTGTCGCGCATGACGCTGGACGAGAAGGTGGCCCAGCTGATGTGCATCTGGCTGGGCAAGAACCAGGTCCAGAACGAGCGTGGCGACTTCGACGCGGTCAAGGCGACGCAGGCGCTGCCGCATGGCATGGGCATGCTCGCCCGCCCGAGCGACCGCAAGGGCGTGGGCAATACCAATGCGGGCGCGGATGCCAGCATGGCCAACCGCACCGCCGTCGAGACGGCGGCCTACGTGAATGCGGCGCAGGCCTGGGCTGTCGGCCAGACACGGCTCGGCATCCCGATGTTCATGCACGAGGAGAGCCTGCACGGCTACGCCGCCCGCGATGCGACGAGCTTTCCGCAGGCCATCGGCCTGGCTTCGTCCTTCGATCCGCAGCTGATCGAGCGGGTGTTCGCCGTCTGCGCGCGGGAGATGCGCGCGCGTGGTGCAAATCTGGCGCTGGCGCCCGTGGTGGACGTCTGCCGCGACCCGCGCTGGGGCCGCGTGGAGGAGACCTACGGCGAGGACCCCCACCTGACGGCGGTGCTGGGCAAGGCCGCGGTCATCGGCTTCTCGGGCACCGAGCGTCGTCTCGCGCCAGACAAGGTGCTGGCCACGCTGAAGCACATGACGGGCCACGGGCAGCCCGAGCGCGGCATCAACACGGCGCCGGCGCAGATCTCCGAGCGGGTGCTGCGCGAGGTCTTCTTCCCGCCGTTCGAGAAGATCATCCGCGAGACGCACATTGCTGCGGTCATGCCGTCGTACAACGAGATCGACGGTGTGCCCTCGCATGCCAACCCCTGGCTGCTGAAGACCATCCTGCGCGAGGAATGGGGCTTCAAGGGCCTGACGGTCTCGGACTACTTCGCAATGCGCGAGATGGTGTCCCGCCACCGGCTCGTGCCCGATGTCACCGAGTCGGCCTACCGGTCGTTCACGGCCGGAGTCGACATCGAGACGCCCGACAGCGCGGGCTACGCCAAGCTGGGCGAGCTTGTGAAGGCCGGTCGCATCCGGGAGGCCGACATCAACGCGGTCGTCCGCCGCATCCTGGAGCTGAAGTTCCTGGCCGGCCTGTTCGAGAACCCGTACGTGGACGCGAGCCTGGCAGACCGCCTGACCGCCACGCCGGCCGCGGTCGCGCTGGCGCGTGAAGCGGCGGTGCGCTCGGCAGTGCTGCTGAAGAACGACGGCGTGCTGCCGCTCGACGGCAAGAAGGTCGGCAAGCTGCTGCTGCTGGGTGCGCATGCCAAGGACACGCCCATCGGTGGCTACTCCGACGTCCCGCGCCATGTCGTCTCCATCCACGAGGCGCTGGTGCGCGAGGCCCGCACGCAAGGCTTTGCGCTGGAGTACCGCGAGGCCGTGCGCCTGACCGAAAAGCGTGAGTGGGCGGAAGACGAGGTGCGCTTCATCGACCCAGCGGTCAATGCGCGGCTCATCGCCGAGGCGGTCGAGGCGGCGAAGGTGGCCGACACCATCGTCATGGTGCTGGGTGACAACGAGCAGACCTCGCGCGAGGCCTGGTCCGACACCCACCTGGGCGACCGCGATTCGCTGGAGCTGTTCGGCCAGCAGAACGAACTGGCCGCAGCGATCTTCGCGTTGAACAAGCCCACGGTCGTGTTCCTGCTCAACGGCAAGCCGCTGTCCATCAACCTGCTGCAGGCCCGGGCCGGCGCCATCATCGAGGGCTGGTACCTGGGCCAGGAGACCGGCAACGCCGCCGCCGATCTGTTGTTCGGCCGTGCCAACCCGGGCGGCAAGCTGCCCATCACGATCCCGCGTAACGTGGGACAGCTGCCGGTCTACTACAACGCCAAGCCGACGTCGTTCCGCAACTACCTCGGCGGCGACAACACGCCGCTGTACCCGTTCGGCTTCGGCCTCAGCTACACGACGTTCTCGCTGTCGGAGCCGCGTCTGTCCCAGCCGACGATCGGCCCTGCGGGCAGCGTCGTCGTGTCGGTCGACGTCGCCAACACGGGCAAGCGCGCGGGCGACGAAGTCGTGCAGCTCTACATCCGTGACGACATCTCGTCCGTCACGCGGCCGGTCAAGGAGCTGAAGGGCTTTGCCCGCGTGACGCTGGCACCGGGCGAGAGGCGGACGGTCACCTTCACCATCACGCCGGCCGAGCTGCAGTTCTACGGCATGGACATGAAACGCGTCGTCGAACCCGGCACCTTCACGGTCATGACGGGACCCAACAGTGTGGACCTCAAGAGCACGGTGCTGACTGTGACGGCATGAGCGGCATCAAGGCGATGGCGAGCGAGCCGACCTGACCGGAAGTACCACGCGAGAGGCACAGGAGTCAGCGGTTCTCCTGTGAGCCTTGCGTCTGGGACGGCGCTTTCGCGGGTTCTCTTTTGGCTCGATTGATGATGGCGTCGACGCGCTGCGCGGCGCTGGCGGGGTCGAATGCGGATTTCGGTGGGGGCGGAAGCAAGTCGCCCCCCGCGGTCCCGACCGGCCTATCGGCAGGCGTGGCCGGCGCGGCCTTCGCCGGATCCTTGGCTTGGGGTGCGGGTGCGGGTGATGGAGCCGTCTTCCCGGGGGGCTTGCCCGCCGACGAACGAGCGGGTGCAGGCTCCGCGGCGGCCACCCTTGTGCTCGCGAGCCGCACCTCAGCGTCGAGCCGCAGCTTGTATTGCGCCAGCTCATGGCTCAGCTGGCGGTCCTGCATGCACATCTCCCATTGCATCTGAGCCTGGTCCAGTCTGCGGTTATCGGACGTGGAGAACGTGTCTCGCATGGACCTCGACAGCATCCAGTCCGTGCACGCCTCCTTTGAATAGTCGTGCTCGACGATCGTCGTCACGATCCTCTCTACCGCCTCGGCCACGCGCCGGCTGGCTTCGGTCCCGTCCGGCCCAGGCGCCGCATGCGTGGCGCCGACCAGTTGCGCGCTGGCCGATGTCACCGCGCTGGCGCGGTCCATCTCCTTGCGGAGCTGTTCGAGGCTGTCGAGATCGGCGGTGGCCAGCGCCGCCTCCTGCTGGGCCTTGGCAAGCTCGGCCTGCGCGGCGGTCAGTTCACCGCTGCGGGCGGCTTGTGCGCCCTTGGCATCCTTCAGGCCCTGCGTCTCCTGGCCTGCGGCCTCTTCGGTGGCCTTCTTCAAGGCAGCCTCCGCCGCGGCGACCTCCTTCTTCTTCGCATCAACAGCGGCCGACTTTTGCGTGGCCGTGGCCTGCGCGACCAGCTGCTTCTGCCGCGTGTCGGTGATGAGTGCCGACACCTGGCCGAAGCTGTTGCCCAACCGTGCCGAGCCGTTGCCGCCGATCGTGGCCTGGTTGGCCACCGTCGCGCCGGTGAGCTGCTCGATGGCCAGCAGGCCCAGCATGACGGCCTGATAGCGCCGCTGCAGCCGGACGAAGCCCACATCGTCGAGCGCGCCGCCGGCATAGCCTTCGCACAGGCGGTACATGGCATCACGCAGCGTCTGGATGGTCTGCGTGCGCAGGCCGATGCTGGCGGCGCCCTCCTGCGTGCCGTAGGCCAGGCCCAGCGACTTGGCCGCCACCGTCATGTCCACGCCCAGATTGGCCGCCAGTGCGGACAGCGCGTCGGGGCTGGGCTCCGCGCAAACGACGTTGCGCGCCGAGCTGCCGTCATAGGCGGGCTGGTAGACGCTGAAGAGCGCTCGCTGCTTCGCGTCGATGCTGACCGACGCCCCGTTCGTCAGGACAAAGTCCTTCTTGACGGCGTTGAAGTTGGCGCAGCCAGACAGCCCGGCGGCGCTCAGCGCACAGACGATGACGTTGAACCTGCTTGCCATGGTCGACTCCCGCCGGCGCGAGGGCGCCGATGGACCGGAGCATTGGGCGCCGTGCGGCTGAAGTCACCGTCACTGTTGTGGAGTGCAGCGTGTCTCGGGCGCATCGCCGATCATTCGCGCTCCACCGCTTTTCGGAGTCGTGCCCATGACATCCCGCAAGCTGGGCCTCGCGGCCTTGTTGCTGCTAGCGCCTTTGGCGGCGGCCCGGGCCGCTGCGATCGAGGTCCACGCCGGGCCGCTCACCTACCTCGTCGACAGTGCCACGCTGCGTGTGGACCTGCGCGACGGGGATGCCACGCCGGTCCCGCTGCTGAAGGGGCAGGCCGCCGTGGACGAGAGCCCGGTCTCTGCGGGTGCCGGCGTCTGGTCCTGGACGATGCGCGACGGCCTGCAGGTCCGCGTCAGCACGCAGGGGCGGGCGCTGACGATTGCTGTCACGGGTGCCGAGGGCGCGCGCTGGCAGGCGGCGATGCCGGAGGTCTCATCGGGCACGTGGCTGGTGCCGGACGGGGAGGGCATGGCCTTCGGCGTGGCCGATGGCGTCTGGCGGGCGGCCTTCGGCCGCGAGCACTGCCTGGGCGGCACGACGGACCTGTCCTTCCCCGCCTGGACGCTGCTCGACGGCGCACGCGCCGTCACCTATGCGCTGGACGACGGCTTCCAGTCGCAGCTGTGCCTGCACGACACCGACGGGCTGCAGACCCGGCTGACGCACCAGTTCGCCGAGGGCGCGCGCACGGTCTTGCTGATGATCGAGCCGGGCGAGCCCGACCCGCTGGCCCCCGCGCTGTTCTACCGGCGCTACCTGCAGCAACAGGGGCGGTTGCGGTCCTTTGCCGACAAGCAGGTGCCGGGGCTCGACCGGCTGTTCGGCGCGCCGCACCTGTACGTGTGGGGCGATGGCCGCGACCTCGCCTTCCTGGACGAGCTGAAGGCGGCGGGCATCGGCCGGGCCGTCATCAGCTATGACCAGGACCCGAAGACCCAGAAGCACCTGGTGCGGTCGGCCTACCTGAAGCGGGCCCGCGAGCTCGGCTACCTGGCCGGGCCCTACGACGCGTTCGACAACGGCCAGCCGGACGACACGGCGGACATGCCGGCGGCCATCTGGGGGCCCGCGCTGTATCCGTCGGGCTGCCTGCGGGACCGGCGGGGTGCCGTCGTGCCGGGTTTTGCCAACCGGGGCTGCCAGATGTCCAGCGATGCCATCGCGCGGCATCCCGGCGGCTTCGTGCCCGCGCAGCGTTATGCAGCGCATGTGGAGGAGGGCGCGAACCAGGTGTTCATCGATGTGGATGCCTTCGGCGTGTTCTATGAAGACTTCACACCCGGCCGCCGCATGACAAAGGCGCAGGACCGCAGCAACGTGCTGGCTCGGCTGGCGCTGGGCATTCGTCGGTACGGCCTCGTGCTGGGCTCGGAGAACGTGACGGCCTGGAGCGCCGACGTGGCGCATTACTCGCACGGCACCGGCCTGGCCCACATGGCGGCCGTGTGGCCGCTGCTCAGCGACGCGCGCTTCAACGGCTACTGGCCACCCGAGCGGCCGCCGCTGTTCTTCAAGCGTTTCACGCCCACGGCCCAGGAGGCGCGTGCGCTGTTCGGGCCGGGCGACCGCCTGCCGCTGTTCGAGGCGGTCTATCACGACGCTGTCGTCGCGGTGGACCGTTGGGAGTTCGGCCTGATGAAGGTGGCCGGCCAGGAGGCACGTCGCTACGCCCGGGCGTTACTGTTCGGCATCCCGACGATGTGGAACCTGGACCGGCGCGACCTCGCGGCCCACGGTGCATGGCTGCGCGCGGCGCATGACGACTTCCAGGCGGTGCACGGCGTGTCGGCGCCGGTGGCGCTGACCGCCTTCGCATGGCTCACGCCGGACCGCCAAGTGCAACAGGTCCGTTATGCCGATGGCCGTGTCGCGACGGCGAACTTCGGTGACGTGGACTGGCAGGGCCTGAAGCCGAACTGCGTGCGGCTCGCGAGAGGGGCGACAGCGGCACGGGTGTTCTGCCCGCCGGCCGCTTCACCGAACCCGGGCTGAAACGTCCGAAGCCCTTGCTGCAGCGGCGAAACTGCACCTTCCCGTTCGCTTGCTGCTCCCTGTTCCTCGCATGAAGACCTCCACTCCGATTCGCCTTGCCGCTGCCGCACTGATGCTGGCTGCCAACTGTTCGCAGGCCGACACGCTGCTCGCTTCCCCCGACGGCCAGATCGCGCTGCACATCGCTGACGACGGCGCCAGCTACCGCATCACGCGCCACGGCGAAGCCGTCATCGCGAGCTCGCCGCTGGGCCTGGAGCTGGACGGCCAGTCCGCGCTCGGCCCGCTGACGCTGGCTTCGCGCGAGGACGTGCAGCAAGACCGCACGATTCCACTCATCGCCACCAAGGCCGCCCAGGCGCGGGACCACTACCGTGGCACGACGCTGACCTTCCAGGAAGCCGGCACTGGACGGCGCTTCATCATCGACGCCCGCGCCTATGACGAGGGCGTGGCCTTTCGCTACCGGCTCGAAGGCGCCGGGCCGGTGCGGCTGCGCAACGAGCGCACGGCCTTCGTGCCGGCGGGGGACCCAGCCTGCCTCGTCACGCCCGTCGACGGCGGCCACGAGGCCCAGTTCGAGCGGCGGCGCGTGTCCGAACTGCCGGCCGATGCGGCGTTCGACGTGCCGGTCGTCTGCGGCACGCCATCGGGCCGCACGCACTACGCCATCACGCAAGCCCACCTGCAGGGCTACACCGGCGCGTCGCTGCGCCGCGAGGGCGCCGCGCTGCGCCTGCACCTGTCCGGCGTACCCGGCCGCACGGGGCCAGCACTCGTGTCGGCCAGCGGGCTGACGACAGCCTGGCGCGTCGTCATGATGGCCG
>NZ_JAJTWU010000020.1 GCF_021353265.1 Pelomonas cellulosilytica
CCATCCCGAACAGGACAGTGAAACGAGTCAGCGCCGATGATAGTGCGGATTCCCGTGTGAAAGTAGGTCATCGTCAGGCTATTATTAAAGCCAACCCCCATCAGCTCTCGCTGGTGGGGGTTTTGCTTTTTGGTGTCGCTTTTGAAATTTGGCGGTTGCCGCCGGATGTCACTCAGTAGGCAAATCGCGGTGGGGGCTACTGATCCCGCCGGACAGGTTCTAGCGAAACGCCGTCAATACTGAATGCTGTGCAGCAGCCTGTGCCGCGTCAGCGGTTCAAAGTGCGACAGGCAACTTGTCGAGCGACATCCTGACCTCAATCGAGGTTGCCATTCACGCTCACGTCATCACCCCCAGGCAGCATGGTGGGCATGCCGACGACGCAAGACCCCGCTGCCGCCGACACGCCCGTCTTGTCGGTGCGTACCGTCTGGATTTCGGACCTGCACCTGGGCACGCCAGGTTGTCAGGCGAAGGCGCTGCTCGATTTCCTAAGGGACGTCGAGTGCGACACCCTCTATCTGGTCGGGGACATCATCGACGGCTGGCAGTTGCGCCGCACCTGGTATTGGCCGCAAGCCCACAATGACGTCGTGCAGAAGCTGCTGCGCAAGGCCCGAAAAGGGACGCGGGTCATCTTCATACCGGGCAACCATGACGAGTTCGCGCGCAAATACCTGACGCACAACTTTGGTGGTGTCGACGTGATGGAAGAGGCCATCCACGTGACGGCGGACGGCAAGAAGCTGTGGGTGACGCATGGAGACCTCTACGACGGCGTCATCCAGTGCGCGCGCTGGCTCGCGATTGCCGGGGACCTGGCCTACGAATTTACTCTCAAGGTCAACCGCTGGTTCAACCGCATCCGTGCCAAGTTCGGGTTGCCTTATTGGAGCCTGTCGCGCTACCTGAAGCACAAGGTCAAGCGCGCGGTCAGCTACATCAATGAGTTCGAGAACGCCGTCGCGCGCGAGGCCAAGAAGCGCGGGGCGCATGGCGTAGTCTGCGGACACATCCATCATGCCGAGATCCGCGAGATCGATGGCGTGCTGTACTGCAACGATGGTGATTGGGTGGAAAGTCTGACGGCGCTCGTCGAGCATCACGATGGCCGGCTCGAGATCATCGACCGGGGCGACGAGGCCGCATTGCCCGGCATGCTGCCGGCCGCCAAACCCAAGTTGGCACCGCTTGGTGTGTCCGTGCCGACGCCGGCAGCAGTCGCGAGCGTCGCAGGGCCTGAAACCGTCGCCTGACCTGGAGCCTCGCGTGCGGCCTGGGCCGTGTCAGTGCGCCGGCAGTCGCGTCAGCAGCGCCTGCCCGGCCCGAATCTGCGCACCGGTGGCGACGCCATCGGCCAGTTCGAAACCCGGAGGCACGAAAACAATGATGGTCGAGCCATGCTCGAACCAGCCCATCTCCTGACCCTTCATGTGCGGTGCGTTGCAGGGCATCTCGTTCGCGCCTTGGCGGCCGAGGTGCAGCAGGACATCTAGAAAGTGCAGGCGAATGCTGGCCACCAGCACGGCGGCCACTGGGACCAGTGCGATTGGGTGCCCGCTCGCCAGCCGCATGCGCACGACGGCGCGCTCGTTGCGGCAGAACAGCCGCTCCACGCGCTTCAACGCGACCGGGTTCACATTCCACGTGTCGCCGCTGAGGTAGGTCACATGTTCCACGGAGCCATCGGCCGGAGCGTGGAAGCGGTGGTACATGACCGACGTGAGCCTCAGCGTGATGAAGCGGCCGCCTTCGAAGACACTGGCGTCCTGCGTCGGACCGAACAGTTCCGCCGTCGAGTACGGGAAGCCCTTGGCCTGGTAGACCTGCCCTTGCCGCACCATGCCGGCCGCGCCCACGATGGCATCGCAGGGGCTGGCGAGCACGTCAGGTCGGGCATCGAAGACGCGGGCGCCGGGCTTGAGCTCGCGCGTGAAGCAGTCCTTGATGGACGTGAACTGCTGCTTGCGCGCCTCGCTCAGGTCCAGTGGCGTGAACAACTGCCACAGGCGCAGTGCCAGCCGCGTGAATGCCGGGCTCTCGATGCGCGCGATGCGACCCATCAGCCGCGTGGCGGCGATGCGCGGAATGCGGTTGGTGAGCAGGAAGTTCAGGTCTTCCTGTGCGCCGAGGCGAGCCAGCCAGCCGCGCGTGCCCTTGGCGCCGTCGTCAAGCGAGGGCGCCGCGTCTTGTGAGTTCATGAGTGTTGCCTGTTGCGCGCGGGAGTTCTGCCCGGTCCCATTCCACAGGGCCGCCCAGCCGCGCTTGCATTCGGCAAGGCGAGGTGGGCGAGGTGTCAAAACTTCTGAGCAAGCATTTCGCGAAACACGCCGCGGCGAATGGCCTTGGCCGACAGCTCCGGCGCCGTCCACCACCAGCCGTCCGCCTTCATCTCGTCGCAGGCGGCGACGAAGCGCTCCATCACCTCGGCGAACTCGGCGTCGCTGTAGTTGAGGCTGAAGATCAGCCTGCCCGTGCCCACCCAGCTCAGCGCCAGCCCGTGCTTGCGCAGGTAGAACTGCAGCATCCAGTGGTAGCGGCCGGGCTGCTCGTACATCACCGTCCAGATCGTGGACAGGTTGGCCATGCGTACCGGCGCGTCAGCGGCCTTCAACCGTGCGTTGAAAAGCGCGCAGCGGGCGTTCCACCGCTCGTCGAGGCCGTCATAGAGCGCGCGCACCTCGGGGCGCTCGATGCGTCGCAGGAACGACGCCATCGCTGCGACGACATACGGATGTGCGTTGAACGTACCGCGCGCAAAGCAGATGTCTGCCGGCCGGTCCTCGCGGTAGCGCGTCATCAGCGCGCGGCTGCCGCAGACGACGCCCACCGGCAGGCCGCCGCCCAGCGTCTTGCCGTAGGTGACGAGGTCGGCCTTCACGCCGAAGTACTGCTGTGCGCCGCCGGGCGCGAGGCGGAAGCCGACGAAGACCTCGTCGAAGATCAGCACGATGCCGCGCGCCGTGCAGACGTCGCGGAGCTTCTTCAGCCAGGCGGTGTAGGCCTCCCGGTCATACGCGGCGCTGCGGCTGCCGTCGATCAGAGCCGAGTCCCCAGGCGCGTTCTTGTTCGGATGCAGCGCCTGCAGTGGATTGACCAGAACACAGGCGATGTCGCGCCGCGTCGCCAGCACCTTCAGCGAGCGCTCGGCCATGTCCTGCAGCGTGAAGGTCTCGCGGGGCGGCAGCGGGTTGCCGGGGCCGGGCTGCACGTCCTCCCACCAGCCGTGGTACGCGCCGGCGAAGCGCACCAGGCGCTTCTTCTTCGTGTGATAACGCGCCAGCCGCACAGCCTGCATGACGGCCTCGGTGCCGCTCATGTGGAAGCTCACTTCCTCCTGTCCGGAGACGGTCTTCAACCTTGTCAGCACGTCCAGCACGCAGGGGTGGTACGCGCCCAGCACGGGGCCGAGCTCGCGCGTCGTGGCCACTGCTTCGTCGATGCATTCCTTGTACGCGTCATAGCCCAGCAGGTTGACGCCATAGGAGCCGGTCAGGTCGTAGAGCCGGTTGCCGTCCAGGTCCTCGACCTGCACGCCGTCACTGTGCTGCAGGAAGGCCCCGACCCTCAGATGCTCGCGCAGCACCGGGCTGAACTGGAAGGGCACTCGATAGCGGCCTGTGAACTTCAGGTCGGAGATCGTGTCGCGTGCCTGCTCGGTGGCAGCCAGCGTCTTCGCGAAGCGCGTGTCGAACTCGGCGCCCAGCCGCTGCAGCGCTGCCTTGCGCCGGGCCGCGACGTCTGCCGGCGCGCCATCGGCCACGAAGAACTGCGTCTCGTCGTACGCATAGCCCGGCACCCAGCGCGCCAGCCGCTTGGCCATGCGCGAGTGCCCCGCGAGAGACCGGTGCTTGGCGCGCGACAGCTCGAGACGCTGCTTGGCCGCAGGCAGCAGCGCCAGCACGCCCAACGCGAGCGCCGACAGGGTGAGTGTTTCGTCCACGGTGCTCAGTGGGCCTGCGAGCCCACGTGCTCCATCGGGTCGATCAGCTGGCCCCGCAGCAGATAGAACGGCGATCTCCAGTACAGCAGCACGTCATGGAAAGGATCGGTCAGGATCTTGAAACCCCAGGCCAGGCCTTGCATCAGGCCCTGCGTGGCCCACAGCTGGCCCACACGGAACAGCAGGCCCACGACGCCCAGGCAGAACCACGCCATGCCGACGTCTTCGACATAACCCTGCAGCCCGACGGCGGGCTGGATGAGGCCGCCCAGCGACGGAGCAAACCACAGCACCGCAGGCAGCGCCACCCACACGGCCATCAGCACGATCTTGCGGCGGATGTTGTAGCCGACCTTGATCGCTTCCTTGTACTCGTCGGTCGCGCGGTTCACTTCGTCGTAGCCGCGCGGCTCGAAGAAGAAGTGCCCGGCCTGCCGTGTCGTCATTGACACGCACCAGGCCAGCAGCGCGGCCCAGGCCGGGTTGACGAACACCAGTCCGTACGCGACCAGGAAGCTCAGCGCGCTGATCAGGTGCAGGCTCTGGTTGATGCGGCTGTGGTGGTAGTAGCGGTGGTCGTCCCAGCGCTGCGTCTTCAGGGTCTGAAAGAACTCGTTCACGTCCCGTCCTTGTGTCCGTGGGTGGAAAGCGGGGCGGATGGTGCGGGGCTTGCGTGAAAACGCCGTGACGGTCCGGTTGTCACAGTGCTGTTGCATGAAGTCCTGACCATCGCGGCCATGAACACCCCCGACGCCGACGACATCCTGGTCGACGACCTGCCCGCGCCGCGCCATTCGCGCCGGCTCGCGGTGGTGACGGAGACCTATCCACCCGAGGTCAACGGCGTCGCCATGTCGATGGCGCGCGTCGTCGACGGCCTCAACCGCCGCAACCACGACGTGCAGTTGATCCGCCCGCGCCAGCCGGCCAAGTTGACGGCTCCCATGAGCGGCAAGCCCGCCGTGGACGAGGTGCTGACGAAGGGCCTGCCCGTGCCGCTGTACCCCAACTTGCGTATGGGCGTGCCGAGCAAGCGCGCACTCGTGAAGCTGTGGTCGCTGAAGCGGCCGGATGTCGTGCATATCGCGACCGAAGGGCCGCTCGGCTGGTCGGCGCTGCAGGCCGCGCAGCATCTGGCGCTGCCCGTCACGTCGGACTACCGCACCAACTTCCACGCCTACGGCAAGCATTACCGCCTGGGCCTGCTGTCCAAGCCCATCATGGGCTACCTGCGCAAGTTCCACAACCGCTGCGACGCGACGATGGTGCCCACCGAATCGCTGCGCACGCTGCTGGCAGCGCGCGGCTTCGAGCGGCTGAACGTCGTCGGCCGCGGCGTGGATGCGCAGCGCTTCGACCCCGCGCGGCGCAGCGCCGCAATGCGCGAGAGCTGGGGCGCGGCACCTGACGACCTCGTGCTCGGGTACGTCGGGCGGCTGGCCCCCGAGAAGAACCTGGGCGTCGTGCTGGCGGCCTACGAGGCCGTGAAGGCCACGCAGCCCCGCGCGCGGCTCGTCTTCGTCGGCGACGGCCCGATGCGCACGGAACTCGCCGCGCGGGCGCCCGATGCGGTGTTTGCCGGACAGCGCAGCGGTGACGACCTCGCCGCGCATTACGCGGGGCTGGACCTCTTTCTGTTTCCCAGCCTGACCGAGACCTTCGGTAACGTGACGACTGAAGCCATGGCCAGCGGCTGCGCGGTCGTGGCCTTCGAGAGCGCCGCGGCGGGAGAGCTGATCCGTAGCGGCCAGAACGGCTGGCTGGCGGGCGCGGGCCTTGAGACCGACTTCGTCGCGGCGACGCGCGTGGCCGCGATGGACGCTGCGGCTCGCCGTGCAGTTGCCGACGCCGCCCGGGCCACCGCGCGGCGGCTCGACTGGGCCGACATCACGGCACGCTTCGAGTCGGTGCTGGAAGGTGCCATCGCGCGAGCCGAGCCGGCGTTCAACCTGCCCGGTCTGCAGCCGGCGGCCTGAGCGGCCGGCGCGTCAGTCCTCGTCGGGCGCCCAGTCGGTCACGCGCTCGAACCGTTCCGACTCCGGCGTCTTTTCGAAAGCGCTGCCTTCAGGTTCGTCCAGCAGCGGCAAGATGGTCGGGTCGTAGTTCGCAATGGTGTTGACGTCGTAGACGTCATGGTGCGACGGCGTGCTCATGAAGTCGTCGTCCTCGAAGCCGGACAGGAAGCGCCAGCCGCTGTCCACCTCGTTGTCGGGGGCCTCGCGGTACATGAAACGCACGGGATGGCCGTCCACGGTGATCATGTCGCTGGCGATGCACGCGCCGTGACCCGGCGCCAAAGGCTTGATCTCATCGGGGGACAACTTGAACGTCTTGGACATGGCGAGAGGCGGCCAGTTGCGAGGCTACTTGCGAGCACGGGAGCGTGCGGAGGCGCGGGCACTTGAGTCGATCCGGATCAGCGCGCTGATGCTGATGGCGACAACAAGTCCCAGCCCCGTGAGTGTCGCTGCGATCGGCACGCCGGCGGCCTCGCATACGGCGTAGCCCGCCAGCATCACCAACACGCTCAGGTTCTCGTTGAAGCCCTGCACGGCAATCGACCGCCCCGCGCTCAGCAGCACGGCACCCCGGTGCTGCAGCAGCGCGTTCAGCGGCACCACCATCGCGCCGCCCACCGCGCCGACGACTGCCAGCATGACCGCGGCGACCGCCACATCGCTGACCTGTGCGACCACCGGCATCAGCAGCCCCAGCACGATGCCGGCCCACAGGCCGTGGCGCGCCTGGTGCAGCGCCAGCCAGCGGCCTGCCGCCGCGGCGCCGGCGATGACGCCCACGGCCACCGCGGCTTGCAGGTAGGCGGCCTGGCTCAATGGCAGCTGCAGCGCGTCGCCGGCCCAGCGCAGCACGGCGAACTGCAGCGTCGCGCCGACACCCCAGAACAGCGTCGTTGCGGCGAGAGACAGGCCGCCCTCGCGGTCACGCCACAGTGCGCGGTTGGCGGCGCGGAACTCGAGCACGAGTGTCGCGGGGTCGTGCGCCGTGCTGCGCTGGCGCCGCCCGCTGTCGGGAATGCCGGCGTTCAGCAGACTGGAGACGGCGTAGATGAACAGCAGGGCCACCAGCGAGCCGGTCAGCTTGTCCGCCGGCAGGTCCAGACCGTCGAAGAAGTCGGCCATGGCTGACGCGATCCACAGCGGGCTGACCAGCACGCCACCCAGCACCGCGCCCAGCAGCGCTGCCGAGACGACGCTGATCTCCACCCAGCCGTTGGCCGCCACCAGTGCCTCGGGCTCGGCCAGCTCGGTGATGAGGCCGTACTTGGCCGGTGCATAGGCGGCTGCGCCCAGGCCGACGACAGCCAGCGCCGCCACGGGATGCAGGCCCGCTGCCAGCAGGCCCAGGCCCCCGATCTTCACCACGTTCATCGCCGCCATGACCCGGCCTTTCGCGAACGCGTCGGCCAGCGGCCCGACCCACGGCGCCAGGACGACATAGGCTGCCATGAAACCCACCTTCAGCAGCGGCGCCCACCAGCCCGCGTAGCCCTGCTGGGCCAGCAGCGCGATGGCGACGATGAGCAGCGCGTTGTCGGCCAGGGCCGACGTGAACTGTGCGCCGATGACGAGGCCGAAGCCGCGGGGCAGGGGGGCGCGGCGGGTCAGCGCCGGGTCGGGCGCGAAGTCGGGCGTGGCGGTCGGCACGGGGGCTGGACTGTGCGGGCGCTGCGTGAAAACGCGATGAAGCCGGCGGGCATACGGAATGCCCCCTGAGTCCGACCCGCCACTTCCAACTGCACAGGACGACCCCATGGCCAAGACATCCCCGATCCCGCCGGCGAAGAAATCGACCAAGACTTCCGGCACCGCCAGGAAGTTCACCGCGGCCAAGGCCGCCGCACGCAACACCGACAGCGCCCCGTCCCGCCCGGCGCCCGACGCCGACGGCGATGCTGCGGCCCAGCGCGCGGCAGACGTCCAGGCCACGGCCGCGGCCATGCCCTACAACACGACCAAGGCGGGCGAGCACGGCGCCGCCATGGGCGTGGCGCCCGCCGCGGGCCAGCATGTGCCGCCGCCGTCGCGGCTCGTCACCGGCAGCACGCTGTCCGAAACGCAGATGAACGACAAGGTCGGCACGCTGGCGCCGGAGGGCGTCAACGCCGCCATCGCGCCGCTGGACCGCGTGCGCGTCGATTCCGCTGGCCAGGTGCTGACCACCAACCAGGGCGTGCGCATCGCCGACAACCAGAACTCGCTGAAGGCCGGTACGCGCGGCCCGGTACTGCTGGAGGACTTCATCCTCCGCGAGAAGATCACCCACTTCGACCACGAGCGCATCCCCGAGCGCATCGTGCATGCCCGCGGCTCGGCGGCGCACGGCTACTTCGAAGCCTACGAGGACCTCAGCGAACTGACGATGGCCGCGCCGTTCAAGCATGCCGGCAAGCGCACGCCGGTGTTCGTGCGCTTCTCCACCGTGCAGGGCGAACGCGGCAGCAAAGACACCGCGCGTGACGTGCGCGGCTTTGCCGTCAAGTTCTACACCGACGACGGCAACTGGGACTTGGTGGGCAACAACATGCCGGTGTTCTTCATCCAGGACGCGATGAAGTTCCCGGACCTCGTGCACGCAGTCAAGCCCGAGCCGCACCACCAGATGCCGCAGGCCGCCAGCGCTCACGACACCTTCTGGGACTTCGTCTCGCTGATGCCCGAGTCGACCCACATGCTGATGTGGGTCATGAGCGACCGCGCCATCCCGCGCAGTTACGCGACGATGCAGGGCTTCGGTGTGCACACCTACCGCCTGGTCAATGCCGAGGGGCAGTCCGTGCTCGTCAAGTTCCACTGGAACCCGAAGTTCGGCACGCATTCGCTGACCTGGGACGAGGCCGTCAAGATCTCCGGTGCCGACCCCGACTACCACCGCCGCGACCTGTGGGAGCGCATCGAGAGCGGCGCGTGTCCCGAGTGGGAGCTGGGCATCCAGGTGTTCACCGAGGAGGACGCCGCCAGGTTCAGCTTCGACATCCTCGATGCAACCAAGCTCGTCCCGGAGGAGCTGGTGCCCGTGCGCCCGGTGGGCCGCATGGTGCTCAACCGCAACCCCGACAACTTCTTCGCCGAGACCGAGCAGGTCGCCTTCTGCGTCGCCCACGTCATCCCGGGCCTGGACTTCACGAACGACCCGCTGCTGGCCGGCCGCATCCACTCCTACGTCGACACGCAGATCACCCGGCTGGGCGGACCGAACTTCCACGAGATCCCGATCAACTCGCCCATCGCGCCGGTGCACAACAACCAGCGCGACGGCTTCCACCGCCAGGCCATTCCGCGCGGCCGGGTGTCCTACGAGCCCAACTCGCTGGCCGGCGGCTGCCCGTTCCAGGCCGGCGCAGCGGGCCAAGGCTTCGTGTCCGTCGCCGCGCGGCTGCGCAACCGCGAGGACTCGGCCAAGGTTCGCGCCAAGCCCGAGCTGTTCGCCGAGCACTACCACCAGGCGCGGCTGTTCTACGAAAGCCAGACTCCCGCCGAGCAAGCCCATATCGCCGCGGCTTTCCGCTTCGAGCTGAGCAAGGTGACTGTGCCGGCCATCCGCGAGCGCATGCTGTCCTCGTTGCTGAACGCATCGCCCGAGTTGGCCGCCCGCGTGGCCGCCGGCCTCAACACGCCATTGCCGGAGCCGATGCCGCTGGCGATCGCGCGGGCGCCGCGGCCGGAGGTCAAGCGCTCGCCCGCGCTGTCGCTGATGGCGCGGCCGGGCGACGGCTCCATTGCCGGCCGCAAGGTCGTCATCCTCGCCGCCGATGGCGTGGCCGGGGAGAGCGTGGTCACGGTGCAGGCGGCGCTGTTCGAGCAGGGCGCCGTGGCGCGCATCTCGGCGCCGCGCATCGGGCCGGTCATCACTGCCGACGGCGTGGAGCTGCAGGCCGACGTGTCGCTGGAGAACGAGCCCGGCTTCCTGTTCGATGCGCTGGTGCTGCCCGACGGCCAGGAGGCCGTGGAGCGGCTGGCGCACGAGGGCCACACCTACGAGTTCATCCGCGACCAGTACCGCCACTGCAAGACCATCCTTGCGCTAGGCGCCGGCGAGCAGCTGTTGCGCGCCGCCGGCATCGACGCGACGCTGCCGTCGGGCGCGATGGACCCTGGCATCCTCATCGACAACGATGCGGCCTCGGGTGCCGAGGCCTTCATCCGGGCCCTCGCACGCCACCGCCACTTCGAGCGAGAGACCGACCCGCCCGTGGTCTGAAACCGCGCGAACTCCATGGCGATGCTGTATTTGTATACAGTATCGTCATGGACGTTCAGACCAAGCTGGCCGTGCTGGCCGACGCCGCCAAGTACGACGCTTCCTGCGCCAGCAGCGGCGGGGACAAGCGTGACTCGCTCGACCGCCGCGGCATCGGCTCCACCAACGGCCATGGCATCTGTCACGCATTCACGCCGGACGGCCGTTGCGTGTCGCTGCTGAAGGTGCTGCTGACGAACTGGTGCGTCTACGACTGCCTGTACTGCATCAACCGCCAGTCCAGCGACGTACAGCGCGCGCGCTTCAGCATCGACGAGATCGTGCAGCTGACGCTGTCGTTCTACCGCCGCAACGTCATCGAGGGCCTGTTCCTGTCCAGCGGCATCATTCGCACGCCGGACTACACGATGGAGCAGGTCATCGAGGTGGCGCGCAGGCTGCGCGAGCAGGAGCACTTCCGCGGCTACATCCACCTCAAGACGATTCCCGACGCTTCGCCCGAACTGGTCGAGCGCGCGGGCCGCTATGCCGACCGGCTGTCCATCAACGTCGAGCTGCCCAGCGCGCAGAGCCTGAAGACGCTCGCGCCGGAAAAGGATGCGGCCGGCATCGAACGCACCATGTCGCGCATCCACCTGCGGCTGCAGGCCGCGAAGGAGGCCCGCCGCGAGGCGGACGCTGTGCGTGCGCTGCCGGGCGCCGCGGCAGCCGCCGCCCGGCCGGCGCCGTTCGCCCCCGCGGGCCAGAGCACCCAGCTCATCGTCGGCGCCGACGATTGCGACGACCGCGTCGTGCTACAGCTCTCCAGCCGGCTGTACACCGGCCAGCGCCTGCGCCGCGTCTACTACTCGGCTTACAGCCCCATCCCGCACGCCAGCCGCGCGCTGCCGCCGCAGGCCGCGCCGTTGCTGCGCGAGCACCGGCTCTACCAGGCCGACTGGCTGATGCGCTTCTATGGCTTCACGGCCGATGAGATCGTCACCGAGGCCGGCTTCCTGTCGCTGCGCCACGACCCCAAGCTCGCCTGGGCGCTTGCGCATCCCGAGGTCTTCCCGGTGGATGCCAACACCGCGCCGCGCGAGGCGCTGTTGCGCGTGCCGGGGCTCGGCGTCGGCTCGGTCGACAAGCTGCTGGCTGCCCGCGCTCACCGCCGCCTGCGCCGTGCCGACCTGCTGGCGCTGGGCCCATCGGCGCGCAAGGCGCTGCCTTTCCTCGTCGCGGCCGACCACCGCCCCCGTGCGGGCGACGTGCAGGCGCTCGCCCGCCCAGCGCCGCAGCCGCAACAGGGGGCGCTGTTCTGATGGACCTGCCACTTCGTTACCCGGCGGACTGGGACGGCTTTGCCGCCCGGTTGCCGGCGCTGCTGGCCGGCGGAGATGCCGGCTGGGCACACGCTGTCGGCGCGCAGTCCGCGCTGTTCGGCGACAGCGCCGAAGCCACCGCCATGCCGTGGGTGGCGCCGGACGGTTTCGACGACCTGGGACGCCAGGTTGCCATGCACGACGACGACAGCCGGTACGCGCGGCTGTTGGCCTTCGCCCGCCGGCTGCAGCGTGAGCCCGGCCTGTGGGCCGATGTGCTGGACCGCGACCGCCGCGCGCTGCAGTCCATGGCGCGGCAGGTGCGCCGCGAGATCCATGCGATGCATGCGTTCGTGCGCTTCCGCGAGGTGGCCGACGAGACGGTGGCCGCCGGGCGCCGCCACGTCGCGTGGTTCGAGCCGGCCCACCATGTGCTTCGCGCCGCGGCACCGTTCTTCGTCAAGCGCTTCGCGCAGCACCCCTGGGCCATCCTGACGCCGCGTGGCTGCCTGCACTGGGACGGCCAGCGCCTCGCCGGCGCTGGCCCCGCTCGCCGGGAGGATGCGCCGGCCGAGGATGCCGGCGAGGGGCTGTGGCTGACCTATTACCGCAGCATCTTCAACCCGGCCCGGCTCAAGGTCACGGCGATGAAGCGGCAGATGGAGGTGCGCTACTGGGCCCACATGCCAGAGACGCGGCAGATCAGCGCACTCGTGCGCGAGGCCGCGGAGCGCGAGGGCCGCATGCGCGGCGTGTGAGGCTGTTTGGCCGCCGTGCAGCCAGGCCGAGCCCCGGCGCGGTCTGCAAGACCGGGCGAGGGGCCGTCAAAGCCTTTCGAACAGCAGTCCCAGCTGGCTCGCGATCAGCACCTCCTGCCGCGTCCACGGCCGCGTGGGGCGGGCATCGACGAGCCACAGCGCGCCGGCCAGCCGGGCGCCGTCGTACAGCGGCACCTCGATGCGTGCCTCGGCCGCACCGGCCAGGCCGGAGAGTTCGTCATGGCATGGATGCAGCGCCGCATCGGGCAGCGCCAGCGGCGCGCCGTGGCGGGTCAGCAGGTCCACGTAGCGCGGCCGGGTCTCGGCGCACAGGCCGCCTGTCTCCAGCGGCCAGCGGATGACCCGCGCCAGGCCCAGGATGCGGGTGCTGGCGGCTTTCAGCTCGGCCAGCGCCTCGGTCGGCGGTATCGACGCCAGTCGCTGGCGCTGGGCGCAAAGGTGCAGCAGCAATTCCTCCGGCGTCAGTGGCGCGCCGGTGTCGTCGCCCGTGGGCGCGGCCAGCGTCGCGCGGGCCGGCAGGCTCAGGCGTTCGATCTCCGACTGCAGCGCTAGGTGCTGCCACAGGTGCTCCAGCGCACCGGCCGCGTCACCCTCGGCCTGCAGCAGCTGGGCCAGCTGCAGATGCGCCTGGCGGGCCTGGGCGCGCGCCTGGATGCGCTGCGCCAGCGCCAGGCCGTGGCGCGTGGAGCGGATGGCCGCGGCGGTGTCCCCGCGAGCCATCGCGATCTCGGTCCAGGTGCGGCTGGCCGCGGCCTCCAGCCACGGGTAGCCCTGGCGCGCAGCGATGTCCAGCGCCAGCCGACAGTCGGCCACGGCCCAGTCCATGCGCTGGCGGGCTAGCGCGGCGCGCGCCAGGTGCCAGTGCGCCTCGGCCTCGAACACGCGGTGGCCGCCGCGCCGGGCGGCGGCTAGCCCGTGGCTGAAATGCCGCTCGGCCGCGGGCAGGTCGCCGGTCTCGATGCTGCCGACGCCGATGTTCAGGGCCAGCTTGGCGGCCAGGTAGCTGTCCTCCGTGCCTGCCATCTGCTCGGCGGCGTCGCGCATCTGGCGCAGGCCGCGGGCCCAGTCCGCCTGCGCGTAGTGGATCTGGCCCAGGCCGATTCGTGCGGCCACAGCGGTCGGAAGGTGGCTGCTGACCTCGGCCAGGTCCAGTGCGCGGGACCATTGCTCGCTGGCCAGCTGGTACTCGCCCTGCTGGTAGGCGATGCGGCCCAGCGCCTCGCACACCCGCGCCGCCTGCGTCGGGAAATGGCCCGCCGCGGCCAGTGCCGCCGCCTGCTCCAGCGTCGGCAGCAACTCCAACGCCCGGCCGCGGGGCTCCAGGAGCGCGAAGCGGGCGCACAGCGCCTCCACGCCGGCGGCAGTGTCGTCGCGCTCGAAGGCCATCGCCGTCAGCCGTTCCAGCAACCCGTCGGCCAGCCTGGCGTGGCGTTGAGCGACGCGGCCGATGCGGGCCAGCGCCTCGATCCGTGCCCGTTCGGCGGTCGGCGACGGCGTGGTCGCGGGGGCATTCGTTTGGTTTCTCACTGGTATTCTTCAGCGCCCGAGGGCTCGGCTCCAGGCTGGCGACCGACGTGCGACAAATCGCAGTGGCGCAGACCAGTTTAAAACCAATTGACGGGCTGACTTGTTGGTATTAGAGTGGTATCGACTCTTTTGTGTCGATCCATGCCGCTTGCTCTCGATCCTTCTCTTGTGACTGCCGGCGGTGCCGGCCGACCGGCGCGCTGGTTCGTCGGCATCGATGGCGGCGGCACCAGCACGCGTGCCCTCGTGTCCGATGCGTCCGGCCAGGTGCTGGGCCGTGGTGAATCCGGCCCGTCCGCGCTCAACCAGGGCGTGGACCAGGCCTGGCGCCACATCATCGAGGCCATCGAGCGCGCTGGCGTGCCGAGCCTGACGCTGCGGGATTGTGCGCTGGGGATGGGCCTGTCGGGCACCGGCGTGCCGTCGCAGCTGCAGGCCTTCGTCGCCGCCGATCCGGGCGCTGCGCGTTTCGCGCTGATCACCGACGGCCTTGCCGGCCTGCTGGGCGCGCATGGCGGTGAGCCGGGCGCGCTGCTGATCTCCGGCACCGGCTCGGTCGCCGAGGCGCTGCTGCCCGACGGCACGCGCCGCCTGACCGGCGGCTGGGGCTGGCAGATCGGTGACGAGGGCAGCGGCGCCTGGCTGGGCCAACAGGCGATGAAGCTCGCGCACGCCGCGTTCGACGGCCGCGCGCCGCACGGCGCACTGGCCGACAGCGTCTACGCCGCGACCGGTCCGACCCGTGAAGACCTGCTGGCCTTCTGCGCACGCGCCGGCCAGTCCGGCTACGCGGGGCTGGCCCGCCTCGTCTTCGAGAACGAACACCGCGACCCGGCCGCCGCCGCGTTGCTGGACGAAGCCGCCCGGGCGCTGGATGCGCTGGCGGCGTCCGCCCATCCGAGTCTGCCGCTGGCGCTGGCCGGCAGCGTCGCACTGCGGCTTGCACCGCGCCTCGGCTCGGCCGTGCAGGCGCGGCGGGTCGAACCCCAGGGCGACGCCGCCGCCGGCGCGCTGTGGCTCATCCAATCCCACCGCGAGACCGCATGACCACTGCCGTCTTCCACTTCAAGCCGGACCCGAACGCCGCGTCGCCGTTGTACATGCAGCTGGCGCAGAGCATCGCGCAGGCCATCCGTGAAGGCGTCTTCCACGCCGACGAGGCGCTACCGTCGGAGCGCGTGCTGGCCGATCAGCTGGCGCTGTCGCGCGTGACGGCTCGCAAGGCCATCGACCGGCTCGTCGAGCAGGGCCTGATCATCCGCAAGCGCGGCTCGGGCAACTACATCGCGCCCAAGCTGGAGCAGCCGCTGACACGGCTGACCAGCTTCTCGGAAGAGCTGCACCAGCGCGGCTTCGTGCCCGGTTCTCGCTGGTTGCTGCGCGGCTTCACGCCGGCGGCGCCGGACGAGCAGCTGTCGCTGGAGCTCAAGAGCGGCGAGCGCGTCGCGCGGCTTGAGCGGCTGCGGCTGGCCGACTCGGTCGTCATGGCCTACGAGGTCAGCGTGCTGCCACAAAGCGTGCTCCCCGATCCGCAGAAGGTCGAGGCGTCGCTGTATGCCCACCTGGGTGAGCGTGCGCCGGTGCGCGCGCTGCAGCACATCCGCGCGCTGAACGCCGACGCCAAGCTCGCCGGCCTGCTGGAAGTGCCGCTGGGCGCCGCGGTGCTGTTCATCACCCGCGTGGGTTACCTGGCTTCCGGGCAGGCGGTGGAGCTCACCCACTCTTACTGCCGCAGCGACTACTACGACTTCGTCGCCGAGATGCGACGCGACTGATGACACTTCGACTCGAAGGCCACATCGTCACGCCCGAGGGCGTGATCGCCGGCCACCTGGACATCGCCGCCGGTCGCATCGCGTCCGTCAGCGGCAGCCCTATCGACGCCTCACGTGCCGGCGAGGGCGGCTGCGCCGTGCTGCTGCCCGGCTTCATTGACACCCACGTGCATGGGGGCGGTGGCCGCGACACGATGGAAGGCGGCGACGCCATCGCGACCATCGCGCGGCGCCATGCGCGCCACGGCACGACGGCGTTGCTGGCGACGACGATGACTGCGCCGCTGGGCGACATCGAGGCTGCGCTGCGGGCGCTGGGCCCGGTCTGCCGTGAGCGGGCCGCGCAGTCCGCCCGCGTGCTGGGCGTGCACCTCGAAGGCCCCTACATCAACCCTGGCCGCCTCGGCGCCCAGCCGGCACATGCCACCGCGGCAACGCTGGCCGAGGTGCTGCGGCTGAACGACCTCGCGCCCATCAAGGTGCTGACGCTGGCGCCCGAGGTGCCGGGCCACCTGGCGCTGATCGGCCCGCTGCGAGATGCGGGCATCCGCGTGCAGATCGGCCACAGCAATGGCAGCTACGACGATGGCGTCGCCGCGCTGCGGGCCGGCGCCGCTGGCTTCACGCACCTGTTCAATGCGATGAGCGCGTTGCACCACCGCGAGCCGGGCATGGTGGGCGCCGCCCTGGCGCATGCCGAGCATGCCGAGTTCATTCCCGACCTGCTGCATGTGCACCCCGGCGCGATCCGCGCGGCGCTGCGCTGCATCCCGGGTCTGTTCTGCGTGACGGACTCGACGGCCGCGGCGGGCATGCCCGATGGCGACTACCGCCTGGGCGAGCACACGGTGCAGAAATGCCTGGGCGGCGTGCGGCTGGCCGACGGCACGCTGGCCGGCAGTGCACTGACGATGGACCAGGCGCTGCGCAATCTCGTGCAGCGCCTGGGCCTGCCGCTGACGGATGCGGTTCGCCGCGTGTCGACCGCTGCGGCTGAGTATCTGGGCCTGGCCGACCGCGGGCGCCTGACGGCGGGCGCGGTGGCCGACGTGGTGGTGATGGATGAGGCGCTCGCCGTGCAGCGCGTGTTTGTGGAAGGTGAAGAGATCGATGTCGTCGTTGATGCTTGAAGAGGCGCTGAGCGCGCCGGACGTGGTCGCCCGCCAGCTGGCGGCCGACGCGCAGAGTTACGCCCGCCTGGGCCAGTCGTTGCAGCAGCAACCGCCCACCAGCGTGCTGACGATCGCCCGTGGCAGCAGCGACCATGCGGCGCACTACCTGGCCTACCTCGTCATGGCGCGGCTGGGCCGGCTCGTCACGTCGCTGCCGATGTCGCTCGTGACGCTGTACCAGAGCCGTCTCCACTGCGAAGGCCTGCTGTCGCTGGCGTTCTCGCAGTCGGGCCAGAGCCCCGACCTGATCGCACCGACGACCTTCTTCCGCGAAGGTGGCGCGCGCACGGTCGCCTTCGTCAATGCCAGCGGCTCGCCGCTGGCTGCGGCGGCCGAGCATGTGTTCGAGCTGCATGCCGGCCCCGAGAAGAGCGTGGCCGCGACGAAGAGCTACATCGCCCAGTTGGTGGCCGGTGCCCGCGTCGTCGCGGCCTGGCAGCAGGACGACGCGCTGCATACCGCGCTGCAGACCCTGCCCGCGGCGCTGGCGCAGGCCGCCCGGCTGGACTGGAGCGCCGCGCTGCCGGTGCTGCAGGGCGCGGACCGGCTCTTCGTGCTGGGCCGCGGCACGGGCCTCGCCGTGACGATGGAGGCGGCGCTGAAGCTGAAGGAAACCTGCGGCATCCAGGCCGAGGCCTTCTCGGGGGCCGAGGTCAAGCACGGCCCGATGGCGCTGGTGCGCGACGGCTATCCGCTGCTCGTCTTCGCGCCGCGCGGTCCGGCGCAGGCCGGCCTGCTGGCCATTGCCGAGGAGATGCACGGCCGCGGTGGCCGCGTGCTGCTGGCCGCGCCGATCGGCACGCCGTGCGCACCGGGCATCCAGTTGCTGCCGCTGGTTACGACGGGCAGCGAGGACCTCGACCCCATCGCGCTCGTGCAGAGCTTCTACCCGATGGTCGAAGCGCTGGCGCGTGCCCGCGGCTTCAACCCCGACGTGCCGCCCAACCTGGCCAAGGTCACCAAGACCCATTGAAAGGATCGCCATGAACGTGTCGACTCCGTGGGCCAAACATCCCGCCGCTGCCAGGTGGCCGATGATTGCATCGAGCGAGGTGCAGCCGCATGTTTGACCCCGGCCGTCTCGTCATGGTGGACATCCCCGGTACGTCGCTGGATGCCGCGACCGCGGACTTCCTGAGCGCGCAGAAGATCCGCGCCGTCTGCCTGTTCCGCAAGAACATCGGTACCGAGGACGAGGTGAGGGCGCTCATGCGCGACCTCGTCGCCGTGCTGGGCCCCGAGGCGCTGATCGGCATCGACCAGGAAGGCGGCGCCGTCGTGCGCGTGACCTTCCTGCCTCAGCCGCCGTCGGCCATGGCGCTGGGCGCCAGCGGTGACGCCGACCGCGCCGAGGCGGTCGGCGCGGCGGTGGCGCGCGGGCTGAAGTCGCTCGGCATCAACTGGAACTTCGCGCCCGTGCTGGACGTGAACAACAACCCGGCCAACCCCGTCATCGGCGAACGCAGCTTCTCCAGCGACCCGGTGGAGGTCAGCCGCCTGGCCGCGGCCTGGATGCGCGGTTCGCTGCGCGAAGGCGTCGCCTGCTGCGTGAAGCACTTCCCCGGCCATGGCGACACGCATGTCGACTCCCACCATGCGCTGCCGACGGTGGACAAGAGCCGCGCCGAGCTGAAGGCGCTGGAGCTGGTTCCGTTTAAGGCGCTGCTGTCGCAGGCGCCGGCCATGATGACAGCTCACATCGTCTACCCGCAGATCGACCCCGACCGGCCGGCCACGCTGTCGCCCGAGTTGCTGGGCGGCATCCTGCGGCGCGACTGGGGTTACGACGGCGTCGTCATCACCGATGCGCTGATGATGAAGGCGGTGGCCGAGCGCTTCGGCTATGCACGCAGCGCCGTCATGGCCATCGAGGCCGGCGCCGACATGGTGCTGGCCCAGGGCTCGCCAGCCGAGCAGCAAGTGGCCATCGACGCGCTGCGCGAGGCCTTTGCCACCGGCCGACTGACTGCGCAGCAGGGCGAGACGGCCAATCGCCGGCTCGACGGCCTGGCCGCCGCCTACCCGGCCCGTGCCGTGGACGACAGCGCCGCCCGCGCGGCCGACCATGCGCTGATGGCCGAGGCCTGGGTCGCCGGCCTGACCGCGCTGCGCGGCGCGCAGCCCCCGGCGCTGGATGCGCCGCTGCGCGTTATCGTGCAGGGCGACGTGCCGACCGACAAGGTGTCCGAGGCCGGCCCCACGGGCCGTCAGGCCGTCGCGCTGTTCGACGGCTTCACCGACGTGCAGGTGCAGATGGTGGACGACATCGCCCGGCTCGACTGGGCCGGCGTGCCGCGCGACGGCCGCAGCAACATCGTCGTCTCCACGCGCCGCGCGCGCTATGGCGGCGCGGCCGGCGGCTGGCGGCCCGACCTGCACCTCGCACTGTGGAACCCCTACCAGGCGCTGGACGTGGCCGGCCCGACGGTGCTGACCTGGGGCTTCGCCCCTGGCGCGCTGGCAGCGCTGAAGGCCTGGCTGGAAGGCCGGGCGCCCGCGTCCGGCCGGCCGCCGCAGGGGCTGCAGTGAACGCAGCCGGCCAGGCCGGCCGGGCGCCGGGATCGCCAATGCGGTGGATCCCGACGCTGTACTTCGTGCAGGGCCTGCAGTTCTTCGTCGTGAACCGCATCGCCGCGTTCATGCTCAAGAACCTGGGCCTGGACAACGCGCTCATCACGCAGTGGCTGGGACTGATCGGCGCGGCCTGGGTCGTCAAGCCGCTGTGGAGCCCCTTCCTGGAGATGGTGCGCAGCAAGAAGCTCATCGTCGTGGCGACGCAGTTCATCAGTGCCGGCGCGCTGGCGCTGATGGCGGTGGTGCTGCAGCTGCCGGTGTGGTTTGCCGCGGCCATCGCCGTGCTGTTCATCCTGGCCTATGCGTCGGCCACGCACGACATCGCCTGCGACGGCCTCTACATGGCCGCGCTGGACGACCGGCAGCAGGCCCGCTTCGCCGGCTGGCAGGGCGCCTTCTTCAACGCGTCCAAGTTCCTCATCCTCGGCGGGCTGCTGGTGCTGGCGGGGCGGCTGGAGCAGCGCGTCGGCGTCGGCAACGCCTGGTCTCTGATCTTCGCGCTGCTGGCCGTGCTGCTGGCGCTGCTTGCGGCCTACAACGCCCATGCGTTGCCCAGCGCCGCGAATGCGGCGCCGGTGGCCGTGAGCATGGTCGCCACGTGGCGCACGCTGCGCGACGTGGTCGTGGACTTCGTCAGGAAGCCCGGCATCGGGCCCGCGCTGCTGTTCATCCTGCTGTTTCGGCTCGCGGAGGGCCAGACACAGACCATCGGGCCACTGTTCCTCATCGAGGCCCAAGCCCGCGGCGGACTGGGCCTGACGACCGAGCAAGTGGGCGGTGTCTATGGCACTGTCGGCACGCTGGCCTTCCTGGTGGGCAGCATCCTTGGCGGCTATTTCACGGGCTGGCTGGGGCTGCGGCGCGCGCTGCCGGCGCTCATCGTCGCGATGACGGTGCCCAGCGCGGTCTTCTACTATCTCAGCGTCGCGCTGCCGCAGGACCTGCTGCGCATCGGCGCCGCGGTGGCGCTGGAGAACTTCGCGTGGGGCTTCGGCTTCGTCGGCGTCATCCTGTTCATCATGCAGGTCGTCGCGCCGGGGCGGTTCCAGACGGCCCACTATGCGCTCGGTTCGGGCGTCATGCAGCTGGGTCTGAGCCTGCCGACGTCGTTCAGCGGCGTCCTGCAGACGCGCATCGGCTACCAGGACTTCTTCCTGTGGACGGTGCTGTGCGGCCTGCCCGCGCTGGTGCTGTGGTGGTGGCTGCCGATGACGCGTCGGCCGGCCGGGGTGGCGACCGCGTGAGTCGCTCGGCCGCGCTCGGTGCGCTGATGGCGCAGCCGGCCTGCACGGCCAGCCGGTGCCAGCCATGAAGCGGTTGTTCATCGCCGCGCTAGCTCTAACGGCGTCGCTCTCGTGGGCCCAGCCCCGGCCGGTTGTCGGCACCTACATCCTGGGTGAGCGCGGCGTCGGCGTCGTCGAGCAGCTGCGGCCCGGCCGCGTGACGCACCTGCTCTACGCCTTCCTGTTGATCTGTGGCGAGGGCCAACGTGAACAGGAGGCTTCCGCCTGCGAGGGCCGGCCGCCGTTCAGCCTCGCGCCGCACGTCGACCAGGCGACGTTTTCCGCGGCCTTCCAGCGGTTGAAGCAGCGTGACCCCGCGGTGCAGGTGCTGGCGTCGGTGGGCGGCTGGGGCGGGTCGGACCCGTTTTTTCACCTCGCCGCCACTGCCGAGGGGCGAGCGGCCTTCGTCACCGGCGCGCTCGACTGGCTGCGCGCCCATCCGGTGTTCGACGGGCTCGACATCGACTGGGAGCACCCGGGCTCCAACGGTGCCGGGCTCGGCAGCGCGGCCGACGGCGGGCACTATGTGCAGCTGCTGCAGGCGCTGCGTGCGGGCCTGGACGTGCTGGGCCGCGAGCGCGGCCGGCGCTACGTGCTGACGGCCGCCATCAACCCCAGCCGCGAACAGCTGGCGCGCATGCCTATGGGGCAGGCCGCGCGGTCGCTGGACCTCGTCTTCCTGATGAGCTACGACTTCTTCGGACCCTGGACGCCGCGGGCCGGCCACCATGCAGCGCTGCGCAGCGCGCGGCCCGGTGACGATGCGAGCCTGGAGGCGGCAGTAGCCAACCTCACGCGCCACGGCGTGCCAGCGGCCCAGCTGGTGGCCGGCGTGGCGATGTACGGGCGCGGGTTCGACGGCGTAAAGCCGGACGGCCGCTATGCCAGGCCTTGGCCCGACGAGGACGGCGCCGTGCCATTCAAGAACATCAGGTCGTTGCCGGGCATGAGGCCGCGCTTTGACGCGGCGACGCAGTCCTGGGCGATGGTGGGAGGTGGCCGCTATGTCGGCTACGACGACCCGCGGGCGGTACGCGCCAAGGTGACCTTCGCCAGGCGGCACGGGCTGGCCGGCGTGTTCGCCTGGGAGCTCAGCCAGGACAACGGCGAGCTGCTCGACGCGATGCAACCGCGATGACGCCGCGTCGCTTCGCCTCCGTCGACGCGCTGCGCGGCGCCGCGGTGGCGGCCATGCTGCTCGTGAACCACCCCGGCGACTGGGGCCATGTCTACGCGCCGTTGCTGCACGCGGCCTGGCACGGCTGCACGCCGACGGATCTGGTCTTTCCGACCTTCCTGTTCATCGTCGGCGTGTCGTCGGCGCTGGCCCTCGGGCCGCGGCGCGATGCCGGTGCGGCGCCGGGCCCCTTGCGCTCGGCCGTCATGGCCCGGGGCCTGCGCATCGTGCTGCTGGGGTTGCTTCTGCACGCGCTGGCCTGGTGGCTGCTGCAGCGGCCGGAGTTCCGCGTGATGGGCGTGCTGCAGCGCATCGGTATCTGCTTCGTCGCCGTGGGGCTGGCCGCGGTGCAGCTGCGCCCGCGCGGCCAGTGGGCGCTGCTCGTCGGGCTTCTGGCCGGCTACGGCGCGCTGCTGCAATGGGGCGGCGGCGGGCTGGACAAGCCGGGCAACCTGGCGCAGCGCCTGGACACCGCGGTGCTGGGGCGCTTCGCCTATGAATGGGACCCGGCCACGGGCGTGGCCTTCGACCCTGAGGGCCTGCTGTCCACGCTCGGCGCGCTGGCGACGACGTTGTTGGGCCTCGTCTGCGGTGCGTTGCTGCGGCGCGGCGAGGCGCGGGGCCTGCTGCTGACCGGCATGGCAGCGGCACTGGTGGGCTGGTGGTGGTCGGGCTGGCTGCCGTTCAACAAGGCACTGTGGACGCCATCGTTCGCGCTGTGGACGGGCGGTCTGGCGGCTGTCGCCCTGGCCGTGGCGCATGGCTGGATTGACCACCTCGGACACCGGCCATGGGGCCGCGCTTTCGGTGTCAACGCGATGGCGGCGTTTGCCGGCGCGTGGACGAGTTCGGTGCTCCTGGCCGCCTCGGGCGTGTCGGGACCCCTCTACCGCACGGTGTTCGGTCCGGTGGGCGTTTGGTGGGGCCCCGAGGCGCAGTCGCTGGCCTATGCGCTGGCCTTCGTCGCCGTGTGGGCCGGCATCGTCCGGGTGATGGACCGGCGGGGCTGGCACTGGAAGGTGTGAGCATGCAGCCTCTGACCGAGCTGACCGGCATCACGCGCGAACGTTTTGAGCGGGACGTGCTGCCCGCGTACGAGCCTGTCGTGCTGCGCGGCGTCGTGAGTGACTGGCCGCTCGTCGCGCACGGCCGCGCCGGCCTGGAGCCCTGTCTGCGCTACCTGATGGACTTCGATGTCGGCCAGCCGGTCGACGCGCTGCTCGCCAGGCCGAGCCCGGCGCGGGCTTTCGGTTACGCGCCGGGCCTGGCGGGCTTTGGCTTCGCGCGCGAGCGGCGGCCCTATGCCGCGCTGTTCGAGCAGCTGTGGCGGTACAGCCACTTCCCCGAACCGCCCGCGCTTGCGGCGCAGAGCGCACTCGTGACGCAGGTGCTGCCGGGGCTGGAGACGGTCAACCCGCTGCCGCTGCTGGACGCAGCCATCGCGCCGCGCCTGTGGGTGGGCAATCGCGCGACGGTGCCCGCGCACTTCGACGATTCCCACAACATCGCCTGCGTCGCCGCTGGCGAGCGCCGTTTCACGCTGTTGCCGCCTCAGTGCGCGCCGCTGCTCTACCTCGGCCCGCCGGACCATGCGCCGACGCCCGCGCCGATGTCCGTCGTGCCCGACCTGCACCGCGCCGATCTCGCGCAGTACCCGTTGCTGCGTGAGGGCCTGGCCCAGGCGCGCGTGGCCGAGCTGGCGCCCGGCGACGCGATCTACATCCCGCCGCTGTGGTTCCATCAGGTCGAGGCGCTGGCACCGCATCTCAACGTGCTGATGAACTACTGGTGGCGGCCCGAGGCTGCGCCGGGGCGGGCCGATGACCTCCACCTGGCCGCGCTGAAGCTGGCGATGCTGGCGCTGCGCCACCTGCCTGACGGCGAGCGCGAGGGGTGGCGGGCGCTGTTCGCGCATTATGTGTTCGGCGCGCGCGGCCAGGCGCTGGCTCACATGCCCGACGTCCAGCGTCATCTCTTCGGTGAGACGGACGCCGCGCAGGAGGCGGCGCTGCGTGAGCAACTGGCCGCGCTGCTGAAACGCTGAGCGGCCGGGGGGGCGCCGCTGGTGGCGCAGTGGGCAGGGGCCGCGATGGCAAAAAAGGGGAACGCGTCGTGCACGTTCCCCTTCGTTCTTCAATAGCGGCGGCTCACGTAGAGCCTGCCGCCGGTGTGGCGCAGGTCAGTACTTGATCCGCGCCGTCAGGTAGAACTGGCGACCGTTCTTGTAGATGGCGCGCGGCTCGGACTTGAAGTCGCCGTAGTACTTGAGCGTCGGGTCGTTCAGGTTCTGCGCGTCCAGGCTCAGCGCGAAATGCTCGTTGAGCTTGTAGCCCACCGACGCCGACAGCACGCCGACGCCGCGCTGGAAGTAGTCCGTGCCACGGTCGCGGCCGAGGAAGTTGTCCGAGTTGTAGCCGTAGTTGATGCGCGCCGAGAACTGGTCGTTCTCGTAGAAGCCGTTCAGGTTGGCCGTGTGCTTGACCGCACCGCGCAGCACATGGCCCGAGGCGTCGTGTGCGTCGGCATAGGTGTAGTTGGCCCCGATGCCGAAGTTGCTCCACACCGGCGTCTCAAACGCGAACTCCATGCCGGTGACGCTGCCCTTCTTGTTGATCTGCGTCGTCAGGTCGAACGGCGCCGTCACGCGCTGATTGGTCGGCGAGCCCTGCTGGCCGCCGGCGGGCGTGACGTCGGTGGACGCGGTCACGCGCTGGATGCCGTCCGTGATGTAGCTGTTCAGGTTCATATGGAACGCGCCCATGGACACGAACGCCCGCGGCGCGAAGTACCACTCGATGTTGGCGTCGAAGTTGGTGGAGCGGATCGGGTCGAGGTCCGGGTTGCCGCTGGTGCCGCTGCCCACCGACTTGCCCGTCGGGTCCGAATAGCCGCCCAGCAACTGGGCCGCCGACAGCGCCGTGTAGTCGGGCCGCGTCAGCGTGCGTGACAGCGACAGCCGGGCCACGACCTTGGACGTCACGTCGATGCGCAGGCTGGCGCTGGGCAACGCGTCGGTGTAGCTGCGGTCATGGACGGTCTGGTAGTAGCCCGTCGGGTCGGTCCACTTGGGACCGACAGCCGCGAAGGCGGACGGCACGTAGCCTGGCAGCGTCTTGTCGCTGGTCGGCACCCAGACCAGCGTGCTGGACTTCGTGCGCACCAGGCGCAGGCCCACGTTGCCACTCCAGCCGTCGCCGTCGAAGTTGCCCTGCAGGTAGCCGGCGGTGGTGGTTTCCTTCACCGAGTACTCGTGCGTGACCATGCGGCGCGAGATGTCGCGGTTGGCGTACTTGGCGTTGTAGTCGGCCAGCGCCTGCGGCGTCGGGTAGGAGATACCGGTGGGGAAGCCGCTGCCCAGCCCGCTGCCGAAATTGCCGGGGTAGGTCTCGGTGTACGCGGATGCCGGCAGCGGATTGGCGAAGGGGTCGGTGCCCCAGTTCGGGCCTTGGCCCACGATGGGACCGTCCGTGTAGCGGTCGTGCTTGGAACTGCGCAGCCCGAACTTCAGGCTGCGCAGCAGGCCGGCGTCGAGCGTGTACTCGGCATCGACCTGGGCCCAGTTGTCCTTGTCCTGAACGACGACGTTCTGGTCGCCGAAGATCCAGTCGGTGCCCGACGGCTTCAGCGCCGCGGCGTTCGCGTTGCCGATGTTGAACGCCGGCGCCTCGCCGCTGCCCTTGAGCTGGAAGCCGCCGCTGGACGCGGTGAGGTCGCCTTCATAGACGTCCTGGCTCAGTGTCTTGCCCTTGCCGCGCGACGTACCGGCGTTGCCGGACAGCTTCAGTACGTCGTTGACCTTCCACGAACCCTCCAGGTTCAGGAAGTTGGTTTCGGCCGACGACTTGCGCGAGATCATGTCGTACACGCCGAAGATGGTCGGTGTCGCGAAGCTGTAGTTGGCAGACGTGAGGATCTTCGTGGCCGGGTCGATGGTGAAGCTCGAGATCGCCGGACTGCGGCTCAGTGCCCACTGGTTGGACAGCATGTAGTTGCGGTTGTAGTTGTCCGCATCCATCTTGGACGAGAAACCCGTCAGCATCAGGTCCACGTCGTTCGTCGGCTTGAACTGGGCGCTGACAAAGCCGCCCTTGCGCTCGCGCTCCTGCGTGAACAGCGCCGAGCCCATCAGATTGGGAAACAGCGTGCCCTCGGGGATGCCCGCCGCCACGGCGGTGGGGTGCGTCGCGGCGGTGATGGGCGTCAGCGACATGGCACCATCGTGCGCGAAGGTCTCGACGCCGTCGCGCCGCAGGTGGCGCTTCTCATCAAACGCCTGCACCAGCAGGCCAAAGGTCTTGGCCTCGTTCTTCCACGCGAACAGCGCGCTGACCTGCGGATCGGTCTTCTTCGGCAGGTCGGCGTAGACGGCGCCGAGGCTGGCCTCGAACGTCAGCGATTGCGCAAAGTCCAGCGGCTTGCGCGTGATGATGTTGACCGAGCCGGCCGTTCCGCCCTCGATGTCGGAGGCCGACGCGTTCTTGTGGACCTCCACGCGGCTGACCAGCTCCGACGGCAGCAGCGAGAAGCTCACGCTGCGCCCCACACCTGCACCGGTCTGATCCAGCACGAACCAATCGCCGTTGGCGACTGCATGGCCATCGAGCAGCGTCTGCGTCAGGCTGGGATTGGTGCCGCGCAGGCCCACGCGGTCGCGTTCGTCGAAGCCGCCCGAGCCGCCCGACGGGCTGTTCAGGATCGTGACGCCCGGCACGCGGGCCAGCGAGTCGGCGACGTTCTTGTCGGGCATCTTGCCGATGTCCTCGGCGGAAATGACGTCGATGTGCGTGTCGGCATTGCGCTTGACCGCCAGCGATTTCTCCTGCGACGCGCGGATGCCCGTGACGACGACCGCATCCAGTTGCTGCGGCTGCGCGGTCTGTTGAGCCGTGGCCACGCCGCCTGCGGCACCCAGAAGAGCCGCGAACACGGCCCGTGAAATGGGGGTCTGCTTGACCTTCATGAACTGTTCCTCGTGATGACCAATGAATCGGGCCGGTGGCGAAGGCAGTCCCGGGCTGCATACCACCTTAAGACCGGTTATGCGGGGTGGCGCAAGCGCTTGACGCATCCGGTGTGATACCACTGTAGCGAGTGGTAAAGCCACTTTGGTACCAATCTGACTCCGGGATTTCCCGTGGAGGAGCTGGTGAGGCGGACGCTCTCCTCTGTGCGTGCGGGGTACGACCTTAAGATTGGTCTTTTATTGGTATTGGTTTGAGGCGGGCAACTGTTGTTGGCGGGCGACGTGCGGCGGGCGCGGTGGTCTCGATTGGTCTTGGCAGGGTGCCGCGTGCTGCTGCTCGGGTGGCTCGACCGTCGCGGTCGACGCTGGCTTGGCAGGGTGTCGGCATGGCGTCCCTCGATGACACCGCTGTGTCCGGCGACTAGGCAAAGGTCTCTGTTGCGCCGCCAGCACCCTGTGCTATAGTTGCGGGCTTGCCTCAGGAGGGGTGGCCGAGTGGTTAAAGGCAGCAGACTGTAAATCTGCCCGCATTGCGTACGCTGGTTCGAATCCAGCCTCCTCCACCAAAAGCTCGCTGTGCGAGTCGAGGTCAAGAGTCAAGGCTCCCAGGGCGGGAGTAGTTCAATGGTAGAACCTTAGCCTTCCAAGCTAATGACACGGGTTCGATTCCCGTTTCCCGCTCCACACGCGAGCGGCTTGGTCGGCAAAGCGTCGACACCGGTTTGCCGACCAGCGATCCTGGCGTCAAACCCGTGCCGATGCCCATGTGGCTCAGTGGTAGAGCACTCCCTTGGTAAGGGAGAGGTCACGCGTTCGATCCGCGTCATGGGCACCACACCTTCTTTTTTCTACTCGTCTCAACGGGTTCGCCTCAGGAGCGCAAGATGGCAAAAGGCAAGTTTGAACGGACCAAGCCGCACGTGAACGTGGGCACGATCGGTCACGTGGACCACGGCAAGACCACGCTGACGGCCGCGATCGCGACGGTGCTGTCGAAGAAGTTCGGC
>NZ_JAJTWU010000021.1 GCF_021353265.1 Pelomonas cellulosilytica
CTTTCGCAATTTGGTGTCAGCAGCAAGGAGGCGAGATTTTGAACTACTTTCGCATTCACTGTCAAGCGCTTTTCAAAAATTCTTTCGAACTCTCTTTCAGCACCCGCCAGCTCTCTCAAGCTCGCCAGCAAGGCTTTTCAGCCTCACCCTCCGCCAACTTCAACCTCGCCGTCTCCGGCAGTGCTGTCATCAGCGAAGCCCACGACTGTAGCACAAGGTTTTCGGCAAGAGAAGCAATGAGCCGAACTTTTTAAAGGGGCGCTTTAGATGATCAGTGGATCGCGCCGCCGCCACTGCGCACCACGGCCAGTTCCTTCTCCGCCACAGCGCGCGGGTCTTCACTCTGCAGAAGTCTGGGGAGGACACCCGCGAGCCGCTGTGCGTCGGAGCGGAGCACCTTCTGCTTCACGGCGGGGATCTGCGACGGATGCATCGAGAAGCTACGCAAGCCCATAGAGAGCAGCAGTTCCGTGAAATCCGGATCGCCAGCCATCTCGCCACATACGCTGACGCTCTTTCCAGCAGCCCGCGCCTGCGCGATGGACTGTGCGAGCAACTGCAACACCGCCGGATGCCACGGGTCATAGAGATGGGCCACCGACTCGTCGGCGCGGTCGATGGCCAGCGTGTACTGGATCAGGTCGTTCGTGCCGATGGAGACGAAGTCGACGTGGCGCAGCAGCAGCGGCAACATGACGGCGGCAGCCGGTATCTCTATCATCACGCCGAGTTCGACCCGCGTATACGCATGGCCCGCGTCGGTGAGCTGCTGCTGCACGCGCTTGATCGTCTCAATGATCTGGCGCACCTCGGCCAGGTGAGCCACCATCGGAATGAGCAGGCGGACCTTGCCGAACGCGCTGGCCCTGTAGATCGCCCGCAGCTGCTGCCGGAACATGCTCGGCTCGGCCAGGCTCCAGCGGATGGCACGCAGGCCCATGGCCGGATTCAGCGTGTGCTCGTGACGCAGTTCGTTGACCGTGAGCCGGTCCAGCGGCTTGTCGGCACCGATGTCGACGGTCCGGATCGTGACGGGCATGCCTCGCATCGACTCGACAGCCGCCTTGTAGGCCAGGAACTGTTCTTCCTCGCTAGGCAGTTCGCCCTCACGGTTCATGAACAGGAACTCGCTGCGGAATAGGCCCACACCGGTCGCACCCGCGCCGACGGCCGCTTCGGCGTCGGCCGGAAGCTCGATGTTCGCGTGCAACTCGACATGCTCGCCGTCCAGTGTGACCGCGGGCGTGTGACGCAGGCGCGCCAGCCGGGCGCGCTCCAGCTCACTCTGCCTCTGGCGGAAGCGGTACTCCTCCAGCACGATGGGCGACGGGTTGACGATGACCGTGCCTGCATCCCCGTCGATGATGACCCAGTCGTCCTGCATGATCAGCCGCGAGGCCTCACGCGTGCCGACGACCGCCGGGATGTCCATGCTGCGGGCGACGATGGCAGTGTGCGAGGTCTTGCCGCCGATATCGGTGATGAAACCTCGGAAGACGCTGCGCTTGAACTGGATCATGTCGGCCGGTGCGATGTCGGCGGCGACGAGCAACAGCGGGTCTTCCCCGCCGAAGTCCCGCGGCGTCACCGGTAGCGGCGCATCCCCCTGGGCGTGGGCCAGCGCGCCCAGCACCCGTTCGACGACCTGCTCCAGGTCCGCCTTGCGCTCACGCAGATAGTCGTCCTCCATCTCGTCGAACTGACGCGCCAGAACCTCCAGCTGCGCCGACAGCGCCCACTCGGCGTTGTAGTGCCGCTCCACGATCCACTGGCTGGCGCTGCCAGTCAGCGCCTCATCGTGCAACAGCATCAGGTGGACATCGAGCAACGCAGCCAGCTCGTGCGGCGCGTCCTCTGGCAGTTCGTCGCGCAGCGTCTCGAGCTCCCGGACGACTGCATCGCGGCCGCGCAGCAGGCGGGCGATTTCCGGCTGGATCTGATCTGGCGCCACGAAATAGTGCGCCACGTCGACGCGGCTGGAAGCAACCAGCACGGCACGACCGATGGCCACGCCGCGCGAGACGGGAATGCCGAACACTTGAAAGCTCATCGGTGCCCTCCGCAGATCGAGGGGCCAATGTAGCTTGTCACGGCGGCACCGCAGGTCATCGTTTTTTCATGGAGGCTTCACGGCTGCGTCAAACCGCCCGCCCAGCATGGCGACCATGAATCGCAGCCCCATCGTTACCCATGCGCTGACCCCGGCGCCCGGCCTGCAACGCATCGAGCGCACCGTCGCCAGTCCTCGGCTCAGCGTCGGCTGGGCGCGCAGCGAGGCCGAAGTCCGCGAGGCCCAGGCCCTGCGCTACCAGGTCTTCGCCGTCGAGATGGGCGCGCGCCTCGCGCCGCCGCCCGCAGGATCTCCGTCCGGGCTGGACGTCGACCTGTTCGACGCCTACTGCGAGCACCTCCTGGTGCGCGCCGGCGTCGAAGACGGCGAGCCCGGCCCGGTCGTCGGGACGTATCGCGTGCTGACGCCGGCGGCCGCCAGGCGTGCCGGCGGGCTCTACAGCGACACCGAGTTCGACCTGACCCGGCTGCGCGCACTGCGGCCGCGCCTCGTCGAGATCGGCCGCTCCTGCGTGCATGCCGACCACCGCAGCGGCGGCGCGATCATTGCACTGTGGGGGGCGCTCGCGGAGTTCATGGCGCGCAACGGCCTGGATACCGTCATCGGCTGCGCCAGCGTCAGCATGCGCGACGGGGGTCATTTCGCTGCCAGCCTTTGGAAGCAGCTCGCCGCCACCCACCTTGCGCCCATCGACTGCCAGGTGCGCCCGCGGCTGCCCTTGCCTATTGACCACCTGCGCCAGGACCTGGTTGTGGAGCCGCCCGCGCTGATCCGCGGCTACCTGCGCTGCGGCGCCAGGCTGATGGGCGAGCCGGCCTGGGACCCCGACTTCAACACCGCGGACCTGCCGCTGATGTTGCGCACGGCCGACCTGCCGGCGCGCTTCCGCCGCCTCGCCGGCTGACCGTCAGATCACTGCCCCTCGCCGAACTTGTCGTTGACGAGGGCGGTGATCGCATCCTGCGCAGCCTGCTCGTCCTCACCGTCCGTCTCCAGCTCGACCGTCGCCCCCAGACCGGCGGCCAGCATCATGACGCCCATGATGCTCTTGGCATTCACGCGGCGGCCGTTGCGGGTCATGTAGACATCGCACTTGAAACTGCCGGCCAGCTTGGTCAGCTTGGCAGACGCCCGTGCATGCAGGCCGAGCTTGTTGCTGATGGTGAGGGTGGTGGTAATCATTCGGCGGAAGGCAAGGGAGGCGTGGCGACGATACCGCTGACGGCGCCTTGCGCCGCGCGTCGGGCCAGTTCGATCAACGGCTTGTGGCTGGCGTAGCAGAGCGTGCGCCACAACATCGGCACGCTGACACCGCTGAGCACCTGCACCTGCTCACCCGCCAGACGCAGCGCGCCATTGCTGGGCGTGGCGCCGAACACGTCGGTCAGCACCAGCCATTCAGGCTGCAGGGCCGACGCCATCAGCGCGCGAGCTCCGGCCTCGACGTCCTCGGCACACATGGTGGGCGTCACATCTAGCACCGAGAGCACCGGCGCACAGTCGGGAAAGGTGTGTTCGGCCACATGGCGCAGCGCGGAGGCGAGCGGCGCGTGGGCGATCACGAGCAAGTTGGGCATCCCGTCATGTTAGCGGGCCGGCTCGACGCGCAGCCCGCCCACGAAGGCGTCCCACGCACCGGCGTCTTCGCTGGCGCCCGAGACCAGCGCCTGGTAGACGCGGCTGCCGTGCGCGAACACGGCTAGGCGCGAGACGCCCGACGAACCGTCCAGCCGGTACTGTCCCGCCTCCGGCCAGGGTGTCGCACCCGGGACCTGCAACGGCGCGGCGCCCGGGAGCGGCTGCTTCAGTTTGGCCGCCAGCGCCTGCGCCATGGCCTTCAGCGCCGCACCGGCCTGCGTCGGCTCCGGGACCTCGGCCCACGACAGCGAAAACCGATGCCCCGCCGCCTCGCACTGGGCCAGGCCCATCGTGCCGCGCTGCTCCACCTCAGGCTTGCACGGAAAGAGCGCCACCGCGCCGGAGCCGGCCGGCCGGCTCTCCCGCCAGTTCAGCGCCGGCGTGCAGGCCACCAGCAGCGCAACCACGGCAAATTGGACGATCGGACGGCAGGGCATCGGCGAATTATCGGCAGCGGCCGCCACAATCCCGCAATGCAGCAACCCCCTTCTCCCCAGGCCCTCGCGGGCGTGCGCGTGCTGGACCTCTCCCGAGTGCTGGCCGGCCCCTGGTGCACCCAGACGCTGGCCGACCTGGGTGCCGACGTCATCAAGATCGAACGCCCCGGCAGCGGCGACGACACCCGCGCCTGGGGGCCGCCCTATCTGCAGGACGGCGAGGGCCACGACACCTCCGAGGCCGCCTACTACCTGGGCGCCAACCGCAACAAGCGCTCACTGGCGGTGGATCTGTCCCGGCCCGAAGGCCAGGCGCTCGTGCGCCGGCTCGCCGGCCAAGTCGACGTGCTGGTGGAGAACTTCAAGGTCGGCGACCTGGCACGCTACGGGCTGGACGCGCAGAGCCTGCGGGCCGAGCACCCCGGCCTCGTCATCTGCTCCATCACCGGCTTCGGGCAGACCGGCCCGTACGCGGAACGCGCCGGCTACGACTACGCCATCCAGGGCATGGGCGGGCTGATGAGCGTCACCGGCGAACGCGACGACCTGCCGGGCGGCGGGCCGCAGAAGGTGGGTGTGGCCGTGGCCGACCTGTTCACCGGCATGTACGCCACCGTCGCCATCCTCGCCGCCCTGCGCCACCGCGATGCCACGGGCCAGGGCCAGATCGTCGACATGGCCTTGTTCGACACGCAGCTGGCCATGCTGGCCAACCTCGGCAGCAACTATCTGTGCAGCGGCAAGGCGCCCGGGCGCATGGGCAATGCGCATCAGAACATCGTGCCCTACCAGGTGTTTGAAGCCAGCGACGGCCATCTGATCGTCGCGGTGGGCAACGACCGCCAGTTCGCCAAGCTGTGCGACATCGCCGGCCGGCCGGACTGGGCGGCGGATCCGCGCTTTGCCACCAACGCGGAGCGCGTGCGACACCGCACCGTGCTGGTGCCCCTGCTGGAGGACGCCATCCGCCAACGCTCGCGGGCTCACTGGCTGGCCGCGCTGGAGGCCGCCAAGGTGCCCTGCGGGCCGATCAACTCAATCGCGGAGGCGTTGGCTGACCCGCAGGCGCAAGCGCGCGGTGCCGTCGTCGGCATGGAACATCCGTTGTCGCCGGCGCTGCGCGTCGTCGCCAGCCCGATGAAGTTGTCGGCCACGCCGGTGCAGTACCGTCAGGCACCGCCGCTGCTGGGCCAGCACAGCGACGAGGTGCTGCGCCAGGCCGGTTGCACTGCCGAGCAGATCGCCGCTTGGCGCGAGGCGGGGGTCATCGCTTGACGGCTGGCGATCCCGCTGGCTGTCCGCCGCTTTCATATCGGGTTAGACGGATGCCGCCAGGCGTCGCCTTGCGGACAAACCCACCCCCGAACCCAGGGTTTCCCCCCGGGCGGGGGATGTTGGCGAGGGCGGTCCATGCCGAGCATGCGCTTTCGCACCGCGGCGGGCCCACCTCCTAGAACCATCTGCCGCGGATCCGCCACCCGGGGTCATGTCCACACCGCCTTCCTCAGCGCCCGTCAGCGCCGCCAACGATGTCACGCCCGAGCCGACGCCCGTGCAGTGGGCCGACATCGTCCAGCAACTGGGCGCCGAGATCGCCGGGCCGCTGAGCGCGGCACTGGAACAGATCCAGAACCTCGCCACCACCGGCCAGATCGACCGCCGCGGCCTGCGGCTGCTGCGCCGCAGCGTGGACGATGCCCGCACCGCCGGCATGCTGGGCCAGCAACTGGCCCGCCTGGCCTCTGGCCGCCTGCGGCTGAACCGCGAACGCCAGCACATCACGCAGATGCTGCGCAGCGTGCTGGCCCAGCGCAGCCGTGAGACGCAGGCGCGCGGCGTGCAGGTGCGCCAGTCGCTGAAGCCGGTTGAGATTTGGGCCGATGGCGCCTTGTTGTTCGCACTGCTGAACGCGCTGATGGACTGGGCGCTGGCCAACACGCACTCGTCCGTGGACCTCCGCCTGGACCTGACACCGTGGCCAGTGAAGGCCCGGCTCAGCTGCCGTTTCGCCCACCGCTCGCTGGACTTGTTGGCCGAGGACCGCGAGCCCGGTTCGGGCAACGCCGCCGGGCTCGATTCGCTGGCCTGGAGGCTGCTGGAGCAGACCGCCATCACGCTGGGTGTGCTGCCGCTGCGTGAGCAGGAGGCCGGCATCACGCTGCTAACGCTGGAATTCAACCAGCTCGCCCCCGACGACGCGCCGCAGGCGCCGGACAGCACCCACGCGCGGCTGGAGGCCGAGGCCGATCGGCTGGGCGGCAACTCACGACCGCTGGCCGGCTGCCAGTTGCTCATCCTCGCGGCCAACCGCGAGCTACGCGCCGAGGCCCATGCCGCCGTGCGGCAGATGGGCATGCTGGTGGACGTGGTCGGCAGCGTCGCTGAGGCGGAAACCTTCTGCAACGAGGGCCTGCCGCACGTGCTGCTGTTCGACGCGGCGCTGATGGACGAGGCCTTGCTGCACCTCATTGCCGGCATCACCCGCGACGCGCCGGACTTCGCCTTCGTCGAGATGTTCGACGGCGAACACCGCACGCAGCTGTCCACCGCCACGAGCGATGGCATCGCCCGCATCTCGCGCCGCCACCTGCCCGACGCCCTGCCGTCGCTGCTTATGTTCGAGCTGTCGCGCCGGAATTGACGGTTTTCCTAGAATGCCGGACATGCTGTCCCGCCGCACCCTCGCCGCCTCCGCCCTCGCCCTGAGCGCCTCCCTGCTGGCCGGCTGCGCCCGTGACCGCGCACCCGCCGTCGACTACGTGCTGCTGAACGGCCAGAAAGCCAGCTCCCAGCAATGGACCGGCAAGGTGATGCTCGTGAACTTCTGGGCCACCAGTTGCGCAACCTGCGTGAAGGAAATGCCGCAGGTCATCGCGACGCACAACAAGTTCAAAGGCCGCGGCTTCGACACCGTGGCCGTGGCGATGAGCTACGACCCGCCGGCCTTCGTCGCCAAGTTCGCCGAGACGCGCCAGTTGCCCTTCGGCGTGGCCATCGACAACACCGGCGCGGTCGCCAACGCCTTCGGCCAGGTGCAGATGACGCCGACGACCTTCCTCATCAACAAGCGTGGCGAGATCGTCAAGCGCTACGTCGGCGAGCCCGACTTCGCCGCGCTGCACGGCCTCATCGAGCAGTTGCTGGCCGAGGCCTGAACGCCCGCAGCGGCCATGCGCCTGCTGGTCGTCGAGGACGATGCACTGATCGCCGCGGGCGTGCGCGATGCGCTGCTGCAGGCCGACTACCAGGTGGACCTGCTGGCCGCGGGGCGCCAGGTAGCCGCCGTGCTGGCCGACGGCGTGCACGACCTGCTGCTGCTGGACCTGGGCCTGCCCGACATCGACGGCCTGGCACTCGTGCGCCAGCTGCGCGAGGCCGGCGCGACACTGCCCATCCTGATTCTGACCGCCCGCGACGGGCTGAAGGACCGTGTCGCCGGGCTGCACGACGGCGCCGACGACTACCTCACCAAGCCTTTCCAGTTGCCCGAGCTGCTGGCCCGCGTGCACGCACTGCTGCGCCGCAGCCGCTCGGCCAGCACGTCCCGGTTGACCATCGGCCCGCTGCAGCTCAACCTGGCCACGCACGAAGCGCAGCTCGACGGTCAGCCACTGGCGCTGACCGGCCGCGAGTGGCATCTGCTGCGGCTGCTGGCGCTGGAGGCGCCGAGCGTTGTGCCCAAGCGTAAGCTGGCCGACAGCCTGAGCCGCTGGGACAAGGAGATCACCGACAACGCCGTCGAGATCTATGTCTCGCGGCTGCGCGCCAAGCTCAGCACGGCGGCGGTGCAACTGCGCACCGTGCGCGGCATCGGCTACCGGCTGGAGGTCTGATGCCCGCCACGCCAACGCTGCGGCGCCGCATGGCCCACCTACTGGCCTGGCCGCTGCTCACAGTGCTGGTGCTCAGCGCCGTCTACGACTACGTCCAGGCCCTGCAGCGCGCGCAGGACGACCAGGACCGCGCGCTCGCGCGCGTCGCCATCGCGCTGGCCTCGCGACTGGACGTGGACGCCGACGACGGCCAGGCGGACGACTTCGGCCTGCATCTCACGCGCACCGTCGCGGCGCTGCAGCGCGCCGAACCGCTGGACCGGCTGGCCTTCTTCGTGCGGCGCGTCGGCGGCCAGGTGCTGGGTGGCGACCCCGGCCTCGCGCGCTGGGTGCAGGCCAGCCCGCAGGACCGCGCCGTGTTCGCCGATGCCAGCTTCGACGGCCAGCCCTGGCGCGTGACCAGCTATGCGCACGAGTCGTCGCTCGGCCAGCTGCAGATCCTCGTCGCCGAGACGACGCACCGTCGCGAGCGCCAGTCCCGGCGGCTGATGCTGGACACGCTGGTGCCCAATGTGCTGCTGGTGCTGCTAGCGCTGGGCGGCGTGCTGGCCGGGGTGCGTCTGGCGATGCGACCGCTGGACGTGGTCAGCCGGCGCATCGCGGCCCGCGCGGCCGACGACCTGGGTCCCGTGCCGCTCGCCGGTCTGCCGGGCGAGCTGGCGCCGTTCGCAGGCACCATCAACCAGTTGCTGGACCGCGTGCGCGAAGCCGCCGCGCACCAGCAGGCCTTCCTGTCCAATGCCGCCCACCAGCTGCGCACACCGCTGGCCGGCATTCAGACGCAGCTGGAACTCGCCGAGCGCGACGCACCGCCCGCACTGCGCGAACGCCTGGCCCAGGTGCGCCTGGCGCTGCAGCGGCTGGCACGCTCGACCCACCAGATGCTGGCGCTGGCCCGCTCCGGTCCGCAGGCGGTGCAACAGGAAGCGCTGGAACCCGTGGACCTGGCCGCGCTGCTGGAGGGCGCGGCCAACGACTGGCTCGACGCAGCGCTGGCCTCCGGGGTCGAACTGCACTTCGATGCCACGCCCGTGCAGGTGCGCGGCTCGCCGTGGCTGCTGCGCGAGGCGCTGGCCAACCTGATCCACAACGCGCTCCAACATGCGCCGCCTGGCAGCGCTGTGCAGGTCAGCTGCGGCCCGGAGCGCGCCGGTGCGCAATTGGCCGTGCAGGACCAGGGGCCCGGCATCCCGGCCGACGAACGCGAGCGCGTGCTGGAACGCTTCTACCAACGCCCCGGCCGGCAGGGCGGCAGCGGCCTGGGGCTGTCCATCGTCCACGAGGTGGCGCGGCGCCACGGCGCGAGGCTGGTGCTGGCCGACACGACGGCGGGGCCCGGCTTGCGCGTGAGCCTGCATTTCCCGTCGCAGGCCTGACGGCGGCGGATCGTCAGGGATTTGAAGGTCGGGGCTTTTTAGCCTGACCGCATGTCCTTCAACGCCGACCGCCCCGCCCCCATCCGCCTGCGTCAGGGCCCCCATCCCGCCGCCCTCCGTGCGCTGCACTGGGGCGTGGCCCTGGCCGTGCTGGCCGAGTTCACACTGGCGCTTGCCCGCATGGCCGCCGAGTCCGATAGCTGGCGCCATGGCCTGATGGCCTGGCACCAACCACTGGGCCTGTTGATCGGTGCGGCGACTCTGCTGCGCCTGGGCACGCGGCTGCGCCTGCGGCTGGCCCGCTGGCAGGGCTCGCGCTGGATAGCCTGGACCTCGGCCGGCCTGCATGGGCTGAGCTACCTGCTGCTGCTGGCGTTGCCGCTGGTGGGCCTGGCGCTGGCGAATGCGAGGGGCCATGCGGTCAGCCTGCCGCTGCTAGGCACCCTGCCTCGGCTGATGGCACGCGACCTGGATCTGGCCGACACGCTAGAAGACGCCCACGCCACGCTGGCCTGGCTGCTGCTGGGCCTGATCGCGCTGCATGCCGCAGCGGCCGCCTGGCACCAGTGGGTACGCCGTGACGGCCTGCTGGACGCCATGTGGCCAGCAAGCCGCTGATTCGATTCATCACTCCTAAAGGTATTTCCATGACCCGATCCCGCCTGATCGGCCGCACCGGCGCGCTGATCGCGATGGCGTTGTGCCTGTTCTCGGCACGCCCCAGCCAGGCCGTGCCCAGCTTCGCGCGCCAGACCGGCCAGGACTGCGTGGCCTGCCACATCGGCGGCTACGGGCCGCAGCTGACGCCCTTCGGCATCAAGTTCAAGCTCGGCGGCTACACCGATGGCAACGGCCAGCGCAGCGTGCCGCTGTCCGGCATGGCCGTGGCCTCGTTCACGCATACCGGCAAGGCCCAGGACGAGCCGCCCGCAGACGGCACCAAGACCAACAACAACACCAAGCTGGATGAGGCCTCGCTGTTCCTCGCCGGCAAGCTGGCCGACCAGTTGGGCGCCTTCGTACAGGTGACCTACGACGGCATCGCCAAGAAGACCGCGATCGACCAGGCCGACGTGCGCTTCGCCCATGCGACGAGCTGGAACGGCAAGGACCTGATCCTGGGCCTGTCTGTCAACAACAACCCCGGAGTGCAGGACCCGTTCAACAGCTCGCCGGTCTGGAGCTTTCCCTACGCCAGCACGGCACTGGGCTTCAGCGGCGCCGAGACCGGCACACTGATCAACGGCGGGTTGGAGCAGCATGTCATCGGTGCATCGGCCTACGCTTTCTTCGACAACCACTGGTATGCCGAGCTGGGCACCTACAAGGCGCTGTCGCCACGCGGCCAGAGCCTGCTGGGCCTGGGCCGCGACGAGGACCCAGGCCGCATCCCCGGCGCCGCCTACTGGCGCTTCGCCTGGTTCAACGACCGCAAGCGCGATAACTGGTCCGTGGGCGTGTTCGGCCTGAATGCCGGCCTGCAGCCGGACCGCAGCCCTGGCGCGGCCAGCAACCGCTACGAAGACATCGGCATCGACGGCCAGTACCAGTTCCTCGGCACCCGGGAGCATGTGTTCACGCTGCAGGGCAGCGTGATCCGAGAGCGCCAGCGCCGCTACAACCTAGTGTCGGCAGGCGAGGCCGACCACCTGACCGGCCACCTGAACGAGCTCAAGCTGAACGCCAGCTACCACTTCGCGCAGACCTGGGGTGTCACGCTGGGCCACTTCCGCACCACGGGCGATGCCGACGCGACGCTGTACGCCGGCATGGCAGGCAACAAGCCAGACGCGCGCGGCCAGGTGCTGCAGCTGGACTGGACACCCTGGGGCAAGGAAGACTCCTGGGCCGCCCCTTGGGCCAATGTGCGGCTCGGCGCCCAGTACACCTGGTACAGCCGCTACAACGGCGCCAAGGCCAACTTCGACGGCGCGGGCCGCAATGCGTCGGACAACAACACGCTGTTCCTCTTCGCATGGACCTCGTTCTGACCCCCGCTCGCTTCGTCGTGGCCGCCGCTCTGGCCGCCCTCACGGCCCAAGCCTGCGCCGCCGGCAACGCGGCCGCCGGCCAGGACGTGTTCGCCGAACACTGCGCCGAATGCCACAGCGCCAAGGACGGCAAGCACAAGAAGGGCCCCAGCCTCTTCGCCACGCTGGGCCGGCCGGCGGCCAGCCTGCCGGGCTTCGCCAACTACTCGGCCGCGCTGAAGGCCAGCGGCAAGACCTGGACGCCCGACGCGCTGGACGCCTACCTCACCAACCCCAAGACCGCCGTGCCCGGAGGCACGATGAAGTACGACGGCCTGGCCGACGCCAAGGCCCGGGCCGACCTGATCGCCTACCTGGCGACGCTGAAGTAGCCGTCAGGCGCCGCCGTTCAGCGCGGCGTGCGCCTGCTCGTCGGCGTGGTAGCTGGAGCGCACCATCGCACCAACAGCCGCGTGCGTGAAGCCCAGCTCGTAGGCTTCCTTCTCGAACTGCTTGAACTGGTCCGGCGTCACGTAGCGGCGCACCGGCAGGTGGTGGCCCGACGGCGCCAGGTACTGGCCGATGGTGATCATGTCGATGTGGTGCGCACGCATGTCGCGCATGACCTGGCGGATCTCGTCGTCCGTCTCGCCCAGGCCCACCATGATGCCGCTCTTGGTCGGCACGCCGGGCACTTCTTCCTTGAAGCGCTTCAGCAGGTTCAGGCTGAACTCATAGTCCGAACCCGGGCGCGCTTCCTTGTACAGGCGCGGCGCGGTTTCCAGGTTGTGGTTCATCACGTCCGGCGGCGCTGCCTTCAGGATGTTCAACGCGCGGTCGGCGCGGCCGCGGAAGTCGGGCACCAGCACCTCGATCTGCGTCGTGGGGCTGAGCTCGCGGACCTTGGTGATGCACTCGGCGAAATGACCGGCACCACCGTCCTTCAGGTCGTCGCGATCCACGCTGGTGATGACGACGTACTTCAGCTTCAGCGCCGCGATGGTCTTGGCCAGATTGAGCGGCTCGTTGACGTCCAGCGGGTCCGGCCGGCCGTGGCCGACGTCGCAGAACGGGCAGCGGCGCGTGCACTTGTCGCCCATGATCATGAAGGTCGCCGTGCCCTTGCCGAAGCACTCGCCGATGTTGGGGCAGGAGGCTTCCTCGCAGACGGTGTGCAGCTGGTGCTCGCGCAGGATCTGCTTGATCTCGTAGAAACGCGTCGACGGCGAACCGGCCTTGACGCGGATCCAGTCTGGCTTCTTCAGCACCTCGGCCGGCACGATCTTGATCGGGATGCGCGAGGTCTTGGCCTCCGCCTTCTGCTTGATCGTCGGGTCGTACGTGGTGGTCGTGTCGGTCATGGCGTCAACTGGGCCGAGAGCCGCTCGGCAAGCCGGGAGGCCGCGGTCGGCCAGTCGGTGGAAACCCCGATTTTATCGAGGGATGTCGTCTCAAGCCCTGCATAACCGCAAGGATTGATGCGATGGAAGGGCTCCAGGTCCATCGCGACGTTCAGTGCGAGGCCGTGGTACGTGCAGTGTCGGCTGACCTTGATGCCCAGCGCGGCGATCTTGGCCAGGCCGCGGAACGCGTCGGTCGGGTCGGCCGGCCCTGACAGCGCCGCGTGGCTGCCGGGGGCGGCCGGGCGCACGTAGATGCCCGGCGCGCCGGCCACGCGCAGGCCGGTCACGCCATAGCTGTCCAGCGTCTGGATCAGCGCCGTCTCCAGCCTGAACACGTATTCCTTGACGAAGATGCCCAGGCGCCGCAGGTCGATGAGCGGGTAGGCCGTCACCTGGCCGGGGCCGTGGTAGGTCACCTGGCCACCGCGCTCGGTGGGCACGACAGGGATGTCACCGGGCAGCAGCAGGTGCTCCGGCTTGCCGGCGAGGCCTTGCGTGAACGTGGGCGGGTGTTCGCAGAGCCAGATCTCGTCCGGCACTTCACCAGCATCCGGGGCGTTGCGGGCCGCCGTGAAGGCGCGCATGGCCTCCAGCGTGGGCAGGTAATCGACCCGCCCGAGGGTCTTGACGATCATGCGCGGCATCATAGGCAGGCGCCGTAAGCCCCCACGCACCTCAGCCGACTCCAGACGATGAAGACCACACTGACCGCCGCCCTGCTGCTTGCCGCCAGCCTCGCCCAGGCGGGACCGTTGTCCGACGCATTGACTGCCTATGACGAGGGCCGCATGAAGGCGGCGGCCCGCGGCTTCACGGCATCGGCGGCCCGCGGTGAAGCGCTGGGCCAGTTCAACCTGGCCATGATGCATCTGCGCCGCGAGCTGCCGCGCGCCAGTGATGCGAAGGCTTGGGACCTGCTGCAGCGCGCGGCGGCGCAGCAACTGGCCCATGCCGAGAATGCCCTGGGGGAAATGATCGAACAGGGCCGCCACGGCGCAGTCGACAAGGTCACCGCCTGCGACTGGTTCGAGCGCGCGGCGGGACACGGCCACGGCGACGGCGCGCTTGCCACCGGTACCTGCTACTACCTTGGCCGCGGCCGGCCACAGGACATGGCCAACGCGCACCGCTGGTACCTGGAGGCCGCGAAGGCGGGCGATGTCGGCGCGCAATACCTCGTCGCGTCGATGTTCGAGACGGGGCTGGGAGTGGAGGCCGATGCGCGGCTGGCGCGCTACTGGTACAACGCGGCCGCCAACAACGGAGACGAGGCCGCGAAGGCCAAGGTCAAGGCGCTGGACGCCGCGAGCTGACCGGCACGTTCAAAGCACCACCTTGACCATCGGATGCGTCGTCAGCGTCCGGTACAGCTCGTCGAGCTGCTCGCGGCTGGTGGCGGTGATGGTGATCGTCAGCCCCAGGTAGTTGCCGCCCTTGCTGGGGCGGTGCTCAATGGTCGACGCGTCGAAGCCCGGATCGAACTGCAGCGCCACGGCCGTGATGGCCTCGACGAAGCCCTCCACGTGCGCACCCATGACCTTGATCGGGAACTGCGACGGGTAGTCGATGAGCGACTGCTCGGGCGGAATGTCGGGTGGCAGGTTCATCGCAATCTCCTCGCTCACTTGATCCACAGCCGCAGCGAATCCCATGCGCGGCCGAACAGGTTTGCACCCGGGACGGCCTCCTGCACGATCAGCGGCACCTCGGCCACCGCGGCTCCGGCCGTCGTCGTGACACGCAGCGTGCCCACGCGCTGGCCCTTGTTGAGCGGGGCAACGAGCGGGTCGGTGCGTTCGACCTGGGTCTGCAGCTTCGTGGCGTCGCCATGTGGCACGGCGACGAAGACGGCATCGGCCGTGCCGAGCCGGGCTTCCTTGGACTCGCCCTTCCAGACCGGCACGGTGGCGACGGCCTTGCCTGCATCAATGACCTTGACGGCGTCGTAGGCGGTGTAGCCCCAGTTCAGCAGCTTCTGGCTTTCGCTCGCACGGGCCTCCTTGGACGCCGTGCCCATGACGACGCTCAGCAGCCTGCGCTTGCCGTTCGGGAAGTCGCGGTGCGCGCTGGCCACGAGGCAGTAGCCGGCGGCCTCGGTGTAGCCTGTCTTCATGCCATCCACGGTCGGGTCGCGGCGCAGCAGCAGGTTGCGGTTGTCCTGGCGGATCTTGTTGAAGGTGTAGTCCCGCTGCCCGTAGTAGCCGTAGTACTCCGGGAAGTCCGTGATGATGTGGGCGGCGATGGTGGCGATGTCGCGCGCGCTGGCCTTGTGCCCGGGCTCGCTCGTGCCGGTAACGTTCCTGAACTCGGTGTTCTTCAGGCCCCAGGCCTGGGCCTGGCGGTTCATCAACTGCACGAAGTTCTCGACCGAGCCGGCCACGCCCTCGGCCAGCGCCACGGCGGCGTCGTTGCCGCTCTGGATGATGAGGCCGCGCAGCAGCTCCTCGACCTTTGGCGTCATCGTCGTGTCGATGAACATCAGCGACGGCTCGCCCTTGCGCTCATCCCAGGCGCGTTTGGAGACGGGCAGCGTCTGCTCCAGCGTCAGCTTCTTGTCGCGCAGCGCGCCGAAGACGACGTAGGCCGTCATCAGCTTGGTCAGCGACGCCGGGTCCTGCGGCACGTCGGCTTCGCGTTCGGCGAGCGTCTTGTGGGCGGTCAGGTCGATCAGTACATAGTTGCGTGCAGCGGTCTCGGGTGGCTGCGGGGCCTGCGCCTGCGCAACCAGCGACAGGGCGGCGAGGAAAGAAGCAAGCAGTCGTCTCATCGGATCGGTTCAGGCGCGGTCATCAGACCTTCGTGGGGTCGAATGCGCGCACCACAAGAGACTTGAGCAGCGGCAGCTGCCCATGGAAGAAATGGCCCACGCCGGGGACGACGGTCACCGGCAGGCTCTGCGGCCGGGCCCAGTCGAGCACGGACGACAACGGCACGACGTCATCGACCTCACCGTGGATGACCACGGTGTCGGCCGGCACGGGAGCGGTGTCGAAGCGGCTGGTGGCCGGGCCGACGAGCACAAGGCGCTGCGCCGGCTCGGCCACCCGTTGCGCGGCACGCGAGGCGACATAGCCGCCGAAGGAGAAACCGGACAGGACGAGGGCCTCGCCGGGCGTGCGTACGGCGTCCAGCACGGCCAGCGCGTCATCGACCTCGCCGCGGCCTTCGTCCCAGCCGCCCTCGGATTGGCCGATGCCGCGGAAGTTGAAGCGCACGGCGCGCCAGCCAAGCTGGATAAAGGCACGTGCCAGCGTCTGCACGACCTTGTTGTCCATCGTGCCACCCTGGGTCGGGTTGGGATGGCAGACCAGCGCGGTACCCACCGGCGCGGCGCCGCCGGCCGGCAGGTCAATGGCCACCTCGATCTGGCCAGCCGGGCCGGGGACGAGGCGCTTCTCGGTCTGTGCGTTCATCGGCCGACGGATTCCGGCAGCACGAGGCGCTCGACGACCTTGCCGTCGCGCAGGTGGCTCTCGACGATCTCGTCGACGTCGCTTTGGTCGACCCAGGAGTACCACACGGCCTCGGGGTAGACGACGGCCACCGGCCCGCCGGCGCAACGGTCCAGGCAGCCGGCCTTGTTGACGCGCACGCCGCCCTTGCCCGCCAGACCCAGTTGCTTCACACGCGACTTGCAGTGGTCGAAGGCGCCCTGCGCGTCATGGTCGCCGCAACTGGCTTCCCCGTTGTTGCGCTGGTTGAGGCAGAAGAAGACGTGACGCTCGTAGTAACTCATCGGTGGATTCTCTCATTGGGGTTTCTGGACAAGACGGGCCGCCAGCCAGACAAGTGCGATGAATGGCCACGTCCAGGCGAGCCAGCGCGTGAGGCCATAGAGGTTGACGAAGCGCCCATGCTCCCAGGCCTGCATGTTCAGTGCGAGGTAGGGGTCGCTCGGCGCGACGCTGATGAGGCCGACCAGCGCACACAGCGCAAACAGCCCCAGCGCCGCCGCCACGCGCGATGGCAGCAGGCAGGCCAACAGCGACAGCACCATGCCGAGTCCCACGCCCGGCCGCGTGGCCTCGCTGAGCCAGGCCCAGGCATGGTCCGGGCCGAAGGCCATCGCCGTGGCGGTAGACGTGCCCAGCAGGCCCAGCATGACGGCGCCGGTGGCCAGCACCAGCCGGCGCAGGCCGGGGCGGGCTACCACGATCATCAGCAGCACCGGCGCCACCAGACCCAGCGCGATCGCCAGCGCCTCCAGGCCCGGCGGCAGTTCGTGCTCCACGGTGACGGCGTCGCTCCAGTCGAGCGCCCATGGCGTGCCATCGAGCGCATCGACGAGCGACTCGCGCCACCACGGCAACCACTGGCCGAGGCCGAAGGGTAGCGGCGTGGGATACAGCAGCGCCAGCGGCCAGACGGCCAGCAGCGCCAGCGCGGGCGCGCTACTGGTGCCGAACCAGTGGTCGCGCAGGTCCTCCCAGCGCTGCAGCCCGCCCATCACGTGGAGCACGAGGCCCAACAGAGCGCCGACGGTGCTGCCTGCGGAATTCAGCGCGAGGTCCGACAGCGACGGCACGCGGCCGGGCAGGAAGAACTGCAGGGTCTCCATGAGGAAGGACAGCAGCGGCCCCGGCAGGAAACCCAGCGCCAGCGCACCGCGCAGCCCCCAGCCTGAACGCATCGCCGCCGCGAAGCCCAGCAGGCCGAGCGGGACGTAGCCGATCAGGTTGGCTTCGAGATCGTAGGCATAGAAACGTTGCGGCCACGGCAAGCTGAACAGCCAAGGCACATCCATGCCGGGCGGCCAGCGCCACGGCCAGCAGGGATAGAGGCTGGCGTAGACGATGAGGCCCACATGGGCCAGCAGCAGCCAGGTGGCGGAGCTCTGGCGGCGCGACGGCATCGGATTCAGAACGGCTTGACGGTCACCAGCACGACGATGGCGGTGAACAGCAGAACGGCGGTCTCGTTGTAGATACGGAACCAGCGGTGGCTGCGGCGGTTGGACAGCTCCTCGAAGCTGCGCAATAGCCGGCGGTTCACATGGTGATAGCCGATGACGCCGACCACCAGCAGCAGCTTGACATGCAGCCAGTAGCTGCCGGCAAAGCGCGTGGCGCCGAAGCCCAGCCACACCCACAGGCCCAGCAGCAGCGCCACGCCCATCAGGATGCTCGTGAAGCGGTGCAGCTTGTGCGCCATCAGCAGCAGGCGCTCACGCTCGGCATGGCTGTCTGCCGGCACCATTGCCAGGTTCACGAAGATGCGTGGCAGGTAGAACAGGCCGGCGAACCAGGCGGCGACGAAGACGATGTGGAAGGCTTTGACCCAGAGCATGGGGCCATTATGGGCAGGGCCATCAGCGAAAACCCTTCTGTCGAGTCCCAGGCTCCGGCGTCAAGGCCGCTGGCCGCGCGGGCGGCCTTGGAGATGGGCAGAAGTCGTGCCGACAGGCGCGCAGCACGACAGAGCCGACCGGGCGTCGAAGCGGCACGGCGCTTCCACACGGACAAAAAAAAGCCCCGGCAAGAGCCGGGGCGGCAAAGCCTTATCGCTGTCATCACGCTAAGGCTCCTGCTCAGGGAGGAAAAGCAGGGAATGACCACCTTGCGGCTATCATTCGCGGACAAGTTTAGCGCGCTTGAGCGGCGGCGTCACGAGCAATCGGCGCCGGGGATGTGTTGTCCATCACGCGCCGGGCCGCAGCCCCCGCAGATCGAGGATTCGCCCGTGACACGCTCCCCCCTGACACCCGCCGCCTACCCCGCCGCACGCCCGCGCCGCCTGCGCCGCGACGCCTTCACACGTGCCCTGGTGCGTGAGCATTCGCTGCTGCCGAGCGACCTGATCCTGCCGGTCTTCATCCATGAAGGCGAGCAACGGCTGCAGCCCGTGACGTCCATGCCCGGCGTGTCTCGGCAGAGCCTGGACCACCTGCTGCGCACCGCCGAGCAGTGCGTCGAACTGGGCGTGCCGGTCATCGCGCTGTTCCCGGTCATCGATGCGGCGCTGAAGACGCCCGACGGCACCGAGGCGCTGAACCCCGATGGCCTCGTGCCGCGCGCGGTGCGGGCGCTGAAGGATCGCTTCCCGCAGCTGGGCGTGCTGACCGACGTGGCGCTGGACCCGTTCACCAGCCACGGCCAGGACGGCGTCATCGACGAGACGGGCTACATCATCAACGACGTGACGGTCGACATCCTGGCCCGCCAGGCCAAGGTGCAGGCCGATGCCGGCGTGGACATCGTCGCGCCGAGCGACATGATGGACGGCCGCATCGGCGCCGTCCGCGCCACGCTGGAAGCCGCCGGCCACATTCACACGCGCATCATGGCCTACAGCGCCAAGTACGCGAGCGCCTTCTACGGCCCCTTCCGCGACGCGGTCGGCTCGGCGGCCAACCTCGGGAAGGCGGACAAGAAAACCTACCAGATGGACCCCGGCAACAGCGACGAGGCGCTGCGCGAGGTGGCTCTCGACCTGGCCGAGGGCGCGGACATGGTCATGGTCAAGCCCGGCCTGCCATATCTGGACATCGTGCGCCGCGTGAAGGACGAGTTCCGCGTACCGACCTTCGCCTACCAGGTCAGCGGCGAGTACGCGATGGTCAAGGCCGCCGCGGCCAACGGCTGGCTGGACCATGACGCCGTCATGATGGAGTCGCTGCTGGCCTTCAAGCGCGCCGGTGCGGACGGTGTGCTGACCTACTTCGCACTGGACGCCGCCCGCCTGCTGAAGAAGGGCTGAGACCGTGCGGGTCTTCCACATCGAGCCCGACCGCTTCACGGAGCTGTCCGAGCTGCCCGAGGCGCTGCCTGAGCGGGGCTTCCTGTGGGTCGGCTACGGGCGACGCGTGTTCGAGGTGGGCGAGCCGGCGTTGCAGCAGGCGCTCACGCGCTGGGGCTGCGGCAACATCGTCGACCTGCATGTGTCGGACCTGATCAACAACCAGCTGCCGTCGCACTTCGACTACACATCCTGGTACGACATGCTGGTGTTCCGCCGGCTGGCCGCCGCGCCCGGCAGTCAGGACCTCTTCGTCGATGACGAGCACGGAACGCTGGCCTCGGCCCAGCGCGCGCTGCGCGCCATCGACACCAGCCCGGTGGGCTTCGCGGTGTTCGACCGAGTGCTGGTCACCGTGCACCCGACCGACTGCCAGGTGCGCGAGTTCTTCGCGCAGAAGCTCGACCGGTTGACGGAGGGGCGTGACAAGTCTGCCCGCGGCAGTGCTCGCCTGCCCGCCAGCCCGGCCGACCTGATGCTGCGGATGGTCAACCACATGGTGGACAGCTACCTGGAGCTACGCCGGCTGCTGACGCGCCAGCTCGGCACGTTGCAGCGCGTGCTGCTGGACCAGAACAGCGAGTTCAACGACTGGCCGCTGCTTCTGGAAAGCCGCGACGCGCTGCACCGGCTAGAAGACACCTGCGAGGACCAGCGCAGCGCCATCCAGGAGTGGATCGACGCGCTGGACGAATGGCCTACGGACGGCGACCCGCACGTCACGCGCGAGCGCGAGCTGCTGCGCGTTCGCTCGCGCGACGTGCTGGAGCATGTGGAGCGAGTGCTGACGCATGTGCGGCGGCTGGAGTCGTCGGCCGAGTCGGCCGTGCAGATGCACTTCAGCGCGCTGGGCCACCGCACCAACAGCATCATGCGCACGCTGACGGTGCTGACGGCCATCTTCCTGCCGCTGAACCTGATCACCGGCATCTTCGGCATGAACTTCGACGCGATGCCCTTGATCCACAACGGGGGCGGCTTCTGGGATGCCGCGATGCTGATGCTGGCGGTGGCGGCGGGCCTGTGGTTCATCTTCCGCCGCAAGCGCTACCTGACGAACCGCTAGCGTTTTCGATACGGATCGGCGATGCCCAGGCCTGCGAGGATTTCCGTCTCGCGCGCCTCCATGCACTCGGCCTCGTCGTCGGCCTCGTGGTCGTAGCCCTGCGCATGCAGCGTGCCGTGCACCAGCAGGTGGGCGTAGTGGTCCAGCAGCGGGACGCCCATGTCGCCGGCCTCCTTCTCGACGACCTCGGCGCAGAGGACCAGGTCAGCGCCGACGACCGGCTCATGGCTGTAGTCGAAGGTCAGCACATTGGTGGCGTAATCCTTGCCGCGGTACTCGCGGTTCAGCGAGCGGCCTTCCTCGGCGTTGACGATCCGCACGGCGATCTCGCCCGGCAGCTCCAGCGCCGCGCGGATGTAGCGCTGCACCTTGTGGCGCGGCAGCAGTGCGCGGTGGCGCGGGTCGGCGAACTGCAGCGACAGGCTCAGTTCGGGCCGACTCATGACGACCGCCCTTCGCGCTTGGCGCGTGCCTCATAGGCCTCGACGATGCGCGCCACCAGCGGGTGACGGACGACATCGGCGCTGGTGAAGCGCGTCATTGCGATGCCCTTGACCTTGGCCAGCACGCGCTCGGCGTCGATGAGCCCGCTCTGCACGCCGCGCGGCAGGTCGATTTGGCTGGTGTCGCCCGTCACGACACAGCGGCTGCCAAAGCCGATGCGGGTCAGGAACATCTTCATCTGCTCGGGCGTCGTGTTCTGCGCCTCGTCGAGGATGACGAAGGCGTGGTTCAGCGTGCGGCCGCGCATGAACGCCAGCGGCGCGACTTCGAGCTGGCCCTTCTCGAACGCCTTGGTCACGCGGTCGAAACCGAGCAGGTCATAGAGCGCGTCGTACAGCGGGCGCAGGTAGGGGTCGACCTTCTGCGTCAGGTCGCCGGGCAGGAAGCCCAGGCGTTCCCCGGCCTCCACGGCTGGCCGCGTCAGGATGATGCGCTGCACCGTCGAGCGCTCCAGCGCATCGACAGCACAGGCCACGGCCAGGAAGGTCTTGCCAGTACCGGCCGGGCCAAGGCCGAAGGTGATGTCGTGCGACAGGATCTGCTGCAGGTATTGGTGCTGTCGCGGCGTCCGTGCGGACAGGTCCGCGCGGCGCGTGCGAAGCACCAGCGGCCCGTCGTCGCCCGGTTGGGCCTTGGCTGGCTCGGGCGCCTTGGCCTCGACGAGCGCCAGCTGCAGCGTCTCGGCAGACAACGGGCGCTTCGCACGCTCATACAGCGCCTCCAGCAGCGACTGCGTGCGCTCGGCGGCAGTCTTGGCGCCATTGATGCGGAACTCGCCTTCGCGACGGGTGATCTTCACGCCGAGCGCGGCCTCGATGTCGCGCAGGTGGGCATCCAGGCTGCCGCAGACGCGTGCCAGGCGGGTGTTGTCGACAGGGTCGAAGGTGAAGCGAAGGATCACGGCGGGGCGCCAAAAATGTGGTGCCGCGGATTGTCGCTGGTGCATTCCCCGGCACATGGGCCTCGGGCGTCCCTCACAATGCCGCCCCATGATTCTGACGACCGCGCGGGGCCGCCCGAAGGCCCGGCGTTCCTACCTTCTTCTCTCGACGGCGGCGGCCTTATGGCTGCCGACCGCTGCACAGGCCCAGGCTGTCGGTCTGGCGGGCCCTTACTGGGCGGCCACACTGCATGGCTGGGTCGCCGCAATGCTGGCGCTGATGGCCACCGTCGTCGGGCTGGTCTCCAGCTTGAATGCCCGCGAACGCGCGGCGAATTTCCTCGTCGGCATGATGCTGAGCTGGGTCGTGCTGCGCGCCACGTCGGCGCCGGGGGCCGCAGCACTGAGGCCGCTGCTGATGACGCTGCTGGTGCTGTGCGGTGTGCAGTACCTGCTGCGGCAAATGAACTGGAAGCGCGACTGGATCGACCACGCCTTGCTGATCCAGTGCCTCGTCGTGCCGGCCAGCCTGCTGCTGACCGGCGGCCAGGTCGGGCTGCTGGGGTCACTGTGGCATGGCGTATTGAGCCTGGAGCTGGTCGCGGCGATGGCCTGGGCGCTGTGGCTGCGCCGTGAGCGCCTGCAGGCCGGCCCCGACGATGGCGCCGCCCGCGCCGAGTTCAAGCTGATGGCCGTGCTGCTGGTGCCCACGATGGCCGCGCTGCTGGCCGAACTGCTGTTGGCCGGCGTCAATGAGTCGCTCTGGTGGACCGCGTCCCCGTGGCTGGGCCTGATGTTGCCGCTGCTGATGCTGGCGCTGGGACTGCAGGTCGTGAACGGCGTGGCGCAGGCGCGGCTCGACGCGGAACGGCGCGCCATCGCGATCGAGCAGCGCATGGCCGAGCGCATCGCCGAGGTGGAGCGCGCGCACGGCCAGCTCGCCGAGCAGAAGCTGGAGCAGGTGACCGAGCGCGAGCGCAAGCGCATCGCTGCCGACCTGCACGACGACCTGGGTGCCAAGCTGCTGACCATCGTGCACACCAGCGAATCTGACCGCATCTCCACACTGGCGCGCGAGGCGCTGGAGGAGATGCGGCTGTCCGTGCGCGGCCTGACCGGCAAGCCGGTGCATCTGATCGATGCGTTGGGCGACTGGCGAGCAGAGGTCGTTTCACGTCTGGGGCAGGCCAACATCCTGGCCGAGTGGAAGTCCCCCGGGGAAGACATCGAGCACACCTTCCAGGCCCGCTCCTACGTCCAGACGACCCGCATCCTGCGCGAGTCGGTCAGCAACATCATCAAGCACAGCGGCGCGACGCACGCGACGATCTCCAGCGCCGTGCAGGACGGCGATTTCATCCTCACGATCCAGGACAACGGCCAGGGCATTCCCACCGAACTCGACGGCAGGCTGGACCGCGGCCATGGCATGGCGAGCATGAAATCACGCGCCAAGCAAATGCATGGCCAATGCCTAGTGGAATCGGGCCCCGGCTGGGGTACCGTCATCCGTCTGACGATCCCGCTGTAAACCCGAGGCTCCCATGAATCACATCCTGCTGCTCGAAGACATCCCGGAGATCCGCGCCTGGCTCAAGGCCCTGGTCAAGCAGGTGTTCGCCAATGCGCAGATCACGGAGTGCTCGCGCGTGCAGGACGCGCTGTCCCTCGTCAACGGCCAGCGCTTCACGCTGGCGTTGCTCGACCTGGGCCTGCCCGACGGCTCGGGCGTCGAGGTCATCGCCGCGCTGCGCGAGAAGCAGCCAGAGGTGCAGTCCGTCATCGTCACCATCCACGACGACGACGAGCATCTGTTCCCCGCACTGCAAGCCGGCGCCTTCGGCTACCTGCTGAAGGAGCAGTCCCGGGAGCTGCTCGTGGAGCAACTGCAACGCATGAGCCAGGGCGAGCCGCCGCTGTCGCCGTCCATCGCCCGCAAGGTCATCGCCTACTTCGCCGCGCAGGTGAAGAAGCCGACCTCCACGCTGCTGCACGAGGTCTCGCTGACCGAGCGCGAGAGCGAAGTGCTGCTGCGCGTGGCCAAGGGCTTCACGCTGCCAGAGATCGGCGTGCAGCTGGGTCTGTCCCGCCACACCATCGCCGACTACGTGAAGCAGATTTACCGCAAGCTCAACGTGAGCTCGCGCGCCGAGGCCGCGCTGGAAGCGCAGCGCCTCGGGCTGTTCGGACGCAACTAGACCCCAACCGGCCCGGATAATGGGCTGATGATCGGAAGACTCAGCGGCGTCATCGCCGAGAAAACACCGCCCCAGGTCGTCATCGACGTGGCCGGCGTGGGCTACGAGGTGGACGTGCCGATGAGCACGTTCTTCAATCTCGGTGGCCTGGGCGACAAGGCCGTGCTGCTGACGCACCTGACGGTGCGCGAGGACGCCCACCAGCTGTTCGGCTTCCTGACGCACGAGGAGCGCGCCACGTTCCGCCAGCTCATCAAGATCAGTGGTGTCGGCCCGAAGATGGCGCTCGGGCTGTTGTCCGGGCTGTCGGTCGCCGAGCTGGCGCAGGCCGTGTCCCAGCAGGAGATCGGCCGGCTGACCAAGGTGCCCGGCATCGGCAAGAAGACGGCCGAACGGCTGCTGCTGGAACTGAAAGGCAAGCTGGGCGCCGACCTGGCGATGCCCGCCACCGTCGCCAACGAAACGCAGGCCGACATCCTGCAGGCCCTCGTCGCCCTCGGCTACAGCGAGAAGGACGCCGCCGCCACGCTGAAGGCGCTGCCGCCGGACGTCGGCGTCAGCGACGGCATCAAGCTGGCGCTGAAGAAGCTCTCCTGACCCATGAGCATCCAGACCGACGACTTCGCCCCCGCGCCCCGCCTCGTTAACGCCGCGCCGGAGTCCAGCCGCGAGGAGGCGCTGGAACGAGCGCTGCGACCGAAGCTGCTCGACGACTATGTCGGCCAGGCCAAGGCCCGCGAGCAGCTGGAGATCTTCATCGGCGCGGCCCGCAAGCGCCGCGAGGCGCTGGACCACGTGCTGCTGTTCGGCCCGCCGGGCCTCGGCAAGACGACGCTGTCACACATCATCGCGGCCGAGCTGGGCGTGAACCTGCGCCAGACCTCCGGCCCCGTGCTCGAGAAGCCCAAGGACCTGGCGGCGATCCTCACGAATCTCGAGAAGAACGATGTGCTGTTCATCGACGAGATCCACCGGCTCAGCCCGGTTGTCGAGGAGATCCTCTACCCGGCGCTGGAGGACTACCAGATCGACATCATGATCGGCGAAGGCCCGGCGGCGCGCTCGATCAAGCTGGATCTGCAGCCGTTCACACTGGTTGGTGCGACGACCCGCGCCGGCATGCTGACCAATCCGCTTCGTGATCGTTTCGGCATCGTCGCGCGGCTGGAGTTCTACACGCCGGTCGAGCTGCAGCGCATCGTCACGCGCTCGGCCGGCCTGCTCGGCGCGCCCATCGATGCCGACGGCGCGCTGGAGATCGCCCGCCGCTCCCGCGGCACTCCACGTATCGCCAACCGGCTGCTGCGCCGCGTGCGCGACTATGCCGAGGTGAAAAGTGACGGCCGCATCGTCGCCGGCATCGCCGATAAGGCGCTCGCCATGCTGGACGTCGACCCTCAGGGCTTCGACCTGATGGACCGCAAGCTGCTGGAGGCCGTCGTGCACCGCTTCGACGGCGGGCCGGTCGGGCTGGAGAACGTGGCCGCAGCCATCGGCGAGGAGGCCGGCACGATCGAGGACGTCATCGAGCCTTATCTGATCCAGCAGGGCTTCCTGCAGCGCACGCCGCGTGGCCGCATCGCGACGCTCGCCGCGTGGCGCCACCTCGGCCTGGCACCACCCGCCGGCAAGCACTCGCCCGACCTGTTCGGCGAATGAACTAATCGGCATAGGGGTGCTCCATCTTAGGAGGCGCCCCTGCCACACCACCGGGCATGCGGGTCCGCACCCGGCGGTTCGAGCGCTTGAGGTCATGAGAGTCTGGGCAGGCCCAGTCGGTCGAACCAGGCGATGGTGAGCACGCGGTTGAGGGCTTTGCCGCTGTTGCGCCACCAGCAGCGGCCGTTCGCCGCCACCTGTCGTGCAAACTGCGGCGCAGTTCCCAGACCGAGTAGTTCCCGGTAGATGGTGGTGCCGCGTTTCCACTGTTGAGTTGGATGGCTCGCAGCCGGTGGCGCAGCCACTCGTCCAGCTCGCGCCTGCTCACGACCCGAGGATCGAATCCGGCTGCGTGATTTGCTCAGCGCCAACCGGGCTTTGTTCAAGGTCTACGTGATGAAGGACGATCTCAAAGCCCTGTGAAGCTACCGGCATGCAGGCTACGCCGAACGCTTCTGGCAGCAGTGGTACCGCCGCGCCATGTACAGCCGCATCGCTCCGCTCAAGGCCTTCGCCCGCAACCTCAAGGGCTACTTGCCAGGGATCCTCTCCCACTGTCGCTGGCCCTTGGGGACCAACCTGGTCGAAGGCATCAACAACAAAATCAAGGTCAACAAACGCATGGCCTACGGCTACCGCGACGACGACTACTTCTTCCTCAAGATCAGAGCCGCGTTCCCCGGAGATCGGCGATTAATCGGCATAGGGGGCCTCCAACGAAGGAGGCACCCCTGCCACACCACCTGGCATGCGGGTCCGCACCAGGCGGTTCGAGAGTTTGAGGTCATGAGAGGCGGGGCAGGCCCAGTTGGTCGAA
>NZ_JAJTWU010000022.1 GCF_021353265.1 Pelomonas cellulosilytica
CACGCTTGTACAGACCCTTGAGCTTGTGCGCGATCTCGGCCCAGTCCAGCAACTCGTGCAACTTCATCGTCGGCGAGTCTTGGACCAGCGGCTTGGCACCCATGAGGAAGAAGCTGTCCATGTACTGATTGCAGCCGATCTACCGGCGCCGCGCATCAGGGAAGTTAAGCAGCGGTCTCGATCCGAGTGATGCACCAGGCCTCGCGCCTGGCCGGGTTTGCGGTCGTACAGGGCCTGCTCCAGCGCATCGAGCACGAACTCAGTGTGCATCGAACTGCTCTGGCGCCAGCCCACGATACGCCGGCTGAACACGTCCACCACGAACGCCGCGTAGTCGCATCTACGCCCCATTTCAGAACCTATGGAGGCGACAGATATTTTGACGCGGGGGGACTGTCCTGCGGTGCTGCGACCAGGGGGCAGACATTCTCCAAGGCTTGACGCCGCGGTCAATGTGGCTCAGCCAGACGCTCACGCCAAAACGGCTGGCCGCGCTCGTTTCGGCATCAGTTATGCAGCGGTCTCGTTTCTGAGCAGTTGCCTTTCTATAAATGGCCGAGAACTCCATCCCGTCTGGCTCGCTTCTCGAACCAGCGAAAAACTAGCAATCCAAAGACAAAGTACAGCAACGAGTTTAATCCTACAGTGACATAAACGCCGGCATCTATTCGTGCACCGCCAGAAGCCGCTCTAGCCGCAGCAGCGCCAAGTGAATACGGCAGTGCGGCAAAGACGTTTACTGGAAATGCGGGCAGAGAAACCAGGCCGATGATGGCTGGAAGAATAACAATTTGAACAACCGCACCTCTTTTGACAACCAGCAAGAGGCCAGCCAAGGCATAGCCTATGCCGAGTAACGAAGGAAGCGCTCCCAAAGCAAGAGCAAGCATGACGGAAAAATTGATCTGCAGGCGAGCAGCTGTAAGCTTATCGACAATTGTCAATGCAATTAGCAGGAATAGCAGCGACGTAAGCATTTTTACAGACGCACGAATCAGAAGCAATTTCTCGAGGGGAAGCGGTGAAATACATATTTGTTCAAGCGTCCGTTGCTCCGTCTCTTCCATTACATCACCCATTGCACCATTGACTGCACCATTTGCAAACAACCATAACGCAAACCCAACAATCAGGCGGTCAACTGCTCCAGAACTCCAGGAACTCTCGTTGAATGAAAGGACGGCAAAAACGAATCCTCCAAATAGCGTTATGACAAGGCCAAGAAGAAAAATCGATTCAATCCAATACCGCCTGAATAGGTAACCATTTCTGCGAAGTTCGTTTTCAAAGTGCGTACTCAAGTTCATGCCATCGGCCCTTCGCCTTCCCTCTGAAATTCGATCAGTGCTTTGTACCTGTCGGCAAGTGACACGCTGCGGAGTTCCATGCCTCTAAATGTAGAGAGCACGGGCAGCAAATCGATAAGAATCTTGCAGACTTGCTGGTAGTCATCTATATGCAATTCGATCTGGGAGGCTGATACAAACCGCCAGACCCTACCAGTAGAGGAAGAGAGCGCTTCGCGCGCCGCCTCTAGGTTGGTTTCTGCGATGTCAAGACTTAATAGATATCGAGATGACAAACCCATGAAATGCGATCTATCGCCGTCGAACACCTTGCGTCCACCGCTTATGCAAACAATCCTGCTAGACAAGCGCTCAACAAAGTCGAGATCGTGAGAACTCAACACAAAGGCGACGCCTTTGGACACACCACTCTGAAGAATTCTTTCCAGACATTCAACTCCGAAGATATCCATGCCTAAAGTAGGCTCATCCAGGAGTAGGAGCGTGGGCTTGTGAATAAGACTACCCAGTAGGCCGGCGCGCAGTTTATTCCCAGTCGACAGCTGACGTATGGGTGTGTTTACATCCTCAATTTCAAGTGCATCGACAAGTTCAGAAAAATAGGAAGCATCAAATTTCGATTCGCGAAGCTTGCAGAAATACCGCGAATTTTCGAGGATTGAAAGTCGGTCATATGCGGCGCCCCGCCCTTCTAGTAGAACCCCCATTTCGCGCAGATGTTTGAAAGGCGATTGTTTAGGTAGCGGATCACCTCGCCAACTTACGATTCCCTCGTCCGCACTAACAAGTCCAGTAGCAAGCTTTACGCATGTTGTTTTACCTGACCCATTAGGCCCTAGAAGCCCCACGATTTCGCCGGTCGAAATGCTTAGCGAAAAGCTATCCAGAGCAACTACCGGCTCACCCGACTTCCTGTAAATTTTCGAGACGCCATCGAAAGTCAACAATTCGCTTCTCTTGTGCACGATAATCCTTTTCCGCTGCCTGCTGGGCCTCCGACACCTCCAAATGAGTCTAGGCTTTATCGCTCAACCGATCATATTCGAACGATATCAGGCGTTCTTAAATAAATGGTCCAGATCAACAGCGGCGTTGTAGACTTCATAGGGAGTATCTAAGAAACTCCGGACCAATGCATTGTTGCTATGAGAGGCAATACGTCGTGCGTCACTCATCGTGGATTGGTCAACCGCGGTTGCAGACAACAGCGCTTGCAGCTGTGTACGTCGACACGGATGCTGTTTTGCAATTTGCAATAGAAGCTCTGCGGTGTCGTTGTTGCCGAGTTCACGCGCAATACGGAGTAGACTGACTCTCTTAGAGGGGACGGTATCGCTGTATTCTGTGATCTCGCAAGAGTCAACGTCAAAATAAAACTGATCTAGCTGGGTCTCGTCGTCACGATTTATTACTACATTTAGGCTCACGCTGAGATCGCTTGGAGGAAGCTGCGTATGAACATCCTTCCGCGCCTCGTAGATCATTATTCTTCCTTGCGTCAAAGTCGCACGCCCGGTGTATTTTAATGACACGCGTTCCTTGATGTGCCCAAGCGTTTTCTCGAAATCGTGCTCATAAAGTAACGTCTCGTAGCCTGGCCCAAAATAGCCGATAGTGGCAAATGAGAAATTATGGTCGTGAGGGCGGTTATAAGCAAGCAGCCGCTCTTCGTATTTGGCTGTGGCACCACTGTTGGAGCCAGTTGGCACCCAGATGTTTGCTCTAATGAAGAAAGATTTGCTTGCAGGGCTCAATAAAAATGAATGTGGCGAGTAGAAGTTGCCGCCGTAGTCGCTATCAATATAGTTCTTGACATCGCTGTTGAAGCGCTGAATTAGAAACTGTCGGTTATTCGCCAATTGCTTCAATACTGGAGCTGCCAGCACAAGCGATGATGCGTCCATTGGGTCAATAACGTTGTCGAGGAGTTCTATGCACTCGCTGAGGTCGATTGACGATTGAGTGGCTTCTTCAATGGTTTTCATCATTGCGCCCCTATTGCAGCGAGTGCTGAGATGGCGGCATTTCTTATATGCGGATGTTCATCGATTCTGGCAGAGCGCAATTGCTCAATACCTGCCTCACCACTGATACTGGCAATGGCTCGTATTGCCGCCCACCGTACGTGATGTTGTGGGTGCGTAGAAAGTCCGCGAAGGGGCTCGAGCGAGGAGACCGATTCCTCTTTGCCCAAATAGGATGCCAAGCAGACCAGTTGGGTTGACTCCGGATCAACAGCCGTGGCAGACCAAGCCGTCTTAAGTTGGCGATCAAAGCCCCATTGCAGCGCTTCTGTCGACGCTGAGGTGAAGCGCAGCATTAGCACAGGATCCGATAATGACCAATCTACAGCATCTGTACCTGAGTTAAGTCGAAGTACGTCTCCAGGTATCAGTGGGAAGTCGTCGTATTGCACGAGAGTCACTGATCTATCAAACACGCGCCTATCAATGCTGGAGGGTAATCGATATCGGCGAATGTTGATTGAATTTCGTCCCACCACGCCGTAGCAAGAATTCGCCACGGCGTTGAAAATATGCTTGGGTTCCGCGACCATCAGCGTGAGCGAAAGCGCGAAATTTGCGTTGAGGGCGAAAATCAGTTGACCAGCGTCCCAAAGCGGGGAGTGATATTCAAAGTTATTCAGAATCGCGGAGAGCTCGCGATTGATCAGTGCAGTGCACTCTACGGCAAGCTCAGGCAATGCACCTTCAAATTTCTCGCTGGCCTTCCAAAATGATGCGTCGTCTTTATATACGACTGTGCGGCGTGCATAATCGATGAAGCCGAACAAGTTCGACCCAACAGCCCGATCGTCGAAATAGGTATTCTTCATCATTCCGCCTTAAAAAGGCCCGCGTCTGCGGGCCGCTGCAAATCAAACTGAGGGCGGTCGCTTCACGATAATGCTGATGATGACGCGAACTGCAGGTAGCCCGACGACCGTACAGGTTGATCCCGCCAAACCGATAGGCACTTCAAGATCGGGCAAAGAAAGCTTCAGTTTCATATACTCTCCTGTTGTTTAAGCAAAAATTCATTCCTTATTCGGGGATTGAACTAGCACAAGGATTGCCGACCGCCCCCCGAACTGAGAACGTTAAGGCGCGAGCCGGCATCTCGATTTGACGTGGCGAAGCCTACGGATGTCAAACATCGAGTTAGGGGAACGTTTCCGAGTTGGCTTTCCAAGTGTCGGCGGCAATTGACACTGAAAGCCAAGTGCCAAAACCACGCCCACGGATATGAACCGCCATATTCAAGGTAAATATTTACTTCTGCAGCTGTATTTGTTCTCAACGCTGTCGGCCAGGCTCTTTGACCGTTAATTGCTCAGACCTGCAGAATCCCTCTCCGCCCAGCTCACCAGTCAACCAGGCTTGGTACTACGCCTGGCGCCGCGATGGGCTGGACGCCCTGGCTCCCAAGCTCGCGCCGGCGCTGCGGGAGGCGATCCTGGCGGCCAAGCGCGCTAATGCGCGCCGCTCGGTGCGCCAGATCGTGGGCTTGTTGGAGGCGGCCGGGACGGTGGCCAGCGGCACGCTGTCACGCTCGGCGGTGCACCGGCTGCTGCAGCGCCACGGGCTGTCGCGCAGTCCTGCTCACAAGCCCGAGGAGCGGCGCAGCTTCGCTGCCGAGTTTGCTGGCACCCTCTGGTGCGACGACGTCACGCACGGCCCGCGCGTGCCGCACCGCGGGCAACTCCGCAAGACCTACCTCGTCTCGGCGTTTGACGACGCCTCTCGGCTGGTGGCGCACCGCACCTTCTGCCTGGGCGAGACGGCCCTGGACATCGAGGGCGTGCTCAAGCAGGCCTTGCTGCGCCGTGGCGTACATCTGAAGCTCGTGGTCGACAACGGCGCGGCCTACCGTGCCGCCACGCTGCAGGGCATCTGCGCACAGCTGGGCATCCAGCAGATCTTCTGTCGCCCGAGGGCAAGGGAAAGCTGGAGCGGCATCACCGAACCTCTCGCGCCGGCTTCCTGGACGAGCTCGACGAGCGTTACATCGGCAGTCTGGACGATCTCAACGCACGGCTGTGAGCGTGGGTTTGCCTTACCGGGTTGAGCCGGAGGTCACGGACGCTGACCTTCGGGGCATAGGGGTCTGCTCGATGCCGACTGACCCGATCATGAGCCGGCGTTGGGGCCGGGTAGCCGCTCTTCCTCACGCGGCTGCGTATCGAGGAGCGACTCCAGCTGCAAGTCCAAGGCGCTGACCATTGAGCATGCTTGCATGTACTGCTCCTGATCTCCGGACGCGCGCAAGCGGTCACGGGCATGCTCCGCTCTCGCGATGCGTTGCTTGAGGGAGTTGACTTCCTGTTCAAACGTCATGATGGGGCTCCGGCCTGGGCATGCTGTCAGCGAGTCGAGCATCGAGCGATGGTCAGCCGGCATGCTCGCCAGGACAGGCCGTGCAGTCTGTGCGCTGGCACACGCCCGGCCGGCTGCACAGCACGCCGTGCCGCATGAGCGATGTTCTCGGTGTAGCAGCGCGTAGAGGGCCGTATACGTCAGTGCTTCAGCGCATCCAGCCCGTGATCCGGGGGGAAGTTCATGCCTAGCAGATACGTCGCGCAGTCTTGGGCGTAGCAGCTGCAGGCCAGTTCCCGCAGGCCTGGACGGTCGCTGATGCGGATCCATCCGCGGTGGTATTGGATGAGCCCCGCCTTCTGCATACTGCCCGCCGCCAAAGTCACGCCGACCCGGCGCACGCCCAGCAGGTGGGCCAAGTCCTCCTGAGTCACCGCGAAGCCGTCGCCCTCGGCGCGATCCTGACCCATCAGCAGCCAACGAGCCAGCCTGGCTTGAAGTGGATGGAAATGCAGGCAGGCCGCCATCGAGACCGCATGGCGCAATTGCACCAGCAGGTAGCGAGAAAGCAGGCGGCGCAGGCCAGGGTTGCGGGGCAGCGCGCGACGCAGCGCGACGACCGGCAGGCTCCAGGCTTGGCCGCCTTCCTGTACCACCACCTCCACTGGACTGGTGGACAAACCCAGCAGTGACTCCGCACCCAGCACGCCCTCGCGCCCCACCATGCCCACCTGCACCGATTCGTGTTGGTCCAGCGGCGTGACGAGGCAGACGAAGCCCCGCACCGGGAACAGCAGCGCGCGCAACGGCAGCCCTTGCGTCTGCAGCGACTGGCCGCTGTGCAGCGGCACGTGCGCACCTAGAACTAGTATCCGGCGCAGTTCGGCGGCGGGCAAGTGATCGAGCAGCTGATTGGCGGACATGCGCCACTCTGCGCTTGCCTCGCCACGCACGCTGTACGCCAGCGCACAAACCAGTCAGCGCACAGGCGATGTCGGCTTGAGCAACCTGTCGTACTCGCGCTTGACCACAGCGTAGCATTCACAGCTGCGCTGCTCCAGGCCAGGGCGGTCGATCACGGTGATGTGGCCGCGCGCATAGTCGATCAGCCCTAGCTTCTGCAGCTTCAGCGCCGCTTCCGTGACCCCCTCGCGGCGCACGCCCAGCATGTTGGCGATCAGCTCCTGTGTCATCACAAGGTGGTCACCGGCAATTCGGTCCAGGCTCAGCAGCAGCCAGCGGCACAGCTGCTGTTCGAGCACGTGGTGTCGGTTGCAGACAGCCGTCTGCGCCATTTGGGTCAGCAGGGCCTGCGTGTAGCGCAGCAACAGGTGCATGCCGACGCCGTAGCGATTGAACTCCGTCTTGATGGCAGCTGCCCGCAGCCGGTAGCAGCCACCTGCGCTCTGCACGACGGCGCGGCTGGGTGTCGTCTCGCCGCCCATGAAAAGGGAAACCCCAACGACGCCCTCATAGCCGACCACTGCGATTTCGGCGGCAGCGCCGTCTTCCATCACGTACAACAGTGACACGATCGCGGTCGTGGGGAAGTACACATGGCTTTGCGGCCGGCCCGATTCATAGATGACCTGGCCCAGCGTCAATGGAACGAATTCCAGCTGGCCCGACCAGCGTGTCCATTCCTCTTCTGGCAGGGATGCCAACAAGCTGTTGTTGCGCGGGTCCATGGCGTCGGGCGGTAAAGGCATCTAACCCTCCTGAACCTTGGTGACACCGGACTCTGGAGTCTAGCCAACCGTGAGCAGTCGATAGGTGCGACAGCGAACATAACCATCTTACTGTGAGCATTCACGCTGATTCGTCAATGGCAGCATCGCGTCGAGTACGAAGCCGGTTTCAAACCTGGCCAGGCATCGTGCTGTTCCTTGCTGTAGCCCATGTCTATGTCTATGTCTATGTCTATGTCTATGTCTATGTCTATGTCTATGTCTATGTCTATGTCTATGTCTATGTCTATGTCTATGTCTATGTCTATGTCTATGTCTATGTCCATGCCTGTGGTGTGCACACCCGACAGCTGCCAGGGCAGGCCGGTGTCGTCGCCTGTGACGTGGCGCACGACCGGCGCAGTGCTGCCGCCGAGGCTTGTGCGGGTATCGTCACGAAGCGGCCCTGGCCTTGAATGCGCTAGCCGAAGGTAAAGGTGAAGGTGAGGGCGGCGCTGCGCATCACCGGCAGGTAGTGCAGCTGGTCGTAAAAACCCACGGGAGAGGCGACGCACGGTGCAGCGGATGGACCGCGTGCATCTGCACCTCAGGACATGGCGCCCACCGCTGTCGCACGCGAGACGCCACTTCGACTCGAAGTTGCCGTCAGCAGCGGAGGCGGGGGTACTGGGTCAGATCTGTGCAGGCACAAGAAGTGCGAACTCCACGAGCACGAGCCGGCATGCGTTTGCTCCCGTGGCCGCGGCGCTTGGCGTGCAAGAGAGTGCGAGTTCAGCCCAGCCATTGCCCCAGCAGGGCCGCAACCTCAGTGCTCGACAACAAGCTGAGGTGTCCCGTGTCGGCTATGACAGCCTGACGCTCTGGTTCGAAGGCGAGGCTCAGGGCTGGGTCGTCGTGCTGCCCCAGCGCGCTGGCGACCGGCACCAGGCCATCTCCGACATCTGTCTTCAAGCTGCCAGGCCTGGGAGCGAGGCTGGCGGCGATGGCATAACAGCGAGTCCCGCCTGGCAAGCCCACGGCGTCGGCCTGTCCCACGTCGTCGTTGCCTGCCGGCCTCCGGAGGATGTTGCCGAATCGAAGGTCATGGATGCCTGCACTGCGGACCTTGCCCAGTCGGGCCAGGGACGATGCGTAGGGGGTGGCGCCCAGCAACAGGTCCAGGCCGGGGCCGATGCGATCAACCGGTACGCCATGATGCGGCGTACCCAGGAATATCAGATCGTCGACGCGTCCCGGCCAGCGAAGAGCGCCGCGTTGTATCAGCGCGCTGTGATGGATGGCACTGCGCGCCACCAGCCCGCCCATGTTGTGGCCCATCACCGCCAGCCGCTCGATGCGCATGGGCCAGACGTTGTACAACCCCTCCATCAACTGCGCCAGGATGCGACCGTTGGTCGACACACTCAGCCCGCTGTTGTAATGCAGGTGGACCGGCGTGTAACCCAGGTCGCGTGCGAGCGCCTCAGCGTGGTCATGCCCTTCGTGGCGCCACTGCAGGTCGTTCATGCACAGCCCATGCAGCAGCACCAGCAGTTTGGGCGTGATGGTGCCCAGGCGTGAACGGATTGCATGGCGGTCGAGCGGCAGGGACCGGCCCGAGTGACGGAACTGCATCCCAATGGCAAGCGGGTGGCCCGTCGTCGCCAGGTGGTCGCCCATCACGCCGTTGAGTGCCGCGAGGATCGCCTCGCGTTCCGGATGGGGCGCCTGGTGCGGATCTGCGGCTACCAAGGCCGGCGCCAACCAGCCCAGCAAGCTGTCGATCGTTCCGCCTGAAAGGTGGGTCACGCCGCGCACGGTTTTGTAAGTCAGGCCCGTGAGGCCCTGCGCGCGCTCGTCCGCTTGGGTGGCGTCGCCCAGGCCGGGTATACGTGGCAGCGTTTCAATGTGCGCATGCATGGCCTCCACGAGATTGGCCAGGCTTGCCGCGGCGTCGGAGCTGAGGCTCTTGGCGCCGCGCAGATCAGCGGCTTGAAGGAGGGGTTGTGTCACGGGAGATTGCGGCTCGGGCCGGATGTCAGGGTGAGCAGCACGTCGGCATACCAAGCGCAATTCAAGCCCAGTGAATCGTCGAGCACGGTATCGCGTGTGGCCATGTCCATTCGGCTGGAGTGCACCCCCAGCAAGCACCAGCGCGGTCGGCCCGCAGGGGTGGGTTCGACTCGGGCCAGGACGGGGGAGCCACTGCTGCCGCGGTGAAGACGTGCATCCGTCAGGAAGTAGCCCATGCCCTGGAAACGAACGCCGTACCAGGACGCTACGCTGGCTTGTCGCACCACGGGCAGGTGATGAAGGGTGTCGAAGAAGCCAAGCGGAAATCCTGGAATCGCCAGTCGGTCGCCGACCTCGAACAGCTCGAATCCCATCGGAAGGTGCTGCGGGCCGAAGGGCCGCATGACGCAATCAATCGGCAAAGCGGTCCGGTCGATCTCCACAACCGCGACGTCAACCTCTCCAGCGCTGTCGCGCGCCTGGTTCCACACGGTCAGACCGTTGCGGTGCAGCAAGATCGACAGTGTTACCAACTCGGTCAGGTTCCGGGCGTCGGTGTGCAGCTTGATTTCGATTCGGTCGGGTGCATGGTGTGTCGGCTCGTCGAACAGCACATGGCGGCTGGTGACAAGGAAGAGCCGGCTATCCCGTTCGAAGAAGAAGCCACTTGCCGATGTCAGCCCTTTGTCGCCGGCGAAAGTCAGGATGCGAGTAACGCCGAAGAGGACCTCATCCAGGTCGGGCTCGTCGGCAGCCATGCCGCTAGGTGGTTGTGCCGGTGAGACCAGCGGGCGTTGCTGAGCGTCGTGGCCGCGATCCCAGGCGTCGCGCCGATCCGACCAGATGCGTTGGGTTTCACCGGTCGCAGCAGGCTTGTTGATCGTTTCTGGCATCGGGTTCGATGCCGAAGCCTCGCCCCGGTCCTGTGCCTGAGCGCCCTGACGTTGCAGGTCAGCGTGCTCGGTGGAAACCAGCTCCAGTACGGCCTCGCCGGGCGGGGAGCCCGCGCTCGCCGGCATCGATTTGTCCGGCTTCGGTGGCGTGGATGGGAAGGACACGGGACAACTCCTCTTGAGGACTTGTCCCGCCAAGGGCGACGCTTCCGCCGGTGACGCTTCAAGCAAGTCAACGCGGGGCTATGTCACTTGCAGCGTGCCCCGAGAAAATCAATCTATCTGGCGGCACTGGAGCAAGGTGCGAAGCCTCGCGGCTTCAATGCTATTGACTCCAGGCCGCCGCCGCGCCCTATGCGCACCATGAATCGACCGGCAGGTGCCGGCCTGATGGTGCGCATGCAGCGCAGCACGTGCACGATCAGAGCGTGCGAATCTTCGAAGCCTGTGGGCCCTTGGCGCCTTGTGTGGCTTCGAACTCAACCTTGGCGCCCTCAGCCAGTGAGCGGAAGCCGCCGCCGTTCTGCACTTCGCTGTGATGGGCGAACAGGTCCTTGCCGCCACTGTCAGGCGTGATGAAGCCGAAGCCCTTGCCGTCGTCGAACCACTTCACGGTGCCGGTTTGCATGGCCATGATGTTTCCTTGGAGAAAGTAGAGATGGAGAAAACCCTCCGCCGGCGCACGCCGTGCAGAGACAGAAACACTCAAGAACACTCACCGGGGAGTTGCTGAAGCGAGCCGCTCGCAAGAGAGGCCGGGGATGGCCTGCGGGGCCGCAGAAAAGACCTTGAGAAAACGGTCTTGCGCGAATCTATGCGAACAGAGTAGCACGCCTGTCAAGCAATTGGCGGCTTGGCTGCAAATGCATGCATGCATGCATGCATGCAAGCGTTAGCCCGGACGGTTGATAGGTTGGGGCGGGGCGCTGCACGGTCGGCCGAATCGGTAAAGCTGTTGAGCGGCTTGCGCTATCGGTGGGATTTACCGGGGCAGGGGGGCAGCTGGGTCATCTGACGGCGAGGAATCTGTCGTCGACGCCCGGGAGCGAAGCTTTGCGCGCCCCGACGGGCATGCAGGCGCGCGCGTTGCCTTGCAGGCTTCACCGGACACCCCGGCACATCAGAAGGTTCCAATGAACAGCAATCAATCTCAAGGCCAAAGTCAGCAGCAGTCTGGATCCGGCAGCAACACATCGCCCGGCCAGCAGCGGGTCGACCACGCGCCCGACATGCGACCGCCCGCCGCCGAGCCCGGCAGCGATGGCGCATCACCGGCCAAGGGTGACAGCAACCGGACCCCATGGCAGGGTCAGCAGCCCGCAAGCCAGCCGCCCCGGCGGCAGCAAAACGACGCCGTGAGCCGCGAGCAGCAGCAGCAAGGCTCGCTGAGCGAGGACACCGATGACGCAGGCGACACGCGCCCAGGCGGCGACGTCCGCCAGGCCACCGGCAACAACTGACCCATTGCGGCGGGCCACATGGCCCGCTGCGCCCTCCACACCGCGAGACGCCTCGCAATGGCCGGTTCGTGCCGACCGAAAGACCATCATGGACACCCCCAACACCACGAACAGCCCTGCATCCACCGATGCCATCGACCTGCTCATCACCGACCACAAGGAGGTCGAGGCGCTGTTCAAGGCCTACAAGCGGCTTGTCGAGGCCGACGGCGACGATGAAGAGAAGAAGCAGCTCGCGCTCGACATCTGCGCCAAGCTCACCGCCCACGCCACGATCGAGGAAGAAATTTTCTACCCGGCTGCGCGCGAGGTGCTGGGAGACGACGAAGACCTCGCCGACGAGGCCGAAGTCGAGCACGCCAGTGTCAAGGACCTGATCACCAAGATCGAGGATTCGGTGCCCGCCGATGCCCTGTACGACGCCATGGTCAAGGTGCTCAGCGAATACATAGGCCATCACGTCGAGGAAGAAGAGGACGAGATGTTCCGCAAGGTCAGGCAGAGCGATCTCGATCTCGAAGCGCTGGGCGGGGAGATGGCCCAGCGCAAGGAAGAGTTGCTGGCCGAGATGCAAGAGCCGCAATGAGCCGCGACGCTCGAATCACTGCCGCCGCGGATGCCGCCCTCATGAAGCGCCGTCAACACTGAGGAAGCTGGATGTCCCTCGCCGGCTGGTCGGTGGTCATCGGCGCTGTGCTGCTGTCTTTGATGCTTCTCGGCACGCTTATCGGGCGGCTTCCTCTGAGCAGCGCGATGCTGTACCTGGGTATCGGCTGGCTGCTCGGCCCTGCGGTGCTTGGGGTGCTCACGCCGGATCCGATCCAGTACGCCCCGCTGCTTGAGACCGTGGCCGAGATCGCACTGTTGATCTCATTGTTTGCCGTCGGCCTGCAGCTGGGCGTACCCCTGTGGGATCGACGCTGGTGGCTGCCGCTGCGGCTGGCGGTCATCTCGATGACCTGCATGGTCGCGCTGATCACCCTTTTCGGCGTCATGGCCCTGGGCCTCCCACTGGGAGCAGCCATCCTGCTCGGAGGCATCCTCGCACCTACCGACCCCGTGCTGGCCTCCGGCGTGCAGTCGGAACCCGGCTCGCGCCCGGACCGCCTGGGCTTCAGCCTCGCCGGCGAAGGCGGCTTGAACGACGGCGCTGCCTTTCCGTTCGTGATGCTCGGGCTGGCTTTGATCGCGCAGCCCTCGACGAGCCCACCGCTGCACTGGTGGAGCGTCGAGCTGCTGTGGTCGCCGCTCGTCGGCACGGTGTTGGGCGGCGCCCTCGGCGCGGCGATGGGGCAGCTCGTCGTCTACCTTCGCGCAAGGCACCGGGAAGCGGTGGGACTGGACGTCTTCCTCGGCCTGGGATTGATCGGCCTGTCGTACGGCCTGGCCCAGCTCTGTCACGCATCGGGCTTCCTGGCCGTCTTCGCCAGCGGGCTGGCGCTGCAGCGAGTGGACGAGAAGCCCATCGCGGACAGCCCTCCGCTAGGTGCGGCTGAAGAGGCTGAGGGACACTCGTACGAAACGCTGGCCACGCACTCCCACCATGCGAGCGCCACGATGCGCGATTCGGTGCAGCTGTTCAACGGTCAGCTGGAAAAGCTCGCCGAACTGGCTCTCGTCATGGTGGTCGGTGCGATGCTGGCGTACGCCGCGCCCCTGTCGGCAACGCTGTGGTTCGTGCCGCTGCTGCTGGTGGTGCTCAGGCCGGTGTCGGTGCTGCCGGCCATCATGGGCGAGCAGTTGTCCGTTCAACAGGGAGTCATGCTGAGCTGGTTCGGCATCCGCGGCATTGGTTCCATCTATTACCTGATGTTCGCATTGCGCCATGGGCTGGAGGTGCGCATCGCTGACGTACTGGTCGCTCTGACCTTGTGGACCGTCGCCATTTCCATCGTCGTGCACGGTCTGAGCGCGCAGCCGCTGATGCGGCGCTATCTCTCTCGCCACGACTGAGGGAATTCAGCCTTCGGCCGCGAGAACGTAGCGGCGCGGCAGGAAGATGCGAAAGGCAGTGCCTTCGCCCATCCGGGACTCGAGCTCGGTGGTCGCGTCGAGCAGGTCACACAGGCGCTTGACGATGGACAGCCCGACGCCTTCCACGACCTGTTGCTGCACGGGCCGCGGATCGTCGGGCGTCGAAGGGTGCCGGCCAGATCAGTCTGGAAATGCGTGATCTCTCCGGTGCTGTGGTCGCTCGCGACCTGGCGGGCCTGGTCCGTCGCGTCTTCGAGCGCGCCCGCCAGCTGCGAGCCTGGACCGGCATGAAAGCCCGGCTCGGTATCACGCACCTCGAAGAACCAGCGCTCGACATCGCTGGATTCGCCGCCGCCGCAGCTGACGGTGACGCCACCGCTGCGGGTGTACTTGATTGCGTTGATGACGAGGTCCTGTGCAATGCGCCGGACCTTGACCGAATCGGCCCCTACGTGGAGCGAGGCGGGACCGGTGTAGCGAAGGTAAAGGCCACGCTCCCTGGCGTGTGGCTGCAGGTCGTCGCACAGCGTTGCCAGCAGCGCGGCGGCGTCGAGGGCTTGCAGGGTGCTGCGTTCCAGTCCGCCCTGCAGCCGTGCAAGGCTCGTCACGTCGTTGAGGAGCTCGCTCAGCGAGCTGACGTTGCGGTCCAAGAGCCGCAGGAAGCTGGTGCGCATGGGTTCCGAGACCACCGGCGAGGCGAGGCCCGCGGTGGCGGTCGCCACCACGCCGAGGTTGCCGCGCAGGTCGTGCGCCGCCTGCTGCCACAGCCGGGCGCGCTCCTGCTCAAGTTCGCGCAGGGACTGCGGAGCACGCTCCAGGTCCCGGATGTGGCTGCTCGCCTCGATCTGCTGCAGCGTGAAGTACTTCGCCGCGCTGGCGTTGACCGCGTCGCCGCATTGCTTGCCCCAGATGCGCCATGCGCCCGTCATGCAGCCGGGGTCCAGGTCAGGATGGGCGACGGCGTACTTCTCCAGTTCGTCGGCGACGCATTCGTTCAGCCGTCCGAGTTCGCGAGTCACTTCTGCCAGGTCGAAGCCCTGCTGCCAGCGGTGCAGCCCGTGGGCAGCCGCGTCGCCTTGTGGCGGTGGTCGGCGTCATCGGTCGAACCTTGAAGGGCTTACAGGTGCAGGTGCTGGGCAGCGCGTTGCCGAGGTGCAGGACCTCGCTCTCGACGAACTGATTTGGCGTCTCAGCGACGTGGTCGTCGGCAAGCCCATCTGGCGGCCGGGTCGGTGCAGCGGCTTGATCGGCTTCGCCTGGCTAGGCCAAACAGAGCCAGATGGCGCTAGTTCCTGGCCGGGCCTTCGGTCAGACTCGCGAACACCACCTCGACGCGCCGGTTCATCTGCCGTCCACCCGCCGTGTCATTGCTGGCCACGGGGCGCTCTTCGCCGAATCCTTGCGTGGTGAGCTGATTGCCCGGCACGCCCTGTTGCATGAGTGCGGACATCACCGCGTGCGCGCGGCGATCGGACAGCGCTTGGTTGGTTGCCGTGCTGCCCGTGCTGTCGGTGTAGCCTTCGATAGAGGCACGCTGTTCCGGGTTGCGCCTCATGAAGTCAGCCAGCTTCGCCATGCTGCGCTCGCCTGCCGGACGCAGCCGGGCTGCGCCGGTGTTGAATAGCAGGTCGCCGAGCGTGACCACAGTGCCACGGTCGGTCTGGCGGGCGTTCATGTCATGCAGTTGCGATTCGAGATCGCTGACCTTGGCATCGCGGCGCGCCACGCGGTCGCGCTCGGTCTGAGTATTGGCCCGGGACTGCGCCAATTCCGCGCTCTTCATCGCGGAGGCCTGTTCGGCCGTGGCCTTCTGCGCCTGCGCCGTGTCGGCTTCGCGGGTTCGCAATTCGAGTCGCATGCGGTCGCGCTCGGCGCCCGCGCCGGCCACGACGGCCTGGGCCTTGCGGCTTGCGGCCGTCTCCTCGGCGATCACGACCTGCTGCAGGGCCATGTAGCCCAGGTGGGTCACTTGCGCCGTGTCGTTGCCATTGGCCAGGGCTTGGTCGCCGCGGCGCAGCATTTCTCGGGCACGGGCGAGTTCGTCGGCGGCCATGGCGACCGTCTGCGGCTCGGCCTGCGCGGCCTGAAGTCGGCTGCGGGCCTGATCCAGCATGCTGTTCTGGATCGGGATGGAGCTACACGCCGCAAGCAGGGCAACGCCGGTCGCTGTGAGGGCGGTTCGTAAGGGGGTGGTGTGGAGTCGGATGTTCATGGAATTCTTTCGAAGAAAGTGGGAATGGTTGGGCGGCGCTCAACGTGCCGGCTTGCGCTGGACTTCTTCGGTCAGCGCGCGTGCGGCGTCTTCGGATTCCTTGGCCGCCTTGCCCGAACGCATGCTGTCGGCATGCAGCTCGGCGACGCGGGCGTCGGCCTCGGCCTGCTCGGAAAGCATGCGCGCGCGCGGCGTGTCGCCAGCCATCACCGCGGCGCGGGCCGCGGCGAGCTTGTCCGTGGCCACGCGCAGTTGCGTCGGGGCGTCAGCCATGGTCGTGGGCGTGTTGGCACGCTGCACGGCGGCCTCGGCCACGGCAAGCTGCGGCGGCGCCTCAGGTGTCGAGGCGCAGGCGCCTAGCAAGGAGGCGGTCACCAGCAGCGTGAGGACCGTGAGCGGGCGGGCCGGCAGGGCGGAAACAGAGTAGAGCATCGAGTTCATAGAAGGTTCCTCGGGTCAAGCCGCAGTGGCGGCACACGCCGGACGGGCCGGCGACCCAGGGCGGTGCAAGGTGGGTGATCCCGCAACGCGCTGTGCCACCGACTCTGCGGGCATTCGGGTGCGCCGTCTGTCCGCCACCGCACGCTCGTAGAACGCGTGATGGATGCGTTAGCAGCATGGGGCGTCGTGTGTGCCTACAGGCAAACATCGTGGATCCCCACGCGCCTTGACCGCCCGGCCCCGCATCCTTGGCTGGTGCTTCGCTCGGACCAACGCGATGAGCGCGCTCAGTCCAGCTTGAACGCTGCCGCTGCGGCGGCCGTGTCCAGTGCTTCGCGCAGGCGTTTGACTTTCCGTTGTCTGCGATCAAGACGCCGTCCGGAGAGTCGACATGGACCATTTGCTGGCGATACGCGCCCTCGAACGGGCCATCGAGCCGGACACCTTCACTCGGGCGGCGGACTCCCTGAACATGCCTAACCCCAACGCAATCGCAATCGCAATCGCCAGCAAGCTGATACGCGACGTCGAAGGCCACCTTGGCGTGCGTCTGCTGCAGCGAACGACCCGGCGCATGACCGTGACATGGAGAGTTCCTCACTCGAGGCTCGCCGACTCGGTGAAGTCGTTTTGAGCCATTTGGCCGCCGACCTCGTGGGAACGCCGTTCGATCCGAGCCGCATTCGGGGCCGCTTCGACGTCGTCGGCTTCGCTCGCCGTGCAGGGCTATTGGAGTTCGACCTGCAGCTGAACGCAGGGGGGCGCGCCCCACTCGGACGAGGACCTGGCGGGTGTCGAGCACCTGCTGTACGAGGCTGGAACCGGGCGTTAGCTCTTCTCAGTGCCTCTACGATTCGGGGCATGTCGAACACCATGCATTAACCAGCACGGCCCAGACGCAAGGTGGTCGTGGCGAACTTCGGGCTCGACAACTCACTGTGGCCTGAGTGCAAGGCACGCGGCACCATCGCCATCTACGAGGACGAGTGTCTGCGCCGCCTATATGAGTTGGGCGACGAGGCCGGCTACGAGCGCGTGTGCATGAGTTCCAAGCAGCGCCTAGCGCAGCCAGTCCGGACGCTTTCCCGTGCCACCCCAGGTGTTGCCCGCGCCATCGGCGTATTTCGCCGGCTTCTGGGACTTGGAGGACTTCGGCGCCTTCGCTGCCGCTTTGGTGCTCCCCTTACCCAACGCGCCACTGAGTTTGTGGACTCAGAGTTAGCGCGGCTCTGTGTAACTGTTCAAGGACGTGGCCGCGCAAGGCTAACTCCCGCCGCCCCCGATCGGGCCTGGATGAGCTGCTCGACGTGCGCCTCGTTCTTCGGCAGTTCTGCAAAGCAAGGCGCGAGCAGCTCTAACTCGGCTGGCGTCATCCCCCGGCCGCGCAGGCAGTCTCGCCAGTGCTTGGCGACAGCCTGCTGGACGTCGTCGATGATCGATTGGGCTTCCGCCGGGGGGATCGAGAACCGATCCGCGCTGCTCAGCAGGTTTTCCACAGTAGCCAGCGCGCTGTCGTCGCCGACGGAAAGGGACTGGTACCGGCGGACCGTGTTGTGCAGGCGAGGGACGATGTCGAAGGCCGGCGACAGGCGCATGCCCGGTCTCAGCTCGTCTGCCAGCAACCCATGGTTGCGATCGTGATCGTCTGTGTTGGACACGCAGCAATTGAAGACCATGCGGCGGTACAGCTCGCGCCTGTCCGCCGTGGGGTTGCTGCTCCAACGCTGCAGCTGCTCCGCCAGCTGTGGGTAGCTGCCCATATACGCCCGCGCCCGGCTCCGCTGTTCAGAGGACAGTACCGTCCGCGCGCTCACGTACGCGTCGCGCAGCCATCCTTGGCCGCCCGGCTCCCTGGTGCGATCGAACCGGCGAACCAGGGTGATCACACCACCGGGGTTGTTGGCGCTGGCCGGAACCTCGTGCAGCTGCGCCTTTGCAGCGGTGATGCCTGCGCACTCGGCCAGATCCAGCGCAGCCGCCTCCAACCTGGCCTGTGAATAGCGACGGTCATCCCGGTGCGAAGGGAACTTTGCGAGCCACTGGTGGGCGCCATCGGAGACCGTCAGCTTCGGGCGCGCGCCGCCCATGCCAGTGTTGGCCCGCACGCGGTTTTCCAGATCCGGTGGCAGCGGCCGGCCGGTGTCCAGGCCCACCACGACGGCCCACGCGTCGTTCAACAGCTCCACGTGGACAGGCTCACCGAGATGAGGCACCTCGCCCAGTTCACGTCCAAAGCACAGGTTGCCTACCCGGTCCTCTTGCGAGCGCAGCAGGAACCCGATGGGGAAGCGCTGGGGCCCATGACGGCGGGTGATGACGTAGCGGCCCCAGTCATCCGGGCAAGCGTCTGCAATGACGCCGAACACATCGGGGTCGCCTTGCGTAGCCTGGCTGGTGGCTTTGAACGCTGACAGCGCCAGCGGCAGCCGGATGGGGTCGAGTGGATTGGCGTGCTTCAGCTGCAGGTAGCTTCGGCCGTACACGAACTCTGCGACCGTCCCGCCTTCCACGCTCTCGCTGATGCGCAGGCGACCGCATAGCGTGGGCTGCAAGTCGCCTGGCAGCAGCACCCAGACGTAGACCTGATCGTCTTGGTCAGAAGTCATTGTCGGCCTTGGTCCCGACGCGCACCCGCATCGTCTTTCCGTCGAGCTCCAGCGCAAGGCCGTCGCGGTCCAGGCCCGGGTCCGCGATCAGGTCCAGGCCCTCAGCCAGCCCCATAGCCCACAGGGCCTGGAGATAGGTGCCCAGGCCAGTGGTGAGCTTGCCGGCCTCGACGGCATCGATGGCGTTGCGGCTGAGTCCCGCCTTGAGGGCGAGGTCTTCCTTGCGGAGCCGGCGGCGCACCCGCGCGGTCCGAATGCGCGCCCCCAGCCGGGCGGCCAGTTCCGTCACCCCTAAGGGAGTTTGTGGTTTTGTGCGATCCATAGGGTGCATTAACCATGCTTAATGCCCCTCATAAGGGCGTGTCGCCTATTCTACGGCTGATCAGAATTCGTCGCAAAACTGTCCCGACGCCGGTGGGCGGGACGCTCTATGCCGCGCAATGTTCAGAGGCTTCAGCGTCTGCTGCCAGCGTCGGCCAGCTCCAGACGCATCGGCAGATGCTCGTGCGGACGCAGCGGCTAGCGCAGGCCCAGCCACCGTCCCACGGCTCGAAGCCATCAAGGGGGAGGGCGGTACGCCCACCTGTGCCGACTCCGTGCTCTGGGAGGCGTTCACGAGCGTGGCCTGCAGGACATCGTGCAACGCAGCGCCGGCCTGCAGCTCCCTGGCCATGGCCTTGATGGCGGCGTGCCCAGGGACAGGGACCACCACATTGAGCTGCAGCAGCCCAGCGACGTCGGCCTTGGGGCGTGACTTCTTCAGCCGGGAGGCGTTGGCGCTGCTGCGCGTGCGCATGAAAGCTGCAACGGGCACCAGGCCACCGGCCGCCAGCGCTTCGTCCGGCAGGACAGCGGCGGCGTCGATGGGGCTCTCGGGCACCTCGTCGATGTAGGTCGAGGGCTTCAACTCGATTTGCATAGCCACCAAGCGCGTCGCAGAATGCCCTGACTTAATGCACCGCCTCGCCGAATTGAAACCTCGGAGGCCAGCAAGGCAGATGCCGATCCATTGCAACGGCTCGGAAGTCATTGCAGCCACACGGTCGGGTCTTGGCCGTTCTATTTCAGTTGGGCGCGCATGAAGTCCACAAAGCACCGCACCTTCATTGGTAGCTGTCGCCTGCTCGTGTAGTAGAGGTGAAAGCCGGGCAGAACCGGAGATGCATCTTGGAGTACCTGCTTCAACGCGCCTGACTTGACGTGATGCTTCGCCGTTGAGGCCAGTACATAGGCCAGTCCCATACCTTCGAGCGCTAGAGCCAGCATTGAGGCGGTGTCATTGACCGTACATGGTCCGCCAACCTCCAACTCCTCCAACTGCCCGCCGACGAGCAGCTCCCATCTAAAGATGAGACCCGTGGACGGGAACCGAAAGCGGATGCAGTCGTGTGACACCAGGTCTGCCACCTCCTTAGGTATGCCACGCTCCTTGAGGTAGTTAGGCGAGCCAAGGATGGCGATAGGCTCGCTCTCGGTGAGTCGCACGCTGACCATGTCCTGGGCAATCGAGTCTCCGAGCCGGATGCCCGCATCCAGCCCGCGTTCGGTGATGTCGACGAAGCCGTCGTCAAAGCTCAGCTCGACCTTGATGTCCGGATACGCCCTGTAAAACGTATGCGATCAATTAACCGTAAGCGTCGCCTCACCACCCTCTTGACCTAGACGTCGAGGACGTGGCGCAGCAGTTCGAAGCCGACGCGCCAGTTGCGGCCGTCCATGGCTTGCAAGGTCGCGGTGCGACGGTTGACGCG
>NZ_JAJTWU010000023.1 GCF_021353265.1 Pelomonas cellulosilytica
GCCGAACTTCTTCGACAGCACCGTCGCGATCGCGGCCGTCAGCGTGGTCTTGCCGTGGTCCACGTGACCGATCGTGCCCACGTTCACGTGCGGCTTGGTCCGTTCAAACTTGCCTTTTGCCATTTCAAATCTCCAAAAAGAGCGTGTCGCCAGTCTGTCGGTTTAGCGTTTCCGCGATGCCCGTGATTCCCGCCGACTGGCGAAACGGGCGGGTCACCGCGAAGACGATTCAGTAGAAGCGGATCAGGACTTGCCGCGCGCCGTGATGATGGCGTCGGCGACGTTCTTCGGCGCTTCGGAGTAGTGCTTGAACTCCATCGTGTAGGTGGCGCGGCCTTGCGTGGCCGAGCGCAGCGACGTGGAGTAGCCGAACATTTCGCTCAGCGGCACTTCGGCCTTGATGACCTTGCCACCGCCGACCATGTCGTCCATGCCCTGCACCATGCCACGACGGCTGGACAGGTCACCCATGACGGTACCGGCGTAGTCTTCCGGCGTTTCGACTTCCACGGCCATCATCGGCTCGAGGATGACGGGGCTGGCGCGGCGCATGGCTTCCTTGAAACCCATGGACGCGGCCATCTTGAACGCGTTTTCGTTCGAGTCCACGTCGTGGTACGAACCGAAGGTCAGCGTGGCCTTCACGTCGACGACCGGGAAGCCGGCCAGCACGCCGTTCGGCAGGCTGTCGATGATGCCCTTCTCGACCGCGGGGATGTATTCACGGGGAACCACACCGCCCTTGATGGCGTCAACGAACTCGAAGCCCTTGCCCGGCTCTTGCGGCTCGAGCGTCAGCACGACGTGACCGTACTGGCCCTTGCCGCCGGACTGGCGAACGAACTTGCCTTCGACGTCGGTCGCGGTCTTGCGGATGGTTTCGCGGTAGGCCACCTGCGGCTTGCCGACATTGGCTTCCACGCCGAACTCGCGCTTCATGCGGTCGACAATGATTTCCAGGTGCAACTCGCCCATGCCGGAGATGATGGTCTGGCCGGATTCTTCGTCCGTGCGCAGACGGAAGGACGGGTCTTCAGCAGCCAGACGACCGAGCGCCAGGCCCATCTTTTCCTGGTCGGCCTTGGTCTTCGGCTCGACAGCCTGCGAGATCACCGGCTCCGGGAAGATCATCTTTTCCAGCGTGATGATGCTGTCCGGATCGCACAGGGTTTCGCCCGTGGTGACGTCCTTCAAGCCCACGCAGGCCGCGATGTCGCCAGCCAGAATTTCCTTGATTTCCTCACGCTGGTTGGCGTGCATCTGCAGAATCCGGCCGATACGCTCCTTCTTGCCGCGGATCGGGTTGTAGACGGTCGCGCCAGATTGCAGCACGCCCGAGTACACGCGCACGAAGGTCAGCTGACCGACGTAGGGGTCGGTCATCAGCTTGAACGCCAGCGCCGAGAACTTTTCTTCGTCGGTGCGTTGACGCGTGATCGGCTTGTCGTCTTCGTCCGTGCCCGAGACCGGGGGGATGTCCAGCGGCGACGGCAAGAAGTCGATAACGGCGTCCAGCATGCGCTGCACACCCTTGTTCTTGAACGCGGTGCCACACAGCATCGGCTGGATTTCCGTCGCGATAGTGCGCTGGCGGATGGCCGTCTTGATTTCTTCCTCGGTCAGGTCGCCCGTCTCGAGGTACTTGTTCATCAGCTCTTCGGTGGCTTCGGCAGCCGCCTCGACCATCTTCTCGCGCCATTCCTGAGCCACTTCGACCAGGTCAGCAGGGATGTCTTCGAAGGTGAACTTCATGCCCTGGGACGCCTCGTCCCAGATGATGGCCTTCATCTTGAACAGGTCCACCACGCCCTTGAAGTTTTCCTCGGCGCCGATGGGAATGACCACGGGCACGGGATTGGCCTTCAGGCGGGTCTTCATCTGGTCCACGACCTTGAAGAAGTTCGCGCCGGTGCGGTCCATCTTGTTGACGAACGCGAGGCGGGGCACCTTGTACTTGTTGGCCTGGCGCCAGACGGTCTCGGACTGGGGCTGCACGCCACCCACGGCGCAGTACACCATGCAGGCGCCGTCCAGCACGCGCATGGAACGCTCCACCTCGATGGTGAAGTCCACGTGTCCGGGGGTGTCGATGATGTTGAAGCGGTGCTCGGGGTAGGACATGTCCATGCCCTTCCAGAAGCAGGTCGTCGCGGCCGACGTGATCGTGATGCCGCGCTCTTGCTCCTGCTCCATCCAGTCCATCGTGGCAGCGCCATCGTGCACTTCACCGATCTTGTGGTTCACACCGGTGTAGTAGAGGATGCGTTCGGTCGTCGTGGTCTTGCCGGCATCGATGTGCGCGGAGATACCGATGTTGCGGTAGCGCTCGATGGGGGTTTTGCGGGCCATGGTTTGCTCCAGAAGACAGGAGCCGCCAGCGGGTTGGTGTAAACCCGAGGCGGCCGAAAGGCGGTGAGTTTAGAAGCGGAAGTGCGAGAAGGCCTTGTTGGCTTCTGCCATGCGATGAACTTCGTCGCGCTTCTTCATCGCGCCGCCGCGACCTTCAGAGGCCTCCAGCAGTTCATTGGCCAGGCGTTGGGCCATCGACTTCTCACCACGCTTGCGCGCCGATTCCTTGAGCCAGCGCATGGCGAGGGCCATCCGGCGGACGGGGCGAACTTCCACGGGAACTTGGTAGTTCGCACCGCCCACACGGCGGGACTTCACTTCGACCATAGGCTTCACGTTGTTCAGGGCGACCATGAACACTTCCAGCGGGTCCTTGCCGGCCTTCTTCTCGACCTGGTCGAGGGCACCATAGATGATGCGCTCGGCAACGGCCTTCTTGCCCGATTCCATGATGACGTTCATGAACTTGGACAGATCAACGGAACCGAACTTGGGATCGGGCAGGATCTCGCGCTTGGGTACTTCGCGACGACGTGGCATGGGATTCTTCCTTCTGCTTCAGTTGGAGGGGCTTTTGCCTCGCTCCGCTGGACAACCACCAACTTCTGGGGCTTGTCCACTTACTCGGCTGCTGAACAGCCGCAACAACGTTGGATCAGTCAGTGGCGACTGAACCGAACAAACGATTTACTTCTTCGGACGCTTCGCGCCGTACTTGGAGCGCGACTGCTTGCGATCCTTGACGCCTTGCAGGTCAAGCGAACCGCGCACGATGTGGTAACGCACACCCGGCAGATCCTTCACCCGGCCGCCGCGCACCAGCACGACGCTGTGCTCTTGCAGGTTGTGGCCTTCGCCGCCGATGTAGGAAATGACCTCGAAGCCGTTGGTCAGGCGCACCTTGGCGACCTTACGCAGAGCGGAGTTCGGCTTCTTCGGCGTGGTGGTGTAGACGCGGGTGCATACACCGCGGCGCTGCGGGCAGTTCTGCATCGCAGGCGACTTGGACTTCGTGACCTCGGCTTCACGGCCGTGGCGCACGAGTTGATTGATGGTTGGCATAAAACGACTTGTTCCCGTTTGAAGTCAGTGAACTTCGGAACTCCGGGGCGCAATGTTCAGGCTTGACGGAAGCGCTTTCGCGCGCCCATGGCAAAACACGCCCAAAAGGCGAAGAGCCGGCGATTGTAGACCGTCGGGGTTGCTGGCACAAGGCCGGCGGTTAAGCTGCGCGGATGGACGTTGCGCCCTCGCCCACCCCCTCCCCCGCCAGCGGCCATGACCGCCGCCCTGGCATCGTCGTCGACACGCAGGTGGTCATGGACTGGCTCGTCTTCAACGACCCGCGCGTGCAGGCGCTCGGGGTCGCATTGCGAGCGGGCGCGGTGCGCTGGTGGGTCGCGCCGGCCATGCGCGATGAGATCCGCCACGTGCTCGGTCGCGGCGTGGCGGCGCGCTATGCGCCGGACATTGCCCTCGTCGAGGCGCATTTCGACGCGCACGCCGAGGCCGTCGAACAGGCGACGCCGTCGCCTCGCCTCGTATGCCGCGACCCGGATGACCAGAAGTTCATCGACCTGGCGCTGGCGCGCGGCGCCCACTGGCTGGTGTCACGGGACAAGGCCCTGCTGACGCTGGCCAGGCGCGCCGCGCCGCGCGGGCTGCGCATCACCAAGCCGGAGCACTGGTCGTTGGAATGAAAAAGCCGCCCACGGCGCAAACCGGGGCGGCTTGAGGGGCGGGAGCCCCAGGGCTTACTCGTCCGAGTGGCCGGCGGCGTCCACGTCCGCCATCTGCGCGGCGGCCAGTTCCTCGGCCTCCTGCAGCGCAATGGCACGGCGCTCGGCGTCGTCCATCGCTTCCTTGGCGCGGCGAGCCTCGTGGAAGGCCATGCCGGTGCCGGCGGGGATCAGGCGGCCGACGATGACGTTTTCCTTCAGGCCACGCAGCTCGTCGCGCTTGCCCATGATGGCAGCCTCGGTGAGCACGCGGGTCGTTTCCTGGAAGGACGCGGCGGAGATGAAGGAGTCCGTCGACAGCGAGGCCTTGGTGATGCCCAGCAGCACGTCGGAGTACGTGGCGGTCAGCTTGCCTTCGGCGCGCAGCTTGTCGTTGGTATCCAGCAGTTCAGAGCGCTCGACCTGCTCGTTGAGGATGTAGTGCGAGTCACCCGGGTTGGTGATGACCACACGACGCAGCATCTGGCGAACGATCACCTCGATGTGCTTGTCGTTGATCTTCACGCCCTGAAGTCGGTACACGTCCTGGACCTCGTCGACGATGTAGCGCGCCAGTTCCTCGATGCCCAGCAGGCGCAGGATGTCCTGCGGGTCTGCAGCGCCGTCGACGATCAGTTCGCCGCGGTTCACCACTTGGCCTTCGTGCACGAGGATGTTCTTTTCCTTGGGCACGAGTTCCTCGTGGGCCTTGCCGTCCGGGTCGGTGATCTGCAGGCGGATCTTGCCCTTGGTCTCCTTGCCGAACGACACGGTACCGGTCTGCTCAGCCAACACGCCGACGTCCTTCGGCGAGCGGGCTTCGAAGAGCTCGGCCACACGCGGCAGACCGCCGGTAATGTCACGGGTCTTCTGGCCTTCGACCGGGATGCGGGCGAGCACTTCACCAGGCAGCAGTTCCTGGCCGTCGCGGATCTGGATCAGCGAGCCGACCTGGAAGCCGATGGCCACCGAGTGGTCGGTACCGGGGATCTTGACCTCGTGGCCTTGCGCATCCAGCAGCTTGACCTGCGGGCGGATGATCTTGGCGGCGCCGCGGCGCTTCGGGTCGATGACGACCAGCGTCGACAGGCCGGTCACCTCGTCCACCTGCTTGGCGACGGTCACGCCTTCCTCGACGTTCTCGAACTTCGCCTGACCGGCGAATTCCGTGATGATCGGGCGGGTCAGCGGGTCCCAGTTGGCCAGCACGATACCCGCCTTGATCTGCTGGTCAGGCTTGACGTTCAGGATCGCGCCGTACGGCACCTTGTGGCGCTCGCGCTCGCGGCCGTGCGGGTCGGAGATGACGATCTCGCCAGAGCGGGAAATCACGACCAGCTCGCCCTTGCCGTTGGTCACGTAGCGCATCGTGGCGTTGAAGCCGATGATGCCGTCCGACTTGGCTTCCACGCTGGAGGCGACGGCCGCGCGGGACGCGGCGCCACCGATGTGGAAGGTCCGCATCGTCAGCTGCGTGCCCGGTTCACCGATGGACTGCGCGGCAATGACGCCCACGGCCTCACCGACGTTGACCAGGCCGCCGCGGCCGAGGTCGCGTCCATAGCACTTGGCGCACAGACCGAAGCGCGTGCCGCAGGTCAGCGGCGTGCGGACCTTGATCTCGTCGACGCCGGCCTGCTCCAGCACGTCGAGGGTGTCCTCGTCGAGCATCTTGCCGGCAGTCAGCAGCGTGGCTTGCGTCTCGGGGTGGACAACGTCGATGGCGGTCACGCGGCCCAGCACGCGGTCGCGCAGCGATTCGATGACTTCACCGCCTTCGACCAGGGCGCGCATAGCCATGCCGTTGTCGGTGCCGCAATCGTCTTCGATGACGACCAGATCCTGGGTCACGTCGACCAGACGACGCGTCAGGTAGCCGGAGTTCGCGGTCTTCAGCGCCGTATCCGCCAGGCCCTTACGAGCACCGTGGGTGGAGATGAAGTACTGCAACACGTTCAGGCCTTCACGGAAGTTCGCCGTGATGGGCGTCTCGATGATCGAGCCGTCCGGCTTGGCCATCAGGCCGCGCATGCCGGCCAGCTGGCGGATCTGGGCGGCGGAACCCCGCGCGCCCGAGTCGGCCATCATGTAGATCGAGTTGAACGACTCCTGATCAACGGTCTTGCCGTGACGGTCGATCGTCTTTTCGACCTTCAGGTGGTCCATCATCTTCTTGCCGATTTCGTCACCGGCCTTGCCCCAGATGTCCACCACCTTGTTGTAGCGCTCGCCGGCGGTCACGAGACCCGAGACGTACTGCTGCTCGATCTCCTTGACCTCGCTCTCGGCGCGCTCGATCAGCGTGTGCTTCTGCGCGGGCACCAGCATGTCATCGATGGCGATCGAGATGCCGGCGCGCGTGGCCAGGCGGAAGCCGCTTTGCAGCAGCTTGTCGGCCAGCACCACGGTTTCCTTCAGGCCGCACTTACGGAAGCTCGTGTTGATGAGACGCGAGATTTCCTTCTTCTTCAGCGCCTTGTTGATGTTCGAGAACGGCAGGCCCTTGGGCAGGATCTCGGACAGCAACGCACGGCCGACCGTGGTGTCCACGAGCTTGGTCTCGGGCTCGAACTCGCCCGTTTCCTTGTTCTTGGTCCACTCGGTCAGGCGCACGCTGATCTTGGCCGTAATCTCGACGACGCCGTTTTCCAGCGCGCGGATCACTTCGGGGATGTCCGAGAAGATCAGGCCTTCGCCCTTGCCGTTGGTGCGCTCGCGAGTGGCGTAGTACAGGCCCAGCACCACGTCTTGCGACGGGACGATGGAGGGCTCGCCGGACGCGGGGAACAGCACATTGTTGGAGGCCAGCATCAGCGTGCGGGCTTCCATCTGAGCTTCGATCGACAGCGGCACGTGAACGGCCATCTGGTCACCGTCGAAGTCGGCGTTGAAGGCCGAGCAGACGAGCGGATGCAGCTGGATGGCTTTGCCTTCGATCAGCACGGGCTCGAAGGCCTGGATGCCGAGGCGGTGCAGCGTCGGGGCGCGGTTCAGCAGGACCGGGTGTTCCTTGATGACTTCTTCAAGAATGTCCCAGACCACCGGCGTGCCGGATTCGACTTCCTTCTTCGCAGCCTTGATCGTCGTCGCGATGCCCATGGCTTCGAGACGGCTGAAGATGAAGGGCTTGAACAGCTCCAGCGCCATCAGCTTGGGCAGGCCGCACTGGTGAAGCTTCAGGTACGGACCGACGGTAATCACCGAACGGCCCGAGTAGTCCACGCGCTTGCCCAGCAAGTTCTGACGGAAACGACCGCTCTTGCCCTTGATCATGTCGGCCAGCGACTTGAGGGCACGCTTGTTCGCGCCGGTCATCGCCTTGCCGCGGCGGCCGTTGTCCAGCAGCGAGTCGACGGCTTCCTGCAGCATGCGCTTTTCGTTGCGCACGATGATCTCAGGGGCCTTCAGCTCCAGCAGACGGGCCAGGCGGTTGTTGCGGTTGATGACGCGACGGTAGAGGTCGTTCAGGTCGGAGGTCGCGAAGCGGCCGCCGTCCAGGGGGACGAGCGGACGCAGGTCCGGCGGCAGCACCGGCAGCACGTCCATGACCATCCAGTTCGGCTTGATGCCGGACTTCTTGAAGGCCTCCATGACCTTCAGGCGCTTGGAGTTCTTCTTGACCTTGAGCTCGGAGCCGGTCATGTCGTTGCGCAGGCGGTCGATCTCGATGTCGAGATCCATGTCCTCCAGCAGCTTCTTCACGCCCTCTGCGCCCATCAGCGCGATGAACTCGTCACCGTACTCGACGCGCTTCGCGTCGTAGTCGTCCTCGCTCATGATCGAGAACTTCTTCAGCGGCGTCATGCCCGGGTCGACGACGACGTAGGCTTCGAAGTACAGCACGCGCTCGATGTCGCGCAGCGTCATGTCGAGCACCAGGCCCAGACGCGACGGCAGCGACTTCAGGAACCAGATGTGGGCGCAAGGTGCGGCCAGGTCGATGTGGCCCATGCGCTCGCGGCGCACCTTGGTCTGAGTGACTTCAACGCCGCACTTCTCGCAGATGACGCCGCGGTGCTTCAGTCGCTTGTACTTGCCGCACAGGCACTCGTAGTCCTTGATCGGGCCAAAGATCTTGGCGCAGAACAGGCCGTCACGCTCGGGCTTGAAGGTGCGGTAGTTGATGGTCTCGGGCTTCTTCACCTCGCCGAACGACCAGCTGCGGATCTTCTCCGGAGAAGCCAGACCGATCTTGATGGCATCGAAATGCTCATCGGGGGTGAATTGCTTGAAAAGGTCGAGTAGTCCCTTCATGCATCTGCTCCTTAATTGCGTTCCAGTTCAATGTCGATGCCCAAGGAGCGGATTTCCTTGACCAGCACATTGAACGATTCGGGCATGCCCGCTTCGATGGCGTGTTCGCCCTTGACGATGCTTTCGTAGACCTTGGTGCGACCGTTCACGTCGTCGGACTTGACGGTCAGCATTTCCTGCAGGATGTACGAGGCGCCGTAGGCTTCCAGCGCCCAGACTTCCATTTCGCCGAAGCGCTGGCCACCGAACTGCGCCTTGCCGCCCAGCGGCTGCTGCGTGACGAGCGAGTACGGGCCGGTCGAGCGGGCGTGCATCTTGTCGTCCACCAAGTGGTGCAGCTTCAGCACGTGCATGTAGCCGACGGTGACCGGGCGCTCGAACTGCTCGCCGGTGCGGCCGTCGCACAGCCAGGCCTGCGTGCGGGTCTCGGTCAGGCCCTTCTTGGCAGCGATATCGTCCGGGTAGGCCAGCTTCAGCATGCCGCGGATTTCCTCTTCCTTGGCGCCGTCAAAGACCGGTGTCGCGAAGGGCACGCCCTTGGACAGGTTCTCGGCCATTTCCAAGACCTCGGCGTCCGTCAGGTCGTCGATGTTCTCGGTCTTGCCGCCGCTCTGGTTGTAGAGCTCGTCGAACAGCTTGCGCAGCTCAGCCACCTTGCTGTGCTGCTGCAGCATGTCGCCGATGCGCTGCCCGATGCCCTTGCCGGCCCAGCCCAGATGCACTTCCAGCACCTGACCCACGTTCATCCGCGACGGGACGCCCAGCGGGTTCAGCACGATGTCGGCAGGCGTACCGTCGGCCATGTAGGGCATGTCCTCGATCGGGGTGACCTTGGACACCACACCCTTGTTGCCGTGACGGCCGGCCATCTTGTCGCCAGGCTGCAGGCGGCGCTTGACGGCCAGGTAGACCTTGACCATCTTCAGCACGCCGGCGGGCAGCTCATCGCCTTGCGTCAGCTTCTTGCGCTTCTCTTCGAAGGCCAGGTCGAAGCTGTGACGCGTCTGGTCCAGCGCGTTCTTGATCGACTCGAGCTGATTGGCAACTTCTTCTTCGGCCGGGCGCACGTCGAACCAGTGGAACTTCTCGACCGAGGCCAGGTACTCCTTGTCGATCTTCGTGCCCTTGGCGATCTTCTGCGGGCCGCCATTGGCGATCTTGCCGACCAGCAGCTTCTCGATACGGTCGAAGGCGTCGCTCTCGACGATGCGCAGTTGGTCGTTCAGGTCCAGGCGGTAGCGCTTGAGCTCGTCGTCGATGATCTGCTGGGCGCGCTTGTCGCGCTGGATGCCTTCACGGGTGAAGACCTGCACGTCAATGACGGTGCCGCTGGTGCCCTGGTCGACGCGCAGCGACGTGTCCTTCACGTCAGACGCCTTCTCGCCGAAGATCGCGCGCAGCAGCTTCTCTTCCGGCGTCAGCGTGGTCTCGCCCTTCGGCGTGACCTTGCCGACCAGCACGTCGCCCGGGTTCACCTCGGCACCGATGTAGACGATGCCGGACTCATCCAGACGGCCCAGCTGTTGCTCGGACAGGTTCGGGATATCGCGGGTGATTTCCTCGGCGCCCAGCTTGGTGTCACGCGCGTTGACGACCAGCTCCTCGATGTGGATCGAGGTGTAGCGGTCTTCGGCGATGACGCGTTCGCTGATGAGGATCGAGTCCTCGAAGTTGTAGCCGTTCCACGGCATGAACGCGACCAGCATGTTCTGGCCCAGGGCCAGTTCACCGATGTCGGTGGAAGCGCCGTCGGCAATGATGTCCTCGGCCGCCACCTTGTCGCCACGGCGCACGATCGGGCGCTGGTGGATGTTGGTGTTCTGGTTGGAACGCTGGTACTTGATCAGGTTGTAGATGTCGACACCGACCTCACCGGCCACGGTCTCGTCATCGTTCACGCGGATCACGATGCGGTTGGTGTCGACATAGTCGACCACGCCGCCGCGGCGAGCCGCGACCACCGTGCCCGAGTCCTTCGCCGCGACGCGCTCGACGCCCGTACCGACAAAGGCCTTCTCGGGACGCAGCACCGGCACGGCCTGGCGCTGCATGTTGGCGCCCATCAGCGCGCGGTTCGCGTCGTCGTGCTCCAGGAAGGGCACCAGCGAGGCGGCGACCGACACGATCTGCGTAGGCGCCACGTCCATGTACTGGATGCGCTCCGGCGACGTCAGCACCGATTCGCCGTTTTCACGGGCAGAGACCAACTCGTCGGTCAGCGAACCTTCGGCGTTCAGCGTCGCATTGGCCTGCGCGATGACGTACTTGCCTTCCTCGATGGCGGACAGGTAGTCGATCTGGTCGGTGACCTTGCCGTCCACGACGCGACGGTACGGCGTTTCCAGGAAGCCGTATTCGTTCAGTTGCGCGTACAAGGCCAGCGAGTTGATCAGGCCGATGTTCGGGCCTTCCGGCGTTTCGATTGGGCAGACGCGACCGTAATGGGTCGGGTGCACGTCACGGACTTCGAAGCCGGCGCGCTCGCGGGTCAGACCGCCCGGGCCGAGGGCCGAGACGCGACGCTTGTGCGTGATCTCGGACAGCGGGTTGGTCTGGTCCATGAACTGGGACAGCTGCGACGCACCGAAGAACTCCTTCAGCGCCGCGGAGATCGGCTTGGAGTTGATCAGGTCGTGCGGCATCAGCGCTTCGGTCTCGGCCTGGCCCAGACGCTCCTTGACGGCCTTCTCGATGCGAGCGAGACCCGAGCGGTACTGGTTCTCGGCCAGTTCGCCGACACAACGGACGCGACGGTTGCCCAGGTGGTCGATGTCGTCCACTTCACCGCGGCCATTGCGCAGTTCGACGAGGATCTTGACGACGTCAAGGATGTCCTCGTTGGAGAGGTTCATCGTGCCTTCCGGCGTGTCACGGCCGACACGCGCGTTGAACTTCATGCGGCCGACGCGGCTCAGGTCGTAGGTGTCGGTGCTGTAGAACAGGCGGTTGAACAGGGCCTCGACGGCGTCTTCCGTCGGCGGCTCGCCGGGGCGCATCATGCGGTAGATGGCGACACGAGCCGCCAGCTGGTCCGACGTTTCGTCAGACGCCAGCGTCTGCGAGATGTAGGCGCCTTCGTCCAGTTCGTTGGTGTAGAGGCACTGGATTTCCTTGACGCCTGCCGCGCGCAGCTTCTTCAGCAGCGCTTCGGTCAGCTCGTCATTGGCCTTGGCGATGATCTCGCCGGTGTCGGCGTCGATCATGTTCTTGGCCAGCACGCGGCCGACCAGGAAGTCTTCCGGCACGGAGATGTGCTGCGTGCCGGACTGCTCCAGCTGGCGCACATGGCGAGCAGTGATGCGCTTGTCCTTCTCGACGATGACGGCACCCGACTTGTCGACGATGTCGAAGCGGGCGACTTCACCCTTCAGGCGATCGGCGACGAATTCGAGCTGCGCGCCGACGTCCATCAGGCGGAAGTTGTCGAACACGAAGAAGTGGGCCAGGATCTGCTCGGGGTTCAGGCCGATGGCCTTCAGCAGGATCGTGACCGGCATCTTGCGGCGGCGGTCGACGCGGAAGTACAGGATGTCCTTCGGGTCGAACTCGAAGTCCAGCCAGGAGCCGCGGTAGGGAATGATGCGGGCGCTGAACAGCAGCTTGCCCGACGAGTGCGTCTTGCCCTTGTCGTGCTCGAAGAACACGCCCGGCGAACGGTGCAGCTGCGACACGATGACGCGCTCGGTGCCGTTGACGATGAAGGAGCCGTAGTCGGTCATCAAGGGCACTTCGCCCATGTAGACCTCTTGCTCCTTGATCTCCTTGACGGTCTTCGCCTGGGGCGATTCACGGTCGTAGATGATCATTTGCAGGCGCGCGCGCACGGCGGCTGCGTAGGTCAACCCCCGCTGCTGGCACTCGCGGGTGTCGAACGGCGGCTTGGCGATGTTGTACTCAAGGAACTTCATCTCGACGAAACCGTTGTGCGAAACAATCGGGAACGCCGACAGGAAAGCCGCCTGCAGCCCTTCGGGCTTGCGTTTGGCGGGGGCCACGTCCTTCTGCAGGAAGGCCACGTAGCTGTCCTTCTGCATCGTGAGCAGGTAAGGAACGTTGAGAACGCTCTCGCGCTTGCCGAAGCTCTTGCGGATCCGCTTGCGCTCGGTGTAGCTGTAGGGGGTTGCTTGCGCCATAAACACTCCGTGTCGAGTGCGCCCCCGGCCGTGGGACGCACCGCGTCGGCGACTGGCTGGCTCACGCACCCAGGACGGGTGGCTGCCTAGCTTGGTGGTTGGCCACTACCAACCGCTGGCGGACAACTCTGGCCTCGCGTTGAAGGCTTACCAAAGTCCGACCAAACTGGTTCTCTGCAGTCGGATCAGAGAACACGTGAAAGAACCGCGCATCATACGCCGCGCGGCTCTTTCAGCTGTTCTCCACGGGATAAACCCGCAAAGACAAAAAAGGGGAAGCCCGAAGGCGACCCCTTTTTTGAATCCGGACAAACCGGATTCGGTCGGCGGGGCCAGGCCCGCCGCACCGATTTACTTCATTTCGGCCTTGGCGCCGGCTTCGACCAGCTTCTTGACAGCGGCTTCGGCATCGGCCTTGGAGATGCCTTCCTTGACGTTCTTCGGAGCGCCGTCGACCAGGTCCTTGGCTTCCTTCAGGCCCAGGCCCGTGATTTCGCGGACGGCCTTGATGACGCCGACCTTCTGGGCGCCAGCGTCGGTCAGAACGACGTTGAACTCGGTCTTCTCTTCAGCGGCGGCAGCGGCACCACCAGCGGCGCCACCGGCAGCCGGAGCAGCCATCGAAGCGGCGGACACGCCGAACTTCTCTTCAATTGCCTTGACCAGGTCGTTCAGTTCCAGGACGGTCATGCTGTCCAGGGCGGTCAGGAAAGCGTCTTTATCGAATGCCATGATGTGTTCCTAAATAACAGATGGTTTGCGTATGAACGCGGTGTTCGTCGATCAGGCCGCAGGCGCTTCGGCGGCGGCTTCGGCGCCACCACCACGCTGTTGGGCCAGGGCAGCCAGCACGGCCGCGGTGCGCTGCACCGGCGACTTGAGCAGGCCGGCGATTTGCGACAGCAGCACTTCCTTGCTCGGGACGGATGCCAGCGCCTTCACGCCGTTCACGTCCAGAGCCTTGCCGCCGTAGGCACCGCCCTTGATGACGAGCTTGTCGTTGGTCTTGGCAAAGTCAGCGATGACTTTGGCAGCCGCGACAGCGTCTTCCGAAAAGCCGTAGATCAGCGGACCGACCATGCTCTCCGAGGCAGCCTCGAACGGGGTGCCGGCGACGGCGCGACGGGCCAGGGTGTTCTTCAGCACGTGAAGATAGACACCCTTGGACCGTGCGTCGACGCGCAGCTTGTTCAAGGCTTCCACGGTGAGGCCACGGTACTCGGCCAGCGCAAGCGTTTGCGACTTGGCGGCTTGCGCTGCCACGTCGCTCACGACGGCTGCTTTCTCGTTGCGATTGAGACTCAAGGTCTACTCCTCACATTTGCCCTTTCGGCCATCAGGCCTTGGGGCGCCAGGATTCAGCGACCATCTGATGAGAAACACGTCAGGAACGAGCTTCATTCAGCGGGACCGCCATCTGCGCTGGTTCTCGACCACCGACGGATCGGCAGCTTCGATTTAAGGGGTCTCCACCAGCGGTCTTGGATGACGCGCGATGCCGGCAAACCGGTATCGCGCCCCACCAATCTTTGATGCCCGGGGCCAGACTCGCCCCGCGCAGATTCTTCGTCAGCCAGGCCATGAGGGCCCGGCCGACACTCAGGCTGCGGAGGCCTGAGCGTTGATCGAGGCGATTTCGACGCGGGCGCCAACGCCCATCGTCGAGGACACGGCCACCTTGCGCAGGTAGATGCCCTTGCTCGACGCCGGCTTGGCCTTGTTCAGGGCTTCGATCAGCGCGCGCAGGTTGCCTTCCAGCTTGTCGGTGTCGAACGAGCGACGGCCGATGGTGCCGTGGATGATGCCGGCCTTGTCGACGCGGAACTGGACTTGGCCAGCCTTGGCGTTCTTGACGGCGGTGGCAACGTCCGGGGTCACGGTACCGACCTTCGGGTTCGGCATCAGGCCGCGCGGGCCGAGGATCTGACCCAGCGTACCGACGACACGCATCGTGTCGGGCGAGGCGATGACGACGTCGAAGGGCATGTCGCCCGCCTTGACGCGCTCGGCCAGGTCTTCCATGCCGACGACGTCGGCACCGGCGGCCTTGGCTTCCTCAGCCTTGGCGCCCTGGGCGAACACGGCGACGCGCTTGGTCTTGCCGGTGCCGTTGGGCATCACGACGGCGCCACGAACGACCTGGTCGGACTTCTTGGCGTCGATGCCAAGCTGCACGGCCACGTCGATGGACTCGTCGAACTTGGCGGTCGCCAGACCCTTCACGAGATCCAGGGCTTCAGCGAGCGGGTACAGCTTGGTCGACTCGACCTTGCCAGCCAGCGCCTTTTGCTTCTTGGTGAGCTTGGCCATGTCAGACACCCTCCACGATGATGCCCATCGAACGGGCGGAGCCAGCGATGGTCTTGACCGCGGCGTCCAGGTTGGCGGCCGTCAGGTCCTTGGTCTTGATCTTGGCGATCTCTTCCAGCTGGGCGCGGGTCAGCTTGCCGACCTTGTCCAGGTGGGGGCGCTGCGAGCCCTTTTCGATCTTGGCGGCCTTCTTCAGCAGCACGGTCGCCGGGGGCGACTTGATGACGAAGGTGAAGCTCTTGTCGGCGAAGGCGGTGATGACCACCGGCAGCTTCATGCCGGGCTCGAAGCCGGCGCCGGACGTCTGGGCGTTGAACGCCTTGCAGAACTCCATGATGTTCAGGCCACGCTGACCCAGCGCGGGACCCACCGGCGGCGAAGGATTTGCCTTGCCGGCCGGAATTTGCAGCTTGATGAAGCCGACAATCTTCTTGGCCATGATTTCTCCAATCCAGTGACACCGCGGCCTGCGGGATCACCTGAGTGCTAGCGCATCGGACTCGGGCCTCTCTCGAGAATCGACCCTTACCTTTGCTCCTCTTGTCCGCCTCTCGTTGCGGACTGGTCACGGGCCGACGTTGGGGACGCCGACCGAACCCATGATTCTACTCTGGTGCTCGAATATTGGGCAACTGCGCCTGCATTGAGCACCGAGGACGCCGGTCAGACTTTTGCCTTAGCCCTGCGGGCAGCGGCGAAAAGTTCGACGACGTGTAGTCAGACCTTTTCGACCTGGGCGAAGTCGAGCTCCACCGGCGTGGCACGCCCGAAGATCGTGACCGACACCCGCACCTTGGACTTGTCGTAGTTGACTTCCTCGACGGAGCCATTGAAGTCGGTGAAGGGGCCTTCCTTGACGCGCACGATCTCGCCGACCGTCCACTCGACCTTCGGCCGGGGCTTCTCGACGCCTTCCTGCATCTGGTTGACGATCTTCATGACCTCGGCCTCCGAGATGGGCGCCGGGCGGTTCTTGGCGCCACCGACGAAGCCCGTCACCTTGGACGTGTGCTTCACCAGGTGCCAGGAGTCGTCGTCCATGACCATCTCGACCAGCACGTAGCCCGGGAAGAAGCGGCGCTCGGTGACGGCCTTCTTGCCGTTCTTCAGCTCGACGACTTCTTCGGTCGGCACGAGGATGCGGCCGAACTTGTCCTGCATGCCGGCGCGGTCGATGCGCTCGCGCAGGTTGCGCTCGACAGCCTTCTCCATGCCCGAATAGGCATGGACGACATACCAGCGCTTGGGCAGGCCAGCAGGCGCCTCGGCGGCGGCGACGTTTTGCTCTTCGCTCATCTCGTTCCTTCTCAGCGCTTCCAGCCCAGGATCAGGTCGTACAGCACCCACTCCAGCGTCTTGTCCGTCAGCCACAGGAACAGCGCCATGACGACGACGAAGGCGAACACGTAGCCCGTCATCTGGGTGGCTTCCTTGCGGGTCGGCCAGACGACCTTCTTGACCTCGCGGATCGAATCGCGACCGTAGGCAATCAGCGCCTTGCCATGCTCGGACGTGAAGAAGGCTGCCACGCCTGCAGCCAGCAGCACCAGCAGCGAGGCCCACTGCACCAGTGCACCTTGCTTGGACAGGCCGTAGTAGGCCGCCAGCGCGCCGATCAGCAGCAGCACCGCAACGGCCAGCTTGGCCTTGTCGGCACCGCTCGTCACGGTCTCGACTTGGGGAGGATTCGCCATTACTTGTCTTTCACGCGCCGCCTTTGCAGCGGCTTCTTCGGGTGCTGCCGGGGCTGTCGCCATCAGCAGCAAGGCCCGCCGAGATCACTCTCGCGGGCCGATGCTGGGTTGCCAGGGAGCCAACCGCCGTGATCAGTGGCGGGTGGCAGGGGCAGAGGGTCTCGAACCCCCAACCTTCGGTTTTGGAGACCGACGCTCTGCCAATTGAGCTATGCCCCTGTGGCCTTGAAAACTAGCTTACTCGATGATCGTGGCGACGACGCCGGAGCCGACGGTACGGCCACCTTCACGGATGGCGAAGCGCAGGCCGGTTTCCATCGCGATCGGGGCGATCAGCTTCACGGTGATGCCGACGTTGTCGCCAGGCATGACCATTTCCTTGTCCTTCGGCAGCTCCACAGCACCCGTCACGTCCGTCGTGCGGAAGTAGAACTGGGGACGGTAGTTGTTGAAGAACGGGGTGTGGCGGCCGCCCTCTTCCTTCGACAGCACGTAGATCTCGGCCGTGAAGTGGGTGTGCGGC
>NZ_JAJTWU010000024.1 GCF_021353265.1 Pelomonas cellulosilytica
AAACCCCCACCAGCGAGAGCTGATGGGGGTTGGCTTTAATAATAGCCTGACGATGACCTACTTTCACACGGGAATCCGCACTATCATCGGCGCTGACTCGTTTCACTGTCCTGTTCGGGATGGGAAGGAGTGGGACCAAGTCGCTATGGTCGTCAGGCTTGACTGGTTGGCTTGTTGACGAGGTCAACAAACCCAATTCGTAGAGTCAGCAGAATTTGGCGATGCCAATCTGCACACTGCTTTCGCAGCGGAATCAGTTTAATTTGATTGCGTCTTCAGACTTCTGAAGAACAGCATAACTTGAATACCCACCTTGATCTGCAATTCACAGTCAAAGTTATAGGGTCAAGCCTCACGGGCAATTAGTACTGGTTAGCTTAACGCATTACTGCGCTTCCACACCCAGCCTATCAACGTCCTGGTCTCGAACGACCCTTCAGGGGGCTCAAGGCCCCGGCAAGACTCATCTTGAGACGAGTTTCCCGCTTAGATGCTTTCAGCGGTTATCTCTTCCGCACTTAGCTACTCGGCAATGCCACTGGCGTGACAACCGATACACCAGAGGTGCGTCCACTCCGGTCCTCTCGTACTAGGAGCAGGCTCTCTCAATCTTGCAGCGCCCACGGAAGATAGGGACCAAACTGTCTCACGACGTTTTAAACCCAGCTCACGTACCTCTTTAAATGGCGAACAGCCATACCCTTGGGACCGGCTACAGCCCCAGGATGAGATGAGCCGACATCGAGGTGCCAAACACCGCCGTCGATATGAACTCTTGGGCGGTATCAGCCTGTTATCCCCAGAGTACCTTTTATCCGTTGAGCGATGGCCCTTCCATACAGAACCACCGGATCACTTTGTCCTACTTTCGTACCTGCTCGACTTGTCAGTCTCGCAGTCAAGCACGCTTATGCCAATGCACTATCGTCACGATTTCCGACCGTAACTAGCGTACCTTCGAACTCCTCCGTTACACTTTGGGAGGAGACCGCCCCAGTCAAACTGCCCACCATACACTGTCCCCATCCCGGATAACGGGACAAGGTTAGAACCTCAAACACACCAGGGTGGTATTTCAACGTTGGCTCCATAAGATCTAGCGACCTTACTTCAAAGCCTCCCACCTATCCTACACAGATCTGTTCAAAGTCCAATGTAAAGCTACAGTAAAGGTTCATGGGGTCTTTCCGTCTTTCCGCGGGGAGATTGCATCATCACAAACATTTCAACTTCGCTGAGTCTCTGGAGGAGACAGTGTGGCCATCATTACTCCATTCGTGCAGGTCGGAACTTACCCGACAAGGAATTTCGCTACCTTAGGACCGTTATAGTTACGGCCGCCGTTTACTGGGACTTCAGTCAAGAGCTTGCACCCCATCATTTAATCTTCCAGCACCGGGCAGGAGTCACACCCTATACGTCGACTTTCGTCTTTGCAGAGTGCTGTGTTTTTAATAAACAGTTGCAGCCACCGATTCTCTGCGGCCTCATTGGGCTCCCCTTGTACAGGTTCACCTACTAAAGGCACACCTTCTTCCGAAGTTACGGTGTCAATTTGCCGAGTTCCTTCTCCAGAGTTCTCTCAAGCGCCTTAGAATACTCATCTCGCGCACCAGTGTCGGTTTGCGGTACGGTCGTCAATAGCTGAAGCTTAGTGGCTTTTCCTGGAAGCAGGGTATCACTCACTTCAGAGGCAAGCCTCCTCGTTATCACCCCTCATCTAAGCCCGGCGGATTTGCCTACCAGGCACGACTACAGGCTTGAACCGGGACATCCAACACCCGGCTGAGCTAACCTTCTCCGTCCCCACATCGCACTATTGATCGGTACAGGAATATTGACCTGTTTCCCATCAGCTACGCATCTCTGCCTCGCCTTAGGGGCCGACTCACCCTACGCCGATGAACGTTGCGTAGGAAACCTTGCGCTTTCGGCGAGGGGGCTTTTCACCCCCTTTAACGCTACTCATGTCAGCATTCGCACTTCTGATACCTCCAGCAGGCTTCACAACCCACCTTCACAGGCTTACAGAACGCTCTCCTACCACGCATATTGCTATGCATCCGCAGCTTCGGTAACTGGCTTAGCCCCGTTACATCTTCCGCGCAGGACGACTCGATCAGTGAGCTATTACGCTTTCTTTAAATGATGGCTGCTTCTAAGCCAACATCCTGACTGTTTTAGCCTTCCCACTTCGTTTCCCACTTAGCCAATTTTAGGGACCTTAGCTGGCGGTCTGGGTTGTTTCCCTCTTGAGTCCGGACGTTAGCACCCGGTGCTCTGTCTCCCAAGCTGTACTCTGCGGTATTCGGAGTTTGCCAAGGTTTGGTAAGTCGCCATGACCCCCTAGCCTAAACAGTGCTCTACCCCCGCAGGTAATACTTGAGGCACTACCTAAATAGTTTTCGGAGAGAACCAGCTATTTCCAAGTTTGTTTAGCCTTTCACCCCTATCCACAGCTCATCCGCTAGTTTTGCAACACTAGTCGGTTCGGACCTCCAGCACCTGTTACGGTACCTTCATCCTGGCCATGGATAGATCACTTGGTTTCGGGTCTACACCCAGCGACTATTCGCCCTATTCGGACTCGATTTCTCTACGGCTTCCCTATTCGGTTAACCTCGCCACTGAATGTAAGTCGCTGACCCATTATACAAAAGGTACGCCGTCACCCTTGCGGGCTCCGACTTTTTGTATGCATGCGGTTTCAGGATCTATTTCACTCCCCTCCCGGGGTTCTTTTCGCCTTTCCCTCACGGTACTTGTTCACTATCGGTCGATTACGAGTATTTAGCCTTGGAGGATGGTCCCCCCATATTCAGACAGGATTTCACGTGTCCCGCCCTACTCTATTCGCGCCTAGTTCCACAATCTACATTTCTCATACGGGGCTATCACCCGCTATGGCCGGACTTTCCATTCCGTTCTGATATGCAAACTGCTAAAACGCGAGGGCTACTCCGATTTCGCTCGCCACTACTTTCGGAATCTCGGTTGATGTCTTTTCCTCGAGCTACTGAGATGTTTCAGTTCACCCGGTTCGCCACAATGACCTATGTATTCAGTCAGAGTTACTCCTCGCGGAGTGGGTTTCCCCATTCGGAAATCTCCGGATCAAAGCTAATTTGCCAGCTCCCCGAAGCTTATCGCAGGCTATCACGTCCTTCGTCGCCTGTAATCGCCAAGGCATCCACCACATGCACTTAGTCACTTGACCCTATAACTTTGACAGCGCTGACTGCACCGTCGATCAAGGACACGATCCAACTAGATTTCTCCAGTCCGACCGCTTTTTGAGTATTCACGCGTTACGCCGTTCTTCATACCTAATCAATTTCTTGCTTAGTTGAAGTCTATGTTTGACGCAATCAAAATCATTGCTGACGGCACGGTGTATCAGGAGATACTTTCCGTCAGCAACGCTGATTCGACTCTACAAATTGTTAAAGAACAACAGCCGATCTTTCGATCAAGACTGGCAAACCTCAGAAGAACTTCCGTTCCGCTGAGGTTTGCCAACCTTCTTCATGAGTGATTGGTGGAGGATGACGGGATCGAACCGACGACCCCCTGCTTGCAAAGCAGGTGCTCTCCCAGCTGAGCTAATCCCCCTGGCTTCTCGCCGTGGTGGGTCTGGTTGGATTCGAACCAACGACCCCCGCCTTATCAAGACGGTGCTCTAACCGACTGAGCTACAGACCCACGCGTAATCTTGCGTTAGCTCTGTCTCATCGCAGGCTTGTGGAGGCCAGCTCTACAGGCTCACGCGAATCACTCACTGTTGTTTGACAGCCGATAAGTGTGGGCGCTTAAAGTTAAGTGCTTGAGCTTTCGCTCTTAGTTGACCTTGCTCTGCATGCTCCTAAGAACACACGAGGCGCGATCTATCTAGAAAGGAGGTGATCCAGCCGCACCTTCCGATACGGCTACCTTGTTACGACTTCACCCCAGTCACGAACCCTGCCGTGGTAATCGCCCTCCTTGCGGTTAGGCTAACTACTTCTGGCAGAACCCGCTCCCATGGTGTGACGGGCGGTGTGTACAAGACCCGGGAACGTATTCACCGCGGCAAGCTGATCCGCGATTACTAGCGATTCCGACTTCACGCAGTCGAGTTGCAGACTACGATCCGGACTACGACCGGGTTTCTGGGATTAGCTCCCCCTCGCGGGTTGGCAGCCCTCTGTCCCGGCCATTGTATGACGTGTGTAGCCCTACCCATAAGGGCCATGATGACCTGACGTCATCCCCACCTTCCTCCGGTTTGTCACCGGCAGTCTCATTAGAGTGCCCTTTCGTAGCAACTAATGACAAGGGTTGCGCTCGTTGCGGGACTTAACCCAACATCTCACGACACGAGCTGACGACGGCCATGCAGCACCTGTGTTCTGGCTCTCTTTCGAGCACTCCCAAATCTCTTCAGGATTCCAGACATGTCAAGGGTAGGTAAGGTTTTTCGCGTTGCATCGAATTAAACCACATCATCCACCGCTTGTGCGGGTCCCCGTCAATTCCTTTGAGTTTCAACCTTGCGGCCGTACTCCCCAGGCGGTCAACTTCACGCGTTAGCTACGTTACTGAGAAGAAACCCTCCCAACAACCAGTTGACATCGTTTAGGGCGTGGACTACCAGGGTATCTAATCCTGTTTGCTCCCCACGCTTTCGTGCATGAGCGTCAGTACAGGTCCAGGGGATTGCCTTCGCCATCGGTGTTCCTCCGCATATCTACGCATTTCACTGCTACACGCGGAATTCCATCCCCCTCTACCGTACTCTAGCTATGCAGTCACAAAGGCAGTTCCCAGGTTGAGCCCGGGGATTTCACCTCTGTCTTGCATAACCGCCTGCGCACGCTTTACGCCCAGTAATTCCGATTAACGCTTGCACCCTACGTATTACCGCGGCTGCTGGCACGTAGTTAGCCGGTGCTTATTCTTCAGGTACCGTCATTAGCTCTCGGTATTAGCAAGAGCCGTTTCTTCCCTGACAAAAGCGGTTTACAACCCGAAGGCCTTCTTCCCGCACGCGGCATGGCTGGATCAGACTTGCGTCCATTGTCCAAAATTCCCCACTGCTGCCTCCCGTAGGAGTCTGGGCCGTGTCTCAGTCCCAGTGTGGCTGGTCGTCCTCTCAGACCAGCTACAGATCGTTGGCTTGGTGAGCCTTTACCCCACCAACTACCTAATCTGATATCGGCCGCTCCAATCGCGCGAGGTCTTGCGATCCCCCGCTTTCACCCTCAGGTCGTATGCGGTATTAGCTGCTCTTTCGAGCAGTTATCCCCCACGACTGGGCACGTTCCGATATATTACTCACCCGTTCGCCACTCGTCAGCTTAACCTGTTACCGTTCGACTTGCATGTGTAAGGCATGCCGCCAGCGTTCAATCTGAGCCAGGATCAAACTCTACAGTTCGATCTTGATTTACTCAACGGAATCGAACAAGAACTATTTACATAGCATCTGTTCTATTTCCGTGAGCGTTTAAAGTCCGAAGGACCGTTGCAAGTCACCTTGCAACATCACTTCACTTCAAACGCCCACGCTTATCGGCTGTTAATTATTAAAGAACATCGCAAACTCAAACTTTCGTTTCCGTCTGCGTCGCTGCTGTCGTTTTGTCGTCAGCAGCAAAGAAGCGAGATTCTAATCTGCTTTTTGCTTCGTCGTCAAGCAGTTTTAAAAATTAATTTCAAACCGCTTATCAACTTGGCTTTCTTCGTCGCATTCAACATCTTGCTTT
>NZ_JAJTWU010000025.1 GCF_021353265.1 Pelomonas cellulosilytica
GCCAGTCAGCGCCTTGAGAAGGTGCCGGGCATTGGGCCACTGACCGCGAGTGCCCTGGTCGCCAGCATCGGCGATGCGAAGAACTTCGACAACGGCCGCCAGTTCGCGGCCTGGCTGGGCGTGATTCCGCGACAGCACTCCAGCGGTGGCAAGCCGACGCTGCTGGGCATGAGCAAGCGCGGCGATGCGTACCTACGCACGATGCTGATCCACGGCGCACGCTCCGTCATCTACCGAGCCACCCAGCGCGCTGACGCAGACAGCTGGCTGGTCAAGCTCACGACGCGTCGAAACAAGAACGTTGCAGCAGTCGCGATGGCGAACAAGACAGCGAGGACCGTCTGGGCGCTGCTGGCGCACGGGCGAGAGTTCAAGGCGGGTTACGCCGCTGCGTAGCCCGACATCGACGACACCTACAGCAACAGGAGATTCCCACCGCCGATTGCTCAGGCAACCAGCAAGTTGACCCCCGATGGCCAGGTCAAACTGCCCCACTTGTGGCCACCCAAACTGCCCCGGGCAGGACGGGGGAATTATGCGGGGTCTGAAGCCGTGACGAGGCGGGCAGAGGCCTCCTTCAGCCGGTAGCTTTTGCCTTCGAACTCGAGCATCGCGCAGCGATGCATGAGTCGGTCCAGGATGGTGGTGGCCATGGTCGCGTCGCCGAGGTGGCGGCCCCAGTCCTGGACCACGCGGTTGGACGTGATGACGATCGAGCGGCGCAGCTTGTAGCGCTGGTGCACGATCATCTGCAGCAGCTCAGCGGCGTGCTCGCCGATGCGCCGCGCCAGGAACAGATCGTCCAGCAGCAGTAGGTCCGCCGCGACCCAGGCCTTGAGCAGCCGGGCCCGCTCGCCGGCGTCCGCCAGCGCGTACCGGGCCAATGCCCCGTCGGCTTCGACGTAGGCGACGTCATAGCCTTGCAAGGTCGACTGGTAGGCCACAGCCTTGGCGACATGGCTCTTGCCGGTGCCGGGCTTGCCCACCAGGAGCGCGTTGGTGCCTTCGCTGAGGAACTTCAGGCTGTGCAGCTCGAAGCAGGCGCCGCGTGGCAGCTTGGGATTGAAGCGCCAGTCGAAGTCCGCCAGAGATAGCTTCTCGTCCAAGCCGGAGAGCTTGTAGCGCCGTGTCATGAGGCGGCTGCGGCGCTGGTCCAGCTCGTCCTGCAATAGCGACGTCAGCGTGTCCAGGAACGGCTCCTGAGCGGCCTGGGCCTGCATCACGCGGGTGTGCAGCGTTTGGGCCATGCCGGACAGGCGCAACTTGCGCAGCGTGTTCTCGATTTCTTGGGTGTTCATGCGAAGAGGTCTCCTTGAGGGATGGCGAGCGCGGCGACGGGCGCGAACGTCGCCGCGGCGGTGCTTGCGGCTTGGGCGAAGAGTTCGCCGTACTCCTCTGGGCTGCGGATGAGCTCATGGGCCTGCGTGGGCTGGAGCTCGCAGGATTCGGCCGTGGACGCCACTGCCTCCAGGCGCTGCAGGGCCCGCGCCACCCGTTGTTCGGTGATGAGCTTGACGTGGCGATAGCTGTAGACGCCGTCGTCCAGGGCTTGCGCGCAAGCGGCGTTGACGATCTGTCGCGGCTGGCGATCCGCGAGGTGGACGATGCCCCAGAGCTTGCGCTGGCCCACACGCCCCTCGACGGTGAACATCAGCTGGCACAGCCGCTCGGCGTCAGCGCCGATGGCCTTGGCCTGCTCGAGGATTCGGCGGGTCTCGCGCGAAGGGTTGAAGATTCGCTCGCCTTCGGGCAACACCACTGTGCCGGGGCGATCAGCCTTGGTGTGCGTGCGCAGCAGCGCCTGCGTCCTGAGATCGCGGATCTCCAGGCGCTGCTCGAAGATGCGCACCAGCACCTGGGTGCCGATGGCGGCTGGTCGGGCGGCGTAGCTGCAGTGGGTCACTCGAACGCAACCGTCGTCGCACACGGTGCGCTCCTCGTCACGGAAGTACTGCATCGGCCGGGGCGGTAACGGTTGCAGGTGCGGCCGCTCCTCCTCGAACATCGCCTGCACCTGGCGGCGCTCGGCGCCGTGGATGCGCGGCGCCGCCCAGCGAGTCTCCCAGTGCTCCAGATACTCGTTCTGCTCCTCCAGGCTCTGGAAGCGTTTGCCCTTCAAGGCCGTGCCCTGGGTGTGGCCGATCGCGTTCTCGACGCTGCCCTTGCGATTGGGATCCCGCACCCGCGCGGGGTCCGCCACGACCTCGTAGTGCGCGAGTGTCGCGGCATACACCGTATTGAGCTCGGGCTCGTATAGATCGGGCTTGATGACGCCTTCCTTCAGGTTGTCCAGCACCACGTAGCGGCAGGACCCGCCGAAGTACCTCCAGGCCTGCTCGTGCAACTCCGCCCAGACCTGTTGGCTGGACTTCCAGACTACGCGGCGGAAGCTGCGCCTCGAATAGCGGAGCGTCGCCACGAACAGGCGCGGCTTGCGATAGCGATCGCTCCCCGGCACCAGCGTGGGCGCGCCCTCGCCGTAGTCGACCTGCATCTCCTCGCCCGGCGCGAAGCTCAGTCGGTCGAACTGCTCCGGTTCGCGCACCCGCAGCCTGGCGACGAAGCGCTTGACGGAGTTGTAGCGGCCGGCGAAGCCATGCTCGTCAACCAGCTCCTGGAAGATGGCCATGGCATTGCGGCCCAGGCGCAGTTGGGCTTCGATGTAGGCGCGATGGGGTTCGCACAGAGACAACGCTGCGGTGCCGAGCGGCACCGATGGCGGCGGCGAAGCCGGTGGCCAGGGTGGGGCAGTTTGAGCTGACACGTCCGCACAGGAGCCGGTGGCCACCCCGGGGCAGTTTGAATAGCCGGGCGGGTCGTCCTGTACGGCAAAGCGCCTGGCGTAGTCGCGAATCGTGTGGCGGGAGATGCCGGTGCGGCGCTCGATCTCGCGCTGGCTGTTGCCTGCGCGCAAGAGCGTCCAGATCGTGGTTTGCAGATGTGGCTTCAAGACGTTCACCTCGTGTAATCCCCCTCCAGTCGAGGGGAAGAAGTTACGTCCTGCGTCGTCAGGGCTGAGGCGCCTGACCGGCCTTGTTCAGCGGATCAATTCACCCCGGCCAAGTGGGGCAGTTTGAGTGGCCATGGGTGGAGCACTTTGACTGGCCACCGGGGGTTGATGGCACGACAGGTCAGACCGTGGTTGGCACAGCCCGCGCCGGACGAGGCACTTCGAGTGCGTGTGAGCGATTGGGCGCCGACCAGCAGAACCCATCAGGGACAGCGAGCTCGTCTCGCATTGAAAGTCCGAATGTACGGGTGCAATCTTTTCTTCGTGCAGCAGTGAGCTGGAAGCTTGGCAAACCGGGGGCGTCCATGTACGTCCAGGGACACCACCTTTCGCGCTGATGGCGATCGCGTGAACATGGCGTCCACCTGATTTTGGTGGACACCTATGCATCCCAATAGTCGGCCAGGCACGAGGCGCGTGCATTCGGCGGAGTTCAAGGCGAAGGTCCTGGCGCAGTGCGCGCAGCCCGGCGCGTCGATCGCTGCGGTGGCGATGACCAACGGACTGAACGCGAACCTGGTGCGCAAGTGGTTGGCGGGCCGAGGCCTGAAGCGCGCGGGCCTGACGCAGTCCGGCGCAGGCCAGCCGGCGATGTCGCTGGGCGCTGCCGCGCCAGCGTCGTTGCCGGCGATGCGCTTCGTGCCGGTGGAACTGGCTGACACGAGCCGCGGCGATGACGCGGGCGTGGTCCCAGGCCCTGCGCCCAC
>NZ_JAJTWU010000026.1 GCF_021353265.1 Pelomonas cellulosilytica
GTAAGCGTGGCCTCACGGCCCTCTACCGTGGCGGTGGTGTCGTGAGCAAGATCGGCTGATCCTGCGCGCGCCGAGATGGTGTGCATCAGGCATCGCTAACGCACACCATGGCCGATCAAGACACACCCCCCAAGCGCCGCAGGCGCGACCACAGCCCCGAGCTCAAGCGCGAGCTGGTGCGGCAATGCCTGCTGCCCGGTGCTTCGGTCTCCAGCATCGCGATGGCTCACGGCATCAACGCCAACCTGGTGTTCAAGTGGCGCCGTGAACATCGCGCTGTCGAGGCCTCTGGCTCAGGACCTGCGCAAGCGTCGGCGCCGCAGCTGCTACCCATCACGCTCGCCTCACCCACGCCCAACGACGCGGCGGCGGCGTCGGCACCTCCCGTGCCCACGAGCACGACCCGCACCATTCCCAGCGCCGGCAGCATCGAACTCGACTTCGCCGGTGCACGGCTGCGGCTGCGTGGCGCCGTCGACCAGGACAGTCTTGTCGCGCTGCTCTCTGCGTTGCGCAGCCTCGCATGATCGGCCTGCCATCGGGCACGCGCGTGTGGCTCGTCGCCGGTCACACCGACATGAGGAAGGGCTTCGACGGCCTGGCCGCCGTGGTGCAGACAGCCCTGGCGTCGAACCCGTTCGACGGCCACGTGTTTGTCTTCCGTGGCCGGCGCGGTGACATCATCAAGGTACTGTGGTTCGACGGCCAAGGACTGATGCTGCTGGCCAAGCGACTGGAGCGCGGTCGCTTCGTCTGGCCTCAAGCCGTTGACGGCCGCGTTGCACTGTCCGCCGCACAGCTCTCGATGCTGCTGGAAGGCATTGACTGGCGCATGCCGATGCGCACGAGCTCACCTCAATTGGCTGCATAGGGGGTGTCTCCTCGGGAGTGATCCCGATGCGCTCTCGCTGAGCTCGTCGCACACTGAGGTTCGTGCCGCAGGACATCGACCCGATCAGCCAACTGCCCGACGACGCGCAACTGCTCAAGCAGCAACTGCGCGTCAGCGCCAGCGAGGTGCAGCGGCTCAAGCTGATGGTCGACAAGCTCAAGCTGCAACTGGCACGCCGCGCGCGCGCGCAGTTCGGCGTCTCCAGCGAGCGGTTCGACCTGCAGGCCAGCCTCATTGAGCCGGTGGCGTTGGAGCAACTGCCCGTACGCAAGCCCACCACGCCGGCCGCCAATGCCGGCAGCGTCGACCGCAGCCTGCCGGCGCACCTGCCTCGCGAACAGCGCGAGGTTCGCCCCGTCACCACTGAAGCGCATCGCGACGCCGCTGGCCAGTCCTGCGGCTGCACCGCTTGCGGTGGCCGGCTGCGCAGCATTGGCGCCGACGTCTCGGAGCACCTGGAGTACGTACCGGCTCGCTTCAAGGTCATCCGCACCGTCAGGCCCAAGCTGGCGTGCACGAAGTGCGAGGCCATCTTCCAGGCCAGCGCGCCGAGCCGGCCGATCGCGCGAGGCCTTGCAGGGCCTGCGCTGCTGGCCCACGTGGCGGTGTCCAAGTATTGCGATCACTCACCGCTGCACCGCCAGAGCCGTGTCTATGCCCGCGAAGGCGTCGAGATCGACCCCAGCACGATGGCCGGCTGGGTGGAGCAGGTTCACACCTTGTTCGACCCCCTGCTTGCGGCGCTGGGCCGACATGTCCTGCACGCGGCCAAGGTTCATGCCGACGACACGCCGGTCAAGGTGCTGGCGCCAGGCGAAGGCAAGACCCGCACCGGCAGACTGTGGGTCTACGTGCGCGACGATCGGCCCTCAGGCGACAGCGCGCCACCCGCCGTCTGGTTCCGCTACTCGGCCGACCGCAAGGGCGAGCACCCACAGCGCCATCTGCGCGACTTCCGCGGCATCCTGCAGGCCGATGCCTACGGCGGCTGGAACGCCCTCTACGACGGTGGCCACGTGGTCGAAGCGGCCTGCTGGGCTCACGCACGACGACCGTGGTGGGACCTGTACGAACAGCATCGCGACGACACCGGACTGGCGGCGCAGGCGCTGCGCCACATCCAGGGGCTGTATGCCGTCGAAGCCGACATCCGAGGTCGCCCACCGGAGGTGCGACGCCAGCAGCGCCAGGCGCGAGCCGGCCCCTTGCTGGAGAAGCTCCAGCTCTGGCTGCAGGGTGTGCTGACCCAGGTGTCGACGAAGTCGGAGTTGGCCAAGGCCGCCCGCTACAGCCTGGCGCGCTGGAAGGCGTTGACGCGCTATGTGGACGACGGCCGCATCGAGATCGACAACTCGGCCGCCGAGCGCGCGCTGCGCGGTGTGGCGCTCGGGCGCGGCAACTACCTGTTCATGGGTTCGAACGCGGGTGGCGAACGCGCGGCGTCGATGTACAGCTTGATCGAGACGGCCAAGCTCAACGGGCTCGACCCCGAGGCCTATCTGCGCGAAGTGCTGCAGCGCATTGCCGACCATCCGGTGAACCGGATCGACGAACTGCTGCCGTGGTCGATTGCCGCGCAGCAAGCCGTCCCGCGCGCAGCCTGAAGTCCAACGGGCTGCGGCCCTGGCAACATCCATCCATGGCTGAAGACGACATCGCCTCGCGCATGGTCGAGGCACTGCAAGACGCGCCGAGCATGCAGCTGTACCAGATGCGCGCGCTCATCGATGTGCTGCTGGACGACCCCAAGCGCGAGATGGCGGCGCGCATGAAGCTGCACCTGGGCCAAGCCGTGCAGTTCATCGACCATCGCACCGGGCAGGTCCGGCACGGCAAGCTCATCGCGCGGCACGACAAGCAGGCAACCGTGCTCGAAGAAGACGTGCGCCGGACCTGGAAGATTCCGTACGTTGCGATCGACAGCCTCACGACTGAACCCGGAATGCAGGCCTACGAGCCGCCGCCGGAGCCAGCGGCGCAGACGGCCAACACAATCTTCAAGGTTGGCGACAAGGTCACCTTCGACGACGCCAAGGGTACGGCTCTGGTTGGCATCGTCACCCGCGTCAACCGTCGCACCGCGACCTTGCAAGCCATGGACGGCCGCAACTGGCGCGTCGGCTTCGAACTGCTGCGCCACGTCCTCGACGTCTAGGTCAAGAGGGTGGTGAGGCGACGCTTACGG
>NZ_JAJTWU010000027.1 GCF_021353265.1 Pelomonas cellulosilytica
CCCCGTTCAAACCGTGCGTGCGGATTTCCCGCACACGGCTTACCAGTGGTCCGTCGGCTCGCAGCATTACGCGGATCTCCCTTTGACAGGAGCGTTGCCCGGGTAGCGGATCGTTCCGCGCAGGCGATGCAGTCCAAGGCTTTCGAAGTAGTCGCGATCCCAACGTTGGGTTTGACCCGCGCGCAAGTGACGGCCCGCCCGCGCGATACGCAACTTGCGCAGTCGCTGCACGACATAGCCATCCACGTCGCCGAATCGGTCGGCCGCATTACCGGTTCGGAAGTATTGCCCCCAACCACGCAGCACCGGATTGAGCTCGGCAATCACGCTTCGCACATCCCGGTGGCACCACGCTCTCGGGGTCAGCTCCCGCACCCGCGCTCGCACACGGTTCATCGAATTGCGGCTCGGCCAGCGTTGCAGGTAGTACCGCTTGAGTCTCTTCTGCTCCCACAAGCGTCCGCTCATGCGCTTGTGCAAGTGGCAGCCCAGGAAGTCAAACCCCTGTGCACCCTGCGTCAAGTCCACGCGCTTCGTCTTGTCGGGGTGCAGCTTCAACCCCAGTCGACCCAATACGTGCTCGATGCGGCCTTGCGCCTCCTCACACGCCCACGTGCTTTTGCACATGACCACGAAGTCGTCCGCGTACCTCACCAACGTCCCGAGATGAGCGCCATGAAGCGCCCACACCCGGTCCAGCACATGCAGGTAGATGTTAGACAGCAACGGTGAGATCACGCCGCCCTGCGGCGTTCCCGCCACCGGGTGGCTCACCACGCCATCCTCCATCACGCCCGCCTGCAGCCACTGCCTCACCAGCTTGAGCATCCGCCGGTCACTCACCCGCTGGCCAACCAGCACCAGCAGTTTGTCGTGTTCGATGTTGCCGAAGTAGTTCTCGATGTCGGCGTCCAGCACATGATCCGCACCTTGTGCGCCCAGCGTCCTGAGCTCTTCCAGCGCCATCGTTGCACTGCGTCCCGGTCGGAACCCATACGAGCACGGCTTGAAGTCCGCCTCGAAGATCGGCTCCAGCACCAGCTTGGCCGCCATCTGCACCACCCGGTCTCGCACCGTAGGAATGCCCAGTGGCCTCTTTCTTCCGTCCGCCTTGGGTATGTAGGTGCGCCGCACGACCTGCGCCCCGTACTCGCCTGCACGCAGTACTTGTGCCAGCTCTTCTAAGAAGCGCCGGATGCCATACTGCTCGACTTCGCCAATCGTCACCCGATCAGCGCCCGCTGCGCCCTTGTTGCGGCGCACGCGCTTCCACGCCTCGTGCAGGATGTCATCCCTGCACATCTGGTCGTACAACGCATGGAAGCGCCTTCCCGGCGCCCGCTTGGCTGCGGCCCAGAGCTGCCTTTGCAGTTGTCGCACTTTGTCGCTCGACTCAAGGTCGACGGGGTCGTTAGGTCCGGTCTCGCCGGCCATTCCCTCGCGCTTACCCGCTCCATCAGCATGACCACCGCAGGGACCCTTCCCTCCGACCGCGTTATGCCACACGGCCTTCGTCGACGGCGCTTGCGCGCCATCGTCCAGTACTACGATCCCCTCGGACTCCCGCTGCGCACGCCTCAACTTCGCCTTGGGCTTATATGAGCGCGCTTGCCCCGACAAGGGCTGCGCAGACGGGTCTCTCACGTTCCGCACCTGTCCTTGCACGCGTGCTGCGCCCCATACCCCGCCGCAGTCCCCGGCGCGCTTCGGTTCTTGCGCCAGTGATGTTGTCTTCACCGTGAGATGAGCGGTTCGACCTGCGGGTTGTAAATCTGACGAGGCTGCAGGCTTCACTTCATGTTGCGGCCCGCGTGCTTGCTCCCCGCTGCACGGCTCTCGCCGCCTCACGGGCTTCTGACACCCCGCTCGGGCCACGAGGTCTCCCTCAGCGACCTGGGGTCTGCTACCCGGCGCACCGACGCCTACCGGGACGGGACTCTCACCCGTTGGACATGCGCAGCATGCAGCAGCTCCTCCTCGCCCCGCGGGGTTCAGCTGAGCCTTTGCTTCGTGACGC
>NZ_JAJTWU010000028.1 GCF_021353265.1 Pelomonas cellulosilytica
TTTGTGCGCTCAGCATGAGCGCACTTCTCGCGGGTGCAAGTCCCGTCGTAAGTTGATCACAGCGAACGAAGCGAAGCGCAACTGCATGAGGGTGACCGGGTGTGGGAAGGAAGCGTGGAGCGAAGCTGCGAGCCGATGAACAAGAACCGGATAGAAGGCACTGCCGAGCAGGGCGAGCGGGCAAAAAGCCGCAAAGCTCTCGTGATCAAGGCGAAGCGGTGTAGATCCGGCGGCTGTGTAGCGAAGGAGTGCGGTCTTACCTGAGGAGATCCCGCCTTGTGCCTGAAAGGGCGACGGCCATGTCGGAGCGGGAAGTCAGCCGAGGTCGTAGTAGCCGGGTAGCGGGGCCGCCGAGGCCACCAGCGAGAGGCGAAGGACCGAACGAGAGCAAGTGACCGAGGACCTGGGAATGTCAAAGGCCATGCGTCAGATGCCGGAGCGATCCGGGTGGGCAGGGGAAGCGGGCGGTGAAGCCGCGCGTCAGCCTGTCAGCGACGAAGCCTGCGGCCCGTCCCAGGAACACCAGGGCACAGGGTCAGCAAAGCAAAAGGCGGGGGCTGGTCTCCTGCTGGCGGCGGCGCTGACGAGAGAGAACCTGCAGGCAGCTTGGAAGCGGGTCAAGGCCAACAAGGGCGCGGCGGGCGTGGACAGGCTCGACATCGAGCAAACCCAGCGTCTGCTGCAAACGACGTGGCCGCAGATCTGCCGAGAGTTGCTGACGGGGACATACCGGCCCATGCCGGTACGCAGGGTGATGATCCCCAAGCCGGATGGGAGCCAGCGCGAGCTGGGCATCCCGACGGTGACGGACCGGTTGATCCAGCAAGCACTGCTGCAGGTGCTGCAACCGCTGATCGACCCCACCTTCAGCGAACACAGCCACGGGTTCAGGCCGGGTCGGAGTGCGCACGACGCGGTGAAAGCCGCCCGAGCTTATGTCCAGTCTGGCAAGCGCGTGGTTGTAGACGTGGATCTGGCCAAATTCTTTGACCGGTGCAACCATGACATCCTTGTTGATCGGCTCAGGAGACGCATCTCGGACCAGTCGGTTCTACGGCTGATCCGTGCGTATCTGAACGCCGGGATCATGGAAGGCGGGGTGAAGATGGAGCGGCAGCAGGGCACGCCGCAAGGCGGGCCGCTGAGCCCGCTACTGGCCAACGTGCTGCTCGACGACGTGGACAAGGCGCTGGAGGCGCGGGGCTACAGCTTCGCGAGGTATGCCGACGATGCCAATGTCTACGTCAGCAGCATGAAGGCCGGCGAGCGGGTGATGGCGTGGCTCAGGAGGCTGTACGGCAAGTTGAAGCTTCAGATCAATGAAGCCAAAAGTGCCGTGGGCAGCGCCTTCAGGCGCAAGTTCCTGGGCTATGAGCTGTGGGTGGGCAAGGGGCGGGAGGTGAAGTGTGCGGTAGCCGCTAAGGCCCAGAACGACTTCAAGGCCCGCATCCGGCAACTCACACGGCGCTCAGGCGGGCGCAGCATGGAACAGGTGGTGCAAGGGTTGCGGCCCTACCTGCTGGGCTGGAAGGGCTACTTCCGCATGGCGCAAACGCCCAGAGTCTGGCGCGGGCTGGACGAATGGCTGCGCCATCGACTCCGAGCCCTACAGCTCAAGCAGTGGAAACGCGGAACAACCATGTACCGCGAACTGCTGTCGATGGGCGCTCGGGCCGATGTTGCTCACCGAGTGGCGGCTAACAGCCGGCGCTGGTGGCGCAACAGCACGACAGGACTCAACAGCGTGCTCACCCTTGCTTGGTTCGACCAACTGGGCCTGCCCCGCCTCTCATGACCTCAAACTCTCGAACCGCCTGGTGCGGACCCGCATGCCAGGTGGTGTGGCAGGGGTGCCTCCTTCGTTGGAGGCCCCCTATGCCGAT
>NZ_JAJTWU010000029.1 GCF_021353265.1 Pelomonas cellulosilytica
GTCGGCCCTGCAAAACGCTCACAACCCGCATGAACACTGGTGATGCGGGGTGAATGCCGATGGTCAGAACTCCCAGAATCAAATTCAATGACTATTGATTTCTGGGAGTTCTGGAGGGCAGGCAATGGCGACCGATGACTTCTTCCGCGCACGGCTGGATGGCATGGTGGATCCCCGCCATCCGCTTGCGGTTCTCGGTCGGCGCATGCCCTGGTCTCAGATTGAGGCGTCGCTTGCCCCGCTGTTCGCCCGCAAGGCCCGCATGGGCAAGTCCCGCGAGGACGCCGACATGTTTGGCCCCACGCTGGTGGTGGCCGCCGGCGGCGTGAGCCGCGCCGGTCGGCCGCGCCTGCCGATCCGGCTGATGGTCTCGCTGCTGTACCTCAAGCACGCGTTCAACGAGAGCGACGAATCCGTGGTCGAGCGCTGGTCGGAGAATGTCGTCTGGCAGCTCTTCAGCGGCATGGAGTACTACCAGAGCAAGCTGCCCTGCGACGCCACGCAGCTCGGGCGCTTCCGCCGCGTGCTGGGCGAAGCCGGCGTGGAGCAATTGCTCAAGACCACCATCGAAGCGGCGGTCGCGATGAAGGCGGTCAAGCCCGTCGAGTTGGAGCGCGTGACGGTCGACACCACCGTGCAGGAGAAGGCCATCGCCCACCCGACAGACAGCCGGTTGCTGGAGGTTGCGCGGGCCAAGATCGTGCGCCTGGCCAAGCGAGCAGGCCTGAAGCTCAAGATGACCCACGAGCGCGAGGGCCAGAGCTTGCGGCGTCGTGCTGGCGGCTATGCCCATGCCAAGCAGTTCAAACGTCTACGCCAGGTGGTGCGCCGCCAGCGCACGATCCTGGGCGTGCTGCTGCGCGAGGTGCAGCGCAAGATGACGACGCTGGCGCAGGCCGCGCAAGATCAGCTCAAGCCCTGGCTGGCGCGTGCTGAGCGCATCCGCAGCCAGCGGACTCACGACAAGAACAAGCTCTACGCCCTGCACGCGCCCGAGGTCGAGTGCATCTCCAAAGGGAAAGCGCGCCGGCCCTACGAGTTCGGTGTGAAGGTCAGCCTGGCTGTCGCACACAAGAGCGGCCTCATCGTGGGCGCTCGCAGCTTCCCCGGCAACACCTTCGATGGTCACACACTGGCGCAGCAGCTCGAGCAGACCAGCACCTTGCTGCAGGATCTCGGCGTCAAGCCCATGACCGCCGTCGTCGACGTGGGTTACCGCGGTGTCGACGCCGACATCGCTCCGGTGGAGTTGATCCATCGGGGCAAGTACAAGTCCTTGAATGCGCAGCAAAGGCGCTGGCTCAAGCGCCGGCAGGCCATCGAGCCCACCATCGGCCACACCAAGCACGACCACCGGATGGACAAGTGCTGGCTCAAGGGCAGCGAGGGCGACGCGCTGCACGCGGTGCTGTGTGCGGCCGGCTTCAATATCCGCTGGTTGCTGCGGGCGCTGCGGCGTCAGCTGCAGGCTGGCGGCCTGAAGCACGTTTACTTGGCCTTGATCGCCGTATGGACGACCTCTGTGGCAGCGGCGATGGCGGGGCTCAGCAGCGTCTTGGGTGCCAATGCCGACCTATCGCGTCAGCCGCTGCTCCACACGTCATGACCGCGCGCTGCTCGCCGGGGCCGTCCCGTCAGCGAGTCGCGTGGAAATGAATTTTGCAGGTCTGACTA
>NZ_JAJTWU010000003.1 GCF_021353265.1 Pelomonas cellulosilytica
GTCGACTTCATGAACCGCGACGACCAGGACATGGTGGCCTTCTACCAGCGCGTGGCCGAGGCCACCGCCAGGCGCCACCTGCTGCTGGACCTGCACGGCGCTTACGTGCCCGCCGGCCTGCAGCGCACCTATCCGAACTTCATCACGCAAGAAGGCGTGCTGGGCGCCGAGTGGAACAAGATGGACCGACGCGTCACGCCGCGGCACAACCTGATGCTGCCGTACACGCGCATGCTGACCGGGCCGATGGACTACACGCCCGGGGGCTTCCGCAACGCGACGCCGCAGACCTTCGAGGTACGCGCCGTCATGCCGCAGACGCAGACGACGCGTGGCCAGGCGCTGGCGATGTACGTCGTCTACGACAGTCCGCTGCAGATGGTGTCCGACGACCCGTCCAACTACCGCGGCGAGACGGGATTCGACTTCATCAAGCGCGTGCCGACCGCGTGGGACGAGACCCGCTTCATCAGCGGCGAGCCGGGGCGCGACATCGTGCTGGCCCGCCGCAGCGGCAAGACCTGGTACATCGGCGCGATGACGGCCGAGGAGGCGCGCACGCAGCAGGTGCCGCTGGCCTTCCTGCCGCCGGGCCGGTGGCGCGCCACGATCTGGCAGGACGGCGAGGTCGTGCGCGAGGTGCGCCGCACGGAACACGTCGTGACAGCCCGGGACCGGCTGACGTTGACGCTGGCCATGGCCGGCGGTGCCGCCGTGGTGCTCGAGCCGCTCCCGTCCCCCTGACCCGACGAGAACACCAGGACTCCCTTCCATGAAACATCTCCAGATGCACTACAGCAGGCAACTCACCGTTCTTTCTCTCGTCGCCGCAACGCTCGTGGCAGGCTGCGGCGGAGGCGGTGGCACCACGCCGCCACCTCCGCCGGTGTCCGATGGCGGCACGACACCTCCTCCCCCTCCTCCTCCCCCCCCTCCCCCTCCTCCCCCGCCACCACCTCCCCCGCCTGACGGCGGTAGCGGGACTGCTGCCCCTGCCGCGAGCTGGACGAGCGTCAAGTTCGGCGGCGGCGGCTATGTCACCGGCCTCATCTATCACCCGACGACGCCTAACCTGCTTTACGCCCGCACCGACATTGGCGGTGCCTACCGCTGGAGCCCGGCAACGTCGTCCTGGACACCCGTCACCGACGGCGCGGGATTCGGCGGCGGCGAAGGCAGGTTCCACGGCGTGGAGAGCATTGCCCTCGATCCAAACGACGACCAGCTCGTCTACATGGCCACTGGCATGTACACCTTCGAAGGCAACGGGCGCCTCTACATCTCCAACGACCGCGGCGACCATTGGACGCACGTCCCACTGCCCTTCGCCCTGGGCGGCAATAACCCCGGGCGCGCCATCGGCGAGCGTCTGGTGGTCGACCCCAACAAGCCGTCGAACCTGCTCTTTGGCTCGCGCCAGGCCGGCCTGTGGAAAAGCACCGACGCCGGAAGGACGTGGACCCAGGTCACGTCGCTGTCGTCCGTCACGATGACGGCGGACCAAGTGCAGGCGGCGGGCGGCAGCGGCGTGGGCATTGGCGTGGTCGTCTACGACACCGGCACCCAGGGCAGCGGCACCGCCACACAAACAATCTACGCTGCCATCGCGCCGGACTACGTCAGCGCGGCGGGCTTGAGCTCCAGCCTTTACAGGTCCACCGACGGCGGCACCTCATGGGCCCCGGTCGCCACCCCGGTCACCGGCATGCAGATTCCGCACATGGTGCGCGCTGCGGACGGCATGTTCTACATCGTGTTCACGAAGGACAAGGGGCCGGGCGCGGGTGGCCCGGGCCGGCTGTACAGGTTCGACGGCAGCAGCTGGACGCTTCTCAAGAGCGAAGACCCGACCGCGGGGACGAACTTCGGCCTTGGCGGCGTGTCGGTCTCAGGCAGAGGCAGCAGCACGCGCATCGCGCTGGGCGTGAGCAACTCCTGGGGCAACTGGAACGGACAGCAGATCGTGCAGCTGTCCGACGACGCTGGCGCGACCTGGCGCGAGATCGAGGCGACGATGCCGGGCGACGTCACCTCGGGCTGGGTCGACGATGTCGAGATCGACCCGTCGGACCGCGACCACATCCTGCACGTGCATGGCGGCGGCATCGTCGAGACCCGCAACGCCTCGGCGGCCACGCCCGGATGGAGCCACACCGTCAAGGGGCTGGAGGAAACCGCTACGCTGGCGCTGGTCACGCCGCCCGCCAGCGCGCCGTACCGGTTCATCAACAGCGCGGGCGATGTGGGCACCTGGGTCCAGACCGACCTGACGGCGGCGCCGACCTACGGCCCCGGGCTGGGATGGAGCAACGGCAACTCGGCTGACATGGCGTGGAGCGACCCGCTTTATATGGCCGGCATCGGTGTCGTTAACGCCAGCGGAACCGTGCGTGGCTACTGGTCGGGCGATGGCGGCAAGACCTGGACCGACTTCGCCAGCCTGCCGGCCGGCGCGACGACCAGCGGCAGCGCCGAGGGCGGCATCACCGTCACGTCGCGCAACAACGCGATCTGGGCGCCGCCCAACGCGGTGCCCTACTACACCACCAACAACGGTGTGAGCTGGGTCGCCACCAACCTGCCGGCACTGACCGTCGTCGGCAACGGCTTCAACCGCGGATACCGCCTGGCCGCGGACCGTCAGAACCCGAACAAGGTCTACGCCTTCGACTCGGGCGGCGCGACGTGGAGCAACTTGCAGGGCAAGGTTTATGTCTCGACGGACGGTGGCCACACCTTCACGCTCAGCCAGGGCTCCGTGTCGGCCAGGATGGCCCCTGACTCCTGGTGGGCCACTTCGATCGCAGTGAACCCGAATGCGGAGGGCGATGTCTGGGTGGCCGACGGCAACACCGTCTACCACTCGACGGACTCCGGCGCGACCTGGAAGAAGCTGCCCAACTTTGCGACGGCCAACGACGCGTCCGGCGCCAGCGTCATCGCGCTGGGCAAGGCCAAGGCCGGGTCCACCTACTCGGCGGCCGTCTACGTCGTCGGGGTCATCAACGGCACGTGGGGTGTCTACCGCTCCGACGACGGCGGCGCCAGCTGGGCGCGCTTCAACGACGACACACACCAGTTCGGCGGCATCGGCGTCATGGCGGCCGACCAGGGCGTGTACGGGCGCCTCTACGTCAGCGGTACCGGCCGCGGCCTCCTGTATAGCAATTGAGCCCGCATGACCGCAACGCGCTCCGTCGCGATGACCATGGTGACTCGTGAATGAAACGCCGTGACCTCTTCGGCCTGGCGGCATGCGCCTCGGCGGGCGCGCTGGCGCTTCCGGCCAGCGCCGCTTCCCGCCCGTCGGCACTGGATGCCGCCGGGCAGTTGCGGGCGCTGCCGCTGCACGGGTCGCCCGATGGCTTTGCCTGGCGGCGAGTCGCCGAGGGGCTGCAGTTCCGCATCGGCGGGCTGACCAAGAGTGTGCTGCTCTACGGCCCTGGCTTAGTACGCGTGGCTGCCCACCTGGGCCAGTGCTACACCACGCAGCCCAGCATCGTCGTCGTGGCCCGTCCGCAGCCACCGGCCTTCGACGTGATGGACACCGGCGACCAGCTGGCGTTGACCGGCGCCGGCCTACGCGTGACGGTGGACAAGCTTAGCGGTGCGCTGACCTTCTTCGCAGCCGATGGCCGCCTGCTGACGCGCGAGCGCACCACGTCGCCCACCGAGCTGCAGCGCGTTGAGATCGCCGGCAGCCCGAGCTACGCGCTGACGCAGACCTTCGCGCTGACGCCCGACGAATCGCTGTATGGGCTCGGGCAGTACGACGAGCCCTACATGGACTACCGTGGTTGCGACGTGCGCCTGGTGCAGACGAACATCGGCATCGTCGTGCCCTTCATGGTGTCAACGCGGCGCTGGGGGCTGCTGTGGGACGTGTACTCCAAGATGGGCTTCAGCGACCGACCCGAAGGCTGCACCTTCACGGCCGAGAGCGCGCCCGCCGGCGCCGACTACTACCTGACCGCCGGCACCGACATGGACACCGTCATTGCCGGCTACCGCCGCTTGACCGGCGCGGCGCCCATGTTCCCCAAGGCCGCCTTCGGTCTGTTCATGAGCAAGGAGCGCTACCAGACGCAGCAGCAGCTGCTGGACGTTGTGAGGCGCTTCCGCGCGGAGCACTTCCCGCTCGACTACATCGTGCAGGACTGGCAGTACTGGGGCGGCGAGAAGAACGGCCCGAACGGGCCCGAATGGGACGGCCAATGGAGCGGCATGGTCTGGGACGCCGAGCGCTTCCCCGCCCCCGCCGCCATGGCCCGCGAGCTGCACGACCAGCTGCACGTCAAGCTGATGGCGTCCATCTGGCCCGGCGTCGGCAACGAAACCGAACTGGCCCACGAGCTGGATGCCCAGGGCCTGCGCTTCGAACCGCTGCACTGGATCTCCAAGAAGGCGCGCATCTACGACGCCTTCAGCGCCGAGGGTCGCCGCATCTACTTCAAGCATGCCAAGAAGGGCCTGCTGGACATCGGCGTCGATGCGCTTTGGATGGACGGCACCGAGGTGGAGGTGGGCGGTGCCGCCCATGACCCGCGCGAGGTCGAGGCCGACATCAAGGGCCTTGGGCGCAACGCGATGGGCGACTTCACGCGCTACCTGAACGTCTACAGCCTCGTGACGACCCGGGGCGCCTACGAGGGCCAGCGAGCCACGAGGGACAGGCGCGTGCTGACGCTGACCCGCTCGGCCTGGGCCGGCCAGCAGCGCTATGCGGCCATGGCGTGGTCAGGCGACACGACGGCCTCCTGGGCCACGCTTCGTGCGCAAATCGCCGGCGGTCTGAACGTCGCGATGGCCGGCCAGCCCTACTGGACGCAAGACACCGGCGGCTTCTTCGTCAACTTCGGCGGCGGCCAGCACAACCCGGCCTGGCGCGAGATGTACGCGCGCTGGAACCAGTTCGCCGTCTTCAACCCCGTCTATCGTATCCACGGCACCTCGGTCGACCGCGAACCCTACCTGTTCAAGTCGCTGGACCCGCAGGTCTACGCATCGCTGCTCGGCGCGGCTCAGCTGCGCATGCGTCTGCTGCCCTACCTGTACGGCCTGGCATGGCGCAGCACGCACGAGGGCTACACGATGATGCGGGGCCTGGCGATGGACTTCCCCGACCAGCCGGCTCTGCGCAAGGTGGACGACACGTACATGTTCGGCCCCGCTTTCCTGGTGCAGCCCATCACGCGGGCAATGTTCCACCCCGAGGCGCCGCCGCCGCTGACGGTGCCCGCCGCGCAGCTGCGCACGCCGGACGGCCAGCATGGCCTGGTGCTGGAGTACTTCGCCGGCATCAACTTCGACCAACCCGCCAGCCGCACCGTCGCCCCCCTCGTCGACCACCGCTGGCCCGATCCACCGCTGGGCAGCGTGCCGCCCGGCCTGTCGGGTCTCAACAACTTCTCCGCGCGCTGGACCGGCGAGATCACCGTGCCGGAAAGCGGCGACTACGAAGTCGGCGTCGAGGGCGACGATGGCTTCAGGCTGTGGCTGGACGGCCAGAAGGTCGTCGACGAATGGAGCGTCGGCGGTGCACGCTTCAAGGGCCAGGTCATGACCCTGCGCGAAGGCCAGGTGCTCAAGGTCCGCATCGACTACTTCCAGGCCGCAGGTGGGCGCTTGCTGCGCCTGGCATGGCGCACGCCGGCGCAGCGCCGCGAGCTCGCGGAAGCCCAGCGACACATCGACCAGCGCCAGGCGACGCTACTGCCAGGCGGCTGCGACTGGTTCGATTTCTGGACCGGCCAGCGCCACACCGGCGGCCGCAGTGTCCAGCGGGAATACACACTGCACGAGTTCCCGCTCTTCGTGCGGGCCGGCGCCATCGTGCCGCTCGGCCCGGTGCTGGAGTACACCGGCCAGCAGCCCGACGCGCCGTGGGAGATCCGCATCTATCCAGGCGCCGACTCCAGCTTCACGCTCTATGAAGACGACGGCGAGACCTACCGCTATGAGCGGGGCGAACGGGCCACCACCACGCTGCACTGGAACGACGCGCACCGCACGCTGAAGTTCGGTGCCCGCCAGGGCCGCTACCCCGGCATGGTGTCGCGGCGGACGCTGGAGGTGCGACTGATGGCGCCGCCCGGCCAGCACGAGCCGACCCGAACCGTCACCTACCGGGGCCAGGCGTTGACCCTGAACTTCGAGCCCATTTCCAAGAAGCCCTGACGATGAAGACCCCTATCTCCTTGCTGCTGGCCCTGCTGGCCGCGACCGCTCAGGCCGAGGTGCATCTGGCCGAGGTGTTCGGCGAACACATGGTGCTGCAACGCGATCGCCCGCTGAACATCTGGGGCCGGGCGACGCCCGGCAAGACGCTGGGCATCGACCTCGGTGGCCGCAGCGGCACGGCCCACGTCGGCGCCGATGGCCGCTGGCGCGTGCAGCTGGCCCCCCTGCCCGCCGGCGGCCCCCACCGACTCGTCGTGCGCGGTGACGAGACCGTCGTGCTGAACGACGTGCTCATCGGCGACGTCTGGCTGCTGGGTGGGCAGTCCAACATGGAATGGCCGCTCGCGCAGACCGACACCGGCCCACAGGAAGTGGCGTCGCCGCAGAACGCCCGACTGCGCCACCTGCGTGTGCCGCTGCGTGCAAGCGTCACGCCCGAGGCCGAGATCGCGCCGGCCCCCTGGGTGGTGGCAGAGCCCGGCCGGGTTGGCGAGTTCAGTGCCGTCGGCTACCACTTCGCGCGGCAGATGCAGACCGTGCAGGGCATTCCCATCGGTCTAATCGGCACCGCCTGGGGCGGCTCAATGCTTGAGACTTGGATGAGCCGCGAGGCCGCCCTGCGCGACCCCGACCTAGCGCCTGCGGTGCGTGCGCTGCCTACCGACAACGCCGCCTTCACCGCGGCCCTCGGTCAACGCCTGCTGCCCCGCGTCGCTGCCTGGCAGAAGGGACTGCCGCTCGACGGCGTGGACGCCACCGGCTGGTCCGCCGCGGCCGACATCGACGCCGACTGGCCCATGCTGGAGGCCCCTGGCAACTGGGAGGGCCAAGGGCTGGCCGACGTGGATGGCGTCGTCTGGATGCGCAAGCGCATCGAGCTGCAGCCGGCCCAGGTGGCCGGCGCGGCGCAGCTGCATCTGGCGAAGGTCGATGACTGCGACGAGGTGTGGGTCAATGGCCGGAAGGTCGGCGGCCAATGCGGCTGGGAACAGGCCCGCCACTACCCACTGCCGGCCGGCCTGCTGCGTGCGGGCAGCAACTGGATCGCTGTGCGTGTAACCGACACGGGCGGCGGTGGTGGCATCCACGGCAACGGCGCCGACCTGCGGTTGGACACGGCCGCTGGCCCGGTGTCGCTCGTGGGCGCCTGGCACGCCCGCGTGGAGAAGCTGGTGGCCGCCGGCGGCCCCGTGGCCAACAACGCGCCGGCGCTGGGCCACAACGGGCTGATCGCGCCGCTGCAAGGCCTGTCGGTGCGCGGCGTGCTGTGGTACCAGGGCGAGGAAAACGCCGGACGTGCGGCGGCCTATGCCGACGGCTTCAAGCGCCTCATCCAGGACTGGCGCCGCCAATTCGCGGATCCCGGGCTGCCCTTCCTCTTCGTGCAGCTGGCGTCGTGGATGCCCATGGCCGAGAACCGGCCCGACGGCAACGGCTGGGCGGAGCTGCGCGCCAGCCAGGCCGCGGCGCTGAGCCTGCCGCACACCGGCATGGCCACCGCCATCGACGTAGGCGACACGGCGGACATCCATCCGCGCAACAAGCGCACCGTCGGCCAGCGTCTGGCCGCGCTCGCGATGCATGAGCTGGGCCTGCGTGCCGCACCTGCCACGGGCCCGCGGCTGACCGGCCATCAGGCCAGAGGCGGCGAGATCGAGCTGCGTTTCGACACCACGGTCGGCGGCCTGCGCACCGCCCGCGCCGGCGAACCGGCGCGCGGCTTTTTCGTCGCTGGCGCCGACCGCCGGTGGGCGCCGGCACAGGCACGCCTGGACGGCGACCGCATCGTGCTGAGCAGCCCGGCCGTACCGGCCCCGGTGGCTGCCCGCTACGCGTGGGTCAACAACGCCAGCGAGGCCAACGTCGTCGGCGGCGAAGGCCTACCGCTGCCGCCGCTGCGCACGGACGACTGGCCACTGCAATCCGCCGGCCGTCGCTACGGCCGCTAAGCCCATCGAACTTCCCTCTTCCCGAAGGATCCCATGCACACGCTGTTCCGACGCGCCTTGCAGGCGCTCGCGCTGCTCGGCCTCATTGCCGCCGCACCCGCCCATGCCCACGAGACGCTCAAGCTCGAAACGCCAAAGCCCGACCTGGCGCCTACGCCGCCGATGGGCTGGAACTCCTGGAACAAGTTCAAGTGCGACGTCAGCGAGGCCCTGATCCGCAAGCAGGCCGACGCGATGGCCGAATCCGGCATGAGGGACGCCGGCTACCAGTACATCGTCATCGACGACTGCTGGCAGAAGAGCCGTGATGCCGACGGCAATATCCAGGCCGACCCCGAGCGCTTCCCGAGCGGCATCAAGGCGCTGGCCGACTATGTGCACGGCAAGGGCCTGAAGTTTGGCCTTTACTCCGACGCCGGCTCGCTGACCTGCGGCGGCCGCCCCGGCAGCGCTGGCCACGAGTTCCAGGACGCCCGCCAGTACGCCAGATGGGGAGTGGACTACCTCAAGTACGACTGGTGCCACACCGGCCCCCGCAACGCCGAGGCGGCCTACACCATCATGGCGAAGGCGCTACGCGAATCGGGCCGTGACATCGTGCTGTCCATCTGCGAATGGGGCACCGACCATCCCGAGCGGTGGGGGCCGACCGTGGGCCACCTGTGGCGCACCACCGGCGACATCTACGATGCCTGGGAAGGGCAGAAGGACTGGTCGATGGGCATGACCAACATCCTCGATCTGCAGGTCGAACGCGCCGCCGCGGCCGGCCCCAATGGCTGGAATGACCCCGACATGCTGGAGATCGGCAATGGCGGCATGACAGTGACGGAGTACGAATCGCACTTTTCGCTGTGGGCGATGCTGGCTGCGCCGCTGATCGCCGGCAACGACATGTCGAAGATGGACGCGGACACCGTGCGCATCCTGACCAACAAGGACGTCATCGCCGTGGACCAGGACCCGCTGGGCAAGCAAGGCCGCCGCGTACTGCGCCAGGGCGACCTTGAAGTATGGGTGCGTCCGCTGCAGGCCGGCGAGTTCGCGGCCGTGCTGTTCAATCGCGGCAAGGCTGCCGCCGACATGACACTGAACTGGGATCGCCTGGGCCTGCCCGCCACGCAGAAGGCCGATGTGAAGGACCTGTGGAGCAAGAAGGTCGCGAAGAATGTCAGCGGCAGCTACGGCGCCAAGGTCGCCTCGCATGGCGTGGTCATGGTGCGCGTCACGCCGGCACGTTGAGCGGCTGACGGGCACCGCCATGATCCACCTTCTACGTCTGGGCGTGGCTATATGCCTCAGCCTTCTCGGCGCCATCGCCGCCGCGGCGCCGCGTAGCAGCGAGCCGCTCAACCGCGACTGGATCTTCACGCTCGGCGACCCGGCCGGCGCTCAGGAGCCGGCGCACGACACCTCGACCTGGGCCCGTGCCGACCTGCCCCACTCGTTCTCCGAGCCCTACTTCCTCGGCACGGGTTTCTATGTGGGCCATGGCTGGTATCGCAAGACCCTGGACCTGCCCAAGGGTGCGATGGGACGGCGCATCTCGCTGGAGTTCGACGGCGTCTTCCAGGACGCGGCCATCTGGGTGAACGGCCGCAAGGCCGGCCGCCACGTGGGCGGCTACACCGGCTTCAGCGTCGACATCACGCCGTTTGTGAAGTCCGGTGCCAACCTGCTGGCGGTGCACGTCAACAACGAGTGGAACGCCCGCGTGGCGCCGCGGGCGGGCGAGCATGTGTTTTCCGGCGGCATCTACCGCAACGTGCGGCTGGTGATGACGGACTCGGTCCATGTGGCCTGGTACGGCACCTTCGTCACCACGCCGCAGGTGTCCGACGACGAGGCCACCGTGCGCGTGCAGACCGAGCTGAAGAACACGCGCTCCCGGGCGGTCAGCGTGACGCTGGTCTCCGAGGTGCTGGACGCCAGCGGCAGGCGCGTCGCGCAGCAGCGCAGTGAACGCTGGGTCCCGGCCGGTGGCGCCGCCATCGACGTCCAGACGCTGCCGCGCATCGCCCGCCCGCGCTTGTGGTCGCCGGAGACGCCCTACCTCTACAAGCTAGTCAGCCACCTGTCCGTGAAGGGCCGGCCGGTGGACCGCTTCGAGACGCCGTTCGGCATCCGTACCCTCAGGTTCACGGCCGACCAGGGCTTCTTCCTGAACGGCAGGCACTACTACATGGTCGGCGCCAACGTGCACCAGGACCAGGCCGGCTGGGGCGACGGCGTGACCGACGGCGCTGCGCGGCGCGACGTGCAGATGGTCAAGGACGCGGGCTTCAACTTCATCCGCGGCTCGCACTATCCGCACTCGCCGGCCTTCACGAAGGCCACCGACGAAATCGGCCTGCTGTTCTGGTCCGAAGCGCCGTTCTGGGGCATCGGCGGCTTCGGCGCCGACGGCAGCTGGCTGTCCAGCGCCTACCCGCCAGACCCGGCTGACCGCCCCGAGTTCGAGGCCAGCGTGCTGCAGCAGGCTGCTGAAATGATCCGCATCCACCGCAACCGGCCGTCCGTCGTCATCTGGAGCGCCAGCAACGAGCCGTTCTTCACCGTCGGCGAAGCGATGGAACCCATGCGCGAGTTCCTCAAGCGCGAAGTCGCCTTCATGCACGCGCAGGACCCGACGCGGCCGGTGGCCATAGGCGGCGCCCAGCGCGGGGGCATCGACAAGCTGGGCGACGTGGCCGGCTACAACGGCGACGGCGCGACGCTGTTCATGAATCCCGGCGTGCCGTCCGTCGTGTCCGAATACGGCTCCACGATGGTGGACCGCCCGGGCGCGTTCGAGCCCGGCTTCGGCCTGATGCCCGAGACTCCGGACCAGAAGGCCAGCCTCCGCCCCTTCTCGTGGCGCTACCCGTGGCGTTCCGGCGAAGCGCTGTGGTGCGCGTTCGACCACGGCTCCATCGCGTCCATCGAGTTCGGGTCCATGGGCTTCATCGACTACTTCCGCCTGCCCAAGCGCCAGTACCACTGGTACCGCACGCATTACCGCGGCGTGCCGGAGCCGGTGTGGCCGGTGGACGGCACGCCGGCGCAACTGCGGCTGCAGGCCCACCAGACCGTCCTTCACGGCACCCAGGGGCTGGACGACGCCCATCTCGTCGTCAGCGTGCACGACGCGGCCGGCCGCGCACTTAGCAACTCGCCGGACGTGACGCTGAGCATCGTCAGCGGCCCGGGCAAGTTTCCGACCGGCCGCAGCATCCGCTTCAGCAACAAGTCGCTGGTGGCCATCCGCGATGGCCAGGCGGCCATCACGTTGCGCTCCTACTTCGCCGGGGAGACGGTCGTCGAGGCCACGTCGCCTGGACTGAAGCCGGCGCGCATCACGATCACCACCACCGGGCCGGACCGCTTCATCGCGGGCCGGTCGCCGCTGGAACCGGACCGGCCGGTCATCGCCTACCCCGCGATCCACCGCCAATCGCTTCCCGACGACCCCATCAACGTGACAACCAGCCGCCCCACGGCCAGCAGCGGTTCGCAAGCCGGCCACGAGGCGCCGCTGGCCAACGATGGCGATGCAGCGACTTTCTGGCAAGCCGACGCCCAAACCGGCGAGGCGTACTGGATTGGCCACCTGGAGAACGTCTATGCGCTGCACTGGCTGTCGGTGCAGATGCCCGACGACCAGGGGCCGGACTTCGTCGTGGAGATCAGTACCGACCAGCTTGGCTGGCGCCAAGTCGCTGACGTTAAGGAACGCCGCCAGAACCATGAGATCGCGCTGTTCGATGTCGGTCACAAGGCGGCCTTCCTGCGCATCCGCTTCCCGGCCGTCACGCCGGATCATCCGGCGCGACTCAGTGAAGTTCGGGTGTTCGCCAAGCCCGATCACTGACAAGCTGTTCGGGCCATGAAGCAGCGCCGCGTGGCCGATGAGCCGACCACGTGCCGTCCTTGAACCGAGGTTTTCAAATGAATCCCATGAAGAAGGTCTTGCTGGCCTGCACACTTGTCGCATCGGCACTGGGTGGCGTGCAGGCCCAGAGTGCGCGAAGTCCCGAAGGCCGGCCCGACTGGCCCGGCGCCGGACAGCTCTTCGTCGGCGTGAACTACCAGCCGGTGGATCGCAGCCTGGACCAAGTCAAGCGCGATGTCGGCCTGATGAAGCAGTCCGGCTTCAAGGTCGTGCGCATGGGCGACCTGGCCTGGGACTACTTTGAACCTGCGGAGGGTCGATTCGATTTCAGGCACTTCGACGCGGTCATGGACGAGATGCACGCCGCCGGCATCCGGGTCATCCTCGACATTCCCGGCCTACCTGCGCCGATGTGGCTGCACCACCGCTACCCGGGCGTCGACATCACGAACCAGGCTGGCACGCGGCTGGCGCCGGCCGAGCGCTATATGGACAACATCGGCGACCCCGACTACCGGCGCCTGGCCGCGCGCATGGCCGACACGCTGACCCGGCGCTACGCCCGGCATCCGGCGCTGCTGGCTGTGGGCTATGACAACGAGATCGGCAACGGCTTCATGTCGTACGCCGAGGCCGACCGCCAGCGCTTCGTGGGTTGGTTGAAGAAGCGCTACGGCAGCACCGAGGCGCTGAACAAGGCCTGGGCCACGCAGCGCTGGTCGCGCCGCATCGGCACCTGGGACGAGGTGCGCCTGCCCTATGCCGAGGGCCCTGGGCCCGCCGAGCGCTACCTGGACCTGCGCCGCTTCTGGTCCGACCTGACCGTCGCGACGCTGGATGACCTCGAGGCCGTGCGCCGCCGGAACACGCCTGACAAGCCTGCACTGTCCAACTACTGGGACTGGTCGGGCCGCAAGGGCTTCGACTACCTGGGCAGCTACCGCCAGCACGCCACCTTCGGCGCGATGGGCTTCTATGCCGGTGAACCGGTGGGCGGCGCCTGGGAGGCGACGCTCATCAAGGGCGGCATGAGCACGCCTACCTGGTTCAACGAGTTCACCGCGGGCGGGGGCGGTGCCTATGGCAGCAAGGGCTGGTCGCGCATGTGGGCCAATTTCGTGCTGCTGATGGGCGGCCAGGCCGTGCTGGCCTGGACCTTTAACAGCCATCTCGGCGGCGAGGAGCAGGTGCTGATGGGCCTGCTCGACCACGACGACCGCCCCTCGTGGAAGCTGGACGAGTGGGCCCAGATCGCCAAGGACTACGCCCGGCTCGAGAAGCTCGGCTTTCCGCGCCACGTGGCGCCCAAGGTGGCCATCGCCTATGCCTTCGACAACACGGCCGCTCACAGCGCCAACGGTCCGTCCAACACCTCGCGCCAATACCTGAAGACGTCCTACCTAAAGCAGGCTCATGGTGCGTTCGAGCCGCTGCTCAAGGACAACATCGACGTCGCCATCATCAAGCTGTCCTACGAGGACCTGAGCCGCTACCGCCTCATCGTGCTGCCTGGCATGTACCTGCTGGACAAGGCTTCCACCGAAGCCGTGCGCAAGTTCGTCGCCGACGGCGGGACCGTCGTCATGACTGCCCAGTCGGCCAAGGTGAACGACAACAACCAGTGGCACGCCACGCCATTGCCGGGCGGCCTGACTGACGTCTTCGGCCTGCAGACCCATGAGTTCTACGACGTGGCCGGCACGATGAAGCTGGGCGATGAGGAGATCCGGAGCACGATCGAGCACTACGAGCTGCTGGAACCAGCCGGCGCCGAGGTCCTGGCACGCTTCACCGACCTCGACGGCCAACCGCCGGCCATCACCGTCCACGCCTTCGGCAAGGGTCGCGCGGTCTACGTCGCCACGCCGGCCCAACCCGCGATCATGCGGCCGCTGCTGCGCCGGCTCTGCGCCGACCTCGGCATAGCGCCCGGCCCCAGCACGCCTGACGGCGTGTTTGCGCGGGTGGTAGACGGCCGGGTGTTCTATGTGAACACGCACGCCACGCCCGTCGAGGTCGCCATCGACGGCACGTTCAAAAGCGTGCTGAGCAGCAAGCGCTGGACCGGCAGCCTGCGGCTGGAGGCACGGGGCGCCGAGTTGCTGGAGCGGTGACCCGAGGCGGCGGCGACGCGGCGTCGTGCGATGTGTCCATCGCGGCGCCCAACTGATCGGCCGGCACTGCTGCAGGGCACCACGGCTGCAGCATTGTTCACGCTACCATGGTGGCGGACATGCGGATTTCGCCATCGACAAGATGGAGTGCAAACCTTCAGTCCGAAGAGCGAAGGTAACGTCACGCGCCCTATCAATTGGCCTAACCAAAACACGGGTTCAGCGGCGAACTTGCTACACTGGTAAGACCATTGAACGCTACCACGCTGTCGCGTTCGCCCCCGTCCCCCTCCTTACCCCTGATCCAATGAAACTCCTCCGCTACGGCTCGCCCGGCCAGGAACGCCCGGGGCTGCTCGACGCCCTGGGCCGCGTGCGCGACCTCTCCCAGCATGTCGGCGACATCGCCACCGAGGTGCTCACGCCCGCCGGGCTGGACCGCCTGCGCGGCATCGACGAGACCACGCTGCCGCTCGTCTCGGGCGTGCCTCAGCGGGACCTGCGTCTGGGGCCCTGCGTCGGTCGCGTCGGCAAATTCATCTGCATCGGCCTCAATTACGCCGACCACGCGGCGGAATCCGGTCTGCCGGTTCCCACTGAGCCCGTCGTCTTCGCGAAATGGACCAGCGCGATCTGCGGCCCCGACGACAACGTGCAGATCCCGCGCGGCTCGGTCAAGACTGACTGGGAGGTGGAGCTGGGCGTCGTCATCGGCCAGGGCGGGCGCTACATCAGCGAAGCGGAGGCGATGAACCACGTGGCGGGCTATTGCGTCGTCAACGACGTGTCTGAGCGCGAATGGCAACTGGAGCGCGGCACGCAGTGGGACAAGGGCAAGGGCTGCGACACCTTTGGTCCCCTCGGCCCCTGGTTGGTGACGGCCGACGAGGTGCCCGACCCGCAGCAGCTGGACCTCTGGCTGGAGGTCGACGGCCACCGCTACCAGAACGGCAACACGCGCACGATGGTGTTCACCGTCGCGCAGATCGTCAGCTACCTCAGCCGATTCATGAGCCTGCAGCCGGGCGACGTCATCTCAACCGGCACGCCGCCCGGTGTGGGTCTGGGCCAGAAGCCGCCGGTCTACCTGCGACCCGGCCAGACGATGAAGCTCGGCATCCAGGGCCTGGGCGTGCAGACGCAGAAAACCGTCGCCGCCTGACCATGGCGCGCATCACCAGCCTGCGCACGGTGGACGTGCGCTTCCCCACGTCACGGCTGCTCGACGGCTCGGACGCGATGAACCCGGACCCGGATTACTCGGCCGCCTACGTCATCCTCGAGACCGACGCGCCTGGGCTCGAAGGCCACGGCCTGACGTTCACCATCGGCCGCGGCAACGAGATCTGCTGTGCCGCCATCGAGGCGATGCGCCACCTCGTCGTGGGGCTGGAGTTGGGCTGGATTGCCGCCGACATGGGCCGATTCTGGCGGCACGTCACATCGGACAGCCAGCTGCGCTGGATCGGTCCAGACAAGGGCGCCATCCACCTTGCCACCGGCGCCGTCGTCAACGCGGTGTGGGACCTGTGGGCCAAGGCCGAAGGCAAACCCGTCTGGCGGCTCGTGGCCGACATGAGCCCCGCGGAGCTGGTGCGCTGTATCGACTTCCGCTACATCACCGACTGCATCACGCCCGACGAAGCGCTGGCGCTGCTGACTCGCGCCGCCGAGGGCAAGGCCGAGCGCATCGCCACGCTGCAGCGCGAGGGCTACCCCTGCTACACGACGTCGGCCGGCTGGCTGGGCTATCCGGACGACAAGCTGCGCCGGCTGTGCCAGCAGGCCGTGGACGCCGGCTTCAACCACGTCAAGCTGAAGGTCGGCCGCGACCGCGCCGACGACATCCGCCGGCTGCGAATTGCGCGGGAGGTGCTGGGGCCGGACCGCCAGCTGATGATCGACGCGAACCAGGTCTGGGACGTGCCGGTGGCCATCGACTGGCTGAAGGATCTGGCCTTCGCAAGGCCCTGGTTCATCGAGGAACCGACCAGCCCCGACGACGTGGAGGGCCATCGTGCCATCCGCGAGGCGGTCCGGCCGATGAAGGTCGCCACAGGCGAGATGTGCCAGAACCGCATCCTGTTCAAGCAATTCATGATGCGCGGCGCCATCGACGTGGTGCAAATCGACAGCTGCCGGCTGGGCGGCGTTAACGAAATCCTGGCCGTCATGCTGATGGCCGCCAAGCTGGACCTGCCCGTGTGCCCGCACGCCGGCGGCGTGGGGCTGTGCGAGTACGTGCAGCACCTGTCGATGATCGACTACCTCTGCATTGCCGGCACCCGTGAAGGCCGCGTCATCGAGTATGTCGACCACCTGCACGAGCATTTCGTCGACCCCTGCGTGGTCCGCGACGCGGCCTACATGCCGCCCGCAGCGCCGGGTTTCTCGATCACGATGAAGCAGGCATCGCTGAAGGCTTACACCTTCGGGTCGTGAAGCGACCCGTGCCACGACACCGCCACCTGGAGCCGCCTAACCTGAATTTCCGGCGCACTTCATCCGTCGCTTGCCGAAGGGCATGGGGCGACAACTCAACGACGCGTCACCCAGCCCGCATGACCGGCCACCAGACGATGGCCAGCAGTACGGGCACAAGCAGCACCCAAGGATAGAAACCCACCCCACGCTTCGGAAACGGAAATCGCATGTTCATGAGCAGAGCCAGCACCAACGCGACTGCCCCGAGCATGGCCGAAGGCCAATGCAGCTGTTCCTGTGCGACCAAAGCCGCCATCAGCACGATAGCGGCCACGGAACTGGGCAGGCCAACAAAGCATTCACCGAATCGATTGCGAATCAGGCCGACCTCCGAATAACGAGCGAGCCGCACCACGACGGCCACTACGAAGGCGGCTGTCACGAGTGACACCTGGGCGTCAGGCTCCCAGGTCGGCCGCATGGCCCGGGCCGCAGCAAAGGCCGGCAGAACCCCGAAAGCCAGCAGGTCTGCCAGGCTGTCGAGTTGCGCGCCCATCGGCGAAGAAAGCCCCAACTTACGGGCGAGCTTCCCATCCAGCACATCGCAGACCAGGCAGACCGACAGACAAAGCATCGCCACCGCGGTTGCGGCCACACCGCCTGGCCGGCTCAGAGACAACAGGCCGATCACTGCGGAGACGACCGACCCCAGCGTTAGAAGGTTTGGCAAGAAAGCAAGGCTGGGCATGAGGGCAAGGCATGTACGACAGCACCGCCAGACGGCACCTGACGGCAGTTTGGCTCTTCAATTCGTGATGGGACGCCGACGTCGTTGAGCCTCTGTCAGCACTCGGGATGGGATGGAGCTCCACGCGTTCGACGGGCGCGAAGTATGAAGCACGCCATAGCGGCTCCAGATGCAGTTTGCGGTCAGATTGCGCAGCCCGAGCAAACGAGCGGAGTCAGTTGTGCCGGCGCATCCGTGGCCTTGGGCATGATCCCGGGTTTTTCTTTCCGGGCAGACGCTCTCTTGATCAATAACTTCTCAGCGATCTGGCGGTTTTCGCCTGCGCCGGGCACGCTCTGGACCCTCGTGGGCGGTGGCCTGATCGCCATCACCGCCGCTATCGCGGTCACACGGCTGCACCCTTCACTTCGGAACCAACCCCGCGTCCAGCAAGCCGTGCAGTCCTGGCTCCCCGTCATCCTGATTGCGGCCCTGACCGTACTTCTGGGGCCCGCCTTGACCTGGGTGACGTGCATGCTCACCTCACTGGCACTGCTTCGCGAGGGCATGAGGCTGTTGCCACTGCCCACCGCCCACCGGCGCCTTCACGGCGTCCTCGCAGGACTGCTGAGCGTGGTGGCGCATGCGTTGGCGGCCGCAGGTCAGGGTCCGTTGGCTCTTGTCCTGTGCTTGATCTACACCAGCCTTCTCCTCGCCCCGGTGCACATGCTGACCGCGGGCCCGGCACAGTTCCTCGCACGAGTCGGAGGTCTGATCCTAGTTATCAACGCGTGCCTCACGCTGTTCCTTTTCGTCTGCCTGCTGGTGTTGCAGGCCCCCGCCGGCCGGCCTTACGGGGGGCCAGGTCAGGGCTGCTTCTTCTTTGTGTTGATCATCTTCTCCGATGGCATGCAATACGTGGGCGGCAAGCTTTGGGGCCGCCATGCCCTGGCCCCGTCCATCAGCCCTGGCAAGACCTGGGAGGGCGTGGCGTTTGCGGCAGGCGTCTGTGCCGCACTGGGTGCGGCACTTGGCCCTTCGTTGTTGGCTCTTCCCACCTGGGCCTGCGTGCTGCTGGCGTTTTCCATGGTCGTCCTGGGGCTGATTGGAGACCTGCTCGTCTCCTGCTGGAAACGCGACATCGGCGTCAAAGACACAGGCTCCGTTCTTCCCGGACAGGGCGGCGTGCTGGATCGCTGCGACAGCATGATTTTTGTGGCGCCCTGGTTCTGGGCGCTCATGCAGGTGACCGCCTAGACAGAGCCCAATAGAACTTCACAGACCCGATTTCGCACGAATGCCAAAAATAACAATGGGGATTCAACCCTTCCCGCAAGCGCCGACAGACCAGTCGGCCGCGTCATCGCTGACTGCGCTGCGCGCACAGCTTGAAGCCGCTGGCTGCTTCGAGCGCAAGCCGCTGCGTGCCGTGGCCGAACTGGTCGCGAATCTGCTGGGCAGCGTGCTGGCGTTTCTCGTGGCACGCCAGCTGATGCGGGCCGGAGCGCCGTGGGCTGCGGCACCCATGTTTGCCGTCGGCAGCTTCCTTTTCTATCGCAACGGCTGGTTGATGCATGACGCAGCGCACGGCGGCAGTTGGCCCGGCATCAAGGCCAACCGCTGGTTCGCCGCCCTCGTCGCAGGCGTGCTCGGTGAATTTCCCAGCGGCTGGCGGCATGGGCACAACCGTCATCACGCCCGCACCAATGTGCTCGGCGAAGACTGGGACCAGCGCGAGCGTTGGGATCCCACGCGGCGGTACAGCTCGCGGTGGCGGGCTTGGATGGGACTGTTCCTGTTCACCCGCTATCGCGGCATCTATCTGCCTGCCTCGCTACTGTTCATGGGGCTGCGCGATGGCTACTACTGCAATCGGCACTACCGAGACCGCTTTGCGGCGGAGCTGACGGCCGTGATCATCGGCTTGGGGCTGCAGCTTGGGGGCTTCATCTGCCTGGCAGGGGTCTGGCAGGGCGTGTTGCTGTTCCTGCTGCACACGCACCTGGGCATGATCTATTTGAACTCGGCGTTTGCAGGCAATCACTACGACTTGGAGACCTTCACGCCAGAACAGGCCCGCGAGCTCGATATGGCCAGCCTGCAGGCCCGAACCACTCGCAACTACGCCGGGGGCTGGTGGACACACTATGTCTTCGGCGGACTAGAAAAGCAGCTCGAGCACCACCTCTTCCCTCATCTGCCCCGCCATCATCTGCATCGCGCAGCCCCCTACGTTCGCGACTTTGTGCGAGCACGTGGACTCCCGTACCACGAAGCGCCCTTTTGGCACTGCTACATGCGCGTACTTGATTTCCACGTGGACCCACCACGCACCCAGGCGCCGCGCACATGACAGCGGGGCGCCGCTGGACAGCATCCCGGCAGCGCTGGGCCCGCAACCTTGGCTTCCTGTCGTTTTCGTTCGCCAACACTGCGGCGATCACGGTGTTTGCCCAGCACCATTTCTGGCGTCATCCACAGGAAGCACTGTGGACTTCCGTTGTGCTGCTCGGCGGCGCCGTGGCCGCGTTGCTGGGGCTGTCCTGGAGCGAATTCGGACCGGGAGCCAATACGCGCGCCGCACTCTGGCTCGGCTGGCCCGTGTTTGCCACGTCGCTACTGCTGGCAGGTACCGACGCAGTGTCCGGCGCTCCCGGCTTTGCCGTGCTGATGTGGGTGCTGTGCTTCAGCACCAGTTTGCTGATGCAGGAGTTCGATGCAAGGTCGGTGGAGCAGGCAGGCTTTGACGAACGGGTCAGCAATGATCTGTGTATCTCACTACTGCGCTTTGTCGGCATGCTGCTCGCGCCGTGTGCCTTCAGCGTGGTCACTCCGGGAGGCTGGGGCGCTGCACTATTGATGCTGGCTCTGGCCTCGATAGTGGCCTTGAGCGGATGGCGGTTGCTCGCCACTGAATCACCGGCAGTTCAGCAGGCTGCGCAGTCTCCTGCGCACACGCAGCTTCGTTTGCGCAGCCAGGCGGCCAAGCTTTGCGGCGAGCAGCGAGCTCGCCCCCCGAGCGGCGCCTCCATGTCCTGGGCAGAGCGCAGGCTCTGGGCCGCCGGCGTTGTCGTGTACGCCAACTACTGCGTACTGGCCAGTGCAGCGCCATTTCTACTGCGCGACCTGCTGGTTCAGCCGCAAGCCATGGAGCGGGCTTGGGTGCTGGTGTCGCTGGTCTACGCAGCAGCCATGCTGTGCAACGGCCTCGTCCAATGGCGCCGCTGGCAGCCACGCATCGGCTGGCTGCGTGTCGCACCGGCCACCCTCGCGGTGGCGGCGGCATGTCTGTGCTCGCCGGGCGCCGCAGCGGTCGGCTCATGGTGGACGCAGGGCGTGGCCAGTGTCGCACTGGGCGCTGCGTTCGGCCTATTCATGATGGGTTACCGGAACCACGTCACTCGGCTGGCATTGGATGAAGGTCGGCCCGAGATGGTCTCCCGCTACAACCGGATGCCACGCTGGGCCACACTGCTAGCCTTCGCTGTGCTCGCGGCTCTTGCGGCGGGGTCCTCGCGCACCGCGCCATCACTATCGACGAGCGTTGCAGGCTACCTGCTGGCGTCGTCGCTGCTGCTGACGCTGTTCGCCACTCGATGGGCGGGCACGCCTCCCGGAGCGCTTCGCGCAGCTTGAGGCTGCAGCTTGTGAAGCAGGTGCCGCCGGGTGCCTTCGCACACGAGACGGATATATTGGTCACGCGGCATGTCAAAGGCAGCGTGTGGCGACAGCTCAAATTGATAGGTCCTGTGCGTGAAGTACTGAAAGGAGCGGAACACGCTCTCCAGCACCTTTTCAAGCCGAGCGGCCTGTCGACCAACGATCGGGTTTCGCGTGAGCCGGGCCCACCGCCCGGCCAGCCGCAACGGCAGCAGGTGATACCACCAGTGCTGCAATTCACGCCATCGGGTGTGGCGGTCAAACGCTTTCAACTGGACGGAGCGCTGCTGCGGATGACGCTTGAAGTACTCCACGGCAAGTTCGGCGAATCTGTCCAGCGGCAAGTTGCGAGGCCGGCCGGCGACTGCGTGCACGATGGCTGAACCCGCCTCTGGCGCGACATCGAATGCATGCTGACGGATCATGGATGCGACCTGATCAACAGGCACCACGTCGAGCTGCGCGCGGCGATCACCTGAGACCACGCGCAGGTAGCCCGCTGCCAGGCACAGCACGAAACCGGCCAGAGCAGCCGAGCTGTCGATCCAGCCCGGATGCGGGAACTGCTGGGCCACCGAAATGATGCTGGGGCGCAGCAACGTGACCGGCACTCGGGCGCGGCGAGCAAGCAGCAAGTGTTCGGCGAGGCACTTGGTGAAGGTGTAGGTGTTCGGGTGTCCGCACAAGGCCAACGCCTGCGCCTCGTCCAGCTGACCGGCGTCGATCGCAGCCAGCAACGCCTCGGCACCGCCCGTGCCTTCAGGCAGCGGCTGCAGGGTTTGCTGCAGCACGCCCTCGCGATGCGGCTGCACATAAGCGGTGGAAACGCTGAGCAGATGCGGCAAGGACTGACATTGCTCAGCGAGGGACTGGACCTCTAGCGTGCTGCGGACATTAGCCTGAAGGGCCTCTTTCAGTGGCAGGTTGAAGTCCACCGACGCGGCGCAGTGCACGATGTGAGTCAGCTCGCGCTTCAGCCTCGCGAGCATATCGGCCTCCAGCCCCAACAGAGGCCGGGCCACGTCACCAGGCACCGCGACGACATCCCGATGCCAACCTGGTTCGAACTCGCGGAACGCTTCCGAGGTCAACAGTTGCTCGTTGAAACGCTCGGCTGCCGTGCGCCCCTTCTTGGGCCGGATCAGTACATAGATGGCCGACAGCCCGAGCACCTCACGGTGACGCACGAGATCAGCGAGCACAACCTTACCGAGAAAGCCGGTTGCACCGGTCAGCAGCACAGCCCGGGCGCGCGGCGGGAAGGACTTAACGGACATGGGCGATGGAGGGTTCGGCTGCAGGCTGGACAGTCGACGACGGAGAGGGCAAAGGCCCCGGCGCTCTGCGCCCCTGATTGCGCAACCCGAAGATGGCTTGAGGATCGAGGCTGTCGAACAGTTGCTGGCGCAGTGCGACTTCAGCACGACTCAAGGTGACACCCAGGAAGCCGGCGCGCAGCTTGCCGATGCCGTGATGGTGGGACAGCGAGCCGCCGCAGGCGAGGATTTCCTCTCGCGCCTCATGCTCAAGCTCGGCGTAGAGGGCATGCGCATCTTCGACGCCCTTCGCATAGATCGCCAGATAGAAATAGATGCACACGCCGGTCGGATAGACCTGCGTGACGCGGCAGCTGACGAAGGGAAGCCCGGGCAGCCCTCGCGCAGCATGCGCACGGCGCACGCGGGCCTTGACCTGCTCACAAAGCTGAGGCGCCTGCGACCATGCCACCGACGTCTCGAAGGACTCCGCAATCATGTGGTGCCGCATGATGAAGTCGCGGATATAGGCAATCGCGAACGTCAGCTGGTATCCACGCTGGCCATTCTCTGCGCCACCACGCATGCCACCGTGCCGTCGGGCGAGCTGTCTGAGTGCATGGGCCTGCCCGCTGACTTCGCCAGCCTCTCCTTCGTGGACGACCGTGCATGCGACCATGCGGTCGGCGTCGTATCCGAGCACACTCAGCACGAACCACTTCTCCAGGCGCGACTTCAGCCGCGCCAACCCGGAGGCGGGTGCGCCCTTGAGCGCTTGGCCAAACTGGAACTGCGCGTTATCCACGAGGCGCAGGCTCGCCGGCACCGAGCCACGGTCGGAGGCCGCCCGCATGAATGCAACACCCGACTCGAAGTCCTTGAACACATACGAGTCGTAGCGCTGGACAGGCGGCAACGGGTGCAAGCGCACGACAGCGCGGGTGACGATACCGACGTTGCCTTCACTGCCGAAAGCCAGCAGGCGAGGATCCATGCCGCAGGACTCTCGCGGAGAGGCATGGCGGCGGCTGACGAGTCCGTGACGGGTCGCGAGGTGCACGTCGAGCACGACGTCCTCGATATTGCCGTACCGATTCTTCTTCATGCCGCTGGCGTGGGTGGCGATCCATCCCCCAAGCGTCGAGAACTCAATGCTGTCGGGCTCGTGACCCATCGTGAACCCATGCTTGGCCAGATGCCGCACGATGTGTCTCCCCACCGCGCCAGCCTCGATGCAGGCCATCCGGTTGACGGGATCCAGCCAGATGAGCCGATTCATGCGGCGCATATCCACCGATACGATGCAACGCGTCTCCTCGGGCGGACAGCGCAACGCCTCGGACACGTTGGTGCCTCCGCCATAGGGCACCAGCACCCAGCACTGCTCACGCGCCAGTTCAATCAACGCAAGGATCTGATCCTCGGCATCGGGACAGACTACGACGTCCGGCACCCGATCCATACCGCCTCCGTACTTGATCGCCGCCATTTCATCCTGGGTATGGCCGTGACCGTGTCGCTGACGTGTGCGGTCATCGGTGACCACCCAGCTCGACCCCACCACCTGACGCAGCGCGGCAAGCTGACCACTTGTCGCCCGGCTGGCCGGCACGGGCACGCTAGGCAAGGACTCCCGGCGATCATCCGCACGCAACTCGATGTCCATCAGTCCCTCTATCCAGGGGACCAGAGAGGTCATCTTCTGCTGACTCAGCGCATAGCGCCCGCCTTGCATCACGACGCTGCGATCAGGCAGCAGCTCGAAACGGGAATCATCGAAGCCCCAGACAGTCAGGCTCTCAGTGCCATCGTCGGCGATGAGCGGTTCGTTCAGGATTTGCCGACTGGTGGGCGGTGGGGACTCGTAGCTGGTGGACATGTTCGCTGGGCGGATTCAAATACATCGGGTACCCGCTCGCGAAAGACTCCTGCGGCGATGCCGCTTGGCCGTCACGGGGTAGCCGAGGGGCGCCGATGCTAGCCGCGCCTCCAGCCATGCCAAGACAAGCGACTGATCATTCCGGTACTTGTCATCACCGAGGGCGAACCAAGGGGTGGTCGGTTCACGAGCACGGAGGCAAGGGCTGACCCTCGCATGCCGCAATGCGTGCGGAGACACCGACAGAAGCGCCAATCTTGCGGGACCCTGAGCCTCCGTCCCGTCGAACCGAATGTGGCGGGCACCTTCCATGACTCGCCTCTACAGTTGGCCAAACCTGCAAAGACTGTTCGCTACCCGCTTGGCTAGCTGACCGAAAGCGGCCGCCCGGTCGACGACAGCCCAGCCACACCCAGCGGCAGACGCATGCAGACCGGTGAGCAGCCGCCTGAGGCACTGCTGGCCCATCGGCAGCAATGGCCAAAGCGCTGGCGCATTCGGGCTGCTGTTAGCTGATGGCACTGGGCACAAGACCGAGCAAGGAAGCTGAAGGCCCCAATTGGCCTAACCAGAATACTGGCTCACCGTCGACTTCTCGACAGGGCATCAGGGCGGCCCGCGCTCAGCGAGCTGCACGATCTCGGCGACAACGAGTTCGGGCCACCGCAGCTTGGCGCGGTAATGTGACGACGATTGTGCTGCCTCGGCCACCACCGGCGTGGCGGCTGTCTCTAACGGCTGCCCACCCAGCATCAATGCGACGCCTTCGGCGCCGAGTGGCAGGTGTGCGCCGATTCCGCCCGGCCACTCATGCGGCCGCGAGCGGCGCATGGCGTCCGTCGATAGGCACGGCCACCAGATCTGTCGGCACGGGGTTGACGGCCATCTCGGCAGTGCTCAGATGAACGCGTCGATCGGCGTCCGCCAGCCGCATCGCGTCCAGCGCCGCCTCGACGCGCGACAAGGCCGCCTTCGTGGCGCGGGCAGCAGCCAGCGTGATGATCACGCCCTCTACGGCGCCCACGACCTCACGAGCATTTCGTCGAGCCCTGCGTCGTGCGCGACGCGGCCTACATGCCGCCCGCAGCGCCGCGGTTCTCGATCGCGATGAAGCCTGCATTGCTGGATCTTTATCGGTTCGCTGCCTGAGCGCGGCGCGGGTCACTCACGGCCGACGGGTCCGCTGCGGCACGGCGGGGTGATCAGCCCACCTTGAACACAGCCACTGAAGACAGCAGGTGCTCGGCTTGCTGCTTTAGGCTGGCCGCGGCGGCTGCGCTTTCTTCCACGAGTGCTGCGTTCTGCTGCGTGACCTGGTCCATCTGGGAGATGGCCTGGCCGACCTGCGTGACCCCGGAGCTCTGCTCCGAGCAGGCCGAGCTGATCTCTCCCACGATGTCACTGACGCGGCGGATCGCATCGACGATTTCCTGCATCGTCTGCCCGGCCTGGTCGACCAGCGTCGTGCCTTGCTCTACCTGCTCGACGCTGTTCGTGATCAGCGTCTTGATCTCCTTGGCTGCCTCGGCGCTCCGTTGGGCCAATGTGCGGACCTCCCCGGCCACAACCGCGAAACCGCGACCCTGCTCGCCAGCCCGCGCTGCTTCGACGGCGGCGTTCAGCGCCAGGATATTGGTCTGGAAAGCGATGCCGTCGATGACGCCGATGATGTCCGCAATCTTCTTGGACGACTCGTTGATGTTCTTCATCGTGTCGACCACCTGGCCCACGACGTCGCCGCCGCGGGCCGCCACCGACGAGGCACCGCCGGTCAGTTGGTTGGCCTGGCGGGCATTGTCGGCGGTATGCCGCACGGTGGCGCCCAACTCGTCCATCGTCGCCGCGGTCTGCTGCAGCGCGCTGGCCTGCTCTTCGGTGCGCTGGCTCAGGTCCAGGTTGCCCTGCGAGATCTGAGCGCTGGCGGTGGCCACGCTCTCCGAATTGCTACGCACGCCGGACACCACGTCGGCCAGCGACTTGCGCATGTCTGCCAGGCGGGCGATGAGGCTGGTGGTGTCGCCGGGCGCGACGTCGATGTGGATGCTCAGGTCGCCACGCGCCACGGCGCCCACCAGTTCCGCCGCCTTGCCGGGCTCACCACCCAGTTGGCGGAAGACGCTGCGGATCACCGTCATGCCCAGCGCGACGGTCAGTGCGGCCATTAGCAGCCCGCCGAAAATCAGCACCTTGGACGTGGTGTCGCTGGTCGACTCAAGCTGCTGGGACCGGACCTCGAGCAGCTTGGATTCCTCACCCATGAACTCGGCGACACCCGCGCGGAAGGCATCCATCGACGCCTTGTCCCGGCCTTCCTTGAACGTCGCCTGCAGATCTTCGAGCTTGGCCTTGCCGCTCGTCACATCGCGGCGCAGCGTCATCAGCGAGTTCGCGACGCTCATGAACTGGCGATGGTGGTCCATCAGCTTGCCCAGCCGGTCCTGCTGGGCGGCGTTGTCCGATGTCAGCTCCTTGGCCTTCTGGATGGCGCGACCGAAATCCGCCTCGCCGGCCTTGAGTGGATCAAGGAACCGTTCCTCGCCGCTGGCGACAAAGCCGCGCAGACCGGTCTCGATGTTAACCATGTTCAGCAGCATGGTTTGGCCGGCGTCCAGCACCTGGTAGGTGTGCGTGTTCCACGAGGTGGCCTCGCGCATGCGGCTGATGTTGTAGACCGCGGTGCCAAACAGCACACAGGCCAGCGCCAGGATGGCAGCAAAAGTCAGGGTCAGACGTTTCTTCAACGTCCAGGTGGACTGAGACATGGAGGTTTCTCGTTTTTGTGCGTTCCAGGACTGCGGGACGCAATACGACGAATGCGGGCATCGAGCCAGCGGCGGGCGCCCCGGCTGGCAACTCGCAGCCTGCACCATCAGGGCAGCTCAGCAATGTATAGATACAAATGCCTTCTGCGTCAGCAGATGACATCTCATGTGTGCAATATGACTTCATCTGATAAATATGATTCAACTCACACCATAAAAACACAGCCTTGAGCGCGCAAGACGCGCGTCGAGAACCGCGAGCTCCGTGCGACGGTGCAGGCCGCACGATGAACCTTCCGGACGCCGTAAGGCTGGACGCCCCCCGGAAGGTTTCCGGAAGGTCGACAAAACTCTCAGCACCTAGCGTCGACATCACCCCACCTGAGGCTTGCGGCCGCAGGTTGGCCCGAACTGGCCCTGGAGTGATGCCATGCCCCCCGCCTCCCCCCTCTCTTCCCGACTGGCTATAAGTGCGCGTGACGGCCTGCCATCGCGCGCGGGCAGACGCCGACGCGGCCCGCAGCCGAAGGCCCGACCCGCGGGCGCCCGGCAGTGGCGCGTGCGTCGTGCGCCGCCGACGGCCGCCACACCGGACCTCGCTCAACAGGAGCGCGAGCGCCTCGCGCTGCTGCTGCACGACAGGCTGGGCGGCCTGCTGGTGCAGTTGCGGCTGGCCTACGGCGCGTGGCGGCTTGACCATGGCGGCGGCGCCTCCGGCAGCCCCGAAGCCGTCTTCGACTCGCTGTTATCCGAACTCTCAGGCGCCGTGCGCCATCTCACCACCTGCCTGACTCCGCCGGACTGGCACGACGACCTGCCATCAGCGCTGGAGGCCGTCACAGCCGAGCTGCGGCTGTATGGCGCTCTGGATGTGCGGCTCGATGCCGAAGCGCTGCGGCGAATCGGCATGCCCGCGGTGCCCGAGCCTGCCCGACGGCTGGCTTGCAGAATCCTTAGGGAGCTAGGCCTGAACGTGCAGAAACACGCCAGGGCATCCCGGATGCACATTCGGGCGTATCTCGCCGGCGGGCGGCTGTGCATCGTCGTACGGGACGACGGCCGGGGCCTGCCGCGCGATGCCACAGCGCTTGCATCGGGCTGGGGGCTGCGCAGCGTGCAGGCCCAGCTGCATGCGCTGGGCGGCGGCCTGGCGCTGCGGTCAGCGCCAGGCCGCGGCACATGCGCCACGCTGACACTGCCGCTGGGCCTGCCGCCCCAACCGGCGGCTCCTTCCGGTGCCCTCGTCCCAAGGAGCAGGCCATGACACTCCGCATCGTCGTGGCCGACGACCATCAACTCGTCCGCGAAGGGCTTCGCGCGCTGCTGGCCCGCGACGCCGGCCTGGACATCGTGGGTCTCGCCGCCGACGGTGCCGCTGCCGTCAGGCTAGTACGTCAGCTGAAGCCGCAACTGCTGATCACCGATATTGCGATGCCCGGGCTCAACGGCCTGGAAGCCACGCGCCGCGCGGTGGCGCATGAGCCCGCGACGCGCGTGATCTGCCTGTCGATGCACGACGACCAGCGCAGCGTCGTGACCGCCATGCAGGCAGGCGCCAGCGGCTACGTGCTGAAGGACGCCTCCTGCGACGAGCTGCACACCGCCGTCCGCGAGGTGGCCGCCGGCCGCATCTACCTGAGCCCCGGCCTGGTGGGTGGGCTGGTGGACGAGATCCGCGAACGGCTTCGGCCCGAGAGCACCCAGACGGGCCCGGTGCTGACAGCCCGCGAGCGCGAGATCGTGCAACTGTTCGCCGAGGACCTGAGCACGCAGGAGATCGCCGACCGGCTGAAGGTCAGCGCCAAGACGGTGGCCACACACCGCGAGAACGTGACACACAAGCTGGGTGTGCACGGCATTGCCGGCATGACACGGTACGCCATCCGCGAAGGCCTGACCGTGGTGGTGGCATCGTGCCGCTGATCGTCTACACGCTACCCAACTGGGTGTTGGGGCTGGCACTGGTCGCCCTCTGGCTGGTCGCTGCCCAGGCCTTGTGTGCGCTCTTTCCCGACCGCTGGCGCGAACGGGTGACCGACCTGGATCGCAGCGTGGTGCTGGCCTCCCTGGGCGTCATCGCGACGATGAACTCGCTGCTGCTGGCCTTCTCGGCCGTCTCAGCCTGGGAGGCCTTCGGCAGCGCAGACACCGCCGTGCAGCGCGAGGGCACGGCTATCACGCAGTTGGCCCGCTCGCTGTCGCTATACGACACCGCGCCCTCGCGCCTGGCGCGGGAGCGATTGCGCGCGTATGGCCGCAGCGTTGTCACGCAGGAATGGCCGGCGATGCTGCAGGACAAACCTAGCCTGTCGACACGCGACGCGCTGGATGGCCTTTTCACCGCCCTGGGCGACCTCAAGCCCACCACCAGCAGCCAGACTGCACTGTTGAACCAAGCCTGGACGCAGGCCAACGACCTGCTGACCCATCGGCGAGAGCGGCTTCAGGCCAGCAAGGCCAAGGTGCCGCGTACGCTGTGGATCGTCGTGCTGGCCGGGTCGCTGCTGACGCTGGTGCCCCTCGCGGCTGCACCGAAGGGGGCGAGCAGCCGCTGCGCGCTGTTCGCGGTCGCCGCGGCGCTGGCCCTCGTCTTCCACTTCGTCGCGACGATGGACCGCCCCTTCCTCGGCAGCGAGCGCGTCACGCCAGAGGCAATCGAGGATGCACTGGGCATCGTTCAGCGGCTGAGTGCGCGCACGCCGTGAGGCGGGCGCGCGGAAGGCTTACGTTTTGCTGCTGCCGTTCTGAATCTCGGGATCCGTCGTGGCGATCAGTTCGGTCGCGTAGCCATCCGAGCGTTGAGGCCGACGGAACACCAGCACCACGCCTCGCCGCGTTTTCACGGGGATGTCGATGAACATCCCACCATCCCCAGGTGCCGCAAGGAAATTGTTGGGCAGGTGGTTGGTGTCACCCAACGTCTTCGCGGTCGCTGCGAACAGCGAGACTGTCGGGTCGGGGACGCAGCGCCGATGTCCCATCAGGTAGGTCAGCACCTGCTGAGGCACCGACTCCGGGTTGACGAATCTGACAACATCACTTGGCTGGACTGTGGTGAGCACGTTGCCTTCCACCCAATCCCAGTTTTCGTTGAAGTAGCGACAGGTCACCACCTTCTCGCGCAAGTCCGGCGGGTCGAGCTTCAGATCGAGTACAGGTACGACATAGAACTTGGTTGGGCCTTCGGTCATGGTTTGTCCTTCTGCAGGGGTGGGAAGATCACGACAGGGATGAGGAGCGGCTTGCCGACTTGCGCGCGATGCTGAGGCGAAGAGGCACATAGCCGTGGGCCGTCAGTGGTGCTGTCATCACGTCACTGGCCGCCTGTGAAGAAAAGGCCTCGGCCGGACTGCAGTCCCGGGCAGCGAGCCAGGCTTGCAGCACCAGACCTCCCTGGCCCGCATCCACGGCAGATCGCAACGCCGCACCCAGCCGCATGCAAACCGGCGCAGGCACCCCTGCAGCGCCGAGTTGCATCGTCAGCAGGGCGTGGCGGGCCTGCAGTTCCCGCAACTGCCAGTACGTGGGCCGCCGCTCCACCAAAGCCTGCAACTCGTGGTCGGCGTCGGCCAGTTGTCGCGTCGCCAAGAGAGTGTCGCCACGGTGCAACGCCTGCTCGGCCCCCGCCACCGCCACACGCAGTAGCGCCTCCCGGCGCACGAAATCGCGCGCAGCCTGGCCGTCTGCCACCTCGCCGGCGCCGGGCGCCAAGGCATTGAGCTGCGCGCGCAGGCCGGGGAGATCCTTGTCGACGGAGTCGCCCGCATCCAGACGCGCCAGCAACAAGCGGCTCTCTGCATGGAGGCGGTCCGCGCGCCAATAGGCGTTGCTGGGGTCGTGCCGCTCGGCCTCGCGCAGGCGCTGCACGCCCGACGCCATGATCCGCGCCGCCTCGGCCACACGGCCAGCAGCGCGCAACGCATCGGCACGTCGCAGCTCCAGCGTGCCGAGTGCCCACAGTCGCGACTGCTCCTCGGCACGCCCGGCGCTCAGCGTCTGACGCTCAGCCAGCGCGTCGTCGAACCATTGCAGCGCTTCCAGCGGCCGTCCGCGCACATAGGCCACCAGGCCCAGCCAGGTCTGCGTGTTCGCGACCGCTTCGCGGACTTCGGCATCCTGCGGTGCCCTTGCCAGTGCATCGCGCTTGAGGGCCAGCGAATCGTTGAACCAGCGCTCCGCAGACTGCCAGCGCGCCCGTCGCACGTCGATGGAGCCGAGGTTCTGCAACGCATAGCCCAGCTCCGCCGTCGCCGCGGCGTCTTCGGGCGCCGCGCGCTGCCACTGCAGGCTGGCTTCGCGATACCGCTCCATGGCGGCGGCGGCCGCGTCGAGGTTGCCGGCGTCGTGGTCCATCTGGCCCAGCCAGAACGACGCAGCACCCAGCGTCCGGTAGTAGTCACCCGGCTTCACCTCCGTGAGATGACCGCCGGCCGCCAGGCCTTCCAGCAGCGTCCGCGCCGCGTTCAGCGCGTCCACGGCGATGTCCGTGCGGCCGAGTCCGCGGCTGCTGTTGACTTCGCCGATGACGACCAGCGCGCGAGCGCGCTGCAGCACGTCGTCCGGTGAGCCGCCAGCCTCACCCGTGTCGGCCGGCCCCAGCAACTGCAGGCCCTGCTCGCCTATGCGACTCAGCAGCGCCAGCTTGCCGATGGGCCGCAGGCCGTCGGCCAGCTCGCCCAACATGAAGGACGCAAGCTGCCGGCTTTGCCGTTCGCGCTGCGCCGCCACGTCGGCCTGCCTGGCGTAGCCGATGGCTGCTGTCACGGCGGCGCCTGCCAGCAGCAGCGCGCCGGCGGTGGAAGCGCCCAGACTCCAGCGCTGGCGCAGCAGGCGGCGCCGCGAGCGCCGGATGAACTCGCGCTCCTGCATCCCGAACAGCTCGGGCGCCTCAGCCAGCGCGCGCGCCGCCGTCCACAGCGTGGCGCCGCGCGGCAGCAGCAGCGCGCCGGCGCGCGCGCCCTCGGCCCAGCGCGCCACCCAGGGCGCCACCGCGTCGCGCGCGACGAGCGCTGCGCGATGCGTGGCCACCCAGCCGGTCACGCGCGGCCAGCGCCGCAGCAGCGCTTCATGGGCCACGCGGTAGCCCTTGCCGCCGGTGGACATGTCGGCCACCAGCAGCCGGGCCTCGACGAAGGCCTCCACCAGAGCGCGTTCGTGGGAGTCCACCAGCTCGGTATCCGGCATCCAGCGGCTGGTGGGCACGGCCTCGTCGCCCGCGAGCGTCACCAACCGCGACAGCAGCGGCGTCATGGCCGCCTGCTGCGCCTCCGGCAGGTCGGCCACCAGGGCCTCGGCGCGGCGGCCGATGGCGCCCTCCAGGCCGCCCAGTGCCTCATACGACGCCCACGACAGGACGTCGCCCGGCTCCCGGTTCAGGTAGAGCTGCTGCAGCGTGTACTGCAGCAGCGGCAGTGCATCCGGCGCCTGCATCGCATCGGCGCACAGCCGGTCGTCCAGCCGGTTCATGCCGCTGCCGTCCAGCCCGTAGGCCAGCCCGGCGGCCTGCGCCGGCAGCCGAATCATCTGCGCGATTTCGCCAGCGTCCGGCGGCGCCAGGTCCAGGTGTGCACCGCCGTCTTTGCCGGCCATCAGCAGCGGCTGGCGCGCCAGCGCAGCATAGAAGTCGTTGCGGCAGACGCCCAGCACCAGCACCAGCCGGCTGCGCACTAGCAATTCCAGCGTGTTGAAGACGGGCTGCACAGTCGCCGTGTCGCCCTGCAGCAAGGCCTCCAGCCGGTCCAGCACGAGCAGCGGCGGCGCCAGCGCGCCCGGCCGCAGTGCCCGCGTGGCATCCAGCCCGATGGCCAACTGCCGCAGCATGTCCTGCGGGCGCTCGCGCAACAGCACCGACAGGCTGTCGATGCTGAATCCAGACAGCAGCGGCACGCCCTGGCACTCCCAGTCCAGCAACGCGCCGGCCAGCCCGGCCCACACGTCACCCCCATCGCCGCCTTTCGTGGCGGCCAGGGCGCCCAGGTCCACGGTTGCCGCCGTGCAGGCATGAAGTGCAACAGACGCCGGATCGGCAGCGTTGTCATCAGCTGGGGCTGACAGCAATGCCGGCAGCAACCCGGCCTGGACGAGCGAGGTTTTGCCGGACCCGCTCGGCCCCAGCAGCAACACCAGCGGATGCCCGCGGCGCCATTGCTCGGCCAGCCGCGCGCGCAGTGCCGCCACGGCCGCATCGCGACCGAAGAACACGCTGGCATGCGCCTCGTCGAACGACTCCAGCCCGCGGAACGGCGACTGGCCCCGCCAGCCGTCCGCATGACTGCGCGGACCCTGGGCCGACAACACGCGCACCGGTGCCAGCAGCCGGTAGCCCTGCTTGCGGATGGTCTCGATGTAGCGGGGCTGCGTGGCGCTGTCATGCAGCGCCCGCCGCAGGCCGGCGACGACCTTGTGCACGGGGTTGTCGCCCTGCGTGGAAGCGTCGGGCCAGCAGTCGTGCAGCAAAGCCTCGGCTGAAATGACCAGCCCGGGCTGCCGGCACAGCGCAACGAGGACGGCCATCGGCCGCGGCTCCAGCGTCACGCTCTCGTCACCCTGGCTGAGGCGCCGCGTGGGCACGTCCACGCACCAGTCGGACAGCATGAAGCGAGTCGGCGCGCCGCCAAGCTCACGGCCAGCGGCGGGTGCAGCAGGCGCGGCAGCCGGCGTCAGCGCGGTGCTGGGATGTGTGCCGTCGCTGGTCCGGGCCATCTTGCGTTCTCCCTGAGGTCGGCTCCTGGCGCCTCAAGAAACGAGTCTAGAGAGCGCGCACCGTGCCGTCAGCAGACCGCAGCCCCGAAGAGTTGACAGGTTGACAGCCGCCCCCGTTGCGCCTTCGGCGATGGAAACCCGCAGTCCGGGCGGCATCTCCGCAAAACGGAGGCCCGGAATCAGCATCCAGCCGATGGCCCACCGCAGGGGTGCTGCCTATCTTTGCGGCATCCAAGCCGACACCTCAAGGTCCGTGATCGACGCCGCCCTCCTCCACCTCGCCGGACACCTGAACGCCGTGCTGCGCCGCTCGCACCAGTCGGCGGAGGACCTCGTCGCCGTCACGGGGCTGCAGGAAGCCGACGGCAGCCCGGCCGCGGCGGCCACGCACCGGCTGTCGGCCTTCCTCGTGAACCTGGAGCCCGAACGCGTGCCGGGCCAGCCGTTCCATCCGATCGGCAGCGGCGAGCGGCTCGCCCGCTCGGCGACACCGCTGCACCTGAACCTGCTCGTGATGTTCGCCGCCAACTACGGCGGCACCACCTACCCCGAGGCGCTCAAGCTGATCGGCAGCACCATCGCCTGCTTCCAGGCCACGCCGGTGCTGGACGCGCAGAACTCTCCAGGGCTGGATGCGCGGCTAGACAAGCTCATGCTGTCGCTGGAGCCGCTCGGCCTGCAGGAGACCGCCACGCTGTGGGGCATGCTCGGCGGGCGCTACGTGCCGTCGGTGCTGTACCGCGTCCGGCTGCTCACCATCGATGCGCGTCAGCCCGACGCGCAACTTCCCGCCGTGCGCAGCCCGCGCGTCGGCGTTGCCGGCTGAACGGAGATGCGCATGGACGACTGGATCGCCCTGCTGCGCCTGGATGTGGGCCATGGCTACTACGCCGACGGCCGCTGCCGCGGCCTGCGCTTCGAGCCCGCTGCCGAGACGGCCGACACGCTGCGCCGCTGCGGCGTCCTCGCGCGCAGCGATGGCTCAAGTCTGCACCTGCACGCGCCTGCGGACACGTTGGACAGGCTGGAAACGTCCGATGGCGGTCTGGCCTGGCGCGTCTTCGCGACCGACGACGCCTTCGCCTGCGGCACCGACGACCGGGCCGAGCGCCCGGGGCAGCTGCTGTGGGTCGGTGGCCCGACGCCCGGCGGCGCGACAGATCTGGCGGCCGAGCCCCGCCCGCTGACTTCGCCCGACGTGGCCGCGCTGCTGCAGCCGCGCGACCGGCAGCTGCCGCCGTTCGCGCTGCTGTGGCTGCCGATCGATGGCCTGCTCGCCGGCGTCTCGCCACCCGTGCCGCTGCGGCTACGCTGGCAGCTGGCGCCACGCGCGACGGTGTGGAAGTACTGCCTGCACGGCAACTGGCCGGAGCCGGCGCTCGCCATCGTGGATGCCGCGGGCCAGACCGAATTTGGCGCGCCCGCCGCCGACCACATGGACGACGGCACGCCCGTGCTGGCCATCCGCTCGCTGGGCCGCCTGCCGCTCGGGCAGCGACCGCTCCAGCGCCTGCAACTGCGCAGCCGCCCCGAGCCGGACGGCCGTTCCGACAAGGTGCTGATCCGCCGGCTGCCCTTGCCGGCGGCGCAGTTCCTCGCCCGCGAAGTGATCGACGGCCAGCCGGCGGTCATCTCCGAAATCCACGTGCACCGATAACCCGCTGAGGAGCCTGCCATGGTCATGAAGACACCCGGTGTCTATATCGTCGAGAAGAACGCCTTCCCGAATTCCATCGTCGAAGTGGCCACCGCGGTGCCCGCCTTCGTCGGCTACACGCGCCGCGCCGAGAACGGCGGCAAGTCGCTGCGCAACAAGCCCTGGCGGATCAGCTCCATGGCCGAGTACCACAGCTATTTCGGCCATGGCCCCGACCCCAAGCTGGCCATCGAGGAGGCCGCGGCCAACGGCCGCTCCGACTTCCGCGCCGACGGCAAGGACTACGCGCTGACCCAGGCCGTCGGCGCTGCCGGTGGGCGATACCTGCTGTACCACGGCATGGTGCATTTCTTCCAGAACGGCGGTGGCCCCTGCTACGTGATCTCGGTCGGCGGCTACGACGAGGACGTCGACGCCCAGAAGCTCACGGACGGCATCACGCCGCTGATCAAGGAGCAAGAGCCGACGATGCTGGTCATCCCCGACGCTGTTCTGCTCAAGCGCCCCGACTGCGTCGCCGTCCAGCAGGCCATGTTGCAGCACTGCGGCGGCAAGATGCGCAACCGCATCGCCATCCTCGACGTGTGGGGCGGCTATCTGGACCGCAAGGACCCCGGCGGCGACCCGATCGAGGCCTTCCGCAACGACCTGGGGGTCAACTACCTGGACTTCGCCGCCGCCTACTACCCGTGGGTGAACACGACGGTGGTGCAGGACAAGGACTTGGACTACACCCGCATCGCCAATCCTGAGCTGCTCGCCACGCTGTTGCGCAAGGAGCTGTCACTGCCAGAGGCGGCCGATCCCAAGACCACGCCGCCGCGCTTGGCGCAGCAGATCCAGGCGGTGGCCGACATCACCAAGACCAACGCCGACTGGGAGAAGTACGTCACCGACCTCGTCAACGCGTCCACGAAGACCGATGAGGAAAAGGCCAAGGCCCTGACGCGCGCCGCGCTGGACGTGGCCATCGAGACGCACAAGTCGCTGCTGCACAAGAGCCTGGTGTCCATGAGCCCGCTCTACAACACGCTGATGACCGAGGCGCGCAACCGCCTGAACCTGCTGCCGCCGTCGGCGGCGATGGCCGGCGTCTACACGATGGTGGACAACAGCCGCGGCGTCTGGAAGGCGCCGGCCAACGTCAGCCTCAACGGCGTCATCTCGCCCGAAGTCAGCATCTCGCACGAGGAGCAGGAAGACCTCAACGTCACGACGCAGGGCAAGTCCATCAACGCCATCCGCAGCTTCATCGGCGAAGGCGTGCTCGTCTGGGGCGCCCGCACGCTGGACGGCAACAGCCTGGACTGGCGCTACATCAACGTGCGCCGCACGATGATCATGCTGGAGGAGTCTTGCCGGCTGGCCGCCAAGGCCATGGTCTTCGAGCCGAACGTGGCCAATACGTGGGTGACCATCAAGAGCATGATCTCCAGCTTCCTGACCGGCATCTGGAAGCGCGGCGGCCTCGCCGGCGCGGTGCCGGAAGACGCCTTCAGCGTCCATGTGGGCCTGGGCGAGACGATGACGTCCGAGGACATCCTCGAAGGCATCCTGCGCGTGACCGTGCTCGTGGCCATCAGCCGCCCGGCCGAGTTCATCGAGATCACCTTCCAGCAGCAGATGCAGAAGTCCTGAGCCGCCACCGCGCGACTGGATTCCCCCCTTTCCCCCAATCCCTAACCCTCGCGGAGGCAGGCAATGGCAGACGACGGATCAGCGCAATCGACCACGGTGTGGCCGCTCCCCAAGTTCCGCTTCGAAGTGAAGTGGGACTCGGCGGTCATGTCCTTCCAGGAAGTCTCGGGCCTGGACGTGGAAGCCCAACCCATCGAGTACCGGCGCGGTGACAGCCCGGAGTTCTCGGTCATCAAGATGCCCGGCATCAAGAAGTACAGCGACGTCACGATGAAGAAAGGCGTCTTCAAGGGCGACAACAAGTTCTGGGAATGGTTTGCCGAGATCAAGATGAACACGATCAAGCGCAAGCCGGTCACGATCAGCCTGCTGGACGAAGGCGGCGCGCCGACGATGGTCTGGACGTTGACCAACGCGTGGCCGACCAAGATCACCAGTACCGACCTCAAGTCCACCGGCAACGAGGTGGCGATCGAGACCATCGTGATCGCCCACGAAGGCCTCGTCATCGCCAACAGCTGATGCAGAACGAGCTACTCCACGCAGCTGGCGCGGCTCCCTCCAACGCGGAGGAAGAGGAGAAGGAGACGCCGGACCGTCCACCACTGGCGTTCCATTTCTCCGTGAGCTTCGGCGCCAACAGCCCCGACGACGACAGCGCGTTCCGCGAGGTCAGCGGCCTGGACGCCGAGATGGATGTGGAAACCGTTGTCGAGGGCGGCCAGAACGCGTTCGTGCATCAGTTGCCCAAAGCGGTCAAACATCCGCGACTGGTCCTGGCTCGGGGGGTTGCGCCGAAGGACTCACGGCTACTGCAATGGTGCAAGGACATCCTGGAAGGCGGGTTGGTGCAGCCCATCTCGCCGATCCTGCTGCGCGTCTCCCTGCTGAACGCGCGCGAGCAGCCGCTGCGGGTCTGGGTCGTCAGGAACGCCTACCCCGTCAAGTGGTCGGTCGAGGCATTCAACGCGACGCGCAGCGAAGTGGCCATCGAACGCATCGAGCTCGCCCACGCCGGCGCCACCAGGACCAAATGAGGAAGGCAGCATGAGCATCGAAGTCCGCCAGCTGTTAATCCGTTCGCAGATCACACCGGCGGTGCCGCCGGCGCCCGCCGCGATCCCGCCACGGGAACTTCAGCGGCTGCGCGAGCAGCTGCTGGCCGAGTGCCGCACCTGGCTGATCGAGCGGCTGCGCACCCAGCAGGAGCGCTGACGTGGCGGCCCATGCGAGCTCCGAACGCGGTGCCGGCTCGCCCGCCGACAGCACGCGCACCGCGTTCACGCGACTGCAGCTGATGCGCTATAGCCTATCGCGCACCGGCGCGGTGCAACTCGACGAAAACACCACCTTCGAAGCCCAGATCAACCCCGCGGAGTTCAGCCACAGCTTCGGTGTCCAGTACGGCAAGACAAAAGCACAAGGGTCGCCCGGCGAAGAGCCCAAGTTCAGCAGCATGGACGACGAGCGCGTGTCGTTCTCCATCGTGCTGGATGGGACCGGCGTCGCCCCTCCGGTCGGCGGCCAGCCGCCCGACGTGAAGAGCCAGCTCGCACAGCTGACCAAGGTCGTCTACGAGTACATGGACATCAAGAGCGAGCCGCCCTATGTGCGCGTGCTGTGGGGCACGCTGATCTTCTTCGGCCGGCTGGAGTCGCTGAAGTCGCAGTACACGCTGTTCAAGCCCAGCGGCGACCCGTTGCGCGCGAAGGTGGACATGAGCTTCGTCGGCGCGATGAGCAAGGAGGAGAAGAGCCGCGTCACCAGCCGCATCTCAACGTCCACGCGCAACGTCACGATGATCGAAGGCGATTCGATCGGCTCGCTGTGCGAGGACGTCTACGGCGATTCGTCGTCCTTCATGAAGGTGGCGCGCTACAACGGACTGACCGACTTCCGCAACATTCCGCCCGGCACGGTGCTCAAGTTTCCGCCGCGAGAGCAGCTGGGGTAAGCGCATGGCCGACTCCCCCCTGCTCGACAGCATCGGCGTCGTCACGCTGAGCGTGATGGTGGATGGCCAGCGCCTGGCGCACAGTGACGATCTGGTGTCGGTGACGGTTCAGCGCGCGGCCAACACGGTGCCCAGCGCGCGGCTGGTCTTCAACGACGGCGACATGCCCGAGCGCAAGTTCCCCATCAGCGACACCGACGACCTCAAGCCCGGCGCGCTGCTCACCGTCAAGGCGGGCTACGGCCAGCAGCAAGAGACGCTGTTCGAGGGCATCGTCGTGCGCCACGGCCTGCGCGTGCTGGGCGCCAACGATGCCCGGCTGGTGGTGGATTGCCGCGACAAGGCCGTCAAGATGACCGTCGGCCGCCGCAATGCCAACCACCTCGACGTAACGGACAGCGACGTCATCGACACGCTCATCGCCGCCCACGGCCTCACGGCCGACGTCGAGGCCACGACGGTGACGCACCGTGAGTTGGCCCAGCACTTCTGCTGTGACTGGGACTTCATGCTGGCCCGCGCCGAAGCCAACGGCCTGCTCGTCATCGCCACCGACGGCACCGTGGCCGTGAAGCCGCCCAAGGCGAGCGGCGCAGCAGCGTTGACGATCACCTACGGCGTGGACCTGATCTCCTTCGAAGGCGACGTGGATGCCCGTCATCAGTACGCCAGCGCGCAGGCCTTCTCGTGGGACCCCAAGGCGCAGCAAGCCCTGGAAGGAACCGCAGCCGACCCGGCCACGCTGCCCGCGCAAGGCAACCTCGACACCGAAGCGCTGTCCGCGGTGATCGGGCTGGACAGCTTCCGCATGCAAGCCGGCGCACCGCAGACCCAGGACATGCTGACGCAGTGGGCCAAGGCCCAGCAGGTCAAGTCGGGCCTGGCGCGCGTGCGCGGCCAGCTGAGCTTCCAGGGCTGCGCGAAGGTGAAGGTTGGCGAACTCATCGAGCTCAAGGGCGTGGGCAACCGCTTCAACGGCAACGTCCTCGTGACCGGGCTGCGCCACCGCATCGAGGACGGCGACTGGACGACCGAGGTGGAGTTCGGCCTGGACCCGGACTGGTTCTGCGGCCGCACCGACGTACCGGCGCCGGCCGCCGGCGCGCTGCTGCCGCCCATCACCGGCCTGCAGGTCGGCGTCGTCACCAAGCTCGATGCTGACCCGGCCGGCGAACACCGCGTCCAGGTCAAACTGCCGGTGCTGCAGGCCGAGACCGAAGGCGTCTGGGCGCGGCTCATGCAGGGCCACGCCAGCAGCGGCTTCGGCAGCTTCCTGCTGCCTGAGGTGGACGACGAGGTCGTGCTGGGCTACTTCGCGGGCGACCCGTCGCACCCCGTCGTGCTGGGCAGCCTCTACAGCAGCAGCCGCCAGCCCCCCTATGACCTGGCAGCGCCCAACGACACCAAGGCCTTCGTCACGCGCTGCAAGCACAAGCTGGAGTTCGATGAGAAGGACAAGGTCATCACGCTGACCACGCCTGGCGGCAACCGCATCGTGCTCAGCGACAAGGACAAGTCCATCCTGCTGGAAGACCAGAACGGCAACACCGTCAAGCTCAGTGACGCCGGCATCGCGCTGGACAGCCCCAAGGACATCACGCTCACCGCCAAGGGCGGCATCAAGCTGGATGCGGTCAACGCCATCACCCTCACGTCCAAGGCTGACGTCAAGGCCAGCGGCCTGAACGTGGCGTGCGAAGCGCAGATCGGCTTCACAGGCAAGGGCAACGCCACCGCGGAGGTCTCAGCCTCCGGGCAGACCACGGTGAAGGGTGCCCTGGTCATGATCAATTGACGACGCGAAGGAGCCGCCATGCCGCCCGCCGCCCGCCTCACTGACCTGCACGTGTGCCCCATGGTCACGCCAGGCCTGCCGCCGGTACCCCATGTCGGCGGCCCCATCATCGGCCCGGGCGTACCCACCGTGCTGATCGGCAACCTGCCCGCCGCCGTCGTGGGCGACAACGCCACATGCGTGGGGCCGCCAGATGCCATCGTCATGGGTTCCACGACGGTGCTGATCAGCAACCGGCCCGCCGCCCGCATGGGCGACCCCACGGCCCACGGCGGCAACATCGCACTGGGCCTGCCCACCGTGCTGATCGGCGGCTGAGAACCACCATGGACGGCGACATCGGGTTCCTCGGCACCGGCTGGGCCTTCCCGCCGGCCTTCGACCGGCGCAGCTGCAGCGCCGTGACGGCCTCCGGCGTCGAGGACGTGGAAGAGAGCCTGCACATCCTACTGGGCACGACGCCGGGTGAGCGGCTGATGCACCCGAGCTACGGCTGCAACCTGCGCCGCATGGTGTTCCAGACTATCAACACCAGCGCATTGACAGAGATCCGCAGCCTCATCGAGAAGGCCGTGCTGCTGTTCGAGCCGCGCATCGCGCTCGATGCCGTCACGTTCGACACCACCACATTGCCCGACGGCCTGCTGCGCATCCGGCTGGACTACCGACTGCGTGCCAGCAACAGCCCGCACAACCTCGTCTACCCGCTCTACCTGCGGGAAGGCCACGCGGCGGGAGGGCGCGCGCCATGACCGACGGCACCGCGCAGAGTGAGCGCTTTCCCCGGGCGCTGGAGCCGGGCTACTTCCGCCCGGACGAACTGGACTTTGCCCAGCGCGTGGAACTCACCGCGCGGCTCGCGCGCCAGCTGCGCTTCCACGACATGAATCACCAGGAGGTCGGTGACTGGAGCGCGCTGTTCACCAACGACCCCACGCTGATGATGGCCCGCATCGCTGCCGCCGACCTCTGGCCACGGCAGCAGCGCTTCAGCGCGGAAGCCGATACGGCCACGCCGGCCCAGCTGGCCGCGCAGGCGCTGTCGCTGGCTGGCGAGCTGGATGGCTGGTGGCGGGCACTGGCCGGCGCGGAAGACGAGGCGACCCGCCAGCTGTGCGATCGGCTGGAGCTGCTCATCACCCAGCAGCTGGCGCCGGACCTGCGCTGGATCGACCGGAGTTTTCTGCAGCCGCAAGACACTGCCGGCACGCCGCCCGCGCCGGGTGCCGTTGCGCGCGAGCTGTCGGCGCTGTGGCAGGCACCGGCCGACGAGGCATCCGCCGCGCTGCCTGCCGCCGCCGTCGACGACCGCGAGCGGCTGCGCGCCTGCTTCTTCACATTGCTCAGCGCCGCCGAGGACGTGCAGCACCTCGCCGAGGCGCTCCTGCCCGCCAGTCTGCCCACCCGCCGCCACGAGCCCGCCGCGGCGCTTCTGATCGCCTTCCTGCAGCTCTGCGAGGTGGCCCAACAGCAAGTCAACCGCCTGCCGGCCCGGCACGTGGCCTTCTACCTGCGCGACTGCCTGGGCTTCCAGCCGCTGCCGCCGCGGGCGGATCGCGCGCTGCTGGCCTGCGAGCGCGACCTCCGCACGGCCGGCGACGTGGAGTTGCCGGCCGGCACGGCTTTCGACGCCGGCAAGGACGCCGCCGGCCGGCCTGTGCGCTTCGTGACCGACGCACCACTGGCGCTGACCGACCTGCGTGTCGCCGCGCTGTACACGCTGCACCAGGAGCGCGACTCGCTGATCGCGCCCGAATGCCATGTCGCCTACGTCACGCGCTGCAAGCTCGCCCAGCCCGTGCCGGACGGCCGGCGCCCCTGGCCGCTGTTCGGCGGAGGCAGCATCCAGACGCAGGACGCGCGCATCGGGCTGGCCGTCGCGTCGCCGCTGCTGTGGCTGGCCGAGGGCGAGCGCGAGATCCGCCTGCTGCTGCGCCAGTCCGAGGCTGGCCCGGGGCCGCGCCTGCTGGCGCTGCGCGACGCCGTGCTGCAGGCCCGCACACCCGAGGCGCTGCGCGCAGCCTTCGGCGTGCTGCTGCCGCACTGGCTGATGGCCGTCAGCGACGCGCAGGAAGCGCGCGCGCTCGCCAGTGGCAACCCGATCCCCGGCGACCTCGACACCCGGGACTGGCTGGAACTGCGCGCCGCCTTCGAGCGCGTGCCGCGGCTGGCGATGCCCCTGATGCTGAAGGAGCGCCTGCCGCCGCGCCGCTCGCAGCTCTTCACGCGACTGCTGCAGGGTGCGCTGCGCGTGAGCCTCAGCGGCGCGACCGGCTGGCTGGTCGTGGACTGCCGGCTGGAGCGCGCCGAGCGGCGTGCCACCGGGTCACAGCCAGCCACGGCGGGCTGCGACCTCGCGCTGCGCATCCGCCTCAAGCCCGACGCGCCGGCGATCGTCGGCTGCGAGCCGCCCCTGCACGGTGCCGACTGGACCACGCGGCTGCCCGTGCTGCGGCTGGAGCTGACCACGCAGGGGCGGCTCTACCCCTACTCACTGCTGTCGCAGCTGTCGCTGGCGGCGGCCGAACTGTCCGTCACGGTCCGCGGCCTGCGGCAGCTCTACGTCGAAAACCACCTGGGCCGGCTAGACGCAAGCAAGGCCTTCATGCCGTTCGGCCCGCTACCCAACCTGTCCTCCTTTGTGGCCATCGGTGCGCAGGAGGCAGCCCGCAAGAACCTGGACCGCTTGTGGCTGGACCTCGCGTGGAGCGAGCTGCCGGCCGACGCCGGCGGCTTCGACGCGCACTACGCCGGCTACACCGGCCCGCACGCCGCGCTGCTGCGCCAGGGCGACTTCACGGCCAGCGCCGCGTGGCTGCGCGACGGCCGCTGGCACCCCAGCCGCACGCTGCCCGGCGACGAACGGCTGTTCGTGCAGGACGCACACAGCCGCGAACTACAGTCAAACCGCCACATCGAGATCGACCCCGGCTCGCTGCGCCAGCTCGGCCGCGCCAGCAGCGACGACTGGGGCCGCATGCCGCGCCCGCGCCATGGCCTGCTGCGGCTGCAGCTGGACGGCCCGCGGCCGGCCTTCGGTCACGCCGCCTACCCCGCCGAACTTGCTGCGGCCGTGTCCGCCAACGCGCGCCGGCGGCACCCACGGCCCCTGCCCAACCCGCCCTACACGCCGGTCATCGAGCGGTTGTCGCTGGGCTACGAGGCCAGCAGCGTCATCGCGCTGGACCGTGACGACGAGCCCGCCGGCGGGCCGGACTGCCCGCTGGGCGAACGGGTCTTCCACCTGCACCCGCTCGGGCTGCAGCCGCTCATCTCGGCCGCCACCGGGAGCACCCACCGGCTGCTGCCCGACCTGGGCGACAACGGCAACCTCTACATCGGCCTGCAGGGCTGCGACGCTGGCGGCCTGCTGACGCTGCTGTTCCAGCTGCACGACCCGCTGGCCGCCAGCGCGGCCGGCGACACAGCACGCCCGGCGCTGCACTGGGCGACGCTGACCGGCGACGACTGGCGCCCGCTGCCGCCGCACCGCGTGCTCGGCGACACGACGCACGGCGGCATCACATCCGGCATCGTCACGCTGGACCTGCCCTACGACATGGACACGCAGCACCGCATCATGCCGACCGGGCTGTACTGGCTGCGGCTGTCGGCGTCGAGTGACTTCGAGCACTTCGCCGGCCTGCTGTCGGTGCGCACGCAGGGCGTGGAACTGCAGCGTGAGCTGGCCGCCGCCGCCACCGCTACCGCCTCCGGCCGCGCACCGGCGCCGCCCGCCACGCTGAGCGATGGCGCCATCGGCAGGCCCGCTTCCGGCCTGCGCGGACTGGCCGCGGTGACGCAGGTAGGCCGCTCGTTTGGTCTGCGCCGCGAGGAGGATGAGCGTGCGCTCATTACCCGCGCCGGCGAGCGGCTGCAGCACAAGAATCGTGCGTCTCTGGGCTGGGATATCGAGCGGCTGCTGCTGGAGCGCTTCCCGGACATCTGCAAAGTGCGCTGCATTCCGGCCAGCGACGGCAGCGGCCGCATCACGGTCGTCGTCGTACCCGCACTGCCGCGCAACGACCCGGCGCTGGCCTGCGAAATGCCGCGCTTCAACGCGTTGGACCTGGCCCGCATGGCCGATGCGCTGCGCGCCGCGGCCTCGCCGTTTGCCGACTTCAATGTACGCAACCCCAGCTATGACCAGCTGCAGCTGCGCGCCACGATCAGCCTGCGCCGCGGCGCACATGAAGGCGCGACGCTGCGGCGCGTCAACGACGCCGTCTTGCGGGCGCTGTCGCCGTGGTTCGACGACGGCTACGGCCCACGTTTCGACTGGCTGGTGCGCGCCGAGGAGCTGGAAGCCCGCATCCGCACCATTGACGGCGTGCAAGGCGTGAGCCGCCTGTCGCTGCTGACGCTGACCTGCGATGACAGGCTGCACTACGGCCTGGACGACACGGCCATCTCCGACAGCCCCGGCGCGGCACATGCGCAGGCCCGGGTGCCGTGGAGCCTCGCCGTGCCGCTGTCCTACCACCTGCTCACCGCCACCGACGCGCCGGCCCTGCCCGACCCGCAGCCCACCGGGGTGAGCCAGCTAACCGTCGGCAGCACCTTCGTGATCGGCAGGGCCTCGCCATGACGACCCGCAACCGCGCCACGCTGAAGCAGTTCTTCGAGGAGGGCCGCCGGCCCACGAGCGACCATTTCGGCGACCTCATCGAGTCCATGCTCAACATGAGCGACGAGGGCTTCCGCAAGACGCCCCGGCATGGCTTCGAGATCACCAGCGACGAGGCGCTGCTGAGCTTCTTCCGCGAGCAGGACAGCGAGGACCCGATCTGGTCGATTGGCTTCGGCGGCGAACGCAACCAGCTGCTGCTGCGCGCCGGCGACGGCCAGGGCGACGGCGCACCCCAACCCGCGCTGTCGCTGGACCTCGACGGCCGCGTGGGCATCGGCACCGGTACGCCCGCCGCCACACTAGACGTGCGCGGCGTCGTCGCATCGCAAGGCCGCCGCGGCGAGCTGCACCGGCTCACGCCCGACGGCCAGCCACTGCTGGCCGACGGCCGCTGGCATGCGCTGACCGGCCCCTTGCAGGGTTGCCACGCCTTCGAGATCACGGCCGGCGTGGGCCGGCCCGACACCGGCCGCTTCGCACTGATGCATGCCTTCGCGATGAACACCTACAACCCGCTGCCGGGCTGGCTGAGCTGGCTGTCCAGCCGGCAGCGCATCCGCGCGCAGCATGCGTGGTACGGCCAGCGCTGCGACCGGCTGCAGCTGCGCTGGACGGGCGGCTCCGGCCGCCACGGCCACTACCAGCTGGAAGTGCGCACGCAGTGCGACTACGGCGACGACCGCGTCATCCAGGCGTCCGTCACGGCGCTCTGGCACGACCCCCACATGGCAGACGGCAGCCTGAGATGAGCGCCCGCCCCGCCCTGCCCGCCCCCACCGCGGTCGAGCGCCCGGCCGATGACGGCGATATCGGCTTCGACGAACTGCGCGAGCAGGGCATGGCGCTTCTGCGCACGCTCAGCGGCGACATCTGGACCGACCACAACCTGCACGACCCCGGCATCACTCTGCTGGAGCACCTGTGCTTCGGGCTGACGGACATCGTCTACCGCGCCGGTTTCCCGGTGGCCGATCACCTGACCGGCCCGGACGGTCGCATCGACCATGCTGACCAGTCGCTGCACCCGCCGGCCGAGGCGCTGCCCTGCCGCGCGACGACGCCGGCCGACTACCGCCGCCACCTGCTGGACGCCGTGCCGGGGCTGGACGACGCGAGCGTGGAGCCGCTGCCCGGCACCGGGCTGTACCGGCTGCGGCTGCAGCTCAGCGCCCAGGCCGGCGACAACGACGCCGCGCGCCGGGACCACATCGCCGCGGCCCGCGCCGCCTTCCTCGCACGCCGCAATCTCGGCGAGGACCTGGACGCGGACGTGGTCTGCCTGCGCGACGTGCCTTGTGAGCTGCTCGGCGAGATCGAGATCGCCGGCCCGCGCGACGCCGTCGACATCCTGGCCGAGGTCTACGACCGCTGCGCGCGCCACATCGCCCACGCGGCCGTGTCACGCACGCTGGACGAGCTGCGCCGCGAGGGCCGCACGCTGGAGGAGATCTACACGGGGCCGGCGCTGCAGCACGGCTTCATTGAGGACCGCGACCTGCCGCGCGCCGGGGCCGCGCCGCTCGCCGTCGCGGCGCTCGCCGCGCTCGTGCAGGCCGTCCCGGGTGTCGCCGACGTGCGCGGGCTGGCGCTGCAGCTGGAGGGCCAGCCACCCACAATGTGCCCCGTGCCCTGGCAGGGCACCGACTGGGCACTCGCGCTGCGCCTGCCCGAGCGCGACGTGCCGGTGCGCATGACGGTGCGCCGGCGCGGCAACCTCGTGCCCGTCGCCTGGCAGGACCTGCACCGCCGGCTGGACGACCTTTACGCCGCCAGCCTCGCCCAGCGCGCGCGCACCGACCGGCACCAGGCCGAGCGCGCCAGCGAGCTGCTGCCGCGCGGCCAGCATCGGCCGATGGACCGCTACACGTCTGTGCAGGAGCACCTGCCCGCACTGTACGGCCTCGGCCGGCACGGCCCGTCGGCCAGCGCGCCCCCACAGCGCCATGCGCGTGCCAAGCAGCTCAAGGCCTACCTGGCGATGCAGGAGCAGAGCATTGCGCAGGGGCTGGCCCAGCTACACCATCTGCGCGATCTGTTCTCGGTGGCGCCGGGTGCCAGCCAGGGGTTGTGGACGCAGATGATCGGCCCCGACGCCGTGCCTGGGCTGGACCAGCTCTATCTGCAGCCGCTGCCGCAGGTGGCCGACACCGTCTACAAGCCGCTGGACCGCACGCCCGAGCGCAAGCATCGCGCACTGGACCACCTGCTCGCGCTGCACGGCGAGACCTACACGCAGAACTCCATGCGGCAGTTCCTCGGCCACCTGCGGCCGCGCGAAGCCGAACGTCTGCTGCTGGACAACAAGGCCACCTGGCTGCGCGACATCGTCACGATCACGCGCGACCGCGCCGGGGGCTTCGACCCCGGCCAGCCGTCGTGGGACCAAGCCGGCAACTGCAGCGGCATGCAACGCCGCGCCAGCCTGCTGCTGGGCTTCAAGCTGTGGCACGACCGCCCGCTGACGCAGGTGCTGCAGGACGAGCGCCTGCAGCTCGTGCCCCAGCCGGACGACAGCCACGCGACCCGCCTGCTCGCCGCTGACGACCCAGCACTGGCGCAGGGCCAGGGCGTCAACGGTTCCACGCGGCCCGGCGACATGCAGCAGCTGCGCGCCGACCTGCGCCGCCTGCCATGGCTGCGCCAGCCGCTGCCGCTGGGCCTGTGGCGCGCGGGGCAGCACGAGTCCCGTTACCGACTGCTGGCCGGCCCCGGCGGCAGCTGGCTGCTGGCGCTGGGCCCCGACGACGACGGCCGCTGGTGGCGCCTGGCGGAGTTCGACGACGCGCCCGCCGCCCGGCGCGCGGCGGCGAGCCTGCGGCTGTACCTGCGGGGCGTCGATCAGGCCTGCGAAGGCCTGCACCTCGTCGAGCATGTGCTGCTGCGGCCGCTGCACCGCGGCTCCGCCCGGCATGCGCGCCTGCGGCTGGTGCCGGACTTTCACCGGCTGCGCGTCACCGCCGTGCTGCCGGGCTGGACACAGCGCACCAGCCAGCCCGCGTTCCAGCGCTTTGCGCGTGAGACGCTGCGCATCAGCTGCCCGGCGCACCTGACGCTGCACTGCCTGGTGCTAGGCGCGGAGGCCATGCAGCACTTCGAGGCGGTCCACGCGGCCTGGCTGCAGGCACGGCGGGCGTGGTGCCAGGCGCCGGACGACGAGGCCGCGCAATGGGCGGCCGACGGCCTGGCCTGCCAGCTCATCGAACGGCTGCTGGCCGCCGACCCGCGGCAGGCCAAGGCCTGGACCCTGGAGGACGACGGCGCACCGCCGGTCGTGCAGGGCCATGCTTGACTGGGACCGCCCCTCTCCCCATGTCGTCGAGCGGCTGACGTTCGACATGTGCTGCTGCACGGGCCTTGCTCCGCAGGAGGCCGAGGCCCGGCTGGCAGCCTGCGCACAGGGGCCGCTGCTGCGCGTCATCGACGAGGTCTTCGACGCCTGCTGCCCGGCCGACGAGCATTGGCGGCTGGACGAGCTGGCCATCGACCTCGGCGAGCTCCCCCCCGACGACTGGCAAGACGAGGCACCCCGCCGCCTGCGCGAGCGCCTGCAGCGCGTGCTTGCCGAACTGCGCGCCACCGGCGATGGCAGCAGCGCCGCCGGCCGCGCCACCGGCCTGCAGGTGCGCACACGGCCACAGGCGCGGCGCGACGTGCTGCTGCACTTCCTGCGCCACGGCCGCCTGCCCTGGCAGGCCCGCGGCGACGACGTGCAGGCGCTGCTTGTCGCCGCGCTGGCCGAGGACGCCACGGGCCTCGTCGCCGCGCTACGCGCGGTGCCCGACCGACCCCGGCTGCTGCTGCGCCTGGCCGAGCAGTTCGACGAGGCACTACTGGCCGCCCTGGTTCGCGCCTTCATGCCCGGCGAGCCGGGCGCGGCGGACCGGCTGCTGGAGGCGCTCGCGCCCGCCCGCCAGTTGGGCCTGTCGCCGCGCGCGCGCAGCGCGTGGTGGACGACCGTGCTCAGCCAGGCGCTGGACCATGCCACCACACCGCGCCCCGCCGTGCTGATGCTGCTGCGCGCCCAGTTGCTCGCGGCGCTGGACACCGACGCCGTGGCCGATGCCGACCCGCTGCACGGCCTGGCCCATGCGTGGGTGCCGCTGCTGCGCGAAGACCGCGACTGGCTGCGCACGACGCTGGAGCGCGCAGCCGACGCGCCCGCCGTGCGCGAAAGGCTGGCCCAGCTGCTGCCGCTGACACTGCTGCCCCAGCTGCTGGGCCTATGGATGACCGAGCCCGCCGGCCAGGCTGTCACGACGTGGATCAGCACCGTGGCCGCGGGCGACGGCACGGCGCAAGGCCCCAGCGTCGACGCACGTAAGCGCCGCCTGTGGCAAGCCACGCTGGGCCACGCGCTGCGCTACCGCGCCGTTACCTTCGACGTGCCACGCTTCGAGGCCCAGGTGCGTGACGAACTGGCGCAGCTGCCCTCGGCGGACCCGCCGGCCGGCTGGTTCGACCGCATCGTGCGCCGCGCCTCGTCGGCGCTGGCCGCGGCCGTGTCCGGCCTGCGGCTACCGTGGCGCTCCGTGGGCTCAACCGCGCCTTCGCCGGCGGCGGAGACCGCCCGGTCTGCAGCACAGCCGCCAGACCCCGAGCCCGCGCTGACGGCCGACGCCCCCGCGCCGCAGGCCGAGGCGCTCGCCATCGGCAATGCCGGCCTCGTGTTGTTGTCCCCCTACCTGCCGCGGCTGTTCTCGCATGTCGGAGTGCTGGCCCAGGGCGGCGCCGCCTTCGCCAGGCCTGACGCGGCGGCGCGCGCCGCCCTGCTGCTGCAGGCGCTGGCTACGGGCCAGGCCGCGGCGCCCGAGCCGACCCTGCTGCTGAACAAGCTGCTGTGCGGCCTGCCGCTGGACACACCGCTGCCCCGCGCCATCGAGCTGACGGCGGCCGAGGCGGCCGCCGTAGACGGTCTGCTGGGCGCCGTCATCCAGCATTGGCGCATCCTGGGCCAGACATCCGTCGCTGGCCTGCGCCAGACCTTCCTGCAGCGCAGCGCCACGCTGACGCTGCACGACGATGCCTGGCGCCTGGCGGTGGAGCACGGGCCGTTCGACATGCTGATCGACCAACTGCCCTGGGGTTATTCGACGCTGCGGCATCCGTGGATGGAAAGGGTGATCCATGTCGACTGGCGCTGACCTCCAGGCCCGCGCGCGGGCCAACGCGCAGGCATTGCAGGCCGAGCTGCACTGGCTGGACGGCGTGCTACGGGCGCGGCTGGCGGGGCATTTCGGCACGCTGGACGGCGCCGCCCAGCTGGCCGCCCCGCCGCCACTGGCCGACGGCCCCACAGCGGACGACCTTGCGCAGCTCGTGCAACGCTGCGGCCTCGGGCTCGATGAGCGGCTGCTGCTGGCGCTGGCGCTGGCGCCGTACCTCAGGCCGCAGCTGCTGGACCTGCTGTTTGTCACCAACGAGAACCTCAACCGTGGCTTCTGCGAGTTCGGCGGCTGGAAGGCGCGACAGCACGGCGGCTTCCTGCCCACGGTGGAGACAGCCGCCTTCCTGCTGGCCGGTGACGACCTGGCGCGGCGCTTCGAACTGCACCGGCTGCTGGACGATGGCGCGCCGCTGCGTCGGCACGGCCTCGTGCGGCTGCAGCACGACGCGCCCGGCGAACCGTGGGCCAGCGCGGCGCTGCTGGCCGGCCGCGACACGCTGGACCTGCTGCAACACGGCGAAGCGCGCAAGCCCGACTACAGCGCCAACTTCCCCGCCAAGCTCATCCAGACGCGGCTGACTTGGCGCGACCTCGTGCTGGACGCCGACGTGATGGACGAGGTGCAGGCCATCGCCACCTGGGCCCGCCACGGCGACACGCTGATGCGCGACTGGCAGCTGGAGAAGGCCTTGAAGCCCGGCTACCGCTGCCTGTTCTTCGGCCCGCCCGGCACCGGCAAGACACTGACGGCCACGCTGATCGGCCAGCAAGTCGGCGCCGACGTCTACCGCATCGACCTGTCGATGGTCGTGTCCAAATACATCGGCGAGACGGAAAAGAACCTGGCCGAGGTGTTCGACCAGGCCCAGCACCGCCACTGGATCCTGTTCTTCGACGAGGCCGATGCGCTGTTCGGCAAGCGCACCGCCGCCTCCAGCAGCAACGACCGCCACGCCAACCAGGAGATCTCCTACCTGCTGCAGCGGGTGGAGGACTTCCCCGGCACCGTCATCCTCGCCAGCAACCTCAAGGGCAACATCGACGACGCCTTCGCGCGGCGCTTCCAGTCGGCCATCTACTTCCCGATGCCCGACGCCGACCAGCGGCTGCGGCTGTGGGAAGGCATGGTGCGGCACACCGGCCGGCTGGACGTCGACGTGGACCTGGCCGACTTAGCCGAGCGCCACGAGCTGGCCGGCGGCGCGATCGCCAACGTCGTGCGCTTCGGCGCGATCAACGCGATGCAGGCCGGCCGCGACCGCATCAACGCCGCCGACCTGCGCCAAGGCATCGCCAAGGAACTGCGCAAGGAAGGGCGCACGGTGTAGACGCCATGCTCAAGCCTCGATTCCCGATGCGGCGCAATGCCTGGCTCGACGAGCCGCCCGCGCCGCCACCGCCACCGCCACCGCCACCGCCACCGCCACCGCCACCGCCGCCGGCCGGCGCCACGCCCTGCCCGCACTGCGCCCGCGTACGCGTCTTCGTCGCCGGCACGCTGCTGGCGGCCGGGCTGATGGTGCTGCATGCGCTGGCGCAGGGGCCGTCCAGCGGGGCGTCGGCGACATCGACTCCATCCGTCACACCCGCCACTAGCGGTGCCGTGGCCCACCCCGTGCCGCCAAGGCCCGAGCCGCAGGCCGCGCCGCTGCCGGCAGCACCCCCTGCTGCTGCCGCACCGGCGAGCCCGGCGGTCTCCGCCCCGCCCGGCGCGCTGATGCTGGTCTACCAGACCGTGCCGCTACCCGGCGGCCGGCTGAACCAGCCCTACAAGCCGCGCGACCTGGTGCGCGGCGGCCGCCCGCCCTACCGCTTCACGCTGGCCGGCACGCTGCCGCCCGGCCTGGCGCTGGACGCCACCGGCCGCCTGGCCGGCACCCCCACGGCCAGCGGCAGCTACCGCTTCCAACTGACCGTGACCGACGCCGCCGACCCGCCGCGGGTCGACGAGGCACCCTATGTGCTGACCATCCTGGACCCGGCGCCGCCCGCCAAGCCCGCCAGCAGCCCCTCGCGTGCCCGGCCGCTGACCGCCATCACGCTCGACCAGGCCGGCCGCAGCATCGAGGCCGACCCGCCACTGCCGATGACCTATACGCTGACCCAGGCCAAGCTTGAGCAGCTGTTCGCCAACACCGAGGCCCAGTTCGCCGACGCGCAGGCCCAGGCCGCCAGCCAGGCCGCGGGCGACGGCGCCGCCGTGGCCGCCCGACCCACCACCGGCCAGGCACTGCTGGGCCCGACGGCGGACCAGCTGCGCGAGATGCTGCTGCCGCTGCAGGACGTGGAGCATCCCACGCGCGCCGTCTTCCACGACTCGCTGCGCGCCCGCCAGTGCGACTACTTCCTGCGCCACGTCAACGCGCTGGCGCTGGAGCAACACCGCGACCTGCTGCACCGCTGCCCGCGGCTGCAGGACCTGGCCGATCACGACGCCAGCCAGCCCGGCCGTCCGGGCCGGCAGCACCCTGCAGAGCCTGCGGCTTCCGGTGCCAACACCACACCGCCCCCCACGCCCGGGGAGAAGGCGCTGCAGGCCGCGCTCGCGAGCGGCAAGCTGCCGTTGGCCACCTTCCTGGACCTGCTGATGCCCGCGGACAAGCGCGACGAAATCACCGAGCTGGCCGGCGAAGCCCACCCCATCACCAACACCAAGCCGCTGCAGCTCCTGCCCGGCGACTGCGGCTGCACGCTGCCGGACGCCGGCAACGACGTGTTCGCCTTCCTGCCCTACTGGATGAACGACGGCGACGACACGCCGCTGCCGGTGCGCTTCGACAAGTTCACGCGGCTGCAGTACATGGGCGTCGTGCTGCGCAACAACGGCGAGTTCATGCAGCCCACCGGATGGAGCAGCCCAGACGGCGGCTTCGCCCGACAGGTGGACCGCCACGGCGTCAACCTGGACCTCGTGCTGTACCGGCGAGACTTCAGCACGCTGTCGCAGTTGCAGGGCCGCGAGCTGCAGGCGGTGCTGGACACGGCCACCGGCCAGGCGCAGGACATGCTCAACCGCCAGCTCAACGACCTGCAAGGCCGCCTGGAAACGCTGCAGCCGCCGGGCTGGCGCGATTCGCGCTTCGTCTACGACGGCCTGACGGTGTTCTTCGACCCCACCGACGACGAGGCGCAGAACCCGGGCTTCGAGCGCTTCTACATGGCCTTCGTGCTGCGGCTGGTGAAGCTGATGGAGCAACAGCCCAGCCGGCATCTGCACCTCAACCTCGTCGTGCCGCAGCACCTGCTGGGAGACCCGGCCACCGCCTTCCGCTTCGGCAACCTGATGCAGGTCATGAAGACCGCCGAGCGTCGCCGTGTCGTGGGCAGCAACCTGGACCCGCGCGACCGCACCGCCGTTGCGGCCACGTACAAGTCCAGGACCGACTACGTGGGCCATGCCGACATCAACGTGCGCTTCCTCGCGCCGCTGGCCGCCGTGGGCGGCGACACCAGCAAGATGCAGCTGCGCGCCCGCACCGACTTCAACGACCAGCTCGTCGGCGAGGACCGCATGGCGCTGCTGGGCAGCCTCATCCCCGTGCTGCTGCACGCGGGCGGCGCGCCGGCCGACCTTTCGCCCAACGACGCCGACGCGCTGGACCGCGACCTCGTCTACATCGGCTGGTCGTTCGGCGGTGTCGCCTTCTGGCCGCTGCCCGTCGGCACGCGCGGCACCGGCAACAGCGTGCTGAACGGGCTGGACGCGCGTTTCTGGTCCTACCTGGACCAGGACACCGCCTTCTGCAAGTTCGTCTGCCCGCTGCGCCTGCCCTTCCGCCTGGGGCTGGAGGCGCTGCTGCTGGCCACGGGGGCCGCGCTGCTCGCCTACGGCTGGAACTGCCGTGTGCGCCGGCTGGGCCAGCTCTACCTGATGGGCCTGTGGGCCGGCGGCATCGCGACGCTGGCGGTGGCGTTTGCCGTGTTCACCTGCGATCCGTCGCTGAACGAGCTGCGCAAGGGCAACGTGCCGCTGCTGGTGATCATCCTGCTGCTCGTCGTGAGCGGGCTGTTCGTCACGTTCAGGCCGACGGTGGAAAAACCCTGAAGCCGATCGCTGTCCAACGGAACCTCTCAAGTCAGACGGAGCCGACATGAAAGAAATGACCCGGGATCATGCGTCCGAGCCGCAATCGCCTGCCGCGCAACGGGAGGGTCGCACGGGCGGCGGCAGCATGTCCGCTCAGTTGGCACTCAGTCCGCGATTGCTGGCACAGCGCCGAAGTCTCGACGACGCTGCGTGTGAGCCTGTTCAACGCGTTGAGCAACCGCTGGCACAAGAGGCTGGCAACAGAGTTCATCAACTCGCCGCCGTAGCCCAATTAAATACCGTCCGCTCGGCCCCCGTGCAGTTTCGCGGCACAGCGGAGCAACTCCGTCAGCTGATCCTTCAGTGGAATGCCCTCAAAGGCATCACGGTCCAGGTCCAAGCAACTGACTATGTATCCGACTCGCGCGACATCACAGGAACCTACACAGCCACATTCACCCAAAACGCCAACGGGCTCACTCAAGGCCAAGCCGACGACTGGGTTGACCGAGCTCTGGCTCACGCAGAGAGCTCCAGTTCCGACGAATCCCAGCACGAATCCAGCTCTGACGAAGCCACCACCGGCATCGTGGTTCAGTCCACCGACGGATTGATGACCCTGGGGGATTCGGCCACGCCCACCGGGGATGGTCGCTACTACGTCGTCGTACAAGGAGTTCATCACCTAGCAAGAAAAAACGGCAGCATCTACGAACTCCTCTGACAAGCAGGCCGAAGGAGCCCCACATGAAGAAGTCCGTTCGCGACACGCTATCGGTGAGGCACTTGCCCGCCGCCCAGCGCGACAACCAGCAAGACAACGGCCACTTGCCAGCACAGTCCGCGGCCGCCTCTCTGCAACAGACTCAGAGCCATCGTGTCAGCGCCGCTCTGGGCACACCAGTACAACGGACTGCTGCCCCGACGCTGAATTCCGATGACGTCACCAGCCGGCGACTTGCTGCACCCGTTGAGCGCGCCGAGAACCGCACCGGCATGCCCGACGCGCTGAAGGCGGGTATCGAATCGCTTGCCGGCATGGACATGTCGGATGTACGGGTGCACCGTGACTCTGGAAAGCCGGCACAGCTCAACGCCTTCGCCTACGCCCAAGGCAACGACATTCACCTCGGTCCAGGACAGGAGCATCACTTGCCCCACGAAGCCTGGCACGTGGTGCAGCAGGCGCAAGGTCGGGTGTCGCCGACCGGCAGCGTCGGCGGCGTGGCCCTGAATGACGATGCAAGACTTGAGCGCGAAGCGGATGAAATGGGGATCAGGGCACTGGACGGTGCCCGCGCCGCGCCGACTGTCCAGCGGCTCAGCTTTGGCCAGGCACCGCCCGCAATCGCCCAGCTCGTCAACTTCCCGAAGGACAGTACAGGCAGCCTGGACGACGTGAAAACAAAGGTCGGCGAGGGCGACAAGGAGCGGGAAGTCACCGGCACCAAGCTGCAGGAGGAGATTCTTGAACTGGCCCGCACGGCGGGACAGGAGGGTGGCTATAGGCTCGGCTCGTACTACCTCAGCCACGGGGGCCAACTGGCACGCAAACGGGAGGCAGATGACGAGAAGCATGGCATGCCGCTTCTCCCCGAGACCTTTGACGTCGCACCGCTTGACGAGCTCGTCAAACCGTACATCTTCCTTACGCTCGGCGATGCCAAGCAACTGGACTACATCAAGGAGAACGCCGACCAGATCTTCAAGACGCACGACGTCGTCATCGACGTCGATTGCCAGTTCGACCGTACCGGGCAAGTCGGCTTCCACAAGGACAGCCGCGGCACGACCACCTTCGTCAATCTCACCTTCACCAACGACAAGTCCATGCAGGGGACCGAGAACTACGAAGACTTGGAAGGTGATCCAGGTTTAGAGGAAAAGCTCCCGGAGGAGGTACGCAGGGACATCGAGAAGCGGCGTGTCGAACACAAGGAACCCGACGTGATACGCGCCCCCAGGCTCCGCGAACACGGTCGCATCAGCTTCTCAGACCCCAACATCTACCACTCGACCCCGCTCTTAGGTCATCGCAAACCATTCCAGGGCGAAACCCTCACCTATGGCTACATCAAGAAGGCCCTTGATGGCATGCTTCCTAAAGGCGAAGAGCTCGGAACGGATATGAATCACTGGGTTCAGCTGTACAAAAAATACATTGGGGGGATCTACAGCTCGCATGGATTCGAGGAACTTTCGAAACGCAAGGAGACGCGTGCCACCAAGCAGAACGCTACGCTGCATCGCACTCGCGCCTTGAGCACAGATCTGTCGTCAACGGCGACGCGGCAATGGCTCGCAGAACAGGTGAAGCTGACGCGGACCTTCATCCGCACCTGGGTTCGCTTTGTTCCACGGGTCGGCTAGTCTTACTGTGTCAATAAAATCAAGGCATTATGCGAACTTCTTGATTCTTTGGTTGAGGATCGATGAACGTCGCGGACCGCTTTGAGGAGTACCTGGAGCATTTGGCTTCGGGGCTGGGGCACGCCGACCGCCACGAGAGGCTCCGTGGCTATTGCACGGGATTGATGCTGCCTCTGGCTCGCAAGAGTGTTGAGCCCATGGCCGCTCGTGTGGACCCGGTTCACGCCAGTGCGCGACATCAGTCGCTGCATCACTTCGTGGCCAAGGCTGAGTGGTCCGACGAGCAAATGCTTCGTCGCGTCTGCCAGTGGGTCGTGCCGAAGATGGACTTCAGCGAAGGCGCTTGGTGGATCATCGATGACACCGGATTTCCCAAGAAGGGGCGCCATTCGGTCGGCGTCGCTCGCCAGTACTGCGGGGTCCTGGGCAAGCAAGACAACTGCCAAGTGGCGGTCAGCATCTCGCTGTCATGCAGTCAGGGCAGCCTGCCGGTGGCATGGCAGCTGTATTTGCCCAAGGAATGGATTGACGACGATGAACGCCGGCTAAAGGCAGGGGTTCCTGAGGCCGTGCGTTTCGCAACCAAGACAGAGATCGCGCTGCAGCAGCTGCGGCACTTGCTTGCGCAGGGGGCCCCGAAGCACTGCGTTCTGGCTGATGCCGGGTATGGCGTGGACACCGAATTCCGCCGAGCGTTGACCGAGATGGGGCTTGAGTACGTCGTCGGCGTGACCTCCGCAGTCGTGGTGTGGCCACCCGGCGTTGAGCCGTTGCCGGCCGCACCCTACAGCGGTCGTGGCCGCCCGCCTGTGATGCCTCGGCGCACGCCAGAGTTGCAGCCCATGAGCGTCAAATCGCTGGCGATGTCTCTGCCCGCCTCGGCCTTTCAAACGATCAGCTGGCGCGAGGGCACGAATCACACGCTCAGTGATCGCTTCGCGGCGGTCCGCGTGCGTCACGCCGGTGGGAACTCCGGCAAAGCACGACTTCGTGCGCAGCAGTGGCTGCTGATCGAGTGGCCGCATGGGCAAGCCGAGCCGACCAAGTATTTCCTGTCTACGCTGCCAGAAGCGACGCCGCTCAACGAACTTGTCAGCGCCGCGCACCAGCGTTGGCGCATTGAACGCGACTATCAAGACCTGAAGCAGGACTTCGGGCTTGATCACTACGAAGGTCGCGGCTGGCGCGGCTTTCACCATCACGCCGCCCTGTGCATCGCGGCGTATGGCTTTCTGATGGCCGAACGACTGACTGCCGAGAAGCCAATCGGTGGCAAAAAAAACTTCGCCATCCGCGCGCTGCCTGACCTTCCCAAAGATTACGTCCCGCGGGGTAGCCCAGCGCGCTCAGCGTCATGTACCGACGTCAATCACGTCCTTGCGGCACCTGCTGAGCTATGAGTTGAACCTTCGATTGGGCCCATGCACGTGCTGCGGCCGGACGTCGCTATTTTTATGACACAGTAAGACTAGGGCTCACACCCAGCACTTCGCAGGTTAGCGACACCGGCCAATGCTGGCAGTTGCGCTCGATCCAGGCGTACTTCACTCCCGCTGCTTCGCGAAATACGCCGTCGCTTCCTAAGAAACACTTTGCGGCGTTGCCTCCTGAAGCGTGAACCAAAACTCTGCGGCGCGCCGGTGCAACTGCTTGACGACGCGTTCGCGGTACTTGCGCTCGTATTGATCGGCATCTGGATCCACATACGCCATGCCGTAGCGCATTGCGTTGTAGTACAGCACAGCGATCTTGCGAGCCGTCGCGGTCAGGCGTAACGGCGCATCCAGCGAGATCAACATGACCGCAAAATCTGAGCTCTCCCGCACGTCGTCCCCAATGCACTACTTCGCGAAGGCTGAGGGCCTGCCCGAGCAGATCCTGTGCGTGAGACTGGTTGCGACGCCCAGGGACACGTGGGGACTTGGCGCGGGCAACTGCCGCCTCAGCGTGCTGGTGACGGCCGCCGGCGGCGAAGCCCTGCCGCCAGGGCCGCAGGACCGCGTCATCCCGTACCGAGACCGCTGCACGACTGACCTCACGATGAGCGTCCGCGGTCGGAAATGACGCTGATTTCAAGATGCGCAATCCAGAGCGGGTTTTCGGGCCGTTTTGAGACCTTTCGAGCCCTTTCCCGGGGCCTTTGGCCCCTCAGGACGGACTACTCCCTGCACACGGCTGTAGTCGCCCGCTTTGTGCAGCTTCCTCATCGCCTTGAGCAGGTTCACGCCCAGCGCCGCCCAGGCCATCTGCGCCTGCGTCTTGGCCGCCCCGAAGTACCGCGCCCGGTTCAGGTGGAAGCGCCGCTTCATCGTGCCGAAGCCTTGCTCGACCTTGTAGCGCAGCGTGGCGATGGCCCGGTTCATCTGGGTCAGCAACAGATGCACCGCACGACCCCGGCTGCCCTTGAACTGGATCAGGTCACCGATGCCCTTGGCCTGGAGGTACTCACGGTTGGCCGCGCTCGCAGAGCCTTTGTCGGCCAGCACGCCTTCAGGCTGGATGCCTTGCTCGATGAGCGCGTCGACGATGCCCGGCAGCTTGTTCACCTCGGACTGGTTGGCCGGGTGCATCTCGACGTGTTCGACATAGCCGTCCTCGGTGTCCACCGCGCTGTAGCCGCGATAGCCGAAGAAGGCCTCGTTGCCCTTCTTGACCCAGCGCGCCTCTTCATCGGCACTGTCCACCACGTCGGCCTGCCCCTCGTCATCGACTTCGACATGCTGGTTCGGCCGCGCCGCACTCTCGATGATGGTGGCGTCGATGATCGCGCCGCGGCTGCCGGCGACCTTCAGGCCCTGGCCTTCGAGATGGACGTTGACCCGGCGCAGCAGCACCTGGTCGAGCTTGGCCGTCACGAGCCGGTTGCGGAAGCGGCAGATGGTGGTGGCGTCGGTGAAACTGCCGTCACCGGGCTCGAAGCCGGTGAACACCATGAAGTCCAGTCGTACCTTGAGCGCGTGCTCCAGCTGCGTGTCCGACAGGCCGTGCCACTGGCCCCAGCAGCATCAGCTTGAACATGGACAACGGCGCGTACGGCTCAGGGCCGCCGCCGTGCGTGGCTTCACGCTTGTACAGACCCTTGAGCTTGTGCGCGATCTCGGCCCAGTCCAACAACTCATGCAACTTCATCGTCGGCAAGTCCTGGACGGGCTGCTCGGGCTTTGGCCGCAAGCTCTCGCGGCCGGCTGCCGCCATCTTGGCGGGCGCCGCGCGCCGGCCATGCGCTTCGAACTGGAGTTCACGCCAGAGCCGAGCACCGCGCCCTGCCCTCAGCCACCCAAGGCCTCCGGCAGCGCCTCGAGAATGCCGCTCCAGCCCCCCGGCGAATCGAACATGGCCTGCATGGCCTCGGCCTGCGCGCCGTAGTGCTCGAAGCCGACGTGCTCCAGCTCCAGCCGCGTCCGGCCCGCGCCTTCGGGCAGAAACCGCAGCTCGACGACGGTGGCGATGCTGGGGTCAGGCTGCCACTGCGCACTGACCTGCCAGCTCAGCCGCAGCATTGCGGGCGGCCGCCACGTCAGCACGCGCCCCCAATCGGCCTCGGCGCCGCTGTCGCCCCGCTCGTACCAGCGGCCGCCCTCGAAGCCTGCATCAGCGCCCGGAAACCGACGTCGCCGCCAATGTGGTGACTGCGTGGCCACCAGCGGTCCAGTTCACGCGTGAACAGCTCGAAGACGCGCTCGGGCGGGGCTGACAGATCCAGCTGCTTGCGGACGGCGAGAGAGGTGGAGTTGGACATGGCGCTGTTTGTGTTGAACGGAATGCAGGGGCGGAAGCTCAGAGATAGGCCCTGAAGTGGGCCGCAGCGGCGTCGCACGCGGCGCTTACCGGCGCATCGTGGTCGTAGAAGTCAAACTGCGAGACGTTGTCCAGCCAGAGTTCCGCCTTGGCGGCGCTCACCCGCGCGTAGAACTGCCGCGCGGCCTGGGGCAAGGCAGCGGCCTCGGACTGCACCGTCAGGAAGGGCCGGTGCAGCCGCTCCGCGCCCGTGAGGCCGTCAAAGTCCAGCCAGTCGGGCCAGAAGCCCGGGTCCGCCTCGTTGCGCCAGGCCGGGATCAGGCCTCGGTGAGCTTCGGTGTAGTACTGCGCGCCGAACATCAACGCGCGCTCGTCGCTCAGGCTTGCGGCCGGGATGAAGGGCTGCTGCCCGCTGGCGGCAAGCACGGCGCGGGCGTGCTCGCCGACCTGCCGCAGGGCCGCCACGCCGGCCGTCCCGCCGTAGACGGCGTCGACGACAGCGCGGTCCTGGAACCATGGGGCCACCACGGCCACGGCGCGCAGCGCAGGGCTGTTGCAGGCCGCCTCCGTCACATAGCCGGCGCTGGCGCACAGGCCCAGCGCGCCGATGCGACCATCGGCCACCTCGGGCCGCTGGCTCAGGAAGGCAGCGGCAGCCTGGATATCGGTGATCTTGTCGGCCGGCGTCTCGCGCTGGCGCAGCGCGCCGCCGCTTTCTCCGAAGCCGCGGAAGTCGAAGACCAGCGCCGCAAAGCCGCGCTCGGCCATCTCGTGCGCGTAGCGCAGCGGCATCTGCTCCTTGACGGTGAACCACGCGCCGGTGACGAGCACGCCCGGAACGCGGCGGTCGGCGCTGAAGCCGGGCGGCAGCAGCAAGCGGCCCACCAGGGTGTCGCCCTGGCTCTGGAATGTGATGCGGGTGTCCATCATCTCCCTCGTCGATGCAGGCTCAGACGCGGGCGGCGACGCGCGCCTGGGCGCGTTCACACAGGCCGCGGTCGCCCTGCTCCTGCAGGCACTGGAAGGTCATGCCGGTCACGCGCCAGCCGTCGGTGCCGCGGCGCAGCGGCCACTCGTAGCGCCCGACCAGGCGCCACAGCTGGCCCTCCAGCCAGTGGCTGGCGACGACGTCGGCCGTGGCCTGCGCGCTGTCGCCGTTCAGGCTGACCTGCACCGGACCGAGTTCATGCAGCGTGGCGTCAAAGCCCGGCACCAGGCCGCGCCAGGCGGCCAACAGGTCGGCAGCGGCCATGTCCTGCGCCTGACCGCCCCACAGCGAGCTGTAGTCGATGCGCACACGGGGTGCGAACGCAGCTTCGGCCAGCTCGTAACGCCCCAGGTCCACAGACAGCGGGATGGATCGCACCAGGCTGACGACACGGGCGACGGTCGGCGCCGTCGCGCTGGCGGGGGTGGGGTCGAACATCCGGGCTCCTCGGGAAGGGTTGGGATCGGGGTTCAGGGCAGCAGCCGCAGGCGCATCTGCTCGAAATCCATCACATAGCCGCGGCCCTGCCGCAGCACGTCTTGGCCGACCACGCCCTCGCGGTCGACGGCGGTCCTGGACAGTAGCGGCACGTCGGCGAGCTGCACACGGCGCGTGCCGACCTGCAGTGCGAGCGTGGGCAGCTTCAGCGCCTGGCTGTCTGTCCGGCTGCCGCCCGCGCCGCCCACGGTGAGGGCCTGGGACACCGCCTGCTGCAGCAACGCAGGGGTCTGCTCCGCGACGTTGCGGAACAGCTGGCTGTGGCGCGCACCGGTGTCGACGAACAGGCGCAAGCCTTGCGCGTCGGGAGCCAGGCCGGCGAGCAGCATCGGCTCCAGGCCCAGCATGATCAACGGCGCCCCGCCCGCGCCGGACGGCGCCGCCGTGCCGAGGCTGAGCTGCTCGGCTTCGTCCGGCCCTTTCTCCACGGCCAAGCGGCCGAGTTGCAGGAACACCGGCAGCCCCAGGATGGCATCGATACGGTAGCTGCCTCCGTTGAAGCTCAGCGCCTCGTCGGGCAGCACGATGAAGACGACGTCATGCAGCACCGCCTCGCCCAGCCGCAGCTCCCGCGCGACGGCGAAGCGCGTCGTGACGGCGTCCCGGCTGGCGCTGGACACGCTCGCCTCGCGCTTCAGCAGCGTCAGGCCGAGGCGCTGTGCGGTGGAGGTCGTGATGGTGGAGAACGCCGCGCCGGTGTCGACGACGGCGTCCTGCGCCTGCCCGTCGATCTGCGCCGTGACGCGTGCGAGGCTGGCGGCATCGCGCCTGACGGGCAGCCGGCCCGTGGCGCCGGCGGCGGCGCGCATGGGCGGCACGTCAGCCAGCGCGTCGGCAAAGACCAAGGTCTGGCGGCCCTCGGCGTCCAGTGGCTCCAGCGCGTCGGACGCCGCCAGGGCCTCCCGCGCCGCGCTGAAACGGCTGTTGCGCAGCTGCAGTGCGGCCAGCGTCTGCAGTGCCAGCACGCGTTGCGGCGGCTGCTGCTTCGGGCCGGCGAGCCGCTCCAGGGCCGGCAGCGCTGCGGCATCCTGGCGGCGCAGCGCGAGGGCCAGCGCCCTTGCGAGACCGGCTTCAGCATCAGTGCCGCGGGCCAGCGCTTCGAGGCGATCGATGTCACCGGCGCGCAGTGCCTCCCCCACCGTACCGGCCGGCGCCGCCAGCGGCACGGCCAGCATCAGCCATGCGGCCACACCCGTCACGACGCGCCGCCGCAGGATCAGCGTCAGGCGGCTCATGCGCGGGCTCCCGGGGCGGCGTTGCGATCAATGTCGGCATCCTCGTCGGCACCGGCGCCCGGCACATGGGTGAGCGTTCGCAGTCCGGGCGGCGCGCTGACCAGCAGGCCGAAGCGCTGCAGCGGATCACCACCGCCCTGCAGCGCGGCTGCCAGGCGCATTTCAGCGGACAGCCCGGCGTGATGCAGGCAGGCGAGGTAGCTCGAATCGCTCCAGAAGCCGTGACGCAGCGTCTGGCCGTCGGGAGCCACCAGCGCGACGAGCACCTCGCGCGCATCGGCGATCAGCGTGATCTGGTGGCCGGGCCAGCGCTGCGAGACGAAGTCCGTGCCGGGCGACATCACATTCGAGAAAGCGGCGTCTTCCAGCGGCGCGTAAGTGGTGCCGCCGACCAGCACACCGCGAGCGTGCGCCGCGTCCAGCTCGGCGCGCAGCTGGAGCAACGGCGTGGGGAAGAGATCGAACAGCAGCGTCTCGCGCGCGCCGGCGATGAGGCTGCGGGCGCGCTCCAGCGCCTGAGGCAGGTTCTTCAGCTGGTAAAGCCGATCTTCCTGCGGCGGGGCGTAGAGCGCGGCGAGCTGGGTCTCCGCGGCATCGGCCTGTGTGCTGAAACCCTGTCGCAGCACGGCGAACAGTTCCGCCGGCGGCACGGGGCGGAAACTGCGCGGTTCGGACTCGTCGCCGATGACGGCGCCCTTCTGCACCAGGCTGGCCAAAGCCTGGTAAGTGTTGGCTGCGGCCTTGCCGACCGTGCGCGCGAGCTTGTAGCCCGTGGCCGGCGCCTGGCGCAGCAGCGCGCAGTACAGGCGCGACTCCAGCTCCGTGAAGCCGAAGGGAAGCAGCAGCGCGTCTGAGTCAGGACTTTGGTTCATTATTAGTAGCTTAAACAACTAATATTCTTCGCGCAAGCTTGGAACCGGCCCAAAACTCTCCACGCCCCTTTCGTGGCCGACCGCCTCCCTGCAGCCCCTGTGTCGGCGCTGCCTGCCGTCACGTCGGGGCCTGTCGCAGCAGCGTCTACGCCACACCAGGGCGTGGGCAGCGAACAGGGCGCGCCGCTGACCGGCGGCGGTATCGGCCCCGGCGGCGGCGCCGCTACGCAGCAGGCAAGTACGCATGCGTCGGCCGCCGCCCGCTGAAGCAATGTCCAATAGGGTCGGCCAGCAGATCAACAACGCCATGCCCGACAAGGCCGCGACGAAGGCACACGCTAAAGTCCGGCCCCACCATGGAATATCCCGGCAATCTTTTCGTCGTCGCAGCGCCCAGTGGCGCGGGCAAGTCCAGCCTCGTGAAGGCGCTGTTGGAGCTGGACGCACGGCTGGCCGTGTCCGTGTCGCACACGTCACGCGCGCCGCGCGGACAGGAGCAGCATGGCCGGGAGTACTGGTTCGTCGGCGAGACCGAGTTCCGTGCGATGGCCGGCCGCGGCGAGTTCTTCGAGTGGGCCGAGGTGCACGGCAACCTTTACGGCACGTCGCGTGCCGGTATCGAGGCGCGGCTGCAGCATGGCGAGGACGTCGTGCTGGAGATCGACTACCAGGGCGCGCTGCAGATCAAGCAGTTGTTCCCGTATGCAGTGCTGATCTTCATCCTGCCGCCGAGTTGGGACGAACTGCGCCTGCGCCTGAGCCGGCGCGGCGACACCGAGCCCGAGGTCATCGCCAAGCGCATGGTCAACGCCCGCCACGAGGTGGCGCAGGCCCAGCACTTCGACTACATCGTCGTGAACGCGGTGTTCGACACCGCCGTTTTCGACCTCAAGACCATCGTCCACGCCCAGCGGCTAAAATACGCGGCTCAGCGCCGAAACCGCTCGGCCGTCTTTCTTGCGCTGGATCTCCCCTGATCGCGCAACCCACGAGGAACACCATGGCCCGCATCACCGTCGAAGACTGCCTGACCAAGATCCCCAACCGCTTCCAGCTGGTGCTCGCCGCCACCTATCGCGCCCGCATGCTGAGCCAGGGCCACAGCCCCCGCATCGAGAGCAAGAACAAGCCCAGCGTCACGGCGCTGCGCGAGATCGCTGCCGGCGAGGTGGGCCTGGAGATGCTGCGCAAGGTGCCGGTCTAAGCCGCTATCCGCCGCAGACAAGTCGGGCGCCTTCGGGCGCCCGTTTGCATTGCGGGCCGACCGCCGGGCTGCTCCAAGCCGCCCCGCATTGGGCAATGCTTGCGCCTCGATGCCGCGAGCATTGCCGCCCGCGGAGACCGTCCAAGGTCCACCTTGGACGAAGGGCTCCATGCCATCGGATAAATTCGGGCTCTCTATGGCCCAACGTTCCCTCACCGCCTGGTTCACCCTGCCGGGGCTGCGCCAGCCGGCGCCGCCGACCGCCGCGGAGGCGGCATCCTTCGACGCCCTCCTCCCCAAGCTCGGCTACCTGAACAAGGCCGAGGTCAAGCGCGTCCGCGAGGCATACAAGTTCGCCGACGAGGCCCACCTGGGCCAGAAGCGCGCGACCGGCGAGCCCTACATCACGCACCCCATCGCCGTCGCAGGCATCTGCGCCGAGTGGCGGCTGGACGCGCAGGCCCTGATGGCGGCGCTGATGCACGACGTCGTCGAAGACTGCGGCGTCTCCAAGGCCGAGCTGATTGAGAAGTTCGACGCGACGACGGCCGACCTCGTCGACGGCCTGACGAAACTGGACAAGCTGCAGTTTTCCACGAAGGAGGAGTCGCAGGCCGAATCCTTCCGCAAGATGCTGCTGGCAATGGCGCGGGACCTGCGCGTCATCCTCGTGAAGCTGGCCGACCGGCTGCACAACATGCGCACGATGGGCGCGATGGCGCCGCACAAGGCCCGCCGCATCGCGCGCGAGACCTTCGACATCTACGCTCCCATCGCCCACCGGCTGGGCCTGAACCAGACCTTCCGCGAGCTGGAGGACCTGTCCTTCCAGTATTTCCACCCTTGGCGCTACGCGGCGCTCAGCAAGGCCGTGTCCAAGGCGCGGGGCAACCGACGCGACCTGGTGTCGCGCATCGAGGCCGAAATCCGCGCGGCCTTCGCCAAGGCGAGCCTGCGCGTGGAGGTGCAGGGTCGCGAGAAGACGGTGTACTCCATCTACAAGAAGATGCGCGAGAAGGGCCTGATGAGCTTCGCGCAGGTCAGCGACATCTTTGGCTTCCGCATCCTCACCGAGGAGCCCCTGCAGTGCTACACGGCGCTAGGCGTGCTGCACCAGCTCTACAGGCCGCAGGCCGGCCGCTTCAAGGACTACATCGCCACGCCCAAGGACAACGGCTACCAGTCGCTGCACACGACACTGATGGGGCCGCTGGCCACGCCGCTGGAGTTCCAGCTGCGCACCGAGGGCATGCACCAGATCGCCGAGCAGGGCGTGGCGGCGCACTGGATCTACAAGAGTCGCGGCAGCAAGCAGGCGTCCGCGCTGATCGCCCAGCAGGCCAACGCGCGCTGGCTGCAGAGCCTCATCGACATCCAGGACGAGACGCGCGATGCCAACGAGTTCCTGGAGCACGTCAAGATCGACCTCTTCCCCGACGCGATCTACGTCTTCACGCCCAAGTCCAAGATCATGGCGCTGCCCAAGGGGGCGACGCCGGTGGACTTCGCCTACGCGATCCACTCCGACGTCGGCGATCACTGCGTGGCCGCGCAGGTCAACGGTGAGGCCGTGCCGTTACGCGCCGAATTGAAGAGCGGCGACATCGTCGAGATCATCACCGCGCCCGGTGCCAGCCCCAACCCGGCGTGGCTCAGCTTCGTGCGCACCGGCCGCGCCCGCTCCAAGATCCGCCATTACCTGAAGGATCTGGAGCAGGAGGAGTCCCGCGAGCTGGGCGAGAAGATGCTGGCCCAGGCAATGCGCGTGGAGGGCCTGGGCCTGCCCAGCCTGGAGATCGACGACGCGGCCGCGCCGCTGTGGCACAGCCTCGCGACCTGGGCAGGCAGCAACACGACGGAGCAGCTGCTGGTGGACATCGGCGCGGGCCGCAAGATCGCCACCATCATCGCCAAGAAGCTCGCCCGGCTGCTGGCCGAGCAGGGCCAGAAACCCGACGCGCTCGCCCTCACGCTCGGCCGTTTTGCCGAGGCGCCAGCCAGTCAGAACGGCGTCACCATCACCATTGACGGCAGCGAAGGCGCCTCGGTGCAGCTCGCCCACTGCTGCCGCCCCATCCCGGGCGACGAGGTGCGTGGCTACCTGGGCCGCGGCGAGGGTCTCGTCGTGCACACCTGCGACTGCGCCGTGGGCAAGCGGCTGTTCCAGCGGGACAGCGAGCACTGGATCCGCGTCGAATGGGCTGAGGAGCTGACGCGCAGCTTCGAGGCCGGCATCACACTGCTGCTGAAAAACGGCAAGGGCGTGCTGGCGCAGATCGCCCAGGCCGTCGCGCAGGCCGAGGCCGACATCACGCACATCGCCATGGGTGAGGAGGCCGCGCTGCGCGAGACGGCCGAGATGAACCTGTTGATCGCCGTGCGGGACCGGCTGCACCTGGCCGACGTGCTGCGCGTGCTGCGGCGCAGCCCCGCCGTGCAGCGGGTGTCGCGCGTCAAACCCTGACCGCTTTCCGCCCGGCCGGGAGGCCTGGCGTCAGGGGCGCAGAGGCCGTCTGCCAGCGCTGTCATCACTCACGGCCGTGACTGTTTAGACGGCGGCGTCCGGGTTAACGATTGTTTCTGCCCCCGATATTCCAGGGCGATATAGCAATTTTGAGAAATCGTATTTCTCGCTCCGTAACTCGATGTTTATGGTGCGCCCCGCCTGCAAGTTGGGGATCGCCAAAACGCTCCGTTCGCAGGCTCGCTGACAACACAACAGCGCGGGCCGGGCCAACGCCGGCCACCGCGACATGGAGACTGCATGACACCGATTTCCTTCCGCGCCCCTCGCCGGCATTGCCTCGGCACCGCCATGTCGATGGCCCTGGCCCTGTGGGCCAGCGAGGCCGCCCTGGCCCAGCAGCCCGCAGCCGCCGTACCTCAGGCCACCGACGCCGGCCCCGCCGACGCCAAGCCGGCGGAGCCCAAGCCCGCCGACGCCAAGCAGACGGCGGCCAAGCCCAAGCCGCCCACGCAGGAACTCGAAACGGTGCTCGTCATCGGCACCCGCCAGTCGCAGCAATCCGCGATCAGCCGCAAGAAGAACGCCGCGACTGCGCAGGACTCCATCGTGGCCGAGGATGTCGGCGCCTTCCCGGACCGCAACATCGGCGAAGCGATCTCCCGCATCGCGGGAGTCGCGCTGGACCGCGGCGACTTCGGCGAGGGTGTGAACGTGTCGATCCGCGGTAACGGGCCGGAACTGACGCGCGTCGAGATGGATGGCATGGCCGTGCGCTCCGGCGCCGGCACCGACCTGCTGGGCGGCGGCGACGGCCGCGGCACGGAGTTCCGCGAGCTATCGTCCGACCTCATCAAGAGCGTCGACATCGTCAAGGGCACCACGGCGGCGATGACGGAAGGCTCGCTGGGCGGCGGCATCATCATCACGACGCGCACCGGTCTGGACTTCGACAAGCTCTACTACTCCGCCAAGGTCGAGGCCTCACGCAGCGACCTGAACAAGAAGACCACGCCCAACTTCAATCTGGTGCTGGCCGACAGGTTCCTGGACAAGCGGCTGGGCGTCATCGCCAACCTGAGCCGCTCCTACTACAAGAACGAGCAGCACGGCATCGCGCAAGGCGGCAGCAACAGCTGGGAAGGGCTGTCGCGGCAGGCGGACTTCGACAACTCGCCCGAGAAGACCTTCACGTTCAACCCGTCGACGGCCTACGGCGACACGATCAACACGCCGCTTCATTCGGCACCACTGACGGCGGGCGGCACCTTCAACGCGGCGACACCCGTCGAACTGCTGACCAAGTCGGCGTCCGCCCAGACCAAAGCCGACTGCTTCACGCTGTTCCCCAACCTAACGACAGCCCAGACGAACGCAATCAGCGGCACGACCAACCGCACCAACGCCTACACCGCGCGCCAGAACGAGCAGCTGACTTGCCTGGCGCAGTGGAACGACTACACGCCCTCCAAGACCGTGGGTTTCCGCTACACCGTCAAGAGCCAGGACGACAAGCGCAACGGCGGCGACATCCGGCTGGACTTCAAGGTCAACGACAAGCTGACCGTCTTCGGCAAGTTCGCCCGCAGCGAACGCCATGTGGACGACACCGTCGGCTTCCTCGGCGTGGGCAGCACGCCGACCTTCAATGCCGCCAACAGCTTCACCGACAACACCACCGCGAACACGCGTGCGCTCGCCACGGGCGTCAGCGGCTCGCTGCTGCCCAGCTACTCCTGGCGCGCCAGCAATGCCCCGCTGGTGCTGGGCACCACCACGAGCATCCTGCCGGGCTACACCGTCGACGCCAGTCACCACGTGACGAGCTACTCGACGGACGGCGGCGTGCTGACGACCGACACGATCTTCAGCTCCATCGACACGAGCAACAAGACGCTCACCACCGGCGGTGAGTACCGCGACGGCCGCTTCAGCGCCAACTTCATGGCCGGCTCGACCAAGTCCACGGCCCTGCGCTACGACCGCCGTGCGTCGTACAGCTACACGTACGGCCGCGCCACGTACGCACTGCAGGACAACGGCCTGTGGGCGTTCACGCTGCCGGACGGCAGCAACAACATCAATCAGCTCAACTACGCCGCGTATTCGGCGCTGAATCCGGCCACGCCGCAGACGGCCGTGGCCGCGTCGGCGACGCAACTGGTCGGCACGCCGGCCTACACGGCCGCCCAGCGCGGGCAGTACACCAACAACCTGCTGCTGCAGGTCATCAGGTCGTTCGACAGCGAAAGCACCGAGCGCACCGGCAAGGTCGACCTCGCCTACAACCTCGTGGACAAGGTGCCCTTCCTGACCTCGCTGAAGGGTGGCCTCAACTTCCGCAATACCGGCGGCACGACCTGGAATGGCGGCGGCGGCACGCTGCAAGACCCGGTGGGCACCTTCGGCACCGCGGGCTTCAAGTACGGCGTGTACATGCCGCAGGTCAACACGCGCTGGAACGTCATCGGCTGCGAGAACACTGCGGGCTCGGTCGCCGCCGGCGGCCAGCCGTGTGCCTCCGGCTACGTGCCCAACAGCAATGTGCTCAACGCCGGCATCGGCGCCACGCCTGCGGGCACCACGACGATGACGCAGGCGCAATACCAGCAGCTGATCCAGTCGACGCTGACGTTGAACCCGGCCGCCCAGTTCTACGGCGGCTCCAAGGACCGCCCGGCCACGCTGCTCGACGGCTGGAACCAGATCGACATCGACAAGCTGTTCGCGATGGCCAACATCCCCGTGCGGCTGGATTGCTTCCGTCGCTGCACCGCCAGCGACGGCAAGGCTTACGACATGCCCTTCTCCAGCTTCAGCGAGAAGTCCACGGCGGCCTACCTGATGCAGGACTTCGAGGTGCCGGTGTGGGGTCAGATGGAGCTCACCGGCAACGTCGGCGTGCGCGTCGTCAAGACCGATGTGTCTGCGACGGGCTTCATGGCGTTCAGGTCGGTCCGCAAGAACCCCGACTGGAACCCGACGACCAATACCAGCGCCGTGACCAGCTACGTGGTCAGCCAGAACACGTCAATCAAGGACAGCTCGACCGATGTGATGCCGTCGCTGAACCTCGCGCTCTGGCCCATCGACGACAAGCTGGCGCTGCGCTACGGCATCAGCCGCACCGTCGCCCGGCCGCCGGTCTCCAAGCTGCTGCCGAGCGGCACGTGCACGATCAGTCAGGTCATCGAGGAGACCGAGCCCGATGACCAGGGCAACTCGCCGAACCAGACCTGCTCGGGCACCATGGGTAACCCGGCCCTGAAGCCGCAGACGAACACCAACCAGAACCTGTCGCTGGAGTGGTACGCCAACCGGGACACCAGCATGTCGGTCAACGTCTTCCGGCAGCGTGGGCTGATCGGCGCACCAACAATCGGCACGCTGCGCAACAACGACAACGTGTTCAGCAACAGCAGCGCCATCGACCCCCAGACCGGCACGCCGCTGAAGGACTACCAGTTCTCGTACGCGCAATGGGACAACGCGCCGCCGATCACGCGCCGCGGCATCGAGTTCGGCGTGAAGACGGCCTTCACCTTCCTGCCCTCCGTGCTGCGCTACACCGGCGTCGACGCCAACTACAGCCGTCTGCGTTCCAGCCAGGGCATGCCGGCGCGTGACCTGATCAGCGGCGACGTGCTGCCGGTCGTCAACGAGCCGAAGTACTCGTGGAATGCGTCGCTCTGGTATGACGACGGCGCCTTCCAGGCCCGCGTCGCGATGCAGGTGGTCGCGCCGCGCTACTTCGTGTTCTCGCCCAACACGGGCACGAACCTGGGCGTCAACAACTACCCGTCCGTAGGCACCTCCAGCTGGCGCGCCCCCTACAACCCCGGCGCACCGCAATTCGGCAACATGACCCGCTATGTCGACGCCAAGGTGTCTTACCGCTTCAAGAACGGCCTGGAGATCTTTGCCGACGTGCGCAACCTCACCGGGGAGCGCACGCAGAACACGACAGGCGGCTACCAAGACTATGCCGACGGCATCCCGAGCATCTACTCCGACGGCTACGCCGGCCGGCGCTACACCGTGGGGATGACCTTGCGCAGCCCGCGCTAATCCAGCGCTGCCAGGAGAGAAACCATGACCCGCTGCGTCCGTCCCTTCTTCAAAAAACTCCGGGCGGCGCAAGCCGGTCTGGCCTGTCTCTTGGCCGTCTCGGCGGCCCATGCGCAGCAGGCTGCAAGCGCACCGGCCGGCACGCCCAACACGCTGGACGCCGTCAAGGTGACGGGCCAGCGCAGCAACGGCAGCGTCGACCCGTCGATCGTCACCGCGGCTAAGAACAAGGTGCTGTCGCGCAGGTTCGCTTCGTCGTGCGCCTTCATGAGCGGCTATTCGGCCGCCGAGGATGAGGTGACGCTGGCCTACCTGCGCGACTTCAACATGTTGGACAACCCGTCCAGCGAGGCCGAGCGCTTCAGCGACCTCAGCCCCGACGGCAACGCGAAGGCGCAGGGCGCCACGAGCCCGTCCGATGCCGGCATCGACACTGCGTCGGGCCTGTCGACGCAGACACCCGGCGTCGCCTGCGCAGGCAGCGACAGGCGCTTCGCCGCCGGTCGCAACTGGATCGCCCGCAAAGACAAGTCGCTGCAGCAGGCTTTCGACGCCTATGAGGCCGGCCAGTACGCCGAGGCCCGCGCGAAGTTCGAGGAGGGTTGGAAGAAGCTGGGCTACGAGGAGGCGGCGCTGATGCTGGCGCGCCTGCACCTGCTGGGGCTTGGCACGGCGGCCAGCGCGCCCAAGGCCGTCGAGTGGCTCCGCGAGGTCGTCGACGCGCGCTACGACCCGGTGGCGGACCGCCTGACGTTCGATCCGCAGAAGCCCGACAACATCAACACCCGTGTCGAGGCCGCGCTGCTGCTGGCCCGCATCTACCTGACGGGCCAGGGTACGCCGCGCGATCCGGCACAGGCCTACAAGTGGTGGCGCAAGGCGCTGGACTACGGCTTCGAGCCCGCAGGCACGCTGCTGGCCCAGGCCCACCTGAGCGGCATCGGCACGCCGGTCGACGTGAAGCCCGCCCTCGCCTACCTGCAGGCCGCGGGCGAGGCCGGCGATGCGACGGCACTCTTCATGCTGGGCCAGCTCTACCACCACCAGCTGCCGCGGCAACCCGCCGGTGTGCCGCTGGACCTGAACCGTGCCGGGGCTTACTACCTGGCCGCGGCCAAGGCGGGCCACCTGGACGCCACCTACCAGGCAGCGCGCATGATGGACCTGGGTGAAGGCGCCACAGCGCCAGCGCCCGAGCGCGCCGTGGTGCTCTACAAGGACGCGGCGCTGAAGGGCAACGCGGACGCTCAGAACGCGCTGGCGACCTACTTCTACCGCGGGGAAGTGGTGCCCCAGAACCTCGCCACCGCACGGCAGCTGTTCCAAGCCGCGGCGGGGCGCCGGCAGCCGGACGCGATGTTCAACCTGGCCGTCATGCTGGCCCAGGGCCAGGGCGGCGAGAGGGACCTGGCGGCGGCGTATGCCTGGTGCACGCTGAGCCAGCGCCTGGGCCACGCGCAGGCGGCCGCCGCGCTGCCGGCCCTCGCCGCCCGGCTCGGCCCGGAGGACAAGGCGCGCGCGGACGCGATGCTGAAGCCTGCGACCCCGAAGCCCTGATCAGGCCTCGGCCGACGGCGCCGGAACTCCTGCTCAATTCCCGGCAACAGGCGCCGGGTAGTGCACCTCGACGACCTCGATCTTCTCCACGCCCACCGGCGTCACGAGGTTGAGCTCGTCGCCTACGCGCGCCTTCAGCAGCGTGCGGGCGATGGGCGAGATCCAGCTGACCTCGCCGGCCAGGCTGTCGGCCTCGTCGATGCCCTTGATCATGATCGTCTTCTCGTCGCCCTTCGCGTTGGCGTAGGTGACGGTCGCGCCGAAGAACACCTGGTCAGAGCCGAAGTGGGCGCTAGGGTCCACGACCTCGGCGATGTCCAGCCGCTTGGTCAGGAAACGCAGCCGCCGGTCGATCTCGCGCAGGCGCTTCTTGCCGTAGAGGTAGTCACCGTTCTCGGAGCGGTCGCCGTTCTTGGCCGCCCACGACACCGTCTCGACCATCTTGGGACGCTCGACATCGATGAGCTGCATGAACTCCGCCCGTAGCCGCGCATAGCCGGCCGGTGTCATGTAGTTGCGCGTGCCGGCCGGCAAGGCGGGCAGCGACGGGCCGTCGCCGTCATCGTCGTCGGCCTGATCTGTTTCCTTCGTGAAAGCCTTGTTCATGCGAGCATTGTGCGATGCGTGACGCCTCCACCTTCAAGGGCAACAAGGCCCACCTGCCGAGTAAACCGTGCGCGGCGTGCGGGCGCCCGATGAGCTGGCGGCGTGCCTGGGCGAAGAACTGGGACGACGTGAAGTACTGCAGCGAGCGCTGCCGGCAGAACAAGGGCAAGCCCGGTGCCTGACACGCTGCGCCGTCTCGTGCTCGTGCTGGGCGACCAGCTCGATCTGGGCGCCGCCGCGTTCGACGGCTTCGACCCCGCGTGCGATGCCGTTTGGATGGCCGAGGTGGCCGAGGAGTCCACGCATGTCTGGAGCAGCCAGCCGCGCATCGCCATGTTCATCGCGGCCATGCGGCACTTCGCCGCCGCGCTGCGCGACGCCGGCCTGCCGTTGCACTACCGGCGGCTCGACGACACCGACGCCCAAGAGGACCTGGCCGCCCAGCTGCGGGCCGACATCGCCACGCTGCGGCCGCAGACACTGGTGCTGACGCGCCCCGGCGACTGGCGCGTGCTGCAGGCGCTGCAGGCCGTGGCCTCGGAGGCCGGCCTGCCGCTGGCGCTGCGCGAGGACCGCCACTTCTACACGACGCCGGCCGACTTCGCCGCCCATGCCGCGCGCCGCAAAGGCCTGCGCATGGAGTTCTTCTATCGTGAGCTTCGCCGGCGCTTCGACGTGCTGATGGACGGCGACGAGCCGCTGGGCGGGCAATGGAACTTCGACGCCGACAACCGCCAGGCCTTCGGACCCGCAGGGCCCGGTTTCGACCTGCCGCAGCCGCCGCGTTTCGAACCGGATGCGATCACGCGCGAGGTCATCGCACTGGTGCGCGAGCGCTTCGCCGGCCACCCGGGCCGACTCGACCATTTCGCGTGGCCGCTGACGCGCACGCAGGCGCTGCAGTCGCTTGACGCCTTCATCCGAGAACGGCTGCCGCTGTTCGGCCCCTATCAGGACGCCATCTGGCCCGGCGAGCCGTGGCTGTACCACGCGCAACTGTCGGCCGCGCTGAACCTGAAGCTGCTGACGCCGCGCGAGGTGGTGTCTGCCGCGCAAGCGGAGGTGCGCGCCGGGCGCGTGTCGCTGGCCAGCGGCGAGGGTTTCATCCGCCAGATCCTTGGCTGGCGAGAGTACGTGCGCGGCATCTACTGGACGCGCATGCCGGCCTATGCCGAGGCGAATGCGCTTGACGCTCGCCACGACCTGCCCGCCTGGTACTGGACCGGCGACACCGACATGGCCTGCCTGCGCGACGCGATCACCCAGACGCTGGACCACGGCTACGCCCACCACATCCAGCGACTGATGGTGACCGGCCTGTTCGCGCTGCTGTACGGCGTGGAGCCGGCCCAGGTCCATGCCTGGTACCTGAGCGTCTACGTGGACGCGGTGGAATGGGTGGAGCTGCCCAACACGCTGGGCATGAGCCAGTACGCCGACGGCGGCGTCATGGCCAGCAAACCCTACATCGCCAGCGGCAAGTACATCGACCGCCAGAGCCCGCTGTGCGGCGGCTGCCGCTACCGACCCGACGAGCGCACCGGGGAGCGTGCCTGCCCGTTCACGACGCTGTACTGGGACTTCCTGCTGCGCCACGAAGCGCGCTTTGCAGAGCACCCGCGACTGGCGCTGCAGGTGCGCGCGCTGGGCCGCGTCGGCGACGCAGAGCGGCACTGCATCCGCGAGCAGGCCCGCGCGCTGCGCAGCCAGGGCTGAGCGGGCTCAACCGGTCTCGCGGCCGGACTCGCGGGCCCCGGTCAGAAACTATGGCGGATGCCGGCAGCCAGCACCTGCGGCGATTCACCGGCGCTGACGCCCAGACCATTGATGGCGAAGTCGTACGCGGCGGACGACTGATTGGCGATACGGCTGGCATACACGTAAAGCCCCGTGCGGCGCGAGAAGCTGTAGTCGTAGCCAAGAGTCCACTGCCGTGCGCCGGTCCGGGGACCGGCCGCGACCGCGCCGACCCGAACGCCGGCGGGCCCGACGCCGTTGCCGGCGCGCGTGACCCCCAGCCTCAGGCTGCCTGCGCCGAACTGCCGGGTCACGCTTGCGTAGGCCGCATTGCGGCGCAGCTGGCCCGACGGCAACGCGTAGCGCAACTGCTCGATGGCGGTGGCCACACGCCAGTCGCCCCAGCGGCCGGCCCAGCCGACCTTGGTGCCGCTGTCGTTCAGACCCGGGCCCTGATAGGCACGATGGATTTCGTGCGCCAGCACGAAGCTCAGCGGTCCGTGGTCCCAGCTCAGCGCAGCGGACCACAGGTCTGGGCGACTGCCGCCCGGACCGCGGTCGCCGTCGTTGGCGGCATAGGCCAGGCGGGCGCTGAAGGACGAGCCCGCCGGGCTGGCGTACTGCACGACGTTCTGCTGGCGCCGGTCGAACGAGGCGCGGTCGATGACGTGGTTGGTGGTCGACGCCGAGCCGTTGCCCATCAAGGCCATGTAGCCAGCGGTGGTCGGGTAGAACGGATCGAAGCCGCTGGTGGCTTGCAGGTAGGGTGTCGTCCAGTGGCCGAGAAACAGCTGCCCCCACGGTGCCGACAGCCCGACGCGCGTGTCCCGGTTCGAGAACGATCCGCCGCCACCGGTGTCGATGGCCAGGGCCCCCTCGATCTGGAACAACGCGCGGTAGCCGTCGCCCAGGTCCTCGGCGCCCTGGAAGCCGAGCACCGAGCGGTTATTGCTTTCACGGTGCAGCGCGGCGCGGCTGAGCGAATGCGCCAGCTCCACGGCTTCCAGCGCCACGTTCAGACGCCCGTAGACGAGCGTGTCGGCCGCGCAGCCCATGGGCAGAAGGGCCGCCGTCGCAAAGGCGGCCCAGCGCTGTCGGACCTTCATGCGCCGTCACGGCCGCCAGGTGCCTCGGTGCTCGATCCACACAGCGCTTGCTCCAGCCACTCGGCGGGCAGCGCCCAGTCGTCGTCCGCGGCAATGGACTCGCGCAGAAAGGCCGCCTGGGCCGGCGTCCAGACCGGCGCGTCCGGTAGCGCGCAGCCCTGGGCCGCCGGGCGGTGGCGGGTGATGAAGGCGTCGATGGCCTCGGGCTCGGACGGCAGACCGAGTTGATCGAAGAGTTCGCGCAGGCGGTGCTGGCCAGGGTGCATGACGGGCTCCGATCAGCTGCGGCCGGACTCGAACAGGAACCACACGCGCTGCTCGGCCTCCTCCAGCCAGTTCTCGACGAGGCTGGCGGTGGCGACGTCGCCATGCTCATCGCACAGCCCGTGCACGGCGCGCAGCCAGTCGGCCAGGCGCCGGTTGTCGTCGCACAGTTCGGCCAGCATGCCGGCGGGCTGCACGAGCTCGGCATCGTTGTCGGCCAGGCGCTGCAGCCGCGCGATGTGGCCGATGGAGCGCAGCGTGCTGCCGCCCAGCTTGCGCACGCGCTCGGCCAGCGCATCGGTCATCGCGAACAGCTGCGTGGACTGCTCGTCCAGCAGCGCGTGATAGCTGGGGAACGACGGACCCCACATGTGCCAGTGGAAGTTCTTCGTCTTCATGTACAGCGCCCAGACGTCGGCCAGCAGCTGGTTCAGGGCGGCGGACAGGTCCTGGCGGGCCTGCTCGCCGAGGCCGGCGGGCGTGGCGAGCGGGGCACGGCGGTGGCGGCGGGCGGTGGCGATGTCTTTCATGTCGCGGCTCCTTCGAGGTCGTTGCGGGTCAGGGCGAGCAAATGGCGCACGGCTGGCGGCTCGGGCGAACGGTGCAGCCGGCGCAACCGGACCTGCAGCCCGGCGGCGGCCTGGCTGGCACGGTGATGCTGGCGCAGGTGCTCCTGCCACGACGGCAGCAGGAACCACTCCACCAGCTGTTGCGGGTCGGCGGTGTCTTCGGTCAGGCCCCAGTCGCTCGCGCCATCGCCACGGCGATGGCGGGCGAGCTGCTGCAGCAGGTCTAGCGCGGCAGCGCGGTCCGCGAGGTCGATGCGATAGCTCACGAGCACCAGCACCGGCCCACGGTCGGCCGTGACGGGCGCGGCCAGCGGCGGCTCGGGCCAGTGGTGGGCCGGGTCCAGCGGCGCCTCACCCGCAGGCAGCGGCCAGCGGCGGCCCAGCAGCGCGGCCACGGCCAGCAGGCCAGAAGCAATCATTAGCGCCGCTACCAGGCCCAGGCCCTGGGCCACCGTGCCCCACGCCAGGCTGCCGATGGCGAGTGCACCGTTGAGCAGCGTCAGGTAGACCGACAGCCCGCGGCCGCGCACCCAGTTGGGCAGCACCGCCTGCGTCGTGGCGCCCAGCGTCGTCAACGCGATGATCCAGGCCACGCCCAGCCCCAGCAGCGCCGCGAGCGCGACGGTCGGCGGCGGCCGGCTGGCAAGCAACGCGAGCACGACGGCGCACAACAGCGCCGAGGCGGTCATCAAGCCATCCGCTCCCAGGTAGGGCCGAAACCGTGGCAACAACAGCGCGCCGGCGATGGCACCCGCCCCCACCGCGCCGAGCATGACGCCATAGAACGCCGCGCCACCGTGAAGCAGGTGACGCCCCACCAGCGGCAGCAGCGCCCAGGCCGCACTCGACAGCGTGAAGAACACCCCCGCCCTCAGCAGCACGCGCTGCAGGTCGGCATTGGCCAGCGCATGCCGCAGGCCGGCACGCAGCGCGCCGCCGAACTGCTCGGCCAGCGGATCGGCCGCGGCGGGCGCCGGCCGCCACCACCACAGTGCGGCGATGACGACCGCATAGGCCAGCACGTTCACTCCATAGGTAATGGCCGCGCCGCAGGCCGCCAGCAGCAGCCCGCTGGCGGCCGGTCCCACAGCCCGTGACAGGTTGATGCCCAGCGAATTCAGCGCGACGGCTGAGCGCAACTGGTTGCGCGGCACCAGCGCCGGCACGATAGCCTGCCAGGTGGGTGCCATCAGTGCGGCGCCGATCCCACCGACAAAGGTCAGCGCCAGCAGCCCCGCGAGGTCCAGCGTTCCGCTGTGCGCCAGCAGCATCAGCAGCGCGCTGACGATGGCCAGCGTGACTTGCACGGCGATCAGCAGCCGGCGGCGGTCGAGGATGTCGGCCAGCACGCCGGCCGGCAGGCCGAACAGGAAGACCGGCAGCGCCGCGGCGGCCTGCACGGCGGCAACGGCTGTGGGGCTGGGGCTGAGCTCGGTGGCGAGCCAGGCGCTCGCCACGTCGCGCATGAAGCTGCCGACGTTGCCCAGCACCGTGGCGATCCACAGTACGGCGAACACGCGCTCGCGCAGCGGCGCAAAGGCGCCTTCGTCCGACGAGGTCATGCACTGCCCTTCCTGTCCAGCAGGTCATGCCAGGCCACGAGCACGAAGCCGCCGGCCAGGCCCAGGTGCTCGACGAAGGCATGCAGCGCATCGATGCGCGGTGCACCAGCCATCGCCCAGAACGGGTTGGCGACGATGCTTGCGGCGAGCGTGAACACTCCAAGCGCCAGCGCGCCGGCCCAGCGCCAGCGGCCACTGAGCACCAGCGCCGCGCCACCCAGTTCCAGCGCGATAACCGCCGCCGCCAGCGGCGCGGCGGGCTGCAGGCCGAAGTGCTGCATCTCGGCGACGGCGCCACCGAAGTCCAGCAGCTTGGCCAGGCCGCCCTGCAGGTAGGCGGCGCACAGCGCAAGCAGCGCCAGCGCGTGCAGCGCTCGGGCGGCGGGCGCGTTCATACGGCCCAGCAGGCGCAGCCGAGCGCCCCCCAGAAGCCGGCGTTGTCGTCCACCGGCACGCTGCCGGCCCAGGCCCGGGAGTGCGCATGGCCGTGCACGTTGCAGGCACTCGCACAGGCACAGGCGGCGGCGAGTGCCGCGGCACTCAGCGGCGCGGCGCCTTCACCGCCTTCGCGGTACGCACCCCAGGCGCCATACCCGCCCCAGCGGCGCACCGGCGACCAGTCCGGCATGGCCGGCGGCGGCGGCGCCTCGTCGAGCGGCGCGAACGGCCCGGCGCCCCAGACGATGCGACCGCCCACCAGCGTCAGCAACGCAGACGTGTCGGCGATCTCGGACTCCGGGCAGGCGAAGAAGTCGCGGTCCGGCACGACGAGGTCGGCGTACTGGCCCACCTCAATGCGGCCCTTCTTGCCCTCTTCATTGCTGAACCAGGTGACGTTCTCGGTCCACATGCGCAGCGCCGTCTCGCGGGAGAGGCAGTTGCGCTGCGGCGTGATCTGCAGGCCGCCTACCGTTTTGCCGGTGATCAGCCAGGCCAGCGACACCCAGGGGTTGTAGGAGGCCACACGGGTTGCGTCGGTGCCGGCCGAGGTGCGAATGCCCTTCTCCAGCATCTTCGCGACCGGTGGCGTCGCCTCGGCGGCGCGGGCGCCGTAGCGCTCGACGAAGTACTCGCCCTGGTAGGCCATGCGGTGCTGCACAGCCACGCCACCACCCAACGCGGCGATGCGGTCCATCGAGCGCTCGGAGATGGTCTCCGCATGGTCGAAGAACCAGTTCAGCCCGTCGATGGGCGTGTCGCGGTGCACCTTCTCAAACACGTCCAGCGCGCGGCTGATGGTCTCGTCGTAGGTGGCGTGCATGCGCCAGGGCCACTTGTTCTGCGCAAGGATGCGCACGACCTCTTCCAGCTCCGGCTCCATCGCGGCCGACATTTCGGGCCGCGGCTCGCGGAAGTCCTCGAAGTCAGCGGCCGAGAACACCAGCATCTCGCCGGCGCCGTTGTGGCGGAAGTACTCGTCGCCCTGCTTGTAGGTGACGCTGCTCGTCCACTTCAGGAAGTCGTCCTTCTCCTGCTTGGCCTTCTGAGTGAACAAGTTGTAGGCCAGGCGGACGGTCAGCTGCCCTTCGTCCGCCAGCTGCTGGACGATGGCGTAGTCATCGGGGTAGTTCTGGAAACCGCCGCCGGCGTCAATGGCGCCGGTGACGCCCAGCCGGTTCAGCTCGCGCATGAAGTGGCGCGTGCTGTTGAGCTGGTACTCGGGCGGCAGCTTGGGGCCGCGGGCCAGCGTCGCATACAGGATGGCCGCGTTGGGTTTGGCCAACAGTAGACCCGTCGGGTTGCCAGCCGTGTCGCGCACGATCTCGCTGCCGGGCGGCGCGGGCGTGTCTTTGGTGTAGCCCACGGCGCGCAGCGCGGCACCGTTGAGAAGCGCGCGGTCGTACAGGTGCAGGATGAAGACCGGCGTGTCGGGAGCGACGGCATTCAGTTCCGCCAGCGTGGGCAGGCGCTTCTCGGCGAACTGGTGCTCCGTGAAGCCACCCACGACGCGCACCCACTGCGGCGCGGGTGTCACGTCCACCTGGGCCTTCAGCATGGCCATCGCGTCGGCCAGGCTCCTCACGCCGTCCCAGCGCAGCTCCAGGTTGTAGTTCAGTCCACCGCGGATCAGGTGCAAGTGGTTGTCGATCAGGCCGGGCAGCGCACGGCGGCCCTTCAGGTCCACGCGGCGCGTGGCGGGGCCGGCCAGCGCCAGCACGTCTTCGTTCGTGCCGACGGCGGCGAAGCGGCCGGCAGAGATGGCCACGGCCGTGGCTTCGGGCTGGGCACGGTTCAGCGTCGTGAAGCGGCCGTTGAAGAGGATGAGATCGGGTTCAACCATGGCGGTGCTCCGGGTCGGGTCGAGTATTGGCTTCGGCGCAGCGCGGCAGCTCGCCGAACATGTGCGGCTTGACTTGGTGGTGCAGCCACGAGGTCTCGGTGGTGCTCGGCGCCAGCCAGCGCTTGACCAGCGGCGGGATCTGCTCGCCGGCCAGGATGCCCAGCAGCCCGACGAGCGCGATCACCGGCGGCGCCGGCGAGCGCACGTTGAACAGCGCATAGATGACGCCGACGAGCAGGCCGATCGCGGCGGAGAGGAGATAGGGCTTCATCGTCAGTGTCCTTGCGTTACTTCCTACGGTTGTGGCGCGACCATGTTCGGACCGAGCGCCGGGCCTGCCATGGGCCAGAGGCCCATGGCGTTCAGTGGGCACAAGCAGTCCGCAGGGATTGCTTGTGTCCGACTGCACCCCCAAGCCGGCGTGGCAGGCGATGTGCTTGCGGCTCGATGCCGCACGCATCGCCGTCCCTTCGGGGGCTGAAGCCGGACCGCCCAGGCGCGCCCGCGTTCAGCGGAGCGAGACTGGGCGAGGGGCACATATGTTTAGCCTTCGTGCGCGCCAAACATCGTCTTGGCGTAAGTCACGCCGATGCCATAGGCCCCGCCGACCTTCTTGGCGATGCCGGTGGTCAGCTCGTAGGTCTCGCCGCGGGCCCAGTCGCGTTGCAGCTCCAGCAGGTACTGCAGCGACGTCATCGGCTGCGCACCGGCCTGCACCATGCGTTCGATCGCACGCTCATGCGCCTCGGCAGACACGTCGCCGCAGGCGTCGGTGATGACGTAGACCTCAAAACCCTGGTCCAGCGCGGACAGCGCCGGGCCGACGATGCAGACGCTGGTCCACAGGCCGGCCAGCACGATGCGCTTCTTGGCGATTCGGTTGACTTCCTGGATGACGGCCACGTCTTCCCAGGTGTTCATCGACGTGCGGTCCAGCATCTTCTGGCCGCCGAAGGGCGCGGTGACCTCGTCGAACATCGGGCCGGAGAAGCTCTTCTCGGCGACAGTCGTCAGGATGGTCGGCACCTTGAAGCCGGCCGCGGCCTGCGCGACGAGCGAGGCGTTGTTGCGCAGCTCGATGGCGGGGATGGAATGCGTTGCAAAGGCCATCTGCGACTGAAAGTCGATCATGACCAGCAGGTGGTCGGTCGGGTTCAGCAGCTTGGTGCCGGGGGTGGCCTTGGCGGTGGGGATGCTCATGGTGGGTTCCTCGTGAGGTAGGTGGGGGGGGTGGGGGAAGTCAGATCAATCCGAGGGCGACGGCCACGCCGGCGCCATAGGCGGGGTCGGCCTTGCAGCAGTTGTCCACGTGGCGCTCGCGCACCTCGCGGCTGACGCCGTGCATGGCCCGGGCGGTGTTGTCGAAGAGGCGCTGGCGCTCGTCGGCGCGCAGCAGGCGGAACAGCGCGCCCGCCTGGCCGAAGCAGTCGTCATCAAGACGGTGGTCCCAGTGCGTAGCGGTGCCTTCCAGCGGCAGTGGCGGCTCGGCCGGGTGCTGGCGGTCGGGCCACAGGCCTGCGCTGTTGGGCACGTAGCCCGGCGTGGAGCCGTGGTTGCCGTCCACTCGCATCGCGCCGTCGCGATGGAAGGCGTGCACCGGGCAGCGCGGCGCATTCACCGGGATCTGGTTGAAATTGACACCCAACCGGTAGCGCAGTGCGTCGCCATAGCTGAACAGCCGCGCCTGCAGCATCTTGTCGGGCGAAAAACCGATGCCGGGCACGACGTGCGCCGGCGAGAAACCCGCCTGTTCGACCTCGGCGAAGTAGTTCTGTGGGTTGCGGTTGAGCTCCAGCACGCCGACCTCGTGCAGCGGGTACTCCGCGTGCGGCCAGACCTTGGTAAGGTCGAAGGGGTTGAACGGGCAAGCCTTGGCCTCGCCCTCCGTCATCAACTGCACGCACAGCGTCCAGCGCGGGAAATCGCCACGGGCGATGGCGTCGAACAGGTCGCGCTGCGCGCTCTCGCGGTCGCGGCCGATGAGGGCCTCGGCCTGTGCGTCGCTCAACCAGCGCACGCCCTGCTGGCTGCGGAAGTGGAACTTGACCCAATGCCGCTCACCTTCGACATTGATGAAGCTGAAGGTGTGGCTGCCGAAGCCGTGCATGAAGCGGTAGCCGTCAGGCAGGCCCCGGTCGCTCATCAGGATGGTGACCTGGTGCAGCGCCTCGGGCATCAGCGTCCAGAAGTCCCAGTTGCTCTGCGCGTTGCGCAGGTTGGTGCAGGGGTCGCGCTTGACGGCGTGGTTCAGGTCGGGGAAGCGCAGCGGGTCGCGCATGAAGAACACCGGCGTGTTGTTGCCCACCAGGTCCCAGTTGCCTTCGTTCGTGTAGAACTTGACCGCGAAGCCACGGATGTCGCGCTCCGCGTCCGCCGCGCCGCGCTCGCCGGCCACTGTCGAGAAGCGCACGAACACCTCGGTCTGCCTGCCGATCTCGGAGAACAGGTCCGCCTGCGTGTAGCGGCGGATGTCCTGCGTGACGGTGAAGGTGCCGTAGGCGCCCGAGCCCTTGGCGTGCATGCGCCGCTCAGGGATGACCTCGCGATCGAAATGAGCCAGCTTCTCGAGCAGCCAGATGTCTTGCAGCAGCGCCGGCCCGCGCGGTCCGGCGGTCTGGATGTTCAGGTTGTCCGCCACCGGCGCGCCGTTGGCGTGGGTCAGGCGCTGCGTGGTCATGGCCTCAACCCTTGATGAAGGCCAGCAGGTCGGCGTTGAGCTGCTCGGCGTTCACCGTCAGCATGCCGTGCGACAGACCGGGGTAGACCTTGAGCGTGCCGTTCTTCAGCAGCTTGACGGCCTTGAGCGCCGCGTTGGCGATCGGCACGATCTGGTCGTCGTCGCCGTGCATGACGAGCGTCGGCACGGAGATGGCCTTCAGGTCTTCCGTCTGGTCGGTCTCGGAGAAGGCCTTGACGCCCTCATAGTGGGCCTTGGCGCTGCCCATCATGCCTTGGCGCCACCAGTTGTTGATAACGCCCGGCAGCGGCTTCACGCCCGGCCGGTTGAAACCATAGAACGGGCCGGAGGGGAGGTCCAGGAAGAACTGCGCGCGGTTGTCAGCCACGCCCTTGCGGATGCCGTCGAAGACGTCCATGGGCAGGTGGTCGGGGTAGGCGGCGGACTTGGCCATGATGGGCGGCACCGCAGCCACCAGCACGGCCTTAGCCACGCGGCCGGACGGCTGGCCGTGCTTGGCGACATAACGCGCCACCTCACCGCCGCCGGTGGAGTGGCCGATGTGCACGGCGTTGCGCAGGTTCAGGTGCTCGACGACGGCGAAGGCGTCGGCAGCGTAGTGGTCCATGTCATGCCCCTCGCTGACCTGCGCCGAGCGGCCATGGCCGCGGCGGTCATGCGCGACGACGCGAAAGCCGCGCTGCACGAAGAACAGCATCTGCGTGTCCCAGTCGTCGCTGGACAGCGGCCAGCCGTGGTGGAAGACGATGGGCTGGGCGTTCTTCGGGCCCCAGTCCTTGTAGAAGATCGTGGTGCCGTCCTTGGTCGTGATGGTGCTCATGGTCATGCCTTGCGGTGGGGGGGAGGAAGTGGCGGCGTGGGCGTCGCCAGGCGTGGCCAGCGTGGCCGCCAGCGGAAGGGCCAGGGCAGTGCCGAGGCCGGCGCCGATCGCCAGCAGCTGCCGGCGGTCGGGGTCGAGGGGTCCGTGGAGTTCAGGGGTCATGTCGTGGTCCTGACGTGGTGAAGCGCTGGACCGGATGCTAGGAACGCCACCGCTCGGTGCAGAGCCTCGTTGGGGGGCGTCCGGCCTCATCCTTTGGAAGGGTTTCGTGCTCGGCCATCGGTCACAACAATGACTCGATGCGCCTGCCCTGCCCCATCACCGCCTGCTGGCGCCTGCTCAAGAGAGCCGCCGTGGCCGGGGCGCTGGCGGTAGCGGCGGGCCAGGCACCCGCCGAGCCGGAATTCCCGCCCCTGCAGGGGCATTTCCACCGCGCCTGGCTGTCACGTCTGGGGGCACCGGCGGAGGTGGTGGAGGTCGTGCAGACGCCGGACGGCTTCCTGTGGCTCAGCACCGACCAGGGCCTGATGCGTTTCGACGGTCAGCGCTTCGCGCGGCTCGACCTGTTCCCCGACGATCCGCGCCGGTCCCAGGCGATGGCACTGATGCGGGTGATGCCTGATGGCACCTTGTGGGCCGCGCTGCGTCTGGGCGGCATGGTGCGGGTGCGCGGCACGCAGGTCGAGTTCTTCGGCCCGGAACAGGGCTTCCCGCTAACTCGCCCTTACGCGGGCGCCGTGGACGACGACGGGGTGGTCTGGATGGCCACGCCGCTAGGGTTGATGCGCTTTCTGAATGAGCGTTGGCAGCGCGTCGATCGCGAAGTCGGCCTGCCGCCCAAAATCGTTGACAACCTGTACCGGACGGCGGGGGGGGATCTTTGGCTGCGCATGCAGGACGACTGGTACCTGCGCCGCAAGGGCGATCAGGCGTTCGCGCCTCAGCCGCGCTGGGAGGGCATGCAGGAGGTCATCGAGGAGCCTGGCCAGGGCTTCTGGGTGATGCGCCCGCGCGGCCCGCTCGAGCTGGTGGACGAGCGAGGCAAGGTCCTGCAGCGCCTGCCGCTGTCGCTGGGCGAGTCCGTCACGCTGATTCGCGATGGGCAAGGCGACCTCTGGGTGGTGGACTACGGCAAGGGGCTGTACCGCGTGCCGGCCGCCCCGGCGGGGCCGTCTGCGGTCGGCGCCCGGCCGCAGATCCAGCATCTGTCGGCCCGCGACGGGCTGAGTAGCGACCAAGTCATGTCCGTGCTGAAGGACCGCGACGGACAGATCTGGGCGGGCACCCAGTTGGGACTGGACCGGGTCAGCCGGGATCGCGTGACCCTGGTGCCGCATCCCGAGGGCAATTCGGCCGGAACCGTACGCTTCGACGCCCAGGGGCGTGCTTGCATGGTGAACTACGCCGACCCTGTGGCTTGCCAGGACCGCGAGGGTACGTTCCAGGTGCTTCGCGGCGGGCAGCCGGCAGCACCCGTTCGGGCCGTGGTGCTGGCACCGGATGCGCAAGGAGGCATGTGGATCGCGGGGCTGGGCGGGGTCTGGTTCCGTGATGCTGCGGGCGGCCTGACGGCCATGCCCAGGCCCGACGGCGTGAGCGTGGACATCGTTCAGTCCCTCGCTGTGGCGCCGGACGGCAGTGCCTGGCTGGCGACTCTCGGCGAACCGGTGCGGCGCTGGGTGGACGGCCGGTGGTTGCCCGAGGACGCGAGCCTGCCGACGGAAGGCGCGCTGACCTTGGCGGCCGACCCGGCGCGCGGGATGTGGCTGGGCACGGCAGACGGCCAGGTGCTGCACTGGCGAGACGGCAAGGTCCAGCGATTCGGTACCGCCGAGGGACTTCCACCCGGCCGTGTACTCGCCCTGCTTCCCGCCGGTGATGCGCTGTGGATTGGCGGCGAGCAGGGCCTGCTGCGCCTGAAGGACGGGCACGTTGAGCGCGTGAGTCGCAGTGACGGCGTCGAGTTCGGCCGCATCACGGGGCTGGCGGAAACGGCGCAGGGCGACCTCTGGATGAACGAGACCCGCGGCGCGCTGAGGCTCGCAGCGCTCGACCGTGCCGCGCTGGCCCGCTCAGCCGGTGCACCCGTCAGCGTGCTGCAGGTCGGGCCGGAGGACGGGCTCGTCGGCTCGCTGCCGCCGATCAGGCCGGCGAACTCGATGGTGCGAGCGCCGGATGGCCAAATCTGGCTGTCGCGGGCGTCCGGCATCTACCGCTTCGACCCGGGGCGGTTCGGCGGCACCGAGCGCGCGCCGCCGATCGCGGTGCTGGACACGCTGGGCGACCCCGCATCCGGCCACGTGCAGGACGGCCGCGTGACGTTGCGCTTCACCGCGGCGGACCTGTTCGCGCCCAACCGTCTGCGCTTTCGCTACCGGCTACTGGGCCAGGACCACGACTGGGTTGAGGCTGGCGAGCGCCGCGAGGCGCGCTACACCAACCTCGCGCCGGGCCACTACCGCTTCGAGGTGCAGGCTGACAACTGCGGCGGCGGGGCCTGGCCCGAGGACGCGAAGACGGCGAGCGCGGAGATCGACGTCCCCGCGGCATGGCACCAGCTCGGATCGGTCCGGCTTGCCGCCGCGGCGGCCGTGCTGGTGCTGGTGTGGCTGACGTGGCGGGCATGGTCGGCCCGCGCAACCCGGCGTCTGCAGGAACGGCTGCAGGCCCGGCTCGCCGAACGCGAGCGCATCGCGCGACACCTGCACGACCACCTGCTGCAGGGCGCTGCAGGGTTGACGCTGCAGGTGCAGGCCGGCCTGCAGGACCTGCCCGACGAACACCCCGCCCGCCGCCAGCTGGAGCGGGCGCTGGACCGCGCCGACCGGCTGCTCAACGAGACGCGCGAGCAGGTCGAAGGCCTGCGCATCCACCAGCACGACTGCGACCTCGGCGAGGTGTTGATGAACCAGGCACGGGCGCTGCGCGGCGAGGCCGCTGAACCGGCGCTGCGGCTGGACGTGCTGGGAACGCCGCGCCGGCTGCGCGCCGCGCTGCTGGGCGAGGTGCAGGGCATCGTCATCGAGGCCGTCAACAACGCGCTGCACCATGCAGCAGCGCGCGACATCCTGCTGCAGCTGGACTACCGGCCGCGCGGCCTCGTGCTGTCCGTGAAGGACGATGGTCGCGGCCTGCCGGACGGGTTCCGGCCGGAAATCGGCCGGCCCGGCCACTGGGGTCTGCGTGGCATGCAGGAGCGCGCCGGCCTGCTGGGTGCCCAGTTGCACTGGACCAGCGCGCCCGGCCAAGGCACCACCGTCACGCTGTCGCTGCCAGCGGGCACGTTCGACGGCGGCACGGATAGCTGAAGCCCGGCGCGGCTACAGCTGGATCAGCCCGCGCTGCAGCGCGATCGTCACCGCGTGCGTGCGGTCGCGCGCATTGAGCTTCAGCAAGATGGACTTCATGCGCGCCTTGATCGTCTCTTCGGCGACCGACAGCAGCGCGCCCACTTCCCGATTGGAATGACCCTGGGCGATATGGCGCAGCACCTCGATCTCACGCTCGGTCAGCATCTCGTCGCCGGCATGCCGCGCCAGATCCACCGCCACCTCGGCCGGCACCCAGCGGCCACCGGCATGCGCGGTGCGGATGGCGTCCACCAGCGTCGCGCGGATGGCCGTCTTCACGAGATAGCCACAGGCACCCGACTTCAGTGCGCGCCAGGCCTGGAAGTCGCCCTGGTAGGTCGTCAGCACCAGCACGCGGGCCTGCGGCACCATCGTGCGGATCCTCTCGATGGCCGCGAGCCCGCCCAGGCGCGGCATCTGCAGGTCCATCAACGTCACGTCGGGGCGCAGCGTGTTGAACTGCTCGATGGCCTCGACCCCGTTGCTCGCCTCCCCTGCGACGACCATGTCGGCCTGGCGTTCGATGACGGCGGCGATGCCCTCCCGCATCAGCGGGTGGTCATCGGCAACCAGCAGTCGGATCGAAGGGGACGAAGCGCTCATGAAGGAAAAATGTGCCCGATGGCGCTGACCGCTGCCGAGAAATGCCGGCGCCGTCCAGCCCTCGGGAAAACCCGCGATTTTACAAATCATCCGCAGCCCTACGCGGAACCCACCGCCAACTGACCACGGGTTGAAGAAAAGGTCCGTCCGCTGCGGACATCGGACCCCCTTTCTGGGGTGGTGGGCGACGCTGCATCGCCCGAGGATTCGTCGATGCAACTCCTATCTTCGGCCGCGCCGCCAACCGACGCTGTCCCCAGGTTCTGGGTCGCACATCCGCACGCGCTGCTGGCCGAGGGGCTGGCCGCCGTGCTGGCCGGCTGCGGCCTCACGGCTCGGCGCAACGTGGCGGTCGACGGCCTGCCATGCGCCGGGTGCACGGCCGCCATCCTCGTGACGGACCGCGGCGTCGATATGGCCAGCCTGCAGGCGCAGTGCTGCCGGCCGCCGCAGGTGCTGGTCGTGGACTTCCATCTGCCCGGCACCGACGTGAAGCGGCTGCTGGACCAGGGCGTGCGCGGCTGCGTCAATGCCGACAGCGGCCCCGAGGAACTGGGCCGGGCCGTCAAGCAGATGGCGGCCGGCCACACCTATCTGTGCCCGCTGGCGTCCAAGGCGCTGGCAGACAACCTCGTCAACCGCCCGCTGACGCCGCGTGAACGCGACGTGCTGGTGCTGATCTGCGATGGCCTCGACAACAAGACCATCGGCCGACGGCTGAACATGGCGCTGCCCACCGTCAAGTCCCACGTCAAGGCGCTGATGGCCAAGACCCAGACGAACAAGCGCACGCAGATCGCCGCGACCGCCTTGCGGCAGGGCTGGGTGTGAGCCCAGGCCAGCGCCTGTCGGAGCCCTAGCGCCTCAGGAAATTGCAAATCTGCGCGTAGAGCCCCGCCGCACGGCGGGTGGAGACTTCCAGCTCCTGCAGCAGTGGCGCCACCGGCGGGCCGCCACGGGCATCGGCGATGTCCATGGCCGCGAGGCTGGCGTTGGTCAGGATGGCCGAAATGACCTCATCGGCCTCGCTGGCCGTGCTCTGCGCGGCCAGGCGCAGCGAGCTTTCCAGGTTGATCCGCGCCGTGTCGGCCCGGCGTGCTTCGCGCAGGTCCACCAGAGTCACGACGAACCCGAGCGGCCGGCCATCGTTGCCCGTGATGGGCTCTGCATGCAGGGCGACGGGCACAGTGCCGGCACCCGCCAGCAGCAGATCCAGCTCACGGCGCCAGCCATGCTGCGACGTGCGCATCTGCTCCAGCGCCTGGCGGACGACGTCCTCATGCGCAAAGAGCCCGGCCATGGGGCTGCCCTTGTCGACCGGCGCGCCGCGCAACGCCTGCAAGGCGTCGTTGACGAAGATGACCTCGCCCAGCGCGTTGCCCACCAGTACCGGCTCGCGCGCGCCGGCCACCGTGCCGCGGATCTGCAGCAGTTGGTGCTCGGCGATCAGCAGCCGCACCGCCTGCACCTGCACGATGATGTCCACAAGTGCCACGCCGATGCCGCGCGCCAGGGCCACCTCGGTGGTGGACCAAGGCACCGCCGTGCCACGCACGAGCTCCGACCACGCTGCGAACGACCGCCGCGGCGACAGCTCCAGCGGGTTGCTGGCCACCATGGGCTTGGCCGGGTCGCCCGCCCAGGTGACGCTCTGCAGCTGCTCCTTGCGGAACCACATCAGCCAATCCGGACTGCGGCTGGACAGTCTCACGGCCAGTACGCCGCTGGCCGTGGGCGTGAGGCTGGCCAGCGCGGGGTTGGCCTGGCCCACCGACGAACAGGCGAACGGTGCATCGCCCGCCACCGGCTGCTCCTGAACCCAGGCCATCAGCGCGCGCAGCTCGGGCGTGGAAGGCGCCTCGCCCGTGGTCAGCACCTCGCCTTCGCAGAACAGCGCCGCGCCCGTAGCCTCCAGCGGCTGCAGTAGCGTGCGCGGGTTGCGGAACAGTGCGTAGCGCCATTCGCCCTCGGTGGATGTGGCCTCCACGAGGCGCTGCTCCAGGCGGCGCACCATCAGCGCGACCTGCGCATGCGCGTAGTTCTCGATCGCCGAGATGCGCGTGGAGGCCACTTCCGCCAGCAGGTCGGCCGCGGCGCGCACCGTGCAGCGCAGATAGCGCGGCGAGTAGTGATGGCAGGCGATCAGGCCCCACAGCTGGCCCTCGCGCACGAGCGAGGCCGTCAACGTCGCCGTGACACCCATGTTGCGCAGGTACTGCAGGTGAATGGGCGACATGCTGCGCAGCTGGCACATGGACATGTCCAGCGGCGCCCCGGGGCCGGGCAGCAATGCCGGCATCAGCGGCGCCTGCACGGCATCCACGTCCACCAGCATGCGCACGCGGTTGAGCAGGTACAGCGCGCGGGCGCGCTGCGGGATGTCACTGGCCGGATAGTGGTGGCCCAGCAGCGATTCCAGCCGCGGATGACGCGCCTCGGCGATGACCTTGCCATGGCCGTCGGGGTCGAACTTGTAGACGACGACGCGGTCATAGCCGGTCAGGTTGCGCACCACCTCGACGACGGCGTCGGCCAGCACGCCGACCGACGGTGCCGCGCCGAAGCGCTGCAGCGCAGCCGACAGCGTGGCGGCCATCACGTCGGGGGCCAGGTCCTGCAGCTCGACCGCGGCATGTGCGCCGGCCGAGGGCTCCAGCTCCAGCACGAGCGGGCCGCCAGGCACCTGGTGCAGCGCGGCATCGAATGGCTGGAGGTCAGGGCCGATTCGGCACTGCAACGCCACCGGCTCGCGCAGGTCGGCGTCGCGCAGCCGGGTGATGCAGGCCTCGACGTCGCCACCCAGCACGCCCAGCGGCTGCTGCAGCAGCGCCCCGGGCGCCATGCCCAGCAGCGTCGCGACGTTGCCGCTGACCTGCAGCACATGCAGGTCAGCGGCGTCCAGCGATAGCAGCGCGCCATGTGGCTGCACGGCACCGGCCAGGTGGATGAGCTCGCGCTCGCAGTTGGTCAGGTCAGCCTGGCCGAATGCGGGTGCCGGCTGAGGCGATGCAGGATCTCGCACGGTGATCGGCGCGGCGCTCAGTTGACCGAGGGCGGCTGGCCGACCGGACCCGCCGCGGGCGCGAGCGCCGCCAGGCCATGGCGCTGCAGGCGCTGGGCCAGCGCCTCGGGCGTCATGCCCAGCGCCTCGGCGGCCACGTCGCGCTGGCCGCCCACGCGCAGAAGCGCGCTGGCGATCAGCTGGCGCTCGGCGCGACTGGCCACCTCGACCAGCAGGTCCGCCAGCGGCACGCGGCCCACCTGGTCCAGCAGGCCGGACAGCACGTCGTCGCCGGCCAGGTGCGCCGGCAGGCGGTGGTCGGGCCGCAGCACGAAGCCCAGGCAGGTCTGCTCGCCCTCGGCCATCAGCGCCGCCGACGCCCGCACACGCTGCCGTCCGCCGTTGAGCGCCGGAAGGTCCAGTGCCATACCACCGACCAGCCCGCGGTCGCGTGCCTCGGCCACCAGTTGCGCCCAGCCGCCCGTGCCGTCCTGGAACAGCTCCGGCAGCGGCCGGCCGCGCAGCGCAGCCTCGTCTGCTTGGCGCACTAGCCTCAGGAAGGCCGGATTGGCCATCAGCACGCCGCCCGCGGAGTCGGTGATGACGAGGGCGTCCGGCGTCGTCTCGACGAATTCGGCCATGCGCGACACGGCCTGGCCGTCGTCGATGCGGCCGTCGTCGCGCCGCGCACGCAGCATCAGCTGCCGGCGGCCGTCGGCGCTGAATGGCGTCGCGGCGATGTCCAGTGCGACCGGCAGCCCCGGCCCGCGAACCCGCATCTCACCCGCCCGCCCGGTGCTGCGCGCGGCGACCAGCAACTCCAGCACCGCCTTGCTGGCACCCGGCGGCAGCAGGTCGGGCAGCGAGTGGTTCAGGAGGTCGGCCACCTCACGGCCGAGCAGCTCCCCCGTGACCGCATTGGCCTGCATGACGACGAGGCTGCTCGCGTCCAGCACCAGCGTGGCGTCGTTGGCGACCTGGAAGAGCAATTGATAGCGGTTCTCGGCCTGGCGGCGGCTCCAGTAGTGCCGCTCCATGTCCTTCTGAGCCTCGACGAAGCGCTGCTGGATGGCAGCCACGGCGCGCAGGTCGCGGCCCACGGCCAGCACGGGGCCGTCGGCGCCGAGCCGGATCGCCGACCAGGTGACGGGCAGTTCATCCCCGCCCTGCCCCGGGTGCATGACCTCGCGCCGGCGCGAGACCACGCCGCTGCTCGACACCTCGTCCAGCAGCGACTGGATCTTGGGACGCGTGACGGCGCTGACAGTGTCGATCCAGCGACGCCCCACCCACTCACGGCAGCCCTGGGCCTGCACCGCGGCGCCCTCGGCCACGACGGAGATGATGCCGTCGCGGTCTATGACGAGCGCAATGTCGCTGGCGACGCGGGCGATGGTCGTCGCCAGCTCACTGGCCAGCGGCGACAGCGCACTGAGGTCGGGGTCTTGAGGTGTGGGCACCGGAGCGATCTCGATCAGTTGTGAGGCACGGACGCGATGTGAACGGCACATCCCGCGTGGTGAACTGATTATGACGAACGAGCCGGTGCCGAGCCGCGCCCGGCGCGCTCAGCCGGGTGCCGCCGCCGGCTTGGGGTCTGCGGCCGGCAGCGCCTGCAGCGCCTTCAGGTCGCCCTCGGTCACGGCGGCCACGCCGGACGCCGCCGGCGCAGGCGACTTCACGAGCAGCTCGGGGTGGAACTTGGCCATCTCGGCGCCGTACAGCGGCTTGTTCGCGCCCTGGTGGCAGGTCGCGCAGTTGACCTTGGCCACGTCGCCGGCCGGTCCGCGCCGGTTGGCGGGGAAAGTGTCGGTCAGCGGCACGAGGAATTCCTGATTCAGCGCCCGCGCCATGCGGATGCCGTGCCAGGCCGTGAGCCGCGGCGGCGAGCTGTTCTCCCACGAGCCGAGTGAGCGCGTGTTGTGGCACAGCGTGCAGTTCACGCCCAGCGACTTGGACATGTGCATCATCAGCCCGTACGTCCACTCGGTCTGCTTGATGGACTGGCGGTTGCCGGCCGGCAGCGCCTCGGTGCCGGCCACGCGGATGTTCTCCGCGCCGAGCAAGAAGGGCGTGAACGGGTCGTTGGGCAGCGAGGCGAGGCCAACGCTCGCCGCTGGCGCGTTCTGCCCGGCCTTCTCGCCGGCAAAGCCGTTGGCACCCTTCGGAGCCAGAGGCTGGAACCAGACCTCCTTGGGCACCGGCTCGCCACGGTGGCAGGTGAAGCAGGTGACGCCGGTTTTGCCGACATGGCGCTGCCAGTCGGCGTTGATGGTCTGCGTCATCTGCAGCATGCGCCGCGCGACGACCTTGGCGTAGAGCGTGTCCTCGGCAAAGTTCTGAACGTTGTGGCAGTGCACGCAGCCCTGCTTGGGAGCCACCCACGCCGTCATCGCGGCCATCGTACGGTTGAACTCGCCGACGCTGAGGTTGCCCAGCACCTGCACGTTCTTGTAGATCTGCGCGGCCTTCGGGCCATCGGGCGACGCGGCCTCGATGGCTGCGGGCGCCTCGTTGGCCGGCGCCTGCGCGGCCAGCGTGCGCGGGTTGTAGACCTGCTCCATGCCCGTGCCGCGGTAGCCGCGCTGCACGGTCAGCACCGGGGGCCGCTCGCAACCGGCCAGCAGGCTCAGCACCAACGCCAGGGCCAGGCCCTGCATGACTTGGGTTCGCTTCATCGTCATACCCCCGAGGTCGCTTCGGACCGCCGCGCCGCATCGCCCGGCACCGTGACGGCACAGCCGTTCTGCATGGCCAGCATGGCGCCGGTTTCGCAAAGCCCGTGGCACAGGCCCGCCCACAGCGTGTGGGCCCAATGCGTGATCTGCGCGCGGCTCATGGCATCACCCCCGAGGCGGCCAGCGCCGGGTCGGCCACCGGCGGGAAGACAGACGGATAGGCCGGCGCAATGTGATGCTTGACGCCCCACAGGTACCAGTTGTCCACGACCGTGCCGGTCAGCAGGATTCCGATGCCGCCACACAGCGGGCACAGCACCGCGAACCACCAGGCCCAGCGGTGGATGGACTCCATCGTCGCGTTGAAGCCCATGGTCCAGCGCCAGAATAGCGCGGCGCGCTCGCTGGCCGTGCCGCGGTCGGTGATCTGCTCGATCTCGCGCTCGCCGCCGAAACGGCTGACCGCCAGGATCGTCGCGCCGTGCATCGCGAACAGCAGCGTGCTGCCGTACAGGAAGGCGATGCTGAGCATGTGGAAGGGGTTGTAGAACAGGTTGCCGTAGCGCAGCGAGAAGGCCGCCGTCCAGTCCAGGTGCGGGAAGATGCCGAAGGGCACCGCCTCGCCCCAGCTGCCCATCAGCAGCGGCCGGATGAAGCCCAGCACCAGGTAGAGCCAGATCGCCGCCGCGAAGGCCCAGGCCACATGCGTGCCCATGCCGAGCTTGCGCGCGCGCCGGTACATGCGCACCCACCACAGCAGGATGGACGACGTGAGGAACAGGCCGGCCAGCAACCACCAGCCGCCCTGGTTCAGCGGCGGCAGGTGCAGCCCGTAGCTGGGCGGCGGCGGCTCCAGCGCCAGCCAGGGGAGCTGGCGCACGAACTGGACGGGGTCCCAGCCCACCGAGGCCCACATGTTCAGGCCGATGATTTCGATGGCGATGAAGCCGCAGATCAGCGAGCACAGGCCCAGCCAGCCGAGGTAGATCGGCCCCAGCTGCGCGTCGCCGAGGCGGCCCAGCAAGTGCACGTGCACCGAGCCGCCGCTGCGCTGGTATTCGTCACGCCCCAGCGGCACGCCGGGGTAGGACGGTGCGGCGACTTGCACGCTGGTGAAGAGGTTCTGGTATTCGGCCATGGTGGTGTCTCCTCACTTCCAGACCGGCAGGTTGAGCCACCAGCTCCACCATTCCGGCCAGCCGCGCGTCCAGAAAGGCCCGCTGATGACGATGCAGACGGCGCTCCAGAAACCGGCGGACAGCGCCAGGAAGAGCCCCAGACGGTGGATGCCCAGCGTGCCGATCGAGTAGCCGATGGCATCGCGGAAGAAGGTGTTCTCGTGCTCGGCCGTCTTGACGACCTCTCCCGGCGCCGGGTTGGTGGCCGACAGGATCAGCGCGCCGTGCAGGCTCAGCGCAAACGTGGTGGCGAAGAAGAAGCTCACCGCCAGCATGTGCGCCGGGTTGTAATGGAAGTGCAGGTACTGGTAGCCGGTGTTGGACACCCAGTCCAGGTGGCTGATGATGCCGTACGGGAAGCCGTGCCCCCAAGCGCCCATCAGCACCGGGCGGATCACCACCAGCGTCACGTACGCGAAGATGGCCACCGCGAAGGCGAAGGGCACGTGATAGCCCATGCCCAGCTTGCGGCAGATCTCCACCTCACGCAGCGCCCAGGACACGAAGGCGCCGATCGCGCAGACCGTGATCAGCTGCCACAGGCCGCCTTGGTTCAGCGGTGCGAGCCCCAAGCCGTATTTGAGGTCGGGCGGCGCGATGCTGATCTGCCAGAGGTTCCACGTGCCGCCTTGCGACGCGCCCCAGACGATCAGCAGCGTGCCGACCAGCGAGAAGAACGTGGTCGTCACGCCGAAGAAGCCGACGTAGAAGGGCCCGACCCAGAAGTCGAACAGGTCGCCTCCCAGCAGGGTTCCGCCGCGGACGCGGTACTTCCGTTCGAAGTTCAGCATGGCCATGCTTGCCACCTCAGGTAGTGGGGCGCCCGCGGGATGCGGGGCCCCGTGCAGTGCGAACGCGACGCGGGGTGCGATTCCCACGCCGCGCGTGCTGCGGTGCGTCGGCTACTTCGGCGCAGGCGCCGGCATCGCCGAGTTCTGCACCACCGGTTTGGTGTTGGGCCCGTCGAGCCAGTTGTACTTGTTGGTACTGAGTAGCACGAAGTGAATCACCAGTGCCAGTACGAACAGGAACGCAAACAACGCGACCAGCGCTCGGCGCGGGTCGAACAGCAACCAAATCTTCCACATGCTTGGATCTCCTATTGCAGGTGAGACATGAAGGTGTAGACACCCGAACGCACACCCCGGATCAACGATTTCTCGCCTTCCGCGCCGGGCAGCCACGTTCGCCAGTCCAGGAACAGCACCTGGGCGGCAAGCGCGATCAACAGCACGAGGACGAAGCTGACGAGGAACAGGCCCCCGAAGGCTTGGCTGTCCTGCGACGCCGCGGGCGCGGCTGGGAGGGTCGTGATCTGGGCCATGGCGGACCTCTTTCCTTCAGTGGGGGGTCAGAGCCAGGGACGCCACATCCACACCAGCACATGGGCCACGGCGGCAACCACCGTGAACCCGATGAAGCTGGACATGAAGATGCCGTGGAATTCCCTGGCTTCGTTCTCGGTGAGCCCGGACAACGAGCCCGATCTGTTGTCAGCCATATCAATCGCTCCTAAAACGGCCTCGCGGCCAGTACCGCGCAGCTCCCGCGCGGCAGGGACTTCCATGGCAGCAGGCCCACGGCAAGACTTGGGACGCCATGGCCTCGCGGGCACGTCGTCATGACAGGGCTCCCAGGGCCGCCTGGGCAAGCTGGCGGGTACGTCCCTCCAGGTCCTGCTCACCGACCACGGCCGCGCCGCGGGCCCGGGCTGCAGCCTCGGCCTGGTCGCGCAACCGCTTGGCGGCCGAGATGCGCACCAGCACCGGCTGGACCTCCAGCAGCTCGTCCATCAGCGCGCGAGCCTCGTCGCTCCACGGCAGCGCGGCCAGCGCGCGGGCGGGCGTGGGGTCCACGCGGTCCAGCTCGGTGCCCAACGGCAGGATGTGGAAGAGCGCGTCGAACAGCGCGTTGCAGAACTCCTGCAGCACGTAGGTCGCGCCGGCATAACCCATGAACGGGGTGCCGGTGGCGCGGCGCACCAGCGCGCCCGGGAAGGAGGCCGGGATGAAGACCGGCTTCATCGGCCCCGCACCCGGTGCCTCGGCCAGGTACATGCGTTCGTTGAAGCTGCCGTACAGCACCAGCGGCGGCTTCTCGTGCACAAGGTCGCGGATTGCGGCGTTGTCGGTCTTCTCGCCCGGCTTGCGGGCAATGGCGAAGTGGCAGGGCAGGCCCAGCTCGTCTTCCAGGTAATGGCGCACGCCGCGCGCATAGGTCTCGCTCGCCACGATGCCGAAGCTGGCGGTGGCGAAGAAGTCTTGCGTGACCGAACGCCACAGATCCCACACCGGCTTGATCGTGGTGTGCTTCTCGCGCTCGATGAAGGGCTCCGGGTCCAGTAGCAGCAGCCGGCCCAGCTCGCGCAGAAAGGCCGTGGTGCTGTGCAGGCCGATGGGCGCCTGCAGCCACGGCCGCTCCAGCGTTTCGCACAGCAACTGGCCGAATTCGCGGTACAGGCACACATTGACGTCCGCGTCCGCCAGCTTTTGCACGTCGGCCAGGTGGCTGCCCAGAGGGAACGTCATGTTGACCTCGGCACCGATGCCTTCCACCAGGCGGCGGATCTCGTGCAGGTCGCTGGCGCTGTTGAACTGGCCGAAGCAGGGGCCGATGAGGTTCACGCGCGGCTTCTCGCCCGACGGGCGCTCCGCAAAAGGCTTGCGCGCCGGGATGTGACGCAGGCCGTGTTCGGCCCACAGCCAGAACATCGCGCGGTTGGCGCACTGCCACTGGTCTTCGTCGATGGTGCGCGGCAGAAAGCGCGCGATGGTCGTGCCTTCTGGCGTCACGCCGCCGCCGATCATCTCGGCGATGGAGCCGGTCACGACGACACTCGGCAGGTCCGGGTCCAGCGTGGCGTGCGCGCGCTTCATGCTGCCCTCGGTGCCTTCACGGCCCAGCTGTTCCTCGGCCAGCCCGGTCACGACGATGGGCAGCTCGTGCGGTGGCAGCGCGTCGGTGTAGTGCAGCACCGAGGTCACCGGCAGGTTCTCGCAGCCCACCGGGCCGTCGATGACGACCTGCAGGCCCTTGATGGCCGTGAAGACATACACGGCGCCCCAGTAGCCGCCGGCGCGGTCGTGATCCAGCACAAAGTTGACAGGGTGGTTCACAGCATCTGCTCCGATTGCCGGCGCTTCATGATCTTGATGACCTGGCGCCGCGTGTCCGCGCGGAACTCCGGGCGCAGCACCGGCGTGTCCGTCCAGATGCCGGCCTTGTCGCCCGCGCCGGTGTCGCCGAAGAAGTCGAGCATCGTGTCGAAGCGCGCCTGGTTGGCGATGGCGCCGTTGATGACCTGGGCCAGTGAGCCCGCGCCGGCCGGCCCCATCAGCGGCCGGGCCGAAATGAGGTTGGTGAAGTACAGCGCAGGCAGGCCGCGCTGCTTGCAGGCCTGCACCAGCGGCGTGGTGCCGATGGCAAGCTGCGGGCGGTGGTGGTCTACGGCAGCTAGGTCTTGTTCGAGCGAAGCGCGGTACTGCACCTCGCAGCCCCGCGCTTCGAGCCACACACGGTCGGGTTCGGACCACGGCGTGCGCGGGCAGGCCGTTCCGACGTACGGCACGGTCGCGCCGCTCTCGATCAACAGGCGCGCCACCAGCAGCTCGGAGCCTTCATAGCCGCTAACCGTGACCGTGCCGCGGATGGGTAAACGCGCCAGCGCGCCGCGGATGGCCGGCATGAAGGCGGCGATCGCGGCCTCGACCTGGGCGGCGGGCACCTCGGCGGCCTCACCGATGGCGCGCATCCACGCGGCCGTGCCTTCGGCACCGACCGGGGCCGAGCCCACGATCGGGCGGCCGGCCGCCTGCAGCTCGCGCACGCTGGCCGTGTAGAACGGGTGGAGGGCGGCGGCCACCGTGCAGTCCAGCGCCGCGTACAGCTCGCGCCATTCGCGTGTCGGCACGGTCGGACCGGCCTTGAGGCCCAGCGGCGCCAGCAGCCCGCCGATGACCATAGGGTCGGCCGGGAACATCTCACCCAGCAGGCTCACCGTCTTGGCCTCCGCCAGCCCCTGCTCGCGCCAGCCCTTGGGCGCGGCCACCGGGCCAGCCTCGGCCTCGCTACGGGCGCGCTGCAGCATGGCGCCGGCCAGCACGTCCTTGGCCTCGGCATGTGTCGGCACGCCAAAGCCGGGCACGTCGATGCCGATGATGCGCACGCCGTTGATGACCTTGGGCAGCAGCTGCAGCGGCACGCCGCTGGCGGTGGGTACGCACAGATTGATGACGACCAGCGTGTCCAGCTTCTCGGGGTCGGCCTGGGCATGGACCGCGTCGCGGATGTCCTCGAACAGCTTGCCGGTCACCAGGCTCTCGCTGTTGAACGGCACATAGCCCACGCTGCGCTTGGCGCCGTAGAAGTGCGACGTGAAGGTGAGCCCGTAGACGCAGCAGGCCGAGCCGCTGAGGAAGGTGGCCGTGCGGCGCATGCGCAGGCCCACGCGCAGCGCGCCGAAGGCGGGACACATGCTCTGCGGCTGGTCGTGCGGGCCCTTGGGATAGTCGGCCGCGTAACGGTCCAGCGTCTCGCGCGTGGCGGCGCTTTGGCTCTGGCTTTGGGCCAGGGCCATTTCCGGGGTCGCGTGGCAGTGGGACATGGCGGCGTGCTCAAGCGGCGTCGTAGACGACTTGCAGCGTCGGCTTGACGAATTCCGTCTTGCCGACCATGTCGAACAGCGTCGCCGGCTCCATCTGGAAGTCGCGCCCCGTCACCTCGGCGGAGAACAGGCCCAACAACTGGTCCTGCGTCTGTGGCTTGGGCCGCACCGGCGGCGCCTCGCCGACGTTGGTGGCCAGCGTCTCGAAAAGCGACGCCCACTGCGTGCCGGGCCGGCCGATGATTTCGTAGCTGGCGCTCTTGCGGCGGATGTCCTCGTGGGCGGGAATGGCCGCCAGCACCGGGATGCCAGCGTTCTTGGCGAACGCCGCGGCCTCGCCGGTGCCATCGTCCTTGTTGATCACCATGCCGGCCACGCCGACGTTGCCGCCCAGCTTGCGGAAGTACTCCACCGCGCTGCAGACGTTGTTGGCGACGTAGAGGCTTTGCAGGTCGTTGCTGCCGACGACGATGACCTTCTGGCACATGTCGCGCGCAATCGGCAGGCCGAAGCCGCCGCAGACCACGTCGCCGAGGAAGTCCAGCAGCACGTAGTCGAAGCCCCAGTCGTGGAAGCCGAGCTTCTCCAGCGTCTCGAAGCCGTGGATGATGCCGCGCCCACCGCAGCCGCGGCCCACCTCGGGACCACCCAGTTCCATCGCGTAGACGCCGTCACGCTTGAAGCAGACATCGCCGATAGCGACGACCTCGCCGGCCAGCTTCTTCCGGCTGCTGGTCTCGATGATGGTGGGGCAGGCCTTGCCGCCGAACAGCAGGCTGGTGGTGTCGCTCTTGGGGTCGCAGCCGATCAGCAGCACCTTCTTGCCCTGCTGGGCCATCATGTAGCTGAGGTTGGCCAGCGTGAAGCTCTTGCCGATGCCGCCCTTGCCGTAGATCGCGATGATCTGCGCCGTCTTCGTGACCGGGCCGGTGGCCGGCGCGTCGGGCTCGATGGCGGCTTCAGCACGCAGCTTCTGGAAGCGCACCGGCGCCTCGCTCGGAATCGTCGAGGTGCTCATGCGTGGTGTCTCCAGTCCAAGACCATCTTCAAGCAGCCCGCATCGCTGAAGGCCTGGTGGTAGGCGAGGCTCGCCTGATCGGCCGGCTCGCAGTGCGTCAGCAGCCCGTCCAGCGACAGGCGCCCGGCGTGCAGCAGCGCGTTGACGGCCAGCATGTCGGGCCGCTTCCACTCGGCGGCCACGCGGATGCGGGCCTCACGCATGAAGGCGGGCGCGAAGCTGAGCGACAGCGGCTGGGCGTAGAAGCCCGCCAGCACCACCTCGCCGCCAAAGGCCAAGCGGCCGATCAGCGTGTCCAGCAGGCCGGCGTCGCCGCTGACGTCGTAGATCGCGCCGTAGTCACGCCGCGGGTCGTCATGCGGATGCAGCACGCGATAGCCCTCGGCGCCGGTCTGGCGGACCGGGTTGGTCTCCCAGACGGTGAAGTCGGTGATGCCGGCGGCCACGTTCATGCGCGCCAGCAGGCGGCCCAGCACGCCGTGGCCGACGATCAGGTCAGGCGGCGTGTGCGGCGCGGTCTGTCCGCCGCCGGCCACGCTGTGATAGGCCGTGGCCGCCAGCGCCAGCAGCACGGCCTGCGGCCCCAACTTGTCGTCCACCGGCACGACCTTGCCGCCCGGCACCACCAGGCGCGAGGCGGACGCGCCGAACAGCCCCCGCACCTCGCCGAAGCAGCGGGCGCCCGGCACGAACACGCGCTGGCCGATCCAGTTGTCACTGCGGGGGCCCACGGCCATCACGCGCCCCACGGCCTCGTAGCCCGGCACCAGCGGGTAGCCCATGCCCGGGAACATCGGCATCGTGCCGTTCCAGATCAGCCGCTCGGTGCCGGTGCTGATGCCGCTGTACTCCACCTCCACCACCACGTCGTCGTCCTGCAACGTCGGCAGGCGAAGCGCCGACAGGCTCAAGCGCTCGGGCTGCTCGATGACAACGGCCAGCGTGTTCATCGGGCCCGCCCTGGAAGGGTGCATGGTTGGCGACTCATGAAAGTCATCCTACGCTGACAAACATAAACGTCAATCTAGATTTACATTGAATCAGTTCAGGGTTTTCGCGAGGATCACGCTGGCTTGCAGCGGCACCCGCGTGGGCAGTCGCCGCACGTCGGTGAAACCGGCCTGCGCCAGCAGCTCGCGCAGCCGGGCCTCGGTGCGCGGCTCGCCGCGTCCCATGGCCCACAGGTAGAAGCCGAAGTACGCATGGCCCATGCGCTCGGCGCCCGGCGTGTCTGCCAGCGGCTCGGCCAGCAGCAGCCGCCCACCCGGCAGCAAGGCCCGCCGCACCGCACGCAGCAGGCGCAGCACACGGGCGTCGTCGTGGTCGTGCACGACGCGCAGCAGCGTGACGAGGTCGGCCCTGGGCGGCAGTGCGTCCTCGAAGAAGTCGCCGCCCACCGCCTCGCAGCGCGCGGCCAACCCCGCGCGCTCGAAACGGGCCGGCGCGCCCGCTACGACGCCGGGCAGGTCGAACACCGTCACGCGCAACTGCGGCGCGTGCGCCGCGGCCAGGCAGGCGAAGGCGCCGTCACCGCCGCCCACATCCAGCAAGCGGCGATGGCGGTGCAGTGGGTAGGCCTGCAGCAGCTGCTCGGCCACCAGTGGCTGCGAGGCGGCCATCAGCGCCGAGTACCGCGCCACGCCGTCGCGGCCCAGCGCCTGCGGCGTGTCGGTCCCCGCATAGGGCCAGTAGCCGGCCAGTTGGCCCCGCCCCGCGTCGCCGCGCAGCAACGCGACCGGGTCGGCAAGGTCGCGGTACAGCGCCGCATGGTGCTCGACCATCGCCGCCAGCCCCGCGTTGCCTGCCAGCGGCGCGCCCAGCGGGCCCAGCCCGAAGCGCGTGCCGGGCCGGACCTGGAGCAAGCCGAGCGCCTCGCCCGCGCGCAGCAGGCGCTCCGCCGCCTCCGGAGGCAGCTGCAGCCTGCGAGCCAGCGCCTCCGTCGTCTGGGGCCCCTCGGCCAGCAGCAGGTCGAACACGCGCAGCTGCACGCAGGCCTGCAGCACCTGCGAGTAGACGAAGCCTGCCATCAGGTCGAACACCTGCGCCGCGCGTCGCCGTGCCACCCAGCGTGTCGGCGGAAAACCCTGCGCCCACAACCGGAACCGCGGGCTCGCCTGCAGCCGGTCCCGCCATGCCAGCCACGCGTCGGTCCAGTGAGACCGGGCAGGAGTCGCGGTGGCTTCGGGCATGGCTATGCCAACGCCGCCACCTGTGCGCACAGTTGCTGCGGCACCAGCCGGTCGGCCTCCTGGCGGATGAGCTGGCGGAACTGCGCAGCCCCCGGACACACCGGCACGGTCAGCAGCGTGGCCTGCACGAGGCGCTGGAACTCGGCCAGCGCGCCCTCCAACCCCAGCGCACGGGCCGAGCTCGGCCGGTCCCGCGCCACATCCTGGCCGCGCGGCTTGCCCAGCGCCTGCGCATCGAGCATCACGTCGCGGATGTCGTCCGCCACCTGGTAGGTGTGCCCCAGCCGCTCGCCCAGCGCCCGCCAGGGTTCGCCGTCGGCCCCGGTCGCCTGTGCGCCGGCCATCGTCGCGGCGGCGAACAGCGCACCGGTCTTGGCCTGTTGGTAATCGGCCAGCGACAGCTGCGGCTCGCATTCCCAGGCCTGGCCCGCGACGATGCCCAGTGGCATCCCCACGCCCTGCGAGACGGTGCGCAGCAGCACCGGCAGCCGCGACAGGTGCCGCCGGGCCGCCGACCCCAGCACCTCGAAGGCGGCCACGATGAGCGCATCCCCCGCCAGCACCGCCAGCCGCTCGCCAAAGGCACGGTGAACGGATGGGCGGCCGCGCCGCGTCTCGGCCGCATCGAAGCACGGCAGGTCGTCATGCACGAGCGACGCGCAGTGCAACAGCTCAATGGCGGCGGCTGCGCCGTCGGTGAGCTGGGGATCGTCCTCGCCGCAGGCGCGGGCGACGGCCAGCGTCAGCTTCGGCCGGATGCGTGCGCCGCCAGGAAAGACGGCATGCCGCATCGCGGCAGCCAACCGGGGCGGGTGGCCCGCAGCCAGCGCGGGCGCGAGGCTGGCCTGCAGGAAACGTTCGATCCGGTCGTCATGCGGCATAGCGGCCTTTGCTGGAGGTGGACCCGGCCGCATGTCGCAGCCGAATTACATTACCATGTGTCAATCAGAATAGACACGTCTCCGAGTCGCGTCAATGAGCCCCATCCCGTCGTCAAGTTTTCGGCGACCGCCGCGCGTGGTGGTGGTCGGCGCGGGCGTTGGCGGGCTGGCGTCGGCGGCCCTGCTGGCGCACGCCGGCCTGGACGTGCAGTTGCTGGAACGCGCCGCCGCCCCGGGCGGCAAGATGCAGCCGGTGGAACTCGGCGCGCTGCGTCTGGACGGCGGCCCCACCGTGCTGACGATGCGCTGGGTGTTCGACGCCCTCTTCGAGCGCCTGGGCGAGTCGCTGGACCGGCACGTCCACCTGCGGCGCTGCGAGGTGCTGGCCCGCCATGCCTGGGGCCCGGGCGCGTCGCTGGACCTGCATGCCGACCTTGAACAGAGCGTTGCCGCCATCGCCGCATTCAGCAGCCCGGCCGAGGCGGCCCGCTACCGCGCGTTCAGCCAGCGTGCCGCCCAGGTCTACGCGACGCTGGACCGGCCCTTCATGCGCAGCCCCCGGCCCTCGCCCGCATCGCTGACCTGGCGGGTGCTGCGCCAGCAGGGACCGGCGGGCCTCGGGCAGTTGCTGCGCATCTCGCCGTTCACGACGCTGTGGCGCGAACTCGGCCGCTACTTCCACGACCCGCGGCTGCGTCAGCTTTTTGGTCGCTACGCCACCTACTGCGGCTCCTCGCCGTTCGACGCGCCGGCCACGCTGATGCTGGTGGCCCACGTCGAGCGCGAGGCCGTCTGGCAGGTCGAGGGCGGCATGGCGCGACTGGCGCAGGAGCTGGTGCGCTGCGCACAGCGGCAGGGGGTACGGCTGCGCTGCGGCAGCGAGGTGACCCGGCTTCTCGTGACGGACGGTCGCGTCAGTGGCGTGCAGCTGGCCGACGGCGAGACGCTGCCGGCCGACGCCGTCGTCTTCAACGGCGATGCGCGAGCGCTGACCGCCGGCCTGCTGGGCCCCGACGCGCCGCGCACCCTGCCGCCGGCCAGCCCGTCGCTATCGGCGCTGACCTGGCACGCAGAAGCCGAGACCGGCGGGTTCGAGCTGTCGCACCACAACGTGTTCTTCGGCCCGGCGGCCGGCTACCGCGCCGAGTTCGACGCCATCGCCGCCGGCCGGCTGCCGCCGACGCCCACCGTCTACGTCTGCGCGCAGGACCGCAGCGGCCAGCTGCGCGCAGCCCGCCCTGGCCCCCGACGGCCCGAGCGACTCATGTGCCTGGTCAACGCCCCCGCCGACGCCCACGGGCGCGGCCTCACCGCCGAGGAGATCGCACGATGCGAAGCACAGATGTGGGACCGGCTGCGCGCCGCCGGCCTGCGGGTGACGCTTGCGGCGCCGCCGCTGCTGACCCGGCCGCAGGACTTCGCGCAGCGCTTTCCGGCCAGCCAGGGCGCGCTGTACGGCCCGGCGAGTCAAGGCTGGCGTGCGAGCTTCCGGGCGCGGCCCGCGGGCCGCACGACGTTACCGGGTCTGGTGCTGGCGGGAGGCTCGGTCCACCCGGGGCCGGGCGTGCCGATGGCGGCGTTGTCGGGCCAACTGGCGGCCGAGCAGATCCTCGCGGGCCTGGCTTCGACGTGGCGCTCCCGGCCGGTGGCTATGCCTGGTGGTATGTCGATGCGCTGAGCGATGCCCAGGCGGACGGCAGCGTGCATGCGCTGACGCTGATCGCCTTCATCGGCAGCGTTTTCTCGCCCTACTACGCCTGGGCCCGCCGGCGCCACGGCGACGACGGCGCGGCGGCCGAGGCGCACTGCGCGCTGAACCTGTCGCTCTACCGCCGCCCGCCCGGCACACGCCAGTTCTCCCGGCTCTGGGCGATGACGGAACGCGGGGCCGGCGCGCTGCAGCGCGGGGCCGCGCAGCTGCAGCTGGGGCCCAGCCGGCTGGCCTGGCAGGCGGACGGCAGCCTGCAGGTGGACGTCGACGAATGGACCGCGCCCTGGCCGCGGCGGCTGCAGGGCCGGCTGCGGCTGCACCCCGGCGCCATGCCCGGCTGCGACTTCGCGCTCGATGCTGCCGGCCGGCACCGCTGGCACCCCGTCAGCCCGGCCGCGCGCATCGACGTGGAATTCACCCAGCCCGCGCTGCGCTGGCAGGGCGAGGCCTACCTCGACGCCAACCACGGCCAGCGACCGCTCGCCCGGGACTTCCGCAGCTGGCAGTGGGCCCGCAGCGCACTGCCCGGCAGCCGCAGCCGCGTGCTGTACGACGTAACCACGGCCGACGGCGACGAGCGCGCGCTGGCCCTGCACATCGATGCAGACGGCCGCCTCACGCCGCTGCCCCCACCCCCCTGGCAGGCGCTGCGCCCCACCGCCTGGGGCGTCCCCCGCAGCAGCCGGGGCCTGCAGCCGCCCGAGCTGCTGGGCACGCTGGAGAGCGGCCCCTTCTACGCCCGCTCGCTGCTGCGCGACGCCAGCGACGGCACGCTGGCCGTGCACGAGAGCCTGTCGCTGCAGCGCTTCCAGCGGCCGTGGGTGCAGGCGCTGCTGCCGTTCCGCATGCCGCGCCGCGCGGGCGGCTCCGGAGGGAGGGGCTGATGGCCCGCGTCATGCTGCTGGGCGCCACCGGCACCCTCGGCCAGGCCACGGCCCGCGCGCTGCGCCGCCGCGGACAAGCCGTGGTGGCGCTCGTGCGCCCGCGGGCCGGCGTGGGAGGCAGGCTCGACGCCCAGGCCCTGGCGGCACGGCTGCCCGGCGTGGAGCTGCGCTTCGGCGAGGTCTGCGATCCGCTCTCGCAGGCCCGCGACGGTTGGCGCGGCGAGCGCTTCGATGCGCTGGTGTCCTGCCTGGCCTCGCGCACCGGCGCACCCTACGATGCCTGGGCGGTGGACCATGCCGCCCACCACCACGCGCTGGCAGCCGCCCGGGCAGCCGGCGTCACGCAGATGGTGCTGCTGTCGGCCCTATGCGTGCAGAAGCCCCGCCTGGCCTTCCAACACGCCAAGCTGGCGTTCGAGCGCGAGCTGATGGCGTCCAACCTGGCCTGGTCCATCGTGCGGCCCACGGCCTTCTTCAAGTCACTGAGCGGCCAGGTCGAACGCGTGCGGCGCGGCCAGGCCTTCCTGCTGTTCGGCAGCGGTGAGCTCACCGCCTGCAAGCCCATCGGCGACGACGACCTGGCCGACTACCTCGCCGACTGCCTGCACGACCCGGCACGCGCGAACCGGGTGCTGCCCATCGGCGGCCCCGGCCCGGCGCTAACGCCACGCGCCCAGGGCGAGCTGCTGTTCCAGGCGCTGAGCCTGCCACCGCGCTTTCGGCATGTGCCGGTGGCGCTGATGGACGCCATCGTCGGCACGCTCGGCGTGCTGGGCCACGCTTGGCCTGCCGCGGCCGCCAAGGCCGAGTTGGCGCGCATCGGCCGCTACTACGCGACGGAATCCATGCTGGTGCTGAACCCGCGGACCGGCGCCTACGACGAGCGGCTCACGCCGTCCACCGGCCGGCAGACGCTGGGCGACTTCTACGCCGCGCTGGCCTGCGGCCACGTGGAGCAGCCGGAGCGGGGCGATCACGCGGTGTTCTGACGAGGGGCCGGGCCAGCCCCCGTGACCCCATCCGTTCGGATGGCTTCGCTGACTCGAGCCATGGTGCATCATCGATTGATGGACCAGCCCACCGTGTTGCCAGCGCCGCGCACCCAGCCGCGCGAGCGGGCGCCTGCCCTCCTCGTCCGATGCGCTGGCTGACCCGTCGGCACGATGCCGCAGACGAACGCACGCAGCGTGCCATGCTGCGGCTCTTATACGGGCAGAGCGGTGTCAGCCTCGTGGCGGCGGCGCTGCTGATCGTCGTCCATATGGGCTACACGTCCGCCAGCACGCCGGCGCCGCTGCTGGCGGCGCAGGCCGGGTGCTTCGCAGCGCTGCTGGCGATTCGGGCCCGCTGGCGCGCCCGCGTGCTGCGGCTCGACGACGCAACCTCCCGAGCGAGAAGCGCAGGGCTGGAGGCGGCGCGCCGTGGCCAGCGCGGCGGTGACCGGGCTGCTGTGGGCGGCCGCACTGGCGATGGCCTTCCGCAAGGATAAGCCGGCGACCGAGGAGTGCGCGTACGACTTCCAGACCCGGAAACGCGCGACGCTGGTCGGCCAGACCTCGGGCGGCGGCGCCAACGCGGGCAACCGTTTCACGCTGGGGCATGGGCTGGTCATCAACATCCCGACGGCACGTGCCATCAACCCCATCACGAAGACCAACTGGGAAGGGGTGGGCGTGAAGCCCGACGTCGAGGCGCCGGCTGCCCAGGCCCAGCAGACTGCCTACGTGGCCATCCTGAAGACGCTGGTCGCTAGCGCCAAGACCTGCGCGATTCCGGCCAGCTGAAGGCGCTGCTGGCCTTGGCCGAGAAGGGCGAGAGCGAAGCGCCGGTGTATGAGATGAGACCCTGAGGCCCGGCCCCGCACCTCCTTGACCCCTGCAGGGCGGGCGATGCACGCCAGCAGCGCGAGAATCGCGGCCTTTCCGCCCCCTGCTGGCTGCGCCGCCCGCGCCTGTCTGCAGCGGGCGCCGACAGCCTCCCCATGACCGACGCTCCCTACACGACCTTGCCGCTCTGGCCCCATGCCTATCCGGCCAGCGGCGCCAGCGCCACGCTGAAACGCCTCAACGAGGACTTCATCGTCACTGAGCTGCCGCTGCAGCTGCCCTCCGGTGAAGGCGAACACCTGTGGCTGGACGTCGAGAAGAACGGCGCCAACACCGCCTTCGTCGCCCAGCAGCTGGCCGACGCGACCGGCGTGCAGGAACGGGACGTGGGCTACGCCGGCCTCAAGGACCGCTACGCCGTCACCCGCCAGTGGTTCAGCATTTATCTGCCTTACGGGAAAGGGAAAGGCGAGACGCCCGATCTGACGCAATTGCAGCACCCGGAGTTCAAGGTGCTGAGCCAGAGCCGCCACGTGAAGAAGCTGCGCCCCGGCGACCTGCAGGGCAACCACTTCCGCATCGTGCTGCGCGACGTGGCGGGCGACCGCAGCGCCATCGAGGCCAACCTGAAGGCCGTCGCGTCGCAAGGCGTGCCCAACTACTTCGGCGCACAGCGCTTCGGCTTCGACGGCGGCAACGTCGAGCAGGGACGCGCGATGCTGGCGCGCGAGATCCGCGTGCGCAATCCGAAGAAGAAGGGCATCTACCTGTCAGCGCTGCGCTCGTTCGTCTTCAACGAGGTGCTGGCGCTGCGCATCCAGCAGGGGCTGTGGGGCCGGACCGTGCCCGGCGACGTGATGGACGAGGCGGGCCGGCCCACCGGGCCGATGTGGGGTCGCGGCCGCGTCAGCACCACCGACCAGGCGCAGGTGCTGGAGATGGGCGTGGCCGAGCGTCACGCCACCTTGTGCGACGGCATGGAACACGCGGGCCTGGACCAGGAGCGCCGCGCGCTGGTGGCCAGCCCCTTGGACATGGCCTGGGACTGGCCGCAGGCCGACCAGCTGGTGCTGACCTTCTCGTTGCCAGCAGGCAACTACGCCACGTCCGTGCTGAACGAAATCCTCCGCACGACCGAGCCCGAGCGGCACACGGACAGCGAGCCTGCAGCCGCCGACTAACGGCGTCCGCCGGCCCGCTACGGTGGTGCGTCGCCGTCGCCCTTGCCACTCGCGCGCCGCTGCTGGTCGCGCCGCCACCGCCGCCAGCCCCACCACTGCCAGCCGGCCCAGCCGAGGATGGCGCCAAAGACCAGGCCCAGCTCGATGACGCCGTACCAGCGCGGGTCGATCACGGCGGGCGGCTCGACCCGTCAGGCGGTGTCGCGCAGGAACAGGCGCTGCAGCGAGTCGGCCCACTGCTGGTGGGCCTCGCCGGCGCTGCCGTGCAGCTCGCTCAGCGCACCGTGCATCAATTTGCGCGTCAGCGCCGTGGCCAGCGTGTCCATCACGGCATCCACGTCTCGGCCGCGGGCCAGCGCGCGGCGGGCCTTGGCGAGTTCCGCCTGGCGCCAGGTCTCGGTCTGGCGCTGCAAGGCCAGGATCAGCGGCACGCTGGCGCGCTGGTCCAGCCACTGCGAGAAGCTCTTCACGCCCGCGCTGACGATGGCCTCGGCATGCGCTACCGCGGCCTGGCGGCGTTCGCCGTTGGCCTGCACCTGCTGGGCAAGGTCATCCACGGTGTAGAGGTACACGTCCGGCAGCCGCGCCACCTCGGGCTCGATGTCGCGCGGCACGGCCAGATCCAGCATCAGCATCGGGTGGCGCTTGCGCGCCTTGAGCGCGCGCTCCACGGCCCCCAGGCCGATCAGCGGCAGGCTGCTGGCCGTGCAGCTGATGACGATGTCGAACTGCCCCAGGACCTGGCCCAGCTCGGCCAGCGGCAGCTGCGCGGCGCCCAGCCGCTCGGCCAACAGCCGGCCCCGCTCGGTACTGCGGTTGGCCACGGTCATCTGCAGCGGCTTCTGCGCGGCAAAGTGGGTGGCGACGAGGTCGATCATGTCGCCCGCGCCGACGAACAGCACGCGCCGGCGCGGCAGGTCGTCGAACAGCTGCTGGGCCAGCCGCACGGCCGCCGCCGCGAGGCTGACGGCATGGCTGCCGATCTCCGTGCGGCTGCGCACTTCCTTGGCCACCGCAAAGCTGCGCTGGAACATCTGGTGCAGCGTGGTACCCAGGGCACCGGCACTGTCGGCCTCGCGCACGGCGGCCTTCATCTGGCCGAGGATCTGCGGCTCGCCCAGCACCATCGAGTCCAGCCCCGCCGCGACGCGGAAGGCATGACGCGCTGCGTCCGCCCCGGCACGCAGGTAGCTGTGGTGGCGCAGCTCGGCCGGCGCGGTGCCGCCTTGCGCCGCCAGCCATTCAATGGCGGGCTCGGCCAGCTCCATCGCATGACGCGGGCAGGCGGAGGCGCCCAGCGCCGGCAGGCCCACGTAGACCTCGGTGCGGTTGCAGGTGGACAGGATGGCCACCTCCGGCTGCGCGCGCGCCAGGTGCTGGCGCAGGCCCTGCACACGCTCACCCAGTGCATCCAGCGGGACCGCAAAGCGGCCGCGCAGGTCCAGCGGCGCGCTGCCGTGGTTCAGTCCCAGCGCCAGCACGGTCATGCCACGCTCCGGCCCCAGCGGCGCTGCGTGGCGCAGCGGTCCTGCTGCTCCAGCCGGGCGAACAGCTCAAGCACCGCCTCGGCCGCTGGCCGCGCGCACGGTGCAGGCGCGCTGGCCACGGCGGCCAGCAGCGGCGCGCAGGCCGGCAGCACCGGCTGCCTCAGCAGCCGCGTGAACGGCCGCAGCCGCAGCGCCGCCTGCACCAGCAGCCAGCCCTTGCGCCGGCCCGGCACCACAGCCCGGCGGCTGACCGAGTCGCCCCCCGCACGTGCCACCTCGTGGCCCACGGCGGCGTAAAGCAAGCGCGCCGCGTTGATGCCCGGGCGGCAGCCCCAGGGCAGCCGCGCCACTCCAGCACCGGCGCGGGCGTAGAGCACGTCCGCCGCATCCAGCAGCCGCTGCACCACGCCGGCCAGCGCGGGGCTGAAGGTGGGCGCGGCCAGCCAGGCGTCGGCGTCCAGCCCGGCCTCGCGCATCCAGTCACGCGGCAGGTACAGGCGCCCCATGCGGGCGTCCTCGCCCACGTCGCGCGCGATGTTGGAGAGCTGCATGGCCACGCCCAGGTCACAGGCGCGGGCCAGCGCGTCGGGCTCGCGGGTGCGCATCAGCAGGCTCATCATCGCGCCCACGCTGCCGGCCACGCGGGCGGCGTAGTCCTGCAGCTCGGCCAGCGTCTCGTAGCGGCGGCCGTCCACGTCCCAGGCCAGGCCCTCCAGCAGCAGGTCCAACAGGCCGCGCGGGATGCCGAACTGCGCGACGACGGCGGCCAGCGCCCGGTCGGCCGCCACCGGCTGGGGCCGGCCCTCGAACACGCGGTCCAGCCGGCGGCGCAGCTGCGTAAGCGCCAGGCGCCGGCCGCCCTCGACGTCCACAGCGTCGTCGGCCAGCCGGCAAAAGCCGTAGAGCACGGTCGCCGGTGCGCGCACGGCGGGCGGCAGCAGCAGCGACGCGGCATGGAAGGTCCTGGAGTGATGGGCCAGGCTGGCGCGGCAGACGGCGAGGTCGGCCTCCAGCAGTTCAGGCGTGTCTGACATGGGGCAGGCCCTCCGCGATGAGCGTCGATTGGGGACAAGCGAGTTCATGCCCGTGCGGCACGACCGCATCCAGCACGCGCGCCGACGACAGCACGCCCGGCAGGCCCGCACCTGGGTGGGTGCCGGCGCCGACGAGGTAGAGCCGGTCCACCTCCTCGCTGTGGTTGTGCGGGCGGAACCAGGCGCTCTGCGTCAGCACCGGCTCCATCGCGAACGCGGCGCCCTTGTAGGAATTCAGCCGGTCCTGGAAGTCCTGGGGCGTCAACATCAGCGACGTGACCACCTCGCCCTCCAGCCCCGGCAGCAGCGTCTCGCCCAGCCGCTTCGCGATGGCCGCGCGGTAGGGCTCGGCGCGCTCGCGCCAGTCCACGCCGGCGTCCAGATGGGGCACGGGGGCCAGCACGTAGAAGGCGTCGCAGCCGGGCGGCGCCAAGCTGGGGTCGGTCGCCGTCGGGCGGTGCAGGTAGAGGCTGAAGTCGTCGGCCAGGTGCTTCTTCGTGAAGATGTCGTCCAACAGGCCCTCGTAGCGCGGGCCCAGCGAGATGGTGTGGTGGGCCACGTCCGGGTACTGGCGCCGCGTGCCGAAGTACCAGACGAACAGGCTCATCGAGTAGCGCGCGCGGGCGATGCGCCGGTCCGTCCAATGGCGCCGATGGCGGGCGGGCAGCAGGTGTTTGTACGTCCACGCGGCATCGGCATTGCTGACCACCACGTCGGCCGGCATCACGGCACCCGACTCCAGCCGCACGCCGCACGCTGCACCGCGCGCCACGACGATCTCGTCCACCGCCTGCCCGCACAGCACGCGGCCGCCCTGCCCTTCGATCAGCTTCACCAGCCCCGCGACGAGCGCGCCCGTGCCGCCCATCGCGAAGTGCACGCCGAAACGCCGCTCCAGGAAGGCGATCAGGCAGTACACCGACGTGGTGGCGAACGGGTTGCCGCCCACCAGCAGCGACTGGAAGGTCAGCACCACGCGCAGCTTCTCGTTGTTCACGTGCTTGCACGCCAGCCCCCACACCGTGCGCCAGCCTTCCAGCTTCAGCAGGTCGGGCAGCGCCTTGGCCATCGTCGTCCAGCGGTCGAAGGACACGTGGCCCAACTGCTCGAAGCCGACCTTGTAGATGGCCTCGCTGGCCGCCAGGAAGCGCTCGTAGCCGGCGATGTCTTCGGGCGCCAGCCGGGCGATCTCGGCGCGCATCGCGTCAGCATCACCGCTGTAGTCGAATGTGCTGCCGTCGTCGAAGCGCACGCGGTAGAACGGCGACACAGGCCGCAGGTCCACGTCGTCGGCCAGGCGCTTGCCGCACAACGCCCACAGCTCCTCGAACAGGAAGGGTGCCGTGATGACCGTGGGGCCGGCATCGAAGGTGAAGCCGTCCTGCCGGTGCACATAGCCGCGGCCGCCGGGGGCGTCGAGCCTCTCGAGCACGGTCACGCGGTAGCCCCGCGCGCCCAACCGCACGGCCGCCGCCAGCCCGCCAAAGCCGCTGCCGATGACGACGGCCTGCGCCGCGGGCGCAGACGTGGGGAGCGCCGCCGTCGGGAGAGAGCCCTGGCTTGGTGTCAACATCGTTTGATCCTATGCTTGTCCACTTTAGTTGACAACTCAGGATGCACCCGCTCCCGCCTACGCCTCCGGCCTCGTCTTTCGCGCCTTCCGCGGCGTTGGCCTGCGGTCTGCGCTGGCGGCTGGTGCGCAGCGGGCCGCCGGGGGCACCCGGCCTGCTGCTGCTGCATGGCACCGGCTCGTCGGGCCAGTCCTGGGCCAGTTGCCTGCCCGGGTTGGTCGAGCATTTCCATGTGCTGGTGCCCGACCTGCCGGGTCACGGCAGCACCGCCGCATTTGCCGACCGCGAGGCCAGCCTGCCCCGCATGGCCCAGGCCGTGGCGGCGCTGCTGGAGGCGCTCAACTGGCAGCCGCACCTGGTGGCCGGCCACTCGGCCGGCGCAGCCGTGATGGTGCAACTGGCACTGGACGGCCACCTGCCAGCAGCGCGCGGCCTGCTGGCCGTCAACGGTGCTCTTGAGCCCCTGCCCGGGCTGATGGGCCTGGTGGCCCCGGCCGTCGCGCGGCTGGCCTCACGCAGCGCATTGCTGCCCGCCTGGGTGACCCGCCACGCCGCCCAGCCCCGCGCCTTAAGCCACCTGATCGCCTCCACCGGCTCGCGGCTCAGCGAGGACGGCGTGGCCCACTACCGCCAACTGCTCGAGCGGCCCGAGCATGTTCGCGGTGTGCTGGACATGCTGGCGAACTGGCGGCTGGACGAACTGCAGGCCCGGCTGCCGCAACTGCGCCTGTCACTGTGGCTGGCCGCGGGCCTCGCCGACCGCACGCTAGCGCCGGTGCGCTCGCTAGAGCTGGCCCGGCGGTTGAAGGGCGCGCGGTTTGTGCCGCTACCGGGGTTGGGGCATCTGGCGCATGAGGAAGCGCCGGCGGTGGTCAATGGGTTGCTTACGGAGCTTCTGGATCATGTCTACACACGTGATGATGGGACGCTGGTCAACAAGCGTTGATCGGCTTGGCGCGAACCAGCGGCGAAGGCGGCAAAAGGCTGGTTGCTGACGCTTGCAGTCGGCGCTCGAGGGTCAGCAAAGTGCCGATTCTGTTGAAAAACTCCCCGCCCAATTTGGCCCTCAATTCGTACACTTAGAGCGTTAGCAGTTCTGATCTTGGAGGGCGCCGAGATGATGGGACGACAAGCGAGCGGGCAGGATCGGCTCTTCTACTCGTTCAATCTCGAAGACCACGTCCCTCAGAACCACCTGCTGCGCGGCATCGACCGCTGCCTCGACTTCGGCGGTCTGCGCGAGCACCTCGCTGAGCACTACAGCCCGATCGGGCGCCCGTCCATCGACCCCGAGCTGATGCTGCGCATGCTGATCGTGGGTTACTGCTACGGCATCCGCTCCGAGCGCCGCCTGTGCGAGGAACTCCACCTCAACCTGGCCTACCGCTGGTTCTGCCGCCTGAGTCTTGAAGACTCGGTGCCCGATCACTCCACCTTCTCCAAGAACCGCCATGGCCGCTTCCGCGACAGCGGCGTCTTCCGCTGGCTGTTCGACGAGGTCGTGCGTCGCTGCATGGCGGCCGGCCTGGTCAAGGCCGAAGGCTTTGCCGTGGACGCCAGCATCGTGGCGGCTGACGCCAGCAGTCAGCGCGGCGTCCCTGGCACGGATGCCGTCGACTGGAAGGACCCGGCGCTGAGCACCCGCGCCGTGCGCGAGTACCTCCAGGGCTTGGACGCCGAAGCCTTGGGCAAGGTGCTCCCCAAGAAGATCTCGTTGACCGACCCGCAAGCCAGTTGGACGGCGGCCGTGGGCGGGCCCGCCTTCTACGCCTACTCGACCAACTACCTCATCGATGTCGCGCATGGCGTGATCCTGGACGTTCAGGCCACGCCGGCGCACCGCACTGCCGAAACTGAGTCCACCAAAGTGATGGTCGATCGGGTGCAGGCGCAGTTTGAACTCAAGCCCCAACGACTGATCGGTGACACGGCCTATGGCACGGCGGCCATGCTGAGCTGGATGGTCGACGACAAGGGCATCGAGCCGCACGTACCCGTGTGGGATCGCACGCAGCGCGACGACGACACGTTCTCCAGCAGCGAGTTCACCTGGGACGAGCAAGCCAACGAGTACACCTGCCCGCAAGGCCGTCCGCTTCGCAGCCAGTGGCGGGCCTTCAAGATCGAGCGCAGTCACGTCACCAAGGCCGACACCATCATCTACACCGCCAGGAAGCAAGATTGCTCGAGCTGTCCCATGAAGCAGCGCTGCTGCCCCAACACTCCGGTGCGCAAGATCGTCCGCAGCGTTCACGAAGCTGCGCGTGACGTGGCGCGCAAGATCGCCACGACCGAGCAGTACGAGCGCTCACGATGCGAACGCAAGAAGGTGGAAATGCTCTTCGCCCACCTGAAGCGAATCCTGCGGCTGGATCGGCTGCGCCTGCGAGGGCTCAGCGGAGCGAGCGACGAGTTCACGATGGCAGCGGTAGTGCAGAACCTGCGTCGTCTGGCGATCCTGGTGCCGCAAGGTCCGCCGACTCAAGGCATTGGTGCGCCCGCTTGAGGCGAAACCCCACCGACTAACCTCAAAACCGGGTCGAAAGACCTGGCTCTGACGAACAAAGGTGAACTGCGATCGACCGCAACCGGCCTGGCATGACTGAACCTGTGCCGATCACCGACTTCTTCAACAGAATCTGCCCAAAGCGGAAACTCGCCGAACCGCAGCAACATGCTCGCAGCTAGACAGGATCAGAAGCGATCCCCTCGCTGCCTGGCTTCGCCTCGCCCCACGAGGCGTGGCGAGATATTTTGCGGGAGGCAGTCCAAACGCGCGCGAGTATTCGCGGCTCAACTGAATCGGGCTCTCGTAGCCGACGTCGTGTGCAATGGGCGCCACGCTGGCACCCGATGTGAGAAGCACCCGCCTCGCATGAAGGCGCCGCATTTCCTTTTGATACTGAAGCGGACTGAGCGCTGTTGCTGCGTTGAAATGACGAGGGAAGGACGAAACACTCATCGCCGAATGCTTCGGCCAGCTCTTCAACACTAGGAGGGTCGAAGAAGTTCGCACGAATTCTCTGGATGGCCTGGTTGATTCTTGCCAGTGCGGAGTCCGGTGCCACGATGTCGTACAGCATCCAGCCCAGCTCCGGCAACCCTTGACGCAGCTCACTCGACCTGAAGCCCTGGCTCGTGCTCGAGAACGAATTCCAGGAACGCCCTGATCCGCGGGGTTTGCCGAAGGTCCTGGTGGTACCCGACCCAAACGTCACGGCTCGGCGGCGGCTCGGAAACCGGGACTTCGCGTAACCCGGGTATCCCTTTTGCCAGGACTCTGGGCAAGACCGCCAGGCCGCCGCCGTCCGCGCAATGGCGGGCCTGCGCCTCCCGGCTGTTGCTTCCAAAGACGGTTCGCCCCAGTGGATATTGCTTCTTCAGCCAAACGACATCCGGCAGGTCTTCGAACGCCTCGTTCATCGTGACGAGATCGACCTCGGACCCGGCCTTCGGGAAACTTCGCGGCATCGTGTTCGAGCAATAGAGACCGTACGACAGGCGACTGAAGCGTCTTTGGATCACGCCCGCTTCATTGAACGGCGCAATCCGAAACGCGATATCCGCCTCTCGGTGCGTCAGGCTCATCTGCCTTGCATCCGTCAGGAGTTCGATGACGATGCCGGGGTGCGTTCGTCTGAACTCCGCTGCCCATCTGGAAAGAATGGTGGCTCCGAACCAATCAGACGAGGCGACGCGGAGTTGCCCCTGGAGCTCTGCGACCGCGCCCTGTAGCTGTCGCTCCATGGCAAGGAACTCCTCCTCGATGCGCATGGCGTGCGGCAGCAGACGCAGCCCTTCGTCGGTGAGGGAGAAGCCATTGCCGGTGCGCTGAAAGGCTTTCTGTCCCAGTGAGCCCTCCATCGACCGCAGCCGTCGACTCAACGTTGGCTGGCTCAGGCCCGTCAGTCGGGCAGCGCCCGTCAAGGTGCCCGCGCGATGAATCGCCAGCATCAGCCGGATGTCGTCCCATTCGATGCTATTCATATTTGAATTTCCATCATGCATCCCTATGCGTCGACAAATGTATGGCGGAACCCCAGACTTCTTCCACCCCACTACAGGAGCCCGTCATGAGCACCACTGTTCAAGTCGCCACGCAGGAAACGATGCGCGTGGCTGTCGCTGCAAGCGCTGGCGCAGACCTTGTCTTCGAGCAACGTGCCAAGCCGGCGCTCGTTGCTGGCCGCGTCATGGTGAAAGTCGTCGCTGCCGGCCTGAATCCGCTCGACGGCAAGATCCGCATGGCCCAGGCCGCGCATGCCCGGCAGCCACTGCCATCGACCATCGGGATGGATATGTCGGGCGTGGTCGTCGACGTTGCACCGGATGTCAAGGGCTTCAAGATCGGCGATGAAGTGTTTGGCATGGTGGGTGGCGTGGGTGGCAACCCTGGCACGCTCGCGGAATACATCGCCGCCGATGCCCGGTTGCTGGCCACAAAGCCGAGCGCCTTGAATTGGCATGAGGCAGCCGCACTGCCACTGATCTTCATCACCGCATGGGAAGGGCTGGTCGACCGCGCCAAGGTCAAGGCTGGCGACAAGGTGCTGGTGCACGGCGGTGCGGGCGGCGTCGGACATGTCGCCATCCAGATCGCGAAGTCCTTCGGCGCTGAAGTATGGGCGACCGGAACTTCCGCGCAGCGGGGCGTCATCGAGCGGCTCGGTGCCGTGGCCATTGACTACGAGGCCGAGTCAGTGGAGGAGTACGTGAACCGCGCCACAGCAGGCGAGGGCTTTGACGTGGTGTATGACACCGTGGGCGGCAAGACCATCGATGCGGCATTCGCCGCAATCCGCACCTACACAGGACACGTGGTGACCTCGCTCGGGTGGGGCACGCACTCCCTGGCGCCGCTGTCCTTCCGGGGCGCCACCTACTCGGGCGTCTTCACCCTGCTGCCGCTGCTGACCGGGAAGGGCCGCGAACACCACGGCGAGATCTTGCGTGCTGCTGCGGCACTGGCTGATGAAGGCAAGCTGCGCCCCCTGCTTTCGCCTCACCCGTTCGACTTGTCGCAAGCGAACAGCGCCTTTGCGCAGATGGCCGCCCCAAGCAATATCGGCAAGGTCGTCGTCGGCCTGCATGGCTGAACTCGGCGCCTGGCCGGATGCCCGCCCTCATGCAGACGACCTGATGAGCCCCGCTCGCTGACACCTCCTCTGCGGGCGATGCCCAGATTGCCGACCAGCCCGCGCAATCGCGGGCACCCCCTCCCATCAATCTCGAAACGCTTGTCGTGACGAGGCGAGGTGGTGTCTCGCCTTGCAGACCTTTTCACTCACTCACTCACCAAACCGTTCAATTGAAGGACACACCATGAACCGCCTTCCCCGTCTTCTTGCCGCCATGCTCATCGGCGTCACAGCCCTGGCCACCGGCCCGGCTACCGCTTCAGCCCAGCCTCCGGCTGCTGCACAGCAGGTTGTCTCCCAATACATCGCAGCCAACGACGGCACGCCACTGTTCTACAAGGACTGGGGACCAAAAGACGGCCCCGTCGTCTCATTCAGCCATGGATGGCCCCTGAACTCCGATAGCTGGGAGTCCCAGATGCTGTTCCTCGCTGAGCGCGGCTTCCGGGTTATCGCCCATGACCGTCGAGGCCATGGCCGCTCCGGCCAAGCCTGGGCCAACAACAACATGGACCAGTACGCCGACGACCTCGCAGCGGTCCTCGACGCGCTCAATGTTCGCGACGTCACCCTCGTCGGCTTCTCCACCGGGGGCGGGGAAGTGACGCGCTACCTCGGTCGCCATGGCTCAGCACGCGTCAAGCGCCTGGTTCTCGTCAGCGCCGTGACGCCGATCATGGTCAGGAACGCCGACAACCCGAACGGTGTGCCGCTGGACGTCTTTGACGGTCTGCGCAAGGCCTCGCTGGACAACCGCGCGCAGCTCTACAGGGACATCGCCAGCGGCCCATTCTTCGGTTTCAATCGTGCCGGCGCCAAGGTCTCTCCCGGCCTGATCGAGAGCTTCTGGGTCCAGGGCATGCAGGCCAGCCACAAGTCCACGTTCGACGCCATCCAGGCCTTCTCCGAATCCAATTTTGTCGAAGACCTGAAGCGCGTGACCGTCCCCACGCTCGTCATCCATGGGGACGACGACCAGATCGTGCCGATCCAGACCAGTGCCCGGGCCACCGTGAAGCTGGTCAAGGGCGCTCGGTTGATCGAGTACGCCGGCGGTCCGCACGGCATCACGGACACCCACAAGGATCGCCTGAACCAGGACCTGCTGAACTTCCTGAAGTAGGCAGGCCAGCCGCCGCACTTCATGAATTGCGCTACCTCTTGGAATCCACGATCACTGCTGAAGGAGCATGAGATGAAAGCCGTCCAAGTCACCCGTCGTGGCGATCCCGCCGTTCTTGAACTGATGGAGTTGCCCGATCCGTCGCTCAGCCAACTTTCAGGGGTGACGTCATGAGCGATGGACGACAAGTCGAGCAGGTTCTTGCCCGGTATGTGCGGGCGGCTGACCGCCGCAGCAGTGTCGACGTGGCAGCCTTGTTCGCTGCCGACGCCGAGGTCGAGATCCTCCTCAACCAGGACGGCATCAGCCACCCGATCGGGGCGCTCGTGGGTGCCGACACGATCGGACACGCGGTGGCGGGCCTGATGCGCCCCCATCCTGAGCGGGGCTGGAGCCCTCACATGACCAGCAACGCGATCGTCGAAGTGCGCGGGGACAGCGCCACCCTCGAGGCCCAGTTCGTCGTCTTCAATACCGTCGGCTCGCCCCGGCCGGCTGGCGACTGGCCTGATGGTGCTGCCGGCGCCCAGGGTGTGGTGCAGCCGATCGAAGCAGGGTACTACGCGTCGGCGCTGCAGCGCGTTGACGGCGTCTGGAAGATCACCAGGCACCGCATCACGCACGACTTGCCCTATGCATTTCCCGGCGCCTGAGCGGCGCCGGACCACCGCCCATCCCGCGCGGCGCGCGCTGCCTGAAGCCTGGAGTGCCATGACCTCAGCCCTCGAGATCACCACCTTTCGTCTGGTCAAGGGCAAGACGCTGACTGACTTCATCGCCGCCAACCGGGATGTCGATGCGTGGCTGCTGCGCCAGCCGGGATTCAGGTCGCGCTGGATCGCCGAAAGCGATGACCATGAGGTCGTCGATGTATTGCTCTGGGCTTCCTCCGCCGCAGCGCGCGACGCCATGGGCCGGCTCATGGTGGAGCTGGGCGAATCTCCCGTGCATGCCTTGATCCGTCAGGCGACCGTGTCGTGGACGGTCTGCGAGGTCGGACAAACATCAAGTGCCTGACCGTGACCGACGACTTCAGCCACGAGTGCGTGAACATTGCCGTCGCCCACGGCATCGGCAGTGAGTACGACGTGCGGGTGCTGGACCAGGTGGCGCGGTTCCGTGGCTACCCGCAGGCTGTAAGAACCGACCAGGGGCCGGAGTTCACCAGCCGGGCCTTCATGGCCTGGGCCCAGGCCAAGGGCGCGCGCCACATCCTCACCCAGCCGGGCAAGCCCACGCAGAATGCCTACATCGAGCGCTTCAACGGCAAGTTCCGCGATGGGTGCCTCAGCGAGCACTGGTTCCACAGCCTGAAGCAGGCGCGTGTTGCACATTCCTGCAGCTCGGTTCTGCGACCCTGAGGGTTGCTTCGTGCCCAAAGCCGAAGCCCAAGTTGCCGCGCTGCACGTAGATGCCGGCCAGTTCGGCCGTCTCGTGGGTGGCGTCGGTGGCCAGTTCCTCGCGTTCGCGCGCGATGTCGGCCCGCTCGGTGTCGGACTGCGAGCTCACAGAGACGTACTCCCCCGCCGCCATCGACATCGCGCCGGCAACCAGCCCGGCCACGCCAGCCACCAGCACGGCGCCAGGCCCGGCATTGGCGGCGGCCACGCCGAGGATCAGGCTGGCTGTGGAGACGATGCCGTCGTTGGCCCCCAGCACGGCGGCGCGCAGCCAGCCGATGCTGTGCGTGCGATGGCCTTCAATGGGCAGTCCGGGCATGGCGCAACTTTCAATCAAGGGTGGACGGTCAAGGTGTCGTCGGCCCGCGTCATTCGAGGCCGGCGCGCCTCAGCCTGGCGCGCAAGGCACTGATCTCCTCTAGCAGGTCCAGAACCAGGGCTGCGCCAGCGGTGCCGAGGGCGAGATCGGCGTTCAGGCGCAAGGCCGTGCGCGTCGCGCGCAGCGATGGCCCCGTGAAGGCCCAGCGTTGCGGCGCGTCGCCCTCTGGTTGCAGCACGCCTTCGTCGACCAGCGACAGCACCTGGGCCGGGCTGGCACCGGCGGCCTGGCACAGGCCACTCAGGCTGAAGACGATCTCTTCCTCGACGATGACAGCGTCGATCGCATCACTTGAGTTGTCGGCCATGGTTGTCATCCTTCCTGCGCGACGCGTGGATCAAAGTCTGGAAACGCCACCCGAAGCGCGGCATAGGCCGCCTGGGCCGCGTCAGAACCAGCGCGCGGCAGCGTGAGGGTCAGCACGGCATACAGGTCACCGGGCGGCTTGCCCGGCAGGCCACGGCCCTTCAGGCGCAGCTTGCGGCCCTGGGTGGAGCCGGCGGGAACGGTCAGATGCACCTCACCCGAGGGGGTGGGCGCTGCGACGGTGGCGCCCAGCGCGGCTTCCCAGGGCGACACCGGCAGGTCGACATACACGTTTCGGCCATCGACCCGGAACTGCGGGTGCGGCTTCAAGGCGATCTCCAGGTACAGGTCGCCCGCAGGTTCGCCACCGTGGCCAGGGCCGCCCTGGCCCGCGAGGCGCAGGTGCTGCCCCTCGCACACGCCGGGCGGAATGTTGACCTCCAGCTGGCGGTCATGCAGGGCGACATGCCCCCGGGCATCGACCACCGGTACGCGCAGCGAGATCGTGCGGCTTGCACCGCGGTAGCTGTCTTCCAGGTCGATCATCACCTTGGCGTGGTGGTCGCCGCCGGGCGCCTGCCGGCGGCCGCCGTCAGCGGGCCGTACGCCCGGCCCACCGCGCCCGAAGTTCGACTCGAAAAAGGCGCTGAAGTCCTCGGCGCTGGGCGCTTGCCGCCCCCTGGGCCCGGCGCCGCCCCGGCCGCTGAATTCGAAGCCGCCGTCCCAACCCGGCGGCGGCTCAAAGGTTTCGCCGCGCGCGTGGCGCTGGCTGATGTCGTCGTAGGCCGCACGGCGCTCGGGGTCGATCAGGGCTTCATGCGCCTCGGCCACCTCCTTGAACCGCGCCTCGGCATCCGCCTCCTTGCTTACGTCGGGGTGGTACTTGCGTGCCAGCTTGCGGTAGGCGCGCTTGATCTCGTCCTGGTTGGCGTCTCGCTGCACCCCAAGCGTGGCGTAGTAGTCCTTGAATTCCATAGCGTTCCCCTGTGCGGTGGCGTCAGTCAGAGCCGGCGGGTGCGTTGGATGCCTTGGCGACCAGCCTGGACAACTCGGCAAATCCGATCGGCGGCACCGTCAGCCAGGGCAGCGTGAAGAGGCGCCTGGCCAGGCCATGGGCCATGCGTTCCATCTGCTTGCGTTCGCCCGCCAGCCGCGCCGCCAGCAAGGGGTCGCGCGTGCCGGCGGCCAGCACGCTCTTGTTCAGCACCCAGGCATAGGGCTCGATGCCGGCGCGGCGCAGGTCGTCCTGCAGCGCAGCCGCCTGCGACACGGGCGTCGCCTCCGGCAGCGTGACCAGGATGATCTTGGTGTACGTGCCGTCCTGCAGCCGCATCAAGGGCGTCACCACGCGGGCCGCTCCCGGCCCCTCGAATTCCCGCATCATCTGGCGGTGATAGGCGCCGGTGGCGTCCATCAGCAGCATGGAATGGCCCGTGGGCGCGGTGTCGAGCACGACGAAGGCACTGCGGCCCTCGCTGACGATGCGCGAGAAGGCGTGGAAGACGGCCACCTCTTCCGTGCAGGGCGATTTCAGGTCTTCCAGCAGCAGCGCCTGCTCGGCCGCGTCGAGCTTGGGTGACCTGGCCGCCATGATCTTGTCGATGTAGCGCTGCGTCTCGACCTTCGGGTTGATGCGGCTCACGTTCAAGCCCGCCACATCGCCGGCCAAGGTCGAGGCCAGGTGGGCCGCCGGATCGGTCGTGCTGAGGTGCACGGTCTTGCCCCGCGCGACCAGCCCCAGGGCCAGCGCCGCCGCGACCGTCGTCTTGCCGACGCCGCCCTTGCCCATCACCATGATCAGCCCGTGCCCGGCGGCGGCCAGTTCGTCGGCCAGCGCGTCAAGGCCCAGGAGCTGGCTGCGGGCTTCCACGGCCGAAGTCGTGCGCGGCGCGATCGGGCCGGCATCGGGGGTCAGCAGTGCGCGCAACGCGGGGAGGCCGACCGTGTCGAAAGCCCGCAGCAGCACGCGGTCCTGCGGCAGCGCACGCAGCGTTGCTGGCATCGCGTCCAGCGCCTGCTGCCCCAGGTCTTCGATGGCGCGGGCCACGGCGTCGCTGCGCTCACTGGCATGGAACACGCCGTTGATGGCCAGCCGCTGGTTGTGCAAGCCCAGCTCATGCAGCTCAGCCGAGGTGTGCGCCGCTTCATTGATCGCGCCCTTGTCGGGCCGCGTCACCAAAATGACGGTAGTCTGGGCCGGGTCGCTCAGCGCTTCCAGCGCCGCCTTGAAGCGCTCCTCCTGCATCTTCAGCCCCGAATGAGGGCCCAGGCAGGAGGCGCCTCGGTCGTTGCCGTCGAGAAATCCGCTCCAGGCCTTGGGCAGGCTCAGCAGCCGCAGCGTGTGGCCGGTCGGCGCGGTGTCGAAGACGATGTGATCGAAGCGCCCGTCCTTGTCGGACAGCAGCGCGGCGAACTCGTCGAACGAGGCGATCTCGGTGGTGCAGGCGCCGGACAGCTGCTCGCGCACCGTGGAGAGTTCGGTGTCGCTGGCGCCAGTGCCCATCTGCGCCAGCACCCGCTGCCGGTAGGACTCGGCCGCCGTGTCGGGGTCGATGTTCAATACGGACAACCCCGGCGCGCCGGGCACCGGCGTTGGACTGTTGCGCAGCTCGACGCCCAGCATCTCATCGAGGTTGGAGGCCGCATCGGTGCTCACCAGCAGCACCTTCTTGCCGCCATCGGCCAGCGTCAGTGCGGCGGCGGTGGACAGCGAGGTCTTGCCAACGCCGCCCTTGCCGGTGAAGAACAGGTGCCGCGTGGCCTGGGTCAGGAAGCCGGGCGCCTGCGCGGCCGGCGTCAACCAGGCTCGCACCTCGGCATGCGAGGGCAGCCCGCCGCTGTGCACGGCCCGGCCGTCGATGACGACCGCCGGCGTCGCGCTGACGCCGTAACCCAGGATGGTGTCGTGATCCTCGACCTTGATGACCTCGACCTCGGCGCCCTGATCCTTCGCCACCCGCTCGATCATCGCGATGGTGGCGTGGCATTTGCTGCAACCCGAACCTAGAACCTTGATCTGCATTGGGACCTCCTCATGCTGGGCGGAAAGACTGCTTGACTCGCACCACCGCCTTGCGCAGCTCGCCCACCCACAACACGCCACTCGCCATCCCCACGCACACAGCCCACTGCTGCAAGCTCAACGGCGCGGTGCCAAATGCCAGGTTCAGCGGCGGGAAGTGAACCACCGCCACCTGCAACAGCGCCGACAGCATGATCGCGCCCCACAGCCAGCGGTTGACGAACAAGTTGCGGAAGGCGCTGGCCGTCTCCGACCGGGCGTTGAAGCAGTTGAACAGCTGCGCCAGCACCAGCACCGTGAAGCCCGCCGTACGCGCGGTGGCGAGGTCACCCTCCCCTGTAATCAAGCCGCCGGGCAGGTAGAGGTCAATCGTTGCCAGCGTGGCGAGCGCCATCGTCAGGCCCGTCCACACCACGCCCCACAGCATGGGCGCGTCGATGGCGCGCTCGTCCGGCCGGCGCGGCGGGCGGGCCATCACGTCTTCGGTCTGCGGGTCCACGCCCATGGCCAGCGCGGGGCCGGAGTCGGTGATGAGGTTGATCCACAGGATCTGCGTCGCCAGCAGTGGCAGCACCAGCTCCTCGCCTGCGCCGGCACCCAGGCCGATCACGCTGGCGCCGACGACGCCGAGGAAGACGGTCAGCACTTCGCCCATGTTGGACGACAGCAGGTAGCGCAGGAACTTGCGGATGTTGTCGAACAGCGCGCGGCCCTCGCGCACGGCGTCGACGATGGAGGCGAAGTTGTCGTCGGCCAGGATCATCTTGGCCGCTTCCTTCGTCACCTCGGTGCCGGTCTGACCCATGGCCACGCCGATGTCGGCAGCCTTCAGCGCCGGGGCGTCGTTAACGCCGTCTCCCGTCATCGCGACGACGCTGCCGTCGGCCTGCAACGCGGCCACGATGCGCAGCTTGTGCGCCGGGGCGACGCGGGCGTAGACCGAGACGGTGCGCACGGCGTTGGCAAAGCCGGCGGCGTCCAGCCCGTCCAGTTCCGCACCCGTGAGCGCCGGGCCGCATGGCTCGATGATGCCGAGGTCGGCGGCGATGTGGGCCGCCGTGCGCGGGTGGTCGCCGGTGATCATGATGACGCGGATACCGGCGCGCCGTGCCTGCGCGATAGCCTCACCCGCTTCCGGTCGCGGCGGGTCGATCATGCCGACCGTGCCGGCGTAGATGAGCCGGTGCTCCAGGCCTTCGGCGAGCGCCGGATCTTCGGCATCGGACAGCGGCCGGTAGGCCACGGCCAGAGTGCGCAGGGCCGCGCTGGACAGGCGGTCCACATCGGCCAGCACACGCGCCCGCGCCGCATCGTCCAGCGCGATGACTGCCGTGCCCACGCGCTGCCGGTCGCAGCGCTTGAGCAGCACGTCGGGCGCGCCCTTGGTGACGACGACGTGGGCACCGGCCTGCTCATGGTCGCGCTCGACGGTGGACATCATCTTGCGGTCGGAGCTGAACGGCACTTCGGCCACCCGCTCGAAGCGCCGCTGCCGCCGCTCGTCGACGCCCAGCTTGCGCTCGGCGACGAGGAAGGCCGCCTCGGTGGCGTCGCCCTGGATCTCCCACTCGCCACCCGCGCCCTGGCGCAGGTCGGCATTGCCCGCCAGGCTGCCGCCGCTGAGCACGACGATGGCCTCGGCGCGCGCCGGGCCGTCGGCCAGCGGGCGGCCGTGCAACTCGACCGCGCCGTCGGGCGCGTAGCCGACGCCGGTGACGTGGGTCTCGCCCGAGGCCGTGACGATGCGCTCGATGGTCATCTCCGAGCGCGTCAGCGTGCCGGTCTTGTCGGTGCAAATGACCGAGGCCGAGCCCAGCGTCTCGACCGACGACAGCTGCTTGACGACCGCGTTCTTGCGGGCCATGCGCTGCACGCCCAGCGCCAGCACGACGGACAGGATGGCCGGCAGGCCCTCGGGCACGGCGGCCACCGCCAACGACACGCCCAGCAGCAGCACGGTGAACACCACGGCCGCAGAGCGCACGTCACTGAGCAGCAGCAGCGTCGCGACGATCACCACCGCGATGACGACGACCGCGATGCCCAACACTCGGCCGATGCGCACCACTTCCTTTTGCAGCGGTGTCGGCTGCTCGGTCGATGACTCCAGCATGCGGGCGATGGCGCCCACCTCGGTGGCCATGCCGGTGGCGGTGACGACGGCAAGACCTGTCCCCTGCGCCACGGCGCTGCCCTTGAACACCATGTTGAGCCGGTCGGCCAGCGGCGCGGGCGCGGCGAGCGGCGCCGGGCCCTTCAGCACGGCCTCGCTCTCGCCGGTGAGTGACGCCTCCTGGATGAGCAGGCCGGCGCAGCGCAGCAGCCGCGCATCGGCGCCGACGGCATCGCCCTCGGCCAGCACCAGCAGGTCGCCGCGCACCAGGCCATCACTAGTGATGCGCAGCGGCGCGCCGTCGCGCAGCACCGCCGAGGTGGCCGCCGTCATGCGCGCCAGCGCGGCCACCGCGTTGGCCGCGCGCGCCTCCTGGGCAAAGCCGAGCACGGCGTTCAGCACCACCACCAGGGCGATGACGATGGCGTCGACCGGCCAGCCAGCGCGGCCCTCCAACGCCCAGGCAACGAGCGCAATGACGACCGCGACGAGCAGCAGGTAGACCAGCGGGTCTTGCAGCTGCGCCAGCAGCCGGCGCCAGGCCGGCGTGGGTGGCTTGGCGCGCAGGCTGTTGGGGCCGTCGGCGGCCAGGCGGCGTGCGGCCTCGGCGGCAGTGAGGCCGCGCTCGGCGTCGGTGCCGAGCCGGGCCGCGAGGTCCGCTGCGCTGCCGAGCGAGGGATCGACAGCGGGCGAAGGCGTCATGCGGGCGCCGCTTTCGTCGTCAAGTCCAGCACATAGCGCAAGGTCTCATGGTCCGACCCCGCCTGATCGAGCGTGAAGCCGCCCTGCGTCGCCAGCTCGCGCATGCCGGTGTTCTCGCGCAGCACCATGGCCACCACGCGCTGGGTGCCGTGGCCGCGCAGGTAGGCCACCATCTTGTCGAGCAGGCGCTGGCCCAGGCCCTGCCCTTGCAGCTCGGTCGCCAGGATGATGGCGAACTCGGCCTCGACGTTGTCGGGGTCGGCCATGGCGCGCACGACACCGAGCGTGCGCTGCACGCCGTCGGGCTGGGCCTCCATGACGACAAAAGCCATCTCGCGGTCGTAGTCGATCTGCACCAGGCGGGCCAACTCGCTGCGCGGCAGCTCGCGGCGCGTGGTGAAGAAGCGAAGGCGGATGTCCTCCGGTGCCAGCTGTTCGGCGAAGGCGAGGTGCCGCGCCTCGTCCTCGGGCCGGATAGCTGCCGGCCCTGCCAGGCCCAGGTCTCGGCGAGTTCCGCCGGGTAGGGCTGGATGGCGAAGCGCGCCGCGCCCACGCTCGTTGCGGGCAGCACACGCAGCCGGGCGTCCAGCGCGATGACGCCGTCGCCGTCGGCCAGCAGCGGGTTGATGTCCAGCTCGGCCAGCTCCGGCAGGTCGACCAGCATCTGCGACACGGTCACCAGCACGTCGCAGATGGCGGTCATGCGTGCAGGCGCATGGTCGCGGTAGCCGGCCAGCAGCCGGGCCACGCGGGTGCCGGCCACCAGCTCGCGCGCCAGCACGCGGTTCAGCGGCGGCAGGCCGATGGCGCGGTCGGCCATCACCTTCACCGCCGTGCCGCCCTGGCCGAACAGGATGACCGGGCCGAACACCGGGTCCACGCTGGCGCCGACGATCAGCTCCTGCGCATGCGGCCGGCTCACCATCGCCTGCACGGTGAACCCGCTGATGCGGGCTAGTGGCTTGACCGAGTGCACCCGCGCCAGCATCTGGTCGGCGGCCTGCCGCAGCGCCGCAGCGTCGGCCAGCGCCAGCACGACGCCGCCCACATCGGACTTGTGGCTGATGTCGGGCGACAGGATCTTCAAGGCAACGGGGTAGCCGATGCTGGCTGCGGCAGGCACCGCCTCGCCGGCCGAGGGGCCGACGGCGACCGTGGGCACGACCGGGATGCCATAGGCCTGCAACACGGCCTTGGCCTCCAGCTCGTCGAGCATCTCGCGGCCAGCGGCGATTGCCGCCTCGACGACGGCGCGCGCGGCCGCGCGATCCGCCGGCCCGGCCTCGCTGGCGGTCGGCGCCTCGCTGAGCAGAGCCTGGTTGCCGGCGTAGCGGGCCAGCATGGAGAACGCGCGCACGGCTTCCTCGGGCGTGTCGTAGCCGGCCACGCCTGCGCCCTCGAACGTGCGCCGCGCCTCGGCCACACCGGCGTCGCCCAGCCAGCAGCTCATCAGCCGGCCGGCGGCCTCGCGCGCCAGCGGGGCGCAGGCCAGCGCAATGTCCTCGCTGCGCACGATGGCCGTGGGCGCGTGCATGAACAGCACCGTGCCGATGTCGGGGTCGTCGAGCAGCGTGCGCAGCGTGGCGGTGTAGCGCTCGACCGGCGCGTCGCCAATGATGTCGACGGGGTTGCCGCGCGACCAGGTGGGCGGCAGCACGGCGTCGAGCTTGCCGCGCAGCGCGTCGCTCAACGGCGGCAGCTCCACGCCGGTCAGCGCGGCGGCATCGGCCGCCATGACGCCGGGGCCGCCGCCGTTGGTCATCAGCGTCAGCCCGCGCTGTGGACTGCCGCGGAAATGCGCCAGCGTCTCGGCCGCCATGAACAGGTCTTGCAGCGTGTCCACGCGCAGCATGCCGGCGCGGCTGATGGCGGCGTCTATGACCACGTCCGACCCCGCCAGCGCGCCGGTGTGCGAGGCCGCAGCCTGCAAGCCGTTGCCGGCGCGGCCGGCCTTCACAACGATGACCGGCTTGTTGCGCGCCGCCGCGCGCGCCGCCGACATGAACTTGCGCGGCGACTCGAGGGACTCCATGTAGAGCAGGATGGCGCGGGTGTTCGGGTCGCTGGCCAAATGGTCCAGCAGGTCGCCGAAGTCCACGTCGGCCCGCTCGCCGAGCGACACCATGTGCGAGAAGCCGATGCGCCGCGAGCGCGCCCAGTCCAGCACCGCCGTGACCAGCGCGCCCGACTGCGACACGAAGGCGATGTCGCCGGGCAAGGCATCGACATGGGCGAAGCTGGCGTTCAGGCCGATGCGCGGCGACAGCAGGCCCAGGCAGTTGGGGCCCAGCAGGCGCAGCAGATGCGGCCGGGCGGCTTCCAGCGCGGCCTGCTTCTGGGCAGCGCTGAGGCCGGCCGTCATGACGATGGCGGCGCGCGTGCCCAGCCGTCCCAGCTCGGCGATGAGGCTGGCCACCGTGTCGGGCGGCGTGCACAGCACCGCCAGGTCGGGCGGCTCGGGGAGATCGCTAACGCGGCGGAGCAGCGCCACACCATCAAGCTCGGCGTGCTTCGGGTTGACGCCGAACACGCGGCCCGCGAACGTGCCGGCGCGCAAGTTGCGCCAGACGGTCGCGCCGACGCTGCCGGGGCGGCTGGAGGCGCCGACCACCACGACCGAGCGCGGTGAGAGAAGCTGGTCGAGGTGGCGGATGCTCATGCAGCTTTCGCGTTAGGGAGTGATGGCGACCTTGAGTACGCCGTCGCGCTGGTGGCCGAACAGCTCGTAGGCCGCCTCGATGTCGTCGAGCTTGAAGCGGTGGGTCACCATCGCCTCCAGGTTGACGCGCCGCGCGGCGATGACGGCCATCAACCGGCGCATGCGCTCCTTGCCGCCGGGGCAGAGCGTGGTGACGATTTTGTGGTCGCCCAGTCCAGCTGCAAAGGCGCCGAGCGGGATGGTCAGGTCCGTCGAATACACGCCCAGGCTGGACAGCGTACCGCCCGGCCGCAGCACGCGCAAGGACGCCTCGAAGGTCTGCTGCGTGCCCAGCGCCTCGATGGCAACGTCCACGCCGCGGCCATCGGTGAGCCGCATGATTTCTTCCACCGGGTCAACCTTGCTGGCGTCGATGACATGGTCGGCGCCCATCTGCGTGGCGATGGCCAGGCGGTTGGCGAGCCGGTCGACGCCGATCACCATGGCGGCCCCGCTGAGCTTGGCGCCGGCCGCGGCGCACAGGCCAATGGGGCCTTGCGCGAACACGGCCACCGTGTCGCCGATGCGCACGCCCGCGCTCTCGGCGCCGCTGAAGCCGGTGGACATGATGTCGGGGCACATCAGCACCTGCTCGTCGGTCAGCGAGTCGGGCACGGGCGCCAGGTTGGCCATGGCATCGGGCACCAGCACGTACTCGGCCTGGCAGCCGTCGATGGTGTTGCCGAACTTCCAGCCGCCCATGGCCTTGAAGCCGTGCTTGGTGCCGGCACCGTCCTGCGAACCGCAACCGCACAGGCAGGCGGTGCTCCAGCCGCTGGGCGTGATGGCGCCGGCGATGACGCGCTGGCCCTCGCGGTAGCCGCGCACGCCGGAGCCCAGCTTCTCGAGGACGCCCACGGGCTCGTGGCCGATGGTCAGGCCGCGCTCGACCGGGTACTCGCCCTTGAGGATGTGGATGTCGGTGCCGCAGATGGTTGTCGTGGTGATGCGGATCAACGCGTCCTGCGGGCCGACCTCGGGCATGGGCTTGTCGGCGAGCACGATGCGCCCGGGCTCGACGAAGACAGCGGCTTTCATCATGACCATGCGAACCTCCAAATGACGCAACGCGCCCGGAAGAGCCCAGGACGTGAGGGCACCCTACGCCGATGTCAGCGACCGGGTTCAGGTGCAAGCGCTGTCGTCGCGTAGGACAGTGAGCGCAACGCCGTCACCCGCGGCGTTGCTGAACGTTGGTCCCACGGGGTCAATTTCGGCTTTGGGCACAAAGCCACCATCTAGCCGCGGTATCTGCGAGGCAACTACCGCTGCAAAGCAGACCGCCTCAGCCGCGCGCGCGATCGTGCGCAGTCTTGAGCCTTGTGCTGCCCTTGCCGACCTCGCTGCGCTACTCGCGATGTGCGGCCACCGCTGACCTTGCATTTTCCCGGGCCTGCTCCAGGGCGGACTCTATGCGGCTTGTCAGGGCAGTCAGCCTGGTCATTGATCAGCGGTTGCGCGCCTTCCCTTGGCTGCAAACAACAGCTATTCGGGGACCGAACAAATGCGAGCCCGAGACTGCCCGCATGCAGCTCAAAGCCTGAGGATGCGACGAAACCCTCCGAGACTGTGAATGATCATCGTCTTTGGCAATGTGCAAATCGCCCCGCAGCACATGGAGCAGGCCAGGCGGGTCGCCAACGAGCATGTGCAACGCTCACGGGCCGAGCCCGGCTGTATTTCTCATGCCTTCTACGAGGATCCAGAGCGGCCGAGCCGGCTTGTGTTTGTGGAAGAGTGGGAGTCCGCGCAGGCGCTGCAGCAGCACTTTGCCGTGCCGGCGTCGGGCGCCTTCGTGCGTCAGATGGAAGAACTGGCTGCCAGCCCCAGCCATATCAAGCTCTACCAAGCCACCGAGCTGCCCTTTCCCAGGGCCTCGACCTAGCGCATCGCGCCCACCACCCCATGCACCTCCGCCGCCTGCCCATGCGGCAGCGGCACGTAGCGCGCGCCCATCGCCTGGGCCAGCGCCATCGCGGCGGGTTCGGGGCGGGGTGAGGTGTCGATGAGCAGGCTGTGCAGTGCCTCTGCTCGCAGTCGCTTTGCCATGGTGAGCGCATCCTGCGCGGCCTGGGCGCGGCCGGGGGCACCGTCGCGGGCGATGTTGGCGCGGGCGTCGGTCAGGAAGACAAGCACCGCCCTCCCCTCTTCGCGGGCCTGCACGCCGCGGCCGAGCAGCCAGGCGGCTTCCAAGCCGGCGGCCAGCGGCGTGCCGCCGCCGCCGGGCAGGCTGGCAAGCGACCGCCGCGCACGCGCGAGCGAGCGCGTGGGCGGCAGCAGCAGCTCCGCGCCAGTGCCACGGAAGGCAATCAGCGCGACGCAATCGCGGCGCACGTAGCAATCGGCCAGCAGCAGTTCCACCGCGCCCTTGGCCTCGGCCAGGCGATGCAGAGCCTGGGAGCCGGACGCGTCCACGACGAAGACGGTGGTGGTCTGCTCAGGGCGGCGGTAGCGCTTCAGGTGGAAGTCATCCTTGCGCAGCAGCAGCCGGGTGGGTGCGTCGGGCAGGCCGCGTTGATCGCGCTCGCGGCCGCGCAGGCGCTGCCAGGGGATGGCGGCGCGCAGCGTGGCAAGCAGGTCCAGCCGGTGGCCGGCGTGCAGCGTGCCGCGACGTGGGCTCAGCGGCCGGCCGCTCTGCGCCGGGCGGGCCGCGTCGCCGCGGCGGCCAGTGCCGCCGCCAGCGCGCGGCGTGCACCCGGCCAGGCTTTCGAGCAGGCCGGGCGGGATGGCGGCCTGCGCGGCGGCGAGGGTCTGGTCCTGCAGCTCGCGCAACTCGGCAGGCATGGGCGGGTCGCGGTCGTCTGGTGGCGGCGCGGGGTCGGCCGAGGGGTCGGGCGGGGGAGGTGCGGTGCTGGCTTCGGGCGGCTCTGGCGGCGCCGGCAGCGTGCGGGCGCGGGGCGCGAGCACGAGGCGCGCGGCGAGTTCGGCATCGGCCTGCGTGACAGCGCTGCGCCCGGCCAGCGCCGCGGACGCACGGGCCGCGCACCAGGCTTGCCATGCGGTGCGCAGCGACGCGATGCCCAGCGCTGCTGCCGTGGCGCACAGAGCCTGCACGGTAGCGTCATCGCACGTGATGGCCGCGAGGCGGGCGCGGGCGGCGTCGATGGCCGCCGGGTCGGGCAGCGTGCCGGCGGTTGCCGCCGTGACCGTGGCGATGAGGCCCAGCCGCTCGCGCAGCGACGCGGGCAGCGTTTCGTCGGGCTCGATGCCTTCATCCAGCGCCACGAGGCTGAGCGGCACGTGGCGGCCGTCCAGCGCGGCGGCCAGCCGGGCGGCGAGGTGGGCGTCGGCGCGTTCGGCCATCGACAGCAGCAGCACACCACCGGCGGCTTCGGCCAGCAGGCCGGGCTGCTGCACGGGCCGGCCGGCGACGAGGCTGGCGCCCAGGTCCAGGCCGCCGAGCAGCCGGTCGTCGTCCACCTGCAGCGGCACGCGGCGCCAGGGGGTGCCGGCGGGCAGCGCGGCGCGCAGGCCGGCCAGCAGCGCGTCCCGGGCCGGACCGCCCCCCCCGCGAAGACACAGGCCGCCCAGACCGACCGGGTCTACGGCCAGCAGGCAGGCGGCGTAGGTGGCTGGGTCGGTCATGCAGGCCTGCCGGCATCGGTGGGGGTGAGCGCAGCGAACCCCAACATCGAGCGGCGTGGGGGACGTTGGGGATTGAGGGGCTCACCCCAACCTGCGGGTGTCGGTTTCATGCCCACAACTCAGCGACCGCCCGCTCGATGCGCTCGCCCGAGGCCGTTTCGTCCAGCGGGTTGCGGCGCAAGCGGTGGCGCAGCGCGGGCTGGGCCACCTCGCGCAGATGGGTGAGCGTCACGTCGTCGGCGCCTTCCAGCGCAGCCAGCGCGCGGGCAGCGCGCATCAGCGTGAGTTCACCACGCAGGCCGTCGCTGCCCACGGCCAAGCACAGCTCTGCGGCGCGCTGCAGCAGCGCGTCGCCGACGTTCAGCACGGGCAGGCGCTCGCGCGCCTGCAGGATCTGGCGGCGCACTTTGGCATCGGCCTTGGCCCAGGTGGCGGCGAAAGCGGTAGGGTCACGCTCGTAGGCGTCGCGGCGGCGCACGACCTCCACGCGCTGCGCGATGTCGGTGGGCGTGCGCACCTCCACGCTGAGGCCGAAACGGTCCTGCAGCTGCGGGCGTAGCTCGCCCTCCTCGGGGTTGCCGCTGCCGATGAGCACAAAACGCGCGGGGTGGCGCAGGCTCAGGCCCTCGCGCTCGATGACGTTCTCGCCGGACGCGGCCACGTCGATGAGCAGGTCGACGAGGTGGTCTTCCAGCAGGTTCACCTCGTCGATGTACAGAAAGCCGCGGTGGGCCTTGGCGAGCAGGCCGGGCTCGAAGACCTTGACGCCGTCGACGAGCGCGCGCTCCAGGTCCAGCGCGCCGAGCACGCGGTCTTCGCTGGCGCCCAACGGCAGGTCCACCACGGGCACGGCCAGCTCCTCGGTGCGCACGCGCACGCCGGACTTGAGGTGCACGCAGTCGTCGCAGCCGCCGCTGGCCTGCGGGTCGCAGTGGTAGCGGCAGCCCTGCACGGCGCGCATCTTCGGCAGCAGCGCGGCCAGGCCGCGCACGGCGGTAGATTTGCCAGTGCCGCGGTCGCCCAGCACGAGCAGGCCGCCGATGGCGGGCTCCACGGCGCCGATGAGGATGGCGCGCTTCATCTCGTCCTGCCCGACGAGCGCGGAGAAGGGATAGGGGGTGCTCATGTCAATGTGCGTCCTGTTCGCTCGCCCGGTGTCGTGCCCGCCGCACGGCGCGCAGGGCCAGCAGGCCCAGCACCGGCACGGCCATACCAACGACGAGATCCACGTCGAGCCGCAGCCCGAGCGACCGCCCGCCCTTGGCGATGTAGCCGACGACGCCGGCCATGTAGTACACGATGGCCGCGACGGACAGGCCCTCGACAGTCTGCTGCAGCCGCAGCTGCAGCTTGGCGCGGCGGTCCATGGACGCGAGCAGAGCCAGGTTCTGCTGCTCGCGCACGATGTCGACACGCGTGGACAGCAGGTGGCTGGCCTGGGCCACGCGCTCGGAGAGGTCGTGCATGCGCTGCGACACGGTGGCGCAGGTGGCCACAGCGGGCGTGAAGCGGCGGCCCATGAATTCGTCCAGCGTCTGCAGGCCGGTCAGGCGGCGCTCGCGCAGCTCGCCGATGCGGGTGCGCACGAGCGCCGCATAGGCGCGGCAGGCGCCGAAGCGGAACTGGCTGGCGGCCAGGCCGCTCTCGATCTCGGCGGCCAGGCGGGTGAGCTCCTGCAGCAGCTCTTCGTCGTGGCTGGGCTCGCGGGCGCTGCCGGCGGCAATGCTGTCGGCCAGCGCGGCCAGCGACCGCTCGATGGCCAGCAACCGCGGCGACAGCCGACGCGCCACCGGGAAGGCCAGCAAGGCCATCATGCGATAGGCCTCGATCTCGAACAGCCGCTGCAACATGCGGCCGGCAACGAGCGGCGTGAAGCCCTGGTCGATGAGCACGAAGCGACCGAAGCCGTCGGGGTGGGTCAGGAAATCGGAGTAGGCCAGGCCTGCGCCGTCGCCCACGGCGCTGCCGACGACGGTGCTGGTGCCGAAGCTGGCGCGCAGCAGGTCACCCACGGCGTGCCCGTCGTCGGGCGACAGCAGCTCGGCATGGCCTGCGTAAACGGTAAGCCCGGGCACGGCCGACAGCCAGCCGGGCGGCAGTCGCTCGGCAGCCGTGTCGGCGAAGGGCTCGCCCGCCTTGGCCGGCATCAGCAGCGTGTAGCTGGAGAACTCGCCGTGGCGCTCCCACTTCACGCGCAGCGCGCCGATGGCGCCGCTCCAGTGCACCGCATCGGCCGCGGGTGCAGGCTGGCCATGCTGGCGGCACAGCCGGGCCAGATGCGCCAGCTCGCGATCGCGCTCGTCGGCATCCACCAGCACGGCCACATAGCTGCCGCGGCCGGGCGCAGCCAGCGGCTCGGACGGGCGCGCATGCACCTCCAGCGCCAGCGCGCCTCGCTCGGGCAGGTCGGCTGGCAGCAACCTCATGCGATGTGGCCGGCTGGGTCAGCGGATGGAGCCGACGCGCCTCAAGGCTTTTTCACGTAGGCTGTGCACCAGCCCTTGGCCGAGACCTGCTTGCCCGCAAAGATGGGGCATGGGCCCGACGCGGCGCCAGCCTTGCCCTGGTACAGCGCGCAGTTGCCGCAGGCCGAGCCGGGCACGTACTTGGGTTGCTTGGCCTTGTCGATCTTTGACGCATCGGCGTGATAGCCGAGCGACACGGCGGTGGCGTCCTTCTCGTCGACCATGGCCTGGGACCAGGCGCTGCCAGCCACGAGGCTGGCACCGGCAAAGGGAACGAGGCGAATGAACTGGCGGCGGCTGTTCATGGAGTGGACCTTTCGGGGCTGCTGGCGACGGAGGACGGAGATGCGACCGGTCGGCGCCAGCGGGCCCGAAGGTCGAACACATGGCTAAGCCCGGCGGCCGCCAGGCAGGCGGCGATCCAGGCCACACCGGCGCCGCCGAGCCCCAGGCGCAAGGCCAGAGCCAGGCAGAAGCCGGCGAGCAGATTGGGAAGCAGCCCGCGCGGCGCTGCACGGCCCCGGGCCAAAAGCCAGAGCAACTCGATCAGGCTTGCGGCCAGCACCAGCTCGGCGAGCCGCAACGCCAGCGCGGTGTCGTCGAGCGCGGCCATCACACCCGCGCCAGACCCAGCAAGTGGGCCATGTCCTTGAAGAAGATGCGCATATGGGCCAGCGGCCGGGCACGCACGAGGCGCTTGTGCATGTAGGCGTCGAAGGTGAGCTGCTGCACGTCTTTGTCCCGGCAAATGCTGACGAACCGCTCCCGGCGCTTGTCACTGCTGTACCAGAAGCGCTGCATGAGGCCCAGCACCCAGAACACGCGGCCGTGCTCGCGCATGAAGCGCCGGCGCGCGGTGGCTAGCGCGCGAGCATCGCCGGTGGTGAGCAGTTGCGCGACGGCCTCGGCCGCCAGGCGGCCGCCGAGCATCGCGTAATAGATACCCTCGCCCGAGGCCGGCGCGACGACGCCAGCGGCGTCGCCGGCCAGCACCACGTCGCGGCCGTTGTCCCAGCGCGGCAGCGGCTTCATCGGAATGGGCGCCCCCTCGCGACGCAGCGTTCGCGCGTGCGCCAGCCCCGCCGCTGCGCGCAGCTGCATGACGCCGCGGCGCAACGAGAAGCCCTTGTCCGCGCTGCCGGTGCCGACGCTGACGCTGGCACCGTGCGGGAAGACCCAGCCGTAGAAGTCGGGCGACAGCGTGCCGTTGTAGTGCACCTCGCAGCGGCCGGGCGCGTAGCCGGGCGGCAGCGCGTCGGGCACGGCGATGACCTCGTGATACGCGAACACGAAGCGGCCACGGTCGGCGGCGGGCACGGCCTGCTGCGCAACCTGCGAGCGCGCGCCATCGGCGCCGATGACGGCCCGGGTGCGCACGCTGCGCGCGCCACCGTCTGCGCTGAAGTGCACGACGCTGAGTCCGTCGTCATCACGCGTCATACGCTCGAAGCTGCCGACGCACCGCACCGCGCCATGCGACGCCGCGCGTTCGCGCAGCCACTCGTCGAACTGCTGGCGGTCGACCATGCCGACGAAGCCGCCTTCGATCGGGATGTCCACCTCGACGGCCTTCGGCGACACCATGCGTGCGGCGGTGGCCCGGGCCACCAGCAGGTGTTCAGGGATGGCGAAGTCCTGGATGAGCCGCGGCGGAATGGCGCCGCCGCAGGGCTTGATGCGGCCGGCCCGGTCCAGCAGTAGCACGCGGTGGCCCAGGCGGGCGAGGTCGTCCGCCGCCGTGGCGCCCGCGGGGCCGCCGCCGATGACGACGGCATCGAAGTCCACCGCTGCGGCAGCGCTCATGCGGCCCTCCCCAGCGTGCCGACGAAGACCGGCGGTCGCGGCGTGGCCGCAGGCTCGACCCGCGCCGCCAGTCGGGCCGCGGCGAGGAACAACGCCCCATTGGCCGCGAACACCAGCGCATACGCCGCCCCGGTGCCGGGGATCAGCCAGCGGGCCAGGTCGCTCGCCGCCGTGCCGACGATGCCGCCTAGCGCAAAGGCCTGAGCCTGCGCGGCGCCCCACAGGCCCATGCGCACACCCTCCCGGCCCGGCCCGCCTGCGCCGGCCAGGCCCATCATCGAGCCGATGGCGGCAATGGAGAACGCGCCGGTGCACAACCCGAGCAGAAAGACATTGGCCTTCAGCGGCCAGCCCGGGCCGACGAGCCCTGCCATGACGAGACCCGACAACGCGAGGCCGGAGGCCACACAGCCCCAGACCGTCCAGCCCCGCAGGGTGCCCCAGCGCCCGCCAGCCCAGCGGCTGCCGCTGCCGGCGGCCAGCAGCATGCCGAGCAGCGCGCCGCCATGCTGCGTGCCCGACAGGCGGGTGGTGCCGCCAGGCGTCAGACCGAAGACCAGGCCGGCGAAGGGCTCCAGGATGAGGTCTTGCATGCTGTAGGCCAGCATCGAGACGAACACGAAGACCGTGAAGCGACGCGCCAGCGGCTCGGCCCAGGCGCTGCGCAGGGCCTGACCGAACGGCGCCGGTACCGCGGCCCGTTCGGCCGGCTCGGTGCTGTCTGAGGTGCCTTCCAACCGGAACAGTGCGAGCGCCGCCACGCCTACGGCCACCACCGCTACGCCGCCGGCCACGGCCAGCAGCCGTTGCGGCGAGAACGGGTCCAGCAGCGCGCCGGACACGCCGGCCGTCACGACGAAGCCGGCAATCATCAGCATCCACACCGTGGTGGCCGCCGCCGCGCGCCGCTCGGCGGGCACGCGCTTGGCCAGCAGCGTCAGCAGCGAGGTTCCGCTGGCCGCCACGCCCAGGCCGATGAGGCCGTAGGCCAGCAGCGCCAGCACGACGCCCGCAGCCAGGTGCTCCCCCATCAGCACGGTGGCGAGCGCCGCCAGCCAGCCGCCGGCCGCCAGCGTCACCATGCCACCCAGAATCCACGGCGTACAGCGCCGGCCCTGGTCGGCCCCGTGTCCCATGCGCGGGCGTGCCACCTGTACAGCGTAATGCCAGCCCAGCAGCAGGCCCGGCAGCAGCGCAGGCAGCGCCATCTCCACCACCATCACGCGGTTCAGCGTGGACGTGGTCAGCACGACGATGGCACCGAGCGCGGACTGCACCAGCCCGAGCCTCAGCACGCCCAGCCATCCCAGGGATCTGCTCATGCCATCACTCCCCGCAGCGCGAACGCGCTGACCAGCATGCCCGACACGTAGAGTGGCACGCCAGCACCGCTGTACCAGAGCGCCCGCTGCACCGGCTGCGCGATGAAGCGGGCCATCATCAGCCCCTGCACGGCCAGCAGCCCGGCCACGCCGGCCGCGTGAGCGGGCTGGCCCCAGCTCAATAGCAGCGCGACAACGACCGCCTGCGGCAGCGCCATGACCGCCGACGCCACGCGGGCGGCGCGGTCCGCACCGAGCATGACGGGCAGCGAGCGGATGCCCATCTGCCGGTCGCCGGCCATGGACTTGAAGTCGTTCAGCGTCATGATGCCGTGGGCGCCCAAGCTGTAGAGCAACGCCAGTGCGAGAGAGCGGGTGTCCGGCCACTGGCCCATGGCCATCACGGCGGCGCCGGTCGTCCAGGCGAGCCCCTCGTAGCACAGGCCACAGGCGGCATTGCCCCACCAGCCGTTTCGCTTGAGCCGTAGCGGCGGCGCGCTGTAGGCCCAGGCCAGCAGCAGCCCGAGGCCCGCAGCGATAAAGCCCGCCGGCCCCAGCTGCCACGCCAAAAGCAGCGACAGCACGGTCCACAACAGGGCGATGTAGAGGCCCCAATGCCCCGGCATGCGGCCCGACGGGATGGGGCGCTGCGGCTCATTGATCGCATCCACATGGCGGTCGAACCAGTCGTTGACGGCCTGGCTGGTGGCACAGACGAAGGGCCCAGCGAGCAGGACGCCGGCGACGATGACCGGCCAGCGCCCCTCGGCCGGTAGGCCAGAGGCCACGACGCCGCAGCCAAAAGCCCACATCGGCGGAAACCAGGTGATGGGCTTGAGCAGTTCGGCGACGGCCGAAAGAGCTGGGCGCTGCATGCAGCCTATTCTGGGCTGACGCAGGCGAATGTCAATATAGATTTACATTGCAGACCGTCAGTCAGCTCGACTGCGATCCTCCGCCGGGAGGCGTCCCTCCTGCCCGAACTCCAGGATGCCGTAACGACGCAGCTTCACATACAGGCTCTGCCGCGACAGCCCCAGCATCTCGGCGGCCGAGGCGCGGTGATCGCGTGTGAGCTCCAAGGCGGCCTCGATGCACAGCCGCTCGATGAGATCGGTCGTCTCGCCGACGATGTCCTTCAGCGGCAAGCGGCCCACCAGGCCAGTGAGTTGTTCGACCGATCGTGGAAGCTGGCGCGGCGTGCGGCCGTCGGCCGGCAGGCGACGCGCGACATCACGAATCGCAAAGCCCAGACAGGCCTGCGGGCCATCGGGCACGGCCACGGCCGAGATCTCGACGGGGCTGGGCTCGCCCAGCCCGCTACGCAACGTCGTCGGGAACAGGCGCAGCACACCGTGCTGGCGCAGGTTACCGACCAGCACGTTCATGTCGACGGACGTGCGCCCGAGCCAGCGGTCCAGCGGCTGGCCCTGCACCGAGTCGCCGGGCGGGAGCTGCACCATCTCGCTGAACGCCTGGTTCGCGCTCAGGATGCGCCCCTGCATGTCGGTCAACACGAACGCGTCGGGCAAGCTGTTGACGACGTCCAGCAGCGACGGCCCTTCGGGCGCGCGGGTGGACGATGCCGACGCGCGCGGCGCCTCGGTGCACGGAGCCGACAGCCTCACCATCAACAGTATCGTGCTGTCCTGCTTGAAGGCCGAGGCCGCCAGACGCAGATCGGCCGGCGCGTTGGCCAGGCGCACGCTCGCATCGTCGCTGCGACCGGCGCTGCGGGCCTGGGCGAGCCGCGCTTGAGCATCGCCCAGACTGTCCGCCGCCAGCAGCTCCATGAAACTGCGACCCACGATGCGCTTGTTGGCCTCGCCCACAAGCCGCGCTGCCGCGGCGTTGTGCTCCAGCACGACCAGCGAGTTGGCGTCCAGCACCATCACGGCCTCCTCGACGGCCTCGAACAGCAGCCGGTAGCGTGCCTCCGTGTGGCGCAGCCGCAGGTAGTCACGCTCCATGGACTGCTGCGCGTCCACCAGACGCTGCTGCACGGCGGCGACGTCGCGCAGGTCTCGCCCGAGGGCCAGCACGCCCGCCTGCGCCCCCAGCGGCACGACGCTGTAACTGACCGGCAGGTCCACGCCACCCGCCAGCGCGTGCGTGACTTGGCGTTCCGGTCGCGGACCCTGGCCATCGAGCGCGGTGCCGTGCACGGCAGTGGCCAGCATGGCGGTAACCTTGCCGCGGTTCTCGATGGTGACAGTCTCGATCCAGCGCCGCCCGATCCACTGGCGCAGTTCGACGAGCTCGGCGGCATGGCTGCCACCCAGGGAGACGTCACGGATGACGCCCTGGGCATCGACGACGAGGGCCAGGTCCGTCGCCGCCGCGACGACGCCCGCGAGAACGTCGGCACTGAGCTCCGGGAAATGGCGCTCTGGCGCTTCGAACAGCTGGCTGGCGACCGAGGTGCCGGGGGTTTGCATCAAGCGTCCTGCGTTTCAAAGGGCTTCGCACGAGGCGCCGCCGAAAGACCTGAGGGCTGATCGGTGCAGTCGGGTGGACTAGAAGGCGCCTGACGTCAGGCTCTCCTGACATTGGGGCTGAGGCTGTCCTGAGCCAGCGACACGGCCACCCGCGCCTCGCTGGCCATCGCATCAGCCCCGCAAAGCCGAGCCAGGTCAGGCACCTGGGCCGCCATGGGCCCACCGACCATCACGTAAAGCCGCGGGTTGGCCGCCGCCTTGCGCATGTCAAGAATAGCAGACGCTATCTGCGGCAGCCCCTCGCTCGCGGAGATTGACAGCCCGAAGACGTCGAACCACTGACGCGCCAAGCGCTCGCCGATGTCATGCCAACTGGACTTGGGTTCGCAATCGACGTCCCAGCCGGCGCGGCTAAAGAACTCTGCAGCCATCGTCACGCCGAAGGTGTGCTGCGCACCAGGCACGGCCGCCAACAGGATGCGGCGGCTGTTGGCATCAAAAGGGACGACACGGTCCGGCCGGATCGACTCCTCGTGGAGGACGCGCTGCAACCGCCACAGGCCGATGGTCACCTGGGAAAAGTTGTAGACGTCCTCCTCCCATAGCTCGCCCAGATGGCGGGCGCACGGGGCAAGCAAGTCCAGGAAGACCTGCTCCTGCGTGGCACCGGCCTCGATGAGACTGCGGACATAACGGATGGCGCGCTCGGCATCGTCATGCACCGCGAGTTCGCTGAGCGCATGCACATGGGCCTCGGTCAGCACCAACGGCGGCCCCGGCTCCCGCAGACTCAGCGGCTGCGAACGGTGCAGCAGCATCAGCCGCGGGATGATCTCCAGCTCGACGATGCGCGACAGCTGCAGCTGCTGAGAACTGACCAGCCGGTGTGGCCGGTCATCGCGGGCCGACGCGGCGGCCAGCATGCTGTCCAGCGTCAAAGGAGCAGCCGCACCCGCATCGGGGCCGCCCGGCGACGGCGCAGGCGCCGTGGGTTGGGGTTGCAATGGCTGCTCGACCAGCCTGTTTGTCGTCCATCCAGCCACCACAGGTCTCCTCGGCGGTGGATTGGCAGCAAGGGTTCCATCTGAGCGACCGGAGAACTTGGCCCCGGAACTCGACGCACGGTGGCGTCAGAAATCGCTACTGCTAACCGTTTCGATAGCTCTGAACCGTGTTCTTGTTCGTGACTGCGTTCTGGTCGATCAGCTTTCGTTGACAGACTGGCCTGACTAGCCTGACTGAATGTCTGCGCTGAACTGGCTGTCGTCAACCTGATTTACCTGAAGCTCATTTGAATGTCCATTTTTCATTACGTCAATCTGGATTGACATTCCGGAATGACGGGCCTAGATTCGCCCACATGCTGCATCCGGCCGCCCCCCACCTCCCGCTGAGGCCGCATGCGCCCGCGCAGCGCCTCCCGCTCTACAGCCCGGCCGAGCGGGCCCGCCGCGACGCCACGCGCTGGACGCTGGTGCAGGGTGTGCTGGCTCCTGTGCAGTTCCTGGTGTTCATGGTCAGCCTGGGGTTGGTGCTGCGCTTTCTGATCACCGGCCACGGCGAACACGCAGCCGTGCTGTCGGTGCTGGTCAAGACGATGACGCTCTACGCCATCATGATCACCGGCTGCGCCTGGGAGAAGGTCGTCTTTGGACGCTGGCTGTTTGCGCCGGCCTTCTTCTGGGAGGACGTGTTCAGCATGCTGGTACTGGCCCTGCACACGGCCTACGTTTGCGCCTGGATCACGGGCTGGCTGGACGCCAGGCAGCAGATGCTGCTGGCTCTGGCGGCCTATGCCAGCTATCTCGTCAATGCCGCGCAGTTCCTGCTGAAGCTGCGCGCGGCGCGCCTGGAGGGAGCCGCCGCATGAGCCCCGTCATCCCCATCCAGGCCGACGCTGGCTGCAACAGTGCCCCCGTGCTGCGCGAACGCGGTCAGCGCGAGGTGTTCTGCGGGCTGACCGGCATCATCTGGCTGCACCGCAAGATGCAGGACGCCTTTTTCCTGGTGGTGGGTTCGCGCACCTGCGCGCACCTGATCCAGTCGGCGGCCGGCGTCATGATCTTTGCCGAGCCTCGCTTCGCGACCGCCATCCTCGACGAGCGCGATCTCGCCGGCCTGGCCGATGCCCAGGAGGAACTGGATCGCGTGGTGCAGCGGCTGCTGGAACGCCGTCCAGACATCCGGCTGCTGTTCCTCGTAGGCTCCTGCCCATCGGAAGTTATCAAGCTGGACCTGTCGCGTGCGGCCGGCCGACTGAACCAGCGATTCAGCCCGCGGGTGCGGGTTCTGAACTACTCCGGCAGCGGCATCGAAACGACGTTCACGCAGGGCGAGGACGCCTGTCTCGCCGCGCTGGTGCCCGAGCTCCCGGCCGCGCCGGCCCGGGCGGTTGCGGAGCTGCTGGTGGTCGGTACTTTGGCCGATGTGGTGGAGGACCAATTCCGCCGGCTGTTTGAGGCGATGGGACTCCGTCGGGTGACCTTCTTCCCGTCGCGCAGTTCGACCGCATTGCCGGCCGTGGGCCCGTCCACGCGCCTGCTGCTGGCCCAACCCTTCCTCGGCGACACCGCCAAGGCTCTGGAAGCGCGTGGTGCCCGGCGCGTGCCGGCCCCCTTCCCTCTCGGCGCCGAAGGCAGCGCGGCCTGGCTGCTGGCGGCCGCGCTCGCGATGGGCGTCGATGCCACAGCAGCCGAGAAGGCTATCGCCCCCGCACGTCAGCGGGCCATGCAGGCGCTGGCCCCGCACCGCGCCACGCTGGCCGGCAAGCAGGTGTTCTTCTTCCCCGATTCGCAGCTGGAGATCCCGCTGGCCCGCTTCCTGGCCCGCGAGCTTGGCATGCGGCTGACCGAGGTCGGCACGCCTTATCTGCACCGCCAGCACCTGGCCGAAGAGCTGGCCCTGCTGCCTGCCGGCACGGCGCTTTCCGAAGGCCAGGACGTCGAGCGACAGCTCGACCGCTGCCGCGCTGCGCAGCCGGACCTGGTCGTCTGCGGCCTGGGTCTGGCCAACCCGCTGGAAGCCGAGGGTCTGACGACCAAGTGGGCCATCGAGCTGGTGTTCACACCCATCCAGGGTTTCGAGCAGGCGGGCGACCTCGCGGGCTTGTTCACCCGTCCCTTGCGGCGCCGTCAGCTGCTGGCGGCCTGAAGCGAGCACGGCATGCAGCTCACCCTCTGGACTTACGAAGGCCCGCCCCACGTCGGCGCGATGCGAGTAGCCACGGCCATGCGTGGCGTGCACTACGTGCTGCACGCGCCCCAGGGAGACACCTACGCCGACCTGTTGTTCACGATGATCGAGCGTCGTGGGGAGCGCCCGCCGGTGACCTACACCACCTTCCAGGCGCGCGACCTGGGCGGCGACACCGCCCAGCTGTTCAAGGACGCAGCCCGCGACGCCTACGCGCGCTTCCAGCCGCAGGCGCTGCTGGTGGGCGCGTCCTGCACGGCCGAGCTGATTCAGGACGACCCCGGGGGGCTGGCTGCCGCCCTGCAGTTGCCGGTGCCGGTCATCCCGCTGGAGCTTCCGGCCTACCAGAAGAAAGAGAACTGGGGCGCTTCCGAAACCTTCTACCAGTTGGTGCGCACGCTGGCTGTCAAGCCCGCCACGCCGCGCGTCAAGGGGCCGCAGCCGCGCTGCAACCTGCTGGGCCCGACGGCGCTGGGCTTCCACCACCGCGACGACTTGCGCGAGATCACACAGCTGCTCGTGCAGCTCGGCATTGCAATCAATGTCATCGCGCCATGGAGCACCACACCGGCCGACCTGGCACGGCTGGCGGACGCCGACTTCAACGTCGTGCTCTACCCAGAGATCGCCCAAACGGCCGCCGCATGGCTCACGCGCAGCTTCGGCCAGCCAGCGACGAAGACCATTCCCATCGGCGTCCAGGGCACCCGCGAGTTCATCGCCGAGGTCGTCGAGCTGGCCGGGCTGGAGGCGAACGCCGCCGGCCCGCAGGACGCCGCGTCGCGTTCGCCCTGGTACGCACGCTCGGTCGATTCCACCTACCTGACCGGCAAGCGCGTATTCGTGTTCGGTGACGCCACGCACGCGATCGCTGCCGCACGCGTCGCGTCGCGGGAGTTCGGCTTCCAGGTCGTGGGCCTGGGCAGCTACAGCCGAGAGTTCGGCCGCGAGCTGCGCGCCGCCGCCGCCGGCTACGGGCTGGAGGCGCTGATCACGGACGACTACCTGGAGGTTGAGGCCGCCATCACCGCCGCCGCGCCCGAGCTGGTGCTGGGCACGCAGATGGAGCGCCACATCGCCAAGCGGCTAGGCCTTCCGTGCGCGGTGATCTCGGCGCCCATGCATGTGCAGGACTTCCCGGCCCGCCATGCCCCGCAGATGGGGTTCGAAGGCGCCAACGTGTTGTTCGACACCTGGGTGCATCCGCTGATGATGGGGCTGGAGGAGCATCTGCTGAGCATGTTCCGCGGCGACTTCGAGTTCCACGAGGATGCCGCGCCGTCCCACCTGGGCCGTGCCGCTGCGCCGGCATCGTCGGCACCCATCGAGCTGCCCGCCACGAGCCCGGCCGCATGGACAGCCGATGCCGAGCAGGAGCTGCGCAAGATCCCCTTCTTCGTGCGGGCCAAGGCCCGCCGCAACACCGAGGCGTTTGCGCTCAGCCGCAGCCTGCCTCTGATCACGCTGGAGACGCTCTATGACGCCAAGGCGCACTTCAGCAAGTAGCGCCGCAGCGCCGGCGATGAACGTGGTCATCGTGACCATGGACAGCCACCTGGCCAGCGCCGCCGAGCGTGCGCACGTCGCGCTGGCGCGCAGTCTACCGGGCATGCGTCTGACCGTGCATGCCGCCGCCGAGTGGGGCGACCAGCCCCAGGCGTTGGCGCGATGCAAGGCCGACATCGCCTCGGCCCACATCGTCATCGCGTCCATGCTGTTCCTGGAGGACCACTTCCTGCCCGTTCTGGCCGACTTGCAGGCCCGCCGCGAGCACTGCGATGCGATGGTCTGCGCGATGTCTGCCGGCGAGGTCACGCGGCTCACGCGCATGGGTCGCTTCGACATGGCCACCCCGGCCAGCGGCGCGCTGGCCTTGCTGAAGCGGCTGCGCGGCAAGCCCGGCGGCAAGGGTCCGGCTCAGGGCAGCGCCGGCGCCCAGCAGATGAAGACGCTGCGCATGCTGCCCAAGATCCTGCGCTTCATCCCCGGCACCGCGCAGGACGTGCGGGCCTACTTCCTGACCCTGCAGTACTGGCTGGCCGGCTCGCAGGACAACATCGCCAACATGGTCAGGCTGCTCGTCGAGCGCTATGCCGATGGCCCGCGGCGGGTGCTGCGCGCCGCGGCGCTGCCGCAGCAACCCATCAGCTATCCCGAGGTGGGCGTCTACCACCCGCAGATGAACCACCCCTCGGCCACCGGCCTGATGGCCACTGCACTGGACGCGCTGCCCAAGGTGGCCACCACCGGCACGCGCGGCACGGTGGGACTGCTTCTGATGCGCTCTTACGTGCTGGCTGGGAACGCGGACCACTACAACGGCGTCATCACCGCGCTGGAGGCGCGCGGCCTGCGCGTGATCCCGGCGTTCGCGACCGGCCTGGACCAGCGACCCGCCATCAGTGCCTACTTTCAGGACGAGACCGGCCGCCCGCGCATCGACGCACTAGTGTCGCTGACCGGCTTCTCCCTCGTCGGCGGCCCGGCCTACAACGATTCCAAGGCCGCTGAGGACGTGCTGGCCGCGCTGGATGTGCCCTACCTCGCGGTGCACCCGGTGGAGTTCCAGACGCTCGACCAGTGGGGCGGCTCCTCGCGTGGCCTGCTGCCGGTGGAATCCACCATCATGGTGGCCATCCCCGAGCTAGACGGCGCCACCGGCGCGATGGTGTTCGGCGGCCGGGCCAACGGCACTCACATCGCCTGCACCGGCTGCAGCCACGCCTGCCGGTTCGATAACGTCGTCGACTCGCACGACATGCACAGCTGCATCGAGCGCGCCGACGCGCTGGCCGCCCGCGTCGGCAAGCTGGTGGACCTGCGCCGCAGCGAGCGCGCCGAGCGCCGCGTCGCGGCCGTGATCTTCAACTTCCCGCCCAACGCGGGGGCGACCGGCACGGCCGCCTTCCTCTCGGTGTTCGAGTCGCTGCACAACACGCTGGCGGCGATGGCCCGCCAGGGCTATACGGTGGAGCTGCCCGCCAGCGTCGACGAGCTGCGTGAACGGATCATTCGGGGCAATGCCGAACGCTTCGGCGCGCTAGCCAACGTGCACCACCGCATCCACGCCAACGAGCACCTGCGGCGCGAGAAGCACCTCAAGGAGATCGAGGCGCATTGGGGCCCCTGCCCCGGCAAGCAGCAGACCGACGGCAGCCACATCCAGATCCTCGGCGAGCGCTTCGGCAATGTCTTCGTTGGCATCCAGCCCGCCTTCGGCTACGAAGGCGATCCGATGCGGCTGCTGTTCGAGCAAGGCTTCGCGCCCACGCATGCGTTCTCGGCCTTCTATCGGTGGCTGCGCGAAGACTTCGGTGCCCACGCGGTGCTGCACTTCGGCACGCATGGCGCGCTGGAGTTCATGCCCGGCAAGCAGTCCGGCATGTCGGCACGCTGCTGGCCCGACCGGCTGATCGGCGACCTGCCCAACCTCTACCTCTACGCGGCCAACAACCCGTCGGAAGGCAGCATCGCCAAGCGCCGCGCCGCCGCCACGCTGGTCAGCTACATGACGCCGCCGGTGGCCGAGGCCGGGCTCTATAAGGGGCTGGTGGAGCTCAAGGAGCTGCTGGAACGCTACCGAGGGCTGGAACCCGAGGCTGCAGCCGAGCGCGGCGAGCTCGCCACCATGATCCAGGCGCAGGCCGCCACCTTGGACCTTGCCGCCATCGAGCCGGCCTGGCTGGATGCAGAAAACGCGATCGGGCGCCTCCGCGAGGCCGTGCTGGAGCTGGAATACACGCTGATCCCCTACGGCCTGCACGTAGTGGGCCAGGCGCCCAGCGCGGCGGAGCGGGTGGATCTGCTGATGTCTTTCGCCGAGGCGTCCGAAGGCGTCAAGCCGGACCGGGCCGTCATCGAGGCGCTGGTCACCAACGGAATGCCGGCCGACAACGACGACCTGGAAGACCTGGCCTTGCTGCAGCGACTGGCCGACATGGACCAGTTGATGGCCGAGGACCGCGAGATCGACGGCATCCTGCGCGCGCTGGACGGCCGCTTCCTGCGCCCCGCGCCGGGCGGCGACCTGCTGCGCACGCCCTCCATCCTGCCCACTGGCCGCAACCTGCATGGCTTCGACCCCTTCCGTCTGCCAAGCGCCTATGCCGTGAAGGACGGCGCCCGCCAGGCCCAGCGCCTGCTGGACAAGCACATGGCGTCCGGTGCATCGCTGCCCGAGTCCATCGCGATGGTGCTGTGGGGCACCGACAACTTGAAGAGCGAAGGCGGCCCCATCGCGCAGGCGCTGGCGCTGATGGGCGCACGTCCGCGCTTCGACAGCTACGGGCGGCTGGCAGGCGCGCAACTGCTGCCGCTGGCCGAACTGGGAAGGCCTCGCATCGACGTGGTCATCACGCTGTCGGGCATCTTCCGCGACCTGCTGCCGCTTCAGATCAAGCTGCTGGCCGAGGCCGCCTTCCTCGCGGCCAGCGCCGACGAGCCGCTGGCGCAGAACTTCATCCGCAAGCATGCGCTGGCCTTCCAGGCCCAGCATGGCGGCGACCTGGAGGCCGCCTCGCTGCGGGTATTCGGCAATGCCGAGGGCGCTTACGGCGCCAATATCAACAGCCTCATCGACAACAGCCGCTGGCATGACGGCGACGAACTGGCCGAGACCTACAGTCGCCGCAAAGGCTTTGCCTACGGCCGCGCGGGCCGGCCGGTGCAGCAAGCCGCGCTACTGCAGAGTGTGCTGGCCGACGTGCAACTGGCCTACCAGAATCTCGACTCGGTGGAGCTGGGGGTCACGACGGTGGACACCTACTTCGACACGCTGGGCGGCGTCAGCCGCGCCATCAAGCGCGCCAAAGTCGCCAAGGATGGCGCCGCGGCCGCGATGGCACCGGTCTACATCGGCGACCAGACCCGCGACGGTCTGGGCGGCGGCACCGTCCGCACGCTCAGCGAGCAGGTCGCGCTCGAGACACGCACCCGCATGCTCAACCCAAAGTGGTTCGAGGCCATGCTGCAGCACGGCTACGAAGGCGTGCGCCAGATCGAGGTGCATGTCACCAACACGCTGGGCTGGTCCGCCACCACAGGTCAGGTGGCGCCCTGGGTCTATGAGCAGCTCAGCGCCACCTTCGTGCTCGACCCGGCCATGCGCGAGCGCCTGGCCCAGCTGAACCCGACGGCCTCGACGCGCGTCGCCCACCGCCTGCTGGAAGCCGTGGACCGCGACTTCTGGCAGCCCGACGCCGCCACGCTGCAGGCCTTGCGCCAGGCCGGCGACGAGTTGGAAGACCGCCTCGAAGGCGTCACTGAAAAGGCTGCCGCATGACGACGACCACTGCCATCCCCCTCGCCGAGATCGGCAACCGACGACCGGACGGCGCCGGCAGCGTCCAGGTGCAGATGGACCCCACGGTCCAGATCGGCACCGCCAAGTGCTTCGCGATCTACGGCAAGGGCGGCATCGGCAAGAGCACGACGTCCAGCAACCTGTCGGCGGCGTTTTCCAAGCTGGGCAAGCGCGTGCTGCAGATCGGCTGCGACCCCAAGCATGACTCCACGTTCACGCTGACCAAGCGCATGCTACCCACCGTCATCGACGTGCTGGAAACCGTGAACTTCCATGCCGAGGAACTGCGCGTCGAGGACTTCGTCTACGAGGGCTACAACGGCGTGATGTGCGTGGAGGCCGGCGGCCCGCCCGCGGGCACGGGCTGCGGCGGCTACGTGGTGGGCCAGACGGTCAAGCTGCTGAAGGAGCACCACCTGCTGGAGGACACCGACGTCGTCATCTTCGACGTTCTGGGCGACGTGGTGTGCGGCGGCTTTGCGGCGCCGCTGCAGCATGCCGACCGCGCCATGATCGTGACGGCCAACGACTTCGACTCCATCTTCGCGATGAACCGCATCGTGCAGGCCATTGGCGCGAAGGCGAAGAACTACAAGGTGCGGCTGGGCGGCGTCATCGCCAACCGCAGCGCCGCCACCGACCAGATCGACAAGTACAACGAGCGCATCGGCCTCAAGCTCGCGGCCCACTTCCCGGACCTCGACGTCATCCGCCGCAGCCGGCTGAAGAAGTCGACGCTGTTCGAGATGGAGGGCTCGCCGGAGCTGGAGAAGGTGCAGGCCGAGTACCTGCGCCTGGCCGCATCGATGTGGCTGGGCGGTGCCCCCCTCGCAGCGGTCCCGATGAAGGATCGCGACCTGTTCGACCTGCTGGGGTTCGACTGATGAAGCCCGCCGACTACGTCCAGCGCCGCGCGCAGATCGAGACCTACTTCGACCGCACCGCAGCCGAGGCCTGGGCGCGCCTCACGTCCGATGCGCCCGTGGGCCGCATCCGCGCCAGCGTGCGCGCAGGCCGGGACCGCATGCGCGGCACGCTGCTGTCTTGGCTGCCTGCCGACCTGCGCGGGCGCCGGCTGCTGGATGCCGGCTGTGGCACCGGCGCGCTGGCCGTGGAGGCGGCGCGCCGTGGTGCCGAGGTGGTGGCCATCGACCTGTCCCCCACGCTGGTGGACCTGGCCCGGCAGCGCCAGCCGGTGTTCGACAGCGGCGGCAGCATCGAGTTCCGCTCGGGTGACATGCTGGACCCGGCCCTGGGCGCCTTCGATCACGTCGTCGGCATGGACTCGCTGATCCACTACGAGCCGGCCGACGCCGTCGCGGTGCTGGCCGGGCTGGCCGAACGCACGCACCGCTCGGTGCTGTTCACCTTCGCGCCGAGCAACCCGGCGCTACAGCTGATGAAAGCCGTCGGCCAGCTGTTCCCGCGCGGCAACCGCTCACCTGCCATCGTGCCCGTCACGGAACAGCGGTTGTACCGGCTCATCGATGCCCACCCACGGCTGCCGGCCTGGGAACTGCGTCGCAGCGAGCGCATTTCCGGCGGCTTCTACACATCGCAGGCCATGGAACTGGTGCGGCCATGAGCGTCGTCTCGCCCCGCCAGCTGAACCAGCGCCTGGCGCTGAAGTGGGCGCGGCTGAGCCTGAAATTCCTGCCGTTCGCCGATGTCGCCACCACAGAGCTGCCGGTGCCGCGACTGCTGCGGCTGGCGCTATTCCAGGTGTCGGTCGGCATGGCCTACGCGCTGCTGGTGGGCACGCTGAACCGCGTCATGATCGTGGAGCTGGGCGTGGCCGCCTGGGCGGTGTCGCTGATGGTGGCGCTCCCGCTGCTGGCGGCGCCGTTCCGCGCGCTGGTGGGCCACCGGTCGGACCATCACCTGTCCGCGCTGGGCTGGCGGCGTGTTCCCTACCTGTGGTTCGGCTCGCTGCTGCAGTTCGGCGGTCTGGCCATCATGCCGTTCGCGCTCATCCTGCTGCAGCCCGGTGCCGAGGCCAGCGCCCAGCCCGGCGGCGTATGGGCCGGGCGGCTGGCGGCGGGCCTTGCTTTCGTCATGGTGGGTGCCGGCATGCAGACCACGCAGACCGCCGGCCTGGCTCTGGCCACCGACCAGGCCCGGCCCGACACGCGGCCCCGCGTCGTCGCGCTGATGTACCTGATGCTGCTGCTGGGCATGGTGGCGGCCAGCGGCATCTTCAGCCTGGTGCTGCAGGACTTCTCGCCGACGCGGCTCGTCGCCGTGGTGCAGGGCGCGGCGCTGTCGACGATGCTGTTGAACACGCTGGCGCTGTGGAAGCAGGAGGCGCGCGGCACCGTCAGACGCGTGGCTGCGGCCGATGCGACGCCGCCGTTCCGCGAGGTCTGGCGGCGCTTCGCGGCCCAGCCGCAGACGCGCCGATTTCTCATCGCTGTCGCACTGGGCACCGCTGCGTTCAACATGCAGGACATCGTGCTGGAGCCCTATGGCGGCGCCATCCTGAAGCTGCCGGTGGCCGCCACCAGCCTGCTGACCGCCGGCATGGCGCTGGGCTCGGTCGTCGCCTTCGCGTTGGCCGCGCGGCTGCTCGCGCGCGGGTTCGACGCGCACCGGCTCGCCGCCCTCGGACTGCTGGTGGGCATCGTGGCGTTCTCGGCCGTCATCTTCGCAGCGCCGCTGGACTCGGGCTGGCTATTCCGCGCCGGCAACATGCTCATCGGCCTGGGCGGCGGGCTTTTCGCCGTCAGCACGCTGGTCGTGGCCATGGGGCTGGAAAACGCTGGCGGCGCAGGCCTTGCGCTGGGCGCCTGGGGCGCCATGCAGGCCACCGCCGGCGGCCTGGCCGTCGCACTGGGCGGCGTGCTGCGAGACGGCTTCGAGGCGCTGGCCGCCCACGGCTGGCTGGGCTCGGCGATGTCCGAGCCGCAGGTGGCCTACAGCGTCGTCTATCACCTGGAGATCGCGCTGCTGTTCGGCACGCTGATCGCCATCGGTCCCCTGGTGCGTCCCCACAGCGCGCCATCCCCTTCGCGCCAGCACTTCGGGCTGGCGGAGTTCCCAGGCTAGGAGGCCTCCATGCAAACCGGTGCCATCACGGGCTATGTCGACGTCGCCCAGCTCGTGCTCTACGCGTTCTGGATCTTCTTCGCGGGCCTCATCTACTACCTGCACCGCGAGAACAAGCGCGAGGGCTACCCGCTGGAGTCCGACCGCTCGCGGGCCATCACCGTGCAGGGCTGGCCGGCCGTTCCCGAGCCCAAGACCTTCAGCCTTGCCAACGGCGACACGGTGCAGGCACCCAACGCCCGACGCGACCAGCAGCCGCCGCTGCACGAAGGGGCCTACCGCGGCGCGCCGCTGCAGCCCGAAGGTGACCCGCTGCTGGCCGGCGTGGGCCCGGGCAGCTGGGCCGACCGCGCCGACGTGGCCGACCTGACCTACGAAGGCGTTCCGAAGATCGTGCCACTGCGCGCCGCGCCCGGCTTCGCTGTGGCCCACCAGGACGTGGACCCGCGCGGCTTGCCGGTGCTGGGCGACGACGGCGCCGAGGGCGGCCGCGTCGTGGACCTTTGGGTGGACCGCTCCGAAATGCTCTTCCGCTACCTGGAGGTGCAGGTGGCCAGCGGCGCCCGCGTGCTGCTGCCAATGAACTTCGCCCGCGTGCGCGAGCGCCACGTGCTCGTGAAGTCGCTGCTCAGCCACCAGTTCGCCCGCGTGCCCGCCACGCGCTCGCCCGAACAGGTAACGCTGCTGGAAGAGGAAAAAATCATGGCCTACTACGGCGCCGGAACGCTCTACGCGACGCCGCAGCGCCAGGAGCCGCTGCTGTGAGAGCCGCGCGTTCTCTCGTCAGCGTGCTGGCGCCGGCCCACGAGCATGAGTTCGAGGCGCGGCGCGGTCTGCCCGAGGCGCTGCCGGAGGGCGAGACGCAGCTGTGGCAGGGCAGCCCGAGTGCCTGGTTGCTGGCACGGCAGGCGTTGCATGTGGACATGGTGGCGGCGTACTTCGGCGCGCTGGTACTGTGGCGCGCCGCTGCGAACTGGCATGACGGCGCGTCGACGGGCGACATGCTGAGGGCTGTGGCCGGCATGCTGCCGCTGATCGCGCTGGCGCTCGGCCTGCTTGCCACCATCGCGGCGCTGATGGCGCACACGACGGTCTACACCGTCACCAACCGCCGCGTCGTCATGCGCGTGGGCATCGTGCTGAGCATCAGCTTCAACCTGCCGTTTGCGCAGATCGCTTCCGCGGGCTGGCGCCAGCGTGGCGCGGGCGGCGACATCGTGCTGACGCTAGCCGGTCCCGACCGCATTGCCTACTTGCACCTGTGGCCGCATGTGCGGCCCTGGCGGCTACGGCACACGGAGCCGATGCTGCGTGCACTGGCCGACGCGCCGGCCGTGGCGGGGGTGCTGGCCACCGCCTTGCGGCAGGCCGAGGCCGAACGGCAGCCGGCGCCGATGAGGGCCGTCATGCTCGCGCCTGCGGCGGCCTCGCCGGCGGCGGGGCCGGTCACCGCCACGCCGCAGGCGTTGCCACAGGCCAGCTGAGCCGACGCTGCCATGAACACCCCGGCCTCCTCCACCGTGCCCACGTTGCCGCTGTCGGCGCTGGCGACGCTGGTCCTGGTCAGCCTCGTCAGCGTCGCCGTGCTGCGGCTGTCGGGCGTGAGCCCCGTGCAGCAGGCCGACGCTGCGACGCAGGCGGCGCGCCAGCTGCGCTTCGAAGACCGGGCCGATGGCGGCATCGCGGTGCGCGACGCCGCGACCGGCGCGCTGCTGGACACCGTCGCACCGGGCACCAACGGCTTCCTGCGCAGCGCCATGCGTGGCCTCGTGCGCGAGCGCAAGCGCCAGGGCCTGGGGCCCGAGCAGCCGTTCGAGCTGCTGGGCCGCGCGGACGGCCGACTGACGCTCGTCGACCCCGGCACGGGCCGGCGCATCGACCTCGAATCCTTCGGCCCCAGCAACGCGGCGGCGTTCGCCCGGCTGCTGCCGCCCCCACCCACCGGAGACCGCCATGACGCTGACCGCTGAACTGCAGACGCCCGAGGACGCCGCCCGCCTGGCCAAGGCCGAGACGATGCTGACGCCGCGCTTCTACAAGACCGACTACGCGGCGATGGACCGGCTCGACATGAGCCCCATCCGCGCCGAGTGGGATGCGATGCTGGCCGAGTACGAGGGGGACAACAACCACGACCACTTCACCCGCACACCCGAGTTCGCAGCCGAAGTAGCGGCGCTGTCGGCCGACTGGTCGCCGCAGCTGCGGCGCGACTTCCAGGACTTCCTCGTCAGCTCGCTGACCAGCGAATACTCCGGCTGCGTGCTCTACAACGAGATCGCCAAGGCCGTCAGCAACCCCGACATCAAGCAGCTGATGCGCTACCTGACGCGCGACGAATCACGCCACGCGAACTTCATCAACCAGTCGCTGAAGGACTTCGGCCTGCAGGTCGATCTCGTCGGCCTCAAGCGCACCAAGGCCTACACCTACTTCAAGCCCAAGTACATCTTCTACGCGACCTACCTGTCCGAGAAGATCGGCTATGCGCGCTACATCAGCATCTACCGCCAGCTGGAGCGGCATCCGGAGAAGCGCTTTCATCCGATCTTCAAGTGGTTCGAGCGCTGGTGCAACGACGAGTTCCGCCACGGCGAATCGTTCGCGCTGATGATGCGCGCCCAACCCCACCTGCTGCAGGGTGCCAACACGCTGTGGATCCGCTTCTTCCTGCTGGCCGTCTACGCGACCATGTACGTACGCGACCACACGCGGCCCTGGCTCAGCGAGGCGCTGGGCATGGACCCAACGGACTACGACTACCGCGTGTTCGACATCACAACGGCCATCTCGCGCCAGGTGTTCCCGCTGAGCCTGGACACCGACGCGCCGGCCTTCCGCGCCGGCATGGACAGGCTCTGCACCATCGCCGTCGCCAATGACCGCGCCAAGGCACGCGGCGGCCTGCTGGGCAAGCTGCAGCAGGGCTGGTGCGCCGCGCGCGCCTCGCTGTGCTTCGCGCGTCTGTACCTGCTGCCGGTGAAGCACAGCGAGCTGCCGCGCGAGATGCGCGTCGCACCGAGCTGGTAGGCCCTGGCTCCACCGAGAACCACCATGCAACACGGCTGGCCCGCGCTGTACACGCTGCTGCTGTGGTGGTTCAGCACGGGCGTCATTCTCTACCTCAACGGCCTGCCGCGCGAGACGCACAAGTGGACGATGCTGTCGGCCACCGTGCTGCTGGGCGTCTCGCTGCTGGGCGTGGCGGTGACGGCGTCCGACACGCGCGTCACCGGCGCCTACCTGGCGTTCACCGCCGGGCTGATGATCTGGGCCTGGCAGGAGGTGGGCTTCCTGCTGGGCTACGTGACCGGCCCGCGCCGGCGCGCCTGCCCGCCGCAGGCCCGCGGCTGGCGCCGGGCGGGGCATGCCGTCATGGCCATCCTGTATCACGAGTTGGCACTGATGGTGCTGGGCGCAGCCGTGCTGGCGCTGACCTGGGGGCGTCCCAACCAGGTCGCCACCTGGACCTTCGGCGTGCTGTGGCTGATGAGACTGTCGGCCAAGCTCAATGTGTTCCTCGGTGTGCGCAACCTCAACGAGCAGTTCCTTCCAGAGCACATCCGCTACCTGCACAGCTACTTCCGCCAGCGCCCCAGCAACGCGCTGTTCCCGGTCAGCGTCATTGCCGTCACGGTGCTGGCCGCCGCGGCCTGGCACGGCGCCGTGGCGATGAGCGTCAGCGCCTTCGAGGTGACAGCCTGCAGCTTCGTCGCGATGCTGCTGAGCCTGGCACTGCTGGAGCACTGGTTCATGGTGCTGCCGCTGCCCAGCGAGCGGCTGTGGAACTGGGGCCTGCGCTCACGCGCGCCGCACGCCTGACAGGCCCCGCGGTCGGAGCCGACCGCTGCACGGCACACCGGTCACGCGCTCAGTGCTGATCGACCTGCTGCGATCGACGAGGCGGATGTTGCCGGGGCGCCGGAGGACATCTGGCGCGGCGACAGCAGCTCACCGAGCAGCGCCCACCAGGCAGGCCCCGCCATCGGCTTGAGACACCGGGCGCCGAAATCCGGCTCACCGCGCGGTGCGGCGGGCTGAGGGCGGTCGGTGTAGAGCACCGTCGCCGCAGGCTGCGGGAGCGATCGCGCGGCGATCAGCAACGAGCGCGCCGGCAGAGGAGCCACGTCACCGCAGATCATCAGCGCGGGCTGCAGCTCGGACAGCAGCACAGTCGCCTGCTGCGCGTCCACCGCCGACTGGACCTCGAACTCGGCGGCATACAGCAACTCCGCCAGAGGCTCGATACAGCCGGCATCGGGGTCGATGATCAGCGCGACAAGGCCGCGCCCCAGTGGCTGCGGTGCCTCGGCCGGCAGGCCAAGGCCGAACTGCGCTCGAACCTCGCCTCGAGCTGGCACGTGCAGGCTTTCGGCGATGCCGGAGGCGTGAAGGCAAGCGAGCAGCCCTGGGTGACCGGTAGCAACCACCGTCGCCATGCCGGCGAAGGCGTGGGCAGGCGGCGCCAGCAGCCGCTGCCAGGTCAACACCACCGCGGCCTGGGAGACGGACCGCGCTTCCCTCGCCGGCAGCCGGACCGCCGGCCGCGCGCGAAAGCTGGCCTCGCTAGGTTGTTGAACGTCGGACGAGTCGCCACGCGCACCGCCGCGAAGGCGGCATCCCGACGCGTTCAGCTCCGACCGCGCAGGCCGCCGACGCCACATGCCACGATGCTGGCGCAGCGACGCCGAAGCGTCGATCCGGGAGACGGCGGAAGAATCCCGCGGCCCAAGGAAAAACGGGTTAGCGCCTTGCGGTGCTAACCCGTTGAAATCTTCTTATTTTTGGTGCGGCTGGCAGGATTCGAACCCACGACCCCTTGGTTCGTAGCCAAGTACTCTATCCAACTGAGCTACAGCCGCTTGAGTTTGATACTGATAAGAACAGGCTGGCACCTTTTAGTGCTAACCCATTGATTTTCTTGTTGTTCTGGTGCGGCTGGCAGGATTCGAACCCACGACCCCTTGGTTCGTAGCCAAGTACTCTATCCAACTGAGCTACAGCCGCTGAAGCCTCACAGTATAACCAATTCTTCGGGTCGTCAGCAAGAGTCCGGCAGTTGACGATGGCGCGCGCGTACGTGGATGGCTTAGGGCAAGCGGGCCGCGGCTTCGAAGCAGCGCGCGCGGCGGGCCTCGTCGCCCTGCTGCTCTGCCAGCGCCGCCAGGGCCAACCAGCTCCGGCGGCGGGCGGCAGCGGGCATGCCGGCATCTTCGGCCACGGCCTCCAACATGAGCCGCGCCTTGCCCCACAGCTGGCGCTCGGCCAGCGCATGGCCCAGCGCATAAGCCAGAGCCCGCTCGCGCGGATAGCGCGACTGCGCGGACTCCAGTCGCTGCAGCCAGTCCGGCCCGCAACCGGCCAGCACCGGCACGAGGGCCTGGGCGAGCGCGGCGCGGTCGTCCGCCGTGAGGTCTCCCAGGTCATCGAAGAAGGGGCGCAGCCAGCCGCGGCCGTCGTCCGGCGCGCCCAGCAGGCCGGCGCATTGGGCGGCACGGGCGGCGACGAGCGGATCGCGCCGGTCGGCGGGGTCCAGTTGTTGCCAGACGGTGCGCAGCTGGTCGACGTCGCGGGCGCCGTCCAGCGCCTCGAAGGCGAGCGAGCGCAGCAGGCCTTGCGCGGCGACCTTGGAGAAGGCCTGGTGCTTGGCGAGCAGCCGCGCAGTGCGCAGCGCATCCAGCGGCTGCTGGGCCAGGCGTGAGGCCTGCAGCCGCAGCCGCAGCGCCTGGGTGCGGCGCGAGACGCCAGGCGGCAGTTCGCCCAGCAGGCTCAGCGCCCGCGGCGCGTCGCGGTCATCGAGCGCCCACTCGGCGGCCAGCAGGCGGGCGCCGTCTTCATGGCCACGGGCGCTGCCACTGCGACGCGCCAGCTCCAACGCGCTGCGTAGTTGATCATCGCGATGGCGGCGATCTTGAAGCCGGTGGGCGCTGGCGGCCGCCAGCAAGTGGGCCAACGCCATGAAGGCCTGGTCCGCCGCCAACTCGGGCGTGGCCGACTGGATGGCCAGCGCCCGCTGCGCGGCCTTCTGCGCACGGCTGAAGCGGGCGCCGAAGAGTTCGACCAGCGCTTCACGCAATGCTAGCTGCGCACTGCGCTCGCGCTGCGCCAGGCGCCATTCGCGGGCACGGCGCGGCAACGTCGTCAGCGCCTCGATCGCCTGGATCGCTGTGACCAGCGCAAAGCAGCCTGCCACCAGCAACAGCAGGAAGAGGTTGAGCGAGATATCGAGCCGCCAGCCGGCCCAGTAGAAGCTGGCAAGGCCGTCGTTGCTGCCGAGCGTGAGCGCCGCGACCACGGCGACGGCGAACAGCAGGACCAGCCAGATGACGAGGCGCATGGTGGGCGCCTCCTCAGCGGCCGGCCGCGGCAGCGGTCAGCGCGGCGAGCGTGTCGTCCGGCCGCGGTACGCTGACCTGGCGGGCCTGGCCAGCCACCTGGCGCAGCAGCTCGGCAACGCCGGCGACCTTGCGCGAGCGCGTGTCGAAGTAGCGGCTCAGCGTCTCCTGGCAGTCGCGCAGGTCGGACTGTGCCGTGTCGAACTGGCGGCTCAGCAGCGCCAGCCGGGCGTTGAGAAGCCGCAGCTTGAGGTTCTCGCGCAGGAAGAAGCTCTGATCGGGCGAGACCAGCGCCGCCTCGGGATGCTCGATGCGCGTGACGCGCAGCAGCGTCTTGGCCTCGCCCCAGGCCACGCCCGTCCACGTCGCCAGTTGCTGCGTGGCCTGCCACCACCACAGCGACAGCTTGCCGTCTGCCGCGGCAGCTTCCTGCTCGCGCTGGAACTTGAGGGCCCGATCACGCTCCCGCGCAGCGGCGTCGGCCCGGCGCTCCTCGCGCACCGGCGTGTCGGCGCCGGAGACCAGCGGCAGCTCGTCCGCCATGCGGACGACCTCGTCGAGTTTGATCGTCAGCGTGGACACGTCGACGACGGCAACGGCCTTGACACGGTCCAGGTCTCGCGCGACGGCGCGGCGCACGCCTTCCATGCGCGGCTGTTTGTAGCGCAGCAAGCGCTCATCGGCCTGCTTCAAGGCGGCCACCAGCGGCTCGGCGCTGCCGGTGATCTGCGTCTGCTGCAGCGCGACGCGCAGCGCGGCCTCGATGTCGCCGACGACGTTCTCGTCCCGCGAGCGGGACATGGACTGGATCAGCTCCTCCAGCTGGCCGCGCTGCAGCGCCACCTCGGCCAGGCGCGCCTCCAGCAGCGACACCTTGGCCGCCGTGTCGCGGACCAGCTCGGCCGACTGCTTGGCCGCCAGACGCGCCTCGGTGGACTGGGCGGCGCTGGCTTCCTGGCGGCGCACCAGCTCCTGCTCGAGCGACTGCTGGCGCGACAGGCTCTGCCAGGCCAGCGCCACGCAGACCAGCACCGCCGCGCCCAGCAGCGCGAGCAGCCAGGGCAGCCAGGCCGGCAGCAAAGAAGGGGACGGGGGCAGCGGGGCCGCGGGCTCCGCCGTGGGGACAACAACAGGGACGGGCTCGGTCACAGTGCACCAGATTCTGTCAGAGGCGTTTCAGCGCCCGCGTCACCGCTTCCGGGTCGGGTCGCGCCAAAACGACAGGGTCGAAGCCGGCCGCGCGGGCGGCATCGGCAATGCGTTCGTGCGTGGTGATGGCCCGCTGGCCCGACAGCCGCGCGCTGTGCAGGTGGCCCACCGCCTCGGCGCTGCTGAACAGCCAGGCAAAGCGCTGCGGCGCGGCGCGTACCTCGTCGAGCAGCTGCGCCTCGGCGGCGTCGAACTGCGGGCCGCTGCGGTGGTAGACGGTCACGGCGTCGACCTGCGCGCCGGCCTCGACCAGCCGCTCGGCCAGCCACTCGCGGCCGCCATCGCCGCGCAGCAGCAGCACGCGGGCGCCGACCCAGTCGCGCCGCGGCTGCAATTGCAGCCACAGGTGCTCGGAGTCCAGGCTGGCGGCGTCGGCCGCGGGCTGGACGATGCACGATGGCGGCACGCCGTGATCCGCCAGCGCCTGTGCGCTGCCCGGGCCCACGCAGGCCGCGAGCGTCTGCGCGGGCCACGGACGCGCACCGGCCTGCGCAAAGAAGTGCTCGACGGCATTGGGGCTCACGAAGACGGCCAGGTCCACCGCCGGCAACGCGGCCCAGGCGGCCACGACGGGCGCCGGGTCACGGGCCGGCAGGATGTCGATCAGCGGCAGCGCCCTCGCGTCCACGCCCAGCGCCGCCAGGCGCGCCAGCCAGGCCGCGCACTGCGGCCGCGGGCGCGTGACGATGAGCGTGGTCATCCGGGCAGGTAGGAGCCCGCGCCGAGGTCGCGCAGCCGGGCCGCGGCCTGCTGGCCCAGCGCACGGGCTGCCTGCACGTCGGTCACGTCGCCCGCGACGCTGGCGCGCAGCAGCGGCGACGCATGCGCCTCGGCATGGCCCAGCGCAGCGTCCAGGCACAGCGTGCCGCCCTGCCAGCGGCCGTGGGCCGCCAGCGGCAGGCTGCAGCTGCCGCCCAGCGCGCGCGAGACGGCCCGCTCGGCCTCGCAGGCCAGCAGCGTCGGGCGGTGCACCAGGCGGTCGAGTGACTGGGCCAGCGCCTCGTCGTCGGCTCGAATCTCGATGCCCAGCGCGCCCTGCCCGGCGCAAGGCAGCATCTGGCCGATGTCGAACAGGCTGCGCACGCGGTGGCCCAGGCCCAGGCGCTTGAGGCCGGCCGCTGCAAGGACGATGGCGTGGTAGCCGCCCTCGTCAAGCTTGCGCAGCCGCGTGTCGAGGTTGCCGCGCAGGGGCTCCACGCGCAGGTCGGGCCGCAGGCTCAGCAGCTGCGTCACGCGACGCAGGCTGGAACTGCCGACGACCGCGCCCTCGGGCAGTTCCTCCAGCGACGCATAGTCGTTGGCGACGAAGGCATCGCGCGGGTCCTCGCGCTCCAGCACGGCGGCGAGCATGAAGCCGTCGGGCAGCTCCATCGGCACGTCCTTCAGCGAGTGCACGGCGATCTGCGCACGACCTTCGGCCAGCGCCGCTTCGAGCTCCTTGACGAACAGGCCCTTGCCGCCGATCTTGGACAGCGTGCGGTCGAGGATCTGGTCGCCGCGGGTCGTCATGCCCAGCAACGAGGCCGTCAGGCCCAGTTCGTCGGCGAGGCGGGCCTGCACATGCTCGGCCTGCCACAGTGCCAGCCGGCTCTCGCGCGTGGCGATGATGAGGGGGGTGGAAGCGGTCATAGGGCCCGGATTATCGAGGCCGCGATGCCGGGTTCACCAATGCACGTTCGTCGGCCACGCACAGAGGCACAACGCCCGCCCCTCAGGCCCGGCGGCTCTTGAAGAAGGCGTTGACCATCAGCCGCCCCAGGCCCGTGTGGTAGGCGGCCTTCTGCGCGGCCCAGCGGATGTCGCCGGAATGGAAGATGCCGCCGTTGTAGAAGACAGCCCGGTTCCAGCGTGCCGGCAGGCGGCCGATGACCTCGAAGTAGCGGTTGCTCGCCGTCATGTAACCCGGCGGGATGCCGTACTTGTCACCGAAGGCGCTGGCGTCGAGCGTGCTGGAGTCGCGCATGAACTGCGCGGTGTCGGCATCCGACATCAGCGAGCGGAAAAACACCGTGCCGCCCAGCTGCTCCTCGCGGAAGAGGTAGAGCACGGCGGCGGCCATCATCTCGTCGTGCTGAAGGCCGGAGTCGTCACGGTGGCAGATGCGCTGGCGGGCGTCGAGCGTCGCAGCGTCCTGCGTGACGCGGCCGAAACGGGCGTACATGCCCAGCGACGGGCCGGCGCCCAGTGGCTGGCGCAGCTGCTGCTCGAAGAAGCCGCCCAGCGCATCCGACAGCGGCTGCGGCAGGTCGAGCTGCGGGCCGGGATAGGGATGACCGGGGATGGGCTGAAACTGGCCGCTCGCTGCCTGGGCGAGCGCCACCAGCGCGTCCGGGTCGCGGGCAAAGTCGTCGATGACGAAGACCGGCGAGCCATCGTCCAGCGTCAGTTGCTCGATGCGCGCCGCGGGGTTGACGAGCAGCGCCGGCGACGCGGTAGGGGCAGCCTTGGCCATCGCGTCGGGCGGCGGCGCCGGGCAGAACTGGTTGATGAACTGCTGGTGCTTGGGCAGCTTCATCAGCGTGCGGGCCACGTCCTTGCGCACATCGCCGAGGAAGTCGGCGAGGTTGCGGTCGTCCATGTTGCGCGTGATGGGGTGGTGGCTGGCCGGCGTGATGCCCTGCCCCATCATGACCTGCACCCAGGAGTTCTCGGCGAACAGCTCGCCCTGGCGCAGCATGATGCGGCCGGTGTCGCGGAAGTGCTGGACGCGGTGCTTCAACAGCGGCGGCAGCTCCATCTCGCGGCAGGCGCGCCACATCGGCGAGTCCGTGCGATTGGTGACGTGGTAGTGCAGGATGATGAAGTCGCGGACCACCTCGATCTGCTCACGCGCCTGGGCGTTGTACTCGTCGATGTCGCTCTGGCGCACGCCATCCGTCGGGAACAGCTCGACGAGGCGGGTCAGGCCCTTCTGGATGAGGTGGATGCTGGTGGACTCCAGCGGCTCCAGGAAGCCGCTGGACAGGCCGATGGCGACGCAGTTCTTCTTCCAGACCACGTCACGCTGGCCGGGCGTGAACTTGATGACGCGCGGCTGGCGCAGCACCTCGCCCTTCACGTTGGCCAGCAGGGCCGCCTTGGCGTCGTCGTCGCTGATGTGACGGCTGCTGTAGACGAGGCCGTTGCCGACGCGGTGCTGCAGCGGGATGCGCCATTGCCAGCCCCAGGGGTGCGCGATGGAGCGGGTGTAGGGCACGGGCTCGCCGACCGACTGGGTCTGCACGGCGACGGCACTGTCGCAGGGCAGCCAGTGCGACCAGCTTTCGTAGCCCACGCCCAGTGTCTGCCCCAGCAGCAGCGAACGCATGCCGCTGCAGTCGATGAAGAAGTCGCCCTCGACGAGCTCGCCGCCGTCCAGCGCCAGGCCGGTGATGTCGCCGCTGGCCGGGTCGGTGTGGACCTGGAGGATCTTGCCTTCCAGGCGCCTGACGCCGAGCGCCTCCGAGTAGCGGCGCAGGTACTGGCCGTAAAGCGTCGCGTCGAAGTGGTAGGCGTAGTTGATGCCGTTGTCGGGCAGCAGCGCGAAGCGGTTGTCGAGCGCGGCGCGCAGCTCCAGGCAGTAGTCGCCGTAGTCGCTGGCCAGGCCGCGCTTGCGGCCCTCCAGCCAAAAGTGGTGGAAGCCGGCAGTCCAGTGGCCCTTGCCCGTGCGGCCGAAGGAGTGAAAGTAGTCCTCGCCGACATTGCGCCAGTTCTCGAAGCTGATTCCGAGCTTGAACGTCGCCTGCGTGGCCTGTATGAATTCCTTCTCCTCCAGGTCCAGGATCTCGTGCATGAAGTGCAGCGTCGGGATCGTCGCCTCGCCGACGCCGACGGTGCCGATCTCCTCCGACTCGACGAGACGGATGTCGACCTGCTTGCCCAGGCACTTGGACAGGCCGGCCGCCACCATCCAGCCGGCCGTGCCACCACCGGCAATGACGACGCGCCGGACGGGTTTCGATGCAGCGTTCACGTTCATGGGGCGAAGATCTATCGGTTGAGCCGCTTCAGCAGCATGGAGCGCAACTGCCGGGCCAGGTTGTCATCCATCGGTGCGAGGATGCTGCGCGCCGGCGCCGGGATGTGCGCGGCCGTCTGCTCGTCGGCGTCGAAGATGTAGTGGTCGAACAAGGCCCGCCAGGCATCGCGCTGGGCCGGCGGCAGGTCACGCAGCGACAGCAGGGCCATCATCAGCGTGTTCAGCGGCGTGTCCATGAAAGGCGGCGACTGCCGCCACCAGAAGTTGACCAGCGCGTTGATCGGCTCCAGCGCCTCGACGGCGTGCCACCACTGGCTGGGGATGAACAGCGCGTCGCCGGGCAGCAGGTCGAATACCTGCGCGTGCTCCAGCGCCTGCGCGTAGCGCGGGAAGCGCGCGAAGTCGGGCCGCACATGATCCACGAGGCTGATCGGCTGGCCCGCCGGCGTCAGGTCCAGCGGCCCGATGTACAGGTTGGCCACCTGATCCGGCGGGAACAGCGTGAAGCGCCGCCTGCCGGCGACGACGCAGGCGATGTTGTCCGGCAGGTCGAAATGCGTGGCCACCTGCATGCGGTTGCCGAGCCAGAAGCTCACCAGCGGCGCAAAGCCCGTCAACTCGGGCAGCGCGTTCTCGCGGCCGAGGCCCGGGAAGGCGCTGTCGATCTCGGTGGAGCCGAGATAGAAGGTGTCGCGGGGGACGGCCAGCAGTTCGTCCAGCAGCGCACCGAAGGTGTGGACCTCCCGCTGGAAGTTGAAGCCGCTGAAGTCCTCGTTGTAGAAGAAGCGCCCGCCGATCTCCGGCGCCCCGCGCCACAGCGCCAGACGGGTCTCCGTGCCGAAGCCGCGCAAATAGTCGCAGAAGTCCTCGTCCGAGCGCTCGGCCGCCTGCACCAGCGGCCAGTGCCGCACCAGGCCGCGCAGCAGCACAGGCTGCGTGGACTGCAACACCCCGGCCGGCAAGGCGCCGGCTTGCATGCCGACAGACTCAGACATGGCGTTCAGACGGCCTCGTTGGCGAGATGGCGCTTGATGAGCTTCGTGAAGTTCGACATGGACGCCATCGCCATGTAGATCGGCATCAGATAGTCCGCCTGGTGCAACAGCGCCACGGCGCTCGCATCGAGGGCGGCCAGCCGCTCCTCGTGGATCATGTAGTAGCCGACCAGCTGGCCCCGGCTGCCGTCCGGCCGCTCGACGTCCAGCACGAAGGACTCCAGCAGCTCGTGCGCCATCAGCGTCTGTACGAAGTCGGTCGTGGCCTCCAGCCCCTCGTGCAGCGAGCGCAGCATCGCGTTGGCGTTTTCGAGGAACTCGGTGGTCCCGCCATGGGGCAGGAACACCGCCTCGCCTTCGGCGCCATGGCTGATGCGCGGGCTGTCCATGTTGACCATCATGCGCAGTTCGTCGTCGGCGATGCCGATCGAGAACGGCAGGCGCTGGATCGACAGCGGCAGGTAGTCGGCATCCCAGCCACTGTCGGTCAGGAACAGGTTCTCCCCGTCCTGCAGCCCGAACAGTGCCGCAGGCACGAAACCGCCCTTCTCGTCCGGCTGGAAGACGATCGGGTAATGCGCCTGCAGCCGGCGGAACTCGTTGACCGTGGCGGGTGCGGACATGACGTCGTCACCCCATTGCGCGCCGCGCTGGGTGATGATGCGGAGGTCTTTGTGCTGGACGTTGTTGAGCAGTTGCAGCATGGGTGTCGGGTCAGGATGATGCGGCGGCCGGCATGCCGTTGGCGCGGATGTGGTTGATGAGATCGCGGTGGCGAGGCAATGCGCCCAGCAGCCGCTTGGTGAGCGTCGTCACGTCCTTCAGGCCCGCCTCGGCCGCGGCCAGGCGATCGGCCCGCAGCGCCCGGACGGCGGGCTTGAACTTCATGCCGTACAGCACGTACTGGTAGCTGGCAGCGGGAAAGACCTCTTCGTTGCGGTAGAAATCGTTGCGCGACGGCGCACGGTGGGCCCAGAGCTGCAGCAGCTCGCGCAGCGACTCGGGCTGCGAGTCGGCAGTACGGTGGTCGCGCCAGTAGTCGGCATCGTCCCGCTCGCTCAGCACGTAGTGCAGCTTCAGGAATTCGATGATGCGGGACCAGCGGTAGGCGAAAGACTCGTTGAAGCGCTTGGCGACGAGGTCCATGTCGGCGCGGTTCGCCGGCATCTCGTCGCGGATGAGCGCCGACGACAGCTCGATCAGCGCCAGCGCCGAGGCTTCCAGCGGCTCGATAAAGCCGGCCGCCAGACCGACCGCGACACAGTTGCGATGCCAGAACTGCTCGCGGTAGCCGGGGCTGAAGCGGATTCGACGCGGCGCCATGTCACCCAGCTTCAAGTCGCTGCGTTGCAGATAGCCCATCAGCGCACGCTCGGCCGCGGCGTCGTCGACATGGCTACTGGAGTAGACCAAGCCGATGCCGCGGCGGGTGGGCAGGCCGATGTCCCACGTCCAGCCTTCTGCATGGGCCGTCGAGATGGTGGCGGAGGCCAGCGGCGCCTGCTCACTCGCGTGCGGCACCTGCACGGCCAGCGCGCTGTCGTTGAAGAGCACGTCTTTCTGGGAGCGCCAGCCGATGCCGTAGTGCTGGCCCAGCAGCAGGCTGGCCAGCCCGGTGCAGTCGATGAACAGGTCGCCTTCGATGTCGCCATGCTCGCGGGTCGCGAGCGCCGCGATGTCGCCGTTCTCGCGCGAGCGCACTTCGGTGAAATGGCCAACGATGTGGCGCACGCCGAGCTTAGTCGTCGCATGCCGCTGCAGCAGATGGCCGAGCTTGACCGCGTCGAAGTGGTAGCCGTAGTTCATGACGCCACCGAAACCGGGTGTGGTGGTCTGCTTGGGCGCGAGGCGGGCGTCACACACCTGTGGCTGCGCGCAGACGCTGTCGGCGAAGGAGCGAGCCTGATCGCCCTGCAGCCATGCCGCGGCGAGTTCGGCATCGCCGTAGCCGTGAGGCAGCGTGAACGGATGGTAGTAACGATCGCTTTCGCCACCCCGCTGCCAGCCATCGAAGCGGGAGCCCTGCTTGAAGGCGGCATCGCATTCGCGGATGAGATCGACCTCGGCCAGGCCGATGCGGTGCAGCGTTGCGCGCATCGTGGGCCAGGTCCCCTCGCCGACGCCGATGGACGGCACGTCGGGCGATTCGATCAACGTGATCTGCAGCGCGCCAAGGCCGTCGCCGCCCCATTCCGCGGCCAGCGTGGCCGCGGTCAGCCATCCTGCCGAGCCCCCGCCCAGGACCACGATCCGTCGCACGGGGGCCGCCATCGGCCCGGAGTTCATCTCGGAGTTCATGTCGGAGGAGTATGACCGCACCGCCCAGGCCGCGCAGTCAGGAGGAACTCTGAAAAACGGTTTGGCCGGAGCGGGCGTGGATGCCTGCTCCGGCCAATGAAGCACCCGGCGAACGCCGCACAGGCGTCACCGGGAGCAGTCGTCATCGCTCAGAAGCGATAGCGGGCGCCGATCAGGTAACGGCGGCCGGTCTGAACAGCCGACACCAGCATTTCGTTGGTACGTCCGTGCTGACGGATGTAACCATCGTTGAGGTTCAGCAGGTCAAGCTGGAACGTCAGGTTCTTGCCAAGCTTGTAGCCGATGGACGCATCCACCTGGCCGTACGGCTCGGTGTAGACCGGGTTGTTGCCGTTGCCATCGCTGGTAGCCGCGAGGAACTCGCCACGCCAGTTGTAGGCTGCACGGACAGACCACACATCGTTCTCGTAGAAGCCCACCACGTTGGCCGAGTCGCTGACGCCCAGCAGCGCCGCCTGTTGGTCGGTGCGCGTGTTGTCAAACTTCAGGCCCGTCTTCACCTTGGTGTAGTTGCCCGAAACGCCGAAACCGCTGCTGCCGAACATATGCTGGAAGTTCAGCTCCAGGCCCTTGATGGTGTCGCCAGGGCCGTTCTTGAAGGTCGTGACCTTGAACGGAATCAGCGTCGCATTGGGGACGGCGCTTGTGATGGTGCCCAGCACTTCTGGAATGTTCAGTGCGCTGGTGGGGTTGACACCTGGCTGGCCGTGGTAGTTATTGAAGATGTAGTTACGGATGCACAGCGGCTGCGTGCCGGTTGCCGTGCAGGCTGCCAGAGCGGCGTTGTAGTAGTCGCCGCTGGCTGGGTTGAGAATGCCCGGCACCGTGGTGTCCACAGTCGACAAGGTGACGAAGTTGCTGACCTTTTTGTAGAAGGCACCCGCGGCCACATAGCTCGACTTGGCGTAGTAGTACTCTGCCGACAGGTCGAAGTTCTTCGACTTCAAAGGCTTGAGAGCCGGATCACCCGTGGAGCCCGTGCCACCGCCATTCGGGTTCGCGGTGCCACCAAGGCTCAAGCCGCCCTGCATCTGATTCCAGCCCGGGCGACCGATGTTCTCGCCGTAGCTGGCCCGCACCTTGACGTTGTTGGCCAAGTCAGCATCCCAATCGATGCTCGGGAGCCAGTAGTTGTACTTGCCGGACTTGGTGCCGAACGTCGTGCTGCCTGAAGGCAGGTTGATCTCGTTCTGCGAACCCCACACCGTCGTGCCCGAACGATCAACCACCTGAGACGAAGAGTCCACCTTGGTGCTCTCGTAGCGCAGGCCGATCGACACGTTCATGGGGATGGCCGTGTCGAAGGCATGATCCCATTGGCCGTAGGCCGACGTGGACTTCTCGGTCGCACGCCAGTCATCGCCCTTCGTGTAGTCAGGCGCCGCGGCGAAGTAGGCCTCGGCCTGTTCCTTCGTCATGCCGGGCGTGTTGGCCTGCTTGATCTTGACGGCGCGATCACGCAGGCTGGCGAAATCCGCCATGTAGAAATTCGGGAACAGGCGGGGGTCGTCGTGGCCCGGAATCCGGCTGAAGAAGCCGCCCAGGCTGTAGGTGCCGGTGGTAATACCGGCGAACTGACCCAGCGAAGGCGCGACACCACCCCAGTCGTTGTTCTGGTTGTTGTAGCTCGCCGAACGGTTCTTGGTCTTCGTGAAGCCCAGGCCAGCCGACAGTTTGTTGTCGTCGTCGAGGCGATAGGTACCGCGCGCCTGTGCCTGATCGACCGTCTGATCGCTGAGGTTGTTCCGGAACTGGGTACCCGTCACGTTCAACTGGGTGTCGTCGAACTTTTGACCGGGAAGGGCAAGGATCGGAAACTTCTTGTCGTAGTAGGCCGTCGCGTTGCCCTGATTGAACATCGCCAGGTCCATCGTCGAGTACGTACCGTACGGGCTGTCCGGTGTGGTCTTGGCTGTGGAGTGATGAGCGTCGAGGTCGAAGCTCAACGCGTTGCTCAGCTTCCATTCGGCGTTGAAGCCGGTGGAGTTGAGCTTGGACTTTTGAGCATACTCACCCGTGTTGAGTGCCAGGTCATGCTTGCCGTCTTCCCAGATGGCCGTCTGCGTGACCGGGGCCGCGACTGCCCCCTTGGTGAACTCGGTGGCGGGACTGCCGTTCAGATTGCCGGAGAACGAGTTGTTGAACCAACTCGACATCTCAGCATTCTTGGACTTGGAGGAGTAGATCGCCAGCGTGTGGTCGACGGTGAACTTCAGGTCTTTCGTCGGCGCGAACTGAATCACGGCTTGGCCGTTCAGACGCTCGCGCTCCATGCCCGTCAGCGAATATCGCAGGTCACGGGAAGTCGCGTACAGGCCCGTCGGCTGGTTGACGATGTTGCCTGCCGGGGTGACGCCCTTCACCGCTGGGTCATTCGTGCCCCAGCCGTTCTGGGTGTACGCCTTGTTGAATCCCGAGTCACGCTTGGAATAGCTGCCGCTGATGGCGATGCCCAGAGTGCGGTCGCCAAACGTGTCGCTGTAAATGCCGGAGATTTCCGGCGTCGTCTTTGAACCTTGCAGCGAACTGGGCAGGCGGCCCACGGAAGCGTCGTAATTCGCTTTGACGCCGATGCTGGCAATGCGCTCGCGCACGTCCAAAGGTCGGGCCGTTTTCACGTTGATCGTGGCACCGATACCGCCGGTGGGCGACTCGGCACGAGCCGTCTTGTAGACCTCCAGGGCGGAGATCGAGTCGGACGACAAGTTCGCGAAGTCGAACGCCCGCGACCCGTTTGCGCCGGCACCTTCGAAGCCGATCAACGCCGTCGGCATCTGGCGGCCATTCAGCAGCACCAGGTTGAAGTCGGGCCCCACACCGCGGACGGTGACCTTGGAGCCTTCGCCGTTGGCGGCGCGGTCAATCGAAACGCCGGCGATGCGCTGCATCGATTCGGCCAGGTTCGTGTCCGGAAACTTGCCGATGTCCTCGGCGACGATGCCGTCCACAAGGCCGCGAGCCTCGCGCTTCAGATTGACAGCGCTGTCAAGTGACTTGCGAATACCCGTGATAACGACGGCTTCGAGTTGCTGTGTCGGCGCGGCCCCTTCCTGCGCCTGAACCACGCTGGCGCCAGCGAGCAATGCGAGCGTCGAAGCGACTGCCACCGGGCGAAGCTTGAGCGCTTGCGCGGGTTGCCGGCGGGTTTTGGGAATCTGGTGATGTCTCAATTTGTCTCCTTGCTGGGTTGGCTCATGGACAAGCCGACTAACGACGACTTAGAACGGTCCCGATTAACAATTGTTAGCGTTATCAATGGGCTAACGGTAAAGCTGCCACGTCGAGCGCCCAAAGTACTTTATTGATCCGCCCGCCCCATTTGCCTAGGGTTTACCAGGGGATATCCGGTGTGTTTAGCGAATTACGCAACACCCTGCGAACGTCTCCATGCTGGAATGCTGACTCGCTCCTCCCGGCGCGCCAGCACGGCGCCCGCGAAGAAATGATAGCGATCCCAATATTTCTCGCTCACGCTTGATGCAGTATCTCAGCGCTCAATAGACAACGCTGTCAACGATAGTTGAATCGCGTTGCGCTTGCAATCAAGGGTCTACCCGGCCCAAGGCCGGCAATTGGTGGAAACGCAACGATGGACGCCTTCGAAAGTGGCGATGTCGGCAAGCTGCAACCGCAGGGACGCCCCGTGTCCGCACCGTGAAAGAAACTGCTAGAGTGACATTTAGGTAACTTGGTTACCTCCCCTGCAGCAAAACACATCCGGACGACCCGCCATGCCCCCACGAGCCGCCCCTGCCCGCCTTGATGGCGACAAGAACGAACCGCTGGTCGCCGACATTCGGCTCCTCGGTCGCATCCTCGGCGACGTGATTCGCGAGCAGGAGGGTCGCGAGGCATTCGAACTGGTGGAACGCATCCGGCAGCTCTCGGTGGCCTACCGCCACAAGCATGACAAGGAAGCCGGCAAGCGCTTCGACAAGCTGCTCAAGAGCCTGTCCGGTGACCAGGCTGTCAGCGTCATCCGCGCGTTCAGCTATTTCTCGCACCTGGCCAACATCGCCGAGGACCGCCACCATGTGCGGCGCCGCGACGTGCATGAGCGCGCTGGCAGCCTGCAGCCGGGATCGCTGGCGTACTGCCTCGAACACCTGCATGAGGCCGGCGTGCGCCCCGCCGAGATCGGCGAAGTCCTGCAGCGCGGCTTCATCTCGCCCGTGTTGACGGCGCACCCGACCGAGGTGCAGCGCAAGAGCATCCTGGACGCCGAGCGCTCCGTCGCCGGCCTGCTGGAAGCGCGCGACCGCGCCGGCACCGAGCGCGAGCTGCGAGAGGTCGAGGCGCTGCTGCGCGCGCGCATCACACAGCTGTGGCAGACGCGCATGCTGCGCTACTCCAAGCTGACGGTGGCCGACGAGATCGAGAACGCGCTGTCCTACTATCACGCGACCTTCCTGCGCCAGATTCCCAAGCTCTACGCCGAGCTGGAAGAGCATCTGCCCGGCCAGAACCTGCCGAGCTTCCTGCGCATGGGGCACTGGATTGGGGGCGACCGCGATGGCAACCCCAACGTGGGCGCCGCCACACTGCGCCGCGCGATGCAGCGCCAGAGCGAAGTGGCGCTGCGGCACTACCTGACTGAGCTGCATGAGCTCGGCGCGGAGCTGTCCATCTCGCTGCGCCTGACCGGCGTGACGCCGGACATGCAGGCGCTCGCCGAGCGCAGCCCCGATCAGAACGTGCACCGGCTCGACGAGCCCTACCGCCGCGCGCTGACCGGTATGTACGCGCGCCTGGCGGCCACGCTGCAGCAGCTGACCGGCACAGAGGCGCTGCGCCATGCCGTCGCGCCGCAGAACCCCTACTTCTCGCCCGACGAACTGCTGGCCGACCTTCGCGTCATCGAGGCCTCGCTGAAGAGCCATCACGCCGAGGCGCTGATCGCGCCGCGGCTGAGCCCGCTGATCCGTGCCATCCAGGTCTTTGGCTTCCACCTTGCCACGCTGGACCTGCGCCAGAGCAGCGACCAGCATGAACTCGTCCTCGCGGAGCTGCTCGCTGCGGCGCGCATCGAGGCCGACTACTCGGCGCTGGACGAAGCCGCCAAGCGCGAGCTTCTGCTGAAGCTGCTGAACGACGCCCGGCCGCTGCGCGTCATCGGCGCCGCCTACAGCGACAAGACGCAAGGCGAGATCGCCACCTTCGAGGCCGCCCGCGAGGCGCTGGCCCGCTTCGGCCGCGAGGCGCTGCGCCACTACATCATCTCGCACACCGAGTCGGTATCCGACCTGCTGGAAGTGGCCCTGCTGCTGAAGGAAACGGGCCTGCTGCGCGGCGTGCTGAACGAACAGGCAGTCAGCGACCTCATCATCGTCCCGCTGTTCGAGACCATCGGCGACCTGCGCGTCGCGCCGACCATCATGCGCGAGTTCTACGCGCTGCCGGGCGTGCGCGGCCTGGTGGACCGCAGCGGCGCCGAGCAGGACATCATGCTCGGCTACTCGGACAGCAACAAGGACGGCGGCATGTTCACGTCGTCCTGGGAGCTCTACCGCGCGGAAATCGCCCTCGTCGAACTGTTCGACGAACTGCGCCAGACTGGCCCGCTGACGCTGCGGCTGTTCCACGGCCGCGGCGGAACAGTCGGCCGCGGCGGCGGCCCGAGCTACCAGGCCATCCTCGCGCAGCCGCCCGGCACCGTGAACGGGCAGATCCGCCTCACCGAACAAGGCGAGGTCATCGCGTCCAAGTACGCCCACCCCGAGATCGGCCGGCGCAACCTGGAGACGCTGGTCGCGGCCACACTGGAGGCCACGCTGCTGCATCCCACGCAGAGCGCGCCCAAGAGCTTCCTCCAGGCCGCCCAGGCGCTGTCCGACGCCAGCTTCGCGGCCTACCGTCAGCTCGTCTACGGCACGCCCGGCTTTGCCGACTACTTCTTCGCGTCGACGCCCATCCGCGAGATCGCCGAGCTCAACATCGGCTCGCGCCCGGCCTCGCGAAAGGCCACGCGCGCCATCGAGGATCTGCGCGCCATCCCGTGGAGTTTCTCCTGGGGCCAGGCCCGCATCGCCCTGCCCGGCTGGTGCGGCTTCGGCTCGGGCGTGGAGGCCTTCCTGGGCGAGGAGCCCACACAGCGTGCCAAGAACCTGGCCTTGCTCAAGCGCATGCTCAAGGGCTGGCCGTTCTTCCGCGCGCTGCTGTCCAACCTGGACATGGTGCTGGCCAAGAGCGACCTGGCGCTGGCCGAGCGCTATGTCGAGCTCGTCGAGGACAAGAAGCTCGGCAAGCGCATCTTCGCGGCCATCAAGGCCGAGTTCGAGCGCACGCAGACAGCCCTCAACCTGATCACCGGCGACAACAAGCGCCTGGCGGCCAACCCGTCGCTGGCGCGCTCCATCGAGCACCGCTTCCCGTACATCGACCCGCTCAACCACCTGCAGGTCGAGCTGATGCGGCGCTACCGCCACATCGCCAAGGACGACCCTGCGATGGAACGTGTGCAACGCGGCATCCACCTGTCGATCAACGGCATCGCCGCCGGCCTGCGCAACACCGGCTGAGCCGGCTGCGCAGCGCCGGCCGTAGCACCGGGTTGCCCACGGTGCCCCGCGGCCGGTCCTCAGGCTAGAGTCGTCGCATGGGCTTCAAGTGGCGCTTCGAATACAGCCTGCTGTTGCTCCTGTTGCTCAGCGCGGCCGCCATCCGCTTCTCCGACGACCTGCTGCAGCGGGTGCGCGTCATCGAGCCCGAGGGGGCCTTCGTCACCGAGTCCACGTCGGATCGCGTGCACAACAGCGGCAACACCGAGACGCGGCGCGCGCCCGGCCGCGGCTACGACCTGAGGTGCCGGCTGCGCGAGGGTTTCGGCTATCCCTACTGCGGCATCGTCGTCCGCTTCGACCCCCAGCGCGTGCACGGCATCGACCTCAGCGGCATGCGCCGCCTGCGACTGTGGCTGGACTACGAGGGCCCAGCGCAGACGGTCAAGATCCACCTGCGCAACGCCAGCCCGCACTACGGGCTGCCGCAGCAGGAGCAGGAGTCGGCCAAGTACAACCATGTCGAGATCACGACCGACTCGCTGCGCCACGGCATGGTCGAGCTGGACCTGCGTGACTTCGTCGTCGCCAACTGGTGGATGCAGCAGTTCCGCATGCCGCCCCAGTTCAGCCGGCCGGAGTTCGACAACATCATCTCGCTGGAAGTCATCACCGGCACCGATGCGCCAATCGGTGACTACCGGCTGGTGCTGCACCGAGTTGAATACGACGTGCAATACCTGTCCACGGAGCGCTGGTACCTCGCCATCATGAGCATGTGGCTCGTGCTAGCGCTGCTGTACCTGCTGCAGCGCATGGTCCGGCTGAAGGCCGACGTGAGCCAGCAGCGCCAGCGTTCGCAGGAGTTGTACGAGATCAACCGAGTGCTCGACGCCCGCAGTAAGCAGCTCGTGCAGATGGCCACCACCGATGCGCTGACAGGCGCATTCAATCGCAAGGGCCTGGAGGACCTGCTGCAGCAAGCCCTCGCCGATTGGCACGGCCATCGGCATCCACTGGGCCTGGTGCTCATCGACCTAGACCATTTCAAGGCCGTCAACGACATCCACGGCCATCAGGCGGGCGACCACGTGCTCGCGGGCCTGGCCGAGCTCGTGCGGCAGCACGTACGCGGGCAGGACGCACTGGGCCGCTGGGGCGGCGAGGAATTCCTGCTCGTCTGCCGCGACACCGGCCTTGTGCAGGCGACGGCGATCGCCGAGAAACTGCGCGCCCTCATCGCGGGGCACGAGTTCCACGGCGGCCTGCATATCACGGCCAGCTTCGGCGTCGCGGCGCTGGACAGCGAGCGCCCGTTGGACCAGGTCTTCGCGGCGGCCGATGGGGCGCTCTACCGCGCCAAGGCGGAGGGACGCAATAGCGTCGTCGCCGAGAGCGTCGCGGCATCCCCAACAAGCCGGTGAATCTTCCCGGCATTGCCGGGCTCCCCAGGCATGCAGTGCGGCCATCATTCGCGCCGCCCCCCAAGCACCGCCCGAAGCGCAATCCGCCGGCCGGTGCCCTTCGCCCCCTGGAGACCCGATGCCCCACGCACGCCCCGCCACGCCCGTCGTCTGCCTGCACTCCAGCGCCGCCAGCAGCAGGCAATGGCGCCGCCTCGCAGCCGAAAGCGACCCGGCCTGGCAGTGGCACATGCCGGACTTCTTCGGCCACGGCAGCCGCCCCGGCTGGCCGGAGCTGATGCCCAGCCGGCTCAGCGTCGAGGCCAACGGCGTGCTGGCCGGCCTGCCCTTCAACGACACGCAACCCTTCCACCTCGTGGGCCACAGCTACGGCGGCGCCGTGGCCATGCAGATCGCGCTGCAGCAGCCGCGCCGTGTGCTGTCGCTGACGCTGTACGAGCCCGTAGCCTTCGGCACGCTGCCGACGCTCGGGCCGGGCGAGCCGGCCTGGGAAGAGATCTGCGACGTGGCCAAGGCACTGGGCACGGTGCTGGACGCCGGCGACGCCGCAGGTGCGGCGCGCGGCTTCTGTGCCTACTGGCACGGCCACGATGTCTGGCCACAGCTTGACGAGCCGCAGCGCCAGCGCATCACCGCCGCGATGCCCACCGTGCGCCGGCATTTCGATGCGCTGTTCGTCGCCCGCTGGAGCGACAGCCTGCTGGCCCTGCTGAACATGCCCGTGCAGCTGCTGTGCGGCACGGCCACGCGGGCCAGCGCGCGCCGCGTGGTCCAGGCCCTTGCCGCCCGGCTGCCCAACGGCCGTCTGCACTGGGTGGACGGCGCGGCGCACCTGGCACCGATGACGGAACCGGAGCGCATCAACCGCCTCATCCTGGCCCACCTGCAGCAAGCCCAGCCGGCGCCGGTGGCCTGAGCGTTCTCGTACTTTCAGCGCGTCACAGCGGAGGCCTCCGGTGCCGCAGCGTCCAGCACCGGACGGCCACCCTGAGCCCGCCAGGCGGACGATAAAGCCTGGTCGTCCGCCCGCTGCGCGGCCATCTCGGCCCGTGCGGCGCCCCACTCGCCCAGCCTGGCCCGGTCACGCACCAGCGCGCGCCACGCCATGCTCGCGGCACAGGGTGATACACGCTCGAGGCGCTCCGCCTCACGCAGGAAGGCAGCCTGTGTCCAGCCCAGGGTCGCCTCGTAGACGCGGGCCCGCGCCTGCCACCGAGCCAGGACTGCGGTGTCCGCGGCGGACAGGCGGCGTGCGAGGCTCAGCGCCAGGCCGTGCTCGATGACGGTGTCACCCAGCCACAGCAGCTCGGCCACGGCCTCGCACCGCCGCCTCGTCGCTGCATCGGTCAACCCGTCCGCACAGGCTTGGGTCAGCGGCGCATAGCCTGCGATGGGCCAGACGGACGCGACCCCGATCAACAGCGTCACTTCGGCGTCATGCGCCAGCCCCGGCGTCTCGGTTTGCGGCAGCTCCAGCAGCAGCTGCGTGAACTCGCGTTCGTACATGCGGCTGAACCGGCCTTCGGCGGCCATGCGCTCCAGCGCGTAGGGCACCAGCGAGCGGCGCTCCGGGCCCTTCGACTCGCGCAACAGCATCAGCCAGGCCTGCAGATTGGCGGGCTCCAGCCGCGACCATTGCGACACCTGGATGTTGGTGCACTGCCCAGGCGGGCAGGGCCGCAGCAGCGCTAGCACCGTCACCATCGGATCGCTGCTGGAGCGCGCCAGCGCCTGCAGACGGGCACTGGCCCCCGTGGCGTCCGCGTCGTCCATGCCGCCCAGATAGTCCGCCACGGCAAGCGAGCGCGGGTCGCCGCGCCGCCGCAGCGCCGCCACCCAGCGGCGCCGTGCGCCGTCCTCGGCTTCCCTCTGCACCTGCGCACCAACCGTCTCGTTCGCCGCTTCGATGGCCTCGATGCCGATGCCCCCGGTGCGGGCCTCGAAGCCCGCCATCACCGCATCCCTTTGACGCTGCTGCTCGGCCAGGCCGAAGCCGCACCAGTCGGCTTTCATGCGCTGCTTCAGCGCTTCGCGCGCCCGGGCTTCTTCCGCGTCGGCCGAGGCGGCCGGCTGCGGTGCGTCCGGTGCGGAACGCACCGCGACCAGCGCCGCTGAAGCCGATGCCGCTGACGCCGCCGATGCCGCCACACCAGCCAGCGGTACCGCCGGCGCAGCCGGCCGATTCAGCCGCCCGACGCCGAAGCCCACAGCCGCCACCAGCACGAGCAGCGGCAGCACGAAGAGCCAGCGGCGCTGCACGCCCCGACCCTCAGCGGTTCTGGCCAGCGAGCGCCTCCCGCACGGCCGCCACCTGCCGCCGCGACACGGCCAGCCATTCGTCCACATGCACGATGCGCACGGCCCAGCCATCCCCAGCCTCCGCGATGTCGGTCGCATCGGCATCGCCGAAGATCGTCGGCGCATGCCGCTCCAGCTCACGCACGGCCCAACGGGCCACGAGGGCATTGCGGTGGATGCGCAGGAAGCGCTCGCCCAGCCGCTGCTCAAGCTCGGACAGCGCCCCGTCCATGACATGGCTCTCGCTGGCCGTTCGCAGCGTCACGTATTTCAGCTCAGCGCGGAAGTACAGCACCTCCGACACCGGCACGCGCCGGAGCCGCCCGCGGTCGGTCAGCGTGATGAAGTCGGCATCCGGCGCCACCGGCGCGTCGGGGGGCAGCAGCGCAGTGGCCGCGGCGCGATGCGTGAGCCGCTGGGCCACGCGGGCCAGCGCCGCTTGCAGCCGCTCGCGACGGACCGGCTTGGTCAGGTAGTCGACGGCGTCCAGCTCGAAGGCGCGCAAGGCATGCATCGCGTGCGCCGTCACGAAGACGATTAGCGGCACGCCGTGGCCCGCGGCAGCGCGGCCGGCGAGGCTCTCGGCGAGCTGCAGGCCGTCGGCGCCAGGCATCTGCACATCCAGCAGCACGAGGTCACAGCCATGCTCGCGCAGCCAGGCGGCGGCCTGCGACCCGGTCGCCGCCTCGGCAACCACCTCGCACCTCGGCTCGTGGATGGCATCGACCAGCCCGCGCAGGCGCAGCCGGGCCAGGGGTTCGTCGTCAACGATGAAGACGCGGAGAGCGGTCATAGCGGCAGGATGATGCGCAGGTTGAATCGGGTGTCCGTGGCGTCGATGTCGAAGCGTGCCGCCACGTCGTGCATCAGGTGCAGGCGCTGGCGAACATTGCGCAGCGCCAGCCCGTGACCCGGTGTGCAAGCCGGCGCACCGACGCTGTTGCTGATGCGGATCTCCACCTCGGCTCCGCGGCGCTGCGTCGTCACGCTGAGATCGCCGCCGTCGTCGTTGGGTTCCACGCCATGACGCACGGCGTTCTCCACCAGCGGCTGCAACAGCAGCGGCGGCAGCCGCGCCCGGCCGGCCGCCGGGTCGAGCTGCCAGGTGACCCGCAACCGCGGCCCGAAGCGGATCTCCTCGATGGCGAGATAGCGCTTCGCCAGCTCCACCTCCTCGGCCAGCGTCACCGACGCGCTGGAGTCGGCCAGTGCGACGCGGAACAGCTCGGCCAGGTCCTCCAGCACACCCTCGGCGCGGGCCGGGTCGATCTGCACCAGCGCGATGGCACTGTTGAGTGTGTTGAACAGGAAGTGCGGGCGGATGCGCGACTGCAGTTCGACGAGCTGGGCCAGCGCGTCGGCCGGCTGGCGGATGCGCGCGCGGTGCTTGAGCCAGGCCAGCAGCACGGCCGCGCCGCTGGCGCCGCTGGCCGCCACGCTGGCGCGTCGCCACCAGGCGGCGGGCTCGTCACTCGTCAGGTTGAGCAACGCGAAGCCCAGCAGCGCCGCGACCGCACCCAGGCCCATCAACGCGGCCCACTGGGCCGGCTCGGGCAAGCGCGGCCACAGCCGCTTGCCGGCGCACACCGCCAGCAGCCATGACAGCGCCGAGCACATCGTCACCACCGTGCCATTGGCCATAAGCAGGCCCCATTGCATGGCATCCCGGGCCACCAGCGCCGTGCCCAGCGCTAGCAAGCCCTGCACGCCCAGCACGGTGCGCAGCACCAGGCCCACGTGGCAGACATCGAAGGCGCTGGTCGGCTCCAGCGGGCCCGGCGACACCCCCGGCAGCTCCGACGGAGCGGCCTCTCGCGCGCTCGCGGCGGCGGGCGACGTGGCCGACCACTCGCCGGGATGCTGGGAGACGGACTGGGGCATGGCGTGAGGCTCGTTCAGACGATGGCGCTGGCCGTTGCCGCGAGGCAGACGACCGCGTTCGATAATGGCGGGCTGCGCGCGATTGTGCGCGCCGATTTCCGCCGCGCCCGCCATCGCCATGTCAGACAACCAACTCGCCAACAAGTCCCAAGCCTGGTCCGCCCTGTTCTCCGAGCCGATGAGCGACCTCGTCAAGCGCTACACGGCCAGCGTGGGCTTCGACCAGCGCCTGTGGCGGGCCGACATTACCGGCAGCCTGGCGCATGCCGAGATGCTGGCCGCGCAAGGCATCCTGAGCGCGGAAGATCACGCCGCCATCCAGCGCGGCCTGAACGAGATCGCCGCCGAAATCGAGGCCGGCCAGTTCGAGTGGAAGCTGGACCTGGAGGACGTGCACCTCAACATCGAGGCCCGGCTGACGGAGCGCGTGGGCATCGCCGGCAAGCGCTTGCACACGGGCCGCAGCCGTAACGACCAGGTAGCCACCGACGTGAGGCTGTGGCTGCGCGGCGAGATCGACGAGATCGGCGGGCTCCTGAAGGCGCTGCAGTCGGTGCTCGTCGAAAAAGCCGCCGAGCATGCCGACGTCATCCTGCCGGGCTTCACGCACCTGCAGGTCGCGCAGCCGGTCAGCTTCGGCCACCACCTGCTGGCCTACGTCGAGATGTTTGCCCGCGATGCCGAGCGGCTGCTGGACGCGCGCAAGCGTGTCAACCGCCTGCCGCTGGGCGCCGCCGCGCTGGCCGGCACCAGCTACCCGCTGGACCGCGAGCGCGTCGCGAAGACGCTAGGCATGGAGGGCGTGTGCCAGAACAGCCTGGACGCGGTCAGCGACCGCGACTTCGCGATCGAGTTCAGTGCCGCCGCGTCGCTAGTCATGCTGCACATCTCGCGGCTGTCCGAAGAACTGATCCTGTGGATGAGCCAGAACTTCGGCTTCATCGCGCTGCCCGATGCGTTCTGCACCGGCTCGTCGATCATGCCGCAGAAGAAGAACCCCGACGTGCCCGAGCTGGCTCGCGGCAAGACGGGCCGTGTCGTGGGGCATCTCGTCGGCCTCGTCACGCTGATGAAGGGCCAGCCGCTGGCCTACAACAAGGACAACCAGGAAGACAAGGAACCGCTGTTCGACACGGTCGACACGCTGAAGGACACGCTGCGCATCTTTGCCGACATGCTGGCCGGCCTGACCGTCAAGCCCGAGGCCATGCGCGCCGCCGCGCTGAAGGGTCATGCGACGGCCACCGACCTGGCCGACTACCTCGTCAAGAAGGGCCTGCCCTTCCGCGACGCGCACGAAGTCGTCGCCCATGCGGTGAAGACCGCGACGCAGCAGGGTGTGGACCTGGCCGCGCTGACGCTGGACCAGCTGAAGGCCTTCGACGCCCGCGTCGAGGCGGACGTGTTCGACGTGCTGTCTCTGGAAGGCTCGCTGAACGCCCGCAACGTGCTGGGCGGCACGGCGCCGGCGCAGGTGCGCGCCCAGGTGGCCCGCCACCGCGCACGGCTGGCTTGAGCTGGCTCAACGACATCTACCCACCGGCTGCCTAGCATTCGTCAGATGAACACCCTTGCCTGGACCGACAACCTCGTCCTGAACCTGCCGCAGCTGGACACGACGCACCAGGAGTTCGTCGAGCTGCTGAACGCCTTCGGCGACGCGCTGGACACCGGCGCCGACGCCCTGCCCACCTACCAAGCGCTGCTGACGCACACCGAGGCACACTTCGCGATGGAAGAGGACTGGATGGCGCGCTGCGGTTTCGAGCCGCAGAACTGCCACGCCAGCCAGCATGCGATGGTGCTCAACGTCATGCGTGAAGCCCTGCGATATGCCAACGAGCTGAACGACCGCGAGCCGCTGCGCATCCTGCGCACGGAGCTGGCCGGCTGGTTTCCGCAGCATGCCGAGATGATGGACGCGGCGCTGGTCTGGACGATGGAGCAGCGCGGCTTCGACCCGGTGACTGGGGAGTGTGGAGAGGTCGTCGCCGCCGAGTCGGCCGGCGCGGGCTGCGGCTCCAGCAGCTGCGGCCACTGAGCGCGCACGCGTCGCGCCGATAAAACAGGGGCCGCCTTCAGCGGCCCTTTTTGCTGGCTACTTCTTCAGGTACTCGAAGAACGCCTCAGAGTTGGACTCGCGGCCGAGGAAGTCCTTGACCAGCTCAGGCGCGGGCTTCTGCGCGCCCTGCCCCAGCACGGTGTCGCGATAGCGCTTGCCGACGACCGGGTCGAGCTTGTCAGCCGCAAAGGCCGTGCGCAGGTCCATGGCCACGACGAGGCTCCACAGATAGCCGTAGTAGCCGGCCGCGTAGCCGTCTCCAGCAATGTGCGCGAAGCCGGCCGGGAACATCGTGCCCGGCACATAGCCCAGCGGCGTGGCGCCTTCCATCTTTGCCCACAGTGCCAGCGGGTCGGGTCGGGCCTGCTGGTAGAGCGCCAGGTCGAAGCTCGCGTACAGGTGCTGGCGGCCGAACTGCATGCCCTTGCCGTAATGCTTGGCCGCGGTGGCCTGGGCCACCATGTCGTCGGGCACCGGCTTGCACGTCGGGCAGACATCCTGCATCAGCTTCAGCACGTTCTTGTCGTAGACCCAGTCCTCCAGCATCTGGGACGGCGCCTCGACGAAGTCATGCACGACCGTCGTGCCCGCCACGCTGACATAACGCGTTCTGGAGAGGTCGGCATGCACCGAATGGCCCAGCTCGTGCAGCAGCGTCTCCACCTCGTCCAACGTCAGGCCGTTGCGGTCGAAGTTGACGACCAGCGCAGCCGCCGGCGTGCGGTTGATACGCGTCGCGCTGCCCCGCAGCGGCCAGACCGCCGCATGGTTGTACTTGCCCTCGCGCGGGTAGAGGTCGACATAGAGCTGCGCGATGGGCTTGCCGGTGGCGACGTCGCTGACGACGTAGGTCTGGGCCTCGGGGTGCCACAGCTTGTTCTCGACGCGCTGGTACTTCACGCCCATCATCTTCTCGATGACGTGCAGCGCGAACTCCAGGCTCGCCTGCGGCGGGAAGTAAGGCCGGAAGGCGTTCTGGTCGACGGCGTACTTCTGCAGCTTGACGCGCTCGGCGTAGAAGCTGGTGTCCCAACGCTGCACGGTCGTCTGTTCCAGCGGCGTACCCACATGGCGGGCCTTGTCGGCGCGCAGCTCCCGCAGCTCGGCCTTCTCGCGCTCGTTGACGGCGCCCGTCACGGAGTCGAGGAAGCGCGTAGCCGTCGCCGCGTTCTTCGCCATACGGCGGCGCAGGTTGAAGTCGGCGAAGCTGTCGAAGCCGAACAGCTGCGCGTAGTCGCGGCGCAGCGTGGCCATCTCGCGCAGGATGTCGATGTTGGCCATGCCGCCCTGGTCGGTCTTGGCGCGCCACATGCGCTCGCGCGCCGACTCGCTCTCGGCCAGACGCATGACGGGCACATAGGTCGGGTAATCGACCCCCAGCAGCCGTCGACCCTGGTCGTCGAGCGGAGCCTTCTCCCAGATGGCCGCGGGCACGCCCTTCAGCTCGGCCTCGGCGAACGGCACGCGGATGTTCGCGTCGCGGATGTTCTTGCTGAACTGCTGGCCCAGCTCGGTCAGCTTGTCGAGGATCTGCTTGGCGCGCTCGCGCTTGTCCTTGGGCAGCGCCACGCCGCTGTCCTCGAACTGGCCCGAGGCCAGGCGCACGAACTCGGCGTCGATGCCGTCCTGCCGGGGCGCCTTCTGCAGCGCGCGGTACAGCGTCTCGTTCTGGCCCAGCGTGGAGCCGAAGTCGGCCCAGCGCAGCGAGCAGGCCTGCGCCGCGTCGCGGATGGCCTTGTCCGGGTGGACCTGCAGAACGAAGTCGTTGGGGTTCTGGTGGTCTTCGAGGTAGACGGCCAAGTCGTCCAACGCCGCCAGCCAGCCGGCGTCGACCTTGCGCTTTTCCAGCGTCTGCACCAGGCGCTTGGCGCCCTTGAGGCCCGCGTCGCACCGCGTCTTGACGTCGGCGACCGATGCATAGGTCGGGAAGTTCGGGGCCGGCAGCTGGGGTTGGGGCTGCGCGGCAGCGGCAGCGGTCACGGCCAGCGCCGCCAGGGTCATGAGCAGGGGCTTCATCGGGTCTCCTTGTGGGAACCCGGCATTCTGGCGCGGGCGCCGCATCCAGCCATTCGGCATGGGCCGCCCCGCGATCAGCCGCGCAGCAGCGTCGTCACCTGGGCCAGCGCGCCGGGGTCGTCCAGCGTCGTGAGGTCGCCCGGATCGCGGCCCTCGGCCACCGCCTGCAGCGCGCGGCGCAGCAGCTTGCCCGAGCGCGTCTTGGGCAGCACGCTGACGAACAGCACGCGCGACGGCCGTGCGACTGCGCCCAGCTGTTCGTCCACCCGCTTCATGACCTGTGCTTCCAGCGCACGGGCCGCCTCCGGCGTGGCCGGCATCTCGCGCGGCACGGCGAATGCCAGTGCCACCTGGCCCTTGAGCTGGTCGGCCACGCCAACCACGGCCACCTCGGCCACCGCCGCATGGCCGGAGATGCACTCCTCGATCTCGCGCGTGCCCAGCCGGTGGCCAGCCACGTTGATGACGTCGTCGGTGCGGCCGAGGATGAAGGTGTAGCCGTCGGCGTCGCGCATCCCCCAGTCGAAGGTTGAATAGACCTGCCGGCCCGGCACGCTGCTCCAGTAGGTGCTGACGAACCGCGCATCGTCGCCCCACACGGTCTGCAGCGCGCCCGGCGGCAGCGGATGCTCGATGACCAGCACGCCCTTCTGGTTCGGCGCGGTCAGCTCCTCGCCGGTGCTCTCGTCCAGAAGCTTGACGCCGTAGCCGTACATCGGCATGCCGGGCGAGCCGAAGCGCGTCGAGACCGGCGCGACGCCGGGGATGTGGTTGGCCACCGTCAGCAGCGGCCAGCCGGTCTCGGTCTGCCAGTAGTTGTCGACGATGGGCACGCCCAGGGCCTCGGCGATCCAGCGCGCGGTCGGCTCGTCCAGTGGCTCGCCGGCCAGGAACAGCGCACGCAGCGACGACAGATCATGGCGCTTGAGCAGCGAGGCGTCGTGCTTCTTCAGCACGCGCACTGCCGTCGGCGCGCTGAACATGACGGTGACCCCGTACTTCTCGACCAGGCTCCACCAGATTCCGGCGTCCGGGTTGATCGGCAGACCCTCGTACATCAGCGTGGCCATGCCGGCGATCAGCGGGCCGTAGATGATGTAGCTGTGGCCCACGACCCAGCCGATGTCGCTGGTGGAGAAGTACGTCTCGCCGGGCTTGCCGCCGAAGATGTAGTCCATGCTCGTGGCCAGCGCCACCGCGTATCCGCCCACGTCGCGCTGCACGCCCTTGGGTTTGCCGGTGGTGCCACTGGTGTAGAGCGTGTAGCTGATGCTGTTGGACTCCAGCCAGGCCACCGGCACGCGCTGGCCGTGGTGGGCCGTGCGCAGCGCGCCATAGTCCAGGTCGCGCCCCGCGACCGGCGTGAAGGCCGCCAGCCCGCGGTCCACCATCAGCACGCGGGCCGGCTTGTGGGCAGCCAGCGTGATCGCCTCGTCCAGCAACGGCTTGTAAGCCACCACCTTGCCGCCCCGGCTGCCAGCGTCCGCGCTGATGATGAGCTTGGGCGCCGCGTCGTCGATGCGGCTGGCCAGGCTCACCGACGCGAAACCACCGAAGACGACCGAATGGATGGCCCCGATGCGTGCACAGGCCAGCATCGCAAACGCGGCCTCGGGGATCATCGGCATGTAGATCAGCACGCGGTCGCCCTGCCCCACGCCCTGCGCGACGAGGATGGCCGCCAACGTCTCGACCTCGGCCTGCAGCTCGGCAAAGCTGTAGACGCGCTCTTGCCCCACCTCGGTCGACACCCAGATCAGCGCCGGGTCATCCGGCCGTTTCGCCGCATGGCGGTCCACCGCGTTGTGGCACAGATTGGTCGTGCCGCCGACGAACCAGCGCGCGAACGGCGGACGGCTCACGTCGCAGACCTGCTGCGGCGGCGTCTGCCAATCGATGCGCCGGGCCTGCTCGGCCCAGAAGGCGTCACGTTCGGCCAGCGAGCGGGCATGGAAGTCGGCGTAAGAAATGAGCGTCATGCGATCAGTTTGAGCCGCACGCACTGACGACAATCTGACCTGCCGCAAGGCTGTTGCGTGAGTAATTTCAGGGTTTCCACCGATCTTCCCCTTGGCGGCGCCGGGGTTTGCCCTGAAAATTACAAGCTTTACGTCCTTGCGAATTGACGGTATCGGGGTGCCCCCCTAACCTCCGCGCCGCTGTCCCACCTCTGCTACTTCGCCTCACGGCCTCTCTGCTCCGCTCCCTTGTTCCTGCTGATGTCTCTGGTCTCCGTCTCCTTGCTGAATCGCCTCGCCGCCGCCGGCCTCCTGGCCCTCGGGTGCGCTGCGCATGCGCAAGGCGTGGCGCAGGCGGCCACCACGCCGCCGCCCGGCACGATGACCGGCGCCTACGGTCAGAGCCTTCAACAGCAGCAACAACAGCAGCAAGCCCAGGCCGACAACAGGGCAGCACCTGCCGCCAAGCCGGCCAATGCCGGAGATGCGGTCAGCCGCTTCCTCAGCGACCGCGGGCTGATCGCCACTGCGGAAACGGGCGGGTCATCTCGCCTGCTCGACAGCGTGCGCGATACCGCATCGGACCTCGTGCTGTCGGCGATGAATTTCCTTGGCGTCCGCTACACGCGCGGCGGCAATTCGGTGGAAAACGGCTTCGACTGCAGCGGCTTCACGCGCCACATCTTCGAGATGAGCGTGGGACTGATCCTGCCGCGCCGTGCCGACGAGCAGGCCCGGATGGGCAGCCTGCTGCCAATCCGCAAGGATGACCTCAAGCCCGGCGACCTCGTGTTCTTCAACACGATGCGCGCCACCTTCAGCCACGTGGGCATCTACGTCGGTGAGGGCAAGTTCATCCACGCCCCCCGCACCGGCAGCGCCGTGCGCGTGGAGGACATGCGCGACGCCTACTGGGCCAAGCGCTTCACCGGTGCCCGCCGGGCCGACCTGAAGGCCGCGGCCGACGCGCCGGTCACGCGCTGACCTCCCACGCAGGGAAGCTCCACTAAGTCGGCTGCCCCGACGGCGTTCGCGACTCCCCGCTCGCCTTCAATCACTGGCCCGCTTCGCCACCAGCGTCAGGATCTCGTAGCTCGCGCACAGCTCGCCGCGCTGATTGGTCACTGCCACATCCCAGCCGATGACGCCCTGCAGCGGCTGGCCGTCGCGCGGCGGCCGGTCGATCTTGCGCTTGGCAGTCAGGCGCGCCTGGATCGTGTCGCCGATCGCAACCGGCGTGACGAAACGCAAGTTCTCCAGACCGTAATTGGCCAGCACCGGCCCCGGCGCCGGGCTCACGAACAGGCCCGCCGCTGCCGACAGCACAAAGTAGCCATGCGCGATGCGCTGGCCGAATGCCGACTCGCGCGCCGCAACCTCGTCGAAGTGCATGTAGAAGTAGTCGCCCGACAGCCCGCCGAACGCGACGATGTCGGCCTCCCCCACCGTGCGCCGGTGCGTCAGCAGGCTCATGCCGACCTCGACATCCTCGAAATGCCGTCGGAAGGGATGGACCTCGCTCTCCGTCACGGCGCCGCCGCGCTGGTACTCGCCGGTCACGGCGGATAGCATCGTCGGAGAACCCTGCACCGCGCAACGCTGGAGATAGTGCTTAACGGCGCGCAGGCCGCCCAACTCCTCGCCGCCGCCCGCGCGACCGGGGCCGCCATGCTTGAGCCGCGGCAGCGGCGAGCCGTGGCCCGTGCTCTCCAGCGCCGCCTCGCGGTCCAGCACCAGCATGCGCCCATGCCACGCAGCAAACGTCGGCACGGCGCGGGCCGCGAGTGCCGGCGTTTTTGTGCACAGCGTGCCCACGAGGCTGCCGCGGCCGAGCGTCGCCAGGTGCAACGCCTCGTCGAAGTCGTCGTAAGGCATCAGCGTCGTGACGGGGCCGAAGGCCTCGACGTGATGCGCATCGCTGGTCGCCGGTTCGCGCGCCAGCAGCAGCGTCGGCGCGAAGAACGCGCCATCGGCAACGCCTTCACCGCGCGGCGCAAAGCCATCGCGCTCGCCGAGCAGCACTTCGCAGCGCTCGGCCAGTTGCGCCACGCGCTGGGCCACGTCGGCCTGCTGCGCCTTGCTGGCCAGCGCGCCCATGCGCACGCCGTCCACCGCGGGGTCGCCGACGACGACCTTGGCCAGCCGTGCCTTCAGTGCCCCAGCCACCGCATCGGTCAGGTGGCGCGGCACCAGCGTGCGGCGGATGGCGGTGCACTTCTGGCCCGCCTTGGCCGTCATCTCGCGCGCCACTTCCTTGATGAAGAGCTCGAACTCCGGGTCTTCCGGCGTCACGTCGGGCGCCAGGATGGCGCAGTTGAGGCTGTCCGCCTCGGCATTGAACGGGATGCTCCGGCGCAGCAGGTTGGTGTGAGCCTTCAGCGTGAGCGCCGTGTCGGCGCTGCCGGTGAAGGTCACGACGTCGGGCTCTTGCAGCCGGTCCAGCAGGTCGCCCGTGCCGCCGATGACGAGCTGCAGCGCACCGTCCGGCACCAGGCCCGATTCGACGATGAGCCGCACGCAAGCCTCGGCGACATAGCTCGTCGCCGTGGCCGGCTTGACCAAGCAGGGCATGCCGGCCAGGAAGCTGGGCGCGAACTTCTCCAGCATGCCCCAGATCGGAAAGTTGAACGCGTTGATGTGCACCGCCACGCCGCGCCGTGGTACCAGCACGTGGCTGCCGATGAAATGGTTGTCGGCGCCGAGCCGCATCGGCGGCCCTTCGTGCAGCACGTTGCTGCTGGGCAGGTCCTTGCCACCGATGGAGGCATAGGCGAACAGCGTGCCGATGCCACCCTCCACGTCGATCCACGAGTCCGCCCGCGTCGCGCCACTGTGGGCGCTGACGGCATACAGCCGCTCTTTGTGTTCGAGCAGATACGCGGCCAGTGCCTTCAGCGCGCGGGCGCGATCCTGGAAGTGCGTGCGCAGCAGCGCCGGCAACGCGGTGCCCCGAGCATGGGCCAGGCTCTCGCCGAAGTCGATGGTCTCCTCGTGCGTGTGCGCGACGACGCGACCGTTGATCGCGCTGGCCAGCGGCCGGGCCGCTCGTGCGCCGACCCAGCGGCCGGCGATGTAGCTCTGCAGAATGTTCACGCGCGCGCCTCCCGGGGCGTGACGGCGCCGAGGCCGCCGAAGAAGAGATCGCTGACCAGGGCCGCCAGCTCGTCGTGCGACAGCTCGCCGTCCGGCCGCAGCCAGGTGAAGGTCCAGTTGATCATGCCGAACAGCAGCATGGTCAGCGGCTTGTCCAGGCGGGCATCGCGCAGCTCGGGGCGCACCGCCGCCAGCGCCGCGGCGAAGGCCGCGACGACGCGACGCTCGACATCCAGCACACGCTCGCGCTCGGCCTCGTCGAGGAAGCGGATCTCGCTGGTCAGCACACGGTGCTGGTCCTGCGCATCGGCATAGGCGCGGGTGAAGCGCTCGATGAGGGCCCGCAGCTGCGGCTCGGGCGGCAGCTGCTCGGCCTTGACGGCCTCGACCAGCGCCAGCAGCGCATGCACATGGCCGTCGCAGATGCGCGCCAACAGCGCCTGCTTGTCCTGGAAGTAGTGGTACAGCGTCGGCTTGGCGACGCCGCAGGCCTCGGCGACCTGGTTCATCGATGTGGCGGGGAAGCCTTGCTGCGCAAACAGGCGCGCGGCGGCGGACAGGATGTCGTCGCGCTGAGCATCAAAAGTGGGAGCGCGGGGGCGGGCCATCGGCGGTCAACGCTCGTCGAAGGAAATGACCACCCGCTCGGTCAGCGGATGGGCCTGGCAGCTGAGGACGAAGCCGGCGGCGACTTCATCGGCATCCAGCGCGAAGTTTCTATCCATGCGCACGCGCCCCTCCACCAGCTTGCAGCGACAGGTGGAACACACGCCGCTCGTGCAGGAGAACGGCAGTTCCAATCCCTGGCGGGTGGCTGCATGCAGCAGGCTGGGGTCGCTGGCGTGAACCTCGATGTCGCGCGCAATACCGTCGCGCAGCACGGTCACGCGCGCAGCCGCTGCATCGCCCGGCTGCACGTCATGGGGTGCCGGCTGGCCCGACAGCATCGACGGCGTGCCGAAGCGCTCGATGTGGATTCGATCAGCCGACAGGCCATGGCCCCGCAATGCGGCCTCGGCCTGGTCGTTCATCTCGAAAGGGCCGCAGACGAAGGCCTCATCCACACCCGCCGCCGGCACTGGCCCGGCCAGGAAGGCGCTGAGCTTGCCGGCGTCCAGCCGCCCGCTGTGCAGCGGCGCGTCGACCGCCTCGCGGCTGAACACCAGGTGCAGCGACAGCCGGGCCATGAAGCGGTTCTTCAGGTCTTCCAGCGCCTCCTTGAACATCGTCGTGGCGATGCGGCGGTTGGCGTAGATCAGCGTGGCGCGTGACTCCGGCTCGCGCGCCAGCAGCGCCGTCAGCAGCGCCACGATGGGCGTGATGCCCGACCCGCCGGCGATGAACAGCACATGGCGCCCGCCGCCGCGCGGCGGAGGCAGCACGAAGCGGCCCTGCGGTGGATAGGACTCGACGACATCGCCCACGCGCAGCCGCTCGTGCACCCAGGTCGAGAACGCACCGCCCTCGACGCGACGCACGCCGATGCGCATCTCGCGGTCCGAGCAGATCGAGTAGCTGCGGCGCAGCTCCCGCTCGGCCACTGTCGCGCGCAAGGTCAGGTACTGGCCCGGCTCGAAGCCGAAGCCTTCGGGCGGCGCCGCGAAGCCGACGACGACGGCGTCCTCGGTGTCGCGCTCGATGGAGGTCACGCGCAGGGGATGGAAGTGCAGGGCCACGTCAGAAAGGCTTGAAATATTCGAAAGGTTCGCCGCAGTCGATGCAGCGCCAGGTGGACTTGCAGGCCGTCGAGCCGAAGCGGGACAGCTGTTGCGTCGCACCGCTGTCGCAGCGCGGGCAGCGCAGCCGGGGCACAACGCGAATCGACTGCTCGGCGCGGCATTGCGGCGGCACGATGCCGTAGTGCTGCAGCTTGACCCGGCCTGCCGCGCTGATCCAGTCGGTGCTCCAGGCCGGCACGCGTTGCAATGTGATGGTCACGGCGCCAAACCCGGCCAGCGCGGCACGCACATCGTCCGCGATCAGCTCGGTGGCCGGGCAGCCCGAGTAGGTCGGCGTCAGCACGACCTCCAGGCCCGCGTCGGTGGCACGCAAGTCGCGCACGATGCCCAGGTCCATCAGCGTCACGGCCGGGATCTCTGGGTCGGGCACCTGGGACAGGCGCTCGCGGGCGGCGACCAGATCCATCACCAGACGCCGCCCGGATACGCACGCTGCAGATGCTGCATGGTCGCCAGCAGGTGGCCCATGTGCTCGCTGTGCACGCCGTCGATGCCGCCCGGCTGCATCGCGCTGTCGCGAGGCAGCGCCAGCGTGGACTCGGCCATCAGCGTGGCCCAGCGGGCGCGCCAGTCCGCTTCCAGCTCGCTCCATGCTGGGCCGAAGCCCTCCACGCCTTGTGCGGCGAACAGTTCGTTGAAGTACGGCCACAGCACGGCCAGCGCGGCCCGCATGCGCGCCCGGGATGCGTCCGTGCCGTCGCCCAGCCGCACGACCCAGTCGCTGCTGTGCTGACGGTGGTAGCGCACCTCCTTCAGCGACTTGGCGGCAATGCCGGCCAGCTCCGCGTCGCCGCTCGTCTGGAGTCGCTCGTACAGCAGTTCCAGCCAGATCGCGACGGCCGCGTTGCGCAGCGTCGTCAGCGCGAAGTCACGCCCGCCGCCGCCACCACCATCGTCGCTGGAGCTGGCTGCGGCGTTGGGCAGTTCGACGAGGATGATGTTGCGGTAGTCGCGCTCCTCGCGCAGGAAGGCGAGCTGGTCTTCATCGCGGCCGGCACCTTCGAGCTGGCCGGCATAGGTCAGCAGCGCACGGGCCTGGCCCAGCAGGTCCAGCGCGATGTTGGACAGAGCGAGGTCTTCCTCCAGCACTGGCGCGTGGCCGCACCACTCCGACAGCCGCTGGCTGTGGATGAGGCAGGTGTCCGCCAGGCGCAGCAAGTATTGGGTCTTGACGTCCATGGCCATCACATGTGGTTCAGTTCGTCAGGCAGTTCGTAGAACGTCGGATGGCGGTAGACCTTGTCGTCGGCCGGCTCGAACAGGCTGCCCTTGTCGCTCGGGTCGCTCGCGACGATCTGCGCAGAAAGCACGACCCAGATGCTGGTGCCCTCCTGACGCCTTGTATAGACATCCCGCGCCATCTGGATGGCCATCGCCGCATCGACCGCGTGCAGGCTGCCGCAGTGCTTGTGGTCGAGGCCCGCCCTGCTGCGGACGAATACCTCCCACAGCGGCCATTCGTTCTTGGTGTCGCTCATCATGCTGCATCCTGCTTGCTGGCCTGCTTGCGTGCGTGGGCCAGTGCCGCGTCGCGCACCCAGGCGCCGTCATCCCAGGCCTTGTTCCGTGCGGCCAGGCGCTCGCGGTTACAGGGCCCCTCGCCGCCCACGACGCGCCAGAACTCCGCCCAGTCGATGACGCCGAAGTCGTAGCTCTGTCGCACCTCGTTCCACTTCAGGTCGGGGTCGGGCACGGTCACGCCGAGGATCTCGGCCTGCGGGATCGTCGCGTCGACGAACTTCTGGCGCAGCTGGTCGTTGGTGACGCGCTTGATGCCCCAGCGGATGCTCTGTTCGGAGTTGGGCGAGTCCTTGTCGGCCGGGCCGAACATCATCAGCGACGGCCACCACCAGCGGTTCACGGCGTCCTGGACCATGGCCTTCTGCTGGGCGGTGCCCTTGGTCATCATCGTCAGCAGGCTCTCGTAGCCCTGGCGCTGGTGGAAGCTCTCCTCGCGGCAGACGCGGATCATGGCCCGCGCATACGGTGCGTACGAGCAGCGGCACAACGGCACCTGGTTCATGATGGCCGCGCCGTCCACCAGCCAGCCGATGACGCCGATGTCGGCCCAGGTCAGCGCGGGGTAGTTGAAGATGGAGCTGTACTTGGCCTTGCCGGACAGCAGCGCGGCGGTCATCTCGTCGCGGCTGGTGCCCAGCGTCTCGGCGGCAGCGTAGAGATAGAGGCCGTGGCCGCCCTCGTCCTGCACCTTGGCGAGCAGGATGGCCTTGCGCTTGAGGGTCGGGGCTCGGGTGATCCAGTTGCCCTCGGGCAACATGCCGACGATCTCGCTGTGCGCATGCTGGCTGATCTGCCGCACCAGCGTCTTGCGGTAATGATCGGGCATCCAGTCCTTGGCCTCGATGAAGTCACCCGCATCGATGCGGGCCTCGAAGGCGGCCTCGCGCGCCAGCGTCTCGGCGCTCTTGACGGGCTGGGGTTTCCCGCCAGCCTCGCGTGCCATCACGTCCATCGCCTGCGTGTACATCGGGGCTCCTTGTGGGCTGTGCGGTCAGCGGTCGGTGAATGTCGGCGCACGCCGCCCGAGGAAGGCAGCGGTGCCTTCCAGGTAGTCGTGCGCAAAGCCGAGCTGGCGCTGCAACGCCACCTCGCGCCGCAGTGCCGGCTCCAAATCCAGCCCCATCGCCTCGTCCATGGCGCGGCGGGTCTGAGCCAGCGCCCGCGTGGGCAGCGCGGCCAGCCGCTGCGCCAGCGCCAGCGCGGCGTCAGGCAGCTCGGCATCCGGCACGACGCGGGCGATCAGGCCCAGCCGCTGGGCCTCCGGTGCGGGCAGCTTGTCGCCCAGCAGCGCCAGCTCCAGCGCCTTCGCGCGACCGACGAGACGCGGCAACAGCCAGGTGCCGCCACAGTCCGGCACGAGGCCGATGCGCGAGAACGCCTGCAGGAAGATCGCGCCCTCGGCGGCGATGACCAGGTCGCACCCAATCGCCAGGTTGGCGCCCGCACCGGCCGCAACGCCCTGCACTGCCGCCACGACGGGCACGGGCATGGCCCGCAGACACAGCACCAACGGAACATAGTGCTGCTCCAGCATGCGGCCCAGGTCCTTCGGCGCATCGCCGCCCGGCGCGACGAGCGGGTCGGCCAGATCCTGGCCGACGCTGAAGGCGCGCCCGGCGGCGGCGAGCACCACGCAGCATACCGAGGCGTCCTCCGCGGCCCGCTCCAGCGAATAGCGGAGTTCGTCCAACATCGCCGCAGTGAAGGCATTCAGCGCGTCAGGGCGGTTCAGCCTCAGTACACGCACGCTGGCGTGCTGCTCGATGGCAATCAAGGTTGGGGGCATGAATTTCTCTACCGACCGGTCGGTAAATAGTAAGAGCCCTGGCGTCCACGTTCAAGCTTCCCCCACGTAAACCCTAGCGAGCTCTCGCGGCGGCAACAGGCCTCAAATGACGACCTCTTCCGCCAACGCGGCCACTTGGGCAGGGCTTGGCGGCGCAAAGCCCGCCGCCGTGCAGGCGGCGGCGCCGGCGGCGAGTGCGCAGCGCAGATGCTGCGAGGCCGGCGCCGCGGGCTGGCGCATCAGGCTGTCGAGCAGCCCCGCCAGTGCCGCGTCACCCGCGCCGATGGTGTCGACCACCGCCACGGCGGGCGGCTTGCCGCTGCATTCCTCGGCGCCATGGAACAGCGTGGCCCCCTCGGCGCCGCGGGTCAGTAGCAGCCAGGCATTCGGGTTCCAGGCGGCGATCTGCGCGAGGCCCGAGCGGTGGTCGGTCACGCGGAACAGGCCGCGCAGGTCTTCGTCCGACACCTTGATGACGTCGGCAAGCCGGCACATCTGCTCCAGCGTGTCGTCATAGCTGGAGTCCATCGACGGCGCGCGGAAGTTGGGGTCGTAGCTGATCAGGCGGCCCTCGTCCTTCAGCGCCTGCGCCAGCGCGCGCAGCCGGCCCGCCAGAGGCTCGCGAACGAGACTGAGGCTGCCGAAATGCGCCCAGCGCAGCGACCGCGTCCAGCCCATCGGCAGGCCCTCGGGGCGGAAATGCAGGTCGGCGCTGTCCTGGCCGATAAAGAAGTACTGCGGCGGGTCGAGCTCATGCACGATGGCCAGCAGCGGCGGGCGCGGCAGCTGCTGGATGAAGCGCATGTCCAGGTTGTGGTCCTGGCTGCGCTGCCAGATGTCGGCGCCGAACGGGTCGCGGCTGACCGCCCCGCCAAAGGCGCTCAGCTGACCGAGCGTGGACATGGCGACGGCCACGTTCCACGGCGAGCCGCCGCAGCTGCTGCGCCACTCATGCGGCCCGGTACGCACGAGGTCGGTCAGCGCTTCGCCGAACGCAATGAAATGCGGCAGATCGGGGTGAAGGATTCGCGTCATCCCCACCGATTCAAGCGCGACGCCGCCATCGCCGCAAGTGCCGGGGGGCCATTCGCGCACTGACACAATGGCACCATGCACGCCCGCGTGATCCCCCTGCACGACGCCCGAGACGCGGGCCCGGCCGCACGGCCAATGGCCGTCGAGCCTGGCATGCCGCTGGCCGACGCACTGAGCCGACCGCTGCGCGACCTGCGCATCTCGGTGACGGACCGTTGCAATTTCCGCTGCGGCTACTGCATGCCCAAGCAGGTCTTCGACCAGCACCACGAGTTCCTGCCCCACGCCGAGCTGCTGAGCTTCGAGGAGATCACACGGCTGGCTCGCGTCTTCGTGAGCCTGGGCGTCGAGAAGTTACGTATCACCGGCGGCGAGCCCACGCTGCGCCGCGGGCTCGAATCGCTGATCGCGATGCTCGCTGTCCTGCGCACGCCTGAGGGCCGCCCGCTGGACCTCACGCTGACGACCAACGGCTCTACGCTCGTCAAGAAGGCCGCAGCACTCAAGGCGGCAGGCCTGAACCGCCTGACAGTCAGCCTCGACGGGCTCGACGATGCGGTGTTCCAGCGCATGAACGATGTGGGCTTTCCAGTGGCCAGCGTGCTGGACGGCATCCGCGCCGCGCAGGCTGCCGGCCTGGGTCCGATCAAGGTCAACATGGTCGTGCAGCGCGGCGTCAACGACAGTCAGATCCTGCCGATGGCGCAGCACTTCCGTGGCTCCGGCGTTGTACTGCGCTTCATCGAGTACATGGACGTGGGCGCCACCAATGGCTGGCGCATGGACCAGGTGCTGCCCAGCGCCGACGTGCAGCGCCGCATTGCGCAGGCGTTCCCGCTGGTGCCGCTGTCACCCAGCGCACCGGGCGAGACAGCCGAGCGCTGGGCCTATGCGGACGGCGGCGGTGAGGTGGGGTTCATCTCCAGCGTCACGCAGGCCTTCTGCGGCGAATGCAACCGCGCGCGGCTGTCGACCGAAGGGCGGCTCTACACCTGCCTGTTCGCGCACCGCGGGCACGACCTGCGCGCGTTGCTGCGGGGCGCCTCGCCGTCGAGCGATGAGCAGCTGGCCGACGCCGTCGCGGGCGTGTGGGCGGGCCGCAGCGACCGCTACTCGCAGCTGCGAGGCCAGCGGCAGGCAACGCCCGACGGTGAACGCCGCGTCGAGATGCACTACATCGGCGGCTGATGAACGGCTGGTTCACGCGGTCCCTGCAGAAGCGCGCCGCGCTGGCCGTGGCCGCATCGCTGGCCCTGCCCTGGCTGGCAGGCGAGTTCGCCAAGGGCTTCTACCAGCCCGGTCTCGCCGATGACGCCGTCCGCCGCCAGATGCTCATCGACTTCATCGTCATCGGCGCCAGCCTGTTCGCGCTGACGATGGTGGCGACCTGGCTCATCGGCTGCTGGATCACCGCCGTGATGAAGGGGCCGCGCCGCGACGCCGACGCCTTCCCGGGTGCTCCCGGCGAGCCGCCGCCGTGAGCACTGCCGCGACCGAGATCACCGGCCTCGTGCTGGCTGGCGGCCTGGCGCGCCGCATGGGCGGCGTCGACAAGGGCCTGCAGCCCTGGCGGGGCCGGCCACTGGCGGCCCAGGTGCTCGACGCACTGCGCCCGCAGGTCGAGCGTCTGTTGATCAGCGCCAACCGACATCTGGAGGCGTACGCCGCCTTCGGCGCGCCGGTACTGACCGACCCGCCGGACCTCGAGTTCGCCGGGCCGCTGGCCGGCATGCTGGCCGGGCTGAACGCGTTGCCGCCCGACGCCTGGCTGCTCACCGCGCCCTGCGACAGTCCTCACCTGCCCGCCGACCTCGGCCTTCGCCTGCTGGACGCGGCCCGCCCCCACGGCCTGGCTTTCGCGCAGGCCGACCGCGAGCATCCGACGCACGCGCTGCTTCACGCCCGCCTGCGCGAGCCGCTGGCCGCCTACCTGCGGGGCGGCGGCCGCGCGGTGCTGGGCTGGATGCGCACGCAGGCGCACGGCGTCGCCCGATTCGCCGACGAAGCCGCCTTCGCGAACTTCAACCATCTGGAGGACCTGCGTGGCTGAACTCATCATCCGCTCCATGCAGGAGCCCGACCTGATGGGCTACAAGGCGCTGCGTGACGCCATGCTGGCGGGCCATCCCGAGGCCTTCACATCCGACGCCGAGACCGAGTGCCAGCGCGACCTCGCCAGCTACCGCAGCCGGCTGGCGGGCGGCTCCCAGGGCGGCACGCTATTCACGCTGCTGGCGCTGGACGACGGTCGAATCGTCGGCGCACTGACCTGCGAGCGCGAGGCGCGCAGCAAGGTCCAGCACATCGCGCATCTGGTGGGCATGATGGTGGCCGACACGCACCGCGGCCGCGGCATCGGCCGCGCGCTGCTGCAGGCCGCTGTGCGCCAGTTGCGCGCCACGCACGGGCTGGCCCAGCTGACGCTCAGCGTGACGGCCAGCAACCGCGCCGCGGTGGGTCTGTACGAAAGCGCCGGCTTCGTCCGCTACGGCCGGCTCGCCGACGCGATCCGGCTGCCTGACGGCCGGCGCCTCGACAAAGACTTGATGGCCTTAAGGCTGGACTAGCTCGAACTGCACGACCAGCTCGTCCTGCACCGCCAGCAGGCCGCCCAGCACGGTGAACGGCTGGATGCCGAAGTCGCTCTGGCGGATGACGACCTGGCCGCGCGCGCGGCGCCCGTCCACATCGGCCACGAAGCTCTGCCGGCGGGTCACGCCATGCAGCGTGATCTCGGCCTCCACCGCCCGCCGTGCGCCCTCGCCCACCTGGTGCACGGTGCGGACGACGACCTCCGGATGCGAGGCCGACTCCAGGGCCTTCAACAGGTTGGCGCGCGTGCCAGCGCGGGCCTCGTCATCCACCGCACTGGTGAACCCCTCCCCCAGCGCGGCCCGCAGCGCCGGCGGATCGACGGCCAGCGCATCCAGCCGGAAGCGCAGCACCGGGCCGGCGGCGGGCCAGTCCACGTGGAGATCGCCAGCGCGCAGCACATGGTTGTGACCCAGCCGCGCTGCAGTGCCCCCGCGGAACACCAGCACGCGCAATTCGCTGGCCAGCGCCTCGGCCGAGGCGGCGGGAGGGATCGCCTCGGGCGCAGTTCCGCAACCTCCGAGGGCGGCTGCGGCAATGTAAAGGGCCGGCAACAGCAGGCGGCGGCGTAGGGGTTGCGTGCTCAACTGGCGTTTTCGCGAGGATCTTGTGACACGAAGCGCGACGTTGCCGCGCCAGGCTGGTCTAGCATAGCCCCCATCTCCGCCAGGGAGCCCCGCATGACCAGCTTGTTCCGCCCCGCCCTCGACCTGATGGCGCAATACGCCGCCTACCACCGCGACCGCCGCAACATCACGACGCATTTCATCGGCATTCCGCTGATCGTCTTTGCGATCAGCGTGCTGCTGGCGCGCGCCGAGTTCTCGGTCGGCGAGACGCCGATGAACGCCGCCATCATCGCCTGGGCCCTGTCGGCGCTGTGGTACGTCACGCGGGGCAACCTCGTGCTGGGCGTCGCGACGGCGCTGACCAACGGCCTGCTGACCGCGCTGGCGATGACCGCCGCGCAGGGCACGACCGCCGGCTGGCTCACCGTGGGCCTCGTCAGCTTCATCATCGGCTGGATGTTCCAGTTCGTCGGACACTACTACGAGGGTCGCAAGCCGGCCTTCGTGGACGATCTCGTCGGCCTGCTGGTGGGTCCGATGTTTGTCGTTGGCGAGGCGATGTTCACGCTGGGCTGGGGCCGGCCGCTGCTGGCCGAGATCGAACGCCGCGTCGGCCCGACGCACCTGCGTGACCTGGCCCATCCGTAAGCGGGGCCACACCCCTCGAAAAACCGAAGCGACCTTCAGCCTGGAACTGCCTCCGGGCGGCCGGGCCGCCCCGGGAGAATGTGCGGTTCACCAAGGACCGCCATGCTCGACCTGCTGACCAACCCGCAGACCTGGATCGCCCTCGCCACGCTGACCGCGTTGGAACTGGTGCTGGGCATCGACAACATCATCTTCATCAGCATCCTGGTGGACAAGCTGCCCAAGGCGCGCCAGGAGCTGGCACGGCGACTAGGCCTGTTCATGGCGATGTTCATGCGCATCGGGCTGCTGCTGATGCTGGCCTGGATCGTCGGCATGGTCGAACCGCTGTTCACCGTGTTCGGCAAGGACATCTCCGGCCGCGACCTTATCCTCATCGGCGGCGGCCTCTTCCTGATCTGGAAGAGTACCGGCGAGATCCACGGCTCGCTCGAAGGCGAGGACGAGACGCAAGAAGGCTCGGGAAGCAAGGCTAAGGCGGCGCTGGCCGCGGTCATCCTGCAGATCATGGTCGTGGACCTGGTCTTCTCGCTGGACTCCATCATCACGGCCGTCGGCATGGTGGACGACGTGCGCATCATGATTGCAGCGGTCGTCTGCTCGGTGGGGCTGATGATGCTGTTCGCCGGCCCCATCGGCCGCTTCGTCTCCGAGCATCCGACGATCAAGATGCTGGCGCTGAGTTTCCTCGTCGTCGTGGGCGTCGTTCTGGTGGCCGAGGGCTTCGGCCACCATGTGCCCAAGGGCTACATCTACTTCGCAATGGCGTTCTCGCTGGTCGTGGAGATGATGAACATCAAGATGCGGCGCAAGTCGAGCAGCGCCGTCAGGTTGCGTCACCAAATCCCCGGGCAGGAGTGAGGGCCGCTCGCCACAATCGTGACGCCGGCCCCTGCCGGCGCATTGTTGAGGCTCACCCAATGGCACGTCCGCTCGCCGTCATGATCTCCGCGCTGATGCTCGGCGCCGCCTTCTCCGCCAACGCCGGCCCGCTGAAGGAACGCCTTCTCGAGCGCATGCAGCAGCGGGCTGCCAGCGCGCCGGAGGGTGGTACCGACGAGGACGGCGAGCTGGCCGACATGGGCGGCACGGCGCGCAGCGATGCGATGAGCTGCGCAGACTGGTCGCAGCGCGTGAATCGGCTGCAGCAGCGCCTGGCCGGCCGCCACAGCGGGCCGACGCCCGATCTGAAGGATGTCGCCTACGGCCCGCGCCCGCTGCAGACGCTGGACATCTACCGCGCGCAGGGCGGCGGCGGCCGGGCGCCGGTGGTGCTGATGGTGCACGGCGGCGGCTGGTGCGTCGGCGACAAGGCAGCCGGCGGCGTGGTGCAGAACAAGGTGGAACGCTGGACGCCGCGCGGCCTCATCGTCGTGTCAGCCAACTACCCAATGGTGTCCGACGGTGACAACGCGCTCGCGCAAGCCCACCACATTGCGCGGGCGCTGGCCTTCGTGCAAGCTCACGCGGTCGAGTGGGGCGGCGATGGCAGCCGCGTCGTGCTGATGGGGCATTCCGCCGGTGCCCACCTGGTGTCGCTCGTCAACGCTAGCTCGGCGATCCGTGCGGCCGAAGGGGCGCGGCCAGCGCTCGGCACGGTGTCCCTGGATGCCGGTGCGGTGGATGTGGTGACGCAGATGCCCCAGGTCTATCCCTTCCTCAAGACGCGCTACCGCGAAGCATTCGGCACGACCGAGGCCGAATGGATCCCGGCATCGCCCTTCCATCAGCTAACCGCAGGCGCTTCGCCGTGGCTCGGCGTGTGCTCGACGCAGCGCAAGGACGACCCCTGCGCGCAGGCTCGCGCCTATGTCGACAAGAGCCGCAGCCTGGGCATTCCTGCCGACGTGCTGCCGCAGCCGAAGAACCACGGCGCCATCAACAAGACGCTGGGCGAACCTGGTGCCTACACCGACGCGGTCGAACGCTTCATGGCCGGCCTGGACGGACAGCTGGCCGGGCTGCTGCGCGCGCCCCGATGAGCGAGGAGGTGCAGGCGACGTGATCACGCGGCCCCTGACACCGTTCGTCGCGTTCGACGGCATCCCGTTCACGCTCGGCGTCGAGGCGCTGATCGCGGAGCACGGCCTGCCCCACCGCTGCGCGCGCAATGACGTGGCACTCAACGAATACGACTACGGCCACAGCGTGTTCCGCTTCCAGGACGGCGGGCGGCTGGAGGAGATCACCAAGCGGACACCGGTGCTGCTGCTGGATTCGGTCGCCGTTCCCTTCGCGACGCTCGGCGCTTTCGTGAGGGCACAGGATGCAGACGCCTTCGAGCGCGCGGGCTTCATCGTCAGCCCACGCTATGGCGTGGCCTTCGTGCCGGACGAGCCCGACTGGGTCACGGCGCTGGCGCAGCATTGCATCCCGACATGGCGGGCGCTGTGATCCGCCTGGCCTGTGCGTTGCTGCTCGCGGCGGCAGGCCCGGCCATGGGCCAGCTCCTGCGGCTGGACCACATCCCGACCGCCGTCCTCGACCTCGACCAGGCAGTCGCCGACTTCCGCGGGCTGGGCTTCTCGATCAAGCCGGGGCGGGTCCATGGCAACGGCCTGCGCAATGCGCACATCAAGTTCGACAACGGTGCCGGCCTCGAATTGATCCACGTCGCGGAAGCCCGTGATGCGCTGACCGCGCACTACGCCGAATTCCAGCGCCAGGGCGAAGGGCCCGCTTACCTGGCGCTGCACGCCGACGACGAGTCGCGCGTGGCGGCCGCGCTGCAGGCGGCCGGCATCGCGCACCGGCGCGACGCCGACGGCCTGACGCTCGGCGACCCACGGCTGGCCTGGATCTTTTTCACCGCCGACAACCGCTCGCCGACGGACCGCCCAGAGCATTTCGCCCACGCCAACGGCACGTTCGCGACGCGCGAGGTCTGGGTGGCGCTGGATGGAGCGGAGGCCGCTCTGCTCGCGCAATTGCTGACGGCAGTCGGCGCCACGTCGCATGTCGAGCAACGCCGCACGCCGTTCGAGACCTCGGCGCACGTGTTCGAACTCGCGAACCGCGGCCGTATCGTCATCGTGCCTGGCCGTCACCGGCGGGTGGCAGGCCACGCCATCGTTGCGGTGCTGCTGGCCAGCCGTGCCGGGCCGGCCCGCTGGGTGCCGCCCAGCCTGGCCCACGGCGCCTGGCTGGGCTGGCAACCCTGATCAGGTGGCCCAGATGCGCGGGTCGCTGCCAGGCAGCGCCCACAGCCGCTCTCGCCACAGCGCCCGCACCCGCCGCAGCGCCAGCGTGACAGCCTCCACCTCGTCGCCGATGACGCGCGCCAGCAGTACGGCGCCGCCCAGCCGGGCCAGGTGCGTGATGCCGGCGTGCGGCACACCGTCCAGCAGCGCACGGCCATCCGTCAACAGCGCCTCGGCATCAGCGAGCGGCGCGGTCTGCGCGTAGGCCAGCGTCCCCATCACGCGATGGCCGGCGAGGCCGCAAGGGCCGTCGAGCAGCGCCGCATCGGCCGCGTCCAGCCAGCCCCGGTCCAGCCATTGGCCGGTGATCTCCAGATGCTGCAGCAGCCGGCCGCTATCGAAGGGCTGGCCGGCGGCGGGCAGGCCCAGACCCAGCACCTCGGTGGCGAACAGGCTGGCGCCGTGCGCGAGGCTGAGCCTGACCTCGTTGCGCGCAAGACAGGCCGGATAGGCCAGCGTCTCCTGCGGCAGCCATTCGAGCCGCGCGCCTTCGCCGACCGTCCCCTGCACGACCTGGGCGGCTTCGCCAAGAAATCGAGGCTCCCGGGGCTGCTCAACGCCCTGCCCTTCCCCCGGGGGGAGTCCACCAGCTTGGGCCGGCCCGGCGCTGGTGGTGCAGCGGTAGAAGCGCGTCGCCGCGGGTGTGGTCACGAGCAGGTGGGCACCAGCCTGCACGTCGAGATGGATGTCGAGCCGGTCGCCGCCCACCAGGCCACCAGGCGGATGGACGAGCACCGCATGCGCGATGCGCTCACCCTCTGGGTAGAGTGTCTTCAGCAGCCGCAGCGGGCCGTCATGCCGCGCGTGGACACGGGTCGCACCACCGCCGTCCCGCACCGCCGTCAGCGCCAGCCGGGCCGGCCAGCCCTTAGCCAACGAGCAGGCCCTTCTTCTCGATGAAGCTCACCACCTCGACCAGGCCCTCGCGAGTTTTGAGGTTGGTCATGACCCACGGCTTGGTCGGTCGCATGCGGGCCGTGTCGCTGCGCATGATGTCGAGGTCGGCGCCCACGTGCGGCGCGAGGTCGGTCTTGTTGATGACGAACAGGTCGCTCTTCGTGATGCCGGGGCCGCCCTTGCGCGGGATCTTCTCCCCCGCGGCCACGTCGATGACGTAGATGGTCAGGTCGCTCAGCTCGGGGCTGAAGGTGGCGGCCAGGTTGTCGCCACCGCTTTCGACGAAGATGATGTCGGCATCCGGGAACTTCTCCAGCATGCGGTCCACCGCCTCGAGGTTGATGGAGCAGTCCTCGCGGATGGCCGTGTGCGGGCAGCCGCCGGTCTCCACTCCCATGATGCGCTCGGGTTCCAGCGCGCCGGCCACCGTCAGCAGCCGTTGGTCTTCCTTCGTGTAGATGTCGTTGGTGACAACGACGAGATCCCATTTGTCGCGCATCGTTTTGCAGAGCATCTCGACGAGCGTCGTCTTGCCCGAGCCCACCGGGCCACCGACGCCCACACGCAGGGGCGGAAGTTTCTTCGTGCGGTTGGGGATGGCGTGCAGCGGAGCGTTCATGAACGGAAGAGTCGTGAGTATTGGGTTTCGTGGCGGGCGCCATGGACGCCCAGCAACGGCGCAAAGGCCATCGGCTCCGGCGCCGCCAGCGCGATGGCCACGGCCTGCGGAATGGCGTGCACGAGGCGTGCCAGCAGCCGCTGGCCGGCGCTCTGGCCCAGCGGCACGCAGCGCACGGCCGCCTGCATAAGGTTCTCGGCCCAGCCGAAGGCGATGGCCTGTAGGGCAGACTCCAGCGCCGCGCCGCGCGATGCGGCAGCCGCGCCCATGACGACCGACCAGGTCGGCGCAGGCTTGAGCTGCTGCAGCAACGGCAGCACAGCTGCGTCGGGCATCAGCCCCTGCATCCACACGAGCAGGCTGCGGCCCATCTGCTGGGCCTGCTGCAGGCTTTCGCTGGTCTCGCGGGTCTGCAGCGTCCAGGCGTTCAGGTCGGCGAGGCGCTGGCCGTCCAGCGCCAGCGTGGCGGCGTGCGCCGCGGCGGCGACGGGCAGCTCGGCGCGGGCCTGCACCAGCTGTAGCTGGTTCAGCAGCCAGTCGCCGGCACTGCTCTCGTCGTGCACGAGGCCGGCGTCAACGGCCGCTTCCAATCCCTCGGAGTAGCTGAAGCCGCCCACCGGCAACGCCGGCGAGGCGAGCCAGAGCAACTGCAGCAGCGCGGGCTCAGTGCTTGTGGTCATGCCCGTGCTGCGAGTGGCCATGGCCGTGTCCATGGTCGTCGTGCGCGTGGTCATGGCCGCAACCGGGGCCGTGCACATGCGGCAGCTCCGCCGCCTTCACGGGGATGGCCAGCGGCTTGCGCGTCGGCGCTGGCTCATGGGAATGGCCGTGGTCATGCGCATGGTTGTGGTCGTCATGCGCATGTGCCCCATGCCCGTGGTGATGATGCCCATGCCCGGCGCCCTCGCCATAGGCCCCGCCCTCCGGCTCAAAGGCGGCCCGCGCCTCGGTCACGATCAGATGCTGGCGTCGCAGCATGTCGGCCAGCACGGCGTCGGGCTCGAATTGCAGCAGCATGGGCTGCAGTTCCAGCGGCACATGGCGGTTGCCGAGGTGGTAGGCCGCGCGTAACAGGTCGAACGGCGAGCCATGCTCGGTGCAGTGGCGCACCTGCAGCACCGGCTGGGCGGCGGCGATGACGCGCAGCAGCGTGCCGTCCTCGGCCACCAGCACATCGCCGCCGCGCAGCGTGGTGCCGCGCGGCAGCACGACGCCGATCTCACGGCCGGCGGAATCGGTGGCTGAGAAGCGGCTCTTGCTGCGGGTGTCCCAGTCCAGTTCCAGGACGGAAGCGCGCTTGACGAGCACAGCGGCCAGGCCGGCGCCGCCGGCAATGCGTTTGGTGGCGTGAATCATGCCCGCCAGTGTGCCCGAGGTCGCCACGCCGGCTTGAGGCGCGGCGGGCGAACGCTTAGTATTACGTTAGTTATAACAAGGCGATCCACCATGAGCGCACTCAAACTCACCCAGATCGGCAATTCCGTCGGCGTCATCCTGCCCAAGGAGGTGCTGGCGCGGCTCAAGGTGGAGAAGGGGGATGTGCTCTACCTCTCCGAAGCCGTCAACGGAGTGCTGCTGACGCCTTACAGCCCCGAGTTCGAAGAGCAGATGGACGCGGCGCGCGACATCATGAAGAAGCGCCGCGCCGTGCTGCACGAGCTGGCCAAATGAGCCGCCCGCCGCGCCACTGGCGCTGGCTGAACTGCGAGGTGCTGCAGGCCGTGCATCTGGAGCAGTTGGCCGAACACGGCGGCGCTGCGGGCACCCGCGACCCGGGGCTCTTCGAGTCGGCGCTGGCGCGCCCGCAGAACCTCGCCGTCTATGAAGACCCGGACGTGTTCGACCTTGCCGCGGCCTATGCCGTGGGTTTGGCCAAGAACCATCCTTTCATCGACGGCAACAAGCGCACCGCCTACGTCGCGATGGAATTGTTCCTCGTGCTGAACGGCACCGAACTGACGGCCGACGACGCCAGCGCCACGCTGACCATGCTCGCCGTCGCCGCCGGCGACGTCGACGAACCCACGCTCGCGCAGTGGCTGCGCGAGCACACCGCGCCTCGCTGAGCGCCTGCCTCGCTCAGCTGGCCTGCGCCGCACGCAGCGTCGCCAGCTCCTCGCGCAGCGCGGCGTTCTCCGCCTCCAGCACGGCCACACGCTGCTGCAGCGACGCCACGCTGACCTCGGCCTGCGGCGCACCATCAGCCGCCGCAGGTGCCTCCACCGCCGCCTCGGGTGGCGGCGCCCGGCGGCGCGACTCGCGCACGCGCTTGGCAGCCTGCTTGAGCTGCTCGGCGCCGGCCACCGCCGCGGCGGCCTGTTCCTCGGCTGGCAAGGTCGCGACGGCCGCTGCCGCATTGATCGACACGACACCCGCCTTCACGGCCGCCACCAGCTCCGGCGCGCCCTGCTTCTGGATCTTCTCGATCAGCACCACCTGGCTGCTGCTCAGCCGAGCCGCCCTGGCCAGCGCCTCGCGGGTCTCCAGCGCCTCCTGCGGCGGCACGAACGCCGCAGCCGGCTCGACGGCCTCGGCCGGGCTCGCCACAGGGGCGGACTCCGCCGCCCCCGATTCCACCGCCACGCGCCGCGTGCGGCGCTCGGCGACGATCTCGCGCTTGCGCAGCGCCAGCACGCCACGCTGGAAGTCCGACAGGCTGCGCCGGCCCAGGTGCTGGTCGATCATCCACAAGTGCACGTCCTCCAGCGACTGGAAGCGCGGGTTCTGCACCGTCTGGAACGGCAGCCCATGCTTGCGACAGATGCCGTAGCGGTTGTGGCCGTCCACCAGCACATTGCCCCAAAGCACCAGCGCGTCGCGACAGCCCTCGGCGAGGATGCTGCGCTCCAGGGCGTCATGCTCCTCGGGCGTCAACGGTTCGATATAGGCCTTGAGTTCTTCGTTGACGACGATGTCCATGGGAGCCAGGTGGGGCACAAGCGCAAAAGGGGGCGGATTCTAGAGATGCGTCGGCTACCGCCGGCCTGACGCCAAGTGTTGATGGAGGTCAGAGCGGACCACCGCACCGCTGCCTAGAGTGAGCTCAACCCCACTCAACGCGGCCTGCGCCGCGACCTCCCATGCTCGACCCCAAGAATGCCGACGTCTGGCTCGTCGGCGGCGGCATCGCCTCCATGGCTGCGGCCAGTTTCCTGATCCGCGACGCCGGCATGCCCGGCGCACGCATCCACATCCTCGAAGAGCTGGGCATCGCCGGCGGCTGCCTGGACGGCAGCGCATCGCCCACCCAGCCCGGCTACGTCACGCGCGGCGGGCGCATGTTGTGCGAGGAGGTCTACCAGTGCCTGTGGAATTTGCTGGAGACCGTCCCGTCACTGGAGAAGCCCGGGCTGTCGGTGCGGCAGGAGATCGTCGCCTTCAACGAGCAGGTCAGCACCGAGGCGCATGCGCGGCTCATCGGCGCCGGCGCGCGCATCCTCGATGCCAAGCACTACGGCCTGAACGGCCGTGACCGCGCCGAGCTCACACGACTGCTGGCCACGCCGGAGCACCTGCTGGGCGCGCGGCGCATCGACGAGCTGTTCTCCGATCACTTCTTCCAGAGCAACTTCTGGCAGATGTGGCGCACGACCTTCGCGTTCCAGAACTGGCACAGCGCCATCGAGTTGCGGCGCTACTTCCTGCGCTTCCTGCAGGAGTTCCCGCGCATGCACACGCTGGCCGGCGTGCGCCGAACACCCTACAACCAGTACGACTCCATCGCCGTGCCGCTGCAGCGCTGGCTGATGGCGCAAGGCGTGGACGTGCGCTTCGGCCATCGCGTGACGGACATCGACTTCGACCAACGCGACCCGGAACGCCGCCGCGCCACCCGCCTGCATGTGCAGACTCGGCAAGGCGGCCAGACCATTACGCTGGCCGATGGCGACGCCTGCTTCGTGACGCTGGGCTCCATCGCGGCCGACGCCACCTACGGCAGCAACAGCGAGGCGCCAGAGCTCATCCGCGACCGCCGCGACGGCGGTTGGTCGCTGTGGGAAACGCTGGCGCTGAAGGCCGACGACTTCGGCCGGCCGCACACCTTCTTCAACGTGGACGACAACAAGTGGGAGTCGTTCACGCTGACGATGAACGGCCGCACACTGCTGGACCGCCTCATCGCCTTCAGCGGCAACGAGCCCGGCACCGGGGCGCTGATGACCTTCGTGGACTCCAACTGGCTGATGTCCCTCGTCGTGCCCTACCAGCCGCACTTCCCCGGCATGCCTCCCAACACCTACACCGCCTGGGGCTATGGCCTGTTCATCGACGCGCCGGGCAACCATGTCGCCAAGCCCATGGCCCAGTGCAGCGGACGTGAGCTCCTCGACGAGCTGCTGCAGCACCTCGGCTTCACAGACATCCGTGACGAAGCGCTGGCCAGCACCGACGTGACGCCCGTCATGCTGCCATATGGCTCGGCGATGTTCGCGCCGCGCAAGCCGGCCGACCGTCCGCAGGTGCTGCCGGCGGGCGCGGCCAACTTCGCCTTCCTGGGCCAGCACGTGGAACTGCCGGACGACACCGTCTACACCGTCGAGTACTCGGTGCACTGTGCCATGCACGCGGTCTACCGGCTGTTCGGCATAGGCAAGCCCATCCCGCCGATCTACCAGGGCCTGCACGACCCGCATGTCGGCCTGGAGGCGCTGGCGGCGGCGTTCAGCTGAAGGCGCCGGTGCGCTACTCGATCAGTTCGATCGCCCAGGCGAACGACGGCTTCGCGACGCGCTCGTGCGCGACGCTGAAGTCGCGGCGGTCGATCACAATCCCTTCGTAGCCACGCCCCCTGTAGCGCGCCTCGAGCGCCGTCACGTCAGCCACGTTGCCCGGTGCACTGGCGCTGCTCAGCACCAGATGCACGGGCAGGCGGCTGCTTGCGGTGAAGCGGACCTCCTCATCCTGGATGTTTCTGGCGGTCAACGCCCAGAAGGAACCGTCGAACAGCAGGTAGTTGGTGAAGAACGGCATCGCCACGTCTTCGGTGCTCAGCATCAGCGCGCCCAGCAGCGCGCCATAGGACGTGCCGGCGAAGGTGCGCGTCGCCGTCGTCCGGTAGCGGGCCTCGACCAGCGGCGCCAGCTCCTGCTTCAGGAAGCGGCCATAGGCCGGCGCACCGTCGACGGTGTAGTCGATGGCCCGGCGGTCGGGCTCGGTGCCGCCCTGCTCGATGGCGACGAGGATCATCGGCTTGCGGCGCTGGTCCAGCATCCGCGAGAACGAGCCGAAGTTCCACTGCCCGTCGGTCGCATAGATGACGGGGTAGCGCGTGCCTGGCGTCGCGTAGCCCGCCGGCAGGTAGACGTGATACGGATACGTGACGCCGGTGATGCGCGACGCGATCGACCGGTCGCGTTCCACGGTGCCTGCATACACGTAGCCGGCCACGGCGGCGACCGGCGGTGGATCGCCCGAACGTCCCTGGGCGGCGCAGGCGGTTGTCGCGCCGCCGAGCCCGAGCAGCAGTATCAGGCGGCACGCCATTGCGCCTTCCCTCACCTGACGATCCCGCGCTGCCGCAGCTCCGCAATCTGCTCGTCGCTCAGCCCCACTTCCTTCAGCACCGCGTCCGAGTCCTGCCCGAGCGCCGGTGCATTGCGGCGGTGTCCGCCGGGCGTGGCAGACAACTTGGGGCAGATGCCCGGCACGTCGATGACGCGGCCATCGTTCAGCCGCACCTGCTGCAGCATGCCGCGGGCACGGTAATGCGGGTCGGCCGCGATGTCGGCCACCGTGTAGATGCGGCCCGCTGGCACCGAGGCGCTGTCCAGCGCCTGCAGCACGTCCGCCACCGGCCGCTGGGCCGCCCAGGCGCCGATGGCAGCGTCGATCTCGGCCACGCGCGCGACACGGCCGGCGTTGTCGGCCAGCGCGGGGTCGCTGCCGAGGTCGTCGCGCTGGATGAGCGTCATCAGCCGTCGGAAGATGCTGTCGCCGTTGCCGGCGATCAGCGCGTAGCCGCCATCGGCGCAGCGGTAGGCGTTGGTCGGCGCGATGCCGGGCATCGCGCTGCCTGCCGGCTCGCGCACGACGCCGAAGGCGCTGTACTCCGGCAGCAGGCTCTCCATGCAATTGAAGACCGCCTCGTACAGCGCCACGTCGATGACCTGGCCCTGGCCCGTCGCATGCCGGTGCTGCAGCGCGAGCAGGATTCCGATGACGCCATGCAGCGCCGCCAGCGTGTCGCCGATGCTGACGCCCACGCGCACCGGCACGCGGCCCGGCTCGGCCGTCAGGTGGCGCAGCCCGCCCATCGCCTCGGCCACGACGCCGAAGCCCGGCCGATCACGGTAGGGGCCGGTCTGCCCGTAGCCGCTGACGCGCAGCATGATGAGCCGCGGGTTGGCCGCCAGCAGCGCGTCCGGGCCCAGCCCCCAGCCCTCCATCGCACCGGGACGGAAGTTCTCGATCAGCACGTCGGCCTCGACCGCCAGCCGGCGCACGACGTCCTGGCCCTCGGGCGTGCGCAGGTCCAGCGCCAGCGAGCGCTTGTTGCGCGACTGCACCTGCCACCACACCGATGTGCCGTCCAGCAGCAGCCGCCACTGGCGCAGCGGATCGCCTGCGCCGGGCGGCTCGATCTTGATGACCTCGGCGCCGAAATCGGCCAGCGTCTTGGCCGCGAACGGGCCGGCAATCAGTTGGCCCAGCTCGATGACCTTCAGGCCGGCGAGCGCCGAGGGCAGTGGAGTGGGGGCGGCAGTCATGGCGCCAGTGTCCGCCCGATGGCGCGGCAGGTCCCTGCGGATCTGGCGCGAACGGCCTTGGCCGCTGGCGAAGCCGGCCTCAACGCGGCCAGGCGCGCCACACCCGCACCGCCGCGACGACGACCGCTGCATTCAGCACGATGGCGACGGCCCCGTGACCCGGCGGCGTCGCCACCATGAAGTTGAACGCCGTGTGCCACACCGCGACGACGAGCACGCTATCCGTCGCCAGGAACAGCCAGCCCAGCAGAAGCGAACCCGCCACCAGCCCGCCGGCCCAGCCCAGCAGCATGGGGCCCACCATCGCAGCCATGCCGGCATGCAGCCAGAACAGCGGCAGGTGCCACAGCGCCCAGACGCCCGCGACGATGAGCGCCGCACGCCGCGGCCCCTGCGACGCGGCCAGGCGCCGCAGCAGGAAGCCGCGCCAGCCCAGCTCCTCCCCGAAGCCGTTGAGCAGCAACGCCACCAGCACGACAGCCGGCCACGACCCGTCGGCCGGCAGGCCCGGGTAGGCCTTGAACTGCGCCCAGGCCGGCAGTTGCCCGGTGACCAGCGCCCGCGCGGCGAACACCGCCGCCCCCGCGATCAAAGGCGACAGCGCCAACACCAGCGTGCGCCCCGGCGGCGAAGGCCAGCGCCGGCAGCGCTGCCACAGCGCTCGCCAGCCCGCCTCCCCTTCGGCGCAGGCCGTGACGAGCAGGGCCGCCACCGCGGGCCCCGCCAGCCCTGGCAGGTGCGTGGCATCCGAGCCGGGCGCGACCCGCCAGCCCAATGCCAGCAGCGCGAGCCAGTAGTTCCACGACAGCGCGCCCGCCAGCAGCACATAGGCCCGCAGCGGGTGCCGCCTTATCCACGCTGCGAATAGAACGTGCGGTGCGCCCATGCGGCAGATGCTAGCGGCGCACCTGCGTGGCAGCGCGGCCGGGCGCGTCGTCACGCTTTCGTCACACCGCACTCGCACACTCGCGCCTTTTTTCGCCCCTGCCGGCCTCGCCCGGCCCCCCCGTTCCCTGCCTCCGACCGCCCATGCTCGCGCCCACGTCCCCCCGCACCCGCTCCCTGTCCGCGCCCCAGCCGCGCCTTCTCGTCCTGCTGCTCGCCTCGGCCCTCGGCTTGGCCGCCTGCGGCAGCGACGACGGCTATGACGACAGCATCACCGCTGTCCCCGCCGAGCCCGCCGGCGCCGGCAGCGCCGACACCGCTCCGCTGCCCAGCGCCGTCGCGTATGTCGACACCGGCGCCACGAACCAGCGCAACAACCCCTGCCAGGTCACACTGGAGACCAACGCCGGTGTGCGCGTGCTGCAGGGTTTCCTGGACGTGTGGACGCCCAGCAGCGCCAAGGTCGACGCTGGCGTGACGCTGGCCGCCGCCAACGGCTGTGCGGCCGTGACGCCTGCCGCCTGGACCGGCCTCCCCGGTGACGCGACCGACGGTGTCGTCAAGAACGCCACCGTCCACGCGGCGAACATCGACTACGTCAAGAAGGCCACACAGGCCCGCACGCCGGCGCAGGCGCTGGCCGCCTACCTGGACGACCGCCGCCAGAAGGGCTACAGCGTCAGCGACGGCATGGGTCCGCTGACCAGCGTCTGGCGCACTGGCACCGGCCAGACGACCACCATCACCAGCGTCGACGCCAACCAGCCCGTGAACCCGGTCGTCAACGACGGCGGCAACAACACTGGCGTCGGCTCGCCTACCAATACGCAACTGGGCTTGGCGGTCGACTTCATCAACAACATCGCCGATGGTTCCACCGAGCCGCCCAAGCGCTTCTACAAGTACGCCCGCCCCTGGCGCTGGAGCACCGACGTGAAGGTCGTGCCGGCGCTGGAATCGGCCAAGAGCAGCACGCCCGCGACGGACGGCGGCTTCCCGAGCGGCCACACTGCCGAGGCCTGGCGCGACACGCTGGCCATGGCCTACCTCGTGCCGCAGCGCTACCAGGAACTCGTCGCCCGCGCGATGGAGATGAGCGAGAACCGCATCCTGGCCGGCATGCACTCGCCGCTGGACGTCATGGGCGGCCGCGTGCACGCCACCGCCGTCGTGGCCTACAGCCTCAGCAGCGCCAGCTACTACACGCCGACCGTCAAGGCGGCTGCCGTCACCCAGGCGCAGAACTACCTGATCAGCCAGGCCGGCGTGGCCGATGCCGTCTCGCTGAACGGTTATGCCCACACCGCCAGGACGACCGACACCGGCGCGGCCGACTACGACCGCTTCGCCGACAACGCCGCCTGGCGCAAGACCTACCTGCAGCGCCTGACCTACGGCATGCCGCAGATCGGCACCGCCGGCCAGCCGGCCAGCGTGCCCAAGGGCGCCGAAGTGCTGCTGGAAACCCGCCTGCCCTACCTGAGCGCCGACCAGCGCCGCGTCGTGCTGAAGACCACCGCGCTGGACTCCGGCTATCCGCTGGGCAACGATGGCGAAGGCTGGGGCCGGCTGAACCTGTTCGCTGCGGCCGATGGCTTTGGCGCCTTCAACGGCGACGTCAGCGTGACGATGGACGCCACGCTGGGCGGCTTCAACGCCCGCGACAACTGGCGCAACGACATCGGCGGCAAGGGCCGGCTGACCAAGCTGGGCAGCGGCATGCTGCGCCTGGCCGGTGCCAACACCTTCAGCGGCGGCACGGTGCTGGCCGCCGGCACGCTTGGCGCCGACAGCAACACCGCCTTCGGCACGGGTGACGTGTTCGTCAAGGGTGGCACGCTGGACGTCGCCAGCCCCGGCGCGCTGGTCGTGGCCGGTGGCTACACACAGACCGCCGGCAGCCTGAGCCTGACGCTCGGCAGCGGCGATCGCGGCCTGCTCAAGGTGGGCGGCGTGGCAACGATCGCCGGCGGCGACCTGAAGCTCACTTTCGACGGCGTCACGCCCAAGGTGGGCGACAGCTTCACGGTGATCAAGGCCGTGCAGCGCAAGGGCCGTTTCGCCAGCGTCACCGTGGCCGGTTACAGCAAGGTGACCGTCACCTATACGCCCGACGGCCTGCAGGTGCGCATCGATGGCGTCTGACCGTCACGAAGGGTGATCCCGCCGGACGCTGCGGGCCGCCAGGCGGCCTCGCAGAATCCGGCGCATGACACGCCTGTCCCGCGCCCTCCTGGCCCTACTGGCCTTGCTGTTGTCGCCCGGCTGGGCGTTGGACCTGCGGGACGGCGATGTCGTGCTGTACCGCCATGCGCTCGCCCCGGGCAACGGCGACCCGCCGGGCTTTCAGCTCGGCGACTGCAGCACACAGCGCAACCTCAGCGACGCAGGCCGTGATCAGGCACTGCGCCTCGGCGACGCGCTGAGGCAGCAGCTGGGCTCGCTGCGCGTGACGGGCGTCTGGGCCTCGCCCTGGTGCCGCACGCTGGACACCGCACGGCTGGCCTTCCCGGACGTCGACGTGCAGCCGCAGACCGCGTTCGCGTCGTTCTACGCGCAGTCCGACCGCGAGGCGGCCAGCCTGGCCGAGGCGCGCTCGCTGTTGAGCGGCTGGCGCGGCCCCGGTGTGCTCGTCGTCGTCACGCACCAGGTCAACATCACCGGGCTGAGCGGCATCTTCCCGGCTTCGGGTGAAGGCATCGCGATGCGCTGGATATGCGGCGATCCGGTGGTGCTGGGCCGCGTGCTGGCCGACACAGCGGAAAACTGATAGCGACACCTCCTTCCGAGAAGCCTTGTGAGGCGACGGGCTTCCACCAATGGAACTGTCCAGGCCGCGGCAGAGAATTTCCTCACGTTAACGCTACCAGCCCCGACATGAGCCGATGCGCCCACCGCGCGCGCCGAGCTGTCGGGATGGAGGGCGGCCCCACCGGCCTGCGCCGGTCCGGCCGGACTCCCGGAGTTCGAGCACCGCTGTCACGCGGCCCACGGGCAGCGGGCAGGCGCGTACCGAATCGACCCGGCGCCACGGTCCGGTAAGGCCTTGCTTCTTGCGACGGGCCGGCGGGCGCGACGCCGTGTCGCCCCTGCCGGCATTGCCGGATCGCCATGAAGCACTAGGAGACACCGACGTGAACCGCCAAGCCTTACACCCCTGGGCCAGCCGAGCCCTGGCAGCCCTAAGCCTCGCACTGGCTGCCTCAGCAGGCGCACAGACCGTGACCCTCAACCCCAACACCACCTACCAGACCGTGCGCGGCTTCGGCGGCATGAACGGCGCCGGCTGGATCGCCGACCTGACGGCGGCCCAGGTCAACACCGCATTCGGCACTGGCACGGGCCAGGTGGGCCTGTCCATCATGCGCATGCGCATCGACCCTGACAGCGCCAAGTGGGCCACGCAGCTGCCCACGGCGCAACTGGCCAAGGCCAAGGGTGTGACGCTGTTCGCCTCGCCCTGGACGCCACCTGCGGCCTGGAAGTCCAACAACAGCCTCATCAACGGCGGCACGCTACTGTCCTCCCGCTATGGGGACTACGCCGGCCACCTGCTGTCCTTCGCCAACTACATGAGCTCGGGCAACGCCGGGCTGTACGCCATCTCCATCCAGAACGAGCCCGATTGGGCGCCGGCCTATGAAAGCTGCCAGTGGACGGGTGCGCAGTTCGTGAGCTTCCTGCAAGGCCAGGGGTCGCGGTTCGGCAGCCTGAAGGTCATAGCGCCGGAATCGCTGGGGTTCAACAAGTCGCTGTCCGACCCGATGCTCAACGACGCCACGGCCGTCCAGCATGTCGACATCATCGGCGGCCATCTGTACGGCACCACGCCCAGCGACTACCCGCTGGCCCGCAGCAAGGGCAAGGAGCTGTGGATGACCGAGCACTACACCGACAACACCGATGCCAACAACTGGACAGCAGCGCTGCCGGTGGCGCAGGAACTGCACCGCAGCATGGTGTCCAACTACAGCGCTTATGTGTGGTGGTACATCCGGCGCTCCTACGGCCTGCTGACCGAGGACGGCGCCATCAGCAAGCGCGGCCTGGTGATGTCGCAGTACGCGAAATACGTGCGCCCCGGCGACGTGCGCATCGCCGCCACCGAGAAGCCGTACAGCGACGTGTACGTCACCGCCTACAAGAACTCGGCCGGCAAGATCGTCGTGGTGGCCGTCAACACCGGCAGCTCGCAGCGCCAACTGGTGCTGACGCTCCAGGCCGGCTCGGCCACGTCGTTCGCGAAGACGCGCACGACGGCGACCAACAGCAACGAGTACGCCGGCACCTATGCCGTCAGCGGCGGCAAGGCAACGGCCTACATCGACCCGAGCAGCGTCAACACCTTCGTGAGCCAGTAGCCCGCGCGGGCTGGCGCCAGCGGCTCAGCGCCGCAGCAGCGTCAGCCCGATCAGGCGCGACACGACCGCCGCGAGGTACATGACGCCGACGAACATCTCCAGGTTGGCCACGCCTCGTGCGACGGGGCGCAGCGGGATGATGTCGCCAATGCCGGTGCTCGACAGCAGCGCGAAGCTGAGGAACATCAGCTCCGTCCAACTGCGCGGCTGCTCGGGGTTCACGGCCGCCGAGAAGCTGCCCGGCTGCAGCGCCTGCAAGACGACGAATGTGTAGGTGAAGGCCCAGGCCAGCAGCGTGAAGGTGGCCCCGGCGGCGAACAGCTCGTCGGTTGTCGCCCGCATGTCTTCCATCATGTAGGCGACGAGGCTGCTGGCCGCGTAGAAGTAGAACAGCGCCTCCAGCGCTGCCGACCACGGCAAAAGCCACGGCATGCCGAAGGCGGCCTGCAGCGCCAGCAGCACGATGGCCGGCAGCGCCAGGCACACGCTGACCCAGGTCAGCCCTGGCGTGCGCCGCACCATGCGTGTGGTGACGACGAGCACCGCCACGCCGAAGGCACTGAGCGTCAGCCGGCCGGCCGGCGTGCCGTCCAGCAACGGATACAGCAGCAAGCCGGCGAGCTGCACCAGCAGCAGGATGGCCGACGGGTGCCGGCGCGTCAGCGCGAGATAGCGGAGGTGGCGGGCGGGCATGCCGGCATTGTGTGCATCAGCCGCCCGCGTCCGCCCTCCATCACTTGGCGGCGAGCAGCGCTTCCATCTCGTCCATGATGGCATCCATGCGCTTGACGACGGCCTGATAAGGCGCCGGCGTCGCCATGTCCAGGCCGGCGTTCTTCAGCGCCTGGTACGGCGCCACCGAGCCGCCGCCGGACAGCAGCTTCAGGTAGTTCTCGCGCGCGCCGGGCTTGCCTGCCCCGATGTCCTCGGCGAAGTGCAGCGCCGCGGTGATCGACGTGGCGTACTGGTACACGTAGAACGGCCGGTAGAAGTGCGGGATGAAGGCCCATTCCTGGCAGTACTGCGGGTCGATCTTCATGACGCCCGCGGCGTCGCCGTGGTAGTCCTTCAGCAGCTTGCAGTAGATGTCGGTCAGGCGCTTGCCGTTGAGCGCCTCGCCCTTTTGCGCGGCATCGTGCGCGTTCAGTTCGAACTCGCCGAACATGGCCTGGCGGAAGAACGTGCCGCGCAGCCGCTCCAGCGCATAGCCGAGCTGGAACAGCTTCTCGTCCCTGCTGACCGCCTGGCCCTGCATGTACTGGCTCAGCAGCACCTCGTTGGCCGTGGACGCGATCTCGGCCAGGAACAGCGCGTAGCCGGCCGTCTCGTACGGCTGGGTGCGGTTGGCCAGCGCCGTGTGCATGCCGTGGCCCCACTCGTGCGCGAAGGTGCTGACCGACTCGAAGTCGCCCTGGTGGTTCAGAAACACGAACGGCGGCACGCCATAGACGCCGTCCTGGTAGGCGCCGCCGCTCTTGGCCGGGCCGGGGAGCGCGTGCATCGTGTTGGCCTTCAGCGTCGTCCGCAGCAGGTTCTGGTAGTCCTCGCCCAGCGGCGCGGTGGCCGCCAGCGTCAGCGCCGCCGCGTCGTCGAGGCTGTATTCCTTCTTCTGCGTGACGAGGGCCGGGTAGATGTCGTAGTAGTGCAGGTCCGGCAGGCCCAGCATCTTCTGGCGAAGCTTGAAGTAGCGGTGCAGCGTGGGCAGGCCCTTGTGCACCTCGGCCACCAGCGTGCGGTAGACGGCCTCGGGGATCTCGTTGCCGTCCAGGCTCATGGCGACGGCGCTCGGGTAGTGCCGCAGCTTGGCCATCGTCGTGTCGTCCTGCACGACGTTGCCCAGCGTCACACCGTAGGTGTTCTCGTATTGGCCGATGGCGCCGAAGAACGCGTCGAACACCTGCTTGCGCACGGCGCGGTCCGGGTGCTGGCGCAGCAGCGCGTACTTGGTGCCGTCCACCCGTTCGGCCTTGCCGTCCACCGTGATCTGAGGCCACTGCGTGTCGACGTTGAAGAGCAGCGTGCGCACGTCGCCGGTGGCGCTGCGCACCGGTGCCAGCGCAGCGACGGCGGCCTCGGTGTCGGCGCTCAGCGTGTGGCGCGCTTGGCGCAGGCTGTTGCGCAGGTGCTCGGCATGCTTCTTCAGGCCGGGGTCGGCCTTCATGAAGGCGGCGATCTTCGCCTCGCCCAGCGACTGGATTTCCGGGTCCAGCCACGCGACCGCGCTGCTGTACTCGCCGCCCAGTTGCGACGCCAGGTTGCTGCGCTCCTGGTAGGCCGGGTTCCGGTTGTCGGTGGACTGCTGCATGCTGGCGTACACGTGCAGACGGTCAAAGCGCAGGTTGGCCTCGCTAATGGCGTCCAGCGCCGTGCGCAGGCTCTTGGCGCTCCTGCCCAGCGTGCCCTTCAGCGCGGCGAGCTTCGGCAGGTCAGCCAGCAAGGCCTTGCGGGCGGCATCCCAGTCGTTGTCGTTGGCATACAGCAGGCCGAGGTTCCAGGTCGTGGGCAACGGCTCGGCATGCAGGGCCGAGCCGCCGAGGGCGAGACCAAGACACAGGACGAGGGCACGGGGAAAAGGCAGACGCTTCATGGCAGGCGAAGTCGAAATGTCAAAACCGCGGAGTGTCGCCCGAGCCCGGTGGCCTGACCGAAGTGACACCGGGTAAACCCCAGGCCGCGGCCTCGAACGACGCGGGTGCGCTCAGAACTGCAGGAAGCTGAAGCCGGCGCCCACGCTGGTCTGGCGGAAGTTGTAGTCCGTCAGCGTCTCGCCATAGCCGCGGAACACCTGCACGTACCAGCGCAGGCCGTTGGGCTGGTCGCTGAACACCGGGTAAGTCCACTCGAACTGCAGCGCGCCGTACTTCGCGCTCTTCAGCGTCGTGCGGTAGATCAGCTGGGCGGTGTGCTTGTCATGCACCCAGTTCACCTGGAACTCACCCCGACCACGGTAGCCGACGAGATCGGGGTTGTTGTCCGTCTCCGCCGACTCACCGAGCCGCTTCAGGAAGCGTGCGACGACCGACCAATCGCCTCGCTCAAAGCCCGCCGCCGCGTTCACGCGGTTCCAGCTGCGCGACAGCGGATCGGACTGGCCGTTGGACTGGTGGGCCAGCCCCAGCTGCACGTACCGCCATTGCCAGCCCAGCGGCAGCCGCCGCCAGGACTCGGGCGTCGGCACGACGAACATCAGCTCGGGCTCGTAGTCGCTGTTGCGGAAGGGCTTGGAATCCTTGCCGTTCCAGATCTGCCAGGTCGCCTGCTGCGTGAACGCCGCCCACACGTCCGCGCCCGGCAACAGCACGTCCTGGAACAGCTTGGTGCGCAGCGACAGCTGGAACTTGGCCTCCTCGCGCTTGTAGTTGGGCAGCGCGACTGGCTCCTGGCTGGGCGACTGCGGCGACCGGTTGATGCGGCTGGTGACGTGCAGTGGCAGCACATAGTTCGCGCGGTAGCCAACGAAGTTGAAGACGCCGCGCTTGTCCTGCGCATCCAGTTCCCAGTAGCGGGACAGCAGGCTGGCCGACCCGGCGGCCGGCGTGGCCTCGGCCGGCGGCGCATCCTTGGGAGCGAGCTTCGCGGTCGACGGGGCCGGCGCGCCGCCCACCGGGTTCTCGGCATAGGCCGGCGGCACGTCAGGCGCCGGGGCGCGGCCCATCGCGCGGTCGTAGCAGGCGAGCCGGTCCGTTGGCGCACCGATCTCGGCGCATTTCTCCAGCGCCGCCGGGTCCGCCGGCGGCTGGGCCAGCCCGGCCGTCGCCAGCGCGGCCGTCAACAGCCCGGCCACACCGGGCCGCCAAAGGTGTCGAGCTCGCGGCACGCGCATTCATTCCTCCCATCGTTCGTCAGTCGACCGCGGCCGCCGTTGGCCGCGATACCGCCCGCGAGTCTAGGAAGCCGCACGCCGCCAGCCTGCCGGCGCGCAGGAGAAGCGCGTGTAGGCGGCGGAGAAGGGAGGTCTCAAGCACGCGTGTGGCGACGCCATGCAACGCCCACGCACAGCAGGCCGCCGGTGATCAGCATCGAACGGCTGCCGGGCTCCGGCACCGCCAGTACGCTCATCGACCCGGCCTGCAGAGCTTGGAAGCCGCCCAGTTGCCAGGTGTCTTCGAACAGGCCAATGCCACCGCCGAGCGGTGCGGAGACGTGGGCCGACAGCACGGGGCCGAAACCCGCGCTCATTGACCCGCCGCCCACGGTGCCCAGACCGAACACGTTGATGCTCGGGATCTCGAGCCCCGCACTCGCTTGCAACGCGCTGAGGTCCAGCGCCGCGTCGCCGCTCAGCCGGGTGACATTCGTGAGGTTGGCCACTTTCAGGAAGACGGTCGGCGTGATGACCAGCTCACCGGCCACGTCCGGCATCGTGAGGCTGATGTCGTCACCCAGCCGGGCCGTTAATTCTTGCCCGCCGGACAGCAGGTAGCGAACCCAGGGCTCGGCTTCGAACGTAAAGCTCTGGTCCAGGCTCAAACCGAGCCCGGTGGACAGATCGATCGTCTTGTAGCCGACGGCCAGCGATCCGAGTTGCACGCTGCCGTTCAGCGGAATGCCCAGCGCGGCGCTGACGATCTGCGACAGGTTCACGTTGGCCGCGAGGAAGCGGTCACTGCCGGATGCCCGCAGCACGCTGCCTTGAAGGCCGCCCTGGGTCTGGATCAGCGGCATGTGCGCGCTGCCGCCATACGGCAGCGATTCCGCCAGTGCGCCTTCCACGCTGCCGCCCAGCTCATTGGACGACAGCCCGACGAGACGTGAACGCGATGCCCCGCCGCCCAACGGCACCGTGCCGGAATAGCAGCCCCCCAGGCAGGCCGTGCCGCCGACCGCCGCGCTGAACGACGTGTCCAGGCTCAACTCCACAGCACCGCTGGGTGAGCGCGTCTTCAGCTGGGCATCGGGCGACAGCGTGTAGGCCGAGCTCAGTGTGATCTGCTGACCGGGGCGAGCCTTGTCCGGCAGCGTGAAGCTGGCCTGGATGGGATAGTCCACGGCGATCCGGCCATTGTCGAAATTGCTGCGGAAGTACAGCCCGGCCTGCCCCGCGGTATGACCGCCGAGATCCATGCCCCAGGTGCCAAGATCCCAGCCCTCGGAGATCACGTATTCGCCGCCGCCGATGCAGCCACCAAAAGCGCAAATGCGCGGCCAGCTGCCCTTCACGCCATCGCCATGCGGATGCGCGAAGCCCGAACTGGCGCCACCGCTGAGGTCCCAGCTCGTTCCGAGCAGCCGCATCTCCACATCGAAACCGTTGCTGCCGCCCGAGCCCCACATGCCCTGGCCCTGCGTCGCAAAGGCGAGGTTGTTGGTGTAGCTCGCAGCTGGGGTGTTGCTGCTGATAGCCTGGAGGCTGGCGGTCAGGATGAGCACGCGCAAAGTCTTCATGGACGGACTCCGAGGTGGCAGTTGACAGTGCGGACCATCGTCGTGAGCAGCCCGCCCTGAGTCACCCACAGTTCTGACGGCTGCGCCGTCGACATCACCTCGATCGGGCCACCGATGCGTGCCCCACCCACTTCAGCCATTCCATTGCCGGCAACGTAGGCCCGTGGCGACCGCCCACCGCAGGCTCGCCGCGGAAACCGACCTCAGCCCCCCTCGCCCTCCCGCCGCAACGTCGCCACATAGGCCAGACGCGCCGGCACACGGATGTCGACGCGCGTGCCACGCGGCACCTCGCTGGCGACCGTCAGCCGGGCGCCGATGTGCCGGGCCCGCTCCCGCATGCCGGGCAGGCCCCAGTGGCCGGGTCGGCCGTCGCCTGACAGCCACTGGGCCGGAATACCCGCGCCGTCGTCACGCACGCTCAGCACCAGCTCCGTGGCGCCGTAGGCCAGCTCCACCTCGATGCGGCTCGCGCGCGCATGGGCGAAGGCGTTGCGCACGGCCTCCTGCGCGATGCAGCCCAGCTGGTCGCTGACCGTGCGGTCCAGCGGCTGCGGCTCGCCGGCGCTGGCCACATGGAACACCACGCCGTCCTGCGCGAGCGCGTCGCCCACGGCCTGCAGGCTGGCCAGCAGATCGGTGCCCGCCACCTCGGTCGTGCGCAGGTCCAGCACGCGGGCACGGGCCTCGACGGCCACCTCATCGGCGCGGTCCAGCAGCAACTCGATGCGCAGCCGCGCCGGGTCGCTGGCCGGCATGCCGCTGGCCACGCCCTGGATGTTCACGATCAGCCCCTGCGTGCTCTGCAGCAGCGTGTCGTGCAACTCGCGCGCGATGCGCTCGCGCTCCAGGTGCCGGGCCTCCAACTGGCGCTGCATGCCGCGCGCCAGCGCCTGCATGCGCAACCGGTAGACCGCCACGCCCAGGCCGAGCATCGTCAGCCCGCAGGCCCATGCAAAGGCCGGCGTCTGCCAGAAGTGCGGCACGATGCGGAAGGGCAGCACGGCCTCGTCGCTACTCCACACGCCGTCGCTATTGGCCGCGATGACGCGGAAACGGTAGTCCCCCGGGCCCAGGTTGGCATAGCTGGCCTCACGGCGCGTGTCGGCGTCCTGCCAGTCGGTGTCCACGCCATCGAGCCGGTAGCGGAAGCGCGCACGCTCGGCCGCGGCCAGCGTCAGTGCCGAGTAGCGGATGACGGCGTTGCGCGTGCCCGGCGGCAGTTCCAGGTCAGTGCCGGGCCGGTAGGCGTGGTCTCCCGCGCGCAGGCCCAGTATGTCCACGCCGATCATGCGCTCGCTGCGCGTGGCCAGCGCCGGGTCCAGCCACGCCACGCCGCCATTGGTGGCGGCCCACAGTCGTTGCTGCACGTCCAGCAGCAGCGTGGGCACGGACGGCGCCTGCAGCGCGATGCCCGGCAGGCCGTCGCGCCAGTCCAGCAGACGGTAGTTGGGCCGCGCCTCGCCATCGGCCGGCAGCGCGGCCAGGTCGCGCGCCTGCACCTGCACCAGGCCGCGTCCGCCGTTGAGCCACAGGTCGCCCGCCGGTGTCTCGACGATGCCGGTCACATGCGCGAAGACGTCCTCATGCTCGGCCGCCAGCCGCACGAAGCGCCGGCCGTCGAAGCGCGCAAAGCCCGCCTCGCCGCCGATGTAGACCTGCCCGCTCGCGCCGGCATGCAGGGCCGTTGTGCGGCCGACCCTCGGCCCGGCCGCTGCTGCATAGCGCCGCACGCTGTCGCCGTCGAAGCGCAGCAGCGTGTCGTCGTAGCCGAACCAGGCCACGCCATCCGGCCCCGCGGTGATCGCCGTCGGCAGTGCGCCGTCCGGCTCTAAACGGGGTTCGCGGCGCGCACCGTCCGGCCCAAGGTGCAGCACACCCGCGCCCTGCGCCGCCAGCCAAGCCCCGCCGCGCTCGTCGGGCGCCAGCGCCAGCACCGCGTAGTTGCGCCGCTCGGCATAAAGCCAGACCCGTTCACGACGGCCATCGCGCTCGCGCCAGATGGCGTCCACATCGGCCAGCCACAGCGTGCCCGTGCGGTCCCGCACCGCCGCGTGAAAGCGCCCTGCCATCGGCATCGGCCTGGGGTCGCCCGGCGGAGTCCAAGCCAGCGCGTGCCGGCCGCTGAGCGCCAGCACACCATCGCCCAACGCGGCCACCGCAAAACCCTCGGGCTCGCCGGTGTCCAACGCCTTCAGCCGCTGCAGCCGCTGCAGCCGGAAGCTGCTGAGGCCGTGGTTGCTGCCCACCCACACCTCGCCATCCAGCCCCTGCACCAGCGGCACGACGACGTTCGTCGGCAGCCCGTCGTCGTGGGCAAAGGTCTCCATGTCGGCCACGCGAAGCGGCTGGCCCGTGGCCACGCGGGCGGCGTCACGCAGCCGGTGCACGCCGACCCCGGCCTCGGTCAGCCACAGGCTGCCGTCATCAGCGAACAGCAGCTGCTTGCCGCGCAGCACCGGCGCGGCGGCGTCCGTCGCGGCGCCGGCGTCCTGTGGCGCAGCCGTGCCCGCGGGATAGTCCGGCAGCGCCCGCGTGCCACGACGCCCCTCGGACAACCACACCCGCCCGGCGCGGTCCTGTGCCAGCACGGCCGCGCGTGAGATGACCTCGCCCGTGTCGTGAAACCGGGCGTCGCCCGGCGCCCGCCAGTAGAGCCGGCTCGTGCCCGCCACCCACAGCACGCCGCGACGGTCGGTGAAGACATAGTCGGCTCCCACGTCCTGGAATCCGAGCTCGGCGCCGACGCGCTGCCAGCGCTGCCCGTCGAAGCGCGCCAGCCCGTCGCCGGCCGCCGCCCACAGTGCGCCATCGCCCCAGCGGGCGAAGCGCAGCACGCGCCCGCCCGGCAGGCCCTGCGCCTCGCCGAACGGCGTGGCCCACCCGTCCCGCAACCGTACGGCACCACCGGCGAACAGGCCCAGCCAGATGTCGCCGTCGGGCTCAAGGTGCAATGCATTGATGTTGTTGGACGCCAGGCGCTGCCCGTCCCGCAGCGGGTAGCGCTCGAAGCGCACGCCGTCGAACCGGTACAGCCCTAGGCCCGTGCCGAGCCACATCGCCCCGGACGGCGCCAGCGCCAGCGTCCAGATGTCGGCCGGCGCGCCCTGGTCCACCATCCAGCGCGCATGGGCGAATTCCGAGAGCGGCCGGGCCGCCTCGCCGGCGGCGGCGAGTGGCAACAGCAGGGACAGCGTCAGTGCGGCGAGTCGGCGGGCGAAACGGTCGATGAAGGACATCACCGATTTTGTGGCGCGTTCGCAGCGCGCGAGCGCGTGCAGGAACAAGACCTCAGCGCCGAGCCCCCGGGAACAGGGACGGGCCGGAGCGCGAAACGACACGACGCCCCACAGCTGCCCCGCGGGCGGTCACCACGCGTCCATCGTGCAAGATTCGCCTTTCTGCAATGTACGGAGTACGTTCTTGAACCTTCGCTCCATCACGCTGGCGGCCACCCTGTGCTGCACCGGCTTCGCCCACGCCGCCGCCATTCCCGAGTTCGTGCCCGATGTGGACGACAGCCGCTCGCCGTGTACCGACTTCAACGCCTGGGCCAACACCCGTTGGATCCAGGCCAACCCCATCCCCGCCGACAAGAGTCGCTGGGGCAGCCTTGACGAGTTGGCCGAGAAGAGCCTGACCGCGCAGCACGCCATCGTCGAGAACGCGAGGAAGAATGCCGACCGCGCCAAGCCCGGCTCCATCGATCAGAAGATCGGCTGGATCTATCGTGCCGCGATGGACGAGGCTGCCATCGAGCGCGCCGGCTACGAGCCGATCCGCAAGGACCTCGCCTCCATCGATGCGCTGACGACCCGGGCAGACATCGTCACCTGGCTGCAGCAGGCCCACGCCCGCGCCGAGGGCCGCGCGTTCGGCTTCGGCGTCGGCGCCGATTACAAGAACGCCAAGCGCCAGATCGCGTTTGCCCGTCAGGGCGGACTGGGCCTGCCCGGCCCCGAGTACTACAGCAAGGACGAGTACGCCAAGCTGCGCGCTGCCTACGTGGCCCATATCGCCAAGCTGTTCGAGCTGACCGGCACGCCGGCCGACGACGCTCAACCGCGGGCCAACTTGGTGATGGCGATGGAGACCCAGCTGGCCGCCGCGTCCTTTCTGCGAGTGGAGCTGCGCAAGCCCGAGAACCAGTACCACTTCGTCACCGTCGAGCAGGCCAACAAGCTCACCCCGCACTGGGACTGGGGCCAGTTCTTCAAGGTCATGGAGGTCGATGCCGGCATCCAGGCCGCCGGCGGCTTCTCGCTGTCGCAGCCCAAGTTCTTTGCCGCGCTCGACACCATGCTGGCGCAAGCGCCGGTGGCGCAATGGCAGGCCTACTTCGCCTTCCATGCCATCGACAGCGCGTCCCCCGCGCTGTCCAAGGCATTCCGGGACGAGAACTTCGCGTTCTACGGCAAGACGATCAACGGCACGCCCGAGCAGGAAGTCCTCTGGAAGCGCGCGCTGGGTGCCGTCAACGGCAGCATGGGTCAGGCCCTCGGCCAGCTCTACGTGAAGGAGCACTTCACGCCCGACGCAAAGGTGCGCGCGCAGCAACTGGTCGACAACGTGCGCAACGCGCTAAGAGCCCGCATCGAGAACCTCGACTGGATGAGCCCCGAGACCAAGACCAAGGCCGTCGCCAAGTGGCAAACCTTCCTGCCGAAGATCGGCTACCCCGACACCTGGCGCGACTGGAGCGGGCTGACCGTCACGCCCAGCAGTCACTACGCCAACCTGCGCGCCGCCCGCGCCTTCAACCAGCGCTACAACCTGGCCAAGATCGGCCAAGCCACCGACCGCTACGAGTGGAGCATGACGCCGCAGACCGTCAACGCCTACTACAGCCCCTCCACTAACACCATCAACTTCCCCGCCGCCATACTGCAGCCACCCTTCTTCTACGCCACCGGTGACGACGCCATCAACTACGGCGGCATCGGCGCCGTCATAGGCCACGAGGCCGGCCACGGTTTCGACGACCAGGGAAGCCAGTTCGACGGCGAGGGCAACAACGCCAACTGGTGGACGGCAGAGGACCGCCAGCGCTTCGAGGAACGCGCCAACAAGCTCGTGGTCCAGGCCGACGAGTATGCGCCGCTGCCCCAGTTCCCCGACAAGCACGCCAACGGCCGCCTGACGCTGGGCGAAAACATCGGCGACCTCGGCGGCCTCAACATGGCCTACGACGCGATGGTCAAGGCAACGGCCGGCCAGCCCGACCCCAAACTGGACGGCCTGAGCCGCGACCAGCGCTTCTTCATGAACTGGGCCAAGGTCTGGGCCGGCGCCATCCGCCCCGAGGCCCAGCTGGTGCGCCTGAACACCGATCCCCACGCGCCGGCCGGCTTCCGCACCAATGCCGCCCCGTCCAACATGCCGGCCTTCGCCAAGGCCTACGGCTGCAAGGCGGGCGACGCGATGGTGCGGCCCGAGGACAAGCGGGTCATCATCTGGTGACGAACACGGCGGCGTGCCGCCGCTGAATGACGACGGGTCTGCGATGCAGGCCCTTTTTGTTGGGTGCGCGTCGAGCGCAACCGCAGACTGGCGTCCTAGGAGCCCAGGAAGTAGCCCCCGTCCTTGCGTCCGAAGATCAGCACCATGCTGGACTTTTCGATCAAGCCGCCCGGCTGCGTGACGGGCTCGAACTCCAGCTCCACCCAGCCTTGATCCTGCATCCCGGTCTTCATGCCACGCTTCACGGCCCGGTCGTAGTTCGCCTGGTAGGCCGACAGCGGCAACAGCTTCGCGGAGCGCAGCGGCTGCTGGGCATTGCGGCGGAACTCCGCCTCGGCCGCGGGCCAATCTGATTCACGGCTCAGCACAACAAGTGAGCGATAGGCACGGGCATCCTTGCTGGCGAACGCCTGCTTGCTGCGCTCCAGCAATTCCTCCGGCGACTTGGCGGGCTGTGCGAACGCCAATGCGGCGGTCACGCTCAACAGGAGGGAGAGGCCGAACTGGCGCAGTGTCATGAAAACTCCTGATCGAGGGTTTCGTTATGAGACCGGGAAGTATCTCCGCGCCATGGGACAGCAACCCGAGCATCCCGGGCGCAGAAGCCCACATCGCGCTCCTAACCAACGGGCTGCGCGGGGCGCCTTTGTCGCTGCTGTTCCGCACACCTTACAGGCACACCCCCATCCAGGCGGTCTCCGTCAAGCTAGGGAGTAATGGCTGCCGCGCGTGGGCGACTGCAGCACGCGGGGGTCTCGCCCCTGCGAACAACCCACAGGAGATCTCCCGAATGAACACCCTCCATCGCACCACTCCCGCCCCCCAGCGTTCCAAGGCTGCGCCCCACCGGCTGGCCGCCCTGGGCGTGACGCTGGCCGCCACGCTTTCGCTGTCTCAACCGGCCGCAGCTCAAGCATCGGCCTACGACATCACGTTCAAGAATCTCACCAGCGATGCTGCCACCACCGGCGCACCGACCGGACAGACGGGCCAGCGGCTGTCGCCCCCCGTCTTCATCACCCATAGCGCCGACTACACGGCCTATACCGTCGGCCAGGCCGCACCTGAGACGATCTGGCGCATTGCCGAAGGTGGCGACCGCAGTGCGCTGCTAAACGAAGTGAACGCGCTGGTTGGCACCAGCGTGCTCAGCGTCGCGGCGCCGCTGTCGGCGCCGCTGCCGCAGCAGGACGCCGTGACGGTGCGCGTGCAAGCCGATGCGGCCCACCACTACCTGTCGTTTGCCAGCATGCTCGGGTGGACCAACGACGGCTTCGTCGGCGTCAGCGGCCTGGACTTGTCCGCTATCCAGGGCAGCGTGACCATCAACCTTTACGGCTACGACGCCGGCTCGGAGAAGAACAACGAGGCCAACGGCTTTCTCGGTGCGCTCGGTCTGGGCAACGCCCGCGACCCCGAGGACGGCGTGATCACCACGCACCTGGGCATCCGCGGCGACGCGAACGCGCCCGCCGCCTGGAACTGGTTGCCTGGCCCTGCCGCCAGCCTGACCATCAGCGCCGTGCCCGAGCCGACCTCCTGGGCCCTGCTGCTGGGCGGGCTGCCGCTGCTGCACCTGCTGCGCCGGCGTGCGCACGCCGCCAACCAGACCTGAGAGCGACTGCTCCGGTGGCCGGCTCTCACCGGCTCTCACCCGGCTGTCGCCTCGAGCCGCAGCCGCAACGGCGCTTGCGGGCGGGTGGTCCCGCCCGCGACGGTGCCATGGCGGGGCGGGCCAAGGACGCTGGAGCGCGCACCTGGCACCGTCGTTGCGCACGCGTGCCGAAGGCTGTTACGCGCCTGGTGCAAAGCGCACAACCGTAAGGCTTTTGTGCAGCACGTTAACGAGGCGGCTTTTGGTCACATCTCGCTACGTCTGACGGAGAGGACTGCCTAGAGTCGGCGCTGTTTCTTCCCCCCAGGAGCCCCCCCATGTCGAGAATCGCCCCCCTGATCGTTGCCAGCAGCGCCGTGTTACTCAGCGCCTGTGCTACCAAGGAGTACGTCAAGGAGACCGTCGCGCCGGTGCAGACCAGCGTGGACGGGCTGGGCAGCCGTGTGCAGGCTCATGACGAGGGCATCAAGTCCCTCAATGGCCGACTGCAGGGCAGCGAAGGGCGCATCCAGGCGTTGGAGCAGGAGGCCGCGGTGCGAGCCCAGGCCGCCAAGAACATGCCGCCGCCGCCCGGGCTGTTGATGAGCACCGTGCTGACCGACGACAAGATCAAGTTCAGCGCAGGCCGCGCCACCCTCACCGAGCAGGGCGGCCAGGAGCTCGATCAGCTCGTCGCCAAGCTCAAGGCCGACAACCAGCCGGTGTTCATCGAGATCCAGGGTCACACGGACTCGACCGGCAGCGACTCGCTGAACCAGCAGCTGGGCCTCAAGCGCGCCGAAGCCGTGCGCATGCACCTGGCCCGCGCCGGCGTGCCGCTGGCGCGCATGGCCACCATCAGCTATGGCGAGACGGCGCCGCTGGCCGACAACAACACCCGAGAAGGCCGCAGCATCAACCGGCGGGTTCAGCTGGTCGTGATGCGCTGACCTGGCGCGGCGCTGCGCGTGCAGAGCCGTGCGCGCGCACGCCGGCCGATTGCGCCTGACGCAGGCGTCGACTAACGTGGCCCTCCTGACCACCGGAGAGGCCATGAACAGCAGCCAGCTTCAGCGAGAGAACCGGGCATTTCTCCTGGGGCACGGCCTCATGTTGTTGATCGTGCTGTTCGGCTTTGCGCGCAGCTTCTACGCACGCCCGTTGTTCACCGCCTCGCCGCTTACCGAGCCGCTCATGCTGCACGGAGCGGTGCTGACGCTGTGGTTCCTGCTGACCACGGTGCAGGCCTGGTTGGCGGTCTCTCAGCGTCGCGCTCCTCACCGTCAACTGGCTTGGCTGGCCATGCCGATCGTCGCAGGCGTCATCGCCAGCGGGGCCTGGGTGAACACGGCACTCGCGCTGCAGCTCACGTCAGCGGAGGACCCCGAAAACATGTTCATCTGGGCCAATTACATGAGCCTGCTGTCGTTCCTCGCGCTGGTGGTGCTTGCGGTCGCCTACCGCCGCCGCCTGGCCACGCACCGGCGCCTGATGCTGTTCGCATCCGTCGCCATCGTCGGGCCGGCCTTTGCGCGCTTCGCCTTCTGGCCCGTCTTCGGAAAGCTGGGCCTGGCCATCGCACCGGCCTTCGCCGTCGTAGGCATGCTGCTGTTGATGGGCGCTGCGATGAGCTACGACCTGTTCACGCTGCGGCGACCGCAAGCCGCAACGTGGGGCGGCCTCGCCGGCGTACTGTTGCCGCTGCTCGTGGGCATCGGTGTGGCCCTGTCGGGCATGGGCTACAACCTGCTGCACCACGCTTAAAAGGAACACCCGCTGCGCGCGAAGCGTCGGGGCCGGCCTGGCGGGCTGACAAGGCGACGCTGGACTTCGGATTGAGTCCCCGACCTCGCCCGGCCCCCGAGCGACACACGGAGAACGAGTCTCCGGCTGCCGAATGGTCGCCACGTCATGGCGGCAACCCGCGTTCAGAAGGCTCCTCACCCCTAGAAACGTATGCCGTGAAGGCGGGACAGCCAAGGCAGCGTGCAATGGATAGCCTGCGCTCGTGGATGTTCTAACTGACGTATCCGGCGCAAGGTGTGCGAATGGAGCAGTCAGGGCTGGCATTCGCCAAGGTCTGACTCAAGTCAATATCAAGGAGCGCATGATGCGAATTTGCAAAGCAGCCAGGACGCTGACCTTCATAGCAAGCGTATTGACTGCACAGGCTCTCGTGCCTGTGACAGCAGTCGCGAACCCGGCGCCTGTTGGGGCGCTCCAACCGCTGCCGCTGCAGGGCGGTGGCACGCTGGGCGGATCCATGACGCTTAACGCCACGGGCACTGGCCTGGCCGGTTGGAGCTTCGAGGTCACGGCCGGTACGAACGGCGGCTTCAATTTCGCCGACTTCGTCTACGACACGACCAATTCCGTGGCGACGCTCAACCCACTGCTCGTGTATGGCGGCAAGCGATTGACGACCCTGGACATCCGCACCACCGACTATCCCGGCACGAGTGGCAGCCACGACATGGCGCTGATCTTTGAAGAAATTCCGTCGGCGATTCCCGGCGCTGGGCTGCTACTCAGCGTGTGCGGCGCCACGCTGAACTGCCTCGATACCGGCAGCGGCATCGCGCTGGAGTCAGGTGAAGCCGTTTCGAACCCCACGCCCGGCAGCCCCTTCGGCGTTGCATTCCGGAACATTACGGGCGGATTTCTGACCGTGTCGGACCCGCCCGGTTCCATCTCGCTCAATTTCACGGCAGAGCCCGTCCTGATCCCGGTCTCGGGAGGCGATGGCACGGTGCCCGAGCCCGCAACGCTGGGATTGGCAGGCCTGGGCTTGGCGCTGGCGCTGTACGTCCCGCGTCGCCACCGGCGCCCGATGTCGTCGTGAATCACGCCCACCGGCGCCCGGCGCTGAGAGCTGGCGGGCAAGGGCTGGCCTAGTGCTGCACCCCTGCTTGCGACCAGTCGCCGGCTGCTGCTGCCGCCTGCGCAACCGTCCCAGCAAGCACCGCCAAAGGCCGCACTCAGAACGCGAATCCTCTACGCCATCGGCAACTCCTTCGCCGGCTTGCAGGTCAGCAGCACGCCGTCCGCCCTCACCTCGTACGTCTGCGCGTCGATCTCCATCGTCGGCAGGTAGTTGTTGTGCACCATGTCGGCCTTCTTGACCGAGCGGCAGCCGTGCACCGCCACCAGGGTCTTGGTCAGGCCAAGCTTCTTGGCGTGCGCCTTGCCGGGCTGGCTGACAAAGGTCAGCCAGCCCTGTGACAGCGCGCCGCCGAAGGCCCCGAACATCGGCCGGTAGTGCACCGGCTGCGGCGTAGGGATGGACGCATTCGCGTCGCCCATCGCAGCGGTAGCGATGAAGCCGCCCTTGAGGATGAGCGACGGCTTCACGCCGAAGAAGGCGAGCTTCCACAAAACGAGGTCGGCCCACTTCTTGAATTTGAGTCCCCGATCTCGCTCGGAATCCGAGCGGTACACGGAGAACAAGTATCCGGATGCCGAATGGCCACCACGGCCTGAAGCAAGGGGTTATCTGGACACCACCTCAAATGCGCCGGAGCGTGACGGCTTGGCACAGCGCGCCGCGCTAGAGGCCTAACTGCAATACCGCATGCACCAGACACTACTGGCTCGCAGGCCATAAGTTGGGGTTAGCACGCTCATCTCAACCTACGGGCTCCATGCGAGTGATCCGAGGGGTAGAGACGGCATCGCTTCAGCCGAAGACGCCCGTCACCTGTGTCGGTGACTCCTGCATGCGGATCACGGCTGAAAGCGTGACGGATTGGCGCCAGACGCCAGATTACCAACCTAACCCCGAGCCTGCGTGCCCCTGACACTACCGGCTCTCAGGCTGGCGAGCTGGCAATAGCCGAAGCCTGAATTCGCAAACATCCCGATACCCGATGCCCCCCAGCTTGAAAATTCCCCTTCTCCCGCTCGCGGCTCTCTTCCTGTTCACCCCTGGCCTCGCGCTCGCGAAGAAGGCCGCCAGTTCAGCACCTGCAGCATCGGCGCCCGTAGCCGCTTCAGCAGCACAGTCGGCGCAACAGGAGTCCAATGTGTTGATGTTGCTGGCCGCGCTGGGGGTCGGCGCACTGGTCTTGTGGTTCGGAAGCAAGATCGTCTGGTTCTTCATCCGGCGCCTTGTTGCCGTGGCCTTGGCGCCATTTAGCGCTCTTATCCCCGCGCCGACCGTCCTGTATTCCAACGCTCCGGCCGAGGCGCCAACCAATTTCGCGAAGCAACTCGCCAACCTGCGCTTCGGTCCTGGCCGGCACCAGTTGTACCTCCACTTCGGCAACGCATCACATCGCACGCGCTTCGACACCAGGCTTGACGAGATGGGGGCGCGGAGCGGCAACAGCTACTTCCTTTCGCCAAAGAAGCTGGCGAAAGTGTTCGCCAAGGCGGTGACCAGTTCGAGCCCCGGCATCATCGGCACGCACATGGCCGTGATTCGTTTTCGCAGAGGCTACCTCGGCCTATTCGGAAAGCTTCGGAGCGAGTACCAACACTGGGCGGGCCTGGATCACGAGATCTACCTCTTCGCAGGCGGCACCGCGGTTGAGCTGGACGAAATTGCCGCGGATGTGAACCGGACGCTGATGCGAATGGCTCAGCAGGGCATCTTCCCCATAAACAATCCGCCGCAGGTGTCGTGGGGCGAGACGGCGACCATCAACAGCCGTGCCGACCTTGTGACGGCAGCTCATAGCGGCTTAGTTCAGGTCATGGACTGGACGAAGGTGACGCGTTCTGCCAAGGCGATCGGCGATTCGGAGATCAGCTCTGCGGTAGCGGCCGGCGTGCTGCCGACGGCAATGACGCTGGACTCTTTGGTGCGGCATGCCCAGATCGAAGTGCCTGGCTTCGATCCGGCGTCCACTGTCTTCGACGAGTACCCGCTTGGCCATGTCAACCCGACCACGGGCCTTCCAATGCTTCCGAACGCCCCTGTCGATGTGCACGGCACCATGTTCATGGTCGAGAACGCGGTGGACCATCACGCTGGCTGACGGGCGATACGGTGCCCAGGAACGCCGGTATTGGAGGTAGCGGGCTTGGCGCTGGCGCTGAACACCCCGCCTCGCCAGCAGCTGACGTAGTCCAGCAACGCGTCTATCGAGGCACGGAGTTATCGCTAACCAGAATGAGCTGGTCCACTGCCCCACTCCGGCTCGCGACCAGCCAGCGTTGACGCTTCCTACGAAGGCGCCTCATCAAGTGCAGCCAGGTGGCGCCGCTAGAACAAGAAATACCTCTGCGCCATCGGCAACTCCTTCGCCGGCTCGCAGGTCAGCAGCACGCCGTCCGCCCTCACCTCGTACGTCTGCGCGTCGATCTCCATCGTCGGCAGGTAGTTGTTGTGCACCATGTCGGCCTTCTTGACCGAGCGGCAGCCGTGCACCGGCACCAGCGTCTTGGTCAGGCCAAGCTTCTCGGCGTGCGCCTTGCCGGACTGGCTGACAAAGGTCAGCGAGCCCTGTGACAGCGCGCCGCCGAAGGCCCCGAACATCGGCCGGTAGTGCACCGGCTGCGGCGTGGGGATGGACGCATTCGCGTCGCCCATCGCAGCGGCAGCGATGAAGCCGCCCTTGAGGATGAGCGACGGCTTCACGCCGAAGAAGGCGGGCTTCCACAAAACGAGGTCGGCCCACTTGCCGACCTCGATGCTGCCGACCTCGTGGCTGATGCCGTGGGCCAGCGCGGGGTTGATGGCGAGCTTGGCGAGGTAGCGCTTCACGCGGGCGTTGTCGTTGCCGGCGCCGTCGCCGGGCAGCGCACCGCGCTGCACCTTCATCTTGTGTGCGGTCTGCCAGCAACGCAGGCTCACTTCACCCACGCGGCCCATGGCCTGCGAGTCGGACGAGAACATGCTGATGGCACCCAGGTCGTGCAGGATGTCTTCAGCAGCGATGGTCTCGCGGCGGATGCGGCTTTCGGCGAAGGCCAGGTCCTCGGCGATGCCGGCGTCCAGGTGGTGGCACACCATCAGCATGTCGAGGTGCTCGTCCAGCGTGTTGACGGTGAACGGCCGCGTAGGGTTGGTAGAACTGGGCAGCACGTTCGCTTCGCCCACCACCTTCATGATGTCCGGCGCATGGCCGCCGCCAGCGCCTTCGGTGTGGAAGCTGTGGATGGTGCGGCCCTTGAAGGCGGCGATCGTGTCCTCCACGAAGCCGCTCTCGTTGAGCGTGTCGGTATGGATGGCGACCTGCGTGTCGGTCAGCTCAGCCACGCTGAGGCAGTTGTCGATGGCCGCCGGCGTCGTGCCCCAGTCCTCATGCAGCTTCAGGCCGATGGCGCCGGCGTCGATCTGCTGCATCAGAGCCGACGGCAAGCTGGCGTTGCCCTTGCCCATGAAGCCGAGGTTCATCGGAAAGGCGTCGGCCGCCTTCAGCATCGTCGCAATGTGGCTCGGGCCGGGCGTGCAGGTGGTGGCCAGCGTGCCGGTAGCGGGGCCGGTTCCGCCGCCGATCATCGTCGTCACGCCGCTCATCAGCGCCTCTTCGATCTGCTGCGGGCAGATGAAGTGGATGTGCGTATCGATGGCGCCGGGCGTCACGATGAAGCCCTCGCCCGCGATGATTTCGGTGCCGGGGCCGATGACGATGTTCACGCCCGGTTGCACGTCGGGGTTGCCGGCCTTGCCGATGGCGGCGATGCGGCAGCCGCGCAGGCCGATGTCGGCCTTGACGATGCCCCAGTGGTCGACGATGACGGCGTTGGTGATGACGGTGTCTACCGCGTCAGCGGCGCCCGGGCCATTCGGGCGCTGGGACTGGCCCATGCCATCGCGTACGGTCTTGCCGCCACCGAATTTCACCTCCTCGCCGTAGCCGCCCGCGGCCAGCGTGAAGTCTTTTTCGATCTCGATGACGAGGGCTGTATCTGCCAGGCGCAGCTTGTCGCCGACGGTGGGGCCGAGCATCTCGGCATAGGCGCGACGGGAAATTTTCATAGCTTGCCTTGCACGAGGCCGCGGAAGCCGTAGACCTGGCGGTCACCGGCCAAATCGACCAGCTCGACGGTGCGCGTCTGCCCGGGCTCGAAGCGCACGGCCGTACCGCTGCAGATGTTCAGGCGCATGCCGCGGGCAGCGTCACGGTCGAAGCTCAGCGCCGCGTTCGTCTCGGCGAAGTGGTAGTGCGAGCCCACCTGGATGGGCCGCGTGCCGGCGTTGGCGACCTTGAGGGTCAGCGTTCGACGGCCGGGGTTGAGCTCGTGCTCGCCCTCAGCCGTGATGAGTTCACCCGGGATCATCACTTGCGGCCCTTGCTGAACCACCAGACGGCCACACCGGCAATGGCCGCCAGCGCCGACAGACCGGCACCGTCCCAGCCGTGCAGGTGCGCCGCCGGGGCGCCGTGGCCGTCGTGGGCGAACGCCGGAGCGGCGACTAGGGCAAGGAGGAGAACGCTTCGCATACGGGGACCTCGTGGCGTGGTGGGGTTCGACTGAGCGGCTGCCATGCAACCGGCTTCGCCGGGCCGTCGACAGCGCCCCCCTTGAGGGGGCCGGCGCAGTCGGGACGGGCTGATCTAGACAATCGGTTGGTGGACGGTGACGAGCTTGGTGCCATCGGGGAAGGTGGCTTCAACCTGGATCTCCGGGATCATCTCGGCGATGCCGTCCATGACGTCGTCGCGCGTAAGCACCATGCGGCCGTCGCTCATCAGCTCGGCGACGGTCTTGCCGTCGCGCGCGCCTTCGAGGATGGCGGCGCTGATGAGGGCGACGGCCTCGGGGTAGTTGAGCTTCAGGCCCCGCGCCTTGCGGCGTTCGGCCAACAAGGCTGCCGTGAAGAGCAGCAGCTTGTCCTTCTCACGTGGTGTCAGTTCCATGTCGCTGTGCTCGATTATTTTCAGTGGGCCCGGGCGGCTTCAAGGCGCGGCCAAGCGGCGTGCAATAGGGTCAAGGCTTGCAAGGCGAATGCCAATCTTCCATCACCTCGGCCACCGCCGGCTTGCGGGCTGGCCCTGAGGGGCGCTTGGCCGGCGTGCCCAGCGCTATCCAGCCCAGCAGCGTTTCGCCAGGCCCGCAGAACGCCGCGGCGATCACCGGGTTGCGCACCTTGGCGCCGCTCAGCATCTTGCCGCCGAAGCCCAGCGCATGCGCGGCCGTCATGAACTGCGCGATGGCCCCACCGACGGCCGCCCACTGTTCATGGGCCGGCACCTGTGGGTGGCCCAGGTCGATGCGAGCGACGACGGCCACCGTCACGGGTGGCTTCAGTGCACGCTCGGCGTCCAGCGCGGCGCCCTCCTCGCCCTTGCCGGCCGCGCGCGCGGCACTGGCGAACAGCTCTGCCATTTGCGCCTTGGCATCGCCACGCACCACCTTGAAGCGATAAGGCACCAATTCGGCGTGGTCCGGCGCACGCAGCGCGGCCTGCGCCATCAGCGCGAGTTGCGCATCGTCGGGCCCGGGCTCGGCGAGGTATTTGGGGCCGACGGAGTAGCGCGTCAGCAAGGCATCGATCGTCATCGTCATTGCGTGAGGTGGCGCCGCAAGCGCCAAGACAGTGCATCCACCAGCGCCACCAGCGCCACCATGGCGATCAGCACCGTGCAGGCCTCGTGCATCTGGAACAGGCCCAGGTGGTAGCTCAGCATCTGGCCCAGTCCACCGGCGCCGACGACGCCCATGATGCTCGCCGCGCGAATGTTGTTCTCCCAGCGGTAGAGCGTATAGCTGGCCAGCTGCGGCAGCGTCTGCGGCAGGGTGGCGAAGAGCCACACACGGGCCGCGCGGAGGCCGCGCTGGCGCAGCGCCAGGGCCGCGTCGGACGGTGCGTTTTCGAAGGCCTCAGCGAACAGCCGGCCCAGCACGCCGCTGGTGTGCAGCGCCAGCGCCAGCGTGCCGGGCAGCGGTCCCAGGCCGGCGAGGATCAGCAGCTGCACGGCCCACACGAGCTCCGGCACGCTGCGCAGCACGTTGAGCACGAAGCGCGCGGCTTCACGGGCCACGCCGGTGCCCGCCGCTGGCAAGGCCAGCAGCAGGCCGCCCAGGACGGCCAGCGCCGTGCCCAGCGCCGACATCGCCAGCGTCTCCAACAGCGCCCAGCCGGTCTTGGCCAGGAAGGGCGGCGCCATCTCGGGCGGGAAGAAGCTGGCGACGAAGCGGCCCATGCCGCCTAGAGCATCGGGGCCGAGGAAGGCAGCCCATTGCAAGTCCAGCGAGACGAAGCTGCACGCCACCAATGCGAGCAGGCCGAGCCCGACCGCGACGCTGCTGAAGCGCGGCCATGAGGCCGGTGAGGCCGCGCCGGCCTGCGCGGGCGCGACGTCCAGCTGGTTACGCAGCCAGCGGCTGAACGCGTCGCTGGCCATCACGAGCGCGATGAACACCAGCAGGATGGAACTCACCTCGGAGCCCGAGAACATCTTGGACGCACTGTCCAGCAGCTGCCCCAGCCCGCCGGCGCCGACGAAGCCCAGCACGACAGACGAGCGCACCGCGCACTCCCAGCGGTAGACCGTGTAGCTCAACAGCTCGGGCAGGCAGCTGGGCAGCGCGCCGAACAGCAGGGCCTGCAGCCGACTGCTGCCGCCGCGCAGCAGGGCTTGCGTGGGCGCGGGGTCGGCGCTTTCGAGAATCTCGGCGTAGACCTTGCCGAGCATGCCGCCGTAGGCTATGGCGATGGCCAGCACGCCGGACGTCGGCCCGAGGCCCACGACGCGCACGAACACCAGCGCCCAGACCAGCTCGGGGATGGACCGCAGACCCACCAGCACGGCGCGTACCGCGCGGCGCAGCCAGCGCGCCGGGCCCGGCCGGCCTTCCAGCGTGCTGGCCGACAGACGCGACGTGGCCACCAGCGCCGCCGGCACCGCGATGACCAGCGCCAGTGCCATACCGGCCGTGGCAATGGCCACCGTGCGCCAGGTCTCGTGCGCAAGCTCGGCCAGGAAGCCGGCGTCCATGCGCGGCGGGAAGAATTGCGCAAGGTAGCGACCCGTCACCTGCAGCGCACGCTCGTCGAACAGCGTCCACGGCTTGAACTCGGCCAGCACGAGCATCGGCCAAGCCAGCACGAGGGCGACCAGCAAGGCTAGTGTGCGCCGTGCACGCGCCGGATCTTGCATTGCGTTCATGCCTGGCACCGCACGAACAGTGGAGCGCGAGGCGCAGCGCGGACCATCGAGCGGCTGCCGGGGATCCGGCTTTGCCTGCCCACCAGCAGCGCCCCTTCGAGGGGGCCGGCGAAGCCGGTCGGGGGTGGACTCATCACCTGCACATGGCCTGGGGCAGAGGGACGGGCTGCGGCAGCGGCGCCACCTCGGGTGGCGCATCGTGCTGGCTGCGGTAGAGCTCGTCCAGCAGGTCGCCGTCGATGCCGGTCGGCGCGCCGTCGTAGACGACGCGCCCCGCCCGCAGCGCGATGACGCGGGGGAAATGCTTCAGCGCCAGGTCCACCTGATGCAGGCTGCAGACCAAGGCCGCACCCCGTTCCTGCGCGTTGCGCTGCAGTGCCGCAAGCGCCCGTTCGGCGCGCGTCGGGTCCAGCGCGGCCAGCGGCTCGTCGGCCAACCACAGCCGCGCCTCGGACACCAGCAGCCGCGCCAGGCCCACGCGCTGGCGTTCTCCGCCAGACAGGCGGTCCACGCGCAGCCACAGCTTGTCGGGCAGGTCCAGCTGCTCCAACGCGGCCTGGGCCAGCGGCGCATCGGGCGGGCTCCACAGAGTGCGCAGGCTGCGGGCCAGCGACATGCCCGGCAGCCGCGCCGCCAGCACCGCGACGGCCACGCGCTGGCGCGGCGGCAGCGGCGGTTGCTGCGGCGCCAGTGCCAGCGTGGCGCGCAGCCGCTGGCGCTCGCGGCGCTGCAGCGCCCACGGATCGCGTCCGTCGAGCTGGAGGCGGCCGGCCAGCGGCGCCTGCATCAATGCCAGCGCACTGAGCAACGTTGTCTTGCCGGCGCCCGACGCACCAATCAAGGCGACTTGCTCACCCGCGGCGAGCGCAAGGCCCACGCCGCGCAGCACGGGCATCGTTCCACCCAGCGCCGCGGCATCGATGCCGTCGAGTGCGATCACTTCAGCAGGCCAGCGTTCTCGGCAGCGGCCTTGATGCCGGTGTAGTTCTCGGGCTTGGTCGGGATGAATTTCGTCGCGCGCTGCAGGCCCAGGATCTCCTTGCCTTGCGGCGTGTTCGGGTCCAGCGCCAGGAAGGCGGCCTTGATCTTGTCCTGCAGCGCCTGCGGCATGTCGGCATGGACGGACCAGTTGTAGTCGAAGTAGGCAGGCGTCGTATAGAAGACCTTGACCTGGTTCGTATCCACCTTCTTGTCGGCGACGAACTTCTCCCAGACCGAGATGTTCAGCGCGCCGGCGTCGACCTTGCCGCTGGCCACGGCGGCGATGGTCGCGTCATGCGCGCCGCTGAAGGCCACGCGCTTGAGGTCCACGTCGGGGTTGATCTTGGCAGCCAGCAGGTAGCTACGCGGCATCAGGTGGCCCGAGGTGCTGCTCTGCGAGCCGAAGGACAGCGTCTTGCCCTTGAGGTCTTCGAGCTTGTGGATGCCGCTCTTGGCGTCGGTGATGAAGACGGAGCGGAACTTCTCATCCTCCTCGCGCTGCACCAGCGGCACGATCTTGCCGTTGCTGCGCACGCTGGCCTGCACGAACGTGAAGCCGCCGAACCAGGCCAGGTCGATCTTCTTGTTGACGACGGTCTCCACCGCAGCGGCGTAGTCCGTCACCGGCGTCCACTCGACCTTCATGCCGAGCTTGCTTTCCAGGTACTGGCCCAGCGGCGCGAACTTGCGCGCCAGCTCGGTCGGCGACTCGTCGGGTATCGCGGTCACGCGCAGCACCTGCTGCTGCGCGTGCGCTGCGGCACCGGCGAACGCCAGCATGGCCAACAGGCCGCGCGCCACACGGGCGACGAAACGGGGGAAGGGAGTCATCGTGGGTCTCCAGTTGAAGGGCGAGGTGGTGTTGCAGCGCGTGCCAGGCGCTGCATGTGCCTGACGGGTTGGGCATTCAGTCGACGCCAAGAACGGCCGGCCACAAGCGTGGGATCGCCGTCGCGAGCGGGCTCAGGTCGGTTCGAGCACCGCAGCCGTACTCTGATACGGCGAGGAGCACTGGGCCGAGATGAGCCCGTGCAGCAGGCGAGCCCATGCCAGTGGCGGAGGGGCGTGGGAGTCGAACCCACCCGGCAATGCGTGGCATCACCCACCGGGTTTGAAGCCCGGCCGACACACCGGTGTCGTTGCCCCTCCAGGGTGTTCATGCGGCCGGCCCCGCGAAGAGCGCACTGTCGGTGCGCAGCCGGTGTTCGTCGCCGACGCGGCGCAACAGGCCGACGCGGTCGAAGTGTTCCAGATGTTGGATAGCGCGCTTGCGGCCCAGACCCGTGGCGTCGCGGAACGCAGCCGCCGTCACATTGCCGTGCTCGACGTGGATGGCGCGCGCGAGGCCAGCCAGCCGCGTCATCGTCGCAGTGTCGCAGTACAGGTCCTTCACGACCTGGTGCAGCTCGCCCTGGCGCGCGAGACGGGCCAGCGTGGCGCGCATCAGCGGCTCGGGCTCGCCGCAGTCCTTGGCGAGGTCGCGTGCCCAGGCGCCCTCGGCGCCGGCCTCGGCCAGGCGCGGCGCCACCTTCTGCGCAATGCGTTGCTCCACGGCGGACAGCTGCACGCCGTGCTCCGGCAGGTGCACGAAGGCGCCGCGCACGGCGACGCGGCCGGTGGCGCGCAGATCGCCCAGCACGTCGCGCCACAGCGGCTCGGCCATGCGGGGCGCGACAAGGCGGCGCAGCCGGGCTGCATCGGGCCCGAGTTCGTCCGGCGACCTGGCGTGGAACTCGGCCAGCGCGGCCAGCAGCCGTTCGGCCAGCGCAGCGCTGGCGGCCTCGCCCAGCGCCCAGCCCTGCAGCGGCTCGGTCAGCCCCTCGGCCTGCGCGAAGCGAGCCAGATCCAGCCCCAGCCGGCACAGGCCCAGCAGGCGCTCGCGGCGGCGCGCGGCAGTAGGCAGCTCGCAGGCGGCCAGCTCGTCCAGGCGTTCCGGCGTGCGGCGGTAGCGCGCCGGCGCGAACGGGTCCAGCACAAGGCCGCCGGCCAGCGTGCGCGTGGCGCCGGCATCGCGCAGCACGAGACGGTCACCGCGCCAGGCGCCCACGGGAGCGTGGCAGACCAGCTGGACGCGGCCCGAATCGCCGGGCTCGATCTGCTCGCCATCCAGCACCGCCACGCTGGCCGTGGTGCTCTGGGCGCCGAGGTGCAGGTGCACCCGCGTGCCCGAGCGCAGCGGCTTGGCCTCGCCCGCCCACAGGCGCAGGCGGGCGTCGAATCGGTCCGTGGCCAGCGCCACATGAGGCGCCGTCAGCCAGGCGCCGCGGGCTACCTCGTCCTTGGCAATACCCGCCAGCGCGACGGCACTGCGTTGACCGGCATGAGCACGCTCAACGACGCGGTTCTGCGCGTGCAGACTGCGCACACGGGCGGGGCGCCCTGACAACACCAGCTCGTCGCCCACAGCGATCTCGCCGGCATGAAGAGTGCCGGTGACGACGGTACCGACACCGTCGAGCGTGAAGGCGCGGTCCACCGCAAGCCGCGGCGCGAGGCCGTGGACATGGCGCGAAGGCAAATGACGCGCGGCGTCGAACAGCAGCTCACGCAGCTCATCGACCCCATGCCCGGCATGCGCCGAAACGACGAGGATGGGCGAGGCGTCCAGCCCCGTGCCGGCGAGCAACGCGCGCACCTCAGCCGTCAGCGCCTCGATGCGGCCGGGCTCGGCGCGGTCGGCCTTAGTGATGGCAACGGCGCCGTGCGTGACACCCAGCAGGCTCAGCACGGCCAGGTGCTCGCGGGTCTGCGGCATGACGCCATCGTCGGCTGCGACGAGCAGCAGCGCGAAGTCGATGCCGCTGGCGCCGGCCAGCATCGTGTGGACGAGCTTCTCGTGGCCGGGCACGTCGATGAATCCCAGGCGCTCGCCATGACCCGGCACGTCCAGGTAGGCATAGCCCAGCTCGATGCTGATTCCACGCGCCTTTTCCTCGGGCAGGCGGTCGGTGTCGATGCCGGTCAGCGCACGCACGAGCGTGGTCTTGCCGTGATCGATGTGACCGGCGGTGCCGACGATCATGCGAGTGCGTCCTTCAAGGCCGGCAGTTGCGCGGTCAGCAGCGCCGGCTCTTCCAGGCATCGCAGATCCAGCAGAAGGCGTTGCTCGTTCAGCCGTCCGATGACGGGCCGCGGCAGCCCGCGCAGCGCGATGGCCAGCGCCTCCAGCGTGCGGCCTTTGCCATCCACGGGGTTGATGGCCAGGCCTGCGGACGGCAGGCGCTCGACCGGCAGCGAGCCGGAGCCGATCTGGCTCTGCAACACGACCGTCTCGACCGTGAAGCGCGGCGCCAAGGCGGCGGCCATGTCGGGCAGCAGTCGCTGGGCCAGCGCGGCGATTTGCGCCTGCGACCGCGTCAGCAGCCGCAGCGTGGGCAGGTCCTGAACGAGCCGCTCGGGCCGCAGATACAGCCGCAGCGTGGCCTCCAGCGCGGCGAACGGCAGCTTGGACAGCCGCAGCGCGCGCTTCATCGGGAACTTGCGGATGCGGCCCACGGCCTCGCGGCTGCCGACGATGAGACCAGCCTGCGGGCCGCCCAGCAGCTTGTCGCCGCTGAACGTGACGACGTCGCAGCCGGCGGCCAGCATCTGCTGCGGCATCGGCTCGGCCGGCAGGCCCAGCGCGGCCATGTCCACCAGCGCACCGCTGCCGAGGTCGGTCATCAGCGGCACGCCGGCACGGCGTGCGATGGGTGCCAGCGTCGCCTCGTCCACCGACGACGTGAAGCCCTGCACCTGGTAGTTGCTGGTGTGGACCTTGACGATGAGGCCGGTGCGCGGCGTGAGGGCCTGCTCATAGTCACGCGGGTGCGTGCGGTTGGTCGTGCCCACCTCCACGAGCGTGGCGCCGGCCGCGCTCATCACGTCCGGCATGCGGAAGGCGCCGCCGATCTCCACCAGCTCGCCGCGCGACACGATGGCTTCCCGCCCACGCGCCAGCGCCGCGATGCCCAGCAGCACGGCGGCGGCGTTGTTGTTAACGACGGTCGCCGCCTCGGCGCCGGTCAGCTCGCACAGCAGGTCTTCGATGAGGTCGTCACGGTCGCCGCGGCCTCCGGTGTCGAGGTCGAACTCGAGGTTGTTGGGTGAGCCGGTCAGCGCCAGCACCTGCTGCAACGCCGCGTCGGCCAGCAGCGAGCGGCCGAGGTTGGTGTGGATGACGGTGCCCGTCAGGTTGAGCACCGCGCGCATGGCCGGCTGCATGCGCGCCTGCACGCGGGTCGCCAGCGTTCGCGCCAGACCACTCAGCTCGGCACGAAGCAGCTCGCCGGCCACGGCGCGGCTGCGCAGCGCGTCCAGCAGCGCCCTCGCCTCGCGCGCGACCAGCGTATGACCGTGCTCGATCACCAGCGGCGCGCAATCGCGCAGCAGCTTGTCGAGCGCTGGCAGTTCCTTGGGGGCCGCTTTGTCGGGGGCCTTGGAACCGTGGACCACGGATTCGTCGGGCGCCGTCATCAGTGGGCCTGTCCGGGCGGTGGCGACTCGTCAGGGTCGCCGAACAGCAGCAGCAGGTTGACGCCGTGGCGTTGCAGGCCACCGCCTTCCTCAGGGTCACTGACGAGCAGGTCAAGCGTCACGGTGGCGAGGTCGTCGGCGACCGGCTCTGCGCCGTTGTCGCGCGCAGGGTGCAGCAGCTTGAGGTAGTGGCCGCATTCGCTGCAGCACTCGGCCTGCACAACGGCGTCGGTCGTCGTGCCCGCGCCGTCGTTGGCCGCGACCAGGCTTTGCAGCGAGATGCCCTTAGTGCCTTGGCAGTGCGTGCACTTCACGCGCACGTAGTGCCACTGCGTAGCGCACAGGCCGCAGGCGAGGTAGCGCGCGCCGTCGGCGCCCAGCCGCTCGATGGACGCCACCGGCCGCGAGCCGCAGCAGGGGCACAACGTCGCGTCGTCGATGCGGCCGAACGGCGCGACGGGGCCGTCGGCATGAGCGGCAGCCGTCTGCCGCACGAGCCGCACGAAATGCAGCTGCAGGCCGGCTGCGATGAGTGGCGCGGTGGCGAGGTCCAGCCCGAACATGGCACCGGACAGCAGGCGGCCGGCCTGGGTGTCCAGGTGGTCGTCGCTGGCGGCGGCGAGTTGCAGCGCCGCCGACCTGGCCGGGCCGTCGGCGAGGTGACGGGCCAGATCAGCCAGCAGCGTGCGCAGCGACTCGCGCCACACCGCACCGCGCGGCCAGCGGTCGGCCGGCAGCAACGGCAGCCCATCGCGGGCGGCGGCTTCGATCTGTTCCGCAGTGGGCAGCGGCACGGGGACGCCGGCGACCAGCGCGCTGTGCTGGGCGTCGGCCAGCTCGGCGATGAAGCGCAGGAAGTCGCCCATTGCATGGCCCTCGGCCAGCGTGCGCAGGCGCAGCGCGCGCTCGGCGAACACGCCCGGTTCAGACAGGTGCAGGAAGCTGACCTGCTCGCCCGCGCGAACAGCGATCTCTTCGGGACTGAGGATCTTCTGGGGGCTGGCGGTCATTGCTTACCGGTCATCTCGCGGTGCCACAGTGCGTGATTCTGACGCGCCCAGCCTTCGGTGACCGTGCCGCGCGTCATCGCGCGGATGGTGCCCTTGACCCAGATCGCGGCGTAAATGTGGATGATGACGCTGAAAATCAACGCCGTGGCCGAGGCCGCGTGCAGCAGCACGGCGATGCGCCGCAGCAGGATGGGGAAGGCATTGGCGAACCAGGGCTGCCAGAACATGAAGCCCGTCACCACCAGCACCAGCAGGCTCAGCGCCATGACCCAGAAGATGCCCTTCTGGCCAGCGTTGTAGCGGCCCACCGGCGGCATGCTCGCCTTGTCGCCGCGCAGCATGTCGGCGCTGTGCGCGACCCACTCGCGGTCGGCCTCGTTGAGCACGTTGTGACGCCACAGCCGCACGAACATGCCGATGAAGCTGGCCGCCATCAGCACGCCCATGAAGGGGTGCAGGATGCGGGCCCAGGTGCCGCCGCCGAACAACCCGCTCAGGAAGAACAAGCTGGGGTGGAAGAAGGCCAGGCCCGAAAGCCCGGCCCCCAGGAAGAAGAGCACGATCAACCAGTGGTTGGTGCGCTCGCTCGCGCTGTAGCGCAGCAGAAAGCGGGTGGCCATGGTGGGCTCCCTTCAGGCGGTGGGATGGTCAGCGTCGTCGCGGGCGAGGTTGCGATCCGACTTGGGATCGTCCGGGTCCTCGACAGGGCCGACGCGGGTGTAGTGGAAGAAACCGGCAATGGCCGCGCCGATCATGGCCGCCACAGCCAGCGGCTTGGCCGCGCCCTTCCAAAGCGAGACCAGTGGGCTGATCTTGGGCTCGGCGGGCAGGCCGTGATAGAGCTCGGGCTTGTCGGCATGCTGCAGCACGTAGACGACGTGCGTGCCGCCCACGCCGGGCGGGTCGTACACGCCCGCGTTGGCATAGCCGCGGTCCTTCAGATCGGTCACGCGCTCGGCGCCGTAGTCGAGCATGTCCTCCTTGGTGCCGAAGCGGATCGCGCCCGTCGGGCAGGCTTTGGCGCAGGCCGGCTCCAGGCCCACGCCGACGCGGTCGGAGCACAGGCTGCACTTGTAGGCCTTGTTGTCAACCTTGCTCAGCCGTGGCACGTCGAAGGGGCAGCCCGTCACGCAGTTGCCGCAGCCGACGCAGTGCTCGGAGATGAAGTCCACGATGCCGTTCGTGTATTTGACGATGGCGCCGGGGGCCGGGCAGCTCTTCAGGCAGCCCGGGTCCTCGCAGTGCATGCAGCCGTCCTTGCGGATCAGCCATTCCAGCTTGCCCTGCTCCACCTCCACCTCAGAGTAGCGCATGACCGTCCAGCTCTGTGGCGTCAGGTCGCGCGGGTTGTCGTAGGTGCCGTGGTTCTCGCCGACTTCGTCACGCAAGTCGTTCCACTGCATGCAGGCCACCTGACAGGCCTTGCAGCCGATGCAGGAGGACACGTCGATGAGCTTGGCGACCTCGGCGACGTGCCGACGCGCCTCGGGCGGCTGGGTGGTGGTGGCCGAGCGCTTGGCGATGTCGAGGGATTGGAGTGAGGACATGGTCAAGCCTTCTCAAGGTTCACGGTGAAGCTCTTGAACTCGGGGGTCTGCGTGTTGGCGTCGCCCACGAAGGGGGTCAGTGTGTTCACGAGATAGCCCGGCTTGGCCACGCCGACAAAGCCCCAGTGGTTGGGCAGGCCGACCGTGTGCACGCGCTTGCCGTCCACGTCCAGCGACGCGATGCGCTTGGTCACGACGGCCACGGCCTTGATGAAGCCGCGGTTGCTGCTCACCTTGACCCAGTCGCCGTTCGCAATGCCCTTCTCCTTGGCCAGTTCCTCGCCGATCTCGACGAACTGCTGCGGCTGAACCACCGCCGACGTGAGCACGTTCTTTGTCCAGTAGTGGAAGTGCTCGGTCAGCCGGTAGCTGGTAGCGACGTACGGGAAGTCCTTGGGCTTGCCGAAGGCCTCCAGGTCACCCTTGAACACGCGCGCGGCCGGATTGCTCTTCGCCTTGGCATTGTTCGGGTGCATGGGGTTGACGGCCAGCGGTGACTCGAAGGGCTCGTAGTGCTCGGGCAGCGGGCCGTCCACCATGCCGCTGGGCGCGAACAGCCGGGCCACGCCCTCAGACGTCATGATGAAGGGCCGTACCGCGTCCGCGTCCGTCGGGTTGGCGTCGGGGCGGATGTCGGGTACGTCAGAGCCGCCCCATTTCTCGCCGTTCCAGGCCACCAGCTTGCGCTTGCCGTTCCAGGGCTTGCCGTTGGTGTCGCAGGACGCCGCGTTGTAGAGCACGCGGCGGTTGGCCGGCCAGGCCCAGGCCCAGTTCAGCGTCTGGCCGATGCCGTACGGGTCGCTGTTGTCGCGGCGGGCCATCTGGTTGCCGGCCTGTGTCCAGGCGCCGGCGTAGATCCAGCAGCCGGAGGACGTGCTGCCGTCGTCGCGCAGCAAGCCGAAGCCGCTGAGCTGCTCGCCCGCCTTGGCCAGGACCTTGGTCGGGTCCTTGGGGTCGGTCACGTCGGCCAGCGCCTTGCCGTTGTACTCCTTGGCCAGCTCTTCGGCCGAGGGGTTGGTTGGCTGCAGGTAGGGCCAGCTGAGATTGACGATGGGGTCGGGGAAGGCGCCGCCCTCCTTCGCGTACAGCGCCCGCATGCGCGTGAACAGCTCGGCGACGATCTCCGGGTCGCCCTTGGCCTCGCCCGGGGGCTCGGCGCCCTTCCAGTGCCACTGCAGCCAGCGGCCGGAGTTCGTCAGCGAGCCGTCTTCCTCCGCGAAGCAGGTGCTGGGGAAGCGGAAGACCGTCGTCTTGATGTCCTCGCTCTTCACGTCGTGGTGCTCGCCGTGGTTCTTCCAGAACTCGGCGGTCTCGGTGTTGAGCGGGTCGATGATGACCAGGAACTTCAGCTTGCTGAGGCCGTCGACGATCTTCTTCTTGTTCGGGAAGCTGCCCACCGGGTTGAAGCCCTGGCAGATGTAGCCGTTGAGCTTGCCCTGGTTCATCAGCTCGAACGTCTGCAGCACGTCGTAAGCCTTGTCCCATTTCGGCAGGTAGTGGAAGGCCCAGTCGTTCTCGGCTGTCGCGGCCTTGCCCCACCAGGCCTTCTGCTGGCTCACGAAGAACTTCGGATAGTTCTGCCAGAAGCTCATCTGGCCTGGGCGCAGCGGTTTGAGCGCCCGGGTCTTGTAGTAGGTCTCCAGGTCCTGCTCGCTGTCGCGGGCCAGGCTCATATAGCCGGTCAACGACGTGGACAGCAGCCCCAGGTCGGTCAGGCCCTGGATGTTGCTGTGGCCGCGCAGCGCGTTCATGCCGCCACCGGGCAGGCCGATGTTGCCCAGCAGCAGCTGCATGATCGCGCCGGTCCGGATGATCTGCGAGCCCTGGCTGTGCTGCGTCCAGCCGAGCGCGTACATGATCGTCATGACCTTGTTTGGCCGCGACGTCTCCGCAATCATTTCGCAGACCTTCAGGAACTTGTCCTGCGGCGTACCAGTGATCTTGCTGACCTGCTCGGGCGTGTAGCGCGAATAGTGCGCCTTCATGATGTTGAGCACGCAGCGCGGATGCTCGAGCGTCGGGTCGACCTTGGCAAAGCCCTTGTCGTCCAGCTCGTAGCCCCAGCTCTTGTTGTCGTAGCGGCGCTTGGCCTCGTCGTAGCCGCTGAACAAGCCGTCCTGGAACTGGTAGGCCTCGCCGACGATGAAGCTGGCGTTGGTGTAGTTCTTGACGTACTCCGTCTGGATCTTGTTGTGCGTCAGCAGGTAGTTGATGACACCGCCCAGGAAGGCGATATCAGACCCCGCACGGATGGGCGCGTAGTAGTCGCTCATCGCGGCCGAGCGCGTGAAGCGCGGGTCCACGACGATGAGACGGGCCTTGTTGTGGTGCTTGGCTTCGATGACCCACTTGAAACCGCAAGGGTGGGCCTCGGCGGCGTTGCCGCCCATGATGAGCACGAGGTCTGCGTTCTTGATGTCCACCCAGTGGTTGGTCATCGCGCCGCGGCCGAACGTCGGGGCCAGACTGGCCACCGTCGGGCCGTGTCAAACACGTGCCTGGTTGTCGAATGCAAGCATCCCCATCGAGCGCATCGCCTTGTGGGTGATGTAGCCCGATTCGTTGGAAGAAGCGCTGGCGCACAGCATGCCGGTCGTGAGCCAGCGGTTGACGGGCTTGCCGTCGGCGTTGGTCGTCTGGAAGTTGGCGTCGCGATCGGCCTTCATCAGCTTGACGAGGCGGTCCATCGCCTCGTCCCAGCTGACCCGCTTCCACTCCGTGGCACCGGGCTCGCGGATCTCCGGGTACTTCAGCCGGTTGGGGCTGTGCACGAAGTCCAGCAGGCCGGCACCCTTGGGGCAAAGCGTGCCGCGATTGACCGGATGGTCCGGGTCACCCTCGATGTGGATGATGCTGGACGTGACGTTCTTCGCCTTGTCGCCCAGGCTGTACATGATGATGCCGCAGCCCACCGAGCAGTAGGGGCAGGTGTTGCGGGTCTCGGTCGCCCGGGAGAGCTTGAAGTTGCGCGTCTCGGCCAGGGCCGCCGTCGGCGAGAAGCCCAAGGCCACAAGGCTGGACGCTGCCAGCCCCGCACCGCTCACCCGGAAGAATTGCCTCCGGTTCATATCCATAGGAGTTGTCTCCTGAGGCTTCCGCCTCTCGTCGCTAGGGTAGGAATGCGCCGGCCCGCGGCAGCAGCTTTTGGATTTCTCCACAATCTAGAGGACATGTCCAATAGGTTTTGGCCCACTGGCCAATAGCGTAGCAATTCGCTGGTCGTCAGCGAAACGTCAGTGTCTGCCGCGCCGGTCCTCGGGTCTCGATTCAGGTGGACTTCGAGATCGAGATCGTCGGGAATTTCGAGGAATAGTCCCGGGATTGGGCCGCAATCTTGGCAGCCACCTTGCGCGCCAGTGCCTTGTAGATGCCGGCCACGTCGCTGTCGGGTTCGGCCGCGACCGTGGGCGTGCCGGAGTCAGCCTGGGCGCGGATGCTCATCGCCAGCGGCAGCGACGCCAGCAGCTCCGTGCCGTACTGCGCGGCCATCTTCTGGCCGCCCTCGGCGCCGAAGATGTGTTCAGCATGGCCGCAGTTCGAGCAGACGTGCACGGCCATGTTCTCGACGATGCCGAGGATGGGAATGCCCACCTTCTCGAACATCTTCAGGCCCTTCTTGGCGTCGATGAGCGCGATGTCCTGCGGCGTCGTGACGATGACGGCGCCCGTCACCGGCACGCGCTGCGAAAGCGTGAGCTGGATATCACCGGTGCCGGGTGGCAGGTCGATGACGAGGTAGTCCAGCTCCTGCCAGCGCGTCTGGCGCAGCAGCTGCTCCAGCGCCTGCGTGGCCATGGGGCCGCGCCAGATCATGGCTTGGTCGTCCTCGACGAGGAAACCGATGGAATTGACCTGCAGACCGTGGGCGATGTGCGGCTCCATCGTCTGCCCGTCCAGGCTGTCGGGGCGGCCGCTGGTGCCCAGCATCAGCGGCTGGCTGGGACCGTAGATGTCGGCATCGAGCACGCCCACGCGTGCGCCCTCAGCCTGCAGCGCCAGCGCCAGGTTGGCCGCCGTCGTGCTCTTGCCAACGCCGCCCTTGCCCGAGGCGACCGCGATGATGTTCTTGACGCCCGGCAGCAACTGCACACCCCGCTGCACCGCGTGGGCGATGACGCGGGTGGCGATGGCGACGCTGACGTTGCCCATGCCCGGCAGCGCGCGGGCTGCGGTGATGACGGCGGCGCGCAGCGCCGCATGCTGGCTGGCCGCGGGGTAGCCCAGCTCAATGTCGATGGCGACGTCGGCGCCATCGAACCTGACTGCCTTGATCGCCTTGGCCTCGCCAAGCGTGCGGCCACTGCCAGGGTCCACGACGGCTTGCAGCAGTGGTTGGAGCTGGGCTTCGGAAATGGCGGTCATGGAAGGAATCGCGTCTCAAAATTCACGGCCGGCAGTCTAGCCGTCGAGGCATGAGCATCCGGCCATCAGGGTTGTGCGTAGAGTGCGACGCTCCCTTCGCGCGCCTACGCCAATGCCACGTGCCGCCCTGCTGCTCACCGCCGCCCTGCTCGCTTTGCCGGCCTGGGCGGGCTCGGGCAAGCTGCTGTTGACCGGCGGCGTCTCCAGCATCGACGGTGCGGCCGGCGGCGGGCTGACGCCGTGGGCGCTGACCGGCAGCTACGCCACGAGCGGCGAGGCAGGCGCCACCGCCTTCGCGACGCGTGTGCAGACGCGCGATTACGGCCTGCGCATCCTCGGCGCCGCGGTGTCGATGGACGACCGCGTGGAGTTCAGCATCGCGCGACAGGACCTGGACACCGGCGACAACCTCGAGCCGCTCGGCCTGCCCGGCCTGCACCTGAAGCTGGACATCCTCGCCGTGAAGGCGAGGCTATGGGGCGACGCCGTGCTGGACAGCGACTCGCTGCTGCCGCAACTTGCGATCGGGCTCGAGCGCAAGAGGACCCACGCCGGCGCGCTGGGCCTCACGCTGCGGGGCCCGCTGGGCGCGAGGGACACCGGCACGGACCTCTACGTCAGCGCGACCAAGCTGTTTCTGGCGCCGGGCGTGCTCGCCAACCTCACGGTGCGCGTCACCCGCGCCAACCAGAACGGTCTGCTCGGCTTCGGCGGCGCCGAGGGCCGTGGCAGGCGAGCGCTGCCGGAGGTGTCGCTCGTCAAGCTGCTGGCCAAGGGGCTGGCCGTGGGCGTGGAGTTCCGCGCCAAGCCGGACAACCTCGACGGGTCCGTACTCGGAACCGGGGCGCTGAAGGAAGACAACTGGCGCGACCTGTTCGTCGCCTGGGCGCCCACCAAGCATGTGTCGCTGACGGCCGCATGGGTGGACCTGGGCCGCATCGCGCCGGCGGTCCAGCCGCGTCGGCAGAGCGGCGGCTATCTGTCGATCCAGTTCGCGTTGTAGGAGCCCGCCATGCGCCCGACCGCCATCGCCGCCCCGCTGCTGGCCTACTGCACCGCCTGCGCGCAGACGCCGCCGACCGACGACAGTCTTTATCGGGCCTGGGGCGGCGAGGCCGGCATCCGCGCCGTCATGGAGGACTTCGTGCCGCGGCTGTTCACCGACCCTCGCACGGCGCGGTTCTTCGAGCGCGTGGACCGCAACAACCTCGTCGCACGGCTGACCGAACAGCTATGCAAGGAGGCCGGCGGACCCTGCGCCTACACCGGCGCGGCTATGAAGCCGGTGCACGCGGACCTGGGCATCGGCAAGCGCGACTTCAATGCATTGGTCGAGATCCTCCAGCAGGCCATGGACGCTCGCGGCATTCCGTTCCCGGCGCAGAACCGCATGCTGGCGCGGCTGGCGCCGATGCACCGCCAAATCATCACGCCGGTGAGCGATTCACAGCAGCACCCGTAAAGAAGTTTTGCGTTAACCGGCGGGCCACAAGACCACGTCGGCAGCATGGCAAGCTGCCGGCATGTGCTTCCCCCGACTGCTTCCCATGACCGCTGCGCTGGCGGTCGGCGGCCTGGCCGGCGCCTGCCTGGCCCAGAACGCGCCCACGCCGCCCGACGCCGCCGCATCCGCTCCGGCCCGGCCGAACCGGCCCGCGAGGGACGCCGCGCCGGTGCCGGCTGACCCCAAGGCCGCCGCTCAGCTCAAGCGTGTGGAGATCAACGGCACTGCGAGCGACGAATCCATCCGCCGGGCGTCCACGGCCAGCAAGATCGTCATCAGCCGCGAGGAGATCGATAAGTTCGGCGACTCCACCGTCGGCGAGGTGCTCAAGCGGCTGCCGGGCGTGACGACCGGCGGCCGGCCGGGGCGCGGCGGGGACATCCGCATGCGCGGCATGGGCAGCGGCTACACGCAGATCCTCGTCAATGGCGAGCGCATGCCGCCCGGCTTCGCGCTGGACCAGTTGCCGCCAGAGCAGGTCGAGCGGATCGAGGTGCTGCGCGCGCCCACCGCCGAATACGGCGCACGTGCGATGGCCGGCACGATCAACATCGTGCTGCGCGAGGCGCTGAAGAAGAAGGCCAACGAGTTCCGCGCGGGCGTCAACGTCGAGCGCGGCAAGGCGAACCCGGACGTCAGCTGGAGCCGGAACGACGTCTTCGGCGACGGCAACGCCTACCACCTCGGCATCAACGCGATGCGCGGCGAGCGCATCGACAACGTCATCAACGACGTCGACACACACACGGTCGCGACGAACGGCGACGTGCTGCAGTCCACCCGCGGCATCAGCCGCGACACGCGCGAGGCGCTCAACCTCAACGGCCGCGTGCAGCTCAAGCTGGGCGGCGGTGACAGCCTATCGCTGATGCCCTTCGTCGTGGCCAACAAGAGCAGCAGCCAGTCGTCGGTCGCGCGCACGACGACGCCTGGCCCGGCTCTGGACTTTGACCAGGTCGACACGACCGGCGACAACCGCTTCACGATGGCCCGGCTGATGGGTCAGTACCAGAGCCGCCTGGGCAGCAACACGCGGCTGGAGCTGCGCACCGGCGTCGGTGGTGCCAGCGGCGACAGCCACAGTCGGCGGCAGGAGCGCCTGGCCGGCAAGGACAGTCGACTGCAGGAAGACACGACCGACAGCCGCGACCGCAACTGGAGCGCTGCCGCCAAGCTGTCCCACAGCCTGGAGAGCGAACACAGCCTCGTGTTCGGCCTGGAGGGCGAAGGCACCCGCCGCGACCAGAACCGCGTCACACTCGTCAACGGCCTGCCACAAGCCGGGCTGGGCGATTTCGGCGACGACCTGGACGCATCCTCCACCCGCTTTGCCGCCTATGCGCAGGACGAGTGGGCCACGGGCAAGCAATGGGATTTCTACGCCGGCCTGCGCTGGGAAGGCATCCGCACGAAGAGCAGCGCCGCCAACTACGCCGCCAGCAACAGCTCGGCCGTGCTGACGCCGCTGGCCCATGCACGCTACAAGCTCGACCCCAGCGGCAAGGAGGCCATCCGTGCCAGCCTCACGCGCAGCTACCGCAGCCCGCAACTGCAGGACCTCATCGCGCGCCCGAGCATCAACAGTGCCGTTCCGCACCAGGCCAACACCCCCGACCGCGCTGGCAACCCGGACCTGAAGCCGGAGTTGGCCACCGGCTTCGAGATCGGCTACGAGAAGTACCTCAGTAAGGGCGGCCTGCTCAGCGCCAACTTCTTCGCCCGCCGCATCAGCGACCTGATGCGCAACGTGACGAGCCTCGAGACCGTCTCCTGGAGCGCGACGCCGCGCTGGGTCTCGCGGCCGCGCAACATCGGCAAGGCCAGCACCGCCGGCCTTGAGCTGGAGGCCAAGTTCCGCCTCGACGAATACTTCGCCGATGCGCTGCCGATCAGCATCCGCAGCAACGTCAGCTTCTTCACGTCCAAGGTCGAGGGCATTCCGGGCCCTAACAACCGGCTGGACGCCCAGCCCAAGAGCACGGCCAACCTCGGCTTCGACTACCGGCTGCGCTCGATGCCGCTGTCGATCGGCGCGTCGCTGAACTGGACGCCGTCCACTGTCATCCAGCAGACGCTGACGACCGAAGCCCAGACCAGCCGCAAGGCCGTCACCGACGCCTTCGCGATGTGGAACTTCACGCCGGAGCAGTCGTTGCGGCTGTCGGCCAGCAACCTTACGGCACTGGACTATTTCAGCGGGAGCGTCATCAGCACCGGCGACCAGCTCATCACCAGCACCAGCGGCGGCCCAAGCTACACGATGTGGCAGCTGCGCTGGGAGATGAAGATCTGACGCCCGCCGGGCCGGGCGTCATGCGCCCGGCGCGAGCGTGACCCATGGCCCGGTCAGGCCGTCCAGATCGCAGTCCCACAGCGCCTGCGCGTCCAAGCCGTCGATGACACCCTCGCCATAGACCTGCAGCGACAGGCTGCGCAGCATGATGACCATGCCGCGCACGAACGCGGCCCGGCCAGCCTCGCCGGCGACACCCAGCAGCACGGAGGCGTCGAGCTTCACGTAGTCCAGGCCCGCCTGGTAGAGCCGCTCCACATGCGCCAGGCCGGCGCCGGCATGCTCCAGGCCCACCTTCACGCCCAGCGGACGCAGCTGGCGCCCCAGCTCCAGCAGGCGGTCGAAATGCTCGGTGGCAGCGGCCTCCGCCAGGTCCAGCAGCAGGTGGCGCGAAGCCTGCGGCGCGCCGGCCAGCAGGTCGCGCAGCTGCGGCAGGAAGCCGGCATCGCCCAGCGAGGCTGGAGCGACGTTGATGCAGCGCGGCTGACCGTCCGCCGACGAGGCCCGAAGCGCCAGCCCCACCGCGAAGAGGTCGAGCTGAGCCGTCAGCCGCGCTCGCAGGGCCAGCGGCAGCCACACCGAGGCGGTCGCCGGCTCGCCGTCCAGTTCCAGTTGCAGCGGGCACTCCAGGTGCAGCAGCCGGCCCGCGCGGTCACGCACCGGGTACTCGGCGAGCCGGCCGCGCCGATCGGCAACGGCCTCCTGCAACTCGGTGCGCCAGCGGCCCTCACCCTGCGCGCGGCCCACGCCCGGCGCCGCGACGATCTCCAGAACGAAGCCGCCGCGCGATTCTCCCAGGTGCTCGGCCCGCGCCAGCGCGGCATCGGCCTCGCCCAGCCAGACGCTGCTGGGCTGGTCGCGCGGCAGCTCGATGGCCCCGAGCGCCACCTGCACGCCCGGGCCGAAGGCCGGCAGACTGGCACGCAACGCATCGGCCAGCGCATGGGCCGTCTCGGCGGCCACGCCCTGCGCGGGCAGCCACAGCGCGAAGTCGGCACCGTTGAGGCGGCCGACACGGCAGCCGGCGACGGACTCCGGATAGGCGCGCAGCGCGGTGACCACCGTCTGCAGCACATCGTCCACCGCACCGCGCCCCAGCCGCTGGTTGAGGCCGGCCAGGTCGCGCAGCCGAACGAGCACGAGGCCGGCCACCGCCGGACCGTCGTCGCGCAGCAAGGCGGCTTCAAGCTCGGCCAGGAAGTGGGCCCGCGTCGACACACCGGTCAGCGGGTCGTGGTGCACCTGCTCGCGCAGCACGAGGAGCTGGCTGGCCTGGGCCTCGAACAACTCTCGCACGCGCTGCACCATGGCGTTCATCGCACGGGTGAGGCGCTGCAGCTCGGGCACACGCGGCTCGCTCACGAGGCCGTAGCTGCCCGCCAGCACGCCCTCGGCCTGGGCCACGGCGGCATCGAGCGGGCGGCGGATGCGCCGCAACCCGACCCAGGCCACGGCCAGCGCGACGGCGCCCACGACCAGCAGCCAGGCCAGCAGCTGGCGCGTGGCCAGCCACAGCGCATCGTGCGCGTAGCTGGACTGGCTCTTCAACTCGACCGAGCCGATGGCGTTCCAGCCGCTGGACACCTGGGCCACGCCGGCCGGCACATCGATGGCCACGAACTGGACGAACCAGGCTGGCGCCTGCCCGGGCCGGGCGCCGCCGGCACGCTCGAACATGGTGCGCCCCTGCGCATCACGCCAGCGGACGAACTCGTAGGCGCCGGTGTCGAACTGTGCCGAGACGAGCAGGCGGATCAGCTCGCCGTCCCCATGCTGCTGGGATAGCGCCAGGGCAAGCGCCTGGGCGTTGTCGGCGTTCTTCAGCTCCAGCTGCGTCTGCATCAGCTGCCGGGCCGACAGCGTCGACACGCCGACCGCGCCCACCAGCGCGGCCAGCACCACGCCCAGCACGAGCCAGGCGATCTGACGCATCAACGACATGTCGCTCCCCTCATCTTCAGTCTCACAAGAAGCCCTCTGCGCGAGCTTTGGCCACCAGGTCCCGCCACAGCGACAAGCGTGCCAGCGGATCGCCCGCCTGCACCGCCCCCACGCCCTGCCATAAACCCTCGGTATTGAAGCTGAACACGGGCGTGAGGTCCGGCCGCTGGGATGCGGGCAGGACCTCGGGCCGCAGGTTGTCGAGGATCAGCGGCTCGGCGCCCGGCTGGGCATAGTAGGCCAGCACCATGTGTGCCAGCGACTGTCCGTCCAGCCGAGCCCTGACGTACACCATGCGCAGCCGCGCTGTCGGCACGCCGCTGGCGGCCAGGCTGAAGTACTTGGCCGCCGCGTAGTCCTCGCAGTCGCCGGCGCGTTTGTCCAGCCCCTCCAGCGGCGAGGCCCAGTAGTCCGGCACGCCCCAGGTGACCGTATCGTCCCTGAAGGCCAGGCGCCGGTTGAAGAACTCGTTGACGTCTCGCAGCCGCAGGGACTCCTCTTCCGTGCCACTGCGCTCGATCAGCTGCACGAGCGCCTGGGCCTGCTCCGCAACGCGGGGGCCGCGACGCGCGGCGGCCTCCAGCACGCGGCTGGCGTCATAGGCCGCGGCGGCCAGCCAGGGCAGCACCATGAGCGCCACCAGCCACCAGCGGCGCCGGCTCGGAGCGGCAAGACAGGTCGTGGAAATGGGCAAGATTGACGGCGCTCAGCGTTCAATTCACTGTACCCGCGCGCCCTGCGGTGCCAGGGCCTCTAAGATTTTCGAATCATGCAGAACCCGGCACCTTCCCACGCCAGCCCGAGCCGTACGCAACGGATCCGGGACGACATCGACCAGTCCCGGCGCCGCGGCCCGTTGCAGCACATCCAGATCCCACCCTGCCCGGAACTGCTGGTGCAGTTGCAGAAGGCACTGGCCGAGCCAGAGCCCGACCTCACCGCGGTCAGCCGCATCGCCTCCAGCGATGTGGCCATGGCCGCGACGCTGCTGCGCGTGGCCAACGGCCCGCTGTTCAAGCCCGTGGGCCATCCTTGCGTCACCGTAGGTCAGGCCATGACGCGCATCGGCCTGAACGAGAGCGTGGCCGTGATGACCGGCTTCCTCGCCCGCCATGCGATCACCGCGAACGCGCCGCAGCTGTCGCGTTTCTGGGAGCGCAGCACCAAGCGGGCCATCGCGATGGCGACGATCGCGCGCGAGCTGCCGGGCCTGTCGCCCGACCTGGCGCACAGCTTCGGCCTGTTCCTACATGTGGGCATGCCGGTGCTGCTGCAGAGCGTGCGCGGCTATGCGTCGACGATGGTGGAGGCCGGCGCACGCATTGACCGGCCCTTCATCGCGACGGAAAACGCCAATCACAAGACCGACCATGCCGTCGTCGGCGCCCTCGTCGTGCGCGTGTGGAACCTGGCCCCCACGCTGATGACGGCCATCCGGCTGCACCACGACTACACCGCGCTGGGTCACGCCGACATCGACCCCGAGATCCACACGCTGATCGCCGTGGGCCTGATTGCCGAGCACCTGATGCGCCGCAATGAGGGCCTGCCCGAGGATGCCGACTGGGCGAGCCATCACCAGGCGGCGATGGACTGGCTGCACATCGGCCAGGAGGAACTGGCCCACTGGGAAGAAGCCGTCATCACGCAGTTCGACGCTGCGTGATCCCGCCGATGCGGCTGCCGCGGCTGCGCGCGCTGGTGCTGGCCGTCATGGTGCTGGGCACCGCCGCCGCGCTGGCGTGGTGGATCTTCGGTCCGTCGGGTGTCGCCGTAGAGCTCACCCGCCGCACGTGGCGCATGGAGATCCTCGTCGAGCGGCTGCGTGCCGAGACCGGCTCGGACTGGTGCGACGAGCTGCCGGAAGGCGCTTTCGACATCACCCGCCGCGTCATGGCCGACCCGAAAGGCCGGCGCGCCGAGCCCGGCGAGCATTGCCGCTACACCGTGCTGGCCTGGAGACGCAGCTGGATCGTCAAGAGCGAAGGCGGCCCCGCCGACCGCCCCGACTGGCCGCGCCCGCCGCTGCGCATGGCGCCGCCGGGCCAGCCGGGCAGCGAACGGCTGGGCCGGCGCGAGGCGTTCTACGAGGTCGAGCTGCGTGACCGGGCGGACCACGCGTGGGTCTGCCGCGTGACGCCGGAGCGCTGGGCCGAATTGCGCGAGGGCATGCGATTTCGCATCCCGGTAGACCGCTTCGGCACCGCAGACTGCCCACGCATGTACCCGTCACGCATCTGAACTCTCAAGGCTGGGGCTTGAGCGAGTCGAGCATGGCCCGCCACAGCGGTGCGTAAGACGGGTTGACGATGCCGTCGCCATGCGGCTGGCGCGCGACGACGGGCAGGTCCAGCGCATGCACCTGCATGGGCGGTATAGCGAGCGCGGCATACACGTCGGCCAGCAGGTCAGCCTGCGCCTCGCGGACGTTGTAGGTGGCCTGCCAACGGGCTGGCGGCGTGGCGCTGGGCAGCCGATACCAGCGGGCCGGCGCGCCGTTCGGCTCGCGGTCCCAACCGCCGGAAAACATCATGACACCCGCCACGGCCCGCGTCTTCGCCAGGTAGGCCGCCATGCCGCCGCCCTGGGACTGGCCGGCCAGCACGATGCGGCTCCAGCGAGGCTCGTCGCCGTCGAGGTAGCTCGCCCACTGGCCTTCGGGATCCTGCGCGGCGAGGTACCTCAACAGCCTCGTGAGGCGCGGCACGATCGCATCCTCCGGGCGGTCTGCGATCGGCGCCGACGGGGCATCACCCCAGACGCGCTGCTGGCGGAAGGCGGCCGCGCAGGCCGGGTGGGCACGCAGCCGGGGGCCGACGCAAACCTGCGACACCGCCTCGCCGTCCAGATAGGACAGGCCGACGAGCCGGAAGCCCGCGTCCCGCACCGCCTGGAACAACGCCTTGTGCGCGGCATCCGCGCGACCGTGCGTGCCGGGCAGCCAGACCCACAGCGGCTCTGCGAGCGTGGGGTCGTAGACGACGGTGTGCGGCGGCTCGTCGCCGCCGAGGCGCGCATCCGTCGCCTGCGGCGGCACCGCCACGGCGCGCTGCTCGGCCTGCGCCTGCAGTGCCAGCAGCACCGCCGCGAGCACGAGCAGGCGCCTCATGGCCCGCCCTACTTGCGCTTGGCCGGCGGCACGTCCGTGCAGGAGCCGTGCGCCACTTCCGCGGCCATGCCGAGGCTCTCGCCCAGCGTCGGGTGCGGGTGGATGGTCTTGCCGATGTCCACGGCATCAGCGCCCATCTCGATGGCCAGCGCGATCTCGCCGATCATGTCGCCGGCATGTGTGCCGACGATGCCGCCGCCGATGATGCGGTGGCTTTCCTCGTCGAAGATCAGCTTGGTGAAGCCCTCGTCGCGGCCGTTGGCGATCGCACGACCCGAGGCCGTCCACGGGAACAGGCCCTTGGTGAACTTGATGCCCTTGGCCTTGGCCTCGTCCTCAGTCATGCCCACCCAGGCTACCTCGGGGTCCGTGTAGGCCACGCTCGGGATCACGCGGGCGTCGAACTGGCTCTTGGCGAGCTTGTCGTCGCCCAGCAGTTCACCGGCGATGACCTCCGCCGCCACATGGCCCTCATGCACCGCCTTGTGGGCCAGCATCGGCTGGCCGACGATGTCGCCAATGGCGAACACGCTGGGCACATTGGTACGCATCTGCACGTCGACGGGGATAAAGCCGCGGTCGCCGACGATGACGCCGGCGTTCTCGGCGCCGATCTTCTTGCCGTTGGGCGTGCGGCCTACGGCCTGCAGCACGAGGTCGTAGCGCTGAGGCTCCTTCGGGGCGCCCTCGCCTTCGAAGGTCACGTAGATGCCGTCCGGCTTGGCTTCGGCGGCGACCGTCTTCGTGTTCAACATGATGTTGTCGAAGCGGTTCTGGTTGAACTTCTGCCAGACCTTGACGAGGTCGCGGTCCGCGCCGGTCATCAGCGTGGGCAGCATCTCGACGACGTCCAGACGCGCGCCGAGCGTGGAGTACACCGTGCCCATTTCGAGGCCGATGATGCCGCCGCCGACGATGAGCATCTTCTGCGGCTTGACCTGCATCTCCAGCGCGCCGGTCGAGTCGACGATGCGCGGGTCGTTGGGCAGGAAGGGCAGGCGCACGGCCTGCGAGCCGGCCGCGATGATGAGGCGCTTGAACGCCACGGTCTGCGCCGCGCCGGTCTTGGCCTGGCCGACAGCGCCTTCGGTCGCCTCGACCCTCAGGTGCTGCGCGTCCACAACCGTGCCGACGCCGCGCAGCACGGTCACCTTGCGCATCTTGGCCATGGCAGCAAGGCCGCCGGTCAGCTTGCCGGTGACCTTGTTCTTGTGCGCGCGCAGCTTGTCGATATCCACGGTGGGCTCACCGAAGGCCACGCCGAGGTCGGCCATGTGGCTGACCTCGTCCATCACGGCAGCCACGTGCAGCAGCGCCTTGGACGGGATGCAGCCGACGTTCAGGCACACGCCGCCCAGCGTCGCATAGCGCTCGACCACAGCGACCTTCAGACCGAGGTCGGCGGCGCGGAAGGCAGCCGAGTAGCCGCCGGGGCCGCCGCCGAGGACGACGACATCGAATGCCTGGTCGGCGCTGCCGCTGTAGGTGGCAGCCGCAGGAGCCGCAACCGGTGCCGCTGCAGTCGGGGCAGAGGCAGAGGCAGGGGCCGGTGCAGGCGCTGCCGGAGCGGGCGCCGGCGCGGCTGCACCCGCCGCTTCCAGCGACAGGATGACCGAGCCCTTGCTGACCTTGTCGCCCAGCTTGACCTTGAGCTCCTTGACGACGCCTGCAGACGACGACGGGATCTCCATCGACGCCTTGTCGCTCTCGACGGTGATCAGGCTCTGCTCGACCTTGACGGTGTCGCCAGGCTTGACCAGTACCTCGATGACGCCGACTTCGTCGAAGTCGCCGATGTCGGGAACTTGAACTTCAATGAGTGCCATGAGTTCAGCTCCTTCTTACAGCGCGATCCGACGGAAATCGGCGAGCAGGCTGGCGAAGTAGACGTTGAAGCGCGCGGCCGCGGCGCCGTCGATGACGCGGTGGTCCCAGCTCAAGCTGAGCGGCAGCATCAGGCGCGGCACGAACTGCTTGCCGTCCCACACTGGCTCCATCGAGCTCTTGCACACGCCCATGATCGCCACTTCCGGCGCGTTGATGATGGGTGTGAAGTACTTGCCGCCAATGCCGCCCAGCGACGAAATCGAGAAGCAGCCGCCGGTCATGTCGGCCGGGCCCAACTTGCCGTCGCGCGCCTTCTTGGCCAGCTCGGACATCTCCTGGCTGATCTGGAAGATGCCCTTCTTGTCGGCGTCCTTGATGACGGGCACGACTAGGCCGTTGGGCGTGTCTGCCGCGAAGCCGATGTGGAAGTAGTTCTTGAGGACGAGCGTGTCGCCATCCAGCGAGCTGTTGAACTCGGGGAACTTCTTCAGCGCCGCAACGGCCGCCTTGATCATGAACGCGAGCATCGTGACCTTGATGCCTGCCTTCTCGTTTTCCTTGTTCAGCTGAACGCGGAAGGCTTCGAGCTCAGTGATGTCCGCATCGTCGTGATTCGTCACGTGCGGGATGACGACCCAGTTGCGGTGCAGGTTGGCGCCCGAGATCTTCTTGATGCGGGACAGCTCCTTGCGCTCGACAGGTCCGAACTTCTCGAAGTCAACCTTGGGCCAGGCGAGCACATTCAGGCCGGCACCACCAGCGCCCGCGGCCGCTGCAGGTGCGGCGGCCTTCTGCGCGACGGTCTGGACCTTTCCGCCCATGACGGCCTTGACGAAGCCCTGTACGTCACCCTCGACGATGCGGCCCTTCGCACCGGAGCCCTTGACCTCTTCCAGCGGCACGCCCAGCTCGCGCGCCAGCTTGCGGATGCTGGGCGATGCGTGCGGCAGCTTGCCGGTGGGCGCGGTGGGCTGGTGCGGCGGCAGCGCGGCGGTCGGCACCGTCTTGGACTCGGCAGGCGCAGCCACCGGCGCGGCGGCGGGCGCCGCCTGCGCAGGTGCTGCGGCCGGGACGGCCACGCCGCCGGCGCTCTTCACGCGGGCCAGCGGCGTGCCCTTGCTGACCTTGTCGCCGATCTTGACCAGCAGCTCCTCGACGACACCGGCCGTCGAAGACGGAATTTCCATCGACGCCTTGTCGCTCTCGACGGTGATCAGGCTCTGCTCGACCTTGACGGTGTCGCCGGCCTTCACGAGCAGCTCGATGACGGCCACTTCGTCGAAGTCGCCGATGTCGGGCACTTCGACGGTAACCGACCCGCCCGTCGCAGGCGCGGGTGCGGCAGCAGCAGGCGCCGGCGCGGGAGCCGGTGCAGCAGCGGCCGGCGCAGGTGACGCAGCAGTAGGTGCAGGCGCTGCCGCGGCAGCACCTTCGGCTTCTACCAGCACCACGACGCTGCCTTCGCTGACCTTGTCGCCGACGGCAACCTTGATCTCCTTGACGACGCCGGCCGTCGACGACGGAATCTCCATCGATGCCTTGTCGCTCTCGACGGTGATCAGGCTCTGCTCCACCTTGATGGTGTCGCCGACCTTGACCAGCACCTCGATGACGCCGACCTCGTCGAAATCGCCGATGTCCGGAACCTTGACTTCAACCAATGCCATGTTCTTGTCTCCCCGAGGCTCAGGCGTAGAGCGGGTTGATCTTGTTCGCGTCGATGCCGTACTTCTCGATGGCTTCGGCCACCTTGGACGCGGGAATGGCGCCGTCGTCGGCCAGCGCCTTCAGCGCGGCAATGACGATGTAGTGGCGGTTCACCTCGAAGTGCGCACGCAGCTTGGAGCGGAAGTCCGAACGGCCGAAGCCGTCGGTGCCCAGCACCTTGTACGAGCGACCCTTGGGGATGAAGGCGCGGATCTGCTCCGCGTAGTTCTTCATGTAGTCGGTCGACGCGATGACCGGGCCCTTGGTCTGGCCCAGTTGCTGGGTCACGTACGGCACGCAGGCCAGCTCGGTCGGGTGCAGCAGGTTCCAGCGCTCGGCGTTCTGGCCGTCGCGGGCCAGCTCGTTGAAGCTCGGGCAGCTCCACACGTTGGCACCGATGCCCCAGTCTTCCTCCAGCAGCATCTTGGCGACCTGGCTCTCGCGCAGGATGGTGCCGGAGCCCAGCAGGTTGACGCTGACGGTCTTGGACGCATCGGCCTCTTCCAGCAGGTACATGCCCTTGAGGATCTGTTCCTCGGTGCCGGCCTTCAGGCCCGGCATCGGGTAGTTCTCGTTCAACAGGGTGATGTAGTAGAAGACGTTTTCCTGGTCCTCGACCATGCGCTTCAGGCCGCGCTGCATGATGACGGCGACTTCATGCGCGAAGGTCGGGTCGTAGGAGACACAGTTCGGGATCGTGCCGGCCAGGATGTGGCTGTGGCCGTCCTCATGCTGCAGGCCTTCGCCGTTCAGCGTCGTGCGGCCGGACGTGCCGCCCAGCAGGAAGCCGCGGGCCTGCATGTCGCCGGCGGCCCAGGCCAGGTCGCCGATGCGCTGGAAGCCGAACATCGAGTAGTACACGTAGAACGGCACCATGACGCGGTTGTTGGTCGCGTAGCTCGTCGCTGCGGCAATCCAGCTGGCCATGCCGCCAGCTTCATTGATGCCCTCCTGCAGGATTTGGCCGGCCTTGTCCTCGCGGTAGTACATGACCTGGTCCTTGTCGACCGGCGTGTACTGTTGGCCCGCGGGGTTGTAGATGCCGATCTGGCGGAACAAGCCTTCCATGCCGAAGGTGCGCGCCTCATCGACCAGGATGGGCACCGTGCGCGGCCCGATTTCCTTGTCGCGCAGGAGTGTCGTCAGGAAGCGGACATAAGCCTGGGTCGTCGAGATCTCGCGGCCCTCGGCAGTCGGGTCCAGAACGGCCTGGAACGTCGCGAGTTCCGGCACCTTCAGGCTCTCGTCGCTCTTCGGGCGGCGCTTGGGCAGGTAGCCGCCCAGGGCCTGGCGGCGCTCGTGCAGGTACTTCAGTTCCTGCGAGCCTTCCGGCGGCTGGTAGAACGGCAGCTTGGGCAGATCTTCGTCCGACACCGGGATGTTGAACCGGTCGCGCATCGCGCGGATATCGTCGTCCTGCAGCTTCTTGGTCTGGTGGGCGGTGTTCTTGCCTTCGCCGATCTTGCCCATACCGAAGCCCTTGACGGTCTTCACGAGCAGCACGCTGGGCTGGCCGACGGTGTTGACGGCCTTGTGATAGGCCGCATAGACCTTCTGCGGGTCATGACCGCCACGCTGCAGCCGCCAGATGTCCTCGTCGCTCATCTTGGCCACCATCTCCAGCAGCTTGGGATGCTTGCCGAAGAAGTTCTTGCGGACGAAGGCACCATCGTTGGCCTTCATGGCCTGGTAGTCGCCGTCGACGGTCTCCATCATGACCTTGCGCAGGATCTCTTCCTTGTCCCGGGCCAGCAGCGGATCCCAGTAGGAACCCCAGATGAGCTTGATGACGTTCCAGCCGGCACCGCGGAACTCGCCTTCGAGTTCCTGAATGATCTTGCCGTTGCCGCGCACGGGGCCGTCCAGGCGCTGCAGGTTGCAGTTGACGACGAAGATCAGGTTGTCGAGCTTCTCGCGCGCAGCCAAGCCGATGGCACCCAGCGATTCCGGCTCGTCCATCTCGCCGTCGCCCAGGAACACCCACACCTTGCGCTTGCTCGTGTCCGCGATGCCGCGGGCGTGCAGGTACTTCAGGAAGCGGGCCTGATAGATGGCCATCAAGGGCCCGAGGCCCATGGACACTGTGGGGAACTGCCAGAACTCCGGCATCAGCTTCGGGTGCGGGTAGCTCGACAGGCCCTTGCCGTCGACTTCCTGGCGGAAGTTGAGCAGTTGCTCTTCCGTCAGGCGGCCTTCCATGAAGGCGCGGGCGTAGATGCCGGGGGCGCTGTGGCCCTGGATGTAGAGCAGGTCACCGCCGTGCACGCCGTCGTCGGCATGCCAGAAGTGGTTGAAGCCGCAGCCCAGCATCGTGGCCAGCGAGGCGAACGACGAGATGTGGCCACCCAGATCGCCACCGTCCTCGGGGTTGTGGCGGTTGGCGCGCACGACCATCGCCATCGCGTTCCAGCGCATGTAGGCGCGCAGGCGCTCCTCGATCTCGATGTTGCCGGGGAAGCGCTCTTCCTGCTCCGGCGGAATGGTGTTGACGTAGGCCGTGGTGGCCGAGAACGGCACGTCGATGCCGGCCTGGCGGGCGTGGTCGATCAGCGTCTCGAGCAGGAAGTGAGCACGGTCACCGCCCTCCTCGCCGATGACGGCCGAGAGGGCGTCCAGCCACTCCCTGGTTTCCTGAGGGTCTTGGTCGTTCGCGGCGGCGCCGAGAAACTCTTGCGGCTGGGCTGACATGGCCGGTCTCCTGGTGATTCCGCCTCTACGGGCGGCAGTGGCTATCCAAAGGGCAAAAGTATGGGCAAGACGCGGGCCAGACCCGCGAGCGGGGCGCAGTGTCGCATGAGTTTTCGTGTTTTCCCAAATGGTGCGACTGAGTTTCTTATTGTGAAATTCACCCACTGAACACGCCCCGGATAATCCGCCGATGCCCGCCGATTTCCCTGCCCCCGAGGCCCGCAGCCGCGGCCAGCGACTGCTGATGCCAATGCGCCGGCTCATCACCGGATGGTGGTTCCGCCAGTCTCCATCCCGCCAGGACCGCCTCGCCACGCTGGGCCCGCTGGTCTCGGTGCTGCTGTTCCTGGCGGCCATCATTTCGGCGTTCTGGTACCTGCGCAACGAGGAGATCGAGCGCGAGACCGAATCCGTCAAGCGCGACACCGAAATCGCCCAGCAGCAGATCCGGCTGCGCCTCATCGAGAACCAGGAACAGCTCGTGCGCATCGCGCGCGAGGTCGTCACGCGGCAGATCGATGCGCACGAGTTCTCCGCTCAGGCCCAGGCCTTTGCCCGAGAGCGGCCCGAGCTGACGCACGTCACCTGGCTCAGCGCCCGCCGCGAGCGGCGCAGCAGCGTGGGAGCCGCCGGCTTCCAGGCCGACGGGCTGATGTCGGCCGACAGCGATGACCCGTCGATGCCGCGCCCCAACCAGTCCAATGCGCCGGAAATCGCCTTCGAGGCCGCCAAGGAGCGCCGCCAGCCGGTCTACTCGCCGCCGTTCGCCGACGCCAATGGCAACACCGTCTTCCAGGTCCACATCCCGCTGATCGACCGCGGCGGATTCGCCGGCGTGCTGATCGCCGAGTACACGGTTGAGGCGCTGCTGCGCTATTACGTGCCCAGCGAGGTGGCCACGCGGCACAGCATCGCCGTGCTGGACTCGCGCGACCAGATCGTCAGCAGCACCGTCACGCCCATGCCGGGCCAGGGCCTGCGGCGGGCGTCGCTGCTGCACGACGTGCCGCTGGCGCCGGCTCTCAACGGCCTCGTGCTGCGTGGCCAGGGCTGGCGCACATCCATCGGTCTCATCAACAACGCGCTGTTCTGGCTGGTGCTGGCGCTGGCCGGCATGACGGTTTGGATGCTGCTGGGCACCTGGCGCCACATGCGCCGCCGCACGCAGATCCAGAACGCGCTGACGCTGGAGACCAACTTCCGCCGGGCGATGGAGAACTCCATGCTGACCGGCATGCGCGCTATGGACATGGACACGCGCATCAGCTACGTGAACCCGGCGTTCTGCGCGATGACCGGCTTCTCGGAAGCGGACCTCGTCGGCCGCACGCCGCCCTACCCCTTCTGGCCCACCGACCGGGGCGAAGAGAACGCACGGCTGTTGCAGCAGGAATTGCACGGCCGCAGCCCGTCGGGTGGCGTGGAGTGCAAGATTCAGCGCAAGGATGGCAGCCAGTTCGACGCGCGCGTCTACGTGTCGCCGCTGGTGGACACCAAGGGCAAGCAGACCGGCTGGATGACCTCGATGACCAACATCACCGAGGCCAAGCGTGTGCGTGACCAGCTGTCGGCCTCGCACGAGCGCTTCACGACCGTGCTGGAGGGGCTGGACGCTGCCGTGTCGGTGCTGTCCGTGCAACCGCCGGAGCTGCTGTTTGCCAACCGCAGCTACCGGCTGTGGTTCGGTGCAGACCCGGCCGGCCATGCGCTGCTGGCCGGCGGCCAGCTCAGCGGCACCACCAGCCGGCACGGCGGCCTGGACGATGGCGCCGATGAGGAAGTGGACGACTACTCCGGCCTGCCCGCGGAAGCGCTGACCGACATCGGCGCCGATCCCCGCGAGGTGTATGTCGAGTCGCTGGCCATGTGGTTCGACGTGCGCGCCCGCTACCTGCAGTGGACCGACGGCCGCCTGGCGCAGATGCTGATCGCCACCGACATCACGATGCGCCGCCACGCCGAGGCCCAGGCCGCGCAGCAGGCCGAGAAGGCGCAGGTGACGAGCCGGCTGATGACGATGGGCGAGATGGCCTCCAGCGTCGCCCACGAGCTGAACCAGCCGCTGACGGCCATCACCAACTACTGCAACGGCATGGTCAGCCGCGTCCGCAACGACAGCATTGACAAGGACGCGCTGCTGGCAGCGCTGCAGAAGACGGCCAAGCAGGCCGAGCGGGCGGGCCAGATCATTCACCGCATCCGAAACTTCGTGAAGCGCAGCGAGCCACAGCGCCAGCCAGCGCACGCGGCCGACATCGTGGAGGACGCGGTCGAGCTGGCCGGCATCGAGCTGCGCCGCCGCAACGTGGCCATCCACACCTATGTGGCCCAGCGGTTGCCGCAACTTATGGTGGACCCGATCCTCATCGAGCAGGTGCTGATGAACCTGCTGAAGAACGCCGCCGAAGCCATCGACAACGCTTCGCTGCCCACGTCGCGCCGCCACATCGAGTTGCGCGTCGTGCCCAAGCACAGTGCCGACCAGGGCGGCCTCATCGAGTTCTCGGTGACCGACATGGGGCCGGGCCTGCCGGACGAGGTGCTGGCCCGCATGTACGAGGCCTTCTTCTCGACGAAGGCCGATGGCCTGGGCATCGGATTAGGGTTATGCCGGTCCATCGTCGAGTCGCATCAGGGCCGGATAAAAGCGGAGAACCTTTACAATGGAGCTCTCGTCGTGGGGTGCCGCTTCGCGTTCACGATCCCGGTCACCATCACGTCCGAACACCTGCGCGCAGAACCCGCGGGCAGCGCTCAGCGAACCGAATCCACCACACCATGAGCTTGATCCCGAAGAAGGGCAACGTCTACGTCGTTGACGACGATGAAGCGGTCCGAGACTCCCTGCAATGGCTGCTCGAAGGCAAGGACTACCGGGTCAAATGCTTTGATTCCGCCGAATCGTTCCTGACCCGCTACGACCCGCGCGAGGTCGCCTGCCTTATCGCCGACATCCGCATGGAAGGCATGACGGGTCTGGAACTGCAGGATCGCCTGATCGAGCGCAAGAGCCCGCTGCCCATCGTCTTCATCACCGGCCACGGCGACGTGCCGATGGCCGTGCAGACGATGAAGAAGGGCGCGATGGACTTCATCGAGAAGCCCTTTAAGGAAGAAGAGCTGCTGGCCCTCGTCGAGCGCATGCTGGACCAGGCCCGCGACGCGTTCTCCAGCCACCAGGAAGCCGCCAGCCGCGACGCGCTGCTGGCCCGCCTGACGACGCGCGAGGCCCAGGTGCTGGAGCGCATCGTCGCCGGCCGCCTGAACAAGCAGATCGCCGATGACCTCGGCATCAGCATCAAGACGGTGGAGGCGCACCGCGCCAACATCATGGAGAAGCTCAACGCCAACACGGTGGCCGACCTGCTCAAGATCGCCCTCGGCGCGACGGCAAAGGCCTGATCCACCCAACCGCTCACAGAGGCCGCTGCATGCGGCCTCTTTGCTTTTAGGAGTTTCCAATGACCGCACAACTGATCGACGGCCTCGCCCTCGCCAAGGCCACCCGCGCCGATGTCGCCGCCCGCGCCGCCGCGCTGACCGCACAAGGCCGCCAGCCCGGCCTCGCCGTCATCCTCGTCGGCGACAACCCCGCCAGCCAGGTCTATGTGCGCAACAAGGTCAAGGCCTGCGAAGAAGCTGGCATCCGCTCGGTGCTCGAGAAGTACGAAGCGACGATGACCGAGGCCGAGCTGCTCGCGCGCGTCGATGCACTGAACAACGACCCGATGATCCACGGCATCCTGGTGCAGCTGCCGCTGCCCAAGCACATCGACGACCACAAGGTGATCGAGGCCATCTCGCCCGCCAAGGACGTCGATGGCTTCCACATCGCCAGCGCCGGCGCACTGGTCGTCGGCGAGCCAGGCTTCAAGGCCTGCACGCCCTACGGCTGCATGAAGATGCTGGAGAGCATCGGCATGGGCAATCTGAAGGGCAAACATGCCGTCGTCATCGGCCGCAGCAACATCGTCGGCAAGCCGATGGCGCTGATGCTGCTGGCCGCCAACGCCACCGTCACCGTCTGCCATAGTGGCACGGCCGATCTCGGCGCGATGACGCGCCAGGCCGACGTCATCGTCGCCGCCGTGGGCAAGCGCGACGTGCTGACGGCCGACATGGTCAAGCCCGGCGCCGTCGTCATCGATGTGGGCATGAACCGCAACGACGAGGGCAAGCTGTGCGGCGACGTGGATTTCGACGGCGTCCGACAGGTTGCGGGCTGGATCACCCCGGTGCCGGGTGGGGTTGGCCCGATGACCATTGCCATGCTGCTCGTCAATACGCTTGAATCCGCTGAACGCAGCCTCAAGTCGAATTGATATGACCAACCCCCTGCTCTCCACCGCCGCGCTGCCTGACTTCGCGGCCATTCGCCCCGAGCATGTACAGCCGGCCATCACCGAACTGCTGGCCGCCGCGCAGTCCGCGCTGGACGAAGCCGTCAAGCCCGAGACGCCTGCCGACTACGACACGCTCTCGCGCATCCTCGACACCACCACCGAACGCATGGGAACGGCCTGGCACGCCGTGGGCCACCTGAACGCCGTGGCCGACACGCCGGCGCTGCGCGAGGCCTACAACGCGATGCTGCCGGCCGTCACCGAGTTCAGCACGGCCATGGGCGCCAATGAGGCGCTATTCGCCAAGTACAAGGCCGTCATGGCGGCCCAGGGCTCGTCGCTGAACCCCGCCCGCCAGCAGTTGCTCAAGCACGCCATCCGCGACTTCGTGCTGTCCGGCGCCGAGCTGCAGGGCGAGGCCCGCGAGCGCTATGCGGCCATCCAGGAGCGCAGCGCCGAGCTGCAGCAGCAGTTCAGCGAGCACGTTCTGGACGCGACTGACGGCTGGAGCTACGTCGCCAGCGCCGACGAGCTGGCCGGCGTACCGCAGGATGTGCTCGACGCGACGAAGCTCGACGACGGTGGCCACAAGCTCACGCTGCACTTCCCGGTCTACCTGCCCGTCATGCAGTACGCCGAGAACCGCGCGCTGCGCGAGAAGCTCTACCGCGCCTACGTGACGCGCGCCAGCGAGCAGGGCAAGCCCGAGTGGGACAACACCGCGGCGATGCGCGAGATCGTCGCGCTCCGTCAGGAAGAGGCCAAGCTGCTGGGCTACGCCAGCTTTGCCGAGGTGTCGCTCGCGCCCAAGATGGCCTCCTCGCCGGCCGAGGTGACGACCTTCCTCAGCGACCTGGCCAAGCGCGCCCGCCCCTTTGCCGAGAAGGACCTGGCCGAGCTGCGCGAGTTCGCAAAGGGTCAACCACTGGAAAGCTGGGACGTCTCCTACTGGAGTGAGAAGCTCAAGGAAGCCCGCTACGCCTTCAGCGACCAGACCGTGAAGCAGTACTTCACGGCCACCAAGGTCGTGCCCGGTCTGTTCTCCATCATCGAGCGGCTGTTCGACGTATCCATCACCGAGGCACGGGCTTCGGTCTGGCACGAGACCGTCAAGTTCTACGAGCTCAAGCGCAACGGCCGGCTCGTCGCGCAGTTCTACCTTGACCTCTACGCCCGCCCGGCCAAGCGCCCCGGCGCGTGGATGGACGAAGTGCGCAGCCGCTGGCTCAAGCCCGGCGGCGAGCAGCAGACGCCCGTCGCGCTGCTGACCTGCAACTTCGCGTCGCCCGTTGGCGACAAGCCCGCGCTGCTGACGCACGACGACGTCATCACCCTCTTCCACGAGTTCGGCCACGGCCTGCACCACATGCTGACGCAGGTCAACGACCTGGGCGTGTCCGGCATCTCCGGCGTCGAATGGGACGCCGTCGAGCTGCCCAGCCAGTTCATGGAGAACTTCTGCTGGGAATGGGACGTGCTGCAGCAGCTCAGCGGCCACGTCGACAGCGGCGAGCCCCTGCCACGAGAGCTGTTCGACAAGATGATCGCGGCCAAGAACTTCCAGAGCGGGCTGATGACGCTGCGCCAGATCGAGTTCGCGCTGTTCGACATGCGGCTGCATGCCGAGCCGGGCGCGGAAGCCGATGTGCAGAAGGTACTGGACGACGTGCGCGCCGAGGTCGCCGTGCTGATCCCGCCGAGCTTCAACCGCTTCCAGCACAGCTTCTCGCACATCTTCGCGGGCGGCTACGCGGCCGGTTACTACAGCTACAAGTGGGCCGAGCTGCTGAGCGCCGACGCCTGGAGCGCCTTCGAGGAAGAAGGCGTGTTCAACGCGGCGACCGGCAAGCGCTTCCTGACCGAGGTGCTGGAGCAAGGTGGCGCCCGCGACGCCATCGACAACTTCAAGGCCTTCCGCGGCCGAGAGCCGACCATCGACGCGCTGCTGCGGCACCAGGGCATGGCCTGAGCGAACGCAGCCGCACGTCCAGGGGAGAACCTTGGACAGTCCCCAAGGGGACTTCGATGCTTGCCGGGCCGACCTGCAGGCATCGCCCAATGCGGGCCAGCTTGGGGCGGCCCGTGCTCGCCCCACAAACCCGTCAACGCGATCGGTCGACCGCCAGCTCGGCCACGGCGTCCGCCACGCTCCAGAACTGCCGCTCCTCGCGGCCAAGCCCGTACGGCGCGTTGACCCGCAGCAGTCCCCGCACCGGCTCCTTGACGCGGGCCAGCAGCAGCCGCTGGCCGCGCGAAGAGAGCCGCAGGTCCAGCTCCAGCAGGCACTCGAAAGCGGTGCTGTCCAGGTCGCTGCTCTCCTCCAAGCTCAGCACGAGCGTCGCCGCGCCGCTGGCGGTCAGCCGCCGGGCCGCCTCGGCCATCACACGCTCGGCGCTAGCAAAGAACAGCGGCTCCTGCGGCCGCAGGATCAGCGCGCCGGGCACGGGCTGGGCCTCCGGGTGCTCCGGCCGGTTGACGAAATTGCGCGTGCCCGGCAGCGCGGCCAGTTCATGCAGCACCGGCTGGCTGAAGCGCCGCAGCGCCTCAACGATGGACAGCGCGATGGACGCCAGCATGCCGTGTAGCACGCCCAACGCCAGCACCGCCACGACGGCGCCGACCACCAGCACGCGGTCGCGCCCGAGGTGCCAGGTGGCGAGCAGCGGCTGCGGCGACAACGCATGCCACAGCGCCGCGACGACGGCGACCGCCAGCACCGGCCGCGGCAGCCATTGCAGCGCTGGCAACGCAAAAGCCATGGCCCCCGCAACGACGATGCAGGCCACGACGCCCGCCCGCCGGCTCTGCGCGCCGGCGCCGTGGTTGGCCGCGCTGGCCGAGAAGCCGGCGCCGACGGGCATGCCCTGCAGCAGGCCACTGGCCAGGTTCGCGACGCCCAGCGCCAGCAGTTCCCGGTCCGCATCGAGCACATCACCGCGCCGCAGCGCCAGCGAGCGCATGCCGCCCCAGGACTCGGCGAACAGCAGCACCACCAGGCCCACCGCCAGTTCAGCCACGCGCAGCCAGTCGTCACTGTCCAGTTTCGGCACCTGAAACGACAGGCGTGGCGCCTCCACTGCACCGACGACTGCGACACCTTGGGCGCCGAGATCGAAGCCCCAGGTCACGGCGACGGATGCCACCAGCGCGATCAGCGATGCCGGCAGCACCGGCCAGCGCCTGAGCAGCGCGATGAAGCCGGCACTGGCCACCGCCACCGCGAGACTCAGGCCGTGCCACTGTCGCCCCTGCCCGGCCACCCAGGCGAGCAGATGCAGCACGCCCAGGCCGGGCGGCGGGCGTAAGCCCAGCACGTCAGGCAGTTGCTTGATGACGATGGTCAGCGCCAGTGCGAAGGCAAAGCCGCGCAGCACCGGCCGCGAGACGAACGCTGACAGCTGCCCCTGGCGCGCGACGGCCAGCACCAGCAGCACGACTCCGGCCGCCAGCGTCAACGCCATCAGTGCCTCGACATGCGCCATGCCGGTGAGCCCCGCCGCCGCGGCTGCCGCCACGCTGGCGCTGGACGACGTCGGCGACACGATGGCGTCGCGGCTGCGGCCCAGCAGCGCATATATCGCCAGGCCGACGAGGCAGGCGATGAGGCCATGCGCCACCGGCAGGCGCGCGAGGCCCGCATAGGCCACGGCCTCCGGCAATAGCAGACCGGCCACGCACAGCCCGGCGACGAGATCGGCACGCAGCCGCGGCTCAGCCATGAGGCGCACCGTCATACGGCGCGAGGCGGCGCCCATGCGCCCTCGCGCATCAGCGGCCATCCTCCACCGAATGCACGCGCATGCCCTGGCGGTCGCGCCAGGGTTCGCGCCAGGGCGCCCGGGCCAGCACGTGGCGGCCGTCCTTCAACCCGGCAGCCCAGCGCGCGCGCAGGCGTGTGTCGCTGAAGTCGATGTCGCGCCACGAGTCCTCGCCGGGCAGCGCCTGCATGATCAGGTGGACCACGTCGATGCGCGACTCGCAGCCCAGTGCCAGCAACGCCTTGACGGCCGGATCGGCCGCCGTGCCGGCATCGAGCTTCTTGCCAAGCAGGCGCAACGCGCGACGCAGGTTCTGCATGTGCTCGTGATCGCCCAGGTGCTCCAGGATGCGGCTGGCGTACTGGATGTCCTTGTAGCGGGTCAGCGTCTGGGACATCGTGTGTGGCGCGGCCTCGCTGGCGTCCCACAGGTCAACCATGAAGCACAGCGTGTCGCGGCGCTCGGCATCGTCGAGCATCACGTCCAGCGGCGTGTTGGAGTAAATACCGCCGTCCCAGAAGTGCTCGACCTGGCCACGGTGTTTCACCACCACCGGCGCGAAACCCGGCGGCAACGCACCACTGGCCATCACGTGCTCCGGGCCGATGAGGGTCTCTCCGTCGCGGTTGTCGAACAGCGCCAGCGCGCCCGAACGCACGTTGACGGCGCACAGCGTCAGCCGTGTCTCGCCGGCGGCGATGCGGTCGAAATCCACCAGCTCGCGCAGCGTGGCGGCCAGCGGCGAAGTGTCGTAGAAGCCCAGCTCCGTCAGCGGCGCGCGGCGGTTCATGTCCCAGGCCAGCGGGCCGCGCGGCCGGAAGAAGCCCGGGATGCCAGTCGTCAGCGTCTGCCAGGTCTGCCACGCCGCCGTGAACGGACTGGCCGGCAGGTGGAAGGACAGGCCCGGTTGCGTCACGCGGTCCCAGAAGCTGCGCAGCGCCTTGACGCGGTCGCCGGGCGCATTGCCGGCGATCAGCGCGGCGTTGATGGCGCCGATGGAGGTGCCGACCAGCCAGTCGGGCGGCAGCTCGGCGGATTCCAGCGCCTCGACGAACCCGGCCTGGTAGGCGCCCAGCGCACCACCGCCCTGGAACACGTAGACGGTCTGCGGCGCAGGTCGGCGCGACATCAGGCGAGCTGTGCCGTGTCGTCGCAGGGAATGGCGCGGAACACCGGCAGGGCCTCCACCGCAGACGCATGCGCGACGAGCCGCGCGAAGTCCGCCGCTGGCACCACCTCGGGCAGCATGAACTGCGTGAACGTCCACGCCACGCCCACCGTGATGCCCGACTGGCGCAACCCCGCCTCGGTCGTGTCGAGCGGCTGCGCGGCCAGCTCGGCATCCAGCTCGCCATAGGCCGCCGTGAGCTGACCCGTGACGCGATCCACCCAAGGCGCATGGCGCTTCTCGGCCGGGCGCAGACCGCGCTCGTAGACGATCTGCGCCGTTTTCTCGCAGGCTGCGAGCGCCAGACCGATCAGCCGCAGTTCACGCGTGAGCGCCGCGGGCGCAGGCGGCATCAGGCTGCGGCCGGCGAGCGCCTCGGCGTAGATGAGCATCAGCGTCGAGTCCATCAGCACCCGGCCGTCGTCGCAGACCAGCGTGGGCGCCTTGACGACCGGGTTGATCTGCTGGAACGCGTCGAAGCCGCGGAACACGGAGATCGCCGCATGCTCGAACGGCAACCCGAGCAGCCGCATCGAGATCGCGACGCGGCGCACGAACGGTGAATCCAGCATGCCGATGAGCTTCATGGGGCGTCCTTCTTTTCCTGAGCGGCGAGCTCCACGCCCTGCTCGCGCAGCAGCCGGTCGGCCACCTCGCGGCCATGGCGGCGTTCGAGTTCTGCATGCATCACGCGGTTGTAGCCGTCGGCGTAGGCCTGCAGCAGCGGCGTGGGCGTCTGGCCCTTGTGCACGATCACGAGCCCGTAGCGCTGCTTCAGCCGCGCGGCGCGTGCCGCATCGGCCTTCGCCGGCACCGGGCCGTAGACGAGCAGTTGCGCGAGGCCGGCCTCGATGTCCAGCCGCGCCTTCGCCTCGCCGCGCTCGGCCACCGCCACCGGGTTGCCCAGCCGCAGGTCGATCGTGCCGATCAGCTGCGGCTCAGGCTTGGGCGTGCCGCCCTTGATGACGCCGAACTTGTTGAACATCACGAAGACGACGCCAGCGGCCACTAGGCCGCTGCCGATGGCCAGGGCGCGAATGCCCCGGCGCGGGCGGCGCCAGCCACCGCCTTGCAGCTCGTCGGCCAGGGCCACCATCTGGGGGGATTTCGCGGATTCCATGGAATGCATCAGTGAGCGGAGCCACGATTCTCGGCCAGCGGCGCCAGCGCCGCCTGCACACGGGCCTGCCACGCCGCCAGCTCGGCCGCCGTCCAGTCGGGCCAGGCCTCGGCGTGCGACGCGAGCGCCTCGGCCAGCCGGGCCAGCTCGTCGCGGCCGGTCAGCGTCGCGGCAAGGCTCAGCCGCGCCAGCCATTCCTGCACGGTCCGCATGCGCGGGTAGGCCGCGAACAGCCAGCGCGCCACGTCGGGCCGCGCGCGCCAATCGGCACTGCCGAAGCGGGCCACGGCCAGCGCCGTGAGCCGCTGCCCGGCGCCTAGACAGTCGAACGCGACGCAGCCGGGAAAGCCGCGTTCGATCAGCACGCCATGGATGCCGCAGCGGAAGTCGGCGCACAGGTGGCCGCAGGGCGTCTCAGCCGGCTTGTCGAAGCCGAAGCCCTGCACCGCGTCGAACGGCGGTACGACGCAGCACAGCGCCGCGCAGGCGGAGCAGTCGGCCTTCAGGTGGGCGGGCAGGCTCGGGGTGCCGGTCACTTCGCGTCCGCGGACACGCCGACCATCCAGCCTACGCCGAAGCGGTCGTTCACCATGCCGAACAGCGGCGCCCAGAAGGTGCGGGCCAGCGGCATCGTCACGCGACCGCCATCGGCCAGCGCAGCGAAGGCCTCGCGGGCGGCGTCCTCGTCCGGGCAGTCCAGCGACAGCGAGAAGCCGTTGAACGCCGGCGCACCGCTGCACATACCGTCAGAGACCATGACCAGCGCGCCGCCGATGTGCAGCGACGCATGCATGACCTTGTCTTCCGCGCCCGGCGGCAGCGTGCCGGGCGGCAGCGGTTCGGGGCTTTCGGCGTAGCGCATGAGGAACTCCACCCGGGCGCCCAGCGCCTGCTGGTAGAACTCAATGGCCTCATCGCAACGGCCGTCGAAGAACAGGTAGGGCTCGATTTTCATGGGGTCTCCTTGGGGCGCGGGATAACGACTCTATGCCACGGTGCCGGGGCAGGGCCAGATGTTCAAGGCTTGAAGTCGCCAGCGGTCGAGATGACGAAATGCGCCGCCTGGATGTGGCGGCGCCAGGCCTCGTTGGCCTGCTCCACGGTCACGGCGGCGAGCTGGTCGTCATGGCGCTGCGCGGAGGCCCAGGTCCTGCCCCGCTCGGCGAGGGTGAGCAGGCCGCCGGCCAGGGCGCCCAGATCTGCACGCGACTGCTTGCGGCCTTCGAGGATGTCCTCCTTCGCGCGCGCCAGCTCGGCGGCCGTCACGCCGTCCCGGGCCATCCGGGCCACCTCCTCCTGCACGACGGCGACGACGCGATTGCGCTTGTCCGGCGCATAGCTGGCCTGGATCGCGAAGCTGCCGTCGTTGCCCCAGAAACCTGCCGACAGGCTGGCGCCGATGCCGTAGGTCAGCCCCTCCTTCTGGCGCACACGCTCGGACAGGCGGCTCTCCAGCCCGCCACCGCCGAAGATGTGCACGGCCAGCTCCAGCGCTGGGTAGTCGGCGTCCTCGCTGTTCAGCGGCAGCGTCTGGTGCATGCGGACGATGGCGTTGGCCTTGTCGCGGGCAATCGCGTCGAAGCGCGCCGGCGGAATGTCCACGTGCTGCGGCACGTAGCGCACGAAACGCGGGGCTGCGGGCTTCTTCCAGTCGCCGAAGAGCTGATCCACCTCGGCACCCAGCCCATCGGGCAGCGCCCCCACCGCGCTGACCTGCGCATCGTCGGCGCTCCAGTAGTCGGCGTAGAAGTGCTTGACGTCGTCCAGCGTCGTGGCCTTGAGCTCGGCGATGCGCTCGTCCACACCCATCACGTAGTCCGGATCGCCCAGCTGGACGCCACGCGCCCGGTTGTAGTGGGCACGCGTGGCCTCCTGGCGCAGCACGCCGGGTTCCTGGCGCGAGGCCTCGATGCCCGCGATGCCGGCCTTGATTTCGCGGTCAAAGGCGTCCTGCGGCAGCGTCGGCCGGCGCAGCACATCTGCCAGCACACGCATCGCAGGCAGCAGCGTGTCGCGCTCGGCAGTGAGGAAGATCGTCGCTCCCTGGTCGTAGCTGGAGACGCTGAAGCCCGCCCGCAGCTTGATGAGCGCGTCCTGCAGCTGCTGCTTCGTGTAGCCGGCGCTGCCTTCGCTCATCAGCGAACCGATGAAGCTGGTGCCGTTGCGCACGAAGGTGGCCCGGCGCTCGCCCCAGCGCAGCTGCATCTGCAGCACCACCGTGTTGCCGCGCGTCTGCTTCTGCAGTGTGTGCAGCGCGATGCCGCTCGGCAGCGTCGTGCGCACGGTGCGCGACTCCAGCACGGCCGGCACGGGCGCCAGTTGCTCGCCGGCCTCCAGCTTGGGCGGGCCCTGCAACGTGGCGAGCCGCTCCGCCAGTGGCGGCGCCGCGGGGATCTCGACGCGCTCCACGCTGCTGGCCGGCAGGTAGCGGCCCAGTGTGCGGTTGGCCGGGCGGAAGTAGGCGGTGCGCACGCGCTCCACGTCGGCAAGCGTGACCTTGGGGATGTCCTCCATCAGCTGGAACAGCAGCCGCCAGTCGCCGGCCGCGATGAGGCTGGAGATCTGCTGGATCAGCGCCTCGGGGTTCTTCATCTGCTGACGGTAGCTGTTGACAGCGATGTCGCGCACGCGCGCCAATTCGCCTTCTTCGAACGGCTTCGTCGTGCGCCCCTCGGCCAAGTCCAGCAACAGCGTCTCGACACGGGACACATCGGCATCCGGCGCCAGCACGGCATAAGCATTGGCGATGCCCGGCTCCACGCCGCCCGAGCCGCCCAGGCCCGCCGCGATGGCCAGCTTGGGCTCGATGAGCTGCTTGTAGATCTGGCCGCTGGGCTGCAGCGTCATCAGCAGGCCGTAGACGATGAGGGCCGCCGTGTCCGGGTGGGTCACGGCCGGCACGTGGTAGGCCGCCAGCAAGATGGGCTGGCCACCTACGCGACGCACGACGACCGAGCGCTCGCCATCCTGTGCAGGCTCCACCGTGTAGGGCTGGGGCAGCGGCGTGGCCGGGTTGGCCAGCGGACCGAACTGGCGCGCGATGAGCGCCAGCGTGGCGGCCTTGTCGAAGGCGCCGGCAATCAGCAGCGTCGCGTTGTCGGGCCGGTAGTAGCGCTTGTAGAAGGCCTGCAGCTTCTCGATCGGCACGTTCTCGATGTCGCTCTTGGGCCCGATCGTCGCGTGGCCGTAAGGGTGCCAGGCGAAGGCCGCCGCGTTGACGCGCTGAGCGAGCACGGCGAACGGCTGGTTCTCGCCGCGCTCGAACTCGTTGCGCACGACCGTCATCTCGGTGTCGAGGTCGGCCTTGGCCACGCGGCTGTGCAGCATGCGGTCGGCCTCCAGGTCGAGCAGGAAGGCCAGCGTGTCGGCATTCGCGTTGAAGCTCGCGAAGTAGTTCGTGCGGTCGGCGGTCGTCGTGCCGTTGAAGCGCACGCCGCGCTGCGCCATCTGGCCGGGGATGTCCTTCTGCCGCTCCGTGCCCTTGAACAGCAGGTGCTCCAGCAAGTGGGCCATGCCGTACTCGCCGGGCGACTCATGGCGGCTGCCGACGCGGTAGGTGATGTTGACGGTCGTGGTGGTCTGCGTGTCGTCGGGAAACAGCAACAACTGCAGGCCGTTAGGCAGCCGGTACTCCTCGATGCCACCCAATTCACGGACCAGCGCCGGCGCCACGGCGGGCGCTGCCACCGGCCTGGCCACGGCCTTGGCCGCAGGCCGGAGAGGTGTGGCTTGCGCGGTTTGCGCCTGAAGCGGCCCCACGGCCAGCACGCAGACGAGGGCCAGGCCGATTCGCGAAAAGCTCATTCAAGTCTCCGGGGATGCCGGCTGAGCCGGTCGCTTGGGGTGAAGAGGGGCGGATTTTGACCGCTGTGCGCAGCGGCGCTGCCATCGGCCGCGATGGGTATGTCGGCGATGGACGCTACAGCCCCGCCAGCAGCGCCTCGACCGCATCGCTGCCCGCTGGCTTGGTGAGGTGTACATCGAACCCCGCCGCGCGCGAGCGGCGGCGGTCTTCCTGTGAACCCCAACCCGTCACGGCCACCAGCAGCGTGCCCGCGAAGCGGGGGTCTTGCCGCAGCCGGGTGGCGAATTCATGTCCGTCCATACCCGGCATGCCGATGTCGCAGAACACCGCCTCGGGCAGCAGGTCGTCGGCCGCGGACAGGCCGGCCGCGCCGGTGTGCTCGATGCGCACCTCGTGCCCGCCCAGCGCCAGCAGCATGCCCAGCGCATCCGCGGCGTCCTCGTTGTCGTCCACCACCAGGATGCGCAGCGCGCGGGGCGCCACGACCGGAGCGCCCCCGGCCTCGGCCTCCGTCGGGCCACGGCCTTCGCGCTGCAGCAACGGCAGGCGGATGGTGAAGACACTGCCTTTCCCCGCACCTGCGCTCGCCGCCGTCACGTCGCCGCCGTGCAGCGACACCAGGCTCTTGACCAGCGCCAGCCCGATGCCCAGCCCGCCCTGCGCGCGCTCCAACGACCGGTTGACCTGGGCGAACATGTCGAACACCCGCGTGATCATGTCCGCCGGCAGCCCCACGCCGCTGTCGGCGACCGACAGCACCGCCTCATGCCCGCAGCGACCGAGCGTGATGGCGATGTGCCCCCCATCCGGCGTGTACTTGGCGGCGTTGTTGATCAGGTTGCTGAGCGACTGCGACAACCGCGTGGGGTCACCGTCCACCTCCAGCGGCTCGTCGGGCATGTCCACATCCACCTGGTGACCGCCGCGCGCGATCAGTGGCGCGCAGGCCTCCAGCGCCGAGTCCACCACCTGGCGCAGGTCCAGCGGTCCGCGCTGGAGCACCAACTTGCCGGTGGAGATGCGCGACACCTCCAGCAGGTCGTCGATGAGGTGCAGCAGCTGATTAAGTTGCCGCTCCATCATGTCGGTGACGTGTTTCATGCGCGCCGCCTCGGGCGGCATCCGCACCAACAGTTGCAGTCCGGTGCGGATGGGCGCGAGCGGGTTGCGCAGCTCGTGGGCCAGCGTGGCGAGGAACTCGTCCTTGCGCTGGTCGGCCTGGCGCAGCGGGCGTTCGGCCTGCAGCAGCGACTCGATCTGGTCGCGGATCTGGTACTGCCAGCGCCTGCCGCGCAGCGCCGTCATCACGGCACTCACCATCGCGCGGGCCGAGGTGGGCCGGTCCAGCACCGTCAGGTTGAACAGGTCGCCTCCATGCGCCGGCGACTGCAGGCCCTGGCGGCACATCGCGAGCACTGGCAGGTTCGACCACGCCGGCTGTGTGTCCAGCGCGTGCTTGAGCGCTCCGAATCCTGGGTCGGCCAGCGTTACGTCGGTCACCATCAGCGCTCCGGCGCCTTCGCGGATCAAGGCCTCGGCCTGCCGGAATCCAGACGCTACGACGTCCTCGATGCCCGCGGCGCCTAGCAGCCGGTGCGTCACCTCGGCGTCGCGCGAGGTGGGTGCGAGAACGATGACCCGCTCGCTGTACGACGGCTCAGACGACTGCATTGGCAGGTGGCGCGGGGGCCGCCACGGGGTCCTCAAGTTCGACCGGAACGCCGGCCAGCACGCCGCGCAAATGCACGAGCGGCGGGCCTAGGTGCACGCCGCTGCCATCGAACCAGAGCTGGCGGATGGTGTTCTCGTGACGACCGCCGCGCATCTTGGCCACCGACATCGCCCTGCGCACGGCGCCCCGGTGCTCGTACATGCGGAAGAGCATCACCGTGTCGGCCAGGTAGCTGGCGTCCACCACGCTGCGGGCGCCCACGCCGGTCATACCCTGCTGCGCGGCCACCACGAAAGTCGCCACGCCATGGTTGCCCAGGTAGCCGAGCAGCTCGTGCAGCTGGACCGTCAGCGCGCGATCGTCGGGCATGGCGTTGAAGTAGCCGTTCAGGCTGTCGATGACGACCACCTGCGCGCCCTGCACCTCCACCGCGTGGCGGACCAGGTTCGTGAACTGGCTGGGCAGCACTTCGGCCGGGTCGATCTGGCGCACCTCCAGCCGGTCCATCAACGCGTCGTCCAAAGCCAGGCCAATCGCCCGCAGCCGGTCCAGCAGCAGCTTGCGCGACTCCTCGAAGGTATAAATGACTGCACGGTCGCCCCGCGCCGCCGCCGAGCAGGCGTACTGCGCGGCGATGGTGGATTTGCCCGTGCCGGCGGGGCCGATCAGCAGCGTGGCCGTGCCGCGCCGGGTGCCGCCGCCGAGCATCGCGTCCAGCTCGGCCACGCCGCTGGGCACGATGTCGCGAGCGAACGGCGAGCCATGGTCCACCGGTCGCAGCCGCGGGAACACTTCCAGCCCGCCGCGGCGCAGGACGAGGTCCTGCTGCCCGCTGGTAAAGTCGCTGCCGCGGAGCTTGACCACACGCAACTGCCGCAGCGCCGGCCCATACTGCGGCACCCGGCGGTCCAGCGCGATGACACCGTGCGCGATGCTGTGCACCTGCGTGTCCACGCCCTCGCCGGAGCGGTCGTCCAGCAGCAGCACCGTGCAGTCACGGCCCACGAAGAACTGCTTCAGCGCGAGGATCTGCCGCCGGTAGCGCAGCGAGGTCTGGGCCAGCAGGCGCAGTTCGGACAGCGAGTCGAGCACCATGCGGCGCGGCTTGATGCGCTCCACGGCCTCGATGATGCGGCGGGTCGTTTCGGCGAGTTCCACCTCGAAGGGGTGGTACATCGTCAGCTCGGTGTCGCCGTCCAGACCGGTCTCGTCGACGATGAGCTCGGCGATCTCCATGCCGTCCAGCGACCAGCCGTGCGACGCGGCGCCGGCGCGCAGCTCACCGGCGGTCTCGCCCAATGTCACGTACAGACAAGCCTCGCCATCACGCTGCCCTTGCAGCAGGAACTGCAGGGCCAGCGTGGTCTTGCCAGCGCCGGGTTCGCCGTCGATGAGATACAGCCGCCCGGCGATGAGCCCACCATGCAGTACCTCATCCAGACCGGCCACGCCGGTGGCCGAACGCTTGACGCCTTGGGTCATCTCACCATCCCGTCAGGAACGCCCCGGCGCGCCTTGGTGGCACCGTGGAGGCAGCAACGAGTGTATGCCCGAGGGGCACCGAGCCGCCGCCCAGGCGCGACGTTATGAATTGCTATCTTGGGGAGGCCCGCCCCGCCCGATAGGCCTCGATCAGCGGCAGCAGGCGCTCACGGCGCGCGAGACTTTCGGGCGACCAGAACTCGCCGCGGTCGTAGTAGGTCGCCACCGCCGGCGCACCCGCCGGCAGCACCACCCAGGGCTGCTTGGACTCGGTGAAGATGTGGATGTCCGGCGGCAGCAGGTCCGGGTTGTCGAGCGTTCCGACGCGGACGAAAGCCACCACAGGCCCGGCCCCGGCGTAGTGGCTCCACAAGGCGACGCGGCAGGTCGGGCAGCGCGCGATGCGTTGGCCGCTGCCGCTGTCCGATGGCGTGTCCACCATCTCCGGCGCCACGCCCAGCGACGTGACTTGGTCCGCTTCGATCATCGCGTTGAGCGCAAAGGACGCGCCCGACTCGCGCTGGCACCAACGGCAGTGGCAGCAGTGGACGAACAGCGGCGGCGTCTCCATGCGATAGCGCACTGCGCGGCAGTCGCAGCCGCCTTCGGCGGGGAAGTCGTTCGGTGTGGTCATCGGCAGGCTCCGTGCAGTCGCCCGCCGATCGTACGGGCGCTCGGCGGCAACCGCCTACAGCCGCCGCGCCACCCACTGCGCGGCCAGCAACACCGAGGCCATCAGCCACATCGGCGCGGCCAGTGCCGTGGCGGCAGCCAGCATGCCGAAGCAGGCCGGCATGGCGACCGTCGCGCTGTTGACCGTCAACATGCGCAGGCCCAACGCCTGGCCATGGCGCTCGGGCGGTGTCGCACGGTGCAGCATGGCCAGGATCATCGGCTGGACCGAGCCCAGCGCCACGCCCAGCAGCGCCGAGCCGCAGATCAGCCCAGCCGTGCCCGGCAGCCACGCATAGGCGGCAAAGGTCAGCATCGCGACGCTCATCGCAGCACGCAGCGCACGCGCTTCGTCGAGGTCGTCTGCGAAGCGCACGATGGCCAGCCGCACGACCGTGGCCGCGACGGCGAAGCTGCCCAGCACGAGGCCGATACTGGAGGCCGACAGCCCGCGCGCATGGCCCACGACAGGCACGACGAAGCTGTGTGCATCCCAGCCAGCCGACAACGCAAGGTTGACGATGAGCAGCCGCCGGTAGGCCGGTAGCCGGAACAGGTCCCAGGCCGCGGGCTGGCGGAAGCTCCGCGTGTAGACCGGCGGCGGGTTGCGCGGCACGCGGGTTGCAAGCGCCCAGGCCAGCAGCGGCAACACCGCCGCGAAGCCGAAGGCCGCCGTCATGCCGGCATGGTCGATCAGCAGGCCCGCGACGATGGGCGACAGCGCGTTGGACATCGCCGGGCCCAGCGCCATCCAGCTGAAGATCTTCTTCAGCTCGCCCGGCTCCTCGGCCATCAGGCCGGCCTCGCGCTGCATCGCCACGCCCGCCATCGCGACGGCGCCGCCGCACAGCAGGCAGCCGACGGCGATGGCCCACAGCTGCTGCACCGCCAGCGCCAGCAACGCGCCGGTGAACGCAAGCGTCACGCCGACGCCCACCGGCCGGTGCAGGCCGTGACGGTCGGCAAGCCGGCCTGCCCACAGCGACAGCACGATGGGTGCGACGGCGAACAGGCTCAGCAGCAGGCCCACCGACGCCTCGCCGTAGCCCTGGTTCAGCACCCACAGACTGGCCGTCACACGCGTGGTGGCCATGCAGGCGTGCACACAGATCATCGTGGCGATCAGCCACGCGAAGGCATGGCGCAGGTGCTTTTTCGGGGCGCCGGCGCTGGCGGAGCTCACTCGGCTGTGTCCTCGCCCAGGCCCAGCTGCAGCAGCTGCTGAGCCGCGTCATCGGGCAGCGCCTCGACCGTCTTGAGCTTGCGAGTCATCGCACGCGTGCGCACCTCGGCGGCATCCAGCGTGTTACCGGCTTCCTCCAGCTTCTTCTTGGCCTTGGCCAGCACGTCGCCGAACTTGCCGAACTCGGTCTTCACGGCGCCTAGCACCTCCCAGACCTCGGCCGAGCGCTTCTCCAGCGCCAGCGTGCGGAAGCCCATCTGCAAGCTGGTCAGCGTGGCCAGCAGCGTCGTCGGGCCGCACAGCATGACCTTGTGCTCGCGCTGCAGCGCCTCCAGCAGCCCGGGGCGGCGCAGCGCCTCGGCGTACAGGCCCTCGGTCGGCACGAACAGGATGGCGAAGTCGGTCGTGTGCGGCGGGCCGATGTACTTCTCGCGGATGGTCCTGGCCTCCAGCCGCAGTCGGCTCTCGATGGCCTTGCCGGCGGCCTCCGCGGCCGGGGCGTCGGCGCGCTCCTGGGCATCGAGCAGGCGCTCGTAGTCCTCGCGCGGGAACTTGGCGTCGATCGGCAGCCACAGCGGCTTGCCATCGTCACGCTGGCCTGGCAGCGAGATTGCGAACTCCACGCGTTCGGACGAGCCCGGCAGCGTCGCGACGTTGGCCGCGTACTGCTCGGGCGTGAAGACCTGGTCCAGCAGCCCGGCCAATTGCACCTCGCCAAACACGCCCCGCGTCTTCACGTTGGTCAGCACGCGGTTCAGCGAGCCCACGTCGCGCGCCAGGTTCTGCATCTCGCCCAGGCCCTTGTGGACCTGCTCCAGCCGATCGGCCACCTGCTTGAAGCTCTCGCCAAGGCGCTGCTCCAGCGTCGCGTGCAGCTTCTCATCGACGGTGGCGCGCATTTGCTCCAGCTTCCTCTCGTTGTCCTGCTGGATGCTCGTGAGCCGCTGCTCGACGGTGTGGCGCAGCTCGGCCAAGCGCTGTTCGTTCAGCTGCGACATGGCCTGCAACTGCTCGCGCATCGCATCGGCCAGCCGCTGCATGGACTCGGCCTGGCTCTGCGCGTTGCGCAGCGCGGCGGCGTCCTGCGCCTCGCGCGCGGCCAGCGCCTGTGCGGCCAGCGACTGGTTGCTGCCCTGCAGCCCTTGCGTCAGCGCCTGCTGCAGCTGGCCCACGCCCTGCGACAGCTCTAGCCGCAGGCTGCCGGCGCTGCGGCCAAGCTCGTCGCGCAGCTCACGTTCCAGGCGCTCGCTGGTGTGCTGGAACAGCTCCGGCGACAGCATCGCCGGCATCTCCTGCGACGGCTGCCGCCTCCAGATCAACAGCAACAGGACGAATATCAGGGCCAGCAGGCCCACCAGCAGCAACTCGAACAAGGTCATACCGGCATTGTGGCGCCCGGCCGCGCGCGAGACTCAAGGCGTGACGAGCGGCGCGACGGTGCGCGGCAGTTCGGCCTCGATGAGGGCTTCGAGCGCTTTGATGCGTTCCTCGGCCGGCGTGGCCGCCCAGGGATTGGCCGCCGCCCCGCGGCTGACCGGCAGGCGGCTGGCCACGGCCATCGACTGCTCGCGCTGCAGGCGCAGGTCGCCCAGGTCGACCAGCGCGACGCGCAGCGACACATAGGGCGCGAAGATGGGCAGGCTTGCCTGGCCATCGAAGCCGATCTGCGCGCTGGGGCGCTGGTCCAGCACGAATCCTGGCCCTTCCAGCGCCGTGGTGATGTGCGCCGGCAGCGCCGCGGCCAGCGCCGGCTCCTGGCGACTGCGCGTGATGAGCAGCAGCTTGGCCGCGCCGCTCTGGCGCACCGCCTCGCCCAGCTTGCCGGGCAGCGCCAGCTTGCCGTCGACGAACAGGTTGGCCGGGTCGCCGAACAGGCTGCGGGTGGAGGACGTGTACAGCTTGACCTCTCGCTTGTCGCCGCTGGCTTTGACGGCGTCGTTGATGACGCGCAGCACGATGTCGTCCAGGCCGCCGGCGGGCGTGGCCGTCCACTCCCCCGTCTGCGCCGTGTCGCCCCGGGCGGGCGTGAGGCTGATGAGCTGCACGCTGTCGCCCAGCACGGACAGCGCGGCGAACTTGTTCGGGTCGCGCGGCGTCTTGTCGACAGCCGCCGGCTTGGCCACCTCGTTCTCGGGCTGGGGGGCTTTTTGCCGCTGCGCCAGGGCGAGCGCGGGCAGGATCAGGATCAGGGGAAGCAGGCGGCGTTTCATGCAGGAAGGACTTGGGGGTTCAGCGGCGTGGGCGGCGGGGCGCCGGTCAGCGCGGCGACGAGATTGTCGGCGGCCAGGTGAGCCATCGCGAGGCGGGTGGGCATCGTGGCACTGCCGATGTGGGGCGTCAGCACGGTGTTGGGCAAGGTGAGCAGCGCCGGGTTGATGCGCGGCTCGCCCTCGAAGACGTCCAGGCCCGCGGCGGCGATGCGGCCGTCGCGCAGCGCCGCGGCCAGCGCGTCCTCGTCGACGATGCCGCCACGGGCGATGTTGACGAGCGTGGCCGTGGGCTTCATCAGCGCCAGCTCGGCCGCGCCGATGCAGTGATGCGACTCAGGCGTGTAGGGCAGCACGAGCACGAGGTGATCGGCCTGGCTGAGTAATTCGTCTTTGCCGAGGTAGTGGGCCCCGAGTTCGGCCTCCACATCGGCCGGCAGCCGCGACCGGTTGTGGTACGCGATGCGCATGCCGAAGCCGAAGCGCCCCCGCCGCGCCAGCGCCTGGCCGATGCGGCCCATGCCGAGGATGCCCAGCGTCGTGCCGTGCACGTCCGCACCGGCGAGGAAGTCCCATGCCCAGCTCTTCCAGCGGCCCTCGCGCAGCAGCCGCTCGCCCTCGCCCATGCGCCGGGCCGTCGCCATCAGCAGCGCGAATCCGAGGTCGGCCGTCGTCTCGGTCAGCACATCGGGCGTGTTGGTGACGAGCACGCCGCGGGCGGTGCAAGCGTCCAGGTCGATGTGGTTGTAGCCGACCGACATCGTGCAGACAGCGCGCAGGTCCGCGCAGGCGGCCAGCAGCTCGGCAGTAATGCGCTCGGTGCCGGTAATGTAGGCCCCGGCCTTGCCCTGCAGCCGTTCACGCAGCGACTCGGGCGGCAACGGCGCCTCACCGTCGTGGTAGTCCACGTCGAAGCGGGCCTTGAGCTTGTCAAGCACGGCCGCGGGCGCGCGGCGCGCCACAAGCACTTTCAATGCATCCATATCCATGCCATCACTAAGAGAAGCGGCAACATCACCGCACCGGACCACAGCAGGTAGCCGCCGAAGCTCGGCATCTTCACGCCACGCTCCTCGGCAATCGCCTTGACCATGAAGTTGGGCGCATTGCCGATGTAGGTCATGGCGCCCATGAAGACGGCGCCGCCCGAGATGGCCGCCAGTACAGCGGCACCCTCGCCCATCAGCCGCTGGGCGTCGCCTCCGGCGAGGTTGAAGAAGGCCAGGTAGGTGGGCGCGTTGTCCAGCACCGACGACAGACCGCCGGTGAGCCAGAAGTAGGCCAGTGGCGAGTCCAGCGCCGCCGCAACGGGCGCGAATACGCCGGCGGGGCCGGCCTTGAGCATCGCGATGACCGGCACCATCGTTAAGAAGATCGCGATGAACAGCTTGGCCACCTCCTGCATCGGTGCCCAGGTGAACTGGTTCTTCTCGCGCACGCCGGCCGGCGTGAGCCACAGCGACATCAGTGTCACGCCGACGAGCCCGGCGTCGCGCACCAGCGCCTGCAGCGGCAGCGGCGTGCCCCACAGGTCGAGGACGATGCCGGGCTTCCAGGTGCCGCTCATAAGCACGAGCCCCACGGCCGCGGCCAGCGGCATCAGGTTGACGACGCCCTCGATGCCCAACGCCGGGGCGTCAGGCGTGGGGTCGGGCGGCGTGATGCCCTCCTTGCGGTAGAGCCAGCTGTCCAGCACCCAGAACACGGCCAGCAGACCAGCGAGCAGGAACAGCGTCGCGGCCCACAGGTGCTGGGCCGTCCAGAAGAAGCTCACGCCCTGCAGGAAACCAAGGAACAGCGGCGGGTCGCCCAGGGGCGTCAGCGAGCCGCCGACATTGCTGACGATGAAGATGAAGAAAACGACGACATGGGCGTTGTGGCGCCGGTTGTCGTTGGCGCGGATCAGCGGGCGGATCAGCAGCATGGAGGCACCGGTCGTGCCCATGACGCTGGCCAGCGCCGCGCCCAGCGCCATCAGGCCGGTATTCAACGCGGGGCTGCCGTGCAGGTTGCCGCGGATGAAGATGCCGCCAGCCGTCGTATACAGCGCGCACAGCAGGATCGTGAAGGGCAGGTACTCCTCCACCAGCGTATGCACGAGCACATGGCCGGTGTCGGCCGCTCCGAAGGCCAGCGTGAATGGCAGCAGCAGCGCAGCGGTCCAGGCCGCGGCGATCTTGCCGAAGTGGTGATGCCAGAAGGCCGGCGCCACCAGCGGCATGACCGCGATGGACAGCAGCAGGCCGGCGAACGGCAGGACCCAACTCAGGCCGAGTTCAGCGCCGGCCATCAGGTGTCGAGAAATCTTGTGAACTCGGACACCGGCGCGCGCTCGGTGACGAGGCCGTTCTCCACGGCTGCCGGGTCCGCATGGCCCAGCGACATGCCACAGACCAGCATCTGTTCGTCGCCGAGCTGCAGTTCCTCGGCAATGAGCCGGTGGAACTGCGTGAACGCAGCCTGCGGGCAGGTGTGCAGGCCGCGCGCGCGAGCCGCGATCATGACGTTCTGCAGGAACATGCCGTAGTCCAGCCACGAGCCCTGCTGCATGACGCGGTCGATCGTGAAGAGCAGGCCGACCGGCGCGTCGAAGAAGATGAAGTTGCGGCCATGCTGGTGCTGCATGCGCGCCTTGTCGGTCTTGGCGATGCCCAGCAGGCCGTACAAGTCCCAGCCGACTTTGCGGCGGCGGTCGATGTAGGGGCTGCGCCATTCCCTGGGGTAGTACGCGTACTCCTCCTGGTGAGCCGCGTTTTCTGCAGGGTCGAGGTAGGCGGCCTGGATGCGGCGCGAGACGCGCTGCAGCGCCGCACCTGCCAGCACATGCACCTGCCAGGGCTGGGTGTTGGTACCCGAGGGTGCCCAGCGGGCGACATCGAGGATGTCCTCGACCGTCTGGCGCGGTACGGGCGTGGGCAGGAAGGCGCGCAGCGAATGTCGCGTCTTGATGGCAGCATCCACCGCAGCGGTCTGCTCGGGCGTGGGAACGTCGAATCGGCTCATGGGGTCTCGGCCTTCGCGGCTGGGAGTCGGCAACGGCAGTGCGGGCCATTCTTCCATGCGACCGTCCGTAAGCCGGACGCGGCGGGCGACCGAGACATTTGCACTTGCAAGACGCTGTTTGACGGCGCGACACTGCCCGAAGCGTTGGGATCGATTGCGGCTGCAGCAGCGGCACTGCCGATACGACTGCCTCACCACGGCTTGAAGGAGCACGCGCATGAACCGATTCCCTGCATCCGCCCTCGCCGGCCTGACCTTCGCGGCAGCGACGCTATTCGGCGCCACGACCGCGCTGGCCGACAACGCGACCAAGGATGACGCCGTGGCCATGGTCAAGAAGGGCGTGGCCTACATCAAGGCCAACGGCCGCCAGAAGGCCTACGGCGAGATCACGGCCAAGAGCCCGCAGTTCGTCAAGCAAGACCTCTATCTCGTCGTCTACGGGTTGGACGGCAAGTGCCTGGCGCATGGCGCCAACGAGAAGCAGGTCGGCCGCGACCTCCTCGAGCTCAAGGACATCGACGGCAAGGCCTTCATCAAGGAGCGCGTCGAGCTTGGCAAGTCCAAGCCCAACGGCTTCTGGCAAGACTACAAATTCACGAACCCGACCAGCAAGAAGATCGAGCCCAAGCAGATGTACTGCGAGCGACTGGACGACACCATCGTCTGCGGGGGCGTCTACAAGTAAACCAGCAGTCGGCCGGGCTGGCGTGTATCGCCGCGACGGAACCGCCTGCGCCATACGGGGGGCCGCCGATGAAGCTGGCTGCAAAGATGCTCCTGCCACCCATGGCCGCGCTCGCGGTCGTGCTGGCAATCGGGCTGGGCAACAACTCACTGTCGTTGAGGGAGGTCGTGGACGCCGACGAGGCGGCACGCCAGCGCAACGAGGTGTTCATGACCATCGTGTCCGTGCAGACACAGGTCGGCGAGATGCAGGGCGGCGTGTTCCGCACCATCGCGCTTATGGCCTCGCTGGACGATGCGCAGGTGAAGGCGCTGCGTGGCCAGCTGAAGTCGCAGGTCGACGGCCTGACGCGCACGCTGACGACGCTGGCCGACATGGACGCCACGCCGCCCGCCACCGACGAGTACATCCGTGCAGCCTTGCCCCAACTGCAGGCCTATCTCGGCAAGGCCGACACGGCCATCGACCTGGCCTCCGTGGACCCCAACACCGGCATCGCGGCCATGCAGGACGCCGAGGCCCGCTACAAGGAAGTCGCGGGGCTCATCGGCAAGATCGTGCAGAGCATGGACGCCGAGCAACAGTCGGCAGCCGAGGCGCACCAGGCGGGCGCGCGCCGGCGGGCCTGGCTGTTTGCGCTGATCTCGCTGCTGGCCGCGGGCGCGGGGCTGGGCGTGCTGCTCGTCAACCAGCGCAAGATCGCCACCGACGTGAATGCCTCGCTGGCGCTGGCCGAGGCTGTGGCCGCCGGCGACCTGACGCAACGCGCCCGTCCGCACGGTCAGGACGAGCTGGCCGGCCTGATGCGCGCCCTAAACCAGATGTGCGAACAGCTCGGCCAGACGGTCGGCGAGGTGATGCTGGTGGCCGACTCCATCCGCACGGCGTCGGCCGAAATCGCTTCCGGGAACCAGGACCTGAACATGCGCACCGAGCAGACGGCCTCCAGCCTGGAGGTGACGAGCTCGTCCATGGCGCAGCTGACCGGCACCGTGCGCCAGAGCGCCGACAACGCGCAAACGGCCAACCAGCTCGCCAGCTCGGCGGCCGACGTGGCCCACCGCGGCGGCAGCGTCGTGCAGCAGGTCGTCAGCACGATGACCGACATCGCCGCGGCCAGCAAGCGCATCGCCGACATCATCGGGCTCATCGACGACATCGCCTTCCAGACCAACATCCTCGCGCTGAACGCCGCCGTCGAGGCGGCCCGCGCCGGCGAGCAGGGCCGCGGCTTTGCCGTCGTGGCGGGCGAGGTGCGCAGCCTCGCGGGCCGCAGCGCGGAAGCGGCCAAGGAAATCAAGCGGCTGATCGGCGCCAGCGTGGACAGCGTGGAGTCCGGCGCGCGGCTCGTGCAGGACGCCGGATCGACGATGGACGAGATCGTCGGTGCCGTGCAGCGCGTGACCGACATCATGGGCGAGATCAGCGCCAGCGCCGCTGCGCAGAGCCGCGGCATCGACGACGTCAACGGCGCCGTCAACCGCGTGGACGACATGACGCAGCAGAATGCCGCGCTGGTGGAGGAAAGCGCCGCCGCGGCCGAGTCGCTGCGCGAGCAGGCGCAGCGGTTGGCGCAGATCGTCAGCCAGTTCCGCGTTCGCTGACGGCAGTAGCCGCCGCGGCCTGCCAAGCCGCCCAGCTGGCGGCCGCCAGAGTGAGCGTGTTGACCTGTACGGCCACCGTCGTGGCCAGGTCGTGCCCATAGCCTCCGGCCATGCTCAGCGCGACCGGAATGCGCCGCTCTCGCAGGGCATCGAGCACGCGGCGGTCCCGCTCGACCATGCCGCCGTTGCTCAGCTTCAGACGGCCCAGCCGGTCGCCTTCGTGCGGATCGGCACCGGCCAGGTAGAACGCCAGGCCAGGCCGGCAACGCCGCCAGACCTCGTCCAGCGCGACCTCCAGCGCGCCAAGGTAGGCCGCATCGGCGCAGCCGTCGGGCAGTTCGACGTCCAGGTCGCTGGGCTCCTTGCGGAATGGGAAGTTGCGTGCACCGTGCATCGAGAACGTGAACACGGTGCCGTCGTCGCGGAAGATGGCCGCGGTACCGTTGCCCTGGTGCACGTCCAGGTCGATGACCAGCACCTGCAGCAGCTCGCGCCGGCTGCGTGACCACTCCGCCTGCATCAGCCGCGCGGCCACCGCCACATCGTTGAACACGCAGTAGCCCGAGCCCTTGTCGGCATAGGCGTGGTGCGTGCCACCCGCCATGTTGGCCGCGACGCCCTCCGCCAGTGCCGCGCGCGCCGCCGCGATGCTGGCACCGACCGAACGCCGCGAGCGCTCCGCCATCGACGGGCTCCACGGGAACCCGATCTCCCGCTGCGCCGCGGCGCTCAGGTGTCCGTGCAGCACGGCGTCGATGTAGTCCGGCGTGTGCACAAGCGCCAGCTCGCCTTCGGTGGCGGCCGGGGCCGGCTGCATGCGCAGCAGGCCCGGCTCGCGCTCGAAGTGCTCGCGCAGCAGGCGGTACTTCGACTGCGGGAAACGGTGCCCAGGCGGCAAGGCCAGGCTGTGGGCATCTGAATGGAAGGCGAGCATGGCGGGCCGGACGATAGCGTCAGCCGTTTGTCATAGTGGCAAACCCCAATTTGCTGCACCGCACAAAAAGTCCTTGCAATCTGGCGCGGGGCCCCTATCATTGGATTCATGTTGCAGTGCAGCAATCAAGCACGGCAATCGGTTCATCCCCTTCCATTTCGGAGTCCAAACCATGCTGACCGCTGAACAAATCCTCGCCGCACACAAGGCCAACGTCGAAACCCTCTTCGGCCTGACGAACAAGGCCTTCGAAGGCGTCGAGAAGCTCGTCGAGCTGAACCTGCAAGTGGCCAAGACGGCGCTGAGCGAAGCCGCCGATACGACGACCGCTGCCCTGTCCGTCAAGGACGCGCAAGAGCTGCTGTCCCTGCAAGCCGCGCTGCTGCAGCCCACCGCCGAGAAGGCCGCGTCCTACAGCCGCCACATCTACGACATCGCCTCCAGCACCGGCGCCGAAGTCGCCAAGGTCGCCGAGAGTCAGTTCGCCGACGCTCAGATGAAGTTCTCGGCGCTGGTGGACAACGCCGCCAAGAACGCCCCGGCCGGCACCGAAAACGCCGTCGCGCTGGTGAAGTCTGCCGTCGCCGCCGCGAACAACGCGTTCGAGTCGGTGCAGAAGGCCACCAAGCAGGCCGTCGAAGTGGCCGAAGCCAACTTCCAGGCCGCCACGTCGCAAGCCGTCAAGGCCACGCAGACCGCAACTCGCACCACCGCCAAGCGCGCCGCTTAAGGGTCTACCCCCTACCGGCTTCGCCACCCCTCCCTCAAAGGGGGGCGACACCGAGGACCAGGCAAAGCTTGTTCCGCTTGAAGATACGTCGCGCCCCGCGGCGGTCGCTGAAACACAAAAGCCCGATGCTTATGCATCGGGCTTTTTCCTTCTTTGGTACGCAGCTCAGTCCTCGCCCATCACGCGGCTGGCCAGCGCGGCCGCCGCTGCGCGGGTCTCGACGCCGAGCTTCTCGAAGACATGCTCCAGGTGCTTGTTCACCGTGCGCGGGCTCATGCCGAGGATGTCGGCGATGTCGCGGTTGGTCTTGCCCTTGGCCAGCCAAGACAGCACCTCCGTCTCGCGCCGCGTCAGCGCGGCATCGGCAAGGCGGGACTGTGCGGCCGGGTCGGACCGCGAAGTGCCGCGGCTGCGTGCGGAAGCTTCCAGCAGCAGCATCGTCTCGTTCAGGCCGGCCGAGCCCAGCACGCGCAGCGTCAGCTCCTGCTCGTCATCGATGGCGATGCGGCCCAGCCCCGCTTCGCAGGCCGCCTGCAGCCGGGCGCCAGGGTCCGTCTCGCCCCAGCCTGCCAATGCACGCTGCGCGACGGGTGACTGCCAGGCAATGCGACCCTGGCCGTCCAGGAGCACGACGCCCTTGCCGGCGATGTCCGTGGCCTCGCGGGCCAGCCGCGAGACGCGGGCATTGCGCACATGCGTGGCCAACCGCGCCAGCACCTCGGCGATGCGGACCGGCTTGACGACGTAGTCCACGCCACCCGCGGCAAAGCCTTCGACGATGTGCGGCGTGTCGGATAGGCCGGTCATGAAGATAACCGGTACATGGGCCCGCGTGGGGTCCTGCTTGATCCAGCGGCAGACGTCGAAGCCGCTCGGCCCGGGCATCACCGCGTCCAGCAGTACGGCGTCGGGCATGGCCAGCTCCATGCGCGCGCGGGCCTCGATGCCATCGCGCGCCACGAGCACGGTGTAGCCCTCGTGAGCCAGCGCGTCGCAAAGGAACTGCAGGGTCTCGGGCGCGTCGTCGACGATGAGCACAACATTGTTTGTAGGCTTGGCGCCGGTCATTCGGCGTCCTCCATGACAGGCAGGCGGCTGATGATGGCCTCGAAGTTGAAGGTGGACAGGTGCTGCTGCAGGGCCGCGCACTCGGCGGCCCAGACCGGGTCGGCGGCCAGCACGACGAGCCGCTCGCGCAGGCCCTGGGCGTGGCCCAGCCGCGCAAGCTGGCGCAGCTCGCTGGCAACGTCGACGGGAAGCGCGCCCATGGCGCCGGGCGCCGGTGGTGGCGCCGGCTGCGCGGGGGGCAGCATCTGTGCGGCCGGGTCCTCGCGGCGCCACGTGAGCCCCAGGCTGGTCGCCAGCACCGCTAGCAGCTGGGACTCCAGCACCGGCTTGCCGACGAAGCCGGCCGCGCCCGCCCGTGCTAACGCCTCGGGCCGGTTCTCGTACAGGTTGGCCGAAACGAAGATCAGCGCAACCTCGGCCCAACCCTGAGCGCGGACCTGCTCGGCCGTCTGCCAGCCGTCGAGGTCGTCCATCGTCAGGTCCAGCAGCAATGCATCCGGCCTGAGGCGGCCCATCTGCGCCAGCGCCTCGCGGCCGCTGGCGGCCTCGTGCACGTCAAAGCCCAGCGGTACCAGCATCGCAGCGAGCAGCTGACGCTGGATGGGCTGGTCGTCCACGACGAGCAGCCGCCGGCGCCGTCCTTCGTAGCCCACCACCGGGCGCAGCAGCCGTGCCTGCTGGGCCAGGGTCGGTGCTGTGCCCGGCGCGCCGGCCAGCGGCGGTTCGACCTCGCGCAGGTACAGCCTCACCGTGAAGCGGCTGCCGACGCCTGGCGTGCTGTCCACCGTCAGCACGCCGCCCATCAGCTCGGTCAGCAGGTGGGTGATCGTCAGGCCTAGGCCGGTGCCGGGCTTCTCGACACGGCGGCCGGCGCTGCCGCGCTCGAAGGGCTGGAAGATGCGTTCCTGGTCCTGCGGCTCGATGCCGATGCCGGTATCGACGACCTCGAAGCGCAGCACGTGCTTGGTGGCGTCCACGCGCAGCCTCAATGAGCCGACCTCGGTGAACCGCACCGCGTTGCCAAGCAGGTTCAACAGGATCTGCCGCAGCCGCTTGCTGTCGGCCACGACCCAGGCCGGCTGGCGGCCGATGCGCTCCAGCTCGAAGGCGAGGCCCTTGGCATCGGCCTGCGGCTGCACCATGCTGACCAACTCATGCAGGAAGGCGTCCAGCGGCATCGGCGCCAGGTCCAGCCGCAGCCGGCCGGCCTCGATACGGGCCAGGTCCAGCAGGCCGTCGATGAGCGCATGCATGTGCTCGCCGCTGCGCTCGATGGTGGACACCGCCGTGCGCACCGGCTCGCTCATCGCATGGTGGCGCTGCAGCACCTGCGTGTAACCGAGGATGGAGTTCAGCGGCGTACGCAGCTCGTGGGTCATGCCGGCCACGTAGCGCGTCTTGGCGCGACTGGCAGCCTCGGCCACCTCCTTGGCCGCCTGCAGCTGCTTGTCGGTGCGGCGGTGGGCGTCAATCTCGCGCAGCAGCCGCTGCGTCTGCCGGAACGACTCCTCATGCGCCATGCTGCGACTCTCGCTGGCCAGCACGATCCACCAGGCGCAGACGGCCGACACCAGCGTCAGCAGCGCGAAGAGCTTGATCAGCGGGCCGGCCAGCGCAGTCTGCGGGTTGAGCAGCGACTCCTGCACATAGACGAGCGTCAGGATGCTGCCGAGCGTCGTGCTGAGCGCGATGAACACGAGCAGCGACTGCGCCACGCGCGAGTTGACGCGATGCGCGACGCGCCGGGGCAGCAGACGCGCGAGCAGGTCGTGCAGTTGGTCCACGGCACGGGAGCGCACCTTGCAGCGGTCCTGGCAGCGCGATTCCAGCGTGCAGCACAGCGAGCAGATCGGCGCGGCGTAGACCGGGCAGGCGGCCATGTCGTCGATCTCGAACGTGTTCTCGCAGACGGAGCACTGGGCGGCGGCCGGCTGGCCCTTGCGAGCCGGGCGGTAGCCCGCATGCGCGCAGGGGCGGCCGTCGCCGCCGACGTTGACGCGGCAGCTGCTGCAGTCGCCATCGGTGCGCGCCGCGAGGTAGTAGCGGCCCTTCGTGCCCCAGGCGATCAGCGGCGCCGTGACGAGCGCCGTGGCCAGCGCCACAACGGGCGAGAACGCCGCCAGCCACGGCCCTAGCAGCCCCACATGCGCCACGATGGACACGAGCGCCGCAATTCCCATGGACCCGAGCCCAACGGGGTTCAGGTCGTACAGGTAGGCGCGGCGGAACTCCAGGCCCGGCGGGCTGAGGCCCAGCGGCTTGTTGATGACGAGGTCGGCCACGATGGCGCCCACCCACGCGATGGCGATGTTGCTGTAGAAGCCCAGCACATGCTCCAGTGCGCTGAAGACGCCAAGCGTCATCAGCATCAGCGCGATGAACACGTTGAACACGACCCACACGACGCGCCCGGGATGGCTGTGCGTCAAACGCGCGAAGAAGTTGCTCCACGCGAGAGACCCGGCGTAGGCGTTCGTGACGTTGATCTTGACCTGCGACAGGATGACGAAGACCACCGTCACGGCCAGCGCCAGGCCCGGGTCGCCGAGCGCGGCGCGAAAGCCTGCCAAGTACATCTGCGTGGGCTCGACGGCGCGGTGCCAGTCGATCTCGCTCTGCAGCGCGACGAAGGCGAGGAAGGCGCCGCCGAGCATCTTCAACATGCCGGGCAGCACCCAGCCCGGACCGGCCATCAGCACCGCGCCCCACCAACGCCCGCGGTTGGCCCGCGAGCAGCGCGGCAGGAAGCGCAGGAAGTCCACCTGCTCGCCGACCTGCACCACCAGCGCGAACGCCACGGTGGCAGCGGCGCCGGCCAGGCGCAGGTCGAAATCGCTGCTGCCCGACGCCTGGCCGGACAGCCCTGCGAAGTCGCGGTAGAGCTGCGGCTGGTGGAAGGCGAACCACGCGAACGGCCACAGCAGCAGCACGAGCCAGATCGGCTGCGTCCATGCCTGCAGGCGGCTGATGAAGGTGATGCCGTGCGTCACCAGCGGCACGATGACGAGCGCCGACACGAGATAGCAACCCAGCAGCGGCCAGTCGAACGCCAGCTGCAGCGCCAGCGCCATGATGGCCGCCTCCAGCGCGAAGAAGATGAAGGTGAAGCTCGCGTAGATCAGCGACGTCATCGTCGAGCCCAGGTAGCCAAAGCCGGCACCGCGCGTCAGCAGGTCCATGTCCACGCCGTGGCGGGCCGCGTAGACGCTGATCGGCAGCGCGGTGAGGAAGGTGATGAGCCCCACGAACAGGATCGCCCACAGCGCGTTGGCGAAGCCGTAGTTCATCGCGATGGTGCCGCCGATGGCTTCCAGCGCCAGAAACGACACCGCACCATAGGCCGTATTCGCCACCCGCCACTCGCTCCATTTGCGGAAGCCGGTGGGAGCGTAGCGCAGCGCGTAGTCCTCCAGCGTCTCGTCGGCGACCCAGGAGTTGTAGTCGCGCCGCACGCGAAAGATGGTCTGCGTGCCGCGCAACGAGGCGGCCAGCGGCGCGCCGTCATCGGCGCTGGAGTCGGCAGGGGCAACGGGCATGACGAGCCCCGATGCAAGAAGCAGGCCGCCTCGCGTGCGTACCTCGGGTACGTCGATTGACGTATTCGGGTTTCAGCGGCGCATCCGCACAGTCGGCCCCAAGTCGTTTGACGACCTTCCGACCGGCAACAGCCGGCCTTCATCAAGCCCAGGAGTTCGCGATGCCCTCCCGATCCGACGATCAACTTCCCAGCGACGATCTCTCTCAAGTGCCCGGTATGGACGCCAGGCGGCGCAGCCTGCTGCAGGCGCTCGGCCTGCTGCCGCTGACCGGCATCGCCGGCCTCGCCCAGGCCCAGCAGTTCCCGACCGCCAAGGTCAACACCACCAAGCTCGCCGTGACCGACACCGAGGTCATCGTCGGCCAGCTGCATTCCAGCTCCGGCACGATGGCTATCTCGGAGACAGGCTCCATCCAGGCCGAGCAGCTGGCCATCGACCAGATCAACGCGATGGGCGGCATCCTCGGGCGCAAGATCAAGGTCATCAAGGAAGATGGCGCGTCCGACTGGCCCACCTTCGCCGAGAAGAGCAAGAAGCTGCTCGTCAACGACAAGGTCGCCGCCGTCTTCGGCTGCTGGACGAGCGCCTCGCGCAAGGCCGTGCTGCCGGTCTTCGAGAAGGAGAACGGCCTGCTGTACTACCCGACCTTCTACGAAGGCCTGGAGCAGTCCAAGAACGTCATCTACACCGGCCAGGAAGCCACGCAGCAGATCATCTGGGGCCTGGACTGGGGTGCCAAAGAAAAGAAAGCCAAGACCTTCTTCCTCGTCGGCAGCGACTACATCTGGCCGCGCACGTCGATGAAGATCGCCCGCAAGCACATTGAGACAGTGGGCAAGCTGGGCAAGGTGGTGGGCGAGGAGTATTACGCGCTCGGCTCCACCAACTTCAACTCGCTGATCAACAAGATCAAGATCGCCAAGCCCGACTGCATCTTCGCGGCCGTCGTGGGCGGCTCGAACGTGGCCTTCTACAAGCAGCTCAAGGCCGCCGGCATCACGGGCGACAAGCAGTTCCTGCTGACGCTGTCCGTCACCGAGGACGAGATGACCGGTGTGGGTGGCGAAAACTTCGCCGGCTTCTACTCGTCCATGAAGTATTTCCAGACGCTGGACAACGACAACAACAAGAAGTTCGTCGCAGCGTTCAAGGCCAAGTACGGCAAGGACGCCGTCATCGGCGACGTGACGCAGGCCGGCTACCTTGGGCCATGGCTGTGGAAGGCCGCCGTGGAACGCGCTGGCAGCTTCGATGTGGACAAGGTCGTGGCGGCCTCGCCCGGCATCGAGCTGAAGACCGCGCCGGAAGGCTACGTCAAGCTCGACGCCAACCACCACCTGTGGAGCAAGTCGCGCATCGCCCAGGGCCAGCCTGACGCCACGTTCAAGGTGGTGGCCGAGTCGCCCGAGCTGATCAAGCCGGACCCGTTCCCCAAGGGCTACCAGTGATGGTGACCTGAGTTTGCAGGTTAGGCCGCTCGTCTGCGAAGGCGGCGCGGCGGGACCGGCCGAGGGGTTTTGTCGGATGTCGGTTAGTCGGCCGGTCCTTTTTGCCCTCTTCGAAGGAGGGCACGCACTAGGAGATGCACCATGGGTGTGAGCGAGATCACCAACATTGCACTGATGCAGGGCTTCGCCGGGCTGAGCCTGTTCTCGGTGCTGCTGCTGATGGGCCTCGGCCTGGCCATCATCTTTGGCCAGATGGGCGTCATCAACATGGCGCACGGCGAGTTCATGACCATCGGCGCCTACACCATCTTCATGGCCGCCACTCTCACCGAGAAGTGGGCGCCGAAGATGATGCCCTACTACTTTCCGTTCGCGATCCTGCTCGCCTTCGTGCTGGCCTTCATCGCAGGCTGGATTGCCGAGTGGGCGCTGATCCGCCACCTCTACAAGCGGCCGCTCGACACGCTGCTGGCCACCTGGGGCCTGAGCCTGGGCCTGCAGCAGGTATTCCGCTCGGGCATCGGCCCCAAGGAAGTAAGCCCCACGCTGCCCGAGTGGCTGATGGGCTCCTGGTCGCCCTCGCCCGGCCTGGACATTCCGATCAACGGCCTGTTCGTGCTGGGTCTCACGCTGCTCGTGACCGGCGGCGTGATGCTGGCCCTCTACAAGAGCCGATGGGGTCTGCGCGTGCGGGCGACGGTGTCCAACCGCGTGATGGCCAACGCCATCGGCATCAACACGAAGAAGACCGACCGGCTCACCTTCGCCATCGGCTGCGGCATCGCCGGCGTGGCCGGTGCCGCCTTCACCACCATCGGCTCCACCGGCCCCACCAGCGGCTCGCTCTACATCGTCGATGCCTTCCTCGTCGTCACGTTCGGCGGCGCGGCCAGCCTGCTCGGCACGGTGGCCTCGGCCTTCGGCATCGCGCAGACCCAGTCCATCAGCGAGTTCTTCATGACCGGCTCAATGGCCAAGGTGCTGACGCTGTCCGTCATCGTGCTGATTCTGATGATGCGGCCGCAAGGGCTGTTCGCCTCCAAGGTGCGCCGCTGATCCCCGACTGAACCGGAGTCCCCGCATGAAAGCCCTTCCCCTTCCCGGCGCCTTCATGGCCTGGCTGCAGCGCACCGGCCTCGGCAGCGTGGTGCTGCTCAGCGTGCTGCTCATCGTCGTGCTGCCGCTTTCGCTGGACCTCTTCCGCCTCAACCTCGTCGGCAAGTACCTCACCTACGCCTTCGTCGCCATCGGTCTCGTCATGCTGTGGGGCTGGGGTGGCGTGCTGAGCCTCGGCCAGGGCGTGTTCTTCGGTCTCGGCGGCTACGCGATGGCGATGTTCCTGAAGCTGGAGGCCAGCGACCCAGAGGCCACCAAGATCCAGTCCACGCCGGGCATCCCGGACTTCATGGACTGGAACCAGCTCACCGAGCTGCCCACCTGGTGGCTACCGTTCAAGAGCCTGCCGTTCACGCTGTTCGCCGTCATCGCGGTGCCGACGCTGCTGGCCTTCATCGTCAGCTATGCCATGTTCAAGCGGCGCGTGGGCGGTGTGTACTTCGCCATCATCACGCAGGCCGTGGCGCTGATCCTGTCGGTGCTCATCGTCGGCCAGCAGGGCTACACGGGCGGTGTCAACGGCATGACCGACTTGAAGACTCTGCTGGGCTGGGACATCCGCACCGACTCGGCCAAGTACATCCTCTACTTCACCTGCTGCGCGCTGCTGATCGCCAGCATCTGCCTGTGCCTCTGGGTGCAGAAGAGCAAGCTCGGTACGTTGCTGCTAGCGATGCGCGACAAGGAAGACCGTGTGCGCTTCTCGGGCTACGACGTAGCCATGTTCCGCGTCTTTGCGTTCTGCCTTGCGGCGGCGCTCTCGGCCATCGGCGGCGCGATGTTCACGCTGCAGGTGGGCTTCATGTCGCCGTCATTCGTCGGCATCGTGCCGTCCATCGAGATGGTCATCTACGCCGCGGTCGGCGGCCGCATGAGCCTGGTGGGCGCCGTGATGGGCGCGCTGCTGGTGAACGCCGGCAAGACCGTGTTCTCCGAAAACCTGCCCGACCTGTGGCTCTTCATGATGGCCGCGCTGTTCATCGGCGTGACGATGGCCTTCCCCGACGGTCTGGCCGGGTTGTGGACGCAGAAGGTCGTTCCTTGGTGGCAGCGCAAGCAGGCTGCGCGCATCGCCGTGCGCGAGGGCGTAGCCGCAGCGCAGGCCTCCTGGCCGCTTCCGCCCGCGCCGCGGGCGCCCAAGTCGCCCAGCCTGTCGGCCGGCCCGCAAACCGCCTGACCGCAGGAGCCCCTCATGAGCAACACCGACTACGCCCTCGCGGTCGAAGACCTGACCGTATCGTTCGACGGCTTCAAGGCCATCGACAACCTCACGCTCTATGTCGACAAGAACGAGCTGCGCGTCATCATCGGCCCCAACGGCGCCGGCAAGACGACGCTGCTGGACCTTATCTGCGGCCGCACGCGCGCCAGCGCCGGCAGCATCAAGTTCCGCAACGAGGAGATGACCAAGCTGCCCGAGTACACCCGGGTGCGCCGCGGCATCGGCCGCAAGTTCCAGACGCCGTCCATATACGAGAACCTGTCGGTCTTCCAGAACCTCGAGGTGTCCTTCCCCAAGGGCCGCTCCGTGTTCGGCGCCCTCGCCTTCCGCTGCACCGACGACGTCGTCAGCCGCGTGAAGCTGGTGGCCGAGGACATCGGCCTGCTCGACAAGCTCGACACCGAGGCCGGCCTGCTGAGCCACGGCCAGAAGCAATGGCTGGAGATCGGCATGCTGCTGATGCAGGAGCCGGAGCTGCTGATGCTCGACGAACCCATCGCTGGCATGAGCGCCCGCGAGCGCGAGCTGACGGCCGAGCTTCTGCAGCGCATCTGCAAGAACCGATCGGTGATCGTCATCGAGCACGACATGGACTTCGTCAAGCAGATCGCTCACAAGGTCACCGTCATGCACCAGGGAAAGATCCTCGCCGAGGGAACGATGGACAAGGTCCAGAACGACCCGAAAGTGATTGACGTCTACCTCGGCCATTGAACGGGAGAACCACATGCTCGACGTCAAAGACCTCGTCGTCGCCTACGGCCAGAGCCAGGCCCTGCACGGCATCTCGTTCAGCGCCGCCACCAAGGAGACGGTCGCCATCATGGGCCGCAACGGCATGGGAAAGACCACGCTATTCAAGAGCCTGATGGGCGTGCTGCCGATCAAGTCCGGCGAGGTGCGCGTGGCGGGGCAGGACATCTCGCGCAGCGAGAGCTACAAGCGCGTGGCCCAGGGTATCGCCTACGTGCCGCAGGGCCGCATGATCTTCCCGACGCTGACCGTGGAAGAGAACATCCAGACCGGCCTGGAGAACAGCGTCACCCGCCGCATCCCGGAAGAGATCTACGCCCTCTTCCCCGTGCTGTGGGAGATGCGCAGCCGCAAGGGCGGCAACCTCTCCGGCGGCCAGCAGCAACAGCTCGCCATCGCCCGAGCGCTCGTCACCAACCCCAAGGTGCTGCTGCTCGACGAGCCCACCGAGGGCATCCAGCCTTCCATCATCAAGGACATCGCCAAGGCGCTCAACGAGATCCGCAAGCTGCGCGACATCACCATCGTCGTCAGCGAGCAGGTGCTGAGCTTTGCGATGGACGTGGCCGACCGGCTCTTCGTCATCGAAGGCGGCCGGCTGGTGCACGAAACCGCGCGAGCCGACACCGACGTCGCCCGCATCAAGTCTTACCTGTCTGTTTGAACTTGAACTCAACGAGGAGCACACCCCCATGGCCGAGACCCTGATCGCCGTCGACCTGAACCAGTCGCCGCTCGAGAACCCGCTGATCCACAACCGCTGGCACCCGGACATCCCGATGGCCGCCTGGGTGAACCCTGGCGACGAATTCGTGCTGGAAACCTACGACTGGACGGGCGGGTTCATCAAGAACAACGACAGCGCCGACGACGTCCGCGACATCGACCTGTCCACCGTGCACTATCTCTCCGGCCCCGTGGGAGTGAAGGGCGCCGAGCCGGGCGACCTGCTCGTCGTAGACCTGCTGGACATCGGCGCCAAGCAGGACAGCCTCTGGGGCTTCAACGGCTTTTTCAGCAAGAAGAACGGCGGCGGCTTCCTGACCGAGCACTTTCCACAGGCGCAAAAGTCCATTTGGGACATCCACGGCATGTTCACGAAGAGCCGGCACGTACCGGGCGTGAGCTACGCCGGCCTGATCCATCCCGGGCTGATCGGCTGCCTCCCCGACCGCAAGATGCTGGAGGCCTGGAACACCCGCGAGGTGGACTTCATCGCCACCAACCCGACGCGCGTGCCGCCGCTGGCCAATGCGCCGTTCGAGCCAACGGCCCACATGGGTCAGCTCACCGGTGAAGCGCGCGACAAGGCCGCCGCTGAAGGCGCCCGCACCGTGCCGCCGCGCGAACATGGGGGCAACTGCGACATCAAGGATCTGTCGCGCGGCTCCAAGATCTTCTTCCCCGTCTACGTCGACGGCGCGGGCCTGTCGGTCGGCGACCTGCACTTCAGCCAGGGCGACGGCGAGATCACCTTCTGCGGCGCCATCGAGATGGCCGGCTGGGTGCACATGAAAGTCACGCTCATCAAGGGCGGCATGGCCAAGTACGGTATCAAGAACCCGATCTTCAAACCGAGCCCGATCACGCCCCACTACAACGACTACCTGATCTTCGAAGGCATCTCCGTCGACGAGCAGGGCCAGCAGCATTACCTCGACGTCCACGTGGCCTACCGCCAAGCCTGCCTGAACGCCATCGAATACCTGAAAAAGTTCGGCTACTCCGGCGCCCAGGCCTACTCCATCCTCGGCACGGCGCCCGTGCAGGGCCACATCAGCGGCGTGGTGGACATCCCCAACGCCTGCGCCACGCTGTGGCTGCCGACGCAGATCTTCGACTTCGACATCAACCCCAGCGCGGCCGGGCCGACGAAGTTCCTGGATGGCAGCATCAGCATGCCGTTGTCCCCTGACCTCTGAGGACGCCGCCGATGCCGACCTACGACTACGACTGCGCCGACTGCGGCGGCTTCGAGGCCATCCGGTCCATCGGCCAGCGCGACGAGCCCGCCATCTGCCCCGACTGCGACGGCCTCGCGCCGCGGGTGATGGTGGCCGCGCCGCGGCTGCGCGTCATGGAGGCGTCGACGCTACGCGCGATGGACATCAACGAGACCGCGCGGCACGAGCCGCGACGCTCCGGTGACTACCAGCGGCTGCGCCACCCCAGCGGCTGCGGCTGCTGCAGCACGTCATCGCGCAAGAAGGCCACGGTGACGGCGGCCAACGGCGCCAAGTCCTTCCCGTCGAAGCGACCCTGGATGATCAGCCACTGAGGCTGACCGGCACCGCAGCCGCCCGCCGTGGTGCCGCCCTGCGAACCCATGCAAGGAGTGCACGACCATGATCCACGGTGACATTTCGAGCAGCAACGACACCGTCGGTGTCGCGGTGGTGAACTACAAGATGCCTCGCCTGCACAGCAAGGCCGAGGTGCTGGAGAACGCGCGGCAGATCGCCCGCATGATCGAAGGCATGAAGGTCGGCCTGCCGGGGCTGGACCTGGTCGTGTTCCCCGAGTACAGCACCCACGGGATCATGTACGACCCGCAGGAGATGTACGCCACGGCCGCCAGCATCCCGGGTGACGAGACCGCCATCTTTGCCGAGGCCTGCCGCAAGGCCAAGGTCTGGGGCGTGTTCTCGCTGACCGGCGAGCGCCACGAACAGCACCCGCACAAGGCGCCGTACAACACGCTCATTCTGATGAACGATCAGGGCGAGATCGTCCAGAAGTACCGCAAGATCATGCCGTGGGTGCCCATCGAGGGCTGGTATCCGGGAGACCGCACCTACGTCAGCGACGGCCCCAAGGGCCTGAAGATCAGCCTCATCATCTGCGACGACGGCAACTATCCCGAGACCTGGCGCGACTGCGCGATGAAGGGCGCCGAGCTCATCGTGCGCTGCCAGGGCTACATGTACCCGGCCAAGGAGCAGCAGATCCTCATCAGCAAGGCCATGGCCTTTGCGAACAACTGCTATGTGGCCGTGGCCAATGCAGCCGGCTTCGACGGCGTCTACAGCTACTTCGGCCACAGCGCGCTGATCGGCTTCGACGGACGGACGCTCGGCGAATGCGGTGAGGAGGAGATGGGCGTGCAGTACGCCGCCCTGTCCAAGAGCCTGATCCGCGATTTCCGCAAGAACGGCCAGAGCGAGAACCACCTGTTCAAGCTGCTGCACCGCGGATACACCGGCCTGATCAACTCCGGCGACGGCAACCAGGGCGTGGCGGCCTGCCCCTATGGCTTCTATGCCGACTGGGTACGCGACCCCGACGCCGCGCGACGGCGCGTCGAAAGCTTCACGCGCAGCATGGTCGGCACCGAGGAGGCGCCGATCGAGGGCATCCCGAATGCCGGCACCGCCAACCTGCGATAGCCCTGCGCCGCGGCAGCGATTCGTCGGCCCGCGACGGCGATTCGTCGAAGGCGGCTTCAACCGTGCCCTGCGGCGCGGTCTACTACCGGCTCCACCACGACCGGACCGCCATCTTGTCCCGCTACCGCCATCGCCACCGTGGCCATCCCGGCCACCGCATCCTGTTCGGCCTCGCCGTCATTGGCATCGGCACGCTCGCGCTGCTGGACAACCTCAGGCTGTTCGATGCCGCGCTGCTGCACACGTACTGGCCGCTGGCGCTGGTCGTCTGGGGTCTGGGGCGACTCGTCTGGCCCCCGCATCCGGGCGGCAGCCTGTTCGGCCTGCTGCTGATCATCGGGGGCCTGGCATTGACCGCCAACCACGTGGGCGTGCTGAACGTCCATCCGCGCGACTGGTGGCCGGTGCTCGTCATCGTCGTGGGGCTGAGCATCGTGTCGCGCAGCTTCTGGCCGCGCCGCTGCCGCGGCCTGCCGAGCGGCTTCGACAGCGTGGCCGCCGAACATGGCGAACTGCTCGACATCGATGCCAATTTCAGCGCCATCAAGCAGCGCAACGACTCCGCGAGCTTCAAGGGCGGGCGCATCAGCAGCACCTTCGGCGGCATCGACATCGACCTGACGCATGCGACGCTGGCCGGCGGCGAGGCCCGGCTGCAAGTCGACGCGCGCTTCAGCGGCATCGTGCTGCACGTGCCACGCGACTGGCTCGTGGTGGCCGAGATCGATCCCGTCTTCGGTGGCATCGAGAACAAGACCGTGCCGCCCTTGGCGCCGATGCAGCGGCTGCTGCTGCGCGGGCGCGTCGTGTTCGGCGGCGTCGAGATCAAGAACTGACCCGCCGCCGTGCACCCGCTGTTCAGCCACTGGCGCGCGCTGGCGGCCTACCTGCTGGCCTGGGGGCTGGCCGGACCAGCGCTGGCCGCCGGGCTGCAGGCGCTGGGGCTGACGCCGCTGGGCTGGGCACTGCCATGGACGGTGCCACTGTGCGGCGTCTTCAGCTTCGTCGCGCTGGCCACCTACTATCCATGCCGCAGCCGCCCCATCGACGACCTGCACAGTGCGGCGGCGCTGAGCTACCGCGCCGCGCTCGTCGTGACGCTGGCCACCGCCCTGGCCGCCGCGGCCATCGGCTGGGACGCCGCGGGCCGGCTCTTCGGCCACGAGGCCGGCTGGGTTGGCCTGACGCCCGGCGGCCGCGTGCTGCTGCTGGCGGCGCTGCTCGGTCTGCTGACGCTGGCAGTGCTGGCGCATGACCTGCTCATCGCGTTCCAGCGCGCGCAGGCGGCCGGCGAGCGCGAGGCTCAGGCCCGGGTGCTGGCGCGCGACATGGAGCTGCAGCTGCTGCGGCTGCAGATCGACCCGCATTTCCTTTTCAACAGCCTGAACTCCATCAGCGCCCTCACCCACCTGGACCCGGCGGCGGCGCGGGCGATGGCCATCGACCTGGCGCAGTTCTTCCGCCAGACGCTGGACCTGGCCGGCCGCGAGCGCATCCGGCTGGCCGACGAGCTGGCGCTGCTGGGCCACTACCTGGCCATCGAGAAGCAGCGCCTGGGCGACAAGCTCTCCACGGCCATCGACGCCGCGCCGGACAGCCTGCCGGCGCTGCTGCCGCCGCTGACGCTGCAGCCGCTGGTGGAGAACGCACTGAAGCATGGCCTGCGCCTGCGCGACGATGGCGGCCTGCTGCGCGTGCAGGCGCTGGTGCGCGACGGCTGGCTGCATCTGGCCGTGCGCAATCCGGTGCCCGACGCGCCCTGCACTCCGGCCGACGACTGCGGGCTGGGCCTCGGCCTGCGCAACTTGCGCGAAAGGCTGGCCGCGCAGTACGCCGGCCGCGCCCGTGTGCACTGGGGTGCGGACGCCGAAGGCTTTGCCGTGGAGATCACCCTGCCCCTGGAAAGGAGCGCCTCATGACGCTGCGTGCCTTGATCGCCGACGACGAACCGCTGGCCCGCCGGCTCCTGGCCGAATACCTGCGGCCGCATGCGGACATCGAACTCGTCGCCGAGGCCGAGAACGGGCTGGACGCCGCCCGCGCCATCACGGAACTCAAGCCGGACCTGGTGTTCCTCGACATCCAGATGCCCAAGCTCACCGGCCTGGAGGTGCTGGAGCTGACCGGCCGGCGCGATGGCGTCATCTTCACTACCGCCTACGACCAGCATGCGCTGCGCGCCTTCGAGCTGCATGCGGTGGACTACCTGCTCAAGCCGTTCGCCCAGGACCGCTTTGACGCTGCGCTCGACCGGGCACGCCGCCTGGTGGGCCAGCCGCAACCGGCGCTCGACCGGCTCGTGGCACCGCCCCCGCGGCTGACGCGCGTGCTGGTGCGCGATGGCGAGGGCCTGCAGGTGCTGCTGGTGGACGACATCGCCTACATCGAGGCACAGGCCGACAACGTCGCCTTCCACGCGCACGGGCGCGAACACCTGAAGGCGCAGCGCATCTCCGAGCTGGAAGCCCAGCTCGACCCCGCCCGCTTCGTGCGCGTGCACCGCTCCTTCATCATCAACCTCGCGGCGCTGCAGGGCCTGGAGAAGACCGACAGCGACGCCTTTGCCGCCCGCATGAAGAACGGCAAGCGCATCCCCATCAGCCGCAGCGGCTACGAGCGGCTGCGCAGCGCGATATGAGGTCCGCGGTGGTACGACGCTTCGCCTTCCCGATGGCTGGTTGACCCGCGATGCAGTTCACGAAGAAGCTCCGCGAGGGCGTCCAATGCGGCGACATCACCACCAGCATCCGCATCTGGCAGTCGCCTCGCGTGAAGCCTGGCGGCCGCTACCCGATGGCGGGCGGCCACGTCGTCGTCACGTCCATCCGCGAGATCTCGCTGGCAGACGTCTCGGACGCCCTGGCCCGCGAGTCGGGCTTCCGCAGCCTGGCCGACCTGATGCAGACGGCCCGGCACGGCGGCGGACACAAGGTCTACTTCGTGCGCTTCCGCTACGAGGGCGGCAGCGACGACGCGGTGTGAGCCCTGGTCGCACGGCAAGCCATCGTCCTACAGGCCGTGGGCGCCGGGGTGTCCAGACTTGCCGCATGCACTGGCTGGACCTGAGAGAAAGATTGCGGCCGCTGGCCCGCGTGCTGCAAATGACGCTGGACGGCTTCCTGGACGACCGCGGGCCGCGCATGGGCGCCGCGCTGGCTTACTACACGCTGTTCTCGCTGGCGCCGCTGCTGCTGATCGTCGTGTCGGTCGCCGGCCTCGTCTGGGGTGGCGAGGCGGTGCGCGGCGAACTCGTCGAGCAGTTGGGCGCTCTGCTGGGGCCGGGCACAGCCTCCACCGTCGAGCAGATGCTGCGCAGCGTCGCATGGCCGGCCGGCGGCTGGCTGCACACCGCGCTGGGCCTGGGCCTGATGGTGGTGGGCGCGACCACCGTGTTCGCCGAGCTGCAGGACGCGCTCGACACGATCTGGCGCGTGCCCGCGCGGCCCATCCAGGGCTGGTGGGCCTGGCTGCGGGCGCGGCTGCTGAGCTTCGGCCTCATCCTCGGCCTGAGCTTTCTGCTGCTGGTGTCTCTGCTGCTGGGTGCCGCGCTGTCGGCGGCCGAGACATGGTGGCGCCCCTGGTTCGGCGGTTGGATGTACGTGGCCGCGCTCGCCAACCTCGTCGTCAGCCAGGGCCTGGTGGTGGCCGTATTCGCGCTGATCTTCAAGTGGATGCCGCGGGCGCGCATCGCCTGGCGCGACGTGCTGCTGGGCGCGCTCGTCACCGCCGGGCTGTTCGAGCTCGGCCGGCGGGTCATCGGCGCCTACCTCCAGGGCTCGGGCGTCGCGTCTGCGTTCGGCGCGGCGGCGTCCGTCGTCGCGCTGCTGGTGTGGGTCTACTTCTCGGCGCAGATCCTGCTGCTGGGCGCCGAATTCACCTGGGCATACGCGCGCGTGCTTGGCTCGCGGCAGCCCGCCGGGGAAAACACGGAGCGCAACCCTCAAGCTTCGAGCTAGGATAGCGCTATCCATCTACGGCGCTAACGCTCAGTGCTGCGCCGACCTGCCGTCTCCTCCTGCCTGCTGCCCATGACCTCCTTCGTGCCCGCTTCAATCGTGTTCATGGGCGTGGCCGGCTGTGGCAAGTCCAGCCTGGGCGTGGCCGTTGCACGGAAGCTGGGCCGCGTCTGGGTGGAGGGCGACGATTTCCACAGCTCCCACAACCGCCGCAAGATGGCGGCCGGCCACCCGCTCGACGACGGCGACCGCGCTTCGTGGCTGGCCGCGCTGGGCGAGCAGCTGCGGCTGCACCCCGGCGCGCTGGTGGCCTGCTCCGCGTTGAAGCACAGCTACCGAGAGCAGCTGCGCAGCGCCTCGCCAGGCCTGCGCTTCGCCTTCCTCGACGTCAGCCCCGAGGAGGCGACCCGCCGTGTGTCGGCGCGGGGTTCGCACTTCTTCCACGCCAGCCTCATCGACAGCCAGTTTGCGACGCTGCAGTCGCCGGTCGGCGAACCCGGCGTGCTGCGACTGGACGCCACGCTGCCGCTGGAGCAACTGGTCAACCAGGTCTGCGACTGGCTGCCGGCCAACGCGGCCGCCACGCTTCGCTGAAGCAGGCCGCGTCATGTCCACCAAGCCGCTCAAGCGCCTCGAGATCGTCGGCTACGGCCTGGGCGACATGGGGTTCAACTTCTACTGGACCAACGTCTCGACCTTCCTGCTGATCTTCTACACCGACGTGTTCGGCATCACCGCCGGCGCCGCGGCGACGATGCTGTTCGTTGTGAAGATCTTCAATGCGTTCACCGATCCGATGATCGGCGCCTTCGCCGACCGCACGCGGACGCGCTGGGGCAAGTTCCGCCCCTTCCTGCTGTTCATGCCGGTGCCGCTGGCCATCGTCGGCGTGCTGACGTACTCGACCCCCGACTTGGGCCCGACCGGCAAGCTCGCGTGGGCGTATGCGACGTACCTGTTGCTGATGACGCTGTACACCGCCGCCAACCTGCCGTACAGCGCGTTGTCCGGCGTGATTTCGGGCGACTCGCGCGAGCGCACCGCCGTCAACGCATCGCGCTTCGTGGCCGGCTTCGCGGGCGGCATGGTCGTCACGGCGGTCTCGCCGCAGCTGGTGGCGTGGCTGGGCGGCGACGACCATGCCCGCGGCTGGACGCTGACGATGGTCGTCTGGGGCGTGCTGGCGACGCTCATCCTGCTGTTCACGTTCCGCACGACGACCGAACGCGTGCAGCCGGCGCAGGCCGAACCGTCGAGCGTCTGGCAAGACCTGGCCGACCTGCGCAACAACCGACCGTGGATCCTGCTGTTCTTCCTCGCGCTCATCATCATGGGCGGCATCACGCTGCGGCTGACGAGCGCGGCCTATTACTTCAAGTACGTCGTCAACCGGCCCGAGCTGCTGGCCACCTTCGTACCGGCCTACCTGCTGGCTGCCGCCGCCGGCACGGCGCTGACGCCGCTGCTGACGCGCTTCGTCGACAAGCGCCGTCTGATGATCTGGCTGATGCTGGCCTCGACCGTGCTGTCGGCTGCCTTCCTGTTCGTGCCCAGCGACGAGATCGTGCTGATGTATGCGCTGCAGATCGCACTGGGCCTGGCGCTCGGGCCGAAGTCACCGCTGTCCTTCGCGATGCTGGCCGACACGGCAGACTTCAACGAATGGCGCAACGGCCGCCGCGCCACCGGGCTGACGTTCGCGGCCAGCTCGTTCGCGCAGAAGCTCGGCACGGCCGTTGCCGTCGGCGTCATCGGCACGCTGTTCACGTCACTTGGCTACGTGCCCAATGCCGCGCAGTCGGCCGACTCGCAGGCCGGCATCGTCTGGCTGATGTCGGTCATCCCGGCCGCCTTCACGCTGATCGCCGCCGGCCTGATGGTCTTCTACACCCTCGACAACCCGACGATGGCGCGCATCCAGGCCGACCTGGCCGCCCGCAAGCTGTCGCCCACGCCCTGACACCCCATGCTTGGCCCCATCGACCACGGCGAGCGCTACGAGCTCGCCAGCCCCACCGCCCTGCCCCTGGCCGGCGCCTTCCTGTGGAACCGCCGGATGATGATCCAGGCCACCTGCCGCGGTTATGCGACGGCGCAGTTCATGCAGCCCGAACCGGCCAAGTACGCGCATGCGCCCAACCTTGAGGCCAAGACCTTCATGCAGCCGGAGCAGGCCTACTACGCCCATCACCCCGGCCGTTTCGTCTACGTGAAGGACGAGGACACCGGCGAGCTCTTCTCGGCGCCCTACGAACCCGTGCGCGCCCCGGTCGACAGCTTCCGCTTCATCGCCGGCCGGCACGACCTGGGCTGGGTGGTAGAGCACCTGGGCGTGCGTATCGAGCTGACGCTGGGCCTGCCCACCGATGACGTCGCCGAGCTGTGGACGCTGCGCGTGACAAACCTGTCAGGCCGCCCGCGCCGGCTGAGCGTCGTGCCGTACTTCCCCATCGGCTACATGTCTTGGATGAACCAGTCGGCCGAATGGCGCGCCGACCTGAACGGCATCGTCGCCAGCTGCATCACGCCCTATCAGAAGGTGGCGGACTACTTCAAGAACCTGCACCTGAAGGACAAGACCGTCTTCCTGTGCGAGCGCACGCCCGATGCCTGGGAGGCGGCGCAGGCCGCATTCGAAGGTGAAGGCGGCCTGCACAACCCGAGCGCGCTGCAGGCCGAGCGGCTCGCCGGCGGCGATGCCCGCTACGAGACACCGGCGGCCTGCGTGCAATACCGCCTCGCATTGGACGCCGGGGAGAGCGAGACCTACCGCTTCCTGTTCGGCCCCGCGTTCGACGACGCCGAGGCCATCCGGCTGCGCGACGCCTACCTCGGCGAAGCCGGCTTCGCCGCGGCCCGCGAGGCCTATGCCGCCTACGTCGACCGCGGCCGCGGCTGTCTACGGATCAGCACACCCGACGCCGACTTCGACAACTTCGTCAACCACTGGCTGCCGCGGCAGGTGTTCTATCACGGCGACGTCAACCGCCTGAGCACCGACCCGCAGACGCGCAACTACCTGCAGGACAACCTCGGCATGGCGTACATCGCGCCGGCGGTCACGCGCGGCGCACTGCTGCACGCGCTGGGCCAGCAGCAGGCCAGTGGCGCCATGCCCGACGGCATCCTGCTCGTCGAAGGCGCCGAGCTGAAATACATCAACCAGGTGCCGCACACCGACCACTGCGTCTGGTTGCCGGTGTGCCTGCAAAGCTACCTGGACGAAACGGCCGACTTCGCGCTGCTGCAGGAGGTCGTCAACGGCATGACCGTGGCGGAGCGGCTGGACGCCGCGATGGCCTGGCTGCACCAGGACCGCGACGCGCGCGGCCTGAACTTCATCGCCCAGGGCGACTGGTGCGACCCGATGAACATGGTGGGCTACAAGGGCCAGGGCGTGTCCGGCTGGCTGACGGTCGCTGCGGCTTTCGCAATGAAGCTGTGGGCCGGCATCTGCGACGACGCGGGCCGCACCGCGCAGGCCGGCCGTTGGCGCGCCGTGGCGGCCGAGCTCAACGGCGCCGCCAACCGCCACCTGTGGGACGGCGACTGGTTCGCCCGCGGCATCACCGACGACGGCGTCGTCTTCGGCGTCAGCGCGGACGCCGAGGGCCGCATCTACCTGAACCCGCAGTCCTGGGCTCTGCTCAGCGGCGCGGCGAGCGCGGAGCAGCGCCAGAAGATGATCGCCGCCATCGAGGCGCAGCTGGAAACGCCGCACGGTGTGGCGATGTTCAACCCGCCGTACTCGCGCATGCGCGACGACGTGGGCCGCGTGACGCAGAAGCACCCGGGCTCGGCCGAGAACGGCGCCGTCTACAACCACGCCGCGAGTTTCTACATCCATGCGCTGTACGACGCCGGCGACGGCGAGCGCGCGTTCAAGCTGCTGCGGCAGATGATCCCCGGCCCCGACATGGCGGACATCCTGCAGCGTGGCCAGCTGCCGGTCTACATCCCGAACTACTACCGCGGCGCCCACCGGCAGTACCCGCGCACCGCCGGCCGCTCCAGCCAGCTGTTCAACACGGGCACCGCGGCCTGGGCCTACCGCTGTGTCATCGAGGGCCTGTGCGGCCTGCGCGGCTGCGCCGAGGGGCTGCGGGTGCAGCCGCAGCTGCCGGCGGGGTGGAACGAGATGAGCGCCGTGCGCGAGTTCCGCGGCGCGAGCTTCCACCTGAACGTCCGGCGTGGCGGCAACGGTGAAGTGCGTGTGGACGGCCAGCCGCTGCCGGACGGCGTCGTGCGGGGCATCGCGGCCGGCCGCAGCTACCGCATTGAGGTGACCCTAGGCTGAGGCCCTCTTCACGACCTGGAAGCCCAGGTCCAGTTGCGGCTGCTCCACCGGGTTGCCGCGCATCAAGGCCATCAGCATCTGCGCCGCGCGTTCGCCCATCTCCCGGCGCGGCGTCGCGACGGTGGTCAGCGGCGGCACCATCAGCGCGCTGCCCGGCAGATCGTTGAAGCCGGCGATGGCCACGCGCTCCGGCACCGGAATGCCCAGCCGCAACGCGGCCAGCAGCGCCCCCTGGGCCAGGTCGTCGTTGCAGAAGAAGATCGCGTCGGTCTCGGGCGCGTCACGCAGCACCTGCTCCAGCAGCTGGCCGCCCAGCGCGAGCGACGACGGCTCGGGGCTCAGCAGCTTGTGCATGTGGCCGGCCAGGCCGACCTCCTGCATCGCCGCCTCGTAGCCGTCGCAGCGCTGCAGCGTGCGGGGGTCCAGTTGGGCAGCGGCATAGGCCACGCGGCGCCGCCCGCTGTCCAGCAAATGGTGGGTCATGGCCTTGCCGGCCTCCCGCTGCGAGAAGCCCACGCTGTAGAGGGCCGCATCGTCCGCCAGTTCCATGACATGGACGCAGGGCACGCCACTGCCGGCGATGAGGGCCGCCGCGCCGGGACTGCGCTCGAACCCGGTCAGGATGACGCCGGCGGGCCGGTGCGCAAGGAAGCTGCGCAGCACCGCTTCCTCCTCGTCGGCGTCGTAGTGCGTCACGCCGATCAGCATCTGGTAGCCAGCCGCGACGAAATTGCGTTGCAGCGCGTCCAGCAACTCCACGAACACGGTGTTGCTGAGCTTGGGGATGATCACCGCGACGTGGGAGCTGCGGCTGGACGCCAGCGCGCGCGCGGCCGGGTCGGGCACATAACCCAGCGCCTTGGCGGCGGCCTGCACGCGCTCCACCAGCTCCGCCCCCACTGCCCGCTCGCCGCGCAGCGCGCGTGACACGGTGATGGGGCTGACACCGGCGGCGGCAGCCACGTCGGCAAGCGTCACGCGGCCGGTGGCGCGAGTGCGTCGGGTCGAAGCGGCGGACGTCGTCTTGCGGCTGGGCATGGCTACAGAGTATCCCTCATGGCGCTGAGGGTTCCGATGCCTAAGATAGCGCTATCCCTCCGCAGAAGAGCCGCACAGAACGGTTGACTGCATGGGCGGAGGCCGGGTTCGCCCGGCTTTTTCTGATCGCGCCGGACAGCGCTACCCAGCATCTCCGCTGGCCGTTGCTGTCCGCGCAACACCACAGGCTGCGCGCACGCCGCCATCAGGAGACATCGATGCACTTTCCCGGTCACCCCACCCTGATCCACCTGGCCGCCCTTGGCGCCTGTGCCAGCCTCGCGCTGTCGGCCCAGGCGCAGACGGCAGACACTGCCCCAGCCGCCGCGCCAGCGCAGCAGCAGGAAGCCTCCGCAAACAGCGAGGGCAACGTGCTGAACACCGTCGTCGTCACCGGCTCGCGCATCTCGCAGCGCGGCTTCACGCAGCCCACACCCACCACGCGGCTGAATGCGGCCGACCTGGAGAAGGCCGCGCAGCCCAATCTGTTCAACACGCTGATCGAACTGCCTGCGCTGCAGGGCAGTACCGGCCGCACGACTTCCACCTTCAGCACCAGCAGCGGCGTGCAGGGCCTGAGCTCGCTGAGCCTGCGGGGCCTGAGCCCCATCCGCACGTTGACGCTGCTCGACGGTCAGCGTGTCGTGCCTGCGAACGTCACCGGCGTGACCGACGTCAGCCAGTTCCCGCAGCTCCTCATCACGCAAGTCGACGTGGTGACCGGTGGCGCCGGCGCGTCGTACGGCTCTGACGCCGTGGGCGGCGTCGTCAACTTCATCACCGACAAGCGCTTCAACGGCTTCAAGGCCAACGTCGAGGGCGGCCAGACCAACTATGGCGACGACAAGAACGCGACGCTGCAGGCGGCCTGGGGGCGTGGTTTCCTGAACGACCGCGCCCACCTGACGGTCAGCGCCGAGTTCGTGCGCGAGAAGGGCGTCCCGTCGCCGCGCTTCGGCGGCGCAGGTGCCAATGGTCGCACCTGGTTCCAGAACCCCGCCTTCCAGGTCCGCACCCTCGGCAGCACGACCGACGGCAAGCCCCAGATCTACGACATCCGCAACGCACAGCAGTTCCAGTACTCCAAGTTCGGTCTCATCACCAACGGCCCGCTGCAGGGCACCGCCTTCGGCAAAGACGGCGTGCCGTACAAGTTCAACTACGGCTCCAATGGCGTGCCCACCGGCACGGGCGCCGTGACGAACTGCATCACACCGTTCTGCGTCGGCGGCGACCTCACCGGCACCGTAGGCGGCGGCACGTCCATGGGCATGGACCTCAAGCGCGAGGTCCTCTACACCCGCGGCAGCTTCGACCTCAACGACGACGCCGAGCTGTACTTCACGGTCAACCTCGCCAGGGTCAACGCGCGCTTCAATCCCAACCCGGGCGCTGCCAAGAACGCCAACCTGACCATCCAGTGCGACAACCCGTTCCTGCCGGCGTCCATCGTCACGGCCTGCGGGGACAACAAGATCACCAGCTTCCAGTTCGGCACGGCCAATGGCGGCGTCGAGAAGGACATCGAGGTGAAGCCCGTGCGGGAGCAGAAGCGCTTCGTGATCGGATCCAACGGCAAGTTCAACGTCGGCGCAACGACCTGGTCGTACGACGGCTATGTCGAGCATGGCATCAACGACATCCAGATCGATGTCGCGAACATGATGCTCAACCCGCGCTACAACGCCGCCATCGATGCGGTGCGCGCCTCGGACGGCCGCATCGTCTGCCGTAGCGCCGCGGCCCAGGCTTCGGGCTGCGTGCCGCTCAACATCATTGGCGACGTCAAGCAGGACCCGGCGGCGATCGCCTACGTCTTCCCTGCCAACGGACCGCAGCAGCTGTCGCGCCAGCGGCAGACAGTGGCCAGCGTCAACTTCAATGCGCAGCCCTTCTCGAACTGGGCGGGCCCCGTGGCCGTCGCCTTCGGCGCCGAAAGCCGCAAGGAAGGCTACTGGGTGACGGGCGACCCCTATGGCAACGGCGTCTATCCCGCCACGCCGAACACGCCGCAATACCCGGCCGATCCGGTGCTCAACACCACCGTCGGCAACAACTGGTTCGCCGGCAACTACCACGCGGCCTCCGGCGCCTACACCGTCGACGAGGGCTTCGCTGAAGTGAACATGCCGCTGTTCAAATCCGCGAGCCTGGGCGACGCCAACCTGAACGTCGCCGCTCGCCACACCGAATACAGCACCGCCGGCGGCATCAACAGCTGGAAGGTCGGCTCGACTTGGAAGACCGGCATCGACGGTCTGCGGTTGCGCGCCGTGACGTCGCGCGACGTCCGCGCGCCCAATCTCTCCGAGCTGTTCGCCGCACCGGTCGTCATCAACCAGAACGTCAACTACCAGGGCAGCACGTTCACGGCTCAGCAGCGCACCGTCGGCAACACCAGGCTCAAGCCCGAACTGGCCAACAACACCGTGCTGGGCGTGACGCTGTCGCAGCCGAGCTGGGCGCCGGGGTTCAGCGCCTCCATCGACTACTTCGACATCAAGGTCAAGGACGTCATCTCCACGTTCTCGATCCAGCAGGAAGTCGACCTGTGCGTGGCCGGCAACCAGACCTTCTGTGCGGCGATGGACCTCGTGAGCCCGGTCAAGTACGTGACGCTGCAGGCCTTCAACCTCGCCAAGATGCGCAACAAGGGCGTCGACCTGGAGGCCCTCTACCGCTTCGGCCTGTCCGGCATCAACCTGCCGGGCAAGGTCACGTTGCGCGGCTTGGCGACGTACACGAAGAGCTTCCTGACCGACTCCGGCGTCGTGGGCACCATCCCGGTCGAAAGCGCCGGGGTCAACCTGGGCAACACGCCGAAGTGGAAGACGCAGTTCACCGAAACCTGGGAGAACGACAACCTGAGCTTCACCGTCAGCCAGCGCTGGATCAGCGACGGTGTCTACAGCAAGGAGTACATCGAGTGCCAGACCAACTGCCCGGTGTCCACCCCCATCCACCAGACCATTGACAACAACCAGATGAAGGGCGCGCTGTACTGGGACCTCGGCGGCACCTACAAGCTCAACAAGAACCTGAGCCTGTACTTCAAGATCGACAACCTCACCGACGTCGCCCCACCGGCAGCGCCCTCCACCAACACGAGCTACGGCGTCAACCCCGCGCTGTTCGACGTGCTGGGCAGGCAATACCGCATCGGTGCCCGCATCACCTTCCAGTGACGCTCAGAGCGGATAACCTCGTGCCCGCACACGGGGGACCTCCGCTCATGACCATCATCACCGACGACGGCTTGCGCCTGCACACCCACCACTGGCCCATCACGCACATCACCCAGGCGCAGCGCGGCCAGTTGCTGCTGGTGCACGGGCTGGGCGAGCACGGCGGGCGCTACGGCCACGTGGCCGCCGCGCTGAACGCCGCCGGCTGGGAGGTGCACGCGTGGGACCACCGCGGCCACGGCCGCAGCGAGGGCCCGCGCGGCGATATCCCCGATGCCGACGCCTTGCTGCGCGACACGGCCCGCGTCATCGACGCCGTGCGCCGGCCCGGCCAGCGCTTCGTGTTGATGGGGCACAGCATGGGCGGCGCGGTGGCGGCGCGCTTCACGGCCGAGGGCGTCAGCGCCCGCCCAGCCGCGTGGAGCCGGCCGCTGGACGGGCTGGTGCTGTCGTCGCCGGCGCTGGACGCGGGCCTCAACGGCCTGCAGAAGCTGGCCCTGGCCGTGGCGGGCCGCCTGGCGCCGGGCCTGGCTGTCAGCAACGGGCTGAAGCCCGACTGGGTCAGTCGCGACCCGGCAGTCGTCGCCGCCTACACGGCCGACCCGCTGAACCATGACCGAATCACCGCGCGGCTGACGCGCTTCATCGTGGACGGCGGAGCCGCCGCCATCCATGCCGCGTCGCACTGGACCGTGCCGACACTGTTGATGTGGGCGGGCGCCGACCGCTGCGTCGCCCCGCGCGGCAGCGAGGCCTTCGCGGCCGCGGCGCCGGCCAACGTCGTCGCGACCCGGCCCTGGCCGGCGCTCTTCCACGAGATCTTCAACGAGCCCGAGAAGGCCGAGGTGATCGCCGCGCTGACCGCCTGGCTCAACGGCTGATCGCGTCCAGCCGGTCCACCACCAGCTCCAGCCGCAGCAGCGGGTTGTCCATAGCCATCAGCCGCTGGCGCTCCACCAGCGGCATCGGCAGCAGTTCGGCCCAACGATTGGCCAACCAGCCGGCGTCGTCCCAGTGGTGCGGCGGCTGCAGTGGCAGGTCCTGCGCGTCGGCGCGGCCCCGCCATTCGCGGGTGAGATCCTGCAGCTGTTGCGCGGCGAGCGCCAGGTCGTCCGGCACCGGGATGGCAGCATCGTCCGGCAGCAACTCGAGCCGGCCAACCCAAAGCCCGTGGCTCAGGCAGCGCGAGGATTGAAGCCTGAAGCGCTGCGTGCCGCGCGTACGAATGTGCAGCAACCCCGGCTGCTCACGCTCGAAGTGCTCAATGCGCGCCAGCGTGCCGACCTCATGGAAGGCTTCGGCCCTGAAGCCGTCGCCGTCGCGCTGCCGCACCTCGCGGCCTTCGGTCAGCGCAACGACGCCGAACGCCTGCCCCTGCGCATGGCAGCGCTGCACCATGTCGAGGTAGCGCGGCTCGAAGATGCGTAGCGGCAGCCAGCCACCGGGGAACAGCACCGTGCGCAGCGGAAAGAGCGGGACCTCGGTGTCCATGATCGGGCTGCTAGCGCGTCTTCTCGACGATACGCTGTCGGATCAGCGGCAGCACGGCCAGCGCCGCGTCGCGGCCGGCCTGGATGGCCCGGCGACGCGCGGTGAAGTCCGAGCTGGCCACGCCGTCCAGCCGGGGGCGCACCAGCACGTCGGCGTCGCGCAGCTCGAAGCTGTTGATGCTGCGGCCCATGATGGAAAACGTCTGCATCAGCATGCGGAAGGCGTCGCCCGGCGGGTCCTTCTCGGGCGGTGACGTGATGTCCACCGCGATGACCAGCTGCGCGCCCATCTCGCGCGCGAAGCGCACCGGCACCGGCGACACCAGGCCGCCGTCCACATACTCGCGCTGACCGATCTTGACCGGCTGGAACACCGCCGGCACCGCGCTGGACGCGCGCACCGCCGTACCTGTGTCGCCGCTGCGGAACAGGATAGGCGAACCGTCGGACAGGTCCGTCGCGACGATGCCCAGCGGCAGCACCATCTGCTCGATGCCCTTGCCGCCGGTCTTGTCGCGGATGAAGCGCGCCAGCGCCTCGCCACGGATGAGGCCCCGCAGCGGGAACGACCAGTCGGTGATGGCGCCCTCGTCCATGCCCTCGGCCAGCGCCTGCATCTCCTTGCCGCCCTTGCCGGACGCATAGAGCGACGCCACCAGGCTGCCCGCCGACGTGCCGGCGACGAGATCGACCTTGATGCCGTTCTCCTCCAGCACCTGGATGACGCCGATGTGCGCAAAGCCCCGCGCCGCACCTCCCCCCAGCGCCAGGCCCACGCGGGGCGGCCTGAGTGGAGGCTTGGGCACCACGACGGGGGGCTCCGCCACCGGGGTTGGCGCGACGGGCGGGGGCGGAGGTGAAGGGCTGAAGGCGCAGGCGGACAAGGCCAGCACCAGCGTCGCGGCAGCGACATGAAATAGACCACGGAGCATGGACCGCATCATCTCAGCTGCGCCGAGCGGCCGTTCGCACCGGCGACACGGAACCCCGGGGGGTGCCGACCCCTTCGCAGGTGACAGCCAACGTCAGCGGCGCGCCGACGCATCCTCGAACACGGCCATGGTCTGAACCAGCGACTGTGCCTGATCGCGCAGGCTCGTCGCCGCCGCGGACACCTGCTCCACCAATGCGGCGTTCTGCTGCGTGGCCTGGTCCATCTCCCGGACCGCACCACCCACCTCGGCCACACCGAGGGCCTGCTGCTCGCTGGCCGCGCTGATCTCGCCCATGATGTCCGTCACGCGGCGAATGCTACCGACCAGTTCTTCCATCGTCGAACCGGCACGAGCCACCAGCGTGGACCCCTGCTCCACGCGCTCGACGCTGGTGCCGATCAGGCTCTTGATCTCCTTGGCGGCCTCGGCCGAACGCTGCGCCAGGCTGCGCACCTCGCTGGCAACGACGGCGAAGCCGCGGCCCTGTTCGCCCGCCCGCGCGGCTTCCACCGCGGCATTCAGCGCGAGGATGTTGGTCTGGAAGGCGATGCCGTCAATGACGCCGATGATGTCCCCGATGCGACGCGAGCTCTCATTGATGCCCGTCATGGTGCTCACCACCTGGCCCACCACCTCGCCGCCCTGCATGGCGATGACGCTGGCCTCCCGCGCCAACTGGTTGGCCTCACGGGCGTTGGCCGCGGCCTGCTGCACCGTGTCGGTCAGGCTCATCATGCTGCTGTACGTACGCTGCAGGTTGGCCGCCGTCTGCTCGGTGCGCTGGCTCAGGTCCTGGTTGCCATCCGCGATCTCTGCACTGGCCACTTCCACGCCCGTGGCCCCCTGGCGCACGGCCGACACCGCAGTCTCCATCCGTGCCAGCAGGGCCAGCAGCGCCTGGCCGCCTTCGCTGTCGGCCCGGTGGCCGCGCAGGTGCAGACGGATGCGGCCATCGGCCTCGACGTCCGCCACCAGTGCCACCAGCTCCTCACCTTCCAGCGCGGACCGCCGCATGTTCACTGCGAGGAGGACCTCCAGACCCGCCTGGATCACGACGTACACCGCATGCAGAACGATGCGGCTGAAGTCCGCCTGCGTCGTGCAGAACAGGCCCAGGCCTGCCGCCTGAAGACGGTCGAACAGGACATGGTGAACCGCGAACAGCGCGGCGCCAAAAACGATCACCGTCCAGTCCAGGTAAACCAGCAGGAAAGCCAGCACGACGAAGACGCCGAAGTGATATTCGATCTGCCCGCCCGCAAGCTGGATGTGCAGCGCCACGAGGCCCACCAGCGCGAACGTGTAGACATAGCGAAGTCCTTTCGATGGCAGCGTCACGCGGCCCACGCCGCACACGCCGAGAAGTACCGCGCTCACGACCAGCGACAGGCCGCCCTGCTGGCGGCTGAAACCCAGGGCCAGCGCAGCCACCGCGGCGGTGACCACGGCGATCAGCAGTACACGGTCGCCCAGTAGCGAGCGAGCGCTGCGCCGCGTCGAAGAAGTGCCTGAAGAAATCGACATGGCGTGCCCCGGTTGCCGTGCAAACAACATGCTAGGCAGGCCAAGGTTGATTCCGCAATGCCGCCGCCCCACGCGTCCGTGACGCGCGGCACGATCCCCGGCGGGCGGCGTCAGCCCAACTTGTAACTCTGCAAGTGAATGGAAGTTTCGGTGCTGGCGATGCCCTTGATGAGCCGCACGCGCTCCAGCACGTCGGCCAGCTCCTGCAGGCTGCTGCTGCGGATCTCGGCCAGAAGGTCCCAGCGGCCGTTGGTGTCGAACAGGCCTGTGATGCCCGGTTCGCCCAGCAGCATGGCGACGACCTCGCGCGTGCGGTTGCCCTCCACCGTGATGCTCATCCAGGCGGTGATCTGATCGGGCACCGCGTCGGGCCGCAGCCTCACCGTGTAGCCGGTGATGACGCCGCTGTCCTCCAGCCGAGCGATGCGGTTGGTGACCGTCCCGCGCGACACCTTCAGCTTGGCCGCCAGCATCGCGACACTGGCACGGGCGTCGGTGCGCAGCAAAGCGAGCAGCTTTTGATCGAGCGCGTCCATCTTGGACATATCGTCAGCGATGTCTGACGTTTTGGCAAATGACAACGCAAAACTTGCCAGGATTTGCGCTTCTGCCTGGCGGAGCCTCCCGGAAGAATCCTTCTCACCTAGCGCCCGGAGCCCGCCATGACCACGCTGCTGACCACCCAGGACATCGCCCGCCTCGTGCAACGCGTCGGCCTGCCCGATTTACTGCGCCGGCTCGTCGGCACGCTCGAGGCCGACTACGCCCGCTGGCCCGAATTCGCCAAGACGCCGCGCGTCGCCGCGCATTCGGCTGACGGCGTCATCGAGCTGATGCCCATCGCCGACGCATCTCACTACAGCTTCAAGTACGTCAACGGCCACCCCAAAAACCACCGCGTCGGCCTGCCGACCGTGATGGCGTTTGGCGTGCTCGCCGACGTGGCCACCGGCTCGCCCGTTCTGCTGTCCGAGTTGACGCTGACGACCGCGCTGCGCACCGCCGCCACGTCCGTCATGGTGGCCAAACGTCTGGCGCGGCCTGACAGCCGCGTGATGGCGCTGATCGGCAACGGCGCGCAGAGCGAGTTCCAGGCGCTGGCCTTCCACCACCTGCTGGGCATCCGCGAACTCCGGCTGTTCGACATCGACCCCGCCGCCACCGCCAAGCTCGTGCGTCACCTGCGCGGCACGCCGGGCCTCGCGCTCACCATCTGCGCGTCGACCGCAGAGGCCGTCCGCGGCGCCGACATCGTCACCACCGTGACGGCCGACAAGGCCAACGCCGCCGTCCTAACGCCGGCCATGATCGAGCCCGGCATGCACATCAACGGCGTCGGTGGCGACTGCCCGGGCAAGACCGAACTGCACCCCGGCGTGCTGCACGGTGCCCACGTCGTCGTCGAATACGAGCCGCAATCACGCCTGGAAGGCGATGTGCAGCAGATGCCGGCCGATTTCCAGGTCACCGAGTTTTGGCGCGTATTGACCGGCCAGGCGCCGGGGCGCGAATCGCTGGCCCAGGTCACCGTGTTTGACTCGGTCGGATTCGCGTTGGAGGACTTTTCCGCGCTGCGGCTGCTGAACGAGCTCAGCCGGCAGCTAGGCCTTGGCGCCCCGGTGGACCTGATCCCGACGATGGCCGACCCCAAGGATCTGTTCAGCGAGCTGGGCCTGACCGCCAATCTCCAGGCAGCGTGAGAGCTCCGATCAGCGCCGGTAGGCGGTCACTTCCGCCACGTCGATCTGGCCGGCCGCCATGAAGCGCTGCGCATAAGCCAGGCACACGCCCGACTGCAGGAACAAGTCGAACAGCTCGGGGTCGAGATGACCCTCGCGGGCCATGCGCTGCATCAGAGTCAATGCCTCGGACAGAAGCTTGCCCGCCTTGTACGGCCGGTCGCTGGCCGTCAGCGCCTCGAAGACGTCGGCGATCGCCATCATGCGCGCCTGCAGGCTCATCTGCTCACCCCGCAACTGGCGCGGATAGCCCCGGCCATCCATGCGCTCGTGGTGGCCACCGGCAATCTCCGGCACGCTCTTCAGATGACGCGGGAAGGGCAGCTCCTCCAGCATCTTGATCGTCTGCACGATGTGCTCGTTGATCTTGTAGCGCTCCTCTTCGGTCAGCGTACCGCGCGACACCGTCAGGTTGTGCAGTTCGCCCTGGTGGTAGAGGTGCTCCGGCTGGCCGATGCGGAAGCCCCAGCGGTTGTCCTCGGGCAGCGTCTCGCCGGCCGGGCGCGGCAGCACATGCTCCGGCTTGTCGGCCAGCAGCAGCTCCTGCGCGGGCAGGACCGGCCGTGGGCGGCGCAGGCGGCCCAACTCGTCGGGGGACAGCCCCAGGCTGTCGTCGAGAGTGCGCTGCCAGCGGCGCATGCCGATCTCGCGAAGCCGCGCCAGCCGTTCCGTCCCGAGGGACTCGCCACCCAGATTGCACTCGGCCACGAAAGCGAATTCGTCATCCAGCGCCGCCTGGGCAGGCGCCGCCTCGGCCCGGGCCAGCGCGCTGCCCGCGGCACCCAGCTGCGCCTCCAGCCGCTCGATCAGCACGTCGCGCTTGAGCACCTCGAAGCGCGTGCGGATCTCGTGGATGCGGTTGTAGCGCGTCTCCAGCTTCGTCGCCTTGTCGACGACGTACTCCGGCGTCGTGACCTTGCCGCAGTCGTGCAGCCAGGACGCGATGTGCAAGGCCTCCCACTCCTCCTCGTTCATCGCGAACGACGCAAAGGGCCCGGACGTGGCATCGCAGGCCGCCTGGGCCAGCATGCGCGTGAGCTCGGGCACCCGCAAGCAATGGCCGCCGGTGTAGGGGCTCTTCGCATCGATGGCGCCGGCCACGAGCTGGATGAAGCTCTCCAGCAGCTCCTTGCGGGCACGCAGCAGCAGCTGGTTGTCGATGGCCAGCGCCGCCGTGCCCGACAGGGCGCGCACGAAAGCCACCCGTGCACCGCCCAGCGACTGCGCAGTGCCCTGGTCCGGCAGCGGGAAGGACAGCGTCAGCGTGCCGATGGTCTCGCTCAGCCGGTTCTTCAGCGGCAGCGACAGCAGCCGCATCCGCGCTGCGCTTAGGCCGGCAAACAGCGGCTCGTAGGCCTTCAGGTGGGCCGGGTCGCTCCAGCTCAGGTCCACCTCCACCGGCGCATCGGCGCGCAGCGCCTGCGCCGGCGCGCCCAGGCTGTCTGCGGCGCCCACGTCCCATACCATCCCCGCGCGCGGTGCCGACTGCCCCAGCAGCCGCGTCGCGGCCGGCCGCAGCTGTGCACCGTCGTCAGACAACAGATGCACAGCCCCTCCGCTGGCCCCGGACACGGCAATCGTCTCCCGCAGGATCAGGTCCAGCAGCTTGTCGAAGTCACGCTCGGCACTCAACGCGGTGCTGATGTCCAGGAAATGGCGCAGCGAATGCTTCATCGCCGTCATCGACACGGCCAGCCGGTCGACCTCGCGGATGAGGCTGCCGCGCGGGTCCGGCCCGCCAAACTCGAAGTGATGGATGGCCTCGGCCTGGCGGGCCAGCTCGCGCAGCGGCCTGGACACGCGATTGGCCAGCACGTGCACCAGCGGCAGCAGCAGCAGCATCAACCCCAGCGAGATGTAGAAGCCGTGCCGGCGGCTCTGGATCTGGAAGGCCTGCAGTTCGTCCCGGGGCGACGCCATCAGCAGCGTCAACGGCGCGCCGGCCACCACGCCGGGGTCCGACACCGCCGCCAGCGGCAGCGCATGCACGACCCACTCGCGGCCGCCGACCTCCTGCACCGGCGCCAGCGCACCCTGGCCGTCGCGCCGGGCCCAGAGTGCGCGCATCAACGGTGACGCCGATTCACCGACCTTCGGCAACCGCCTGACGGCACCGGACAGCGGGTCACGCCCCTGACCTGCCTCGGCCAGCAGTTCGCCGCCCGCCGTGGCGATGAGCAGTTCCGCCGAGCGGCTGATCTGCGGGCGCTTGAGCATCGCGCCCAGCGCCGACAGGCTTACGTCGGCCCCCACGACGTTGCCGCCATGCGCCTCGGCCAGCGTGACGCCAGGCTCGCGCGTCGTGAAGAACAGATAGGGCTCGGACTGCACGGACCGCCCGTCGCCCGCCCGCTGTGCCAGTTCGTACCAGGGGCGCGTGCGCGGGTCGAAGACATAGTCCGGCCGTTCGCGATGCTGGATCTCGCGCAGCCCGGCGTCGTAGAAGCGGTAGCTGCCCCGCGGCGTAGCGACGCCTTCACGTTCCACGCTCTGCAGCGCAAAAGCGGCCTCGGCGGGCGCATCCATCCGGGCGCGGGCCGCGGCGTCGTCCAGGCGGCGCAGCAGCATGAACGAACCACCCGACGTGCCGACGTAGACCGCCGACACCGACGCATTGCCTCGCAAGAGCGCGACCAGTTGCGGCATCGTGGCCATCCGCTCGGCCTCGCTGCCGGCCCGCACCAGCGGCCCGCCGGCCAGCAGGCCGACGCTGACGCGCGCCGGTCGCAATTCGGCCTCCACGACCGCCGCCGCCTCCCGCCCGATGCGCCGCGCCGCCGCGCCGGCCTGCTGCAGCATCAACGCGTCGCTGCGCGAGAGTTCATGCAACAGCAGCACGCCGTAGACCAGGGCCACCAGGCCCACCATCAACGTGCCGAGGGTGATGTACAGCGTCTTGGGTTTCAGGTGGGGCATGGAGGCAGTATCAGCGCTCAGCAGCGCCCTCGGACAGCTGCGCGGGGCGATGGCCAGCGCATCGCGACGGGAAAAATTCCGACTTCTCCGCGGCTCAGGTTTCCACCCGATGGGTCGGCAGTGCAGGCTGAGCCCGCCTGCTCACGCGCCATCATTCCTACACTGCCACCATGGACTACGCCCCATTGATCAAGGAAGTCGGCCGCGGCACTCGTGGCGCGCGGGACCTGAGCCGCGAGCAGGCCGAGCGGCTGTTCGGCGACATGCTGGACGGCCGGGTGCCCGACCTGGAGCTGGGCGCACTGCTGGTCGCGCTGCGCGTCAAGGGCGAGAGCGCGGACGAGTTGGCCGGCTTCCTCGCGGCCATGCAGGCGCGCACGGCACGTCTGGCGGCGCCCGACGGCACCCGCACCGTGCTGCTGCCCAGCTTCAACGGCGCGCGCAAGCAGGCCAACCTGATGCCGCTGGTCGCGCTGCTGCTGGCGCGCGAGGGCGTGCCGGTACTGGTGTTCGGCCGGCACGACTTCGACAGCCGCATCAGCCCGTTCGAGCTGCTGGACGCCCTCGGCCTGCCGGCAAGCCCGACGCTGGCCGACGCCGAAGCGCGGCTGGCCGCGACTCGCCTGGCCGTGCTGCCTTTGCAAATGCTGAACCCTGGGTTGAACGCCTTGATGGCACTGCGGCCCCGCATGGGGCTGCGCAACAGCAGCCACAGCCTGGCCAAGCTACTGGATCCCTTCCCGCCGGGTCGCGCTGTGCGCGTCGTCGCGGTGACGCACCCGGAATACCTCGACAGCATGTCCGACACGCTGCCGGGACTGACGGCCGGCGGCGGCCGGGCGCTGCTGATGCGCGCCAGCGAAGGGGAGGCCTACGCCCACCTGCGGCGCAAGGCGCATCTGATCGGCTTTCAAGATGGCGCCATGGCGCCGCTGCACCCGGCCGACACCGCGGACCTGGACTGGCCGCTGTCGCCTGCCTGTGCCCCGGCCGAGAACGCCGCGCTCATCCGAGCCATGCTGGATGGCACCGAACCGGTGCCGCCACGCATCACCGAGCAGGTCGCCACACTGCGGCATCTCGCCACAAATTGAAGTTGCTTATTCGGCTCGGGCATATAGCCCGAAAAATTAAATAGTTCTGCCGCAGCGCAACATTCCCTAGAGTCGCGCCCTCGGGTGGCATGGGGCTGCCCTGGGAGCGCACAGGGTGCTGGACGGAATCGCGATTGCAAGTGGCTTGGGCGTCGGACTCATCGTCGGCATCACCGGCGTGGGTGGCGGCTCTCTGATGACGCCGTTGCTCCTTTCCGTCTTCAAGCTGAACCCCGCCGTGGCCATCGGCACGGACCTGTGGTTTGCCTCGCTCACCAAGGTCAGCGGCTCGGTGGCGCATGCGCGCCATGGTCACGTCAACTGGGCCATCGTGCGCCGCATGCTCAGTGGCTCCATCCCGGCGTCCATCGCCACCATCGCGTGGATGCACCAAACCGGCATCACCAAGGGCTGGGCGTCGACGCTGACGTTCTCGCTGGGCATCGCACTGCTGCTGACGGCCGTCGTCGTGGCCTTCAAGCAGAGCTGGCAGCCGCTGGGCCTGCGGCTGGAGCGCTGGATTCCCGAGAGCCGCAAGCCGATGCTGCTCATCGCGCTGGGCCTGCTCCTGGGCGTGCTGGTGTCGCTGTCGTCGATCGGCGCCGGGGCCATTGGCGCAACGCTGATCCTGCTCATCCATCCCCGCATGCGTGCCCGCGACATCGTCGGCACCGACATCGCGCATGCCGTGCCGCTGACCTTCGTCGCCGGCGTCGGCCATGCCAGCCTCGGCAACGTGGACTGGGCGCTGCTCGGTTCCCTGCTCATCGGATCCCTGCCCGGCATCTGGCTGGGCGCCCAACTGACCCGCCGCCTGCCGGACGGCATCGTGCGCAGCCTGCTGTGCGCGTCGCTGCTGATGGCCGGCTGGAAAGTGATTCACTAAAAGACCTCATCGATGTACCAGTACACCGACTTCGACCGCCGCTTCGTCCGCGCCCGTGCCGCGCAGTACCGCGACCAGCTCGAACGCCATCTCGCCGGCCAGCTTGGCACCGACGAGTTCCGTGCGCTGCGACTGCAGAATGGCTGGTACATCCAGCGCCATGCGCCGATGCTGCGCGTGGCCGTGCCGTACGGCGAACTGAGCAGCCGCCAGCTGCGCCAGCTGGCCCGCATCGCCCGCGAGTACGACGTCGTGCAGGACGGTCCCTTCAAGGGCCAGGGCGGCTATGCGCACTTCACGACGCGCCAGAACGCCCAGTACAACTGGATCCCGCTCGACAAGAGCGCCGACGTGATGGACCTGCTGGCCGAGGTCGACATGCACGGCATCCAGACCAGCGGCAACTGCATCCGCAACATCACCAGCGACGCCTTCGCCGGCATCGCGCCAGACGAGCTCGTCGACCCGCGGCCCTACTGCGAGATCCTGCGGCAGTGGAGCACGCTGCACCCCGAGTTCGCCCACCTGCCGCGCAAGTTCAAGATTGCGATCAGCGGCGCGGCCGAAGACCGCGCGGCCATCGGCTGGCATGACATCGGCCTGCAGCTGAAGAAGAACGCGTCCGGCGACGTGGGCTTCCAGGTCTTCGTCGGCGGTGGCATGGGCCGCACGCCTATTCCCGGCGTGGAGATCAACGCCTTCGTGCCGTGGCAGCACATCCTCGTCTACCTCGAGGCCATCGTGCGCTGCTACAACCTCGCCGGTCGGCGCGACAACCTCTACAAGGCCCGCATCAAGATCCTCGTCAAGGCCGAAGGCCAGAAGTTCTTCGATGCGGTCAACGAGGAGTTCGCCCGCATCCTCGCCGACGACCCGTCCGGGCACGAGCAGATCATTCCGCAGGCCGAGCTGGACCGCGTGAAGGCCAGCTTCGTCGACCCGGCCGGGGTCGCCGCGGCCGCCGAGCCGGCGCTCGACGCTGGCAACACCGCCCTGGACCCGCAATTCGGCCGCTGGCTGCAGCGCAACGTGCACGGCCACCGCGTGTCCGGCTACCGCGCCGTCACGCTGAGCCTCAAGCGCGTCGGTATCCCGCCCGGCGACACGTCGGCCGATGTGATGGACACCGCCGCCGCTCTGGCCGACCAGTTCAGCCACGGCGAGCTGCGCGTGACGCACCGCCAGAACCTCGTGCTGCCCTGGGTGAAGGCCGCCGACCTGCCCGAGCTGTTCCAGGCCGCGCGCGCCGCCGGCTTCGCGACCGCTAACGCCGGCCTGCTGACCGACCAGATCGCCTGCCCCGGCGGCGACTACTGCGCGCTGGCCAACGCCCGCTCGCTGCCGCTGGCCGCCGCCATCGCGGAGCGCTACCAGGACCCGGACGAGCTCGAAGACCTCGGCGAGATCGACCTGCACATCAGCGGCTGCATCAACAGCTGCGGCCACCACCACAGCGGCCACATCGGCATCCTCGGCGTCGACAAGGACGGCACCGAGTGGTATCAGCTCACACTCGGCGGCGGCGACGGCACGAAGCTCGCCGGCGGCACCGTGGCCGGCAAGGTCATCGGCCCGAGCTTCGCGGCCGACGAGATCGCGGACGCTATCGACGCCGTCATCGACACCTTCAAGCGCGAACGCCTGGCCGGCGAGCACTTCATCGACGCAGTGAAGCGCCTGGGCCTGGAGCCGTTCAAGACCGCGGCCAACGCCGTTCGCACGTCCACCGCCAAGGCCTGATCACGTCATGAAGTTCATCAACGCCACTACCTGCGCCTGGAAGCACGCCATCGGCGAAGACGGCCCCAAGCCCGATCCCGATCCCGCACCCAACCGCCTGCTCACGCTGGAGCAATGGCATGCCGTGAAAGACCACTGGCCGCACGACGTGAAGGTCGGCATCGAGTTACCGAACGACCGCGACATCGACGAACTGGCACCGCACCTGCACCGCATCGCCCTCGTCGTGCTGGAGTTCCCGAAGTGGACCGACGGCCGTGCCTACAGCCAGGCCCACATCCTGCGCATCCGCCACAAGTTCACCGGCGCCATCCGCGCCCGCGGCGAAGTGCTCGTCGACATGATGCAGCTGCTCGCACGCACCGGCTTCGATGAGGTCATCCTGCGCGGTGACCAGAACCCCGCCGTCGCGCAGAAGGCGCTGGACCTGTTCGCGCCGGTGGGCTTCTATCAGGGCGACGTGGCGGAGACACGCCCGTGGTTCCTGAGGAGCGCCGCATGAGCGAGAGCAGCGCCCTGCCCTGGGCGGCGGCGCCGGCCTCGGGCAATGCCATCGGTCTCTACGCCAAATGGACGCCGGCACTGGACGCCAAGATCGAGGCTGCGCTGCAACGCCTGCGCGACGCCAACATCGCGCACGGCGACGGCCTGGTGCAGAGCAGCAGCCTGGGCGTCGAGGACATGGTCATCACCGACCTGATCTCGCGCACGGGCCTGCCCGTCCACATCTCGACGCTGGACACCGGCAAGCTGCACGCCCAGACGCTGGGCCTGCTGCCGCAGATCAAGGCACGCTACGGGGTCGAGGTCGAAGTGTTCACGCCCGTGGCCGACGCCGTCATCCAGTTCGTCCGCAAGGAGGGCGATGACGCGATGTACAAGAGCATCTCGCTGCGCAAGGCCTGCTGCGGCGTGCGCAAGATGGAGCCGCTTGGCCGCATGCTGAAGGGCCACACGGCCTGGATCACGGGGCTGCGCCGCGAGCAATCGGGCGCCCGCGGCGACGTGGCCTTCGACGAAGACGACGGCAATGGACGCCGCAAGATCAGCCCCATCGCCGACTGGACCTGGGCTGAAGTCTGGGCCTACGTCGAGAAGTACGCCGTCCCCTACAACCCGCTGCATGATCAGTTCATGCCCAGCATCGGCTGCGCGCCCTGCACGCGCGCCATTGCTGTGGGAGAAGACTTCCGCGCCGGTCGCTGGTGGTGGGAGGACTCCACCAAGGAATGCGGTCTCCACGCCAAATCATGAACGCTGCTGTGAAACCCGAACAACTCATCGCCGACGTCGACCACGCGCACCTGGATGCGCTGGAAGAAGAGGCCATCTTCATCCTGCGCGAGGTGGCTGCGAGCTTCGAGCGCCCCGCGCTGCTGTTCTCCGGCGGCAAGGACTCCTGCGTCGTACTGCGCCTGGCCGAGAAGGCCTTCAAGATGAAGAACGCCGCGCACCCGAGCGGCTACTCGGGCTCGCTGCCCTTCCCACTGGTGCACATCGACACGGGCCACAACTTCCCGGAGGTCATCACCTTCCGTGACCAGCGCGTCGCCGACATGGGTGAGCGCCTGATCGTCGGACACCTCGAAGACAGCATGGCCAAAGGCACCATCCGCCTCGCCCACCCGCTGGAGAGCCGCAACGGCCACCAGACTGTGACGCTGCTGGAGACCATCGAGGAGCACAAGTTCGACGCCCTCATCGGCGGCGCCCGCCGCGACGAGGAGAAGGCGCGTGCCAAGGAGCGCATCTTCAGCCATCGCGACAGCTTCGGACAATGGCAGCCCAAGGAGCAACGCCCCGAGCTATGGACGCTGTTCAACACGCGCATCCGCCCGGGCGAACACTTCCGCTGCTTCCCCATCAGCAACTGGACCGAGCTGGACGTGTGGCTCTACATCGCCCGCGAGAACATTCCGCTGCCACCGATGTACTACGCGCACGAGCGCCAGGTCATTCGCCGCAAGGGCCTGCTGGTGCCGCTGACCGACGTGACGCCGCCCGAGGCCGGCGAGACCGTCGAGACCGTCCAGGTGCGCTTCCGCACCGTGGGCGACATGACCTGCACCTGCCCGGTCGAGAGCCCCGCTGCGAATGCGAGCGAGGTCGTGGCCGAGACGCTGACCGTCACCGTCAGCGAACGCGGCGCCACGCGCATGGACGACCGCACCAGCGAAGCTTCGATGGAGAAGCGCAAGAAAGAGGGCTACTTCTAATGAAAGCGTTGCGATTCCTGACCGCCGGGTCTGTCGACGACGGCAAGAGCACGCTGATCGGCCGCCTGCTGTTCGACGGCCAGGCCATCCTCGCCGACCAGCTCGACACGTTGGAGCGCCGCGCCGCCGGCCGGCCCATCGACCTGAGCCTGCTAACCGATGGGTTGGAGGCCGAGCGCGAGCAGGGCATCACCATCGACGTGGCCTACCGCTACTTCGCGACCAAGACACGCAAGTTCATCATTGCCGACGCCCCCGGCCATGAGCAGTACACGCGCAACATGGTCACGGCCGCCGCCGGCAGCGACGCCGCCGTCGTGCTGGTCGACATCACCAAGCTGGACCTGAACGAAGCCGAGGTCACGCTGCTGCCGCAGACGCGCCGCCACTCGCTGCTGGCCCAGCTGCTGCGTGTGCCCAGCATCGTCTTCGCCGTCAACAAGATTGACGCGCTGGACGACGCTGGCGCCGGCTTCGCCAAGGTCAAGACGGCGCTCGACAAGTTCGCCGCTGCCGCCGGCCTGAACGTGGCCGCCACGGTGCCCGTCAGCGCGCTGCGCGGCGACAACGTGACGCAGCCGCTGGATGCGCCGTGGTGGAACGGCGAGAGCCTGCTGCAGGTGCTGGAACGCCTGCCCACCAGCAGCGAGCGCACCGACGCGCCGCTGTCGCTGCCCGTGCAGTACGTGCAGAAGGACGCCTACCAGTCCAAGGGCACCGGCGTGCAGCCGCGCGTGCTGTGGGGCCGCATCGCCCACGGCGCCGTGAAGGCCGGCGACACCATCGAGGTCCTGCCGTCCAAGCAGACCGCCGTTGTCGCCGAAGTGCGCCTGGCCGGCGAGACGGTGAACAGTGCCGCCGCCGGCGACTCGGCCGGCCTGGTGCTGGACCGCCAGCTGGATGTGAGCCGCGGCGACTGGATCGTCACGCCCGGCTCGGCCTCGCAGACCAAGACCTTCCCGGCCACGCTGGCCTGGCTGGACACCGAAGCCGCCAAGCCCGGCCGCAAGTACTGGGTGCGCCACGGCAACCGCTGGGTGCAGGCGCGCATCTCAGCCATCGAGTCGGTGCTGGACATCAACACGCTACAGCCGCAGGACGCCCACGAACTGCCTGTCAACACCATCGGCCGCGTGCAGATGGAAGTGCAGCACGAGCTGCCAGTCGAACCGTTCAAGGACAACCGCGTCGGCGGCGCGCTGATCGTCGTCGACCCCGCAAGCCACCGCACCAGCGGCGCACTGCTGGTGGACGTGCAGACGGCCACGACGGAAGAGGACTGGTAAATGCCCGTGAGCGCCGCACCGGGCCGCCCGAGGCAAGCTCGCGCCCACATGACGGGGCAACACGAAGCGCGGAGGGTGCGCGGATGACCGGCCGGGTGGTCTTCGTCAGTGCCGGCCCAGGTGCTGCTGACCTGATCACCCTGCGCGGCGCCCGTGCGCTGGCGGCCGCGAACGTCGTACTGGCAGACGCGCTGGCCGACCCGGCTCTACGCGAACTCGCGCCACACGCCGAATGGATTCCCGTCGGCAAGCGCGGCTACGAGCATTCGGCCAAGCAGGCCGAGATCAACGAGAAGCTGCTGCAGGCCGCCCGCTCGCACGAGGTGGTCGTGCGGCTCAAGGGCGGCGATGCGAGCATCTTCGGCCGACTGGAAGAAGAGCTCGCCGCACTCGCCGCCGCCGGCATCGACTGCGAAGTCATCCCCGGCGTCACCGCCGCGCTCGCCGCTGCGGCCCAGGCACGGCGGCCGCTCACGCGCCGCGGCCGCGGCCGCAACGTGTCGCTGACGACGGCGATGACCGAGACCGGCGAACTGCGCGCCGCGCTCAGCGCCGACACCGAAGTCTTCTACATGGCCGGCCGCCAGCTCGCCACGCTGGGCGCGAAGCTCGTCAGCGCCGGCTGGCCGGCCGACACGCCGGCCCTCGTCGTCTCGCACGCCGGCAGTGCCGACGCCGTCACCAGCGAACACCGCATCGCCAATCTCGCCGACGCCGCGCCGCTGCACGGCAACCACCCCACGGTCGTCACGGTCGGCACGGGCGCGATGCCGGTGCAGGCGGCGGCCCCGGCGGCCGGCGCCTCTAAAATCACCGTTTCGCCTGACGCCCAGGCACCCCTTACTCCTCAGAGCTCCCCATGACCCACGTCGTCACCGAAGCCTGCATCCGCTGCAAATACACCGACTGCGTCGACGTCTGCCCGGTCGACTGCTTCCGCGAAGGCCCCAACTTTCTGTCCATCGACCCCGATGAGTGCATCGACTGTGCCGTCTGCATCCCCGAGTGCCCGGTGAACGCCATCATGCCGGAGGAGGACGTGCCGGGCGACCAGCAGCACATGATCAAGATCAACGCCGACCTGTCCAAGAACTGGCCCAGCATCACCAAGCGCAAGGCCGCGCTGCCCGATGCCGAGGAGTGGAAAGACAAGACGGGCAAGCTGTCCGAGCTGATCAAGTAAACCCGCGACGCGCACACCGCGCGCAGGCCGGCATGACTGATACGACGGTGCCCTCCCCCACCATCGAGACCGACGCCCTCGTCATCGGTGCGGGCCCGGTGGGCCTGTTCCAGGTCTTCGAGTTGGGCCTGCTGGGCGTCTCGGCCCAGGTCGTCGACGCGCTGCCCCACGTGGGCGGCCAGTGCGTCGAGCTCTACGCTGACAAACCCATCTACGACGTGCCCGGCCTGCCCGTGTGCAGCGGGCGCGAGCTCGTGGAGCGGCTGCAGCAGCAGATCCGCCCGTTCGCACCAGGCCTGCACCTCGGCCACGAGGTGAGCCGGCTGCAGCGCGAGGCCAACGGCCGCTGGTTGGCCGAGACCGGCGCGGGCCTGCGCTTCGTGGCCAAGACCGTCTTCATCGCCGCCGGCGTGGGCGCCTTCCAGCCCAAGCGGCTGCGGCTGGACGGCGCTGAGGCACTGCAGGGCCGACAGCTGCACTACCAGCCCGACACGCTCGCGGCCGACGCGCAGCAGGTGCTCATCATCGGTGGTGAAGAAGCCGCCGTTCAGGCCGCCGTCGAGCTGGCCGGAGCCGGCCGCGCCGCCAGCGTGACGCTGCTGCACCGCCGCGATGCCTTCAAGGCCCCCGCCGCCTGGCTCGCCCGCCTGCAGACGCTGCGTGACGGCGACGCGGTGAACGTGGCCGTGGGCCAGCCGCTGGCGCTGCGCCTGTCGGCCGACGGCGCGCTGCAAGGGCTGGACATCCTCGACGCCGACGCCCAGACCCGCACCGTGCCGGCCACGCAGTTGCTCGTGCGCCAGGGGCTGAGCCCGCGGCTGGGGCCCATCGCCGACTGGGGCCTTGCGATGGAGCGCAAGCTGCTGACCGTGGACACCGCACGCTTTGAGACCTCCGAGCCCGGCATCCACGCGGTGGGCGACATCAACACCTACCCCGGCAAGCGCAAGCTGCTGGTCAGCGGCTTCCACGAGGCCACGCTGGCCGCCTTCGCGGCGGCGGAGCGCGTCTTCCCCGGTCAGCCCATCCACCTGCAATACACGACGACCAGCCCCAAGCTCCACGAGCGGCTGGGTGTATCCCCGCCTGCGCGCGACTGAGCAGCCGCGCTCTTAGAATGCCGGTTCGCGCCGCCTTCGGGCGGCGCGTCTTCGCTAGGGGTGTTGAGCCAGCCACGGCCAGCTCGACTGAGACAGTCCCTTTGAACCTGATTGAGGTAATCCTCGCGCAGGGAAGCAGCCGGAACCGCGGCCCGTCCTTTTTCGTCTCCAGGGCCCGAGTCTTTTCCCGTTTGCCGACCTGCCATCGCTCTGCAATCCGATGGCACGACCTTCTCCTTCTTCCCTCGCCGCGGCCGCCGCGCTGCTCGCCACCCAGCTTGCCGCCGCACAGACGCTGCCCGCCGTCAGCGTGACCGGCAAGGCCACCGAGACCGCACCCGGCCTCGCCGGCTTCAGCGACCCGCCCGCCAGGCTGCCGATGCAGGCGCTGAGCCTGTCGGCCGAACGGCTGGCCGACGCCGGCATCAGCCAGCTCTCCGGCCTCACCCAGCTCGACGCCTCCGTCTCCGACAGCTACAACGCCGTCGGCTACTGGAGCCAGCTCAAGGTGCGCGGCTTCGACCTTGACAACCGCTTCAACCTGCGCCGTGATGGCCTGCCAATCAACGGCGAGACGGTGCTGTCGCTGGCCAACAAGGCGGCGGTGGAGGTGCTCAAGGGCAGCTCCGGCATGCAGGCCGGCACCAGCGCGCCGTCCGGCCTCGTCAACCTCGTCGTCAAGCGCCCGCTGGCCGACGACGCCACGACGCTGACCGTCGGTGCCATCCAGGGCGGCACCGTCGAGGCCAGCGTCGACCACTCGCAGCGCTTCGGCACCAGCCGCGAGTTCGGCCTGCGCGTGAACCTCGCCGCGGCCCATCTCGACCCGACGCTGCACAACGCCCGGGGCCATTCGCACACCGCCGCCATGGCGGCCGACTGGCGCGTCAGTGCCGACACCCTCGTCGAGGCCGAGGTGGAGCTGAACCGCCAGAGCCAGCCCAGCCAGGACGGCTTCAGCCTGCTCGGCAACACGCTGCCCGACGCCCGGCGCATCGACCCCAACATTAACCTCAACAACCAGCCGTGGACGTTGCCCGTCGTGTTCACGAACACGCATGCGTCGCTGCGCGTGCAGCAGAAGCTCGCCGGTGACTGGCGCGCCCAGGCCCACCTGGGCATCCAGCGCCTGCGCACCGACGACCGCAACGCTTTCGGCTTCGGCCTGGACTGCAACGAGAACAGCACGTTCGACGGCGCCTACTACTGCGACCGCTACGGCCCGGACGGCCGCTTCGACCTCTACGACTTCCGCAGCGAGAACGAGCACCGCGACACGACGGCGCTCGACGTGTCCGCCAGCGGCCCCGTGCAGCTCGCCGGCCTGCGCCACGAGCTGACCGTCGGCGGCCTGACGAGCCAGTACAGGTCCCGCTTCCAGCGCCAGGCCTACAACTTCGCCGGAATCGGCAACATCGACGGCAGCGCCGTCACGGCGCCCAACCCCGCCCTCACCGGCGAGAACACCAACCGCGACGAACGCAGCAACGAGCTCTACATGCGCGACCGCGTGGCCATCAGCGCCAGCACCAGCGCCTGGCTGGGCCTGCGCCACACGCGGCTGCACCGCGAGAGCGTGCGCACCGACGGCTCACGGGCAACGGACTACTCGCAAGGCGTGACAACGCCCTGGGTGGCCCTCAGCCATGCCATCGCCGCGGACTGGCTCGTCTACGCCAGCTGGGGCCAGGGCGTGGAGAGCGAAGTGGCGCCCGGCCGCGACCGCTACATCAACCAGGGCCAGTCCCTGCCAGCGCTGAAGAGCCGCCAGACCGAGCTGGGTCTGAAGACCGGCACGCAGCGCGTCGAAGGCTCGCTGACGGTGTTCGACGTCCGCCGGCCGGCCTGGCGCGACATCGTCCTGCCCGCCTTCAGCGATTGCAGCGACAAGAGCAGCTGCGAGCGCCGCATCGACGGCTACGCCCGCCACCGCGGTGTCGAAGCCAGCGCCGACCTGAAGTGGAGCGGCGGCGGCCTATTTGCCAGCGCCCAGAAGCTGCGCGCCCGCCGCGAGGGCAGCACCGATGCGGCCCTCAACGGCCTGACGCCGCCCAACGTGCCCGAAACCACGCTGAAGGCCCAGCTGCGCCAGGACCTGCTGCCCGGCCTGCAGGCCCAGCTCGGCCTGCAGCACGAAGGCCGCCGCTACGCCACGCCTGACAACACCATCCCCGTGCCCGCGTGGACCGTGGCCGACGCCGGCCTGCGCTACACGCAACTGCAAGGCCAGCAGACGTGGATCTGGCGTGCCGCCATCGACAACCTCACCAACCGCCGCGCCTGGCGCGAGGCGCCCTGGCAGTTCGAGCACAGCTACCTCTACCCGCTCGCGCCGAGGACTTTGCGCGCCAGTCTGGAGGTCCGCTTGTGAAGCACCCGAAAAAGTCTCTATAATCATGGGCTCTGTTCCTCGATAGCTCAGTCGGTAGAGCGCCGGACTGTTAATCCGTAGGTCCCTGGTTCGAGCCCAGGTCGGGGAGCCAGATTTCAAGGCTGACGCCAAGGCGTCAGCACCAGAGAAGAGAACGACATAGCCCGCCACAACCGCATGGCGGGCACCACACCGACAATTCCTCGATAGCTCAGTCGGTAGAGCGCCGGACTGTTAATCCGTAGGTCCCTGGTTCGAGCCCAGGTCGGGGAGCCACTCAAGAAGCCTCACATGCGAAAGCGTGTGGGGCTTTTTCTTTGGCTGACCACGGCTTGAACATCTGGCGAAAGGTTGTCCGTAGCATTTCGTGCATGGACAAACCTCCAACACGCCCTGTGTTGATCTCCATCGCCGGTTCGGACCCGCTGAAGCACTTCAGCCGCGAACGTCCACTCGTCAAACTGGTCGCCCTTTTGATCAGCCGCGCGCACATCAACCTCTGGAGCATAGGGGCAGCGGCCGCCGCCATAGGCAAGGCGTTAGGAGCCCTGTAGTTGATCCATTCCCGGGCTCAGGCTGGCGCTCAAGGGTTAGGACGCACAAGCCTCGGCGCTAACGTTTGCGCACTCGGCCGAACTCTTCCAGGAAGTGGAATGCTGGCCCCGGTCCGCCAGCGACAATCCCACGATGAGTTCCCTTCCCCCTTGCCCTCTCTGCCACTCCACCTACACCTACGAAGACGGCAGCCAGCTCGTCTGTCCGGAATGCGGCCATGAATGGTCGGCCGAAGCGGCGCCGGCGCCGGGCGAGGAGGCGCGCGTCGTGAAGGACGCGGTCGGCAACGTGCTGCAGGACGGCGACACGGTAACGGTCATCAAGGACCTGAAGATCAAAGGGTCGTCGCTGGTGGTGAAGGTGGGCACCAAGGTCAAGAACATCCGCCTGACGGATGGAGACCATGACATCGACTGCAAGATCGACGGCATCGGGGCGATGGGGCTGAAGTCGGAGTTCGTGAAGAAGGCCTGAAGCGCGCCTTCACGCTCCTGGCGCACTGCGCCGCCCACGCTACGATCTCCACGCGATGCCCGAACACGTCAAGCCCTACGTCTACGAGACCCTGAACACGAAGGCGCTGCACTTTTCCATCAGCGAGATCCAGAGCCGCATGCAGACGCAGCGGCCCGACGCGCTGGACCTGGACTACACGCGCACGATGATGGGCATGCTGCTGTTCAACGGCCAGCCTGAGACGCTGGCGATGATCGGCCTCGGCGGCGGCTCGCTGGCCAAGTTCTGCTACCGGCACCTGCCCACGACGCGCATCCAGGTCGTGGAGATCAATCCGCATGTGATCGCGCTGCGCGACGAGTTCCGCGTTCCGCCGGACGACGGGCGCTTCCAGGTGCGCCGTGGCGACGGCGCGGACTTCGTGCGCTTCCCGCCGCATCTGGTGGACGTGCTGATGGTGGACGGCTTCGACAGCACGGGCCAGCCGCCCGCGTTGTGCTCACAGCAGTTCTACGATGACTGCTACGACGCGCTGGAGCCCGATGGCCTGCTGGTCGTCAACCTGCACGCGGACCCGCGCAGCGCCGGCACCTTGGCCGGGCGCATTCGGCGCAGCTTCGACGAAGAGGTGGTCGTTGTGGAGGATGTGGATGGCGGCAACAACATCGTGTTCGCCTGCAAAGGCGCGCTGATGCGCCGGTTCAACTCCGCGCTGCTGCGCAAACCGCGGCATTTCGATGCGGCGGCCTGGGACGACCTGATGCCCGCGTTCACCGCCGTGGACCAGGCGGTGAACCAGTGGCGGGCCGCCACCGCGGCCTGACGCACCCCGGGCGCCGCTGCCAAGACATCCGCCGGCCATGCCCGTCCAGTACGCACGTCGTCTCACCGGCCGAGAGCGCACGGCCCGCGCCAACCAGCAGCTGGGCTGTGCGCTGGCCTTCGTGGCCGGGGCCACCAATGCCGGGGGCTTCCTGGCCGTCAGGCAGTACACCTCGCACATGACCGGCATCGTCTCGGCGATGGCGGATGACCTCGTGCTGGGCGATCTCGCGCTGGTGCTGAAGGGCGTTGGCGCACTGCTGTCCTTCATGCTGGGCGCGGCCACGTCGGCCATCATGATCAATTACGCCCGGCGGCGCCGACTGCACAGTGAGTACGCGCTGCCGCTGCTGGTGGAAGCGGCGCTGCTGGTGGGCTTCGGCCTGCTCGGGGCCCAGCTGTCGCAGATGCACGCGCTCTTCGTGCCCGCCACGGTGATGCTGCTGTGCTTCATCATGGGGCTGCAGAACGTCGTCATCACGAAGCTGTCGCACGCCGAGATCCGCACGACGCATGTGACCGGGATGGTCACCGACATCGGCATCGAGATCGGCAAGTTCATCTACTGGAACCGGCACCGCGGCGACAGCGGCAGCGACGAAGACGGCAACGCCCTGCCCCAGGTGCGCGCCAACCGCACGAAGCTTCGGCTGTTGGCGGTGCTGGTGGGCGCCTTCTTCCTCGGCGGCGTGGTCGGGGCACTGGGCTTCAAGCACGCGGGCTATGTGTCGACCGTGCCGCTGGCGCTGTTCCTCGTGCTGCTGGCCAGCGTACCGGCCATCGACGACCTGACGGACTTCGTCCAGCGCCCCTAATCACCAGGCCGGCAGCAGCCGGCGCCCGGCGGCTGTACTGCGGTGCCGCAGCGCTGCTGTCGCGACGGCTTCCCTCGCCTTCGCCGAACCTTCCCCTACCTTCCGGCATGTCCGTCCGCACCGGAAGGTCCCCGGAAGGTCAACGACAGCCAGCGTGCAGCACAGTGCAGGCTTCCGCCACCTCGGATGTTCGCCATGCGCTCCTTTCTCGACGCGCTGCCGCTGCCCCCCGCCCGCCCCGCCTCGACAGGCACGGCGTTCTGGCAGGCTTGGCTCGACGACCTCCTCTTGCACGCCGGCCTGGCGAGCGCCCGCCTGCGGTTGCACGACTCCACCTGGGCGGCCGCGCGCGGGCGGCCAGACGCGACCAGTGCCGCGCCGGCATCGCGCATCTTTCCCGTCATGTATGCGGCCGAGCCGATCGGCGAGCTGGTGCTGTCGTGGCCACCGGCCGCGGCCGGCGACGAAAGGAACCGGCTGGGCGAGGCACTGGCGCGGCAGTGCGCCTACCTGTTCAAGCGCCAGGTCGTCGAGGCGTGGACGGCGAAGCGCCTGGGCCGGCCGCTGCTATTGGTGGGCCGGAGCGACGCGCTGCACCGGCTGGACGTGTTCGTGGAGAAGGCTGCGCACAGCAGCCTGCCCGTGCTGGTGATGGGCGAGTTCGGTACCGAGAAGGCGCTGCTCGCCGCCGCAGTGCACTGCTGCGGGCCGCAGCGCGACGGGCCGTTCGTGGAGGTGAACTGCGCGGACCCTGCCGGGCAGCCGGCGCAGTGGTTCGACGAGGCACGCGGCGGCACGCTGTTCTTCAACGGCATCGACGAGCTGCCGCGCCAGTTGCAGGCCCAGGTGCCGCAATGCATGCCGTCGCGGCTTGGGCAATGGCTGGTAGCCGCGGGCGCGGCCGAGGTGCGCGTGGTGGCCTCGGCCGCCACGGACCTGGGCCAGCGCGTGCGCGACGGCCTGTTCTCGCGGCAGCTGCAGGCGGAGCTGGCGTTCCTGACCGTCACGGTGCCGCCCCTGCGCGAGCGACCGGGCGACATACCCGAGCTGCTGGCCGCCGTGCTGGCGCGGCAGGGCTTCGACCCGCAGCGTGTCTGCACCGGCGACCTCGTGCGGCTGTGCCGCCAGCACGGCTGGCCGGAGAACCTGTTCGAACTGGAGCGGGTGCTAGCGCGGCTGGCGGTGATGAACGACGGGCAGCCGCTGCACGAGGCCGACGTGGCGCGGCATGCGCCCTGGCTGCTGGCCACCGCGCCGGAGGCCCGCGCGGCAGCGGCGGCGGCGCCGGCCGATGTGGCCGAACCGCCCGAACCCAGGTCGTTGCGTCGGCATCTACAAGCGCCGGCCGGGCATTGGGTGCGCTGCGCCGTGGCGCGCGACACAGTCGGGATGGCGCCGCTGCACGCGGGGCTGCGCAAGGCGCTGCTCTACCTCGGCGAGCATTACGCCGAGCCGATCTCGCTGGAGCTGCTGGCCGGTCAGGCCCACGTGAGCGCGTCGCACCTCGGCTTCCTGTTCCGCAGCTCGCTGAGCACGACGTTCAAGCCGCTGCTGCAGCAGATCCGCATCGAGAAGGCCAAGGAGCTGCTGGGCCACGAACGGGGCCCGCGCATCACGGAGGTGGCGCTGAGCGTGGGTTTTGGCGACCTGAGTCATTTCGAGAAGAGCTTCCGCCGCCACGTGGGCCGCAGCCCGCGGGAGTTCCGGCGTGGCATCGCATCGTGCTGCCGGTGACTGCCCCCGACTGCCGCGCGGCCAGGTGCACCGCGGGGTCATGCGCGAAATCGTGGATGGCCTTCGCCAGCGGCGGACTCCGGCCACACGGCACGGTGCCGCACGGCGCGGACGGAGATGGCTTGCTTCCGCCTAGCACCTTCAGCTGTTCAGGCAGCGCCGTGAGCCGCGGGCGGCACGGAGTCGGCCTGCACGGCAGCCGGCCCGCCTGCCGCCGCCTGCGCCTGCAACTGCGCGCCATAGACCGCCTGCTGGACAGCCCGTTGGCTCGCCTGAATGGCTGCTTCGGCCTGCGCCTGCGCGGCGGACTGTGCCTGCAGGTGTACCGCACCGACCGCCTGCGCCGCCGGTCCGCCCCCGCCGCGCAAGCCGGCGGCTAGCGTCATGGCCTGCTGAACGGCGGCTCCGGCAGCCGCTAGCGCCGCCTGCAGCTGCTGCTGGGCCGTCTGCGTCGCCTTGGTGTCCCCAGCGCCGGCCACACTAGGCGGTGGCGAGACAGGTGGCGGCGGGGCGTCCGGCGCGTCGGGTTTCTCAGTCATCCCGCGTTCTCCTCGTTCAAAACCCCGGGCTGCGGGCGGGGGCCGAAGTCCTGCAGCGATACCACGCCGCCCGGCCCCACCTGCACCTCGGCACCCAGGCTGCCACCTCCGTAGGTGTAGGTGCATGTTGCGCCGTCCTGGCCCAGCCGGCCCTGCGTCGGCCGGTTGGACGACAGGAAGGCCTGTGCCGATTGCAGGTAGAGCTGGATGGCCTTGCGCGCGGCATCGACCGAGTCGTCCTGCAGATGGGTGTGCTGCACGATCTGCTGCACGGCCTGCGACAGCCGCGCAAAGCCGACCTGCTTGCCGCGAGCCAGCCAGTTGCTGATGGTGGCCTCCACCTGCGCGGGCGACGGCAGGCCGTCGAGCTGCGGGCAATCCAGCGTGCCGAAGAGCAGCGGAAGCAGCACGCGCAGCGTGGCGGCGGCGGCGTCGGCGCGCTGCTGCGGCGACGCAGAGGCCAGGCCTGCAGTGCGGGCCAGGTAGGTGCGGAAGTAGTCGCAGAACTCCAGCGGCGTGCGCGCCTGAATGGCTGCGAAGTTGGCCGCCTCCTGGCGCAGCGCGGGCGCAGCGTCGCTGGTGGGCGGCGCCATGCACGCCAGCTGCCACAGCGCAAGCCGGTCGTCGAGATCCGGGGCCTGGAAGATGGGAGCGTCCGCCAGCCCCAGCTCCGACAGCCATGCCGCGCCAGCGGCCAGGTCTCGACGCGCAGCGAGCTGGTGGGCCGACAGGATGCCGGCGACCTGAGCCACCGTCGCCGCGCTGCCGTCGCCGGTCTCCGCACGGGCCAGAGTGCGCAGGTCGGTCAGGCCCAGCGTCATCAGCTTGACCGGGCTGACCATCAGCTCCAGATTCGGCAGCAGCGCCAGGCGAGACGCGTGCAGGCCCAGCTGCACCTGGCCCAAGAGCGTCGTCTCGTCGGCAAAGTCGTAGCGCGAGGCCACGTCCTGCGCCGCCCAGGCCAGCCATTCAGGGCCGCCATCGACAAACGCCAGCGACAGCCGGCCTTCCGGCGACAGCGAGGCCACTTGCTGGAGGGGCTTGCCGGCCAATGTGACAGTCATGGTGGGGGCTCGTTTGAGGCGCCGGCGGGTCAGCCCGCCGGGAAGCCCTTGAGCACGGTCGCGGCAGCGGAGCCGACCCTGGCGAAGTCCTCGGTCGCGTTCAGCATCATCGTCTGCGCCTGCGCAAGAACTTTGGCGTACTTCTCATCGCCGGTGGCCAGGTATTGCGCCATCGCCACGCCGGCAGCGGTAGTGGCGATGGTGGAGATGTTGCGCAGCGCGTCGGTGGCGTCCTGCACCGCGATGGCGGTGGACTGCGCCACGGACTGGTACGCCTTGCCGGCACCGCTGGTCAACACGACCTGCGGGCTCATCGTGGCCAGCTGCACCTGATTGATGGTGTCGATGACTTGGGCATTGACCTGGCTCGGGTCCATTACATCTCCTGGGTTCAGACCGACTCTGGCGTTCAGCGGGGCGTCATTGCTTCACGGGCTGCGCACTGGCGGCGTCGATGGGGAACGGCGTCTGCAGCATCTTGGCGCAGGCGGCCGTGACGGCGGCCGCGCTGACCATGCCGGCACTCTGCTGCCGGTGGACGGCGTTGTGCATGGCCATGCCGAGCGTCTCCAGCAGCACGACGTCAAGCATGGCCAGCGCCTGCGAAGCGGCCTGGCCGGTCGTCAGCGCGACCGTGCTGACGGCTGCATCGAGGATCTGGCTGTTGACGGTGCCTTCATCGGTCGTGGTCATGGCATGTCATCTCTTCATGTCGTTGAGGACGGATCAATACAGGAACTTCGCTGATGGCTCTCGCGAAAGGCCGGCCTGCACAGCACCGCCACCGAGCCCGTGCCAGCAGCGGCAGCCACGAAGCCGTCAACGCAGGCCCAGCACGTCTTTCGTGACGATGCCAACGGGGGAGGTGTCGATGGCGTACAGCGTGGCCACGCCCTGCGTCGTGGCGGCCTGCATCGTCACGTAGGACTGCTGCTGGTTGTTCGTCGCGTTGTGGGCCGCGTTGGACAGCGCCTGGCTGGAGGCGACGAACAGGTTGCCCATCGCGATGGCCGGCGCATCGCCGAGCACCTTGGTGTTGACCTGCGAGACAGCGTCAGTGATCTGACTGTTGACAGCGGTAGGGAAGGCCATGGCGAGCGCTCCTTGGGTGGCAATGGGAAGGCGAACGGGGCTCCTCAGCGCTTGGCCAGGCCTTCAGCCGACGAGCTTCCTGGCGGCGCTGGTGTCCAGCGAGTACAGCAGCGAGACGCCCATGGTCGTGGCGGCCTGGGCTGTGACGTACATCTGCTGCTGAGCCATCGTGGCGTTGTGGGCCGCGTTGGCCAGCGCCTGCGCGGTGGCCTGGTACAGGTTGCCCATGGCGACGGAGGGCGAGCTTGCCAGCACCTGCACGTTGGTCTGCGTGACCGAGTCGGTGATCTGGTTGTTGACGGCGGTAGGGAAAGCCATGTCGTGCTCCTTGGCGAAGGCGCTCAGCCGAGGCCCTTCGCGCCGGTGCCGAGGATGTCTTTCGTCGCGACGCCGGTGAACTCGGTGTCAATGGAGTACAGCGTGGCCACGCTCATCGTCGTGGCGGACTGCGCCGTCACGTAGCTCTGCTGCTGCGCGTTGGTCGCGTTGTGCGCCGCGTTGGCCAGCGCCTGGGAGGTGGCCTGAAACAGATTGCCCATGGCGACGGCGGGGGCGTCGCCGAGTACCTTGGTATTGGCCTGGGTGACCGAATCGGTGATCTGGTCGTTGACCGACGTGGGGAATGCCATGTTCTCTCCTTGAGGGGGTGGACGGGCCCCGACGGGACGCCATGCCGGAGCACGGTGCGATAGCCCGCGCATCGTGCCTTCATGCTAGGCAGCCGGACAGCGCGCCACACGGCGTGGATGACGGAAAACCAGGTGCCGCTGCGCAAGGCGGATGCGGTGGATCTGACGATTTGCGGTGGCCACGATGGTGGCTGCGGCCCCGCAGGCGGTCCCCTAAAATTTGCCGCCGCGGCCGTCATCGGCCCGCCCCTCCAGCCTCCCAGGCATCGGCCTGCGAGGCTTTTTGCTGTGCGATGAAAGACACCGTTTGAACACGCTGGAGCCACTGCGCGCCGGCGCCCTACAGGGCGCCACCCGCCTGACCCTGAGCGCCGGGCTGCGCGAGCTGCCCGACGAGGTCTACACGCTGGCCGACACGCTGGAAGTTCTGGACCTCTCGGGCAACGACCTCGAGACGCTGCCCGACGACCTGCCCCGCCTGCACCGGCTCAAGGTGCTGTTCTGCTCGGGCAACCGCTTCACCCGCGTGCCCGAGGTGCTGGGCCGCTGCGAGGCGCTGGAGATGGTGGGCTTCAAGCACAACAGCATCGAGGAACTGCCCGCCGCCGCACTGCCACCACGACTGAGATGGCTGATCCTGACCGACAACCGCCTCGCCAGACTGCCGGAGGAACTGGGCCGGCGCCCGCTGCAGAAGGTGGCTCTGGCCGGCAACCGGCTGCAGGCGCTGCCCGAGAGCCTGGCCGCCTGCACGACGCTGGAGCTGCTGCGCATCTCCGCCAACGGGCTGCAGGGCCTGCCGGACGGGCTGCTGCAACTGCCGCGGCTGACATGGCTCGCGCACGGCGGCAACCCGTTCAGCGCGGCCCACGAGGCCGAGGCGCTGGCCCAGGCGCCGGTGCCGCGCGTCGACTGGGCCGGCCTGCGCGTGCAGGCGCTGCTGGGCGAAGGCGCGTCGGGCCACATCCACCGCGTCGACGACCGCGACGGCCGGCCGCTGGCGCTGAAGGTGTTCAAGGGCAACGTCACCAGCGACGGTCTGCCGCAAACCGAGCTGGCGGCCTGCCTGCACGCCGGCCGGCACCCGCAGCTGATCCCCGCGCTGGGCCGGCTGAGCAGCCACCCGGGCGGTGCGGACGGGCTGCTGATGCCGCTGGTGGACGCCCGCTTCCGCACGCTGGCCGCGCCACCGAGCTTGGCGTCGTGCACGCGCGACGTCTACGACCCGACCCTGCGCATGCCAGCCGAGGCCGCAATGCGCCTGGCCGCCCGCATGGCCGATGCGCTGGCCCACCTGCACGCGCGAGGCCTGACGCACGGCGACCTCTACGCGCACAACATCCTGCACGACGGCCACGGCGACGCGCGGCTGGGCGACTTCGGCGCCGCATCCTTCCTCGAAGCCGTGCCTCCGCGCCAGGCCGCGCTGCTGCGCGCGATGGACGTGCGCGCACTGGGCTGCCTGCTGGAGGAGCTGGTGGCCTGCTGCGACACCGGTCTGCCGGCGCCGGCCGAAGCCGCTGCGCTGGCACAGGCGTGCCAGCAGCCGGATCCCGGCGCGCGGCCCAGCGCCCGGGAGGTGGCCGACGAACTGCGCTGACAGCCGGCGCGGCGACGCTAGAACATCGCGTGCAGTTCGGCGAAGGCCTGGCGCCGGTTGTCGACTGCGTTCTGCGGAATGCCGCCGAACTTGCGCGTGCCGGCACGCAGCTGCACGAACCCGATCGGCGTGTACTCGTAGACCAGGCTGTAGCGGACCTTGTTGTCATGCGAGACGCGCCGGTTGGGGTCCAGGTACTCGCTCGTCAGCTTGAGGTTGTGCCCCTGCTGCACCAGCCAGTTGGCCTCCAGCAGCGTCGCCAGCTGGCGACGCTTGCCCTCGGGATAGCCAGCATCGGCCACCAGATCCATCTCCGCCAGCCATGTCACCGGGCCGGTCGTTGTGCCGGCAAACAGCCCCCAGGCCTGGCGATCGCCGGCGGACGACTTCACCTGAGCCGCGGCCGCGCCGATGCGGCCCCAGGGCTGCATCCAGATCGCCTGCGCCGTCGTCTGGTGTCCCGTGACATTGCCGCGGTTGCCCGGGCCGTTGCTGCGCACGAGCTGGATGGACCATTCATCGCTTTCGTGGCCCAGCTCGAATCCCTTGTCGGGCACCGTCATGCTGACGCCGCTGAGCTGGCGCACAAAGGCCAGGCTGTCCTGCAGCCGCCAGCCGAACGGCAGGTAGAACTGGCCTGCCTTGGCATACCAGCCCAGGCCCGGCGTGGACAGCCGGACGTAGGCCTCCTGCCGCTCGGACTTGCCCGGCGCCACCTGCTGGTCCAGGTAGGCACCGAGGTAGTCCTTGATCAGCTGCACATCGGCATACAGACGCGTCTGCTCGGTGCCGCCCACGCTGCTGGTCGGCTGGCCGCGCACGGCGGTGCGCGTCGTCGCTGTCCGCAGGTCGCCACCAAGGCGCAAGCGGTCGTCGAACAGCGAACCGTTCCAGCCCTGCAGCGTCTCGGGCAACGCATTGGCGGGAATGCCGCCCTGGGCGAAGGCATTCCCCACCGCATTGCGCAGGCCGCCGCCCGTGGGGTTCACGTGACAGGCTACGCACTTGAGGCCGGCGCGCACGGCGAGGTAGGGCTCCGCGCTGGCCGAGCCCGACAAGGCCCAGGCCGCGAACCCGAGCAGCAGCGCCCCAAGGCGCTGCAGGACGCTCGTCATTGCACCGCTCCCTTGTCGATCCACTGCTTGATGAGCGCGATGGTGTTGGCATCGAGGTATGGGCCGCCGAGCGGCATGCGCGCACCGACGGCTGCGTGGCCTTCAAGCTTCTGCACGATGTAGCTGTTGGCCGAGTCGCCAGGCATCACGCGCTTGAGCGAGGGCACCTCGTTGCTCGACACGTTGACGAGCATCGCGTAGCTGTTGGCCGCGTCCAGCCTCAGGCCCTGCGGTGCCGAAGCGCCCGCATGGCAGGCCGTGCACACCGGCGTGAACACATGCGACTGGATGGAGGCGAACGTGGCCGTCATGGCCGCGCTCGGGTCGCTCGCGGAGGTTGCCGGCGCAGCGGGCTGGCCGCTCGCATCCAGGCCGGCTCCGCTGCCGCCGCCGCATCCGGCCATCCACACCAGAGCGGCCGCCGCAGCGGCCCGTTGCATCGTCATCGAGATCTTCATCGCAGTCCTTTCAGGGGTCTCACCTGCGGTGAGTACCCACAAGGAGCGCGATGGTTCAAAACGCCACGGTGAAGCCCAGCGTGATGGCGTGGCGCGGAGAGCCGTCCGTCCAGGTGTAGGGCCCGCCGCGGCTCGCCGACACCGCTGCGAGCTGCCATTCGCCGACATCGCCCCAAGGCCATGACAGGCCCGCACGGATGTCGATGCGGACCGGCCCGTGAGGCTCGGTGTAGAGCGGCAACGCCGCATGACCGAAGCCGCGCAGCACGCCCACATGGCCGAACACGGCCACTGGCGCCAGCACCGGCCAGCGCAGGTTCACCTCGCCGTAGACGCTGCGGCGACCGACACCGTAATAGTCGGGCGAAGCATAGACACGCAGGTTCCAGCGCTCGGCCAGCAGGCCGGCATAGGCCTCGACGAAGTCGTAGCGCGAGACATTCTGGAAGCGGTGCGCCAACACGCCCCATTCGCCCTGCAACGCTGCCGACACCGGCAAGACCTGGCCCCCATAGAGGCGCAACCAGCCCGCACGGCGCTCCGTGAACCGCGCCTGGGCCAGCGAAGCGCCGGCATACCAGCCGACGCTGTCGTCCCAACTGAGCCCGAACTGCGCCGTGGGCCGGCCGTCGCTGTACGACATGCCCCGGTCACGCGCATCCGTCTGCAGCGACAGCGAGCCGCCCACATCAGCATGAGCCGCGCCCGCCAGCGTGGCGGCGGCCCAAGCCATGAGAGAGGCAAGGCGCACTCGGCTCATCAATCGGCAGCGAACCCCGGCGGCGCGCACACGAAAGCCCGCGAGCCGGCGTGCCGTGCCAACGTCGCACAGCTGTCGATGCGGTCCGGCCCCGCAGTGACGAACGCCGTCTTGAGCAGCACGCCGCTGCGCGCGCCGCCCAGTTCGCGCACCAGCGCCAGCAGGCCGGCGGCATGCGCTGCGGCGAAGGACGAGCCGGTGACGAGTCCCCAGCCGCCGCCCGGCAGCGTGCTGGGCACGTCGCGGCCGGGTGCAATCACGGCGCCGGCGGTCAACGGCGGGCCGCTGGCAACGACGAAGACGCCCGGGTGGTTGGCCGGGAACGGGCCGCCCGCGCTGGGCAGCGCGGCGACGATGCTCGCGCCGCGGGCCTGTGCCTGATCCAGCAGCAGGCCTAGCAGCCGGTCGTCCGGGCCGCCCAGGCTCATGTTGATGATGTCGGCCCCCTGCTGGATGGCGGCGTACAAGGCCTTGGCCAGCCCGAGGCTGGTGCATAGCGTCTCGGCCCGGGCGGCCTGCCAGCAGGCGCGCAGCGCCAGCAGCCGTGCGGCCGGTGCGATGCCAGCGATGCCCAGGCCGTTGTCCGCACGGGCCGCGATGATGCCAGCGACGGCCGTGCCGTGCGCCTCCGCCGGCGGCGCGCGGTCGTCGACGAAGTTGGCGTTCATGGCGACCTGCCCGTCCAGGTCGGGGTGGCCGGTGTCCACGCCGCTGTCGATGACGGCCACGCGCACACCGCGGCCGGTGGCCATCCGGTGCAGCTCGGCCAGATGCCATTGGCGCGCGGCCGGCTGGGCGGCGTACAGCGGCTCCTCCGCGGCTCCCTGCGCCTGGTAGAGATTGACCGGCTGAGCCCAGGCTACGCGCTTGTCCTCAGTGACGGCATCGGCCACCTCGGCCGGCGTGCGGGCATCGCCGTCCGGCAGGCGCATGACGAAACAGTCCACGCCGGCCAATGGCATCGGCCATTCGCTGCTCAGTGCGAGCCCATGGCGGCGCGCCAGCTCCTCGGCCACTCGCTGGCGCGACTGCCGGCCCACGCCGGCGCCATAGTTGCCGGCATAGCTGCCGTCGGGCCGGTAGTGGGCCTTAGGCAGCTGCAGCATGACCAGCACCTGGCGGCGCGCCTCCTCGGCCTGCGCCAGCACCGGCCGCCCGGCCAGGCCGCAGGCCATCAGCACCAGCAGGCGCAGCCAGAACCCGGCTCGCGTCATCGTGCCGGCCCCGGCTGCAGCGGCTCGGCCATCGTGACGATGGGCGCCGCCCGCAGTGCCGCCAGGCCCCGCGCGTCCACGCGCAACAGCCAGGCGCCGCCTTCGGTCGGCCCGGCGACGACGCTGGCCCCTTCGGCCTGCAACAGCTTACGCAGCGCCTGCTCGCTAGTGCCGGGCTTGAACATGACGAGGGCATCGGCCACCACCGGCGCGGTTCCCGCGGCCGACAGGCCCACGTAGTCGGGTGCGTCCTGCCGGTCATGCAGCCACAGGCCCAGCAGCAGCGCCACAGCGCAGCCCTGCAGACCCAGCGCCCAGGGCATCCAGCGCGGCGTCGCGCGCTTCGCCTCGGGGCGCATGCGGGCATGCAGTTTGGCCAGGCCGGCCTCCACCTCGCCGGCCGGTTCGGACATTGCGGCCACGTTCAGCAGCGTCCGCATCGGCGTCTCGGCGGCCAGCTCGTGGCGGCAGCCGGCGCATCCCAGCAAATGCCGTTGCACCATGACCGCCTCAGCGTCTCCCAGCTGCCCCTTGGCGTACCAGGGCAGCAGCGCCTGCACGGCGCCATGCTCGTCGGGTTCCATCGGGATCACCATACTCATGACATCTCTCCATGATGACCCGCCAGGTCATCCAGCAGCTGACGCAGCCGGCGTCGCGCATAGAACATCCGTGTCTTCACGGTCTCCGCCGGGCAGCCCACCACTTCGGCGATCTCGGCATGGGCCATGTCGTGGAAATAGCACAGCTCCACGACTGCCCGGTGCTCGGGCGACAGCTCGGCCATCGCCTCGAGCAGCCGCCCCCGCACCTGCACGAGCGTGAACTGCTCTGCCGGCCCCGGCCCCGGGTCGGCAGTCTCCGGCGCCTCGTCTTCATCGATAGGCAGGTCCGGCCGGCTTAACGCCTTCAGCGCCTTGCGGTAGGCGATGCCGAAGATCCACGTGGACAGCTTGCTGCGCCCGTCGAAGCTATCGGCGCGCTGCCAGACAACCAGTAGCGTGTCGTTCAGCACCTCCTCGATGGCATCGTGCTGGCGCAGCATGTGGCCCAGGAAACGCCACAGCCGCGGATGGTAGAGGCGATAGAGGGCGTCGAAATCGGCACGCCGGCCGCGCTTGACGCCGGCCAGCAGCGCCAGCTCGAGCGCCTCGGCGGGCACGCCTGGCCGCACGGGTGGGGCGGCCTCACGCTTTTTCCGGAGAGGGGACCAGATGGACATGCGGCGTGAGTACCCGGCGCGGGCGAAAAGGTTCAACGCCATGCTAGCGTGACGCCCATGAGCGATGCTGGTGCCCTCTTCTTGCCCGACCCGCCGCCGGCCAGGCTGGCGGGTGCTGCCGGCGGCGAGCCGCGGCTGCAGCCCGCCGGCCCCCGCGAATGGCGGGTCAGCGGCGACTGGACGCTGCTGGCGCTGCGCGGCCGGTACGACGAGTTTCGCCAGCGCATTGCCGCTGCCATGGCAGACGCCGGCGATGCGCTGTGGGACCTGCGCGAGCTCGGCCAGCTCGACACCGCCGGCGCGCTGACGCTGTGGCAGGGCTGGGGCCACAGGACACCGGCCCGGCTGCTGTGGCTACCGGAGCACGTTACGCTGTTCGCGCAGTTCCTGCAGCCGGGCGCGCTGCCGCGGCAGAAGCCCGGCCTGCGTCCCGGCCTCGCGCACGCGGGCACGGCGCTGCTCGGCTTTACACGGCAGGCGCTGGACATCGTCGCGCTGACCGGCCGGCTCCTGCTGGACGTCGGCCACGTGTTGCGCCATCCGTCGCTGATCGGCTGGCGCGAGATTTCGGCCAACATCTTCCGCACCGGCGCGCAGGCGCTGCCGATAACAGCGCTGGTGGGCTTCCTCGTCGGGCTGACGCTGTCCTACCTGATCTCCAAACAGCTCAAGACCTACGGCGCCGACATCTTCGTCATCAATATCCTCGGGCTGGCAGTGCTGCGCGAGCTGGGGCCGCTGCTAGCAGCCATCATCGTCGCCGGCCGCTCGGGCTCGGCGATGACGGCGCAGATCGGCGTCATGCGCGTCACGCAAGAGCTGGACGCGCTGTCCGTCATGGGCATCTCGCACACGGTGCGCCTGGTGCTGCCCAAGGTCGTGGCGCTGGCCGTGGCGCTGCCGCTGGTGGCGCTGTGGACCAGCGCGCTGATGCTGGCCGGCGGCATGGCCGCCGCAGGCGCGCAGCTCAAGCTCGACGCGACGACCTTCCTACACACGCTGCCCGGCGTCGTGCAGCCGGCCAACCTTTGGCTGGGCTGGACGAAATCGATGCTGTTCGGGGGCCTGATCGCCTTGCTGGCCTGCCACTTCGGGCTGCGCATCAAGCCCAACACCGAGAGCCTCGGCCAGGGCGTGACGGCCTCCGTCGTCACGGCGATCACGCTGGTCATCGTCGTGGATGCCGTATTTGCCGTGCTCTTCTCAAACGTGGGGATCTAGCATGGCTGCGGACGACCCCATCATCGAAGTCGACAACGTGACGACGGCCTTCGACGGCCATGTCATCCACCGCCACCTGAACCTCACCGTGCACCGCGGCGAGGTGCTGGCGCTGATCGGAGGGTCCGGCTCCGGCAAGACGACGCTGCTGCGCCTGCTGCTGGGGCTGGAGGTGCCGCAGTCCGGCACGGTGAAGATCTTCGGCCACCCGCTGGGCCGCTGCGCCGCCCGCGACCTGGAGCGCGTGCGCTACCGCTGGGGTGTGCTGTTCCAGAACGGCGCACTGTTCTCGGCGCTCAACGTGTTCGACAACATCGCGCTGCCGCTGCGCGAGTTGAAGAGCGTGCCGGCCGATGTCATTGCGCCGCTGGTCATGCTGAAGCTGGCGCAGGTGGGCCTGAAGCCGGACGACGCGCTCAAGCGACCGGCGGAACTGTCGGGCGGCATGGTCAAGCGCGTGTCGCTGGCGCGGGCGCTGATCCTTGACCCGCAGTTGCTGTTCCTCGACGAGCCCACCGCCGGGCTGGACCCGGACAGCGCCAAGCAATTCGTCAAGCTACTGCGCAAGCTGCGGCAGGAGCTGGGGCTGACGGTCGTCATGATCACGCACGACGTGGACACGCTGTTCGCCGTCGTGGACCGCGTGGCCGTGTTGGCCGACCAGCACATCATCGCCTGTGGGCCGCTGACGCAGGTCGCCCGCCTGCCCCATCCCTTCGTGCGCAACTTCTTCCTGGGCCACCTTGAGCGCTGCGCGGAGGAAGACGTGAAGCGCTTCCGCCTGAGCCTCGACGACACCAGCGACGACGGCGGGGTCCCCGCCGTGCTCCGCGAAGAACAAACTGCCCACTGATCCATGGAAAACAAAGCTCACGCCGTCGCCGCCGGCCTGTTCCTTCTGCTGCTGGGCCTGGCCCTGGCAGCCACCGTCGCCTGGTTCCAGGGCGACCGGACGGAACGCGTGCACTACACCATCGTCTCGCGCAGCGGCGTCGCCGGCCTGAACCTCAAGGCGCCGGTCAAGCTGCGCGGCGTGGAGGTGGGCTTCGTCGAGGCCATCGGCTTCGACCCGCAGGAGCCGCGCCAGATCCTCGTCGACATCGCGGTCGACGCGACCGCCCCGGTGTCCACGACGACCTATGCCCAGCTGGGCCTGCAGGGCGTCACGGGCCTGTCCTTCATCAGCCTGGAGGAAGGCGAGCCCAAGGCCCCGCTGCGCCGCGCCGAGGCCGGCGCGCGCATCGCGCTGCACCCCACGCTGCTGGACCGCCTGGCCGAAAGCGGCCCGCTGCTGCTGGCCGGATTCGCCGAGACCGCCGAGCGGCTGAACCGCCTCCTCAGCGATGACAACCGCGCCCAGCTGGGCCGCACGCTGAACCAGCTGGAGCAGGCGGCCGGCGACACCAGCCGGCTGATGTCCGCACTGCAGCCCGGCGCCCGCGAACTGCCCGGCCTGCTGAAGGACGCCGACGCCACCGCGCAGCGCGCCACCGCGGCGCTGCAGCAGATCGAGCAGCTGGCCGCCGACGGCCGCGCGCTGACGCGGGACCTGCAGGCCCGCGCGTCGACGCTGGACAAGCTGTCCGCCGCCGCCGCCCAGGTGCAGGCCACCAGCCGCAACCTGGAGCTGGCCCTCGTCGGCGAGACCGGGCCGCGCAGCCGGCCTCTGTTCAACGACCTGTCCGCAGCCAGCCGCAGCCTGGAGCGCGCCGCTGGCGAGCTGGGCGAGCAGCCGCAAAGCCTGCTGTTCGGCCGCGGGCCGCGCCCGCCCGGCCCCGGCGAGCCAGGCTTCGCGGAACGCCTGAAGACCGCCACGCCATGAGATTTGTTCCTGCCCTGCTCCTCTGCACCGCAGCGCTCGCCGGCTGCAGCCTCGCGCCGACGGTGCCGCCGCGCGCTGTCTACGACCTCGGCCCCGCGCCCACCATCGCGACGGCCACCACACCGGGCGCCGTCGCCTGGCGCATTGCAGACGTCACCGCCCCGCCATGGCTTGACGGCGATGGCATCGCCTACCGCCTCGCGTTCCAGCAAGCCCAGCGCCAGGAGCATTACCGCGACAGCGTCTGGGCCGCGCCGCCCGCCGCGCTGCTGACCCAGCGGCTGCACGAGACCGTTGCGACCGCAGCGGCATGCCCCGAAGTTTCGGCCAACGCGACCAGGCCGGTGACGCTGCTGACCGTCAACCTCGACCAGTTCGAGCAGCTGTTCAGCAGCCCGTCCGGCAGCCAGGCCGTGCTGCGCGTGCACGCCACGCTGTGGCCGGCGGGCGCGCTTGGCGCCACGCAACAGCAGCTGTGGCGGCTGGAGCGCCCCACCACGCCGGACGCCGCCGGCGCCGCGCGCGGCCTGGCCCAGGCCGTGGACGACTGGCTGCCGCAACTGGCCGCCTGGCTCGTGTCCAACTGCCCAAAGTAGGCCGGCGTCGCGATCCGTGACGAACGCCACCCGCGGTCCGCGGGGCGCCAGTCAGACCTGCAGTTCGTAGACCCGCGCGGTTTCGCGGTCGGCCAGCGCAAAACCTGCCAGCGCCCCGTCCCACTCGGAGCCGGCGGCGTTGCCCGTGGCCGGCTCGCCGCGGATGAGCTGGGCGACCTCCTCGGTGTTGGCGTCGAACTCGGCCGCGGGCGTGCGGTCGGCCCGGAACAGCCGCGCCACGCTGGCCTGCCCGTCGCCCATCACGACGACGAAGCGGGTCACGGGGCGAAGGGAATGGGGGCTGTGCTGCGGCGGCACCTCGTGCCCGTAGCCGTCGTTCATGGTCGTCCTCGGTGTGGCGCAGCGGCTGCTGCTCGTACGGCAGCGGGGCACACGGCGTTCCCGCGGCGTTCAACGCACTGCCTGGCCTGCGGACGAGGGCTCCGGCGCGGGTGCATCCGCAGCCACCGGGAAACCGGCGCGACCGACCTCCGTGTCGATGGCCGCGTTCAACGATCGGGCGGCGGCCAGGTCACGCTGCGCGGCGTCGGCCTGGCCGAGGCGCTGCTGCGCAAGCGCGCGACCATAGTGCGAGAAGGCAATGGGCTTGAGCTTGATCGCCCCATCGAACGCCCGGACGGCGCTGCGCGCGTCGTCCAGCCGCAGGTAGGCCCAGCCCAGACTGTCGCGGTAGGCCGGTTCGTCGCCATCGAGGTCGATGGCGTCCTTGCAGTCGTCCACGGCCAGCTTCAGGTCCAGCGCCAGCCGGGCGCGCAGCCAGCAGCGCTGGTTCAGCACACTGGCCAGCCGCGCGTCATGGCGGTGAGTCGGCACCCAAAGCGCCCACTGTCGCAACGCCTCGGGCGCCAGCCCCAGCTCGCTGTAGACCGTGGCCATGTTGGCGCGCAGGTGGCTGGGCGGCGGCAGCAGGCGGTCCAGCGCGGCGAGGTCGGCCAACGCAGCGTCGCGCTCGTCGCGCGCGGCCCGCATCGCCGCACGCATCGCCAGCGCGTCGGGCTGCGCGGCGTTCAGCGCCAGCACGCGGTCCAGGTCCTGCAGCGCGCGCTCGGGGTGCGACATCGCCAGGTGCAGCCGCGCACGCGCCAGGAAGTTGGCCTCCACCGTCGGCGCCAGCTCGCACGCCCGGTCCAGGTCCTGCAGCGCCTTGGCGTACTCGCCGCGCGCGGTGGCGGCCTCGCCGCGCCTGGCCAGCGCCTGCGCGTCGTCCGGCGCAATGTCATCGGGCTTGGCGGCGAAGCGGGTGTCGTAATGGTCGGTCGGCGCGCCGCGGGCGAATACCGGCGTGCCGTTCCAGGTGGCGTAGACCTTGCCCTGCAGGCGCGACACGTAGATGCGGTGCGACAGGAAGTAGTCCAGCCCGAGCAGCACGTCGTCGTCGAAGTAGTGGGTGTCGTCGATCTGCAGCGGAACATTGGCGATCTTCTCGCCCCCCAGCTCGAACGAGGCGATGGTGGCCGTCCAGGAGCGCACGCGCCCCTGCCCCGCGCCGCCGACGCGGCCAAGATCCTTCAACTCGCCTTCGGGCACCTTGGCGCTCCGGGCAGAGTCGAGCATCAGCGAGGTGCCGGGCGCGCCGGTGTCCAGAAGCGCGGTCATCTTCTGGCCGTTGACCTGCACCTTCACGCGCACAGCGGTGTCCGTGGCGGAGCTGTTGCTCACCAGGTCAGCCAGGATGACCGGCGCCTCGCCGGCCCAGTAGGCGAAGTTGACGTGCCCGCAGTCGCCTTTGGGGAACATCAGGCGCACGATGCCGTGGGCGAGGTCGTACTCGGTGTCACCGACGGACAGGAAGTTGCGGCCGAGGATGCCCATGATCCCGGAGCCCAGCTCGTTGCCGCCGACGAGGAATTCGATATCGCGCAGCTCCTGACCGCGCAGCCCGACGCGGCTCACCTGGGTCAGGCGCGCCCGGATGTTGCCGGTGTAGCCCGACAGGCGGAAGCCGTCGGGCAGGCTGCGCAACGGAAGGCTCAGCTGGGCCGCGGCTGCCGGCGACAGCATGCTGAAAAAGGCACCGCTGTCGATCAGCAGCGGCGCCTCGGTGCCGTTCAACGACAGCGTGCCGACCGGACGCTGGTTGACGAGCCGCACCGGGATCTCCAGCTGCGCCAACTGGCAACCGGCGCGTGCGGCCGCGGCGCCCAGCAGCAGCGCGGCGGCCCAGGCCTGGACCCAGGCCCGGCCGTGGTGGCAACCCTTCTTCATCGCTCTCCCTTTCAGCGCCGACTTTAGACAGCGCGCCGCGCTTGGCCAACCGGGCGAACACGGCCTGGGTGAACCACGAGGAGACGTGAACCGCGGCTGCCGTTATGCTGCTTGAAACAACGTTTCATTTCTCATGAGTCCCTTTTCCTCGCGGTCGGCACGGCCGCTGTCCATCGCCGCGCTGGGCGAATGCATGCTCGAGCTGCAGGGCCCTGCCTTCGGTCAGCTGCGGCAGACCTTCGGCGGCGACACGCTGAACACCGCCGTCTACCTGGCCCGCTGCGGCGGCGACGCACTGCGAGTGCATTACGCGACGGCGCTGGGCGACGACAGCCTGAGCGCGGGCCTGCTGGAGCGCTGGGCCGCCGAAGGTGTGCTGACCGGCCTCGTGCAGCGCCTGCCCGGCCGGCTACCGGGCCTCTACCTCATCGAGCTGGACGGCGGCGGCGAGCGGCGCTTTCACTACTGGCGCGGCCAGGCGGCAGCACGGGCCTATTTCGACAGCGCGGCCACGGCGCTGGAGGAACAGGCCGACGCGCTCGACGCGCTCTACCTGTCCGGCATCAGCCTGGCCATACTGCCGCCGGCCGGCCGCGAGCGGGCCGTAGCGCTGATGGCTCGCATGCGGGCGCGCGGCGCGGTCGTCGCCTTCGACAACAACTACCGCCCGCGGCTGTGGGAGTCCGCAGCCGAAGCGCGCCACTGGTACGGCCGCGCCTTCGCCGCGGCGAGCATCGCGCTGATCACCGCCGACGATCACCAGGCGCTGCATGCGCTGCCCGACCTTGACGCGGCCGTCGCCGCTGCGCAGGCGCTACCGGTGGGCGAGCTCGCCATCAAGCGCGGCGCGCTGCCTACCCGCGTGGGCCAGGGCGGCGTCTGGCAGGATGTGCCGACCGAAGCCGTGGCGCGCGTCGTCGACACCACGGCCGCGGGCGATTCCTTCGCGGCCGGCTACCTGGGCTGCCGGCTGCGCGGCCAGGCGGCCACCGCGGCGGCCGCCTTCGGCAACCGGCTGGCGGCACGCGTCATCCAGCATCCCGGCGCGCTGATCCCGCGCGAGGCGATGGCCGACTTGATGGCGGGTTGACATGCGGCTGCTGTGGTCCCTGGCCGTCGTGGCCGGCATCGCGCACGCGTCGGACACCGCGCCGCTGCACCGCGCGACGTACGTGCACGCCGGATGGGCACAGACGACAGGCGGCCAGGGTGGCCGCATCCTGCGCGTCACGACGCTGGCCGCGGACGGCCCCGGCAGCCTGAAGGCGGCGCTGGAGGCCGGCGGCCCGCGCATCGTCGTCTTCGAGGTCGGCGGCGTCATCGACCTGGGCGGCCAGAGCCTCAAGATGCGCGAAGGCCACATCACCATTGCCGGGCAGACGGCGCCCGACCCGGGCATCACGCTGATCAAGGGCGAGCTGGAGGTCTTCGCCAAGGACGTCATCGTCCAGCACCTGAGCATCCGCCCCGGCGCCTACGGCCGCGCCCGACGCAGCGGCAACGACCAAGACGGCCTGTCCACCGCCGACGGCGCCGAGCGCGTCATCGTCGACCACTGCAGCTTCTCATGGGCGACCGACGAGAACCTCTCGACCAGCGGCCAGCGCTTCGCCGGCGCGACGCCCGACGACTGGCGGGCGCACACGTCGCACGCCATCACGTTCAGCCACAACCTGATCTACGAGGGCCTGAACGAGGCCGTGCACCTCAAGGGCGAGCACAGCAAGGGCAGCCTCATCCACGACAACGTCACGCAGGTGCTGCTGTTGGGCAACATCTACGCGTCCAACCGCGAGCGCAACGCGCTCTTCAAGGGCGGCACCTGGGGCGCCATGGTGAACAACCTCATCTACAACCCGGGCTGGCGCGCCGTCCATTACAACCTCATCGCGCACGAGTGGATGGGCCGGCCGTACCAACTGGGCAGGCTCACGCTGGCCGGCAACGTCTACCGAGCCGGCCCCGACACAGCGCTGAACCTGCCGCTCTTCACGCTCGGCGGCGTCGGCGACGTGCAGCTGTTCGAGCAGGACAACCTGGCCGTCGACCGCCAGGGCCAGCCGCTGCCGCTGACCGGCCGCTACACGACGGCCGCCGACATCGTGCCGGTGCGCGAGCCCTATCTGCCGGCGGGCCTGAAGTGGCTGCAGCCGCGCGAGCTGGAGAAGCTGCTGCCGCTGATGGTGGGCTCGCGGCCATGGGCACGCGACCCGCTGGACTTCAAGCAGCTCAGCGACATCGCCGAGGACCGCGGCCGGCTCATCGACGACGAGACGCAGAACAATCCCGAAGGCCTGCCCCGCCGCACCCCCACCCGCCGCCCTTTCGTCGAGGCGGACTGGAACCTGGCCGACATGAGCCCCAGGGCGGGTTGGGACTCGTTGTTCCGCCAGGTGTCGCAGTGACGCTCGCGCGCCGGCATGCGCTTGCCGGCCTCGCGGCCTGGCCGCTGTTGGCGCGCGCCGAAGCGCTCGACGACGCGCTGGCCGGCCTGCAGCGCCGCTGGCACCCGCGGCTCGCCTGGCGGCCGGACGCCGGCTGGCATGACGAGGCGCTGGCCGTGGCGCAACGGCTGGTGCTGCGCCCCGGCGACGACGGCAGCAGCCTGGCCACCGAAGTGATGGCCGAGCAGGACCGCGGCCCGCACCTGGCCCAGGCGCTGACGCTGCGTGGCGCGCTGGGCGACCGCGTGCCCGCCCTCTTCCTGCGCCCGCAAGGGCCCGGCCCACATCCGGCGGTGCTGCTGCTGCACGACCACGGCGCGCGCTTCGACATCGGCAAGGAAAAGCTGATCCGTCCATTGACGGCAAACCCGGCGGCCGCCGCCTGGGCGCAGCGCTGGTTCGGCGGCGCGTTCGTCGGCGACACGCTGGTAAACGCCGGCTTCGCCGTGCTGGCCATCGATGCGCTGGGCTGGGGCGAACGCAGCCGCCCCGGCTTTGCGAAGGACGACCAGCAGGCGCTGGCCAACCACCTGATGCAGCTGGGCCGGCACTGGGCCGGCATCATTGCCAGCGACGACCTGCGCGCCCACCGCTGGCTGCGCGAGCAGCCGGACGTCGACGCTGGGCACGTGGCGGTGCTGGGGTTCTCGATGGGCGCCCTGCGCGCGTGGCAACTGGCGGGCGTCTGCCCGGCCGTGTCCGCCTGCGTCGCCTCGCACTGGATGTGCACGCGCGAGGGCCTGCTCCGCGCGGGCGAGCACACACTGCAGGGGCAGTCGGCCTTCAGCATGGTCCACCCGGGCCTGGGGGCCGAGTTGGACCACCCGGACATGGCCGCGCTCATCGCGCCGCGCCCCTTGCTGCTGTTTGGCTCGCCGCAGGACCGGTTGTTTCCGTGGGACGCCACGCAGGCGGCCTGGACCCAGCTCGCCCGGGCCTGGCAAGGCCACGAAGACGCCTTCGCGACGCGCCCCACGCCCAGCGGCCACCGCTTTGATCGCGAGCAGCAGGCCGTCGCGACGGCATGGCTGTCGCGCTGGGCGTGAACAGACTCCTGAGATGATCTGTCACGCCACCCACCAGCCGCTTCTATGACACGTGACGCCCGACATGCCCGCACCGCCCGCCTGAAAACCGCGGCAACCTGCGTGTTGCTGGAGGCCCTGGCCCTCGTGCTGATGCGGCCGTTCACCGCTGGCTATGGCGAGGCGGCCTTCATGTCGGCGCTGACGCTGGGCCCGCTGTCGCTGTGGGTAGCGCCGCGGCTGTACCGCCAGCTGTCACGCGCAAAGTGCGACGCGTCGCCTGCCGAGCGATGACGGCGGCCGACGCGTCGGAACTGCTGGCGGTCTTCACGACCGTGGCCACGCGCGAGCAGGCGGACGCGCTGGCCCGCGGCGCGGTGGCACAACGGCTCGCAGCCTGCGTGCAGGTGGAACCCATCCACAGCACCTACCGCTGGCAGGGCGAGGTCGTCCACGAGCCCGAGCTGCGCCTGGTGTTCAAGACGAACCAGGCCAACTATCCGTCGCTGGAAGCGTGGCTGCTGGCCTCACATCCCTACGACGTACCGGCGGTCTTTGCGCTGCCCGTGGCGGCCGCATCGAGCGGCTATGCCGCCTGGCTTGCCGCCTCAATGAACCACCCCACTGATGCTGCGTGATTTCTTCAACCAACGCCTGTACATCCAGCTTTCGCCGCAACGCGTGAAGGTGCGCGACCCGCGATCGGGCCGCGAAGTGGACGAGGTGCCGGAGATCGCCGTTCAACGACCGCCGACCGGCAAGGCCAGCGTGCTGGCCGTGGGCTCACAGGCGCGCAGCGCAACGGCGCAGGCCGGCGCAACACTGCACAACCCCTTCGCCCACCCACGGTCGCTGGTGTCCGACTTCACGCTAGCCGACCAAGTGCTGAAAGCCTTCGCGCGCCGCGTCGTCGGCGGCGGCATGCGCTTCGTGCCCAACCCGATCGTCATCGTCCACCCGCTGGGCGAGCATGCCGGCGGCCTGACGCAAGTAGAGATCCGCGCGCTGCGGGAACTGGCGCTGGGCCTGGGCGCCTCCGGAGCCAAGGTCTGGCAGGGCCCGCCGCTGACGGACAAGCAGCTGCTGTCGGGCGAGCTGCCCGGTACCGGCAGCGTACTGGACGCCTAAGGCGCCAGCGTCCTGGCGCCCGCCAGTTCGGGCTTCAAGGCCAGCAGGGCCGTCATCACCTGCTCGGAAAACACTGCGGCGCCCTTGGGCCCGAGGTGAGTGCGGTCGAAGCGTGGTGGCGCCTCGGCCAGCGTGTCGGCCGCGTCCTGGCCCATCGCAGCTACGGCGGCGTGACTGGTGGCGTTGAGGTCCAGCACCGGCACGCCCAGCTCGGCGCCCACACGCAGCGTGGCCTCGGCCCAGGGGCGCAGGTCGTTGGGCAGTTCGCCTGCCTTGAAGCTGCGTCGGGTCAGCGGCGTGACAAGCACCACATCGGCGCCGGCCGCCTTCACGTCCTTCACGTAGCCGGCCAGGTTCGGGCCGAACTCGGTGGCCAGGTCCGTCGAGCGGCCGGGCTTGCCGGGCTGGTCGTTGTGGCCGAACTGGATCAGCACCAGCGTCTGCTGCCGCACGTCACCCGGGCCACGTTCGTTCAGCAACGCCAGCACGCTGCCCCACAGGCCCTCGGCGCGGTAGCTGCTGCTGGAGCGTCCGCCGCGCGCGAGGTTCAGGCAGGCCACCTGCTGGAAGCGGGCGCACAGCGCGTTGCCATAGCCGCTGCGCGGCGCCATCGTGGAGTCGCCGACGAGGATGAGCCGCGGGCCGACCGGCGGCTGACCCTGGGCGGCCGACACACCCGCCACGCTGACGAGCACGCACGCCAGCGCGAGCCGCCTCACGGCGCGGGCACCCAGCCGCCCGGCGCGCCGGTGGCGACGGTGGACTTGTAGAAGATGTCGGCGCGGCTGGTCAGGCCCGCCGTGCTGTCCAGCGTCTTGGCCAACTGCACATTGGCTGGCACGCCACCCACCGTGACTGTCGACAGGCCCAGCCGCGCACTGGTGTTCAGCGGGTTGCCGTCCAGGTCGCGGCTGCCGTATTCGCGCCAGCCGGCGGCGTCAGTCGCACCGCCATCGGTCGTGCCGGCCCACGGCGGCGGGTTGCTGCCGCAGGTCCCGGCGCCGGTGCCGGTCTTGCTGGTGCCGGTGCCCACGCACCATCCCACGGGCAGGATGTGAGGGCCCATGCGGTTGCCGATGTAGGCGGCCTGGTCGACATAGGCTGTGCTGGTCGTGCCGCCGCTGCGTGCCAGGTAGGCCGACGTGACTCCCGGACCCGCCGTGAACTGATTGTTCAGGAAGACGAAGCCCACGTCACCCGCCGTCGCGCGGGACTGCAGCACATAGCCGGGCGAGCTGCTGGACGCATCGAGCACGCTGCGGATCTCGTTGTCCTCGAACAGCGCGGCCATGACGTTGCCCCAGATGAAGTCCACGTTGCCGGCGATCAGGCTCTTGTAGATCCACACATAGCCCTTGATCTGCAGCGTGTCCTGCTCGCTGATGAAGTTCATCTCGCGGCCGATGAAGCGGTGCGCCGCGGCGGTGGTGCTGGTGTTGAAGTAGATCGCCTCGGCCTGGTTGTCGTAGAGCGATGCGCGGCCATGCGGGTTCACGAGCGTGAAGTTGCGCAACTGCAGCAGGTCGCCGTTCTCCACCAGCAGCACCGAGCGGCCGCCGCCGAGCACGCGGTGGCCGGGCACGCGGCCACTGGTGGTCAGCGTCGTGCCGGGCGCGGCGGTGCTCGCGCCGCTGCCGCTGTTGAGCGACTCGAAGTTCAGCCGGCCGACCTGCACGCCATCTCGGCTCTCGCCCACCAGAGTCAGGTTGGCGACGTTGCGCAGCATCAGCAGCTCGGGGTAGAGGCCATTGCGGATCGTGACGGTCTTGGGCGTGGCGACGGTGTTGCAGCCGTAGCTGGACGAGCTGCCGGTGGAACACCAGGCCATGACCCAGTTCAGCGCGCCCTGCACGGTGCGGAAGTCGGCCGTGGTGCCGTCGTCGTCCACCGTGACGCTGGTCTTGCTCGCCGGCGCGCTGCGGGTGGTGAAGCTCCAGGTCAGGCCGGCGAACGGCGAGCTGTTGATGCTGCCGCCGAACGCGCCGGCATCGACCGTGACCGTGTAGGTCGTATCGAAGGCCAGCCGGTTGTTGTGCAGGCGGACGATGGCCTGGTTGCCGGTGATGCTGGCCGGGCGGTACCAGACGAAGCGGGCTCGCGCCGCGTTCTCGGGCATGGCGCCCAGGGCCAGCGCGTCGATCTCGAGGTTGCTGCGCGGGATGACGGTCTGCGTGTCGCCGGTGGACGGCGCGTCGGACAGGTCGATGCGGTCGACGACAGTGTTGTCGCTCGCGCGGCGCACGGTGATGAAGCCGCTGCTGCCCAGCGTCGGCGCGCCATCAAAGGCGATCGCGATGGCCGTGTCCACATGCACGCCGGTGGCATTGCGCGCCGGCACCACGCTGCCCGGCGTGACGCCGACGGAGCCGCTGCCGGTCACGTTGGTCGTCAGCTTGCCGGCGCCGGCACGCGCCAGCGCATTGGCCTTGACCAGGGCCGCCGGCCGCGCGGTGAACGCATAGGGCACGCTCCAGCCGACGGCGCTGGACACCGGGCAGGCACCCAGCGGCGCGCCGTTGAGCGTGGAGCCGCTGTCGGCAAAGCTGCTGGCGGAGTCGGGATTGAGCGTCTGCAGGACGGACGCGCAGCCCGGTGCGGCGCCGGTGATGGCATGCACGTTGGCGTGGGAGATGACCTGGCCGCCGGTGCCGACGCCCACGCTGTAGCTGTGCGGATACGGCGAGGCGGTCTTGCTGCCGACGTGGTAGTTATTGAACAGGTGAACCTGGCCGAAACGCACGCGCGGCGAACGCTGAGTGACGTTGGAGAACACGTTGTTCGCCAGCGTGATCTTCAGGCGGCCGATGTCGGCGGTGTAGCTGTCGGAGTGGCCGATCAGCATCGTCTTGTCGTGCTTGTCGATAAGGTTGTAGCTCACCGTCACGTAGTTGCTGCCGCGCGTGATGTCGATCGCGCCGTCGTGGCACTGCTTGAGCTTGCCGTTCTCGACTGGCAGCTGGTCGTCGGTGATCGGGGCGTCGGTGATCGTGTTGTGGTCGATCCACACACGCTCGGCGCCCTGCAGCGTGATAGCGTCGTAGGCCGAGTTCCAGTTGCCGGTGGCGCCATCGGTCGGGTCCCATACCGGCGCCACGTCGCAGGGCGCCATGATGGCGAGGTTGCGCACGATGACGTTGGCGACGCCGATGATCTCGATACGGCCGTTGACGAGGCCCGCCCCCGGGCCCGCGCCGATCAGCGTCGTGTTGGACGGCAGACGCACCATCGCACGCTGGTCCTGGTCGGCATGGCTCGTGAAGGGCCGGCCCTCGCTCATGTCGATGCTGCCGACCACCTTGACGATCTTCGGCTGGCTGCCGCCGTTGGCCAGCGCCGCAAGCAGCTGCACGCGGTTGGTGACGGTGTAGACCTGGCCGGCCGCTGCGGCCGACCCGCCGGTCGTGCCGCCGCCGAGGGCGGCAAAGCCGTCGGCAGGCGCCACCTCGCGCGCAGGGTCCACCTGGGAAAACGCAGGCAAAGGCATGGCAAGCAGCGCGCAAAGCGCCGCGGCAAACAGCTTCATGGCGATCTCCTGGAACGGAGTTAGCGGGGGCGACGGCGCAGGGCCAGGCCCAACAGGCCCAGGCCCAGAAGTGCCGTAGTCGACGGCTCGGGGACGGCGTTGGCGAGTTGGGCGTCGACACTGCCGAAGAGGGCGCCGAACTGCACGTCCTGCAGCGTGATGCGCAGGGACTGCGGGCTCAGCGTCTCGAAGCTGACCTGTCCACCCGGCAGGCTGCCCAGCAACTGGGCCGTGCCGAGGTGCAGGCCGGGGTCAGCAAAGCTCAGCTCGACGACACGCAGGCCGGCGAGCAGGCTGCTGCCGGCGTCGTTGTTGTAGATGCGCAGCAGGCCATCGCTGCCGAGGTCCAGCATGAAGCTGTAGTCGGCGGCGATGAACTCGATGTCGCCATCGGTCAGCCCGGTGACATGGCTGCCGGGACCGGGTTGGTAGCCGCTGTCCAGGCCCAGCAAGCCATCGGCGGAACCATTCAGCGTGGCGGTGACGGGCAGGCCCGTCGTCAGCAGGGCGGCAGAAGCCGCCCCCGACGACAGCAGCGCTGCCGCCAGCAGGGCAATGGCTTTCATGGCGGACTCCGGGTTTAGAACTTGTAGCGGGCGCCCACGAGGTACTCGCGGCCGGTCACGTTGTTCACGACCACGCTGTTGCGCTGGCTGCTGATGTACTGGTCGTTGGCCTGGTTGGTCAGGTTGATGCCTTCCAGCGTCACGTCGAAGCGGTCGTTGAACTTGTACGACATCGAGAAGTCGACGTTCTTCGTGCCGTTCTTGCCTTCCACGTCGTTGTTGTTCTGGCCGGGCACGCGCTGCAGATAGCGGGAACGCTTGGCCAGCGACACGCGGGCGCTGAACGCACCGTCGTCGTAGTACAGCGAGCCGTTCCACGACCGCGGCGACATGTTGACCAGGTCGGCCGAGATCGGCGTGTTGTTGGCGGCCGACGTGAAGTAGGCGATCTTGGACGTCACGTAGGTGTAGTTGGCCACCACGCCGAAGTTCTTGCCCCAGGCCGGCAGGAACGTGAACGGCTGCTGATAACTCAGCTCGAAGCCCTTGAGCTTGCCGCCCGGCGTGTTGAAGCTGGACGTCAGCGCGAACTGCTCGTCACCCGTGAAGTTGGACGGCAGCAGGCTCAACGGCAGCCCCGTGTCCTTGAACCTGACCGTGCTGACGCTCTGCTGGATGTAGGAATCGATGTCCTTGTAGAACAGGCCCAGGCCCACCATCGCGTTCTTCTGGAAGTACCACTCGACACCGGTGTCCAGCGTCTTGGCGCGGAAAGGCTTCAGGAACGGATTGCCGTTCGTGATGGACAGGTTGCCGGTGGTGTTCACCGTGCCACCCGGGTTCAGCGCGGCCAGCGTCGGACGCGTCATGACCTGCGCGGCACTGGCGCGCAACAGCAGGTCGCGGCTCAGCTCGAACGTGACGTTCGCGGCGGGCAGCATGTCGTCGTAGTTGTTCTTCACGGTGACCTGCGTGCCGCCGCCCGTGGCGACGTAGCCGGTCGCGGTGATCTCGGTCTTCACGTACCGCGTGCCGAAATTGCCTCGGACCGGAATACCGCCCAGGCGCGTCGAGAAGTCGGCCTGGAAGTACCAGCCGCGGTCCACTTCGGTGACGGCGCGGTTGTTGCCGCGCGCATTGCCGTTGGTCACGGACGTCAGCGTGAAGTCGCCCGGGCCGCCTGCCGGGCCGCTCTTCAGGCAGTTGCAATAGATGTCGTAGAGGCCGGCGATGGCGTTCAGGTCGGGGATGACCCAGGACGTCGGCGTGCCGCTGGGCACGTCGGACTGCTTGCCGAAGCCCGTCAGCAGCTTGGACAGGCTCGCCGCCGTCGTGCCGGCCGGCGGGGCGTACATGTTCTCCGTCGAGCGACGCGACTCGTAGCTCTCGAAGCCGTACTTCTTGTAGCTGCTGCCGCCCTTCAGCGTTAGGCCGTCCGCCACTTCCCAGGCGAGGTTGAGCTGCACGACATCGTTGCGATTGTTGGTGCCGTTCGGCCGGATGCGGATCTCGCTGGAGGTGCCGTTGGTGATCGACGTGGCGGTGCCGTTCTGCGGCACACCGACGAAGCCCAGCGCGCCACCAGCCTGCGTCACGTCGAAGGGATAGGTGATGGCCGGCGAGCGATCGCTGTTGCGGAAGTCGATGGCGTAGCCGCTGACGTTGGGCGCGTCCAGCGTCGTGGTCGTCTGGATCGGGTTCTTGAACTTGGAGTCCGCACGACCGATGAGCCCGGTGAACTTCAGCGTGTCGGTGAACTCGTGCTCCAGCGTCAGCGTGGGCTGCTTGAAGACGGTGCTGAGCTTGTCGAAGCGCGACTCGGCCCGCACGTCCACGTTGTTGTACTTGCCGTAGAGCAGCGCGCCATTGCTGTCGTACTGCGTCTCGACGACGCTGGTCTGCGGCTTGCCGCCCTGCGACAGCGTGCGGCTGAAGGAGATGGTCTCCAGGAAGTCTTCCTGGCGCGTGGCGTCGAGCTTGGAGTACAGCAGGTCCAGCGTCGCCAGCGTCCGATCGGTGAGGCGCGCCTGGATGGAGGCGGTCAGGCCGATTCGCTCCTGCTCGTGCGTCAGGCGACCGTAGCGCGGCAGGCGCGGGTGGAAGTTGGCGGCACCGCTGGCGTCGTTGTAGGCGGCCACGTTGGCCGCCGTGTTGGGCAGGCGGCTCGCGCCCTGCGCTGCCGGGCCGCAGGTGGTGGCAGTGGAGCCGGTCGGCAGCGTCGTGCCGGTGGCCACCGTCGCGCCCTGCGGCACGCACCAGCCGCCGGAGGACACGCCGTTGTCCCAACGCACCGTCGAGAAGCCTTCCTCGAAGATGTTGCGCTTGCTGTAGGCGCCCGAGAGGAGCACGCCCAGCTTCTTGTCCGCGAACGTGTTCGATACGAGGAAGGCAGCGCGCGGCGTTGTCTTGCCGGAGAGGTCGTTGTAGGAACCCTTGACGGAGGCCAGTGCCGTGAAGCCCTTCTTCAGGTCGAAGGGACGGGAGGTCAGCAGGTCGACAGTCGCGCCCAGCGAGCCTTCGTCCACGTCGGCCGACTGGCTCTTGCGCACGGTGATCTGCTGGAACAGCTCGCTGGCGAAGACGTTGAAGTCCATCGTGCGGCTGCGGTTGTTGCCGCCGGAGCTGTCGGTGCCGCCCGTGGTCGCCAGGCCTTCGATGCCGTTGATGCGGGTGCGGGTGAAGTCGCCCCCAAGGCCACGGACGGTGATCTGGCGGCCCTCGCCGGCGTCTCGGTCGATGACAACCCCCGGCACGCGCTGCAGCGACTCGGCCAGGTTGGTGTCCGGAAACTTGCCGATGTCCTCGGCCCGCACCACGTCGACGATGCCCGACTCCTCGCGCTTCTTGTTCAGTGCACTCGCCAGCGAGGCGCGAATGCCAGTGATCGTGACAGTCTCCAGCTGCTGGGAAGCCTTGTCCGCGGCAGCTGCGGGCTCCGCCTGGGCCCAGGCCGATGCAGCGGGCAGCGAGGCAAGGGCTACGGCAAGGGCCACCGGGCTGAGGGCTGGACGGTGGGACGGACGGAATGCGGGCATGGGTGTCTCCGGGTGTGGCCGCGTGGCTGGATTGGCCTGCGGCTCTGGGGGTTCTACTGAAGGCCTACCCGGGCGCGCGAAGGGCACCCGTCGATCTTGAAAGCCGGCTCCGCTGCAGTGCGGGCGCCGGAAGGCCGCGGCTACCGCTAGCCACCGCGACACGGGAACTCACGGCCAGCCAGGAAAGGCCGCCGGTCTGGCGCCTTAAGCACTCCCTGGAACGACGCTCACCGGGGTGAGCTTTCTGCTGGCTTGCATCGCATGATAGGAGCAAGCTGGCAAAATCGGAACATCGGTTCACTAATTAGAAACCATGATTCCGCCAGTCGGCGAGGCCCCCTAAGCTTGGCCGACTTGAAATCTGGAACTGCGTTTCAAGAGCGAGCCGCAGCGACATCCAGCGCGCCATCCTCCCCCGGCTTCGCCCGGTTTTCAACACAACGAGTGCCCCCGCACCGTGGACAAAAACATGGTTCTTCACAATTTCAACCTGGCCGGCAAGACCGCCATCGTCACCGGCTGCAACACCGGCCTGGGCCAGGGCATGGCGCTGGCGCTGGCTCAAGCGGGAGCCGACGTGGTCGGCGTCAACGTCACGGAACCGGACGAGACGCGCGCCGCCGTGGAGGCCCTGGGCCGCCGGTTCCTGGACCTGCGCGCCAACCTGGGCGACGTGAGCTGCATCCCGGAGCTGGTCGCCCAGGCGAAGGCGCTGAACGGCGAGCTGCACATCCTCGTGAACAACGCCGGCATCATTCGCCGCGAGGACGCCATCAAGTTCTCCGAGGCTGACTGGGACGACGTGATGAACCTGAACCTGAAGTCGGTGTTCTTCCTGTCGCAAGCTGTCGCCAAGGTGTTCATGGCTCAGGGCCAAGGCGGCAAGATCGTCAACATCGCGTCGATGCTGAGCTTCCAGGGCGGCATCCGCGTACCCTCCTACACCGCAAGCAAGAGCGGCGTCATGGGCATCACGCGGCTGATGGCCAACGAATGGGCGCAGCACGGCATCAACGTCAACGCAATCGCCCCCGGCTACATGGCCACCAACAACACCGCCGCGCTGCGCGCCGACGAGCACCGTAACAACGCCATCCTGGAGCGCATCCCGGCGGGCCGCTGGGGCAAGCCGGAGGACCTGGCCGGCCCGGTCGTCTTCCTCGCGTCGAACGCGTCGGACTACGTCAACGGCTACACCATCGCCGTGGACGGCGGCTGGCTGGCGCGCTGACCCGATAGGCCCGCCACGATGCGGGCCCTCATAGCCACCGAGGAGACAACGGGGCGATGTACGAAAACAAGAAACTGGGCTTCCTTTTCGTCCTGCCATTCGTGCTGGGCGTGCTGCTGTTCAAGCTCTTCCCCTTCGTGATGAGCTTCGCGCTCAGCTTCACGCAATACGACCTGATCGACCCACCCGAGTGGGTGGGCCTGCGCAACTACGAGGAGATGCTGGCCGGCGACCCACTGTTCCGCAAATCGCTGGGCGTCACGCTGACCTTCGCGCTGCTGGCCGTGCCGCTGCGCGTGGGCTTCGCGCTGGTCGTCGCGCAGGTGCTGAACTTCCGGCTCAAGGGCATCAACGCCTTCCGCGCAGCGTTCTACATCCCGTCCATCCTGGGCGGCTCCATCGCGGTCGCGGTGCTGTGGCGTTTCCTGTTTGCCAAGAACGGCCTCGTCAACATCATCCTGGCCAAGATCGGGCTGGACCCCATTACTTGGCTGGCCGACGAGCATTACTCGATGTGGACCATCGTGCTGCTGTTCACCTGGCAGTTCGGCTCGGCCTGCGTCATCTTCCTGGCCGCGCTGCAGAACGTGCCCAAGTCGCTGTACGAGGCTGCCGAGATCGACGGTGCCAGCGTCAACCAGCAGTTCTGGAAGATCACCGTGCCGCTGATCACGCCGGTCATCTTCTTCAACCTCATCATGCAGATGGTGCATGCGTTCCAGGAGTTCAACGGCCCCTACCTCATCACAGAGGGCGGCCCGCTGCATTCCACCTACGTGCTGGCGCTCTACATCTACGACCAGAGCTTCCGCTTCTTCAACCTGGGCTACGGCGCCGCGCTCTCCTGGGTGCTGTTCGCGCTCGTCGCCGGCCTCGCCGCCATCTCCTTCTGGAGCAGCAAGTACTGGGTCTTCTACGCCGGCGAAAAGGACAAGAAATGAGCGCCGCCGCTGACATCCAAGAACGCGCCGTCGGCGACGACGGCAAGACACCCTGGCTGCGCTACTTGATGCTGGGCGCCACGGCCATCGTCATGCTGTACCCGCTGCTGTGGCTGGTGGGTGCGTCCTTCAAGAGCAACAGCGAGATCTTCACGTCGGCCGGCTTCTGGCCCAGCAAGTTCTCCCTCGACGCCTACGCGAAGGGCTGGAAGACCAGCACCGAATACACCTTCGCGACCTACTTCCTGAACAGCTTCCTCATCACCATCCCACGCATCATCGTCACGGTGATCTCCTGCGTGCTGGTGGCCTATGCGTTCGCGCGCTTTGAGTTCTGGGGCAAGAAGACCCTGTTCAGCATCATGGTCGGCACGATGATGCTGCCGCTGATCGTGCTGCGGCTGCCGCAGTACTTGGTGTTCCGCGAGCTGGGCTGGCTCGACAGCTACCTGCCGCTGATCGTGCCGTCGGCCTTCGCCACAGACACCTTCTTCGTGTTCATGCTGGTGCAGTTCCTCCGCGGCATTCCGCGTGACATGGAGGAGGCCGCGCTGATCGACGGCTGCAACGCGCTGCAGCTGCTGTGGCACATCATCGTGCCGCTGCTGAAGCCCGCCATCATCAGCGTCATCGTGTTCCAGTTCATCTGGACGATGAACGATTTCATGGGCCCGTTGATCTACCTGGCCTCGGTCGAGAAATACCCGGTCAGCCTGGCGCTCAAGATGAGCATCGGCGCGACCGAGGAGGTCGAGTGGGCCAACGTCATCGCGATCTCGGTCGTCGCGCTGATCCCGTCCGTCGCGGTGTTCTTTGCCGCACAAAAACACTTCATCGAGGGCGCCACCAGCAGTGGCGTGAAGGGCTGATGGCCGCTGTTTCCCTGCGCAAGGTCGAGAAGACCTATCCCAACGGTTTCAAGGCCGTGCACGGCGTCGACCTCGACGTGCGCGACGGCGAGTTCATGGTGTTCGTGGGGCCCTCGGGCTGCGCCAAGTCCACGCTGCTGCGCATGGTCGCGGGGCTGGAGTCCATCACCGGCGGCGAGCTGCACATCGGCGGGCGCGTCGTCAACGACATCGCGCCCAAGGGCCGCGGCATCGCGATGGTGTTCCAGAACTACGCGCTGTACCCGCACATGACGGTTTACGACAACCTCGCCTTCGGCCTCAAGCTGGCCAAGACGGGCAAGGCAGAGCTGGACCGCCGCGTGCGCCACGCTGCCCAGTTGCTGGAGATGGAGCATCTGCTGGAACGCTATCCCAAGCAGCTCTCCGGCGGCCAGGCCCAGCGCGTGGCCGTGGGCCGGGCCATCGTCAAGAAGCCCGAGGTCTTTCTGTTCGACGAGCCGCTGTCCAACCTCGACGCCAAGCTGCGCGCCGCGATGCGCGTGCGGCTGACCGAACTGCACCGCTCGCTGCGCGACGCCGGCCAGCCGGCCACAACCATATACGTCACGCACGATCAGACCGAGGCGATGACGATGGGCGAGCGCATCTGCGTGCTCAAGGCCGGCGTCATCCAGCAGGTGGACACGCCCACTGCGCTGTACGACCGACCGGCCAATGCCTTCGTCGCCAGCTTCATCGGCTCGCCGGAGATGAACATCGTGCCGGCGCAGTGGCGCGACGGCGCCGTGCAGTTGGGCGGCGTCACGCTGCCGCTGCCGCCGCAGCGCTTCAACGCCCCCGCCGCCGGCGCCGTGCAGTTCGGCCTGCGGCCCGAGCACATCGGGCTGGCGGCCAAGCCGGGCAGCATCGCCGTCGAGGCCACGCTGAAGTTCTGCGAGCACATGGGCGCAGAGGTTTTCACCTATGTCGATGTCGGCGGCGTGGCGTTCAGCGCGCGGCTGCCTGCCGAGGAAGCCGCCCGCATCACCACCCTGCCCCGCGGTGCGGCGCTGACGCTGCACTTCCACATGCCGCACGCCCACCTGTTCGCCGCCGACGACGCCGGCCTGAGCCACCTCGCATGAGCCTGAGCCGACGCACCCTCCTCGCCAGCGCCGGCGCGCTGGCCGCGCCCTACGTCCACGCGCAAGACAAGCCCGTGCTGCGCTTTGCCTGGTGGGGCGGCGCGAGCCGACACCAGGCCACGCTTGCCGCGCTGAAGGTCTTCGAGCAGCGCCATGGCGTGCGCGTGAAGGCCGAGTACATGGGCTTCAACGGTTATCTGGAGCGCCTGACGACGCAGATCGCCGGCCGCTCCGAGCCGGACGTCATGCAGATCAACTGGGCCTGGCTGGCCATGTTCAGCAAGCGCGGCAACGGCTTCACGGACCTGAACAGCCTCGGCAAGGAGCTCGCGCTCGACCAGTTCACCGACGACGACCTCGCCTACGGCCGCGTGCAGGGCAAGCTCAACGCGCTGCCCACGTCGTTCACTGCGCGCATCTTCCTGTGGAACCAGACAGCCTTCGGCCGCGCCGGCGTGAAGCTGCCCGAGACCTGGGACGAGCTCTTCGCCGCCGGCCCCGCCTTCCGCGCCAGGCTGGGCGACAGCGCCTACCCGCTGGACGGCGAGCTGTACGACATGATCCTGCTGTCGCAGACTCTCATCCAGCAACGACACGGCACCCCCTTCGTGGACCCGGCCCGCCCGCGCGTGGCGATGAGCCCCGCCGCCGCGCTGGACTGGGTGAAGGCGTACAAGCGCCTCGTCGGCGAGCACGTCGCCACGCCGCTGCCGCTGCGGGCCAGCCTCGGCGGCGCCGAGAAGCCCACCGAGCAGCAGCCCGACTGGGTTGCCGGCCGCTGGGCCGGCAACTACACCTGGGATTCGGTCATCGGCCTGCGCGGCTCCACGCTGGCGCCCGGCGAGAAGCTCGCGCTGGGCGCCTTCCCGATGCTTGACGGCAGCCGCGACAGCGGCCTGTTCGGCCGGCCGACGGTGATGTACACCATAGGCCGCAACTGCAAGCAGCCCGAACTGGCCGCCAAGCTGATGAACTTCCTGCTGACCGACCCTGAGGCCGCCCGGCTGCTGGGCCGCACCCGCGGCCTGCCCAGCGCCCGCTCGGCGCTGGCCGTGCTGCAGCAGGCCGGCGGCCTGCCACCGCTGGAACTCGCCGCGCACGACCAGATCCAGGCCCAGCGCGACGCCGGCCGGCTCATCCGCCCGGCACCGCTGTTCGAGCACGCACGCTTCCAGAAGTTCATGCGCGAGGTTTTCGAAACCGTCGCCTATGACAAGACCACCGACGCCGATGCGGCCCGCCGCCTTGTCGAAGAAGGCAACGCGCTTTTGCAGAGGATCCACTGAATGATTCGGCCCCTCGCCCAGGCCCGCGCCGCTGAACGCGCGCGCCTGGTCGATCCCCCGTGGGGACGCGATGCTCACGGCATCAAGCCACGAGCCCATCGCCTGACGGGCCCGCGTGGGAGCAGCCCGGCGCCGGGCCCGTATGAGTACACAGCGGCGCAAGGCGCCAAGGACCACTGAGATGAAAGCCACCGAACGCAAGTTTGAGTTCCTGACCCGCGAAGACCCCGACACCGGCGCGCGCGTCACGCGGCTGACGCCGCCGGACGTCACCTGCCACCGCAACTACTTCTACCAAAAGTGCCTCACGAACGACGGCAGCAAGCTGATGTTCGGCGGTGAGTTCGGCCCCGAACCCAGCCCCAACTGGAATCTTCACCTGCTGGACCTGCCGTCCCAGACCGCCATTCAGCTGACCGAAGGCGCGCGCGAGAACACCTTCGGCGCGTTCATGAGCCCCGACGACCGCTTCGTGTACTTCGTGCGCGGCGACCGCAACCTGATCCGCCTGGAGATCGCCACGCTGAAGGAAGAAGTCGTCTACGTCGTGCCCGAGGGCTGGGTGGGCTACGGCACCTGGGTAGCCAACAGTGCCTGCACGAAGATGGTCGGCATCGAGATCGCCGCGGCCGACTGGTTCCCGCTGAACACCTGGCAGAAGTTCAACGAGATGTTCCACAAGAAGCCGCTGTGCCGGCTGTTCAGCGTGGACCTGGAAGGGCCGAGACAGGGCCAGCGCACCGTCATCCTTGAACAGCGCGGCTGGCTGGGCCACCCGCAGTACCGGCCGTTCGACGACAACACCGTCGCCTACTGCCACGAAGGCCCGCACGACCTCATCGACGCGCGCATGTGGTTCATCAACGAGGACGGCACGAACCGCCGCTGCGGCAAGGCCCACGAGGCCGGCGAGAGCTGCACGCACGAGTTCTGGGTGCCGGATGGCAGCGCGATGATCTACGTCAGCTACCGCCACGACTCGCCGGACCGCTGGATCTGCAGCCTCGACCCCGTCACGCTGGAGAACCGCGTGCTGATGACGATGCCGCAGTGCTCGCACCTGATGAGCAACTTTGATGGCAGCCTCATCGTCGGCGACGGTTGCGGCAAGGCCAGCGGCGACAGCAGCGCCAGCAACGCGATGCTGGTGGGGGACCCCTACCTGCACCTCTTCGACCTGAAGGCCGGCACGCACCGCCCGATCGCCCGCCACGACAGCGGCTGGGATGTCTACAAGGACAGCCGCCAAGTCACCCACCCGCACCCGAGCTTCACGCCGGACGGCAAACAGGTGCTCTACAGCTGCGACGCCGAACGCGCGCAAAGCGTGGAGCCCGCGCTGTACCTGGCCGACCTGTGAAGCTCGCGCTGGCCCTGGCCGGTGTGCTCGTGCTGACAGCCGCGCAAGGCCAGGGCCGGCCACAGCTCAGCGCCGAGCGGGCCGCCGCGCACACGGTGGCAGCCTACCTCGCCGACTGGCAGCCCGCGCCGCTGGCCGACCTCGGCGCCGCCACGCCCGACCTCGTCGTGCGGCCGGGCGACAGCCTGCAGGCCGCCATCGACGCGGTGCCGGCTGCGGGCGCCAGCAGCCGTCGCTGGGTCGTGCAATTGCTGCCGGGCGTCTACCGCGAGCGCGTCTGCATCCGCGGCAAGGCGCCGCTGGCGCTGGCCGGCTCGCCGCTGGATCCGGGCGCCGTCGTCATCGTCGATGGCCGCTACAACGCCCAGCCCAAGCCGGAGGGCCAGCCGGCCCATCCCTGCCAGCCGGATCTGCACACCTCCACGCACGGCACGCCCGGCAGCAGCACGGTCATGGTGTTCAGCGACGACGTGCAGCTGCTGCACCTGACCATCGCCAACGACGCGCTGGACGGCGTGCGCCAAGGTCAAGGCTACCCGCCCGGCGCGGGTGAAGCCGGCGGGGCCCAGGCCGTCGCGCTGACCGTCGCCGGCGACCGCATCCAGCTCGACGGCGTGCGGCTGCTTGGCCACCAGGACACCTTCTTCGCCCGCCGCCCCGAGCCCGGCCGGGCGGGGCGCGTGCTGGTGCGCCACAGCCTGATCGCCGGCGACGTGGACTTCATCTTCGGCGACGCGACCCTCGTCGTGCAGCACAGCACCGTGCTGAGCCGCACCGGCCGGCGAACACCGGGCGAGCGCGGCATCGTGCTGGCCCCCAGCACGGCGGCTGGCCAGCCCCAGGGCTTTCTCGTCACCGACAGCCGCCTCATCGCCGAACCGGGCGTGGCGCCCGGCAGCGTCGCGCTGGGGCGGGCCTGGGACGCCGGCGTCAAGCCCGGCACGTGGCAGGCCGGCACCAGCCCCAACGGCCACGCCCTCGTGCGCGACAGCGAGCTCGGCGCGCACCTGGCGCCCTGGGTGGCCAGCACGTCGCGCCGCCCCTTCGACCCCGCGACAAACCGCCTCGCCGAATTCAACAATCGCCCATGACGACACGCCGCACCCTCCTCGCCTTCGCCGGCACCGCGCCTTTGTGGCTGGCCGGCTGCGCCACCCCTGCCGCCGCGGCGGAGAGCCCGCTGGGCTGGGCCGGCATCGGCCCGACGACCGGCGGCGCCGGCGCCCGGCCCGAGCATGTGTTCGACGTGCACGACCGCGCCGGGCTGGACGCCGCGCTGCGCCTGGGCGACACGCCCAAGATCATCCGCGTCCATCGCTTCATCAACCTGTGCCCCGGCAGCGCCGACGACTACCGCGACCCGGCCTTCGACGCCGATGCCTTCGACCGCGCCTTCGACCCGGCCACCTGGGGCCGCGACGACCCGCGCGGTCCGCTGGAGGAGGCACGCAAGCGCTCGGCCAGACGCCAGGCTGCCATGGCCCAGGTGCATCTGCCGTCCAACACCACCCTCGTCGGCGCGGCACCGGGCGCCGGCTTCGAGCGCGGCGGTTTCATGCTGGAGCGCGTGGCCAACATCGTCATCCGCGACCTGCGCTTCGCGGATGCCTACGATCACTTTCCCGAATGGCAGCCGCGCGACAACGGCCACGGCGAGTGGAACTCGGAGTACGACAACGTCTCGCTGCGCAACGCCGAGCGGGTGTGGGTGGATCACTGTCACTTCGACGACGGCAACCGTCCCGACAAGCTGGAGCCCGTCCGCCTGGGCCAGCGCGTCCAGCACCACGACGGCCTGCTCGACATCACCAACGGCAGCGACCTCGTCACCGTGTCCTGGTGCCGCTTCCAGGCCCATGACAAGACCATGCTGATCGGCAGCGGCGATGGCAAGACCAGCGACGAAGGCAAGCTGCGCGTGACACTGCATCACAACCATTTCCACGGCTGCAAGGAGCGCACGCCGCGCGTGCGTTACGGCCGCGTGCACGTCGTGGCCAACCTGTTCAGCGCGGACCGCGCCGAGGACTTCGGCTACAGCCTCGGGCTGGGCATGCATTCGCGGCTAGTGGCCGAGCACAACCGCTGGGAACTGCCCGACTCCGTCACGGCCGACCAGCTCATCCGCCGCCTCAAGGGCAGCGGCCTCGTCGACCGCGACAGCCGGCTCAACGGCCACCCGGTGGACCTGCTGGCCGCCTGGCAGGCGGCCCATCCGGGCGAGCTGCTCGCCGCCGACGTGGGCTGGCGGCCCGATGCGTCTTACAACGCGGTGGCGCTGCGCCCCGCCGACCTCGATCATCTTGCTGACCAAATTCGGGCCGGTGCCGGCCCCCGCCGCGCCTGAGCGAAAATCTCGGAACTGAAACAAGCGCCCGAAAGAACCGGAACATGGATGACGACATTGGCGATTCGAAGCAGCCGGAGTCGGTTGCCGCGGTGCTCAAGGTGTTCGCCATCCTGAACGCGCTGGGCGAACGCAGCGACATCGGCATCACCGACCTGTCCGTGCGGCTGGCCATGCCCAAGGCCACGGTCTACCGCTTTCTGCAGACGATGAAGAGCCTGGGCTACGTGCGCCAGGAGGCCGACAGCGAGCGGTACGGGCTGTCGATGCGCATGTTCGAGCTGGGCGCCAAGGCGCTGCCGTCGCCCGAACTGATCGACCTGGCCAAGCACCACATGCAGATGCTGGCCGACGCCACCGGCGAGACGGTCCACCTGGGCAGCCTCATCGACAGCGAGATCATCTACATCCACAAGGTCGACTCGCGCCACATGCTGGGAATGTATTCACGTATCGGCCGCCGCGCGCCACTGCACTGCACGGCCATCGGCAAGGTGCTGATGGCCTGGGAGCATCCCGCGCGCCGCGACCGCATCCTCGACGGCGCCGAGTTCAAGCGCTTCCGCGACAAGACCATCACCGAGCGCACCGCCTTCCTCGCCGAACTGGCCACCGTCAAGGCCCAGGGTTATGGCGAAGACCGCGAGGAGTTCGACGACCACATCCGCTGCCTGGGCGTGCCTATCTTCGACCGGCTGGGCCAGCCCATCGCCGGCATGAGCGTGTCTTTCCCCACGTTCCGCTTCGACGAGGCCAAGGCGCCCGAGGTCGTCAAGCAGTTGCAAACCGCCAGCCGCGACATCTCCGAGAAGCTGGGCTGCACCAGCTACCCGATCGCGATCGCCGGCTGACGGTCTCGCCGGTCGTCGGGGTGCTCCAATGCGGGGCTCCATGTCCCCCCGCCGACCGCCATGAGCTCCGTCAACCGCCAGATCGTCTTGGCCTCGCGCCCGCAGGGCGAGGTCACGCCCGACAACTTCCGCCTGATCGAGACGCCGCTGGCGCCGCTGGCCGAAGGCCAGGTCCGCGTACGCCATCACCTGCTGAGCCTGGATCCGTACATGCGCGGCCGCATGAACGACACGAAGAGCTATGCGCCGCCACAGCAGCTCGGCGAAGTCATGATCGGCGGCACGGCCGGTGAGGTCGTCGAATCCAGGAACGACCACTTCCAGCTCGGCGACCGGGTTGTTGGCATGGGCGGCTGGCAGGAGTATCAGACGGTGGACGCCCGGGACCGTGGCGCGCTGCGCAAGGTGGACACGACGCACATCCCGCTGTCGGCCTACCTGGGCGCGGTCGGCATGCCGGGCGTGACGGCCTGGTACGGCCTCGTGAGGATCATCGCCCCCAAGGCCGGCGAAACGGTCGTCGTCAGCGCCGCCAGCGGCGCTGTCGGCTCCGCCGTCGGACAGCTCGCCAAGGCGCGCGGCTGCCGCGTCGTCGGCGTGGCCGGCGGCGCCGAAAAGTGCCGTTATGTGACCGACGAACTGGGCTTCGACGCCTGCGTCGACTACAAGCAGCACGCCGACCTGAAGGCGCTGTCCGGCGCGTTGAAGGCCGCCTGCCCGGACGGTATCGACGGCCACTTCGAGAACGTCGGCGGCCTGGTGCTGGACGCGGTACTGCTGCGCGCCAATGCGTTCAGCCGCGTGGCGCTGTGCGGAATGATCTCCGGCTACAACGGCGAGCCCATCCCGCTGCAGTTCCCTCAGCTCATGCTCACGAACCGCATGAAGGTGCAGGGCTTCATCGTGTCGGAGCATATGGATGTCTGGCCCGAAGCGCTGCAGGACCTGGGCGGCCTGGTCGCCGCCGGCCAACTCAAATACCGCGAGACCATCGCCCAGGGCCTGGCCGCCGCGCCCGACGCCTTCATCGGTCTGCTCAAGGGCCGCAACTTCGGCAAGCAACTCGTCCAACTCATCTGATGACCACCGACCTTCTCTGGGACTGCCAGCCCTTCGACGCCCTGCCGGGCCATACCGTCTATGCGCTGCTGCAATTGCGCACCGAGGTGTTCGTCATGGAGCAGCAATGCCTGTTCCAGGACATGGACGGGCTGGATCTGCTCGGCTGGCACCTTCTCGGCTGGGCCGACGACGGCCGGCTCGCGGCCTGTGCGCGGCTGCTGCCCGCCGGCGTGAAGGCGCCCGAGGCCGTGATCGGCCGCGTCATCACCGCGCCCTGGGCGCGCGGCCAGGGCCAGGGCCATGCGCTGATGAGCCAGGCACTGGCGCATTGCGAGCGGCTGTGGCCTGGCGAGCCCGTCACGCTGCACGCCCAGGCCCGGCTGGAGGCCTACTACCGCCGGCACGGCTTTCGCACGGTGTCCGAGCCCTACATCGAAGACGGCATCCCGCACGTGGAAATGCGCCGCCCCTGAGCCACACGGCGATGCCCCGGCGCCAGCTCGGCTGAGAGCCGGCGAGCCCCAGGGACAATCGGCGCATGAGTTCCCCGATCGAAGTCGCCATCATCGGCGGCGGCCCCGCCGGCCTGATGGCCGCCGAGGTGCTGGCCGCCGCGGGCCGCACCGTCACCGTGTTCGACGCCAAGCCCAGCGTCGGCCGCAAGTTCCTGCTGGCCGGCAAGGGCGGCCTGAACCTCACGCATGCCGAACCCTTCGACCCCTTCGTCGGCCGCTTCGGCGAGCGGGCGGCGCGCGTCGAGCCACTGCTGCGCGGCTTCGATGCCGATGCGCTGCGGGCCTGGGCGGCGGGCCTCGGCGTGGAGACGTTTGTCGGCACGTCCGGCCGCGTCTTCCCGACCGACCTGAAGGCCGCGCCGCTGCTGCGCGCTTGGCTGCACCGGCTGCGCGCCGGTGGCGTGAAGTTCGCAATGCGCCACCGCTGGACCGGCTGGGCCGACGATGGCGCGCTGCGCTTCGACACGCCCGACGGCGAGCGCCTCGTGCGTCCGCGCGCGACTCTGCTGGCGCTGGGCGGTGCGTCCTGGCCGCAACTCGGCTCGGACGGCGCCTGGGCCCCCTGGCTGCAGGCCCGCGGTGTCGACATCGCGCCGCTGCGGCCGGCCAACTGCGGCTTCGATGTCGGCCCTACGGCCGCGCACGCGGGCAGCCCAGGCTGGAGTGAGCGCTTTGCCGGCGAGTTCGCCGGACAGCCCGTCAAGCCGGCGGCGCTGGAGGCCGACGGCTTCGCCCAGCGCCCGGGCGAGTTCGTCATCACGGCCACCGGCATCGAGGGCTCGCTGGTCTACGCCGCCAGCGCCGCGCTGCGCGAGCAGATCGCCCGCGACGGCACCGCCACGCTGCACCTGGACCTGCTGCCGCAGCTGACGCCCGAACGCGTGCTGGCCGAAGTGAAGCACCCGCGCGGCAGCCGCTCGCTGTCGTCGCACCTGAAGAGCCGGCTGCACCTGAGCCCGCTGAAGCTGGGCCTGCTGCACGAGCTGCTGACGCGCGAGCAGATGCTGGATGCCGCCACGCTGGCCGGCGCGCTGAAGCGCCTGCCGCTGACGCTGCACGCGCCGCGCCCGGTGGCCGAGGCCATCAGCACCGCCGGCGGGGTGCGTTTCGAGGCGCTGACCGACGGGCTGATGCTGCGAACGATGCCCGGCGTCTTCTGCGCCGGCGAGATGCTGGACTGGGAAGCCCCGACCGGCGGCTACCTGCTGACCGCCAGTATGGCCAGTGGTCGTGCCGCGGCCCAGGGCCTGCAAGCTTGGCTGGCCGGCGTCGGCTGAGCGGACGCGGGCTTCACGCGCCCAGCAGCGCCTTCACGCGCAGCAGCCAGTCGCGCCGGTCGGCAATGCCGATCTGGCCGCCATTGATGCGCTGCGTGACCTGCGTGATCTGGTCGGCATCCGCCAGCGCATTGCAGCCCTTGGACTCCCACTCGGCAGCGGCGATGGGCACGGCCCAGGCGGCGCCGAAGCACAGATCCGGATCGGCCTCGAAGTCCGGCGCGTCGGGCGTGAAGCTGCGCACGATGCGGGTGGCCTCCTGGTAGCTGTCGCGGCCGGTGAGCTGCAGCAGGCCGCGGCCGCGGTAGCGGAAGCCGTCGCCCGGCTGCGTGTTGCCCATGCGGCCGCCATAGACCTCGTTGGCCAGCCGCTCAGGGTTGTTGGCGAACTGCGCCGGGTCCAGAGGCCCCAGCGGCTGGAAGCGCTTGGGCCACACGACGGTCAGGCGGGGTGCGCTGTAGTTCAGGTTTTCCACCTGCACCGTCAGCGCGCCGCTTTCGTGCAGCACCTGCGCCAGGAAATGCGCGAGCCTCAGCTTGTTCTCGGTGATGCCATGCCGGTCCAGCACCGGCTGCGCCGTCGCGGCGGCCTCGCGGTAGCTGGAACGCGCGTTGGGCGCGAGCTGCGTCAACAGGGGCAGAGACAGGACGATGGGCATGGGGACCTCCCGACGGCGTGCGCGGCAGCCTAGCCATTTGCCCGGCGCGGCGCTTCAACGCGATTGAGGATGCCGCTTTGGCAAAATGCCTGGGTCGCATATTCCTCTGGGCGCCGCATGGCGCCCTTCGTCTTTGTGGATCACATCGTTTCGCAGATCGCCGCCGAGCTGAAGGTTCGGCCCGCCCAGGTGCAGGCCGCCGTCGAGCTGCTGGATGGCGGGGCCACCGTGCCCTTCATCGCCCGCTACCGCAAAGAGGCCACCGACGGCCTGGACGACATCCAGCTGCGTGAGCTGGACGCCCGGCTTGCCTATCTGCGCGAGCTGGCCGACCGCCGCGAGGCCGTGCTTAAAAGCATCGCCGAGCAGGGCAAGCTGACGTCCGAGCTGGAGGCCGCCATCCGGGCCGCGCCCACCAAGCAGGAGCTGGAAGACCTCTACCTGCCCTACAAGGTCAAGCGCCGCACCAAGGGCCTGATCGCCCGCGAGGCCGGGCTGGAGCCACTGGCCGATGCGCTGTTCGCCGACCCGTCGCTGGACCCGCAGGCCGAGGCGGCGAAGTTCCTGAACCCCGACGCCGGCTTTGCCGACAGCTTCGCCGTACTGGACGGCGTGCGCGACCTGCTGTCCGAGCGCTGGGCCGAGGATGCGGTGCTCGTCGGCAAGCTGCGCGAGTGGCTGTGGGAGGAAGGGCTGTTCCAGTCCAAGCTGATGGACGGCAAGAACGGCGAGCTGCCGGACAACGCCAAGTTCCGCGACTACTTCGACTACGCCGAGCCCATCAAGACCGTGCCGTCGCACCGCGCGCTGGCGGTTTTCCGCGGCCGCACTCAGGAGCTGCTGGACGCCAAGCTGGTGCTCGATGAAGAGCCAGTGGCCGGCCAGCCGGGCCTGGCCGAAGGCCGCATCGCGTCGCACCTGGGCTGGCGCCATGCCAACCGCCCGGGCGACGCGCTGATCCGCAAGACCATCGGCTGGACTTGGAAGGTCAAGCTGTCGCTGAGCCTGGAGCGCGACCTGTTCGCGCGTCTTCGGGAGTCTGCCGAGGCGACGGCCATCAAGGTTTTCGCCGAGAACCTGCGCGACCTGCTGCTTGCCGCACCCGCCGGCAAGCGTGTCGTCATGGGGCTGGACCCCGGCATCCGCACCGGCGTGAAGGTGGCTGTCGTGTCCGACACCGGCCGCGTGCTGGACACCTCCACCGTCTACCCGCACGAGCCGCGCCGCGACTGGGACGGCAGCCTGCACACGCTGGCCAAACTGTGCGCGACGCATGGTGTGAACCTCATCGCCATCGGCAACGGCACTGCCAGCCGCGAGACCGACAAGCTGGCTGGCGAGCTGATCAAGAAGCTGCAGGCGCTGGATGCCAGCGTGCAGATCGAACGCGTCGTCGTCAGCGAGGCCGGTGCATCGGTCTACTCGGCCAGCGAGTTCGCCTCCAGGGAGCTGCCCGACCTGGACGTGAGCCTGCGCGGTGCCGTGTCCATCGCCCGCCGCCTGCAGGACCCGCTGGCCGAGCTGGTCAAGATCGATCCCAAGAGCATCGGCGTCGGCCAGTACCAACACGACGTGAACCAGAGTGAGATGGCTCGCGCGCTGGACGCCGTCGTAGAGGACTGCGTGAACAAGGTCGGCGTGGACCTGAACACCGCCTCGCAGGCGTTGCTGGCCCGCGTGTCCGGCCTGTCCGCATCGGTCGCCGCCAGCATCGTGCGCTGGCGTGACGCCAACGGCGCGTTCCGCAACCGCCAACAGCTGCTGGACGTGACGGGCCTGGGCCCCAAGACCTTCGAGCAGTCGGCTGGCTTCTTGCGCATCCGCGGCGGCGACAACCCGCTGGACTTCTCCGGCGTCCACCCCGAGACCTACCCGCTCGTCCAGAAGGCACTGGGCCTGCTGAAGCGCCCGGCCGAGGAGGTCATCGGCCGCAGCGAGGTGCTACGCGCGCTCAAGCCCGAGCTGCTGGCCGACGAGACCTTTGGTCTCATTACCGTCAAGGACGTACTGGCCGAGCTGGAAAAGCCCGGCCGTGACCCGCGCCCGGACTTCAAGGTCGCCCGCTTCAATGATGGCGTCGAGGACGTGAAGGACCTGCAGCCCGGCATGGTGCTGGAAGGCACGGTCAGCAACGTGGCGCAGTTTGGCGCCTTCGTGGACCTGGGCGTGCACCAGGATGGGCTGATCCACGTCAGCCAGCTCTCCAACAAGTTCGTCAACGATGCCCGCGAGATCGTCAAGACGGGCGACATCGTCAAGGTCAAGGTGCTGGAGGTGGACCTGGCCCGCCAGCGCATCTCGCTGACGATGAAGCTGGACGCGCAGGCGCCACGCGGCCCGAAGCAGGACAACGCCTTCCGCCCAGCCGCACGCCACGAGCGCCAGGGCGGTGGCTCGCGCGACGCCCAGCCCGCCGGCGGCAACGCGATGGCTGCAGCCTTCGCCAAGCTCAAACGCTGACCTTTGTCATCGGCAAGCGGTACTGTCAACATGCGGAACGCCTCGGCCGTTGCGTCGGATTGATCACTGCAAGCCATCCGGGCTTGCAGTCCGGCCGAGGCGCGTGCCACGCGCTGGCTGCAACGTGCGCCGCCACGAACCTTCGGAGTCCTTCTTGTTGAAAACACCCGCCCTCGCCTCGCTGCTGCTGCTGTGCCCCGCCCTCGTCCTGGCCCAGCAGGAGGTCGACCGCGCCCAGCCTGCCACCCCCATGCCCGGCAACCAGCAACTGGAGCGCGTGTCCGTCACACGCCAGCAGACCGAGACCGACCTGCGTCGTCGCGAGCCCGTGGCCAAGCAGTTGTACGGTCGTGACGAACTCGACAAGTACGGTGACTCGCAACTCTCCGATGTGCTGAAGCGCCTGCCCGGCATCAACGTCTCGGGCGGTCAGCTGCGCATGCGCGGCCTGGGCGGCGCCTACACGCAGATCCTCGTCAACGGTGAACCGGCGCCCCCCGGGTTCAGCCTGGACAACCTGAACCCAGCGCAGGTCGAGCGCCTGGAGGTGACCAAGGCCCCGACGGCCGACCAGAGTGCCCAGGCCATCGCGGGCACGCTGAACATCATCCTGAAGGACGCGCCGCGCGTCGTGCAGAAGGACATGCGCCTGGGCCTGGCCTACGCCAGCGAGAAGCCGGTGATCAACGCCGGCTTCACCTACGGCGATCGCGTTGTCGGCGGCCTGGGCTTCGTGCTGCCGATCTCGTTCTACCAATGGAACAACGTCAACGAGACCGACAGCGAACGCGTGCGCGACAGCGGCCACACCCACCTGAAGTCCGAAGGACGCGACCGCGGCTTCGGCCGGGGCTTCAACATGTCGCCGCGCCTGAACTGGAAGCTCAACGACGACGAATCGCTGACGCTGCAGGGCTTCTTCGTGCAGAACCGCTTCCGCAACGAGGGCTGGAACAACACCGAGGTGCTGGCCTCCGACGCCAGCAGCGTCGTGCCACCGAGCCTGCGCGACACGAGCCGCAACCGCGGCACCTTCTCGGCGCAACGGCTGAACGTGCAATACAACAACCGCTTCGACGAGGACCGCCGCATCGAGCTGCGGGCTGGCGTGGGCAGCGGCGGCGCCGACTTCAACTCCGACTTCTACGGTCGCAACACGGACGGCACGCCGGCCATCGACCGCTTCACGTCGGGCCACAACCGCAACCGCAACGCGACGCTGTCGGGCAAGTACAGCCAATACGCCGGCGAGTCGCACACGATCACGACCGGCGGCGAGCTGGAGCGGCGCACGCGTGACGAAACCCGCGGCACGCAGCAGCTGGACTACAGCCAATCCAATCCCAAGCTCGAAGACCTGCTGCCCGGCGTGGAAGGCCAGCCGTTCAACGCAACCATCACGCGCTCGGCGATTTATGTGCAGGACGAGTGGGAGATCAACAACCAGTGGTCGGCCTACGCGGGCGTGCGCCACGAGCAGATCAAGACGGCCAGCAACGGCGACGGTAGCAATTTCGACAGCACAAGCAAAGTCACCACGCCGCTGCTGCACGTGAACTACAAGCCCGACCCCAAGGGCCGCGACCTGATCCGCGCCAGCCTGACGCGCAGCTACAAGGCCGCCGACGTGCAGCAGCTCATCGCCCGCCCGACGGTCAACACGGACTATGACGTCCGCGGCCCGAACGCGCGCGTCAACACCGTGCTCGGCCCCGACCGCGTCGGCAACCCGCAGCTCAAGCCCGAACTGGCCACGGGCCTGGACGTCGCCTGGGAAACCTACCTGCCGGCTGGCGGGCTGTTCTCCGTGGGCGTGTTCCAGCGCCGCATCACCGACCTGATCCGTACCGACCAGCCGCGCCTGATGGCCGTGCCGTGGGCCGACACGCAGCGCTACGTCATCACGCAGGTCAACCTCAGCAAGGCGACGACGCAGGGGCTTGAGCTGGAGGTCAAGGGCCGCGCCGGCGAGCTCTTCCCCAGCCTGTTCGACGTCGCCACCGCGCTAAACCTGCGCGCGTCGTTGAACGTCTACCGCTCCAAGGTGGCGGACATTCCCGGGCCGGACAACCGGCTGGAAGGCCAGCAGCCCTGGCAGCTGAACTTCGGGGCCGACTACCGGCTCAAGAGCCTGCCGATCAACATGGGCTTCAGCGCACAGATCGCGCCCGAGTTCGACGTGCAGCAAAGCCTCATCCAGTCGCAGACCTCACTGGCCGCCCGCTCGCTGGACGCATTCGCCGCGATGCAGCTGAGCAAGGAAGACAGCGTGCGCGTCAGCGTCAACGGCCTGTTCCAGCCCAAGCAGGGCACGCGCGTCGTCATCGCCAATTCGCCGGACTACAACCTCAGCGAGCGCCAGCCAGTGCCGTGGTGGGCGGTGAACTGGGAACACAAGTTCTGAGGCCTGTGGCGGGTGCGCTGCAGGTCCACGCCGGCCCGGTCGCCCGGGCCCGCCTGGCCGAGCGCGGCCTGCGCGCCGAGGATGTCGGCCTCATCCCGGCCGCGGCCGGTGGCCCCAAGGGGCTGATCCTCAACGGCCTGGACCGCTTCATCTTCGGCGACTGGCTGGTGCAGAGCCACCACCCCGTACACCTCGTCGGCGCCAGCATCGGCGCCTGGCGCATGGCCACCGCGGCGCTGGCTCATCGGGAAGTCGCCGCCGCGTTCAACACGATGGCCGAGGCCTACGTGACGCAGGAATACGACGTGCTGCCCGGCGAGAAGCGCCCGCGGCCCGAGGGCGTCAGCCAGCGCTTCGGAGAAATCCTGGCCGAGATCTTCGAAGGCCGCGAGGCCGACGTGCTGGCACACCCGCGCTACCGGCTGCACGTCGTGACGTCGCGAGGGCAAAACCGGGGGCTGGGCCTGCTGGCACGCGAAGGCCGGCTTCGCACTCCGCTGGGCTACCTCGGCGCGTTCGCGGCCAACGCGGTGTCGCGCCCGCTGCTGGGCCGGTTCCTCGAACGCGTCATCTTCTCCGACCCGCGCGACCGCCTGCCGCTGAAGCTCAACGACTTCACGACGCGCGAGGTGCATCTGTCGGGCGCCAACCTGCGCGGCGCCCTGCTGGCCAGCTGCTCCATCCCGTTCTGGCTGCGGGCTCAGCAGGACCTGCCCGGTGCGCCACGCGGCGCCTACTGGGACGGCGGCATTACCGACTACCACCTGCACTTGGACTACCGCTCGCTGCAGGCTTCGGGCGCGCCCCTGGTGCTGTATCCGCATTTCCAGCGCCAGGTGGTGCCCGGCTGGCTGGACAAGGCGCTCAAGCACCGCCATCGCGCCACCGCCTTCCTCGACAACGTCGTGCTGCTGCGCCCGTCACCGGCGTGGATCGCCTGCCTGCCGGGCGCCAAGCTGCCGGACCGCAACGACTTCATGGCGCTGGATGCCGACGAGCGCCGGCGCCGCTGGCGCATCGCGGTGAGCGAAAGCCAGCGCCTCGCCGATGAATTCGCTGCGTTGACCGCGCGCGACACTGTCCAGGCGCTGCCGCTTTAGAATCACGGTTCCCTCCCCTCACAAGAGCGAGAAAGGCACCCTGGTTATGACACCGCGAACTACGACCACCACCTTCACCGGTAACTAGTCGGCCGCGGCACGTCACGTCTTCTCGCCCCTCAAGGGCACGAACAAAGCGCGGCACCAGGCCGCGCTTTTTCATTTCTGCCCCTGATCGGAGCATCCCATGATTTCCATTCAACTCCCCGACGGCTCCCGCCGTGAGTACCCCGCCGCGCTGACGGTCGGCGATGTGGCCGCCAGCATCGGCACCGGCCTGGCCAAGGCCGCACTGGGCGGCAAGGTGGACGGCAGGCTCGTCGACCTGTCCCACGTCATCGACAAGGACGCCCAGCTGTCCATCGTCACCGACAAGGACGCCGACGGCCTGGAGCTGATCCGCCACTCGACGGCCCACCTGCTGGCCTACGCCGTCAAGGAGCTCTACCCGGACGCCCAGGTCACCATCGGTCCGGTCATCGAGAACGGCTTCTATTACGACTTCGCGTACAAGCGCCCCTTCACGCCGGAGGACCTGGCGGCCATCGAGTCCAAGATGACCGAACTGGTCAAGAAGGACGAGAAAGTCGTCCGCCGCGTGCTGCCGCGCGACGAAGCCGTGGCGCACTTCAAGGCCATCGGCGAGAACTACAAGGCGGAGATCATCGGCAGCATTCCGGCGGGCGAAGACGTATCGCTGTACGCCGAGGGCAAGTTCGAAGATCTGTGCCGCGGCCCGCACGTGCCGAGCACTGGCAAGCTCAAGCACTTCAAGCTGATGAAGGTGGCCGGCGCCTACTGGCGCGGCGACCACCGCAACGAGATGCTGCAGCGCGTCTATGGCACGGCCTGGGCGACGAAGGACGACCTGCAGAAGTACCTGACGATGCTGGAGGAGGCTGAGAAGCGCGACCACCGCAAGCTCGGCAAGGAACTGGACCTGTTCCACATCGACGAACACGCGCCGGGCGTCGTCTTCTGGCACCCCAAGGGCTGGACGGTGTGGCAAGAGGTGGAGCAGTACATGCGCCGCGTCTACCGCGAGAACGGCTACCAGGAGGTCAAGGGTCCGCAGTTGCTGGACAAGTCGCTGTGGGAAGCCACCGGCCACTGGGACAAGTACCGCGAGAACATGTTCACGACGGAGTCGGAGAAGCGCGAGTACGCGCTGAAGCCGATGAACTGCCCCGGCCACATCCTGATCTTCAAGCAGGGGGTGAAGAGCTATCGTGACCTGCCGCTGCGCTACGGCGAGTTCGGCCAGTGCCACCGCAACGAGCCGACGGGGGGGCTGCACGGCATCATGCGAGTGCGCGGCTTCACCCAGGACGACGGCCACATCTTCTGCACGGAAGACCAGATCCAGGGCGAGGTCACGGCCTTCACGGCACTGCTGCAGAAGGTCTACAAGGACTTCGGCTTCAACGAGATCATCTACAAGCTGTCGACGCGCCCGGAAAAGCGCATCGGCACCGAAGAGAGCTGGGACAAGGCCGAGCATGCGCTGGCCGAAGGCCTGCGCGCCTCGGGCTGCGACTTCACCTACCTGCCGGGCGAGGGCGCCTTCTACGGCCCCAAGATCGAGTACACGCTGAAGGACGCGCTGGGCCGCGAGTGGCAGTGCGGCACGATCCAGGTCGATCCCAACCTGCCGGAACGGCTGGACGCCGCCTTCGTCGACGAGGACGGCGAACACAAGCGCCCGCTGATGCTGCACCGCGCCATCGTCGGCAGCCTGGAGCGTTTCATCGGCATCCTGATCGAGCAACATGCCGGCGCGCTGCCCACTTGGCTGGCGCCGACGCAGGTCGTCGTCGCCAACATTACGGATGCGCAGGCCGATTACGTGTCCGAAATTGTGAAATCGCTGCAAAAACAAGGGCTTAGGGCCCAGGCCGATTTGCGCAACGAGAAGATCACCTATAAAATCCGCCAGCATTCCATGCAAAAGCTGCCTTACATCCTCGTCGTCGGTGACAAGGAGAAGGCGAATGGCAGCGTTGCGGTCCGCGCCCGTGGCAACCAGGATCTCGGCGTGATGCCCCTGCAGGACTTCCTCGCCAGGATCTCCGCAGACATCACCAACAAGGTCTGAAAGAGCCGTCCGGGCGCGATTTGTTTTGTTTGGGCCCCTCGCCTTGGGGCCCGTTGAAAGGTCCACACCATCGCTACGTTTGCCGACCGTCGCGCGATTCCGGAGCGCAAGCACCGCCTGAACCGCGAAATCATGGCTCCCGAAGTCCGCCTGAACGGCCCCGAGAATGAACCCATCGGGATCGTCAGCATCCAGGAAGCCCTGCGCATGGCGGGCGACCTGGACGTGGACCTGGTCGAGATTTCCCCCACCGCCAATCCGCCGGTCTGCCGGCTGATGGACTACGGGAAGTTCAAGTACATCGAGCAGAAGCGCGCTGCCGAGGCGAAGGCCAAGCAGAAGGTCATCGAAATCAAGGAAGTCAAGTTCCGCCCGGGCACGGACGAAGGCGACTACCAGATCAAGATGCGCAACCTGCGCCGCTTCATCGCCGAAGACGGCGACAAGGGCAAGGTCACGCTGCGCTACCGGGGCCGCGAGATCACGCACCAGGACATCGGCATGCGCCTGCTGGAGCGGATCCGCGACGAACTGGCCGACGTGGCGGTGGTCGAGAACATGCCGAAGCTCGAAGGTCGGCAGATGATCATGGTCCTGGCGCCGAAAAAGCGCTGAGATCGACAGAGTTCAACCGGTGGGTTTGGTCGCCTGCCGGTTCACAAGTCTCCTGAGGCCAACAAGTGTGTCGGAGTCTCCGGCACCGCCCCAGGGACATACTTAAAAGGAGCATTCACATGCCCAAGATGAAGACCAAGAGCAGCGCGAAAAAGCGTTTTCGCGTTCGTCCGGGTGGCACCGTCAAGCGCGGTCAGGCGTTCAAGCGCCACATCCTGACCAAGAAGACCACGAAGAACAAGCGTCAGCTGCGCGGCGCCGTGAACGTGCACGAAACCAACATGGGCCACATGGCTCAGATGTTGCCTTTCGCCGGCCTGTAATCCACCAAGACTAGAAGGAGAAACATATGCCTCGCGTCAAACGTGGTGTTACCGCTCGCGCCCGTCACAAGAAGGTCCTGGCCCTGGCCAAGGGCTTCCGCGGTCGTCGTAAGAACGTCTTCCGCATCGCCAAGCAGGCGGTGATGAAGGCGGGCCAATACGCCTACCGTGACCGCCGCACCAAGAAGCGCGTGTTCCGTCAGCTGTGGATCGCCCGTATCAACGCCGCCTCGCGTGGCCTGGGCCTGTCCTACAGCAAGTTCGTGGCGGGTCTGAAGAAGGCGCAGATTGAGATCGACCGCAAGGTCCTCGCCGATCTGGCCGTCAACGACCCGGCTGGTTTCGCCAGCATCTTCGCCAAGGTGAAGGCCGCGCTCGCCTGATTGCGACCCGCTCCGGCTCACGTCGGAGCACGCAACTTTCAGGGCCGGCCCACCAGGGTCGGCCCTTTCTCATTCCGAATTCCGAATGTCTGATCTCGACGCATTGCTGGAGTCCGCCAAAGCGGACTTCGCCGCCGCCCCAACGCCTGCCGAGCTGGAAAACGCCAAGGCCAAGTACATCGGCAAGTCCGGCCGTGTGACCGAACTGATGAAGGGCCTGGGTGCGCTCAGCATCGAGGAGAAGAAGACCCGCGGCGCCGAGATCAACCAGCTCAAGGTCGGTATCGAAGCCGCCCTCACCGCCCGCCGCGACGCGCTGGCCGCCGCCGAGCTGGAGAAGCAGCTGAAGGCAGAAGCGCTGGACGTGACCCTGCCCGGCCGCAGCCGCGGCACCGGCGGCCTGCACCCGATCACGCGCGCGATGGAGCGCATCGAAGCCATCTTCGGCTCCATGGGCTTTGACGTGGCCGACGGCCCCGAGATCGAGACCGACTGGTACAGCTTCTCGGCGCTGAACAACCCCGAGAACCACCCGGCCCGCTCGATGCAGGACACGTTCTACGTCGACATGAAGGACGAGAACGGCAGTTGGCTGAACCTGCGCCCGCACACCAGCCCGATGCAGATCCGCTACGCCCAGGCGCACGCCAAGCGCTTTGCGGGTCAAGACACGATGCCGGAAATCCGTGTCATCGCGCCGGGCCGCACCTACCGCGTCGACAGCGACGCGACCCACTCGCCGATGTTTCACCAGGTCGAAGGCCTGTGGGTCGGCGAGAACATTTCGTTCAAGGACCTGAAGGCGGTCTACCTGAACTTCATTACCGCCTTCTTCGAGACCGACCAGCTGCAGTTGCGCTTCCGGCCCAGCTACTTCCCGTTCACAGAGCCCAGCGCCGAGATCGACATCATGTTCGAGAGCGGCCCGCTGAAGGGCCGCTGGCTGGAAGTCTCCGGCTCGGGTCAGGTGCACCCGGAGGTCATACGCAACATGGGCCTGGATCCCGAGCGCTACATCGGCTTCGCCTTCGGCTCGGGCATCGACCGCCTGGCCATGCTGCGCTATGGCGTCAACGACCTGCGCGCCTTCTTCGACGGCGACCTCCGTTTCCTCTCGCAGTTCAAGTAATTCAGAAGAGCTATGCAATTCCCCGAGTCCTGGCTGCGCGAGTTCTGCAATCCGCCGCTCAACACCCAACAGCTGGCCGAGCTGCTGACCATGTCCGGCATGGAAGTCGAAGAGCTGCGTCCCGTCGCGCCGCCCTTCCACGGCATCGTCGTTGCTGAAATCCTCGAAGCCGAGCAGCACCCAAACGCTGACAAGCTGCGCGTGTGCAAGGTCAACGCCGGTGGCGCGGAACCGCTGCAGATCGTCTGCGGCGCACCGAACGCCCGCGTCGGCATCAAGGTGCCGCTGGCCACCGTCGGTGCCGAGCTGCCGCCTAGTGAAGACGGCAAGGCCTTCAAGATCGGCGTCGGCAAGCTGCGCGGCGTCGAGAGCTTCGGCATGCTGTGCTCGGCCCGCGAGCTCAAGCTCAGCGAAGACCATGGCGGGCTGCTGGAGCTGCCGGCCGACGCCGTCATCGGCCAGGACATCCGCCAGCATCTCGCGCTAGATGACACCCTCTTCACACTCAAGCTCACGCCGAATCTGGGCCACTGCCTGAGCGTCTATGGCATCGCCCGCGAAGTCGCCGCGCTGACCGGCGCGCCGCTGCTGAAGGGCGAGTTCCCGCCGGTCAAGCCGAGCATCGATGACAAGCTGACTGCGCATATCGAGGCGACCGATCTCTGCGGCCGCTTCTCGGGCCGGATCGTCAAAGGCATCGACACCCGGGCCAAGACGCCGGCCTGGATGGTTCAGCGCCTGGAACGCTGCGGTCAGCGTTCGGTGACGGCGCTGGTCGACATCTCGAACTACGTCATGTTCGAGTACGGCCGTCCGTCGCACATCTTCGACCTCGACAAGATCAGCGGCGAGCTGGTCGTGCGCTGGGGTCGGGCCGGCGAGCAGCTCAAGCTCCTCAACGGCAACACCATCACCGTGGATGAGAAGGTCGGCGTCATCGCCGATGCGCGAGAGGTCGAATCACTCGCCGGGATCATGGGCGGCGACCACACCGCAGTGTCCGACGACACGAAAAACGTCTACGTCGAAGCCGCCTTCTGGTGGCCCGAGGCCGTCATGGGCCGAGGCCGCCGCTATAACTTCTCGACCGACGCCGGCCACCGCTTCGAGCGCGGCGTCGATCCGGCCCAGACCGTCGAGCACATCGAGCGCATCACGCAGCTCATCCTCGACATCTGCGGCACGGCGGACACGAAGATCGGTCCGATGGACGACCAGTCGCCCAACGTGCCGGCCCGCAAGCCGGTCGCGCTACGCGTCGCCCGCGCCGCCAAGGTCATCGGCATGCCGGTCACGCAGGCCGACTGCGAGCGCGTCTTCACGCGCCTGGGCCTGCCGTTCAACGCTGCTGACGGCGTCATCACGGTGTCCCCGCCGAGCTGGCGCTTCGACCTGCAGATCGAAGAAGACCTCATCGAGGAAGTCATCCGCGTCCTGGGCTACCCGACGCTGCCGTCCACGGCGCCGCTGGCGCCCATCGTCGGCCGCGTGCGCTCGGAGTCGCGCCAGTCCACGCATGCGCTGCGCCGCGCCGTTGCTGCGCGCGACTATTTCGAAACGATCAACTTCAGCTTCGTCGAAGAGCGCTGGGAGCGCGAGCTGGCCGGCGAGACGAATCCCATCAAACTACTCAATCCGATCGCCGCGCCGCTGTCGGTGATGCGCACCAGCCTGATCGGCAGCCTCGTGCAGGTACTGCGCCACAACCAGGCCCGCCGTGCGACGCGTGTGCGCGTGTTCGAACTGGGTCGCGTGTTCAAGCGCGACGCCTCGGTGGCCAACGGCCCGCTGTCGGTCTCCGGCACCGAGCAGCCGCTGCGCCTGGGCGGTCTGGCCTGGGGGCCGGCCGACCAGCAGCAATGGAGCCAGAAGGACCGCGCCGTCGATTTCTTCGACGTCAAGGGCGACCTGGAAGCCTTGTTCGCGCCGCAGGCGCTGAGCTTCGAAGCCGCCGGGCACCCGGCGCTGCATCCGGGCCGCAGCGCGCGGGTGAGCCTGAACGGCGCGCCTATCGGCGTCATCGGCGAACTGCACCCGCGCTGGCGTCAAGCCTACGAGATCAGCGGCGGCGCACCGGTCATGTTCGAACTCGACCTTGACGCCGCGCTCGGCCGCACGCTGCCGCATGGCCAGCCACTGCCACGCCAGCAGGCCGTGCAACGCGACCTGGCCCTGGTCGTTAAGGACAGCACGACGCACGACGCGCTGATGACCACGATCACTACAGCCGGTGGCGCCTTGCTCCGCTCCGCGCGGCTGTTCGACGTCTTCAAGCCTGCCACGGGCTCGACCACCGACCTTCAGCCGGACGAGCGCAGCCTAGCCGTGCGCCTGGAGCTGCTCGACGACGAGGCCACACTGACCGACGAGCGCGTCGACGCTGCCGTGGCGGCCGTCGTCGCCGCCGCTGCCCAGCAGCTCGGCGCACGCCTGCGCGGCTGACCGGAGAACCCATGGACGCCCACGACATCAAGAAGGACGCGGCCGCCGTCGTCATCGGCAGCCTCGAAACACCCACGCTGACGAAAGCCGAGCTGGCCGAGCTGCTGTTCGACAAGCTGGGCCTGAACAAGCGCGAGTCCAAGGACATGGTCGAGGCCTTCTTCGACATCCTCCACGACAGCCTCGTCAAGGGCCAGGATGTGAAGCTCTCGGGCTTCGGCAACTTCAACATCCGCCGCAAGGCACCGCGCCCGGGGCGCAACCCGCGCACCGGCGAATCCATTCCCATCAAGGCGCGCAACGTCGTGACCTTCCACGCCAGCCACAAGCTGAAGGGTCAGGTACAAGGCGATGCCCCTGCCGGGGAAGACTTCGAGTAGAGTCTGCCCTCCCCTCTCGAACCCCTTGATTTGCAATGGAAAAGGCGCTTCCCGCCATCCCCGCCAAACGCTACTTCACGATCGGCGAAGTCAGCGAGCTGTGCGGCGTGAAGCCCTACGTGCTGCGCTACTGGGAGCAGGAGTTCACGCAACTCAAGCCGATGAAGCGGCGCGGCAACCGGCGCTACTACCAGCATCACGAAGTGCTGCTGATCCGCCGCATCCGCGACCTGCTCTACGACCAGGGCTTCACGATCAGCGGCGCTCGCAACCAGCTCAGCGAGGGCCTGCCGCCGGCCGCGGCGCAGAACTTCCGGGATGAAGCCGGCGTGGCACACGCACCGGAAGACGTTGGTGACGTTCTGGACGACGACGACATCGAGGTGCCCGCGGAGTTCGCGCACGCCTCTGCCCCGCGCCCAGCTGCATCTCACGCGCAACCGCTCAAGGCCGCCGAGGCGTCGCTAACGCTGCGCGCCGTCGAACCTGTCACGTCACTGGAGCAGGTGCGGGCCGAACTGCTGGCGATTCGAGCCAGCCTTCTCGGCTGAATTCGACCGCAGGAGCCGAAACCTCGGTTATACTAATTGGCTCAGTCGGGGCGTAGCGCAGCCTGGTAGCGCACTTGCATGGGGTGCAAGGGGTCGCGAGTTCGAATCCCGCCGTCCCGACCATTTTTTTCGTTATAGATCAGCGGCTTAGCAGCTTCGGCAGCTAAGCCGTTTGTCTTTGTCGGTCCCGGATTTCCCTTCAGGGGCATACAGGCAGCGGGCTTTCAGGGGAAAGCCAGGGACTTCAGGGGACCATTCGCCTGATGGTCGACGCCTCTTGTAAAAGTTCGCGGCGGCATCAAGCCTCCTGAAGCACCCCTTCCAGAGAGCATCTTTGGTCCAGTGAGTTGCTCGGGCGTGCGGAGCACAAACTGGGTCATACGTCGTCCATGTCCGTGAGCGCCCCCAGCGCAGCGTCAACGGCGGTCCGAATAAGGTCCGGATGGTGTCCCTTGGCAATCAGCTGTTTAGTGCGGTTGTTAGACAGTTCGCCCGTCTCAGCGATCGTCCTGGCCACGAGCACCAAGTCGTTGTTATTCATGTCGACCGCGTCATTGATGGCGTGATAGACCAAGTCGAACCGGTGCAGGAAATCCAACTCCTGACGAAGGTCGCGCTGTAGCGCTTCATCTGCCATGCGGAGTCCAAACTCCACGCAAGCGGTCGCATCCCAGTAGCGATAGATCTCGGGCTGCCCACGGAAATCCTGATAGATCTGGTCATCTGAGATGAAGGTGACGTCCCAGAAGGCCCGCGAGGGTTTCGAGAACGACTGCAGCGCGGCCAGGTACTCCCGCTCGTTACGCTTCATAGCCACGGATACGGGCAGCACCAGCCCATTCGCCAACCGTGGATCTGCGCAAGCCACCTTATGGAACAGGAAGCGGGAGAGCCGGCCATTGCCATCCATGAACGGATGGGCAAAGACGAAGGCAAAGCTTGCGAGACTGCCTCGCACCAACGCATTGACCTTACTGTCGCGGTCGTTGCAGAGGGCCATCACTGCATCCATCACCGGCCGCAAGAGTTCCGGAGACGGGGGAAGATATGTGACGCCAAGCGCACCTCGCATTTCATTGCGCAGGCGGTTCTGCTCATCTCGAAACCCGTCGGCCCGATCCAGCGGGTTGCTGACGGCCAGGTTCTGCAACGCCACCAAGTAGGCCTCGCTGATGACCTCAGCATCATGCGCCCTTGAGAGCAGGCTCGCGAAGGCTTCGGCCTTCGACGCTGACGGCTTTTCGCGCTCGATGGCGTAACTGTTGTCGGTCTCGCTCAAGTACGCCCAGCGGACAGCCCGGTCCAAGACGGCCTTGTCGATGCCCGAAACAAACTTGTCGACCTGACCAAGGACATCGGCATCGAGCATCGCGACCACGTCAGGCGTGCGCCGGACGGTTATGCAGTACGTGGGTGACCCGATGCCGTTGAAGTCCACCCGCCAGCGTGTGTCACGTTGCACCCTGTCGGTAACGTAGCTGGCGTCGTCAAAGAGCTTCTCGTACGCCCCCACCGCGGGTGGGAGGTCCCCCAGTCGTTGGCCGTTGGCAATCTCCCAGAGATAGCAAGCCACCCGGGCGTACCCACTGCTGGGCGATCTTTGGAAGGCCAGAGCCACTGACTGTGCAGGGATCTTCTTCAGAGCCAGGATGGCCGCCTGCAGATTCATCCCCTCGTGCTTAAATGCAAACAAGAGGTGTGTCAGCGGATCGTCGCCGTCAGGAGCAACCGCCGGCGGCACTAAGAGAACATCCGCGCGCTCGGTCACGCGGGTGACCGGCCCCGTCTGCGCAGGACGCGCTATCGGGAATGCTCCGCTGTCGAGCGCGGTCGCCAGAAAATCGTACCCAACGCTCCGAACCACAGGTATTCCTCTTCGACAGACTAAGAAAATTGTACGGAATCAAGCTTCCGGCAATTTTTCTATATGCCCGGCAAGTCAGCAAGCTTCCAGTGGTTCGGCTAAGGCGACCGGCTGCTCGTCGGAGCAAGCGACCTGTTGTCAACGCGCCATGGCCGAGGCTTTGCTGGCATCGTCTACCGCTCAGCCTAGCAGCACAACATGCGCTGCTACGCGATCTTCGGCGACACGCTGACGCGCATACATGCCGTTTGGGCGGAACGGCTGACTGAGTGTGGCACCGGCAACTTGCACGCGGTCCTGGGCGGTGCTATCAAGGGTTCACAGGTGCCGCTGGTGCTCGGAGAAGCCAGGTCAGTCGGTCCGATGAATACCTTGTTCCTCGCACAGTAAGCACGACGAGGTTCAAGTCAGCAATACGTTGGTTCTCATCAACTTGGGTGACGTCACGGAACGCAATCTCTGAATGATCGACTTCGTCACGCCCGTCGAGCGCCTCACCCATGAGTTTGCGTACCTATTTCGTGCTGCCGTCATTCGCGTGTGTCGCGATCGCGATAGCTTCCCTAACGATCTTTTCCATGGGAATCGCAAGAATCGCCTGATCCGCCGTACGCCCGCCGCTGGCAAACCTTTAACCGCGCGCACCCCATGTGATGTGAATAGCCCGCTCTCCCTGGCGCTCGACCAGGCAGGGGCCGATGGGAATTCGCTGCAGTAGCCCGCTACCGTCCACGTAAGTCACCGGGCCCATGACGAGGGCGTGCTGCACCGTCGCGACGTACATGAGAACTCCTTGTGAGCGGGTCTGCAAACTGAAATGCCTGCGTATTTCGGCCCAACGTGACCGCCGATTTCGGCATCGTGACCGGTCATTTCGATCATCGTGACCGGCAGCCGATTTCGGCTCATCGTGACCGACCGTTTCGGCATCGTGACCGCCCATTTCGGCGATCGTGACCGCCGTGACGGCGCCCACGTTCAATCCCAAAATAGCCCTCAACGCTGCAAATTCGTAGTTGGACAGGACGGGACTGCACTTCAGAGAAACGGGTCGCCAAGCCAGCATACGAACCTCGCCACGCAGAAGCTGAACATCGTCTATCGAATGTGCCTGGCACCGATCTCTGAAAACTGCACCGCGCGCACCATCGGTCTGCCGACCCCGCCTCGCAATCATGTTCGACAGCCCGTTGCCGAGCGATGCGGCCGAGTCGCCGTTCGCCAGCAGCGACAACAGATGGAATTCCCTGGGCAGTATCAGGTAGTAGAGGAGGACCTTCGAAACCTGTTTGGCCTCGTCCCGCAGGACGCCGCACTGCTGCAAGCCTCCGTGCGAAGCAACATTGCCTTGGGTCGGCCGGAGGCGTCGCAACGGGATATCGAGCGAGCCGCAGATCACGCACAGATCCACCGGAGCATCGACGCCTTGCCGGAGGGCTACGCCACACAGCTCGGCGATCGCGGACAAACACTCTCGGGCGGAGAGCGACAGCGGTTGGCGATAGCCCGGGCAGTGCTGAGGAAGCCCAAGATCTATCTACTCGACGAACCAACGTCCATGCTGGACAGCAAGACAGAGGCTGCCATCCTGGCCGCCTTGCGGGAGGTCACTGCCGGAAGCACAACCATCGTCATCGCTCATCGGCTCTCCACGGTCATGCACGCGGACGAGATCATCGTGCTCGACAAAGGTCAGGTTCACGAACGTGGTCGCCATGTCGACCTGCTGGCCAGGGGCGGACTCTACGCCCAGCTGTGGCGCCAGCAAGTCGAAGGCGCGGGCTAGGACTGCCCGCGCTCCGCAACGCGCGCACACAGGGGTTTCTCGTCGTTCGCGGCCTTCATCTTCGCCATCTGGTCCCATGCGTCGTACTGTCCTTGTATCGAAGACGCAGTCTCTCCGGGCAGCGACGGCGATGTGCGCTTCTCGCCCTTCAGCCAGTAGCGGAACCAGTCCAAGTTGCCCTGCAAGGAGATCATGCGATCGCTTGGCGTCGAAAGCATGTGGAACCCTCCCGGGATGAAGACCATCTCCACCGGCTTGTATTGGCGCCGCAGCAGCGTGTAGATGTCGTAGTTCCCATAGACCGGCACGCCGTACGCCTCAAGCCGCAACGCAGCGCGCACACATTCCGTGTTCATGGCCGGATCATTGCGGATCCATTCGGCGCGCGCCGGGCCAAATGGGACTCCCTGATTCGTCGCCTCCATATGCTGCCATTGCTCGGCACCGTAGGCAATGGAATAGGCGAAGAGCGAGCTGATGTCGCCATCTGCACTGGTCGCTGCGCGGATCGGAATATCGGTGAACGTCACCAAGTTGAGGACCTGCTCGCCCGTCGTGCTCCAGCCGATGATGCCGACACGATCGGGATCCACGCGGCCCTCTTTGACCAGCGCGTTTACCGCAGCGCGCACGCCATCCTGGAACTGGCGCAGGCGCATGACTTTGTCGGTGGGCGGTTCGGCGCCGGTCTGCGGGCGAAAGTCCATGCCGAGCACCAGGATGCCATGGCGGACAAATGCGCGACCCGCATAGGCGCTGGGCGAGACCCCCACGTTCGGGCCGTCGAGATAGAAGTTGTCGGGCTCGTAATAGTAGGTCTGGATCACCAACGGGAGCCTGCCTTGACGCTCGAAACCTTCCGGCCCCATCAGCCCGCCGATCCAGCCGCGCTCTTTGCTATCCCGCCACGCATAGGGCTTCATGTTTCCCCAGGTAGCCGCGTGGAACTGGGGGTTCAACGTGGTGAGGCGCACCGCTTGACCTTCCGTGCCTTTAGCGAAAAGGTCGGGCGGAGTGTTCAGGGTCTGTTGAAGCTGCAAACTCCAAGCGGCCTCCGCGCGACCTGCCTTCGGATTAGGGGCTGCCACCTCCTCCCAGCCTTTGCCTTCCATCCGCTGCAGCCACCGTCGGCCGCCACCGTCGACAACCACGACACCGCCGTGGCTGGAATAAATCCTCTGCAACCTGCCGGTCAACTTCGCGACCTTTACCCAGCGATCTGTATCTGGCCAATACTCGATCACGTACGACGACGCCGGCGAGGTGTCTTTAGTCGCTATTGGGAGTTGGGTGCCCGCCAGGATCAAAGACGTCCCTTGCCCCTGCCAGAGGCGATCCTGCCGGAACTGGCCCGCGGCCGGCAGCGCATCGTCCGGTGCGTCGACGATGGTCTGCTGCATGGCGTCTTCCAACCGCCAAGCGACCATCCGCCGGGCGGTCCTGACGTTCGCTCCCGAGAAGTAGCGCAACGGATCCTCGGTGGTGGCCATTGCGAACCTCGTCACAAACTCTGCCAGCAGCGGGTACTGCCGGCTCCACTCGAGCGTTCGGTCGCGCTCGTACCGCGGCAGGACCGCCCACCTGCCATCTGGCGAGATGTCCGCGACAGGGCTGGCAACGTTAGCCTCAACGAACGGTTCGCCCAGCGGGCGGGGCAACTTAGCCGCGAGGGTGCCGTCGGTCGACGCAACATCCGCCACGTAGAACTGGTACTTGCGCAGCTGTGATATCAGTCTTTGCTGACCCCACTTGACCGTCCAAAACGGTTGATTGCCATAGACGATGCTGCGCGCTCCGTCCTGCATGGGCGGGTTAGCGACCTGGGCGGCAAAGACGATGCGCCGCATATCATTCGAGAGCGCAAAGGAGACGACGGGGGTAGCCGCGTGCGTCAACTGGTTGAGCTCGCGCGAATGGACATCCAGTCGATAAGCTTGCCGGACGCCATCCTTCAACCGCCCCAAGAAGGCAAGCGTACGGTCATTCACCCAACGGATCTGCTTCAAAGCTGGATCAGCGTAGTTGCCGTCTTGTTCAGCATCGAAGCTGAACACCGTCTCGGGAGCGGTCACTCGTCCTGCCGCGAGCCGGCCAGGATCCAGGGAGAGCAGTTGGATCTCATAACGGTTCTTGTCGGCTGAGACATTGGCCTTCCGTGTGACGATGAAAGCCCGGCGACCATCCGGTGACACAAGCTGCCGCAGCGCCTCGGGGTCGTCACTCTCAGGCTGCACAAGCCGGGTGAACTCGACGATGTCACGGACTGTTGGGCCGGAGGCAGGTTGTGCAGCGGCCATGGCAGCCGCCGCCCAAAGCAATGCGCACGCGGGCGCGAGGAGGAGAGATCGCATGATTTGCTCAGCTAAATGCGCGGCTCACCTGCTCGCTAGCGGCAGGTGGCCAAGGTAACGGGAGGAAAGGGACTGCAGAGATGCAGTACCGATCAGCGGACTACCAGTCCAGCGTCAACCGCGCCGTGACATACCTCCCACGCCAGTCGGCCTGGGTCACATCGAAGTTCGGCGCACCCGCTGCCGAAGAGCAGTGATATCGCGATCGGAATTGGGAGCCAGCACGCCTGTCGGCGGCTCTTGGCATTCGGCTCTTTGAGCATCCCGTACCCTTTCCTGTTGTCGTCGGAGTGACAACATGAAGACGGGTTTGTCGAGAGGGAATTTGCCCCGTGATTGCCCTATCGGATCATTTCGAGTTCGATTCGTCCGTCTGTTTCGCGGACTTTCAGGCCGTACAACGTCGCGACAGCATTGGCAAAAGCGGCGCTGTCTCCGGTGCGGTAAGCCCCGCTGATGAGGTAGTTCGTGTCTTGCACATCGCTGGACATCGCGATTTCTGTTCGGCTGTAGCGGTTGACTTCGGCGATCGCATCGGAAAGCAGAGTGGCATCGCATGAGGCCTCATGGCGCTGCCAGGCCAGAGCACGCTCGATGTTCGGGCAATCCACTTTCGTATCGACGACAGGCGACGCCGGACAGCCGTCGTACTGAAGTGTCAAGCGGTCCCCTGGCTTGAGCGTGACGGGCTCCTGTGGCCGCAGGCTATCCCCCCTGCCGTAGGACGAACGTTTACCTGGCCCTCCACAAGGGTTTACGGTGAGTGCATCGTCCTGCCGAGGACCATCTTCGAAACGAACGGAGAACACCGTGCCGACCGCGACGACTTCGCTGCCTGCAACGCCAACCACGAACGGCCGCGACGCGTCCTTGGCAACCTCGAACAGTGCTTCGCCCGCGCTGACCTCCACCGTCCGCTGCTTCGAACTGAAGTCGATCCGTGCTTGACTGGCGGTGTTCACCAGCATCCGCGTGCCATAGGCCAGCATGACAGAACGCTGCTCACCGATCGGCGTGACATAGAGATCGCGCTCACGCCACTCCTGCACCATCACGACGCTGGCCGTCGCCAGGACACCCAGACACGCTGCGCCAGCCCACCGCCATGCCCGCTCCGGGACCGCTTGGCCTTGCGTTCCTCACGCTCGCTGGCCTCCGCGAATGCCCGCGCAGCTTCTGTGCCTGGAATGGCCCGCCACATGTCGGTCATGCCCTCAAAGGCTTCCCGGTGTGCAGGCGAGAGCTTCTGCCAGGCGCGGAAGTCATCTTTGAGGCCTTTCGAGCCCTTTCCCGGGGGCCTTTGGCCCCTCAGGACGGCCTACTCCCTGCATACGGCTGCAGCCGCCCGCTTTGCAGTTTCCTCACCGCCTTGAGCAGGTTCACGCCGAGCGCCGCCCAGGCCATCTGCGCCTGCGTCTTGGCCGCCCCGAAGTACCTCGCCCGGCTCAGGTGGAAGCGCCGCTTCATCGTGCCGAAGCCTTGTTCAACCTTGTAGCGCAGCGTGGCGATGGACCGGTTCATCTGGGTCTGCAACGGATGCACCGGATGGCCCCGGCTGCCGTTGAACTGGATCAGGTCACCGATGCCCTTGGCCTGGAGGTACTCGCGGTTGGCCGCGCTCGCATAGCCTTTGTCGGCCAGCACGCCTTCAGGCTGGATGCCTTGCTCGATGAGCGCGTCGACGATGCCCGGCAGCTTGTTCACCTCGGACTGGTTGGCCGGGTGCACTTCGACGTGTTCGACATAACCGCCCTCGATGTCCACGGCGCTGTAGCCGCGGTAACCGAAGAAGGCATCGTTGCTCTTCTTGACCCAGCGCGCCTCTTCATCGGCGCTGTCCACCACGTCGGCCTGACCCTCGTCATCCACTTCGACATGCTGGTTCGGCCGCGCCGCTGTCTCCATCGCAGCATCTCCAGCTTCAAGATGCCGCAATGGCATGCAGGATTATTGCCAGAAACCAACGGACGCTAACCGTCAATCATCGAAGCTCGGTTAGACAGCAACGTCTGCCCGCCAGGCCATCAAGCATAGGGCCGCAGCGTGGCAGCTGAGGACTAACAGTTCGCCATGAAGGGCTCGCGCGTCAGATCGGCGTCCACGTCCATAAGGACGCTCGCCAATTCCAGCGTGCGCCACAGCCCCTCGGGCATGGCCATGATGGCCTCGGGGGTACGGGCCTGGCTGACCCAGGCGCCGATCTCGGCATGCTGCTCGTCGGTCAGAAGGCAGCGGTCACGCATGTCGTCGAGTGTCTGCACGAGGAGCCTCTCATCGCGGCGCCGCCGCGGGTGGAAAAGTCAGAGATCAGAGATGCACTTCCGTCGATTGAAACATAGACCGGTGCTTCACCTCGCCTTTGGGGCCTTACAGAAGCGCTTGTCTGCCGCGTCCCGGCATTTCCTTCGAGCTGACGCGCAAGCGTGCAGCTACGCCCCATCCGCCGCCTGACGCGCCAACGAATGAATCACCTCCCGGAACGCCTGCACCGCCGTATTCGCCGGCTCGCCTTGCAGCGTGATCAACCCATAGTCCGGCATGCGATCGGGCAGCTCCGCCGCGATGGGAGTCAGCAACCCGCGCCGCACGTACTTGTCCACCAGCGCCGCAGGCTGCAGCGACAGCATGTCGGTGCTCTGCATCAGCTCCAGCGCGAACAGGAAGGACGGCGTTTCGACGACTCCCGACGTGAGAGACAGACCCGTTCTGTTGAAGATGTCGTCCGACACCTTTCGCAGAGCCGTGGAGGGTGGGTAGAGGATCCACGGCCAGCGCGACAGTTCTAGCAGCCCCGGCGCTTGCACGCCGCGCAGCGGATGATGAGCGCCCGCTGTGATCTGCAGCCCTTCGGCGGCGAGCTTCTCGTACTGGAATTGGCTGCGCTGCGATTCGTCGGTGAACCGGCCCACCATCACGTCGATCTTGCGTTCGGCAAGCCAGAGGATGAGCTGGTCGCTGCTCTGTTCCAGCACCTTTACGACGAGCAGCGGTCGCAGGCGCTGCAGCTCGGCCACCGCTGCGATCAGCAGGCGTGCGGCCGATCCCGAGATCGCACCGATCGTCAAGTGCCCGTGCCCGCCTTCCTTCAGCGTGTTGAACTCATCGACGAACTTGCGGTGGCTTTCCAGGGCCGCATACGCGTAGCGCAGCGTGAACAGCCCCAGCTCGTTCGGACGCATGCCCCGCGCCAGGCGGTCGAACAGCCGCGACTCCAGCATCGCCTCGATGTCCATCAGCACCTTGGTGGCCGCCGGCTGGGTGATGTGCATCTGCTCGGCTGTCAGTCGCAGGTTGCGCGTCTTTCCCAGGATGTCGAGGAACTGCAGATGCCGAAAACGCAGCCGCGACAACTGCGGGTTGGCCAAGGGTTTCCCAACAGGCGTGTCTGGACTCATCACCATTTGGAATGGATTCTCTCCAAAAAATTCAGTGGACCTCAGCAGATGGCCCCCCTAGCCTTCGGCTGCGTCGAGTCAGCCCCCTCAGAGGGCCGCGGGTCGCGGCATGGTTGCCGCGCACGCTACTCCCTACGACGCTGGAGACATCATGCAATTCAGATCACTTGGCCTGGGCGCAATGTTGCTGGCCGCCCTGGCCGGCCCCGCATCGGCGCAGATCAAAGCCCACGTGTTCAAGGTCGGCATCGGCCTGAGCGAGGACCATCCGCAGGCCAAGGCGCTTAAATTCTTCGCCGAGCAACTGGCAGCCAAGAGCGGCGGCAAGATGACGGCGCGGGTGTTTGCCAGCGGCGCGCTGGGCAACGACATCAGCATGACCTCCGCGCTGCGAGGCGGAACGCTGGAGATGACCGTGCCGGACAGCTCCACCCTCGTGTCCCTCGTCAAGCCGTTCGGCGTCATCAACCTGCCGCTGACCTTCAACAACGAAAAAGAAGCCGATGCGTTGCTGGACGGTCCCTTCGGCCAGAAGCTGCTGGCCACGCTTCCCGACAAGGGCCTGATCGGCCTCGGCTTCTGGGAGAACGGCTTCCGCCACGTCACCAACTCGCGCCGCCCGGTGCAGCGCGCCGAGGACATCACTGGCCTGAAGCTGCGTGTCATCCAGAGCCCGCTGTTCCTCGACACCTTCAACACCCTCGGCGCCAACGCCACCCCCATGCCGTTCACCGAGCTGTACACGGCGATGGAGCAATCCGCCGTGGACGGCCAGGAAAACCCGGCGGCCACCATCCTGTCCAGCAAGTTCTACGAAGTGCAGAAGCACATGGTGCTGTCGCGGCACATGTACAGCGCCTGGGTGCTGCTGATGTCCAAGAAGACTTGGGACAGCCTCTCGACGGACGAGAAGAAGACCGTGCAAGACGCCGCCCGCGAGGCCACTCTGTTCGAGCGCAAGACCATCCGCGCGTTCTCCGAAACGGCCCTGACCGAGCTCAAGAAAGCCGGCATGCAGATCACAGAACTGCCGGCAGCCGAGCAGGCCAAGATGCGCACCAAGCTTCAACCGGTGCTGGCCAAGTTCAGCAAAGAGTTCGGCGAAGACATCACGGCCGAAATGAACGCCGAGCTGGCCAAGGTTCGCGGCGCCGCCAAGTAGTTCCGTTTGTGGCGAGGCAACGCTCGCTCAAAGAGCGTCCACGACACCCGTTTGATCTTGCCTGAGGATCTGAGATGACTGCAACGACGGCGGCCCTGCCGGTTCGCGCCGATGGCCATCATCCCTTGCTGCCTCAAGACGGCACGTCGGGCACGCTGGTCGGGCGCGTGTGGCGCGCAGGCACGCCAAGCGGCCCGTCCGTCGTCACGCTGCGCCGTGAAGGCGTGTTCGACGTCAGCCGCCATTTCCCTACCGTCAGCACACTGCTCGAGGCGGACGACCCGGCCGAGGCGTTACGTGCCGTGCCGGGCGAGTTCCTCTGCACCGTCGCCAGCCTTCTGGACAACAGCAAGGCCGATGACCGCGACGCCGCCCTGCCCTCGCTGTTGGCGCCCTGCGACTTGCAGGTGGTCAAGGCCGCGGGTGTCACATTCGCCGCCAGCCTGATCGAACGCGTGATCGAGGAGCAGGCCGGCGGCGACCCCGGCCGGGCTCAAGGCCTGCGCAGCGAAATCACATCGCTGCTCGGCGACAGCCTGGCCAACATGCGCCCCGGCTCCGAGCAAGCCCAGGCGCTGAAGGCGCTGCTGCAGCAAAAGAAGCTATGGTCACAGTATCTCGAGGTGGGCATCGGCCCGGACGCCGAGATTTTCACCAAGGCGCCCGTTCTGGCTGCCGTGGGCCACGGCCAGGACATCGGCGTCCGCGCTGACTCCGCCTGGAACAATCCCGAGCCCGAGGTTGTGCTCGCCGTCAACAGCCGCGGCCGCATCGTCGGCGCAGCGCTGGGCAACGACGTGAACCTGCGCGACATTGAAGGCCGCAGCGCGCTGCTGCTCGGCAAGGCGAAGGACAACAACGCCTCTTGCGCCGTCGGCCCCTTCATCCGCCTGTTCGACGGGACGTTCAGCCTAGACGATGTGTGCAGCGAGACCGTGCACCTGCACGTGCAGGGCGATGACGGCTTCACGCTGCGCGGCGTGAACACCATGGCCAGCATCAGCCGCGCTCCGGCCGACATCGTCGCCCAGGCGCTGGCCGCCCACCAATACCCCGACGGTTTCATGCTGTTCCTCGGCACGCTGTTCGCGCCCACCGAAGACCGCGACGAACCCGGTGGCGGCTTCACCCACAAGCTGGGCGACGTGGTCACCATCCATAGCCGCTGGCTGGGCGCGCTGCAAAACCAAGTGACGCATTCCGAGACCGCGCCACCCTGGCGCTTCGGCCTGCGCGCCTTCATCGGCAATCTCGCCGAACGCGGCCTGCTGCAGGGTACGAAGCTTTGACCGCCGCGCAACCCACGGAGACACCCGCTTGATCGACACCGCCATCGCGCGGATATGCCGCGCCATCGACCTGCTGATCGCCGCGGCCCTGGCCGTGATGGTGGTGCTGGTGTTCGGCAACGTCGTCCTGCGCTACGCCTTCAACTCCGGCATCGCCGTCAGCGAGGAAGTCTCGCGATGGCTCTTCGTGTGGCTGTGCTTCCTAGGCGCCGTGGTGGCCATGAAGGACGGCGCTCACCTGGGCACCGACATGCTCGTGTCGCGCCTGCCCGTGGCAGGCAAGAAGGCGTGCCTGGTGATGGGCCACCTGCTCATGCTCTACATGACCTGGCTGTTTCTCAGCGGAAGCTGGCAGCAGGCCACCCTCAACATGGACGTGGCCGCGCCCGTGACGGGCGCACCGATGTCCATCTTCTATGCGTCCGGCGTGGTCTTCTCGCTGTGCGCCGGGGTACTGCTGCTGCTGCAGCTCGTGCGCGTGCTGACCGGCAACGTCGGCGAAGGTGACCTCGTCATGGTGAAGGAATCCGAAGAGCAGGCCGAGCTCGAAGCTTTGCAGGCCGAGCTGGCCCGAAGCGACGCGTCAAAGTCCGGCGCCCCCGCTGCCCGCTCAGACACCCCGAGCCGCCACCGCACATGACCGTTTTCATCTTTCTCGGCAGTCTGCTGGGCGCGATGGCCCTGGGTATTCCGATCGCCTATGCCTTGCTCGCCAGCGGCGTGGCGCTGATGTGGCATTTGGATCTGTTCGACGCGCAGATCCTGGCTCAGAACTTCATCAACGGGGCCGACAGCTTCCCACTGCTGGCGGTGCCGTTCTTCATGCTGGCCGGCGAGATCATGAACGTGGGCGGACTGTCGCAACGCATCGTCAACTTTGCGCTCGCGCTCGTCGGCCACGTCAAAGGCGGCCTGGGCTATGTGGTGATCCTCGCGGCCTGCCTGCTGTCAGCGCTTTCGGGCTCCGCAGTGGCCGACGCCGCGGCCCTCACGGCGCTGCTGCTGCCGATGATGCTCAAGGCCGGGCACAAGAAGGAAGTCTCCGGTGGGCTGATCGCGGCCTCCGGCGTCATCGGGCCGATCATCCCGCCGAGCATCGGCTTCGTCATCTTTGGCGTGGCTGCGAACGTGTCCATCAGCAAGCTATTCATCGCGGGCATCCTGCCCGGCATCATGATCGGCATCGGCCTGGCGCTGACGTGGTGGTGGGTAGGACGCAGGGAGGAGCTCGCCCTGCCGCCCCGCAAGACCCGCGCCGAAATCTGGACCGCGGCCCGCGAGTCCGTGTGGGCGCTGATGTTGCCTGTGTTCATCCTCGTGGGCCTGCGCATGGGCGTGTTCACGCCCACCGAAGCGGCCGTTGTCGCCGCGGTCTATGCGCTGTTCGTCAGCACCGTGCTGTACCGCGAGCTCAGGCTGCAGGCGCTGGTGCGCATCTTCATTACCGCCGCTCGCACCACCGCGGTCGTCATGTTTCTCGTGGCATCAGCCATGGTCTCGGCCTGGCTGGTCACGGTGGCCAACCTGCCGGTGCAAATGGTGGACCTGCTGCAACCGCTGCTTGACAACCCGACGCTGCTGATGGCCGCCATCATGGTGCTGGTGATGGTCGTCGGCACCGCCATGGACATGACGCCCACCATCCTGATCCTCACGCCCGTGCTGATGCCGCTCATCAAGGCGGCTGGCATCGATCCGGTCTACTTCGGCGTGCTGTTCATCATCAACAACTCCATCGGCCTCGTCACGCCACCCGTTGGCACCATCCTCAACGTGGTGGCCGGCGTGGGCCGAATGAAGATGGACGAGGTGACGCGCGGTGTGCTGCCTTTCATGGCCGCCCAGTTCGCGGTGATGTTTCTGATGGTGCTGTTCCCTCAGACAGTGCTCGCCCCGCTACGGTGGTTCTACCACTGAAGCGTCGCCCGGCCAGAGTTAACTGAGCTTGTTCATTACGCCCAGCATGGGCGGCGCTTGGCAAGTTCTACATGAGCAGTCCAAGCTGGTCCACATCCCAGAGGCTTATCCATGACATTCCGTCCTAACGGCCTGCATGCCTTCGCGCTTGTCGCCCTGTTCGCCGCCGGTTGTGCCTTTGCCGCCTCCGCGGCCGCTTCCGTATCCGCCTACCAGACGATGCCGGACGATCCGCGCGCGATCATCGTGAAGGCGATAGGCGATGGCGTCGCGGACGACAGCGACGCGCTGCAGCAGGCCATCGACAGCGCCGCCAACAGGGACAAGGGCGGCGTCGCGTTCCTGCCCTCGGGCCGCTACCGCATCACGCGCACGATCGTCATTCCGATTGCCGTGCGCGTGTACGGCATCGGCAAGACCCGCCCGGTGCTGGTGCTGACGGCGAACACGCCAGGCTTCCAGAAGGGGGTGGCCAACATGGTGATCTTCACGGGCACCGACACCTACAACATCGGCGGCGTGGCCCAGCCCGTGCCAAGCGCCGTGCCAGCCCCCGGCACGGCAGGTGCCAAACCCGTGCGAGACGCCAACTCGGCAACGTTCTATTCGGTGCTGTCGAACGTTGACTTCGAAGTCGGCGATGGCAACCCGGCCGCCGCCGCCGTGCGCATGCACACCGCTCAGCACTCCAACCTGTCGCACATCGACTTCCGCATGGGCTCGGGCCTGGCCGGCGTCTATCAGGTCGGCAACTACGCGTACGACCTGCACTTCCACGGCGGGCGCTACGGCATCCTGTCTGAGAAGACCTCGCCGGCCTGGCCGTTCACGCTGCTGGATTCCACCTTCGACGGCCAGCGCGACGCGGCCGTGCGCGAACACGAAGCCAACCTCACGATCGTCAACGCGGACATCCGCAACACGCCCATCGGCATCGAGATCGACCGCGGCTACGGCGACTGGCTGTGGGGCTCGAACGTACGTTTCGAGAACGTCTCGAAAGCGGGCGTCGTGATCAGTAACGAGAACAACGTCTACACCCAGGTCGGCTTCGAAAAGATAAGCGCGAAGAACACGCCCGTGTTCGCGCACTTCCGCGACAGCGGCACAGACGTTGCGGGCAAGGGAGAGAGCTACCAGGTGAACGAGTTCACCCACGGCCTGAAGATCGACACCCTGGGCGCCCCCGGCCACTTCGACACCCACGTCGATATGACGGCCGGCGCGGGCAAGGCAAAGGAAGAGCGCGTGCTGCGCGACCTGCCGCCAACGACGGACTGGGCCAACGTGCGCAGCTTTGGCGCCAAGGGCGACGGCACCACCGACGACACCGCCGCCATCCAGAAGGCCATCGAAGACAGACGCGTGGTCTACCTGCCGCTGGGCTTCTATGCCGTCAACGACACGATCCGCCTGAAGCCCGACACGGTCCTCATCGGCCTGCATCCGGGCCTGACCCAGCTGATGCTTCCGAACGGCTCCACGCTGTACCAGGGCGCGGACACGCCAAAGGCGCTGCTGGAGTCGGCCAAGGGCGGCGACGCCTTCATCACCGGCATTGGCTTGGCCACCGGTGAAGTCAACAGCCGCGCCGTCGCCCTGCTGTGGCGCGCCGGCGAGCGCTCCATCGTGGACGACATCCGCATCCAGGGCGGTCACGGCACGCGCCTGTACGACGGCTCGCGTGCCGACCCGTACAAAAAGACCGACAAATTCGACACCACCGCCTGGTGGGACCGCCAGTACCCAAGCATCTGGGTGACCGACGGCGGCGGCGGCACTTTCACCGGCATCTGGTCGCCGAGCGGCTACGCGCAGGCGGGCTTTTACGTGACGAACACAAAGACGCCGGGCCGCGTGTATGAGCTCTCGGCAGAGCACCACATCCGCAACGAGATCGTGCTGGACGGCGTCGAGAACTGGTCGTTCTACGCACCGCAGACGGAGGAAGAAGTCCGGGACGGCATGGACTCCGTCTCGCTCGACATCCGCAATTCGAAGCACCTGCTGTTCGCGAACTACCACGGCTACCGCGTGACGCGCTCGATCAAGCCCGCCCCCTCCGCCATCAAGATCACGAATTCGAGCGACATCCGTTTCCGGAACGTGGCTGTCAACGCTGAATCGGGCTTCCCAACCTGCGACGACAACGGCTGCACCGCCTACCTGCGCGCCTCCAAGTACCCGTACGAGAACGCGATCGCGGATGTGACGCACCAGCTGGAAGTGCGCGAGCGCATGTTCTCTGTGCTCGACTACAGCGGCAAGCAGACCAGCGCCCCGGCCGCCCCGACTCGGGCAAAAGTGGTCAAGCTGGAAGACGGCTTCCACTCGATCGCCGGCGCCGCAGTTGACTCCAAAGGCCGCCTGTACTTCATTGACCGCTGGTTCAAGAATATCTACAGCTACGCCCAGGGCGAAGGGCTGAAGATGGTCAGCAGCTACCCGCTCGACCCGGTCAACCTGGCCGTCGACGGCAGCGACAACCTCGTGGTGCTGTCGTCCGCCGGCAAGGAAGCGACCGTGTACTCGCTGAAGCCCAACGTGCCGGGCGCCACGATCACCGTGATTCCGCCGACGGCGACCGCCATGCATCCGAACGCGCGCGTTGCCATTCCCGCCAACTTCTGGAGGAACGGCGAGTTCTGGGACCAACTGAACTACGAAACGATGGAGTTCACGACGCTCAATGAGCTCTTCGTGCGCGACGTGGCCCAGCCGAAGGCACTCGAATATGTCTCGCCGGACGACTCGCTGGTGCTCCCGGCCTTCCGCGTGACGCGCCACGGCACGCACGACCATCTGGGCTATCGCTGGTCCCACACGCTGGACACGCACGGCTTCGTCTACGCTGCAGTCGGCCAGCGCGCCGTGTTCACCAACAGCTCGGAAAACATCACCTACAGCGGGCTGGTAGGCGCCGGTGGCGCCATCGCCGACCTACAGAAGGTGGCGGACCGCGGCGGCGAAAGCGCGGCGGTCGGGCCGGATGGGAGCGTGTATGTGGCAAACGGGCAGATCTTCATCTACGGGCCGGATGGCAAGGAAACCGGACGGATCGACGTGCCGGCGCGGCCGCTGCAGCTGATCTTCGGCGGGGCGGACAAGCGGACGCTGTTTATCTTGACGCATCACGCGCTGTTCTCGACGAGGGTTTGATGCGCGATTGGCGATCGAGCGCCATGGGCAGCCATTGAAGTCGTGTTGACCAGCCCGAAATCTGCGCCACCCGCTCATCTCCGAAGTGGTAGGCAATTGCATTTACGACTTCTTCATGCGCTGCAATGGCCAAAGCGGTGGGTAGCACTGGCGGCCGGCTTTGCAATGAACATGCCAAGCCCCCGCACTCGCATACCTGATCGAGGCATCCGACAGCAGGCGCCGCCAAAAGCGTCCCGCGCGGCGATTCAATAACCGCGGTTGCCCCCTCATCGCCTTCGGGCCCATTGCTGTCGTCAGGTTCGAGATTCGCGTTGGCCGATCTTCTGGATACGCACTGGACACTCGATCTGTCGGCGATATGACGGTTCCGGCGTATCACGAGCGGGTTCAACAACGCCGGCTGAGTGCCGCCCTTTGCTCGCTACCTGTTCAGCCAGCTCCTGCAGTCGAGATGCGTAGACTCCATGAGGGCAATCAATATTGCGCATCGTGGATTTGATGTAGCGAATGACGATGCTGCCGACCGGGCGGCCGGCAGGCAACTGCGGAACGCCCAGAATGCCTTTGCGGCTCAGATTTGGTTCGACGCGAACAGGCCCATCAATTCAGGCCTCAGCGAGTGAAGATGGTCACCAGTCCGGCAGGCGTCCAGCAATGCATCAATGCTGCCGGGGAAGGTCACGTCAATATCCATGGGCACCGTCCCGCGAAGCTCCTCGAGGACAGCGCGCGCTTCGCCCGGCCGGCCCGCCGCAAGCCGATGGCGCGCCAGGTCGAGCCGCGCGCGAGCTTCCCAGGCGACCGCATGCTGACTGCGAGCCACCTCGACGGCACGCAGGAAGCACGCCTCGACGTCCGCGGAGGGCCGGCCAGCATGCTCCAGCACAAGGCCGAGGTAGCGGTGGAGTTCGGCTTGGCTCCATTGTTCGCCGGTACGGTTGGCGGTCTCGATGCAGCACTCCATGAGTGCCTCCGCGCCGGATGCATCTCCCGCCATCGCGCGCACCATGGCCTGGTGCGCTTCCCAGTAAGGCAGGAAGTGTTGCGCGCCAGTGAGTCGGAAGATGTCCAGCGCCGATTGCATGCCCTGCAGACCCGCAGCGAGCCTGTTCTGCTCGCAATCGAGCCATGCGCCGATCATGTGCCCGTGGGCGAGGAAGATCGTGATGTTCTGGTGAGTGCAGAACTCGACCAGTTCCCGGCTGAGTTCGCGTGCACCTGCATCGTCGCGCGAGAAGACGCGGTGCCAGCCAGCGAATGTCAGGGCGAACGCAAGCGAGAGCGGATGGCAGAGTCGCCTTGCCAGCGCGATTGCCCGATTGGATGCGTCCAGCGCGTCGGCCTGTCGCCCCTGCAGCCAGTGAATCCAGATCAGATAGACAAGTGCCAGCACCGCCGGGTCGTGCCCAAACACGAAAGCGTGCCCGGAATGACGCTCGAAGTCGTAGACGCTGGCGCAGCGTTCGAGTGCGCGCCGCGACTCGTCAAGCTCACCGCGAAAAAACTGGGTGACGCCACGCGTCACATCGCTCTCCACGAGCAAGTCGTCGCCTTCGACGTGGAGTGCGATCACGTGCAGCTGTTCAGCCGCCTCGAGCGCGGTCGAGAGGTTCGCGCTAACGATGTTGTATGCCACCTGCAGATAGAGCGCTGCAGGCAGCAGCGGTGTGTTCCCCACCGAAGCGCACAGTTCGGCCAAGCGCGCGCACGAGGTGCGGACCTCCTCTGCGGCGTAGCCCTTCCATGTCATCAGAGCGTGGCCGAGCACCACCTGGAAGTCCAGCTCGCGCATTTCGCGCTCGCGAGAAGGCGGCGCCTCGGCGAGCAGCAGAAGGCCCCGACGGAGGTGGGCAACCGCTTCCTGGGTGGCCGAGTTTTTCATGGCAAGCCGCCCTGCAGCGAGCCAGTAGCTGATCGCAGCGTCGATCTTGCGGCCGGCAGTGAAGTGCTGCGCCAGCATGTCAGGTTGGCGGGCAGCAAGCTCCGGGAAGCGCTGCTCCATGACTTCGGCGATGTGCCGGTGCAGCGTCTCGCAGTTCCGCTTGAGCAGCGACTCGTAAGCCACGTCGCGGATGAGCGCGTGTTTGAAGCGGTACTGCCCGTGGCTCCGATCACCGCGGAGCTGGATCAGGTCGGCCCGTTCGAGCTCGGCGAGACCTTGCGCAACGGCAGCTGAGCTCCCTATCCACGCCGCCTCCAGCAGAGCGCGGTCGAAGTCCCGACCAAGGATCGCCGCCAGCTGCGCGACGGACTTGGTCTCACCCATACGGTCCAGCCGTGACATCAGCGCATCCTGCAGGCTCTCAGGGATTGCGCGCTCCAGCAGGTCAGCCTGCCCCTGCGTTTGCCCTGCCTCCGTGGCGACAGCGGCATGGTCGATGAAATGCCGCGTCAACATCTCGAGATACAGCGGAATGCAGTCTGTCTTGCGCAGCAGCTGCTGCTTGACGTGTTCACCAAGCGGCATGTGCCCTGCGGCGAGGCTCACGAGCTCGAGCGCATGGCTGTCGGGCAGCCGGCCAAGGTCGAGCGTGGCAATGTTGGCCTGCAATCCCCAGCCGGGCTCGAACTCCGGGCGCGCCGTCAGAAGCGTAAACGTGCGGCTGCGCGGTGCGTCGGCGAGCCAAAGGCCGACCAGCTCTAGCGTGGACGGATCAGCCCAGTGGAGGTCCTCTATGACGAGCAGCACCAGCGGCAAGGGGTAGAGCTGACGCAGCAGCCTGGCGAGGTACTGGAAGGTCAGACGCTTCTGCAGGTCGGCAGTGAGGTTCAGCTTGCCATAGGAAGCCGGCACGGGCAGCGCAAGGAACTCGGCGAGGCAGGGCACCGCAACGGGCGCATCGAGGCCAGCCCGCGCCACCAGCGTCTTGACGACACGCAGCTTCTCGGCATCGCCCACCGCACCGTGCGAGGAAAAGACCACTTGCCACCACTCGAGCACCGGGTAGAGGGCGCTGTGCGTGTGGTACGGCGAGCATTGCAGCTCGACCGGCAGGATCGAATACTTCGCGCACAGCTCTTCCGCGTGCGCGCGCATGAGTCGCGACTTGCCGATGCCGGGCTCGCCACGGATCAGCACCACCTGGCCGTCACCCTGCACGGCTCGCGCGCACAGCTGTCGAAGCATCCGCAACTCCGCATCGCGGCCGACCAACGGCAGTGTCGTTGCACCTTGCGCGGCCGCGAACCGACTCTGGCGCGCGCTGGGGCCGATCACCTGCCGCACCCACACCGGCTCCGGAATTCCCTTGAGTTCGCGCACGCCAATGTCCTCAATCTCAAAGCTCTGCCCGAGCAGTTGGTGGGTTTGCGGCGAGATCACGACGGTGTTGGGCGCGGCGATCGACTGCAGCCGCGCGGCGAGATGCGGCGTCGGACCGACCGCCACGCGCTCAGTCTGCGCACCCGTGCTGACGAGTTCTCCAATCACCACCTTGCCAGTAGCGATGCCTACACGAACCTGCAGTTCGAGGCCCGGCCGTGGGCGCAGCTCCCGCACCGCGTCAATGACGCCGAGTCCAACATGTACCGCGCGTAGGCCGTCGTCCTCGTGCGCTCGCGGGTAGCCGAAGTACACGAGCAGCCCGTCGCCCAGATGCTGAGCGATGAAGCCGTCATAGCGCTCGATGACCGCCACGCAGGCGTCTTGGAAGATACGGATGATCTCGCGCAAGTCCTCCGGGTCGAACTGCAACGACAGCGGCGTCGAGTCAACGATGTCACAGAACATCACGGTCAGCTGGCGGCGCTCGCCGCCCGCCTGGCGCGGCGCTTCGACGCCCCCCGTCGTGGCCGCGGCCGCCTGCAGTGCCGCGCCACAGGCATGGCAGAAGCGGTGCGTGTCGCCGTTGTCTGTCTGGCACTTCGCGCACTTCATGGCGGGCGTTCCCGACATCGGCGTGAGCCCTGCGTAGGGAGCGATCGAATGGTTCCGCTCAATACTGCAAGCCCGCCGCGAAGACCCGGCGTTCGCGCTCGACTGGTGTATCCCCCCGTACTCGGATCTGGAATTCCGGGTACCTCTTATGGAGTGATTCACCAAGTTCGGCCAGGTCGATGCGAAACTGGTCTGCCGCCCCGATCAACACTCCGTCTGTGAACCGGTACCGGCAATCAAGAAGCGTCTCCGTGTTGTGCGGCATGAAGAAAAGTTGATCGCACAGGCGCGCAGAAAATACGTCAGACGCGTCCACCTGCGCGGGACCACCCGGATTGCCGTTCATCGGCGGCGGGTTGCGTATCACGTAAGGCAAGGGCAGCTTGCCCTCGAACATTGCGTGCATTAGGAAATGGTCGGCCGAGTGCACGATCGCTGCATTCCAAATGATGGCGGCCAACGTCCTGGCCAACGTCGAGCTGTCGGCGACGTCCTCGGCCATGGGGAAGCCGGGCACCCACGACGCGATATAGGTTGCCCACTGCGCGATGTCGGCCTTCTGGTGGGGCGGAATTTGCGCGACCACTTGCTTCGTGAACTGCAGGATGGGTTCATAGAACGCCCCGAGGAAGTTGCCATAACGAGATGGGACGTTGCGCGGCTCAAGCGCGAACTTGTAGGCCGGGAACGCGTTGGGGCGTCCCGTCCAGAACGGGTCATCATCGGGCGGCGCGTTGGCCCCGGTCCAGTAGAACGGGAACACTTGCCGCATCTCGCCCCCCTTCGCTGGGTACGGCGCATACGGATAGAAGTAGGTCCGGTTAAGCAGCGAATACGAGCCCTCCAGCACCGAGTTGTCGACGGGGAGGCTGAGCCGGAAATGCGGCCACAGCAACTGCAGCAGGAAGTTGTCTGTCGGCAGCGCCGCCTTCGTGATGGCATTTATGGAGTCCGACGGGAAATGCACCATTGGATGGTCGACCAGGTTGATACGCACCAGCGCCCCCTGCATCGCGAAGTACTTCGCCAGGTCCCAGGCCGCGCCGTCGGCGGGGGTAAAGAGCTGGCCGCGCGTGTCGTACGGCTGTCCGGGCCCCGGCTGCCCGAACAGCGCGATCGCCTCGACACGCAGCTGAAGGTCGCCACCATCGTTCGTCTCGGGGGCGGAAAATAGCGTCACCGAGGGGGCGACGTACTCGCCGGCGTCCGGGTTCCGGACGACGCGCATGTGCGTCGAATCACTCTTATAGAACATCCGGCCCGGCAGTTTGGAGAGCACGGCTGCGAACGTCTTCTGGTCGGGTTTGTCCAAGCGGGAAAGTAGCTTGCTCAGGAGGCCGTGGCCCATCTCATCGGTAAACAGCTTGTCGTCGAGCGGGGCATAGCTACCAGAGGGCTCGTCGAAATCTCGAAAGAAGGTATCGAAATCACGCTTCCACTCCCCCTCGCTGAGCGAGCCGCTCAGCGCTGCCCAGGCGCACACCGCCAGTTCAGTAGTTTGCTGCGCGTTCGGTGACTTCTTTTTCAGCGCCTCGGCGCAGTAGCGGGCTGCCTCGTCGGCATAGGGCAGAAAGTTGTCTTCGTAGTAGGTAAAAAGGTACTTCTTCCAGTCGTCTAGCTCGGGCTTGGGAATGCGGATGACCTCAGGCGCCATCTTGGCCGGGTTGCCATTGGTCGGCACCTGCGGCCACGGCCAATCGTCGGGGTAGCTGTAGCGAGTGGGATCTGCGCCTGGGGGGTATTGGAACGGAAGTCCTCCGTCTGTTGCCGCTGCGCTGCCGGATACATCTGATGCCATTGCAGTCCCTCGAATGGTTGATCGCCCGGCTATCCCGGATGCGCATCGGCGGTGGCGCACCGATCGCGCGTCTTCTGTGTATGCGGCCATCTGCTGCCTCAGAGCAGCGCCAATCGAGGACCCCATCAGAATCGAGATCCGCCGATTCCAAACCCTACGCTCAATGCAGCTTGCACCTCAGCTGCGATGAGAGCGGCCATCTGGCTGCACTCTCGCGAATGCCGGCGTTCAATCTCCCTCTTTCGACTGACGGAAGGGAACGTCACATTAGCCGCACTTCATTAGCTTGTTCAGGCGCAGCTACAGGGACTTCAAACGTCGCCGATCAGCGTCGGCCATTGAGCTCAATTCAAGCGGCTGGCCGCTTGATTGTCTATCGCAAGAACTAGGTAGTCTGCCGTGAGCAACTCGGACCGGCGCGCCACCGTCTCTGGTGATTCGCTCGATTACCCACAGCCCGGATGGCCGCTTCACGGCGCAACGTTTCATCCCAGACCCCTCGCAAACCCCAAGGAGCCGGACGTACAAAATCCAATTGAGCCTGGAGCGTCGGCGAACTGGACAGGAGCAGCCTGTCCCTACAACACCTTCAGCGACAGCATCCACTCCGTCCCCGCCCGCTGCTTGCCCTTCCAGCCCACAGCCCCGCCCAGCGACAGCGTCATGTCGTACCAGTGCAGCACCGAGATCCGCAGATCGACCTGAGCGCCCAGGCTGGCATACCGTCGTCGGTCGCCAACGAAGGGCTCGGTCCACAGCCCGGCCGCAAACACCGCCGGCCGCAGCGACTGGAGATACAGGTCAGGCCGGCCCAGCGATTGGAACACCATGGGCGGCAGGTTCAGCTCTACCATTTGCCGCACGTAGCTGCGCGCAGAGACCTCGTCGATCTTGAAGCCTGGCAGCGAGCCCGGCTCGCGGTAGCGCTGCACTGTGCCGTCGTCGACCCAGTTGTTGCCGAAGGCGCCGAAGTAGTGTCTTGAGACGGCTAGCGTGTCAGTACCCGCCGTCCCGCCGGCTGCGGTGCGAGACCATAGGGACGCATGCCTCCACCCGCCGAGCGGCATGCCTGCGTCAAGCCGCAGCAGCGGCTGCGTCACCACCCGGCCTGCAGTGCGCGAAAGTGTCAACGCAGCCGAGGCCGACACGCCCTTCTCGTCGCCCACCGCCCCCAGCGATCGGCGCAGGTCCGAGTAGTACAACCCCGTCTCGGCCAACAGCAGCCGGCTGCCGCCGGCGGCCACGTTCTGCGCACCGGGCAGCGTTTCCAGGCCGGTGTACCAGGCCAACTTGTTGCGTAACTCCAGCCGCTGGGTCGACTGGTAAAGCAGCATCACGTCGCGGCCCAACGTGGCTTGAAAGCCGCGCGTTCCGCGCAGCGTGGGCCCGAAGAGGTCGTAGAAGCTGCCCTTGTTCCACGCCAGGCTGGCGCTCCAACCCAGGTGTCGCGCTGTCGCTTCCAGGTGCAGACGTTCGCCGGCCCGCAAGCCCTGCCCCGGCGTCACCGCGGCCAACAGGCCGATCTCCGTAAGCGTCAACGGGTCGGCGAAGTTGGCGCACCAGCCCAGGCCGCCAGCCTCGCGGTAGCCGAACAGCACCGGGAAGGCGTTGTTTAGCTGCAAATGCTCGGCCGAGTGGTACGCGCCGCGCTGGCGCACCAGTGATTCGAGGTCCTCCGTACGCGCGGCCGGCACCTGCCAGGTCTTCACCACCGGATGGCGCTGAGCCACCTCGGCCCCCAGCAACCGGATGGTGCCGAGGGCGGCCACAGTCTGCGGCTGCAGCGCCACAGGGCGGAAGCCCGGACCGGTGTACTCGAACGCGACCAGCGTGCCATCGGGCCGCGGGGTGGGCCTGAATAGGCCGGTCTCGGCATTGCTCACCGCGTCGATGCGGGCGGTGGCCAGTTCGATGCGGAAGATGTTGGAAACGCCGGTGTAATAGGCACTGCCGTAGAGGTGGCGCCCGTCCGGCGAGAACACAAAACCTTCGGGTGCGGCCTGCCCGAAGCTGAAGCGGGCCGCCGGCTCGGCGTTGCCTTCACGCAGGCGGCCCATGTCGAATACCTGCACGAACTGGTCGCCGCCAGGGTCTGATACCGAAGCCACTAGCTGCGTACCGTCGGGCGAAACATCCAGGTCGCGCGGCACAGTGCCGTAGTCAAAGGTGTACAGCGTCTGCCAGTCACGGTACGGATATGGGATGCGCACCAGAGAAGCCAGCCCGGCTTCGTGGCGCACACCAAGCAGAGAGCCGGTAGACGGATCGAAGGCTAGCTCGCCGATTCGCGCTTCGGTCAGCAGCGCAGTGCGCTCGCCGGTGTCTGCCTCCACGGCCCACAGGCTGCGCAAGCCCTGGTTGTCGGTGGTGAAAAAGACGCGCTTGTGCTTCGCGTCCCACGCCAGCGACGTGACGTCGTACATCGTTGCGCCCTGCACCTCGGCCAACGTGCGCGCGGCGCCGGTGCGCATGTTGATCTCGGCAATGTGGTCGACCACGCCGCGCGTGCGCACGGCGGTGATGAGTGTGCCGGCTTCTTCGTCGACAAAGGCGCGCGAAACTGAGCCCAGCGCGCCGGACAGCGGGCGCAGCGGCGTGGGCGGATGTTGGCGCAACGCGTCGAGATTGGCCTGCTGGAAGCGGCGCTCGTCGGCGATCCACTGCTTCCAGGCATCGTTCAGAGGCAGCTCAAACACCTGCGCGAACTGCGCTGCGTAGTCTGGCTGGCTACCTTCGTCGCGACGCAGCCATTGCAGCACCTGTTGCGGTGACTTCGCCCAAGCCAGCCACGTGAGAAAGCGCGTGCCATACAGGTAGGCATTGGCACCCGACTGGAAATCACTGCGCGTGCCCCGTGTTTCCAGCGCCAGCGGGTCGTAAAAAGGGGCGCCGTCGCGCACCATCGCGCGGAACACCATCTCGTCGTAGCCGCCCTGTGCCCGGCCCTGGCCGCCGCCCATCCACGTCTCCAGGAAGACCGCGGCCCCCTCCAGCTGCCAGCGCGGCGCGGCCCAGCGCGGCACCGTCAGCATCGTGTACAGCAGCGATTCGGGGTGCTGAGGCTGGGGGGACACCTTGCCAAGGAACACGCGTCGCCAGAAGCGGTCGCGGCTGTTAGCAACGTCGCTGGTGCCCAGGTGTACCAGCTCGTGGTTCATCATCGAGTACATGCGCTCAGCGCTAGGCGCGGTCTCGAAAGGGCTGGCCATCGGCGCCACGTCCATCTGGTACAGGTTGCGCGGCGCGGGTGTCACCCGGGCGTTGCCGTTGTCCGACAGGTCGCGCAGCCACAGCGTCGTGCGGTCGGAAGGTATCCAGCCGAATACTCGGCGCTGCCAGTCCAGCGCGTTTCGGAAGGTGCTTGCCGCGTGCGGCACCAGCGGCGTGAGTTCTGGCTCGTCGTGCACCAGCAGCACGTCGTCGGTGCGCACATACGAAAGACCCAGCGTGCCGAGTTCGGCAGCATGCGATGCCGACGCGCAGAGCAGGGCCATGACCGACATCCGGCGCAGGGCATGCTGGCGCATCGAAAGAGTCTGTAGAGAGAGTTGGGCGCGGAACATAGCGAGACGCGGCAGCGCGAACAAACGCCGGCCTTGCGGACGGCGTTTCGCGGGAGCGGGTGCGCGCCGGGTGGCGCGACTGGTGTAGGGCTCAGTCGCGGAAATCGAACTTGCGGTCGGCGCTGTAGCCGACGTCGCCGAACCGGCGATCGGTGAACTTCCGATCGGTGAACCGGCGATCAGTGAACTTCCGATCGGTGAACCTGCGGTCAGCGGCGCCCCCTGCCATCTGCAGCTCAGCCCCCTTCAACTCCGTAGCCGCGATGGACGGGCGGACGGTCGCTGCGGTAGCAATCTTCACTTCGGCGCTGCCGTTGTCCGCAGCGCGGAAGCGTTCGGCGGCCACGACGCCGCTGCTGAAGCCGGCATCGCCGGCCAGGGCGACCTGTGGTTGCGCCAGCGCCACGAAGGCGGTGACCACAGCCGCAGAGATCTTGAGGCCGCGAGACAGGGTCTGGAAGGTGGTTTGCGTGGTTTCCATTTGAGAGCTCCTTGGGGTTGCCGGTCAGCGGGGCGTTGAAATGAGTTCCTGCCGCCGTGACGTGAATGTCGTCGGCTACACCGCCGACGTCCTGAAGCCCGCTTCAAGCGTTCTTAAAAGTTCTGAATCCGGCGCGCCGCCCCGTTTCCCCTGCCCTGCACGACATAGGCACGTACCAGCGCCGGTCGCGACAGGGGCCAGTCGGCAAGAATGCGATCACACCCTGTTACGCTCATCCGCGATCTTGGAAGCCGCTCGCCGCCATGCAAGTACCGCCCTCTGAGCGCGCAGCCCTGCCGAGCAAGCTCGCGCCTGCTGTCCCCGCGCTCACGGCGGACTTGCGCTTCGGTCGTCATCTCATCCAGCCGCTGGAACGCCGCCTGCTGGTGGACGGAGAGCCCGCCGGCCTGGGCGCCCGTGCCTTCGATCTATTGCTGGCGCTGGCCGCCCAGCCCGGCACACTCCTGACCAAGAGCCAACTGCTCGACGCCGTGTGGCCGGGCTTGGTGGTGGAAGAATCCAACCTGGCCACGCAGATCAGCGCGCTGCGCAAGGTGCTGGGTGGGGACGTGATCGTGACGATCCCGGGGCGCGGCTACCGGTTCAGTGCTCGCATCGAGGCCGGTGCTGACCTGGCACCGGAGTCTCACGCGGCAACGCCGGCCGCACCCGCACCCGCATCCGCACCCGCCAAGCTCCAAACCAACCTGCCCGCCACACTGCCGCGCATCGTCGGGCGGGCCGACGACCTGGCCGCACTCCACGAGCTGGTCGATCAGCACCGACTGGTCAGCATCGTGGGTGCCGGCGGCATGGGCAAGTCGCTGCTGACGCAGCATCTGCTGGACGGCCGGCGTGGCAACTACGTGCACGGCGTGTGCTGGGTGGACCTGGCCACGGTCACCGACGAGGCTTTGCTCGCTGGGGCGGTAGCTGCAGCGCTTGGGGTGCAGCTGGGCGGTCGAGAGGCAATCCCGGGGCTGTGCCGCGCGGTCGTGCCGCTGCAGGTGCTGCTGGCGCTGGACAACGCCGAGCAGGTGCTGGAAGGCGTGGCCCGCATGGCCGCTGCGCTGCTGGACGCCGCACAGGATCTGCGGCTGGTGGTGACGAGCCAGGTGCCGCTGAAGCTGGCGGCCGAGCGCGTCTATCGCGTCGGCCCCCTGGCCGTGCCGCCAGGCCCCCTGCCTGCTGCACAGGCGTGCGAGTTCGGCGCGGTGGCGCTGTTCGTCGAGCGTGCGCGGGCAGCAGATTCACGCTTCATGCTTACCGATGCCAATGCACCGGCCGCGATCGAACTCTGCCGCGCCCTCGACGGCCTGGCGCTGGCTATCGAGCTGGCGGCAGCACGCGCGCCGATGCTGGGGGTGCAGCGGCTGGCCGCATCGATGGGCGACCGACTGAAGCTGCTGACAACCAGCCACAATCGCGCCGCGCCGCCGCGCCAGCAGACGCTGCGCGCGGCGATGGAGTGGAGTCACGGCTTTCTGGATGAACGGGAGCGTGCGGTGTTCCGCCGCCTGGCCGTGTTTGCAGGCAGCACGTCGCTGACGACCATCCAGCAGGTCGTGGCCGGTACGACGGGTGACGGCGAACTCGAAGAGTGGGCACTGCTGGATGCGCTGGCCCTACTGGTGGACCGTTCGCTCGTCAACGTCATCGTGCCGGATGGCTCCGTCGAGCCGCGCTACCGGCTGCTGAACTCGACGCGCGCCTACGCACTGGAGCGACTGAAGGAAGCGGGCGAAGAAGAAGCGCTGCGTGGGCGTCACATGCAGGCGGTTGCCGCGTTCTGCGATTCGGCCTGGCACCAAGTCTTCAGCGGTGACATTGGCTGGCACGACTGGCTGCAGTCCTTTCAGCTCGACGCCGACAACGCACGCGAGGCCATGTCCCAGGCTCTTATCAGCCGGGATCGCGTGGCAGCGCTCCAGATCGGGACCACGTGCCTGCATGCCTCGTACGACATGCCGGCGGCCCAGCAGCTGGCGTTGGCCGAGCAGTGCGCCGCCCTGGTCGACGACGACGTGCCGGCGTCGCTGCAGGGCCGCCTTGCGGTTCGCATTGCACTCACGCTCGTAGACATCCGGCCCGACCTGGCCTTGGAGGCCGCCACCAAGGCATGGGCGCTTGGGCAAGCCTGGGAAATGCCGGGCGGTGATCGGTTCCTGGCCTACCTGGCGGCCTGCAGTGTCGCCATGGCGGCGGGGAGGAATCCGGGCGGCGCGCTGCAGCAGCAGACCGCGCTGGGCCAGGCACGTGCCCTGGAAGACCCACGCTGGCCACCCCAGCGACGGGTTTGGCGGGCCCGAGTCGAATTCGCTTCAGCCGACGCAGCGTCCCCATTGACTGGGCGGTTGGGCAGGGCCGCCCTGTCGCTGGAGGTCGCCTCGGGTGGCAGCGGCTACTACACCCGCTGCCAATTGATCGCGGCCGAGCTGGCGGCGCAAGATGCCCCGGCCGCCACGCAGACAGGCGAGGCGCTTGTGGCCGAACTGCAGGGCGGCCGCAATGAGCGTGCACTGGCTTTCGCGCAGACGCATCTTGCGGCGGCTTGGATGGCGCTCGGCGACCTGTCACGGGCCCGAAGCCTGGCACAGGCCGCCTGGCCGCGGAGCCTGGTGTTTGGCCTACGGCCCTATGGCGCAGAACACCTGGCGGCGCTGGCGGCGCTAGAAGCCCGCCCGCACGCGGCGGCGCGGCTGGCGGGCTACGCCGATGAGGCCTGCTCCGCAAACAGCCAGACCCGCGGGCCGAACGAAGCGCACGCCTATGCCCTCGCCTGCACGCGGGCACGAGCTGCCCTGGGCGACGCCGAGTTCGACCATCTGCACGCCGAGGGCCGCCTGCTGCGCGACGAGCAGATCAAGGCCATCGCCTTCGCAGCGTCCGATGCTTGACCAACGCATGTGCAACAAGCCGGCCATTCCCCACAAAACCTCTGGCGACAAGCCAGCACCATTGTGGATTGGGTTGTGGCGCGACTGCATCGCCGCACTGGTGGTCGGCCTGTCGGCGATCTCGTCGTATCTGTCGGCGGCGACCTTGATCTTCCAAGGACCGCTAGCAGTCCATCTGCCGGCGGCCATCGGTGCGGCGCTGCTGGGAGGCGCGGTGCTGTCACTGATCGGAGCTTGGCGCGGTGCGTTGCCGCTCGCCTCGGCAGGGCCCGTGCCGACGACGGTGCCGTTGATGGCGGCGATGGCGGCCGGCGTGGCGTCTCGCGCGAGCGCGCAGAGCCTGCTGCCAACGGCGGTTACCACGATCTCGATCGCCGGCCTCGGTGTCGGTACCGCCTGGTGGGTCATGGGCCGCCGTGGCTGGGGCGACTTGACACGCTACATCCCCTACCCGGTGGTCGGCGGCTTCCTCGCGGCCACTGGCTGGATGATGTTGACCGGCGGGCTGAGCGTCGCCATGGGCCAAGCCTTCACGTGGGCGCAGGTGGTCGGAGCGCTGTCCGGCGCGGCAGATGCGCGACTGGCGGTTGGTGTTGTGCTGGGCGTACTGATCTGGCAGGTGACGCTGCACAGCCGCCATCCGCTGACCTTGCCGATCCTGCTCGTGCTCGGAATCGTAGGCATCCAAGGCGGTCTGGCCGCTGCGGGCTGGGATGCCAACATTGCGCGCGCAACTGGGTGGATGCTGGCGCCGTTCAGCCATGCGCTGCCGGTGTCGCCACTGTCGTCAGATCTGTGGCGACAGGTGGATTGGGGCTTGGTAGCGCAGCAGTCCGGCTTGATCGCTTCGACCATCGCGGTTGCCACACTCAGCCTGCTGCTGACCGACACCAGCCTCGAGGCGGCCTGGGACATTCGTGTCGACATCAACCGCGACCTGCGGGCGCTGGGCCAGGGCAATCTCTTGGCTGCCGCGGCGGGCGGGCTGATGGGCGGGCAATCGATCAGCCGATCACTGCTCAACCGCGCGGCCGGCGCACACAGTCGCTGCAGCGGCGCGATGCTGGGACTTCTTTGTTTGCTAGCGATGGCTTGGGGCGGCCCCGCGTTGGCGCTGGTGCCGCGGCCGCTGCTGGGCGCGCTGCTCGTGTACCAAGGCCTCGGCGTCATGAAAACCTGGCTTGTGGACAGCCGCCGGCGGATTGAAGGCATCGACTACCTCACCATCGTGGCGATGGTGCTGATTACAGCGCTTGTCGGCTTTGTACCGGCGGTGAGCGTCGGTGTGCTGGCCTGCTGCGTCGCCTTCGCGGTCAGCTCTTCGCGGCTATCGCCTGTTCGGCGCTTCATCAAGCGCAGCGCCTGGCCGGCCAAGGTCGAACGAAACGCGTCCCAGACCGAGTTGCTGCAACGCGAAGGCGCCGGCATGACGATCGTCGAACTTCAGGGTGTTCTGTTCTTCGGCTCAACGACACGGCTGTCGACCCATATCGAGTCGCTGTTCGAAATCGAGGATCGCCCGCGCCTGCTGCTGCTGGACTTCCGGCATGTGCGCGGCATCGACATCTCTGCCGCGCAAGCCTTGGCCAGATTGCTGGCGGCGGCGAGCCGGCAAGGCATGAGCCCCGCACTCAGTGGCCTGTCTCTGGCGCTGCGGCGTCCGCTCGCTGCCGGCGGCGTGCTGCGGGCGGCCGGGCCGTTAGTGCACGCGAGCATCGACGACGCAGTTGCCGCCTGGGACCTGGACGTTCTGTCTCGGCACGGGTGCCTTGCAGCGACCTTGGAAGCCGCCTTATCCCCCTTGCTGCCTCATGGCACGCCGATCGCGCGCCTTCTCTCGCACTTCGAACCCCGACGCCTGGACGGCGGCGAGCAGCTGTTTGCCCGAGGGGACAGGTCCGATGCCTTGTACCTGCTGCGCTCGGGGCGTATCGTGATCTACAGCGTCGGTGAGGACGGCACGGAGATCCTGCTGAGGACGATGCACGAAGGCAGCGTCATCGGCGAGATGGGCTTGCTGCGCCAGATACCGCGCAGCGCGGCCGCGCGCGCCGACGGGCCGGTCGAACTGCTACTGCTGTCGCGAGAGCGCCTGGACCGCCTGACGCGGGAGGCGCCTGAACTCGCCGCCGCGCTATTTCGACTGCTCGTGATGCAGATGGCTGATCGCGTCGAGCAACTCAGCCTGCAGGCGAACGCGCTGGCGCGCTGAGCCGCTATCCATCGGCGCAATGACGCCAGAACAACAACCCGACGCTGCGATAGCTGCCCTCGAAGGCCAGCGCGGGCTACTCGGCGACGGCCCGGACGCCGAGGGCAGCATCCGCGGCATCGTCATCAATCCACCGAGACTCACCCCGGCAGCCCATCGACACGAGGCCGCGACAGCACGGGCCAGTAGCTCACGGCATAGATGGCAAAGCCCGCCGACCACAAGGCTGCAGATACCTGCACCGCGGTCAGCGTCCACGCCGGCTGCAACAGCGGTACCGCGACGCGTGTCAGTGCCGCGAGCAGCACGGCGATGTATGCCACCGTCTCCGGACGGCCGGCCTTCAACGGCCGGCCGGTATGACCCAGCGCAGTGCGGGTCATCATGCCGATGACGAGACCGCCGATGGCACCCGCCGTCAGCGCGTGCGTGGCCAGGGATGGCGACACCCAGCCCACCTCGCCCAGGCCGCGCAGCAGCAAATGCACCGGCACCCAGGCATAGGCCAGGTGCAGCACCCACACCAGCGGGACGCGCCGCGTGTTCCACGGCCGCCACAGCAGCCAGCGCCACGCATGCGCCACGGCAGCCGCGCAGGCGACGACGGCCAGCGGCCAGCCGCGCAGCCCGAGCAGGTCGGCGACCGCGATGGCCAGGACCAGGCTGAGCGCAGCTTTCTCCACGCCGGGGCGCTTGGCAGCGCCCGCACCTGGGACGCCGTTGTTCGTGAACATCGGGACGACGCGGCCGGCCATGACTGCGACGATGAACAGCATTACGTCCATCGCTACCTGCACGGCCCAGCGAGGCGAGGCGTCGATGACGCCCAACTGCTGCAAATGGAAACCCGCCGCGGCACCGGCTAGCAGCACCAGCAGACCGATGAAGAAGTAGTTGCGACGGTTGCCCGCCTTCAAGAACGGTACGGCTAGCGCGGCGGCCGCGGCAAGTGGAAACGCGACGTTGGCGACAGCCGCTGCTGGCGCCCACGGTGTCAGCACAAGCACCCGCGCCGCCAGCCATAGCGCGGCCAGTGCAGCGAGCAGCAGGCCCGTGGGCGTGGGCTGTTGCGTCCAGTTGCGGCCGGCCGTGAACAGGAAGCCCACGACGACGGCCAGCGTGAAACCGAACAGCATCTCGTGTGCATGCCACAACGGGCCGGCCAGATAGGCATGGGGCAGAAGGCCCGAGAACTGCAGGGCCCACAGCGGCACGGACAGCGCCGCGAAGACGCTGGCCAGCATGTAGAACGGCCGGAATCCCAGGGCGAACAACGCCCCGCCCCGCGGCGGGGCCGCCTGGGGTTCTTCGAGTTGGAGTCTCATGAGAGAACGCCCCGCCCAGGGCGAGGCGCCTATTCGTTGGCCGCGCGATGGAACTGGATGACCTGTGCCAGCGCGGCCTGGTTGCGGGTGATGTCGGCCAAGGTGTAGCGGTCCAGCACGCCGTAGAACGCGGCCACCGCCTCGGCCAGCACGCCCTTCAGGCGGCAGTTGCGGTCGATGATGCAGTGGCTCTCGTCGGTGGCGAAGCACTCGGCCGGCGTGACCGCACCCTCTGTATCGCGGACGACGCGACCGATGTTGATGGCCTGGGCCGGCATGCCCAGCGTCAGCCCGCCGCCCTTGCCGCGCACGGTCGTCACCCAACCGCACTTGCCCAGGTGATGGACGACCTTGGTCAGGTGGTTGGCCTTCAGGTCGAAGACCGCGCTGATCTCGGCGATGGTGGCGCGGCGCTCGGGCTGCGCGGCGAGGTAGATCAGCACGCGCAGGCTGTAGTCGGTGAAAGCGGTGAGTTTCATGGGACGCCTTGGCGGCAAAAGGCCGGGCAGCCGCCCGGCCTTGCCATCATGTCACCGTTGCACGCCCGCCGGGATCGCGCCGGTCGGCACGGCACGGCTGGCCGGGCGGCGCAGCAGGTAGAGCGCATAGGCGCCGAGGAACAGGCTGCCCGCCGCGAAGACGATATCGCCCGGCACGCGCAGCCACACCAGCGTCTCCATCACCGACGAGTGGATGACGGCCGGCGAGCGGGCGTACCACAGGCCATGGGTGATGCTCTGGTAGGCCTGATAGATGCCCGCCGGCAGCAGCGACAGGAAGACCATCATCGCCAGGCCGATGTTCAGGCTCCAGAACGCCGGCTTCAGGAAGCGGTCGGCGTGCAGCGCGCGGTCATACAGGCCGCGCAGGCAGAACAGCATCAGGCCGATGCCCAGCATGCCGTACACGCCGAACAGCGCTGCGTGACCGTGGGCCGCCGTCATGTTCAGGCCCTGCACGTAGTACAGCGAGGCCGGAGGGTTGATGGCAAAGCCCAGCAGACCGGCGCCGACGGTGTTCCAGAAGCCCACGGCGACGAAGCTCAGGATGACCCACTTGTAGGCGCCCAGCCAGGCCACGCCCTTGGAACGGCGCCAAGTCTGCAGCGCCTCCAGGCCGATCAGCGTCAGCGGCACCACTTCGAGCGCCGAGAACACGGAGCCGACAGCGATCACCGACGTGGGCGTGCCCGTCCAGTACAGGTGGTGCAGCGTACCGAGGATGCCGCCGAACAGGAACACGATGGTCTCGGCGACGATGGCGCGGTTGGCCGACGCGGCGCGGATGAGACCCAGGTTCGTGAAGATCAGCGCGACGACCGCAGTGGCGAAGACCTCGAAGAAGCCTTCCACCCACAGGTGCACCAGCCACCAGCGCCAGTACTCGATCATCGAGTAGTGCGTGTGCTGGCCCCAGGCGAGCGAGGTCGCGTAGAAACCGCCGATGCAGGTGGCCGACAAGAAGACCATCGCGATCAGGCCGCGCGTCTCCGACGGCTTCTTCAGCGCCGGCCACAGCGCCCGGCCCAGCAGGAAGACCCAGAACAGCAGGCCCACGAACAGCAGGATCTGCCAGAAGCGTCCCATGCTGGTGAACTCCAGGCCCTGGTTGCCGAACCAGAAGCTGAAGTCCACGCCACGATGCTGCAGCGTGCCCAGCCAGCCGGTGATCGTCGAGCCAAGTACGACGATGATGAGCGCCCAGAACAGGGCGTCCACGCCCAGCTTCTGCAGCTTGGGCTCGCGGCCCGACAACAGTGGCGCGACATAGAGGCCGGTCGCCAGCCAGGCGGTCGCGATCCAGAACACGCCGATCTGCGTGTGCACCGTGCGGCTGATCGTGTAGGGCAGGATCTGTGCGAGCGGAATGCCGAAGAAGGCCTGTCCCTCGACCGCATAGTGCGCAGTAATGGCACCCATCGCGATCTGCAGCAGCATCAGGCCGATGACGACGAAGAAATACTTGCGCGTCGCCTTCATCGACGGTGTGGCCTTGGCGCCCAGCAGCGGATCGGCGGCGGGCACCGCGGCCTCGTCCTCATGACCATCACCCTTGTGCAGCCAAAGCATCGCGGCGATGCCGGCGAGCAGCAGCACGATGCTGGCCATCGACCACATCGCGGCCGACGTGCTCATCGTGTTGCCCACCAGTGGCTCATGCGGCCAGTTGCTGGTGTAGGAAAGGCCCGTCTCGCCCGGGCGGTCCGTCGTCGCAGCCCAGGCCGACCAGAAGAAGAACGCGGTCAGCGCCTGGCGGCGTTCGGCGTCCGGCAGCACGCCGGCCGTCATCGCGTACTGGTCGCGCAGCTGGTCCAGCTTGGGGTCCGAACCGAACAGGCTGTCGTAGTGCGCTGCGACCTCGCGGATGGCCTGCGCGCGAGTGGCGGACACCTTCACGACACCGGTGCTGTCGTCATAGCTGTTGCGCCGCATCTCGGTGCGCACGCCCTGCTCCACCGCCGCGGTGTCGGTGTCGGTCAGCACGCGGCCGCCCTGCGACTGCTCGGCGGCACGCATCCGGCCTAGCGTGACCGCCTCGCGGTGCAGCCAGTCGGCTGACCAGTCAGGCGCCACGTAGGCGCCATGGCCCCAGACGGTGCCCAGCTGTTGGCCGCCGGCCGACAGCCAGGCCTGCTGGCCGAGCTGGATCTGCTCGGCGGTGAACAACACGTCGCCGTCGGCCGTGACGACCTGCTTGGGGATCGGCGGCGCCGACAGGTAGATCTGCCATCCGAGGTAGCCCAGGGCTCCGAACGACAGGACGAAGATGAGGCCCAGCCAACGCCAAAGCCTGCTTGTGGTCTTCATGATGGTTCCTTGTGAGGGTGCGACACGCCGCGCTCAGGCGCCGCCGCAGCTGCCGCAGCAGCCGCTTTGGCCCGGCGCGGTGGCGAGCTTGGTGATGCGAACGCTCCAGCTGAGCGGGCCGTTCTCGAGCACATCCCACGAGAAGCGGCCGGGCCACAGCACCGCCAACTGCTCGCGCAGCGGACTCGGATCGTGGTCGTTGACGAGTTCCAGCGCCTGGCTGGACGCCAGGCGACGGAACGTGCTGAATACGAGCGGATGCCGCTCACGCGGCGCCAGGTCGCGCAGGTCGAGCGGGTTTTCCACGGACATCGAATTCATCGTGGCTCTCCTTGGTTAAACATGCATTTGCGATGCATGTATTTTGAAAAGCCTGCCGGCGAGTGGGTTTGACCTGGGTCAAATGCCGTTGCCGCGCAGGGGCCCGCCCCTAAGATGGCCTCTCCCCAGTCAGACCTGATCCGCATTCCCGATGAGGCGCGTGTTCATCAGCCATCGCAACGGCCGTGCCGATGAAATCGCGTTCATCCGGCGCCTGCGCGACGGGCTGGCGGACGACGGCTTTGAAACGCTGGTCGACTTCGAGCGGCTGGCGTCCGGCGCCGCGCTGCGGCAGGACGTCTACACCTGGCTCGGCATCTGTCATGCGGCGGTCGTGCTGCTGTCCCCGGAGGCCCTCGGCGAAGACAGCGCCTGGGTGCCGACGGAGTCGTCGATCCTGGCCTGGCGCCGCACGCTGGACCCGAAGTTCCTGCTGATCCCGGTGCTGATGCCCGGCGTCGAGCTGGATGACCTGCGCGTGCACCTTCGCTTCCGCGACCTGGGCCTGCACGACCTGCTGTGCATCCCTTTCGAGAACGAGGCCAGCACCCTCGGCAAGATTCGCGCGGCGCTGCAACCCCTGCAACCCATCGCCCGCACACCGATGGAGGAGCTGGCCGAGCAGATCGAGGTGAAGCTGCAAGGCGTCCGCGACGACTTCCTCGACGAAGTCACGCGTCTGTGCGGCGCTGCGCAGCACGAGCTCCCCGCCGGCATGCTGCGCAACCGCGTCGCAGCCCTGGCGTTGCTGCAGGCGCCGTTGGCCGAGACGCTGGCCGCCCTCGAGTACCTCGCTCCCCGCCTCGGCGGCGCGCACGACATCGATCACATCCTCGACCTTGTCGCCCCCAGTTGGGTGGACCTGTGCGCCGCGCGCTGGCTGGCGCAGTGCGCGCTGGCGCCGGCACCGCGGCCGGCCGTCGTCGTCAACGCGCAGACGCAGTTCGGCGCCGAGATGTTCGTGCGCCGCGCCTGCTGCCGGCCCCCGCGCACGATGTGGCACCTCGTCAAGGTCACCGCGGTATTCGGCGAGAAGGCGTTCGAGGACCTGGCGATGGAGATCCAGGTGGCGCTCGAGACCGCATTCGCCAGCGCGTTGCAGTACGCCGACTCGCCCGCCCAGCAGCTGTTGCTGGTGCTCGCCAAGCTGCACAAGCTGGGCCGGGCCACCGTCGTCATGCTGCGCCTGAATGTCGGGTTCGAGGAGCTGATCCCGCCGCTGCAGGAGCGCTTCCCCTACCTCACTTTCCTGTTCCTGTCGGGCGACGAACTGCCCTCGCAGGAGTTCCCGACCAGCCTGCTGCGCCTGGTGGAGCCGTCGCTCGCCCCCGGGCAGGAGCTGGACGCGTTGACCACCTACCAGACCGCTCGCGCCCTGTTGCGCCCCACCAGCCCTCCGTGAGGCCCGCATGACACCTGGCTACACCCCTCTGTTCTCTCCCGCCACGCCCCAGCCTGCACCACAGGACGACACCGCCATCGGCGATCGCTCGGCGCTGGGCACCTACGTCTTCAGCGACGAGATCACCCTGGCCGTCAACGTGGCGCTGGCTACGGGCCGCCCGCTGCTCGTGCGCGGCACCAGTGGCGCCGGCAAGACCTCTCTGGCGCGGGCGCTGGCGCCGCTGCTGGGCTGTGACTTCCGGGAGACCGTCGTCACAGGCCGCACCCAGGCGCAGGACCTGCTGTGGACCGTGGACCTGCTGCGCCGGCTGCAGGACGCCCAGCTCAACCAGCTGTCCACCGACTGGAGCCGCTATGTCGTGCCGGGGCCGCTGTGGTGGGCCTTCGACGCCGCCAGCGCACGCGCGCAGCAAGGCGTCGCCGAGGGCACGGCGCCCGAGACCGGCGCTGGTGAGCCGCGGCGCAGCCTGCTGCTGATCGACGAGATCGACAAGGCCGACCCCGACGTGCCCAACAGCCTGCTGCGCCCGCTGGGCGACCTGGCCTTCGACGTGACCGAGACCCGTCAGCGTGTCGAGGCCCGACGGCCGACACCGGTCATCATCATCACGACCAACGAGGAACGCGACCTGCCGCCAGCCTTCCTGCGCCGCTGCGTCGAACTGACACTGCCGCGCTTCGACCGGGCGCGCCTGCTGGCCATCGGGCGGGCGCACTTCCCGCAGATGGCCCCAGCCTTGGCCGACGCCGCTGCGGAGCTCGCGCTGGCCGCCGCCGAACAAGGCGACCGGCGCGATGCCAACCCGGCCGAGTACCTTGATCTGCTGCGCGCCTGTCAGGACCTCGCCGTCACGCCCGCGTCGGCCGAGTTCAGGCAACTGGCCAACGTCGTGCTGGGCTGACGATGCGCCAGCCACCGCCTTCCCCGCTCGGCGACTGCCTGCGCGCACTGGCCCGCCTGCAGCCGCAGCAGGACGCCGGTGCGGCGATGGCGCAGCTGCTTGGCCTGGCGCGCAAGACGTCGGTGGAGACGACGAGCGGTGCCCTTCCTTCGCCCCCTGCGGCCCTCAAAGACGACGAGGACGAACCCGCCGCCCGCCACGCGGGGGAACACCGGCCGCAGGCTGTGTCGACCGACAACCGCCTGCCGCCCGCACGTGATGCCGAGCTGGCGCACGAGACCGGCGACCATGCGCCGCCGCCGGCGTGGCTGGGCGAGGTCGAGCCGCTGGACATGCCGCTACGCGTGTCCGATCCGTTCAACACGCCGCGCCCGCCGCTCTTCAGCGCCGGACTGCAACGCGCCATCGTCATGCGCCTGGCCGCGACCTGGCAGGCCAGCGGCGAGCTGGACCTGGACGCCGTCGTGCGCACCATGGCGGCGGGCTGCCCGCTGCGGCGCGTGCCTCGGCGGCTGGTGGCCACGACGCGCAAGGGCGTGAGGCTGCTGGTCGACGAGGGCGAGTCCATGCAGCCCTTTCAGCCTGACGTGGCGCAGCTCGTGCGCAGCTTCCGGCGCACGGTCGGCCCGTCGCGCCTGCGCATCGAGACGTTCGCCACCGTCCCGCAGCGCGGCGTGCGCGTAGGGCTGGACTGGGAGAGCTACCGGCCGGGGCGGCTGGGCATGGCGCTGGTGCTCATCACCGACCTGGCGCTGCCACCCCAGGCGCTCACCGCCGCACCGCCGGCCGATGGCGAATGGCTCAGCTTCCTCACGCGCGAGCGGCGCGCCGGCACGATGCCGATGGTGGTCGTGCCGCGCGATGCCGCAGACCTGCCGGCTCAACTGCGCCGCCACGCCCGCCTCATCCCGTGGGACCGCCGCTCCAGTCCGCGGACGCTGGCCTCATCAAGCGTCTCGCCGCCAGGCGCGATAGCCAGCGACGCGACGGACGAGACCGCACTGCAGCCCGCCACCCCGCTGAATCCGCTGGCCACGCTCGACGCCGACACGCTGCGCCTGGCTGCCGCCTGTGCGCTGGCAGTGCGCATCGAGCCGCCGCTGTTGCGCGCGCTGCGGCTGGCGCTGGGCGGCAACGTGGGGATCGAGGCCCGGCTGTGGTTCTGCCCCGCTGTGCGCGACCGCGCGGCCACGGGCCTCGTGTTCGACGACGACTGCCGCGACCTGCTGCTGCGCCGGCTGCGCACCGAGCCGGCCTTGCTGGAACTAGCCTGGCAAGTGGTTTCGCAGGCCCACACCGCACTGGCACCTGCGCTGCGTGCCGAGGAGGAAGCGGCCTACCGCTGGCTGCGCGGCGAGGAGCATGCAGCGCGCGCCATCCTGCGCAGCATGGTCGCCACCCTCGTGAACCCGGCCCGAGGCAGTGCCTGGCGCTGGGCCACGCAAGCCGCCGCGCGCCTGCCGAGCGCCCTGCGACAGGCCGAGGAGGCGCAGATGTTCACGATGGGCGCGGCGTTGCGAAGCGGCGAAAGGCAGCTGCTGCGCCATGTCGAGGGTCGGGGCGGCAACTCTTGGCACTGGCTGCGACCCGCCGCCCGCGAGCTGGAGCTGGCCGTCACGCTGCGCGAAGGCATGATCGAGTTCGCGCCCGTCACGGCGCAGGCCACGTTGAAGATCCGCGTGCCGGATGCGCCGCTCGTGCTCATCGACATCCGCCCCACCGAAGGCGCCCTCGACACCGCACCCGCCCGCATCAACCCGCGGCAGCGCAGCCTCGTTCCGGTGGAGGGCGACAGCTTCGAGCTGCAGGTGCTGGGCGGCGAGCGCTACCGGTTGATGGAGCGCCGGCAGGCTTCGAGCCAGAAGTTCGTGCCACGCAACCGGGCGCCTCGCGTGCACGTCGCCTACGACATCGAGCTGTATGGCAAATTCAAGAAGGTGGAACTGCCTTTCGTCGTGGGCGTGATGGCGGACCTGTCAGGCCGGCCGGAGCAGTCGTTGCCGCCCGTCGAGGATCGGAAGTTCCTCGAGATCGACGTGGAAAACTTCGACCAGCGCATGCAGGCGTTTGCACCCCGCCTGGCCTTGCAGGTAGAGAACAGGCTGGAGAACGAAGGCATGCTCGCCTTGGAGCTCCACTTCCGCGGTACCCAGGACTTCCTTCCCGGCGAGGTCGCGCGGCAGGTGGCCCCGTTGGCGCGCTTACTCGAATCGCGCGAGTGCCTGTCGAACCTGTTGACGTACACCGATGGAAAAGCGGGCGCCGAGATGCTGCTGACCCAGGTGCTGAATGAACCACGCATCCGGCAGCTGCTGACGGCCGACGAAAACGCCCCACTATCCAGCGTCGCGTTCCACGGCAGCGACCTGGAGTCCCTGCTGCACAAGGCCTTCAGCCCGAAGACGGACGGCGCAAGAGACACGCTGACGCAGGCATTGCGGCTGCTTGCGCTGGAGGCCCAGCGCACAGCTGACTGGACCACCAGCGACGTCATTGCCAGTGTCGAGCAGACCATCGCGGCGATCGACCTGAAGCTTACCGATCAACTCAACCCCATCCTTCACCACCCCGATTTCCTGGCCCTGGAAGGCGCCTGGCGCGGGCTTTTTCACCTCGTCGCCAACACCGAGACCGGCACAGACCTCAAGATCCGGGTGATGAACATCAGCAAGGCCGAGCTGGCCCGCTCGCTGCGGCGCTACCGCGGCGCGGACTGGGACCAGAGCCCGCTGTTCAAGAAGGTCTACGAGGAAGAGTTCGGCCAGTTCGGCGGCGAGCCGTTCGGCTGCCTCGTGGGCGACTATCACTTCGACCACTCGCCGCGCGACGTGGAGCTGCTGGGCGAGCTGGCGCGCATTGCCGCCGCGGCGCATGCGCCCTTCATCGCCGGCGCGTCGCCCGGCATTGCGCAGATGCAAAGCTGGCGGGAGCTGGCCGTGCGCCGTGACATGACCAAGGCTTTCGAAACGCCCGAGTACGCCGCCTGGCGCTCACTGCGCGAGTCGGACGAAGCCCGCTGCGTCGGATTGGCGATGCCGCGCTTTCTTGCCCGCCTGCCTTATGGTTCGCGCTCGAACCCGGTCGAGGAATTCAATTTCGAGGAGGACACCGGCGGGCCGGAAGGCGACGGCTACGTCTGGGCCAATAGCGCCTACGCGATGGCCGCCAACATCACGCGAGCGTTCAAGGACTATGGTTGGTGCGCCCGCATCCGTGGCGTGGAAAGCGGCGGTGCCGTGGCGAACCTGCTGGTACACACCTTTCCGGCCGATGATGGCGGCGTGGACATGAAGTGCCCGACGGAAGTCGCCATCACGGACCGCCGCGAAGCCGAATTGGCACGGGTGGGCTTCATGCCGCTGGTCCATCGCAAGAACTCGGATTTCGCCGCCTTCATCGGTGCTCAGTCGCTGCAGACGGCCCGCGTGTACGACAAAGAGGACGCCACGGTCAATGCGGCGCTCGCCGCGCGGCTGCCCTATCTCTTCGCATGCTGCCGCTTCTTGCATTACGTGAAGTGCCTGGTGCGCGACAAGATCGGCTCTTTCAAGGAACGGCAGGAGATGGAGTTCTTCGTGAACCGATGGCTGGCAACCTATGTCGACCCCGACCCGTCGGCTTCGTCGGAAACGGTGAGGGCGCAACGGCCCCTGGCCGAGGCGCGGATCGAGCTGGAGGAGCAGGAAGACAACCCGGGCTACTACAAGGCCCGAATCTACCTTCGCCCTCATTACCAGCTGGAGGGCTTGACGACTGCGCTGTGCATGGAGAGCTGGCTGCCTGGTCCAGGGGCCGCATGAGCCACGACAAGACAACCCAAGGAGAGACGCCATGAAACTGCGCGAGTGGCTGGATGCCTGGAGCCTGAAAGGGCTGAAGATCCATGCGGGCTTCCTGGACGCGGAGTTCGCGCCGAACGACCAGGACGCCGATGCGGCCTGGGAGCTCTACGTGGAGCTGCTGACACGCGCGACGACGCAGCTGCTGCCGCAGGATGCGGGCGACGAGGCGGCCGCGCTGGAGTCCGTCCACGACCTCTTCGGACTCACGCGCGCCATCCTGCGAGCGCCGGGCCGCCGGCATGCGACCGGTTTCGCAAAGATCGCCATCGTCGTTCTGAACCAGAAGGTTCGCCCGTTCACTGCCAAGTGGCACAAGCTGCAGCTGGCCGGCCTGCTCGACAAGCCGGACATGCGCGCCGACTTCCGCAGCGAACTGACCGCGCTGCAGGTCGATCTGCGGCATTACGCCGGGCTGTTGTCTCAGATGGCCGGCGTGGAAGATCTGACGACACTGCAGTCGTCCTGAAGGCTTGCTGCGGCGACCTGCGCGCAGGCATGCAGCGGACCGACAGCCTCCTGAGCGCTCAGCCGCCGGGCGGTTCGTCCGCTGCCAGCGGCGCCAGCAGCAGCTTCAAATCGGCCTCACCGAACTTGGCGAGCGCTCCGCCATCGTCCTGCCCCAGCAGGCCGTCGGCCAGTGCGCGCTTGCGGGCCTGCAGCTCCAGCATGCGCTCCTCGATGCTGCCCTGCGCGACGAGCTGGTAGACAAACACCGGCTGGTCCTGCCCGATGCGGTGAGCGCGGGCGCTGGCCTGCGCCTGCACGGCCGGGTTCCACCACGGGTCAACGTGGATGACGGTGTCGGCCGCCGTCAGATTCAACCCCACACCGCCGGCTTTCAGACTGGCCAGCAGCACGGGCACCTCTCTGGCCTGGAAGCGCTGCACGATGTCGCCCCGCTGGCCCGCGGGCGTCGCGCCGGTCAGCCGCAGATGCGGCACGGGCACCTCGGCGGCGATCAGGTCCAGCATCTCCGTAAACTGTGAGAACACCAGCAACCGCCGGCCCTGGGCGACGAAGTCCGGCAGGTGCTCGCGCAGCCACTCCAGCTTGGCGCGCTCAGTGTGCGGCGCCATGGCCACGCCCTTGACGAGGCGCGGATCGCAGCAGACCTGGCGCAGCTTCAGCATCGCGTCCAGCACGCTGATGAGACTGGTGGGCGAAAAGCCATCGCGCTGGAGGATGCGGCGCACCATGTGATCTGCCGCGACGCGCACGCTCTCGTAGAGCTGCTTCTGCTGGCCCACCAGTGTGACGCGCTTGACCAGCTCGGTCAGCGGCGGCAGCTCGGTGGCGACTTCGGTCTTCAGACGGCGAAGGATGAAAGGCCGCACGCGCGCTGCGAGCAACCGCGCCCGCGAGCCGTCGCGGTTGACCTCGATGGGCTTGCGCCAGTGCCGCGCAAACGTGCGCGAGTCGCCCAGGAACCCGGGCATCAACAGGTCGAACATCGACCACAGCTCGCCGAGGTGGTTCTCCAGCGGCGTGCCGGTCAGCGCGAGGTGGTGACGCGCATCGAGCCGGCGCAGCGCTCGCGCGGCCCGCGCCCGCGCGTTCTTCACGGACTGGGCCTCGTCGAGGATCAGCAGGTGCCAGGGCTGGGCCGACAGCGTGCGCAGGTCGCGCCAGACGAGGTTGTAGGTGCTGAGCACGATATCGGCACCGGCCAGGTCGACACCCACACGGTCGGCACCGTGCCAGGTCAGCACCGTCAGCCCCGGCGCGATGCGCGCAGCCTCCTTCTGCCAGTTGAACAGCAGCGAGGTCGGCACGATGATGAGCGCCGGGCGATCCAACCGGCCGGCCTGCTTCTCGGCCCAGACATGGGCCAGCGCCTGCGCCGTCTTGCCCAGGCCCATGTCGTCGGCCAGGATGCCGGCCAGCTGTTGTTCACGCAGGTACTGCAGCCAGGCCAGGCCGTGCAGCTGGTAGGGCCGCAGCTGCAGGCCCAGGCCAGGGGGTTGCGCGAGGGCCGGGGGGGCGCCGGCCGCCAGCAGACGCTGCCCCAGGGCCTTGAGCCCCGCATCACCGTGGATCTGCCAGCGTTCGCGCGACTCGTCCTCGATGTAGCGCAGCCGATCGGCGTCCCACTCATTGAGCTTGATCGGCTTGCCCTTCTCCAGCTCGGCCGGCTTCAGCAAGTCCAGCAGCGCCAGCATGATGACCTTCAAAGGCGCCGCCTGCGCGTGATAGCGCCGTCCGCCGGGCGCGCGCAGCGAGACGATGGCGTCGTCCTCGATGGCGGCGATGGCCCAGGCATCCAGCCAGCGCTTGTCGCGGCGCAGCAGATTGCCCATCAGAGGCGCCAGGTCCAGCCGCTGACCGTCCACCTCCATGCCCAGGCTGACGAGCCAGGCGCCGGTGCGCCGCTCCAGGCCCAGGCCTTCGACACGGCGGCGCGGTCGCAGGGCGAGCTCGGCCGTCTCTTCTTCGAGCCCGAGCTGCCAGCCGCTGACGAACTGGCTGTGATGCGCGAAGCCCGGCTCAGTCGTGACCCGCCAGCCCAGTGCCAGCAGCTCGGGTACCTTGTCGGCATGGAAGTCGCCGAAGAACTCCTCCTGGGGCGTGGTCCAGAGAGATGCGGCCAGGGGCTGCGGGCTGCCACGCCACTGCAACAGGGCCGGGTCCAGGTGCACCAGGCCGTGCTGCAGCAACGTCTGCTCGGCCGCCAGACCGCCGCCGTCCAGCATCGCCACGGTGACCTGCTCGCCCCGCGGCCCCAGGGGGCCGCGCGGCCGCAGGCCCAGCAGACCGTCACCACGGGTCAACGTGCGCAGGACGAGCTGGGGGGAAGGCGCCATCGCGACAGTCTCGCAGCTCGGGGCTGCGGTTCAGGCGACCTGTGGGCGGCCCTGGGCCTCCGGCCACCGGTGGCGACAGCCAGCTCAGCGTTGCTGCGCGGCCACCCAGCGCCGGATGCGGCGGTCCAGCACGTCCACCGGCATGGCGCCTTCACCCAGCACCTGGTCATGGAACTCGGCGAGGCGGAACTTCTTGCCCAGGGTCTTCTCGGCGTGCTGGCGCAGCGCCTGGATGCGTAGGGCCCCCATCTTGTAGCCCAGAGCCTGACCGGGCCAGGCCAGATAGCGGTCGATCTGGTTCACGGCCAGCGCACGGTTTGCGCCGGTGATCTCCATCCAGTAGGCGATCGCCCGCTCGCGCGGCCAGCCCATGGCATGCAGGCCGGTGTCCACCACCAGGCGTGCCGCACGCACGATCTCGCCGTTGAGCTGGCCGGCATAGGCGGCCGGATCGTCGTACAGGCCGAGCTCATGGCCCAGAGTCTCGGCGTAAAGCGCCCAGCCTTCCACGTAGGCATTGCTGCCGGTATGCCGACGGAAGGACGGCAGCGTCATCTCCTGCTGCAGTGCGAGCTGGAAATGGTGGCCGGGCTGGCCCTCGTGCAGCAGCAGCGCGGTCATGTCGGGTGTGCTGGCCGCCAGCGGGTCCGGGATGGCGGCCCAGAACACGCCCGGCAGGCTGCCGTCGGCCTTGCCCAGCGTGTAATGGGGTGAGGCGGTGGCGCGGGTCAGCTCTGGTTCGGCGCGGATCTCCAGCGGTGTGCGTGGCTGGCGGCCGAACAGTCGGGGCAGCTGCGGCTCGACGCGGGCATTGATGGCCCGGTAGCCCTGCAGCACGTCTTCCTCGGTCTTGAAGGGGCGCCAGCGCGCGTCGGCCTGCAGCCAGGCGAGCAATCCGCCGTCGCGCAGCGGGTCCCCCTCGAAACCGAGGCGGGGTGCCAGACGCGCAATCTCCTGCTGGATGCGCCCCACCTCGCGCAGGCCGAGCTCATGGATAGCCTGGGGCGTGAGCGTGGTGTTGGTCTGGTCGCGCACGACCTGGCGGTACCAGTCCTGGCCTCCGGGCAGGCTGCCCAGGCCGGGGCTGGTCCGGCGAGCGGCGGCAGGCATGTAGTCCGCCTGCGCGAAGGCCTGCAACCTCTGCAGGCCCGGGACCACCTGCTCACGCAGGGTCTGTTCAAAGGCGCGGGCGAGGTCGATGGCGTCCTGCGCAGCCAGGCCGGACGTGACGCCTGGCTCGAGCAGGCGCAGCGTGGCGCCGAAGGGGTTGCGGGTCAGGTCGGGATCGGCCAACCGCGTGAGCTGCTGCAGGCTGGCCTCCATGACGGAGGGTGATTGCACGATGCCGCGCGCCAGGCCTTCACGCAGATTCAGTACCGCCTGGTCACACCAGGCCGGCAGCACCCTCAGGCGCTTGAGGTAGGCCTCGAACTCGGGCCGGGTTCTCAGGGGCTGTGACTCCATCTGCCCGCCCGCGAACATCGCCAGCAGCAGCGGCACCGACGACATGTGCTCCAGCGGCAGCAGATGGTCGGGGAAGCGGGACAGCGCCAGCTGGTCGCTCAACAGGCGCTCCAGCAGTTCGCGCGTGAGGCGGTCCGACGGCGAGAGATCCGCGACCGGGATGCCGTGCAACTCCTTCAAAAAGCCGCGGTAGGCGTCGAAGCGGCGCGCGCGCTCGGCCGGCGCCAGCGACAGCGCGAGCTGGTCGTTGAAGCGGTAGTCGCCGTTGAACATGGCCAGCAGCGGATCGAAGCGCGCCTGGGCATCCCAGGCCCGGGTCGCCAGGTCGGCCAGGCGTTCGGCGGGCGTGGCGGCCAGCGCGGGCTGCAGCAGGCCGAGCGCCAGGGTCAGCACGGCCAGGCCATCACGGATCAGCTTCATAACCATCACGCGAAACAAGTGCAGGCGGCCGGATTCTGTGGGCCGACCGCGGCGGACGAGACCCGGATGAACCCAAGACGCAGGCTTTGCGTCCTCTGTCGAGAGGATGTCGCCCGGCTTCTCGGCCATACCGGGCGTGACACAACAGAGGGGCAGGTCGGCATGCGCAGGACTGGTGCGCGGTCGGTGCGGGCATCACGACATGCTCGCAGCCGCGCACGCGCAACTTAACCTTGGCTTCACGAAGCTGGCTCCCAGCTGCAAGCTTCACGCCGCGGCGCGTTCGAATAATGGCGGCCATGCGCAAGCTCGCCCTGCACCTGCTGCTGCCGCTGGCCCTGCTTTTCTCGCAGCAGGGCGCGGTGTGGCATGTGCTCGCGCACCTGAGCGCCCCCGCGCAGCAAGCCTCGGCCACCGAGGTGCTGGGCGCCACGGACGATGCCGACGAGGTGTGCCCGCACTGCCTGGCCTATGCCCACCTCGCGGTGAGCCTGGGCACGCAGACGGCGCCGCTGCCGCTCGTCACGGCACGCCACGAACCGGCCCTCTCGGCGCTGCATGCCGGCCAGCCCGCGCGGCCGCCCGTGGCGCGCGGCCGCGGGCCGCCGACGTTCCTTCTCTGAAGCCTGTCCAGTCCCGTGCTCCCGCGGCGCTCTGCCGCGGGCGGCCGGCTGCATCCCTTCCCGGAAGTCGTCACATCATGCGCAAGTTCCAATCCCGCACCCTGCCCCTCGCCCTCACCCTCGCCTACCCGCTGATCGCCGCCCACGCCGACCCGGACGCCTCCGTCACCGACACGCTGCCCACCGTGCAGGTGCAGAGCGCCCGCAACCGCCTCGACGCCGCACGCAACGGCCTCTCGCCCGACACCGGCAGCACCCAGTACAAGTTCAGCCGCGAGGACATCGCCCGCCTGCCGCTGGGTGACGACACGCCGCTGAACCAGCTGCTGCTGCAGGCCCCCGGCGTCGTGCAGGACTCCTACGGCGCCATCCACGTACGCGGCGACCACGGCAACCTGCAGTACCGCCTCAACGGCGTCGTCATCCCCGAGGCCATCAGCGGCTTCGGCCAGGTGCTGGAGACGCGCTACGCCAACAACGTCAGCCTGCTGACCGGTGCGCTGCCGCCGCAGTACGGTTACCGCACGGCCGGCGTCGTCGACATCCAGACCCGCGACGGCATCGACGACGGCCGCCCGCTGGCCGGCAGCGTCGGCGTGACGCTGGGCTCGCACCAGCAGCGCGAGACCGACCTGACGCTGCATGGCAGCCAGGGCGCACTGAGCTACAGCTTCAGCGGATCCTACGAGGGCAATGCGCTGGGCATCGAGAACCCCTCTGGCAGCCGCAATGCGCTGCACGACCAGACGCACCAGGGCAAGGCACTGGGCACGCTGTCCTACCTGATCGACCCGGACACCCGCGTGACGGCGCTGTTCGGCGTCACGAACAACCGCTTCGAGATCCCCGACGTGCCGGGGCAGTCGCCACAGTTCAACCTGGCTGGCGCCGATCCCAAGGATTCCGCCCAGCTCGACGCCCGCCAGCGCGAACGCAACCGCTTCGCTGTGCTGAGCTACCAGAGCGCGCTCGGCTCGCAGGTGGATTACCAAGTGTCGCTGTTCCACCGCTACACCGACGTGCACTACACGCCCGACACAGTGGGCGACCTGCAGTACCTTGGCGTCGCGGCGGACATCCTGCGCCGCAACGAGGCCAACGGCGTGCAGGCCGACATGAGCTGGCGGCTGGACAGCCAGCACACGCTGCGCACCGGTGTCTTCGGGCAGCGCGAGCGGGCGGTCACGCTGAACAGCGCACAGGTCTTCCCTGCGGACGACAACGGCAGCCCGACCAGCACGACGCCGCTGCAGATCGTCGACAACTCGGGACTTCGCGGCGGGCTCTGGGGCGCCTACCTACAGGACGAATGGAAGCCCATGAAGGGCCTGACAGTGAACTACGGTCTGCGCTACGACCATGTGAACACCGTCAGCACCGAAAGCCAGTGGAGCCCGCGCCTGGGCGCCGTGTGGGACGTGACGCCCTCGCTGCGCGTGCATGCCGGCTACGCGCGCTACTTCACGCCGCCGCCGACGGAGAAGATCGACGGCACCTCGGTGGCCGCCTTCCAGGGCACCACCAACGCGCTGCCGTCAGACGCCAACACGTCGGTGAAATCCGAACGCTCCAACTACTATGACGCGGGCCTGGCCTTCCAGGTCAGCCCGCGGCTGACGTTGAGCGCCGATGGCTACTACCGCGACGTGCGCCACTTGCAGGACGAAGGCCAGTTCGGCAACGCGCTGATCTACTCGGCCTTCAACTATGCGCAGGGCCGCATCTACGGCCTGGACCTGGCGGCCAACTATAAGGACAAGCGCTGGTCTGCCTACGCCAACGTGGGCCTGACGCACGCCCGCGCACGCCAGGTCGAGACGGGACAGTTCAACTTCGAGCAGGACGAGCTGGACTACATCGCCAGCCACTGGGTGCACCTGGACCACGAGCAGAAGCTCAGCGCGTCGGCCGGCTTCAACCTGCAGCTGGACGAGGGCTACGCGGTAGGCGCCAGCGCGCTGTTCGGCAGCGGCCTGCGCAACGACTTCGCCAACACCGGCCACCTGCCCGCGTACACGACGGTGAACGCCGACGTCAGCAAGACCTTCCATGTCGGCGACGCCGGCCCCGTGCAGGCGCGGCTGGCGGTGGTCAACCTGTTCGACCGCCAGTACCAGCTGCGCGACGGCTCCGGCATCGGTGTCGGCGCGCCGCAGTTCGGCGAGCGCCGCGGCGTGCAGCTGAGCCTCAGCAAGGACTTCTGACGCCCATGAAACCCTCACCCGACAGCGGGCACCGCCCGGCTGTCGGGTGGCTGGCTGATCAGGAAGCCAGCACGCCCTTGATGTGGGCGGCGATGGCGTCGTCCTGGCAGTTCGTGAAGAACAGCTCCTGGAACTTCTCGCCCGACACGGCGGCCTTCAGCAGGTCCTGGTCGACGGCCTTCAGCGTCGTCAGCATGTCCTTGCACGACGCGGCCTTCAGGTCCTTCAGGATTCCGCGGTTCTTGGCCATGATGGCGGCGCGCTCCTTCGGGTAGCCGGCGCCGCGCTCGTTCTCCAGCAGCTTGCGGTAGCAGTCCTGCAGGTTCAGCTCGGCGGCCCAGCCGAAGCCCTTGGCATAGGGCATGGACATGGCGTTGCCGTCGTTGATCTGGCCGAACAGGAAGGCGTCGGTCGGATCGATGACGAGGCCGCAGAACACGCCCGGCATGCTGTTGCAGGCCAGCATGGAGCCCATGCCCGTGCCGCAGCCGGTGACGACGAAGTCCGCCGCTTTGCTGTTCAGCAGGATGCCGGCCAGCAGGCCGTTCATGACGTAGGTGAGCGAGGCCTTGTCCTCCGGCGTGTACATGCCGTAGTGGTGGACGCTGTGGCCCAGCGGCTCGGCGACGGTCTTGAGCGCGTTGTGGACGATCTCGGACTTGGCGGCCTGGCTGTTCTCGATGATGAGGGCGATCTTCATGGCGGTGGGCTTTCGGGTCTGGCGGAAGTTGGGCGGGGCGGCACCGCTGGCCGGCTGGGCCGGCGTGTGGGCCGTCATGCCAGGTGCCGGCCCGCGAGCGGGCAAGACGGCGTGGTCTGTGTCAGCGACCTGGCCAACCGCGCATCCCTGCAGTGGAATGCTGGCGCGGCTGCCATTGTGCCTGCAGGTGGAACGGCGTTTCATAAATGCCATTCAATCCGGGGAGCGATGTGGGCCTTCCAGCCCGCCAACCGGCGCGAAGGCCGTCAGTCGCCCTGGCCGCCCAGCGCCTTCAGCCCGCGGCCGGCCGGCAGCGCGCGCAGGTACTTGAAGGTGCCGGTGGCATGGGCGCACAGCTTGTCATCCGCGCCGAACACCGAACCCTCGCAGAAGGCCATCGTCGTCGAGCGGTGCAGCAGCCGGCCCACCGCGCGCAGCTCGCCCTCGCCGGGCCGCATGAAGCTGGTCTTCATCTCCACCGTGACGACGCCAGGGCCGAGGTTGGGCTGGTCACGGTTCACGCTGCGCGCGGCATGGGCCATGGCCACATCCAGCAGCGTCATGACGACGCCGCCGTGCGCAACGCGCCAGGAGTTCAGGTGCTGCTCGGCAACGGCCAGCCGCAGCTCGGCCTCGCCGTCGCCCAGCGTGTGCAGCGTGAGGCCGAGTTGTTCGACGAAGGGGATGTGGACAGGAAACTGCATACGGCCAGTGTCCCTGAAGCCAGCCGTCGCACCGGCCGCCGGCGTTGTCAGGTGAAGCGCCTGCCTTCGGCTGCCAGCCGCGCGAGCAGCGGCGCAGGCGTCCAGAACGCGGTGTCGTCCAACGGGTTCCGCGCAAACCGCTGCATCGCCTGCACGACGTTGGCCAGGCCCTGCGAGTCCGCGTAGCAAAGCGGCCCGCCGCGCCACAGCGGAAAGCCGTAGCCGGACAGGTACACCATGTCCACGTCGGACGCCCGCTGGGCGATGCCCTCCTCCAGCAGGTGCGCCGCCTCGTTCACCAGCGCGAAGACGAGCCGGTGAACGATCTCATCGTCGCCGATGTCGCGCGGCAGCACGCCCAGGGTGGCGCGGTGCGCCTTCAACAGCTCGTCAACGATGGGTGACGGCACGGCCTCGCGCTTGCCCGCCGGGTAGTCGTACCAACCGGCGCCCGTTTTCTGGCCGAAGCGGCCCAGCTCGCACAGGCGGTCGGCGCTGGCCGAGTACTTCAGCTGCGGCTTCTCGATATAGCGGCGCTTTCGGATGGCCCAGCTGATGTCGTTGCCCGCCAGGTCGCTCATGCGGAAGGGCCCCATCGCAAAGCCGAAGGTCTCCATCGCCCGGTCGACCTGCTGCGGCGAGCAGCCCTCGTCGAGCAGGAAACCCGCCTGGCGCGCGTACTGCTCGATCATGCGGTTGCCGATGAAGCCGTCACAGACGCCGGAGACCACCGCCGTCTTCCTGATCTTCTTCGCCAGCGCCATCACGGTGGCCAACACGTCCTTGGCCGTCGCGCGGCCGCGCACCACCTCCAGCAGCTTCATGACCTGGGCCGGGCTGAAGAAGTGCAGCCCCACCACATCCTGAGGGCGGCGCGTAAACGACGCGATGCGGTCCACGTCCAGCGTCGACGTATTGGACGCGAGGATGGCACCCGGCCTGGCGATGGCATCCAGTTGCCTGAACACCGCCTCCTTGACGCCGATGTCCTCGAACACCGCCTCGATCAGCAGGTCGGCATCGCGCAGGTCGGCGGGCTGCAACGTCGCCGTCAGCAACGCCAGGCGCCGCACGCAGCCGTCGGCGTCTAGCCTGCCCTTGCCGACCTGCGCCTCGTAGCTCTGCCGGATGGCGGCCACGCCGCGGTCCAGCGCCTGCGCGTCCGTCTCCAGCAGCGTCACCGACAGGCCGGCGTTGAGGAAGCTCATCACGATGCCGCGGCCCATCGTGCCGGCGCCGACGACGGCCACCCGGCGGATCTCGCGCCTCGGCGTGTCCTCCGGCACATCTGCGATCTTGGTAGCGGCACGCTCGGCGAAGAAGGCATGGCGCAGCGCCCGCGACTCCGGCGTCGCCATCAGTGCCGCAAAACCCTCGCGTTCCTGCCGGATGCCGTCATCGAACGGCAGCATGACGCTGGCGGCCACCGACTCCAGGCAGCGCAGCGGCGCGGGAAAGTGCTGGGACATGCCGGCCACCCGGGCGCGGGCGGCCGCGAAGAACGCCTCGGCATCCGGCAGGGTCGCCACCAGGTCACGCACCTTGGGCAGCGGCCGCCGCTCGGCCACCGTCTCGGCGAACTCCACGGCGCCGGCCAGCAGATCGCCGTCGATGAGGCGGTCGAACAGCCGCTGCCCCGGCACCTCGGCCAGCCGCCGCGCCTCCACCGGCTCGCCGCCGACGATCATGTTCAACGCCGGCTCCACGCCCAGCGCCCGCGGCAGCCGCTGCGTGCCGCCCGCGCCGGGCAGCAGGCCCAGCTTCACCTCGGGGAGCGCGACCTGCGTGCCGGGCGCGGCCACGCGGTAGTGGCAGCCCAGCGCCAGCTCCAGCCCGCCCCCCATGCAGATCGTGTGCACGGCCGCAACGACCGGCTTGCTGCAGCGTTCGACGAGCGTGATGAGGCTCAGCAGATTGGGTTCGGCCAGTGCCTTGGGCGTGCCGAACTCCTTGATGTCCGCGCCGCCGGAAAAAGCCTTGCCCGCGCCGGTGAGGACGAGCGCCCGGACGGCCGGGTCACCCTCGGCGCGCTCGACGCCGTCGGCGATGGCCGCCCGCGTGGTGAGCCCCATGCCGTTGACCGGCGGGTTGTCCAGCGTGATGACGGCGACGCTGCCGCGGACTTCGTAGTGGGCTGTCATAGGCTCGACCTCGGTGAGCGGGCCGCACCTGCGCCGGCGTCAGCCCAAAAAACGAACGATCGTTCGATTCTAGGCAAGCATCGCCCGCGCCCGTCCCACTGCTGCGCGGCGATCAGCGCCCGCTGCGGTCCAGCAGCTCCGTGTCCTTGAAAGCCTTTGGCACGTCGGCGGCAGCGGGGTTCAACTTCGCCTCGGCATACAGCCGCGCGGCCTCGGCTGGATCCACCGGCGCCTCGGCGCGTGGCGCCGGCCGCGGCGCGGGCCGCACGGCCAGGCGCAGTTCATGGTTCTCGCGTTGCAGTTGCTCGATCTGCCGGCGCGCCTGAGTCAGTTGTTGCGCGCCGAGCTGGCGGGCCTGCTCGGTCGCCTGGTGGCGTTGCGTCTCCTGCCTGATGCGGCCCGAGAGCCACGCATACGCGCCAACGGCCGCCAGCATGCCGCCCGCCAGCAGGCCGCCCAACAGCGGCCACAGTTGATCGTTGTCCATGCGACGCCCCCTCCCCGGGCGTTCTTCAACCTTGTTGTGCGTGCCACTGTAGTGGCAGGCCGTCATCCCCCCGTGAGCGAATGACGGGCCGCCACAATGCCGGCCACCATGCTTCTCCTGCTCCACCCCCTCTGCACCGCCCCCGGCCGCCGCCCGTTGTGGCGTGCGTTGCTCGCCCTGCTGCTGCTGGTTATCACCTGGCTGGCGCTGACGCCGGCCCCGCCCAAGGTCGCGGACCTGGGCTGGGACAAGGCCAACCACCTGTCCGCCTTCGCGGCACTGACCTTCTGCACCGTGTGGGCTTTCTGGCCGCAGCCGCGCCAGTGGCTCTGGGTCGCGCTCGCGATGCTGGCCTACGGCATCGGCATCGAGATCGCCCAGAGCTTCCTGCCGCCGCGCGAAGCCGACTGGCACGATGTCGTGGCCGACAGCGTCGGCATCGCGCTGGGCCTGCTGACCGCCTGGCCCATTGCCCGGGTCAGGCGCTGATCGGGCGGTCGGCGTCGTCCTACAGCCTGTGGCGTCGCACTGACATACCGTTGGCAACAGCATGCGCTACGGTTGCCACCCATGCCCACCGACCTGCTTCGCGCGACGCGCGCCCACACGCTGGCCCTGGCCGCCCCCCTGTCGGACGAAGACGCGCAGCTGCAGTCCATGCCCGACGCCAGCCCGGCCAAATGGCATCTGGCACACACGACATGGTTCTTTGAAACCCTCGTGCTGGCGCCGCACTTGCGCGGCTACCGGCTGTTCGACGAGCGCTGGCCGCCGCTCTTCAACTCCTACTACGAGAGCCTCGGCCCGCGGCACGCGCGGCCTCAGCGCGGGCTGCTGAGCCGGCCATCGCTGGCCGAGGTCAAGGCCTACCGTCAGCACGTCGATGCCGCGCTGGCCGACCTGCTGCCCACGGCCGATGCCGCCACGCTGGCGCTGATCGAGCTGGGCTGCCACCACGAACAGCAGCACCAGGAGCTGCTGCTGACCGACATCCTGCACGCCTTCTCGTGCAACCCGCTGCTGCCAGCCTACGAGGCCTCACCGCCCGCGCCCGTGCAGCCCGCGGCGCAGGCGTGGCTGAGGCACGAAGGTGGCATCGCCGACATCGGCCACGGCGGTCCGGGCTTCGCCTTCGACAACGAAGGCCCACGCCACCCGGCGCTGCTGGCGCCCTTCGAGATCAGCAACCGCCTCGTCACCTGCGGCGACTTTGCCGACTTCATCGAGGCCGGCGGCTACCGCGAGCCTCTGCTGTGGCTGTCCGACGGCTGGGCGCTGGTGCAGGCTCAGGGCTGGCAGCGCCCGGCCTACTGGCTGGACGACGGTCGCGTCTTCGGCCTGCATGGCGCCCGGGCCATGGACCCGAACGCGCCTGTCATGCAGCTCAGCTTCTACGAGGCCTGCGCTTTCGCCGAATGGGCCGGCGCCCGGCTGCCCACCGAGTTCGAGTGGGAAGCGGCATGCGGCTTGCCCGGGTTCGCGCAGGCTGCCGACCAGGCCTGGCAATGGACGCGCTCCAGCTATGAGCCCTACCCCGGCTTCAAGACGGCGGCCGGCGCGGTCGGCGAGTACAACGGCAAGTTCATGGTGGGCCAGCAGGTGCTACGCGGCGGCAGCCTAGCGACACCCGCGGGGCACGCACGGCCGAGTTACCGCAATTTCTTCCCGCCGGCGGCGCGCTGGCAGTTCAGTGGAGTGAGGCTCGCACGATGAAACCAGGAATCGAATGGCGCCAGCCGCGGGCTTCGGCCGAGACGCAGCAGTTCGCGGCGGACCTGCATGCGGCGCTATCGCGCGCACCCAAGTCCATCTCGCCCAAGTACTTCTATGACGAGACCGGTTCCCGGCTGTTCGAGCGCATCTGCGATCTGCCCGAGTACTACCCGACCCGCACGGAGCTGGCCCTGCTGCGCACGCATGCGGCGGACATGGCGTCGCACTTCGGCCCGCGCGCGCAGCTCGTGGAATATGGCGCCGGCGCGCTGCTGAAGGTGCGCCTGCTGCTGGATGCGCTGCCACGCGAGTCGGTGCAGTTCGTGCCGGTGGACATCTCCGGCCCCCACCTGCTGGCCGCGTGCGACGGCCTGGCGGGCGACTATGCCGGCCTGGCGATCCAGCCGCTGGTGGCCGACTTCACTCGCCCGCACACGCTGCCGCAGTGCCCCGCGGGCAGTCGCCGCATCGGCTTCTTCCCCGGCTCCAGCATCGGCAACTTCACGCCGGCCGAGGCCGACGCCTTCCTGCGCCTGGCTGCGGCTGAGCTTCGGGGCGGCGGCCTGCTGATCGGCATCGACCTCGTCAAGGACCATGACGTGCTGCATGCGGCCTACAACGACGCCGACGGCGTCACGGCCGCGTTCAACCTCAACTTGCTGGAGCGCGCCCGCCGCGAGCTGGGTGCCGAGTTCCCGCAAGACGGCTTCGAGCACCTGGCCTTCTACAACCCAGCCTACCGCCGCATCGAGATGCACCTGCGCGCTACCCGGCCGCTGGACCTGCAGCTGGGCGGCGAGATCTACGGGTTCCACGAAGGCGAGACGCTGCACACCGAGCACTCGCACAAGTACACGATCGCCGGTTTCCAGGCCATGGCGGCACGCGCCGGCTTCCAGCCCGGCGCGGTATGGACCGATCCGAAGCAGTGGTTCGCGCTGCTGTGGCTGAAGGCATCAAGCACCTGAGAACAGGCGCTTGAAGCCGGTGTGGGGGACAGCCCGCCGCATCGCGAAGCCGCACCGTGGTGCTGGCGACAATGCCGGGCTGGACCGCCAGCCCCATGACCTTTCCCGCACCCAAAGACGACACGGCCGCCCCCGCTGACGGCCGCCCGCTGACGCAGCTGCTGCAAGCCTGGCAGGCCGGCGACGCCGCGGCACTGCAGCGCCTGCTGGGCTGGGTTCAGGCGGAGCTGCTGCGCCTGGCGCAATCGCGCCTGCGCGGCCAGAACAGCGCCACGCTGGGGCCTGAGGACCTGCTGCAGGAGTCGCTGCTGAAACTGCTCGCCAGCACGCCCGACTGGCAGGACCGTCAACACTTCTTCGCCACCGTATCGCTGGCGATGCGCCAGGTGCTGGTGGACCACGCCCGCCGTCGCCAGGCCGGCAAGCGTGCCGGCGGCGCGGGCTGGCAGCTGGTGGACGAGACCGTGTCAGGCGCCGGCGAGGAGGCGCAGACCGCCGACCTGCTGACGCTCGAACGGCTGCTGCAGCAGCTCGAGGCGGAGGACCCGCGGGCGGCGCAGGTGGTGCAGCTGACGTATTTCATCGGGCTGGAGCGCGAGGAGGTGGCGGCGGTGATGTCGCTATCGGTGGCCACCGTGGACCGCGAGCTGCGCCATGCGCGGGCCTGGCTGTCGGCCGGCCTGGGCCGCGCGACCATCGAGGCCTGACGCGGGTGACCGCTCCCAGCCGTTACGCACGCGGCAAGGCGCTGTTCGACGCCCTCGTCGAGCTGCCCGACGCCGCCACGCAATGGCAGGCGCTTCAGGCGGCGGACGCCGACGATGCGCTGCGCAACGACGTCTGGGCCCTGCTGCAGGCGCACCGCGAGACGACGCGCATCGGCTCGCCCATCGCCGCCGTGTCGCACCAGTGGAGCACCACGCCGGAGCCGCTGCAGCCGGGCGACCGTCTCGGTCCATGGCGGCTGTGCAGCGACCTTGGCGAGGGCGGCATGGGCCGCGTCATGCGGGCCGAACGGGCCGACGGCGCCTATGAACAGCAGGTGGCCGTGAAGCTGCTGCGCAGCCGAGGTGATGCCGGCTCGCTGGCCCATCTGACGCGCGAACGCCAGATCCTCGCCGGCCTGCGCCATCCGCACATCGCGCGGCTGTTCGACGGCGGCAGCACGCCCGGCGGCCAGCCCTACCTTGTCATGGAACTGGTGGACGGCGAGCCCATCGACCGCTGGTGCGCGCAGCAGGCCGCGCCGCTGACGACCCGGCTGGCGCTGCTCGACCAGGTCTGTGATGCCGTCGCCCATGCGCATGCGCGACTGGTCGTGCATTGCGATATCAAACCGTCCAACGTGCTGGTCGACGCGGAGGGTCAGGCGCGCCTGCTGGACTTCGGCATCGCCCGCCTCACCGACGGCGACACACCGGACGCCCATCCCGCACTGACACCGGCCTACGCCAGCCCCGAACAGCTGGCCGGCGCCGCACCGGGCACGGCCAGCGACATCTACAGCCTGGGCCGCCTGCTGCAGGTGCTGACACACGGGCACGAGCCACCGGGGCTGCGCGGCCGGGCACTGCAGGCCATCATCCACAAGGCGCTGGCGGCTGAACCCGGCGAACGCTACGACAGCGTGGGCGTAATGCGGGCGGACCTGCAGCGCCTGCTGCACGACCGCCCCGTGCACGCTTGGCCGGCCGGCCCCGGACGGCGCGGCTACGTGCTGGCGCTGGCCGCGCGGCGGCAGTGGCCCGCCTGGCTGGCCGCGGCCGGCGCGGTGGCGATGGCGGCGGCCTTCACCGCAGGGCTGGCGCAACAGCGCGACCGTGCCCGCAGCGCCGAACAGGCAGCACTCCAGCAGCGCGAGCATGCGCGCCGGGAAGCCGAAGCGGCCCAGCAGATCAGCCGCTTCGTGATCCGGCTGTTCGAAGGCGCAGACTCCGAGAATGGCGCACTGCGCGCCGCCGACACGCCGGTGCGACTGCTGCTGGACCGCGGCCACGCCCAGCTCCAGCGCGAGCTCCAGGACCGGCCCGCCCAGCGCGCCCGGCTGCTGGACGTGCTGGGCACGGTGTACGAGAACATCGGCCAGCTAGATGCCGCCGCGCGTGCCTATCGTGAAGCCATCGCACTGGAGGCCGCCGCCGGCCCCGAGCGGCGGACACAGGAAGCGGCCCTGCTCTACAAGCTGGCCTTCACCTTGAACCGCCAGGGCCACTACCAGGCCGCCGCAGCCGCCGCCGAGAGCTGCCTGGCGTTGCGCGAACAGCTCGCCGACACGACGGCCACCGACCTGGCCGACGCCCACAACGCGGCCGGCATGACGTTGGGCAATCTCGGGCGCCTGGCGGCCGCTCGCCAGCACCTGGAACGCGCGCTCGCGCTGCGCCGCGCGCAGTTCGGCGACACGCACACGCAGGTGGCGCAGCTGCACAACAACCTCGCGCTGTGGGCGCTGATGGCCGGCGAGCCGGTGGAGGCCGAGCGGCAGGCGCGCGAAGCCGTCGCCATCGGCCGCGCCCTGCCCGCGCTGCCGGGCCTGCACCACAGACGCCTGACGGTGCTCGCCCAGGCGCTGATGGCCCTGGACCGGCTCGACGAGGCCGGGCTGCTGCTGCAGGAAGCAGCCGCAATGGCGCGTGAACGCTACGGCGCCGATGCCACCTACCTGCATCGCGTGCTGCGCGAGACGGGTGAGTTGCAGGCCCGACGCGGACAGTGGGCCGCCGCCGTGGTCACCTACCGCGAGGCGCTGGCCGCGGCCGAGCAAGGCGGCGACACGGGCAACCCGGTGCACGCCCTGACGCTCAGCCGCATGGCCGTGGCGCTGGCCGGCATGGGCGACGCACGCGCGGCCGAAGCGGCACACCGCCAGGCGCTGGCCGCGCTGAAGGACGCCGGCGACCCGCTGGGCGAGGCCGAGGCACAGGCGGCCTATGCGGCCTGGCTGCAGCGCCAGGGCCGGGCCGCCGAAGCCAGGCCGCTACGACAGGCCGCGGCCGCCACGCGCGAGCGCCTGCTGCCGGCGGGCCACCCGCTCCGGGCCACTAGCCCCTCCAACGCCCCCTGATCGCGGGGGACGGTGGGGCGTGGCTGACAGGCGGCCCCGCTTTCCTGCGTTGAGGCCACCACGGCGGGCTTCGCGGCCCGCGCCACGCCTCACCCGGAGAAGACTGATGAAAGCATTCCAACGCCTGGCGCTTTGCGCCGCCCTGTCGACCGCCCTGCCTGCGTTTGCGGACCTGATCGATGACCTGAACGGGGACGGAACGACTGCGCCGCCGACGCCGCGCGTGTGGTGGACGGGCGGCCCCAAGGTATCGGTGGACCAGCCGCGTTTCCGCCTGGACCTGAGCCAGAACTGGAGCTCGGCGCTGGCCATGCCGGACGACGTGGGCTTCGGTTCCGGCGCCCGAACGACCTCGCTGACCAACGGTGGCAGCTTCGTGGCACGCAGCATGCGCTTCGATGGCTACGAGGCTTACACGCTCGACGGCAATGCCATCCAGCTGCAGGGCAACCTGTACAACGGCAGCACGGTGCGCCAGATCATCGCGGCCGAGCTGGTGCCCACTGGCGGCAGCTCGCAGTCCTGGGACGGTGGTGGCGCGGGCATGGACGTGCGGCTTACCTCCCAGGTCGCCGACCGGCTGACGATGATGAACATCAACGCCAACGTCGTCGGCACGTTCAAGCTCAAGCGCGAAATCATGTCGCCCGACTACGGCCGGGGCGTGGCACTGAACCTGACCTATGGCGGACTCAACACGCCCGGCGGCGCGGCCATCACCGGCGGCTGGGAGCAGGCTTCCATGCTGCTGGTGCGCAGCACGTGGACGAGCGGCAACACCTTGCAGATCGGCGGCGGAACGAAGAGCGCGCAGGTCGAACTGCAGAAATCGGCCCGCATCGATGCGCACCAGCTGACGCTGGCCCAGAACGGCCGCCTGACGCTGGACGGCGGCGACCTGAGCTTCGACAGCATGAGCCGCAGCGGCAACGGCCTGCTGAACTGGGTGCGCGGCACGGTCGAGGCGCGCGGCGCGCTGGAGCTGGGCGCGCTCGGTCCCACCGTCGCACTCAGCAACGACCGCTTCCTCAAGGTGGCCGGCACCCTCACGGTGGCCAGCGGCCAGACGCTGACGATGACCGGCAAGAGCCTGCTGACGACGCCCGAACTGCACCTGGCCGGCGGCGTTCTGCAGGTCAACATGCTGGGCGGCGAGGCCCCGGTGCTCAGCGGCTACGGCCAGTGGCGGGGCAGCGTCACCGGCGCCACCACCATCAACGCCGCCGGCGGACGACTGCGCATCGGCGACGAGACGCGAGCCGGTGCGGTGATGCTGTCCGGCCCGATGACGCTCGCCGCCGGCGCCAGCGTGCAGTTGGACAGCCTGGACCTGGCCCACCTCGGCAGCAGCACGACGCTAGTGGCTGGCAACGTCCTCGCGTCGGCGCATGGCATCGCGCTCGATACCGGGCGCCAGCTGTTCGCGCGCAACGGCGGCACGCTGCAGGGCCTGTTCGTCAACGACGGGACGGTGAGCACCCGCCGGCGCCAGGGCGGCAGCAGCGCGGGCGCCGGCCTGCTGACGCTGGTCGGCGACGTGACAGGTACCGGGCGCTTCGACGGCGCCTTCAGCTTTCTCGACGGGCTGAGCCCGGGCGCCAACCTGGGCACCGGCATGGGCACGCTGGCTTTCGGCGGCAGCGAGGTCTGGCTGGGCCCGCAGTCCAGCCTGACGCTGGACATCGCCGCCGGCCCGAATGGCTGGACGGGCGACCGGCTCGACGGCATTGGCCGCCTGCATGCCGGCGGCGAGCTGCACCTGCGCTTCCACGGCGTGGTGCCGCAGGCGGGTCAGAGCTGGCAGGCGTTGAGCTTCAGCCAGCTCGACGGCAGCTTCAGCCACATCACCCTGGAAGGCCTGGACGGCTGGCAGGTGGACGGCACGCAGTTGCTGGCCAGCGGCCGCATCAGCGTCACGGCCGTGCCCGAGCCCGCCTCGGTGGCGCTGCTGGCCCTGGGTCTCGCCGTGCTGCCCTGGTGCCGCCGCCGGTCGAGCTCGTGGAATCAGAACGCGGCTCGCTGAACGGCCCAGCGCCTGGCGACGCCGGCTGGCGCTTCAGTCCCGGCGCACCCGAGCGCAAGCGGGAGTGCGCCGACGCCAGGCGGCGATACCCCCCAGCGCGAGGCTCCCGGCCAGCAACTGCGCCACGCGACCGGGTTCGGGGACCGGCAACGGTGCGGCGTTGAAGACGACCGGCACCTCGGTCAGTCCCGCGGCTGTGACGGACACCTCCATGTAGCTGGCAGGCGTCAGGAAATCGGCGAAGTACGGATTGGCGTAGCCACCCGCTGTGGCAAAGCCAAAACCGTTCATCGTCAGCTGCCGCGTGCTGTCGACGCGGATGAGGTTGTCCACTGCAAAAGGCTCGTTGCCCGGAATGGCGCTCCCCGCGGGATGGAGGGCAACGATGGACTGACCGTTTCTCGTGCCGGTGAGGGACGTTATCGCATGGAAGCCATTGGCGTCGGCCTGGTCCGCTACGACGAAGCTGCCTTGCGCCGCGACGCCGACGCCGACGCCGACGCCGCTATAGCCCCACTGCCAGGTGGTGTCCGCCGACGCTTACTGGGCCATGGAGCACCCCGCCACGCAACCCGCGGCGATCAGAACCTTCAAATCCATCGCGTCCTCCCACAATTCAAGCTCGCCGGGATTTATCCCGGCGAACCCTCTCCTGGTCGAGCCGCCACGGACATCGTGGCCATCAGCGTGGCCAGAAGCGCGAGGTCGACGGGTTTCACGAGGAAATGGTCGAAGCCCGCGCGCCGGGCGCGCTCGCGGTCGCCGGCCTGCCCGTAGCCGGTGACGGCCATCAGCACGGTGCCGGCCGTGGCGGCATGGCCGCGCAGCTGCTGGGCCACTTCGTAGCCGTCCATGCCGGGCATGCCGATGTCGAGAATGACCACCTGCGGATGCCACCGATTGGCGCGGTCCAGCACGTGCATTGCGACCGTTTCGATGGCGACGTCATGCCCTTCGCTCTGCAGCAGCAGCGCCAGCATCTGCGCGGCGTCGACGTTGTCGTCGACGACGAGGATGCGTTTGCCGGGGCTCATCTGCTCCGCCTGCAGCGGTGGCTCGACGGGCAACACGGAAGCCTGCACCAGCGGCAGCCGGACCGTGAATCGGCTGCCGTGGCCCGGCCCCGCGCTTTCGCAAGCCACCGTGCCGCCATGCAGTTCGGTCAACCGTTTGACGAGGGCGAGGCCAATGCCCAGGCCGCCCTCGGCCCGGTCGGCGCCACGCTGGGCCTGCACGAAGAGCTCGAAGATGTGCGGCTGCACCTCCGGCGCGATACCGATGCCGTTGTCGCTGATCCACAGCTCGACGTGGCTGTCGCCCGTCGTCATGGACAGCGCGATGTCGCCGCCGTCGGGCGTGTACTTGGCCGCGTTGGTCAGCAGGTTGGCGACGATCTGGACCAGCCGCTTGCGGTCGCCCAGCACGACGGGGTTGTGCGCCGAGAACCGCGATGCCAGCCGGTGGCGGCGCGACTCCATCAGCGGGCGCACCTGCTCGATCGCATCGAAGGCCACCGCGGCCATCGCCTGCGGCTGCCGGTCGATCTCCACAAGTCCGCGCGTGACGCGCGACACGTCCAGCAGATCGTTCACCAGTGCGGCCATGTGACGCACCTGCCGTGCGATGGTGGCGCTCGCCGTCATGACGGCGACGGAGTCGGCACGGCCTGACCGCAACAGCTCGGCCGCGGAGCTGATCGGCGCCAGCGGATTGCGCAGCTCGTGTGCCAGCATGGCCAGGAACTCGTCCTTGCGCCGGTGCTCCAACTGCAATTGCTCGGCCAGCGCCTGGGCCTCGCGCTGTGCGCGCACCTGGTCGGTCACCTCGTGGAAGAACACCAGGATGCCGGTCGTGCGCCCCTCCGCGTCGCGTGTGGGCTGGTAGACATAGTTGAAGAACTTCTCTCGCAGCACGCCCTGCTCATCGACCAGCTGTGCCACCTCGCCGCGCCCGACGTAGGCCTCGCCCGTGCGGTAGACGTCGGCAAGGATCTGCAGGAAGGGCTGGCCCTGCAGCTCGGGCAGCAACTCCCGCAACGAGCGGCCGATGACGATGCGCCCGCCGACGCTGGCCTGGTACAGCGGGTTGGCCAGCGCGAAGACGAGATCGGGCCCCTCCAGCAGCGCGATGCCGGCAGGCGCCTGCAGGAACAGGTCCGACAGGGAGGCCTGCTGCCGCTCGACGGCCCGCTGCATGGCCAGCTTCTGCAGCAGCCCGGCCACCTGGCGCGCGACGCTGCGCTGGAACTCGCGGTACTTATCGTCGAAATGCAGTCGCGGGTTGATGCCCAGCGCCAGCGCGCCGACGATGCGGCGCTCCTGCAAGGACGGCAGCGGCAGCACGTGAACACGGGGTTGGTCCAGAAGCACCGACTCCCCGGTGGCACAGGCACGTATGGCAGCACTCCGTACCTGTTGTAGCTCGGTGTCGTGCCAAAGCCTGCCGATGACGCCCACCAGCGCATCGCATGAGCCCGGCCGTTCGCCGTCGAGAAACAGCGCTGCGCTCGGCACGTCCTCGCTGGCGGCCTCCAGAACGCGCAGCACGTCGTCAGCGCTCCGTGCGCCATGCCGGTCGGGCGTCAGCTCGGCCAGCACGGCGGTGCGCCGTTCGCTGAGCACCGCATCGGTCACCTCGAACACCGGCTGCAGGATGCCGGCTATGCGCCCCTCATCGTCACGCAGCGGGCTGAAAGTGAACGTGAAATAGGCATCCTCCTCGAAGCCGTACCGCGTTACGGAGATCGGCTCCCGCACCACCTCGACGACCTCACCGTGGTCCAGCACGCGGCGCATCCACGGATAGATCAGCGGGTAGGTGTCGGGCCAGCAGTCGCGGTAGGGTGAACCGAAATACCGCGGATGCCGCGGCCCCATGATGGCCGCATAGCCGTCGTTGTAGATCTGGATCTGCTCGTCGCCCCAGAAGATGATCGCCGGCGATGGCATCTCCATCACCATGGCGGCATGACTGCGCAGGCTGGTGGGCCAGTTTTCCATCGGCCCCAGCGCCGTGCGGCGCCAGTCGGTGCTGCGCAGCAGCGAGGCCGTGGCGCTGCGAAGGACGCGAGCTTTCATGCGGGGAGCGCCGGGGCGCGGGTCCGGACGAGTGCGGCAGTGTAGGCCGCCCGTGGCCACATCATCCCGTCGCTGAGGCGATCTCCTAACGCCACTGCCAGGTGGCCGCGTAGCCATCTCGCACAGCGAGGTGTCAGGCCGTACCAAGCGCCGGCGCCGGCAACACTTTGTTCCCAGTCGTGTATCTGAATGGCGAGGACCAGCCGAGCCTCGCTGGCAGTCCTCGCCGGCATGACCTACCTACTTCATTGCTTCTTCCGTGATCCGAACATGGGCGTCGGTCACGTGCAACCCATAGGTCTCAATGTCGTCGAGACACTCCTCCACATTGAGTCCGGGCGCCTTCTCTCCGCGATGTAGGTCAAGCGCTTTGAAGCTGACCCATGGCGCGTATTTTTCAGGAAGATTCGAGGCGTCGGAATTTTCCGTGACGCCAAAGATGCGGCCAGAGCCGCGAAAAATGAACAGCTGCATTGTGTATTCCGGAAGTTGAAACTTCAGTCACTTGGGCAAACCTCCTTTCATGAAGTAGCTGGAATTGCGCGCCGGCTGCTAACTTGAGCAAACAGCAACGGCGAGCATCGAACACCGCCCGCACCATCCCGCTTGATGAACGGGGAAGTCCATACGGAGTTTCAGGCCTCGCCCGCGACATTGAGGACACCCGCTTCCGAAGCGCGGAAGCCGCACTCGGCATAGAAGGGCTTGAGGTGCGGCTCGTAGTCCACATGCACCCACGCGACTCCGCGCAACCTTGCTTGGCGAGTTGCTTGGTTCACCAACTCCTTGCCGATGCCTTGGCGTCGCTGTTCCGGGTGCACGGTGGTATCGAGGATGAAGGCGTGCGTCTTTCCGTCCCACGCGACGTTGACGAAGCCAATGAGCTTCGTTCTTCGGTAGGCGCAGACATAAGCCATGCTGTAGCTCAGAATGGCCTTGAAATCGCGGGGGCGATGACCTGGCCACGAGGCAGTGAACAGCTCGTTCAACTCTAGGTTGTCCACCGGCTCGGAGACCGTGTATTCAATGGATGAACCGGGACTCACGATGCTTCTGCCTCGACCCTGCTATTCGCTTGAGAAACGCTTCATCCGAGCTGCGTCGTGAGTTGGTTCCACAGAAAAGCCAACCCCAACATCGGTCGAAGTCCACGGCGATTCTGACCGTGGGAGTCGACCTCGCCAAGAACGTTTTTGCGGTTCACGGCTTCAATGAAGTGGGCCGGGCCGAGTAGGTGCGCCCTGCCGTGCTGCGGACGGACAGTGAGTCCGCACGGCGCGGGTGCCGCCGGGCTACTCGGACGTTTCCACGACCACGATCTGCACCGCCCGTGCTGAGCTGGGCGGCGGCGCGGTGCGCCGCCCGCTCACCACGCTGGCGACGGCTGCGCCGGCTACTTGCTGATCAGATCGCCAGCCGCTCCCGCACCCCGTCCGCCGCCATGTCCTTGCCGCGGCCACACATGACGATCTCGCCGCGCTGCATCAGCAGGTACTGGTCGGCCAGTTCGGCGGCAAAGTCGTAGAACTGCTCCACGAGCACGACGGACAGTCCCTTGTCGTGCGCGAGGTGTTTGATGACGCGGCCGATGTCCTGGATGACATTGGGCTGGATGCCTTCGGTCGGTTCGTCCAGCAGCAGCACCTTGGGCCCGGGCGCGAGAGCGCGGGCGATGGCGAGCTGCTGCTGCTGGCCGCCTGAGAGGTCGCCGCCACGGCGGCCGCGCATCTGGTCGAGCACCGGAAAGAGCTGGAACAGCTCTGGTGGCAGCGGCGTGCTTGCCGGCTGGCTGGCCAGGCCCATCTGCAGGTTCTCCATCACCGTGAGGCGGCCGAAGATCTCGCGCCCCTGCGGCACGTAACCGAGGCCGGCGCGCACGCGCTGGTGTGAGCGCAGCTTGGTGATGTCGCTGCCCGCTAGCGTGATGCTGCCGCGGCTGGTGGTCACGACGCCCATCAGGCTCTTCAGCAGCGTCGTCTTGCCGACGCCGTTGCGCCCGAGGATGACCGTGATCTCACCGGGCTGCAGTGCAAAGCTCAGGCCCCGCAGGATGTGCGAACCGCCGTAGTGCTGGTGAAGGTCGTCGACCTTGAGGATGTCATCGGCCAAGGTACACCTCGATCACCTTCTCGTCGGATTGAACTTGCGCCATCGTGCCTTCGGCCAGCGTCTTGCCCTCATGCAGCACCGTCACCGTGCGGTGCGTGCTGGCGAGCGTGGCCACGAAGCTCATGTCGTGCTCGACGACGACGAGGCTGTGCTTGCCTTCCAGGCTCAGGAACAGCTCGGCGGTCCGCTCGGTCTCTTCGTCGGTCATGCCGGCGACGGGCTCGTCGAGCAGCAGCAGCTTGGGGTCCTGCGCCAGCAACATGCCGATCTCCAGCCACTGCTTCTGGCCGTGGCTGAGCAATCCGGCGCCCCGGTCACGCTGGTCGGCGAGGTGCACCGTCTTCAGCAGTTCGGCCAGCCGATCACGCTGCTCGCCGGTCAGGCTGGCGCGCATCGCGAAACGGGCACGGCGGTCGCCGGCCAGCGCCAGTTCCAGGTTCTCGGCCACGGTCAGCGCCTCGAAGACCGTGGGCTTCTGGAACTTGCGGCCAATGCCGGCGCGGGCGATCTGCTGCTCGTTCATCTGCCGCAGGTCGAGGTTGCTGCCGAAGAAGACGCGGCCGCTGTCGGGCTTGGTCTTGCCGGTTATGCAGTCCATCGTCGTCGTCTTGCCGGCACCGTTGGGGCCGATGATGCAGCGAAGCTCTCCGACGCCGATCGTGAAGCTCAGGCCGCCCAGCGCCTGGAAGCCGTCGAACGCGACCTTGAGGTCTTCCACGTACAGCGCCACGCCCTGGTTGAACACCGGCTCGCCCGAGGTGGCGATGCGCGTGAACGCGCGAGCATGGGCCTCGGCACCCGCTTCTAGCAACTCAGGAGTCATTTCTTGAACCTCCGCGCCAGGCCCACCAGGCCGGTCGGCAGGAACAGCGTCACCGCGATGAACAGCGCGCCGAGCACGTACAGCCAGCCCTCGGGCCACACGGCCGTGAAGACCGACTTGGTGCCGTTGACGAAGAACGCGCCGAGCACGGGGCCGATCAGCGTGCCGCGCCCGCCGACCGCCGCCCAGATGGCCATCTCGATGCTGGCCGCAGGGCTCATCTCGCCGGGGTTGATGATGCCCACCTGCGGCACGTATAGCGCGCCGGCCAGCGCGCACATGACGGCAGAAATGACGTAGGCGCTGAGCTTGAAGGCCACTGGGTCGTAGCCCAGGAAGCGCACGCGCCCTTCGGCGTCGCGGATGGCCTGCAGGATGCGGCCCCAGCGGCTTTGCGTCAGGGCGCGAGCCACCAGGTAGCAGCTGATCAGCGCCACGCCGCTGGCGACACACAGGCCCACCTTCATGCCCGGCGTGTTCAGCGGCATACCGGCGATGCGCTTGAAGTCGGTGAAGCCGTTGTTGCCGCCGAAACCCGTCTCGTTGCGGAAAAACAGCAGCATCGCGGCCACCGTCAGCGCTTGCGTGATGATGGAGAAATACACCCCCTGTATGCGCGAGCGGAAGGCGAACCAGCCGAACACCGCGGCAATCAGGCCGGGTACCGCGAGCGCCAGGATGAGCTGGGCGACGAGCGAGTCGCTGAGCGCCCAGTGCCAGGGCAGCTCCTTCCAGTTCAGGAACACCATGAAGTCCGGCAGGTCCGACTGGTATTGCCCTTCGCGGCCAATCTGGCGCATGAGGTACATGCCCATGCCGTAGCCGCCGAGCGCGAAGAACAGCCCGTGGCCCAGCGACAGAATGCCGCCGAAGCCCCAGATCAGGTCCAGCGCCAGCGCGCAGATGGCAAAGCACAGGAACTTGCCGAGCAGGCCGACGTAGAACTCGCTGAGGTGCAGCGGGTGGCCAGGCGGGAAGACGAGATGCAGCAGCGGCGCGAGCAGCAGCACCGCGGCCACGGCGATCAACAAGGGCTTCTTCATTCGACGGACCTGCCCTTCAGTGCGAACAGGCCTTGCGGCTTTTTCTGGATGACGAGGACAAGCAGCATCAGCAGCGCGATCTTGGCCAGCACGGCGCCCTGCCAGCCTTCCAGCAGCTTGGACAGCACGCCCAGGCCCAGGCCCGCGTAGACCGTGCCGGCGAGCTGGCCGACGCCGCCCAGCACAACCACCATGAAAGCGTCGACGATGTAGCTCTGGCCGAGATCCGGGCCGACATTGCCGATCTGGCTCAGGGCACAACCGGCCAGGCCTGCGATGCCCGAGCCCAGCGCGAAGGCCATCGTGTCGACTTGCGCGGTGTTGACACCCACACAGGCCGCCATGCGGCGGTTCTGCGTGACACCGCGCACCATGAGGCCCAGCCGCGTCTTGGCCAGCAGCGCGCCCATGCCGAGAAGTACCAGCGCTGCGAACGCAAGAATGGCCAGCCGGTTATAGGGCAGCGTCAGGTTGGGCAGCAGCGCCCAACCGCCGGACAGCCACGCGGGGTTCTCGACCGCCACGTTCTGCGCGCCGAACAGGCTGCGTACCGCCTGCATCAGCACGAGCGAAATGCCCCAGGTGGCCAGCAGCGTCTCCAGCGGCCGGCCATAGAGCCAGCGGATAACGCTGCGCTCCATGGCTGCACCGACGAGCGCAGCGGCAAGAAAGCTGGCCGGCAGTGCGACCCACAGGTAGTAGTCGAAGGCGCCCGGTGCCCAGGCACGGAAGGCCTGCTGCACGCTGTAGGTGGCGTAGGCGCCGACCATCAGCAGCTCGCCGTGGGCCATGTTGATGACGCCCATCAGGCCGTAGGTGATCGCCAGGCCCAGCGCCACCAGCAGCAGCACCGAGCCGAGGCTCAGGCCCGAGAACAGCAGCTGCGCGCGCTCGCCCCAGGCCAGGCGCGCGCCGATGGCGTCGATGGCCTGCTGCATGGCCACCTTGGTGGCAGCGTCACTCTCGCTGCCGAGCTTGTCGAGCAACAGCGCGCGGGTGGCCGGATCGGCACTGCCCGCAAGTTCCAGCGCGGCGGCCTTGCGCTGCGCCGCGTCGTTGGACGACAGCTTGGCACCGGCCACGAGTGCATTCAGTTGCGCCTTCAGCGCGGCGTCGCTTTCGGCCGCTAGCGCCTTCTCGAACAGCGGCAGCTTGGACGCATCGGCATCGTCGCGCAGCGTGGCCAGCGCCTTGGCGCGAACGTCGCGGTCCTTGGACAGCAGGTCCAACCCGGCCAGCGCGCTCTCGACCTCGCGCCGCATGCGGTTGTTGAGCATCGGCTCTTCGGCATCCGCCGGCGGCGTGGTGCCTTCCGCGATGACGAGCGCCTGACCCGCCTTCAGGCGGACGCGCCCGTCCTGCAGCGCGCGAAGGAAGGGCCCGAGCGATTCATCGCCCGCCGCCAGCGCCTGCTGCAACGCCGCGACGCGGTCATCGCCCTCGCCCGCCGCGATGCGGTTGGCCAGCTCGGGGGGCAGGGCCCACGCCGAAACCAGGCCCAGCGCCAGCACGCACCCAACAAATAGTCGTTTGATCATGAAGATCCAAGCGAACACAAACAGCGCCGTGCGCAGCACGCGCGCTCCTCAAGCGGCTGCCATGGATCCGGCTTTGCCGGTCCATCGGCAGCGCCCCCTGGGGGGAGGCGCCTTGGCGCCTCGGGGGCTTACTTCGCCGGCTCGTCCTTCTTGCCCTTGTTCTCGGGGATGTACGGACTCCACGGCTGGGCCTTGACCGGGCCCGGCGTCTTCCACACCACGTTGAACTGGCCGTCCGCCTTCACTTCGCCGATGAACACCGACTTGTGCAGGTGGTGGTTCTTCTCATCCATCTTGGACGTGATGCCCGACGGTGCCGTGAAGGTCTGGCCGGCCATCGCGGCGATGACCTTGTCGGTGTCCGTGCTGCCCGCCTTTTTGACGGCCTGCGCCCACATGTTGATGCCGATGTAGGTAGCTTCCATCGGGTCGTTGGTGAGCGGCTTGTCCTTATGGCCGGCGATGCCCTTGGCCTTGGCGTAGTCGCTCCACTTCTTGATGAAGGCGTCGTTGGCCGGGTTCTTGATGGACATGAAGTAGTTCCATGCGGCCAGGTGGCCCACCAGCGGCTTGGCATCCACGCCGCGCAGTTCTTCTTCACCCACCGAGAACGCGACGACCGGCACGTCGGTCGCCTTCAGGCCTTGGTTGCCCAGTTCCTTATAGAACGGCACGTTGGAATCGCCGTTGATGGTCGACACGACAGCCGTCTTCTTGCCTTCAGCCGAGAACTTCTTGATCTTGGCAATGATGCTTTGGTAGTCGGAGTGTCCGAACGGGGTGTACTCCTCCATGATGTCCTCGTCCTTGATGCCCTTGGAGTGCAGGAAGGCGCGCAGGATCTTGTTGGTCGTGCGGGGGTAGACGTAGTCAGTGCCCAGCAGCACGAAGCGCTTGGCGGCACCGCCGTCCTTGCTCATCAGGTATTCGACGGCGGGAATGGCCTGCTGATTGGGCGCCGCACCCGTATAGAACACGTTCTTGGACAGCTCTTCACCCTCGTACTGGACGGGGTAGAACAGCAGCGAGTTGGTCTGCTCGAAGACCGGCAGCACGCTCTTGCGGCTGACCGACGTCCAGCAGCCAAACACGACGGCAACCTTGTCCTGCGAAATGAGCTGCTTGGCCTTTTCAGCGAACAACGGCCAGTTGGAGGCCGGGTCCACCACCACGGGCTCCAGCTTCTTGCCGAGCAGGCCACCCTTGGCATTGATCTCGTCGATGGCCATAAGCACCGTGTCCTTGAGCACGGTCTCGGAGATGGCCATGGTGCCGGACAGCGAGTGCAGCACGCCGACCTTGATGGTGTCGGCGGCAAAGGCGGCGGGAGCGAACAGGCTGGCAGCGGCGGCCAGGGCAAGTGCGGAACGGCGAAGCATCGTTGAATCCTCCAGTGTTGGATGTCGAGGGGTCGGAGTAGCCGTAGGGGCTAAGCGCAAGCGCCGTGCCAGCCCATGACCGATGTCACACCCTTCAGCACCGGCAGATGCGCACACATCTGGCCCATTCAGCACCCATGTCGTGCGTCAAGCACCAGTGGAGCGCCAAACAGGCCTCCGGCCGCACGGAAACGGCCCAGCACGCCCCGGTTTAGGCGCCTGCTGACCACCGCGTGAGCACGTCAGACCGCCGCGGTGATGACGCCGTCGCAGGGACCGAAGCCAAGGCGCCGGAAGCCTGGCTTCTCGGCAAACGCCCGCAAGCCAAGCTGGTCACCGTCGCGCAGGAAGGTGCGCTGCTCGCCGTTCGCCAACGTGACCGGCTGCCTGCCGCCGGCCGTCAGTTCCAGCAGCGATCCGGCCTCTTCCGGCGCCGGGCCGCTGATGGTGCCGGTGCCCAGCAGGTCGCCCGGCTGCAGGTTGCAGCCGTTGCTAGCGTGGTGCGTCAGCATCTGCGCCAGCGACCAGTACGCATGTCGCAGGTTGGAGCGCGAGAGGCGGGTCGGCGCCGCCATCGCGGTGGTCTGCAGCCACACTTCCAGCGCGATGTCGTAAGCCGCGCCGGCGCGATGGGTCGGCGAGTCCAGGTAGGGCAACGGCTGCGGGTCTTCCGGCGGCCGCGTGAACGGCAGGCGGAACGGCTCCAGCGCCTCCATCGTGACGATCCACGGCGAGATCGTCGTGCCGAAGTTCTTCGCGAGGAACGGGCCCAGCGGCTGGTACTCCCAGGGCTGGATGTCGCGGGCCGACCAGTCGTTGAGCAGCGTCAGGCCGAACGCATGGTCGTCGGCCTCGTCGATGGAGAACGGCTGGCCCAGCGCATTGCCGGGGCCGACGAACAGGCCCAGCTCCAACTCGCAGTCGATGCGCGCGCTGGGCTGGAAGACCGGCCCGTCGGCATCCGGTGGCTTGACCTGGCCGCGCGGCCGGCGGATGGGCGTGCCGCTGACCACGATGGACGAGCTGCGCCCGTGGTAACCGATGGGCACCCACTGATAGTTGGGCAGCAACGGGTTGTCGGGGCGAAACAGCCGCCCCACGGCGCGGGCGTGGTGGATGCCGGTGTAGAAGTCGGTGTAATCGCCAATGCGGCACGGCAGCGCAAACTCGGCCTGCGCCTGGAGCAGCAACGGGATCTCCGGCGCGCCGGCCTTCAGCGCGTCGAACAGCCGGTGGCGCAACGCCACGCGTTCGGCACGCGGCCGGCCCATCAGTGCGTTGAGGTCGTCGATGCCCCAGCCGGCGAGGTCCAGGATGCGATCGCCGATGCCGACACCGATGCGCCAGGGTGCGAGGCTGCCGCGCTCGCGGAAGCGGCAGAACGGCAGGTTCTGCAGCGGGAAGTCAGTGGCGGGGTCGTTGGCGGCGGCCACCCAGGACAGGGCCGCGGGGTCGTGCGTGTGGTCAATCATGGCTGGAACTGGTCCTTCAGGTCTTGCCAGCAGTCGGCATAACTGGCCTCCAGCGGCGCCTCGCGCAATGCCCATGGCGTGGGCTTGAGCGGCCAGCGCGTCTCGAACATGAAGGCCAGCGTCGCGTCGAGCTTGTGGGGCTTCAGCTCGGCATTGCTGGCCTGGCCGAAGGCCTCGCTGTCGGGGCCATGCGGCACGTAGCTGTTGTGCAGGCTGGCGCCGCCCGGCTTGAAGCCCCCGGGCTTCGCGTCGTACTGGCCCGTCACCAGGCCCATGAACTCGCTCATCACGTTGCGGTGGTACCAGGGCGGTCGGAACGTGTCCTCGGCCACCATCCAGCGCGGCGGGAAGATGACGAAGTCCACGTTGGCCCAGCCGGGCGTGTCGCTAGGGCTGGTCAGCACCGTGAAGATGCTCGGGTCGGGGTGGTCGAAGCTGACCGTGTTGATCGTCATGAAGCGCGCCGTATCCCAGCGATACGGCGCCAGATTCCCGTGCCAAGCGACGACGTTGAAGGGGCTGTGTTCTTGCGTGGCGCGCCACAGCCGTCCGCCGAAGCGCTTGACGATTTCGTACCCGCCGGCTTCCGGCTCATGCCAGGCGACCGGCGCCTCGAAGTCGCGTGGGTTGGCCAGGCCGTTGGAGCCGATGGGCCCCAGCTCCGGCAGCCGGAAGGCGGCGCCGCAGTTCTCGCAGACATAGCCGCGCGCCAGCGCGTCCAGCGGGTCGACCTTGAACGCCATGCCGCGCGGCAGCAGCACGATGAAGCCAGGCGCCACCTCCAGCCGGCCCAGCTCGGTCGTCACGAGCAGCCGCCCTTGCTGGGGCACGATCAGCATCTCCGCATCGGCATTGACGAGCGCGCGGCGGCCCATCGCGCGGGTGGCGACATAGGCCAGCGCGCCCATGCCTTGCACGCCAGGCTCGCCATTGACGGCGTAGCTGCGCAGGCCGTCGATGAAATCGCCGCCGCCGTCCACCGGCAGCGGGGCCCAGCGCAGCGGCTCGGGCGGCGCGGCCTCGCCCTCGGCGGCGCCGCTCTTCCAGCCGCCGTGCGGCAACGGCGCATAACGGCCCACGACGACGGCGGGCCGGCGGCGGTACATCCAGGTGCGACGGTTGTCGGCCCGCGGCGCCGTGAAGGCGCTGCCGGACAGCAGTTCGGCATACAGGCCCAGCGGCGCCCGCTGCGGGCTGTTGCGGCCGATGGGCAGCGCGCCCGGCTCGGCCTCGCTGCTGTGTTGATTGCCAAAGCCGGTCAGGTAAGTCAAAACGGTCATGGTGTCCGGTCAGCCATCGCGGCTCGACCCGAAGCGGTGAACCCGGCAATTTAGCGCGCGGCGGCGGTACTTCGGCCGGGGGCTTGCAGGTGTTGACGCAGCCGGCCACGGCACGCCGATTGCCGCGTTTGGGCTGCTCGTCACCTCCATCCCACACCGCCGTGGACTACCACTCTCCCAAACGCGCCGTGAATCACCTGCTGCTGCGCTACGCCGGCCAGCAGCAGCGGCCGGTGTTCTTCGACATCGACGTCGTCTACCCGTCGCTGCGCGCGCTGGAGCGCGCTTATGCGCTGATCCGCGCCGAGTGCGATGCGCTGCTGGCCGAGCGGGTCGACATGCCGCGCTACCACGACGTGAACCGACCCGCCACGGCCATCTCCGCGACGACCCCGGGGGATTGGAAGGTGTTCATGCTGGAGCTGCTGGGGCACCGTCCCGGGACCAACCGCGCACTCTGCCCGGCCACCTGCGCGGCGCTGGCCGAGGTGCCTGGCGTACTGCAGGCGTTCTTCTCCGTGCTGGACCCGGGCAAGTCCATCCCGGCGCACGACGGCCCCTACTTGGGCTATCTGCGCTATCACCTCGGCGTGCGCGTGCCGCGCCGCAACCCACCCATCATCCGCGTGGCCGGGCAGCGCTACGAATGGAAGGAAGGCGAAGGCGTGCTGTTCGACGACTCCTGGCCGCACGAGGTCATCAACGAGGCCAGCGAGCCGCGCGTCGTGCTGATCGTCGACGTACCCCGCCCGCTGCCGCTGCTGCCGCGGCTCGTCAACCACTTCGTGCTGTGGGGTCTGGCGGCGCCGCTGTACGGCAAGAAAGTGGTCCAGAAGGCCGACCGCCATGGCGGCGACCTGCTGGCGTGACGCGGGCCGGCCCCTCGGGCCGGCCCGCGAGCCGCTCAGGCGGCGTAGCGCGACGCGAGGCGGTTCATGTTGCTCATCGAGAGGCGGTGCATCTCGATCAGCGCCGTGAGGCCGTTGCGGTGCAGTTGCAGCACCTTGTCATCGGCCAGCTCGGCGTACTTCTTCTCGTCCAGAGCGAGGAAGCCTTCGACGTCGATCTTCTCGCCGCCGGGCAGCGTGGCCTCGAAGCGCATGTCCTGCAGCAGGTCCAGCTCGACGAGCAGGTTGCAGATCAGCCGCGTGCGCTCGGACTCCTGCTCGAAGTTCTCGAGGAAGGTGCGCGCGTTCAGCAGGAACTCGGTCGGCTCGCCGTCCTTGAACAGCGCCTCGCCGCTGGCGTCGTTGAAGCCGCTCCACTTGGCGTCGTAGCAGACGGCCAGGCTGTCTTCGCGGCTGCCGTCGATGCGGGCCATCGCGAAGGGGTAGCGGCGGATGTAGGCCGGCACGTAGTTGCCGGTCCACTTGTCGCCGTCGACGAACAGGTTGGAGCCCGGCTTCAGGCCCAGCACGGCCAGCGGCGCGATGGGCGCCTTGCCGTCGGGGCCCGGCTGGCCGGCGCGCACGAAGACGACGGGATATTCCTTGCAGGCATCACCGAACTCGACCGCGGTCAGGAAGACCGAGTTCTGGTCCGCCACCTGGCCGACGACGGCCTTGTTGACGTCCAGCTTCAGGTTCTTGTGGACTTCACGGTCCAGCGGCTGCAGTTCGCCGTACATCGGGGGGTTGCTCATGTGTTTCTCTCTTCAGGTTCCTCGGCCAGCCGACTGACCAGCACTTTATCCACACGCTTGCCATCGAGGTCGACGACCTCGAATCTCCAAACGTCCCACTCCACCACGTCGGTCGTGCGCGGCAAGCGCCCCAGCAGCAGCATGATCATGCCGGCCAGGGTGTTGTAGCGCCCACGATCCTCCTCGGGCAGTTCCTTCAGGCCCAGGCGGTCCTTCAGCTCGGGCACGGGGATCAGGCCGTCGATCAGCCAGCTCCCGTCCTCGCGCTGCACCGCCCAGGCATCGCCGTCGCTCGGGGCATTGAACTCCCCGGCGATGGCTTCCAGCACGTCGCGCACGGCGATGACGCCCTGCACCTCGCCGTACTCGTCGACGACGAAGACCAGCGGCGCATCCGACACGCGGAAATGTTCCAGCAGCTCCATGCCCGACAGCGTCTCGGGCACGAACAGCGGCGCCTCCAGGCCCACGGTCAGGTCCAGCGGCTGGCCTTCGAGCATGCGCGCCAGCAACGTCGGCGCGTTGGCCACGCCCAGTACATCGTTCAGGCCGCCGCGGCAGACCGGATAGCGGCTGAACCCATGCTCGCGCAGCACGGCCAGCACCTGGGCGGGCGTCGCGTCGGCATCCAGCCAGGCGATCTCGGCGCGCGGGATCATCATCGAGCCGATCTGGCGCTCGTCCAGGCGGAACACGTTGCGCACCATCTGGTGCTCGTGCTGCTCGATGACGCCAGCGTCCAGGCCTTCCTCCAGGCTCGCGGCGATCTCTTCTTCCGTCACGCCGCGCGAGCCCTTGTTGCGAAGGCCCAGCAGGCCCAGCGTCGCCTCGGTCATGAAGCTCAGCGCCTTCACAAGCGGCCGTGCCGCGATGGAGATGAAGTTCATCGACGGCGCCACCAGTCGCGCCACCGTCTCGGGGTAGATCTGGCCGACGCGCTTGGGCACCAGCTCGCCGAAGACGATGGTCAGCAGCGTGATGATGACGACCACCAGCGCCGTGGCAGCGATGTCCGTGGCATGCGGGTTCAAATGGAAGGTCTCGGTCAGCCACTTCGACAGCGGGCCCGAGAACGCAGCGTCACCGACGATGCCGTTCAGCACGCCGATGCCGGTGATGCCGATCTGCACCGTGGACAGGAACTTGGTGGGGTTGTCGTGCAGGTCCATCGCGGCCTGCGCGCCGCCCTCGCCGCTTTCCACCATTACCTGTAGCCGCGCCTTGCGGCTTGCGGTCAGGGCCATCTCCGACATTGCGAACAGGCCGTTGATCAGAATGAGGAAGAGAACGAGAGCGGTGTCCATCTAGGGCGCCGGGCCGGCAGACTGCGGTGGCGCGGGGGTTGAAAACGAAGCCCGGGAGACTAGCAGATGGGCATGACGGCGCCCATCACGGATTCCCGAAGCGTGGCTGCGGCGCCAGCAGGGTCTCGCACCGATCGGCCACGACGCGGATGGTGGCGTGCTGGTCGTAGCCGGCGTACTTCTCAGCGAAACGCTCGGCGTTCTGCTTTAACGACGGGTCGGCCAGCGCCCGCTTGACGAGGCGCTGGAACTGGCCAGACGCCGCCTCCGGGATGCTGACCGCCAGGCCCAGCGCCTCGACGCCGCGGGCGAACATCGTCTGCTCCAGCTGCTGCGGGAACAGCAGCACCGGCCGCCCCGCCAGCAGCATGGCCGCGACGGTGCTGATGCCCGCGTGCAGCACGGCCACGTCGCAGCTGCGGCGCACCTGCTCGATGTCCAGGGGCTGGCGCGAGATGGCCAGGTTGTCGCTGGAGAACGTCTCCACCAGCCGCTTGGAGACGCCCGGGATGTGCACCAGCACGCTCGCGTCCAGCTGGCGCAGCACGGTCAACAGCGCCTCCAGGCCGCCGTAGTCCGGCTTCAGGTAGGCAAAGATCTTCAGCGCGCCCCGCGCCGGCCAGCGCACCTCCTCGCCGCGGCCAAGCGCAAACATCGGGCCGACGAAATCGCCGCCGTTTCGATGGGGATAGTGGTCCAACTCGGGCAGCGTCGCGAAGACGTCGATGCTGCCGGACAGGATGTCGCGCATGCCGGCCACGGGCGGTGCGCCCAGCTCGTACAGCACCTGATTGGCCACGTGCAGCACCTGCTTCTCGGAGTCCATCAGGCGCGCGGCAGGCGCCTTGTCCTTCTGCCACCAGCGCAACGGCGGCAGGGGCGTCGTGTCCGGCGGCACCTGGAAGCCGTTCGCGAGGTTGAGCTGCGGCAGGCCCAGGCCACGGCTGGCGAGCACCGCAGTGGGCGCGTAGTCGAAGACGAGCGCATCCACGCTCAGGGCGGTCAGCAGGTTGCGCCAGGCGCGGCAGATGCTCAGCAGCGCCGGCACGTCCAGGAAGCCGAAACCCATCAGCAGCTCGGCGAGGCTCAGCGGGTCTGGCAGCTTCATGACACGGCCGATCCATAACGGCGCCTGGTACCACTTGAAGCCATGCGGGCCGAGCAGCCGCTCAGCCTCCACCAGCTCGCGGATGATGAAGACGACCTCATGGCCGCGCCGCTGCAGCTCCCGGGCGACGGGAATCATGCGCCCCAGGTGGCCGTAAGCGCCGCCGAGTTCCCAGATGAATGCGTAGCGAGCCATGGCGCGCGAGTCTAGGGGTGGGAAGCAAAGCGGCACCCGCAGGTGCCGCTTCTCAGGGATGGGGCTGGATCAACCCGCCGAACCGCCGTTTCGTCGGCGTCGGCTCAGCCACCAGCCGCCGCCGGCCGCCGCCAGCAGCCCAAGGCTGCCCGGCTCCGGCAGGTCCACCGCCGTTGCGGTCACCAGGAAGTCGGCCGTGTTGACCGGCGTGCCACCGTCGAACGGGTCGCCGGAACGGGCGATGGCGCTGAAGTCGGCGCACTCGTAGGTGGGCAGCGGGTTGCCATTGCCACCATCACCGCCGTAACCGCCATAGCCCTCGTAGCCACCATAGCCGCCATAGCCACCACCGCAGGTATGGACGTTGCCACGGCCGCTGACGATGGACACGATGTCGTAGTCGATCAGGATCGTTTCACCGATACCCACCAGGCCCATGTTGACCGTGAACGGGCCGCCGGCGCCGTAAACACTGCTGTCGGTGGCCGACGCGCAATTGGCCCAGTTGCCCAGCACGCCGATGTCGGACTCCGAGCAGGTGACGCCGGAGGTGGTCTGGACGATCGTCGTGTCGCCCTGGCTGACGACCGAGCCATTGCGGCGGATCTGCAGCCGCGTATTGGCCGAGCCGGTGCCGTCGCCGGACAAGCCGACGTTGCCGCTGTCCACATTGAAGGAGAAGTTCAGCAGTTGGACGCTGCCCGTCGTGTTCGTGTAGGAGCCGCTGTAAAGGGCACTCGTGCGGGCATAGAAGTCCAGACCCTGGCCCGAAGCGCGTGCACCGAAGTACGAGGAGCCATTGGTGTCCCCATAGGTGTGGAAGAACACGCCGGAGCCCGCTTCATCCTTGGAGAAGTAGAAATCGGCACCGCCCCCGGGCAGCGGCGTCGTCGATCCCTCGGGGATGGCGTCGGCCGGCGCATTGCCATTGAGCGCATAGGTGGCCGTCAGCGTGATGGTGGGATCGGCAGACGCGGTGGCACACAGGCCGCCGCAGGCCGCGGCCACGAGCAGGCTCAGCAGCCTGGCGCGGGGAGCGGGGATGTCGTCGTACATGAAAAAGCTCCAGAAACCAGATTGGGGCAGATCCGGGCCGGGCAGTCCGGCGCGGGCACCGATCGGGTGCAATTTCCAAGCCAGCGGTAATTTCTCTTCGGGGACAACGACTTGCCAATCACTTCTCCAAAAACGTCACGCTTCTGTCAAGAAAGCCGACATCCCTAGAACGCAGAGCGACTCAGGGCACGAGTCCCGCTCCCGTAGCATGCCGCGCGATGAACTACCTCATCGGCGACCTCCAGGGCTGCTGCGACGCATTCGAGCGTCTGTTGACCCGGATCGACTTCTCGCCCTCGCGCGACCGGCTGTGGCTGCTGGGCGACCTCGTCAACCGCGGCCCGGCCTCGCTGGCAACGCTGCGCCGGCTGCAGGCGCTGGGCGGTGCTGCGACCTGCCTCCTCGGCAACCACGACCTCCACCTGCTGGCGGTCGCCCACGGCGTGCGCCCGGCACACCGCAACGATACGGTCGCGCCCATCCTCGCTGCCCCCGACCGGGACGCCCTGCTCGACTGGCTGCGCCAGCAGCGCCTGGCCGTCTTCGATCAGGGCTGGCTGATGGTGCACGCCGGCGTCGTGCCGGCCTGGAGCCGCGACGACACGCTCGCGCTGGCCGCCGAAGTAGAAGCCGTGCTCCGCGGGCCCGACCTCGCGAGCTTCCTGCATGTGATGTACGGCAATGAGCCGGCCCGCTGGTCGCCGCACCTCGTCGGCAACGACAGGCTGCGGTTCACCGTCAACACGCTGACGCGGCTGCGCTTGTGCACGGCGGACGGCAAGATCGACTTCAAGACCAAGGAAGGTGTCGGCGCCGCGCCCGCCGGCTACCTACCGTGGTTCGAGGTGCCGGGTCGCCGCACGGCCGACACGCCCATCGCGTTCGGTCACTGGTCCACGCTCGGCCTGCTGGACCGGCCGACGCTGCTGGGCCTCGACACAGGCTGCATTTGGGGCGGAAGGTTGACGGCCGCGCGCGTCGACGGCACGGACCGCGAGATCATTCAGGTGGAATGCGAGCAGGCGCAGAAGCCGGGCTCGTAGAATGCCCAATCTTCGGGAAGCTTGGGGGAGTGGTTTAACCCAACGGTCTTGAAAACCGTCGGCCGGTCAAACGGCCCGTGAGTTCGAATCTCACAGCTTCCGCCATCCAGGTAAACGACCAAGAAGAAAACCAGGCCGGACAACGGCTTACCGCCGCAAACTGCGACAGTCGACTGTGACGCTTTGACCGTCTTCAACGCATGAAGACAAACAGTGCAAAGCCTCTCGGGTGCCGTCGGCCGCGAAGGACCGGGCACCGGCAACCTGTACCTTCGTCCCGCTGGACCTCCACGCCGCCTATGGGGACCGCGGGGGCTTCGGAATCGGTCTCGGCAGGTGCAGGCTGGGCAACCGCCAAGAGTCGAGGTCCTTCGAGTCAAGTACGAACAGGACTTCGCCCGCGAGAGGGCCGAGCTGTTCAACGGCAGGTGGCACACGTCCGCGACGGGCGCAGCCTCGACACCTGCCGCTGACACCACCCAACGACAAGCACGCAGTGTTGATGGCTTGCCCCGAGCATTTCCCGCCGTTACTGCGATTGCTCAGCGGAGCCGCATTGCTGGCAAGTTGCATTGCGCATGCTGCTGGCTTTTGCGCGGTCGAATCCGCGCGGAAAGAGGGGACGGGGTCGCCGTTCAACGCACCCCCGGCGCCTCACTATGGGTAGATGTCGAGCCAGGGGGAAATACCTGTGGAAAGCTGGGCAACTGACACAGTGGCCGCCCTCCCGCGAAGGCAGCAGCTCACCTGCACAGTCGGCGCTCCGACTAGAGCCCGGCCAGGTCGTGACCTACGACTTCGGCTCTCACCACAGTGGTTGCGCCTTGACTGTCGTGCACGAAAACGCAAAGCTGGGCGTCAAGATGCACTCATGGACCTACAGCACGTTGGTGGCGACTGAATGATTCGTGAGAAGCGCTAGAGAGGTCAGGCCCAGGAGATAGCGCTAAGGTCCACGCTAGAGACTCCATGCGAATGCTCACCCATACCGGCCGTTCCCAACGCGTCGGTGTGGTGAAGGTGTCAGTGGCTTCACCCTCCGCATGCGCATGCGAAACCACACCAGCACGTCGTCAACATAGGTGAAGACGACCGGCACGACCAGCAGGCTCAGAACCGTCGACGTCAGCAGCCCGCCGATGACGACGATGGCCATGGGCTGGCGGAAGCTCGGCTCCGCGCCCACCCCCAGCGCGTTGGGCAGCATGCCGGCGCCCATCGCGATCGTGGTCATGACGATGGGGCGGGCGCGCTTGTGGCAGGCATCGATGATGGCTTCCAGCCGCTCCATGCCATGCTCGCGCCGAGCGACGATGGCGTACTCCACCAGCAGGATGGAGTTCTTGGTCACGATGCCCATCAGCATCAGCACACCGATGACCACTGGCATGGAGAAGGCCTGACTGGTCATCCACAACGCCAGCAGCGCGCCGCCCAGGGCCAGCGGCAATGCGCACAGTATCGTGGCCGGCTGCAGGAAATCGTGGAAGAGCAGCACCAGCACAGCATAGATACAGAAGATGCCGATCGCCATGGCGACGCCGAAGCTGGTGAACAGCTCCGACATGCGCTGCAGTTCGCCCTGGTCGACGTAGCGCACGCCAGTGGGCAGGGTGCGCAGCGCGGGCAGCGCCATCGCCTCGCGCTGCACTTCGCCGATGGCGCGGCCGTTCAGCTCCACGCTGAGCGTGACATTGCGCGAGCGGTCGATGCGGTCGATCTGCGACGGGCCGCTTCCCATCGCGAGGTCTGCCACCGAGGCCAGGCCGACCGAGCCGTTCGTGCCCGGCACGCGCAGTTGCCCGATGGCGTCCAGGTCCTGGCGCACGCGTTCGTCAAGGCGCACGCGAATGGCGATCTGGCGCTGTGGCAGGTTCAGCTTGGGCAGAGCCTGCGAATAGTCGCCATACGTCGCGAAGCGCACCGCATCGGCCAGCGCCTCGGAGGTGACGCCCAAGGCCGCGGCCTTGGCGCTGTCGGGGCGGATCTGTATCTCGGGCCGCTGCAGCGCGGCGCTCGAGGTGACGTTGCCGATGCCTTTGAGCGTGCGCAGCTGTGTCTCGGCCCGCGCAGCGGCCAGCATGAGCGCCTGCGGGTCGTCGCTTGCCAACGTCAGCTGCAGGGACTCGCCACTGCCGCCGCCGCCTACCGAGATGCGCGCGCCGGGTAAGGTCCGCAGCAAGCTGCGCATCCTGGCCTCGACCTGGGACTGCTTGACGTCGCGGTCGCCGCGGGCGACCAGGTCCACCGTCAGCGTCGCGCTGGTCAGGTCGGCCGCGCTGGCGCCGCCCATGCCGACGCCGGTCGAAGCGGTGCCCGCAGAGACGAAGACGCTATGCACCTCAGGCAGCTGCTTGAGCAGCTCGGCGGCACGACTAGCGGCGGCAGCGGTCACATCCAGTGTCGTGCCGGGCGCTAGCTTCAGACTGACGCTGCTCTGCGCCTTGTCCTGGGCCGGCAGGAAGGCGGTGGGGATGAAAGGCGTGACTGACACAGCCACGACGAGGAACAGCGCCGCCAGTGCCACTGTGGTCTTGCGGCGGCCAAGAGAGGTACGCGCCCAGCCCAGGTAGCGCGTCATCAGCGGGCCATCGGTGGAGATCTCGTGATGGCCGGGCGTCGTGGGCTTGAGCAGATAGGCCGCCATCATGGGCGTCAGCAGCCGCGCCACCAGTAGCGAAGCCAGCACGGCCACCGAAGCTGTCACGCCGAACTGCCGGAAGAACTTGCCCGGTATTCCGCCCATGAAGGCGGTCGGCAGGAACACGGCAACCAGCGTGAAGGTTGTCGCGATGACGGCTAGGCCAATCTCGTCGGCCGCCTCCATGGCGGCCTGCAAGGGCGTCTTGCCCATCAGCAAGTGGCGCTCGATGTTTTCGATCTCGACGATGGCATCGTCCACCAGCACGCCCACCACCAGCGACAAGGACAGCAGCGTCACCGTGTTGAGCGAATAGCCCAGCAGCCACATGGCCAGGAAGGCCGGCGCGATTGACAGCGGCAAGGCCGCCGCCGACACCAGCGTGGCGCGCCAGTCGCGCAGGAACCACCAGACGACGATGACTGCCAGCACCGCGCCCTCGATGAGCAGGTGCATGGAGCCGCGGTAGTTCTCCTCGATGGGCTCGACGGTGTTGGACGCCTCCTCGATATTGACGTTGGGATGGGCCACGGCGAAGGCCTTGACGGCGGCGCGCACGTCACTGGCCACGCCGGTGTCGGAGAAGCCGCGCGAGCGCGTGAGTTGGAAGCCGATGACCCGCTTGCCGTCGCGCAAAGCGATGGTGGAGCGTTCGGCATGGCCGTCGCTGACGCGGCCGATCTGGTCCAGGCGCACATAGCGGCCGTCAGCCAGCGGCACAGCGATGGCGGCAACCTCTTCGGGCCGCCCGACCGTGGCGAGGGTGCGCACCGACTGCCGCTGGCCGCCGAGTTCGCCCTGGCCACCGGAGCTCTCCTTCTGCACGGCCTTGAGCCGCGCCGACACGTCCGACGGCGTTACGCCCAGGCCGGCCATCAGCGTGGGCTGCAGCTCCACGTGCACCTCGCGGTCCACGCCGCCCACGCGCGCGACCGACGCGACGCCCTTGACCGCCAGCATGGCCTTGGCCACGTCGTTGTCGACGAACCAGGACAGGTCCCGCTCGTCGAGCTGGCTGGACTCGATGGTGTAGGTCAGCAGGGCGGAGCCAGCAGCCGTCAACTTGGACACCGTCGGCGAGGCCATGCTGACAGGCAGTTCAGACTTAGCACTGTCGACGGCGTTGCGCACCTCGTTGAGCGCTTCCTCGGCGTTCTTGTCGATGTCGAAGCTGACGCTCATGCTGACGGCGCCATCGGTGATGGTCGTCGTCACATGATCCAGCTTGGAAAGCGAGGCCAGCTTGTCCTCGATCTTGCGCGCGACCTCGGTCTCCAGTTGCGACGGCGCGGCGCCTTCCAGCGCGGCGTTGATGCGGATGGTCGGCAGGTCCATGTCCGGGAAGTCCTGGACCTGCAACTTGCCGAAGCCGATCAGGCCGATGACCGTCAACAGGATGAACAGCAGGATGGACGGGACGGGGTTACGGATGGACCAGGCGGAGACATTCATACCGTCCCCCATCAGCGCGAAACAGCCGAGGCTGCCGAAGCAGCCACCACCGTCACCCGGGCGCCATCCGAGAGGAACGCACCACCGCTTGCGACGACAAGTGCATTGGCCGGCACGCCAGCAAGCACCTCAACGCGCTGCTGCTGGCGCCGGCCCACGGTCACGACGACGCTGCGAACCTTGCCGTTGGCATCCACCAGATAGGCGTAGTCGCGACCGTCGCGCGCGACCAGGGCACTCTGCGGCAGCGTCAGTGCCGGCCTGACCGGCAGCTCGAATACGCCATCGGCAAACATGCCAACGCGCGCGACGCTGTCGGTCGGCAAGCCGACGTAGACCAGGGCCCGGCCCGTGTTGGTGCTGAGCACCGGCCCGACCAGGCGTACCCGGCCTTCCACGGTCTGACCGGTGGGGAGTGACACGTTGGCGCGCTGGCCTTCCTTGATGACGGCGAGCTGGCGAGCGTCGACCTCGGCCCGCCATTCGACGCGGCTCTGCCGCACCAGCCGGAACAGCTCGGTGCCGGCGTTGACGACGTTGCCCAGCACGCCCGTGCGAGACGACACCAGGCCGTCATCCGGGGCGGTGATGCGCGACTGGCGCAGCTTCAGCTGTGTGGCGGCCAGGTCCGCCTTGGCAGACGCCAGGCTGGCGCGCGACGTGGCCTCGGTGATGCGGTACTGCTCGATGGCTTGGGCCGACAGGCCGCCCGCGCTCTCGACCTGCTTGGCGCGCTGCACGTTGGAGACCGCCTGGTCCAGGCTGGCCTGGGCTTGCGCCACCAGCGCCTGCTGCTTGCTTAGGTCGTTCTGCAAGCTCTCGTCGGCCAGGCGAGCCAGCAACTGGCCACGCTTTACGCGCGCACCCACGTCCACCAGCAGCTCGGCGATGCGCAGTCCGCCGGTTTCGGGGCTTACGACGACTTCCTGCCAAGCTGCCAGCGCGCCGTTGGCCTGCACGGTTTGTGGCCATGACTGGCTGGTGGGAGACACGACTTCCACCGTCAGCACGCTGGGCGCGGTGGCTGCGCTGGCCGGGCCATCGGGGCCGTCCTGCTTGGGCTTGCATGCCGACAAAAGCAACAGGGAAAGGGTGGCAGCGCCGATGGCGCGCAGGCAGGGCCGGTTCAAGGCGTTGCTCCTTGGGGATTCTTCGAGGTGTTAAGGCCGGCAGCAGCGGCATCGAACGGGCGCGTGATGGGGGAACCAGCCGTCCAGCCGCCTCCCAGGGCCTTGTAGAGGGCGATCCAGTAGCTGACCTGGCTTTGTCTCAAGGTCAGGTCCTGCACCTCGGCTGACAGCGCCGAGCGACGCGCCTCTTCGAGGGGCAGCAAACTTGCCGTGCCCGCCCGCCAATTGGCCTCTGTGGCGTTGAAGTAGCGCCGGTACTCCTCGGTCGAGCGTTGGGCTTCAGTGGCAAGCTGGCATGTGCTGTCGAGATTGACCAGGGCTTCCTCGACTTCGCGCACGGCAGCTCGCACGCCTTGGCGGTAGCCGGCCAGCGCGCCGGCGTAGCTGGCTTTGGCGCTGTCGACGGCGGTGCGGCCCCGGCCGCCGTCGAAGATTGGCAGCGACAACTGCGGTCCAAACGACCACGCCGTGTAGCTGGTACCCGAAACCGTGTTGCGGCTGATCGAGCCGCCAAGTGACAGGCTGGGATAGAGGTCTGCCCGTGCTGCGCCGATCTCCGCGCTGCTGGCGGCGAGTTCGCGCTCCAGCGAAGCAAGGTCAGGTCGCTGTCGCAGCACGTTGGCCGGCACGCTGTCCACGTTCAGAGCCGCGGGCTGCGGCAGATCTCGGCTGCCCGTCATGGCGGACAGCAACGCAGGCTCGTCCTGGCCAGTCAGATAGACCAGGGACTTCAGCAAGAGCGCGCAGTCGGCACGCTGGCGCACCGCGGTGGATCGCGCACTCGAGAGGCTGGCGCGTGCCAGCGCCCCTTCGGCCGGCGCGGTGAAGCCCGCCTTGACCATGGACGCGGTGGTGGCCTCCGTCGCGCTGACCGATGTCAGCTCGCGCTCATAGACTTCGGCCAGCAGGCCGCAGGCGCGATATCGCACATAGGTGTCTGCCACCTCGGCGGCCAGAGACACCCTGGCATCGTGCCAGTCCGCCTCGCGTGCCTCAACGCGGGCGCTGGCCGCCTCGGCATTCCGGCGCACGCGACCGAACAGGTCGATCTCCCAGGATGCATCCAGGCCGGCACTCTTCACCGTCGTGGTGGCCGCCTGGCTGCCGGCCTGCTGCCGGCTGCGTGCAGCACTTCCAGAGGCGTTGACAGTGGGCAACGCGCCTGCGTTCGTGCTGGTCAGCGCGGCCCGTGCCTGCTCAATGCGGACCCAGGCCTGGCTCAGCGACGGGCTGTCCGCCTCGGCCCAGTCAACCAGCCGGGTCAGCGCCGGGTCGTTGAACTGGGCCCACCAGTCATGCAGTGCCCCTCCCTGCCCGCCGTGCGGCAGTGGGGACCGCCAGGCCGTCGTGAGCAACTGGGCCGGGCCGGAATAGGTGGGCCCGACGGCGCAACCGGCCAGCGCTGCCAGTGCGGCGCTCACGGCGATCAGGGAGCGGAAGGTAGATGGTTTGAGCATGGCGATCCTGCAGTCCTCATGCTAGGAAGGCCGCCGGTTAAACGCCCCCCGGCTGGGTTAAGGTGGGTAAAACCGCCTGCCCGCAAGTGGCATGTCGCCAGGCCGGGCCGGATACTTTCTGGCAATGAACAAGGTCCTGCTCGTTGACGACGACGTCGACCTCACCGCCATGCTGTCGCAGTACTTGGCGCGCGAGGGTTTCGAGGCGTATGCCGTGCACGACGGCGAAGCCGGTGCGGCCGAGGCCTTGAGCCAGCCCTACAGCATCATCATCCTGGACATCATGATGCCGCGGCTGTCGGGCATAGAGGCGCTGCGCCGCATCCGCGCCCGCAGCCAGGTGCCCGTGCTGATGCTGACCGCTCGCGGCGACAACATCGACCGAATCGTCGGCCTGGACATGGGCGCCGACGACTATGTGCCCAAGCCCTGCACGCCGGGCGAACTGGTGGCGCGCATCCGCGCCATCCTGCGCCGCACGGAGGGGCGTGAGCCGATCGCCTCGGCCGCACCACGCGAGGCGTCCAAGCTGCTGCAGGCCGGGCCGTTGACACTATCGCCAGGCAGCCGCCGCGCCACCTGGCAGGGTCAGCCGCTGGAGCTGACCGGCACCGAGTTCTCGCTGCTGGAAGTGCTGACTCGGCACGCTGGCCAGCTCGTCAGCAAACAGGACATCTCCGTGCAGGCCTTCGGCCAGCCACTGGCGCGCTTTGACCGCCGAATCGACGTGCACATCAGCAGCATCCGCCAGAAGCTCGGCCTGCGCGACGACGGGCAGTCTTGGATACAGAGCGTGCGCGGTCGCGGCTATCAGCTGCTGAAGGACTGACCATGGCGGCAGCGCGCCGGGCCGGCCGCCTGTTCTGGAAATTCTTCCTCTCGCAATGGGTCGGCATGATGCTGACGCTGGTCGTCTTGACGACCTATTTCCACTTGACGGGCCGCAAGCCGCCTCCCGCCGCCGAGGGCATGCTGTTCGGCGTGATCCCGCTGGTACCGTTGGCGGCCGGCCTGTGCACCATGCTGCTGACCAGCCTGGGCCTGGCTTGGTATCTGTCGCGCCCCATCCGCCACCTCAGCTGGGCCCTGCACCAGGTCGCCGAAGGCCATCTGCACACGCGAGTGCAGGACCGCATGGGGCGGCGCAATGACGAGATTGTCGACCTCGCCGGCGACTTCGACCGCATGGCACGGCAGTTGCAACAGCTGACCGAATCGCGGCAGCAGCTGTTGCATGACATCTCGCACGAGCTGCGTTCGCCGCTGGCACGGCTGCAGGTCGCCATCGGTTTGCTGAAGCAGGACCCAGCCAGCTTCGAGTCGATGCTCGACCGCATCGAGCGCGAAAGCCAGCGCCTGGACGGCCTCATCGAGGAACTGCTGACCTGGCACCGCCTGGAGGCCGGCGCAGCCGTGCCGCCGGCCAGTCGCGTCGACGTCATCGAGCTGCTGCACGCAATTGCCGACGATGCGCAGTTCGAAGCGCAGGCGCGGCGGCAGTCGGTGCGCATCGAGGCCCCAGGCGAGTTCGTGGCCTTGGTGCATGGCGAGCTGCTCTACCGCGCTTACGAGAACGTCATACGCAATGCCATCAAGTTCAACAAAGTGCTGGGCGAGGTGGTCATTACCGCGCAGGTGGATGTCGAAAGGGACGAGTTGATCTGCACGGTGGCGGACCAGGGCTCAGGCGTGCCGGCGGAGTTGCTGGACACCATCTTCGAGCCTTTCGCCCGCGTGGCGGGGTCGGAGAACGTGCAAGGCGTCGGCCTCGGGCTGGCGATTGCCAAGCGCGCCATAGCGCTGCACGGAGGGCGCATCCATGCCGAACCCAGGCCGGGCGGCGGCCTAACGATGCTGCTGGCATTGCCTCGGTCACATCTTTACCCAATCTAACCCTGGCATAACCCAGCTAACGCGCCCCCTTCCTAGCATCGACGCTTCGCCAGCCGTTCCAACGAAGCGCCATGTCCAAGCCCACCCACCCGCCCCATGCCTTCTGGCGGGCTTGGCTCCTGCTCAGTGCCTGCATATTCCTGCGCATCCTGCTCTGCCTGTGCTTGGGCTGGGCGCTGTTTGCCTGCCTCCTGCCCGTGCTCGCGCCACCGCCACCGGCGCTGTCCTCCCGCAACAATCTTGATCTCGCCACCTTGAGGCAGGACAAGTGATCAGGGTTATGGCATTTGCCACCGGGCCGGCGGGGCCGCGGTGGCCCCGCCGGCGCGTGCTGGCCGCGACTGCCGTGCTCGGGACGCATCTGCTGCTGCTCTGGGTGCTGTGGCACCTCAAGCAGCCGGCGCGGCCTCACGGCAAGGCTAGCGTGTCGATTCCGATCCGCTTCGTCCCCGATCGCCAGGCACGGGTCCGACCCGCGGACGAGCAGGTGGCGGCGACGCGGGCGCGCGTACGCACGCCTCCTGTTCAAACGCCGGTGGTCATCCCACCCGTCGAGCCTGGCGTTGAGGCTGTTGCTCCGTCGGTTAGCGAGGCAACTTCTTCGACGGGGGCAATCGGCCAAAGCGGACCTTTGGCCGGAACACCGGGCAACTCAGCTTCCGCGCCGGGTGCGTTGACCTTGAAACCGAGCCGGGAAGTCATGCTCGGCTCGCTGTCCAACCCCGCAACCACCGATCCACGCAGCAATACGCCCAAGCCGACCTTTGAGGAGCGCATTGCGATGGGGCTCGACCCCGAGTTGTGCGTCAAGGTCGAGCGCCTGCCGAACGGTGAGATCCGCCGTCGCATGGGAAAAATGGTGAACGCTCAGTCGGCCATTCAGAACACTCATGGCACGGGGCCGCATGGCATCAAGGTGTGCCAGTAGGGGGTGGCTCGAGTGCTGGAAGGCCTGAGCAGCAGGAAGTACCCATGGGCCAAAACACGCCTTATGCCCGCCCCACCTCCTCAAAACGATGCCCAGATCGTTCTGAGGCCTGACGGCCTTGCGGTTGACCAAGTGCAACCAGGATCATGACCTAACGACGACGTGCAATGTGACCGTTCAATGCCGACGCGGACGAGCCGACGAAATAGACTAGAAGTGCGGCAAGGCGAGCGCGAAGGGCAATCAGTTCCCGCAGCCCCGTTGCAGTCAATCATTCACGTCACAGATCTCCAAACCTCCGCGAAGATCGACAAACGTCAATCCATCTATCAAGACGCCGCCGCATTCAACCGCTGCGGCGTTTTGCTTGTGGACGTTGACGAAACTCAGCCAAGGCCATGGCTGATCATTTCGCACGGTCACCTCCGCGATCGGCGGCTTGCGCAGTGGTGGCTCGCGGAGGTCGGCGAAGCCACCGGTTGGGGCACGAACGCGTGCGGCCACGCGGCAAATCCCGTGACGCCCACGTTAGCGTTGACGACCGGCCGGATCTGTTTGAAACCCGCTGAGTGCCTCACTTATCCGCCTCTTCCGCTCGACTCTCACAGCGTTCGCCGCCAAGGTCTGGCACGCGGATTGCCCTAGGCGCGCAGCTCCTGACCACCCCATGCCTATCTCACCGCCCCTCTTCGTCGTGTTCAATCGAGCGTCCGGCCACAGTGACCGCGATGAACTCGGCCCGGCCGTCGAAGCCGCCTGCGCGGCGGCTGGTCGGCGCTGCGAACTGTTGCCTGTGAACCATCCGCGGGATCTCGCCGCCAAGGCAGGCGACGCGGTGCGACGAGCCCGGGACACGCAAGGCATCGTCGTGGCCGCCGGGGGTGACGGCACGATCAACGCCGTTGCACAGGCGGTGCTGGGCAGCGGCTGCACCTTCGGCGTGCTGCCGCGCGGCACGTTCAACTACTTCGGACGCACACACGGCATCCCAGCGGACCTGGACGGCGCGTTGCGGGTGTTGCTGCAAGAGCAGCCGGTCCCCGTCCATGTGGGCCTGCTGAATGAGCGGGTCTTCCTCGTCAACGCCAGCCTGGGCCTGTATCCGCAACTGCTGGAGGACCGCGAGGCCTGGAAGCAGCAGTTCGGCCGCAGCCGCCTCGTGGCGCTATTCGCCGGCCTGAAGACCCTCCTGCGCGGCCATCGCAGCTTGCGGCTGTCCATCGAGCTCGCCGGCGCCCTGCAGCAGGTGCGCACGCCCACACTGTTCGTCGGCAACAACGCACTGCAGATGGAACAGGTCGGCTTGCCGCAGGCCCGGGCGATCGACGACGGTCAACTCGCAGGCGTCATGCTGCGCCCGGTCGGGCGCTGGTCGTTGCTCGCGCTACTGGCTCGCGGTGCCTTCGGTCAGCTGGGCGAGGCCGACCAGGTGCAGAGCTTCGCGTTCGAACGCCTGACGGTGACCGCACGCGCCTTCGGCGCCCGGCGCCTCAAGGTCGCGACGGACGGCGAGGTGCTGTGGATGCCGCTACCGCTGCGCTTTGCTGTGGCGCCGCAGCCGCTGATGCTGATCCGGCCGACCGGCATGGCACCAGAGCGCCGCGAGGTGCAGGCTGCCGCAGCGGGTGATATGGAGGCCGACGCGGCATGACGACACACCTGTGGAGCACTTCACATTGAGCCAGGTGCTGCACGTCTCCGATCCGCATTTCGGCACCGAAAGGCCGTTGGCGATGGCCGCGCTGGAACAGTTGTGCCGCACGCTGAAGCCAGACCTGCTGCTGGTCACGGGGGACATCACCCAACGAGCGCGCCGCGAAGAGTTCGCCGCCGCGCGCGCCTTCTTCGACCGGCTAGCGGTGCCGCGGCTGCTGCTGCCCGGCAACCATGACATCCCGCTCTTCGACGTGCTGTCGCGCGTCCTGCGCCCCTACGGCCGCTACCTCGAGGCCTTCGGCCCGGCACTGGAGGGCGAGTTCGAGCGGGAGGATCTGCTCGTCGTCACGCTGAAGACGACGCGGCGCTACCGCCACACGCAGGGCGAGATATCCGCCAGCCAGATCGAGCGGGCGGCGGCCCGCATGGCGCAGGCGCGTCCTGGCCAGCTGCGCCTCGTCGCCGTCCACCAGCCGGTAGCAGCCGTGACGCCGGACGATGTCGACAACCTGCTGCGCGGCCGCGCACGCGCGGTGCAGCGCTGGGCCGAAGTCGGCGTGGATGCCGTGCTGGGCGGCCACATCCACCTGCCCTACGTACTGCCGCTGCGTCAGCGCTGGCCTGCGCTGAGTCGCGAGGTGTGGGCCGTGCAGGCCGGCACGGCGCTGAGCCACCGGCTGCGCGGCGGCATCAACAACTCCGTGAACGTCATCCGCACCGGCGTGTCCGACCCCGCCGTCGTCGAGCGCTGGGACCTGAACGACGCATCGGGGCAGTTCGAGCGTGTCGCCGTGACGCCGATCGGCGGCGACGTGGCCGCTCAGGGTTGACCGGTGTAGCGCGTGTGGAAGCGCCGGCCCTGCGAGTCCATGGCCTGCAGCCACAGCTCGGACTTGACGTCAGCGGACGGCGCAAAAGCAGTGGCGAGGGTGGCCGTCGTCCTGGGCGGTAGCGGCGCCGGGGTGTCGAGCACTGCAGGAGCGCCGCCTGCCGTCGGCGTGAAGACGCGGCTGATGCCGACGAGGCGCAGGTCCGGGTTGGCCGTGGCCCAGGCGGACCAGTTGATCACGTAGGTGCCACCCTGCAGGTCCAGCGCACGCAGCGGCTGGCTCGTGCTCAGTCCGTCGACCGCTGGGAAACGGGCAGCAGCGGGGTCCGCGAGCACGTCGGCGCGCAGGTAGGCATTGCGGGTCTCGGCGGTGCCGGCGACCGTGTAGCTTGCGGTGTACTTGGCAGCGCGTGTGCTGTCGGCGCCGCCGACCCAGCCGATGGCCGGGCGCAGCAGCGCGACGTCGGCGACACCGCCGGCGGGCGTGACGTCGGTGGCGCCCGCGGTGGATGACACGCACAGCTGCGACCGGTTGCAGTATCCGAACGGGATGCTGAAGCCCCCCGGCAGCTGCACGACAGCCGACGTCAGCAACTGCGTCGGCGGGTTCACGCCGGCCGGGTCCAGCGTCTGCGCCTGCACCTCGATCTGCAGGCCGATGACAGGGTTGGGCGACAGGCCGGTGTCGGCCGTGCCGTCGGCGGTCTTCGCGGCGAAGGCCAGCGGCAGCACGCTAAACGAAAGCTTCTTGCCATTGCCGGCGAGGTTCCACTTGTTGGTCGTCGTGGCGGCCTTGTTGAAGCGGATCGCGTCGCTGAACACGTCGATGACCGCGCCCGTCGAATCGCTGACGATCGCGCCGACCAGCACGCGGGCGCAATCGCTGGCAGCCGGCGCGTCGTCGGCGCAGCCCAGCAACTGGAAGCGGCCGAGCTGGCGGTTGCCCGTCGTGTAGGCCGCCAGGATGGCGGCCACATCGGTCTTGGCGCGGCCGTCGTGCTTGTCGTAGCCCGCCAGCAGCGCATGGCCGGCGATGGTCGTCGCGTCCTTGCCCTGCGCGATGAGCTGGTTCAGCGCCGCGCCCAGCTCGTCCACCGACGGCAGGTTGGCCAGCAGCTTGGTCGCGCTGGTGGCGGCCTTCAGCGTGGACGTGATGGCGTTGGCCGGCGTAGCGCCGCTCGTCTTCAGCAGCTCGGCCTGCGCCGTGGGCAGCTCGACGACGACCTCCGCCGTCGGCGCGGCCAGGAACTTGTTGGCGACCTGCAGCAACGGCACGTTGCGCGCGGAGCGGGCGAGGTCCACACGCACGCTCTCGATGAGCAGGTCGTGCGGGCCTTTGTTGGCAGCAAAGGAGGCATCGGCCATCAGGTCCAGCGACGCGATCTTCAGGTCCGTCATCTGCGTCTTGACCAGCGTCTTCAAGAAGTCGCTGGCCGCAGGCACGGCGCCGGCCATCTGCGAGAGCTGGCTGCCACTCGTGGCGGCTGCGGCGAACACCGGCGCCGGCTCCGTGCCCAACGCGAGCGCGACGACCGCGTTCGTCAGCGGGGTGACATGGCCCACCATCGCCGGGCCGATCGACGGCACCGTGGAATGCAGCACCTGCGGGTTGCCGCCGGCATCCATGCCGCGGACCTGGATGAACAGCGGCGCGGCAGGGTTGGCGGTGGCTAGCGTGATGCTGTAGCTGCCGTCGGCCGCGTGCGTCGTGGCGCTGCCCACGACCTTGCCCTGGCCGTCGACGACGCTGACCTGCGCATTGACCAGCGGCGCGCCAGTGGCGGCCACACCGCGCAGCATCAGCGGTGCGCTGCCCGACGAATCGCCGCTACTGCTGCCGCCCCCGCCACCGCAGGCGGCAAGCAGCAGGGCGACGATGAAGGCGAGGAAGCGGTACGGCATGGCGCAGGCGGAAGACGGTTCTTGCGCCAGTGTGCCGCCGCGGCCGCACCCGCGGTGGGCCGGAAAGCGGGCGGATTCAGCGGCTGATCTTCACCCAGCTGAGCTCCACGAAGTTGTCGGCCCGGTGCACCACCGTGACGTTGCTGCGCGCCGCCCACGGGATGACCTGGCGGTGCAGCGGGATCAGGTTGACCTGCTCGCGCAGCTCGGTCAGCGCGCCGCGGATTTGCTGCTCGCGCGCTTTCGGGTCCCGCTCGATGCTGCTCTGCGCGGCCAGCGCATCGGCCTTGTCGTTGCGGAAGTTGCCGTAGTTGTAGTCGCCCACCCCCTTGGCGCCGCGGTTGCGCAGCAGCGGTGTCAGGATGGTCTCGGCATCCGTCACGGCGCCACCCCAGCCATACATGAAGAGGCTGGTATCCAGCTTCTCCAGCTTGGGGAAGTACAGCACGCGCGGCATCGCGTTGACCTTGACCTTGATCTTCAGTTGCGCCCACATCGCGGCCAGCGCGGCGCAGATCTGCTCGTCGTTGATGTAGCGGTTGTTGGGGCAGTCCAGCGTCACCTCGAAGCCATTGGCGTAGCCGGCGTCTGCCATGGCCTTGCGCGCGGCGGCCAGGTCGTATGGCAGCCGTGTCTGCAGGGCCGGGTCGTCGAACGACGCCGAGCTGGACGGCGTGAGGCCGCCGGTGGGCACGGCCAAGCCGCTCATTAGCTTGGTCTTCAGCGCCTCGATGTCGATGGCCTGGTAGAGCGCGCGGCGCACCCGGACGTCCTTGAATGGGTTCTTGCCGCCGGGCACACTGCCGTACAGCAGCTTGTCACGCGCCTGGTCCATGCCGATGAAGACGAGCCGATTCTCCGGTCCGTCGACGATCTTCACGCCCGGCGTGCTGCGCAGCCGCGTCACGTCGCGCGGCGCCGGGTCGTGCAGGAAGTCGATCTCGCCGGAGACGAGAGCGGCCAGCCGCGTGGCATCGCTGGCGATAGGCGTATGCACGACCTCCTGCACATTGCCGTCGAACTTGCCCCACCAGTTCGGATTGCGCTGCAGCACCGTCTTTATGCCCGGCTGGCGGCTCACCAGCATGAAGGGCCCCGTGCCATTGGCGTGCGTGCCGGCGAAGCTCTCTTCCTTGTTCTTGAAGTCCAGCGGCTTCGTGACGCGGTTCGTCTCGCACCACTTGCGGCTCATGATCCACAGCTGGTCGATGTGCTGCAGGAAGATGGGGTTGAACACCGCCAGCTGGAACTCCACCGTCAGGTCGTCCACGCGCCTGGGCGTGCCGACGGCATTGGCGTAGACGGCCGTCTGCGAGGTCGGCTCCTTGGCGCGCTGGATCGAGAAGACAACGTCGTCGGCCGTCAGGGGCGTACCGTCGTGAAACCTGACGCCGCTGCGCAGCTTGAAGCGCCAGATCAGCGGGCCAGTCTGCGTCCATTGTTCGGCCAGGCCCGGCACCAGCCCGAGCTTGGCATCGCGCTGCGTCAGCCGCTCGTAGATCTGGCTGTTGATGTTGTTCGTCAGCGTCTCGTTCTGCGAGTGCGGGTCCATCGTCTGGGCGTCGCCCTGGCTGGCCCATCGCAGCGTCTGTGCCGACACCCCCACGGCCACGCCCAACAGGGCCACGCCAATCCACCGTTTCATTGCCGATCTCCGGATCACGTTCATTGAACGTGAGTTTAGGAGGGGCCCTATTTCACGGTGTCAGCGCTTGGAATTGGGGTTCCAGAGTTCCTCGAGGTGGGTGAAGCCCCAGTTCTCCGGCGGCTCGCGGCCGACGATGCGATCGGACGTGCCGGCGGCCAGGTCGACGACCTGCACCGGAATGGGCAGGTTGGACTTCGTCGAATAGAACACCTTCACCCGCGGCGACACAAGCGAGCCGCCGTTCTGGTCGACGACAACGGCCAGCCGGCCCGACTGCAGCCGCACGAGCGTGCCGGTCGGGTAGATGCCGACGCTCTTCACGAAGGCCTGGAAGACGACGGGATCGAAGTGGCCCTTCCACTGCGACATGCGCTGCAACGAGCCGGCCGGGTCCCAGGCGTTCTTGTAGGGCCGGGTGGACGTGATCGCGTCGTACACGTCGCAGACGGCGCCCATGCGGGCGACGAGGCTGATGCCCTCGCCCGCCAGCTTGTGCGGGTAGCCGCTGCCGTCCATCTTCTCGTGGTGATGCAGGCAGACGTCCAGCGCCACGTCGGGCACGTTGGTGCCGGTCTTCAGCATCTCCCAGCCTCGCTCGGGGTGTGTGCGCATGACGGCGAACTCGTCGTCGGTCAGCGCGCCCGGCTTGTTCAGCACCTCCAGCGGCATCATCATCTTGCCCACGTCGTGCAGCAGACCGGCCAGGCCGGCCTCGCGGACCTGGGCGTCGGACAGCCCAAGATGCCGTCCCAGCGCCACCATCAGGCCGCAGACGGCCACGGAGTGAAGGTAGGTGTAGTCGTCCTTGTCCTTAAGACGGGCCAGGCTGACGAAGGCCGAGGGGTTGCGCGCCAGCGACGACGTGACCTCGTCGACGATGGGCAGGCAGGCCTCGCTGTCGATGGCCTTGCCCAGCCGTGCTTCGCCAAACAGCTTGATAACGGCGACCTTGGAACGGTTCAGCAGCTGGCTGGCACGGTCCAGCTCGGCTTCCATCGTCACGCGGGCTTCGGGCACCGCCGGCGCCGGCGCCGGTGCTGGCAAAGGCGCAGGCGGCCTGGCTTCGGGCATGCGCGGGAGCTCCGCCGGCGCGGGCGCCCGTGCGGGGCTGGGCTTGTCTGCCTCGCCCGTCGCCACGTCACAGCCCTTGCTGATGTCGATCCAGACTGCGGGCACGCCGCTGGCCTTTAGCGCCGCAAGATCGGCCGCATCAGTCAGCACAAACTTGGTCTTCCAGAACGGATGGGAAAGCCACGCGCCCTCCATCGCCTGGAGAAACATGCCCAACCTGACATCAGCAGTCGGAATCTTTTTCAACATGACGGCAAAGCCCCTGTAACTCAGAGTATCGGGGGCCGGCTGCCGGGTCTCTGTGCAGCTCTGCACGGTTTCTCACGGCATGTCGAAAAGAAAAAGCCGCCTCGATGGGCGGCCTTCGCAGAGCGCTCCCGGCGCGTCAGCGAAACTTGCTCTGGGGCACCGTGGCCAGCTCCGTGGGCAGCGTGGCGATGTAGCTGGCGATGACCTTGAGTTCGGCGTTGCTGAACTGCTTGACCTGGCCGGCCATGATGGCGTTGCCGCGACCGACCGTGTGGCTGTTCTCGGTCTTGTACGCCTTCAGCGCGACGGCGAGGTAGTCGCCGTGCTGGCCGGCGAGCTTGGGATAGCTCGGGTCGATGGGCTTGCTGAAGTTGGCGCCATGGCAGGACACGCAGGCGCCCTTCTTGACCAGCTCGGCCACGTTGGCCGGTGCGTCGGGAATGGTTTCGGGCACGGCAGGCAGCTTGGCCTGCTGCTCGTAGTAGGCAGCGATGTTGGCCATGTCCGCGTCACTGAGCGAGCCGGCGATGCCCTGCATGGTCGGGTGCTTACGCTCCCCCTTGGCATAGGCCTGCAGCGCCGCGACGATGTACTTGGCATTCTGCCCCGCGATCATGGGCACCTTGTGCACCTCGGGGAAGCTGGCCTGGTATCCCGGGATGCCGTGGCAGCCGATACACATCGCGATCTTCTTCTCGCCCGCCTTCACATCCTGCGCCTGGGCAGCGAAGGCACCGAGGGCAGCGACCAGGGCAAGCGAAATCCGCAGCAGTCTTTTCATGTCTCGTTGGATGTGGTTCTTGAGCGAATCGAGTATAGGAGGCCTCCTATACTGAAACAGCCCCCTCCAAGCCCCGGTTTTCCCCATGAGATTTGCAGGTTCCGACCAGTATGTGGCCACCGCCGACCTGATGCTCGCGGTCAATGCCGCGGCGACGCTGCAGCGGCCCCTGCTTATCAAGGGAGAACCCGGCACCGGTAAGACGATGCTGGCCGAGGAGGTCGCGCGGGCGCTGGGCATGCCGCTGCTGCAGTGGCACATCAAGAGCACGACGAAGGCGCAGCAGGGCCTGTACGAGTACGACGCGGTCAGCCGGCTGCGCGACAGCCAGCTCGCCGGCATCGAGGGCAGCGAGCGCGTCCGCAACATCGAGAACTACATCGTCAAGGGCGTGCTGTGGCAGGCCTTCGAAGCCGAGCAGCCGGTCGTGCTGCTGATCGACGAGATCGACAAAGCCGACATCGAGTTCCCGAACGACCTGCTGCGCGAGATCGACCGCATGGAGTTCTACGTCTACGAGACGCGGCAACTCGTCAAGGCGCGGCACCGGCCGCTCGTCTTCATCACGTCCAACAACGAGAAGGAACTGCCGGACGCCTTCCTGCGCCGCTGCTTCTTCCACTACATCAAGTTCCCCGACGCCGAGACGATGCAGAAGATCGTCGATGTGCACTTCCCGACGCTCAAGAAGGATCTGCTGGCCGCCGCGCTGAAGAGTTTCTATGACGTGCGCAACCTGCCGGGCCTGAAGAAGAAGCCCAGCACCTCCGAGCTGATCGACTGGCTCAAGCTGCTGGTGGCCGAGGACATGCCGGCCGAGGCGCTGCGCTCGCCCGACGACAAGGTCGGCATCCCGCCGTTGGTGGGCGCGCTGCTGAAGAACGAGCAAGACCTGACGCTCTTCGAGAAGCTGGTCTTCATGCAGAAGCACAGCCGCTGATGGCCCAGAACTTCGATCGCGCGCTGCGCGAGGGCCTGGCCGACGCGATCGGCTTCGTGGGCGGTGCGCTGGGCGGCTGGGCGGTGGGCCGGGAGGTGTTGGGCATCGACTTCATTTCTAGCCCGGACTGGAATGCGCCGCAGTTGCTGGGCCTCGTGCTCATCGTGGCCGGCTGCGGCGTGGGCCGCCTGCTCGCCCGGCGGCTGATGCTGAAGGACAAGCCATGAAGCCGATCGAACCCGTCGAACTGGCCGGCGGCCCGGTCCGCCTCGTGCCGCTGACGGTAGACCACGTGCCTGGCCTGCAGGCGGCCGCGGCCGATGGCGAGTTGTGGAACCTGCGAATCACCAGCGTGCCGGCGCCGCAGGAGACGCTGGCCTATGTGGAGACTGCGCTGGCCGGCCAGGCGGCGGGCCATCGGCTGCCGTTCGCCGTGCTGGACGCTGCCACGGGCGAAGTGCTCGGGTCCACCAGCTATCACGACATCGTGCCGGCCATCGACCGGCTCGAAATCGGCTACACCTGGTACGCCCGGCGCGTGCAGCGCAGCGCGGTCAACACGACGGCCAAGCTGCTGCTGCTGACGCACGCCTTCGAGACGCTGGGCGCGCAGCTGGTGGGCTGGCGCACCGACAACTTCAACCATGCCTCGCAGCGCGCCATCGAGCGGCTCGGCGCCAAACGTGACGGCGTGCTGCGCCACCACGCGCTGCGCCGCGACGGCACGGTACGGGACACCGTCATGTACAGCCTGGCCCGCGGCGAATGGCCCGAAGTAAAGGCGCATCTGCAGTGGCAATTGACGAGACCCCGACCATGACCCAGGCCCCTCGCGCCTTTGACGTCGAAGCGTTGTGGGCACTGGACCGCATCGCCGCGCCCAGCCTCAGCCCCGACGGCGCCCAGGCCGTCGCCGCGGTCACGCGCTACGACATGGACGCCAACACCGGGCGCACCAGCCTGTGGCTGTTCTCCACGCTGGGCGGTGCGGCGCGCCGCCTGACCGAAGCGGGAGACAAGGACGGCTCGCCGCAATGGAGCCCGCGCGGCGACCTCATCGCCTTCACCGCCAAGCGCGAGCAGGGCGGCGTGAGGGACGACGAGACGCAGCTCTACGTCATCGCCGCCGATGGCGGCGAGGCGCGCCGCGTGGGCCAGGTGGCCACCGGCGTCGAGGCCTTCAAGTGGTTCCCCGACGGGCGGCGCATAGCCTTCGTGTCTTGGGTCTGGCCCGACCGCAAGGCCGCCGCGCAGGCCGACGCGCTGCGCGAGTTCAAGGCCCGCAAGGAGACGGCCTACGTCACCGACGAGGCGCTGTACCGTTTCTGGGATCACCACGTCCCCGCCGGACGAGTGCCGCACCTGCATTTAATGGACGTGACCACCGGCCAGGTGCGCGACCTGTTCGAGGGCAGCGCCTGGGAGCTGGAGCGCGCCGAGCCCGACGCGAACTGCTTCGACATCTCGCCCGACGGCCGACGCATCGCCTTCGCCTTTGACCCGGCCGCCGACAAGCGGCTGGACAACCGCTTCGCGCTCGCCGAGCTCGACGTGCGCACGCGCCGCGTGGACACGCTGCTGCAGGACGCCGACTGGTCGTTCACCGCCCCGCGCTACAGCCAGGCCGGCGGCCATCTCGCCTTCCTCGCCAGCCACCAGGCGGTGGGCCACAACCAGCCCGACCGGCTGGCCGTGCTGGACCAGCGCGGCCACTGGGCCGTCTTCAGCGACGACTGGGACCATGAAGTCACCGCGCCGCTGTGCTGGACCGAGGACGACCAGACCGTGCTGCTGGCCGCCGAGGAGCGCGGCCGACGCCACCTGTGGCGCTTCGCGCTGGGCGACCGCCGCGCCGAGCGCGTGTTCGAGGGCGGCCATGTCGGAAGCTTCGCGCATGCCGGCGGTCTCACGGTCGTCAACCATGACAGCCTCCGGTTCCCGCCGCGGCTGTCAGTACTGGACGGCGCGACAGCCCAGCGCATCGACAAGCTCAACGACGAGCGCCTCGCCGGCCACCGCTTCGGCCACCCCACGGAGGTGAGCATCACCGGCGCCCGCGGCGACGCGGTGCAGATGTGGCTCGTCCACCCGCCCGGTTTCGATGCGAAGAAGAAGTGGCCGGTCATGCACGTCATCCACGGCGGGCCGCACAGCGCCTTCGGCGACAGCTGGCACTGGCGCTGGAACCACCAAGTGTTCGCCGCGCAAGGCTATGTCGTGGCGTGCGTGAACTACCACGGTTCCTCCGGCTTCGGGCATGAGTTCCTGGACAGCATCACCGGACATTGGGGCGAGTACGAGCTGCAGGACATCGAGGCCGCGACCGACTGGCTGCTGCGCCAGCGCTGGGTCTCGGCCAGGCGCATCGTCGCCACCGGCGGCAGCTATGGCGGCTACATGGTGGCGTGGATGAACGGCCATGTGCAACCCGGCCGCTACCAGGCTTACGTCTGCCACGCCGGCTGCTACGACTGGCAGGCGATGTACGCCGATGACGCCTACGCCTGGCACCGCAAGGAGCTGGGCGCCGCCTACTGGGACGACCCGGCCCGCGTCGCTGCACAGAGCCCGCATGCCTTCGCGCAGCACTTCAGCACGCCCACCCTCGTCATCCACGGTGCGCTGGACTACCGCGTGCCGGACGCTCAGGGCCTTGCCTACTACAACACGCTGAAATCGCTGGGCGTGCCGGCGCGGCTGGTTTGGTTCCCGGACGAGAACCACTGGGTGCTCAAACCCCGCAACAGCCGGCTCTGGTACCGGGAGTTCTTCGACTGGCTGGCACGTCATTTGCCGAAGGCGCACTGAGTTGCGCGGACCGGCCCAGCCAGGGCCGCACTGCATAATCGATTAGAGCCTGCCGCCCCTGCTCCACGAGCCGTCATGCTGATCCAGTTCTTCTACACGCTGAGGGCCGCGAGGCTGAAGGTGACAGTGCCCGAGTACCTGACCCTGCTGCAGGCGCTGCAAGCCGGCGTCATCGCCGGGCCCGAGGACAGCGGCGTGGCAAGCCTCGACCAGTTCTACCACCTGGCCCGAGCTAGCCTCATCAAGGACGAGACGCAGTACGACAAGTTCGACCGCGCCTTCGCCGCCTACTTCCAGGGCGTGGAGCTGCTGACCGACTTCACGGCCGATGTGCCGCTGGACTGGCTGCGCAAGACCCTCGAGCGGGAGCTCACTCCCGAGCAGAAGGCCGCCATCGAGACGATGGGCTGGGACGAGCTGATGGAGACGCTGAAGCAGCGCCTGGAGGAACAGAAGGAGCGCCACGAGGGGGGCAACCGCTGGATCGGCACCGGCGGCACCAGCCCGTTCGGACATTCCGGCTACAACCCGCAGGGCATCCGCATCGGCGGCAAGGGCGGCAACAAAAGCGCCGTCAAGGTCTGGGAGCAGCGGGCCTACAAAGACTACGACGATTCGTTGGAGCTGAACACGCGCCACCTCAAGGTCGCGCTGCGCCGGCTGCGCCGGTTCGCCCGCGAAGGCTCAGAGCTGGAGCTGGACCTCGACTGCACCATCCACGGCACCGCCGCCAATGCCGGGCTGCTGGACATCCGCATGCGGCCGGAGCGCCACAACAAAGTCAAGGTGCTGCTGCTGATGGATGTCGGCGGCACGATGGACGAGCACGTGCACCGTGTCGAGGAGCTGTTCTCGGCCTGCAAGAGCGAGTTCAAGCACCTGGAGTTCTATTACTTCCACAACTGCGTCTACGACTTCGTCTGGAAGAACAACCGCCGCCGCTTCAGCGAGAAGATCGACACCTGGGATCTGATCCGCAAGTACAACAAGGACTACAAGCTCGTCCTCGTCGGCGACGCGACGATGAGCCCTTACGAGATCCTGCAACCGGGCGGCAGCGTCGAATACAACAACGACGAGCCCGGCGCCGAATGGCTGCAGCGGCTCACGCAGGCCTTCCCGCGCTACGCCTGGATCAACCCGGAGCCGCAAGGCGTGTGGCCCTACAGGCAGAGCATCGCGCTGGTCCAGCAGTTGGTGCAGCAGCGCATGTTCCCGCTGACGCTCTCCGGTCTCGAAGGGGCGATGCGATTGCTCAGCAAATGATGCGACTGCTCGCGCCGCTGCTGCTGGCGGCGTTCCTGGCCGGCTGCGCCTCGCCCACCACGCCAACACCGGCAGTGCCCGGGCCCGAGGCGCCCGCCAGCGCACCGGCCGTCTACAACCTGGACATCCAGGTGCAAGGCGAGGACCGCGGCAACCGGCTGCGCGACCTGTTGCAGCAGCACCTGGACCTCGCCCGCTACCGCGCCAGCGAAGCCGCGCTGAGCCCCGGCGAACTCGCCCGCCTGGCCACCGCCGCACCGGCGCAGGCCGCCACCTTGCTGGAAACCGAGGGCTACTTCAACGCGTCCGCCGACGTGCAGCGCGACGAGCAGGACGCCACCCGGCTGCGCCTAGTCGTCACGCCCGGGCCGCAGACCCACGTGGCCAGCGTCACGCTTGAATTCCAGGAAGGCATCGCCGCCGACGACACGCAAGCCTTGCGCGAGACGCTGCGCCAGGCCTGGCCGCTGAAGCAAGGTGCAGCCTTCACGCAGGCCCAGTGGGCCGCCGGCAAGAGCGACTTGCTCGTGCGCGCCCGCAGCGGCGGATTCCCGCTGGCACGCTGGGGCGAGACCGCCGCGCGCGTCGACCCCGACACGCAGGCCGCCGAGCTGCACCTCGTGCTGGCCAGCGGCAACCGCGCACGGCTGGGCGCGCTGCGCATCGACGGCCTGAAGCGCCAGAGCCGCGAGACGGTCGAGCGGCTGGCCGGCTTCGAGCCCGGTGCGCCCTACACCGAGCAGCAGCTCGCCGAGTTCCAGGAGCGACTGGCCAAGACGCAGCTGTTCGACGCCGTGCGCGTGCAGCTGCTGCCCGAGACAGTCGAGGCCGACGGCACGTCGCCCGTGCTGGTGTCGCTGACGGAATCGTCGTTGCAGCAGGCCACCGTCGCCGTGGGCTACCACGCCAACACCGGCCAGAGCATCAGCGTCGAACACCTGCACCGGCGACCGTTCGACCTCCCCGTGCGGGCGCGCTCCAAGGTGCAGCTCAGCCGCGACCTGCGCGGCCTGGAGCTGGAGCTGAGCTCGCACCCACAGCCCGACCTGAAGCGCAACCTCGCGTCGCTGCAGTTCGAGCAGGACCGCAGCGGCGACAAGATCGCCACCAACCTGGGCCTGCGCCTGGGCCGGCTCTACGAATCGCCCCGCGACGAGCGGCTCACCTACGTCGAGCTGCTGCGCGCGCGCGAGACCTCCGCGAGCGAGGTCAACACCAACCTCGCGCTGTCGCTGAACCAGCAATGGGTGCGCCGCCGGCTTGACAGCGCGCTGCTGCCCACCGATGGCTACCAGGCGCTACTGCTGGTCGGCGCTGGCCAGGTGCGTGGCGGCGGCAGCGACGACAGTGGCCCCTTCGGTCGCGCGCAGTTCAAGCTGGGCGCCTACCGGCCGTTCGGCGGCTGGTTCGGATCAGCGCGGGCCGAGCTGGCGCAGGTGCTGGCGCGCGAGCAGGTGGGCGTGCCGGAGAAGCTGCTGTTCCTGGCCGGCGGCGATGAGTCCGTACGCGGCTACGCCTACCGCAGCCTCGGCCCCCGGGATGCCAATGGCCTGACGACGGGCGGCCGCGTGATGGCCACCGGCAGCCTCGAGATGGCCCACCCGCTGCTGACCAGCATGCCCAGCCTCTGGGGCGCCGTGTTCGTCGACGCCGGCAATGCGGCCTCGCGCTGGCAGGACTACCGCGCCGTTGTCGGGGTCGGCGCCGGCGTGCGCTGGCGCAGCCCCGTCGGCCCGTTGCGGGTGGACGTCGCGCGGGCGCAGGAGACGGGCAAGTGGCGGCTGCATTTCAGCGTGGGGATCACGCTATGAAGTCAGACGCTGTGGCTGACGCCGACCAGCGTGGGGATCACGCTATGAAGTCAGACGCTGCGGCTGACGCCGATCAGCGAGAGGTCGCTGCGCCATGAGCCGCTCCCTGCGCCTGCTCCGCAACAGCCTGATCGGGTTGGTGCTGCTAGTCGCCTTGTCAGCCGGCTTCGTCGTCTGGCTGCTGCAGCGGCCTTCGGGAGGCGCATGGCTGCTGGCGCACCTGCCGGGGGTCCAGGTGGAGGCGCCGGAGGGCTCGCTGATGGGCGACTTCCGCGCCCGCCGGCTCGTACTGACCTGGGCCGGCGGCACCGCCGAGCTGCGCGGACTGCGCTGGTCGGGCCTCGGCGTCACGGCCAGCCAGGGGCTGTTGCTGGCCCGCGAGCTGGCCATCGACGAGGTGATGATCCGCACGACGCCCAGCAACACGCCGACCGCCCTCCCTGACGACCTGACGCTGCCGCTGGGCGTGCACATCGGCCAGCTCATCATCGGCCGGCTCAGTTGGGCCGCCGACCAGCCGCCGCTGCAGACGCTTGTCGCCGAGATCGACCTTCCGCGCCGGGGCACCCACCACATCAAGCTGACCGGCGCGCGCTGGCAGCAGTTGCTATTGACCGGCGACGCCCGCGTCGACAGCGCCGCGCCCATGCAGGCCGAGGCCACGCTGACCGTGCAGCCGCAGGATGCCGGCAGTCTGCCCTGGCGGGCCGTGGCCGCCGCGCGCGGGCCGCTGGCGCGGCTGCAGGCCAAGGCCGAGGTGGAGGCCGCACACCAGACGCTGAAGGCCGCCGGCGAGGTGCAGCCCTTCTCCGCGTGGCCCGTCAACACACTTCAGCTGCAGGCCGACCGGTTCGACCTGTCAGCGCTCGCTGCGCTGGCCCCGGGGCTGCCGCGCACGTCGCTCAGCGGCAGCGCGACGCTGAAGGCACCCGCCCGCGACGCCGAGGCCACGCTGCAGGCCGAGCTGCGCAACACCGCCGCCGGCCGCTGGGACCAGGGCGCCCTGCCGGTGCAACGCCTGGCACTGGCGCTGGCCGGCCGCCCCGACCTGCCCACCAGCCTGCGCCTGACGACGCTGGATGCAGAACTGGCTGGCGGTGGCCGCGTGCAGGGCCAGGGCCGGCACGAGGCCGATGGACGCTGGCAGCTCGACGCACGCGTGCAGGGCTTGCGCCCCGAAGCGCTGGATGCCCGGGCCACGCCGGCCCGGCTCGACGGCCCGCTGACGCTCACGGGCGGCGCCCAAGAGCCGCTGTCCGCGCAACTGGACCTGCGCGGCAGCCTGCAGCAGCGGCCACTGCGGCTGCGGGCCCAGTTGAAAGGCCGGTTGCTGGAGCACGGCAGCCGATGGCAGATCGAGGAGGCGCGACTGGCCAGCGGCGACGCGGAGATCCGGGCCAGCGGGCAGGTGGAAGCCCTGCGTCCGCCCCAGGACGCGCTGCAGCTGGCCGCCAAGGTCGACGCCCAGGTGCGCCGCTTCGACCCGCATCTGCTGTGGCGCGGCGAGCCGGGCTCCGCCTGGGCCCGCCTGCCAGGTGCTACGCAATTGAACGCCGATGCGCGGCTGGACGTGCGCGGCAGCCGGCTGGACGATGCGACCGGCACGCTAGAAGCGCGGCTGCTGCCCGGTAGCTTCGGCGGCCTGCCGCTGGAGGGGCACCTGACGCTGCAGCGCCCGCGCGTGCAGGACGCCGCCACCTTCGACGTCGACACCCGGCTCGGCGGCAACCGTGCACAGGCCAGCGGACAGGCCCGACCGGCGGCTGTCACCGCACAATTGAAGCTGCAGGCGGGCAAGCTCGCGGAACTGAACCCGCTATTGGCGCTGTGGGGCCAGGGCCCGGTGGCCGGCCAGGCCGAGGGCGACGGCGAGCTGCAATTGCAGCGTACGGGCAAAGCCGCCAACTGGCAGGCCGGGGGCAGCGGCCGGCTGGCCGTGACTGCCTCCAGCGCGGCAGGCGTGACAGTGGCCAATGCGCGCGGCCGCTGGACGCTGCCGCTGCCCGGCGCCGACGGCGATGGGTCGATGGCCCTGGCGCTGGAGGTCAACGGCCTTCGCCACCCCAGGGCGGAGGTCAAGACGATGCGGCTGGACCTGCAGGGGCGGCGCAGCGCACACACGCTGCAGGTCCAGCTTGGCGGTCGCGCCCACCCAACGCCGGAGCAGGACCTGAATGTCGGGGTCACGCTGCAGGCGCAGGGCGGCTGGGACGGTCAGGCCTGGGCCGGCCGCATCAGCCGGCTCGACATGGCGCCGCTGCGCCCCAACACACCCGCGCTGCTGGCCGCAAGCGGCGTGGCGCTGAAGGTCGGCCCGGGCCCACGCGTGGTGGCCGAGCCCGGCCGGGCCGAGGTGGGCGGCGCGTTCGTCCGCTGGCAGACGCTGAGCTGGCAGGGCGGCGAGCGGCCAGAGGCCCGCGCCGAGCTGCAGCTGGAAGATCTGGCCGTCGCGCCGCTGCTGGCCCGCTGGCAGCCCGACTTCGGCTGGAGCGGCGACCTGCGTGTCGTCGGCCATGCATCGCTGCTGTTCAACGATCGACTGACCGCGGAACTGCTGCTCGAACGCCAGGGCGGCGACCTGCGCGTGACCGACGAGTTCGGCACGCGCGCGCTGGGGCTGACGGACCTGCGGCTGGCGCTGAACGTGCGCGACGGCGTCTGGCAGATCGCGGAGGGCCTGGCGGGCCAGGAGCTGGGCAGCTTCGGCGGCGCGCTGACGCTACGACCCAGCGGGCTGCTGCCCGACGCGCAGACGCCCATCGACGGCGTGCTGCAAGCCAACGTCGCCCAGCTCGGCAGCTGGGGCGCCTGGGTGCCGGCCGGCTGGCGGCTGGGCGGGCGTGTGGCGGCGCAGGTGCGGCTGGCCGGGCGACTGGGTGCGCCCGACCTCACGGGCCATGCCGAGGGTGACGGCCTGGCACTGCGGCATCTGCTGTACGGCGTGGATTTCACCGACGGCCGCTTTGCGCTGGACCTGAACGGCCAGCATGCCCAACTCACTCAGCTGGAAGCGCGCGGCGGCGGTGGCTGGCTGCGCGCCACCGGACGTGCCGAGCTGGGCGATAAGCCCAGTGCGCACGTCGAGATCCAGGCCGACAAGCTGCGCCTGATGTCCCGCGTGGACCGGCGCATCGTCGCCAGCGGTCAGGCCCAGCTGGACCTGGGGGAGCAAGGGCTGCAGCTGAACGGCACGCTCCGCGCCGACGAGGGCCTGTTCGACGTGACCCGCGCCGACGCGCCGACGCTAGCCGATGACGTGACTGTCGTGCGCGGCCAGCGCAGCGCCGAGCCAGCCGTGGCCGCGCCCCCCCGGACGCCGCGCAACACCAGCGTCAACGTCGCGCTGGACTTCGGCAACGACTTCAAGGTGCGCGGCCGGGGCCTGGCCACGACGCTGCGCGGCCAGTTGCAGATCACGCAGAAGAACGACGGACCGCTGCGCGTGACCGGCCGCCTGGACGCCAACGGCGGCCAGTACGCCGCCTACGGCCAGAAGCTGGACATCGAGCGCGGCGACATCCGCTTCACCGGCACGCTGGACAACCCCACGCTGGACCTGCTGGCCGTGCGGCCCAACCTGGACCTGCGCGTGGGCGTGCGCGTGAGCGGTACGGCACTGGCGCCGCGCGTGGCGCTGTACTCCGAGCCCGACATGAGCGACACCGACAAGCTGTCCTGGCTGCTGCTGGGCCACGAGCCCAGCGGCCAGGCCAACGACACGGCGCTGCTGCAGCGCGCCGCCGTCGCACTGCTCAGCGGCGAAGGCGAGAGCGCCACCGGCCGCGCGCTGCGCCAGCTGGGGCTGGACGAGCTGGCGCTGTCACAGAGCGATGGCGACACCAAGTCCACCATCGTGCGCCTGGGCAAGCAGATCTCGCGGCGCTGGTACGTCGGCTACGAGCGCGGCCTGAACGCGACGACGGGCTCGTGGCAGCTGATCTATCGCATCGCCCAGCGCTTCACGCTGCGAGCCCAGGGCGGGGAAGACAACGCGCTGGACCTGATCTGGCAGTGGAAGTGGAATTAGGGGCCCCGTCCGGTCTTGCCGCGCTGAACGCGGCAAGACCAGTCGATGCCCGAGGGGATGGCGACGCTTGCGCCATTGAGTCGCAAGCACATCGCCTGCGGGCCGGCTGAGGGCGGCCCGGCGCCGGTTAGCGATTCATGCCCGACGCGTCGGAACTATTTCGACCGACCGTCGAAGTGGTGCACCGGCACCTTGTCCAGGTCGATGCCCTCGATGCAACGGATATTGATAGCCGCCGTGGCGTCGCCGTTCGGTGCGGTGCCTTCGCCATACGGGTGCATGCCGCAGGTGGGGCAGAAGCGGTGCTGGATGACGTGCTTATTGAAGGTGTAGCTCGCGATGTCGCTCTCGGGCGTGGACACACGCAATGCGCTGCGCGGCACGAACCACAGCAGCGAACCCTTGCGCTGGCAGATCGAGCAGTTGCAGGAGACGGCCGCGGTGATGTCGCCGTCAACGTCGAACTGGATGCGGCCGCAGTGGCAGCTGCCATGGTGGGTGGTCATGAGGCGCCTCTCGTAGAAGGAGAGGCCCATTCTGGCACCCGGGCCGCGGCCGCACCGCTCGGTCAGACCGTCAGGTCGAAGCGGTCGTTCTCCATGACCTTAACCCACGCGGCGACGAAGTCGTCGACGAACTTGCGGCCGGCGTCGGCGCCCGCGTAGACCTCGGCCAGCGCGCGCAGCTGCGCGTTGGAGCCGAACACGAGGTCAGCCACGGTGGCCGTCCACTTGCGCTCGCCGGTGCGGCGATCCAGGCCTTCGAGCACGCCGTCGGCACCGCGCTGCCACTTGGTCCGCATGTCCAGCAGGTTCACGAAGAAGTCGTTGGACAGCGTGCCGACGCGCCTCGTGAAGACACCATGCGCGCTTCCACCCGTATTGGCACCCAGCACGCGCAGCCCCGCCACCAGGACGGCCATCTCCGGCGCCGACAGGCGCAGCAGCTGGGCCTTGTCGACGAGCATGTCCGCCATCGCCGCCTCGGGCAGCCCCGGCGCCAGGTAGTTGCGGAAGCCATCGGCACGCGGCTCCAGCGGGGCGAAGGAGGCGGCGTCGGTCTGGTCCTGCGTGGCGTCCATGCGGCCGGGGCGGAAAGGCACGGTGATGTCGACGCCGGCCTGCTTAGCGGCGGCCTCGACGGCGGCCCCCCCGGCCAGGACGATCAGGTCGGCCAGCGAGATCTTCTTACCGCCCACCGCCTGCGCATTGAACGCCGCCTGCAGCGACTCCAGCCGCGGCAGGATGCGCGACAGTTCCGCCGGCTGGTTGACGGCCCATTCCTTTTGCGGCGCGAGGCGGATGCGCGCTCCGTTGGCGCCGCCGCGCCTGTCACTGTCGCGATAGGTCGAGGCCGAGGCCCAGGCGGTTGAGATGAGCTGCGCCACGCTGAGGCCCGAGGCCAGCACCTGCGTCTTCAACGCGACCACGTCCTGCGCGTCCACCAGCGGATGGTCTGCCTTCGGGATCGGGTCCTGCCAGATCAGGGGCTTGCGCGGCACCAGAGGGCCGAGGTAGCGCGCGATGGGACCCATGTCGCGGTGCGTCAGCTTGAACCAGGCGCGGGCGAACGCATCGGCGAAAGCGGCCGGATCGGCATGGAAGCGGCGCGAGATCTTCTCGTAGGCTGGGTCCACGCGCAGCGCCAGGTCGGCGGTGGACATCATCGGCGCGTGGAACTTCGTCGGGTCGTGCGCGTCGACCACGTCGTTCGCACCGGCGCCGCCCTTGGGCACCCACTGGTGCGCGCCAGCAGGGCTCCTGGTCAGCTCCCAGTCGTACTTGAACAAGGTGTCGAAGTAGCCGCTGTCCCAGGTCGTCGGATTGGGCTTCCAGGCGCCTTCCAGGCCGCTGGTGATCGTGTGCCCGGCCATGCCGGACTCAAAGCTGCTGCGCCAGCCCAGCCCCTGATCGGTGATGTCAGCACCCTCGGGCTCGCGGCCCAGATGCTTGGCGTCGCCCGCGCCATGGGCCTTGCCGAACGTGTGTCCACCGGCGACGAGCGCCACGGTCTCCTCGTCGTTCATCGCCATGCGCGCGAAGGTCACGCGGATGTCGTGCGCCGAGGCGGCCGGATCGGGGTTGCCGTCCGGGCCTTCCGGGTTCACATAGATGAGGCCCATCTGCACGGCGGCCAGGTGCTCGGCCAGCTGCCGCTCGCCGCTGTAGCGGCTGTTGCCCGCACTGCTGAGCGCCAGCCATTCGGCCTCGGCGCCCCAGTCGATCGCCTCCGGCTCGTAGATGTCTTCACGCCCGCCACCGAACCCGAAAGTCTTGAAGCCCATGGACTCCAGCGCGACGTTACCGGTCAGGATGAACAGGTCGGCCCAGGACAGCTTGCGACCGTATTTCTGCTTGACGGGCCACAGTAGTCGGCGTGCCTTGTCGAGGTTGCCGTTGTCGGGCCAGCTGTTCAGTGGCGCGAAGCGCTGGCTGCCGGTGCTGGCGCCGCCGCGCCCGTCGGCCACGCGGTAGGTGCCGGCTGCATGCCAGGCCATGCGGATGAAGAACGGACCGTAGTGGCCATAGTCGGCGGGCCACCAATCCTGCGAATCGGTCATCAGCGCATGCAGGTCGCGCACGACGGCGTCCAGGTCCAGCGTCTTGAACTCGGCCGCGTAGTCGAAGGCCTCGCCCATCGGGTTGGAGCGCGGCGCATGCTGGTGCAGCACCGCGAGGTTGAGCTGTTCGGGCCACCAGTCACGGTTGGCGCGCGAGCGGGCCGGCGACGTATGAGCAGTGCCGGCTTGGCCGGTGAACGGGCATTTGGATTCGTTGGACATCGGGGCCTCCTGAAGTTGTCCGCAAGTGCCGAAGCAGTCTAGGAGTCGACCCCAAGCCGAATCAACGCAATCCGGCCAATGACGGCGATAGCAATAAATGCGGCCCTGGGTGAAGCAGTTCACCGAGCGGGTCGTCAACACGGGGGCCGGCATGGTCATCGGCGGACCAGGCGGGAAGGCGCGGGCAAAGAATTTCCTCACCCTTTTCAGGAACCCCGCCATGCAGATCAAGCCACCATCCGCCATCCAGAACACCGCCGCCGCAGCGCCGCCACCAAGGCCGGGTGCCGCCGCATCGGGCAACTTTGCGCAGTTGCTAAAGACCGCCCAGGCCGAAACGCCCGCGGCGCCCGCCGCAGCAGGCACATCTGCCAAGGCCTGAAGCCATGAACGCCGTGGACATGCGTTGCAGCAGCCAGGTCAGCACGTCGAAGACGCCACGCAATGAGCGCTGCACCGCGCAGGTCCGCATCGGCAGCGGTGGCCACCAGGTCGGCGTGACCGTCTCGCTGAGCTCACGTTCTCTTGGCAGCGTCGCCCACCTGGCCGACTCGGTCGTCCGCGCGGGCAGCCAGGGCGCGCAGTGGCTGGTCAACGCCGCCGACACCACCGCCGACGCCGCCGGCGAGGTCATGGACCGCGGGGTGTTGGCGGGCGTCGTCGGTGCGGCGCTCGTCAGCGTGCTCGCATGAGGAGGCCAAGATGAAGCACTGGTTTCGACTGGGCCTGATCGCCTCGCTCGCCAGCCTGTCCGGGTGCACCGCGCTGGGTCCCATGGCGACGTGGGAAGTCGTCAAGTGGGGAGGCTCAATGGCGATCTCCCATCAGGACGCCAAGCCGGTCAACACCGTTCACCACGGCGACGCTCCCGTCAAGGATGTCTGCGTCGAATACAACCGGGACATGCCGCTCGACGAGCTGGTGCCTGCACTGCAGGCCGAACTCAAGTCGCAGGGCGTGCAAAGCCGTGTGTATGACGCGGGCACCGGACCCAACAGCTGCACCCACTGGCTGCGTTACGTCGGCAGCATCGAATGGGGCACGCCGCCGCTGAGCCAGCAGCAGCGCCCCTACCTCAGCTCGGCGGCGCTGAGCCTGCGCGACGCCGATGGCCGCCTGCTGTCGAGCAGCGCCTACATCAGCGAATCGAGCGGAGCGCGCTGGTCCAGCACCCGAAAAAAGATCGCGCCTGTCGTCAAGGCGCTGATCACCGGCTTCGAGACCTGACCCTTCTTCCGCCCCTTCCGGACATCGCCATGCCTGCCCAGCATTTCCGCCCTACCCTGCTCGTCGCCACCTGCACCGTGCTCGCGGCCTGTTCTTCGGTACCGCCCAGTCTCGTCAACGTGCCCGTCGTCGCGAAACCACCGACGACGCCCATGTTCCTCGAACAGCCCGCCAACGGCGCGATCTTCCAGGCCCACATGGCCAACTCCGCGCTGTTCTCCGGCGAGCGTCGCCCACGCGCCATCGGCGACACGATGAAGGTCGACATCGCCGAGAGCCTGCGCGCGACGCAGAAGCAGACCGGCGAAACCAGCCGCGAAAGCAAGCTCGCCAGCAAGGGTCCCGGTGGGGCGAAGCCAGGCACGGCGCTCGCATCGCTGATCAACGTGGACGCCACGGCCTCGGGCAGCGATTCCTTCAAGGGCTCCGGCAATGCCGAGACGGCCAACAGCTTCAACGCACAGCTGGCCGTCACCGTCATCAACGTACTGCCTAACGGTCACCTGCTCGTGGCCGGCGAGCGAAGCATCGGCCTGGCCGGCGGCGTCACGACGCTGCGCTTCTCCGGCATCGTGGACCCGCACGACATCGGTGCGGGCAACGTCGTCGCCTCCAAAGACGTCGTCAATGCCAACCTGGAGAGCGTGGCCCGAGGTGACGTGTCGGAGGCCAACTCCCGCACCTGGCTGCAGCGCGTGCTGGCGCGGACCTTGTCCATTTGGTGAGCGCCAGGTGTCAGGCCTTCGCACGTGGCGCTCAAGCGCTTTACACGCCCCGCACAGCCTCTATTGCATCGATCACATGACGGCGGTGGCGACTACAAACCATCCCGCTGCGGCGTGCCGCGCATGAGCAAGAAGAACAGAAGTCGCGATGAAAAATCGACGCCCCTCAGCGCCGAAGGACAACTCCGCCCCCTGGCTGGCGCAAGGCAAGGTCAAAACCTACCGACGTGGTCAGCGCATCATCGAAGCCGGCAGTTCGCTAGGCGACTGGGTCGCCATCTGTCGAGGGGCGGCCTACCTGGTTTCTCAAGTGGCGCCCGGCACGCGCGTGGCGGTGGCGGCACTGTGGCTGGGTGACGTGATCGGCGGTGAGTCGCCGCTCGGCAAGCTCGCTGCGCGCTACGACGTGACGGCGCTGGTGGATGTGACCACTATCAATATCCCGCTGGACGCGCTCCATGCCGACACGCCACCGTCGCTGCCCGCCGAGACCCATGACGAGCTCTACACCGCCACGGCCAGCCGGCTGCACGGCCAGATCTCTATGCGCCTGGCCGGCAACGGCCTGCAACGCCTCGTCAGCGTGATGGCCACGCTGGCCACTGCGCTCGCGCCCGAACGCGACACCCGGCAGGCCGTTCGCCTGGCGCTGCCGATCTCGCAGGCCTGCATCGGTCAGCTGTCGGGACTATCCAGGCGCCAGACCTGGATCTATCTCGGTCAGCTGAGCCAGCACGGCTGGGTGACGACCTCACGCTCTAAGGTCACGCTGGAAGCGCTGGCGGCATGGCTGGCGCTGATGGCCGAGGTCGAGGCTGCGGGTATCGACTGCATCGCAACGCTGGAACAATGCGACATGACGCTGCAACGCCTCAGCGCCCGGCTGCTGGGCGTCAAGTGACAGCGGCCATGCGAGAATCCGCGCCCTCGCGGGCCCACCCGCGGCCTCGCCGTAGTTCAATGGATAGAACGGCCGCCTCCTAAGCGGCAAATACAGGTTCGATTCCTGTCGGCGGGACCAACTCGGATTTCGAGTGGGGCCTCCGCAGCATCATTTGCACGACTAAGTCCTTGTCGCAACATGCAGTTGCGGGTGAGCCCAAGGTGGCCAGTTGGCGGCCTGTCGCCTGCTGCACTCTCGCCTGGCCAGCTGCGTGCTGTGTTGTGGCGCACACCTGTGGCAGCCCTCGCCGCGAGCCGCGCTAGAACGCGACAGGAGACGCGCACCACCTCACTGCCCTCGGAGCGCCAGCGCTCACGCAAGGGTTTCCACTAGGTGAGGCAGGGCCGCTCAAACGTCTCACAGAGAAGGGCCGCCGGTGCGACCGGATCATGACTATAGAGCGCCTGGTGAATCAGAGGATCGTCGCCACCGCTGGCCGCAATGGCTGGCGCTCCAAGTTGGAAGAGCAGCCCGAGAACGAGACCGTCGCCGCCTGAGGCCGCTCGCCGTCATTTTCGCCCGGTGGCCTGCTTTTGTGTCGCCAGGCTGGCGATGAGCGACCAGGCTGCACACCGAGTGCACACGACGACCTGCATAAATGCTGCGACGGACACGCGCCTCTTGCCTGGCCGACTATTGGGATGCATAGGTGTCCACCAAAATCAGGTGGACGCCATGTTCACGCGATCGCTATCAGCGCGAACGGTGGTGTCCCTGGACGCTCCGCTCCTCGACGGCGGCCGTCCATCCCCCTTTAGGGGGAGACGGGGGGTGGTAGCGGGGGATCCTGCCCCTCGGTCCCCCGTCGGGCCCCCTCCGGGGTGATAGCACGAGGACAGACCGAAGCCGAGACTGCCTGCATGACTTCGGAGCCCGACATGCACATGCCCCTCGCCGCCCTGGCCCCGGCCTCGGTCCTGCAGCTGCGCGACACCTTGCGCCGCGTGACCGCGCTGTATGCGCCGGCGGACAACGCCCGGGACAAGACGGCCTTCCTCACCGGTGTGGAAGTGACCGACAGCTCCTGGGGCGAGTGGGAACGGGCCACCGCTGCCGACCAACCCCGCCAAGCCTGAGGAGAGCCCGCCATGCAACACGATGTGCCCATCGCCCGCTGGAGCTACGACGCCAGCGCCGGCCAGATCCGCGCCTTCGACAGTGAAGACCGGGTGCTCATGGTCATTCCGTCAGGGCCGCTGTTCGCGGCGCGGCTGGTGGCCGCCTTCAGCTCGCCCACGCACCTGCCCCCGCCGCGCACGGTGCCCGCTACGGCGCCACGCCTCCACGGCCTTGTGCGCTGATGCGCCCGCGCGCTTCACAAAATCGCCCGCCTCATAAGCATCGCCGCTTTCCTTCGTTCCGCGCAAATGCGCCGCTGCCTATCGTGGTGGCCTGCACTCCAGACAGGCCACCATGCACATCACCAGCATTTCAGGCAGCCCCAGCGAACGCTCCCGGTCGGCCTGGCTGACTCAACTAGCGGTGACTCGCCTCGAAGCCTTGGCCACGCGCAACGCGCACATCGCCGTGCGCGACCTGCCCGCAGCGGCGCTCATCAACGCTGACGCGCAGCACCCCGCCATCGCGGAAGCGGTGCGGGCCGTCGCCACCGCGCGCCTCGTCATCGTCGGCACCCCCATCTACAAGGCGGCCTATTCCGGCCTGCTGAAGCTCTTCCTCGACCTGCTACCGCCCGACGCGCTGCGCGACAAGGCGGTGCTGCCGCTGGCCACCGGCGGCAGCCCGGCCCACCTGCTGGCGCTGGACTACGCCCTCAAGCCGGTGCTGTCCGCCCTCGGCGCCCGACATGTGCTGGACGCCGTCTTCGCGACAGACGCCCAGATGCAACGCCACGAGGCCGGCGGCTTCGTGCCCGAACCCGAACTGCTGGCACGGCTGGACCGCGCGCTGGCGCCGCTGACGCCTCAGCGACTTGGCGAATCCGCACTCAGCTGTCGCCCTTGACGGCGCCCTCCCTCGTCTTTCGTCGCTTCGCCCCCATGCCCGGGGCAGGCGACATCCTCCCGGCGCTCCGGGCGTGGATCGGGTGCGCCCGAGCGCCGGGACCTTTTTGCACAGGACCTGACACCATGCTGCCTTCCTCCCTCCGCACCGTTCTCCGCTGGACCGCGCCGCTGCTCCTGGCAGCCGCCAGCTTCCACGCCGCCGCGCAGGCCGGCACCACGTTGCGCATCGGCTTCCAGAAGTCGGCCAGCCTGCTGACTTATCAGAAGTCCAACGGCTCGCTGGAAAAGCGCCTCGCGCCGCTGGGCGTGGCGGTCAAATGGGTGGAGTTCCCCGCCGGCCCGCAGCTGCTGGAAGGCCTGAACGTAGGCGCCATCGACGTCGGCTTCGTCGGCGAGGCGCCACCGATCTTTGCGCAGGCGGCGGGCGCCCGGTTCGTCTACATCGGCTTCGACCCCGCGGCGCCCGAAGCCGAGGCTATCGTCGTGCCGAAGGATTCGGCCGTGAAGTCCGTGGCCGACCTCAAGGGCCGCAAGGTCGCGCTGAACAAGGGCAGCAACGTCCACTACCTGCTCGTCAAGGCGCTGGAGAAGCAGGGCCTGAAGCTGACCGACATCCAGCCCGTCTACCTGCCGCCGGCCGATGCGCGCGCCGCCTTCGAGCGCGGTGCCGTGGACGCCTGGGTGATTTGGGATCCCTTCCTCGCCGCCGTCGAGAAGCAGAGCGGCGCGCGGCTGCTGCAGGACGGCCGCGGCCTCGTCAACAACTACGCCTACTACCTGGCGGAACGCGGCTTCGCAGAGAAGTCGCCGCAGGTCATCCAGGCGCTTTTCGACGACACGCAGACCCAGGCCATTGCCCTGAAAGCCAACCTGAAGGCCGCCGCCGCCGTCATAGCACCGCTGCAGGGCCTTGAGCCCGACGTCGTCGAGAAGAGCTTGTCGCGCTACCAGTTCGGCGTGAAGCCGCTCACCGCCCAGGTGGCCGCCGAGCAGCAGAAGATCGCAGACACCTTTCACGGCCTGGGCCTGATCCCGAAGGCCATCCGCGTGGCTGATGCGCTGCCCACGGGTGCGAAGGTGGCAAACGCGGCCAGATGAACACGCCGACAGTCCCGGCGACGCGTCGCGCGGCCCTCGCCATCCTCGCAACGACGGCTGCGGCATGGAATGCAGCCCAGCCCGCGAGCCGCGCGCGTCTGCACGTGCCAGGGCAGCGTCCACCTCCACCTCCACCCGATGCAGCCCACCGAAGCGCCGCGGACCGACACCCGGCCGCCCAAGCCAACCCTGCCTGAGAACGTCATGAAGATCTTCTGGTTTATTCCCACGCACGGCGACAGCCGCTACCTTGGCACGTCGCGCGGCGCCCGCGTCGCCGACCATGCCTATTTCAAGCAGATCGCCATCGCCGCCGACAGTCTCGGCTACGAAGGCGTGCTGCTGCCCACGGGGCGCTCCTGCGAGGACTCGTGGATCGTCGCCGCCAGCCTCATCGACGCGACGCGCAACCTCAAGTTCCTCGTTGCGCTGCGGCCCGGGCTCGTCGCGCCGTCCCAGAGTGCCCGCATGGCGGCCACGCTCGATCGTCTTTCCGGCGGTCGCCTGCTCGTCAACCTCGTCACCGGTGGCGACCCGGACGAGCTGGCCGGCGACGGTCTGTTCCTCAACCATGCCGAGCGCTACGAGGAGTCCGCCGAATTCATCCGCATCTGGCGCGAGCTGCTGACCCGCTCGCACGAAGGCACGCCGCTGGACTTCGCGGGCAAGCACCTCGGCGTGAAGGGCGGCAAGGTGCTGTACCCTCCCATCAACCGGCCCTACCCGCCGGTGTTCTTCGGCGGCTCGTCGGGCCCGGCGCACGAGCTGGCCGCCGAACAGGTGGACACCTATCTGACCTGGGGCGAGCCGCCCGCCGATGTCGCAAAGAAGCTGGCCGACGTGCGCGAACGCGCCGCCGCCCGGGGCCGCACGCTGCGCTACGGCATCCGGCTGCACGTCATCGTCCGCGAGACCGAGGACGAGGCCTGGCGCGCGGCCGCCGAACTGGTGTCAGAGCTGGACGAGGCCACCGTGGAAGCGGCGCAGCAGCGCTTCAAGACCATGGATTCCGTCGGGCAGCGCCGCATGGCCGAATTGCACGGCGGCCGGTTCGACAAGACCGATGTTCGTGCCGGCCTGGAGATCGCGCCCAACCTGTGGGCCGGCGTGGGGCTGGTGCGCGGTGGCGCCGGCACTGCCCTCGTTGGCAACCCGCAGCAGGTGGCGGACCGCATCAAGGAATATGCGAACCTCGGGCTTGAGTACTTCATCCTCAGCGGCTACCCGCATCTGGACGAGGCGCACCGCTTCGCGGAGCTGGTGTTCCCGCTGCTGCCGCTGGCCGTGCGCGAAAGGCTCACGGCGCCGTCTCTGACCGGGCCGTTTGGCGAAGTCGTCGCCAACAGCTACGTACCCAAAGCGGTCTCGGCGTCGTGACCAGAAGCCCATCGCCCACGGCATTCCCCCGCCCGTAACGCACGACCCACGACTGACATGACGATGGCCCGTCGCCTCATCCCCTGGCTGCTCCCCACGGCCATCCTCGTCTCATGGGAGCTGGCCTCGCGCAGCGGACTGCTGGCCGCGCGCATCCTGCCGGAGCCGGCCGCCGTGCTGGCGGCGTTCTGGCAGCTGCTGCGCTCCGGCGAGCTGGCGCGCCATGTGGCCGTCAGCACCATCCGCGCCTTCTCGGCGCTGGCCGTTGGCGGCGGTCTGGGGCTGGCACTGGGGCTAATGACCGGCACCTGGCGGCAGGCCGAGGCCTTGCTGGACACGACGCTGCAGATGCTGCGCAACATCCCGGCGCTGGCGCTGATCCCGCTGGTCATCCTGTGGTTCGGCATCGATGAGGCGGCCAAGCTCGTGCTGGTGGCCGTCGGCGTGTTCTTCCCGGTCTACCTGAACACCTTTCACGGCATCCGCGGCGTCGATCGCGATCTCATCGAGATGGCGCGCAGCTACGGCCTGAGCGGCTGGCCGCTGTACCGCCAGGTCATCCTGCCCGGCGCACTGCCGTCCATCCTCGTGGGCCTGCGGTTCTCGTTGGGGCTGATGTGGGTGCTGCTCATCGTCGCTGAGACGCTGTCGGCGCAGGAAGGCATCGGCTACCTGACGATGAATGCCCGCGAGTTCCTTCAGACGGACATCGTGCTCGTGGGCATCCTGCTCTACGCGCTGCTCGGCAAGTTGGCCGACGTGCTGGCCCGTGCATTGGAGCGCGCCTGGCTGCCGTGGCATCGCGGCTATGCCGAGGGGAAGTGACGATGTGGCTGACTGAACTCGACGCACCCGTGCTGCCCGACGCACCCGATGCCGCCCACGCTGCGCAGCCGCTGGACACGCTGCGCGGGCTGGCGCTCACGCTGCGCGGCGTGAGCAAGTCCTTCGGCCCGCGGCATGTGCTGCAAGACCTCGACCTCGGTGTCGCCCCCGGCGAGTTCGTCGCGCTGGTGGGCCGCAGCGGCTGTGGCAAGAGCACGCTGCTGCGGCTGATCGCCGGGCTGGACGCCCCGAGCGCGGGAACCGTCGATGCCGGCGCGGCGCACGAGCGGCGACTGATGTTCCAGGACGCGCGGCTGCTGCCGTGGAAGCGCGTGGCCGACAACGTCGCGCTGGGCCTAGCGGGGCGCGATGCCCGCGACCGCGCCATGGAGGCACTGGCACAGGTGGGCCTTGCCGGCCGCGGCAATGACTGGCCAGCCACGCTGTCCGGCGGCCAGCGCCAGCGCGTCGCCCTCGCGCGGGCGCTGGTGCATCGCCCTCGCCTGCTGCTGCTGGACGAGCCGCTCGGCGCGCTGGACGCGCTGACGCGGCTGGAGATGCACCGCCTCATCGAGCAGCTGTGGCAGCGCCACGGCTTCACGGCGCTGCTCGTCACGCACGACGTGGCCGAGGCCGTGGCGCTGGCCGACCGCGTGCTGCTCATTGATCGAGGCGGCATTGAGCTGGACGCCGCCGTGAGCCTGCCGCGGCCGCGCTCCCGCACGGCGCCGGACTTCGCAGCGCTGGAAGAGCGCGTGCTGCGCCACGTCCTGGGCCACCCGGTCAACGCCTGACGGTACACCGCTGGCCCACAATGGGCCATGGTCCTTCGCCTGCGCACCCGCCTGCCTGTCCTCGTCGCCACTGTGCTCGCGGCGGCCGGCCTGTCCTACTGCAGCTATGCGACGCTGGTGGCCCACGGCCACCTCGACATCACGCAGGCCGAGCTGCAGTCACGCATCGCGCCGCGCTTCCCGGTCCACCATTGCAAGCTCGTCATCGCCTGTCTGGACCTGGCGAACCCGCTGGTTGTGCTGACCGACGGTGACGACCGCATCGGCTTCACGGCCGACGTGAGCGTCACACTGGGCTCGCAGCAGCGCACCGGCCACCTTGGCCTGGCCGGCCGGCCGCGCTACGCGCCCGATGCAGGCCAGCTGTTCATCGACGAGCTGGAAATCACGACACTGTCGCTGCCGGGCTTTCCCGCCGAACTGGCCGAACTCGTCAAGGCCCGCGGCGTGGCCGCCGCCCGCGAGGCGCTGCAGTCCCGGCCCGTCTACACACTGGACACGACCACAGCCAAGGGCGCGCTGGCCAAGCAGACCGTGCGCGACGTCAAGGTGGTGGGCGGCAGGTTGCGCGTGTCCTTCGTCGGCGCCAGCGGCTGACGCCCGGCCATGGCACCATGCCGGCCATGACAGCGCCCCTCGTCCACATCGCCTGCCTCTGCGCGGCCTGGTGCCGCACCTGCGAGTCCTACCGCCAGGTCTTCGAAGCCGCCTGCGCCGAGCTGCCCCGGGATGGGCTGCAGGTCCGCTGGATCGACATTGAGGACGAGGCCGAACTGATCGGCGACCTGGACATCGAGACCTTCCCCACGCTGCTGATCGCCGATGCCGCCCACGTGCGCTTCGCCGGTCCGCTGACGCCGCAGCCCGAGACGCTCCGGCGCGTGCTGCGGGCGCACCTCGCGGACGCCACACCCGCTCGCGTCGGGCCGGAGTACACCGAACTGGCCAGGCGGCTGGCTGGCCACGAAGCCCCCTAGGACGAAGCCCAAAACCGACGCCGGTTTTCGCATCGCGAAGCAGGCGCACCACCTACACCAAACTGTAGGAACGCACTGACATCCACAAGGGACGGTTGCCGGTGCCGCCCCTGGCCGCGCCCGCCGACAGTGGGTGCATGGCCGCATCTCCCCCCGCTTCCTCCGCCACGCCTTTGCACGACTTGACGCCGGGAGGGGCCGCCACGGGCTTCCTGAAGGTGGTGGCGGGCCCCGACGCCGCCGCGCCCGCGGTGCGCGCCGTGCAGTTCGGCGCGGAGCGCTTCGCCGAACACGGCCGCAGCTTGGCCGCCGCGCAGCGCGTGGAGGACGACAGCCGCAAGCCGCGGCCGTTCTTCCCCCGACTGCGCAGCAATCTGCAGGTCTGGGGCGCCTCCCTGGACGTGCTGGCCGAGCACGGCCTGCAGCCCGACTCCGACGCCGCCCATGCCTGGCTGCTGGACAACGCCCGCCTTGTACAGCAGCAGCTCGACGAGGTGCTGCACGACCTGCCGCGCAGCTATTTCCAGCGCCTGCCGCGCCTGAAGGACGAGCCGCTGCAAGGCCTGCCGCGCGTCTACGGCGTCGCCTGGGCCTGGGTCGCGCATGCCGACAGCTCGCTGGACATGGCGCTGATGACGCACTACCTCGCCGGCCATCATGAGGCCGAGGCGCTGACGCTGCGCGAGCTGTGGGCACTGCCGTCCACCTTGCGCGTCGTGCTGGTGGAGAACCTGCGGCGGCTGGCCGAGCGGGCCGCCTGGCGTCATCTGGCGCGCCGCGCCGCGCAGTCGCTGTTCGAGGCGCTGCCGCAGCTCGGCCCGGACGCTGTTCAACGCCAGCTGGCCGATTGGCAGTCGCGCTGGCCGCACGACCCAGCCATCACCGCGTTGGCGATCCGGCTGCACGAGCGTCTGGTGGACCGTGCGCTGGCCCAGCCCGACGAAGGCGAGGCCCCCAAGTCCCAGTGGGTCGCGGCGCGGGCCTGGGTCGACGGCCTGCTGCCCGACCCGGCCGCCGCGCAGGCCGCTGAGCAGTCCGAGGGTGCGGCCGACCACCAGAGCATCCGCAACGCCATCGGCAGCCTGCGCCGGCTGGGCGCCGCCGACTGGAGCGCCGTCTTCGAGACCGTGCACCCGGCGTTGAAGGCGCTGGACCGCATCGACGTCTACCGCGAGGAGGACGACAGCACACAGGGCCGCACGGTACATGCCATCGAGGCGCTCGCGGCCTGCTACCGGCTGCCCGAGTCCGACATCGCGCAGGTGCTGCGACTGCTGTGCAGCGACCCGGCCTGGGCCCCCGACGCCGCCGAGCGTGCGCCGCTGCACTGGCTGACCGGCCGTGGGCGGCCGCAGCTGCTGTGTGAGCTGCGCCTGAAAGCGCAATGGGCCGAGCGCGCGGCCGCCGCGCTGCACCGCCACCGCACACCGGTCTACTTGCTGAGCCTGGCGGTGCTGGGCGCGGCGGCACTGAGCCTGCTGCTGGCGCTCGGCCTGGCGCATGACGCCGGCTGGCCAATGACGGTGGTGGCCGCGTTGCTCGCCGCGCTGCCCGCCAGCGAGGCCGTCGTGGCGCTGGCCAACCGACTCATCAGCGAGGGCGCCCGGCCACTGCGGCTCGCGAGGCTGGCCTGGCCCGGCGGCATCCCGCCGGCGCAGCGCACGCTGGTCGTTATCCCGTGCATGCTGACGCGGCCCAAGGGCATCCAGACGCTTCTCGCGCAGCTGGAGCGCCATCATCTGGCCAACCTGGAGGCCGAGGCGCAGTTCGCGCTGCTCAGCGACTTCGCCGACGCCAAGGCCCAACACCTGCCTGACGACGCGGCGTTGCTCGCGCAGGCACGTGCCGGCATCGACGCACTGAACGAACGCCACTGCCCCAGCTGCGGCGGCCTGCCGCGCTTCTTGCTACTGCACCGCGAGCGCCGTTGGTGCGAGACGGAGCAGAAGTGGATCGGCTGGGAGCGCAAGCGCGGCAAGACCGAAGCGCTGATCACGCGGCTGGCCGGCCTTGACGCGGCACTGCAGCCCGATCAGTTCATCGACCTGGGCGCGCTGTCCGAGCCAGCGCCGGGCATCCGGCATCTGGTCACACTGGATAGCGACACCGCGCTGCCGCCCGGCACGCTGCGCGAGCTGGTGGCCATTGCGGCCCATCCGCTGAACCGGCCGCGCGTGGTGACGTCGGCACATGGCGCCGTCACGGTGCGGCACGGCCACGGCATGCTGCAGCCGCGCATCGCCACACCGCTGGCCACGGCCGCCGGCAGCTCCACGGTGCACGGCACTTGGTTCCACAGCCTGTTCGCCGGCCAGCCTGGGCTAGACCCCTACAGCACCGCCGCCTCCGAGGTCTACCAGGATCTGTTCGACGAGGGCAGCGCCACCGGCAAGGGTCTCATCGACGTGCAGGCCGCCGCGCAGGTGCTGGCCCACCGGCTGCCCAAGGACCAGGTGCTCAGCCACGACCTGCTGGAAGGCTCTCTGATGCGGTGCGCCGGCGTCAGCGACGTGCAGTTGGTGGAGGCCGCGCCGATGCATGCCGACGTGGCGGCCTCGCGCATCCACCGTTGGACGCGCGGGGACTGGCAGCTGCTGCCCTTCATCGCCCATCCGCGCCGCTGGGGCCTACGGACCGTGCATGTCTGGAAAATGCTGGACAACCTGCGCCGCAGCCTCGTCGCGCCGGCTTCGCTGCTGCTGCTGGTCACGTCGTGGCTGGGTTTCGGCCTGTCGCCGGGCTGGGCGCTGGCGGCCGTCGCCGCAGCCTTCGGCGCCGGCCCCCTGATGGGCGCGCTGGCCGCCTGCGCGCCGGCGCGCGACCGCATCTCGCTGCCGCGCTTCTACCGCCATGCTGCCGTCGAGCTGGCGCGCGCCGTGGCCGGCACGCTGTGGCACCTGGCCTTGCTACCGGCCGCGACCTGGCTGCAGCTGGACGCCATCGGTCGCGCGATGTGGCGCCAGCGGGTCAGCCGCCGCCACCTGCTGGAGTGGACGACCGCCGACGCCGCCGAAGCCGCCGCCCGCATCGACTGGCTGCCGCTGTGGCGCCAGCACCAACGGTTGAGCATCTCGGCGCTGGTGCTCGCCACGGTGCTTGTCAATGTCGACTTCATCGGCTTCTTCGTTGCCTGGCCGGTCGCACTGCCTATGCTGGCAGCCTGGCTGCTGTCGCCGATGTGGATCGCACTGGCCAGCCGGCCGCGCCCCAAGCCACGCCGCGAGTCCATCGACGACGACGAGCGTCACTACCTGTTGACCATCGCGCGCGATACCTGGCGCTGGTTCGAGCGCTGGGTGACAAAGGACGACAACGACCTGCCGCCCGACAACGTGCAGTTCGACCCCGATATCGCCGTGGCCCACCGGACGTCGCCCACCAACATCGGCCTGTACCTGCTGTCGGCCTGCTGCGCGCGCGAGTTCGGCTGGCTGCACGACGTGGGTCTGGCCGAGCGCGTGCAGCGCACGCTGGACACGCTGGACCGCCTGCCCCGCCACCGTGGCCATTTCTACAACTGGATCGAGACGCAGCGGCTGGCCGTACTGGAGCCGCACTACGTGTCGACCGTGGACAGCGGTAACCTGTGCGCCTTCCTGCTCGTCGTGGCGTCGGCCTGCGAGAGCTTCGCCCGCGGCGGCGACGGCATGCCGCCACCGCCCGATGTGGCCGACGCGCTGAACCGCGTCGCGACCCGCGCGCGGGCAATGGCGCTGGAACACGACTTCGCGTGGCTCTACGACACGCAGCGCCGCCTGCTGCACATCGGCGCCGTCGCCGCACCGGGCGTGGAGCCCGGCGACGAGCTGCTGGACCAGAACCACTACGACCTGCTGTGCTCCGAGGCGCGACTGGCCAGCCTGGTGGGCATCGCCAAGGGCGACCTGCCCGCCTCGCACTGGGGGGCGCTGGGCCGCCCGTTCTTCTCGCGGGGCCGCGTGACGGGGCTCAAGAGCTGGTCGGGCTCGATGTTCGAGATGCTGATGCCATCCCTCGTGCTCGACGAACCCGCCGGCAGCGCGCTGGAGCAGGCCGCGCGCGCGACGGTGATGGAGCAGATCCGCGCCGGCCGGGGCAAGGGCGTGCCCTGGGGCGTTTCGGAGAGCGCTTACGCCAAGCGCGACGAGACGCTGGCGTTCCAGTACGGCCCGCAGGGCAACGCCGCGCTGGCGCTGCGCGACACACCGGCCGACGAACAGGTCGTCGCACCGTACGCCACGGTGATGGCGGCGATGGTGTTTCCGCGCGCCGCGGTGGCCAACCTGCGTCAGCTGCAGGCGCTGGGCGCGCGGCACGAGCTGGGCTTCATGGAAGCGCTGGACTACACCGCCAGCCGCCAGCCCGAGGCCGCTGCCGACACGCCGGCGCCCCGCGTGCAACGCATCGGCACGACGATGGCCCACCATCACGGCATGAGCCTGGTCGCGCTGACCGAGGTGCTGTGCGGCGGTGCGCCGCAGCGCTGGGCCGATGCCGAGCCGCGCCTATCGGCCGTGCGATGGCTGCTGCACGAGCGCGCGCCCCACGAGGTGCCGCCGCTTAAGGAGCCGCCGGTCACGCCAACGCGCGCCACGCCGCGCAAGACGCACATCTCGCTCGTCGTACCGGACACGCGGGGTCGCGCGCTGCCGGCCACGTCCTGGCTGGGCCATGGCCGGCTGAGCGCGATGCTGCGCGAGAACGGCGCCGGCACGCTGCTGTTCGGGGAGCCTGGCCAGCAGGTGCTGGTGAGCCGCTGGCACGACGACCTCGCGCAGGACCTGCTGGGCCACCACCTGCACCTGCGTGATCTCGACCAGCCCTGGCGCACCACCCCCGACGGCGCCGCCTGGCGTGGCGGACCGGAGATCAACCCATGGCGCTCACTGACGCTGCGGCCCACCCCCGGCCCGCAATGGCGCTACTCGTCTCGGCTGCATCCAGCCAGCGCGCAGTTCACGGCCGAGGGGGAGCAGCTGCACGCCCACACCGAAGTGTGGGTGGCGGTGGAGGACGATGTGGAGCTGCGCCGCGTGACGCTGCGCAACCTGTCGGACCGCGAGCGGCGCGTCGCGCTGGTGTCCAGCTTCGAGCCGGTGCTGGCGCCGGCCCGCGCGGACCTGGCCCACCCCGCCTTCGGCAAGCTCTTCCTGCAGGCGCGCTGGGCACCCGAGCAGCGCGCGCTGCACTGGCAGCGCCTGCCGCGCGGCCACAAGGAGGCGCCGGTCTACGCGGTGCATGCGCTGGTGGGCGTCGATCCCGAGGGCGGCGCCCGGCTGGAACGCGTGGCGGCCTCGGCCGACCGCGCGCACTGGCTGGCCCGCGGCGGACGCGCCGGCCAGCCAGGCGGCGTCGTGGCGCAGGCCGACGCCAAGGCGCTGTTCACCGGACAGGCGCCCGGGCTCCACGCCGATGCGGGGGCGCTGGACACGGGCAACGACCCGCTGTCGCTGCTGCATGCAGTGCTGACGCTGCCGCCCGGCGCGCGCGTGACGCTGACCTACGCCACCGCCGCCGCACCCGAGGCGCAGACGCTCAACCACATGCTGGACAAGCTGGCGCAGGCCCCGCTGCGCGAGCGCGCGCTGATGCTGGCGCACACGATGGCCGGCGTGCGCACGCAGGGCGCGGGCCTCGCGCCGGGTGCCTGGCGAGCGGGCCTGGCGCTGCAGACGCTGCTGACCTCGCAGGCCGCCCGCGACGGCGTGCCCGCGCTGGAAGGCAGCTTCAACCGCGACGCCCTGTGGCGCCATGGCATCTCCGGCGACGCGCCCATCATCACGATCCGCGTGGCGGACACGACCGGCGTGATGACCGTGCGCGAGCTGTGCGCGCTGCTGCAGGCCCAGGCCAGCCCACAGGCGTTGGACATCGTCGTGCTGGACGCCGAGCCGGCCTCCTACCTCGCGCCGGTGTCGCGAGCGCTGCGCTCCCTTGCCGAGCAGCAGCAGCGCGGCCGCGCGAAGCTGCACGTGCTGTCCGACGCTGCGGTGCAGGACGACACGCGCTTTGCGCTGAACCTGCTGGCCCGCGTGCGCTGGTTTGCCGACGGCCGGCCGCTAGCGCAGCAGCTGGAGCGCATCGCCGTGCCGCACGAGCAGGCCGCCCAGGCGCGCCGCGCGCTGGGCGCCACGCCGGTGCTGTGGAAGCCTGCCGAGCCCGGCGCGGCCACGCCGCCGCACGACTTCGACACCGCCAGCGGCGCCTGCCGATTCACGCTGGCGCCGCGCAGCCAGCCGCCCAGGCCCTGGGTCAACGTCATCGCTAACGAGCACTTCGGCTGCCAGGTCTCGGAGCGCGGCGCTGGCATGGCCTGGGCCGGGAACAGCCGGCTGCACCAGATCACGCCGTGGTCCAACGACGCGCTGCTGGACACGCCCGGCGAATGGCTCGTGCTGCACTGCCTGGACAGCGGCTGTGCCTGGCTGCTGGGCCGTGCCAGCGCGCATCAGCTGGTGAGCCACCTGCCCGGCGCCACGGCGATGGCGTTCACGCTGCCGGGTCTTGTCGTGCGGCTGCGCTGGACGGTGGACGCCGAGGCCGCCGTGCGGCAATGCCAGGTGGAGCTGCACGCCGCGCCCGGCACCGCGCCGCGCCGGCTGCGCCTGCTGGCCGGCGCGCAATGGCAGCTGGGCATGGACAGCAGCGCTCGCCGCAGTGTCGTCACACGCATTGAGGCGCCGGCCGGCACCTCGCCCGACGCCCCGCTGCTGGTGCTGGCCACGCAGGCGGACGGGCTCAATGGCTTCGGTGGCCAGACGGCCTGGATGACGCTGCGCCCCACCCGCGGCGGCGACGTGACGCACGACCAGCTCGACACGCTGGCCAATGACCATGCGCTGTGGCCCTGGCCCGATGAGGCCGGCTTCCAGCCCGACCTGAACCCGCCCCGGCTGTGGAACGCCGCTGTGGAGGCCAGCGGTGACCGCCGCCTGCTGTTCGACGACGAGGGCCGCCTCGTCATGCCGCACGCGCTGGATGGCCAGGCCGGCCCGGGCACCGACGCGGCGGCGCTGCTGGCCGTGCCGCTGCGACTGGAGGCCGGTCACGCGTGGCATGCCACGGTCCTGCTGGGCCATGCGCCGACGCTCAATGCCGCCCGCGAACTGGCCCGCTCGGCCTGGGACGTGGACCCGCTGCAGCGCCTGGCTGGCCAGCGCGCCGTGTGGCAGCGCCTGAGCGCGCCGGTGCAGGTGGCCACGCCTGACGCGGCCTTCGACGCCCTCGTCAACCATTGGCTGCCGACCCAGGTGCTGGCCTGCCGCATCTGGGGCCGCGCCGGCTTCTACCAGGCCGGCGGCGCCTTCGGCTTCCGCGACCAGCTGCAGGACGCGATGGCGCTCGTGCAGCACGCGCCGGAGCGACTGGCCGAGCAGATCCGCCGGCATACGCAGCGGCAGTTCCGCGAAGGCGACGTGCAGCACTGGTGGCATGAACCGGCCGGCGCCGGCGTGCGCACACATTTCGCTGACGACCGGCTGTGGCTGGCGCTGGCGCTGGCGCTCTACACCGAGCGCACCGGCGACACCGCGCTTGCCGACGAGGCCCTGCCCTTCATCGACGGCAAGCCCGTGCCCGAAGGCGCCGAGGACATCTACGAAACGCCTGCCGTCACTTCGGAGACGGCCAGCGTCTATGAGCATGCGGCCCGCAGCATCGACATCAGCCTGCCCGTCGGTGCTCACGGCCTGCCGTTCTTCGGCACAGGCGACTGGAACGACGGCATGAACCGCGTCGGCGCCGAGGGCCGCGGCGAGTCGGTGTGGATGGGCTTCTTCCTGTGCGCCGTCATCGACGCGCTGCACCCGCTGGCCGTGGCCCGGGGCGAGCAGGAGCGCGCGCAGCGCTGGCGCCAGGCTCGCGAAAAGCTGTCGGCGGCGCTCGATGCCCACGCCTGGGACGGCGACTGGTACCGCCGCGGCTGGTTTGACGATGGCTCTGTCCTCGGCACGCACACCGACAGCGAATGCCGCATCGACCTCATCGTGCAGGCGTGGGCCGTGCTGACCGGCGCGGCCAGCGACGAGCGCGCCCAGCAGGCGCTGGACAGCGCCTGGCGCGAACTGCACGACCGCGACTCCCACCTGCTGCGCCTGCTGTGGCCGCCGCTGAAGGATCATGTGCCCGAGGCCGGCTACATCCAGGCCTACCCCGGCGGCGTGCGCGAAAACGGCGGCCAGTACAACCACGCGGCGACGTGGGCGCTGATGGCCAGCGCCAGGCTCGGCCAGGCCGACCGCGCGTGGGCAGCGTTCACCGCCATCAGCCCGGCACACCGCGCAGGCCATGGCGCCACCTACGGACTCGAGCCGTTCGCCGTGGCCGGCGACATCGAGACTGCGCAGCCGCACGCCGGCCGCGGCGGCTGGAGCTGGTACACAGGCGCCGCCGGCTGGCTGCTGCGCGCGGCGGTCGAGTCAATCTGCGGCGTGCGGCTGGCGGCCGGCCGGCTGACCGTGCAACCTTGCCTGCCGCCGCACTGGAGCCAGGCGCGCGTGAGGCTTGAGGTGCAGGGCCGCCGCATCGAGGTAATGGTTCAGCGCGCCGCGCCCGCCGCCCACCCGCCGGCCGGCTATCGACGGCTGGCGCCGGGCACAGCGCTGGTGCTGGACGAGGCGCCTGGCGATCTGCGACTGTGGGTGCCGGCAGCAGAGCGGGCGATGGCGCCGCGCGCTGAGGCGGCGGTGCTCGTGTGAACGTCGCCGTGCAGGGCGCAGCAAAGCGCGACGTTCAGCGCGCGGCGCCTATTTCTTCGCTGCGGCGGTGACGACGATCTGCAGCGCCTCCGCGCCCTCGCCGCCCCGGCGGACCGTCAATGTGAGCTTGTCGCCCGCCTGCGTCTGCAGGTGCTGGGCGAGCTCGCCGGTCTTCATGCCCTGCAAGGCCTTGCCGTTGATGGCCACGATGACGTCGCCGGCCCTCACACCGGCTGCCTCCGCCGGACTGCCCGGCCCGGTCGACGCCACCGTCACCTTCTCGATGCGCCGGTCGAACAGGCCACCGGTGGCTTCGACGTCGCTGCGCAGGCCGAGCCAGCCCTCGGCGGCGATGGCGAGGGTCGCGGCAGCCAGGAGGATCAGCGCAACGACGGCGCGGCGGGGTTGAAGCATGGGGCATAGCCTAACCAGCGCAGCGCGACTTCACTGCCAAGGTGGCTGCCACCCCCTATGTTGGATGCAACGCCTTTCGGCCACCTCGGCCGGCGGTCGCTGGGCACAGATCGTGCTGCGTACAGACCTGTATACCAGCAAGCGCCTACTCGCATGGATCAGCTTCAAGCCCCGCCTGCCCCGTTGACCCTCGCCGAGTGGCGCCGCGCCTACCGTGAGGGGGCTGCCCCCCTGGACCTGCTGGCGCCACGGCTGGCGCGCATCCAGGCCGACAGCCCGCCCGCCGCCTGGATCAGCCTGATCGGCGCTGACGCCCTGAAGGCGTGCACCGATGCACTGCTGGAGCGCGCCGCAACCTACGCCACGCGTGACGCAGCGCTGGCCGCCATGCCGCTGTTCGGCGTGCCCTATGCCGTCAAGGACAACATCGACGTCGCCGGTTTTCCCACCACCGCCGCCTGTCCCGCGTTCGAGCGCGTCGTCAGCGCCGATGCCTTCGCGGTGGCGCGGCTGCGCGAGGCGGGCGCCATCTGCCTGGGCAAGACCAACCTGGACCAGTTCGCCACCGGGCTCTCGGGCGCACGCTCGCCTTACGGCCGGCCAAGCAGCGTGTTTGCCGGGGAGCGCGTCAGCGGCGGCTCCAGCTCGGGCTCGGCAGTCGTCGTGGCGCGCGGTGACGTACCTTTTGCGCTGGGCACCGACACCGCCGGTTCGGGGCGCGTGCCGGCCGGGTTCAACAACCTCGTGGGGCTCAAGCCGACGCCGGGCCGCGTCAGCACCGCCGGCGTGCTGCCGGCCTGCCGCAGCCTCGACTGCGTGTCGGTGCTGGCGCTGACGGTGGACGACGCGGCCGAGGTGCTGGCCCTGATGGAAGGGTCGGACGCCGACGATGCCTACAGCGCCTTCGCACCCGGCCCGGCGCAGCTGAAACGGTCCCTGCGTGTGGGCGTGCCCGGCCGCCCCGTGTTCGGCCCCGAGGACCTCGGCTACGCCGCCGCGTTCGATGCCGCGCTGCAGCGGCTGGCGACGCTGGGCCACACGGCCGTGCCGCTGGACTTCGGACCGCTGCTGGCGGTGGCCGAACTGCTGTACGGCGGCCCGTGGGTGGCCGAGCGGCATGCCGTCGTGCAACCACTGCTAGACGCCAACCCCGCCGCGCTGGACCCGACCGTGCGCGGCATCGTGGAGCAGGCCCGCGGCTTCACGGCTACCGACGCATTCCGCGGCAGCTACCAGCTTCACGCCGCTCAGCGCTCGCTGGCGGCGCTGTGGCAGCAGGTGGACGCGCTGATGGTGCCCACCGCGCCGCATCACCCGCGCCATGTCGATCTGGATGCCGAGCCGCTGAAGGCCAATGCGTTGCTGGGCACGTACACCAACTTCGTCAACCTGCTGGGCTGGTGCGCACTGGCGCTCCCCTCTGGGATGACGGCGCAGGGCCTGCCCTTCGGCGTGACCTTCATCGCACCGGGCGGGGCCGATGCCGCGCTGGCCCGCTTCGGCCAGGCCTGGCAGACACGCACGGGCCTGCGCCTGGGCGGCACGACGGCGCCCTGCCCCCAACCCGGCACAGCGCTGCGCTGGCCGGCCAGCCTGGCAACGCTGCCCATCGCCGTCGTTGGCGCCCACCTCAGCGGCATGCCGCTGAACGGCCAGCTGACGAGCCGCGGCGCCATGCTGCGCGAGGCGACGACGACGGCGCCGCACTACCGGCTGTTTGCGCTGCCTGGCACGACGCCGCCCAAGCCCGGCCTGCAACGCGTCGCCAGCGGTGGCACCGCCATTGCGCTGGAAGTGTGGGACGTGCCGAGCAGCACCGTCGGCAGCTTCCTCGCGCTGATCCCGCCGCCGTTGGGCCTGGGCAGCGTGGAGCTGGCTGATGGCCGCTGGGTGCATGGCTTCATTTGCGAAGGCCATGCGCTGACCGACGCGCGCGACGTATCTGCCTTCGGCGGCTGGCGGGCCTACCTGCAGAGCCTGCCCGGCACCCGCTGAATCGCCACCCACCCGAGGAGCTCCGCATGACCCCCGAGCAGATTGCCGCCTACGTCGACGCGACGGCCGCCGCCCTCGGCCTGCCGCTGCAGCCCGCCCACCGCCCGGGCGTGCTGCACTACTTCGCGCTGGCGGCCCAGATGGCCGCGCTGGTGGAGGCGCATCCGCTGGCGCCTCACGACGAGCCGGCGCCGGCCTTCGTGCCGCTGTCGCCGGTGGAAGGCGGTGCCGCATGACGGCCGACAGCTTGCTGCAGGGCAGCGCCACGGCGATGTCCGACGCGGTGCGCTCGGGCCGCAGCACCGCCACTGCGCTCACGCAGGCCAGCCTCGCGCGCATCGAGGCGACCGACGGCCGCGTCAATGCGTTCACCGACGTGACAACCCGCCGCGCGCTGGACGCGGCCGCCGCGCTGGACCGGCGCCTGGCCGCGGGCGACGTGGACGCGCATGGCCTGCCGCTGCTGGGCGTGCCCTTCGCCGTGAAGAACCTGTTCGACGTGGCCGGCCTGACGACGCTCGCCGGCTCCAAGATCGAACGCGGTCAGCCGCCCGCCACCGCGGACGGGCCGCTGGTGGCACGGCTGGAGGCGGCCGGCGCCGTGCTGGTGGGCGCGCTGAACATGGACGAGTACGCCTATGGTTTCACGACCGAGAACTCGCACGAGGGGCCGTGCCACAACCCGCATGACCTGACGCGTATCGCAGGTGGCTCGTCGGGCGGCTCGGCCGCCGCGATCGCGGCGGGCCAGGTGCCGCTGACGCTTGGGTCCGACACCAATGGCTCCATCCGCGTGCCGTCGTCGCTGTGTGGCACCTTCGGCCTCAAGCCCACGTACGGCCGGCTGCCGCGCAACGGCAGCTACCCGTTCGTCGCCAGCCTGGACCATCTCGGTCCCTTCGCCCGCGACGTGCACGACCTCGCGCTGACCTACGACGCGCTGCAGGGCTTTGACGCACGCGACCCCGGCTGCGTGCAGCGTGCCTTCGAGCCCACCGCCGGCTCGCTGGCACTGGGTGCCGACGGGCTGCGCATCGCCGTGCTGGGCGGCTACTTCCACGACCATGCCGACGACATGGCCCGCGCCGCCGTGGCCCGCGCCGCGCAGGCGCTCGGCGTCATGCGTACCGTCGAACTGCCCAAGGTGGCACACGCGCGCGCCGCGGCCTTCGTCATCAGCAACTCGGAGGGCGGCACGCTGCACTTGCCCGACCTGCGCACGCGGCCGCAGGACTTTGAGCCGCTGTCTCGCGACCGCTTCATGGCCGGTGCACTGCTGCCCGCCGCCTGGGTGCACAACGCCCAGCGCGTGCGGCGCTGGTTCGCGCTGCGAGCGGCCGAGCTGTTTGAGGACGTGGACGTGCTGATCGCGCCGGCCACGCCTTGCGTCGCGCCGCCGATCGGCACCGAATGGATCGAGCTGAACGGCCAGCGCCTGCCGGCCCGGCCCAGCCTGGGCCTGCTGACGCAGCCCATTTCCTGCATCGGCCTGCCGGTTTGCGCGGTGCCGGTGTGGGGCGTGCATGCCACGCTGCCCATCGGCCTGCAGCTCATCGCCGCGCCGTGGCGCGAAGACTGCGTGCTGCGCGTGGCCCACCAACTGCAGCAGCTGGGCGTGGCGTCGTCCCCCGTGGCTGCACTGTGAGAGGAATGATGGACATCAACCTGCCCGACGTGCTAGCCGAAGTTACCGCCATCTTCGAGCGTTATGAAGACGCGCTCGTCAACAACCGGCTGGACGTGCTGGACGAGCTGTTCTGGGACTCACCGAGCACCGTGCGCTACGGCGTGGGCGAGAACCTCGTCGGCATCGACGCGATCCGCGCTTTCCGCAGCGCACGGCCCGCCACGGGCCTGGCGCGCACGTTGCAGCGCACCGTCATCACGACCTATGGCCGCGACACCGCCACCGCGATGACCGAGTTCCGCCGCGAAGGCAGCACTCGCTGCGGTCGACAGAGCCAGACCTGGGTACGCTTGCCGCGAGGCTGGCGCGTCGTCGCTGCGCATGTCAGCGTGATCGACGTGTGACGGCTCAGCTGAAGCTCAGCACCAGCGCCATGACGGCGCTGCCCAGCACGACGGTCGTGAACAGGCGCTGACCGACAGCGGCATCCAGAGCCTCCAGCGAGCACAGCGCCCGCTGACTGCGATCCGACAAGGTGCGGCACTGGCGCAGATGAGCGCCCAGGCTGTCCCGATGCTGGCGAAGAAAGAGTTCGGTGGCGCGGGACATGGTGGGAGCTCCTGACTGCTAGGGGATGGCGGTTGCTTGTGACTTTAGGTCTGGACACGCGCCGTTGCATTCAGCGACAGACGCCCTGGCCAGTAGGAGCGCTCCTACCTGCGCGCCGGTGGCGCCTCAGGCACCATCGCGGCATGACGAACCGACTCCTCCTCAGGGCCGGGTTGGCCCTCCTGCTGCTATGGCTGGCCGCGGCGCACGGCCAGCCGGTGCAGGTGGGCTCCAAACGCTTCACCGAAAGCTATCTGCTCGGCGAGATCACGCGCCAGACGCTGCTGGCCCAGGGCATCCCGGCCGAGCACCGCCAGGGCTTGGGCAACACGGCGATCCTCGCGGCAGCGCTGCGCGAGGGGCAGATCGACGCCTATCCGGAGTACACCGGCACCATCGTGCGCGAGCTGCTGCACCGCGAAGGCGCCGCCGACGCCCAGGCGCCGCTGGCGCAGATCAACACCTGGCTGCAACCGCTGGGCCTGAAGGCGGGGGTGCCGCTGGGCTTCAACAACAGCTATGCGCTGGCCATGCGCGAGTCCGACGCGGCCAGGCTGGGCATTGCGACGATCTCCGATCTCGCTACCCGAGCGCCACCGCTGAAGCCCGGCCTGTCGCACGAGTTCATCGCGCGTGCTGACGGCTGGCCGGCGCTGCAGCGGGCCTATGGCCTGACGCTGGCGGCCGGCGCGGGGCTGGACCACGGCCTTGCCTACCAGGCGCTGGCTGCCGGCCAGGTCGACCTCATCGACGTCTACACGACCGACGCGCAGATCGCCCGTCAGCCGGTGCGCGTGCTGCGGGACGACCGCGGTTTCTTTCCACGCTACGACGCGGTGCTGCTGATGCGCGCCTCGCTGGACGACCGGCCGCTGCAGCGCCTGGCCGGGCGGCTGCCGGAGGCGCGCATGATCGAGCTGAACGCCGCCGCCGAGCTGGACGGCCAGCCGTTTGCCGACGTGGCCCGCCGCTTCCTGCAGGCGTCGGCGGCCGCATCCACCCCGACAGCGGCGCCGCCCTTGAACCGCGGCGTGGCGGCCCGGTTGCTCGCGCCGGATCTGCCCCGGCTGCTGGGACAGCACGTGGCGCTGGTGCTGGGCTCACTGCTGCTGGCCGTGGCGGTGGCGGTGCCGCTGGGCGTGGTCGCGCACCGGCTGCCGCGCGTGGCCGGGCCGGTGATGGCCGCGACGGGCCTGCTGCAGACGCTGCCTTCGCTGGCACTGCTGGCCTTCCTGATCGCCGCGGTAGGCCGCATCGGCTTCGTGCCAGCACTACTGGCGCTATTCGTCTACGCGCTGCTGCCCATCGTGCGCAACACGCACGCGGGCCTGCAAGGCGTATCGCACGGCCTCGTCGAGGCCAGCCGGGCGCTGGGTTTCACGCGCGGCCAGACGCTGCGGGCCATCGAGCTGCCGCTGGCGCTGCCGACGCTGATGGCGGGCGTGAAGACGGCGGCCGTCACGAACGTCGGCACCGCCACGGTCGCAGCCTTCGTCGGCGCGGGTGGTCTGGGCGAGCGCATCGTCGCCGGCCTGGCCGTCAACGACGCCGCGCTGATGCTGGCCGGTGCGCTGCCCGCCGCCGCGTTGGCGATCCTCGTGCAAGGGATCTTCGACTTGCTGGAACGCCGGGCCTCGCGCTGGCATCGCGGCGCTGCGACGCGGCTGTAGCCTCCCCCCCCTACGCGGCGACGTTGACGCCGTCAGAACCGCCCCCCCACTTTGAAGTCGCCGCGCGATGTCGTGCGCGGGCAGCGCATATCGTTTAAGAAGAGTGAGGGCGGTGCCGCTGCATGGCGCACAAGCGCCCAGCACACCCGGAGCCCGCCGTCGACTCCGGGCGCCTTGTCCCCGACGGCGCCCCTGGAGTCATCATGAGCCCATCTCTCGTTGCGAGCATCCTGCCGTTGCCTGGCGTCAGCGACCTGACCGGCACCGTCGGCGTCTGCCTGTCCGGCGGAGGCAGCCGTGCGCTGTCCTGCGCCATGGGCCAGTTGCGCGGCCTGCGTCATCTCGGACTACTGGACCGCGTCTCGGCCATCTCATCGGTGTCCGGCGGCACCTGGGCAAACGCACTGTTCAGCTACCTGCCCGCCGACATCAGCGACGACGACTTCCTCGGCCCCGTCATACTGGATCCATCCACGCTGACGCTCAGTCAGCTGGAGCAACTCTCGGACAACAACCTCGGCTGGGTTCCTACCCGGCTGAATCCGCCGGACCTGATCCTGAAGCTGGGCGAGCTGAAGGCCTGCTACGGCTACGAGAACAGCGAGCTGTGGCAGGGCGTCATCGGCGAGCTGGTATTGAAGGACTACCAGCTCTGGCAGGCTGATAGCGACGGCTTCGACACCCGCTACCTGAGTGGCACCGACGCCTACCTGCGCTCACCCGACGGCCCGCTCGCCCGCAACCCAGAGCTCACGTCGGACGATTTCATCACCATCAAGCGCCCGCGGCCTCAGCCCATCTTCAACACCAGCATGTTCACGAACGATGGGGTCGACGCGGACCTTCTGCCTTTCGAGACGAACCTGCTGGCCGGCGTGCGCGCCAGCTTCGAGCCAGGCCCCGGCAGGCTCGGCGCCGTGGGCGGCGGCCTGCTGGAGACGCTGGCCATGAACAGCAGCTTCCAGAGCGACGCTGGCCCAGGCACCGTCAACACGACGTTGCCTGCGCGCGCCTTCACGCTGAGCGACATCGTCTGCGCCAGCAGTGCCGCCTTCGCCCAGATGTTCGAGGAGCAGTACCCCGAGTTCTCGGGCCTCGTGCCGCGCTACCCGTACTGGCCCATTGCGGCGCGCACGTCACAGCCCGTCATGACCTACCGCTTCGCCGACGGCGGCAGCCTGGAGAACCTGGGCATCAATGCGCTGCTGGCGCGCGGCGTGTCGCGGCTCATCGTGTTCGTCAACACGGATCAGGGCGTGTGCCGCGACCCGGCCAGTAGCGAGGTCATCGTGTCGGCGGACCTCCCGCCGCTGTTCGGCCTGCAACCCTACGTCGCCGGCCAGGGCTACGTGCCCTACTCCGACGAAAACCCCGGCCAGGGCCCCACGCGGCTGTACCGTCACAACCAGGTGTTCGACACCGCGGCCTTCGACTCACTGAAACAGAGCCTGCTTGCCGCCCGTCGCGCTGGCGGTGCATTGCTGGTGAGGCAGCAACTGACCGTGCTGCGCAACGACTGGTTCGGCATCCAGCCACAGCCGCAGCCGGTCGACGTACTGTGGGTCTACAACGATTTCGTCAGCAGTTGGTGGGACCAGCTGCCATGGGAATCGCGTGACGTGCTGACCATCGAGAGCCTGGACGACTTCCCGCTCTACAACACCTTCACGCAGCTCTTCTTGACGCCGACGATGGTGAACGCCCTCGCCCACCTCGCTTGCTGGGTCGTCGCGTCCGACTCGACGCTGGGCAACCCGGGTGGCGTCAGCAACGCCGGAATGTTCATCGACATGTTCGACTGACGATGACGCACGGTCGGTGCGTGTGCGCCGACCGAATCCGCCGAATGCCGCAGATGCAGGGAGCGCAGCATGTCCGTCAAAGCGTTGTGCGCCCGCCGAAGCCACCGACGGCTTCGCCCGTCGCTGGACTACATCAGTCCAATGCATTTCGAAAGGGCATGGCTTGCCGGCCAGCAAGGTGCCGAATGCCAGCTTATGAGGAAGGTGGCCCGCCAAGGCCCGTGCGAAGACCGAGGCTCAGCAACTCGGCGAGGCCGAAAGGTCAGGCGGCCTCAAGAACGCGAAGTTCGACATGGAGCCCGGCAGCTTCCATGTCGTGCGGCATGTGCGGCCCAAGCTGGCCTGTGCGGCTGCCAGGACATCAAGCAGGCCGCGGCACCTGGCCGACCGATCAAGATAGGTCGCAAGACCGACCGCACCCGCACTGAGAAGCCACCCGAATACTTGGCCGAGCATGTCGCTGCTCCGGACCGTTCGCGCTTGGTACTTCGTTGCGATGCGCTGAGCATCGAGTTGCCCCCCCGCCAGGTCGAGCTGACGCCTCTGCGCTTCGATATTGGCTTCAATCGCAAGCTGATCCATGCGACGCTGATGGGATTGCTCCTCCTCGTTCCATCGGACCAATAGATCCATGGTGCCGGGGCGAACACGCTCGTACTCGGCCAGAAGACCGGGTGGGGGCAATTGAACATGAACCGTGACGCTCTGCTCTTGCACCGTCACAGTCTGCTGCATCGCTTGGGCAACTGGGCCCAGCGCCTCCCTGACTGCAGCGTCAGCCGGCCTTAGCGCCCCTGGTGGTCGATTCCCCGATTTCTTCTTCATGCTTTCCCAGGGCTGCGTTGAAGTCCATCCCCAACCGCTCCATGTCGGTGAGTGCGGTCAACGCCCCGGGCACACGCACGGGCGACACTTGTGGGATTTTCACCGCGTGCTGCGTATCGACGTGAGCTTGATTCGATGCGAACAGCATCAAGGGCGCAGCCATGCCCTTCGCAACACCGCGCTTGAAGGCTTGGCGAGACGTTTCATTGAAGTCGACGAGGACGACTGGCATGTGGACAAGCTTGCCACAACGGGGAGTTATTGCATCACAACAACTCCGCCACAACCCTTCTCAAGTAATGTCGCGTCGCGCATACACCGACGCCTACATGCGAGAGGCAAGAAAAAAGCACTTAGCCGCTGGCGCCGCTAAGTGCTTGATTCAATTATAAAAATTGGTGGGCCCTGAAGGATTCGAACCTTCGACCAACGGATTAAGAGTCCGCTGCTCTACCAACTGAGCTAAGAGCCCTGATTCAGTTCAACAAGCTTCCTTGCTGAGCCAAACATTATAGCATGATTCAGATGAATCGGCGCTAGAAATCTGGTGGGATGTGCAGGATTCGAACCTGCGACCAACGGATTAAAAGTCCGCTGCTCTACCGACTGAGCTAACATCCCGCGTCAAGCAGAGCCTGCCATTATAGACAGGTTTTTATCTGGTTGGCAAGTCTATTTGGCTGAGCCCGTGTGACCCATCGCAGAAGCGAGGTAGAGCCTCTGCAACTCGGCCGCTGCGCACATGCCGAACGTCGCCGTGACGGCGACGCTTGAACCATAGCCATGGCAGTTGAGGCTGCCATCGATATCGCAGGCCCCACCATCGCCCTGCTGAGGAAGATGCACGGGTTCACGCGAGTACACGCAGGCCACGTCCAAGCGGCCGGAACGCGGTGCGCCGTGATGCTTGCGCAGCCGCTGGCGCAGGGAGGCCAGCAGCGGGTCGTGTGTCGTGGCGCTCAGGTCGTCGAGCTGCACGCGGTGCGGCTCGCGCTTGCCGCCGGCCGCGCCCACTGTCACGAAAGGCAAGCTCAGTTCGCGCGCCCAGGCGGCGAGCGCCGCCTTGGCGCGAACCTGGTCACAGCAGTCGATGAGGCCATCCAGCGGCTCGCTGCCGATGAGCGCGGGCCAGTTGCCCGGCTCGACGAATTCCTCTACGACGCGGACCTCGCACGCCGGATGGATGTCGGCGATGCGCAGGCGCAATGCCTCGGCCTTTGCCATGCCGACGGTGGACCCGAGAGCCTGGATCTGCCGGTTGATGTTGGATTCGGCGACTTGGTCGAGGTCGATCAGCGTTAACGCCGCGATACCGCTCCGCGCCAGCGCCTCGACGGCCCAGGAACCCACACCGCCCAGACCCACGACGGCAAAACGCGCAGCGCGCAATTGCCGGTAGGCCGTGTCGCCATGCAACCGGCGCAGCCCGCCGAAGCGGCGCTCCAGATCAGCGTCCGGCTGATCCACGCTCACTTCAGCGTCGCGAGGCGTTCCTTGGCGGCCTGGGCGGCCTCGGTGCCGGGGTAAGACTTGACCACGTCCTCGAAACTGCGGCGCGCCGTCTTGTTGTCCTTCAGTTCGACCTGGCAATTGGCCAGCGCGAGCAGCGCTTCGGCGGCACGCGGATGGTCAGGATTGGCGGCGATGAAGGCGCGGAAGGTCGCGATGGCATCCTTGTAGTCGCGCTTGCCGTACTGCGCATTGCCGAGCCAGAAGCGCACCGAGTCGGTATAGCCGCTGACGGGATAGCGCTTCAGGAAGGCACCCAGCGCAGACACGGCCTCGGCGAAGTCGCCACGGCGCACGAGGCCGATCGCGGCCTCGTATTGGCTTCGCTCGTCAGGCGCCACCTGGAACTCGCGGCCATCCAGGCTGACCTTCTGCGGTTCGAGCGGCTTCAGGCGAGCCTCGACGGCCTGGGACTGGTCCATCAGCTTACGCTGCGTGTCGGCCAGGTCGCGGGCGAGTTGCTCGTTGGTGCCGCGGAGCTTGGCCAGCTCGGCGCGCAACGCGTCGATCTGGCTGTTGAGGTCCAGCATGCTGCGGCGCAGCGGCTGGACCTGGTCCTGAATAAGCGCGTTGAGCTGCTCGGCCTGCTTCTTGGAAGCGTCTTCGTTGGCCTGCAGCTTGGAGCGCAACTCGAGGATGGCCCGGCGGGCCTCGTCATCCTCGAACAGGCCGGCGCGCGCCGGCTGTACGAAGGCGGCGCCCGCGGCGAGGGCCAGAACAGTCATGCGCACCAGGCGCAAAGCGTTCCGACTTTTGCCCGGCACCGGCGACACGGCCTCTCCGCGAAGCCGTGGTGACTGGAAACGACCCGCCGTAGCCACTTGCATCACTTGTCCTTGAGCTCGACGCGGCGGTTCTTGGCCCAGGCTTCTTCGGTGCTGCCCTGGACGGCCGGACGCTCCTTGCCGAAGCTGACAGCCTCGACCTGGTTGGCGCCCACGCCCAGCAGCGTCAGCGACTTGCCAACAGCTTCGGCACGGCGCTGGCCCAGAGCCAGGTTGTATTCGCGGCCGCCGCGCTCGTCGGTGTGGCCTTCCAGCGTCACGGCCCGCTTCTTGTTGTTGTTCAGGCGCTTGGCGTGCAGATCGATCAGGCCGCGGTACTCTTCCTTGACCACGTCGCTATCAAAGTCGAAGTACACGACACGCTTGTCGCTCACTTGCTGCGTGTACTGGGCGTCCAGATCGACGGTGGCCACCTTGGACTCGGGCACCGGCGTGGTGTTCTGCGCAGCCGTCGGCTTGGGAGCCTCACGGTTTTCCACCGGAACCGTCTTCGGTTCCTCAAGCTTGACAGCGGACTGGCAGCCTGCCAGAGCGGCGGCGGCAATCAGGGTGAGCGCATAACGGGTCAGTTTCATTCGAATATCTCCAACGGGAGGCAGGAAAGAGAGCAGGGAGCAAGTTCGGCACGAACGCCGAACCGCGGATTGTCCAACATGACGCGAGTTGTCAAGTTACTGACGTGTAAATGGACCCCAGGTCGGCTCGCGCACCTCCACGAGCGTGACGAGCAGCGGCGTCTTGATCTTGCCGTCGAGCGTGGTGGTCATCAGCACCTCCTTGCCGCCAGCGCGGCTGGCATAGACGATGAGCTTGCCGTTGGGCGAGAAAGCAGGGCTTTCGTCGTCGCTCGCGTCGCTGATCTGCTGCGACTGGCCGGTGCCGAGGTCCATCACGCTCAGGCGGAACGCGCCGCCGATGCGCGAGATGTAGGCCATCGTTCGGCCGTCCGGGCTGATGGACGGGCTGATGTTGTAGTTGCCGTTGAAGGTTACGCGCTCGGCCGCGCCCCCGCTGGCCGGCATCCGGTAGATCTGCGGACCGCCGCCGCGGTCGCTGACGAAGTAGATCTTGCTGCCGTCCGGCGCATAGCAGGCTTCGGTGTCGATGGCGCTGCTCTGCGTCAGGCGGCGCAAGCCCGAACCGTCACGGTTGATGACGAAGAGCTGCGTGCCGCCGTCGCGCGAGAGGCTCAGCGCGAGCTGGCTGCCGTCCGGCGACCAGGCCGGCGCGCTGTTCGTGCCCTTGAAGTCGGCCAGCACACGGCGCCCGCCGGTCTGCACATCCTGGATGCGCACGGTCGCCTTGCCACTCTCGAACGACACATAGGCCAGCTCGCGGCCGTTCGGCGCCCAGGCCGGCGAGATGATGGGCTCCGGGCTGGCGAGCGCGACCTTGGCGCCCTCGCCATCGGCATCGGCGATGACGAGGCTGTAGCGCCGGCCGGCCTTGGTGACGTAGGCCATGCGCGTGGCGAACACGCCCTTCTCGCCGGTCAGCTTCTCGTAGATGACATCGGCGATGCGATGCGCAGCGAGGCGGGCGTCGTCCGGCAGCACGGCCTGGGCCTGGCCGATGACCTCGGCGCCCTTGACGACATCCCACAGCTTGAAGCGGATGTCCAGCCGTCCATCGGCCAGCCGGCTGACCGAGCCTGCCACCAGCGCATCGGCCTGCTTGGCACGCCAGTCGACAAAGGCCGGTGCGCTCAGTTCGCTCAGCGGCTCGGACGAATCGATGCTGCGGAACTGCCCGCTGCGCTCCAGATCGGCGCGAATGATGGCGGCGATGGGCTGGGGCGAACGCGACTCGTCACGGAAGTCGACGATGGCCACGGGGATGCGCGAGCCGCCGACACCGGCGATGTCGATGCGCAGTTGCGCTAGTGCCGGGCTGGCGGCGAGAGCGGCCAGGGCCAAGAGGCCGAAGCGGCGGGAGACGGCAAGAACTTGAGGACCGAGCATGGCGCGGCATTCTGCCGCAGGCGCGTGACTTGTAACGTCGGACGGGACCGCGTCCGACGCCCGCCGGTCGGCCCTCAGAGGAGCACGATGTCGTAGTGCTCGGTCTGGTTGGTCGGCTCAGCGGTCAGCGAGATGGGCTTGCCGATGAAGTCCGACAGCCCGGCCAGGTGAGCGCTCTCCTCGTCCAGCAGCATTTCGACAACGTTGGCCGCGGCGACGACGCGGAACTCCTTGGGCGAGAACTGCCGCGCCTCCCGCAGGATCTCGCGCAGGATGTCGTAGCAGACGGAGCGCGCCGTCTTGACCTGCCCCCGCCCCTCGCAAGTGGGGCACGGCTCGCAGAGCATGCGCGCCAGCGACTCGCGCGTGCGCTTGCGCGTCATCTCCACCAGGCCCAGCTGCGTGAAGCCGCCCACGGTGACTTTGGTGCGGTCGCGCCCCAGCTGCTTGCGGAACTCGGCCAGCACAGCCGCCCGGTGCTCATCGCGCGCCATGTCGATGAAGTCGACGATGATGATGCCACCCAGGTTGCGCAGCCGCAGCTGGCGAGCGATCGAGCCCGCCGCTTCCAGGTTGGTCTTGAAGATCGTGTCGTCGAAGTTCTTGGCGCCGACGAAGCCACCGGTGTTGACATCGATGGTCGTCATCGCCTCGGTCTGGTCGAAGACCAGCGACCCGCCGGATTTCAGCTCGACCTTGCGGGCGAGCGCCCGGGCGATCTCGGCGTCGACATTGCACAGGTCGAAGATCGGCCGCTCGCCGCGGTAATGCTCCAGCTTGGCCGTGGCCGCCGGCATGAAGGTCTCGCCGAACTGGCGCAGCACGTCGTACTGCATCTTGGAGTCGATGCGGATGTGGCCGGTGCGCTCGTTGGTCAGGTCGCGCAGCACGCGCTCGACGAGGCTGAGGTCCTGATGCAGCAGGTTGGTGGGCGGCGTGGTGAGTGCCTTCTCGCGGATCTGCTGCCAGGTCTTGCGCAGATAGGCGATGTCGGCAGCCAGTTCCTCGTCGCTCGCATCCTCCGCGTTGGTGCGCAGGATGAAGCCGCCACCACCGCCCTGCTCCTTGCTGCCCACCAGTGCCAGCATGCGGGCGCGCAGCGCCTCGCGCGCCTCGGGCGAGCCGATCTTCTGGCTGACGCCGATGTGCTCATCCTGCGGCAGGTAGACGAGCATGCGGCCGGCGATGCTGATCTGGCTGGACAGCCGCGCACCCTTGGTACCGATCGGGTCCTTGATGACCTGCACCGTCAACGGTTGGCCCTCGAAGACGAGGCGTTCGATGGGCGTAGGCGGCATGTCCGGTCCATGGGCGCCCTGGTGCCGGCCATGGCCGAACTGCGACGCACTGTGCAGGTCGGCCACATGCAGGAAGGCCGCGCGTTCCAGTCCGATGTCGATGAAGGCGCTCTGCATGCCCGGCAGGACGCGGACGACCTTGCCGAGATAGATGTTGCCGACCAGGCCCCGCTCCAACGTGCGCTCGACGTGCAACTCCTGCACCGCGCCGTTCTCGACCACGGCCACGCGCGTCTCCTGCGGGGACCAGTTGATCAGGATGTCTTCCATCGCCCGTCCTTGAATGCTGATGCGTGCCGCCGTACCGGGCGGCACGCATCAAAACTCGAAGTCGAATTGTTGGAGCAGTTGCGCCGTCTCAAAGAGGGGCAACCCCATGATCCCCGAGTAGCTGCCGGCAATGTGCACGATCCACGCCGCCGCCTGGCTCTGGATGGCATAAGCCCCCGCCTTGCCGAAGGGCTCACGGCTGGCGACGTAGCGGTCGATCTGTGCCGCCGACAGCGGTGCGAAATCGACCTGCGAGACATTCAGCGCCTCGGCGCGCCGGCGCTCGTCGGCCACCGCGACCGCCGTGATGACGCGATGCCGGCGGCCTGACATCAGCGCGAGCATGCGGCGCGCCTCGGCGTCGTCCGCGGGCTTGCCGAGGATGAGGTCGTCCACGGCCACCGTGGTGTCAGCGCAAAGGATGGGTGCGGGGGCCAGGCCGCGCGCCGCAAGCCGCACCAGCGCGGCATCGAGTTTGGCCGCCGTCACGCGCGCGCAGTAGGCCTCCGGCGACTCGCCGAGCTGTACGGCCTCCAGCCCCTCGGCGTCTTCGTCAGCGCCGGGGAGCAGCAACTCGTGGGTCACGCCGAGCTGGTCCAGCAGCTGGCGTCGCCGCGGGCTCTGCGAGGCGAGATACAGACGCTTATTCACGGTGGTAGGGGTGGCCGGTGGTCACGGTCCAGGCGCGATAGAGCCCTTCGGCCAGCAGCACGCGGGCGAAGGCGTGAGGCAGCGTCAGGTCGGACAGCCGCAGCGTCTCGTCGGCCGTGGCCTTGAGGTCCGGATGCAGGCCATCGGGCCCGCCGATGATCAGCGCGGCATCGCGGCCTTCGCCCATCCACAGCTTCAGCCGCTCGGCGAGCTGCACGGACGTGCGGCGCTCGCCGCGCTCGTCGAGGATGATGCGGCGCACGCCCTTCGGCAGCGCCGCCTCGATGCGCGCGGCTTCGGCCGCCATCAGCTGCTCGGCCGTCTTGCTGCCGCGTGTCTCGGCCTTGATGGCCTTGAGTTCGAGGCGCAGCTCGGGCGGAAAGCGCTTGGCAAAGTCCTCGTAGGCCGTGTCGGCCCAGGCCGGCTGGCGCTGGCCCACGGCGATGAGCAGCAGGCGCATCAGCCCTTTTTGGGCTTGGACGCAGCCTTCTTGGCCACGACCTTCTTCGCCGGCGGCGCCTTCTTGGCCGGGGCCGCCTTCTTCGCCGGAGCGGCCTTCTTGGCCGCCGGCTTTGCAGCGCCGACCTTGACGGTCTTGGTCGCCGGGGTCTTGCTGCCCACGACGCGGCTCACGCCCTTCTTCGCGGGTGCCGCCTTCTTCGCAGCAGGCTTGTCGGCCGCGGCGGCCTTCTTGGCCGGCGCCTTCTTGCCGCCGACCGGACCGAGCTCCTGCGCCGCCTTCTTGCGCGCCGGCTTGGCCGAGGAGTCCTCGGACGCCTTCACCAGCTTGACCTCGACGCTGCCGAGCTTGAGCTTGACGGGCTTGTCGCCCCAGATCTCTTCGAGGTGGTAATAGTCGCGGATGGCCGGCTGCATCACGTGCACGACGGCGGCGCCGCAGTCCACGATGATCCATTCACCGTTGTCCTCGCCTTCCGTGCGCATGACCTGCATGCCGCGGCCCTTGACCGTCTCACGGACGCTCGAGGCCAGGGCCTTTGTCTGCCGGTTGCTGGTACCCGACGCGATGATGACGCGCTCGAACAGCGGCGACAGGTGCTCGGTGTTGAACACAACGATGTTCTGGGCCTTGACGTCTTCGAGACCATCGACGATGGCTCGTTGCAGCTTGCGAATGTCCATTCAGGGCTTGTTTCCGTAAAGGCGGTGCGAGGCAATATAGCTCGCGACTTGCGCGCCCACCATGGGGCTGAGGTCCTCCCCGCGTGCGGCGGCAGCGCGCACGACGGTGGAGGACAGCGGGATTTCGGGCATCGGCAGCACGTGCAGCCGGTGCGGGCCGAGGCCAGCTGGCGTCACGACAGCTTCGCCAGCGCGCGGCACGACGACGAGCGTGGCCAGTTGGGCGACCACTTCGGCCTGGTACCAGGTCGGCAGTCGAGCGTATTGGTCTTGCCCGATGAGGAACATCAGTTCGGCGCCGGGATGCTCGGCGGTGAACTCACGCAACGTGTCAGCCGTGAAACTCGGGCCGCGCCGGTGCAGCTCGCGGTCATCAATGGCAAAACGGGGTTCGTCGGCCGTCAGCAGCTGCAGCATCTGCACGCGGTGGGCCGGCGCCGCCATGACCTGGTCGGGTTTCTGCCACTGGCGACCCGCGGGCAGCCACAGCAGACGGTCAGGCGCCAGCGCATCGAGCGCAAAGCGCGCGAAGGCCAGATGGCCTAGGTGAGGCGGGTCGAAGCTGCCGCCGAACAGCGCGAGTCTCAAAGCCACAGGGCGGTCGGCGTTTCGTCGGCCCAGTCGCGCGGACGGAGGAAGTCGGTGTAGAGCCGGGCTTCCGGCGTGCCGGGCTGCGGCGCCCAGTCATAGCGCCAGACCACCTGTGGCGGCATGGACATCAGGATGGATTCGGTGCGCCCGCCGGACTGCAGGCCGAACAGCGTGCCGCGATCCCAGACGAGGTTGAACTCGACGTAGCGCCCGCGCCGGTAGGCCTGGAAATCGCGTTCACGCTCGCCATAGGCATAGCCCTGGCGGCGTTCGACGATGGGCAGGTAGGCGGGCAGGAAGGCATCGCCCACCGACTGGATCAGCGCGAAGCCGGCGTCGAAGCCGCCCTCGGCGAAATCGTCGAAGAAGACGCCGCCGATGCCACGCGGCTCCTGGCGGTGCTTCAGGAAGAAGTACTCGTCGCACCAAGTCTTGAAGCGCGGATACAGCGCGTCGCCACGCGGCGCCAGCGCGTCACGGCAGGTGCGGTGAAAGTGCTGGGCATCGCGCTCGTAGCCGTAGTAGGGCGTGAGGTCCATGCCGCCACCGAACCACGTCACCGCCGGCGCGTTGGCTGGCAGCGCGGCGAACATGCGCACGTTCATGTGCACCGTTGGCACAAAGGGGTTGTGCGGGTGCAGCACCAGCGACACACCCATGGCCTCGAACGGCGCGCCGGCCAGCTCAGGCCGGTGCTGCGTGGCCGACGGCGGCAGCACGCGGCCCTTGACGTGCGAGAAATTGACGCCACCACGTTCGAAGACGGACCCGCCCTCGATCAGGCGCGACAGCCCATCGCCCTCCAGGCGGCCGCCGGGCTCGCGGCTCCAGCCGTCGCTCAGGAAGGCGTTGCCATCGACGCCCTCGAGCGCGCTGACGATGCGGTGCTGCAGGCCCAGCAGGTAGTCGCGGACGGGGGCGCTGTTCACCGCTTCAGGGCCCGGTGGCCGATGTCGCTGCGGTACTGGCGGCCGGCGAACTGGATGCCCGCTGCCAGCTCGTAGGCTCGCTGCGCCGCCGTGCGGGCCGACTCGCCCAGCGCCGTCACGCACAGCACGCGGCCGCCGCTGGTGACGAGCTTGCCGTCGGCCTGCGCCGTGCCGGCGTGGAACACCATCGCATCGTCCGCGTCGTCAGGCAGGCCGGTGATGGCGTCGCCCTTGCGCGGATCGAGCGGGTAGCCCTCGGCGGCCAGCACGACACCCAGCGCCACGCGGCGGTCCCACTGCAGCTCGACCTGGTCCAGAGTGCCGTCGGTCGCGTGCATCAGCAGCTCGAAGAGGTCGCTCTTCATCCGCATCATGATGGGCTGTGTCTCGGGGTCACCCATGCGCGTGTTGAATTCGACGGTGCGCGGCTGGCCGTGCTCGTCGATCATCAGCCCGGCATACAGGAAGCCGGTGAATGGATGGCCGTCGCGCGCCATGCCGGCAATCGTCGGCTGGATGATCTCGTGCATGACCTTGGCATGCACGTTGGGCGTGACAACCGGCGCCGGCGAATAGGCGCCCATGCCGCCGGTGTTGGGGCCGGCGTCGCCGTCCAGCAGGCGCTTGTGGTCCTGGCTCGTGGCGAGGGACACGACACGCTTGCCGTCGCAGACGACGATGAAGCTGGCCTCCTCGCCGGCGAGGAAGTCCTCGATGACGACGCGCGCACCGCCCGCGTTGTGCGTGACGCCCAGCTTGTTGTCTTCCAGGATCCACGAGATCGCCTCGTGGGCCTCTTCCAGCGTCATTGCGACGACGACGCCCTTGCCCGCCGCCAGACCGTCGGCCTTGATGACGATGGGGGCACCTCGGCCGTCCACGTAGGCATGCGCGGCGGCCGGATCGGAGAAGGTCTCGTAGGCCGCGGTCGGGATGCCATGGCGCTTCATGAAATCTTTGGCGAAGGCCTTGGAGCTTTCCAGCTGCGCCGCGGCCTTGGTCGGGCCAAAGATGCGCAGGCCGCGCTCGCGGAACTCGTCCACGACGCCGGCGGCCAGCGCGGCCTCCGGGCCGACGACGGTCAGCTGGATCTTCTGGCCGACGGCGAAGTCGGCCAGCGCAGCGACGTCGGTCGCGGCGATGGGCACGTTCTGCAGGCGCTCGTCGCGCGCCGTGCCGCCGTTGCCGGGGGCGACGAACACCTGGCTGACACGCTCGCTCTGCGTCAGTTTCCAGGCCAGCGCATGCTCGCGGCCGCCGTTGCCGATGACAAGGACTTTCATCGTGCTCAGCCCATCTCGGCGTTGTGATAAACGGCCTGCACGTCGTCCAGGTCCTCCAGCACGTCCAGCAGCTTCTGCATGCGCTCCGCATCCTCGCCGGTGATCTCGATGGAGTTCTCGGCGCGCATCGTCACCTCAGACAGCTCGGGCACGAGACCGGCCGCCTCCAGCGCGGTCTTCACGGTCTCATAGTCGGCCGGCGCGGTCAGCACCTCGATGGAGCCGTCATCGCCGGTGATCACATCCTCAGCGCCGGCGTCCAGCGCGACTTCCATGATGCGGTCCTCGGACGTGCCGGGCGCGAAGACGAGCTGGCCGCAATGCTTGAACTGGAAGGACACCGAACCCTCGGTGCCCAGGTTGCCGCCGTACTTGCTGAACGCATGGCGCACCTCGGCGACGGTGCGGACGCGGTTGTCCGTCATCGTGTCGAGCATGACGGCCGCGCCGCCGATGCCGTAACCCTCGTAGCGGATTTCCTCGTAGGTCAGGCCGTCGAGGTTCCCGCTGGCCTTGTCGATGTTGTACTTGATGCGGTCGGCCGGCATGTTGGCGGCCTTGGCCTTGTCGACGGCCAGCCGCAGGCGCGGGTTGTCCTTGATGTCGGGGCCGCCCTGGCGCGCGGCGACCGTGATCTCACGGATGATGCGGGTCCAGATCTTGCCGCGCTTCTCGTCCTGGCGGCCTTTGCGATGCTGGATGTTGGCCCATTTGGAATGTCCGGCCATGTGTGGCGCTCCTGGCGGCTCGTCGTTGCAACGGCCTGTTTTATCGTTGGCAGAACTGCGATTTTAGAGGAGCGCCCATGACCGACCCCATCCTGCTCGCCCGCCACGGCCAGACCGAGTGCCTGTTGCTGCCCGCGCTGGCCAACCGGCACGGTCTCATCACGGGGGCCACAGGCACCGGCAAGACCATCAGCCTGCAGACGCTGGCCGAGAGCTTCAGCAGGATCGGCGTGCCCGTCTTCATGGCCGACGTGAAGGGCGACCTGACCGGCATCAGCCAGCCGGGCAGCCCCGGCGACAAGCTGCTCGCCACGCTGAAGGACCGCGGTCTGCCGCCGCCCGAGAAGGTCGCCTGCCCCACGACGCTGTGGGATGTGTTCGGCGAGCAGGGCCACCCGGTGCGCGCGACGATCTCCGACATGGGCCCGCTGCTGCTGAGCCGCATGCTGGCGCTCAACGAGACGCAGGCCGGCGTACTGCAGATGGTGTTCAAAATCGCCGATGACAACGGCCTGCTGCTGCTGGACTTGAAGGACCTGCGCGCCATGCTCCAGCACGTGGGCGACAACGCGAGTCAGTTCACGACGCAGTACGGCAACGTGTCAGCCGCCAGCATCGGCGCCATCCAGCGCGGCCTGCTGCAGATCGAGGCACAGGGCGGCGCCAAGTTCTTCGGCGAGCCGATGCTCAACATCGCTGACTTCATGCAGACGGACGGCGGGCTGGGCGTCGTCAACATCCTCGCGGCCGACAAGCTGATGAACGCGCCTCGGCTGTACGCGACCTTCCTGTTGTGGATGCTGTCCGAGCTGTTCGAGACGCTGCCCGAGGTGGGCGATCTGGACAAGCCCAAGCTGGTGTTCTTCTTCGACGAGGCCCATCTGCTGTTCAAGGACGCGCCGGACGCCCTCGTTGAGCGCATCGAGCTGGTCGTGCGCTTGGTGCGCTCCAAGGGCGTGGGCGTCTACTTCGTGACGCAGAACCCGCTGGACATCCCCGATGCCGTGCTGGGCCAGCTCGGCAACCGCGTGCAGCATGCGCTGCGAGCCTTCACGCCGCGAGACCAGAAGGCCGTCAAGGCGGCCGCCGAGACGATGCGCGCCAAGTCCGGGCTAGACATTGCCACGGCCATCACCGAGCTGGCCGTCGGCGAAGCGCTCGTCAGCCTGCTGGACGACCATGGCCGGCCCAGCGTGACGGAACGCGTGTTCGTGCTGCCGCCGGGCAGCCAGATCGGCCCGATCACGCCCGCGCAGCGCCAGCAGCTCATCGCCGGCTCGCTCGTGGCCGGCGTCTACGAAAAGCAGCTGGACCGCGAATCTGCTTACGAAAAGCTGTCCGGCCAGGCCGTCGCGCCGGCGGTTGCCACACCCCGGCCGGGGGCCACTGCGCCCGCACCGGCACCTGCAGAGGGCGGCGGCATGCTGGACGGCCTGAAGGACATCGTCTTCGGCACCACCGGCCCCCGCGGCGGGCGCCATCCCGGCCTGGCCGAGAAGGCGGCGCAGTCGGCCGTGCGCAGCATCGGCACGGCCGTAGGCCGCGAGCTCATCCGCGGCGTGCTGGGCAGCCTGCTGGGCGGCGGCAGCAGCCGGCGCCGCTGACACCGCAACCCCGACACGATTGCGCAAACATCCGCCGATCGGCGGCGCGAGACGGGAACGGCCGCATCGACGAAGGCACCGCGCTGGGGCAGACTCAGGCGCTTCAACCAGTCCAACCAGGGGGACACATGGGCGGTCTGAAGCAGTTGCGCATTGGCCACCGCCTCGGTCTGGCGTTCGCCGTCGTGCTGGCCCTCATGCTGGCGCTCGCCGGCATCGGCGTCCGAGGCATCTACCGCGTGGCCGACAGCCTGGAGACCGTCTATCTTCATCGCACGGTGCCGCTGGCGTTGCTGGGCGAGCTGGACAACCTGGCCGTCCGCAACCGGCTCGTCATCGTCGAGATGCTGCGAGCCCCCGGCTTCGACGAGATCAAGAAGCGCAACGACGAGCTGGAGGTGAACATCAAGCGCGGCCAGGTCGTGCTGGACCAGTACCTGGCCATGCCGCTGTCCGGCAGTGAACGGGAGCTGGCCCAGCGCTTCGTCGAGGCGCGCAAGGCCTACATCAACGAAGGCCTGCTGCCCGTCGGCGCCGCGCTGTCCACCGGCGGCATGAGCACGGCCATGCAGATCTACGATGAGAAAACGCTGCCACTGGGCCTGAAGGCGCGTGAGCTGGCCGATGCCCTCGTCAAGCTGCAGATCAGCGAGGCCGCGTCGGACTACGAACTAGGTGAGCGCACACGCAACAGCGCCATCGCCACCACCGGCGTGCTGACCGGGCTGGCTCTGGCGCTTGGCGCCGCACTGGCCTGGATGATCACGCGCAGCATCACCGGGCCGGTGAGCCGGGCCGTGCGCTTCGCCCAGGACGTGGCCAACGGCGACCTGCGCACGCACATCGACGCCCAGGGGCGCGACGAGATCGCCGAGCTGCTGCAGGCCCTGGAACAGATGAACGACGGGCTCACCCGCATCGTCGGCCAGGTACGCCAGGGCGCGGACGCCATACTGACCGGCGCCGGCGAGATCGCCAACGGCAATGCCGACCTGTCGCAGCGCACGGAGCAGCAGGCCGCCAGCCTGGAGGAAACCGCTGCCTCGATGGAGCAGATGAACGCCACCGTGCGCCAGAACGCCGAGACCGCCCGCACGGCCACGCAGCTCGCACAGTCGGCCAGCAGCGTCGCCGTGCGCGGCGGCGATGTCGTGCAGCGCGTGATCTCGACGATGGGCGCCATCAGTGCCAGCTCCAGTCGCATCGCCGACATCATCGGCACCATCGACGGCATCGCCTTCCAGACCAACATCCTGGCGCTGAACGCAGCCGTCGAGGCGGCCCGGGCCGGCGAGCAGGGCCGCGGCTTCGCCGTCGTCGCCGGCGAGGTGCGCGCACTGGCCCAGCGCAGCGCGCAGGCTGCACGCGAGATCAAGGCGCTGATCGGCCAGAGCGTGGGCGACGTGGAAGCCGGCTCCCAGTTGGTCGGCGAGGCGGGCGAGACGATGACGGAGATCGTCTCGCAGGTGCACCGCGTGGCCGACCTGATCGCCGAGATCGGCTCGGCCACGCAGGAACAGACGACCGGCATCGGCCAGGTCAGCAACGCCATCACGCAGCTGGACCGCGTCACACAGCAGAACGCCGCGCTCGTGGAGGAGGCCGCCGCCGCCGCGGACAGCCTGCGGACGCAAGCCGAGCGCATGCACGAAGTGGTGGGCGTCTTCAAACTGGACGGCCGCGGCTGACCTGCGCCAGGCAGGCATCCCGCTTGCCGGCGACGCCGTCCACGACAACAACAAGGAGAGCGCGATGACCGACGCGACGACATTGAATTGGTGGCACCTGCTGTGTGCCATCGCCGGACTGAACCTGATCGCCTGGACGGCCTCTACCGCCTGGCTAAACCGCCAGCGCCCCGACGGCACCACCTGGCCGCACCAGCGGCTGCAGTTGCTGCTGTCAGCCTTGTACGTGCTGGGTTGCGGTTACCGGTCCTTCCTGCCCGTGTTCGACGTGCCGCGGGTCGTCATGGTGGACTCGTTCGCGTCCAGCGTCATCGTCGGCCGCACGGTGGCCACCATCGCCGAACTGAGTTTCGCGGCCCAATGGGCGCTGCTGCTGCGCGGCGGCGCGCTGGCCACCGGCCACCGCCCTGCCCTGCGGGTGGCCCATGCCATCGTGCCGATGATCGCCGTGGCGGAAATCAACTCCTGGTATGCCGTGCTGACGACGCGCAACCTCGGCCATGTCGTCGAGGAGACGCTGTGGGGGCTGGCGGCTGTGCTCAGCGTCATGGCCATGGGCGGGCTGTGGCGGCGCGTCGGTCCGCGAGGCCGCACCTGGCTGGGCGTCGCCATCGCCGCCGGCGTTGTCTATGCCGCCTACATGTTCTTCGTCGACGTGCCGATGTACTGGGCGCGCTGGGTGGCCGACCAGGCCGCCGGCCGCAACTACCCCAGCCTCTCGGCCGGCATCGCTGACGCCGCCGGGCGCTGGACGGTGTCGCACGATTGGGCGCACTGGCGTACGGAGGTGGTCTGGATGACGCTCTACTTCAGCGTGGCGGTGTGGATCAGCATCGCGCTGGCCCACGTGCGCCTGCCGCTGAGGCCCGTCCGCTGGCGGCGACTGGGTCGTCAATAGAATCGACCCCAGCACCGGCGGGCCGCCTTGCACACCACAGGCGGCCCGTTTTCCATTTCCCGAGCCGACGATGAGCCACAACGCCTCTGCTGCCGCCCCCGCCACGAACTTCCTGCGTCAGCGCATCGAGCACGACCTCGAGGCCGGCGCGTTCGCCGGCCGCCATTTCGCCGGCACGCCGGGCGACGCCGCCCACCATGCCGCCGGCCCTCTGGACGAAGCCCGCATCCGCACCCGCTTCCCGCCCGAGCCCAACGGCTACCTGCACATCGGCCATGCCAAGAGCATCTGCCTGAACTTCGGCCTGGCGCGCGACTACGGCGGCGCCTGCCACCTGCGCTTCGACGACACCAACCCCGAGAAGGAGGAGCTGGAGTACGTCAACGCCATCAAGGAGATGGTGCAGTGGCTCGGCTGGAGCTGGGGCCCCAACCTCTTCGAGGCCAGCAGCTACTTCGACTTCATGTACGAGGCGGCCGAGGCGCTCATCAACGCCGGACTGGCCTATGTGGACGAGCAGACGCCCGACGAGATGCGCGCCAACCGCGGCGACTTCGGCAAGCCGGGCGTGGACAGCCCCTTCCGCAGCCGCACGCCCGCCGAGAACCTCGCCCGCTTCCGCGAAATGCGCGACGGCCAGCACGCCGACGGCGCCATGGTGCTGCGCGCCCGGATCGACATGGCGTCGCCCAACATCAACCTGCGCGACCCGACGCTCTACCGCATCAAGCATGCGGAACACCACGCCACCGGCAACAAGTGGTGCATCTACCCGATGTACACCTTCGCCCACCCTATCGAGGACGCGCTGGAACGCATCACCCACAGCATCTGCACGCTCGAGTTCGAGGACCAGCGCCCGTTCTACGACTGGCTGCTGAACCACCTCGCCGACCTCGGTCTGCTGGCCCGGCCGCTGCCGCAGCAGATCGAGTTCGGCCGGTTGAACCTGAACTACGTCGTCACCAGCAAGCGCAAACTGCGCCAGCTCGTTGAGGAAGGTCATGTCACAGGCTGGGACGACCCACGCATGCCGACGCTGGTGGGCCTGCGCCGCCGCGGCTTCACGCCCGAAAGCATCCGCGCCATGGTGGAAGCCACCGGCGCCAGCAAGCAGAACGCGTGGATCGACGACACGGTGCTGGACCAGGCCCTGCGTGCGGACCTGGAGCCGCAGGCCTCGCGAGCGTTCGCCGTGCTGCAGCCGCTCAAGCTCAAGCTGACGAACTACGCCGAGGTCTTCGGCTCTGTCGACCACCGCGAGCCCTGCGAGGTCGCCGCCCACCCGCACAAGCCGGAGCTGGGCCTGCGCAAGTTCTCGCTTGGGCCCGAGCTGTGGATCGAGGCGGAGGACTTCATGGAAGTGCCGGTCAAGGGCTACTTCCGGCTGTTCCCGGGCAACAAGGTACGGCTGAAGGCCGGCTACGTCATCGAGTGCACCGGCGCGGAGAAGGATGCGGACGGCAAGGTCACCGCCGTGCTCGCCACCGTCGTGCCCGACACCAAGAGCGGCACGCCGGGTGCCGACGCGGTCAAGGTCAAGGGCGTCATCGGCTGGGTCGCCGCGCACGAGGCCGTGGCCGCCGAGGTGCGCCTGTATGAGCGCCTGTTCGCCGAGCCGCAGCCGGACGCCGGCGGGCGTGACTTCATCGAGTTCCTCAACCCGAACTCGCTACGCGTCGTGCAGGGCTTCGTCGAGCCCTCACTGGCCGGCGCCGCAGCGGACCAGCGCTGGCAATTCGAGCGGCATGGCTACTTCGTCACCGACCGCGTGGACCATCGGGCTGACAAGCCGGTGTTCAACAAGATCACGGGATTGAAGGACAGCTTTCAGAAGTAGGTTGAGAGGCTAATCTGGGCTGCTTCACAATGATGTTGCTGACCCTTCACGGCTGATAGCTCTCCGGCGTCTCGGCGCGCACCAAGGACTTAGCGCCTATCCATAAATTGTGTTTGTGCGCATCGGCACTTTGCGGAAGGCACTGATGGCGGCCGCAGCCCGATGCCCAGGGCCTGCTTGAAGAACTTGTCGCCACGAAGATTCTCAACGGCGTCGAAGTCGCTCTTGCCCTGCACCAGCAAGCCCAGGTAGCTGCGTGCGATGTCGCTGGTGGGCGCGCCCGTGCGCACGGGCAGCGTCGCATCGACATCTGCAAGCACTGGAGCGAGCGTCTTCAGGAAGTGTCCAACGAGGGCCAGGCCGACCGTCGGCTGAGGTCGTAGTCAAGCTGCTCAACTTGATTCGGGCGCATCGCCGAATCGTTCCAAAACCAGCCGGCCCATTGCCATTCGGCCGCCCCCGCAGGGTGAACGCCTACAGAGGTGAGCTCACGGATTCAGGCTGTAGACCAAACTATGCGCAGACCACGACTGCCACGATGCTCACCCGGCATAGACGTCAAAGCCCATACCGGCCGACAAGGTGAACATAGTTGCGAACTGCGCATAGGCAGCACTGGAGAGCTCTCCATAACGCTGCAAACCGGTCGGCTGCGAAGCATTCGTTTCAGCCGGCCAAACGATCTGCGGCTTTTTGCATGCCGCTGAAGATGGCGCTGGCGAGTTGTGCATCAAACCCCTGAGGCAACTGCGCTCCTACCTTGGCGATGACCTCATGCACTTGGTCGACCGTCTCGTCGATCAGACTCTCGGCATCGCGGCCATCCAGCGTCAGGATGCCGTGGCGTGCTCCGAGAGCCGTCCAGTGTCGCCGCAGGATGTCTCTCATCTTCCAATGAGCGTTCTTAGAGCGCACGGCCATGGCCATCTTTGCTTTGAACGGCGAGATCCTTGACGCCCCATCTCCGAGGACCGGGTAGGCTGACATCACGTCATAGAGCGGCGTCAGCTGGTACCGCCCGCCGGGGCGAAGGAAAAGACTGAAATTCTTGGCGTGGCCGTCGGTCGCGCAAAGCATCCAGAAGATCAGCTGCGCCTTGAAGAAGTTGCGACGATCCTCTTCACGGCTCATGGATCCGTCAAGGACGTCGAGGATGCGGTCCATGCCGGGCCCACCGTCCACCTCGTACTTGGCATCAGGTGCCACGCCGGTCGCCTGGCACATGTCTTCCTGCGGCAAGCGGAGCAGGCGTTGGTCGCCGGACGGATGTGTCCACCAGGCGCGGTCGAAGCGCTCCACAACGAGCACCTTGACGTCTTCGAACTGCAGCGGATGGCAGGTAGCGACCGGCAGCCCGAACTCGCGCAGGATCAGCGAACACAGCCATTCGTTCTCGACCGAGCCGCGCATGTCGAGCTCCATGCCGCCGATGAGGCCCAGCGGTAGCTTGAAGATGTGCGTCGTCGGCGTTCCGCCAAGCGGAAGGCACCACTGCCCTTCGTGCAGTAGCAGCGCGGTCTTCTCCTGCGCGCCGGCAATGGAGATGCGGAAGTCCTCATCATCCCGCCAGCCCAGCGCATTCGACGTCGTCGTGCCACGCAGGATCTGTGCGACCTGTGCTTCGCTCAGCACCTCCGCCTCCAGGGGGGGCGTACCGACCGAGGCTGCACCCTCCGGCAGGATCTCCAGCGCGCCGGCGCAGTCCCGGCCGATCTCGGCTAGCAACTCGAACGCGCCGGTCGAGCCGGTATTGAAGCGGCGCGCCAGCCGTTCGCGGATCTCCTTGCTGTCCGGGAGCAGGTTCTCGAAGTAGGCGCGGACCTTTGCTCCGCGGTGCGGCGCATTTCCCGGTGTGAAGGGGAGCGACAGCGATAGCGGCCTCCCCTGCCCTGACTGCGTCCAAGCCAAGTCGTATTGGAGTATGTCGGGCGCGTTGGGTGCGAGGCTCCAGGTGCCGACCGGGGCGCCGTTCATCCAGAGGCCCAGCGTGCGGGTGAGGGAGCGGCGGCCCATGGCTTACCAGGCCGGCTTGTCGACGGACGAACTGGAGGTCTTGGACGACTGCAGCGGCTTGCCGAGCGCCACTTCCACACCAAGGACGTTGAACAGCCTCAGCAGCCGTGCAGCGCCTACCTTGTCGGCATTCCTCTCCATCGCGGAATAGGTTTGCTGCGAGAGGCCCAGCCGCAAGGCCACCTCTGCCTGCGTCAGGCCGGCTTCCTTGCGGAACGCCTGCAACAGGGGTGACAGCTGATCAGGCGTGCGGACGATGAACTGAGACATACAGCTCCTAGGCTGTAAATCTCATTTACAGCTTCTGATGTGTATGTTCAGTTTACATATCGCAGGCAGTAAATTCAATGCACAGTTCACAAGCTGTGACCATCCAGCATCCAAGCCCGCGGGAGGCACAAGGCGCGCTACTCAGGCTATTGCAAAGCAGCAAGTGCCTGCGGCGACAAACGTTGGGGTCAGCGCCCCAACCTACGGCACTACGAACGAAACGCGCGCCCTACTCACTCCAGATCCGCCAGTCGCCTCGCCTTCACCTTCCGCCCCTTGAGCTTCCCCGCCGACAGCCGCTTCACCGCCTCCTGCGCAATCCCCCGCTCCACCGCCACATAGCTGTGGAAGTCGGTCACGTTGATCTTGCCGACCTGCGCGGCCGTGAAGCCGGCCTCGCCTGTCAGCGCGCCGAGGATGTCACCGGGGCGGATCTTTTCCTTGCGGCCGCCAAGAATCTGCAGCGTGTCCATGGCCGGCAGCAGCGGGCCACCGGGCGCATCCTTCAGGCCGTCCAGCGGCTCCCAGACGAAGGGTTCGCCCTGCAACTGCTCGATGCGGCCCACGCGGCCCATCTCATCCAGGCTGGCCAGGCTCAACGCCAGGCCTGAGGCGCCGGCCCGGCCGGTGCGACCGATGCGGTGGACGTGTTGTTCGACATCGGCGCTTATGTCCACGTTGATGACGCAGGCGAGGTTGGCGATGTCCAGGCCCCGCGCGGCCACGTCGGTGGCCACCAGCACCGAGGCGCTGCGGTTGGCGAACTGGATCAGCACCTGGTCGCGGTCACGCTGCTCCAGGTCGCCATGGAGCGCGAGCGCGACGAAGCCCTGTGCTGCCAGCACGGCCTCCAGGTCGCGGCACTGCTGCTTGGTGTTGCAGAAGGCAATCGTCGATTCGGGCCGGAAGGCGCGCAGCAGCCGGGGCACGGCGTCCAAGCGCTGGGATTCGACCACCTCGTAGGCGATCTGCCGGATGTTGGACGCCGCGGCGCTGGTGGCGCCGGCCACCTTGACCGTCTGCGGGTCGCGCATGAACTTGGCTGCAATGTCCTGCACGCCATCCGGAAACGTCGCCGAGAACAGCAGCGTCTGCCGCTGGGCCGGCGCACGCTTGGCAATCGCCTTGATGTCGTCGAGGAACCCCATGTCGAGCATGCGGTCGGCTTCGTCCAGCACCAGCGCGTTCAGCGCGGACAGGTCCAGCGTGCCGCGCTCCAGGTGGTCCAGCAGCCGGCCAGGAGTGCCGACGGCGATGTGGGCGCCGAAGGCCAGGCTCTCGGCCTGGGGCTTGAACGGGCTGCCACCGCACAGGCTCAACACCTTGATGTTGTCGGCCGCACGGGCCAGGCGGCGGATCTCCTGCGTGACCTGGTCGGCAAGCTCGCGGGTGGGGCACAGCACAAGGGCCTGCACGCGGTTCGCCTCGGTGTTCAGGCGGTGCAGCAGCGCCAGCGCGAACGCGGCGGTCTTGCCGGAGCCGGTCTGGGCCTCGCCGATGACGTCACGGCCCGCGAGGGCCAGCGGCAGGCTGGCGGCCTGGATGGGCGTCATCCGTTCATAGCCCAGTTGGCCAAGGTTGGCCAGCATGGCAGGGCTCAGGGGGAGTCGGGAGAAGGCGTCGGTCATCCCGCATTGTCCGGGCCCGGCCCGGGGTCCGGTCGAAAAGAAAATTTCAGTCGCGGCGCAGCACGATGGGGCTGGCGTAGTCGCGGCCGACGACGGCGCGGGCGAACAGGTAGTTTTCCCGCGCCTTGTCGCTGAGCGCATCCAGCAGCACGCCACCGCGCTCGTCACACGGGAAGGCCAGTGCCCGGCCGGCCTGGAACAGGGATTCGAACCGTAGCTCGTAGTCGGCGGTCATCAGCGGCATGGGGCGTGAGTTCATGGGCGGCACCTCGTCTGGATGCAGACTAGGTGCGGCATCGCACCGGCGCCCGTGAAAACGTCGCACACCCGGGCCAGGCCACCGTAAACGGGGCGTTAGGGCGCCAAGATGTCACACCGGCTCAACGCCAGGACTTGGCCAGCAAGTCGATCTGGAAAGGCTTGTCGTTCATCTCCACTGTCTGCCCGCTCGGAGGGCTCAGTGTGAACAGGCGGCGGCGCGGCAGATCCAGCTGCGCCAGCGATGGCTTCAGGTAGCGGCGCAGCAGCGCCGGCAGCGATCCGTCGGCGAACGCCATGCGCAGTCCGCGCTCGAGGCGGTCGATCACCGGTCGGTTGTCCGGATGGGTGTAGAGGTACTGCGGCAGGTCGTAGGACAGCAGCAAGCTGTCGTCCAGCGCGAGGCCGTGCATGCCGGCATGCGTGCGCATCTCGTGGCCGATCTCCAGAACGTTGCGGCAGAACAGGTCGGCGCGCCCCAGCGCGACCATCTCGAACAAGGCGTCGTACGTGCCGACTTCCCTGACCGAGAAGCCGTTGGCTCGCAGCACGGCCACGTCCGGCCAGTCACGCCCCTGCACATGGCGCAGCCGGGCCACGGCGGCCAGCGTGTCCGCCGCCCGGATGGCCGCGCGGCGCCCGGCGTGCATGAAGCAGACGCGATAGCGGTTGGTGCCCAAATGGATCGGGAACAGCACGGGCGCCAGGCCCGCAGGCCGTGCCAGGTCCGGGCCCGTGGTGACGAGGAAATTCGGCAGCAAGCGTCGGGAGGCCTCCAGCAGCGCACGCCGCTTGTTCATCAAAGGCGAAATCGACAGCCGGAAGCCGCCATCCGTGGGCTGCGTCTTCTCCAGCGCCAACTGGACGGCGTCCCGCACGTAGGCGTTGCGCAGGTCGTTCTCGCTGTCCGGCGCGCGGAGCGTGACGACGAGATCCAGCGCCCACGCCGGCCGGGCCGCCAGCAGGGCGGGCACGCCTTGGAGTAGGCAGCGTCTTGGCAGCATGGCGGCGGCATGGGTGACGACCGACCCAATGTAGCCCCGCGCCGCGCCCCAGGAAAGGGCGTCTTCCCCGGATAGTGAAATGCCGGCCAACCCCGCAACCGCTCCGAGTGTGACTTCTTTCGCGGACGCGACAGCAGCCGATGCGCTGCTTGCAATTGGTGACGATGTGCTGGAGGTGCGCTCACTAGCATTCGCGGCGTGATCGCGGCGCTGCCGCTAACGCCGATCTCCAACGCATGCCGACCGCGACCCGCTCCTTCCCCGCCACCCAGCCGATCGACCCGCCGACCTCCTCGCGGACCCGTGTGCTGGCAGGGCTGGACAGCACGCCGACACGCGGCCGCCCTCGCGCTGCAGAAGCCGCGCCGGCACGGCAGGCTGCGACGCCCGCACCCGCGGCCCCCGAGCGGCTGCCGGGCTGGGCGCGTGGCGTCGTCATCGGCGGCGTGCTGCTCGCCATCGGGATGCCAGCCTGCGTGCTGCTGTCGCGTTCCATGCTGGAGCAGGAAGCGATGATGGAACAGAGTTCCTCGCAGGCCGCGATGGTCTGCACGGCGGGTGAAGGCCGGGCGCTGGACAGCTCCAGCGTGATCGGCTGGCTGTTCGGCGGCTCGTATTTCCACTGTGGCGACTGGGAGACCCGCGAGGCCCGCCAGCAGCGCGACCGTGACCGCGACCAGGCCAACTTCCTGGCCCGCGAGCGGGCCAGGCAGCAGTACTGATCAGCCGCGCAGCGTGATGCCCTTGATCAGGCTCTCCACCCGGGGCTGATAGCGCGGGAAGAACACCAGCCGCGGCGCGCTGTAGCTGACCAGAAAGAGCTCGCCGTCGCGGACGCGGCCGTAGGCCACGCCCTTGAGCGGCACCTCGTCGACCTTGCGGACCGTCGAGTACTCGACCCGGAACCCCGTACCGCCCAGGAACTCGGCCGGTTCCAGCTTGTCCAGCGAGAAGCTCGAACCATCCAGCGTCTGCAGCGACTGGAACATCGCGACGATGTCGGCCGTCTGCATCGAGGCCTTGAAGATCAGCGGCTGGCGGCCCTTGGGCGGATTGGCCGGACCGAAGGTCTGGCCATCCTTCACGTCGGTGTAGAAGCGCAGGGCATCGATGGTGATGCCCTCCATCGTCCAGGTCGGCACGCCGGCCGTCAGCCCGCCACCGAACTGGTTCCAGGCCGCGTCGACCTTGACCGCCATGCGCTTGCCGATGACGACCTCGCCCACCTCGACGCGGGTGACAGGCGCCGCGCAGGCAGCGAGCAGCAGGCTTGCGCCCAGCATGGCGAGACGGCGGCGGTTGATGGTGTTCTGCATGTCGGGTCCTCCTCAGAGCAGGCTCTTGATCAGCGCCGCGTCCGGCGCGGCGGGTGCTTTGTCGATGTAGCGGCCAAAGGCCTCGCGGGCCAGGTCGTGGCGCTCACGGCTGCGGTGCAGGTAGCCCAGCGCCCGGTGCGCCTCGGCCGGCTCCGTCCCCAGCGCGATCGCACGCTCGAAGTCGGCCTGCGCCTGATCCAGGTCGTCGTTGCCGGCGCGCAGGCGCCGGGCCTCGCCGCGCGTGTAGAGCAGGTCGGCGCGCGCCGGCTGGCGCTCGATGAGGCGGTTCAACAGCGCCAGCGTCTCACCGGTCTGCCCGCGCTTGAGTTCGTCCTCCAGCATCGTCTGCTGCAGCCCGGCCAGCGCGCGGCGGTGTTCCTCCTCGCCCAGTCGGCCCTCGCTGTCAGCGGCAGACAGGTCGCGCAGCGTGGCGCTGCGCTCGGCCGAGCCAGGATGTGTGGCGAACAGCGGGTTGCGCTGGCTCGGATCGCCGCCATGGACGGCCGCCAGCTCCAGCATCAGGTTCTCCCACACCTTGGCGGCCTCGCGCGTGTCATAGCCGGCGCGGCGCATCAGCGTCAGCCCGATCTGGTCGGCCTGGCGCTCCTGGTCGCGCGAAAAGCCGAAGGCACCGGCCAGCGCGGCCATCTGGCCCACCAGACCCACGAGGCCGAACATGCCAAGGAACATGCCGAAGGCAGAGCGTGACTTGACGTCGCGCAGCCGCTCCAGCGTGTGGCGCTGCATGTAGTGCCCGATCTCGTGGCCCAGCACGGCAGCGAGCTGCGCCTCGTTGTCCACCCTCAACAGCAAGCCGCTCCACACCTGCATCATGCCGTTGGGCGCCATGCTTGCGTTGAAGAACGGCGTGCGGACCGGATAGACGCGCACGTCGGGACAATGGTCCCCGGAGAGCTTGCAGGCGATGTCCTGCAGGTACTTCTGAAGGCCGGCGTCGCGCAGCAGGAACGGGCTGCGGCGCAGCCGCGTTTCCTCGCGGTCCATCATGGCCCACAGGCCACCCTCGTCGGTGCCGAGGTCAGGCTTCTCGAAGCGGGGCGGCGCGAGCCAGTCGCCTTGGGCGCGCGCCGGTGCGGCGCCGAGCAGACTCGACAGCGCCAGGCACTGGGCACAGCCGATGAAGGCGCGGCGCCTCATCGGGGCTTCGGGAAGCCCGTCAGCAACACGTCGATGGACTCGGCGGCCTCCTTGGCCTCGCGAAGGTCACCGGTGCCGCGCGCCAACTGGTTGAACCACAGCACCTGGCCGCTGTTCAGGTCCACCAGCGACGCGTAACCCACCTGCACGCCGCCGCCGATGCCCACGCCCAGCAGCGCCAGGCCCACCATCGCCAGCTTGCGCTCGGCACTGGCGTAGCTGTCGCGGACCCAGATGAACAGGCCGTAGTCGGCACCGCTCTTGGCCTTCAGGTCGCGCATCGCGTCGTCGAAGCTCCAGTCGAGCTTGCCCGCCTTCGTGGGCAGCGACCAGGCGCCGCCCGTGGCATGGTGCAGCGCGATGGAGCGCGCCACCGCCGCGTGAAGCGCCATGGGCTCGGCGAACTCGTCGGCGTCCTTGTCGTCCATCAACTGCGTGCTCAGGCCGATGGACTGCGTGCGGCGCACGAGCTCGGCCTTCATGTGCGACTGGGCGCTCGCAGTCCAGTCCGCCTTGGGCTCGGCCACGCCACCGGCGGACAGCGAGTACAGCTCCACGTCCACCGGCATGACGACCAGCTTGGCCGCGGAGGGCAGCGCGACGAAGCCGGGCGCCAGGTTCTTGCTGTTGTCTGCCGCCATCGCGGACATGGTGGCCGCGCAGAAGAACACGCTGGCCAGCAGCGTGCGCAGTGTTGTTCGCATCTTTCCTCACTCCCTTTGATCGCGGCGCAATATAGCGGCCCGCACCGTCCGGCCATGCTGAGGTTTTCACGGTTTCCCGGTCGGCCTGCAAGGCGAACGTCAGCCCCCGGCGCGCTTGACGGTCCAGCCTTCGGGCCGAGCCTGCAGCCAGGCGACGACCTTGTCGAGATGGTCGCCCTGGATCTCGATGACGCCGTCCTTGACCGTGCCGCCGCTGCCGCAGGCCGACTTCAGCTGCTTGGCCAGCACGGCGAGCGCCGCATCGTCCAGCGGCAGGCCCAGCACGGCAGTGACGCCCTTGCCCTTGCGGCCCGCCGTCTCGCGGCGAACGCGCACGATGCCGTCGCCCGCGGGCCGCGCCTTGGCCTTGCAGAGGCACTCGGCGACGGGCCGGCCGCAGCCGGGGCATGCACGCCCGAAATCAGTGGAATAGACCAGGCTCATGCCCCGGGCCTCAGGTGGCGCTCGAAAAACGCGTCCATCGTGCGGTAGAGGTGCAGCCGCGCCGCGCGGCCGGCGATGCCATGCGCCTTGCCGGGGTAGATCTGCAGGTCGAAGGTCTTGCCGGCCGCCTGCAGGGCTTCGACGAGACGCAGCGTGTGCTCGAACAACACGTTGTCGTCCGCCGTGCCGTGCGCCAGCAGCAGCGGCCTCGACAGCAGGTCGGCGCGGGGCGGCAGGCTGGCGTTGGCATAGGCCGGGGCCAGGCCCGAGGCACCGGACACGCCGGGCAGCACCGGCTGGCCCAGGTAGCGCTCGGCGTAGGCCGTGTCGTAGAGCGTCCAGTCGGTCACCGGCGCCACGGCGATGGCGGCGGCGAACGGCGTGTTCGCATCCAGCACCGCGCGGGCGGCCAGGTAGCCGCCGTAGCTCCAACCGAACAGGCCGACGCGCGCCGGGTCAACGCCGGGCACCCGACCCGGCAGCTGGCGCACGGCGGCGAACAGATCGGCCACTTCGACCTGGCCGAAGGCCTTTGCATGGGCCCGCGTGAAGTCGCGATCGCGGTGGGCCATGCCGCGCGTGTCCAGCATCAGCACGCCGTAGCCACGCTGCTGCCAGTAGGCGATCAGCGGCATGTCGCGGCCCCAGGCCCAGCTGACCGTTGCAGCACCCGGTCCGCCGTAGGCCATGACGATGACCGGATGCCGCCCCTCGCGGCGGTCCTGCGCCGGAAAGAAGAAGCCGTTGAGCGGCGTGTGGCCGTCAGCCGACGTGAGGTCCAGCGCGAGCGGCGCGGTGCCGTAGTCGCGCAGCGCCGGGTCGGGCGGATCCCCTGCGATGGCGATGGCCGTGGGCTCACCCACACGGCGCAGCTCCAGCCGCGGCGGCACACCCCAGGCAGACCGTTCGACCAGCAGCCGTGTGCAGCCCGCGTCGGCCTTGGCGTCGCGCCAGTGCCGATTGCCGGCGCCCGGCAGCACCAGTGCACGGCCACCGGCCAGCGGCAGCGTGTAGAGCTCCTGTGACTTGCCCCGGTCTCCCGCAACGGCGAAGACGACGTGCTCGGCATTCGCACAGACGGCGTGCGCCACCGGCTCTGCCGTTTCGGTCAGCGGTGTGCGTGCGCCACTGGTGCGGTCGACAAGTAGCAATTGGCGCCTGCCCGAAGCCTCGCTGGACCACAGCAGTCCACGCGGCGTCTCGAAGAGGTCGCCCTGCACCTCGACCCAGGCCGGGTCGGTCTCGACGGTGATGTCATGCGGCGCGGCGCCCGACCTGAACTCGGTCAGCGTGAGCCGTGTCTGCTCGCGGTTGAACCACTGCAACCAAGGCGTGCCGTCGGCAAACCAGCCGGCCCGGGCGATGTATTCCGCCGTGGCCGGCAGCGCCAGCGCGCGGCGGCGACCGCTGGCTGCGTCGATGACGTAGGCTGTGACACGCGCATTGGCCTCGCCGGCCGCCGGGTAGCGCTGCTGCGTCATCTCGGTGCGGTCGGCGTAGATCTGCGCGCGCGTCTTCAGCGCCACGCCCGATTCATCCACGCGCAGCGCGAGCAGCGAGCGCCCGTCGCGCGACCACCAATAGCCGCGCTGGCGCCCCAGCTCTTCGGCGGCAACGAACTCGGCCCGGCCCCACGTGACCGTGGCGCTGCCGTCGGTCGTCAACTGGCGAGGCCGGGCTCCCGGCGCCAGCGGCAGCACGAACAGGTTGCCGGCCTGCACATAGGCCAGCCGCTGACCGTCCGACGCGCAGCGCGGGTCCAGCTTGGGCTGGGCACCGCCCGGCGCGAGCTTGCGCACCTGCGGGCCGCTTCCGGCCAGGCGCACAAGGTGGAGGTCGCCCGACAGCGGAACAAGCAGAGCTGCGTCGTCTTCGCCGCACCACTGGTAGCCGGTGATGCCCCGCTGGCTGATGCGCTGCCGCTCCAGCGCCATCTTCTCGGCCTCGCTCAGCCGCTGCGCCGCGCCGCCCAACAGGTCGGCTGCGGCCACCAGCTTGCGCGGCTCGCCGCCCGCGCTAGGCTGCGCCCACAGCTCCAGCACCTCGCTGTCGGCCTGCGACGGCCGCAGCAGGCTCACCCATTGCCCGCCAGGCGACAGCTCGGCCTGCCGCGGCAGGCGGCCGGCGAGCGGCGGGTCGGCCGTGATGCGGTCGAGCGTGAGGGGCGCTGGCTGGGCCAGCGCTGCGCTTGTGGCGCAGGCCAGCAGGGCAAGAAGCGACTTCATCGTCGCATGCTACCGGGCAGCATCGGCGCCAACCCCTCAACCCGGACAAGCATTTGCATACCGTGCCAGCATGGCCGCCCTGCCCTCCCTGCTCTCAAGGTCTTCGATGCCCCGCTTCGGCTTTGACAACACCTACGTCCGCGACCTGCCGGCCGCCTGGATCTCCCGCCGGCCGCTGGCCGTGCCAGCGCCCCGCCTCCTGTTCGCCAACCACCCGCTCGCCGACGAGCTGAGCCTGCCGGCCGGCACGCTGGAGGGGCCGGACGCCGCGGCGCTCTTCACTGGCAACCTGCTGCCGGACGACGCGGAGCCCATCGCGCAGGCCTATGCGGGCCATCAGTTCGGGCACTTCTCGCCGCAGCTGGGCGACGGCCGCGCACTGCTCCTGGGCGAAGTGGTGGACCGCCACGGCCGGCGCCGAGACATCGCGTTCAAGGGCTCCGGCCGCACGCCGTTCTCCCGTGGCGGCGACGGCAAGGCGGCTGTAGGTCCGATGCTGCGCGAGGCGCTGATCGGTGAGGCGATGCACGCGCTGGGCATTCCGACGACACGCGCGCTGGCCGTGGCGGCGACGGGCGAACGCGTCTTCCGCGACACGCCGTTGCCCGGCGCGGTGCTGACCCGCGTGGCCGCCAGCCATCTGCGCGTGGGCACCTTCCAGTACTTCGCCGCGCGCGGCGACCTGGAAATGCTGGCCCGGCTGGCCGACTACACGATCGCCCGCCATGACCCGCAGCTGGCCGGCGCGCCAGACCGGCACCTGGGTCTGCTGCGCGCCGTAGCCGGGCGGCAGGCGCAGCTGATCGCGCAGTGGATGAACGTGGGCTTCATCCACGGCGTCATGAACACCGACAACATGGCGCTCTCCGGCGAAACCATCGACTACGGTCCCTGCGCCTTCATGGAGGCCTACGACCCGGCCACCGTGTTCAGCAGCATCGACCACCATGGCCGCTACGCCTATGCCAACCAGCCCGCCATTGCGCAGTGGAACCTGGCCCGATTTGCCGAAACGCTGCTGCCACTGATGGCGTCACCCGACGACGAGCCGGCGATGGCACGGGCCGTGGCCGACGCGACCGCCGTGATCGATGAGTTCCCCGGGCTGCTGGACGCCGCACTGCGCGCCGGCCAGCGCGAGAAGCTGGGGCTTGCGGACGCCACCGCTGACGACCTTGCCACCGATGCCGCACTCGCCGACGACTGGCTGGCACTGCTGCAATCGCAGCGGGTCGACTTCACGCTGGCCTGGCGCCATCTCGCCATTGCTGCCGACGGGCGGCGAGAGCCATTGCGCGACCTGTTCCTGGACCGCGCCGCGCTGGACACCTGGCTCGCCCGCTGGCAGGCCCGCTGCGACCGCAGCGCAGACCCCGCCGCCTCGCGGGCGGATCGCATGCGCCGCGCCAGCCCTGCCGTCATCCCGCGCAATCATCTCGTCGAAGAAGCGCTTGACGCGGCCACCGAGGGCGACCTCTCGCCGTTCGAGGCGCTGATGGCCGCGCTGCGCTCGCCGTGGGACGAGGCCGCGCTGCAGACGCGTTATGGCGCGCCGGCGCCGTCGGAAGTGACGGAGGGCTACCGCACCTTCTGCGGGACCTGAGGGCTGGGACGTTCAAGCGCGCGCCGCAGTTGCTTATGCGGATTTAGCGGATGCAGCCGATGCGGGATTGACTACGCTCGCCTGACCTCAAGGAGAGCCACCATGTCCCTGCGCATCAACGACATCGCCCCCGACTTCACGGCCCAGACCACTCAGGGCGCCATCAAGTTCCACGACTGGATCGGCGACCAGTGGGCCATCCTGTTCTCGCACCCGAAGGACTTCACGCCAGTGTGCACGACAGAGCTGGGCTACCTCGCCAAGATCGAGCCTGAGTTCACGAAGCGCAACGCCAAGCTCATCGGCCTGTCGGTGGACCCGGTGGACAACCACCACAAATGGGCGCTCGACATCGAGGAGACGCAGGGCCACCTGCCGAAGTACCCGTTGATCGGCGACCACGACCTGAACGTCGCCAAGCTCTACAACATGCTGCCGGCCGACATCGAAGGCACGTCCGAGGGCCGCACCGCAGCCACCAACGCCACGGTGCGCTCGGTCTTCATCATCGGGCCGGACAAGCGCATCAAGCTCATCCTCACCTACCCGATGACGACGGGCCGCAACTTCGACGAGATCGTACGCGTGCTGGACAGCCTGCAGCTCACCGCCCGGCACAAGGTGGCCACGCCGGCCAACTGGCGCCAGGGCGAGGACGTCATCATCGCGGGCTCGGTCAGCGACGAAGACGCGAAGACGCTGTTCCCGCAGGGCTGGAAAGCCCCCAAGCCCTATCTGCGCATCACGAAGCAGCCGGGCTGAACCCGAGCACCTCCCCCTTCGCACGTGCGCACCGGCGTGCCCACCAGCGACATCGCAGCAGTTACCTGGGCTTGCTGGTGCAGGCCAAGAGCGACTTCGACGGCATCGAGAACCTGCGTGGCGATAAGTTCTTGTACGCGCGGAACCGCAACGCCCCCGCTCGATGACACGGCGTGGTGTGCCAGTGGTCAGCTCAGCACGCCCTTTGGAACGTTTAGCGCGTCACGTTGAAGCCGGTCAGAACCGAGCTCACGTTGATGCCCAAAGCGGCCGCGCCCGTGCCCAGGCCCAGTCCCCAGAAAAGGCAATTGAGCTCGTCAGCAAGCGTGCCGAACCCAGGGTTGCTGAGGATCAGCAGGTGAGTGCCAACGCCTACCGTGACGAACACCACGAGCGCCCAGACCAGGAACGTCCCTTCCTTGACTCGCAAGCGAAGGTGTTCAGGTGTTGGCAACGCGTCCGCGATCCCGGCGCTGAACAGCGCAAAGGCTTCTTCTCGGCCACGAACCTGTGGCTCAAGCGCGCCCTGGAAATTCGCAATGACATCATCCACGCGTTGCGCTACCGCGTTTGAGTCCAGCGTTGTCGACTTGGCAAGTAATGCCAGGTCCTCGTAGGCTTTTTCGTAGGCCTTCTGCGCCTCAGCAGTCAGGCGACCGTAGCGCTTCCTGAGCGCTTCAAGGCCAACCACACCGCGTTGGATGATCACCTGCAATCGAAGAATGATCAACGCCTGCGCATCAATGTAGCTCTTTAGCTGCTCGACCTGAGCTGTGTCGATCGCGACCCAAGGATTCGGGATCGACGACGGCAGGCCATTTTCAGAGAGCTGCTGGGCCGATAGGGAGCCATACGCAACGCTTAACTCACTCCGAAGAGGCTTGGTACGAGCATCGTCGATTTGATGCTCGGCTGAGGTTTTCGTCAGCTCTGCCTGTAGGTTTTTGACGGATTCCTGAAGGACCGCAGCGGGAATCATCAAACGCTTCCGATCGACCCAGCGGCGACCAAACGATATGCCCACTGTGGAAATCAGGACGCCAGCAACAACGGCAGCAAAACCCAACGCTCTGGCAGCGGCCGAAGTCGCGTAGAGGGTGGCGCTGACACTTTCCACGACTCCGTCGGGTGCACCCTCGCTTGAGACAACCAGCACGCCGTCGTACTTCCCCGGATCCAAGTTTCCATTCGCAGGTGGCCTGAGTCGAACCTCATGCATGCCCTTGCTGAACTTCGTAAATTCGATGGGGCCACATACTGCCTCAACTAACGGGTCACACAGCCGCCAATCGCGACCGACGGTAGTCTTCTTCGTCGACTGCTCAACAAGATCGAAGCTCACGACTTTCAGAGCGGCGCGCGGAGCTTGAGCAGGGACGGCAATGAACAGAGGCACCCCTTCGTCGGGCTCAAGCGCGCGGCCATTGGTAGGCCACGGCTTAACGCTCCATTTTTCCGGCACTGTGATCGCCTCTGGCCCTGGGGCGGTGACCGCGAAGGGCATTTGCCACACGGTCTGGCCCAGGTTGAACTTCACGTACCTCGTCAACGTCAAGCCAGCGGGTATGCCAGACACCTTGAACGTGAACGCCCAGTCTGTCGACGCGTCGTCTGACTTGATCTCAGTCGCCGCATCGTCAAACTCAACCTTGGTGCGGCTGGACGGGACGACCAGCGCCTCTTTCAGTTCCGACGGCTTCACCAGGGGCTTCGATGGATCGCGCTTCTCGTCCCGCACTGTGATCACGAGGACACCCCCGAACTGCGCTGGAGCCGTCGATTGCTCCGCAGTCTGCAGGGGTGCCAGATTGATGGGTGCTTGAGCGATCGTCGGTTGAGGCCCTGGGCTTGCCTGAACTGCGGCCATCGAGCCCATGAGCCAGAGGCCCACAAGGCTGCCGCTCATGAAACTGATCCGTCGCATTGACGAAGCCCGGGCTATCGTCACAAGGCGTTGACCGCAGCGATTGCCGTCGTTACCGCGTTGATCACGGTGTTCTTGCTCAGCGAACTGCTGCCGGCACTGTTGATCAGGTTCAACATTGCAAGCGCGGCGTTGACCTTTTGCTGCGCCGCGAACAGCGCTGGCTGAGAAATGGGGCCCGGATCTTTCTGGCGGAAGGCCGCGGCGCAGTTGGCAGCATTGGTGCCCTCGCTGGCCAGATTTGCCTGGTCCGCCGTTGAGAATGGCGGCTTCGGACTGATTGCCATCTGCGTCACCGCATAGGCAAGCTGCGTCAGCGACGCATACAGGTGGGCTGCACTGGTTTGGTCGGCCATGTCGATTCCTTGTCGAGGTCACACGAAGAGCTTCGCCAAGGCAGCAACGTCGCTGGCGATGGACTTGAACTCCTGGAAGGCGGCTTGAGCGATCGCTCGCTTGTCTTCATCGCTAGGGTTTTGCACCAGCTGGATCAACGCCGCGTGAGACGTCTTCATCGCTGCGAAGAGTGCCGTCACAGATCTGGTCAATGCCGGGCCATCCGAATAGGTGAACTTCTTGCGCTCCTCGACGAGCATTAGGTAGCGCCGATCCGCGGACCTTTCGGCGGTGAAGCGGTCCTGCAGCCACTCCCGCTGCTTGAGGCGCGCCAAGTCACTCAGGGCGGCGGCTAGCATGGCGTCACCAACGGCGACGTCTTGAATGCTGTCGACCAGAGCGTCCACATCGGCACTGCGGTCGTTGACGATCTTTCGGATGGCTGCCGCGTCACGCGCGTTCGCCGCGATCACCTGCACGCTGGAGATCAGCTTGGCGGCCGCCCCGAGCATCCCTGTGATCTTGGTCTTGGTGGCCGCGTCCGAGGCAGAGAGCGACGCACCAGTCAGCTCCTTGACATCGTTCAGCGTGTTGTCGAGCCGTTTGACGAGCTTGTCTGCGTCAGCTTTGACTTCAGACTCCTGCTTGGTCGTCAGCTTGCCCAGCAGGTCCAAATACTCTGTCAACGCGGTCAGGTTGGCCTCGATCAGCTTGCTCTCAACCGCCGCCGGGCTTCCATACTCCGCGTCGGCGATTGCAGCGGCCAGGGTCTTGGCCTGTTGCCTAGCGTCGTCAGCTACAGCCTGGTCCTTGAGCACGCTGGCCCCCTCGCCGTCCAACAACGCGATGCAGGCACCTTCCGCTGCCGAGTAACAGGCGCTGCTGCAGCCGGCGCTTCCAGGATTCGCCTTGCAGCGCAGGACGCCCTGGCAGTCGCTTGATTGCTTTGCCTTGGGATAGCTGCCGACCGCGGTTGCAAACAGGCTGGTATTCGATGGCGATCTGACGAAGAGTCGCCGTTCCTTGATGGGGCAGCTAGCGTCAGCGGCGATCTTGATGGCCTTCTGGTCGTCTTGCGCACGTGCGAGCGTCAACGAGGCAGTGGCGAGGTTGGTGGTTACGGCACGTCCGGCCGCCACATAAGTGCTAGCGGCGTCCTTGTAGACGATGCTGCCGCAGCCCGAGAGAACCAGGGCCGCTGCAACAGCCGAGAGCCTTGCCATCCACGCATAGGCGCGGCTGGTTCGTTGTGTTTGATGCATGAGACCTCCGAGGGAATGCCCTGCGGACGCCCCAACGACATCCCACCCAAGACACCTCGGCGCGGATGCTGACGCCCTCGGTGGTACGCAGCATCATCAAAGTTGGCGAGGCGCTCCACCTATTCGGACGAGGTCCGACCTTGTGGGCCAGACACGTGAAAGCACAGTCATATCTGACAACGATGGAGTAATTGGGGCAATTTCTCACAGCAACCTCACCCTCCTAGCGCCCTATCTATTGCTGAATGTGAAGCTGAGAACCTAGGCTGCGGAAAGCAGAAGCCGCCGCCGGCACCCCGGCACTACGGGCTGCGGAGGCGCTTCTGCACAAGTCACACCGTCCGCACTCATGGAGACAGCATGACCGCGATGAAGAACCTGCGCATCGGAACACGACTCGGCGGGGCTTTTGCCCTTGTGGCCTTGCTGATGATCGGCATGGCCGTGAACAGCTGGATGGGTCTCAGAAGCATCCGCTCGGACTTGGACTCCGTCGTGAACGACCGCTACGAGAAGGTCAAGCTCGCCAATGCCATCAACGAAGGGGTGAACCTGCAGGCGCGTGCGATGCGCAACATCCTGCTGATGGACACCGAGGCGCAGCGACAGCCCGAGATCAAGGTCATTGAGGAGGCGCGGGAGCGCATCGTCAAGCTTTACGCGGACTTGGACAAACGTGTCAATTCGCCGAAAGGCCGCGAGCTGTTGGACAGGCTGCAGCGAGAGCGCGCCATCTTCCTTTCCAGCCAGGCCGAATTTCTGAAGATGGTGCAGGCAGGCGATCTCGCAGCCGCGCGCACCCTGCTGCTGGAAAAACTGCGCCCGCACCAGTTGGCCTACATGAAGCTGCTTGACGAGATGGGCGACTTCCAAGAGAAGCTCATGGACCGCACCGCTGAATCGGCCTTCGACACGATCAGCCGCGTGACGCTGCTGTCCATTGGCGGCACGTTGCTTGGCCTCGCGATGGCGGTAGTCGCGGGCGTCGTCGTGACTCGCTCCATCACGCGGCCCGTGGCGACCGTCGTGGACGAACTCAAGACCGTGGCTGGCGGCGACCTGACCGTCAACATCGTCGCTGACCGCGGCGACGAACTGGGCGAGCTGCAGCGCGCACTGGCAGACACAGTGGGCGCTCTGCGCAGCGTCGTGGGCCGCGTGCGCCAGGGCGTGGACTCCGTGACCACGGCCTCCAGCCAGATCGCGGCGGGCAACCAGGACCTGTCCAGCCGCACCGAGCAGCAGGCTTCCAGCCTGCAGGAGACTGCCAGCTCCATGGAGGAACTGACGGCCACGGTGCGCCAGAGCGCCGATTCGGCCCGCGCCGCCAGCAGCCTGGCTGCGCAGGCCAGCACGGCCGCCAGCCGTGGCGGCGACGTGGTCGGTCAGGTCGTGGGCACGATGGACGACATCAGCACCAGCAGCCGCAAGATCGTCGACATCATTGGCGTCATCGACGGCATCGCGTTCCAGACCAACATCCTCGCGTTGAACGCCGCGGTGGAAGCCGCCCGGGCCGGCGAGCAGGGCCGCGGGTTCGCCGTCGTGGCCACAGAGGTGCGCACGCTCGCGCAGCGCAGCGCCGAAGCGGCCAAGGAGATCAAGGCCTTGATCGGCGCGAGCGTCGAACGCGTGGAGGCCGGCAGCCGCCAGGTGGCAGATGCCGGCCATGCCATGCACGAGATCGTCGAGCAGGTGCGCAAGGTCAACGACCTCATCGGCGAGATCGCCAGCACGGCCGGCGAGCAAAGCCGCGGCATCGATCAGATCAACACGGCCGTTACGCAGATGGACCAGGTGACGCAGCAGAACGCCGCGCTGGTGGAGGAAAGCGCCGCGGCCGCCAGCAGCCTCGCCCAGCAGGCCGACTCGCTCTCTAAGGCGGTGAGCGCGTTCCGCATCGACGTGGCGCAGATGGCGCGCCAGTACGCGCCGGCCGCCGGCTGAACCGCCGCGGCGCCGCCACCTGCAAAGCCAGCAGCGCGGCGCGCAGCGTCCACGGCGTACGCTAGGCCATCGCCGGTCCGCGGGCAGGTTGCCGCGCAGGAAGGCAAGGCGGATGACGCCGGCCTGGCCTTGGAAACCGTCTGACCCTTCCGGGACCACCATGCGCGCCCGCCGGGCGGGCGGCCTGAACCCATGGCCCTTGGGGCGGACATGCACGACGATCGTGCCGCCGCCCGCGTTTGGCCATGCCGGGGTCTCCTTCGCACCTGCGCACCGGGTTCGGTCGGCCTTCGGCCTGGCACAACCCTGGGGGGCGCAAGGCACGCTTGAGATCTGCCGAAATCTGGCCAAATGCGGGGCTGCATGTCCACGCCCCATTACCGCTTCGGCGACTTCAAGCTGCTGCCCGCCGAGCGCCTGCTGTTCCGTCGCGGCAGCGAGGTCGCGCTGACGGCGCGCGCCTTCGAGCTGCTGGTCGCCTTCGTCGAGCGAGCAGGCCAGCTGCTCAGCAAGGACGAATTGATGCGCCGCGTCTGGGCCGGTATCGTCGTCGAAGAGAACAACCTTGCCGTGCAGGTGGGCGTGCTGCGCAAGCTGCTGGGGGCCGAGACGATCTCGACCATTGCCGGCTTCGGCTACCGCTTCGCGCTGCCGGTACTGGACGTCGCCGAGAAGCCAGCCGCCGCTCCCGTCCCCCGCGGCCGGCTGCCGCTGCGCCTGCCCGCGCTGTTCGGCCGCGCCGACGAATTGCAGGCGCTGCAGGCGCTGCTGCAGACCAACCCCGCCGTCACGTTGTGCGGCCCGCCCGGCGTCGGCAAGACGCGTCTGGCTCAGGAGTTGGCACTGCGGCAGCAGGACGTGCATGCCGACGGCATCTGGTGGGTGGACCTGACACTGCTGCGTGACGACGAACCGGTCGCCGCCGCCGTAGCGCGCACGCTCGGCCTGCCGCCCGGGCCCGATCCGCTGGCGGACCTGACGGCCAAGCTGGCACCGCTGGCGCTGATGATCGTGCTGGACAACGCCGAACACCGCGTGCGGGACGTGGCCGAGACCGTGACCGCCCTGGCGCAGCACACCGAGCGCGTCAGCCTGCTCGTCACCAGCCAGTCGCCGCTGCAGGCGCCGGGCGAACGCGTCCACCGCCTGGCGCCGCTGCCGCTGCCCGATGCGGTGCGGCTGCTGTCTGAGCGCAGCGGCGAAGCCGATGGGGCCCGCGCCGAGCAAATCTGCGCGGCACTGGACTGCAACCCGCTGGCCATCGAGCTGGCCGCGTCGCGCGTGGACGTGCTGGGGCTCGACGGCCTGGCCGCCAGGCTGCACGAGCGGCTGACGCTGCTGGTGCCGGCGTCTGCCCACCCGTCCCGGCGCAACGCGCTGGCCGAGGCACTGGGCTGGTCACACGACCTGCTGGCCGAGCGCGAGCGGCGCGTGCTGCGCCGGCTGGCCGTGTTCCCGGGTAGCTTCTCGCTGGAGGGGGCGGCGCTGGTGCTGTCGGACGACGAACTGCCCGCGGCGGCGGCCGTGGCCTCGGTGCTGGCACTGGTCGAGCGCTCGCTGGTCAGCGTCGATCGCAGCAGCACGCAGCGCCGCTACCGGCTGCTGGAGACGATGCGGCTGTTCGCGCTGGACAAGCTCGCTGCTGCCGGCGAGACGGCACTCGCACAGGCCCGCCACTGCGCCGGCCTGCTCTGGCTGTTCGAAGACGCGCACGAGGAGTCGTGGCGCGTGCCTTATGCCGCGTGGAAGTCCCGCTACGAGCCGGAACTGCCAGGTTTGTGGGCGGCGCTGGACTGGGCGCGCGACCACGACCTTGGCAGCGCGGCGTCGCTGTTCGGCGCCTCTGCGCCGCTTTGGGCCCCGCGCGCCGTCGACGCGCGGGCGCATGCACTGAAGCTGGCCCAGCTCATTGGCGACGGTCCCGTCAGCATTCCGGCGCACGTGCTGGCGCGTTTTTGGTGGGCCTGCGCACGCTGCCACACCATCGTCCACCCCGGCCTGGCGCGTGACGCCTCGGAACGCGCCGCACGGCTGTACCGTGAGCTGGGAGACGAACGCGGCGAATACCTCGCCCTTGTGGAGCACGCATTGAACTGGCGGGTGGACGGCCCCGAGGTGCGCGCCGCGCTCGCCGCCGCCCACAGGCTGGAGAACCCCGCCTGGCCGGCGACCGTGCTGGAGCGCGGACGGACAACGGAGGCGGTCGTGCACCTGACGGCCGGCCGGCACGACGATGTGCGGCGCTGCTACCTGGCGGCGCTGCAGATCTGCGAGCGCGACGGGTTCGAAGCGGGCGCCTGGCGCGCGCGCATGAACCTGGCCGACGTCGCGCGTGCCGCCGGCGACCTGCCACTGGCCGTGGACATGGGCGAGGCCTTGCTGGCCGATGCCGACCGGATCGACGATCTCGTCGGACTGACGACGCTGTTGAGCAACCTGATCGGCGCGCTCATTGCGCAAGGCCGCTTCGAGCGTGCAAGGGAGGTCGCCCGGGACTGCCCGAGGCGCATCGGCCGACTCGGCCTGGACGACTTCTGGGTCGGGCTGGATGCGCTGGCGCTGCTGCAGCTGCACAGCGGCAACACGCCTCTGGCCGCCCGACTGGCCGGCGTCGCCGACCGCGAGTTCGAGGCGCACGGGCAGATGCAGCGTCAGCCGAACGAGGCGGAAGACCGCGCCATGCTCGAAGCCGGTCTGGCCGAGCGCCTACCGCCGCAGGACATCGAACGGCTGTCACGCGAGGGGCGCCGCATGAGCCTGAGCGACGCGATGTTCACTGCGTTCCGGTTCGACGGCGACGGCGCCGTGCCGACCGCCACGGCCGAGGCGCGGTTCACGACGCGGGGCTGACCGGCCGCTCGATGCCGAACAGGCGCCGGGCAAGCTCGCCGGCATCGTTGACGGTGCGCAGTTCGGCATACGCCGCCTCGGCCTCGGGATAGGCCCGCCTGAGGTAATGCAGCCACTGCTTGAGCCGCCCGCCCTGGTGGCGCGGCGCAACGGTGGCCCGCACCTGCGCGAAGAACACCTGCATCAGCGGCAGCAGCTCCACCCACGGCAGCGGTGTCGGGCGCAGGCCTGCCACGCGCAGCGCCAGGCCCGGGTCGGCCACCATGCCACGGCCCAGCATCAGGTGTTCGCAACCGCTACGCTCGCGGGCCAGCCCGGCGTGCTCGACAGTCCAGATCTCGCCATTGGCGATGACGGTGACCGGCACCGCCTCGCGCACGGCGGCGATGCGCTCCCAATAGGCCGGCGGCTTGTAGCCATCAGCCTTGGTACGGGCGTGCACGACGATCTCGCTGCCCCCCGCGTCGGCGATGGCCCTGGCCACGTCCAGCGTGCGGCTCGTGTCCATGTAGCCCAGCCGCATCTTGGCCGAAACCGTCACCGAAACCGGCACCGCGCGGCGCACGGCGGCCACGATGGCGTGGATCAGCTCCGGCTCGTCCAGCAGTACGGCGCCTCCGCGGTGGCGGTTGACGCACTTGGCCGGGCAGCCGAAGTTCAGGTCGATGCCCTCCGGCTTCAGCTCGGCGAGCCGCGCGGCGTTGTCGGCCAGGCAGGCCACATCGGAGCCCAGCAGCTGCGGGTGCACCGGCACGCCGGCGGCCGTTCGGCCGCCGGTCTTCAGCTCCGGCACGATTCGCGTGAAGACGCGGGCAGGCAGCAGCTGGTCGGTCACGCGGATAAACTCGCTGACGCAGCGGTCCACGCCGCCCACGCGGGTCAGCACATCGCGAAGGATGTGGTCCAGCAGGCCTTCCATCGGTGCGAGCAGGATCATGGGGCCTCCGGCCCGCTGGAGTCAGCGGTCGGCTGCGCAACCGGCTCGGCCGCGGCGGCTTCCAGTTGCATCAGGTACAGCCGCAGGTCGAACTCCAGCTGAAAGTAGTCCGGCTCCATGTGCTGGCACAACTGATAGAAGGCCTTGTTGTGCTCCAGCTCGCGCAGGTGGGCCAACTCGTGCACGACGATCATCCGCAGCAGCGCGGCCGGCGCCGTCTTGAACAGCGTCGCAATTCGGATCTCGCGCCGCATCTTCAGCTTCGCGCCCTGCACCTGCGTGCGGCGCGTGTGCGTGCCCAGCGCCTGCTGCAGCACGCGCAGCTTGGCATCGAAGCCGACGAAATTCAGCGGCCCCGCATTGCGCAGGTAGCGCGTCTTCAGCGCCTGCACGTAGTCGAACAGCGCGGCATCGCTGCGCACCTCGTGGCGCTCGGGGAAGCGGCGCGCCAGGTAGTCGGCCAGACGCCCCTGCGCATGCAGGCCGTCGGCCTGCGCAATGAGCTCTGGCGGATAGCCGGCCAGGTAACGGGCGGCCAGCCCGTCGCTGGCAAGATGGGGCGATGTCATCGGAAACGTTCAAGGTGAGGCTGCTGCCGCAAGGCGCGATTTTCGACTGCGCGGCGGACCAGACGCTGCTGCTGGCCGGGCTGGCCGCGGGCGTCGCCATGCCCTGGTCGTGCCGCAACGGTACCTGCCGGACCTGCATCACGCGGCTGGTCGACGGCCGCATCGAGCATCGCATCCCCTGGCCGGGACTCAGCATCGAGGAAAAGGCCGACAGGCTGATCCTGCCGTGCGTCGCCGAGCCTCGCAGCTCGCTGACGCTCGCTCCCGCCGACGATGCAGCCGAGCCACAGCGCTGACGGCCGCGAGCCGGCTTCAGCAAAGCATTTCACGTCCCGCACACGCGGCATCGACACCGAGCGTCGGATTGAGGTGAGGATCAGCGGATCAAACAGGCCCAAGGCCTCGGGGATCGCCATGTTCAAACTGAATCAATGGAAACTCCGCGCTCGCGTGCTGGCCGGCTTCGCGCTGGTGATGGTGTTGCTGACGGTGGCCTCCATCGTCGGCATGCTGCGCGTCTCGGCACTCAGCCAGCGCATCGACCATCTGGTGGAGGCGGACATGCGCACGCTGGAGCTCGCTCGCCAGTGGGCCGGCCTGACGGAAGGCAACATCCTGCGCCGGATCGTCGCGATGGTCGTGGACGACGAGGGCTTCGTGAAGGGCTTCACGGCCCGTTCCAAGGAGATCTCGGAGCGCATCGACAAGATTCAGAAGGAGCTGGACGGGCTGCAGCAGGACGCCGAATCCGAACGTCTGTTGAAGGCGGTGTCCGATGGCCGCAAGCAATACCAGGTGGCGCGCGAGGCGGTCGCGAAGGCCAAGGCCGCCGGCGAGAACGTCCACCAACGTGCCGTCACCGAAATGCTGCCGGCGATGGACGCCTACCTGGCCGCCATCGACGCCTATGCCGAGCACACGCGCAAGCTGCTGCAGTTGGCCCGCGACGACGCGCAGGCGCAGGTGACACGGGCCCGCGAAGTGGTGCTGGTGCTGATGCTGATCGCACTCGCGCTGGGCATCGTCATCGCCAACATCATCACGCGCTCGGTCACGGGGCCGCTGAGCCAGGCGCAGGCACTGAGCCGCACGATCGCCGACGGCGACCTGCGCCAGACCGTCAGCGTCGACGGCACGGACGAACTGGCCACGTTGAACCGCGCGCTGCATGACATGCAGCAGCGCCTGGCCGAGACCATCACCGGCGTGCGCGGCGCGGCCGAGCAGGTGCAGGTGGCATCCGCTGAAATCGCCACCGGCAACTCGGACCTCTCGCAACGCACCGAGAACGCCGCCGCCAGCCTGGAAGAGACCGGCGCCGCGATGGCCCAGCTCAGCGAGAGCGTGCGGCTGAACGCCGACTCCGCCCGCGAAGCCAACACGCTGGCGCAGGCCGCCTCGCAGGTGGCCGACCGCGGCGGAGAGATGGTGGAGCAGGTCATCACGACGATGAACGACATCCAGCAGTCGTCCGGCAAGATCGCCGACATCATCGGCGTCATCGATAGCATTGCTTTCCAGACCAACATCCTGGCGCTGAATGCAGCCGTCGAGGCCGCCCGTGCGGGCGAACAGGGCCGCGGCTTCGCAGTCGTCGCCAGCGAGGTGCGGGCGCTGGCCCAGCGCTCGGCGGAAGCGGCACGCGAGATCAAGACGCTGATCTCGGCGTCGGTGGAGCGCGTGGACGGCGGCAGCCGGCTCGTCACCGACACGGGCGCCACGATGCGCGAAGTGGTGGCCAGCGTGCAGCGGGTTACGCGCATCATCAGCGAGATCTCGTCGGCCAGCGCCAACCAGGCGACCACGCTCGGCGAAATCGGCCAGGCAGTGCAGCAGCTGGACCAGATGACGCAGCAGAACGCCGCGCTGGTGGAGGAATCGGCCGCAGCCGCCGAGAGCCTGCGCGAGCAGTCCTCCGAGCTCGTGCGGTCGGTCTCCGGTTTCCGGCTCCCCTGAAGCGCGCGGCCCCAACGCCGGGGGCCGCCATCCACAGCGCCTGTGGACAAACGCGTGCACAGCCTGCGGGCGAATTGCGCAAGTGGTTGGCAAATCAGGGGTTTTCTTGCGCTGCCTCAGTTTGAGGCAGGCCGCGGCGTCGGGACAATTCCGGCATGCACCGCACCATCTTCACGACGCCCGGCGTCAGCCTGCTGCTGCGCGGCTTCTCGCTCGCGTGGCTGAAGCTCGCCGGCTGGACCGTGTCGGGCGAATTGCCGCCCGAGGCCCGCAAAAGTGTCTTCATCGCCGCCCCGCACACGAGCAACTGGGACCTGCCCTACACCCTGTTCGCCGCCTTCGCGCTCAGGCTCACGCCGTACTGGATGGGGAAGGCGTCCATCTTCCGCTGGCCCTTTGGCGGCCTGATGCGCTTCCTCGGCGGCATCCCGGTGGACCGCAGCAAGAGCAACAACCTCGTGGCTGCGTCTGCGACGGCGCTGCAGGCCGCCGACGGGCCGGTGCAGCTCATCGTGCCGCCCGAAGGGACACGCAGCAAGACGGTGTACTGGAAGACGGGCTTCTACTGGATCGCCGTGACGGCGCAGCTGCCCATCGTCATGGCCTACATGGACTATCCGCGCAAGCTCGCGGGCCTGGGGCCGCTATTCACGCCGACCGGCGACGTCGACACCGACATGGCCGAGATCAAGCGCTTCTATGCGCAGTTCAAGGGCAAGAACTCCGCCCAATTCACGCACGAATGACCCACCTCTCCAAGGACCCGCTGCACGGCCTTACGCTCGAAGCCATCGTGACCGCATTAGTCGATCACTTCGGCTGGACCGAGCTCGGCCGACACATCGACATCAAGTGCTTTCGCATCGACCCCAGCGTGTCGTCGAGCCTGAAGTTCCTGCGCAAGACGCCGTGGGCTCGCGCCAAGGTCGAGAGCCTGTACCTGTTCATGCGGCGCGAGCAGGCGCGCAGCGCGAAGTCCGCAACCTAGCGGCTCGCCTTTGGAGCCGAGAGCCGGGGGGCCGCCCGTATCGCCGCGTTCAGCGCCCGAGACCGGGCGACGAGCTTATTTGCCTTCCGGCAGCTCGATCTTCACTTCGAGCACTTCCAGGTCTCCCTGGCGCTCCATGTGCACCTTGATGTCGTCTGGGTTGATCGACACGTACTTGCTGATGACGGCCACCAGCTCGCGCTGCAGCTGCGGCAGGTAGTCGGGGCTGCTGCTGCGTCCGTTGCGCTCGTGGGCGAGGATAAGCTGCAGCCGCTCCTTGGCGACGCTGGCCGAGCTCTTCTTCTCGCCGAGGAAAAAGTTCAGGAATCCCATGGTGCGGTCTCCTTCACTTGGCCCCGAAGACGCGCTTGAACCAGCTCTGCTTCACGGCCTCGGTGAAGCGCATCGGCTTGTCTTCGCCGAGGAAGCGGGCGACGACGTCCTTGTAGGCTTCGGACACATCCGTGCCGTCCAGGTGGATGGCCGGCGTGCCCTGGTTGGACGCCTGAAGCACGCTCTCGCTCTCGGGGATGACGCCGATCAGCGGCGTGCGCAGGATCTCGTGGATGTCGTCCAGACTGAGCATCTGACCACCCTCGACGCGATTGGGGTTGTAGCGCGTGATGAGCAGGTGCTCCTTCACGGGCTCGCCACCGTCGATGGCGCGCTTGGTCTTGCTGGACAACATGCCCAGGATGCGGTCGCTGTCGCGCACCGAGGAGACCTCGGGGTTGGTCACGACCAGCGCCTCGTCGGCATAGTGCATGGCCATCAGCGCGCCGGTCTCGATGCCGGCCGGCGAGTCGCAGACGATGTAGTCGAACTCCATGTCCTTGAGTTCGCCCAGCACGCGCTCGACGCCTTCCTGCTTCAGCGCGTCCTTGTCGCGCGTCTGCGAGGCGGCCAGGATGTAGAGCTTGTCGAGCTGCTTGTCCTTGATGAGGGCCTGCGTCAGCTTGATCTCGTCGTTGATGACGTTGATCAGGTCGTACACGACGCGGCGCTCGACACCCATGATGAGGTCGAGGTTGCGCAGGCCCACGTCGAAGTCGATGACGCAGGTCTTGAAGCCACGCATCGCGAGGCCGGTGGCGAAGCTCGCGCTGGTAGTGGTCTTGCCGACCCCGCCCTTGCCGGAGGTGACGACGACGATCTTGGTCATCTGGATGTTTCCTTGCGTTGAATCTGGGGTCAGGCAGGCAGCGGCTGCAGCAGCAGCTTCTCACCTTCCAGGTAGACCTGGGCCGGCTTGCCCGCCACGTCGGCCGGCAGCGGGTTCTCGGCCGTGCGGTAGATGCCCGCGATGGCCAGCAGCTCGGGCTCCAGGCTGCGCGTGTAGATGCGGGCCGACGTGTCGCCGCGCGCGCCAGCAATCGCCTTGCCGCGCAGGGGAGCGTAGATGTGGATGCTGCCGTCGGCAATGACCTCTGCTCCATGGCTGACGACCGCCAGCACGACGAGGTCGCCGCCCTTCGCATAGACCTGCTGGCCGGAGCGCAGCGGCTTGTCGATGACGAGCGTCGGTGCCGGTGCGCCGGGCTTCTCGACGACTTTTTCGATGATCTTCTCGACGACGATCTCGCGGACGACTTCCCGCACCTCCGCGGCAGCAGCGGCCACAGGCTCGCTGGCAGCATCGGCCAGGCCCAGCTCGTGCGCTAGGGCCAGTTCCTCGGCCGAGGCCCCGGCGACGGCGACCGGTTGCAACTGGCTGGCGCGCAGCAGCTCGACGATGGCGCGCAGGTCGACCGGCGCGGGGCCGTCCAGCGCCAAGGGCGCCTGCCCATCCAGGGGCGGTGTGACCGACGCGCGCTGCACGCTGCTCAGGTCGATGACGACAGGCTCATGCTCGAAGCCACCCTGGCCGGCGCGGGCAGACCAATCCGCCGCGAGCTCGGCCATGTCCGCGCTGTGCAGCAGGAAGCCCAGCAGGTTGAAGCGGCGCGATTTCAGCTCGAATGCGCCGGCGCGCGAGGCACCCTTGTTGCGCCCGCCGCTCTCCCTCGTCGTGTCCACCATCTGCGCCGCTGCCGCCGTTCAAAAGGCCGAGAGTTTAGCCGCCGGCATCTCCCAGGCCCTTGGGGACTGCCCCCAGGGACGCCGGCGCCGACCGCCTCAAAAACAGGCACGGCAGCCCGGACCACGGCCGATCAAGCACTTAGCGACGCTGTCGTCAGCCCGCCCACAGACTTGTCCACAGTTCGCGGGGACAACCGTCACGCGATCGTCATGTTGCGATCCGCCATAGCCACGACGGCGGATGCCGCCATCCGGTGAAGTGCCGTCAGGCGCCCCGGGCGTTCAGCCAGCCGATGATGTCCGCTTCCACCTCATCGCGGTTGATCTCGTTCAGGATCTCGTGGCGCGCGCCGGGGTAGAACTTGTGCGAGACGTCGGTGAGGCCCAGGCGCCGGTAGTTGGCCAGCAGCACCTGTAGGCCCGCGGTGCCGCCACTCACCGGGTCCGCATCGCCGGCCACGACGTAGAACGGCAGGGTCCTCGGGATGCGCGCCTCGTTGGCGGGGTTCCACAGATCACGCAGGCCGGTCAACAGGTCGGCGACCAGTTCGTTGTTGAACGTGAAGCCGCAAGCCGGGTCGTCCATGTACTTCCTGACCTCGACCGGGTCACGGCTGAGCCACTCGGCGCCCGGCCTGCCGGCGAACGGCTTGTTGAAAGCCTCGAAGGTGCTCGCCAGCATCGGCGAAGCGCCAAGTGGATTCGCCCTGGCGAGTCCCCGGGCCGCCGCCACGGCCGCGTCGGCATCCGGCAACACACCGCTGCTGCCGGAGAGCACCACGCCGGCCAGCGTACTGCCATAGCGGGCCGCATAGTCCTGCGCGATGAACGAGCCCATGCTGTGCCCTAGCATGAAGACCTTCAGGCCCGGGTGCCGTGCCTTGATGTGGTCGTTGAGCGCCTTCTCGTCGGTGACGAAGCGATTCCACGCATCGGGGCCGGCGTCGCCCAGCGCGCCGCTGCGGACGCGCGTGTTGCCGTGGCCGCGGTGGTCGTCGGCATAGACCAGCCAGCCTTCGCGATTGAGACGCTGCGCAAAGCGGTCATAGCGCGCGCTGTGCTCAGCGGAACCATGGACCAGCTGCACTACGCCCCTGGGCCTGCCGCTGACGGCCAGCCAGCGCCGGACGAACAGCGGCGTGCCGTCGCTCATGTCGAGCGTGAAGGTGGGAGACGGCGGCACCACCGACACGCAGCCGGGCACGCCGGACGCGGCCAGCACGGCGAGGGCAACAAGATGGCGACGGGGAAGCGACATGGTTCGGTGCTGAGGGCCGGGGGCCGCCCGGCGGATGGTGGGCCTGCGCGCAGCGCAGGGATTTACGACCCGCGAGGCAGGCCGACACCGGTCACTGGGCGGTCCAGCCCCCGTCCACGCTGAGGGTGGCACCGCGGATCTGGTCGGCGGCCGGCGAGCACAGGAAGGCCACGACGCCGCCGATCTGCTCGGGGGTCGCGAACTCCAGCGACGGCTGCTTAGCCGCCAGCAGCCGGGCCTTCGCTTCATCGACCGACACGCCATCGCGCAGGGCCCCCTCATCGATCTGCTTCTGCACCAGCGGCGTCAGCACCCAGCCCGGGCACACGGCGTTGCAGGTGATGCCGGTGGTGGCGGTCTCCAGCGCGGCCACCTTGGTCAGGCCGATCAGGCCATGCTTGGCCGCCACATAGGCCGCCTTGGTGGTCGAGGCGACGAGGCCATGCGCCGACGCGATGTTGACGATGCGCCCCCAGCCGCGAGTGCGCATGTGGGGCAGTGCCACACGCATCAGGTGGAAGGCCGCCGACAGGTCGATCGCGAGGACGCGGTCCCATTGCTCGGTCGGGAAGTCCTCGATCGGCGACACGTACTGGATGCCTGCGTTATTGACGGCGATGTCGATCGAGCCGAAGCGCTCGACGCATTGCGCCACCATCGCCTCGACGTCCGCCGGCCGCGCCATGTCGGCGCCGCTGTGCACGACATCGACGCCATGGCGCTGCGCCAGTTCCTTCGTCAGCGCCTCGATCGCCGCGGGCTCGCCAAAGCCGTTGATCACCAGGTTGGCGCCCTGGGCCGCCAGCGTCTGCGCGATGCCCAGGCCGATGCCACTTGTCGCGCCCGTGACGAGCGCGGTCTTGCCGTTCAACATGTTCGAGATCTCCAGGGTTAGGCCGCCAGAGCCGCAGGCTCGGCACGTGCCAGATAGTCGAATGCCACCTCGCCGTAGCCCAGCGTCAGGTCGGCGATGAAATGCTGTCCGCTCAGTACCTCCAGCACCGGCAGGCGCGCCACGTCGGCGATGACGTGGTTGAAGAGCTGCAGTTGCGCCGGCGACGTCCAGGCTTCCTTGAGGTGGACGTCCTGGAGGTGGTAGCGCACCAGCTCACAGATGCGCGGCGTGCCATCGACGTGCGGAATGATCTTCAGCACGAAGTTCGGCTCCTTCATGGACGCGAGCACCTTGTCGTGATCGAGCGGGTGGTGCTTGTAGCCCATGGTGAGCGACGCACACAGCGATTGGCCGTAGTGCAGCGTGCCCGAGATGAGCTCGCCTTCGTGCGTGATCTTGGGCGCCGCCAGCTTCTTCGGGAAACCCCAGAGCTCGCGGCCGCCGAGGATGGGCGCGTCGTCATCGAGGAACATCGAATGCACGAACGCGCCACGCTGCCCCTCGAACCGGACCGGGATCACCTGGCCGGACTCGGTGTAATCGCCGAACCCGGTGGAGTCGGGCATGCGAATGAATTCGTACTTGACGATGGGATCGATGATCTCGAGCGGCTCGGGCACGACCCGGCGCAGCGCCTCGAGGTCGGTGCGGTAGGTGACGACCAGAAACTCGCGGTTGAAGAACCGGTAGGGGCCGCGCGGAAACGCGGGGTTCGTCAGCGGCATGGCGTAGGCCGTGCGCCTCACTTCGTCGATCTTCACGATGCAATCTCCGTTGTGCCTGGTTTGGCGGCTGGGGGGGAAACGGGCTTGGCCTTGATCACCGACGTACCGGTCAGCAATCCATGGGCGGTTGGCAGCAGCGGCGTCAGGTCGAGCGACGAGCTCTGGCCGAGCGCGGCACGGTGCGCTTGCAGCCACCGCTCGGCAGCTTCCACGCCGCGCGCATGCAGCTGGCGCAGGAAGCGCATGTCGTTGTTGATCTTGCTGGACGCGCCATACGTCGCCAGCGTCGTGTCGCCGATGCCATGCACGAAGAGCGACTTGAACTGCCCACGAGCAGCGCCGGCGCGCACCAGGTCTTCGATGAACGCGACCGCGGCCAGTTCCAGCATCAGCGTCGAGTTGAAGCTGATCTCGTCGATGCGGTCGATGATGGCCCGGGCGCTTCGCGGCACCTGGGGTCGCTCGATCGGGTTGATGCCGATGGCAATCACATCGGTCGCCTGCGTGTACAGGTACAGCGGCGACAGCGACGGGTTGCCGGTGTAGCCCCCGTCCCAGTACGACTCGCCGTCGATCTCGACCGCCTGCATCATCTGCGGCAGGCAGGCCGACGCCAGCAGCGCGTCGATGGACAGGTCTTCGTTGACGAACACGTGTCGCAGGCCGGTGCGCACATTGGTGGCCGTGACGAAGACGCGGGCTGCCCGGGTGTCGTGGCGCAGACCCTCGAAGTCGATGCGCTCGAGCAGCCCGCGCAGCGGGTTCAGGTTGGCGGGGTTGGTCTGGTAGGGCGACCACACGCGCGTCATGAAATCCATCGCGCGGAACACAGGGTTCTCGTCGAGATGCCAGACGGGCTCCCGCCCCGGCATCGTGAACGAGAAGCTCGAGAAACCTGGCAGCGCGCCGACGTCGGTCCAGTAGCGGGCAAGTTCCTGCCTCGCATGCTCCGGCCCGCCACGGCGCAAGGCGTCGGCCAGGATGCCTGCATTCATCGCGCCGGCGCTGGTGCCGCTGATGCCGACGATCTCCAGGTCGGGCTCCTGCAGCAACCGGTCGAGCACGCCCCAGGTGAAGGCGCCATGTGAGCCGCCGCCCTGCAGGGCCAGCGCGATGCGATGCGGCGCGCGATGCTTGCTTCGAGTCGCCATGTCAGCAGCGCCCCTTCAGTGACGCGAGGGCGGCGCTGGCGACGAGCGAGCGGCCGCCGTGAAGCACGGCCGGCCAGCGCGCCACCCGCAGCTGTGCAGATCGGCCGGGCGCCAGACCGAAGCGCTCCGATGCACGGCGCGCGCCGCTCGTGCGCGCTGTCATGGTGCGGTCGTCCGTTTCGAGCCCTGCCGGGCAAAGAGGATCCGGCTGCACCGCGTGGGTGGATGTCGTCATAGAGGTACTTCCAGATATGTGCCGCTGCACCGGCGCTGGCAGTCCTTACGCTCGTCGCGACAGTGGGCCCGATCACGGGACCAGCGCCTGTCCCGGCGCCAGCCCAGCTTTCATGCCTGGTTAACGCCGCGGTGCACGGACAAAAGTGTCGTGTCGAGGCCCCTCCACGGGGAATGTCCGGGTCGGACAGTTTGAACATCGATTCGGACAAACCGCCCCATCGGCAGACAGCCACCGCAACGACGACGATGCCGCGCGCCCCTCTGCTGCGAAGACGCCGACGCGAGGGACAGCCCCCGTCACCCCGCGCATGGGCGCGTCATCACGGTCATCGCGGGCTTGACTTATCCCCACTTTTGGCGACCGTCAAGTCCTTTGGACCCTGAAGCGTCTCGTCGTGCCACCGCCGAGGCATGCGGCGCTAAGTGCTTGATTTATATAAGCCCGCGAGCGTTGCTTAAAAAACGGGCAACCTAAGCGGAGGCCCATCAGACAAGGGCTTGGCGGCGGCCGCACTGGGTTCTCCACAAAGTTTTCCACAGACTCGGTGGATAGCTTGCGGAAACATTACGAATCAGTGACTTAAGCGTGTTCCTTGATGTGACATGGAGATTCCGCCGGCAACTTGCGCAAGCCAGCCCGCCTGGGCGGCGCTACATTGGGCCGGTCGCAGTGCAGCAAGGAGAGTCCATTGGCCACCCCCAACTACAGCTATGAGAAACGCCAGCGCGAGCTGGCCAAGAAACGCAAGGCCGAGGAAAAGCGCCAGCGCAAGATCAACGGCCGCCCCGATGACGCCGCCCCGGCCGAACCGGATGCCGACGAGCCGTCCGCCGCACCGGCGGAGCCCGGACCGTCCGAACCGCAAACCTAGAATCGCGGGTTTTCCTCAGCAGCCGACGCCATGCCCCGCCAGCTCTTCGTCACGACCGCCCTGCCCTATGCCAACGCCGGTTTTCACATCGGCCACATCATGGAGTACACCCAGGCAGACATCTGGGTGCGGTACCAGCGCATGGCGGGCTCGCAGGTGCATTTCGTCTGCGCGGACGACGCCCACGGCGCGCCCATCATGATCGCGGCCGAGAAGGCCGGGAAGACGCCGCAGGACTTCGTCGCCGGCATCGCGGCCGGCCGCAAGCAGTATCTCGACGGCTTCCACATCAGCTTCGACAACTGGCACTCCACCGACGGTCCGGAGAACCACGAGCTGTCCAAGGCCGTGTACCTGGCGTTGCGCCACAACGAGCTGATCACGACGAAGACCATCGAGCAGTTCTTCGACCCTGAGAAGTCGATGTTCCTGCCCGACCGCTTCATCAAGGGCGAATGCCCCAAGTGCGGCGCGAAGGACCAGTACGGTGACTCCTGCGAGGTCTGCGGTGCCGTCTACGCGCCCACCGAGCTGAAGAATCCGTACTCCGTGCTGTCGGGCGCCACGCCAGTGCTCAAGAGCAGCGAGCACTACTTCTTCCGCTTGAGCGACCCGCGCTGCGTCGACTTCCTGACGCAGTGGACGCAGGAGCCCGGCCGCCTGCAGCCCGAGGTGCTGAACAAGATCCGCGAGTGGTTCGAGCCCGACGAGCAGGGCAACAACCGTCTCAGCGACTGGGACATCAGCCGCGACGCGCCGTACTTCGGCATCGAGATCCCCGACGCCCCAGGCAAGTACTTCTACGTCTGGCTGGACGCGCCCATCGGCTACCTGGCCTCGCTGAAGAACTACTTCGGCAAGATGGGCAAGGATTTCGACGCCTTCATGGCCGACGAATCGGTCGAGCAGATCCACTTCATCGGCAAGGACATCACCTACTTCCACACGCTGTTCTGGCCGGCGATGCTGCATTTCAGCGGCCGCAAGACGCCTAACCACGTCTTCGTGCACGGTTTCATGACCGTCAACGGCGGCGAGAAGATGAGCAAGAGCCGAGGCACCGGCCTGGACCCGCTGAAGTACCTGAGCCTGGGCCTGAACGCCGAATGGCTGCGCTACTACATCGCCGCCAAGCTCAATGCCAAGGTCGAGGACATCGACTTCAACCCCGAGGACTTCGCCGCCCGCGTCAACAGCGACCTGGTGGGCAAGTACATCAACATCGCGTCGCGCGCGGCCGGTTTCCTGGCCAAGCGCTTCGACGGCAGGCTCAGCGCCGACCTTGGCGTCGAGGGCTCGGCATTGCTGGAAACGCTGCGCGCCCACAGCGGCACGATCGCCGAGCTGTACGAGGAGCGCGAGTTCGGCAAGGCGCTGCGCGAGGTCATGTCGCTGGCCGACAAGGTGAACGAATTCGTCGACCAGCACAAGCCCTGGGAGCTGGCCAAGCAAGAAGGCATGGACGCCGCGCTGCACGACGTCTGCAGCGTCTGCATCGAGGCGTTCCGGCTGCTGACGATCTACCTGAAGCCCGTGCTCCCGGCGCTGGCTTCCCAGGTGGAGGCTTTCCTGAAGGTCGTCCCGCTGCAGTGGGGCGATGCCGCGAAGGCGCTCGGCGCGCATCAGATCGGCGCCTACCAGCACCTGATGCAGCGTGTGGACACCGCCAAGGTGGAGCAGTTGTTCGAGGCGCCGCCCGCCCCGAAGGTCGCGCCCGGCGGCGAAGACATTGCGCCCGAGATCAAGATCGACGACTTCACCAAGGTCGACCTGCGCATCGCGAAGATCGTCAAGGCCGAGCACGTCGAAGGCTCCGACAAACTGCTGCGCCTGACGCTGGACGTGGGCGAAGGCCGCCTGCGCAATGTCTTCAGTGGCATCAAGTCGGCCTATAAGCCGGAAGACCTCGAAGGCAAGCTCACCGTTCTGGTCGCCAACCTCGCGCCGCGCAAGATGAAGTTCGGCGTCAGCGAGGGCATGGTGCTGGCCGCCAGCCACGCCGACGAGAAGGCGCACCCGGGCATCTTCGTGCTGGAACCCTTCGCCGGCGCCCAGCCTGGCATGCGCGTCCGGTAAGGCGATGAAGAACGCGCCGCAAACGCCCCAGGGCTTGTCGCGGCGCAAGCGCTTCATCGCCGAGCGCTACCACTGCGGACCTCCGGTCGCGGCGCCCCTCGCGTCGTGTTCCCGCTTCCGGAGATCCCATGCCCCTGCCCCGACTCCATCCGTTCCGCCCGCGCAGCCTGTCGCTGTTGGCAGGCTATTCGCGCCAGCAGCTGCTCACTGACATCGGTGCGGGTGTCACGGTCGGCATCGTCGCGCTGCCGCTGGCGCTGGCCTTCGCGATCGCGTCGGGGCTGCGGCCCGAACAAGGGCTGGCCACGGCCATCATCGCGGGGCTGCTCATTTCATTGCTGGGTGGCTCCAGCGTGCAGATCGGCGGGCCGGCCGGCGCCTTCATCGTCGTCGTCTACGGCATCCTGCAGCGCCACGGCCTGGCCAATCTGCTGATCGCGACGATGGGCGCCGGCGTGCTGCTGCTGGCCATGGGCGCATTGAAGCTGGGCGCGCTGGTGCGCTACATCCCGGTGGCCATCGTCACCGGCTTCACGAACGGCATCGCGGTGCTGATCGCGCTGGCCCAGCTGAAGGACTTGCTGGGCCTGAACATCGCACGAATGCCGGCCGACTTCTTCGGCCAGATCGAGGCCATCGCCCGCCACGCCGGCAGCCTCAACCCGGTCGCGCCGGCGATGGCCGCTGCCTGCATGGCCATCGTGCTGCTGTGGCCGAAGAACATCGCGACCGACCGGCCGCTGACTGGCCTGCGCCGCGCGCTGGCGCTGCTGCCGAGTACCGTCATCGCGCTGGCCGCGGCCACAGCGGCGACCGCCGGGCTGGCGCTGCCGCTGGAAACCATCGGCAGCCGCTTCGGCGGCATCCCGCAGAGCCTGCCGGCGCTGAGCCTGCCGGCGATGGACTGGGCCGGCGCCAAGCAGCTCGTCATTCCGACACTGACGCTGGCGCTGCTGGGGGCGATCGAGTCGCTGCTGTGCGCCCGCGTGGCCGACAAGCTCACGCCGCAACTGCCCCGCCACGATCCCAACCAGGAGCTGATGGCGCAAGGCATCGCCAACCTCGCCGCGCCGCTGTTCGGCGGCCTGCCGGCCACCGGCACCATCGCCCGCACCGTCACGAACATCCGTGCCGGCGCCACCAGCCCGGTCGCCGGCATCGTGCATGCACTGACGCTGCTGCTGATCCTGCTGGCCGCCGCGCCGCTGGCCGCCCATGTGCCACTGGCGGCGCTGGCCGGCATCCTGCTGGTGGTCGCCTGGAACATGGGCGAATGGCACGAGTTCGCGCGGCTCAGGCGCTTCAACCTGACCTATCGCACGCTGCTGGTGGGCACGTTCACGCTGACTGTCGTGGCCGACCTGACGGTGGCCGTCGAGGTCGGGCTGGTCACCGCCTGCCTGTTCTTCGTCTGGCGCATGAGCCAGTTGTTCGAGCTGCGGCCGCTGGCCGGGCTGCCGGCCGGCGTGGCCGGCTACGAGCTGTACGGTGCGCTGTTCTTCGGCGCCGTCGGCAAGCTGGAAAGCCTGCCGGAGCAGTTGCCCGCGGGAACCCGCACCGTCGCGCTGCAGATGCACCGGCTCGTGCAGATGGATACGACCGGCATGGAAGCGCTGCGCGAGCTGCGCCGGGCGCTGGCCAAGCGCGACGTCGGCCTGGCGCTGGTGCAGGTGAATGCCCAGCCGCTGGACCTGCTGCAGCGCAGCGGCCTGGCCGACGAGCTGGGCCCCACCGGCTTCGCCGCGACGCTCGCCGAACTAAAATCGCCGGCCTAACTCGAAAGTGCCGCCATGCCGCTGTTCTGGAAGCCCTACAAGTCCGACATCACCCAATTCATCGACCAGCTCAAGGCCCAGCGCCCGACGCTGGAGGCCGAACAGCGCGCCGGCCGTGCGCTGCTGTGGGACAAGGAGCAGGACCGCACCGCGCAGGCCGGCTTCAACGAAGCCCGCGTCGCGCAGAAGCCCTACGTCTACCAGACGGACAACAAGTAAGCCGTGACGACGGCCGTGGCTGACGACGCGAGCGACGTCGAGGCCGACATGCCCGAGGCGATCGACACGGTCGCCGTCGCCCGCCTCTACGGCGAGCCGCTGTTCCAGCTGCCGCTGGACCTCTACATCCCGCCGGACGCGCTGGAAGTCTTCCTCGAGGCCTTCCAGGGCCCGCTGGACCTGCTGCTGTACCTGATCCGCAAGCAGAACTTCAACATCCTCGACATCCCGCTGGCCGACGTGACGCGCCAGTACCTGAGCTATGTCGAGCAGATCCGCCAGCACAACCTGGAGCTGGCCAGCGAATACCTCTTGATGGCGGCGATGCTCATCGAGATCAAGTCGCGCATGCTGCTGCCGCCGAAGAAGACCGAGGACGGCAAGGAAGCGGAAGACCCGCGGGCCGAACTGGTGCGGCGGCTGCTGGAGTACGAGCAGATCAAGCTCGCCGCTGCGCGGCTGGACCGGCTGCCCGTCCTGGGCCGCGACTTCCTGCGCGCGCAGGTCCACATCGAGCAGTCGCTGACGCCGCGCTTCCCCGACGTCAACACCGACGACCTGCGCGAGGCCTGGCTCGACATCCTCAAGCGCGCCAAGCTCAACCAGCACCACAAGATCAGCCGAGAGCAACTGTCGGTGCGCGAGCACATGAGCCTGGTGCTGCGCCGGCTGCAGGGCCAGCGCTTTGTCGAGTTCGAGAACCTGTTCGACGTCACGCGTGGCCAGGCCGTGCTCGTCGTCACCTTCATCGCGATGCTGGAACTGGCGCGCGAACGACTGCTGGAGATCACGCAGGCCGAGGCCTTCGCGCCGATCTACGTGCGGCTGGCGTACACGCAGGTCTGATGCGATGCCCAACGAGCGGCGGGACCGGCTGCTGCAGATGATTCACGAGGCGTTCGCCGACGTGAGACTCGGCGGTGGCGTCACGTTGCACGAAGCGACGGCCATCGACGACCACGCGTCGCCGGCCGAACGCCAGGCCGCCCGCCGGCTGGATGCTGCGGAACGCTGGCAGGACGTCCCCGACGAACATATCGAACGCAACAGTTCGGTGTTCTCGTTTCTCGACGTCGAAGGCCATCGCTTCTACGCACCGGCCTACATGTGCTGGCTGCTGCGCACCGGCCACGACACGGCGTCTAACTCGACGGAAGCCGCGCAGCAGGCGTTCCACCCCTGGGGTGTGCTGGACGGCGCCAGCTATCGCAAGCCGCACGACATCTACACACCGGCGCAGTGCCGCGCCATCGCGCACTACCTGCTTTACGTCTACGAGGTGCTCGACGAGGAAGGCTGCTCCCTCGTCAAGGAGTCGCTGGATCGCTACTGGCGGCAATACCTCTGAAGCATCACCTGCCGCGCAGCTTCTGCACCGCCATGACGGCCGCCAGCACCAGCGCGCCGGCCACCACGCCGAACAGCGCATTCGCACCGTTCTCAAGCACCACGCCAAGCAGCCCGCCGCCTTCGGCCAGAGACTGGACTGAATGGTGCAACGGCCCGATGCCGTGCACGAGGATGCCGCCGCCGACGAGGAACATTGCCGCGGTGCCCAGGACGGACAGCGTCTGCATGAGCCGCGGCGCCGCGGCCAGCAGGAAGCGGCCGACCGCACGGGCTGCCGTGCCCGCCTTGCGCGACAGCCACAGCCCCGCGTCATCCATCTTCACGATGCCCGCGACGAAGCCGTAGACGCCCAGCGTCATCGCGATGGACACGACCACAAGCACGGCCAGTTGGTTCACCAACGACGCTTCGGCAACGGTACCGAGCGCGATGACGATGATCTCCGCGGACAGGATGAAGTCGGTGCGGATGGCGCCCTTGATCTTGTCCTTCTCGTACGTCGCCATGTCCACCGCCGGGTCGGCGACGGCCTTGACCAGCTCCTCGCGTTGCGCCTCGTCCTCCTCGGCACCATGCAGGAACTTGTGCGCCAGTTTCTCGAAGCCCTCGAAGCACAGGTAGGCGCCGCCCACCATCAGCAGCGGCGTCACGGCCCAGGGCGCCAGCGCCGAGATCGCCAGCGCAGCCGGCACGAGGATGGCCTTGTTGAGCAGCGAACCCTTGGCCACGGCCCACACCACCGGCAGCTCGCGATCGGCATTCACGCCGGTCACCTGCTGGGCGTTCAGCGCCAGGTCGTCGCCCAGCACACCGGCCGTCTTCTTCGCGGCCACCTTGGCCATGGTCGCCACATCGTCCAGGACGGTGGTGATGTCGTCGAGCAGGATCAGCAGGCTGGAGGCCATGGTGCGGGGCGAGTTGGAAGGAGCGCCATGCTATCCGGCGCCGTGCCATCCGGCGGGTGCGTTACGCTGGCGCGCCTCGCCCGACTTGAAGCCGCTAGTTCATGCACATCCTGTTGATCGAGGACGACCTCGACCTTGGTCACGCGCTGCAGGCCGCCCTGCGCGCCGACGGTCATAGCAGCACCTGGCTGCGCCGCTGCGGCGACGCGCCCGTGCAGCTGGACCCGGCCTCGCAGGACGCCGTGCTGCTGGACCAGACGCTGCCCGATGGCGATGGCCGTAGCCTGCTGAAACGCTGGCGCCGCCAGGGCAGCATGGTGCCGGTACTCGTCATCACCGCGCGAGTCGCGCTGGAGGATCGTCTTGCCGGCTTCGATGGCGGCGCCGACGACTACGTCGTCAAGCCCTTCGAGATGCCCGAGCTGATCGCGCGGCTGCGCGCGGTCCTGCGGCGATGCGCGCAGCAGGCCAGCGACGAATGGACGCTCGGCGACCTGACCATCGAACCGCGCCGCCAACGGGCGCTGCTCGATGGGGCCGAGCTGGCGCTGTCGCCGCGCGAGTACCAGCTGCTGCTGGAACTGGCCCGTGAGCGTGGCAGTGTGGTGCCCAAGCAGCAGCAGCTGGCGCAGCGCCTGGCGCCGCTGGGCGAGCCGCTGGAGTTCGGCACGCTTGAAGTGCACCTGGCCAACCTTCGCCGCAAGATCGGCGCCGAGCGCATCGGCACGGCGCGGGCCAGCATGGCGCTGGGCGAGTCAATCATGCTGTTCGGCAAGCTGGGTGTGGCAGCGAACCGGTTGAAGGCCGACGATTCGCTGGGTCATGCGCAGCGCGAGACCTGCGTGCGTCCGATGGTCGGTGGCGGCCTGGCATGGCAGCACACACCGCGGATGTCGGCCGCCGTCGAGTACAACCGTTACGGCTCGCACACCAGCGAAGGCAGCCGCGTCACGCAGCAGAAGGCCGAGGTGGGCCTGGCGTTCAAGTTCTGAACGCGCTCGGGGGCATGCCGCAACCCGGCCGGGTTACGCTCCAGGCCCATGCCCGATGCTCAAGCCCGCGACATCCTCGTCCTTGTCGCCCACCCTGACCTGGCGCGCTCGCATGCCACCCGCAAGCTGGTCGATGCGCTGCGCGCATCCCCTGCGGCCGGTCGCGTGGAACTGCGCGACCTCTACCGGCTCTACCCGGACTTCCACATCCACATTGACGCCGAGCAGCGCGCACTCGAGGCGTCCCGGCTCGTCGTCATGCTGCACCCCATCTACTGGTACAGCATGCCGGCGCTGCAAAAGCTCTGGCTCGACGAGGTGGCCCACCTCGGCTGGGCCTACGGCCCCGGCGGCACGGCGCTGCACGGCAAGGACTTCTGGCTCGTCAGCTCCACCGGCGGCAGCGCGCAGGCCTACGGGCCTGGTGGCCACAACCACCACCCGATCGAGGACTTCCTGCTGCCGTACCGGCAATCGGCCCACACCTGCGGCATGAACTGGCTGCAGCCGCAGATCCTCCACGGCGCCCATCGCGCCACCGACACCGAGGTGGTGGCCCATGCCGACCTCTTCGTGCAGCGGCTGGCACACTACCCCGACTGGTGCGAGCACGCCGCCGAGCCGGCAACACCGAGCGACGAGGCTGTGGCGCTGGACGAGCGGCCGGCGCTGTTCTCGCCGCTGACGGTTGGAGGCGACGCATGACGCACGGCAGCTGGCTGCAGCTCCCCCTCGTCTTCCTCGCCGCCGCGGTGCTGGCCGTGCCGCTGGCGCGCTGGGCGCGGCTCGGCTCCATCCTGGGCTACCTCGTTGCGGGCGTGCTCATCGGCCCGGCGGTACTGGGCCTCATCCCGGAATCCACCGCCATTCCCGAGGTCGCAGAACTGGGCGTCGTGCTGATGCTCTTCCTCGTCGGCCTGGAGCTGGAGCCCAAGCGGCTGTGGGCCATGCGCCGGCCCATCTTCGGCTGGGGCAGCGTGCAGCTGCTGGGCTGTGCGGCGGTGCTGAGCCTGGTGGGCATCGCGCTCGGCACGCCGTGGCGGCTGGCCGTCGTCGTCAGCCTGGGCCTGGCGATGTCCTCCACGGCGGTCGCACTGGCCGTGCTGGCCGAGCGCAATCTGGGCCGCACGACGGCGGGCGAGAGCATTCTGTCCGTCGCACTGCTGCAGGACATCGCCGCCATCCCCGTGTTGGCCCTCGTGCCAGTGCTGGCGCTCAGCGGCGCGCACGACGACGCCGAGAGCCGCACCTGGCTGGCCGCGGCTAAGGCGCTGGGCGCCATCGTCACCATCATCTTCGGCGGCCGGTTGCTGCTGCGCCCGGCGCTGCGCTGGATTGCGCAGAGCAAGACACCCGAGATCTTCACCGCCGCCGCGCTGCTGCTGGTGCTGGGCACGGCCGCGCTGATGCAGGCCGTGGGCCTGTCGATGGCGCTGGGCGCATTTCTGGCCGGCGTGCTGCTGGCCGAAAGCGAGTACCGCCGCGAGCTGGAGACCGACCTGGAGCCCTTCAAGGGCCTGCTGCTGGGGTTGTTCTTCATCGCGGTCGGCATGGGACTGGACCTGGCCGCCGTCGCCGCGCAGCCCGGCTTCGTGCTGGCCGTGCTGGCGGCGCTGCTCGTGTGCAAGATCGCCGTGCTGATGCTGATGTCCAAGGCCATGAAGATCCCGCTCGTCGAGCGGCCGGCCTTCGTCATCCTGCTCGCGCAGGGCGGCGAGTTCGGCTTCGTCGTGTTCCAGCTCGCGCAGAGCGAGGGCATGATCAACGCGGCGCAGAACTCCGGGCTCGTCGCCGCGGTGGCACTGTCGCTGGCGCTGACACCGCTGCTGCTGACCGGTGGGGACCGGCTGATGTCGCAAAAGCTGGCCCGCCTCGGACAGAAGAAGAAGCGCAACGACCCGCCTCCGACGCCCGCGCCCATCATCATTGCCGGCGCCGGCCGCTACGGGCAGGTGATCGGCCGCATGCTGCGCGCCGCCGGCCTGGAGTCCACCGTTCTGGACCATGACGCCGAGGCCATCGAGGGCCTGCGCAGGTTCGGCTGGACGGTGCACTACGGCGATGCAACGCGGCTGGACCTGCTGAAGAGCGCCGGCGCCGAGACGGCCCGCGTGCTGGTCATCGCCATCGACGACATCGGCCAGAGCCTGGAAGTGGCCCAGCTCGCGCGGGAGCACTTTCCGCAGCTGGTCGTCGTCGCGCGGGCGCGCAACGTGCAGCACTACTACCAGCTGCACAGCCTGGGCGTGCAGCACATCGAGCGCGAGACCTTCGACTCGGCGCTGATGAGCGCGCGCAGCGTGCTGGAGCTCAGCGGCATGGAGCCCCACGCCGCCCGCCGCCAGGCCATGCGCTTTCGCCGGCACAACGTCGACGTGCTGAACCAGATGGTGCCGCTGCAAGGGGACGAGAACGCGCTGATCGCCGCCGCCAAGCTGGGGCGCCAGCAGTTCGAGCAGCAGATGGCCGCCGAACGCGACGCCGACGAACGTCGCCGGCATGTGCGGCACACGGGCTGGGACCGGCAGGACGACGAGTCGGACGGACTCCGCTGAACGCCACCCGTTCCTGCGGATGCCCCGCCGGCAGCCGCTGCCCACGCGGGTTGCGACAATCGGCGCATGTTCGCCCCCTCCCAGCTCGAAGTCCGGCGCTTCTTCTGCGCCACCTACCGCAAATGGCGCGACGGCGCGCCGCTGATCCCGATGGAGGCCATCGCCGCGGACTGGATCGCCGAGCATCCGGAGTACCACGACGAGCTGGCCGACGAGGCTGGCGCACTGGAGAAGGTCTACACGGTCGAGGAAGGCCGCACCAACCCATTCCTGCACCTGTCCATGCACCTGACGATCACGGAGCAGCACGCCATCGACCAGCCGTCAGGCATCCGCCAGGCGGTGGACCTGCTGGCCGCCAAGCGCAATTCGCGCCACGAGGCGCACCATGTCGCGATGGAAGCGCTGGGCGAGATGATCTGGGCCTCTCAGCGCAGCGGCCTGCCGCCCGACGGCCACACCTACCTTGACAAGGTGCGCCAGGCAGCCACCCGCTGAACACGCCGCGGTAGCGCCGCATCGGGCGCTGACTGTTGCCTCGGTTGCAGATTTGTAACCCGGGCACGACGTATCGTGTGACGCGCAGAAGGCGGCCACATCCGGCCCGCCGACACCATCCCTAATGCGGTTGACATCTCCGGTGCCACAAGCACCGGGGCCGTCTGCTGCGACCGTCCCGGGGGGCGTGGTGACCGACCTCCTGAGCGGAACATGAGAAAGACCCTCGACTTGCCCGGCGCTCCCCTGCGTCTGGCCCCCACCACGCTGGCCCTCGCGCTGCTGGCCGCCGCACTCAACACCGCCTGTGGCGGTGGTGGCGGCGGCGGATCGGCAGACAGCACGACGCCACCGGCAAGCAGCCAGCCTGCGGCCCCGGCCCCCGTGGCTTCCGCGCCAGCGTCATCTCCGCAGGCTCCCGAGCCGGTGCTGGAACTGCCGCCGGCGAGCACGCCCGTCGATCTGCCCGGCGGCTCAACGACCGCGACGCCACACCTGCCTGCAGCGCTGCAGCTGCCCGACGGCACCGACATCAGCAAGCCGGGCGCACCCGTACGCGTGGTGGCGGCGACGTCGTCAGCCGTCGAGGGCGCCAATACCGCCAGCCTTGCCATCGACGGCAATGCCGGCACCCGCTGGTCCAGTGCGCAGGACGATGCAGCGTGGATCCAGTTCGACTTTGGCGCAAAGACCGCGTTGGGCTACCTGAGCCTGACCTGGGAGAACGCCTACGGCAAGGAATACGCGCTACAGGGGTCCGACGACGGCAAGACCTGGTACCAGATCCGCTACGTGACCGGCGGCAAGGGCGGCACCGAGGAGTTCTTCAACCTCAACGCCAATGTGCGCTATGTGCGGCTGCAAGGCGTCGCGCGGGCCACGCAGTACGGCTATTCGCTGTTCGAGGTCACGTTCAAGTCGCCCGGCAGCGACAACTCGCTGCCCACGATGAGCACCGCCACGGTGCCCTTCCCCACCGACGGCGCCGCGCTGGCGCCCGCCCCGGCGGTGCAGCCCCCGCTGGAGACGGTGCAGTTCACGCTGCCCGACGGCACGCTCGTCACGCGCTTCGGCATGATGGGCCGCTCCCGCCATGGCCGCGAGCGCGGCGAGGACTGGAACGAGATCGGCTTCGGCGTCAACGACACGGTTGACGCCGCCGGCAAGCCGCAGGACAAGGGCCCGGGCGCTTACCTGAACTTTGTCGCGAACTACTTCAAGAACCGCACCTGGGGTGTCGAGTTCATCGACAACAGCCGGGTCGCCGGTGTCACCAAGCCGACGATCGTCGTCAATCAATACTTCCAGCAGGCACAGAAGGGCGGCGGCCATTCCTTCTTCCGCCGCTTCGACGAGCCGGGCGTGACCGGCTACGGCTGGATGTCCCCGGGCGACCTGCTGGACGACTCCACCTACACCGCCGGCTTCAAGGATGTGGCCGCCTGCCCGGTCGTGCCCAAGCCACCGCAGAACACACTGCTCACGCCGAACAGCGGCTACAACGGCGTCAAGGGCGCCAATGATGGCTGCAGCGTCGTGCTGGACAACGTGCCGGCCTACCGCGACCTGTCGGCCAACGCCGATGGCGTCATGGTGCCCAACGGCAAGACCATCGCCTCGCGCGCGCTGAAGGCCGGCGACGCCATCGAGTTCACCGGCTCGTTCTTCTCGACCCGCGCGGCAATGGATGCCATCGGCGACAGCGGCGCCGTGCGCTACTACACCAACGACGTGACCTATGTCGTCGGCACCGGCCTGCGTCCCTGGTACGGCGTGCAGCCGCGCCTGATGAACGCGCCGCTGCCCGAGGAGACGCTGCAGGGCGGCACCGGCTCGGTGTCCTACGACTACGCGGACAACGGCGCCTTCATGTTCCAGCAGCCGAACAACCAGATCGGTATGCAGAACATGCAGCGCTTCGTCGAAGGCCGCCGCTGGATCCACACGCACATGTGGACGGGTGACCACAACGAGCCGGGCAACGACAGGAACACCGCAGCCGTGCAGCTGCAGGGCCCGCGTTTCAACCAGTCCACCTGCTTCTCCTGCCACATCGGCAATGGCCGCAGCCTCGCACCGGTCGCCATCAACCAGCGGCTCGACACCATGGGCGTGCGTACCGCGGCGCTGGACGCCAACGGCCGGCAGATTCCACACCCGGTCTATGGCGTGGCCGCGCAGATGAACGCCCGCTCGATGGCCACCGGCGCGCTACAGGACTGGGGCACCAGCGTGCGCGTTGCTAGCTTCGACGTGCACACCGTGAAACTGGCGGACGGCACCACCGTCGAGCTCAGCAAGCCGCGTGTGGCCTTCGACGGCCCCACACCGGCCGCGTTCTCGCTGCGTAGCGCCCAGCCGATGATCGGCATGGGACTGCTGGAGGCTGTGTCCGACGCCGACATCCTCGCCCGCGTGCGCCCCACGCCCGACGCCGACGGTGTGAAGGGCATCGCCAACTTCGTGTTCGACCCCGAGACGGGCGCCGTGCGTCTGGGCCGTTATGGCTGGAAGGCCTCCAAGGTGAGCCTGCGCCACCAGGCCGCGGCCGCCGCGCTGCAGGACATGTCCGTCACGAGCCCTGTCTATCCGAACCGCGACTGCCTGTCGGGCAAGTGCACGCCGTCCAAGGTGGAGAAAGGTCTGTCAGAGGATGACCTGACGCTGATCAGCCGCTACCTCGCGCTGCTCGCCGTGCCGGCGCAGCGCAGCGTGGCCAGTGGCTTCCCGAAGGGCGTCACGCCGCTGCCCGACCTGGACGTCAATCCCGCCCAGGTGGCCACTGGCGCGCAGGTGTTCCAGGCCAACCGCTGCACCGCCTGCCATGTGGCCTCGATGAAGACGGGCAACGGCTCGGAGTTCGCCGAGCTGCGCAACCAGCTCATCAAGCCCTACACGGACCTGCTGCTGCATGACATGGGCCCGGACCTGGCAGACGGTTTCGTCGAAGGCCAGGCGAGCGGCACCATGTGGCGCACCTCGGCGCTCTGGGGCATCGGCTACACCGAGCGCGTGGCCGGCGGCGCCGGCAAGGTGGGCTACCTGCACGATGGCCGCGCCCGCACGTTGACCGAGGCCATCCTGTGGCACGGTGGCGAGGCCACCACCAGCCGCCAGCGCTTTGAGGCGCTGTCCAAGGCCGACCGCGACGCGCTGCTGGCCTTCCTGAAGTCGCTGTGAAGCCGATGCCCGCCTTCTCCGATCATCTGCGCCGCCGCCAGCTCCTGGCCAGCGCCCTCTCCTCACTGGCGGCAGCGGGCCTGTCGGCCTGCGGCGGTGGGGGTGGCAGTGGCGACACGGCGGCGGCGCCTCCCGTCGCCGCGCCGGCCCCCTCCACGCCCGCTGCGCCGGCGCCAGCCACCAAGAGCGCCAAGCGCGGCATCGCCTACGACCTGGCCACGGCGGACGACCTGCAGGCCCTCGCGCCGGGCGTCAGCTGGTGGTACGACTGGGGCCAGAAGCCCAACCAGGGCGTACCCACCGACTACGGTCAGCGCTACGGCATGGATTTCGTGCCCATGCTGTGGCGCGAATTCACGGCAGCCGACATCGAGGCTTTCCTTGCCGCCAACCCGGGCATCAAGTACCTGCTGCTGCTCAACGAACCCAACCTCACCGACCAGGCGAACCTGACGCCCCAGGCCGCCGCCCAGCTGTGGCCACAGTACGAGGCCGTGGCGAAGAAGACCGGCGTGAAGCTCGTCGGCCCGGCTGTCACGTGGGGCACGATGGCGGGCTATGCCGACCCGGTCGTCTGGCTTGACGCCTTCCTGGCCGCTTACGCCGCGGCCAACGGCGGTCGCGCCCCGCAGATCGACGCCCTCGCGTTCCACTGGTACGACTACGGCCTGAAGGATCAGCTCGACCGCCTGACGAAGTACGGCAAGCCCTTCTGGGTGACCGAGATGGCGAACTGGCACACCGGCGACGGCGCCGCGCAGATCGACTCGGTGGACAAGCAGAAGGTGCAGATGGCCGACATGGTGAAGGTCTGTGAAGGCCGTACCGATGTGATCCGCTATGCCTGGTTCACCGGACGCTGGAACAACGACATGCACTTCACGAGCCTGCTGGGCGCCAACGGCCAGCTGACCGAGCTGGGGCGCTACTACCTGAGCCTGCCCTTCTGAGGCCTTCTCGCAAGACAACCGGACAGCAAAAAGCCACCTCGCAAGGTGGCCTTTGTACGAAGGGCGGGCAGCTCAGGCGGTGTAGCTGCCGCCGCCGAGGCTGCGACGTTCGGCCTTGCCACCGGCGCCGTAGAGGCCGGTGGGCTCGCTGGGGATCAGCACGTCCAGCGCCCGGTCCAGCGACGCATTGCCGCGCGCCAGCGCCTCGCGCTGTGCGGCCAGCAGGCCGCCGGCACGCACCAAGCGGCTGCGCAGCGCTGCCGGCACGCTGCCGGTGCGAGCAGCTTCGCTGAAGCTCTGCACCGCCTGGGCCAGGTGCTGGTGCAATTCGGCCGCATGTTGCTCGATGGCGGCAGCATCGCGCCGGGCGAGCGCGTCGCCGAGCTGATTCAGAGTCGCCTCGACGGCCAGCAGCGGCCGCTCAAGTTCGGCACTCAGGGGGGTGGACGGGACGGTCATGGGGTTCAGTGCTTGTTGGCGCGCGCGTTCAGCAATTCTTGCGCATTGGCGACCAGCTTGTCGGCGATCGCGCGGGCGTTGACCGTGAACTTGCCCTCACTGATGGCTTGGGAGATGCGCTGCACCTTGGCGGCATCGAAGCTGCCATCCTCGCCCTGGGCGCCGGCGGCCAGCTTAGCGGCGCTGGAAATCTCGACCTGGGCGCTGGGCGTCGGCGCGCTGGCCTTGGCCGCCTGCTGAGGTGCGGTCGTCGCCGTGGCCTCGGGCTTGCGCGGCGAGGTGGCGCGCTCGGCCTTGGGCGGGCTGGCGCTTCCTTCAGGGCTGTTACCGATCTTCATGGGCTTCTCCAGGGTGCGGGGCGGACCCCGCCGGGGCATTGCAGGGGGAGTTTCCTCCTGTATCGGTGCCCAGCCGCCATTCTTGAGCGGGATTTGGCGGGTTTTTGCCGTCCATTTCGGCGGTTCGTGGCGCTTTGCTCACAGCGTCAGCTCCACGCGGCGTTCGCCCACGGCCCGACCGCTGGCCACGCGGCCACTCTCGAACCGAACGCGCACCTCCTGGCCCTCCAGCCCGGCACTCAGCGCCTGGGCCTCGGCCGCGACCGAAAATCCCTCGCCCACGGCATGCACCTGCACCGTCTCGCCGGCGGCAAACCACTGGCGAGACTTGAGTGACGGCGCGCGCACGGCCTCGGCCGCCGCCACGGGACGGGCCAGCACGCGGCCCAGCAACTGCGCGGGGTCGGTGAAGACGGCGCCAGGTTCGGCCGCGATGTCGATATCGGCGGCCGCGAGCAACTCTTGAGACAAATTCACGCCAGCCGGCAACGGGCCGGCTGCCACGACGGCGCGGCCGAAGACGGCGACCCGCACCGGCACTGTCACGTTCCAGCGCGCCGTCCCCTCCATGCAGCGCAGGCCGATGCGGGTCTTGCCCCACATCGCGAGGCCGGGCGGCAGATAGGGCTGGACCTGCTGGCAGGGCGCCAGCCGCAGGCGTGCGTCCAGCGTGCCCACTTCCACGACGACGCGCGTGCCCGCCGGCGCGGCGGCACGGGCCGCCGTCTCGGCCAGCGCGCGCACGCGTGCCAACAGCGCCGGATCGAGCGCGGTCTGGGCGCGCGCCGGCAGCGTAGCGAGCAGGCAGGCAAGGAGCAGGGTGGCACGGAGCATGGCCGTCACTCTAGGGACCGGCCCGGCACGCACGAGGGCGGAATTGAGCGGCTTTGGCCCCGCTAATCCCGCTCATGTTTTCGGGGCCGGTCCAGACAATTCGCCCCAAAGAGCCGCCCCGGCTGTGCATCTTCGAGGGGCACACGATGCTGAACCGACTGACCGACACGCTGAATTTCCAGACCCAAGCGCTCACGCTCAGGGCGGAGCGCCAGCGCCTGCTCGCCAGCAACATCGCCAACGCCGACACGCCGGGCTACCAGGCCCGCGACATCGATTTCGCACGGGCGCTGCGCGAGGCGACCGGCGAGGTCGGTACCCCGGGCGCGATGGCCACCACGCAGCGCGCCCACATCGCGCCGCTGGCGGGCGCGCGCGGCGAAAGCGGCAAGGAATACGCGCTGCAGGCGCAGACCAGCCTCGATAGCAACGGCGTCGACATGGACCGAGAACGCGCGAGCTTTGCCGACAACTCGGTGAAGTACGAGGCGACGCTGCGCTTCATCAACGGCGCCGTGCGCACGACGCTGGACGCGATGAAGTCGCACACGCAGGGCTGAGCGAGGAGTAGGCCGCCATGTCGATGTTCCAGATCTTCAACGTCGCCGGCAGCGCGGTCAGCGCGCAGAGCCAACGGCTGAACGTGGTGGCCAGCAACCTGGCCAATGCCGACACCGTGGCTGGCCCGGACGGCCAGCCCTACAAAGCGCGCCAGGTTGTCTTCCAGACCACGCTGATGGGCGCGGGCAACGACGGCGGCAACGCCGGCGTGCGTGTGACCAACATCACCGAGGACCAGACCCCCGGGCGTCGCGTGCTGGACCCCAAGCACCCGCAGGCGGACGCCGACGGCTACGTGACCTACTCCAACGTGAACCCGGTGGAGGAGATGGTCAACATGATCTCGGCGTCGCGCTCCTACCAGAACAACATCGAAGTCATGAGCACGGCCAAGAGCCTGCTGCTCAAGACCCTGCAACTCGGCCAGTCCTGACCGCTGAACGGAACGCCACCCCATGGACCTCACCGCACTCAACGGCACGAGCAGCTCGACGAGCGGCAACGTCACGTCGACGAAGAACGCCGCCGACACGCAGGACCGCTTCCTGAAGCTGCTCGTCGCGCAGATGAACAACCAGGACCCGCTCAACCCGATGGATAACGCGCAGGTGACAAGCCAGATGGCGCAGATCCAGCAGGTGACGAGCCTGTCGACGCTGGACACCAGCATCAAGGGCCTGGGCTCACAGCTCGGCCAGATGCAGGCGCTGCAGTCCATCTCGCTGGTGGGCCGGGAGGTCAGCGTGCCGAGCGACAAGATCCAAGTCGTCAATGGCATCGCCGAAGCCAGCTACGAGCTCGACAGCGCCGCCAAGACCGTCAAGCTGGAGGTCCTCAACGGCGCCGGCGCGGTCATCGACACCCAGCAGCTGGGCGCCCAGGGCCAGGGCCGGCAGACGTTCACGTGGAACGCCGGCAAGCTCGCCGCAGAGGGCAGCGAGGTCAAGTACCGCATAACCGCCACCAACGGCACCGCCGCTGTGGCGTCGACGACCTATGCCTACGACAAGGTCGATGCCGTCTACAGCGAGGGCGGCACCCTCAAGCTCAAGCTCGAACGACTCGGCCCGGTGGACTACACGTCCGTCTCGGCCGTCAACTGAAACCGCCTCCCGGCTCCGCACGACAGCAAGGACCCTCCCATGGCATTCCAGCAAGGCCTCTCCGGACTCAACGCCGCGTCTAAGAACCTCGACGTCATCGGCAACAACATCGCCAACTCCGGGACGTACGGGGCCAAGTCCTCGCGGGCGGAGTTCGCCGACATGTACGCCTCCGCGCTGAACGGCGCGGGGCAGAACCAGATCGGTATCGGCACGCAGCTGCAGTCGGTGGCACAGCAGTTCACGCAGGGCAACATCTCGACGACCGAGAACCCGATGGACCTGGCCATCAACGGCGGCGGCTTCTTTCAGGTCAGCGACGGCGTGAACCCTACGCGCTATACGCGCAATGGCCAGTTCAAGGTGAGCAAGGACGGCTTCGTCGTCAACAACGACGGCCTCAAGTTGATGGGATACCCGGCCAACGGTGCCGGCGTCATCCAGCCGGGCACGGCGCAACCGTTGCAGTTGCCCACAGGCGGCATTCCGCCCGCGGTGACCACGAAGGTGAAGGTCGAATTCAACCTCGACTCGAGGCTGAAGACCACTGCCCCTGACGGCGGCACCGGCACCGGCATGGACCTGAAGGACAGCACGACCTACAACAACGCCACCTCCATGACGGTGTACGACGCCAAGGGCCAGGAAGTGGCGGTGACGTTCTACTTCCAGAAGGCCGCCACGGCCGACGACGGCAGCGATACGTGGAACGTCTACGCCACCGCCAACGGCACACCGTTCGAGAGCACCGCGCCCGACGAGAACGGCAACCCGACGGCACCGTACACCGTCATCACCTTCCCGCCCACCGGCGGCTCGCCGATCGACATCGGCGGCAACCCGCCGGCGTCGATCACGATGGACGTGCCGGCCGGCACCAGCACGCGTGGCAACCCGACGCTGGACATCCCGGGCATCCAGCTCGACCTCACCGGCGCCACCGAGAACGGCAGCAGCTTCTCAGTGACCAGCCTGACCCAGGACGGCTATGCGCCGGGCCAGCTGACGGGCATCCAGGTCGCCAACAACGGCACCGTCCTGGCCCGCTACTCCAACGGCCAGAGCAAGCCGGCCGGCCAGGTCGAGCTGGCCAGCTTCCGCAACCCGCAGGGCCTGCAGCCCCTGGGTGGCAACGTCTGGGTGCGTACTGTCGCGTCCGGTGACGCCGTCGTGGGCGTGCCGGGCGACGGCAACATGGGCGCACTGCAGTCCGGCGCACTGGAGGAGAGCAACGTCGACCTGACCGCCGAGCTGGTCAACATGGTGACGGCCCAACGCGCCTACCAGGCCAATGCGCAGACGATCAAAACGCAGGACCAGGTCCTGCAGACGATCGTGAACCTGCGCTGATCGCAACGACGGCTGAGGACGCGCGATGGACCGCATGATCTACCTCTCGATGGCCGGCGCGAAAGCCGCCATGCAACGGCAGGATGTGCTGTCTCACAACCTCGCCAACGTCTCGACGAACGGCTTCCGCGCGGAGCTGCAGGCCTTTCGCGCCGTGCCCGTACGTGGCGACGGCGCCTCCACGCGCGCCTTCGCGCTGGAGACGACGATCGGCTACAACGACGCGCCCGGGCCGCTGACACCGACCGGGCGCAACCTCGACGTGGCCATGCAGGGCAAGGCCTGGCTGGCCGTGCAGGCCAACGACGGTACCGAGGCCTACACCCGTGCCGGCTCGCTGGACGTCAATGCCGAAGGCGTGCTCGTCATGCGCAACGGCATGCCGGTGCTGGGTGATGGTGGCCCCATCAACGTGCCGCCCAACAGCGAGCTGGGAATCGGCAGCGACGGCACCATCAGCGCCAAGGCCCCCAACCAGCGCCCCACGACGATCGGCCGGCTCAAGCTCGTCACCCCCGAAGCCACGACGCAGCTCACGCGCGGCGACGACGGACTGTTCCGCGCCGCCGACGGCGACCTGCCCGCCGACCCCGCCGCCCGGCTGCAAGACGGTGCGCTGGAAGGCTCCAACGTCAGTCCCGTCGAGACGATGGTCGCCATGATCGCCGCAGGCCGCCAATTCGAGCAGCAGATGAAGCTGATGCAGATCGCCCAGACGCAGGGGCAGCAATCCGCCAAGTTGCTTGGCAGTCAGTAAAGAGGCCCCGCCATGATGCGTTCCCTGTGGATTGCCAAGACCGGCATGGAAGCCCAGCAGACCCAGCTGGACAACATCTCCAACAACCTCGCCAACGTCGCGACCAACGGCTACAAGCGCTCGCACGCCGTCTTCGAGGACCTGATCTACCAGAACATGCGCCAGGCCGGCGCCAACAGCACCGAGCAAACGACGCTGCCCACCGGCCTGCAGGTGGGCCTGGGTGTGCGGCCCGTGGCCACGGCGCGCATCTACACGCAGGGCAACCTGCAGCAGACGAGCAACAACCTGGACCTGGCCATCAAGGGCGACGGCTTCTTCCAGATTCAGATGCCCGACGGCACGAACGCGTACACGCGCGACGGCAGCTTCCAGCTCAATGCCAACGGCCAGATGGTGACGAGCAACGGCTACACCGTGCTGCCCGGCATCACGATCCCGCAGAACGCGCAGAGCCTGACCATCGGCGCCGACGGCACCGTCAGCGTCACGTTGCCGGGCCAGGCCACGCCGCAAACCGTGGGCCAGATCCAGCTCGCCAACTTCGTGAACCCGGCCGGCCTCGATCCGAAGGGCCAGAACCTGTTCGCCGAGACGGCCGCCAGCGGCACGCCCAACACCGGCGCGCCCAACAACAACGGCATGGGCGCGCTGCAGCAGGGTTTCGTCGAGACGTCCAACGTCAATGTCGTCGAGGAGCTGGTGCAGATGATCCAGACGCAGCGGGCCTACGAACTGAACTCCAAGGCCGTTCAGACCTCCGACCAGATGCTGCAGAAGCTGGCCCAGATTTGAAGGGTGCCGCCATGAAGAAACTCGTCGCTGTCGTCGCCCTGCCCGCCCTGCTCGCCGGCTGCGCCACGCCCTATCCGGAGCCGCATGTCGAGATGGCCGCCACGCCGGTCGTCAATTTGCCGCCTGTGCAGCCGCTGGCGCCTACCAACGGCTCGATCTACCAGGCCGCCAACTACCGCCCGCTGTTCGAAGACCATCGTGCGCGGCTGGTGGGCGACACGCTGACGATCAACATCACCGAGAAGGTCTCGGCCACGCAGACCAGCACGAGCGAGCTCAGCAAGAGCGGCACGCTGTCGGCTGGCGTGACGGCCCTGCCCGGCATCGCACCCAACTCCTTCGGTCGCGCAAGCGCCGGCGCCACATCGGCCAACGACAACAAGGGCAAGGGAAGCAACCAGAACACCAACGAGTTCACCGGCGCCATCACGGCCGTCGTCACCGGCGTGCTGCCCAACGGGCACCTGATGATCAGCGGCGAGAAACAGATCGGCGTGAACCACAACGTGGATGTGCTGCGATTCTCCGGCCAGGTCGACCCGCGCATGATCGGTCAGGGCAATGCGGTGCCATCAACGTCCGTCGCCAACGTCCGCATCGAGCAGCGAGGTCGCGGTGCCACGGCCGATGCGCATGCCGTGGGTTGGCTGTCACGGTTCTTCCTGAACATCGCGCCGAGTTGAACGCGCCATCGTGGGCGCTCGCGAGTGCCCGCGGCACAGCGCACATCGGTCACGCCTGCAGCACCGCTCGCGAGCGGTGCGCCCAACGACATCAGGACAGATCAAGCTGGATTGATGTGAGCTGGCCAGACAGCATGGTCAACGCCGCTGACGACCCCACGACGCCCACCGCTGCTGTGTTGTCGTGAATACCGGCGCGCACATCCACCTCGCCAGCCAGCCCGTTGAGCATGATGCCGTCAATGCGGACCGTGAAGGTGCCTGGCACGTTCAACTCGGTGTGCCAGATGGCTGGCGCCACGGCGGCGCCCAGCGGCCAGCTCCGGGCGTAGTCGCCGCCGATCGAGAGGCTGGCCGTCATCAGCAATTCGGCACTCGCCGTCGCACCACCGAGAACGGTGAGCGACCAGAGATATGCCTGGTCGAGCCGGATCGTGGCCGTCATCGAAAGCTGCGCATAACCCTCGGGCCATTTCATCGTGGTGCCGAGCAGTGCCCGTGAGTCGGTGCCGCCGCCAGCGAACACCGGCGCAAAAGCCGAGGACGCCAAGCTCAGCCTACCGTCACTGACGGTGGCCGATGGCTGCACGTGCAGATCAGCGACGCCCGAGGTGGCTGAGTCGGGATACGCCCGCTCGTACGGTGCCACGGTCATGATGCGCATGGGCGGCGGCGAATGCGGCGCAGGCGGCGGCGGTGCCGGCGCGGGCGCAGGCGCGGGACCGCCATCGTTAGCGCCACCGCCACCGCCACCGCCACCGCCGTCGCCCGAATCGCCCCCGTTGCCGGGCATCGGCCGCAACGCCGTGATCCCGAATGGCCCAGTCACACCCAGCCACTGCCGCGTTGGACCGACATGATTCGGGAATGCTGCCTGCAACAACGCCGGGCTGGGTTCGCCGCTGCGCAGACCGGCCTGCGCATGCCAATCCGCAACGTGGACGAGCACCTCGCTCTGGCTCACCGCCCGCCAGAGGCCATCAAGCGCTTCACGCGCGTCGGCCTTCAAGCCGAGTCCCGCGCGCAAGCTCTGGCGAGCCTTGGCGAAAGCCTCGGCATACGCGTCCAGCGCCTTCACGTGGGTGGTGAAGGTCGAATCGGCTGCAAGCGGATTCGCAACGATGCCGGCGTGCCTATCGGCATGGCGTCGTAGCGCGTCGAGATAGGCGGCAACGCGGTGCGCTCCCGAGTCGTTGGAACAATCGGACATGACAAGCTCTCCTGGATCAACGCGTCCAGCACCACCCGGCGCCGGTCCGTATTGACAAGTTAGCTGGCCACCATTTCGCTCACATCATCAACCCACATGCCGTGGCCGAGAGCTCGTCAGCTTTGTGGACGGCGGGCTGACAGGCTGGACAACTTGCTGTGACCAAAAGCCTGCCTGCGACAAGCGCCGGCCGCGCATGGCAGAAGCCATTCACCCCTTGATCGACCCCAGGTAATCAACCGCCAGGTGGGCCAGCGCCCGCACACCCACCTCCAGTCCGCGTTCATCAACGACGAATCGCGGCGAGTGGTTGGAATAGGCCTTGCTCGGCTCGATGTCCGGCGGCGTGACGCCGACGAAGAAGAACAGCCCCGGGATCAGTCGCTGGAAGAACGAGAAGTCCTCCGCGCCTGTCGCCTTGGGCACGACCTCGATGCCCATGGGCCGCGGGCCAGTGCTGGCCACGCGGGTCAGTGTCGGCACCATCTGTGCGGTGAGCACCGGGTCGTTGAGGGTGACCGGGTAGTTCTTTGTGATGCAGACCTTGCAGGTGGCCCGCGACGCCGACGAGATGCCCTCGGCCAGCGTCGTGATGCGCTCGTGGATGGCGTCGCGCATGCCCTCGTCGAAGCTGCGGATCGTGCCGCGCATCTCGACCGAGTCGGGGATGATGTTCTCGCGCACGCCGCCCTTGATGGCGCCGATGGTGACGACTGCCGGCTCGCGGTTCAGGTCCAGCGTGCGGCTGACGATGGTCTGCAGGCCCAGCACGATCTGCGCGGACGTGACGATGGGGTCCACACCCAGCCACGGCGCCGCGCCATGCGTCTGCTTGCCGTGCACGGTGATCTTCAGCTTGTCGGAACTCGCCATCGTCGGCCCCGGCCGATAGCCGATGACGCCCACCGGCTGACGCGACGTGACATGCAGGCCGAAGATCGCGCCGGGCGTCGGGTTCTCCAGCGCGCCCTCCTGGATCATCAACGCCGCGCCGCCCTCCTCGCCCTCGGGCGGCATTTCTTCGGCCGGCTGGAAGATGAACTTCACGGTGCCGGGGATCTGATCGCGCAGACCGGCCAGGATGCTGGCCACGCCCATCAGGATGGCAACATGGCAGTCGTGGCCGCAGGCATGCATGACACCGACCTCCTCGCCATTCCACATGGCGCGGGCCTTGGACGCGAACGGCAGGTCCAGCTCCTCCTTGACGGGCAAGGCGTCCATGTCGGCCCGCAGCGCCACGACACCGCCGGGCTTGCCGCCCCTGAGCAGACCCACCACGCCGGTGTGGGCCACACCCGTCCTGACCTCGTCGAACCCAAGGCTGCGCAGGTGCTCGGCCACGAGGCTGGCCGTGCGGAACTCGCGGTTGCCAAGCTCCGGATGCTGGTGGATATCCCGCCGCCAGGCAATGACCTCGGCCTCCAGGACCGCGGCGGCGGCATCGATGCGGTCGGCGAGCGATGTGTCCATGGCTGGCGACGCTAGCACGCGCCCGGCCGGACGGCTGGGCTATGGTTTCTGGCGTCAGCGGCTCGTCAACCGCCTCCAACGCCGCTTCAGATCCAGCCACTGCTTTTCGCGCGAACGGTCGATGCGCTTCACGTCGATGAGAGCGAGACCATCGCCGCAGCCGTTGAGCGTGTGCAGTCCGGCGGTGTGCGTGGCACTGGCCAGGTCGCCGGTCAGCCGCTCGGTGCCGGCCAAGATGTCCACGCGCTCGGGCGTCAGCACCGGGAAGCGCAGCAGCCGCGTCGCTCCGCCGTAGCCGGTCGAGCTGTCCTGCACGGGCAACGCGAGCACGCCGTCGCGGTCGACGAAGGGACGCCCCGCCGGACGGGCACCGTCGCGGCTGACGCGCACCGGGTTGCCGGCCAGCGGCGTCCACGGGCCGGTCAGCGTCGGCGCGTGAGCCGCGTGCAGCTCCCGCTGGTCGCGGGCCTTGGGGCCGACCAGCGTGTAGAACATCCACCAGCGCCCGCCATGCTCGACGAGGCTGGCATCCGCGCCAGGCAGGCCGCTCAGCAGCGCCGTCTCGCGCTGCCAGCGGTCCAGCGAGGCGTCGACGGCGCGGTAAAGGGCGACCTCGCCGGCCTGGTGGCTTTCCGGAACCATCCAGGTCTCGCCGCCATGCTCGAAGACCTGCGGGTAGGACAGGTGGAAGGGCCGCTCCAGCACCGTTGCCTGGCCGCGCCAGCGCAGGCCGTCGCGCGAGAACTCGTGGCGCTCGATGTGGGCGCGCTTGATGCGGTAGTCGAACGCCTCGACGAAGACGTGCAGCGCGTCGCCGCGTACGAGGCCGAACGGATCGGCGAGGTAGCGCCAGCGGCCGGCGTCGGGCAGCCAGGTGATGTGGTCACGCACCGCCTGCAGCTGGCGAGCATCGACGTCCTGGACGGACAACGGAACGATACCGACCTGCCAGAAGTCGGTGCGGGGAGGCTTGAACATCAAGCGATGATCGCTTCTTCCTCGTCCTCGAAGGCATCTGCCGCAGCCACCCGGCCCCGCATGACCTCGCGATAGAAGGTCAGCGTTCGGGCCACGGCGTTGGCGCGGTCGTAGGCCGCCGTGGCGTAGTTGACGGCACGCGCTTCGGCCGGCAGCAGGCGCAACCGCGCCAGTTCCTCGGCGATGGCGAGACCCAGCGCGTCGACATCCCCCACCGGCACGAGCCGACCGGGTTGGCCAGCCAGCATCTCCAGCGGGCCCTGCGTCGCCGTTGACACCACCGGCCGCCCGGCGCGCATGGCCTCCAGGATGGCCAGTGGGAAGGCTTCCTCGCGAGAGGGCGACACGAACAGGTCGAACGCCTTCAGCGCCGCATCGACATCGCTGCGGAAGCCCAGCAGGCGAACGCGCCCATCACCTGCGGCGAGTTGCGTGAGATGACCCGCTTCGGCCCCTTCGCCGAGGATGGCCAGCACCGCATCCGCCGGCGCATGGGCCTTGAACGCGGCGATCAACAGGTCCATGCCCTTGCTCGGGTGCAGCCGGCCGACGCTGCCCACCAGCAGTTGTCCGGCCGTCAGGCCGAGTTCGTCGCGCAAGTCGGTCGGACGCTCTGCTGCTACATCGCGCTCCGGCGCCCAGTTGTAGATGACGGTGGCGCGCGGGCTGCCCGCCGCGAGGCCGTCCAGCTGCGCACGGTTCACGCAGACGAGGCCATCGAGCTGCGCATGGTGATGGGTCTTGTAGCCGACGTGTAGCGTGCCGATGCGTGTGGCGCTGCCGGCATGGGCGACCGCCTTGCAGGCTGGGCCGAGATGGCCGTGGCAAATGTCCGCCCCGAGCCGACGTGCCAGTGCGGCGACCCGCCAGCCGCGCAGCACGGGCAGCTGCAAGCCATGAAAGCACACCGCCGGCGCCAGCGCGGTGGCCACTGCCGACCCGGCAGAGCCGATGACATGCACCCGATGGCCCAGGGCGGCCTGGGCGTTGGCGAGATCGATGCAATGCCTCTCGCCACCGGCGATGCGGGACGAGAACACGACATGAACCAGGGTCAGCGGTTCGGAAAACGGGTGCATGGGGCGCGGATTCGGCAAGCGTTACGGGTCGGTACAAAAAACTTTACCTAACGACACATTCCGCAACCTGTCTCACCCCGCAATCCGAGGGGGTTTAGCGGCCGTAATCTGCCCGCAAACGTCCGCAATTACCCTGAACTTCAGGGAAATTACCAGGCCGGACTGACTCACCTGTGAACCCCGGACGCGCACCACGACCGGGCGCTCGTATGAAGAGGGATTGACAGCATGGCACCGCCAGAAGCCGCATACCTGATCGGCAGCTTGCGGCACGGTGAATCCACGGGCATTCCCTGAACACACGCATCGCGGGCACGGCCCGCAGCCTGGAAAAGCGGGGGGGTGATGGCCCTTTTCGCCGGCTCGGCGGCCTCAAGCCTCCGCAGAATCGGTCGAGTGAAGTACCTCCAAGCCCTCCTCCTCAGCCTCGCCGTCGTCCTGGCGCCCGTGGCCCATGCCGTCCGCATCAAGGAAGTGGCCGCCGTCGCCGGCGTGCGCTCCAACCCGCTGACGGGTTACGGCCTCGTTGTGGGCCTGGATGGCACGGGGGACCAGACGACCCAGGCGCCTTTCACCGGCCAGAGCCTGACGGCCATGCTGCAGCAGTTCGGCGTGCTGCTGCCCCAGGGCGTGACCATGCAGCCGCGCAACATCGCCGCCGTCATGGTGACGGCCTCGTTGCCGCCCTTCGCCCAACCCGGCCAACAGCTGGACATCAACGTCTCCTCCATCGGTAACGCCAAGAGCCTGCGCGGCGGCACGCTGATTGCGACCCCGCTGCGCGGTGCCGATGGGCAGATCTACGCCATCGCCCAGGGCAACCTCGTCGTCGGCGGCGCGGGTGCCTCGGCCGGCGGCTCCAAGGTTCAGATCAATCACCTGAGCGCCGGCCGCATCCCGGCGGGCGCGCTCGTCGAGCGCTCGGTCCCCACACCGCTCGCGACCGGCGACTTCATCCAGTTCGACCTCAACAGCAGCGATTTCGCGACCGCCCGCGCGGTCGCGCAGGCAATCAACCAGGCGAAAGGCGCCGGCGTGGCCCAGGCCATGGACGGCCGCGTTGTGCGCGTGAAGGCGCCGACCACACCCGACGACCGCGTCGCCTTCCTCGCCGACCTGGAAAACCTGCCCGTGGACCAGGCCGCACCGGCCGCACGCGTCGTCATCAACGCCCGCACCGGCTCCATCGTCATGAACCAGGCGGTCACGCTGTCGTCCTGTGCCGTCGCGCACGGCAGCCTGTCGGTCACGATCAGCTCCACGCCCATCATCAGCCAGCCCAACGCGCTGTCCGGTGGCCAGACAACGGTCGCCGAGAAGGCCGACATCGCGATCCGCCAGGAGCCGGGCAGCCTCATCCAGCTGCCGGCCGGCGCGCGACTGTCGGACGTCGTCAAGGCGCTGAACTCGCTCGGCGCCACACCCCAGGATCTGCTCGCCATCCTGCAGGCCATGAAGAGCGCGGGCGCACTGAATGCCGAACTCGAGGTGATTTAGATGTCCTCGTCCTTCCAGTCCATCTCCGGCCAGAGCCTCGGTAGCCTCGACCAGCTCAAGGCCCAGGCCTCGCGCGATCCCAAGGGCAGTGTCCGAGAGACGGCCAAGCAGTTCGAGTCGCTCTTCATGCAGGAGGTCATGAAGAGCATGCGCGCGTCCACGCTGTCCAGCGGCATGCTGGACAACAACGCGACGCAACTCGGCACCGAGATGCTGGACACGCAGTTCGCCGGCAAGCTCACCGGCCTGCCGGGCGGTCTGTCGGACGCGATCACGCGCCAGCTGCAGCGCCAGATGGGCGTACAGGACCTGTCTCCGGAGAACATCAAGAAGAACAGCCAGACGACGCTGGCACAGGCGCTCCCGGCCCTCGCCACCAAGGGCATTCCCAATCATGTGCAGGGCTTCATCCAGAAGCACGATGCCGCCGCCCGCGCCGCGTCGGCGGCCACCGGCATCCCGGCCAGCTTCATGGTGGCGCAGGCCGCGCACGAAAGCGGCTGGGGCAAGCGTGAGATCACCGGCGCCGACGGCTCCAAAAGCTACAACGTCTTCGGCATCAAGGCCACGCCGGGCTGGACCGGCAAGACCGTTGACGTGCAGACGACCGAGGTCATCAATGGCCAGGCACACAAGGTGACGGCCAAGTTCCGCGCCTACGGCAGCTACGACGAGGCGTTCAAGGACTATGCCAAGGTCATCAGCAGCAATGAGCGCTACGCCAAGGTCGTCGCGCAGGCCCAGAACGGCAACGCCGCTGGATTCGCGCGCGGCCTGCAGCAGGCCGGCTACGCGACGGATCCGGCCTACGCCGAGAAACTGGCCAAGGTGATCAGCACGACACAGCGCGTGCAGAGCACGCTGGCATAACGACGGATTGAACGATGGCAGGCCTGCTCTCCCTCGGCGCCCGTGCGATGTTCGCCAACCAGGCGGCATTGCAGACCATCGGGCAGAACATCGCGAACGCGAACACGCCCGGATACTCGCGCCAGTCCGTCGTGCTGACCACCTCCGCCGGCCAGTTCACCGGCGCCGGCTTCTTCGGCAAGGGCGTCGACGTGAAGACCGTCGAGCGCTCGCACAACGACTTCCTGACGAAGGAAGCCGCCGCCACCAAGGCGACAGCGTCTGCCGACAGCACGCGCGCCGACCAGCTCTCCCGCATGGAGAAGCTCTTCCCGCCCGGCACGGACGGCCTGGGCTACGCAGCCAGCCAGTTCCTCAATGCGATGGTCGACGTGGCCAGCCGACCCAGCGACCCGTCGGCCCGCCAGGTCGCGCTGGGTCGCGCCAACGAGCTGGCCGTGCGCTTCTCCAATGCCGGGCAGCAGGTCAACGACCTCCAGGCCGGTGTGGTCAGCGATCTCAAGGCCAACGTCTCCATCGTCAACCAGCTCGCCCAGCAGATCGCCAACGTCAACGACCAGATCTCCAAGACGCGCGGCACCGGCCACACGCCCAACGACCTGCTGGACCAGCGCGAGCAGCTCATCTCGCAGCTCAGCGAGCACATCGCGGTGACGACGCTGCCGGCCGACGACGACACCGTCGGCGTGTTCATCGGCGGCGGCCAGCGCCTCGTGCTGGGCGCCCAGGCGTCGACGCTGCAGGTCTCGCCCGACTCCTACGACTCGCTGCGCGCCGTCGTCTCGCTCAACGAAAGCGGCCAGATCCGCCCGCTGGACGAAAGCGTGCTGACCGGAGGCTCCATCTCCGCCCTGCTGCAATTCCAGAACAAGGACCTGCAGGACGCGAAAAACATGCTGGGTCAGCTCGCCAGCGCCATCGGCACGCGCGTCAACGAGCAGAACGCGCTCGGGCTGGACCTGTCCAATCCGCCCGGCAAGGGCGCGCAGATCTTCAACGTCGCCATACCGCGCGTGCTGCCGGCGGCCAGCAACGCCCGCAATCCGGACGGCAGCTTCACTACCGGAGTGGCGGCCAGCATCGTCGACGCCACGCAGCTGCAGGCCAGCAGCTACAAGCTCACCTCCAGCGTCGCCGGCAACTACCAGCTCACACGGCTGTCTGATGGCCTGGTGCGCACCGTCAACGATGGCGACACCGTCGATGGCTTCAAGCTGAGCTTCACGCCGGCAGCCCCCAATGCCGGTGAAAGCTTTCTCATCGAACCCGTCGGTGCCGCGGCCGTGGAGATGCGTCGCGTGCTCGACAACCCCAACGGCATCGCCGCCGCGTCGCCGCTGACAGCGGCAGCCTCGGTCGACAACAAGGGCACCCTGACGGTCGACAGCATCTATGCCGTCAACCAGAACTTCGATGCAACGAAGGCGCCCATCACGCTGGCATTCGGGGACCCGGATCCCAACAACGCCAACAACCTCCAGTACACGCTGACCCTGGCGGATGGCAGCGTGCTGAACGGCGTCTGGAGCGCCGGCCAGCCCATCGGCAACCAGCCCGCTGCCGGCATCGACCTCGGGTTCGAGTTCCGCAGCAACGGCGTACCGCGCACCGGCGACGTCGTCACGCTGGCACCCACTGCCTACACCAGCACGAACAACGGCAACGCGAAAGCGTTCCTGAACATCCAGTCTGAAGGGCTCGTCGGCCGTCAGACGCTGCCCGACGGCAGCGTCACGGCGGGCTCCACGATCAACGATGCCTATGCCGCGTCGATGAGCGATGTCGGCGCCCGCGTGCAGAGCGCCAACTACCTGTCTGGCGTGTCCACTGCTGTCGCCAGCGACGCCGAGACCACCCGCTCCGGGCAGGCCGGCGTCAATCTCGATGAAGAAGCCTCGCGGCTGATGCAGTACCAGCAGGCCTACCAGGCCGCGGCCAAGGTGCTGCAGACCGCGCAAAGCCTGTTCGATGAACTGATGAAGATCGCCCAGAGGTAATTCCCATGCGACTGTCCACCGCCAACCTCTACGACGCCTCCATCGCCAACCTGCAGCGCCGCCAGCAGACGCTGCAGGAGCAGCAGTCCCAGCTGACGTCCGGCAAGCGCGTGCAGAAGGCCAGCGACGACCCGACCGGTGCCGCACGGGCCGAGCGGGCGCTCGCCTCCATCGGCCGCGTGGAAGCCAACCAGCGAGCGCTCGAAGCCAGCCGCAACAGCATGACGCTGGCCGAGTCCGCACTGGGCGACGCCAACGAGCTGCTGCAACAGGCGCGCGAGACGATGATCGCCGCCGGCAACGCCAGCTACTCCGACGCCGAGCGGCAAGGCCTGGCCAACAAGCTGCAGGGCCTGCGCGACCAACTGCTGGCCATCGCCAACCGCCCCGACGGCGCCGGCGGCTACCTGTTCTCCGGCCAAGGCTCGGCCAACCCGCCGTTCCTGGACCAGGCCGGAGGCGTCACCTACGTGGGCACCCCGGGCAACATCCAGACGGGCAACCTCGACAGCTTCCAGCTGACGGTGGACGGTCGCGGCGTCTGGGAGCAGGCAGCCAGCGGCAACGGCAGCTTCGTGACCGACACCCAACCCAACAGCATCGACCCGACCCAGCCTGCCAAGGGCTGGATCGACTCGGGACGCGTCACCGACCCTGGCCGGGTGACCGGGCAGCACTACCGCATCGACATCACCGGCACCGCGCCGACGCAAACCTACGCCGTCACGAACACCGACACCGGTGCAGGCGTCGCCGGCGGAGATTACAAGTCGGGCCTGGCCATCCAGTTCGACGGCATCAGCGTCACCGTGTCCGGCGCACCGGCCAACGGCGACAACTTCTCCGTCGCACCGTCGACCAACACGCTGAAGGTCTTCGATGTGATGGACCGCGCCATCGCCGAGCTGAAGACGCCCTTGCGCAATGCCGCGCAGATCCAGCAGAGCAACACGGGCCGGCTGCGCGACCTCGATGCCGTCATGGGCAGCCTGCAGAACGCCCGCAGCCAGGTCGGCGAGAAGCTCAACAACCTCGATGGCACGGAGGGCCGCCTGGCCGCGCTGAAGCAGTACAGCACCGAGGAGAAGAGCGCCGCCGAGGACCTCGACATGGTGCAGGGTCTGTCCGAGTTCCAGAACCAGCAGACGGGCTACGACACTGCCCTGAAAACCTACTCGCTCGTTCAGCGCATGTCGCTGTTCCAGTACATCCAGGGCTGATCCACGGTGCGGGCCGGCGCGTGGCACACGCGGCGGCCGGCGTTTCGTCACGAATCGCGGCGTCTGCGCGGCAGCGCTCATGGCAGACTGCCATATTCATCGCCTGCCCCGCGCCGCGCCATGCCCGACAACATCCCAGCCGCCCTCGACCACGCCATCCTGCCCGGCATCGCCCTCGGCTACGCCCCGGTCATCGACCGGCAGCGTGCCGTCACCGGCACGCGACTCACGCTGGTGCCGCTGCGGGCCGATGCCAAGCCGGACCACGCCGAGCTGCTCGCGGCGCTGAGCGCGACCTTTCCCAATGGGGGCGCCGTGCTGAGCCCGCAGGGCGAAGCCCTGCTGGCGGCACTGCTGGCGCAGCCGCCGGCTGAGCCGACGACGATCGAGGTGCCCGCCTTCTTCGCCGCCGACGTGGCGCATTCAGATGCCCTCACGGCACTGAAGGGGGCCGGCCACGGCGCGCTGCTCAAAGGTCTGCCCAATGCGCCGCTGCCCTCACCGGTGGCGGCCGTGTTCAAGCAGGTCGTGCTGGAACCGGGCCAGACCGCACCGGCTGGCATGCAGGCCATCTGCGCGGGCGTGCGTGGCGCCGACGCCATAGATGCCGCCTTCAACGCCGGCGCTCAGGGCTTCATCGGCTGGCCGATGGACGGCCCGTACGAGCCGGTGGCCGGCATCAAGGCGGAGGTGGCCGCGGACCTGCAGGTCATCGTCGAGCTGATGTCCCGCGTCGACGAAGGAGAGGACGTCGAGCGGCTGGAGCAGACGCTCAAGCGCGACCCGAGCCTGGCCTTCAAGCTGCTGCGCTACATGAACTCCGCCGCCTTCGGCCTGCCAGTCGAGGTGTCCAGCTTCCGCCACGCGATCATGCTGCTGGGCTATGCGCGCCTGAAGCGCTGGCTGGCGCTGCTGCTGACGACCGCCAGCAATGACCACAGCATGCGGCCCATCATGTACGGCGCGCTGCGCCGCGGCGTGCTGATGGAGGAGCTCGCCGCCGGCAGCATGCAGGAGCGCGAGACGAAGGACGAGATGTTCATCTGCGGCCTGTTCTCGCTGCTGGACCACATGCTGAAGGCCCCGTTCGAGAAGCTGCTGCAGAGCATCCCCGTGCCCGAGCGTGTGCGCCAGGCACTGGTGGACGAGACCGGCCCCTTCCTGCCCTACCTGCAACTGGTACAGGCCATCGAGGCCGAGAGCGTCTTCGACTACCGCGAACGCGCCGATGCGCTGATGGTGGGTGCCGCCGAGATCAACGCCTGCGTGCTGCGGGCCCTGCACAAGGCGGCCCAGCTGGAATGACCGTCAGCCCCTCGCCCGGCCCGACCATCGCTGGACGCCGGACAGCCCAGTCGGCCTTGCCCGCCGCGCCACATCCGCGCATCGGCTGACCCATGTTCGGCCCGCCCGCTTCCGCTGCGCTGCTGGACCTTGTCAGCGACCCGGTGCTGACGCTGCGGGCCGACCTGTCCGCGCTGCGCGCCAACCCCGCTGCCCGCGAATGGCTCGGGGCCGACGCCGCCGAAGGCTGGCGGCTGCTGCGCCACGCGGCTGGCATGCGGCTGGAGGCCTGGCTGCGCGACGCCGTCATCGCGCTGGACAGCGGCCGTCAGCCGCCGCCGGCGCCGCCGCTCAAACTCGCCGACGGGCAGCGCGCGACGCTGCAGCTCGTGCGCGACCGCCCCAACTGGCTGCTCCACGCCCGGTTGAGCCCGGCCGACCCGGGCGAGCCGCCGCTGGTCGAATGGCTGGCACTCTCACCGCTGCCCGCCGTGCTGGCCGATGCCAGCGGCGCACTGCTGCGGCGCAATGCCGCCTTCGACGCGCTGAGCCCCGGCAGCCCGCGCCACCTGAATGACCTGCCCGATCTGCTTCAGGCGCTGCTCGGCTGGCACCACGGCGCGCCCCTGGCCGCGCTGGCCGCGCAACGACTGCAGGACCCGCCGCTGGTCACCGAGGCCGAGTTCGTCGACCCCCAGGGTCGCCAGCGCTGGCTGCAGGCCCGGTTGCGTCTGTGGCGCCACCACGGGCGGTCGCTGCTGCTGGCCATCCTGGAAGACCACAGCACGCTCCACGAGCGCGACCTCGCGCACCAGCAGCTCGAGGCGCTGATGGACACCGCCGCCGTGGGGCTGGCCACCTTCCAGCCCGAGGCCGGCTGGCTGAAGGCCCACCGCAAGGGGTCGCCGTTCAAGACCGGGGCCAAGCAGTCCATCGGTTCGCTGCAGGGCATCCATCGCGAGATCGTCGAGCCCGGCTCGCTGCCCGAGTTCGAGCGCCTGCAGCGCGCGCTGAAGAAGGGCGACCCGGTCGAGGTGCGCTATGCCGTGCGCCACCCCGAGCTGGGCCGGCGCTGGCTGCTGACGCGCGTGACCCCCGGGCAGCTGGCCGGCGGCCGGCGGACGACGTCGGTCGTCACGCTGGACGTGACCGCCCAGGCCCAGGCCGAGAACGCACTGCTGCTGCGCGCCGAGAGCGAGCGCACCGTGCTGGATTCCGTGCTGGTGGGCATCGTCACCGTCGGCCCCGAGGGCATCGAATGGATGAACCGTTCGGCGCGTCGCATGTTCGGCTGCGAGCTGGACGACGTGCGAGGCCAGCCCATGGGTGTCCTGGCACCAGAGGGCGAATCCGAACACCCGTTCCACCGCGCCGAGCCAAGCCACGACGTCTTCGAATGCCGGTTGCGCGGGCGCGACGGCCGGGAGTTCTGGGTCATCGGCAACGCCGTGCAGACACCCCGAGAGGACGGCCCTGGCCTCGTCACGCAGCAGCTGACTTACGCGTTGCTGGACATCGACCGGCGCCGCCAGGCCGAAGCACAGAGCCGCCAAGCGCAGGCGTCGCTGGCTCGCATCATCGAAGCCGCGCCGCTGGCCATCAGCCTGCACGAAGCGCAGAGCCTGCGCATCGTCAAGCTCAACCAAACCGCCGCGACGATGGCCGGCCGCAGCGAGGCGCAACTGCTCGGGGGCAGCCCGGCCGCACTGTTCGGCGCCGAACAGGGTGAGCAGGTGGCGGCCGACATGCGCGAAGCGCTGGCCTCGCTGACCGTCGTGCAACGCGAATACCGCGTGCCCACCGGACAGACGGCCCGCATGTGGGACACGCGGCTGCTGCACCTGGCCGGCGTCAGCGGTGACGACGCGCCGGAGCTGCTGCTGCTGGTGGCCAGCGACGTGACCGAGCAGCGCGCCGCGGAGCAGGCACGGCTGCAGGCGGCCATCTCGCAACGCGAGCTGCTGGTGCGGGAGGTGCACCACCGCATCAAGAACAACCTGCAGGGCGTCGCAGGCCTGCTGCAGCAGATCGCTGCACGGCGGCCCGAGGTGGCGCCGGTGCTCAGGGAAGCGGTCGGGCAGGTGCAGGCCATCGCGCAGGTCTACGGCCTGCAGGTCGGCGCCAGCGGCCCGCTGGTGCTCAAGCGCGTGTTCGACGCCATCGTCGGCTCGGTGCAGCGCCAGCAGGGCCGCATCACGACGACAGCGGCCGAGGGCGGCGCGCTGATGGCGGACTGGTGCCTGCCTGAGGCCGAGGCGATCCCGATCGCGCTGAGCCTCAACGAGCTGCTGGGCAATGCGCTCAAGCACAGCGACGGCGCGCAGGTGCGCTGCCAGCTGCTGTGCGACCTGACCGGCGTGACGGTCGAAATTGTCAACCCGGGCCGGCTGCCCGAAGGTTTCGCGTTGCAGAACATCCGCAGCGGCGTGTCAGGCCTCGGCCTGGTGCGCGCGCTGCTGCCCCGTCGCAGTGCCATCCTCAGTCTGGAACAGCACCACGAGAACGTGGTGTGTCGGCTGGAGCTGATTCCACCCAGCGTGGTCCACAATCCAGCCACAAAAGCAAGTTCTTGACTGAAGGGGCGCGGTGAGCAAGGGCAAGATCCTGGTCGTCGACGACGACAGACTGGTACTGGCGACGCTGAGCTACGGGCTCACGCAGGCGGGTTTCGACGTCATCGACGCCGACAACGGCGACGACGCCATCCTGCTGGCACGGGAGCACCGCCCCGAGCTGGCACTGCTCGACATCCGCATGGAAGGCCTGACCGGCTTCGACGTTGCGGCCTACCTGCGCGAGTACCTGCAGACACCGTTCATGTTCCTGTCGGCCTTCGCCGACGAGGCGACGGTGGCCAAGGTCAAGGAACTGGGCGCCGTGGCCTACCTCGTCAAGCCACTCGACATCTCTCAGATCGTGCCGGCCGTCGAGGCGGCTTTCGCGCGCAGCCACGCCGCCGCAGCGCCCCCCCCTGCCGCGGCGCCAGCAGCACCGGCCGAACCGCCTTCGGAGCTGCCGGCCCAGCTGGATCCGACGGCGGTGGCCGTCGGCGTGCTGATGCACCGCTACTCGCTGCCGCGCGACGAAGCGCTGTCCCGGCTGATGAGCCTGGCCGCCGCAGATGGCCACAGCCTGCCGGAGCAGGCCCGGCGCATCGTGGACGCTGTCGAGCTGCTGGCCAGGCCGGGTACACGCTGACTTGAGAATGGCTCGGCCGTCGAGCATTGACGCGGACCGCGCGGCGGGCCGCTCCCAAGCCGGCCCGTCCGGCGATGCCGCAAGCACCGCCGTCCCCTTGGTGGACCGGTCGGGCTCGCCGCGTTCAGCGCGCGAGACCGGACGAGGGGCTCATCACCCCAGCGTGAAGTAGAAGCGGGCACCCTCACCCACCGCCGACTCGGCCCAGATGTCGCCACCGTGGCGGCGCACGATGCGGCGCACCAGCGCCAGGCCCACGCCGGTGCCCTGGAAATCGCTGGCGCTGTGCAGCCGCTGGAACACGCCGAACAGCCGCTCCGCGAAGCGCATGTCGAAGCCGGCACCGTTGTCGGACACGACAAAGGCACGCCGACCGTTCTGCTCCACGCAGCCGAAACGGATCTCGGTGCACGGCACCTTGGCGCTGTACTTCCAGGCATTGCCCAGCAGGTTCTCCAGCACCATGCGCAGCAGTGTCGGGTCGCCCTGCACGGTGAGGCCCGGTTCGATGTCCAGCACCAGCTCGCGCGGCGGTCCCGAGCGGCGCAGCTCCTCCATCACGTAGCCGGCCAGCTGCGACAGGTTGACCGGCTGACGGGCCAGCGGCCGCGTGGACAACTGGCTGAGCGACAGCAGCGCGTCGATCATGCTGTTCATGCGTGCCGCCGCGCTCATGACGCGGTCGAGGTGGTCGTTGCCGACGCGATCCAGCCGACTGCCGTAGTCCTCCTTCAGGATGCGGGCAAAGCCCTCGACGACGCGCAGCGGCGCGCGCAGGTCGTGCGAGACGGTGTAGCTGAAGGACTCATGCTCGGAATTCAGGTCCGGCCCCGATGCGACAGGCGCCGGGGACACAACGGCCGGCAACGCCGCAGCCTCGCGAGGCCGGGCCGTGCCCACGTAGCCGGCGAAATGGCCCTGGGCATCGATCCACGGCAGGCCGCGCAGGCACCAGTGCTGCTCGCCTTCCGCTGCGGCCAGTTCGAGATCGGCAAACGGCTGGTGCGCATGCAGCCGACCGCGCAGCTCGGCGGCCGGTGCCGCAGCCGAAAATCGTTCCCACAGCAGCTGGGTGCTGAGCCCGGCGCCGGCCCAGCTCGACGACGGCGCGCCCTGCGGCGCCTGCCAGCGCACGAGCCGGTGTGTGGCATCCGTCGCCCACAGCCAGTCGCGCTGCAACTGCGCCTGCATCAACACCTGCAGGCGCGCATCACGCAGCGGTTCAGCCAGGCGCTGGCGCGTCAGCCGCACGCCGGCATGCCAGCCCAGCGCCGCGGCGACCAGCACCATCAATCCAGTGAAGAATGCCGTCAGCACCAGCGCGGCGTGCACCAGGCCCACCTCGCCGCCCCAGACGCGCATCAGGGCCAGCACGACCAGCCCGCCGAGCACCAGCATCAACAGCGTGGCGCCGGCCAATCCCGCCGCCACCAGCCGCATCGGGAGCCGCCGTTCGAGGCGGCGCGATGGCGCGCTGTCGTCGCTGAGACTGTTCATACAGGGCATTGTAGGCAGCGCCTCCGCACGTTTCGGAGGGATGCACCAAGCTGTTCTGCCGTGCAAATCTGTGCAATTCTTCGCGTCGCCGCCCCCCCTGCGCCAAGCTACATTTGCGGATGCCCCGTGCCTAGCCGCCCATGACCGCTTCATCCTCCGCAGCCTTGCTCGATCAAGAGGCGATCAGACGCCTGCGCGAGCTCGACCCTAGCGGCGGCAATAAGCTGCTGGAGCGCGTCGTGGCGGCCTTTTCCAGTTCATTGGACCGCTTGCTTCCCGATCTCGCCCGCGCGCGCTCTGCGCCCACCCCCGACTACACCGTCATCCGCCACGTGACCCACACGCTGAAGTCCTCTTCGGCAAGCCTGGGCGCGATGGCGCTGGCCGCGCGCTGCGCCGACATCGAGGCCATGGCCCGCGAGGGTCGCAGCGATGGCCTGGCCGAGCAGCTGGACGCCATGCTCGACGACATCCAACAGGTACGCGCGGCGCTCGCCGCGCTGCTGTGAGGCCAGCCCATGCAGCCTGCTGGCCAAGACCTGGATGACCTGCCGCCGCAGCCGCGCGTGCTGCTGGTGGACGATGACGAAGTCAACCTGCTGCTGACCGCTGCCGCGCTGCGCGAGCGCGGCTTCGAGGTCACCGAAGCGGCCAGCGGCAGCGACGCCCTGGCACAGCTGTCCGTGCGTCCGCCCGACGTTGTCGTGCTGGACGCGCTGATGCCCGAGCTGGATGGCTTCGAGACCTGTTCGCTGCTGCGCGCCACGCCGGGTTTCGAGTCGCTGCCCGTGCTGATGCTCACCGGCCTGGACGATGAGGCCTCCATCAACCGCGCCTACCAGGCCGGCGCGACGGACTTTTTCGTCAAGTCGCCGCAGTGGAGCCTGCTGGTGGGGCGCCTGCGCTACCTGCTGCGCAGCTCGCGCACGCGGCTCGAGCTGGAGCGCAGCAAGGCCAAGCTGGCCCGCGCCCAGGACCTGGCGCGCATGGGCAGCTTCGAGTGGCGCCGTGGCGTGCCGGGCAGCTTTTCGATCTCCGCCGAGGGCCTGCGCGTCTTCGGTCGCGGTCCGCAGGACCGGCTGGACTACATCAGCGTCATGCGCATGGTGCCGGGCGACGACCGCCATGTCTTCATGCGGCTGCTGCGCGATGTCATCGCGCACACCTCCGTCCTCATCACCGACCTGCCGCTGACCTTGCCCGATGGCCGCCAGCGCGTCGTGCACATCGAGGCGGAGCCGGAGTTCAACGAGCACGGCAGCGTCAGCGGCTACACGGGCATCCTGCAGGACGTGACCGACCGCCGCCAGGCCGAGGACCGCATCCGGCAGCTCGCCCATTTCGACGCCCTCACCGGCCTGCCCAACCGGCGCCAGCTCATCTGGCGCGTCGAGCGGGCGATCGAGAGTGCACGCCGCGGCGGGCACGAGGTGGGCCTGCTGCTGATCGACTTGGACCGCTTCAAGGTCATCAATGACACGCTGGGCCATGCGGCCGGCGACGAGCTGCTCATCGAGGTGGGCCGCCGGCTGCGCAGCTGCGTGCGCCATTCCGACCAGATCATGGAAGGCGTGCTCGAAGGCCTCGGCAACCGCAGCCACCGCGGTCTGGAAGCCGTGGGCCGGCTGGGCGGCGACGAGTTCGTCGCGCTGCTGCCGGAAGTGACCGACGAGCGCGATGCCGAGCGCGTCGCCGACCGCGTGCTGGACTCGCTGCGCGAGCCGATCTTCGTCGGCGGCCAGGAGTGCTTCGTCACGGCCAGCGTCGGCATCGCCATCTACCCGCGCGACGGCCAGAGCATGGCCGACCTGCTGCGCAACTCCGACGTCGCGATGTACGCCGTCAAGAGCCAGGGCCGCAATGCGTCGGCCGTGTACTCGCCCCAGCTCGCCGGCCACGGCAAGCAGAAGCTGGAGCTGGAAAGCGCGCTGCACAAGGCGCTAGAGCGCAACGAGATCGTGCTGCACTACCAGCCCAAGATCGACGTGCGCGCTGCCCGCATGGTGGGCGCCGAGGCGCTGATGCGCTGGCAGCGCGGCAACGTGCTGGTACCGCCGGCCGACTTCATCCCGCTGGCCGAGGAAACCGGCCTCATCGTGCCGCTGTCCGAGTGGGCGCTGAAGGAAGCCGCTCGCCAGGCCAAGCTGTGGTCGCTGCAGTTCGGCTTCAGCGACTCCATCGCCGTGAACCTGCCCAGCCGGTTGTTCGAGCGCACCGATCTCGTCGAGCACATCCACCAGTGCGTCAGTGCCTATGGCGTGCCGCACCGGTCGATCCAGCTGGAGATCACCGAGAACAACCTGATGAAGGATCTGCAGAACGTCATCCCGTCTCTGCACCGCCTCAACGAAGTCGGCGTCGAGATTTCCATCGACGACTTCGGCACTGGCTACTCGTCACTGGCCTACCTGACCACCCTGCCCATCTCCGAGGTCAAGGTGGACCGCACCTTCGTGCGCGACCTCGGCATCACGCCGCAGAGCTCGGCCGTCGTCACGGCCATCATCGCGCTGGCGCGGGCGCTGGGCCTGCGCGTCATCGCCGAGGGCGTGGAGACGCTGCGCCAGATGGAAGTACTGCACCGCCTGGGCTGCTCGCTGATGCAGGGCTTCCTGTTCAGCAAGCCGCTGCCCGCCGACGAGCTGGAACGCTGGATCGCCCAGACCGTGCTGCCGCGCAAGGCGCCCTGGATCACCCAGGCCGACGGTTCGACCGACCTGGCCCGCGGCCACCGCTGAGCGATGCGCTCGACGCTGCCTCCGGCCCAACTTGCCAAGGCGGCGCTGCAGCGCCTGGCCCAGGCGCGTCTGGAACCCACCCCGGAGAACTACGCCCGCGCCTATGCCATCGAGGCAGGCGGCGAAGCGCCCCCGGCCGGCAACGGTGCCGTGCCGGAGCGCGCCCAGCAACTGATGGCCCGGCTCATCAGCCTGGCGCTGCCCTCGGGCACCACGCGCCAGGAACTGCAGACCAAGCTGCGCGAACAACGCTACGACGACCTGCAACGCCAGGTCGACAAGCTGCTCGACGAGGCCGGTCCGGCCGCCCAGGCGGAAGCGCTGGCGCAGGCCATCGAGCGCCTCATGCGCGGGCTGGAACGCGGTGGCCGGCAGTGGACGCTGGCGCGCAAGAAGGAAGGCGTGCAGCGGGCGCTGGAACTGGGCCGCAGCGACGGCACCAAGCTCGTCAAGCGGTTGATGCAGCTGGTTGCCAGCTGGGACAAGGACGGCGACGGCAGCGAAGTGGAGACCGACGAGGACGGCGGCACGCCAAGCCAGCTCTTCGTCGACAGCGGCTTTGCGGATACCGGCTTCAAGGACAGCGGTGAACTGGACGAGCCGGCCCGCATCGGCGACCTTGCCCTGCCCGTGGACCTGGCGCCGTGGCGGGATGTCAGCGCCGAACTCAACGGCACGGTGCGCCATGCGCTGCGTTCGCCGCAGTCCGAGGCCACGCCGGCCGACGCGCTGATCCGCGAACTCGACGCCGCCCAGGCCGAATTGAAGGACCAGAGCGCGAGCCCGGAGCGTGCCGCGCAGATGGCCGCACTGTGCCTGCGCGCGCGCCACCTGCTTGACCACCGCCGCCATCTCTTCGACGAAATGGGCGGACTGTGCCGCGAGCTGAGCGCCAGCCTGGTGGACCTCGCCGAGGACGATTCCTGGGCCAAGGGCCAGGCCGAGGCGATGAATAACACGCTCGCCCAAGGTCTGTCCGGCCGCGGCGTGCGCACCGTCTCCGAGCTGCTGACCGGCACGCGCGAACGCCAGAGGGCGCTGCGCGAGGAACGCTCCAAGGCGCGCGATGCGCTGAAGGGCCTGATCCAGCGCATGCTGGCCGAGCTGGGCGAACTGGGCCAGCACACGGACCGTTTCCAGAACAGCGTAGGTCGCTACGCCGACGCCATCGAGCAGGCGGACTCACTGGAGAGTCTCGCCGGCACCGTGCGCGAGATGGTGGAGGAAAGCCGCAGCGTGCAGGGCCTGGTCGCGCAGACGCAGGCACGACTGACGTTGGAGCACGACCGCGCCAGCGCGCTGACGCAGCGCGTCGAGGAACTGGAGGGCGAGCTGCGCCGGCTGTCCAACGAAGTCCACACCGACCAGCTCACGCAGGTCGCCAACCGTCGCGGCCTCATCCAGGCCTTCGGCATCGAACAGGCCAAGGCTGAACGCGAGTCCACCCGGATGGCGCTGGCGCTGCTGGACATCGACAACTTCAAGAAGCTCAACGACAGCCTGGGCCACCACGCGGGCGACATCGCGCTGAAGTCGCTGGCCGAACGCACGCAGGCATCGCTGCGCCCGGGCGACATGGTCGCGCGCTACGGTGGCGAGGAGTTCGTGCTGATGCTGCCCAACACGCCGCTGGACGAAGCTCAAGCCGTGCTCGTGCGGCTGCAGCGCTCGCTGTCGTCGGCCCTCTTCAACCACGAAGGCAAGGACGTGTTCGTCACATTCTCGGCCGGCGTGACGCTCTACCGGCCCGGCGAGACGCTGGAAGCGGCGCTGGACCGCGCCGACGTGGCCTTGTACGAGGCCAAGCACACGGGCAAGAACCGGGCGTGCATCGCCGAGTGACCGCGCCTGCGCGGCCGGTCAAAAGTTGAACGCCAGGCGCAGGCCGCCCCAGTGCCGGCCGCGGACGATGATGGGCGCGGCCGCCTCCTTCAGCAGCACGAAGCGTCCGCCACCCATGTCGCGGCGGTAGGTCTGCAGCAGGAACGGCTTCGTATTGCGCGCCGAGGCCAGGCCCGTGCGGTCATTGAAAATGCGGCGATACCGGCTGTTGGCCGTGTTCCAGATGGTGTCCCCCGGGCGCTGCGGCTGGCAATACTTGCGGTTGTGCGTCGCGATGTAGCCGTTGCGGTCGGCGGCGATGCAGAAGACGACCTTGTCGCTGAGGCCCAAGCCCCGCTCCTGCACCTCCGGAAACAGGTGGTCGGTCAACCCACAGAAGCGGGTGAGGTGCTGCTGCGGGTCGGTGCCGGCGATGGGACGGTAGTTCTCGTCGAACAGGTCCGCCTCGCTGATCTGGCCGTCGCGCAGCGCGCCCTCCAGCAGCGCGGCAATGTCGCCTGCGACTTGCTGGGCCGTGCGGATGAAGGGCATGTCGTCGACCTCGACGCCGCTGTTGGCCAGCTGTTCGACGAGGTCCTCGGACATGCGCAGGAAGCGGTCACTGCCATCGAAGGCAACCTTCAACCCGCGAGTGGCCTCCATCACCTCCTGCTCCAGCTGCTGCGCGCGCTCGTTGAGCAGCTGCATCTGCCGACCGCTCTCGGTGGCCGACGTGGCGATGCGACCCACGTCCTGCTCCACCTCGTGGAAGGCCGCGTGGATCTGGCTCGGCCGACCCGGGTTTTCGGTCAGCTCGTTGCTGAAGCGATCGATGCGCTCCTGCAGGCTGGCAATGGCGCCGACGATGGCTTTGGACGACGACTCCACCTGACCGGCGAGCGCCTTCACGGCCTCGGCCACGACAGCAAAGCCACGCCCCGCCTCGCCGGCATGCTTGGCCTCGACGGCCGCGTTGAACGCGACAAGCCGCGTCTGCAGCGAAATCTTCGTGATCTCGGCCGCGGCGTCAGACACCTGGGCCAGCGTCGCGGCCATGCCACCCACCTCGCCACCGACCACACCGAGCGCGTCGCGGGCGCGCTGCACGGCCGTGGCGCTTTCAGACGTGGCCGCGGCGATGGCAGCCTGGGCTGCGCCGATCTGATGGAGTTGCTGCGCCAGCGCCTGCATCGCCTGACCCTGGGCCTGCACGACGCGTTGCGTGTCTTCAAGCGCACCGCGCACTTCGGCCGCATCCCGGCCCACGGTGGACATCGACCGCGACAGCCGCTTGACCACGTCCAGCGCCGGGCCATCGCCCCGCCGCACCGGCTCGTCCTGTGACACAACGGCGGGTTCTCTGCCGCCCTTCATCCATCTCAGCATGCACGTGCCCCCGCCGTCCGCCGGGGCCGCCATGAGCAGCTGCCCCTTACGTCACCAGTCACGCAGCTTAACCCGTAACCTCGCAATTGATTGGCTGTGCAGCTGGCACACGCGCGACTCGGTAACCTTGAGAACGGCAGCGATCTCCTTGAGATTCATGTCGTGCTCGTAGTACATGCTCATCACGAACTGCTCGCGCTCGGGCAGGTTCTTGATGGCGGCCACCAGCGCTTCGCGCATGCGGTGGTCCTGCAGCAAGGCCATCGGGTTGCAGCTGTCATCGGCCACGTGACGGTCGAGGTAGTCGTCATCACCGTCGTCGCCCGACATGTCCTCAAGGTAGACGAGTTGCGTGCCGCGCACCTTGGACAGCAGTTCCTGGTACTCGGCCAGCGGCAGGCCCATCTCGGCAGCGATCTCGTCCTCCCGCGGCGCGCGGCCCAGGCGCTGCTCGACCTTGTGCACCGCCTGCTCGATCTCGCGCTGCTGGCGGCGGGTACCGCGGCTCATCCAGTCGCCACCGCGCAGCTCGTCCAGCATCGCACCGCGGATGCGTTGCGTCGCGAAGGTCTCGAACTGCACGCCCTGCTCCACGTCGAAGCGCGACAGCGCGTCGGTCAGGCCGATGAGACCGACCTGGATCAGGTCGTCCACCTCCACGTTGGCTGGCAGCTTGGCAATCATCTGGTGCGCCAGGCGTCGCACCAGCGGGCTGTACTGCTTGATCAGCGTGCTGTTGTCTAGGCGGCCTTTGGGCGTGTACATCGTGAACTCCGGCGGTTCAGTGCGCTGCGATGAGGGGATTGGACGCCATGCGCGCCGGGCGCAGCGGGGTCGCATCGGACGCCGCATCGAGCGCGGCGCCGGGCGGCGCGGCGAGCAGCAGCTCGCGGGCCAAGTGGCGCAGTTCGGGAGTGAGCGGTGCGTGTTGGGAGGCTTTCGGGTCCAGGCAGGCCCAGTCGCGCAGCACTGCGCCGAGGAAACCGTCGGCGCAGGAATGGAGCTGCTGCGCGATGCGTGTGGCCACGCGCAGCTGAGGGTGGCAGGCCATCAACAGACTGTAGACCATGAGCCCGGCGCGTTGTGTGAGCCATTTCATGCCCGCGTAGGCTTCGGTGACGCTGGCAGGTTCGGTGTCGGCCAGCAGCAGCGGGCGCACCTCGCGCAGCGCAACGACGCGCGCCAGCTCAGCCGCCGGCGCGTGCAGCAGGATGACATCCGCCTGCGGCGCCGCGTTGGCGACGGCCTCCAGGAACGACGCCGCCGACCCCTGGGCGTTGATGTGGCGCAGCGGCAGGCCGCGGGCTGCCAGATAGCTGACCTTGGACGACAGCCGCTCGATGCAGTTGGACAGGTCCACCTGTGCGAGCTCAGACGGCTGCGGCGAGTGCTCGCCTGCGTCGACGACGAGGGTGTGGAGGTTCAGCTCGCTGAAGGCGGCGCACAGCCCTTCGAGAAGCACGCCGGCGCCCATGACCCGCGGATTGCTGACAACGGGCACGAAACGCGTCTTGGAGGCCGCGAAGAGGCGGCGCAGACCGTGGGCCTGGTCTTGAAGCATCGTCGTCTCCGTCAGTGGATGGCCCGCATGCCGTCGGTCAGCGGCGCTCCGGCAAAGATGAGGTTCACGTCGGTGTTGTCCATGCGCCAGGCACCGGAGGCCGCACCCTTCAGCGCACGCTGAACGAGCGCCACGCTGGGCAGCCGGTGCCAGTCCTCCGGCACGCGCTGGCCGTTGGCCACGCCCAGCACCTTCAGGCGGTGGCGGATCAGCGTGTCCAGCGCCGGTGCCAGCTTGACGGCCTCGTCGATCTTGCTGAGCACCACGCCCTCGCAGGCGGCGCCCTTCCAGGCGTTGACGACGTCTTCGATCGTCTCGCCCTGCTGTGCGGCATTGATGACGAGCAGCTTCTTGATGCTCGGGTGGGCCAGCATCTCCAGCAGCTCCTGCGTGCGGCTGTCGCGCTGGGCCATGCCGGCGGTGTCGATGAGGACCAACTTCTTGCTGGACAGCAGCTCGAGCAGGTCGTCCAGCGAGGCGCGGTCGTGCGCGGTGTGCACCGGTACGCCGAGGATGCGGCCGTAGGCGCGCAGCTGCTCGTGGGCGCCGACGCGGTAGGCGTCCAGCGTGATGAGGCCCAGCTGGCTGGCGCCGTACTTGGTGGCGAAATGCGCGGCCAGCTTGGCGGTCGTCGTCGTCTTGCCGACACCGGTGGAGCCGATCAGCGCGAAAACACCGCCGCGGTCCTCGATGGCGGGGGCGGCTTCATCGGTCTGCAGGTTGCGCGACAGCACATGGGCGGCCCAGGCGGTCTCGTCGACCGGGTCTTGCGGCGAGCCCGCCTTGAAGTCGGACGGGCAGCTCTCGGCCAGCTTGCGCACCAGCGCCGGCGAGAAGCCCAGTTCCAGCAGCTTCTGCGTCAGTCGCGCCTGCACGGGCTGGCGCTGCAGCTTCTCCATGAAGGCCAGCGACGAGAAGCGCTCCTCGATGAGGCCGCGCATCTGGCGCAGTTCCGCGGCCATGTCCATCTGGCCGCGCTGGGCGGAAGTCGGCTGACCGGGCAGCGGCAGCGGTTCGGCAGTCGCGATGTCGCTGAGCTGCGGCACCGGACGCTGCGGCGCCGGCGTGGTGGCCGTGGGAATGCGGATCTCGTCGCGCAGCACGGGCGGTGCCGGCCGGGCGGCACGTGGCTCGCCCTGCGCGGGCGCCGCAGCGCGGCGGGGCGCGAGCGCGGCCATCGCTTCGGCAGCGCGGCGTTCACGCTGCGCGCGAATGGCGTCCAGCGACACGGCGGCTGGCGCCTGCGGCGCGGGTTGCGGCGTGGCGAGCGGGTCCGGCTGCCCGGCCAGCTCGGCCTGACGGCGGCGCAGCACGCGCTCGCGCACATAGTCCTGGAAGCTCAGCGTGCTCATCGCCAGCTGCTCGACATCGTTGCGCACCTCGGGCGCGCCGAAGCTGGGCTCCATGCGGGCGCGCTCAGCGAACGGCGCGCGCGCCTGTGGCTGCTGGGCGGCGGGCTGCGCGGCCGGCCGGGCCACGGTGCGCGGCGCGGTCTGGGCGATCTGCTCGATCTGCCCCATGCCTTCCGGCGCCATAGCCAGCACTTCCACGCCTTCAGGCACGTTCTTGTTGGACAGCACGACGGCATCGGGTCCGAACGCCTGCTTGACGAGCGCGAGTGCCTCGCGAGACGTTCTTGCGGTGAATTTGCGGACGTTCATGGGGCCTCCTGCCGAGCCGCCTCAAAGGAGGCGAGCGCCCCCTTGGGGGGCAGCGAATGAAAATGAGCGTGAGGGCACATCAAGCAGCACCTCCGATGATGGAGCCGATGCGGATGGTGTGGGTTTCAGGAATCTCGCTATGGCCAAGCACCTTGAGCCGGGGGGCGGCGCGCTTGAGCAGACGCGCCATGGGTGCACGGATCAGGTCGGGCACCAGCAGCGCGGCGGGCACGCCACGATCTTCCTGCTTCTGCGCGGTGTCGGCGGCGCTCTTGGCCAGCGTGTCCGCCACGCCAGGGTCCAGCGCGGCACCGTGAGGCGAGTTCAGCGCCTGCGTGACGAGGCGCTCGAGCTCAGGCTCCAGCGCGATGACGTCCAGCTCCTTCACGCTGCCGTAGATCTGCTGCACGATGGCCGGCGCCAGATGCACGCGGATACGGCGGGCGAGTTCCTGCGGGTCGGTCACGGTGGCGGCGTTCTCGGCCAGGCATTCGACGATGGAGCGCATGTCGCGCACGTGCACGCCCTCTTCCAGCAGCAGCTGGAGGACACGTTGCAGGGTGGCGATGCTGACCATCTTGGGAATCACGTCTTCGATCAATTGGGGCGCCTGCTTGGTGAGGTGTTCCACCAGGGCCTGCGTCTCCACGCGACCCAGCAGACGGGCCGCGTGCACTTGCATCAAGTGTGAAAGGTGGGTGGCCACGACGGTCGAGCAATCAACGACCGTAAACCCACTCATTTGGGCCATCTCCTTTTGGCGCTCCTCGATCCACACGGCTGGCAGGCCGAAGGCCGGGTCGGTGGTGGGCGTGCCGATGAGCTTCTGCGTCGCATGGCCCGGGTTGATGGCCAGCCACATGCCCGGATAGGCCTCGGCCTCGCCAACGACCGCGCCGCGCAGCGAGATGCGGTACTGGCTGGGGCGCAACTCCAGGTTGTCTCGGATGTGCACGGGCGGCGGCAGGAAGCCCACCTCCTGCGCGAACTTGCGGCGCACGCCCTTGATGCGGCTCAGCAGGTCGCCTTCCCTGTTCTTGTCGACCAGCGTGATGAGCCGGTAGCCCACCTCCAGGCCCAGCGTATCCACAGGCACGAGGTCTTCCCAACTCGCCTCACCCGCGCCTTCACTGGGCGGCATGATGGGCTTGACGGCCTTGGCTGCCTCTGCCGCCTGCTCCTTGCTCCGCAACCACCAGGCGAGATAGCCAAGGCCGCCGGCGATCAGCAGGAAGACGATGTGAGGCATGCCCGGGATGAGGCCCAGCGCGCCGATGACGGCCGCCGTGATGGCGATGCTCTTGGCCGAGCCGAAGACCTGGCGACCGATCTGGCTGCCGATGTCCTTGTCGGTGCCGACGCGGGACACGACCATGGCCGCGGCCACCGAGATCAGCAGCGCCGGCACTTGGGCGACGAGTGCATCGCCGACGGCCAGCAGGATGTAGCTGTCCGCTGCCTGGCCGGCCGACAGGCCGTGCTGCGCGACGCCGATGATGAAGCCCCCGACGATGTTGATCGCCAGAATCAGCATGCCGGCCACCGCATCGCCGCGGACGAACTTGCTGGCACCGTCCATGGAACCGAAGAAGTCTGCTTCGTCGCCCAGTTCAGCGCGGCGGCGTTTGGCCTCAGCCTCGTTGATGAGGCCGGCATTCAGGTCGGCGTCCACCGCCATCTGCTTGCCAGGCATCGCATCCAGCGTGAAGCGCGCGCCGACCTCGGCAATGCGCTCCGCGCCCTTGGTCACCACGATGAAGTTGATGACGACGAGGATGGCGAAGACGATCAGACCGACCGCGAAATTCCCGCCGATCAGGAAGTGGCCGAAGCTCTCGATGACCTTGCCGGCCGCGCCCGTGCCGGTGTGGCCCTGCAGCAGCACGACGCGAGTGGACGCCACGTTCAGCGACAGGCGCATCAGCGTCGTCAGCAGCAGCACGGTCGGGAAGGCCGCGAAGTCCAGTGGCTTGACCATGTGGGCCGCCACCATCATCACCATCACCGCCATCGCGATGTTGAAGGTGAACAGCAGGTCCAGCACGAAAGGCGGCAGCGGCAGCACCATCATCGACAGCACCAGCAGCACGGCGATCGGCGCGCCGAGGGCGGCAATGATGCCGGCACGCGGGCCGAGCAGGGCTTGCAGTTTGCTGGTGAGGGCGTTCATGCGCGAAGGGAACGGGGCAACGGACCTGTATGGGCCTCATTCTTCGCCGCAGCACGCAAAACTTGAGGCAGAGAAGCGCCGGGAAAGCCGGCCTGTTCAGTGCTCGCCCGGCGTGCGCTATTCCGCGAAGTCCTCGTCCGGCTCCGGCCGCCAGCCGGGCTTGTTGTGCGGGTCGAGTTCCGGCGGCACATGCGGCTTGGGCGTCTCGGGGTGCGGCACATGGCGCGAGGACATCGCCGCGCGCAGTTGGTAGACATAGGCCAGCACCTGGGCTACGGCACCGAACAGCGCGGCGGGGATCTCGTGGTCCAGCTTGGCGTGGGCATAGAGCGCGCGGGCCAGCACCGGCTGCTGCAGCACCGGCACTTTGCTCTCCCTGGCCAGATCGCGGATCTTCATGGCCAGCAGGTCGGCGCCTTTGGCGACGACCTTGGGCGCGGCCATCTTGCCTTCCTCGTACTTCAGCGCGACGGCGTAGTGGGTCGGGTTCATGACCACCAGGTCGGCCTGCGGCACCGCAGCCAGCATGCGGCGCTTGGCCATCTCGCGCATGCGCGCCCGAATCTTGGCCTTGACCTCCAGGTTGCCCTCGACCTCCTTCAGCTCCTGTTTGGCCTCCTCGCGGCTCATCCTCAGCCGGCGCATCCACAGCTGGCGCTGCAGCGGCACGTCGATGGCGGCAAACACCGCCAGCGCGACGGCCAGCAAGGCCAGCCCGCCCATCAGCTGCTGGCCGGCATAAGCCAGCGCCGAAGGCAGCGGCACGGACATGATGCTGACGTAGGCCGCCAGGCGGTCCTTCAGCACCATCGCGCCGACGGCGCCCAGTACCAATGCCAGCAGCACAGCCTTCAACGCGGCGCCGAAGCCCTGGCCGGTGAACAGCCGGCCCAGCCCCTCGATGGGATTGAGGTGCGTGAACTTGGGCGCCAGCGGCTTCATCGTCCAGTTCCAGCCGCCGCTGGCGAGATGGCTGGCAATGCCCACGGCCATCAACAGCGCGGTGACGGGACCGGCGACCGCCGCGAAGGCCAGCGTCATCTCGACGAGGCGTTCGCCCATGAAGCCCGGCCGGGCCAGCAACTGCGCATCGAAGTGCAGGCCAGAGACCAGCATCTGTCGCAGCTTCTCGATGATCTGGGGGCCTGCCGCCGCCAGCACGGCGCCGCCCGCCACCATGATGGCGAAGTGCGGCAGGTCGCGCGAACGCGGCAGTTGGCCTTCGGCCCTAGATCGCTGGATCTTCTTGGGCGAGGCGGGTAGGTTGCGGTCCTGTGCGTCGTGGTCGGCCATGGGATGGACGCGCCTTGGAGGCGCTGGCCGAATTGTTCGAGGCGCCCGTGCAGGCTTGAGCCGGAAAAGCGGGGCGCTTGCCCGGCATATCCAGGCCATCGGCCAAAGCCGCCTCCCTGCGTGACGGATTACCGCGCAGCACGGGTCAAGGCGACATGGAGCACCGCTCTAATCCTTCCATGCCGCGTCATCTGCTCACCTCGATACTTCTGCTCTGCGCTGGCGCGGCCCTCGCCCAGGGGCCGCTGACGATCGAGTACCGCGACAAGCCGCCTTACAGTTACACGGAGGCGGGCAAGCCCGCCGGCTTCCTGATGGAACGTACGGCGCGTGTGCTCACGCGTGCCGGCCTCGACGTCCGCTATGCCGAGGTGCCTGTGCGTCGTACGCTGCAGAACCTGCAGGCCGACAGGGAGCCACTGTGTTCGCCGGGTTTCTACAAGAATGCCGAGCGCCAGGCCTTCGCCCGTTTTTCACTGCCCATCCATCGCGACCGCCCTCAGGTGGTACTGGCCCATCGCAGCGTGGCGCCACAGATCCGTCGCCTGCGTCGGCTCGCCCAGCTGTTTGCCGACGCATCGCTGCAACCCGGCGTGCTGGAAGGCGTCTCCTACGGCGTGCAGCTCGACCAGTACCTGGCCGCCGCGGCCCGCCCTCCCCTGCGCGCGCAGCACACACCGTTGCAGCTGGCGCGCATGGTCGCCATGCGCCGCGCCGATTACATGTTCATCGACGAGGAAGACTACGGCTGGCTGCGCAAGGAGCAGGATTTTGCGGAGCTGCCGGTCGTGCGCATCGAATTCACCGACATGCCACGCGGCGAACTTCGCTATCTGGTGTGCTCGCGACAGGTCCTGCCGCAAACGATGGAGCGGATCAACCAGGCCATCCGGGCGATGCAACCTGAAACGCCGACGGAATAGCCTGACTACGCTGCTCCAAGCGATTTCAGGCAATTCCGGACACTGCGATGCCGATTGCTTTTGAAAGCGTCGATTCAGGACCGCTAGTCATGAGGAAGGCCGGCGCAGCTGCGTTAAACGCCGCCATGGCTCCAACGAGGGCCTGCGCCTGCAGGTCCGTTAGCACCGTCCCGTCCTTGAATCGGAACTCCTCTCGCGCAGGAAGGACATGAACTCCTGGTGCCGGTGACGCGGCTTGCAGGCGGCCAGCACGGCGCCATTGAGCGCGTTCAGCGCTGCGAATAGCGTGGTCGTGCCGTGACGCTTGTAGTCGTGCGTGACGCCCTCGACGTAGCCGAAGCCCAGAGGCAGCATCGGCTGCCTGCGCTCAAGTTTTGGTCGGCTGCCAGGCTCATCGCCGGCATCGAGACCGTGCACATGATCAAGGCGCGGCAGCTGGGCTGCCATCAAGGTCGGGTCTTGTTCGACGCCGACCGGTTCTACAGCCTGGCCACCCGCTGACCGCGCGCCACCGCGCTGCACTTCCACCGGATTCCGCTAACGCGACAGCGCCAACGCCAATGCGTCGTTCATGGACGACAGAACCCCAAGATTTTTCGAATAACACCGGATAATGTCGTCTATGAAAGACGGCTTTACCCTTCCTACGGATCTCGGAGCCGCGCTGCAGCGCGCTCGCACTGAGGCCGGCCTCAGCGTCACAGACGTGGCCAAGCGAGCTGGCCGGGTGCGCGACGTGGTCTACCGCTTGGAGAAGGGCGAAGAGGTGTCCCTGTCCTCGCTCTTCGCGGTGCTCTCGGTGCTCGGTCTGCGCCTTTCCTTGAACCACGCGCGCATGCCCACGCTCGACGAAGTCCGGGCCCGCTTCAGTCTCGATAGCGACGAGGACAACTGATGGCGCTGCCCGACAAGATCCCGGCTCTGGATGTCTCGATCAACGGGCAGCCTGGCGGCCAGCTCCTGCGGACATCGAATTACGAGTTTCGGTACCCGACCCCGGACCCCGAGCAACCGAGCGTGGGCATCCTGATGCCGGCCCACGCCCGGCCGACTTGGCAGGACGGTGACCTGTTCCCCGTCATGGACCAGAACCTCCCGGAAGGCGACCTGCTGCTGCGACTGAGCTTGATGTTCCCGAAGCAGCAACTGCGGCCCATGCATCTGCTGGCAATGATGGGCCAGAACGGCATCGGGCGGCTGGGCTACAGCTTGCCTGGCGACACCACAGCACGGGCGCAGGTTCGCATCGACAGAGAAGCGCTTTTGGCCACACCGTTCTCGCAGGCGTTTTTCGACGAGCTGGTGTCCGCCTACCTCAGCTCTGGCGCGGGCATTGCCGGTGTTCAGCCCAAGCTCATGCTTGCCGACCGCGCGACCCTTCCGATCCCCTCGGTCATCGTGAAGGTGGCCAGCGCGGCCTACGCGGGGCTGGCGGCCAACGAGTTCCTCTGCCTGTCGGCCGCCCGACGTGCCGGGATCCTGACGCCGGAGTTCGATCTCTCCCACGACGGACAGATGCTCGTGATTGACCGCTTCGATTTGGAGCCCGCCGCGAATGATCAGGTCACGCGCCTGGGCTTCGAGGACATCGCATCGCTGATGGGCCTTCGTGTGCGTGATGCGCTGTCGGAGCGCAAGTACGTGGGAAGCTATGAGCGTATCGCCGAACTACTGAAGTTCCTTCAACTGCCGGCGGAGAACCTGCACCGCTTCTTCGAGCAAGTGGCTTTGAGCGTCATGGTTCGCAACGGAGACGCGCACCTGAAGAACTTCGGCGTGCTGGTGCCAGAGGTCGGCTATCCGCGGTTGTCGCCCTTGTTCGATGTCGTGACCACCGCGGTCTACACCTATACGCGCTACGTCGGCGACGACGAGCACACGGACCGAACGATGGCCCTCAAGATGTTCGCGGGCCGCCACCAGACGAAGGCCTACCCGATCACGGAAGAGCTGATTCGATTCGGTACCGATGTCTGCGGCGTGGTGCGGCCGCGGCCGGTGCTGGAGCGCATCGCCCAGGCCATGCGTGAAACGCTTCGGGACGCTCGGGCGGACGAGCGCATCCCCCGCACGTTGCTGGACCTCATGGCGTCCGTGTGGGAAGCCGGCATGGAGTACGCCAGAGCCTGAAGCGGTTCGAACTGCGCGGGCGGCATGGTGCCGCGGTGCTACCCATCAGCATCACACCGTCAACCAACGTCACAACGGCGTTTCCTACGGCCCTCAACTGGACCATCACCTCGCCACCGCCGCCCGCGCACCGCTGCGTGCCCAACTGACGCCGCAGCATCTGGCGCGCATGGAGGCGCTGCGGCGGGTCACCTCGAACCAAAGATGAGCGATCGCGCCCGTGCGATCGGGTCCATGGGGAGCGAGCCAGCTAGCGGCGCAGTGGCAGCGAACCATTCCAAGAAGCGCTACATCTCGGAGTGCGCCGTGCTGGAAGAAAGGCCGGCGCTGCCGCCGGCCTAATGCTCACTGCCCGAGGGGAATCGGGCAGTTCAGGTGGGTCAGAAACCCAGGCTCGCCAGCAGGTCGTCGACCTCGCTCTGGTCGGCCACGACATCGGTGCGGCCTTCCGGATTGACGACGGGGCCCTGCAGGATGTTGGGGTCCACCTTCTCTCGCTGCTCGGGCGGCACGACCTGCACCAGCAGCTTGACCAGGCTGTCCTCGAGGTCGTTGGCGAGCGTGACGACCTTGGCCACCACCTGGCCGGTGAGGTCATGGAAGTCCTGGGCCAGCATGATGTCGGTCAAGTGGCTGTCGATGCTCTGAGTGCGGGCCTCGACGTCCTTGACGAAATTCATCACCGCGCCGCTGGACACCGCACGAACCGGGTCGGAGACCAGGGCCGCCGCCAGATCGCGCGTCGCGGCGCTGATCCCGGCATGCTCGGCCTTGGCCTGATCGACGGAGTTCAGCACCTTCTCGGCTGCCGCGGCCGTCTTGGTGGCGATGTAGTTGAGGCGGCTGCGCGCATCGGGCAGGCCGTCGGTCGCCACCTGCAGCTTGGGCATCACGCCCAGACGCTGCATCGTGTCGTGCAACGTGCGCGTGATCGTGCCGAGCTGCTGAAAGACTTCCGGGGAGACCAGCAGCGGCTCCGAAGCTTTGGCCAACTGGTCCAGCTGTTCCATCGACATGGCAGTCCCCCTGTTAGGCCGCCGCGGCCAGCTTCTGCATGATCTTCAGGACCTTCTCCTCGAGCGTCGCTTTCGTGAACGGCTTGACGATGTAGCCCGCAGCGCCGGACTGCGCCGCCAGCACGATGTCCTCCTTGCGCGCCTCGGCCGTGACCATCAGCACCGGCAGGTGCTTGAGGTTGGGGTCTTCCTTGATGGCCTTCAGCAGCTCGAAGCCCGTCATGTTGGGCATGTTGATGTCGCTGACGACGAAGTCGAACTTGGCACCCTTGAGCATGCTCAGCGCCTCGACGCCGTCTTCGGCCTCTTCGCAGTTGTTGTAGCCGATCTCCTTCAGCAGGCCGCGGACGATGCGGCGCATGGTGGAGAAGTCGTCAACGACCAGGAATTTCATGTCAGCGCTCATGGCGATCCTCTCTCTGGGGGCAGGCGGGGCTCAATCAACCTGCAGTCTAGTTTCTAGCGGGCTGGGGCCGACGTTTCAGTTTGCGGCATTTTTCCGGTCCGGGCCGGTTGTGTGGCTCCGCCATCAGCAGATGCGGCATCGGACTCGGTGTCGTCGGGCACGTTCTTCAGCACCGCGTCCTCGGCATCGCGGTTCATGACGATGATGCTGATGCGCCGGTTCAGCGGGCTGTTGGGGTCTTTCGCGTCCAGCAGCTTGCTGGCGGCCAGGCCCTGCACGCGCAGCATGCGCGCCTCCGACAGCCCGCCGGACACCAGTTCGCGGCGCGACGCATTGGCGCGGTCGGCCGACAGCTCCCAGTTGCTGTAGCCTTTGTCGCCGCCCGGGAAGGGCTGGGCATCCGTGTGTCCCTCCACCGTCAGCCGGTTGGGCACCTCGGTCAGCACGCTGCCCAGCTCGCGCAGCAGATCGCGCATATAAGGTTTCACGACAGCACTGCCGCTGTCGAACATCGGGCGGTTGCCCTCGTCGACGATCTGGATGCGCAGGCCTTCCTTCGTCATGTCCAGGCGGATCTGGCCGCCCAGCGCGGCGAGCTTGGGGTTCTCAGCCAGCACTTCCTCGACCTTGGTCTTGAGCTGCTCCAGCCGCGACTTCTCGGCCTTGCGCTGTTCTTCCTTCAGCGCGCGCAGCGTGTAGCTGGCTTTCTTGGCGTTGCTGTCGCCTTCCTTGACCTGACCGGTCTCGCGCGTGAGGTCCTTGCCGCCGCCGCGCACGACGCTGGAGGAGTCGCCCGAGCCCGAGCCGCCGAGCATGGCCACGCGTAGCGGCGACTGGAAGAACTCGGCGATCCCCTTCTTGTCGCCCTCGGTCGTGGAGCCCAGCAGCCACATCAGCAGGAAGAAGGCCATCATGGCCGTGACGAAGTCGGCGTAGGCGATCTTCCACGCGCCGCCGTGCGCCGCGTGGCCGCCCTTCTTCACCTTCTTGATGATGATGGGCTGTAGCTTCTTGGCGTCTCCGGCCATGTCAGTGCACCACCGTCACTTCTTCTTGACGTGACTCTCAAGCTCCGTGAACGACGGGCGGTCACCGGAGAAGAGGACCTTGCGGCCGAACTCGATCGCGACCTGCGGCGCATAGCCCTGCATCGACGCCAGCAGCGTCGTCTTGATGCACTGGAATTCCTTGCCTCCGTCCTCGACCTTCTGCTCCAGCAGCCCGGCCAACGGCTCGGCGAAGCCGTAGGCAAGCAGGATCCCGAGGAACGTGCCGACCAGCGCCGAGCCGATCATGCCGCCCAGCACGGCCGGTGGCTGGCCGACCGAGCCCATCGTGTTCACGACGCCCAGCACGGCGGCCACGATGCCGAAGGCCGGCAGACCGCCGGCCAGGCGCTGCAGCGCCGCGACGGCGGCATGCTCTTCCTGGTGGTGGGTCTCGATCTCGCTGTCCATCAGCGACTCGATCTCGTGGGCGTTCAGGTTGCCCGACACCATCATGCGCAGGTAGTCGGTGATGAACTCGGTGACGTGGTGGTCGGTGCCGACGTTCGGGTACTTCTGGAACAGCGGGCTGGAGTGCGGGTCCTCGACGTCCTTTTCGATGGACATCAGGCCCTCTTTGCGGGCCTTCTGCAGGATGTCGTACATCAGCGCCAGCAACTCCATGTAGCGCGCCTTGCTGTACTTGCTGCCCTTGAAGCACCGCCCCAGGCCGGCGGCCGTGGCCTTGACGACCTTCATCTGGTTGTTGGCCAGGAAGGCGCCGATGGCCGCGCCGAAGATGGTGATCATCTCGAACGGCAGCGCGTGAAGGATCACGCCGATGTTCCCGCCGTGGGCGATGAACACGCCGAAGATGCAGGCCATGGAAACGGCCCAGCCGATGAGGACGAACATGCGTTGAAGGGTTGGAGTTCTTCAGACCTTATCGGCCCGATGCCGGGGGGCTTGAGAAAGTATGCCGTCCGTGTCTGGCGCCGAACACATCAATTGGCCGGGTTTGGCGCAGCTTTCCGCGCAGGCCGGTAAAGCCACACGAACTGGCCGTTGCCAAGTTGCCAACGGGCTGCGGGCACGACGTCAGGCACCTGGAAATCCAGGCTCGCCAGCCATGCGTCGGCTGCCAGCTCTGCACAGGCCTTGGCCCAGATCCGGGGCATGGACTCCGGCCGCTGGAAGACGTAGACCAGCGCGAACGGCGCCCAGTCGTCCGCCCACAGATCACCCCGGCGGACCACCGCGCCCCGCGCCCGCCAGCGCGCCAGCAGCGCCAGCGGCCGGCTCCACTCCACCCCTTCCACGCGGGCCTGCGGATAGGCGTGCAGCAGTTCACGCAGGCCGTCGCCCACGCCGCAACCGGCATCCAGCACACGGGCATCGGGGCACAGCGGGGCCTCGGCGGGCAGCCGGGCCAGCGCGCCGCGCGGCGTCGGGAACAGCGGCGCCTCGCTCCAGCTACGTCGTGGATACAGCCACCACAGCAGCGCCACCGGCACCAGCCATAGCCACGCCGCGAGGTCGCCCTGCCAGCCCAGCAGCAACGTGGACACCGGAAACCCGAGTGCGGCAATCAACCGCCGCCAGCGGCGCTGGAACAACAGCGCCAGCATCGCGCCCAGCAGCGCGCCGCCGACGAAAGCCACCTCGCGCCCCCAGGGCGACAGCACCGCATGGCCCGCCCAGGCGACGACCCAGACCTCCAGCGCCGACAGTGGCCAGGCCGTGACGAGCCGCTTCAGCACGGCCGCGGATGAGCGGCACGCAGCGCGGAGGCCTCGGCACTGCGGCCGGTGCCCTCCAGCACGACGGCCAAGTTGTGCGCCGCCAGGTAGCTGCCGCGCCCGACGACCGCACCGACCTGCTCGGGGCGCTCACCCAGGACCAGACAGCGCTGCCAGGCAGCTTCGATCATCGGCAGCAGTTCACCGGCCTGCTCGGGCTGGCTGGCGGCCAGGTCCAGCAGCAGGTCGCCGATGGCGAAGAAGAAGTCGGGCGATTCGTCGCCAGCCGCCATCTGCGACTGCGCGAAGTCCATGGCGTCCGCGTGGCGCCCCAGGCATTTCAGCTCGAACAGCCGGCGCACAACGAGGTCCATCCACCATGGCGCCGCCGCCACGCCGGGCAGCGCGCAGGCCTGGGCAAAGGCGGCTTCCGCCGCTTCGTGTTCGTCGTAGACAGCGCAATCCTTGCCCAACTGGTAGTGCAGGTAGGCGTCGCCCGGCGCCTCGGCCAGCGCCTTGTGCAGCAGCCGGCGGTTGCGGCCGCGCTTGTCGGCCAGGCGCTCGCTGACATAGCCGTCGTGGCCCACCACCAGCGGCAGACGCCGCACGGGCAAAGTGTGGACGGGCTGTTCGTGCACCCGGCCGGCGTAGCGCAGCGGGCCGGGCAACACGCGGCTGAGCCAGTCTACGGCCTCGCCCTGCTGGCCGGCCCCACCGTCGAACCGGTCGCGCAGCTGCAGTGCGCCGACGAAGCCTGGCGGCGTCTCGCGCAGCGCCTGCAAGGCCTCGCCGCCGCCGATGAGCCATTCATCGGCGTCCAACACCAGGTGCCAGTCGGCCCCCGCCAGCGCCAGCGCCTGGTTGCGGGCCACGGAGAAGTCGTCGCACCAGGTGAAGGCCGAGACCCGTGCGCCATGGGCACGGGCGACTGCCGGCGTGCCGTCGATGGAGCCTGTGTCCAGCACCAGCATCTCGTCGACCCACGGCCGCACGCTGTCCAGCAGCCGGGCGATGCGGCTCGCCTCGTCGCGCGCGATCACGACGAGGGCCAGGCGGCGCAGGGCGGCAGCTGTCATGCCGGCATTGTGGTCAGGCGCCAGCCCGGCCCGGCGGCGAGTCAGACCCGGATTTCCCCCGCTTCACGACGCTTCGAAAACGCATGCAATGCCTAGAGTGTCAGCCTTCAGCATTCCCGGGAGGCTCTCCCATGATCCCCCGCACCCTGCATGTGATCTGGGTCGGCGACGAATCCAAGCGCCCCGACAACTGCATCACCACCTGGCGCCAGCACAACCCCGACTGGACCGTCCGCGTCTGGGGCAATGACGACCTGGCCAGCTACGGCTGGGTCAACGCCGCGCACATGCGCGAGATGGCCAAGCGTGAACTCAACGGCGTGGCTGACCTGATGCGCTGGGAGATCCTGTATCACGAAGGCGGTTTCGTCGTGGACGCCGACAGCATCTGCAAGCGCCCGCTGGCGCCCTGGCTGTTCGAGGGCGAGGCCTGTGCGAGCTGGGAGAACGAGCTGATCCGCCCCGGGCTGATCGCTGCCGGCTACGTGGCCTCCATTCCCGAGAACCCGTTCTTCGGCCAGATGATCCTGGACCTGCAGAAGGAACCGACCGTTGTCGACCGCATGGCCTGGCAGAGCGTCGGCCCGCTGTACCTGACCGAGCAGGTGCGCATGCAACGCTACACGGGCCTAACGATCTGGCCGAGCCATTTCTTCATCCCGCGCCACTTCACCGGCCTGGAATACACCGGCGGCGGCCCCGTCTTCGCCGGCCAGGAATGGGGCAGCACGCTGGGCAAGTACGACGAGCTTCACAAAAGGAAAGTGGCATGAGCGCTGCACTTGCAACGGAACGCCCCGTGGCCGACCTGCCCGTCTCCCCGCTGGAATACGCCCACCAGAAGTACTTCGTGCAGAAGGTAAGGGTCGGCGAAGACTTCGTCGGCCTGCCGCGGCTGGACGTGTTCGCCGCGCTGTGCGCTGAGAAGCGCGTGCTGCATGTCGGCTGCGTGGACTGGCCCATCACCGACCTGCAGCGATCCCTGCACCTGCAGCTCGACGCCCACTGCCAGCTCGACGGCTTCGACATCCACGGCGAGGCCTTCGCGCTGATGCAGCCGCACGTCAACGGCCGGCTCTACAGCGACTGGGCCGATGTGACCGGCCCCTACGACACAGTACTGTGCCCCGAGGTGCTGGAGCATGTACCGGACGTGCAGGGCTTCCTGAAGCAGCTCGATGCCGTCGGCGCACAGCAATACATCATCACGGTACCCGACGCCTATTCGTGCTTCCGCCGGCACTTCGACTACAACAGCGGCGCACAGACCTTCGTCGAGGTCGTCCACCCCGACCACAACTGCTGGTACACGCCGTACACGCTGACCAACGTGATCAAGAAGTACACCGACTGGCAGATCGACGGCATGTTCTTCTTCAACGGCATGTCGCTGCTGGTCGTCGCCAGCAGGAAGACGCCTGACACGACCGACGCGTGACACCTGCCACCTTACGCAGCCAGGCCGAACAGCTGCGCCACGCCGGCCGCGCGGCCGAGGCGGTGGACCTGCTGCTGCAGGCCCTGGCGCTGGCGCCCACCGACACGGCCACCTATCTGCAGCTGGGCTTCGCGCTGCAGGCGCTCGGCCTGCACAGCCAGGCGGCCGAGGCGCTGCGCACACCGGCGCTGCTGGAACCGGCCAGCGTGATGGCTCAGGGCTATCTGATCCATGCAACGCAGAAGGCCGCCGACTGGACGCAATTCGACACCGACCTGGCCGCACTGCGCGCCGCGCTCGCCGCCAAGCCCGACGGCGCCGACGATGAATTCGGCATGCCGTTCGCCCTCGTCGGCTTGCCGCACACGCCGGCGGAGCTGAAGAAGGCCGCCGCGCTGGCGAGCCGCCACCTCGCGCGCGGCCTGCGGACGCTGCCAACACGCCGGCCGGTGGCACGCGAGCGGCTGCGCATCGGCTATCTGTCGGCCGACTTCCATGCCCATGCCACGGCGGCGCTGATCGTCGACCTGCTGGAATGTCACGACCGCAGCCGCTTCGATATCCATCTGTATTCGCATGGCCCGGATGACGGCTCGGCGCTCCAGAAGCGCGTGCGCGCCGCGGCCGGGCATGTCGTCGACGTGCGCGCGCTGGATCTGGCCGCGACCGCCGGGCGCATCCGCGCTGACGGCATCGACGTGCTGGTCGACCTGAAGGGCCACACCGCGGGCAGCCGCATGGCGGCCCTGGCCTGCCGGCCGGCGCCGGTGCAGGCGACGTGGCTGGGCTTCCCGGGCACCAGCGGCGCCGACTTCATCGACTACGTCATCGGCGACCCCATCGTCACACCGCTGGCCGATGCGGCCCATTACAGCGAATGCATCGCGCAACTGCCGGCCTGCTACCAGCCGCAGGACCGTCACCGCACCGCGGGCGCCACGCCATCGCGCGCAGTGCTGGGTTTGCGCGACGACGCGCTGGTGCTCGCCAGTGCCAACGCCGTCTACAAGATCACACCCGACCTGTGGGCCGCCTGGATGACCCTGCTGCACCGGCTGCCGCAGGCCCAGCTCTGGCAACTCAGCGGCGGTGAACAGGCGGATGCGCGGCTGCTGGCGGCTGCCGCCCAGGCCGGCGTGGCGGCGGAGCGCATCGTCTTCGCACCGCCGGTCGGCATGGACGAGCACCTGGACCGGCTGGCGGTGGCCGACCTGGCGCTGGACAGCTGGCCCTGCAACGGCCACACGACGACCAGCGACCTGCTGGCCGCCGGTGTTCCGGTCGTGACGCTGGTCGGCGATGGCTTCCCCGGCCGCGTGGCCGCCAGCATCCTGTCGGCAGCGGGGCTGGCGGATTGCGTGACGGCCGACGCCGGCCGCTACATCGACCGCATCTGCCAGCTGGCGGTTGACGCATCGGCCCGCCAGACGCTGCGTGACCGCATCGCGACGCGACCTGCCGCCCTCTACGACACGCCCCGCCTGGCGCGTGAGCTCGAAGCGCTGTACGAGCGCATGTGGGCCCGCGCGCTGGCCGGCCAGGCGCCCGCCGCCCTGCCCGCCCTACCCCCCTAACCCGCCGAAACGGCGAAGTCCTGCGGCGCCTGCCCGGCGACACGCCGGCGGTGCGCCTCGCGAAAGGCGGCTTCGAGATGGCGGGTGAAGCCTGGCGTGTCGAACAGCGCCGAGGCCTCGCGCGCCGCCAGCTGGCCCCGAATGGCCTGCAGCGCGCCCGGCTGCGCGCCCAGCCGGACCGCGGCGGCGACATAGTCCGCCGTCGTCGTGGTGACCAGCTCCGGCAGGCCAACGGCCCGCAGCAGGCTGGCCGCCACGCGCGCCGGGAAGGACCGACCCGCCTGCGTCAACACCGGCAATCCCATCCACAGGGCGTCGCTGGCCGTGGTGCCGGCGTTGTAGGGCAGCGTGTCGAGAAAGAGATCGGCCGCGGCGAGCTGGGCCAGGTAGGCCTCGCGGCCGGTACGCCGCGCAAATGCAATGCGGGCTGGATCCAGCCCGGCCGCCACCGCGTGCGCGCGCAGGTTCAGGCGGGCTTCGTCGTCTTCATCCAGCACCCACAGCAGGCTGCCCGGCACGGCATGCAGGATGTCGGCCCAGGTCGCGAATATGGACGGATTGAGCTTGCAAGGGTTGTTGAAGCAGGCGTAGACGACCGCCTCTTCCGGCAACCCCAGCGTCGCCCGGTCCGCGCGCGCCGGGCGAGGACGCCGCCGGTCGTTGGGCTGATAACTGGGCAGCGTGATGATCCGCTCGTCATAGGCGGTGCGGGTGTCGGCGGTCACCAGTGTCGCGTCGGCAAGCAGGTAATCGACGAGCGGCGAGCCCGCCGTGCCCAGCGTGCCGAGGTATTGCATCTGCACCGGCGCCGCGCGCGCAGCCAGGATGCCGCCGCGAGCGCCGTCGGTCAGGCCGGTCAGGTCCACGACGATGTCGGCGTCGAGGCTGCGCGCCTGCGCCGCCACCTCGGCGTCGGACAAGGCCTCCACGTCAAGGAAGCGGTCGAACGCTGCGCGCAGTCGTTGCTGCATCGGATCGTCGGGCAGCGCCGGGCCGTAGTTCAGCGCGATGACCTCGAACTGCGCGCGGTCGTGCAGCTCGAACACCTCCGCCATCAGGTAGGCCACCGGATGGGACTTGAAGTCCCGCGACAGGTAGGCCAGCCGGATGCGAGCACCGCGCGCCGGGGACGGCACCGCGTCGGCGCGTGGCGGGAAGCTGTGCCGCGCCCACACGCGCGCGGCCTGCTGATGGGCGAACGGGTCATCCAGCAGGCACTGGAGCGCCAGCGGCTGGACGGCGCGGCGGCCCTCGGCGACGGCCTGCCTCAGCGCGGCCAGCTTCGCGTCGAAGCCGTCCCAGCGGTACAGATGCATTGCGGCGTACAGCCGCAGACCGGCCAGCCAGTCGGCATCGGGTTGCAGCGCATGGGCGCGGTTCAGGTCATCGGCGGCCCCACCCAGCCGGCGCACCAGCAGGCGCAGGTTGCCGCGGTTGCCGAGCGCCTCGGCATGGTCGGGCTGCAGGGCCAGCGCCTGGTCGTAGGCGTCCAGCGCGGCATCGAGCCGGTGCAGGTGCTTGAGGGCGATGCCACGGAGGTTCAACGCCTCGGCTGTCCCGGGCACGGCGTCCAGGTCGGTCAGTGCCTCGGCCCAGCGGCCGCGCCTGATCTGCACGCGCGCACGCTCAATGCGGTAGGCGGGATGCGCGGGCGCCAGCGTCACGGCGCGGTCGAGCGACGTGAGCGCGGCGTCGAACGCCTGCTGCTGCTGGCGCACCAGCGCCAGCGCGTGATGGGCGGCGGCGTAGTCGGGTTTGAGCGCGATGGCGCGCTCGTAGGCGGTGGCGGCTTCGGGCAGGCGACCGAGTTCCACCAGCACAACGCCCCAGTTGTAGAACGGCTGCGCGGCGGGCGGCTTCAGCCGGCAGCGGGCGGCGTAGCAGCGTTCGGCGGTGGCCCACTGGCCTGCACCGGCCAGCAGGTTGCCCAGCGTGAGCCAGGGCTCGGGCTCGGCGGGAAACTGGTTGACGAGCTGGCTCAGCAGTTGCGCCGCCTCGTTGCCCTGGCCGGCGGCGAGCAGGGCCTGGGCACGCTGCAGCTGCGGGGCGGCGCCCAGCTTGGCACGTGCGGATCTGGCGGACACGACCGGACCGGCCTGCCGGCTCAATGCATCTGGATGGAACCCTGAGCGCGGCCCTTGCCGGCGCGGGCGGGCGGGTTGCACAGGCCACAGACAAAGTGGCGGGCGATTTCGTGTGGGTGCGTCACGAACTGGCCGTTGCACTTGGAGCACTTCGTCAGCGTCAGCATGCCGTTGTCGACGAACTTCACGAGGCGCCAGGCGCGCGTGACGGACAGCATGGCTTCCAGACCCTGTGCCTGGGTCTGCTCCTGGTAGAGCTGGTAAGCCTTGATGACGGTGTCGATCTCGTCCATCTCGGCAGCCTTGTTCAGGTACTCGTGGATGTTCAGGAACAGGCTGGCGTGGATGTTGGGCTGCCAGGTCATGAACCAGTCCGTCGAGAACGGCAGCTGGCCCTTGGACGGCGACTTGCCGCTGACTTCCTTGTACAGGCGCAGCAGGCGCTCGTAGGACAGGTCGGTCTCGGACTCCAGCACCTGCAGGCGGGCACCGAGGTGGATCAGCTGAACGGCACGTTCGATCTGCTTGGCTTCGGTGAGGATGCTCTTGACGCGCATGGTGGGCTCCGGAATCTGTGACTGAGTGGGCAGTGAAGTGCGGGTGGGGTCAGGCGTGCTCGTGGCGGCCGGCCATGAGGATCGACGCATGCAGACGCGACACCGACTCGTTCGCACCCGGCTTGGTGTGGTTGGTCAGCAGGCCCCACACCAGGTCGTCGCTCATGCGGAAGGCGCACAGCAGCGTGTTGCCGGAAGCGATCTTCATGATCTGGGCCGGGCTCAGAGTGCCGATCAGCGTCGCCGTCTCCTCACTAATGCCCAGGCGGTACAGCGCCTGTTCACGGTCCGCACGGATGAGGCTCTGAGCCAGCATCAGGTAGGACAGGTTGGCTTCACGGATCTCGGCGAGCATTTGATCGGTGTTCATGGCGGCGTTCCGTTTCGGAGAGTTGAAGGGGTGTTGCGGATCAGTGAAACGGATTGTGTTGACCGCCCTTCTCCAGCGATATCAGGCTCTGTCGGTGCGCGGCGTCCCCTTCGCAGGAAGGCCGTGTCAGGCAAATTCCTACAGCGGCGTCAGGGACCCAAAGCAAAGGCCCCGGCAGCTTGCGCTGGCGGGGCCTTTGTGAGGCAAGGGATACGGGAGCGTCAGTCGCGGGCGCGCTTCAGGCGCTCCAGTTCGATCATGGCCACCGGCACCAGCTCAGGCGCCTCGGCCTGCAGACTGTCGCGGCCGACACCACTTTGCAGTTCGGTCAGCACGCCGATGGCACGGTCCGTCTGTCCCAGGCCCGACAGCGCGAAAGCCAGCGTGTAGAGGCTCGGGCCATGCTTGACGCGAGCCTGCAACGCGCGGTCTGCATAGCCGGCGGCATGCTCCAGCTTGCCGGCGGCCAGCAGCAGCGCGGCCATGTCGGACAGCAGCTCGTGGCTCATCGGTTCGTCCTGCAGCGCGTCATACAGCACACCCAGGCCGCCGCCAAAGTTGCCCTTGGCCGCTTCGGCATACGCGGCGTTGCGGGCCCGGGCCAGCAGCATGGCGGGGTCGTTGGCCGGGACCGCGACGGGGCGGTGGCCGTTGCGTGGGGTGGTGCGTTGTGCGGTCGGTTGGGCGCGCATGGCGGGGGCTCCAGTCCGGCACAGGGGTTCGGCCGGGATGGGTCGCACTTTAGGAATGGGGCCAGCTGCCGATCCCTTGAAAAGCCGCGCTTTCCCGGGCCGCTTCCCGCGCCGGCGGCCGATCCGATGAACAGGCACCTGCATCGCCTTTTATTCAAAAGATCACGGCCTTGACAAATCGGCCTAAAGAAACTTGTCCCGCACTCCGATAGCCATTCCAACGCACCCCGAAACGGGTTCGTGGTCCGGCTGGAAGGCCGAGGTGGTGTGACGACGCTCACGGGTGGCGTCACGGGCTTCAACGGTTGACTGGCGTCGGGCGTCGCTCCCGAAGGCGTGCCTCACGGCAGGCTTGAGGGAGCAGCACGGGTGCCTCACCCGGGCACTCGGGTCTTCGTCCGGCGCCTTGCCGGGTATATCAAGCTGAAAGGAAGCGCATCATGGCCTCTGTCATCAACACCAATTTGCTGTCGCTGAATGCGCAGCGCAACACCTCTGCGTCGCAGAGCTCGCTGGCCACCTCGCTGCAGCGCCTGTCCTCGGGTCTGCGGGTCAATTCCGCCAAGGACGACGCCGCCGGCCTCGCGATCTCCGAGCGTCTGAACGCCCAGGTCCGCGGCTCCAACGTCGCCATCCGCAACGCCAACGACGGCATTTCGCTGTCGCAGACGGCGGAAGGCGCGCTGGCCAAGGTCAACGACTCGCTGCAGCGCATGCGTGAACTGGCGGTCCAGGCCCGCAACGCGACGAACACCAGCGCCGACAAGGACTCGCTGGACAAGGAATTCGGCGAGCTGTCCAAGGAAATCCAGCGCGTGCTGGGCGGCACGACCTTCAACGGCCGCGCCATCCTGGCAACCGACTCGGGCACCCAGACCTTCCAGGTCGGCGCCAACGTGACGAGCAACGACCGCATCGACGTCTCCACGTCCAACATGACGACCGCGACGGAAATCACGACCGTGGCCGGCTCGGACAACACCGGCACGGGCCGCGCCGTCATCGACAACACCGCCGACGGCACCGCCATCGATGGCGTCATCTCGAACATCGACACTGCGATCAACAAGGTCAGCTCCGAGCGCGCGACCCTCGGCGCCGCCCAAAACCGCATGGACCAGGTCATCTCCAACCTGCAGATCTCGGTGGAGAACCAGAGCGCCGCGAAGAGCCGCATCACCGATGCCGACTTTGCGCAGGAAACCGCCAACCTCTCCCGAGCGAACATCCTCCAGCAGGCAGGCAACGCGATGATCGCCCAGGCGAACCAGATCCCGTCGCAAGTCCTGTCATTGCTTCGATGACGCCGGGCCAGCACCGCTGGCCCTGAGTGAAGCGTCCACTCCGAAGACGCAAAACCTCACGCCTCCAGCACAAGCACCTTGAACGCCGCCCCGCCCTGGCGGGGGGCGTCTTTCAGGCGCCGTGTGAAAAAAGGATTCAAGTCAATCCGTCGTGCCGACGATAAGCATCCCAACGGGTTCGCGATTCATTCGAGGACTACGTACCAGACGCCCTCGTCAACGAAAGGATTGAGTCATGCCCCAGATCATCAACACCAACCTCGCCTCGCTGAACGCACAGCGCAACACGGCGATGTCCCAGTCGTCCCTGCAGGTGTCCATGCAGCGCCTGTCGTCGGGCCTGCGCGTCAACTCCGCCAAGGACGACGCCGCCGGCCTGGCCATCGCCGAGCGCATGAACGCCCAGGTGCGGGGCTCTCAGGTCGCCATCCGCAATGCCAACGACGGTATCTCGCTGGCACAGACTGCTGAAGGCGCGCTGTCCAAGGTGGGCGACGCGCTGCAGCGCATGCGCGAGCTGGCGGTGCAGTCGCGAAACGCCACCAATACCAGTGCCGACAAGGACTCGCTCGACAAGGAGTTCGGCGAACTCGCCAAGGAAATCCAGCGCGTGCTGGCCGGCACCACCTTCAACGGCAAGGCGGTGCTGGCCACCGAGTCGGGCACTCAGACCTTCCAGGTCGGCGCCAACACGACGGCCAATGACCGCATCGACATCGTCACGAGCAACATGACGACGACGACCGAGATCACCACCGTCGCTGGCAGCGACAACACCGGCACGGGCCGCGCCGTCATCGACAACACGGCGGATGGCGCCTCGATTGACGCCGTCATCTCCAACATCGACACCGCGCTGGACAAGGTCAACGGCGAACGCGCGACGCTGGGCGCCTCGCAGAACCGGTTCGACGCCGTCATCTCCAACCTGCAGGTCGCTGTGGAGAACCAGAGCGCGTCGCGAAGCCGCATCATGGACGCGGACTTTGCCCAGGAAACCGCCAACCTGAGCAGAGCACAGATCCTGCAGCAGGCCGGCAACACGATGGTGGCGCAGGCCAACCAGCTGCCGCAACAAGTGCTGGCGCTGCTGCGCAGCTGAGTTCGACGACACTGGGGCAGGCGTCGCCCGCGGTCCGGCCCGGCCGGCACCGCGGCGGCGGCCAAAGCGCCAGCAGAGCAACAGATTGGACGTGGTTTGAGGTCTTGATCGGCCTTTTGGCCCCGCATCGCATCCGCAGAATTCGGTCCATCGAGTCTGGCTTTGAGCCGGCTCGGCGACTGACCCCAGGAGTGCGCGATGCCCCAGACCATCAACACCAACATCAACTCGCTGAACGCTCAGCGCAATCTGAATGCCTCGCAGAGTTCGCTCGCGACGTCGATGCAGCGCCTGTCGTCCGGCCTGCGGGTGAATTCCGCCAAGGACGACGCGGCGGGCCTGGCCATTGCCGAGCGAATGAACACGCAGGTCCGCGGCATGAACGTCGCGATCCGCAACGCCAACGACGGCATCTCCCTGGCGCAGACCGCGGAAGGCGCGCTAGGCAAGATCGGCGACAACCTGCAGCGGATGCGGGAGCTGACGGTGCAGGCGCGCAACGCCACCAACAGCAGTTCCGACAAGGACTCGCTGAACAAGGAATTCGAGCAGCTCGGCTCGGAAATCTGGCGGATCATCAACGCCACGACCTTCAACAGCAAACCGATCCTGGCCGACACGGCAGGGGTGGGGGCCGGCACGGGGCAGACGTTCCAGATTGGCGCCAACACGACGGCCAACGACTCCATCACGGTGACGGCGCTGGACCTGACGCAGGACACGACCGTCACGAAACTGCTCGGCAGTGGCACGGTGCCCTTCCCCGCGCTGATCGACAACTCGGCCGACTTCGCCGCGCTGGGTACCGTTATCGACGATATCGACACGGCGCTGAACACCGTCAACAACACCCGGGCCACCTACGGCGCCATCCAGTCGCGCTTTGACGCTGTCATCTCCAACCTGCAGGTGGCCGTGGAGAACCAGACTTCCGCCCGCAGCCGCATCATGGATGCCGACTTCGCACAGGAAACGGCCAATATGAGCCGCGCCCAGATCCTGCAGCAGGCGGGCAACGCCATGGTGGCCCAAGCCAACCAGTTGCCGCAGCAGGTCCTGTCGCTGCTGCGGAACGGCTGAGGAAATTTTTAGCCAAAGCCCTAAAGTCCACGCAAACCCGGCCGATATCGCCTTGGCATATCGGCCTTTTTTGCATTGCTGAGCCATGGCCACCATTTCATCTCTCGGTATCGGAAGCGGTCTCGACGTCGAATCGGTCATCACCAAACTGATGTCCGTCGAGCAGCAGCCGATCAATGACATCGCCCAGAAGACCGACGGCCTCAAGACCAAGCTGTCGACCTACGGCCAGATCCAGAGCTCGCTGTCGGCCCTGCGCGACGCCGCGTCCAAGCTGACCAGCCCCGACACCTGGGCTGGCGCAAAGGTTTCCTCCAGCGACGCCACGGCCCTCACGGCCGTCGCGTCGTCCGGCGCCGCCATCGGCAGCGTTTCCATCAGCGTCAGCCAGCTGGCGGCCGCGCAGACGCTGGCGTCCTCCACGTTCTCCAGCCCCACGGCCAGCATTGGCCAGGGTTCGCTGACGATCGAGTTGGGCAGTTGGTCGACCGACGCGAACTCGGGCACCACCAGCTTCACGAGCAAGCCCAGCACCACGCCGGTGACCATCGCCATCGCGCCGGGGCAGGACCAGCTCACGCAGATCCGCGACAAGATCAATGCGGCGGGCGCCGGCGTCACGGCAGCCGTCGTCACCGATGCGACGGGCTCGCGGCTGACGCTGACGTCCCGCACCAGCGGTGAAAGCAATGCCTTCCGCGTGACCGTCAACGATGCCGACGGCAATGGCGGCGATGCCTCCGGGCTGTCGCAGCTCGCCTACGACCCCAGCACATCGGTCAGCCAGATGTCGCTGTCGCTGCCAGCCGCCAACGCGCGGGCCATCCTGAACGGCTTGCCGATCAGCTCCGAGACGAATTCGCTGACCTCCGCCATCGACGGGCTGAACATCACGCTGCTGCGGACCATCCCGCCCTCGCAGGCCGTCATGCTGAGCGTGACGCAGGATGCCGATGCCATCAAGAAGGCCGTCACCGACTTCACGACCGCCTACAACGCCGTCAACCAGCTGCTGCGGGCCCAGACCAAGTACGACTCCTCCAGCAAGACGGCCGCGCCGCTGCAGGGCGACTCCACGGCCGTCGGCCTGAACAACCGGCTGCGCGGCATCGTCGGCGGCTCCACGTCGATGAGCACGACGCTGCATCGGCTGGCCGACATCGGCCTCGCACCGGGCTCCGACGGCAATCTGCCCACCACGGGCGCCAAGCTCGACGGCGCGCTGACCAATCTGACCGACCTGAAGGCCTTCTTTATGGGCGTGGACAGCAACGACGGCAGCAACAGCGGCTTTGCGACGCAGATCCGCAGCCTGGTGGACCAGGCGCTGAGCGTGGACGGCAGCGTGTCCTCCCGCCAGAAGGGCCTGCAGGCCGAGATCGACAGCAACAACAAGCGCGTGGATTCACTCAACGACCGGGCTGCCTCCACAGAGAAGCGGCTGCGCGCGCAGTACTCGGCGCTGGACACCAAGATGAGCCAGTACAGCAGCCTGTCCAACTACCTCACCCAGCAGCTCGCCGCACTGAACAAGTGAGCCTGGCGTCACGATGAGAAGGCGGCCCGCGAGGCCGCCTTTTCGTTGTCTGGTCGAGACAAATAAGCGCACAGTTCCGTCGTGTTCCGCGGCAAGGCGGCTCAAGTCCGGCGGGCGGAGGCCGAAAAAACATTCAACAACGACGATGCCTCCGGCCCACCCCATGTACGGCAACATGACCTCCCCCTTCGCAGCCCGCAACCAGCGCGCCACCCTCTATGCCAAGGTTGGCCTGGAGACGGACGTGCAGGCCGCCAGCCCGCACCGTCTCGTGGCCATGCTGTTCGACGGCGTGTTCGACGCGATGGCTCAGGCCAGCGCCGCCATCCAGGCGCAGAACGTGGAGCTCAAGGGGCGGGCACTGACCCGCGCGGTGCGCATCCTGGACGAAGGCCTGCGTGCCGGCCTGGATCTGTCCGCCGGCCAACTGGCCACTGACCTGCGCGAGCTCTACGGCTACGTGTGCATGCGGCTGACGCAGGCCAACCTGCGCAGCGACCTGACCGCCATCGAGGAATGCCAGCGTCTGCTGACGCCCGTGCGCGAGGCGTGGACCGCCATCGCCGGCACGCCGGCCGCCCAGGGCGACGGCGCGAGGCGAGCCGCGTGAGGCGCCGTCACTCCTTTGCAGATTCACCCGGTGACCCCGCAATGAACTCCGAACTGCTGAACTACTACGAGGCCATCGAGCAGGCCAGCGCCGACATGCTGACAGCCGCTCGCACGGGCAACTGGGACGAAGTCGTCAAGCTTGAAGGCGCCTGCGTGCTGCTGATCTCGCAGCTGAAGGCCGCCGCGCACCAGAACCATCTGGCACCCGGCGAGTCGCAGCTGAAGACGCGCATCATGCAGCGCATCCTGCTCAATGACGCCGAGATCCGCCACCTCGCCGAGCCCTGGCTGGAAGACCTGGACCATGTGCTGAAGGGCAAGAGCCGGCTGGTGCATTGAGCCCCTCGCCCGGTCCCCGAGGGGACGGCGATGCAAGCGGCATAGAGTCGCTCGCACTTCGCTCAGGCCGGGCCCGGCGCCCGGCCCCCAAGCGTGATGCGTTCACGCGCCGAGCCCCTGCCTCGCGACTACCATCTCCGGCATGACCGCCCCCGAAGCCGCTCCCGAGGAATTCCGCGTCGCAGCGCCGGCGGAGATCGCGGCCTACCTGCAACAACTGCAGCGTGAGGGAGCGACAGTACTGCTCAACGGGCCGCCTGGCCAGAGTCTGGCCAGCCGCATCACCGCGCTGGACGCCGCCTCGAACGTGCTGGGCCTGGAGATCGGTGCCGACCCCGACGGGATCAGCCAATCCCTGGTGGCCAGCGCCGAGATCACGGCCGTGGCCTACATCGGCGCCATCAAACTGCAGTTCGAGCTGGAGGGTGCCGTCCTCGTCAGCGGCGAGCAGGGTGCCGTGCTGCGCACGGGCCTGCCCGAGCGGCTCTATCGCTTCCAGCGCCGCCACGCGTTCCGTGTGCAGCCGGCCGGCAGCGTCTACCCGCGCGTCGTGCTGCCCGGGCCGGTCGACCAGCCCGGGCGCGCGCTGCGCGTGCTGGACATCAGCATCGGCGGCCTGGCGCTGGCGCTGCCGGCCGACGTGTCGCCGCTGCCCGACGGGCGCACCAGCGAAGGCCTGGTGCTGGAGCTCGACCGCATGACCGCGCTGCGCATCGCGCTGCTGCCCCACCACACCAGCCCGATCGCGGGTGACCCGCACGGCATGCGCCAGCTGGGCTGTGCCTTCGTCGATCTCGACGCCGCGGCCAGCCGCTCGCTGCAGGTCTACGTCGACCAAACGCAGAAGCGCCGCCGTCTGCTGAAGCTCGACGCATGAGGCGACGCCGCGGCTTCACGCTCATCGAGGCCGCCTTCACGTTGGCCGTGATCGCCATCATCCTGGCCGCGGCCGTGCCCAGCTATGCCAGCTACATCGCGCGGCAGCGCCTGCGCCACGTCGCCGAGCTGCTGGAGATGGACCTGCGCCGCGCCCGCACCTCGAGCGTGGACGAGCGGCGCAATATCCACGTCACCTTCAACAGCGGCCCGCAGTGGTGCTGGGGCGTCAGCCGCCAGGCGCCCTGCGACTGCGCCACCGGCTTGCCGCGCTGCGAGCTGGGCAGCGTGTCATTTCGCGACCACAAGGGCACGCTGCTGCAGTCCGGCCAGGCCATCACCTTCGAAGCCGGCCTGGGACGCGCGATGGGCTGGACGCGCATCGGCCTGTCCAACGACCACAACCAGCAGCTCCACATCGACCTGAACCCGCTGGGCCGCCCGGCCATCTGCGGCGCGGACGCGCGCAAGGGCAGCTGCTGAGGGCGCCGTGACGCCCGTCAGCGGCGCAACTGCAGCGACTTCAGCCCCCGGTAGAGGGGTGCTTCGATCCACGGCGGGTCCGCCTCGGCCAGTGCGAGTTGCGGCCAGCGCCGGACCAGCGCACCGAGCGCGCACTCGGCCTCCATCATCATGAGACCGGCGCCGATGCAGACATGGGGGCCCGTGCCGAACGACAGCGGCATGCCGAGCTTGCGGTCCAGCACGAGGTGATCCGCGCCGTCGTAGCGCGCCGGATCGCGATTGGCCGCGCCGATGAGCGGCAACACGAGGTCACCACGCCGGATGTCCGCGCCGAACAGCTGGAAGTCGCAGTTGGCGCGGCGGCCGGTGTACTGCACCGGGCTGTCCCAGCGCAGCAGCTCACGCACCGCGGAGCCGAGCAGCACAGGCTCCTGCAGCGCCTGCCACCGGCCGCGTTCGCCGAGCAGCCAGTACACGGCGGTGCCCAGCAGATGTCGCGTCGTCTCGTGTCCGGCGAACAGCAGCATTGCGCACTGGGCCAGCAATTCCGCACGGCCTTCGACAAGGCCGTCAGCCTCGGCCGTCGCCAGGCCCGCAATCAGGCCGTCCTCGTCGAGGTCCTTCTCCCGGATGCAGCGGTCGATCTCGTCGCTCATGGCGACGAGGCTCGCATGCGCGGCCAGCGTTTCGTCCATCGTCGGTGCCACGGAACCCAGGAATGTGGCCAGCTGCTGCGACCAAGCGAGGAACCGGCCCTCATCCGTCACGCGCAGCCCCAGGAATCGAGACATCACGCGGCTGGGCAGGGGCATCGCGAACCGCTGGATGAAGTCGAACGACGTGGTGCCCGGCAGATCCCGCTCGATGTCGTCGATCAGCCCGTCGACGACATCGCGGACCTGTCCGCGCATCGCCTCGATCCGGGCGGGCCGAAACGCATGCTGCATCGCTGCACGCAGACGGGGGTGGGCCGGCTTGTCGACGAACAGCATGGCGCGAGCGAACAGCCGTTGCATGTCCGTCAAGCGGCGCCGGTCCGGGCTGCCGCGCAGCGCATTACGCATGACCCATCCCCCCGTGCGCTGTGCTGACAATCGCGCGTCCTTCAGCGCAGCCTGCACACCGTCGAACGTGGTCAGCAGCCAGGCGCCGCCGAACGCGTCCGGCGCCCAGTGGATAGGGCCGCGGTCACGCAGCGCACGGTACTGTGCGTACGGATCGCCGCGGAATACGCCTGTCGCCACAGGTGCCTGCTGGGTGAGTTCGTGAGGAATGGTCTCGTCTCCGGGCGCCGCGGCCCGGGTGCCCAGGGAACGATCGGGGCGCCCCGGCGGCGCGGGCCGGGCGGCATGTTACGGCCCCCACTCCGGGAGCCGCGCCGGCGACGCCGTCAGATCTGCATGTTCATGATCTCGGAGTACGCCGAGACCAGCCGATTCCTCACCTGCAACGTCGCCTGGAAGCCGATCTGCGCCTTCTGCATGGCGACCATCGTCTCCTCGAGGCTGACGGTGGGGTTGTCCAGTTGCACCTCGCGCTGCAGGCGAGAGGCCTCGTTCTGCTGGGCGCTGACGTTCTTCAGCGCCTGCGTCATCGCATCGCCGAAGCTGGCGCCTGACGTGGCGGCCGGCTTCACCGACAGCGGCTGGCCATTGACCGCCAGGCCCGCGCGGGCAGCGGCCTGGGCGAAGTCGAAGGGGCGCAGCTTCATGTCCATGGGACGGCACTTTGGCAGCAAGCCCCTCGCGCGAAGGGCCGAGATGCGGCGCCCGCGTCGGCTACTTCGGCGCTTTCTTGAGGGGGCCGCCACGAATAATTTGCGCCATCGCCGGACTCCCCGGCCCCGCTGCCTGACCCTGCCCCGATGGACAACGCCCTGAGCGCCCCCGCTGCCGCCGCCCCCGTGGTGCTGACCCCGGTCGACGCCGGGCCACCCAACTTCGTCCAGCGCCTGAACGGCCTGCCGCTGCGCAGCAAGCTGACGATGGGCGCCGGCCTGCTGGCGCTGGCCGGCGCCGTGCTGGCCATAACACTGTGGTCGTCCCAGGGAGACTACCGGCCGCTGTTCAGCGGCCTGGCCGACAAGGACGGCGGCGCCGTCATCGGCCAGCTGTCGGCGATGAACGTGCCCTACAAGCACGAGGCCGGAGGCACCATCCTCGTGCCGGCCGGCCAGGTCTACGAGCTGCGCATGAAGCTGGCGGCGCAAGGCCTGCCCAAGGGCGGCAACGGCAATGCGGTGGGCTTCGAGCTGATGGACAAGTCCAGCATCGGGCAGACGCAGTTCGCCGAACGGCTGAACTTCCAGCGCGGCCTGGAAGGCGAACTGGCCCGCACGATCGCCGCCATGTCCGATGTGGCCGACGCCCGCGTGCACCTGGCCATTCCGCAGCAGAACGGCTTCTTCCGCGAGCAGCAGAAGCCCAGCGCGAGCGTCTTCCTGACGCTGCGCGGCGGCCGGGCGCTGGACCGCAACCAGATCGCCGGCATCGTGCACCTCGTGTCCAATGCCGTGCCCGAGCTGTCAACCAAAGCCGTCAGCGTGCTGGACCAGACCGGCGCGCTGATCTCGCAGGCCGGGGCCGACGCGGCGACCGGTCTGGACAGCCAGCAGCTGCAGTACAAGCAGCAGGTCGAGGCCGGTTTCAACAAGCGCATCTTCGAGCTGCTGGAGCCCGTGGTGGGCCGCGACAACCTGCGTGCCACCGTCACCGCCGACGTGGACTTCTCGCAGACCGAGGCCACCGCCGAAGAGTACCGCCCCAACCAGGGCGCCAACACCCAGGCCGCCGTACGCTCCAACCAGACCAGCGAGAGCACCAACGCCAACGCCACGCCACCCACCGGCGTGCCGGGCGCGGCCACCAATCAGCCGCCCGTGCCGGCCACGGCGCCCATCAACGGCGCAAGCGCCCCGCTGCAGCCCACGCAAGGCGGCGCCGGGACGAACAGCAGCCGCCGCGAGCAGGTCACGAACTACGAGCTGGACAAGACCGTGCGCGTCACGCGCGGCGCTGTCGGCAACGTCAAGCGGCTGAACGCGGCCATCGTCGTCAACCACCGCACGGTCACCGACAGCAAGGGCAAGACGACGCAGCAGCCCGTCCCGGCCGAAGAGATCGAACGCCTGACCGACCTCGTGAAGGAGGCCATGGGCTTCAACGCCGAACGCGGCGACTCGGTCAAGGTCGTCAGCGCACCGTTCGTCGGCGACAAGACCGAGCCGGGCGACCTGCCGATCTGGAAGCAGCCGTGGCTGCTGGACCTCGCCCGCAGCGCCATCGTGCCGCTGGCCTTCGTCGCCATCGCGCTGATCGCCGTCTTCGGCATGATCCGCCCGGCCATCAAGGCGGCCGCCCCGCTGCCGCCGGAAGAGAAGCCCGAGACGGTCGACGAGATCGTCGACGACACCGAGCTGCTGCCCACCGCAAACGGCATGCCCAAGCTGGAGGCCCCGTTGCACAACGAAAAGCTCGACCGCGCCCGCGCGCTGGCGCGCGAGAATCCGGTGGCTGTCGCCAACATCGTGCGCGACTGGATGGCCGGCCAGACCGCATGAACATGAGCCCCTCGCCCAACCTCGCATCGCTGAACGCGAGCTTCGTGCGCATCGCCAAGCGGGCCGGCTTGGGAGCGGCCCGGCGCTCGACCCGCAAGCGCGGACACTACGCTCCGGGCAGTTGAGGTTTGAACATGGACGACAAGGGCATCGAGAGCGCCGCAATACTGTTGATGTCGCTGGGCGAGGAAGAGGCCAGCGAGGTCTTCAAGCACCTGTCGCCCAAGGAAGTGCAGGCGCTCGGCGAGACCATCGCCAAGCTCAAGGTCATCAAGCGCGCGCAGGTGGAGGAGGTGCTGGAGAAGTTCGACACCCTCGCCGACACCCACCACACGCTCGTCACGGACACCGACGAGTACGTCCGCGCCGTGCTGCGCAAGGCGCTCGGTGAGGACAAGGCCAACCTGCTGCTGGACCGCATCCTGCAGGGCAGCGACGTATCGTCCATCGAGAGCCTGAAGTGGATGGACGCCGCCAGCGTGGGTGAACTGCTGCGCAACGAGCACCCGCAGATCATCGCGGCCATCCTGGCTCACCTGGACTTCGACCAGACTAGCCAGGTGCTCAAGACCTTCACCGAGCGCGGCCGCAACGAGGTGCTGATCCGCATCGCCACGCTGGACGGCATCCAGCCGACGGCGCTAAAGGACTTGAACGAGGTCATGAGCCAGATCCTGGCCGGCGGCGAGCGCATGAAGAAGAGCTCGCTGGGCGGCGCCAAGACAGCTGCCGAGATCATCAACATGATGGGCTCGAGCGTCGAGGCATCGGTGCTGGACTACATCCGCGAGGCGGATGCCGACCTGGCCCAGAAGATCATGGACAACATGTTCACGTTCGACGACCTGAACAAGATCGACGACAAGGGCATCCAGGCGGTGCTGAAGGAAGTGCAGAGCGAGAGCCTCATCGTCGCGCTCAAGGGCGCCAGCGCCGACCTGCGCGAGAAGGTCTTCCGCAACATGTCCAGCCGCGCCGCCGAGACGCTGCGCGAGGACCTCGACACCCGTGGCCCGGTGCGGCTGTCCGAGGTGGAGGCCGAGCAGAAGGAAATGCTGAAGATCGTCCGCCGCCTCGTCGACGAAGGTCAGATCGTGCTGGCCGGTGGCGGCGATGATCAGTTCGTCTGACCCCGACCCGCGCTGAGCCATGGCCTCCCGTCCCCCACCCCGCCAAGTCCCCCCCCCCGAGCGCCGGGAGGGCGACCGCCGCGGCAGCTATGCCCGCTTCATCCCCGGCGAGGAATTGCAGGGCGCGCGCTCCTGGAGCCTGGACAACTTGGGCGGCAACACCGCGGCCTCGCCGTTTGCCCCCACCAAGCCGGCCGCGCCGCCCGCCCCCGCCGAACCGCCGCCGCCGCCCGAACCGGACATCCACGAGCTGCTGCATACCGCACGGCAAGGCGGCTACCAGGACGGCTATCGCGATGGCATGGCCGCGCTGGACGCCTTCAAGCAGAGCTTCGCGCAGCAGATCAGCGCCCAGGTCGGCCAGCTCGTGAAGAGCTTCGACGCCGAGATGCAGGCGTTGGAAGGCGACATGGCGCAGTCGGTGGCGCGCATCGCCGTCGAACTGGCCCGTCAGGTCGTGCGCAGCGAACTCGAACAACGCCCCGAGCTGATCGCGCGCGTGGCGCACGATGCCGTCGAGGCACTGCAACTTTCCGCCCGCCACGTGCGCGTGCGCGTGCATCCGGACGACTTCCCGCTCGTGCAGGACGGCGCCGGCAACGAGCTGCAGGCCCGCGAGGCGCAGCTCATTCCCGATGCCGAGGTGGCGCGCGGTGGCGTGAAGGTGGACGCCGACATCGCCAGCGTCGACGCGACGATCGCGACGCGCTGGCAGCAGGCGGTGTCCTCCATCGGCCAGCAGTCCATCTGGGAAGACCGCCGCGGAGCCGACGGTGACGACGACTGAGCGCACCGACCGCTGGCATCGCTACCTCGCCGACCTGGAAGCGCTGGCCGGCAACGTCGCGCCGCTCGAATCGCAGGGCAAGCTCGTGCGCGTGGCCGGTCTCGTGCTGGAGGCCACCGGCATCAAGGTGCCGATGGGCTCGGTGTGCCGCATCCAGATGCCCAGCTCCGGCAACAGCCCGCGCCGCGGCCTGGCACCGGTCAACGCCGAGGTCGTCGGCTTCTCGGGCGACCGCGCCTACCTGATGCCCACCGACGAGGTGCAGGGCCTGTCCAGCGGCGCCACCGTCGTGCCGCGTCACCTGCCGCCGCTGGCGCCACAGCTCGGGGCTCCGCTTCACCCGTGGCGGCGCGGCGAGGACCGCGGCCTGCACCTGCCGATGGGCGACGGCCTGCTGGGCCGCGTCGTGGACCCGCACGGCCACCCGCTGGACCGCGGCGGCGACCTCGCCAACATCCACAACGAGCCCATGGTGCGCCGGCCCATCAACGCGATGGACCGCGACCCGGTGCGCACGCCGCTGGACACTGGCGTGCGCGCCATCAACGCGCTGCTGACCGTCGGCCGCGGCCAACGCCTGGGCCTGTTCGCCGGTACCGGCGTCGGCAAGTCGGTGCTGCTGGGCATGATGGCCCGCTACACGCAGGCGGACGTCATCGTCGTCGGGCTCATCGGCGAGCGCGGCCGCGAAGTGAAGGAGTTCATCGAGGACATCCTCGGCGAGCAGGGCCTCAAGCGCAGCGTCGTCGTGGCCGCGCCGGCCGACGCGCCGCCGCTCATGCGCATGCAGGGCGCGCATTACGCGACCGCCATCGCCGAGCACTTCCGCGACCAGGGCCGCCACGTGCTGCTGCTGATGGACAGCCTCACCCGCTACGCGATGGCGCAACGCGAGATCGCGCTGGCCATTGGCGAGCCGCCGGCCACCAAGGGCTACCCGCCCAGCTGCTTCGCCAAGCTGCCGCAGCTCGTGGAGCGCAGCGGCAACGGGTTGCCGGGCGAAGGCTCCATCACTGCGTTCTACACCGTCCTGACGGAAGGTGACGACCCGCAGGACCCGATCGCCGATGCGGCGCGCGGCATCCTGGACGGCCACATCGTGCTGAGCCGCGAGCTGGCCGAGTCGGGCCACTATCCGGCCATCGACATCGAGCGCTCCATCTCCCGGGTGATGACCAGTGTTGCACCCCAAAACCAGGTCGATTCCGCGCGTCGTTTCCGCCAGCTTCTGGCGAAATACAACAAGGCCCGCGACCTGATCCAGCTCGGCGCCTACGCCCCGGGCGCGGACCCCGAGCTGGATCTGGCCGTTCGCCTGCATGCCGACATGACGCGGCTACTGCAGCAGGACATGCACAGCCCGGCACTTCTTCACGCCAGCGTCAGCCAGTTGCAGGCCGTGGTCCAGGGCGCCTAAACCTCCGGTCGGCGCCTGCCGATATCGATAAAGCGTCGGACCGCACGGTCCGGTGCCGCGCTGGAGTTGTTTGAATGAGTGCATCCGCCACCGACACGCTGGGCCTTTTGCTGGAACGCGCCGAGGGCGAACGTGACGCCGCCGCGCGCGCGCTGCATGCCGCCGGCCAGCAGGCTCAGGCCGCCCGCGCGCAACACGGCGAACTGGCCGGCTACCGGCAGGACTACCAGCAGCGCTGGACACAAAGCTTCGGACAGGCCACGACGATGGAAATCGTCGGCTGCTACCGCAGCTTCGGCCAACGGCTGGACCAGGCGGTCGACGCCCAGGGCAACGTGGCCCAGTACGCCGACCAGCGGCAGGTCCGGGCGCGGGAGGCGTTGCGCGAGGCCGAGATGCGCGTGGCCGCGCTGCGCCAGCTCATCGCCCGCCGCCGGGCCGAGGCCACCAAGGCTGATCAACGCCGCGAGCAGCGCGCTGCCGACGAATTCGCTGCGCGCGCCCACCTGCGCCGCGTCGCCCACCTCTGAACCGACCATGCTCAGCAGCGCCCAGACCATCGCCCCCAAGCCGGCCGCACTGCCGCCGGCTCCCCAGCCCGCGGCCAGCCCGTCCAGTGGTCCGAGCTTCTCGCAGTTCCTGACCGGGCAGCCAGCGCCGCAGGCCGCCCCGCCCACCCCGCCGGCGCCGGCCCCGGCACCCCGCGCTGACGCCTCTTCCGAGGCCTCCGGAAACAAGCCGCCTGCAACCAGCACGCATCGCGACGCTCCGCCCAAGGCCACAGCCCCGGCGCCGCGCCGCCCAGCGGACGCGCCGCCGCAGGGCAAGGTTGCAGGCGACAAGAACGGCAAGGCGGACAAGACTGACAAGAGCCAGACCAGCGACGCTGCCGCCACGGACCCGGCCGCAGCCGATGCCGACGACGACAAAGACGTTGCACCTCAGCTCCAGGAATTCACGCAGCTGCTCGGCATGACGCCGCAGGCACCGTCAGACACCGCGGCCCGACCCGAGGCTCGCCTGGGCCACACGGCGAAGAACAACCCCACGGAGGACGACAGCGCGCGCACCGTCACGGGCGGACGCGCCACGGCCCGCCCGGGCAGCCCTGAGTCCCGGACCGAAGCCCCGATCGAGCCCACGACTGCGACGCCAGCCCAAGCCGCGGAGGCCCGCGCAGAGCGCGCCACCACGCAGGCCAGCGCCATCACCGCCGCGCCACTGGCGGCCGCACCCGACTCCCGCCCCGGCACCGACACGGTGGCGCCGGCCGCGAGCTTCGCCGCCACGCTGGCCCACGCGCTGCCTGCGCAGGTCGTCGCCCCCCAGGCCGACGCCACGGCGACGCCGGCCCCTGTCCAGGCATCGCTGCACAGCGCGGCCTTCGCGCCGGAGCTCGGCACGCGCGTCAGCCTGATGGCGGTGGACGGCGTGCAGCACGCCGAACTGCAGCTCAACCCGGCCGAGATGGGGCCCGTGGCCGTGCAGATCACCGTCGACGGCAGCCAGGCCCAGGTGTCCTTCCATGCGGCGCACGCCGAGACGCGCCAGGTGCTGGAGCAGAGCCTGCCCGACCTCGCCGCAGCGCTGCAGGGCCAGGGGCTGACGCTGTCGGGTGGCGGCGTCTTCCAGCAGGCGCGGCGCGACGCGGACGGCATGCGCCAGGGTGCTGACGACAACAAAACCGGCACGCGCAGTGGCGGCGGCGGTGGCGATCGTCTCGGCGCCACGGCCAGCATCGGCACACCAGCGGCCCGGCGAACCGTGGGCCTGCTCGACACCTTCGCCTAGACGGGAAATAGCCACGCCTGGCGCGTCCTAATCCACGCTTGCCGCCAGGGGGGCGGGTCAATAATCGAACGCAAAGTGACCCTTGCCATGGGTCGCTGACGTCCAAGGAGTTCTCATGGCGACTGCGCCAGCTGCCGATGCCGCCGCCCCCGTCAAGGGCGGCAACAAGAAGAAGCTGATCATCATCATTGCGGCCGTGCTGCTGCTGGTGCTGATCGGCGGCGGCGCCGCGCTCATGCTGCTGAAGAAGAAACCAGCCGCAGAGGACGGCGAGGACGGCGCCGACGCCGTGGAAGCCGCGCCCAAGCCCAAGGCTCACGCCAAGAACGAACACCCGCCCACCTTCGTGCCGCTGGACCCGTTCACCGTGAACCTGGCCGACAAGGACGTGGACCGTTTTGCGCAGATCGGCGTCACGCTGCAGGTCGAGGACCCGAAGTTCGCCGACCAGATCAAGGCCTACATGCCGGCCATCCGTTCCAACGTGCTGATGGTGCTGGCGCACAAGACGGCCGTCGAGCTTCTGACCCGCGAGGGCAAGGAAAAGCTGGCCAAGGAAATCATGCGCGAGTCGGTCCGGCCCATGGGCATCGAACTCGACGACGACGAGGAAGAACCCACCGACCCGCCCAAGAAAAAGAAGAAGAAAAAGGCCCACGTCGAGAGCCCGGTGACCCAGGTCCTCTTCTCCAACTTCATCGTGCAATAAGCGCAAATGAATCAGCAGATTCTTTCGCAAGACGAAGTCGATGCACTGCTCCAGGGCATCACCGGCGAGAGCCAGAAGCTCGAGCAGGAAGAGGAGCAGGTCGGCGGCATTCGCGAATACAACATCGCGAGCCAGGAACGGATCGTCCGTGGGCGCATGCCCACGATGGAGATCATCAACGAACGCTTCGCGCGCAACATCCGCGTGGGGATGTTCAACTTCATCCGCAAGAGCCCCGAAGTCGCCATCGGTGGCATCAAGGTGCAGAAGTACAGCGCCTTCCTGCGCGAGATCGTCGTCCCGACCAACTTCAACATCGTCTCCGTCAAGCCGCTGCGCGGCAGCGGGCTGATCGTCTGCGACCCGACGCTGGTCTTCGCCGTCATCGACAGCCTGTTCGGCGGCATCGGCAAGTTCCACGCACGCATCGAGGGCCGCGACTTCTCGCCCACCGAGCAGCGCGTCATCACGCGCATCGTCGAGGTCATCCTGGCCGAGTACCACAAGGCGTGGAAAGGCATCTATCCGCTGGAGCTGGAGTACCAGCGCTCGGAGATGCAGCCGCAGTTCGCCAATATCGCCACGCCCAGCGAGATCGTCGTGTCGACCTCCTTCACGCTGGAGATCGGCGAGACCAGCGGCACGATCTATTTCTGCATCCCGTACTCCACGCTGGAGCCCATCCGCGACGTGCTGTATTCGACGACGGTCGGCGACTCCTCCGAGCCTGACCGCCGCTGGATCAACCTGCTGAAGACGCAGATCCAGGCCGCCGAGGTGGAACTGGTGGCCGAGCTCGGCACCGCACCGGCGACGATGGAGCAGCTGCTGGCCTTCAAGCCGGGCGACTTCATCGAGCTGGACCTGGACCCGATGATCCAGACCAAGGTCGACGGCGTGCCCGTCTTCCAATGCCACTACGGCACGTCCAACGGTCGCTACGCCCTCAAAGTCGACAAGATGCTGACCAGTTCGCAGGAGAGCTGGCTGGGAGCCAAACATGAGTCCTGATTCACCCAGCCAAGAAGAACAGGACGCGATGGCGGCCGAATGGGCCGCCGCGCTGGCCGAGGCCTCCGCGGCCACGCCATCGGCGTCCGAGGTCGTGGCCGAAGTGCCCGAGCAGGTGTCCACGCCGAGCTTCGCCAACTTCACGCCGACGACCGCGGGCGGCCCGGCCGGCGACATCAACATGATCCTGGACATCCCCGTCCAGCTGACCGTCGAGCTCGGCCGCACGCGCATCCCGATCAAGAACATCCTGCAGCTGGCCCAGGGCTCCGTCGTGGAACTGGACGCGCTGGCCGGCGAACCGATGGACGTGCTCGTCAACGGCTACCTGATCGCCCAGGGCGAGGTGGTGGTGGTGAACGACAAGTTCGGCATCCGGCTGACCGACATCGTCACGCCGTCCGAGCGCATGCGGCGCCTGTCGAAAGGCGGCTGAACAGCCCACCCCTTTGCGGCGCCGCTGGGACCCTCAAGGGGGTGCCGATGGCGCCCCGGCAAAGCCGGTTCCGCGGCGGCTGATAGAAGGCGCCGTGCCTGCGGCGGCGGCAATCGCCTGACTAGGCAGTGACTGCCCGCCTATTTGGCGGCTTCGACAGCTCAAGTCGCCCCACAGAATGCCGAGGCATGAATGCTTCCGGCCTGCTCCCATTTCTCTGGTTCCTCGGCATCGTCGCGCTGATTCCCGTCGCGCTGTGGCTGCTCAAGCGCACGCCGATGGGCGGTGCGGCTGCCGCTGGCGTGCTGCGCGTCGTCGCGCAGCTGCCGACCGCGCCCAACCAGCGGCTGCTGGTCGTTGAGGTTGGCCAGGGCGATGACCGCCGCTGGCTGGTGCTCGGCGCCACGGCGCAGAACATCAACACGCTGCATGTGATGGCGCCACAGGCCGAGCCGCCAGCGCCCGCATCCTTCGCCAAGCTGCTGAACCGGGAGCGTGGCCATGAGGCGTAAGGCCTTCATCGGCGCCACGCTGCTGCTGGCTGCCGGCGGCGCCCTCGCCCAGGCCCAGACGCCACCAGCCACGCTGCCGCTGCTCGTCGGCCAGGGCGCCGGCGGCAGCTACTCGGTGCCCATCCAGACGCTGCTGTTCTTCACGGCGCTGGGCTTTCTGCCGGCGGTCATCCTGATGATGACGGCGTTCACCCGCATCGCCATCGTGCTGAGCCTGATGCGCCAGGCGCTGGGCACGCAGGCCGCGCCACCCAACCAGGTCATCGTGGGCCTGAGCCTGTTCCTGACCTTCTTCGTCATGAGCCCGACGCTAGACAAGGTCTACAGCGACGCGTGGCAGCCCTACAGCGCCGGCCAGATCCAGTTCGACGAGGCGCTGAGCCGGGCCGAGGTGCCGATGCGCGGCTTCATGCTGAAGCAGACGCGCCAGGCCGACGTGGCGCTGTTCTCCAAGCTCGCCAAGGTGGATGCCAGCGTGAAGCCGGAGAACGTGCCCTTCAAGGTGCTGGTGCCGGCCTTCGTCACCAGCGAGCTGAAAAGCGCCTTCCAGATCGCCTTCCTCGTGTTCATCCCCTTCCTCGTCATCGACATGATCGTGGCAAGCGTGCTGATGAGCCTGGGGATGATGATGCTGTCGCCGGTGCTCGTCGCCCTGCCCTTCAAGCTGATGCTGTTCGTGCTGGCGGACGGCTGGAACCTCCTGCTCGGCTCGCTCGCCGCGAGCTTCGTGACCTGACTGCAAGATTGCCATGGACGCCCAACAAGTCTTCACCTTCGGCCAGCAAGGCCTCTACATGCTGATGCTGGTGGCCGCACCCATCCTGATCGTGGTGCTGCTCGTCGGCGTCGTGATCAGCGTGATTCAGGCTGCGACGCAGATCAACGAGGCGACGCTGTCCTTCGTGCCGAAGGTGGTCGCCGCCGTGCTGACGCTGGCCGTGGCCGGACCGTGGATGTTGACGACGCTGGTGGAGTACATCCAGCGGACGCTGCAGGCGATTCCGTCGGTGGTGGGCTGAGGCTTCGGGGGATTCGCGATGGCGGTGTCTCGTTGGCCAGCCTCGGCCGGGAATCCCTCCCGGCCGCAGGCTCCCGGCACGGCCCTGCCCAGCCCGCCGAAACAACGACGGAGCGTCTGAACCCGCCATGTTCTCCGTCACCGAAGCCCAGCTCCTCGCCTGGCTGAATCCGCTGCTGTGGCCCTTCATCCGCACGCTGGCGCTGTTCGCCGGCATGCCTACCTTCAGTCAGCGCAACGTGCCGTTGCGGCTGCGCGTCGGCCTGAGCCTCTTCATCGCTGTCGCCGCCCAGCCGTCGCTGCCGGACATCCCGCCGACGCCGCTGGACTCGCTCCCCGCCCTCACGCTGCTCATCGCCCAGCAACTGCTGATCGGCCTGGCCATGGGCTTCGCCGTTCGCATCGTCTTCGCCGCGCTGGAGTTCGCCGGCGAGATCATCGGCTTGCAGATGGGCCTGAACTTCGCCGGCTTCTTCGACCCCGGCACCGGCGCCCAGGGCACGGCCAGCGCGCGCTTCTTCGGCAGCATGGTGGCCTTCCTGTTCATCGCGATCAACGGCCACCTGCTGCTCATCAACGCGCTGATCCAGAGCTTTCACGCGTTTCCGGTCGGCGCCGAGCCCTTCGCCTTCCTGCGCGTGGCCATGCCCCAGCAATGGGGCGCGGAGATCTTCAGCATCGGCCTGTGGATCGCGTTGCCGCTCATCACGATGCTGATGTTCGTCAACCTCGTGATGGGCGTCATTTCGCGCGTCGCCCCGCAGATCGGCGTCTTCTCCGTCGGTTTCCCGCTGACCGTCAGCATCGGCCTCATCGGCATGGTGGCCACGCTGCCGCTGATGCAGACGCCCTTCATGGTGGCGCTGGAGCGGCTGCTGGCCGCCTTCAGCTGAAAGCCTTCCTCAGGCCTCCCGCAATGCGGTCGTCACCGGCAGCGACGCTGCCCGTACCGCCGGGAAGAGCCCGCCGACGAAGCCGATGGCCAGCGCCCACTTGATGCCTTCCCACAGAAGCTGCGGCGACACCGCGAGGTTGAAGCTCAGCTTGCCCACCGAGCCTGCCGCCATCGTGGATGCCTCGAAGCCGTTGAACACCAGGTAGGCCAGGCCACCGCCAATCACCCCGCCGACAAGCGCCAGCAGCGTTGTCTCCAGCATCACGGCGATGACGACCGGCAGGCCGCGGAAGCCGATGGCACGCAGCGTGGCGATCTCCCGTGCCCGGGTGGCGACGGCAGCGAACATCGTGTTGAGCGCGCCGAACACCGCGCCCACGGCCATGATCGCGCCGACGGTGATGCCGATGATGCGCAAGATCTGCGTCATCCGCTCACTCTGCTTGGCGAAGAACTCCACCGTCGTCATCGCCTTGACCTTGAGCTGCGGGTTGTTCTCCAGCGACTCGCCGAAGGCCTTGATCGCCGCCGGGTTCTCGAGCTTCACGGTGGCGGAGTTGGCGCCGTTGCCGCGCCGGTAGGCGTCGTTGACCATCGTCGCGTCGCCCCACAGCTCGGATTCCATCGCGTCGCCCGACGCAAAGATGCCCACCACCGTCCACGGCTGGTTGCCCAGCTTCATCGTGGCACCGACCTGCAACCCGTCGAACTGCCGCAACGCGCCCTTGCCAACGATGAGCTCGCGCAGACCCGGCTGGAAACTCTTGCCCTGGACGATCTTCACGTTGGGCCGCACGGCGAAGGCGGCTTCGCTGACGCCACGTACCTGGGCGCTGGCCTGGTCGTCCGTCTTGCTGCCCTTGACCGGCAGGTTGGCGGCCACGACCGTCTCGGCCGACAGGATGGCTTCGCCTTTGGCGTTGCGCGCCACGCCCGGCGCTTGCGAGATCTGCACGAGGTCGTCGCGCGTCAGTGACGACGACACCTCGTTGGCCGAGGCGCCGCGCATGACGATGGCCGTATCCAGGCTGCCGGAGTTGCGTAGCGTCTGCCCGTAGCCCTCCGCCATGGCCAGCAGCGACACCAGCACGCCCACGACACCGGCGATGCCGACAACGATGACGGCCGACGAGCCGAGTCGCTGCGTCAGCGTGCTGATGCCCACCGCCGCGACCGAACGGGTCTGCATGCCACTGCGGAAGACGAACATCCACAGCGCCAGCAAAGCAGCCAGGATCAAGGCCCCCTGCCAGGGCAGCACCACCCACACGGCCAGCAGGATGAACAGCAGCAGGACGAGTCCGAGGTTCTTCAGGAACTTCATGGTCAAGCCCTCCCGGCCAGAGCATCGGTGATGTTGACGCGCATCGCGCGCAGCGCCGGGGCGGCACCCACGGCCAGACCGAAGACGAGAGCCAGGCCCACGCCGGTCATCCAGCTGCCCAGGCCCGCGGCTGGCAGGTTCAGCACGCCACCGCTGCCGGCGCTAACCGCCGGGCCGATGACGCTGGCCAGCAGCAGTCCGATCGCGCCGCCTATGAGCAGCAGCAGCACGGCTTCGGCCAGCACCATGCCCAGCACGCTGCCACCCGGGAAGCCCAGTGTCTTCAGCACCGCGATCTCGCCGGTGCGCTCACGGACCGCCTGCATCATCGTGTTACCGGCCAGCAGCAGCAGCGTGAAGAACACGGCGCCCATGATGGACGTGACGATGAGGTTGATGTCCGCCACCTGCTTCATCCAGCCGGACATTGCGGCGGCCTCGGTCTGCGTGCGGGTCTCGTGGTCGGAGTTGGCGGAGATCTCGTCAATCGCCTTGAGCACGCGGTCGGCCTGGTTCACGTCCTTCACGCGCGTCACGTACCAGCCGACCTGGCCGTTGTTCCACGACGTCGTGTCGTCGAAGTACTTCCAGTTGAACAGGAACATCTGATCGAACCAGCCGTTGGACTTCTTGTCGGCGACATGGAGGATGCCGACGATCTGGAAGGACCAGTTCTGGCTGCCGTTGCGGTCCGGGTAGATGGTCGACTGCATCGGCACCTGATCGCCCAGCTTCCAGCCGAACTTCTTCGCCAGACCCTCGCCGACGATGGCGCCGTTCTTGGTCTCGGCAAACGCCTTGCGCTGCTCGGCCGAGACCTCCATCTCCGGATAGACGTCCAGATAATTGGGCGACACCGCGAAGCTGAACACCGCGTTCTCGGGCTTCTGGTAGGCGCCGCCAAACCAGTTGGCATAGGCCACGTCCTTGACGCCGTCGATGGCGGCAATGCGCGCGCCCAGCGACATCGGCAGAAGCTGAATGAAGCTCAGCCGCGAGTTCGTCTGCAGCCGCTGCGCGCCGTTGGCGCTCTTGCCGGCCTCGTCGAAGCCCACGCGCACGGCGTCCAGCAGCCCGAACAGCAGGAAGGCCGTGATGATGGACACGAGGGTCAGGATGGTCCGCAGCTTGCGCCTGAACAACGCCGCCCAGATCAGGTGGAGGTATTTCATGGTCGGGCTCCTTGCGTCAGGCGGCCGCGAGTTCGGCCTCGGTGACGAGGCGGCCCTTGTCCAGGTGCAACGTGTGGCTCGCACGGGCTGCGGCGCGCGGGTCGTGCGTGACCATGACGATGGTCTTGCCATGCTCCCGGTTGAGTGCCTGCAGCAGCGTCAGCACATCCTCGGCGGACTGGCGGTCCAGGTCGCCGGTGGGCTCGTCGCAGACCAGCAGCGTCGGGTCCGACACGATCGCCCGCGCGATCGACACGCGCTGCTGCTGGCCGCCGGACAGCTCGGTCGGCTTGTGCGAGGCGCGGTCGGCCAGGCCCACCAACTGCAGCGCGATGCCAGCACGCTTCTTGCGCTCCCCCGCCGACAGCCTCGTCAGCAGCAGCGGCAGTTCCACGTTCTTCTGCGCCGACAACGTGGGCATCAGGTTGTAGAACTGGAACACGAAGCCCACGCGAGACGCACGCCACTTGGCCAGTGCCGCGCCGGAGAGCTGGTCGATGCGTTCGCCACCGACGTTGATCGAGCCGCCGCTGGGCGCGTCCAGCCCGCCCATCAGGTTGAGCAGCGTCGTCTTGCCGGAGCCCGACGGCCCCATCAGCGCGAGGAAGTCACCCTGCTGCACGTCCAGGTCGATGTGGTGCAGCACCTCGACCTTCTGCTTGCCGCGGATGTAGACCTTGGACAGGTCACGGACTTGGATCAGTGCGGTCATGGTCATTCCTTGTTCACGACGGTGGAGCCCTGCTTCAGCTCGGGCGGTGGCGACACCACGACGGTCTCGCCGGATTTGAGGCCGCTAGTGGCCAGCTTGAACTTGCCGACATCGGCACCCAGTTGCACCGCGCGGGGTTCGGCGCGGTTGTCCCGCACGACGAACACCACGGGGGCACCATCACGCTGGGTGACGGCCTCCGGCGGCACCAGCACGCCCGGCACCGGCCTGGACTCGGTCTTGGGCTTGGCGGCCAGGAAGCTCACGCGCACGCCCATGTCAGGCACAACGCGATCGTCCTTCTGCTCCAGCGCCACGCGCACTTTGACGGTGGCCTTGCCGCGGTCGGCACTGGGGATGACGGCCACGACATGCGACGGGATCTTCCAGTCCGGGTAGGCGTCCAGCACCGCCTCGCAGGGCATGTCCGGCTTGACCTGGGCGATGTAGGCCTCGTTGACGTCGACGTTCACCTCCAGCGAGTCCATGTCGACGATGGTGCCGACGCCCGTGCGCGTGAAGCCGCCGCCCGCCGACAGCGGCGAGATGATCTCGCCCACCTGGGCCGCGCGGGCCGTGACGACACCATCGAACGGTGCCCGCACCGTTGCATAGTCGTAGTTGACCCGGGCCTGGCGCAGCTGCGCCTGGGCCACCTCGATCTGGCGCCGCGACGCCTCGATCTGCGCCTTGTACGTCTTGACAGCGGTAGCCGTCTGTTCCTGCGTCTGGCGCGTCGTCATGCCACTGGCGGCCAGCTCTGCCTGCCGTCGCGCGTCGGCCTCGGCCTGGGCGAGCTGCGCCATGAGCTGGCCCTGGTTGGCCTCGGCGGTGCGTACCTGCGCCTCGGCGGCGGCCAGGCCCGCCTTCAGACCCGTATCTTCCAGCCGCGCGAGCACCTGGCCCTTCCTGACCTTGAAGCCCTCGTCGATGAGCACCTCGGTCAGCGTGCCGGTGATCTGGGCTGACACCGTGGCCATGCGCCGGGCCGTCACGTAGCCGGTGGCCTGCAGCACGGCGTCGGCGCTGACGCCCTGGCCGTTGGCGCGGACGCTCACCGTCTGCACGGGCACCGGCTTGTTGCCGGCCAGGAACCACCAGGCGGCCCCGCCCGCGGCCACCGCCACCACCGCGGCGGCCACGGCGCCCCAAACCCACTTCGGCGGCCCACCGCCATGTTCATCGCGTTGCGCGTTGTCGATGCGCAAGTCCTTCAACAGTCCGGTATCGATGGCTGGCTCCCGAGAGGGTCTGCACCCGTTGATTTCCGGGAATTGTGCACAGACAGCGCTGCCATGAGACCCGGGGTTTCGACGAGCGGCGCGTGACGGAGCCGAATCGACGACAGGACGGGATGAACGGCAAGTCGCCGCGCCAATGGTGAAAAGCCAGCACCTGCGCCGCCTCGCCCCATAAGGCTGCCCCGCCGCACGCCTGACAGCCGTGCTGGCCCTCAATAGCGTGCTGGGGGACGCGAACCACACGCTGCCGGCATGGGCCCCGCACGACCGGCCCATCAGCGGTGCTGGCCCCGGGTTCTAGCCTGGCCAGGGGCCCGCGCCGCGCCTTGCCTGGCCGGTTTCTCCAATACCCGCTACCGCGACAGAGGTGGAGACTTGTTGTCGCCAAGGCTATGAGGCTGGTAGCTCGCCAGAAGAGCCACCTGAGCCAACTTAACAATCAGGCCAAGTCATGTCAGCACTAGCGACTTCGACTGCTCCGCTGGTAAGGTCAGTACTATTTCTATTTTTCTTCGTACTGTTTCAAGCCGGCTTGGTTGAACGCCTTAAACATGTTGTCTTTTACTGTGGGCAGGTCGCATTTGATGTCTGCCACCAATGCGCCATTTTTAAACACACGCACGCCGGCCTCATTCGGTGTTTCATCCTCCACGCCGGCTGTCGATGCATGATGAACGAAATATCGGTAACCTCCATTGACGAAGGAGACCACCGAGCGTTCACCTTTGGACCAAGTATCGTGGTTGTAGGTAAAGGCATCATGTGCACGAGTGGTCGCATTCGCAGGATATGCCAGCTCTATATTGCCACCAATGCGCTCATAACGATATTTTACAATCCATGATTGCGACTTCGCAGATCCGGTTTCACAAAATGTCACGCGATGAGTTTTTGACTGGCATTCGAAGATCACCTTTTCCGAAGATTCGCAAGCAGTAGCTGATGAGCAAAGGAACGCTGCTTGAACGAGCGTCAATGAAAATAGGAATTGTTTAGTCATCTTAATTCTCAAGATTATTGAAAACCAACACGCAACTCAGTTCATGGGTGCCAAACCTCGCCTCCCAATCGGTGGCTGACGCATCGATGGTCGATGAGCTGACAGTGGCATCACGAAAGCGATTCATTGCGCGTCGTATCAAACCCCGGATAGGCGAACGCACCAGCAATCCGCCCGCAATCGCGCTCGGTGACGCCGGCCGCCCTCGCCGTGGCATACCAAGTCGAACGCACCTGCTCGCGCATCGTGCGGACGATGGTGCTCGCCTCGTCGGGCGTCAGCAGGAACCGCGCATGTTGGCTCAGTAGGTTGCCGGCGCTGGCCAGACGGCCCGCGTCGCCACAGATCATCGCCAGGTCGCGCCGCTCCAGACTCACCGGAGCGGTAGGAGTCAGGTCATAAGCGGGCGACAACATCCATTCGGCGCTCCGTGCGATCACCGCATGGTTGCGCGGATGGTCATCAGTGTTGCTGATGAGCGCGTTGAAGCACATGCGCCGGAACAGCTCACGCGCATTGCGCTCAGGTTCGGCGCAGGCGCGCCGCAGCTCTTCGGCCAGCGCAACATAGGACCATCGCTCGCGTGAGCGATGCGTGTCTTCGGCACGCAGCAACGTCAGCGCGCTGACCATGCGGGCGCGCATGTAGCCATCGTCGATTCGTTGCCGGTCGAAGCGCTTCACCAGCAGCACGGAACGCCCGGCTACCTGGGCGACGCGACTCTCCGCCACGTCCAGGCCGCATGCTCGCGCGAGGACCAACATGGCATGCTCCACCTTCGCGCTGTCCCATGTGTCATCGGGCCGGTTGAACTTTGCGATCCACAGCCCGTCATCGTCCTCCACCACGGCCTTTGGCCTCGCGCCGCCCATGGAGGTGCCGAGCAGCAGCAGATTCTCGACCTGCGCGGTATCACCGCTGTCAGCATCGCCTTCCTGGGCAACGATGGCGTCTGCCAGGCGCTGCAGTTCGGCCAAGTCCAGCGTTCGATTGAACTGGCGCTTGGGTGCGGGTGGCTCGCGGTTCAAGCCGAAGCCAAGCGCACCCGCTCGGTCGTCAGGCGAGTGCAGCAGATAGTCCAGCTCGCCAAGCGAGACGCGCCCAAGATGTCGCTCAATGACGCGCCGGCCCCAGAAATCCGGGCTTGAGTCGCGCAGCGCGCCAAAGACGCCGCCGAGCGCCGCCGTCTCGTACACCCTGGGCGTCAGCTTCAGCTCGATTGGATCGAGCGGTACCGCGTCGGGGCGCTCCAGGTAGCTACGGCCATAGACGAAGCGACCTTCCGGCAGGCCCGTGCGGCCCAGACTCAACGAAAAACGACCTGCCGTCACCGGCACGGTCCACCCCGGCAGCGTGATGTAGACGAAGCACTCGCCGGGCTCAGAAGTCATTGTCGAGCGCTCCTGCACCTCGCCGTGCCCGCATGCGCTCGCGCGCCAGTGCCAGCGTCTGGCCCTCAGCGTCCGTTTCTGGCGCGGCAAGGCTCGCTGCCTGATCGAGCAGCCCGAGCGCCCACAGCAAGGCCAGGTACACAGCAATGCCCGTCGAGGGCTTGCCCTTCTCGGCATCCGTCACGGCGCGCACCCCCGTCCCGATCTTCTCGGCCATCTCGGGAATGGTCAGGTTGCGCCGCAGACGTGCGGTTCGCAGGTTTGCGCCAAGGCGTGTCAGCGTCTGCTCAACCTCATAAGGCGGAGCCGTGAGGAGCTTGTTGCGTGCGGTCATCGCGGTGTGTAGTCGCTGGCGCATGCCTATGGCCTTACGGCCCGCACCACGCAAAGTCAATGAAGATGCTCTTGAGAGCACTTTAACAAACCTAGAATGCTTTCTAGGTTGTTTTTTTACTCACGCCCGGCAAATCAGCACGCCCCCCAAGCACCCGCATGCGCACGCTGCTGTGCAGCAATCGAGCACCTGAAGGAAATCGCGATGAGACAGGCACTTAGGCGCGCTGGGCAAGGCTTATCAACAGGCTTGCTCACCAGTTTGCTGGCTAACTTTGGTCTGGTCGAGCGTGGTGCGTAGCTGCTGCAGCCCGTACCGCGCACCGCGCTGGCGCTCACGAAAGCGAGCCCACGCGTCGTCCTCTGTAGGTGCAACGGCGTCGAGTGCCGGTTCCAACGACGCGATCTAGTTGTCCAGGCAACGGTGGATCAGAGCGCCTGTCACATCCAGTCGACCGGGGCCGGCGCTGGCATAGATCGCGAACAGTTCGTTGATCTGAAATCCACCTGCGCCGCTAACCTGTCGAAAAAGCAGCAGACTGGCGTGCAGCTGTTTAGAAATCACCGCAGCAGCTGCAGCAGCGCGCAACACGGCTGCTGCGCAGTGGTCAACTCGCGACGAGGCCGTTGCGGATCGCGTAGACCGTCAGCTCGGAGTTGTTCGTCAGCCCCAGCTTCTCCAGCACGCGGGCGCGGTAGACGCTGACGGTCTTGGGGCTGAGCATCAGCTCCTCGGCGATGTCCGAGAGCCGCTTGCCCGACGCGATCATGACGAGCGTCTGCAGCTCGCGGTCGGACAGCTTCTGGTGCGCCTGCTCGGTCACAGGCGCGGTGAGGCTTTCCACGAGCATCTGCGCGATCTCCGGCGTCACGTACTTGCGCCCCTGCGCGACGGTGCGCACCGCCTGCACGAGCGTGGCCGGGTCGCCGCCCTTGTTGACGTAGCCGTAGGCGCCGGCGCGCAGCGCGCGGATGGCGTACTGGTCCTCCGGGTACATCGACACGACGAGCGCCCGCACCGGCGCGCCCTCTTCCTTCAGCACGTGCAGCACGTCCAGGCCCGAGCGGCCGGGCATGTTGATGTCCAGCACCAGCACGTCGCACGGGTTATCCTTGCCGAGCTTGTGCAGCAGACCGCGGAGCTCGGTGTAGTCACCGGCCTCGCCGATGACCTCGATGTCCTGGGCGTCGCTGAGGGTGTCGCGGATGCCACGGCGGATCAGGCCGTGGTCGTCACAGAGGATGACCTTAATCACAGACGCCCCCAGATGGATTGGCTGACGTCATCCTTGCCGAAGTCGGTCGAGTCGTCGAGGGCGTCGATGGCGTCGGCCTCCAGCGGCACGGTCAGGATGAGGCTGGTGCCGGAGCCTGGCGTGCTGGACAGGTCCACCCAGCCGCCCACCGTCGCGGCGCGTTCATGCAGGCCGCGGATGCCGAAGGAGCGCTCCTTGGCCAGATCCTCGGGGGCGATGCCCCGGCCGTTATCGTGGATCTCCAGCGTCAGCACCCCAGAGTCCAGGCTCAGCTCGACGTCCACACGCGTCGCGCCGGAATGCTTCGACACATTCGTCAGCGCCTCCTGCGCCGTGCGGTAGGCCACGAGCGGAACGCCCGATGGCAGGGCGAGGCGCTGCTCGCCGACCCGCAGTGCCGCCTCGATGCCGGTGCGGCGCTCGAAGCGAGCCGTCATCCATTGCAGCGCAGCGACCAGGCCCTGCTCCAGGATGGCCGGCCGCAGGTTGTGCATGATGCGCTGGCTGGCTTCGATGGCCGAGCTGACAGTCTCCAGCGCCGCGACGACGCGCTGCTTGATCTGCGGATCCTGCGCATGACGGTCGATCCAGGCAAGGTCGAACTTGATCGCGGTCAACGAGCCGCCGACATCGTCATGAATCTCGCGGGCGATGGCCGCCCGCTCCAGCTCCACGCTGGTCTGCAGATGGCCGGCCAGTTGGTGCAGCCGTTGCTTGGACTTGACGAGTTCCTCGTCGGCGATGTGCCGTGCCCGCTCGTTGTCCGCAGCGTCGATGGCATGCAGCAGCGCCGGCACCAGGCGCGCCAGGTTGTTCTTCAGCAGGTAGTCCGATGCGCCGTTGCGCATGGCCGAGACGGCCGCGTCCTCGCCGATCTCGCCGGACACGAGGATGAACGGCATCAGCAGTTGCCGCGCCTTGATGGCCTCCAGCACATCCAGGCCGGAGTAGCCGGGCAGGTTGTAGTCCGAGATGACGGCGTCCCAGCGGCGGTCCAGCGCCGCCAGCACCGCGGACAACGCGTCCAGCCGCTCCATCTCCACGCGCACGCCGGCTCGGGTCAGCTGCGCGAGGATGAGCTGGTGGTCAAGGTCGGAATCCTCGACATGCAGCACGCGCAGGACCCGGTTCGTCCGCTCTACACCAGAAATCGTCATGGTCGCGCAGTATGCCGTCAGCCGCACGGGCAAGCCCCCCGCAGCGGCCGCGCCACCCCGCCACACTCAACGGGCCCGAGAGCGGTAATACGGCTCGTTCTCGGCCCATCTCAACGTCGACACGGGTCGAAAATGGGGTGAACATGCCATGATTGATTCGCCCTGATTACATCCATAGGGCCTTGGGACAAGAAGCAGCATCCCCTCGCGGAGAAACGATGCAGACCGATACCTCCAACGCAGCCGAACTCGACGGAGCCATGGGCGCCATGCCTTTGCTGGCGGCTGCGGAGCTGCAGGATCACCTGATGACGGTGACCAACGACCTCGAGCGGCTGCAGCGCCTTCTCGACGATGCCGGCGAGGCCCTGTCGACGCACTTCTACAGCGCGTCCGGCCAGGTCATGACGCTGCTCAGCGGCAGCGACGGCAGCGCCGCCTCTGAAGGTCTCAAGCAGATCATGCAAGACATCGCGGGCGCCATCACGGCCCTGCAATTCCAGGACATGGCGACGCAGCTGATCGCCCACACCAGCCAGCGCCTGCGCAACTGCGCCGACCAGCTAGCGCGCGACACCTTCGGCATGGACGACGAGGACGGCGTGGCCGTCGTCGAGATTGCGCCGCTGCGACCCAATCCGGTCACGCAGGATGAGATGGACGCTGGATCCATCGAACTTTTCTGAACCCCGCCACCTCCCACCCAGGCAACACGTTCCCTCGGAGATAACCAGATGACCCACTCAATCCTTGCTGTCGACGACTCGGCCTCGATGCGCCAGATGGTGGCCTTCACGCTCAAGAACGCCGGCTTCAACGTGGTCGAAGCCGTGGACGGCCAGGACGCCTGGGAAAAGTCCGGCCAGCGCGATTTCGACCTGGTGCTGACGGACCAGAACATGCCGCGCATGGATGGCATCAGCCTGACCAAGAAGCTGCGCGAGAACCCGAAGTTCAAGACTACGCCCATCCTGATCCTGACCACCGAGTCCAGCGATGCGATGAAGCAGGCCGGCCGCGCCGCGGGGGCCACGGGCTGGCTCGTCAAGCCGTTCGATCCTGCCAAGCTGATCGAGGTGATCGGCAAGGTCATCCGCTGAAGGTACGCGAGGGGAGCATCAGCCATGGGTGACATGACTTCAGAAGGCGCCAGCATCAGCGCCGGTATCGACCTTAGCCAGTTCTACCAGGTCTTCTTCGAGGAAGCCGGCGAGAACCTCGACAACATGGAGCAGTTGCTGCTCAACGTGAACGTCGAGGCTCCCGACGACGAGGAGATGAACGCCATCTTCCGCTGCGCCCACTCCATCAAGGGTGGCGCGGCGACGTTCGGCTTCAGCGACGTCGCGGAGCTGACTCACCAGATGGAGACGCTGCTGGACAAGCTGCGCCGCCATGAACTGCAGCCCACCGCCCCGATGGTGGACGTGCTGCTGCAGTCTGGCGACGCGCTGCGCGCCCAGCTCGGCCGCCATCAGGGATCGGGTGCCGACCCCGTCGACACTGCCGAGTTGCTGCAGAACATCAAGCGTTTCGTGGAAGGCGGCGGCGCCCCGGCACCCGCTGCGGCCACCCCGGCACCGGCTCCGCAAGCGGCCCCCGCTGCGGCGCCCGCCGCCGCACCCGCGGCCAAGGCCAGCCCCGGCGCCCGGCTGCTCGAGTTGCAGGTCGGCCCGCTGCCTGACCCCGCCGTGGCCGACAACCTCGTCGAGCTGTTCAAGGAAATCACCGACCTCGGCACCATCGAGCCGCTGGACGCCGGTCAGAGCTCCGACGGCATGCGCCGCTTCAAGGTGCTGACCAGCTCCACCGACAACGACCTGCTCGATCTCTTCACGTTCCACGTCGCTCGCGAACAGGTCAAGCTGATGCCGCTGGGCACGGGCTTTGGCTTCTACGACGGCGCCCCCGGCGCACCGCCGGCCGAGGCGCCGTCCACCGACCCGGGCTACGGCTTCTTCGACGACGCGCCCGGCGTGCCGGAAGGCTCGGCAGCCGCGCCCGAACCCGCCGCTGCGGCCCCTGCGCCGGCCGTGGCGACAACTGCAGCCATCGTTCCGGCCCGTCCGACCACGCCCGCCAAGACCGAGGCCAAGCCGGCCGGCGGCGGCCTGGACCAGACGACGCTGCGCGTGTCCATCGAGAAGGTCGACCAGCTCATCAACCTCGTCGGTGAACTCGTCATCACGCAGGCCATGCTCGCGCAAAACAGTCGCGAGCTGGATCCGGCGCTGTACCAGCAGCTCACCAGCGGCCTGGCCGACCTGGAGCGCAACACGCGCGACCTGCAAGAGTCGGTCATGTCGATCCGCATGATCCCGATGGCCACGGTGTTCAACCGCTTCCCGCGCATGCTGCGCGACCTGGCGGCCAAGCTGGGCAAGAAGGTCGAACTGGTCACGCAGGGTGAAGCGACCGAGCTGGACAAGAGCCTGGTCGAGAAGATCACCGACCCGCTGACCCACCTCGTGCGCAACAGCTGCGACCACGGCATCGAGATGCCCGCTGACCGCGTCGCCAAGGGCAAGTCCGAGCAGGGCACGATCACGCTCGTCGCCTCCCACCAGGGTGGCAGCATCGTCATCGAGGTGCGCGACGACGGCCGCGGCCTGAACCGCGAGAAGCTGATCAAGAAGGCCCGCGAGAAGGGCATCGACGCGCCGGACACGATGACCGACGCCGAATGCTGGAACCTGATCTTCGCGCCGGGCTTCTCGACCGCAGACGTGGTGACCGACGTGTCGGGCCGCGGCGTCGGCATGGACGTGGTCAAGAAGAACATCACGTCGCTGGGCGGAACGGTGGAAATCGACTCCGCCGAAGGCTACGGCATGAAGGTGTCCGTGCGCCTGCCGCTCACGCTCGCCATCATGGACGGCATGAGCGTGGGCGTGGGCGACGAGTGCTACATCCTGCCGCTGTCGTCCGTCGTCGAATCCTTCCAGGTGCAGGCCGACACGATCAAGACCGTCGCCGGCTCCGGCCGCGTCGTCGAGGTGCGTGACGAGTACATGCCCGTCATCGAGCTCGAGAAGGTCTTCGATGTGCCGCGCTTCGACTTCGAGCACGTGAGCTCGATCATGGTCGTCGTCGAGGCCGAAGGCGGCCGCGTCGCGCTGCTGGTGGACGAGCTGCTCGGCCAGCAGCAGGTCGTCGTGAAGAACCTCGAAGCCAACTACCGCAAGGTCAACGACGTGTCCGGCGCCACCATCATGGGTGACGGCCGCGTGGCCCTGATCCTGGACGTCGGCAGCCTGGTGCGCCGCTCGCGCCACTAACCAACTACATACGAGGAGAGGCCGCATGGAAGCCAGCAACGTCCCCGCCCTGCGCCAGACCGGCGCTGTCACCACCACGAACAAGACCCATGGGCCTGCCAGCGGCGAGTACCTGACCTTCCGGCTCGGCTCCGAGGAATACGGCATCGACATCCTGAAGGTGCAGGAGATCCGCTCCTACGAACCGCCCACGCGCATCGCCAACGCGCCGGACTTCATCAAGGGCGTCGTCAACCTGCGGGGCGTCATCGTCCCCATCGTCGATCTGCGCCTGAAGCTGAACTGCCCCACGGCCGAGTACAACAGTTTCACCGTCGTCATCGTGCTGAACGTGCGCAACCGCGTCGTCGGCGCCGTCGTGGACTCGGTGTCCGACGTGCTGGAACTCAACCGCGATGCCATCAAGCCCGCTCCGGAGCTGAACGCCGCCTCGGTGGACACCAGCTTCATCACGGGCATCGGCTCGGTGGCTGAGCGCATGCTGATCCTGATGGACATCGAAGGCCTGATGAGCAGCGCCGAAATGGGGCTGATGGAAGCCGCCGTCGCGGCCTAAGGGCCGACAAGCACCTCGAGGCGCTGCCCCCCCCAAAAGGGGCGGTTGGAGACAAGGAAGACCTGACGCGCCGGGCGCTTACGAGCCCCGGACCGCCAGGTCTTCGCCGTTCTGCCGAACTCCACGACAAGAAGGGAGCGGCAGGGCGTCACATCGTCTTGCAACCGGATTCAGGAGGTGCCCGTGCATCAACCCGTTCAGTCAATTGCCCGGCAGGTGTCGCTGTCCGGCGCCACGGCCGTCGCTGCCATTCTGCTCGTGGTCAGCCTCATCGTCGGCGCGCTGCTGAAGCGCTCTTCCCAGGACCAGGTTCAGACCTGGGTGCAGGACAAGGCCGGCACGCTCGCCGACACGATGAAGGCCATGGACGATCTGGCCGCGACGCAGACCCGGCGCGCGTTCGGATCGTTCCGCCAGGAGTTCCCGGGGAACTTCACGCTCGACGAGTCCACAGGCGAACTGCGTAGCGGCGACACCAAGATCAACGGCAACTTCGCGCAGGTGGACAGGTTCGCCGAGGTCAACGGCGGCGTCGCCACGGTGTTCGCGGCCAAGGGCTCGGACTTCGTGCGCATCACCACGTCGGTGAAGAACGAAAAGGGCGAGCGCGCCATGGGCACGCTGCTCGACCGCCAGGGCGCTCCCTACGCCGCGCTCTCGGAGGGCAAGTCCTTCACCGGCCGTGCGCAGCTGTTTGGCCGCTCCTATATGGCCTATTACGAGCCCATCAAGAGCACGGCGGGCCAGGTGGTCGGCATCCTCTTCGTCGGCTACGACCTCGAGGCCTTCGAGGCCACGATGGACCGCATGGCCCTCGGCGCTCGCTTCTTCGAGCATGGTGGCACCTACGTCGTCCAGGTGCCCAAAGACCCGACCAAGGCCAGGCTCGTCACCCACCCCACCGCCAAGGGCAAGCTGCTGACCGACGTGGCGCCGGGCATCGAGAAGGTGCTGGCCGAACAGCAGGGCACCATGGCCTTCATCGAGGATGCTCCCGACGTGCTGGGCAACGGCCTGAAGGACAACTTCGCCATCGCCCGCCGTACGGAAAAGAGCAGCTACTGGGTCGTCGCCCAGTTGTCGCGGGCCGAAGCAGAGGCCGTCGGACGCTCGACGCTGTGGTTCTTCTGGGGAGCGCTGGCGCTGACGACCGTCGCGCTGGGCTTCGGGCTGATGTGGATGATGCGCCGCTGGGTCGCACGCCCGCTGCGCACGCTGCAGCGCGCCGTCGGCGCCATCGCCGAAGGCGACCTGGGCCAGTCGGTCAGCAGCGAGCGCAACGACGAGATCGGCGCGCTGATCGAGGATGCCGAGCGCATGCGCCTGCGACTGGCCGACACCATCGGCACCGTGCGCCACTCGGTGGACAGCATCGGCACGGCCAGCACCGAGATCGCCAGCGGCAACCTCGACCTCAGCCAGCGCACCGAACAGACCGCCAGCAACCTGCAGAACGCCGCCTCGTCGATGAGCGAGCTGACCGGCACGCTGCGCCAGACCGCCGACTCGGCCCGCACGGCCAACCAGCTCGTGCAATCGGCGGCCGCGGCAGCCACGCGCGGCGGCGAAGTCGTCGGCCAGGTCGTCACGACGATGGACGAGATCAATGCCGCCAGCCGCAAGATCGCCGACATCATCGGCACCATCGACGGCATCGCGTTCCAGACCAACATCCTGGCGCTGAACGCGGCCGTCGAGGCGGCACGGGCCGGCGAGCAGGGCCGCGGCTTCGCCGTCGTGGCAGGCGAGGTGCGGTCGCTGGCCGGGCGCAGCGCCGAGGCGGCCAAGGAGATCAAGTCGCTGATCGGCAACAGCGTCGAGCGCGTAGAGAACGGCGCCCGCCTCGTCCAGACGGCCGGCACGACGATGACCGAGATCGTCACCGGCGTGCAGCGCGTGCACGACATCATGGGCGAGATCACCGCCGCCGCTGCTGAGCAGAGCGAGGGCATCGCGTCCGTCAACACGTCAGTCGTGCAACTGGACCAGATGACGCAGCAGAACGCCGCGCTCGTGGAGGAGTCTGCCGCCGCCGCGCAAAGCCTGAAGGATCAGGCGCACCGGCTGATCGAGGCGGTCTCGGTGTTCCGCGTCTCCGGCTCCGGGTCGGGGCCCACGCCGCCTGCACCGGCCCGCACGCGCTCACCCACGCTGGCCACGGCTCGTCCGCCGACACCGCCAGCCCCGAAGCCGGCAATCACCGCGCACGTGGCGAGCAACCCCGCCCCGCGCGCGAAACCGCCGGTGGCCGAGCCGGTGGCTCCGCGCCGGGCACCCTCGCCGTCGCCCGCCGCCACGGCGAGCGAAGGCGACTGGGAGACGTTCTGAGCTGCCGCCCACGCCCCAACGAACAGGCCCGCGACAAGCGGGCTTTTTTCGTGTCGGCGCCGGAGCCCCTACGACGGCCATCAATACGTATCGCTAACAGAGCCACAAGAATAGCCATTCGACGCCGGTGACCTGGCGACGTTGCGTTGCATCGCGAACACCGAGCTGGATCAATTGGATCAGCTCAACTGTGCCCGCTATGACCTGGCGCGAGCGATGACACAGAGATGGATTGACACCGGGCGGCGCAGGTAAGCCATCTGCTCGGGGCTTGGGCGCCCCCCTCTTCTAGAGCAGGCAGCTCATCAGGCTGCCAGTTGTCCCGAACCCGGATCAGACGCGCTCGGCTACCCAGCCCACAACGCTGCTCAGCGCCGCAGCCACGCCGGCCGGCTGCGTACCGCCAGCCATGGCCATGTCGGGCTTGCCTCCGCCCTTGCCGCCCACCTGCTGGGCGACAAAGTTCACCAGCTCGCCAGCCTTGACCTTGCCCACGCTGTCGGCGGTCACACCGGCGGCCAGCTGAACCTTGTCGCCGTCCACCGCTGCCAGCACGATGGCCGCGGTCTTCAGCTTGTCCTTGAGCTTGTCCATCGTCTCGCGCAGCGTCTTGGCATCGGCGCCTTCGAGCTTGGCGGCCAGCACCTTCAGGCCCTTGACGTCCACCGCTTGGGCCAGCAGCTCATCGCCCTGAGCGGAGGCCAGCTTGCTCTTCGCGGCGGTGAGCTCCTTCTCGAGCTGGCGCACCTGCTCCAGCACGCCGTGCAGGCGCTGGCCCAGCTCGTGCGGCGAGGTCTTCAGCGTCATCGCTGCCCCCTGCACGGTGGTTTCAAGCATCTGCAGGTAAGCCAGCGCGTTATCGCCGGTGACGGCCTCTACGCGGCGGATGCCGGCGGCCACGCCCGACTCGGCGACGATCTTGAACAGGCCGATGTCGCCGGTCGCCTTCACGTGCGTGCCGCCGCACAGCTCCTTGGACGAGCCGATGCTGAGCACGCGCACGGTCTCACCGTACTTCTCGCCGAACAGCATCATCGCGCCGGACTTCTGCGCGTCCTCCAGCGCCATAACCTGTGCCTGTGCACCGGCGTTGGCCAGGATCTCGGCGTTGACGAGCGACTCGACCTCGCGGATCTCCTCGGCCGTCATCGGCGCGTTGTGCGCGAAGTCGAATCGAGTGCGCTCGGCATTGACCAGCGAGCCCTTCTGCTGCACATGGCCGCCCAGCACCTCGCGCAGGGCCTTGTGCATCAGGTGGGTGGCGCTGTGGTTGCGCACGGTCTTGGCGCGGCGCTCGGTGTCGACCTTGGCGGTGAACGTGTCCCCGACCTTGACCGTGCCTTCGACGACCTGACCATGGTGGCCAAAAACATCGGCCTGGATCTTGATCGTGTCGGCGACGACGACGCGCGTCGTGCCGTTGCGCAACTCGCCAGCGTCGCCCACCTGGCCGCCGCTCTCGGCGTAGAAGGGGGTTTGGTCCAGCACGATGACGGCGTCGTCGCCGGCGTGTGCTTCATCCACCTGCGCGCCGTCCACGTAGACGGCGGTGACCTTGGCCGTCTCGACGGTGAGGCCGTCATAGCCATGGAACGCGGTAGGCGCGCCGCTGTAGGCCAGGCCCTGCGCCATCTTGAACTTGCCGGCCGCACGAGCGCGGGCCTTCTGCTCTTCCAGCAGTTCGTGGAAGCGGGCCTCGTCCACCGTCACGCCGCGCTCGCGGCAGACGTCGGCGGTCAGGTCGACCGGGAAACCGTAGGTGTCGTGCAGCTTGAAGGCGGTGTCGCCGTCGACGTTGCCGCCCTTGGACAGCGCGCCTTCCAGGATCTCCATGCCGGTGGCGATGGTCTGGAAGAAGCGCTCCTCCTCCTGCTTCAGCACGTCGGTGACGCGCTTCTCGGACTGGCGCAGCTCGGGGTAGGCGTCGCCCATCTCGGCGACCAGCGCCGCGACGAGCTTGTGGAAGAACGGCGTGCGCGCGCCCAACTTGTAGCCGTGGCGGATGGCGCGGCGGGCAATGCGGCGCAGCACATAACCACGACCCGCGTTGCCGGGAATGACGCCGTCGACGACAGTGAAGGAGCAGGCGCGGATGTGGTCGGCGATGACCTTCAACGACGGGCTGTCCTTGTCGCAGTCCCCACCGCCGGCTTCGTCCACGGCCTTCTTGGCCGCGGCCAGCAGGTTCACGAACAGGTCGATCTCGTAGTTGCTGTGCACATGCTGCAGCACCGCCGCCAGCCGCTCGAGGCCCATGCCGGTGTCCACCGACGGCTTGGGCAACTTGTGCATAACGCCGTCTTCAGTCCGGTTGAACTGCATGAAGACGTTGTTCCAGATCTCGATGTAGCGGTCGCCGTCCTGCTCGGCCGACCCCGGGGGGCCGCCTGCGACGTCGGGGCCGTGGTCGTAGAAGATCTCGGTGCAGGGGCCGCAGGGGCCCGTGTCTCCCATCATCCAGAAGTTGTCGGACATGTAGCGCGCGCCCTTGTTGTCGCCAATGCGCACGATGCGCTCGGCGGGCACGCCAACGATCTTGTTCCAGATCTCGTACGCCTCGTCGTCGTCCTGGTAGACGGTGACCCACAGCTTGTCGGCCGGCAACTTGAAGTGCTGGGTCAGCAGCTCCCAGGCGTAGGAGATCGCGTCCTTCTTGAAATAGTCGCCGAAGCTGAAATTGCCCAGCATTTCGAAGAAGGTGTGGTGGCGCGCGGTGTAACCGACGTTGTCCAGGTCGTTGTGCTTGCCACCGGCGCGGATGCACTTCTGGCTGGTCGTCGCACGCGTGTAGGCGCGCTTGTCGAAGCCCAGGAAGACGTCCTTGAACTGGTTCATGCCCGCGTTCGTGAACAGCAGCGTGGGGTCATCGCCAGGCACCACGGGGCTGGAGGCGACGATCTGGTGACCCTTGGACTCGAAGAACTTCAGAAAGGTCTGGCGGATCTCGGCGGCTTTCATCCCGGGGCTTCCTGGAAAAGGTCAGTGACAAAGAGGTCGGATTGTAGGGAGGGGGCGGCGGTAGAGTGCCCGTTGACCCGACTGGAGACCCCGATGGACGCGAATTCCCCGCTGGAGCAGCTGGACGACCCCAGCCTGCTGCGCAGCCAGGCCCTGATCAACGGCGAATGGGTGGGCGGCAGCGAAAGCTTCGCCGTGACCGACCCGGCCACCGGCCGCGAACTGGCCCGTGTGCCCAACCTGGGCCGCGCCGACGTCGAGTCCGCACTGGCCGCCGCCGGCAACGCCTTGAACGCCTGGCGCAGCAAGCCGGCCAAGGAACGCGCCGCCGTGCTGCTTCGCTGGCAGCAACTGCTCATCAAGCATGCCGACGACCTGGCCCGGCTCATGACAGCCGAACAGGGCAAGCCGCAGGCCGAGGCACGCGGGGAAGTCGTCTACGGCGCGAGCTTCCTGGACTGGTTTGGCGAGGAGGCCAAGCGCGTCTACGGCGAGACCATCCCTACCACCGACCCCACGAAGCGCTACCTCGTGCTGAAGCAGGCCGTGGGAGTGTGCGCCGCCATCACGCCCTGGAACTTCCCCCTGGCGATGATGACGCGCAAGGTCGCGCCCGCGCTGGCGGCCGGCTGCCCGGTGCTCATCAAACCGGCCGAGGCCACGCCGCTCACGGCGCTGGCCGCCGCCGAACTGGCCCAGCGCGCCGGCATGCCGGCGGGCGTGCTGAACGTGCTGACGGGCGACTCGCAGCGCTCCATCGAGATCGGTAAGCTGCTGTGCGAGAGCGACCTCGTGCGCCATCTGTCATTCACCGGCTCGACCGAGGTGGGCCGCATCCTGATGGCGCAGTGCGCCCCGACGATCAAGAAGCTCAGCCTGGAGCTGGGCGGCAATGCCCCGTTCATCGTCTTCGATGATGCCGACGTGGATTCCGCCGTCGACGGCGCGCTAGCCAGCAAGTACCGCAACGCCGGGCAGACCTGCGTCTGCGCCAACCGCCTCTACGTGCAGGCGGGCGTGTACGACACCTTCGTCGAGAAACTGGCCGCCAAGGTCGCGGCGCTGAAGACCGGCAACGGTTTCGAGGCCGGCGTCAACGTCGGCCCGCTGATCGACGAGGCCGCGCTGCAGAAGGTCGAGACCCACGTGGCCGACGCAATCGCGCTGGGGGCGCGGCTCGTCGTCGGCGGCAAGCGGCTGGCGACCGACGCCGGCCACTTCTTCGAACCGACGCTGCTGGCGGACGCGACGCCGCAGATGCTGTGCTCCCGCGAGGAGACCTTCGGGCCGGTGGCGCCGGTGTTCAAGTTCCAAACCGAGGCCGAGGCCATCCAGCTCGCCAACGCCACGGAATTCGGCCTGGCCAGCTACTTCTACAGCCGCGACGTCGGCCGCATCTTCCGCGTCGGCGAGGCGCTGGAGTACGGCATGGTGGGCATCAACACCGGCCTCATCTCCACGGCCGAGGTGCCGTTCGGCGGCGTCAAGCAATCAGGCCTAGGCCGCGAGGGCGGCCGCCAGGGCATCGAGGACTACCTGGAGGTGAAGTACCTGTGCCTGGGGGACATCCAGAAATAGGCGAAGGCTCGAAGGTCGACCTGACGAGCGATGGCCTTAGCTATGGACGTATCTGCGCTCAGGCCGGCGCGGCCCCACATCGCCGGTCGCATCATTCGACCGCACAACGATGCCGCCAGCGTGCTCGTCTCGCAACGCGGGGGCGGACCTATGTCTGCGCCCGCCGCCTGCTCCTGAAAGCAGGCGTGTACGACGCCTTCGTCGACAAGCTGGCCGCCAAGGTCGGTGCACCGAAGACCGGCCATGAGCAGGCCTCGCATGCTCACACACCCAGCTAGCCAGATCGGCGAGCTACTCCTGCATTGGTGGTCACTTGGCGGCTGATCGCGTAACCGCCTGGCACTCAATCCCTTCCCCGGTGTCAGGGGCTTCGCAGCCACGCTCGCCGCACCCGTCTCGCGCTTTGCTGCCCGCCTGATCCAGATCCGCCGCCAAGCGTCGATGACGCAGCAGGCGCTGGCCGATGCCGCCGGGGTCCATGTGAACCAGGTTCGCCGCTACGAGGCCGGCAACGCACAGCCCACGCTCGAAGCCTTGGTCGGCTTGGCGCGAGCGCTGCATGTGAGCCTGGATCAGCTCGTTTTCGACGAGGCCGAGCGCGGCCCGTCCGACGATCTGCGGTTGCAGTTCGAGGCCGTCAGCCACCCGTTTCGCTTGCTGCGCATTTCGTCTATTTCGAATAAGATCGCTGTCCAGTTACCAGCCACGCGGAGCAGTTCACCATGACCCAGTCCACCACCTTCGAAGCATCCCTGCCGGTTGCCCGCGAAGTTGCTGCGGCCACGCAAGGTCAGCGCGCACTGGCTGCGCTTCTATCGACGCAGTTCGAGACCCAGCGGATCCAAATCTTCGACGAGAAGAACGAGGCTCACGTTGTCGAGCTACCGACCTCCGCCCTGCGTCTGCTGGTCGACATCTTGTCGGAGCTGGCCGACGGCAACGCCGTCAAGGTCGTCCCCATCCACGCGGAGCTGACCACGCAGGAGGCCGCCGACATGCTGAACGTGTCACGCCCTCACCTGGTCAAGCTACTTGAGTCGGGTGCGCTGCCCTTCCACAAGGCAGGCAAGCATCGCCGAGTTCGCTTCTCTGACCTGATGTCATACAAGACAGCCCAGGAAGAGCGGAGCGCCGCGGCCATGGAAGAACTTGCTTCGCAGGCACAGGCTCTACAGATGGGCTACGAATGAAGAGCTCGCCGTTCACGGCAGTCTTCGACGCCTGCGTTCTGTATCCGCCCCGCTGCGGGACTTCCTGATGTGGCTGGCCTTGTCAGGGCGGTTCCGTGCACGGTGGACCGACCTCATCCATGACGAGTGGGTGAGAAATTTGCGGAAGAACCGCCCCGAGCTTGATCCCGCCAACCTGCAGCGCACCGTCGAGTGCATGAACGCCGCTGTTCCAGACGCACTCGTGACCGGTCACGAGGCACTGATCGAGGGGCTGAACCTTCCCGACCCGGACGATCGACACGTCCTTGCGGCCGCCATCCGCTGCGGCGCCAGCGTCATCGTCACATTCAACGAGCGAGACTTCCCCGAGGATCGACTGGCTCCCTTTGGCATCGAAGTTCAGCATCCCGACGAGTTCATCGACAACCTCTTCGATCTGGACCAGGCCGCGGTGGTGGCTGCCGCACAGAAGCAGCGCCACACACTGAAGAATCCCCCCATCGATGCCGACCGCTACCTGGAGATCCTGCTGAAGCAGGGCCTGATCCGTACGGCTAGGAACCTCGCGGGTTTCCGGACGGTGCTCTGAGTAAATCGCACCGGTTTTGAACTGACCCCCAGAAGTTGGACAGCTGGAAGCTAGCAGCTCGATGCCTTGGGACACCGCACCGCCGAGGAGCCGCTGGCGAGCGCGATGTTCAACGTGATTGTGCCCCCCTCCCCCAGCGATAGAGCGGGTCACCGCCCCGACGCCCGTAGCGCCGCCATGGATGGCACCTACCCGCCTAGAACTGCTCCTTCGAGCAAAACCGCGTCCTCACCGCCGAATAGACGCGGTTCCTGACCGCCGTTCACACCATCGGCATTCACCCCGCATCACCAGTGTTCATGCGGGTTCCAGACGTTTTGCAGGGCAGACTCGGTAGGGAACGAATGGCTTTGCTCGCTCATCCCGCGTGAGTTCGGGCTGGCAGGCGCTTCGCTGTGACCAGCTGGGAGGACTTGCACCTCCAGGATGTGCGCCCATGCTGGGCGCACCCATTAAAAAGGGCCCCTTGCGGGGGCCCTTTGCCAAAGACGGCCGCTTGTGGCGGCCTGTAGTTCTTGGAATCAGAACTCGTACTTGGCGGTGATTTGCATGGCCCACTGGGACTCGCCCTTGACCTGGCGCTGTGTGTAGTCATCCACGTTCACGCTGCCATCGTTGTTCTTCGCCACGGCGTAGATGTACTTGCCGCTGGGATCCAGACCGACGTAGTTGACAAAACCTCGCCGCTGCCCACCCGCCGACTGGAAGTTGATCTCGTTGATGCGGCCCCAACGGTTGTTGATCAGGTTGCCGAAGTTCAGGATGTCCAGCGTCAACACCCCCTTGTGCTTGGCCGTGAAGCCGGGGATTTCCTGGCTCACCCGCACATCGAAGCTGTTCACGAAGGGCGAGAAGGCGCTGTTGCGCTTGACCACGCCACCCTTGGCGTCACGCAAGGCCTTGCTTGAATTCACGACGCTCCAGAACAGATCTTCATTGCTGTGGTTGGAGGCCGTGTCGCCGAAGAACACCACCTCACCTGAACCCGGCGCCTTCGGGATGTACATCAGGTCATTGCCCGACACACCGTCGCCATTCAGGTCGTTGCGGTAGGTCCAGCTGTAGGGCTTGCCCTTGCGACCTTCATAGAACACGCCCACGGTCGTCTTGTACTTGCCGATCAGGGCCTGGGACCAGTTCAGGGACGCGTTGACGCGATCCTTCACCAAGTAGATCGAGTTCGCATCGACGTTCTCGTTTGGGTTGAAGACCGAGCGGCCGTTGAAGTTGGAGTTGGACACCGAGGAGGACAACGGGCTGACTTCCGTGGCCGATGTGCGGGTATAGGCGACCTGCCAGTTCAGCCCGTAGATCGGCTTGTTGTTGCCCAGCGAAAGGGTGACCGCATTGCCGCCGCCCTTGTTGGTGCCGGTCGCGAGCAGCACGTTGTTGTAGAGGTCATTCGACAGCGCCCGGCTGCGCACCCCGGAGTTCGTCGCCGAGGTGGCGCAGGCCGCACCCGTCGTGATGGTGCCGCCGGTCGAGTTCCAGCAGGCGGGGTTGTACGCGGCCGGCGTGTAATAGAGCTCCCGTCCGTCCGTGCCCGTGCGCGTCGGTGCGCCAAGGTTCAGATGCTGGTAATAGAGGCCATCCTTGACCTTCGTATTCACCCATTCGGCGCCTGCGACCAGGTTCATGGGCAGTTCGGCATCGAAGGCCAGGTTGAACTTCCAGACCGAAGGCTGCCTCAGCGACGCATCGATGAGGTCGACGTTCGCTGCCGCAGCACCGAAGCCAGTGGTAGGTTGTTTGCTCGGGTCGGGGTTGAACTTGCCGTCGTCCGTGGTCGTGCCGACGACGCAGTTCAGGAAGCCGGTATTGCCGCAGCCCACGAAGCCCGTGGCCAGCCCCGTGTTGGAGAAGGGATTGGACATCCACACCGTGGCCGCAGCGCCCTGGAACAGACCGAAGCCGCCACGGACCTGCTTCTTCTGGTTGGCCTTGTCGTCGAGCACGTAGCTGAACCAGGCGCGCGGCTGAGCCAGATCCCGGCCGTCGGCCGTGATGGCATTGTTCAAGCCAAAGCCACCCTTGGCACGGGTCACCAGGCTACCGTTGACCGAACCGACCACCGGCGCGGCCAGCACCGACGCATTCTGGGCGGGAGCGTCCGGCACCGACGTGCGGTCATAGCGCAGCCCGACGCCGAGCGTCAGCCGGTTGTTGACCGTCCAGGTGTCCTGCAGGAACAAGCCGGTATTCGCCATGGACCACTTAGCGATGCCGTCGTCCAGCGTCTTGCCCTTCTGAGGGATCTGGACCTGGAACCCGCTGTAGCGGCCTCGGGTGAAGTTCTCCAACACCGCCGCTTCGACTTGCGAAGCCAGGAACGTCAACTGCGCGGGCGTCCAACCTGTCGTGTTCGGCGAGCAGTTCATGGTCCCGCCCTTGGCAATGCCGGGGACGTTGTCGTAGGTGAAGGTGTTGGAGCAGTTGAACGTGTAGTTGCCGTTCACGTTCTGGAAGAACGCGTTGTAGATCTTGTTGTTGCTGTAGTCGGCACCGGCCTTGAGCTCATGGTCGCCCAGCACCCAGTTCGCACCGAAATACCCGTCGACGGTTTTCGTGTCGAGCACGTTGAACTGACGGCTGAGTTCTGTGCCGAAATTCAAGAATCGCGTGCCGGTGTTGACACCGGTCGGCGCACCCGCCGGCGCGGGACCGGAGAACGACAGCCCGATCGCCGGCAGCTTGCTGTTGTTCTGCGGCTCGCTGTGGTAGTCACGGTTGGAGAGCTTGAGCTCGGTCGAGAAGTTGGGCGTCCAGTCGGCGAACCACTGGCCGACGACGGTCTCGATCGTCTTCTTCTGGTTCCACCACCACGACGTCAGGTTCAGGCCCGTCGCACTGAAGGCGCCGAAGTTCGTTTCGTCCTGGTCCGTCTTGGTGTAGCGGAAATTGGCCCGATGGTTCTCGTTGATGTTCCAGTCGAGCTTGATCAGCGCGTCCTTCACGGTCACGGGCGCCGGAGCGTTGGTGTCGCCCACAGCAATCCCGTACTTGTCTTTGGCGATCTTCGTCGCAGCATCGATCGCGGTCTGCGTGATCGCCACGTTCGTCAGCGGTCCGCCGACCGGGCCGAACTCAGGCTGGGCACGGTTGCTCTTCAGTTCCTCGTAGCTGGCGAAGAAGAAGAGCTTGTCCTTGATGATCGGACCACCCAACGTGGCGCCGATGGTCTTTTCCGTGAATGGCAGGAAGCCGAACTGTGTGCCCTTCTGGCGGTCATAGCGGCGACCGGTCATCTCGTCGTCGCGGAACACGTAATAGACGCTGCCCTTGAAGTCGTTGGTACCCGACTTCGTCACCGCGTTGATGTTGGCGCCGGTGTAGCCCTGCTGGGTGACGTCGTAGTTGGAGATGTTCACCTGCACCGACTGGATCGCATCGATCGAAATCGGCTGCTTGATGGTCGGCAGGTTGTTGGCTTCGAGACCGAAGGTGTCGTTGATCTTGACGCCGTCGACGGTGATCGAGTTGAAACGCGAGTTCTGGCCGCCGGCTGAGATCTCGCCGCGCTCCTTGTCCGTCTGAGCCAGTCGCGGGTCCTGGCGGGCGTAGTCCTGCAGGTTGCGCGCGATGGACGCGTAGGCATCCAGCTCCTGGCGACCCAGGCTCGTACCCGCGCCCGCGTTGGAGCTGTTGAACTTGTTGTTGGCCGAGGCAGCGGTGCCCGTCACCACCACGGCCTGCAGCGTCTGCGAGCCCAGGCGGATGTCGTAGTTCAGGCTCTCGGCGAGCTGCAGGTAGATGTCATCCTGGCTCGTGCGGTCTGCGCCCTTGGTGACCGTCACGGTGTACGGGCCGCCGACGCGCAGGCCGCGGGCGCTGTAGCGGCCCTCGGCATCGGTCAGCAGCGTGTTCGTCGAGCCCGATTCGCGGTGCACGATCGTGACGGTGGCACCAGCCACCGGCTGGCCCTCGGGCGTCGTGACGCGGCCGCCGATCGCTGCCGTCGTGTTTTGCGCCATCGCGGGAGCTGCAGCGACGATGGCCACTGCTGCACACAACGCCGACAACGGCCATCCGCTACCAAGCCTGCTGTTCATTCCATCACTCCTGTGTAGTCGTGCTCCGGTCACCCGCGGGCTGGCTGACACGACGTCGTCATGCAGGAGCCTCAGGGTTACCGCCAAGCGTTCTCAACGATGGAGCGAAATTGTCATGAAGTTTTATGACGAATCTTTACGGGTAAGTCAGAAGCGCGACACAAAGGGCTGAAAACGAGGTCCGAACCGCACCGGTTTGGTGTGAGTTTTCAGGCTGGAAGAAGGCTTCTTTCGTGGATCTACCCTGTGAGGCAACGCGCCATCGGCGCACCAACGCCGCGCGTTTCACCCTGTTTTGGGCCATTCCCCCATTCCGGCGACACGCGTGGCGAAAGTGCGACAGGTTAGTAAAACAACGACACTTCCGGCTCCTTCCCCCTCCCCTGCCATGGCTTCCAAACCGCTTTTCACCGCCCTGGGCCTCGCACTCGCGGCCGCGCTGGCCGGCTGCGCCACGCCTGCACCGCCGCCGCCCGTCGAGCTGACGCTGCTGTCCATCAACGACTTCCACGGCAACCTGCAGGCCAGCCGTCCCACGCCGGTGATGGCCCGTGCGCCGGACCCGTCCACCGGCAGCGTCAAGGCGCAGCCGGCAGGCGGCGTGGCCCACCTCGCCACGGCGATGGCAGAGCTCAAGGCCCGCCACCCGGACGCGCTGGTCGTGGCCGGTGGCGACCTGATCGGCGCGTCGCCGCTGATCTCCAGCCTGCTCCACGACGAACCGTCGCTCGCGGCGATGTCGGAGCTCGGCATCGCCGCCAGCGCGCTGGGCAACCATGAGCTGGACGCCGGCCTGCCCGAACTGCAGCGCAAGGCGCGCGGCGAATGCGCACCGACCGAATGCCTGTGGCCTGGCTTCAAGGGGCCGGGCTTCCCGTACCTCGGGGCCAACGTGCTGGACGCCGCCACCGGCCAGCCGCTGCTGCCCACACACGTCATCCGCCAGGCCGGCAGCATCAAGGTGGCCATCGCCGGCGTCGCGACGATGACGACGCCGCAGGTCATCGTGGCTCGCGCCATCCAGGGCATCCGCTTCGCCGACGAGGCCGACACGCTCAATGCCCTCGTGCCCCAGCTGAAGGCCGAAGGTGCGCAGGTGCTCGTCGCCGTCATGCACGAGGGCGGCTTGCAGGGCCCCGGCAGCGATGCCAACGACCCGAGCTACGCCTGCCCGACGCTGACCGGCCGCGTGCAGGACATCGCCCGACGCCTGGACCCGGCCTACGCCATCATCATCGGCGGCCACACCCACCACGCCTACACCTGCAAGATCAATGGCCGCCTCGTCGTGCAGGCGGGCAGCTACGGCGGCTGGATCACCGAGAGCCGACTGAAGGTGGACGCCCAGGGCCATGTGCTCGACGCGCAGGCCGTCAACCACCCGGTGCTGCAGTCCGCCTACGCGCCCAACCCGGCACTGGCCGCGCTGGTGGCACGCGCCGCCGCGATGACGGAGGCCGTGCGGCTGCGACCCGTCGTCACGCTCAGCCAGGGCGCCACCCGCCACCCGAAAGAGCCGTACGCCGACGCCCCGCTGGGCAACCTCATCGCCGACAGCCAGCTGACGTTCGCGCGCAAGCAGGGGCCAGCCGACATCGCCTTCATGAACCCGGGCGGCATCCGTGCCGATCTGGTCGTGGAACCCGGCAAGCCCACGACGATGAGCGACCTGCTGGGCATCCAGCCGTTCGGCAACGACATCGTCGCGCTGACGATGACTGGCCAGCAGCTCCGAGACATGCTGCAAAGCCAGCTGCCCAAGGCCGGCGCTCAGCCGCATCTGCTGCAGCCGTCGTGGACGCTGCGCTACCGCTGGCGCACGGCGGCCGATGGCACGCCGGAGCTCGGCGACGTGCTTGTCGATGGCCGACCGCTGGAGCCCGGGCGTGACTACCGCGTCGTCGTGAACGGCTTCCTGGCCGAAGGCGGCGAGACCCAGGGCGGCTTCCGGCTGGGGCGCAATCGCGCCGTGCTGGGCACCGACATCGACGCCCTGACGGAAACGCTGCGCGGCGACCCGCAGGCGCTGCAGCGTGCGGCGCCCGGCCGCATCGTGCGGGACTAGGCTTGACGCCTGCCGGGCCTAGGGAGAGTCCTTAGTCCCGGACTGTCGCCGGTTGCGGCGACCCCACACTGGCCGGCGGCCCGCTCGTCCTAGACTCGGCAGGCCCGGCGCGGCAGCCGGGCTCCAGCGGTTCGGGGGTGCGATGGCGGCATCGAGCATGCAGCGCAGGTCGGAGACCGAAGGCGGGCCCATGACAGCGGCGCTGGCACCGTTCCTGCCGGAGGTGCTGTCTCACCTGCCCTGCGGCCTCGCCGTCTTCGACGCCGAGCGCCGGCTGGTGACGCACAACCCGGAATTCGAACGCCTGCTCGACGCGCCGGCCTCGCTGTTCGCCCGCCAGCCGCTGCACTTCGACGACCTCGTCGCGTTCTTCGCCGCACGCGGCGACTACGGCCAGGGCGACGCCGCGCGGGCCAGCGTCGAGGCCGCACTGGCCCTGGGCCGCCGCACCGTCGGCGGGCGCCTGGAAACCTGCCGCAGCGGCGACCGCCTCATCGAGGCACGCACCGCCATCCTGCCCGAAGGCTCGGCGCTGCCGGGCGGCCTCGTACTCACCTGCCTGGACCTGACGCCGCTGTCCCAGGCCCGCCTGGCCGCCGAGCGCGCCTCCCAGGCCAAGACGCGCTTCCTGGCCAACATCAGCCACGAGATCCGCACGCCGATGAACGCCGTGCTAGGCATGCTGCGGCTGCTGCAGCGGACGCTGCTCGACGCCCGCCAGCGTGACTACGCCGTCAAGGCCGAGGGCGCCGCCCGCGGGCTGCTGGGCCTACTCAACGACGTTCTGGACTTCTCGAAGATCGAGGCCGGCCACCTCGGGCTCGACCCGCACCCCACGCGCCTCGACGAGCTGCTGCGCGACCTGTCCGTCATCCTCGCCGCGCAGAACGACAAGCACGACCTGGAGCTGCTCTTCGACCTGGACCCGGACCTCCCGCCGCTGGTGGTCGCTGATGCGATGCGGCTGCAGCAGGTCCTCGTCAACCTGGCGGGCAATGCGGTCAAGTTCACCGCCGCGGGTGAGGTGGTGATGGGCATTCGGCGCATCTCCCGCACGGCAGACGCCGTCACGCTCGTCTTCACGGTGCGCGACACCGGCATCGGCATCGCACCGGATCAGCTGGAGCGCATCTTTGCTGGCTTCACGCAGGCCGAAGCGTCCACCGCGCGACGCTTCGGCGGTACCGGCCTGGGCCTGGCCATCAGCCGCCACCTGGTGCGGCTGATGGGGGGCGACATCCATGTCGACAGCGCGCCGGGCCGGGGCAGCTGCTTCAGCTTCACGCTCGGCTTCCCGCTGCCTGCCGACATGCCCGCCACCGCGCCGCGCCAGCCGCTGCGGGCCCTGGTGGTGGACGACCACGCGGAGGCACGACGCCTCATTGGCGCGCTCGCCGAGTCGCTCGGCTGGCAGGTGCGGGCGGCCGGCAGCGGCGAGCAGGCGCTGGCGCAAGCGAGTGCCGAGCCCCCGGACGTCGTGCTGCTGGACTGGGTCATGCGCGGCATGGATGGCTGGCAGACCGCCGTGCAGTTGCGCCGTCAGCTGGGACCGGAGCCGCTGATCCTGATGGTCACCGGCCACGACCGCGAACGCCTGGCGCAGCGCTCGGCCGCCGAACAGGCGCTGCTGGACGGATTCCTCGTCAAGCCCATCACCGCAGCCATGCTCAACCAGGCGGTGTCGTGCGGGCGGCAGGCCCGCAGCAGCCACGCCGCGGCCCCCGAAGCGGCACCGCAGCGGCTGGCCGGGCTGCGCCTGCTGGTCGTGGAAGACAACCCCGGCAACCAGCAGGTCACCCGCGAGCTGCTGGAACTCGAAGGCGCGGCCGTCACGGTGGCCGGCGACGGCCAGCAGGCGTTGACGCTGCTGGCGCAGACGCGCGGCCAGGTCGGCTTCGACGCCGTGCTGATGGACGTGCAGATGCCCGTCATGGACGGCACCACGGCTACGCGGCTGATCCGCCGCCAGCTGGGCCTGACGCTGCCAGTCATCGCGATGACGGCCGGCGCCCTCGCACAGGAGCGCCAGGCCTGCTTGGACGCCAGCATGGACGAACACATCGGCAAGCCCTTCGACCCCGACACCGTCGTCGCCGTGCTGATGCGCCGCTGTGGGGTGGCGCCGGTGCCCGGCCCACACCCGGCCGCCCCCCCCGAGCTGCCGCCAACGCTGCTGGACGACGCCGGTCGCGCGGGCATCGCGTTGGCCGAGGCACTGGCGCGCATGTCGGGCCGCGTGGAGCTCTTCGAGCGCACGCTGGCAGCCCTCCACGAGCAGGACCGAAAACTGGTGAGCCAGTTGGCCCAGGGCGGCAGCGCCGCCGCCCGCAGCCTGCACGGCTACCGCGGCCTTGCGGCGATGCTGGGCGCCGAGCAACTGGCCGCGCTGGCCGGCGAGGGCGAGCACGCGGCCCGGCCCGATGATGAATGGCGCCGTCGCTTCCTAGAACGCCGCGAGGCCGACCTGGCCGCATTGGACCGCTTCGCCGCCGACCTGACGGCGGGCCGGCAGCCGCCGCCCGAGCTCGCGGCCGCCGACGCGTCCAGCCTCGCTGCGAAGCTCGACGTGCTGATCGACCGCCTCGCCGGCTCCGACCTGGAAGCCCTGGACCTGCACCAGGCCCTGCGTCAGCAGTTGCAGGATGCCCGCGCCGCCAGGCTGGACGAGGCCATGGCGCTGCTGGACTTCGACCGCGCGCTGGACCTCTGCCGCCAGCTGCGCACGACGCTGAATACGGTGCCGTCATGATGCAGCTCAGCCTGCCGGAGCACACGCCACTGCAGCCCGGGCAGTCCGCGCCCGGCCGCCGACCGCGCCTGCTGGTGGTCGACGACCAGCCGGCCAACATCCAGGCGCTGCATCGCGTCTTCGCCGCCGACTGCCAGGTGCTGATGGCCACCCACGGCGCCCGTGCGCTGCAGTTGTGCCGCGAGCGCCAGCCCGACGTCGTGCTGCTGGACGTGCAGATGCCCGGCATGGACGGGCATGAGCTCTGCGCCGAGCTCAAGGCCGACCCGCTGCTGCGCGCCATCGCCGTCATCTTCGTCACGTCGCAGGACCGGCCCGAGGACGAGACGCGCGCGCTGGACGCCGGCGCGGCGGACTTCATCACCAAGCCCTTCAATCCCACTGTGGTGCGCGCCCGCGTGCGCACCCAGCTGACGCTCAAGGCGCAGTCGGACCTGCTGCGCACGCTCGCCTTCGTCGACGGGCTCACGGGCGTCTACAACCGCCGCCACTTCGACGAGCGCTTCCTGGCCGAATCGGGACGCGCCCAGCGCACCCGCAGCCCGCTGGGCGTCGCGCTGGCCGACGTGGACCATTTCAAGCATTACAACGATGCGCTGGGCCACCTAGCCGGCGACGACTGCCTGCGCCGCGTGGCCGGCACGTTGCGCGCCTGCCTGCGCCGACCCACCGACCTGCTGGCCCGCTATGGCGGCGAGGAATTCGTCTGCCTGCTGCCCGACACCGACCTGGCCGGCGCCATCGGCGTGGCGCAACTGATGGAGGAGCGCGTGCGCTCGCTGGCGCTGCCGCATCCCGGCGTCGGCGGCTGCGTGACGATCAGCCTGGGCGTCAGCGCCGGCTGCCAGGCCGACGGCCTCGTCGAGGCGGCCGACAAGGCGCTCTACATCGCCAAGGCGGCCGGCCGCGGGCGTGTCAGCTGGGTGGGGAGCTGAGGCTCCCAGCCAGCAGAAACGACGCAGGGTCTCGGCCGCTCGCAAACTGTTTTTCGCTTCAGCCCCCGGTCTTAGCTGGAGGAGACAGGCCAACACGGTTTGAAAAATCGCCTTCAGGCGATGTGGTCCCGCCATCGTTCAAAGGCGATTTCTTGATTTAGTCGCCCGGGCAGCAACCGACCGGCTTCGACAGGGTCGACTACGAGCCGATGAACGACGAGGCGGTCGCACGGCCGACGGTCAAGCCAAGAACTTCTCCATCTTCCTGCTGCCCGGCGACGGCTACCGCATGACTCCGCTTTACGACGTCATCTCGGTCTGTTCCGCTCTAGGAACGTGCACTACCAACTTGACCGCATCCAGACGCGCCATTGGCAGGGCTAGCCCAACGCAGCGGGGTGGAAAAGGTGCCTGGGAGGCGATGCAGGCGCTGGTGGCCAGGGTGGAGCCGGCCATCGCTGCGGTGAAAGGGCCACTACCGGCGGGCTTTCCCGAGCGCACCGCCGGTGCCATCTTCGACGGAGCGCGACGCCAGCTAGGCAGGTGGCAGGCGGGGCTGCAGTGCCCGGCTGAGCCCGCTGGAGGCGGCTGAACCCGGTTCTGTTGCCGGGCCGTCAGCCGATTCGATCAGTGTCGAGGGCTACCGACTGGACGGCGAAGGCCAGGAACCAGGCGCTGGGTTCATGGCAATGCCATCCGTGAAGAGCGCAGATTGTCGGCAGCAAATCGCGCTGGAACGCCCGTCAAAAGCCGAGTGCTGCCCCTGCACCCAGGAGTGTCGCTACGCCCAACAGCGCGAAGATGGCTGCCGCAATGGAGTGCACCAACTTCATCGGAATTCGGTTGGCCAGCTTGTCACCAAGGAACACTGCTGGCACGTCAGCCAAAAGCATGCCCAGCGTCGTGCCGATGACCACCCAGACGGGGTTGGCGAAGTGAGCCGCCATCGCCACCGTGGCGATCTGCGTCTTGTCTCCCATCTCAGCCAGGAAGAAGGTCAGCGCCGTAGCGCCGAAAACGCCGAAGCGCTTGGCGACCTGCGTCTCCTCTTCCTCGATCTTGTCCGGAATGAGCGTCCAGATGGCCATGCCGATGAACGACGCGCCCAGCACCCAACGCAGGACGTCAGGAGACACCGCCGACGTGATCCAGGCACCCAAGGCGCCGGCAGCGCCGTGATTCACGATGGTCGCGCACAGGATGCCGGCAATGATGGGCCATGGCTTCTTGAAACGGGCTGCCAGGATGAAGGCCAGGAGTTGAGTCTTGTCACCGATTTCGGCCAGGGCCACGACGCCCGTTGAGACAAAGAGTGCTTCCACAAAGGTTCCACGGCCGGTTCCAAGACGAATGACCACGTCGCCTCCCCGGCCAGTGCGGAGGCGATGTGGTCAAAGGTCTTGCCAGGTCTGGAACTGCTGACGCCATGGCCTGCGGGCCAAGTGTGTTGACGTCAGCCTCTTCGGACGAAGAGCGGCTACTCCCCAGTGACGGCAACATTATCGCGCGCCCCCGGAGTCAGCGACGCTCGCTCTGGGCAAATTCCAGCTGACGATCTACAGCCAGAAAATGGCCACGGCCCATGCATACGCCTCCATGGGCGACATACACCTGCCCAGCTGCGGTCGGGTGCTGCGACAGCGGCCATGGACCGCGTCGTTAGGGAAGCGGCGCCAACCAGCCAGGCGGTGACTTCTGCCCCGACCCTCACCACGGGTAATATGAGCCGAGGGCTTCGGTCTGCGCTGCCGTCCGCTCCCCAGTCCCCCCCACCCGCCCGCCCAGGGCTACTCTCGCTGAGGACAGTATGAACAAGCCCATGGCAGCGGTCGGCGCGCTACTGGACGAATCCCGTGACCAGGTCCTCGCCGAGTGGCAGACGGAAATTGCTGCCCACGAGGGCAGTCGGTCCAGCACCGCCGATCCCCGCGAGACCGCTGGACTGCTAGACGCCCTGGCCACGGGCGTGCGCAGCGGCAGCGCGGCCGATGAGTTCGACACTGGCGCGGCATGGATGGCCCTGCGCGCGAACCTCGAAGCCCTGTCGAAATCGCGTGCGGCCCAAGGCTTCACCGCGGCCGACACCAGCCGCCTGGTGCTGGCGCTCAAGCGGGCGCTGTTCGCCGGCCTGCAGCGCCGCCACGCCGGTGATACGGCCACCTTGCTGGACCTGACGTGGGAGATCTCCACACTGGTCGACAAGATGGCGCAGTTCACGGTGACGACCTACCAACGCACCCGCGAAGAGATCATCGTCCGCCAGCAGCAGGAGCTGCTGGAGCTGTCCACCCCAGTCGTCAAGCTGTGGGACGGCGTGCTCGCCGTGCCGATGATCGGCACCCTCGACAGCGTCCGGACGCAGCTCGTCATGGAGGCGCTGCTGCAGCGTATCGTCGAGACTGAATCCGAGCTGGCCATCATCGATATCACCGGGGTTCCGACGGTCGACACGCTGGTCGCGCAGCACCTGCTGAAGACCGTCACCGCCATCCGCCTGATGGGCGCGGACTGCATCATCAGCGGCATCCGCCCACAGATCGCCCAGACGATCGTGCACCTCGGCATCGACCTCCAAGGCATCACGACGAAGGCGACGCTGGCCGACGCGCTGGCGCTCGCGCTCAAGCGCGCTGGGTTCGTCGTCTCACGCGGCAAAGTCACCGCACCCTGACATGCAGCGCATCCCGATCCTCCAGATGGGCAGCTGCCTGCTGGTCACCATCCAGGTCGACCTGCAGGACCAGACCGCGCTGGCACTGCAGGACGACCTGGCTGCCAAGATCGAACGCAGCGGCGCCCGCGGCGTGCTGATCGACATCTCCGCCCTCGAAATCGTCGACTCCTTCATCGGCCGCATGCTGGCCAGCATTTCCGGGATTGCCCGCGTGCTGGACGCCATGACCGTCGTCGTGGGCATGCAACCGGCGGTGGCCATCACGCTGGTCGAGCTGGGCCTGTCACTGGACGGTGTGCGCACCGCCCTCAACGTCGAGCGCGGCATGCACCTGCTGCGCGCGGCCCAAGCCGAGGCCGCCACCGATGACGCCGCCGAGTGAAGGGCACCTGCCGGTCGCCAGCGAGACCGATATCGTGCTGGCACGTCAGCAAGTCCGCAAGCTCACACAGGAGCTCAAGTTCTCGCTGGTCGACCAGACCAAGATGATCACCGCCGCGAGCGAGCTGGCCCGCAATACGCTCATCTACGGAGGCGGGGGCGCGATGGAGTGGTCGCTGGTGCACAACGGCGTGCGCTCCGGGCTGCGGCTGTCGTTCGTCGACCAGGGCCCGGGCATCCCCGACCTCGACCTCGCGTTGAAGGACGGCTGGACCTCCGGCGGCGGCCTTGGCATGGGCCTGTCGGGCAGCAAGCGCCTCGTCAACGAGTTCGAAATCGATACTGCGGTCGGACGCGGTACGCGCGTGACCATCACACGCTGGAAGTGAACCCGTGACACCGCATCAACGCTTCGCCGTCGAAGAGGCGAGCCAAGTGGGCGAAGCCCGCCGTGCAGCGAAGGCGATGGCGCAAGACAACGGATTCGACGAGGTGGCCGCCGGCAGGCTGGCGCTGGCCGTGACTGAATTGGGCACCAACCTCGTCCGCCATGCGCGCGAGGGCGCGATGTTGTTCGGCCGGGGCGCGCAGGGCGAGATCGACGTGGTGGCCTGGGACCGCGGCCCCGGCATGGACCTGGCGCGCTGCGAACGTGACGGTTTCTCGACCGCGGGGTCCGCCGGGCAAGGGCTGGGCGCCGCGCGGCGCGCGGTCGACCGCTTTTCGGCCTACTCGCTACCGGGCCGCGGCACCGTCATCGCAGCGCGTATCCGCGGCGCGGCGCCGAAAGAGGATGCCAGCCGCTTCGACGTGGCAGCCCTCGGCCTGCCAGCGCCTGGGGAGCGCGTCTCCGGGGATAGCTGGGGCGAGCGCCGTGATGGCAATCAACTTCTATTGCTGCTGGCCGACGGTCTGGGCCATGGCGTCGACGCCGCCGTGGCGGCCGACACCGCGATCGCCAGCCTGGCCGAGACGCGCACCAACAGTCCGGCTGAACTGCTGCAGCGCGCCCACGAGTCGATGCGCCACACCCGGGGAGCCGCCGCCGCGCTGGTGCACTGCGATGCCGACGGTCTGCGCTTCGCCGGGGCGGGCAACATCTGCGCGCGCCTGATCTCCGGCGTGCAGGACCGCAGCCTCATGTCACAGCACGGCACGCTAGGCGTGCAGATACGCCGGTTGCAGGACATGCGCTACGACTGGCCGGCGCATGCGATTCTCGTGCTCCATTCGGACGGCATCGTCACGCGCTGGACGATCGACGACGCGCCGGGCCTGCTGCAGTGCGACCCGGCTGTCATCGCCGGCTGGATATTGCGTGATCATTGCCGCGGGCGTGACGACGCAACGGTCGTCGTCGTCAAACGACGCCCTTGAGGAGTTGTCTTCCGCCATGAGCAGCACGCTTCAACAGGAACTGGCCGACGCGCGCACCCAGCTCGCCGCCCTGCAGGCCGAGCTGGATGAGACCAACCGGGGCGTGCTGGCCCTCTACGCCGAGCTCGACACGCAGGCCCAGCAACTGCGCCAGGCCACCGAACTCAAGAGCCGCTTCCTGGCCTACATGAGCCACGAGTTCCGCACCCCGATCTCTTCCATCCGCAGCCTCACGCGGCTGCTGCTGGACCGTGTGGATGGGCCGCTCACCGTCGAGCAGGAAAAGCAGATCAACTTCATCCGCACCACCTCGGAGGAGTTCGCCGAGATGGTCAACGACCTGCTCGACCTGGCCAAGGTGGAGGCCGGCCGCATCGACATCTCCCCGGCCTGGTTTGATCTCGTCGACCTGTTCGCCGCGCTGCGCGGCATGTTCAAGCCGGTGCTCGTCAACCCGGAAGTGCAGCTGATCTTCGAAGACCCTCAGGGTGCCGCGCCGCTCTACACGGACGACGCCAAGCTCTCGCAGATCCTGCGCAACTTCATCTCCAATGCGCTCAAGTTCACGCAGCGCGGCGAGGTGAGGGTGACAGCCGTGCGAGGTGACGATGACACCATGACGTTCTCCGTCGCCGACACCGGCATCGGCATCGCGCCGGAGTTCCATGAAGCCATCTTCCAGGACTTCACGCAGGTGAACTCGCCCATCCAGAAGCGCCTGCGTGGCACGGGGCTTGGCTTGTCGCTAAGCCGGCGCCTGGCCGAACTGCTGGGGGGCCACGTTGCATTGGAGAGCAGCATCGGGATGGGCTCCACGTTCTCCGTCACTGTGCCGCTGCGGCTGCGCGCGCAGGAGCCTTCATGACCGACCTGGACGCCCTCGACGGCGGCCAGCGCAGCGTGGACCGCTCGCGCCACCGGTTACTCATCGTCAACGACGACCCGGTCGGCCGCTACACCACAGTACGCCAGCTCGGCGCCGCCGGCTTCCCTACGTTGGAGGCGGCCACCGGCGCCGAGGCGCTGATGCTGGCCGACGGGGCACTCGGTGCGATCGTGCTGGACATCCACTTGCCCGACATCGATGGCTTCGAAGTGTGCCGCCGGCTGCGCGCGCAGCCGGGCACACGCCGCGTACCCATCGTCCACCTCACCGCCGCCTTCCTCAGCGACGAGGACAAGGTGCGCGGCCTTGATGCCGGCGCCGACGCGTACCTGACCCACCCGGTGGAGCCGGCCGTCCTGGTGTCGACCATCCAGGCGCTGGTGCGCACCCGCGCCGCAGAAGATGCGATGCGGCGCAGCGAGTCGCGCTTCAGGGCGGTGTATGCGCGAGCGCCGGTGGGCGTGTGTCTGCTGGACAGCGTCAACGGTACCGTGCTGGACGCCAACCCCGCCATGCTGGCGCTGCTGCGCCGTGACGCGGGCCAAGTCGTCGGCAGGCCATTGGCCGATTTCGCCACTCCGGAGCGCCGTGCGCAGGCATCGGCCTTTGGTGCAGCGCTCGCCAGCGCGCAGGACAGCGCCACGCGGGAACTCGCCCTGCAGGACCCCGACGGCAACGAGATACCGCTGGAATGGTCGACCGTGCCGGACATCGAGCCACGCGTTTGCCTCGCGATGGCCGTCGATCTTCGGCCCCGCATCGAGCTGGCCCGCCAGCGCGAGTCGCTGCTGGATCGCGAACGGGACGCGCGCAGCGAGGCTGAGCGCATCAGCCGCATGAAGGATGAGCTGATCGCCGTGCTGTCGCACGAGCTGCGGACGCCACTGAACGCCATCATGGGCTGGGCGCATGTGCTGCAGAAGCGCCCAACGCCCGACATGCTGGAGCGCGCCGCAGCGGCCATTGACCGCAACGTCACCGTGCAGGCGCGCATGATCTCGGACATCCTAGACATGTCCCGGATGAACATCGGCAAACTGCCGCTGGCACTCGAACCCGTGGACCTGCGCGAGCTCATCGACGCGACGGTTAACGCGGTGCAGGCGACCTTCAACGAGCGCAACCAACGACTGAAGCTGGAGCTCGACGCCATTGACCAACCGCTGCACGCCGATGGCTCTCGCATCCAGCAGGTGCTGTGGAACCTGCTTGGCAACGCGGCCAAGTTCTCACCCGCCGGCAGTGAGATCACGCTGCGCACGCGCGACGTTGGCGGGGGGGTCGCCATCGCTGTCATCGATCAGGGCCAGGGCATCAGCGCGGAGTTTCTGCCACACGTTTTCGAGAGGTTCACCCAGAGCGATGTGGCCAGCAACCGCAGGCACGGTGGCCTCGGGCTGGGGCTCTCTATCGTGAAGCACATCGTCGAATTGCACGGAGGCCGCGTCAGCGCACATAGCCAAGGGACGGACCGTGGCGCCACCTTCGAAGTCTGGCTACCGCTTCAGGCGGGTAGCGTGGCGAGCGACCCGGCGTCGCCTGTGCCACCGGTAGAACGAGAGTCTGACTCTCACGCCAAGTCGTTGCAGAACCGGCGAGTGCTCGTCGTGGACGACGACCGCGATGCTGGCGCGATGCTCCGTCTAGTGCTGGGCGAGAAGGGTGCGCATGCCGTGGTCGTCACCAGTGTGGACGACGCGCTGGCTGCGGTCGCGCAGCAATCCTTCGACGTGTTGATCAGCGACATCGGCATGCCCGGCAAGGACGGCTATGCGCTGATGCGCGAGCTCCGTGCCCATGCCGTACGCGCACGTCACGGTCAACCACTGAAGGCGATCGCCCTGACAGCGTTCGGACGTCCCGAAGACCGCCACCAATCGCTGGAAGCTGGCTTCGACGAGCATTTCGCGAAGCCGCTGCGCCCCCATCTACTGTTGCAGGCGCTGGAACGGCTGCTGGCCGAGTGACGTAGTGACGATTCGGCGCTGTGCCCCGCACGTCGCAAGTCACTATTGCCTGGATCCGTGGGCTCACCTCTGAAGGCGCTCACACTGCTGGTGCTGGCTGACCAGCGACATCGCCCGCAGCTACCTGGGCTTGCTGGTGGGGGCAAGAGCGACTTCGATGCCATCGAGAACCTGCGTGGCGACAAGTTCTTCTTGCAGGCTGGGGCATCGGACTGCTGCCACCGAGCCCGACGCTGCGCCAGCGCATGGATGCGCACGCCGTGCCGCTGGCCGAGCGGGTGATGTCCATGACCGAGCGACTGCTCGTGCGTCATGCGCCCGACTACGGCGTGCTGTCGTGCCGCTGTCTGCCGCTTGATATCGACGTTAGGTGACCCCCACCTGAGGAGGTTACCAGGCGGTCTGGGCAACCGTCGACGCATCACCGAATCCGGGTAGGCTAAGCGTTGTGAAAACCAGCCAGGCCGTCCGCACGATGTTGGCACGCGTTCCCGCCCCATGGGGAGCTGCGCTAGGCATTTGCGCCTTCGTTGCAGCCGGTCTCTTGATCGCACGGCTTTCGCCTCCGCTGCGAGACTCAGAAACGGAGTCCAGGGAGTGCGCAAAGCAATGTGCGCCCCGACTAGGCCAACTCGCGAGGGACATGGACTACCCGATGTCAGCAAAAGGGCAGTACAGGCTGGTCTGCAAGTGTCAGTGAACCAAGAGAACGTCTGCAAGGGTTGCCTCCGGCCACCTATTGGGAACAATCCGGAGGGCTTATGAAACTCATCATCGCCTTACTGGTGAGCTGGCTGCTCGTCGCGTTCAACACAGCGCAGGCCGCCGATTTGGATTGCACCCCTTCACCACTGGTCCAGCTCGAGAAGATTGAAGCTCGAGTCATCATCGTGGGCGAGCTTCACGGAACCGAGCAGACTCCCGCATTCGTCGGCCAACTGGTGTGCGGACTGCTTAAGTTGGGGCGCCCAGTCGTCCTTGCGCTGGAGCGCGACGGCAGCGAGCAGCTGGCGCTGAACCAATACCTCGCGTCGGACGGGCTAGCAACCGACGTTCAGGCATTACTCGCTGGCGGAGCTTGGCGACAGTCGGTCCAGGATGGACGGAACAGCCAAGCCATGCTTGCGTTGATCGAACAGGTGCGCCGCTGGCATCGCGCTGGGCAGCGCGTAGGTGTGTTGGCGATGCAGATGGACTGGTCGCCCGTCCTGCCCGAGAGCGAGCTCGGCAAGGAGCCTTGGGCGAAGGCTGACGCTGACTATTTCACGGCCATGAACGACCGTGCCATGGCCGACAAAGTCAGGGGCACCGCCCTCGCCTACCCTGCATACACGGTAGTGGCACTGGCAGGCAACATGCACACTGCGCTAGGGTCGGCATCACGAGCGATGCAGGTCGCGTCCCCCTCATTCAGTGATCTGTTGACACGGCAGATGGCTGTGCACATCGTCGGCGTCGGCAGCCAGGGCGGCAGTGCCTGGAACCTAACGGCCGAGGGAATGGGGGCGAAGACCGTAATGCGCGGCCCCCTTTTTAGAAGTGATTCGCGCGTCGACTCCCAAGTCGACCTTGGCCGAATCACTGCTTCCGCTCCCGCGAACATGGGCTCTTAAACCCCGAAGGCGGCCAAGCTGACCAAAGTCCCGAGCGACAGCACTAGGAAGACGACGCCTGACTGCCATTTTCCGAACGGTGACTGCCGACGCGCCACCACAGCCGTACCGACGTAGCCACCGACCACGACGACACAGAACACGACCACTAGGGCAAACAGCTTGAGCCCCCCTGTGGTGTGTGTAGCTGCTGCATGCAGCAGGGCAACGAGTGCAAGACCAAGAACGAAGCACAGAATTCCGCTTGCCAGTTGCGCGAGTCGCCCTTCGACATGCTCAATGAGCCCGGCCAAGCGGTCAAACTTGAGGCCAACTTCGTGGAGGAGGGTATTCAAGGAGCCGAGTGCCATCAAGCACATGCAAATGACGCCGAACGCAACGAATGGCACGCCATCGGCGAAGAGGCCATCCGGCAAGGTTTCGTGCGGAGTAATGCCGTGCTGCTTGAGCGTGTGTTGCAGCAAGGTCAACAAGCCTACTGCGGCTCCAAATACGCCGAAGAATGCGGCGTCACGGCGAAGTTCATGCCCAAGACGGGCCATGACAGGTTTGATTGCATCGTTCATGTTTTCGAGCGCTGGCGCGGCAGTTCAGGGTTAAGTTGAGCGGCCTATGGCATGGGCCTCATTTACATATAGCGTTTTGCGACGTCCACTCTGCCAGTTTTAGAAAATTGGCCTGAGAGACGCACCATCTGCACTCAACCTACCCGGCCCAAGATGTAAAGAGACGCCGGTCGTAGACATTTTCTTGTTTACCCTCTGCTTGCAGACGAAATACCTACGATCGTAGACATTTCTTGCACGCCTGGCCTTAAGGCTACAAAATGTCTGCAGCCGCAGACATTTTTATGAAACACCCAATTCACTCCCCTGAAGACCTGGGCTTGGTCATCCGTGCGGTTCGTAAGAGCACTGCAGTGCGCCAGGACGACTTGGCCGGTGCTGCGGGCGTGAGCCGCCAGTTCGCCGTCGACGTGGAGAAGGGCAAACCCACGATTCAACTGGGGCGCGTGCTTCTGCTGCTACAGGAGCTCGGCATCTCGCTGAGCGTCGACATTCCCGACGAGGCATCGAAGACCCTGTCGATGCTGAAGGCCCGACGTCAAGCCAAGCGCGAGACGAGCGAGGACTCGGGTGCATGAGGGGTCTGAACGTCTTCATCGACCGCCGTCTCGTCGGCACGCTGCACGAAGGCGACGACCTCTGGCGATTCGAGTACGACAAGCAGTGGGCCGCGGCGCTCGATAGTTTCGACCTGGCGCCTGACTTGCCGCGTGCCCAGGGTGAGCACGTGGACGGCGGCACCCGCCGCCCCGTCCAGTGGTACTTCGACAACCTGCTGCCTGAAGAATTGCTGCGTCAGGCCATCTCCAAGGAGGCCGGCATCAAGGGCGAGGACGCCTTTGCGCTGCTGGAATACCTGGGCGCCGAATCGGCCGGCTCGCTCACCCTGCTGCCGCCTGGGCAGATGCCATCGGAAGCCAGGGCATTGCGCGAACTGTCAGACGAGTCCTTGAGCAAGCGTATTCGGGCCTTGCCCAGGCAGACGCTGACGAAGGGCGCGCCCAAGCGCATGTCCCTGGCCGGTGCCCAGCACAAGCTGCTCGTGGTCAGCCGGGACGGCAAGCTCTTTGAGCCCGAAGGAGCGACGCCGTCCACGCACATCCTCAAGCCTAGCCATCCGGACAGTGACGGCTACCCGGCCTCGGTGCTTAATGAGTTCGTGACGATGCGCTTGGCCGAAGCAGCCGGCTTACCCGTTCCGCATGTGGAGATGCGCTACGTCCCCGACCCGGTCTATATCGTGGACCGTTTCGACCGACGCATTGCAGCCAGGGGCATGGCCGCGGGTGGAGGCCCTGATCGCGACGTCGAGCGCCTACACATCATCGACGCCTGTCAACTCCTGGGCCGGGCCCGCACCTTCAAGCACAGCGGTGCCTCCTTGCAGGCACTGCGCGACATCATCGAACGCACGACGAACAAACTGCACTCCCGCCTGCAACTGTTCCGCTGGCTTGCCTTTAATGTCCTCATCGCCAACGACGACTGCCACCTCAAGAACCTGTCCTTCTTCGTGGCCGCCGACGGCATCCAGTTGTCGCCGCACTACGACCTCCTGGCAACCGGTGCCTATTACACAGGGACACTGGCCGATGACCGATCTATTTGGCCCGATGTGCCGATGGCCTTTGAGTTACCGGGGGCGCGCTTGTTTGGCGAGGTCACCCGACTCGTCGTATTGCGAACTGGCGATGAACTGGGCGTGCCGGCCGCCGCGGCACAGCGCATCTTGAATGAGGTGCTGCAGCGTGTGCCCGCAGCATTCAAGCGCGAGGTAGCTGACTTGGAAAAGCGGCATGCAGCGCTCGCACCTGCGGCCCAAATCAACCGTGGCCTGGAGGACCGCTTCATGCGTGTGCTGGACCGCATCGTCCTCCATGACATGCAGCAGCGCCTGGTTTGAACTCACATCCACACCTCAGCTGTCAGAGTGAGAGTGCAGCTTTAGAACGATCGCGGTAGAGACACCCATTGCTGAGTGCCCCCGCACAGATCCGTACGGGCCCGATTCGGGCATACGGCTCCTACCTTGGGTGGTTGACGGCAAAGCGCTGTGATGGCCATGGGTGAAGGCCTCGGGGGAGCGGAAGCCACGCGGCAGCGATCCGTGTCATCCGGGCCCACGTGATGTGGTCCTTCTGGCTGCGCCGCCGAAGCGTGCGCCGCCATAAGTTGGTGACGTGGTATCGGAACGCACTGAGCGCCCGACTGTTCGTCGGGACCGCGTGATACGCGAAGAAGCCGGCCACCACCGCTTTCAGCCACCTACCTTGTTCAGGGATGGGTTTGTGCACGTGGCGACGCAGCTCCGCCTTGATCTCCTGGAGCTTCGCCCGCATGCGGTCACGTCGTGTCGGTCACGTCGTGTCTTGCGCTGGAGCAAGAATGCCCCGCGCCGCCACACCTCAGCCGCGCCCCGCCATCAACAATCCGGCAGCCGCACACCCTTAAAAAGGACTTGTCTGTGGACTCAAAAGTCCTGGCTATCAGCGGGCCGCTGCGGACGACCTTGGAAGATCGGAGGCCGGAAAATCGTTGTGCGACGACGACTTACGAACCACCTTGGATTTCCCTGAAGTCCTCAGAATGATGCAGTGGAGCGGGTGAAGGGAATCGAACCCTCGTATGAAGCTTGGGAAGCTGCCGTTCTACCATTGAACTACACCCGCATCGGGACGGAGTTTACGTGATCGCCGGCTGGTAACGGCCTTGTAAAAGCAACGCGGGGATCGAAACGCCACGGGCCTTTCGCGTGGAAGGCGGCCCTAGCATCGCGGCCGTTCCCACTTTCATCCCTCGAACAATATGAACTCCCCCGTCCGGCGCGCGATTGCGTCACTCGTCACTGCGTCACTCGTGTTCAGCGGCATGGCGCAGGCTGCGCCGACGGCGCTCATCAGCACCGAGCAGGCCGCTGCGGCGCAGCAGCCGGCCGAACGCAGCGAGGCCCACGCCCGCCTGCACGCCGCACTGGACCGCGCAGACTTGGCCGCGATGCTGCAGGCCCGCGGCGTGTCGACCGACGAGATGCGCGCGCGTGTCGACGCGCTGACCGATGCCGAGGCCCAGCAGCTCGCCCAGCAGATCGACCAGGCGCCCGTCGGCGCCAGCGATGTGGTCGGCATCCTCTTCACGATCTTCATCATCCTGCTGGTGACCGACATCCTGGGCCTGACCAAGGTCTTCCCGTTCACACGCTCGGTGCGTTGATTCCTCGTGCCACCGCGGCGCTGGCCGCCTTGCTGCTGAGCGGCTGCGCGAGCTTCTTCACGCCGCCGCAGACGGCCGCTCTGCTGGCGCGGCCGCCGCAGGACCTGCCCGAGCAGATCGAGCGCCGCGGAGTGCCCTTCTTCCCGCAGACGAGGGACCACTGCGGCCCGGCGGCGCTGGCCACCGCGCTGGCGGATGCGGGCCTGCCGGCAGACACCGAGCGCCTGGCCGAGGCGATCTTCCTGCCCGCCCGGGGCGGCAGCCTGCAGCTCGAGATGCTGGCCGGCGCGCGCCGCCAGGGTGGCGTCGCCACCCGACTGCCACCGCAGCTGCAGGCGCTGCTGCGCGAAGTCGCGGCCGGCCACGCGGTGGTCGTGCTGCAGAACCTCGGCCTGGACTTCCTGCCGCGCTGGCATTACGCCGTCGTCGTGGGCTACGACATCGGCCGGCGCGAGCTGGTGCTGCGCAGTGGCACCACCGAGCGCGAGCTGCTGCCGCTGCGCACCTTCGAATACACCTGGGCCCGCGCGGGCCGCTGGGCCATGGCGGTGCTGCAGCCGGACCGTCTCCCCGCCACGGCCACCGAAGCCGACGCGCAGGACGCCGCCCTCGGCTTCGAGCGCTCTGCGCCACCGGCCCAGGCCGCGCTGGCCTACCGCACGCTGCTCGCGCGCTGGCCCGGCAACCTGCTGGCCGGTATCGGCCTGGGCAATGCGTTGAACACGGCCGGCGATGCGGCCGGCGCCCGGGCGGCCTTCGAGGCCGTGGCTGAACGCCACGACAGCGCGGTGGCCTGGATCAACCTTGCTCGCCTGCGGCTGGACGCAGGCGACCGAGCAGGCGCGCGCGCCGCGGCGGAGCGCGCGATCCGGCGCGCCGACGCCGCCGAGCCACGCTGGCGCGATGCCGCTCATGCGGCGCTGGCATCGACGGCAACAGGCCCGTAGGGGCCAAGCCCACCCGCGCGGCGGCCCCGCAAAGCCGGCGGCTAAAGTCGCGCGCATGACCGCCGCTGCAGTACCCCTCCGCCCGCCCGCCACGCTGTCGATTGCCTGGCGCCAGCTGCTCAGGGACTGGCGGGCCGGCGAGCTGCGCCTGTTGATGCTGGCCGTGGCACTGGCCGTGGCCGCGCTGTGCGCTGTGGCCTTCCTGTCAGACCGGCTGGACCAGGGCCTGCGCCGCGACGCGGCCCAGCTGCTCGGTGGCGACGCCGTCGTGGCCAGCGACCAGCCGACGCCGCAAGCCCTACTGGACCTGGCCGCTGGCCTGAAGCTCACGACGGTACGCAGCGCCAGCTTCCCGAGCATGGCGCGCGCAGCAGACGCCCAGGGCGGCAACAGCCGGTTGGCGGCCGTGAAGGCGGTCGGCCCGGGTTACCCGCTGCGCGGACGCATCGCGCTTCGCGATGCCCTGCCCGGCCGCGGCGGTGCCCCGGCGCCGGGCGAGGTATGGGTGGACCCGGCCGTGGCCGACGCGCTGGGCCTGAAGCTGGGCGACCCGCTGCTGCTGGGGGACAGCCAGCTGACGCTGGCTGCCATGATCGAGACCGAGCCGGACCGCGGCGCCGGCTTTCTGAACTTTGCGCCGCGCGTCATGCTCGCCGAGCGCGATCTGGCCGCCACGCGACTGGTGCAGCCGGCCAGCCGCATCACCTATCGCCTGGCGCTCGTGCCGGGGCCGGGCGCCGCGCCGGACGCGGTGCGCCGCTTCGTCACCGACGCCGAAAAACTCATCGAGGCCCAGAAACTGCGCGGTCTGCGGCTGGAGTCGCTGGAATCGGGCCGCCCCGAGATGCGCCAAACGCTGGACCGCGCGGCCCGCTTCCTGCGGCTGGTGGCGATGCTGTCGGCGCTGCTGGCGGCCGTGGCCGTCGCACTCGCCGCGCGCGACTTCGCGGCCCGGCACCTGGACGCGTGCGCGATGCTGCGCGTGCTGGGCCAGCCACAACGTCGCATCGCCTGGGCCTACGGCCTGGAGTTCCTGCTGGCCGGCCTGGCCGCCAGCGCGGTCGGCGTGCTGGCGGGCCTCGCGCTGCACCAGGTGTTCGTCGTGCTGCTGGCCGGCCTCGTCGACGTGGCACTGCCGGCGCCCAGCATCTGGCCGGCGCTGCTGGGGCTGGGGCTGGGGCTGTCGCTGCTGATGGGCTTCGGCCTGCCGCCGGTGCTGCAGCTGGCCGCCGTGCCGCCATTGCGCGTCATGCGCCGCGACCTGGGCGCACCCAAGGCCGGCTCGCTGCTGGTGCTGGCGGCCGGCATCACGGGCCTGGCGGCAATCCTTGTCGTGCTGGCGGGCGACATGGCGCTGGGCGCCATCGCGGCGGCCGGCTTTGCGGGCGCGGTGCTGCTGTTCGCGCTGCTGGCGTTTGCGGCAGTCAAGCTGTTGCGTCGCGTGGTGCCGGCCGGCGGCAGCGGCGGCGGCGTGCCGCGCTGGCTCGTGCTGGCCACCCGGCAGGTGGCGGCGCGACCGGCCTTTGCCGTCATGCAGGTGGCGTCGCTCGCCGTGGGGCTGCTGGCACTGGCGCTGCTGGTGCTGCTGCGTACCGACCTCATCGACAGCTGGCGCCGCGCCACGCCGGCCTCGGCGCCGGACCGCTTCGTCATCAATATCCAGCCCGACCAGGCGGAGGCCTTCCGTCAGACGCTGGCTGCCGCCGGCGTCAAGCAGTACGACTGGTACCCGATGATCCGCGGCCGGCTGAGCGGCATCAACGGCGAGGCGGTGCAGGGCAAGCGCTTCGCCGAGGACCGCGCGCAGCGCCTGGCAGAACGGGAGTTCAACCTGAGCCACACCGACGCGCTGCCGGCCCACAACGAGCTCGTCGCCGGCCGCTGGGGCGGTGCCGCGCCGGGCGAGCTGGGCCTGAGCGTGGAGGAAGGCCTGGCCAAGACGCTGGGCCTGAAGCTCGGCGACCAGCTGGGGTTCGACATCGCGGGCCAGCCGGTGCAGGGCCGCATCACCAGCCTGCGCAAGGTGGACTGGTCGTCGATGCGGGTGAACTTCTTCGTGCTGTTCGAGGCGGCCGCGCTGCCCGACCTGCCCGCCACGCAGATCGCCGCGTTCCGCCTGCCGGCGGGCGCGACGCTGGACCGCACGCTGGCGCGGCAATTCCCGAACCTGACCGTCATCGACGTGTCGGCCCAGCTCAACCAGGTGCAGGGTGTGCTGGACCAGGTCATCCAGGCCGTGCAGTTCCTGTTCGGCTTCACACTGGCGACCGGCGTCGTCGTGCTGCTGGCCGCCGTGGGCAGCACACGCGAGGCGCGCACGCGCGAGTTCGCGCTGATGCGGGCGCTGGGCGCACCGTCGTCGCTGCTGGCCCAGGTGCAGCGCGTCGAGCTGCTGGGCGTGGGGGCGCTGGCCGGCTTCCTGGCCGGTGGCGTGGCGCTGCTGCTGGCCGCGCTGCTCGCGCGCTTCGTGTTCGAGTTCGAATGGCAGATCAAGCCGTGGGTGCCGCTGGCGACCGCGGGCTGTGGCGCCCTGCTGGCCTGGAGCGCCGGCTGGTGGAGCCTGCGCGGCGTGCTGCAGCGGCCGGTCGTGCAGACGCTGCGCGAGGCCCAGGCCGAATGACGCGTCCCGCCCCGCCCGCAGCCGGTAGCTACCTGCTGCTGTCCGTCGGCATTGCGCTCGTCTACTACCTGCTGGGCCGCCTGGGCCTGCTGGTGGTGCTGCCGCCCTACGAGCTGGCGCCACTCTATCCCGCGGCCGGCTGGGGCCTGGCCGTACTGGTGGTCGGCGGGCTGCGCTACATGCCCGCTGTGGCGCTGGGCAGCTTTCTGGTGCAGGCGACGACGCTCGGCGCGTTCAGCGCCCATCCGTTGTCGCTGGGGCTGGCCATTGGCGTCGGGGCGGCCGCGCAGGCGGCGGCCGGCGCCTGGCTGATGCGGCGCTGGTGCGGCCAGCCACTGGTGCTGGCGTCGCCACGCGAGGTGGGCGGCTACCTGGCCGCAGCCACGCTCGCCGGCCTCGTGAGCCCCAGCTGTGCAACGCTGGCCCTGCGAGCGGCGGACGCGATCGCCACGCCACAGCTGGGGCAGGTGTGGTCGGTGTGGTGGATCGGCGACCTGATGGGGGTGCTCATCGCCACGCCGATCACGCTGGCTCTGATCGGTCGACCGCGCTCGGCCTGGGCGCCGCGGCGCTTCAGTGTGGGCCTGCCGATGCTGCTGACGACGCTGCTCGTCGCGCTGGGTGTGGCGGCAACGATGGACTGGGACCGCCAGCGCAACCGTGCCGACTTCACCCGCGTGGCGACCACGGCGGCACAGGACCTGGCGGCCCAGCTTCGCGAGCCGCTGCTGACGCTGGAGGGGTTGCACGGCCTGCTGAAAATCAAGCCGCGGCCGACGCGGGAGGAGTTCGCGCGCGCCACGAGCGGGCTGATGGACGAGGACAGCCCGTTGATCGCGCTCGGGCTGGCGCTGCGCGTGCCGCGCGAGCAGGTCCCCGCCTTCAACGCAGCCGCCGCGGCGGACCACTTCCCCGGGGGCTACCAGGTGCGCGACCGGCGCCGCGCCGGCGACCACCGCACGTCGGCGGATGAGGACGTCGTCGCGATCCGGCTCATCGAGCCGCTGTCGCGCAACGCCGGGGCCCTGGGCGTCAATGTGCGCAGCGTCAGCGGCGCGCGCGAGGCGCTGGAACGCGCGGTGGCGGGCGGCCGCCCTGCCGCTTCGGCCGGCTTTGAGCTGTCCCAGGACAAGGAAGGCGCCGTCGGCGTGGTGGTCTACCAGCCGGTCTTCCGCGACCAGGAGCTCGACAGCTTCGCGTTCGCGACGCTGCGGCCGGATGTGCTGATGTCGCGCCTGTCGACCACCTGGCCGGAGCACCTGGGCGCCTGCCTGGTAGACCTGGACCCGCATGCCACCTTCCCGCGGCTGGCCGGGCGGCGCGGCTGCGAGGCTGTCCAGCGTGCCGACGACGCGATGCTGCCGCTCGTGAAGCTGCCGCTGACCTTCGGCGGCCGGCATTGGGAGGTGCGGGTCTACGACCTGCCCGGCACACCGCTGCCCCCCGGGCGCAGCTGGTCCTTTGCGCTCGTGGGCCTGCTGTCCACCGCCATGGTGGGCGCGTTGCTGCTACTGATGTCGGGCCGCACGCAGCATGTCGAGGCCATCGTGAGCGAACGCACCGCGGCGCTGGAGCGGGAGATCGCCAGCCGCGCGGTAGGCGAGCAGGCGCTGCGTCAGAGCGAGCAGCGCTTCCGCAGCATCTTCGAGACAGCACCGATCGGCATCGCGTTCACGGACCTCAGCGGCGGCTTCAAGGAAGTGAACACGTATTTCTGCAACCTGCTCGGCTATTCGCCCGATGCACTCATGAGTCGCCGCGCCACCGACGTGACGCACCCCGATGAGCGGGAGGAAGGCATCCGCATGGCACGCCGGCTGATGCGCGGCGAGCTGCCGTTCTACCGCCAGGTCAGGCGCTACATACGGGCCGACGGCAGCACCGTGCATGCGCGAGTGCTGGTCAGCCTGCTGCGCGGCGATGACGGCCGGCCTTTACGGCTCGTTGGCGTCGTGGAGGACATCACCGACCAGCTTCGCATCGAGGAGCTGGACCGCGCGCGCGAGGCGGCCGAGGCCGCCAACCAGGCAAAGAACGAGTTCCTGTCGCGGATGAGCCACGAGCTGCGCACGCCGATGAACGCCATCCTCGGCTTCGCACAGCTGATGCAGATGGACCCGGCCGAGTCGTTGCCACCCGCCCAGCGCAACCGTGTTCAGCAGATCGTGCAGGCGGGTTGGCACCTGCTGGAGATGATCAACGACACGCTGGACCTGTCGCGCATCGAGTCGGGCTCGCTGCGCCTGGACCTGGCGGCGCTGGAGCTGGCACCGCTGCTGTCGCGCGCGCTGGCCCTCGTGCAGCACAGCGCCTCGGAGCAAGGCCTGTCCATCCAGCAACGGCTGGAGCCGGCGGCCCAGCGCGTGCTGGGCGACCCGACACGCGTCACGCAGGTGCTGACCAACCTGCTGAGCAACGCCATCAAGTACAACCGGCCCGGCGGCCGCATCGACATCGAGGCCCGCAGTCCGGAGGCGGGCTGGGTGGAGGTCACCGTGCGCGACACCGGCCTGGGCCTGTCAGAGGAACAACGCGCCGCGCTCTTCCAGCCCTTCAATCGGCTGGGCCGCGAGAGCGGCGGCCTGCCCGGCACGGGCATCGGCCTCGTCATCAGCCTGCGCCTGGCCCAGATGATGGGCGGCAGCCTGCGCGCCGAAGCCGTGGACGGCCCCGGCGCCTGCTTCGTGCTGCGGCTGCCGGCCGCCGACGCAGCACCCCGCGGCGCTGCGGCCTCGGACCTCGGAGAACCGGTCCGGCCGGCGGGCAACGGCCATCAGCGGCTGCTGTACGTGGAGGACAACCCGCTCAACGCCGAGGTCATGCGCGGCATCCTCGAGCAGCGGCCCGGACTGGCGCTGGACGTGGCGCCTACCGTGGAAGAAGGACTGAAGGTCGTCCGCGAGCGTCGGCCGGCACTGTTGTTGCTGGACTGGGAGCTGCCGGATGGCGACGGCCTGATGCTGCTGACCCGGCTGCGCGAGCTGGACCTGACGCCGCCGCCGGTCGTCGTCGTATCGGCCAACGCGCAACCGGAGCAGATCGCGCTGGCACGCGCCGCCGGTGCTCGGCACTACTTGACCAAGCCGCTGGACGTGCGCGAGCTGTTGGCCCTGGTCGATGAATTGTTGGCAGCAGCGCCGGGGCAGGTGCGGGCAGAATGACGGGTTGAACCCACCCGAGCGCAGCCTCCCGATGAGCTCCACCGATCTCGTTCCCACCGCCGGCACATCCGCCGTGCAAACCCAGGCCCGCACCGACGGCCAGCAGTTCTTGACCTTCCGCGTTGGCGGCGAGGAGTACGGCATGGACATTCTGCGTGTGCAGGAAATCCGTTCCTACGAAGCGCCCACCCGCGTGGCCAACGCGCCCAGCTTCGTCAAGGGCGTGGTCAACCTGCGTGGCGTCATCGTGCCCATCCTGGACCTGCGCATCCGCCTGGGCCAGCCGAGCGAGTACAACGCCTTCACCGTCGTCATCGTGCTGAACGTCGCCGGCCGCGTGGTGGGCGTCGTGGTGGACTCCGTGTCCGACGTGCTGGAGCTGTCCGCCGAGGACATCAAGGCCCGTCCTGAAGTGCCGGCGGCGATGGACTCGCGCTTCATCACCGGCCTCGGCAAGATCGGCGAGCGCATGCTGATCCTGCTGGACATCGAGGCGATGATCAAAAGCCCGGATTTCGGGCTGGTCGATTGACATAAGTTAGTGCCTGCCCACTGTTTCACGCGCATCAACACTGCATTCCACAGCAGCCATCGTCTCGCTTAGCACTCGACGGATCAGAGTGCTAATATCTTTCTCACCGCCACATCTCGTGGCGGTCTAGTAAGGATCAAGACGATGTCTGTGTCTGCCTCTTCTGCCATCGCGGTTGCCAACCCCTGGGCCCTGGTGCCCTCGCTCGGCAACCTGGACGCCTACATCTCCGCCGTCAACCGCCTGCCGCTGCTGACGGCCGAGGAGGAAGCCTCTGCTGCGCGCAACCTGCGCGACAAGGGCGACCTGGAAGCCGCCGGCCGGCTGGTGCTGTCGCACCTGCGCCTGGTGGTGTCGATCTCCCGCCAGTACATGGGCTACGGCCTGCAGCAGGGCGACCTGATCCAGGAAGGCAACGTCGGCCTGATGAAGGCCGTCAAGCGCTTCGATCCGGACCAGGGTGTGCGGCTGGTCAGCTACGCGATGCACTGGATCAAGGCCGAGATCCACGAGTACATCCTGAAGAACTGGCGCATGGTCAAGGTCGCGACGACCAAGGCCCAGCGCAAGCTGTTCTTCAACCTGCGCTCGATGAAGCACGCCATGAAGGCTGACCAGACCGATGGCGCGACGCACCGCAACACACTGACCGAGGCCGAGGTGGCCCAAGTCGCGCGCGAGCTGAACGTCAAGCGCGAGGAAGTGCTGGAGATGGAGACGCGCTTGTCCGGCGGCGACGTGGCCCTGGAGCCGCAGACCGACGACGACGGCGAGAGTTTCGCCCCCATCGCCTACCTCGCTGACGAGAACAGTGAGCCGACCCGCGTCATCGAGGCCCGCTCGCGCGACGAACTGGCCGGCGACGGCATCCAGCGCGCGCTCGACGTGCTGGACCCGCGCAGCCGCCGCATCGTCGAGGAACGCTGGCTGAAGGTGAACGACGACGCCTCCGGCGGCATGACGCTGCACGAGCTGGCCGCCGAGTACGGCGTGTCGGCCGAGCGCATCCGCCAGATCGAGGTGGCGGCGATGAAGAAGATGAAGAAGGCGCTGACCGAAGCGGCCTGAACGTTCACTCTCGCCGTTCGACAAGGCCCCATCTGGGGCCTTTGTTGTTTCTGGTGCTATGTGCCGCGGACGCCGCGCAGTTCCGGGATCAGGGCGAGCGTCTGGCGACGCCACCTTGACGCAGTCCAGAGGGGGAGCACTTCAACAACGTGCATCCGCACTCCAGCCTGCGGATGCAGCCGCGTGAAACCTTGCCCATCGCTAGCAGCGCAGCCAGCAGCGCACACTCGCCGTGTCGCCGTTTCGGCGACCCAAGGTCACGATGGGCGTCCATCCGAGACGCCAAAGTTCCTCCATTGACTGGCGTAACATTGCGCCCTGCACGGAGCTAATTACCCCGCAGTCAGGCGTCATCGTCGGCGATCGACGAAGCTCAAATCTGACTGCGCTCATGACGTACCAACCGGCCTTCCCCGCTGCCATCCAACCGGCAGCACTGGCATTGCTGGAAGCAATGACCACCTCGCAGCTTGCCCGTGTGCATCAGGGATTCCAGGTCAACTTGCAGGGCGAGCTGCTCTCCGCTCCCGCACGTCTCTACTGCTCGCCAGGCGACCTGCGAGCATTGATCGACCATGCCACTGGCGACCACCGCACTCTCGCGCTGTGCCTTGGCACGCGGCACTGGAATGGATACGTACGAGAGGAGTGCTTGCGTCGCTTCATCGCGACGGATCGCCCTTGGACCGCCCCGTTCTTGGTCCAGCTCCTTGGCGAATATGTCATCGAGATCGTCGAGCTGATTGCTTCAACCACCCCGCAGGCGACGGTCCAAAACCTGGCTGACTTCGCACGGGAGAACCCAAAGTTCATGGCGCTCACCAGGCAAAGGGCAACAAGCTATTGGGATTGCTACTTCCGGCGTCACTTCCCGTCGCTACAAACCTACCCCGCCATCAGAACCCTGAACGCGATGGACGCGTTGGCTCAAGCCGCATAGGGTAGTCAACCCAAGGTCACGACCAACGTGCTCTACCCTGCCATCGCCGCCGCAGAGGCTAGGTGAGCGTCGCCCCGGACATCAATTGCTCGACTTGTTCTCTGCCAGCAGCAACTTGATGTCGTGCGCCAGGGGCTCGGCCCCCGCGCCGTAGCGGGAATAGACGCGCACACGACCTTCGGTGTCGAAGATGAAGCTCGCGGCCGTGTGGTCCATCGTGTAGCTCTCGGGTGTCTTGCCCGGCACCTTGGCGAAGAAGACCTTGAACTCCTTCGCCGCGGCCTGGGTCTGCTCGTCGCTGCCGCGCAGGCCGATGAAGCTGGGGTCGAAGCTGGCGAGATAGGACTTCAGCAGCTGGGCCGTGTCCCGCGCCGGGTCGATGGTGACGAAGATGCCCTGCACCTTGTCGCCGTCGGCGCCGAGCGAGCGCTTGACCTCGGCCACCTCGGCCATCGTCGTCGGGCAGACGTCGGGGCACTGCGTGTAGCCGAAGAAAACCACGAGCACTTTGCCCTTGAAGTCCGCCAGGGAGCGGCTGCGGCCGTCCTGGTCGCTCAAGTTGAGCTGGCGGGCGTATTCAGCACCAGTGAGGTCCACGCCCTTGAAGGCGGGCCGGCCGGTCTCCGCCTTCTGGCAGCCGGCCAGGGCCAATGCGGCGAGGGCCGCCACAGCAAAACGACGAGTGGTCATGGGAGGTAGTGGTCGATCAACAAGGCGGCGAACAGCAGCGACAGGTGCCAGATGGAGAACCAGAACGTTCGCCGCGCCAGCATCTCCGAATACGAGCGCCACAGCCGGAAGGCATAGCCGCAGAAGCCCAGCCCCAGCATGACGGCGCTGACGAGGTAGAACCAGCCGCTCATGCCGGTCAGGAAGGGCAGCAGCGTCGCGGCGAACAGCACCCAGGTGTAGAGCAGGATCTGCAGCCGCGTGTAGTCGTTGCCATGGGTGACGGGCAACATGGGCAGCCCCGCACGGGCGTAGTCCTCGGCGCGGTAGAGGGCCAGCGCCCAGAAGTGCGGCGGCGTCCACAGAAAGATGATGAGGCACAGCAGCCAGGCTTCGAACCCGACCTCGCCGCGCAACGCCGCCCAGCCCAGCACCGGCGGCATCGCGCCCGAGGCGCCGCCGATGACGATGTTCTGCGGCGTCATCGGCTTCAGGATGACGGTGTAGATGACGGCATAGCCGACGAACGTGGCAAAGGTCAGCCACATCGTCAGCGCGTTCACGTAAACCGCCAGCAGCGCCATGCCGGCCGCGCACAGCAGCGCCGAGAACGCCAGCGTCTGCGGGCGGCTCAGCTCGCCCTTGGCGGTGGCGCGCCAGGCGGTGCGCTTCATGCGGGCGTCGATGCCGTCCTCGATGAGGCAGTTGAAGGCCGCGGCCGCACCGGCCACGAGCCAGATGCCGCCGATGGCGGCGAGCATCGTGACGGCCTGGTCCAGCGACGGCAGGCCCGGCACGGCCAGCGCCATGCCGATCGCGGCGCAGAAGACGATGAGCTGGACGACGCGCGGCTTGGTCAGCTGGTAGAACTGCTGCCAGCGCGGGCTGGGCGCGATGGCGCTGACGGTTGATGTGGAAGCCATGGTCGATCAGGAAGCGCGCCCGCCGTGGACTCTGGCGAGCAAGGTGGTGAGCAGGGCCAGCAGCACGGCGGCGCCCGCAGTGTGGGCCAGGGCGGCGACGATGGGCCAGTCCAGCACGACGTTGGACAGCCCGGAGGCGAACTGCCAGCCGGCGGCGGCCAGCAGCAGGCGCGACCAGGCCGCCGCGCGCCCGCGCAGTGCCCAAGCCAGCGCGAGGATGGCGGTGAAGACGACGGCCGCGCCAATGCGGTGGGCCATGTGGATGGCAGCCAGCGCCTCGAAGCCGAGCAGCTGCCCGTCGGCGCGCCGGCCCAGGTCGCGCCAGAGCTGGAAGCCCTGGCCGAAGTCGAGATGCGGCGGCCACCACTGGCCGCCGTGGCAGGTGGGGAACTCGTCGCAGGCCAGCACCGCGTAGTTCGTGCTGACCCAGCCCCCGAGCGCCACCTGCACCAGCGTCAGGACGAGAACGCCCGCCACGGCGCGGCGCAGCACCGCCGGCACGGCCAGCGGCTGCGGCTCGTAGGCCTCGCGCTGCCAGGCCAGCAGCATCAGCAAGCCCAGGCCGAACAGCAGATGCAGCGTGACGATGGCCGGGAAGAGCTTCATCGTGACAGTCAGCGCGCCGAAGGCGCCCTGCACGCAGACCCACACCAGCGTCAGCGTAGGCCACCATGGCGACGGCGCCGCTTCGCCAACGCGGCGCTGGAGCCGCCAGCTCAAGCCGGCCATGACCAGGATCAGCAGCCCCACCGCGCTGGCGAGATAGCGGTGCAGCATCTCGATCCACGCTTTGCCGTGCGTCACCGGGCCGGTGGGCATGGCGGCCTGCGCGGCGTCGATGTGCTCGCGCGCGCCGACGGGGCTCGCGGCGCTGTAGCAGCCGGGCCAGTCCGGGCAGCCCAGGCCGGAATCCGTCAGGCGCGTGAACGCGCCGAAGACGATGAGGTCGAACGTCAAAAACAGCGCCAACAGCGTCAGGGCGCGCAGGCGCCCCGCAGGCGTCGCAGCGCGGGAGCGCTGGCGCCACCACAGCAGCGGCCCGAGCGCCACCGCGCCGCCGATGGCGGCGACCTGACCGAGGGGCAACAGCAGCTCGTTCACCGTTGCACTCAGCGACCCGAGGTGTCCCAGCTGGCGCTGGCCTTGAGCAGCTTCTCCAGGTCGGCCTTGAGCTTGCGCGGTTCAGGCTCGGCCGGTGCGCGCTCCATCCAGCGGCCCATCGGGTCGACGATGTAGAAATGATCGGACATGCTGCGGCCCGGCGCGGGCTTCAGCCAGGCCGCCAGGCGCTCGCGCGGCGCGCGCAGCACCGTGACCTCGGCACCGCGCTGGCCGACGGCTGCGAGCAGCGCCGGCGCGGGCGTGCCGTCGTCAGGGATCAGCCAGAGCTTGTCGACGCGGTCGCGCTCCTTGCCCAGCATCTCCCGGATCTGGCGCTGCACGTAGAGCTGGCGCTCGCAGGCTTCACCGCACGCGGACGGCTGCACGACGGCCAGCAGCCACTGGCCGTGCAGCGACGGCGCGGCGACGGCGCGGCCCTGGAGGTCGGTCAGCGGCAGGTCGGCCGGCATGTCGACGGTCGGCGCGACCAGCTCGCCATAAGCCGCCCCTTTGGGCTTGATCACATAGAACGTGAAGTACGAAGCCACCACCGGCGCGGCGCAGACGGCCAGGACCACAAACATCTTCCAGCGCCCGGCCCGCTGCTGCGTGGCCACGCGGGGGTCGGGCAGGCTGTGCACCGCGAAGCTCAACGGCTCAGGGCTGCTGGCGGCGGAGCCGGGGGCGGAGGTGTTGGAACCAGACATAGAGGGACAGGATCAGCGCGCAGAGCGCGAACCATTGGAAGGCGTAGCCGTAATGCGTCTGCAGGCCGAGGTCCGGTGCCGGCCAGTGACGCAGCAGACCATCGTCAGGGCCGGCGGTCTGGATGACGGCCAGCGGCAGCAGCCGCAGCCCGGTCTCGGCGCCGAAGGACACGGTGTCCAGATTCTGCCGGATCGTTCCGCCCGCCCCTTCGCCCAGTTGATAAACCCGGGAGGTCGAAGCGGCCAGGCGGCCGAGCACTTCCACCTCGCCGGACGACGTGTTCAGCGGCGGCAGCTGCGTGCGCTCGGCCACGTTGCGCGGCGCCCAGCCGCGCTGCACGAGGATGGCATCGTCGCGGCCGGAGAGCCGCAGCGGCGTGACGACGTAGAAGCCGGCGCGGCCGTCCATCGGGCGGTTGTCGAGCCACACGGTGTGCCGGGCATCCCAAGTGCCACGCAGCACGACACGCCGGTGCAACGCGTAGCCGCCAAGCTGGGCGTTGGTCAGCGCCGGCTTGGCCGCCTCCGCCTCGATGTCGGCCTGCAGCGCGAGCTTCTGCCGGGCGCGGTCCAGCTGCCAGACGCCGAGCCGGGCCGTCAAGGCGGCCGCGAGCAGTGCGGCCAGCAGCATCAGCAAGTGCCGCGCGGTCATGCCGACACCCCGGGTCGATAATCCGGCGTCATGAACGTCGTCATCGTGCTCGCCTTCATCGGCATCCTCGGTGCCCTCGCGGCGGCCGGCTTCTTCATGCTGCGCAAGGGTGGCAGCAAGGGCAAGGGTGACATGGCCCGGGCACTCGCGTTGCGGGTCGCGCTGTCGGTGGCGCTGTTCCTGTTCATCCTGCTGAGCTGGCAGATGGGCTGGATCCACCCGACGGGGCTGCCGCTGAAGCCGGCGACTTGAGCCAACAAAAAAGCGCCGCGACCGCGGCGCTTTTTGTTGGCGGCGTCGCCCGCGTCACATCCAGTAGACAATGACGTACAGGCCCAGCCACACGACGTCGACGAAGTGCCAGTACCAGGCGGCCCCTTCGAAACCGAAGTGGCGCTCCGGCGTGAAGTGGCCCTTCATCAGCCGGATCGTGATGAACAGCAGCATCAGCGCCCCCACGCAGACGTGGAAGCCGTGGAAGCCGGTCAGCATGAAGAAGGTCGAGCCGTAGATGCCGGAGCTGAGCTTGAGGTTGAGCTCGCTGTAGGCATGGTGGTACTCGTAGGCCTGGAAGCCGAGGAACGTGGCGCCGAGCAGCACGGTGACCCACATCCACGCAATCGTCTTCGCACGGTTGCCGGCGATCAGCGCGTGGTGCGCAATCGTCAACGTGACACCCGAAGTCAGCAGCAGCGCTGTGTTGATCGTCGGGATGGGCCACGGGCCCATCGTGCTGAAGGCCTCCACCGTGCCGGCCGGCGACGCCGTGAAGCCGGGCGCCGTGCTGGGCCAGATGGCCTTGAAGTCAGGCCACAGCAGCGAGTTCTCCAGGCTACCGAGCTGCGGCACGGAGTACATCCGGGCCCAGAACAACGCGCCGAAGAAGGCGGCGAAGAACATCACCTCCGAGAAGATGAACCAGCCCATGCTCCAGCGGTAGGAGAGGTCGATGCGGTCGCTGTAGAGGCCGCCCTCGCTCTCGCCGATGGCGTCGCGGAACCAGGCCTGCAGCACGAATGCCCAGAACAGCAGGCCGCCGAACAGCGAGTACATGCCCCAGCCATGGCCGTTGACCCACTGGCCGGCGCCGAGGATGACGAAGAACAGGCCCGTGGCGGCCATCACCGGATGCCGCGAGGGCGCCGGGACGAAGTAGTACGGGGCCTTGCCCGAAGTTGTCGCTGCCGACATGTCGTTCTCCTAGCTCTTGTCTCGTTCTGAACCTTGTTGCGGCCGGCGCTCAGCCACCGGCCACGCCACTGCCGACGACCCAGCGGACCAGCAGCACCAGCATCAACACGAACACGGCCGCGCCGAGCACGCCCGCGATGATCACGTGCACCGGATTGAGCTTGGCCATGTCGTTTTCATGATCCTTGCCCCGGCGCACGCCGAAGAAACTCCAGGCGACGGCCGACACCGTCTGGCCGAGCGACGCCTTGCGCGATACCGCGTCCTTCAGGTCCTGACCGGGCCGACTCACAGCGCAGCTCCCGTCGTGGCCCGCGGCGCCTGGCCGACGTTCACACCGCCCTTGCCCGCCACTTCGAAGAACGTGTAGGACAGGGTGATGGTCTTTACGTCGCGCGGCAGCTTGGGGTCGATGACGAACACGACTGGCCACTGCTTGGTCTCTCCCGGCTTGAGCGTGTATTCGTTGAAGCAGAAGCACTCCAGCTTGTTGAAGTGCGCGCTGGCCTGCATCGGCGCGTAGCTCGGGATGGCCTGCGCGGCCATCGTGCGGTTCTGGACGTTGCGGAACTCGTACATCACCTGCGTCAGCTCACCGGGGTGCACGGTCAGATGGCGCACCGCGGGCTTGAAATCCCAGGGGCCGCGCGCGTTGGTGTCGAACTCGACGGTGATCTCGCGGCTGTAGTCGATCTGCCCGTTGCCATTGGCCACGCCCTTGTCCGCCAGCGCCGTCTGTCGCTCGGCGAGCGACAGCACGTTGATGCCCAGCGCGCTGCAGATGGCCTTGTAGAACGGCACCATCGCATACGCAAAACCGAACATCAGCGTCACGACGACCGCCAGCTTGAGCAGCAGGTGGTCGTTGTCGCGACGCAGCGCGGCGGCAAGCGAGCGAAGGACCATGGATGCGCCGGTTCAGTGGTGGCCGAACATCGTCATCTTGACGATGAAACCGACACCGAAGGCCAGGGCCACGGTGAAGAGGATCAGCCCCAGGCGGCGGTTGGCTTTGCGCTGTTCGGGCGTCATCGGAACGTCCTCAGGCGACGATGCGGGTCGCCGACGCGTCCAGCTTGGGCGGCTCCTCGAAGGTGTGGAACGGCGCCGGCGACGGCACCTCCCACTCCAGCCCCTCGGCCGCTTCCCAGGGCTTTTGCGGCGCCTTGGCACCCTTGCCACGCATCATCGGGATGACGACGAACAGGAAGAAGTAGACCTGCGCGAGGCCGAACGCGAAGGCGCCGATCGACGCGATCTGGTTGAAGTCGGTGAACTGCATCGGGTAGTCGGCATAGCGACGCGGCATGCCGGCCAGACCCAGGAAGTGCATCGGGAAGAAGGTCACGTTGAACGCGATCAGCGACCACCAGAAGTGCAGCTTGCCGCGGAACTCGGAGTACATGACGCCGGTCCACTTCGGGCCCCAGTAGTAGACGCCGGCAAACAGCGCATACAGCGAGCCGGCCACCAGCACGTAGTGGAAGTGGGCGACGACGTAGTAGGTGTCCTGGATCTGGATGTCGATGGGCGCCATCGCGCAGATCAGGCCGGTGAAGCCACCCATCGTGAACACGAAGATGAAACCCACGGCCCACAGCATCGGCGTCTCGAAGGTCATCGAGCCGCGCCACATCGTCGCCAGCCAGTTGAAGATCTTCACGCCCGTGGGCACGGCGATCAGCATCGTCGCGTACATGAAGAAGAGCTGGCCCGTCACTGGCATGCCGGTGGCGAACATATGGTGCGCCCAGACGATGAATGACAGGATGGCGATGGAGGCCGTCGCGTACACCATGGAGGCGTAGCCGAACAGACGCTTGCGGGCGAAGGCCGGCACGATCTGGCTGATGATGCCGAAGGCCGGCAAGATCATGATGTAGACCTCGGGGTGCCCGAAGAACCAGAAGATGTGCTGGTACATGACCGGGTCGCCGCCGCCGGCCGGGTTGAAGAAGGCGGTGCCGAAATGGCGGTCCGTCAGCGTCATCGTGATGGCGCCGGCCAGCACGGGCATGACGGCGATCAGCAGGTAGGCCGTGATCAGCCAGGTCCAGCAGAACATCGGCATCTTCATCAGCGTCATGCCGGGGGCGCGCATGTTGAGGATGGTCACGATGATGTTGATCGAGCCCATGATGGAGCTCGCGCCAAGGATGTGCATCGCGAAGATGCCGGCATCCATCGACGGGCCCATCTGCAGCGTCAGCGGCGCGTAGAGCGTCCAGCCCGCCGCCGGCGCGCCGCCGGGCATGAAGAAGCTGCTGACCAGCATGATGGCCGCGGGGATCATCAGCCAGAAGCTGAAGTTGTTCATCCGCGCGAAGGCCATGTCACCGGCCCCGATCTGCAGCGGAATCATCCAGTTCGCGAAGCCGACGAAGGCCGGCATGATGGCCCCGAACACCATGATCAGACCGTGCATGGTCGTGAACTGGTTGAACAGCTCGGGGTTGAAGAACTGCAGACCCGGCTGGAACAGCTCGGCGCGGATGCACAGCGCCAGGATGCCGCCCACCATCAGCATCGTGAAGCTGAACAGCAGGTACAGCGTGCCGATGTCCTTGTGGTTGGTGGCGAAGACCCAGCGCCGCCAGCCGCTCGGGGCATGGTGGTCGTGATGGTCATCATGGGCGTGATCGCCAGCGTGGCCGCCGTGAACGCCGTGATTGGGAAGCACTGCACTCATTTGGATTCCTTTGGAGTCGGCGTTCGACGATTACTTGCGGGCCGCGACGATCTCGGCTGGCTGGACCAGCTGGCCCGTCTTGTTGGACCAGCTGTTCTTCGTGTACGTGATGACGGCCGCGATCTCGGTGTCGCTCAGCTGCTTCCACGACGGCATGCCCTTGTCCATGCGGCCGTTGAGCAGCACCTGGACCTGGTCGAGGTGGTTGTCGGACAGCACGACCGGCGAGTGGTCCAGCGCCTTGACCGGGCCGGCGCCGGCGCCATCGGCCTTGTGGCAGGCCGCGCAGTTGGCCGTGTAGACCTTCTCGCCGCGGGCGATCAGCGCCGGCAGTTCCCAGACCTTGCTGGGGTCGTCGGCCTTGGCGGCGGCTTCCTTCTTCTTGGTATCCACCCAGGCGGTGTAGTCCTGGGCGGACACGACCTTCACATGGATGGGCATGTAGGCGTGCTCCTTGCCGCACAGCTCGGCGCACTGGCCGTAGTAGTCGCCGATCTTCTCGGCCTTGAACCAGGTGTCGCGCACGAAGCCAGGAATCGCATCCTGCTTCACGCCGAAGGCCGGGATCATCCAGGCGTGGATGACGTCGTTGGCCGTCGTGATGATGCGGACCTTCTTGTCCACCGGCACGACCAGCGGGTTGTCGACCTTCAGCAGGTAGTTGTCGACCGGCTCGGGATGGCCCGAGTTGGAGGCTTCGCGCTGCTCGGTATCCAGCGTGGCCAGGAAGCCGATGCCCTCGCCCTCGCCCTTCAGGTAGTCATAACCCCACTTCCACTGGTAGCCGGTGGCCTTGATCGTCAGGTCGGCATTGGTCGTGTCCTTCATCGCGACGACCACCTTGGTGGCGGGCAGCGCCATGCCGATGACGATCAGGAAAGGCACCACCGTCCAGGCGATCTCGACGGTCACGCTCTCATGGAAGTTGGCCGACACCGCACCCTTGGACTTGCGGTGCTTGAAGATGGAATAGAACATCACGCCGAACACCGCCACGAAGATGACGAGGCAGACGATCAGCATGAAGTTGTGCAGCCACATCTGGTCGGCTGCGATCCGGGTGACCGGTTCGTGCAGGTTGATCTGATTGACGCCCGGGCCACCCTTGAGGTCGTTCACCGCGAGGGCAGAACCCGTCGCCAGGGCCGCCGTCGCCGCCACGGCGGCCCGCCGGGCCCCACCGCGTGAGGCGCAATGCACTCGTGCGTTCATCATCGTCATGGTTGTCTCGTGGTTCTGGAAGAACGGGCCTGCAAACCGGCCTGTCCGGCCCTGCGGCCGAAACTGTGTCGCGAGTCCCGTGGAGCGAGCCGGCAATGCTCCGACCCTCGTAGCGCCGCCAAAGTTTATCCGGCGCTGCTGGCTTGAACGGGCCGCCAGACCCCGGGGAATCACCCCCTTGCGTGCCCTTCTCGGCCCTGTCGAAGGCTGGCGCGCAGGTCATCCACGGACACATGGGTCTCGCTCGCGACGGCCAGCCGCGGCGCGGCCTTGAACGCATGCCCGAAGACCAGTTCCACCGTCAACGCGAGCCGGCCGTCGGCCGCGCGCAGCGTCTCCAGCTCCTCTAACAGCTGGCGCCGCCAGCCGCGCCCGCGCAGCCCGGCAAACCGTGAGGGCGCCAGGTTGCCGCCGAGCGCCCGCAGGTCCGCCAGCAGGTTTTCGGGGGTGGCCCAAGTCAGCCGCAAGCGCTCCTGGTCCATGACCGGGTCGGCAAACCCCGCCTTCAGCACCAGGTCACCCACATCGTGCATGTCCCACCATTCCGGTGCAGGCCGGTCCCAGCCGGCACGCTGGTACAGACGACGAAGCTCGATGAAGCTGTCCGGCCCCAGGCAGGAGAACATGACGAAGCCCCCCACGGCCACGCTAGCCTGCCACGCGCCCAACAGGTCTGGCAGGTCCGCGTTGGCGTGCAAGGCCATGTTGGACCACAGCATGTCGACGCGCGGCTGTACCGGCCAAGACGTCACCTGGCCGGCCGACGCGCCGCGCAACTTGCGCCACCAGCCGGGCGTGCGGTCCTGCAGGGCACGCTCGGCCAGCGCCGCATCCGCCTCATGCCACAGCATCTCGGCCTGCGGGTAGGCGCGGCGCAGCAGCTCGCCGCTGGCCCCAAGAGCGGGCGACGCATCGAGCACGCGGGCGGGTTGCAACTTGATCAGCGGCAGGCGCTCGGCCATGCGCCGGGCCACTTCGGCGTGCAGCCACGGGGGCTGCTGCGCCTGAGCCAGCCGCCGCCCCTGACGGGCCACCGCGGCGACGTCGAGATCCTGAGGCCGTGGCCCCTTGTTTGAAGTAGGGGGCGACGCCAGCTCACTCATGGGCCGGTCAGTATATTGACCCGATGCCGGACCGCTCCCTGCACTCGCCAAAGCCAGCACTCGTCGAGCGGGTGTTGATGCGCTGTGCCGGCCAGTGCGCAGTCTGCCGCACATGGAGCGACCAGACGGTCTGCGACGACTGCCTGCAGCGCTACGCGCGGCCGGTGCCACGCTGCTGGACCTGCGCCGCACGCCTGCCGCTGGCGCTCATCGGCAGCCCCCGCCCCCAATGCGGGCGCTGCTTGGCCGACCCTCCCCCGCTGGACCGGGCCGTCGCGGCGCTGGACTACCGCTTCCCGTGGGACGGTCTGCTGCAGCACTTCAAGTACCACCAGGCGCTGGAGCTGCGCGAATCCCTGCTGCAGCGCATGAACTTGGCACTGACCGCCGCCGAAGTGCAGCAGCCGGACTGGCTGCTGCCGGTGCCGCTGTCGGTCGAGCAGGTGCGCGAACGCGGCTACAACCAGTCTCACGAGCTGGCCAAGGCGCTGGCCAGGCGCCGCGGCCTGCGCTGTGACCCCGGCCTGCTGCTGCGCTTGCAGCACAACGACCGCCAGGCCGGACTCAAGATGGCCGACCGCACGGCGAATGTCCGCGGCGTGTTCGCCGTGGAGCCGCAGAAGGCACGCCAGCTGCGCGGCTGCAGCGTCGCGCTGCTGGACGACGTGATGACCAGCGGCGCCACGCTGTTCGAGCTGGCCCGCGTGCTGCTGCAGGCAGGCGTCATGAGCGTGCAGGCCTGGGTCATCGCAAGGACGCCGGAACCTGGAGATGAATGAAGTCCCGCGATGCGGCGCTGCCGTGCGCAACCGCTCGGAAGACCTGCACCTGCCGGTCAAGGACATCGCCGCAAACGGCTTAACGGGCGTGCGTCGAGTGAGCCAGCAAGAAGGCCCCAAGCTGCCGATGGCCCTCGCATCCCGGGTCGAGCGCGAGGCCGGATAGGCGGCGCCATCCCGGCAAGATCCCCCAATTCACGGCGGCGGCGTCCCGGCCGTGAAGGTCCACAAATGCAAACGCCAGAGCAAAGTATTGCGTCCCGGCTGTGAAGTCCAAAGGGCGGACGTATCTGCCAGAGGATGACTAGCGCTGCCCCAGCAGTGGCGAGCGGCCCATCTTCTCGACTTTCGCGGCCTTGATGGGCTCTGGGTCAGAGAACTTAGCCGCAGCGATGGGCTCGTCCAGTGAAGGCAGGCTCCAGGTCTTCTGGAGACGCAGGCTGTTCATCCCGTCATTCCACGCGTGCAGCATGCGTTTGCCCGTCTCATAGAACGCGGGGTAGCGCTCTGTTGCCTCGACAACCTGAGGTGTGACCTGAACGATGGCCTCACAGATGCGTTCGACGCGCTTTAGCGTCTGCGCCGGCATCACGTTGCACCTGGCCTGCAGAAACCGCTCCAGGGCTTTGCCAGGCATCCACGTGCTGCGCCCTTCGATGGGCATGCCCGGCGGGTTCTTCGCATAGTCGTCGTAGACCGTGATGGTCAGCATGTCGTAGACGGGTGCCAGCTCGATGTGTTCGCGCGAGCTGTAGAGCAAAGCGATGTTCTTGGTGTGGCAATCCGCGTTGCGGAGCGCGTAGGTCAGCAGCAGCAGGTCCGCGAGGTGCGAGAGCGCTGCATTCTGTTGTTCGGCCTGAGGCGTGACGTCCTTGATGCGGCCGACAACGCGTTCCCAGGTCGATTCGTACTTCTGCTCCGGGCGTAGCGCAAGCAGACTGCACAAGTCTTCCATGCCCTTGCGCGTCATGCCGTCTGCTTCGAAATCGAACCGATGCACCACCAGTGCTTGGCCGTCGTCGGAGACCTCGGTCACGGCCGTCGGCAGCCCGGCATGGCGCGATACCTCCATGCACAGATGCTCATTGAGGGCGACACCGGGTAGCCGAGCTGTCGTGCCTTTGATGATGTAGCGCTCTGTGACCAGGGCGCCCTTGACGTGTTCCCCGAATGTGTTCGGCGAAAGGAACTTCGGAACAACGCCGGACACCCCCGACACTGCATGTCGGCGCACCAGCCCAACGAAGGCCTCTTGCGAGTTGTCTCCCCTCAGGATGCCGTTCAAATCGAAGGGAACTGGCGGTTGCGTGGGGTCTGCACCTGGCGTGGCCACCTTGACTCGGCCGATGGCGTTGCGCCCGACGACCGATAGCAGGTTCAGTGGCGATGCGCCGACATGCGGACCGAGCTGCTCCTGGAGGATCGAGAGCAGGAAGCCCTCAGGCAGGTTCATCCGGAACAGCGGATGGAGCTCCGGGTAGGCATAGGACTCCGTGCGCACAGGCATGAGCAGCGAGACGAACTGCTCTGGCCGGACGTCAGGGTGATACGCCATCACATGCCGGAAGCCATCCGTCGACTCCAGCGTTGCAACGGCTTGGTCCTGAACGTAGACGTGGAGCTTCATCGCCTCGTACCCTACCGCGGAGCACCGGGCTCACTCGACTCCTGAGCCTGCCGCTGCCGCTGCGCCAGCGCGTCGTCCAGCGTGAAGCTGCTGTTTTTGGGTGTGAACGACAGCTCGTGCCCCAGGACCTCAAGGAGGCGAAGCAGCTTTCGCGAGCCGAACTCTGCAACGCCGCCTGTCTCAAAGCGGGCAAGGGTTGACTGGCCCAAGCCCGTCAGAGCCGCAAGCTGCTTCTGGGTCATGCCGCGCTCTTGCCTGAGCCGCGCGATGGCTCGACCAACGGAATAGAGGCTGTCCATGTGCTGTATATGCTATCTATTTGGTGGGCAGAAAAACCTACCACCTATTGGAAAGTGAGAATTTTCCACTTAGTCAATATAGCAAATACAGCATTACACAAGACTCTGCGCACGAAAACAGGAGCTTGGCCTCCTTGATGTCAGCACGCGCAGACAACGGCGGCGGCCACCTTCCGCAGCCGCGCGTGGTAGCCGGCGACGCCCGACGATCAGGCGATCGCAGCCGCCGTGGCCGCCCGCGCCGATCTCATCGTATCGGGTGACCGCCGGCATTTGCTGCCTATCGGCAGCCATCAGAGCATAGCCATCGTCGAGGCTTCCGAGGCTTTGCGGCGCCTGGCTCTGACGCCCGCCGCGCCCGCCCAGGACGTCTCTTAACCCCCAGCCTTCAGCGGCTGTAGCGGGGTGGATGGGGTGTTTTTGTTGCTCCATAGACCTTCACGGCCGCCGCCATGATGCGGGGGAACTGCGGCTGGACTGCCGGTGTGGCCTGGCCCTGGCTGGCCGCCTATTGGGCCTCGCACTCGTCCTCGCTACGCGCGCGCATTCGGCAGCTTGCGCCCCGGCCGTAAGCCGTAGGAGAACCCGAGGAAGTCGGCCTCGTAGACCGCGCTCATCACCTCGGCCACCGCACCCTGGACGATTTTTGTTCCACAAGGGAATTTAGTTTGCCCCCCCCTGACGGCGTCTCAACCGCGATAAGCCAGCTCTGCCATTTGCATGCATCTCTGTAAAATGCATGCATCGCTTGCAATCGAAATGACCGCCATGGCCATGCTGACAGTTCGGAACCTTCCGGATGAAGTTCATCGTGCTTTGCGAGTCCGCGCTGCCCAGCACGGCCAGAGCATGGAGGCTGAAGTGCGCGAAATCCTGGAGGCGGCAACTAGTCCCAAGGGGCGCGTGAAACTGGGTTCGCTGATGGCAGACATCGGCCGCCAGGCGAAGCTGAGCAATGAGGAGTTTGCGGTGTTCGAGCAGGTGCGTGACAGGACGCCCGCGCGCCCGGTGAGTTTTGAATGATTCTGCTCGACACAAATGTGATGTCGGAGCCGTGGCGTCACACGCCTGAGCCGCGGGTGATCGCATGGATCGACGCCCAGCCCATGGAAACGCTGTTTCTTTCCGCGATCACCGTCGCGGAATTGCGGGCCGGGGTAGCGCTGTTGCCTGCTGGCAAGCGGCGAGCGGGCCTACAAGAAAACCTGGAAAAGCGCGTGCTGCCCTTGTTCGCCGGGCGCGTGCTGCCGTTTGACCTGGCCTGCACCCAGGCATACGCGGCGTTGATGGCTAAGGCGCGCAGTGCGGGCCTTGCTATCCCTACGGCGGATGGCTACATCGCCGCCATCGCCGCGGCCAACGGGTTTGCCGTCGCCACCCGGGATACCAGTCCCTTCGAGGCCACAGGTACGGCTGTCATCAACCCGTGGCAGTTCTGAGCGTGGGCAGGCCGTGCTCACAAGAGCGACCCGTCCGCGCTGCGTGGCAATGGGCCATGCACGACTGACCAAAGACAGGCGCGGGATACTGCGGCGATGTTCAACATCGTCCTAGTCCATCCGGAAATCCCACCCAACACGGGCAACGTCATCCGGCTGGCAGCCAACACCGGCTGCAGCCTGCACCTGATCGAGCCCCTCGGCTTCTCGATGGAAGACCGGCTGCTGCAGCGCGCGGGGCTGGACTATCACGAGTACGCGCGCGTGCAGCGGCATGCCGACTGGGCCGCTTTTCTCGCAGCGGAGTCGCCGGATCTGCAGCGGATGTTCGCCTTCACCACGCGCGGCAGCCGGCCCTTTGCCGACGTGGCGTGGCAGCCGGGGGACTGGCTCGTCTTCGGCAGCGAGACGGCCGGCCTGCCGCCCCTGCTGCGTGACGGTTTCGCCAGCGAGCAGCGCGTGCGCCTGCCGATGCGCGAAGGCCAGCGCAGCCTGAACCTGAGCAACAGCGTCGCCGTGGCCGTCTTCGAGGCCTGGCGACAAAACGGCTACGCCGGCGGCGGCTGACCCACACCTGTCCCCTCCCCCCCGGCGACTCCGGCCGTGACTCCGGCCGTGATTCCGACCGCTACTCCGGCCGTGCGTCGCGGCTCATCAGCAGTTCCACGACCTGCGTCGCCGTCACGCGGCCGTCCAGCAAGGCCACCATCGCCTCAGTGATGGGCATCTCCACGCCTGCGGCCCGCGCCCGGGCCAGCACGGTGGGCGCGCTGTAGACACCCTCGGCCACATGACCCAGCTGCTGGAGGATCTGGGGCAGCGCCCGGCCCTGCGCCAGCAGCAGCCCGACACGGCGGTTGCGGGACAGGTCGCCCGTGGCCGTCAGCACCAGGTCACCGAGGCCCGACAGGCCCATGAAGGTCTCGGCGCGCGCCCCGAGCGCCAGCCCCAGCCGCATCATTTCCGCCAGGCCGCGCGTGATGAGCGCGGCGCGGGCGTTGAGGCCCGGTGCATCCGGCGCCGCGTCGGACAGTCCGTCACACACGCCGACGGCGATCGCCAGCACGTTCTTCACCGCGCCACCCACTTCCACACCCACCGGGTCGCAAGAGGTGTAGATGCGCAGCCGCTCGCCGTGGAACGCCTCCACGGCCGCGTGCGCCAGTTCATCGTTCTCGCTGGCGGCCACCAGGGCCGTCGGCCGACCGGCCGCGACCTCCTGCGCGAAGCTCGGACCGGACAGCACGCCGACCGCCATCGACGGCTGCAGTTCGCGCGCGATCTCGTGCCCGAGCCGTCCGCTGCCCGCCTCGAATCCCTTGCACAGCCACAGCGTGCGGTGGGTGACCGGCAGCGCGGCCAGCGTCTCGCGCAGGCCGGACATCGGCGTTGCCACGATGGTGAGGCCGCCAGCCGCATGGGCAACTGCCGCGGCGCGGTCGGCGGTCAGCGCGAGCGCGGCGGGCAGTTCGCTGTCGGGCAGGTAAGCGGCATTGCGCCGGCTGGCGCGCATGGCCTCGATGGCCGCGGCGTCACGCCCCCACAGGCAGACCTCGTGCCCGGCGCGGGAAGCCTGCACCGCCAGCGCGGTGCCCCAGGCCCCGGCGCCCAGCACGCTGATTCTCATCGTCGTCATGCGGAGAAGTGTCCCTGAAAGCAAGCGCCCCGCTCGGGGCGGGGCGCCGTCAGGACGTGGGCGAGTTCAGTTGACGGCCGTGCTGCCCTGGGCCGCGCGCTGCGCCTGCTGGGCCTCGAACATGGCCTGGAAGTTCACTTCGGTCAGCAGCACGGGCGGGAAGCCGGCGCGCGTGCAGACGTCGGACACGATGGCGCGCAGGTAGGGGTAGACCATCTGCGGGCAGACGATGCCGAGGATGCCCTCGACCTGGTCCTGCGGCACGTTGCGGATCTCGAAGATGCCGGCCTGCTTGGCCTCCACCAGGAACAGCGTCTTGTCGCCCAGCTTGGTGTTGACGGTGGCCGTCACGCAGACTTCGAAGATGCCGTCGGTGACGCTCTCGGCCGACAGCGTCAGGTTGATGTCGACCTGCGGCTGCACCTGCGCCTCAACCAGGATCTGGGGGGCGTTGGGCTGCTCCAGCGACAGGTCCTTCAGGTACATGCGCTGGATCTGGAACACGGGCGTGCCGGCTTCGGCGGATTGGATGTCGTCGGCCATGAGGGCGGTGCTTTCAAACAAGAAGCCCGCAAGCGGCGTGCTGCGGGCGGCAAGGCGGATTATCAGCGGACAGCCGTGACAGCCCGATGGGGCTTGCCCGGCCTTGAAATCAGACGTCCAGCAAAGGGCGCAGGCCGCCGCGCTGGTCCAGCGCGATGAGGTCGTCGCAACCGCCGACATGGGTGTCGCCGATGAAGATCTGCGGCACGGTGCGCCGGCCGGTCCTGGCCATCATCGCCTCACGCTCGGCGGGGTTCAGATCGACGCGGATCTCCTCGATCTGCTCGACGCCACGCTGCTTCAGCAGCATCTTGGCGCGGATGCAGTACGGGCAGACCAGGGTCGTGTACATCTTGACGGCGGCCATCCAGCAATCTCCTCAGGCGTTGCAGTCCGGTGGGGGGTCAGTTCGCCGCGGCGGACTTCTCGACCGGCAGGTTGGCGTCCCGCCAGGCCTTGAGGCCACCGGTTACGGCCTGGGCCTTTTCATAGCCCAGCTTGCGCAGCATGCCTGCGGCGCGGCCGGCGCGTGCGCCGGTCGGACACACCAGCACGAGCGGCAGGGCCTTGTTGCTGGGCAGGGACTTGTGGCCCTCGATCTGGCCGAACGGGATGTTGCGCGCACCCGCCGCATGGCCCTGCGCGAATTCCTGCGGCTCGCTCACGTCGATGAGCACGCCCTTCTCGCGGTTGATCAGCCGCACCGCCTCGGCCGTGCTGAGCGCGGTGCCCTGCGCACCCGACGCCACGAGAGGCCACAGCAGCATGCCGCCCGACACGAGCGCGGCGAGGATGAGATACCAGTTCTGGAGCAGGAAGTTCAAGCAAGCATCCCGTGTAATTCAACGAAGCCCATGATTATCGCCGGGTCCGATAATCCCTGGCCTTCCACCAACCTGTGCGCTGCTGCCCATGTACAAGCTCGTCCTCATCCGCCACGGCGAATCGACCTGGAACCTGGAAAACCGCTTCACCGGCTGGACCGACGTGGACCTGACGCCCACCGGTGTCGAGCAGGCCAAGCAGTCCGGCCGACTGCTGAAGGAGGCCGGCTACGACTTCGACATCGCGTTCACGTCGGTGCTCAAGCGCGCCGTCTGGACGCTCTGGTACAGCCTGGACCAGATGGACCGCACCTGGCTGCCGGTGCGCCATAGCTGGCGCCTGAATGAGCGCCACTACGGGGCGCTGCAGGGCCTCAACAAGGCCGACATGGCCAAGCAGTACGGCGACGAGCAGGTGCTGATCTGGCGCCGGAGCTACGACACGCCGCCGCCGGCGCTGGAGGCGACCGACCCGCGCAGCGAACGCGCTGACCGCCGCTATGCCGGCCTGCAGGACGGCGAGGTGCCGCTGACCGAATGCCTGAAAGACACCGTCGCCCGCGTGCTGCCGTTCTGGAACGACACCATCGCGCCGACGATCAAGAGTGGCCAGCGCGTGCTGATCGCCGCGCACGGCAACAGCATCCGCGCGCTGGTGAAGTACCTCGACAACATCGCGGATGACGCCATCGTCGGCGTCAACATCCCCAACGGCATCCCGCTCGTCTATGAACTCGACGAGAACCTGAAGCCGATCAAGAGCTACTACCTCGGCGACCCCGAGGCCGCCGCCAAGGCGGCCGCCGCGGTGGCTAACCAGGGCAAGGCCTGAACGGCTGACCGGCTGACCGTGGGGCGGCAGGCGCGGGGCATCCGATGATTCCCGCGCACCTCGCCGCCAACCTCGACTGGCTCTACACCGAGCGGCCCTACCTGGGCCGCCCCGACGCGGCCCGGGCCGACGGTTTCTCGGCCGTCGAACTGCAGCAGCCGCACCTGCACGACACCGCGTCGCTGCAGGCGGCGCTGGCCGGCTTGCGGGTCGCCCTCATCAACGCGCCGGCAGGCGACTGGGCGGCCGGCGAGCGCGGCTTCGCCGCCCTGCCCGGCCGGGAGGCGGATTTTCGCGAGGCGACGCTGCGCGGGCTGGATCTGGCCGCGCGGCTGGGCGCCGGCCGCGTGCACCTGCTGTCAGGCCTGGCCGACGACACGCCGGCTCACCGCGCCACCTGGCTGGCCAACCTCCGCTGGGCCGCAGAGCAATCATCCCTGCCGCTGGTTGTCGAGCCGATCAACCGGCGCGACATGCCCGGCTACTTCCTGCATCGCCAGGCCCAGGCACTGGATCTGCTGGCGCAGCTGGCGAGTCCGCGCGTGACGCTGCAGCTGGACCTCTACCACTGCCGCATCGCGGAGGGCGAGTCGCTGAGCCACCTGACGCGCGCGCTGGACCTGGGTGTGCTGGGCCATGTGCAGCTGGCCGGTGTCGACGGCCGCCACGAGCCCGAGGCGGACGAGTACGCGCGGGAGCTGACGCTGCTGGCGTCGCGCGCATGGGTCGGCCACGTCGGCCTGGAATACCGCCCGCGCACCGTCACGAGCGCAGGCCTTGCATGGCTGCGCTGCTGACGACGGTCAGAGCCTGAACCGCTGCATCGCCTCGACGAGGCTCTGCGCCTGCCCTTGCAGGCTCGAGGCAGCGGCGGCGATTTCCTCCACCATGGCCGCGTTCTGCTGCGTGGAGCTGTCGATCTGCGACACCGACGACGACACCTGCGACACGCCCTGCGCCTGCTCGGCGCACGCGGCGCTGATGTCGCTCACGAGCGCACTGACACGGCGAATCGCGGCGACCACCTCATCCATCGTCGAGCCGGCATTGCTGACCAGCGCCGTGCCCGCCTCCACCTGATCCACGCTCGCGGCAATGAGCTGCTTGATCTCCCGCGCCGCCTCGGCGCTGCGCGAGGCCAGCGAACGCACCTCACCGGCCACGACCGCGAAGCCGCGCCCCTGCTCGCCGGCACGCGCCGCCTCGACAGCCGCATTCAGCGCCAGGATGTTGGTCTGGAAGGCGATGCCATCGATGACGCCGATGATGTCGGCGATGCGGCGCGAACTGCTGTGGATGCCGGTCATCGTCTTGACCACATCGGCCACGACGGCCCCGCCGCGCTCGGCAATGTCGGCCGCCGAGACGGCCAGGCGATTCGCCTCGCTGGCTGAATGGGCCGTGTTGCCGACGGTGCCATTGAGCTCGTCCATGACGCTGGCCGCGCCCTGCACACTGGAGGCGGTCTGCTCGGTGCGCTGGCTGAGGTCCTGGTTGCCGGCCGCGACTTCACGGCAGGACAGCTGGATGCTGTCCGACGAGTCGCGCACCTGAGAGATGGCGCCCTGCAGGCTCACGCGCATCTGTTCGAGCGACTCCAGCATGCCGGCGATCTCATCGCGTCCTTCCACGTCAACGCGCACGGTCAGGTCGCCGGCGGCAATGGCGCCCACCAGGCGCGACGCCTGCGACACCGGGCCGGTGACGGAACGGGTCAGGATCCACGCGCCCACGGTACCCACGGCCAAGGCCAGCGCGCCGAGCAGCGCGATCCGCCACTGCGCCGCTTCCGTGGCGTGGTCCACCCCCTTGGCCATGTCGTCGAGGATCTGGCGCTGCTGCTGCCAGTAGACCTTCATCTGGTCAAGCAGCGCCTCGGCGGGCAGGCGGAACTCGCTGTCGAAGACCTCGGCAATGCGTTTCTCGTCGCCCGCCTTCTTCAACGCCGCGATCTTGTCGCGGGCGGCCTGGTAGCGCGCGCGAGCTTCGGTCAGTTCCTTGACAACCCGCTTCTCTTCGTCGGACTTGGGCAGGCCATCCAGCGTCTTGATGATCTCGCTGCCCCGCGCACTGGCCACCTTGACGTCATTGGCGAAGTAGTCGGCCAGGCTCGGGTCGGTGCTCTTGGCGATGGCCGTGTAGCGCTTCACGCCCACCAGCGTCAGCATGTACCACTCGCTGACGAGGCGCTCCTTCTGCAGCGGCGTGGCCATCATCTCGCGGGTGTCCGCGGCTGCACGACTGAGGCTGTAGCAGCCGATGCCCATCATCAATGCGAGCAACAGCAGCACGGCGCCAAAACCGCCGGCGAGCCGGGCTGAGAGCTTGAAATCATTCAGACGCATCGGAATCCTCGGCTCGATGACAGCAACAGCAGCTGACTGTGCCGTCTGACGTGACCGCATGGCGCGTGAGAAATGATCAGGCCCGTGCAACATTCAGCAAAACGCGCGCTCGGGCGCGGTTGCCGATGCGGGCTTCACAACAACTGATGCGCGATCTCGGTGCGCAGCCGCTCAGCCAGGTCGCGGCGCTCCGCGCCAGCGGCCGTCACGGGCGGCAGGAGCTTCACCTCAATGCCAAGGCCGCGCGCCGCGGCAATGCGCCACAGGCTCTGCACCAGCGTCGTGTCGCCGATGAACTGAGCCGCGGAGCTGAAGCGCTCACCCGGCTCGTGCCAGCGCAGCGCGACGGGCAGCACCGGTGCGTCGATCGAAATCGCCGCCTGCAGCAGGTTGGCATGGAAAGGTAGCAACGCCGGGCCGGCGCCCGTCGTGCCTTCCGGAAAGACCGCGACGCAGTCGCCGGCCTGCAAGGCGGCCGCCGTCTGGTGCACCACGCGCAACGCGTCGCGCTTGCTGCTGCGCTCGATGAACAAAGTGCCCACGCCTTCGACCAGCGTGCCGACGAGCGGCCAGTGCCTCACGTCCGACTTGGACACGAAGCGCGCCTGCGGCAGCACGGCATGCACGGCGGCGATATCCAGCCACGACACATGGTTGGCCACCAGCAAGTGACCGGCGGGCAGGGCCTGGCCCTGCACCCGCTGCGTGATGCCGAGCAGCCGCAGCGTCTTCTGCGACCACCACTGGACGAGCGCCTGGCGCTCAGCGGCGCTGAGCAGCTCGAAGCGCCGCTTGACGATCCACAGGCCGTGCAGCACATGCGGCGCCAGGCGGGCGAGCCGCCAGACGGCGACCGCAGCCCTCATTGAGCCTCGTAGGCCACGTGGCCGGCCACCAACGTGCAGCGCACGCGCGCCGGGAGTTCGAAGCCGCTGGACGCATACGCGAACGGCGTGTGCTTGCCCTGGCTGGCGAGCTTGTCGGGCGTGACGGCCCAGCTGGCGCCCGCGTCGAAGACGCAGACATCCGCCACGCCTCCTTCGACAAGACGGCCGGCGCTCGCCGACAGCGACCCGAGCGCGCTACCCAGCACGCGCACCGGCTCCGCCGTGACGACCGCCAGCGCCCGCGCCAGCGGCAAGCCAGAGTCCTGCGCCCAGCGCAGCGCCAGGCTCAGCAGCAGCTCCAGCCCCGTCGCGCCCGGCGTCGCCTCGGCGAAGGGCACGGCCTTCTCGTCGGTCGTCACGGGCATGTGGTCGGACACCAGCGCATCCAGCGTGCCGTCGGCCAGGCCGGCGCGCAGCGCATCGCGGTCGCGTCCCTGGCGCAGCGGCGGCGTCAGGCGCATCGCGGAGTCGAAGTAGCCGATGTCCACGTCGCTCAGGTGCAGCGAGTTGATGGACACGTCGGCCGTGAGCGGCAGACCTTCCTGCTTGGCCGCGCGCACGAGCGCCACGCCCGCGGCGCTGGACAGCCGGCACAGGTGCACGCGGGCGCCCGTCGCTCGAACCAGCTCGAAGATCGTGTGCAGCGCGACCGTCTCGGCGCTGACCGGCACACCCGACAGCCCCAGCCGCGTGGCGACCGAGCCGCTGGCCGCCACGCCGCCGCCGAGCCACGCATCCTGCGGGCGCAGCCAGACGGTGTAGCCGTAGGTGGCCGCGTATTGCAGCGCGCGGTGCAGCACCTGCGTGTCCTTGATCGCCACCTCGGCCTGAGAGAAGCCGATGCAGCCGGCCTCGGTCAGCTCGGCCATCTCGGTGAGCGCAGCGCCATCCAGCTGGCGCGTCAGCGCGCCGAGCGGGAACAGCCGGCAGCGGCTCAGCTTGCGGGCACGGAACTTCAGCATCTCCACCAGCCCGGGCTCGTCCAGCACGGGGTCGGTGTCGGGCGGGCAGACGAGGCTGGTGACGCCACCGGCCGCCGCAGCGGCGAGTTCGCTTTCGAGCAGACCTTCGTGCTCATGGCCCGGCTCGCGCAGGCGGGCGCACAAGTCGACGAGGCCCGGCGCGACGATGAGGCCGGCGGCATCGATGGTGCGGTCGGCGCCGAAGTCCGACACGTCGCCCAGGTGGACGATGCGACCGTTGGCGATGGCGACATCGCCGACACGGTCGAGGTTGGAGGCCGGGTCGATGAGGCGGCCGTTCTTGATCAGGATCTTCATGTGTCAGGCCTCATTCCCAGCCAGGATCGCCATCACCGCCATGCGCACCGCGATGCCGAAGGTGACCTGCGGCAGGATCACGCTGCTCTTGCCGTCCGCCACTTCGGACGCGATTTCCACGCCGCGGTTGATGGGGCCGGGGTGCATGACGATGGCGTCGGGCTTGGCCAGCGCGAGCTTCTCCGGCGTCAGCCCGAAGTGCTTGAAGAACTCCCCGCTGCTCGGCAGCATGCCGCCGTTCATGCGCTCGTTCTGCAGGCGCAGCATGATGACGACGTCGGCGTCCTTCACGCCCTCGGCCATGTCGTGGCAGACGCGCACGCCCATCTCGCGCAGGTCGCCGGGCACCAGCGTCTTGGGGCCGACGGCGCGGATCTCGGGCACGCCGAGGATGTTCAGCGCGTGGATGTCCGAGCGCGCCACGCGCGAATGGACGATGTCGCCGACGATCGCCACGGTCAGGTTGCGGAAGTCCTTCTTGAAGTGCCGGATCGTGTACATGTCCAGCAGGCCCTGCGTCGGGTGCGCATGGCGGCCGTCGCCGGCGTTGACGACATGCACATGCGGCGCACAGTGCTGGGCGATCAGGTGCGGCGCGCCACTTTCGCTGTGGCGCACGACGAACATGTCGGCGTGCATGGCGCTGAGGTTGGCCACCGTGTCCAGCAGCGTCTCGCCCTTGGCGGTGGAGCTGCGCGCGATGTCGAGGTTGATGACGTCGGCGCTCAGGCGCTTGGCGGCGATCTCGAAGGTGGTGCGGGTGCGCGTGCTGTTCTCGAAGAACAGGTTGAACACCGACTTGCCGCGCAGCAGCGGCACCTTCTTGACCTCGCGGTCGTTGACGGACAGGAAGCTGCCGGCGGTGTCCAGGATCTGCTCGATGACCGCGCGCGGCAGGCCTTCGATGGACAGCAGGTGGAGCAGCTCGCCGTGCTTGTTCAGTTGGGGATTTCGTTTGGACAGCATCACTTCACCTCAAAGCGGAAGCGACCGTCGTCGCCGCGCGCCAGCCGCAGCTTTTGGTCGGCGCCCAGCGTCACGCGCGCCGCGGAAAACGCCGGCTCGATGGGCAACTGCCGGCCACCGCGGTCCACCAGCACGGCCAGCTGCACGCTGGCCGGGCGGCCGAAGTCGAACAGCTCGTTGAGCACCGCGCGCGTCGTGCGGCCGGTGTAGAGCACGTCGTCGATCAGCACCACGTCGCGGCCATTCACATCGAAGGGCAGCGAGGTGTGGTCGGCCTTGGCCAGGCCGCGCGAACCGAAGTCGTCGCGGTGCATGACGCTGGAGATCGTGCCGGCGTCCGGCACGCCGAGGTCGGCGGCGAGGCGTTCGGCCAGCCAGGCACCGCCGCTCCAGATGCCGACAAGGGCGGTGTCGGCGGTCAGCAGGCGCTGCACGCCGCGCTTGAGCTCGAGGTACAAGGCCTCGGCATCGAGCTTGAGGTCGCTCATGGGTGTTCCCTGAAGAATTGTTCGAGGATGAGGGCCGCCGCGGCAGCGTCCACGTCGTGGGCGCCTTCGCTTTCGGCCTCGACGCTGGTGTAGCGCTCGTCCACTTCGAAGACCGGCAGGTGGTAGCGCCCGGCCAGGCGGCGGCCGAAGTTCTGCGCCTTGCCGGTCATCTCGTGGGCCGCGCCATCGGGATGGCGCGGCACGCCGATGACGAGGGCGTCGGGCTGCCAGGTGCGGATGAGGGCCGCGATGGCGTCGAAGTCGCCGCCCTTGACGGTGCCGCGCGGCTCGGCCGCGCCCAGCAGGCGCGTGCCGCTGGCCACGCCGATGCGGCGAAGGCCGAAATCAAAAGCAAGAAAGGACTGCAGGGTCGACGCGGCCCGGCGCTCAGCGCTCACGCGTGCCCCGCGTCTGCGCTGAGCATGCGCGGATCGATACCCAGCAGGCCCAGGGCTTTCTCGTAGCGCAGTTCGACCGGCGTGTCGAAGATGATGGCCGGCGAGGCGTCCACGTTGAGCCAGCCGTTGCGGCCGATCTCTTCTTCGAGCTGTCCGGCGGCCCAGCCGCTGTAGCCCAGCGTGACCAGCAGCTTGCGCGGGCCGGCGCCGTTGGACAGCGCCTCCAGCACGTCGCGGCTGGTCGTCATCTCCAGGCCGCCCGGCACGGCCAGCGTCGCGTTGTAGTGGCCGCCCTGCTCGTCCAGCGGCTCGTGCAGCACGAAGCCGCGGTCGGTCTGCACCGGGCCGCCGTAGTAGACCGGCGTCTCGGCCAGCGGGTCGGCGGGCGGGCTCAGCTCGACTTTTTCGAACAGCGTGCCCAGCGTCAGCGAGGTCGGCTTGTTGACGACCAGCCCCAGCGCGCCGTTGTCGTTGTGCTCGCACAGGTAGACGACGGTTCCCGCGAAGGCCTCGTCGGCCATGCCGGGCATGGCGATGAGGAACTGGTTGGTCAGGGAAATCCGGTCGGCGGCCATAAGAGGCATTTTATTCTCTGGGCCATGTCCGCCCCTTTCGACCGTGCTCTTGTCTGGTTCCGCCGCGACCTGCGCGTGGAGGACCAGGCCGCTCTCCACCACGCGCTGCGCAGCGCGAAGCAGGTGTTCTGCGCCTTCGTGCTGGACCGCGACATCCTCGACGCCCTGCCCCGCGCCGACCGCCGCGTCGAGTTCATCCTCGGCGCGCTGCAGGTGCTGGACGACGACCTGCGCCGCCTGGGCGGCGCGCTGATCGTCCGGCATGGCGTTGCGGCGGACGAGATCCCGAAGCTGGCGGCCGAGCTGGCCGTGCAGGCCGTGTTCGCGAACCACGACGACGAGCCGCAGGCACTGCAGCGCGACGCCCGTGTGGCGGACCGCCTGAAATCGTTCAGCGCCGAACTGCGCACATTCAAGGACCATGTCGTCTTCGAGCGCCGCGAGGTGCTGACGGCCACCGGCGGCGCCTACGGCGTCTTCACGCCATACAAGAACGCCTGGTTGCGCAAGGTGGACGACTTCTACCTCAGCCCCTACCCCGTCGAGCGCCACGCCGCGGCGCTTGCGCCGAGCCCGCTCGCGACGGGCGTGCCGACGCTGCAGGCCATCGGCTTTGAGCCGGCCGGACTGACACCGCATGTCGGCCGGGGCAGCCGCGGCGCCGAGGAACTGCTGGACGATTTCCTCGACCGCATCGACCAGTACCACGAGAAGCGCGACTTCCCGGCCGTGAAGGGCCCCAGCTACCTCAGCGTCCACCTGCGCTTCGGCACGGTCTCGATCCGTCGCCTCGCGCGGCTGGCCCACGCCCGCGCGACCGGCGGCGACCGCGGCGCGGAGGTCTGGCTGTCCGAGCTGATCTGGCGGGACTTCTACCACCAGGTCATGCACCACCATCCGCACGCGATGACCTCGGCCTTCCGACCCGAGTACGACGCCATCGCCTGGGAGACCGGCGCGCTCGCCGACGAACACTTCGCGGCCTGGTGCGACGGCCGCACCGGCTTCCCGCTGGTGGACGCGGCGATGCGCCAGCTGAACCAGACCGGCTACATGCACAACCGGCTGCGCATGGTGACGGCCAGCTTCCTGACCAAGGACCTGGGGCTGGACTGGCGGCGCGGCGAGGCCTGGTTCGCGCAGCAGCTGCTGGACTTCGACCTCGCTGCCAACAACGGCGGCTGGCAATGGGCCAGCAGCAGCGGCTGTGACGCGCAGCCCTATTTCCGCATCTTCAATCCGACGAGCCAGAGCGAGAAGTTCGACCCCCAGGGCCGCTTCATCCGCCGCTACTGCCCCGAACTGGCCGAACTGGACGACAAAGCCATTCACGCGCCGTGGGAGCGGGCGCCGCTGGCGATGCAGGGCGGCGGCTACCCGCGCCCCGTCGTGGACCATGCGGTCGCCCGGGAACGCACGCTGGCGCGCTACGCGGTCGTCAAGAGCCGGGCCGTGCGGTGACGATGCGGACGGGTGGTACGCGGCCGTCGACTCTGCCGCCTTGCTCCCAGGTGTCGGCCATCGACCCCGGACCGGCGCCTCTGACCGCGTAAGACCAGACGACCAGCAGCAGGCACAGGGCCAGCAGTCGGACGACGCGCGGCATCGTGAGCCCTCGTCAGCGGCAGACGACCGCGGCGGCGCCGAGGCGTGACGGAGACCTCGAAGGCGTCATGCGCGGGCTCCGGCGCTTCACATGGCGCCGAAGGCGGATGCCTCGGCCAGCGTCAGCAGTGACCGCGGCGCGACGGCATCGGCGGGGAACAGCGCCATGCCGATCTCCATCTTCAGTGCATGAGCGCGGCCGTCATGGCGGAACGGCTCGGCCATCAACGCGGCCAGGCTGCGCGCATGGGCGGCCGCCTGCTCGGCGTGGGCCAGCCGCGTCAGCACGACGGCGAACCGGTCCGCAGCGCTGCGGGCGACGATGTCGGCCTCGCCGCTGGCATCGCACAGCCGGCGCGCCACCTGGCAGGCGAGCGCATCGGCGACGTCGGGCGGCAACGCCGACAAGCCCTCCACACGCAGCACGAAGACGGCCAGGTCCACGCCATCGCGGCCGGCGGCGCGCGCCGCCTGGTCGAGCCGCTCGTGCAGCGCGGCCTCGTTGAACAGCCCCGTCAGGCCATCCCGAAGGCGGGCTGCCGGACGGTCTTCGGAGACTGCCGGGTCGTGCGCGGCGAGATCGCCAAGCTCGTCAAACAGGGTGTCCAGCTCGCTGGCCTTGTCGTAGAAGGCATCGGCACCGGCACCCAGGCACGCACTGCGGTACACGTCGGCGTCGCGCGAGGTCAGCACGGCAATCCGCCCGGCAAAGCCCGCCGTGCGCAGCCGGCCGACGAGGTTCAGCCCCGAGCCGCTGGACAGCGACAGGTCCACCAGCACGGCATCGGGCCGGGCCCAGCGGATCAATGCAAACGCCTGGCGCTCGCCGGCCGCCTCGCCGACGACGCGCATGCCGGGAAGGGCTTCCAGCCGGCGCACCAGCAAGCGGCGGATGGCCACGGAGTCTTCGACAAGGAATATGTTCATGGCCACCATCGTCAGCCTCCGCGGGGCCGCAAGGCAGCGGGTCTGGCCGTTAGCAGCGCAGCGCATTCGCCGCCAATTCGTGTAGGTGAGTTGCCTACACGCCCGGACATCAGAGCGCGGTCAGCCCGTGCTGCACGCAGTACTTCGTCAGCTCGGTGTTGTTGGCCCAGCCGGTCTTCTCGAGGATGCGAGCCCGGTAGCTGCCGACGGTCTTGACCGACAGGTGCATGGTCTCGGCGATCTGCGCCGGTGTCTGGCCGGCGGCGATCAGCAGCATGACACGATGCTCCTGCGTGGACAGCTGTTCGTGCGGCAGCGCCTGCGGCGCCTTGCCGCTGAGCAGGCCCAGCAGGTGATCGGCCATCTCGGCAGTGACGTAGCGTCCGCCGTCGACCAGGCGCCGCAAGGCGGCACGCAGTTCGTCGGGCGCGCGATCCTTGGGCAGGTAGCCGCTGGCGCCCATCTGCATCAGCCGCGCGGCATAGGCGGCCTCGGCATTCAGGCTCAGAACCAGCAGCGGCACGCCGGGCAGCACCCGCAACAGGCGGCTCGCGCCCTCGGTGCCCTGCGCATCGGGCAGTGAGAGGTCCAACGTGACGAGGTCCGGCTTCGCCGCGGCGATGCGCGCCAATGCCTCGGCCAGCGTGGACGCCTCGTCGACGATGGCCTCCGGCCATTCCTGCCGGACCAGCTGGATGACGCCCATGCGCATCAGCGGATGGTCGTCGATGATGAGCAGCCTCATGCGTCCCCCCCTGACGGCACAGGCGTCGCCACGGGCGTGGACGTCTGCAACGGCAACCACACGCGCACCCGCGTGCCGCCCCCTTCGGCGGGTTCGAAGTCGAGGTCACCGCCCGCCAGCGCAGCGCGTTCGCGCATGCCGCGCAGGCCGGAAGCGCCGACCCGCATGCCGCCCGGACCACGGCCGTTGTCGATGACCTCCAGCTCGTAGCCCAGCTTGCCGGCGTGGGCCCAGGGGCGCCCCTTCACCTGCAGCGCCGTTGCGCCCGCGTGGCGCAGCACGTTGATACAGGCCTCCTGCACGATGCGGAACAGTGGCGTGGCCTGATCCGCCGACAGCCGCGCGGCGTCGATCAGTTCAAGCGCCGTCGACACGCCCGACTGCCGCTCCAGCGCCAGCAAGTAATGCGACAGCGCCGGCTCCAGACCCAGCTCGTCCAGCAAGGGCGGCCGCAGCTCCGCCGAGATCTGCCGGGCAGACCGGATGGCCTCGTCGGCCAGCGTCACCAGCTCGTCGAGCTGCGAGGCCTCGTTGACGGGCAGGTTGCGGCGCAGTGACGTGACGAGCATCTTCATCGCCGTGCCGGCCTGACCGATCTGGTCATGCACTTCCCGCGCCAGGCGACGCCGCTCCGCTTCCACACTGCGATCGAGCTCACTGGCAAAACTGCGGATGCGGTCCAGCGCCCGGCTCAACGCCTCGGTACGCTGCGCCACCTGTTGCTCCAGCCCGGCATTGACCTCGCGCAACGCCACTTCCGCGCGGTCACGCAGGCGTCGCTCGCGGAACATCAGCATCAACGCCACCGACACCATCACCAAGCCGATGCCGGGCAGCAACCGCGTCAGCCGCGTGGTGCGCTGCTGCACATCCTCGGTGGCGGCATCGGCCGCGGCGATGTGGCGTTGCTGCTCGCGGCCGAGCTGGTCGATCTCGAAGCGCAGGTCGTCCATCACGCGCTTGCCCTCGGCATAGGCGCCGATGTCGCGCATGACGGCCTCGCCGAGCGCCGTGCGGCGCGCGATCGTCTGGCGCACCTGCTCCACGCGCATCTGCACGAGCTGGTCGAGCCTGAGCAGCGATGAAGCAGGCGTGCCAGTGGCGGCCAGTTGCCCACGCAGCCGCGCATGCAGCGCGCCGAGCTCGCTCATGGCCTCCTCGTAGGGCCGCAGGAAGGGCTGCTGTCCGGTGATGATGAAGCCGCGCTGGCCCGTCTCGATGTCGACCAGCAATGTCTTCAGGCGCTGCAGGTCGGTCTGCGTGCGCAGCGACTGGCTGCGCTCGGCATCACGCAGCAGCAGCTCGGCCAGGCTTTGCGAAGCGCCGACCGCGGTGCCCACAAAGCTCAGGCAGGCGGCAATCAGAAGGCTCAGTGGAAGCCACGAATAGCGCATGCATTGATGACAGCGAAGACCCCGAACCCTTACCCGGTTGCCGGCGACATCGTCTCGAAGCGCGTTCGTCCGGCGGTGATTAGGCTATGGTGGCTCAACCGAAAAAGCAAGTCGGCCGCTTGCAGGGACTCGTCGAACCGGGGCGTTAGCCCGGCAATCGGTCAGAACAGCTCGATGTCGCTGTGCTGAGCGGCTTCCTGGATGATGCCGCTGGCCACCAGTGCCGCGTAGTTGTGCACCTGGTTGCGACCGTGCGCCTTCGCGTGATAGACGGCCTTGTCGGCGCGCTCGAAGGCGGCGGCCGGCGCATCGCCGGCCCGCACCTCGGTGAAGCCGATGCTGACGGTGATACGGCCCACCTGCGGGAAGGCATAACGCTCGGTGTTGACGCGCAGCCGCTCGAAGGCTTCGCCGGCATGCGCCTCTTCGTCACAACGCATCAGCACGACGAACTCCTCGCCGCCGAAGCGGTAGAGCAGGTCGTGGAAGCGGAACGATCCGCGCATCAGCCGCGACAGCAGCAGCAGCACTTCATCCCCGATCAGGTGACCGAAGCGGTCATTGACGGACTTGAAGTGGTCGATGTCGATGACGCCCAGCACATAGTGCGGCGTCGACGAGTCGTGCCGCCGGTCATCGGCCTCGTGCAGGGCCGCCGGCCGCGCCGGGATCTCGGAGAGCACCTTCAGGAAACTCTCGTCGAAGGTCTTGCGGTTCAGCAGGCCGGTCAGCGTGTCGCGCTCGGAATAGTCGAGCAGGCCCTGGAAGTTGTGATAGATCCGCAGCACGCTGCTGACCAGGCGCTGCGAGCCCGTGCCCAGGCGCTTGGTCGACAGGATCTCGATAACGCCGACGACATCGCGGTCCGTCGCGATCGGGAACAGGTAGAGCCACTGCCCGCCCTGCGCCACCTGCGTCACGCTGCGGCTGCGCATGGCCTCCAGACGCAGCGGATGGGATGCCACCAATGGCAGCGTCTCCGGCTTGGCCCACAGCGGGTCAGCCGACGCGACAGCGTCGCCGGCACGCAGGTGCGCCCGCGTCAGCCAGCGCTCCTGGCCCGGTTCACCTGCCGTGCGGTAGATGGCCACGGACTCGGGCTCCAGCAGGTCACGCAGCGCCATGACCAGCGTGACGTCCATGACGTCACGATCCCGGAATCCGGTCAGCTCGGCGAGGTGGTCGACAACCTGGGACATGGGGCGCCTAGGCGGAGACCGGCTGACGGGCGTACTGGCGGATCAGCCCAAGCAGATGCTCTTCGTCGTAGGGCTTGCCAAGGTAGTGGTCCACCCCGAGCTGGGCGGCGTAGTCGCGGTGCTTCTGGGCGATGCGCGAGGTGATCATGATGACGGGCAGTCCGGCCAGTCTCGAATCGGCGCGCATGTTGCGCACCAGGTCGAAACCGTCCATGCGTGGCATTTCGATATCGGACAGTACCACTGAAGGCAGCTCGTCGCCCGACAACTTCTCCATCGCATCGAGGCCATCCTTGGCAAGCATCACGCGCAGGCCCACGCGCTCCAGCAGGCGCTGGGTCACGCGGCGCACGGTCAGCGAGTCGTCGACAACCAGCACCAGCGGCGCCTGCGTCGATTCCTCCACCACCGGCGCCACAGGCGTCGGCATGTGGGACTCGGCCTCCACCATCGCCAGGCGAGCACGGGCGTCAGCACCGTACCAGTCCGCCAGCGCGACGACGTTGTAGATCAGCGCCACTTCACCCGAGGCCAGCAGGCTGATGCCGGCCAGGCCAGGCACGCGGTTCAGCTGCGCACCGAGGTTCTTGACGACGACTTCCTGGTTGCCGACCACTTCATCGACATGCAAGGCCAGCGCTGCCTGGGCGCTGCGAACCAACACCACCGGCGCATGGCGGCCATGGGCATGGCCCCGGCCAGCGTGGCCGAGCAGGCCGCCCAGCCAGTAGAACGGCAGTTCGGTGCCGCCATGCTGGAGCTTGCCGGTCGCGTAGGCAGCATCAACCGCCTCCACGGGCACGCGCTGGACGGACTCCATCAGCGCCGCCGGCACGGCGACGACCTGGTCGCCGCTCTTGAGCAGCACGATCTGCGTCAGCGCCGTGGTCAGCGGCAGGCGCAGCAGGAAGCTGGTGCCCTGCCCCGTCGCCGACGAGGTTTCGATGCTGCCACCCAGCGTGCCGACCTCGGCCCGCACGACGTCCATGCCGATGCCACGGCCGCTGAGCTCGGTGATCTGGCTGGCCGTCGAGAAGCCCGGCGCAAAGATCAGGCGGCGCAACTGAGCCTCGTCGGGCTGGCTGTCCGGTGCGATGAGACCCAGCTGCAGGCCGCGCTCGCGGATGCGGTCCAGGTTCAGGCCGGCGCCATCGTCGGAGAAGTTCAGCAGCACCTCGTTGCCATGCTGGCTGACTTCGATGCGCAGGGTGCCGACGGCATCCTTGCCAACGCTCGTGCGCAGGTCCGGCATCTCGATGCCGTGCGCCACGCTGTTGCGCAGCAAGTGCTCGAAGGCGCCCGCCGTCCGCTCCAGCACGGAGCGGTCCAGTTCGGTCTGCCCGCCGACGATCTCCAGGCGCACCTGCTTGCCGGCATCACGGGCGGCCTGCCGCACGACGCGGTGCATGCGCTCGCCGATGCTGTCGAAGTCGACCAGTCGGGTGCGCAGCAGGTCGTCCTGCAGCTCGCGCGTCAGCCGGGATTGCGCGGCCAGTTCGTCTTCTCCCGTCTGCACGTTGCGGCTGAGGGTGCGCTGCAACGTGGCCACGTCGCCGACCGACTCGGCCAGCATGCGGGTCAGTTCCTGGAAGCGGGTGTAACGGTCGAACTCCAGCGGGTCGAACTCGCGGCCGCCCTGCTGCGCCATCTCCTGCTGGATGTGCATCTGGGCCTCGGCCTGCAGCTCCAGCTCGCGCAGTTGCGTGCGCAGGCGCTCCAGGTTGTCGTCCAGGTCGAGCAGCGCGCCCTTCATCTGCGCCAGCTCGGACTCCATCCGCGCGCGGCGGATGCTGACCTCGCCGGCCTGCGTGGCCATGCGCTCAAGCAGGCTGCCACGCACGCGGACCAGCGCCTGGCCGATGGCGAGGTTCTCCGCCCCGGCTTCCACCTCGGCGTCGTCGACGAAGCGGCTCCAGTCGATCTCGCGCGACGGCTCGGTCGTCGCCTCGTTGGCCGCGGGCGCAATGCCGGCGAAGCGGGCCAGCGGCTCCGGACGGGGCTCGGCGACCGGCACGGGTGCCGGAGCTGCGGCCACCGGGGCAGCCGTGGGCGTCGGCGCAGAGACGCTGGCCGCCGGCGCGGGCGCCTTCAGGCTGCGGCCCAGGGCCTCGAACGCCTGTTCCAGCGCATCGCCTTCGTTCTGCAGCGCCTGGACCTGGCCGACGTCGGCCGTGCCGGCATGCAGCAACGCCTCGATGGCCGATTCCAGATTGTGGGCCTGCTCACCCAGGCGCATGGCGCCAGCCAGGCGGGCGCCGCCCTTGAAGGTGTGCAGCGCACGCATGCAGGCATCCGAGCGGCCCATGTCGGTGGGCTCGGCCAGCCAGTCGCGCAGCGACGCATGCAGTTGCTGCAGCAGGTCGCGACCTTCTTCCTCGAAGATCGGGTACAGCTCGGGTTCGATGGCGTCCGGCAGGCCGGCTTCGGGCTCTGTCTCGGCTGCCGCGGCCATGAGCGCTGCCGGCGAGGCAGCAAGCTCCGGTTGCGGCTCGGGAGCGGCAGGCGTCAGAAGCTCGGGCTCAGGCTCGGGCGCCGATGCGGCGATAGCGGGCGCGGGCTCCGCCCAGTCGGCCAGTTGGGTCGGCTGCGCATCGAATTCGGGCACATCGCGCGCGTCGAGCTCGATTGCGTCGGTCGCGATGACCGGCGCGGCAAGCTCGGCGGCTGCCGGCTCGACATCATCCAGCGGCGCCGGCTCCGTGATCGGGCCTTCGGCGTCCACCAACGGTGCGGCGACCGTCACTTCGGCATCCTGCGGCAGCGCATCCAGGTCCAGCGACGGCAGGTCGCCGGGCAGCGCCAACGCTTCGTCCAACGCCGATGCGGCAGTCTCGGACTCTTCCTGCGGCTCGTAGGCGTGCAGGCGGGCGATGACGTCCGGGTCGTTCGGCTTCAGGAAACCAGCGGCGAACTGATGCAGCAGATGACGGATGTCGTCGGCGGCACGCACGAAGAGCTGCGCATCGGCTTCATCGTGGCGGACGGCACGGCGCGCGCGGCCCAGCGCATGCTCCAGCTCGCGGGCGAGGCTGGACAGGTCTTCGTAGCCCACGGTACCGGCATTGCCGGCCAGCGCGTGAGCCTGCACCTCGCAGCTCTGCGGCATCGGCTGGCTCAGGTCGGCAGACCATTCGGCCAGACCCATCGACAGCTTGCGCGACAGCTCGTCGGCCTCATTGAGGAAGATGTTGAACAGCGCGATGCTGATGCGCAGCGGACCGATGAGCTTGTAGCCCTCGTCGCTGTCGGACAGCGACTCTTCCGGTGTCGTTTCGACGAGGTGCAGCGCCGGTTGGGCCTCGGCAGCTGGCTCGAAGACGGGTTCCGGCGTCGGCTCGGCCACGGGTTCGGCCGTCCACAGCGGCTCGGCCGGCTCCAGCGCCGGGATGGCTAGCGTCGTTTCCTCGGGGCGCTGCGGCAGCTCGCCCACGAGCGGCAGCTCGGGCGGCGTTTCGAGGGGTTCGTCGAGGTCGAGCTCCAGGCGGAAGTTCGCCAGGGTCTCTTCCTCGTGAACGTCCGGCAGCGGCGCCGGCGCGGCGTGCACCTCCGGCTCTGCGGGCGCGTCGAGTTTGAGCGTCGGTTCGTCGTCGAAGTGGGCCGCCGGGGCAGCGGCGATATCCGGCACGAAGTCCTGGACGGCGGGCGCCACCTCGGGCTCCAGCGCGGCCATGTCGATCGACTCCGGCAGCGGCACTTCCGTGTCGGCGAACTCGATGACCTCCACCTCGGGCATGGCGATCTCGTCCAGCACCAGGTCGGCCGCGGGCGGCTCCTCGGGTACGGCAGCGGTGAGCGGCAGGCGCTCGCCATTCAGGCGCAACGCGTCGGCGCTGCGGCGCAGCGGTTCCGGCGAGCTGGTGCCCGGCGCCTGGCCGGCGATCTGCTCGCGCCACTGCGCGAAGTAGTCCAGCGCTTCGGCCGTGAAGCCTTGCAATGCGGCGTCAGCCTGCGGATGGGCGTCGGCGAGACGGGCGTTGTACAGCTGCTCGCAGGCCCAGGCCCCCTCGCCGAAGTCGGTCAGGCCGACCATGCGGGCGCTGCCCTTGAGCGTGTGGAAGGCCCGGCGCACGATGGTGAGCTGGCCGTGGTCGGCGGGCGACTCCTGCAGCGCTTCCAGCGCGGCCCGCGCGTTGCCGATGACTTCCTCGGCCTCTTCCAGGAAGATGTCGCGCATCTCCGGATCGTCGTCGACGCTCGGCGCGGCAACGGGCGCTGCGACGGGCACAGGGGCCGGCGTGGGCGCGGGCGTGGCTGCCGGCGCAGGAGCGGGCTCGGACAGATCGAGGTCGGGCAGGCTGAGGTCGGGCAAGTCCAGCGAGGCGATGTCGACGCGCAGCGGCTGCGTCGCTTCCACGTCGAGCGAGGTTTCGATTTCGGGTTCGAGATCGACATGGAAGCCGCTGGCTTCGAAGTCGGGCAGTTCGACGGCGCCATCATGGCGACCCATGACGGCCTCCAGCCGGCCGCTGGTCTCGTCGAAACGGAACATGCGCTTGGCCAGGGCCGGCTGCACGCTCAACATATCGATGAGGAAGCCCAAAGCGCCCAGGTTGGTGGCCAGGCGCTCGAAGCTGTCCCGCGCACCGGGACGGTTGAAGTCGATCTCGGTGTTGGCGAGGCCGTCGATCTCGTCGCGCATGCGAACGGTGGCATGCGCGGCCTGATCCAAGCCCAGCACGCTGAGCACGCCGCGCATGGCCTGCAACTGGCCCGGCACGGGGATCAGCACCTTGCGCTCGACCGGGTTGCGGAAGTACTCGTCGCACTGGCGCTCGATCTCGGACAGGCTGGCACGCAGCTCGTGCACGACGCTACCCAACGTCTGCCGGTCCGACACACGCCGGTACAAGTCCTCCATCCAGTCTTCCAGCGGCTCGGCCGGCTGGCCATGCCCGACGGCATCGACACGGCGCGCCAGACGGCGCACGCGATCGGCCTGCTCGGGGCGGTCGAAGGCCTCGTCCTCGAGGGCAGCCTCGACATAGAGCAGGCTGGTGGCGACTTCCATCGCCAGCTCAGGCGGCGGCGTGCTGCGCGAGCGCAGCGTCGCCACGACGGCGCGCTGCAGCGTCTGTGCCAGGACTTCGCCGCTCGGGAACAGGCGGGTCAGGGATTCAGCCAGCGCGGCGAACTGCTCGTCCAGGCTGGCCAGGCGGTGCTGGTCGCCTTCGGCAGCGCTGGACCAGCTCTCTTTGGCCGACACCACGCGCCGCTTGGCCTGAGTCACCCAGGCCGGGTCGATGCTGCCGAGACTGGCGTCCTCGTAGTCGCCGATGAGTTCATCACTCAGGCGATAAGCCTCATGCACGGCCTGCAAGCGCGGGCCGGCGCCCTGGGCCGGACGGCATTGCGCGCAGAAGAACAGCAGGTCCTGCGCGAGACGGTCACGCTGGGGATCGTCCTGGCCGGTGCGGCCGACGATCCGGAGCTCGTGCAACAGCTTGGAGCCCAACCGCTTCGTGTAGGCATCCGGGCGGAGCAGCTTCAGCGCCAAGCCTTCGAAAACGGCGGCAGCCAGCTGCCACAGCGTGCGGCCCTGGCCGTTCGGCAGCGTCGCGGCGAGACCGGCGCACAGGCCCGACAGATTGGCTGCGTGCCCGGTGTTGGGCTCGCGCATCTGGCGCAGCAGCGCGGCCTCGAAAGGTGCGCGCACGGCCTCCGCCGAGCGCGGCGTCACGCCCTCTTCGAGCGGGATGTTGCGCCAGGCCCAGTCGTAGGACCACAGGTCGGCCGGATGGATGCGCTCGGCGCGGTTGAGCTGCTGCAGGTCGCGATAGCTCGGGTACAGCGCCAGCGTCGACGTCTTGTTGCCGGCCAGCAGCCGGGCCACATAGGCCAGCAACGCAAAGTCGGCGCGCTCGATGGTGTCGACGACGCTGCCTTCCACTTCCAGTGGATGCTCGGCGAGACGGGCGACCGCCGTCTCGGCCGCGCGCAGCACGGCGGCGCCGGCCGGCAGACCGACGACGGACAGCACACCGCTGACCTGGTGCAGCTGGGCAGCGGCCTGCTGCAGCGGGACGCTGGGCTGGGCATCGACGCCAAGCGCGGCGACGCGGTTGTCATTGCCGTCCCGCACGAGGCGGCGCAGCGTCTTGTGCACCGACTCCAGCGAGCGGCGCAACTCCTCCTGCACCCAGGCGAGTGGACTGAGGTCGGCAGGAAGTTCGGGATCTCGCAGGGCGGCGTCCATGCGTGCGCTCGTCAGGCGACCTTGAATCGGGACACGGAAGCGCGCAGCGCCTCAGCGGAACGGGACAGCTCATGCACCATCTGTGCGGTGGAGCGCGTGCCCTCGGACGTCTGCTCGGTCACGGCGAAGATGTGCTGAATGTTGGAGGCCACTTCGTTGGCGTGGGCGGCTTCCTGCTGGGCTTGCGACGAGATGCGCACGATCAGCTGGTCCAGCTGGCGGGACACCGCGTCGATGTCTTCCAGCGCCTTACCGGCCGCGTCGGACAGCTGCGTACCTTCCACCACACCGCGCGTCGAGCGCTCCATGGCGGCCACGGCGTCGTGGGTGTCGGTCTGAATGGTCTTCACGAGCGCGGCAATTCGGCGCGTCGCGTCGCCGGAGCGTTCCGCCAGGCGCTGAACTTCTTCCGCAACGACCGAGAAGCCGCGGCCCGCTTCGCCGGCGGACGCCGCCTGGATGGCAGCGTTCAAGGCCAGCACGTTCGTCTGTTCGGTAATGTCCGAGATCAGTTCCGTGATCTCACCGATTTCCTGAGACGACTCGCCCAGCCGCTTGATGCGCTTGGACGTCTCTTGAATTGAGTCGCGGATCGCGTTCATACCGGCGATGTTGTTCTGCATCGCGGCCAGACCTTGCTCGGCGGCTTCCCGGCTGCGGCGCGCCACCTCGGCGGTCGTCTGCGCTTGCGCGGACACCTCGGTAATGCGGTTCGCCATGCCCAGCACGGCCTCGCCGGTCGCGCGGATCTCGTGCAGCTGTTCCTTCGAAGCGGCCAGCAGGTCGGTGGACGTCTGGTCCACCGCGCCGGTCGTGTCCGTCACGCGGGCTGCCGTGGCCTGCACCTGGCCGACCAGGTTGCGCAGCTCTTCCACCGTGTAGTTCACGGAGTCGGCGATCGCGCCGGTGATGTCTTCCGTCACCGTCGCCTGTTGCGTCAGGTCACCTTCAGCGACCGTGGCCAGTTCGTTCATCAGCCGCAAAATGGCCGCCTGGTTCGCGTCGTTGACGCGCTTGGCCTCGGCCTCCTCGGCCTCGGCGCGTTGCTTCTCCGCCTCGGCGAGTTCCGCACGGCGGGACTGGTCAGCCAGGTACAGGCGCAGGAAGCCGACCGCACCGCCGACCAGCGCAGCCAGCGACACCAGCATGAAGAGGATGAGGCCAATGCCCGCGCCACCCGATTTTTCGAGCTGGGCGGCTGCTTCTTCCAGGTTCTTGCGCAGCGGTTCCGAGTCGTTGAGGATGGCCGTCTGCGCCTCACGCGCAGACACCAGGCCCTGCAGGTTGCTCAGAATGGCAGAGGCCTGCGTACGCGTCTGCTCGTACTGCTTGAGCAGCGTCTGCAGCCGTTCCTTCATCTGCGGGTCTTTGGCCGCATTCAGACGCAGTTCCGGGCTGCCGTTGATCAGCGCCTCGGTGATGAGCTTGAAGGAGTTCAAGTCCTTGCCCAGCAGGAACACCGCCTCGGGGCTCACGCCTTCCTGCGTCAGGAACTCGTTGGCGCTCTTGCCGATACGCTGCGTCAGCATCACCAATTGACCCACTGCGGACACCTCACCGGCGGACGCGTTGATCTGCAGTGCCTGGGACGACACGGCTTCGGCGGACTCCAGCAGATCGCTGGACTGTCGGTTGATCGCGCGCAGCGCGGAACCGACCTGCGTCAGGATCTTTTCCTGCGACTGGACGATCTTGCCGTTCTTCTCGGCACGCTCGACCAGCGGCTTCAGCACTTCCAGCGTCGGCTGCACGGCGGCCGGTGCGACGGCCAGCGTACCCTCACCGGTGCGCAGGTTGGTGACGACATCGCCGAGCGTCCCCACCGACTCGCGCAGTTCTCCGAACGCGGCCGGATTGCCCACCAACGCGGCGGACACCGACTTGGCCATGCGCTGCGAGTGCATCAAGGCCTGACCGGCGGCACGCACCTGCGCGGCGCTGCGACTGGAGCTGACCAGCACGAGACTGACCGAGACGGCGGTACCGACCAGGCCCAGCGCAACCAGGCCCGTCAGCACGCGCTGGCTGTGACGACCGAAGATGTTGGCGATGCGCTCGGCACCGGTGGTGGGCTGTGACGCCTGCGTGGGGTCGGAGAACTGCGTCGTCTGCGCGAAGTTCATCGAGCTCGGCGGGAACTCGCTGTTGGGGCCGGGCTCCGTGGGCACAGCCTGCGAGATGATGGACGCCGGCGCAGCCGAAGCCGTCGGCACATCCATGCGCGCGAAAGCCTCGGTACGTGGCATCTCGGCGCCGACGAGCGTGGAGTCGGCCGGGCGCGTGCCGTCGAAGCCTGCGCTCTGAGAGTCGAATGTCGTGTCGGCCGCCTCGGGAACTGCCAGCGGCAGGTCATCGGTTTCGGACTTTCCCCTGATCTTGTCCAGCAGGCTCATCTCACCCTCGTCCTTCAGTGTTTGTGGTGCCCGCGCGCCAGCGCAGACTGTGCGGCCGGGAAATACGGTTTACGCGACGATGTGCAGGAAGTTTTCCTGCCTCGACAACGCTTCGAGATTGATTTCTTGCCAAGTGCGGCCGGCCTCGTCTCGACGCAGCGTGCCGGCGAATCGCGGGCGCACGCCGGTGGGCTGCTCGGCCGCAAGCGGCACTTGTTCGTCGCTTCGCAACCCCGCCAGCCGATCCACCAGCAGCGCGCAATTCAGGTTCAGCTCGCTGCTCAGCGAGACCAGCCGCGCCTGTGGCGACACGGCACGTCCAGGTGCCGCAGACTCCCGCAGCCCCAGATACACCGACATGTCGACGACAGTGAACAGGCCGCCGCGAAGATTGGCCACGCCGGCCAGCCAGGGCTTGGCGTAGGGCACCGGCTTGATCGGCACCGGCGCGAAGATTTCGTTGGCCTGCTTCAACGAGAACAGCAGGCCCACGCCCGCGCATTCCACGGCCAGCCACTTGGCGATCAGCGTGGTCTCGCGAGCCACCTGCATGCGCTCGGCCAGGCGCTGCTGGAGCTCACGGAGGGCGGTCTTGTTCGACATGGCGCGGGTCAGCCCAGTGCTTTGATCTTGGCGAGCAGCTCTTCCGCCTTGACGGGCTTCACGACGTAGTCGCTGGCGCCCTGGCGCATGCCCCACACGCGGTCGGTTTCCTGACCCTTGCTCGTGCACATGATGACGGGCACGCCGACGAAACGCTCGTCGCGCGTGATCGCGCGGGTCAGCTGGAAGCCGTTCTGGCCGGGCATCACGACGTCCATCAGGATCAGGTCGGGCTTGGCTTCGGCCAGGCGCTTCATCGCCTCTTCGCCGTTCTCGGCCGTGCGCACGTTGTAGCCGCGCTTGATCAGCATCTCCGAGAGGGCATGCAGTTCGGTCTTCGAGTCGTCGACAAGCAGGATGTTTTGGATGCTCATGGCTGTCTCTCTTTCAGGACTTCTTACGGCCGGTGCTGTAGCACCGCTTGAAGCAACTGATCCTTGGTGAAAGGTTTGGTCAAGTAGTCCTGCGAACCCACCATGCGCCCGCGCGCCTTGTCGAACAGCCCATCCTTGGAGGACAGCATGATGACCGGCACGCCGGAGAACTCCGGGTTGCGCTTGATGATGGCGCAGGTCTGGTAGCCGTCGAGCCGCGGCATCAGGATGTCGCAAAACACCAGATCGGGTTGGAAGTCCCCCAGCTTGGAGAGCGCATCAAAACCGTCCTCGGCGAGGGCCACCTCATGCCCGCCCTGCTTCAGGAAGATCTCGGCGCTGCGGCGAATGGTGTTGCTATCGTCGATGACGAGGACACGCGTTCGTCCTGTACTGGAAACTTGCTCGCTCAAACCATGTCTCCTAGGAACTTCAGCTCGGGTCTTGGCCGGTCAGGCGCTTCAGATGCGCACCATCTCGAAGTCCTCTTTGCGTGCGCCGCAATCGGGGCAGGTCCAATTCATGTCCACGTCTTCCCATTTCGTGCCAGGGGCGATGCCGTGGTCGGGATCGCCCGCAGCTTCGTCATAGATCCATCCGCAGATCAGGCACATCCAGGTGCTGGGTTCGCTCACGTTGCTTAAAGTGCTCACTACAATCGATTCATTCTAGCCAGGGCCCGAGAGCGCAATGCTGAGGGCAAACGCCTGTGCTTTGGGCGTCGGAAACGCCCTTTTAGCGGCAGACTCCACGCTTTACGGCAGCTCTTCGGCCGCGACCGCCACGACTTCCCCATGAGCCCAACTTCCCTCCCCCCTGACCCCGAGGTCGACGAGCCTCAGGACGAGCTGGACAGCCCGCCGCCAGCCTGCGTGCTGAGCTTCAATGCCAGCGATGCGACGGGCGCAGGCGGCCTGGCGGGCGACATCGCCACCATCGCGGCGATGGGTGCGCACTGCCTGCCCGTCGTCACCGCCGTGGTGCTGCGCGACACCGCCGAAGTCTTCGAGCACGAGAACCTCGACCCGGACACGCTCGCCGAGCAGGCACGGCACATCCTGGAGGACGTGCCCATCACGGCCTGGAAGGTCGGCTTCCTCGGCAACGCGGAGGGCGTCAGCGCCGTCGCCGAAGTGCTGAGCGACTACCCAGATGTGCCGCTGGTGACCTACCTGCCGTCGGTCGCCTGGATCGACGAGGACGAGCAGCAGCAGTACCTCGACGCCCTGCGTGAGCTGGTGCTGCCGCAGACGGCCGTGCTCGTGGGCAACCACAAGACGCTGACGGACTTCCTGCTGCCCGACTGGGACAGCGAGCGTGCCCCATCGGCGCGAGAGCTGGCCGTCGCCGCCGCGCAGTCCGGCGCGCAACACGTGTTGGTGACCGGCATCCAGCTGCCCAACCAGTTCGTCGACAACGTGCTGGCCAACGCACAAGGACCCATCGCCGGCGAGAAGTTCGAGCGCTTCGAGACGGCCTTCGTCGGCGCGGGCGACACCTTGTCCGCGGCGCTGGCGGCGCTGCTGTCGGTCGGCGCCGAACTGCACTCGGCGGTCAGCGAAGCGCTGTCCTTCCTCGACCAGTCGCTGGACGCGGGCTTCCGCCCCGGCATGGGCAACGTCGTGCCAGACCGCTTCTTCTGGGCGCTACCGCCGGCCGATGAAGAGGGCAGCGAGCCCGCCTTCGACGAACCCGAACCCGAGCTGCCGCCCAAGACGCCGCGCCGCATGCACTGAACTTTTGATTGCACTTGTTTCCATGGCTAGCAATTCCGAGCTGTTCGAACGCGCCGCGCGTGTCATTCCCGGCGGTGTGAACTCCCCCGTGCGCGCTTTTCGCGCCGTCGGCGGCACGCCACGCTTCATCGCCCGTGGCGACGGCGCGTACATCTTCGACGCCGAGGGGCGGCGCTACATCGACTACATCGGCTCCTGGGGCCCGATGATCCTGGGCCACGGACACCCCGCCGTTCTTGAGGCCGTCACGAAGGCCGCCACCGAGGGCTTCTCGTTCGGCGCGCCGACGGAGCGCGAGATCGAACTGGCCGAGGAGATCTTGAAGCTGGTCCCCAGCATGGACCAGGTGCGCCTCGTCAGCTCCGGCACCGAGGCGACGATGAGCGCCATCCGCCTGGCGCGCGGCGCCACGGGCCGGCCCAAGTTCATCAAGTTCGAGGGCTGCTATCACGGTCACACCGATGCGCTGCTCGTGAAGGCAGGCTCGGGCCTGGCCACCTTTGGCCACCCGACCAGCGCCGGCGTCACACCGGGTGCTGCGGCGGATACGGTCGTTCTGGAATACAACAACGTCGAGCAGCTGGAAGCGGCGTTCGCCGAGCACGGGGCCCAACTGGCCTGCGTCATCGTCGAGCCCATCGCCGGCAACATGAACTTTGTGCGCGCTTCGGTGCCGTTCATGACGGCAATGCGCCGGCTTTGCACGCAGCATGGGGCGCTGCTGGTGCTGGACGAAGTGATGACGGGCTTCCGTGTCGCCCTCGGCTCCGCACAGTCGCATTACGCGACGCTGATCCCCGGCTTCGCGCCCGACATCTCAGTCTTCGGCAAGGTCATCGGCGGCGGCATGCCGCTGGCCGCCTTCGGCGCCAAGCGCGAAGTCATGCAGCACCTGGCGCCTCTCGGCGGCGTCTACCAGGCCGGTACGCTGTCCGGCAACCCGGTGGCCACGGCATGCGGGTTGGCGACGCTGCGCGAGATCCAGAAACCCGGCTTCTTCGATGCGTTGTCGGCCAAGACGCGGCAACTGGTCGATGGCCTGAAGGCGGTGGCCGCCGAGAACGGCGTGCCGTTCAGCGCCGACTGCCAGGGCGGCATGTTCGGCTTCTTCCTGCTGCCCGAGCTGCCGCAGAACTACACGACCGTGATGACCACGGACAAGGAGCGCTTCAACCGCTTCTTCCACGCGATGCTGGAGGCCGGCATCTATCTTGCTCCGGCGCTGTACGAGGCCGGCTTCGTGTCGGCGGCGCACAGCGAGGCCGACATCGCCGCCACGCTGGACGCCGCCCGCCAGGCCTTGCGTTGACCCTGGGGGGCCGCCTGGCGGCCTGACAAGCCATGCATCTTCACATCCTCGGCATCTGCGGCACCTTCATGGGCGGTCTGGCCGCGCTGGCCCGCGAGGCCGGCCACCGCGTGACCGGCTGCGACGCCAATGTCTACCCGCCGATGAGCACACAGCTCGAGGCACTGGGCATCGAGCTGATCGAGGGCTTCGGCGCCGAACAGCTGGAGTTCAAGCCCGATGTCTTCGTCATCGGCAACGTCGTCACGCGCGGCGAGCGCTTCCCGCTGATGGAGGCCATCCTCGACGCCGGCCTGCCCTACGTGTCCGGTCCGCAATGGCTGGCCGAGCATGTGCTGCAGGGCCGTCACGTGCTGGCGGTCGCCGGCACGCACGGCAAGACGACGACGACCTCCATGCTCGCGTGGATCCTGGCGCACGCCGGGCACCAGCCCGGCTTCCTCGTCGGCGGCGTGCCGCAGAACTTCGGCGTGTCGGCGCGACTCGGCGAGGGCCAGCCGTTCGTCATCGAGGCAGACGAGTACGACACCGCCTTCTTCGACAAGCGCAGCAAGTTCGTGCATTACCGGCCGCGCACGGCGGTGCTCAACAACCTCGAGCACGATCACGCCGACATCTTCCCGGATCTCGCCGCCATCGAGACCCAGTTTCACCACCTAGTGCGCACCGTGCCCGCCAGCGGCCGTCTGGTCGTTAATGCGCGCGAGGAGGCGCTACAGCGCGTCATCGCGCGCGGCTGCTGGAGCGAGGTGCAGCGCTTCGGCGCGAAGAAGGAAGAAGCCGGCATGCTGCGCGCCCGCGGCGAGCCGCAGGCCTTCGACGTGCTGCGCGGCAGCTTGAAGGTGGCCCGCGTCGAATGGGGGCTGATCGGCGAGCACAACCAGCTCAACGCGCTGGCCGCCATCGCGGCAGCCGAACATGTCGGCGTCTCACCCGAACAGTCGGCCGCAGCGCTGGCCGAATTTCAGAACGTGCGACGGCGCATGGAGTTGCGCGGCGAGGTGCGCGGCATCAAGGTCTACGACGACTTCGCCCACCACCCGACGGCCATTCGCACGACCATCAACGGCCTACGGCGCCGCATCGCGCCGGCTGAGCGCATCCTGGCCATCTTCGAACCCCGCTCCAACACGATGAAGCTCGGCACGATGAAGGCGCAGCTGCCATGGGCCCTGGAGGAGGCGGACCTGGCGTTCTGCAACCAGCAGGGCTTGAGCTGGGATGCCAAGGAGGCGCTGGCGCCGATGGGTGCACAGGCCATCGTTGGCGCCAATGTCGACGATCTCGTGGCCGCCGTCGTCAAGGCGGCCAAGCCAGGCGACCACCTGCTGTGCATGAGCAACGGCGGCTTTGGCGGCATTCACGACAAGCTGCTGCAAGCCTTGCCCGCCCGGGCCTGAGCTCCGAGGGCGGCATTCGCGACGCACCATCCAGGCGGCTGGCCGGGCAGCTCTGCCGCTCCGCAAACGCGAGCGCCGGCAAGACGAGATAACGCCCATGACCGGGGCCTCGCCGCAACCGACGGCCTCGCGCGGGGCTTTTGAGCGGTCGGACTCTGCGTCAGACTGCAAGCCCCGCCTGAAGGACTCCGCCCTATTGGAGATCAGCAGCGTCCTGCATCACAGCATGGACCACCGCGGCATCACCTCGCCGCGCAGAATCGTCATCAAGGCCATTCAAGACAGCGCCAGTGGGAACGCCCCGCTTATTGGCAGGTCGCACCAACTCGCGAGCCTCAGACACCCGAGCACTTGCCGCCCTCAGGAACTCTCCCGCGATCGTGGCCGCGTAGAGCTGATGCCTGGACGCCTGCATTTCCAACCCGAGAAGGTCGACGATGGCTTCGGCGCGGACCAAATCATTCGACGCCTCATCGAGGAAGTTCCAGGCCTCGTGTAGGCGGGCGGACTTGTCGTCCCGGTTTTCCTCATCGCTGGGGTGAGAGGTTGGCGCCGGCGCCTCTCGGCGCGACTTTGAAAGACGATTTGCCATGTCTTGCTCCTTCGAGACGACGAGGGTCGGTCGGCCGTACACCACACCATTAGCGGCAGGCATGCGAACTCACTTCATGCCGAACGACTGAATGATAGTGGATTTTGTATTTAATTAAATATTGTTTTAAAAATATCATCGGCCGACGCTTCTGGCATGGCAGTCAGCAAGAACGTCGTGAGGAGAGGTCGCCCTTCAGGATCGCAGTCGACCGATCCGAAAGTCGCAGCGGCGCTTGGGAAGGCCATCGCTTCGGTGAGAGTGGCTCAAGGCATGTCGCAGGAGGCGCTGGCCCTAGCGTCCAACGTGGGACGCTCCAACATTTCAATGATTGAGACTGGTCGAACCGCCCCGAATTTCGTGGGTGTCGTCAGGATTGCCGCCGCCTTGAACTGCAGCCTGCCAGTGCTGATGAGAGAGTTCGAACACCATTACGTGGAGCGCTAAGAGGCACTGACACTCGCAAATCCGAAAGGGCGTTGGCTGCTTGGCCTGGCGTACGTAGATGGCGACCTTGCGGCGCAGCACAACGGCAGGCAGTTCATGTTGGACATCGTCAGCCTCCGGCTCACTAACGCCGCTGGCCTGCGTCAGCACCGCGATGAGCACAGGCGTCGCCCCGGCACTTCTCCGGCGTCATTCCCATGAGTACCTAGGTCTCGAACGCTATGCAAAGCTTACGCGGGTGCGCAGCGAGTTGTTTTGCATTGCGCTCCCTTCCTGGGGTCCTGTCCCGCCGATACGCGAGCAAAGTCGATGCAGCTTTTGGAAGATTGAGTCTGCAGTAGCGGTCCACTTGAACGGCTGGCAATTGGCGTTGTGCGCCGCGACGAAGTGGTCGATGCGCTGCACGAGTTGCTTGACGCTGGTGAACGAGCCGCGGCGGATGGCCTTGTCGGTGATCAGCGCGAAGAAGCGCTCGACCTGGTTCAGCCACGAGCTATAGGTCGGGATGAAGTGCATGTGCCAACGTGGCCTGGTGGCCAGCCAGGCCTTGATCTTCGGGTGGCTGTGGGTGGCGTAGTTGTCGCAGAGGCAGTGGACGTCCAATTCGGCCGGCACCGCCTTGTCGATCTCGCGCAGGAAGGACAGGAACTCCTGGTGCCGGCGACGCGGCTTGCAGGCGGCCAGCACGGCGCCATTGAGCACGTTCAGCGCTGCGAATAGCGTGGTCGTGCCGTGACGCTTGTAGTCGTGCGTGACGCCCTCGACGTAGCCGAAGCCCAGAGGCAGCATCGGCTGCGTGCGCTCCAGTGCCTGGCACTGGCTCTTCTCATCCACGCAGATGACCAGCGCGTTGTCCGGGGGGCTCAGGTACAGACCCACCACGTCGCGCAGCTTCCCGATGAAGAACGGATCGTTGGACAGCTTGAAGCTCTCGGTGCGATGGGGCTGCAGCCCGAAGAGCTGGAAATAGCGCTGCACGCTGGTCTTGGAGATGCCGGTCTCGGCGGCCACGGTGCGCACGCTCCAGTGAGTCGAGCCATTGGCCGGCTTGGTATGCAGCGTGGTCTTGATCAACTGCGCCACACGCTCATCGTCGATCGTGCGGGGCTCGCCAGGGCGCACGTCGTCGTACAGCCCGGCAATGCGTCGCTCGATGAACCGCGTGCGCCACTTCCCCACAGTGGCCTGGGTGAGCTTCAGGCGCGCGGCAATGGCGCTATTGAGTTCGCCGTCCGCGCTGCTGAGAACGATGCGTGCCCGCGTGCTCAACGCAGCAGGCAGCGAGCGGCTGTGAGCAAACGACGGAAGCTGTGTGCGCTCCTCGTCAGCCAGCAGCAGTTCAACCTTCGGTCGGCCCGTCCTCATCGCGGCATCTCCAGTTCCAAGATACCGCAATGGCACGCAGGATAAATGCCAGGAACTAACGGGACAGGACACTAGCTGCCCGCCGGGTGATGTGCAATGAGCTGGGATGAGCCCTGTCGCGGGCAGGCGATCACGGCACGGGTCGGCAAGGCCCACTCCGGCCTCCGGCGGTCTGTGTCGCGAGGCGGGTCACCCAACCGGCTCCATAGCAGGGTCATCAGAGTCGCCATGTACGGAATCTGACTACGGATTCCGACACTCAAAACGAGCGCCATCCGCGCAGTTCCGCAACCGATAGGACGAGTCCTTCCGCCAACGCGATTTTTGATAGACCTCCGCTCCCGGAACTCCCACCATCCGCGCCATTCAAATGTTCGTTGGCTTTTGTTGAGGAGCGATGGGATGGCTAATGCCTTACAGGCAGCCGCGAGCCGCGGCACGTGCTTCTGGGCTTTGTTGGCAGCACTGGCCGCACAGCCGGCGCTGGCGGACCTGCCGCTGTCCGGAACGTACGTCCCGGAACTCTCCGCGGTCGATTTGCTGATGCAGAACTCGATGGGCGTCTGGAATATTCCGGGTGCAACGCTGGCCATCACGCACGGCGGTTCGGTCATCTACGACCGCGGCTTTGGCTACAGCGATGCAGCGCTCAGCGTGCCGATGCAGGAGACGGCGCAGATGCGATTGGCGAGCGTTTCCAAGCCGATCACGGCCTCGGCAATCCAGCAGCTCGCCAAGGACGGCCGGCTCGGCCTGGACGACAGGGTGTTCAACATCAACGGCAACGGCGGCATCCTGAACGTCTCGCCGTACAACGGCACGCTGGGCGACGCTCGCCTGGCCGACATCACCGTGCGGGAACTGCTGCAGCACAAGGGCGGCTGGAACCGCGACACCGCCGGAGACCTGGCGTTCCGCGACGTGCAGATTGCCAGCGCCATGGGTTTGAAGAGCCCCCCGGGCATCGGCGCGACTGCCAGCTACATCCTCAGCCAGCCGCTGCAGTTTCAGCCTGGAACCTCGTCGGCCTACTCCAACATCGGCTACATGTTCCTTGGCATGGTGGTCGAGGCTCGTTCGGGGCAGGGCTACGAGAGCTATGTCGACAGCCATGTGCTGGCACATGCCGGAATCCCCGCCTGGGAGGTCGACGCCGGACGTACCTTCGCCGCGGACCAGAGTTCGCGAGAGCCGTCCTACAGCAGCCCTTACAAGTCCCCGAACGTCTTCGACCCGAGCGGACCTTACGTGTCTAACCCGTACGGGTCCTGGGACCAGGAGAAGGCGCTGGCGTTTGGTGGGCTGGTGGGCTCTGCCAAGGCCATCGCTCTACTTGCCGTGGATCGCATCGCCGCTGGCCCCGAGATCGGCACGCTGCGCGCCGACTACACGACCTACAAGGACTACGGGTGGTACCACACCGGCTCGCTCGACGGCACGGACACGTTGATGCTGCAGGCCAGCTGGAAGGACTGGACGTATTCCATCCTCTTCAACCAGCGGCCCGGCAATGGCTCCTATTCGGAGTCCTTGGTGAACAGCATGCAATCGATCCTCGAGGGGATCGGCAAATGGCCGGCGGCGCTGACGTATGCCGGCGACTTCACGGGTGATCAGTGGCTGAAGTCAGACGACATCAAGCTGTTCAAGGACGCCGTTGCTCTGGGAAGCAGTTCAGCCTTTGGTCTGGCTCACCCGGGCGCTCGCTATCTCGCGGGCGACTTCGACGGCAACGGCATCGTCAACGGACTGGACGTGGCGGGTTTCACCGGTGCGCTGGAACATGCCGGTGTACCGGCCGCCTTGATCTCCCAGGTGCCGGAGCCTGCCCCCGTGTCACTGGGCGTGGCGGGCGCCCTGTTGCTGATCTTCTGGTCGCGCCGGCGGACAAACGAAGCTCCGCGGTGACCGCTTCGCCAAGTCCGCGGATCGCAAGGGGCGGCCGGCCGGCCCCTCTAGCAGCTTGTCGTGGATGCCTCCGAAGCGCTGTGGCACATGAACAGCAGGTGATCGCTGCGCTTGGCTGCCCGATCGTTCATGAGGGTGGCCTCCGAAAGCGACAAAGCCCCGCAGTGCGGGGCTTTGTCTTGAGTGCCTAACGGGCGTGTCGATCAGGCCGCCGGCGTCGCGTTCCTAAGGCGGATGTGCAGCTCGCGCAGCTGCTTCTCGTCCACCAGCGACGGGGCACCCGTCAGCAAGTCTTGAGCGCGCTGGGTCTTGGGGAAGGCGATGACGTCGCGGATGGACTCGGCCTTGGTCATCAGCGTGACGAGACGGTCCAGACCGAAGGCCAGGCCGCCGTGCGGGGGTGCGCCGTACTGCAGCGCATCCAGCAGGAAGCCGAACTTGATGCGCTGGTCCTCGGCGCCAATGTTGAGCGCGTCGAACACCTTGGCCTGGACTTCGGCGCGGTGGATACGCACCGAGCCACCACCAAGCTCCCAGCCGTTGAGCACCATGTCGTAGGCCTTGGCCACGCACTTGCCCGGGTCGGTCGTCATGAAGTCCTCATGACCGTCCTTGGGCGCCGTGAACGGGTGGTGCACCGCGTTCCAGCGGTTGGCGTCGTCGTCGAACTCGAACATCGGGAAGTCGACCACCCACAGCGGCGCCCAGCGATCTTCGAACAGGCCGCTGGCCTTGCCGAACTCGCTGTGGCCGATTTTCAGGCGCAGCGCACCGATGGCATCGTTGACGACCTTGGCCTTGTCCGCGCCGAAGAACAGCAGGTCGCCGTCCTTGGCTCCGGTGCGCTTGAGCACCTCGGCAATGGCCTCGTCGTGCAGGTTCTTGACGATGGGCGACTGCAGGCCCTCACGGCCCTTGGCGACCTCATTGACCTTGACCCAGGCCAGACCCTTGGCGCCGTAGATCTTGACGAACTCCGTGTAGGCGTCGATCTCGCCACGGCTCATGGAGCCGCCGCCCGGCACGCGCAGCGCGACGACGCGGCCGCCCGGCGTCGTGGCCGGGCCCGAGAAGACCTTGAAGTCCACGGTGGTCATCGCGTCGGTCAGCTCGGTGAACTCGAGCTTCACGCGCAGGTCGGGCTTGTCGGAGCCGAAGCGGTGCATCGCCTCGGAGTACTTCATGACCGGGTAGTCACCCAGCTCGACGTTCATCGTCTTGCGGAAGACGTGGCGGATCATGCCCTCGAACATCGAGCGGATCTCTTCCTCGGTCAGGAACGAGGTCTCGATATCGATCTGCGTGAACTCAGGCTGGCGGTCAGCGCGCAGGTCCTCGTCGCGGAAGCACTTCGTGATCTGGTAGTAGCGGTCGAAGCCCGCGACCATCAGCAGCTGCTTGAACAGCTGGGGCGACTGCGGCAGCGCGAAGAAGTGGCCGTCGTGCACACGGCTGGGCACGAGGTAGTCGCGCGCGCCTTCGGGCGTGCTCTTGGTCAGCATCGGCGTTTCGATGTCGACGAAGCCGTGCTCGTCCAGGAACTTGCGCACTTCCATCGCGACGCGGTAGCGCAGCATCAGGTTGTTCTGCATGTAGGGACGGCGCAGGTCCAGCACCCGGTGCGTCAGGCGCGTCGTCTCGGACAGGTTGTCGTCGTCGAGCTGGAACGGCGGCGTGACGGACGGGTTCAGCACCTCGATCTCGTGGCACAAGATCTCGACCTTGCCGGAAACGAGGTTGGCGTTGTCGGTGCCGGCCGGGCGCGCACGCACCTTGCCGACGATCTTGAGACAGAACTCGTTGCGGACTTCTTCCGCCACCTTGAACATGTCGGGGCGGTCCGGGTCGCAGACGACCTGCACGAGACCTTCGCGGTCGCGCAGGTCGATGAAGATGACGCCGCCGTGGTCACGGCGGCGATGGGCCCAGCCCATCAGGGTCACGGTCTGGTCCAGCAGCTTCTCGCTGACTTGGCCGGCATAGCAGGTACGCATGGAGGTTCTCCGGAATTCTTGGCAGGGGTGTTCGGTGAGGCGCGGATGAGCTCGCTGGGCTCTCAGGATTGGGCGCCAGCCATGGCGCCCAACCCCGTCAATTTCGGCCGGGGAGCGCGGCGCCTTCGACGGGGGCGCCCGGATGCGGCAGCGGGGCGACAGTGCCCATCGAGATGATGTACTTCAGCGCTTCGTCCACCGTCATGTGCAGCGGCTTGATGTCGGCCGTCGGGACGATGAGGAAGAAACCCGACGTGGGGTTGGGCGTCGTCGGCACGTAAACACTGGTGTGCTCGCCGTCGAGATGGCAGGCGACTTCGCCGCTGGGCGTACCGGTCACGAAGGCGATGGTCCAGGACCCGGCGCGCGGGTATTGCACCAGAACGGCCTCGCGGAAGGCGTTGCCGCTGCTGGAGAACAGCGTGTCCGACACCTGCTTGACCGAGCTGTAGATGCTCTTGACGATGGGGATGTGGGACATCAGCCGGTCCCACTGCCGCAGCAGCCACTGGCCGAAGATGTTGGCCACGAAGACGCCCGTGACGAGCAGGCCGCCGGCCAGGATGACCACGCCTAGGCCCGGCACATGCCGCAGTTCCAGCAGCCCCTCGCGCAGCGAAGCCGGCACGATCAGCGACAGCGCCGTCAGCAGCGATGCGAAGACGCCGTTGATGACATCCAGCGCCTGCGACAGCACCCAGACGGTGATGGCAAGCGGCAGCCAGACCAGCAGGCCGGCAACGAGGTACTTGCGAAGTGAGGCGCCCACGTCGATCCGATTCAGTGGCAGGCGCAGGAGCCGCCGCACGCCGCGGACGGCGCGGCCGAGGACTCCGTCGAGCCGCCGCTGGCGGACTCGCTCTTGGCAGCGTCACCCTTCGCAGCTTCGCCCTTGGCCGGCTCGGCCGCGGGCGTCGATCCGCCCCCCGAGGCGGCGCCGGCGTTGCTTCCGCCGCGGAAGTCGGTCACGTACCAGCCCGAGCCCTTGAGCTGGAAGCCGGCGGCGGTGACCTGCTTGCCGAAGGCCTCGGCCCCGCAGGACGGACAGGTGGTTAGAGGTGCGTCAGAAAGCTTTTGCAGCACGTCCTTGGCATGGCCACAGGCGCTGCAGCGGTAGGCGTAGATCGGCATGGTGGTGCAAAAGAGTGGGCAAAGCCCGTGATTTTAGGGCCCCCGCGCCGACTTCAAGCCGCCTTCGTCAGCCGTGGGGCTGCAAATGATGGCTGACGTGCTCATGGCGGTTCGTCAGCACCTGCGGCGCGAGCGACCCGACGACCATGCCCAGGAGCGCCGCCAGCAGCCCGGCCAGTTGCCCCGGAAACAACTCACCCCAGGTCGTCACCTGCGGGAAGAAGACCACCCAGACCGCCACGCCGGCGCCGATGGAGAACACCGCGCCCTGCGTCGTCGCACGACCCCAGTACAGGCCGAACACCAGTGGAACGAAGGCCGCCACCAGCGTCACCTGGTAGGCGGCGCTGACCAGGTCGTAGATCGGCGTGCCTTGCAGCGCGATGGCGTAGGCCAGCACGGCGAAGGCGAAGATAACGAGGGTGACGCGCATCGCGACGAGTTGCTGCTTGTCGCTCATGCCCGGGCGGATCTGCTTGAGGATGTTTTCGACGAAGCTGGTGGTCGGCGCCAGCAGCGTGGCCGAGGACGTGCTCTTGATGGCCGACAGCAGCGCGCCGAAGAACAGGATCTGCATGAACAGCGGCATGTGGCCCATGACGAAGCTGGGCAACACGCGCTGGTAGTCGTTCTGCGCCAGCTCCAGCGCCTTGTCACCCATGACGGCCACGGCAGCCAGCACGATGAACATCGGCACGAAGGCAAACGCGATGTAGCTGAAGCCACCGATCATCGCGCCGGCCTGGGCGGTGCGGGCATCCTTGGCGGACATGACGCGCTGGAACACGTCCTGTTGCGGGATGGAGCCCAGCATCATCGTCAGGCCCGAGCCGATGAACATGGCCAGTTGCGTGAAGCTGGGTTCGGGCAGAAAGCGTCCGAGGTCGCGGCTTTTGGCCAGGTCCAGCACCTTGCCCGTGCCGCCGGCCAGGTCCGCCGCGAAGATGGCGATGATGCCCAGCCCGACGACCAGCACGATCATCTGGATGAAGTCCGTCCAGGCCACGGCCAGGAAGCCGCCGATGACAACGTAGACCAGCACGGCCAGCAGGCCGACGATCATGCCGGTCTGCGGACTCATCGCGCCGTCGGTCAGGATGTTGAAGACCAGGCCCAGCGCCGTCACCTGCGCAGCCACCCAGCCGAGATAGCTCAGGATGATGGCCAGCGAGCAGAAGATCTCGACACCCTTGCCGAAGCGCTGGCGGTAGAAGTCGCCGATGGTCAGCAGGTTCTTCTGGTACAGCTTGGCCGCGAAGAACGCGCCCACGAGCACGAGGCACAGGCCCGCACCGAACGGATCCTCGACAACCGCGTTCAAGCCCCCCTGCACGAACTTGGCCGGCAGGCCCATGACCGTCTCGGCGCCGAACCAGGTCGCGAACGTGGTCGTGATCACCATGACCAGCGGCAGGCTGCGGCCGGCGACGGCGAAGTCCGACGTGTTCTTGACCCGCGTGCCCGCCCAGACGCCGATGCCCAGCGTGCCGAGCAGGTAGAGCACGACGAAGACGATGAGCGTGGTGTTCATGGTGTCGAGGTAGCGAGGGGCCGGAAAAAGTGGCGCGGATTATGGAGTCGCCACGCCGGCGCTCGGTCAGTAGACGGGGGCCAGAAAGCGCAACGCCAGCCACGCAAGGGCGATGCCAAGCGCAAAGCCCGCAGCGCCCCACAACAGGCCCGACAGCAGCCGGTTCGTGCTGCGCAGCTCGCGCACCAGCGCACGCAGCTCAGCGCTTCCGCCATCGCGGCGAGCCTGCGACTTGAGCGCGTCATGCAGCAACCGCGGCAGCTCCGGCACCAACTGCGCAAAGCGCGGCGCTTCCTTCATCAGCTGCTTCTGGAACGCCGGCCAGCCGACCTGCTCGTTCATCCAGCGCTCCAGGAAGGGCTTGGCCGTGGCCCACAGGTCCAGTTCGGGGTCGAGCTGGCGGCCCAGCCCCTCCACATTGAGCAGCGTCTTCTGCAGCAGCACCAGTTGCGGCTGGATCTCGACGTTGAAGCGGCGCGACGTCTGGAACAGCCGCATCAGCACCTGCCCGAGCGAGATGTCCTTCAACGGCCGGTCGAAATGAGGCTCGCAGACGGCGCGGACGGCACTTTCCAGGGCATCGACCCGGGTTTCTGGCGGCACCCAGCCGGACGCGATGTGCAGCTCGGCCACCCGCTTGTAGTCACGCTGGAAGAAGGCGATGAAGTTTTGCGCCAGGTAGTCCTTGTCCACCTCGGTCAGCGTGCCGATGATGCCAAAGTCGAGCGCGATGTAGCGGCCGAAGGTCTCGGGCGCCAGGCTGACCTGGATGTTGCCGGGGTGCATGTCGGCATGGAAGAAGCCGTCGCGGAACACCTGGGTGAAGAAGATCGTCACGCCGTCGCGGGCGAGCTTCTTGATGTCGATGCCCGCCTCTTCCAGCACGGGGCGCTGCGAGATCGGCACGCCCTTCATGCGCTCCATGACGATGACCTGCGGGCTGCACAAGTCCCAGTGCATCTCCGGCACCATCACGAGGCCCAGCCCCTCCATGTTGCGGCGCAGCTGGGCGGCGTTTGCGGCCTCTCGGACGAGGTCCAGCTCGTCGTGCAGGTACATGTCGAACTCTGCGACGACCTCGCGCGGCTTCAGGCGCCGGCCGTCTACCGAGAAGCGCTCGATCCAAACGGCGAGTTGGCGCATCAACGCCAGATCGTCGTCGATGACGTCCAGCATGCCGGGGCGCAGCACCTTGACGGCGACCTCGCGGCCATCCTTCAGCGTCGCGAAATGGACCTGGGCGATGCTCGCGCTGGCCACCGGCTCCGCATCGAACGTGGCGAACAGCGCTTCCAGCGGCTGGCCGAACGCGCGCTCCACCATCTCACGCGACAGCGCCGCGGGAAACGGTGGCACCCGGTCCTGCAGCTTGGCCAACTCCAGTGCCACGTCAGCCGGCAGCAAGTCGCGCCGCGTCGACAGGACCTGCCCGAACTTCACAAAGATGGGGCCCAGGCGCTCCAAGGCGAGGCGCAGACGCACGCCGCGAGGCTCCTGCCAGCGGCGACCGAGCCGCGTGACACGCCTCAACACCTGAAAACGGCGGCGTTGCAGGCCGGACAGCGCCAGGTCATCGAGGCCGAAGCGCCAGATCGTCCAGAGGATGACCAGCAGCCGGGAAACGAACCTCATGCGCCGGTACCGGACGTCGACGGCGTCAGGCGCTGCGCCATGCCGGCCAGCGTGCGCCGGACAGCACGGGCGAACTGCCCCAGCTGACGCGCCGCCAGAGGCCCGACGATGCCGGCCAGGTCGTCTTCGACATCCCACCGCAGGTTGTCCATGAGCCAATGCATCTCGCCCGCGAACGCGGCATCCCCCTGCACGTGGACGCGAGGTGCCTCACCACTGAGCACGCCCAGCGCCAGGCGCGCGGGATTGGACGCGTCGAGCTCCACGCGCAGGCCCGCAGCGCCGGTCGACAACGCGTCAAACCGCTCGAACAAGCCGGCAGGCGTGACGATCAGTATCAAATCCGGTGCCGCAGGTAACAGCGTCGGCCATCCTTGCAGGTGAACCACCAGCTCCCGACCCGCCCAGGGCCGCAGCCGCTGAACGGCGATGGGCTCCCTAGACACGACATGGTTAATGAGCAGGACGAGGCGGTCCTGCAGAGCAGGCACCAACAGCGGCGACAGGGGGGGCATGGGCCAGGAAACAGGCATGCTCAAGATTGTAGGCAGCGGACCCTGAACAGGGGACGGACCCCGTCCAGTTGTCAAAATTGTTGGGAGAGAATCCCGGATCGGTTTTTGCAAGCCCTCTCCCATCAGGGCCAACTCCAATACCAAGATGTTCGAGGATCGCAGCTACAAGAGGACGTTCTACAGCGCGCCGCAGTCGGTCGAATCGCTGATCGCGGCCTTCCTCGAGCCCGGCATCATCGTCCTCACGTTCCTGGCCGTGAACGGCCATTTCGACGAGCCGATCCTGCGGCCCACGCTGACGCTGTGCCTGCTGGTCTTCGCGTTGACCTTTCCGGGCCGCAATCGCTTCAGCGAGCACCCCGCCAGCGCCATCGTCGACGTCGTGTCGTCCTGGCTGGTGCTGCTCGGCATCCTGCTGCTGTGCGGCTACGCGACGAACAGCCTGCACTACTTCGAAGACGAGGTGCTGATCTGGTGGGCGGTCATCACGCCCCTCCTGCAGATCGCGGCCGTTGAGGCGGGTCGCCGCGTGCAACGCTGGCGAGCCCGCGACCCGAGTGCCCGTCGTACCGCCGTCATCGTCGGCGCAGGCCCACTGGGCCACAAGGTGGCGCGAGCACTGCGCGACAGCCAGGGCGTCATCTGCCTGGGCTATTTCGATGACCGCAACCGTGAGCGGCTGCATCCGGACGCCGGCGCGGAGTTGCTGGGCACGCTGCCCAAGCTTAGCGAATTCGTCCGCGAGAAGGGTGTGCGGGAGGTGTACATCACTCTGCCGCTGGGTTCCCAGCCCCGCATTGTGGAACTGCTGGAACAGGTGCAAGGCACGACGGCGTCGTTGTTCTTCGTACCGGACGTGTTCGGCATCAGCATCATCCAGGGCCGCTTGCAGGATGTGTCCGGCGTGCCAGTCGTCGGCATCTGCGAAACGCCGTTCACCGGCACGAACCAGCTCGCCAAACGCATCAGCGACATTGTGCTGGCGTCCATCATCCTCGTGCTGATCTCGCCCATCCTGCTGGGGCTCGCAATCGGCGTGAAGCTGAGCTCGCCGGGTCCAATCATCTTCAAGCAGCGCCGCAACGGCCTGGATGGTGAGGAAATCATCGTCTACAAGTTCCGCTCGATGCGGACACAGGACAACGGCCCCGTCGTCAAGCAGGCGACCAAGGGCGACCCGCGCATCACACCGTTCGGCGCATTCATCCGCCGCACGTCACTGGACGAGCTGCCGCAGTTCATCAACGTACTGCAGGGCCGCATGAGCATCGTGGGGCCGCGGCCCCATGCCGTCGCGCACAACGAGGAATACCGCAAGCTCATCAAGGCCTACATGGTCCGACACAAGGTCAAGCCGGGCATCACCGGCTGGGCTCAGGTCAACGGGCTGCGCGGTGAGACCGAGACCGTGGACAAGATGGCCGCGCGTGTCGAATACGATCTGGAATACCTGCGCAACTGGTCGCTGGCCCTCGACATGCAGATCATCCTGCGGACAGTGAGGCTGGTGGTGTTCGACCGACATGCCTTTTAAGCCTCCTTTCTCGCAAGGCCGCGTGCCACTGGCCTTGGCTACCGCGCTCGCCGCACTCGCCGCTCCGGCCAGCGCCCAAACGGACGACACAGCGCCCTTCTACGCCGGCGGCTCGCTGGGCGTCACGCGCGTGTCCAACGTCTACCGCCAGGCGACAGATGCCAAGGACGACAGCGTCACCAGCGTCGGCCTTCTGGCGGGGCTGGACCAGCGCTACGGCCGCCAACATGTGACGCTGGACGGCTCCCTGCAACAGAACCGGTATTCAACCAACCAGGACCTGAATTACCGGTCCCACAGCCTGCGCGCGGCGCTCAACTGGCAAACGGTGGGCGATCTGTCGGGTGTCCTGAGCGCCAAGTCGGACCAGTCGCTCGCGGATTTCAACCTCGGCGCCGGGGTCAATCCCGTGCTGAAGAAGAACATCGAGACCAACGACGAGTACCAGGCCACCGCACGCCTCGGCCTCGCGACGCGGTACATACTGGAAGCAGGCTGGAACCATCGAAGCCGCAACTTCTCGGCGGAGGAGTACGACCGCTTTGTCTACCGGCAGGATACTGGCTCATTGGGCCTCTACGCGACGCCAGCCGGAAATGTGAAGCTGGGCTTGGCGGTGCGCCACACCAAAGGCCAGAACCCGCGATATCCGGTGGGCGTGGCACTGCAACCTGATCCTTTAGACCCCACCAAACCGCAGTTGGTGGTTGTTTCCCAACCCAACGACTACTCTCGCAACGACGTTGACTTCACGACGCGCTGGGCTGTCGGTGGCCACAGCACCGTGAACACCCGCATCAGCCGCAGCCGAACGAAGAACTCGCTAGACGATATTTTGCGCGACTTCAGCGGCACGACCGGTTCGGTGGGCTGGAACTGGGACGTCTCCCGCAAACTGCAACTCAGCCTCCAGTACTCTCGCGATACCGGTCAAGAGAGCGTTGTTCGCAGTGCCGACCTGAATCGCGTTTACACATCGTGGCAGCTCACCAGCAATTACGAGGTGACCGGCAAGATCAGTCTGAACGCCAATGCGAGCAGCCGTAAAGGGCGGCGCACCAGTTCGACGGGCGCTGTCGTACCGGATGCCATTGACAACACCGACTCCTACGGCTTGGGCTTGCGCTGGGCCTTCTCGCGGTCGCTGATCCTGTCGTGCCAGTACGACCACGTGAACCGCGACAACAGCGTGCCGCAATACGTCTTCAACGCCAGCAGCTACGGCTGCAACGGGCAAGCAATCCTTTACTGATGACCGTCGTCCTCCTCACTGGTGCCACCGGCTACATCGCCTCCCACACCTGGCTGGCTCTCCAGCACGCCGGCTTCCGCGTCGTCGGCATCGACAACTTCTCCAACAGTTCGCCCAAGGTACTGGAGCGGCTGGCAGAGCTCGCTCCGGCAGCGATCGAGTTTGAAACCGGCGACGTCTGCGACAGCGCTCGCATGAACGAGGTCTTCGACCGCCACCGCCCCGCCGCGGTCGTTCACTTCGCCGCCTTCAAGGCCGTCGGCGAATCTGTCAATCAGCCGTTGGCCTACTACCGCAACAACCTGGGCGGCCTGGTCAACACCTGCGAGACGATGAAGCGCCACGGCTGCTCCCGCATCGTCTTCAGCTCTAGCGCTACGGTCTACGGCGCACCCGAGCAGTTGCCCCTGCGCGAGGATGCCGCCACGTCCGCCACCAACCCCTATGGCGCAACCAAGCTGATGGGCGAGCAGATCCTGCGCGACATAGGCGTGGCCGACCCGAGCTGGCAGACGGCCTGCCTGCGTTACTTCAACCCCGTCGGGGCGCATGAAAGTGGTCGTATCGGCGAAGACCCGCGCGGTACACCGAACAATCTAATGCCCTACGTCGCCCAGGTCGCCGTCGGCCGTCGCGCCAAGCTATCGGTTTTCGGGGACGACTACCCGACTCCGGACGGCACCGGCGTACGGGACTATATCCACGTCACCGACCTCGCCGAAGGCCATGTCGCCGCGCTGCGCTGGCTCCTCGACAATGCTGGCTCGCTGACGGTCAACCTCGGCACGGGCCAGGGCTACAGCGTTCTGGACCTCGTCCGCGCCTATGAGGCGGCCAGCGGCCGCAGCATCCCCTACGAGATTGTCGCCCGCCGCGCCGGTGACGTGGCGGCCTGCTGGGCAGACCCGGCACTGGCTCGCGAGTTGCTTGGCTGGGAGGCCAAGTTGAATCTGGCTCGCATGTGCGAGGACAGCTGGCGGTGGCAACACACAAATCCTCAAGGTTTCAACTGAAGAAAAGCAGAAGCTTGATGCCTTCCGACAAGACTTCGATCCTGCCCGTCATCATGGCCGGCGGTTCAGGCACTCGCCTGTGGCCGCTGTCGCGCGCTGGTTATCCCAAGCAATTCCTCGTGCTGTCCGGCAACGAAAGCCTGTTCCAGTTGGCGGCGCGCCGTCTGGCCGATCTGGCTGCGCCCGATTTCGATGTGAGCGCGCCCTGCATCGTCGGCAATGACGAGCACCGCTTCCTCGTGCTGGATCAGCTGCGCGAAATCCGCCAGGAGCCCAGCAGCGTGCTGCTGGAGCCGAAGGGCCGAAACACGGCGCCGGCGCTGACGCTGGCCGCGCTGGCGGCGCTCGAAGGCGGCGACGATCCGGTCCTCGTCGTCACGCCGGCGGACCAGACCGTGACCGACGCCGCGGCCTTCAAGGCTGCGCTGCAGGACGCTGTTCGCATCGCCGCTGAAGGCGCCATCACCATTCTGGGCATCACACCCGACCGGCCCGAAACCGGCTACGGCTATGTCCGAACCCAGGCCGAGGCCGGCGGTTTGGCCGTGGCCCAGTTCGTCGAGAAGCCCAACCTCGAGACCGCACAGCGCTACCTTGCCGAGGGTGGCTACTACTGGAACAGCGGCATGTTCGTCCTGCGTGCCAGTGTCTGGGTGAAGGCGCTGGAGCGCTTCCGCCCGGACATCCTGGCCGCCACTCGCGCTGCCTGGGACGCCCGCAAGACCGATGACAAGTTTGTGCGCCCGGGCAAGGCCGAATTCGCGGCGGTGCCTAGTGAGTCCGTGGACTACGCCGTCATGGAGCGCTGCCCCGGCACGGACATCCCGCTGCGAATGGTGGCGCTGGATGCCGGCTGGAACGACCTCGGCGCCTGGGAGGCCGTCTGGCAGGTCGCCGAGAAGGACGAGGCCGGCAACGCCTTCGTTGGCGATGCGCTGATCGCCGACAGCAGGAACACGCTGGTGCATGCAACCAGCCGCTTGGTGGGTGTTGTGGGCCTGACCGATATCGTTGTCGTCGAGACGGCGGACGCGGTGCTAGTGAGCGACCGCGCCCGCAGTCAAGAGGTCAAGCAGATCGTCAACCGCCTGGGCGCGGAGCAGCGCGGCGAACAGGCTTTGCACCGCAAGGTCCATCGCCCCTGGGGCTGGTACGACAGCATCGACAACGGTCCGCGCCACCAGGTCAAGCGCATCATGGTCAAGCCCGGTGCTTCCTTGAGCCTGCAGATGCACCACCACCGCGCCGAGCACTGGATCGTCGTCAGTGGCACCGCCGAGATCGTCAACGGCGACAAGACCATCCTGCTGACCGAAAACCAGTCGACCTACATCCCTCTGGGCCAGACTCACCGTCTGGCCAACCCGGGCAAGGTGCCGCTGGAGATCATCGAGGTCCAGTCCGGCTCCTACCTCGGCGAGGACGACATCGTCCGTTTTGAAGATACCTACGGCAGGACCTGAACCATGACCATCCTCGTCACCGGCGGCGCCGGCTTCATCGGCAGCAACTTCGTGCTGGACTGGCTGCGCCAGTCCGATGAACCCGTCGTCAATCTCGACGCACTGACCTACGCCGGTAACCCCGAGAACCTGGCCTCTCTCGATGGCGACGCCCGCCACATCTTCGTCAAGGGCGACATCTGCGATCGCGCCCTCGTCGACACGCTGCTGTCGGCGCACAAGCCGCGTGCCATCGTCCACTTCGCGGCGGAGAGCCATGTGGACCGATCCATCCACGGGCCGGGCGCCTTCATCAAGACCAACGTGGACGGCACCTTCACGCTGCTGGAAGCCGCCCGGGCCTACTGGGGCGCGCTCGAAGGTGACGCCAAGGCTGCGTTTCGCTTCCACCATGTCTCGACCGACGAGGTCTACGGTTCCTTGACGCCGGCCGACCCGCCCTTCGCCGAGACCAACCCCTACGAGCCTAACAGTCCCTACTCGGCCAGCAAGGCCGCCAGCGACCATCTCGTGCGCGCCTGGCATCACACCTACGGGCTGCCTGTCGTCACGACCAACTGCTCCAACAACTACGGGCCCTATCACTTCCCTGAGAAGCTGATCCCGCTGATGATCGTCAACGCACTGGCCGGCAAGCCACTGCCCGTCTACGGCGATGGTCAGCAGATCCGTGACTGGCTGTTCGTGACCGACCACTGCAGCGGCATCCGCGCCGTGCTGGCCGGCGGCAAGCTGGGCGAGACCTACAACATCGGCGGCTGGAACGAGAAGGCCAACATCGACATCGTCAAGACGGTCTGCGCGCTGCTTGACGAGCTCAAGCCCTCGGCCGAAGGCCCCTACTCTCGCCTGATCACCTACGTGAAAGACCGCCCGGGCCACGATCGCCGTTACGCCATCGACGCCCGCAAGATCGAGCGCGAACTGGGCTGGCGCCCGGCCGAGACCTTCGAGACCGGCATCCGCAAAACCGTGCAGTGGTACCTCGACCATCCCGAGTGGGTCGCCCGCGTCCAGAGCGGCGCCTACAAGGACTGGGTCTCCAAGCAATACAACGGCTGAGCCATGAAGATTCTTCTGCTCGGCAAAGGCGGCCAGGTCGGCTGGGAACTGCAGCGCTCGCTGGCCCCCTTAGGCGACGTCGTTGCGCTGGACTTCGACGACGGCGGCGACTTCACGCAGCCCGAGAAGCTGCTCGCCCGCGTGCAGGCCATCGCGCCTCAGGTAATCGTCAATGCCGCGGCCCACACTGCCGTCGACAAGGCCGAGAGCGAGCCGGAGCTTGCGCGCCAGATCAACGCCAAGACGCCCGCCCTGCTCGCCATTGAGGCCAAGCGCCTGGGCGCGCTGTTCGTGCACTACTCCACCGACTACGTCTTCGACGGCAGCGGTGACCAGCCGCGTGACGAGGAAGCCCCCATCGCGCCGCTGAGCGTCTACGGTGCGACCAAGGCCGAAGGCGAGGACGCCATCCGCGCCAGTGGCTGCCAGCACCTGGTTCTGCGCACCAGTTGGGTTTATGCGGCTCGGGGCGGCAACTTCGCCAAGACCATGCTGCGGCTGGCCGCTGAGCGCGACCAGCTGAAGGTCATCGCCGACCAGATCGGTGCGCCGACCGGCGCGGACCTGCTGGCCGACCTGACGGCCCACATGCTGCGCGCCGCCCGCGTAAATCCGGCCCTGACCGGCACCTATCACGCGGTGGCCGGCGGAGAGACGAGCTGGCATGAGTACGCCCGCTTCGTCATCGAATTCGCACGCGCGCAAGGGAAGCCTGTGAAGGTGGCCACGGACCAGGTCCTGCCCATCCCCACCAGCGACTACCCCACGCCCGCCAAACGCCCGCTGAACTCCCGCCTGTCAACCGGCAAGCTGCAGCAGCGCTTCGGCCTGGCGCTGCCCACCTGGCAACAGGGCGTCGAACGCATGCTTACCGAGATCCTCTGAAAGGCCTGCCATGAAGAACCGCAAGGGCATCATCCTCGCCGGGGGTTCCGGCACCCGCCTGCACCCTGCCACGCTGGCTGTCAGCAAGCAGTTGCTGCCGGTCTACGACAAGCCGATGGTGTACTACCCACTGAGCACCCTGATGCTGGCTGGGATCCGTGACATCCTCGTCATCAGCACGCCGCAGGACACGCCGCGCTTCGAAGCCCTGTTGGGCGACGGCGCCCGCTGGGGGCTGAACATCAGCTACTGCGTGCAGCCGAGTCCCGACGGCCTCGCCCAGGCCTTCATCCTCGGCCGCGAGTTCATTGGCGGCGCGCCCAGCGCGCTGGTGCTCGGCGACAACATCTACTACGGGCACGACTTCGCCGCCCTGCTGCACAACGCGACGAACCAGACCACTGGCGCGAGCGTGTTTGCTTATCACGTGCACGACCCGGAACGCTACGGCGTCGTCGAGTTCGACGCGCAGCAACGCGCGCTGTCGATCGAAGAAAAGCCCAAGGCGCCCAAGAGCAACTACGCTGTCACGGGGCTGTACTTCTACGACGAGCAGGTCTGCGACATCGCGGCGAACATCAAGCCCAGCCCGCGCGGCGAGCTCGAGATCACCGACGTCAATGCGCAGTACCTGAAACAAGGTCAGCTCAGCGTCGAGATCATGGGCCGCGGCTACGCCTGGCTGGACACCGGCACCCACGACAGCCTGCTCGAAGCCGGCCAGTTCATCGCCACGCTGGAAAAGCGCCAGGGCCTCAAGGTCGCCTGCCCGGAGGAAATCGCCTACCGTGCCGGCTGGATCGATGCCGCACAGCTGGAGGTGCTCGCCAAGCCGTTGGCCAAGAACGGCTATGGCCAGTACCTGCAGAAGCTGCTGACCGAGAAGGCCTTCTGACATGCTGTTGAAGCTGACCCCCACGGCGCTGCCGGAAGTGCTCATCGTCGAGCCCAAGGTCTTCGGCGACGCGCGTGGCTTCTTCACCGAAAGCTGGAACGAAGCCCGTTTCAACGAAGGCCTGGGCTACGACGTGCACTTCGTGCAGGACAACCACTCCCGCTCGTCGCGTGGCGTGCTGCGTGGCCTGCACTACCAGCTCGATCCGCATGCGCAGGGCAAGCTGGTGCGTTGCGTCAACGGCGCCGTCTTTGACGTGGCTGTCGACATGCGCCGCTCCAGCGCCAATTTCGGCAAATGGGTCGGCGTGGAGCTGACCGCCGAGAACCAGCGCCAGCTGTGGATTCCGCCGGGCTTCGCTCACGGATTCGTCGTCCTCAGTGAGACGGCCGACTTCCTCTACAAGACCAGCGGCCGCTACGCCCCGGAATGCGAAGGCGCCGTACGTTGGGATGACCCCGCTGTCGGTATCGACTGGCCTCTGGACCGGCTCCTGGGCGTCGCTCCGCAGCTGTCGGCCAAGGATGTGGCCGCACCCCTGCTGGCAGACGCGAAGACCTTCGCCTGACACCACCTGCTCCATGCAAAACGCCCTCCAACGGAGGGCGTTTTGCTTCGCTGCGTGAGCTGCGATCAGGCGCGGGCATCGCCCCAGCGCAACGGCCGGGCCTCGTCGCCCACGTAGCTCACCTCGCCGGCGCGGTTCACGCAGTACTGGGGCGACATCACCATCTCGCTCACCGTCATGCCTTCGCCGACGCGCGTGTGTTCGAACAGGACCGAACGCTCGACCGTGCAGCCCGCGCGCAGGTGCGAGCCATGGCCGATCCACGTCGGGCCAATGACGCGGGCGCCCTTCTCGATGCAAACGTTGGAGCCGATGTAGACCGGGCCCTCGATATGCACCGAGTCCCAATCGACGGACGTGTTCAGGCCGGTCCACACCTGCGGACGCACCTGGCGCCCCGGCACGTGCATTTGCGCCACCTCACCGGCCAGCACGCGCTGGGTGACGGCCCAGTAGTCGGTCAGGCGACCGATGTCGATCCAGTTGAACGGACGGTTTTGCGCGTAAAACGGCAGGCCCTTCTCCACGAGCAGCGGGAACAACTGGCTGCCGATGTCGAACTCCTTGCCCGGCGGGATCAGGTCCAGCACCTCGGGCTCGAAAATGTAGATGCCGGTCGAAGCCAGCGTGCTCAGCGCCTCGGCGGGCTTGGGCTTCTCCTGGAAGGACGTCACGCGGCCATCCGGATCCGCCACGACGATGCCGTAGTTCTTGGTGTCCTCGCGAGGCACGTCCAGCGTCACAACGGTGGCGATAGCGCCCTTGGCCTTGTGCTCGGCGATGGCAGCTGTGATGTCCATGTCGATGATGGCGTCACCGCACAGCACCAGGAAGGTCTCGTCGAAGAAGCCGCCGAAGTCCTGGATCTTGCGCATGCCGCCGGCGGAGCCGACCGGCTTGCACACCACCTCACCCTGCTCGCGCACTCCCTCGTAGGAGTAGCCCAGCTCGACGCCCCAGCGCTGGCCGTTGCCGAAGTAGTTTTCGATCTTCCAGTGCAGGAAGGCCACGTTCACCATGATCTGCTTCACGCCATGCTGCGCGAGCAGTTCGACGAGGTACTCCATCACCGGCTTGCCGAGGATGGGCACCATCGGCTTGGGCGTGAACTTGGTCAACGGACGGACGCGGGTGCCTTGGCCGGCGGCCAGGATCATTGCTTTGGTCATATGCAGTACTCGGTTATTCGTTGGAACGCTCAGGAGACAAGCAAAGTTCAAGCCGACTGCGCGGCTCAAGACGCCGCTGGGCGGCCGATGCCGTGATGCTCGATGCCGAGCGTCTTCATCAGCTTGGGTTCGTAGAGGTTGCGGCCATCGAAGACGACCGGCGCCTTCAGCGCGGCCTTGATGCCGTCGAAGTCGGGCGTGCGGAACTCTTTCCACTCGGTCACGATCAGCAGTGCATCGGCGCCTTGCAGTGCTGCCTCGGCGCGCTGCACGAGAGTCACGTCGTCACGGGCGCCGAGCACGCGGGCCGTCTCGGGCATGGAAACCGGGTCATAGGCGGCCAGCGTCGCGCCGCGCTTCGTGAGCTCGTCGATGATGACCAGCGAAGGCGCCTCGCGCATGTCGTCGGTGTTGGGCTTGAAGGCCAGGCCCCAGATCGCGAAGCGCCGACCCTTGAGATCATCGCCGAAGCGTTCCACCACCTTGTCCACCAGCACACGCTTCTGGCGCTCGTTGGCCTCTTCCACGGCCGTCAGCACCTTCAGCGGGATGCCGGCATCCGACGCTGCCTTGACCAGCGCCTTCACATCCTTCGGGAAGCAGGAGCCACCGTAGCCCGCGCCTGCGTACAGGAACTGGTAGCCGATGCGCGGATCGCTGCCAATGCCGCGGCGCACCAGCTCGATGTCGGCGCCGACCTTCTCTGCCAACAGCGCCAGCTCGTTCATGAAGCTGATACGCGTGGCCAGCATCGCGTTGGCGGCGTACTTCGTGAACTCGGCGCTGCGCACATCCATGACCAGCATGCGGTCTTGCGTGCGGTTGAACGGCGCATAGAGCGCGCGCATCAGCAGCGTCGCCTGCTCGTCGTCCGAGCCCACGATGATGCGGTCAGGCTTCATGAAGTCGTCGACCGCCGCCCCTTCCTTCAGGAACTCGGGGTTGGAGACCACCGCATAGGCCATGTCGCCCAGCCCGCGCTTCACCAGCTCTTCCTTGACCGCAGCGCGCACCTTGTCGGCCGTGCCAACCGGCACCGTGCTCTTGTCGACGATGACCTTGTAATCCGTCATGCGCTGGCCGATGGAGCGCGCGGCAGCCACAACATATTGCAGGTCGGCCGAGCCGTCCTCATCCGGAGGCGTACCGACACCGATGAAGAGAATGGTGCCGTGCTTTACCGCCATGTCCACGTCGGTCGTGAACTGCAGACGGCCAGCGGCGACGTTGCGACGCACCACTTCGAGCAGGCCAGGCTCGTGGATGGGGATCTCACCGTCATTGAGGATGCGGATCTTCTCGGGGTTCACATCCAGGCAAACCACGTGGTTGCCCATCTCGGCCAGGCAGGCGCCGGTGACAAGACCGACGTAACCGGTGCCGATGGCGGTGACTTTCATGCTGTGTCCTTGCTCAGAATCGGTTCACGCGTTTGTAACTCAGGGGCGTGACAGCGCCGTGGAGGTCAGACCTTGTAGTAGTCCCGATACCAGGCGACAAAGCGCTGGATGCCTTCTGGTACTGGCATGGCAGGCCGAAAGCCCGTCCACGCGGCCAGTTCTTCCACATCCGCGTGCGTAGCCGGCACGTCGCCATCCTGAAGCGGCATGAAGTTCTTCACGGCCTCCCGACCCACGGCCTGCTCGATGGCTTGGATAAAGCTCATCAGCTGAATGGGCGCGTGGTTGCCGATGTTGAACACGCGATACGGCGCGCTCGACCGTGCGGGGTCGGCCTGATCCGGGTCGTAGCCTGGATCGGCTGTCGCCGCGCGATCCAGCACCCGAACGACACCTTCGGCGATGTCGTCGATGTAAGTGAAGTCGCGAATCATCTTGCCGTGGTTGAACACGTTGATGGGGCGCCCCTCGATGGTGGCCTTGGTGAACAGGAAGAGCGCCATGTCGGGCCGGCCCCATGGCCCGTAAACCGTGAAGAAGCGCAGGCCCGTCGTTGGCAACCCAAAAAGGTGCGAGTAGGTGTGCGCCATCAGCTCGTTCGCCTTCTTCGTCGCGGCGTACAGACTGATCGGATGGTCCACGCTGTGATGCTCTGAGAACGGCATCAGCGTGTTGCCGCCGTAGACGCTGGAGCTAGACGCGTAGGCCAGGTGCTCCACGCCGTTATGGCGGCAGCCTTCGAGGATGTTCGTGAAACCGACGATGTTGCTGTCGATGTAGGCGTGCGGGTTCTCGATGGAGTAGCGCACACCGGCCTGAGCGGCCAAATGGACAACGCGGTCAAAGCGGTGCTCCGCAAAAAGCTTGGCCACGCCTTCGCGGTCGGCCACGTCCATCTTGACGAACGTGAAACCCGGCTTCGCCTGCAGCCTCGCGAGCCGGTCATTTTTGAGCTGTGGCGAGTAGTAGTCGTTGAGGTTGTCCAGCCCAACAACTTGATCACCACGTGCCAACAGCAGTTGACTCACGTGCATGCCGATGAAGCCGGCTGCGCCTGTCACAAGAACTTTCACTCGATATCCCCGTGCTTCGAAATCATTCGGGATTCTCCTCTATGCGTGACGTATTCCGGCTCCCAAAGCCCGCAGCTGAGGGGCTCCGCGCATCCCGTGGATTAGTGGTGTCGCGTGTCGTGGTGTAACCCTTCTTGGGCCCGTGATTCCCATCACATCGCATGCCTCGCGCCCCAACACGTTACAGGGCCCATCGCCTACATTGATCGCACTGGCTCGCTGCCCAGTCCGCTGCCCGCTCTATGTGGCGCACACCGTTGTTCCTCGTGCCCCATCCTCACCCATGCAACCACTGCACACCGCCTCGCGCCTAGTCATCTCATTGATTGTGGCCGCCACGACAGCTTCGCTCACCGCTTGCGGCGGCGGAGGCAGCGCCGGTGGCGCGACCTCGGCGCCCACGATCGCTGCCGCACCAACACCCACCACCGGAAGCGCCGACAACGGCGCTGCCGGCACCCCGAACACCACGGCAGCAACGCCGATCGACACCGGCGTTAGCAGCGCGGCAGCCGACGTGTCGGCAACCGAAGTCATCCCAACCGCGCAGGCGTTTGCCGGCACCGATGCTCCGTCTCCTGTGCTCACCGTCCGCGCACGCGCTGACGTGGCGGGAGGCGTCGGCGCCATGATGACGCTGCGCATCGATGGCCAGGTGGTCGGCACCGTGGAGGTCAAGTCCACCACACCGGACGACTACAAGTTCACGACGCCCACGCTCAAGGCTGGCTCGAAGCTCGATCTCGTCTTCACCAATGACGGGGCGGTCGATGGCGTCGACCGTAACCTGCACATCATTGCGCTGAGCGACGGCGTATGGACAATCCTCCCGACCATCAGCGGTTCCGTCGTTGACCGCGGTCCGCGCAGCCTCGCCTTCGATGGCGTCGACACCATTCCCGGCCAGGGAGACCTCTTTGTCGACAGTGCGCTGAGGCTCACCTGGCCTGGCAGCGCCGTCGATACGCAATGGGGCGCCAAGGTCGACGCCGTCCGTTTCCTGGAACAGGCCAGTTTTGGCCCCACGGCGGACGACGTCAACAAGGTCGTCAAGGATGGCTATTCCAGCTGGATCACGGCCCAGCTCACGCTGCCCTACACACGCGACTTCTTCGATCACGTCCAGGCCAAGTACGCACTCGGAGACGCCTATCGCCCGAAAGGGGCCAACTACACCCCGTTCTGGGTCTCACAAAAGTTCTGGGAACGCGCCGCGCGCGCCCCGGACCAGTTGCGTCAGCGCGTGGCATTCGCCCTCCACCAAATCTTCATGGTGTCGCAGGCGGATCTCAACCTCTACGCCCACGGCCGCGCCTATGCGCAGTACGTCGACCTACTGCACAAGCATGCGTTCGGCAACTACCGCAATCTTCTGGAGGACATGGCGCTGACGCCAAGCATGGGCATCTACCTCTCGCACATGCGCAACCGCAAGGAAGATCCGGCGACCGGCCGCATGCCCGACGAGAACTTCGCCCGCGAGATCATGCAGCTGTTCTCCATCGGCCTGTACGAACTCAACAATGATGGCTCCCTGAAGCGCGACGCCAACGGCAACCCGATCGAGACGTACACCACCGCCGACGTAATGGCCATGGCCAAGGTGTTCACCGGCTGGAGTTGGGCCTACCCCGACGCGCAGTTGAACGAAAGCACCTTCCGGTACAGCACGCCAAGCGTCACCGCCGCCAACGACTACCAAATCGACTTCCTGCCGATGAAGGCCTACCCGGGCCAGCACTCCACCGCCGAGAAGCGGCTGTTCACCGGCAAGTCCTGGGCCGTCACGCTGCCGGGCGGCAGCACTGCACAGTCCGACCTCAAGGCTGCGCTCGACGCTCTGTTCAACCATCCCAACGTCGGCCCGTTCGTCACCCGCCAGCTCATCCAGCACCTCGTCACGAGCAACCCCAGCCCGGCGTACATCAATCGCGTCGCCACCGTGTTCAACAACAACGGACAGGGCGTGCGCGGCGACCTGGGTGCCGTGGTGAAAGCCATCCTTCTCGACACCGAAGCACGCAGCACCCCGACGGCCGACTTCGGCAAGCTGCGGGAGCCGGTGCTGCGGCTGGCACACTGGATGCGCGCCATGGGCGCCCAATCCGTCAGCGGCCAGTACTTGATGCAGGATACGCTTGAGTCGCAAGGTCAACGTGCCCTGTTCGCGCCCTCCGTATTCGGCTACGTCCGCCCTGGCTACATCCCGCCCAATACCGCTTTCAGCACGCGCGGCGCTACGGCACCCGAGTTCCAGATCGTCAATGAATCCACGGTGGCGATCTGGCTCAATGCGGTGGAAAACCTCGTGACGACCGGCGTCGGCACTAACAGCGATGTTTCGAGCACGTACGCCAATCAAATCGGGATGGCCAGCTACACGAACCTCGCCACTTTGCCTGACCACCTCAACCTGATGCTGCTGGGCGGGCGCATGACGCCCGCGCTGCGGCAACAGATCCTGGACATCATGTCCCAGATCAACATCACCGGCACCGATGCCGCCAAGCGGCGCGCGCAGGCCGCGCTGTTCCTCACCCTCGCCTCCCCAGAGTTCGTCTTCCAACCCTGATTGCCATGGCCACCAACACTTCTCGACGTTCCTTTCTAACTGCCGCGGGCGGCCTGGCGGCGTCCGGCCTCGGCCGCTTTGGCACCCCGCTGGCCATGCATCTGGCTGGTATCGGAGCACTGGCCTCAAGCCAGGCGGCCGCGGCCACCACCAACGACGGCTACAAGGCCATCGTCTGCCTGTTCATGCAAGGCGGCAACGACAGCCACAACTGGATCGTTCCCACCGACAGCACCAACTACACCAGCTACGCCGCGGCACGACGCGAGCTTGCCGTGCCCACCAACAAGCTCGTCGGCATGACCGCCGCGGGGCAAGCCAGCGGCCGCAGCTTCGGCATGCCGCAGGAACTCGCGCCGCTGCTGGCCCGCTACGAGGCCGGGCAGTGCGCCGTCATCGCCAACGTCGGCACGCTGGTTCGCCCCATAACCAAGGCCGAGTACGCCGCCGGAGTCGGCCTGCCCTCCAAGCTGTACTCGCACAACGACCAGCAGGCGATGTGGCAGTCCCTCCAGCCGGAAGGCGCGCCCACCGGCTGGGGCGGCCGCATGGGCGACGTGCTAATGGCCGCTAACCAGCAGCCCGTCTTCACCGCCATTTCCACCAATGGCAACGCCGTTTTCCTTAGCGGCTCCAAGGTCAACCAGTACCAGTTGGGGATGAACGGCCCGGTCGCCATCAACCCGGCGATGGACGGCACCCATGCGGGCAGCACTGCGGTGCCCGGCGCACTGAGGAGCATGCTGGCCAGCACGAGCAGCCCTAATGATTTCCAGGCGGAATACCTCAAGGTCGTGCAGCGCTCGCTGACCACCACGAGCACCCTTCAACCCGCATTGGCCGCATCGGGTGTCGCGGTGCTGCCCAATGTCGCCGTGACGCTGCCCGATGGCAGCACGCTGAACCTGGCGAATGAACCCTTGGCCAAGCAACTGCGCGTCGTAGCCCAAATGGTGGCCGCAGCGCCCCGGCTGGGCCTGCAGCGGCAGGTATTCATGATCACTGTCAGCGGCTTCGATGCCCACGCTTTCCAGATGCGCGACCAGCCCGCCAACATGGCGCGCGTGGCCCAGTCCATTGACTGGTTTATGAGCGCCCTCCAAGGTGTCGGCATGGTCAACAATGTCACTCTGTTCACCGCAAGCGACTTCGGCCGCACGTTGGTCAGCAACGGTGACGGCTCCGACCACGGCTGGGGTAGCCACCACTTCGTCGTCGGCGGCGCGGTCAAGGGCAAGAAGATCTACGGCGACTTTCCGGTCACCGCGCTGGGCACCACCACCGACGTCGGCTCGGGACGCCTGCTCCCGGGCATCGGCGTGACCCAGCTGGCCAACAGCCTCGGCACCTGGATGGGACTGAGCCTCACGGAACGTCAGATCGTGCTGCCCAACCTCTCCAACTTTGGCGCTGGGCCAACTATTTTTGGCTGAACGAGCCGTCCGTCGCGTCGCTACCCATTCTCAGTCGACCTTCTGAGCAGCATGACCGGTGCAAGGTCACCTGACTTTGAACAGGGCCCAGCTGCGAACAGGAACATGATCACATGGGACCCAACAGTTAGGGATAGGCAAGCCCATTTACAGCGCCCAAAGTCTATTTGGAAGATCAGAGGATGAGCGTCGACATTGGGAGGTCAACCTCGATATAAAGGAGCTCGCATGTCTACGCGCCGCGTTGGGGCTATTCCGATTGCAGTTTTGATTTTAAGAATCACTACTTTGATGGCGCTGATCATGCCGCCAAACTGCAATGCGTTTGACTTGTTCGTAGATGGCTTATCGGGTACCGTAAATCGTTACGATGGAAGTACTGGAGCTCCTGCGCCGTCGGCCAATCAGCCGTCCGGAACTGCCTATTTTGCAGTGGTCCCAGGTATTGCGCAAGGCATCGCGTTTGGCTCTGACAACGAGTTGTATGTCTCTAGCTATGGAGACAACGCGGTTCTGCGATTTGACAGTGCCTCAGGGCAGTTGCTGGGAAAGTTTGCTGCAGTAACAAACCCCTCACATCTCGCATTTGGCAAGGACGGTAGTCTTTTTGCGTTAAGTGGAGGCAGTGTTGTCTTGCGCTTCAGTGCACAAGGCAAATTCTTGCAATCCTTTAGCTCGCCAGAATTAACCGATTTGCGCATGCTTAAAATCGGCGCGAATGGCAATCTGTATGTAACCAATGGCGCTTCCAGGGGGCATCCAGGACTATTTGGCTTTGACGCCTCAACAGGATCTTTCCTCGGAGACTTTATCACCTCGGGTGCGCTTGCAAACCCATCCGGTTTTGCGTTCGGGCCGGACGGCGATCTGTATGTTGCCGACTCAAATCCTCAGAATGGCAATCCTTTTGGAATACTTCGCTACAACGGACAAACAGGGGCGTTCAAGAGTCTCTTTGTCGGAGCTGGAGTGGTTTCAATACCGGATTTAGTCTTCGGTCCGGATGGAAATATCTATATAGCGGGCAATAACAATAACAATATATTAAGGTATGACGGCGATACTGGAGTCTTGATCGATGAATTTGTACCTCCTGAGTCGGGCCGCCTTGACGCGCCCCTATCCTTGGTCTTTGGGCCGCCCTCAGTACCAGAACCCGTCAGCTCATTACTGTTCTTTGGCGGACTGTTGCTAGTCGTGCATTTGTTCCGTAGATCGCACGGTCGCGAGGCTATGACAGCGAGTTCGTCTTGTGGATCGCCGGCGCCCAACCAATCCACCGAACTCAAGTCCAACCTCGGCTAGAATATTCACCCATAAGTAGTCGGCCCTGCAAAACGCTCACAACCCGCATGAACACTGGTGATGCGGGGTGAATGCCGATGGTCAGAACTCCCAGAATCAAATTCAATGACTATTGATTTCTGGGAGTTCTGGAGGGCAGGC
>NZ_JAJTWU010000004.1:0-306912 GCF_021353265.1 Pelomonas cellulosilytica
CGCGTCAACCGTCGCACCGCGACCTTGCAAGCCATGGACGGCCGCAACTGGCGCGTCGGCTTCGAACTGCTGCGCCACGTCCTCGACGTCTAGGTCAAGAGGGTGGTGAGGCGACGCTTACGGCTTTCCGCGGCCGCAGCGCTTTCCTCGACCAACGCCGCGTTCTGCTGAGTGGCCTGGTCCATCGCGCTGACGGCTTCGCCAACTTGTTGCACGCCCGTGCTCTGCTCGGCGCTGGCGGAGGTGATCTCGGCCACGATGTCGCTGACGCGCTGGATGGAGCCAACAATGTCACCCATCGTCTTGCCAGCTTGGTCGACCAGTAGCGTCCCCTGTTCCACCTGCTCAACGCTGCGCCCGATCAGGGTCTTGATTTCCTTGGCCGCCTCGGCACTGCGCTGCGCGAGGCTGCGCACTTCGGAGGCGACTACGGCGAAGCCGCGACCCTGCTCGCCGGCGCGGGCCGCTTCGACGGCAGCATTGAGCGCCAGGATGTTGGTCTGGAAGGCAATGCCGTCGATAACGCCGATGATGTCGCCGATCTTGCGGCTGCTGTCGCTGATGCCTTGCATCGTGTTTACGACCTTGCCGACCACCTCGCCGCCTTCCGCGGCAACAGCCGAGGCGCTCTGGGCCAACTGGTTGGCCTGCCGTGCGCTATCGGCGTTGTGGCGCACCGTGGTGCCGAGCTCTTCCATCGTGGCGGCGGTCTGCTGCAGCGCACTGGCCTGCTGCTCAGTGCGGCTGGAAAGATCCTGGTTGCCCTGGGCGATCTGCGCGCTGGCCGTGGCCACGCTTTCCGAGTTCTGGCGCACATTGGCGACCACTTGCGCAAGGCTGGTCTGCATCTTGGCCAGGTTTGCCATCAGGCTAGAGGTATCGGCTGTCTTGAGGCCCACGTCGACGCTCAGGTCGCCGCGCGCGACGCGCTCGGCCACGGCCACGGCCAGTCCGGGCTCGGCCCCCAGCTGTGCGAAGAGGTTGCGCGTCAGCAGCACGCCCAGCACGACCGCGAGGCCGCACAGAGCGAGGCCGCCAAAAACAAGCGTGGCGGTAGTGCTGTTGCTGGAGTCGGCGAGCTGTTGGGAGCGCTGGGACAGTAGGCTTGATTCGGCTTGAGCGAACTCGGCGATGCCAGCGCGGAACGCATCCATCGACGACTTGTCCTTGCCCTGCTCAAACTCCTTGAAGAGGGCCTCGGGTGGCAGCTTGCCTTCGGTGACTTCACGCCGCTTGGCCGCGAGCCCGTCGGCCACCTCGAGGAAGGCCTTGTGATGGTTCATCAGCTGCGTCAGGCGCCCCTGCTGGGTGGGGTTGTCGGAGGTCAGCGACTTGACCTTGTCGAAGTGCTCCGAAAACGCCTTCTTGCCCATGTTGAAGGGTTCGAGGAATTTGTCGTTTCCGCTCGCCACGAACCCACGCAGGCCGGTTTCGATGTTCACCATGCTCAGCAGCAGCGTCTCCGACTCCGACAACACCTCGTAGGTGTGGTTGTTCCACTTGACCGTGTCCAGCAGCCGGTGCGTGTTCACGAGTGCAATGGCGATCAGAAGGCCTGCGACGGCCAACAGGCAGGCGAAGGTCGCAAAGAGCTTCTTCTTTAGGGTCCAGTGGTTCATGGTGTGTCGAAAGATGTTTCGAGGCTGGGCATGGAGAACTGCATGGCGCCATGTGGCAGACCTGCGTCATGCAGACATCAGCGGCCCGACGCGCAGCGGGTGCGCGGGGGGAGCAGGGCCGAAACTTTACCTAGCAATCGATTGGAGGTTATGTTTTGTAAAGATGTCTTGAGCAATATTGCTCAACGGCTTCTCTCACTCCCATAGCGCTTTGGGGCTAAGACGCGGTGCACGTCACTGCCGGTCGCCGCGCAGATCGGTATTTGTCAACAGTCGGTGTTGCCGGGGGCGCGGGAAGCCCATGGGCGCACATGGCTTCCCGCGGGGTGTTCTTCCAGCGGAAGCTTCACCCGGTGGCACCCGGGGGGACGAGGCGGATCTCGGGCGTCGCCAGGCGGTGCTGTCGCGTGGCGCAGTTGCGCAACAGCTTGGCTTGCACGGGCTGGGCGGCATGTGGTGCTTGCCATACCCGCCGATCCTGGAGATGCATCGGCGCGATGCGTATGCGCGCCGGTGCGCGCAACGTACCTGCTACAGGCTTCTGAGACCTTCACCAAAGACGTCAAGCGCCTTGAACAGCAGCTTTCGCGGAATCGTCAACGACGGCATGACGCGCATGACGTTGGTGTAGCGTCCGCAGGGAATCATCAGCACGCCGTGGCTCGTGACGTAGTTCATCAGCTGGCCCAAACGCGCACCATTGAGCGGCTCCCTCGTGGCGCGGTTCTCCACCAATTCGATGCCGATCATCAGACCTCGGCCGCGCACTTCCCCGACCCAGGGGCTATCGAAGCCGCGGATGTATTCCTGAACCTCTTCTCCCATTGTGCGGGCGCGGTTCAGCAAGTCGAGCGCCGGATCCTGCAGGATGGCAATGTTGGTCAGCGCTACCGCGGCCGAAACCGAGTTCGCGGCAAAGGTGTTGGGCGCGCACCCATCAGGAATCTTGGCGGCAAGGTCCTTGCGCATCACCAGCCCGGCCATTGGCACATCGCCACCGACGCCTTTGCCGAAAGTCATCATGTCCGGCTTGACGCTGGAATGCTCGACAGCCCACATCTTCCCAGTCCGACCAGCACCGGCCTGCACCTCATCCACGATCAGCAGCGCGCCGCTCTTGTCGCAAGCCTTGCGCAGCAGTTGCAGAAACTCAGGTGACGGCGGCACATAGCCGCCTTCGCCCTGCACGGGCTCCACGATGACAGCAGCCACGTCGTCGGCTGCCGTGTAGGGCGTGTTGAGCAAGTAGTCGACGTATTCGCCTGCGATTTGCTCGGCACTCTTGTGAGTGGTGTCGAAGGGGAAGCGATAGGCATAGGGGTAGGGTGCGTGGATCACCCCGGCCATGAACGGCCCGAAGCCCTTGCGGTAGTTTGTCCCGGTGGTCAGCGAGCCCGAGGCATGCCATATGCCGTGGTACGCGCCATGGAAAGCGATGATCTGATGCCTGCCGGTGACGCGACGGGCAAACTTCACCGCGGCCTCCAGCGCGTCACTTCCGCTCTGGGCGAAGTAGGTGATGCAGTTGCCGCGCAGGCCGTCCGGCGCGATTTCCGAGATCTTTGCGGCCAGCTCGGTGCGCTTGGTGCTGTTGACCTCCATCGAGTGCATCAGCGACTCGGACTGGGCACGAATCGCTGCGACCACACGCGGATGGCAGCGGCCGACGCTGCTCACGCCCACACCAGCTGACAGGTCGATGAAGGTGTTGCCGTCAGGATCCTTGAAGGTCGCACCAAGCGCGCGGTCCATCACCATGGGCATGCGGCCGCCTCCGCGCGCCATCGATTCCGTTTGGGCGGACTGCTCCAGTGCAGCGGCCGACTTCGGGCCGGGAAAGGTGGCCGACACCATCTTCGGTGCGTCGGAAAAGTTCAGGGTTTCAAGTTCGGTTTCGATCACGACGTACCTCGCTCACGTTGTTGGGTTGGTGCATCGCCATGGTGTCGCGCACCCCAACGGCGCAGGTAGCCCGAATCGGCAGGCCTTCAGCGAGTGCATGGACAAGAAGGGCGGCAGCATCCGAACCCCGACGTGCCGTCTTCCGAAGAATCGAACGAGGGCTCCCGAAGTCCCTCCATCATCTTCCCTAGGGGAATGCTCGTCGCTCACCGGCGGCGACGCTCAGAGCATGCGGCCAAGCACGTCGGTCTTGCCGCCCTTGTCGAGGAAACGGTGCTTCAGCGCGCCGGCCACGTGCAGCGCGACGAGAGCCAGCAGGGTGTAGGCCAGCACGCGGTGCAGAAGCTGGAAGACCTCGAACCATTTGTCGTTCTTGGGCAGCAATTCGGGCAGATTGCCCAGGAAGAAGAAGGGTACGCCGTCGCTCTGCGTGAAAGTGCTAGACATCGAGTAGCCCATCAGCGGCACGACGATCATCAGCACGTACAGCGCACGGTGTGCGAGCTTCGACAGTGAACGTTCCCAGCCTGCCAGACCGGAGGGGGGGGCTGGTAGCTGGTGGCGAAGACGCAGCAGGCCCTGCGCGAGGGCAAGCACCAGCGCGAGCACACCGAACTGCTTGTGGTTGGGATAGAGCGACTCAAACTTTGTCGGCAGATCGTCGGGCAGGTTCACCATCACGATGCCGACCGTCAGGGTGCCCAGGATCACGGCCGCCCGCAGCCAATGAAGCCAGCGCATGCTGTTGGGGTACTTTTCGGAGTCTGGTGTCATTGGCGAGTTCATCGGATGTTCTGGTTTGTTGCAGGAGGCAAGGCGGCTATGGGGCGTTCGAGCGGGATCAGAGTGGGAGCTTGCCTTGGTATTGCCGACGGTAGTGGCTGCCTAGGCTGGTCAGCACGTCAAAGGCGGTGGTCTGTGTCGCCTCGGCAAATGCGTTGATGTCTTGTACTTCGTCAACGAGATCGAGCAGTGCGCCGATGGCCAAATGCGCCGCGTCCATCTCGGTTGCATCCACGACGGCGGTGTGTTGCGAGGGTCGGCTCACCAGCGGCAGGGCCCGACCGGCGACGCGCAGCCGGCCTTGCGGCTCGCCGCCCAGGTAGTCGCCCACTGGGCCCAATGAAAGGGTCGCGAGTCGGGTGGGGCGGGTCGCACGCCAGGGACCCTGATCGCCCGTGCCTTCGCCGGTCGAGACCTCCCGGCACTGCAGCAGGCGCGCCTTTACCTGCACGACCTGCCGCATCGGGGTCGGCATGCCGGCTGCCGGAGCCACGCCATACAGCGCGGTTCCGGCGCGCACGACGTCGAAATGGAAGTCGTGCCCGAGAAAGATGCCCGAGGAGTCCGCCAGGCTGCCCTTCGCCGAGGGGAAGCGTTGGCGCCAGCGCCGGAACAGTTCGAGTTGACGTCGATTGGCGGGATGCTGAGGTTTGTGGGCATTGATGAGTTGGCTCATGACCAGCGTGGTGGTGACGCCCGACAGTCCTTCGCGCGCTTCCAGCATGCGCGTCAACGTCGATGGAGGCAGGCCCAGCCGCGTCATGGCGGTGTCGACCTGCAGAGCCGCTGGCTGTGGGCGCCCTTGCCGTCGCGCGAGCGCCTGCCATCGCTCGACCTGCCCCTTGGTGTTGAGCACGGGCACGAAGCCATAGGCAAGGCAGTCCGACTCAGCGCCTCCGGGCGTGCCGTGGAGTACGTACAAATGCGCCCCGCGTGGCCAGGCGTCGGCCACCGACTCGCGCAGACGAACGCCCTCGTCGAGCAGGGAGACGAAGAACTCGCGGCATCCCGCGTTCAGCAAGCAGCGGACAACCGGCGTGGCGCCCAGGCCGTAAGCGTCGGCCTTGACGACAGCCGCACAGCGGGCAGGTGCGCAGAGCCGCGACAGCGTGCGCCAGTTGTCGGCCAGGGCATCGAGGTCGATGGTCAGCACGGCAGGCGCCCAATTCACTGGAGCGGCGGGTTCAGTTCGACCCTGAGGCCGACGGCTCAGCCACCACACCTTGGCGCGACAAGTAGACCGGCTTTTGGCGTGCAGTGAGCATCACCCCCGTCAGCGCCGCGTGGTCGGCCCGAACCTCACGGTGAAACGTGGCACCCGCATCGGAGCTGCGCAGAACGAGTCCATCTAGGCCGACCACCACGACGGTCTGGCCGCGTCCCGTCATTGCGGTCAGGGACGACCTGCTTCCCGTTTCCACTCGCTCCCACGTGCGACCGTCGTCGATGCTGCGGTAGAGCGAGCCGCGCAGGCCCCCCGCAAGCAGCACACCGTCAGGCAATGCCAGGCCGGTCCAGAACGACCCGCGGTAGCCCGTGGCGGCATAGCTCCACGTCCCGCCCCGGTCCTCCGAGCGCAGCACCATGCCGCGCTCGGCAGCTGCGTAGACGCGCCCGTGCTCGTCTGCAAACAGGCCCAGCAGGTTCAGGTCCGCCTTCTTGGCGCCGTCAGGCGGTGGCAACTTCACCTCCCGCCAGTTGACGCCACCGTCCTCAGTCACCAATACCAGGGACCACAAGCCGACTGCAACACCTTGGCGGGTGTCAAAAAAATGCACGCCGAACAGCGGCCGGTCATTTTGGGTGTCCTTGCGCCGGAGCTGCCAGGTCTCGCCACCATCGTCGGTCGCCAATACCGCGCCCCACTGGCCGACGGCCCAGCCGTGGCGCTCATCGGCGAAGCTCACGGACGTGAGCGTGACATCCAGCGGCACCTGGCGCGCCTGGCGAAAGTGCTGCCCGTGGTCATCTGATAGCAGGATGATGCCGCGCTCGCCGACCGCGACCAGCCTGTCGCCGGCTCTGGCGCTGGCTAGCAGCCCGGCCTGCGCTGCTTGTGGCACGCGCGCTGCCGCCTCGACGATGGGGTGGGTCGGTAAGGCCGGTGTCGCCGAGCCAGCTGCGGCGGCAGCGACCGCCGCCAGGCTGACTGCCGCGGTAGCCAGGCAGAGGAGTCTTGCGTGCTTGTTCATGGTGTCAGTGATGCTGTAGCCCGGTGGCACGCACCGGCTGGCGGCGCGGAAACCGGCGTTCGAGCAGAACGGCGATGGCGGGCAGGGTGGTCATGGCCATGACCATGTTCACCATGAACATGAAGGCCAGGAGCTTGCCCATGTCGGCCTGGAACTTGAGTGACGAGAACGACCAGGTCGCCACGCCTACGGCCAGTGTGATGGCTGTGAAGATCGTGGCCATGCCGACCTCCAGGATGGCGTGCTCGATCGCCTGAACGATGGTCTGCCCGCCGGCGAGATGCACCAGCAGTCGGTTGTAGATGTAGAAGGCATAGTCCACACCGATGCCCACCGCCAGCACCATCACGGGAAGCGTGGCGACAGTCAGGCCGATCTGCAGTTCCTTCATGAACCAGTAGCCGATGAACGTGCCCACGGTCAGCGGCAGGCAGCAGGCGACCACCGCGCGCCAGTCGCGATAGACGAGGAACACGAGGACGACGATCGCCGCGTAGACGTACAGCATCATGGGCAACTCGCTCTTCTCGACCTCGTCGTCGATTGCCGCGAGGATGCCGGCGTTGCCCGAGGCCAGGCGGATGGTGACCCCCGGCAAGGGATGCGCCTCGCGGAAGGCCTTCACCGCGTCGATCACGCGTTGGATGGTGGTGGCTTTGTGATCGGTCAGGAACAGGTGCACGGCCGTCATGCTGCAGTCCTTGCGCATGAGACCGCGGATGCGCGCGATCTCGGTGGACAAGGCGGCGTAGTTGCCGGCGTCGATGGGCACTGCATTCATCTTCGGATTGCCTTCGTTGTAGCCCTCGTTGAAAAGGCGCAACTGGCCCGCATACGAATTGATTGACAGCACGCCAGCCACGGGCTGCATGGCCCATTGGAAGCGGTCCTGGTAGAGGCCGACGTTGACGTTCTCGCAACTGTCCGGGGGCGCCTCGAAAATGACGGTCAGCCAGTCGAGACCGATGTCGTAACTGCCGGAGATCGAAACCGCATCGCGATTGAACCGGGCATCGGCCCGCAGCTCCGGTGCGCCGGGTTGCAGCGTGCCCACCACCCGGTCGCGACTCTGCCAGGCGGCGGTCACGAATACGCCTGCGGAGATGGCCACGACGACGAGGGCCCGACGCGGCTCCGCGAGTCGGGCCAGCATCCGCAGCCAGCCAGCCCGACGCTCTCGCTTGATCACGGCCTTGTCCGCGTAGCTCTTGTCGACTGCGAAGTAGGACGCCGCAATGGGCAGCATGACCAGGTTGGTCACGATCTTGTAGGCCACGCCGAGGGACGCGGTGATGGCCAGCTCACGCACCATCGGGATCGGGATCAGAAGCAGGGTGATGAAGGACACAAAGGCCGTCACGAGCGCCAGCGTCCCCGGGATCAGGAGGCCCGAGAAGCTGTCGCGGCAGGCGTCGAAGCTGCTGCGGCCGTTGGCGATCTCACGCACGATGTAGTTGATCTGCTGGACACCGTGCGAGACGCCGATGGCGAAGACGAGGAAGGGCACCAGCACGCCCAGCGGGTCGAGCCCGAAACCCAGCAGGCGCAGGGTGCCGAACTGCCACACCAGCGAGGTCAGCGAGCAGGCGATGGGCAACAGCGTGAATCGGATCGAATGGCAGTACCAATAGACGGCCAGCGCTGTCAGCAGCAAGGCGACGCCACAGAACTTCAGGACGGACCGGGCACCGTCGGCGATGTCGCCGATCTGTTTGGCAAAGCCGATGATCTGTATCTCGAAGTCGGCGTCCTCGAATTTGTCGCGCAGTTGTGTTTCCAGCAGCCGGTTGTAGGCGATGTAGTCCAGCTTCGTGCCCGTAGCGTCGTACTCCAGCAATTCGGCGCTCACCATCGCGCTCGTCTCGTCGCGCGATACCAGCGTACCTACAAAGCCGCCCTGGCTTGTGGCCTGGCGGATGCTGGCGATGGTGTCAGGCTTGAGCGCATCTGGCGTGATGGTGCCGTCGATCAATGGGTCGGCGCGGAAGCCTTCCTCGGTGATCTCGTTGACGAAGCTGTTGGGCGTCCACAGCGACTGCACGCCGAGGCGCTCGACGTTGGGCAGGTAGCCCACTGCCTGCGTCACGTCGTAGAGGCGCTTCAGCGCCGCGGCATTCCAGATGTCGCCGCGGCGCGCCTTGACGACGACGGTCAGCCGGTTGGCACCCAGGACGTCATCTCGGTACTTCTGGAAGGTCGCGATGTACTCGTGCCCGATGGGCATCTGCTTCTCGAAGCCAGCGTCCATGCGCAGTTGTGCCGCGAACCACCCCAGCACAGCGGTAAGCAGGGCGAGCAGGAGAAGAATTCCTCGCCGCTTGTCGAAGACGAGTGTCTCGACGCGTGCCACGGCGCGGGTCAGCAGAGTGTCGGGAGGTCTGGAGTGCATGAACTCGGCGTTCGGTGACAGGACTGCATCCCGGTGCCGGTCGGCTATGCTCTCGGCCCGGGATGCAGCATCGTTGGCCACGGAGGTCTCAGAAGTTGCGCGAGACCGTCAGGCCCACGAAGTCGCGGTCGCGAAGCGGCTGATCAAAGACACGACTGCCGCCGAAGAAGTGCGCGAAGTTGACCGAGGCCTGCCAGTTGGCCGGGTTCTGAACGAAGTTCAGGATGAAGTTCACCGACTTGGCGCCCTCCATGAACAGGCCCACGGCGTTGGGCGTCCGGCCCTTGACCGCCTGGAAGTAGAAGATCTCCGGCGTCACCTGCCAGCCTGGAATCAAGGTACCGTCATAGGTCCAGCTGAAGTCGAAGTTGTAGCCCCAGGAATTCTTCGTTCCCGTGGATTGCGGCGTGGCTGCGGGGTCGTACTCCTGGCCCCAGCCCCATGCGCCTGCCGAGACGGGATCACCGCCGTAGGCTGGCTGCAGGTGCGGATACCGAATCGCGACAGCCTCGGCCATCAGCGTGGCCGTATCGGCACCCAGCGCCCTGAGCACATAACCGGCGGTATTGGGCGTGATGCTCAGCATGCCGGTCAGGTGCCACTGGTAGCGCTTTTCATCGACCCAGCAGTTGCCGTTCTGTGACGCGCAGCCGCTGACGGCGGAGTTCAGTGACACGGCGTCCTTGGGGCGGTAGGAGAGCTCGGTGCCGATCGCCCAGTCACCCAGCGGCAGATTGGCGCTCAGACCGTAGAGTCGGCGATCCTTCGCGAAGGCCCAGCCACTCACGCCGGGGCCGCCAGCGTTCACGCTGAAGTTCGGCGCCTTGTCGTGATACGCCATCGCGTAGGCACCAAGGTTGAGCTGGGTGCCTTCCGGCTGCCAGCGCAGCGAGGCGCCCCACTGGCCGCCATTGCCTGGCTTGGCTTGCGTCAGGCCGTAGGCGTCGTGTCCGGTGCCCATGCCGTTGGCAACCGACCAGTAACTGCCCGAGGGTGGCAGGTAGTTGCCGTTCCAGCGCGCCTGCACATAGGCCTCTGCGTTCAGCCCGTGGCCCAGCCCGGAACTGACACTGACGATGGGGGCGGGCAGGAATGCCTCCTTGAGCTGCGTGCCTGGCTGAGACAGGCGCATCACATCCACGGCATTCGTGCTGTTGATGCCGCCCGGTATGAACAGGCTCTCGCCCCAACTGATGACCTGGTTGCCGACGCGTACGCGCGCCTGCTGGTCTCCGATCTGGAAGCTCTTGCTCACCCAGAAGTCCAACAGCCGAGCCTTGAAGCGCAAGTCCTTGCGGGCGTCGTTGGCAAGGCCATCGGTCAGCGCCGGCGGTGTGGTCGCGCTGACGAATCCGGTGGTGGAGGTTGAAGAGAAGTCCTTGACCCAGTTCACGCGGCCGAGGAAGGTGAAGTCCTCTGGCATCTTGAGCAGCAGCTCGTGGCTGCCCTTGATGTAGGTGGTGAAAGGATCTCCCTTGCCATAGTTGAGATTGCCTTGGTCGCCCAGCGCAGAGGTCGTCGCCAGGCAGCCCGCAGGTGCGCCGCTACCGGTGGCTCCCGCCACAATGAGGGTGCAATCGGGATTCTTGAGCCGGATGCCCGTACCGACGGTGACTGTCGAGTCGAGATTGCCCCGCGCGCCATTCAGCTCGAAGGTGAATGCCTGAGCGCCGCCGCCCACCAGTGCACCGATGGCCGAGACCGTCGCCCGCAGGCGCAGTGAAGAGGTCTTGTTCATGTTGATCTTCCCCACCGTGGCTCAGCGCTCGCTGATCGCGCGCAGGTTGTCGTTGGTGAAGAAGGCCGCCTTGAACCTGGGGCCGTTGGGTTCCGTAACCCAGCGCACATCCGCGCCGGTCCCCACCGTGTGCGTGTCGAAGACGTAGCGTCCCTCGGCCACGTTGTACTGGACCATCGCCATGACGTCGCAGGTGCCAGTCTCGTAGACCGGGATGGTGAAACCTTCGCGCAGCTTGGCAAGCTTTCCCTGCCCGTCGAAGTCGTCCATCATCACCGGCGCCCAGCTGTCCTCGTCGAGGTAGATCGTGCGCTTGGGCGCGGAGTGGCGCATGCCGGCCTTGACGGTAGCCTCGATGACCCACACCCTATGCAACTCGTAGCGCCTGTGACTGGGGGCGATGAAGTCGTTGCCCGCCACATCCTCGAACTTGGCCTTGAAGTCGTGGCCGCCGAAGTTGTTGTACGGGATGATCATTTCCTTCTTGCCCACCAGCTTCCAGTCGAAGCGGTCGAGCGCGCCGTTGAAGACGTTCGGCTCGTCCAGCGTGTACTGGTTCTCCATGCCTATCTGCGGTGAGTCGTGCGAGTAGGTGGGCATACGCCGCACACGCCGCTGGCCGGGGAAGTAGTAGAAGGTCTCGTTCTCGGCCTGGTTGAGGTACTGTGTGATTGCCAAGGCTTGGCCTGCCAGGGCGGCAGGGGCGCTGTAGCCGAAGTAGACATAGAACTCCACCGGCGGATAAGACGACAGCGCGTGGGACCCCTTGGCCCCCGTGGGGATGAACAGCGTCTGCTCGGAGTCGGCGCGGATCCATTCCGTACTGCCTCGGCGCGGCGACACGGCGGTGACGGTCTTTTTGTAGTCGATGCCCACGCCTCGATAGCGCATCTTGGCGTTCCACATCGCCTCCACGCCGTTGGCGGGCAGCGCAAAGGGATAGCCGGGCACGGTGGCCTCCTTCAGACTCCATCCGTCGGCAGCCACCTTCGCGGTGCCAATGTTCTTCCGCGTGTTCGCGGCGACGAAGTCGGGCACGCCACAGGTGCGCCGCGACGGATAGACGTCCATGCGGTAGCCCTTGATCTGCTTGAGCACCGCCAACTGGCCGGCCGAGAGCTTGTCGGCGTACTTGTCGGCCGTTGTCGCATCGATGCTGTACAGCGGCTTGTCGTCCTTGAACCTCCAGTGATCGCGGCGCAGCTTGCCCCACTCGTAGCCTGGCAGCGGCGCGACGGCGCCTTCCCATGCCGGTATGGCGCCGTCGCTGCTGGCTTCCTTCGTCGCGCCAGACGGCGTGAGCTTGTCCAGTTGGGACAGGTCGGCCGCGGTGGCCAAGTGGCCGCCCCAGAGGAGGGCCGTGAGGAGGGCCAGGCGCGTGAAGCCGCGGCCGGCCGGGCACAGGTGTGCGTGCAGAGGCATGGGATCTCCGATGTGGGAAGCGAGAGGCGTCATGGGCACAGGGCCTAGACGATGGTCAGAACGTCGGCAGTGGGGCGCCGAGGCTTGCGTGGCCAGTTGCCAGGCGCCAGGCGCCCGATGGTCACGAGCAGTGCGGGAAGCTCGTTGTCGTCGAGGCCGAAGCCGGCGCGCACCTGGTCAGGGTCGAAGCCGATCATGGGTCCGCTGACCAGGCCCATGGCCTGGGCTGCGATCATCAGCGTCATGGCGGCCATCGAGGCAGATCGGATCGCCTCGTCGCGCTGCATCTGGGCATCGTCTGCGTAGGCCTGCATGGCGCCGTCGACCATGGCCTCGACCGTCTCGGCGTCGACATGGCCGGTGTCCTGGAAAGATTTCATAACGTCACGCACACCGAGGTGGGGCCGCAATCTGCCGCACACGATGAAGGTGGCAGAGGATTCCTGCACCTTGCGCTGTCCGTAGGCCATCTCGCATAGACGCGCTTTCTCGGCGGCAGAGCGAACGGCAATGAAGCGCCAGTTCTGGAAGTTGTAAGCGCTGGGCGCCTGGCAGGCATAGCGAACCAATTCGGTCAGCGTCGTGTCGTCGACGGCGAATGACTGGTCGAAGTGATTGACCGAGGTGCGCTGCAGGATCAGGTCGAGGGCAGGGTGGTTCATGGCGAGGGTGGGACTCACGTCAGCAGGACCGTGATGACTTTTTCTTCCGTGTAGGCAAGCGCTCCGGAGATGCCGCCCTCGCGGCCGATGCCGCTGGTCTTGAGGCCGCCCCAGGGCAGGTTGGCGTCCAGCGGGCTCCAGCAGTTCACGCCAACGGCGCCAACCTCCAGCTGCTGCGCCACCTTGTGGGCGCGTGCGAGGTCGGTGGTCCACACAGTGGCTGCCAATCCGTAGCGCGAATCGTTGGCGAGCTCGATGGCCTGCGCCTCTGTCTCGAATTCGATGACAGTGCCCACCGGGCCAAAGATCTCTTCACGCGCGATCGTCATCGTGTTGCTGGCACCGGCGAAGATCGTCGGCCGCACGAAGAAGCCCTTGCCCGGCGAAGTCACGCCCCCGGCCAGCAGCGTGGCGCCCTCGCGGATGCCCGACTCGATATAGCGATTGACGCGCTCCTGCTGCGCCTTCTTCGCCAGGGGACCCATGCGGATTCCGGGTTGGCGCGGGTCGCCCACCGGCGTCGACTTCGCCGCCTCGGCCAGCGCGGCGGCAAAGCGCGCCGCGATTCCCTTCTGTACGAGGATGCGTGAGCCTGCGGCGCACACCTGGCCCTGGTTGACGAAGATGCCGGCAGCGCAGCCGCGCACTGCATCGTCAAAGGATGCATCATCGAAGACGATCTGCGGGCTCTTGCCGCCCAGTTCGAGGGCGACCCGCTTGAACAACGGGCCGGCAATGCGCTGGATCTGGCGTCCGGCTTCTGGACTGCCGGTGAAGCTGATCTTGTCGACCATCGGGTGCTCGCACAAGGCCTGGCCCACGACCTCGCCGAAACCCGTCACCACGTTGACGACGCCGTCGGGGAAGCCCGCTTCCTTGCACAGTGCTGCCAGATGCAGTGCCGACTGCGGGGTCTCCTCAGCCGGCTTGATCACCACGGTGCATCCTGCCGCGAGCAGGGCCGCCACCTTCCACGTGGTGATCATGAGCGGCGAGTTCCACGGCACGATGGCGCCGACGACGCCGACGGGCTCGCGCACCGTATACGACAGCGTGGGCATGCCCATGTAGCCGCCATTGGGGATGGTGCGTCCCTCCAGCGCGTTGGCCCATCCGGCTGCTGCGCGCAGGTTGGCCACCGCGTTGGGCACGTCCATCATGCGCGGCTCCATCGGCGAGCGTCCGATGGCGTTGGCATCCATGTCCGCCAGGGCGTCACTGTCGCGCAGCACCAGATCGGCCAGCTTGTTCAGCAGCTGGCCGCGTTGCATCCCGGAAAGCTTGCGCCAGGGACCTTGCTTGAGCTCGCGATGAGCCGCCCGCACGGCCCGGTCCACGTCGGCCGCAGTGCCGCGTGCGGCGCTGGCGTACGGTTGCTCGTCGACGGGGTTGACCAGTCCCATGAGGGCTCCGTCGGACGCTGCGACCGCAGCGCCGTCGATGAAGTGTTGTAGAGAGTTGTTCATGCTTGCCCGGCGAGAAGAGGGAGGAGCGGGCTGGCTTCAACCTTGCAACAGGCTGTAGCGCTGATCGGCCCGGGTGCCATTTCAGGCCCGGTGGTCGTCCAATCGTTAGCCCAAATCAGCAGTTCCGGGCGGCGGTTGTGGTAGGGCCGGGTTTCCTCGCGTTCGCGGATCCGGACCGTAGCGCACACTTCTTGCAATCCCTATTGGCGGGATTTGCGGAGATCTATCGCCATGGACTTGACCGTCGAACATTTCGAGGATGTGCACCTGCATGCGGCATCGGTGCACGCCTGGGAGCAGACCTACAGCCAGCTCTCGCCCGGTTTGGTGCGCAGCTCGCTGTGCCAGATCGAAGGGACCCGTTTTCAGTTTTTCAGAGAGCGTCTCAACCAGCGCCTGGTGCAGCACGGGCAGGCCCCGAAGGACCGCGTGTGTTTCGCGCTGCCGCTGTCCTCGCCCGGATCGGCCTGCCTGCAGGGCCGAGAGGCGGACGACTCCAGCATCTTCATCCTCGGAGGGGGGGACGAGTTCCTGTTCCACATGCCGCAGGGCATGGATCTGCTCTCGATCACGTTCGATCGGGAGACCTTCATGCAGACACTGGAAGAGTCGCCTTGGAGCGGCGAGAGCCGGCAATGGTTGCGCCAGCCTGTGTTGCGCCTGCCCGAGCGCCGTCTGGCTCAGGTCCGGCAACGGCTGCTGCAGTTGCTGGGACGCTCCATCGAGGATGTTCAAGGGGCGGTGCAGGGCCAGGCGGAGGAAGAGCTGGAGCGTGACCTGCTGGAAGAGATGATCTGCCTGATCGCCGATCCGGAGTTTGACCGGGACCAGCGCAATGCCAGCTCACCCGGGAGCTACATCGTCGAGAAGTGTCACCAGATGACGCTCGGCGCGCGCCAGGTGGCTCCGTCGGTCATCGATCTGTGTGAGCGGCTGAGGATCAGCCGCCGTACCGTCCAGAACAGCTTCCGCGCCGTGACACAGACGACGCCGGTGAACTACATCCGTTGCATTCGTCTGAACGGCGTGCGTCGTGAACTGCTGGGCTCGCAGCCGGGTGACTTGTCCATCGGCGACGCGGCGGGGCGCTGGGGTTTTTTCCACCTCAGCCATTTCGCCGCTGATTACCAGGCTCTGTTCGGCGAACTGCCTTCCCAGACCCGCCGCGCGGGCGGTGCATCGCGCGTGCGCAAGGTCGCGGCCTGAAACGTCGTCACCTGGCGCTTGGCCTTTGCCAGGTCATGGACAAGGACCGTGACTGGCGCGCAAGGCGCGGTGCTCCTCGGCTGTGGTGTTGCGTGCTTGCCGATGCCAGGCGCTGGAATCAGCCCACGCCCAGGCAAAGGTACTTGAGCTGCATGTACTCGTCGATGCCGTGGCGGGAGCCTTCGCGGCCGTAGCCGCTCTGCTTGATGCCGCCGAACGGTGCGACAGCTGTGCTGATGATGCCGCTGTTGATGCCCACCATGCCGTACTCCAGTCGACGTGAGACCCGCCATACACGCGCCAGGTCGCGGCTGTAGAAGTAGGCCGCCAGGCCGAATTCGGTGTCGTTGGCCATGTGCAGCGCCTCGTCCTCGCTGCCAAAGCGGAACAGGGGCGCCACCGGGCCGAAGATCTCTTCAGTGGCGAGCCTTGCACGCGGGCTCACGTCCGCGAGCAGCGTCGGTTCGTAGAAGGATCCTCCCAGCGAGTGCCGGCGGCCGCCGGCAAGCACGCGCGCGCCATGCGCGACTGCGTCGGCGACGAGCTCCTCCACCTTCTCCAGCGCGGCGCCATCGATCAGCGGCCCCTGGGTCACATCGGCCTCGACGCCATTGCCCACCTTGAGCGCCTCCACCGCGCGCGCCAGCTTGGCCGCGAAAGCGTCGGCGACTGCATCCTGTACCAGGATGCGATTCGTGCAAACGCAGGTCTGCCCGGTGTTTCGGTACTTGGATGCGATGACACCCTGGACTGCGGCGTCGAGATCCGCGTCGTCGAAGACGATGAAGGGCGCATTGCCGCCCAGTTCGAGAGACAGCTTCTTCAACGTTGGGGCGCACTGTGCGGCGAGTTCACGGCCCACTTCCGTCGAACCGGTGAACGACAGCTTGCGGACCACTGGGCTGCGCGTGAGTTCGCTGCCGATCGCGGCGGCGCTGCCGGTAATCACCTGCAGCACGCCACCTGGAATGCCCGCCCGCTCGGCCAGTCGTGCCAGCGCAAGGGCCGACAGCGGTGTCTGTGAGGCGGGCTTGACGATGATCGTGCAACCCGCGGCCAGTGCCGGCGCGACCTTGCGGGTGATCATCGCTGCCGGGAAATTCCACGGTGTGATAGCGGCGCACACCCCCACGGCTTCTTTCACTGCGATGAGCTGGCGATCCCCCCATGGTGAGGGGATGACGTCGCCGTACACCCGTCGCGCTTCTTCTGCGAACCACTCAACGTAGGACGCCGCATAGGCGATTTCGCCGCGCGCCTCGGTCAGCGGCTTGCCCTGTTCGAGGGTCATGATCAGCGCCAGTTCTTCCTGGTGGGCAACCACCAGTTCGCACCACCGACGCAGCAGCTGCGCACGATCGTCCGCGACGCGTTCGCGCCAGGGACCCAGGGCGCGCTGCGCCGCTGCAATAGCCAGGCGCGTCTCGTCGACACCCATGCGGGGAACCTGGCCCACCTGCTCTCCGGTGGCCGGGTTTATCACCGCCAAGGTGGCGCCATTCGAGGCGTCGGCCCAGCGCCCGTTCAGCCAGCATTGCGACATCAGCAGGGTCAAGGGTCTTGTCACGGCGTTTCCTTGCTCAGTTCAACTGCGTCACGAACTTCGTGACCAGGTAGCTGTCAAACGTCTCGGTGCCGCCTTCGCTGCCGAAGCCGCTGTCCTTGATGCCACCGAAAGGGATCTCAGCCGGTGCCATGCCGAAGTGGTTGATGTTGACCATCCCCGCCTCGATCAGCGTGGCCACTCGGTGGGCGTTGTGGACCGAACGGGTGAAGGCGTAGGACGCCAGGCCAAAAGGCAGACTGTTGGCGAGGGCAATGGCTTCGTCGAGGTCGTCGAAGGGCACGATGGCGGCCATCGGACCGAAGGGCTCGTCGCGCATCAGGCGGCTCTGCGCTCGGGGGTTGAGCACCACAGTGGGCTCGAAGAAGCTGCCGCAGGTCCCGATTCGCCGTCCGCCGGTGAGGAGTTCGCCGCCGGTCGCACGCGCATCGTCGGCAAAAGCTTGCATCTCCCCCAGGCGGCGCTCACTGGCCACCGGTCCCATGGTGACGCCAGGCTCCAGACCAGGACCGACGCGCACCGCGCGCACACGCTCCAGGAAGCGCTCGGTGAAGCGCTCCAGCACTGGCCGTTGCACCATGAAGCGGGTGGGCGAGACGCACACCTGCCCGGCGTTGCGGAACTTGTAGGGGGCGAGTAAGTCGGCCGCACGCTCCACGTCCGCATCTGCACAGACGATCACGGGCGCGTGACCGCCGAGCTCCATGGTCGTTCGCTTCATGTGACGGCCCGCCAGTGCGGCCAGGTGCTTGCCCACCGGTACGGAGCCGGTGAACGACAGCATGCGCACCACGGGCGACTCGATGAGCTGCTGCGAGATGGCCTCAGCCGGGCCCCAGACCACGTTGAGGCAGCCGGGTGGCAGGCCCGCGTCGTGGAACAAACGCGCCAGCGCGCACACCGCGCTGGGCGCTTCGGCCGGCCCTTTGAGCACGACGGTGCATCCGCTGGCCAGCGCCGCCGTGACCTTGCGCAGTGCCTGGTTGAAGGGGAAGTTCCAGGGCGAGATGGCCGCGCACACGCCGATGGGTTCGCGCACCACGAGCTGGCGCACCTCCGGCAGCCGCGGCGGGATCACGCGGCCGTAGATGCGGCGGCCTTCCTCGGCGTGCCACTCGGCATGCTCGGCGCTGCCGTTGACTTCGCCGATGGCCTCGGCCAGCGGCTTGCCCTGGTCCAGCGTGATGTTTCGGCCGATCTCGGAAGCGCGCTCGCGCATCAGCGCCGCCGCACGGCGCAGGATGTCCGAGCGCCTGAGGGGAGACTCATGGCGCCAGCTGCCGAAGGCGCGCTGCGCCGCGGCGATTGCTCGGGTCACGTCATCCCCATTGCCACTGGGCAGGCTGCCGAGCAGGCTGCCGTCGGCAGGGTTGAACACCGGTTGCGATGCTCCGCTGCCGACACCGATGAACTCGCCGTCGATGTACTGGCACAGGGTCTCATACGGCAGGGTCTGCGTCATGGCGTTTCCTTCTGCGGTGCCGATGCAGGGACCAGCAAGGTGTTCTCCTGCCGGACCACGAGGTGGCGGATCTTGCTGCGGAACACCTTGAACTCGGCATCGGCCATCAGTGCGTTGCGGCGACGCGTTCTCTCGTCCATCGATGTGAATTGCCAGAAGTAGACCAACTGGTTGAGTTCACCGATGTCGCGGGTGTAGTAGCCGAGCATGGGCCCCAGGATGCGTTCCTGGACGGCGCGGCCACAGGCCTCGTAGACCTGGATGTACTCGGCGGTGCCCCCGGGTACCAGGGAATAGATGCGTTGTTCGACGAACATGGTGGGGTCAGGCCGCCGCGCGCTCGTCGCGCCGGGGTTCGCAGGTGAAGTCGTGGAATTGCCGGGCCACGGCCGGCCACTCGGCGGCGGTGCACTGCGCCGCGATGTAGCGGTCTGGTCGCAGCACCAGCACCTCACCGGGATGCGCGCAGATCCAGTCGGAGAATTGGTTGTCCACGTCCTCCAGGCAGGTGCTGCCATGCGCCGAGCGGATGCGGGCACCGGGCGCGCTGCCGCTTCGGGCGCGGTCAAGGCGGATGAAATGAGCGCCGAGCCTGTGCCAGAAGGCACGCTCGGTTTCTGACAAGGAGGCCTGTGGGTCGGTCTGCCAGCCGATCACGGCGAACCAGGGTCCGATCACGTCGTCGAGCTTGCGGCGCAGCCCCCGGTCGTCCTCGACATCGGGCTGGATCAGCATGCGCCCGACCATCGGTCTGCCGGCCTGGTGGACGACGACGCCCTGTTCGTACCGCGGCATCGGTTTGAAGCGCATCTGTAGCACGTAGTCCTTTACGCCTGGCAGCAGCCGCGCCAAGGAGAAGAAGCGATCGCGGCACCAGGCCTTGAGACGGTGGGTGGGCATCAGCATGGCGCCGAAGACGTCTGCCAGGTCGATCATGGCCTGGGCATGGCGGTGGCGCTCCTGCTGGTAGGTCTCCAGGACGGCGGGCTGGAATTGCCCATTGACGATGCCTGCGAGCTTCCAGGCGAGGTTGCCGACGTCGCGCAGGCCAGCGTTCAGCCCCTGGCCGATCCACGGCGGCGAGAGGTGGGCGGCATCGCCGATCAGCGCCACGCGGCCCACGACGAAACGGTCGGCCACACGCGAGTGATGGGTGTAGGTGCGGGCTCGGACGATCTCCACGGCCGTTGGGTCGGCCACGAAGGGGGCCAGCAGACGGCGCACGGACTCGGGCGCTGCGATGGCCTGCTCGTCTTCGTCGGCAAACACCATGAACTCCCAGCGCCGGTAGCCGTAGGGCAGGTATATGCAGACATTGGGCCGGCGCGGATCGCAGTTCAGCGCGGTGTAGGGGGCGTCTATTGGCGCGTTGCGTACATCAACAACCAACCACTTGATCGCATGGGTGCGGCCTAGCAGCTTCACACCGAGCATCTCGCGCATGGGGCTGCGGCCGCCGTCGGCTGCCACCGCGTAGTCGCAGTGCAAGGGGTAGGTCTCACCTTGTGCGTTGCGCACCTGGAGCGTGACGCCGTTCGTGCTCTGCGTGCAGCCAATGACCTCCTGACCCAGGCGCAGCTCGACATGCGGGTAGCGCTGCAAGCCCTGTCGCAGCGTCTTTTCTGCCAGTTGCTGCATGAAGATGTTGCGCCGCCACCAACCGAACTCACGCGTGGAGGCACGGATGTCGGCAAAGCAGCGGCCATCTGCGCGGAACATGCGCAGCGGCACGTTGGGAATCATGTGCTGCAGCAGCGGTTCGGCTAGTTGCACGGTCTGCAACAGGCGCAATGCCTCGTCGTCCATGCCCACGGCGCGCGGGTACTCGAGGATCTCTCTTTCGCGTTCGACGACGACCGTGCGAACACCGTACGCGCCCAACAGGTTGGCCAGCGCGATGCCATTGGGCCCTCCGCCGACGATGGCCACGCTCAGGGGCGTGCTCATCGTGCGCCACCCTTTGCCCATGCGGCCAGGGCCGGGTCAGAAAGATAGGCCTGCAACGCGGCCTCGAAGGCGGGGAGGTTGTCGTCGTGCACGTAGTGGCTGGCGTCGGGAATTTCCACGCGGCGGATGACGGGATTGCGCTGCACCATGGCACTGGCCGTCTCGGCGGTGAGGAAATCTGAGCGAGCGCCGCGCAGCAGCAGCGTCGGTATGCGCAGCGACAGCACGTGGGGCCACAGGTCTACCAGTTGCTGCGGTGTGGCTGCCAGCCGCGACGCGGCGATGCCTTCGGCGTCGTGCCGCCACACGACGCTGCCATCGCGCACCTGCTTCATGGAATGCCTGACCCGTGCTGCAATGGCCGCGTCGGTCACGTTGGGGCGCTGGCTGCGCCAGAAGCCTGCGGCCTCGTCCCAGCCGGCGAAGCGGCTGGGGGTGGCTAGCAGCTCACGGCGGATGCGTTGCGCGCCCGCGCCGCCCGCAGACGCCCCGGGCCCCATGTCCTCGATGACCAGACCCGCCAGGTGCTCGGCGTGCGAGCCGGCGTAGACGAGAGCGTTCGAGCCGCCCATCGAGTGGCCCAGCAGCACGAAACGCGGCAGGCTTAGCCGATCCACCAGTGCTTCGAGGTCACGCACATAGTCTGCTGTGTAGTAGCGGCGTTCTGGGTCCCAGTCGCTTTCCCCTCGGCCGCGCTGATCCAGCGCGATGATGCGGAAACGGTCGGCCAGCGGCAGGGCCACGGGCTCCCACGTGTAGGCGAAGCTGCGCAGACCGTGCAGCGCCACGACGGCCGGCGCGTCGGTCGGGCCCCATTCCACGTAGCGCAGGCGCAGCCCGTCGCTGTGGATCCAACCCTCGCGTGCGTGTGTGGCCATGTGCGTGCTTCCGTTCGTCTCAGACGAGGCCGTCCAGGCCTTTGATCTCGCCGGCCTTAAGGCCGCCCAGACGTGCATTGAGGCGTCCGCGTGTGGCAAAGGCCCAGATGATCAGCAGCTCATCGCGGTTGGGCGCGTCGTTGAACATGGCAGTCACCGTGTCGTAGTGCGAGCGCACGTAGAGCGCATCCTTGTGTGCGAGGGGAACGTCGATCACCGTACCGGGGCCGCCGCGCTTGCCGGTTGACGGCACCCAGGACTTGCCGCCTCCCAAGGCGTCGCGGATCGGGTTGGCTGCCGGGTTGGTCAGCAGGGCATTGCCATGCTCGTACTCGCCATCGATGCCCACCAGGCAAGCCTTGCCGTAGCTCTCAATGGCCTGGCCGGCCGCTGCCTCGCGGATGCGGCGGCCAAACTCGAGGCCCAACTGGGGCGAGGGTTCGATGAACGAGGACAGATCCTGCTCGAAGCGGCCGGCATAGGGGTTGTGGATGGCCGCGGCGATGACAATCTTGCGCAGCGGCGCACCATCGGCGGCCTGGCCGGTCTCGCCGGCCAGCGTGTCCTCGATCTGCAGGTACCACTTGCGGATGTGATAGCCGTAGAAATTGGGAACCTTGGTCATGATGGGTTTGTGATGAAGGGGTCAGTCGAACAGGGGATCGAGGTGGATGGGATCGCTGGCTGCGTTGTATTGAGTCATCAACTGTTTGCCCTTGGCGTCGTCCGCCTCTGTCTCGCAGAAGAACTCCAGGCGGTTGCCGTCGGGGTCGGTGAAGTACACGCCGATCCCGACCTTGTGGTCGGTGATCTTGACGATGGGCACGCCGCGCCGCAGCAGCATTCCGTACAGGCGACGCAGCTCGTCGAGATCGCCGACGATCTCCAGCCCGTAGTGCTGCAGGCCGATGGTGCCCAGCTCGGCTGGGGTCTGCGCCTTGATAAGCGCGACGTCATGGTGTTTCTGGCCGAAGGACATGAAGGTCCAGCGCGGCTCGCTGGCGACCTGCTCCATACCCAGCACCTCGCCGTACCAGCGGCCCGATGCGATCGGGTCGCGCACGTACAGGGCGACGTGGGTGCGCTTAATGCGCGGCGTGGGTGGACGTTGTCCAGGCGCCAGTGGCGAAATCTCGAACGTGGGTTTCATGGCAATCCGGAGTTCAGTGCGTGGATTGGGCGTGCGCCACCAGCGGCGCCTTCACCGGGGTCCAGGCCACGGCCGTGATCTCCGGGAACGAGCGCCACTCCTTCTGCCAGCTCAGGCCACCATCGCGGGATCGGTAGAGGTCGCCGTACTTGGTGCCCGCATAGACAAGCGATGGATCGGCGGTGTGGCAGCCCAGAGCCCAGAAGGTGGAGTTGGGCGCAGCCTCCAGCTGCGTCTCGGTCCAGTGATAGCCGCGATCGCTGGAGCGGTACATCCGTGTCTTGGTGCCCGGGGTTCCATCGCCGATGGCCATCAGTAGCGAAGAGCCTGCGTCCGGCAGCGGCAAGACGGTGCGCGTGTAGTACAGGCCATCGAAGCGCTGCTTGGAAAGTTGCCAGTCCCAGGTCTGACCGTCGTCCTGGCTGATGTGTACCGCGTTGACCGTCAGCACGATGAAGGTGCGCGGTGCGTCGGCGCTGGCCGGCAGGATGCTGATGGCGTGGATGTCGGAGCTGCGGATGGCCTGGCGCGGGTCGTCCAGGCGAACGAAGTGGTGACCGCCGTCTCGGCTGCGCCAGCAGCCGCCCTCCTCGACGCCGAACCACACGTCCTGGCTGTCCTCAGGGTTCACGCAGATGGTGAGCAGCCGCGGGCGGTTGACGCCCTGGCAGAACTCGGGAAACTCGGGGGGCAGGCGCTGCCAGGTCTCACCGGCATCGACCGACTTGAAGAGCGCGGCGCGGGATGGTGCGCCGGTGCCGGCATACAGCACCTCGGGCTGACTTGGGTCGATGGCGATGGACCAGACCGTCATGCCGGTGATCGCGCCTTCGGCGCGTCGCCAGTGCGCACCGCCATCGTCGCTGATGCAAAGGCCGCAGTCTGCTCCTGCGTAGACCCGTTCTGGCTGCACGGGGTCGACCACCAGGGCGCGCACGACGCCGTCGAACTCGATGGCTTCTTTCAGGCCCAGGCGATGCCATGTCGCGCCGGCATCGTTGCTGCGCAGGATGCCCTGTCCCGCCGTGGCGACCATGATGGTGTAGTCCATGTTGATTCCCTGGCTTGGGTCAGAGGAAGATGCCGCGTGTCAGGCCGCCGTCACACCCCAGGGATTCGCCGGTGATGCAGCCGGAACGCGGGGATGCGAGGAACGCGATCAGCCAGCCCATCTCTTCGGGCTGTAGCACCCGTCGGATGGGCGTCGCCTTGACGTAGTTCGCTTCGATCTCGTCAGGGCTCAGGCCTTGCTTCTTGGCTTCGACGGCGTAAAGCTCGTGGATGTGCGGCGTCTCCACGACGCCCGGGTGCATGGTGTTGACGGTAATGCCGTCGGGGCCGAGCTGGTCCGACAAGGTCTTGGTCATGTGCACGATGGCGAGGTTGCGCATGCCCGAGATTTGCTTGCTGCCGCGCCCGGTTAGGCCGCCTATGTTGATGATGCGGCCGTAGCGGTTGCGGCGCATGTAGGGCGCGACGGCCTTGGCGCAGCGGAAGTAGCCGACGACCTTGATGTCGATGTCCTGCAGCAGGCCTTGCGGGTCGGCCTGGTCCAGCTCGCTGCGCACCAGCCCACCCGGATGGGCCGCGCCGTTGACGAGGATGTCGATGCGGCCAAAGGCATCGGCAGTGATGGCCATGGCGGCATTGACTGCGTCCATGTCAGTCGTGTCCACCACCACCGGCAGGATTCGGCCTGCTCCCTTCACGCCGGACAGCGCCTGCTGCAGTTCCGCCGCTGCCTCTTCGAGGAAGCTCATGCGGCGCGCGGAGATTGCGACGTTCACGCCCTCACGAGCGAGTTCCAGCGCTGCCGCCTTGCCGATGCCCATGCTGCCGCCGGTGATGATGGCGGACTTGCCCTTGAGTTGAAGGTCCATGTGTCCTCGTTTTGGAATGGTTGTCAGGCCAGGCGCATCTCGATCAGAAGCGGCCCGTCGGTGTGCTGGAGGGCTTGCGTCAGCGCGCGGCGCAGCTCTTCGGTGGTGCTGGCGATCAGCGCCGGCACGCCATAGCCTTGCGCGAGTGCGGGCCAGTCGAAGGGTGGGTCGTCCAGCAGCGTCAAGCGGCGGGCCTGCTGACCGGGCTCGATGCCGTTGCGGCCGAGCTCGGTCTGCAAGATGCCGTAGCGGCGGTTCGAGGCGATTAGCATCACCACCGGTAACCGCTCGCGCGCCATGGTCCACAGAGCCTGGATCGTGTACTGCGCACTGCCGTCGGATTGCAAGGCGAAAACGCGTCGTTCCGGGCAGGCCACGGCGGCACCCAGCGCGACCGGCAGGCCTTGGCCGATTGCGCCGCCCGTGTTGGTGAGGATGGTGTGATGGGCTGCCCGTGCCGACGCGGTGACGAAGGGGTAGCCGCAGGTGCCGCCTTCGACCGATACGATGGCCTCAGGGGGGAGGGCGTTCGACAGCAGCCTGCCGATCGCCTGCGGCGTCAGCGGGCCGTCTGGCACGCTGTAGAGCGCGGTTGCAGGTAGTGTCGGCAACGGCGGTGCGTTCAGCCGTTCGGCCAGGCGTTCGAGCGCGAGATCGGCCGCTTCGCCAGGCAGTGCCAGCGTGACCAACTGGTCGACCGAGGCGAGTTCACTGGGCAGGCCCTCATAGCCGAAGTAGGCAACCGGCGCGAGAGCCCCGGCGAGCACGACGACGGCATCCTTCAATCCTGCGATGGCTGCCTCGGGAAAGTAGGGCAGGCGGTCGATGTCGGGCAGGCCGCCGCCCCGTTCAGTGCGGGCGGGGAATGTTTCGCTGAACAGCCGGGCACCGGTGGTCGCCGCGATCCGCCCGGCCGCAAGTTGTCCGCGCTCGCTGAGGGCACGGTCGCCCAACAGGAGCACCACGGCGCGGCCGCTCTTTAGGGCGTCCTCCACCTCACCCACGCGCGCTTCGTCAAAGGCAGGCGCCGGTGCTGGCAGCGCATCGGCCCGTAACTGGTCAGGCGCCGCTCTTTGCTGGAAGTCCACAGGCACCACCAGCGTGGCCACGCCGCCCGGAGCCGCAAATGCGGCGTGAATGCCGTCCAAGGTGTCTTGCCACAGGTGCTCAGCGCGCGCCACGGAGCGATACCAGGCGGAGACCGGCCGTGCCAGCGATTCGATGTCCGAGGTCAGCGGCGCGTCGTACTTGAGGTGCCAGCTGGCGTGATCGCCGACGATGTTGAGGATCGACGTGCGCGCGCGGCGCGCGTTGTGCAGGTTGGCCAGCCCATTTGCCAGGCCGGGCCCCAAGTGCAGCAGCGTCGATGCGGGTCGGCCGAGCATGCGACCGTAGCCGTCCGCAGCACCGGTGCACACGCCTTCGAACAGGCCGAGGATGGCGCGTATGCCCTGGACCTGATCGAGCGCGCCCACCAGGGGCATCTCGGTGGTACCTGGATTGGCGAAGCACACCGAGACGCCTGACGCGACCGCGGCCTGGAGGACGACGACGGCGCCGGAGGGCGAAGGCTGGAGGGCGGAATTCGTTGGCATGGATCGGTCTGTCATTGGCGCGTTTTATCGTAGTCCCGCAGAGTGGGATTCGTAAACGCCGCCAATAGCCGATATCGGCAGGTCGTCGGGCGGAGGAATGGCGTTCTCTGCCGATGCCGTCGAAAGCGTGAGGCGAGGAGACCTTGGAGTGATCTGCTTGGCCTTGCTTCGGGTTTTCGGAATGGCGGGATATCGACCGCCAAGACGCTTTGCGGGCCTGTCGCCCTCCAAGGCGGCACGCGCGCCTATGTGCGGCGATCAGTGCTGTTGTGGGCCTTCCCGGCCCAGGCCTCAGAGGACCTTGTTCGAGGCGGCCGTGCGCTTCGAGGAAGGAGTGGCCTTGGCTGTTCGGGCACGCTGCCCGGCCTGATGACGCGCCGGTGCCGGCTTCTTCGCACCTGCGCGTCGACCCGGTCCGTTGGCAGGTGAGGTTGGCGCAGTCTCGGGCTTCAACTCGGCGAGCAGTTGGGACGCTTCCGCAGCGGCCGAGCTCAGTCGCGTTCCAAGCAGCTGCAGGTCAAAGCGATCGAAGTAGTCCCGCAGGAAGACCAGCGACATGCACCCTGCGACTTCTGCACCGTTGAAGGTGACGGGGGCCGAGATGCCGGCCAGCGCAGGTGTGAGTTCGCCAAACGATGCGGCGTAGCCGCGCTGGCGGATCTCCTGGAGTGTTCGCCAGAAGGTCTTCCAGTCAGCGCCGATGGTCTGGCAGTCGGGGGTGTGCTGATGCTTCTCCCATAGGCGCATCAAGCGGCCTCGGTTCATCATGCTCAGCAGCACCTTGGAGGTGGACGACTTGAACATCGGCATGGTCGTGCCGCGTCCGAACGAAAGTGGTAGTGGCCGGGGCGATCCGCTATGGGCGAAAACGTTGACGACATGATCGTTGTAGATCGCCGTGAGCAAGCCCGTGGCTCCCATGGCGTCGGCCAGCTCGCTGACGATGGGGCCGCCAGCATTGATCAGCGGGTCGGACTCGAGCATGCGGTAGTCCAGCTCGATGATGCGAGGCCCGAGCATGAACTGGCCGCCATGACTCACAAGCAGGCCCGCCTGGGTCAGCTCTCGGGTGTAGCGGTAGCAGGTGGTCCTGGTCAGCGCCAGCGCGTCTGCAATCTGTTCGGCGGTCATCGTGGTGTGATCGCGCGAAAACAGGTCGAGCACTGAGAGCATGCGGGTCAGGCTGGACACATCATGGATGCGGCGTGAGGAAGCAGCAATGTTATTGGATTAGGCATTCAGGGCGCCTGGTTCTCCCGGTTTTCCGACCTCCGATACCGCGTTACCTGCGCGCCGGCCTGTCAAACGCGGTTCGCGCCCATCGTCGCAAAGACGGCGGGGCGTCCGGCCCGCAGTCGCGCAGCGACGATCCATCCTGTCAGTCCTGCGCAAGGGATCAACGATGGCAGCGCCTTGCCCAGCAGCCCTCCCTGAGTTCCTGTCAGGTCGCCGAAGTGCAGGAAAACATAGACCGCAAGGGACGCCATGACGACGCCGGAAAGAATCGGCAGTACGAGCGTCGTGATCGTCGGGCCGCCACCGTTCTTGCGGAAGAACATGACGACGGCTGCCGACGTGATTGCCATCATCACGAGCACGCCGAGAACACCGACTTGCGAGATCCACGTGAACATGTTGAGTACCGGGTCCAGTCCCAGGCCCGCGAAGAGGGCGATTGCACAGACTGCGCCCACGGTCTGGATGACCGAGCCGACATGCGGACTTCCGAATCGGCCGTGGGTGTGGCCACAGTTTCTAGGCAGCAGACCCTCGCGACCTGCCACATAGCTGTAGCGGGCGATGTAGTTGTGGAAGGCCGACAGCGCGGCAAACAGGCTGGAGAACAGCAGTACGCCGGCAATCGTCGGCACCGGTCCTCCGACGTAGCGAGCTGCCAGCTCGAAGAAGAACGTTGTCGGATCGCTCAGTGCTTTGAGCGACGGGATCAACTGACTGACTCCCACCCCGCTGATCATCAGCCACGTGGTGAAGACGAAGAAGGTGCCGATGAGCAGTACGGAAAGATAAGTGGCGCGTGGGACGGTGCGTTCCGGGTCGCGGGCTTCTTCCGCGTAGATTGTCGTGGCCTCGATCCCCATGAACGAGCCCAGACAGAAGAGGACCGAGGCAGCGAGTGAGCCGGAGAAGACGGCCGACGGGTCAAAAACGTGCAGATCGAGACCCTGTGCGCCGCCTGCGCGAAGTATCGCGAAGTCCACAATCAACACGATGAGGTATTCCAGCGCGACAAGGACGACCAGTACCTTGGCCGACAGGTCCACCTGGCGATAGCCAAGTACCCCGACGAGTAGCACGGCGCCGAGACTCCAGACCCACCAAGGCTGCTGGAGGCCGAGGCCCGCGAACACGCCGGTGGCGACGCCGCCGAGCAAGCCGATGAGTCCGAACTGCAGCGCGTTGTAGGCCACCAAGGCGATGAACGCCGATGCTCCGCCCCACAGGCCACCCAGCCCTCGCGCCGCGTAAGCGTAGAAGGCCCCCGCATTGCGTACATGGCGTGACATGGCGACGTAGCCTGCCGAGAAAGCCAGCATCACGAGTGTCATGAAGACGAAGGTGGCGGGCACGCCAACACCGTTGCCCAGTAGGAACGCGATTGGCACTGCCCCCGCGACCCCGGTGAGCGGTGCCGCCGCGGAGATCACCATGAACGTCACGGAGATCAGGCCGAGTGAGTTCTTTCTCAGCTGATGGCCGTCGGGATGTGCGGGGATCGTCATGAGGCCTCGGATCAGCGGAGCTTGTGTGAACGAAACATGCGAGCGCCTGAACTTCTCGCGCAACACGTGCGCAACGTGGGTCCCGGTCTCGCTGGCCAGAGCCAACGTCAGGTGGGAGTGGGCAGTGTAGGTAGGCGTTGGCAGTGCCCTAATCCGAAATCGGCAACCTCTCTTGCCAGGTGCTAGGGCCATCCAGCTGCGGCTTCGCGCCGCCAACGCGTGCTGCCTGGTCAATGCCGGCTTCTGTGGACTTACTCCAAGAATGCCCTGAGCCAGTTGCGGCGGCGAAGAAGCGGTGGGGCGTGTCCGCCGCGGCGCTGGCGCGCACGGCCTTCGCTGCCAGCCTGATCCCGGACTGGCACTACCGGCAATGGCGACAATGTGCAGAAGGAAAAAACGACTGGCGACAATCTGGGGATTGTCAAATGCCACTTCATAACTAATTAGGTACTTCTACCACCCAAAAGAGGCCGCCGCAAGGCGGCTTTTTCGTTTGCGTAACGCGTTATGAATTAACTATGTATATCGTAACGCGTTAGCTAAATACAATTAGCGTAACGCGTTGCGATACTCTATAGTTCACTCATCGGTTAACGCAACGAGTGACGAAATGAAGCAGCAAGAGGGCACCGAGACCGCAGAACTACCCGGCATGTCGCGCCGAGGCCGCAAGCCGCTAGGCGACAGGGCCATGACGAACGCAGAGCGCCAGAAGGCATACCGCGAGCGCAAGCGCGAAGAGGTGTTTTTCTCGCGTCACGATGAAGCGTCACGCGTTGCGTTAATGCAGCGCCTGGCCTACCAGCTCCGCGCGATGGACGAAGGCCACGAGTTTGCCGAGGGCGCGCAAGCCCTGGCCGAGGAAGTCATAGCCGAGATCGTCACGCGTTACGCTTTGCGGCACAAGCGGCTTAATGCACTGGTTCGGAAGGCGGAGGCCGAAAGGACCGGGAATCATCCGTCTCAATAAAAAAGACGCCGCGGTTACTGTTGAACCAGGTCGACGCCACACGCTCACCAACACCGGCATAGGCCAGCTCGATCAGCGCGCGCATGGTCTCGTCCGCCGCGTCAAAGACGGCCGTGTACGCGGGCGGCACCTCGATATTGCGCGAACTGCTGTAGCGCTTCTGACCTAGTTCGCTCTCGTGCATGTCCTTGGCGACGTAGCCCGCGATATAGCGCGCAATGGCCCCCGCCCCCTGAATCGGACGAGCGCCCTTCGACCAACGCTTCTGCTTTTTGGCTTCATCGAAGTTGCCGCCAAACTCACCGGCCGCGCTACGCCAGATGGCGCGCATCACGTCCCAGCTCTTGACCCTCACATCGCCTTGAACGATGCGCGAGGGGAGGGCGTGCGTAGCCAAGTGCACGTGCCAGGCCCCGCGCTCCTGACGCTCTAAGACCGCGATATAACGCCAATCGCCGAGCACCTTAACCACACGCCGACGGAACTGGTCAAAGCAGCGTAGGACGGCCTGCCGGTCGGTCACATTCTCCCGGAACGTCAGCGTCCACAGGCTGTTTACGCCCATGGCCTTGCACTTAAGGCGCACGTCCTGGCTCGCACGCCTAACAGCGCGCTCTACGTTCTCGTCCCTGCCGCCTTCCCACTTGAAATCCAAGTGCCGAAGATCTCGCCTAATGGCACGGTCTAGGGTTTTTAACGGGTCCGGATACTCCGTGGTGACGACCGCCTCCGCATGGCCGGTCGGGAACGTGCGGACCTTCAGCCGATATCGAGGCGCGCGGCTGCGCTCCATCGACTCATCCGTCACTGCATCGAGCGCATTACATAACGGGTGACGATTATATGCGTCACGATAGGCTTCACCAGCTTCGCTGGCCTCCCACACCTTGCGGGCTGCGGCTTTGGCCTTCCAGCCGTTATGCCGGGCCTCTCGTCGCAGAGCAGCGACAGACCACCCGGTTTTGTCCAAAGTCTTTACACTGGCGGACATCGGCGTCCTCCCTCCTAACAGCGTCGATCAATGGCCCCGGGCAGCTGGTAACTGTCGCGGGGCCTCTCTTTTGGCCCGGGAGGGCCGTCAAAACCTCACAGGCGCCACGATCTCGGGCCGGAGGTGCCATCCCCAGCCGCAACACTCCTCGCAGCGGCCTAGGTCATCAAAGCCAGCGCCACCACAGGATGCGCAACGCCAGTTGCCTAGCTCATCCGTAATGTGTCCCCTTGATAAATCTAGGCCGGCGCTGCGCGCCGGCCCGGGACGCGCAGGCGCGCCCGTGGCCGTCACGTGCACCGGCCAATGCAGCCTAGAGGGCGCGCGGATGCAGAGGGAGGCCGCGCCTAGCAGCACCCGCGCACAGCCGGCGCGCGATGCCCCGAGGCGGGGTCTAGATGGGGCCTCAGGCCGGCCCCATGCCCTTGGCCATCTCACTGCGCCACCTGCGCAATGCGGCGCTGTAGAGAGCCGGCGAAGGGCTCACGCTGAGGCGCACGCGTAAGCGGACCGGGCAGGTCAATGTCGCGCGGCTGGGCGGCCGTTGATAGATCAGGGGGAACGGGAGCCGCAGAACTGAGACGGACGGCCGGCCGAATAGTGTCCTGTCGCGCCTCAGAAACACGCCCCATGTCCTCAAGAGGCCAAGGCGTCGCCAGCTCGCGATAGTCACCGACGGCAAGCTGCACCACGTCACCGGAGACGACAACGCCAACGCCGAGCGTGCGAAGAGCATCCAGCGTCAGCCGTTCGACAACCACCGTGCCGCCCTGCACCCACTCAACGATGCCCGTGGTGTGGTCCCTCATCGACGCTAGACCGGCCAGCCGTATGCGACCCTTCGACGCGAGATCGACCATGCGCCGTTCAATCGGTGACTGCTCGGGCTTTTCCGTAACGGGTGACGGAACTGGCGCGGCGACACGGGGAACCGGGGCAACGGACGCGGCAGGAGAGGGCACCCGCGGCCCGACAAGAGACGCCGAGACCGCAACGGACGGCGCAGCTGCAGCGGGATGGAAAAACCGCCAGGTGTAGACCCCGCCCCAAACGCCGGCGACGACGACGGCCGGGACGCCGTATTTAAGTAGCGGGTGACTAAAAACCTGAGCCCGTGAATCCGTGTAATCGTCGGTATTAGTCTCGTCGGAAACGTGACTTTTGTAGGTGCCGAAATACCGAGCGTCATATACCCGAACCTGCAAACCAACCCGTCGAAAATCATCGCCGCCCATGTGACGATATGTCGTGCAGCTGTAGCGCTTCGCAAAAAGCTTGCCAAAACCGTTGAGCTTCAAAAAGCAAATCTTAAGCTCGACACGACGCCGCCAGGTCGCATGGACATCGCGTAAATCCTGCCCCATAAGGACAATATCCATGCCCTCGTGCCGATGCTCAGTAACCATTTTCGTCTCGGCTGGCGTGAACTTGCGACGATTGCCCCAAAAGTTTTGCGCCTCATCGAGAACGTGCAGAGCGTTTGGCCTCATGTGTGCGAGCCAATCAGACTCCACCTGCTCGCGAGTGAGCGAGAACAACAACTCGCGGCAGCGCGACTCCTCAATGCCAGCAAGCTCCGCAATCCGCGTGTAGTCCAAACCCTCCACATAAGCAACGACTTCGCGGCCCTTGGCCAGCGCCGGAATGATCCGGGTAACCATCGCCTCATAACTCTTGCCAGAGCCAGGCAAGCCCTCATGGAAAATAATCATCGCGTCACCATTGGAAAAGAGTAACTACCTTACGACCGATGCGAAACACATACGCCGTGCCGATGATCGCCAAGCCCGCAGGAATTCCCGACGCAGTGACCAAATATACGATCGCCGGATCAAGCTGCCCAAAAAGTGACTGCAAACCGCCCGACATGAACGAAGGCACGGGAATAAGTGCCGCAAGCGACACCATGGCGCCAACGCACATATCCACAAGGCCGATAAAGGCGTCGGTAACGAAATTCCAAAGGGCGAGGAAAAAGCCCTTGACTAGGTTAAATAGCCAGTTTGTAAGCTGCTCAAGCATAACTATTCCACCGCAATCCGAAACGCAAAAAACGACGAGACGAGAAGAATGCAAATCTTCAGCAAGGCGAGGGCGTTAGTTGCGAACGACGAACAAAACTGATCTATCGTGATATCGGTATCCAGATATGGAATATGCCCGGTCCAAGTGGGACAGCCAGCGCCACCGCTCACCACGAAAAACCCGCCAACGGCAGAGCCAAACGGTGACGACATAAACGCGTCCCGATGCCCCTGAAGAACCGACTGCAACGACTTGTCTTTAGGCTGATACAGGTCACCGATGGACGCTGGCTCGCCGCCACAGCCAGCCGAAGCCGGGTTCTTTTCGCACTCGCCTTTATCGGAGTTGTCATCACCCTTGCCATCGCTCGCGGCGCCGGGGTTCGTGACCTGCTTATCAACCGTGGAAGTGCCATCCGGGCGCGTCGTGGTCTTGATAACGGTGACCTCTTTATTGCCCTTGGAATCAATCTTCGTTGTCGTCTCAGTCGTCGTCGTCGAGCCGTCAGGGTTAGTCACCGACGTTTTATCGGTTTTCTCGGAAGCACTGGACTCGGTCCCAGAAGCCGGCTTTGTCGGATCGCTAGCACTTTGATCCACGCAGACACTTTTGCCGTTAATGGTGCCCTTGGCCTGGCCGGCGTTGCAAGTGTCCTCAGGCTTGGACGCCGCTCCATCGCCAACCTGCCTATCCTGGCTAGACGTCTGGCAAGCCTTCCCGGTCGCGACATATTGGCCCTTAGCAAACCAGTGCTTTTGCCCATCGACGAGGGAACTACCGGCTGGGGATACACCATCGAACACGGCTTCACACGTGCCGGAGCAGCCAAGAATCACAGGCGACGAGCCCTGCGCCGTGCCAATATCGTAATAACCGCTCGAAACGACTGCGTTAGCAGTGCAGTCGGGAATACACGCAAGGGCCTGCGAGTCGGGTTTATAACCGCTGTCGCATGTGCATGCCGTCGGATCAATCGTCGGCGAGCCACTAGCATGAGTCGGGCATACGGACCCGCGCCGAGTGTCATACCATATCGGCTGCGTGCCAGTCGAAACAGTGCCGGCCGCATCGCACTTTTGAGGATTCGGGCCAGAGTTATTAGCCCAGGTATCCGTTATGAGAAGCGTGTTCTGATCCTGAATGGCCAGCTGCCGACTAACCCAGCAAGAATCATAAGTACCGCCAGACACGTGCCCGCTATGTGCAGGGCCATAACACGCAAAAACCGCAGTAGCTGCAGCCATCGGCGAAGTCGCCCAAACCCCATCACAGCCCGGACCCATATAAGCCGAATACAGCAGCTGATTAGGCACGACTGCGACCGACCCGCGCGCAAAAGCAGAGCACGACGCGAGCAGCGCAAAAAGCGCAAATATGAGCCTAGCCATCGCTGAGTCCCATAACGCACGCTTTACCGCAGATGACGCCGGTCAGGAATATGACGATTAACCAGAGCCACACGACGACCTCCTGAGACAAAAAAGCCCCCGGCCCAACACGGGAACGGGGGCAGGGGGCTGACGGATCAACGACCAATCATGCGGAGCACCATGCGGGCGCCGAGCATCGCGACCTTCGGCACCGCCAGCAGCGCCGCGATGGCGAGCACTGCCGTGGACACCGCACCGAGGCCGACGGCGCCCGTGATGCCCGAGAAATCCAGGCCGTCAGCCCGCGCAGCGGCGGACGACGCCAAGACACCAACGGCCGCCAGGCCGCGCAAAACGTGCTTGTTCATCGTGTTTCCTTTCACTTGATGAAGTTCACGACCGCCCCCACCAAACGACCAATCGCATAGGTGGACACCACGAGAGTGAAGCCGGCACCCCAGGCGGCCGCGATATCGGCGGAGGGCGGCAATTGCGAGGGCGCGGACGCTGCATCCGCGATCTGCTGAGCCTGCGTGCTGTCCAACAGCACGAAAGCGTCGGAAGGACAAGCCTGGCCAGGCGCGAGCGCCACACGGTCCACGCCGGTGACTTCAGCGCCACCGACGGACGTAGCGACGAACTGGACGCAGGCAGACGCCACGATTACGCGGCGGCAGCCGTAGCGACTTGTTTCGTAACGGGTGACGCTTTGGGCGTGCCGTAGGTGCCGGGCGGAACCGGAACGAGACCGGTCAATACCGCCTCCAGGCGGCGCGATTGCCAATTGGCCTGCATGGCGAACGACGCCGTAAACGTGCCCGTCTCGACCTTGCCCATGAGCGACTTCGGGATGTCCAAAGCGCCGACCTGGCCGACCGTGCCGTCGTCGTTCAGCAGGATGCACTCGGCGTCCTGCATCTCGTAAGGGTTGCCCGTTTTCTTCGACGTGCCCTTTTTGACCTCGTTCACCTTGAGGATCTGGACGATGGATTGCATAGCGAAAGCTCCTAGAGGGTGTCGCGGGCTAAACTGGCTACCGCGATCTGGTTACTAAGAAAAGTTTCTTAGCAGCCAAGACACTAACCGAGGTTTCGTAGCATGTCAATGATCAACACACTGCTAGACGCTGCAAAGGACAAGACCGGCAGCGACTACAAGACGGCACAGCTCCTAGGCGTGCCGTTCCAGCTAATCAGCGACTGGCGAGGCGCACGGAAGAACCCCCAACCAGAGGACCACGCGCTAGTCGCAGCGCTGGCCGGCCTAGACGCTGAGGAAGCCCTAGTGCGGGCCATCATCGAGAAGCACCGGGACAAGCCGAAGGGCGAACGCCTCCTGTCGGCCCTGGGAAACGTCTTGCGTCGGACTGGCGAGGTGGTGACATTGGGTTTTTTCGCCAGCGTCGTTTGGGGCTTGATCCCAGGAGGCAGCGCACCAGCGAGCGCCAAGACGATGACGGCTGAAGTGGCGACAATGTGCATTATGTAAAATAAGATCTGTGCTGGCTGCCGGAAGCATTGGTCAGCAGCCGTCCGACAAGAACCCCCCTCCGATGAGCCGTTTAGCGTCAACACAGTCCTAACGAGGAGGCAATTCGAGCGAGGCGACAGAAATCTACCCAACGGATTGCCCGAAAAGTGACAGAAAAGCCCAAGTCCGGGCTCCTGCCAGAAAACTTGGGCTTTTCTGTCCCTGAACCGCTTCGGCCCCAACTCCACGGGCCCCGCTGCCGCACCTGCAGCGTTAGAAAACTTGGACATTTTTGGTCCTGCCAGCGCTGGACCCCATCGCGTAGCGAGCCAGGTCTCCTATGAGCGCGTGCTCGGCTTCCAACAGAACGACGGAAATCCCCAAGTTTTGTGACGCAACGACCGTCGGAAAACTTGGGGATTTCTGTCCCTGACGCACTGTGAAGTGGTGCGTTCTCAACTGCCATCTGTGAAGCTTGGCGCGGTCCTTCACATCCCAGCGGGCGCCGGATGCACCCGGGAGCGCGCCGACACGGTAATCCCTTGGTTTCGGGCGTTTACCTGAGCGGGCGTTCAACGTTCGCCGCACCCTGCTGTGCTACAAGAATCCAGAAATTCTGCAGGGAGGAACAAGATGAAGCTCAAGCACATTGCAATATCAAACTTCAAGGGCATCCAGGCCGACAACCTCAGTCCGGAGTCCTTCACATGCCTCGTCGGCGAAAACAATGCGGGCAAGTCGTCGGTCATGCAAGCCATCGTCTTTGCGTTGAACCGACCCAAGAACATACCGTCCGCTCACTTCTATGACTCGAGCCAGCCGGTGTCCTTCGATTTTGAGCTCTCAGGCGTCACCGAGGCGCACCTGGCTCGCCTGTCTGACGAAGCAAAGGGCAAGATTGCGGGACTCATTGTTGATGAGGAACTGGCGCTCCGTGTGGCCTATGCACCAGGGGAGTCGGTCAGCATCCAGGTGAAGGCGCAGCAGCCGAAGGAGGAGCGTTACAGGTCAGACGCGATTGACGCGGCGCTGTCCGGCAAGAAGGGGCAGGCAGCCATCGAGGAAGCCCTTTGGACGGCTTACCCCGAGTTCAAAGCGGCGTACTCCGAGCCGCTGAAGATGCTCGGAACGGCCAAGGCATTCGTCAAGGAGCAAGTTGCCAAGCTTCCGCCCGAACAGTTCACGTCGGGGTACACCGCCCTGCCCTCCGGCATCAGCGCCTCGATTTCGCCGCTCCTGCCTGAGCCCATCTACATCCCGGCCGTCAAGAATTTGAACGACGACCTGAAGACATCCCAGTCGACGTCGTTTGGTCGCCTATTGGGTCTCCTGTTGGAAGACATGGCCGAAGACCTTGCCCACGTAAACACAGCGCTGGAAAAGGTGAACTCGCTCTTCAACCGCGTCACCATAGAAGGGAAGGTGGTCGATGGCCGCCACGCCAAAGTCCGTGGTCTAGAGAGTGAAGTGGAAGGACTGCTAAGCGCGAACTTTCCGAATGTGAGAGTGCAGCTCGAAATTCCGCCGCCGGAACTGAAGACCATCCTCAATGCCGCTCAAATTTTCATCGACGACGGCTCGCACGACCTCATCGACAACAAGGGCGATGGCATCAAACGGTCGTTGACGTTCGCCCTGCTGCAGGCCTACGTGAATCGGCAGGACAAGCAGAAGGTTCAGGTCGACGCTGGTGGTAAGGCGCCGCGTCCACTCATTTTTCTCTTTGAGGAGCCCGAGCTCTACCTGCATCCGCGGTCGCAACGAGTCCTCTTCAACACGCTGGCTCGCATCTCAGAGAACCACCAGGTCCTCGTGACGACACATTCGCCCCTGTTCTTCGCCCCAGGCGTCACTGCATCGTTCGTGCGGGTCGCAAAACAGGCAGCAGCGCCGAAGCCAATCGCCAAGCTGTTCCCAGTGAACTTTGCGCTCAACAAAGCTGATGCAGAGACATTCCGCCTTGCCCGGTTCGAGCACGCAGACGCGGCATTCTTCAGCCAGAGCGTGGTGCTCTTCGAGGGCGAATCGGACGATGCCTACTGCAAGCACGTCGCCCAGTTGTTCAAAGATGAGTGGGATTTCGAACGGCGGAACGTCGCGCTTGTTCGGGTGTCCGGCAAGGGGAACTTCCTGAAGTTCCGTAACTTCTTCGAGAGCTTCGGCATCTCGGTTCGCCTAGTCGCCGACTTGGACGCGATCTTCGACGGCTTCAAGCACTTGGGCACCGACAAGGCGTCCTCAGACCTTCGCGACAAGCTGCTGCAGACGCTAGATGGACGGATTGCGGCATTGGGAACAAGGGCAGAACCCAAGCCGCGCCAAATTCAGCGCCGTGCGAACCAGGATTCATGGAAGGACAGGTACGAAGCCGCCAAGGCGGCGCTCCAGGCCGTACAGGCAGGCGCCCCGGTGAACGCCAAGACCTACGAGGCCCTCGAAGGTCTATTCGTCTGGGAGAAGGAAATCGCCCGGATGCGGGTCTGCACTGAAGACGCGGAAGCCGCTGCGGCCCTCGTTCCCTTGTTGGACTGCCTGCGCGGGCAAGGAGTCTGCGTTCTCTCTAGAGGCGCGATTGAGGACTACTACCCCGCTGCAGCGCCCGGGTCCGGCCCCAAACCCGACCGTGCGCTTGCGGCATGTGCGGCAGTCCTGACGCGCGAGGAGGCGGCAGCCCTGTCAAAACCGTTGGCGGCCGGCCGGCCGACTGAGCTTGAAGAGGTCTTCGAAGCTCTGTTCAAGCATTGAGACGGAGGCAACCAGTTCGATGCCTGACACCCTCCCTGATGATGTGGGCGTACATGGAAGCTAGCTTGACCTTCGATACCTGGATTCGACGGACCGAGCTGGGATCGAAGTGAAGCGCGTGAAGCTATCTTGAAAGTCGCACCACGTTGACCGCCGTCCCGAACACCTGCTGAACGTGTGGCAGGAGGTGGTCATGGTGGCTCAGGAAGAGCACCTGGGTTTGCTTGGACAGCTCGCGCAGCGCAGCTAGGCCTGCCGTTGACCGCTCGTCGTCGAAGTTGATGAACAAGTCGTCGACGATGAACGGCAGCGGTTTCGCTTTCGACAGGTGCACCTCCAAGGCGGCCATGCGAAGCGCCAGGTAGAGCTGGTCGCGCGTGCCTTCGCTGAGGCCCGGCACTTCTACGGGCTTCCCGTCATTCCGAAGGGCGGTGAGCCTTGGCGACTCACCGTCGTAGTCGACCAGCAGTCTCGTGAACTGTCCCAGGGTCAGCGTCGAGAAGATGAGACTCGCCCGCGTGAGCAGAGGGCCCTGGTTCTGTTCACGGTAGCGCTCGATGGCCCAGCTCAACAGCTTGGTGGCTGCCGCCACTTTGATGTAGCGCTCTGAGGCGTCAGCCATGGCGGCGAGAGCCTCTTGCTTGCGTGCCTCCGCATCTGCGGCATCCCGCCCACCGCCGAAGCCATCCATAACCTGTTTCGCGTGCGTGCGTTCCACGGCAAGACGTGTCTGTTCGTCCTGTATTTGCTCAATGCCGTCCTCGGCGCTTGTCAGGTCAATCGCGACTTGGTCGAGGTTGGCTCCTTCCGTCTCCGCGACAAGCTGGTCAAGCGTTAGCCCGCCTGCGTCCTTGGTCAACGCCGCCCGTGCCAGTTCGATCTGGCTCGAAAGCCGTCTCTTGGTATCCGACCTGTCGACGAGCGGTGCGAGGTCTGCAAGCGACTGCACGCCGGCTGCGGCCAGCAGCGGGGCTACTTTGGCCTTCGCCTTCTCAACCTGCTCTTGAGCGGAGTCTCGGCGCTCCATCGCCGCGGCAAGCGCCTGTTCCGCCGCTTCACGGCGAGCTTCGCCGGCCTCGGCGTCCTTCAGCCTTGGCATCAACGTGCGGACCACCTCCTTTGGGTCAACTCCGCGCAGATCGTCTGCCTCCAGCCGGTCAACCACCTCTTCCGCAAGCCTCTTGAACTCGTCGAGGTCGCGATTCATGGTGTCGATGCGCTCGCGCCGGGTAGCGGTTGCCTTGTCCAGGCTGTCCTTGATCGTGTTGATGTTGGAGACGGCCTGCTCTGCGTCTTCGACCGACTTGACGTACTGCGAGAGCCCGGCCGAGGCCATTGCCTCATGCCACCTTTTTTCCCAGGCCTCGTAGGCCTGTCTGGCCGCGTCCGCAGCTGCTTGCAGACGAGCAAGCGCAGCTGCACCCCCTTCCCGCTGCCTGACCAACTGCCCGCGGCGTGCAGCAGCGTTGTCAATCTTCGCCACGAGGTCCTCGGCCAACTGGATCAGCGCCGGCACCTTGCTTCCCGGAGGCACATTCACCTTGGCCAGCGCAAGCTGCGCCGCCAGCAACGCGGACGCAGCCTTAGCTGCCTCCTGCTCCTGCTGGAGGTCTTCCGTCCTCTCAAGGACCGTGGACTGAGTGGAGAGCACGAGCTCGCGCTTGACCATCCAAGCGCCGGCATCCAGCAGCGGAAGCCCTGGCAGGTCGAGCGCTGCTGTGGTCTCTTGCCATTCCTGGTCGAAGGACGACAGTTCGGCCCGCTTGCGGTCTCTCGCCCGCGTAGCCGCCAAGCGTTCCCGCTCGACACGTTCGACCTGTTGCTTCAAGCTCTGAAGCTCCGCAGCTTCAGTAGCTGAGTCGAGTTGCGAGTCAACAAGCTCATCTGCCAGCGCTATGGCCGCATCCAGGCCGCTGGCGCCAGCCGGCAGCGGTGTAGCGCCCTGCTTGATTGACTGCCATTCGGCGTCCCGATTCTCGCGAGCTGCCCGCACGTCAGTGCTGGTGACGATATGACGCGCCTGGGCAAACTGGCGCACTGCGAGTTCAGCGTCGTCAAAGTCGTCCTGCGCCTGCTCTGCGCGGTCCACCGCGCCAGCGAGTTCCGAATCCAGCTTGTTCCGTTTTACAACCAACGCGGCCAGACCCTCAGCCGATGGAGGCGACATCTGGCGAAGCGCATCCACCGCCCTCTTCCATCGGCCGAGGCCGGCTTCCGCTGTCTCCAGCGCGCGCTGGGCAGCGTTTACAGCTGTTTCCAGCTTCAGCTGAGCCGCGGAAGAGTTCCGGAAGCCCTGAGCCTCTGCCAACGCGCCTCGCAGCGCAGGTGGCACATCGGAAACGACCAATTCGCTCAGCTCCGCCTTGACATCTGCCAGGTCAAGCTTCTTGTTCTCCACAGCCTGGGCTGTGGAAGTCTTGCTCTGGAGCAATGCTCCATGCTCATTGACCAAGCGCAGTACATCCCGAATCGCAAGCTGGCCCGGGAGCCGAGCTCGCAAAGCTGCCTCATCCTCCGAATCGGACCAGCCCAAGTCCGACGCCGCGCTCCTTGCGCGCTCCAGACTTCGGTCCACCTCGGCTTGTCGTGCCAGCAAGCCGGCGTAGTGGTTCCGCACGCTCTCGCCAAATGCCGACAGCCCCTCAATGTCGTCTTTTGAGGCAAGAATTGCCTTGTCGAAGGTAACCTCATTACGCTGCTTCGTCAGCCCGGTGACGACCATCTCGCACTGCGCGAGCGTCGTCTGAGCAACGGAATGTTCCTGCTCGCCAGTGGCCAGAGTCTCAGAAGCATTGGCCGGCAGGTCCGACACCGGTCCCAGCGTTGCGAGCTCAGCCAGCATCTGCTTGAGCTCGACGACCATCGGCGCCAGCCGCCGGATGCGTTCCAACTTCAGTCGCGATGCCTGCAGGCTCCCTTTGCGCCCCGTGGCTTCGGCAATGCGCACTTCGACCGCGTCGAGTGCGGCTCGAGCATCACCCCAATTCTTGGACCGGACCGAGGCTGTTTTGACCTGCTTGCCAGCCTCGTCGTAGAGCGCTTCAGCGATGTAGAACGTGCGAGCCTTGGACTTGTGGGGGCTCCAAAGCTTGTCCGCTTCGCCGTTGAGAGCCTCCCTCACCTTCCCTAGTCCTGCTATGCCTGCGGCCGACTGGAACAGCACTTGGCTCACGTCTTCAGAGGCGTTCAGGATCGCAGCGCCACCTTTGACAAGCTGCTCGTGGCTGAGACCGAACATGCTCTCGAAGAAGGCACGGTCGGCCTGGCCCATGAAGGGCTCAAGAGCATTCGGCTGGAGCGGGCTGTCATCCACGGCTCGCAGCGTGTTCTTGTTGCCCTTGGTACGAATGAAGGAGAGATGCTGTCCGCCTTCAGAAACGGTCGCGGCCAGGCGAAGGTCGGCTTGGGGGTGAAGGAACGCCATCGACTGGTAGCGCGTCGGGAAGCCGAACAAGAGGTCAGCGATTGCGCCTCGTAGTGTTGACTTCCCGGCTTCGTTCGGCCCGACGATGAAATGAAAATCGTGCTCCGCATGGGGCAACGTGATGTCCCTGTCGGTGAACTTCCCGAATCGGACGAGATTGAGGTTCTGCAAGCGCATGCCTTACTCCGCCTGCACCAAGTGCGCGAGCAGGCTCGGCGCCACTTCATCGACCAAGCTCTTCAGCTCACCGGTTCGGATTTGCTCGATCAGCGGCACAAGCGCTTGCAGTTCAAGGGGTGCCTTGCCGGCGAACGGGGCAAGCTCCTTTTGAAGCTCTTTCATGAAGTCGACGTCGGTCGATGCCTCCTCCAAGATGGTCTGCAAGTCGGTAAACGCATCCATGCGTTCATGGAGCTTGGCTGCGTCGACTACGGGTTTGGTGTGGATGCGCACCTTTTCGAGCCACAGCCGATCATTGCCGATGCTGGCGATTTGGGCGAGCACCTCCCCTCGTAGCTGAGCTTCAAGACCAAAAAGCTCCCCGTGCGCAGTGGTCGTGCCATTGATGGTGATGCGTGCAGCGCGCGGGACTTCTCCATCCACATCAAGAACTGCCTCCAGGGCCTGGGCGACCTTTCGGACGACTTGTTCCAGCGTGTCGCAGTCCGAGGCATCAACCTCCAACTGCTCCCAGCGGAGTACGTCGATGAAGATACGTTCGACCTCCACCTCGCCTGCTTCACCCACTGACACCAGCACTGCGCCGCGCCGGCCGCACTCACGGACGTTTCTGCCCTGTAGGTTGCCGGGGAAGACGATGGTGGCAGCGCCCGTCCACCTTTCGAACTCATGGACGTGACCAAGCGCCCAATACTGGTAGCCCTTGGCCTGAAGCTCCTCGATGGTGCACGGGGCGTAGCTGGCGTGGGACGCATAGCCTTCGAGGGCGGTGTGTAGCACGCCGATATTGAAGTGACCTGCCGTCGGCGCTGGATATGCGGTGACGAGGTTGGTCGTCACGTCGCGTTGCTTGAAGCTCTGGCCGTGCAGAGACACAGCCAGATCGTCGATCTTGAACGTCTGGGGTTTGTTGGCGCCGAAGGGGTGGACGTTGTCGGGCAACTCCAGCTTCTTCGTCATCTCGCTCTCAGCATCGTGGTTGCCGAACAGCACGTAGACCGGGATGTTGACGCGCTTCAAGCGGCCCATCTCGCGGCAGAAGAAGATGCCCGTGTTGAAGTCCCGCCAGGCGCCGTCGTAGAGGTCGCCGGCGATGACCATGAAATCGACCGCTTCCTCGATGGCGCGATCAACCAGTCTTGTGAAAGCGTCCCGGGTGGCGCTACGCAATTGCTCCGCCGGCGCGTCTGGATACGCGGATAGCCCGTTCAGGGGACTGTCCAGGTGGATGTCCGCAGCGTGGATGAACCTCATCGCAACCCCTCCCTGGGATACGTGTTCTGGAGTACCCCAATTCTGGCCGGAACGGGCCGCTCGGCAATGGTTCCGTGCCTTGCCCGGCCCCTGGCAGGCGTTCGCGCCCCGAGGCCCTCTTGCGTTCAAGCTCCCGTTGCAGGTCTCGCGGGTTCAGGCGAGCTCCACTTTGGCCAGGAAACGGTGCTATGGCGATAAGAAGGGTTATCGCAATAGCACTCTCCACACGCGGGGTCAGGACGCCGTCTCGGCCAGCAAGTCCAGGATGTCGACGCCCAGCGCGTGAGCGAGCTTCTCGATGTTCTCGACCGACGGGTTGCGCCTTAGCTGCTCGAGGTGCCCCACATACGTGCGGTGCAGGCCCGCTAGGTCAGCAAGTTGCTCCTGGCTGATCCCTACCTGACCACGCACCCGAACAAGGTTCTGCGCTATGCGTTGGCGTGCGGACTGGTAGGGCTTTTTTTGCGTTTTCACATATACCAGTCTCCTGGTAGACAGCTTTAGCGTCGACAGCTTTAAGGTAGCCCGCTTTAAAGTAGGCCGCTTTAAAGTAGCATTGCGCACCACAGATAGACCGACATGCTCCCCTCAAGGAGCCATGCTCTGCGCTGCGCCATGGCGAAGCGCGCCCCTTCCGCCACCAAATTCCATGCTGTTCGTTGCCCGCTCTCCAAGCTTCCTCGAGGTAACTCGAGTGGAGTCGAAGGCTCTTGCCGGGCTGACTGAGGCGGCCAGGTCGACTCAGCTTCCCTGGCTGGTCCTCACCTACTTGCTCCCGGGCGAGGCGCCCAACGCCGCCATCGAAACGGCTTGCGCGCAGAGCATCGAGACCTTGTTGGAGCACATGAAACAACGGCCAAGGGCTCAGCCGGCAAGTCTTCTGTACATGAGGCCTCCCACCCTGAACGACCAATGGTCTCGCCTTTACGTCCACTTCGTCGTCAGAGGGAAGTGCAATGGCGTGCCCGTGTACCTCTACGAACTCGGTGGTCCGAGAGGGTTGTGCCTGCTCGACGGCGAGAACATCGACCCCGATGACGTCTTGCAGCGCAAGGTCGTCTTGCAAGTCAACTGGTCGCGCCACTTCAATTGGTGATGGGTCGTGCGCGCGTTGTTCCTCTCCATGGACACGGTGCTCGGGCCGCTAAGCCGCGATGCCGAGTACGTTGAGGCCGTGCAGTGGGTAGGCCAGCTCGGCGCCGACCTGGCTGCTCAGACCAACGTGCAGGTGGTGTTCAACCGGGACTCAGACAAGTTGTACCCAATCGTGGCTGCAGAAATCCTTCTTGCCGCGCTCGGGACACGACACATAGAGATTGCAGGCGCCGCAGAACTCGCCGGCCCCATTGCGACCTACGTGCACGAGCATGACGTCACTGACTTCGTCGTGCTTGAAAGCTCGCGGGCCGAGCCTGACGGGCCTTTGGTAGAAAACACGATCCTCTGCGATCCCTCTCGCGGCGACGAGGACCATGCGCTGGTCGAAATACGAGAGTGGCTTGCCGGCTCCGCGCGAAAAAGAAGCGCCCTGCTAACGGCAGTCCTGCAGGCCAGCCCTCCCCCATCTGCTGTGGAACTGCGGCGAACGCTGCTGCCGCCTGGCAAGCCTGAACGCGTCATTGCAATCGTGGCGGCCGTGGTGCCCGAGTTCGAACTTGTGCGTCTGGAAGCGGCTGGTGACTTGACCGTGAGCATTGGCAAACGAACGCCCGGGATTGACTGGCGCGAGCTGCAAGTCGGCCAGAAGGTCGAGTGCGACATTGAGGGGGAGTACGCCACTCGAGTAGTGCGCGCCCGGTTGTTGCCCCCCGAGACGGCCGCGGCAGACGGATCAGACAACGATGAGGGCCCAACACCATGAAGCTGTCTCTATGCCCTCACTGCAGGACTATCCACCAAGTTGTAGGTCCAACCGGCATCACGGAGCTCAGCGAGGAAGCCCGCTCGCGTCGCCTCCGTTGCGCGCTCTGCAGCACGAGGACAGTCGAGTTCCGCCAGATAGCGGACGCGCCTGATACCGCGCCTGGCGAGTTCGGCTATCCCGCGGCCGTGACTTGCGCTTTTGAGGTGCAGTTTGCACACTGGGCGAACGCCACGACGGGCGACATCATCCTCGCTTCTCAGGATGGCTTGCCGTTCTACCAGTTGACCAGGTTGGCCCGCGGGCTGCGCGTCGACGGCGCAACGCTGGGCAAGTGGGTCGACCTCGAGGCCGACGCTATACCTGCTGGCATCCGCAAATGGGCATCTCTGGATGCAGAACGGACCGAAGTGCTCCTCTTCATCGCCTCGTTGACCGGTCGCATAGAACTGGCCCAGAACACCGCGGGTGCGAGGCTCGCCGTGGACCCCGGGCTATGGATGAGCACCTGGCTTCGCAGGGCGAACAAGGAACTCGACGGGCGCCTTCCCGAGGAGTTCTTGTGCTCGCAAAGCCGGCGGGCAGTCTTGAACGACCTGGTGGCGCAAGCCGTCCAAAGAGGCTACGGATGAACCTGGCCGGCGTTGCGCCGGTGCGTAGCGCAGAACACTCCTGACCGTGACAAAGGCGGCGGTCTCGACTGCTTCAAGGCCATCTGATCGAGGCGAGGCTACACATGGAAGATGTTCCCGAACGGCATTTCACGCCCGTCCATTCGACAGCGCTGGGCACGAGGTACGTCCTCATGTCGGACATCCCGGGTGGCTTGCAGGACTACTGCGAGCTTTTTGCCCGCAGTCGGCGTGCCTTGCTCCTTCTACCGGACGGGGCGCCAGCAGTTTTCTATGAGGATTGGCTGATTTGGGCCGAATCCTTAGACGCCGGCAGCAGGCGCCCCTCCGTGACCTCGGGAGGCACCCTTAGAGCCGAGAGCGTCAAACCGCACCCACCGGTCCCGCAGTTCCGATGCGACCGTTGTGGTGCCGCAGCCCAGTACGGTATTGACGACGGGTTAACCAATCTTCTGCAACTAAGCATCGGTCCGGCCCTTGGCGACAGGAAGCGCTTCGACCTGGACATCTGCCACGGTTGCTTGAAAGAGACCTTTGGACCTTGGCTTCGCGTGGGTAAATGACCCAGAAGGCGCCATAGGGACCGCAGACCATCGGCCTAGCGCGACCTGCCAACAGACGTCACATACCCGCGGTAAAGGAAGCGGCCGCCGACAAACTGCCGGGGAGACCCGAGTTGAACGCCGTCGTGTCCCGCGAGCGCATTCACGGGCTCCTGTCAGCGGCGAATATCAATCCGTTATTACGGTGACGGCTTCTATGTTTGACTTGACGTGCTTAAGTTGGGCCAAATCCTTTTCAATCTTGCGAAACTCAATAGCACTTCCAACCAACACCAATATCATTGGCCCGCCGATTTGGGAAACTTGGCTTGCAACCTCAAAGAATGAAGACTTCGACCGAATGAATTTAACCTCAATGCCGATGCGTGGAGTGTCGTCGCTATTATCTCGCGGCCAGACAAGTAGGAAGTCCAAGCGGTAAGGAATCTCGAGGCGGCCGAACTCAACCTCTCGTTCGACCGTCGCACCCTCTAGGACTGGCGTACTGTCCAGAATTCTACGCAGTTCATGTACAAAGTGATTCTCAGTCCGCGCCCAGCTCTCGGTGTCCACGGGGCGCCACTGCTTTATTAGCGCGACTAACGTCGACATGCGACGGCCGCGCAAATTATCCGTTACCGTCAAATTTCCATTGTCAATGCCGACCTCGCTCACATCCGCCTTAAGCACCTCTCCCAGCGCATTCAAGCGCTGAAGGGTTGCGTACATTTCAAACGCTGCACGCTGGCTTGCCAATTGAAGAATAACGCTGCCCGGAATTGCCCCTCTGAATTTCACTTGGGGAGTTAAAGAGCGAATCCTCTCATATAGCTCAGCGGCAGCCTCAGGTGAATAGTCGGCGCTTGTCACCCTCATGAACCAATTCACCGATTCTACGGAACCGTGTCGCTGCACCTCATCGAATAGAAGTTCCGATAGCAGCAATTGATCCTCTGCCGTCAAGGCACTTCTAATGCCGTTGCCGCCGCACCGAATCGACACCTTCTTGTCGAGCACTTGAAATTCTGGGGCCAGCCCGCGCGCCTCGCGCAGAATTGCACGAATGTGCTCCAACCCCAACCTTGTGTCATACCACTGACCATCCCGATCTACCGGGGCGATCTGCGCTGCGCTTCGCATGAGTGCTTTCGGAAGCGGCGGGATACCTGAATATTCCTTAATGCCGCCCCGCTTATTTGCTGCCCTTGCGAGATAGTCATTTCTCGTCTTCTGGCAGAACTCAAACGCCTGCCGCCGAGAATCGGGCAGGTCGCGTTGACCTGCTTCAGGAATCAGCGATAGCTGCATAGAACCATTACTTAGGTTCAAAAAGAAGTTTGCATCAAAGAAGTTTCTCGCTCCGCTCTTGTGAATATTTGCCAACACTTCGAAGGGCGTGACAACCACGACGCTCACTCCAGGTTCACTGCAGTTTTCGCGCCCCAGTGACGGAATCATGCGCATCTCGAGGTCATGCTTTGCTTCGCGGAGATGTTCCATAAGCTTGAACCGCTCCAGGGCGGACAAATCGCGCGGAAGCAAGCACACAATATCTAGATCGCTCAGCAGTCGATTGAATTGTTCTCCAGAATCGTAAATCGCGCTCCCGAAAAGAAAAATCTGCATTCCGACAGCGCATGAGGCGGCTTGCTGAGTTCGTGCGCCCATACAGTGGCCAATTCCACTGCGATTGAAGCCTCTGGACATAAATCTTCCATACTCCCCCCTTATTTATTTCGTAGCATCGACTACATGAAGAGCCGATATGGGTAAACCTTGCCAGGCAAGTCCGGCACGTTCGCAATCGTCTGTGCCAGCCGCTTCGAGTACCTGATGCTCACAGGCACCGGGTCGTACAGCGCATCGTTGTTCCAGTCCATCTTTGTCAGAGCCAGCGCCTCGTGGGCAATCAGCTCCAACGAGCCCTTGCCGGCATGCCGCGTCAGCAGCAAAGGCTTCGGGATGCTCTTTCCACCCTGGAAATAGTCGCCCTTCGTCGAAACCTCGGGCGCATTGCCCGCCACCCAAACCAGCGCTGAGGTGCTCGAGCGGACAACCATCGTCCCTCGAGGCACTGGATAGCCAGACGGCTTCACCGAATAGCTTTTCCCGCCAGCGTCAATTAGCCAGACGCCGCGCCAGCACGACGCCGCGCCCACCTCGATGCACTCAATCTCAGGCACGCCCGTCAGGGCGTCGAACGCGCCTTCAATCTCCTCAGGCTTAAAGGCGGTGGTCTTGTGGATCACCAGCCTCTTCGGCAAGTTCCCAGCGTTCCGGCTTTGGTACAGCTCCAAGCTCCGCGCCAACACCGCGCGCATGTCCGCGCGACTCAGGAAAGGGTTGTGCCGAGCCTCTTCCGGGTCGTCCACTGGGTCTCTGGCTTCGAAGGCGACGAACTGCATACCGCCGCCATCCATGTCGAAGACCTGCGAGCAGCACGTCACGTAGTGCGCGTCCCGTGCATCGCCTCGTAGCGCATAAGCCAGCCCGATATAAGCCGTTCCATCCGGAACGCCTGCCAGCGGTGCCAACTTCCAGGGCGTGCCCGCGGCCTTCACGTAGATGGCCGTGGCCAGGCGCCAGGACAGCGATGCACGGTGCGCGAACGTGAACACCCGGTCGTTCAGCACCTGCGTCGGGAGGTTGTACTTGGCGCCAAGAGCTTTCAAAGCGTCGTGCGCGTCGAAGGTCTTGGACCTCGTGGCCCCCGCCCATGCGTCTGGGAAGTGCACCAGCACCACATCGAACTCACCGCGGATGCTGTCAAGCTGGCGCAGGGCCGAGTCCATTGCCCACATCAGCCTCTGGTGAATGTCACCATCGCCAGGCAGGTCGTTCAGGCTGTCTGGCCACTTGACGTGTGCGGCGCCAACCTGGGCAGCCTTCAACTCGACGCCATACAGCTTCTCGAAACCCGGGTATGGCGGCACGTACTCAGCTCGATCCGTCGGGCGGTGCTGCGCGCGCAGCGAGGTCATCAATTCACCGCGCTGGTAGAAGGACGCCTTGGGGCCAACCGTAGCCACGCGAATCTGCGCGGTGTACCCGCCAAAAGAGCCCTTCGAGTACGGGCCGAAGTTCAGCAGCCCTCGCAATGGGTGGACCTCGGTCTGCTTCGGGTCTGAAGGCGAAAACGCTAGCTCAGGCTCGTCCAGCAGCATGAAGGGAGGCAGAAGCGACGCTGGGGTGGCCATCACTTGGTCCTGTTGAAATACGGATGGTTGTGGCTGGGCCGGCTCCAGGCGGTCACCTTCGAGAGCGCAAAGACCGCATCCACGCCTTCGCCTTCCTTCAAGCCGTACGCGGAGACCGTGCAGATTGCGTCGTCAGACGCGGTCAGCAGGTTGGCCCATGCGCCAATGATTGCGCCCCACTGCTTGTTGTATTTCGTGGCCCAACGCTCCCGACGCCAGTCGCCAGCGGGATCGCCGCCACGACGCTCGCCGGGGACGCCCAGCGCATCCTGCTCAGCTCCACCTGTTGCGGGCGCAACAGCCTGGTCGTAGAACTCGCGGGGAATGTCGACGAAGGTGTACGGCTCGAAGCCGCACCACCAACGGTCCTCAATGCGCTCAAGCTTCAGGAAGACGCCCTCGTGATAAGGGAACTCAGTGTTCCGAACAATACCGACCAGGTTCTCGCCGTAAGCCGACCGCAGCTGAGCGAGGGTTTGGGCGCGCTCACGCGCCCATTCGGGCTTCTCGTTCTCGCGAGGCCCGGCCACGAGGAGGGAGTGGCCTGTGCGCTTGAAACGAGGCATCAGCGGTCTACGCCTCGACAGCGACTTCGTCAGTGCGTCGTAGAGCAGGCCAAGAGCCCAACTGTCCTGTGTCGGGTTGAGCTCGACTGTGCCGGCCACCTTGCCCCCAACCGTCGATAGCGCGCTGAGCAATTCCTCATCCTTGCCGAATGCGGCCAGGTCGCGACCGTAGGCGGCGATGGGGGCTCGGCAGCCCTGGTCCCGGAGCATGGCTCGCGCCTCCACCGTCGACAGCGACTGCGTGACCGTAATGCGCCTGGCCACGGTTGGCAGCGACGTCACATGAAGTGCGGAATAGCGCAGAACCGGAAAGTTCAGCTCGCCGCCTTTCGGAAGCTCGACAGGCACCAGCCGGGGCGATGGCCGGCCTTGCACCACCGTGTCGAGCAGCACCTTCGGCAGGTCAACGTGCATCAGGACATCGGAGGCAAGCTCGTCGAAGGTGGCGCACTCAACGACCTGGACGTCCACATCTGCATGGTGGGCCGCCGTCAGGAAGTCCTGCACCGCGGGAAGCAACTTTGACGCGACGCCAGTAACCCAGTAAAGGCCGTTGGGGAACGGCGATGGGTACTGCAGCACCGACGTCAGCGCCTGCATGACGGACGCATCGCGGCCGCTGTAGCCGACGAACACAAGGCCGAAACGCTTGCCGGCTTCGACCAGCACATGCTCCATGGCGCCGTCCTGCTTTTCCAGCTCGGCCCAGGTGTTCTTCATGGCTATCGACTGGTAGTCGCCATGCAGCTTCGCGACCAGCGGCCAGTCGGACTCGTTCAAGCAGCGCATGGCGCGCTGGCCTGAGTCGATGGCCGCCACGGTCGGCTTGTGCTGTTCCGCCGGCAGAAGTAGTTGGTTCGCGGCCGCAGTCGCCTCTTCAACTAATGGGTCGAAGTTGGTCGTGAACACGCAGTCCACCTTGCCTGCGGCGATCAGCGCGCCCAGGACCTTGTGCCCATAGCACGGAGTGCCGAGACTCACCTTGTCGTCGATGTACTGGCGGCGATGGCGCTCCTGGGGATACACCATCTCGAACGCGGCGGCGTACTCGTTGGGGTCCCCATCTGGAGGGAGCAGCGACGATGTGCGGAAGAAATCGTCGATCCGTTCGAGCCACACCTGGTCGCCAGAGTCGATTTCTCGCTTCGAGATGTTCTTGCTGCGGGCGAAGATTTCCGCTTTGAAGTCCCGGATCATGGCGTAGCCAGTCGGGATTCCAGAGGCGGCCGAGGCGCCGGCCCCCAGAAACCAGCCAACCAGGTTTGGCCTCAGCGCGTACGCGGTCGCGAACTCTCGCGACGTCATCGTCGGAATGATCTGCGTCACAACACTCCCTCGTGTTCTAGGTGTTGCGCTTTTCGCGCTATACGCTTTGCGTGAGCCGTCAATATAGCGCCACGCCTGACCCGGAATCGGCAGCTCGTGTTGCCAAACTGCTAACACCAGGGTCGGCCGAATAGCGCGTCATTCAGTCGCGGCGTCCAATGCGAGATTCAAGGAGAACCGATGGCCAAGGACGAACACGACGACAACTGGGCCAAGGAACTGCGTGCTCATGTGGCAAATCGTCCGGTTGTCATCCTGCGGCTCACGGTGCACGAGCTTGAGAGCCTCAAGCAGTCCAAGAACGGCATGAGGCAGTTCTCGATGGCTCGGCTGCACGACGAGGTGCGGGGAATCACAACGCCTTGTATCTGCGTCTTCTTCGCGGAAAGACCTCGACCGTTTGGAGGGCAGATTGACTCACCAGCTGCATACGCCGCAATCTTCAAGAGCAAGGGCGCCGCAACGACCTTTGACTCGCGGCTGACCATCAGGCGGGGCGTCGAAATCCAACCAAGCACCCCAGAGGGGCTTGCCGAGCTATTCAAGGATGGCAAGTTCGACCATGACATTAAGAAGCGGTTGGACCGGTCGGACAGCCTCACTCCTCTTGGTCCCAAAGAAAGCATCAGGCTCATCGAGAAGCTTCTGGCGATCCCGTCCAATCGCGGCCCGCTTCGCACACTGGCTGGCGGCCTGACAAAACCCGCCCCCGCTTCGAACGAGCGCCTGCAGTTGGACGCTCTCAAGATGGCCCTGCGGGCCTTTGGCCTGTCCGAAGACACCCCGGCCGCAAACATGAACCTGGTACGTGGCTCGAAATCCGTGCTGACTAGGCTGAACGTGCACGAGGACGGCGTTATTGAGCACGATGCGCGCACCGTTCCGAACTATGAGTTCATCGGGAGCGACGTACGCGGCCAGGCGACTTTTCGTAAAGGCCATCAAACCCTAGAGGTCTACACCGCGAATCGTCGCAAGCTTGAGGAAGCCTTCGGCGTCGACCTCATCTACATGAACCTGTTCCATCGAAGCGCGGTCCTGGTGCAGTACAAGATGCTCGAACCCCAGGGCGGCGGCGACGCACCCAGCGACTGGGTCTACCGCGAAGACAAGCATCTGCAGAAGCAACTGAAGACCATGCGCCTCTTCAAACCCGTCCAGAAGGCCCCCGACGGGTTCCGCCTGAGTCGAGGGGCGTTCTACTTCAAGTTCGTGCGTCGTCGTGAGTCCGAGAGCTCGACCAACGTGCTACTGCCTCTGGGGCATTTCGAGGAAATCCTCAACGATCAGAGCTTTAGGACCGAGGCGGGCAATGTCCGCGTGGGCTACAAGGCTCTGGACGGACGGTACATGCGGCAGGATGCGTTCACCGAAATGCTGCATGCCGGCTACATCGGCAGCGATGCGTCAACAACAGAGCACCTGCGCACGCTCATCAAGAGCGTTTTGCTCGGAAACGAGGCGCTCGTGGTTGCGGTACAGCGGCAGACCCATCCCCAGGAGGTAGAGAGCGACCATCGCCGCCTTATGCGTAGCTGGGGTGTGGAGGATGCATAGCCCAGGCACACGGCAAGCCACCAGCGAGCCGTCCACGATGCTCCGCACGCAAGTACACAGCGTTCCCGAGAGACGCTGGCAGCACTACTTCACCGGATCAGTCGATACCCCTCATCGCAGAACCAGTCCGACGTACACAGCCCCTCGTACAAGGCCGTCTTCCACGAGTTTGCGTCACGCTCAAACCGACTTGCGAACTCTCCTTCAAGATGCGCACGAACTGCAGCACCGCCGCCCGTCAGACCAAGCTTTACCAAGCCGGATGAGATGTCGGCCAATTCGCTGGCGCCCTGGGCGGCATACAGCTCCGCCAAGTCCATCACTTCAAAGTGATGCTGAACGCGCTGTGCGAGGACCGCGGACCAGGCTTGGGCCGGTCTCACGCGAAACGCAACGCCCGGAGGAGTCGTCTCCCGCACATCGACCACTAACCAGCGCTCGCTCCCAAGATCATCGAAGTACGGGTGCAAGGTCTGCTGCTCGGCGCTCTGCGCCAACTTCGCCAGCTTGTTCTTGTTGCAGTCAGAGCACGCAGGGACGAGGTTCGCAGGCGTTAGGTTGAAGACCGGATGCAGCGACTGCGGCAAATAGTGGTCAACGCTCGCGACTGTGCGCTGACCACACAACGGGCACAAGTTGTATGGCGGCGCAACACGGATGGCGTCATAGAGCCCTCTCGATGGCGAGCCAGCCCTCATAAAGTGCGACTTGTAGACCACGCCCATCAGGTCCCCTGTGAGCTGAGGCGTCACGCCATCGCTGGTTGGGATCAGGTACAACTGCGCGGTCGGCGCCATGTGCAGGTACGTGGATTCAGCGCTTTGTATTGCAGGAAGCGCATTCATCAATGCCTGAGCACGTTCCGGAATGGTGATGCCAGACGCGCACAGCTCAACAGCGTGCTTGACGTCAAAACCGGGCAGCGGCAGTCTCTTCATAAGCCCCTTAGTTCGGCCGCTGGGCGATGAGGCTTCTCGCCAGGACTTTCGCTTCAGACCCAAGCTGGCCACCAAAGCGTCCCGCCACCTCTTCGAAGCGACGTCCAGGTTCGTTCGCAACCGCAGCCACCATCTGATGGAAGCCGGAGTTCGAGACCTCTAGCCCAAAAACCTCCCGGGTAAGGACGCCAGCACTTTCACCGAACGTTTCCATAGAGGGGCGTTCGACCGCAGCGAATGTCCGCGTGCGTCGAAGCATCCAAACGCAGCGCATGGGCACTTCTTGCAGGACAACCGGAGAGTGCGTCGAGATGAGCGCCACGCCGTTGCGCGACACCAGCAGGTCGGATACCGCTCGGACGAACGCTGCCAACAGCGGAGGGTGGAGGTGTCCTTCCGGCTCATCTAGCACAACAAGCGTCTTCTCGTCGACCAACTCCACCAGCCTCGTGGTCGTCAGCAGTACAACCGCGTGGCCCGAGCTAAGCCTCTTGAATGCGTGGGCGACATAGGTTTCCCACTGGTCTTCAAGCTGCAGGAAACCTGACACCTCAATCTCAGCGAAGAGCGGGTCCGCGTTCAATGTGGCCACGGCCTTAAGCCAGCGAGTCCGCCTCGGCTCGCTGCGACAGATGGCAAAGCTCTTGACGAAATCGTCTGCAAGGTCGTCCTTCGTTTTCAGCACGACCCTTCCCTCTGCGTCCACCCCTCGCAGACCGATGAACCCTGTGCGGAGATTGAGCAGCGCAGCGCTTGGGGGAGCCTCAAACTCGTCGAATGCGCTGAACGAAACCGAGACCAAGCCCGCGAAGTCCCATTCGCCCAAGTTGGCTCCCAGGCGAGCGAGTTGGCCGGGCGCCGCCATCTCGCTTTGCCGTCCCAGCACCGCGTTGACAAGTGACTGCGTGCACCTCGTCTTTCCCGCACCGTTGCGACCGACAAGGACATGGACGTTGGTCGGCGGATAGGAGTTGGGTTCCACAAGGAACGTAAGCGTGGGGGGCGCTGGGGGAACCAGCTGCCCATGTTCCAGAGGCGCCGCCGGCAGCGTGTACTGAAACTCGAACCGCGTCAGTTCCACGTTGCCATGCGCGAGTCGATGGAGTCGGTTCCGAACATTGCCTTCTCGCACGGACCGCAGCAGCGATTCATGCATGACCATCTGGTTCTGGTTTCTCTCAAAGAGCGCTAGGTTGTAGGCACAGTCGCAGAGGCCGACGAGGATGTATTCGCATATGTGCACTGGCAGGCTGCGCAGCGTCGAGTAGTAGTCCTCGTCCTGCCCCAAAGAGAAAAAATTGTTGGTGTCGAGATACGGGAAGCTTGTCGGCAACTGAGGAACGCGGGCCCCAGGCGGTGGTGGTGGCGTCGCCGGCGCTGGCAGTAACCCAACCTGTCCAATCTTGACGGAGCCGGCCCGGTGTTGGACGCCGTTGTCGTCGTAGACCAGCACCGTGAACATGGTCCGAAATTTGAACCAGTCGTCCCAGTAGTCGACGATCAAGTAGACGTGCGACCGCGCGTCTCGAGGGATGCTGGCATACGACTCGACAACGGTGAACATCGTCAACCTCTAACTGATTTCTAGTGGGACACCGATGACGGAGTGGCCTTGTTCCCCGCAACGCGCATAAACACGACCGTGCGTACATCCGTGGCAGACATGCGTCGTCGGATCACCCCTAAGCACTCGGAAACATGCGGCGTCCCCGGTGGGCGCTCAGACAGGTCTAAGGTAGCCAAAACTCCCAATCGGACGTCTCCCACGCTGTATGCGCTAGCTTGAACCGAGTGGGGTCGAACGTTGTACCGCGACCACGACACCGCGGTTGAGCGCTTCACCTCCACGATGAACCGAAACCGATCCATTGGCAGATAGATGTCCGTCCGGCCAGCCGCGATAACAGGCACCTCCAACAGCGGAGACACCATCGCACTCACCAAGTAGTTGTAGAGGTCGAGCTGCAGCTCTGACTCGTGAGGAAGCTCCGCTCGGCCCGGTGGAACCTCGGCCAAGTAGGCGAAGCTACCCTTGATGACACCCATGTTCGCTCGCGACGTCAAGAACTTGCACAGCCGCACTACGAGAAGATCGAACCACTGCTTCACCTTCCCCTCATAGTCCGGTGCTCCCGAGAGCTCGCTTCGGACACGCTCAACCATCTCCTGCTCAATAATGCTCATGGGGACCTGAACGACCGCGCAGGAGTCCCGGAAACTCACGACAAGCTCTCGGTCCGCGTCGGACAGTTCGGTCATCGCGCTTTGGAGGAAGTCGGTTGACCGCTGCGCCGACTCCTCTAGTGTTTTCCCGGCGGTTCTCCCGGCGGCTTGAGTAACGCCTCCAGCCTCGCTCTCCCTTCCGCCGACACATGGGCGGTCGCGCCGCTGCGCAGCCAAGCTCGAGCCAGACCAATCTCCCTGGCGCGTTTAGTCAGCCCGCTTAGACGAGGAACGCGGAACTCGCGCCGCCCTTTGATGATGACCTGCACCGACCGCACCTTCTCGAAGACCTGCACGGCGCTGGCCAGGAGCGACAACGGGTCAACGGTGGATGAACCGTCGTATGGCGCGAGGAGCGGTATCCACTCAAGCTCAGCTTCCGCAGGCGGCGCGAGCCATGCAGCACCAGCCCTCGGCTGGCTGTAGTGAACCACCCACTGAGCGTCGTCAGCCAACGAGTCGACGTCGAGTGCGCCAGGCGTCTGGGCCTGCAGCGACTGCGCCAGTGCGCCAACCACCGTCCCGTACATACGGGCACGAGGGGCATCTTCAGCCGCAGCCGCACACTGACCGAACCAAGCGGCGGCCTGCGCCAGGTGAACGCTCATGGATGCGACATCGTCACTCTTGAACGCCGATGCCATCTCAACAAAACCTAGCTCCTGTCGTGCCTCCGTGGCGCAGGCGGAGCAAATGGTCAACGACTCGAGCGACTTGACCGCTTGGTCCCAGGCCAGTTGGTCATGCAGGATTGACGTCAACCTGCACAGCTTGGCCTTAACCCAATCGTCCTCTTCCTCCAACAGACGAAGGACGCCGGCGCCGGCATACGTTGTCCATCGCGGTTCACGCAACGCGAACCGAACCAAACCGGCCACCGCCTCGACCCTGATGTGCAACGACGTGCCGTCGTCTCCGGTGCGGGCGTCCAGCGCTCCAGCGAACGACGCGAAATCATCGAGCTCAGCCTCGGCCAGAGCGTCGACCGCGTGGATGAACGCCTCGCGGTTTCCGTTCCTCTTCAGGCCTGCGCATATCGCCTTCACGGCTGCCCTGTGATCGTCGAGGTCGCTCCACTGTTCCAGCAGCAACTCTACGAAGTCACCAAACAACGCTGAGGAGACGATCCCTTCTGCAGCAGCCAACAACTCGGACTCAGGAAAGTCGTCGACCTTGAGCGCGCCATCGACCTCAAGCGCATTCATCATGCGCTGTTGGATTGGAGGTGGTGCTTGGGACATGGCAAGACCGCACCAGCTCACCAGAGCAGCTCGCCTTCGTGGGCCAGGAGGCAATGATCTTCCGGGAAGTGCTTTAGCGCTCGCTCAGTACCCTTGAAGGCCACAAACAGCTGGATTTGCACCGAGCGAGACAGCTCGGCAAGCGCCTCCAACATCTCCTCGACGTTGGCGTCGGCCATCTCTTCCTTCGCGGGAGAGTCGATGATGAGGAACCCCGGGTGGCGCCCTGCGCCAAACTGTTGAGCAGCCTGAAGCAGTGCCATGACAGTCGCGATCCGCACCCGAAGCCTTTCCCCGGGAGACAGTCGCGTGAAGAACGAGATGCTGCCGCCCTTGTGCACCTCCACGCTGGCATTGCGCTTCAGAACGACCTTCTCCACGTCAACCATCCCGAGGCGCTGCACCAGTGAGCAGATGAGGTCTCCGCTGCGTTTAAGAACCGCTTCGGCCGCCTCCTCCACCAACTCCTTCGCGACATCGACTGCGGCGTCAAGAACAACCAGGTCAGCCTCTTCGCCGTTGTCTGACTGGACCAACTTGGACACCGCTTCGAGCATGCCCTCGATCCGCGCAGCCTCCAACCTCAGCTTCTGCTCTTCCTGAGCAGTGCCACTAGCCGCGAGACGCGACACCTCCAGCGCAGCTGCCTCGAGGTCGCGGCGCGTCTGGTCGAACTCCGTTCCTACCTCCTGCGCCTTCGTCGTAACAGAGCCAAGCAGCTTCTCCAACTTGGAAACCTCTTTGGCCATCCCCTCCTTGAGCGCTTCGTAGTCCACCTGTACCTCTTGGTCCAGATGCGTGAGGCACACCGAGCAGTCACCAGACGTCTTCTCGTTCTCGATGCGTCGTTTGTCGAAGGCACGGGTGCACCGAGGACAGCAGGTCGGCGACAGACGGCCGAAGAATCTCGACGCAGCCATCTCCTCTTCGATTTCCAAGAGAGCCCGCTTCTTGTCGTTCAGCTCTTCTGTGCCAGCAACCACCTCGGCATTCAGCACCGTGGCGCTCGCCTTCAACATCGAAGCTGACTCCGACAGCTCTTCGTACCGCTTTCGAGCCGCTTCAAGTTGAGCCAGCGCGGCCTGTTGAGCTGAGCCGTCCAGAATCTGCCGCTCTATTTCCGCCAGCCTTGTTTGCAAGTCTTCGACGGACCGGTCGCCGAGTTGCCCCAGCCGGCGCTTGCGTGACTGCACAAGGGCTTCCGTCACGCGCTTAGCGGCCCGAGCTTGAAACAAAGTGGTGGCCCAGGGGATGCCCAGAAAGACCTGCAGCAACCGTTGAGCCAGATCGTTGCCCACATGCTCGCCAATGAGCGCATTGCTATCGCTGTCGAACAGAAAGGCGCCCGTGTACGCGGCCCATCCGTCCGCGTACATCACGGTCTTCTCTAGCGAAGCAACCTCACGAGAGGTCGCGATGGGCTCCAGCCCAAGGGCATCCAGCATGACGCTGTTCATGTGCGACTTGAACATGTCTGCCGTCAAGAACGGCATTGAATGAAGGGCCTCACCGTCCGCACCCAGGAACTCGATGGCACCACGCGGGATGCCATCGTCGACATCAAACTCCACGCGGACATGCCGGTCACCGGCTTGGAATTCCGCAAGTACGTGCTTGATCCAACCCTGAACGGTCGCGGTCAAAGCCTTTGGCTCACCCCGAACAGCCCACAACATCGTCTGAAGAATGCTGGACTTGCCAACGAAGTTCCCTTCGCTGGCGATAACGTTGACACCTTGCTGTTCAGGCGCCCATTCAAAGCTAAAGGGCTCGACCGTGTGATGCACCTGCTTCTCACCGCTGAACTTGAGCGCCTTCAATCGCAGCTGCCGCGAGACGGCCGGTGTTGGCGCATCGACGATGTGGCGGTCGGACAGCACTGCCCGCACAACTTCAAGGGATCGTCCTGACTTCTGAGCAACCTTCGAGGCGAATGTCGTGGTCACAGCTTCGCTCCCTGTTTCAGTTCTTCTAGGCGCTTCAGGACCCGTTGTTTGATGGGGCCAATGACTTGCCCCCATCGAGCCCCTTGGTACTCGGCCTGCGCGTACTGGCGAACCTTGAGGTCATCGCCAGACCCCGTTCCTGCAACCCGGGCAACCAACGCAGCTCTGTCGCGATACCAAGCAAGGTGCGAAGAGAACGCCGCCAACTCAGCAGCTCGGGCTCGCCCTGATTCGAGCAGGTAGAAGTCTGTTCGACTGACCTTGCCGTCTCGCTTCACGTTCCGCTTGATGGCCGCCAGCCCCAGCAGAAGCAGTTGCGACATCGAATCGTCAATCTGCTCCCAAGCGCCGAACAGGAACCGCATCATCTGCATCCGGCGCACGTCCGGCTCATCGCCCTGCATCACCTTGAAGGCCTCGTCCAAGAAGCCCTCGCCAGGGTGTTGCTCATGCAGTTGCATGAGCTCAGCGGCTAGGTAGTCCGGGCTGCGCACCCAAAAATCCAGCGCTTGCAGGCGCTTCTCCGCCTTGATGACCGCAACAGCACCAGCCGGCGCCCCGGCCCCCGGTGCGCTCCCTGCCTGGTCAAGAATGAACAAGATTCGTACCGCGTCGCGTTTGCGTGCAGTGTGATCGAGCGCATACCCCACGGGTTCCTCCCTCAGCGCCTGGCGTCCTGAGGCCGGGCTGTGTTTCGTCGGATGATAGGTTATGTAACAGCGAGCTACTGAAGCGCTGCTCTCGATGCATCGCGCCTCGGAACGCGATCTTGCCGACAGATGACGCCGGCATCCGCCATCGAAGCGCCAGCGCGCCGTGGTTACTACGGTTGCCACCCACCCCTGAAGCGCTACGCTACTGCAAACGATACGACCAAGGATGAGGGAGCAGCATGGCAAAGACCATCTACGACAAGCCGACAAGGGCCCTGCTGAAGGACATGCTGGCTGCGTGGGACCTTAAGCCCGGCCAGGTGTTCACCAGTTCAAGGGCCGTGGAGTGGTTCAGCACCAACTACCCGAAGCTGAAGCCGGTCACCATCCGTGCGCATCTCGTGCAGGCCTCAACGAACGACAAGAACCGTCTGCACCACCCCTCAACCAACGAGACCGACGACATCCTCTTCAAGGTGGACACCGGCCAGTACCGCCTGTACGAAGCCGGCAAGGACCCTTCCCCGATTCATGAGCTCGTCCAAGGCGATGTCGAGCGGCAGGAGCAGCAGGTCGCGGCGGACACTGAGGAAGGGGAAGCAGACGAGCCGTTGGCAGGGTCGTCTGAGTTTTTGCTGGAGAAGGACCTCCAGCGGTATCTCGTCGAGAACCTCGAGTGCATCGAGCCAGGACTCAGGCTCTACGAGGAAGAGGACATTCGTGGCGTCGAGTTCGAGGCAGGCAGCGGTCGGCGAATCGACATCCTGGCGGTGGACCGCAACAACTCGCTCATCGTGCTGGAGCTCAAGGTGTCCCGAGGGTATGACCGCGTCGTCGGCCAGTTGCTTCGCTACATGAACTGGGTACGCAAGGAAGTGGCCGACCCTGGCCAGCGCGTGCGAGGCATCATCATCTGCCGAACAATGTCCGAGGACCTGCGTCTGGCCTGCGCCTCAATCCGCGATGTAGAGCTCTGCGAGTACAGGCTGTCGGTGACGGTGTCGAAAGTGCCCGCGCTGGAGCTGCCGTCCTGACGACCGCTCACAGAAGCCAAGGCACACCTTGAAACGAGCAGCGGCACCTACGGATGCGCGCCATTCGCCGGCAGACTGGACTCAAGAGTCCCTGGAGGACGAGGTGCATCGCTCGCTCGGGCGCCTAGTTCACGAAGCTGCGAGGCTCGACTTCTTCGTCGGCTTGCAGCTGAACTGGCTCGGACCGTACCTCCAGGTCGACGTTTCCAAGTACCTCACCCCTACGAGGCACACCCTCGACAACCGGCTCGCCATCCTCAGGAAGCTCGTAAGGAAGGCCTACAGGTCCGCGAGACCTGAGGTGATTGCTGAGTTCGACCAGCGGTTTGCGCGCGCACGTTCCGCGCGTGCCCTCAGGAACAACTACGCCCACGGCAGATGGGGTGTTTCTGGCAAGCCGGCAGAGTCGCCTCTCGGCCCCCACCATCCCCGAATCCCCGTGCTTGCATTTGTCCGACTGGACTGGGACATGACGCCGAACCAACCTGACAAGAGCTTCTTCATGACCGTGGACGAACTGCGCGATCAAGTCACGGAGGCGGTCACTGTCTTCAAGGCGTTCTTCGACTTGCCCGAGAAACACAAGCATCACTGCTTGCCCCAGTGGCACGCAAAGAGGTGATGTCTAGTGCCCGTACCCGAGAAAACTCGGTCCGTGTTGGTCAGCTACAGAGCGTGCCCCTTCAGGATCGGGCATCGTGGCCACATCGGATCGAGGATCAAGGTGTGGATACGCGCCCTGGTAATACCCACACGCAGCACCTTCCGGCTCTTCTCGTACGGCGGTTCGTCATTCCTCCAAACGAACGAGGATTCCGCCTTCTCAGCGGTCCGCCGCACCTCTCGAACGATGATGACCCCATCGAACTGCTTACCCTTGGCCTTGTGGAAGTTCATCACTTGAAGCCCGGCCGGCGCCTCGATCCCATCAAGAATTTGCTCCTGGGCGAGCGCCTGGTCGAGCGCCTGCCTTGCGTTTGTGTAGGCCCCATCCCTGAGCCACTCTTCGGAGAGGCCCGCCGAGATGCGATGCCCCCTTCGGAAAGCGACTAGGAAGTCCAGCTGCGCTGCGACGCGCAAGAGCTCGGCCTGGCCGGTCGCGCGAAGCGCATGTTTCACGAACAGCCAATCCGTCGCCGGGTCCCCCGTGAAGCCCTCGACGTGAAGCTCCACGATGAGCGCGCGGAGCGCCTTTGCGATGTTGATCTGAAGAGGCTTCCCTCCTCGAATCTTCTCCGCCTGCTCCAACAACTTGTCGACCGCCGCCTTGCCTTGGCCGGTGGCACGTCGTGCCGCTGCGATCATTCCGATGCTCGTCGCCACATCCAACTCCAACCGTGCAGACTGCTTTGGTTCCAGCAGGAACGCGGCGAACCTAGCGGAAAGCAGAGCCTCCGCTTCATCGAACAGCAGCTTGTGGCGAACGACCTTGCCTGCGTTCGGTTCAAGCCCGTTCAGTGCGTTAGACAAGCGAAGCGCACTTCGGTTGTTGCCCACCAAGATCGCCAACGTGTGCCGCTGCTGGTCCGACTCTGCACGCATAGCCTTTAGCACGGCAGCGATTGCTCGGCGCAGCAGATGGTTCCAGTTTGGCGGCGGCTTCTCGGGTCGATAAGGGAGGACGGAAACCCCCTTGTACGGGGCGCCACGCGGTTTGCCAGCAAGGACATCATTTCCGAACGCCAGGATTTCCGAGTCAGGGCTTCGATGGTTCTGCGTGCCCAAGTCCACTTCCAACGGGTTTAGTGCAGCCTTGATCGCAGCAACACGCTCAGGCCCCACACCAGGCAGGAAATCAAAGATTTGCTGGTCGAGGTCGGCCAAGCAGACAACTTGGGTGAGCGGTGCTAGCAGCTCAATGCACCTCCAGGCGAACTGACCCGTGTCTTGAGCCTCATCAACAATGACAAGCGGATAACGCTTGGCAAGGGATGTCAGAAGGTACGTGCTGTTGCCTAGCAGTTCGGCCGCGTTGGGCGCGAACAAATCAAAAGCAATGCGCCCCTCCTCGCGGAACAGCCGCTCGCGTTCCAACACCCATTCAGCCCAACCCTCATCTTCGTCGTCGATACCACCACTGAACGCCTTCTCGTCCTGTGGCAGCAGGATAGTGAGTTTGTCTGGCGCACCCAACAGATATGCGTGCGCCTTCAGGATGTCCCAGAAGAACGAATGGAACGTCTGGATCGAAAGCCGCTCCCGCTCCTCCTTGCTTACCTCGACCGCCGCTGCGTCAAGAATCCTCGCGACCGCAGCGCGCGAAAAGCTGAGGAACAGCACAGACTGCCCAGGCGAAAGACCGTCTTGAATCCGCCTGGCGGCCTTGCGGAGCGCGACGGTGGTCTTGCCACTGCCCGGCCCGCCAATTACCAGCGCGTGACGTTCGCACGCCAGGACGCTTTCACGGAGCAGACACGGCTCGGGCATGGTCAGAACAGATCGCCGTTCGCTTCGCCTTCCTCCTCCACTTCCGGCGGCGGAGGGAACATCGCGTAAACCTGCTTCAGAAACGCCGTCACGGTCGGAGGCAACTCGTTGTACTCGCACAGCTCAAACAGCCGTGCGGTCCAGCCAGCACCTTTGTTGCTCGCGAAGGCCTTCTTTGCAGTAGCGCGGATGCCTGCCTCGTCCGGCTTCTCCGCAGGGATGCCGACGTTGCCCGATTCCCCGCTCTCCTTCAGCAAGGTCAAGAAGTTCCAGAGTCGCTCAGCCGGCATCTCGCTTGATACCAGGTCCTCAAATCCTCTGTGGGCATGCTCAAGCCTGACATCGAAGCTGGCCTCGTACTTCGCCGCTTCAGCCGCGGGCCGATTCGGTTTGCCGTCGTAGAACGCGATGGTCTTCAAGCCAAGCGCCCTGAAGAAGGTGCCGAACTTCGGGCCGTTGCCGTCCCCATCCGCGTTGAAGAAAGCTGCTCCCGCGATGTCCAGCGGCTGGAGGGTAGCGTCATGCTCCTCCATCCGCCGAGCAGCCGCAGGCAATGCGTGGAACTCGGTGATCCCCTCGACCACTACTGCGGCCTTTCCAAGCATGCACTCAGACAGCCCGTACCGGGCGTAGCGTTTGAACTCGTTGTCCTTCAGCCCCGTCGCGTCCGAGACCTTTTTCGACGTCACCAGACCATCTGCTCTGGACAGCAGTAGCGTTTGCGAGGGTTCGAATCGCTCGATAACAAAGGGCGAATGGGACGTCACGAAAGCCTGCGTAGTTTTCGTGAGGAGGTAGTCAGCGATCCTCCGTTGCGTATGCGGGGGCACGGCAATCTCGGGTTCCTCCATCGCAAAGATGACCGTCTCCGGCTTCAGGTCTGCGATGAACGAAAGAAGCGCCAGCACCAGTGTGTTGATGGTTCCCGTCCCGGCGTGTGCGAACGGCACATGCCCCTGGTCCGCGGATACCGCCAGGAAGAACGTGATCGTCTTCCGGAGATGCTCTCGCGTCAGCTCGGACACATACAGCTTGGTGGCGTTGCCAGCGGCCGCCATTGGGATGTATCTAGCCAACCGCTTCTCAATGGAGCGCAGCACCGGTGCCAGTTCGCTGGCGTCGGCTTCGATGTCAAGCCCGCGGAGGCTGGAAATGGTTTTCTCCCAGAGGGTCGTTCTGACACCTTTTGTCCTCAGGATGATGTCCAGCAACGACCCGCGCTCGAGGCTAAGCGCCCGCGACCCCGTCCGCAATGCGCGCAAGTAGAGGAAGCCGAACTGCCGCTTGATGGGCTTCGGCAGAGGCGTCAACTGCCCTTCTGGCGCATCTGGACTGCGTGAAAAGAAGGTTTTAGCCTTGAACTCGTCCTCATCAACGTCGTACCGGCCGATGGTCTCGAGACGCAGGCAGGGGACGACGTGTGGCGGATTTGCAGCCTGAACCTCACCCTTGCCGAGCAGACGCCGCTCGCCAAGGTGCCAAAACTCGATGTTTCCGCCGCATTTGGCATCCAGCTCTGCGCTCAGCTCAATGAGAACAACCTCTACCCGAAGCGGGATGGGTTGAGGCTCCTCACCTTCCTTAACGGCAGGCGCGAGGTACTGCGCGTTGTAGAAGTCGAACTCGTCGATGGGCGGGAAGCGGTTGAGCCGATCCGGCCCCAAGACGAGGTCCAGCGCTTCGCATAGGGTGCTCTTGCCAATGTTGTTCGCCCCGACCATCAATGTATGGCCATCGAACAGCAGCTCTGCGGACTTGACGCCGCGGAAGTTCGAGATGCTCAGGCGCACAACTTTCATGCGACTCCTCCTTATGCACTTCTTTGTATGCGCTCGTTGTAGCACCGGCGGCGCAGCGCGAACAGGCTGTTGGGGACAGGGTAGACCCCACCTGCCTTTCCTGCTCGCCACCTACTGTTTGCGACGATGTCATCCGCCACACCTGCAGCAGTCGGTCGGCGTCCAGTAGGTGAAGCCTCAGTTGCCGCTGCCACGGGCTGCTGGCGGGTAGTGAGGCCAGCAACGCACAGATGAGCACATCGAGGTCCTTGATGGACTTGGCGATGCCCTCGGTTCAGGCTCCGGCGTCGTAGAAGGCGTCGGTACATTCATCTCGCTACATCAGAACTCGTCGACGGTGCTGCGCTCAGCGGATGGCGCGGCCCTTTCGAAGAGCCAGTCGCGCCCATCTACGGTTCCGCGCACCACGCGGCCGCTCTCGCTGCCGACGGTACGGTCGTCGCACGCATGGAAGGCTTCCCAGCTCACGGTGTAGTGCGCCGCAACGCCGCTTCGGTGGCCTCTGCGCCGGTGACCGGGAGGTCCGTCATCTGCGCGAGAACCATGACGGCGGCGCCATGGTCAAAGAGTTCGCCCTGCACATGCAGTGCCATGGCATGCCTGAGGGACATTGCCGACCTTGTGCGGAGACCCTGAGCGCTGGCCACTTCGCCAGCATCTGCCGCGATGCTTGAGGCTCCATCAAACACTTTCCGCACCAAGCCGGCCAGTGAGTCTGCGGAGAGATGCAGCAAGGGCTCCCCTCTTTCGAAGGCTTCCCAAGCGGGGGTTATGCCATCTCCGAACCATTTCATGATGGTGGCAGTGAGGGGTCCACGGAGCTCTCGCATATCTCGAATCGCCGCCCCGTTTTTTGTCCGAAATTCCGCGCGCCAGGGACCGCCAGCCTGCAAGGGCAGCTTCAGCACGTTTCTGGATAGCGCGCTGACCTCGCTGAGCTTTAGTTGACCGTAGTACAGCAACTCAACGACGAGTTTCGGCGTGAGGTCGAGGTTGTCTCGTTCGCAGGCATCAACCCAACGGACAACCCAGTCCCACTCGGCAGCAGGTATTGACTGCGTCCGTGCCTCCCTGCGGTCGCGCTGATAGGTAATGGACGAGGAATCGGCGATGCCCTCGCGAGCACGCCTCTTGCCAGCGGCGAAATATAGGTCGGCGTACTTCTGCTTCGTTAGGAAGGTAAGAAGGCTTGAAAGGTGAGAAGCTGAGGCCTCCATCGACGCTGGACCTAAAGGGCCTGTGAAGGGGCGCCAGCCCGCTGAATCTCGGAAGCCGCCGCGCGGGGTGATCCAAAGGTCGGATGTACCGGGTGAAGCAACAAAGTCGATGAACGCGCCGAAGTCAGTTGGTTCGAACGAGGAGACGGCCTTGCCGCGGCTGGCGTACGCCCAATTCAGCAAGCGCTCGGCCAGCGTGCGACGCGCGCGTCTCGTCGCTTCTGTTTGGGACGCCTCTTCGATCCAGATGCGGATAGCGTCCAGGTCGGTGTTGACGTCGATCTTGCAACCCTTGCGGAAGCGGTGAAGGCCTTCCCGTCCATCCAGTTGACTTGGCGGCTTGATGACCTCGAACCGCGCGATGGTGAAGGTGGTGCTGGCTTGCCCATCAGTCGAGGGGCCATGGAAGTACGGTGGATCGTCAGGTCGGTTGGATTGCTTCATGTGGCGTGTCCACCTGAGTTGCTGGTCCGACGAGGAGGAGCTCCTTTGAGCCGGTTGTCGCGTCTGTCCAGGCTAGCTGCGAGAGCGACCGTGGCCAACGCCGGATTTCAGGGTTCAGACGTGGTGCCCACATCGAATAAGTGGCGCTGAACTGCGTCCAGGCGCGCTGTTGCTCGTCGGAGCGCTGGCCGTACCTCGGCAAAGGGGGCAAAGCCTCGATGGCGCGGGACCAGCCCCGGGCGCTCTCGAGGTCGGCAACGAAACACTGCCAAACAAACTGTCCCCACTCAGCCGGGCGGGCGGCCCATGCCACGGGCCAGCTGAGAACCTCAGGGCGAAGGAGCAACCGGCGCGGACTCGTCACCGAGAAGTCGTTGTGCGTAGAACCGCTCAGATAGAACTCTTGCTCGAATCGCTTGCGCCAGATGAGCCAGGCGTGCGCGCCTGACTGACTTCCCCGTGATTGAGGCAGAGGTGCCATGGTGTCCCATCCGAAGAGGTCAAGGTCGATCCCTTTCCGGGAGAGGCCTGGCGAAATCTTGCGCAGGCGTCGGTGAACGTGACGCCGGATGGACTTGTAGATGGCGCCAAGCTGCTGATGCGCGTCTTCGTCGTAGGCCGGAAGCAGGCGACGAAAACGGTCGGCTGAGGGGCCGCGAGCAAGAACACGCACCGGGGAGGTACGCGGTAGGTCGAGGGGAAGGGGTACTAGCGAGGAGAGGACGCTGAACACCGCACGCCGGGCACTGGGAGAGTCAGGTTCACCTTCGGAGGAAGGATGCCACGCGGCGATTTCGGGCCATTCGATTTGTAGGATTCCAAGCTGCTTGAGCCAGCCCATCATCGCGGCGAAAGGCCGCTCATCGAACGGTAGGTCCTTCGAACGAAAGAGCTTGAGGGTCAGCCAGACCTCGGAAATGGGGTGACTGCACTCGTAGCAGCAGAATGGCATATCCAGAGTCGCCTCCGTGACCGCATACGGGGCGGTCGGCGAACCGCAGCCCGAGCACCGATCCATTAATGGGGTGCCATGGAGCGGACAAGAAGCAATGCCGTCGAGTTGGTGAACGACAGACTGGAATCCATGACGCATGCAGTCGCGGCAGTAACGGATTCGCGCGTCTGATGCGAGCCAGTGAGCCCACCGACCACAGAGTTTGTCGAGAGATGCGGCACCGACGGAGCGGATGACGGGGTCAGCCGCATCTTTGCTAAGTAGCGGGCCGGCCAAAAGGCTACGACCGTGTAGTGGCTGCGTATGGGCTTGCAGTAACGGACGGTTGAAGAGAGCGACACTGACATCCGCGGCGTTCATGATATTCAGCAGGGATAGCTTTGAAGCGCGCGTATACGGCCCCTCCAGTGGCCAAGCCCACTGCCGGTAGTCGAGCAGCTCAGAATCAACTGGCGGCTGCTGGGGATGCCGGTGCCAGGACAAGGCTTGCCTCGTAGCCCGAATTTTCGACCGCCTGCAACCAGAGGTCGTAATCGTTGGGCCGTTTCTCTTCTGGGATCGCCATTTTTGTCAAGATTGCGTTTTTAATCGCGTTCATGACCCAGTTCATTCCGAGGTCGTTAGGCTGTCTGCCGGATCGCTTTGCGACTTTAGAAAAGGCCATCCACGATGGCTCAATTTCCTGCGCAAGCCGCCAACCCGCTTTCCAATCGTCCGGAAGAAAGAACTCCGAGTAGCAAATGCCGCTCCCTTGTGGGTATTCGGCCGCCTCGGGGTTGTCAAGCGCCGAGAGCACCTCAAGCAATTCAACCTGACTGTTCAAGCCGCGGAAACGATACGGTGTGTTGAAGAAGCGGCCGATCAAGTCCGTTTTACCCTCGGATAATAGAATCTCTCGCAGCTTCAGCAGTTCGGTGTGGCCAAAAAGAATTGTCACCATGGCGATGCCCCATCGACGCATCCTGTTGGAAAGGTCGCGGAGATATACATAATCTTGATACCCCCAGGTTTGAGCCTCGTCAATAATTAAAAGGATGCGATCAGCTCCGGCTTGTTGCGCCGTTCCCTTAATCATATTCACCACCAAGCCGCGATCTTTCGCGGCCGTGGACCGGCTCCCGGCGGACCTGCCGAAGGCCACCAGAAAGTCTGTCCAAAAGTTGGATTCCGAACTGGTTGCATGACCAGTTGCATCCACTACAAACACAATCAGCCCCGGCATCGTGCGGCTTAACTGCGTCTTGATGGCCTCTATCGCGGTCGATTTGCCGGACCTAGGATTGCCAAGAATACAGATGCCAGATTCGTAATGAACGACAGATTGCTCGGCAACCTGAAAAGCCTCTACGATTGGGGCTGTCGGAAAGCGAGCTTCCTTTTTTATGAGCGGATGACTTTGATAGATTTGGTTTCTTTCGGGGCCATTCGCGAGCGCAGCCTCCCGCAATTTAATCCGCGAGCGAAGCGCTGTTTGATTCGGCATATCCACGGTCAGAGCTTGTTCCAATCAAGCGGAGCTCGATTTCCCATGTCAGGACGCGGCGGGAGTTGAGTGAGCTGCTCCCGCTTGCGAGGTGCTTGCCCATCTATGACCACTCCCGTCTGACGAACAAGCTCTGCGAGCTTTGTAGCGTCGTCTGAAATCTTCTTAGGTGTCTTCAATGCATGCTGCACCGCACGGTCATTTAGGTAGTGCCCGTACTCCACGACGAGGTCGGCAGCGCTAGGTGAAATCTTGCCTTTTCGAATTGCTGCGCAAATTGTCTTTCGTAGTCGTCGAGTGCATTTCGTTTTCGCCCAACGCGAGTCGAGGCAATTCAGCAAACCAATCTCAGCCCCACCTTCTTCAAAAATTCGTATCGTCCTTATATCGCTTTCGTTATCGTGAACGATGACATTCCTGCCGAGCAATTCCCATCTCTTGATTAAATCGGGCGAGCTGTAGCGTAATTCATCCAGCTCCACGTATGGGTTCCGAACCCTTCCCTTTTTGAGGCTTCCACCTACCTTTTTGGTTATCACTGACGTTCCTAGCGGTGGCGAGTGCAAGGTTGACGGAACTGCGGGCCTTAAAAGCGGCCCCACCCCTCGATATCCCTCCAGTGAATTTTTAAGGAGGATGTTTGGAGAGTCCCCGCCGTTCGGCGTTTTTGGTGATGCATTATGATTTGCAATCAGAGAATCAATGAAGTCCAAGAGATCGTCCTCTGTTATGCAATTATTAATTGCCTGCCCTACGGAATCGGGCTTTAAAGGGTCAGTTGGACTCGATCCAGTCGACGATGGCAGCATCTGAAAGCCGTGTAGCTGCAGCATGTTAATTACTCGTTCGACGATAGCGTTGTGCCACCACTTGCCAATGGGTCCCCACGTCAGAGCACAGCCAAGCCTTCTCCGCGCGTCCTCTAGGTAGGCCCTCGCATAATGCTGCATTGCGTTATCGCATTTGATGGCGGCGGGGCGAAATCCAGTCAATCCCTGGATTGTTCCAACAGGAAGTCCAGCATTAGGAAGATACTTAACTCCACTGAATTCTAGTTTCCGAGGCGCCCACGGGTTGACTAGACACTTAAGTGCATCGGTTACGGTTGAAGCGGTAATCTGCGCATTGATGCAAACGGAATAACCCAGAATGCACCGGCTCGCCTCATCAACACAGATATGGAGCCATATCCGCCGGACAGCTACAATTTGTGGGCCGTTCGGAGTAAGCACCTTTAGCGCCCCGATGCAGTCCCTCTGGCAGGAATCCATGGCGACCACATCGCCCGGCACGTTTGCCAACGAAAACGCCTTCACGCCTGAGCCAAGGGGGCGATGGTGTGCGTAATCTTTCCCGAGCCAGACCAAGCTCGCTCTTGGGTCCATTTGAATGAACTGCTTGATGTAGCGCTCAATGGACCGAATACCCCCGAGCTCAAGATTGAAAGGGTATTGGTTCTGCGACATTCCGCCTTGAGATTTGCACCACTCACTGAATACCCGTGCAACCACGCGCGCCTTCGGGTTGGGCACTATCACCCTGCCCTTGCCGCCGCCTTTCCGGATAAGTTCGTCTAGGTGAGCATGGGCATCTGGATGGTCAGACAGGAACTTGCCGAAGCTGCCGGCCTTGCCCGTAGGCTTCGTACCGTCGGTTTCCTTCGTCCGCTTGTAGCCCAGTCGTACTCCGCCGATGCACCCTACCCAGCCTAGTCGTCCAATTTGATCCGGACCAGGACGAATGCATCGGTTGACCACATGGAGGAGGACCGACGTGGAACTTCCGGCATCGCCCGCTGCCGCGCCAAGCTTCCCGTCTGAGAGGTAGCTCTTCACCCCCCGCGACAAGCGGCTGAATCGGGCTTGCTTGTCCTGCTCCAGCGCTGATACGTCTACGGCAGGCCAAAGCTCGTGGTTGCGCCAGGCGGGAGGCATGGTCTTGAAGGTGTACCAGTCGGGTTTGCTCACAGTGACACCTCCGGTGCGAAGAATCGCGAAAGACGGGTGAGCGGCTGACTAGCCAGGTCGCTGCCGAGAAAGCCGAACTGCACCAATCGAAATGCCGCTGCCCCGAGAAGCCCCTCGTGCTCAGGCTGGCCAAGCGCGACGATCTGCTCGAAGGTTGTTTCGCGCTTGGCGCGGACAAAGCGCTTGACGATGTCGCAGTAGGGCGCGAGGGGGTGCTCGCGCGCCGCAGCGAGCCATGCTGCAGCCTGGTGCCAGTTTTGGATGAGCTGCGGCTGGGCGTAGATTTCCTTTGGCGTCCAGACCTCGTGGATGACTTGGTCGAAACCGGCGATCTTTTGCTGAACCAACAATTGAAGATTGGCGCGAGTAGTCGCGCCGTGTGCCATGTCTTCGCTGGTCTTGACTTCACGCCAAACGATTGCGCCGCTGCGGACGGTCACGATGGCGTGAACGATGGTGGCGATGTCCTCGCCACCAATGCTTGCGACGCGCTTCTTGGGCGTGTAGTCGATGGCCTGAATGTTTGGATCACTCTCGGCGTTGAGGAAGTGGCCGTACTCGACGTCGCTGCGTATAGCCACATCGCAAGCGGCCTTCGAGCTGTAGACCAACCATAGAGAGCTGACGTGATGGCCACGGGAGCCGTACGCCTCCTCCACCTGGCCTCGCATTCCTGTGCCAAGGCGAGCGCCCTTCTTAGCGGCGGACATGAGAGGGGGCGACAGTTGTCTTGAGCTCACGCCAAGTGGCAGTCACCCAAATTGCGCTCATGGCGAAGTTGTGGATGAACACCGTCGGGGCTGCTAGGCCCGGGACCGAGCCGGCTTGACTGAGGATGTCGCAGTCGACTTCTAAGACGACATGAGGGTCTGAATTCGCGCTTGTGCGAACCGGACCGGATTGGCGGCGGGTTGGGACCTGCATGACGCTGACTCCAAGGAGGTCTTGCCATGCGACGCAAGAGCGTGTGCGAAATCTAAGGCGCGAACGTTCCCGCCACGCTTGACTTTCGGCTTTCCGAGGCCTAGCCTAGCGAGGTGTTTTAGGTGTTCATCCGCTGCTGGACGGATACTGGATTTCGCTCTCAGAAGGGGCCGACTACGCCAATAGTCGGCCCCTTCGTCGTTCTAGGGCGCGCGTCGCATGCGTGTGCCTCCGGTTGTTACTGACCCTCAGTCATAACAGAAGCGGCAGCTAGCTTCAAGCGCTTTTTGTCGGTTTTTTGGCGCAACGTCGCCCTACGGATCGCAAAGTGGCATAAACGGCGTTCTACGGTATACAACTTGTTGAGGGACGTCTGGAAAGTTGGACTTTTCTGTGACCGCGTCGGAAAAGTTGGAGATTCTTGGCATCCGAAAAGGATCGAAAAACACCCCTCGGTCGCGCTGTAGCCTGGGAAGGACGCGCATTTACCGTAGGGGTGATTTGTGTCGCCTCGCTATTCGTTCTGCTAGGACCTTGATGACGCGCTGTTTCGCGTCAACATCGGCCTAGCGGACCAGAATTGCGAGCCGTCAACACCCGGTGGCTGCCGGAACAGTAATTTGCTTCACGAGCGGGATCAACTCGCCGGGGAGGAAGCGTGGCAACAAAGCCCAAGGTGTTGAGCCTGTCCATCTACCTGATCAAGAACAAGGATCTGCCGGATCCTGAACTGGTCAATCTGGACAAGGCCGATCCACCCATCGACCTTGACATTGGTGAAGGTGCGGCGCGGCTCTACGTGAAGACCGAATTTGTCCGTCAGCAGCCACCATGGACCCGGTTGTTCACCGCCCTCCCCGAGGTTCCAGATGGCACTTTCGGCCGGCCGAACAGCGTCGGCGCCGTGTTGATTTATCGCGCCGCCGACGCCACCTTCCTGCTGTCGTTCGGGATGGGGCGGCACCTGGTGCAGCAGGACGCCGTCGAGCGCGACTTTGGTCTGCGCGTCACGCTCAACTCCGTCAACCCGAACGAGCTGCGTGCGCTTGACAAGGCCACCTACACGCACCGACCGCTCGTTTCCAGGAACCAGAGCTCCCGTGGCGTGGACATCTTCGACCTGGATGTCGACGGCGAATCGGAGGTGCTGTATGCCATCACGGGACAATCGCAGGATCCGCGGCTCGGACCTCGGGTCACTGGGCGGGACGCGTTGACGGTGCTGTTGGCGTTGCAGGCCGACGACCTGCCCTCGCTGCTGGCGCATGTTCTGGCCCGCTATCGGGCGCCCCTGCTGGCCGCGTTCGACTGGGTGGACAACGTGCAGCGCGTACGCGACCCTGACTTCTTGCAACTGCTCGACATGGTGCTCGACGACATGCTGGCCCAGCCCAATGGGGCCATGCTTTGGATGGGGGAACCTGAAATCGTGGACTGGGAGCAGGTGGCCGGCTACCAATTCGACCTGCGCCCGAGAACCCCCATGCATCCAACGTTGGACCTAAATCATCTGACGGCCTACCTCCACGCTGCCGGCGAGTCCTTATGTGTCGTCAGCCTGCGTAGGCACTGGGTCCACTTGGTAGATGCCAACCACCAGTCATTAAAAATGTGGCATGCCTACCGGTGCCTGAACGCCGAAATTGGCGAGGACGATGCCACCTACGTCCTCAGGAACGGCAACTGGCTCAAAGTGAAGCCCTCTTTCGCCGCTCAGGTCGACGAGTCACTTCGCACGCTACCGATTCGGGATCTGGCGCTGCCAGAGTTTCAGCACGCCAATGAAGGCGAGTACAACGACCATGTGGCGGCGATGGATGCCAGCTACTACAACCTGGATGCGAACACCATCCGGCTCGGCGGCGCATACGACAAGATCGAGTTCTGCGACCTTTTGAAGGACCACAGGACGCTGATTCACGTGAAGGTCTAGCGGAGCTCGAGCACCCTCAGCCATCTGTTTGCTCAGGGACATGTTGCGGCAGAAACCTTCGTCAAGGACGAGCAATTCCGTGAGCGCCTGAACGCGAAGCTGCCGGCCGCAAGCCGGCTTGCCGACCCTCAAGCGCGGCCTGACGCCAGGCAGTACAGCGTTATCTATGCGATTGTGACCAACAAGACGTTGCCAGCGGAGCTGCCCTTCTTCTCAAAGGTCACCCTCAAGAACGTGACCCGCACGTTGCGCGCGCTGAACTACGACGTCGCGCTGACACGCATTCCCGTGAACGATAACTGGCTCCGGACTTCAAGGGTGCGTGGCAACCGGCCATGAATTCCTTCACGCTCACCTCGCCGCTCATGGCTAGCGGCTCGGCCACAAGATTTCGCGACCTCGTCCTTGTGCAGCTCAGAAACGTGAACGCACCTCAACTGATCTAGGGCGTGACGTCGAAGCTGCGACTTAACGGTGAAGTCGCAACCTACTTCCCGGGCTCCATGTCGGCGGGCAACCGCTCGCCAAGGGCGCTGACCGGTGCTCGCAATGAGGTCGGCACGGGTCCAGGTAAGCGTAGCTGCTGGTTTGCGACACGCACTCTTGTCCCGCGAGCACCACTGCCGCTAACCTTCGGTAAGCAGCGATTTGAAGCCCCGCCGTACACGGCTGGCGTGGCTGGCGCGCTACGCAGACAGCCCCAACACGCTGGCCAACGCGCGGCGCGAGGCCGAACGGGTGGTCCTGTGGGCGCTCACCGAGCGCGGAAAGCCGCTGTCCTCGCTGACGCATGAAGACCTGCTGATCTACCGCCGCTTCCTGGCAGATCCGCAGCCGGCCGAGCGCTGGGTGATGGCGCCCGGGCGCAAGGCTGGCCGGCGCGATCCGGCGTGGCGGGCGTTCGCCGGGCCCTTGTCGGAGGCCAGCATCCGCCAGTCGATGACGCTGCTGAACTCGCTGCTGTCGTGGCTCGTTGGGGCCGGCTACCTGGCGGGCAACCCGTTGGCGCTGGCCAAGCGGCGCCGCAAGGCGCCTCAACCCCGCGTGACCCGGTTTCTCGAAGCCGATCTCTGGACCGCGGTGCGAGAGTCCATCCTTGCACTCCCACAGGAGACTCCACCCCAGCGAGCGGTCTACGCGCGCGCCCGGTGGCTGTTCAGCTTGTTTTTCCTCGGCGGGCTGCGCATCTCCGAGGTTGTCGGCAATGGCATGGGCGACTTCTTCATGCGATCCGACGCCCAAAGCGGGGAGCAGCGCTGGTGGCTGCAGGCGTTGGGCAAGGGCGACAAGGAGCGGCTGGTGCCCGCGACGGCCGAGTTGATGGTCGAACTCATGGCCTACCGCCGGTCGCTGGAGCTGAGCGACCTGCCGGCCCCGGGCGAGCCCTCCCCCCTGCTCTTCCCCGTGGCCTGGCGGCGCTCGAAGCATCATGCGCCGCACTGGCCCGAGCCAATGACGCGGTCTGCCGTGCATGGGATCGTCAAGGAGGTCTTCGATCACGCCGCCAATCGATGGCTGACCGATGGCCGGGGCGAGGCTCAAGCTGACCGACTGCGAGCGGCGACATCACATTGGCTGCGGCATACCGCCGGCACCAGCTTGGCCAACGCCGGGGTCAATCTCAGCCACGTCCGCGACACGCTCGGCCACAGCGATCTGTCGACGACCAGCATCTACGTGCATGGCGAAGACGATGCGCGGCACGCGGCGATCAGTAGCGCTCATCGCATGAGCTGGAGCTCCGTCAGCGGCGGGTCCACCAGCTGACAGCGGCTCTGCCCGCTCTCGCCTTCGAGGCGGTCAACCTCGGCACGTTCTCAGCGCAAGCACAGGCGAGGTCAGCACCGTAGGACAACCTGGCAGGGCAATCGCCGTCCCTGTCCGACGGCAACAAGCGACGATGGCATTGATATTCAATGTTGGGCTGACGATGCCCCATGCCACTCTGAACAATGCCCTGAAAGGATCTGCCATGACCGAGAAAACCGCCAGCATTCATTGGGAGGGCTCGGGCAAGAAGGGGAAGGGTGAGATCAGCACCGAGACCGGTGCCTTGGAGCGCTACCCCTATGGCTTCGCCAGTCGGTTCGAAGACGACCGCCGCGGCACGAACCCGGAGGAAATCCTGGCTGCCGCGCACGCTGCGTGCTTCACGATGGCCTTCTCCTTTGCTTGCGACAAGGCAGGCTTTGCCACCGAGAAGATCGACGCACAAGCCCGCGTTCGCCTGTCGCCCCAAGGCGAAGGCTTCGTCATCGACCGGATCGCGCTCACGCTGAATGCCGACGTGCCGGGGATCGACGAAGCCAAGTTCCAGGAAATCGCCCAGGCTGCCAAACGTGACTGCCCGCTGTCCAAGGCACTCGCCTCCGTCGCCGAGATCAGCCTGCAGGCCACGCTCACCACAGGCGCGCCATGAACGACGCTGCGATGGTGCTGTCTGCCGGAGCCGCGTTGGTGGCAACGGATCGTGTGATGGGCGATGTGCAGCGCTTTCGATGATTTCGTCGATTTCACCGTGCTCCGGCGGTACTTGGTTGCCTGGCTTTCAAGTTGAGCTAAAGCTCACTGACTGATTGCCGGACGCATGAAGATCGTGGGCGTCGTTTGATGTCGCAGCCGAGCTTGCCCGCATGAGTGCCGCCATGCTTCCTTCCTGCGACCGGGGCGTGGCGCAGTCGGCGCCTGCGGAACCCGGCTCGGGCCCCACCCAACATCCGCACATGGTGCTGGCGACGACCGTGCTGGCGTCGGGCCTGGCGTTCATCGACGGCTCTGTCGTAAACGTGGGCCTGCCGGCCGTCGCGCTCAGTTTTCCGTCTCAGGAGATCAGCCTGTCGTGGATCGTCAGCGGCTACCTGCTGCCCTTGAGCGCGCTGCTGTTGATGGGCGGCGCAGCCGGCGACCGCTTCGGCCATCCACGCCCTGCCGCGCGACGATAGGCCCGTCCTGCACGGCGACAACGGCGCCACGCTCAAGGCCACCACGGTGCTGGCGATGCTGTGGTGGCTGGGCGTGAAGCCCTCGTACTCCCGTCCTCGCGTGAGCGATGACAACGCCTTCGTGGAGTCGTTGTTCCGCACGGCCAAATACCGGCCGGAGTTCCCGGACAAGGGCTTCGCCGACCTCGGCGCCGCGCGCGAATGGGCACGTGAGTTCGTGCATTGGTACAACCACGATCACCGCCACAGCGGCATTCGCTACGTGAGCCCGGCGCAGCGCCACGACGGCACGGACGTCGCGATCCTCGCGGCCCGGCACGACGTGTATCTCGAGGCCCGCCAGCGCAATCCGGCGCGCTGGTCAGGCAACACACGCGACTGGTCGCATATCGAGGTGGTCACGCTCAACCCAGAGCGCGACACTGTCGTCGCTGCGATCCGGCCCAGCAAGGATAGTCAGCCATTGGCTGCATAGCCGAGGCAACAAGTTGCTTGACGCGCGCCGGATGTAGCGATTGATGTCGCGCACTGGCGTGAACCGGGTCCACACGCGCCACCATGGGTTCAACGCTCTTGCGAGCCAGCGGCAACATCAGTCCCGTGCAATAGCCACGAAGCCCCTCGTGGCGGCCGGCGTGTCCCAGCCCCGAAGCCAAATGCTCCAGGTACTCCTCGAAGCGGTCTGCGACGTTCATCGATCCTCAACTAAAGAATCAAGAAGTCCTCATAATGCCTTGATTTTATTGACACAGTAAGACTAGTTGAAGCAAAAAACGGCGCCACTTGGGCGCCGTGTATACGCTGTCAACAGCTGGCGCAGGCGAGTCCGGCCGGCAAGTTCGTTCAGAACCGGAACGTGCTTATCAGTATGGTGCCGCCGCCGGTAATGGCAGCCGAGGCACTGGCCCCTGTGGCCACAGCTACATTGAAGGAAGGGATGGAATTCCACTGCGAGGGATCGGGGTTCCAGGACATCCCCATCGCGGCGCCCACACCACCATCAGCTTCCAAACCAAAGCCGATGGAGCCTCCATCGGACTCTTGCACCGCGCCCGGGCTCCAGCTGATACCCACAGTTGCGCTAGCTCCAGCCTGCGGCCCGATGGAGCCCCCCAGTTGCTCCACCAGACCCAGGGTGAACTGACCGTTTTCTTGGTAGAGGTTCATGGCCAAGCACCAAGTCTCTTCCACGCCAGCGGCGATGTAGCCACCATTTGCTCCCACGCAAACACCGAAGTTGGAGCGCACTAGGCTGCCCGGAATGCTGGCGCCGGGCTCCAGCCGGCCGTTGTTGTTGCGCAGAAAGCCCAGCTTCACTGCCAAGGCAATCATGTCGTCACGCACCTGCGCAGTGATCTTGCCTGAGGCGATGGCACGGGTGACAGCGTTGAGCCGGCCCTGGCCGTCGGCATCAAGCCCGCGGATGTTGCTCACCAAGTTACGCAAGGCCGGCTGATTGCCGGCCACGGCAGCCTTGCCGGCAGCACGCAGCAATTGCTCCAACAGCTCTTGTGCCAACTTGGCCAGCGCGTCGACACTTTGCTGATAAGTCTTCAGTACAGCGCCCGCCGAGCTGCTGTAAGTGCTGCGAGCCTGGTTGACCAGCACTTTGTAGTCGCTGTCGGATAGCGCTGCTGTGGCTGCGGCGCGTGCAGCCGCAGCGGCGCGCTTGGCCTCTTCCTCGGCGCGTCGGGCGGCTTCAGCAGCGGCTGCAGCAGCAGCCTCTGCAGCGCGTTTGGCGGCAGCAGCGGCTGCCTCGGCCGCCTTCCTGGTCTTGCAAGGCACGTCGTACCACTTGCAGGCGTACGCTGAGTTGGCACTGAACATTGCGGCCAGCGCCACTGCAGTGGCGGCGAGCTGGCGACGGGGGGTGAGGGAACGGGACAACATGAGGCGATCCTGATTTAACCAGCGCTAGCCGGCGATGGAGGGGCAGCCCTGGCGCCGGTTGCGGCGCAGCGGGCCCGGCGAATGGTGAAAACAGCGCTCAAACCCAGCATTGCGCGGAAGCGCTAGACGGGCTCTGCAACGCAAGAGTTCGAATGTTGCCAGCCACTGCAGCGCTTTTTTGCTACGTTTCATGGCGTTTGACGACAGTCTTGTCGCAATAGCCGTAGACCTTCGCTTGTGCGGGGCAGCCTCGCGGCAAAGTCAGCTTCCGGCCAAATCATGGAAAGCCCGGCTCATGCCAGGAGCGGAACACCGCGAATGACCGCTCCGGCCAGTCGCCTCAAAGCCCCATGTCCGTGAGCCCTGGATGGTCGTCCGGGCGTCGGCCTAGCGGCCATTCGAACTTTCGGTCTTCGGCCTTGATCGACTGGTCGTTGATGCTCGCGTGGCGATGCGTCCTCAACCCCTGTTCGTCGAACTCCCAGTTCTCATTGCAGTGGCTGCGAAACCAGTTGCCGGCGTCGTCGTGCCACTCGTACACAAACCTCACCGCGATGCGGTTGCCGTCGAAGGCCCAAAGATCCTTGATCAAGCGGTAGTCCAGCTCCCGTGCCCACTTGCGCTCCAGCAGTGCCTGCGCCTCGGCGCGGCCCCGAGGAAACTCTGCGCGATTGCGCCAGAGAGTGTCAGGGCTGTGCGCGAGCACGATGCGTGTGGTATTGCGACTGTTCCAACCGTCTTCGGCCAGACGAATCTTCTGGAACGCGGTCTCACGGGTGAATGGGGGTAAAGGAGGGCGGATGCGCACTGACCCTGCACCCGATTCAGTACCGCTCGGAAGTAGAACTTTCCGGCTCCTCTGACTTCGCCGCAGCCGCCTGCAGGCGGCTGCGGCGGGCGAATTCGGCTGGCGTGGACCACTCCAGCGCTGAGTGGGGACGGTTCTCGTTGTAGTCTCGTCGCCAAGCCTCGATCTTGGCCCGTGCATCGTCCAGTGACAAGAACCAGTGCTCGTTCAGGCACTCCTGGCGCAGCCGCCCGTTGAAGCGTTCGACGGTAGCGTTGTCAGTCGGCCGGCCAGGCCGGCTGAAGTCCAACTCGACGCCGCGCTCGTAGGCCCACTTGTCCATCGCCTTGGAGATGAACTCGCTGCCGTTGTCGGTCTTGATGGTTTGCGGCAGGCCGCGGTGCGCGGCGATACCGGTCAGGGCGCGGACGACGTCTTCTCCCTTCAAGCTCTGGCCGACGTCGATGGCCAGGCACTCCCGGGTGTATAGGTCCACGACGGTGAGCATGCGCAGTTTGCGTCCATCGAAGAGGTTGTCGGCGACGAAGTCTGGGACCAGGTCGACATCGGCTGAGTCACGTTGCGACTTCAACGTTCAGTTGCAACTTCAACGAAGGCTGGCTCGTCGCCTGGTCGTGTTGAGCACGCTGGGGCGGGTTGCGCCAGCTGTCACGCGACAGCCCAACCAAGGCGCAAGCGCGCCGTTCGCTGATCGGAGTCGCCTTCAGCATTTCGCCCACCGCGCGCCGCTTCGCCGGCGGGCTCAGCTCTTTGCGCCGAAGGCCGCCTTCAGCGCCTCGTTGTCCAGCACTGCCTCCGCCATCAGCTTGTTGAGCCGGTTGTTCTCGGTCCCGAGGTCCCCCAGCCGCTTGGCATTGCTGGTCTCCGTGCCGGCTAACTTGGCGCGCCGTTTGTCGAAGGTGACCGAGCGGAGGCCCTCTCGGCGGCCCAGGTCCGCCACGCTCATTCAAGTGTTCCACCGGTCCCGGCCGATGCTAATCTGAGCGCGATCAATAAGCCCTTCGCACGCGATCGCGCCATGTCTTCCCTGCCCCCGGTTCCTGCCATCCTCATCGTCGACGACGACATCGAGCTCTCGGCCATGGTCACGCGGCTGCTGGCTGCCGAGGGTTGGGCCGTGACCAAAGCGACCAGCGGCGCCGCCGGCGAGCAGGCTCTCCTGCTGGACCAGCCTGATGTGGTGCTGCTCGACGTGATGCTGCCCGACGCCAGCGGCATGGACCTGTGCCGCCGCTGGCATGCTGCCAACCCGTCGCTCGGGATACTGATGCTGACGGCACGAGGCGATCCGATTGACCGCATTCTGGGTCTGGAGCTGGGTGCCGACGACTACCTTTCCAAACCCTTCGAGAAGCGCGAATTGGTGGCCCGGCTCCGGGCCTTACTACGCCGGCGGGTGAAACCGGCTGCTGCGTCGTCCACCAGCTTCGGCCCGCTGGCCATTGACCTGGTGCGCCGCGAGGTCAGCGTGGCTGGCGTGGTGGTGCCCCTCACCAGCATTGAGTTCAAGCTGCTGGTCGAGTTGTCGCGGGTGCCAGGTCACGCGGTGTCGCGCGAAGCGCTCAGCAATGCGGTCCAGGCCGGCGCCTACAGGCCGCTGGACCGCACGGTGGACGTGCAGGTGGGCCGCCTGCGCCGGCGCCTGGCCAGCCTGTCGGGCGGCAGCGATTGGATCGAGACCGTGCGCGGTGAGGGCTACGCCTTCGTGCCGCGCGTGGCGAGTGATCCCGGCAGTACGGCCAATACGGGCCGCTGAGCGTTGGGTCATGCTTCGCCGGTTCTGGCCCGATTCGCTGTTCACGCGGATGCTGCTGATGCAGGGCGTGCTGGTGGCGGTGGCCGCGTTGATCTTCGGCTTGTTGCTGACGGCCGAGCGCACGGTGCTGCTGGCCCAGCCGCATGCCATCCTGTGGGCGCCGGTCGTTCGGCAGATCGCCGCCATGCCGGTTGGCACCGCGCGAATGCAGGCGTACGGCCTGACCGAGGGCATGCGCCGTGAGGCCGGTCCGCCTTCCGGGCTCAGGGTGCCCGCCAACTGGGCACCCGGCGTGCGCGCACTGCGTGATGCCTTGGCGCCGCTGGGCATTACCCTTGGCACGGTTTATGTGCAGTGGGGCAGCAGCGGCCTGACCTACACCTCGCTGATGCAGGTGGACGGCGGTGCGCCCTTCTGGCTCAGCGCATCTGGCAACATGTTGTTGCCGGGGTGGAGCATCCGCATGAGCGCGGGTCTGCTTGCCATGCTGCTGCTGATTGTGGCGATCAGCCGCAGGTTTGTGCGCCGCGTGACGCGGCCTCTGGCCCGCCTGCACGACCGCATGGTCAGCAGCGCCCAGGCGGGGGCGACCCTGACGCCGCTGGCCGCTGACGATCCCTGGCCGCCGCCGCCGGAGCTGCGGGCCATGGAGCGGGCGTACAGCGACTTGGCCGGCAAGCTGGAGCGCAACGAGCGCGAGCGTGCGCTGCTGCTGGCCGGCGTGTCGCATGATTTGCGCAGCCCGCTGGCGCGCATCCGGCTGGCCGCCGAGATGCTGCCGGACACCCCTCAGACCGCCGACGATGTGGCTGCCGTCACGCGCAACGTGGATGTGGCTGACCGCCTGATCGCCAGCTTCCTGGAATTCGTGCGCGCTGGCACGCAGGCACTGGACGAGACGGTGAATGCCGCCGACGTGGTGAGTCAGGCAGTGGCCGGCTTCGGCCGCCCGCCGGGTGAACTGGTGGCGCAAGTGCCGGAGCGCCTGCTGATGTACAACGCCAGCGGCCTGCTGCTGGAGCGGCTCGTGGTGAACTTGGTGGACAACGCGCTGAAACACGGCGCGCTGCCGGTGCGGGTGCGGCTTGCACTCCACGGCGACCAAGTGCAGCTGACGGTGGCTGACGCCGGGCCAGGATTGCCCGCAGGTGGCGCAGAACGGCTGATCGAAGCCTTTGCCCGCGGCGATGCCAGCCGCCATTTGCCTGGTTTCGGCCTCGGGCTGACGATCATTCACCAGATCGTCACCCGCCTGCGCGGCCGGCTGCAGTTCGAGGTGAACGCAGCCTCGGGACACTGTGCCATGGTGGAGTTGCCGGTCAGCCGCTGACAGCTGGCGCCGCGTGGTCGGCCGCGTCATCGCTGGCCCATGGCGCGGTTGGAGAGGCAGACCGACTCATGGGACTGGGGTATCGGCCTGACCGCCGTCGGATTGATCTTGAGCGGTGCCATGGCGAACTGCGGCGATTCGTCAGCAGTCTTTGCTGGCTCAGCAGGTGCGTCAACAGACGGCGAGGTTCGGTGTCGTCATCCACGATGCGGACGGCAAAGGGCCGGTCAGGGCGTGCCGTCGGCGCTGGGGGGGCGCCAGTGCGCCAGCTCTGTGCGCGATTGCGACAGCGCCGTCGCAATACGTCGCAATACGTCGTGCCGCAGCGGGTCGGCGGAAATCGACACTCACGGGACTGTGCCACCGACTGTGGGGCGACCACTTACCTCTCCAAGGGATCGCGAGCCAGCGGCAGGCAGGAACCTTTACGGGCTCGCGTCCGAAACAGACGCGATGTCAAACACCCAACCCCAGGTCATTCCCATGCTCAAAGCCCCCGTCAAGATGCGCTGCTTGATCGCCCTCAGTCTCAGTGCGTTCAGTTTGAACGCCGCCATGGCCGCGACGGTGAGGTACGACGACGCCGGCACCTATACCGCGTCGGCCGTCACGCTCGGCGGCGTATCAGTCACCGGCTCCTCTACGGTCAGCGTGCTTCAATTTAACGGCTTGGGTGTCGTGGGCGGCTACTGCGCGCCCTTCAATTGTTTGGACGGTACGGAGTATCTCGATTTCGACTTCAGCAGCCTGGGAGGCGCCACGGCGGTGTCTTACCTCAACAGGTTGGCTGGCGGGGCCGCGGAAAAAAAAGTCACGATCTTCGGCATCGGCGGCGTGCTGCTCGGCCAGTTCGACTCCAGCGGTTCTGGTCACTACAACCTGTCGGCGTTGGTAGGCGAGAGTGTCATCGAGCGTTTCCGCCTGCAGATGCGCAGCGGCTACACGAACATCAATGAATTGAGCTTCTCCGAAGCGCCTGCGAGCTCAGTGCCCGAACCTGGCAGCTGGGCACTCGTCGGTCTGGCGCTGCTGGGATTGGCAGGAACGCAGCGTGGCTGGTTCGGGCAGCGCACGAAGGCGCGGCCGCAGGCGTGATGCCATCAACGGCGTCAGGTGTCCTCCATCGTGACCTGGGCCGACGAGATTCGGTCACGCGACACCGCGTCCTGGCACTCCATCAAGCAGACCACCGACCATGCATCCACGAAATTTCTGCTTCCACGCATTGGCCGGCGCCTGCGCACTGGCAACCAGCGCCGCGCAGGCCGATGTCAGCAGCTTGCAAGGCCGCTTCACGACGGACGATGCCCAGGGCTACTACGCCTACCACGCGGTGCCGACCAACATCCGTTCGTTGGCGCAGTTCCGGTTCCGAGTTGCGGTGGCATGGCGGCGCGTGCTGGGCAGGCGCAGCCAGAAGTCGCATGTGAACTGGAAGCGAATGACGCGCATCGCGGACGAATGGCTGCCTCAACCCCGAATCCTTCATCCTTGGCCTGAAAAGCGATTTGCCGTCAAACACCCGAGGTGGGAGCCGAGTGCGTGAATTGCGCATGCTCGGATCTGTGCGGGGGGCGCTCAGCAATGGGCGTCCCTACCGCGATCAGCTGTTCAGCGGCATGGACTACTACCAGCCTAAGCTGCCGTGCGATGCCACGCAGATCGGGCGCTTTCGGCGCGTGCTGGGCGAGGCCGGCGTCGAGCAGTTGCTCAAGACCACCATCGAGACCGCGCTGGCGATCAAGGCCGTCAAGCCCGCCGAGTTCGAGCGCGTGATCGTGGACTCCACCGTGCAGGAGAAGGCCATCGCCCACCCGACCGACAGCCGCCTGCTGGAGGTGAGCCGGGAGAAGATCGTGCGGCTGGCCCAGCGAGCTGGCTTGAAGCTCAAGCTGACACACCAGCGCGAAGGCCGCACGCTGCGCCGCAGGGCCGGCGGCTATGCCCATGCCAAGCAGTTCAAGCGGCTGCGCCGCCAGCGCACCATCCTCGGCGTGCTGCTGCGCGAAGTGCGGCGCAAGATGCCGACGCTGTCCCAGGCTGCGCAGGCGCAGCTCGACGTCTGGCTGCAGCGCGCCGAGCGCATTCACGCCCAACGCCCCAGCGACAAGAACAAGCTCCACGCGCTGCACGCGCCGGAAGTCGAGTGCATCGGCAAGGGCAAGGCGCGCAAGCCCTACGAGTTCGGCGGCAAGGTCAGCCTGGCAGTCACACACAAGAGCGGGCTGATGGTGGGGGCCAGGTCTTTCCCCGGCAACCCGTTCGACGGCCACACGCTGACCGCCCAACTGGAGCAGACCGGCACGCTGCTGCAAGACATCGGCGTGACGCCGAAGGTCGCGGTCGTCGATCTGGGCTATCGCGGCGTGGATCAGGACATCGCCCCAGTGGCACTGATCCACCGCGGCAAGCACAAGTCCCTGAGCACGGAGCGAAAGCGCTGGCTCAAGCGGCGCCAGGCGATTGAGCCGTTGATCGGCCACACCAAGCAGGACCACGGCATGCAGCGCTGCTGACTCAAGGGCAGCGAAGGGGACGCGCTGCACGCGGTGCTGTGCGCGGCGGGCTTCAACATCCGTTGGCTGATGCGGGCGCTGCTGCGCCAGTTCAAGGCCAGTGGGCTGAAGCATGTTTTTTGGCCCTGATGGCCCTATGCGCCAAACAGCTCACCTGCTTGGCGGCCAGCTTGCGCGGCCCGGATACACCGCCGCACGGTGCACACAGAGCAATCGCGCTCCCGAGGCCAGTGCGCCGGTTGTCCAACGACCTCGTCGCAGTCGCTTGAACTCGCGATTCGGAATTTTGCAGGTCCGACTACCGAGGAAGGCGCGATCACACTGCCCTTAGATCAATTCGTACACGCAGTGCGCATTGACGAGTGCACGATATGGCGTGCCCGCAGGACCGGTCAGAAAGACAATCGTCAGTTCCAGGGATTGCACACCCGGCACCTCGATGGACGTATGCAATGGAGCAGACAAATATCTGAATCCGCCGTTCTGTAAGTTGATCTTGAGGTAGACCTCCGCGTCTCCGTAGGAAGCCAGTCCCTGCGCGGACATCGTGACGGCACCGCTTCGATCTGATTCGTGAATTCGAACCGTCCGACCCTGTAGCTGGGCGATGTCTTTCGCCGTGATCCACTGAGTGGCCTGAGAAGCTCCTGCCTGGTCGATGAACACATTCAACCATTCCTTTGCCATGGCATGACTCGCTTTCGTGACGTTGAGAGATGTGCCGACCGTGCGCAGGATCTGCGTTGGGTAGATTGTGAAGAGGACTGGCTCGAGCACATCATCAAGCGAGATGACGCAAGGAGACTGGGCCCGCGGCTGGCCCACTGGGATGGCACTTCACGCTGATCGACGTCACGCCGCTCCCACTGGCGCGCGCCATTTCGCCGCTGTCCGCGGATTCCTGCGTGCGCAGCTCAGCACTAATGCACTGACGATGAGCAGTGGGCGCTGTCGATACGGGCGGCAATGGCTGCACCGACATTCGCTATTTCTTCGCGACAAGCTCGCTGCTCGTTGTGGGCGCGTACCTGCGAGAGCCGAGACAGGCCTTCGCTGTGCGGCACTGAGGCAGGGATGGACGGCAGCCTCGGCACAGACCAAAGCGCCGGGCCTGGCGCGCGACCACAGTCTTGGGGATGTTCACCCACCAGAAGCAGAGCAACATGGCTTGCCGGTCCCGCAACTTTGCGGAACGAGCGGAGATGAGGTGATCATGCCGCTGCGATTGCTTTGCGCGCCTTTCGATGGCCTGCACTCGAATATCCAGAACGCGTGTACCGACGATGCTCTGGTGCGATCAGTGCGCTTTGACAGCATCGACATCACGGTGCTACCGAATCCGAAGACGCGTACGACGTCGAATTGATCGAAGTGGCAGCAGACCGCAAGACATGGGTCGGTCAGGGCGTTGCGATAGCGCACGCCCTTGCGTCGGGAGTGCTTGCAGGCGGCTGCACGATCCTCGCGCCCCTCCAGGAGCCGGCGCACGAGCGGCCCAGGGCTCGCGTGATCAGCGATCCGTACTCATTTCGATGCCTGCGGCACTTGCTCGCTCTTTTGCTGGCGCTGATGCCGTGCATCGCGCAGGCCTTGGTCACCACGACAACGACCAAGGTCGGGGCCTCCGGGAGCAGTTTTTTGTGCATCGTCCCGCCGGGCACGACCACCTGCTACGGTTCTGCGGTCGAGTGGCGCTTCACCCTGCTGGGTTTCACAGCAGCGTCGCCCGCACCGACACCCTCGCCCGGCTCGACCGCAGCGCACATGGCCAATCCACTGAGGACACAGGCGGGCTCGTTCGACTTCAACGGCGACAACTGGTTCGACATCCCGTTCAGTTGGTCGACCGCGTCGGTTCGCGATGCCGGGACTTACCGGTACTTGGTTGAGTGCACCTTCACCACGGACGGTGCGACGCTGCAAAACTGCACCCCAACCGAACTTGACCTGGTCGTCTTCAACAGCCCGCCGACGGCCAACATCACCGTCGCCGGCACGCCTGCGGTCGGGCAGACGATCACGCTGTCGGCCAACAGCGGCGACGCAGACGGCGGCAGCCTCGCCCATTTGTGGCGCATCGTCGCCGCGCCGGCCAGCCGTGCCGCCGTCCTGGCTTCGCCGAGCGCGGCAACGACGACGCTGACCTTCGTTGATGAGCGAGACATCGGCAACTGGACCATTGAACTCGACGTCGACGACGATGAAGGCGAGCGCAAGACCTTCTCGACCAGCTTCCGCATCGAAAACCTGCTGGCCACGGTGTCGATCAACGGCGCTACCTCGATCGACGCACTGCAGTTGCTGCAGCTCGCGCCATCGACGACGGTCGATCCCGACGGCGGCCCTCCACTGACGATCCGCTGGAACATCCTGCAATCCCCGCCGGGTGCATCGGCGGGGCCGCAATCCGACTACCAGAGCGCGCAGCCCTGTGCCGCCAACGCGCTGTGCATCCCGACGACCGACCGCGACATCGGCACCTGGCGCATCGAGCTGGTCGCGACCGACAACGAGAACGGCGAGGTCCGCAAAACAGCGACCGTCGAGGTCGCCAACCTGCCGCCGAAAATCACGCTGTCAACCGCCGACAAGGTCTCGATCAAGCTCGGTCAGTCGGTGACGGTGAGCAACACCACGCCCGACGATCCCGATGGCGGGACGGTCACGCACGACTGGGAGCTCGTGCAGGCCCCGGTCTCGGCCGGTGCCATGCCGGGCCACAACTTCCGCAACGGACCCGACCTGGTGCTGAGCACGCCCGAGGCCGGGACCTGGATCTTCACGCTGCACATCGCCGACAACGATCACGCGGCCAACTCCAACGCCAGTCAGACCGTGACCGTGGCCATCGACGGTCCGGTCTCGGCAATGGTCACCGGCGCCGAGAATGTGGCGCTGACGTCGCCCGTCGTGCTCGACGGCTCGGGCTCGGTGGACGCGGACGCACCGTGCACGCCGGCGGACCCCGCCTGCGGCCATGTGAGCAGCACCGGCGCCATCAGCGGCGTCGTCGGCGTGACGTCCTACGACTGGCAACTGGTCGACGTGCCGATCGACTACGTCGGCGAGATCTCGCCAGGACCCGTCGACTACATACGCAATGTAGCCAACGGCGCGCCCACGCTGAGCATTCCCGCCGGCGCGCTGCGACCCGGCAGCTGGACCTTCCAGCTCGAGGTGAAGGACGACGAGGACAACCGCGACGCCACCACCTTCCGGGTCACCGTGCTGCCGCTGAACTCCGCGCCGCTGGCCATCGCCGTGTCGACCGGCTATGTCGTGACCGACGTCGCTGGCCAGCTGTCGACCGCGGTAGGCGCTACCGGGCTGCCCAGCTTCGACCTCGACAACCTGGCCACTGCGCCCTACTCGCCCGGCCTCGGGATCAGCCGCTTCGAGTGGCAGTACCAGCTGGCGCCGTTCGGCTGTACCGCCGTGCCGCCGCCTCCCGCGCCCGGCAACGCCGCGCAGGCAGCGACCTTCGTGCTGTACCCGGCGGGCTCGACCGTGCCCACGGCGTGCCAGGGCAGCTACCTGCTGGGCCTGCTGGTGACGGACGACGAGATGCCGCCGAACCAGCTGTCGGGCTTCACGACGATTCCGCTCAGCGTGGGCAACTGCCCGAGCGAGATCTGCATCGACTACCCGACCACGGCGAACTACAAGTTCCTGCAGGCCGGCGACAGCGCCGGGGCCTTCGTCTTCTACCACCTGAACGCGGCGCTGTACGCGAACCCCGCCTTCGCACAGTCGGTGCGCCTCGAGTTCGCGCTCTTCCACGAGAGCGACACCGCGCTGGCGCAGCCGGTCTACACGGGTCAGGTCGACTACGACGTGCTGGCAGCGTCGCTGGGAGGCTATGGCGTCGCGCATTGGCACGGCTATGCGAGCGACGGCAAGCGCCCGCCGGCCGGCAGGTACACGGTGCGCCTGCGGGCGGGCGAGCCGCTGCAGTCGCCGGTGTTCTTCGAGGCGCTGCAGCCCTTGTCGATCTGGCTCGAAGTCGTCGACGTGAGCATCGGCGCGGGGTCCGACAGCCTGTTGTCGCTCAACCGGCTGGCCACGGCCAACGACGCGCTGCGGATCGACTACGCGGTCTCGGCCACATACACTGCGGGGCCTGCTTACGACGAGGCTTGGCTGCACATCCGCACGGTCGCCAACCCGAACGTCATCGCAGGCTCGATCCGGATTCCGACGCCGTTCACCGGGACCTTCCGCTGGAACGGTGAGCTGTCGCCAGGACGGCGAATTGACCCCGGCGCGCACACCGCCGAGATCGAGATCCGCAAGGCCGGCAACAGTCTCGCGACGAGTCCGCGCCACGCCTTCACGGCCTACCGCATCGACCTGCAGGTGGACGGCACACCGGCCGCACGCAAGCAATCGCCGGGCGCGCTGCTGGACGTCAACGGCGCCCCGACGCAGATGACGTTGAAGCTGGAGCCCGCGACCCTGAGCGGGTCGGTGACGCTGCGCACCAGCGGCAACGCCGCGTCGACCGAGATCAAGGAAGGCGCCACGGTGTTGGCCACCGACGCCGGCGTCGTCCAGCCGGCCAGCGGCTATGCGGCGCCCAAGGTCTTCACGGTCAAGATGCTCGCCGGCACGTCCAACCCAACCCGCTTCGAAGCAACCTACGCGCCGACGGGTAACCCGGCGGGCAAGGACGCGCAAGACTACGTCGGCCTCAACGGCTTCGACTTTGGCCTGCGGCCCTTCTGCTCGGACGACGCGACCAACGCCACGACCGGCGCCTTCGTGGCCCGCAACCCGACGCCGTTGGCCGGCAACTTCGATCAGCTCAAGTTCGTGATGCTGCCCATCAACGTGGTGGTGCAACCGATGGAGGGCAGCACCAGCACCGACGTCACGCTCGACTACGAGCACGGCAGTGCGGCCACCGTGGCCTTGTACGAAGCGGCCGGCGCGCATGCCGCGGTAGGCCCCAAGACCTGGACGCAAGCCGACTTCGATCCCGTCACCCACAAGCTGGACGTCAAGCTGCTCGCCAACGGCGTCGCCCACGGCGAGGTCGTGCTGCGCCTGCAATACAAGGCCGACGGCAACCTCGTCGGCGAGAAGAAGCTCAAGCTGCGCGTCGGCGACAGCCCGGGCTTGGCGGGCCTGCTCCGCCCGACCTACCCCGAGTTCCTCTACCAGCGCGTGCTCAGCGTGACCAGCGCCGGGACGTCGCCTGTGACGTCGGCGCTCGATCCGGCGCGCTATGTCGATCGCGTGGGGCGCAAGGCCACGGTCTACCTCGTGCGCCACAAGAGCGCAGCGGAATGGGCGATCGACAGCACGATCACGCCGCTGGTGCCAGCCCAGGTCGTGAAGGTCGATGCGGCGGGCGTTAGCATGAATGTTTCCACCTTCGGCGCTGTGCCGGCCAACGACCTCAGGGTCGAGCAGGGCTATGACGTCGTCTACGACTTCGGCAGCTGTCCAGCTGACCCGAACAGCCACGCCACCGATCAGCGCCTCGATCCGGGCGACATCGTCGATTCGGTGGCGCCCGAGCAGCCATCGGTGGTGGTGCTGCCGAACGACCTGGCGCCCGCCCCGCCCGGTGCCGTGGCCAGCTTTGAGTACGGCGTGCCGCCGACGCCGCCATCGGCGCCCCAGATCACGACCGATCCGGTCAGCCAGAACGTCATGGTCGGCAACAGCGCAACCTTCACCGTCGCGGCGAGCGGCGCGGGCCGGACGTACCAATGGCAGCGCAATGGCATCGACATCGTGGGCGCGGTGGCGGCGAGCTACACGACCAACCCGGCCGTGCTGGCCGACCACGGCGCGCGCTACCGCTGCGTGGTCCGCAACAACATCGGCGGCATCGCCGGCGTCGCCACTAGCGCCGAGGCGGTGTTGCGCGTGCCGGCAGCGCCGCTGCCCGCGGTGCCCGTGGTCACCGCCGATCCCACCGGGCAGACCATGATCGAGGGACGAACGACGGCGACCTTCAGCGTCACCGCGACAGGCGCCAACCTCCATTACCAATGGCAGAAGAATGGCGTCGATATCGCCGGCGCCACCGCGGCCAACTACACGAGCGTGCCACAGCCGATCAGCGAGGACGGCAGCAAGTACCGCTGCGTCGTGGCCAACGTGGACGGCAGCGTCGTCAGCGCCGAGGCCACGCTGCACGTGGCGCCCGTGACGACCACCGTGACCATGCCCTACGACGGCCTCGCGGCGGCGTTCAACTTCCGGCTGCGCGGCCGGGTGGCGTATCCCAGCGCCCTGCCGCCCAAAGTGCCGTTGCTGGCGATCGCGCACGGCAACCACTTGCCGCTGTGGGTGAACAGCGGCGCGGGGTGGGTGAAGGTCGCCAACACCACCGACGAGAACTTCCGGGGCCACACCTACCTCCAGGACGTGCTGGCTGCCCATGACATCGCGTCGGTGAGCGTCGATCTGGACCAGATGGTCGGCAACTGGCCGGGTGGTCAGGCCTCGAGCATCGGCTATCCAGACATCGACGTGGCGACCAGCGGCATCCTCCTGCGCGCCAACGTGCTGCTTCGCACCGTTGAGGAGTTGCTCTCCAATGCGACGATTGCCGGCCCGCTCGCGGGCCACCTCGACCCGAACGACATCCACCTGCTCGGCCATTCGCGCGGCGGCGAGGCGGTGATCGTCGCTGCCAACATGCTCAGCGGCGCCGTCGCCCCGCCGCCGGGGACGCCGCCATTCACTGCACTGGGCGTGCGAAGCGTGACCTCGCTGGCGCCCACCGCGAATCACACGGTCAATGCGCCGCTCGTGGTGCCTCCGGTGGCCACGCCCTTCCTGCTGCTCTATGGAAGCGCCGACGGCGACGTAAGCGGAGCCTCGCCCCGCATCTCATGGCCGTTTGCCCACTTCGACGCCACCACCGGCCCCGCCCATCAGATCTACTTGCGCGGCGCCAACCACAACGCCTGGAACACGAGCTGGCCGACCGACGACGCCGCACCGCCGCTCTGCGGCCCGGTCAACCCGGTCCGCCTGCTGGGCGACCACCAGCGCAGTGCGGCGAGTGCCTACGTGCTTGCCTTAATGCAGACCTACCGGCTGGGCCAGCCTGCATACGGTGCCTATTTCTCGACACCGCCCTCGCTGCTGCGCCCGGCCGGGCTGCCCGACGACAGCGTGCTGCCGCTGATGGGCGCCACGCGCAGGAACGCCGGTCCCGGCAAGGTGGTGCTGGACGACTACCAAAGCCACTTTCCCGACCCGGTGCTGAGCAGCGCCAACTTGACCGTGTCGAGCACGCTCCCCGGGCTCAACGAGGTCGAGCTGGCCGACCTCGACCTGCCCAACGAGGTGGGCGCGAACAACCGCTTCTTCCAGAAGACCAACGGCGCCGCTCTGCGCTGGGCCACGGTGGCTGACGAATACGCCGTGCAGCTCGCCCCGGGATCGAGCGACCTGCGCGGTGCGTCCTTGGCGTTGCGCCTCGCGCTGCGCCCCCCCAACGGCGTCGCCGTCGTGCCCGACACGGACTTCTCCGTCACGCTCATCGACAACGCCGGCGGAACCAGCACCGTGAACGCGTCAGCCTGGCGGCGCGTGCGCGGCACCTACCCGACCAACCTGTGCGGCAGACTGACCACCAAGGCCGCGTTCGAGACCTTCGTATTTCCCTGGTGGGCGTTCGTCGCCAATGGACGGGCGCTCGATCTCAGCCAGGTCGCGACGATCCGCTTCAACTTCGCGCTGCCCGCGGGTGCCGTCGGCGTCGACGACCTGGAGATCTGGAAATGAGACCAGCCATCAAGGCGAGCCTCGCCCCTCTCGTTGCCCTGCTGCTGGCCGGCGTCGGCTGCGCAACCGGTGATCCGGCGGCCGACCGGGGCACCGCGGTCTCGCCAGCCGCCTTTGCGCAACTGCTGCATGCCGAGACGATCCGGCTCACCGAGCCGATGGACTTCATCGTCGAAGGCGTGCTGCGGCGCGAGACCGAGGTCGTGCTGCTCGCACTGCGTGTCGCAGACCCACAGCGCTTCCTGCCACGTGGCGACGTCGGCGAGGCTATCGTCGTCGGCGGTGTCGTCGCGCGCGCACTCGTGCCGCCGCTGTTCTCGCCCGTGCTCGTGCTGGCCGTGCCCGCGGCCACGCCGCTGTCGCCGGACGCGCTGTGGCTGGCGTCCGCGGCCACCGACCCGGCGCGAATGGGGCGGGCCGAGATGCTGGCCCTGCGGCGCGACGCCGATCGCAGCGGGCCGCAGCAGTGGCTGGCACTGCCGCCGAATACCACAGCGGCCTTTGGCACGCCGGCGACGCGCAGCCTCGCCGGGCCGTCGGGGCTGCGTTCGTACGCCCGCGAATTGCATCAAACGCTGGCGGTGAAGCCATGAGCATCGTGAGGACCATCGTCACCGGTTTGGCGGCCTGCCTCTGGGCCGGCACCGCGCCCGCGCAGCTGGTCGAGTTCGGCCCCCCGTACACGCTCACCGGCGCCTTCGAGAACCCCTTCGGCGTCGCCGTCAACACCGTGCAGGGCCACCTGCTGGTGTCGGACACGCGGCACCGGCGCATCCAATTTGCCGCGCTGAGCACGCTCTCCGGTACGCCGTCGTTTCAGAGCTTCGGAGAGATCTCCGACCTCACCGACCCCGCCGCACTGGTCGACCCGCAAGGCCTGGCCGCGGACAGGGGCGGCAACGTCTACGTCGTCGATGCCAGGCGCAACCAGGTGCTGTTGTTCCGCTGGTCGGCGGCGAGCGCCACCTACACAGCCGACCTGGGTTTCGCCTCGACGACGCGCAACAGCGTCGGCGGCTCGACGATCGAGGCGCCGCGCGGCGTCGCCACTGCGGCCGATGGCCACGTGTACCTGCTCGACGCCGGACGCAAGCGGGTGCTGCGCGCCGACGGGCCGGCCGACACGTCGTGGGAGGTTTTCGTCACCGATCCCTCGCTCGGCAACGCCTACGGGATCGGGGTCGGCCCCGACGGACGGGTGTACGTGGCCGACACCGACCACCACCGCATCGTCCGCTACGAGACCGGCGGCACGAGCACGAGCTTCGGCCGCTTCGGCACGGGGGCCGGCGAGTTCCGCTTTCCGCGCGACGTGGCCATCAGCGACGACGGCCGCATCTTCGTCGCCGACACCGGCAACCACCGCATCGCGGTGCTGGCCGCCGACGGGCGCTACCTGTACAGCCTTGGCCGGGCGCCGTCGATGGGCTTTCTGCAGAAGCTCGGCGTGTCCTCGGCTGCCGGTGCCGGCCTGCAGCTGTTTGCGGCCGACAGCGACCGGCATGCGGTCGTCGCCTACCTCGGCAGGAGCACGACGGTGCCGTACGACGGCTGGATCCGGGACTACGTCGGCGACACCGGCGCGCAGCCGTCGGCGGCGTCCTTTGTGCTCGCATCGCCCGACGTGCTGGTGCGGCACCTGCCCGACCTCGATGCCACCGCGGCCGCGGCCGGACTCGAGTTCCAGACCTTTCAGCAACCGCGTTTCGGCCAGGACAACTACGTCTACCTGGCGGTGCGCAACCGCGGGAGCCAGGAGATGCGCGAGGCGGTGGCGCTGCTCTATTGGGCCGACCCGGCCGGCAACCTCGCGTTCCCGGCCGACTGGCAGTCCGCGGGGATCTACAACGGCACGGCCACCAGCCATCGCCTGGAGGTGCCGCCGCTGGCCGCCGGCGCCTCCGTGGTGCTGGGCCCGCTGCGGCTGCGGCCACCGCCGCCGGACAGCGCGCTCTTCAACGACGGCGCCTTCGTGCTGGGCGTGCGCATCCTCGATGCCTACGACCAGGCGCCGGCCGGTGCCGGCCCCGCGGCAGTCCGCGCCGGCAACAACGTCGCGGTGCGTCCGATCAAGGTCGCGCGCGCACCCTTCCCGGTCGGCCCGCAGGACACGCTGGTCGTGCGCGCGGACTTTCCCGACGTGACCGGCTCGGCGTCGGAGGCCGATGTGCGCACCCGTGTCGACGAGGTAGACGCATGGGTGCGCACGGTGTCGTACGGACAGGCGCGGCTGCGGCCGCTGTTCGTCGGTCCGATCACGCTCGACCATCCGCGCGCCTACTATGCGGAGCCGACCCGCACCTACGTCGTCGACCTAACCAGCGAGGTGCTGCAGAAGGTCATCGCAGCCAACCCCGGCATCCTGGACGGCCCGACGGCCGACGCCGACGACGACATCGACCGCGTCGTGGTCGTGCTCAACGATGCGTCGTTCGTGATGGACGCGGCGTCGACGGGTCACTGGCCATTCACGGCGGCCGGCAACACCTACCACCTCTCGGCGTCCATTCAAGGCCCTGCCGATACGACGGCGCAGTTCGCCCACGGCATGCTGCACCAGTTCGGCCTCAAGGATCTCTATGTCCACGACAACGTGAACGTGGATCCCGGCCTCGTCGGCGCCGCCTCGGGCTGGGACAACATGGCCAAGCCGATCAACGGCGCGCACCCGCTGGTCTGGTCGAAGGAACTGGCCGGCTGGGTCACGGCGGCCGGTGGCCGCATCAACTACATCCGCCGTCCGCCGCGCGGCGCGCCGCCGCGCAGCAACGAACCGCCGGTGGCGCTGAGCTACCAGAGCACGCTGGCGCGCGACGCGTATGGCGCCATCGCCGTGGGCCTGACCGAAGGGGTGACGACCTTCGAGGAGGAGACGCACTTCTACTGGATCGAAGCGCGCAGGCCCGACCTGGGTAACGACCCGGTGCCGTCGGCCGGTGTGCTCGTGTACTACGCCAACAAGGCGGTGCCCCAAGGCGAACTGCCAGTGATCGTGCGCGACGGCACGCCGGCGACTGCGACACGCGACGATGCACCGCTGCAGGTGAACGGCAGGATCGAGCCGGTAGGGACCGGCATCCGCATCGTCGTCGACGCGCAGCTCGCCGGCGACGACGGCTACATGGTACGCATCGACTACGCGCCACCGGCCACGGGCTACGACGTCTCCGTAGGCACCGGCGATCCGCCTTGGACCAGCCCGGACATCTGGGTCGACAACCTGCGCGACGGCGGCGGCTTCGAGCGCTATGACCCGGCCACCTTCCTGTCGGACGGCCGCACGGAGGAGCAACCGATCGCCGGCGAAGTCAACCGCGTGTACGCGCGCGTCCACAACGCGGGACCGGCCACCGCGCACGACGTCGAGGTTGCCTTTTCGATGTCGGAGCCGTACCACACGGTGGGTGGAGAAAGCGACTTCTCGCCGCGCGGCGTGCGGATCATCCCGACGATTCCGCCCGGCGAGTACCGCGACGTCTACTTCGAATGGACGCCCGTGAGCCCGGACGACCCGCACTCGTGCGTGCGCGTCGCGTTGCGCCGTCTGGTCAACGACACCAACGACGCGAACAACAACGCGCAGCAGAACCTCAGCGTCCAGGAGAGCCGTACGCACAGTCCGTACACCGAAGTGAAGCTCGACTTCAGCGTGAGCAACGACCAGGCGCAGCCCCGCCTGGTGTACTTCCGCGCCGACGACGTACCGCGCGCGTGGACGCACAGCCTGTCGGCCGACCGCGTGCTGCTCGCGCCCGGCGAGAGGTTCGTCGGCACCCTCAGGGTCAAGCCGAACGACGAAGCGCCCGTCTGCCGCAACCACGACATCCACATGACGGGCTGGTCACCGCGCGGCGACACCTTGCTGCGGCTCGGCGGCACGACGCTGAACGTGGCGCTTCGCCGGACCGAAACCATCGATGTCACCACACGCACGTCGGCCTGCCCGGGTGGGGACGATAGGCACGGCTTCTTCTCGCGAAGCTTCTGCGAGCGCATCACGGCGCGCGGCTGCACCCAGCCGCCGCAGCCCAATCAGATGATCAGCGTGCGCTACCTCGACGCCAACGGGCAGCCGGTGTGGCACGAAGTGCAGACGGACGCCACAGGCTGTTTCGAGGACGCCTACAACGCGAGGTCGGGCGGCCCCTGGGAGGTCACGGCCTACTACCCGGGCGACGGTTGCATGTCGACGGCCACGGCGCAGACGGGGGTGGTCTTGCCGCCGACCTACGGCGGCGACGGCGATGAGCGGCGCCGCGAAGCGGGGCTGTTCATCGAGTACCTGCACCTGCAAAGCGGCTTGGGCATCCGCAGTCCGTGGATGCTGGGCGTTCGCTATGGCGTCGGGTTGAGCGCCAACTGGATGGTCGAGTCCGAGCTGTCGACGGGAACGACGTACGACTCGGCCGGCGCATCGGGACGCATCTGGCAGCTGACCGGGCATTCGATCCTGCAGTCGCGCCCGCTCGGCCCACTCGGTTGGCGGGTGTTTTTGCTGGGCGGCGTTGGGGTGGTGGTGTTCAATGGCTTCTCGTCGGGTGCAACGAGCCGCACCGTTGACCTTGGTGCTGGCCTGACGGTGCCGCTCAATCGGCGAGTCAGCTTGCGTGGCGACCTGCGCCTCGTCACCGCCTCGAGCGCTTACGGAGCCGGGGTCACGAGGAACGTTGAGGCCACGTTGGGGCTGTCGGCAAGGTTCTGAGCGCGCCTGAGCGGAGCTTCTCAGGGGGGCGAAACTGCAAGACAAACAGAAGGGCCCGCCAGACGCCACGTGCTTGTTCACCAACGGCCTGGAATCCGCCGGCCCTTGACGGAACGTCCATCGACCGTGTCGCCGCCCTACCCCGCCAGAGGCCGCTCGCGGTCAAGTCCCAAGCTCCGCCTGATGTCGATGTCACGGCGCGGATTCCTCGTTCGAACGTCACCGCATCGCGCAGCAGCTTTAGCTCTGGTTGGCCCATTAAGAGAACGCTGTACCGCCGTCTGTCCGCCGAAAACGCTCCTGAGCATCGACCTCAGGTCGATCACGGGGTCGGCGTCCTCGACGCGGCGTATTCGATAGCCTTTCATCGCAACAACTCCTGTAGCACTGAGCGATGAAGGCATTGCAGCGCCGAGCGCGTCAAAGCCAGATCAAGACTTGGGCTCCCGGTATCAAGTTCGCATCAAGAGTACATGGGTCACGGGCACGGCGCGCCGGCAGCGTGCTGGCGTGCACTGGTGTCGTGCAGGGGGTCTGGGCCTGATTTCAGCCCGAGCGGCCCCCGTGTAGACGTCTTCTTGATGCGTTCTTGATATGGAGGGTGCTGATCTTTTCAGCGAATTGACGGTCCGTTTTCCAGAATTCCTCCCATCAATAGGAGGTGTCATGGACATCGTGTTTTTGGGCCTGGGCGTCGCCCTCGCCCTCGTGACGGCGCTGGCGGCCTGGGGCTGCGAGCGACTTCGCGGTCAACGCAACGGAGGCCGCGCATGAGCGTTTTTGAATGGGTTTCGGCTGGACTGGTGGTTTTCCTCGTGATCTACCTGTTCTGGGCCTTGCTGTTCCCGGAGGACCTGACATGAACGCCTCCGCCTGCATTCAACTGGTCGCCTTCCTCGTCGTGCTGCTGGCCTTGGCCTGGCCGCTCGCGCGCTGGATCTACGCGGCCATGGAAGGCCGCATCGAATGGCTGCGCCGCATCGAGCGCGGCATCTTGAAGCTGGCTGGCGTTGACGCCGACGCCGAGCAGGGCTGGCTGCGCTATGCGCTGGGCCTGTTGATCTTCAACGGCCTGGGCGTCGTCGCCGTCTATGTGCTTCAGCGCCTGCAGCAATACCTGCCGCTGAACCCGCAGGCCATGGGTGCGGTCACGCCGGACTCGGCCTTCAACACCGCCGTCAGCTTCGTGACCAACACGAACTGGCAGGGCTATGGTGGAGAGACGACCATGAGCTATCTGACGCAGATGCTCGCGCTGACGGTGCAGAACTTCCTGTCCGCCGCCACCGGCATTGCCGTCGTCATCGCCCTGGTGCGCGGCTTCGCGCGCCACAGCGGCAAGGCCATCGGCAACATCTGGACCGACCTGACCCGCGCCACGCTGTGGGTGCTGCTGCCGCTGTCCCTGGTGTTCGCCCTCGTGTTGGCCGGCATGGGTGTCGTGCAGACCTTCAAGCCCTACCAGGACGTGACCACCATCGAGGCGCAGAGCTGGCAGGAGCCCAAGGTTGACGCCGCCGGTCAGCCGATCAAGGGCGCCGACGGTCAACCCGTCATGGAAGACAAGTCCGGCCAGAGCCAGAGCATCGCGGTCGGTCCGGTCGCCTCCCAGCTCGCCATCAAGATGCTGGGCACCAACGGTGGCGGCTTCTTCAACGCGAACTCGGCCCATCCCTTCGAGAACCCGACCGCGGCCACCAACGCGCTGCAGATGCTGTCGATCTTCCTGATCCCGGCGGCGCTGTGCTTCGTCATGGGACGCCAGGTGGGTGACATGCGCCAGGGCTGGGCGCTACTGGGTGCGATGACGGCCATGTTCGTGGTCGCCGTCGTCGTGGCGACGGCAGCCGAGCAGGCCGGCAACCCGCACTTCGCCAAGCTGGGTGTCGACGCCGTAGCCAGCGCTACGCAGTCGGGCGGCAACATGGAGGGCAAGGAAGTGCGCTTCGGCATCGAGGCCTCGTCGCTGTTCGCCGTCATCACGACGTCCGCGAGCTGCGGCGCCATCAACGCCTGGCACGACAGCTTCACCCCGCTGGGTGGCGCGGTACCCATGGTGATGATGCAGCTCGGTGAAGTCGTCTTCGGCGGCGTCGGCGCTGGTCTGTACGGCATGCTGGTGTTCGCCATCCTTTCCGTCTTCGTCGCGGGGCTGATGATCGGCCGCACGCCGGAATACATGGGCAAGAAGATCGAAGCCCATGAGATGAAGATGGTGTCGCTGGCCATCCTGCTGACGCCGCTCGCCGTGCTCATCGGCACGGCCCTGGCCGTCGTCATGGAGCCTGGCAAGGCCGGCATCGCGGCGCCCGGCGCCCACGGCTTCAGCGAAGTGCTGTACGCCATGTCCTCGGCCGGCAACAACAACGGCAGCGCCTTCGGTGGCCTGTCGACGAACACGCCCTTCTACAACCTGCTGCTGGGCTTGGTCATGTGGATCGGCCGCTTTGGCGTCATCGTGCCGGTGCTCGCCATGGCCGGCTCGCTGGCAGGCAAGAAGCGCTTGGCTCCGGGCGAGGGCACGCTGCCCACGCATGGCCCGCTGTTCGTCGTGCTGCTGATCGGCGCGGTGCTGCTGGTCGGCCTTCTGAACTATGTGCCGGCGCTGGCCCTGGGCCCTGTCGTCGATCACTTGATCCTTTGGAGCGCTCAATGACACGCGCTGGTTTTTCCCTGCTCGACCCGGCGCTGACCCGCGCCGCCCTGGTCGACTCCTTCCGCAAGCTGGATCCGCGCACGCAGTTGCGCAACCCGGTCATGTTCGTGGTCTACCTGGGCAGCCTGCTGACGACGGCTCTGTCCGTCGCGCAGCCGAACGGCTTCGTCATCGCGGTCACCGTGTGGCTGTGGTTCACGGTCCTGTTCGCCAACTTCGCCGAGGCGCTGGCCGAAGGTCGCAGCAAGGCGCAAGCCGCGTCGCTGCGTGGCCTGAAGAAGGAGACCTGGGCCAAGGTCATTGAAGACTGGAAGCCCGGGATGGGCCGCGAGGGCCTGAAATGGCACCCTCGCGAGGCCAGCACCCTGCGCAAGGGCGAGGTCATCTTCATCGAGACGAATGACGTCGTCCCGGCCGATGCTGAAGTCGTCGAGGGTGTTGCGTCGGTGGACGAGAGCGCCATCACCGGCGAGTCCGCCCCTGTCATCCGCGAAAGCGGCGGCGACTTCTCCGCGATGACCGGCGGTACCCGCGTGCTGTCCGACTGGGTCATCGCCCGCGTCGCCGTGAATCCCGGTGAGACCTTCGTCGATCGCATGATCGCCATGGTGGAAGGCGCGCAGCGCAAGCGCACGCCCAACGAAATCGCGCTGACCATCTTGCTGGTCGCGCTAACCCTGGTCTTCCTGGGCGTCTGCGCCACGCTGTTGCCGTTCTCGCAATTCAGCGTGTCCGTGGCAGGCTCGGGTCAGCCAGTGAGCATCGTCGTACTCGTCGCACTGCTGGTCTGCCTGATCCCCACGACCATTGCCGGCCTGCTGTCGGCCGTGGGCGTGGCCGGCATGAGCCGCATGCTGCAGGCCAACGTCATCGCCACCTCGGGCCGTGCTGTGGAGGCCGCCGGTGACGTTGACGTGCTGCTGCTGGACAAGACCGGCACCATCACCCTCGGCAATCGCCAGGCCGACGCCTTCTGGCCGGTGGACGGCGCCAGCGAGGCCCATCTGGCCGAGGCCGCGCGCCTGGCTTCGCTCGCCGACGAGACGCCCGAAGGCCGCAGCATCGTCGCGCTGGCCGACCGCAAGTTCGGCGCCAAGCCTGCCGCCGCGGATCAAGGCCTCTTCGTTCCCTTCACGGCCCAGACCCGCATGAGCGGTGTCGACCTCGGTTCGCGCCAGATCCGCAAGGGTGCCGGCAGCGCCGTGCGCGCCCACGTCGAAGGGCTGGGCGGCCGCTGGCCCGCCAGCGTGCAGGCTGCGGTGGACGAGGCCGCACGCCGCGGCAGCACGCCGCTGGTGGTGGCCGAAGGTGTGCAGGTGCTCGGCGTTGTCGAGCTCAAGGACATCGTCAAGCCCGGCATCAAGGAGCGCTTTGCACAGCTGCGCCGCATGGGCATCAAGACCGTCATGGTCACGGGTGACAACCGCTTGACGGCCGCCGCCATCGCGGCGGAAGCCGGCGTGGATGACTTCCTCGCCGAAGCGACGCCCGAAGCCAAGCTGACGCTGATCCGCGAGCACCAGGCCCAAGGCCGTCTCGTGGCCATGACGGGTGACGGCACCAACGACGCGCCGGCTCTCGCCCAGGCCGACGTGGCCGTGGCCATGAACACAGGCACGCAGGCCGCCAAGGAGGCCGGCAATATGGTCGACCTCGACAGCAACCCGACCAAGCTCATCGAGGTCGTCGAGACCGGCAAGCAAATGCTGATGACGCGTGGCTCGCTGACGACGTTCTCCATCGCCAACGACCTGGCCAAGTATTTCGCGGTGCTGCCGGCGGCCTTCGTGTCGACCTACCCGCAGCTGTCGGCACTGAACGTGATGCAGCTGGCCAGTCCCAACTCGGCCATCCTGTCCGCAGTCATCTTCAACGCGCTGATCATCGTCGTACTGATCCCGCTGGCCCTGAAGGGCGTGCGCTACCGCGCCATCGGCGCCGCGGCCCTGCTGCGTCGCAACCTGCTGGTTTACGGCCTGGGCGGCGTCATCGTGCCCTTCATCGGCATCAAGGCCATCGACCTCCTCCTCGTCGCTCTCGGCCTCACCTGAGCGCCCCCGATTTCTCTCCCTCCGTCATGAAAACTCTCGTTTCCCTGCTCGCCATCGTCGCCGCTGTTCCTGCCTTCGCTGAAGAGGCTGCGGCGCCGGCCGACCCGCTGTCGTTCAACGTCGGCGCCGTCAGCGAATACCGTTATCGCGGCATCTCCCAAAGCCGCCTGAAGCCCGCTCTTCAGGGCGGCATCGACTACGCTGCCCCGAACGGCTTCTATGTCGGCACCTGGGCGTCGACCATCAAGTGGATCAAGGACATCCCCGGTGGCGACTCCGATGTCGAGATCGACCTCTACGGCGGCTATAAGACCGAGGTCGCCAAGGGCCTGACGCTGGACGTTGGCGGCCTGTACTACCTCTACCCGAGCAACAACCTCAAGAACATGCCGGGCTTCGCCAATGCCAACACCTTCGAGGTCTATGGCGCGCTGACCTTCGGCCCGGTGACGGCCAAGTATTCGCACAGCACGACCAATCTGTTCGGCAACGTCAACAGCAAGAACAGCGGCTACTTCGACGTCACGGCCAACTTTGACCTCGGCGACGGCATCACGCTGGCCCCCCATGTCGGCCACCAGACCATCAAGCATCTGGCGGCGGGTTCGTACACCGACTACTCGCTGACGCTGGCCAAGGATTTCTCGGGCCTGGTGCTGAGCGGGGCCGTTGTCGGCACCGATGCCGACAAGAGCTTCTACGCCAGCCCGGCCAACGGCAAGTTCCTCGGCAAGACCACGCTGGTGGTCGGCCTGAAGAAGACCTTCTGAACAGGAGTTTCGTCATGACCACGACTCTTTCCACCCCCGCCACGTCGGCTGCCACGACGGAAGTGCCGCTGTGGCGGCCCGCGTTGACTTTGTTCGTCGTGCTGAGCCTGGTGACCGGCCTGGCCTACCCGCTGGTCGTCACCGGCGTGGCCCAGTCGGTGTTCCCGAATGAAGCCAACGGCAGCCTCATCGTCCACGAGGGCAAGACCGTCGGCTCGGCGCTGATCGGCCAGACCTTTGCCGACCCCGGCCACTTCTGGAGTCGCCCGTCGGCCACCGGCCCGATGCCCTACAACGCTGGCAACTCGGGAGGCTCCAACCTGTCGCCGACCGCGCCCGCCCTGGTGGACGCCGTCAAGGCGCGTGTAGAGGCGCTGCGCGCTGCCGACCCGGGCAACACCAAGCCGGTGCCGGTGGACCTCGTGACGACGTCGGCCAGCGGTCTGGACCCGCACATCAGTCGCGCTGCGGCGGACTACCAGGTCGCCCGCGTGGCCCGCGTGCGCGGTCTGCCGGTCGAGAAGGTGAAGGCCCTGGTGGAACTGCAGACCGAGGGCCGCTGGCTGGGCTTCGTCGGCGAGCCGCGCGTTCACGTCCTCAAGCTCAACCTCGCGCTCGATGCGTTGGCAGCGCCGGCCGCCGTGCGTTGAGGTGAGAGAGTGGACTACCTGTATGCGCTGCTGGCGATGGGCGTTGTCGCCCTGCCGCTGGCAGCGGTCTGGGGAGTGATGGAATGGACGGCACGACGCGACGCTCGTGCCAGGAAGAAGCGCTGTTCGCGTGCGTCATGAAGTGCGCACGCTGATCCACAGCGCCTTGAGCAACGAATTCCCGGTGCTTCGAGCGCCCGAAGAGGCTGTGAACCTGCCGTGACTGATACGCGCCCCGACCCCGATGCCTTGCTGGCCAAAGTGCAGCTCGACGAAGCCGCCGCAAAGCGTGGCCGGCTGAAGATCTTCTTCGGGGCCAATGCGGGCGTCGGCAAGACGTTCGCCATGCTGGCCGCGGCCCACGCGGCAAAGCTGCAGGGCCGGCCAGTGCGAGTGGGCGTCGTGGAGACGCATGGGCGCGCCGACACCGAAGCCATCGCGCGTGACCTGCAGCGCCTGGCGCTGAAGGAGGTTGAACATCGCGGCCAGACGCTGCGCGAGTTCGACCTCGATGCCGCCCTTGCTTGGGGGCGCGATGAGCCTGGCGGCGTGTTGCTGCTGGACGAGCTGGCGCACACCAACGCCCGCAGTTCGCGCCACTCCAAGCGCTGGCAGGACGCCCTGGAGCTGCGTGAGGCGGGTGTCGAGGTCTGGACCACCTTGAACGTCCAGCACCTGGAGAGCTTGAACGACGTCGTCGGCGGCATCACCGGCATCCGCGTCTGGGAGACGCTGCCGGACAAGGTCTTCGACGAAGCCGATGAGGTGGTCGTCGTCGACCTGCCACCAGACGAGCTGCGGCAGCGGCTGAAGGAGGGCAAGGTCTACCTGCCGGCCCAGGCGGAGCGGGCGTCGAGGAACTTCTTCCGCAAGGGCAACCTGCTGGCGCTACGCGAGCTGGCCCTGCGCCGCACTGCCGACCGCGTTGACGACCAGATGCAGGCCTATCGGCGCGAGCACAGCGCCGCATCTGTCTGGCCCAATCGTGAATCGCTGCTGGCCTGTGTCGGCCCGGGCGCCGCGAGCGACAAGGTCGTGCGCAGCGCTGCACGCCTGGCGCAGCAGCTCGGGCTGGACTGGCACGCCGTCCATGTGGAGACGGCGCGTGCCCTGGGCGACGCGGCGCGAGCCAGGATTCAGCGGACGCTGGAGTTGGCCAAGTCTCTCGGTGCGCGCACGGCGGTGCTTTCGGCTCCCGAGGTGGCGGCGGCCCTGGTCGGCTATGCGCGCGAGCACAACCTGTCGCGCCTGGTCGTTGGCCGTCGCGAGAACGCCTGGCGCTGGCCGGGCAGAATTTCGCTGGCCGAGGCGCTGAATCGCCAAGCCGAAGAGATGGACGTGCTGCAGGTGGCCTTGCCCACCGCGACGCGTGAGCGCGAGGCACCGGTGCAGCAGGCGAGTGGGCTGTTTGCGCCGCACACTCTGCGGGGCTACGCGGCGTCTCTCGTTGGCGTTGGGCTGACCACGCTGCTTGTACAGCTGCTGCTGGAGTTCATCGCGCCGACCAACATCGCGATGCTCTACCTGCTGAATGTCGTCGGCGTCGCCCTCAAGTTCGGTAGGGCGCCGGCCGGACTGTCAGCGCTGCTCGGCGTAGCTGCCTTCGACTTCTTCTTCGTCGAGCCGCGTTGGTCTTTCGCGGTGACCGATGCGCAATACGTGGTCACCTTTGCGGTGCTGCTGTTCGTCGGCCTGGTCATCGGCCAGTTGGCGGCCGGACTGCAGGCCCAGGCCAAGGCGGCCCAAGAGCGTGAGCGCCGCGTGCGCGGGCTGTACGCCATGTCGCGCGACCTGGGTGCCGCACTGGTGCCTGAGCAGGTGGCGGAGATCGCAGCGCGATTCCTGCGCGCCGAGTTCGGCATCGCCTCGGCCGTGCTGGCGCCGCCGCTGGTTGCCACAACCGGGCGCGAGGTGCTGGCCGTGCTGCCAGGCGCGGGCGCCCAACCGGATCTGGGCGTTGCCCAGTGGGCCTTTGATCATGGTCAGCCCGCCGGTCAGGGCACAGACACCTTGCCCGCTAGCGGCTGCCTGATGCTGCCGTTGACGGCGCCGATGCGCCTGCGTGGGGTGCTCGCCGTCGAAAGCAAGGGCCGGCGCTGGCTGCCGGACGAGCGCGAGTTGATGGACACCTGCGCCTCCTTGCTGGCAATCTCGCTGGAGCGCATCCATTACATCGAGGTCGCCCAGCACAGCACGCTGCAGATGGAATCCGAGCGGCTGCGCAATTCGCTGCTGACCGCCATTTCCCACGACCTGCGGACGCCGCTGGCTGCCCTGGTGGGGCTGGCGGACGCGCTCAAGCTCGCCCCACCCACCTTGAGTCCGGCCCAGGCCGAGGTAGCTGACGCCATGCGCCGGTCCTCACTGCGCATGAGCGCGCTGGTCAGCAATCTGCTCGACATGGCCAGGCTGCAGTCCGGCACGGTGCAGCTCAACCGCCAGTGGATGCCGCTGCAGGAAGTGGTCGGCACGACCTTGGCGAGCCTGGACGAGGTGCTGGCGGGCCGCGAGGTGGCGGTCGACTTGCCCAATGACCTTCCACTGGTGCAGCTGGACGCCGTGCTGATCGAGCGCGTCCTGGTCAACCTGCTGGAGAACGCGACCAAGTACACCCCAGCGGGCAGCCCGATCCGCATCGGCGCTCGCGTCGCCGGCCGGCACTTAGAAATCGACGTGACTGACTCCGGCCCGGGCTTCCCTGCCGGCCGCGAGGCCCAGCTTTTCGACAAGTTCGAGCGTGGCGACCGCGAGAGCGCGACGCCTGGCGTGGGCCTGGGGCTCGCCATCTGCAAGGCCATCGTCGAAGCCCACGGCGGGCAGACCACTGCCCACAATGTTGCCCGCGGCGGCGCCTGCGTAAGGGTCGAGCTTCCTCTCGGCCAGCCTCCGGCATCAGTGAAGGAGGCATGAATGGGCGCAGCACGCGTGCTGATGGTCGAGGACGAACCGGAGATCCGGCGCTTCGTCCGCATGGCGCTCGAAAGCGAAGGCCTGGAAGTCTTCGAAGCCGGGACGCTGCAGCGTGGCTTGATCGACTCGGCGACGCGCCGGCCCGAGCTGGTCGTGCTGGACCTCGGCCTGCCTGATGGCGACGGCCTGGACTTCATCCGCGAGTTCCGCGGCTGGTCGACTTCGCCCATCCTGGTGCTGTCGGCCCGCGAGGGCGAGGAGCGCAAGGTCCAGGCGCTGGATGCCGGCGCCGACGACTACCTCGTGAAGCCCTTCGGCGTGGCCGAGCTGTTGGCGCGCGTGCGGGTGCAGCTGCGCCGGCACGGTGGCGCGGGCAACGATGGTGACCCGGTGTTCAGCTTCGGAGACATCGTGGTGGACCGCGGCCTTCGGCACGTAAGCCGAGATGGGCAGCGCCTGCACCTAACGCCCATCGAGTACCGGCTGTTGCAGGAGTTCTGCGCGGCGCCGGGCCGCGTGATGACCTATCAGCACCTGCTGAAGGCCGTCTGGGGGCCGGACCACATGGACGACCTGCACTACGTGCGGGTCCACATGGCCAATCTGCGCAAGAAGATCGAGGCGGATCCGAATCGGCCCCGCTGGCTGATTACGGAAGCGGGCGTGGGCTACCGGTTGAATCCCAAGGCTTGAGCCATCGCCTCCACCTTGAGGCGTTCTTGCTACCCCGGCTTCGAATCTTTATACGAACCTAATACCGGAAGTCCTAGATTGGAGTCTCCTTCACAGATGGCACACCAGCACGTGAGCCAGCTTCATGAGACCGGTACTCATCCTTCAGCACGACAGCACCCAACGCCCGGGGCAGCTCCTTGATCATCTGACGCAGGCCGGCATCGACACGCGGATCGTCATGCCAGACCACGGCGACTTCGTGCCCCACCAGGCCAGTGACTTCAGCGGCATCGTGCTGCTGGGCAGCAACCGCAGCGTGAATGAGCCAGTCGGCTGGATTCAGGCCGAGCTGAACCTGGTGCGGCGTGCGCTGGAAGCCGACGTGCCCATGCTGGGCCACTGCTTCGGCGGCCAGATGCTGGCCCGTGCGATGGGCGCGCGTGTGGAGCGCACCGGCTTTGCCAACATCGGCTGGAGCCGCCTGCAGGTCACGCCAGCAGGCCGCCCGCTGATGCGGGCCCAGGAGATCACTGCCTTCAACTGGCACTATGAGACCTTCCAGATTCCGGCACGCGCACGGCGCCTGCTCTATGGCCAGCATTGCCTGAACAAGGTCGACGATGGCATCGTCCGCGACTGGTGCAGCCAGAGCGCCGCTGAGCTGGCGCGAGCCCATGGCCCGGCGGTTCAGCCGCCGGCCCTCATCCTCAAGGAACTTCCCCAGCGGGTCACCGAGCTGCGCCGCATCGCCAAGCTTGTCTACAGCGAATGGACGTCGAGGCTGCAGGGGCCGGGGTGGCGGGCAGCCGTCAACTGGCACTGATCCATCGCAGACCAGTGGGCACTGGAGTGACTACCTATAGAGGTTGACATGGAAACTTCCAGAGAACGGGCCAAGACATCGACGCGAGTGCTGCTGGCCGCACTGGCTATCGGCGCCATCCTTGCAGTCGCTGGCCGCAGCCTGGCGCCGAACATGCCGACGGCCACGTGGCTGTTTTGGTGCGCGATGGTCGGCGGCGCCCTGGCGGTTGTCGTGGTTGCTGGCCTTATGGTCGGCTTGCACGTGCGGCAGGCAGTGTTGCGCAAGGGCGGTACGGACGCGCAGTGGTTTGCTTTCACCTCTGAGCCGGAAGGCCTGGTGACGCTGCGAGGCCAATCGTGGTCGAACTCGGGACATGAGGTGCGCCCGAGAGCAACATCCAGTGGAGGCCACCATGGCCGGTAACGAAGGCGAACGCGCCTATTGGTTCCCTGCCAAGCGATATGGATGGGGCTGGGGTGCCCCGCGCACTTGGCAGGGCTGGGTGGTCTTGGCCGTCTTCGCCCTGCTCGTCGCCGCGGGCGTCGTCTTTCAGCGACAGTTGGGCACCTGGCTGTTCATGGCCTACACCGCCGTGATCAGCATGGGCCTGCTCGGCATGTGCTGGCTCAAGGGTGAGCCGCCGCAGTGGCGCTGGGGCAGCAAGTGACGCGACCGCGCGCCTAAGTCGTCGCTGTGCCCGGCAGCTTGCCGTTGGCTGTCATTCATCTTTATAAGTTCTTTATACGGAACCCAGCAAACTGCGGTATCCCCTTCGGGTCTTTACCGCATGAGCCTTGATAACAAACGCAGCGGCCTGCCCGCTCTCACGCTGGGTGCCATCGGCGTCGTCTACGGCGACATCGGCACCAGCCCCCTCTACACCCTCAAGGAAGTCTTCCTGCCGGCGACCGGCGTTGCACTGAACACCCACAACCTCATCGGCGCGACCTCGGTCATCGTCTGGGCGTTGATGTTCGTCGTCACGCTGAAGTACGTCATCCTCATCCTGCGCGCCGACAACCGCGGCGAAGGCGGTGCCCTCGCGCTGACCGCGCTGGCTGCCCACGCCGTGCAACAACGCCCCCAGCTGCGCCGCGCGCTGCTGCTGCTGGGCCTGTTCGGCGCGACGCTGTTCTATGGCGACAGCGTCATCACGCCGGCCATCTCGGTCATGAGCGCCATCGAAGGCCTGGAGGTGGTCACGCCCACGCCGACGCTCAAGCCCTATGTGCTGCCCATCTCGGCGGCCATCCTTATCGGCCTGTTCGTCGTGCAACGCTATGGCACGGCGTCGGTGGGCAAGGTGTTCGGTCCCATCATCGTGATCTGGTTCGGCGTGCTGGGCGCCATCGGCGTGGTGCACATCGTGCAGCAGCCGCAGATCCTCGCGGCGCTGAACCCGCTGGAGGCCTGGGCCTTCCTGAGCCAGCGCGGCTGGCATCTGTTCGCGGCCGTCGGCGCCATCGTGCTCGCTCTAACCGGTGCCGAGGCGCTGTACGCCGACATGGGTCACTTCGGCGTCAAGCCCATCCGCTTGGCCTGGATGGGCCTCGTCTTCCCGGCGCTGGCGCTGAACTACCTGGGCCAGGGGGCGCTGCTGATGGGCGATGCCTCGGCCATCGACAACCCCTTCTTTCGCCTCTTCCCGACAGCTCTGATCCTGCCCATGGTGGTTTTGGCGGCGCTGGCGACCGTCATCGCCTCGCAGGCCGTCATCTCGGGCGCCTACTCCATGACCAAGCAGGCGGTGCTGCTGGGCTTCCTGCCGCGCGTCAATATGCGCCATACCTCGGCGAGCGAGTCGGGCCAGATCTATGTGCCGGCCGTCAACTGGGCGCTGCTGGCCGGCGTGTTGGGCGCCGTGTTCATGTTCGGTAGCTCCTCGGCCCTGGCCGGAGCCTACGGCATCGCCGTCACGCTGACCATGTTCATCACCACGGTGCTGACCTTCTTCGTCATCCGCGACGGCTGGAAGCTACCCGCACCACTGGCCGTTGGCGCGACCGTGTTCTTCCTGGCCGTCGATGCGCTGCTGGTCGCCGGCTGCGCCATCAAGTTCTTCGATGGCGGCTGGTTCCCGCTCGCGCTCGGCCTCATGCTCTTCGTGTTGATGAGCACCTGGGCGCGCGGCCGCAAGCTGCTGATGGAAAGCCTGCGCAGCGAAGGCCTGGAACTGGAGCCCTTCATCGAGAGCCTGGCCCACGGCGGCGCCCATCGCGCCCAGCGCACGGCCGTCTACACCGTGGCCGAACCGACGCTCGTGCCGCAGGCCTTGTTGCACAACCTCAAGCACAACCAGGTGCTGCACGAGACCAACGTCATCCTCAACGTGCAGTTCCACGACCATCCCAGCGTCGACCAGGCCGACCGCGTCGCCCTGACGCAGATCGCCCCGGGCTTCTGGCGCGTCGTTGTCCACTACGGTTTCATGGAAGAACCCGACGTGCCCGCGGCGCTGGCCCTGTGCGAGCCCAAGGGGCTGCGCGTTGAACCCTTCGAGACCAGCTACTTCCTGAGCCGCGAGACCGTCGTGCCAACGCCTGGTGGCGGCATGGCCAACTGGCGGGAGCGCCTGTTCGCGGCCCTGAGCCGCAACTCCGGTGGCGTCGCCAAGTTCTTCCGCCTACCGGACAACTCGGTCGTCGAGTTGGGAACACGCGTCCAGATCTAGATCGCCATGAACCCGGAACGGAAGTATTGGTTCAAGGCCAAGGAAAGCGGCCTGGGGTGGTCCTGGCCTTTGACCTGGCAGGGCTGGCTGGTTTACACCGGCATGTTCACGGCAATCGCGTACTTCTTCTTCACGGGTGACTACGTTGGACAGAAGATCCTTGGCGCCTGGATTCCGGTACTCATCTGCATCCCGATTTGCTGGGCCTTTGGCGAGCCGCATTCGCGTAGCAAGCGCTCAAAACGATAAGCTAGCCCGTACTGCGAGGCAGGTGGCGGTTTCGATGCGGCACCCCGAATGGCAGGCGCCATACAGCATCGCTTGAAGCGGTCACTTGTGCCGCCAAACCTTGACCGCCGATATCACCAGGATCGCGCTCAACAAGGGCAGTAGCACTGCCGACGGCACTATGCCGAGTAGCGCGCCGCCGATGCCGGCGCCGACCAGGGACCCGGCGGCCATGACCAGCACGAAGGGCTTGTTCTGTCCGAGCGCCTCAAAGCTGCTGTCCCGGCTGTAGCGCGTGAAGCCGACAATCATGGTGGGCAGGCTTGCAGCGAGCGACAGGCTGCCGGCCAACTTGATTTCGGTGCCGAAGAGCAGCACTAGCGTCGGGATCAGCAGCTCTCCGCCGGCCACGCCCATCAGCGAAGCGACCACGCCTATTCCGAAGCCCGCCAATAGTCCTGCCACCCATTGAGCCGGCCCCACCAGCAACGGCTTTCCATGCCCTGGCAGCGAGTGCCCGGCCACCAAGGCCACGGCGATTAACAGCAGCAGCGCAGCGATGATCTTGTAGAGCGTCTGGTGCCGCATACGTGTGGCCCAGCCGGCGCCCAGCCACGCACCAGCGAGGCTGCCGGCCAGCAGGTTGACCACGACTGGCCAGTGCGCGAGCACCATGTCCAGCGGGGCGGCCCTGATGCGGAACAGCAAAGCCGCCGCGACGACCGCCAGGCTCATGGGCTTTTTGAGAATGACGGCGTGCAGCGCGGCGAAGCCGAACATGCCAATCATCACCGGTAGCCGGAACTCAGCGCCGCCCAGACCGATCAACCCGCCCAGCGTGCCAATGGCCGCTCCGGCCGCGAAGACCTGCGCCATCTTGTGTGTCATCCCTCGAAGACCGACCGGGAGTACGTCTACACCACCTGGTATTCCGGCAGCGAGGCCCGCATGAAGGCCTTCCGCGCCATCCGGCGCGGAGTTCAAGAGGTCGTCGCGGCCATTGCCGCGGGCAACCTTCACCATGGTCCTTCCGCGACGACTTGGTCGTGTAGAAGGCCGCGCTGCCCCGCGAAGACGGGCATGCGGTTCGTGACGCAACCGCCGCCCAAGAGTTCGGACGCCTAGCGCAGATTGACAGCCTCTTCGCCAACGCTCTGGTAGACGCGACTTGTTTTGTCCCTGTTTCGGTGAAGCAGATACCAAGCCGCCGGCACCACCAGCATTGACAGCAGCGGCGCTGTGACCATGCCACCAACCATGGGTGCGGCTATGCGAGCCATGATTTCGGACCCAGTGCCGTGACCCCACATCATCGGGATGAGGCCCGCAAGCACGATGGCCACGGTCATGGCCTTTGGACGCACGCGCAAAACGGCCCCTTCTCGGATGGCAGCCAGCAGCGTCGCCTCGTTGTCGGGCTCCCCCGCCGCTAGGCGGCGCTTCAAGGCGTTCTCGAGATAGACCAGCATCACGACGCCGAACTCCGCGGCCACGCCCGCCAAGGCGATGAAGCCCACCGCTGTGGCCACCGACACCGAGTGTCCGAGCAGCCAGACCACCCAGAAGCCCCCTACCAGCGAGAAGGGCACGGCCGCCATCACCAGCACCGCGTCGGTCGCCTTGCGGAACAGCAAGTAGAGCAACACGAAGATGACTGCCAGGGTCGCCGGCACAACCACCTTGATCCGCTCGGTCGCGCGTTCCAAGTATTCGAACTGACCAGACCAGGAGATGGCGTAGCCAGCTGGCATCGCAACTTGCTTGGTCACTGCCGCCTGCATGTCCCTCACGACCGAGCGCAGGTCTCGTCCACGAACGTCGACGTAGACCCAGCCGGACAGGCGCGCGTTCTCACTGCGCAGCATCGGCGGACCTTCCTCGATGTGAACCTGGGCGACGTCCTGAAGCAGTAGGTGGGCGCCCTTCTCGGTCACGAACGGCAAGGTTCGCAGCCGCTCCAAGGAGTCGCGCACCTCCCTTGGGTAGCGGATGTTGATAGGGAAACGCTCGCGCCCGCTGACCACCTCGCCCACGTTCTCGCCACCGATGGCAGTGGCTACGATGGCCTGAACGTCGGTGACGGACATCCCATAGCGGGCGGCCGCGGCACGGTCGACATCGACGTCGATGTATCGCCCACCCGTCAGTCGCTCGGCCAAGGCAGACGACACTCCCGGCACGTTCTTCACCACCGACTCAATCTGCGTCGCCAGCTTGTCGATGGTTGCCAGGTCCGTGCCCGCGACCTTGATGCCAACCGGACTCTTGATGCCTGTGGCCAGCATGTCGATGCGGTTGCGGATGGGCGGCACCCAGATGTTGGAGAGGCCCGGCACCTTGACGGCTCGGTCAAGCTCTTCCACAAGCTTCTCGGGAGACATCCCCGGACGCCACTGCTCGCGGGGCTTGAACTGGATGGTTGTCTCGAACATCTCCAAGGGCGCGGGGTCTGTGGCACTGTCCGCGCGACCGGCCTTTCCGAAAACCCGTTCAACCTCTGGCACGGTCTTGATGAGACGGTCAGTCTGCTGCAGGAGTTCGGTGGCCTTGGACACCGACAGTCCCGGCAGTGCCGACGGCATATAGAGCAGGTCTCCTTCGTCCAGCGGCGGCATGAACTCACCGCCAACCCTTGTGAGCGGGATGACCGTCAACGCCAAGACGACGCCGGCAATGGCCAGAGTGGCCTTCGGGAACCGCAGCACCGCATCCAACGCCGGTCGATAGATGCGCATCAGGAAGCGATTGAGTGGATTCGAAGTCTCGTGGGGGATGCGGCCCCGCACCAGCAAGCCCATGAGGACCGGCACCAGCGTCACCGATAGCGCCGCAGCGGCAGCCATCGTGTACGTCTTAGTGAAGGCCAGTGGTGAGAACAACCGCCCCTCCTGCGCCTCCAGCGTGAACACTGGTAGGAAGGACAGCGTGATGACCAGCAGCGAGAAGAACAGAGCCGGGCCAACCTCAACAGCGGCCTCTGTGACCAATTGCCAGCGCTCTGCAACCGTCGGCAGGCGCCCGTGCTCATGCTCGAAGCCCTCGATGTGCTTATGGGCTGCCTCAAGTAGAACGACGACACCGTCGAGGGCCGCACCGCACGCCAAGGCGATGCCCGCCAAGCTGAGGATGTTGGCGTTCAGACCCTGCGAACGCATCACGATGAACGCAATACCCACGGCCATGGGCAATGAGATAACGGCCACCAACGCCGAGCGCAGGTGGAACAGAAAGATGGCGCATACCACCGCCACCGCGATGAACTCCTCGGTCAGCTTGACCTTGAGGTTGTCGATGGAGCGGTCAATGAGCTTGGAGCGGTCGTAGGTGTCGACCACCTCGACCCCTTTGGGCAGGCTGGGTTTCAGCTGCTCAAGCTTGGCCTTGACCCCTTCGATGGTCGCTCGCGCGTTCTTGCCAGAACGCATGACCACGACGCCGCCGGCGACCTCACCCTCCCCGTCCAGCTCGGCGATGCCGCGGCGCATCTCCGGTCCCACCTGCACGAACGCGACGTCTTGCAGCAGCACCGGCGTGGCTCCCGAAACTGAGATGGGGATGCCGCGGAAGTCGTCCAGCGACTTCAAGAAACCGCGGGAGCGCACCATGTACTCGGTCTCGGCCATCTCGACCACCGAACCACCTGAGGACTGGTTGGCCTTCCGCAGCGCCTCCATCACCGTCGCCTGGGTCACGCCGAGCTGACGCATGCGGTACGGGTCCAGCACGACCTGGTACTGCCGCACCATGCCGCCGACGCTGGCGACCTCCGCCACGTCCTGCACCGTCTTCAGCTCGAACTTCAGGAACCAGTCATTGAGAGCGCGCAGCTGGCCGATGTCGGTCTTGCCAGTCCGGTCGACCAGCGCGTATTCGTAGACCCAGCCCACCCCCGTGGCATCTGGTCCCAGCGCGGCTGTCGCGCCGGCTGGGAGCTTGCTCTGCACCTGGTTCAGGTATTCGACGACCCGAGAGCGCGCCCAGTAGGGGTCCGTCTTGTCGTCAAAGAGGATGTAGACAAACGAGTCCCCGAAGAACGAGTAGCCGCGGACGGTCTTTGCCCCGGGCACGCTGAGCATCGTTGTTGTCAACGGATAGGTGACCAGGTCTTCGACCACCTGGGGCGGCTTGCCTGCGTAGGTCGTCCTCACGATGACCTGGGTGTCGGACAGGTCCGGAAGAGCGTCCACCGGCGTATTGACCACGGAGAAAACAGCGGCGGCTGTCAGGAACGCCGTCGCGATGAGCACCAGGAATCGGTTGGCGACTGACCAGCGAATGAGGGCAGCAATCACTTGGCGCCTCCCATCCGGTGGACCGACACGAGCTCGTGTTCATCGCCCTTCTTCTTGAACTCGAAGCGCACGGTGTCGCCCGGCTTTACGTCGGCGAAGGCCGTCGGACTGGGCTTGTTAAAGCGCATCGTCATCGCCGGCCACTTGAGCTCAGTGATGGGACCGTGCGCGAGCGTCATGCTGTCCGCATCGACCGCCTCGACCTTGCCCTGGGCCGAGTAGGCCGCCGGCGCAGATGCGGGCGCCGGGGCCGACGCTGGCTGGGCGGCGGCGAGGCTCCCAAGCACTGACCTCAATCGTGCCTCGGAGTCCACCAGGAACTGCCCGCTGGCTACGACCTGGTCGCCTTCCACCAGACCTTGCACAATCTCGAGCTGGTCGCCAAAGTCGGCTCCGAGCTGCACGTCTCGCGGTTCGAACGCACCGTTGTCCTTGCGGACGATGACGACCGCCCGAGTCCCGGTGCGGATGACGGCCTCAGCCGGTACGACCAGACGCGAGGAACTGGCACCGGCCACCTGAAGGCGCAACAGCATGCCCGGAACCAGCTTGCCGCCCTTGTTGTCGACCTCGAAACGGGCCTGCAGTGTGCGGGTGGCTGAATTCACTTGCGGAAGAATCTCCTGCAGCGTGCCGGTGAAGGTCTGGCTCGAGTCGGCCTGGAGCATCGCGGAGACCTTCTGACCGCGCGCCAAGCGAATTGCTTGCGCCTCAGGCACCTCGGCCACGGCCCACACTTTTTCCAGGCCGGCAATGCGGAAGAGTGTCATGCCTGGCGATACGGCGACGCCTTCACGTACGCCCAGTTCGGCAACCACGCCGTTTGCCGGTGCGACTAATGTGTATCGGGCTTGCGGCGGCGTGGCGCCCTCTTCCGCCTGACGCACCAGGTCAGCAGGGATGGACATCGCACGAGTCCGCTCCTTGGCCGCGGCCACCAGTTCAGCTGACGCACCCGAGCGTTTCAGAGCAATGAGTTCGTTCAGCGGCCCCAGCCACTCCGGTGCGAAGACGGTGCCGAGTGCCTGGCCCTTGGCAACACGTTCCATCGGCGCGCGGACGTTCAGTCGCTCCAGGTAGCCGGCTGTTCGCGTCTGGACGGCGACGTTCAACCGCTCGTCGAACTGGACGGTGCCGACCGCATCGAAGGTCGAGCTGACCTCCGCCCTCTCTACCATCGCCGTGCGGATGCCGAGGTTCTGCTGCACCTGGGAGCTGACCTTCACGCCGGAATCGCTCGCCTCGTCGGCGTAGACGGGCTGAAGCTGCATGTCCATGAAAGGCGACTTGCCCGGCTTGTCGAACTTCTGGCCAGGCACCATCGGGTCGTGCCAATACAGCACCTTACGCTCCCCCGCGGAAGATGCAGCTGGCGCAGTAGCCGCCTGCGTGCCCTGCGAGCCCGCGGTGCTCCGACCCAGGTAGAAGGCACAGCCTCCGATGATGAGCGCTACGGCCACGGCGATGACGGTGAGTTGGACGCGGCTCATTGCGCTGCTCCTTGGGAAATCGGCTTGAAAACAAGTTGGACTTGAGCCTTGGCGAGGTCTCGTTGAAGCGCCAGGACCTTGCGCTGCGCCTCAACCTCTGCATGACGGGCTTCGAACAGCATCACAAGGCCGGCCTGGTTGGAGCGGTACGCCGCCAAACTCGCGGCAGTGCGCTGGTGCAGCGGTGTCAGGACGCCCGCTCGAAAGCGCTCGATGCGCTCTTGCAGGCGTCGGATGTCGCTGGACAGCGCCGCGTATTCACCCGCGGCCGCGCGGCGGGCTTCCTCGAGTTCGGCTTCCAGCTTGTGGGCCATGGCCAGCTTGGCGGCAGTCTCCCGGTCTTGTCGGGCCGCTGGCGCCACCGTGAGCGGGATGCTCACGCCGAAGGACACCATGTCGGCACGGCCTTGGCGCTGTCCATAGGAGACCTCGTACGTCCAGTTCGGTCGGCGGTTCAGCCGAGCCACTTCTGCCTCTTGGCGGGCTACCTCGATGTCGCGCTGCTTGGTGACTACGAGCGGATGGGCCGCTACGAACTCATCCAGAGTCGGAACCACGGCCAGATGTGGCTCGACGAGTTCGTCAGAAGGCGAACCCGTCCAGCGCTGCAGCGCCACCAGTGAAGCGGCTTGCCGCTGGCGCATGTCGGCAGATTCGTCCTCGGCGGCACCGAGGGCGCTGGTCAGCCCCAGGACTTCGGCGCTGCTTCCGGACACCGTGGACAGCCGCCCTTTGCCGGCCTCCAGCTCTTCGCGGGCGTGCATCTCATTGAGCGCCGTGAGCTTCAGCGACTGACTCGCGTAAAAGGCGTCGATGTAGGCCATAGCGGCCTGCTGGCGGGCTTCGCCGGCGGCGACCTGTTCCATCACGGACTCCCGGCGCACAACAGCGCCCGCAGCCGCTTCTCGCGCAGCACGCTTGTCGGCAGGGACCCATTCCTGGGAGATGCCGATGCGTTTCATCGTCATGTCCTCGGCAGCCGTGCTGAAGCGGTTGGAGCCGGTGGCCGGGAGGTTGTCGATGCCGACATTCAGCATCGGGTCGGGCTGCTGACCCGCAGCACGGGCCATCTCGGAAGCGCTTAGGGCACCGGAGCGGGCAGAGCGAGTCGCCTGTGAACGCTGGACGGCCAGGTCAACCGCCTGGTCAAGAGAAAGTGGTGCCGCAACGACCCAGGTGGAAGGCAGCAACGCGGCAGCCATAGCAACTGCGCGCAAGACGTTGTTGGACATGGAAGGCTCCGAGGACGAACGCAAACGCTGCTGGCCTGCGGACATGCCGCGGCAGCACCGGTCAGTCGACGGAGCTGGTCAGACTCGGAGTCTTAGTGTGGATAGGAAAAGTGGGTCCGGAGGCGGCTGCGCCTCGCTGGTCGCCTCGGCCGGGACGGTCCTGGCCGAGGCGGCATCAAGCACCAGCGGCAGTTCCAGCACCTGAACCACCATGGGCAGCGATACGGTCGGAACCTTTACGGCTTCGAACGATTGGGCTGCACTGGAGGAGTGCTCTGCACACAGCCCCGGCTGGTCTTGGTCCATGCCCTGACAGGGCGCACCGGCCGCCATCATTTCCGCCATCGCAGCCGGGTCTGCCAGTTGCGGGCAGACGTAGCTCGCCAGCGCCAGCTGTGAGAACAGCAGCGACAGCACCACGAAGAACACGGTGGTCAGGCGGTGGAGGCGTTGGCGAACCATGAGCATGGCCAGTCTAGCGCCGAGACCTTAGACGCCCAGAGTAATGTGCCGCGCAACTGACCAACCGCAACGAACAACGGCCTGCGAGAACACCAACGGACTGCTGCGCCAGTACATGCCCAAGGGGACGGACCTGTCGGTGTTCAGCCAAGAAGAGCTCGACGCCATCGCTGACCAGCTCAACAACCGTCCTCGCGCCACTCACGACTGGCGTTCGCCGCTGCGGGTGGCCGCCCAATCCCAAATCACAACCTCAACGATTCATTGAACCAGCGGGTGTTGCACTTCGGATTTGAGACCGCCCTCAAGGAAGTCTCCGAGGGGTGGAGCGCCGACCTCTTCGTCGTCCCTGCGATGCGCCCACCGGTACAGCAACGGCAAGACAAGCAGCGTCAACGCTGAAGACGACAAGATGCCGCCGATGACCACGGTGGCCAACGGACGTTGGACTTCGGCCCCGGTGCCCGTCGCGAGGGCCATGGGAACGAAACCAAGTGAAGCGACCAGAGCCGTCATCAACACCGGCCGCAGGCGCGTCAACGCACCTTCCCAGATGGCTTCGTCGAGGCTTTTGCCTTCCTCGCGGAGGCTGCGGATGAAAGACAGCATCACGAGGCCGTTGAGCACGGCAACGCCGGAAAGGGCGATGAAGCCGACCGCCGCGGAAATCGACAACGGGATGCCCCGTACCCACAACGCCAGCACGCCGCCGGTCAAAGCAAACGGGATGCCGGAGAAGACCAACAGGCCGTCCTTAACGTTGCCGAACATGGTGAAGAGCAACATGAACACCATCGCGAGGGCCAGCGGAACAACCACCTGCAGACGCTGTGATGCGGATTGCAGCTGCTCGAAGGTGCCCCCCCACGCAGTCCAGTAGCCCGTCGGCACCTTCACGCTAGCAATGGAAGCCTGCGCGTCGGCCACAAACGAGCCAAGGTCTCGACCGGTCACGTTGGCGCTGACGACCACTCGGCGCTTACCGTTCTCACGGGACACCTGGTTCGGGCCCGGGGCGACTTCCAACGAAGCCACTTCGCCGAGCGGGATGTAGGCAGCACGGCCCTCGCCAGCCGCCTTCGGCAGCGGAATGGGCAAGCGCTTAAGCGCCTCGACGTCTTGGCGCACGTCCTCCGGCAGGCGCACGAGGATGTCGAAGCGGCGGTCACCCTGGAAGAAGGTACCTGCCTCGCGGCCACCCACCGCTGTAGCCACGGCCTCCTGCACGTCCGTCATGTTCAGACCGTATCGCGTCGCCTTGGCGCGGTCGATGTTGACCGAGAGCATCGGCAGCCCAGTGGTCTGTTCGACCTTGACCTCCGTAGCGCCCGGGACCTTTTGCAGCGTCGCGGCAATCTTGTTTGCCGTGTCGTTGAGCAGGTCGTTGTCGTCACCAAAAATCTTCACCGCAACGTCCGACCGTACACCGCTGATGAGTTCGTTGAATCGCAGTTGGATAGGCTGCGAGAACTCGTAGTTGTTGCCCGGCACCTTTGCGGCTTCATCACGAATCGCCGCCAGCAGCTGGTCGCGCGTCTTGCGCGGCTCGGGCCACTGGTCCATCGGCTTGAGCATGATGTAGCCGTCACTGATGTTGGGCGGCATCGGGTCTGCCGCAATCTCGGCCGTGCCGGTGCGAGCAAAGATGCGCTCAATCTCGGGGAACTTTGCCTTCAGGGTGGATTCGAGTTGCTTTTGCATCTCCACCGATTGCGTCAGGCTGGTCCCAGGGATGCGCAGCGCCTGAATGGCAAAGTCGCCCTCGTTGAGGTTGGGGACGAACTCGCTACCCAGCTTGGTGGCCACTACCAGAGACAGGGCGACCAGCATCGTTGCGAAGGTCATCACGACAGGCGCATTGACCAACGTCGCTTTGAGCGCAAGCTCGTAGCGGCGTTTGGCCCACTCCATCAGGCGGTTTTCTTTCTCGGTCACACGTTCACCGATGAACAGCGCCACTGCAGCGGGGACGAAAGTCACCGACAGCACCATCGCGCCCAGCAGCGCGAGCAGCACGGTGTAGGCCATCGGATGGAACATCTTGCCCTCCACCCCGGTCAAGGCAAGGATAGGCACGTAGACCACCATGATGATGAGCTGCCCGAAGAGCAGTGGACGACGGGCTTCCTTGGCCGCCGCGAAGACCTCATGGAATCGCTCGCTGCGGGTCAGCGCCCTGCCCTTGCTGGCCTGCACGTGCGCCAGCCGGCGCACCGCGTTCTCGATGATGACAACAGCGCCGTCGACGATGATGCCGAAGTCCAGAGCACCGAGACTCATCAGGTTGGCGCTGATGCCATAGCGGACCATGCCCGTGAAAGTGAAGAGCATCGACAGCGGGATGACCATCGCCGTGACGAGCGCCGCGCGGAAGTTGCCCAGGAAGGCAAACAGCACCGCGATGACCAGCGCCGCACCTTCGACCAGGTTCTTCTGTACCGTCTTGATGGCCTTGTCGACGAGCGTGGTGCGGTCGTAGACCGTGACGGCCTTGACGCCGGCCGGCAACGTCCTGTTGATGGCCTCCATCTGCCTGTCGACAGCCCCCGAGACGGTGCGGCTGTTTTCGCCCATCAGCATGAAGACCGTGCCGAGCACGACTTCCTGGCCGTTCTCGGTGGCCGCACCGGTGCGCAGCTCTCGACCCAGCTCAACGGCCGCGACATCCCGGATGCGGATGGGCTGACCCTGTGCCGTGCCGACGATGATTTCGCCAATGTCCTCAGTGGACTTGACCTGGCCGGGCGCGCGCACCAGATATTGTTCGCCTCGCCGCTCAATGTAGCCGGCGCCGAGGTTGGAGTTGTTCTTTTCCAGGGCGTTGACGACGTCGGGGAGGCTCAGGCCGAAGGCGCCAAGGCGCTCGAGGTTGGGGGCGACGACGTATTGTTTGGCAAAACCACCGATGGAGTTGATCTCGGTGACGCCGGGCACATTCCGCAGTTGCGGCTTGATGACCCAGTCTTGGATTTCTCGCAGGTCCGTCGGCGTGTAGGCCGTGCCGTCGGGCTTCTTTGCGTTCTTCTCGGCCTCAACCGTCCACAGATAGATTTCTCCCAGACCGGTGGATATGGGGCCCATGCTCGGCGTCACACCAGCGGGTAGGCGCTCCCGGGCTTCCTGCAGGCGTTGGTTGACAAGCTGCCGCGCGAAGTAGATGTCGGTCCCGTCCTTGAAGATGACCGTGACCTGGGACAGGCCGTATCGCGACAGCGAGCGCGTCTGCTCCAGGCCGGGCAAGCCAGCCATGACGGTCTCTATGGGATAGGTGACGCGCTGCTCGATCTCGAGCGGCGAGTAGCCCGGGGCCTGGCTGTTGACGACAACCTGGACGTTGGAGATGTCGACGACGGCGTCGATGGGCAGTTTGGTGTAGCTGTAGGCCCCCAGGACCGCCATGGCAAGCACGGCCAGCATGACCAGCCAGCGCTGCTCGATGCAGAAGCGGATGATGCGTTCAAACATGCTTCGCCCCCTCTCAGTGCTCGTGCCCGGCGCTGGCTTTGCCCAGCTCGGACTTGAGGATGAAGGTGTTCTTGGATGCAACCTGATCACCAGACTTCAGGCCGCTCAGGATTTCGACGACGTGGCCATCAGAGCGCCCCACCTTGATGGGCGTTGCCTCGAAGCCGCCGGACACGGCCTTGAAGGCCATGGTCTGGTTCTCGATGGTCTGCACAGCATCAGCTGGCACGGTCAGTGGCACATCCTGGTTCTCGCCGAACACCGACACGGTGACGAAGAGACCTGGACGCCAGGCACCGTCAGGATTGGTCAGCGTCACGCGCGCACGTGCAGTCCGGGTCTGCTCGCCCAATAGGGCGCCAACGTAGGAGATCGTGCCTTCCACCTTGCTTTCAAACGCGGTCGACGAGACCGAGACACGCTGACCCACGCGAACGGTGGCCAGGTCCTTGGGCGCGACGTTGAACTCCGCCCAGACCGACCGGAGGTCAGAGACGGTGAAGATGCTGGCGTCTTCCTTGACCGCCTCGCCTAGCGCCAGGTGCTTTTCGACCACCGTGCCGTCGAACGGTGCGCGCAGCTCGAAGCGGTTGAGGTTCGCGGATGAACCTGTTGCGCCGACGGCCGCGAGCTTCTGGGTCGCGTTGCGGACCGCGATGTCGGCTTCTCGCAGGGCAGACTGGGCCTGCAGGTAGTCCTGCTCCGCAGAAATCTTCTCCTGCCAGAGCTTCTTCTCGCGCTCGTAGGTGACGCGGGCCGCGTCGCGGCGCTCCTTGGCGGTCAGCAGCTCGCTGCGTTGCTCGGACAGCGAGTTGCTGGCGATGACGGCCAGCACCTCGCCCTTGCGCACCGACTGGCCGAGATTGGCAACGACCTGCTCGGCCACACCGGCCAGGCGGGGCACAACGTGGGCGGTGCGGTCCTCGTTGAAGCGGATTTCGCCGGTGAACTCGGCGGCGGCCTGGAGCTTTGCCGGGCCTGCGGCTTGCACGGCGATGCCCGCCTTCTTGACCTGGTCCTCGGTCAACTTGACCGAGCGCTCTTCACGCTCCTCATGCGCCTCCTTGGCAGCTGGGGCGGACTTCTTGTCGTCGTCGCCTTCCTTGTGTGCGTGACCGGCTTCTTCGCCCTGTTCGGCTTCTTCGCCCGTCTTGTGCCGTTCGGTGAGCAGCAGTCCGCCGCCGGCCAGCAGGCCGGTGAGGACGATGATCGCCATTGCGACGCGCTGTTTCTTTGTGATTGCCATGTTGGTGTTCCGTTCTCAGCGACCGAGCAGGCGGTCGATGGCCGCGGCGGCCTGGTATGCGTTGGAGAGCGTGCTCAGGTAGCGCGCTCGGGCTTGCAGCAGGGAGCGCTGCGCGTCGATGACGTCAAGGAAGCCGAACTTGCCGGCCTCGAAGCCCTTGCTTGCCGACTCGTAGGCCTGCTGTGCAGCGGGTAGCACCGTTGACTGCAGCGCCTGCAGCGATGTGCGAGCAACGGATAGCTGCGCTGCTGCCGTCTGCAGGTCGGCAAGGACGCGCAGGCGAGCGGCCTGGAACTCGTCCTCGGCCTTGTCGGCGCGTTTGCTGGCCTCGTAGACCGCGCCCTGGTTGCGGTCAAAGAGCGGCAACGGGATAGACAGGCCGACGATGGCCTGCGTGCGTCCCAGTTCGTTGTCGCGCTTCGCGCCAACGCTCAGCGTCACGTCCGGCGTCACCTTGCTGCGCTCGACATCCACCAGCGCCTTGCGGCGCTCCACCTCCGTACGGGCGGCTAGCAGCGTCGGAGCTTCCTCGAGTCGCCCCATCAACTCTGGCAGAGGTGCGCGTTCGGGAATGACGTTGATGTCGCCTGCAACACGCACGAACCGTGGTACCGGGTCGCCCCAGAGGTTGGCCAGTGCATGGCGGGCCGTCGTCAGCTCCGCTTGCGCTTCAGCGAGCTCAAGCTGCGTGTTGGCTTGGTCGATCTGGGCGCGGGTGGCGTCCACCGGCGAGACCTTGCCGGCCGCTACACGCTTGGATACGGCCTGTACGCCACTCGTGGCGAGGTCTGCCGAGTTGGTGGCCAGCTTCGAGCGCTCCTGTGCTGCGAGCACTGCGAAGTACGCCGCGATGGCCGATGAACGAACCTGGGCCTTCGCGTTGGCCAGTTCGACCTGGGCGAGGTCACGGGAGCGCTGAGCCGCATTCACGCGGGCGGTGCGCTTGCCGCCCAGCTCCAACGGAATGTTCAGCGTCGTCGTGGTCGTCCGTGTCGCGCTACGGGTGTCCTCAACGCTTGCAGCGAGTTCCGGGTTGCGGAACGCGCCGGCCTGCCGGACGGAGCCATCCTGGGCCTCAAGCTCTCGCTGCGCCGCCGACACCACGAAGCTTCGCGATGTCGCCAGCTCGAGCGCCTGTTCAAGGGTGAGGGTGTCTGCCGCCGTGTTTGTCGCCAGTTGGGCGCGGACGGTGAATGGGCTGAGCAATGCTGCCGCCAGCCCGAGCGGCCAAAGAATTCTTCTCATCGAATCTCATAGGTTGAAACCAGGGATTCGGCGAGACGGGTGTGGTTGGAAGTCCTCCTGTCTCGCCGGCTAGGCGAGACGGCGCCACTGAGGGCGGTCTGGCGCTCGAGCGAGCGCAGATTCGTGGGCACCTGAGGTGCGAGGGACCAAGTCAGACGAGAGGCCAGGAGCCGAGACGCCTTCTGCGGCGACGCAAGCGATGGCCGAACTGCTCATGTGGCAGGCGGCGCAGTCGTTGTCCACAACCGCTTTCTTCACAGTGGACTTCTTCGCCGATACGTCGTGCGAGGACCCCTTGTGCTCGTGCTGATGGTGACCGAAGTGCTTGGAGGCCTCGGTGGTGGTTTCATGCTCGCAATACGCAGCCGCAGAGCCCCATGCCACCTGAAGCGGCAGCAGCAAAGACAGCATCACCAGGAACGTGACGGTCAGGCGGTGGAAGCTGCGGAGGAGCATGGAAGAAGAAGTCTAACCGTTGAGTTCATGTCACCGTGACATGACGCTCGCAGCCAGGCGCCGGCGCGGACATAGGCACACCGGTCCGGTTGTTCATGTGCGCGACTTCTCCACGCCACCGAGCAGGCGTAGACCGTTGAAGACAACCAGGAGGCTCGCACCCATGTCGGCGAAGACGGCCATCCACATCGTGGCACTGCCGAAAACGGCGAGCACGAAGAAGATGGCCTTGATGCCAAGCGCAAGGATGATGTTCTGCCAAAGGACTGCGTAGGTGCGCTTGGAAAGACGAATGGTCTCGGGCACCTTGCGCAGGTCGTCATTCATGACCAGCACGTCGGCCGCTTCTTTGGCGGTGTCGGTGCCGGCGCCGCCCATCGAGAAGCCCACGGCAGCCGCCGCCAGGCTGGGCGAGTCGTTGACGCCATCCCCGACCATGCCCGTCTGATGGGTCTGGCCCAGCTCGGAAATCACTTTGAGCTTGTCCTCGGGCAGCAGGTTGGCCCGGACGTCGTCGATGCCTACCTGGCCAGCGATTGCCTTCGCGGTCGACGGGTTATCGCCGGTCAGCATGATGGACCGCACGCCGAGAGCATTCAGGTCGGCGACGGCCTGCTTGCTGGTCTCCTTGACGGTGTCGGCGACCGCGAACAGCGCGAGGACGCGCTCTTCGTCTGCCAGCAGCGACAACGTGCGTCCCAGTGCCTCGTGCTCTTCAAGCCGCACCTCCAGCTCGGCGGAGCACAGCCCACGCTCGTGAATCCAACGGTGGTTGCCGAGGATGTACTTGTGGCCATCGACGGCACCATGAACGCCACGGCCAATGTCGGCGCCGAAGTCATCGACGGGCAGCGCCTCCCCTTCCAGGCCGGTGGCAACGGCCTTGGATACCGGATGGTCGGAGCGTGATGCCAGGCTCTTGGCAATGCGCAGCGCGTCGGCCTCAGGCAAACCTTGCAAGAGGACGGAGTTAGCGACCAAACGCGGCTTGCCCTCGGTCAACGTGCCGGTTTTGTCCAGCGCTACCACCTTGAGCTTGCGGGCCTCTTCCAGATATACGCCGCCCTTGATGAGGATGCCGTGGCGAGCCGCCGCTGCCAGACCGCTGACGACCGTCACCGGTGTCGAAATGACGAGGGCGCAGGGACAGGCGATGACGAGGAGGACCAGGGCCTTGTAGACCGCCGTCATCCACGGCCAGCCCATAAGGAACGGCGTCCCGAGGGCCACGGCAAGCGCGAGCACGAAGATGGCCGGCGTGTAGATGGCCGCGAACTTGTCGACGAAGCGCTGCGTGGGCGCACGTTGGCCTTGAGCCTCCTCGACGGCGTGGATGATGCGTGCCAGCACCGTGTCGGCCGCAGGCTTGGTGACCTCGAACTCGAGCGAGCCGCTCTGGTTGATGGTTCCAGCGAAGACGTTGTCGCCAGGGGATTTGTCGACCGGGATGCTCTCGCCAGTCACAGGAGATTGGTCAACGGCGCCCTGCCCTGCGGTCACGCGCCCATCGAGGGCAAACCGCTCCCCAGGCTTCACGCGAGCAGTCGCGCCCACGGCGACAGACTTGGCATCAACGCTTGACCATGCGCCATCAGGCAGGCGCACTTCCACCTGCGGTGGCGACAGCGCTAGCAGGCCGGTGATGGCGTTGCGGGCGCGTTCGACCGACCGTGCTTCGATGAGCTCGGCCAGGGAATACAGCGCCATGACCATCGCGGCTTCGGGCCACTGCCCGATGAAGAAGGCACCGGCGACGGCAACTGACATCAGCGCGTTGATGTTCAGCCGACCGCGGAAAAGCGAGCTCAGTCCCTTCTTGAATACGCTCAGGCCGGAAAGCGCAATGGCGACCGCGGCGACGGGCATGCCAACCGCCTTCCAAACCGTAGTCTCCGGGGCCAGGAAGTGAATGAGTTCGGCGGCAATGGCGACGAGCAGCGCTGCTACCAGCCGGGTCAGCTCGACGCGCTGGGCTTTGGCGGTGTCCTCCGCAGGAGGCGGTGCCGACAGCGTTTCGGTCTTGAAGCCGAGGCTGTTGATGGCAGCTATGACCGGTTCCCAGCTTGAGAGCGGGGTGTCGACGCTCAGGGCGCGTACGGGAAGGTCGAACCGCAGCCCGCGCACCTCAGGGAGGTGCTCAAGGGCACGGCGAATCTGTCCCTCTTCGGTCGGACAGTCCATCGCAGGGATACGCAGCAGCAGCCCGCCCCTCGCCGAGGTCGTGGGGGCGTGCCGCTCCGTGCCACAGGTAGAACCGCAACACGACGCCTCGTGCCCGTGTGCATGACCGTGACTCTGGTCGTGGTCGTGGTCGTGGTCGTGGCCAGGGTGGTCATGCTCCTCGCCATGCGTGTGTCCATGATCATGGCTATGGTCGGCGTAGTCGTGGTGGCAGTGGCTGCTCATTTTGGCGATTTCGATCGGGGCAAGGATATTTGACAACCTGTAGTTACTACAGAGTCAAGTCCCTATACTTTCACGGTAACGAGCCTTGGAGCGATCGTGAGAATCGGGGACCTATCCACCGCGTCAGCCACTCCCATCGAGACCATCCGCTTCTACGAGAAGGAAGGTCTGCTCCCCGCTCCGGGTAGGACGCAGGGGAACTTCAGGGTCTACGAGGCGCCGCACCTGGAACGGCTGCAGTTCATTCGGTATTGCCGAGGCCTGGACATGTCGCTCGACGAGGTTCGGGTGCTGCTCCGCTTCAAGGACGCACCGACCGAAGACTGCGGCGACGTCAATTCCCTGCTGGACGAACACATCGGGCACGTGTCCAAGCGCATCAAGGAGCTGCGTGTGCTGGAAAGGGAGCTTAAGCAGCTGAGGCAGCGTTGCGGCACCGACCGGCCTGCAGACCAGTGCGGCATCCTCGTCGGGCTGGAGGAAGCGTCGCAGGAGCCAGCTGCGCCCCTGAAGGAACACAGGCACTTGCGTTCGGTGCATGGCCACTGAGTTGGGATGCGCTGGGAATGCAAAGCGAGTCGGCCTTCGAGTCGCTGCTGCTGTTGTTCCGCTAACGGGGTGGCCGTCCAGCATCCGACCGAGCTGACCCACTTCTAGGGCGATAAGCTCAAGAGCGCTGTACCGCACTTGGCCTTCGGTGGGTGGTGGTCGGACGGGCGCTATCGAACGAAGGCATTTGCAGCCATCTCTCGCGGCCTTGCTGAAGTGCGCTACGGCTTTCGGAAAGCCTGCAGCTGCGTTGGTTGACGTGAGAGATGTCCTAGCGGCATCGCGCTGAGCCGCGGCTTGGCAAGTCGAGGGGCCAATATGATATTCACCGAACTATTCATTGGGCTATTCGCGGAGACTCAAGATGGCAATCCGGCACCCCGATGTGGCGCACGAAATTGAGCATGCGCTACGTAGGGGCCGAATGTCAGCTGCCCGACTTGTTGCCGCGCTTGGAATCAGCCAGCCAACTTTTCGTTTGAGTCCCACGGTCACCTCGTTCCGGGTCAGTAACGAACGCACTCCTCAGTACGCACTGCTGCGCCAACTGCCTCTCGGCCCGGCACGACGTGTATCTCGAGTCCCGCCAGCGCAATCCGGCGCGCTGGTCAGGCAACACACGCGACTGGTCGCATATTGAGGTGGTCATGCTCAGCCCAGAGCGCGACTCTGTCGTCGCTGCGACCCGGCCCAGCAAGGATAGTCAGCCATTGGCTGCATAGCCGAGGCGACAAGTTGCTTGACGCGCGCCGCCCCGCCAGTCGGATCGACGAGCTGCTGCCCAATCGCTGGTCACCGAGCTCGAGACCGTTCGCCGTTGGACGGCGACTCCCATCCCCGGTGTCAGGGGCTGGGTCAAACACGCTGCCTCTTGACCGTCAAGGTGTGTCGCCACGCGCTTACGTCAGGTTGAGTTTGCCGGCACTTACCCCCGGAAGTTGCCCCGTCAGATGTAGGAAGGCGGCGCATTTGCCCCGACCCTGGCGGACAAAGAAAAAGGCCTAAGTCGTTGATTGACCTAGGCCTTTTTGACTTCAGCGCACCTTCGCTGAACTCTTAGATGGTGGAGCCGGCGGGAATTGAACCCGCGTCCGCAAGCCATCACCGGGCAGTTCTACATGTTTAGCCAGCTGATTTGAATCTCACGGTCAACTCGCGCAGTGGCACGCTAGCTTTCCCGCCAGTCACTAAATCTCGCGCCGCACCGAGTGACCCGATACGACGCCAGCCGATGTGAGTGACTTCTCAGCCTTGCCCCTTGCGGAACTCAGCCCGGCCCATCGGCCTGCCGTTGAGAAGCTCATCCGCAATTAAGCGGCGAGTGCGAACGTAGAGTCGTTTGCAGTTACTTTGTTTCCAGTGGTTTTACGAGCGAACTGGTGCTCGACATGCCCTACTCCAGATCCGCACCCACGTCGAAACCAGGTCGGCCCCAGAACGTCGTAGTTTAGGCCACCTTGAGCGCTTTCAAGAGATCGCGAGGCGCAAGCAGTTCAATATCTGCACGCCAGCTGCTAGGCTCGGCGTGCGGGCCGAGGTAGCCCCAGCGTGCCACCGCCGTCGCCATGCCGGCGGCCCTCCCTGCCGTGATGTCGCGCGCGTCGTCACCGACATAGAGACACGTCGATGGCTGGACGTTCAGGCGACGCGCCGCTTCCAGAAGCGGCTCGGGATGCGGCTTGGTAAAGCCGGTCGTGTCTCCACCCACGATGGCCGCTGCGCTCAAGCCCAACGCAGCGGCAAGCGGTAGTGCGAAGCGCTCGGCCTTGTTGGTGACGATTCCCCAGCGCAGGCCTGCAGCGTCCAGGGCGGCCAGCTCCTCGGCGACACCATCGAACAGATGGGTGTTGTCATGCATGACCCGCTCGTATCGCTCAAGGAACTCTTGCCTGAGGTTGTCGTATGCCGCATCGCCCGGCGCGACGCCGAACGCTTGGCCGAGCATGCCGCGAGCGCCCGATCCGCCGTGGGGCCGGTATTGCTCCACCGGCAATGCCGCCAAGCCGCGGTCCAGGCGCATGGCATTTGCGGCTCGCCCGAGGTCCGGCGCGCTGTCGATCAGCGTGCCGTCCAGATCGAAAAGCACGACTTCCAGATGCGCCCACCGGGCAGCCGGCGGTGTCATAGCGGCCGCCGGCAAGCCACCAGGTAATTGACGTCGGTGTCGCTGCCCAGGCTATAGCGTTGGGTGATCGGGTTGTAGGTGAGGCCGCGGCTGGCCTGGGCTTCCAGTCCGGCATCACGGCAGAACTGCGCCAGCTCGGATGGCCTGATGAACCGGGCGTACTCGTGCGTGCCCTTGGGAAGCATGCTCAGCACGTATTCGGCACCGACGATGGCCAGCATGAACGATTTGGCATTGCGGTTCAGCGTCGACAGGAAGACCCAGCCGCCCGGCTTCACCAGCTCGGCGCAGGCGCGCACGACAGACGCGGGGTCCGGCACGTGCTCGAGCATCTCCATGCAGGTAACGACGTCGAAGCCCGAAGGCTGCTCAGCCGCGAGCGCCTCGACGGCCACCTCGCGGTACTCGACGCCTTCCGTGCCTGCCTCCATTGCGTGCAGCTCGGCGACGCGCAGCGGCTTGGTCGACAGGTCTATGCCCAGCACCTGGGCGCCGGCCCGGGCCATCGCGTCGCTCAGGATGCCGCCGCCGCACCCCACGTCGACAACTCTTCTGCCGGCAAGTGGGCACAGCTGCTGGATCCATCCCAGCCGCAAGGGATTGATCTGGTGCAGCGGCTTGAAGTCGCTTTCAGGATCCCACCAGCGGTGGGCCAGCTCGCCGAACTTGGCGAGCTCCTGCGGATCGGCATTGATCGTCATGACGGTATCTGGAAAATCGGCATAGGGAAGCTCAATCTTAGGAGGTGCCCCTGCCACACCACCGGGCGTGCGGGTCCGCGCCCGGCGGTTCGAGCGCTTGAGGTCGTGAGAGTCTGGGCAGGCCCAGTCGGTCGAACCAGGCGATGGTGAGCACGCGGTTGAGGAATTTGCCGCTGTAGCGCCACCAGCAGCGGCTGTTCGCCGCCACCTGTCGTGCAACCTGCGGCGCGGTCCCCAGACCGAGCAGTTCCCGGTAGATGGTGGTGCCGCGTTTCCACTGTTTGAGTTGGATGGCTCGCAGCCGGTGGCATAGCTACTCGTCCAGCTCGCGCCTGTCCGGCGCGCCCTTGTTGGCCTTGACCCGCTTCCACGCCGCTTGCAGGTTCTCTCTCGTCAGCGCCGCCTTCAGCAGGGGCACCTGTCCCCACCGTCGACCTTGCCGCCCATGTGCCCTGGTGTTCCTGGGGCGGGCCGCAGGCTTCGTCGCTGGAGGGGTCAAGCCCGGCTTCGCCATGCGCTACGCCTACCCGCCCGGGTTGCCCCGACATCTGACGCATGGCCTTCGACATTCCCAGGTCCTCGGTCACTTGCTCTCGTTCGGTCCTTCGCCTCTCGCTGGTGGCCTCGGCGGCCCCGCTAACCATTCCCCTTACCGGGCTGGTAGAGGACTTTCACCTCCAAGTAGGTGCGCCCTGCCGGGCGCACCAAGAAAAAAGCCCCGACGGCGGGCCGTGCGGGGCTTTGTGCAAGGCGCCCGAAGGCGCAGAGCTTACTTGTTGCGCGTACCGACGACTTCAATCTCGGTGCGGCGGTTCTTGGCGCGGCCTTCGGCGGTCTTGTTGTCGGCGACGGGCTGCTTCTCGCCCTTGCCTTCCGTGTAGACGCGGTTCGGCTCGACGCCCTTGCTCACCAAGTAGGCCTTGACGGCTTCCGAGCGGCGGATCGACAGCTTCTGGTTGTACTCGTCGCTGCCCACCGAGTCGGTGTGGCCGACGGCGATGATGACTTCCAGGTTGATGCCCTTGGTCTTGCTGACCAGGTCGTCCAGCTTGGCTTGAGCATCAGGCTTCAGCGTCGACTTGTCGAAGTCGAAGAACGTGTCAGCCGCGAACGTGACCTTCTCGCTGACCGGTGCGGGCGGCGGCGTCACGGGCTTCGGCGGGGCCGGGGGAGCGACAGGCGGCGGCGGGGCGACGGGCTTCGGCGGCTCGACCTTCGGAGCCGGCTTGATTTCGCCGTCGCAGCCAGCGGCAGCGGTGGCGGGCGTCCAGAAATTGTCACGCCAGCAATATTCGTTGGTACCGTTCTTCCAGACGGTGCCATCGGCGGCGCGCCAGTTGTCGACCGTCTGGGCGGAGGCGCCCGACGCTGCCGCAGCGGCGACCGCAGCCACCGCAAACAGCGACGCCACGCGATTCAGTTTCTTCATGATTCTCCTCTCAAGGAATGCCGCAGTTGCCCTGCGAGAGTCAGTACTCAACCTTTAACCTTAGGAAAAGCCTTTAGGGTTTCTCCTAGGGACTCGGCGATTGTGCCATGCAGGCACCGAGACGGACGCATTGTGGCGGGCTACGTTCATGGGCATGGTGACGCTGTTGCGCTGCTGCTACAAGGAGGTGCGGCGCTTAGAATTCGCGCCTTTCACCTACCTCCAATGACGTCGCGCCCATGTAGGCGCGCGCCACTCGCGCATGACCCAGTTCGCCAAGGAAACCCTGCCGATCAGCCTTGAGGAGGAGATGCGTCGCTCCTACCTCGATTACGCGATGAGCGTGATCGTGGGGCGCGCCCTGCCCGATGCCCGCGATGGCCTCAAACCGGTGCATCGCCGCGTGCTCTTCGCGATGCACGAGCTGAACAATGACTGGAACCGGCCTTACAAGAAGTCTGCCCGTATCGTCGGCGACGTCATCGGTAAATATCACCCGCACGGCGATACGGCGGTGTACGACACGATCGTCCGCATGGCGCAGGATTTTTCGCTGCGCCACATGCTGGTGGATGGCCAGGGAAATTTCGGCTCGGTCGACGGCGACAACGCCGCGGCCATGCGATACACCGAAATCCGGCTGGACAAGATTGCCCATGAAATGCTGGCCGATATCGACAAGGAAACCGTCGATTTCGGGCCGAATTACGACGGCAGCGAAAAGGAGCCGCTGGTTTTGCCGACGCGGCTGCCGAATCTGCTGGTCAATGGCGCGGCGGGTATTGCGGTCGGCATGGCCACCAACATCCCGCCACACAACCTCAACGAGGTGGTCGACGCCTGCCTGCTGGCGCTGAAGAACCCGGCGGTGACGGTCGACGAGCTGATGGAGATCATCCCGGCGCCTGACTTCCCCACCGCCGGCATCATCTACGGCCTGGCTGGCGTGCGCGATGGCTACCGCACGGGCCGTGGCCGCGTTGTCATGCGCGCGAAGGTCCACTTCGAGGACATCGACAAGGGCAACCGTCAGTCGATCATCGTCGACGAGATTCCCTATCAGGTGAACAAGAAGACGCTGCTCGAGCGCATCGCCGAGCTGGTGCAGGAAAAGAAGATCGAGGGCATCAGCCACATCCAGGACGAGTCCGACAAATCGGGCATGCGCGTCGTCATCGAGCTCAAGCGCGGCGAAGTCCCTGAGGTGGTGCTGAACAACCTCTACAAGCAGACGCAGCTGCAGGACAGCTTCGGCATGAACATGGTCGCGCTCATCGACGGCCAGCCCAAGCTGTGCAACCTGCGCGACATGATCATCGTGTTCCTGGAGCACCGCCGCGAGGTGGTGACCCGCCGCACGATCTACGAACTGCGCAAGGCCCGCGAGCGCGGCCACGTGCTGGAAGGCCTGGCCGTCGCGCTGGCCAACATCGACGAGTTCATCGAGACGATCAAGTCGTCGCCGACACCGCCCGTCGCCAAGGCCGCGCTGATGAGCAAGAGCTGGGATTCGTCGCTGGTGCGCGAGATGCTGTCCCGCGCTGAGGGCGGCAGCCAGGCGTACCGCCCCGACGGCCTGGAGCCGGAGTACGGCATGCAGCCGGACGGCCTCTACCGGCTCTCGGACACGCAGGCCAGCGAGATCCTGCAGATGCGCCTGCAGCGCCTGACCGGGCTGGAGCAGGACAAGATCGTCGGCGAGTACCGGGACGTGATGGCGCAGATCGCCGACCTGCTCGACATCCTGGCCACGCCGTCGCGCGTGACGACCATCATCAGCGAGGAGCTGACCCAGCTGAAGCAGGAGTTCGGCCAGACCAAGCTCGGCGCCCGCCGCAGCGTCATCGAGCACAACGCCCAGGAGCTGGGGACCGAAGACCTGATCACGCCGACCGACATGGTCGTCACGCTCTCGCACACCGGCTACATCAAGAGCCAGGCGCTCAGCGAGTACCGGGCGCAGCGCCGCGGCGGCCGCGGCAAGCAGGCCACGGCGACAAAGGACGACGACTGGATCGACCAGCTCTTCATCGCCAACACGCACGACTGGATCCTGTGCTTCAGCGATCGCGGCCGCGTCTATTGGCTGAAGGTCTGGGAAGTGCCGCAGGGCTCGCGCAACTCGCGCGGCAAGCCGATCGTCAACATGTTCCCGCTGCAGGCCGGCGAGAAGATCACCGTCGTGCTGCCGCTGACCGGCGAGTTCCGCAGCTTCCCCGAGGACCACTTCATCTTCATGGCCACGGCCCTCGGCACGGTCAAGAAGACGTCGTTGAAGGACTTCAGCAACCCGCGCAAGGCCGGCATCATCGCGGTCGACCTGGACGACGGCGACCACCTCATCGGCGCCGCGCTGACCGATGGCCGGCATGACGTGATGCTGTTCAGCGACGGCGGCAAGGCGGTGCGTTTCGACGAGGATGACGTGCGCCCGATGGGCCGTCAGGCTCGTGGCGTGCGCGGCATGATGCTGGAGCCCGATCAGCGCCTGATTGCGATGCTCGTCGCCGAGGACGAGACGCAGAGCGTGCTGACCGCCACCGAGAACGGCTACGGCAAGCGGACCTCCATCGTCGAGTACACCCGCCACGGCCGCGGCACCAAGGGCATGATCGCCATCCAGCAGAGCGAGCGCAACGGCCGCGTCGTCGCCGCTACGCTGGTGCGCCCGGAAGACGAGATCATGCTGATCACCGACAAGGGCGTGCTGGTGCGCACCCGTGTCAGCGAGATTCGTGAACTCGGCCGCGCGACGCAGGGCGTCACGCTGATCGCGCTGGACGACGGCAGCAAGCTGTCGGGCCTGCAACGCATCGTCGAGAACGATGCCAACGACTCCGACGCCGGCGCCGAACCCGGTGATGGTGTCGATACCCCCGAAGCCCCCAAGGATTGACATGACCTCTCGCAAGCTGGGCCTCGCCCTGGCCTTCGCCCTGGCTGCCGGCAGCGCCCTGGCCGACCCCTCCCCCGCCAAGAAGGCGCTGATCGATCGCATCGTCGCGCTGCAGCAGCGTGCGATGGTCGATGGCCTCGCCGGCAGCATCCTGCAGCGGCCGTTGCCGCAACTGGCCCAGGGCGTGCGCGCCGCGCTGCAACAGGTGCCCGCCGACAAGCGCGAGGCCACCGCCAAGGCGCTGGACGCGGAGATGAAGAAGTTCGTCGACGAGAACCAGACCTACCTGAAGGACAAGATCTCGAAGGCGCTGCCCGGCACGGCTTCGGCGCTGCTGGACGAACGCTTCAATGAGGACGAACTGAAGCAGATCCTGGCCTGGGCAGAATCCCCGCTCAGTCAGAAGTTCGGCATGGCCAACGCCGAGTTGCAGAACGCGGTGGCCCAGAAGGTGATGACCGAGGCCGGTCCCACGCTGGAAGGCCGCCTCAAGACCTTGCAAGCCAACCTGGCCAAGCAGCTCGGCATCCAGCCGCCGCCCGCCCCCGCCTCCAAGCCCGCGTCGAAGTAGCCCTCCCCCTCGATGACCTCATCCCGCCCGTTCAATTTCGCCCCCGGTCCCGCCACCCTGCCCGAGCCCGTTCTGCGGCAGGTGGCGGAAGAAATGCTGGACTGGCACGGCAGCGGTATGAGCGTCATGGAGATGAGCCACCGCGGCAAGGAGTTCGTCTCCATTGCCGAGCGTGCGGAAGCCGACCTGCGCGAACTGCTGGCGGTGCCGGCGAACTTCCGCATCCTGTTCATGCAGGGTGGCGGGCTCGGCGAAAACGCCATCGTGCCGATGAACCTGAGCCGGGGCGGCAAGGTGGACGTCGTCATCACGGGCTCCTGGTCGCGCAAAAGCGCCGCCGAGGCGCGGCGCTATGCCGACGTGCAGATCGCCGCCGACATCGGCAAGACCGGCGTCATCCCACGCGATTGGCAGCTGCGCGACGACGCGGCCTACCTGCACCTGTGCACGAACGAGACCATCGACGGCGTCGAGTTTCACGACCTGCCGCAGTCCGCCAACGGTGTGCCGCTGGTCATCGACATCTCCTCGCACATGCTGTCGCGGCCGATCGACTGGAGCCGTGTCGGCCTGGCCTTCGGTGGCGCGCAGAAGAACGTCGGTCCCGCAGGTCTGACGATGGTGTTTGTGCGGGAAGATCTGCTGGGCCGCGCGCTTGACATCTGCCCCTCGGCCTTCAATTACGAGACCGTGGCTGCCCACCAGTCGATGTTCAACACGCCACCGACGTTCGCGATCTACGTGGCCGGCCTGGTCTTCCAGTGGGTCAAGGGCTTCGAGTACGCCGGCCTGCGGGGGCTCGCCGCGATCGAGCGCCAGAACATCGACAAGGCCCGCCTGCTCTACGAGGCGCTGGACGCCTCCAGCCTCTACGAAAACCGGGTGGACCCAAGCTGCCGCTCGCGCATGAACGTGCCGTTCTTTCTGAAGAACGAGGCGCTCAACGAGGTCTTCCTGGCCGACGCCAAAGCCGCCGGGCTGTTGCAGCTCAAAGGGCACAAGTCCGTCGGCGGCATGCGTGCATCCATCTACAACGCGATGCCGCTGGCCGGCGTTCAGGCGCTGGTCTCCTTCCTGAAAACCTTCGAGGCCCGTCATGGTTGAGCCGGTCGCATCCCAGGCGCTGCTCGCGTTGCGCGACCAGATCGACGGCCTCGACCGCCAACTGCTGGAGCTGTTGAACCAGCGGGCGCGCGTGGCCGAGCAGGTCGGTGAGATCAAGCGCGCCGAAGGTACGCCGTTCTTCCGCCCCGACCGCGTCGCGCAGGTCATCGACAAGATCCGCGCCGCCAACCCCGGCCCGCTGAAGGCCGAGCACGTGTCGGCGATCTGGCGAGAGATCATGTCTGCCTGTCTGGCGCTAGAGTCGCCCCAGCGCGTCGCTGTACTCGGGCCGGTGGGAACCTTCTGCGAGCAGGCCGCCATCGAGTACTTCGGCGGTGCGGCCGACATGGTCTATTGCGCCAACTTCGACGAGGTCTTCCACACGACCGCCAGCGGCGGCGCGCAGTTTGGCGTCGTCGGCGTCGAGAACATGACCGAGGGGGTCGTCACGCGCTCGCTGGACCTGTTTCTGCACACGCCCTGCCACGTCGTCGGCGAGGTGTCGCTGCTGGTACGGCACAGCCTGATGCGCAAGGAGCCGTCGATGCACGGCATCGAGGCCGCGCTGGCACACCCGCAGGCGCTGGCGCAGTGCCAGAACTGGCTTAACAAGCACCTGCCCGACGCCGAGCGCCGGGCGGTGTCCAGCAACGCCGAAGGCGCGCGCCTCGCGGCCACCAACCCGGCCTGGGCGGCGCTCGGCAGCGACCGCGCATCGACGCTGTTCGGCCTGCACATCGTGGCGCATGCGATCCAGGACGAGGCCTATAACCGCACGCGCTTCGCCGTCATCTGCCTGCCGCAGACGATGGCCACGCCGCCGGCCACGGGCCGCGACTGCACCAGCCTCGTCGTCTCCGTGCCCAACCGCCCCGGCGCGATGCATGACCTGCTTGTGCCGCTGAAGAAGCACGGCGTGTCGATGACGCGGCTGGAATCCCGCCCGGCCCGCACGGGCCAGTGGGACTACTACTTCTACATCGACCTCGATGGTCATCCGACCCAGACCCACGTCGCCGATGCGCTGGCCGAGCTGCGCGAGCTCTGCGCCTTCTTCAAGATCCTGGGTGCGTACCCGGTCAAGAGCTGAGCGAGGCAGCGATGTTCAACCAGCTCGGTGTCATCGGATGCGGCCTGATGGGCGGCAGCTTCGCGCTGGCGATGAAGCGCGCCGGCCTCGTACGCCGCGTCATCGGCTACAGCAAGTCGCCGTCGACGACGGAGCTGGCCAAAAAACTTGGTGTCATCGACGTCGTGGCGGAGTCCGCGCTGCTGGCAGTTTCCGGCTCGGACATCGTACTGATCGCCGTGCCGGTGTCGGCCACGGAAGCGACGCTGAAGGCCATCCGCCACCTGGTGAACCCGGGCGTGCTGTTCATGGACGTCGGCTCGACCAAGTGCGACGTCATCGAGGCCGCCCGCCGGGCGCTGGGCGAGCGTGCTGCGAGCTTTGTGCCCTGCCACCCGATTGCCGGCAAGGAATCGGGAGGCGTCCAGCACGCCGAAGCCACGTTGTACGAAGGCCGGCAGGTCATCCTGACGCCGCAGCCGTTCACGAACCCGCAGCTCGTGCAGCGCGCGACGGACGTCTGGTCGGCGCTGGGCACGACGGTGCTGAAGATGCGGCCGCACAACCATGACGCCGCGTTCGCTGCCGTCAGCCACCTGCCGCACCTGCTGGCATTCGCCTACTTCCAAGCGATCGCCGAGCAGCCCGCCGCGCGGGACTACCTGAGCCTCGCCGGTCCGGGTTTCCGCGACTTCACGCGGATCGCCGCCGGCGAGCCGGCCGTCTGGCGCGACATCCTGCTGGCCAACAAGCACGAGGTGCTGGCGCAATCCAAGCGTTTCCGCACGATGCTGGACCAGCTCGAAGCCCTCATCGAAGCGGGCGATGCCGCCGCGCTGGAAGCCACGCTGCGACCCATTGCCGAAGGCCGCTCCGCCTGGAGCCTGCCCTCCCCTGCCGCCCCTCCCGGCCGCCCTGCGGCTAAGTGATGTTCAAGATCCCCTTCCTCGACCTGCCGCCGCTGCGCGGGGCCTCGGGCACCGTCCGCCTGCCCGGCTCCAAGAGCATTTCCAACCGCGTGCTGCTGCTGGCCGCGCTCAGCGAGGGGCGCACCACGGTGCGCGACCTGCTGGCGTCCGACGACACCGCCGTCATGCTGGATGCGCTGCGCGCCCTCGGCTGTGGCGTCGTGCAGGACGGTGACACGGTCAACATCGTGGGCCTCGGCGGCCAGTTGCTGGCCAGGCAGGCCAAGCTCTTCCTCGGCAACGCCGGCACGGCCATGCGGCCGCTGACCGCCGCACTCGCAGTACTGGCCGCAACGCAGGGTGGCAGCTTCGAGCTGTCCGGCGTGCCCCGCATGCACGAGCGCCCCATTGGCGACCTTGTCGATGCGTTGCGCGGCCTCGGCTGCGCCATCGACGATCTCGGCGCCCCCGGCTATCCACCGCTGCGCCTTCACGGCCCTTCGCCACTCGCGCTGGACCAGCCGGTGCGCGTGCGTGGCGACGTGTCCAGCCAGTTCCTGACCGCACTGCTGCTGGCGCTGCCGCTCGTGGCCGAGCGGGACATCCGCATCGAAGTCATCGGCGAGCTGATCTCCAAGCCCTACATCGAGATCACGCTGGCGCTGCTGGCGCGCTTCGGCATCGACGTGAAGCGCGAGGGCTGGGCCGCCTTCGTTATCCCTGCCGGCAGCCACTACCGCTCGCCGGGTGAGGTGTTCGTCGAAGGCGATGCGTCGTCAGCCTCCTACTTCGTCGCCCTTGGCGCCATCGCGGCAATCGACACGCCCGTCCGCATCGAAGGCGTCGGCCGCGAATCGCTGCAGGGCGACGTGCGCTTCATCGAGGCCGCTGCCGCCATGGGCGCCGACGTGAAGACCGGCCCGAACTGGCTGGAGGTCAAGCGTGGTGCCTGGCCGCTCAAGGGCCTGACGCTCGACTGCAACCACATCCCCGACGCCGCGATGACGCTGACCGTCATGGCGCTCTACGCCGACGGCCCGACGACGCTGACCAATATCGCCAGCTGGCGCGTGAAGGAGACCGACCGTATCGCCGCGATGGCGACCGAGCTGCGCAAGCTCGGCGCGACCGTCGAGGAAGGCCCGGACTGGATCCGCGTCCAGCCGCTCCATCAGTGGCAGCCTGCGGGGATCCACACCTACGACGACCACCGTGTCGCGATGTGCTTCTCACTCGCCGCGTTCAACGGCCTCGTGACCGACGCGGCGGTACCGGTGCGCATCCTGGAGCCGCACTGCGTCGCCAAGACCTTCCCGGATTACTTCGAGACGCTGTTCGGTGTCGTCACGGCCCGGGCCGAGGACGTTCCCGTCATCACCATCGATGGCCCCACCGCCTCCGGCAAAGGCACGCTGGCCGACGAGGTTGGCAAGGCGCTGGGCTTTGGCGTGCTGGACTCCGGGGCGCTGTACCGCGTGACCGGCCTCGCCGCGCGTCGGGCCGGCCTGAACCTGGACGATGGCGCGGCCGTCGCCGCCATCGTGCCGACGCTGGACCTGAGCTTCCGCGAAGGTCATGTCTACCTCGGCACCGAGGACGTCAGCGCCCGTTTGCGCGCCGAGGCGACCGGCCTGCTGGCTTCACAGGTCGCCGTGCATCCGGCGGTGCGTCAGGCCTTGCACCAGCTGCAGCTGAATTTCCGCCAGCTGCCGGGTCTGGTGGCCGACGGCCGCGACATGGGCACGTCGATCTTCCCTGACGCCGACCTCAAGATTTTCCTCACGGCCAGCGCGGCAACGCGGGCCGAGCGGCGCTATAAGCAATTGATTTCCAAGGGTGTTTCCGCTAATATCGAGAGCTTGCGCGAAGATTTGGAGGCGCGGGACGAACGGGACAAGAACCGTTCGACCTCGCCACTGGCCCCCGCGCAGGACGCGCAGTTGCTCGACAACTCAGCGCTGACCATCGAGGCCTCGGTGGCCCAGGTGCTGGATTGGTGGCAAACGCGCCGGCCGTTCTGACGCAAAGCAGCACGACCCAGGCCTGAGAAGCCACGCCGCAAGGCACAAGGCCCGCCGGCCAGCGCCGAACGCCCGTTCGGTCGTCATGAGAGATGCAAGTCTCTCGTGGCCGGCGATGTCAACAACCTAACCCCGCAGGCTTGCCTGCACCGCCGCGCCAGATACTTCGGCGCATCAGGATCAACTCAACATGTCCCAAACCCAAACCGCCGCTTCCGGCATGGAATCCTTCGCCGCAATGTTCGAGGAGTCGCTGCAGCGCTCCGACATGCGCGCCGGCGAAGTGATCTCGGCCGAGGTCGTTCGCGTCGAGCACAACTTCGTGGTCGTCAATGCCGGCCTGAAGTCCGAGGCCTATGTGCCCATCGACGAATTCAAGAACGACCAGGGCGAACTGGAAGTTCAGGTCGGCGACTTCGTGTCGGTGGCCATCGACGCCATCGAAAACGGCTACGGCGACACCATCCTGTCGCGCGACAAGGCCAAGCGCCTGGCCTCGTGGCTGAGCCTGGAAACTGCCCTGGAGTCCGGCGACTTCGTGACCGGCACCGTCTCCGGCAAGGTCAAGGGCGGCCTGACCGTGCTGGTCAACGGCATCCGTGCCTTCCTGCCCGGCTCGCTGCTGGACACCCGCCCGGTGAAGGACATGAGCCCGTTCGAGGGCAAGACCATGGAGTTCAAGGTCATCAAGCTCGATCGCAAGCGCAACAACGTTGTGCTGTCGCGTCGTGCCGTGGTGGAAGCCTCCATGGGTGAAGAGCGCGCCAAGCTGCTCGAGACGCTGTCCGAAGGCGCCATCGTCAACGGCGTGGTCAAGAACATCACCGAATACGGTGCGTTTGTGGACCTGGGCGGCATCGACGGCCTGCTGCACATCACCGACATGGCCTGGCGCCGTGTCCGCCACCCGAGCGAAGTCGTTCAGGTCGGCCAGGAACTGACCGCCAAGGTCCTGAAGTTCGACGCCGAGAAGAACCGCGTCTCGCTGGGCATCAAGCAGCTGGGCGACGACCCGTGGTTCGGCGTGGCTCGCCGCTACCCGACCGGCACGCGCCTGTTCGGCAAGGTCACGAACATTGCCGACTACGGCGCGTTCGTCGAGATCGAGCCGGGCATCGAAGGCCTGGTGCACGTCTCCGAAATGGACTGGACCAACAAGAACATCGCCCCCAGCAAGCTGGTCTCGCTGGGCGACGAAGTCGAAGTCATGGTCCTGGAAATCGACGAAGACAAGCGTCGCATCAGCCTGGGCATGAAGCAGTGCAAGGCCAACCCGTGGGAAGAGTTCGCCGAGAACGTCAAGCGCGGCGACAAGGTCAAGGGTCCGGTCAAGTCCATCACCGACTTCGGCGTGTTCGTGGGCCTGGCCCAGGGCATCGACGGTCTGGTGCACCTGTCCGACCTGTCTTGGGACGAGTCCGGCGAGACTGCCGTTCGCAACTTCAAGAAGGGCCAAGAAGTCGAAGCCGTCGTGCTGGCCGTGGACGTCGAGCGCGAGCGCATCTCGCTGGGCATCAAGCAGCTGGACAGCGACCCGTTCACCGCCTTCACCACGATCAACGACCGCGGCGCCTCGGTGACCGGCAAGGTCAAGACCGTCGACCCGCGCGGCGCCGAGATCGAGCTGGCTGACGGCGTGATGGCCTACCTGCGCGCTTCGGAAATCTCCCGCGACCGCGTGGAAGACGCCCGCAACGTGCTGAAGGAAGGCGACGAAGTCACCGCCATCATCGTCAACGTGGATCGCAAGACGCGCAACATCCAGCTGTCGATCAAGGCCAAGGACAACGCCGACCAGCAGGAAGCCATGCAGCGCATCAGCCAGTCGAACGAGCGTGAGAACGCCGGCACGACGAGCCTGGGCGCCCTGCTGCGCGCCAAGCTGGACAACCAGGGCAACTAAGCCCTCGCTGACCGTCCCGGCTTGCGTGCAAGCCGGGTATGCTCCCCACAGGCTCGCTCGGCCTTTCGCCAGCGAGCCTGTTCATTTTCTACACCGCACGCCATGACCCGCTCCGACCTCGTTGCCGTCCTCGCTGAACGATTTGGCCAACTGACCCAGCGCGACACCGAGTTCGCCGTCAAGACCATCCTCGACGCGATGAGCGATGCACTCGCGCGCGGTCACCGCATCGAGATCCGCGGCTTCGGCAGCTTCTCCATCAGCCGCCGCCCACCACGCGTGGGCCGCAACCCGCGCAGCGGCGAGCAGGTCATGATTCCCGAGAAGCTGGCGCCTCATTTCAAGCCCGGCAAGGCGCTGCGCGAAGCCGTCGACAAGCATCTTCCTGTGACGGACGACTGACCCGGCCTGCGTCAGAATCCTGGGCCATGCGCACTCTCGTCTGGCTCCTGCGAGCCCTGCTCTTCTTCACGCTGTTCGCCTTCGCGCTGAACAACAGTCACGAGGCATCCGTGCGCTGGTTCTTCGGCCACGAATGGCGCGCGCCCCAGGTCATCATCGTGCTCGTCGCCTTTGGCCTGGGCGCTGCGTTCGGCGTGCTGGCCATGGTGCCGGCCTGGTGGCGCCACCGCCGCGCCGCCCAACGCATCGAGACGCCGGTCGCCCCCGCCCCTTCCGCGCCCGACGCGCCCACCACGCCCTACGCCGCCCACCAAGATGGAGTTTGATCCGCGCTGGCTGCTCTTCGTCCTGCCCATCGTCTTCATCCTTGGCTGGCTGGCCTCCAAGCTCGATTCGCGGCAGTGGAAGCTCGAGCAGCGGGAATCCCCGAAGGCCTACTTCAAGGGACTGAACCTGCTGCTCAACGAGCAACAGGACAAGGCCATCGACGCCTTCATCGAGGCCGTCCAGAACGACCCTGACACGTCCGAACTGCACTTCGCGCTCGGCAGCCTGTTCCGCCGCCGCGGCGAGACCGAGCGCGCCGTGCGCGTGCACGAGCACCTGCTGCGCCGCGGCGATTTGCCGAAGGCGGATCGCGACCGCGCCCAGCACGAGCTGGCCCAGGACTTCTTCAAGGCCGGCCTGTTCGATCGTGCCGAAGCGGCATACGCGGAACTCCGCGGAACGGCGTTCGAGCGCGAAGCCCGCCTGGCGCTGCTGTCGCTGTATGAGCGCTCGCGCGACTGGGCCAAGGCGGCCGAAGTGGCGGCCGAGCTGGAGTCCGCCGGCACCGGCTCGTTCTCCAACCGCATCGCCCACTACCTGTGCGAGCAGGCGCTGGTGGCGCAGTCGCAAGGTCATGCGGACCTCGTGCCTGCATTGCTTGAGCAAGCCATGCGCCGCGCACCCGAGGCCGCCCGCGCCTACGTGCTGCAAGGGCAGTTCGCGCTGAAGGCGGGTCAGCACGAGGCGGCGATGGCGGCTTTCGTGAAGCTGCTGTCGGCCAACCCACCGGCCTTCAACCTCGTTGCGGGCGACTGCGCCGCTGCGGCCAAGGCCCTGGGCCAGCCTGAGCGTGCCGTCGCGCTGCTGACCGAGCAATACCAGCGTGCGCCCAGCATGCACCTGTTGCGCGCGCTGGCCACGCTGCAGCCGGAGCCCCAGCGAGCACGCCTGGCGGCCCATCTGCGCGAACAGCCCGCGCTGTCAGCAGCCACCGAGCTGCTCAAGCTCAACGCTGCGGCCCTGCCCGCCGACGAGGCCGGCCCCATGTTGCAGACGCTGGAGAAAGCCACCAAGCCGCTGCTGCGCTACCGCTGCGCCGCGTGCGGCTTCGAGGCCGCGCACTACTTCTGGCAATGCCCCGGGTGCCTGAACTGGGATACCTACCCTCCGCGCCACGTGGAAGAGCTCTGACCGTGCGCACGATCGTTTGCATGAAATGGGGCACCAAGTACGGCCCCGAGTACGTCAATAGGCTCTATGCGATGGTGCGCCGGCATCTGAAGGGCGAGTTCCAGTTCGTCTGCCTGACCGACCGCACCGAAGGCATCCGCGCCGAGGTGCGCTGCTTTCCCATCCCCGAGTTGACGCTGCCCAACGGCGAGCCCGAACGCGGCTGGAAGAAGCTGACGACCTTCAGCCCCGCCCTCGTCAACGACTACGGCCTCCGCGGCACCGCCCTGTTCCTGGATCTGGATGTCGTCATCGTCGGTGACATCACGCCTTTCTTCGAGACGCCGGGCGACTTCCTCATCATCCACGACTGGAAACGCCCCTGGCGCATCACCGGCAACTCGTCGGTCTACCGCTGGGAGCTGGGCGAGCACCAGGACGTATTGACCGAGTTCGTCGCCGACCAGGCCAAGGCCAAGGCCGAGTTCCGCAACGAGCAGGCCTTCCTGTCAGCGGTGCTGCACCGCCAGGGCAAGCTGAAATACTGGGACGCCGCCTGGTGCGCCAGCTACAAGTACCACTGCATCCCGACCTGGCCCAGCAGCTACTGGCGCGACCCGTTCATGCCGGACGGCGCACGCATCCTGATCTTCCACGGCGTCATGAACCCGCCCGACGCGCTGGCCGGCCGCAGCAACGGCAACTGGCGGCATGCGCGACCGGCACGCTGGATCGCCGATCACTGGACCGAGTGACGCTGCCAAGATAGCCGCCACCTGAGCCGGCCTGCGCTGCCGGCTTACCACAAAGAGCCGCCCGCATGCTCGCGGAACTTCAGCGGTGTGCCTGCTTTGCGTGACTTCACACACGCGACATCCTCAACAACCTGTCTGTTTCATAAATTCAACCCTTCAGAAAGCTGACTGGAGGGTGTGTGAAGCAGATGATCTGCGTGAAATGGGGAAAGGGCTATGGTTCGGAATATGCGAACCGGCTCTACGGCATGGCTCGGCGTAACACCACCGGCCCGTTACGCTTCGTCTGCCTGACGGACGACCCCACCGGTCTGCGACCCGAGATTGACGCCTTCCCGTTGCCGGAGCTGGGCTGCGAGCACCCTCAGCGGACCGCGGGGAAATGGCGCAAGCAGGTGCTATGGGGGGCGGACATTCCCGCGCTGACGGGCCTGCAAGGGCCGGTGTTGTTCGTCGACCTGGACACGGTCATCGTGGCCAACATCGACGAGTACTTCACCCATGGCGACCCGGACCGCGTCTACCTCGCACGCAACTGGTCCAAGCCGCTGCACAGACTGGGCCAAACCTCAGTCTTTCGCTACCCGGTGGGCCGCTATCCGGAGGTGCTGGAAAAGTTCCGTGCGGACCCGCAAGGCGTGGCCGACCGTGAGCGGTACGAGCAACACCACGTGACGCACTCCGTGCCGGGCGGCATCGACTTCTGGCCGGAGGACTGGACCCGGCACTTCCGTTTCCACTGCATGCCGACGTTTCCGCTGGGCTACTTCGTGCCCGGCAGGCTGCCGGCCAAGGCCAAGATGGTCACCTTCGCCGGTGGCCCGAATCCCGGCGACATTCAGCTGGGTCGCTGGCTGCCCCACCAACGGAAGTTCCCGACGCGCTGGGAACACCTGCGAGCCACGCTGGGCGCAGCTCAGCCCCTGCGCCACCTGCGTCACTATGTGCTCCCGGTCGACTGGATCGAGCAGCACTGGCGCGAGTAGCACCGCCGCCCGGAAGGCACCCGGCTCGCCGGCGTCGACGCGGCAGCTTTTTATACTGCCGCGATGACATGCCTCTCGACCGATACCGCGCGTGCGCGCTGGCGCCACCCGGTACGGCACATCGTTGCCCGTCTGCCCGCCGACAGCTGCATCCCGGGCGTGTTCAGCCCTGCCCACCCGTCCCGCAAGCCCCGCCAGCTGGGAGCCGCATCAAGTTCTGCGCTCCCGCGTTCTCCAGCCGTTTGCCGGAGCCCGGAATGAGTTCCTTGTTCCTGCGCAATCTCGACGAACACCAGCAGCTGATGACCCGGCTGCACACGCTGGAGCCTCTCGTGCTCGCGGCCGGCCATCGCCTGGCCACCGTGCTGAGCGGCGGCGGCAAGATCATGTTCTGCGGCAACGGTGGCTCGGCGGCCGACAGCCAGCACCTGGCCTCCGAGCTGACCGGCCGCTTTATCAAGGACCGCCGTCCGCTGGCCGGCCTCGCACTGACGACCGACAGCTCGGCGTTGACCTGCATCGGCAACGACTACAGCTTCGACGACGTCTTCGTGCGCCAGGTGCAAGGCCTGGGCCGCGCCGGCGACGCGCTGATCGGCATCTCGACGTCGGGGAACTCCGGCAACGTGTTGAAGGCCGTCGAGGCCGCCAAGGCGATGGGCATCTTCACACTGGGCCTGCTCGGCCGCGACGGCGGCAAGCTGGGCGCGCTGTGCGATGCCAGCATCGTCGTGCCGCACGCCGTCACGGCGCGCATCCAGGAAGCGCACCTGCTGATTGGCCACACACTCTGCGGGCTGATCGAGGCCGAGATGGGCCTGGGCCAATGAGCACCGCGCCGGCCGCCCCAAGCAAGCTCGCTCCCCCTTGGGGGGACACGCCGCAGGCCGAAGGAGGCACCAATGACCGCGCTGCCTAGCAAGGAACAGCTCGCAGCGCGCCGCGTGCTCGTCGTCGGCGATGTAATGCTCGACCGCTACTGGCACGGCGCCGTCGAGCGCATCTCGCCAGAAGCGCCGGTGCCGGTCGTGCGCGTGGAGCGCGAAGAGCTGCGCCTGGGCGGTGCGGCCAACGTAGCGCTGAACGTGCGCTCGCTGGGCATGCAGGCCACGCTGCTGACCGTCGTGGGCCAGGACGAGCCCGCCCAGCAGCTGCGTCGCCTGCTGCACGAGCGCGACATCGAGACGGTGCTGCGAGACGACAAGCAACTGCGCACCATCGTCAAGCTGCGCGTCATCGGCCGCGCCCAGCAGCTCATCCGCATCGACTTCGAGAACGAGCCCGACCACGAGGCCCTCGGCGAGATGCTGGATGACTTCGCCGCGCAGCTGGCGCGGCACGACGTCGTGCTGTTTTCCGACTATGGCAAAGGCGGCCTCACGCACATCCCGCGCATGATCGAGCTGGCCCGCGCGGCCGGCAAGCCGGTACTGATCGACCCCAAGGGCAGCGACTACCGTCGCTATGCCGGCGCCACCGTCATCACACCCAACCGCGGTGAGTTGGCGCAGGTGACCGGCCCATGGAAGGGCGAGCAGGACCTTTTGGCCAAGGTCGACCGGTTGCGCGCCGACATCGGCGTTGGCGCCGTACTGCTGACCCGCTCCGAAGAGGGCATGACGCTGTTCGACGCCACCGGCGTCACGCACGAGCCGGCGCGTGCCCGCGAGGTCTTTGATGTGACCGGTGCCGGCGACACCGTCATCGCCACGCTGGCCGCGCTGCTGGCCACGGGCGTGGCGCTGCCTGACGCGATGCGGCTGGCCAATAAGGCCGGTGGCATCGTCGTCGGCAAGTTCGGTACTGCGACGGTCAGTTACGAGGAACTCTCCGCATGAGTGCGTTGGAAGACAAGCTCATCGACGCTGCCGCCATGGACGACGCGACGCTGACCGCCAGGCTCGCCGGGCTCGCAAAGCCGATGGTGTTCACGAACGGCGTGTTCGATGTGCTGCACCGCGGCCATGTCGCCTACCTGCACGAAGCCCGCGCGCAAGGCTCCAGCCTCGTCGTCGCCGTTAACACGGACGCCTCAGCGCGCATGCTCGGCAAGGGGCCGGACCGGCCCCTGAACCGCGACGTCGACCGTGCGCTCGTGCTGGCCGGCCTGGCGTCCGTTGATGCCGTGCTGTTCTTCGACGAACGCACGCCCTGCGAGCTGCTGAAGCGGGTGAAGCCGCAGCGCTACGTGAAGGGCGGCGACTACGACATGGAACAGCTGGAAGAGACACGCCTCGTGCGCTCGTGGGGCGGCGACGCGCTGGCCATCCCCTTCGTCGACGGCTACTCGACGACGGCGCTCGTCAACCGCATCCGCAGGCAGAGCTGATGCGCCCGGCTGCCTTTCTCGACCGCGACGGCGTCATCAACATCGACCACGGCTACCTGCACCGCTGGGAGGACTTCGAGTTCGTGCCCGGCGCCATCAGCGCGCTGCGCCGCCTGCAGGCAGCCGGCTACGCCCTCGTCATCGTGACCAACCAGTCCGGCGTCGCCCGTGGCTACTACGACGAGGCGACTCTGCAATCGCTGCACGACGCGCTGCGGGCTCACCTCGTCGAGCAGGGCGTCAGGCTGGATGCCATCGAGCACTGCCCTCACCTGCCCGATGGTGCCGTGGCCCGCTACGCCATTGACTGCGACTGCCGCAAGCCCGCGCCGGGCATGATCCTGCGCAGCGCGCAGGCGCTGGGCATCGACCTGGGTCGCTCCCTGATGTTCGGCGACAAGCCCTCGGACGTCGAAGCCGGCCGGCGCGCCGGTGTCGGCCGTACCGTTCTGGTCGCCACGGACGCAAACCCCGCCGTCGCAAAAGGCGAGCACCCCGAATTCACCAGCCTTGCCGACGCAGTCGACGCGCTCCTCAATGACTGAGCCCCTCATTGCCGACTTGCGAGGCCGCGTCGCCCTCGTCTGCCTGGAGACACGCCACCTCGGGCTGGCGTTGAACGCCATCCGCCGCTGCACCGAGCGCTTCCACTTCGACGAGATCCTGCTGTTCACCGACCAAGACTGGGCTGTGGACGGCGTGACGACCGTGCGCTGCGAGCCCATCCGCTCGGCGGAGGAATATTCGAAGTTCATGCTGGGCGACTTCCACCAGCACATTCGCGCACCGCACTTCCTCGTCGTGCAGTGGGACGGCTTTGTCATCCACCCTGACAAGTGGCGGGATGACTTTCTGGCTTGGGACTACATCGGCGCGCCTTGGCCGCATCGAAACTACGCAGTCGGTAACGGAGGGTTCTCGTTGCGCTCGCGCAGGCTTCATGAGACGGTCTCGACGCTGCCTCAGCCGGAGTGCCATCCGGAGGACTCCTTCATCTGCCTGTGGAAACGGCCTCAGCTGGAGGCCCTCGGCATGCGCTTTGCGCCGCTGGAGGTGGCGCGGGAGTTCTCCGCCGAGACGGAAGGCTATGAAGCCCGGCCGTTCGGCTTTCATCGCTTCGGCAACTTCAACGAAGCGTATGACGAGGCGGGTCTGCTGGCCTTCCTGCGCGACGCGCCGGACGACATCCTGCGATCGACCGAAGGCCGCGTGCTGCTGAAGAAGTCGCTGCTGCTGGGACGCCGCGCCGTGGTGCGGGAGCTGGTGTCACGGCGCCTTCGAGGGCCGCTGCGCATGCGCATCGACACCGGATGGATCGCGTTGCGCTACGGGTTGCGGCGCGTCATCTCGCGCTGATCCAGCACGGCCAGCACTCGCGCCTCCACTTCAGCAGCACTGATGTCCGCCAGCCGCGGCGCCTGCAGCAGGTGGACATGTTCAGGGTCGTGCTCCAGCGGTGGTCGCGGGCCCAGCACGACGACCGCATCCGTGCCGACACCGGCCGCGAACTGCACAGCGCCCGTGTCGTTGCCGATGCATGACCGCACCAGCGACAGCGCCGCCACGCTTTCGGCCACAGTGCAATCGGTCATCGCCGCGACGAGGCCGCGCAGGGCCGGCTCGACACGCGCCTGAATGTCCTTTGCGAGTTGGCTTTCTGCCGGCCCGCCCACCAGCAGCACGCCATGGCCGCGCGAGGCCAACCGGTTGGCCAGCTCGACGAAGTTGCTCTCGCCCCACTGTTTGTACGACTCCGATGCGCCAATGGCCAGCGCGTGCAACGGCTGCTGCATCGGCGCCAGCCGTTCACGCATGCGTTCCAGCGCATCGGGACGCACGCTGATGCGCGGCACGATGGGTGCGCTGCAAAAACCTTGGGCGATGGAGAAGGCCGTCGCATCCTTGTAGCCGGCCACGGCAGGGCCGCGGTAGCGGCTGATCCACGGTGACTTCGTCAGCAGTTGCCGCTGCAGCCAGGTGTCGCCAAAGCCGAGGATGGTGCGGATCCCGGCACGCCAGCACGCGATGATGGCCCGGCCCGGGTGGTCGGAGAACAGCACCATGCGGTCGAAGCGCCGCGGCGCCAGCTCGGCGCCGAAGCGCAGCGGTCCCAGCAGGCCGCTATGGCGCCCCTTGCGCCGCTCGCTGCGGCGCGGGCGGCGGTCGAAGTCGATCACCTCTTTCACCCAGGGCTCGTGGCCGACCAGCTCGCGCGCCATCGTCGTCGGCGCCACGATGAGGCTGACCTGCCCCCCCTGGCTCTGCTCCGCGACGCAGCGGAAGTACTGCGCGTGCCACACGAGGTCGCCCATGCCGTTGAGCTGCAGTTGAACCGCCGTACGTGGGCGGGTGTCGACCACCCCGTTACCCACCGGAAAGGCCGAAGGATGATTCATGCGGAAGTCGGTTTGCAGTTGGCGGCGATGGCAGCGGACAGCAGGGCATCGTAGCGCTCGCGCATCCGCTGCTGGCCATGTTCAGCCAGTGCGCGTGCACGGGCGGCGGTCCCCAGACGTCCGGCAAGTGCCGGGTCGCGCAGCAGCCGCGCGATCGCCTCCGCCAGTGCGTGTTCGTCGCCCTCGGGCACCAGCAGCCCAGTGCGTTCGTGCTCGATGACACCACGCACACCGATGACATCCGAGGCAATGCAGGCGCAGCCCGCCGCCATGGCCTCCACCAGCGCAAGCGGCATGCCTTCGAAGTGCGTGGCCAGTACGTAGATGCGCTGCGAGTGCAGCAGCGCCGGCATGTCGCTGTGGTGGCCCAGGAAGCGCACCTGGTCGTCCAGCTTCGCCCGCGCCACCTGCGCGCGTATGCGAGCCATCAGCGGCCCCGTGCCGGCCAGATGCAGGCGCGGCCTCAAGCCTTGCGCCGCGAGCTGGGCTATGGCGGCGATCAACGTCGCATGGTCCTTCTGCCGTGCAAAGCGCGCGGACATCACCAGCCCGGCCTCGCGTCCGCCAGCGGGCGCTGCGAAACGCGCCAGGTCGATGCCATTCGGTATGGCCACGGTCTTTTCCGCCGGCAGCCCCTGGGCCAGCAGGCTCTGGCGCACGCCTTCGCTGACGCCTACCAGGGCGGCGCTCTTCGCCGCAAGGCGGCGGGTCTGCCACAGGCTCAGGGGCGAATAGCGCTCGCGCGAGTTGTGCTCCACCTGCACGAGGACCGGCACGCCGGCACGTACTCCGGCCGCGCGGCCGATCAGGTGCTCTGGAAAGCCATGTGCCAGCAGTGCCACCGGCCGCAGCGTGCGCAAGAGGCGATCCAGCGACGAGACTGTCATGGCATGCCACCACCGGCTCGACACCAGATGCACCGCAAGGCCTTGAGCCCGCAGCGCCTCTACGCGGTTCATGGGTGTGTGGCGCTTGGTGCGCAGCACCAGCACCGGCTCGAAGGGGCCGCTGCGCAACGCGGCCAGGCACAGCTCAATGGCGACCTGGGTCGCGCCCGAAAAGCCGCCAGTCACGAAGTGCACGACCTTTCGACGGTCGGCGGGCGGGGTGTCGTGGGGCATGGGCGCGCAGTGTAATGAGGCCCATCGGCGGCCATCGCCGCGGGAGACAATCGCGCCCCATGTCAGCAGACAAACAAGACTCTCCCGCCCGTCGTCTCGGCCAGTTCATCTACCCGCACCGCTGGGGCGCACTGTTGACCGTGCTGGCATACATCGGCCTGGCCTGCACCGAGCCGGCCATCCCTAAGCTGATCAAGTACGCATTCGGCGACGGATTCGCGAAGAACGCTTTCCCGCTCTGGGCCGTGCCGGTCGTGCTGATCGGGCTGTACATGATCCGCGGCGTGTTTGGCTTCGCAGGCCAGTACCTCTTCAACTGGACCGTGACGCGTTGCGTGATGGACTTCCGCACCGCGCTCGTCAACGCGCTGCTACGGCTGGACGCCCAGGTCTACACGCGCATGCAAGCCGGCACTGCCGTCAGCAAGGTCGTCAACGACCCGCAGCAGATCTTGCAGTTGACCGGCGAAGTGGGCATCAACGTGCTGCGCGACGGGCTGCCGGCCATCGCGATGCTGATCTACCTGTTTTACGTGAACTGGCAACTGACGCTGCTGAGCCTGGTCGTCACGCCGCTGATGGCGCTGGTCATGAAGAAGGTCAACCAGCGCGTGCGGCTGATGGCATCGCGCTCCTATGACACCCAGCTGGCGCTGGTGAACCGCGTGGACGACATCACGCGGGCCTGGCGCGTGGTGCGGCAGTTCGGAGCGGCGCCGCACGAGCTGGCGCGCTTCACCGAGGTGTCACAGGAAGTGCGCCGCACGAACCTGAAAGCGACGACGGCCGGCGCGCTGGGGCAACCGCTGTCCCAACTGGTGGCGTCCGTCGGGCTGTCGGCCATCATCTGCATCGCGCTTTGGCAAGCGCGCCACACCGGCAGCGGCGTCGGAGACTTCGCCGAGTTCGTCGCCGCGCTGCTTCTGCTGACGTCGCGGCTGCGCCACCTCTCCGATCTGGCTGCGCCGGTCACGCGCGCGCTGGTCATTGCCCGCGGCTGCTTCGAGCTGATGGATGCGCCCAAGGAAGCCGATCACGGCACCCGCGAGCTGGACGCGCCGGCCCGAGGCGACATCATGCTGGACGACGTGCGGCTGACCTATCCGGGCACCTCTCAACCGGCGCTGGATGGTCTGAGCGTCGCCTTCCGTGCCGGAAAGACTTCCGCGCTGGTCGGCGCGTCGGGCGCCGGCAAGAGTTCCATCATCCACCTGCTGCTCGGCTTCGGCCAACCGGATGCCGGCCGCATCCTGATCGACGGCACCGACATCGAGACGCTGACCCGCGCCAGCCTGCGCCGCCAGTTCGCCGTTGTGTCGCAGGACATCGTGCTGTTCGACGACTCGGTCGCCAACAACATCGCCTACGCGCAGCCGCGCGACGAGGCCAGGCTGGAGGCCGCGCTGCGCGCCGCCCACCTGTGGGACTTCGTGCAGACGCTGCCGGAGGGCATCGAGACGCCAGTCGGCGCCAACGGCAGCAAGCTGTCGGGTGGCCAGCGGCAGCGGCTGGCTATCGCGAGGGCGCTCTACAAGGACGCGCCGGTCTGGATCTTCGACGAGGCCACGTCGGCGCTGGACACCGAGAGCGAGCGTGCCGTGCAGCAGGCGCTGGCCCAGTGGTCGGGCCGCAAGACGTTGATCGTCATCGCACACCGCCTGTCCACCATCCGCGACGCCGATGCCATCCATGTGATGGGCGCGGGCAGGCTGGTGGAGAGCGGCACGCATACCGAGCTGATCGCACGCGACGGGGCATACGCTGCGATGGTGCGCGCCCAGGCCGGAGAGGCGTGAAGCGGCGTCGTTAGCTTGGCTGTGCGGGCCGCGGTCGCGCTCAGCGCACTCGGCAAGGTGATCGAGCCGGCATCTCCGACCGTCGAGATCGACACGGCCAGCCGGGCCGGAATCGTCGGCCGGGCTCGGACCGGCGCGGGCTCAACGCTTGTAGGCCACTCGCCCGCTCGAGGACCGGCCCAGCCTGATGCGCCACGTGCCGGGCATCAAGAGGGCCGCCGCCTGGTTGCCGGCGAAGGCCTACGGGTAGCCGGCCAGGTGCTGGCGCCCTTGCCTCAGCCGGCTTCCGAGGGAGGGATCGTCCCTCGTCGGCGAGCCAGCCCGCGAACAACCAGATGCCGCGTTGAAGAACGACCGGCGCTGTCCCTTCCCCGACCGTCGGAAGCGCCTAGTGACAACGGCGGGGGCGCCGTAGCCGAACAAGGCGTCGGTCCGAAGTCCGCGACAGGGAGGTCCGCCCATGCGACGCCGGCGGTAGGCCGGCGGTAAGCGACCGCGACTGCCGAGGAAAATCAAGCGCTGCTCGATGAGCATCGGCGCCGCCCGAGCGGCGGGTGACGCGAAGGAGACGCACAGCGCAAGCGCTGCGCAGAGGGTTGCGGACAGGTTCTTCATGGTGCCCTCCTCACGAAAGGCACGACAACTGCGTCGACTTCATGGCCGAGCAAGTTCTGCACCACCAACTGCAAGTCGTTGATCGGAGGGTGATCGAGGTCGGCGCCTCGGGCGGGTGTCAAGAACTCCGACGCTGTTCTCAGCTGTCGCGGTCCGTCAGCGCAGCGAGTCAGGCGCGCTCGCGGCGAAGCCCGCCGACCTGCCGCGCCGCAGTGACGCCGGGTCGATCTGCGGTGCCCGGGCCGGCCAGCCGAAGAAGCGCTGCACCTCTGCGCGCTTGGCCAGCGTGTCGCTCATGCCCAGGTTGACGAGCTCGCCGATGAAGCTCGGCTCGAACAGCAGGTAGCTGACCAGCGCCGACCCGCTGGTCTTCTTGCCCCGTCCACTGACGCCGAAGGCCCGCAGCATCGCGCGGACGGATTTCGGCAGGCTGGCCTGGTGCTCGCCGGCCAAGTCGTCCAGGCGGCGGCTGGGCGCGATGACGAGCAGCTCGATGGGCCGTAGCGCCGTGGCTGACCGAGCCTCGCGCGGCAGCAGCGCCAGCGTGCGGTTGATGCGACGCAGCCGCTCCACATCCACCGACAGCGCGTCCAGGAAGATGTTGGACAGCGCATGGCCGGCGATCTGAGCCATGCTGGGGTGGCTGCCCACCTCCAGCCGGCGCCGGCCTTCGGGCTCCTTCATCCGGCCGGCGCCGATGACGAGGACGCGGTCGGCGCCCAGGTGCACGGCGGGCGAGATCGGCGCGCTCTGGCGCATGGAGCCGTCGCCGAACCATTCGACATCGCCTTCGAAGTCCAGCGGCTCGGCCGGGAAGATGAACGGGATGGCCGATGAGGCCATGAGATGACCCAGATCGAGCCGCGTCTGTACCGCCATGCGCTGCTCGCGCAGCCACGGCACGACATGATGGTGCGTCTGGAAGAACGTCACGTGCTGGCCCGACGAATAGCTGGAGCCCGTCAGCGCCAGCGCGCGCAGGTGGCCGCCGGCCAGCATCGACTCGACACGGCCCATGTCGAGGTAGCGCATCAGCAACTGGCGCAGCGGCTCGTTGTCCAGCAGGCTGCGCGGGCGGCTGCGCGTCCAGCGGGCGATGGCCCAGCCCAGGCTCAGCATCGACACCCAGCGCGCGCCGCTCTTCACCGCTTCGAAAGCGTCGGCCCGGTAGATGTCTTCGACATGCAGGCCTTGCCACAGGTGCAGCAGCCCGTCCACGGCGCCGTCGAAATCATCAGCGTGGCAGGCCAGCGCCGAAGCGCTGATGGCGCCGGCTGACGTTCCGCTGATGATGGGAAAGGGGTTGCCCTGCGTGACACCGGCGTCACGGCGTAGCTGCGCCAGCGCCGCCAGCACGCCCACCTGGTAGGCCGCACGTGCGCCGCCGCCGGTCAGGATGAGGCCGGTGACGGGCTGCGGGCGGGGCAGCCCGTCGAGGGGCTGGGGCGCTGTGGGCTGCATGGGGCGGGAATCATCGCCCACCCTCGGCCGCTCAGCCCTCGTAGATGACCTCGGCCGCGCTGCCCAATTTCACGAGTGCCTCGTCCGCGGGCCAGAAGCGGCTGGCCTCACCCAGCTCCACCAGCCAGCGGGCGCCTACGCCGCCGGCCGGGGGCTCGGCCTGCACGGCCACGCGCACCGGCAGGCCCAGCCGCCGCACGCCGCCCTCCTCCGTCTCCACGTCGCGCGGCGGGAAGCGCTGCACCAGCTCGTGGATGAGGCCGGCCGCACCCGCATTGCCCAGCAGCAAGTGACGGCCGAAGCGTGCCCGCGCCGCAGCCAGGCTCCAGACCGCCTGCACGTTCATGCGCAGGCCGCCGGAGAAGCGGTCGTTTTGCACCTTGCCCTGGGCAATGATCAGTTCGTCCTCGGCCAGCAGCTCCTTGTTGGCGTTCAACAGCTCCTCGTTGGCAACGGCCTCGATGGCATCGCTCTTGTCGTCCAGCTTGAAGATGCCGACGCGGCCGCGTTGACCGTTGATGATGCGCATGCCGCTGACGATGCCGGCCACCAGCACGGGGTCGCGGCTGTCCTGCAGGTCGGCGATCTGGCGTTTGACGATGCGGCGCACCTCGGCGCCGCTCTGGTCGAACAGGTGGCCGGACAGGTAGAAGCCGATGGCCGTCTTCTCCAGCGACAGCCGCTCCTTGATGCTCCATTGCGGCGCGTCGACGAGGTCCGGTTCGGCCGTGCTGGACGCATGCGAGTCGCCGAAGTCGAACAGGCCGCCCTGGTCGGCATTGGCCTCGGTCGTCTCGGCGTGCGTGTAGCCGCGGCCGACGCTGGCCAGCAGCTTGGAACGCTCGGGGTTGATGCTGTCGAACGCCCCGGCCTTGATGAGCGCCTCGACGACGCGCTTGTTCACGGCCTTGCGGTCCACGCGCAGGCAGAAGTCGTAGAAGCTCAGGAACGGGCCGCCCGCCTCGCGCGCCGCAACGATGGCCTCGATGGCGCCGCGGCCCGTGCCTTTGACGGCGCCGAGGCCGTAGTTGACGAGCCGGCTAGTCAGCGGCTCGAAGCGGTACTGGCCCTTGTTCACACAGGGCGCCTGGAAGTCGATGCCGAACAGCTTGGCGTCGTTGAGCAACACCTTGAGCTTGTCGGTGTCGTCCATTTCGATGGTCATGTTCGCGGCGTAGAACTCGGCCGTGTAGTGCGCCTTGAGCCACGCCGTGTGGTAGCTCAGCAGCGCGTACGCGGCGGCGTGCGACTTGTTGAAGCCGTAGCCCGCGAACTTCTCCATCAAGTCGAAGACCTCGTCGGCCTTGTCCTGGTCAATGCCCTTCTCCGCGGCGCCCTTGCGGAAGATCTCGCGGTGCATGGCCATTTCCTCGGCCTTCTTCTTGCCCATCGCGCGGCGCAGCATGTCGGCGCCGCCGAGGCTGTAGCCGCCCAGCACCTGGGCGGACTGCATCACCTGCTCCTGATAGACGAAGACGCCATAGGTCTCGGCCAGCACCTGCTCCAGCAGCGGGTGCGGGTACTCGATGACCTCTTTGCCGTGCTTGCGGGCGACGAAAGACGGGATCAGGTCCATCGGACCCGGCCGGTATAGCGACACCAGCGCGATGAGGTCCTCGAAACGTGACGGTCGCGCGTCCTTCAGCAGCCGCTGCATGCCGGGCGATTCGAACTGGAACACGCTTTCCGACAGGCCCTTGCCGAACAGGTCGAAGGTCTTGCGATCGTCCAGCGGCACGGTGGCCCAGTCGAAACCCGCGCGGTCCGCGTGGCGGGCAACGATGAAGTTCTTGGCCAGCTCCAGGATGGTCAGCGTGGCCAGGCCCAGGAAGTCGAACTTCACGAGGCCGATGGCCTCCACGTCGTCCTTGTCGAACTGGCTGACGGCTGACGTCGAGCCGGGCTGCTGGTACTGCGGGCAGAAGTCGGTGATCTTGCCCGGCGCGATCAGCACGCCGCCGGCGTGCATGCCGATGGAGCGCACCGTGCCCTCCACGCGGGCGGCCATCTCCAGCAGGCCGGCCACCTCCTCATCGGCCTTCTCGCGCTCCTCGATCTCCGGCGACTCGTGCCGCGCGTAGACCATCTTGGCCTTGTCGGGGTCGAAGTTGGGCGGCAGCTTGGCCAGCGTCACCGTCTTGCCGGGCGGCGCGGGCACGAGCTTGGCGATGGAGTCCACGTGGCCGAAGCCCATGCCCAGCACGCGGCCGATGTCGCGCAGCGCGCCCTTCGCGGCCATCGTGCCGAACGTCGCGATCTGGCTGACCGCCGGCAGGCCGTACTTGTTCTTGACGTAGTCGATGACGCGGTCGCGGTTGCCCTGGCAGAAGTCGATGTCGAAGTCGGGCATCGACACGCGTTCCGGGTTCAGGAAGCGCTCGAACAGCAGGTTGTAGCGCAGCGGGTCCAAGTCTGTGATGAGCAGCGCATACGCGACTAGCGAGCCGGCGCCCGAGCCCCGGCCGGGGCCGACCGGGCAGCCGTTTTCCTTGGCCCAGCGGATGAAGTCCGACACGATGAGGAAGTAGCCCGGGAAGCCCATCTTGATGATGGTGTTCAGCTCGAACTCCAGCCGCTCGACGTAACGCGGCCGCTCCTTTTCGCGCTCGGTCTCGTTCGGGAACAGGTGGACCAACCGGTCCTTCAGGCCGGCGTGGCTCAGCTCGCGGAAGTACTGCTCCATCGGCATCGGCGTCCCGTCTTCCAGCAGCGGCGTCGGGAAGTTGGGCAGCTGCGGCTTGCCCAGCACGAGGGTGAGTGAGCAGCGGCGCGCGATCTCAACGGTGTTCTGGATGGCGCTCGGGATGTCCTTGAACAGCTCACGCATCTGCGCCTGCGTCTTGAAATGCTGGCTGGGCAGGAAGCGCTTGATGCGCTTGGGATTGGCCAGCGTCTCGCCTTCGGCCACGCAGACGCGCGCCTCGTGGGCACCGAAGTCGTCCTCGGTCAGGAACTGGATCGGGTGCGTGGCCACCACGGGCAGGCCCAGCTCGGCGGCAAGAGGCACGCTGGCCTGCACCAGCGCTTCCTGGCCCGGCAGGCCGGCGCGCTGCAGCTCGATGTAGAAGCGGTTGGGAAAGATGGCAGAGAGCCTCTGCGCCCATTCGCGGGCACGCGCCTTGTCGCCCTGCAGCAGGGCCTGGCCGAGGCCGCCCAGCTGCGCGCCGGACAGGCAGATCAGCCCGCCGCCCAGCTCCTCCAGCCATTCCCATTTCAGGCAGGCCTGGTTGCGCTGCACGTTCTGGATCCAAGCCCGCGACAGCAGCTCGCTGAGATTCAGGTAGCCCTGCTTGTCCTGCACCAGCAGCAACAGCCGCGTGGGTGGCTTGTCGGTCGCCTCGGTCTCCAGCCAGCAGTCGGCACCGAGGATGGGCTGGACACCCTTCTTGCGGCAGGCCGAATAGAACTTGATGCCACCGAACAGGTTGGCGAGATCGGTCACGGCGGCGGCCACCTGGCCATCGGCGGCCGCAGCGGCGGCGGCGTCATCGGTTCTCAGCGTGCCGTCCACCACCGAGAACTCGGTGTGCATGCGCAGGTGGACGAAGGGCAGGTCTGGGGTGTCAGGGGCGTCGGTCTCGGGCATCGGGTCATTGTAGAAAGCCGGCCCACCCGCGCCGGGCGCGCGCCCGGTTAGAGCGAGCGCAACACCTGGCCGCTCACCCGGCCGAGCTGCGACAGCGCTACCGCTGCGTCATGGGCCGTTGTCGGGTGCGTCACCACCGTCCAGCGCCCGTGCTCGCTCGCGTCACGCACATCGCAGATCACCCGCACGCGGTCGGGCCGGAGCGTTAGCAGTCCAGCTACCAGAAACCCGGTGAAAGCCCCGTACACGAGGCCCAGCCCAAGCACGGCGACCGGCGACGCGACTGCAGCCGGCCAGCCAGTGCCAAGCAATAGCCCGGCCATCAGTAGGCCGAGCGCCGCACCGGCCACGCCCAGCCGCCCATGAGATCGAAGCAGCGTGCACCAGATGCCATGGCTTTCTGGCTCCAGCTTACGGGCCAAGTGCGGGTCGCGCGGCGTGACGACGAAGATGCCGAGCTTTCGGCGCGACCGCTCACCGACCGCCTGGGCGGCGCGCGCGGCACTATGGCCATCATGGAAGGTGGCGGCCACTAAGGTCAGTGACCGTTCGCCAAAAAGGGTCAGGGCGGGATGCATGGCCTTCTCCAGAAGCGGGATACCGCATTGAAGCCCTTCGCCTTTGGGCGTGGCAGCCACCGACTTCGCAAATAGCTGTCGGCCTTCACCTACGGCCGGCAGGCCGCGCCGTTAAGCTCAGCGCATGGAACACCCTGCCCTTTGCGTTGCCGCGATGCTGCTGACGGCCGCGGCCCTTACCGTCGCGCATGCCGCCCCGCGACGCGCCGAAACCAGGCAAGCGCCGCGTCAGAGCGCCCAGGAGATCCTCGCCGCGTCGCCGGCGGCGGACTGGCGCGCCCTGGACCCGGAGAACACGCTCGTGATGGAGCTGGCCACCGGCCAGGTGCTCATCGAGCTGGCCCCGCGCTTCGCGCCAGCACACGTCGCCAACATCCGGGCGCTGGCCCGCGGCGGCTTCTGGGACGGCCTGGCCATCCTTCGCGTGCAGGACAACTTCGTCACGCAATGGGGCGACCCCGACGGCGAGGACGCGGCCAAGGCCCGGCCTCTGCCCGCCGGTGCCAGTGCCCGGTTGCCGGCGGAGTTCTCCGTGCCGATCGACCGCATCGGCAAGTCAGCCGGCTTCACGAAGCTGCCCGACGTCGATGGCTGGGCGCCGCGCACCGGGTTTGCCGAAGGCTTTCCCGTCGCTGCCGACCCGAAGGCCGGCAAGGCCTGGCTGGCGCACTGCTACGGCATGGTGGGCGCCGGCCGTGGCGATGCGGTCGACTCCAGCAACGGCAGCGAGCTGTACGTCGTCATCGGCCAGGCCCCGCGCGGGCTGGACCTCAACATCACCGTCGTCGGCCGCGTGCTCAAGGGCATGGAGCTGCTGTCCGCCCTGCCCCGCGGCACGGCGGCGATGGGCTTCTACGACAAGCCCGAGCAGCGCACCGGTATCCAGCGCGTACGGCTGCTGGCCGATGTACCCGCCGAGGAACGCCCGGCGCTGCAGGTGCTCAAGACGGACTCCGCGACCTGGGCCCAGCTGCTGGATGCGCGCCGCTACCGCAGCGGCTGGTTCGTGCACAGCCCGGGACACATCGAGATCTGCAGCGCCAGCGTGCCGACGCGCGCAGCGCCTTGAGTTCTTCGTCCGGGCTCGGCCCGAAATGCGCGCTGCTTAAGCGCCCAGGTAGACCGCGACGCGGTAGGTGATGAACGACGCCACGTAGGCCAGGCCGAACAGGTAGCCCGCCATGATCAACGGCAGCTTGTAGCCGCCGGTCTCGCGTTTGACGGCGGCCAGCGTCGCGATGCACTGCGGCGCGAAAACATACCAGGCCAGCAGCGACAAGGCAGTCGCCAGGCTCCAGCTGTGGCCGATCAGCGGCGCGAGCGCCTGCGCGGCCTCGTCGCCTGTGGCGGACAGCGCGTAGACGGTGCCCAGCGCACTGATCGCCACCTCGCGCGCGGCCAGGCCCGGCACCAGCGCCAGGCTGATCTGCCAGTTGAAGCCGATGGGCTCGAACACCTTGGCCAGTCCCGCGCCCAGCCAGCCGGCCACGCTGTACTGGATGGGGGAGCCCGTCGCGCCTTCTGGCGGCGCCGGGAAGCTGGCCAGAACCCACAACGCGACAGTCAGCACCAGGATGATGCCGCCCACGCGTTGCACGAAGATCACCGCGCGCTGCCACAGGCCGATGGCCACCGACCGCGGATGCGGCCAGTGGTAGGCCGGCAGCTCCATCATCAGCGGGCGCACCAGGCGGCCGGTGTTCGTGAAGCGCTTGAGCACCCACGCGACGGCCAGCGCGCCGAGGATGCCGGCCACGTAAAGCCCGAACAACACCAGGCCTTGCAGCTCCAGCCCCGCCACCTCGCGCTGCGGCACGAAGGCGCCGATGAGCAGTGCGTAGACCGGCAGCCGCGCCGAGCAGGTCATCAGCGGCGCGATAAGGATGGTGACGAGACGGTCCCGCGGATTGGAGATGGACCGCGTGGCCATGATGCCCGGGATGGCGCAGGCGAAGCTCGACAGCAGCGGGATGAAGCTGCGGCCGGACAGGCCCACGCTGCCCATCAGCCGGTCCAGCAGCAGCGCGGCGCGCGGCAGGTAGCCCGACTCCTCCAGCACGAGGATGAAGAAGAACAAGATCAGGATCTGCGGCAGGAAGGCCAGCACGCTGCCGCAGCCGGCGATGACGGCGTCCACCAGCAGGCTGCGCAGCCAGCCTTCCGGCAGCAGCACGCCGACCTGATTGCCCACCCAGGCCACGCCGGCCTCGATGGCGTCCTTGGGCGGCTCTGCCCACGAGAAGACAGCCTGGAACAACAAGAACAACAGCACCGCGAGGATGACCGAGCCCGCCACCGGGTGCAGCAGCACGCGGTCCACGCGGTCGCTCGGCAACTCGGGCAGTTCCTCGTCTAGTTGCAACGCGCGCAGCAGTGTCTTGACGGTGACGTGGTCATCGACCTGCTGTTCGCCGGCGATGGCCACATGGGCGGCCTCCCAGACGGCGGGGTCATCCAGCAGCGTGCGCAGTTCGTCCAGCCCTTCCTTGTGGATGGCCACCGTGCGCACCACGGGCACCCCGAGCTGGGCGGACAACGCGGCGGCGTCCACCTTCAGCCCGCGCCGGGCGGCCAGGTCGGCCATGTTCAATGCGATGACGACCGGCAGCCCCATGCGACGCACGGCCAGCACCAGGCGCAGGTTCCGGCGCAGGTTGGTCGCATCCAGCACGCAGATGACAAGGTCAGGCCTCTTCTCGCCCTTGGCGCGGCCGGCCAGCACGTCGCAGGTGACCCGTTCGTCCGGCGAGCGGGGATGCAGGCTGTAGGTGCCGGGCAGGTCCAGCAGGCGCAATGCCTTGCCGGCGGCTGAAACGAGGCGGCCTTCCTTGCGCTCGACGGTGACGCCGGCGTAATTCGCCACTTTCTGGTGGCTGCCGGTCAGCCCGTTGAAGAGCGCCGTCTTGCCACAGTTCGGGTTGCCTACGAGGGCGACAAGCTTGCCGCCCCGATGGACGTGAATGACGCCTTCAGTCATGGCGGCGCGGCGTCACGGCGATGCATTCCGCCTCGGCATGACGCAGCGCGAAAGTCGACTGCCCGACGCGCACGACCAGGTTGCCCGTGCGCTGAGCGCCGCGGCGCAGCACGCGCACCGCTTCGCCCGGCAGGAAGCCCAGGTCGGATAGCCACGCGGCCCACTCCGGCGAATGCATCGGCGCGCTGACCTGCTGGACGGTCAGCGCCTGCCCGGCAGGGGCGGCGGCAAGGCTGGAGGACTCGGACATGGCGACGGCTCGGCAGAAGACCATTGATGAGAATGATTCTCATTGTATGTGTAAGCCGCACCGCATCGACGCCGCGGGCCGACATTTCCTCACCGGGGGTTGAGGCTTTCGAGCAATTGATCGCAGCTCTTCAGTGCGCGGACGAAGTCCAGCCGCGCCACAGCGGCCGACAAGGTCGCGAACTCCGGTCCCAGCGACTCCGCTTGGGGCGCCAGCAGCTCGCAGGTGTCTACCGCCCGCATGTTGCGCTCCACCAACAGCTGGCGCAGTCGCCGCAGCGCTTCCAGCGCGTCGGCGGCGGGCACCGTCGGCGTCGGGGCCGGCGGCACCAGCTCGGCCAGCGTGGCGTCCAGCAGACGCTGCAACGCGTCGGGGTCGGCGGCCTTCGTCTGGCTATCCACGCGCACGGCGGCCTCCTGTTCGCCCGCCATCAAGCCCAATGCCGTCGCACCGACGGCGCCCGCCAGGCCACGCAGCGTGTGCAGCACGCGCACCACGTCGTGCGCGCTGCGCTGGGCCACATGGCGCCGTAGCGCCTCCATCTCGGCCGGCGCGTCCTGCGCGAACGACTGCACCAGCCGGTCGTACAACGCCTGCCGGCCGCCGAGCCGCTTCAGCGCAATGGCCCGCTCGAGCAGCGGCGACTGCTCGGCAGGGGCCGGCGCCGCCACGCTGGCGGGCTGCGGACGCGGGCCCACGTGGCGACGCAGGCAGGCCACCAACTGCTCCAGGTCCACCGGCTTGGCAACGTGGTCGCGCATGCCCGCCGCGAGGCAAGCCAGCCGGTCGGATTCCATCGCATTGGCCGTCATCGCGATGACGAGGCTCTCCGGCCGTCGCTGCAGGATGCGCCGCGTGGCCTCGAAGCCGTCGATGTCCGGCATCTGCAGATCCATCAGGATGGCGTCGAACGGCGGCTCGCTGACGGTCGCGAGGTGCGCGCCCTCCACGCCGCCACCGGCCAGCGTGACGACCGCGCCCTCGTCCTGCAGCAGCTCCTGGGCCACCTGCTGGTTGAAGCCGTTGTCTTCCACGACGAGCAGCCGCATGCCCGCCAGATGCTGCTCACGCCCTTCGGGCCGACCACGGCGCGGCTGTCCACTGGTGGCCTCGGCCACGGCGTCCTGCAGCATCGACGCGGTCACCGGCTTGACGAGATAGCCCCCCAGGCTGGCGATCTCCTGCTCGCTGCGCTCGGCCAGCAGTTCGCGGCCCTGGGCTGTGACCATGATGATGACCGGCGCGTCGGACTCATGGCTGTCGTAGATGCGGCGCGAGGTCTCCCAGCCATCGAGCCCCGGCATGCGCCAGTCCAGCAGGATGAGCTCATAGCGCGGCTGGCCGCGCTCGGCGGCGCTGTGGACCATCGCCAGCGCCTGCTCGCCGCTGCTGGCCAGGTCGCAGTCCCAGCCCAGGCTTTCGCCGATGTCGTGCAGCACGTCGCGGGCCATCGGGTTGTCGTCCACGATCAGCACCTTGAGGCCCGGGCGAATCACCGGCCGCCGCTGCGCCTCGGCCGGCGCCTCGGCAAGCGACAGCTCGAAATGAAAGCGGCTGCCTTCGCCGAGCTGGCTGTCCACACCCAGCTCACCGCCCATCAGCGCAACGAGGCGCCGGCTGATGGCCAGCCCGAGACCGGTACCGCCGTAGCGGCGTGTCGTCGACTGCTCGGCCTGGCTGAAGCCGGTGAAGATCATCTCCAACTTGGACGGCGCGATACCGATGCCGGTGTCGCTGACCTCAAAGCGGATGCGTGCCACGCCGTCGTCCTCGCCGAGAAGCGTCAGCGCCAGCACCACCTCGCCGCGCTCGGTGAACTTCAGTGCGTTGCCGGCCAGGTTCAGCAGCACCTGGCGCAAACGTGTCGTGTCGCCGACCAGCGCCTTCGGCAGGCGCGGATCGAGGCGGAACAGCACCTCGATGTCCTTGTCGCCGACGTTGGCCGACAGGATGACGGCCAGCTCGCGCATGAACTCGCCGAGGTCGAAGCGGTGCGGGTCCAGCTCCATTTTGCCGGCCTCGACCTTGGAGAAGTCCAGCACGTCGTTGATGACGCCCAGCAGCGCCTGGGCCGCCGTGCGCGCCTTCGCGGCGTAGTCGTGCTGGCGCGGCGTCAGCTCGGTGCGCAGCAGCAGGTTGAGCATGCCCAGCGCTCCGCTCATCGGCGTGCGGATCTCATGGCTCATGTTGGCGAGGAAGTCGCTCTTGGCCTGGCTGGCGGCCTCGGCCGCGACGCGGGCGCGCACGAGGTCGACCTCGGCCCGGTGGCGCTCCGTCACGTCGATCAGCATCTGCACGATGTTGACGAGCCGCCCGCCTCCATCGCGGATGGCGCTGGCGCTGCCGTCGACGAACAGCTCACCGCCGCCTGGCAGCGCGAAGCCGCGCTCGAACCGCACGTGCTCCGCGCGGCCAGTCGACAGCCGCGCCAGTTCTCCGCCCGGCTGGCGGCCGGTGCGGAAGTCGGGCAGCCCGGCCAGCTTCACGCCGCGCAGATCGTCGGCCGTGCGGCACAGCATGGCCGTCAGGGCCTGGTTCACATCCAGGATGATGCCCTGGGCGTCGCACAGCGCGATGCCCACCTGCGCACGCTCGAACACGCCGCGGAAACGCTGCTCGCTGTCGTTCAGCGCGCGGGTTCGCTGCTCCACGCGAGCCTCCAGCTGCTGCTTCTCGAGGACCAACTGGTCCGCCATGTGGTTGAAGTTGCTGGCCAGCTCGCGGAATTCCGTGAAGCCGCAGACCGGCGCCCGTTCGTCCAGCCGCCCGCCGGCGATACGAGCGACGGCGCCGTTGAGCAGCTTGACCGGCTCGACCAGGCGGCGGCCGACCAGCAGGGCCAGGCCCAGCGCCATCAGCAACGCCAGCAGCAGCGCCACCAGCAGCCGGTTTCGCAGCGCGCGCGCCGGTGCGAAGGCCTCGTCGGCGTCGATGTTGACGGCGATGCCCCATTCCAGCGCCGGCAGCTGGCGCCAGGACGAGACGACCTCCACGCCGGCGTAGTTGCGCATCAGCCCGCTGCCGCTCTCGCCGCGCAGGCCACGCACGGCCGGCAAGGCGTCCGCCGCGTTCAGGTCGAAGGCGCGCTCCACCTGCTCCGCCGGCAGCCGAAGGCTGTCGTTGACGAGCATGACGCGATCGCCGCTGCGCTGCACCAGCAGCGTTTCACCGCTGAGGGCCAGGCCTGCGCGATCCGTCGCGACGCTCAGCAAGCGCGGCAGGTGGAGTTGCAGCACGACGCTGCCGAGCACGCGGTCGCCAGCGACGATGGCCTGCACGAGGAACAACGTCAATGCTGTCGAACCGGGCAGCTTCACGGCCTGCGTGAATTGCGGATTCAGATGGCCGAGCGCGCGCTGGTGGGTCGCCATCAGGTCGCTGCCCTGGAAGGCCGCGGCGTCCAGCCGGGCGACGACATCGTCCACACCGTTCGGCTTCATCGCGAAGGCGATGCGACCGTCGGGCAGCACCAGCATCAAGTTCACATACTTGCCGGTGTCGTACAGCCGCTCAAAGAAGGTGCGACTCGCCGCCGGCACCGGCGATGACGGGGCGTCGCGGCGCTGGATCAGCAGCGCCTGCGTGTCGGCCGCCTGAGCGGTGAGCTGGGCGTCGACCTGGGCGTCGTCGAGGTATTCGTCGGTCTCGACCACTTTCTTGCGGGCGATGGCGACGAGCCCTTCGGTGACGGTGGTCCGCAGGGTGCGCTCGAAGCTGTCCAGCTGCCACCATCCCACCAGCCCCAGCGGCAGCATGGACAGCAGCATGAAGCCCAGCAGCAGGGCCGGCCCGATGCGCCAGGCGACACGCGGTGCTGCCGGGATCAACGCTTGTCTCCCGACGAACGCGCCAGCAGCTCGTTCCAATGCTCGGTCGTGCGGAAGCTTGGCCAGGGCGAGGCGCGGATGTGGCGGCCCAGCAGCACCACCTCGCCCAATTGGCCATCCGGCCGGACTTGCGCGATGCGCAACTGCCGCCACAGGTGCCGCGTGTCGTCGTCCATGGCGGCAAAGCCGAAAGGCGCGCTGACACTTTGCTGCACGACGGTCGCATTGACCGCCGCGATCTGCGTGCTGCCCACCTCGCGCACCGCGGCCGCCCACAGCTTGACGCCGAGATAAGCCGACACGGCTGGGTCGCTGGCCTGGACCTGCAAGCCATTGAGTTCGCGCCAGCGGGCAAGGAATTCCGTGTTGGCGGCGCCCGGCAGCGACTGCAGATAGCTCCACGCGGTGAAATGCCGGCTCAGGCGACCACCGCCGAACGCGCTCATCTCGGGCTCTGCGGCCGTGAAGGAGAGCAGCGGCAGGTCGCTCAGCCCGGCCGCCACGATGGCATCAAAGAACGTCCGGTTGCCGTCACCGTTGATCGTGCTGAGCACCAGGTCCGGCTTGAGGGCCTGCAGTTCGGCGACGGCCGCGTCGACCTCCTTTGAATCCAGCGGCACATAGCGCTCGGCCAGCACCTCGCCGCCCCGGAGCTGGACGAACTCGCGCAGCATCGCGTTGACACGTCGGGGAAACAGACTGTCAGTGCCGACCAGCGCGACGCGACGCCCGAAACGGCCCATCGCCCAGTCCGTGGCCGGCAGCACGTGCTGGTTCGGCGTCGGCCCGGTGTAGACGATGTTCGGCGAGACCTCCATGCCCTCGTGGGCCGCCGCGTAGAACAGCAGATGGTTCGCGGACTCGACGACCGGCCGCACGACCTGTCGGCAGCCGGAACTCCAGCAGCCGAACAACGCGACGGCCCGCTGCTCTGTGATCAGCCGCTGGGCTGCTTCGGGCGCCAGCTTGCTCGCGTTGGAGTTCATGTCCTCGATTCGCAGTTCGACCCGTCGGCCCAGCAATCCGCCGCCCCGGTTGATGTCCTCCACGGCCAGCCGGATCGCTGCAACCAGCGGGGCCTCGGCGGTGGCCAGCGGCCCGCTGAGCGAATGCAGCACGCCGATGACGATGGGTTCGCGATCCTTCATCGCAGGCTGGCGCATCAGGTAAACGGCCAGCGCCAGCGCCACCAGCAGGGCGAGCCCTCCGAGCAGTGCGAGCCTGACACGCGTCACGGCCATCAGGATGCGCGCCGCGCCTCGGGCGAAATCATCGGCAGCGTCAGCCGCACCGTCGTGCCGACGCCGGGGGTGGATTCGACCTGGATCTGCCCGCCGAGCGCGAACGTGACGAGGTTGCGCACGATGTAGAGCCCCGGCTCCCGCCGGTTGGGGCCGAAGCGCGTCGAGAAGAACGGATCGAAGACCCGCCCGAGCGTGGCCGGCGGCATGCCGACACCGTGGTCCTGCACCGTGATGGTCAACTGGTCGGCGCCGAGCGGTCTGACGCGGATGTGCACCTCGCCACCGGCTTCGCGGTAGGCGTGCTTGACGGCGTTCTGCACCAGCGTCGTCAGCACCTTGGCCAGCGCGCCGCGAAAACTGAGCAGGTGCACGTCGTCACCGGCAGCGAGTTCGCAGCGCACCTGATGCGCCTCCAGCACGTCGGTCAGGCTCGTCACCACCTCATGGACCAGCTCCGTCAGCGAAAAGCTGCAGCGCTGGTCCCCGAAGTTGTCGGCCGTCGACTGCAAGAAGGAGTCCACGATGGACAGCGTGCGCTGCAGGTTGGATAGCACGAGGCACACGCTTTCCTCGCTGACGCGCAGATGCTTGTCGAGGTCCGCACGCTTCATGACGCCTCCGACGGACGAGCTGCGCAACTGCGCGAGGTCGTCCTGCAGCGTGCAGGCGGAGATCAGCGCATTGCCCAGCGGTGAGCTGAGCTCCTGGGCGATGTCGGCGATCGTGCGGCCGACCGACGCCAGCTTGTCGCGCTGGAACAGCTCGATCTGCGAGCGTGCGAAGCTCTCGGAGGCCAGCTTCAACGCCAGCTGCGTGTGCACGCGCGCCTTCACGACGACATCGACGAAGGGCTTGGAGATGTAGTCCACCGCCCCATGGGCGAAGCCCTCGGCCTCATCGGCGGCCCCGCCCTGCACGGTGACGAAGATGACCGGGATGGCGCGGGTGCGCGGATCGGCCTTGAGGCGGTCGCAAACCTCGTAGCCGCTCATCTCCGGCATGAGCAAGTCGAGCAGGATCAGGTCGGGCAGCTGCTGCGCACAGAAGGCCAGCGCCTCGGCGCCGCTCGTGGCCATGGACACCTCGCAATCGTCCACGAGCAGCTGATAAAGCGCGTGGATGTTGCTCGGTTGGTCGTCGACGACGAGGATCAGCGGCATGGCCGTTTCAGGATAACCGCAGCATTCCCGCGCACAGCGCTGTGCAGACGGTGGTTTTCCCCAGGCGGCAAGCGTGCATTAGTCGCACCTGACGGCAAAGCACGCCCACCATAATTGGTCAGCTCCACGCGACCGCTCCATGCCCCAGCGCCCCCTCACGCTCGGACTCCTCTGGCTTGCCATCGCGGCGCTGCTGGCGCTGCTGGCCCTGCTGCTGAACCTCCGCAGCGGCGGAGCCGACCTGATCGACGCCGCACTGGCGCTCAACCTGCTGCTGTTGCCGCTGCCGGTGTTGTGCGTGCTGGTGGTGCGCCGCCGTCATCGCCATGCGCAGGCCCACATCGCCGCCGCACGTGCGGCCACCGAGGCCAAGACCCGCTTCCTCGCGCAGATCAGCCACGAGATCCGCACCCCCATGAACGCCATCATGGGCATGACGCAGCTGGCGCTGCAGACGCCGCTGAGCGCCGAGCAGCGCGAGATGCTGCTCAAGGCCGACAGCGCCTCGCGCACGCTGCTGAGCCTCATCAACGACCTGCTGGACGTCTCCAAGATCGAGGCGGGCCACATGGAGATCGAATCACAGCCGCTGCGGCTGGAGGACGTCGTCGCGCAGGCCGTCGAGCTGGTGCGCCCCATGCACGCCAACCCTGCCGTCGCGCTGGTCTGCCGATGGGCAGATGCGAGCCTGCTGGGTGCACACGGCCAGTTGCGCGGCGACGCGCTGCGGCTGCAGCAGGTGCTGGTCAACCTGCTGTCCAACGCATTGAAGTTCACGCCGGCCGGCGAGGTGCAGCTGACGCTGGACGTCGACCTGGGTGCCGTGGGCGATCGCGTGCCGCTGGTGATCCGCGTACAGGACTCGGGCATCGGCATGGACGCCGAGCAGATCGCCGGGCTGTTCCGCGAGTTCCGGCAGGGTGATGCCTCCGTCCACCGCCGCTACGGAGGCACCGGCCTAGGCCTGGTCATCACGCGCCGCCTCGTCGAGCTGATGGACGGGCGCCTGGAGGTCCGCAGCGAGCCCGGGCGAGGCAGTTGCTTTGAGATCCGCCTGGCGCTGCCGATGGATGCCGGAGCCCGGCCCCCCACCCTCCTAAATCCCCGGCCGCTGCTGCTCGCGGACGCTCGCGCGGCCAGCCGGACTTCCACCGAGGAGCTGTTGGGGCACCTGGGCCTGGGCGCCAGCGTGCGCACGGCGGCGACTGTGGAAGCCACGCTGGGCGCGCTGGACGAGCGCCGCCGGGCCGGGCAGCCCTTCGCCTGGCTGCTGGTGGACTGGCAGCTGCCCGGGCCGGGCCCGACCGGAGCCGAACTGCTGGCCCGCCTGCGCCGTGACCACCCGGGGCTGAGGGTGGCCGTGATGTGCACGCCCACGCTGGACGATGGCCCCGCGCAGGCGCGCGCGTTCGGCGCCCGCGCACTGTGCACCAAGCCGTTGCTGGCGGCCGATCTGCGCCGGCTGCTGGGCGATGCCCAGGTTGAACGGCCGCTAGGCGCCGACGCCGAATCGCTGGCCGGGCTGCGCGTGCTGCTCGTCGAGGACCACCCCGTCAACCAGGAGATCGCGCTGCGACTGCTCAGCGGACGCGGGGCGCTGGTGGATGTGGCCGGTGACGGACAGGAAGGGCTGGACAAGCTCCAGGCCGCCGGCGCCCAGGCCTACGACCTGGTGCTGATGGACCTGCAGATGCCCGTGCTGGACGGGCTCAGCGCCACACGCCGGCTGCGCCAGCTGCGTGGTTTCGAGCACCTGCCGGTGCTGGCGATGACGGCCCACGCGCTGGCCGAGGAACGTGCCCAGTGCCTGGAGGCCGGCATGCAAGGGCACATCGCCAAGCCGCTGGACGTCGCGCGGCTCGTCCGCGAGTTGCAGCGCTACCGGCCGGCCCCCATGCCGGAACCCGCAACACCCGCGTTGGACATGACCGCGGGGCTGCGCCAGTTCGACGGCCAGGTGGCCCTGTACCGGCGCACGCTGCAGGGCTTTGCCGCGCAATACGCCGAGGGGTTGGGGGCCTGGGTGGCCTGGGTGACCGATGGCGAGTGGGCAGAACTGCGCCGCGCCGCGCACACGCTGCAGGGTCTGGCGGCTACCCTCGGTGCCCAGGACCTGCACCGGCTGGCGCTGGCGCTCGAGCGCAGCGCCGCGGCTGCGGACGCCAGCGGCGCGATGACGCTGCTGGGCCGCGCTGAGTCGGCACTGACCGCGCTGCTGGCCGAAGTCGACGAGGTGCTCAAGACCCACGGCGCCGCGCCGGCGGCCGTTTCGCGCGGCCGCGGCGACCTGGCCGAGCTGCGCCAGCTCCTCAGCCAGAGCGACAGCCGCGCGCTGGACTGGTGGCAGGCCCATGGCAGCCACTGCGACCTCGATGACGCCGCCACGGCCCGGCTCCAGCAGGCGCTGGCCGAACTGGACTTCGACGCCGCACTGGCCGCGCTGCCCGCGGCGGAAGGGGCTGCCTGATGGCGGCCGGGCGCACGCTGATCATCGTCGGGCCGGTCGGCACGCGCTGGCTGTTCGGCGTCATCGTCGCGTCCGCGCTGGCCGCGTGGGCCAGCGAGGAATTCCTGAACGTCATCGATCCCAAAGACCGCATCGCCTATCCGCTGCTGGCCATCGCCTTCACGGCCATGGCGTGGGGCGTGGGGCGCTTTCCGCAGCGGCTGCAGGCCTGGCAGCGTGGCGGCGTCACGCTGCTGGCGCTGTACTTCACGCTCGGGATGCTCGCCTTCACTGGGCGGCCGGACCCGGGCCCGAGCCTCTACACGCTGGCCAGCCTCACGCCGTGGACGCTGGGGGGCTGCCTGCTGCTGTATACGACCTGGCCGGCCCGCCAGGCGCTGGCCATCGCACTGGGCATGCTGGCGCTGATGATGGCGCCGCCCACGCTGCTGCGTTTCGCCGGGGCGCCGCCGCAGTGGCTGGTGGAGGCCTGGCCGCTGCTGGCCAACCTGGCGCTGTGCCAGCTGATGTTCTGCCTGGCGCTGTGGGGGCTGTCGGGCCAGCTTGCGCGGCTGCTGCTGCTGGCGCCGGCCGGACGCGGGCTGGCCACGGCGGACGACCTTCTCAAGGCACGCATGGCGGAGCTTGAACAGTCACGCGAGGCGGCAGAGGCGGCCTCGCGCGCCAAGTCCGACTTCCTCGGCAACATCGGCCACGAGATCCGCACGCCGATGAACACGGTGCTGGGCCAGACGCGCTTGCTGCTCGGCGGCCGGCTGACGGCCGAGCAGCGCGGCCAGCTGCAGGAGGTGGCCCATGCGGGCGAGACGCTGATCCAAATCATCGACAGCCTGCTCGATTACGCCGACCTCGACGCCGGACGGCTGCAGCTGGCCAGCGAGCCGGTGCGCCTGGAACAGCTGCTGGCCAGCGCCATCGATGCCGTGCGGCCGGCCGCCCAGGCCAAGCAGCTGGAGCTGCTTTGCGACATCGCCGCGCCCGAGCTGCTGGCCGAGGCGGGTGCACGCCGGGGCGACATCACGCGGCTGACCCAACTGCTCACGGAGCTGCTCGTAAACGCGGTCAAGTTCACGCCGGCCGGCCACGTCAGGCTCACGGCCGCACTGGAGGCGGGTGGCGCCTGGCGGCTGAGCGTGCGGGACAGCGGCGTGGGCATGTCGGCCGAACAGATGGGCCGGCTCTTCTCGCCGTTCGCGCAGGCCGAAGCGGGCGCAGCGCGACGCTTCGGCGGCACGGGCCTCGGCCTGGCGATCTGCCGGGCCCTGGCCGAACGCATGGGCGGCACGCTGACGGCACGCAGCACGCCCGGGCGCGGCAGCACCTTCGACCTGCTGCTGCCGCTGCCGCCCTGCCCTGAACTGCCGCCACAGCGCCGCGCCAACGTGCACAGCGTGCTGGTCGTGCAGGCGCCGCACAGCGCCGGCCACGAAGCGCTGCTGGCGCTCGTCAAGGCGCTGGCCCCGGCCGCGCAACTCGAAGTGATGACGCAGGGCAGCCATGCACTGGGTCGACTGGCGCGCACGGCCCACGACCACCCGCACGACCTGATGCTGGTGGACTGGGTGCTGCCCGATATGGAGGGGGGCGAGCTGCTTCGCCAGCTGGCAGAGGTGGGGCCGCCCCGGGTGCGGCGCATCGCACTGCTGAGCGCCTTCGACACGCCGGTGCTGCGCGAGCGTGCGCTGCGGCGGGGTGCACAGGCGATGTGCGCAAAGCCGCTGCTGCCGCACACGCTGCGCCGGTTGCTGGACCTGGAGCGCCCTCTCGCGGTGGAGGTCATGGCGACGCCGCAGGACACCAATTTCAGCGCCGACGAGACCGTCACGCTGATGAGTCAGCTCGACACGCTGCTGAACGAGGCCGACAGCCATGCACTGACGCTATGGGAGCAGCACGCCTCCGCCTTCATTGACATGCTGCCGGAGCCTCAGGCCCAGGCGCTGGCGGGCGCGATGCAGCGCTTCGATTTCGACGAGGCCTTGGCCGCCCTGCGCGGCGACAACCACCATCGACCATGACGCCGACCGAGACCCTCGCCGTACCGCAGGCCACCATCCTCGTCGTCGACGACACGCCGGCCAACCTGACGTTGCTGGCGCAGGTGCTCAAGCCGGACTACCGCGTGCAGCTGGCCGTCAACGGCCACAAGGCGCTGGAGATCTGCCGCCGGCAGCCGCCGGACCTCATCGTGCTGGACGTCATGATGCCGGAGATGGACGGCTACGAGGTCTGTCGCCTGCTGAAGGCCGACCCCGCGACGCGACGCGTGCCGGTGATTTTCCTGACCGCGCTGACCCGCACCGAGGACGAAAGTGCCGGCTTCGAGGCCGGCGGCGCGGACTTCATCCACAAGCCGTTCAACCCCACCACCGTGCTGGCCCGCGTGCGCACGCACCTGCAGCTGAAGCTGGCGGAGGACCACCTGCTACGGCACAACGCGCAGCTCAGCGGCGAGCTGGAGGCGCGCCGCCGCGAGGTGGAGCGCTTGCGCGACACGACGCTGTTCGTCATGGTCAGCCTGGCCGAGTTCCGCGACGTGGACACCGGCAACCACATCCAGCGCACGCAGGAGTACGTGCGCACGCTGGCGCAGTGGCTGGCCGCGCGCCCCGAAGGCCCGGTGGGCCTGACCGACTTCGCGATCGACGAGCTGGCCAAGGCCGCCCCGCTGCACGACATCGGCAAGGTCGCCATCCCGGACGGCATCCTGCTGAAGCCAGGCAAGCTGTCCGCCGACGAATGGCGCGTCATGAAGACGCACGCAGAGCACGGTGCCGACCTGCTGCAGCGTGCCATCGACCGGCTGGGCGACGACGCCGGCCTGATGCTCACGTTCGGCAAGCAGATCGCCCGGCACCACCACGAGAAATGGGACGGCACTGGCTACCCCGACGGCCTCATCGGCGAGGCCATCCCGCTGGCCGCCCGGCTGATGGCGGTGGCCGACGTCTACGACGCGCTGATCAGCGAGCGCCCCTACAAGCCGCCGATGACGCACGACCAGGCCCTGGCCTTCATCCGCGACGGCAGCGGCACGCATTTCGACCCGGGCATCGTTGCGGCGCTGGAGGCGTGCGTGGACCGCGTGCGGGAGATTGCTTCGCGTTGGGCAGATTGATTGGCGCCCCTCGTGCGAGGGGGCCGCGACGCTCGCGGGTGTGGCCCGCTAGCACATCGTCAGGCGGCCGGCTTGGGGCAGCCCGGCACTCGACCCGCGAAGATGCCGACCGCCTCGATAATTCGGGAGTTATGCAGTCTGGCTCCATCCTCAACATCTCCTGCTACCTCTTCGTCTCGCTGGCCGACACGGCCGCGCTGCGGGATCGCCTGCATGCGCGGGCCGACGCCCTCGGGCTCAAGGGCACCGTGCTGATCGCCGAGGAGGGCATCAACCTCTTTCTGGCCGGGCCGGCCGGGGCCGTGAACGCCTGGGTCGATGAGCTGCGCGCCGACGCGCGCTTCGCCACGCTGACGCCCAAGGAAAGCTGGAGCGACACCCAGCCCTTCCAGCGCCTGAAGGTGAAGGTCAAGGGCGAGATCATCCGCATGAACCGGCCGACCGTCCGCCCGGACCAGGCGCCGCGCGCGCCGGCGCTGCCGCCGGCGACGCTGGCCCGCTGGCTGGACCAGGGGCATGACGACGACGGGCGCGAGGTGGTCATGCTCGACACGCGCAACGGCTTCGAGGTGGACCACGGCGCGTTCGACGGCGCCATCGACTGGCGGCTGCACAAGTTCAGCGACTTCCCCGGGGCGCTGGCCGCCCACCGCGACGAGCTGGCCGGCAAGACGGTGGTGAGCTACTGCACGGGCGGCATCCGCTGCGAGAAGGCGGCCATGGTGCTGGAGGCCGAAGGCCTGCAGGCCTGGCAGCTGGACGGCGGCATCCTGAAGTACTTCGAGGAGACGGGCGGCAAGCACTACCACGGCGGCTGCTTCGTCTTCGACGAGCGCGAATCGCTGGCGCCGGACCTCCGCCCCGTCGCGTGAAGCCGCGCCTCGGCGATCTCGCGCTGAAGGCGCTGGGCATCCTGCTGATGCTGGCCGCGCTCGGCTTCGCAGTCAGCAAGGCGCCGGACCGCTCGCTGGACAGTCTGGTGCCGCGCTGGGCACCGCCGCCCTCGGACTTCATCGACGTGGACGGCGGCGTGGTCCACGTCCGCGACCAGGGGCCGAGCAGCGACCCGCTGCCGCTGCTGCTGATCCACGGCACCGGCGCCAGCCTGCACACCTGGGAAGCCTGGGCCGCCGGGCTCTCCCCCACGCGGCGGGTCATCAGCCTGGACCTGCCGGGTTTCGGCCTCACCGGCCCAAGCGCCGATGGCGACTACCGTGTCACCCGCGACGTCGCCTTCGTGCGGCAGGTGCTGGCCCGCCTGGGCGTGGGCCGCGTCATCGCGGTGGGCAACTCACTGGGGGGCGAGGTGGCCTGGCAACTGGCGCTGGCGGCGCCGCAGCAGGTCGCGGGTCTCGTGCTGATCGATGCGATGGGCTACGAGTTCGTGCCCGAGTCGCTGCCGCTGGGCTTCCGGCTCGCGCGCATGCCGGTGGTGCGCGAGCTGATGCGCTGGGTGCTGCCGCGCCGTGCCATCGAGGACAGCGTCACGGACGTTTACGGCGACCCGCACCGCGTGACGGCCGCGCTCGTCGACCGCTACTACGAGCTGACGCTGCGCGAAGGCAACCGCGTGGCGCTCGTGCAGCGGCTGGACCACATGGTGCCCGGCCCCGTCGAGCGGCTGCCCGACCTCCACGTGCCCACCCTCATCCTCTGGGGCGGCAGGGACCGGCTCATCCCGCCGATCTGGGCCCAAAAGTTCCACGGGGCCATCCCGGGCAGCCGGCTGGTGGTTTTCCCGGAGCTGGGCCATGTGCCGCAAGAGGAAGACCCGGCTGCTACCCTTGCGGCCTTGCGCGACTGGCTACCCCAGGTCACCCGTTGAACACACCCAAAAGGTCTCCCGCATGAAGAAAACCCTTGCGCTGGCGCTGGCCCTGGCCGCCTCGATGGCCCAGGCCCAGGCCCCCGACTGGAAGAAGATCCGCATCGGCGTCGAAGGCGCCTACCCGCCCTTCTCCGAGATCGGTCCCGACGGCAAGCTCAAGGGCTTTGAGATCGATCTCGTGATGGCGTATTGCGCGGAAATGAAGGCCCAATGCACGCTGGTGCAGCAGGAGTTCGACGGCCTCATCCCGGCGCTGCAATCGCGCAAGGTGGATGCGATCTTCGCCAGCGTGGCGATCACCGAGGAACGACAGAAGGTCATTGCCTTCTCCAAGCCCTACTACAACACACCGGCCCGCTTCGTCGCCAAGGCCGGCACGAAGTTCGAGCCGACCGCCGCCGGCCTGAAGGGCAAGAAGATCGGCGTGCAGCGTGGCACGACACACGAGGCCTATGCGGTCAAGACCTTCACGCAGAGCGAGATCGTGCGCTACGCCAGCCAGGACCAGGTCTTCCTGGACCTCAAGAGCGGGCGCATCGACGCGACGCTGATGGACACCCCGGCCGCCGACTTCGGCTTCCTGAAAAAGCCCGAAGGCAAGGGTTTCGCCTTCGTCGGCCCGAACATCGAGGACAAGATTTTCGGCGTCGGCACCGGCGTGGGCATGCGCAAGGCCGACGAGGCCACGCTGGGCAAGAAGTTCACCGCCGCCATCGACGCATTGCAGGCCAACGGCACGTTCAAGAAGCTGGCGGATCGCTACTTCGACTACGACCTCTCGCCCCGCGTGAAGCCCTGATCCGCTGAACCTGACCCGCGTCGATGCGCCGCCGTCTCGCCGTTGCCGCCCCGCTGTCGCTTGTCGGCGCGGTGGCGCTCGGTCAGGTGGCGCCGCAGCGGTTGCGCATCGGTTTCGCGGTGGGCTACGCGCCGTTCAGCGAGATCGGTACCGACGGCCAGCTGCGCGGCTTCGAGATCGACCTGGCCCAGGCGCTGTGCATGCGGCTGGTCGTGCAATGCGTGCCGGTCATCCTCGATTTCGACGGCCTCGTGCCGGCGCTGAAAACCCGCAAGATCGACGCGATCATGGCCTCGATGTCCATCACGGCCGAGCGGCAGCAGGCCATCGCGTTCTCGGCGCCCTACTACTTCTCGCCGGTGCGCCTGGTGATGCGCAGCGACACGCGGCTGGAGGCGACACCGGCCGGCATGAAGGGCCGGCGCATCGGCGTCGAGCGCGGCACGGTGCATGAACGTTTCCTCGCCGAGCAATTCCGCGACAGCCACGTGATGCGCTACGCCACACAGGACCAGGCCTTCCTGGACCTCCGTTCCGGCCGGCTGGACGCCACGCTGGTGGATGTCGTCATCGCGCAGTTCGGCTTCCTGAACCAGGCCGGCGGCCGCGGATTCGGCTTCGTCGGGCCGGACTTCGGGCGCGACGAGCGCTACTACGGTAAAGGCATTGGCGTGGGTTTGCGCAAGGCCGACGCGAACACGCTCGGGCACCGCATTGACGACGCGCTGGCGACCTTGCGTGCCAATGGCACGTTGAAGGCACTGAACGACCGCTATTTCAACTTCGACCTCGTTTCGCTGCGCTGATCATGCTGCTGCACGGATTTCTTCCCAGCCTGCTCGAAGGCGCCACCGTCACGCTAGGCGTGGCGCTCTGTTCACTGGGCGTGGCCACTGTGCTGGGGCTGCTCGGCGCGCTGGCCAAGCTGTCCCGCTCGCGCCTAGCCCGCGCGGTGGCGGGCACCTACACGACGCTGATTCGCGGAGTTCCGGACCTGGTGCTCATGCTTCTCGTGTTCTACGGCGGCCAGGTGGCCGTGAACACCGTCGCGCCGATGCTGGGCCATGAGGACTACATCGACATTGACCCGTTCGTGGCCGGCGTGCTGACCATCGGCTTCATCTTCGGCGCCTACCTGGCCGAGGCCTTCCGCGGCGCCTTCCTGGCCGTGCCACCGGGCCAGCGCGAGGCCGGCCTGGCTTTCGGAATGAGCCCAGGTCGGGTGTTGTGGCGCATCACGCTGCCGCAGATGCTGCGGCATGCACTGCCGGGGGTCTCCAACAACTGGCTGGTGCTGATCAAGAGCACGGCCATCGTGTCGGTCATCGGCCTGTCCGACCTGATGACGCGCGGCCAGCAGGCAGCCGGCAACACGCGTGAACCCTTCAGCTTCTATCTGGCCGTGGCGTTGATCTACCTGGCGTTCACCAGCGTCTCTGAGCTGGTGTTCAGCTGGGCCAACCGCCGTCTGGCCATCGGCGTGAAGGAGGGCCGGCTGTGAACTTCGAAGCCATTGGCGAGAACTTCCCGCTGTACCTCTCCGGGCTGACCGTCACACTGAAGCTGCTGGTGCTGTCGCTCGTCTGCGGCCTGGCGCTTGCGGTGCCGTTGGCCCTCGTGCGCACCGTCTCGCGCGGCTGGCCGTCGCGGGCCGTCTGGGTCTATACCTACGCGTTCCGCGGCACGCCGATGCTGGTGCAGCTGTTTCTCTGCTACTACGGGCTGGCGCAGTTCGAGGCCGTGCGCGACAGCTGGGCTTGGCCGTGGCTATCGTCCGCCACTTTCTGCGCCTGGCTCACCTTCACGCTGAACACGGCGGCCTACACGACCGAGATCATCGCCGGCAGCATCCGCGCCTTGCCCGTCGGCGAGATCGAGGCCGCCAAGGCACTCGGCATGGGCCGCGGCCTGATGCTGCGTCGCATCGTGCTGCCCGCGGCACTGCGGCGCGCGCTGCCGGCGTACGGCAACGAAGCCATCTTCATGCTGCACGGCACGTCGCTGGCCAGCGTCGTCACGCTGCTCGATGTGACCGGCGCCGCCCGCGAGGTCAACGCCAAGTTCTACCTGCCTTTCGAGTCCTTCATCACGGCCGGGGCCTTCTACTTCGCGCTGACGCTGACGCTGGTCGGCGCCTTCCGCTGGGCCGAGAACCGCTGGCTCAAACCGATGATGTCCCGCTAGCCATGAAGCCCTCATCTTCCTTCCAGTCACTACCCCCCGAGGGGGCGCGCCGGCGCCTTCGGGCGGTCGGGCGCCGCTGACATGCAATTCCTCCGACATCCCCTGCTCTCCCCAGCCCCTGGCACGCAGCGCGAGCTCGTCTCGCTGCACTACGGCCAGCCGGGCCCGTCTTCCGCCGGCAAGGCCTACATCCAGGCATCGCTGCACGGCGACGAACTGCCCGGCATGCTCGTCGCCCACCACCTGCGCCAGCAGCTCGGCGCGCTGGACGACGCCGGCCAGGTCTGCGGCGATATCGTGCTGGTGCCGATGGCCAACCCCATCGGCCTCAGCCAGTTCATGCTGCATGCCCACCTGGGCCGCTTCGAGCTGACGACCGGCGAGAACTTCAACCGCCACTATCCCGACCAGATCGCCACGGTAGCTGCCGCCGTCGAACCGCAACTGGGGCCTGATCCGGCGGCCAACGTCGCGCTGTTGCGCCGCGCGCTGAAGGCCGCGGTGCTGGCCTCCCCCGTCGAGACCGAGCTGCAGTCGCAGCGCCGTACGCTGATGGGCCTGTCCTGTGACGCCGACATCGTGCTGGACCTGCACTGCGACGCGCAAGCCGTCATGCACCTCTACACCGAGACGCCCTGCTGGCCCGACTGCGAGCCGCTGGCACGCTTCCTCGGCGCTCGCCTGACGCTGCTGGCGCAGGACTCGGGCGACAACCCCTTCGACGAAGCCTGCTCGCAGGTTTGGTGGAAGTGGCAGCAACACTTCGGTGGCCGCTTCCCTATCCCGCAGGCCTGCCTGTCAGCCACAGTGGAGCTGCGCGGCGCGACCGACGTGAGCCACGAGCTGGCTGCGGACGACGCCCGGCGCATCGTCGATTTCCTGCGCTGGCGCGGCCTCATCCGCGGCGACAGGCCGGCGCTGCCCGAGGCCATGGGCGACGCCCGGCCGCTGGCGGGCAGCATGCCCATCACGGCGCCGAAGCCCGGCGTCCTGACCTTCCTGAAGGACGTGGGCAGCGAAGTGAAGGCCGGCGACGTGCTAGCGCATGTCATCGACCCGATCACCGCCGAAGTCACCGAGCTGAAGAGCCCCGTCGATGGCCTGTTCTTCGCGCGCGATTTCCTGCGCTTCGCCAACGCCGGCATGCGTGTCGCCAAGGTGGCTGGCCACGAAGCGCGGCGCACCGGCAAGCTGCTGGGAGCGCGGTGACGCCATGAGCGACTTTCAACTGCAGGCCACCGACATCCACAAGCGCTTCGGCGACCGCGAGGTGCTCAAGGGCATCTCGCTGCAGGCGCGGCGCGGCGACGTCGTCACGCTGATCGGCTCCTCCGGGTCCGGCAAGAGCACCTTCCTGCGCTGCCTGAACCTGCTGGAGCAGCCGCATGAAGGCGAGCTCCGCCTCGGCGGCGAGGCACTGACGCTGACGCGGGATCGCGACGGCAGCCTGAAGGCCGCCGACGCGAAGCAACTGCAGCGCTGGCGCGCGCGGCTGGCCATGGTGTTCCAGAACTTCAACCTCTGGGCGCACATGACGGTGCTGGAGAACGTCATGGAAGCACCCGTCCACGTGCTGGGCAAATCCAAGGCGGAAGCTGTCGAGCGCGCCCAAGCGCTGTTGGCCCGCGTCGGTGTGGCGCACCGCGCCGGCGTCTACCCGGCGCAGCTGTCCGGCGGCGAGCAACAGCGCGTCGCCATCGCCCGCGCGCTGGCGGTGGACCCCGAGGTCATGCTGTTCGACGAGCCGACCTCGGCGCTGGACCCGGAGCTGGTGGGCGAGGTGCTCAAGGTCATGCGCGACCTGGCCGCCGAGGGCCGTACGATGGTCGTCGTCACGCACGAGATGGGCTTTGCGCGGGAGGTGTCCAACCACTGCCTATTCCTGCACCAGGGCCGCGTGGAGGAAGAAGGCAACCCCAAGGAGATGCTGCTGCGCCCGCAATGCGAGCGGCTGCAGCAGTTCCTCAGCGGCGGGTTGAAATAGCCGGCATCCGGCATCAGGCCGGCAGCAGCCCGCGGTCCTTGAGCATCGGTTCGACCACCGGATCGCGGCCCCGGAAGGCACGGAAGGCCGTACCCGGCTCCACGCTGTTGCCGGCCGACAGGATGCACTCTCGCAGCCGGGCCGCGACGGCCGGGTCGAACACGTCGCCCGCCTCGACGAAGGCGTCGAACGCATCGCAATCCAGCACCTCGGCCCACAGGTAGACGTAGTAGCCGGCTGCGTAGCCGGCGCTGCTGAACAGGTGCTGAAAGTGCGTCAGCCGATGGTTCATGCCCACCTCGGACGGCAGGTCCCAGCGGCGCATCGTGTCGGCTTCGAAGGCCACCACATCGGCCGGCGCCTCGGGCAGCGCATGGGCCGCCATGTCGACGATGGCGCTGGCCGTGTAGCGCAGCGTCTCGTAGCCCTGGCCGAACTGGCGCGCGGCCTGCAGCTTGGCCAGTAGCGCGTCGGGCAGCGGCTCGTCGGTCTGCCAGTGGCGGGCGAATTTCTTCAGCACCTGGGGCTCGGCCATCCAGTGCTCGTAAAGCTGCGACGGCAGCTCGACGAAGTCGCGCAGCACCTGCGTGCCGGCCAGGCGCTCGTGCTCGACATCGCTCAACAGCCCGTGCAGGCCGTGGCCGAACTCGTGAAACAGCGTGCGGACGTCGTCGAAGCTCAGCAGCGTCGGCTCACCCGCCGCACCCCTCGCAAAGTTGTTGTTGTTCAGGATGATGGGCGTGACGCCCAGCCGGAAGCCGCCCGCCGGGCCGCTCCCAAGGGCCGCTTCGCCACCGCGAGGGGCGGTCGGTGTACTCGCCGAACGGGGGCCTAAGTACCCGCTCTGGTTGCGCAGCGCGTTCATCCACGCGCCGCTGCGCTTGGGCGGGCGTGCGAAGTTGTCCTGCAGGAACAGGCCGCGCAGCGAACCGTCGGCGTTGAAGACCTCGTAAGCCTTCACATCGGCGTGGTAGCCGGCGATGTCCGCGCGCGGCTTGAACTGCAGGCCGAACAAGCGGCTGGCGCAGTCGAACATCGCTGCCACCATGCGCTCCAGCGGGAAGTAGGGCTTGACCTCGGCCTCGTCCAGCTCAAAGCGCGCACGTCGCACCTGTTCCGCGTAGTAGCGCCAATCCCAGGGCTCCAGCGCATGCGTCGCGCCGGACGTCGCCATTGCGCCCAACACCGCCTCGCGCTCGCGCGCCTGCGCCGCCAGCGCCGGTTGCCAGACACGTTCCAGGAGACTCATGACGGCGTCCTGCTTTCGCGCCATCGTGTCCTCCAGCGCAAAGTCGGCATAGCAACCATGGCCGTGCAGCCGCGCCTGTTCGGCGCGCAGTTGCAGGATCTCGCGGCAGAGAGCGCGGTTGTCGCCTGCGTCCTCCTGGCCGGTGCCGTCGCCCCGGCCCACCCACGCTCGCCAGGCCTGCTCTCTCAGATCGCGGCGCGCGCTGAAGGTCAGGAAAGGCACGATCAGCGAGCGCGACAGCGTGACGACGTGGACGCCTTCGCCGAACCCGCGTTCGACAGCGGCCTGCCGCGCTGCCGCACGGACGAACCCCGGCAGGCCGGCCAGCTCGTCCTCGGTCGTCAGCCGCAGCTGGTAGCCGTTTTCCGACGCGAGCACGTTCTGCGCGAAGCGGGTGTTCAGCTCGGCCAGCCGCGCCATGATGGCCGCGTAACGCACCTGTGCTGACGGCGCCAGCCGGGCACCGGCGCGGACGAAGTCCAGATGCACCCGCTCAAGCAGCCGCTGCTGTTCCGACGTCAGGCCCAGCCGCTCGCGCTGCTCGAACAGCGCATCGACACGCGAGAACAGCCTCGCGTGCATGTAGACGGCGCTGTTGTGCGCGGCCAGTGGCGCAGCGAGGTCGCGCTGCACCGCCTGCAGCTCGGGCGATGTGGCCGACGCGGCCAGCGTGTAGAAGAGGTGCTCCAGCCGCGTCAGCAGCCGGCCGCTGGCGTCGAAGGCGGCCAGCGTGTTGTCGAACGTCGGCGGCTCGGCCTGGCTGGCGATGGTCTCGATCTCGCCGCGATGTTCGGCCAGCGCCGCATCGAAGGCCGGGGGGAAGTGCGCCGGCTGGATGTCGGCGAACGGCGGCAGGCCGTGTGGGCCCGTCCAGTCCTGCAGCAGCGGGTTGGTGCTCATGCGGGGTCCTTCAGAAACAGCAAGGGCCGCATCCTGCCGGAAGCGGCCCTCGCATGCAGTCGGCTCTGGTCAAGCCATCACTTGGCGGCGGCGGCCTTTTCCTTGCGGATGGCCTTTTCGTCGTTCTCGTCGTAGGGCTTGTTGCTGCACTCAGCCTTCCACTTGTCGTTGGCGTCGAAGTACTTCTCCTGGCGCTCCTCGATGGCCTTGAACTGGGCATCCAGTGCGTCGACCTTGTCACCGAATGCCTTGCGCTTGGCACCCTGCGCCACGTCCGCGGCCTTGACGGTCTCGAACTGCGCGTTGAAGGCCGTCGTGCGGGCCTGGTAGGCGTCGCTGCGAGCCTTGAAATCGTTCTTCGAGAGCTTGGGCGCCTCGGCCGTCAGCGCTGCATGCTCAGCGAGGATGGCGTCCTTCTCGGCGCGCACTTCGGTGACCTGCTTGGCCAGTGCGGCTTCGCCAGCCTCGACTTCGGCCTTCTCGGCCTTGAGCTGCTCGGCACTGGTCTTGTAGGCGGCCTGCTCGCCCTTGATGGCCTCGGCCTCCTTGGCGTTGGCTTCCTGGCGGTCCATGCAGGCGCGCAGTTCGTCGCGCGACATCAGCTTGGCCTTGGGCTTCTCGACGACCGGATTGGCGACCTTGTTGTTCTTCGGATCGACCTTGGCCTTGGGATTGTTGGCGACCTGAGCGTGCGCGGAGAAGGCGATGACCAGGGCGAGCGGAAGAAGAATGCGTTTCATGAAGAGGGCGCAACCGGGTTGCGAAGGTTCGGAACGGGAAGCAGGATGATAGCCACGAGGCTTCCGGCCGATAATCCTCGGCTGCCCTTGGTTACCACCTCGTCCATGGCGCTCAAAGCCACCATCTACAAAGCCCAGCTCCAGATCGCCGACATGGACCGCCATGTCTATGGCGACCACAACCTCACGCTCGCCTGCCACCCGAGCGAAACCGAGGAGCGGCTGATGATCCGCGTGCTGGCGTACGCGCTCAACGTGCCGGCCGACGACCTGCGCGGTCGGCTCGAATTCACCAAGGGACTGTCCGACGTGGACGAGCCCGATCTCTGGCAGCTGGACCTCACCGGCGACGTGGTCCACTGGATCGACCTCGGCCAGCCCGACGACCGCCGGCTGATGAAGGCGCACGGCCGCAGCGAGCGCGTCAGCGTCTACAGCTTTGCCAGCAGCACCGATGTCTGGTGGCGCAATCTGGAGAGCAAGTTGACCCGCGCGCCCAAGCTGGCCGTCTGGCAGATCCCGGCCGAACAGTCGCAGGCGCTGGCCCAGCTGGCCGCGCGCAGCATGCAGCTGCAGATCAGCATCCAGGACGGCAGCATCTATGTCTCGACGACCGAAGCCAACGTCGAGATCCACCCCGTCGCATTGAAGGCACCCACCGCATGACGCCGAGGCATGAACCCGAGCGCCAGCGCTTCACGCTGCCGACGACGCCGGTCAGCGTGCTGGACTACCAGCTGGGTGACGGCCGGGTCGCCTTCGTCCACACCGGCGTACCAGCCGCGTACCAGGGCCAGGGCCTGGCGGCCCACCTCGTCGAAGCCGGCCTGCAATGGGCCCAGGGCCAGGGCCTGAGAGTGCAGCCGGCCTGCAGCTACGTTCACGCCTACATCCAGCGCCACCCCGAGTGGCAACACCTCGTCGCTTGAGAGAAGAACACACCATGTCCACGATCCTGCAATCCGTTCCCGTCGGCCAGAAGGTCGGCATCGCCTTCTCCGGTGGCCTCGACACCTCTGCCGCGCTGCACTGGATGAAGCTCAAGGGCGCCCTGCCCTACGCCTACACGGCCAACCTGGGCCAGCCCGATGAGCCGGACTACGACGAGATCCCGCGCAAGGCCATGCTGTACGGCGCCGAGAAGGCCGTCCTGGTGGACTGCCGCGCGCAGCTGGTCCATGAAGGCATCGCCGCGCTGCAGGCCGGCGCCTTCCACATCAGCACCGCTGGCGTGACCTATTTCAATACGACGCCCATCGGCCGCGCCGTGACCGGCACGATGCTGGTGGCCGCGATGAAGGCCGACGGCGTCAATATCTGGGGCGATGGCTCGACCTTCAAGGGCAACGACATCGAGCGCTTCTACCGCTACGGCCTGCTGACCAACCCGGCGCTGAAGATCTACAAGCCCTGGCTGGATCAGACCTTCATCGACGAGCTGGGCGGCCGCGCCGAAATGTCGGCCTTCATGACCGAGAAGGGCTTCGCCTACAAGATGAGCGCGGAGAAGGCGTACTCGACCGACTCCAACATGCTGGGCGCCACGCACGAGGCCAAGGACCTGGAGCACCTGAACAGCGGCATCCGCATCGTCAACCCCATCATGGGTGTGGCCTTCTGGCGTGAGGACGTGGTCGTCAAGGCCGAAGAGGTGTCGGTGCGCTTCGAGGAAGGCGTGCCCGTCGCGCTGAACGGCGTCGAGTACCGCGACCCGGTGGCCCTGCTGGCCGAGGCGAACAAGATCGGCGGCCGCCATGGCCTGGGCATGAGCGACCAGATCGAGAACCGCATCATCGAGGCCAAGAGCCGCGGCATCTACGAAGCCCCGGGGCTGGCGCTTCTGCACATCGCCTACGAGCGCCTCGTCACCGGCATTCATAACGAGGACACCATCGAGCAGTACCGCGACAACGGCCGCAAGCTCGGCCGCCTGCTGTACCAGGGCCGCTGGTTCGACCCGCAGGCCATCATGCTGCGCGAGACCGCCCAGCGCTGGGTGGCCCGCGCTGTCACCGGAGAGGTGGCGATCGAGCTGCGCCGCGGCAACGACTACTCGTTGCTGGACACGAAGAGCCCCAACCTGACCTACGCGCCTGAGCGGCTGTCGATGGAAAAGGTCGAGGACGCCCCGTTCAGCCCGGCAGACCGCATCGGCCAGCTGACGATGCGCAACCTGGACATCACCGACACCCGCGCCAAGCTGGGCATCTACACCGGCACCGGCCTGCTGGCGGGTGGCGGGCTGCCGAAGCTGGAAGGCTAGAGCTCTTGCGGGACAGACCATCGAACGCAGCGAGTAGCGCTGTCCCCAACTGACCAAAACGCCTCGGCGACGCGCAGGAAGCTCGAGAACCGCGGCTTCCGTGTCGGCGTCAAGTCGCGGTAGCGGTAGGTGACCGTCGCGCCGATGGGTGGCGGGTCGCGACGCTGGGTATCGGTGAAGCCGGTGCCCAGCTTGAAACGAACGCCCTCCGGCGTCTGCAGATCCAGCGCGCCGAGCTGGACGACGACGACGGTTCAGCATCCGCCAGCGGCTCGAGCTTGAGCAGCAGGCCGCTGCGACGTGATGAGACAGGCGCGTCCGCCCGGTGCAGCACCAGCCCCTCACCGCCGCCGTCGGCGACCTGCTTCAGCCCCGCCCGCAGCTCGGCGTTCGTCGCGCAGCACTGCTGCTCGACCGGCACGACGATGTCGCTGCCAAGTGTCTTGAGCTGCTCCGTCGGTGGCTGGAACGTGCCCTCCCCGGCCGGCAGTTCGAAGACGCGTTAGCGGACGCGCCGCCATCCGGCGTCAACCGGCTCCGCACGGCGCACCGTGGCCGACAGCGCATCGATGCGCCGGCTCCAGCTTCAGACGACCACGGGCTCGGGTTCCAGCCGGATGCCGAAGCGCCCGTAGACGCTCTCCTGGATGGCCCGCGCCAGCGTGACGACTTCGGCACCGCGCGCCTCGCCGCCTTTGTTGACCAGCACCAGCGCCTGCTTGTCGTAGACCGCCGCACCTCCCACGGCTTTGCCCTTCCATCCGCAAGCGTCGATCATCCAGCCCGCAGCCAGCTTCACGCTGCCATCCGGCATGGGGTAGTGCACGATGCCCGGGTCGCGGCCGATGATGTCGCGGCATTGCTCGGCCGTGACGACGGGGTTCTTGAAGAAGCTGCCGGCGTTGCCGATGACTGCCGGGTCGGGCAGCTTGGCGCGGCGGATGGCGCAGACCCAGTCGAAGATCTGCCGCGGCGTCGGATGGGTGACGCCCGTCTCGGCCATCTTGCGCTCGATCTCCAGGTAGCCCAGCACCGGCTGCCAGGGCCGCGGCAGCCGGAAGCGCACGCGCGTGATGACGCTCTTGCCAGCCAGACCGCCAAAGCCGCTGTGCTTGAAGACACTGTCGCGGTAGCCGAAGCGGCAGACCTCGGCCGGCAGCAGCGCAGGCCGGCCAGTGACGAGATCCATCGCCTCCACTGCTTCCAGCCGGTCCTTGACCTCAATGCCGTAGGCACCGACGTTCTGCACCGGCGACGCCCCCACGGTGCCGGGGATCAACGCCATGTTCTCCAGCCCGGGGAAGCCCTGTTCCAGCGTCCAGCAGACCAGGTCGTGCCAGACGACGCCCGCGCCGGCCTCGACGATCCAGGCGTCGTCGCGCGTTTCCAGCAGCCGGATGCCGGGGATCTCCACCTTCAGCACGACCGCTTCCACATCCTTCGTCAGCACGAGGTTGCTGCCGCCGCCCAGCACGAACTTCGGCGCGCGGCCCAGTTCCGGGTGGTCCACGACGCGGCGCACGTCGGCCGCCTCACGGATTCGCACCAGCCGGCGCGCCACGGCAGGCAGGCCGAAGGTGTTGTAGGGCCTGAGATTGACGTCCTCCTCGATGCGAAGGGAAATCGGCACACCTGCGGGCACTGCGTTCGAGGGGGACTCTGAGGGCATGGACATGGGACACTTTTAGGTGTTGCGCGGCGCGCAAGCCGCAAAATTTTCGCAGACGCACAGACCGACCACTCCAAATGCCCAGCTTCGATACCGTCCTCGAACCCGACCACGTCAAGATCCGCAACGGCGTGGACAACGCCATCAAGGAGATTGGCACCCGTTTCGACTTCAAGGGCACCGGCGCCAAGGTCGAGCTCAAGGAGAAGGACAAGGAGATCCACGCGACCGGCGACAGCGAGTTCCAGCTGGAGCAGATCGAGGCCGTGCTGTACGGCAAGCTGACCAAGCAGGACGTCGTCATCAGCTTCCTCGACAAGGCCGAGAAGGTCGACAAGCTCGGCGGCGACAAGGTGCGCCAGGTCTACAAGATCAAGGAAGGCATCGAGGCCGCCCTGGCAAAGAAGATCGTGACTTCGCTCAAGGAGAGCAAGCTCAAGGTCCAGGCCAGCATCCAAGGAGACACGGTGCGCGTGACGGGCAAGAACCGCGACGACCTGCAGGTGGCAATCGCCCACCTGAAGAAGAGCTTCAGCGATACGCCGCTGAACTACAACAACTTCCGCGACTGATCATGCATCGCCGCGCCTGCCTGTTCCTGCTGCCGGCACTCGGGGCAGCCATCGCGCAGCCGGCGCCGACGCAGGTGCAGCTCAACGGCATGCTGGGTTCGCGCGCCGCGCTGCTCATCATCGACGGCGAGCCGCGCACGCTGGAGGTGGGCGCCTCGGCCCGCGGCGTGCGCCTTGTGGCGCTGGAGGGCGACCATGCCGTCATCGAGGTGGCCGGCCGTCGCCAGAGCCTGGCGCTCGGCACCTCTCCCGCACGGCTGGCACCCGCGGGGCCGACCGTGCGCCAGATCGTCATGACCGCTGGCCCCGGCGGTCATTTCACGACGAGCGGTTTGATCAACGGCCAGACCACCAGCTTCTTGCTCGACACCGGCGCCACCAGCGTCGCGATCAGCCAGATCGAGGCCGAGCGGCTTGGCCTGCGCTACGCCAACGGTCGGCGCGTCATGACGCAGACGGCCAACGGTGCCGTGCCGGCCTACATGATCCAGCTGATGAGCATCCGCATCGGCGAGGTCGAAGTCCGCGACGTGACCGCCATCGTCATCCCCGGCCAGATGAACCATGTCCTACTCGGCAACAGCTTCCTGAGCCGTTTCCAGATGCGGCGCGAGAACGATGTCATGACCCTGGACTTGCGCTACTGATCAACGTGGGGGCGTTCTGCAAGAATTCGGCGCCTTCCCAGCCGGCCCGCCTCGATGACACGTCCCTCCGCCTCGTTCTCCGGCCTGCTGGCCGCCCTGCTGATTGCCGCCGCACCGCTGGCCGGGGCGGCCGAGGATGGCGCCACCAAAGCCTCGCGCTTCTACGAAGACGCGTTGCAGCGCTACGAGAAGCACGATGTCGCTGGCGCCATCATCCAGCTGAAGAACGCGCTGCAGGCCGACAAGACGCAGTTGCCGGTGCATGTACTGCTCGGCAAGGCCTTGCTCGCCGACAGCCAGCCGTCGGCCGCGGAGTTCCAGCTCGGTGAGGCGATCCGCCTAGGCGTCAACCGCGCCGAGGTCGTCGTTCCGCTGGCCATGGCGCTGAATGCGCAGGGCAAGCAGACGCAGACGCTGGAAGACCCTCGCCTGCAGCCCGCCGGCCTGCCGCCCGGCGTCCAGCAGCAGCTGTTGCTGGAGCGCGCCTTGGCCCAGTCCGACATGGGCGACACCAAGGCGGCGCTGGCCACGGTGATGGACGCGCGCGCCGTCAACCCCAACGACGCCAACGCCTGGGTGGCCGAAGTGCCGCTGCGGCTGCGCAACCGACAGTTCGCTGAAGCCACAGCCGCCGCGGACCAGGCGCTCAAGCTGGCGCCCGACAACGGTGAGGCGCTCTACCAGAAGGCGTCGATCTACCACGCCAATGGCCAGGCCACCCAGGCCCTGGCCGGCTACGAGCGCGCTATCAAGGCTCAGCCGCGGCATGCCGAAGCCCACCTTGCCCGCGCCGGCCTGCTCGTCGACCTCAATCGCGACGCGGACGCGCTGGCCGAGGTCAACGAGCTGCAGCGCCTCAAGCCCAACGACCCGCGCGGCGCCTACCTGCGCGCCGTGCTGGCCGAGCGCGCCGGCGACCTGCCGGCGTCCAAGGCGGCGCTCAAGCGCATCACCGAGTTGCTGGACCCGGTGCCCATCGAGTTCATCCGCTACCGCACCCAGCTGCTGATGCTCAACGGCCTGGCGCATTACAGCCTGGGCGAGATGGAAAAGGCCAAGCCCTTCCTCGAACTCGCTTCGCGGCAGCAGCCCGGCAGCCCGTTGACCAAGCTGCTGGCGCAGATCGCACTCGCCGAACCGAATGTGAACCGTGCGGTCGAACTTCTGGAAGCCTACGTCAAGGCGCGCCCCGGCGACGGCCAGGCCCTACTGATGCTGGCCAACGCCCACATGCGCCAGGGCCGCCATGCCCGCGCCACGCAGTTGATGCAGGACGCCCTGAAGGCCAAGGACGCCCCGGAGTACCGCACGGCGCTGGGGCTGTCGCTGCTGCAGTCCGGCCAGGCCTCCATGGCAGAAGACCAGCTCGCAAAGGCCTACAAGGCCGACCCGCGCCAGACCTACGCGGGTCTGGCGCTCGTCACCGTGCAGTTGCGCGCCAATCAGCCGGCCAAGGCCCTGGCAGTGGCCGACTCGCTGGCGCGCGCCAATCCGGACAACCCGACCGTTGTCATGGTGCAAGCCTATGCCAAGGCCCAGGCAAAGGACTACGCCGGCGCCCGCGCCGGCTATGAGAAGGCCCTGAAGCTCGACCCCGGCCAGCTTGAAGCTCAGCTGGGCCTGGCCCGCCTGGATGCCCTCTCCGGCAACTACGACGCCGCGGAGAAGCGGCTTCGCGCCGCACTGAAGAACGACGAGCGCAACGTCGACCTGCTGTTCGAGCTGGCTGTCGTCAACGAGCTGCGCGGCAAGGACGACGAAGCGCTGAAATGGCTGGACAGCGCCGCTTCCGCTAGCGGCCCCCGTGAGACACGCATCAATTTCGCGCTCGTCGCCTGGCACCTGCGAAAGGGCCAGCCGGCGCGAGCGATGGAGGCGGCCAAGGTGCTGTTGTCCAAGACGCCGGAGGACGCCGACGCGCTGCAGGCCTACGCCGCGGCGCAGCTGGCCAACGGCGATGCCCCCGGCGCGCGGACCAGCCTCACTAACGCATCGCGCCGCGCTGCGTTCGACACGCCTCGCCTCGTGGAAGTCGCCCGTCTGCAAGTGCAGGCGCAGGACCTCAAGGGCGCCGCCTACTCGCTGGAGAAGGCCCTCAGCGGCACGCCCGACGATCCGGCATCGCTGGCCATGTCCTCCAGCGTCGAGCTGGCCCAGGGGAATCTGGCGTCGGCGGAGCAGCGCGCCCAGCAGGTGATCAATGCCAATCCCAAGTCAGCGCTTGGCTACAACCTGCTCGCCGAAGTGGCGCTGCGCCGCGGCCAGGGCGCTGCGGCGGTCGATTCGCTGCGCAAGGCGCACGACATCGACAAGTCGTCCACGACGCTGACGCGGCTGATGCGCGTCCAGGCCGCGCAGGGAAACGCCGCCGCACAAAAGGTGGCCACCGATCTGGGCGAGGCCTGGCTGCGCAAGGCGCCGGGCGACGTAGCCGTTCGCAATGCGCTGGCCGAGCTGCTGGTGCGCGCGCATGACTTCGCCGGCGCCCGCCGGCAGTACGAAACGCTGCTGAAAGGCCGGCCCGACAACGGTGAGGCATTGAACAACCTGGCCAACGTCCTCCTCGAGCTGAAGGACGCGACCGGCGCCGCCGACACCGCCGAGCAGGCGCTGAAGACGGCCCCCCGCAATCCGGTGTTCCTCGACACCACCGGCTGGGCCAGCCATCAAGCCGGACGCTCCGACCGTGCCTTGCAGCTGCTGCGCGACGCCCGCCTGCGCGCACCGGACAACCCGGACATCCGCTACCACCTCGCCGCGGTGCTGGCGCATGCAGGGCGCAAGGCGGAAGCGCGGGAAGAGCTGAATGCTGCACTGCGCAACGGTGCGACATTCGCCACGGCCGCCGACGCCAAGCAGCTGCTCGCGACCCTCAACTGAGGGGGCTCGGGTCACTTGGCGGCGTGTCGGTCGTTCTTACAATTTGGTGCATCGAGGCGGGGCATGAATTGCAACTCCTTGTGCGGCAAAGAGTTTCGTCGCTGGCATCAGCTTTGCTAATAAGTTGCCGGAGACTTCCGCCGCCCGGCGACCGAACAAAGGAACAACGATGAAGATTCAAAACATCCGCTGGAGCTTGATGGCCCTGGGCACCTGCGCCGCACTGCTGTCGACGAGCGCCCACGCGGTGTGGACCTTCGATCAGACCAATGTCACCAACCTCGCGGGCACCAACGGCGGCGACCCGACGCTGTCGCTGAGCGGGGTCTACACCACCAACAACACGTCGACCGGCGCCGTCAACGGCAATTGGACGGCTGCGTCGCTGAGCTGGTATCAGTACAACGGCCAGGGCATGAGCTCGGACGGCAGCCAGACGCCCAACCATGCGCTGGACAACAACGGCAACACCGAAGCCGTGCTGCTGAAATTCGGCGCCAGCACCGTGCTGACCAGCATCGGCCTGGGCTACACGTCCAACGGCACCTGCTACAACTCGACAACCAAGGCCTCCAAGACGTTGGCCAATGACCAGAGCTGTTCTAGCCTGGGCAGCGGCTGGTCGCTGGTGCAGAACGGCCAGACGCAGGTCGACGTCTCCCTGTTCCGCTGGACCGGAACCGGCACGCCTACGGGCAATCCGACGCCGCTGGTCGGCCAATCCTCCACCGCGATGGCGGGCTGGGAGCTGGTCGGCAACTACGGCGACATGGTCACCGACACGAGCAATCCGTACAACTTGGTCAATTCATCCGGCAAGACGTCGAGCTGGTGGCTGATCAGTGCCTACAACTCGGGCTTCAGCCAGACGGCTTCCGAATCGCGAGGCAGCCTGGACAACGGCGGCGACTACTTCAAGCTGTACTCCGTGGCCGGCACCAAGTGCACCAGCACCGTCGACTCCAAGGGCGTCTGCGGCGGCACGACGTCCAAGACGCCCGAGCCTGCCACGCTGGCGCTGACCAGCGTCGCGCTGCTGGGTGTCGCCGGCCTGCGCCGTCGCCAGGTGAAGGCCAGCGCCTGATCCGGCATACCGTCCCACAAGAAGGCACTCCTCGGAGTGCCTTCTTGCTTTTCGGCCCGCGGCTCGAGAGAAGGCGACGCACCTGCGCCAGACGCACCGCCGGATGCGGGACACTCCCGGGTTGTTCGCCCGACCATGGAGGTTGCCGATGAAATTCCCCGTTGTGCTGCTAGTCGCCGGCCTGGCCGGTGCTGCGCAGGCCCAGACGATGAAGCCCGGACTCTGGGAGTTCAAGCAGACGCCCCAGCTCGACGCCGCCCACCAGGCGCAGATGGCCCAGGCCCAGAAGGCCATGGAGAACATGCCGCCCGATCAGCGCAAGCTGATGGAACAGATGATGGCCCAGCGGGGCGTCAGCGTGAACATGAACGGCGGCACGCTCTCGGTCCGGACCTGCGTCACGAAGGAACAAGCCGAACGCAACATCGCGCCGATGACCAACCAGGGCAACTGCACGCAGGACGTCAAGCGCAGCGGCAACGTCATCCAGACCCATTTCGTCTGCACCAACCCCGCCTCCGAGGGCGACGCAACCGTCACGCTGAAAGGAAGCGAAGGCTTCACGAACGATGTGACGGTGCGGCGCCCCAGCCAGGGCAAGACCGAGACCATGCGCATCAGCGGCGAGGGCCGCTGGCTGGGCGCCGATTGCGGTGACATCCAACCCATGAAATCCCAGGTCAAGCCTTGAAGCAGCGTCTCTCCCAGATCCTGTTCAGCCAGGGCTTCGGCACTCGCCGGCTGTGTACCGGCCTTGTGTGGAACGGCGAAGTCGCTGTCAACGGCGAGATCGTCGACGACCCGGATGCGGAGTTCGAGACGGCCGGGCTGCGGTTTACCGTTGCCGGCACCGAGTGGCCCTGGTTTGACAAGGCGCTGATCCTGCTGAACAAGCCGGCCGGCTACGAGTGCTCGCAAAAGCCCAAGCACCACCCGAGCGTCATGAGCCTGCTGCCCGCGCCGCTGCGCGAGCGCGGCGTACAGCCGATCGGCCGGCTCGATGAGGACACGACCGGCTTGCTCTTGCTGACGGACGACGGCACGCTGATCCACCAGCTCACGTCGCCCAAGCACCATGTGCCCAAGGTCTACGAGGCCCGCTGCAAACACCCGCTGACGGCAGCCATGACCGAGCAGTTGCTCGCCGGTGTCGAACTGCGCGAGCCCGAAGGCAAGTTCCAGCGCCCGCCCGAGGTCAGCAAAGCCGAGGCGGCCGAGATCGTCGACGAGACGCTGCTGAGGCTGACGTTGATAGAAGGCAAGTTCCACCAGGTCAAGCGCATGGTCGCCGCAGTCGGCAACCGGGTGGAGGGCCTGCACCGGCCGCAGTTCGGCGCACTGCGTTTGCCGGATGACCTGAAGCCTGGCGAGTGGCGCTGGATCGCCAGCCCCGCCGACGTGTGGGGACAATGAGGTCCATGCGAGTTTTTAGAGGCTTCCACCATCCGGGTATAGCGCCCGCATGCGCGCTGACCATCGGCAACTTCGATGGCGTGCACCGCGGCCATCAGGCCATGCTGGCGCTGTTGCAGTCCGAGGCTCGCCACCGCGGCCTGCCGACCTGCGTACTGACGTTCGAGCCGCATCCGCGCGACTTCTTCGCCGCCAAGTCCGGCAAGCGGGAACTGGCGCCATCCCGGATCGCCACGCTGCGGGACAAGCTCGGCGAGTTGGAGCGTTGCGGCATCGACCAGGTCGTCATCCTGCGCTTCGACGAGACACTCGCCGGCCTGCCACCGCAGGACTTCATCGGCCAGGTGCTCGTCGAAGGCCTGGGCGCCCGGTACGTGCTGGTCGGTGACGACTTCCGCTTCGGCGCGAAGCGCCAGGGCGACTACGCGACGCTGGACGCCGCCGGCCGCGCCCGCGGCTTCGACGTGGCCCGCATGATGAGCTATGAGGTCCACGGCCTGCGCGTCAGCAGCTCCGCGGTGCGTGAGGCGCTCGCACGCGGAGACATGGCGGCCGCGGCCCGGCTGCTGGGTCGCCCTTACACGATCTCCGGCCACGTCACGCACGGGCGCAAGCTCGGCCGGCAGCTCGGCGAGAGCACGCCCGGCGCAGCAGACGGCTTCCGCACGCTCAACCTGCGTTTCGGCCACGACAAGCCCGCCGCCCACGGCATCTTCGCGGTGCTCGTCCACGGCCTGGCGCCCGAGCCGCTGCCGGGCGTGGCCAGCCTCGGTAACAGACCCACCGTCGAAGACGCCGGGCGCGTGCTGCTGGAGGTGCATTGCCTGGCCTGGCACCTGGGGGCCGAGGGGGGCTACGGTAAACTCGCCCACGTGGAACTGCTGCACAAAATCCGCGACGAAGCCAAGTACGACGGGCTGGAGGCGCTCACCGCCGCCATCGCTGCCGACACTGCGGCAGCACGCGCCTTCCTGGCCACCCACGCCAAGGTCAGCCGCCAGACCACGCGCGACCGAATTTGAAGCGGCGCCCCCCGCCGCTCTTCGCTCCGCCCTCCCCGCTTCCGAACCGCCAGACCTTCCGTCTGGCCGCACGCCATGACCACCCCGGACTACCGCTCCACGCTCAACCTGCCCGACACGCCCTTCCCGATGCGCGGCGACCTGCCCAAGCGCGAACCGGGCTGGGTCAAGGCCTGGGAGGAGCAAGGCCTGTACAAGCGGCTTCGCGACGCCCGCTGCGGCAAGCCGAAATTCGTTCTGCATGACGGCCCGCCCTACGCCAATGGCCAGATCCACATCGGCCACGCCGCCAACAAGATCCTCAAGGACATGATCGTCAAGGCGCGGCAGCTGGCCGGTTTTGACGCGGCCTACATCCCCGGTTGGGACTGCCACGGCCTGCCGATCGAGAACCAGATCGAGAAGACCTTCGGTCGCGGCCTGCCGCGCGACGAGGTGCAGGCCAAGAGCCGCGCCTACGCCACCGAGCAGATCGACGGCCAGCGCTCGGACTTCAAGCGGCTGGGCGTGCTGGGCGAGTGGGAAAATCCGTACAAGACGATGAACTTCGCCAACGAGGCCGGCGAAATCCGCGTCTTGAAGCGCATGTTCGAGCGCGGCTTCGTCTACCGCGGCTTGAAGCCCGTGTACTGGTGCTTCGACTGCGGCTCGTCACTCGCCGAGTTCGAGATCGAGTACGCCGACAAGCAGAGTCCGGCTGTCGACGTGGCCTTCCTGAGCGCCGAGCCCGAAAAGCTGGCCGCCGCCTTCGGCGTCGCGCCGCTCGCCAAGGAAGCATTCACGGTCATCTGGACGACGACGCCCTGGACCATCCCGGCCAACCAGGCGCTGAACTTGAACCCCGAGCTGCCCTACGCGCTGGTCGACACGCCCAGGGGCTACTTCGTCGTCGCCGAGGCGCTGGTGGAGAAGTGCCTGGCGCGCTGGCAGTTGGAAGGCAGCGTCGTCGCCGTCGTGCCAGGCCGCAAGCTGGAGCTGCTGAAGTTCAAGCACCCGCTGGCTCACGTCCACCCGGGCTACGACCGCGAAAGCCCGGTGTATCTGGCCGACTACGCCACCGCCGACGATGGCACCGGTGTCGTCCACTCCGCGCCCGCCTATGGCCTGGACGACTTCCAGAGCTGCGTCGCCCACGGCCTCGCCTTCGACGACATCCTGAACCCGGTCCAGGGCAACGGCGCCTACGCCGCCGACCTGCCGCTGTTCGGCGGCCAGCACATCTGGAAGGCCAACCCGGTCATCGCGCAGGCGCTGCTGGATGCGGGCCGGCTGATGGCGCAAAGCAAGATCACCCACAGCTACCCGCACTGCTGGCGCCACAAGACGCCGGTCATCTACCGCGCCGCGGCGCAGTGGTTCGTCCGCATGGACGAAGGCGACGGCCTGTTCACGACCGACAAGGCGCCGCAGAGCCTGCGCAAGACGGCGCTCGCGGCCATCGAGGCGACCAGCTTCTACCCCGAGAATGGCCGCGCCCGCCTGCACGACATGATCGCCGGCCGGCCCGACTGGTGCATCTCGCGCCAGCGCAGCTGGGGCGTGCCGCTGCCCATCTTCCTGCACAAGGACACGGGTGAAGCGCATCCGAACACGCTGGAATTCATCGAGCGCGCCGCCCAGCTCGTCGAGCAGCACGGCATCGAGGCCTGGTCCAAGCTCGACCCGGCCGACTGGCTGGGCGCCGAGGCCGCGCAGTACACCAAGGGCAACGACATCCTGGATGTCTGGTTCGACTCCGGCTCCACCTTCGAGCACGTGCTCAAGGGCAGCCACAAGGGCGCCGCCCACGAGACCGGGCCGGAAGCCGACCTGTACCTCGAAGGCCACGACCAGCACCGCGGCTGGTTCCACTCGTCGCTGCTGATCGCCTGCGCCCTCTACGGCCGTGCGCCGTACAAGGGCCTGTTGACCCATGGCTTCGTCGTCGACGGCCAGGGCCGCAAGATGAGCAAGTCGCAGGGGAACGTCGTCGCGCCTCAGGCGGTGTCCGACAAGTACGGCGCCGAGATCCTGCGCCTGTGGACGGCCGCGACCGACTACTCCGGCGACCTTGGCCTGGACGACAAGATCCTCGCCCGCGTCGTCGACAGCTATCGCCGCATCCGCAACACGCTGCGCTTCCTGCTCGCCAACGTCAGCGACTTCGATCCCGCCGCCGACGCCGTCGCGCCGGCCGAGCTGCTGGAGGTGGACCGCTACGCGCTGGCCCGCTCGGCCGAGCTGCAGACAGAGATCCTGGCGCACTTTGAGCGCTACGAGTTCCACCCGGTCGTCGCCAAGCTGCAGGTCTACTGCTCCGAAGACCTCGGCGCGTTCTACCTGGACGTGCTGAAGGACCGCCTCTACACGACGGCGCCGAAGAGCCTGGCCCGCCGCTCGGCGCAGACCGCGCTGTGGCAGATCACGCACGCCATGCTGCGCTGGATGGCACCCTTCCTCAGCTTCACCGCCGAGGAGGCCTGGGCCGTGTTCGCCAAGGGCGACAGCATCTTCACTGAAACCTACTGGGACTTCGGCGCGACCGACGCCAACCTGCTGGCCAAGTGGCAGCGCATCCACGAGATCCGCGACGAGGTCAACAAGGCCATCGAGGCCGTGCGCACGACCGGCGCCGTCGGCGCATCGCTGCAGGCCGAACTGGTGCTGCAGGTCAACGAGCAGGACCAGGCCCTGCTCGCCAGCCTGGGCGACGACCTGCGCTTCGTGTTCATCACGTCGGCGGTCAAGCTGGTGTCGGCGGCGGAGTTCGGCGTGACCGTCACGCCCAGCGCCCACGCCAAGTGCGAGCGCTGCTGGCACTACCGCGCCGACGTCGGTCGCAACCCGGAGCATCCGACGCTGTGCGGCCGCTGCGAGAGCAACCTCTATGGCGCGGGCGAAGTCCGCAAGGTGGCCTGACGATGGCGGGCAAGAACGCGTCCAACGCCGGTCTGCTGCAGTGGCTGCTGATCGCCACGCTCATCATCGTGGCCGACCAGTTCACGAAGATCCTCATCATCGGCGCCTTCCGGCTGGGTGACGTCCACCCCGTCACCAGCTTCTTCGACCTGGTGCGCGCCCACAACTACGGCGCGGCTTTCAGCTTCCTGCACGGGGCCTCGGGCTGGCAGCGCTGGTTCTTCCTCGGGCTGGGGCTGGCCGCGGCGGCCTTCATCACCTGGATGCTGCGCCGCCACGGCCACCAGAAAGTGTTCGCCTGGGCGCTGACGCTCATCCTGGGCGGCGCTTTGGGCAACGTCATAGACCGCGCCATCCACGGCTACGTGGTCGACTTCATCCAGGTTCACGCGGGCGGCTGGTATTTCCCCGCCTTCAACGTCGCAGACAGTGCGATCACCATCGGCGCCATCCTGTTGATCCTGGATGAACTCCGCCGTGTCCGCCGCACCTGACCCACCCGGCTACGTCCCCTACGTTCCCGAACCCACGGTCGAGCTCGGACCGCGGTTGAAGCGGCTGCCGCTGTCGGCGCCGCTGCAGTGGCTGCGGCTCGGCTGGGCCGACCTGCGCCGGGCGCCGGCCATCGGTACCTTCTTCGGCGCGTGCTTTGCGTTGATGGGCCTGGCCGTGCTGATGGTGTTCCGGCACGCGCCCATTTACACGCTGGCTTTGTGCGCCGGCTTCCTGCTGCTCGGACCGCTGCTGTGCCTGGGCCTCTACCAGGTCAGCCTGCGGCTGGAGCGCGGCGAGCGGCCCAGCATCGAGGATGCGCTGGGCGCCTGGCTGGCCAACGTGCGGCAGATCGCCATCTTCGGCTTCGTGCTGCTCATCCTCGAGATGCTGTGGGGGCGAGCGGCACTGATTGTCTTCGCGGTCACCTTCAACGGCATGCCGGATTTCGCCGGCTCGCTGGCCAAGCTGCTCAGCGCCGACCACCTCGGTTTCATCGCCGCCTACCTGACCGTCGGCGCGGTCTTCGCGGGGCTGATCTATGGCATCAGCGTCATCGCAATGCCGTTGCTGCTGGACCGCGACACCGATGCCGTCAGCGCCGGTCTGGCCAGCCTGAAGCTGTGCCTGACGCAACCGCTGGTCATGCTGTTCTGGGCCGTGCTGCTGGGCGGACTCGTTGTGCTGGCGATGCTGCCTTTCTTCGCCGGCCTGCTTGTCGTCGGCCCCTGGCTGGGGCATGCGAGCTGGCATGCCTACCGCGACGCGCTCGCCGACCCAGCGCCCGAGGCTTCACGCGCAGGACTTCACGGTTAGAGACGTCACGAGATGTGACAATTCCGGGCTCGCCCACGACGCCCAATGCTCCTCGATTTCGCCAGCCTGAGCCATTACGACTGGCTCGATGTCCCACTCTGGGTCTTCGACCCCCAACGCCAGCGCAACCTGTGGGCGAATGCCGCGGCGCTGCGCTTTTGGCATGCCGACAGCGCGGAGGAGTTCCTGTCCCGGGATTTCACGGAGCACGGTGACGCCGTGCAGGAGCGCCTGGCTGTCACCGCGGCGGACCATGCCCAAGGAAAGATCGTCCGAGAGATGTGGACGCTCTACCCCAAGGGCGAACCGACAACGGTGATGCTGGTCTCGCGCGGCATGCGCACGCCGGACCGCCGTCAGGTCATGCTGTTCGCCGCCGACTCGCTCGGGGGCGGTGCTGACCTGGCCATGCTGCGCGGCGTCGAGGCGCTGCAACACACGTCGGTCCGCATCGCCGTGTTCGGGCTGGACGGTGGTGAGCTGCTGATGCGCAATCCCGCCGCCGCCCTCACCTTCGGCGACACACCACCGCCCCAGGGCGGCAGCGAGTTCAGCCGCTTGTTCGCCCACTGGAACGACGCGGCCGGCATCCTGTCACGCGTCCAGCGTGGCGAGGCCTGCCGGCAGGACGCCGAGCTGTTGACGCTCGCCGGCCCCCGCTGGCATGCGCTGGACGCGCGTCCGATGCGCGACCCGGTCACGGGCGACACGGTCATGCTGCTCAATGCGCGTGACATCGCCGACCTCAAAGCCAGCCAGGCCGCGCTCGTCGCCGCGCGCGAGGCCGCGGAGGCCGCCAGCCAGGCCAAGAGCAGCTTCCTCGCCAACATGAGCCACGAAATCCGCACTCCGATGAACGGCGTGCTGGGTCTGACGGAGCTGGTGCTGCAGACGGAGCTGACCGACCGCCAGCGCCGCTTCATCGGCATGGCACACCAGTCAGCCAAGGGCTTGATGACCATCATCAACGACTTGCTGGACGTGGCCAAGATCGAGGCCGGCCGCATCGTCATCGACGAGCAGCCCTTCGACCTGCACGACTGCCTCAATGAGTCACTTCAACCGCTGCTGCTCCAGGCGCATGACAAGGGCATCCAGCTGCATGTCGTCGTGGCGCCGGAGGTGCCGGTCTGGCTGGTGGGCGACGCGTTGCGGCTGCGCCAGGTGCTGATCAACCTCGTCGGCAACGCGCTGAAGTTCACCGACCGCGGCGAAGTGCGCGTGGAAATCTCGCCGGGCGAGGCCCGCCCCGACGAGGCGGACGACCGCCTGCGCCTGAGCCTGGCCGTGACCGACACCGGCATCGGCATGACGCGCGAGCAGATCGCCCAGATCTTCGACCCGTTCACGCAGGCCGATGGCAGCATCACGCGCCGCTACGGCGGCACGGGCCTGGGCCTGACCATCGTCCAGCGCCTCGTCGCGCTGATGGGCGGTGAAGTGCGCGTGGACAGCGAGCCTGGCGTGGGCTCCAGCTTCCGGTTCGAGATCTCGCTGGGCCGCATGGCCCAGATGCCGGACATCGCCGAGGCTGTCGAGCGCGCCACGCCCGACCAGAAAGCAGCCTAGCCCTGCGGCGGCAGCAGCACGGCGCTGCCGGTCAGCTGCCGCGCTTCCAGGTCGCGGTGCGCCTGGGCCACGTCGGCCAGCGCGTAGCGCTTGTCGATGCGGATCCTGACCTGGCCGGATCCCACCATCGCGAACAGCTCGTCGCCCATGGCCTGGGCGCCCTCACGCGTGGCGATGTGGGTGAAGAGCGTCGGGCGCGTCACGTACAGCGAACCTTTGGTCGCCAGCGTGCCGATGTTGACGGGTGGCACCGGCCCCGACGCGCCACCGAAGCTGGCCAGCAGGCCGAACGGCGCCAGCGAGTTCAGCGAACCCTCCCATGTGTCGGCGCCCACCGAGTCGTAGACGACCTTCACGCCGCGGCCGCCGGTGATCTCGCGCACGCGCGCGGCGAAGTCGGTGTCGCGGCGGTAGTTGATCGCATGGGCGGCGCCATGCTCCAGCGCCAGCGCGCACTTCTCGTCGCTGCCCGCCGTGCCGATCAGCTGCAGGCCCAGCGCCCGTGCCCACTGGCACGCGATCAGCCCGACGCCGCCCGCCGCGGCATGGAAGAGCACATGGTCGCCCGGCTGCAGGCCACCTTGCGGCAGGGTCTTGCGCAGCAGGTACTGCACGGTCAGGCCCTTGATCATCATGGCCGCGGCGGTCTCGAAGTCGATGCCGTCCGGCAGCTTCAAAACCGCCTTGGCCGGCATCACGCGGGCGGTGGCGTAGGCGCCGGGTGGCGCGCTGGCATAGGCCGCGCGGTCGCCGGGCTGCAGATGCGTGACGCCCTCGCCCACCGCCTCCACGATGCCCGAGCCCTCCATGCCCAGCGCGGCGGGCAGCGGCAGCGGGTAGGCGCCATTGCGGTGGTAGACGTCGATGTAGTTGAGCCCACAGGCGGCGTGGCGGATGCGGATCTCGCCGGGTCCCGGCTCGCCGACCTGCGCGTCCACGATCTTCAACTGTTCCGGCCCGCCCGGGACCTCGATGACGGCCACCTTCTCGCTCATTCAATTCTCCAGATGCCAAGGTCCGGTATCGTGCCAGCCCTTTGCCCCGCGCACCGCCGTTAATGAAGCTGCCCCCACGTCTGGCCCTGCTGCTGACTTTGCCGCCGCTGCTTTGGGCCGGCAACGCGGTGCTGGGCCGGGCGGTGCGCGAGGCGATCCCGCCGATGACGTTCAACGCGCTGCGCTGGACGCTCGCCCTCGTGCTGCTGGCGCCGCTCGCCCGCCGCGTGCTGCGGCGGCCCGGGGACATGCTGGTGCGCTGGCGCGGCCTCGCGTGGCTTGGCTTCCTCGGCATGGGCTGCTACAACGCGCTGCAGTACCTGGCGTTGCACACGTCGTCGCCGCTGAACGTCACGCTGATCGCAGCCAGCATGCCGGTCTGGATGCTAGGGGTCGGTGCCGTGGGCTACGGCGTGAAGCCCACGCGTCGGCAACTGGCCGGCGCGGCGCTGTCACTCGCGGGCGTGGCGCTCGTCATCGCCCGCGGCGACCCGACCGCGCTGCTGGCCGTGCACTTCGTGCCGGGCGACCTGCTGATGCTCGTCGCGATCTTCACCTGGGCGTTGTACTCGTGGATGCTCGCGCGGCCGGCGCCGGGGCTGCGCATCGGCGAGCGGCCCGACTGGCAGTGGGCCGAGTTCCTGATGGCCCAACTGGTGTTCGGCGTTGCGTTCTCGGGCGTGTCAGCGGGTGTGGAACAGGTCGTCGCACCGGCCGCCATCCACTGGAGCCCGGAGCTCGTGGCGGCACTGGCCTATGTCGCCATCGGCCCGTCGCTGATCGCCTACCGCTGCTGGGGCCTGGGCGTCGCTGAGGCCGGGCCGGCCGTGGCGGGCTTCTTCGTCAACCTGACGCCCGTGTTCGCCGCGATCATCTCGGCCGCGCTGCTGGGCTCGCTGCCGGCTTGGTACCACGGCGCGGCGTTCGCACTGATCGCGACGGGCATCGTCGTGTCGTCGCGGTGATGCGCATCGTCCATGTGGACGACCGGCTGGTCGTCGTCGACAAACCCAGCGGCCTGCTCAGCGTGCCGGGCCGGCTGGAGGCGGACTGCGCATCGGTCCGCGTACAGGCGCTCTACCCCGACGCCCTCGTCGTGCACCGGCTGGACCAGGCCACGTCGGGGCTGCTGCTGTTCGCTCGCGGCGCCAAGGCCCAGCGCGAGCTCAGCGCCGACTTCGCCGGGCGCCGCGTTGGCAAGACCTATGTGGCCATCGTCGCCGGTGGCCTGCAGGGCGACGGGCTCATCGACCTGCCACTGGCGGCCGACTGGCCCAACCGGCCGCGCCAGCAGGTGGACCACGAGCACGGCAAGCCATCGCAGACCCGCTGGCGCGTGCTCGGCGCCGCCGGCCCGCACACCCGCGTGGTGCTGGAGCCCATCACGGGCCGCAGCCACCAACTGCGCGTGCACCTGGCCGCGCTGGGCCATGCCATCCTGGGCGATGCGTTGTATGCGCCGCCCGACATCGCCGCGGCCAGCCCGCGCCTGCTGCTGCACGCCAGCGAGCTGCGCGTCGGAGACCACCGTTTCACCAGTCCACCGGAGTTCTGAATGCAGCTCTACATCGTCACCGGCAGTTCCCGCGGCCTCGGCGCCGCGCTGGCCCAGCAGCTCGTCGCGGCGGGCCACACCGTCATCGGCATTTCCCGACAGCGTCACGCCCTGCTGTCCACCGAGCAGTGGACACTGGACCTCGCCGATCCCCTGCCCGCCGCCGAGCGCCTGCAGACCTGGCTGCAGGCCCACACCGGCTGGGCCGGCGCCACGCTGATCAACAACGCCGCGCTGCTGAGCCCGCCCGGCCCGCTGGCCGCGACCGAGCTGCAAACGCTGTCCGCCGCGCTGCGCGTGGGGCTGGAAGCGCCGGCGCTGCTGACCCGCGCCTTCCTCGCCGGCACCGCCGGCGTGCCAACGCGCCGCATCCTCAACATCTCGTCGGGCCTGGGCCGCCGGGCCATGGCGGGCAGCGCGGCCTATTGCGCCGTCAAGGCCGGGCTGGACCACCTGAGCCGCGCGCTCGCGCTGGAGGCGCCGGACGTGGGTGTCGTGTCGCTGGCACCGGGCGTCATCGACACCGACATGCAGGTCCAGCTGCGCGGCGCCGACCCCGAACGCTTCCCCGAGCAGTCACGCTTCCAGGGCCTGAAGGACGGTGGCCAGCTGCAGACCGCCGACGCCACGGCCGAGGCCGTGCTGCGCTACCTGGCGCGACCGGACTTCGGCCAGCAGGTCATCGCCGACGTCCGCGACGCATGACACCGTGCCGGCGGATGTCGTCACCTCGCTTTCCCCTGAGGAATGCTCAGCCCCAGGATGCTGGCGGCATGGCGTCGGCGCGGTTGAAATGCAGCGTCGGGCGCGCATGTGCCCCACATTGAACTGGAGACCCAAGTGAACCGCATCCTTGCCCTCAGCCTTGCCGCCCTGCTGGCCGTTGCGCTGCCTGTCCACGACGCCGACGCCAAGCGCCTGGGCGGCGGCGGCATGAAGCGCAGCGTCCCCACTCAACCTGCGCCGCAAACGCCGCCAGGCCAGCCCGCCGGGCCTCAGCAGGCGGCCCCCGCCAGGCCGGCCGCGCCCCAACAGGCCGGCGCCGCCGCGGCCGCGCCCAAGCGCTCGTGGCTGGGGCCCGTGGCCGGCCTGGCCGCCGGCCTGGGGCTGGCGGCACTGGCCAGCCATCTGGGCTTCGGCGCCGAACTGGCCAACTTCATGACCCTGCTGCTGCTGGGCGTGCTGGCCTTTGTCGTCATCGGCTTCCTGATCCGCCGCTTTGCCCGGCCCAAGATGCAGCTGGCCGGCGTGCCGAACGGTGCTGCGGCCTTCCAGCCGGCGGTTGTGCAGCCCATGGCAGCCGCTTCGAGCACGTCTGCTGCACCGGCAGGCTTCGACGCGACCGGCTTCGAGAGCATCGCCAAGCAGGTGTTCCTGCGCCTGCAGGCCGCCAACGACGCGGGCGACCAGGCCGACCTGCGCCGCTTCACGACGCCGCAGATGTACGCCAGCATCCAGCACGACCTGCTGGAGCGCGGCGGCCGGACGCAGCGGACTGACGTGCTGGCGCTGAATGCCAGCGTCGTCGACGTCGCCCACGAGGATGGCCAGCAGATCGTTTCGGTGCGCTTCTCGGGCCTCGTGCGGGAAGACGGCGAGTCCGGGTCCGTTGAATTCGACGAGGTCTGGCATCTGGTGCAGTCGGGTGAAGGCTGGCTGATCGCCGGCATCCAGCAGACGGCCTGAGCGGCGGTCCGCACCGCCGAACGTCCCGCACTCAACGGGACAATGCATGGGCGCCACAAGCGCCCATTCTTCTTTTCAGCATGCAGCCCATGATCAGACTCTCGCTTTGCGCCCTCGGCATCACGCTGCTGACGGCCTGCGCCTCCGCGCCCACGCCGCCGGACGCCGTCGTCACGCCCAACGCCAATCTCGTCGTCCAGGACATTCCGCCTGTTCCCCAGCGCCTGGCCGATGCCGTCAGCCGCTACAACGACTTCCGCGGCCACGCCTTCGTAGACTGGCATCCGGCGCAGCGCGAGATGCTCGTCAGCCACCGCAAGGCCGGTGCCAACACGGTCCAGCTGTTCCGCGTGACCGCGCCGCTGGCCGAACCGCAGCAGCTGACCGACAGCGCCGACCCTGTCACGCGCGCCACCTACGAGCCGCGCAACGGCCGCTATGTGGTCTTCGAGCGCGCCACCGGCGGCAACGAGGTGGGCCAGCTATATCGCCTGCCACTGACCGAGCCGGGCGCCCAGCCGGTGCTGCTGACCCACCCCAACGAACGCAACGCGATGAACACCTGGCTGCGCAAGAGCGGCCAGCTGATCTACAGCGCCGTGCCCATCGACCGCACCGCCCAGGGCGGCACGCGGGCCAAGGTCACGACGACGCTGTGGCTGATAGACCCCGAGAGGCCCGAGGGCCGGCGCAAGCTCGTCGAGCTGGATGGCGGCGGCTGGTCGGCGGGCCACGCGTCGCACGACGAGCGCCTCGTCACGTTGACGCGCTATCTGTCGGCCAACGAGTCCCAGGTCTGGCTGCTGGATATTTCCAGCGGTCTGGTCAAGCAGGTGGTCCCGGCCGTTGGCAGCACGGAGCCCCGCGCCACTCATGCCGCCGTGGGCTGGACAGTTGACGGCCGCTCGCTGTGGGTCGTCAGCGACCGCGCCGGCGAGTTCAAGGAGCTGATGAAGCTGGACCTGGCGACGGGCCGCTTCCAGCGCATCAGCAGCCACATTCCGTGGGATGCGAGCGACGTGACGCTGACCGAGGACGGCAGCCGCCTGGCCGCTCAGTTCAACATCGACGGCCGCCACGAACTGCATTTCTTCGACACCGCCTCCGGCAAGGAACTGCCCGCCGCCGCCCTGCCCACCGGCAACGTCGGCAATGCGGACTACGCTGCGGCGCGCGCCGAGCTGGCCTTCACCGTCAGCAATGCACAGGGGCCAGGCCAGGTCTACTCGGTCACGCGCGACGGCCAGGTGCAGGCCTGGACGCGCGCGCAGGCACCCGCGGGCATCGACACCTCGACGTTCTCCGAGCAGAAGATCGTGCGCTGGAAGAGCTTTGACGGCGCGACGATCTCAGGCCTGCTGACGCCGCCGCCAGCCAGGTTCACCGGCAAGCGGCCGGTGCTGATCTCCATCCACGGTGGGCCGGAGTCGCAGGCCCAGGTGGGCTTCCTCGGCCGCAACGCCTACTTCGTGCAGGAGCTGGGCATGGCGCTGATCCAGCCCAACGTGCGCGGCTCTGCCGGCTACGGCAAGAGCTTCCTGGCGATGGACAACGGCTTCAAGCGCGAGGACTCGGTCAAGGACATCGGCGCGCTGCTCGACTGGATCGCCACGCAGCCGGACCTCGACGCCTCGCGCGTGCTCGTAACCGGCGGCAGCTACGGGGGCTACATGACGCTGGCCGTGTCGACGCACTACGCCGACCGGATCGCAGGTTCCATCGACGTGGTGGGCATTTCGCACTTCGTCACCTTCCTGCAGAACACCGAGAGTTACCGCCGCGACCTGCGCCGTGTCGAATACGGCGACGAACGCGACGCGGCGATGCGCGAGCACCTGGAGCGCATCTCGCCGCTGACCAACGCCGCCAAGATCAGGAAGCCGCTGTTCGTCGTGCAGGGCAAGAACGACCCGCGCGTGCCCTACACCGAGGCGGAGCAGATCGTCGCCAAGGTGCGCGAAGGCGGCACGCCGGTGTGGTACCTGCGCGCCGAGAACGAGGGCCACGGCTTCCAGCGCAAGGAAAACCAGGACTACCAGTTCTACGCGACGGTGCTGTTCATGCAGCAGACGGTGTTGAAGTAGCCCCCTACCGGCTACGCCGGCGCCCTCACGGGGAAACTCTGCGCAGACCGGCAAAGCCGGATCTGCAGGAGTCGCTGGAGGGACGGTGGCGGCTACGCGCCTTGGGTGGGTTCGGAGTACCTCGGTGGCTTTGGCCAGAGGGAGGGTGTAGGCGCCTCGCCTCGCCAGTGGCGCGCGGTGATCCAGCCGCCGTGCCCCACCGCCAGCGCGCACGGTGGCTGCCAGGCAGCGGCGCGGGCCAGCAGCGCCTCCAGCGACTCGCCGCCATCGAAATCGAAGCCGCAGAAGTCAGCCATCCACCGCTGGAACTCGGCGTGCGGGATGGCGCTCCAGGCCAGGCCGTCCCAGCGGCCGAAGTCCATCTCGGCCAGGGCCGGATCGACGCGCCAGCGAAAGCCCCAGCGCTTCAACCACCGCCCGACTTCGGCAGCGCGCTGCAGCGGCGACGTGACGACCTCGCGCGGCAAGCCCAGCTGCCGTGCATGGGCGCGGATGCGATGAGCGAGGCGCTTCGCCTTGCGCGGGTCGACCGACAGGTCCGTGCGCCCGCCGATGCAGCGTCCCTCAGCGCCTTGCGGCCTGGGGTGACGCCAGATCGTGAACATCAGATCGACGCCGTGAAGGCCAGCAGCACGGCAATCTCGGCCAGCTGCTCGGTCGCACCCAGCCCGTCGCCGGTGTAGCCGCCCAGTCGGCGCTTCAGCCACTGGCGCATCAGCAGCGCCACGAAGGTCGCCGACAGGACGGCGCCGACCAGCTTCGCGACGTCCACACCGGCCACGGTCAACGCGGCCAGCAGCAGCGCGCACCAGCCTATGGCCATGGCGAAGTTGCCCGGCGCGACGGCGAGCGCCAGCGGCTTGGCCTTGGCGTGCTCGACGTCGCCGCCATAAGGCAGGCTCACCATGACGCCTACAGCTGCGCCGCGAGCCAGTGCATGGCTGGCCAGCAGCGCCGCTACGGCACCGGCCAGCGGCCTCGTCGCCAGCACGGCCAGCAGCGCGGCACGAAGCAGCAGGGACAACACCAGCGCCAACGCTCCGTAGCTGCCCAGCCGCGAGTCCTTCATGATCACCAGCGCCTTATCGCGGCTGACCACGCCGCCCAGCGCATCGAAGGTGTCGGCCAGGCCGTCCTCGTGGAAGCCCCCCGTCAGCAGCACCGTCGCCACGAGTGCGAGCACTGCGGCCACCCACGCGGGCCAGAACTGCGCCGCGCCAACCAGTGCGCCGGCACCGACCGCGCCGACCAGCGCGCCGACCAGCGGGAAATGCCGCACGCAGTCGTTGAGCCACGCCGGCTCGAAGCGCCCCAGCCGCACCGGCAGACGCGTCAGGAACTGCAGTGCGACGAGGAAGAGCCTCACGGCTCGCGGTTGCTGACGCCGGCGCTCTCGAAGCTGGCCATGTCCGACAGCAGCACGCAGGCGGCCGGCAACAGCGGCCAGGCCAGCGCGGCACCGCTGCCCTCGCCCAGGCGCAGGTCCAGGTCCAGCAGCGGGCGCACGCCCAGCCGCTGCAGCCAGCGTGCATGCGGCCCTTCGGCCGACTGGTGCGCGAAGACACAGGCCGCCAGCACGCCGGGCCGCAGCGCCTCGGCCAGCGCGATGGCCGCCGTCGTGATGAAGCCATCAACGACGACGACGCGACGCTGGGCTGCGGCGGCGATGACGCTGCCGGCCATCGTGACGATCTCGAAGCCGCCCAGCGCCGCGGCGACGTCCAGCGGTGTCTGCGCCGACGCGTTGGCCGCCAGCGCCTCGGCCAGCACGGCCAGCTTGCGGGCCAGACCCGCGTCGTCCACGCCGGTGCCACGGCCCACGCAGTCGGCCAGCGGCAGGCCGGTCAGGCGTTGCATCAGCAGGCTCGCGGCCGACGTGTTGCCGATGCCCATCTCGCCCAGCAGCAAGGCGTTGCCCGGCAGACGCTCGACGAGGGCCAGGCCGTTGTGCAACGCGCGCGCGGCCTGGGCGGCCGTCATTGCGGGGCCGGCGCTGGCGTCGGCCGTGCCGGCCGCGATGCGCAGGTCCTGGGCGCCCGGCGCCAGCGGCGCATCGACGCCGCAGTCAGCAACAGTCAGCGCCAGACCCTGCTGGCGTGCAAGCACCGAGACGGCCGCCCCGCCGTCCAGCATGTTGGCGACCATCTGCGGCGTGACCTCGCGCGGGTACGCCGACACACCACGACGGGCGAGGCCATGGTCGGCCGCGAAGACGACCAGTTGCGGGTCGCGCATCGCTGGCCGCTCGACGCCCTGGATCAGCGCGAGTTGCAGCGCCAGCGCCTCGATCCGGCCCAGCGCGCCGAGCGGTTTGGTCTTGTGATCGAGCGCGTGCTGGACGCGCGCGGCGAGTTGAGGCTCGGCCAGGGCCGGCAGTTCAGGAAATTGCATGAGGCAGGATTCAGCCCACCAGATTGGCGAGCGTCAACAGGGCAAGGAGCAGCATCCACAGCACGACCGAGCGCCAGACGAGCCCGACGACGCTTTGCAGGTGGCCCAGCTGCGGCAGCGCGCCGGCCGTGGAGCCGGCAGCGCCCGTGGCCTCGGGCTCGGAGCCGGCGTTGAACGTGCGGCTGCGATCCGGCGTGATGCCGGGCGCCGCGGCACCGCCCAGTTGCAGGCCAACGGCGCCGGCCGCGGACGCGAGGATGATGCCTTCGTTGGGATGCAGCCAGAGCTGGGCGTCGCGGCGCCACGCGTTCACCGCCTCTTCGAAGTTGCCGACGATGGCGAAGCCGGCCGCCGTCAGCCGTGCCGGTACATGGTCGATGGCCATGAAGGCCTGGCGCGACAGGGCCAGCAGCCGCGGGTTGGTCGGCGCGTCCAGCGTGCGGCTCTTGAAAGCCCAGTAGCGGCTCGCGAACTCGGCCATGCGGTAGATGACCGCGCCCGCCGGGCCAAGGCCGAAGGTCGAGCAGACGATGAACCAGAAGAACACGCCGAACACATGGCGGTGCGCGGCCAGCAGCGAGTGCTCGATGACGTGGCGGATCAGCTCGGTGCGAGGCAGCTCGCTGGCGTCGAGGTGGCGCCAGTCGGCCAGCAACTGGCGGGCGGTCTGGTCGTCACCGCGTTCCAGCGCGTCGCGTATGTCGGTGAAGTAATGGCTGAACTGACGGAAGCCCAGCGTCATGTACAGCACCAGCACGTTCAGCACCAGCGCGAGCAGCAGGCTGAAATGGCGAAACGCCCAGTAGGCCAGCGTCAGCACGAGGCCGGGCACGAGGACGGTGATGGTCCAGACGATGATTGCGTGGTGCTCGTCGCCCGCGTCGAAGTTGCGGCCTGTCCAGCGCACCCAGCCGATGACGGACTGGTGCACGCGGTTGCCATGCCTCAGGGGCTTGAGTTGCTCACACAACAAGGCCAACAGCACCGCGAAGAAATTCATGGGCCGGGATGATAGTGGCGCGATCAGGCGCCGCTGAGGAGTCGGTAGAGGTTGCGCAACATCGCGGCTGTGGCGCCCCAGATGAAGTAGTCGCGCTCCGGCCCCGTCCATGGCATGGACAGGAAGCGGCGCTCGACGCCATCGACCTCCACGCGGTGATGCCGGTGGTGCGCCGGGTCCATCAGGAAGACCAGCGGCACCTCGAAGGCCTCGGACACCTCCGCGCCGTCGGGCACCAACGCGAAGCCGGGCGTCACGAGTCCGACGACCGGTGTGACCTGGAAGGCGGTCACGGTCGAATAGACCGGCAGCTGGCCGAGGACCTCGACGTGGCTTCGCGGCAGGCCGATCTCCTCCTCCGTTTCGCGAAGCGCTGTCGCGACCGGGCCGTCATCCTCGGGCTCGACGCGCCCGCCCGGGAAGCTGATCTGGCCGGCGTGGTTGCGGAGCTGGTCGGTGCGGCGCGTCAGCAGCAGCGTCAGGCCACCCTCGCGCTGCACCAGCGGCACGAGCACCGCCGCACCGGCTGGCGACCGCCCGGCGAAGCGCCCGCCATCACCCGTGAACTCGGGCGTCCAGCCGGACACGGCGCCCAGCCGGGCGCGGATGGCATCGGGCGTCAGCGCGGACGGCGGCACCGCAGGCAGGTGCCGGTCCACGCTGATGACGGGCACCGACTGCGGCTGGGTGATGAGGGGACGGGTCATGCACTCAAAGGCAAAAGCAAAAAGCCGCCGGGAGCGGGGCTCCAAGCGGCTTTGGGGACACGAGGCCAGCTTTGGGCTTTGTTCACATCGCTTTGCGATATGAACTCTGCCCCAAGCTCGCAGCAGATTGCTGGGCAATCCACAGTGGCCTGCGGCCACCGCTGAGCTTCGCTCAGGCGAGCTTTTCCTTGATGCGAGCCGACTTGCCCGAACGCTGGCGGAGGTAGTACAGCTTCGCACGGCGGACGTCGCCGCGGCGCTTGACTTCGATCGACGCGATCAGCGGGCTGTAGAGCTGGAACGTACGCTCGACGCCTTCGCCGCTGGAGATCTTGCGGACGATGAAGCTGCTGTTCAGGCCGCGGTTGCGCTTGGCGATGACGACGCCTTCGTAGGCCTGCACGCGCTTGCGGGTGCCTTCGACGACGTTGACGCTGACGATCACGGTGTCGCCGGGGGCGAAGGCCGGGATGGTCTTGTTCAGGCGAGCAATTTCTTCTTGCTCAAGGGTTTGGATCAGGTCCATCTGTGCTCCTAGGATCTTGGCGGCTCGCTATTTATCGGGGTGTTTGCAGCGCAGATGCAAAGCCAAAAGCAAAGCATGTGCGCCACTCGAGTGCCAGCGGATCGGACAGCCCTCGATTATAGCGCGGCGCGAGCGCTCCTGGCTAGAGCCGCGCCAGGAAAGCCTCGTCCTGGCGGCTCAGGCGGCCAGCGGCACGCGCGGCCTCGATGAGATCGGGTCGGCGCGCCGCCGTGATTGCCAGCGACCGCTCGCGACGCCAGCGGCGGATGTCGGCATGGTGGCCCGACAGCAGCACCGGAGGCACTTCACGGCCATCGGCCAGCACTTCCGGGCGGCTGTAGTGCGGGCAGTCCAGCAGGCCGTCGGAGAAGCTGTCCTGCTGGTGCGACTGAGCATCACCCAGCACGCCCTCCTGTAGCCGCGCGACGGCGTCAAGCAGCGCCAGCGCCGGCAGCTCGCCGCCGGACAGCACAAAGTCACCCAGGCTGACTTCCCGCGTCACATGCCGGTCCAGCACGCGCTGGTCGATACCTTCGTATCGGCCACACAGCAGAATCGCGCCGCTGCCGGCAGCGAGTTGCTGAACCATCGCCTGGTCCAGCCGCTGGCCAGTCGGCGTGAAGTGGATGACCTCGGTCTCGCCACGCTCGGCACGCACGGCGGCCAATGCGCGCTCCAGCGGCTCGACCAGCATGACCATACCGGGGCCGCCGCCGTAGGGACGGTCGTCGACGCGGCGGTAGTTGTCCTCGGCGAAATCGCGCAGCGGCCACAGCCGCACGTCGACCTGCCGACTCTCGAAGGCGCGCCGCGTGACGCCTTGCGTCAAGTGCGGCGCGAACAGCTCCGGGAAGATCGTCAGGACGTCGAAGCGCATGGCCGCCCGGTCAGAAGTCCAGACCCCAGTCGACGGTGATGCGCCGACCGGCGAGGTCCACGTCATCGACGAAGGCCCCGACGAACGGGATCAGCCGCTCCTGGTCCGGCTTGGCCGGCTCCTCGACGCCCGGCGGCAGGATGCGCAGCACGGCGTGGGGTCCCGTGTCGATCAGGCCGATGACGCGCCCGAGCGCCTGGGACTCGCGGTTAAAGACGTCCAGGCCGATCAGGTCGATCCAGTAGTACTCGCCATCGGGCGTACGCGGGAAGGCGCTACGGGGCACGTGGATCTCGTGGCCGCGCAACGCCTCGGCCGCATTGCGGTCGTCCACGCCTTCGGCCGTCGCGACGATGCCCTCGCCCTGCTCGCGCACCGAGCGAACAGCCAGCGCGACCTGGGCCGGCTTGGGGCCGGTGGCCTTCAGGTACCAGCGCTTGGCGCTGAACAGCGCGTCCGCATCGGTCGAGTACGCCTGCACCTTGAGGCCGCCCTTGATGCCCCAGGCATCGAGGATGCGGCCGACCGGCACGAGATCGTCGGGCCAGGCTTCACCAGACGGCGCCGAGCCGCCCCTGGAAGCAAAAGACGGCGCCGAGGCGCCGTCTTGCTGAGGCTTGTTGCCCGCCACGTGATTAGGCGGCAACGGCCTTCTTGGCCTCGCCGACCAGGCGCTCGACCGTGGGCGACAGCTGGGCGCCAACGCCGATCCAGTAGCTCACGCGGTCCTGTTCAACGCGCAGCTTTTCGGCAGCGCCGGAGGCGATGGGGTTGTAGAACCCGACGCGCTCGATAAAGCGACCGTCACGACGCTGGCGGCTGTTGGCCACGACGATGTTGTAGAAGGGGCGCTTTTTGGAGCCGCCGCGGGCCAGACGAATCACAACCATGATGTTTCCAGAATGTTTGGGGCGACTACCGCACGAGGAGACACTCAAGGCGAGCAAGTCGAATAGCAGGAACCCCTGCCGGGGGTGGCACCGTAGATACGCCGCAGCCATCTGCAGCCAGCACCGAAACCGCGCATTATAAACTCGAAAACCATGTCGATACCCTCTTCCGCCGTTCCTTTGCTCATCCGCCCCAGCACTGACGCCGACCTGCCCGCCATCCAGGCCATCTACGGCCAAGCCGTGCGCGACGGCACCGGCACCTTCGAGACGGAGGAGCCCAGCGTCGACGAGATGGGCCGCCGCCGCGCCGAGGTGCTGGGCCGCAACCTTCCCTGGCTCGTCGCAGAGCGCGACGGTACGGTGCTGGGCTACGCCTATGCGAACTACTTCCGTCCGCGGCTGGCCTATCGCTTCTGTGTCGAGGACTCGATCTACCTTGCACCCGCAGCCCAGGGCCAGGGCGTCGGGAGGCTGCTGCTTGCCGAGCTCATCGCCCGCTGCGAGGCGGCCGGCGCACGCCAGATGCTGGCCGTCATTGGCGACGCGAACAACACCGGCTCCATCGGCGTCCACACCGCATTGGGCTTCGCACACACCGGCGTGCTGAAGAGCGCAGGCTGGAAGTTCGGCCGCTGGCTCGACGTCGTGCTGATGCAGCGCGCGCTGGGGCTCGGCGACAGCGCCGCTGCGGAATGACCGCCGTCAAGCGCAAGGCCGTCGCCACCTGGCTGGCGCTGCTGGTGGGCGTCTTCGGTGTGCACCGCTTCTACCTGCACGGCCTGAAGGACCGCTGGGGATGGCTGTTCCCGCTGCCGACGCTGCTGGGCCTCACGGGCCTGCAGCGCATGGACAGCTTCGGCCAGGACGACCGCCTGGCCTGGGTGTTGATCCCCTGCCTCGGCGCAAGCCTGGTGGCCGCGCTGCTGGGCGGCATCGTCTATGGGCTGACGCCCGATGAACGCTGGAACGCCCGCTTCAACCCCTCGCAGCCCGCGCCTTCATCGGGCTGGGTCGCCATCATCGGCGTCGTGCTGTGCCTCTTCGTCGGGGGCATCGCGCTGATGTCGACGATCGCGTTCAGCGCCCAGCGCTATTTCGAGGCGCAGGCCGTTCAATAGAGCGTGAAGCTGACCCAGTAGCACACGGCCGCCACGGCGGCGGACGCGGGAATCGTCAGCACCCAGGCCCAGACGATGCTGCCGGCCACCCCCCAGCGCACGGCCGATGCCCGCTGCGTGGAGCCCACGCCGACGATGGCACCGGTGATCGTGTGCGTCGTTGACACCGGCACGCCCAGCGCGGTGGCGACGAACAGCGTGATCGCCCCGCCCGTCTCGGCGCAGAAGCCACCCACGGGCTTGAGCTTGGTGATGCGCTGACCCATGGTCTGCACGATGCGCCAGCCGCCGAACATCGTGCCCATGCCGATGGCAAGGTAGCAGCAGACGATGACCCAGGTCGGTGGCGCCTTGTCGCCCGTCGCGACGAAGCCGGCGGCGATCAGCAGCATCCAGATGAGGCCGATGGTCTTCTGCGCATCGTTGCCGCCATGGCCCAGGCTGTAGAGGCCGGCGGACACCAGCTGCAACCGACGGAACCAGCGGTCTATGCGCATCGGCGACTTGTGGCGACAGATCCACGCGACGAGCACCATCATCAGCGAGCCCAGCACATAGCCCAGCAGCGGCGAAATGACGATGAAGGCCACCGTCTTCCAGATGCCGGCGGCAACCAGCGCCTGCGGGCCCGCCTTGGCGACGACTGCCCCGGAGATGCCACCGATCAGCGCATGCGAGGAGCTCGACGGGATGCCCCACCACCAGGTGATGGCGTTCCACGCGATGGCGCCGATCAACGCGCCGAACACGACATGGTGGTCGACGACGCCGGGCTCGACAATGCCCTTGCCCACCGTGGCCGCCACCTTCAGCTGGAAGATTGAAATCGCCACGACATTGAAGAAGGCCGCGAACAGCACGGCCTGCTGGGGTTTGAGCACGCCGGTGGACACCACGGTGGCGATCGAGTTGGCCGCATCGTGGAAGCCGTTCATGAAGTCGAACAGCAGCGCCAGCACGACGAGCAACGCCACCACCCAGAAGGCGATTTCTGCCTGAGGCATGGTCGCTCCCGGATCAGGAGTTTTCGAGGACGATGCCCTCGATGAGGTTGGCCACGTCCTCGCAACGGTCGGAGATGGATTCGAGCTGCTCATAGATCGCCTTGAGCTTGATGAGCTCGCGCACGTCCTCCTGTTCGCGGAACAGGCGCGACATGGCCGAGCGCATCGCGCGGTCGGCGTCCGACTCCAGGCGGTCGATTTCCTCGCAGGTCTTGATGGCCGCTTCCGTCGTGGCCGGCTCGCTGAGGTGGGGCAACAGCGTCACGGCATGCTGAACGCGCTCGCAGCAGCGCACCGACAACGTTGCCAGCTGCAACACAGGCTCGGGCACGGCGCGCACGTCGTACAGCGACAGCGTTTCCGACGAGTCTTGCAGCAGGTCCACGATGTCGTCCATCGCATTGATGAGGCCGTGGATCTGCTCACGGTCGATCGGCGTGATGAAGGTGCGGTGCAGCAGCCGATTGACCTCGGCCGTCACGCGGTCGGCCGCATGTTCGGCACGGTCCACGTCGTCCGCGTACTGCTGGCGCAGCACCGGGTCGGCGTAGTTCTCGATCATCTTCAGGAAGGCCCTGGCGCCCTCCGCGATGAACGCGCCATGCTCGTTGAACAGCTCAAAAAAATTGCCCTCGCGGGGCAGCAACTTGCCAAAAAGCATGGCGTCCTTCGAATCGTTCTGACGTGAAGGACGGGAGTTTACCTAGCCGGGTTTCATGACCGGAAGATGAAATAGACGGCACCCATCAGGCACAGCCCCGCCCACAGGAAGTCCAGCTTCGGCGGCTCGCCCATGTAGAACATGCTGAACGGCACGAAGACGGCCAGCGTGACGACCTCCTGCGTGATCTTCAGCTGCGCGAGCGTGAAGCCGGCCCCGTGGCCAATGCGGTTGGCCGGCACCTGCAGCAGGTACTCGAACAGCGCGATGCCCCAGCTGATGACGGCGGCGATCCACCATGGCTTGGAAGCCAGGCTCTTCAGATGGCCGTACCAGGCAAAGGTCATGAAGACGTTGGACAGCATCAGCAGTCCCACGGTCTGCCAGCCGGCGAGGGTCGTGAACATCGTGAACTCCTAGGTCAGAGGGAAAGCGGCCCGAGGCGCTCGATGCGCTGCGCCTTCCAGCCATCGCCAACGGCCAGGTGGGCCAGTTCCGGCGCGATCTCCAGCAGCGGCTGCAGCACGAAGGCGCGCTCGCCGAGACGGGGGTGCGGCAGCTTCAGCCGCGGCGTATCGAGCGCGAGGTCGGCGTAGAGAAGGAGGTCGAGGTCCAACGTGCGCGGTGCGTTGCGGTAGGGCCGCTGGCGGCCATGGGCGAGCTCGATGGCCTGCAGCGCGTCGAGCAACTCGACGGGCGCCAGCGCGGTGTCGATGGCCGCGACGGCATTCAGAAAGTCCGGCCCGCCGGCATCGACAGGCGCGCTGCGCCAGACGCTGGACAGCCGGGCAATCCGCGTGCCTGGCAGTGCAGCCAGTTGCAGCGCCGCCTGCGTCAGCGTGGCGGTGATGTCGGCACCGAGATTGGCGCCGAGACCGACGTAGGCGCGGACCGTCACTCGGTCGAAGAAGTCGGCGCGGGCGGAGCGCCTTCACCGCCACCCGCCGGCCTGCGGCGCCGGCGCCGGCGCTTCTTGGCCGGCGCATCGGTCGAAGCGGCTTCCGCCTCCTCGCCATCGCCATCACCGTGACCGTCGTCGGCTTGAGGGGCCTCGGTCTTGGGCGCGCGTACGACGCGAGGCTGCTTCTGTTGCGCGGCGCGGGCATCGGCCAGCAAGGCCTGACGGTCGTCGTCGCTGCCGAGCGCGAAGTCCTCCCACCAGTCGGCCAGCGCCGCGTCGATCTCGCCCGCGTCGGCGCGCAGTCGCAGGAAGTCGAAGCCGGCGCGATAGCGCGGCTGCTCGATGAGCGTGAACACGCCCGAGCCGCTGCGGCGCTCGAAGCGAGTCTGCATCATCCAGATCTCGCGCATGTCCGCTGCGAGCTTGCCGCGGCCGGAGATGTCGCCGATGCGGGCATCGAACACCGCGTCGATGGCCTGCGCCAGCGCTGGCACGGGCGGCTCGCCGCCGTTGCGGATCTTGGTCCAGCGGTCCAGCACCTCGTGCCACAGCATGCAGGCCAGCATGAAGCTCGGACTGACGCCGCGGCCTTCGTTGACGCGGCGGTCGGTGTCCTCGAAAGCCTGGCGGATGAAGTTGCCGCGCACGCCATCGGGCAGGTCACCCCCGTCGGTCAGCATGGCGTCCAGCACGGCGAACACCTTGGCGCCGGGCCCCACCAGCCCCAGCTTCTTCAGCTGCACGAGGCTGGACAGCGAATGGCCGGTCTGCAGCAGCTTGATCATTTCATCGAACAGCCGCGACGCCGGCACGCCCGCCAGCAGCGGGATGCAGGCCTTGACCGGCGCGAGCGTCTTCTTCTCCAGCTCGAAACCGAGCTTGGCCGCGAAGCGCACGGCACGGACGATGCGGACCGGGTCCTCGCGGTAGCGGGTCTCCGGGTCACCGATCATGCGCAGCAACTTGGCCTTGGCGTCGGCCAGGCCGCCGTGGTAGTCGACGACGAGGCGGCGCTGCGGGTCGTAGTACATCGCGTTGACCGTGAAGTCGCGGCGCGCAGCATCCTCCACCTGCGGCCCCCAGACGTTGTCGCGCAACACGCGGCCACTTGCGTCCACCGCGTGGTGCTTGCCGTCGAGTTCGGCCTTGGCCGTCTTCTCGTTGCCCTGCACGGCTTCGGACTCGGTCGGCAGCGCGCGGAACGTAGAGACCTCGATGACCTCGTGCTCGCGGCCGCGGCCGTAGACGACGTGCACGATGCGGAAGCGCCGGCCAATGATGAAGGCGCGGCGGAACAGGCCCTTGACCTGCTCGGGCGTCGCGTTGGTGGCAACGTCGAAATCCTTGGGGCGCATCCCCAGCAGCAGGTCGCGCACGGCGCCGCCGACGATGTAGGCCTCGAAGCCCGCATCGGTCAGTGTCTTGACTACTTTGACCGCGCGTTCGTCGAGCAGCCCGGGATCGATGCCATGGACATCCGCCGGGATCTCGACGCGCTTGCCCAGCGGGCTCGTCTTGCTGGTCGCTGCGGCGGGTTTGCCGAGCAGCTTGTCGATGAACTTCTTGATCATGCGAAGAGTTGCAACTGGGGCCAGCCGCGCTCGGCCGCGATGGCGGCCAGCGACGCGCTGGGATTGGTCGCCACGGGGTGGCTGACGCGTTCGAGCAAGGGCAAGTCGTTGGTCGAGTCGCTATAGAACGTGACCCGCCCGAAATCGCGCCATTGTGCCCCCAGGCCTTCCAGCCAGGCCTGCACCCGCTGGATCTTGCCCTCGCGGAAGCTCGGCACGCCACGGACGGCACCGGTGTAGGCCCCGGCAGCATCGCGTTCCAGCTGCACGGCGATCAGGTGCTCGATGCCGAAGGCCTCGGCGATCGGCGCGGTGACGAACTCGTTGGTCGCGGTGACGAGGGCGATCAGGTCACCCTCGGCGCGGTGCCGCTCGACCAACGCCACCGCCTCGGGCCTCAGCGCCGGCGCCATGACCTCGGCCATGAAGCGCTCGCGCATCGCCAGCGCCTCGTCCAGCGGCCTGCCGCGCCAGGCGGACGTGGCGAACGCCACATAGGCCGCCAGGTCCAGCGTGCCAGCGTTGTAGTGCGCGAAGAACTCGTCGTTCTTCGCGCCCCAGACGGCTGCATCCGCCCAGCCGACCTCCACCATGAACTGGCCGAAGGAATGGTCGGAATCCACCGGGATCAAGGTCCCGTCCAGGTCGAACAGCGTGAGATTCATAAAGTGGGGTCAGAGTCCAATTTCTTCTCGCCCGTTTCGTCGGCGAGCATGGCCTTGAGCAGCGGCAGCGTCAGCGCTCGCTTGCTGGCCAGCGCGAATTCGTCCAGCCGTTCCAGCAGCGCCATCAGCCCCTTGAGGTTGCGCTCGAAGCGGGTCAGCAGATAGCTCAGCACATCGTCGCCCAGCAGCAAGCCACGACGGTCGGCCTCGCGGCGCAGCACGGCGCGCATCTCGGCCTCACGCAGCGGCGACAGCTGGAAGCCCGGCCCCCAGCCCAGCCGCGTGCGCAGGTCCTCGCGCATGTCCAGGTCCACCGCGGGCGCATCGGCCGTCGCAACGACGTTGTAGCCCTGCCCTGCCGACGCGACAAAAAGCGCGAAGGCCGCATGCTGCTGACCGGCGTCGAAGCGCTGGCAATCGTCCAGCAGCAGCAGGCTCTCGTGCGGCGGCAACTCCCAAGGCAAGGCGGTCTCGGCGTCGTACCAGGCCACGCGCTGGCCCGCAGCCTGCCAACGCTCGGCCAGCGCGCGCAGCAGATGCGTCTTGCCGGAGCCGGTCGGCCCCCACAAAAGCACCGGCGGGTCGCCGGGCCGCAGGCCATCCAGGTAGGCCAGCGCCTCGGCATTTGTGCCGGGGAGGAAGTTGTCGAAGCTGGGCGACGGCGGCGCCAGCAAGGCGAGCGGGATCTGCCTCATTCGGCGTCGCAGCGGGCGGGCAGCAGCGAAGGCCGCACCACGGGAGCGGTCGCCGGCACCCGGGCGGGAGCGGCATGTCGAGAGGGGCTGCAGTTCTTCATCATGGCAACGCGAGGGCGCGGATTGTCACTGAAGCGGAGGCGACCGCTGCGCCTGCAGCACCGCCAGCCGTTGCCGCAACGCCGGGGCGTCCGCCGCATCCGGCTGCACCTCAAGGTAGAAGCCCAGGTCCGCAGCCGCCGCGGCATGGGCACCCAGCGCCTCCAGCACGAGGCCGCGGTCGCGCCGCTCGGCGGCATCCTGCGGCAGCAGCACGACGAGCCGCTCCTGCACCGCGAGCAGCCGCGGCCAGTCCTGAGCCGCGCGGTGCACTTCCTTCAGATTGCGCAGCATGCGGGCGAGGATCTCCCGTTTGGTCGCTGCGCGCAGAAAGAACTCCAGCGGCAGCTCCCAATCGTCAGGCAAGCCACTGCCATGGCGATAGACCGCCAGCCGTTCATCCAACCGGCTCTGCGACAGCGTGTCGCCGGTGAACGGGTCAATCACGACCTCGCCCAAGCCGACGCGGCACTTGACGAGGAAATGCCCGGGAAACGCCACGCCCGCCATGCGCAAGCCCGCTTGCTCGCCCAGCTCCAGCAGCAGCACCGCCAGTGTGATGGGGATGCCGCGACGCGTCTGCAGCACGCGGTGGACGAAACTGTTTTCGGCCGCGTAGTAGTTGTTCAGATTGCCGGCAAAGCCAAGCTCGCGATGGAAGAAGCGCGTCAGCGCCTGCAGGCGTTCGGGTGGCGGCGTCTCGGGCGCGATCCGCGCACGCAGACGCCGCGCGAGGCCGTCCACCTCGGCGAGCACCGCCTGCACGTCCAGCCCCGGCTCGTCGTCCTGGGCCAGGCAGGTCGCGGCTTCGAGCAGGTTCAGGCTGTCGTCCTCGGCGACAAGGCTCGCGAAATACGCCAGCGGCGTCGGCGCGGCGTAACGCATCAGCCCGGCCGTCCCAGCGCCTTCGGCCGCATGCCCGCGGCCAAAAGCACGGCGAAGTAGACGATGGCGCTGGCACCCAGACTGACCGCCATCGCAAGCGCACGCTGGAATTCCTGGGCGCCCAGGCCGATCCAGTCCAGCCGCCCCGCCAGCTGCCACTGCAGCAGCCCCATGGCCGCGCAACCCAGCGCCACGCGCAGTGAGAACATGGCCCAGCCCGGCTCAGGCCTGTAGCTGCCCAGTTTCCTCAGCCCCCACAACAGCCAGCTGGCATTGACGAGCGCGCCCAGGCCGATCGATAGCGCCAGGCCCGCGACGCCCACCCAGGGCACGAAGACGAGGTTGAAGCACTGGGTCAGCACCAGCACGCCGACGGCGATCTTGGCCGGCGTACCGGTGTCCTGGCGGGCGTAGAAGCCCGGCGCCAGCACCTTGACGGCGATGAGCCCGAGCAGCCCCACGCCCCAGCCCATGACGGACTGCGCCGTGTGCATCACGTCGGCTGCGGTGAACTTGCCGCGGTGGTAGAGCACCGCGGTCAGCGGCTCGGCAAACACCAGCAGCGCGACGGCGCAAGGCAGCGCCAGCAGCAGCACCATGCGCAGGCCCCAGTCGAGCAGGCGGCTGTAGCGCTCGGCATCACCACCGGCCTGCGCGGCCGACAGCTGCGGCGTCAGCACCGCGCTCAACGCCACGCCCAGCAGGCCGATGGGGAACTCCATGAGCCGGTCGGCGTAGTTCAGCCACGAGGTCGCGCCGTCGCCAAGATGGGTAGAGATCTGTGTGTTGATCATCAGCGACAGCTGCGACACGCCAACGCCCAGCAGCGCCGGCACCATGTTGATGAGCATGCGCTTGACGCCCGGATGTGCCTGCGACTGGCGCAGGCCGCGCCACGTCCAGCGCATGCGCGGCCGCATACCGATGCGGGCCAGCGCCGGCCACTGCACCGCCAGCTGCAACACGCCACCCAGCATGACGCCGACCGCCATGCCGTAGATGCCCGGCAATCCCGCTCGCTCCAACGGCCCGACCAGCGCCCAGCCGCAGGCGATCATGCTGAGGTTCAGCAGCACCGGCGACGCCGCCGGCACGACGAAGCGCCGCCATGTGTTCAGGATGCCGGCCGACAGCGCCACCAGCGACATGAAGCCGATGTACGGGAACATAAAGCGGGTCATGACCACCGACGCGTCGAAGGTCTGCGCCGACAGCCCTGCCCCTAGCAGCCACACCAGCAACGGTGCCGCGACGATGCCCAGCACTGAGGTGGCCGCGAGCGCCCACAGCAGCACGGTCGCCACGGCGTCGATCAGTTCATGTGTCGCCTCGTCGCCCTGCGTCGTCCGCGACGCCGCCAGCAGCGGCACGAAGGCCTGCGAGAACGCGCCCTCGGCGAACAACCGCCGCAGCAGGTTGGGAATGCGAAAGGCGACGAGGAAGGCGTCGGTGAAACCGGTCGCGCCGAACAGCCCGGCCACCATCTGTTCGCGGACGAGGCCGGTGATGCGCGAGGTCAGGGTCAGAAGGGAGATGGTCGACGCAGCGCGCAACAGATTCATGGCGGCGGATTATCTGTGTCGCAATCACGGCAGTTTCGAATCCAGCCGCCAACACTTGGCCTTGACACCATTTGCAGGCTATACTCGCTGTCTTTGCACCATCTGGGTATAGATACAGCATGGCAACCAGCTCCAAAGCCAAGAAGAAGACGGTTCGCCTGGCATCGGGCCGCAAGCGCGCTCGCCAGGACGTCAAACTGAACGCCGCCAACACGGCGCTGCGCTCCAAATTCCGCACGGTCATCAAGAACGTGCAAAAGGCCGTGACGGCTGGCGACAAAGCCAAGGCCGCCGACCTGTTCAAGACCGCCCAGGTCGTCATCGACTCCGTCGCCGACAAGGGCATCTTCCACAAGAACAAGGCCGCTCGTCACAAGAGCCGCCTGTCCGCCAAGATCAAGGCGCTCGCCGCCTGACACCCAATCCAGCTCTGGTGCAAGCCAAAGGCCCGCTCTGCGGGCCTTTTGCATTTGTGCTTTCGGCATTGAGCATGCCACACCCAGAGCGGCGCAGATCCGCCCCAAGCTAGACCGCGGGCAATGCGAGAGCAGCCCCATGCGGCGACATCGCCGCCGACATCGCCGCCAAAAGGCACAAGCCCGTCAGTCTCGCCGTCATCAGTCAGGCGAGAGCGGACGAGGAGGCGTGACAGTTCAATGCCACTCGCCCGGCTCGACACCGTGCCGGCTGCGATCCCGGAGCCAGTCGACAACGGCGCGCGCCACCCATTGCGGGTCGTCCAGCGGCAGATCGTGGCCGGCCTTGGTATGCAGGCGCAGCGGCGCCCCCCAGGCGCGGCTGATGGCCTGCGAGCAACGCCAGTCCACCAGATCATCGGCCTTGCTGCACAGCAGCAGCATCGGGGCCGCCGGGCGCGTGCGGCTCGCGCGGTAGCGCAGGCTGGCCAGCAACTGGCGCGCCGTGTTGCGCACGCCCAGCGGATGCTGGCGCTGCAATTCCACCCAGCGGTCGATGACGGCCTGCGGCGGGGTCAGCCGCGTCGTCAGGCTCAGCACACGCTCTTCCCGCAGGCGCGCGCTGAAGCGGCTCAGCGACAACAGCGCCAGGCCAATGTAGTTCAGCGGGCTCCGCTTGCGAAACACCTCGCTGAACGGACGCAGGCTGGGGTTGATCAGCACACCCGCCTCGACTTCCTCCGGATAACGGTTGACCCAGTCACTCAGCACCGCTGCACCGAGCGACATGCCGACGAGGGACAACGGTCCGGCGACGCCGCGGCGGCGCAGTTCGGCACGGCAGGCATCGACGATGGCCGATACCTGCGTCGGGCTGGCCTGGCGGCGCAGCGTGCCGGTGCCGGGCAGGTCCAGTGAGATGACGTCGGTCGCCGGCTGCAGCGCGCGCAGCTCGCGCGCCAGATGCTCCGGGAAGACGCCCCAATGGCCGCTCTCGCGGGACAGCCCGCGCAGCAGCACCCAGCGGCTGTGCACCGCCGACAGCGCACGCGCCTGCACCGCGCCCGGAGCAGCAGACAGAGGATCGACGGCGGCGGCGCGGAGGGTCATCGGCATTGAAAGCTGGTAGCCGCTCAGGATAGCGGCGGCCGAGGCGCCCGCGGCCTGGGATTGACGCTAGTCGCCGTCAGGCACCGGGCTTGTTGTCAGGCAGCAGGCAGGCATCGGCGACCTGCAGGTTGTTGTCACGCGCAAAGTTCATGACGAAGTCCCAGGCCATGGGTTCCAGGCGCTTGAGTTCCTCGTTCACGATGACGCACTTGACACCATTGATGACAGTAGGGACGCACAACGGCGAGTAGCCGATGTGGGCGCCGATGCCGCCACGCACGCCACCCGGGCGGAAGCTCGACATCGCGCCAGCCAGCCGTTCGGCCCAGTCGCTCGGGCGGAAGGTCCGTCCATCCAGTGTCACACCTTGGATGAATACTTCGCGCGGCGGTTGGGCAACGGTCATGGAGGGAAGCAGCGTCTCGGTACAGCGGCTGGCGCTGCAAAAACGGCTATTGTGCCCTGGACCGGAATCCAACTGTTGCGGCGCAGCATTCAGCGCGACGTCGAACCTAGAATCATTGATTCACTTTTGCACAAACCCGGAGACCCGATGAACGCTGTCCCCACCTCGTCCGAACCGCACGTGATGCCGACCTACGGCCGCCTGCCCGTCGCCCTGTCGCACGGCCAGGGCTGCTGGGTCTGGGACACCGACGGCCGACGACTGCTGGACGGCCTCGGCGGCATCGCGGTCAACACGCTGGGCCACAACCACCCGCGCCTCGTGCCGGCGCTGCAGGACCAGATCGCCAAGCTGATCCACACCAGCAACTACTACCGCATCCCGCTGCAGGAGCAGCTGGCCGCCAAGCTGTGCGAGCTGTCGGGGCTGGCCAACGTCTTCTTCTGCAACAGCGGGCTGGAAGCCAACGAGGCGGCGATCAAGATCGCCCGCAAGTTCGGCCATGACCGCGGCATCGAGGCACCGGAGATCATGGTCTTCGAAGGCGCCTTCCATGGCCGCTCGATCGCGACGCTGTCGGCCACGGCCAACCCCAAGATCCAAGCCGGCTTCGGGCCGCTGGTGCCGGGCTTCGTGCGCGTGCCGCTGAACGACATCTTGGCGGTGGAAACCGCCGTCGCGGAGCATCCCGGCCTGACGGCCATCTTCCTGGAGACCATCCAGGGCGAAGGCGGCATCAACCCGGCCCGCGTCGAGTTCCTGCAGGCGTTGCGCCGCATCTGCGACGAGCGCAACCTGCTTCTGATGCTGGACGAGGTGCAGTGTGGCGTCGGCCGCACTGGCAAATGGTTCGCCCACCAGTGGGCCGGCATCAAGCCGGACGTCATGCCGCTGGCCAAGGGGCTGGGCTCCGGCGTGCCCATCGGTGCCGTCATCTGCGGCCCGCGCGCGGCCGACGTACTGAAGGCCGGCAACCATGGCACGACGTTCGGCGGCAATCCGCTGGCCATGCGTGCCGGCTTCGAGACGCTGACCATCATGGAAGAAGACGGCCTACTGGCCAACGCCGAGGCCGTGGGTGCCACGCTGCGCGGCGCGCTGGCCGAAGGGCTGGCCGGCGAGGCCGGCGTCGTCGAAATCCGCGGCCAGGGCCTGATGCTGGGCGTGGAATTGGACCGGCCGGCAGGCGCATTGCTGGGCCAGGCGCTGGACGCCGGCCTGCTGCTGAGCATCACGGCCGACCGCGTCGTGCGCCTGCTGCCACCGCTGATCCTCACCCACGACGAGGCCCGGCAGATCGCCGCCATCCTTGTGCCGCTGATCAAGGCCTTTGTGGCCCAACCCAAGCCATGAAGCCGGGAGACGGACTGATGCGTCACTACCTGCAGTTCAAGGACCTGCGCACCGAGGAATACACCTATCTGTTCGAGCGCGCAGCCATCATCAAGCGCCGCTTCAAGAACTACGAGAAGTACCAGCCGCTGCAGGACCGCACGTTGGCAATGATCTTCGAGAAGGCGTCCACGCGTACCCGGGTGAGCTTCGAGGCGGGCATGTACCAGATGGGCGGCTCGGTCGTGCACTTGACGACCGGCGACAGCCAGCTCGGCCGCGCCGAGCCGGTGGAGGATTCCGCGCGCGTCATCAGTCGCATGGTCGACCTGGTCATGATCCGGACCTTCGAGCAAAAGAAGATCGAGCGCTTCGCCGCGCACTCGCGCGTGCCGGTCATCAACGGCCTGACGAACGAGTACCACCCCTGCCAAATCCTGGCCGACCTGTTCACCTTCCTGGAGGCACGCGGCATGGACCGCCGGGGCGCCATCGACATGGACGCGCTGAAGGGCCGCGTCGTGGCTTGGGTGGGCGACGGCAACAACATGGCCCACACTTGGCTGCAGGCGGCGGAGATCCTCGGCTTCACCGTGCATGTCAGCACACCCAGCGGCTACGAAATCGACCCGGCCGTGGCCGGCGTGAAGGACGCCGGCTGCTACAAGGTCTTCAAGGACCCGCGCGAGGCCTGCGTGGGTGCCGACCTCGTGACGACCGACGTCTGGACCAGCATGGGCTATGAGGCCGAGAACGAGGCCCGCAAGGCCGCGTTCGCGGACTGGTGCGTGGACGCCCACATGATGGCCCGCGCCAAGCCCGACGCCCTCTTCATGCACTGCCTTCCCGCGCACCGCGGTGAAGAGGTGGCTGCCGAGGTCATCGATGGCCCGCAATCCGTCGTCTGGGACGAAGCTGAGAACAGGATGCACGTGCAGAAGGCACTCATGGAGTACTTGCTGCTCGGGCGGATTGGCTGAACCGCTTCCAGCACCCATGACGAAAAGCCGGCTGCTCGCGCAGCCGGCTTTTCATTTGGCGACGACGGTTCAACCGCGACGGCGACGGGCGGCAATCAGCGCGCCACCGGCCAGCAGCAGCGCGACGCTGCTGGGTTCGGGAACGGCGGCGATGTTGTCCAGCGCGGCGATGCCCGCGGTGGCGGTCAGGTCGAACGACTTGGCGGAACCGCCAAAGCTCAGCACGGTCTGCTTCCAGCTGTCATAGCCTCCGGTGGAAGTCAGCGTGATGGAACCCAGCAGGCTGCCAGTACCGTTCACGCCGGAGTAGGCCTTGACGACGGCGGTGTCCGTACCAGCGTAGTAGAAGCTCAAGCCGCCCGTCACGCCGGCGGCGACGTTCATGTAGGCCGCCTGGTTGACGGTACCGTCGAGTTGCGCGAAGGCAATGCCCTGCGACGACGGTGCGTTGCTGTAGAACGGCGTTGCGTCGACGTTCGACAGACCCAGCACGTTGGTGAAGCTCACGCCTTGCGCGGCGTAGGTGTCGTCGACGGGGGTGCCGTAGCCCCAGTCTTGCTCGAAGTCGATGGACAGCGGGGCGGCGGCGAAGGCGGGAGAAGCCAGGCCGAGGGCCAGGGCGAGGGTGGCGAGCTTCATTGAAAACTCCAGGGATGGGAAGGATGGGGCGGCATTGAGGCCGCAGCGTCTGAACGGGGGCGGAGTGTGGTCAGCAAAGACGACAGCCACGTGACGTCTTGAAGGCAGAGCCGCCCTTCAACGCGGGCGGTTCACGCCGCTGTCATCGACAGCTGCCATGGTCCGCGGCCCCTGCCCCACCGCCTTGCCACCATGACCACCCCCACCCTGCCCCGCCGACAGTTGCTGGTGGCGCTGGCCGCCGTCAGCCTCGCCCGCCCGTCGCGCGCCTGCGAGTTCTACAGCAGCCGCATGCGCATCTGGCACCCCTGGACGCGTGCGACGCGCGTCGACGCCGACACCGCCAGGCTCTGCATGCGATTCGACGAAGTGCAGCAAACGGACCGGTTGATCGGCGTCGAGACCCCCGTGGCTGCGGGGGTTCGGCTGGCCGGACCGGGCGCACCTGAGGGTGGCGGCGGGCTGTCGCTGCTGATCCCGGAGGGCCAGACGCTGACGCTCAGCGAAGAGGGCCAGTACCTGGAACTGTTGGACCTGCAGCAGCCGCTGCAGCTGGGCCGCAGCTTCCCGCTGCGCCTGGTGTTCGAGTCCGCCGAACCGGTCAATGCACTGCTCAACGTGGACTACGCCGGCCTGAGCTGACGCCGATCCGAAGCCCTGCATTTCGGGCCACGCGACGTCGCCAAGCCGTCACGCCGAGGTCATGGCCGGTCCATAGCATCCGCCCCGTTTTTGGCCCCCCACTCATCTCCCCTGGAGCCGCTTCCATGACCCACATCCTCACCAAGAGCCAGATCGCGCTGGCCGCCGTCGCCGCCCTGGGCAGCGCCGCCGTCATCGCGCCCAACTTCGCCACCGCTGCCGGCAAGACGCCGGGCAAGTACGTGTCGGGCGACTTCCACAACCACACCACCTGCTCCGACGGCTCGATCTCGATGCAGAAGCTGGTGAAAAAGGTCACCGACAAGAACGACACGCCCTGGGGCCTCGACTGGTTTGTCCAGGCCGGCCACGGCGGCAACGGCAACCGCAACTGCACGCTGACCGAAGACCCGGCCCTGCAGGCCGACCAGGACCTGTCGACGCCCGCCTACCCGACCATCCCTGGTAAGGGCCCCACGACGACCTGGGCCAACAGCATCGGCGCTGCCAACCTCAAGGGTGATGGCGGTGGCGTTGGCGGCACAGGCAACATGTGGCGCTGGCAGTCGCTGCAGGAGTACCAGTACCCCGTCATCGAGTACCTCGCTGCGAAGAAGAACCTGCCGCTGTTCATCGGCCTGGAGTCCGTCGTCGCCGGCCACGAGCACACGTCGATGTCCGTCATCACCGGCCAGATGCCCGCCTCCGTCGACACCGCCACGCTGCCGACGACGCCCGGCTACACGGCGCTCGGCAACGCCACGGCGCTGGCCCAGTGGTCGTACTGCTTCGACCGTGGCGACACCGACACCAGCCGCGGCAACACCACCGGCACGACGACCGGCAACAACTGGAACTGCGCCAACCCGGCCAGCGCCGACTCCACGTCCGCCACGCTTGGCTGGAACGACGCCGCCAAGAAGCTGCTGCCCGCCGGCGGCACCGGCACCGGCGAGCGCGGCCACCTGAAGACGGTGGAAGCGCTGAAGTGGATGGCCAACTTCCACGGCCAGCAGAGCTACTACGTGCCCGCCCACCTGGAGCGTGCCGGCCCGTTCAACCCGAACGGTAACAACGGCTTCAACATCGAGCACCTGCGCAACTTCAACAACGCCGCACCGAATATCGCCTTCGGCTTCGAATCGCAGCCGGGCCATGGCGCCGCCAACAACCGCGGCGAGTACCAGGTCAAGCGCAACAACTTCGCCGGCTTCGGCCTTGTCGACTCCGTCGGCGGCACGACCTACGGTGGCACTGGCGTGTACGCCGGGCAGATCGGTGGCGTGTGGGACGCGCTGCTGGGCGAAGGCCGCAACTGGTGGTTCTTCGCCAGCTCCGACTGGCACAACCGCGGCCAGTTCGGTCCGGATGACCGTCGCTCGTCGCAGGACTTCTACCCTGGCGAGTACCAGCGCACCCACGTGCTGGTGCGCAACGGCGCCGACAAGCTCCGTCCGCAGACCATCGTCGATGGCCTGCGCACCGGCAATGCCTGGTCGGCCACCGGCCAGCTGATCGACCGCCTGGCCTTCGTTGCCTGCACGTCCTACGCCGGCGTCGGCGCCCGCACCAACGCCTCTGTTGAAGCGATCGCGCTGGCCGCTGCGACCAACGCCACCGACATCGACAAGGCCGGCTGCGCGACGATGGGCGAAAAGCTCACTGCCCGTCCGGGCGCCGACATCGTCGTGGCCGTCGTGCTGCGTGATCCTGCCGGCACCAACTACTCGCCTTACAGCTTCCCGAACCCATCCCTCGCCCAGATCGGCATCACCCAGCCGATCAACAAGCCGGTGCTGGACCACGTGGACGTCATCGGCGGCAAGGTCACCGGTTATCGCACGCCGGGCACGGCCGGCTACGCCGGCGAATGGCCGCGCAATACCGACTGGCTGAAGACCGACGGCACGACGACGGGCCTGGCCAACGTGCCGGACGCGGCGAAAAACCTGTCCGCTGCCATCCTGAAGACCTTCAGCGGAAATGGCGCGTCGGCCTGGACGGCGGTGCAGTCGGGGGTGGACAACACGACCTTCCTGAAAATGAGCTTCCGCATCCCGGCGGTGCAGGCCTCGCAGTACGTGCGCCTGCGCGGCAGCAACCTGCCGGCGGCCGTGCCCTACGAGACCGACGCCAGCGGCAACCCGCTGTCGGACATCTACACCAACGCCAACGACCCGTCGATGCTGCGCATCCCTTGCAACACCGTCGGCACCAACGTGCCGGCCACGGGTGCCACTTGGACGCAGGACAAGGGCACCATCGACGGCTGCCCGTCCCACCTGGCGACGGTCAATGGCCAGAAGTACGTGTCCTATGACGTGGCGGCCTGGTCGGACCTCTGGTTCTACAGCAACCCGATCTACGTCGAAGTGGCCAACTCCTTCACCGTTGCCGGCGTGAAGTAAGCCGTCTCAGGCCTGGCCTAAGGGGCGCCGCAGCGATGCGGCGCCCTTTTTTCATGGGTGGCTTCGCCGCTGGAGGCGGCACCCTGTCGTCGTTTTGTCTTGCGGCGTCGCTAGCATGCGCCGCCTGTCGATCCTTCCGGTCCCTGCCCCATGTCCGCCCAGCTGCCCCTGACTTCGGCCACCACGCAAGCGCCGCCCCACCGCCCGGGCCTGCCCGGCTGGACGCGCGAGCCGCTGCTGCACTTCGTGCTGCTGGGCGCGGCGCTGTTCGGCGCGGATCGCCTCGTCAACGGTGCGGCCGGCTCGGCGCAGGAGATCGTCGTCGGCGCCGACGTGCAGCAGGAGGCGCGCGAGCTCTTCAAGGCCCAGCGGGGCCGCGAGCCCAGCGCGGAGGAGATGGCCGCGCTGCGCAAGGTCTGGCTCGACAACGAGGTGCTGTACCGCGAAGGCCTGGCGCTGCAGCTCGACAAGGGCGACACCGCCATCCGTGAGCGCGTCATCTTCAAGGCGCTGAGCGTCGTCGACGGCGGCACCAAGCTGCCGCCGGTCTCCGACACCGTACTGCGCAGCTGGTTCGAGAAGCACCGCGAGAAATACGACGAGCCGGAGCGCTTCGACTTCCAGGAGGCGGTGCTGGAAGGCAATCCCGACGAAGCCGCCGTCCGTGCCTTCGTCAACCAGCTCAACAACGGCACGCCGGGCGACGCTAAGGCCGGCCTGCGCGTCTTCAAAGGCCGGCCGCACGGCAATCTCGTGCAGAGCTATGGCGACGACTTCGCGAAAACGCTGGAAAAGGCAACACCCGGCCAATGGCTGGCGCTGGGCTCGCGCGAGGGCTGGCGCGCGGTGCGGCTGGATTCGACGTCGCCCGCCAAGCCTGGCAACTTCGACGCGCTGCGGGGCGTCGTGCTGCAGGACTGGACGGACGCGACGCTGGCCGAGCAGCGCAGCGCGGCCGTCGCGGCGCTGGCCAAGAAGTACACGATCAAGGTCGAGGCGACGGCCCAATGAGCTGCGCCATGAGCCGCATCTTCATCGCGCTGCGGGCCGTGCTGATGCTCGTACTGGCGGTGGCCGCCCTGCCCGCGCCGGCCCACGAGATGAGCATGGCCGAGATGCAGCTGCGCGAGACGCAGCGCGGCGTGTTCACCTGGCAGTGGATGGCCGGCGAGAAGCGTCCCATCTCGCAGGACCTCACGCCGGTGTGGCCCGAGCGCTGCACGGCCGAGGCCAACATGCTGCGCTGCGGCGAGCAGGGTCTGACCGGCACGCTGTCCGTCAAGGGTGTCGGCGAGCGCTATTCGGCTGCCGTCATCAAGGTCTTTTGGCTGGATGGCGAGAGCCGCGTCTACACGATCACCAAGGCCCAGCCGACGGTGCAGCTCTACGGCGCCGCCAACGACCCGCGCGGCATGGGCGAGATCGCCAGCGCTTACACGCTGCTGGGCGTGGAGCACATCCTGGGCGGCGTCGATCACCTGCTGTTCGTCATCGGCCTGCTGTTCCTCGTCGGCTTCCAGCGCCGGCTGGTCTGGACGATCACGGCCTTCACGGCCGCGCACAGCCTGACGCTGGCCAGCAGTGCGCTCGGGCTCCTGACGTTGCGCTCCCCGCCGGTGGAGGCCACCATCGCGCTGTCCATCGTGCTGGTCGCCAGCGAGGCGCTGCACCAGCGGCAGACGCTGGCGCGGCGCTGGCCGGCCGTCGTCGCATTCCTGTTCGGCCTCGTGCACGGCCTGGGCTTTGCCGGCGCGCTGAAGGACATCGGCCTGCCGGAGAACCACCTGCTCGTCGCACTGCTGACGTTCAACGTCGGTGTCGAGATCGGCCAGCTGATGACGGTGGGCGCCTGCTGGTGCATGTGGCGCCTGACGGCCCGCTGGCCCGCCGCGCAGCGGCTGCGCACGGCGCTGCTCTACGGCATCGGCAGCGTGGCGGCGTACTGGTCGTGGCTGCGCATCGCGGCGGTGTTCGCATGAGCGGCCAGGACGAAGTTGTCGGGCTGTTCCCGACGCCGGTCATGCGGGCGCCCGGCGTGCTGCCGCCGGCGCTGGTGGACGCGCTGGTGACTCATTTCAGCGCCCAGGCGCTGCAGCCCAACAACAGCTCCGACGCGTTGTCGCACACGCGAATGCTGCAGCCATCGGACAGCCCGCTGCTCGTCGAAGCCGCGGCGCTCATCACGCCCAAGATCGCCGAATTCGGCCGCCACCTGTTCGGCGAGACGCTGGGCTGGGCCATCAAGGAGATGTGGGTCAACGTGCTGGACACCGGCGGGCGGCAGTCCATGCACAACCACGCCAACAGCTTCGCCTCGGGCGTGGTGTACCTGACCGAGACACACGACTCGGCGCGCACTGTCTTCATGAAATCGCCCGGCGGCAACGACTTCTCGCTGAAGAACGACCATGCCGGCGTCGTGACTGGCCCCTACAACGCCGAGAAGTGGGTCAGCCCATCGCCCAGCCCGGGCGATCTGATGCTGTTCCCGAGCTACCTGATGCACGCCGTGCCGCCCAACGCCGGCGAGCGGCGCATCACGCTGGCGCTCAACGCCATCCCCACGCGGCTGGACAGCTGGGGCTACAGCTTGAGCTTCAACGGTTGAGAGCCATCGCCCTGGCACTGATGGCCGCGTCCGGCTTTGCCGGGCTGGGCTACCAGATCGTCTGGACGCAGCAGTTCGGCCTCGTGCTGGGCCATGAGTCGGCCGCAGTCCTCGCCGTCGTGGCGGCATTCTTCGGTGGCCTGTCGCTCGGCGCGCTGTGGCTCGGGCGGCGCATCGAGGCGAGCGCGGCGCCGCTGCGCTGGTATGCCGGCTGCGAGGCGCTGATTGGCATCTGGGGCGCCGTGCTGATGGCCATCATGCCGGCAGCCAGCGGCGCCGCGCTGCAGCTCATCGGCCCGGACGCCACGCCGCTGTGGCAATGGAGCGTCGCCTTCGGCGCGAGCCTGCTGCTGTTGCTGCCCGCCACCGCCGCGATGGGCGCGACATTGCCAGCGATGGCGCGGCTGGGTACGGCCGGCGTGGCGCCGCTGTACGCCGCCAATACGCTGGGTGCCGTCGCAGGCGTGCTGGCCACGGCGTTCTGGCTGATCCCCGATCTGGGCCTCACGCGCAGCGCCGGGCTGTGCGTCGGCCTCAACCTCGGCTGCGCCGCACTGGCCGGCATGGCTCTGCGATCGCGCCCGATGTCGCCCTGTCCCCCCCCGCGCCCGGATGGGGCGCTGTGGCGGCTCGCTGCCACTGGCCTGCTCGGCATCGGCTACGAGGTACTGGCCGTGCGCGTGCTGAGCCAGGTGGCAGAGGACACGGTCTACACCTTCGCGCTGCTGCTGGCCGTCTATCTCGCCGGCAGCGCGCTGGGCGCCGCAGCCTTTGCGCGCTGGCACCGGTTGCGCGACCGCGCGGCGCTTCTGCAGGCGCTGGCCGCCAGCGTGCTGCTGGGCATGGCTGCGCTGTGGGGTGCCGAGGCGCTGAAGCAGGCGCTGCTGACGCTGTTGCCGCCGACACTGGCGAGCGCACTGGCCGCCGAGGCGCTGCTGGCGATGGCGGTTTTTGCACTGCCCACGCTGCTGATGGGGGCGCTGTTCTGCCAGCTCAGCGCCGAGGCGGCGAACGCGGGCCAGCCCTTCAGTCGGGCGCTGGGCGTCAACACGCTGGGCGCGATGGCCGCGGCACCGCTGTTCGGCGTCGTGCTGGCGCCGGCCCTCGGCCCGAAGAGCGCGCTACTACTCGTCGCCGCGGGCTACCTGTTGCTCGCACCGGCCTGGCGACGCGCCAGCTGGTGGGCGCCGGCGGGCGCCGCGGTGGCGATCGCGCTGCTGGCGCCGCCGCTGGCCTTCATCGCCCTCCCCGACGGCGGCCACCTGCTGAGCTACCGCGACGGCCCGATGGCGGCCGTCAGCGTCGTCGAGGACGCCGATGGCGTCGCGCGCCTGCGCATCAACAACCGCCAGCAAGAAGGCAGCAGCGCGACCGTGCTGGTTGACGGCCGCCAGGCGCTGCTGCCGCTGCTGCTGCATGGCGCGCCGCAGCGCGCGCTGTTCCTCGGTGTCGGTTCCGGCGTCACGTCAGGCGTGGCCGGACGGCTGCCAGGCCTGTCGGTCGACGCCGTGGAGCTGCTGCCCGAGGTCATCGAGGCCACCGCGCTGTTCCGCCCGGCCCTGGCTTCAGTGGGAGCCGGCCCGGCGCCGCGACTGATCGCCGCCGACGCGCGCCGTTATGTGCGCACTGCGGCCGGGCACTACGACGTCATCGTCTCCGACAACTTCCATCCCGCCCGCAGCGGCTCTGGTGCGCTCTACACGGTCGAGCATTTCCGGGCGGTGCGCGAACGGCTGGCGCCTCAGGGGGTGTTCTGCCAATGGCTGCCGCTGCACCAACTGGACGTGGACACGCTGCGCAGCATCACCGCCGCCTTCCTGCAGGCGTTTCCCGACGGCGCCGCGCTGCTGGCCAGCAACAGCCTCGACACGCCCACGCTGGGTCTCGTCGGCCGGGCCGGCGGCACGCGCTTCAGCGCTGGCACCACCAAGCCGGACATGGCCACCCCCTTCGGCCTGGGGGACGACCTCGCCGTGCTGGGCAGCTTCATCGCCGACAACGCGTCGCTGCGCCGGCTGGCCGCCGACGCGCCGATCAACACCGACGACCGCCCATGGGTGGCGTACCGGGCGCCTCGCGTCACGTACGCGCCGGAGACGACACCCCGCGACCGCCTGCTCAACCTGCTGGCGCAGGTCAGCGTAGAGACGACCAGCCTGCTCACGCGCCCTGACCTTGCTCCACGCCTGGACGCCTATGCCCGCGCCCGCCATGCCTACCTTGACCTCGGCCGGCGCACGGCGCCCAGTGCCGATCCGGCCGTCATGCTGACGCGCGTCGGCGCGCCACTGCTGGCCGTGCTGCGCCAGAGCCCGGACTTCCAGCCGGCGGCCGAGCCGCTGCGACGGCTGGCCCGGGCCCTCGCCGCACGCGACCCCGCCGCCGCGCGTGAGCTGGGCGAGGCCCTGGCCAGCATCCGTCCCGATCTGGCGCCATAGAAGCGCTGGCGCTGTCGGGCCGGCGTCAGCGCTTCATGGCAAGCTGTCGGCATGCGCTGGGCTCTCATCACCGACATTCATGCCAACCGCCAGGCCTTCGAGGCCGTGCTCGCCGACGCGCGAGCGCAAGGCGTGACCCACTACGCCCTGCTGGGCGACTTCGTCGGCTACGGCGCCGATCCGGCCTGGGTGGTCGATGAGGTCATGGCGCTCGCCGCCGATGGCGCCATCGCCATCCAGGGCAACCACGACGAAGCCGTCGTCAACGGCAGCATGCCCGGCATGCACCCGGACGCCCGCGCCGTCATCGACTGGACACGGGCCCAGTTGAACGAAGACCAGCTGCGTTTCCTCGGCCGGCTGCCGCTGCAGGCGCATGGCGAGCCGGGGCACTGCCTGTTCGTCCACGCGAATGCCTTCGACCCGGCCAGCTGGGAGTACGTGCAGGGCCGCGCCGAGGCGGTGAAAAGCCTGCACGCCAACAATGCGCGCGTGCAGGTCTGCGGCCACATGCACGAGCCCATGCTCTACCACCTGTCGGGCACCGGCAAGGCGGGCGACTTCCGGCCGCTGTCGGGCGTGCCGATGCCGCTGCCGGGCCACCGCCAGTGGCTAGCCATCCCGGGCTCCTGCGGCCAGCCGCGCGACGGCAATCCGGCGGCCTGTTATGCGCTTCTGGACCCGGCCAAGTCCGACCTGGACGACGCCCGCATTACCTTCCAGCGCGTGGCCTACGACGTTGAAGCCGCCTGCGCGGCGCTGCGCGCCACGGCCATGCCTTCCGCCATCACCGAGCGCCTCGCGCGCCGCCTCACCCTCGGCGAATGAGCACCACCACCGCCTCCCCCACTCCGGCACCGCCCGCGCCGCTGCAAGCCGGCCAGGTGCTGGACGGCTTCCGCCTCGAAGAGCGCCTGCACCAGGGTGGCATGGCCAACCTGTGGCGCGTCAGCCGCGCCGACGGGTCGGATGACGGCTTCGAGCTGCTGATGAAGGTACCGCGCATCAAGGGCGGGGAGGACCCGGCCACCATCGTCGGCTTCGAGGTCGAGCAGATGCTGATGCCGCAACTGAGCGGCCCGCACGTGCCCCGCTACGTCGCGCGCGGCGACTGGACGCGTCAGGCTTTCATCGTCATGGAGCGCATCCCCGGCGACACGCTGCGCCCGCGCCTGGACGACGCGCCGCTGCCCCCGGAGGAGGTGGCCGACATCGGCGCCCGCGTGGCCACGGCGCTGGCCGCTCTGCACCGACAACATGTCGTGCACCTGGACGTCAAGCCCAGCAACATCATGTTCCGGCCCGATGGCACCGCGGTGCTGGTGGACTTCGGTCTGAGCCGCCATGCGCAGCTGCCCGACCTGCTGGAGGAGGAGTTCACGCTGCCCATGGGCACCGGGCCCTACATGAGCCCGGAGCAGGTGCAGTTCGTGCGCAGCGACCCACGCAGCGACCTGTTCGCACTGGGCGTCATGCTCTACCACCTGTCGACCGGCGAGCGCCCCTTCGGCCAGCCGAACTCCGTGCGCGGGCTGCGCCGGCGCCTCTATGTGGAACCGGTCCCTCCGCGGGCCATCCGCCCCGACGTGCCGCCCTGGCTGCAGGAAATCATCCTGCACTGCCTGGAGGTCCGGCCCGAGCGCCGCTACCAGAGCGCGGCGCAGCTGGCGCTGGACCTGCGCGAGCCCACCGGCGTGGCGCTGACGGCGCGCGCGGAGCGGGTGCAGGCCAGCGGCGCCATCCGCCACCTGAAGCGCTGGTTCTTCGCGCTGGGCGCCGAGCCCGCGCCCGTCCAGCCGGTGACTGAGCAGTTGGCCCGCAGCCCCATCGTCATGGCGGCGGTGGAGATCGAGCGAGGCACGAACGAATTGCGCGCCCAACTCTGCGAGACGGTGCGCCGCATCATGCTGACTGAGCCGGGCGCCCGGCTGGCGTGTGTGGCCGTCATGCGCATCAACCGCATCGGCATCGACGAGCTGACCGACCAGCACGGCCAGAGCCTGCACGTGAAGCAGCTCATCGCCCTCAAGCACTGGGCACGGCCCATCAGCAAGGCGCTGAACCTCGAGGACGGGCGGCTGACCTTCCACGTGCTGGAGGCGCCGGACATCGCCGATGCACTGGTGGACTTCGCGCGGCGCAATGGGGTGGACCACATCGTCATGGGCGCCCGCGGCGCGTCCCCGCGGCGGCGCTACCTCGGCAGCGTGTCGGGCCATGTGGTGGCCGAGTCGGACTGCACGGTCACCGTCGTGCGCGAGCCAGCGCAGCCGACCTCTTGAAACGTCGCAAGCCGCTCCTAATTCGGCGGTGATGCCCCGTGGATGCGGGCATCTCGAACTGAAAGGAGGCTTGCATGTACTCGTCACTCTGGACCTTTCCACCCAGCTTCTTCGCCGACGTCGACCGTCTGAACCGCGAGTTCGATGAGCATTTCGGCGGCCTGGCCGCGCCATCCAGCATCCGCTCGACCGCGCCCGGCACCTTCCCGGCGATCAACGTCGGCAACACCCCCACCAGCGTGGAGATCTACGCCTTCGCGCCCGGCCTGGATGCCAGCAAGATCGACGTAACCGTGGACCGCGGCGTGCTGAGCATCTCCGGCGAGCGGCCCGCCGCGGCCCAGGCCGAAGGCGCGCGCAGCTACAGCCGCGAGCGCTTCAGCGGCAGCTTCCGCCGCGCGATCACCCTGCCCGACGACGCCGACGCCTCGCAGGTGAACGCCACCTACCGCGACGGCGTGCTGCGCATCAGCATCGCCCGACAGGCCGACGCCCAGCCGCGCCGCATCGCCGTCCAGTAACCCTCAAAGGAGCCATCGCCATGAGCACCCATGCCGTTCAAACCGACAACGCCCCCTCGCGCGCGCCGGCCCGACCTGGCGCGGAAGGCGACGCCACGCAGCGCGCACTGCTGCCCCGCGTGGACGTGAGCGAGGACGACACCGGCATCACGCTGCTGGCCGACCTGCCGGGTGTGGCCCGTGAGCAGCTGGCGCTGCAGGTCGAGGGCGACACGCTGCTCATCGAAGGCAGCGTCGCCGCCGCGACGCCGGGAGGCCTGGAGCCGGTCTACGCGGAAGTGCGCGTGCCGCGCTTCCGCCGCTCGTTCACGCTGAGCCGCGAGCTCGATGCCTCGCGCATCGAGGCGCAGCTGCGCGACGGCGTGCTGACGCTGCGCATTCCCAAGCAGGCGCACGCGCAGCCGCGCCGCATCGCCGTCAGCGCGGGTTGACCCGCGGCGGCCTGCCTAAACTCGCCGCATGAGTGACAACCCCTGCCTGCGCTGCGGCGCCTGCTGCGCGAGCTTCCGCGTGGATTTCGACCGCAGCGAACTGGAGAGTGAAGGCGGGCGCGTGCCGGACGGCCTGGCCGTCGAGCTGACCGAGCGCCTGGTGCGCCTGCGCGGCACCGACCATGCCCAGCCGCGCTGCGCCGCCTTCAGCGGCCAGGTGGGCGTGAAGGCGAGCTGCGGCATCCACGAGTGGCGCCCGTCGCCGTGCCGCGAGTTCGGCGAGCGCGCGCCGATGGGCATCGGTGATGACGCCTGTGCGCGGGCACGCGCCCGGCACGGCCTCGCGCCGCTCTGAGCGCCGGCCCGCTCGACCGCTCAGGTGCCCGACGCGCCGCGCAGCGGCTCCTTCAGCCGCCCGCCAAGCTCGCGCCGCTCGTTGAGCCACGCGAGCTTGGCGCCATACATCCGGCGGTCCTGCGTCGTCGCGCTGTTCTCCAAGGCCTTGGTGATCTCGCCGCGCGCGCCGGCCACGTCGCCCAGCCCGTAATTGGCCAGCGCCAGCCAGAAGTGGAACTCCGCCACATAGGCGGCACGGGCGACTTCCTTGCGGAACAACTGGCGCGCCGCGGCGTACTCGCCGGCCTTCATCGCGGCCACGCCTTCGTCGAAGAACTTGTAAGGCGGCACCGGCTGGATCTGAGCCAGCTGGGTGGCCAAGTTCTGCGCCTCGTCGCGGCGGCCGACATCGGTCAGCACCAGCACAAGGTTGGACATGGCCTGCATGTTCAGCGGCTCGCGAGCCAGCACCAACCGCAGCGTGGCCTCCGCATTGGCCTGCAGTCCCTTGCGACGGTAGAGCACCGCCAGCGTGTTGTAGGCCGCCAGCCAGCGAGAGTCGGTCATGATGGCCGCGCGGGCCCACCAGTAGGCGTCGTCCAGCCGGCCCATTGACAGGGACTCGGCGGCGCGGTTGTTCAGGAACATCGCCACGATCGTGGACTCTTCGATCGCGCGGCTGCGGTTGTGCCCGAGCTCCTTGGGCGGCAGGAAATCGATGGTCAGCAGGTCGGGCTCGCCAAACACCATGACGTTGGCCGGCGACGCCGACGCGGACGCCCGGCCCAGGCTGACGTTCACGTGGCCGGCAACGAAGAAGATGTTGTTGGACCGGGTCCAGTTCTCTTCCAGGTAGACGCTGTTGAAGCGCAGCGGCAGCTTGTAGTGGTGGGCAAAGGCGGCCGTCATCAGCACCAGCGACATGCAGTTGCCGCGCTTGGCATCGAAGGCTTCTGCCGCGGTGCGGGTGATCTCGCTGTCGTAGTCCAGCTGCAGTCGGCCCTTGGTGTAGAGCGCGTCGATGAGGCCCTGGCGCACGCCCTTGGCGCGGATCTCGCTAGCCATCTCGGTGTCGGCAAAGCGCTTCATCGCCGGGCTCAGCGCCAGCGGCTCCTCGGTGTCGATACGCATGCTGGGCGGCGCAAACGCCGAATCTACGAACACGTCGGGCGGCGGCGCAGCCTCCGGAGCCGTGGCGCAGCCGCTCAGGCCCGCGCCCGTCAGGACAAGCACCGCGACCCAGGCGCGAATGTTCATGGAGGTCTCCTCGCTGTCAAGGGCCGGGGCTTCGCCGGCCATCCCTCAGCTTAGTCCGCCGGCCGGGCGCCGTGTTGAGTCATCTGCACGCTTTGTCCCCCGGTCGCTTCTCGTCACCCACCCTTCCAACCGGCTCGGCGCGGGAAATAAGCCCTTCAGACCTCGGCCGCTTGCCCCGGCCACACAAGGCTGAGAGGATGGTGCTGTGCACCATCTCAGCCGCCGCTTCCTCGTCGCCACCCTGCCCGCGCTGCTCTGGCCACCCCTGCCAGCCGCCGCTGCGCAACCACCGCTGACGCTCGTGACGAGCGACCTGCCGCCGATGGCAATGCAGGGGGGCCTGGGGCAGCGTGGCGTGTTGCTGGACCTCGTCGAGGCGGTGCTGCAGCGCGCCGATCTCAGCGTGGAGCCGGATTTCTTCCCGTGGGCACGTGCCATGCTGCTGGCAAGTGAAAAGCCGCGCACGCTGATCATGCCGCTCAACCGGACGCCCGACCGCGAGGGCCGATTCCAGTGGCTTATCAAGCTCTATGCGCAGCGGTTCAGCTTCATGAACCTGGCGCACCAGCCAAGGGTGGACACAGCCGAGCAGGCGCGAAGCCTGCGCGTGGCGGTGCTGCGCGGCTCCTCCAACCAGGGACGGCTGCACGAGCTGGACGTCAGGCCGCGACAGCTCATTGCCTTCAGCAGCATCGCCGACATGCAGCGGGCGCTGCAGCGCAACCTGGCCGACGCGCTCTACGGCAGCGAGCTGATCCACAACGACGCCTGGCGCCGCAGCGGCCAGGCGCCGGCGCAGTTGCAGACGGGGTTGACCCTGGAGTCCGCTGACATCTGGCTGGCGGCCCACAGCGGCGTCACCGACGCCGAACATGCCCGGCTGCGCCAGGCGCATGAGGCGCTGCTGGCCGACGGCAGCATCGAGCGGCTGTTCAAGCGCTACGGGCTGCGCTTTCGGCCGGAAGACGCCCGCTGAGAGCGGTGGCCGCTGCGATTCAGGGCTGCACGAACACGACGGCGCTGCGCGGCGGCACATAGAACCGCCCCGCGTGGAAACGGGCCTCGCGCCTGACACGCGCATCCGCCCCGCGGCGTTGCACAGGGTGCAGCACCCACCGCGCATCGGCCTCCTCAGGCAGCGTGAGCTGCTGGGCCGTCGGCGCCACGTTGATGAGCGTCATCACGGCCCGTGGGCCGGCGAGCCCCCGGCCGTCGATCCGGGTCGCCACGAGCACCGGGTTCTGGCCCGCGCCACTGCCGGGGAAGCTCACGCGCCGGCGGATCTCGGCCGCCGAGGCCAGCCGCAGCAGCGGCGTGCTGGCGCGAATGCGGAGCAGGTCGCGGAACACGTCGCGCGTCCAGGCGACATCGGCCGGCCGCGGCGCGATGCTGTCGTCGGCCAGCCGCTCGGCGGCCAGTTGCCAGTCGCGGCCGCCCGGGCCGTAGTTGTCGCGCCTGGGCGGCAATCCCGTGCCGAAATGATTGCCGCGGCAACTCCAGTCGAGCCGGTTGAACCAGTCTCCCGAGTCGTAGCTGTTGCGGTCCAGGCTCTTGCTGCGCAGGATGTCCTGCCCGGCGTGGAAATACGCCACGCCCTGGCTGAAGGCCACCAGCGCCGCACCCAGCATCTGCACGCGGGCGCGGTCCTCGCGGCTCGTCGAGCGAGGCAGCTTCAGCGCGTTGATGTCGAACAGCGTCTGGTTGTCGTGGTTCTCGACGTAGTTGACGACCTCGCCGGGCTCGCTGGCGAAGCCGGCCGGCTGGTCGCCGTAGGCGATCTGGTCCAGGCGCTTCCTTTCGCCCCGCCACGTTGTCAGCTCGACGCTGCGCAGCGTGCCGGCCAGCCCCACGCGGATCATGTCGGCCGCTTCCAGCAGCGCCTGCGGGCGGGCATCGGCCAGCGCGTTGGGTGCGTAGACCAGGCCGTTGAGCCAGCCTTGGCGGCGCACGCTGTCGTCCCCGCTCTCGCCCGCCCCGCCGCCCCGTGCAGCGTCACGGGCGCGGTCGCTGAACGACGCGATGCCGCTGCCGTTCAAGCTCAGCTGCGAGGCCTGCACGAAGCGGGCGCCATGGGCCACTTCACCGAAGTTCCAGCCCTCGCCCAGCAGTTGCACCGGGCGGCCGGCTTCGGCATCGACGCGGGCATGCAACCGCTCCATCGTCTCGCGCGGCTGGTGACCCATCAGGTCGAAGCGCATCGAGTCGATACGGTACTCGCGCACCCACCGCGCCGCGGTGTCGATCATCAGCCTGGCCATCATGCGGTGCTCGGTGGCCGTGTTGTCGCAGCAGGTCGAGCGCTCAATCTGGCCGTGCGCGTCAAGCCGGTGGTAGTAGCCGGGGACGAGGCGGTCCAGCACCGATTGCGGATGCTGGCCCGCCGCGGCCATGTGGTTGTAGACCATGTCCATGCCCACCCGCAGGCCGGCGCGGTGCAGCGCCATCACCATCTGGCGGAACTCGACGACGCGCCGAAGCGGTTCGGTCGCGTAGCTGCCCTCCGGCACGCCGAAGTGCCAGGGGTCGTAGCCCCAGTTGAAACAGTCCTCGGCCGCCACGGCCATCACGGCAGCCTGCTGGGCATCGCTGTCCGGCGCCGCGGCCGGCACGACGGGCTGCTGGCAGCCCTGCTCGGGGACGCTCGCGAAGTCGAAGACGGGCAGCAGGTGCACGTCGGTCAGCCCGGCCCGGGCCAGCGCCTTCAGGTGCTTCATGCCGTCGGACGCCGCCTCGGTGAAGGCCAGGTACTTGCCACGCCAAGCCGGCCGCACGCTCGTGTCGCTGGCCGAGAAGTCGCGCACGTGCAGCTCGTAGATGACCTGGTCGGTCGCGGCCTTCAAGCGCGCCGGCCGCGGTGCGGCGTCCCAGCCGCGCGGTTTGAGTGCCGGTGCGGCCAGGTCGGCGACGACGCTGAGCCGCGAATCAGCCGTCAGCGCCGCCGAATAGGGATCGGTGACGAGGTTGCGCACGCGTCCATGCGTGGGCGTCACGACGTCCACCATGAAGCGGTAGCCCTGGCCGCTCAGGTCGCCCGGCAGTTCTGCCCGCCAGACGCCAGTGGTGTCGTCCCGCTGCATGGCGTCGACAGCCGTAGCGTGTGCTTCGAGCCGGGCATGCCGGCACAGTACGACGCGTTGCGCCGTCGGCGCCCAGACCACAAAGCGCGTGCGCGCGGGCGTGGGATGCGCGCCGAAATCCTGCACCTGATCTGCCGCGGCATAGCGGTCGTCCAGCGCGCCGGCCAGTTGCAGGCCGGTGGACGTGATGACACGGCCGGCTTCGTCTTCCAGCACCAGCAGCAGTTGCTCGCGAAACAGCGGCGCCGCGTCGACGCCCGCCGGCAGCGCGAACCGCGGGCCAGCGCCAATGAAGCGCAAGCGCTCGGGCAGCGGTGCGCCACTCGGCACCAACGCCACGCTGCCGTCGCTGCCGGCGACGGGCTCTCCTGGCAGGGCCTTAAGGGCTGCCGCGGCCGAGTGATGCAGCCGCAGCCGAGCGTTGGACGGCACCTGCAGCCCCGGCCACTGCAGCGTGGCGGCGTCCAGCCAGTACGCCTGCGCCGGAGGGCGCACTGACGGCCCCGCGGGCGGCACACCGGCGTTGCAGTCCGCCAGATCAGCGCCACTCGCGCCGATCGCGGCCACGGCCAGTAGAAGCGCCATCAGCCAGCGCCAGCGATGCCTGTGGGTCAGGCGCATGCATGTCTCCTTGTTGTTGAAATGATCGTAGCAAAACTACACCAAGAGAAATCCCTGCCAATGCAAAAGCGAGCTGGAGGCTAAGCTCACGCCCCGGAGACAAGTAGTTTGAATACATGAAGATCAAAAATCTCTTGATGTGCCTGGCGGCAGCGCTCGCACAGACCGCGCATGCATGGGTCGACACGCGCGCCGTACCGCCCGAGCCGCGGCCCAGCGGGTTATCCGAGCACTGGCAAAACGGCGTCTTCATGGAAGTCTTTGTCCGCGGCTACCAGGACAGCGACGGCGACGGCATCGGCGACCTGCGCGGGCTGATCCAGCGGCTGGACTATCTGAAGATGCTGGGCATCAGCGGCCTGTGGCTGATGCCCATCACCGCCAGCAGCGACCACGACCATGGCTACGCCACCATGGACTACCGCCGCATCGAGCCGGCCTACGGCACGCTGGCTGACTTTGATGCGCTGATCCGCGAGGCCCACCGGCGCGGCATCGGCATCGTCATGGACTACGTCATCAACCACGCTTCCTGGCAATTCCCGCCGTTCCAGCAGGCCGTCGCCGACCGCGCAAGCCCGTGGCGCAGCTGGTTCGTCTGGAACCCCGACCCCGGCCCGGGCTGGAACATCTGGGACAAGTACCCGTGGTACGACGCTAGCCGGCAGCCCTGGACATGGACCGGCGACCTCAAGGACCTGCCTCAGCCGGCACCCGGCGCGCCGGACACTTACTTCGGCACCTTCGGCCCGGCCATGCCGGACTTCAACCTGCGCAACCCCGACGTCGTGCGCTATCACGAGGACTCATTGCGTTTCTGGCTCAACCGCGGGCTGGACGGCTACCGGCTCGATGCCGCGCCGCACCTCATCGAGAACAACGCGAAGGACTGGAACGACCAGCCCGAGAGCCGTGCGCTGACCAAGCACTTCCAGGACCTGATCAAGAGTTACCCGGGACGCTACGTCGTCTGCGAAGCCACGGCCGATCCCATCGCCTACGGCAGGCCGGAGCTGTGCGGCGGCGCCTTTGCGTTCAACCTGAACTACGACCTCGTGAAGGCTGCCAAGGGCGACGCCGACGCGGTGCAGCGCGTGGCGGACTACCACCGCACGATGTTGCCGACGATGGCGACCTTCCTGCACAACCACGACATCTTCACCGGCCGCCGCCTGTGGGACCAGCTGCACGGCGACGAGGCCCGCTACCGACTGGCCGCCGCAAGCTATCTGCTGCTGCCTGGCACGCCCTTCGTCTACTACGGCGAGGAGATAGGCCTGGCCGGCATCGACGGCAAGGACGCCAGCGACGACGCGCCGCTGCGCGCGCCGATGAGCTGGACGCCGTCCGGCGGCTTCTCGACGAACCCGCAGCCCTTTCGCCCACTGGCGCTGAACCGCAGCCAGCACAACGCCGAGAGCCAGCAGCGAGATGCCGGCTCGCTGTTCAACTTCTACCGCGAGCTCATTGCGCTGCGCCGGGCCTCCCCGTCACTCACCGTCGGCACCTATGAGCGCGGGCAAGTGCAGGGCACGGCCTGGCAGTTCACGCGCCGCCATGGCCGCGAGCTGAGCCTCGTCGCCATCAACTACGGCGACGCGCCGGTCACCGTCACCGTCGATGCGCTGCCACGGCGCGCGCGCGCCATCGCGCTGCTGCCGCGCGGCGTCGCGCCGCTGCGCACCGACAGCAACGGGCAAGCGAAAGCAGTGCTGCCGCCGCTGTCAGTCCGCGTCTACCGCCTGCAACTGCCGGAATAGCCATGTTCAGGTCCCTGATCACCCTTGCCACCGCCCTGCTGATGACCCTGCCCACGCTGGCCGCCGGCCTCCAACACGTTGAACCGCCCCATTGGTGGACGGGCATGCGCGACACCTCGCTGCAGCTGATGCTGCACGGCCCCGGTATCGCCGATGCGACGCCGCAACTGGCGCCCTACCCCGGCGTCACGCTCAAGGGCAGCCACCGCGCCGACAGCCCGAACTACCTGTTCGTGGACCTGGACATCGGACCCAACGCCGCCCCCGGCGATCTGACGCTGACGCTGGCCGACACCACGCTGCGCTACCCGCTGCGCCCACGCGCGCCGGGCTCGGCCGAGCGACAGGGCTTCGGCTCGAAAGATGCGATCTATCTCGTCGTGCCCGACCGCTTCGCCCAGGGCGCGGCGCTGGGAAACGCCGGCATGAAGGAAGGCGTCCACCGCGCCGATCCCAACGGCCGCCACGGCGGCGACCTGGCCGGCCTGCGCCAGCATCTGGGCTACATCGCGGGCCTGGGCTTCACGCAGGTCTGGCCCACGCCGCTGGTAGAGAACAACAGCGCGCAGTACAGCTACCACGGCTATGCCGCGACCGATTTCTACCGGATCGACCCGCGCTTCGGCAGCAACGCCGACTTCGGCTCCTTGGTCACCGAGGCCCGCGCCCACGGCCTGGGCGTCATCCAGGACGTGGTGCTCAACCACATCGGCGCCGGCCACTGGTGGATGGCCGACCTGCCGGCCCGGGACTGGCTCAACCACGGGCCGGAAGGCCACTACCAGGAGACGCATCACGCGCGCATGACGCTGCAGGACCCGTACGCGGCGCCCAGCGACCGCCAGCGCTTCACCGACGGCTGGTTCGTGCCCGGCATGCCCGACCTCAACCAACGCCGCCCCGAGCTGGCGACCTATCTCACGCAGATGACGCTCTGGTGGATCGAGACTTACAGCCTGTCGGGCCTGCGCACCGACACCTATTCCTACTCGGACCGCGACTTCCTGACCCGCTGGTCCGCCCGCGTCATGCAGGAGTACCCGCGGCTCAACATCGTCGGTGAGGAATGGAGCCCCTACCCTGCTGTGGTCTCATACTGGCAGCGCGGCAAGCACAACCACGACGGCTATGTGTCCTATGCGCCGAGCATGATGGACTTCCCGATGAACGGCGCGCTGCTGGGCGGCCTCACCGAGGCCGATGGCGCCTACACCGGCCTGCAGCGGCTGTACGAAGGTCTGGCGCATGACTTCGTTTACCCCGACGCAGGCAACCTCGTGCTGTTCGACGGCAACCACGACACGCCGCGGCTGTTCCCGTTGCTGAAGCACGACGTGGGGCTCACCAAGCTCGCCCTCGCCTACCTGGCCACCACGCGTCGCATCCCGCAGCTGTTCTACGGCACCGAACTGCTGATGGACAGCCCGACGGAACGCGACGACGGCCGCGTGCGTGCCGACATGCCCGGCGGCTGGCCGGGCGACCCGGTCAACGCCTTCACCGGCGAGGGCCTGAGCGAGCAGCAGCGCGACATGCTCGACTGGACGCGCCGGCTTTTCAGCTGGCGCAAGACGGCCACCGCAATCCATGATGGCGCGCTCATGCAGTACGCGCCGATGGACGGTGTCTACGTGTTCTTCCGCTACGACAGTGAGCGCACAGTGATGGTCGCGCTGAACAAGAACGACAAGCCGGTGGAGCTGGTGCTGTCGCGATTCGGCGAACGGCTTACGGGCCAGCGATCCGCAACTGACGTGATGAGTGGTCGGCGGCTTGCCCTCGGTGAGCGAGTCACTTTGCCGGCGCGGTCACCACTCATCTTGGAATTGAAGCGCTAACTGAGGAGCCCAACGACTACCGACTCGTCAACGTGTCAGCGGCCCGCTAGAACGATTGCGCCACGTCAGTGCGTGCGATCAATGCTGAGAACCGCCAGGGACGGGCAAGTAAGGTCAACGGCTGCTGCGGCGTCTGGCGATGAAGCCAACACCCGCCAAGCCAGCGAGCATCAGCGCATAGGTTTGCGGCTCGGGGACGGGAAGTGCTTGAAAAGTGAGCTTGGCACGGGTATCTGGGATGGCGCCTACAAACGCTGCCTCACCTGGCCCCGCGGTTACGTCGAGCCTTACTCGCAGACTCATCGCTGCAGTTCTAAAACTTCCTTCGATCAGATTGTAAGTTCCAGAAAAAGTGCCGAACGAGTAACCGTCAGAACCGTATTCCGTCCTGGTCATCCACGATGGCTGCATCCATTCAGCCTCCCCTCCATCAACAGAAATTACATAGTAGAACGTTGCGTTTACACCTGAACCTCCAAACGTCGTAGCGGTTCTGAAGAATGTTAGATCTCCGAGCTCAACATTCAACCCTTTCAGGACATATCCCTCATTGGCCGAAAACGCAAAATCACCCAATCCAAACGAATAGGATTTTGCGATTTCATTTGGCACCCCAGCGTTCACTTTGGGGGAAATTTTCCACGTCAATTCTTGCGCGGCCTGACCATCGTTAAAATCAACATGATCGCCCACAATAAAGTACGACGAATAGTTCAACGAATAGGCTTGAGTATTTACTGAATCCTCAAAAGCCATGGCGCAGCTGGCGGCATTCAACATCAACACAAGAGCGAGAAACTTCATTTTCATGGCAAATTCTCCAGGTGTATGTATGGCAGTGGCGCGGCTGACAGCACGCGAGAGGCGCGCAAGAGCGGCGCCTGAATGCAAGGACGATTGGTCGCAAGGCGGCGCGCCACAACAGAACGCCGCATCCAGGGGACTGCAAGCACCGCAGCTAGACGCTCCAGCGTGGCGGCATGAGGCACCGAGCGCCTGCTCGCGTCTCAGATCGGCAAAGCGACGACGTCCCGGGAACTCAGGTTGCAGCGGGACGCCCCGAGTGCGGATATGAGCGGTCGTGCCGAACTTCGGCAGTCGCAAGCGGCACAGGCTCAGACCTAAACAACGAAGGCCCCAATGGCGCCCCTTGGTTTGAACCTGACAAGCGGCGGCGAGCAAACAGCGCCAACACGGCCAGCCCCGCAGTGATTAATGCATATGAGTCGGGTTCAGGGACCGGCACCGCCTGGAACGTGAAACGGAGCCTACCGTCCTCCAGTGTGTCAAGGATGTTATATGCAGGGCCGTCCATATAGAGTTCTGAAACGACTTTCAGCGCTCGCTTGCCCTCCAGATCAACCACGACTCCACTTGCAGACCATTGCTCGACATGATCGCTGATCGGCACGCTCGCGCTCGCGAGCTTGACTCGGGGCCTCTTAAGCCAGATTGAATGGTAAGATTCATCGACGTTTTCAGACCAACGGTTGAAGAAACTTAAACCGTTGTCGCCTTTGTTGTCCCAGGCGTGGATGTAATCTCCGACTTGCGCCGAAAGGCCTCCGCGGAATTCGAAACCCTCACTCAACAACAGCGTGAAAGACACGGCATATATCGAACCCGGCGCACCAAAGTACGAGTACTTCGGAAGAATCCACTCAAAACTGTAAACGCCATTCGGCCCCTCGCTGAATTTTTCGATATACCCGAGCGTCGCACGAGACAGCCCCTCGCCGTCCGGGTTATAGGCGATGGAATAGGCGCCGAGGGGGAGTGTTGTTGTCTCCGCACGGGCACCATCAGCGGGTAGCAAACACAGCGCCGCTGCAGCGACGAAAGCAAGTTTCAGCATGCCGTTCTCCTGTCGATGTGTGGGGGAGCGCGCCTGCGATGCGCGGCTCGATCACGTCCGCCGATGCGGCCCGTGTTGAGAGGCCGCCGGAGAGGACTTCTTCACACGGCGGTTCACTCCTCACAGCCGCAACGCAACATCGCGGCGTTTGTTCCACGAAGCCGCAGATGCGCCCCTTGGTAGAGACGCCGCCACAGACCCAGTCGCGACAGCGACGACCCACGCAAATGAGGGGGGCAGGCGGCGGTCGCCATCAGTCGGGCGCTTCAGCAAGTCGATGCACGCCTATGGAGGTGGACACGGCGATGCAGGCGCTGCCGGAGACCGCTACGTGTGGGGGGATGCCCGTGTGCAGCGCCGCGACCACATCGGCGAGCCGTTGCCGGGCCTCCGCCGGCGTGGAACACGCGCGCTCCCGACCTCGGAAATCGGGCCCTGTGAGGCCACAAGCCCTGCACCAGCGCCATCACGCTCGCATCCCATGGACGATGGACGGCGAGCAAAGCGCGCCGCGAACCAGCCCGAGGAGCGGGTCAGTCCGGCAGCTTCAGCAGGTCGAATGGCCCTCGTCCGGCGGCGGCCGTGATGAGGCCCAGCACCCGCGCCGGCTCATGGCCCAGCATGTCCCATCGGAAGCGCCAGCCCCAATTGCCACCCAGCACGCCAGGCACGTTCATTCGGTGCTCGGACCCCAGGCCCAGCACGTCCTGCAGCGGGTAGACGGCCATGTTGGCCACCGAGTTGGCGCAGGCGCGGATCATGGCCCAGTGAATGTCGTGCTCACCGCAGGCGAGGTAGGAGCCGACGAAGGCGCGCTCACGTGGCTTGGCGGCGTTCCACCAGCCGCGCACGGTGTCGTTGTCGTGCGTGCCGGTGTAGGCGACCGACGTCCTGGGCCAGTTGTGTGGCAGGAACTCGTGGTCACCCTCGCCGCCGAACCCGAACTGCAGGATCTTCATGCCGGGGAAGCCGCAGCCGTCGCGCAGCTCGTGCACGTCGTCGGTAATGAAGCCGAGATCTTCGGCCACGATGGGCAGCGGGCCGAGAGCCTGGCGGATGGCGTCGAACAGCGGCATGCCGGGGCCGGTCTTCCATTCACCGCGGCGCGCGTCGGGGCTGTCGGCGGGGATCTCGTAGTAGCCGGCAAAGCCTCGGAAGTGGTCGATGCGAAAGACATCCGCCTGGCTCAACGCGCGGCGGATGCGCGCGGTCCACCACGCGTAGTTCTCCGCGGCCATGCGGTCCCAGCGGTACAGCGGGTTGCCCCAGCGCTGGCCCAGCGGCCCGAGGTCATCGGGCGGGCAGCCGGCGACGACGGTGGTCTGAAAGTCCTCATCGAGGAAATACAGGTCGGGGCGCGACCAGCAGTCGGCGCTGTCATGGGCGACAAAGATGGGCAGGTCGCCCATCAGATGCACGCCGCGCTCGTTGGCGTAGGCCTTCAGCGCACCGATCTGCGCGTCGAACTGCCACTGCACGAACTGCCAGAACGCGACCTCGCCGCCATGCTGCTGGCGGGCCTGCGCCAGCGCCTGGGGCTGGCGGCGCTTGAGGCCGTCGTCCCACAGCCACCAGGGCTGGCCGTTCAGCGGCGAACGGATGGCCATGAAAAGCGCGTAGTCGTCGAGCCAGCTCTGCTGGGCCTTGCACCAGGCGGCAAAGGCGGCCTGGTCGGCGGCCGTGGCACGGGCGAAGAAACCCTGCGCCGCGGCGCGCAATTGCTGCTCGCGCCACGGCGTGACGCGGCCGTAATCGACGCGACCAGCGTCGAAGTCCGGCACCTGCGGCGGGGCCAGCCAGCCCTTGGCGATCAACGGCTCCAGCGCCACCATCCAGGGGCTGCCGGCGAAGGCGGACACGCCCTGGTAGGGGCTGTCGCCGGGGCCGATGGGCGTCGTCGGCAGCAGCTGCCAGATGCCCTGCCCTGCAGACTCCAGCCAGTCGACGAAGCGATAGGCGTCGGGCCCGAAGTCGCCCATGCCGTGCGGCCCGGGTAGCGAGGTGATGTGCAGCAGCACGCCGGAGGTGCGGTCGTTCAGGTTCATACGTGGCGCAAGACGACGAGGGAGCGGCCCGGCACGCTCAGCGGCTGGCCGGGGAGGATGAGAGGCGCGGCGGACTCGCCGCTGCTGTCGAGCACCAGCTGCCACGGCCCGTTGCACAGCAGGCAGGGCAGCGGTTCGGCGTCGGGGTTGAAAACGATCATCAGCCGCGGCGCGGCGGCACCCGCCTCGCGCAACTGGGCGCCGAACGCGCGCTGGCCGGCGTCGTGCCAGTCGTTGGGCGTCATCTCGTGGCCGCTGGGCGCATACCAGGCGATGCTGGCCTCGCCCGCCCCGGCGGCGAACCAGCGCGGGTGGCGCAGCAGCGGCTCCTGCGAGCGCAGCGCCAGCAGCGCCGCCACGAGGCCGGTCAGCCGGTCATCGGCACAGGCCCAGTCGAGCCAGGTGGTCTCGTTGTCCTGGCAGTAGGCATTGTTGTTGCCGCCCTGGCTGTTGCCGATCTCGTCGCCCGCACACAGCATGGGTGTGCCCTGGGCCAGCAGCAGCGTGGCCAGCATCGCGCGGCGCACGCGGTCGCGGGCGGCGGCGATGGCAGCATCGTCGGTTGGACCTTCGACGCCGAAGTTGGCGCACAGCTCGCCGTCGCGGCCGTCGCGGTTGTCCTCGCCATTGGCCTGGTTGTGCTTGGCGCTGTAGCTCGTCAGGTCGGCCAGCGTGAAGCCATCGTGCACGGCGATGAAGTTGATCGACGCCATGGGCTGGCGCTGGCCGTGGTGGAACACGTCGCTGGACGCCGTGAAGCGCCGCGCGAACTCGCCGCGGCTGGCGCCGACGCCCAGCCAGTAGCTGCGCACCGTGTCGCGGAACTTGTCGTTCCACTCCAGGAAGCGGCCCGGGAAGCGGCCCACCTGGTACCCGTCGTAGGCGGCGTCCCAGGGCTCGGCGATGAGGTGGACACCGGCCAGCACCGGGTCCTGGCGCAGCGCGGTGAAGAACGCGGCGTTGGGGTCGAAGCCCTGCGAGCTGCGCCCGAGCACCGGTGCCAGGTCGAAGCGGAAGCCGTCCACACCCAGGTCGGTCACCCAGAACCGCAGGGAGTCCAGCACGAACTGCGTCACCCGCGGGTGCGAGCAGTGCAGCGTGTTGCCGCAGCCGGTCAGGTTCTCGTAGCGGCCCCAGTCACCGGCCACCAGCCGGTAATAGGTCTTGTTGTCCAGCCCGCGCAGCGACAGCGTCGGGCCGAACTCGTTGCCTTCGGGCGTGTGGTTATAGACAACGTCCAGCACCACCTCCAGCCCGGCGTGATGCAACGCGTCGACCATCTGCCGGAACTCGGCCGCGGCGGCCGTGGGGTCCTGCCGGTGGGCCGCCTGCGCCCAGCGCGGGTCGGGGCAAAAGAAACCCAGCGTGTTGTAGCCCCAGAAGTTGTGCAGGCCGCGCTCGGCGAGGTGGGGTTCGTCGATGCAGTAGTGCACCGGCAGCAGCGACAGCGTCGTGACGCCCAGCCGCTTGAAATGAGCGATGGCTGCGGGGTGCGCCAGGCCGGCATAGGTGCCTCGCAGTTCCTCCGGCACGCCGGGCAGCAGCTTGGAGAAGCCCTTGACGTGCACCTCGTACAGCACGACATCGGCCGGCGCGCGGCGCGGCCTGGCCGGGCGCTCGCCCGCCCTCGGCGGCGGTGCGACGCGGGCCTTCAGCGCCTGCGTGGCGTTGTCGCGATGGTCGATCGACCGCGGGCCGTCAGGGTGGCCCAGCTCATAGCCATGGTGCTCGGCCCGCCAACCGAAGCGACCGACGATCTCGCGGGCGTACGGGTCCAGCAGCAGCTTGCGCGGGTTGAAGCGGTGGCCTTGCGCAGGCTCATATGGCCCGTGCGCCCGCAGACCGTAGACGAGGCCGGGTCCAACGCCCGGCAAGAAGCCGTGCCACACGCCGTCGTGAGGGCCGTCCAGCGCGTAGCGGCGCAGCTCGCGCTGGCCTTCGCCGTCGAACACGCAGAGCTCGATGCGCGTGGCGTTCTCGCTGAACACGGCGAAGTTCACGCCGCCGTCGCGCGCCAGCGCGCCGAGCGGCTCATGCCAGCCGGGTTGAAGGTCGGGAAGTTGCGGCATGCGGTACGGCTGCGGGCACGCAGGTCAGATCGGGGTGAAGAACAGCGTCGCCAGTGGTGGCAGGTTGATCGTGATGGACAGCCGGCGCCCATGCGCCGGTTGCGCCTGCACCGGCAGGCCTGCCGCGGCAACGCCGTTGCCCATGTTGCTGCCGCCGTAGTACGCCGAGTCGGTGTTCAGCGCTTCCTTCCACGCGGTCACGCCGTCGGGCACGCCCAGCGAATAGCCCTCGCGCGGCACCGGCGTCATGTTGACGACGACCACCACCATGCGGCCGGTGCCGTCGCGCCGCACCCAGGCGTAGATGGAATGCTCGGCATCGTGCGCGCTGATCCACTCGAAGCCGCCGGCCTCGCAATCCAGCCGGTGCAGCGCGCTGTGCTCGCGGTAGAGCTTGTTGAGGTCGCGCACGAGGCGCTGCACGCCAGCGTGGCGGTCGTCCTCCAGCAGGCCCCACGGCAACCCCTCGGCATGGTTCCACTCGTTGCGCTGCGCGAACTCCTGGCCCATGAACAGCAGCTTCTTGCCCGGGTGACCCCACATGAAGCCGTAGTAGGCGCGCAGGTTGGCGAACTTCTGCCAGTCATCACCGGGCATCTTGGCCAGCATGCTGCCCTTGCCGTGCACGACCTCGTCGTGCGAGATCGGCAGCATGAAGTTCTCGCTGAACGCGTAGATCAGCCCGAAGGTCATCTTGTCGTGATGCCAGCGGCGGTTGATCGGGTCCTCGGCCATGTAGCGCAAGGTGTCGTTCATCCAGCCCATGTTCCACTTGTAGTGGAAGCCCAGGCCACCCGCGTAGGTGGGCGACGAGACGCCGGGGAAGCTCGTGCTCTCCTCAGCCACGGTAACGGCGCCGGAGATCTCGCCGACATGCTCGTTCATCTCGCGCAGCATCGAAATGGCTTCAAGGTTCTCGCGGCCGCCCCGGAGGTTCGGAATCCACTCGCCGGCGGGCCGCGAGTAGTCGCGGTAGAGCATGCTGGCCACGGCGTCCACGCGCAGGCCGTCCACGCCCCAGCGCTCGATCCAGTACAGCGCGCTGCCGATCAGGAACTCGCGCACCTCCGTGCGGGCGAAGTTGTAGATCAGCGTGTTCCAGTCACGGTGGAAGCCTTCCTTCGGGTCCGCATACTCGTAGAGCCGCGTCCCGTCGAACTCCGCCAGCCCATGCGCGTCCATCGGAAAGTGCGCGGGCACCCAGTCCAGCAGCAGGCCCAGGCCTGCGTCATGGCAGGCCTTCACGAGACGGGCGAAGCCTTCCGGCGGGCCGAAGCGGGCGCTCGGCGCATAGAGGCCCAGCGTCTGGTAGCCCCAGGAGCCGTCGAACGGGTGCTCGGTAACGGGCATCAGCTGCACATGCGTGAAGCCCATGTCGACGGCGTAGGCCGGCAGCTCGGCGGCGAGTTCGTCCCACGTCGGGAAGTCGCCCGCCACCCCGCGGCGCCACGACGCGGCATGCACCTCGTAGACGCTGATGGGCGCATGCCGCTGGTTGGCACGCTCGCGCTGGCGCGGCAGCTTCGCCGGCTCGGGCAGCGGCGCGACGACGCTCGCGTTGTCGGGCCGCAGCTGCGCCTGCCGGGCGTAGGGGTCGGCCTTCAGCGGCAGCAGCGCACCGACGCCATTGACGATCTCGAACTTGTAGAGGTCGCCCTCGGTCGCGTGCGGCACGAAGATTTCCCACACGCCGGCCTGGTGGCGCAGCCGCATGGGATGGCGACGGCCGTCCCAGTTGTTGAAGTTGCCGACGACGCTGACTCGTCGCGCATTCGGCGCCCAGACGGCAAAGCGCACTCCGCGCACATCGCCATGCTGCACGACGTGGGCGCCGAGGCTCAGCCACGGTCGGAAGTTGCGGCCCTCGGCAAAGGCCTGCAGCTCGCGCTCTTCGAGCTGCGGGTAGAACGCGTAGGGGTCCGCATATAGGCCCTCGGATGCGATCGAGGACGCGCCCTCCCCGCCCCCGGCCCAGCTGACCGCGAGCCGGTAGTCGAAGCGGTGCTTGCGCCGCGGCACCTGCGCCTCGAAGAAGCCGGGGCGCCGCTCGCCCAGGTCCACCAGCCGCTTGCCGCTGGCCGTGTCCACCAGCGCGACCGTTGCCGCGCCGGGCAGCAGCGCGCGCACCCACAGCCGACCGGCGTCGTCCGCGTGCAGGCCCAACCGGGAGAAGGGGTCGGCGTGGCGGCCGGCGAGCAGGGCGTCGAGGTCGGCTTCAGGAATCATCAGTCGTTCAAGGTCTTCTGGGACCAGACACGGTCCACGTACTCGGCAATCGTGCGATCGGACGAGAACGGGCCCATGCCGGCGATGTTGCGCAGCGCGCGTTCGGCCCAGGCAGCCCGGTCGGCGAACAGCTGGTCGACCTTGGCCTGGGTGGCGACGTAGTCGGCGAAATCGGCCATCAGCAGGTACACGTCGCGATGCAGCAGGCTGTCGACGAGTAGCCGGTAGCGCTCGGTGTCGCCATTGCTGAAGACACCGGCCGAGATGGCGTCGATGACGCGCTTGAGCTGGCGATTCTCTTCGACGTACAGGCGCGGGTCGTAGCCCAGCTGCTTGATTCTGGCGACGGCGTCGGCGCGCAGGCCGAACACGAACATGTTCTCCACGCCCATGGCTTCGGCCATCTCGATGTTGGCGCCGTCCCAGGTGCCGATCGTGACCGCGCCGTTCATGCCGAACTTCATGTTGCCGGTGCCCGAAGCCTCGGTGCCGGCCGTCGAGATCTGCTCGGACAGGTCGGCCGCCGGAATGATGCTCTCGGCCAGCGTGACGCTGTAGTTGGGAAGAAAGACGAGCTTGAGCTTGTCGCCCACACGCGGGTCGCTGTTGATGACGCGCGCCACGTCGTGCGCCAGGCGCACGATGTTCTTGGCCATCTGGTAGGCCGAGGCGGCCTTGCCGGCGATGATGACCGTGCGCGGCACCCAGTTAGCGTCAGGGTTGTCGCGGATCGCCTGGTAACGGGCGATGACGTGCAGCAGGTTCAGCAGCTGGCGCTTGTACTCGTGGATGCGCTTGATCTGGATGTCGAACAGGCTGTCGACATTGACCGAGAGGCCCAGCTCGCGGCGGATCACCCCGGCCAGCCGCTCCTTGTTGGCGCGCTTGACGGCCAGGAACTCCTCGCCCAGCTCGCGGTTGGCCGCCAGGGTGCTGAGCTCACCCAACTCGGCCAGGTTCCTGCGCCAGCCGTCGCCGATACGGCCGTCCAGCAGGCCAGAGAGCAGCGGATTAGCCTGCTGCAGCCAGCGCCGCGGCGTGACGCCGTTGGTGACGTTGTGGAAGCGCTCCGGCCAGATGCGGGCGTAGTCGGCAAAGATGGTCTGCACCATCAGCTCAGAGTGCAGCGCCGCTACGCCGTTGACGCGGTGCGACGCGACCAGCGCGAGCGACGCCATGCGCACGCGACGCTCGCCGCCGTGGTGGCCTTCGTCGATCAGCGACACGCGCGAGGCGATCGCGTTGTCGCCGGGGAAACGGACCTGCAGCTCGTTCAGGAAGCGCTGGTTGATCTCGTAGATGATTTCCAGGTGGCGCGGCAGCAACTGTTCGAACATGCGTACCGGCCAGGTTTCCAGCGCCTCGGGCATCAACGTGTGGTTGGTGTAGGCCACCGCCTGGCGCGTGATCCTCCAGGCTTCGTCCCAGCCCAGGCCGTGCTCGTCCAGCAACAGGCGCATCAGCTCGGCCGGCGCCAGCGCCGGGTGGGTGTCGTTCAGGTGGATGGCGTTGGTCTTGCCCAGGTTGTGCAGGCTGCCGAACTCGCGCAGATGGCGCTCGACCAGGTCCTGCAGCGACGCGCTGACGAGGAAGGCCTCCTGCTTCAGGCGCAGCTCGCGGCCGGCTTCCGTCGAGTCGTCCGGGTAGAGCACCCAGTTCAGCGCGTCGGCCAGCACCTGGTGGCGGGCAGCGCGGGCATAGTCACCCTCGCAGAACGGCTTGAACGCGATCGGCGCGGCCGTGGCCTGCCACTGGCGCAGCGTGGAGACGCGGTCGCCGTGGTGAGCGGGCACGATGAAGTCGAAGGCCTGCGCCTCGATCTCCTCGGCGGGCAGCCAGCGGCGCACGCCGGAAGCATCCGCCTCCACCCGGCCACCGAAACCCACATGGAAGCGAACGTCATGGCGGGGCAGCTCCCACGCCGGACTGTCGCGCGTCCAGTCGTCGGGCTGCTCCAGCTGGCGGCCCTGGCTGATGACCTGCGCGAAGGTGCCATAGCGGTAGCGCAGGCCGTAGCCGAAGGACGGCAGCTCCAGCTCGGCAAATGAGTCCAGGAAGCAGGCGGCCAGGCGGCCCAGGCCGCCGTTGCCCAGCGCCGCATCCGGCTCGCGCTCGAGCACGTCGCCCAGCTCGATGCCATGCTGGGACAGCTTGGCCTGCAGGGGGTCAGTGAGCTTGAGCGCCGACAACGCGTTCGACAGCGCCCGGCCCATCAGGAATTCCATCGACAGGTAATGCACACGACGGGTCGGCGCCTTGTCACCGCGCCGCGCATCCTGCGCCTGCGTCGCGGCCCAGCGCCGGGCCAGCGTCTCCCGACAGGCCAGGGCTGCAGCATGCAGCGCGGCCTGGGGCGTGGGCCCATGGCTCGACTGCGACAGCTCGCGCTCGTAGGCGCTCTCAAAGGCCGCACGCAGGGCCTGGTCTTCGGTGGTCAGGGCGTTGGTCTTCTTCATCGCGGGAGCGGCCAGAGGATGGCGTTGCAAGGGCAGCTCGGGGCTGGGGCGGATCGACAGGGACATGAAATGCCGGGCCCCAGCGACGGGGGCCAAAGATGCTACTCGACGGCAGCGACGGCCGAAGTATCGGCGACGCCAGACAGCTTGTGTAGTTTGACTACATCTGGAAAACCCTCAAACGAACACAAGCCATTGATCTTTAATGCATTCGTTGGTTTTCATGCGGGTTGTCGCCGTTGTCCATGTGGAACTCGTGACTGTATATTGTCTACACGGACCGCCAAAATGCGTGAATTTAGCGGCCAACGACAAGAGACAAGGCCGGCGCGCAGCGCCAGGCACAGAAAGGTCAGGAAGTGGCAGACGTTCGACTCACCGGCGTGCAGAAGGCCTATGGCGACACACGCATCCTCCACGGCATCGACCTGGAGATCCGCGACGGCGAGTTCATGGTGTTCGTCGGGCCATCGGGCTGTGGCAAGAGCACGCTGCTGCGCTCCATTGCAGGCCTGGAAGAGATCACCGGCGGCGAGCTGACCATCGGCGGCCGCGTCGTCAACGACGTGCCGCCGGCCGAGCGCGGCATTGCCATGGTCTTCCAGTCGTATGCGCTTTACCCGCACATGAACCTGTTCGACAACATGGCATTCGGGTTGAAGCTGGCCAAGGTGCCCAAGGCGGAAATCGAGACAGCCGTGCGCGAGGCTGCAAAGATCCTCCATATTGAGCATTTGCTGGATCGCAAGCCCAAGGACCTGTCCGGCGGCCAGCGCCAGCGGGTCGCCATCGGTCGCGCCATCGTGCGCAAGCCCAATGTCTTCCTGTTCGACGAGCCGCTGTCCAACCTCGACGCAGCCCTGCGCGTGCGCATGCGATACGAGTTCGCCAAGCTGCACGAGGACCTCAAGACCACGATGATCTACGTGACGCACGACCAGGTGGAGGCCATGACGCTGGCCGACCGCATCGTCGTGCTGTCGGCGGGCCAGGTGGAGCAGGTCGGGTCGCCGCTGGAGCTGTACGAGCATCCGCGCAACCTGTTCGTCGCAGGCTTCATCGGCAGCCCGAAGATGAACTTCATCGCCGGAGAACTGGCAGCCATCGAGGCCGGCCATGTGGCCGTCAAGCTGGCGGGCAGCGGGGTCGTGCTGCGCGCGCTGGTGGATGCTGGCGCTGCCGCCGTGGGTGACCCGGTGACTGTCGGCGTGCGGCCAGAGCACGTGCGCCTCGGTGGCATGGGCAACATACTGCAGTGCAAGGTCGCCTTCGTCGAATCGCTCGGCGGGCTCACCTTCGCCTACTGCCCCTACCCAGGCCTGGACGAACCGCTGACCTGCCAGTTCGAGGGCCGCAACGGCGTCGACCGGCTGCGCAGCGGCCAGGCGCTGGAGCTGCACCTGCCGGCCGAGGCGCTGTATGTGTTCGATGCCAACGGCCGCGCGCTGCGCCGGCTCGCCGCGCCGGAGCTCGCCTCGTGAAGTGGCTCGCGCTGCTGGCGGCGCTGACCCTGGCACCGGCGCTGGCCGAAACACCCAAGCTGCTCGTCTGGATCAATGGCGACAAGGCCTACAACGGCCTGCAGAAGGTGGGCAACGCGTTCGAGAAGGTGTCGGGCGTCAAGGTCGTCGTCGAACACCCGGTGGACGTGACCGACAAGTTCCAGCAGGCCGCCGGCGCCGGCAAAGGGCCTGACATCTTCTGCTGGCCGCACGACCGCGTCGGCGAATGGGCCAAGGCCGGCCTGCTGACGCCGCTGCGTCCGTCGGCCAAGCTGAAGGCCGAGGTCGAAGACCAGGCCTGGGCGGCCATGACCTACCGCGGCCGCATCTGGGGCTATCCGCTGGCGATCGAGACGACTGGGCTCATCTACAACAAGGCCCTGGTCTCCAAGCCGCCCGCCACGTGGGACGAGGTGATCGGCCTCGACAAGAAGCTCGTCAGCCAGGGCAAGCACGCCATCCTCTGGCACTACAACAAAAGCTTCTTCAGCTGGCCGGTGATGGCCGGCGCCGGTGGCGTCATCTTCGGCCGTGATGCGCAGGGCGATTTCGACCCGCGGCAGGTCGACGTCAACAACGCCGGCGCGCTGGCCGGCGCACAAGTCATCGACCGCCTCATCAAGGGCGGCCACATGCCCAAGGGCGCCAACTACGCCGAGATGGAATCCGCGTTCGCCCGCGGCGAGGTTGCCATGATGATCTCCGGCCCCTGGGCCTGGGACAACGCCAAGCGAGCCAGGATCGACTTCGGCGTCGCCCCCATCCCGGCCGTCGTGCCAGGCAAGCCGAGCAAGAGCTTCGTCGGCGTGCTGGGCTGCATGATCTCGGCGCCCAGCAAGAACAAGGACATCGCCAAGGAGTTCATCGAAAACCACCTGATGCGCCCCGAGGCGCTGAAGGTGCTCGATGCCGACGTGCCCATCGGCGTGCCGGCCAACAAGGCCTTCTACGCAGAGCTGTCGGTCAACCCGCTGATCGCGGCGAGCATGGTCAACGCCCGCAACGGCGCGCCCATCCCCAACATCCCCGAGGTGGGCCGTTTCTGGACCGCGATGGACGCGGCGCTCGAGGCCATCACGAACGGACTTCAATCCCCGAAGGATGCGCTGGACGGCGCCGCTGCACGGATGCTGCTGAACAAATGAACGCTGCCACCACTTCCATGCTCGGACAAGGCAGCTACTCGACGCTGCCACCGACACTGACCGGACTGCTAGCAAGGTGGCTGTACTGGCCCGCCGTCGCGGCGCTCGTCGTCGGCGCGCTGTACTTCGTCTTCGTCGTCTACACAACCGGCCAGGTCGCCTGGGCCACGGGCCTGCTGGTGCTGCTCGCGGCCGGCTTCTACGTGTATCTCAGCCGCGGCGGCTTCGCATGGCGCTACCTGTTCCCCGGCCTCGCCGGCATGCTGATCTTCATCGCTTTCCCGCTCGTCTACACGGCGCAGATCGGCTTCACAAACTACTCCAGCACCCACCTGCTCGGCGAGAGCCGCGTGCGTGAGTACCTGCTGGAGCAGCACGACGCCGTCGAAGACCAGGTGCTCGGCTACAGCCTGCACGCCAGAGGCGCCGAGTACCGCCTCGTGCTGAACGCGGACGGCGACGCTGTGCCGCGCTGGGTGTCGCCACCGCTGGCGCTGCGCGCCGGCAAGGATCTGCACGTCGACATGAGCGCCGCAGACGCCACGACGGCGTCGGGTACCGCCCTGCCCTTGCCCGAGCTCATCAGGCACCGCGACGCGCTCGCCAAGTTGGTGCTGGTGCTGCCCGACAAGACCGAACTGCACTACCTCGGCCTGCGCGAGTTCGGCCCCATCAAGCCGCAATGGACGGCCAACGCCGACGACAGCCTGACGCGCGCCGCGGACGGCATCGCTTTCAAGCCCAACCGCGATACCGGCTTTTTCGAGGCCCGCAAGGCCGACGGCAGCGTCGAGACACTGCAGCCCGGCTTCAAGGCCTTCATCGGCGTGGGCAACTACGCCCGCATGCTGTTCGACGCGGAGTTCCGCGGCCCCTTCCTGTCCATCTTCACGTGGACCGTGATGTTCTCGGCGCTGACCGTGTTCTTCGCCACGGCTATCGGCATGCTGTTCGCCGTGATGCTGAACTGGGAGGGCATGAAGTTCCGCGCCACCTACCGCACGCTGCTGTTCCTGCCGTACGCGGTGCCGGGCTTCATCTCCATCCTCGTGTTCAAGGGCCTGTTCAACCAGAACTTCGGCGAGATCAACGCCATCCTGGACGCGCTGGTGGGCGTCAAGCCAGCGTGGTTCGCGGACCCGTTCCTGGCAAAGACCATGCTGGTCATCGTCAACGTCTGGCTGGGCTACCCCTACGTGATGATCCTGTGCTCGGGGCTGCTGAAGTCCATCCCGGCCGATCTCTACGAAGCCTCGGCGCTGGCCGGTGCCGGCCCGGCGACCAACTTCCTGAAGATCACTGCGCCGCTCATCATCAGGCCGCTGGCGCCGCTGCTGGTGAGCGCATTCGCGTTCAACTTCAACAACTTCGTGCTGATCGCGCTGCTGACCGATGGCCGGCCGGACTTCCTGTCCACCAAGCTACCCGCGGGCCAGACAGACATCCTCGTCAGCTACACCTACCGCATCGCCTTCCGCGACTCAGGCTCCGACTTCGGCCTCGCCGCGGCGATCTCGACGCTGATCTTCTTCCTGGTCGCGGCGCTGTCGCTCATCAACCTGCGGCTGTCCGCCAAAGCCCAGAGGTAAACCCAATGGCCATCGTCCTCGGCAAGCAAGCCCGCTGGCGCTCCTTCGCCGCCCACGCGGTGATGTGGGTGTTCATCGCCATCACCCTCTTCCCGCTGCTGGCGGTCGTCTCGATCTCGCTGCGGCCCGGCAACTTCGCCACCGGCAGCCTGATCCCGACGCAGATCAGCCTGGAGCACTGGCAGCTGGCGCTGGGCATCCCCTACCAGGCGGCCGACGGCAGCCTCGTGCAGCCCCCTTTCCCCGTGCTGACCTGGCTGTGGAACTCGATCAAAGTCGCGACCGCCTCGGCCTTCCTCATCGTCGCCATCTCGACAACCGCGGCCTACGCCTTCGCGCGGCTGAAGTTCAGCTTCAGCAAGCCGGTGCTCAACGGCATGTTGCTGCTGCAGATGTTCCCGCCGGTGCTGGCGCTGGTGGCCATCTATGCGATCTTCGAGACCATCGGCAACTACGTGCCGGCGCTGGGCATCGAGACGCATGCCGGCCTCGTGCTCGCCTACCTCGGCGGCATCGGCACGCATGTGTGGACGATCAAGGGCTACTTCGAGACGATTCCCGTCGAGATCGAGGAGAACGCCAAGGTCGACGGCGCGACGCACTGGCAGGCCTTCTCGCGCGTGCTGCTGCCCATGGCCGTGCCGATCCTGATGGTGGTGTTCGTGTTGGCCTTCATCGGCACAATCATCGAGTACCCGGTGGCCAGCGTGCTGCTGCGCGAGGAAGGCAACCTCACGCTCGCCGTCGGGTCGAAATACTTCTTGCACGACCAGCGTTTCCTATGGGGCGACTTCGCCGCAGCGGCCGTGCTGTCCGGGCTGCCAATCACGGCGGTGTTTCTGCTCGCCCAACGCTGGATCGTCTCGGGTCTGACAGCGGGCGGCGTGAAGGGCTGAACTGCCCCGCCGCTACCCGCATGCCTGAGCGGCATCGGGGTTGATGCCAGCCCGGCGGCCGGGCAGGCTGGCGCATGATGCGGGCCGATGCCCACGTTTCCGCCGTTCCTGCGCCGCCGCGACCTGCTGACGCTGCCCTGCCTGCTGGCCGGCCAGCCCGGCACCGCCGCCGAGCCAAACGTCGTTCGCATGCCGCGTCACGTCAGCATGCCGGACCCGCAGCTGGCCTATGTGCGTCGCATCATCGAGCTGGCACTTCGCCGCTCGGGCGTCCGGCGCGAGATCCGCTTCGTCAATCTCGACATGACACAGGGGCGCACGCTGGTGGAACTGGCCACCGGCAGCAGCCCCGTCGACCTGATGTGGACAATGACCGATAGGCAGCGCGAGAGCGGCGGCCTGCTGCCGGTGCGCATACCGATCGACCGCGGCCTGCTCGGCTGGCGACTGCTGCTGGTGCGGCGCGCTGAACTGGACGCCTGGGCGCAGGTGGCCGGCCTCGAGGAACTCCGCGGCCGGCTGGCCGGCCAGGGCCACGACTGGCCGGACACCACCATCCTGCGCGCCAACGGGCTGCAGGTGGGCACGAGCAGCGATTACGACGCCCTGTTCCGCATGTTGGCCGCCGGCCGCATCGACTACTTCCCGCGTTCCATCCTGGAAATCGATGCCGAGGTGGCCCGCAACCTCCATCCGGAGCTGGCCATTGCGCCCGACCTGATGCTGCACTACCCGGCCGCAGCCTATCTCTTCGTCGGCCCGCACCGGCCGCAGCTGGCAGCCGATCTGCTGGGCGGGCTGGAGGCGGCCGTGACAGACGGCAGCTTCCAGCGCCTGCACCGCGAGTTCTACGGTGCCGTGCTCAATGCGCATCCGGTATCGCCGGGCCGCGTGATCAAGCTGCGCAACCCGCTGCTGCCACCCGAGACGCCGCTCAAGCGCCGCGAGCTGTGGCTGCAGCCCGGCGAGGCGCCATAGCTGCGCGGGCGCGCCCGCCTGCGGTGTTCCATCAGCGCAGCCAGCGCTGCAGCAGGTCGTCGACCGCCGAGCTCGACAGCAGCGCCAGGTGCCCCGTGTCGTGCACCACCGCCTGCCGGTCCGGGTCGAAGTCCAGGCGGCGATCCGGGTCCTCGTGCTGGCCCAGTGCACTGGCCACCGATACAAGGCCGTCGCCCAGCAGCGCCGCCTTCAGGTTGCCAGGCTCCGGACCGAGGCTGCCAGCCACTGCGAAGCACTGCGTCCCCGCCGGCAGCCCCACCCGCTCACCGCGCCCGGCGCCTTCCCCGTCTGCTGGTGCCCGAACGACGTTGCCCTGGCGCAAGTCGTTGATGCCGGCGCTGCGCACCTTGCCGATGCGCGCCAGCGGGCCGGCATACGGCGTGGCGGCGAGCAGCACATCCAGGCCGTGCGCCGCCTTCTCCAGCGGCGCGCCCTGGTGCGGCGTGCCGAGGCAGACGAGGTCGTTCACGCGGGCCACCCAGCGAGGGTTGTTGCGCTGCAGCAGCCCCGCGTGGTGGATGGCACTGCGCGCCACCAGCCCGCCCATGCTGTGGCCGATCAGCGTCAGCCGCTCGACCGGCACGGGCCACACGCTGTAGAGACCCTCCATCAGCTGCGCGAGGATGCGGCCGTTGGTCGACACGCTCAGGCCGGTGTTGTAGTGCAGGTAGACGGGCGTGTAGCCCAGGGAGCGGGCCAGTGACTGACCGTGGTCATGCCCGCTGCGCTGCCACTGCAGGTCGTTCATGCACAGGCCGTGCAGCAGCACGAGCAGCTTGGGACCGGCGTCCGGCAGGCGGCTGCGCAACGCATGGCGGTCCAGCGGCAGCGGCCGGCCTTCATGGCGGAACTGCATCGAAATGGCCAGCGGGTTGTCGGTGCTGGCCAGGTGGTCGCCCAACACGCCGTTGAGCGACGCCAGCAGCGCCTCGCGCTCGGGCCGCGGCGCCAGTTGCGCATCCGCCGCGCCCAGCGCTGGCGTCAGCCAGCCCAGCAAGGCCTCGGCGCTGCCGCCCGCCAGCCGCGTGACGCCGCGCACCGTCTGGTAAACCAGACCGGTGAGGCCCCGAGTGCGCCCGGCATCGCCGGCACCGCCGAGCCCGGGGGTGTCGAGGACACGTGCATGCATCGCCTCCACGAGGCTGGCCAGGCCGGCGACGGCATCCGTCGTCAGCCGCGCGGCGCCGCGCAGGTCGGCGGCCTGAAGCAGGGGTTGGGTCATGACTGGGCCTGACGGGAGTGGGCGGTGAGCGTCATCAGCACATCGGCGTACCAGGCGCAGTTCAGGCCCAGTTGCTCGTCCAGCACCGGGTCGCGGGTGGCCATGTCCATGCGGCTGGAATGCACGCCCAGCAGGCACCACCGCGAGCGGCCCGCCGCGGGCGCGTCGACACGCGCCAGCACCGGCGCGCCGCTGCAGCCGCGGTGCATGCGACCGTCGGTGAGGAAGTAGCCCAGGCCCTGGAAGCGCACGCCGTAGCAGGACGCCACGCTGGCCTGCCGGACGACGGGCAGCTGGTGCACCGTGTCGAAGAAGCCGAGCGGGAACGCCGGGATGACGAGCCGGTCGCCCACATCGAACAGGTCGAACCCGGCGGCGAGGTGCTGCGGCCCAAAGGCGCTCAGCACCGCGTCCACGGGCAGCGCCTGACGGTCCAACTCGACGGCGGCCACATCGACGACGCCGCCGCTGTCAAGTGCCTCGTGCCACACGCTGAGGCCGTCGCGGTGCAGCAGGATCGACAGCCGCGCCAGCCGTGTGAGGTCCCTGGCGTCGGTGTGCAAATCGATTTCGATGCGGTCGGGCGCATGGGCGGTGGGCGCATCGAACAGCACGTGGCGGCTGGTGACGAGGAAGAGCCGCCCGTCGTGCTCGAAAAAGAAGCCGCTCGCGGTCGACAACCCGCGGGCGCCGCTGAATGTCAGCACCCGCGTGACGCCGAACAGCGCCTCGTCCCGGGCCCTCAGTTCCGCGGCACTGCCGGCCACCGCGGTAGCGGGCATGGCGCCGGCGTCCTGCTGCGCGCTGTGACCGCGCTCCCAGTCGTCGCGCCGGGCGGCCCACACGGACTCGCTTTCGCCCGTCGTCAGCGGGCGGTTGATCGCATCGAGCATCGGGTTGGCGGCGAGCGCTTCGCCGCGGAGCGCCGCCTTGGCCCCCTGGCGCTGCAGCTCGGCGCGCTCGCGATGCGGGGTGTCCGGAGCCGCTAGCGCAGCGTCGCCTGCGTCCTCGGCATCGGGGACCGGAATTCTGGAAGGCATGACCGACAACTCCACACAAGGACTTGTCCCGTCAAGGGCGACGCTTCCGCCAGTGGCGCTTCAAGCAAGCCAGGTCGGGGCCGTGTCACAGCAAGCGAGCCCCAGATGGACCAATGTAGCCGAAAGGCCCGTGCACGCCCGCGCAATCACGCAGCGCTCAGGCCAGGCCCAGGCGTGCCAGGAAATCGGCATGGTCGGGCATCTGTGCCACGCCTGCGTGCACGGCGCGATGCACCGCCTCCAGATAGGCGTGCACGCTGTCCTCAGGCTGCAGCGCGGCCAGCGGGTGGAAGCCCTCGGGCAGCAACCCCTGCCCGGCCAAGACCTGCAGCCAGGCCGTCTCGGTGAACAGCTCGCCGTCGACACGACGTACACGGCCATGGCTGCGGTAGAGCTCGAGCTTCTCGCGCAGAGTGTCCGGCGCCGCCATGCCGGCGCCATCGCGCCAGAAGGGCTCGTCGCGTCTATTGACGTGGTAGTGCAGCACGATGAAGTCGCGAATGCGCTCCCAGTGGAAGCGGCTTTGTGCATTGAAGGCGGCCACATCGGCGGTACTGAAGCCGCGGTCCGGGAAGAAGTCGATGAGCAGCTGGATGGCCTGCTGCACGAGGTGGATGCTGGTCGACTCCAGCGGCTCCAGGAAGCCGGCCGCCAGGCCGATGGCGACGACGTTGCGATGCCAGGCCTGGCGTCGCATGCCGGCCTTGAAGCGCAGCTGCCGGGGCTCGCCGAGCGCCTTGCCGTCCAGGTGGGACAGCAACGTCGCCGTCGCTTCGTCATCGCTCATGTGGACGCTGCTGTAGACATGGCCGTTGCCGGTGCGGTGTTGCAGCGGGATGCGCCACTGCCAGCCGGCACGGTGCGCAGTCGAGCGCGTGTACGGCGTCAGCGGGCGCACCGGCTCGCAGGGCACGACGACGGCGCGGTCGCAGGGCAGCCAGCGGCTCCAGTCATCGAAGCCGGTCTTCAGCGTTTCCTCGATCAGCAGCGCCCGGAAGCCGGAACAGTCGATGAAGAAGTCGGCGGTGATGCGCTCGCCGCCGGCCAGCACGACGGCGTCCACATCGCCCGCCGGAGTGAGCGTCGCGTGCGTGATGCGCCCCTCGCGGCGCTGCACGCCGCGGGCCTCGGCCAGCCGGCGCAGGTAGCGGGCATAGCGTGCGGCGTCGAAGTGATACGCGTAGGCGATGTCGGCCAGCGGCGAATTCGCCGGCTCGCGCCGCGCCGGCATGAAGCGGTTGGCGCGCGCGGCGGCCTGGGCGATGGCGTACTCACCCAGTGGCCGCGCGCGGCCGAGGCTGCGCATGCGGTGCCAGTACTGCTCGAAGCCCACCGTCCACAGGTCCTGCCCCACGCGGCCGAAGCCGTGCATGTAGCGTTCGCCGACGCGGCCCCAGTCGACGAACTCGATGGCCAGCTTGAAGGTACCGCCCGTCTCGCGCAGGAACTCGCGCTCGTCCAGCCCGACGATGCGGTTGAAGCGCTGGATCAGCGGGATGGTTGCCTCGCCCACGCCGACGGTGCCGATCTCGTCGGACTCGACGAGCCGGATGCGGTAGCGGTCGCCCACGACCGTGGCCAGGCCCAGGGCAGTCATCCAGCCGGCAGTACCGCCGCCGACGATGACGATGTCGCGGATCAGGGGATGGGGCATGGCAGGCGGGCGCCTCGCTGAAACGGAAAAGACCCTTGCCGGAACAATCCGGCAAGGGTCTCACGCTAGCACTGCCCAGGTGCGGCGGGCGATCAGAACTTGTAGTTCGCGCCCAGCAGGAAGATGCGACCCCACTTGATGTACTCCAGCGGGCGGTCCTTCGTGCTGGCGTAGGTCTTGTACGCCGCGTTGGTCAGGTTCTGCACCTGGAACAGCAGACCCAGGCCCTTGAAGCTGCTCGTGTCGGCAAAGTTGTAGCCCACCTGCACGTCGGTGATGTTCTCGCCGACGACATAGCGCAGCGTGCGGGCACCGTTGAAGTTGCCGATCTCGCCGATGAAGTCGGAGCGGCGCCGCTGGCTAATGCGGGCCTCGAAGCCGTTGATCTCGTAGTAGGCAGTCAGGTTGTAGACCTGCTTGGACAGACCCGGCAGCGCGATGTCGCCATCGCCCACGCTGGAGGCGCTTTCGGGGTCCTTGATCTTGATGCTGCTGTGCGTGAAGCTGGCGCTGGCCTGGATGCCGAAGCCCTTCAAACTGGGCGACACCAGCTCCAGCGGCAGCGAGGCCGCCAGCTCCACGCCGCTCAGCTTGCCGCCCTGGCCATTGAACGGTGCGGTGAACGTGCCGGTCGGCAGCACGGCCGGGCACTGCTGGTCCTTCGTGGAGCCGCAGCTCGTCGGCGGGGTGTAGCCCTTGATGAACTCGCTGAAGTCGTAGCCATCCACCTTCTGCGTGTAGATGTAGCTCTTGAGATCCTTGTAGAAAGCGGCAGCGGACACGTAGGCCCTGGTGCCGAAGTACTTTTCGTAGGACACGTCGAAGGCGTTGGCGATCCACGGGTCGGCCTTGGGGTTGCCGCCGCTGGCGCCGGGCTTGCCGGTGGCCGTGTCCACGCCGAACTCGATGCCCGAGCGCAGCTGGTCCACGCGCGGGCGGGCCATCTGCCGCGCCACGGCCAGGCGCAGCGTCTGGTCGTCGGCCAGCGAGAACGCGAGGTTCAGGCTGGGCAGCACGTCGGTGCGCACCTTACCGTTGGCGCTGAGCTTCACGTTGCTGCCACTGGGTGCATTGCTGTCCCAGTAGTTGGACGTGGACGACTGATCCGTGCGCACCACCTGCAGGCCCAGGTTGCCGCGCACCGGCAGGCCCGCCCATTCGCTGTCGATGTTGCCCTTGACGAAGGCGGTGGTCGTCTTCTCGTAGACGTTCCAGGCCTTCGGGATCAGGTAGGGCGCACTGGTCTCGCTTGGGTTGAACGTCATGTACTTGGCCACGGCGGCCGGCACGTTCCACGCGGGGATCATCCCGACCCCGGCGAAGCTCAGGTCCACCGGCGCGTACTGCAGGTCGCTCGCAATGGCGGTGTCGCCCTGTGAGCCGACGTTGATGTTGCCCTCGGGCTGGTGCTTCTTCTTGGAACGGTCGGCGTAGTTCAGGCCGACGTCGACATCCTGGAACAGCCCTTTCATCGACTCCGGCAGCGGGAAGTTGCCGGCCAGCTTGATGGACTTCAGCTCATCCTTGACGCTGGGCGTCTTGCCGTAGCCGGAGCCGTAGATCGTGCCGCGCAGGAAGAGCTTGGTCGGATCGGCGTAGCTCAGCGTGGGTACCAGCGTCGGGAACGAGCCGGTAGCGAAGTTGAACTTCAGCGTGTCGAGCGGCGCGGTGCTGCCGACGGGCGGCAGCTGGGCGTTGTTCTCCAGGCTGACCTCCTCGCGATCGGCCTTGGAATAGCTCACGTCGGCCGTCAGCGAACCGCCGCCCGCCAACTTGAGCTTGTTGTTCCAGCCGAACGCGTCGATCGTGTCGTGGCGGTCGTTGTACATGCCGCGCACCAGCGGATACAGGCCGCTGGCGGTGCCCCCGACAAAGGTGTTGTTGCCGTTGACGACGGGCGACGTGATGCTCAGGCCCGGCGTGTAGTTGCCGTTGTAGCCGCTGAGGTTGACCTCGAACTGGTTCGCCGTGTCTTCCTGGTGCGCCTTCGTGTGGTAGTAGTCCACCACGCTCGTGAAGTCCTTCGTCGGGCGGAACTCGGCGGTGGCCAGGAAGGCGTCGCGCTTGGTGATGCCCGTGCGGCGCAGCGCCTTGATGCCGTCCGAGTAATAGGTGCCGGCCGCGACGCCCGGGCGCGAGCCATCGCCCAACTTGGACCAGGGCTCGTACAGGCCAACCTGCTCTTCCTGCACCGGCGTCTCCTGGTGCGCGTAGCCCAGCACGAGACCGAAGCTGCGATCGGCGAACTGGTCGATGTAGCTGGCGCTGAAACGGTTGCCGGTGGCCTTGGCGCCCGCGGCGGCACCCAACGAGTTGCGCTGGCCGCGCACGTTCAACGCGACGACGCGGCTGCCGAAGTTCAGCGGGCGCACCGAGTTCATGTCGATGGTGCCCGACAGGCCCTGGCCGACAAGACCCGCGTCGGGCGTCTTGTAGACGTTGACGCCGGCGAGCAGCTCGGAGGGGTACTGGTCAAACTCGACCGAGCGGTTGTCGCCAGTGCTGACGAGCTCGCGGCCATTGAGCAGCGACGTCGCGAAGTCGGGCGACAGGCCGCGCACGCTGATGACCTGGGCACGGCCGGCCACTCGCTGGGCCGACAGGCCCGGCAGGCGGGCGATGGACTCGGCGATGCTGACGTCGGGCAGCTTGCCGATGTCTTCCGCCGAGACCGACTCGACGATGTTGTCGGCGTTCTTCTTGACCGAGATCGCGGCCTCGATGCCCTTGCGGATACCGGTGATCGTCACGGTTTCCAGTTGCTGGGTCTGCTGCTGTGCCGACACAGCGGCCGCCGCGATCAGCAGCGCGCAGCCGACGGCCACAGGACGGATGCGGAAGGTGGCCTGCGTCGGCGCGGCGCCACACGCGTGCTTGTCGATGCTCATGGAAGTCTCCTCGGGTTATTGGAAAACGGCCGGCCCCGCGCTGCGTCCGCGCTTGTCCCGCGCGGTCCTGGCAGCCAAGTACGTCTTGCCTTGGCCATGTTTGTATCAAAACTAGATTTGCGACCAAACTTGCGTAAACCCTAGAGTGGCGCAAAAGCGACCGGATTTCAGCCAAATACCAAGGGTTAACCCGTGTACACCAAGCGTTTTCACCAATCGACCACAACAAATACGCCGTTGGAAAGCGCTATCTTGTAGCTCAACTACATCGTCCTTCGCGCGTGATGCGCACAACGAGGATCAGACACGACGCCAGAAAGCAAAACGCCGCATGGCGTGGCCATGCGGCGTTCTGAGGGAGGCGTCCGGCGAGGCCGGAGGAAGGTCAGGCGTCGGTCTGCTCGAGCGCAAGTGCAGCGCCGGACAGCGCGGCCAGCGTGTCGGTGATGAGGGCCGTCGGAATGCCAGCCAGGAAGGCGTCAAAGCGCCCCTTGGCTTCGAAGCGGCGGCGGAACTCGGATTGGAAGAAGCGCTCGCCCAGCCGCGGCACGATGCCGCCGCCGATGAACAGGCCGCCCCGGCAGCCCAGCGTCAGCGCAACGTTGCCGCAGAAGCCGCCGAGCATCGCGCAGAACAGGTCCAGCGTGCGCGAGCAGGCCGGCGACTCACCGGACAGCCCGCGCGCGACGATCTGCTCCGTGGGCAGCGCAGCCACGTCTTCCCCCTGCCCCATCACCGCGGCAACCGCCCGGCACAACACCGGCAGGCCGATGCCGGACAGGAAGCGCTCGGCCGACACATGCGGGAACTCGTGCCGTGCATGGCTCAGCACCGCGCTCTCGAAGTCGTCCGCCGGCGCCAGCGTGGCATGCCCACCCTCGCCCGGCAACGTCAGCCACAGGCCGGGTGCGCGCACGACCCCGCCCACACCCAGGCCCGTGCCCGGACCGACGACGGCCATCACCGTGCCCACCGCCACGCGGTCGGCGGCCGGCGCCGGCTCGCCCCACGGGCGCAACTGTGCGGGCGCCAGCCTCGGCAGCGACAGCGCCTGGGCCTCGAAGTCGTTGATGCACAGCAGCGTCTGCAGGCCCAGTTCGACCTGCGTCTGGGCGCGCGAGAAATTCCACGCGCCGTTGGTCAGCTCAATGCGGTCCTCGGTGATCGCCGTTGCCAACGCAAACGCCGCACTGCGCGGCGCGGGGCTGCCGGCCGGCTTGCCGGCCACATAAGCCCGCACGGCAGCTGCCGGCCCGGCATGGCCGGCGACCGAAAGCACGCGCACATCCTCCACGGCAGCACCAGGGCCGGAAACGGTGCCGAAACGGGCGTTGGTGCCGCCGACATCGGCCACCAGCCAGGGATACGCGGCGCTCACGCGCGGGCTCCAGCAAACATGGAAGGATGGGCGAGAGAAATGAGGAAACAGGGTTTGGCAAACACGGGTTGGAAGGCTCGAAATTTCGGTCGACGCGGACGGTAGCAAAACTACATCAAATCTACAATGCGGCCCGCCCCAGAAGCACCCAAGCGTCGCTACGGGTCCGGTCAAGCGGCGCTTCTCCCAGGAGAAAGCGGCGCGCTGCACCCTTGTAGTGAAGCTACAGCCCAGTTTGTCGCACCGCCCCTGGCCGGCGCTGCTGAATAATCGACCGCTGTTTTCTGTCCTCCCGACCCGATTTTCGTCATGCCCCGTTTCGACAGCCCGCGCCTGCTTGCCGATATTGGCGGCACCTACGCCCGATTCACGCTGGAAACCAGCCCCGGTGAATTCACGCAGACCGCCTCACTACGCTGCGCGGACCATGCCGACTTCCACGCCGCCGTGCGGGCCTACCTTGGCGGCCTGAGCTGGCCCGAGGGCGAGCCGCAGCTGATTGCCCACGCTGCGGTGGCCATCGCGAACCCGGTGGAGGGCGACCGCGTGCGCATGACGAACTACCACTGGCAGTTCTCCATCGACGAGATGCGCCAGCGCTTGGGGCTGGACACCCTGGTCGTCGTCAACGACTTCACGGCGCTCGCCATGGCGCTTCCGCGGCTGGCCGACGCCGACGTGCGCCAGGTGGGCGGCGGCCAGGCGCGCCGGCCCAGCGTCATCGGGCTGCTGGGCGCCGGCACGGGGCTGGGCGTGTCGGGGCTGATCCCGGCCGGCGAAGGCTGGATCGCGCTGGGCACCGAGGGTGGCCACACCAACTTCGGCCCGCGTGACGAGCGCGAAATGGACATCCTGAAGTTCGCCTGGCAAAGCCTGGGTCCGGACCAGGACCACGTCTCCTACGAGCGGCTCATCTCCGGCCCAGGCCTGGAGCTGATCTACCGCGCGCTGGCCGCCCGCAACCACGTGGACACGCCGCCGCTGCCCGCTCCCGCCATCACGCAGCGCGCGCTGGAGGACGGCGATGCGCTGTGCCGCGAGACGCTGGACGTCTTCTGCGGCCTGCTGGGTACGGCCGCCGCCAACCTGGCCGTGACGCTGGGGTCGCTGGGCGGCATCTACATCGGCGGCGGCATCGTGCCGCGGCTGGGCGCCTACTTCGACAGCAGCCCGTTCCGCACCCGCTTCGAGGACAAGGGGCGTTTCCGCGACTACGTCTCGGCCATCCCCACCTTCGTCATCACCGCCGAGCAAGCCACCTTCAAGGGCGCCTCAGCCATCCTCGAGAACCAGCTGCGCAATCTGCAGGCGTCGCCCGGCTCGGCCATCCTGGGCCAGATCCGCCGCGCACGCAGCGAGCTGTCACCGGCCGAGCTGCGCGTGGCCGACCTCGTGCTGGCCCAGCCGCGCTCGGTGTTGAACGATCCCATCGCCGAGATCGCCCGCGCCGCTGGCGTCAGCCAGCCCACCGTCATCCGCTTCTGCCGCTCGCTCGGCTGCGAGGGCCTGTCGGACTTCAAGCTGCGCCTGGCCTCCGGCCTCACGGGCACGGTGCCAGTCACGCACACGCAGGTGAACACCAACGACTCGATGCTGGAACTGGGCGCCAAGGTGCTGGGCAACACCGCCAGCGCCATCCTGCAGGTGCGCAGCCACCTGAACCGCGACACCATCGACCGCGCCATCGAGATGCTGCTGGCCGCCGGCCGCATCGAATTCTTCGCGCTGGGCCACTACAGCGTCGTCGCGCAGGACGCGCAGTACAAGTTCCTGCGCTTCGGCATGCCCTGCGGCGCGTGTACCGACCCGCGACTGCAAGGCCTGGCAGCCGGCGTGCTGCGGGAAGACGACGTGGCCGTGGTCATCAGCAGCGGCGGGCGCCTGCCCGAGCTGCTCGACGTCGTCGAGAAGGCCCAGGAGCGCGGCGCCCGCGTCGTGGCCATCACCGCCAGCCAGAGCCCGCTGGCCAAGAAGGCAGACGTGACGCTCATCGTCGACCACGTCGAGGACATCGCGACCCACCTGCCGATGGTCAGCCGCATCCTGCACTTGCTGTTCATCGACATCCTCGCGGTCGGCGTGGCGATGCGCCGCAGCCCGGACAGCATCGCCGCACTTGACGCCAGCGGCGAGGACGACGAGGCCCGGCCCGCGCGCGGCGCCAGCATCGCGACACCGGGCGTCAGCACCGCGTCGCCGCTGGCGCGGCTGACATCACACAGCCGCTGACAGGCAAGCACTGCCCCCGCATGACCTTCGCCTGGGCGGGCGCGATGCGAGAACATGCGCCTGCCGCATCCGCGCCGGCATGCCGTCCGCGGTTGACCCGACACCCTCATCACGCTGACCACCGCCAGCCAGGCGCAGACCTGGTGGCCCCCGGAGGAACATGACATCCCCTGCCTGGAAACGCTGGCGCCTGCGCCTGACCGTCGTCGCCTTGATCGCCGCCGGCGCCACGGGCTGGTGGCTCACCCGCACGCCGGCCGCACCGGCCGCGCCGCCAAGCGGCCTCGTCGCGCTGGCCGACATCACGCAGACCGTGCAGGCCGCCGGCGTGCTGCAGGCCAAAACCCGCGTCGACGTCGGCGCGCAGGTCAGCGGCCAGATCCAGACGCTGCACGTGCAGCTCGGCCAGCAGGTCAGGAAAGGCGACCTGCTCGTCAGCCTGGACCCGGAGCTGGCGCGCAGCGACGTCACGCAGGCAGAGGCGGCACTCGCCCAAGCCCGCGCGCAGCTGGACAGCAGCAAGATCGACGCCGACGCGGCGCGGCGTGAGGTCGCACGGCAGCACCGCCTGCTGAGCGGCCAGGCGACGGCCGCCACGGAGGCAGAGCGCGCCGAGACCGACCTGGCCAAGATCGAGGCCGCGCTGCGCGGCCAGGCGGCGACCGTCGCACGGCTGGAGGCCGAGCTGGAGAACCGCAGGCTGCGCCTGTCCTACACCCGCATCACCGCGCCGATGGACGGTACCGTCGTCAACCTGCCGGTCCAGGCCGGCCAGACCGTCATCGCCGTGCAGGTCACGCCCGTCATGCTGACGCTGGCCGACCTCGACACCATCACCGTGCGCACCCGCGTACCGGAGTCCGACATCCAGTCCATCCGGATCGGACAAATCGCCCGTTTCTCGACGCTGTCGGGCGAAGGCAAGCGCTACGAGGGCCGGCTGCGGGTCATTCAGCCGGTGCCCGAGCGCGTCGGCAACGCGGTCTTCTACAACGTGTTGTTCGACGTGGACAACCGAGACCACACGCTGTTCAGCGACATGACGGTGCAGGTCGACATCGAGACCGGCACCGCCCGGCAGGTGCTGGCCATGCCCATCGTCGCGCTCGGCGAGCGCGGCAAGGACGGCCGCTTCACCGTGCAGTTGCTGGACGCGGGCAATCAGCAAGCGCCCCGCCAGGTCAAGACCGGCCTGCAGGACGGCGCCAGGGTGCAAGTGATCGACGGCCTGAAGGCCGGCGACAAGGTGCTGCTTGCGCCGCCGAGCGGTGGCGTGGCGGCCAGCGCCGCAGGCGGCTGACATGCCGCTGATCGAACTGCGCGACGTCGCCCGCCACTACCAGCTCGGCGAGATCGACGTTCCGGCGCTTGACGGCGTCAGCCTGGCCATCGAGGCCGGCGAGTTCGTCGCCATCATGGGCCAATCCGGCTCGGGCAAGAGCACGCTGATGAACGTGCTGGGCTGCCTGGACAACCCTACCAGCGGCAGTTTCCTCATTGGCGGCACGGACGCGAGCACGCTCGGTGCCGACGAGCTGGCTGCGTTGCGGCGCGAACGCTTCGGCTTCATCTTCCAGCGCTATCACCTGCTGCCGCACCTGGACGCACGCGCCAATGCCGCACTGCCGGCCGTCTACGCCGGCGTGGGCGCGGGGCCGCGCGGGCAACGCGCACAGGCCTTGCTGGAGCGCCTGGGGCTCGGCGGGCGGCTTCACCACCGCCCAAACGAACTATCAGGCGGCCAGCAGCAGCGCGTCTCCATCGCGCGCGCACTGATGAACGGCGGCCAGATCATCCTGGCCGACGAGCCGACCGGCGCGCTGGATTCGGCGTCCGGCGCCGAGATGCTGGCACTGCTGAAGGAGTTGCACGAACGCGGTCACACCATCATCCTGGTGACCCACGACGCCGCCGTGGCTGCGCACGCCCATCGCGTCATCGAGCTGAAGGACGGCAAGGTCATTGCCGACAACGGCACGCCCGCCGGCCACCGCCTCGGGGAAGTGCAGCCCTCCGAGGCACCGCCCGTCCCGCGCGGCGGCTGGCTGCGGCGGCTGCAGGTGCAATGGCGCGAGGCGCTGACGACGGCCTGGCTGGCCTTGCGCAGCAACCGGCTGCGCACGGCGCTGTCGATGCTGGGCATCAGCATCGGCATCGCCTCGGTCGTCAGCATTGTTGCGCTGACGACGGCCGCGCGGACGTCCATCGAACGCGATGTGGCCAGCCTGATGTCGGGCCGCATCCCGGTGTGGATCGGCAACCCGACGCTGCCGCCGGGTGTGCAGGCCAAGCCCTTTCGGCCCAGCGAGATCGAGTCGCTGCGCGCGCTGGATGGCGTGCGCAGCATCACCGTGAACCGCCAGCTGCAGCTGACGGCGCAACACCGCGCCAGGGACGCCACAGTCCAGGCCGTCGGGGGTGACGCCAACACGCTGAAGGCGCGCAAGCTCAAGCTCGTGGACGGCCGCTACTTTGGTGCGATGGACTTCGAGTCGCGCGCCCAGGTGCTGGTGCTGGACGAGAAGGCGCGCGACGCACTGTTCAAGCGGGGTGAGTCGCCGCTCGGCCAGGTGGTGATGCTGCAGCTGGGCGATGCGATGGCGGTGTCCGCAGGGCAGGCGCTGCCGACTGCCGCCCTGCCCTTCACCGTCATCGGCGTCGCGGCGGCGGACGGCGGCGCGCTCGGCTTCAACGGCGGCACGAGCCAGCTCTACGTGCCGCACACCACTTTCACGCGCAAGCTGGATGCACGCGGCGAAATCTACAGCTTCGATGTGCAACTCGACACCCGCGTATCGCCCCAGCAGATCCGCGAGCAGTTGACCCATCGCCTGAAGGCCCTGCATGGCCGCGAGGACTTCAGCAGCTTCAACGCCGAGGAAGAGTTCCGCAAGTTCCAGAACATCACCAGCGCCATGGCGGCGGTGTTCGCCGGTGTGGCTGCGATATCGCTGCTGGTGGGGGGAGTAGGCGTCATGAACATCATGCTGGTGTCGGTGTCGGAGCGCACGCGCGAGATCGGCATCCGCATGGCCGTCGGCGCGCGCCAGGGTGATGTGCGGCTGCAGTTCCTCATCGAGGCCGTCGTGCTGTGCTGCCTCGGCGGCCTGGTGGGCGTGCTGCTGAGCTGGCTCGGCGCGCAGGCGCTGAACGCAGTGCAGAAGCAGGTGGATGTGGTTGTCAGCTGGACGGCGCTGGGCGTGGCCTTCGCAGTGTCCAGCGGCGTGGGCCTGGTGTTCGGCACGCTGCCGGCGCGGCGCGCCGCGGCACTGAGTCCGGTGGAAGCACTGGCCCGGGAGTGACAAGGTGACGATGACGAGACTGACCTCGATGGCGCTGGCAGCGGCGGTGCTCTGCGGCTGTGCCGGCCCCACTCCGCAGCCCCCGGAAGCGCCGCCGCCGGCTGCATGGAGCCTTGCCGGCGGGGATGTGGCGCCAGACTGGTCCGGCCTGCTGGACCCGAGGCTCGCCGCGCTGCAGGCGCGCGCGCTGGAGGCCAACCGCGACATCAGGCTGGCCGCCCAGCGCTGGCAGCAGGCCCGCATCACCGCGGCGCAGGCCGCGCTGCGCTGGACCCCAAGCGCCAACTTGTCCACCAACGCGAGTCGCCCCATCGAGACACAGAGTTCGACGCGCAACATCGACGTGGGCGGTGTGACGGTACCCATCACCACCTCCACGGGCATCACGCGCAGCTACGGCGCCAACATCGGAGTCGGCTACGAGTTGGACCTGTGGAACCGCCTGGCGCAGGCCCACGCGGTGCAGCTGGCCAACGCCGAAGCGGCGCGAACCGACATTGAGGCCGCGCGGTTGTCCATCCGCAGCCAGGTGGCCGAGGCCTACTGGACCCTCGCCGCGCTGCAGGCGCAGCGACCGCTGGCCGACACGCAACTAGCGCTGACCCGCGAGACGCTGGCGCTCACGCGCGAGCGTGTCCGCGAAGGCAAGCTGCTACCCGTGGAACTGGACAAGATCGCCGTCACCGTGCAGGCGGCGGAGAACCGCCTGGCCGACCTGACCGCCGATACGCTGCTGCAACGGCAGCGCCTGGCGCTCTTGCTGGGTGAGCCGCTGCCAGGCCCGGCGCCCGAAGCCATGCTGCCTGCGGGCGAGCCGCCACGCTGGCACCTGGCCGAACCGGCCGATGTGCTGGCGAGGCGCCCCGACGTGCAGCGCGCCCGACTCGGCGTGGACGCGGCGCTGGCGCGGCTGCGCGTCAGCGAGGCCGATCGCTATCCGCGCCTGACGTTCTCCGGCGGCATCAGCACTGGGGGCACCCGCATGAGCGACTGGCTGGCCCAGCCACTGGCCTCGCTCGGCGCCAACCTCGTCGTGCCGATGATCGACTGGCAGCGTCTGGCCCTGCAGCGCGACAGCGCCCGCAGCGAGCTTGATGGCGCTGCGCTGTCGCTACGCGACACGCTCGACAAGGCTCTGGCCGACATCGAAACCCAATACATCGAGGCCGACCGCCTCGGCCAGCAGCTGCAGGCAAACGCCGGCCGCCTACGCGAGGCCACACAGAACGAGCGTCTGGCCGCGCTGCGCTACGACACCGGCGTCATCGCCCGTGCTGACTGGCTGCAGGCACGAAGTGCGCTGCTGGACGCCGAGCAGACCCGCATCCAGCTGCGCCTGCAGCAGTGGCTGCGCCAGGCGCAGCTCTTCAAGGCGCTTGGCGGAGCTTGAACGCGGCGAGCGCTTGAGCCGCTCGCTAGCTGCAGACCTCGCTGCCCTGGTCGAAAACGATCTCCCAGCCGCCGGCCGGCCTGCGGCGCCACACAGACTGGAAACGGGCCGTCACCAGGCCGTCGTCCGGTCGGGTGACGGGCCCGCTGCTCTGTGCCAGCTCGCCGCTGGGCAGCACGACGACGAGTTCCGGCACCCAGGCGAACGGCGCCTTGGGTCCGTCGAAGAACCGAGCCCAGGCGGCCATGACGGCGTCGGGACCGTGCAACGGCTGGCGTCCGTTGAGCCAGATGGTGTCGGCCGCGAGAAAGTGCCGGAAAGCCGCCGGGTCGCGGTCGGCCAGCGTCTTCGCAAAGGCGGACTCCGTCGCGGTCACCTCGGCCACGCGACGTGCGATCTCGTCGGCCCCGGGCCAGTCGGCAGCCGCTGCGGTGGATGGCGCCAAGGCCGGCAGGCTGGCGGTCGCGAACAAGGCAAGGCGGCGCGTCGTCATGGGAGCTCCCGGGCATGAAAGCGTCCAGCATGCCCACGCGCCGGCGGCCTGCTGCAAGTCATATCGCTGCTGGCGTCCGCCTCACTCTGTTTGACAGAGTTCGCCCGCGCACGCACACTCTGCCACACAGAGCAAACAGGAGCCCGCCATGTCCATCTCGCCGCAGCACGCCGCCGACGCGCTGGCCGACATCGACGCCACCATCCAGCGCACGCAGCTGTCGCGCAGCTACCGCGCCGGCGGGCCGGTGCTGATGATGTGGGGCCTGCTTTGGGCCGCCGGTTATCTGGTCATGGCCTGGCTGCCGGGATCGCAATGGGGCCTTGCATGGTTCGCGCTTAGCGCCATCGGCATGGCCGGCAGCCTGGCGATGCTGCGCGGGCAGTCGCTGCCGGGTGCCGGCCGCGGCGTCGGATTGCGGCTGGTGAGCTTCGGGCTCGCCTGCACCGTTTTCATGACCTGCGTGACGCTGGTGACGCAGCCGGCCGACCCCGCGGCCGTCATGGCGCTGCCAGGCCTGTTCATCGGCCTGATCTACGGCGTCGTGGGGTCGCTCGGGCCACGCCGCTACCTGTGGGTCGGCGCGTACGTCTTCGTGCTGACGCTCGTGGGCTTCTTCGTCTTCAAGCCCTTCCTGCCGTACTGGATGGCCGCGGCGTCGCTGGGCCTGCTGCTGGGCGGCGTCTGGCTGATGCGCGATTGAAGCCATGGCGGAACCGGACTTCTTCATCCACCAGCCCCTGCGGCTGAAGCTGATGGCGGCGCTTTACGCGAATGCCGACGGCGAGGCGCTGGACTTCCCGCGTCTGAAGGCGTTGACCGAAGCCACCGACGGTAACCTCGGCAGCCACCTCACGGCGCTGGACCAATCGGGCTATGTGGCCATCGAGAAGGACAACAGCGGCGCGCGTGCACGCAGCCTCGTCACGCTGACCGCGCAGGGGCGCAAGGCGTTCCGCCGGCATGTGGCCTACCTGCGCGAGATCGTCGACAGCGTGACGGACTGAGCCCGCCAACAAGCTCAGAACGCCGCGATCCCGGTCTGCGCACGGCCGAGGATCAGCGCATGGATGTCGTGCGTGCCCTCGTAGGTGTTCACCACTTCCAGGTTGACAAGGTGGCGCGCGATGCCGAACTCGTCGGAGATGCCGTTGCCACCGAGCATGTCGCGCGCCATGCGGGCGATATCCAGAGCCTTGCCGCAGGAGTTGCGCTTCATGATGGACGTGATCTCCACCGCGGCCGTGCCGTCGTCCTTCATGCGGCCGAGGCGCAGGCAGCCTTGCAGGCCCAGCGTGATCTCGGTCTGCATGTCGGCCAGCTTCTTCTGGATCAGCTGGTTGGCCGCCAGCGGCTTGCCGAACTGGTGACGGTCCAGCACATACTGCCGCGCCGTATGCCAGCAGTCTTCCGCCGCACCGAGCGCACCCCAGGCGATGCCGTAGCGGGCGCTGTTCAGGCAGGTGAACGGGCCCTTCAGGCCACGCACGTCGGGGAAGGCGTTCTCCTCGGGCACGAAGGCCTTGTCCATGACGATTTCGCCGGTGACGGATGCTCGCAGCCCCACCTTGCCGTGGATGGCTGGGGCGCTCAGGCCGGGCGTGCCCTTGTCCAACACGAAGCCACGGATGGCACCTTCGTCGTCCTTGGCCCAGACGACAAAGACGTCGGCGATCGGGCTGTTCGTGATCCACATCTTGGCGCCCGTCAGCTCGTAGCCGCCGGCCACCTTGCGGGCGCGCGTGACCATGGAGCCCGGGTCAGAGCCATGGTTGGGCTCGGTCAGGCCGAAGCAGCCGATCCACTCGCCCGTCGCCAGCTTGGGCAGGTACTTGCGCTTCGTCGCCTCGTTGCCGAACTCAAAGATCGGCACCATGACGAGCGAGGACTGCACGCTCATCATCGAACGGTAACCGGAGTCCACGCGCTCTACCTCGCGGGCGATCAGCCCGTAGGCCACGTAGTTGAGCCCGGCGCCACCGTACTCGGCCGGGATGGTGGGGCCCAGCAGGCCCAGCTCTCCCATCTCGCGGAAGATGCCGGCGTCGGTCTGCTCTTGGCGGAAGGCCTGCAGCACGCGGGGCTTGAGCCGGTCCTGGCAGTAGGCCGCCGCGGCGTCACGGACGAGGCGCTCGTCCTCGTCGAGCTGCGCATTCAGCAGCAGCGGGTCGTCCCAATGAAAGCTTGCCTTGTGGGCCATGACGCGGTCTCCGTGTGATCGATCAGGCCCGGCGGTGGCGCGGGCCCGCAAGGTCACCAGTATTCCTGCGCCGACGATTCGTGTCCAATTCAAGAATCGACTTTGACGATTCGACATGCCTATCGAAACTGCGACCGCTGCACGGTCGATGGAATTCCGCCACCTGCGCTATTTCCTGGCGCTGGCCGAGGAGTTGCACTATGGCCGCGCAGCCCAGCGCCTGGCCATCTCGCAGCCGCCGCTGTCGGTGGCCATCCAGCAGCTGGAGGCCAGCGTGGGCGCTCGACTGTTCGACCGCGACAGCAAGGGCGTGCGCCTGACGCCGGCCGGCGAGGCCTTCCGCGCCAGTGCGACGCAGCTGCTCGAACGGGCCGAGGAGGCCTGCACTCGGGCCCGCGAGGTGCAGGCCGGCGAGGTGGGGCGGCTGCGGCTGGGCTTCGTCGGCTCCACGCTTTTCAACGGCCTGCCCATGTGGCTGCAGGCCTTCCAGGTGCGCCATCCGCGCGTGGAAATCGTCGTCGTCGAGCTGAACTCCCAGGACCAGATCGACGCGCTGCTCGGCCAGGAGCTGGACCTGGGCCTTGTGCACACCGACCGGCTGCCGCCGCAACTGGCCGGCCAGCCGCTGTACAGCGAACCCTTTCTCGCCTGCCTGCCGGCGGGCCACCCGCTGGCGGCCGAGGCCGAGATCCCGCTGACGGCGCTGAGCGAGCAGCCGTTCATCCTGTTCTCGCGCCGGGGCTCGCCGGACTATCACGCCCGCATCGTCGACATCTGCCACCAGCATGGCTTCCGGCCGCGGCTGCAGCACGAAGGCCGTCACTGGCTGTCGGTCGTCTCGATGGTGGCGCAGGGGCTGGGCGTGTCCATCGTGCCGGCGGCCTTCCAGCGCGCCGGCATCCAGGGGGCGGCTTTCAGGCCGCTGGCCGAGACCATCGAGGGCTCGACGGTGTTCGCGGCCTGGCGCGCGGACGGCGATGCCGTGCTGCGGCAAAAGTTCCTGGCGGCACGCGACGTGCGCTGAACGGTAACGGGCCAACGCCAGGCAGCCGCACCAGAGCGATCAAGCCCTGCCGTCGTGCCTACTTCTCCTCGTCCGGTCTCATTTCTGCGCGCACGACCGGCGCCGAGCCATGCTTGAATGTTGCTCGCTTCAACAACGCCACCCCGCCCCTTCGTGCAGGGGAGCAGGGAGACACCCATGACCGCATTCCCCCCCCTCGCCCGCCGCCTGCTCGCCGCCGCCGTCCTGACCGGTGGCCTCGTGGGGCTGGCGCGTGCAGACCTCACCGTCGGCCAGACGGCAGGCATCACCGGCGCCGTGGCCGGCAGCGTCAAGGAAGTGACCCAGGGGGCCAAGATCTATTTCGACATGATCAACGCCGAGGGCGGCATCAACGGCCAGCACATCAGCCTCGTCTCGCTGGATGACCAGTTCGACCCCAAGCTAGCCGCCGCCAACGCCAAGAAGCTCATCGACCAGGGCGTCATCGCGCTGTTCCTGACACGCGGCACGCCGCACACGCAGGCCATCGTGCCGCTGCTGGCCGAACACAAGATCCCGCTGGTGGCGCCGTCCACGGGCGCCATGGCGCTGCACAAGCCCGTGCTGCCGTGGCTCTTCAATGTGCGCGCCACCTACCAGCGTGAAGCCGAACGTGCCATCGAGCACCTGAGCCTCATCGGCATCAGCCGCATCGCCATCGTGCAGGTCAACGACTCCTTCGGCGAAGACGCCGTCCAAGGCGCGCTGGCCGGCCTGGCCAAGACCAACAAGCAACCGGCGGCGCACGAGAAGTTCGACCGTGCCAAGCCCGAGCTGGGTCCCGTCATCGCCAAGGTGCTGGCCGCCCAGCCGCAGGCGGTGTTGTTCATCGGCTCCGGCACGGCGGTCGTCGACGGCATGAAGGCCGTGCGCGCCGGAGGTTCGACGGCTCAGTTGGTCACGCTGTCCAACAATGCGGCTGCCGGCTTCATCAAGGATCTGGGCGACATCGGCCACGGCACCATCGTCAGCCAGGTGTTCCCGTATGAGCGCTCCATCGCCAAGCCGGTCATCAAGGAAGCCATCGAGACGGCGAAGAAGGCCGGCGTGGAACTGACGCCCAGCATGGTCGAGGGTTATGTGTCGGCCAAGGTGCTGGTCGAAGGCCTCAAGCGCGCTGGCCCCAAGCCCACGCGCGAGACGCTGCGCAAGGGGCTGGAGAGCATGGGCCGCTTCGACCTGGGCGGCATCGAGGTGGGCTACGGCCCCAGCGACCACAGCGGCCTGGACTACGTCGATCTGGCCATCATCGACCAGTCGGGCAAGTTCCGCCGCTGACACGCACCACCTTCACAGGACATCGCCATGAGTTCCAACCGGCACGCCCTGCGGGCTTTCCTTGCCGCCACCGTCACGGCCGCCACCCTGCTGGGCACGGCCCGCGCTGACATTTCCATCGGCCAGACCGCCGGCATCACCGGGCCGGTCGCTGGCAGCGCCAAAGAAGTGACGCAGGGTGCCAAGATATATTTCGACGCCGTCAACGCCAGCGGCGGCGTGCACGGCCAGCGCATCAACCTCGTGACGCTGGACGACAAGTTCGAACCCAGCATCGCGGCCACCAACGCCAGGAAGCTCATTGACCAGGGCGTCGTAGCGCTGTTCCTGACGCGCGGCACGCCCCACACGCAGGCCATCATGCCGCTGCTCAGCGAGCACAAGATCCCTCTGGTGGCGCCATCGAGCGGCGCGATGGTGTTGCACAAGCCCGTCCATCCCTGGCTGTTCAACGTCCGCGCCTCCTACCAGCGCGAGGCCGAACGTGCCATCGAGCACCTGTCGCAGATCGCCGTCACACGCATCGCCATCGTCCAGGTCGACGACTCCTTTGGTGACGATGGCGCCGCCGGCGCGCTGGCCGGCCTGGCCATGGCCAAGAAGACCGCCGTGGCGCACGAGAAGTACAACCGCGAAAAGCCCGACATGGGCCCGGTCGTCAAGCGAGTGCTGGCCAAGTCGCCGCAGGCCGTGCTGTTCATCGGCACGGGCGACGCCGTGGTGCAGGGCATGAAGGCCGTGCGGGCGGGCGGCTCCACCGCTCAGCTCGTGACGCTGTCCAACAACGCGTCGGCCGGCTTCATCAAGGACCTCGGCCCGGTGGGCCACGGCGTCATCGTCAGCCAGGTCTTTCCGCCCGAGCGGTCGATTGCCAAGCCCGTCATGAAGGACGCCCAGGAAGCCGCCCGCAAGGCCAAGCTCGAACTGACGCCCAGCATGGTGGAAGGCTATGTATCGGCCAAGGTGCTGGTCGAAGGCCTCAAGCGCGCCGGACCCAAGCCGACCCGCCAGGGACTGCGTGACGCCCTGGAGGAGATGAAGCACTACGACATGGGCGGCCTGGAGCTGGGCTACAGCTCCACCGACCACACGGGCCTCGACTACGTCGACCTGGCCATCCTGGACGCCAGCGGCAAGTTCCGGCGCTGACGTCGCACAGGCGGCCGGCGCGGCGCGCGCGGCCGAGTTGGAAATAACCGACACCACGACCGCCACACCGCAGCTATGGTGCCGGCCGTCATGCCAGCCACCGCCCGCCTCTGGGACATCTCGCCCACCATCGCGCCCGACTCGCCCGTCTTCCCGGGTGACGAGCCCTACCGCCTCGCGTGGACGGCGCGCCTCGGCCCCGGCTGCCCGGTCAACCTCAGCGCGCTGACGATGTCGCCGCACGTGGGCGCGCATGCCGATGCGCCGCTGCACTACGCGAACGATGCGCCGGCCATCGATGAGGTTGCGCTGACGGCCTACCTTGGCCCCTGCCGCGTCATCCACGCGCTCGGGGTCGCTCCGCTGATCACCATCGAGCACCTGCGCCATGCCGAGGCCGGCCTGCCGCCGCGCGTGCTGGTGCGTTGCCGCGAACGGGCCGACACCGTCTGGAACCCGGACTTCACCGCCTACGCGCCGGAGGCCATCGCCTGGCTCGCCGAGCGTGGCGTGAAGCTCATCGGCATCGACACGCCCAGCGTCGATCCGGCCGACAGCAAGACGCTGGACAGCCACCAACTGTTGAGAAAGCACGATCTGCGCGTGCTCGAGAATCTCGTGCTCGACGACGTGCCCGCCGGGGACTATGAATTGATCGCCCTGCCGCTGAAACTCCAAGGTGCCTGCGCCAGCCCCGTGCGCGCCATCCTCAGAGAGCTCACCCGATGAACCTCGAAGACGCCAAGCGGCTTGACGCCGCCGACCCCCTGCATCCGCTGCGCGAGCTGTTCACGCTGCCCGAGGGCGTGACCTACCTGGACGGCAACTCGCTTGGCGCGCTGCCGAAGGCCACCCCCGAACGCGTACGCCGCGCCGTCGAGCAGGAATGGGGCGAAGGCCTCATCCGCAGCTGGAACAGCGCCGGCTGGATCGACCTGCCGCGCCGCCTGGGCGACCGTCTCGCTCCGTGGCTCGGCGCACGGCCCGGCGAAGTGCTGGTGGCGGACTCCACCTCCGTCAACCTCTACAAGGTGCTGCATGCGGCGCTGCAGTTGCAGCAGGGCCAGCGCCGCGTCATCGTCAGCGAGCGCAGCAACTTCCCGACCGACAACTACATCGCCCAAAGCGTGGCCCGCGCCCACGGCGGCGAGCTGGTGCTGGCCGAGCGGCCCGAGGACATCCCGCCGCTGCTGGACGAACGCTGCGCCGTGCTGATGCTCACGCACGTGAACTACCGCACCGGCCGCATGCACGACATGGGTCTGCTGACGCGCTGGGCCCACCAGGCCGGCGCGCTGGCCGTGTGGGACTTGGCGCACAGCGCCGGCGTCGTGCCCATCGACCTGCTGGGCAGCGCGGCGGACTTCGCCATCGGCTGCGGCTACAAGTATCTCAACGGCGGCCCCGGCGCGCCGGCCTTCGTCTGGATGCACCCGCGCCACGAGGGCCAGGTCTGGCAGCCGCTGACCGGCTGGCTGGGCCATGCGTCGCCGTTCGACTTCGACAGCGAGTACCAGCCCGCACCCGGCATCCAGCAATACCAGTGCGGCACGCCGCCGGTGCTTGCCATGACGGCGCTGGACACCGCGCTGGACGTGTTCGATGTCGTGCAAAAGCTCGGCGGCATCAAGGCGCTGCGCAACAAGTCACTCGCGCTGACGGAGGCCTTCATCGGCGCCGTCGAGGAGCAGGTACCAGGCGCCGTCATCGCCACGCCGCGCGAGGCGGCGCTGCGCGGGTCGCAGGTGTCGTTCGCGCTGCCGCGCCAGGTCGACGGCTATGCCGTCATGCAGGCGCTGATCGCCCGCGGCGTCATCGGCGACTTCCGCGCCGGCGACCCCGAGCTGCTGCGCTTCGGCTTCGCGCCGCTGTATAGCGGCTACGCCGACGTCGTGACCGCCGTCGACGCGCTGGCCGACATCGTCACCACCGGCTCCTGGAACGCCCCGGAATTCACCAACCGCAGCAAGGTGACCTAGCCCCCTGCTCGCTTCGCGAGCCCCCCGGGGAGCGCTGCCAGCGGCCCGGCACAGCCGGTTCCACGGCAGCCGCCTGGAAAGACATCATGCTTTGCCATTCATGACCACGACCGGATTCCACGGCGCCCAGCTCGACTTCTCGAAGGACATGAGCTACGGCGACTACCTGCAGCTCGACAAGATCCTGGCCGCGCAGACGCCGCTGTCGCCCGACCACAACGAGATGCTGTTCATCGTGCAGCACCAGACGTCCGAGTTGTGGATGAAGCTGATGCTGCACGAGCTGCAGGCCGCCGTCGCGCATGTCGCGACCGACCGGCTGCCCGAAGCCTTCAAGATGCTGGCGCGCGTGTCGCGCATCATGGAGCAGCTCGTCCACGCCTGGGACGTGCTGGCGACGATGACGCCGCCCGAGTACAGCGCCATCCGACCCTACCTCGCCAAGAGCAGCGGCTTCCAGAGCGCGCAGTACCGCCGCATCGAGTTCATGCTGGGCAACAAGAACGCCGCCATGCTCAAGCCTCACGAGCACAGGCCCGAACTGCTGGCCGAGGTGCGCGCGGCCTACGACGCACCGTCGCTGTACGACCAGGTGCTGCAGCTGATGGCCCGCCGCGGCATCGCCGTGCCGGCGGCACACCTGAGCCGCGACTGGACGCAGCCCCATGCAGCCGACGATGGCGTCAAGGCCGCCTGGCTCACCGTCTACCGCGATCCGCAGGCGCATTGGGACCTCTACCAGATGGGCGAGGAGCTGGTGGACCTGGAAGACGCCTTCCGCCTCTGGCGCTTCCGCCATGTGACGACGGTGGAGCGCGTCATCGGCTTCAAGCGCGGCACAGGCGGCACCGGCGGCGTCAGCTACCTGCGCAAGATGCTCGACGTGGTGCTGTTCCCGGAGCTCTGGAGCCTGCGGACCGAGCTGTAGGCCTCGGACAGGGGGCTCGGTTGGGCGCGGCGCACCAGATTGCGCTGTCGATGACCTGGGTCAAAGCGGCAGGCGTGGCGCACCTCTAGGCTGCGGTGTTGCTGCTCCGTCACCCAGTCCGCCGATGAACCCCTTCCCGCACGTCTCCCAAGAACTCGGCGCCCTGCTGGCGCGATCCGGCCTCAAGCCGCTGACGCTGGGCGGGCGCGAACTGCTGCCCATCGTCCAGGGCGGCATGGGCGTCGGCATCAGTGCCCAGCGCCTGGCCGGCACCGTCGCCGCGGCCGGCGGCATGGGTACGCTGAGCTCGGTGGACCTGCGCCATCACCACCCCGACCTCGTCGAGGCCACGCGCGACTGCAAGGCCGGCCCCGGGGCCAAGGCCCGCATCGAGGCCGCCAACCTGGAGGCGCTGGAGCGCGAGATCGCCGGTGCCCGCGAACGCTCGCAGGGCCGCGGCCTCGTGGCGCTGAACATCATGCGGGCCGTCAGTGCCTATGCCGACTCGGTCAAGCGCGCGCTGTCCGCCGGCATCGACGCCCTCGTCGTCGGCGCCGGCCTGCCGCTGGACCTGCCAGACCTCGCGCAGGACCATCCCCATACGCTGCTCATCCCCATCCTCAGCGACGCGCGCGGCGTGCAGCTCATCGTCAAGAAATGGGAGCGCAAGAAGCGCCTTCCCGACGCCATCGTCATCGAACATCCGCGCCTGGCCGGCGGCCACCTTGGCGCCGCGCGCATCGCCGACCTGCACGACAAGCGCTTCGACTTCGACCAGGTGCTTCCCGCCTGCCGCGAGTTCTTCAAGCAGGCCGGCCTGGAACGCGACATCCCGCTGATCGCCGCCGGCGGCATCCGCAGCTTCGAGGACATTCGCCGCGTGCAGGCGCTGGGCGCCGACGGCGTGCAGCTCGGCACGCCTTTCGCCGTGACGACCGAGTGCGACGCCAACCCCGCCTTCAAGCGCGTGCTGGCCGAGGCGAGCGACGACGATATGGTGGAGTTCACCAGCGTGGCCGGCCTGCCCGCCCGTGCCGTCGCCACGCCCTGGCTGAAAAACTACCTGCGCCTGGAGCCCAAGCTGCAGGCCGCCGCGCACGTCAAGGAGCGCTGCACGAAAGCCTTCGACTGCCTGGCCCAGTGCGGCCTGCGCGATGGGCTGAAGGACTGGGGCCAGTTCTGCATCGACAACCAGCTGACAGCTGCGCTGCGCGGCGATGTGAAGAAGGGGCTGTTCTTCCGTGGCAGCGGCGCCCTGCCCTTCGGCGAGCAGATCCGCAGCGTGCGCGAGCTGCTGGAAAGGTTGCTGACACCCTGCACACCCCAAGTCGCCTGAGACGACACGCCCCTTCGCGCCGTTGGGCGAGGGGCGAAACCTAGAATGGCGGACCGCCTTCAGCACAAGGTCCGCCACCATGGACACCCGCACCTCCGACACCCGCCTGCGCATCGAGCGCCTGCGCGACGCCCTGGCCGCCCACCACGTGCACGCCGTGCTCGTGCCGTCCAGCGACCCCCATCTCTCCGAATACCTGCCCGAACGCTGGACCGGCCGTGAATGGCTGTCGGGCTTCGACGGCTCCGTCGGCAGCCTCGTCGTCACACGCGACCGCGCGGCGCTGTTCGCCGACAGCCGCTACTGGGCCCAGGCCGAGGCGCAGTTGGCCGGCAGTGGCATCGAGCTGGAGAAGATGCCGTCCGGCGCGTCGACGCAGTACATCGACTGGATCGCGCGCACGCTGAAGCCCGGTGAGGCACTGGCCGTCGACGGTCAGGTGCTGGGCCTGTCCCTCGCCAAGGCGCTGCGCAGCGCGCTGCAGCGCGCCAACGTGCAGCTGCGCACCGACCTCGACCTCATGCAGGACGCCTGGGACGACCGCCCCGGCCTGCCGCAAGCGCCGGTCTACGAGCACGCCGCGCCCCACGGCGTCGTGGCCCGCGCTGACAAGCTCGCCCGCGTGCGCGCCGCGATGACCCAGGCCGGCGCGACGCACCACCTCGTGTCCACCGTCGACGACGTGGCCTGGCTGCTGGGCCTGCGCGGCAGCGATGTGCAGTGCAACCCCGTCTTCATCGCCCACCTGCTGCTCGACCTGGCTGGCGGCCGACTGTTCATTGCCGACGGCAAGATCCCCGCCGACGTGGCCGCGCGCCTGGCCGCCGACGGCATCCGGCTCGCACCCTACGATCAGGCCGCCACCGCGTTGGCCGCACTGCCGGCCGATGCGCGGCTGCTGGTGGACCCGCGCCGCGTGACGCTGGGCCTGCGTGAGGCCGTGCCGGCCTCTGTGCCCGTCGTCGAGCAGATCAACCCGAGCACACTGCTGAAGAGCCGCAAGACCGCCGACGAGGTCGCCTTCATCCGCGAGACGATGGCGCAGGACGGCGCGGCGATGTGCGAGTTCTATGCCGAGTTCGAAGCCTCCCTGGCGCGCGGCGAGCGCTGGAGCGAGCTGGACATCGACACCCGGCTGACCGCCGCCCGGCGCCGCCGCCCCGGCTTCGTGGGCCTGAGCTTCTCCACGATCGCCGGCTTCAATGCCAACGGCGCGCTGCCCCACTACCGCGCTACGCCGGCGTCGCACGCTCAGATCGAGGGGGACGGCCTGCTGCTCCTCGATTCCGGCGGCCAGTACGTCGGCGGCACGACCGACATCACACGGGTGTGGCCCATCGGCACCGTCAACGCGCAGCAGAAGCGCGACTACACGCTGGTGCTCAAGGGCACGCTGGCGCTGTCGCGCACGCGCTTTCCGCGCGGCACGCTGAGCCCGATGCTGGACGCCATCGCCCGCGCGCCGCTGTGGCAGCACGGCCTGGACTATGGCCACGGCACGGGACATGGCGTGGGCTATTTCCTCAACGTGCACGAGGGCCCGCAGAGCATCAGCAAGGCCATCGCCGAGCCGGCCATGGCGATGGAGCCCGGCATGATCACGTCCATCGAGCCGGGCCTGTACCGGCCGGGCCAGTGGGGCGTGCGCATCGAGAACCTCGTGCTGAACGTGCCGGTCGAGACGCCCGAGCGCAATGCGTTCGGCGAGATGCTGGAGTTCGAGACGTTGACGCTGTGCCCCATCGACACGCGCTGCATCGACCGTGGGCTGTTGCGCGAGGATGAGGTCAGCTGGCTGAACGCCTACCACGCCACCGTGCGCGAGCGGCTGCTGCCGCTGGTGGACGGCGCCGCGCGCGACTGGCTGCTGGCGCGCACCGAGCCGCTGTGAAGCCGCTGGCTGCGCTGCTGCTCGCAGCCAGCGCGGCGGCCAGCGCGGCAGGCGTCCAGCCCCGCTACGAGGGCCTGTGCGACGCCTCGGCCGGCATGGCGCTGGACGAGGCGCATTTCATCGTCGCCGATGACGAGCGCAACGTGCTGACCGTCTACCGGTACGGCGAGCCGCGCGCCCTGCGCGAAGTGGCACTTGACAAGTTCCTGGGTACGAAGAAGGAGGCCGACCTCGAAGGCGCCGCGCAGCGTGGCGACCGGATCTACTGGATCGGCTCCCATGCCCGCAACAGCGACGGCAAGGTCCGCGAGGACCGCCACCGTTTCTTCGCGACCGACGTACGCAGCGCTACCGTCGAGCCGGTCGGCCAGCCCTACAAGGCCTTGCTGGACGACCTGCTCGCGTCCCCGGCATTGGCGGGCCTGAACCTGGCGAGCGCTGCGCAACGCGCGGCGGAAGCCGATGGCGGCTTCAACATCGAAGGCCTGGCGACGGCTGCAGACGGCAGCCTGCTGATCGGCCTGCGCAACCCGGTTCCATACGGTCGGGCGTTGCTGATCCCGCTGTTGAACCCTGCCGAGCTGATCGACGGACGCGGGCCGGCGCGCTTCGGCCCGCCGATCCGGCTGGACCTCGGAGGCCGCGGCGTGCGCTCGATCGAGCGCGTCGGCACCGGCTACGTCATCGCCGCCGGCCCGCCCGCAGACCACGGCACGTTCGCGCTCTTCCGCTGGAGCGGCCGCCCGCAAGACCCGGCCACGCGCTGGCCGGCGGACCTGGGCACACTGCGTCCGGAGGCCCTCTTCGCCTGGCCGGATGGCCATCTGACGCTGCTCAGCGACGACGGCGGCCTGCCGGTCAGCAAGAAGCCTTGCAAGGCGGCCGACCGCAGCAAGCGGGGGTTTCGCGCGCTGGACCTCAAGCCTTGACCGGCGCAGCCGGATAGCGCCACACCAGCACGGCACTCGTCGCCAGCATCGACAGCAGGGTGCCGAACAACGGCACGGCGCTGTCCGCATGTCCCATGAACGGCGCCACCAGCTGTGTGCCAAGCGAACCCGAGCCCAGCAGCAGCAGGATGAGCATCGCCGTCGCGCGCCCCATCTGCGCAGTCGGCAGCGCAATGGCATCGCCAAAGGTGGCCGGCCCGCGCAGGGCCAGTGCGCCGCAGAAGCTGGACCAGTAAGCCGCCAGCGCGACAAAGGGCAATTGCTGCCAGACCAGGGCGCCCAGCAGCGCCAGCCCGCAGGCAACCAGCTGCACGGCACTGCCCACATGCACCACGCGGGCGTGGCCCCATCGTGCAGCCAGGCGGCCCGACTGGGACGCTCCGGCCATGAACGACGTCACGCCGATGATCTGCAACAACGCGAAGGCATCTGTGCCCAGATCCAGCGTGTTCCGCAACAACTGAGGCGCGCTCGACAGGAAGGTCAGCAACGCGCCGATGCACAGCGCGTGCGACAACGCCAGCCGCAGAAAGCGAGGCTGGCGCAAGATGCCCAGGTAGCCGGCGCGCTCGGCTAGGTCCAGGCCGGGCAGCTGGCGCGGTGCGATCTTCACCACCCACGGCAGCACCAGCAAAGGCAGCGCGGCGAGCACCCAGAACGTGCCGCGCCAATCCACCACGCGCAGCATCAGCGTGCCCAGCACGGGCCCGGCGGCGGGCACGATGGCCTCGACCATGGCGATGGCAGCAATGCCCCGCACGACGTCCGCGTCCGGCAGCGTGGCGCGCACGACGCTGGGCGCCACCACCGTGGCCGCCGCTGCGGCCACACCCTGCAGCAGGCGCAGCGCGAGCAGCAGCTCGATGCCCGGCGCGACCGCGCAGCCCAGGCTCGTGAGCGCCAGCAGTCCCAGCCCCACCTGCAGGCAACGGCACGGCCCCAGGCGGTTGAGCAGCTCTGCCCACAGCACCTGCGCGCCGGCCAGCCCGGCGAGGTAGATGGCAAGCGTCGCCTGCGCCAGCGGCACGGAGATGCCCAGACTCGCCTGCAGCGCCGGAACGGCGGGCAGATACAGGTCCATCGTGGCCATGCCGACGCCGGTCACGATGGCCAGCGGCAGGATGGCGCGGACGGACGCCGCGCCGCTCAAAGGAAGCGCACCTTGCAGCGCACGCCGGCCGGGATCTCGCCGTTCGGGTTGGGCAGCTCCAGCCGCACGCCGAACGACCCGCTGGCCGAGTCCATCACGCGGTCGACGACCTTGATCTGCGCCTGCCAGCGGCCTTGCAGCGGCGCCTCGGGCGTGATCTCGGCCGCGCGGCCGGCCTTGATCTGACCCAGCAGCGACACAGGCAGCACCACCTCCACGCGCAGCGGGTTCGTCTGCGCCATCTTCAGGATGGGCCGCGAGCCCTCGCCGGTGAAGGCCAGCTCACCGGGATGCTGCAGGCGGTCCGTCACGATGCCGCTGAACGGTGCCTTCAGCGCCCGCTGCTTGAGCACTGCGTCGAGCCGGCGCGCTTCGATGCCGGCCAGGCGCCGGTTGTCCACTGCCAGCGCAAGCTCGGCTTCGGCCACGCGCAGCTCAGCCTGCGATTCATCGCGGTCCTGCGTGCTGATGTAGTTCTGCTCGCGCAGGTCCTCGCGGCGGCGGAACTTCTCGCGCGCGTAGTCGGCGCGGGCGCGCGCCACGCGCAGTTCGGCCTCGGAGTCGGCGCGCTGCTGGGCGCCGGACAGAGCCTCCCGCTCAACACTGCCATCCAGCAGAACCAGCGTGTCGCCGGCCTTCACGGCGCTGCCGCGTTCGACGAGGATCTTGTCGATCAACGCATTCGTCGGACTGCGGATCTCGATGCGCTGGTTGGGCTCGATGAGGCAGTCGTAGCCATTGGCGGCTGCAGGCCCGGCAGGCTTGGCCGCCTGGGCGATGGCGGCGGCGGGCAGCAACAGCAGCAGGGAAGCAAGTCTCATATCTGGTTTCCGGCGAATCCGAGCAGGTTGTCGAGTTGGCGGTCGGCCTTCAGCGTGCGGCGGCGCATGGCGGCGTGCAGCCGGCCGGCGTGGCCCTGAGCGCTGCGGCGCAGCAGTTCCAGCGCCCAGGTGGGCAGCTCGTCGCGGCCGGCGAACAGGCGGCCCAGCAGCGCCTGCAGCGTGGCGGCGTGGGCAGTGAAGATCTCGTCGTCCAGCGCCACGATGGCCAGCGCCACGCCGGGGTCGCCCTGGCGCGCGCCGCGGCCCACGAGCTGGCGGTCGATGCGGGCGGAGTCGTGGAACTCGGTCAGCAGCACGGCCAGGCCGCCCTTGTCGCGCACGTCGTCGCCAAGGTGGATGTCGGTGCCGCGGCCGGCCATGTTGGTGGCCACCGTGACCGCGCCGGCCTCACCCGCGGTGGCGACGATGTCGGCCTCTTCCTTGTCCTGGCGGGCGTTCAGCACGCGGTGGACGAGGCGCGGCCCCAGCTCGTCCGACAAGGCCATGGACGCTTTCACCGAGCGGGTGCCGACCAGCACCGGCCGCCCGGCTGACAGCTGGCCGGAGACGGCCTCGCGCACCGCCGCCCATTTGGCTGCCTGCGTGCGCAAGAGCCGCGGCGGTTGCGTGACACGCTGGTCGGGCTTGTGGGTGGGCAGCCTGACGACGTCCAGCCGGTAGACCTGGTTCAGCTCCGCCGCCACCTCGGCGGCCGTGCCGGTCATGCCCGCCAGGCGCAGGTAGCGGCAAAAGAAGCGTTGGAAAGTGATGCGCGCGAGCGTGCGCGCGGGTTCTGTGAGGTCCAGGCCTTCCTTGGCCTCGATCATCTGGTGCAGGCCTCCTTCCCAGCTGCGGCCTTCCAGCACGCGGCCGGTGTATTCGTCGACGATCTGCACGGTGCCGTCGATGACGACGTAGTGCTGGTCGCGATGGAACAGGTGCAGCGCGCGCAACGCCTGGCCCACGAGGTGCTCGCGGCCGCGCGCCACGCCCCAGATGCCGCCGAGACCCTCGGCCGCCTCGCGCACAGCGGGCAGACCAGCCGCCTCGAAGTGCAGGCTGTGGCGGGCGGCGTCGATGCCGAAATGCTCGCCGAGCCTGAGCTGTGCGGCGATCGCCAGCGCCTGGTGGTAGTCGGTCGCGTCGGGCGGCTCGCCCTGCTTCTCGGACAGGATCAGCGGCGTGCGGGCCTCGTCGATGAGGATGGAGTCGGCCTCATCGACGATGGCGAAGTGCAGGCCGCGCAGCAACAGCGGCTGGGGCAGCTGGCCGTGCAGCAGCCTCGCCTGCATTTGCGCGGGGCTGACGCGGCCTCCGGCCGAGACGCGGTCGCGCAGGTAGTCGAAGACAAGGCTCTGGTTGGTGCAGTAGGTGATGGGACGCTGGTAGGCCACGCGCTTGGCCTCGTGCTCCAGCGTCGCCCATACGACGCCGGCCGTCATACCGAAGAAGCCGAACAGCGGCTGCATCAGCTCGGCGTCGCGGCGGGCGAGGTAGTCGTTGACGGTGACCACGTGGGTCGGCAGGCCGGCGGCGCCGGCAATGGCCGCGGCGAGGCCGGCGGTGAGGGTCTTGCCCTCGCCGGTCTGCATCTCGGCCAGCCGCCCTTCGAGCAGGACGGCGGCGCCCATGAGCTGCGTGTCGAAGGGCCGCTTGCCCAGGCTGCGGCGGGCACCTTCGCGCACCAGCGCCATCACCTCGGCCAGGCCCTGCGCCCTGCCCGCCTGCACCGCAGTCGGGGCAGCCTTGAAGAGGCGACGGCGCAATTCGTCGTCGGTCTGCTGCTGGAGCTCGGCTTCGAGTTGGCCGGCTTGCTCGGCCATCTTGCGCAGCGCGGGCACGGCGGGAATGAGGCGGCGCTTGAGGCGCCACAGGACGCCGCGGGCGAAGCGGTCGTGGGCGGGTTCGTCGGCGTCACGCCGCTCGGGGAAGACGCCGTGGGCGAGGGACTCGCCGATGTCGAGAGGAAGGGTCGCTGCGCTCATAGGTTGTGCTCAGCAGCAATGCTTGGCCTGATGCCGAAGCCCAAGCTGGGATTTCGCGCCCGCAGCGCACCCGGCGCGAAGCCACAGCACCCCGGTCATAGCTGGAAATGGGACAGGAACAGCCGCCTCAACCCCTGCCAAGCCCTCACCGCCACCGGCTCGGACTCATGCTCCAGCCTCACCATCACCCGTGCGCCGATCTGCCGGTACGGCATGTCCAGCCCCAGCACGAGTTCATGCTCGAACAAGGTCTGCAAGGCCTGCGTGCCCTTCGGGTCGTGCGGGTCCAGCGCGATGTCGCCGCCGGCCGCCGTACCCAGCGCAGGGCTGGGCAGATCTCGCGCCGCCGCCGGCACGCTGCGCGCGAGCCTGGCCTCGTAGCTCAAGCCCGGCTGCTGCGGCAGCCGCACCTCGATCGCCCTCACCGCCGCGCTCTGCCACTGCGGCAACACGACGCGAACGCGCGGCGGCTCGGCGGTATCGACATGGCCCAGCACCTCGCCGCGCTTGAAGAACCTGCCGGGCAGGTCGTCCGGCCGCGTCAGCAGCAGCATGCCAGCCACCTCGGCGCGCACGACGAGCTTGGCCGCCTCGTCCTCCAGCGACGCCAACGCCGCCTGCTCGCGGCGGACCTCTTCGGACAGCAGCGCCGCCCGGGCCGGCGCGATCCCGATGACGCCGAACGCCGCTTCGTACTTGGCCTGGGCCAGTTCGAGCCTCCCGCGCTGCTCAGCCACCCGGGCGTCGAGAGCCGGGTCAACCAACTGGGCCACGGCCTCGCCCTCCAGCACCACCTCGCCCGGCCGCGCCAGCAGCTTCGAGAAGAAACCCGCTCCCTGCGCCCGCAGTACTGCGTTGTCGCTGGGCCAGACGACGCCGGTCGCCACCGAGTGATGCGGCATCGGGATGATGAAAAGCAGCAGCGCCAGCACGCCGCCCGACACCCACAGCACGCGCCGCACCCGGTGCGCCTGCGGCTCCAGCGCCGGGTCGCCGGCGAGCTTCCTGAGCCCACGGAACCAGGGCAGCAGCGCGCTCGCGACGAGGCCCCACGCTGCGATCAGCACGCCGACGAAGAAGTAGCGGCTTGCGATGAACACCGCGATGCTGAACATGACGAACAGCCGGTACGCCAGCGCCAGCGGTGCATAGACGAGGAACCAGCGGCGCTCGCCCTTCGTGGATGGCGGCGGCTCGGCCTGGTGCTGGCCGAACAGGTGGTAGCGCAGCAGCCAGGCCCAGTAGTCGGTCGAGCGCTGGCCGAGGTTGGGACTCTCGATGGCGTCCGCAAAGATGTAGTAGCCGTCGTAGCGCAGCAGCGGGTTGGCGTTGAACATCAGCGTCGTCACGCTCGCCAGCACGATGACGTTGAACGCCAGCGACCGCGCGAAGCCCGGCTCCAGCGCCAGCCACAGGTAGAAGGCGAGCGCGGCGATGAACAGCTCGGTCAGCATGCCGGCAGCGCCGACGAGCATGCGCGGCCAGCGGCTCTCGAAGGCGGCGGAGCTGCTGGCGTCCACGTACGGGACGGGGAAGAACACGAGCAGCATGACGCCCATCTCGTGCACCTCGCCGCCAAAGCGCTTGGCGGCGAGCCCGTGGCCGACCTCGTGCGCCGTCTTCAGCAGCGGGAACAGGATGGCCAGCAGCACGAGGTTGTCGACCGCCAGGAGCCGCTCGTTGATATTGCCGGTGAGCTCGCTCCAATGGCTGGGGGCCAGCAGCACCGCCGGCAGCACGACCGCCAGCCACAGCGCGACACCGGCCCAGCCCTTCAGCGGGCCGAGCGCGGCGACGACGCGACCGAGCCAGGCGTCCGGGTCCACCAGCGGGAAGCGCAGCGACACCGGGTTGGCAAAGCGCTGCAACAGCTTGCTGCGCCTCTGCTTGCCCCCGCGCTCGAACAGCTCGGCCACGTCCGGCGTCACGTCGCACTGGATCAAGTCGGCGGCATAGAGCTGGCCGAAAAGCTGCACCAGCTCGTCCTGGCTGGGCGTGTGCTCGTCCATAGCGGCGCTGAGCCGGTCCCAGACCTGCTGCAGCGTCCGGTCGCCATCCAGCAGGCCGATGACCCGGTAGCTGCTGGGGTTGAAGCGGTGGTACTTGCCGGCGACGCGGTCTTCCACCACGTACCAGATCTCGCCGCGGTAGACGTGGCGGTGGATGCGCACGTGACCACGCAGGCGGGGCTTGAGCGTCGCAACGCGGTACCAATTGGCAGAGAACAGCGCGTCGCCCAGAGGCCGCGCCGGCGCGCTCACGGCGTCCATTGCCACAGGGCCAGCTTGACCCAGTCGGTGAAGCGATGGGTCCACACCCACAACAGGCTGCGCTCGCCCACCGCGACCTTGGCCACGCCCTCCATGTTGGGCTTGAGCTTGACGCCTTCCTGCCCTTCCAGCTCGGCTTCGGCGCGGAAGTAGTTGCGGCCCTCCTCCACCACCGACACCGGCGTGACGGACTTCAGCTTGAAGTGCCAGCGCTGGCCCGGCGCACCGGTCAGCACGAGTTCACCGCCCTGCCCGGGCTGCACGCGTGCGATGTCACGCTCGTCGACCTTCAGCATCACGCGCCAACTCGCCAGCGGAGCCAGCTCGAACAGCGTCTTGCCCATCTCCACCGGCGCGCCGAGCTGCTGGGACAGGTCGCCTTTGACGACGACCGCGTCGAACGGCGCCGTCAGCGCCACGCGGGACAGCTTCGACAGCGCCAGGTCCAGCTGGGCGCGGGCCTGGTTGGCCTGCGCGGCAGACAGGCGCTGGTTGACCCGGTCGGCCTGGGCCATGGCCTCGCGCTCCTTGCGCAGGGCCATTTCCAGCTCGGTCTCCCAGCGCACCTTTTCCAGTTGCAGGTCACGATCGTCCATGCGCGCCAGCACCTGGCCCGCCTTGACGGTGTCGCCGGCGCGAGCCGGCGCCTCGCGCAGGAACCCATCGAACGGCGCAACCGCGGCCCGCTGCACGGCACCCTCGACGATGGCGGGGGCGGACACCCGATGCTCGACGGGCACGAGCGCCGCGATGACGAGGCACAGGGCCAGCACACCAGCCCCCAGCTTGAGGCCCGGGTGGGATGCATCCGTCAGCCGTGCCGCCGCATGGCGCAGGCTGCGGCGGGTGTGGTGCGCGAGGCCTTCGTCGCGCGCATGCTTGTGCTCCAACACGGGTGCGAGCACGCCAGCCAGCAGTTCCATGCCCTTCAGTTCAGCCGGCTGGAAGACCGTGTTGCGCTCGAACAGCAGCACAGCGAACGGCGGGGCGGCGCCGATGGCCAGCGGCTGAGAGGCCAGCGCGAGGCTGCCCGAGTCGGTCGCGTAGCGGCCATGAGCCATGCGCAGCGTGTGCAGGTCCGGCAATTCCGGATCTTCGGGCCAGATAACCTGGCGCCGCTGGTCGAACGCCTCGGTCATCGCCGCACGCGCGAGTGCCGTGAGGTTGGCGCGCTCGTCGAACCAGGCCGAATGCGACACGGCCGCCGTCTCCAGCGCCGCGCCACTGGCCAGCGCCAGCTGCACCTGGTGGCAGCCGAAGCGTGCGGCCAACTTGTTGACAAGCGTGAGGCCGGCCTGCCGGAAATCAGGCTCGGCCAACGCCGCCAGCGAGACCTCGAACAGGAAGGCCGATTCATCGAGCCGCTGGCGGGCCTGCACCAGCTCGCGCTGCGCGAACAGGTCGGCCATCCAGCCCGCACCCCAATGCGTGAGGCGGGCGGCCAGGCGCGCAGCCTCGGGGCTCGGGTCCAGCAGTTCCAGCACCACCGCGCCGTGCAACGCGTTGCCGGCCGCCAGCGGATACGCAAGCTGGACCGGATGGCCGGCATGCTGACGGCGCACGCCCTGGCGCGTGGCGAGGCATTCGCGCGCGATGTCGGCCAGCCGCTGCAGCTCGGTGCCCTCCGGCCAGGCGGCGGCAGGCACGTAAGAGCCGCCGGCGTCCTGCAACAGCAGCAGGCCCACCTGCGCGTCGGGCACGAGGCTGCACAGCACGGCCAGCCAGGCGCGGCACAGCGCCTCGGCAGACTCCGCGCCGGCGAGCGACGCCCAGGCAGCGTCTGCGCCGACGGCAGCATTGGGAGCAGGAAGGTCTTGGCGGGCGTTCATTGCAGCGTCACGTCACCATCGTGCCTGCAACCCTGCCCGCGTGCCATCCGCAGCAGCCAGGATGCGCTTGAGGTCAAGCGCGACGGCGGCGAGCCAGCAGGCCGATGACGGCCAGGCCGGCGGCCAGCATCATCGCCGGGTTGGCTTCGGGGACGGCGGAAACCGTGACGGACGAACTGCCCGCGACAACGAAGTCAGGGCCGGCAAAGCCCGGTGCGCCGAAAGCCAGCTCATAGGTCATCGCGTGCTCGCCAGCGGTCACGCCCGTGAAACCGATCTTCACGGTGTGCGAGCCTGCCGTCAGCACGGGCAGCGTCCCTGAGGTGCTCACGCCAAGGTGACCGGGAACGTTCGTGTCGATGAAGGTGACCAGGGGATCGGGGTCAAAGCCCGCAGCGATCGTGGCCCAGCTCTGCCCCAGCGCCGTCGAGATGCCGGGGTCCAACGCCAGGCCGGTCGTCGACCAGTCGAGGTTGAACGTCAGCGTTGACGGCGTGAAGTCCTCCGACACGTTAAGCGTCAGCGTCACGAACGCGCTGCCTCCGACGGTGGTGCTCCCGGGCGTGGCACTGCCATCGACGGTCAGCACCGCATGCGCCGGCGCCGCGACAGCCAGCGCCGCGGCGGCGGCCAGGATGGTGAACGAATGCTTCATTTCTTGGTTCTCCTCAGTCAGGTCTCTTAAATCGTCAGCTTCCAGTCGTTGGTGGCCGTCTGCTTGCTGCCCGCCACCCAATCATTGACCCATGTACTGCTCGGCAGCGGCGCGTTGAGTCCGAAGTCCAGGGCCCCCCCGAGCCGCACGACTGGCGCCGGCGCGGGGGCGGGAGTCGTCGCGACGCTGGCTGACGACGGACTCACCATTGGGCTGCCGGACGCGCTCGCGGCGGTATCCCCCGATTCAGTGGCAGGCAACGCAGCCATCCTGGCGTCGGCGAACTGGACCGACTGTGCCTGCGACTGCCGGGACAAATTCAGCGCCATGGCCGCATCGGTGGCCGTGATGCGGCCATCGCGATTGAGGTCGGCCACGAGCAGCGGATCGACCAGCGGGAATGCGGCAAAACCCGTGTCGCTCTTTGCGGCGACACGCTGGATCAGCGCCACGTCGCTGGTCTCCACCTTGCCATTGCCGGTCGCATCGCCTGCGACGGCGACCAGCTGGACGCCCAGGTCCGCGCGCGCCGGCTGACCATCCACGAGCAGGTCCTGCAGACGCAGCAGGCGGCTGCTGCCGGCCATGACGCCGGCCGGAACGCTGGTGCGCAGATCCACCAGGGCCCGCAGCGCGGCGTCGGGCAACGCGCTGCCGAGCGTGAGCTGCACGCCCAGACGACCGGCCACGCTGGTGTCCACGGTCATGACGCTGCCGGCCGGAGCACCGACCGCCAGGTTGACGGCGTCCACATGCAAAGCGCCCGGGTCGTAGACCAGTTGGAAGTAGACGCTGCGTGCGCCTGCGGCCTGGCTGATCTGCAGGCTCAGTGCCTGGTTGCTGCTGCCTGCCGCGGCGACGAGGTTGCCCACACCGATGACCGGGGAGCTGGCCGCCGCGACCGTGAAGCCGGCCGTGAAGTCATCACCCGTCGTGCCGTCGGCATTGCCGTCGAGCGGCTGGCCGTCGGCCAGCGCTGTGAAGCCGGTGACCCCGGACTTCAGCGTCAGGCTGTAGCTGCCAGCCGGCAACACGCCGTTGGTGACGACGTAGCGCAGGCCCTGGCCGTCGGCGTCGAAGAAGACGCTGCCGGTGACCTTGCCGGACGGGCCGCTCAGCAACAGGTCCTGAGTCGTGCCCGCGCCATAGGCGTCGATCAACGTTGCGTTGATGGCCCTATCGAACCGCAGGCTGAAGCCATCAACCTCCGGCGTGACCCGAGTGACGACGGGGCCCAACGGCGCTGCGATCGGCGCGGGGATGCCAGGCGTCGCCAGCCCCTTGCTGGCGTTGAGCACCATGGCGGCGTCCGTCGCAGTCACGCGGCCATCGCGGTTGGTGTCGACGAGGCGGGTCGGGTCGATCAACGTGTAGGCCGCAAAGCCGGTGTCACTGCGTGCGGCGACACGCTGGATCAGCGCGACGTCCGCCGTCTGCAGCGAGCGGTTGCCATCGGCGTCGCCGAGGTTGGCCACCACGTGTAGCCCGTCGTCCGCCCGCACACCGCCCGCGTTGCCGGTGACGTTCGACAGACGTAGCACCTCAGCCGCGCCATAGCTGGCGGACAGCGGCACGGTGGCCTGCACCAGCACCAGGCTGCGCAGCGCCGCGTCGGCGATGGCGCTGCCGAGCCCGACCTGCACGCGCAGTAGGCCCGGCTGGACCAGCGTGCTCGTGAGAGTGCTCCCCGCCGGCAGCCCGCTGGCCAGCGTGGCGCCGGTGACCTTCAGCAGCGCCGGGTCGAAGCCGAGGTCGAAGCTCATGGTCTGGAAACCGGCACCGCGCTCGAGCGTGATGGCAAAGGCACCCAGCGCCGGGTCGTAGCTGGCGGCCTGGCCGGGGCCGCGCGCGAATTCCTGCACCGCCAGCACGGCGCCGGTGGGTGCCGCCACCGTGAAGCTGCGCGCATAACTGTCACCGGCAACGCCATCGCCGTTGCCGTCGAGGCGCAGGCCGCCGAGGCTGACGAAGCCGTCCGCTCCAGCATTGAGCTTGACCTGGTAGCTGCCGGCCTCCAGCAGGCCGCCGGTCTTGACGAAGCTGAAGCCGCGGCCATCGGCATCGAAGACTATGCTGCCCGCCACCCTGCCCTGCACACCGTTGGTCGGGCCGGTGAACTCAACGTCCGGAACCAGCGTACCGGCGCCGTACTGCTGGATGAGGCTGGCGTCCACCGCCTGGTCGAAGCGCAGGCGGAAGCCGGTGTCGGTGGCCTGGAAGCTGGCCACATGCAGGGTCGGCAGCGCCGGCAGCACCTGCAGGTTGACGCGTGCCGTCGCCGTGCCACCCAGACCATCGCCGACGGTGTAGCCGAAGCTCGTGCTGCCGTTGAAGCCCGCCGCCGGCGTAAAGCGCACGACGCCGCCGTTGAGCGTGACCGTGCCCTGCAGGCCGGCACTGTCCAGCGCCAGCAGTCTCAGCGGGTCGCCGTCCGCATCGGCGTCGTTGCCGAGCAGGCCGGCGACAGGGATGTCCAGCGGTTGACCGGCCGGCAGCGTGAAGCTGTCTTCCGCCGCCACCGGCGCGGCATTCGTGACCGCGATCTTGACGAGGGCGGTCGACGTGGCGCCGTTGCTGTCGGCGACGGTGTAGCTGAACTGCGTGTTGCCCACGAAGCCCGCTGCAGGCGTGAAGACCAGCTTGCCGTTGGCATCGATGCTGGCGCTGCCCTGCAGGCCGGTCGTGTCGATGCCGGTCACGGCGATGGCATCGCCATCGGCGTCGCCGTCGTTGGCCAGTACACCCGGTGCGCTGATGACGAGTTGCTGGCCGGCATGGACGGTGTAGCTGTCCTGCCGCGCGGTCGGCGCTGCGTTGGTGACCGTGATCTTGACGAGCGCCGTGGCCACGCCGCCCAGGCCATCACTGACGGTGTAGCTGAACTGCGTGCTGCCGACGAAGCCGGCGGTCGGCGTGAACACCAGGCTGCCGTCGGTGGCCACGGCGGCGGTACCCTTCAGGCCGGTGATGTCGATACCGGTCACCGTGAAGGGGTGTCCGTCCGCATCGCTATCGTTGGCCAGCACGCCCGGGGCGCTGACCACCAGGGCCTGGCCTGCGTGGACGGTGTAGCTGTCGTCCTGCGCGACGAGGGCGGCGCCAGTCACCTTGATATGGACCACGGCCGTCGACGCGGCACCGTTGCTGTCGGTGATGGTGTAGCCGAACTGCGTATCACCGACGAAGCCGGCGGCCGCAATGAAAGTCAGCTTGCCGTCCGCGCCAAGCGTGGCCGTGCCCTGCAGGCCGGTGGTGTCGACGTGGGTGACGGTGAACGCATCGCCTTCCGCGTCGCTATCGTTGGCCAGCACGCCCGGCGCATTGATGACCAGTGGCAGGCCGGTATGCACCGTGTAGCTGTCATCCTTCGCGACTGGCGCCGTGTTCGTCACGGCGATCTTGACCAGCGCCGTCGCCGTGCCGCCGTTGCCGTCGGCCACGGTGTAGCTGAACTGCGTGTTGCCGGTGAAGCCCACCTTCGGCGTGAAGACCAGCTTGCCGTCCGCGCTGATGGCTGCCGTGCCTTGCAGCCCGGTCTGGTCGATGGTCGTCACGCTCAGTGCATCGCCATCGGCATCGGTGTCGTTGGCGAGCACCCCCGGGGCGTTGATCGTCAGCGTCTGGCCGGCATGGATGGTGTAGCTGTCGGCAGCGGCCACCGGGGCGGCATTGGTCACGGCGATCTTGACGAGCGCCGTGGCCGTCCCACCGTTGCCGTCGGCCACGGTGTAGCTGAACTGCGTGTTGCCGGTGAAGCCCACCTTCGGCGTGAAGACCAGCTTGCCGTCCGCGCTGATGGCTGCCGTGCCTTGCAGGCCGGTCTGGTCGATGGTCGTCACGCTCAGTGCGTCGCCATCGGCATCGGTGTCGTTGGCGAGCACACCCGGGGCGTTGATCGTCAGCGTCTGGCCGGCATGGATGGTGTAGCTGTCGGCAGCGGCCACCGGGGCGGCATTGGTCACGGCGATCTTGACGAGCGCCGTGGCCGTTCCACCGTTGCCGTCG
>NZ_JAJTWU010000004.1:307012-509731 GCF_021353265.1 Pelomonas cellulosilytica
CCCGGGGCGTTGATCGTCAGCGTCTGGCCGGCATGGATGGTGTAGCTGTCGGCAGCGGCCACCGGGGCGGCATTGGTCACGGCGATCTTGACGAGCGCCGTGGCCGTTCCACCGTTGCCGTCGGCCACGGTGTAGCTGAACTGCGTGTTGCCGGTGAAGCCCGCCTTCGGCGTGAAGACCAGCTTGCCGTCCGCGCTGATGGCTGCCGTGCCTTGCAGCCCGGTCTGGTCGATGGTCGTCACGCTCAGTGCATCGCCATCGGCATCGGTGTCGTTGGCGAGCACACCCGGGGCGTTGATCGTCAGCGTCTGCCCAGCATGGATGGTGTAGCTGTCGGCAGCGGCCACCGGGGCGGCATTGGTCACGGCGATCTTGACGAGCGCCGTGGCCGTTCCACCGTTGCCGTCACTCACGGTGTAACTGAACTGCGTGTTGCCGACGAATCCGGCGGCCGGCGTGAAGACCAGTTTGCCGCTGCCATCGACCGTGGCCGTACCCTTGAGGCCCGTCGTTTCGATGCCCGTGACGGTGAGCGTGTCACCATCGGCATCGGTGTCGTTGCCAAGTAAGCCCGGCGCATTGATGGTGAGCGACTTGCCGGCATGGACGGTGTAGCTGTCGTCCTGCGCCGCGGGCACATGGTTGCTCTGCACGACGTTGACCGCGACCACCGCGCCGGTGAACGTGCCGTCCTCGTTGGTGGCCGAAGTCTTGATCGTGAAGCTGCCGGCCGCGGTGTAGACGTGCGTCGCGCTGGTCGCGGTGCCGGCGATGTTGCTGGTGTTGCCGTCACCCCAGACGATGGTCCAGCCGCTGATCGTGTCCTGGCCGGGGTCGACAGCGGAGAAGTTCAGCGTGTAGGGCTTGCCGGTGTCGGCGTTGGCGCTGCCCGTGGCTGTCAGCGTTGGCGCAACGTCGTGGACGACAACATTGAAGCTGGACGTGGACAGGCCGCCGGCACCATCGCTGGCCTGGACGGTGAAGGCATAGGTCGCCTCGCCGTCGGTGGCCTTCCAGGTGATGAGGCCGGAGCTGACGTCAATCGCGGCACCCGACGGGCCGTTGACCAGCGACCAGGTGATGGGTCCGGGGCCGTCAACATCGCTGGCCGACGCAGTGACGCTGAGTGTCTGGCCCTCGTTGAGGGTCTGCTGGCCGATGGCCGCGATGGCAGGCTTGTCGTTGACCGGGTTGACGACGAGGTTGATGGTGGCGATGCTGGACTTGCCACCCGGGTCGGTCACCTTGAACACGAAGCTGTCGATGCCGTTGTAGTCGGCACCCGGCGTGTAGGTCACCGCGCCGGTGGTCGGGTTCACGGCGCCGAGCGTGCCGTGGGCCGGACCGCTGACGAGCGCATAGGTCAGCGCGGCCCCCTCGGGGTCGGTCCCCGTCAGCGTGATGACCTTTGGCGTGTCTTCGTCGACCTGCACCGCCTGGCCGTTGGCCACTGGCGGGTCGTTGAACTCCATGTGCAGGGCCAGCGTGCTTGGCGCGTGGGTGCCGTCCTCGTCGATTGGCGAGACCTTGACGGTGTAACTGCCATCGACGTTGGCGAAGGTGTGCGTCAGGCTGCCCGGGTTGCCGCTGATGGTCTCGGTGTTGCCGTCACCCCAGTCGACCAGTAACGAGGTGATGGTGTCGGTGCCCGGGTCGGTCACCGTGTAGGTGAAGGTGTAGGCCTGGCCGGCGACACCATTGCCCACGCCGCCCACAGTGTTGGGAGCGGTAAAGGCGAGCTTGGGATCGACGTCCTTGACCAGGATCTTGAACGCGAGGTCGGCGCTGCGGTTGGGTGTGCCGCCGTCGCTGACGCGCACCAGGATGTCCACGTTGCCCGGGCCGTCCGTGGGCGTCCACTTGAACAGGCCGGTGGCGGCGTCCAGCGTGGCGCCGGACGGTCCGCTGAGCAGCATCCAGGTCTTGGACGGGCCGTCCGGGTCGGTCGCACTGAGCTGGACCTGGATGAGACTGCCTTCGTTGACCGTCTGGTCTGCCACCGGCGCGATGACCGGCGCGTCGTTGACGTTGAGGACCGTGAGGCTGAACGTCGCGGTGTTGGACGTCGCCGCATTGCCCAGGGCGCCATCTGGGTCGCCCCGATCCTTGGCCCGCCAGGTGAAGCTGTCGGCGCCGATGTAGCCGGCGTTCGGCGTGTAGACCCAGGCGCCGCCGGCGCCTTGCGTCAACGTGCCGTGGGCCGGGCCGGTAACCAGCTCGAAGCTCAGGTTGGCACGCGCGGTCTCGTTGTCGGCCGCGGACAGCAGCAGGTTGAGGCTGCCACCCTCGTTGACGGAGCCTGACTGGTTTTGCGCGACCGGCGCGGTGTTCGTGGGCGTGATGTGGAGGGTCACAGTCGCCGAGGAGACGCCGGTCTTGCCGTCGTCCACCTTGAAGACGAAGCTGTCCGGGCCGTTGTAGTCGGCGTCAGGCGTGTAGGTCAGCTTGTGCGTGACCGGGTCGATGGCCGACAGAGTGCCGTGCTGCACATCGGTCGGGATGGTGTAGGTCAGCGTGTCGCCATCGGCATCGGTGCCGACCAGCGTGATCTCGACGCTTCCGTTCTCGGCCACGGACACGGTGGCGGCGGCGGCCACCGGCGCGTGGTTGGTGCTGCGGTCGATGGTGAAGGTGCGGACGTAGTCGCCGCCCGGCGCGCCATTGCCATCGCCATCCAGCGCGTTGCCAGCCGTGTCGAAGATGGCCTTGGTGCCGGACAGCGTCAGGCGGTACTTGCCTTCGGCCAGCACGTTGCCGAAGTTCAGCGTCAGGCTGGTCTCGGGGAAGCTGTAGAACGGGCTGAGCTTGACGATGACGTCGTCACCCGTGTCGAACTGGCCGTCGGCACCGGCCGCGCGCAGCTCGTAGTTGGCCGGGCTGCGTGCAGAGACGCCGTTGAGCGCCTCGCTGAAGTCGACCTGCACTGACGAGAAGGCCAGCGCCGTCGTGCCGCCGTTGGCTGGCAGCTGCGAGATGTTGACCACCTTCGGCCCGGTCGTGTCCCCGGACGCCCCCTGGAACTCATAGGCGCCGATGTCGTAGTAGACAAGGCCCGGCGTGGGCGTCCACACCAGCGAGTTGGCACTGGCGAGGTTGGCCTGGCCGTCGTAGCTGGCCAGCACGTAGGTGAAGCCGTTGCCGGCGGACAGGCCCACGGTCGGCGTGAGGCCAGTGTTGCCGGCACCGTAGTCGAAGCGGATCGTGCCGTCTGCATTCAGCGTCAGGGCCACGTTCACGTCGGTCGTGGTGCCCTCCAGCTTGGCGGCCCAGCGCACGGTGATGCTGGTGGCCGTCTGGCTGACGTAGATGTCCTTACCGCTGCTGTAGGTCTCGAGGTTGTCCCACAAAGGCGCAATGCGGACATTGCGCAGCAAGGCCTCGGTGCTGTTGGCGTTGGCGCTGTAGGGGGAGTCCGGGCCGGCGAACTGGACAAAGCCATTCGCGCTGACGGTCATCTTCGTGTAGGTCTTGCCGTAGAAGCTGAAGCTGAAGCCCAGGTCCTGGTCGAAGGCGTAGTCCCCGGTGCGGAAGCCCTTGGCCGTGCCGCCGGCGGTGAACAGGCTGGCGCCCTGGTCGGCCGGCACGAAAAGATCCCAGCCCGCGCCGCGGTTGGCAACGTCAGGGTCGTTGCGACGGTCGCGGCCCTCGATGTCCTTGGGCGGCGCGAAGAAGGCGTTGGCCGCATCGATGGCCGGCGAGAAGGCGTCGAGCTCGAAGTTGTCGTCGGCGCCGTTGCCGGTGGACAGGCCCTGCTCGCCGAGGATGTTGTCGGCGCCGTCGATGTCGAGGAAGTTCGGATTGCCAGTGACGGAGTTGGCGTCCTTGGCCGAGGCCGTCTGCCATGCTGCCAGCGTGGCCTGCGTCGCGCCGTTCCACAGGCCGATGAAGGCGTTGGCGGCCGGGCCGCGGTACAGCAGGTTGTAGTTGCTGACGAGGCCGGCCTGGCTGTTGCTGTCCACGCTGATGCCGTAGCCGGCATCGACCCGCAGGATGTTGTTGACCAGCACCACGTTGGAGGCGCTGCCCGTCAGGCGGACCCCCTCTCCCACCGTCTGCAGGATGGTGTTGTTATAGAGACCGTCGCCAGCATCCGGTGTGTGGCCGCCCTGCACGCGCACGCCCTGGTTGGTGTTGGCGTAGATGACGTTGTTGACGAGGCGGCTGTAGCCGGTGTCGATGACGCCGACCGAGTTGCTGTAGATCCGGTTGCCTTCCACCAGCGCGTCGTACACCTGCATGCCGGTGGTGTTGGCGTAGATGGCGTTGCCGCGGATGGTGATGTAGTAGGTGCCGTTGATGCCGGTGCCGTTGTGGTGGATGAGGTTGCCCTCGAGCACCGTGCTGCCGGAGTAGTAGTGGATGCCGTCGCCGGCCTGGTTGTAAACCTCGTTGTTGCGGAAGGTGTTGGCGGTCCCGTAGTCCGCCGACATGCCGACGCTACTGTTGTCGTGGACCTTGTTGCCGAGGGCGAGGTTGTTGGTGCCGCTGTAGAAGTACAAGCCGGTCGCGTTGTTGCGGATGTCGTTGTTCTCGACGCGGTTGCCCGTCGCGTTCTCGAGGTAGATGCCGCGGCCGGCGTTGTTGCGCAGCACGTTGTCGGCGAACAGGTTGGTGTCGTTGCTGGCGCCGAGCCAGACGCCGTCCTGGGTGGCGCTGCTGATCTCGTTGGCGCGCAGCGTGTTGTTGTCGCTGTCCGCGTTGGCGTCGAAGACGACGTTGTAGCCCGCACCGGTCAGGCCCAGGTGATCGATGGTGACGTTGTCGGCACCGTTGAACTCGACGGTGTAGGCCGCCGTGCTGGTGTTGCCGCGGCTGATGACGGACTGATGGCCGACGCCACTGGCACCGCTGATACGCACCCCCGAGTCGCTCTCATCGAGCACGGCGTTGGTGAAGATGCGGTAGTTGCCGGTGTCGATGTGGACGACGTCGCCCGGGTTCAGGTTGTAGGCTCGCAGCAACGCGGTGAGGCTGGCCATCGGGTGGGCCGCGTCCTTGCCGCTGTTGAGGTTGTTGCCGATGGCCGTCGTGCTCTCGTCACCGGTGAGGCTGCCGTCGTTGACGTAGAAGTCGGTGCCGTCGTTGGCGATGAGGAAGGGCTCGTCGGACACGTCCTGCGCGGCGACGGTGCCGTCGCCACGGCGCAGCACGGCGCGGATGAGCGCGGTGTTGCCGTCGGTGGTCTGCTCGGGCGTCCAGCTGTAGCGGCCGTTGCCGAAGCGGTCCATCGTGAGGCCTGTGGCGAGCGTCTGCCAGCTGCCGCCGTTGTCGAGGCTGGTCTGCAGGTCGACCGTGGCCTGCGGGTCGGCGGCCGGCACGACGCGCAGGACTTCGATGCCACTGATCTCGGCGCCCCAGCCGGCGGTCTTGGTGATGAGATCGAGGTTGATGCCCTTGCCGCCGCTGGCGACGACGTCGAACTGGCGCACGACGGCCTTGAAGTTGGCCCCCGCGGCGGCGCGGATGTCGAAGTTGCTCTGGACCGTATTGCCGTTGAGCTTGATGTCGAACTGGCGGTTGCCGGGGTTGGTGTAGACGTACTGCTCGGCGAAGTGCAGGCGCACGATGTACTGGCCATCGGACACCGGGAGGGCCCAGCTCAGGCCCTGCCCCACCGTGCCGTTGGCAAAGAGCTCGCTGCGGTAGACGGCATCCGGCGCCGGGTTGGTGACGCCGCTGGTGTCCACCGCACCTGTGAAGCTGGAATAGGTGTAGCCCTGGGTCTGGAAGGTGTTGCGCTGCCAGATGCCCAGCAGCGGGTCGGCCACCGGCCCGTCGTTGCCGGCGTTGATCAGCAGGGCCGGCTCGGTGCCGACGAGGCCGGCGGTGTGCCAGCTCACATCGATGGCCGTGCCGACCTCCAGCTTGGCGTAGCCGTCAGGGCCGCTGACCTGGATCATCGGCGCGCTGCTCTGGGTCGAATTGGCGGTGTTGCCGTAAGCGCCCATGTCGATGCGGGCGCCGTTGTTGAACGGTTCGTTGACGTAGATGAAGCTCGGGTCGCCGGCATCCACACCGGCCGCGCCAACCGGCAGGCGGAAGTCGTCGTCGCCGGCGGTGTCGCCCTGCACCCGCTGCAGCCGGATGGCATCGGCCGTGAACTTTCCGTAGGCGCCGGCGTCGCTGACGCGCACGGTCAGCGTGTTGCCGGTGATGACGACGGTAGAAATGTTGCGCCACGATACGCCGCTGGCGGTGAAGTCCGCCGGCAGGCTGTTCTGCGCCGTGCGCTGATAGCTGACCAGCTTGTCCGGGTCGACGATGCCGTCATAGATTTCGTACGGCGTGTTGTTGGCATAGCCGCTGGTGACGTTCCAAGTCGCAGCGATCTGGTACGTGCCCGGCGTGAGGTCCGTGAAGGTGTAGGTGGCGTAGTTGGCGCCGGTGCCGTAGAAATTGCCGCCGACTTCGCGTCGGTCCCCGCCGAAGCCGCCGTTGGTGGCAACCGTCGTGAAGCCGCCGGTGAAGCTGACGCCGATGTCGCCGTCGTCCAGCACGATGGCGTCACCCACGGGCGCGACCGACCAGCCGGCGCTGTTGTCGGCACCGTCGGCATCGACGAACTGCACCGCCGCCACGCGGCTGTGGATGTCGTTGCCCGTCTCGAACCGCCAGGTGACGAGGTTGTTGAAGTCCACCCCCTCCCAGTTGGTGCCAAGGATGGAGGTCGCGTCAGTGCCGCTGAAGAGGTTGTAGTCGCTGTCGAAGCCGCGTTCGGCGTTGCCCGGCACGTAGACGGCCACGCCGCCCGTCATGTCGAAGATGTTGTTGCGCAGGCGGACGTTGGTCGCGTTGGCTTCCACCTCGATCGCACGGCCGCCGGACTGGCGGATGGTGTTGTTGTAGAAGCCGTTGCGCTCGTCGCCGGAGCGGCCGTTGGCAATTCGCGCGGTAGCCGTGTTGCCCCAGAAGACGTTGTTGCGCACAAGGTCGCTGCCGGTGTCGCGCAGGCCCAGCGTGTTGTTGTAGACGCGGTTTTCCCAGATCGTGCTGCTCGACATCTCGATGCCGGTCGCGTTGCCGAAAACGCGGTTGCCGACGACATCCGAGCCGGAGCCGGTGATGCCGTAGGTGCCCAGGCTCAACGCATTGCTCTCGCCGCGGGCGTTGGTGAGGTTCAGGCCGGTGCCCGATTCCCACACGGTGTTGTTACGCGCCACGCCTTCGTACGTGAGCTGGATGCCGGTCGTGGTGTCGTGCACGCGGTTGCCGGAGATGACGGCGCCGTCGTTAGCCTCGTCGCCAGACGAGTAGGTGTAGATGCCCGTGTACTGGTTATAGACGAGGTTGTCGGTGATCTGCAGCCGGGTGGTGTAGGAGCCCTGGATGCCGGTCGAGTTGGCGTTGTCATGCACCGTGTTGCCGGCGACGACGACGTCATCGTTGTTGCTGCCGACATAGATGCCGCCGGTCGAGTTTCCGGTGACTTCGAGGTTCCTGATCAACACGCGATGCGAGCCGGTGTTGTCGTTCAGCACGACGCCCCACTGGCCACCGCTTAGCTTGAGGTTCTCGAGCCTGACGTCGGTCGCGCCCGAAATGCTGACGACGTACTGGCCGCCGTTGGTGTTGCCACGGTTGAGCTCGGTGACGCTGTGCAGCGCGCCGACGATGCTCACGCCCGAGTCCTTGGCCGAGAGGTTGAGGTTGGTGATGAAGTTGTAGCGGCCGGCGTCGACGAAGATGGTGTCGCCCGGGCCCACGTCGTAAGCGCGCAGCAGGGCCGACAGGCTGGCCATCGGATGCGCCGCGTCCTTGCCGCTGTTGGCGTTGTCGCCCACGGCGGTCGTGTACTCGTCGTTGGTCGTCGAGCCGTCGTTGACGTAGTAGACGTGACCGCCGTTGGCGATGAGGAAGGGCTCGTCGGAGGTGTCGGTGGCGGCCGTGCTGCCGTCGCCACGCACGGCGATCGCGCGGATGAGCGCCGTGTTGCCCGCGGTCGAGAACTCGGGCGTCCACGAGGTGCGGCCATTGCCGAAGCGGTCCATCGGCAGACCGGTGGCGATGGTGTTCCACGACAGCCCGTTGTCCAGGCTGACCTGCAGGTTGACCTTGGTGGCCGCGTCGCCGGTCGGCACGACGCGCTGCACCTCGATGCCGCTGATCTCGGCGCCCCAGCCGCTGGTCTTCGTGATGAGATCCAGGTTGATGCCCGTGCCGCCGCTGGCGGTGACGGTGAACTCCTTGACGACTGCCTTGAAGTTGGCACCCGCGGCTGCTCGGATGTCGAAGTTGCTCTGCACCGTCGTGCCGTTGAGCTTGATGTCGAACTGGCGGTTGCCTGGATTGGTATAGGTGTACTGCTCGGCGAAGTGCAGACGCACGACGTACTCGCCGTCGGTCACCGGCAGCGCCCAGCTCAAACCCTGCCCCACCGTGCCGTTGGCGAACACCTGGCTGCGGTAGACGGCATCTGGCGCGGGGCTGGCCACGCCGGAGGTGTCGACCGCGCCCGTGAAGCTGGAATAGGTGTAGCTCTGCGTCTGGTAGCTGTTGCGCTGCCAGTTGCCGAGAGCACCGCCGGCCACCGGGCCGTCGTTGCCGGTGTTGATCGCCAGCACCGGCTCAGTCGGCAGCAGGCCGGCCGAATGCCATTCGACGTCAACCGGCGTGCCCACCGTCAGCTTGGCGTAGCCCGTCGGCCCGGTGACCTGGATCATCGGCGCGGGGCTCTGCGTGGCCCCCGCCGTGTTGCCGTAGGCGCCCTGGTCGATGCGGGTACCGTTGTTCAGCGGCTCGCGGCTGTAGACGGACGTGGGGTCACCGCCATCCACGCCGGCAGAGCCCGCCGCCAGGTGGAAGTCGTCATCGGCGCCGCGGTCACCGACGATGCGCTGGACGCGCAGCGCATCGGCCACGATCTTGCCGTAGGCGCCGGCGTCGCTGACGCGCACCGTCAACGTGTCGCCGGTGATGACGATCGTGGTGAGGTCGCGCCAGTTGGCGCCATCCGCCGCGTAGTCGGCCGGCAGGGAGTTCTGGCCCGTGCGCATGTTGCGCAGAAGGTTGGAAGCGCTGGCCGCCCCGTCGTAGAACGCGTAGAGCGTGCTGCCGCTGTTGCCGGAGGTGCTGGCCCACGTGCTGGCCACCACATAGGTGCCGGGCCGCAGACCGGTGAAGGTGTAGGTGGCCGTGTTGCTGCCGTTGCCGGTCTGGAAGCCATTGGCCTCGCGGCGGTCGGCGCCGTAGCCCGGCGTGCCAGTGGAGACGGTCGTCCAGCTGCCGGTGAAGGTGACGCCCGCGTCGCCGTCGTCCAGGATGCGCGCGGCGCCGATGGGCGTCGTGGCCCAGCCGGAGGTGTTGTCGGCACCGTCAGCGTCGACATAGGTCGGCGCGGCGACGCGGCTGTGGGTGTCGTAGCCCGTCTCGTAGACCCAGTCCGGGCGGCTCGCAAAATCGCGGCCTTCCCAGCGCGTGAGCACCGTACCGCTCTGCTGTGCGAACAGGTTGTAGTCGCTCTGGAAGCCGTTCTCGCTGTTGGGGCTCACCGAGATGCCGAGCGCGCCGGAGCGCAGATCGAGGATGTTGTTGACGACCCGCGCGTTGCTGGCGTTTTCGACGAGCACCGCGGTGCCGCCGGTCTGCACGATGGTGTTGTTGACCAGGCCCTGCAGCTCAGTACCGTTGTGGCCTCCGTTGATACGCACGCCCGTGCCGGTGTTGTCCCAGACGAGGTTGTTCGTCACCAGCGTGCTGCCTGCCGCGTTGATGCCCAGCGTGTTGTCGTACACCCGGTTGCCGCTGGCCGTGAGGCTGCTGACGCTCAGGCCGGTGCCGTTGCCGTACAACGTGTTGTTGGTGACGGCCACGGAGCTGGCGTCGATGCCGGTGGTACTGCCCCACACCGTGTTGCCGCTGACACCGTACGAGCTGCCGGCGGAAATGCCGGTACCTGCGGCCCACACGGTGTTGTTGCGGATCCAGCCTTCGTAGCTCTGCTGGATGCCAGTGGTGACGTCGTGCACCTGGTTGTTGACGATGGTGGCGCCATCGTCCACCTCGTCGCCTGACGAGTACGTGTAGATGCCGGTGTACTGGTTGTAGATGTAGTTGCCGCTGATCAGCAGGCGGGTGGCGTACTGGCCCTGGATGCCGGTGGTGTTGGCGTTGTCGTGGACGAGGTTGTTCAGCACCTTGCCGTCGTCGATGTTCTGGCCGACGTAGACACCCCCGGAGCTGTTGCCAGTGATCTCGCTGTTGCTGAGCGTGAAGCGATGGGCCCCCGTGTTGTCGCTGACGACGAAGCCCCACTGGCCGCCGGTCAGCGTCACGCGGTCCAGCGTCACGTCGGTGGCGCCGGAACCTAGCACGAAGGCGTACTGGCCGCTGTTGGTGTTGCCGCGGTTCAGCACCGAGGCGTGGTTGACCGCGCCGCGGATGACGACGCCGCTGTCCTGCGCGTCGACCACCAGGTTGGTGGACAGGTTGTAGACGCCGCTGTCAATGAGGATGACGTCGCCCGGCTTGAAGTCGTAGGCGTTGAGCAGCGCCTGCAGCGAGGCCTTGGGCTTGGACGCACTGCGGCCATCGTTGGCGTCGTCGCCGACGGCGGTCGTGTACTCGTCGCCGGCGGTGGAGCCGTCGTTGACGTAGAAGATGCTGACCGTACTGGCCAGATTGAACTTGGCGTCGGACGTGTCCTTGATGGCCGGCTGGCTGGCGGAGCTGACTCGCAGCACGTAGTCGCCGCCCGGGAACTGGCCAGAGCCGGGCGTCCAGCTGTAGGCGCCGTCGTTGGCCTCGTCGGCCGCCACCGAGAACCAGTTGCTGCCGTCCAGGCTGATGTCGATGTTGACGTTGCCGGCAAAGCCGTCAGAGCGCCAGCGCACCGTGAAGGTCTCGCCCTCGGCCACGGTTTCGCCGCCGTTGGGCGACATCACGCGGACATAGACCGCCGGGCTCAGCGACGCGTACTTGGTGTTGCTGTCGGAGCCGATGTTGGCATAGCCGCCGCGCGGCGCGGGTTCCTGGTCAAACGGCTGGTCGGCCGCACCGCGGTCGATGCCTGTGCTGTCCTGCGCATCCCGCACCAGCGTGCCGGTCAGCAGCACCGGCAGGCCGTCGCTGCCCAGCACCGGCGCGAGCGACGCGCCGTGGAAGCTGCCCTGCGTGCTCCGGAGGTGGAAGTCGTCGTCGCGGCCGTCACTGGCCGTGCTGGCGTAGCCGAGGTTGCCATCGGCGCCGGTGATGTTGACGAACAGCGGATCGGTGGCCTGGCTGTCCAGATCCTGGAAGTTGGCCTGTCGCCAGGCGGTAAGCGTGGCGCGCTGCGTGCCCTGCCAGGTGCCGACGGCGCCCTGAACGATGTTGTAGTTGGACGTGAAGCCGTTCTGAGAGTTGCCGTCGATGTTCAGCGCCACACCGCCGGTGCCGGCCCACAGGATGTTGTTCAGGAACTTGGCATTGCTGGCCGAGCCGTACAGCTGCACGGCATCGCCGGTGGTCTGGTAGACCGTGTTGCCGATGAACTGCGGGCTGCTGCCCTGCAGCTGCACACCCACGTTCACGTTGCCGTAGATGAGATTGCTGCGCAGCACACTGTTGCCCTGGCTGTAGACGCCCAGCAGGTTGCTGTAGACCGTGTTGCCGGTGGCGGTGGCATTGCTCAGCCACAGGCCCGTGCCGTAGGTGTTGCCAGTGGCCGGATTGTTGGCGTAGATGCGGTTGTTGGTCACGAGACCACCGGACATCGCCAGGCCGTTGGCGTTGCCGTAGACGACGTTCTCGCGCGCCTCGCCACCGCTCATGCCGATGCCGTAGCTGCCGTTGCCCAGGTTGCCGCTGGCGACGTTGCCCTGCACCAGCGCGTTGCCCCCGAAGCTGGCGCCGCCGCTGCCGTTGTTCAGGAAGCGGTTGCCGAGACCGGAGCCCAGTGCACCGCCCACGAGGGCCTGCGCGCTGCCGCCCACGTTGTAGACGAGGCCGGTGCCGCTGTTGCCCTGGAACAGGTTGCCCTGCACACGCACCGCGCCGGGGTAGTACAGGTAGGCGCCATTGCCGATGTTGCTGGTCAGCGTGGAGTTGGTCAGGAAGCCGAGGCTGCCCTCGGCGTACAGGCCGCCCTGGCCGCGGTTGCGGCTGGCGCTGAGCTGGTCGATGCCGCCCAGCGCGCCCGACACGTAGAGCCCGGTCTGCGTGTTGTCGTGGACGTTGAGGCCCGTCCAGCTTTGCAGCGGCGCGTTGATCTGCGCGGCGTAGATGCCCTCGTTGACATGCCCGAACGCTTCGATGGCGTCGAGATCCATCGCGTCGGCGCCGCCGGTGATGAGCAGGCCGCGGTTGGCGTCTCGCAGCTGCAGGTGACTGAGGCTGACGAAGTCGGTGTCGGACAGGTCCAGCAGTGCCCAGGTGCGCTCGTTCGGCACGATGGGGAACAGCGAGGCGGTGTGGCCGGCCTGCGTGGGGCCGGTCAAAACGAAGCCCTCGTCGATCCCGAAGCCGCGCGAGACCGAGCCGGACAGCGTCAGCGATTCCAGGAACGCATAGTTGCCGGTGTCGACGTACAGCGTCGCGCCGGCCTGCAGGTCGTAGGTGCGGAACAGGTTGGTGACGTTGGGCTTGGGCGCGCCGGCACTCTTGCCGGTGTTGCGGTTGTCGCCCGCCGCAGTGGCGTACTCGTCGCCGGCGATCGAGCCGTCATTGACGTAGTAGGTCAGGCCGTCTTCCGGCACCGTGAAGGTTTCCTGGCTGCGGTCCAGCACGGCCGAATTCGTCACGAGGCTGATCTGGATGCGCAGGCCGTGCGTGTTGAAGTCGATGCCGCTGTTGCCGGGGATCCACGTGAACTGGCCGGAGTCTGGCGTGGCGCTGACGACGTTGGCGACCCACTTCGGGCCGTCGGCCGTGTCCTGGTAGACGTCGATGCGCACCGGCGAGTCGTCGGTGTTGCCGAACGTCTCCCAGGTGATGTTCATCGGCTTGAACTTCTCCCAGTCGACGTACAGGTCGGGCGAGCGCAGGTCGATGCGCGGCACGCCGCTGACCGGCAGATCGGTGGCAGCGTTGCCGTAGGCGCCGAGGTCGGCACCCTGGTTCTCGCTGACCTTGTAGAGGAAGGCCTGGTCGAAATAGCCGTCGGCGTTGCCGCCGGCCAGGCGGTTGGTCTTGAAGACGAACTCCACCGAGCGCGTGCCGAACGGCACGTCGGCGCGCTGGCCCACAAGCTCCCAACGATTGGTGGTGCCGCTGGCCTTGGCCACGGCCGTGGCCAGCGCGTCACCCGCCGCGTTGCGGAAGATGAGCTGCACCTCGCCGCTGTCCACGGGGCTCTCGACGCCCATGCGGATGCGGCCGCCGAACAGCAGCTCGAAGTCCTGGCTGTCGGCCTGGGCCGCCGTGAGGCCCAGCTGCGCCAGCGTGAACGTCTGACGCGCGAAACCGCCCGCCACGCCACCGGCGAAGTAGAAGTTGCTGCCCTCGTAGGCCAGCGGCGCATTGCCGCTCGGCGTCACGAACGCCTGCGAGCCGGCATTGACCTCCCACCCCGTCAGCCCGTTCTCGAAGCCGGGGTTGGCGATGAGGTTGACGTCCGCCGGGTTGCGTCCGTTGTCCATCAGCGCATTGCCCATGTCGACGCCGGGCGAGCTGAAGCGCTGCAGCGCCACCGGGTCGCGCAGGCGGAAGTCGTCTCCGATGACACTGACGAACTCTGGCTGCGCCCACGTCGGGTTCACGACCGTCGCGCCGATGGAGTGCAGGTCGAAGCGGGCGATGTCGGCCTGCCAGTCGAGGATGTCCTTGAAGTCCTTCGTCCAGAAGCCGACCTTGCCGGTGCCGGAGGCGAACAGGTTGTTGTAGTCGGAGTAGAAGCCGTAGCGGCTGTCGTTGGCCACAAAGAGGTCGTAGCCGCCCATGGCCCACATCAGGTTGTTCTGCACCTCGACTTCGGTGCTGTTGCCCTCGGAGCGCAGGTTGTCGCCGGTGACGGCGTAGAACGTGTTGTTGAACACCCGCACGTCGTTGCGCCCGGTGATCTGCACGCCCACCGCCGTGTTGCGATAGAACAGGTTGTGCAGGATTCGCTGCTCGCTCGTCGCGTTGACGGCAACGGTGTTGGCCGAGAAGCGGTTGAACTGGATCGTCCCGGTGAAAGCGTTCACGCCGGTGGCATTGGCCTCGATGAGGTTGGCGTGGTCCAGCGTCTCGCCGCCCAGCTGCCCGGCGCCGGTGACGCCCACCGTGTTGCCCCGCACGATCTGTCCCTGCATGAAGCCACCCGGCAGCAGCTGCACGCCGGTGCTGTTGGCCTCGAAGGTGTTCGGCCGGTCGACGGACGCGCCTACCCAGCCGAGCGCTGCCGAGCCGGCCAGGCCCGTCTTGACGCCGACCGTGGCGCCCGTGACGGTGTTGCCCGCCAGTTGGTTGCCGGCGGCGTAGTTGACGCCCAGCGCCCCGCCCTTGACGGCGTTGTTCTCGATGGGGCCGCCGAACGTCGCCAGCAGGTCGAGGCCGGTGGCCGTGCCCGTGGCGATGAAGGTGTTGCCCGCAATGCGGCCCGAGGCCGCCGAGCCGGCGACGACGCGCAGCGCCGCCGTGGAACCGGTGACGGTGTTGTCGCGGAGCTGCACACCCGTCGCACTGTCCAGCAGCACGCCGACGGCCCCGGAAATGGTGTTGAAGCGCAGGCTGGCACCGGCCACGCCGGCGGCGAGGCTCACGCCGCCCGTGAACGCATTGCCGAACAGCCGGGCGCCCTGCCCCGCCGTCAGGCTCACCAGGCCGGTCACGCTGCTGTCGCTGACGCCGGCGTTGTCACCGGCGATGGTGAGCGTCGACTGCAGCTTGATGTTCTGCAGCGTCACGCCGAAGCCGTTGATCGTCACGGCACTCGTGATGCTGCTGCCAGGCGCGCCCCAGATCGTCACGCCCGCATCGGCGGCCGACACCGTGAAGCCGGCCTGGCTGCCCTGCACGATGATCACGTCGCCCGCACCCAGCGCCTGGCTGTCGAGCAGGCTCTGCACCGTGGTCGCACCACTGGCCGTGAACACGCGCCCCACCGGCGCCGCGTCGGCGCGGACGAGGATTTCCGGCGATGCGGCCGACGCCCCGGCACTGGCGTCTGCCCACGCCAGCACGGCGCGGCCGCTGCCGTCCACGGCGAGGGCCAGCTGTTGCGGCTCGCCGCCCGTCTCGCTGATGCCGCTCCCGGCGCCGATGCCGCTGGCCTGACCGGGCAACACTTCCTCGAAGTGCTGGCTGGTGGCGTTCCATTGGCGCTCGTACAGGCTGCTGCCCGCATCGAGCAGCGGCGTGTTCACCCAGACGAGGCGCAGCGACGTGCCGCCTGCCGCGAGCTGCGGCAGGCCGGGTCGGCTGAAGTCGCGGATGACGTCGCGCACCGTCACGCCGCTGCTGCCGAGCTGCGCGGTGACGACGGTGGCGCCCTGGTCGGCCCAGGCCTGCCAGGCGATGAAGAGGCTGCCGCCGAAGTAGGCGACGCTCGGCTGGGCGTGGTAGGTCGTGTCGAGGCCGAGCGCCGTCTTCACGGCCGCGCCGCCGGACACGCCGGTGCCGCTGTCGGAGCCCGCAAGGCCGGCCCACGAGCCCGTGGCGACCGAACCGCCGGCGGCCGGCGTGAACTCGGTGACATAGACCTGGCGCAGCGACGTGCCCGGCTGCACCGCCGAGTACGCAACGGCCACCTTGCCGCCGCTGGCCGCCACCGAGAAGTCGCGCAGTTCGGTGCCGACGGCAAGCCCTGTGCCGGTGGGAGCCGACTGGCTGCCCAGCGCCACCCAGCTGCCGCCGGTGTAGATCTTGGCGTACAGCCGCAGGTTGCCCGCGGTGTCGTCCGTATAGACGATGACCGGGCCGCTTGCCGTCGCGACCAGCTTGGCCTGCACCGCATGGCCGTTGCTGGTGGCATCGGGCAGGCTGACCCAGCCGCTGCCGTCCCAACGTTTGACGACGATGTCGTGGCTGCCGTCGGCGAGCGTCTCGGTCCACGCCACGATGGGCGCGCCGGTGCCGTCGACCATCAGGGTCGGCTTGGCGGAGGCCGCGGCCGCGCTGGCCGACACGCCGCCCTGCGAGGCGCTCGTACCCAGCGTCACCCACCGGGTGCCGTCATGCTGGGCGACATAGATCTCGAAGTTGCCGTTGCGGCTGTCGCTCCAGGCCACGAACCGCTCGCCGGCCGGGCCGGTCGCCACTGCAGGCTGCTGCGACAGGCCGGCGTCGCCAGACAGGCCGCGCGTGGCGTCGATGGCGCTCCCGTTGAGGTCGGCCCAGCGGCCGGCGCCCGCCACGCCATCGGGCAGCTGGCCCGCAGCGCGCGGGCTGGTGTCGTCCACCGGCACGATGGCCGGTGCCGGCGTGGCGGTCACGGCGCCATTGAAGCCGGCGTCGTCGCCGCCGCCTCCGAAATCGATGAGGTTGCTGCTGCCGCCGCCCGTCTCGGTCACGGCCATACCCGCCGTGCCCTGGATCAGGTCGTCGCCGCCTTCGCCATAGAGCAGGTCATTGCCGCCCTGGCCGAAGAGCTTGTCTCGGCCGGAGCCGGCCTCGTTGCCGTTGGTGCCGAAGTCACCATAGAGGTAGTCGGCGGCCTTGTCGTCGCCGGCACCGCTGACGGAGTGGCCGTACAGCACATCGTTGCCCGCGCCGCCCACCATCAGGTCCACACCTGCGCCGCCTTCGAGCAGGTCGTCCCCCGCCCCACCTTCCAGCGTGTCGGCACCGGCGCCGCCGTCCAGGTGGTCGTTACCGGCCAGGCCTTGCAGACGGTCGTCGCCCGCGCCGCCCAGCAGCGTGTCGTCGCCGTCGTCGGAGCCGACGAGCAGGTCGTCGCCCTGGCCGCCGTCGATGACGCCGCCCTGGCCATAGCCCTGGCGGAGTTCGTCGTTGCCGGCGTCACCGTAGATGGCATCCCGGCCGAAGCCGCCGTCGATGACATCGTCACCGCCATTGCCGTGCAGTTCGTCGTCACCCTGCTCGCCGAAGATGCGGTCGGTGGCGTCGTCGTCGATGGGCTGGTCGGCCAGCTCGGTCGGCGCGTGGCCGTAGATGATGTCGTCGCCACGGCCGCCATAGAGCGTGTCCTTGCCGGCGCCGCCGTAGATCGTGTCATCGCCCGAGCCGCCATCGACGAAATCGTCGCCCGCGCCGGCATCGATGAAATCCGAGCCGCCGAGGCCCCAGATCTGGTCGTTGCCGTCGCCGCCCAGGATGTTGTCGCCCTGCGCGCCGTCGCCACCATCGTCGCTGCCGAAGATGCGGTCGTTGCCCGCGCCGCCGCTGAGCGTGCCACCGGCTCCGGTGCCGGCATCGATGAAGTCGTCGCCCGCGTTGCCGGCGATGTTGTCGACGCCATCGCCGCCATAGAGGTCGTCGGCGCCGCTGCCACCGATGAGGGTGTCATCACCACCGCGGCCATCCACCGTCCACCCCTGGGACTGTGCAGACACGTCCAGCACGTCGCCCTGGTCGTCGCCATGGAGCTCCGGGCGGTCGCCGCTCGCGTTGCCGCCGACCTGCGCGACACCGCCTTCGGCATCGGCGCTGTGGTAATCCACGCTGAAGAACAGCCGCTCCGCGGCGCTGACGGTGCCGCTGATGCGCAAGTCGTCACCCGCGTTCAGCGTGATGCTCTTGCCGGCCTGCACCGTGCGGCCCTCGCCGACGATGATGCTTTCGCCGCTGGCCTGGCTGTCGCGCGTCGTGAGCCGCACGTGGCCCGCACTGCTCAGGATCGTGCCGACGTACAGCGCCTGTACGACCTCGGTCAGCTGCACGCCGGTCGTGCCGCTGGCATTGACGAAACCGCCAGCCGCGCTGAAGCGGCTGTCGATCTCGACATCGTTGTAGTAGTTGCCGATGCTTCCGCTGACCGCCAGCGTGATGTTGTTGGCGTCGATGTCCGAGGCCAGGTCTGCCAGGTCGTCCAGCAGGTCGCCGGCGAGCACGGTCAGCTCGACATCGGCGCTCGTCGAGCGCACGCGGTCGAGGTTGAGGTCGCCCGCGGTCTCCACCATATAGATGGAGCCATCGGCCAACGCCCAGACGTTGCCGTGGCTGGGGCGCGAGGAGTCGATTTCCAGTGCATTGGCGGCGCTCCCGATGCCGGGGCCACCCGCGGTCAACTTGAGGTTGATGCCCAGCACATCGGCCGCGGCATCGGTACCGATCTCCTGGATGGCGCCCTTGGCGGCCGAGATGGTCACGTCGTTGTTGGCAGCCTCCACGCGGTCCAGCAGCACGCTGCCGCCGGTGGACGTGACGCTGATCGCGCCGTTCTGCGCGAGCACGAGGCGCGGCAGCGTGATGTCGCCACCAGCCAGCAGCGTGATGCTGTCGCCCGCGGTGATGAGGTTGTCCGGGTACAGGTCCAGGCGATTGCCCGTCTGGCCGCCTGTGACGTTGGAGATCGTGCCCTGCGTGGCGGTGATGACAACGTCGCTGCCGGCGACGACATGGTCCACCTGTACTGAGCCGGACGTGCTCGTGATGCGCACGTCGGCGTTCTGTGACCAGATCGACGCCGGCGCCAGCACCTGCTGGCCGGCGGTGACGCCCACATCGCTGCCGCCCTGCACGATGCGCGGCAAGAAGATGTTGCGGCCGGCGTTGAGCTGGGCCGCGCCACCGGCGGTCAGCAGGTTGTTGGTGTAGAGGTTGATCCAGGTGCGGGCGTAGTTCGCCAGCACGTTGGAGATGTCGAGTGCGGCAGTGACGGTGCCGGCGCCGCCGGCCACGAGGTGGTCGGCATAGACGGAGTTGTTCAGGCTCTGGACCGACAGGTTGCCCGTGATGGCCTGCACCGTGCTCGGCAGCGTGACGTTGCCGTTCGTGCGCACGGTGACGTTGCCGTTGCCGATCCAGCTGTTGCGCTGGAGAAGGTCCATGCGCTGCGCCGGTGTCTCGGCGACGACCGACAGGTGGGTGCCTGCATCGAGCTTGCCGATAGAGGTCGTGGAATTGAGCGCTTGATTGCCCGTGCCGAAGAAGCCGACGGGGAAGTCGACGATCGCACCGCCCGACTGATCGGGCCGGAAATGCCGGACCCAGCTGGTGATGCCGAGGTCGGTGCCGATGCTCGCGGAAATCACGCGGACCTTGACCTGATAGGCGGGCGGCACGCCGTTGACGTTGACCTGCCGTTTGGCCTCCCGCAGCAGCAGGTTCAGCTCGCCGCCGGCGGACAGGTTGCCCAGGCTCAGCGTGAAGTCAAGGGCGCTGGGGTCGCGCTGCAGGCCGCGCATGCCGAGGAAGGTGCTGCCGCCGGAGCTGCTGCTGAGCGTGGCGTCGCGGCCGAGGCTCTGGACCAGCTCCAGCTCCAGGCGCTGGTTGGCCAGGCCGATGGTGCCGCCGGCACTCAGCGAAGCCGTGTTGGTGCGCACCAGCGCGCCGGCGCTGAACGGCACGATGCTGCCGCCCACGGCGGCAATCAGCGTGGAGCCCAGCGGGTTGTCGATGACACCGTTGAGCTGGATGTCCGACCCGGCGCTGGTGTTGGTGTTGCGGATCAGCAGCTCGGTCGGGCCGTAGCTGTGCTTGATGTTGAACTGGAACGGCGTGGAGTCGGTCGGCGTGCCGCTGACATTGTCGACATCGAGCGTGACGCGCGGCGTCTCGGATTGGTCCACAGGCGCGATGTTGTTGATCCGCAGGTCCTTGGGCGACTCGTTGGTCAGCGTGATCCGGCCGAAGGTGTGGATGAACGTGAAGGTCGACTGCGTGCCGGTGATGCGGCCTTGCTGGATGTCGGCGTGAAGCGGGTCGAACACGCCGTTGGCGCGGAAGTAGGCCGTGCCGATGCTCTTGTTGAGAATGTCGTTCACCGTGATGGTGCTCAGCGTGTTGCTGAACGACACGTTCTCGGCCGTGACGATGTTGCCGGCGGCATCGACGAGGAGCAGTGGGTTGGGGCCTGAGGACAACCGCGCATCGGCATTGAAGTCGATGTGCTGGTTGTAGCTGTGCGGCGTACCAAGGTTGGCGTCGCCCGTGTCGACCCAGGCGCCGTCCTGCACGAGCCGGTATCCGGTGGAGTAGGAGCCGCGTTCGGCGCGCACGTCGAGCGCGTGCGTCTCGAAGGTCGCGCCGGCTTCGGCGTTGACAAGCGTATTGAGGCGGTGCTCGATGATCAGGTCGACGTCGGTGTCGCCGCCGGCCGCATCCGCCTCGCCCTCGGAGCGCGAATAGGCATTCATGCCCGTATGCAACGCATGGAGATAGATGTTTTCCAGCGAGCTGACGAGCGCGCCCGAGCGGACGTTGACCACCGCATCGGAGTACATGCGCGTGTAGGCGTGCGAATCCGGGTTGGCGCCAGCAGCGGCGGAATAGGCATCGGCCGTCACGCTGGTCTTGGCGCGCGTCATGGACGCGTCGAGCGTGATGTCGTCGCCTGCCTTGACCGTCGCGTTGTTGCCGACGTTCACCGCTGTCTGCTGGAAGTTGCCGGCGCTGCCGACCTGCCAGGTCATGTCGGCATCGGAGTCGGCCCCCAGGCCGCCGCTGGACGCCTTGCCGTAGACGTCGCCGTCGAACTTGGACTCGGCCTTAACGTCCACATTGCGCGCCGCCACAAGGCTGCCGCCTTCGCCCACGCCAGCGGTGGTGCTGTGGTTGAGCTGGACCTTTCCAGAGACCTGCGACGAATTGATGAAGCCGCCGCCCTTCGAGTTGGCGCTGATGGTGCCGTTTTGCGTGCTGGTGGACTGCAGGCTGATGGAGCCGCCTGCCGTCAGCTTGGCGCCATTGCCGGCATTGGCTTGCACCGTCTGCGTCGCGTTGACGTTGGCCTCCGAATTGCCGACAGCGATGAACGCACCGCCGACCGCACCGGCCGTGCCCGCCCCGTTGGCGGCGGAGAACGCCGTCTGCGTGATGTCGCCGCCCGCCTGCACGGTCGCCTTGTCGCCCACGTTGGCGCGCACGTTCGTCAGGATGTTCACCTCGGCGTCGGAGCCGGTCTTGGTGCCGAACAGCGCGCCGGAGGCGCCCTTTGTCTCAGCGCTGGAGACGCCGTTGCCCGCCACGCTGCTGACGAGCTGCAGCGCGCCACCCGCCCCCAGCAACTGGTGGCCGGTGCCGGTACCCGTGCCGGTGATGTCGACCTCGAGCTGGTGCTGGCCGGTCGTGCTGGCGCCGGACAGCTCGATGCCCTCCACGCCGATCGTGTGCTTGCCGCCGCCCGCGCCGATGTCGATGGCCGCGCCGCCCGGCGTGGCCGACAGCTGGAAGGTGTCGGCGTCGACGACCTTGACGTAGTAGGTATTGCCGCTCGTCAGGCCGGACAGCGGCGCCGCGCCGACGCGGGTCAGGATGTGGCCACTGGCCGCCGACTCCGCGGTGTTGCTGATGTCGATGGCGGTGCCGTTGCTGGCGTTCGTCGGGTTCGCGGCGAGCTTGATGTGGTTGGCGTCGACACGGATGACGTAGTACGTTCCATCCGCCGCCAGGCCGGTGATCGCCGCCGGCGGCTTGTTGGGGGTCTCGATGACGAGGTCGCGCAGGCTGTACTTGACCTGGTCGCCGGTGTTGAAGCCGTGGTTGTTGATCGTGATGACGTCAGCGCCATCGGCTTCGACAGCCGAGCCCTCGAACTGCTCCGCACCGGCCGTGCGATAGGTGACGGCCTGGCCGTCGACGAAGCCATGGCCGCCGAGCGTGATGCGGTCGGTCGATGCGTTGACGTCGCTGCTGACGAAGGAACGCGGAGCGGCCAGCGCCGCCGAGGCGCTGTTGGCGAGCTTGATCGTCTGCGCATCGATGACGCGCACGAAATAGGCCTGGCCGTCGACGAGGCCGCTGATAGGCGGATTGCCGGCGCTGTGGTAGATCACGCGCTGGCCATTGCTGAAGCCGTGCTCGACGTTGAACTTGATCTCGTCGCGCGTGGCGTCCACGGTGGACGCGCCGAACACCGAGCCGAGCTTGACGGCGGTGGGCGACTGCACGATGACCTGGTAGTTGCGGCCATCCACCAGCCCGCCGACGGGCGCATTCCCATCCACGCCGATGCTGTAGGTGACCGTGTCGCCGGTCTTGAGGCCGTGTTCACCGTTGAGGGTGACGACGTTGGTGGTCGTGTTGACGCTGCCGGCGCCGAACGTCGTGTCGCCGGTGCTGACCGCCTGGCCCTGTGTGGCCAACAGCTCGACGCTGCCGCCGGCCTTGACATGCGCGCCGGACTGGACGGTGGCCTGCACGGTCGGGGTGACGTTGATGGTCGCCTTGGCGGTGGCACTGGAGCCCAGACCCGCGAAGGTGCTGCCATCGGCCACACCGTCACCCTCGGCATTGCCGTGGGCGCGCAACGCGACATTGCCGCCCACATCGACGTTCGCGTTCTCGCCCAGCTCGGCCTTGATCACCGGCGTGACGGTCACGACCGGCGCGGCGCCGCTGCCGGCCACGAGAAGGCCGCCGGTCGTCGCCAGTGCCGTGGCGGCACCGCGGCCGCCACCGGAGGCATCGATCGTCAGGCTGGCGCCGGTGATCTGCGCATTGCCGACCGAGGCTCGGCTGCTGGAGTTGGCGTCGGCCGTGGCATCGGTGGAGCCCACCGCCACGCCAAAGGAGTAAGCCTCGCCATCGGCGCGCGAGCTGGCCTTGTCCGACACCGCGGACAGCACTTCCGTGCCGCCGTCGGCATTGACGGAGGCGCCGTCCCGGATCGCAGCACTGATGTTGGCGGCCGTGGTCGCATGCGTCTCCGCGCCATTGATGCTCGCGAAGCCGCTGGCGCCGCCCGCTTCACCGGTGGCTTCGGCACCCTGCGAGCCGTCGTGCTGCGCACGAATGGTGATGCGGCCACCGGCATCCAGCACACCGCCCACCGACGTGGCCACGGTCGGCGTGACCGTCGCATTGGCCAGCGCCTTGCCGACGGAGACGAGGCCGAAGGAGTCGGCGTCGGACGTGGCGCGTGCGCCGCCGCTGGTGGCGCCGCCGATCAGGATGTTGCCGCCGGCGGTGATACCGCTGCCCAGCATCGAGGTGCTGAGGTTGCGGGCGACGATGGCGTTGGAGTCGTTGGCCGCCACGCCCACGAGGCCGCCGGCCGGCGCGGTGGTATCGGCCGTGGCGCCCTGGTCGCTGATGTTGTCGATGGCGACGTTGCCGCCGGCCGAGATGCCCGTGCCGGCGGCGATCGTCGTGCTCTGACCGTCGCTGGTGTAGGTGTTGTTCTGGGCGTTGGTCAGCGCGCCGCCGGCGATGCCATCGGCCCGCACATTGCCCTTGCCCAGAAGGCCGCCGACGGACAGGCCATAGCCCTCGGCGCCGGCGATGTTGCCGGAACGCGTCGTGACCGTGAAATCGCCACTGCCTGAGCCCAGGTCGCTGCCCGCGCCACCCAGCGTGGTGGTCATGTCGGCCGACGACTGCGCGACGCTGCTGGCGCCGATGCCGCTGAACAGGAAGCCCCCACCGGACGCGTTGGCATAGGCGTGCGCATCCTGTCCGCTGGCACCCGCGCCGTTGTGGTTGTGGCTGGCCAGCACCGTGAAGTTGCGGCCGGCCTGGACGTCGGCCGCACCCACGGTGGTGTCCATGTCAGGCCGGACCCGTGCCGTCGCTTCGGAACCCGTGAACGTACCGGACGACACGCTGGTGCCCTTGGTCTTGGCATCCGCATCGCCGGTGGAGATGTTGTTGATGATGACGTCACGGCCGGCCGTGATGGAGCCGCCCGAGCCGATGCCGACGTTGATCGTCGGCGTGACTTCCGCGTTGGCGCTGTTCACGCCACCCGCGCCGAGCAGGCTCAGCGCCGTGGCGTTCGACAACGACTTCGACACGTAGTTGCTTGTCGTGCTGACAACAAGGTCGCCGCCCACCGTGCCGGATATGGCTCCGGTGGTGGCGTTCGTCGTGCCACCAATGGTGGCGTTGGACTTGGCCACGCCGCCGGCACCGCCGATGGCCGCATTCAGGCTGTCGCCGAGGGCATCGACCGTCAGGCCGGCCTGGGTATCGAAGCGCACGCCGCCGGACGTGTTGAACACAACGCCCGAGCCGGTGGTGTTACTCAGGTTCGTCACCGCATCGGCGGCGGCGTTGCTGCCCGCCAGCGAGATCACGCCGGAGCCGGCGCTGGCCGCGGCGCGCGCCGTGGCCTTGCCGGCGTCCGGGTCGCCCTGGTTCAGGTTCAGCGCCAGGCGCACGTCGCCCTTGGCGCCGTGGGTCGTGACGCGGGCGTTGTTGCCCACGTTCACCGCCATCGTCGGGTTGATGTCCACGTTGGCGATCGATCCGCCCGCGCCGACGCCCCCGGCGAACTGCACGCCGTCGGCAATGCCGGTGGCTGTCGTGAACGCATTGGCGCCGACGTCCACGCTGCCGTCGACGTCGATGACCGCGCCGGCGCCGATACCGGCCGAGACGGTAGGCGTGACGGCGCTATTGGCCGTGGCGCCCGAGCCCGCGGCGACGAGGCCGCCGGCCGCCGCCGAGCTGTTGGCATTGGACGTCTGGTGAGCCGTCGCCTCGATGACAAGGCCAGCACCGTTGACCTTGGCGGCACTGGTGGCGCCGGTCGATCCGGCAGAGGTGGCGCTGGCCGACATCGCGCCGAAGGCGGCCGCGCCGACACCGGCTGCCGTGCCGTCTGCGGTGACGTTGTTGTTGGCCAGCGCCTGCACGCGGACGATGCCGCCGTTGCCGTTCAGCGCCGCGTTGACCCCGGTGGTGATGCTGGTGGCGGCACCCGAGGTGGCAGTGGCGTTCGCGCCCGACCCGGCGACGCCGCCGAAGCCGGCGCTGTCCGCCTTGGCGCGGGCGTTCTGAGCGCCCTGGTTGTGCTGCGCCAGGATGTTGACGCCCTGACCGCTCAGCGTCGTCGTCCCCTGCACGAGGTTGGTCACCGTGGGCGTCACCTGCGCGTTGGCATTCATGACGCCGATGGCCAGGCCCAGGCCGACCGACAGGCCGCGGGCCTGCGCGTTGGCATCGGCTTCGGACAGCGCCAGGATGTTGATCGAGCCCGAGCTGTTGACGGTGCTGGGCGTGGTGGCATTGCCGGCGCCCGCCGTCACGCTGCCGTTGGAGCGGGCGGTCGCGTCGCCGCTGTTGACGCCGGCCACGAGGCCGCCGCCCGAGGCGTTGGCCTGGGCGTCAGCGTAGTTGTGGCCGAGCGCGCGCACGTCGACGCCGCTGCTGCCGCCCGAACCGCCGGCAATCTCGGCCGCGGTCGAGCCATTGGCATTGGACACGGCGACCGACTTGCCGGCCGACACGACCAGGCTGATCGACAGGCCGGACGTCTCGGTGTGGCTGACGTTGGCCGCGTCGGCGTGTATGGCGAGCGAGCCGCCCGCCGTCAGCACGCTGCCGGCGCCGCTGCGCGCCGTCGTCGCGGCATTGGCGTTGGCCGTCGCCGCCGCACCAGCCGCGCTGAGCAGCAACGAACCCGACGAGCTGCGCGCCAGCGCCACGGTGTCGCCGCCGGTGGACCCGGCGCCGTCATGGTTGTGGCTGGCCCGGATGCTGATGTTCCGCCCGACGCTGGCCGTCTCGTTGGCGGTCAACGCATTGATGCTGGGGCTCATCGTCGCGGTCGCGAACGAGCCGCCAAAACCGATGCCGCCGGTCGTGGCCGACCCGCGGGCGGTGGCCGTGGTGTCGGCGGTGGACAAGGCGTTGACGATCAGGTCGCGGCCTACGTTGATCGAGCCGCCGCCGCCCAGGTTGGCGGTCAGCGTGGGCGAGAAGGTGGCATTGGCAGAGTTGACCTGGCCGCTGCCCAGCAGGCCCAGCGCCGAGGCGTACGAGGTCGCGTCGACGACGTGGTTAGCCACGGTCTCGACCTTGAAGTCGATGCCCTGCGTGCCGCTGACGGCGCCCAGCGTCTGGTTCACCGTGCCGCCGACGCTGGTGTTGGACACCGCGCCGCCACCGGCGCCCACGAGGCCGAAGCCGCGGGCATCACCGTCGGACTCGACATGCGCGCCGGTCGTGGTCGTGAACGCCACGCTACGTGCCGAGTTCAGCGTGACGCCCGTGCCCGTCGTCGCGTTGAGGCCGTAGTTCAGCGTCGAGTTCGCCTCGGCGCCGCCGCCGGCGACAAGGCCGCCGGCACCGGCAAAAGCCGTCGCGGTGGCGCCGCCCGCGGTGGTGCTGCCGCCGTTGTGCGTCAGCGAGAAGTTGATGTCGCCCGTGTTTGCCGAGTGAGTCGTGGCGCTGACGCCGTTGCCGACGCGCATCGTCATCGTCGGCGCCAGCGTCACATCGGCCTTGGACAGGCCCAGCGACGCGCCGGCCGAGATGGCCACGCCGGTGGCGGTGCCGTCGGCATCGGTCGTGGCCGTGCCGCCGACGTTGATGCCGCCGGCCACGTCGATGACGGCGCCGTCGCCCAGGCCCGCGCGTACGTCGGGGTTGACGGTCGTCGTCACTGACGTCCCCGTACCCGCCGCCAGCAGGCCGCCAGTGGCACCCCGCGCCGTGGCGTTGCCGATCTGCGTCGCGTTCGACAGCACGTTCAGCGTGCTGGCCGACTGCACGTCGGCGCCGCTGGTGGCTTCGGTGATGCCACCCGAGCGGGCGGATGCCGACACGACGCCCACCGAGATGCCCAGGCTGGCATCGGCCGACTTGCCGGTGCCGACGACGTTGTTGACTGCATTGGCCTGCACCAGCACGCTGCCGCCACCAGCATTGAAGCTGGTGCCGTTGCCGGTCAGCGCCTGCGTGTTGGCGGCGGCCGTCGCGTCGGCGCTGGCACCGCCGACGGCCACGCCAGCGCCGGCGCCAGCCGCGTCGGCCATGGCCGTGCTGTTCTCGCCCTGCTGGTTGTGACGCGCCCGCACGGTAATGCCGTTACCGCTGACGCCGGTGGTGCCACGCACTTCGGCCTTGACGTTGGGGCTGACCTCGCTGGTGGCATTCATGAGGCCGGCCGCGCCGGCGAAGCCGAACGAGAACGCACGGCCCTGGGCGTCGGCGTCGGCGCTGGAGATCGCGTCGACAAGGACCGCGCCCGTCGTCGTGCTGGCGCTGGCAACGCCGTCATCTCCCAGGCCGGCCGTCACGCCGCTGTTGGAGCGGGCCGTGGCGCTGCCGCCGCTGACGCCGGCCAGCCCGGCGGCGCCGGATGCGCTGGCCGTGGCGAGCGCGTTGTTCTTGCCCTGCGCGACGACGGAGATGGACGTCCCGCCGCCCACGCCGCCACGCAGGTCGGCCGTGGTGCCGCCGCCGACGAGCGCCTCGCTGCTGGACTTGCCGACGCCGATGAGCCCGCCGGCGCCCAGGCCGGACGTGGTGGTGGTCGCCAGGTTGGCCGCATCGGCCAGCACCTTGACCGTGCCGCCGGCGGTGAGCTTGCTGCCCGCGCCCACCGTGGCGTCGACATTCGCCGCCGCGCTCGCCGATGCCGAGGCGCCCGTGCCGCCGACGAGGCCGCCGCCGGCCGAGGCGAGTGCCGTGGCGGTGGTGTCGAGCCCGGTGGGCGCCGCGCCGTCATGGTTGTGACGGGCCTCCACAAGCACCGTGCCGCTGGCCGAGAGCTGCTGGTTGCCGGTGCGGGCAAATACGCCCGGGCTCATCGTGGCCTCGGCGAAGGACGAGCCGATGCTTCCGGTCACGCTCAGCGCACGGCCGATGGTGCTGGCCGTCGTGTCAGCCGTGGACAGCATCTGCACGGTGGCGTTGCCGCCCACGGTCATCGTGCCGCTGCCCAGGTCAACGCCCATGGTGGGCGTGAAGCTGGCGGTCGTCTTGTTGAACTGGCCCGACGCCAGGCCGCCGCCCGCGGCACGTGAGGTGCTGGTGGCGAGCTGGTCCGACGTGCCGAGGGCGTTCAGGTTGCGCCCGATGATGCCGCTGGCGCTCGTGAAGTTGCTGACCGCACTGCCATCGACGGTGCTGCTCGCCACGGCGCCACCGATGGCCAGGCCGCCGATCGTGTCGCTGTTGGCGGTGGAGTCGACATGGTTGCCCAGCTGCAGGCCGACATTGAGGTCGCGCCCCGCGTTCAGCGTAACGCCGGTGCCGGAGCTCTGCAGCACGTTGTAGTGGGTTTCAGCGGTCGCGGCCGTGCCGCTGCCGGCCACCAGCGCACCGCCGGAGCCGGCGGTGGCCAGTGCGGTGGCGCCGCCGGCCTTGTTCGTGCCGTCGTTGACGCGCGTGGCGATGGTCACGTCCGAACCCGCGCCGGTGGCACTGAGGCTGGCGCCCGTACCGATGCGGTTCGTCATCGTCGGACTGAGGTTGGCGCTGGCGCTGCTGAGGCCGAGCGCGCCGAGCCCCGAAACCGCAATGCCTTGCGCCGTGCCGTCGGAGTCCGCGTTCGTTTCGGCGACCACGGAGACCGGCCCGCTGACGCTGACCTGAGCGCCGTCACCGATACCCGCATTCACCGTCGGCGTGACGGTGCTGGTGCCCACCGCGCCGGAAGCGCCGGCGAACACACCGCCTGCGGCGGCCTGGGCATGGCCATCGGCGTTCTGATCGGCATGGGCCAGCACGGCATAGCTCGTGCCGGTCACATCGGCGCCGCTAACGGCGCCCGTGGTGCCGCCGGTGGTGGCGTTGGCCACCACCGCACCGGCGCCGACGCCGATCGAAGCCGAGATCGCGTCGCCGGTGGCGACGGCCGTGTTGCTGGACAGACCCTCGACGACCACGGCCCCGCTGCCACCGGCAATGGCGGTGTTGTTGCCCACCAGCGCCTGGGCGCCGCCCTGGCTTTTGGCGTTGACGATGGCGCCCGACGCCGCGAGGCCCAGGCCGGCGGTGGCCGCGTCGGCCGTAGCGCGCACGTCCTCGCCGCCCCGGTTGTGGTAAGCACCGATGCGCACGCCGCCGCCCGAGACAAGCGAGGTGTTGCCGGTGACGGTAGAGCGCACGTCGGGCGAGGCCTCGGCGCTGGCGGCCATGATGCCGGCCGCGCCGGCAATGCCCAGCGACAGGCCCTTGGTGTTGGCCGTCGCGTCATTGCTGGAACGGGATTCGATGACGATGCTGCCGCTGGCGTTCAGCGTCGCGTCCTGCGCCGCCACGCCCACGGTGGTCTGCACATTGCCGTTGGCCCGCGCAGTGCTGGTGGCGCCATTGACACCAACGACGCCGCCGCTGGACGCGCCGGATTCGGAGTCCGCCAGGTTGCGGGCCTGGGCGCGCACGGTCAGGTCAGTCGATGACCCGACGCCGCCGAGCAGTTCGGCCGCGGTATCGCCATTGGCGCGGGCATTGCCGATGCTGACGCCCACGGTCGCTCCGCCGATGGCCACCGTCAGCGCCTCGGCCTGGGCCTCGTTATTGTTGTAGGCAAGCACGTCCACACGGCCGCCCGCGCTGACGAGCGAGCCGGAGCCGACGCTGGCCTTGACGTTGCCATTGGCCTCCGCAGTCGGCACCGCGCCGTTGCCGCTGAAGCCGCCGAAGCCCGGGGCCGTGGACGTGGCCCACGCGCCCTTGTTGGACAGCGCCTTGCTGCCGTCGTGGTTGTTGCGGGCCTGCACGCGGATCAGGCCACCGGCATTGAGCACTGCCGTGGCGCCGAAAAGCGCCTGCACCGTGGGCGAGAACGTGGCGGACGACAGGCTCACGCCGGTCGCGCCGGCACCGCCGGTGACGGTCAGCACGTTGGCGTCGGCCTTGCCGGTGGACAGTGCCTCAACCGTGGCTTCGCCGGTGGTCTTGATGAGGGAGGCGTCACCGACCGAGGCGCGCAGCGTGGGCTTCACGTCCGCGAACGCGAAGTTGGCGCTGATGGCCACTGCGCCGACCGAGAAGGCCAGCGTGTGGGCGTAGGTGTCGAAGTCGGCCGTGGCGCTGACGTGCAGTGCACCGACCGTCTGGCCGGCGTTCTGGCCGATGCGGGCGCCGGAGTTCACGTCGGCGCTGACCTGGCCATCGCTCGTCAGGCGCGTGAACGATGCGCCGGCCGCCACGGCGCCCGCCGTGCCCTGCGCCGTGTCGAGGTGGATGGTGCGATTGGAAACGGCCGTGACGTCCACGCTGGACGCGGCCTTCACGCGGGCGTTGTCGCCCAGGCCGGCCTGGTTGTAGCTGTGGTCGCTCAGCACGGACACGGCCGCGCCGAGGCCCACGAAGCCGGCGCCGCCGGCGAAGGCAGTCGCGTCGACGGTGCTGTCCAGCCGCGATGACACGGTGAACTTGCCACCAGCGGTGTACGTGCCGCCGGCATTCGCGTTGGTGTTGAAGGCGGTGGAGAACACGCCGATGCCGGCGCCCACGCCACCCGCGCCGGCGCCCACCGCGCCGACGAGGAAGTCGACATCCGCCCATTGCTGCGCATTCACGGTGATGGCCTTGCCGGCCGTGACGGTGCTGCCGCCGGCGATCGTCGCCTCGGTGCCCTGGGCGGGGTTGGCCGCATTGATGGCGGCCAGCCACTCAGCCTGGCTCGGCCCCGAGCCGCTGACCAGCGTGCCGGCCGCGCCGGCGCGGTCATGCACGCGCTGCTGCCCGCTGCCCGCCGTGCCGCCCTGGAAACCACCCAGCACGCTGCCGACCTGGCCCTTGGCCAGCGACGCCTGCTTGGCAGCGTCGCTGTCCCCCGAGCCCTGCGTGTTGTCGCCCTTCGTCTTGCTGAGGCCGTCGGCGGTCGCGCCGTCGCTGTTCTGGTAGCTGCGCTCCAGCGGCGTGCCGACAGACCACACCGTCACCGCGCCCGCCGCGCCGACGAAGCCGCCGGCGCCGGAGATCGTCAGCGAGTCGAGATCGATGCGCGATAGGCCGTTGACGGCCACGTCACCCGCGGCCGCCACGTCGGCATTGCCGAGGATGCGCGCCGCCGTGTCGTTGCGCAGGCTGCCCACCTGCACCGCACCGCCAACGCCGACGAAGCCGCCCGCCACCGCGCCGGTGAAGTGCGTGCCGCCCGCGCGGTTGGCCGCCGTGACGTAGACGCCCTGATTGGCGTTTGCGCCGGCGTTGTCGTTGTTGCGGTTGATCTTGGTGTTGGCGCCGATGATGGCCGTGGTGTCGGAGTCCAGCAGCGACACCCCCACGCCGCCGCCCACGCCCACATAGCCGGCACCTGCTGCCACATCGAGGTGGAAGAAGTCCTCGCTGCTGTCGGCCTGCACGACGACGCCATGGCGTTCGGCCGTGCCCATGCCGCTCTGTCCGACAGTGCCGTCGCGCATGCCCAGCAGGCCGGTGCCGGCGCCCAGCGCGTCGACCGACGCGCCGGTCAGCACGCCGGCATCGGTGTGCTTCGTGATGCTCATGACGCCGACGGACGCACCGACGCCCACGGTGCCCGCGCCGATGGCGCCGGCGATCATCGTCGTGTCGGTGCCGTCCTTGGCCAGCACGCCAACATCGCCACCGGCCTGGACCGCCGCGGCGGCGCCGACGGTGGCTGTCGTGTGGTTGTTGAGCACCAGCACGTTCACTGCGCCGCCCACGCCGACCGTGCCGGCCGCAATGCCGGCGGAGATCAGCAGCAGGTGGTCCTGGTTGCCAGCCTGCACGACGACATCGTCCTTGGCCTTGACGCTGGCATTGCCACCGATGCTGGCGTTGGTGTCGTGAGTCAGCACCGTCACGTCCACACCCGGCGCCACGCCGACCGTGCCAAAGCCGAGCGCGCCGGCCAGGGCCACGTGCGAGAAGTCGTCGCCCGCGCCGACAAGCACGCTCTGGCCCGCACCGGCCGCGCTCGTGTCGGCATTGACGTTGGCGCCCGCTCCGATGCCGGCCGACGTCGTCGTGCTGACCACGTTGGTCGCCGAGCCGATGCCGATGCCTGCCGTGCCGGCGCCCAGCGACACGGCGAAGGTCTCGATGTCGTCGCGGTTCGTCGCCGTCACGGCCAGACCCTGGAAGCCGCTGCGCGTGCTGGGGGTGGCGACGCGGTCGCCGGTGAAGCTCTGGTCGCTGCTGCTGTTGCCCTTACCGTCCTTGGAGTTAAAGGTCGGCGTGCCGACCTCGAACGCCGCGGCATTGCCCTGCTGACCCTTGGCCGCATTCGGCAGGCCGCCGGCGTTCATCGGCGACGACGGTGCATAGCCCACGCCGATGCCGCCATCCTCGACGGTGAGACCGGTGCGCAGGCCGTCGGCCGTCACCTTGGCACCGTCACCCACGAGGGCCACGGTGTTCTTCGTCGCCGTGACGACGCCCGCCGCCGCGCCGACGCCGGCCGAGCCGGAGGCTGCTACCGACCCGGTGATCAGGTCGGCCTCGGTGTGTTCGTCCGCCGCGACAACGATGCTGCCCTGCGCATGCACATCACCCGCGCCCGCGCTGGCCTTGGCGTCGGTCGGGTCGTCCCCGAGGATGGCGCGCGTGGTGGTGTTGAGCACCTGCACGTTGGCGTCCGCCGCCACGCCCACGCTGGAGCTTGCGGCCACACCGGCGGCCACGGACGAGATGTCTTCGTCGGACTTGGACGTGACGTAGAGGTCGCCATCCGCCAGGCCCGTGACGCCCGACCCCATCCGGGCCTCGGTCGTCTTGTTCATCGTGTTGACGACGGCACCCAGGCCCACCCCCACACTGCTGGACGCAGCCACGGACCCCGCGACCGAGACGATGCGGGTCTCATCGTCCGCCCTCACCTTCAGATCTGCCTGTGTCGAAATGGACGCCGTGCCGACGCTGAACGTGGAGCTGTCGTCAATGCGGGCCCTGGTCGTCTCGTTCAGCACGTTGACAACGACCGAACCGGCCACCGCGGCGCTGCTGGACGCGCCACCGCCCACGGCAATGGTCACGAGGTTCTCGTGCGACGTGGCGGCTACGTCGACGCCACCGACAGAACCGGCAGCGATGGACGTGCTGGGGCCCACGAGCGCTTGGACCGTGTCGTTGTGGACCAGTACCGTGCTGGAGATGCCGACGCCTGCCGAGTTGCCGTAAGCCAGCGCGCCGGCCACCTGGTTGATGTCGAACGGCGCGTCGGCCGTCACGGCCATCGCGCCGCCGGCCTGCAGCGCCGAGCCGGCGCCGCCGGCCGTCGTGGCCTCCGTGTCGTTGGTGACGATGTACACCGTGACGCTGCCGCCTACGCCGGTGCCGTCGGTGGACACGCCGGCGGTGGCGGCAACGCTGGTGATGTCCTGGTCGCTGCTGGCACGCACCGCGAGGTCGCGGCCGGCAGTTAGGGCCACGCCAGAGCCCAGCGTGGCCTTCGTGTTCTCGAGCAGCACGGTCACGTCCAAGCCGATGCCCACGCCGGCATTGCCAATGGAGATGCCGCCCGCGCCAGCGCCGCCTTCGATGTCCGTGCGGCTCTTGGCGCCGACGGTGACGTCCTGCGCCGCCCCGGCGGTCACGCCCATCGCGGCGTCGTTGACCTTCACGCCGTTTTCGAGCCGAGCGATGGTGTCGAGCGTGTAGATGTTCACGGCCGCCGAGCCGGCGCCCGCGCCGCCATCGGTGGAGATGCCGCCGGAGATGGCGAGGTTGCTCAGCGCAAGGTCGGGCAGCGGGTCGGGCAGGTCCAGAGTGGCGGGAACGACCTGGGCGTTGGCCGTGATGGTGGTCGCGTCGCGCGCGGCGAGCTGGGCGTTCGCGCCCACGGTCGCATTGGTGCGCTCGACGATGATGTTCAGGCCCACAGAAGCACCGACGCCGGTGCCCCCCGTGCTCAGCGCCGCGGCGCCGGCGACGGCTTGGACGAGCGTGCTCTGGTCGGCAACGACGTCGAGCTTGCCGGCGTTGGCGCGGATCTGCGCGCCCGCGCCCACCGTGGCGGCAGTGTCGAGCGTGACGACGTTGATCGCCACGCTGCCGGCCACCGACGTGTCCTTGCCGCCCGCAGCGGCAACACCAAGCGTGCGGAACTCATGGCCGCCGCTGTCGCCCGGCCGGTCGGCACGGATCTGCACCGAGGCACCGCGCAGGTCAGCATTGGCGCCGACCTGCGCCGTGTTGCTGGCGTCCGTCACGCCCACGCCGACGGCCGCGCCGACATTGGTCTTCTTCTGCAGGTCGATGGCATCGCCCATCGCCTGGGTGATGACGTTGTAGTCCGCCTGCGCATCCACGGTCATCGCGCCGCCCGACGTGAGCTTCACACCGTCTGCGATGCTCGCCGTGTTGTCGCTGACAAGCACCTGAACGACGATAGCCGCGGCCACGCCGGTGCCTTCGCTCTTGCTGCCGCCGGTCTCGCCGCTGGTCTTGGTGTTGGCGGAGTCAACCTGGTCGTTGCTCTTGGGCAGGTCGCGCGACTTGTCTTTGTTCGGGTTGTTGTTGAGCTGGTTGTTGGCTTCCTTGTCGGAGCTGCGGCCGCCCGCGCTGTTGCCGGACGCGCTGGCCTTGGCTGTGCCGGTAGCCAGCACGGTGTTGCCCGAGGACACATCGGCCGCCCCGCCCGCCGAGACATTGCGCGCCAGCCCGGCGCTCACGTCGCCATCCACCACCGTGACGACGACTGACGCGCCCACGGCCGTGTCCGCCCCGGCCGCATCGGCCTTGGCCGAGCCATTGACCTGATCGAGCCGGAAGGCGCGCACGGCCATGTCGCCTCCCACGGCCAGCGTGCCCGAGGCGGCGCCGGCATAGGCATGGGTGTTGTTGGTGTCCACCGTGACTGCGGCAGACACGCCGACGCCGGTCTTACCCTTGGCACCGTTCTCGGCCTGCGTGGTGATCGTGTCCTGCGCCGTGGACGACACGGTCATGGACGACACGTTGCCGGCGACCTGCGCGCCATCGACCAGCGTCGCGTCAAGGTTGCGGTCGACGACGCTGACGGCGACGGACGCGCCGACGCCGGTGTCCTTGCCCTCGGCCTGGCCGCCTTCCTTCTCGGGCGTGGCGATTGCGGTGTCGCTGGCGGTGGACTGCGTGATGGCCTGCAGCGAGCCACCGGAGTCGGCACCAGCCAGCGTAGCGTTGCCGCTGAGCTGCGCCTGGGTGTCTTCGTTGACGATATTGATGGCCACTGCGCCGGCCACGCCGACATCGCCACCGCCCGCGCCGCTCTTGGCGCTAGCGAGCGTCGTGTGCGTCGTGTCGCCGCTCACATTGGTCATCGTCGCGCCCAGCTGCAGGCCATCGGCCGTGATGCTGACGCCAGACGCGACACGCGCCTCATTCGTGACGGCCGCGTAGTTGACGGCGACGGCCGCGCCCACCGCGTCACCTCCGTCGTTCGTCGTGGCGCTGCCATCGGCCAGCGCCTGCACGTCAGTATTGGCGCTGGACTGAACCGACACGTTCTTCGTCGGCGTCGAGATCGTGCCGGCACTGATCAGCGCGCGGCTGGTCGTGTCGGTCACGTTGACGGCCACGGCAGCGGCGACGCTGACGGTCTCGCTCTTTCCGCTGTCGCCGCTGGTGGAATCGGTGCTGGCGACGCCGGCCGACGGCGTGGCCGCGCTGCTGCTGGAGTTGCGGGCGCCGCCCGCGCCGGCGACGCTGTCACCCAGGCCGCGCCCGGCACCTGTCTTCTTGTTGACGCCGTCTTTGTCGCTGCTGCTGTCCTTGTCGCCGCCCACGGCGCTGGCCTCGGCCTTGCCCGTGGTCGCCACCTGGCTGGTGCCTGCCACGCTGATCGCGCCGGTGCTCGTCACCGAGCGGGCCAGCTCGGCATTGGCGCGGTCCAGCTCCACGTTGACCGCGACGGATGCGCCGACAGCGGCGTCCTTGCTGCCCTCCGCCTTGCCTTTGGCGGTGGTGTTGTTGGTGGAGCGCAGGTCGGCCGTGATGGCGAGGTCGCCGCTGGACGCGAGCGTGCCCGCGGACGTGCCGATACGAGCGATCGAGTCCTGGTTGGCCACGGTGACGGACACGACCGGGGCAACGGCCGTGCCACCCTTGGCGCCGCCCTCGGCATTCGTCGTGAGGTTGTTCTGCAGCGCGGACGAGATCGTCAGCGCACCGGCGCTGGAGAGCGCGGCGCCGTCGAGCACCTCGGCCCGAGTGATGCCATCGGCCACGTTGACGGCGATGGACGCACCGACGCCAGTGTCCTTGGCATCGGCCTGCACGCCGGAGTCCGTGGGCGTGGCCTTGGCTGAATCGTCGTGCGTGCTCTTGGCCGTGATGCGGCTGACGCCCGCACCGGCATTGGCGGTGCCGGCCAGCTCGGCCGTCGTGCGGTCCACCGCGACGTTAACCGCAAGCGCGCCTGCCACGCCGGTCTTGGCGCCACCGGCGCCGCTCTTGGCTTCGGCGGCAGTCGTGTGCGTGGCGCCATCGCCTGAAGCCGCGGCCATGCCGGCCGTGATGTTGAGGCCCTGGCTGTTGATCGTGCTGCCTGCCAGCACTCGGGCTTCGTTGGTGCTGAGCCCCACGTTGACGGCCACACCCACGCCAACGCCAGTGTCGTTGGGGTTGCTCGCATCCTTGGCGCGGGTGCTGCCGTCGGCGATCGCTTTAGCATCGCCGTCGACCGTGCTGCCGACGCTGACGGCACCGCTGGAGGCGATGGTGCCACCGGAGACCGTGGCGCTGGCCGTCGTGTCGGCGATGTTGACCGCCACCGCGGCGGCCACGCTGACGGTGCCGCCGCCGGTGCCCTGCGCCGACGGCGTGGCCGTGGACGTGGACGAGTTGCGGGCGCCGCCGCTGCCCGCGGCCGAGTCGCCCAGACCGCGGACGGCCGTGTTCTGGTCGTCCACGGCCTTGTCGTCGCTGGACGTGCTGCTGTCGTCCTCCTTGCCGCCCACGGCGCTGGCCTTGGCGCTGGCAGTGGAGTCGGTGTCGCTTGCGGCGGTGATGCCGACACTGGTGGTGCCGCCCAGGCTGCGGTTCACGCTGGCGCGGCTGTGGTCCTGCTCGACGTTGACGGCCACTGCCGCGCCGACGGCGGCGTCCTTGCTGCCTTCGGCCTTGCCCTCAGCCTTGGTCGTATTGCTGGACTTCAGGCTGCTGGCAACCGTGACGGCGCCGGCGGCCGTGGTCGCGGCGCCGGTGCCGATGCGGGCGATGGCATCCTGGTTGGCCACAGTGACGGCCACGACCGGCGCGACGGCGGTGCCGCCCTTGGCGCCGCCCTGGGCGGTGGTCGTGATGGTGTTCTCGGTCGTCGCGCTGACATCGAGCGCGCCGGTGCTGCTCAACGCCGCACCGTCCTTGACCTCCGCACGGGCGATCAGGTCGGGCACGTTGACGGCGACGGACGCCCCGACGCCGGTATCCTTGGCGTCGGCCTGCACACCCGAGTCGGTGGGGGTGGCACTGGCGGTGTCGGCATGCACGGTCCTGGCCGTGACACTGCTGGCGCCGGTGCCGGCATTGACCGAGGCACCGGTGGCAACTTCGGCCGTCGTGCGGTCCACCGCGACGTTGACCGCCAGCGCGCCGGCAATGCCGGTCTTGGCGCCGCCTGCGCCGCTCTTGGCGGTGGCGGCCGTCGTGTGCTTGCCGTCAGCGCCCGACGCCATACCAGCCGTGACGTTGAGGCCCTGGCTCTTGACCGTGCTGCTCGTGCCCACCGTGGCGGTGTTGGTGTTGAGGCCGACATTGACGGCCACGCCGACACCGACGCCGGTGTCGTTGGGGTTGCTGGCGTCCTTCGCGCGCGTGGAGCCGTCCGCGGTGGCCTGCGCGTCGGCGTCGCTGGTGCTGCCCACATTGACCGCGCCGCTGGCCGTGACCGTGCCGCCGCCGAGGCTGGCCGCAGCGGTGCTCGAGGCGATGTTCACGGCCGCCGCCGCGGCGACGCTGACGGTGCCGCCACCGGTACCCTGCGCGGACGGCGTGGCTTGCGAGGTGGACGAGTTGCGGGCGCCGCCAGAGGCAGCCGCCGCGTCACCGGTGCCGCGGGCCGCATTGTTCTGGTCGTCGACGGCCTTGTCGTCGCTGGACGAGCTGCTGTCGTCCTCCTTGCCGCCCACGGCGCTGGCCTTGGCGCTGGCGGTACTGGCGGTCTGGCTGGCCGCCGTGACGCCGACCGTACCCGTGGTGTTGATGCTGCGGTTGAGGCTGGCGGTGCTGTGGTCCAGCTCCACGTTGACGGCTACGGCCGCGCCGACGGCAGCGTCCTTGCTGCCCTCGGCCTTGCCTTCCGCCTTGGTCGCGTTGGTGGACTTGAGGCTGCTGGCGACGCTGAGGTTGCCGCCGGAGGCCGTCGTGGACGGCGACGTACCGATACGGGCGACAGCGTCCTGGTTGGCCACGGTGACGGCGACGACGGGAGCGACCGCTGTGCCGCCCTTGGCGCCGCCCTCGGCCGTCGTCGTGATGGCGTTCTCCAAGCTGCCACTGACGGTCAGCGCGCCGCTGCTGGAAACGATGGCGCCGTCGTCGATTTCGCCGCGGGCGATGACGTCGGGCACGTTGACGGCGACGGACGCACCAACGCCGGTGTTCTTCGCATCGGCCTGCACGCCCGAGTCGGTCGGCGTCGCGCTGGCCGAGTCGGCGTGCTTGCTGTCCGCGCTGATGGTGCTGGCGCCTGCTCCGGCGTTGACGCTGGCGCCGGTGACGACTTCGGCCGTCGAGCGGTCCACAGCCACATTGACGGCCAGCGCACCGGCGATGCCGGTCTTGGCGCCACCGGCGCCGCTCTTGGCACTGGCCGCGTTGGTGTGGGTACCGGCGTTCGTCATGCCGGCGCGCACGTTGAAGCCCTGGCTGGCAACGACGGCATCGCCCGCCAGCTTGGCCTCGTTGGTGTTGATGCCGACGTTGACGGCCACGCCGACGCCCACGCCGGTGTCGTTGGGGTTGCTCGCGTCCTTGGCGCGGGTGCTGCCGTCGGCTGTGGCGCTGGCGTCGGTGTCCGTCTTGCTGTCGAGGCTGACGGCGCCGCCGGCCGTCAGCGTGCCGCCACCGGCGGTGGCGCGGCTCGTGGCCTGGGCCACGTTGACGGCCACGGCCGCGGCCACGCTGACCGTCCCACCGCCCGTTCCCTGGGCGCTGGGCGTAGCCTGAGACGTGGACGAGTTGCGCGCGCCGGCCGCATTGGCGGCCGAGTTGCCGCTGTTGCGGACAGCGTTGTTCTGGTCATCAACGGCCTTGTCGTCGGCGGTGGAGTTGCTGTCGTCCTCCTTGCCCCCGACGGCGCTGGCCTTGGCTGCCGCCGCGCTGCTGGCGCTGCTGATGGCCGACACACCGATGGCTCCCGTGCTCTTGACGCTGCGCGCGGTCGTGGCCAGGCTCTTGTCGTTCTCGATGTTGACGGCGATGGCCGCGCCGACGGCCGCATCCTTGCTGCCCTCAGCCTTGCCTTCGGCCTTGGTGTTGTTGGCGCTGGCGAGCGCGGCGTTGACGCCGATGTCGCCACTGGCGTCGATCAGCGTGCCGGTGCCGATGCGGGCATGGGCGTCCTGGTTGGCCACCGTGACGGCCACGACCGGCGCGACGGCCGTGCCGCCTTTGGCACCGCCTTCGGCGCCGGTCGCGATGGCCGAGTCGGTCTTGGCGCTGACGGTGACAGCACCGGCAGGCGACAGCTTGGCACCGTCCTCAATCTCGGCACGGCTGACGTGGTCGGCCACGTTGATGGCAACGGACGCACCAACACCGGTGTTCTCGGCCACAGCGCCGCCGCCGTCGGGAAGCGCCTTGACGGTGTCACCGGTGGTGGCGTTGGCGTCCAGCGTGACGGCGCCGGCATGGGCGTTGACGTTGGCAGTGGGCGCCAGCGTCGCGTCGAACTTGCTGATGCCCACGCCAATGGCCAACGACCCGGCGACGCTGGTGTTGCCGGTGGCTGCGCCTGAGGTGGCGCTCGTGCTCGCGTCGTTACGCTGGCCGGCGACGGTGCCGGCGCCCAGCGCGAGGCCCTGGCTGCTGACGGTCGCACTGCCCAAGCGGGCGTGGCTGCCCACCTCGGCCACGTTGATGGCCACGGCAGCGCCGACGTTGGTGCTGCCCTTGCTGGCCACGCCGCTAGCGTCGGCGGCGGCGTCGAGATCGGTCTCGTTCTTCAGGGAGACGAGGCCGGTGGACGAGATGTTGGCGCCGTCACCGATGTGGGCGCTGCTGTTGGCGCCCAGATGGTGGATGGCGATGGCCGCGGCCACGGTGACAGGGCCGTCGCTGGTGTTGGCGCTGGGCGTGCCGCCCGCGGCGCCGCGGGCACCGTTGTTGGTGGCCGCGGTGTTGCCTGCGCCCTGGGCGCTGGCACCCTGCTGACTGGCGTTCTTGCCATTGTCCTGGGCACCGCGCGCGGCGGCCTTGGCCTCGCTGCGCGTGGTGCCGGTGTTGCGGCCGGTCATCAACACGGCGGCACCTGCCTGCAGCTTGCCGTCCAGCGCCAGCTCGACCAGCGGCGCGACATGCGTGACGACGACAGACGCGCCGACCGCGGCGTTCGTCTTGCCGGCGGCGTCGCCATTGCCCTGGGCCAGCACGTTCAGCGCGCTCTTGGCGTCGCTCGCCAGGCCACCGGTCAACGTGACGTCGCTGCTGGCCAGCGTGCCGACCTTGGCATCGGTGTTGACCACGGTGACGGCGACGACCGGCGCCACGGCCGTGCCGCCGGTGGCGCCGCCCTTGGCCTCGGTGTTGACGTCGCCCGTGACGTTGACGTTCTGCGCGAGGCTGGTGCCGGTGAACTTGGCGTTCGCATCGACCTGGGCGCGCGTCGTCTCGTCGACAACATTGATTGCGACGGACGCACCGACGCCCACGCTCTCACCCGTGGCGCCGTTCGTCTTGGGTAGCGCGCGGGCCTGGTGGTGGGTGTTGCTGGTGGCGTTGAAGGTGACGCTGCCGGTCGACGACGCGGTGCTGCCGTCCTCCTGCACGGCCTCGGTCTTGAGCACGCCTACGTGCAGGGCCAGCGAGCCGGCCACGCCGACGCCGCTGGTGCTGCCGGCGCCGGACGTGGCGATGGCGCCGAACTTGGCATCCGTCGTCGTGCTGGCCGAGAAGGTGGCGCTGGGCGCCGTGATCGCGACGCCGTCGCCCAGCGACGCGCGCGTGGTGCCGTCGGCAAAACTCAGTGCGGCGGCCACGCCGACGCCCGGGCTGCCGTTGGCGGCGCTGCCGTCGGCCTCGGTAGACGCGGCCGCACCCGCGGCCGTGGCGGTGGATGACGTCGCCGAGACGGTGACGGCACCAGCGCTGGCGACGTTGCCGCCAGCCAGGCGCGCGGTCGTGTCGCCGCCCACATGCGTGACGGCCACGGCGGCGGCGAAGTTCAGCTGGCCGTCGCCGGTCTGCGCGTTGTTGCTGGCGAGCTGCTGCTGGCCTTGCGTCTGCGCGCCGCCACCGCTGGGCTGGGTGGCGCCGCCGGCGGTGGACTTGGCGGACGTGTGGACGGTCCGCGTCGTCGTCGCGGTGGCGTTCACGGCGCTGCCGGACAGCGCCGCGGTGTCGGTCACGTCGACCTTGGTGTCGCCGCCCAGCTGCGTGACGGCAACCGTGCCGCCCTTGGCGCCGTTGGCATTGGCGCCGGCCGTGCCGTCGGCGACGGCCTCCACGTTGGCCGTGTTGGTGGCCGTCAGCACGACGGCGCCGGTCGCCGTGAGCGCCGTGCTGCCGCCCACCGTCACACCAGCCGCGCTGCTGGCGATGACGGACGCGATCGACGCGTCCTTGTCGCTGGCCGTGCTGTTAGCGTCCGGCTGCGTCGTGGCCTTGGCCGTGACGGTGGAGTTGGACGCCAGCGTGATCTTGCCGGCCGTGGCGTTGAGGTGGGTGGTGCCGGCGAGGTTGATCTGTGCGTCAGAACTCGTCTGCACGAAAGCGACCTTGATCAGATTGCTTGCGTAGCTGGAATCGTTGGTGTTGACGCTGACGCTGGTGTTGACGATCAGGCCGATGTCGCCCGCCGTCACCGTGGTATTGGTCAGGTTGATCGCACCGCTAGCGCTGCCCAGCAGGTTGAAGCCATCCAGCAGCGTCACGCCGTCCGTCGTGGCCTTGTTGACGCCGAAGTAGATGTCGCTGGCCTGCAGCGCCACACCGCTGGCGGTGACAGCCTCTTCCGAATCGACATTGAGCTTGCCGGAAGACGTGAAACTGCTTGCGAAGACGATGTCGTCGGTGCTCTTCAGGAAGAAGACGGTCGGGTTGTAGAGATCGGGGCCGTTGCCCTGGACGAAGGTCAACGTGTCGTCGGTCACCAGCGGCACGTCCTTGCCGCCGTCGAGTTCCACCATGACGGCGTGGGCCGGCAGCGCTGCAGTGCCCGCGGCACCGTCGTCGTAGCTCAGGTCCACCTTCACCTTGTCACTGATCAGCGGCAGGCCGGAGATGCTGACCTTGACGTCCTGGTTCAACGCCGCCTGGCCGAGCGACAGGTTGGCCACGTTGTCCCAGACGACGATCTGCGGCGAGCCGCCGTGGTAGTCCAGCTTGACGGTGATGTCGTCGGAGTGGACCGCATTGACGGTCACCGTCGCGCCGAACGCGGCGGGCACGGGGATGGGCGTGTCGGACAGCAGCAGGCGCGGCTCCAGGTGCTCGAAGACGAGCTTCTCGCGCGGCTCCGCAGGCTTGGATGGCGCCGCCGGCGCCTGGGCATCGCTCTTGCCCTTGAGCCCGTTGTGAAGCTTCTGCCACCAGTTCTTGCGCTTGGCCATGGCCATCTCCGTTGGTTGGCAGCCGTCCGGGGCGCGCGTACGCACGCGCGCACCATCACCGGGCAAGATGCCAAGACGGAATCTTCCTCGGGCGCGACAAATGCACGCGTTCGAGTCGTCACTCATCAACGCGACAGCTGCCCCCTAAGCTAGGGGAAGGTCGACCGACAAGGATGTGGAGCGCTGCGGCCGCCGCGGGTAAACACCAATGCGGCACGCACCAACTTCGAGATCGATCTGGACGCAAGGCCGTAGGCTCGCAACGTGGATCAGACAGACATTGCCGTCATTGGTGCAGGCGTCATCGGCCTTGCCGTCGCCCGCGAACTGGCTCAGCGCGGGCGCGAAGTCATCCTCATCGAGGCCGCATCAGCCATCGGCACCGGCATCTCGTCTCGCAACAGCGAGGTCGTGCACGCCGGCCTGTACTACCCGTCAGGCAGCCTCAAGGCGCAGTTGTGCGTGCGGGGACGGGCGCTGCTGTACCGCTACTGCGAGGCGCGAGGAATCGCACACCGACGCTGTGGCAAGCTGGTTGTCGCCACACGGCATGAAGACCTGCAGCGGCTGGAAGCGCTGGCCGCCGACGGGGCGGCCAACGGTGTCGACGACCTGCGGCTGCTGGACCGCGCCGAAGCGCTGGCGTTCGAACCGGCGTTGCATGTCCAGGCTGCGCTGTTGTCGCCATCAAGCGGCATCGTCGACAGCCACGCGCTGATGACGTCGCTGCTGGCCGATGCCGAGGCCGGCGGCGCCACGCTGGCCCTCGCTAGCCCCGTGACGGGCGGCACGCGCGACGGCTGCGGCTGGCGGCTGCGCATCGGCAGCGAGGGCTTCGAGCTCGGCGCGCGGTATGTCGTCAATGCGACGGGCCTGTTCGCGGGTCGCGTGGCCCAGTCGCTTGGCGTGCCGACGCCAGCCCTGCGGTATGCGCGGGGCCACTACTTCTCGCTGGCCGGACGGGCGCCGTTCTCACGCCTGATCTATCCGCTGCCGGTGGACGGCGGCCTGGGCGTGCACCTGACGCTGGACCTGGGAGGCCAAGCGCGCTTCGGGCCCGACGTGCAATGGTTGCCCGACGCCGATCCCGCTGCACTTCAATACACCGTCAACCCGGCGCTCGGCGCCGCATTTGAAGCCGAGGTGCGCCACTACTGGCCCGCGCTGCCGCCCGGTGTGCTGCAGCCGGCCTACAGCGGCATCCGGCCCAAGCTCAGCGGCCCGGGCGAGCCCGCCGCGGATTTCGTCATCGACGCGCCCGCACCGGGCCTCGTGCAACTGCTGGGTATCGAGTCACCCGGGCTGACGGCCGCGCTGGCGATCGCAGAGGTGGCCGCGGCCAGGCTCTTGCTCGACGAGTGAGTTGACGGCGCGCGTTGGCGAAGGTCAAACGCTCGGCGCAGGGGGCTAGGCGCCGTCGACAGGTTCTGCGTGTCGGCAGAGCCAGGCGACGTACGGGATCTTGCCCAGCGGCCGGCTGTAGCGCTGCTTCTTGAAAGTCAGACGCACACGGCCAAGTCGCGGCGTTTCCACGTCAACCTGCATCTCATCATGGAGCGTGCAGGCAGGATCCGGCAGGGATCGGCCGGCTTGCGCGATGCACTGGCCCGGCACACGCGCCAGCAAGCCATCGCCCACTGGGGTAGCGCACCGCGGCGCGATCTCATTGGAGGAGCGGTTGGTCATGCCGACATCCTGCGCCCTCGCTGGCTCACCAAGTGAGCCTCCATGCCGCACGCTATCAGCGAGTCGGCCAGGCCGTTGAGGTCGTCGGTCATCGTGCCGAGCCCCCGCACCGGTGCATCTGTTCTATGCGACAGCACCGCCACCCAGTGGCTCGAAGCGCACACGTCGATCCCCGCCGCGCTGGGAAATAACCAGTCCTCTCTCTGGCGCATTGGCATGCTCTTTCCACCATCGTTGATGAACGGCAGCGCCATGGGAAGCGTCGAAACCGCCTGGCCCGGGAGCTCGGGCAGTCGGTGCAACAGCACAAGCCCTTCCGTCGATTCAGGGACGTGCTGACTGCGCACCAGGCGCAACGCGAGGTCTGGTTCGCCTTCGAACGCCAGGCCATGGAGGCGGTCACGCAGCGGTGGTGCGAGGACCATGGCGTCTCGCCCCGACGTGCCGCCCAGCCGAGCGAGCCTAAGCTCCGAGTCGCGTCAGATCGTCGAGGTCCGCCCGTCGCTGCGCGACCCTGCGCTCGTAGCTCGCCTGATTCTTGGTGCATACCAGCACGTGAGGACTGCCCTTGCGCTCGATGCTGCAGTCGACGTCGTGGTGGACCCGACGGATTGATTCCTCGACGTGACGGCGATCGGCCTCGCGAGCCTTGAAGCGCCAGACCTCCTGGTTGGCACTTTGCAGGAAGCGGCCCAGCGCCAGGCAGTGCTCGCAGCGACAGCTGATCCGTGCCTCGCGCCGCCAATCCGCAGGCGGTGCCAAGTCAATTGAGCAGCGTGTGCGCAGGTGGTCCAACACAGCAGCCCTCAGCCGCAGGCAGGCCGGCCGGCCGGCCGGTTCAGCAGCGTGGGCCGCTCGGCGAGACGGCGCAAGGCCGGTGGCGTGCCCCTGAAACGAAACAAGGACCCGAAGGTCCTTGTTTTTACTAGCACTTTTTGGGGTGGCTGATGGGACTCGAACCCACGACAACAGGAATCACAATCCTGGACTCTACCAACTGAGCTACAGCCACCGCAGAGCCAACTAGTATAGCGCAGAAATCAGGGTGCGCTTGCGGCAGATGCAGGTGCAGCCACTTTGATGACCGCTTTGTACTGAGACTTCAATGCCCCCAGGTAGGCCTCGCTCTCGGCGCGAGCCCAGACGGAGGCGTATTGCTGGCTGGCGCGCTTGTCGTCGATGACGGCGGCGTCGCGGGGTTGCAGCTGGTTGATGCGCACGACGACGTAGCTGCCGTCGTCGGCCGGCACGCCGACAGCCGTCGGCAGCTTGGCGGCGTCGGCACCCAGCACGGCCTCCAACTGGGCACGGGTCAGGTTGGCCGGCTTGGCGCGAGACACCGTGACGGCGGCGTCCAGGCCGGCCGTGTCGGCCGCGTTGGCCTTCAGCGTGGCCAGGCGGGCCTCGCCGGCCTTCTTGGTTTCCGCCGTCGCGAGCTTGCGGACGAGTTGCTCGCGCACCTTGTCCTTCACGTCGGCCAGCGGCGGCACGCGTGCCGGGTTGTACTGGACGACACGCGCCGACACGAGCTGGCTGGGGCCGGTCTCGACGGCTTCAGTGTTGCGCTTGTTGCGCAGCACCTCGGCGCCGAAAACGGCATCCAGCAGCTTGGCGGAAGCCAGCGGACCCACGGCACCAGGCTGGGCCTGACGGGTGACGGTCGCAGTCTGAACCTGCAGCTTGAGCTTGTCTGCAGCCGGCTGGAGGCTGTCAGACTGCTCGTAGACGAGGTTACCGAACTGCTCGGCAGCTTCGGTATAGCGACGCTGCGCGAGCTGCTTGCGCACCTCGTTCTCGACCTCGGCGCGCACGGCGTCGAAGGGCTTCTTCTCGCCGCCGCGGGCGCCGGTCAGCTGGATGATGTGGTAGCCATAGTCCGTCTCCACAAGGTTGCTGATCTCGCCCTGCTTCATCGCATAGACGGCCGCATCGAACTCCTTGACCATGGCGCCGCGGCCGAAGAAGTCAAGGTCGCCGCCATTGGCCGCCGAGCCCTCGTCCTGCGAGTTCTTCTTTGCCAGCTCGGCAAAGGAAGCAGGGTTCTTGCGCACCTGGGCCAGCAGGTCTTCGGCCTTGGCTTTCGCCTTGGCGCGCTCCTCGGCCGGCGCGCTACGGTCCACCTTGATGAGGATGTGACTGGCGCGGCGCTCTTCCGGCACGCCGTAGCGCGACGCGTTCTGCTCGTAGTAGTCGTGCAGGTCCTTGTCGGTGAAGGTCACGTCCTTCTTCAACGCCTCGACGTCGAGCACGAGGTACTGGATCTGCGCAGACTCGGGCAACTGGAACTTCGCCGCGTTGGCGGGCTCCTTGTAGAAGGCCTCGATGTCGGCGTCGCCGGGATTGAGCTTGGCGGCGAAGTCCTTCACGTCGAAGCGCTGGAACTGCACCTCGCGCTGCTGCAGCAGCGAGTCAAAGGCCAACTTGGCGTTGGCCGCACCGGCGACGGTGGAGGTCTCAACCGGTGAGACGACCTGGCGCAGGCCGTAGTCCTGACGCAGCCGCTCCAGGAAACCCGACGGCGTCAGGCCCTGCGCGGCCAGCAGGCCCTTGTTGACGGTGCCGTCCGGGTTGCGCAGGAAGGCGAACTGCGGGTCAGCCCAGAACCGGGCGCTCGTCGCCTCGACGCTGGGCGTGAAGTGCTGGTGGTCCGCGGCGGCCTGCAGCGTTCGCTGCGTCACCAGCGTCTCCAGCGCGCGGTGCTTGACCTCGGGCGTGTCCAGCAGCTTGGCGTCGATGCCGGGGCTCTGGCGGCGGATGTTGTCCGCCTGCTCGCGCTGGGCGACGTCCCATTCCGCCTGGGTGATCTTTCGGCCATCGACGCTGGCCACGCCGGCATTGGCGCCGCCCATCATGCTCGTGTAGCCCTGCATGCCGACAAAGGCGAAGGACGGCAGGATCAGCAGCAGCAGGATGAACTGGAACAGGCGGTTGTGCTGGCGGACGAAATCGAACATCTCGGAGAACCTTGAAGGATCAAACGCAACGAAGGCGAACCGTGGTTCGCCTTCGAGGGGAGCCGCATTCTAGATGCGGCTCGACGGCCTGCCATGCAGGGGTCGGGTGGTGGGCGCTGACGGGCTCGAACCGCCGACAATCTCCGTGTAAGGGAGGTGCTCTACCAACTGAGCTAAGCGCCCGGTGACCGGGGAAGAAATCAGTTCACGGCGTCCTTGAGGGCTTTGCCGGGCTTGAACTTCGGCACCTTTGCGGACTTGATCTTGATCGCTTCGTTCGTGCGCGGGTTGCGACCCGTCCGAGCGGCCCGCTTCGTCACGCTGAACGTACCGAAGCCTACCAGGGAAACGGTGCCATTCTTCTTCAGCGTCGTCTTGACGCCGCCGATGACGGCTTCGAGCGCGCGGCCGGCAGCGGCCTTCGAAATGTCGGCCTGCTTGGCGATGTGCTCGATCAGTTCAGACTTGTTCACTCGTGCCCCCAGGTTGGACGAATTCAGCGGACTCCCGCGTATGGCAGGAGCTTGTATGGGGCCAGTTGAACGGCCAGGGCTCGCGCGGGGAAGCGGATTCTAGACGCGCGTTCGTCAGCCGGCGGGCCGGGAAAAGTCCCGATACAACTCGGCCCCCTCGAACGCGGTCATCGGGCCTTGGCGCGGATCTCCGGCAAGGCCTTCTGGAGGTAATAGACCATGGACCAGATGGTCAGCACGACGGCCGCATAGATCAGCCACGTGCCGCAGACGCGGGTCGGGACGACGTCGAACAAACGACCGTCGTAGAGCAGGAACGGAATGGCGATCATCTGCACGGTGGTCTTGAGCTTGCCGACCATGTGCACCGCGACGCTGCGCGACGCCCCGATCTGCGCCATCCACTCGCGCAGCGCAGAAATCGCGATCTCGCGGCCGATGATGACCAGCGCCACGAAGTCCTCGACGCGGCCCAGCTTCAGCAGCACGAGGAGCGACGAGCACACCAGGAACTTGTCGGCGACCGGATCGAGGAAGGCGCCGAACGACGACGTCTGGTTCAGGCGACGCGCCAGGTAGCCGTCCAGCCAGTCGGTCAACGCGACGACGATGAACAGCGTCGTCGCGAACAGGTTCTGGTGCGCGCGGGTCAGATCCAAGTAGAACACCCCGACGATCAGCGGGATGGCCACGATGCGGGCCCAGGTCAGCAGAGTCGGGAGCGTCAGGAACATAGGGGCATTGTGCCGGGGCGGCAGTCAGTCGAGGCTGCGCGGCTTGAAGCGGCGGTTCTCGTCGAACAGGAAGGTCTCCGTGAACTTCCACGGCTCGGGCATGCGGCGCACGTCGCCGAAGGGCGCAGCGCGGTGGATGGCGTCGATGGCCATCTGTAGCGTCTCGGGGCCGTACTTCGGCGGCCGGATGACGTTGATCTTGCGCACGCTGCCGTCAGCCTTCACCTCTACGTCCACGACGATGACGGTCAGCAGGTGCGGTGGCGCGGGCGTGGTGTAGCTGCGCTCCGGGTTGGCCTGCACAAGGCGCTCGGCCGCCTGACGGCGCAGCTCGTCATGCGTGCGCACTGCCTTGGGCGAAGGCATGCCGGCCGGCTTGGGCGCCATCGCAGCGGCAGCTGGCGCGGGTGCGGCCGCCACCACGGGCGACTGTGGCGGTGCGGGAGCTGGCACCGGCGCCGGCGCCCGTGGCCCGCCGCAAGCGGCGAGCACGGGTCCGATCAGCCAGTGAGCGGCACGCTTGGCGCGGTCGATGAGGGACATGCGGCTCCTTGGGGTTCGTCGTTGCTCTGCGCAGGGCGCGATCTTCGGCGAGTTCGCGCGTTCTGCACTTCAGTGCAGCGCGCGATAGATATCCTCGGCGAGTTCGCGCGAAATGCCTTTGACGCTCGCCAATTCGTCAACGCTTGCACCGGCCACGCCGCGCACGCCGCCAAAGCGCTGCAGCAGCTGCGAGCGTTTCTTGGGACCCACGCCCGGCACGTCCTCCAGCCGCGAACCGCCCGTGCGCGTCGCCGCACGTTTGGCGCGCATGCCAGTGATGGCGAAGCGGTGGGCCTCGTCGCGGATCTGGGCGACCAGCATCAGCGCAGCCGAGTCGCGGCCCAGGTAGACCTTCTCGCGGCCGTCGGCAAACACCAGCTCTTCCAGCCCGACCTTGCGGCCCTCGCCTTTTTCCACGCCGGCAATGAGACTGAGGTCGAGCCCCAGCTCCTCGAACACCTCACGCGCCATGCTGACCTGGCCTCGCCCGCCGTCCACCAGCACGAGATCGGGCAGGCGGCCGGTGCCGAGCTGCGCCGCCTCGGCGAGTTTGCTATAGCGGCGGGTCAGCACCTGACGCATGGCCGCGTAATCGTCGCCGCCGATGACGCCCTCGATGTTGTAGCGCCGGTACTGGCTACTCTGCATCTGGTGGTTCTCGAAGACGACGCAACTGGCCATCGTCGCCTCGCCGGCGGTGTGGCTGATGTCGAAGCACTCGACGCGGAAGTTGTCGATCTCGGCGACGGAAAGGTCCAGCGCATCGACCAGCGCTCTTGTACGCGCCTGCTGCGAGCCCTCCTCGGCCAGCAGCCGCGCCAGTGCCAGCTCGGCCCCCTTGACACACATCTCCTGCCACACGCGCCGCTGGCCGCGCGGCTGTGCCTGCACCGTCACGCGGCTGCCGGCCTGCGCGCCCAGCGCCTCGGCGAGCTCCGGATCCACCGCATCGCTGACGACGATGAGCCCCGGCACCGGCGACGCGAGGTAATGCTGCGCGATGAAGGCCTCCAGCACCTGGCGCTCGGGCGACAGGCGCTCCTCGTCGTCGAGCTGCAGCGCCGTTGCGTCGTCGACATGCTTAGGGAAGAACGCGCGGTCGCCGAGGTGCCGCCCGCCACGGACCATGGCGAGGTTCACGCAGGCCTTGCCGCCCTGCACCTTCACGGCCAGGATGTCCACGTCACGGTCTCGGCCGGTCGCGCTGCTTTCCTCGATGACCTGCTGCTGCAGCACCTTGGACAGCGCCTGGATCTGGTTGCGCACCTCGGCGGCCAGCTCGTAGCGCTGGGCCTCGGCGAAGGCCATCATCTGGGTCTGCAACGACGCCATCACCTCGTCGGTCTCGCCGCGCAGAAAGCGCTCGGCGCTGTGCACGTCGCGCGCGTACTCGGGCGTCTGGCCCAGCGGCACGCAGGGTGCGGAGCAGCGCTTGATCTGGTGCAGCAGGCAGGGCCGGCTGCGGTTGTTGAAGACGCTGTCCTCGCAGGTGCGCAGCTTGAAGACTTTCTGCATCAGCTGGATGGACTCCTTGACCGCCCAGGCGCTCGGGAACGGTCCGAAGTACTGATGCCGCTTGTCCACCGCGCCGCGGTAGTAAGCCATGCGCGGCCAGGCGTGCGACGTGATCTTCAGGTAGGGGTAGCTCTTGTCGTCGCGGAACAGGATGTTGAACCGCGGGTTGAGCGCCTTGATGAGGTTGTTCTCCAACAGCAGCGCCTCGGCCTCGGTGCGCACGACGGTCGTCTCCAGCCGCGCGATGCGCGACACCATGACGCCGATGCGCGGGTCGCTGTGGCTCTTTTGGAAGTAGCTGCTGACGCGCCTCTTGAGGTCCTTGGCCTTTCCGACGTAGAGCACCTCGCCCTTGGCGTCGAAGTAGCGGTAGACGCCCGGCAGCGCCGGCAGTGCGTTGACTTCGCCGAGCAGCTTGTCGCGCAGTTCGCGTTCGGTGACGGCCGTGTCAGAAGGAGAGGCGGTGGGCATCCACCGGATTTTGGCCCGGGAGTGCCGGGGACAATGGCGCGATGCTCTGGGACCTCTTCTGCCGCGTCATCGACAACCATGGCGACCTGGGCGTCTGCTGGCGCCTGGCGCGAGATCTGGCCGCGCGTGGCGAGCAGGTAAGGCTGTGGGTGGACGATGCCACCGCACTCGCGTGGATGGCGGCCGGGCCGCATCCGGGCATCGACCTGCGCGGCTGGCCGGCAGGCGACGTCGACACCCGGCCGGGCGACGTTGTCATCGAAGCTTTCGGCTGCGAGCTGCCGCCCGCCTTCATCGCCCGCATGGCGGCTAGACAGCCGGCGCCGCGATGGATCAACCTCGAATACCTGAGCGCCGAGGACTACGTCGAGCGCAGCCACGGTCTGGCCTCGCCGCAATTCAGCGGGCCCGGCGTCGGGCTGTCCAAGCATTTCTTCTACCCGGGCTTCACGCCGCGCACCGGCGGGCTGCTGCGCGAGCCGGGCCTGCCGGCGCGCATTGCCGCCTTCGACGGCCGCGCCTGGCTCACCGGCCACGACTGGGCGCCGCGCGACGGCGAGCGCGTCGTGAGCCTGTTCGCCTACGCCAACCCGGCGCTGCCCGCGTTGCTCGCGGCGCTGGCCGAACGCCCGACACTGGTGCTGGCGTGCCCAGGGCCGCTGCAGGCACTCGTCACGGATCGACCGCAGCTGCGCTGCATCGCCCTGCCCTATCTCACGCAGGACGACTACGACCGGCTGCTATGGGCCTGCGACCTGAACTTCGTCCGCGGCGAGGACTCGTTCGTCCGCGCACAGTGGGCCGGCAAGCCGTTCGTGTGGCACATCTACCCGCAGCCCGAGGACAACGCCCACCACGTCAAGCTGGAAGCCTTCATGGACCGCGCGGCGCTCCCCACGGCTTGGCGGCATGTCTGGCGCGGCTGGAACGGACTGGGCGCGCTGCCCCATTCGCTGACGGGCCTTGAGGACGCCTCATCCCACGCGCGGAAATGGCGTGAGCAGTTGGTGGCGCAGCCGGACTTGCTGACGCAATTGCAAGGCTTCTTAGGGCTTTCCAGCTAGAATGTCGGGCTTTGCCGCGCCAACCGGGATGCCATCCTCTGGAGTCTGGTGCGCAGCGCCTGACCCAATCCCGAGAGACTCCCCATGAAACTCGCTCAAGAAATCCGCGCCGGCAACGTGATCATGCAGGGCAAGGACCCGATGGTCGTTCTGAAGACCGAATACAGCCGTGGTGGCCGTGGTGCTGCGACCGTGCGCATCAAGATGAAGAACCTGCTGAACGGCGCGGGCGCCGAGCTGGTCTTCAAGGCCGACGACAAGATGGACCAGATCATCCTCGACAAGAAGGAGTGCACCTACTCCTACTTCGCCGACCCGATGTACGTGTTCATGGACACCGAGTACAACCAGTACGAGGTCGAGGCAGAGAACATGGGCGACGCCATCTCCTATCTCGAAGACGGCATGGCCGTGGAAGTGACCTTCTACGACGGCAAGGCCATCTCCGTGGAACTGCCCACCAGCGTCGTCCGCGAGATCGAGACCGAGCCGGCCGTCAAGGGCGACACCTCGGGCAAGGTCCTGAAGCCCGCCCGCCTGAAGGGCACCGGCTTCGAGATCTCGGTGCCGCTGTTCGTCGAGAACGGCGACAAGATCGAAATCGACACCCGCACTCACGAGTACCGCAAGCGCGTCTAAGACGCCTGCGAGCCTCGAAACAAAAAGCCCGCTTCGAAAGGAGCGGGCTTTTTCGCTTCAGGCGGCGTCGTCGGCGAGGTCGGGAATGTCGAGGTCCGGCTCGGCGTCGATCTCGCTATCGAAATCAGCGCTGGCCTTCAGCGGGATCCAGGGGCGGTCCAGCGGACGGTACACGCGCCGCTGCAGCCGCGCCAGGCGGTCTGAACGCTCGATGGCGCTCATCACCTCATCGGGCGCCAGCAGCATCGCGAAGGGATCGGCCAGGTGGGCGGTGGTGGGCAGCATGGTGGACCTCGTGTTTGACGGTGAGTCCACTGTAGGCAGCCAAGCCGGTCCGGGCCAGTCGGCTCAGCGCGGTAGGCCTTGTAAGACTTTGCCCTACATGCCCCGCGCGGCGTGCACTACTTGGCAGTCCCTGCGCCCTGCCGTTCGGCCATCGCCCGGCGCAGCTCCGCGGCGACGCCCTCGCGGCCGCCACGCTGCGCGAAATCGGCGGCCGTGAGCTCCTGCTCGTTGGCCGCGCGCGGCTCGGCTCCCGCCTTCAGCAGCAGCGGCACAAGCTCACTGTTGCCATACCGGGCGGCCATCATCAGCGGTGTCGTGCCATTCTCGGACCTCGCATTCAACTCGGCCCCTTGGGCGAGGAGGTAGGCGGCCACGCCGTTGTCGGGGCCGCTACAGGCGTAGTGCAGCGGCGTCCAGCCGGTGCGGTTGACAGCCGCGCCGCGCGCCACCAACGCCTTCACGGCCGGCAGCGAGCCGCGCACCGCGGCGATCATCAGCGGCGTCTCGCCCGACGCATTCGCGTTGTCGACCTGCAGCCGCGGCGAGGCCAGCAGCGGAGCGAGCGCCTTCAGCGAGTTCTCCCGGACGGCCGTGAACAGCGGCGTCCGCCCGCGCGAATCCGCTAGGTTGGGGTCCACGCCCTGCGCCAGCAGCGCCTGCACGCCACGTGGATCGTTCATCTCCGCAGCGAACGTCAGGTCGTCGATGGGCGACGCGCCAGCAACGGCCGTCGCCAGAGCCAGCCCCAGGGCAGCCAGCCCGGCCTTCATGGGGCCTCGGGCAGCCGGAACAGCCGCCGCGTGTTGGCACTGGTCACGGCAGCCAGCTCGGCCACCGGCACGCCCACCGCATCGGCCACGGCCTGTGCGACATGCGGCACATAGGCCGGCGTGTTGGTCTTGCCGCGGAACGGCACGGGCGCCAAATAGGGGCTGTCGGTCTCGATGAGCACGCGGTCCAGCGGCAGCAGCTTGGCCAGGTCACGCAGATCCTGCGCGTTCTTGAAGCTGACAATGCCAGAAAACGAGATGTAGTAGCCACGTTCGACGGCGGCGAGCGCGACTTCCGCCTTCTCGGTGAAGCAGTGGAACACGCCGCCGGCCTGCTCGCCGCCCTCCTCGTCCAGCACCCGCAGCGTGTCCGCCGCGCTGGACCGGGTGTGCACGACGAGCGGCTTGCCGGCCTGCCGAGCTGCGCGGATGTGCGTGCGGAAGCGCTCGCGCTGCCACTCCATGTCGTCGATGCTGCGGCCATTGAGGCGGTAGTAGTCCAACCCGGTCTCGCCGATGGCCACGACCCGGGGCTGGGCCGCCAGACGCACCAGCTCGGCCACATCGGGCTCGCGCATGTCCTCGGTGTCGGGATGCACGCCAACGGTGGCCCACAGCTGCGGATGCTCGAGCGCCAACGCATGCACGGCGTCGAACTCCTCCATCTGTGTGCAGATGCAGATGGCCTGCACCACCTGCGCGTGACGCATGTCGGACAGGATGTCGGGAAGGCGAGCCTTCAGCTCAGGGAAGCTGAGGTGGCAATGGGAATCGATGAACATCGGTCGGAAGGCACCGGCGCGGCTGCCGGCTGCAGGTCAGAGCGTCTGCGTCGGCTTGCTGGACGAGATCGCGGTGCCGAGGATTTCCTCGATGCGCAGGCGGATCAGGCGCGTCTTCTCGTCACCCGGGAAGCGCACGCCCACGCCCTGCGTGCGGCCGCCAGACGCGTTGGCCGGTGTCAGCCAGGCCACCTTGCCGGCCACGGGATAGCGCTGGTTGTCCTCGGGCAACGCCAACAGCAGGTAGATGTCCTCGCCGAGCTTGTAATCGCGCGTGGTCGGCACGAACAGGCCGCCGTCCGTGAAGGCCGGAATGTAGGCAGCATAGAGCGCCGACTTCTCGCGGAACACGAGCTGGATGACGCTGGGCCGGGCGCTCGAACTGGCGCCCTGCCCGCCCACCGTGGGCAGCGGCAAGGAGCCGCCGAGTTGGCTGGGCTGGAACTGCAGGGAAGCCGGGCCCTGCTTGGAGTTGGCGTCGCTCATAGAGCCAAGTGTAGTCAGCCCGGCGGCCTGTCGTTCACGCGGCGCGCAGCGAGGCCGTGACGGCTGCCTGCGCCTGCGCCACCAGCGACTCGATCCATAAGCTGGCGTTCAGCGGATGGTCCGCGTGCCGGGCCGCCCGGCGCAGCTCGGCGTCCCAGGCCAGCAGCGGCGCGGGCCGCTTGGGCGAAGGCAGGGAGGCGGTCGCGAAGAACTGCCCTGGCTGGCCATGCGCGCGACGGACGAGATCGTGGCACAGGCGCTGCAGCGCATCAATGGCGCGCGGCGGCGCCCAGTCGGCCAGCGCCTGCACCTCGCCGCGGGCGACGCGCTTGGGCAGCGCCTGCCAGGCCGCATCGGTCAACCCGGCCTCGGCCCAGGAAAGCGCCTGCTGCGGCCGGCCGCCGGTGGCGTCCAGCAGGCCTTCGGGCTCCTTGACGCCCTGGGTCGCGAGCCACTGCAGCGCAGCCTCGCGCTCGGGCAGCGCCAGCGGCAGCGGCTGGCAGCGGCTGCGGATGGTCGGCAGCAGGCTCGCCCCGTCGTGACTGGCCAGCACGAAACGCAAGAGGCCGGACGGCTCCTCCAGCGTCTTCAGCAGCGCATTAGCCGCCACGCCGTTGAGCGCCTCGGCCGGGAAGATGACGACGACCTTGGCCCGGCCGCGGGCCGACGTGGCCTGGGCGAAGGCCAGCAGGTTGCGCACGGCCTCGACCTTGATCTCCCGGCTTGGCTTGGCCTTGCCGGCCTTGGGCGCGTCGGGCTCCTCGAACGGCAGGCCAAGCGACTCGCGCGCCGCCGCGTCGAGCGCCTCTGGCAGCAGCAGCTGGAAGTCAGGGTGCGTGCCGCTGGCGAAGAGCTTGCAGCTGGCGCAGTGACCACAGGCGGGCTGCCCCTCGGCGCGGTCCTCGCACAGCCAGCTTTGCGCGAGCTTGACGGCCAGCTCCAGCTGGCCGACGCCGGCCGGCCCCTGCACCAGCAGTGCATGGGAGCGGGCGCGGACCAGCGCGTCGGCCAGCGGCTGTTGCAGCCAGGGCAGGTCGGCGTTCATGACGAGTAACGCTGGCGCAGCACGGCCAGCACCTGCGCGCCCACCTCGTCCACGGAGCCGCTGGCATCGATGCGCACGATGCGCTGCGGCGCCTGCGCGGCGCGGGCGGCATAGGCGCCGCGCACGCGGTCGAAGAAGTCCAGGTCCTGCTGCTCGATGCGGTCCGCTTCGCGGGCACCGGCGCGGCGCGCGGCGGCCTGTGCGGACGGCAGGTCGAACCACAGCGTCAGCTCCGGCTCGGTGTCTTCCTGCACCCAGTCAGCCAGCGTCTCCAGCACCGGCAGCGGCAGGCCGCGGCCGCCGCCCTGGTAGGCGAAGCTGGCATCGGTGAAACGATCGCACAGCAGCGTCCGGCCGGCGGCCAGAGCCGGACGGATGACAGTCTCCACGTGGTCGCGCCGGCCGGCGAACATCAGCAGCAGCTCCGTCAGCGAGCCCATGGGCTCGTTCAACACCAGGCTGCGCAACGATTCAGCGAGCGGCGTGCCGCCCGGCTCGCGGCTGAGCTGAACGTCGTCCCCGCGCGCGCGGAACCAGTCGGCCACCGCCTGGATGTGCGTGGACTTGCCGGCACCATCGATGCCCTCGAATGAAATGAATCGCCCCGTCACTTGCCGCCGCGCTGGTATTTGTTGACCGCGCGATTGTGCGCGGTGAGGTCGTCGCTGAATTCGCTGCTGCCATCGCCGCGCGACACGAAGTACAGCGACTTGACCGGCGCCGGGTTCAACGCCGCCTGCAGCGACGCGGCGCCCGGCATCGCGATCGGCGTCGGCGGCAGGCCGCCGCGGGTGTAGGAGTTGAACGGCGTGTCGGCCAGCAAGTCGCGCTTGCGCAGGTTGCCGTCGAACGACTCGCCGAGACCGTAGATGACGGTCGGGTCGGTCTGCAACGGCATGCCCACGCGCAGCCGGTTGACGAACACGGCCGCGACGCGGCTGCGGTCGGCCGGCGTGCCGGTCTCCTTCTCGACGATCGAGGCCAGGATCAGCGCCTCGTCGGGCGACTTCAGCGGCAGGTCGGCAGCCCGCTTGGCCCAGGCAGCAGCCAGCCGCTTGATCATTGCCTCGTGCGCGCGCTTGAGCACGGTCAGGTCGCTGACACCTCGGCTGTACGCATAGGTGTCGGGGAAGAAACGTCCCTCCGGCGCCACGCCCGGGGCGCCGAGCGCCGCCATGATTTCGGCATCGCTCATCGCTGCGGTCTTTACCTTCAAAGCCGGCGCGGCGGCCAGCGCCGCCCTGACCTGCCGCCAGTTCCAACCTTCGATGAGGCGCAGCTGCTCCAGCACCTGGTCGCCGCGCACCATCTTGTCGAGCAGCTCGCGCGGCGTGACGCCGGCATGCACTTCATAGCTGCCGGCGCGGATCTGCTTGGCCTGGCCGGACCACTTGAACCACTGGTAAAGCAAGCGCGCATCGGTCTGCACGCCCGCGCCCACCCATTGCCGCGCGACATCGGCCGGGTTGGTGCCGGGTTCGACGGACAGCTCGACGGACGGTGCCGCCAGGCTCAACGGGCTGCGCAGCCACTGCCACGCCGCACCCGCGGCAAGGGCCGCGATCAACAACAACGCGAGCAACGCCCGCCACAGCCACTTCATGCCCCTGATCAGGTTCCATTTAAGGGGTGGCGATGATAATTCCGCCATGTCGCAAGCCCCCCAACCCACCGCACAACTTCGCCTGGCCGACTGGGGCGTCATCAGCGCCCAAGGCGCCGACGCCGCCAGCTTCCTGCATGGCCAGCTGACCCAGGACTTTTCGCTGCTGGACGCCAGCCACGCCCGGCTGGCCGGTTTCTGCACCGCCAAGGGCCGGCTGCTGGCCACGATGGTGGGCTGGAAGCAGGCCGACGACGAAATTCTGCTGGCCCTGCCGTTGGACACGCTGGCCGCCACGCTGAAACGCCTGTCGATGTTCGTGCTGCGCGCCAAATGCAAACTCAACGACGCGAGCGCGGAATTTGCCGTCTATGGGCTGCTGGGTACGCCGGCCGCCGACGCCTGGACGCTGGCCCGCGACGGCGATGCCGTGCAGATCGCGCTGCCCGCCGCCGGCACCAGCCGTGCACTGCGCGTGCAGCCGGCCAGCGCGCCCGCGCCAGAAGGCACGACCGCCTCGCCCGAGGACTGGGCCGCCGCCGAGGTCGAGGCCGGCATGGCCTGGGTGCGCGGCGCGACCGTCGAGGCCTTCGTGCCGCAGATGATCAACTTCGAGCTGCTCGGCGGCGTCAATTTCAAGAAGGGCTGCTACCCCGGCCAGGAAGTCGTCGCTCGCAGCCAGTATCGCGGCACGCTGAAGCGCCGTCTGCAGGTGTTCGAGACCGACGCCGCGGCCGCCATCGGCCAGGAGATCTTCCACAGCGCCGACCCGTCGCAACCCGCCGGTGTCGTGGCCGGCAGCGGCACGCGCGATGGCCGCACGCTGGTGGCCGCGGAGGTCAAGCTGGCCGCGATGGAGGCCGGCACGCTGCACCTCGGCGCCGCCGATGGCGCGCCGCTGAAGCCGCGCGCCCTGCCCTACCAGATCCCCGCGCAGGCTTGAGCGTGCAGCTGTACGTGTACTACCGCGTCGAGGCCGACAAGGCCGACGGCGCACTCACCGCCTTCCGCAAGGCCCGCGTGGAGGCGCCCATCGAGCTGCTGCAACGCCCCGAACCCGACTCAGAAGGCCGCTGGACGTGGATGGAGATCTACCCCGAAGGCTGGGGCCACCGGGAGCCGCTGGTGGCCACGGCGATGGCGCCATGGCTGGCCACGGAAAGGCGGGTCGAGCGGTTCGAGATGTTGGGCTGACCTTGGTTTGAAAGAAAAGTCTCTTGAGCTCTCGGAAACTGTCTTGAGCCAGGGAGGTGTCTTGAGCTGGCGGCCCTCTCGAGAAGCTCCTCCGCGACAAGACTCCTAAAGAGTGTTGAGCTATGCCCTTGAAACCCGCACCAGCGCTAGTGCCACCTGCGCACAGCGATTTCCAACCGACGCGCCAAAGAACTGCGCCAAGGGGCTTGAATTCTTAGTCTTCCTTCCACGAACTGAACCGCCCTGGGGGGCGGTTCAGATCTCCGTACAGATTGACTACGAGGCCGAGCTCGCAATCGTTATAGGGCGAGGTGGGAAGGACATCGCCAAGGCGGACGCGATGCAGCACGTCTTCGGCTACACCATCGTCAATGACGTCACTGCGCGTGACGTCCAGATGCGTCATAGCCAGTGGGACCTAGGCAAATCATTCGACACCTTCTGTCCGATGGGGCCTTGGGTCGTCAGCGCCGACGAGCTGGACGGCCGACATACCCGAGTTCGCTGCTGTGTCAACGGCGAATTGCGCCAGGACGGAGCGACTGAGCAGATGATCTTTGATTTCCCAACGCTCATTGAGACGGTCCCTCGCGGCATCACGCTCTATCCGGGAGACGTCATCGCGACGGGAACTCCGGCGGGCGTGGGCATGGGGCTGCAGCCACCTCGCTGGCTGCAGCCTGGCGACGTCGTTCGAATCGAGGTCGACGGCCTTGGCGTCATTGAGAATTTGGTGGCGTAATCGACTATCTTGGCTCGCCGAGGAAGCTGGCGAGCAGCTCCCTCCGATGACTTAGCTGAGTATGAGTGAAGTCTGCTCCCCGCTTCCCGCGGGTCTGAACGATCTTGCTCGTATCGTCGAATCCGAAGCCGAAATAGCGGTCTTCCTTGCTCTCCCGGACGGTCACACAACCTTTGATCACTTCGCGCATCTCGGAGTTGTTAAGAAGGAGGATGACCTCCCGGTACCTCTCTGGAGTCTTGCCCCTGTCCGTGTCGGCGAGATCGCGCGGATAGAAGCCTACAAGCATGAAGAAGTCGGCGTCGTCAGGCACCAGAAACCGGTTAAACCAGGTGTAGTACTTGAAGCGCTCCGTCGTGGGCCTGACGGGCGGATTCGGAATGTAGGTACGTGAAGCTTTGACTTGGATGGTGGCCACACGCGATGCGCCCTCGGGTCTCTTTCGAAGCAGGGCCAAGTCCACGCCCTTCTCCTGCCGTGCCGTCGGGATGAATACCGAGTAGCCGTCCTTCTTGCGGAACAGCTCCTGCAGCCGTCCAGCGACCACCAGTTCGGGCCACGGAAGCGTAAATACAGCGTCCACGTCGGCTCTCCGGTACTAGGCTGCCAACGGCAGTGCTTCACGGCGAACGCCGACGATCTCCGATCCGTCGACCTCGAAGAGTAGACGCATCGGCTGACTTTGGGCGAGCATCAACTGGTCCGTCCGAGCTACTGCGTCGCGGCACTCGTCGGTCTTGTCATAGACGAGCTGGTTCGCGCTCGTGGCAGCCCTGCGGACTTCGCCCTTGCGAGCGTCCAAGGTCTCCTGCTTGTTCCACATCGACTTGATGCGCTCAAGGTCTTGCCCCAGCACTGCATCCAGCTGACCAGGCAGGCTGCGGGCGGCTTCAACGTGCGCCAAGATTGCGTCGCGCCTTGCGTTCTTCAGCTGAGGTTCACCGGGATACAGGCATAGGACGTGCCACGCGGCAGCGCGTGTGCGCAAGCACAGCGCGATATCTGACGCAATCCGCTCAAGCCTTTGCATCTTTCGAACGAGGCCTTCAGTCACAGCCTGCGAACCGACGGTGTCGGTGTCTGCCACGCCCTGTCCGACGACCTTTCCGTACTCTGCGTATAGGTGACGGAAAACCTTCGTGAGCTCACCTTCTGAGGCCTCGAGCTGGCCGCGAACAGCGGACGGCAGCTCACCGGCCTGAACTGCCCTCGCGACCGTTGACAGGTAGTCCAAGGTTCCGCTCAGAACACTACGCCGTTCCAACTCCAAGAACTCCGAGACCCCCTTCACTGCGTCGGCCAGCTCCGTGAGCTTCGCATTGATGTCGGCCAAATGCTTTTGGGCGACGATCACGCTCGCAATCTGCCAGACGGCGGCAGCGTTGATCATGTGCTTGAGTTTGTCCGCTTCGAACAGCCGGGCGTGCTCCTTGATTCCTGGCGCCCCAAGAACAAAGCCGCGCATGCCGTTCCCATCAGCAGCCTGAGCCAGGTTGCCGTTGACGACAACCTCCATCAACCTCTTTCCGCTAGCTTCACCAGCGGTAAGAACCGACGGCACCGCCTGAAGTAGAGCCGACAGCCGGCTTATGCCCACGTCGCTGGCATCAACTGGCTCGGCCCGCTGGAAGCGTGTGACGTCGACAAGCATCTCCACGGCAACGACAGGATGGGAAGCGTCGCTGCCGATCACGAGCCTGGCCGGCGCGTCCTCAGTGGCCGCTTCCCTCGCCGACTGCGACCCGATGGTGGCAAGGCCACTAGATGAGGACTGTTCGGACCTCGACGGCTTCCTTCTGAAATACCAGACGGTCAGCCCGACAAGTACAGCGGCGAACAGCGCAAGCGCGATTGGCATAGACATACTCTTCTCCCTTTGTTTTCGATGTTATGTCTGCGCGATGTCCCATTCTCTAAAGCAGGACGTTCCTGACGCCGGCAGCCTTAGGAATACGCCAATAGTTCACTACTTCGGGGACGCGCTAGCCCCCAATACCGTTAATTTAGCGCGATTGCCGTATGATCGCTTCCCGTCTTCCGATGGGAGCCATACATGGCCAGAACCAAGGCGGGATTGGGTGCCGGCGCGAGGCTGGCGGACTTCTTGAACGCCAGCCTGATGGCCCGCGTAGTACCGCCCGAAGTCGTCCACGAGGTGCTCGATGCCCATGGCCGCAACAGCCGGCGCATTCGGGCGTTCCCCGCAGTGGCCGGTGTGTACTACGTGATGGCACTCAGCCTGTACCCGGAGGCGTCGTACGAGGCGGTGTTCTCGGCCGTTTCGCAGGGCCTGGCCTGGGAGGCTGGTGCGCCCCAACCTGCGGGCGTCAGCAAGGTGGCTATCAGCTTGCTGCGCTCGCGCATCGGCGCCCAGCCGTTGGCCGACCTCGTGGAACGGTGCTGCGTGCCGCTGGCCGATCCGGCCGTGCACCCGGCAGGCTTCTACCGTGGCCTGCGGCTCGTCGCGGTCGATGGCAGCACCTTCGAGTTGGCGGACGATCCGGCGATAGAGCAGGAGTTCGGTCGCCCCGGCGGGCGGCAAGGCCAGGCCGGCTACCCGCAGGCGCGTTGCGTGCTGCTGGCCGAGTGCGGCACCCACGCCATCCTGGGCGCCAACCTGGGCCCGTACGGCAGCGGCGAGTGGGCGCTGTGTCAGCCGCTGCTGGCCCGCTTGGGCCCGGGCATGCTGTGCATGGCAGATCGAGGTTTCAACGGCTTCGAACACTGGGAGCAGGCCCGCGCCACTGGCGCGCAGTTGCTCTGGCGCTGCGGCAGCACACGCAATCTGCCGGTGGAGAAGGTGCTGGCCGACGGCAGCTACCTCAGCACCATCCGGCCCACTGGCGTGAGCGCCGCCGAGGCCAAGGTCCGGGCCATCAAGGTGCGGGTGATCGACTACACCCTGCCCAACATGCCCGACAGCCAACCCCACTACCGGCTGATGACCACGCTGCTGGACGACACGGCGGCGCCGCTGCTGGAACTGGCCGAGCTGTACCACCGCCGCTGGGCGATGGAGTCCATCTACGACGAATTGAAGACGCACCTGGTGCAAAACCGCAGAGTGCTGCGCAGCCGAACGCCGGAACTTGTGCGCCAGGAGTTCTTCGGCTGGGTGTTGATGCACTACACCGTGCGTTGGCTGCTGCACCAGGGTGCTGCCCGGCACCGGATACCGCACGAAGACTTGTCCTTTGTCGGACACGTGCAACTCATCCGCCAACAGCAGCCCCTGTCCGGGGCCTTCCCCCCCACAGCGCACGAGGAAGCGAGCGTCGTGGTTCCAGGCGCTGCTTGAGGTGTCGGCCACCTTGCGCGCCAGCCGGACCATCAACCGCAGTTCACCGCGCATGGTCAAGCGCCGGAACTCCCGGCACATGGCGTTTCAGTGGGGCGCACCGCGACGTGTGCCCATCGACTTCACGCCGCAAGCTGCTGCGCCGATGATTGCCGCCCCGCCCGGTCGTACGCGCTTGCGAAGGGCATGGTCAAAGGGGCGGCCGGGTGGATCGTTCATCATCTAAGTTAACGGTATTGCGCTAGCCCCCATCGTCATCCCATCGCCATCCGCCCGCCACAACGCCTGGAGCACGCATCAGCGCTGTGTGGGCTCGTCTGATTTCTGATATTGAGGTAGAGCTTTTTTCACCGAACGCCAGCGATGTTGAATCCGCCGTCGACCAGCAGGCTCTGACCGGTGATGAAGCGAGTGGCATCCGTGCCAGAGGCAAACGCAGGTTTGTCGTGACCACAGACAGCGAGCACGGCCTGCCGCTGGCGCCAAATCTGCTGCAGCGGGACTTCTCCGCCGAGGCGCCGAATCTGAAGTGGACAAGCGACATCACGTACATCGAGACGGCTGAAGGCTGGCTGTATCTGGCGGCGATCCTCGACTTGCACAGTCGCCAGGTCGTGGGCTGGAGCATGCAGCCGCACATGCAAACCAGCCTGATCACGGACGCGCTGCGCATGGCTTGGTTCAGACGGCAACCCGCGCCCGGACTGATCCTGCACAGCGATAGGGGCAGCCAGTATTGCAGTCGAGAATTCCGTGGCCTGCTGAGCGGCTACGGCATGCGCTCGTCGATAAGTCGCAAGGGCGATTGCTGGGACAACGCGCCGACGGAAAGCCTGTGGGGCAGTCTGAAAGTAGGCAGGCTCTATGGAAGAAAATTCGCCACACGACGACAGGCGATGGACGAGGTCATTGCCTGGCTGACGTTCTACAACGACCGGCGACTCCACTCGTCACTGGGCTACGTCAGCCCAATGAAGTTCGAGGAAAGCTGGCTCGCGGCGCAGCTCAAAGACGCCGCGTAACAAGGTTGCTAAGAACTACGGGCAACAGGGGCAAGGTCAGTCCTTGCATAGATCAGCGGCTCAAAGCTAGGCTATGAATATGCCTTATGAGACGAGGCATGGCTAGGGAGGAGAGACATCTATGGCTAAGCCGACCATCCTGCCGGCGGGATACGACGCGGAACTGCGGTTTGGCGTCGTCATGTACGGCGGCGTTTCGCTGGCGATCTACATCTACGGCGTGAGCAATGAAATCTTCGAGCTGGCATGCGCGACGCCGCTCGATGGGCGCCGCTCACCTGGCGACAACGATGCCGTTGATAGCACCCGTGAGGTCTACCGTCGGCTGTCGCTCTTAGCGAGCGACGCACAACTCGTCAGCCGCTACGCAGCGCTGCTTAAGGGGCGGCCGAACCGGTCAGACGACGTTTGGCAGGACGTGAGTCAGAGCTCGGGCGTCGATGCCAGCACCACTCGGTTCGTGGTCGACGTGATTGCGGGCACATCGGCAGGTGGCATCAACGGCATCTTCCTGGCCAAGGCTCTTGCCAAGGCTCAGAGCTTCGATTCACTGGGCAAGCTGTGGGTCGACGAAGGAGACATCGGCGCATTACTCAACGATCGTGAAGCTTGGAACGGCCTGCCAGCAGGCTTGAAACCGCAGGGACCTCCAGCGTCCTTGTTGTCAAGCGATCGGATGTACCTGAAGCTGCTGAGTGCTTTCGGAGAGATGGTGCCGCCACCAGGCAGCGGTGACGGCCAAGCGGGATCCCCATTGATTGAGGAGCTTGACCTCTACGTGACCACCACTGACATCAGCGGGGCGCCTGTTCCTCTGCGGCTGTTTGACAAGGTGGTCTATGAAAGGCGCCACAAGCAGCGCTTTCATTTCAGCTACCCATCCCAGATCAAAGATGCCCTGGGCTCGCCCGCTGTTGGCGACTTCGATTTCTCTCAGGCGAATCATCCTTTCCTGGCGTTCGCAGCGCGTTGCACTTCCTCGTTCCCGTTCGCCTTCGAGCCGATGACGCTCAAGCGCATGCGCGAGATGAGTCCCAATGTCACCGGCGACCAGCTAAAGCTATGGCAAGGCTACTTTGATGGATTGACCGCGCTCGGCGTTGACGGCCGTCCGTTTGGCGATGGTGGCTACCTCGACAACAAGCCGTTCAGCTACGTCGCCGAGGCACTGTCCCAGCGTTTTGGCGACATGCCAGCGCAGCGCAAGTTGATCTACGTCGAGCCAAGTCCGGAGCCGTTGCAGCCCGAAGAAGACGCTCGCCCTCCCGTTCCGAACGCAGTTCAGAACGCACTGTCCGCCCTGCTCAGCATCCCACAGTACGAGACGATCCGCGAGGACCTGAATACCGTCCTCAAGCGAAATCGCCGCATTGATCGCGTGGAGCGCATCGCGCGACTGGCGGAGGAGGATGTTGAACGTCAGAGTGACGGGTTCGCCCGCGTCGCCTTGCCTGACGGCAAGATTCCTGCCTGGAAGGACCTGTCGCTTGACGACATGTTGACCTACTACGGGCCAGGTTTCGCACCGTACCGACGCCTGCGGGTCTATGCGGTCAGCGATTGGATGGCACAACAGCTGGCCTCTGCCTTCGGCGTCGACTGTGAGTCTGACCGCGGTTATGCCCTGCGCGCCGTGGTGCGAGCTTGGCGAGAGAGGCTCTTCACAGACAACCCCCAGCTCGATAGTCCGCAACTCCAGCCCCAGCGCCGCAGTATCAACGCCTTCTTGCAAGAGCACGACCTTGACTATCGGCTCCGCCGCCTGACGTTTCTGATGCGTCGCGTCGACCAGATGACGCGCTTGATCCGTCGACCGGATGACCCTCGCTCAGAGCTCGAAGAACTGCTGGCCAAGAAGCTCGTTCGAGTGTTCGGTCCGCTAGATCCTTTGCAGCCTAAGCGACCCGACGTGCAAGACGCGGTGCTGAAGCAGCTGCGAGAGCTGAAATCCAAGCTGCGCCGAATCTATCGGGACAGCATGGCCACGCGACGGGACTGGACGAACGGTTCTGTCATTCGGCCGTTCGTACGCGCGGACGCCGAGCTTCTACGCGAAATGGAGAACGTGTTGGGCATGCTGCTCGGGCAGCCACCCAGCTCGATGGCTGAGGACCGCCAGGTTCGCGACATGGATGGGAAATGGGTCGACATCCCACAAGACCTGGAGTGGTTGCAGTCAGGGCCCGGCAACTACAGCCTACAAGACAGCGTCATGCATCGCGTGCAGCAGTGGCTGCATCGTTCCATGTCGCAAGGCCAGCGCCCGCTGATGCTTTGGGACGCCCTTTGCAAGGCCTTGGAAGCCACCCGCATTGACGATGGCGCTACGCATAGCGCCAGCTTCAAACCGCTGCTGGCCCAAGTTTGGAATCTCATCGGCCAACCCAAGCTAGAAGTGGTCAGCAAGCCCGCCGCCGAAGGAGCGGCCGGCACATCTCACGAAGCTGGATTGCACGTTGTTCGCGACAAGAAGCTTGTAGCGGGCAGTCTTGAGGCCGAGCTCTCCCACTGCCTAAGACTGCTTCTTGGCGAATGGTTCCTGAACTTCGATTCCTTCGACCAGACCCGATACACGCTCTATTTCGACACCGGGACCGGCGAACCGGCCAATGTCGACGTGATACGAGTTAGCCCAGAAGACGCGACCACCTTGCGCGCGTATCGCGCGGACCAATCCAAGCTCGCAGGAACGAGCTTGGCCCACTTCGGCGCATTCTTGGACGAGACTTGGCGTCGGAACGACATCATGTGGGGCCGCTTGGACGGCGCAGAGCGTCTGATTCAGTCGATCCTGCCGGCTGATAGTGCAGATGCTCAAGTGGTGCGGGAAGAGCTCATCCGACTAGCGCACGGGCACATCCTGACCCAGACCTTGAAGAGCAATGCCTCGGTTGAACTCACAGCTTGGCTGGCTACGGCGCTCAAACAGGTTGGCGGCATCACCGCACAGGACAAGCTGAACCGTCTGCTGGCAGAGCTGAAGGTGAAGCCAGGCGCCGCTCGCGACCGTCTCGCCGCAGCACTGGCTGGCCTGCTTGATCCAGACCAGCTGCGCTTATATGCCAGCACACAGCCGACGTTCGACCCGCAGCCACCCATGGATCGCACGCTCCACAACGCGGCACGAGCTGTGACTGTCACCGGCCGCGTGCTGGAGGGTGTCAGCTTGTCGGACGCACCGTCTGTCGTGCCAGCGGCCCGTTGGGCGGCTCGGCTGGGCATGGTCCTGCAGGGCGCGATGGTCGTGGCCGTACCTGGAACGCTTGGCCAGCGCTTGTTCGGACATCTCTTGCCCATGGTCTACGGGTTCGAGCTGCTGTTGCTCGCAATCGCCTTACTCTTTGGTGAGTCTGGCCTACGCTTCGCCGCGCTCAGCGCCCTTGGAGTGACGGTCCTTTTTCATCTGGTGACGCTACTGCTACGCGATGCGGCGCGTAAGGGCCACACGGGGAAAGTAGTCGCTGGCGTGCTTCTAGCGCTGGCGCTGCTACTACCTGCAGCCTTTGGAGTGCTCGTGTTTTCAGAGCAAGGCAGTGCCGCTGTATGTGGGCCCTCCTCTTCCGCTAGCCAACCCAAGGGAGCCGTTGGCAAAGTTTGTGGCATGTTGCGATGACACCTGCGCCGAAGATCAAACCTGAGCACATCGACTGGACGACGCGGAGGTCTCAATGCTCGCCGAGCGCCGCCGCAACAGGCAGCGAGGACGTTTTTCACGGCCGTCCCTAGCTTGCAGTCTTTTCAAGCGCAGACTGGTACCTTGCAAGGTCCGGAACTCCGAGCGCGGCTGAACGGGCACGACCCCTACGCCTATCTCAAGGATGTCCTGGAGCGCCTGCCCACGCACTCCGCCAGTCGCATCGACGAGTTGCTGCCGCATCGTTGGGCGAGGTAGACGTCCTTCAGGGCACTTCACAATCTTGGTCCATGACGACCATCATTGCTGAGAGCCCGCAACGCATCCTGAGCGCCGTATCCGTCCGGCCAACTCACCTTGAACGGCGCGTGGCCGGCAGACACGATGGTGCCCACCAAACAAGTTAGGTGGACACCATGTCTGACGCCAAGCCGGCCCGCCGCCGGCGTCACGATTCAGAGCTGAAGCGGCAAGTCATCGCTGCATGCGCAGCCCCAGGCGCGTCCGTGGCCCAAGTGGCGATGAGCTACGGCCTCAACGCCAATCTCGTTCACAAGTGGCGGCGCCTGGCTGCTGACGACGGAGAGGTTCGCAGCGCACCCGCCTTGTGAGCGTCTGGTTGAGCCACATTGACCGCGGCGTCAAGCCTTGGAGGATGTCTGCCCCCCAGGTCGCAGGACCGCAGGACCGCAGGACAGTCCCGGCGGCCTGACGTCGTCGATGGGGCCGCGCGCGACCTCAGCTCGGTTGCCAGCGATGCGGCAACAGCTCGTCGATGCGGTGGGCCGGATGGCTGTGGATACGCCCAAGCACGTCGCGCAAGTAGGCCCAGGGATCGAGCTTGTGGAGCTTGGCTGACTGAACCAAGCTCTGGACCACGGCCGCGCGCTGTCCGGCGAGTTCGCTGCCTAAGAACAACCAGTTCTTCGAGCCCACTTTCCAGGGCTTGATCTGCCGCTCGATGAGGTTGTTGTCCATCGGCACGCGCGCATCACCCAGATGCAGCGTCAGCTCGCTCCAGTGGTTGAGGCTGTAGTCGATGGCTTGCGCGATGGCGCTGCCGTCGAGCACACGGCCCCGCTCAAGCTGCAGCCACGCCTGCATCTCTTCCCACAACGGCTGGCTCAGCCGCTGGCGCCCCTCCAGGCGCGCCTCGGGGCTGAGCTCCACGAGCTGACTCTCGACGTGGTAGATCCTCGCCCAGCGCTGTAGCGCCTCCTGCGCCACGGGGCTGGCACCAGCATTGCGCTGCGCGAGCTCCTCGAACTTGCGTCGGGCATGCGCGGCGCACCCGGCCGCCCGGCGTCCAGGGTGGTTCATGGGGTCGAGCACAGGCCCGTATCCCGAGTACTGGTCGCACACCAGCGTGCCCTTCCACGCGGGCTCGGCATAAGGCGGGGAGCGCCCGCCCAGGAAGTCCCGCGGGAACTGCGCCCCGCGGCCGGTGCAGAACTCGTAGATCACCCCAGGCGGCCCCTCCAGCACGCTGCGGGCATAGGCCCAGATGTAGCCCTTCTTGGTCTTGCCCGAGCCCGGATCGAGCAGTGGGACCGGCGTCTCATCGGCATGCAGCACGGCCGCGCCGAGCACGAAGCGCTTGTGCGCCTCGTACAGCGGCTGCAGCGCCGCGCCGCCCGCCCCAGCCCACGCCGCCAGCGTCGAGCGCGGCGTGTGCACCCCTGAGCGCGCATTGATGGCCTCCTGCCGGTAGTACGGCAGGTGGTCGGCGAAGCGGCTGATCAGCGTGTGCGCCACCAGCCCGCTGGCCGGGATGCCGCCATCGATCACGTCGGGTTCGGCCGGCTCCTGAGTCAAGGTCTGGCAGCACCGGCACGCCCACTTGCCGTAGATGTGGCGGTGCACGAAGAACTGCGCGGGGATGATGTCCAGCTTCTCGCTGATGTCCTCGCCCACGCGCTGCATCGGCGCGCCGCACCCCGCGTTGGGGCAGGCGGTGTCGGCCGGCTCATGGCGGTGCTCCACGCGCTGCAGATGCTCGGGCAGCGCCTGGCGGCGCGGCCGCCGCAGCGGATCCTTGGGAACCGCCGGCGTGGCGGGCAGCTTGCCCTGTAGCGCCGCCAGCTTCGCGCGCAAGTCGGCCTCGTCCTCCGCGAGCGTCTCGGCGAACAGCGCGCGCTGCTGCGCCGTCATCGCCTCGCTCTTGGCGTCGAACTGCCAGCGCTTGAGCCGGGCCACTTCGAGCTTGATCTTCTCCAGCTGGGTATCGCGCCAGGCGATCTCTTTTTGCTTGCGCTCGATCTCGGCGTCCCGGCGTCGGATCTCGTCGTCCCGGCGTTCGATCTCGGCGCCCCGCTGGTCGATCTCGTGGGCCTGGCGCTCGATGTACTGGCGCATCTGCGCCAGTGCCGCTTGCACCGGCGCCGGCAGCGCTCGCTCGTCGATATCGGGCATGTCGCTCAGACCCAGCATGTCCGGCATCTTGCCGCCTGCGCCACGCCCTCACCATTGGCGCAAGCACCGTTGCGATCATCGACACGATCACGGTCACGACTGCGACGTCGAGCTCACGCACGACGGATCACCCCCAGCTCGGGCAGCCGCTGCCATGGCAGCCCCACCACCAGCGCCTCGAACTGCGGCGCCGTCAGCTGCAGCGGCGCCGCGCCGGCCGTGGCTGTGCTCGCCCACACGAAGCGCCCGGCGTGCAGTCGCCGCGTCGCGCACCACACCCCGAAGCCGTCGTGCACCACGAGCTTCAGCCGCGTGGCCCGCGCATTGGCGAACAGGTAACCGTGATGGGCTGTAGCGCCGCCCACCGTGTTCACCACCGTCGCCAGCAGCCGCTCGGCGCCGGCGCGCATGTCCTGCGGCTGCGTGCACAGCCACAGCGCATCGATGCGGATCATGGTCGGCTCATCCCTGCAGCAGCACGCCGGCCCACTCACGCAACCAGCCCGCGCAGCCGCTCGCTTGGGATGCCGGCCATCGCACGGCCAGACTCGCTGCGCCGCGGCGCAGTTCGACCTCGATGTGCGCCGCTTCGGTCGTGGGCGCAGGGCCTGGGACCACGCCCGCGTCATCGCCGCGGCTCGTGTCAGCCAGTTCCACCGGCACGAAGCGCATCGCCGGCAACGACGCTGGCGCGGCAGCGCCCAGCGACATCGCCGGCCGGCCTGCGCCGGACTGCGTCAGGCCCTCGCGCTTCAGGCCTCGGCCCGCCAGCCACTTGCGCACCAGGTTCGCGTTCAGTCCGTTGGTCATCGCCACCGCAGCGATCGACGCGCCGGGCTGCGCGCACTGCGCCAGGACCTTCGCCTTGAACTCCGCCGAATGCACGCGCCTCGCGCCTGGCCGACTATTGGGATGCATAGGTGTCCACCAAAATCAGGTGGACGCCATGTTCACGCGATCGCTATCAGCGCGAAAGGTGGTGTCCCTGGACGCTCACCCCGCCTTCGTCCCCGTGTCGGTCGTCGCGGAAGTCCCGCCATCTGATCCGCCGCAATCCATCGAACTGGAGCTGCAGCGCGGCCTGGTCCACGTCCGCGTGCGCTGGCCGATGAGTGGCGCTACGGCCTGTGCCGCTTGGCTGCGCGAGATGCTGCGTTGATCCGGGTCGACGCGCTGTGGCTGGCGGTTGAGCCTCTGGACATGCGAGCCGGCACCGAGGCCGCCCTGCGCCGCGTTGTCGCCGTCTTCGGTGCTGCCCGGCCCCACCACGCCTACCTGTTCGTCAATCGCCGGGCCAACCGGATGAAGGTGCTCGTGCACGACGGCATCGGCGTGTGGCTGGCAGCTCGCCGCCTCAACGCGGGCCGCTTCGTCTGGCCCCGCGACGTGACCGGCACGCTGAGCCTGAGCCGCACTCAGTTCGACGCCCTGGTGCTCGGCCTGCCCTGGCAGCACGTCGGCGAGGCCGGCGTCATCACGCTGCTGTAGCTCCGCGTCCATTGCGGCATCTGCCGATGGGCGGCGAGGTGCACGGCGGGCAGCATCACCACTCGTGATTGCCGACGACCTCGACTCGCTCGATGCCCATCAACTGCGCGATGCCCTTCGGGCCGCACGCGCCGATGCCGCGTTCAAGCAGGCCGTCATCGAGAAGCTCACGCACGAGAACGCCATCCTCAAGCGGCTGAAGTTCGCAGCGCAGAGCGAGAGGTTCAGCGCTGAGCAGAAGAGCCTGCTGGACGAGACGCTGGACAGCGACCTGGCGGCCGTGGCCGCCGAGATTGAGGCGCTGCAGCCAGGTCGCGCCGCTGGTGATCGGCAACAACCCCGCCGCGAGAAGCTGCCGCCGCATCTGCCGCGCCGCGACGTGTGCCACGAGCCGGAGAACACCACCTGTGGCTGCGGCCAAGCCATGCAGCGCATCGGCGAAGACGTCGCCGAGAAGCTCGACTACCAGCCCGGCGTCTTCACGGTTGAGCGCCATATCCGCGGCAAGTGGGTGTGCAAGTGCTGCGAGCGGATCGTGCAAGCGCCAGTCGCCCCGCACATCATCGACAAGGGTTTGCCGACGACCGGCCTGCTGGCCCAGGTGCTGATCGCCAAGTACCTGGACCACCTCCCGCTGTACCGGCAGGAGGCGATCTTCGAGCGTGCCGGCCACGTCATCGCTCGCTCCACACTTGCGCAGTGGGTCGGCGAGTGCGGCGTGCAGCTGCAGCCGCTTGTGGACGCGTTGGCTGCGGAACTGCTGCGCCAGCCCGTTCTGCATGCCGACGAGACGCCGGTGGCCATGCTCAAGCCCGGCAACGGCAAGACACACCGCGCCTACCTATGGAGCTACTGCACCACGCAGTTCAGCCCGCTGCAGGCCGTCGTCTTCGACTTCGCCGACAGCCGTGGCGGCCAGCACGCACGCGACTTCCTCGGGCTGCCCGGGACGCCAAGCAAGCCGGCTTGGCAAGGCAAGCTCGTCTGTGACGACTTCGCAGGCTACAAGGCTTGCTTCGAGCTGGGCGTGACTGAAGTCGGCTGCATGGCGCACGCGCGGCGCAAGTTCCATGAGCTCTGGGCCAACCACGGCAGTCAGGTCGGCGAGCAGGCGCTGAAGTTCTTCGGCCAACTCTACGAGGTGGAGCGAGCTGCGGCCAACGCCGACAGCCAAGCCAGGCTTGAAGCCCGCCGAGCAGCCCGGCCGCTGGCCGATGCAATGAACCAGTGGCTGCGGCAGCAGCGCCAGCGCGTGCCGGATGGCTCAGCCACCGCCAGGGCCATCGACTACAGCCTCAAGCGCTGGGCGGCGCTGACCCGCTACCTCGATGACGGCGACCTGCCCATCGACAACAACTGGGTGGAGAACCGCATCCGACCCATTGCGCTGGGGCGGCAGAACTGGCTCTTCGCCGGCAGCTTGCGTGCGGGCAAGAGAGCCGCGGCAGTGATGAGCCTCATCCAATCGGCCAAGCTCAACGGGCTTGATCCGTATGCGTATCTGCGCGATGTGCTGGATCGGCTGCCTACGAAGCCGGCCAGTCGAATCGGCGATTTGCTGCCCCACACGTGGCATCCGAACAGCTCATGGCGTTGACGGTGCTCTAAGGCGCCGTTCGGCATACCGGGTACGAGTCCGCGTAAGGCTTACCAAAACAGCTCGCCAAGTTCTTCAGGACGTTTAGATTGGTTTGGTTTTCTGGATGCTTTTCGGCTGCAGCGCGCTGCGCCTCCAACTGCGTGTCAAATGCTGCGCGGTCGTTCCGCAGGAACGCAATTGTTGCGAGCGCATAGGTGTTCCAGCTGAAGCTGGATTTCTGCTCCAGTTCTGGTGGATTCAGTGACAGTAGTGCCGACTCGGCTGCTGCCGACGCGTCGCCACTCATCGCTAGTGCCTGCGCCAGATGCCAACGGACGGCACGCGCCTCGTACGCCTGCTTGTCTGCGTAACGCTTGAGCAGTCGGGCCGACTCCAACCAGCAGTTGCCAAGCTTACGAAACCCGTTCGGAGACTGATCGAACTCGCGGTACGGCATCTGAATAGCCACCGGTGCTACTTCTTTGAGCAGTGCCTCGCATGAGGCCGCCTCACCGGATTGGGAGAAGCATGGTGCGCTCGCCATGCAAATCGCAGCTATTCCGACTCGTGGCAACACGCGCATGAAGTCCTCCCTATCCGATTAGGAGATTGAGTCTGCCAGACTTCTTTGCATAGCCGTGAGATGCGTCGGGACGTAATGCCCGGACGCATACTGAGCGCCTCCCTTGCCGGCGCTGCCGTCGGCATCCTGGGCGGGCTCATCGGGCTGGGCGGTGCCGAGTTCCGTCTGCCCATCCTCATTGGCCTGTTCGGCTTCGTCGCGCTTCACGCGGTCATCCTGAACAAGGCCATGAGCCTCATCGTGGTCACCAGCGCCTTGTTCTTCCGCATGGGCACCGTACCGGCGCACGAGATTGCGGCGAACTGGCCCAGCATCGTCAACCTGCTGGCCGGCAGTCTGGTCGGCGCATGGCTGGGTGCGGGATGGGCAACCAAGCTGAGCAACCGGCGGCTCTACCAGGTCATCAGCATCATGCTGCTCGCCATCGCGGTGGTGCTGGTGTTCGCGCATGGCGTCCACTCGGATGGCGCGTTGCTGCATGGCCCGGCTCAGGTTGTGGCCGGGCTGGTGGCTGGCTTCGTCATTGGCGTCGTCGCTGCAGTGATGGGCGTGGCGGGCGGCGAGCTCCTCATCCCCACCCTCATCCTTCTCTTCGGCGCTGACATCAAGCTCGCTGGAAGCCTGTCGGTGGCCATCAGCCTACCGACGATGGTGGTCGGCTTCATCCGCTTCAGTCGGGACATCGCCTTCGAGGTGCTGCACCACAACCGTCGCTTCGTACTCGCCATGGCCGTCGGCTCAGTCGTCGGCGCAGCGGTTGGTGGACAACTGCTTGGCGTGGTTCCGGACGGCGTACTGCTGCCCGCGCTGGCCGCCATCCTCGTCATCTCGGCGGTCAAGGTCTGGCGACACAAGTAGTAGCGAGAACGGGACATGCAACAAGCGTGGGACATGCGGTCAGTCGCCGCCGCTGACGCCGAGCAGATTGCTGCACATGGGCACTACGCGATGCCCAATGTCGAGCGACAGGCTGGATACGCGGCGTGGGTTGGGACGCGCATTGAGTCGGGCATCTACATCGGTTGGTTTGCGGTCATCCAGGGCGGCGTCGTAGGCGGCGCAGGCGCAGTTCTTCTCGACTGGGGTCCAACTAGGGCCAATCCAAGTGGCCGAATGGCGCGCATCGTCAATGTGTTCACCGACGATTCATGGCGCCGCCAGGGCATCGCGCGTTCGCTCGTAAACCGGGTCCTCGCCCAATGCGAAGCCCTCGGAGTCCGCGAGTTCAACTTGGGCGCCACAGCAGACGCACGACCGCTATATGCATCGCTTGGGTTCGAGAGCTACCCGGCTGAAATGCGTCGTCGTACAGCCGGCCGTAACCTAGAGGCCGATGCGACGGTGCGCTGACCTGTCAAGGTGACATCGCCGGCCGCTTACCCCCCGGCGCCCTACAAGTGCTTGCAGGCGATAGCTCAAGACAACCTTCTTAGAGTTGCTAGCGCACCAAGGCTCCGTGGCTCAAGGCAATTTAGGAGTCTTGCTTCCGCCGGCCGGAGCTCCCTGGGGGACTAGCTCAAGACAGTTTTCAGCGGAACCAGACCGAGGCTGTCAGAGCGCGCGGACCATCTCCACATGCCGGATGCCGGCTTCGTCGAACGGCTCACCCCGGCGCTGGAAGCCGGCACGCAGGTAGAAGCTCTCGGCGGACAGCTGCGCATGCAGCAGCACCTCTCGGTAGCCCTGGCGGCGGGTCTCGGCCATCAAGGCGTCCAGCACCTGGCGGCCGATGCCGGTGTCGCGCATCGCGCGCAACACGGCCATGCGGCCGATCTTGGCGACGCCCGGCACATGCTCCAGCCACCGGCCGGTGGCCAGTGGCTTGCCGAAGCGATTGCGCGCGAGCGCGTGCTGGCAGCCGGCGTCGGCACTGTCCCATTCCATGTCGGCGGGGATGTGCTGCTCCTCGATGAACACTTGGCGCCGGATCGCCGTAGCCGGCTCGCCCAGTTCAGCCCAGGCGCCCAGGGCCACGTCGACGACCGGCCGGCCGGCCTCGAAGTCCTGGATGAGGCTGCGCAGCACGTCGGGCAGGTGCAGCGGCGTCTGCGTGGCGGGGTCGGCGAAGGCGTAGATCAGCTCCGCCTGCACGAGCATCTTGTCGCCGTGGAAGACCGCGGCGTCCATCATCATGGAGCTGTTGCCGAACTCCCGGCAGCGGATGCCCACGTCCAGCCGGTCGTCATGGCGGGCCTGGCCGCGGTAGTCCAGCAGGGAGCGGCGCATGAAGAAGTCGCCCCCCAGGCTGCGCATCGTCTCGGCATAGGGCACAGCCAGCGCCCGCCAATAGCCGCTGAGCGCGGCATCGACATAGCCGAGGTAATGGCCGTTGAAGACGATGCCCTGGGCATCGATCTCGGCCCCGCGCACGCGCAGGGGTTCCAGGTGGCGGAAGTCGGTGCGTTTCATGGCTGCAGATGCTTCTTCATGACGACGGCGCAGGCATTGAGCGCCGTCAAAGCTTCGGGAATGTGGCGGCCCATCTTGATGAAATCGTGCGTCACGCCGCGAAAAAGCTCCAGTTCCACCGCCACGCCGGCGGCGCGCAGCATGTCGGCATAGGCCAACCCCTCGTCGACCAGCGGGTCGCATTCAGCCAGCACGACGCAGGCAGGCGCCAGGCCGGCGTGGTCGTCAGCCTCCAGCGGCGCGAAGCGCCAATCATGGCGCAGGCTGCGGTCGATGTAGTGGCCGAAGAACCAGTCGATGCCGGCGGCATCGAGCAGAAAGCCGTTGGCGAACAGCCGGTGCGACGCGGTATCGGCCCCGCTGGCCGTGCCGGGCGTGATGAGCAGCTGCAGCGCGAGCGGCAGTCCGCGGTCGCGGGCGAAGAAGGCGCAGCTCGCAGCCAGCGTGCCGCCGGCACTGTCGCCGCCGACCGCCAACCGATCGCCGTCCAGCCCGAGCGACGCCGCGTGGTCGTGCAGCCAGGCCAGCGCGGCCCAGGCATCGTCGACGGCGGCCGGAAAGCGGTGCTCGGGTGCCAGCCGGTAGTCCAGCGCGACGACCGCGGCGCCGCTGCGCAGGCTGAGCTGGCGGCACAGGCTGTCATGCGTCTCCAGGTCGCCGATCGTGAAGCCGCCACCGTGCAGGTAGAGCAGCACGGGCAGTCGTGCATCGCTGGGCGCGTAGAGCCGCGCGGGCCGGCCGGCCACCTGCAGATCCTGCACCCGCGGCAGCGGTGCGCGCGGCAGGTCGAGGATCTCGGCACCCATGCGGTAGGCGATGCGCGCCTCGCGGGGCGTCAACGTGTGAAAGGCCGGCCGGTTGGCACGGTGGATGCGGTCGAGGACGCCCGCCATGCGGGGCGTCAGCAACGAGGTGGGAGGCGTCATGACCGGCGCATTGTCGACGGCCTGCCGGGACCAGTGCCGGTCGCGGGCGGCAGCTCAGTCGCCACCGCCGCCGCAGCTGGAGCCGCAGCTCGAACCGCCGCTGCAGCCGCCGTCGCTGCTTGCGTCACAGCCGCCATCGCCGCTGCCGGCTTCGCCGGTGCTGGCGGAGAAGTCCCCGTCGACGCTGCCGCTGTCACCTTCCCGGCGGGCCCGCAGCGCCTGGTACTCGGCGTGGCTCAGCAGGCCCAGCGCGACGAGGCTGCCGCCGCCGGCGGCGGCATGAACGACGGCGCTGCCGCCGGCGCGACCGAAGCCGTCGATCTGCCGGTGCACGAGCTGCCCGGCCTCATGCCGGTAGGCCCAGCCGGTCGGCAACCCCAGCAGGCCATCGAGCGCGAACAGCAGCGGCAGCCGCGGCCCCAGCGGGCTCACCCCTTCGCTGCGGCAGGCGCCTACCCACGTACGCGCCAGCGCCTCGTCGAGCGGTACCCCGAGCCCCTGCGCCTCCCGATGGTCGACGACGCGGCCGAAGCAGCGCTGCTGCCAGGCCGCGAGCCCCTGCGGGTCCAGCGCCAGCCAGACATGCCAGACCGAATCGGCGGCCTTGCTCGGGAGCGCGCATGCTCCGGGTTGAAGACGGCAGGCCTCGAAGAACTGCGCCAGGCCCAGCGTGCAGCGCAGCCAGGTGTCGCCGTCGAGACGCAGGCCGGGAAACTCATCGCCGCCGTGATGGGCCCAGGCGGCGCGCACCGCCTCGGGAATCTGCATCGCGGCCAGAGTGGCCGACCGGCAGCGCCTGCGCAGCGCCTCGCGCCGCGCCGGCTCCCGCCGCCGGGCCCACCAGGCGCCCAGCCGCGCGGCAGCGTTGAACTTTGTTGTTGTTGTGTTGTTCATGGCAGCCAGTGTTTGACAAAAACATGACGGCACCGTGACACCTCGCTGCCGCGAAAAAAAGGCTCGCCAGCGGCGAGCCCAAAAGTCAGGAGTTGAAGCTGACTCTGATCAACGGGGATGCGTCAACCGTGCTTGGCGTCGAAGAACTGTTCGTCCTCCGTGGAGCCCTTCAGCGCCGCGGTGGAGGCCTGGGCTTCGATGGTGGTGGTGACGGCGTCGAAGTAGCCCGTGCCGACCTCGCGCTGGTGCTTGACGGCGGTGAAGCCCTTCTCCGCGGCGGCGAACTCGGCCTCCTGCAGCTCCACGAAGGCGCTCATCTGGTTGCGCGCGTAGCCGTGGGCCAGGTTGAACATCGAGTAGTTCAGGCTGTGGAAGCCGGCCAGCGTGATGAACTGGAACTTGTAGCCCATTGCGCCCAGCTCGCGCTGGAAGCGGGCGATCGTCGCGTCGTCCAGGTTCTTTTTCCAGTTGAAGCTGGGCGAGCAGTTGTAGGCCAGCAGCTTGCCCGGGAACTTGGCGTGGATGGCCTCGGCAAAGGCCTTGGCGTAGGCCAGGTCGGGCTTGCCGGTCTCGCACCAGATCAGGTCGGCATAAGGCGCGTAGGCCAGGCCGCGGCTCACGGCCTGATCCAGCCCGTTGCGGGTGCGGTAGAAGCCTTCGACGGTGCGCTCGCCGGTGCAGAAGGGCTTATCGTTGTCGTCGATATCGCTGGTGACGAGGTCGCCGGCTTCGGCGTCGGTACGGGCCACGAGCACTGTGGGCACACCCATCGTGTCGGCTGCCAGGCGCGCAGCGACGAGCTTGGCGACGGCTTCACGCGTGGGCACCAGCACCTTTCCGCCCATGTGGCCGCATTTCTTGGCGCTCGCGAGCTGGTCTTCGAAGTGCACGCCCGAGGCCCCGGCCTCGATCATGGCCTTCATCAACTCGAAGGCATTCAGCACGCCGCCGAAGCCGGCTTCGGCATCGGCCACGATGGGAGCAAAGTAGTCGATGTCGTCCTTGCCTTCGCTCCATTGGATCTCGTCCGCGCGCTTGAACGTCGCGTTGATCTTGCGGACGACCTTGGGCACGGAGTCCACCGAGTACAGCGACTGGTCGGGGTACATCTCGCCGTTGCTGTTGGCGTCGCCCGCCACCTGCCAGCCCGACAGATAGATGGCCTTCAGCCCGGCCTTGACCTGCTGCATGGCCTGGTTGCCGGTCAGCGCACCGAGGGCATTGACGAAGGGCTCGGTGTTGACGAGCGCCCACAGCTTCTCGGCACCGCGCTGCGCCAGCGTGTGCTCGATGGTGACGGAACCGCGCAGCCGAACGACGTCGGCGGCGCTGTAGCCGCGCTGGATACCTTTCCAGCGCGGGTTCTCGGCCCAGTCCTTTTCGAGGGCGGCGGCTTGTTGGTCACGGGTCAGGCGGGTCATGGCAACTCCTTGAAGAACATCAACGGCAGATGGAACAAGCGTAGTCTTCACAGCCCGCTTTGCGGCTATCAAAGTCTTATAGAAGACACAAAATCTTATTCATTAAAATCAACAAGTTAACTTGCAACTTCCAAATAATGAAATCACATTCACCATAATGAGAAAAATTGCGGCGACGCAGCATGGGTGCATTTCACAAGATAAAAAGTGACTTTCGAATGGCGAGAACTGGCTGGGGACAATGACGTTTTGCTGCCCACGACGACCTCCACATGACCATCCTCTTGACGCCCCGACTGCGGCTGGAGCCCCTGGATGACCGCCACCTGGATGGCCTGCACGAGGTGAACCGCGACCCGGAGGTCATGCGCTACATAACCGGCCGGCCGGACACGCTGGCAGACACGCAGCGGATGATCGACAAAGTGAAGTCCCGTTGGGCCGAGTTCGGCTACTCGTGGTGGGGTTTCATCCGGCGCGAAGACGGCGCCTTCATTGGCAGCGGCTGCATCCAGCACCTCAACCGCGACCCCGCCGGCCCGCTGGAAACCGGCTGGCGCCTACGTCGCGACGCGTGGGGCCAGGGCTATGCCAGCGAGGCCGCGCGGCACATGGTCGGCTGGGCCTTTGCGACGCTGAAGCCGGAGCGGGTGTGCGCCGTGTGCGACCCGGCGAATGCCGCCTCATCGACCGTCATGGAACGGCTCGGCATGCAGTTCACCGGCATCGGCCGCTGGTACGACATGGACTGCAAGCGCTATGACATCACCGCCCGTGAATGGGAGGCCAGCGCCGCGAAGACGTCGTACGACGCTGAGGCATAGTCGCAGCTATCCGCTTCTTCTCACCCCACACGGAGATCCCATGGCCAATACAGAGCAGCGCAGCAACAAGATGGCGAAGAAGCCGAAGAAGGACACCGGCCCGGGCAAAGCAGCAGGCAGCGACCGGCCGGTAGCGCCCATGACCGCGGTCATTCCGAAGGGCAAGGAAGCCAAGAAGAACAAGTAGCCCGCCGGGCTGTCGGGCTTGACCCCGGTCAGAGCCCGCCGATGAAATAGCGCTTCAGGCCGGCGAGCACCATCTCGACGGCGATGGCCGTCAGCACGAGGCCCATCAGCTTCTCGATGGCAGAGACGACCGAGTCCCCCAGCAGCTTGCGGATACGGTCGGCCAACACCAGCGTCAGCCCCGAGATCAGCATCGCGGCGCTGAGCGCACCGACCCATTCGGCGATGCGGTCCGGCTGGCGGGACGCCAGCAGCAGCACCGTCGCCATCGCCGAAGGCCCGGCCAGCAGCGGCACGGCCAGCGGGAAGATCAACGGCTCACGCCCGGGCTCCAGCCCGTAGGCCGACTCGCCGGAGCTGCCGAAGATCATGCGGATGGCGATGATCATCAGGATCACCCCACCGGCCACCTCCAGCGACCGCTCCGAAAGGTGCATGACCTGCAGGAAGCTGTCGCCAAGGAACATGAACGCCAGCAGCACGCTGAAGGCGATGCCCACCTCGCGCAAAGCGACGCGCGTGCGGCGCTCCGGCGGCACCGACCGCATGATGGGAATGAAGATGGGCAGGCTGCCGAGCGGGTCCAGCACCAGCAGCAACAGGATCAGGGCGGAGAGAAAACTGTGGTCCATCCGCCCTGATTGTCCGGGACGCGGTCAGAACCGGTAGTGCGCCCGCGCGTAGTAGGACGCCCCGTTCAGGCCGAACTGCACGCTCTCATAGAGGAAGCTGTTGTCGGTCTCGTTCGGGTCCTGCTTGGTGGGCTTGACGTTGAAGACGTTGTTGCCACCCACGCTGAACTTCAGCGCGGGCGTGACCTGCCACGACAGGCCCAGGTCCATCGAGGTCTTGGGCTTGTAGTACGCATTGGGCACCGGCGGGCCGTCGAACGTGCCCAGCGTCTGGCTGCCGAAGTGGATGACCTTGGCTTCGCCCGTCCAGGCGCCCTGGCTGTACTCGAAGCCCAGCGTCGCCTTGGCGCGCGGGCCGCCCTGCTCGATATAGAGCCGCTCCTTCTCGGACAGCAGCACATCGGTGAACTGCTGCAGTTTGGACGGCGCATTGACGGCCGTGACGCGCGTGCGGCTGACGTTCAGCGCGAGGAAGGTGTTCAGCTGCCCTGCACCGAGCTTGTTGCGGTACGCCGCCGTCAGGTCCAACCCGCGGGTGCGCGTGTTGACCGAGTTGACGAAAAAGGCCGTCTGCTCGACGCCCAGGCTGTTCAGCAGCGGCGCCAGCTCGGGATAGTTGTTGGCGTCGAAGCGGCCCGACAGCACGATGCGGTCGCGGATGTTGATCTGGTAGAGGTCCACCGTGAAGTCGAAGTCGCGCCCGGCCTTGAAGGTCGTGCCCAGCGAGAAGCTTTTGGACTTTTCCTGCTTCAGCGGCGGCACGCCAGCCGCATTCGTGATGGCGCTGCCGTTGGGCGCGAGCTGCACCGGCACCGGCCGGCCACCGATGAAGTCGGTGAACGTGGACGAGAAATACAGCTGCTGCAGGCTGGGCGCACGGAAACCCGTGCTTGCCGCACCGCGCAACAGCCATTCCGGCGTCAACTTGTAGCTGCCTGAGAGCTTGCCGGTGGTGCTGGAGCCGAAGTCGCTGTAGTGCTCGGCGCGCAACGCGGCGTCGATCGTCAACACCGGCGAGAGGCTCGCTTCCCAGTCGCCGTAGATCGCATAGCTGTTGCGCCGGCGGTTCGTCACGTCAGCGGGCTGGAAGCCGGGGAAGCCCTGGCTGCCCGCATTGCCGCCGAAATTCAGGCCATCGGCATCGATGTAGGAGCCGGGCTCGCCGGCAAAGATGTTGTAGCGCTCCGAACGGTACTCGGCGCCGAACGCGATGTTGCTGCCGCCCAGCAGCTCGGGAAAGAAGCGGCTCACGTCGAAGTTGGTCGTCGCCTGCTTGAACTCGAAGCCGCCGGCGTCGAAATGGTCCGGGCTGATGCCCTTGCCGCCAGCCAGTAGGTCCTTGTTGGCAATGGACGCGTTCAACGTGTTCGAAACGTCGTAGTGCAGCCGGTTGGAGCCGTAGGTCTGCGACAGATCGGTGTCCCAGCCGGCCACCTGCGAACGCCAGCCGACGATCAGCGCCCGGTCCTCGATGGTGCCGTTGATGAAGGGCACGAAGCCGTCCGGGTACATCGCCGCCGAGTTGCGCAATGGGATGTCGCTGGAGTCCACGCCGCCGCGGCCATAGGCGGCCGAGGACGCATCGCGGTTCTGCGCGCCGGCCGTCACGTAGAGCTTGTCGGTGCCGGTGATCGGGAACTCGCCGTTCAGGTACAGCGTCTTGTTCTTGACCTTCGTGTCGCCAATGATGCGGGGGAAGTCTTCCGGCCGCGCGCGGTTGGAGCGGCCGCGGTCTTGCCACTCGCCGGTGACACCCAGCGTGCCGTCGCCGAGCTTGACGCCGCAGTAGGCCGTGGCGAGGTAGTTCTTGCCGTCACCGGCCGAGTACTGGCCGTAGCCGGCCACGGCCTCGCAGCCCGGCTTCTTCTTGAGCTGGATGTTGATGACGCCGGCAATCGCGTCGGAGCCGTACTGCGCTGCCGCGCCATCGCGAAGCACCTGCACGTTGTCGATGGCCAGCAACGGGATGGTGTTCAGGTCGGTGCCCGTGGCGCCTCGGTTGCGGGCGCCGAAGATGTTGACCAGCGCGACCGTGTGCATGCGCTTACCGTTGACGAGCACCAGTGTCTGGTCGGAGCCCAGGCCGCGCAGCGAGGCGGAGTCGATCAGGTCGGCGCCGTCCGCGCCGGTCTGCCGCGTGGAATTGAAGGACGGGGACAGGTATTGCAGCGTCTGCGCCAGGTCGAACTGACCGCCGCCCTCGGCCGCCTTGTTCATCGAGTAGATGTCGACCGGCACCAGCGTGTCGGTGCTGGAGGCGGCCGGCAGCGTCCTGCGCGAGCCGACGACGCTGACGCGTTCGAGGCTGGTGGCCTCCTGGGCAAGCGCGGGTGAGGCAGCGACGAGACAGGCAACGGCCAGGGCAGTGGGTGACAGGCGGATGGCTTGCATGGGAACTCTTGTGAAGTTTTGATGGCGGCGGAGTTTGCGCCGCGGCGTCGCGCCTGCGCAGACCCATGTTGTGGGCGGCAGACAGCTTGAAACCAACAGAGCGAACGAAGCCGCGGCACAACCCGAACCGCGAAAACCGTGCCTGGTCCTGGGCAGCGCATCGTCGACCCGCGTAGTGGGGGCCGATTACCTTGCTACTCCCAAGCCGGCCCGTGACGGCGGTGCCTGCGGCTCAGCGTCGCAAGGATCGGCGTCCCCGCGGGGACCGACGAGAGTCGCCCGCGTGTAGCGGAGCGAGGCTGGGCGAGGGGGGGGTCAGCCCCTGGGATGGTGCTGCGCGTGCAGCGCCTTCAGGCGCTCGCGCGCCACATGGGTGTAGATCTGCGTCGTGGACAGGTCGGCATGCCCCAGAAGGAGTTGCACCGCACGCAGGTCCGCACCATGGTTGAGCAGATGTGTCGCGAACGCGTGCCTCAGCGTGTGGGGCGACAGCGGCACCGTGATGCCGGCCGTCAGCGCATGCCGCTTGATCAGCGTCCAGAACATCTGCCGCGTCATGCCGGCACCGCGCGCGGTGACGAACAAGTCATCGCTGCTCTGGCCAGCCAGGATCTCAGGGCGGGCCTCGCGCAGGTAGCGGGTCATCCAGTCGCGCGCATGCTCTCCGAAGGGCACGAGGCGGCTCTTGCTGCCCTTGCCGGTGACATGCAGCACGGCGTCCTTAAACGCGACGTGCGCGCTCTTCAGCGTCACCAGTTCGCTAACGCGCAGCCCGCTGGCATACATCAGCTCCAGCATCGCGCGGTCGCGCAGGCCGAGCGCCGTGTTGACGTCTGGCGCAGCCAGCAGCGCGCTCACCTGCGCCTCGCTGAGCAGCTTGGGCACGCGCAGCGGCTGGCGGGCGGCGGTCAGCTTGAGCGTCGGGTCCGCCGTGATGCGCCCCTCGCGCAGCGCCCAGCGGAAATAGCGCTTGAAGACCGACAGCCGCCGGTTCGCACTGGTCGCCTTGGCGGCGGGTCGGGCTACTGCGTACTCGAACAGCTGCGCCTCGGTGCACGCGTCCAGTGGCGTGGGCGCCAGCCACCGGGCCAGCGCCACCAGGTCGCGCCGGTAGGCCGCTTGCGTGTTGGCGCTCAGACCGTCTTCCAGCCAGAGCGCTTCGATGAAGGACTCGATCGCGGGGTCAGTCAAGCTTCAACTTTTGCTGGGCCACGACCTTCTTGTAGACCTCGAACTCCGCGGCAATCTGCGCGGCGAACTCCGCCGGCGTGTTGGCCAGGATCAGCGAGCCGGTGTCCTCGATGCGCTTTCTCACGTCGGGGATCTCGACAGCCTTCTTCATCGCGGCATGCACCTTGTCCACGACCTCCTTGGGCAGCCCCTTGGGGCCGTGAATGCCGTAGTAGGCCATCCGGTTGACGGGCTCCAGCCCCACCTCCTTGAAGGTCGGCACGTTGGGCAGCGCGGCGACGCGCTGCGGCGCGGCCACGACGATGGGAATGAGCCGGCCGTCCTTGATGAAGGCCAGCGCCGACGGCAGGTTGTCGAAGATCATCGGCACCTGGCCGGCCACCGTGTCGTTGAGCGCCGGCCCCGCGCCGCGGTACGGGATGTGCAGCACGAACACGCCGGCGAGCGACTTGTACAGCTCCATCTGCAGGTGGCCGATGCCGCCGGTGCCGGACGTGGCGTAGCTGTGCTTGCCCGGGTTCTTCTTGAGCTCGGCCAGGAAGCCCTTGTAGTCCCTCGCCGGAAAGCTCGGGTGCACCGCGATGATGTTAGGCGTGGCCGCGACGTTGATGATCGGCGTGAAGTCGGTCAGCGGGTTGTAGGTGATCCTGGGGTTGATGGCGGGGTTGGCCGCCGTCGTCGACACCGTCGCCACGCCCAGCGTGTAGCCGTCCGGCACGGCGCGAACAATCTCGGTCGCGCCGACCGTGCCGCCACCCCCGGCCTTGTTGTCCACCACCATCGTCTGGCCCAGCAGCGTGGGCATGCGCTCCGAGATGATGCGGGCAATGATGTCGGTCGTACCGCCCGGGGCGAACGGCACGATGAGGCGAACGGGCTTGGCTGGGTAACCATCGGCCCGAGCGAGCGGGCTCAGCGTGGCCAGCGCGGCGGCCTGGAGGACGGAACGGCGTTGCATCGGGTCGGTCTCCTCTTGTTTGAGGAGCGCGATGCTAGCCCGGCTGGGCCGGCTGACCCAGCAGCCCGGCGCGCAGTTTCCCGTCGCTGTTGTGATCGCCGATGAAGACCTTCAGGAAGGCCGTGTAGAAGTCGTGGCCCTCGACCGGCTTGCCCCACACCTTGCCGTTGACGGTCAGCACCGTGCCGCCCTGGGCCGGCAGGTAGTCGATGACCAGTACGTCCCCCTTCTTCACGCGACCGACCTCGGTGATGGCGGCGTTGAACTGCTTCAGGCGCTCCTCCAGCGCCGCCTTCTCGGCCTCCGTGGAATTGCGGCTGACGCCCTTGTTGATCGCCTTGACGAATTCCTGCGTCGACACGTCCTTCACGAGGGGGATCGTGATGCGCAGCTCCACGCGCTTGGGGCCGGTCTGCGCGTAGACCGCCTCGGCCGTGCCGGCCTTCTGCGGCAGGTAGAGCGCAGCGACATAGGCCGAATACCGCATGACGAACACCTTGGCGCCGACGCCATTGAGCTGCAGCGTGCTGCCGCCCAGCGGCAACGTGTCGGCGAAGTCCTGGCCTTCGTAGCGCAAGGCAAAGGCAGGCGTGGCGAGGCCGGCGACGACGGTCAGCAGCAAGGCACGGCGAAGCAAGGACATGCAGGAGGCTCCAACAACGAGGCTGTCACGATAGCGCAGCAGGCCCTCCGGCCGTTGACTGCCATTGCAGGACATCAGCGGGTCAGCGAGTCAGCGGCGCCCACCCATTGCGCGATCTGTTCGGCCTCGCCTGCCGTGAGCAGCTTCTGTTCGCGCTCGCACAGGAACAGCATCTGATGCAGCAGCCGCTGCGTCAGCGTGAGCGTGTCATCGCGGCCCTGACCAAAGACGTGACCATTCAACTGCATGCCGCGCACGATGAAAGTCACGTCGCGGCGCCGCACGCGCAGGCCCAGGTCGTCCAGGCAGCGGTCGCTGACGCGCTGGGTGGTCGTCGCCAGGTCAAACGGCGCATTGGCCAGTTCCTCGGCCAGCGTCGAAATGACTTGCCGCAGGTGGCGGGGTGCCAGCATCGGCGCACCGGTCAGCGTGCAGACCTCGCGGATCAGCGCGAAGCTGCCGTCCGGCCCGGCCCACGGTGAGTCGGCTTCCTGCTCCGGCATCACCTCGCCCAGGTCGTGCCGGGTGGCATCGGCCAGGCGTCCGCCGGAGCCGCTCAGCCACACCACGCGCGACAGGCCCAGCGAACGGAAGAACCCCTTGAAGCTGCCGCAGCCGTTCCAGTTCTCCACGACGGCGGGATGCTCCAGCCTCAGCTGTGCCGCCAGCCTGCCGGCGCTGACGGGCTCCGGCGACGCCTCCAGCGTGGTCCAGATGCGCGAGGCGATGTCCGCCAGCTCGGCCGGTGTGGCCGGCCGCGGCACCACGCCGGCCGAGACAGGCACCATGGCAGCTGCAGCCACCACGGCGCTCGGCAACGAGGGTTCCGCAGCGGGCGCCTCGACAGGTTCGAGTTCCGCGGAGGGCTGCCCCAGGCCCAGCGCCTCCCGCAGGAACAAACGCTCGTCGATCATCAGGTCGGCCGACGCTTGGTAGGCCGCCGACGGAAAGCCTATGGCCAGCACCGTGGTGCGGCGGTCGTAGCGCCGCAGCTTGCGCAACACGGGCGTGAAGTCAGCGTCTGCCGAGAAGACGATGAACTCGTCGTAGTGCGTTTCATGCTGCAGCAGCTCGACGATATCGAGCACCATGTGGATGTCGGTGCTCGTCTTGCCCTGCTGCGTCACGGGCGGGCAGTCGACGATCTCGAAGCCCGCGCGCAGGAAGGCGTGGCGGTAGTTCTGGTACCAATTGGGGTTGAGATAGCAGCGCCGCACCAGCAAACGCCGACGTGCGCCAGGCTCGTGCGGTTCGGGCAACGCCAGCGACGCGATCAACCAGTTCAGCCACTCGGTCGGCTGGCGGGCAAAGCGCTCGGCCGCCTCGGGCTGCAACTGGCGCAGCTGAGAGAACACATTGTCGAAGTCAACGAAGAGGGCGCTCTTCATGGGCGGGTCGCGTTCCGGTCGAAAGGGGTGGGCAGCGTACTCGAGCGACGATCAGGCCAGCGCCCAGTCGATGTGCTCGCGCACGAGGTCATCGGCGCCCTGCCCCGCCTGCGCCAGCGCGGCCCGAAGACCGGCGTCGTCCCGCACACGCAGCGCATTGCCGGCCGCGACGGCCAGGTTGCGTCGCCAGCGCGCGAAACCGATGCGACGGATCGCCGAGCCCTCGGTGCGCCGCAGGAACTCCGCCTCGTCCCAGCGCAGCAGCTCGGCGATCGACGTGCCTGCGAGGCCCTGGCGCGGGTCGAAATCGGCCAGCACGGCGGGTTGCGCGAACTTGTTCCACGGGCAGGCCAGCTGGCAGTCATCGCAGCCGTAGACGCGGTTGCCGATCAGTGGTCGCAGCTCGACCGGGATGGGCCCGTCATGCTCGATGGTCACGTAGGAGATGCAACGCCGCGCATCGACGCGGTAAGGCGCCGTGATGGCGGCCGTGGGGCACACGTCGATGCAGGCGCGGCATTCGCCACAGTGCGCGGTCACCGGCTCGGTCAGCGGCAGCGCGAGGTCGATGAAGATCTCACCTAGAAAAAACATCGAGCCCGCCTCGCGGTGCAACGTCAACGTGTGCTTGCCGCGCCAGCCCAGCCCCGAGCGCGACGCCAGTTCCACTTCCAGCACGGGGGCGGAATCGGTGAACACGCGGAAGCCCAGCGGGCCCACCTCGGCGGCGAGCCGCTCGGCCAGCTTCTGCAGCCGGTTGCGCAACACCTTGTGATAGTCCCGACCACGCGCGTAGATCGAGACCTGCGCCTGCGACGGCGTGGCCAGCCCGGCCCACTCGACGGCTTGCCAGCCAGGCTCGGTGCTGCGCGGCAGGTAGTCCATGCGCGCCGTGATAACGCGCAGCGTGCCCGGCACCAGCTCGGCCGGCCGCGCGCGCTTCAACCCATGTGCGGCCATGTAATGCATGCCGCCGTGGTGGCCCGCGTCCAGCCAGGCCTGCAGCCCGGGCTCCGCGCTGCGCAGATCCACATCGGCTACGGCGATCTGTGAGAATCCCAGCTCACGAGCCCAGCCCCGCAAGCGCTTGAGCAGCGCGGGCGCATCGACAGTGGACCGGACCTCTTGCATTTGCCTGCGATTTTAGAAACCGAAGCGCGATGGCCCGACGAGGCCGCAGCCCAAGCGACCGCCGAACGTCTCGCGGCGGCATTGCTCCCCTCCCCCGACGCGCTGATCGAGCTGCACGGCCCGCTGGGTGCCGGCAAGACGACGTTCACGCGGCTGCTGCTGCGCGCGCTCGGCGTGCAAGGCCGCATCAAGAGCCCCAGCTACGCGGTCATGGAAAGCTACGAACTGCCGGGCGGCGCAGGCACGGCCAGCCACTTCGACTTCTACCGCTTCGGCGACCCGCGCGAGTGGGAGGACGCCGGCTTTCGCGATGTGTTCGCCGCGCCGGGCCTCAAGCTCTGCGAGTGGCCCGAGAAAGCCGCGGGCCAGTTGCCGCCGGCCGACCTGCAGCTCTTCATCGACCTGCTGCCGGACGACTCGCGGCGCGTGCGCGCCGTGGGCAAGGCCCGGCTCGTGGAGGCGCTGAAGTGAAGCGCCGCACGACGCTAGGTACGTTGGCCCTGCTGCTGAAGGCGCCTACATCGCTCGCTGCCGGCAGCCAGACCAGCATCGTCGCGGTGCGCGTGTGGCCCGCGACCGACTACACGCGCGTGACGATCGAGTCGGACCAGGCACTGGCGGCCAGACACTTCCTCGTCGACTCGCCGCATCGCCTCGTCATCGACGTCGACGGCCTCACGCTCAGTCCGGGCTTGCGCGAGCTGATCGGCAAGGTCAAGGCCGACGACCCCTACATCGCCGGCGTGCGCGTGGGCCAGAACACGCCCACCGTCGTGCGCATCGTGCTGGACCTGAAGCAGGCCGTCGCACCGCAGATCTTCACGCTCGCGCCGGTGGCGGCCTACAAGCATCGCCTCGTCTTCGACCTGCGCCCGCGCGTGGAGGCCGACCCGCTGGTGGCGCTGGCCCAGGAGAACAACAAGCCGCCGGCCGCCGCGCACCGCGCAGAGGCCGCGGCCAGCGCCGTCAACGACGCGCTGGAGGAGCTGATCCAGAAGATCGAGCGCCCGCCCACGCCGCCCGCCGCTGCGCCCGTGCCGCCCCCGGTAGCCGCGGCGCCCAAGCCGGCGTCATCGCCCGAGACCCGGCCCGCACACCCGCCAGTGCCGGCCGCGGCGGCCGCCACGATGGACCGTCTGATCGTCATCGCGCTGGACCCCGGCCACGGTGGCGAAGACCCGGGCGCCGTCGGCCCCTCCGGTCTGAAGGAAAAGGACGTGGTGTTGTCCGTGGGCTTGAAGCTGCGCGAGCGGCTGGAAGCCAACCCCAACATCCGCGTGCTGATGACGCGCGATGCCGACTTCTTCGTGCCACTGCAGGACCGCGTGCGCAAGGCACGGCGCGTGCAGGCCGACCTGTTCGTGTCCATTCACGCCGACGCGTTCCTGACGCCGCAGGCGCGCGGCGCGTCGGTCTTCGCGCTCAGCGACGGTGCGGCGACGAGTGCCGCCGCGCGCTGGATGGCCAACAAGGAGAACGCGGCCGACCTGGTGGGCGGCGTCAATGTCGGTGCGGCCACCAACGACGCCAACGTGCTGCGCGCGCTGCTGGACATGAGCACGACGGCCCAGATCAAGGACAGCCTGAAGCTGGGTGGCGAGGTGCTGGGGCAGATCGGCAAGGTCGGCAAGCTGCACAAGGCCAAGGTGGAGCAGGCGGGCTTTGCGGTGCTGAAGGCGCCGGACATCCCGAGCATCCTGGTGGAGACGGCGTTCATCTCCAACCCAGAGGAAGAGAAGAAGCTGGCGGACCCGGACTACCAGGACAAGCTGGTGGACGCGCTGGCGTCGGGTATCGCGAAGTACTTTGCGAAGAACCCGCCGATGGTGAGGAAGCGAAGTACGACGTTGTGACTGTGTGGACGGGCGAGCACAGGTTCCCGTTGGTTGGGCAACCCGGTTGGGATCGTTGGGATCCGGTTCATTGACGCGGTGCTGAGGTTGCCGCGAGTCCGGCGCGAAGGACGGGACTCACGGCAAGCCCAGCACCACACAGAGCCGCCGTCGCGACTCAGCCCAAGATCCCCGCGAGCAGAGAACGAAGAGACACGGAAACAAGGCCGCTGTAAGCCTTCAGGCAAGGCGTCGTCAGGAAAAGCCGGCATCTCCGGCGTTCTGCCACTGGATCTCAGCAGCACTTCCCGACTCGCGCGCTGTAGCGCGCCGCCTGCCTCTCCCTGAAGAACTCTTCGTAAGTCATCGGCTGCCGCTCCGGATGCGTCGCCTGATGGTGCGCGAGGTACGAGCCATAGTCCGGCACGCCCACCATCAGCCGCAGGCTCTGCGTCAGGTAGCGGCCGGCCTCGGCCAGGTCACGGCGCAGCTCACGCATGTTGGGCTTCCGCCGGCATCGGCACGAAATCGCTTTCCTTGGCCGTCGGGCGACCGGTGCGGCGCGCCGCGAGGATGGTCTTGATGCTGTAGACCAGCACGCTCAGCACGACGCCCATGAACAGCGCGCACAGCGCCGCATCCAGCCGGTCGTTGAAGACGACGCGCGACATCGCGTCCAGCGTCTTGGCCGGTGCCAGCACCTTGCCCTCGGCAATCGCGGCAGCGTATTTGTCCGCGTGCGCCAGGAAGCCCAGCTTGGGGTCGGCCGAGAAGATCTTCAGCCAGCCAGCCGACATCGTGCAGACAAGCAGCCAGGCCGCGGGAACAGCCGTCACCCACGCATAGCGGTCCTTTTTCATCTTGAAGATGACGACCGTGCCCAGCAGCAGCGCGACGGCAGCCAGCATCTGGTTGGCGATGCCGAACAGCGGCCACAGCGTGTTGATGCCGCCCAGCGGATCAACGACGCCCTGGTACAGGAAATAGCCCCAGGCCGCGACGCACAGGCCGGTGGCGATGAGGTTGGCCACCCAGCTCTCGGTACGCTTGAGCGAAGGCACGAAGCTGCCCAGCAGGTCCTGCAACATGAAGCGGCCGGCGCGCGTGCCGGCGTCCACGGCGGTCAGGATGAACAGCGCCTCGAACAGGATCGCGAAGTGGTACCAGAAGGCCATCATGGCCTTGCCGCCGATGACCTGGTGCAGGATCTCGGCCATGCCCACGGCGAGCGTCGGCGCGCCGCCGGCCCGGGCCAGGATGGTCTTCTCGCCGACGTCGGCGGCCGTCTGCGTCAGCATGTCGGGCGTGACGACGAAACCCCAGGTCGACAGCGTCTGCGCGACGGTCGCCACATCCTTGCCGACCACCGCAGCCGGGCTGTTCATCGCGAAGTAGACGCCCGGCTCGATGCACGAGGCGGCCACCAGTGCCATCACGGCGACGAAGCTCTCCGCCAACATGCCGCCGTAGCCGATGTAGCGGGCGTGCGTCTCGTTCTCCAGCAGCTTGGGCGTCGTGCCCGACGAGATCAGCGCATGGAAGCCCGACACCGCGCCGCAGGCGATGGTGATGAACAGGAACGGGAACAGGTTCCCCGCCCAGACCGGGCCGCCACCGGCGGCGAACTGCGTCAGCGCCGGCATCTTCAGCGGCGGCGCGACGATGACGATGCCGATGGCCAGCGCGACGATGGTGCCGATCTTCAGGAAGGTGGACAGGTAGTCGCGCGGCGCCAGCAGCAGCCACACGGGAATGCAGGCGGCGATGAAGCCGTAGGCGATCAGCGCCCAGACCAGGTTGACCGGCGTCAGCGTGAACAGCGGTGCGAGCGTCGGGCTCTCGCTGACGGCCTGGCCGCCGAAGATGGCCGCCATCAGCAGCACGAAGCCGATGACCGACACCTCGCCGATGCGGCCCGGGCGGATGAAGCGCAGGTAGACGCCCATGAACAGCGCGACTGGGATGGTCGCCGCGACCGTGAACAGGCCCCACGGCGAATCGGCCAGCGCCTTCACGACGATCAGCGCCAGCACCGCAAGGATGATGATCATGATCATGAACGCGCCGAACAGCGCGATCAGCCCCGGCACCGTGCCCATCTCCTGCTTGACGAGGTCGCCCAGCGACCGACCGTCACGGCGCGTGGAGATGAACAGCACGATGAAATCCTGCACCGCGCCGGCAAAGACGACGCCGGCCAGGATCCACAGCAGGCCCGGCAGGTAGCCCATCTGCGCCGCGAGCACCGGGCCCACGAGCGGGCCAGCGCCGGCGATGGCTGCGAAGTGGTGGCCGTACAGCACGTGCTTGTTCGTCGGCACGTAATCCAGCCCGTCGTTGTACTTCCAGGCAGGCGTCTGGCGATTGGCGTCCAGCCCGAGCACCTTGTTCGCGATGAACAGGCTGTAGTAGCGGTACGCGATCAGGTAGGTGCACAGCGCGGCGGCCACCACCCACAGCGCACTGATCGTCTCGCCGCGGCTCAGGGCCACGGTGGCAAACGATACGGCGCCAAGGATGGCAACGCCCGCCCAGGCAAGGTGGCGGCGCAGATTCATGGGGTTTGTCTCCTGTGCGGCGCACGCCTCGACGGGGGCGTATGGCCGTCCGGACAGTCTCGGCAAACTGCGCGCCCGGCACATCGTCCATGCCACGCAGGCCCGCCGCGCGGCATCACCTAAGGGTCAACCCCGATCCCGGACCGTTCAGGCCGGCGCTGCGACAGCCTGGCGCCGCGGCTGCACCCGCCAACCGTAGACGCACAGCGTCGCCACGAGGCTCAGCAGCGCCGCGCCGGACATCCACAGCCCCGGCACCGCGCGGTTGCCGGTGGTGTCGATCAGCCAGGTGCACACCAGCGGCGTGAAGCCGCCGAACAGCGCGGTCGCGATGCTGTACGCCAGCGAGAAGCCCGCCGTGCGGATATGCGCGGGCACCACCTCCGTCAGCGCCGCGATGGTGGCCCCGTTGTAGCTGGCGTACAAGAAGGACAGCCACAGCTCCACCGCCAGCATGCGGCCAAGGCTGGGGCCGCTGACCAGCCAGGCCATCATCGGGTAGGCGGTCAGCACGGTCAGCGCGGTCGCCACCACCATCACCGGCGCGCGGCCGATGCGGTCCGACAGGCCGCCCATGACGGGCAGCCACAGCAGGTTGGACAGCCCCACCGCCAGCGTCACCAGCAGGCTCTCGGTCGTGGACAGTTTCAGCACCGCCTTGCCGAACGTGGGCGTATAGACGGTGATCAGGTAGAACGACACCGTCGTCATGACGACCAGCAGCGTACCCAGGCCGATGACGCGCCAGTGCAGGCCCAGGCCTTGCAGCGTCTGACGGAAGGTCGGCCGGTGCGTGCTGGCCTTGAAGGCCTCGGTCTCCTGCAGCTGGCGGCGGATGACGAAGATGGCCGGGACGATCAGGCAGCCGATGAAGAACGGGATGCGCCAGCCCCAGGCGTCCAGCGCGGCGCGGTCCATCACGGTGTTCAGGCCGAAGCCCAGCAGCGCCGAGACGACGATGGCCATTTGCTGGCTGGCCGACTGCCAGGCGACGAAGAAGCCACGCCGGCCCGGCGGCGCGATCTCGGCCAAGTAGACCGACACACCGCCCAGCTCCACGCCCGCCGACAGCCCCTGCAGCAGCCGACCGAGCAGCACCAGCGCGGGTGCCAGCAGGCCGATGCTGTCGTAGCCCGGCACGAAGGCCACCAGCGCCGTGCCGGCGGCCATGATGGCCAGCGTCACCAGCAGGCCGCGGCGGCGCCCGACGCGGTCCACGTAGGCGCCCAGCACCACGGCGCCGAGCGGCCGCATCAGAAAGCCGGCGCCAAAGGTCGCGAAGGTCAGCATCAACGACGCGAACTCGCTGCCCGCCGGGAAGAAGGCCCGCGCGATGGCCGTCGCGTAGAAGCCGAACAGGAAGAAGTCGTACATCTCGATGAAGTTGCCGCTGGTCACGCGGATCACTGCACCGAGGCGCGAACGTGAGGGTTGAGAGGTCATGGTGTCTCCTGGGGGATCGGGGATCGGCACCGTCTTCGCGGGCCTTGGGTGGTGGGGAACGGGCGGCGTCAGCGCACGACGGGCTCCAGGCCGGCGGCGCGGATGGCCGGAGCGCTGTCGCGGCCGGTCAGGAAGTCCAGGTAGCGCTCGGCGGCCTGCGGCCGGCGGCTGCGGGCCACGCGAGCGGCCGCATAGGGCGTCACGCGCTGCAGTTCGGCTGGCAGGTCGCCGACGATGTCGATGCCACGCACCGGCTGCAGCTCGCTGCGCTGCTGGCAGCCGAACGCCGCCTCATGCCGCGCCAGGATCTCACCGACCGGCGTGGCCGGGATCTGCCGGCCCTTGGCCTTCACATCGGCCTCGATGCCGAGCCGGGCCAGCAGCTCGCCCTGGATGTACTGGCCGCTGGCGCTGTCCGACCACGCGACCGACGGCGCCTGCAGGAACGCCTGCTTCACCTGCGCCACGTCGTCCAGTGGCACGGTGGGCTCACCGGATGGCACCGCGCAGGCGATGCGGGACAACGCCAGCCGTCGCTTGCTGCCAGGCACAAGCCAGCCATCGGCCATCAGGTGGTCAAGCGCCGGCTCCACCATGACGACCACATCGATCGCCTCGCCGCGGGCCAGCCGCGCGGGAATGGCACCTGCCGTGTCGCCCATCGACGGGCCGAACACCTGCTTCACCGGCACGGCACCGGCCTGCGTCTCATAGATGGGTGACAAGGCCTTGAAGGCCTCGGCAAAGCCACCCGACGACACGACGACCAGGCCGTCGTCCGCCACGGCCGGCGCCGCGGCGCCGGCTGCGGCGAAGCCCGTCAGCAACAACCCCATCGCAGCGCGACGAACGGCAAGAGGAGCGGACAGCAAAGACATGGTTGTGACGCGGAAACACCGCCGTGGACTGGGGACCCGACGATCTTGGGCGGTGCCAAAGAGAAACTCCAGTGCAATGTTTAGTACGATCGATGCATGGAAAGCAACGGTCTTGATCTGGACCAGCTCCGCGCCTTCATCGCCGTGGCGGACCACCTCAGCTTCCGAGAGGCGGCGGAGGCCTTGCATCTGTCGCCACCGGCGCTGAGCCGGCGCATTGAACGGCTGGAAGAGCGTGTAGGCGCGAGGCTGCTGGAGCGCACGTCGCGCTCGGTGCAACTCTCGTCCGTCGGCGAAGCGTTTCTCGACCGTGTCCGCCGCGTGCTGGAAGACCTCGATGGCGCGGTGCTGGGCGTGCATGAGCTGGCCTCGGGTCACCAGGGCCGCATCACCGTCGCGGCCATCCCGTCGGCGGCCACCGGCTTCGTGCCGCGCGCGCTGGTGCGGCTGGCGGACGCCTACCCGGGCGTGCGCATGCGGCTGATGGACGGGTCGCTGCAGGAGACGACGTTGGCCGTGCTGGGTGGGCAGGCCGACCTCGGTATCTGCTTCGACGATGCGCCCATCGCCGGCCTGCAAACCGCGCCGCTGGGGCCCGACCCCTATGTCCTCGCCCTGCCCCCGAACCACCCCTGGGCCACGCGCGACGCCGCCCGGCTGGAGGAGCTGATCGACCAGCCGCTGGTGGGCCTGGGCGGCGCCAGTGGTAACCGCCAGCTGCTGGACGCGCAGCTCAAGCGGCTGGGGTTGCAGCTCACCGTTCGCCATGAGGCGGCGCACCTGCAAGCGGTGCTGGGCCTGGTGGCCGCCGGGCTCGGCGTGGCGCTCGTGCCCCGGCTGGCCGTGGCACCCGGCCCGGCCGGCGTGCGCGTGCTTTCGCTCGAAGGTCGCCCGCTGAGCCGGGCACTGGCCGTGTGCTGGTCGGCGTCGCGGCGCCTCACGCCGCTGGCGCAGCGCCTCGTTCCGCTGCTGCGCGACGCATTCGAGGCCTGAGCGGCAAGGGGCGGCCGTCCCCGCCCCGCGCGCCGGAACACCTGCTTACGACCCCGCAGGCCCGGCCGTCAACGTGCGGCGGCCGCTGGCGTTGTTCCCTCACGCCAGGCTCTTTTGCCGGGCGCTGCAGGAGGTTTTCCATGATCCGCTCCCTCGCCACCGCCGCCGTGATGACCGCCGCACTTGCCGCCGCTCCCGGCGCCCAGGCCGGCACGCACTGGTCCATCGGCGTGGGCATCAACCTGCCCCCGGCCGACATCGTCGTGACCAACGCCCCCCGCTACGTGGCCCCCGCGCCGGTCTACTACGAGCCGCCGCCCGTCGTCTACGTGCCCGCGCCGCGCTATGTGCAGCGCGAGGTCTACTACGCCCCGCCGCCCCCGCCGCGTGTGGTCTACGAGACCTCGTACCGTCAGTGGGACCGTCATCACTGGGATGACCGCCGGTGGGACGACCGGCGCTGGGAGCATGAGCGCCGCGAGCGCCACGAGCACTGGGACGGCGAAGGCCCGCGCCGCGGTCGCTGAAGCGGCCCGCGCCTAACGGCAGAACCGCTTGACGTCGCCCTGCGCGACCTCGCGGTCGTAGCCGTCGATCGGCGCGCCGTTGCCGTGCCGCAGCTTGCCATCCAGCACGTCGCGGGCCAGCGCGCAGCGGGACGCGTCACTGCCGTTCTCCCTGCCACCGGACTCGGAGCCTTGCGATGACGGGCCGGCCTGCGGCCCCGCGGAGGCGCCCGCCGGCGCTGAAGCCTTGCGCGCCGGCCAACTCCAGCCAGGTGGTGCCGGCGATTCAGCGCTGGGCGGCACGGGCGGCACGGGCGGCGTGGGCGCCACCTTGACCTGCTGGGTCGGCTTGCCGTCGGCGGCGTCCTTGCGGTCGCCGTAGTGGACGCGTCCCTGCGCGTCGGTCCACTTGTAGATCTGCGCTCCGCAGCCGCCCGCAGCCAACCCCAGGGCCAGGCCGGTCAGCCAGATGACGCTTGTGTTCATGGATGGTCTCCTTGCCGGGCATGCTCCACGGCATACCGGATCAGCTCGGCCTGGCCGTCCAGGTCCAGCTTGCGTTTGATGCTCTGGCGATGGGCCTCCACCGTGCGGACGGACAGGTCCAGCTGACGCGCAATCTGCTTGCTGGAAGCGCCCTGCCCAAGCAGGCTGAGGATCTCGCTCTCGCGCGGAGTCAGCACGGGCTTCGGCGCCTGGCCGCGGAACAACCGGCCGGACACGGCGGCGCTGAGGAAGGTGCCGCCCGCCGCCACCGCGTCGATGGCCGAAACGATCTCTGCGGCCGGCGCGTCCTTCAGCACATAGCCGCGCGCGCCTGCCTGCAGCGCGCGCTGCACGTACTCCGGGTTGTCGTACATGCTGAACATCAGCAGCTTGATGGCGGGCTGGGCCGCCAGCATCTCTGCACCCAGCGCGATGCCGCTGACTTCTTTCAAGCCGACGTCCATCAGCACCACGTCGGGCCGCGTGCGGGCCAGTTCGGCCAGCGCCTCGGTGCGGCCACCGGCCTCGCCAACCACCTCGAAGCGCGGCACGGCCGCCAGCCGCGCGACCAGCCCTTCCCGCACCATCGGGTGGTCGTCGACAAGCAGGATGCGGATGGGCGGGTTCATGCGGTGGCGGCGCGGGCGAGGTCGGCAGCCGACAGTGTGACCGTGAGCCGGCAACCCGTGCCGGGCGACGTGGCGAGCGTCAGACGCGCATCCAGCGCGTCGGCCCGCTCGCGCATGCTGCGCAGCCCCAAGCCGCGGTCGGCCACGGCCTGGGCGGCGTCGGCATCGAAGCCGTGGCCGTCATCGATCACCTCCAGCGCCAGGCCGCCATCCGCGGCAAAACCCAACCGCACGTCGACCTCCGACGCCCCGGCATGCCGCGCGGCGTTGTTCAAGGCCTCCTGCGCAATGCGGAACAGCGCCGTCTTCACCGCGTCGGGCAGATCGACCTCCTCGCCGGCGATGCGCGCCGTGAAGCGCGTGCCGCCCGCGGCGTCGAACTCGCCGGCCAGATGCTGCAGCGCTGCAGGCAGGCCCAACGTGTCCAGCAGCGCCGGGCGTAGCGCATGCGACAGGTGTCGTACCTCGGCCAGCGTGCTGTTCAGCCGCTGCAGCGCCAGCCCCTGCAGCCGGTCGGCGCCGGCCGGCTGTTGCTGGGCGGACTCGATCAGCAGCTTGGTCGCGACCAGCGCCTGGCTGACGCCGTCGTGCAGTTCGCGCGCCAGCCGGGCCCGCTCGTCCTCCTGGCTTTGCACGACCTCACGGGCCAGCGCGCGCAGCTTGGCCTCAGCGCTGCGGTGCTCGCTGAGGTTCAACGCCAGCGCGCCGGCGCTGATCAGAGCGATGCCGAATACGGCGACCGCACCGACCCACAGCAGCGTGGCCAGGATGTTCTGCCGCGCCCCCCGCTCCAGCTCGGCCATCGTGGCCTCAATGCCGTCCAAGTAAAGCCCCGTACCGAGCATCCAGCCCCACTCCGGCACGGCGACGACGTAGCCCAGCTTGGGCGCCAGCTGGCTGCTGGACGGCTTGCGCCACAAATACTCCACGTAACCACCGCCCGACCTGGCCCGGGCGATCAGCTGCTGGATGGTGGGTCGGCCCTGCGGGTCGCGCAGCTCCCACAGGTTCTGGCCGATCAACTCGGGCTGGCGCGAGTGCGTCAGCACGCGACCGTCGAGCGCATAGACGAAAAAATAGCCGTCCGGCCCGTAATCCAGCGACCGCAGGATGGCCAGTGCCTTCTCCGGCCCGCCAGGTTCCGCCAGCAGCGGCTTGACGGTGCTGACGGCAAGATCCACGTAATGCTTGAGCTCCGTCCGCCGCGCGTCCATGTAACTGGCGCGCACCAGGGCGTGTTCGCGCTCGGCCAGCGACACCTCCTGCTGCCGCACGGCCAGCGCGATGAGCGCGAGCGATGCAAGCAGAGGCAGCAGTGCCAGCAGCACGAGCTTGGCGCGGAGCGACAGCCGCGGCATGCCGGATTCGCCGCGCCGGCCTCAGCCCGGCTGGCGCTTGAACTTGCTCTTCAACCCACCGGCGATGACGATGACGCCTGGGATGAGGATCATGGCCCAGATGATCTTGTCGAGGTTGGCCTTGACCCAGGGCACGTTGCCGAACAGATAACCCACCAGCGTGACGCCGCACACCCACAGCGCACCGCCGGTCACGTCGTAGAAGGTGAACTTGCGGCGGGTCATCTGCGCCACGCCGGCGACGAACGGCGCGAACGTGCGCAGGAAGGGCATGAAGCGCGCCGCGATGATCGTGAAGCCGCCGTACTTCTCGTAGAAGGAATGCGCCTTGTCGAAGGCGGCCTTGTTGAAGAAGCGCGAGTCCTCCCACTGGAAGACGCGCGGGCCGAAGTACCGCCCGATCGTGTAGTTGGACTGGTTGCCGAGGATGGCCGCGGCCGTCAGCAGGCCCATGGACAGCCCCAGGTCCATCAGGCCCACGCCACACATCGCACCGACGACGAACAGCAGCGAGTCGCCCGGCAGGAACGGCATGACGACAACGCCGGTCTCCACGAAGATGATGAGGAACAGCAGCGCGTAGACCCAGGCGCCATAGGCCTGCACGAAGGTGGCCAGGTGCTGGTCCACGTGCAGGATGAAGTCGAGAAGGAAGTGCAGCAGGTCCATGGGCGGGCATTATCCCGGCAGCCTCGTGACAGCCGCGGGGCCGCCCGATAATCGCGAGGATGGACTTGTCCCTGCCCGACCTCGCCCCGCCCCGCGTCATCCGCGAGCTGCCCGACGAGCTGATCAGCCAGATCGCCGCCGGTGAGGTCGTCGAGCGACCGGCCTCGGTCGTGCGCGAGCTGGTGGACAACGCGCTGGACGCCGGCGCGCGCAACATCCTCGTCAAGCTGATGGCTGGCGGCGTGCGCAGCATCGTCGTCGAGGATGACGGCTGCGGCATCCCCGTCGCGCAGCTGCCGCTGGCGCTCAAGCGCCACGCCACCAGCAAGATCGCGTCACTGGCCGAGCTGGAGTCGGTCGGCACGATGGGCTTCCGCGGCGAGGCCCTGGCGGCCATCGCGTCGGTGTCCGAGATGTCCGTCGCCAGCCGCACGGCCGACGCGGCGCATGCGCATCGCCTCGACGCGCGCAGCGGCGAGCTGTCGGCTGCGGCCCGTTCGCGCGGCACCAGCGTGGAGGTGCGCGAGCTGTTCTTCTCGACACCCGCGCGCCGCAAGTTCCTGAAGACCGACGCCACGGAACTGGCCCATTGCGTGGAGGCCGTGCGCCGCCATGCGCTGGCGCGGCCGGACGTGGGCTTTGCGATCTGGCACGAAGGCAAGCTCGTCGACCAGTGGCGCGCCTGCTCATCAGAGCAGCGCATCGCCGACGTGCTGGGTGAGGACTTCGTCGCCGACAGCCGCGCCTTCGACCACAGCGCCGGCCCGTTGGCGCTGACGGGCCGCGCCGGCCTGCCCGAGGCCGCGCGCTCGCGCGCGGACCAGCAGTACGTCTGGGTCAACGGCCGCTACGTGCGCGACAAGCTCATCAGCCACGCCATCCGCTCGGCCTATGAGGACGTGCTGCATGGTCAGCGCCAGCCGAGCTATGTGCTGTTCATCGAGATCGCGCCCGAGCTGGTGGACGTGAACGTGCACCCGACCAAGATCGAGGTGCGCTTCCGCGATGGCCGTGCCATCCATCAATCGGTGCGCCGCGCCTTCATCGACGCGCTGGCCACCTCGCGCAGCGCTGAGGCAGAGGGTGTCGAGTCCGCCATGGCGCCGCTGGCCTTCGAGCCGACGATGCCGGCCACGCTGTACGTCGCCGAGCCGCGCTCGAGCTACCCGGCCCCGGCGCCCTACACGCCGCCGGTGCCACCGACCGCCGAGCAGGTGCGGCTGTCGCTCGTGCAGCACGAAGCTCTGTGGCAGCCGGCCAAGCCGGTGGTCGCCACGTCGCTGCCCCAGGAGACGCAGCCCGCGGACCTCGACCTCGACCTGCCGCCGCCGGCCCGCGACGACTGGCCGCTGGGCCGGGCCATCGCGCAGATCCAGGGCGTCTACATCCTGGCCGAGAACCGGCACGGCCTTGTCATCGTCGACATGCATGCGGCCCACGAGCGCGTCGTCTACGAGCGGCTGAAGGCCCGGCTGGGCTCGACAACCATCGAGAGCCAGCCGCTGCTGATCCCGATCAGCTTCGCCGCGACGGCCGAGGAAGTGGCCGCCGCCGAGCAGCATGCCGACACGCTGTCCAAGCTGGGCCTGGACGTGTCGCCGCTGTCCACGCGCACGCTGGCCGTGCGTTCGCGGCCGGCGCTGCTGGCCGCCAGCGACCTCGTCGCGCTGACCCGCGAACTGCTGGCCGAGATGGCCCAGTTCGACGCCAGCTCGGTGCTGGAACGCGCGCAACACGAGATCCTGGCCACGATGGCCTGCCACGGTGCCGTGCGCGCCAACCGGCAGCTGACGCTGGACGAGATGAATGCGCTGCTGCGCGACATGGAAGCCACCGAACGAGCCGACCAGTGCAACCACGGCCGCCCCACCTGGCGCCAGCTCGACATGCGCGACCTGGATGCCCTTTTCCTACGCGGACGCTGACATGGCCACGCTGACCCTCAAGAACAAGAAGCCCGCGGCCAAGACCCGCAACGCCGACGGCGAGAAACGCGCCCCGGTGCGCGGCAAAGGCGTCTCCAAGCCCCGGCCGACGCTTGCCAAGGCGCAGGCCGAACGCGCCGAGCGCGAGGAGCGCTACCAGCAGGCACAGCAGAAGCGCAACGAGCGGCCGGCGCCCTCACGTGAAGACCGCCGCGACGAGCGCCCTGCCCGCCCGAAGCCAACGGGCTTCAAACCCGAGCGCTCACCGCAGGGCGGCGAAGGCTTCCGTCGCGATGACGGCCCGGCCCGCCCGGGCCTGCGTCCCGGCGGCTTCCATCCTGACGGACCGCCCCGCGCGCAGCGGGGCGAGCCGGTTCGGCGCAACGAGCACCGGGATGAGCGGCCCAGTGACCGCCCGCGTGACGACAGACCGCCGCGCGTCGACCAGCGCCGCGCGTCCAACCGCGGACCTGGCTTCGAACCGCCACTGCGTCCTCAGCAGCGCTTGAACCCCGCGCGCCACGTCGACAGCGAGGACGGTGACCGCCTGTCCAAACGCATGAGCGAACTCAAGCTCGCGTCACGCCGCGAGGCCGACGAATGGATCGCCGCCGGCTGGGTGCGCGTCGACGGCAAGGTGGCGGTGCTGGGCCAGCGCGTCGTCGGCGACGTGCAGATCGACATCGACCCGGCTGCCCGCCAGGCGCAGTCGCAGCTCGTCACGGTGCTGCTGCACAAGCCCATCGGCTATGTCTCCGGCCAGGCCGAGGACGGCTACGAACCCGCCGTCGTGCTGTTCCTGCCCGAGAACCGCTGGAAGGACGACCCGTCTGGCATCAAACCGCACCCCAACCATCACCGCCACCTCGCACCCGCCGGCCGGCTGGACATCGACTCCACCGGCCTGCTCGTGTTGACGCAGGACGGCCGCATCGCCAAGGCGCTGATCGGCGACGACTCCGACATCGAGAAGGAGTACCTCGTGCGCGTCGAGTACGTCGGCGTGCCCGGTGCCGAGCCGGTGCCCGAGGGCACGCTGCCGAACGCCGCGCTGACGCCCGACAAGCTGGCGCTACTGAACCACGGCCTGGCGCTGGACGGCGAGCTGCTCAAGCCCGCCAAGGTCAGCTGGCAGAACGAGCAGCAGCTGCGCTTCGTGCTGCGCGAGGGCAAGAAGCGGCAGATCCGCCGCATGTGCGAGCTCGTGGGCCTGAAAGTCGTGGGCCTGAAACGCGTGCGCATCGGTCGCATTCCGCTGGGCCACCTGCCGGCCGGCCAGTGGCGCTACCTCGCACCGTGGGAGCGGTTCTGACTCCCATTTGTGTCGCCGGCCCGACCGGCTGCGGCAAGACGGCGGCGGCCCTCGCGATCGCGGAGGTGCTGCCGGTGGAGGTCATCAGCGTCGATTCGGCGCTGGTCTACCGCGGCATGGACATCGGCACGGCCAAGCCCACGCCGGCCGAGCAGGCCGCCGTGCCGCACCACCTGATCGACATCCTCGACCCGACGGACAGTTACTCGGCCGCCGAGTTCGTGCGTGACGCGAAGCGCCTCGCCGCGGAGATCGCCGCGCGCGGCAAGCTGCCGCTGCTGGTGGGTGGCACGATGCTGTACTTCAAGGCGCTGTTCGACGGGCTGTCCGCGCTGCCGCAGGCCGATGCCGCGTTGCGCGCCGAAATCGACGCCGACGCCGCCAGGCGTGGCTGGCCAGCGCTGCATGCGGAGCTGGCGCGACTGGATCCCGAGACGGCCGCACGGCTGGCACCCCACGACAGCCAGCGCATCCAGCGCGCGCTGGAGGTGATCCGCCTGAGCGGCCAGCCGATGAGTGCGCTGCATGCGGCGTCGCGGAGTGACGGCGTCGACTGGCCGCTGTTCTCGCTGGAGCCTGGCGACCGCGCCTGGCTGCACGAGCGGCTGGCGCAGCGCTTTGACGTGATGCTGCAGCAAGGCCTGGTTGACGAGGTGAAGGCGCTGCGCGCCCGCGGCGACCTGAGCCTGGCGCTGCCGTCCATGCGCTGCGTGGGCTACCGGCAGGTGTGGGAGGCGCTGGACGCGGGCCGCTTCGACGACCTGCGCGAGCGGGGCATCGCGGCGACGCGCCAGCTCGCCAAGCGGCAGGTCACGTGGCTGCGCAGCATGCCGCGGCGCCGCGTCGTGGCCTGCGACGGCGCGCAGCCGATTGCCGAACTGCTGGCCGGCTTGCAAAAGGTGTTGAACGGATGACGGTGGTTCTCTCTGCCCGCGGGCTCGCGAAACGTTATGCCGACACGCCGGTGTTCTCCGGCATCGACCTGGAGCTAGCGCCCGGCGAGATCGTCGCGCTGCTGGGCGAGTCGGGCAGCGGCAAGTCGACCTTGTTGAACTGCCTGGCCGGGCTGGATGAAGCCGATGCCGGCTCGATCACACTGGCCGGCGCGGACCTGCGTGCGATGGACGACGAGGCGCGGTCGGCACTGAGGCGCAAGGAGCTCGGCTTCATCTTCCAGGCCTTCCACCTGCTGCCGCATCTGAGCGTGGCGGACAACGTGGCCTTGCCGTTGCGGCTGCTGGGCCAGCGGGACAACGGACGCGTCGTGCAGATGCTGGAGGCGGTGAACCTTGCGGCGCTGGCGGGGCGGATGCCGCGGCAGCTGTCGGGCGGCCAGCTGCAGCGCGTGGCGATCGCGCGGGCGCTGGTGCACCGGCCACGGCTGGTGCTGGCGGATGAGCCGACCGGCAACCTCGATGCGCGGCATGCGGCAGAGGTGTTGGAGCTGCTGCGGCGGTGCACGCATGAGGCGGGGGCGGCTTGTCTGCTGGTGACGCACTCGGAGGTAGCCGCGCAGGCGGCGGATCGGCGGCTGCGGTTGGATGCGCAGGGGTTGCATGGCGAGTAAGGCGTGGCGCCACGGCCCATGCCGGGAGTTCATCCCGGCGGGCCACCTACTTTTTGGGCGACCAAAGGGTAGGCAAATAGTCGCCCCTGCAAAACCGCCCACGCGCAGCCCGGGCGCCCTGCGATGCTCGAAGCCCAGGGCCGCGCCCCACTCGCTGCGCTACGCTCCGCTCAAACAAGGGGGCGCAAAGTCAGTCGTTGAAGCGAACTGCGCTCGCGCCCCGGGCTCCTGCACTTCTCGACGGTTTGGAAAGGGTGTGAAGGCACGGCCGACCCTCGATCCGGTGCGAGCGCAGCGTTGCGCCGTGTGGCTGTTGGCTGTTTCGGAACTCCGCCTTGAAGGCCGCCGAGCTGCACGTGACAGCGAGGCGCGCGCGCAGCGCGCTTCAACTGCTGACTTTGCGCAACTGCCTGACCGCAGCGTGGCGGAGGGAGTTTTGCGCGGGCCTCGCTGTCCGGGCAGCGGCGCAGGGAAACCGCAGGGCGGCTTTGTCGGGGCGGGTTCGTTGCCTACTTTCTTGGGCGTCCAAGAAGGTGGGTCGCCCGCGGTGGCGAGTCCCCGCATGGGCCTTGCCAGCAAGCCGCAGCAACGAAAGCGCAGCGCGCCCGCCCCATGAGCCTCTGGCGCCACCTCACCTGGCCCACCTGGCGCGACCACCCCAGCCGCGTCCTGCTGGCCATTCTCGCCGTCACACTCGGCGTCGCCCTCGCCTTCGGCGTCCATCTCCTCAACGGCGCCGCCCTGACCGAATTCGCCAGGGCCGCCCGCAGCGTCAACGGCCAGCCCGACCTCGTGCTGCGTGCCCGCTCCGGGCCGCTGACCGACGCTGACTTCGCCGACATCCTGACCCGCCCCGAAGTCGCCGCCGCCAACCCCATCGTCGAAGCCCAGGCCCTCTGGCCGGGCCACACCGGCCGCGATGGCCGCGCGCAGACGATCCGGCTCATCGGCCTGGACCCGCTGGCCCTGCTCGCCTCCGCACAGGCCGGCAAGCCGCTCGCCCCCGAGCTGACGCCGCAACTCGACGGCAACGACCCCGTCGCCCTTCTCGGCGCGCAGACGGTGCACCTCAACGCCGCGGCCCGCTCGCTGCTGCCCGCCGACGCGAAGACGCTGACGCTGCGCATCGCGCCGCCTGGCGCCGAGCCGCGCGACATCGAGCTCACCATCGGCGGGCGCATCGCCGCCGGCACCGCGCCCCTGGGCGTGCTGGACATCGCCGACGCACAGCAGATGTTCGGCCGCCTCGGCGCGCTCGACCGCATCGACCTGCAGCTCACCTCTGGCATCGACGCCAACGACTGGGCCGCCCGGCTGCCGGAGCGCTGGCGGGCCGCGCCGCCGGAGGACGAAGGCGCACGGCTGTCGGACCTGACACGCGCCTACCGAGTCAACCTCGGGCTGCTGGCGCTGATGGCGCTTTTCACGGGCAGCTTCCTCGTCTACGCCGTGCTGTCGCTGGCCACCGCGCAGCGGCTGCCGCAATGGGCGCTGGTGGGCGTGCTCGGCGTGTCGGCGCGCATGCGCTGGCGGCTCATCCTCGTCGAGGGGTTGTTGCTGGGCGCCATCGGCACCGCGCTGGGCCTGGCGCTGGGCGTGGGCCTGGCCGCCGGCGCGTTGACGCTACTGGGCAGCGACCTCGGCCTGCATGGTGCCAGTGGCTCGTCGGCCGAGCTGCTGTTCAACCAGCCGCTGCTCGTGCCGGCGCTCGTCTACGGGCTGCTGGGCCTCGCGGCCGCGGTGGTGGCGGCGCTTGCGCCGGCGTTGACGGTGCGGCGCATCGCGCCGGCCCTGGTGCTGAAGGGCCTGGGGCTTCCAGCCGGGCGCGCTTTGCCAGCCTGGGCGGGCCTGGCGCTGATGGCGCTGGGTGCGGTGCTCGCCGCGCTGCCGCCGGTCTGGGGCGACACACCGGTCGCGGCCTATGCGTCGATGTTCTGTCTGCTGATCGGCGGGCTGGCCCTGGTGCCGGCGCTGGTGCGCGGCATGACCGCGGCGCTGAGCCGCCTGCCTGGGCCGTCGCTCGAAGGCCCGCTGCTGCTGTTGGCCCGCGAACGCAGCCGAGACCAGGCGACCGAGGCACGCCGCTCTCTGGCCGGCGTGCTGGTGGCACTGGCGCTGGCGGTCGCAATGACCGTGATGATCGGCAGCTTCCGCGAGTCGCTGACCCGCTGGCTGGACCAGGCACTGCCGGCCGACCTGTACGTTCGCTCCGCGCTGCGCGGCGCCGACGGCCTGCCCGCGCCGCTGGCGCCGGCCCTCATTGACCAGCTGCGACGCCAGACGGCGTTTGCCCGCGCCTCGCCGCAGCGCACCACGCGGCTGCGGCTTGCGCCCGGCGCCGATCCGGTCGCGCTGACGGCCCGCGAGCTGGACACCGGCACGCTGCCGCTGATGGAGCGATGGACCGGCGCGACGGCGGCAGACGCCGTGGGCGTGTGGGTCAATGAGGCCGCGCGGGACCGCGACGGCCTCGCGCCGGGCCGCGTCTTCGATGCCGCGCTGGCAGACGGCGGTCGCGTCGTGCGGCTGCAGGTACGCGGCGTCTGGCGCGACTACTCGCGCCAAAGCACCGCGTTGTGGATGGCCTTGCCCGACTACCGCCGGCTGAGCGGCGACTCGACGTCCACCGAGCTGGGCCTGTGGCTGGCGCCCGGCCAGGCGCTGGACGCCGCGCGCGACGCCGTGCGCCGGCTCGGCGGCAGCGACGTCGAGACCGCCGCGGCGGGCGAGCTGCGCGCGATGTCGCTGCAGATCTTCGACCGCAGCTTCACGATCACGCTCTGGCTGCAGGCCGTCGCCCTGGCTGTGGGGCTGTTCGGCGTCATCGCCAGCCAGTCGGCTCAGGCGCTGTCCCGGCGCCGCGAGTTCGGGCTGCTGCGCCACCTGGGCCTGTCGCGCCGGGCGCTGATGAAGCTGCTGCTGCTGGAGGCCAGCCTGACCGGCGGTGCCGGCGCGCTCGCCGGCCTGGCGCTGGGCCTGGCCCTGAGCGTCGTGCTGGTCTACGTCGTGAACCCGCAGAGCTTTCACTGGACGATGGAGCTGAGCCTGCCAGTAGCCCGGCTGTCGGCGCTGGTGGGCCTTGCGTTTGCCGCGGCCGTAGGCGCGTCGCTGCTGGCCGGCCGCCGGGCGCTGGGCACCGATGCCGTCCGCGCCGTCAGAGAGGACGCCTGATGAAGCGCCGCACCCTGCTCCTCGCCGCACTGCCGCTACCCGTTCGCGCGGCGCTGAACTTCCCGCACGATTTCGGCGCGCATCCGGCGCAGGCCATCGAGTGGTGGTACCTGACCGGGCTGCTCGCCGACCGCGATGGTGCCGCGCCGCGCTACGGCTTCCAGCTCACCTTCTTCCGCCTGCCCGGCCCGGCCGCGGCCGACCACCCCAGCGGCCTCGCGGCCAAGGGCATGCTGTTGGGCCATGTGGCGCTGTCGGACCTCACCGCCGGCCGGCACCGTCATGCGCAGCGCCTGCTTCGCACCGTGCCCGGCGCCGTGCAAGCCCGCGTGGGCGACTGCGAGCTGCGGCTGCGCGACTGGACGCTCAAGCGCGACGGCGACGGCTACCGCGCCGCCTTCACCGGGCCGGGCTTCAGCGCCGAGCTGGAACTGGCCACGCCTGACGCGCCGCTGCTGCAGGGCGACGCCGGCATCTCGCGCAAGGGGCCGGAGCCTGAGCAGTTCAGCCGCTACTACTCGCGGCCGCAGCTCGTCACGCAGGCCGCGCTGACAGTGGACGGCCGCCGCCACAGCCTAGCCGGTCGTGCGTGGCTGGACCACGAGTGGAGCGACAACTACCTCGGCAACGCGACCGGCTGGGACTGGCTGGGCATCAACCTGCATGACGGCCGCGCGCTGACGCTGTTCCAGCTGCGCCGCGCCGACGGCTCGCGCGACTGGGCCGGCGGCAGCTTGCGCACGCCGGGCCAGACCGACCGCAACTTCGCGCCGCAGGAGGTGGAGATGACGCCGCTGCGCCACTGGACCAGCCCGGCCACCGGCGGGCGCTGGCCGGTGGAATGGCGGCTGAAGAGCCCGGCGGGCGACCTGCGGCTCGTCGCCGCATTCGACGCCCAGGAGATCGACGCCCGCTACGACGGCCGCCCCGGCAGCGGCGTGCTTTACTGGGAAGGCGCCGCCCGGCTGCTTGACGCCCAGGGTCGACAACTCGGCTGGGGCTATCTGGAGCTGACCGGCTACGCCGGCAAACCACCACTGGTCTAATCCGCGCCGCCGGCGGCCCGAGAACGCGCCGGCACGTCACGCCTAACCAACTGTCGACATGAGTTCCACCTCCGACCGCCCGGCCTCCAAGCAGGCCCGCTCCTTGAGCGGCCTCGTCCCCTTCCTGCGCCCCTACCGCGGTCGCATCGCCGTCGCGCTGATCACGCTGCTGCTGGCGGCGCTGGCCACGCTGGCCTTCCCGCTGGCGCTGCGCGGGCTCATCGACGCCGGCTTCGGCGCCAGCAACCCGGGTGAGCGACTGATGGCACTGCGCGAGCACTTCCTCGCGATGTTCGGCGTCGGCGCGGCGCTGGGCGTCTTCTCGGCGTCGCGTTTCTACATGGTCACGTGGCTGGGCGAACGCGTGACGGCCGACCTGCGCAACGCCGTCTACGGCCACGTGCTGCGCCAGAGCCCCGAGTTCTTCGAGACGACACAGACCGGCGAGGTGCTGAGCCGCATCACGACCGACACGACGGTCGTGCAGACGGTCGTCGGCTCCAGCCTGTCCATGGGCCTGCGCAACACGGTCATGGGCATCGGCGCGCTGGTGATGCTGGTCGTCACCAACCCCTATGTGATGGGCCAGGTGCTGGGCATCCTGGTGCTCATCGTCGCGCCGGCGTTGTACTTCGGCCGCCGCGTGCGCAAGCTATCGCGCGCCAGCCAGGACCGCGTGGCCGACACCTCGGCCATCGCCGCAGAGGTGCTGAACGCCGTCACCGTCGTGCAGAGCTACACGCAGGAACGCGCCGAGAGCGAGCGCTTCTCCGCCGCCAGCGAAGCCGCCTTTGACACCGCCCGCAAGCGCACCAAGGTGCGCAGCTTCCTCGTCGCCTTCATCATCACGGCCGTCTTCGGCGCGATGCTGTGGGGCCTGTACCAGGGCACGCAGGCCGTCATCGCCGGCAACATCAGCGCCGGCCACCTGGGCCAGACGGTCGTCTACGTGACGCTGCTCGTCAGCTCGGTGGCTGTGCTGGCCGAGGTGTGGGGCGATGTGCTGCGCGCGGCCGGCGCCACCGAACGGCTGGTGGAACTGATGGAAGCCCGCTCGCCGGTGGCGGACCCGCCCTCGCCCGTTGCGCTGCCGGCAACGACCGGCGGCAGTCGCGTGGAGTTCGACCGCATCGCCTTCCACTACCCATCCCGCCCGCAGACCGCGGCGCTGGACGGCCTGAGCCTGACGGTGGCGCCTGGCGAGACGGTCGCCCTCGTGGGCCCCAGCGGCGCCGGCAAGACGACGGTGTTCCAGCTGCTACTGCGCTTCTACGACGCCCAGAGTGGCGAGATCCGCCTCAACGGCGTGCCGACCCAGCAGCTGAGCCTGGCCGACCTGCGCGCCAGCGTGGGCCTGGTGCCGCAGGACAGCGTCATCTTCTCGACGACGGCGATGGAGAACATCCGCTACGGCCGGCCGAATGCGACGGACGACGAGGTCATCGCCGCGGCCAAGGCCGCATTCGCCGACGACTTCATCCGTGCGCTGCCCGAGGGCTATGCCAGCTTCCTGGGTGAGCGCGGCGTGCGCTTGTCCGGCGGCCAGCGCCAGCGGATCAGCATCGCACGCGCGATGCTGAAGAACCCGCCGCTGCTGCTGCTGGACGAAGCGACGAGCGCGCTGGACGCCGAAAGCGAACGCGTCGTGCAGGCGGCGCTGGAAGCAGCGATGCAGCACCGCACGACGCTCGTCATCGCGCACCGGCTGGCCACCATCCAGAAGGCCGACCGCATCGTCGTGCTGGAGGCCGGCCGCATCGTGGACATCGGCCGGCACGACGAGCTGGTGGCACGCGGCGGGCTGTATGCGAAGTTGGCGGCGATGCAGTTCGGCCTGCAGGACGGCGCGCAGGACTGAACCGGGTCCAGGCCCGCCCAGGCTGCTAGCCCTTCCGTGCGCGCCGCCTGGCACCCAGCGCCGCAGCCACCAGCGCCCCCGCCACCAGCGCCATCGATCCCGGCTCGGGCACCTCGGCGCCGCTGAGGGCGAAGGCACGGTTGCCGCCGCGCTCGAAGCCGGCGACGACGTTGCCCAAACCGTCGCTCATGCGCTGCTGGCTGTCCCCCGGCGCCTCGGCATCGGTCCACGAGAAGAAGGGCAAAAACGCTCCCGCCTTCGACACCACCGAAAACCAGTAGCGATCATCGGCCGCCACCTCGAAGGGCGTCGGCAGATCGACCGAGAAGTCGTAGAGGTCGATCGTGGTGCCGCCCCAAGGCACGCTGCCGCTGGAACTGCTCGTCACGAGCGCCGTGCTGATGTCCTGGCTGTAGAGCTTGTTCTGCGGCCCCGCCGCATCGCCCGACCAGAACTCCACCGTCCAGGAATCGGTGTTCGGCGCCGCGCCCTTTAAGCCGCCCGCTTCTACTGTCAGATAGGTTCCATGCCAGGCAACGTGGTCGACCCGGGCGTTGCTGCCGACGCTGAAGTCGTCGAAGGTCTGGTAGCCACCCTCGCCAGCGGCGAAGTGCGATGTCCAGGAGCTCCCGGGGCTCGGGGCTGCACTTTGCTGGTACAGCAAGCCGGCATGGGCGTGGGTTGCGAAGACGGCCAGAGCGGCGGCGGCGCCGCGCAGAGAAGAGATCAAGTTCATCATTCACCCTTCGGTTAGGCGAGATGCCGATACACGGCAGCCGCCCGACTTCGGAGGTCATGACCTCAACCGTTGTGCCGCCGCCACCTGGTGGGCGTCATGCCGTTTGCAAAACGCCCCCTTGTCAAAGACGACGCAGGAATGGCGGCGCGCCAGGGTCGTCCCCCTTGATTGCGGGGCGAAGGCACATGCGGCGTCACGCTCAAGGAGCACTCGATGAAACCCATGATCGTTACCTGCACGCCGCTTTGCGTGGTCGGCATGCAGATCGAAACCAAACCCATGTCACCACAGATTCCTGAGCTTTGGTCGCGCTTCGTGCAGCGCGAGCACGAGATCAGCGGCGTTCTGGACCCTCGCGTCACCTATGGCGTCATGCAGATAGAAGTCGGCGGCTCGGGCGCGCTGCGCTACCTGGCGGGTCTATCTGTTACAGATCAAACTGCGTTTGTTCCGGCCGGCATGAGCGCTGTCACCATTCCGGCGGGGCAATACGCCGTCTTTGAGTTCCCCTTGTCGGATATCGGCTCGTCGTTCGATTTCATATTCAACAACTGGCTGCCTTCGTCCAGGTACACCCAGGCAGGATCTCCGCTGTTCGAGAGGTATGGCGCGGACTTCGATCCAACAGTTCCCTCGTCGCGGATGGAAGCCTACATCCCTGTGGCCTCCAGCCTGAACGATGCCCAACTTGCCGGCCAAGCGGGGCACCAACGGCAGGCCGCTTCGCACCGTACTTTGGGGTAAGCCTGCGAACCCCGACATCGCGAGGCCGGCGGCATTCGTCGGGTCACGCTGTTGACCCCAACCTGCAGCGACAGCAACCGGCCAGGTCGCTTCAGTCCGCACTCTTCGCCAGCCGCGCCACCAGCTTCATCAGCGTCGGCACGCGCTTGCGCCCGTGCATCGCCCGTACGCGCGCCTTGGCCGCGCCGATGTCCAGGCCCGCGCAGGTCACGATCAGCGGCTTGGCCTCGTCTTCCCGCATCACCTCGAACTGAGCTGACAGGCCGGGCCGGCCGGTCTTGGCGACGCCGATGACCGGCGTGGCGCCGCCCAGCGCGCGGAACAGGTGCTGGCCCAGGCCCGGCGTCTCGTCGGCATCCAGATGGACGAAGCCGTCGATGAGGATCAGTTCGGGCTGCAGCCGGTGCTCGCGCAGCAGCTGCATCACGCAGGTCAGCTCGCGCAGGTCGAGTTCCCCGCGGCTGGGCTTCTCGACCTGAGCGATGGGCGACAGGTAGGTGTTCGTCGCTTCCGGCGAATCCCAGGCGTCGAATGCGATGGCAGCGACCTGCGCTTGCGAGCCGGCGAGGTGAACGGCGATGGCGAGTTTCATGAAAGCTCGGGAGTTAGCGTCTGTCCCGCAGTTTCGGTGACCGCGGGGCGCCTAAGGGGCGCCGCCGATGCAGCGCTCGGGCTGGCTCGCCGGTGCTGTGGACTTCCCGACGCCGGCGGCACGCCTCCAGCCGAGGGCGCCTCCACTTCGGCGAGGTGGCCGCCCGGCTGACCAGCGTGCCAGTGGAGTCGTACCACGTGGACTACCGCGCCGGCCGCGCCACCTGCTACATGCCCGGCGGCGATACGTTGGACCTGCGCTTCGAGCGGCCCGAGATGGGCATTGCCGATGCCTTCGACGCCGACGCGGTGCGCGGCCATCCACGGCGCACAGCAAGGAAAGGTGATGTACCCGGAGTTCAAGGGGCTGACGCAGCGGGCCGGCTGCGTGGGCTACACGGTCTGGATCGCGGGCGGCACTTCAGCTACCTCGGCCGGCGCGCGCAAACCCAGGTGGAACGCTTTCCCGACTGACCCCTGCCAGGCCGTTCGGGCGCCATCCGCGCAACTTGTCACGAACCAGACTGAATGACCTTTCATTTCTGAATGGTCATTCAGATTTTCCTTGCCTTCCTGTTGTTCAAAATTAGAATGAACGCTCATTCACTTCAACTTGGCCGTTGAAGCCAGCGCAACCCGCATGCGGGAAGCGCCCGGCGCCCGGCCGCACGACCGGAGGCTTCCCATGCCCAAGTTCCCTTCCAGCTCCTCGCTCGGCCTGCCGGCATTCACGTTGTTGACGTTGGCCGTTGCCGTGCTGGCCGCCGTCTCCCTCACCGCCTGCGGCCAGGCCGGCGCGCAGGGCGGCCCACCGGCCCAGGGCCCCGCGCCGGTGGGCGTCATCACGCTGCAGCCGCAGCGCGTGGAGCTCAACGCCGAGCTTGCCGGCCGCACCGTGGCCACGCAGACCGCCGAAGTGCGCCCGCAGGTCACAGGCCTCATCAAGACCCGCGCCTTCACCGAAGGCAGCGACGTCAAGGCCGGCCAGCTGCTCTACCAGATCGACCCCGCCAGCTACCAGGCGGCGCTGGACAGCGCCAAGGCCGCGCTGGCCAAGGCCGAGGCCAGCGCGACGACGGCCCGCCTGAAGGCCGGCCGCTATGACGAGCTGGCCGGCATCGACGCCGTCAGCAAGCAGCTGCGCGACGACGCCCGCGCCGCGCTGCAACAAGCGCAGGCCGACGTGGAAGCCGCCAAGGCTGCCGTGCGGACCGCGCAGATCGACCTCGACCGCACCCGCGTCAGCGCACCCGTCGCCGGCCGCATCGGCCGCTCGGCAGTCACGCCCGGCGCGCTGGTCACGGCCAACCAGGCGACCGCGCTGGCCACCGTGCAACAGCTCGACCCGATCTACGTGGACGTCACGCAGACCAGCGCCGAACTGCTGCGCCTGCAACGCCAGCTGGCAGACGGCACGCTGCAGCGCGACGGTGCCGGCCCGGCCCACGTGAAGCTGCTGCTGGAAGACGGCAGCACCTACCCGCTGGAAGGCAAGCTGCAGTTCTCTGAGCTGCAGGTGGACCCGGCCAGCGGCAGTGTCACGCTGCGCGCGCAGTTCCCCAACCCCAAGCGGCAGCTGCTGCCCGGCATGTACGTGCGTGCGCAGGTGCAGACGGGCTCCCAGGCGCAGGCACTGCTTGCGCCGCAGGCGGCGGTCACGCGCGACGCGCGCGGCAACGCGGTGGCCATGGTGCTGAAGGACGGCAAGGTGGAGGCCCGCATGCTGCAGACGGCCGGCGTCGCCCAAGGCGCCTGGCTGGTGACGGGCGGCCTGGCCGCGGGCGACCAGCTCATCGTCGACGGCCTGCAGCGCCTGCGCCCCGGCATGCCGGCCCAGGGCGTGCCCGCGGGTGCGGCGTCCGCCCCGGCGGCGGCCCGCTGATCGCGAAGGAGCACCACCATGTCCCGCTTCTTCATCGACCGGCCCATCTTCGCGTGGGTGCTGGCCATCGTCATCATGCTGGCCGGCGTGCTGTCCATCCGCGCGCTGCCGGTGTCGCAGTACCCCAGCATCGCGCCGCCGCAGGTCAGCATCAACGCGCGCTACCCCGGGGCTTCGGCCAAGACGCTGGAGGACACGGTCACCCAGGTCATCGAGCAAAAGCTCAAGGGCCTGGACGGCATGACCTACATGTCCTCCACGTCGGACTCCCAGGGCAACGCCACCATCACCGTCACCTTCAATGCCGGCACCAACCCCGACATCGCCCAGGTGCAGGTGCAGAACAAGCTGCAGGCCGCCACACCGCTGCTGCCGCAGGAGGTGCAGCGCCAGGGCGTGACGGTGACCAAGTCCACGATCAACTTCCTGCTGGTGCTGGGCTTCGTGTCCGAGGACGGCAAGCTGTCGCAGGTCGACCTGTCGGACTACGTGTCGTCCAACGTGCTGGACCCGCTGAGCCGCGTGGATGGCGTCGGCGAGGTGCAGCTGTTCGGCGCGCAGTACGCGATGCGCATCTGGCTGAACCCCACGCAGCTCGCGCAGTACGGCCTGACGCCGGATGACGTGTCTGCCGCCATCCAGGCGCAGAACGCGCAGGTCTCCGCCGGCCAGCTGGGAGCAGCACCGGCCCCTGCCGGCCAGCAGCTCAATGCGACGATCACCGCGCAGACGCGGCTGCAGACGCCTGAGCAGTTCCGCGGCATCGTGTTGAAGAGCCAGTCCAACGGCGCCCTCGTGCACCTGAGCGATGTGGCACGCGTGGAGCTGGGCGCGGAGAGCTACGCCACTGTCTCCCGCTACAACGGCAAGCCGGCCGCCGGCGTGGCCGTCAAGCTGGCCGCCGGTGCCAACGCGCTGGCCACGGCCAAGGCCGTGGAAGCCGAGGTGCAGCGGCTGGAGGCCCTGATGCCGGCCGGCATGAAGGCCGTGACGCCCTACGACAGCACGCCTTTCGTGCGCGTGTCCATCGAGGAAGTGGTCAAGACGCTGGCCGAAGCCGTCGTGCTGGTCTTCCTCGTCATGTACCTGTTCCTGCAGAACTTCCGCGCCACGCTGATCCCGACGATCGCCGTGCCAGTCGTGCTGCTGGGTACCTTCGGCGTCATGGCCGCAGCGGGCTTTTCCATCAACACGCTGACGATGTTCGGCCTGGTGCTGGCCATCGGCCTGCTGGTGGACGACGCGATTGTCGTCGTCGAAAACGTCGAGCGCGTGATGACCGAGGAGGGGCTGTCGCCCAAGGAGGCCACGCGCAAGTCCATGGGCCAGATCAGCGGCGCGCTGGTGGGCATCGCGATGGTGCTGTCGGCGGTGTTCGTGCCGATGGCCTTCTTCGGTGGCTCCACAGGCGTCATCTACCGCCAGTTCTCCATCACCATCGTGTCGGCCATGGTGCTGTCGGTGCTGGTCGCCATGGTGCTGACGCCGGCACTGTGCGCCACGCTGCTCAAGCCCGGCCACGGCCCGGCCACGCGCGGCTTCTTCGGCGCCTTCAACCGCCGCTTCGATGCGGCGACCGCCGGCTACGAAGGGCTGGTGGCCCGCATGCTGCGCCGCTGGGGCCGCCAGCTGGTGGTCTACGGCCTCATCGTGGCGGGCATGGCGGTGCTGTTCCTGCGCCTGCCGACGGCCTTCCTGCCGGACGAGGACCAGGGCATCCTGTTCTCGCAGATCCAGCTGCCATCCGGCGCCACGCAGGGCCGCACGCTGGACGTCGTCAAGCGCGTCGAAGACCACTTCTTGCAGAACGAGAAGCAGAACGTCGACTCCGTCTTCGCCGTCACCGGCTTCAGCTTTGCCGGCCAGGGCGAGAACATGGCCATCGCCTTCGTGAAGATGAAGGACTGGTCCGAGCGCAAGGGCCGCGACCAGTCGGTGCAGGCCGTAGCCGGCCGCGCGATGGGTCGCTTCATGCAGTTCCGCGATGCGATGGCCTTCGCCTTCGCGCCGCCGGCGGTGCTGGAGCTGGGCAATGCCAACGGCTTCGACCTCTACCTGCAGGACCAGGCCGGCGTGGGCCGCGAGACGCTGATGGCCGCGCGCAACCAGTTCCTCGGCATGGCCTCGCAGGATCACAGCCTTGTCGCGGTGCGTCCCAACGGCTTGGAGGACGCGCCGCAACTACGCCTGGACATCGACACCGCCAAGGCCGGCGCGCTGGGCCTGTCGGTCACCGACATCAACAGCCTGCTGTCCACCGCGTGGGGCGGCGCCTATGTCAATGACTTCATCGACCGCGGCCGCGTGAAGAAGGTCTACATGCAGGCCGACGCACCCTACCGCATGCAGCCGGAAGACCTGGAGAACTGGCGCGTGCGCAATTCGTCAGGCCAGATGGTGCCGTTCTCGGCCTTCGGTTCGGCGCACTGGGAGCTGGGCTCGCCCCGCCTGGAGCGCTACAACGGCCTGCCCGCCGTGGAGCTGCTGGGCCAGCCGGCCCCGGGCCTGAGCTCCGGTGCGGCCATGCAGACGGTGCAAAGCATCGCCGCCCAGCTCCCGCCCGGCGTGGGCGTGAGCTGGACCGGCCTGTCCTACCAGGAGCGCCTCACCGGCGGTCAGGCGCCCATGCTGTACGCGCTGTCTCTGCTGGTCGTCTTCCTGTGCCTGGCGGCGCTGTACGAGAGCTGGTCGGTGCCGTTCGCCGTGATGCTGGTGGTGCCCCTGGGCGTCATCGGCGCGCTGCTGGCCGCCATGGGCCGCGGTCTGGCCAACGACGTGTACTTCCAGGTCGGTTTGCTGACGACCGTCGGCCTGTCCGCCAAGAACGCCATCCTCATCGTGGAGTTCGCCAAGGCGCAGATGGAGGCTGGCAAGGATGCCATCGCCGCCACGCTGGAGGCAGTGCGGCTGCGGCTGCGGCCCATCCTGATGACGTCGCTGGCCTTCGGCCTGGGCGTACTGCCGTTGGCGCTGGCCAGCGGCGCCGGCTCCGGCAGCCAGAACGCCATCGGCACCGGCGTGCTGGGCGGCGTCGTCTCGGCCACCGTGCTGGGCCTGCTGTTCGTGCCCGTGTTCTTCGTCGTCGTGCGGCGCTTCTTCCCCGGCCGCACGGCCACCCCTGTTGCCAACCCGTCGCCGGCGCATGCGCCCGCGGCTTCCCCGGAGGGCCTCTGACATGCGCCCCACGCTGAACTTTTTCCTGCCGACGCTGCTGGCCGCAAGCCTGGCGCTGTCCGGCTGCGTCTCGCTGGCTCCGGCCCACGAGCGTCCCGCCGCCCCGGTGGCCGCCGACTGGCACGCGCCGGCCACCGGCAGTGCCGAAGTCCGGCCCGCCGCCGACCTCGGCTGGCGCGAGTTCGTCACCGACGAGCGGCTGCGCAGCGTTATCGAGCTGGCGCTGGCCCAGAACCGCGACCTGCGCGTGGCGCTGCTGAACGTGCAGCGCGCCCAGGCCCAGTACGGCGTGCAGCAGGCGGACCAATGGCCCGGCGTCTCTGCCAGCGGCGGCCAGACGGCCCAGCGCCTGCCCGGCAGCCTGAGCGGCACCGGCCAGCGGGCCATCAGCCGGCAGTACACGGCGACGCTGGGCGTCAGCGCCTTCGAGCTGGACCTCTTCGGCCGCGTCAAGAACCTGACCGAGGCCGCGCTGCAGCAGTACCTGGCCACCGAGGATGGCCGGCGCAGCACGCAGATCAGCCTGGTCGCCCAGGTGGCCGGCAGCTGGCTCACGCTGGCTGCCGACCAGGAGCGGCTGCAGCTGACCGAACAGACCGTCAAGGCCCGCGAGGACGGTCTGCGCCTGACGCAGCGTCTGCAGGCCGGCGGCATCTCGTCGACGCTGGACCTGCGTCAGGCGGAGATTGCCGTCGAGCAGGCCCGGGCCGACCTGGCCAGCCTGACGCAGCAGGTGGCCACCGACCGCAATGCGCTGGAGCTGCTGGTCGGCGCGCCGCTGCAGGCCGGCCACTGGCCGGTGACCGGCAGCGCCGACGCCGCCACGCTGACCGCCGCCCTGCCCGCCGGGCTGCCGTCGGAGGTGTTGCTGCAGCGACCCGACGTGCAGCAGGCCGAGCGCACGCTGCAAGGCGCCGAGGCGCAGATCGGCGCGGCGCGCGCCGCGTTCTTCCCGCGCATCAGCCTGACCGCCGGCGCGGGCAGCGCCAGCCCCGCGCTGGACGGCCTGTTCCGCAACGGTTCGGGCACCTGGAGCTTCATGCCGCAGATCAGCCTGCCGATCTTCGACGCCGGCCGCAACCGCGCCCAGCTGAAGACGGCGCAGGTGGACCGCGACATCGCCGTAGCGCAGTACGAGAAGGCCATCCAGTCGGCCTTCCGCGAGGTGGCCGACGCACTGGCCGAGCGCACGACGCTGGGTCAGCAACAGCAGGCACAGCAGCGCCTCGTCGCGCAGACGACCGACGCGCTGAAGCTGTCCGAGGCGCGTTTTCGCGCGGGCGTGGACGACCGGCTCGCGACGCTGGACGCGCAGCGCTCGCTGTACGCCGCACAGCAGGCGCTGGTGCAGGTGCAGCTGGCGCAGCAGCTCAACCGCGTGACGCTCTACAAGGCGCTGGGCGGCGGCGCGTTGGCTGACACGGGGGCTGACACGGCGCCGCGACAATCAGCGGGCTGATCGCCGACGCCACCATGACTACCGCCTCCACTGAACGCACCCAGGTCCGCCGCCAGCAGGTGCTGGACGCCGCCTCCGACGCCTTCCGACGCCGCGGCTTCCATGCCGCCAGCATGGCCGAGATCGCCAAGCTGGCCGGCATGAGCCCGGGCCACATCTACAACCTGTTCGAGAACAAGGACGAGATCATCGCGGCCATCGTGGAGCGCGATTGCGAGGAGACCGTGCAACGCATCGGCGAGCTGCAGCGGGAGACCGACGTGCTGCAGGCCATGCTGGCGCAGACGGAAGCTGCCATCGACGAGCACAGCCAGGTGGCCAACGCGGCGCTGGAGCTTGAGGTGCTCGCCGAAGCCGGTCGCAATCCCAAGCTGGCGGCGGTGGTGCATGCCGCGGAGACACTGGTCAAGGCCAAAGCGCTGGACCTGATCCGCCAGGGCCTGGGCCCGGCCGCCGACGGGCTGTCGGCCGGCGAGGTCGAAGGCCGCGCACTGCTGCTGGCCGCCCTCTTCAACGGCCTGACGGTGATGAGCGTGCGACTGCCGGACATGAGCGCGAGCGGCGCCCACATGGCGCCCGCCATGCGCCGCGTGTTGCAGGTGTTGCTGACGCCCTGACGGCGGGCAGCCCGCCGGACAACGGACAATGCGTGCCATGAGCACGCCTCCCCGTCAGTACGAAGATTTCATGCGCCATGTGTTCGAGCATGGCGTGCAGAAGAGCGACCGCACCGGCACCGGCACGCGCAGCGTGTTCGGCCACCAGATGCGCTTCGACCTCAGCCAGGGCTTCCCGCTGGTGACGACGAAAAAAGTCCACCTGAAGTCCATCATCCTGGAGCTGCTGTGGTTCCTGCGCGGCGACGGCAACGTCAAGTGGCTGCAGGAGCGCGGCGTGACGATCTGGGACGAATGGGCCCGCGAGGACGGTGACCTGGGCCCGGTCTACGGCGTACAGTGGCGCAGCTGGCCCACGCCCGACGGCGGCCACATCGACCAGATCGCCGAGGTGGTCAAGACCCTCAAGACCAACCCCGACAGCCGCCGCATCATCGTCAGCGCGTGGAACGTGGCCGCCCTGCCGCAGATGGCGCTGATGCCCTGCCACGCGTTCTTCCAGTTCTACGTGGCCGACGGCAAGCTCAGCTGCCAGCTTTACCAGCGCAGCGCCGACATCTTCCTCGGCGTGCCTTTCAACATCGCGTCATACGCGTTGCTGACGATGATGCTGGCCCAGCAATGCGACCTGCAGCTGGGCGACTTCATCTGGACCGGCGGCGACTGCCACATCTACGACAACCATGTGGAGCAGGTGCAGACGCAGCTGGCCCGCGAGCCCCGCCCCTACCCCACCATGACGATCAAGCGTCGCCCGGCGACGATCTTCGACTACGAGTTCGAGGACTTCGAGCTGAGCGGCTACGACCCGCACCCCGCCATCAAGGCCCCCGTCGCCGTATGAGCACCATCACCCTGGTTGCTGCCGTGGCCCGTGACGGCGCCATCGGTCGCGACAACGCGCTGCTGTGGCATCTGCCGGAGGACCTGGCCCGCTTCAAGGCGCTGACGCTGGGCAAGCCGGTCGTCATGGGCCGCAAGACCTGGGACTCCTTGCCGGCGAAGTTCCGCCCACTGCCCGGGCGTCGCAACCTCGTCGTCAGCCGCAGCACCCCCGAGCTGCCCGGCGCAGAGGTCTTCACGAGCCTGGACGCGGCGCTGGGCGCCTGCACGGAGCCCGAGGTCTGCATCATCGGCGGCGCCGAGATCTATGCCCTTGCGCTGCCCCGCGCCAGCCGGCTGGCCTTGACGGAGGTGGACGCCACCTTCCCCGACGCCGACCGGCACTTCCCCGCCTGGCCACGCGACCAGTTCACCGAAGCCCGCCGCGAGACGCACACCAGCGCCGCCGGCCTGCGCTTCGATTTCGTCGACTACGTTTCATCCAAGGAGTAATCCGTGTCTTCTGGCGGCTTCCACGTCCACGGTCCCCACGACCATGAACTCGAACACGCGGCCCAGCATGAGCCCAAGGGGCTCGCGGGTCATCTGGCGGTCATCACGGCCATCCTGGCCACGGTGGGCGCGTTCTTCTCGTACATGGGCGGCGCGACGCAGGCGAACGCGGCGCTGTACAAGAACGACGCGGCCATCAAGAAGACCGAGGCCAGCAACCAGTGGAACTACTTCCAGGCCAAGAGCAGCAAGCAGAACCTCGCTGAGCTCGCCCTTGACCTGAGCCCGAGCGACGAGCAAAAGGGCAAGTACAAGGACAAGATCGCCCGCTACGAGGGCGAGAAGAACGAGATCAAGGCCAAGGCCGAAGCGCTGGAAGCGGAATCCCGCCACTACGACGAGCAGAGCGCCGAGCAGATGCACCTGCACCACCGCTGGGCCCAGGCGACGACTGCGCTGCAGGTCTCCATCGCGCTGGCCGCCATCACGCTGCTGACCAAGCGGCGCTGGATGGAGGTGGCCACGCTGGCCGTGGGCGGCGTGGGCGTGCTGCTGGGCGGTGCCGCCTGGCTGCACTATTGAGCGGCGGGGGTGTCGGCTTCCTCGTCGTCGGGCAGATCGTCGTCGGGCTGCTCGATGATGCGCATGTACTGCACATTCAGCGACAGCATGTGCTCGTAGCGCAGCACGAAGTAGTCGCCGTCGATCGGGTAGAAGCGCTCCGCCCCGCCATCGCTGCCGTCCAGCGGCTTGTCCAGCTCGAACGGCCGGCGTGACGCGGCGGACAGCACGATGCGGTCGAGCTGTCCGTCGTCGGGGTTCGTGAACCACTCCTCCAGCGTGCCGCGGTACAGCACGGCGCCTTTGCCCACGTCCACGACGGCCGTCACACGGATGTAGTCGGGCAGTTCATCGGCGGCGAAGTCCGCGCCGGTCAGCAGGTAGTACCACGGCGCCTGGTGGAAACGCGCGATGGGGCTCAGCGGATGCCCCAGGCGGTCCAGCCGCCCGACGGTGATGAGCCAGCGCGTGAGCGTCGGCACCAGCCAGGAGGCGACCAGCAGCAGGCCGAAGTAGCCGGTCACGAGGCCGGCGTGCTGGCCGATGGCGGGAATGGCGTTGAGCGGCGCAGGGCTGGGCGCCAGCAGCGTCAGCAGCAGTGCCAGGTCGGGCAGCGCCCCGGTCACCCAGAACAGCAGCAGCAGTGCGGCAGCATGCAGCACCGCGGCGAAGAAGACAGCTTCGGCGACGACGGCACCGAACGGCGAGAAATCGAGGGAGGTGCGCTCGACGCGCTTGAGGCGGCTCCGGAAGATGAAGCCCGGCAGCAGCAGGATGAAGACGACGACGGTCGGCAGCGCCAGATTCATCGGGCGGCCGGCAGCGCAGCGTCAGGCCGCCTTGGCGACGACCCGAACGACGTACTGCTTGGCCTTGTCCCCGTCACGGAATTCGACGACAACCTGCCGGTCGTCCCCGGCAGACTCACCGCCCTGCAACCGCTCCCGCACACGCGGGTCGGCCAGCAGCTTCTTGGCAAGTTCACTCTTGAGCGCTTTCATCGCGACATCCAGGGTTGAGTACGCCGATTCTAGCGAGACCCGCGCCGCAGCACTGACACCAGCGCGATGGCTTCTATCCTGGCGAGCCGATGCCGACGGCTTTCGAGGCCACGATGACGGGCGCCGGCTGGTCGCGACTTCAAGGGGCCGGGATCACCGACAGCTCTGCCGCACTGCCCCAGCCGTTGTTCCAGACTTCCTGTAGCACCGTGTAGCGGAAGAAGCGCGCCTGCACCGGCGCGAAGTGGACCTCCTGCAGGTCCGGGTTGTTGCGCACATTGGCGAAGCTGCCGTTATCGACGTTCAACACCCAGGTCTTGCCGTCCTCGCTGGTCTCGAAGCGGTAGCGCTCTGCGGTGCCGTTGAGCACCCCGTCCTGGCGCGGCAGGTAGACGAAGCCGGCGATGCGGTGCACCTGACCCATGTCGATGGTGATGTGATGCGGCTGCTTCAGGTCGGCCGACCAACGGGTGTGCCAGAACGTGGAAGCGTCTCCATCGATGGCCATCGCTGCGCCGTTGCGGCCTTGCTTGACCTCCTCGCTGTCCACATCCACGACCTTCCAGCCACGCGGCGACAGGCCAGCGAAGTTGCGCGAGCCGATCACGCCGAGCCGGCCGTCGGGCTGCACGCGCGCTGCCTTGACGATGCCCGACTGGGCCAGAGCCAGAGGCTCCCGATAGACCGGCGACTCTGGCGTCGGCTCAGTGCCATCGATCGTGTAGACGATGCGGCCGGGCACGGGGTGGTCGATCGTGACCTGCCCCTGAGCATCACGATTGGCGATGACGGGGGGCGTCAGGTCAAGCGCCTGCTTGTACAGGGCGACCTCCGCCAGCGTCGGCGCAAAGCGAGCGGCGGTGATGCGCACCCGCACGCGGTCGGTCGTCACCGGCTTGGCCAGCCGGATGAGCCGGCGTTGGCCGATCGTCGTCATTTCATCGGACGCGATCCGCGGCACCGGCACCCAGGCGCCGCCATCCCAGCCGTCGATCTCGAACTGCTCCACGCGCTGGCCGCGCACGTCCACGGCTTCCTGCAACGACACGACGTCGAACGTTCTCGGCTGGGGCAATGCCAGCTCCACGGCACCGTCGGTGCGACCCGGTGCAGCCTCCCACCAGGTGGCGAGCCTGCCATCGGCCGCGGCGGCAGCGGCATGGCCGGCGGCCGCATGGCCGGCCGTCAGGCGGGCACCGACCGCAAGGTTGCGGGAGAAGGTCTGGCGGACGATCTCGGACATCTGACCGAGCGCGGTCATCTGGTCGTCAGGGATGAGGCCGCGCCGATCCGGCGACAGGTTGAGGATCAGGTTGCCGTTGCGGCCGACGCTGGCATAGAAGATGTCCACCAACTGCGTGACGGGCCGGGGATGCTTGTCTCGCGCCCAGAACCACTGCCCATTGGCCAGCAGTGTGACGTTGGTCTCAGCCGGGTACCACCACAGATGGGCGCCGGGCTTGAGCCGCTCGCGCGAGCCGAGGTCGGCGTCCGTCCAGTCGGGCCAGCCGAAGTTTTCCGGCGCGGTGGACAGCGGGATGACGCTCCATTCGGTCGTGCGGCCATAGCCACTTTCCGTACCCACCCAGCGAACGTCCGGCCCCTTGCCCATGATGACCGCCTTGGGCTGCAGCCGCCGGATCAGGTCGTACCAGGCGTTGTAGTCGTAGCTTTGCGAGACGCTCGGGTCGGGGTTGGCGCCGTCGAACCAAACCTCGGCGATCGGGCCGTACTCCGTCAGGAGCTCGTAGAGCTGGTTTAGGAAATAGCGGTTGTAGTCGTCGACCTCGTAGTTGAAGCGGTAGCGCGGCCCGTCGAAACCAGGCGCGGCGGCACGTCCGCGGCTCGGGTCGCTCTTGAAGCTGGCGGGGTCGGTGGGGATGGTGCTCCTAAGCTTGGGGCTGCCATTGCCGTAGTAGCCCGCCGGATTCGCAGGGTTGGTCTTGAGCTGGTACAGGTCGGCCGGCGACAGGTAGACGGCGAGCTTGACGCCCGAGGCCCGGGCCGCGTCGGACACCTCGCGCACGAGGTCGCCCCGGCCGTTACGCCAGGGACTTGCGACGGTGGAGTGGCCGGTGTAACGGGTAGGCCACATCGAGAAGCCGTCATGATGCTTCGCCACCAGCACGATCATTTTGCCGTCGAGCAGCTTGACGGCGCGCAGCCACTGGCGGGCATCCAGCTCGCCGGGGTTAAACAGCGCGGGATCCTCGCGGCCACTGCCCCATTCGACCTCGTTGAATGTGTTGACACCGAAGTGAAGGAAGAAGGTGCGCTCCAGACGCATCCAGTCGACCTGATTCGCACGCGGCAGCACCTTGGCGGCCTTTTCGGCCACGACGGCGGGAGAGTCGCCGGGCTGGACGACATGCAGCGGCGCATAAGGAATGCCGCGATCGGCTTGGGCAACAGAGGCAAGCCCTAGCGTGGCGAGGACCAGCAGTTGGGAGAGGCGGTACTTCATGGAACAGGTCGAAAGAGCCGGCGGCGCCGGGCGCGATACGGGGCTCGCGATTGTGGGCCAGCGCTGCCAGCGCATGTGGAACCGTGCCGGTCCTCAGAGCCGCGAGGCGGCCCCAGAGCTCGCGACGCCTCGCGACGCCGTCAGTTCGGGTGATGCGAGGCGGCTGAACAAAAGGTAGAGCAGCGGCGGATTTGCAGCCAGGCCGCCTGCAGCGCCGGGATGCCCGCCGCAATACCTTCGTGACACCACCACTCGTCCTCGGGGGGCATGTCGCATCTGGCCACGCCACCCCGTACTGAAAGGCAAGGCCTGGTGTATTTCGCGTCGGGCCGCCTGTTGATGACGAGGTGACGAGATGGACTCAACACATGGATGCCGCGGCGCGGCGAGTCGGCCCCGATGGCTGCGCTGGCTGGCGTCAGGCCTGACGGCGGCGGCCTTGGCGCTGATGGGCGGCTGCGGTAGCGACGCCAACGACAGCGATGCCGCACCCATGGTTCAGCCGCCGGTGATCACCGGCCAGCCGGCGCCCGTGTCGGCGATGGCCGGAACGGCCGCCAGCTTCACGGTGGTGGCCAGCGGCAGCGCGCCGCTGCGCTACCAATGGCAGCGCGATGGCAGCGACATCGCCGGCGCCACGGCGGCCGGCTACACGCTGGCGGCGGCAGCACCGGCCGATTCCGGTGCAAGGTTCCGCGTCGTCGTCTCCAACAGTGCCGGCAGCGCGACCAGCGACGCGGCAGCCCTGACCGTGATCACCGCCCCGCCGGTGCTGACGATCACGCAGCAGCCGGCCGACCAGAGCGTCACGTCCGGCACACCGGCCACGTTCAGCGTCGCGGGCACCTGCAGCACCGGCACGCTGCAGGTGCAATGGCAGCGCAACAACGGGCCGGGAGGCGGCTTTGCGGCGATACCCGCAGCCACCGGTGCGACCTACAGCCTCTCGCCGAGCAGCGCCGACAGCGGTGCCCGGCTGCGCGCGGCGCTGGACTGCAGCGGCCAGAGCGCCACGCTGAGCGCGGAGGCAGGGTTGACGGTAACGGCACCGGCCTCAATCAGGCTGGACCCGCTGCTCGTCACCGGACTGCGGCCGCAGGCGAACATCAGCGGGCTGGTCGCCATCGATCTGGACGCCACCGGCGGCACTGCCACGCTCGTGATGCAGAACCAGCTCAAGCGGCTGAGCGCGGACTTCAACCAGGTCGCGCCCTACGCTGGCGGCAGCACCTCCACGCCGTCCGACGGCCCGCGCGCCACCGCCGGCCTGCTCGGGACGCAGGCCGTCACGCATGACGCAGCGGGGAATCAGTACGTGATTGCCGCCGACACTGTGCGCCGCATCGGCACCGACGGCCAGGTCACGACGCTTGCCGGCAGCTTGACGGATTCGGGCTACATCGACGGTCCCGGCACGACCGCCAGGTTCAACAGCCCCCGTGGCATTACCTTCGGCCCCGACGGCAATCTGTACCTCACCGACGTCGGCTCAAACACCGTCCGCCGGATCACGCTGGCAGGCCAGGTGAGCACCGTGGCCGGCAACGGCACGCGCGGCTACGCCGAAGGCAGCGGCCAGGCGGCGCAGTTCAGCGGCCCGTTTGGCCTGGCCTTTGCGCCCAATGGCGACCTGCTCGTTGCAGACAACGGCAACCAACGCGTGCGGCGCATCACGCCGTCCGGCCAGGTGAGCACGCTGGCCGGCAACGGCATGACCGGCCCACCGGCGGTCGCGGCGGCGGGCGCCTCGCCGATCGAGGACCCGCGCGGCCTGGCGGTGCGCGGCAACACGCTCGCCGTGGCGCAAGGTGTGGGCATCGTCACGCTGATCGACCTGGACACCGGCCGCACGACGCCCTACGCGGGCACCTATGGCCGCACCGGCGGCTACGCCGATGGTCCCCTGGGCCAGGCCGTGTTCGGCAACCTGTGGAGCCTGACGGCGCTGCCCGACGGCCGCTACCTCGTCGCCGATTCGCAGGCGCTGCGCCTCATCGAGGCGGGCGGCGCGGTGCGCACGCTCTATGGCGGCAACAGCGAACTCATGGACGTGACCGGTGGCCCCATCTGGCAGCGCAACTTCTCCTTCGCCAGCAACACCGAGCAGACGCTGACGGTCGATGCGGCGGGCCGCGTCATCGTGGCGGCTGACGGCGACGTGCGCCGCATCGCGGCCGATGGCAGCGTGAGCCTGATCGCCGGCCTGCCGGGCGGGCGCCGCGGCATGCTCGACGGCAGCGGCAGCGTCGCACAGTTCACGCGCGTGGGCAGCGGCCTCGCCGCCGCACCTGACGGCACGCTGTGGGTGGCCGACGACACCGCAATCCGCCGCATCGCGCCGGACGGCAACACGACGCTGGTCGCCGGCTACCGTCAGTTTCTTGGCGACACGAGCGGCACGCCGTCCTTCGGCGCGGTGGATGGCGTCGGCAGCAGCGCCCGCTTCCAGTCGTCGATGTCGATGGCAGTGGGCCCCGACGGCGCGCTCTATGTGGCCGACCCGTCCAATTGCGCCATCCGCCGCGTGACGGCCGATGGCACGACGACCACCTGGGCCGGTGTGATGGGCCAATGCACCATCACCGACGGCACGCGCCTCACGGCTCGCTTCCGCGCACCGCGGTCGCCGGCCTTCGCCCCGGATGGCTCGCTGTGGGTGAGCGACCGCGGCGGGCTGCGCCGGATTGCTCCCGACGGCACCGTCACCACGGTCTCGGCCCCGCTGGGACCGCTGGCCTTCGGCCCTGACGGTGATCTCTTCATCGGCGCCAGCGACGGGCTCTACCGCATCGCCGCCGGCACGACCACGGCAGTCCAGCTCATTGCAGGCGGCCAGAACGACCTGCCGGTCTACGGCAATGCACCCCACCTGAGCCGCATCGACGCGCTGGCCGCGCTGGGTCGGCGTCAGCTGGCGCTGCTGTCGCCGCTAGGCTTGATGCTGGTCTCGCTGCCATGAGCAATGGCAACGAGGGACCAGGTCCGGAAACGACAAACCCGGCCCGAGGCCGGGCTTGCGAAGTTCTCGTGGGCGGTGCAGGGTTCGAACCTGCCCCCTGCCGAGTAAACGCGCTTTCTTGGCGTGATCGAGTGACCCGCTCGAACCCCCACAATAAGGGAGCATCCCGAATGGGCGTGGCGCAGATCTGGCGCAAAGCTTGGCCTTCGGCACGATGATTGAACGGCGGTCCGCAACGGGTAGTCGTAGTCCGTGAGTCGTTAGAGACCACGCGCTCGCGACGCTGCTGCCTCGGCACTTCGGGAAGGCTCAAGCCATACGTTGCAGATTTGCTTCGATGGCCGCACGCAGGGTCTTGACCGTCGCGGGCCGAATCACATGACGCTTCGCGCGCGCGGCAAAGGTTTGCGCCACGACCAATGCCCGGTCCATGACTGCCTGCGCGAAATCAGCATCGACGCCACCTTGCTTGGCCAGGTTCAGCATGTGGTTGCGCGTGATGCTGCGACCCTCGCCACAGACGTCCATCTGGTGTTCGCCGCTCGGCCCTTCGCTGAAGGTCAGGTCGTAGCCCGGCGCGAGTCGCCAGGTGCGGTCCCGCCCCAGCCGGTAGGAGAACTTCTTGGCATGGTCGTCGCGGTTGTTGAAGACCACGTTGAACACCGTGCGTTCGAAGGCCTTGTCGACCTCGACCTGGCTGCGGGTGATGAACCGCGTGGCGCGCAGGAAGGTGAGGTAGTCCAGCGAGGAAGGCAGGCGGAAGTTGGCGTGCATGAGCCCAGCAAGGGTGTGCACAGGAACGCGCATCCCGTCTTGCACGTCGAAGCGCTGGATGCCGAAGGCGGCGAGCTTCTTATCCAGGTCGAAGTAGCGGGTGGTCGGCATGTCGAGCCCTAACGCGCCGGCGAGTTCCGCATAGAGCACCTCGATGGCGCAGACCTCCTTGTGCTCGTCGTGGGCCTGGAACTTCACCAGCCATGCTTCGGAGCCCTCGAACGGGACGGTGCTCATCAAGCCGGTGGCTGGGTTGTAGTGCACCAGGACCTTGGGGCGAGCGCCGTGAGGCGAACCACCCATCACAGCCAGCCTGCGAAGCGCGTCACTGTCCTTGTCCACAAGGATGACCCTAGCCTGCTGCGCCAGGTCAAGCAACTCCACGTCCTCGACTGGCAGATCCATCTTCTGTGACGGCTCGAAGTTCAGCGCCCCGATCGCCCGGCCGTTGATGAACGCCAGCCGGTCCAACGGTGACACGCTGGCCGGATTGCGGCCGTGCTTGCGAAACAGTCGGTCCATCAGCAGCAGCCCCCAGCCATCGGGCAGAGCATCCGCCACGAGCCCAGGCAGGCGCATCTGGTGGGCGGGGAAGCCGCCATATGCGGTCGGCCGCAAGGCCAGATTGCGGGGAGACAGTTCCAGTCCCTGCCGCAGCGCTTCGGCGGAGTATTCGAAGAGCAGGCGCAGGCCATCATCTGCCAGCGTGCCCAACAGCCACCGCTCACCCCAGCCCTCGTAGTACACGGAAACCTTCTTCATGGGTCAGGCCTCGGGCTTCGCTGCGCCACTGCCTTTGGGTTTGCGGGGCGCCCGCTGGCGCTGCGCGCGCTGGGCTTGCTCCATCTGTGCAATCGAGCGGACCTCCAGCACGAACGCTTGCTGCAGGTCCTGGGTCAGCCCCAGGGCCTGCACCACGCGAATCAGCGAGGTGATGGTGCTCTGCCCATTCTTCTCCAGCGCCTTGACCGTGCCTGCGGACACACCAGCACGCAGCGCCAACTCAGACTGTTGAAGCCCCTGGGTCAGCCGAGCCGCCCTCAAGCGAGCGGCCAGTTCCTGAGCAATTTCATCGGCGGTTGCGAAGCCAAAGTCCAACATACTGCCCTTTCACCAAGGTAATCAAATTTAACGGTCATAAATCTATCCTTTATGGCACCATGGGTCAATTCATCGAAAAGCAATAAAGGTCAGTTATTTGTCCAATAAATTCGCAACTATCCTCTAATGGACGGAAAGTTAACCGCAATGTTGCAGCAAAGTGCCAGCCTTAGTGCGTCAGCCCGCGCGGATAGCTCATGCAGTTCCGCGGGGCGGGTGCGCGCGCGCCAGCGGCTTGGATCGACACGCCGTGCGGCGCTGGCGCGCCTTGCCTTTGCCGCTCACCGGAATTGACCCATCCTTGCGCATCGGAATTGACCCGGCGCGAGGAGCGGCCAGCAGGTGAAGGCGCGCAGACACCGGCGCCCGGGCACGCAAGGTCGGAGCAAGAGGGTCAGGGTGTGGGCGCTTAAAGATCGCAGCCGCTGTGGCGCGACATCAAGCAGCACGTGCACGAGCTGGCCGACAACACGCGGGTCACGCCCATCTGGGTCGTCGACGAGGCGCAGAACCTGCCGCGGAGTTCTTCCGCGACTTTCCCGCGTTCCTGAACTTCGCCTTCGACTCGCACGACCTGCTCAGCGTCTGGCTGGTGGGGTATCCCACCCTGGCCGGCTCGCTGGAGCGCGCGCCGTACGCGGCGCTGGCCAGTCACATCCAGGCTCGCGTCGCCTTGCGCCCCATCGTCGAGCGCGAGCGCTTCGCGCAGCTCATCTCCCATGGCCTCAAGAGCGCGGGCTGCCAGCACACGCTGGTCTCCGATGCGGGCTTGGAGATCCCGCGTCAGGCCAGCATGGGGCTGCCTCGCCAGGCCGGGCGCATCCTGTGCACCTCCAGAACGGATCGGCAAGTCCGCCATATCGCTGGATCTCGTCGACCAGCCGTAGCGCGCGAGGGAACAAGACTTCCCAGGCGCCAGGCGGCAGACGCGGCGTTACGCCCATAGGCCTTGCCGGTGCACGGCGAGAGACTTCGCCAGTTGGGCCACATTGCGCCACACCGCCTTGGGCGACACGCCCTCGTTCGCGGCGGCTTCTTCAACGGCCATCACGACCAACGGCAGCGGCGCCTCGTCCAGCAGGTGTGCCAGGTGGGCCGCATAGCCCTCCGGCACGCTGCCACTCGCCAGTGCATGGCCAAGCGCATCAGGCGGCACCTCTCGGGAGTAGCTCACGCTGGCGTTCTTGGCTGCCATCCACAAGCCGCGCTTGCGGGCGCGCGCCGCCTGGCTGGGCGGGTCGAAATCCAGCCCGAGCACTGCAAGCACATGAGCCACCCGGTTGAAGCCCAGGTCGCTCAGCGCGCCCGCCTCCAGGCCCACGAGCGTCTGGCGTGAGAGTCCGCTCAGCTGGGCGAGCCGGGACTGCGTCAGTCCCAGCGCCTCGCGCCGCTGGCGGATCGTGATACCAAGACTGGAGAGGTCCACGCTGCCGGATCTGAAATGTCGAATATTTTTGACACTCTATCATCCTCGGGCCGAATCCGCCAGGATGCAGGCCTGCGTTGCGGTGTGTCCAGCGCTCGGCCCCAGCTCGAGGCGCAGGGCGCCAGTGAGTCACCGCTGGCGCCGCTCAACGCCCCCGGCGGCCACCCAAATTCCCCCGCTCATGGCCACCTCAAACTCCCCAACCTGAGTTGATCGGGAACGGGAGGTAAGAGCTGGCGCCGCCGGCGCCTGTTGGCAGGACACATTGAACTGAGTCTTCCCCGATGGAAGGCCAAGGAGTGAATGTCTTGAAGCCCAACAAGCGAGCGACGATCCCGACGTTGCTGGAGCGCGGAACGCCCTAGAGAGAGATAGCCCCGCTCACGGGCATTGATCTCAAGACGGTCAGAAGCTACCAGGAGCGGTGGCTGGCCGAGCAGGCAGATTCCCGCGGGGTAGCCAAGGGCTCGGGTGGATGCCATGTCGTTCTTCCTCGAGTCAGTTGCAGGACTCGGGGGCGAGTGGCGCAAATGCACCAAAGGTGCCAGCCGAACTGGCAATTCCGGAGGGGGGGCCGGGAGCAGTCGGGGAGACCGCGACACAAAGCAAAAAGCCTCGCAAATCTATGACTTGCAAGGCTTGTGCTGGTCTTGGTGGGCGGTGCAGGGTTCGAACCTGCGACCCCTGCCGTGTGAAGGCAGTGCTCTACCGCTGAGCTAACCGCCCGGGTTCTGGCGTTGCGTGTACAGGACCAGGTGACACCTGGTGGGCGGTGCAGGGTTCGAACCTGCGACCCCTGCCGTGTGAAGGCAGTGCTCTACCGCTGAGCTAACCGCCCTGAACACGCATCGGGCGTTGCAATGAACGCGCCGTATCCGGGAAGCCCACGATTATGCCACGACTGGCGCCGGCTCCAGCACTCGCCATTTGCAACTTCCACCGGCCGCCTTGTCGAGGTCGATCAGCAGCTTGGCGTGCGCCGCGGCTTCGGCTTCGCTTGCGCGGATGACGGGCAGCTCGAAGCGGCTCAGGTCGACAGCCTCGAAGGCGGCATGGGCGTCGCCGCCGCTGTCCCCATGGTCGTCCATCAGCAGCGCGTCCTGGCCGCGCGTCAGTCGAATGTAGACGTCAGCCAGCAATTCGGCATCCAGCAGCGCGCCGTGCAGCGTGCGCTTGGAGTTGTCGACCTCCAGCCGACGGCACAGCGCGTCGAGCGAGTTGGCCTTGCCGGGAAACAGGTCCCGCGCCATTAGCAGCGTGTCGCGCACGCTGGCGACATGGTCGGTCAGCACGCCGCGCTTGAGGCGGCGCAGCTCCGCATTGACGAAGCCGATATCGAACGGCGCGTTGTGGATGACGAGTTCCGCGCCAGCCAGGAAGGCGAGCAGCTGGTCGACGATCTCCGCGAACTTGGGCTTGTCGGCCAGGAAGGCCTCGGTCAGGCCGTGCACGCGCAGCGCGTCCTCGTGGCTGGCACGCTCGGGATTGATGTAGAGGTGCAGGTTGTTGCCGGTCAGCTGCCGGTCGACCATCTCGACGCAGCCGATCTCGATGATGCGGTCGCCTTTGTCGGCCTCGAGGCCGGTGGTCTCGGTGTCAAAGAAGATCTGTCTCATGCGGGACGGGCGTTGCGTCGGCTGGCCCAGGTAAAGAGGGCCAGGCCGCCGAGGATCATCGGCACGCACAGCCACTGGCCCATGCTCAGGCCGGTGCGCATGGCGAAGTCCTTCAGGAAGTCGTCGGGCTCGCGGAAGTATTCCGCCGTGAAGCGCAGCAGGCCGTAGCCGAGCAGGAAGAGCCCGGAGATCTGCCCCGTCGCGCGGGGTTTGCGCGCAAACCACCACAGCACGATGAAGAGCAGCAGCCCCTCGCCGGCGGCCTGGTAGAGCTGCGACGGATGGCGGGCGAAGCCAGCCGGGTCATGCGCCTGCGGGAAGATCATCGCCCACGGCAGGTCGGCCGGTGCCTGGCGGCCCCACAGCTCGCCGTTGATGAAGTTGCCCAGCCGCACGGCCGCAATGCCCGTCGGCACACACGGCGCGATCAGGTCGGACACCTCTAAGAAGCTGCGCCCGCGCTTGCGACCGAAGAACCACAGCGCGAACAGCACGCCCAGCAGGCCGCCGTGGAAGGACATGCCGCCCTTCCAGACCTCGATGATCTCCGGCAGGTGCTGGATGTAGTAGTCCGGCTTGTAGAAGAAGCAGTAGCCCAGCCTGCCACCGAGCACCACGCCCAGCACGCCGTAGAAGAGCACGTCGTCGACGTCCTGCTTCGTCCAGCCAACGGCCATGTGCTGCGGCATGCGCGCGCGCCTGCCGGCCAGCCACAGGAAGAGCCCGAAGGCGATCAGGTAGGTGATGCCGTACCAGTGGATGCCGCCGGATCCAATGTGGATGGCGATGGGGTCGAACTGGGGGTGAACCAGCATGCTGAGCAGCGGAAGCGAAAGCGGCCGGCATCATAGCCAGCCCTCCCCGACTGCCCGCCGGCGGGTTAGCGGCGGGTTAGCGGCGGCGCTTATCGCCGGGCCGCAATTGGCCCAGCGCTTCCATCTGCTGGGCGCGGCGGGCTGCCTTCTTGGCGTCAAGAGATGCCATGGCCTTGCGCTGCGTCAAACCTGTGATGTCTGCCCACCACCACCAAAGCGCTGCCAGGCCGAACGGAGACAGCACAATCGCCCACGCCCAGACGTCGTCCTTGTGGAACTGGACCCAGCCCCCCAAGCGCAAGACGACCAACAGCACGCCGATCACCACAAACGCCATGCGGCATCTCCTTCAGGTATCTTTGCACCACTGTAGTTCAACGCCAGGAAAGGTTTTCATGAAAGCACTGCTTCTCACCCTCGCCCTCGTCGCCCCCGCCGCCTTCGCCAGCCAGGAGCTGGCGCAGAAGAAGAACTGCCTGGCTTGCCACGCGCTCGACAAGAAGCTCGTCGGTCCCGCCTACAAGGACGTGGCCGCCAAGTACGCGAAGGACAAGGACGCCTACAAGAAGCTGGCCGAGAAGATCCAGAAGGGCGGCTCCGGCGTCTGGGGCCCCGTGCCCATGCCGCCGAACACGCAGGTCAACCAGGCCGAGGCCGAAACGCTGGCCAAGTGGATCCTGACGGTCAAGTGACCTACTAACCGGCCGATCCGGCTGAATGGAACAGGCCCTGCGGGGCCTGTTTTACTTGGGGCCATGAGCCAAAGGGACGGGTCAGCACCGGGAAGCCTTCATGGGCAAGTCATGCCGGCTGCCAAGAATGCGCCGCGCGCAGGCCGTTCTGCGCGAAGACCCAACGGCCCCCCATGACCCTCAACCGCATCCACAAGCTCGCGGCCACCGCCGCCGCTCTTGCCGCGCTGTTCAGCGCCTCCACCGCGAACGCCGCATCCGCCTCGCTGGAAGGCTGGGCGCTGATGCCCGCCAACACGTTCGCCGACGGCCCGACGACGGGCCAGTTCGCCAGCGGTGCCGGCGGCAACCCGCTGCCCCTGGTGAACAAGCAATCCGTCCAGGGCTTCTCCGCCGTGCTGGCAGGCCCGACCGCCGGCAGCTACTACTTCATGCCGGACAACGGCTTCGGCACGCAGGGCAATTCGGCCGACGCGCTGCTGCGCATGTACGCCGTGACGCCCAACTTCAAAACCGCCCTGGGCGGCACCGGCACGGTGTCAGCCGCCAACTACAACACCGGCGCGGCGATGAGCGGCTTCACGAGCGGCAGCTACATCAACCTGTCCGACCCGAACAACCTGCTCAGCCTCAAGATCCAGGCCGACTACAAGCGCTACTACAACAACGCCGCCAACCCACTGGTCGACCCGAGCATCCGCAACGACCGTCTGCTGACCGGTGCGGACTTCGACGTCGAGTCGGTGCGCAAGGACAAGAACGGCAACCTGTGGTTCGGCGACGAGTTCGGCCCCTACCTCGTCAAGACCAACGCCCAGGGCGAAGTGCTGCGCCGCGAGATCGGCATGCTGGGCGTGGCCTCGCCTCAGAACCCGGCCGTCATCAACGGCACCATCAGCGCGACGCTCGGCAGCTCACGCGGCTTCGAGGGCATGGCCATCAACCCGAACGGCGACCGCCTCTACACGCTGCTGGAAGGCTCCGTGACGGGCGATCCGGCCAAGACGCTGCGCATCAACGCCTTCGACGTCAACACCGAGGCCTACACCGGCGAGCAGTGGCGCTACCAGCTCGATGCCAACGGCACCAACATCGGTGACATGACGGCCATCAACGACCATCAGTTCCTCGTCATCGAGCGCAACGGCGCCACCGCCACGGGCGGCGGCACGCCGTTCAAGAAGATCTTCTCGGTTGACCTGAACAAGGTGGACGCGAGCGGCAACCTCGTGAAGACCGAGGTCGTGGACCTGATGAACATCGCCGACCCGCACGACCTCAACGGCGACGGCAGCAAGACGTTCACCTTCCCGTTCGTCACGATCGAAAGCGTGCTGATCCTGGATTCGCACACGCTGCTTGTCGCCAACGACAACAACTACCCTGGCACCGGGGGGCGCGACCTGGGCTCGGACAACACCGAGTTCCTGAAGATCCACCTCGACCAGGCGCTCAACGTGGCGGCCGTGCCGGAGCCGAGCACCTATGCGCTGATGCTCGGCGGCATGGGCCTCGTGGGCTTCATCGCGCGCCGCCGCCAGCAACGCTGATTCCGGTAGCGCATACAAGGGCCGCCCGCGGGCGGCCCTTTTGCTGGCGTAGGGCGATCAGTAGGCCTGGCCCAGCTGCTCCAGGATGGCTGGGTTCTCCAAGGTGCTGGTGTCCTGCGTGACGCTCTCGCCCTTGGCCACCGAGCGCAGCAGCCGCCGCATGATCTTGCCGGAGCGCGTCTTGGGCAGGTTGTCGCCGAAGCGAATGTCCTTGGGCTTGGCGATCGGGCCGATCTCCTTGGCGACGTGATCGCGCAGCTGCTTGGCGATGGCCTTGGCCTCGTCGCCGGTGGGGCGCGGACGCTTCAGCACGACGAAGGCACAGATGGCCTCGCCGGTCGTGTCGTCCGGGCGGCCCACGACAGCGGCTTCTGCGACCAGCTCGGTGCAGCTGACCAGCGCGGACTCGATCTCCATCGTGCCCATGCGGTGACCGGACACGTTCAGCACGTCGTCGATACGGCCGGTGATCGTGAAGTAGCCCGTCTCGGCGTCGCGGATGGCGCCGTCGCCGGCCAGGTAGTAGCCCTTCAGCTCGGCCGGGTAGTAGCTCTTCTTGAAGCGCTCGGGGTCACCGTAGATCGTGCGGATCATGCTGGGCCACGGCTTCTTGACAACGAGGATGCCACCCTGCCCGTTGGGCACGTCATTGCCGGTCTCGTCGACGATGGCCGCCGTGATGCCCGGGAAGGGCAGCGTGCAGGAGCCGGGCACCAGCGTCGTCACGCCCGGCAGCGGCGTGATCATGTGACCGCCGGTCTCCGTCTGCCAGAAGGTGTCGACGATGGGGCAGCGGCCGCCGCCGACGTTGGCGTGGTACCACTCCCAGGCGGCCGGGTTGATGGGTTCGCCCACCGAGCCCAGCAGGCGCAGGCTGGACAGGTCATAGTTCTTCGGGTGCACGGCCTCATTCGTCTCGGCCGCCTTGATCAGCGAGCGGATGGCCGTGGGCGCCGTGTAGAAGATCGTCGCCTTGTGCTTCTGGATCATCTGCCAGAAGCGGCCAGCGTCCGGGTAGGTCGGCACGCCCTCGAAGACGATCTCGGTACCGCCCAGCGCCAGTGGGCCGTAGGTGATGTAGGTGTGGCCGGTGACCCAGCCGATGTCGGCCGTGCACCAGAAGATGTCGTCGTCCTTCAGGTCAAAGGTCCACTTGGTCGTCAACGCCGCATGCAGCAGGTAGCCGCCGCTGCTGTGCTGCACACCCTTGGGCTTGCCGGTGGAGCCTGACGTGTAGAGCAGGAACAGCGGATGCTCGGCCTCGACCCACTCGGGCGGGCACACGGTGGACTGCGCCGCGGTCAGCTCGTGCAGCCACAGGTCGCGACCCTCGACCCAGGCGATCTTGCCGCCGGTGCGCTTGTAGACGATGACGTCCTTCAGCGTCGGGCAGCTGTTGTCGGCCAGCGCCTCGTCCACGATGGCCTTCAGCGGCAGCGACTTGCCGCCGCGCTGCTGCTCGTCCGCGCAGATGAGCGCCACGGCGCCGGCGTCCTGCACACGGTCACGCAGGCTCTGGGCGGAGAAGCCGCCGAACACGACCGAGTGCGTCGCGCCGATGCGCGCGCAGGCCTGCATCGCGACGACGCCCTCCACCGACATCGGCATGTAGATGACGACCCGGTCGCCCTTCTTGATGCCGCGCGCCTTCAGCGCGTTGGCCAGTTGGCTGACGCGGTCCAGCAGGTCGGCATAGGTGACGGTCGTCACCGAGCCGTCGTCGGCCTCGAAGATCAGCGCCGTCTTGCCGCCCTTGCCTGCCTCTACGTGGCGGTCCAGACAGTTGTAGGACACATTGAGCTTGCCGTCCTCGAACCACTTGAAGAACGGCGCATCGCTGTCGTTGAGCGTCTTCGTGAACGGCGTCTGCCAAGTGATGAGCTCGCGGGCCAGGCGGGCCCAGTAGCCCGCGTAGTCCTTCTCCGCCTCGGCCACCAGCGCCGCATAGCCGGCCTCGCCCTTCACATGAGCATTGGCGACCCAGGCGGGGCTGGGGGCGTAGGTGTTCAGCGTACTCATCGAAGTCTCCTCGAGTTGATTGGCGCGGACTGTGCTTCGGGCGTCTGACGATGCCCTGACGGCGGAGCTGTCATTCGTGGCACCTAGAATTTCCACTGATTCTTCCAGCTTGCACCGCATGGCCCACGATCCTCAGCTCCGCCCCCTGCCCCGCCTGATCTTCGCCAGCCGCTGGCTGCAGCTACCGCTGTATCTGGGACTCATCGCCGCCCAGGCCATCTACGTGTTCCAGTTTTGGACCGAACTGGTGCACCTGATCGAAGCGGCCTTCGGTGACCAGCATGCGCTGGAACTGCTGGTCAAGAGCATCGGCTACAAGAGCATGACCATCAAGGATGCCGCAGGCGCCGTCATCGGCTATGAGCCGATTGCCAATCTCAACGAGACCATCCTGATGCTGGTCGTGCTGGGCCTGATCGACGTGGTGATGATCTCCAACCTGCTGATCATGGTCATCGTCGGTGGCTACGAGACCTTCGTGTCACGCATGGACCTGGACGGCCACCCCGACCAGCCCGAGTGGCTGAGCCATGTGAACGCCTCGGTGCTGAAGGTCAAGCTGGCCACCGCCATCATCGGCATCAGCTCCATCCACCTGCTCAAGACCTTCATCAACGCCGACAACTACGCCGAGAAGACGCTGATGTGGCAGACGGTCATCCACGTCGCCTTCCTGCTGTCGGCCATGGCCATCGCGTTCACTGACCGGCTGCTGCCGCAGCCGCCGCATCACGGCGAAGACAAGCACTGATCGCCCCTCAGGCCGGCCCGGCCGCCATCACCGGCCGACCATCTGCGCCGGCACCACCCAGGCGTCGAACTGTTCGGCCGTCACGTGGCCCAGCGCCAGCGCGGCCTCCCGCAGGCTGCTGCCGTCCTTATGCGCCTTCTTGGCGATCTGGGCAGCCTTGTCGTAGCCGATGTGGGTGTTCAGCGCCGTCACCAGCATCAGCGAGCGCTCCACCAGCTCGGCGATGCGGGCCTCGTTGGGCTCGATGCCCGCGGCGCAATGCGTGTCGAAGCTGCGCATGCCGTCGCCCAGCAGGCGCACGCTCTGCAGGAAGTTGTGGATGACCATCGGGCGGAACACGTTCAGCTCGAAGTTGCCTGACGCCCCACCGATGTTGATGGCCACGTCGTTGCCCATGACCTGCGCGGCCAACATCGTGACCGCCTCGCTCTGCGTCGGGTTGACCTTGCCGGGCATGATGGACGAGCCGGGCTCGTTCTCCGGAATGCGGATCTCGCCGATGCCGCTGCGCGGGCCGCTGGCCAGCCAGCGCACGTCGTTGGCGATCTTGGTCAGGCTGGCGGCCAGCGTCTTCAGCGCGCCATGCGCGTGGACGAGCGCGTCGCAGGACGCCATCGCCTCGAACTTGTTCGGCGCAGTCACGAAGGGGTGGCCCGTCAGTCGCGCCAGCTCCGCGGCGACCGCATCGGCATAGCCCCTGGGCGCATTCAGCCCCGTGCCCACCGCCGTGCCGCCTAGCGCCAATTCTTGCAAGTGTGGCAGCGCCGCCAGCACATGTCTTTCGCCGTGGGCCAGCTGGGCCACCCAGCCGGAAATCTCCTGCCCCAGCGTCAACGGCGTCGCGTCCTGCAGGTGCGTCCGGCCGATCTTGACGATGCCGTCATTGGCCTCGGCCTTGGCCTGCAGCGTCGCCCGCAGCGCGCGCAGGGCCGGCAGCAACCGCTCATGCAGCGCCACGACGGCGGCGACGTGCATCGCCGTCGGGAACACGTCGTTGCTGCTCTGGCTGCGGTTGACGTCGTCGTTCGGGTGCACCAGCCGCCCCTCGCCGCGCTCGCCGCCCAGCAGCTCGCTGGCGCGATTGGCCAGCACCTCGTTGACGTTCATGTTGGTCTGCGTGCCGGAGCCGGTCTGCCAGACGACGAGCGGGAACTCGCCCGCATGCCGCCCGGCGATGACCTCGTCGGCCGCCGCGACGATGGCGTCGGTCTTGCTCGCGTCCTGCAGGCCCAGCGCCTGGTTTACTACCGCCGACGCGCGCTTGACCGTCGCCAGTGCGCGGATCAGCTCGGGCGACTGCCGCTCGCCAGAGATGTCGAAGTTCTGCAGCGAGCGCTGCGTCTGCGCCCCCCACAGCCTGTCGGCCGGCACCTCGATCGGGCCGAAGGTGTCGCGTTCGATGCGAGTGGTCATGGTGGGGGCTCCTGGCGGGTTGTCAGCTCCATTGTGGGGTGGCGCCGGATAATCGGCGCCGCAGTCCACCCCCACCGACTTCGCCATGACCGTCACGATCCGCCAGCAAGACCTCATCGACAGCATCGCCGCCGCGCTGCAGTACATCTCGTACTACCACCCGGCCGACTACATCGCCCACCTCGCCCGGGCCTACGAGAGCGAGCAGAGCCCCGCGGCCAGGGATGCCATCGCGCAGATCCTGACCAACAGCCGCATGTGCGCCGAGGGCCGGCGCCCGATCTGCCAGGACACCGGCATCGTCAACGTCTTCCTGAAAATCGGCATGGACGTTCGCTGGGAAGGCTTCAGCGGCAGCATCGAGGACGCCATCAACGAGGGCGTGCGCCAGGGTTATTTGAATCCCGACAACAAGCTGCGCGCGTCCGTGCTGGACGACCCCATCTTTGCGCGCAAGAACACCAAGGACAACACGCCCGCCGTCGTGCAGATGGAGGTGGTGCCCGGCAACACGGTGGACGTCATCGTCGCGGCCAAGGGCGGCGGCAGCGAGAACAAGAGCAAGGTCTACATGCTCAACCCCAGCGACGACATCGTCGACTGGGTGCTGAAGACCGTGCCGACGATGGGCGCCGGCTGGTGCCCGCCGGGCATGCTGGGCATTGGCGTCGGCGGCACGGCCGAGAAGGCCGCGCTGCTGGCCAAGCAGGCGCTGATGGAAGACATCGACATGTATGAGCTGCTGCAGCGCGGCCCGCAGAACAAGCTCGAGGAACTGCGCATCGAGCTCTACCAGAAGGTCAACGCGCTGGGCATCGGCGCCCAGGGCCTGGGCGGCCTCACCACGGTGCTCGACGTGAAGATCAAGACCTTCCCGACGCACGCGGCCAGCAAGCCCATCGCGATGATCCCGAACTGCGCCGCCACCCGCCATGCGCACTTCGTGCTGGACGGCAGTGGCCCCAGCTACATCGAGCCGCCGAGCCTCGACCTGTGGCCCGATGTGAATTGGGCGCCCGACTACAACAAGAGCAAGCGCGTCGACCTGAACGCGCTGACGCCCGCCGAGGTGGCGAGCTGGAAGCCCGGGGACACGCTGCTGCTGAACGGCAAGATGCTGACCGGCCGCGACGCCGCGCACAAGCGCATCCAGGACATGCTGGCCAAGGGTGAACCGCTGCCGGTGGACTTCACGAACCGCGTCATCTACTACGTCGGCCCCGTGGACCCGGTGCGCGACGAGGTCGTCGGACCGGCCGGCCCGACCACGGCCACGCGCATGGACAAGTTCACCGACATGATGCTGGCCAAGACCGGCCTCATCGCGATGGTCGGCAAGGCCGAGCGCGGTCCCGTCGCCATCGAGTCGATCAAGAACCACAAGAGCGCCTATCTGATGGCGGTGGGCGGCGCGGCCTACCTCGTCAGCAAGGCGATCAAGGGCGCCAAGGTCGTGGGCTTTGCCGACCTCGGCATGGAAGCCATCTACGAGTTCGACGTCGTGGACATGCCGGTCACGGTCGCGGTGGACGCCAGCGGTACCAGCGCCCACATCACGGGCCCGGCCGAATGGCAGCAGCGCATCGCCTCCGGCAAGCCGGTGGGCATCCCGGTCGCGACCGCATGATGCCCTGGCGCGTGCGCCCGGTGGCGCGGGACGACCGCGCGGCCTGGCAGCCGCTCTGGGACGGCTACAACGCCTTCTACGGCCGCAGCGGCGACACCGCGCTGCCGGCCGTCGTCACCGACTCGACCTGGGCGCGGTTCTTCGATGCCTACGAGCCGGTGCACGCCCTTGTCGCGGAGGACGCCGACGGCCGGCTGCTGGGGCTGGTGCACTACCTGTTCCACCGCAGCACGACGCGCATCGAGCCCACCTGCTATCTGCAGGACCTGTTCACGGCGCCCGAAACCCGGGGCCGCGGTGTGGGCCGCGCGCTGATCGAGGCCGTCTACGCCGCCGTTCGCGACGCGGGCGGACGCCGCGTGTACTGGCAGACCCACACCACCAACGCGGCGGCCCGCTCGCTCTACGACGGGCTGGCGCGCCACGACGGCTTCATCGTCTACGGCCACGACGTGGCCTGAACGCGGACGCCTACTTGTAGAGCACCTGCTGGCGCAGGTCGTCCAACACCGGCTTGAGCGCCTGCTGGTACTGCGCCATCACCTCGGCGGAACAGACGTTGGCGGGCATCCGGTCGGTGATGCTGCGGCTGACGCGCAGCACGCGGCCATCGAGCTCGTAGCGGCTTTCGTAGCTGACCAGCGGCCCGTTGAACGCGGTGCCCTGCGGCACCGACAACACCTGCATGTTCTCCGGCAGCGTGATCTCGAACACCTCCTCGCTGTGCGACGACGTGCAGGCGCTCGGGTATTGCACCGCCGGCTGGTTGACCACGGCCACGTAGGCCCCCACGGGCGCCGTGCTGAACAGGACCTGCCCGATGCCGAACGCACCGGCCGTGCCGAGACGCAAAAGCGGCTTCAGCGAGAACTCGGCGCTGTACTCGAACTCGTCGCTGCGACGCATCGGGTCGGACGACTTCAGGCTGCCGTCGCCCTGCACGCGCATGCGCTCGAAGTACGTCTTGACGGCCGTCTCCATCTGGTCCTTGCTCAGGTTCTTCAGCCCCAGTCGCATCTGCTGCCCGAAGCGCCCCTGACCCTTGAACTCCACCTCGCCCTTCATCGAGCCGTCCGCCCCGATCGCGTAACGCGTGACGACGCGCTGGCTGGCCCGGCCATCGTCGGCCGGCGTGCGCGGCGGCACGCCGTCCACAGCGGCCAGCACCGGCTTGTCCTGCACCACCATCGGCAGCTGGCCGAACGGCGTGTCCGAATCGGTCGAGTCGACGAACAGGCCCAGCGACGGCAGGTAGTTGATGACATGGTTGACCATGCTCAGCACCGGCACCTCGGGCAGCTTGAACAGATTGCCGGAATTGACCAGCACCTGGTGGCTGGCGATACCCTTGGCCTGAAGCAAGGCCTGCAGCAGCGTCGCATGGTCCTTGCAGTCGCCCATGCGGTTGTCGATGACGAAGGCCAGGTCGCGCGGCACGACGGCACCGATGCCCACGCAGTTGCCGGCATAGCTGATCTCGCGCGACACCCAGTCGTACAGCGCCTGGGCCTGCGCACGCTCGCCTTCGACGCCCTTGGTGATGCTGTCCGCCAGCGCCTGCACGCGCGGCGTCACGGCGGCCTTGGGCGTGGCCCGTTCGACATAGCGCTGCGCAATCTCGCGCGTGCCTTCGAAGCTGGAGACCGCATAACCCGGCTCCGTGCCCAGCTCGTAGATGCTGTAGTCGCGGCGCTCGTTGATCGTCGGCTGCGGGTTCTTCAGCGTCCAGGTCAGCAGCTGGCGCTTGCCGGCGGTCTTCTCCGAGAAGTCCATCTGCCAGGCAGCGTGCTGCAGCTTCATGCCGGCCGGCGCATCCACGGTAATGCTGACGTAGTCGAACGCGTAGCTGCGGCTGAACTCGTTGTGGCGCGAGAACTTGCCGGGGAACAGCGGCTGCTTCGTCACGATTCGGTAGCTGATCTCTGCTGCGTCGCCCACCTGCAGGTCCGGGAAGACGACGGTCGTCTCGTTCCAGTCGGAGAACGCCGCCGCCGCGCCGCGCTGGCCGGAGGCCGTGCGCAGCTGGAAGTTGCCCTTGGGCACCGGCAGCTTGCGGCCATCGGCCTTGCGGGTGAAGGCCTCCACCATCTCCAGCCGCTGGGCGCTGGCGCTGTAGCTGATCTCCTCCTTGCGCACGCCGTCGGCGGCGTCGGCCTTCAGCAGCCGCGTGACCTGCCGGTAGGTGCTGACCTCCGAGCCGTCCTCGGCCACGACGTGGCGCTCGCTGTAGAGCTCCGTGCGCGCCGGCAGATCGGTTGCCATGCGCGCGTCAGCGGCCATCGCGGGTTGCTGCAACGCGGCGGCGAGCGCCGCGACCTGCACAGTGCGGGCAAGCACCCGGTGCATGAGATGAGTCATCCGACCTCCCTGGTCGTCAATGTGAAGGAGCCGCTGGATTCTCCACGGGGACAGGCCCCGTCTTGGCCCAATGCTGCACCTGCTGCGGATACGGGATGTCCACGCCCAGCCGCTGCAGCGTGTGCAGAATCGCCAGGTTCACGTCGGAGCGCACGCCACCGCTGCCGTTCTCGGGGTCGGCGATCCAGAAATAGACAGTCAGCTCCAGGCCGCTGTCCGCGAAACGACTCAGCTGCACGGACGGCCCGGGGTCGCTCAGCACGCGCGGAACCGTGGTCAGCGCGGCGGCCAGCTCCTTGATGACCTGGTCCACGTCGCAGTCGTAGGCCACCTGCACAGTCGTGTTCAGCAGCACGCGCGGGTCGGCCAGCGACGAGTTCTCCACCCGCTGCGTGATCAGCACCTCGTTGGGCACGATGGCTTCCTTGCCACCGAGCGAGCGGATGACCGTATAGCGCGTCTTGATGTCTGTCACGCGGCCCTCGAAGCCGTCGACCTTGACCATGTCGCCGATGCGCAGGCTGCGCTCGGCCAGGATGACGAAGCCGCTCACGTAGTTGGCCGCCAGCTTCTGCAGGCCGAAGCCCAGGCCCACGCCGAGTGCGCCGCCCAGCACGCCCAGCGCCGTCAGGTCGATGCCCGCGGCCGACAGCGCGAACAGCAGGCCCACGAACAGCAGCAGCGAGCGGATCGCGCTGGCCGCGATCTTGCGCATGGACAGGTCCATGGACTCGCGCTTGAGCAGCCGCGCCTCGATGGTGGATGACAGCCACAACGCCAGCAGCAGCACCAGCACCGCCGTGATGCCACCCTCGATGACGTTGCGCAACGTCAGCTTGACGGAGCCGAACTTCCAGCCGATGTCGTCCAGCTCGTCCATCATCATCGGCCACAGCCCGGTGATCCACAGCACCGCGCCGATCCACACCAGCCACGAGCCAAGCTTTTCCACGCCGAGGATGAAGTTCGACTTCGGCCACGCCGCCCGCAGCACGCGGGCGACAAGCCTGATGGCGGCCAGAGACACGAGCAGCGGCAGCACCAGCTTGACCAGCGCGGGCGACAGCCCCCACACCGGCAGCAGCCGCCGGGCGGCAAAGGCGAACGCCATGGCCAGCAGCGGGAACAGCGCGCCGTCGAACAGTCGTTCGCCGAACAACACGCTCAGCTCGCGCCGCTCGACGGCGCGCGACAGCACGGCGCTGACGAGGCCGGCCAGCAGCAGCGCGGCCAGCAGCAGCGCCCATTCGCCCAGCGCGGCGGCGCTGAAGACGCGGGCCAGCAGGGCCTGGAGTTCATTCAGGCTCAAAGGTTGGTGCATAGAAGTCTAGAGATCGGCCAGGACGCGCAGGTGAACACCCACGCTGCGTGCGAGCGCCGGCAGGTGATAGCCACCTTCCAGCACCGACACGATACGGCCTTGTGCGTGACGCTCGGCGACGGCCTTGATCTTCAGTGTCAGCCACTCGTAGTCGGCCTCCACCAGGCCGAGCTGTCCCAGCTCGTCGTCGCGGTGGGCGTCGAAGCCGGCCGAGACAAACAGCATCTGCGGCTTGAAGCGCTCCAGCGCCGGCAGCCACATGGCCTCGACGATCTCGCGCACTTCGGCGCCGCGCGTGTACGGCGGAATGGGCACGTTGACCATGTTCGTCCCCTTGGGCACGGCGCCGCTGTAGGGATAAAGCGGGTGCTGGAACAGGCCGACCATCAGCACGCGGTCGTCACCCGCGATGATGTCCTCGGTGCCGTTGCCGTGGTGGACGTCGAAGTCCACGATGGCCACGCGCTCCAGCCCGCGCACGTCCAGCGCATGCCGCGCGGCAATGGCCACGTTGTTGAAAAAGCAGAAGCCCATGCTCTGGTCGCGCGTCGCATGGTGGCCCGGCGGGCGAACGGCGCAAAAGGCGTTGTCGGCGCGGCGGTCGATGACGAGGTCCGTCGCCTGCACCGCGGCGCCGGCGGCATGCAGCGCGGCCTGCCAGGTGTGGGCATTGGCTGACGTGTCCGGGTCCACCGCGGCGCGAGTGCCGCTCTCCTCGCACTGGCGCAGCAACGCACCGATCTCGGCCACGTAACCATGGGTGTGGGCACGCTCCACGGCCTTCAGGTCGACCGGGCTGGCGTCCTCGTGCTGCAGCGTCGGGGCCACCCCGGACGCGATCAGCCAGTCGTCGATGGCGGCGAGCCGCTCGGGGCATTCGGGGTGGCCCGGCCCCATATCGTGGCGGCGGCATTCGGGCGGGCTGAAGTACGCGGTGGGCATGACCGTTGTCTCTTGCTATGGTCAGGCCCATGACGACGACATCACGAGCGCTGACAGCGCAACTGCAAGCGCTGCAAAACCAGATTAGCACGGTCATCAAGGGCAAGCCGGCGCAGATCGCCGACTCGCTGGCCTGCCTGGTGGCCGGCGGGCACCTGCTCATCGAGGACCTGCCCGGCGTCGGCAAGACGACGCTGGCACACGCCCTCGCCATTTCGCTGGGGCTGAAGTTCTCGCGCCTGCAGTTCACGGCCGATCTGCTGCCCAGCGACCTGCTGGGCGTGTCCGTCTACGAACGCGAGAAGAACGGCTTCGCCTTCCACCCCGGCCCGGTTTTCGCCCAGGTACTGCTGGCCGACGAGATCAACCGCGCTGGCCCCAAAACGCAGAGCGCGCTGCTGGAGGCGATGGAGGAGCACCAGGTCAGCATCGAGGGCGTCAGCCACCCGCTGCCCGAGCCGTTCTTCGTCATCGCGACGCAGAACCCCAGCGAGCAGCTCGGCACATTCCCGCTGCCGGAGTCGCAGCTGGACCGCTTTCTGATGTGCATCTCGCTGGGCTATCCCGATGCCGGAGCAGAGCGCGAGCTGCTTATGGGTGGCGACAGCCGCGAGCAGCTGAAGGCGCTGCGGCCCGTCATGACACCATCCGAGCTGATCGAGGTGCAGGCGGCGGCGAAGGCCATCCACGCCGCGCCGCCCTTGATCGACTACCTGCAGGCGCTGCTCGCCGCCACGCGTTCGGGCCAGTGGTTCGTCGAAGGCCTGTCCCCTCGGGCGGGGCTGGCCGTGCTGCGCGCCTCCCGCGCGCGGGCGCTGCTGCAGGGGCGGGACTACGTCTCGCCCGACGACATCCAGGCCATCCTGCCGCAGACCATCGCGCACCGGCTGCAACCGCGAGCGGGCGCCGGGCGAGGGGCCAGGGAACAGGTGCGGGCGATGGTTGAGGCGATTCCGCTGCCCTGACGGGCGTCACCTGGCCGACGGCTTCAGCCGGTGCTGGGGCCCGCCAGCCGGTTGCCGGCCCAGCGCTGCTGGGCATTCAGCAGATGGGTGCGCATGGCCGCCTGAGCTGCCAGCGGGTCGTGTGCCTCCAGGGCGGCCAGGATGCGCTCGTGCTCGACAAGCGCGTCGCGCCAGTTCCGGTGCGTGTCCGCCCTGGCGCTGAGCTGCAGCGACATCGGGCTGTAGCGGCCGTCGAAGAGTTCGCCCACCATGCGCTCCAGCACGGCGTTGCCGGCCATCGCCGCCACCGCGAGGTGAAAGCGCCGGTCGGCATCGAGCGCCGGTCGGCCGGCCTCCATGGCCTCGCGCATCGCGTCCAGCGCTTCACGTACGGCCGCCAATCCGCGCGGCGTGACCCGGGTGCAGGCCTGCGGCATCAACCCGCCTTCCAGCACTACGCGCGCCTGCATCAGCTCCAGCGGGCTCTCGCCCAGCGCCGTCGTGCCGGCCTCGGGGTCGCCGCTGCTGCGCACGTAGATGCCGGCGCCCATGCGGACTTCCACGCAACCGGCAATCTCCAGCGCGATCAGCGCCTCGCGCACCGACGGGCGCGACACGCCCAGCTGCTGCGCCAGCTCGCGTTCGGGCGGCAGGCGGCTGCCGATGCGGTAGCGGCCCTCGCGGATGAGTTCGCGCAACTGGTCGGCGATCTGGTGGTACAGACGCCGGCTGTCCGTTCCCTTGAGCGGTTCAAGCATGCCGGCATTGTCACCGCCCGGCCGCGGGCTCCGTGGACCTATATCCTTGCCGCATGGCCGCGATGCTCTACCTGCGCTCGCGCTGGCAACGCTGGTGGGAGGCCCGCCAGCCGGTGGCAGACACCCACGGGACGACCCAGCGCAACACCTACATCCTGCCCACGGCGGCGGGCCTGGCGTTCTGCGGCACGCTGGGCGTGCTGCTGCTGGCGTCCATCAACGAGCAGCTGAGCCTCGGCTATGCCCTCACATTCGCGCTGACCGGCGCAGGCCTGGCCTCCATGCACACGACGCACGCCAACCTGCGCGGCCTGCAGATGGACCTGAAGGCACCCGAGGGCGTGCATGCGGGCGACGACTACGCCGTGGAGCTGCGGCTGCACAACCCAGGGCGGGCACGCTTCGGCATCGCCGTCAGCGCGCAGCTCCACGACGGCGAGACGCCGCCCGCCTGGGTCGATGTGCCGGCGCTGGGCCATTCGGTGCTGACGCTGCGCCTGCCCGCGCCGCGGCGTGGGCTGCAGGCGCTGCCGCGGCTCGTCATCGCCACGCGGTTTCCGCTGGGCTTCTTCCGCGCCTGGAGCTACTGGCGGCCTGCTGCCAAGGTCTGGATCTATCCACGCGCCGAAGCGGTCACGCCACCCTTCCCTGCACAGGCCGAGGCCGGCGCCGGCGAGGCCGCATCGACGCACCAGTCCCAGGCCGGTACCGATTTCTCCGGCGTGCGCAGCTACCGCCGCGGCGACTCGATGAAGCACATCCTCTGGCGCAAGTCCACGCTGGCGATGGACCAGGGCGCGGCGCCCTGGGTGCGCGAGACCGAGGCACCGCTGGCGCGCGACCTGTGGCTGGACTGGCGTGACACACAGGGGCGCGATGTCGAGGCCCGGCTGTCGCGCCTGACGGCCTGGGTGCTGGCCGCCGAGCGCCAGGGCCAGCCCTATGGCCTGCGGCTGGCGGGCCACGAACTACCGCCCATGCTGGGTGCCGCCCACCGCCAGGCCTGCCTCGAACGGCTGGCGGCGTACGCGACATGAACGCGCTGGCCGGCCGCTGGCAGCGCCTGCCGCGCGACACGCGCGACAGCCTCTTCCTGCTCGGCGTCATCACCGCCGTCATGGCGCCGCATGCCGGCCATCTGCCGCTGTGGGCCACGACGCTCACGGGCCTGATGCTCGCCTGGCGCGCGCAGATCGCCTGGCGCCAGCAGACGCTTCCCAGCCGCTGGTGGCTGCTGGGCGTGACCGCCGTCTACGCCGGCCTGACCTGGCTGACGTTTCGCACCCTCGTCGGCCGTGAGGCCGGCATCACGCTGCTGACCGTGCTGATGGCGCTCAAGACGCTGGAGCTGCGCGCAAGGCGCGACGCCTTCGTCGTGTTCTTCCTTGGCTTCTTCCTCGTGCTGACGCAGTTCCTGTATTCGCAGTCGCTGCTGACGGCGGTGTGGTCGCTCGGGTCGCTATGGGGGCTGCTGGCGGCCGTCGTGCTCGCGCAGATGCCCACGACCGACGCCGGCGGCCTGCCCAGCATCGGCATCGCCGCCCGCCGCGCCGCCGGCACGACGGCGCTGGGCCTGCCGGTCATGGTGCTGCTGTTCGTGCTGTTCCCGCGCATCGCGCCGCTGTGGGGCGTCCCGACCGAGGCCATCGGGCGCACCGGGCTGTCCAACCAGCTGGAGTTCGGCGCGATGAACGAAATCGCCAACGACGACGGCATCGCGATGCGGCTGAAGTTCGACGGTGCCGTGCCGCCACCGGACCAGCGCTACTTCCGCGGCCCGGTGCTGACCCGCTTCGACGGCAAGACCTGGCGCGCCCCGGACACCCGGCCAGGCCAGAGCTGGCTGCGCGGGCGCGACGACCTCGAGACGCTCGGCCCGGCGCTGCGTTACGAGCTGACGCTGGAGCCGCTGCGCATCCCCGTACTGCCGCTGCTGGAGATGAGCCCCAACGACGCCGGCAACGAGCTGCAGCTGCCGGACCTGACGCTGGTGCGCGGGCCGGAGCTGCAATGGCTGGCGCCACGGCCCATCACCGAGCGGCTGCGCCTGAAGGCCGAGGCACACGTGCGCTGGAGCGCCGGCCTGCGGCTCAACCGCCTGCAGCGGACCATCAACCTGGAGCTGCCGGCCGGCGGCAACCCGCGCTCGCTGGCCTGGGCGCGCGAGCTGGCCGCCGAGCCGCGTTTCGCGCAGCTCGAGCCCGGACCGCGCGCCGAGGCGCTGGCCGAGGCGCTGCTGGCGCATGTCCGCGCCAATGACTTCCTCTACACGCTGTCCCCCGGCCGCTACGGCGAGCAGTCACCCCATGTCATCGACGAGTTCTGGCTGGACCGGCGCCTGGGCTTCTGCGAGCACTTCGCGTCGGCCTTCGTCGTGCTGATGCGCGCCATGGGCGTGCCGGCGCGCATCATCACCGGCTTCCAGGGCTGGGACGCCGAGCCGCAGGACGGCTACCTCGTCGTGCGCAATGCCAACGCCCACGCGTGGGCCGAGTTCTGGGTGGACGGCAAGGGCTGGCAGCGCAGCGACCCGACCGCCGCGGTGGCGCCCAACCGCGTCATCCAGGGCCTGGCACTGCAACCGCAACCGGGCGCCTACAACGTGCTGGGGCAGCTCAACCCCACGCTGTGGCGCGCGCTGCGCAACGGCTGGGAGACCGTCAACAACCGCTGGCAGCAGCTGGTGCTGAACTACTCGCGCGAAAACCAGTTCGACCTGCTGAAAAAGGTCGGCTTCGAGCGGCCCGACTGGGCAGCACTCGGCCAGGCGCTCGCCGGCGTCATCTTCGTGCTGGCTGTAGCCGCAAGCGCCTGGATCCGCTGGAGCAGCCGGCCGCACGACGCCTGGAGCCGGCAGCGCGCACGCATCGTGGCCCGACTGGCGCGTGCAGGGGTAACCGTTGGGACCCATGAAGGCCCCGCGGCGTGGGCGCGAGCGCTGCGGCAGCGTCACGGGCAGAAGGCCGAGCCGGCGGCGCAGTGGCTGGAGCGGCTGGAGCGGTCACGCTATGCCGCCGGCGCGGCCGTACCCCACTGGCGTGAATTTCATCGGGCTGCCCGACTGCTCAAGCCGTGATCGGCGACGACACTCGCGCCGCACCATCTCTGCAACCGGACCGATGCCCCTTGGCTTCCTGAAGCGCCTGTCCTGCGGCCTGACGGCTCAGGCGGCCTGGCAGCAGAGCGCTGCACAGTGAACGCCATCGGCGCAGCCGCGCTTGCCGTTGGACTGCCTCGGCAGCGACCTCCAGCAGATCGCGCTGCGTGGCGCCTCCTGGGGGCAGCAGCGGCAGCAGGAGCAGCGCATGGCCGACGCCACCCGCCAGCTGATCGGGAGCCGACCCGACGACCGGTCGTTAACCGGTCAAGACTTAGGCAAGCTCTTCCCGCTCGCCTCGGCGGCGATGAACGGGTACGCGTCGATGGTGGAGGCGCTACTGGAGTCCATCGCCGTGCGGCAGCAGGTCAACGCCAAAAGCCTTGGCAAGGCAGCACCGCTGACCCTGGCCAGGCTGACGCCACCTCTTTGGGCCTGCGGCCCCGCGCGGCTGATATCGGTCAGCTGGCAACAGACCTGGACGGCGTCCCGCCGGCCGTCAGGCGCCCTGCCCCGCATGTAGCGAGGCTGGTCAGTGCGGCGCTGGACGCCTGGGGCACCAACCGCGGGTGTCGAACGATGATCGAGCCCGAAATTGACCACGGCTGACCACGAGCGGCACCGCGTCGTACGAGCCACGATATTGAATCGCGCCGGCTTGCCGGTTGCCGTGACGGTCCACAGCATGTCAGGCGACATGCCTTCTTCCGCCGACCGCTCGCTCGCCTGGGCGGTCAGCCGGGCGATTGCCAAACTGGAATGTCGCGGGAAACTGCGGGCGGGACCAGATTTCCCGTCTCGAGTGACGCCCGCTTGACGTCCTCCCTTCTGCGGCGTTTTCCTTTCAAGGTCAGTGAACGATGAGACATCTGTGCAAATGGCTGACATGCATCGTGGTTCTGGTGGCCCCCGCCTGGGGCACGGCCAGTACACCCCGGATGCCGCGGGAAGTGATCGACCGACTGGGCCTGCAGATCCGGGAAAACTTGGAAGATGCGAAAGCGCAGCAGACGCCTGAGGACCTGGAGCGCGCCGCCGCCGAGGAGATTGCAGCTTTCATCGCCCGCGCACCCGGCGATCTGTCCCTGACGGCCAAGGACGAGGACGAGCGCACGCCACTGATTGCCGCCGCCAGCGACGGCTATCCGCAGGTGGTACGTGCGCTGCTGGCCGACCCAAGCGTCCGGCTCCGCATCAACGAGCCGGACGACGACGGCACGACCGCCTGGATGCGCGCCAACTTCGCGCTGCCGCTGACCCTGGTCGCCTGTCAGCCAGGCACCCTCACGCTGGAGCGCTCGGCGCTGTTGGCGCCCTACGTGCGGCGCATGGGTCAGCTGCTCAAGACGCAGGGCGCGGCCATCAACGACGTCATCCAGCAGCTGGAAGCCGCAGGGGCCGACCCCGACATGGACGCCGCCAAGCGCGCCTGGCTCCGGCAATGCCCGAACGCCACGCCCGCGCTGCAACAGGCGCTGGCCGACGGCCCGCTGGTGCAGACGTTGGTCAAGGAGGCCGTCACCCGCCAGCGCGAATTCAACATAACCGCCGCTGAGGCCCCTAGAAAACTGCCCGTCCGCCCGCCACCGGGCATGCACTTCATCGACGTCGAGGCGAAACAGGGGCGCGGCAAGGTGGTGCCCGAGTGGACGTTCAACGACGCGCGCTGCGAGCGCATGGGCAAGCCGGAGCCGCCCAGGGCGGTCAACTGGCGCGGCTGGATCACCTTCAAGATGATCGCCAGGACGCGCGCCGCGGTCGTCGAGGTGGCGGATTTCGAGGTCATCGGCTCCGCGCCCGAGGCCGTCGTCGACTTCTTCCGCAACGCCCTCGTGCGCGCGCTGGTGGACTACCGGTGCGCGGGCGAGCACCTGTTCAAGCAGGTGATCACGGTCCAAGTGAGCGCACGTATGCTGGGCCTGTGAAGCACCCTCGCAAACCCCCGATCGCCGCGCTGGCCCTGCTCTGCGCAATGACCGCCCACGCCAAGCCCCGTACCGCCCGCCACGAGCCGCCGCCCAAGCCGCTGGGCACGCGGCCGGCGCTCGTCGCCTTTGCCAATGAGCTGGCCACGGCCGAGGGCTGGGACGCGGCCACACTGCGAAGGCAGCTTGCCGCGGCCAGCGACCTGCCCAAGGTGAAGCAACTCATCCTGCCGGCATCGACACCGTCGGCCAAGAACTGGGCAGCTTACCGAGATCGATTCATCGAGCCCAAGCGCATCGACGCGGGCGCCACCTTCTGGGACGAGCATGCCGAGGCGCTGGCCCGCGCCGAGGCGCAGTACGGCGTGCCGGCCGAGGTCATCGTCGGCATCATCGGCGTGGAGACCTTCTACGGGCGCATTACCGGCGGCTTCAAGGTGCTGGATGCGCTGGCCACGCTGGCCTTCGACTTCCCGGCCGCCCACCCGCGCGCCGCCGAGCGGCAGGCCTTCTTCCGCAGCGAGCTGGCCGAGTTCCTGCGGCTCACGCGCGAGCAGGGCCTGGCGGCCGAGGACGTGCGCGGCAGCTATGCCGGCGCGCTGGGCTGGCCGCAGTTCATGCCGGGCAGTTGGCGTCAGCACGCGGTGGACTTCGACGGCGACGGCCACATCAACCTGATGGCCAGCCCGGTGGACGCCATCGGCAGCGTGGCCCACTACCTGGCCGCACACGGCTGGAAGCCGGGCCAGCCGACGCACTTCGACGGCGTCACACTGACCGACGACGCGGCCCAACGCGCGCGGCTGCTGGCGCCCGACATCAAGCCCACGTTCAGCGCCGCCGAGCTGGCCGAAGCTGGCGCCACGCTGCCCGAGGCGGCGCGCGGCCACGCCGGCCCACTGGCCGTCATCCAGCTACAGAACGGCGGCGCCGCCCCGACGGTGCTTCTGGGCACCGAAAACTTCTGGGTGGTCACGCGCTACAACTGGTCGGCCTACTACGCGCTGGCAGTCATCGAGCTGGGCCGGGCAGTGAAGACGCGCTACCAGGTCTCTTCCGCAGGCAGCCGCACCGGGCCGGACGGTTTTTCCGGCGCTACGGGCAGCGCGGCGCCGCAGGTCCAGTAGCAGCACGCCAGCGCGCGCTTGCAGCTCGGCATCGTGCCGTCGCTGCCCGACCGCCAGTCCCGGCATGACGGCCTGGCAACGAGCGCGTCACTAGCGGCCTGGTCGCTTGCCATTACCGGCGATGACCAAGCCGGCTGTCGGAGCCGGCCTGCACGAGACCCGCCAGCGGTTGGACGGCAGCCAGAAGCTGGGCCGCGTCGAAGCGCTCCCCGTCGCGCAGCAAGGACTGCAATCGCCGACCTGTCGGCGCGGTTCAATGCCATCCTGCGCGGCTGGTACGTAAGCGTGCTGGGAAGTCAGGTTGACGTCGGACAGCGGTTTAGGCGGCCCGCCAGTTGAGAACAGCCTCGGCCAGGTCGTCCTCCCAACACTCCTGCCTGACGACCTCCGCATGCTCTGTGGATAGGTACTCAAGAAACGATGCGACGACGGTGCGCTGCTTGGCACTGAGCAGCGAAAACTCGAAGCCGACTGGACCCGCTGAGAACCGATTGATGAACCGCATCATGAATAGATCACCAATGCTGTCTGTGGCGTCAGATGCGGCGATCTCCATCAGCCGTGGGAGCAGATAGGCCATTGCAGAAGGGGTTAGATAGCACAGGGGGCCCCACGCAACTGTCCCAAAGTCTGCAGCGACGAGTTCCTCGCGCGCCTTGCCACCGAGCATTTGCTCGTATTCATCGCGCTCGGGCTCATAGAGGTCGGCTTGAACGTAGGCCGATGGCTTTGCGAAGCATGCGAATGCCCCTGCTGCCTCTGCAAAATCAAAGTTCGACTTCATGATGCCGGACGTGTACTAGGGAGACCGTTTCTGGCGGAACCGTGGCGTTCGCGACCGGTCTTCCGGGCGACCGCTCAGAGACGGAGTGGGACTATTTTGAGCCTGGCGCCCCCCAACGATAGGGCCGCAGTTCAGCAAGGTCGCGTGCGCGTTGAGTCGGAAGACGCGTCAGGACGTCGCGAAGGTACCCGTAGGGGTCGTGGCCATTTAGGGCTACGCTGAACAAGCCGTTGATTTCGAGGCTGCGTCGTGCAGACGTGCTACCCGGTCGAATTGACGCCGTTTTGCCCTGCCCAAGCCGAGTTTTTCGGCCTTTTTGAGGCAGCAGCCGTGCTGCGCGCCCACTGCGGACGCACTCATGCCACCAGGCGCTTGCGCGCCAGGTAGATGTTGGCCAAGCCCAGCACCACGAACGCTCGCGTCGCGTTCTTCGCCAAGCCCTTGTAGCGAACTTTGCTGAAGCCGAACTGGCGCTTGACCACGGCGAACACGTGCTCCACCCGCGAACGCGTCTTGGATTTGATGCGGTTGACGATGCGCTCCAAGTCGGCCACATGCTCCGTGCCTCGGACCCTCTGATTCGTTCTGTCTTTGGCCTTCGGCGCCTTGGCGGCGATCAACTCCTGCTGGGAGGCGCCATGGCGCAAGGCGATTCGCTTCGCCGCCGCGCGTAGCGACTGTTCGACGTCAGGCGGCCAGATGCCGACGATTTCCGCTCCTGCCAATAGCAGACCGAGAGTTCGGAGGAAAGCGAGCCGATGGCCGTTTAGCCGCTTGCTCCGCCACCCGCCCTGCCCTTGTCGTTGGATGTCGGGGTGTAGCATGCCGCCGTTTTTTCCCTGCGCCACAGCGCTTCCTCCATGAGCTCCTCCGCCATCCAGGCCAAGCTGGCCGAACTGGGCATTACCCTGCCCCCCGTGGCCGTGCCGGCCGCCGCCTACGTGCCTTTCGTGCGCACCGGCAACCTCGTCTTCCTATCCGGCCATATCGCCAAGAAGGATGGCAAGCCCTGGGTGGGTCAGCTCGGCAAGGACGTGGACACCGCCACGGGCCAGCAGGCCGCACGAGCCGTCGCCATCGACCTGCTCGGCACGCTGCAGGCGGCAGTGGGCGACTTGGGCAAAGTGGTGCGCATCGTCAAGGTGATGAGCCTTGTCAACAGCACGTCCGATTTCACCGAACAGCATCTTGTGACGAACGGCTGCTCTGAGTTGTTGGCCACCGTGCTTGGCGAAGCCGGCAAGCATGCGCGCAGCGCATTCGGCGTGGCTCAGATCCCGATGGGCGCCTGTGTCGAGATCGAACTGATCGCGGAAGTCCAGGCCTGATGTTCTTCGTGCCCCCTTCCAAGCTGCCGGGGCGCGCGCTGGCCGGCATGGCCATCGCATGCTTTGCCGCCGTGGGTGCCGCGCTCGTGGCCCAGCATCAGTTCGGCGTGAAGCCCTGCCCTTGGTGTGTACTGCAGCGTGCGGTCTTCCTGCTCATCGGCGCGCTGACGCTGGTGGGCTGGGTGGTTCAGCGCCAGCGCTCCCTGCGCCAGGGGGTTGTCGTGCTGGTGCTGGTGCTGTGCGCTGCGGGCCTCACGGCGGCCGTTTTCCAGCATGAAGTGGCCGCGCAGACGGCCAGCTGCGCGATGGGCCTGGCGGACAAGATCGTCACCGCGCTGGGTCTCGAGGATCTGTGGCCCTCGGTCTTCATGATCACGGCCAACTGCTCGGAGGCCGCCGCCTATACGCTGCTGGGCCTGCCCTACGAGGTGTGGAGCGGGCTGTTGTTCGCCGCTCTCGGGGCGCTGGGCTTGGTTGTGCTCACGAAGCGCTGAAGCCCGGCAGGCGCTGCAGCGCATCCTCCACTGCCTGCAGCGCGCGGCCGCAGTCGTCGCGGGTGAGGCCACCGCCCAGGCACAGCCGCAGACCGTCGGGCGGCTGGCGGTCTGTTGAGAACGCCGTCGAAGCCACCGCCAGCACGCCGATAGCGCGCAGCTCCGCTGCCATCGCCACCGACCGTGGCGCGCCCCCCTCCTCCACCAGAGGTAGCCAGGCGTGGAAGCCCTGGCGGTGCGTGCGCAGCCCATGGCGGCCCAGGCGCTCGGCCATCAGTGCGCTGCGCCACTGGCATTCGGCCCGCACGGCCGATAGCACTGCGTCCGCCTCACCTTGCTCCAGCCACGTCGCGACAACGGAGTTGATGAAGGGCGAGGCCATCACGGTCGTCGCCCGCAGCGCGCCGGCCAACCGCTGGTGGGCTGCCGCCGTGGGCGCCTGAACGTAGGCAATGCGCAAGCCGGCGCCCAGCCACTTCGACAGGCCGCTCACGTAGTAGACGAGGCCTGGCGCATAGTCCGCCAGCGGCGGAGGCACGGCGGCCGGCAACATGCCGTAAGCGTCGTCCTCGATGACGGGCACGCTGTAGCGCAACGCCACGTCGGCGATCTGCTCGCGCCGGCGCAGCGACAGTGTGGCCGTCATCGGGTTGTGCAGGTTGGGGCACAGGTACAGCGCGCCGATTGCCGCGCTCTTGCAAGCGGCCTCAAACTCGTCGGGTCGCAGGCCTTCCTCGTCCATCGCCAGGGGATGCAATGGCGTGCCAAGCTGCGCCGCGATGGCCTTGATGCCCGGGTAGGCCATGCTCTCGACGCACAGGCTCTGGCCGGGCTTGACGAGCATGGACACCAGCCCCAGCAGCGCGGCATGGATGCCTGGCGCCACCAGCACACGGTCAGCGTCCGCCTTGGCCAGCCATTGGCGCAGCCAGCGAGCGGCCAGGTCGCGGTCGCGCGGGGTGCCGCCGAAGTCCTGGTAGCGCATCAGGTCATGGAGCGGCGTGTTGACGATCGCGGCAGCGGCCTGCTCCTGCAGCCGCTGCATGGCCGGGTGCTCTTCGATCTCCGGCGGCAGGTTCATCGTCATCTCGGCACCGGTGCCGGCCCGCAGAGGCAGGCCGATGAACGAACCGCGCACATAGCTGCCTAGCCCCGGGCGTGATGCCACCAGCCCGCGGTCGCGTGCCTCAGCAAAGCCGCGCACCACGGTCGTGTAGTTCAGGTCCAGCACCTTGGCCAAGTCGCGCAGCGGCGGCAGACGGTCGCGCGGCGCGAGGCGACCATGCTGCAGGTCTTCGGCAATCAGCTCCGGGATGACCTGGTAGGCCGGCAGGGCGCTGCCTTTGATGCGCGAGATCCAGTGCGTAAACGGCATGGCGGCAGTGTGCCGAAGAACACCTCCGCCGTGCGGCCTGACGCGGCGCTGAAGCGGTGCGGTGACTCCATTGATCGGGTGCATTGATTGCATTGGATGGTCGCCGCCGTGGTGCGCAGGCCGAATGGACGCGCTGACGATGCGTGGCGGGTCGTGCGACGACTCGAGGCCGCCGACGCCCCTTTGATCGGCCCTTGATCGGCCGGCCGCGCCGCCCGGTGGCACGTGCCTCGCAATGACAGCTGCGTCCGGCAAGCCGCCGGAAGCCCTAGCCCCTCGTGAGGAACGACATGCCGAAAGTGACCCATCCCGCCGCCCAGAAGGGCGATTTCCTGGTCGACTACGAAGAGAAGGTCTTCGAGGACGTCAAGGCCGATCCGGGCGAGAAGGCGCTCGTGACCTTCCACACCGTCGCGTTCGAAGGCTCCATCGGCTTCGTGAACCTGCTGCAGGCCACCCGCCTGCAGCGCAAGGGCTTCGAGACATCCATCCTGCTCTACGGCCCGGGCGTGACGCTGGGCGTGAAACGCGGCTTCCCCAAGCTGGGCGACGCTGCCTTCCCCGGCCACCAGAACTTCAACGAGCAGATCACCAAGTTCATCGCCGAGGGCGGCAAAGTCTACGCCTGCCGCTTCGCGCTGCAAGCGCTGTACGGCCACGGCGAAGGCGCACTGATCGAAGGCGTGCGGCCGATCAACCCGCTGGATGTGCTGGACATTGTGCTGCTGCACCGCAAGGCCGGCGCGTTCATCCTCGACACCTGGACCCTCTGACCGCCATGGCTGCCCCCACGACGAGAAAGACGGTGCGCGCCGCCGCGGCGCAGATCGCGCCGGACCTTGAGTCCGACACCGGCACGCTGTCACGCGTGCTGGAGACCATCCGCGACGCGGCGCGTCAGGGCGTGGAGCTGATCGTCTTTCCGGAGACTTTTCTGCCCTACTACCCGTACTTCTCGTTCGTGCAGCCGCCCGTGCAGCAGGGCCCCGCGCACCTGCTGCTGATGGAGCGCGCGCCCACCGTGCCCGGCCCGACGACCGAGCAGGTGGCCGCAGCCGCCCGCGAGGCCGGCATGGTCGTCGTGCTGGGCATCAACGAACGCGACCACGGCAGCCTCTACAACACGCAGCTCATCTTCGATGCCGACGGCAGCTTGCTGCTGAAGCGCCGCAAGATCACGCCGACCTACCACGAGCGCATGGTCTGGGGCCAGGGTGATGGCGCCGGGCTGCGCACCGTGGCCACGCGCGTCGGCCGGGTGGGCGCGCTGGCCTGCTGGGAGCACTACAACCCGCTGGCTCGCTACGCGCTGATGACCGAGCACGAGGAGATCCACTGCGCGCAGTTCCCCGGCTCGCTCGTCGGGCCGATCTTTGCCGAGCAAATGGGAGTGACGATCCGCCACCACGCGCTGGAGTCCGGCTGTTTCGTCGTCAATGCGACCGGCTGGCTCCGCCCGGAGCAGATCAAGTCCATCACGACCGACGACAAGCTGCAGAGCGCCTTGCGCGGCGGCTGCCATGCGGCCATCGTGTCGCCCGAGGGCAAGTACCTGGCCGAGCCGCTGACCGAGGGTGAAGGCCTCGTCATCGCGGACCTGGACATGGCACTCATCGCCAAGCGCAAACGCATGATGGATTCGGTCGGCCACTACGCCCGGCCGGAGCTGCTGAGCCTGGCGATCCGCCGCGACCCTGCCAGCACTACCCGGCCACTGAGCGCCGACACCGAAGCGCTGGCCGGGCCGGCGCTGGGAGCCGACCATGCTTGACCACTTGCCCGAACCCAGCCGCGCGCTGATGACCGAGCTGCAATCGACCGGCCTGCGTCTGCAGGACCCGGGCGCCGGAGCCCCCAGCCGCCGCGGCGGCGCCGGCCCGTCGGACCACAAGGCCGTGACGGTGGACGGTGTGACGCTGATGGTGCCGGTTCACACGCATGGCGCGTTCAGCTCGCCTTTTGTGGCCGACACACCGGGGCCGGATGGCCGCAGCGTGCTGCGCCGCGGCAGCATCCCCATTGCCAGCATCGCCTTCCCGCGCCAGCCGCGCTTCTACGGGCTGAGCACGGCCGATGGCATTCCCTACTCGCACATCGCCACACTGCATGGCGCCGACGTGCTGGCCACCACCGTGCTGCAGACCTGCATCCGCTACGAGAGCCGGCGCAAGGCCTGTCGCTTCTGCGCCATCGGCCAGTCGCTCGCCGCCGGCCGCACCATCGCGCACAAGACGCCCGCACAGCTGGCCGAGGTGGCCCGAGCCGCCGTCGAGCTGGACGGCGTCAAGCATATGGTGATGACTACCGGCACGCCGCCGGGGTCGGACCGCGGCGCGAAGGTGCTATGCGACAGCGCCAAGGCCATCCGCGCCTCGGTGGACCTGCCGCTGCAGGGCCAGTGCGAGCCGCCGGACGATGACGCGTGGTTTCGCCGCATGAAGGATGCCGGCATCGACACGTTGGGCATGCACCTGGAAGTCGTCGGCGAGGAGCTGCGCCGGCAGATCCTTCCTGGCAAGGCCGAGGTGCCGATGGCGCGCTACTGGGATGCCTTCGCTGCCGCCGTGGAGGTTTTCGGCCGCGGCCAGGTCAGCACCTACCTGCTGGCCGGCCTGGGCGACAGCCCTGAGCTGCTGCTGTCCACGGCCGACCGTCTGCTGGCGTTGGGCATCTACCCCTTCGTCGTTCCCTTCGTGCCCATCAGCGGCACGCCGCTTGAAGATCACCCCGCCCCTAGCACGGCGTTCATGCAAAGCGTGCTGGAGCCACTGGGCGCGCGCCTGGCTACCGCGGGCCTGCGGGCCAGTGACATCAAGGCCGGCTGCGGCAAGTGCGCCGCGTGCTCCACGCTGTCGCGATACGAAGACGCACCGACGCAAGCGCCCGCCCTTGCTGCCTGACAACCGGGAGCCCGCCATGACTGCCACTGCCCACGTCCACCCGCTCACTTCGCTGCCCTGGTGCGAACTGGCGTACCAGCCGGAGCCGGAGTTCCGCATCCAGTGGGCCAGCGACCCGTGGATGAACCGCCAGGCCTACGCGCTACGCCGCCAGGTGTTCTGCCAGGAGCAGGCGCTGTTCAACGGTGACGACCGCGACGCCATCGACCGCGGCGAGCCGACGACGCGTAACCTCGTGGCCCTCTCGTGCATTGCCGGCCAGGCCGACGAACTGGTAGGTACCGTGCGCATCCACCGCGCCGCGGCGGGGGTTTGGTGGGGCTCGCGGCTGGCCGTGCATGCCCACTGGCGCCAACACCGCAAGCTCGGCAGCAGCCTCATCCGCCTGGCCGTCTGCAGCGCCCGTGCGCTGGACTGCGAGGACTTCCTCGCCCATGTCCAGATGCAGAACGTATCGTTGTTCGAGCGCCTGAACTGGCGCGTTCTGGAAACCAAGACGCTGCACGGCCACCCGCATGCGCTGATGCGGGCGGACCTCGCCCACTACCCACCCTGTCCCACCCCGTACGCCGGCTTCGTGCTGATAGGAGGCCGGCCATCATGAGCCATCTGGAGCAGCTTGCCCTCGGCCTTCGGACCGGCCGGGGCTTTCGCCACAAGCGCGACATCGCCAGCGTGCTGCCGCGAATTGCGCCAGGCGCGACGACCGTGCCCAACGGCGACGACTGCGCCGTTCTGCCCGACGGCCACGGAGGCCACCTGCTGTTCGCCATCGAGGGACTGATGCAGGACTTCGTCAAGGCCATGCCCTGGTTCGCCGGCTACAGCGGCGTGATGGTGAACCTCAGCGACATCGCCGCCATGGGCGGCCGCGCGCTCGCCGTGGTGGATGCCCTCTGGGCCGCCGAGGAAGACACTGCCGGCCAGCTGGTGGCCGGCATGCGGGATGCCTGCGAGCGCTACGGCGTGCCCCTGGTGGGCGGCCACACCAACCTGCAAAGCCGCAGCGGCCAGCTCGCCGTGGCAGTGATGGGGCGGGCCAACCGCCTCATCAGCAGCTTTGCCGCCCGCGAGGGCGACCGCCTGCTGATGGCCGTGGACCTGCGCGGCACATGGCAGGCGGATCGGCCGTTCTGGAACGCCTCCACGGACGCTCCGCCGCAACGCCTGCGCGACGATCTTGCGCTGCTCCCGCTGCTGGCCGAGGCAGGCCTGTGCGACGCCGGCAAGGACATCAGCATGGCTGGAGTGCTGGGCACGCTGCTGATGTTGCTGGAGTGCTCCGGTGTCGGCGCCCGCGTAGACCTCGCCAAGCTGCCGCGGCCGCATGCCGCGCCCTCCTGGCTGGACGACTCCGGCGACGCCATTGCCTCGCAGCTGCGCTGGCTGTCCGCATTCCCGAGCTACGGCTTCGTGCTGAGCGTGCGGGAAGCCAACGCCCAGGCAGTGATGCGCCGCTTCGAGGCCCGCGGCATCGCCTGCGCGGACATCGGCACCGTGGTGCCCGGCACCCGGCTGGATGTGCAGCTGGGCGCCGAGTGCACGCCGCTGTGGGACCTGGCCGAGCAGCCCTTCATCGGCGCCGGTGCCGCGCCCGCTCCGCTGGGGCACGCCGCATGATGCGCATCGCTTTGCTCACGCACTCGGTGCGCCCGCGCGGCGGCGTCGTACACACGCTGGAGCTGGCGCACCAGCTCGCGCGTGAGGGCCATGCTGTCACGGTCGTGGCCTCGGTGGAGCAGAACGAGCGGCTGTTCCGCCCGGTCGACGTGCCGGTCGAGCTGGTGCCGCTGCCCGTGCTCACCGGCGGGCTCGTTGAACAGGTGCGCCAGCGCATCGAGGCCCTGGTGCAGGCGTTGCCGGCCGTGCTCGCACGTGGGAGCTACGACCTGATCCACGCCCAGGACAGCTTGAGCGGCAACGCCCTCGCCCGCCTGCGCGCCGCAGGCCAGCGCATGCCGCCGTGGCTGCGCACGGTCCACCACCTGGACCGGTTCGACGAGCCGGTGCTCAACGACTGGCAGGATCGCGCCTGGCGCGCCGCCGACGGTATGGCCTGCGTCAGCGACAGCTGGTGCGCGCACTTCCGCGACGAGCTCGGCGTGGCCGCCGAACGCATGTTCAACGGTGTGGACCTTGCGCGCTTTTGCAAGCAGCCAGCCTCAAGCGACGCGGCCGCGGTTCAGGCCCTGGGCCTGCCTTCCGACAGCGGCCCCGTGTGCCTGCTCGTGGGTGGCGTCGAAGCGCGCAAGAACACCGTGCGGCTGCTTCACGCTTTCGCCCGCCTGCGCGACGATGACCCGGACTGGAGCAACGCACGTCTGGTGATCGCCGGCGGCGCGAGCATGCTGGACCACAGCGCCGCCCGCTTCGCCTGGCAGGCTTCCCTCGCCGAGCTGGGCTTGGTCGAAGGCCCCGGTCGGCCCGTGGTGCGCACCGGCCCGCTGCCAGATGCCGCCTTGCCCGCGCTGATGCGCCGCGCGACGCTGCTGGCCATGCCTTCCCTGGTTGAGGGCTTCGGCCTGGCCGCGCTGGAGGCGCTCGCCTGCGGTACGCCGGTCCTCGTCTCGCAACGCCGGCCCTTCACTGAGCACCTGGCCGGCGTGCCCGGCGTGGCGTGGTGCGACCCGGAGGCCATCGACTCAATCGCCACGGGCCTGCGCCATGCCGCCACCCGGCCCAAGCTGTCCGAGCCGCCTGCCGTCTGCACCGAGCACAGCTGGGCTCGCAGCGCTGCGCTGCACGCTGACTGGTACCGCCGCACGCTCGCCACCCACGCCGAGCCGGCTGAAGCCGCCTTCACCTGATCTCTCAACATGCCCGCCATCCACTACCGCTTGCGCTGGCCCGATGCCAGCGAAACCCTCAGCTACTCGCCGTCGCTCGCCATCCAGGACTTCCTGGAAGTCGGCCAGGACTACGTCGTCGACGACTTCCTTCGCCGGGTGAACGAAGCGACCCGCATCGCCAACGAACGCGTGCAGGCCAAGTTCGGCTTTGTCTGCTCGCGCGCCAACGACCAGCTCGCCGACACCACCAAGCGGGCCGCAGCCTTCGCCCACCAACCCGACGCCCGCATCCGCGTGCTGGGCTTCTCGCCCGCCTGAACCCTGGAGCATTCCATGACGCAACCCTCCTCCTTCGACCACCAGGTCGTCATCGTTGGCGGCGGACAGGCCGGCCTGTCCATCAGCCACTACCTGCAGCAGTACGGCATCGACCATGTCGTGCTGGAGAAGCACCGCGCCTTGCATGCCTGGTCCACACAGCGCTGGGACAACTTCTGTCTGGTCACGCCCAACTGGCAATGCACCCTGCCCGGCCATTCGTACAACGGCGCGGAGCCGCACGGCTTCATGCGCAAGCACGAGATCCTTGCCTACCTGGACGGCTTCAAAGCGCGCGTGAATGCGCCGCTGCGTGAAGGCGTGGCCGTGGAGCGCGTGCAACCCCTGTCCACTGGCGGCTTCGCTGTCAAGACGACCGACGGCGAATACCTTACGCGTCATGTCGTCGTCGCCTCCGGCGGCTACCACCAGCCTATCGTTCCGCGCCTGGCCGAGCGGCTGCCAGCTCACGTGACGCAGATTCACTCAGCCGACTACCGCAACGCCGCGCAGCTGCCGCCCGGCAAGGTGCTGGTGGTGGGCTCGGGCCAGAGCGGCGCGCAAATCGCCGAGGACCTGCACCTGGCCGGCCGCGAGGTCGTGCTGGCCGTGGGAGACGCGCCGCGCTGCGCCCGCTTCTACCGCGGTCGCGACGTGGTGGACTGGCTAGCCGACATGGGCTACTACGACATGCCGGTGACGCAGCACCCGTTGCGCGAAGGCGTGCGCGACAACACCAACCACTACGTCACCGGCCGCGACGGCGGGCGCGACATCGACCTGCGCCGCTTCGCCAAGGAAGGCATGGCCCTCTACGGCGCGCTGGAGGCGCTGGACGGCGACACGCTGCACTTCCGCCCCGGCCTCAAGAAATCACTAGACCAGGCCGATGCGACCTACAACGGCATCAACGCTGCCATCGACCGCCACATCTCCGAGCGCGGCCTGCAGGCGCCGCCGGCCAGCGTCTACACGCCCGTGTGGGAGCCACCCGAAGAGCGCACGGCGCTGTCGCTGCGCGAGGCGGGCATCACGTCGGTCGTTTGGTGCATTGGCTTCGCGCCGGACTTCCGCTGGCTGGACGCTCCCGTCTTCAATGGCCGCGGCCACCCGGTGCACGAGCGCGGCGTCACTCAGGTGCCAGGGCTCTACTTCATCGGCCTGCCGTGGCTGCACACCTGGGGCTCGGGCCGCTTCTCCGGAGTGGCCCGGGATGCGGCCTTCATCGTGGAGCACATCGCCGGCCAGGAGCTGGCGGGCGACGCGCGGGCCGAAGCCGCCGCAGTCACGCCACGGCCGGCAGCCCGGCCAGCAGCTTGTCCAACGTGATGGGATAGTCCCGCACGCGCACGCCGGTGGCGTTGTAGATCGCGTTGGCCACAGCGGCGGCGACGCCGCAGATGCCCAGCTCTCCCACGCCCTTGGCCTTCATCGGCGAGGAGATCGGGTCCACCTCGTCGAGGAACACGACCTCCTGGTGCGGGATGTCGGCATGCGAGGGAACCTCGTAGCCTGCGAGGTCGTGGTTGACGAAGAAGCCGCGGCGCGTGTCCACGTGCAGTTCCTCCATCAGCGCCGCGCCGACGCCCATCGTCATCGCGCCGATCACCTGGCTGCGCGCCGAAATCGGGTTCAGGATGCGACCGGCCGAGCACACCGCCAGCATGCGGCGCACGCGGACCTCGCCGGTGAAGGCGTCCACCGCCACCTCGACGAAATGGCCGCCAAAGGTGGACTGCTGGTAGCGCTTGTCGAGGTCGCCGTACTCGATGCCGTCCTCGGCGACGAGGCCCGAGAACGACTCCAGAGGCGCGGTCTTGCCGCCGCCCCGCACCTCACCGTTCGCAAAGGTAGCGTCCCCGCCGAAGCCGCCCTTCTCGGCGACCATCGCGCGCAGCTTCATGCAAGCGGCGTACACGCCGGCGCAGGAGTTGTTGCCGCCCCACTGGCCGCCGGAGCCGCAGGAGACGGGGAACTCGGAGTCGCCCAGCCGCACCAGCACGCGCTCCAGCGCAACGCCCATCACCTCGGCCGCCGTCTGGGCAATGATGGTGTAGCTGCCGGTGCCGATGTCGGTCATGTCCGTCTCGACGACAACGCGGCCCTCGCCGTCCAGCCGGACGCGGGCCTTGGACTTCATCGCGATGTTGTTGCGGAAGGCCGCTGCCATGCCCAGGCCGACGAGCCAGCGGCCGTCGCGCACCTGCGCCGGCTTGGCCGACCGCTTGTTCCAGCCGAAGCGCTCGGCACCCTGCTTCAGGCACTCGACAAAGCGCCGCTGCGAGAACGGGCGCAGCGGCTTCTCGGGGTCCACCTGCGTGTCGTTGCGGATGCGGAACTCCACCGGGTCCAGGCCGAGCTTCTCTGCCATCTCGTCCATCGCGACCTCGAGCGCCATCATCCCGGATGCCTCGCCCGGCGCGCGCATCGCGTTGCCCTCGGGCAGGTCCAGCGTCGCCAGCCGCATCGCGGTGTAGCGATGCTCGCCGGCGTAAAGCAGGCGCGTCTGGTTGACAGCCGTCTCCGGACCTCCGCCAGGCAGGTCGCCAGACCAGCTCTCGTGGGCCACCGACGTGATGCGGCCATCGCGCCCGGCGCCCAGCCGGATGCGCTGGATCGTGGCCGGCCGGTGCGTCGTGTTGTTGAAGATGAGCGGCCGTTGCAGCGCGATCTTGACAGGCCGTTTGGCGGCACGCGCACCAAGCGCGGCCAGCAGCACGTCGGCCCGCAGAAACAGCTTGCCGCCGAAGCCGCCGCCGATATAGGGCGACTTGACATGCACGTCTTCCTTGGCGATGCCCAGCGTCCTGGCCAGGTCGCCCACGGCCCAGCCGATCATCTGGTTGGACGTCCACACGGTGAGCTTGCGCCCCTCCCACCAGGCGATGGTGGCGTGCGGCTCCATCATCGCGTGGCCCTGGTCGGGCGTCGTGTAGGTGGCGTCCAGCTGCACGGGCGCCTTGGCGAACGCGGCCTCGAAGTCGCCGTGCCGCGTCTCGCCCTTGCCACCCATGCCGTCGCTCTTGGCCATCGGCGCGCCGGGCTTCTGCGCGGCGAGGTCGAAGCGGCCGGGTGCTGCTTCGTAGCGGATGTCGACCAGCGCCGCCGCGGCGCGCGCCTGCTCGAAGGTCTCGGCCACGACGACGGCCAACGCCTGGTGGTAGTGCTCCACCTCCGGGCCGCCCAGCAGCCTGGCGGTGTTCTTGCTGCCCTTGGCGAGCTTGCCGGCGTTCTGCGCGGTGACGATGGCGATGACGCCCGGCGCGGCCCGCGCGGCCTTCAGGTCCATGCCGGCGACGCGCCCCTTGGCGATGCCGGCACCAACGACGAAGCCCACCGCCGGCCGCGGCGACACGTCGTGGTGCTCGTACGCATAGGGCGCCGTGCCGGTCGTCTTGAGCTTGCCGTCGATGCGCGGCGTGGGCCAGCCAACGACCTTGCCCTGGTCGATGGGGTTGGTGGTGGCGGGTTGGTCGAATCTCATACCTTGGCTCCCGAGTCCTTGAAGATGCCCGCCAGCGTGCGCTCAGCCAGCTGGAGCTTGAAAGCGTTGTCCTGCGTCGGCCTCGCGCCGGCGAACGCCTGGCTGAAGTAGCCGTGCACGCCTTGGGCCAGCGACGCCTCGGCCGCCTCCATGCGCCACGGCTTGGGCGCCACGCCGCCGAAGGCGATGCGCCCGCCGCCACCCGGCGGCAGGACAGCCGCGACCGACACCAGCGCGAAGGCGTAAGACGCGCGGTCGCGCACCTTGCGGTAGACGTGCACACCCGCAACCGGCGGTGGCAGGAGGACCGACGTGATCAGCTCGCCCGGCGCGAGCCCATGCTCGATGTGCGGCGTGTCGCCGGGCAGCTTGTGGAAGTCGGCGATGGGGATGCGCCGCGCCTGGCCATCGGGCTTCACGGTCTCGACCTCGGCGTCCAGCACGCGCATCGCCACGGCCATGTCGCTGGGGTGCTGGGCGATGCAGGCGCGGCTGGTGCCGATGACGCCCAGCGAGCGCGAGACGCCGTCCAGCGCGCCGCAGCCACTGCCGGGCCGGCGCTTGTTGCACGGCTGGGCGGTGTCGTAGAAGTACGGGCAGCGGGTTCGCTGCAGCAGGTTGCCGGCCGTTGTTGCGCGGTTGCGCAGTTGGCCGGAGGCGCCCGACAGCAGCGCACGCGACAGCACGGGGTAGTCGCGCCTGACTGTGGCGTCGGCTGCGAGGTCGCTGTTGCGCACCAGCGCCCCGACGCGCAGGCCGCCGTCGCGCGTGGGTTCGATGCGGTCCAGCTGCAGGCCGTTGACGTCCACCAGGTGGCCGGGTGTCTCGATCTGCAGCTTCATCAGGTCCAGCAGGTTGGTGCCGCCGGCGATGAACCGCGCATCGGGCCGCTGTGCCACGGCGGCGGCCGCCTCGGCCGGCGTGCGGGCACGCTCGAAGCTGAAAGCCTTCATGCCGCACCTCCGGCCGCTTCGGTGATCGCCTCGGCGATGTTTGAGTACGCGCCGCAGCGGCACAGGTTGCCGCTCATGCGCTCGCGCAGCTCGTCGGCCGACAGCAAGGGCTTCACCGCGAGGTCGTGCGTCACATGGCTGGGCATGCCGCGCTTGAGCTCGTCCAGCATGCCCACTGCGGAGCAGATCTGCCCCGGCGTGCAGTAGCCGCACTGGTAGCCGTCATGCTTGATGAAGGCGGCTTGCAGCGGGTGCAGCCGCTCGGGCGCGCCGAGGCCTTCGATGGTGGTTACCTGGGCGTCCGGCGCCATGACGGCCAGCATCAGACAGCTGTTGATGCGACGGCCGTCGACCAGCACGGTGCACGCGCCGCACTGGCCGTGGTCGCAGCCTTTCTTGGTGCCGGTCAGCTGCAGCTGCTCGCGCAGCAGGTCCAGCAGCGTCGTGCGGGTGTCGACATCGACGGTCTGCGTCTTGCCGTTGACCTCCAGCGTCACGCGACCCATCGTCGGTGGCAGGTCAGGGGCAGCGGTCATGGGTCGCTCCGGTGAGGCCGCGTCGGCCAGGTTGAACGCCGCGGTGCCGGCGCTGGCGATCAGCACCTCCCGGCGGGACAAGTTGCCGACGAAGTCTTCCATGGTGCACCCCTGCTGCAAACCGTTGCAGCGTAGGGGTCGGGATGCGGGCCGTTTCGTCGGACAACGCGCCATCCGTGCGTGAGCGCGCTACTCGCCCAGCACCACGCCCTCGCGCCGCGGGTCCGCGCCGCCCACCCAGCCGCCCTTCACGCGCATCAGCACCTGCAGGCCACTGGTCAGGTCAGCCTCGTTGACGGCGTGGCCCCGCGCGCGCAAGTCGGCCAACTGCGACGCAGTCAATGCCCCGCGCTCGATGATCAGCGCTGCGCCGTTGAAGTTGCCGAAGTTCGGCAGATCCACCGCCTGCTGAACGGGCAGCCCCCAGGCCAACGCGCCGGTGATGACCTTGGCGACGTAATGGATGATGACTGGCCCACCCGGCGAGCCGGCCACCAGCACGAGCTGGCCGCTGCGGTCGAACACCAGCGTCGGCGCCATGCTGGAGCGCGGCCGCTTGCCGGCCTCTACGCGGTTGGCCACGGGCTTGCCGTCGGCGCCGGTCGGGTTCAGTGAGAAGTCGGTCAGCTGATTGTTGAGGATGAAGCCACCGACCAGGCCGGTGCCGCCGTCGCTCATCACGCGGCTGCCGAACGCCGACTCGACGCTGGTCGTCATGGACACCGCGTGGCCTTCGGCATCCACGACGCTGACCTGGCTCGTGCCCGCCTCCAACTGCTCGGCCTGGGGCGCCCTCGCCTGCTTCAGCGTGCCGGGGTTGCCGGCTGCGGCGGGCGCCATCGCGCGCTCGCCGATCAGGGCGCCGCGCTCCTTCAGATACGCCGGCGCCAGCAGGTTGAGCCAGTCGCCGCCCGGGGCCGTGACGAAGGCCGGGTCGCCGATGAACTGCGCGCGGTCGGCGAACGCCAGCTTGGCGGACTCCGTGTAGGCATGCAGCCAGTCGGCCGTCAGTGACGTCGCCGCCAGGGCCTTGGGCTGGGTGTCGAGCAGGCCGAGGATCTGCATGACGGTGAGGTGGCCCGACGTGGGCGGGCCGAAGCCGCAGATGCGGTAGCTTCGCCAGTCGTTGCACAGCGGCGCGCGGACGACCGCGCGGTAGCCGGCGAGGTCGGCCGTGTCCAGCAGGCCCGGGCGGGCGTTGCCCTTCACGCGGCGCACGATGTCGTCCGCCACGGAGCCCTCGTAGAACGCCTTGGTGCCCCGCTCGGCGATGCTGCGCAGCACGGCGGCATAGGCCGGGTTCTTCAGCACCGTGCCGACGGGCTTGGGGTTGCCGGCGGCGTCGAAGAAGTACGGCCCGGCCTGCGGGTCGTTGCGCAGCGCGCCTTTCTCGCCAGACAGCAGCTCGAACAACCGCGGGCTGATCGCAAAGCCCTGGTCGGCCCTCCGGATGGCGGGCTCGAACAGCCGCTTCCACGGCACCCTGCCATGCGCCTCGTGCGCCTTGGCAAGCATGGCCAGCACACCGGGTGCGCCGGTGGACAGCCCGCTCATGATCGCGTCGCGCATCGGCAGTGGCTTGCCGTCAGGCTGAAGAAACATCGCCGGGGTGGCGGCGGCGGGCGCCGTTTCGCGGCCGTCATAGGCCTGCACGCTGCGACCGTCCCAGTGCAGCAGGAACGCGCCGCCGGCAATGCCGCTGGACTGCGGCTCCACGAGGCCAAGGACGGCCTGCACTGCGATGGTGGCGTCGATGGCCGATCCGCCGGCGCGCAGGATCTCGATGCCCGCCTCCGCGGCCAGCGGATTGGCGGCCGTCACGGCAAAACGCCGGGCCGGCGACGTCAGCATGGACGTCTTGGCGGTACGGCTCGTTGCAGCTTCGGGCTGCTCAACCGGCTGGGCGGCGGCAGTGGCGGCAGCCAGAAGGGCCGCGGTCAGACAGGGCGTCAGGTGCATCCGCCCGATCTTAGGCAGCCTGCTCGTCAGAAGTATCCCAAGTCCTTCTGCGTGTAGTTTCCGATCTGCGGCAACACGGTCGGCAGATCCGTCGCCGAGACGCCCATCCACGTCGCCAGCGTGGCGGCGAGCTGGTCCACCGACGTGGTGGGCAGCAGGCGCCCCTGGCCGACGTCGTCGGGCCCGTTGACGCTGACCGATGGCAGCGCGCCGTAGAAGCGCCCGCCCTTGACCGCCCCACCCATGACGACGTGGTGGCTGCCCCAGCCATGGTCGCTGCCGTCGCCGTTGCTGGTCAGCGTGCGGCCGAAGTCGCTGGCGGTGAAGGTGGTCACCTGGTTGGCCACGCCGAGTTCCACGGTCGCGGCGTAGAAGCTGGCCAGCGCATCGTTGATCTGCGTCAGCAGGCCGGGATGCTGCGCGACGAGGAAGTCATGCAGGTCGAAGCCGCCGATGGACACGAAGAAGACCTGGCGCGAGACGCCTAGCGCCTGCCGTGCAGCGATGAGTTTGGCCACCATCGCGAGCTGGTTGGACAGGCTGGCCGACGTGTCGAACGGTGTCGTCAGCGCCGGCACGCCGGCCAGCGCGGCGCTAAGGGTGGCCTGGGCGTCCACCGAGCGCTTGACGACGCGGTTCAGCTCGGCCTCCATCAAGTGCGTGCGATCGGCGCCGGTGATGAGCGCGCGCAGTGCCGTCGAGCAGGCCTGCGAGCCGTACAACGACTTCGTGATGCCGTTGATGGCCACGGCGCCGCTGGTGGACACCTGGTACTGCACGGCCTGCTTGCCCGACATGTAGACCGCGTTGCCGGACGCATTGATGCACGTGAAGGTCGACGTGGTGTTGCCGCCCAGGAAAAGGTCGCCCATGCGCCCCCCCCAGCCTGAGGTCGCGCCCTCGGGCGAGCTGGCCTGCCAGACGGACTGCTGGTCATTGTGCGAAAACAGCTTGGGCGGCAGCGGCACGCTCCTGGCCTTGTACTGCGCCAGCGTCGTCGGCTGCACCAGCGTGCCGATGTTGAGCTGCACGGCCAGCTTGCCAGCGTCCCACAGGCCCTTGAGCCGGCCGAACTGCGGGGCCAGCGCCATCTGCCGGCCGTCGGCGCCGACGGGCAGCGCCGTGGCGGCGAGGCTGTCTCTCGGCGTGGCGAGAGCCTGGCGGATGCTGGCGTAGGCGGCGTAGCTGGCGTCGTCGTACGGCACCAGCGTGTTGCCGTAGTCGTTGCCACCGTAGAGGAATACGCAGACCAACGCCTTGTAGTCGCCCGGCGCGGTGGCCGCGGCGGCCTCGCCGATGCCGGCCAGCGACAGCGCCCATGGCGCCGCCGTGCCGGCCACGCCGAGCGCCGATGCGCGGCGCAGAAACTCGCGGCGCTGCAGTTCGGGGAGTCGATTGAGCTTCATGCCGGCCTCATTTCTGGATCTGGTATTCGGGGCAGGCCATCAGCATCAGGATGGCGGCCTGCACGCGGTTGAGTTTGCCGGTATCGGTGCTGGCGCTGATGGTAGCGACGGCGGTCGCGATGGTCGACTCGGTCGCGGCCGAGATGCCGCCACCGCCCAGGCGCAGCGACAGGTTGGCCACGAGGGCCGGTGCATCGGCGGCCAGCGCCAGTTCGGTCGTGTAGACGGCCTTGACCTCGCCGACGCCGCTGGCGATGGTCGTCTGCATGAAATTGAGATAACCCGCGACGGTGCTCTCGTTGCACAGCTGGAACTCCGGCGCCGTGACGCCGTTGGCACCGAGCGTCGTGCCCGGCGGCACATAGCCCGGGCGGAAGAAGTTGAACACCGAGCCGCTGCGCAGCGGGCTCTGGCCCAGCCGGGTGGCCGGGTTGCTCGTGTCGCCCACGTTCCACAGCCCCGTGGGCGAAGCCGCGCCGAACGTGCGCGCCCATTGCAGCAGGCGATGCACCGGCTCGCGCAGCTTGCCGGCCGACACGCTGGTGGGCACGCTGCGCGCCTCGGTGTCGAGCAGGATGGCGCGGATGACAGCCTTCAAGTCGCCGCGCACGCCGCTGCCATTGTTGGCCCAGACGGCGGCGACACGAGCCACGTAGGCGGGGCTGGGGTTTGAAATGACCAGCCGCTGGATGAGTTGACGGCCGATGAACGGCCCGACGTTCGCATGATTGGCCAGCGTGTCCATCGCCGTCTTCAGGGCGGTGGGACCGTCGGCGGTAGCGGGAATGTCGACGTCCAGCACCTTCTTGGCGCCGGTCGAGAAGCGCGAGGCGGTGTGCACCATGGGCTTCATCACGTAGCCCGGGTCGGTGGCACTGTTGCCGTCGTGGTCCCAGCCCGTGAAGACGCGGGCCAGGTCGGTGATGTTGGACTGCGTGTAGGTGTCGAGGGGGCGGCCGTCCGTACCCTGCTTCGTTGTGCCGTCGGCGTTCAGCTGCACGAGGCCGATGCTGAACAGCTGCATCACCTCGCGGGCGTAGTTCTCGTCGGGCACGCGGCCGGTCTTGGGGTCTTCCTTCTGGTTGCCCCGCATGTTGAGGTAGTTGCCCATCGCGGGCGACAGAGTGACGGCTTCCAGCAGCGCGCGGTAGTTGCCGAACGCATGCTTCTCCAGCAGGTCCACATAGGCCGCGCCCATGAAGCCACGCCATTGCACCGGCAGGCCGGCCATCGAGACGACGAAGATCTCGGACAGCGCGAGCACGACGCGCTGGCGCAGCATGTCAGGCGCCGACATCAGCTTGCGCCACAGCGTGTTGTCCAGCCCGTTGAAGTTGTTGACGTTGGCGGCGATCGCGTAGCCCTTGCCCACCATCCAGTCGAAATGACCATCGTTCACGGGCAAGGCGAACTGCGCGTCCAGCCAGGCGGCGTAGCCGTCGGCCTTGACGGTGGCGATGTCCGCCGCCGTTGCGGCAAAGCCGGCCTGCGCGAGAAAGCGCGCGGCTTGCGCATCCGTGGGTGGCGCCGGGGGTGGCGGGGGCGGTGGAGGCGGTGTCGCCGCGCCGGCCGACGAGCCCGGGTTGCCGCCCGCATTGCTGCCAGCGGCGCCGCTATCGCTGCCCCCACCACCGCCCCCGCCGCAGGCGCTCAGCAGTGTGGCGGCGGCCAACGCGGCGGCAGCAGGGTTCAGAGATGCGACGGGGTCGCCGGCGGGGGCCGGCGGAGCGGTGAGAAGGTCTGGCATGGGCGTGACAAGAAATGCGCGGGGCGGATGATGCCCACGCCACAGGCCTTGGCACGCCGCTCAGCGCGGCGCCGTGACAAACGTTGCGCTGCTTACGTCGCGTAACGCGACGAGACGTTTCAGAGCAGCGGCACGCCCGTCTTGCTCTGCGCGAACTCGCGCGTCACGCCCTCGGCGAGTTCGACGACGCTGATACCGTGCGGCGTCACATCGAACACGCCCAGGTCCGTGATGATGCGATCGACGACGCCGACACCCGTCAGCGGCAGCGTGCAGCTGGGGATGATCTTGAAGTCTTCGGTGCCGTCCTTCTTGCGGGCCACGTGCTCCATCAGCACGATGACGCGCTTGACGCCGGCGACGAGATCCATCGCCCCGCCCATGCCCTTGACCATCTTGCCGGGGATCATCCAGTTGGCCAGGTCGCCCTTGCAGCTGACCTGCATGGCGCCCAGGATGCTGAGGTTGATCTTGCCGCCACGGATCATCGCGAAGCTGTCGTGGCTGCCGAAGATGCTGGAGCCCGGCAGCGTCGTGACGGTCTGCTTGCCGGCATTGATGAGGTCGGCGTCGACCTGGTCCTCGGTCGGGAACGGGCCGATGCCCAGCATGCCGTTCTCGCTCTGCAGCCAGACTTCCTTGTCCGCAGGCACATGGTTGGCCACCAGCGTCGGGATGCCGATGCCGAGGTTCACGTAGAAGCCGTCTTCCAGCTCCTGGGCCGCGCGGGCGGCCATCTGGTCTTGCGTCCAGGCCATGGCTCAGGCCTCCTTCTTCGGAGAAAGGGTCACTTTTTCAATCCGCTTTTCCGGATTGGCGTTGACGACGATGCGGTGCACGTAAATGCCCGGCAGATGAACGTCATCCGGGTCGATGCTGCCGGTCTCGACGAGTTGCTCCACCTCCACGATGGTCAGCTTGCCGGCCATGGCCGCTGCCGGGTTGAAGTTGCGGGCCGTGCGGCGGAACACGAGGTTGCCGCTCTTGTCGGCCTTGAAGGCCTTGACCAGCGACACCTCGGGCATCAGCGCCCGCTCCATGACGTAGGTCTCACCGTCGAACTCGCGCAGTTCCTTGCCCTCGGCCACAACGGTGCCGACGCCGGTCTTCGTGAAGAAGGCCGGGATGCCGGCGCCACCGGCACGCAGCTTCTCGGCCAGCGTGCCTTGCGGCGTGAACTCCAGCTCCAGCTCGCCGGCCAGGTACTGGCGCTCGAATTCCTTGTTCTCGCCGACATAGCTGGAAATCATCTTCTTGATTTGGCGCGTCTCCAGCAACTGGCCGAGGCCGAAGCCGTCGACGCCCGCGTTGTTGGAGATGACGGTCAGGCCCTTGACCGCGCTGTCACGCAGCGCGGCGATCAGCGCCTCAGGAATGCCGCACAGGCCGAAGCCACCGACGGCGAGCAACTGCCCGTCCCGCACCACGCCGCGCAACGCCTCGTCGGCGCTCGGGTACACCTTGTTCATGCCTTCGCCTCCGGCGGTTTTGACAAGCCGGCAAGGGTACTATCCCGCGCCTTCCAACGTCGATTACGCGATTTCGCCTAAGTGGAACCCGCCACCCTGGATTACCGCAGCGCCTTCCAGCTGGCACCCGTCGGCCTGGTGCTGTCCGCTCAGCGCCAGATCGTCGACTGCAACGAACGCGTGCTGCGAATCTTCGGCGCGACGCGCGAACAGTTGATCGGCCAAAGCTTCGCCGTCATGTACCCCAGCGCGGCCGAGTTCGAGCGCACCGGCGCCCGCATCGTCGCGAGCCTGGACGCCCAGGGCCACTACGCCGACGACCGCGTCATGCGCCGTCTGGGTGGTGGCGAGTTGTTCTGGTGCCACGTCACCGGTCGAGCACTCGACCCCGCCGACCCGCATGCCCGCGGCATCTGGAGCTTCGAGGACTTGTCGGCGCGGCGCCAGATCACCGCCGACCTGACGCCGCGCGAGCGCGAGATCGCCGCGCTGTTGGTGGAGGGGCAGACCAGCAAGCTCATCGGCCGGCGCCTGGGCGTGAGCCCGCGCACGGTGGACATCTACCGCGGCCGGCTCATGAAGAAGTACGCCGCGGCCAGCACGCCGGAGCTGATCCACAAACTGCTGTCGGCGTAATCCGAGAGGCAGCAGGCACGGCGCCGGGCCGCTTGCAAGCCGGTCCGCCATGACGCGGCCATGACGGTTTGCCGGCGGTTCGACGCCGCTTGCATCGCTGCCCTCCGCGGGGGGGGCCGACCCGAGGCGCCCGCGTTCAGCACGGCGCCACTGGACATGCGAATCAGTTGAACACGCCTTGCCGAAGCCACTTCGTCGCCACCCACTTCTCGCCGTCGACGACGGGCGAGCCACCATGCAGCGTCTGCGTGGACGGGTGCGGCCGGTCGTAGCTGAAGAACACCGCGTTGCCCTTGACGGGAGCGACGTCCAGGCCGATGTCCGGGAAGATCGTGGAGCCGCCGGCGCCCGGCGTGTTCAGGTAGATGACCAGCGTGCCCACGCGCTGGCCGCCCCGCTTGAGGATGTTGGGCGTGCTGACGTGGCCGGGGTCGAAATAGTCGTAGTGCGGCTGGTATTCCGCGCCCGGGCGGTAGCGCAGCACCTGCAGGCCTTCGCCGTGGTCCAGCGGCCAGCGCAGCAGGGTGGCGATGCGCGACTCGACGCGACGGATCAGGTCCGTCTCGCAGCGCTCGAAGAACATGCCGTCGCTGGTGCGCGCGGCATTGACCTCGCTGCCATCAGTGCCGGTGGCGACCGTCTCGGAGCGCGCCAGCCGCTTGGTGGCCAATGCCACGATGCCGTCGCACTCGTCCTCGGACAGCAGGTCCGCAAAGACGACGACGCGCGGCTGGCGCAGCGCCATGACGACCTTGACCTGGCGGTCACCGGCATCCACCACCGGGGCGAAGCGGCTAAGGTCCGGCTCCGGCATGCCGGGCGTCGTGCCGTGCTGATCGTTGGGTGTGGTGGCCTGCCCCAGCGTACGGGCCAGCGCCTGTCGCGCGATGGACTCGTCCCAGCCGCTGCCCAGCATGGCCGCCAGGATGCTCTCGGACGGGTGGCCGGCGCGGGTCTGCTCGGCGATCCACTCGCACAGCTCGGGGGTGATGACTTGTTGACTCATGACTTGCGACGGAAGACGAGGCGCTCGGGCGTCGACACCTCGGTAGCGAGACGATAGCCGTCCAGGTTGAAGGCCTGGAGTCCTTCAGGCGTTTCCAGCCGCTGCTGGATGGCGAAGCGCGCCATCAGCCCACGGGCGCGCTTGGCGAAGAAGCTGATGATCTTGTAGTCGCCGTTCTTCCAGTCCTCGAACTGGCATTCGATAACGCGCGGCTTCAGCACGGCGCGGTCGGCAGCGCGGAAGTATTCCTGCGACGCCAGGTTCACGATGACCGGCACCTTCTGTGCCTTGGCCGCCCGGTTCAGGTGCTCCGCGAGGCGGTCGCCCCACCAGTCGTACAGGCTGGCACCCGCCGGCGTCGCCAGCCGCGTGCCCATTTCCAGCCGGTAAGGCTGCATGCGGTCCAGCGGGCGCAAGATGCCGTACAGCCCCGACAGCATGCGCACATGTTGCTGCGCCCAGGCGATGTCATCCTCGGAAAGCGTCTTCGCGTCCAGCCCGTCGTAGACGTCGCCATTGAAGGCCAGCACGGCCGGCTTGCTGTTCCTGTCGGTGAAGCGAGGCCGCCAGGCCTGGTAGCGCTCGACGTTGAGCTGGGCCAGCGGCTCCGAGAGATCCATCAACGCGCGCACATCGTCGACGGTCTTGGTGCGCAGGATGTCGATCAGCGCGGCGGTGTCGTCGAGGAACTGCGGGCGGGTCAGCGAGTCGGCCAGCCCGGGTGGCGTAGGGGTGTCGTAATCGAGCGACTTGGCGGGGGACAGCAAGAACAGCATGGGCGCGGATTTTGGCGCCTGTTTGCCGCCTCGCCGTCAGCTGCGGGCGCCGACGTCGTTGAAGCGGTCCAGCGAGTACAACACCGCGGCCACCACCACCGCAGCCACGGGACCGGAAGCCGGCAGCAGCAGCGTGGCAACGACGGGCACGACCAGCACCAGCTGGCGCAGGCCCACGCCGTACAGCACGCCGGCGCGGCGCACATAGCGCACGCCCGCGCCCGTCCATCGCGCCCTCGCCTCCGAATCGACCGGCATGCCGCCGATGAAGCCGGCGTGGTTGTAGAAGCGCACGGCCATCATGCTCGACACCAGCGACGCGAACAGCAGCGCCAGCAGCACCAGTTCCAGAACCAGCCGCGGCCCGAGCGTCGCCGGGCCACCAGCGGCATCGAACCCCTCGTGCAGCGATGGCGCCGCCAGCGAGACCGTGCCCATCAAGGCCAGCGCGGCCGTGGAGGCCAGCATCGTGGCGGACATCAGCGAGTTGCGCAGCGTCTGTACTGCCAGCACCTCCGAGCCCTTCTGCACGGAGACAACGCGGAACCACTCCTCGCGCAGGCCGGCATGCCGGGCCAGGGCCAGGCTCTGCGGCAACACGAGCACGGCCTCGTAAAGCGCGAGCACCGCCAGCGTCAGCCCGACCCAGACCCAGTCCGCCTGCATGGCTCAGCCCCGGCGGCGTTCGAGCAGCTCAAACACGCCCATGCCGGCGAGCATGGCCGCGACGAAGACCACGGCCTTCAGCTCTCCCATGCCCAGCGCCACCAGCGCGGGCCCCGGGCAGAAGCCAGCCAGCCCCCAGCCGACACCGAACAGCAGGCTGCCGACCACCAGCCGGCGGTCGATGGCGGTCGCCGTCGGCAGCTGCAGCGTCGCGCCGAGCAGCGTGGCCTTGCGCCGCCGGGCGAGCGCGAATGCGACCAGCCCGATGGCGATGGCCCCCACCATGACCAACGCGAGCGACGGGTCCCAGGCCCCGGCCAGGTCGAGAAAGCCCATCACCTTGGCCGGGCTGGCCATGCCCGAGAGGATGAGGCCGAGGCCGAACACGAGGCCGGCGAGCAAAGCGGTGAGCACAGGCATGGCGATTCCCTCAGAAGCCCAGCAGGTGCCGAAGCACGAACACGGTGACGAAGCCGGCCCCCATGAAGGCCAGCGTGGCCACCAGCGAACGCGGCGACAGGCGGGACAGGCCGCAGACGCCGTGGCCACTGGTGCAGCCGGCGCCGTAGCGCGTGCCCACGCCCACCAGCAGCCCGGCAAGAACCAGCGCGCCCCAGCCCGCGTCGATGCGCGGCAACGGCACAACCGTGAACAGCCCGTAGGCCAGCGGCGCGGCGATCAGGCCCAGCAGGAAGGCCAGGCGCCATCCAATGTCGCCGCCGACCGGCCGGAACAATCCGCCCAGCACGCCGCTGATGCCGGCGATGCGGCCGTTCAGAAGCACGAACAGCGCCGCCGCGACGCCGATGAGCAGGCCGCCCGCCAGCGACGCCAGCGGCGTGAAGGCGTTCCAGTCGATGTTCATCGGTTCACTCCTTCGGGCAGTAGAGGTCGTAGAGCACAGCCAGCACCTGCAGCAGGCGGGCATCGGCGACGCTGTAGAAGATGCGCTTGCCGTCGCGGCGCGTGTCGACGACGCCCTCCGCGCGCAACACCGCCAGCTGTTGCGACAGCGTGGGCTGGCGGATGCCCAGCGCCTCTTCGAGGTCGCCGACGGACATCTCGCCCTGCGACAGCTGGCACAGCAGCAGCAGACGGTCTTCGTTGGCCAGCACCTTCAAGGCGCCGACCGCCTGGCCAGCGGCCTGGCGCAGCATGTCGGGATGGATGACGGCGTTGGACATGACGGGTTGCAATAAGTTGACTTCACTTTATCAATCAATAAAATGTCAGTCAATAGATTGAACCAACGAGGATCCACCATGGCCACCAGCACCACCGTCCAGGCCTTCTTCGACGACAAGACCTTCACGGTCTCCTACGTCATCGCCGACAGCGCGAGCCGTTGCGCCGCCATCGTTGACCCTGTGCTGGACTTCGATTTCAAGTCCGGCCGCACCAGCACCGTCCAGGCCGACCGGCTGCTCGCCTACGTCCGCGAGCACGGCCTCACGGTGCAGTGGATCCTGGAGACGCATGCCCACGCCGACCACCTGTCCAGCGCCCGCTACCTGCAGGAGCACGTCGGTGGCCGCATCGCCATCGGCGAGCGCATCCGCGAGGTCCAGGCAACGTTCAAGAAGCTCTACAACCTGGAGCGAAACTTCCTGCCCGACGGCGCGCAGTTCGACCACCTCTTCAAGGACGAAGAGGTGTTCCACATCGGCGACATCGAGGCCCGCGCGCTGCTGGTGCCGGGCCACACGCCGGCCGACATGGCCTACGTCACCGACGGCACGGTGTTCGTCGGCGACACGCTCTTCATGCCCGACATCGGAACGGCGCGCGCGGACTTCCCCGGTGGCGACGCACACACGCTGTACGCCTCCATGCGCCGCATCCTGGCACTGCCGCCACAGACGCGCATGTTCGTCTGCCATGACTACCCGCCGGCCGGCCGCGCACCCGCCTGGGAGACCACCGTGGCCGAGCAGCGCGCCAGCAACATCCACGTGCGCGACGGCATCACCGAGGCCGAGTTCGTGAGCATGCGCAAGGCCCGCGACGCCACGCTGGACGTGCCGGCGTTGATCCTGCCGTCCATCCAGATCAACATCCGCGCCGGCCAGCTGCCGCCGGCCGAGGGCGATGGCGTCAGCTACCTGAAGATCCCGCTTAACGTGCTGGGCGGCAGCGCATGAAAAAACCCCGCCTCTGGGGGGCGCTGGCAGGCGGCAGGCGCTTACCTGGCCAGCAGCGTGTTGACGGCGCTAAGGTCTTCCGAGCGCAGCTGGCCCGAGGCCTGGCGCAGCTTGAGACTGTTCACCACGACGTCGTACCGGGCCTTGGCCAGGTCGCGCTGCGTGGTGTAGAGCTGCGTCTGCGCGTTCAGCACATCCAGGTTGACGCGCACGCCGACCTTGTAGCCGAGCTGCGTCGCTTCCAGCGCGAGCTTGGTGGACGATTCCGCCGCCTCGTAGGCGCTCACCTGGGCCTTCAGCGACTGCACGCCGAAGAAGGCGCGGCGCGTGGCCTCGGCGACGCTGCGGCGGGCGTAGTCGAGATCGTTGCGGGCCTTTTCCTCCAGCACCAACGTTTCCTTGATGCGGTTCTGCGTCAGGCCGCCGGTATAAAGCGGGTAGCTCAGCGTCAGGCCGATGCTGGCCGTCTTGGTCGTGCCGACGCCGGACGCCGTGGCGGCCGCGCCGTTGAGGTTGTTGTGCAGGTTCTGCCCACCGATCTGCGCGTTGGCATCCAGCGTCGGCCTGTCCGCGGCGCGGGCGATCTGCGTGTCCAGCTGCGCCACCTCCAGGCCCAGTCGCGCCTTGCGAATGGCCGGATGCTGCTCATCACCTGTGGCGACCCAGGTGTCGACGTTGTCGCTGGGCAGCGCGGGCAGCGCCACCGGCTGGGCCAGCGGCTTGGGCTCCACGCCGACTCGGCCGACGAACTGATCCAGCGTGACGCGCTTGACGCGCAGGTCGTTGTCGGCGGCCAGTTCCTGCGCGACCGCCAGGTCGTACTTGGCCTGGGCTTCACGCGTGTCGGTGATGGTGGCGGTGCCGACCTCGAAATTGCGCTTGGCCGAGGCCAGTTGCTCGGCGATGGCGGTCTTGTTGGCCTGCGTCGTCGACAGCGCATCCTTGGCGGCCAGCACGTCGAAATAGGCGGTCGCCAGACGGACGATCAGGTCCTGCTCGGCGGACTCCAGGTCGGCCTGCGTGGCCTCGTAGGCACGGCGGGCCTTGTCGATGGTCGGCAGGTTGGCGGCGTTGTAGACCGAGTACTTGCCCTGCAAACCAGCCGTCAGCGTGCGCGCGTTGAGCGCGTTGCCGCTGCCGGGCGGGTCGGTGCGGGCCTGGGTGCCCGTGGCGGCCAGCCCCAGCGACGGCCGCGTCAGTGCCTCGGCCTGCGCGGCGCGCGCGGCAGCAGCGTCGGCGCTGGCCCTGGTCGCGAGGTAGGTCGCGTCATAGCCCCGCGCGGCGTCGTACAGCTCCTGCAGGCTCTGCGCCTGCGCCGCGCCCGCGAGCAAGAGGCCGGCGGCAAGGGCCAGCGGTTGCAGGATCAGGCGTGGGGCGTTGACGAGGGGCATGGGATTCCTTGGCTGGGACGATGGGTGAAGCAGCGGCCGGGGTTATAGATGCAAAAGCAGCCGGTGACTGAAGCCATGTGACGACTTGCGTCCGGCGGGCGTCGAGTGGCGCTATGCGGCGACGGGCTGCACGCCGTCAGAAGCTGAAGGCCGGCGCTTCCGCGAAGCCCGGCAGCCGGTCGGCCACGGTGTCGAACAGCTCCACCGAGCGGAAGTCGCTCGCACCGGTGCGCGTGACGAGCACCGCGCGCATGACCGGCTCGCCGCCGACGACGGCCGCCAGACGCCCACCCACCTTCAGCTGGTTCAGCAGCACCTGCGGCACCTCGGCCACCGAGCCGGACAGCAGGATGGCGTCGAACGGCTCCTCGGCCGGCAGCCCGCCCGCGCCGTCCTGGTTCAGCACGCTGACGTTCAGCACGCCCACGCGCTTCAGGTTGGCCGTGGCCTGGGCGGCAAGCGCCGCATCGGCCTCCAGCGCGATGACGCGCTGCGCCTTGTGGCCCAGCAGCGCGGCCAGGTGACCCGTGGCGGCACCGATCTCCAGCACCTTCTCGTGGCGCTGCACCTTCAGCTCCTGCAGCAGCCGGGCTTCGACCTTGGGTGCCAGCATGCGCCGCGTGGCGGTCAGCGGCAGCTCGATGTCGACGAAGGCCTGGGACTTGTGCGCCTCGGGCACGAAGTCCTCACGGTGCACGATGCGCAGCAGCTCCAGCACGCTGGGGTCGAGCACGTCCCAGGGGCGGATCTGCTGCTCGATCATGTTGAAGCGGGCTTGTTCGAGATTCATCGGGTTCTCCGGGGCGCGATACGGCAGACAAAAACCAAAATTCTAGGTGCCCGGCGGGGTGGCGAGCAGGCCATGCAGCAGCAGGGACATCTGCGCCTCCAGCAACTCCTCAGGACTCATGTCGCCGGGGCAGACGTCGTGCGTGCCGAACGAGTGCTCGTGCAGCATCATGTAGAGCATCGGCGAGATCAACAGGTGCACGGTGGCCTCGATGGGCACGGCGCGGAATTCACCGCGCCGGATGCCCCGCTCGATCATCCCGCCCAGCAAGGTCTTGGACGGCTGGATGACCTCGTCGACGTAGAACCTCGCGAGCTCCGGGAAATGGCGGGCCTCGATCATCACGAGCTTGCAGACGACGCCGGCATTGCCGCGCCCCACCTTGGCCCACCAGTCGCGCATCATCTGGCGCATCAGCTCCGAGATGGCGCCTTCGTACTGCGCCGCCTGGGCCGCGGACTCGACGATGTGCACGGACAGGTTTTCCCGCACCATCGCTTTGAAGAGCTCATCCTTGCTCGGGTAGTAGCGGTAGAGCGTGCCCTTGGCGACGCCGGCGCGCGCTGCAACTTCCTCGCTGCGCGTGGCCGCGAAGCCCTTCTCGACGAACAGCGCCAGCGCGGCATCCAGCAGTTCCTGCGGACGGGCATCCTTGCGGCGTTGACGGGGGGCGGCGGTGGTCAAGACGGGCAGTTAGTGACCGAAGGGTCAGTAATGTAGCCATGCGGCCAGCCCGCGGCAAGTTCCGGGCACGGGTCGTGCAACAAGGGCTGGCTACACTGCGCCGCCTTTTTCATTCGTCGCCTTTTCCGGAGTTGTACGTGGATCCCATCCTGCTGATCAAAGCCGCCATCATGGGCATCGTCGAGGGCCTGACCGAGTTCCTGCCGGTCTCGTCGACGGGCCACCTGATCCTGACCGGCAGCCTGCTCGGCATGACGGACGCGAAGTCCAAGGTTTTCGATATCGCCATCCAGAGCGGTGCCATCCTCGCCGTGCTGATCGTCTACTGGGCGCGCCTGCGCGAGGCGCTGGGCGGCATCGCGACGAGCGCCAAGCAGCGCCGTTTCGTCGCCAACGTCGTCATCGGCTTCATCCCGGCCGGCCTTGTCGGGCTGACCGTCTACAAGGCCATCAAGGCCCACCTGTTCAACGCACCGGTCGTGGCGGGCGCCTTCATCGTTGGCGCGCTGATCATCCTGTGGGTCGAGAAATGGGCGAAACCCACGGCTCGCGTGCAGACCGTGGACGACATGACGGCGCTGGACGCGCTGAAGGTCGGCCTCGTGCAGTGCCTGGGCATGATCCCCGGCACCAGCCGCTCCGGCGCCACCATCATCGGCGGCATGCTGCTGGGCCTGTCGCGCAAGGCGGCGACGGACTTCTCGTTCTTCCTGGCCATCCCGACGCTGATCTCCGCCGGCGCGTACAGCCTCTGGAAAGAGCGCAACGCGCTGTCAGTGGCCGATGTGCCGATGTTCGCGGTCGGCTTCATCGTCAGCTTCCTGGCCGCCTGGGCCTGCGTGCGCTGGCTGCTGCGCTACGTCGCGACCCACACCTTCGTGCCGTTCGCCTGGTACCGCATCGCCTTCGGCATCATCGTGCTCGCCACCTGGCTCACCGGCACGGTCATCTGGGCAGACTGATCTGGCCCCTCTCGCCGAGAGGCCGGCTTGGGGGCGGCCCGGCGCCCGGCCCGGACACCGGGGATAATTTGCCGATGCCCATCACGATCAAGACCGGCGCCGACATCGACGGCATGCGCATCGCCGGACGCCTGGCGTCCGAAGTCCTCGACATGCTCACGCCACACGTCAAGCCCGGCGTCACTACCAACGAGCTGGACAAGCTCGCTCACGACTTCATCGTCCACGTCCAGCAGGCCATCCCTGCCCCGCTGAACTACTGCCCGCCGGGCTACACGCCCTACCCCAAGTCGATCTGCACGTCGGTCAACCAGGTGGTCTGCCACGGCATCCCGAACGACAAGGCGTTGAAGAACGGCGACATCGTCAACATCGACGTCACCGTCATCAAGGACGGCTGGCATGGCGACACGAGCCGCATGTTCGTCGTAGGCGACGGCTCCATCGCCGCCAGACGGCTGTGCTCGTTCACGTATGAGGCCATGTGGAAGGGCATCGCCAAGGTCAGGCCCGGTGCGCGGCTGGGCGATATCGGCCACGCCATCCAGACCTTCGCCGAGAACGCCGGGTTCTCCATCGTGCGCGAGTTCTGCGGCCACGGCATCGGCCGCGTCTTCCACGAGGAGCCTCAGGTGCTGCACTACGGCCGCCCCGGCACGCTGGACGAGCTGGTGCCGGGCATGATGTTCACGATCGAGCCGATGATCAACGCCGGCCGTCGCGAGATCCGCGAGATGGGCGATGGCTGGACCATCGCCACGAAGGACCGGTCGCTCTCGGCTCAGTGGGAGCACACCCTGCTCGTCACCGAGACGGGCTATGAGGTCATGACGCTGTCCGCCGGCAGCCCGCCGCCGCCGGCCTTCATCACCCAGGCCGCCACCGCCGCTGCCTGACGTGGCGACGCTCGCCGACCTCCGCCAGCAGTTCAAGTCTGGCAAGCAAGCGCTCATCGACGGCTTTCTTGCCGAACGCCCCACGGTGGCCAGCGCCCAGCGCCTGCTGCGCCGGCTCGCCCGTCACGTCGACGACACGCTGCGCATGCTCTGGGGCCAGGCCGGCATGCCCGACGGGTCCTGCCTGGCGGCCGTCGGCGGGTATGGGCGCGGCGAGCTGTTTCCGCATTCCGATGTTGACGTGCTGGTGCTGCTGCCCGACGGCGTGGAGGCCTACCGGCCCGGCCCGGCCAAGACGGCCATCGAGGGTTTCATCACGTCGTGCTGGGACCTGGGACTGGAGATCGGCTCGTCGGTGCGCACGCTGGGCGAGTGCCTGAGCGAATCCGCCGGCGACGTGACCATCCAGACAGCACTGCTCGAAGCGCGGCCGCTGGCCGGCGACGTGAAGCTGTTCCGCCAGATGTCGCGCCGCTTCATGGAGGCGATGGACGCGCGCGCCTTCTTCCGCGCCAAGACGCTGGAGGCCGTGCAGCGCCACACCAAGTTCGACGACACGCCCTACGCGCTGGAGCCCAACTGCAAGGAAAGCCCGGGCGGCCTGCGCGACCTGCAGATGCTGATCTGGATCGCCCGCGCGTCCGGCTTCGGCAAGACCTGGAAGACGCTGGCGCAGCGCGGGCTCATCACGCCGTTCGAGAGCCGCCAGCTGCAGCGCAACGAAGGCCAGCTGACGCTGATCCGCGCGCGGCTGCATGCCGTGGCCGGCCGTCGCGAGGACCGGCTGGTGTTCGACCTGCAGACCGCCGTGGCGCAGAGCTTCGGCTTCCAGGCAACCGGCTCGCAGCGCGTGTCCGAGGTGCTGATGCGGCGCTACTACTGGGCAGCCAAGGCCGTCACGCAGCTGCACCAGATCCTGCTGCTGAACCTGGAGGAGCAGATCAACGGCTCCGAGCACAGCCAGCTTCGGCCCATCGAGGGGCAGATCGAGTTCAAGGATCGCGGTCGCATGCTGGAGGTCGCGACCGACGACCTCTACCTGCAGGACCCGCACGCCATCCTGCGCACCTTCTACGTCTACCAGACGACACCCGGCATCAAGGGACTGTCGGCCAGCACGCTGCGCGCCCTCTACAACGCCCGCGGCCTGATGGACGCCAACTGGCGGCGCGACCCCGTCAACCGTGCCACCTTCATGGCCATGCTGCGTGCGCCCGAGGGCCACACGCATGCCTTCCGGCTGATGAACCAGACCTCCGTGCTGGGCCGCTACCTGTGGGTGTTCCGCGCCATCGTCGGCCAGATGCAGCACGACCTGTTCCACGTCTACACGGTGGACCAGCACATCCTGATGGTGCTGCGCAACGTGCGCCGCTTCTTCATCCCCGAGCACGTGCACGAGTACCCGTTCTGCTCGCAGCTGGCCGCGCAGTTCGACACGCCCGAGCTGCTCTACATCGCCGCCCTCTTCCACGACGTGGCCAAGGGCCGCGGCGGTGACCACTCCGAGCTGGGGGCCGACGAGGTGCGCCGCTTCTGCCGCCAGCACGGCATGAGCGCCGACGACACCACCACCTGCGTCTTCCTCGTCGAGCACCACCTGACGATGTCGCGCGTCGCGCAGAAGGAGGACCTGTCGGACCCGGAAGTCATCGCCGCCTTCGCCGCGAAAGTGGGCGACGTGCGACGCCTCACGGCGCTCTACCTGCTGACGGTGGCCGACATCCGCGGCACCAGCCCCAAAGTCTGGAACGCCTGGAAGGGCAAGCTGCTGGAGGACCTCTACCGCATCACGTTGCGGGCCCTGGGCGGCGCCCGGCTCAACGTGGATGCCGAGATCGAGGCCCGCAAGCAGGAAGCCCGGCAGGACCTCGCGCTGCACTCGCAGCTGCCCGGTACGGAGGAGCCGCTGTGGGCCACGCTGGCCGTCAGCTACTTCGCGCGGCATGACGGCGCCGAGCTGGCCTGGCACGCGCGCTCGCTGTGGCGCCATGTCGAGACGCAGGTGCCTGTCGTGCGCGCGCGGCCGTCGCCCATCGGCGAAGGCCTGCAGGTGCTGGTGTATTCACCCGACCAGACCGACCTCTTCGCGCGCATCTGCGGCTACTTCGACAGCGCCGGCTTCAGCATCCTCGACGCCAAGGTCCACACCACGCGCAAGGGCTACGCGCTCGACACCTTCCAGGTCATCCGCCCCGAGGCCGACGTCCACCACCGCGACCTCGTGCCGCTGGTGGAGCAGAAGCTCGCCGCCGCGCTGCAGACCGGCGGCGCGCTGCCCGAGCCGCGCCGCGGCCGACTGTCGCGCCGCGTCAAGAGCTTCCCCTACACGCCGCGCATCTCGCTGCGCCCCGACGAGCGCGCCACCGCGTGGCTCCTGACCATCTCGACCAGCGACCGCGCCGGCCTGCTGTACGCCATCGCCCGCGTGCTCGCCCGCCACGGCATCAACCTGCAACTGGCCAAGATTTCTACGCTGGGCGAGCGCGTGGAAGACACCTTCCTCGTCGACGGCCCCGCACTGCAGCAGAACAAGGCACAGCTGCAGATCGAGAGCGAACTGCTCGACGCGGTCTCGCTGCCGGCATAAAAGGCTGCCGTGAGCTACACGACGACCATCGACGAAGCGGCCGCGGCGCTGGGCCGCTTCGACGCGATCATCGACGTGCGTTCACCGGCCGAGTTCGCCGAGGACCACATGCCCGGCGCCGTCAACTGGCCCGTGCTGAGCAACCAGGAGCGTCACGACGTGGGCCTGCTCTACGCGACGTCGCCGTTCGACGCGCGCAAGCTCGGCGCCGCGCTCGTGGCGCGCAACATCGCCCGCCACATCGAGACCAGCGCCGCCGGCCTGCCCAAGACCTGGCGGCCGCTCGTGTACTGCTGGCGCGGCGGCCAGCGCTCGGGGGCCATGCACTGGTTCCTGGGGCAGATCGGCTTTCGTTCGCGGCAGCTGGTCGGTGGCTACAAGGCTTACCGGGCCCGCGTGCGGGAGGACCTGGACTCACTGCCCGCTCGGCTGCCCTGGCAGGTGCTGTGCGGCCGCACCGGCAGCGGCAAGACCCGGCTGCTGCAGGCGCTCGCCGCCGAAGGCGCCCAGGTGCTGGACCTGGAAGCGCTGGCTTCGCACCGCGGCTCCGTGCTAGGCGCCCTGCCCGGCGCGCCGCAGCCCACGCAGAAGCGCTTCGACAGCGCGCTGTGGGCCGCGCTGCGCGGGCTGGACGCGACGCGGCCTGTCTTCGTCGAGAGCGAGAGCCGCAAGATCGGCCGCATCGCGCTGCCCGAGCCGCTGCTGGTGGCCCTGCGCGGCAGCCGCTGCATCTGGATCACCATGCCTGACGAGGCCCGCGTTCGCCTGCTGCTGGAGGACTACGGCCACTTCGACGCCGACCCCGAGGGCTTCTGCAGCGCGCTGGATGGCCTCGTCGAACTGCGCGGCCGCGCCCGCGTGGAGGCCTGGCAGGCGCTGGCGAGAGCCGGCGACTGGGCCGGCGTCTTCGGCGAGCTGATGCGCGAGCACTACGACCCGGGCTACGAGCGGTCGTTGCGCCGCCACTTTCCGAACCTGGCCCAGGCACTGATGCTGCCGGTGGCCGAGGCCGACGCCGCCACGCTGCGCACCGCTGCTCGCACGCTGCTGGACGCCGGCAGGTCCGCTAGCTGACATCCTAGTCAGCGCGCCTGGCGAGCGTCGCTCGAGCCTCGCGAGTTGAGCGCCGTCAAGCGCGCGGCACGTCGCTACGGCGACACTGCGGCGGTGAGGTGCCATGCCCAACCGTTTCAGTGAACAGGCGCTGCGCGAGTCGCAGGCTTTCGGCGTCCGGGCCATTCCGCTGCTGCGCCCGCTGGGCTGGCTGGCGCGCGGGTGGCGCGACCTCTGGCACGCGCCGCTTGTGTCGCTCGCGCAAGGCGCGGTGATGGCCGCCTTCGGCGCGTTGCTGTGGTGGCTGGCGCACGAGCGCTTCTGGCTGCTGTCTGGCGCGTTCAGCGGCTTCCTGCTCGTGGCACCCGTGCTGGCCACCGGCTTCTACGCCTGCAGCCGCGAGCTGGACCGCGGCGGCAAGCCGGGCTGGCACACGGTCCGCGAGGCCTGGTTGCCGCGCGATGGCCGCCTCGTTGTCTTCGGCGTGCTGCTGGCCTTCGCCGGCACCGGCTGGGTCATGTGCTCGGCCAGCCTCGTGGCCGGTTTCACGCCCGCGCCGGTGCGCACGCCGCGCGACTTCCTCGTGCACGTCGTGCTCAACGACGCCTCGCCGCTGTTCGAACTGTGGCTGGCGCTGGGCGCGGTGCTCGCCGCACCGGTGTTCGCGTCCACCGTCGTCGCCATCCCCGCGCTGCTGGACCAGCCGCAGAACCGGCTCGGCGTCTACGGCGCCGTGCTGACGAGCTGGCGCGTCGTGCTTGAACACCCCGCCCCAATCGCCCTCTGGGCCGCGCTGCTGATGCTGCTGACGTTGGTCGGCATGGCCACGGCGCTGGTGGGCCTCGTCGTCATCCTGCCCTGGCTCGGCCACGCCAGCTGGCATGCCTACCGTGACCTCGTCACACGCCGCCACGACTGACATGCAGTACCCCGAAACCTTCCGGCCACCGTACTCCCGCTCTGACCTCGCCATCGCGAGCCGGCCCTGACATGTGGGGCTACACCGAAGCGGAGATCGCGCAGTTCGGCCTGACCTTCGGGGTCTCGGCCTTCATGCTCTACATGGTCTTCATCATCCTGCAGCTGGCCCGCGAATCGAAGGCTGGGCGCTTTGGCACGTTCGTGCTGCTGCTTGGGCTGGGCTTCGGCCTCGTCGGCTTCGCGGCCAAGGGCGTCATCAAGTGGTTCCTGGAGAGCCACCTGGGCTGACCACAAAGCAGGGGCGCTGACCTGCCGCGCCCGACCTCAGGCCAGGCCGCTGTACCAGCGCAGGCCCAGCAGGTGGCGCGCCAGCTGGTGCGACCGTCCTTCGGGGTCCGCCAGGTCATGCAACACCGTGTAGTGGTTGCAGCCGGGCAGCTCCTCGCAGACGGGCACGGCCCGGGCGCCCCAGGCCTCGCGAATCGCCCGCGTCTGCCGGCGCAGCTCCTGACTTTCATCGCCACCCACCAGCGCCAGCAGCGACTGCGGCGCCGAAGGCGGTGGGAACAGCACCGGGCTCAGCCGCCGCACTGCCGCCACATCCAGCCGCAGGTCGGCCTGCAGCGACGGCACCCGACGCAACGGCGTCAGGTCGTGCAGACCCGACATCGACATCGCGCCCTTCACCAGCCGGCGCGGCAGGTCACGGCCCACGCGCTTCCAGTCGCAGCAGCTCAACATCGCGGCCAGATGCCCTCCGGAGCCATGGCCCAACAGCACGATACGGCCCGGGTCGCCGCCATAAGCCGCCGCCTGCCGCCAGACCCAGGCCACCGCATCGGCCAGCTGCATGGCGATGTGTTCGAGCCCCACGCGAGGACACAGGTCATGGTTGGGCACGATGACGAGCGCGCCCTCGTCGGCAAAGCTGGCGGCCAGGAACGAATAGTCCGACTTGTCCAGCGCTCGCCAGCCCCCTCCATGGAGCACGACCAGCACCGGTGCCGCGCCGCCGGCGAACAGCTTGTCCGGCAGGAACACGTCCAGCACCTGGGCCGGCTCCGGCCCATAGGCCACATCCAGCCGGCAGGCCGCCTGCTCGCGCACCAGCGCCGACGCCTCGGCCCAGCGCGCCAGGATGCCGGCGCTCCCCGCTACTCGGCCGCCATGGTCGTACTGCGCCTCGTACCAACTTGTCGTTCTTCGTGTCGTCATGGTGAATGACGATAGCAGCGCCCGACGCACGCTATACTGCGAGCTTCGCGTGGGGGGGTAGCTCAGCTGGGAGAGCGCCGCGTTCGCAATGCGGAGGTCGGGAGTTCGATCCTCCTCCTCTCCACCAAGTGATCATTCCAGGCGGTCCCGCATGTGTGACTTGAAGCATTGGATTGCACCGTGTGCAATCCTTAAGTTCATTTCACAGGTGCAAGCCTTAAGTTCAACAGCCCCGCCAGGGGCTGTTTTCTTTTGTGCCTGGCACCTCACGGCATTAAGTCACACGCAGCACTACGAGAAGTCCCCAACGAGGTAAGGGATGAGCGGCGGGTTGTTCGGGTCGCCGTTGACGAGATGTCGACTGCTTATCGGAAGATCGATACCTTCCGGCACGGCATTGAACTCGTTATCGATGATCACGAACTGCGCTCCGACAAGCTCCCCTGCGGCGAGCTCGTAGACCAATCGGAAGAATGCGGCAATCACCTCCGGGTTCTCCACCGAACTGACGTTCTTGGTCGGCGTATCGATGATCAGGACTGGCGGCAACCTTGAATCGCCCGCTTGCGCACAAACCCGATGCAAGGCGAGCGCGTAGCAGGTCTTGAACAACGCCTTCATGCCGCCGCTTCCCGCGTTGTCAAAGGAAAGCACCACAAGAGCTTCGTCCACGCCTAGAGGAATGCGCGGATAGAAGGTCGCCGGGTCAATCTCAACCCGGAAGTCGGCTCTCACGTCGGGAAACTTCGCTCGCACCAGGCAGTCGAGGAACAGTTGACCAAGCAGTTCAACGTTCTTTCGGTCATTGAAGGCCGACTTCTTCGCGCCTTCAAGCTTCGCCCGAAGCTCCGCTTCGTCAATCTTCAAGGCCTCCGCTTGGGCCTGTTGCTCTTGAAGTACATCCGGCAGCTTGCGATACCGCAACATCGCGTCAAGTCGTTGTTCAAGCGTGGCTACGGCACGCTCATGCTGCAGGGCTTGAGAAAGGAACGCCGAGTCGTACTCTTTCAGCCTGAGCTCCAGAGAATGGTCTGCGGCACTGCGCTCTGCCGCTATTTCGCCGGCCCGAATCTGAACGGCACGCCTCTGAGCACGCATGCGCGCCATGGTCTCCTTCAGTTCTGCTTGACGCGCGCGAAGGTCCTCGTTGACCACCGATTCGTCTAGCGCACCCACTGCCGCGGTGATGTGCTCAGGCTGCCCACAAACGGCGCAACTTCCAGCCTCGCGAATCGGCAGAGTTTGGGTGCATCGAGGGCACGACGAGAAATCGACGCCACCCAAGACCATCCGCGCTGAGGCCGTTCGCTGGAAGCGAACCGACAGCATTTGTAGTTCGTTGTTGTGACGTTCAAGTTCGCCGATCCGCAGGTCGATGTCCGAAGACGCCTGCTGAAGTGCAATCTGCTCCTGTGCGAGGCGACGCGCACGTTCACGTAGTTCCTCGGCTGCGTGCGGCGCCGGAGATCGCTGCTCTCGCGCGGCCTGCGCGGCTGCGCGTGCTTGGTCGATTTCAGCCTTGGTCGATTCAATCTTCGCGTCATAGGCATTGATGTCGTCCAAGCCAGCATCCATCAACGCTTTGGCGAGCGCCTGAGCCCCTGATAGCAAGCCAAGTCGTTGCTCGCGCACTTCTTGCAAACGAGCTTCCAGCTCGGCCACCTGTTCTGTGCGGTAGCCAAGCACGTACCGCAGTGCATCTACGCTCTTGGCACGAATTGGGTAGTTGTCCGAGTCCAACCTGAAGAAGACGTTGTCCATACCCTCCTGGTCAAGGTAGCAGAAGCGGAACAGGTCCCGAAAGCTCAGCCGCTCAAGCCTCTCATCTGGCGTCCCCTTGCGTCGGCGGCTATTGGGAGAACATTCCAATTACGCATGATAATGCTACACAGATTCGAAATGCCCTATTTGGCGACGGCACTATTAGTGGCGGCCTGATTGACGCATCCAATGTGTTGATTGGAGGTACAGCAGCGCCAGTGGGATCTGCCATGACTGAGGACTCCCTATCCAAATTCATGGGGGCCGTGCCACGGGTGGATTACGCCGCCTGGGCGACTGCCTTGCAGAAGGCGTTCAGCAGGCTTGGCATTGGACTCATTACGCCGCAACGGATAGTGGCGCTGCTGGCCCAAGCGAAAGCGGAGACGGGGGGGCTTAAGACCGTCGTTGAGACGGATGATCACTGGACGGTTGCCAATTTGGCGAATCCTAGTCTTTTTGGAACCAGATTCCAAGGGGATTCTGGGCATCAAGACGCAGCGGGACATCACCTCACCTGGGCTCAATATTTGGGTAGGCCCAACTCAAGCTCGCCGGCATTGCCTCAAGCCACTGCAATCATCATTGCAAATATGGCTTATGGAAACAGGGTGGATCTCGGCAACACCGAACCCAATGACGGCTGGGATTTTCGCGGGCGCGGACCCTTCCATTTGACGGGGCGAGCAAACTACGAGGCATTTGCTCGCCGAGTTTTCGGTGCCGGAACGGCCATGTACAACCAGATCATGACCAACCCTGGCATCATGGACAATGACCTGGAATTGCTGGCGTTGACGGCGGCAGATTACTGGTTCAATAGGGTGACAAATGCGGGGGCAGACACGCTAAATGAGAGCGATGTGACACCACCTCAGTTTTACTACACGGGGCCAAATGATCCGACGCATTACCCCACCCCAACACCCCAGCACCCCTCCATACACTATATCTCTGGAAATCGTTACACTGATTCTGTATCCAGGCGCATTGCGACCGACGTCAATTCCTATCAGACACGCTGGAGCAATTGGCAACGAAATATCACCTTGTCGCGAGAGGGCGGAAATCCGTATGAAAACATCAATGCGGCGTTGAATCGTGTAGGGATAACGGCGCGTGCGGCAACTGATTATGAGCAACAGTTTGGCATTAATATTCATGCGCCGTTGGTGAGGCGCATTGAGCCGGCGGCACACTTGCTTCTCGATTCAGCCAATACGACCACCTCTGCGGCTGATAGCGTTCAATCTGCCGTGTCGACACCATTCCAACAGCTGGCAGATCAGGCTGCGCAGTCGTTCGCTCCCCTCAATTCGGAGTCGGAAATGATTAATTATGATCAAGTTCCAGATCATGCGAACAACGCGCAGGTTCTGATAGTGACTCAGGCAGACAAGCCTCGGCCTTCGACCCCAACCAAGAACATTCTTGGCGTCTGTGGCGTTGTGAATGCCCCCCTTCCGGAACCGGATTTGGCGATATGACGCCGATTCTTTATGTCAACTCTTACTATTTCAAGGTGAAGGATGCGGCCGATAACAGGATAAAGTATGGATCGGCAAAGGTTTCAGTATCGGTGCCGCCTAAGCATGGCTTGGTCGAACCGGTTTCCGACGGCGGCGACCTGAGGGATCCAAGATATGTTCCCAGCGAGGGATTCGTCGGCGACGACTCCTTCACTTTGACGGTGGCTGATGGCGAATATTCTGTTTCGGTTCGTTATTTCTTCCGCGTTACCAACGACGCGTTGATGTCTGCCAATTCGAACCCAATTTGCAAGGGGTTTGCGTGGAAGATTTCTGAATCGGCGCCATTATTAAATGTATATAATCTCCAAAGCTTCTCCCAATCGCTCGGCTTGATGGGCGTCGCGAAGCTTGATGTTGGCGCCTTCAGTGATGGCTCGCTGGGGCAAACCACCAACTCGACGATCACCATAGACACTAATGCGGGCGGTCATGGCTGGTACTTGGACACCACCCCGCTCGACAACACCGTCGATTTCCTTCCGACTGCCGACAAGACCATCTGGCGTGCCAAGGCCGGCAGCGCGGCCGACGGCAAGATGGACCTGCTCTCGGTGTTGCTGCACGAATACGGCCATATGCTGGGGTTGGAGCACAGCGGCGATTCGTCCGATTTCATGGCTGCGACGCTGCAGCCGGGCGAGCGCCGCCTGCCGACAGAGGCGGAGCTGGCTTGGATGGCACAGCGCATTGCTGAACTGAAGGCAGCGTCCGACAGCGAAAGTGGCGGCAACAACCCGCCGAGCCCGAACTCGCCGAACCAGCCGGGTCTACCTCTGAGTGGCCGCACGGCCTCAGGCAGTCGGGCCGCGCGCCGCAGCGTCAGCGACGGCAGCGCAGCATCGCAATTCGCCACGGGCGTGAATGCCAGCATGCTCAACGGCAGCTTCGGCCAATCAGGCACGCCCTCCGGCGCTGGCTGGACGACGCAGGGTGACGTCAGCTTCACGAGCGATGGTGCCACGCTGGGTGAGAACGGCGGCCGTCAGGCGCGCCTGTTGCAGGGCTTTGCGGTCGGAGCGAACGACAGGTTGCTGAGCTTCACTCTCGCCGGACCCGGCCTGCAGGCCAACGCCGGCGGACCGGGCGACGCCTTTGAGGTGGCGCTGCTCGATGCTGACACCGGCGTGCCAGTGGCAGGTCACATCGACCTGGATGGGTCCGACGCGCTGCTGAATCGCCAGACCGCCCGCAACGGTCAAGTCGCAATCGAGCGTCTGGCGTCCAGCGTGCGCAAGCAGATCAACGCTGATGGCAGCGTGACTTATCTGGTCATGCTTGCGCGGGAGCTGACGGGCAAGTCGGTGCTGTTGAGCTTTGACCTGCTCGGCTTTGCGGCAGCTGACAGTCACGTCGTCGTGCGTGACGTGCGCACCCTCGCCGCCGACACCACGCCCAACCAAGCGCCGACGGCGGCCGACGGCTTGGCCACTGGCGTCGAAGACACGGCGCTGGCGCTGAGCTGGGCGAACTTCGCCGTCGTCGACCCCGACAGCCGCCCCGACCTGCTGCAGGTCGAGATCATGGCCCTGCCGGCCGACGGTGAACTGCAGCGCCAGCAGGCCGACGGCAGCTGGGCGGCGGTTGCGGTGGGCGAGCGCTTCAGCCAGGCCGACCTGGCCGCGCGCGGCCTGCGCTTCGTCCCCGCCGCCAACGCCTCCGGCGGCGCCGGCTACTTCGGCAGTGGCGAAGGCAACCAGCACCCGCACTACGCCCATATCGGCTTCAAGGCCTACGACGGCGAGCTCTACAGCCCGGCCGCCAGCCTCGTCATCGACATCGCCGCCGTGGCCGACGCGCCCACGCTGCCCATCACCGGCGGCGCCACCGTCATCGGCCTGGAAGACATGGCGCTGGCCCTGCACACCATCGTCGCCGGCCTGGTCGACAACGATGGCTCCGAGAGCCTGGTGCTGACGCTGACCGGACTGCCGGATGGCTTCACGTTGACCGATGGTTCCCACAGCTTCACGCCGTCCGCGGCCCAGCGCGTCGTCAACCTCTCCGGCTGGCAGCTCGATGCCCTCGTGCTGACCGCGCCGCGCGACTTCAATGGCAGCGTCACCCTTCAGCTCCAGGCCACCGCCATCGAAGGCGCCACTGGCAGCTATGCGACGACGACCCAGGCGCTCAGCGCGGAGTTCGTCGCCGTCGCAGATGCACCGGCGCTGACGCTGACCGCGCGCGACATTGCCATCAGCCGCGAGCTGCTGGCGACGAGCTGGGAGACACCGGCCAACGCCAACGCGCTGGCCAGCGTCGTCACGGGGCCGACGCTGGAAGGCTGGACCGTGATCACGCCGACGACGGGCAAGACAGCCGCGTTCGAGATCTGGGCGGCGGGCGACCGCATGGCCAATGCCGCCGGTAACAACGTCATCGTGCAGCCGATGGCCGGCAATGGCACGCAGTGGCTGGCCTTGCGCAACGGCCGTGGAAACTCGGCCTACCAGACGCTCGGCGTGGAGCGTCAAATCGACACGATCGACGGCGCGGTCTATACGCTGAGCCTGGACTACGCCGGCGGGCTGGGCCTGTCGGCGCAGAACACGCAGATCGGCATCTACGTTGATGGCGTCAAGGTCGGCGGCTACGGTGGCACGAGCCCGATGACGGCGCTGAACTGGCAAGCGCTGAGCTTCAGGTTCACGGGCAACGGCGCCAGCCGCAAAATCACCATCGTGCTCGAAGGCGGAGACACCGTGGCCAGCGGTACGACCGTGCCGCAGCGCGGCGCAATGATCGACGACGTTCGCCTCGTGGAAACGCTGCCGGTCGGCGCGGGCCGGGTCTATGGCCTGGCAGATACGGCCATCGCGTTGCCGGCCGTGACCGCTGCGCTTACCGACACGTACGGTACTGAGTCAATGGTCTTGACGCTGGACGGCACGCCCATCGGTGCGGTGCTCAGCGACGGCGTTCACACGGCCCAGGGCGGTGCACCCATTGATCTGACAGGCTGGCGCCTCGGCCAGCTCAGTCTCACGCCGCCGGCAGGGTTCACGGGTGACCTCCGGCTCACCGTCACCGCGGCCAGCCGCGAGACCAGCAACGGCGCGAGTGCCAGCGTGAGCCAGTCCGTCTCCGTGACCGTGCTGACCGGTGCGCCCGTCGCCACACCGGCAGGGGTGAATCCCTTCGTCGTGACGACGGCTGAGGTCCAGGCGCTGCAGACGCAGGCAGGCAACGCCACGGTTCTACAGTCCGGCGCAGCAGCACTTCGTAGCGTGGGTGACGAGCAAGGCCATGTCCCCGCCGCGCAGGCCCCAGGCGTACCGCCCAAGACGGCTGCCGAGATCGCGCAAGCCGAGGCCGAGCGGGCCCAGGCACTCAGCGATGCCTGGCTGAAGGCGCTTGAAGAGCGCGCCAAGGCCCAATGGCAGCAACTGGTGGGAGGCAAGTGAGGTAAGAAAAGCTCCAATCGGCATGCCGTATTGGGCCCGCCGGGCCGCCTACGCCCTGACCCGCACATGAGTGGCGACGGCGCGTTGATTGGCGTCGCTGGTGAACCATCCAGGTCAGCGAGCACGATAACGCCCATCGAATCGGCCCTCACACGAGGGCCGATTCGGCTTTGGCGCGCTGACGTCGTGCTGCTGTGTTCAGGTTCATTCCAACCACACCGGGGCGCAAGGTCAAAGCCCGATAACTTTGCTGGCAAGCAATTTCGGTAGCGATAACGTTGCTCTCAGGGCGGCGCTTGCTTCACTCAGCCGCGGTCCCACGGCAAGCAAATACGTCTGCACCTGTTTCGCGCAAACTGCTCGATTCCGTCCTCTCTATGAAGGGACGGCGTCATGGAAATGCGTCGGGCACGCTGGCAAAGATATGGATTGAAGCGCAAACCGTCCAGAGAAGCAACAAAAGCCCTTGAGAATCAACGCTCTAGGGCTTTTTTCTTGCCCGAACAGTCCCACCCTGTCCCGGGCGATCCGAGATCACATTGCAGTAACTTGCGCAGTAACCGGAAAATTTCAGCACTTGCACCGCAAAGTTACTGCAGGGCCCAGCACCTCATCCCCTCTGCCGCCACGATCAACGCCATCAGGCACTCCAACAGCCCAAGCAGCGGCGTCTCTGCGGCCGGCGTGACACCAAGCGCAGCGACTGGCGCGACGGTCGAGCCGCTGCGACCACACAAGAGCGGCCCGGCCACGGGCATGGCTGGTGCGAGGTGTGGCGATCTGGCCGGACAAGCGCGAAGCGCAGCCGATCAAGACCGGCCAGTTCGCCAAGCGGGCCCGTTCACGCGCAGCGTGAAGGAAGCAGGCCCGCGATCACCTCGCACGGGAGGGCCGCGCCTAGATGTCCAGGCGTGCGCTGCACGCCACGACTGTCGCGCAGCGACGCCCGCGTGAACCGCATGGTCCATTGACTTGTCTCTGAGCAAGGGGCCGCTCCAACGAGCACGCCGGTCGAGCCGCTGCGAACACTTCACTGCACCCGGTCATTCGAAAGAGCCGGCCCCACCAGTTCACGTGCGGAAATGTTGCGTTATGACTGCAATTATTGACGATGACATTATTATCGCAACACAATGCACCCATGAAGGCCACCGACGCCACAACCGCGTCCACCCACGAACAGCAGGTCCTGCGCCTTGCGCGCAACCGCACCCTGCTGCGTGCGCGTGACCTGACGCAGCATGGCCTGCCAACCATCGTCCTGACGCGCCTGGTGCAGGCCGGCAAGCTCGAACGCGTGGCACGCGGTCTCTACGGTCTGCCGGGCGCCGAGATCAGCGAGCACCGCTCGCTGGCAGAAGTCTCGGCACGCGTACCCCGGGGCGTGGTCTGCCTGCTGTCGGCACTAAGGGTCCACGAGATTGGCACCCAGGCTCCACATGAGGTCTGGTTCGCCATCCCTTCGCACATGGTGAGTCCCAGGCTCGACCAGCCCGCCCTCCGGGTCGTACGGATGTCGGACGAAGCCCTCGCCGAGGGCGTCGATCGCCTGATCATCGACGGCGTCGACGTGCCGGTCTTCAATGCGGCCCGGACCGTCGTCGACTGCTTTCGGTTCCGCAACAAGATCGGCCTGGATGTGGCGCTGGAAGCCCTACGCGACGGCTGGGCCCAGCGCAAGTTCACGCTGGACGACCTGTGGCGCCACGCCGCGCGCGGGCGCATGGCCAACGTCATGCGCCCCTACATCGAGGCCATCACGGCATGACCGCCAACCGCGCTGCGTCGATCCGCGCCAGGCTCAAGCAGCACGCCGACAAGTCCAAGCAGGACTTCAACCTGACGCTGACCCGGTACGGGCTGGAACGCCTGCTCTACCGGCTGTCCATCTCCGAACACGCGCCGAACTTCCTGCTCAAGGGCGCGCTGCTGTTCCAACTCTGGTACGGGCAGCCGCACCGGCCGACACGCGATGCCGACCTCCTGGGTTTCGGCCCCGACGACGCGCCTACGCTGGTCAACCTGTTCCGATCCATCGCCAGCATCGCAGTGGACGACGGCGTCGTCTTCGATGCCACGTCGGTCACGGGCAGCCCGATCCGCAAAGATGCCGGCTACGGCGGCGTTCGCATCGACCTGCGCGCCACGCTCGACGGCGCCCGCATGTCCCTTCAGATCGACATCGGCTTCGGCGATGCCGTCACGCCGGCGGCTCAGTCCATAGCCTACGCCACGCTGCTGCCCGACGTACCCGCACCGACCTTGCGCGCCTACCCCAAGGCCTCGGTCGTGGCCGAGAAGCTGCATGCCGTGACCGTGCTGGGCATGACCAACACTCGCATGAAGGACTTCTTCGACCTCGCCCTGCTGTTGCGCGACCACACGATCGACGATGCAGAACTGCAGCAAGCCATCGAAGCGACCTTCGCCCGCCGACAGACGGCCATGCCCAGCACCATGCCCATCGGCCTGAGCGATGCATTTGCCGACGACACCACCAAGCAGACGCAATGGCGGGCGTTCCTGAGCAAGAACAAGCTGGACCCGATGGATCTTCGCGAGGTGATCGGGGCCATCCGAACACGTGCGATGCGGTTCGGATGGCCCAGGCAGTAGGCGAGTCGGGCCATCCATCGGGCGATGCCCATGCCAATACGCTATCGCGCATCGGCCATGTGCAACCTGTATCACGTCAGCCCCAAGGAAGATTTCAAGGTGTACGTCGTCAAGAGCGACCGTTCGATGCTGCCGACTGCGGTTGTGGCGTCCGAGTGACCGCTTCAGGGTTCGGCGACCGTCGCAGACCGCGAACGCTCTGTCGGAGTTTCGGAGTCGCGACGACGCGCGGACGCTCGTGCAGAGCGAAAGGCGGGCGGGCATTGGTTTGTCGTTCCAGTTCAGTGCCGATTCGAGCTATCAAGGGATGGATCAGTTCGCGCTGCGCGTTGACGCCCGTGACAAGACGGGCAAGGCGGTCAGTTACCTGCTGAACTACAAGGTTGCGGTTGTCGAGGGAATTACCAACGAACAACTACCATCCGCCTGCGAACGCTGGATGAAACAGTCTCGCAAGTCGGCTGTAGATAAGGTCGGCGCCGTCACGGACGTCAAGTTGCTCATCCCCAGCGGCACCAGCGCACTAGACAACGCCTTGGTGGCCGCGGCAAAGACTTGCCGATTCCAGCCAGGCACCCGGGGAGGCGTGCCCGCGGCGCTGACGACGTCCTGGGTCGAGGTGTGGGAACGGACACCTTCAGCGCCGCAGATGACGCGAGTCTTACCACCACCGACATCTGCACCACCTCAGCCGGCATCTTCTTCTGAGGCCAACAAGCTCTGACGCCTGGTCGCAGGACATCGGCCCTGCACCGCCGATTCGACGCAGCACTCGCGAGACGCTGTTGACACCCTGCTTTCGATTGCCGTGGCTCGATGAACTTCGCTTTTGGGCACGAAGCTGCCGGGTGACTCAGAACGGGCGATAAGCACGATAAGCACGGCCGACACGAGCCGTCGCCTCGCAGCGTCGGCCGGCTCTGGCCTAGTGCCCGATTTCAGTGGCGGTAGTCCTCTTCGCGCTGGTGTCGAACAGCACCCACGACCACGTCGTTGCCGACAATTTCGAACAGCACAACATAGCCCGCGCCGCCAAACGGCACGATCAACTCTCGCGAGCGGCCATTCCCCAGTTCCGCCTTCCGGCAGGTGAAAGGCGACCAGGACAGTAGACGCATCCCCTCGCTGATCGCGTCGAGCGCGCGTTGAGGCGTCGTCCAATCCGGCGTTTCATTTGCGAGCTCACGTTCGATAGCGAAGTCCTCCAGGCGCTGAAGGTCCACAACTGCCTCTTCGAGCAGCGTGACGCTGTAGACGGGCTTCACCGGCCAGTGCGTTCAGCTGCTCGACGTTTCGCGTCGTCAAGGCGCCCCTGCAAGCCGGCCATGACCTCGTCGACCGTACGGCCGCCACCTTCTTGCTTCCAACGCTCGATCGCCGCCTCGCCGCGGTTGACGAACTCCGCCTGCACGCGACGCCAAGCTGCGGCTGCAACGACCGCCTGCTCGATGAACTGGGTCAGCGACTCGCCGTCCCGCAAGACGGCTTCGACTTCGGCCCGAACCTCGGGCTCGACGCGGATGGGGGGAAAGGTGGCGGAGCGCATCGCTTAAATGTATAGCAAACGTGCTACGCCGACAATCCGCAAGCTGCCGACGCGCAATCCTTATCGATTCGGGCGGCCCTGGCGCATGCTTGCTGGCCCCTCAACTCGATGGGAGACCATCATGGGATCAGCAAACAACACCCCGTCGCGCGAGCCGTGGACCAAGGGCAAGATCATCGGCCAGAAAGCGCCGTTCAAGGTCAAGGACATCTGGGCACTCCGAGTCCGG
>NZ_JAJTWU010000005.1 GCF_021353265.1 Pelomonas cellulosilytica
TGGGGTCTGCTACCCGGCGCACCGACGCCTACCGGGACGGGACTCTCACCCGTTGGACATGCGCAGCATGCAGCAGCTCCTCCTCGCCCCGCGGGGTTCAGCTGAGCCTTTGCTTCGTGACGCACCATCGCGCGATTCTAGGAAGCCATGACGCGAGGCCCGACGCTAGCGACTGCACGACCTGCGCGTCGTTGCGTCCGCTGCGGGCCCGCACGTGGAAGGCATGGTCTGCGTCGTCCTCCAGCTGCAGCGTGGCCTTCGCGCCCAAGCCGGCGACGACGCCACGCAACAGAGCGAGGTCTGCCAGCTCGTCGCGCGTGCCCTGCAGGAACAATATCGGCACGTCGACGTCGGCCAGATGCGCTGCGCGCTCGACGCCCGGCTTGCCCGCCGGGTGCAGCGGGAAGCCGACGAACACGAGGCCGTGCACGCCGGGCATCGCCTCAGCGGCCTGGGCCTGCGACGTCATGCGGCCGCCAAAGGACTTGCCGCCGGCGAGCAGCGGCACATCGGGCAGGCAGCGGTGCGCCTCGGCCACCGCGGCCCGCACGGCAGCGTGCGCGACCGCCGGGGAGTCAGGGCGCTTCGAGCCACGCTCCATGTAGGGGAACTGGTAGCGCAGCGTCGCAATCGACTGCGCGGACAATGCCTGCGACAGCGCATCCATGAAGCTGTGCTGCATTCCCGCGCCAGCCCCATGCGCGAACACGTAGACCGCATGCGGCCGCGGCGGCTGCCACCAGAGGGCGGACACCACAGTGGCGGCATCGACGGTCAGTGAGAAGGGCTTCGGCGCGTTCATGGCAAGCGGCAACGGTGCTGCAGGGACCGCAGCTTAGGGCCTCGCGCCGCTGCGCTAGAGTCGACTCCGGTGCGGCGCCACGCCGCCCACGTCGCTCGGACGGTTCCGGGCGCTCACGTGACATTGCCAATGACTTCTCCCTCTTCCGCCTCCGGCGGCAAGCGCCGTTTCGCGCGCATCGACCGGCTCCCGCCCTACGTCTTCAACATCACGGCCGAGCTCAAGCTCGCGGCCCGCCGACGGGGCGAAGACATCATCGACATGAGCATGGGCAACCCCGACGGGGCGACGCCGCCGCACATCGTCGCCAAACTCAACGAGGTCTCGCAACGGCCTGACACCCACGGCTACTCGGCCAGCAAGGGCATTCCGCGGCTGCGCCGCGCGATTTCGCACTGGTACCAGCGCCGCTACGGCGTCGACATCAACCCCGACACGGAGGCCATCGTCACCATCGGCTCCAAGGAAGGCCTGGCCCACCTGATGCTGGCCACCCTGGACCGCGGCGACACCGTGCTGGTGCCCGACCCCAGCTACCCCATCCACATCTACGGCGCGGTCATCGCCGGGGCGGACATCCGCGCCATCCCGGTCAGCAGCGAGGTGGACTTCTTCGCCGAGCTGGAGCGCACCATCCGCGGCAGCTACCCCAAGCCCAAGATGATGGTGTTCGGCTTCCCATCCAACCCGACGGCGCAATGCGTGGACCTCGGCTTCTTCGAGCGCGTCGTGGGGCTGGCGAAGAAGCACGACATCCTCGTCGTACACGACCTGGCCTATGCCGACATCGTGTTCGACGGCTACGTGGCGCCGTCCATCATGCAGGTGCCCGGTGCCAAGGACGTGGCGGTCGAGTTCTTCACGCTGAGCAAGAGCTACAACATGGCCGGCTGGCGCGTGGGATTCATGGTCGGCAACCCCGACCTCGTCGCCGCGCTGGCCCGCATCAAGAGCTATCACGACTACGGCACTTTCACGCCGCTGCAGGTCGCAGCCATCGCCGCGCTGGAGGGCGACCAGCAGTGCGTGAAGGACATCGCCGCCAGCTATCAGCGCCGCCGCGACGTGCTCTACAAGGGCCTCATCGAAGCCGGCTGGATGGTCGACTGCCCGAAGGCCAGCATGTACATCTGGGCACCCATCCCGGAGCCCTACCGCGAGCTCGGCTCGCTGGAGTTCGCACGCCAGCTGCTGGAGAAGGCCAAGGTCTGCGTGTCGCCCGGCATCGGTTTCGGCGACCACGGCGACGGCCATGTGCGCTTCGCGCTCATCGAGAACGAGTCGCGCATCCGCCAGGCGGTGCGCGGCATCAAGGCGATGTTCAAGGCCGACGGCATGGTGCCCCCATGACAATGCCGCTGGTTCGATGAATAGAGTTCACTCAAGCCGACCGCGCTCATAGGAGAGCACGGTGTTTGGACACTGGACTCCGGGGGCGAATAGTTCAAGAACTAGTTGTCTTGACGGGTGCAACGCCCCACTCGCAAAACAACAGAGTCCAAAAGCTTGAGTCAGATCCCAATTCTTCTGAAAGGGTCGCTCTATTCAGCGCCGGCGTTCAGCTAGCCGCATCGAGCACAGTGTCCCTGTCAGCGTGCTGTCGCTACTGGAGGCAAGGCCCATCCAACCAACCCAGCTACGGTCAGCTTACGAGATCGCCAGGCAAGACCCGGTCTCGGCCATTTGCGGTCGCTCACGACAGGCAGCTACGAGACGGCTCACGTCGCTTGACCGTCCCGCGAGCCAGGCTCCATCCCTCCCCTTGCTCTTGTGTACACATTGATCACAATACCCAGCACGCAAGATGCTCATGGAGTTCAACATGGAAAGCGCAAGGGTCGGCATTCGTGAGTTTCGCGCGGGGCTTGCCGAGTTCATCGCGTCAGACACACCTGTTGCGGTTACCCGGCATGGCCAAACGGTGGGCTACTTCATCCCGACACACGGCCAGTCCGAAGCCGATGTCGTCGCGCTGAAGAAGGCAGCAGCCGAGCTGGATCGCATCTTGGCTGCCAGGGCGATCGACGTCGGCGAGGTTGCATCGGAGTTCAAGGCTGCGCGTAAGGCAGGCTCAAAGCAGCAGAGCAAGACTGTCGTTCGTTCGAAGCTTGCGTGATCAGGCGATGAGGCAGCGCGCTATCGTCCTCGATGCAAACATCTTGATCCGCGCTGTTCTGGGGCAGCGTGTGCGCGAGCTGATCGTGGGGTCTCTGGCTGACGTGAGCTTTTTTGCTCCGGACACCGCCTTCGACGAAGCGCGCAAGTACCTCCCAGGATTGTTGGAGAAGCGAGGTGTCGACGGCGTGGCTGCCCTCGCCACGCTCGATGCACTTGAGTCCGTGGTACGCCCGCTGGACATCAGAGATGTACCGGTCATTTGAGCAGCGCGCCCTCTCACGCATAGGGGAACGCGATGCCGACGACTGGCCAGCTCTGGCCTGTGCATTGATGTTGGGTTGCCCCGTTTGGACCGAAGACGCCGACTTCTTCGGCACGGGTGTGGCCACCTGGACGACCAGCCGGGTCAAGTTGTACTTGTCACCTGACGAGTCTCCCTCGCCCGAAGAGTCTGCAGGGTGAGATCGATGGGCCGATACGTAGGCTGGGGCCTAGGGTTGCTGGCCAGGACGGCGCATCGGAACCCATGTCAGGCACCCTGAGGCCGCCGGCGCCGGGCGGAGTCGTTGTGCTTTGGGAGCGGTGATGCCGCAAGAGGTACTCCCAAGATCGAACGTCGAGACCGACCGACTGCAAGCGGGCGCCGAATTCCGCAGTTTCTAGGTCCGCTCAGCGTCGACTTGTGCCGGTCGCGGTGAACGGGAGCAGCCGTTCGCTCCGGCGCATTCGATGTGCCGCGGCCGAGTGGCCGGTGTCTGTGGTTGAGCTGACGGTCGAGGTGGTCAGCGATCTATGACCGGTGTTTGCGGGCGCCGTCGTTCACGTCCTGCGCCGCGAATGACTCTGACCAGCCTCCTGCTGCCACCCGACCAATTTCAGCTTTGGGCACTAAGCAGCCGCAGTGGTCGCTTGAGCATTCGGCAACAACTCGCCGCGGCTTGCCACCCGCTTCAAGGTGAAGCGGTCATCGGCCGATGACCGCCTGCAGTGCCCGGTGCGCAGCGAACGCCGCGAGTGTGGCCTGGTCGGGAGCGCCGTAGTCGATGACCTTCAGTGGCGTCTTGGCCAACCAGAGCGATTGCGCCAGCAGTGTTCGATCCGGGAAATCGAGCAGCCCGACTTGAAGCTGAAATGCCAAGTCGTTGAGCGACCCCAGGACGCTACGGTTCGCCGTCTTTCCAACGGCCCAATGTTGCATGGCGCCGCGCTCGGCAGTCGTATCGTCCGCTGGAACGCCGATGGCGGTGAGCATCGGCTCCAGGGCCTCGCAGAGTCGCTGAACGAGGGCTCGACCATCCCGTGCCGGCACGACTACGGGCAGCAAACTCCGCTCGCTGACAGCGAGCACCACCTGGATTCGGCCTACGCGGATCAGATTGGCGTACCAGTCGCCCAGGACAGTATCCGCCGGAGCTGGATCTGAATCAGGCGTGGCGTTGAGACGGTCGAGGAGCTTCTGAGTGCAGCGAAGGACAAACACAATGCGGAGCCTGGGAGGCAAGTGTCAAGTATCGAGCCTGGCCAATGTTCGCTATCGGCAGTAGTGCGGTCGTACGTCGCCCGGGACATCGAATGCCCGGTGACGAGCGTCGCCGCCACTCAGGACTTCAACATCGAGTGACTCAGTTCAGCCTGGTGCTGCCATAGCCAGCGACCTGCTGTTCCGCTCGATTCGCATGCCGACAACGCCGACATGAAGGGTGCGAAGATCCCCATGGTGCCTACTACAGGTCAAACGCCTTCGCTGATTTTTGAACTCTATTCGCGGTGGGGTGGGACGAAGCGGACAGATTTTTTGAACTCTATTTCTGACTTTTGAACTCTATTAACTCGCACCAGCCGTCGCTGCAGGCATGCATGCTCGACCTGGACGGCACGCTGGTTCACACGCTGGGCGATTTCGTCGCGGCGCTGGGCTGCATGCTCGACGAACTGGGCCTGCCCGCCGTCACGTCCGGCTTCATCGAACGTACCGTGGGCCGCGGCGGCGAGCACCTGGTGCGCTCGACACTCGCCGAGGCGGGCGGCCCCGCCGAGCTGTTTGGCCACGCGTGGCCGCTTTACCAGCGCATCTATGCTGGCCTCAACGGCGCCCATGCAACGGTCTACCCCGGGGTTGTCGAGGGGTTGGAAGCGCTGCGCTTTCGCGGCGTCCCGCTCGCCGTGCTGACGAACAAGCCCGCCGCGCCGGCGGCCGAGCTGCTGCGTCGCAAGGGGTTGGACGGCTTCTTCACGCACGTGTTCGGCGGCGACAGCTTCGAGCGCAAGAAGCCCGACCCGCTGCCCCTGCTGAAAACCTGCGAGGCGCTAGGCACGCCACCGTCAGCGACGTGGATGGTGGGCGATTCGCGCAACGATGCCGAGGCCGCGCACGCCGCCGGCTGCCCGCTGGTGCTCGTGACCTACGGCTACAACCATGGCGAGGACATCCGCGCCGTGCCGGCCTGGCGCCATGTCACCCGGCTGGACGACATCACGTTCTTCTGACAAGGCGTTGGAGCGCCTGCACGGGCCTAGCGCCGGGCCGCTCCCAAGCCGACCCGTTCTGGCGATGTGCTTGCGGCAGGATGCCGGAAAGCATCGCCGTCCCCTTGGGAACCGACCAGATTCGCCCGCGTTCAGAGATCCGAGTGTGGGCGAGGGCCTTCGATTCAACGGCGCCGTTCGCGCTTGACGCCCAGCAGCGCGTCCTTCAGCGAATCGTCGGCCGGCTTGTCGCCCAGCCAGATGCGCAGCAGCGCCGAGAAGAACTCCGGCTCCTTGATCGGCTCGGCCAGCACCGACTTGCCATTGACCAGCAGCGTCGAGCCGACGCCGGGCACATAGTCGACGGCGAAGTTGTCGCCGCTGCTGAGCTGCTTGCGGCTGGCGAACACCTCGCTGAGCTTGAGCACGCCATTGATGCTCTTGGCGAACTCGTCGCGCGACACGTTGGCCTCGATACCCTTCGTGAACAGCGCGCCGAGCTCGTTGCCATCGATGTCGCGCAGCATGTGGATCTGGATGCGCTTCGGGCCACGCGCTGCCAGCACCTCCTGGGTCGAGCCAGCGCGGGCCGTCAGGTACAGCCCCGCCGTGTAGACCTTGACGACGAACTTGTAGCGGATGCCGGCCCCGTTGAGCTGCAGCTTCTGACCGGCCAGCTCAGCCGTTGTCTCGTACTTCACATTGGCCACTTCGACCGTATCGGCCAGGGCCACCCCGCCCAGGCCGGTCGCAGCCAGCAGGGCCGCGAGGATGAATGCGCGCATGACTCGCTCCGTTGTTCTGCCGCGATGGCGGCGTCTTCGTGCGGCGAAGTATCGTGCCGGTCCGCGCAGACCCCGCTGATACACTGATCCGACCATGTTCATCACGCGCAAGCACATCACAGGGTCGAGCGACCGGGGAGCCTGGCCCTGGCGTCCCTGGGCCACCGCTGTCTGATGCCGCTTGGCGCGCCCTGACGCGCTTCTCATCGCGTTGCCGGTTCTCCACCGGGCTGCACGCCAAGCCCTGAAGTCTTTCTTTCAAGGTTTGACGCCGTGATCACCGAACTCGAATTCCAGAGCCTCGCTTCCGAGGGCTACAACCGCATCCCGCTGATCAGCGAGGCCTTTGCGGATCTCGAAACCCCGCTGTCCCTCTACCTCAAGCTCTGCGCCGGCAGCGGTCAGGGCCGAAACAGCTTCCTGCTGGAGTCCGTCGTCGGCGGCGAGCGCTTCGGGCGCTACTCCTTCATCGGCCTGCCCTGCCGCACGCTGGTGCGCGCCACCGGCACGCGCTGCGAGGTCGTCACCGACGGCGTCGTTGTCGAGACGCACGACGGCAACCCGCTGGACTTCATCGCCGCCTTCCAGGACCGCATCAAGCCGAAGATCCCCGCCGGCCTGCCGCGCTTCTGCGGCGGCCTGGCCGGCTACTTCGGCTACGAGGCCGTGCGCTCCATTGAGAAGCGCCTGGCCAATACCAAGAAGGACGGCGGCCTCGGCACGCCCGACATCCAGTTGCTGCTCAGCGAAGAGGTCGCCGTCATCGACAACCTGTCGGGGCGCCTGTATCTCATCGTCTGGGCCGACCCGCGTCAGCCCGAGGCCTATTTCCGCGCGACCAAGCGGCTGACGCAGCTGCGCGACAAGCTGCATTACTCGGTCAGCGTGCCGCGCGTGCTGCGTAGCGAATCGCACGCCGTGCAGCGCGAGTTTTCCAAGGCCGAGCTGATGGCCGCCGTCGAGCGCGCCAAGGAGTACATCGCCGCAGGCGACCTGATGCAGGTCGTCATCGGTCAGCGCCTGGCCAAGCCCTTCAAGGCCGAGCCGATTTCGCTGTATCGCGCGCTGCGGGCGCTGAACCCCAGCCCCTACATGTACTTCTACGACTTCGGCGACTTCCAGGTCGTCGGCGCCAGCCCCGAGATCCTGGTGCGCGAGGAGCATGCAGGCGATGGATCGCGCAAGGCGACGATCCGGCCGCTGGCGGGCACCCGCCCGCGCGGCAGCACGCCCGAACGCGACCAGCAGCTGGAAGCCGAGCTGAAGGCCGATCCCAAGGAGCGCGCCGAGCACCTGATGCTGATCGACCTGGCGCGCAACGACATCGGCCGTATCGCCCGCACGGGCAGCGTGCAGGTGACCCAGGCCTTCGACGTGGAGCGCTATTCGCACGTGATGCACATCGTCAGCAACGTCGAGGGCGTGCTGCGGCCCGAGGTCGGCCAGCTCGATGTGCTGAAGGCCACCTTCCCGGCCGGCACGCTCAGCGGCGCACCCAAGGTGCGCGCGATGGAGCTCATCGACGAGCTGGAGCCCGTGCAGCGCGGCATCTACGGCGGCGCCTGCGGCTACCTGAGCTTTGCCGGCGACATGGACCTGGCCATCACCATCCGCACCGGCATCGTCAAGAACGGCATGCTCTACGTGCAGGCGGCCGCCGGCATCGTGGCGGACTCGGTGCCCGAACTGGAATGGCAGGAGACCGAGGCCAAGGCGCGCGCGCTGCTGCGGGCAGCGGAGCTGGTCGAAGAAGGCTTCTGAGCCAGTCTTTGAAGCGGGGAGCCCCGCCTCAGCTCAGCGCATCGGCACTTCGATGCGGCTGGGCCTGCAACGCCGGCAGCCTGAAGGTCGCCACCGCCTCCACGAGCTGCTGAGCCTGGCCTTTCAGGCTCTCGGCGGCCGCGGCGCTTTCCTCGACGAGCGCTGCGTTCTGCTGGGTCACCTGATCCATCTGGCTGACGGCTTCTCCGACCTGCGAAATGCCCGAGCTCTGCTCGACGCTGGCGGCCGTGATCTCGCCCACGATGTCGCTGACGCGGCGGATCGAGTCCACGATCTCTCCCATCGTCTTGCCGGCCTGGTCCACCAGCAGCGCGCCCTGTTCGACCTGATCCACGCTGCGGCCGATCAACGTCTTGATCTCCTTGGCCGCCTCGGCGCTGCGCCTGGCCAGCGTGCGCACCTCGCCGGCCACGACGGCAAAGCCGCGCCCCTGTTCGCCGGCACGCGCCGCCTCGACGGCCGCGTTCAACGCCAGGATGTTGGTCTGGAACGCAATGCCGTCGATGACACCGATGATGTCGCCGATCCTGCGGCTGCTGTCGCTGATGCCCTGCATCGTGTCCACGACCCGGCCGACCACCTGCCCGCCCTGGGCCGCCACCACCGACGCCCCCTGGGCCAGTTGGTTGGCCTGCTTGGCGCTCTCGGCGTTGTGGCGCACGGTCGCGCTGAGCTCCTCCATCGTCGCGGCCGTCTGCTGCAGCGCGCTGGCCTGCTCTTCGGTGCGCTGACTCAGGTCGTGATTTCCCAGCGCAATCTGTGACGACGCCGACGCCACCGACTCGCTGCTCTCCCGGACGCGCGACACCGTTTCGACAAAGGACTCGTGCATCCGCTGGAGCGCCGCAAACAGCGAACTCGTGTCACCCGGCTTGACGGGAATGGCTCCCGTCAGGTCGCCGCCGGCAATGCGCTGGGCTTCGCTGCGTGCGGTCGCGGGCTCGCCACCGAGGTCGCTCAGCAGCGACCGGGCGATCAGGTACGCCGCCGACAACGACAGCACCAGCACCACCGCGGCAACGCCGATCGTGGCGACGATCGTCTGGGCGGCCCGATCCTTCGCGACCGCGCTGTTCGCGAGCATCAGCTCCTGCTGGAACTCGACCATGTTCTCGATCGCGCCAAAGAGCGCGTCCTGCTTGGCCCGGACTTCGCCGAGCATGTACCGGGCAGCATCTTCCCAATGGCCAGCGTGCAGCAACCGGACGGTCTCAAGCCGCGCCTTGCCATATTCGGCCCGGGCGTCGGACATCGCCTTGAACAACTGCGTTCCCTTGGGCGTATTGACGATTGCCCGGAGCTTGTCCATGCGCTCGTTGTTGGACTCGACCTGCTGGTCCATCCGCGCCAGGAACTCACCGGCCTCGGACGTCTTGCCAACACTCGTCGCGACGATGGCGTTGCGCAGCATGCGCGCCTGGGCGTTCACCGTGTCATAGATGTCGCGCGAGATGTCGATCTTCGGGTAGCGATCGTCAACGACCTGCACGATGGCGGCCTTGACGTCCGACATCTGGACCCAGGCCACGCACGCGAAGGCCAGGATGAGCACCGAGATCAGGCCAAAGCCGAGGGTCAGTCGCCGGGCGACTGTCAGATTCTTGAACATGGACCTTGTTTTCTTCAGGCCACGCGCGCGGCGCGACCATCCCGTGCAGAGACGGTCGCTTGCGCGACTTGGCGATGCCACCTGGTACGGTGGCGGGCAGGAGTGATTGCGCAGGCCCGTCCTCCAGGTCGGCGCGTGTCCACGCGCGCGCCTCGGCGTCCGCACAACCGCACAGTTTGTGGCTCACATGACAACGCGGTCAATGCGCAGCGCGGTCACAGCGACGTTCTGCGTGCCGCTCTTCACGCGAGGCGACAGTTATGCAAACGGTTGCCGTATCCGCCCGATGCGCCAATTAGTGCGCACACCGACGGTGCAGTTCGCCTTGGCGCGTGAAGGAGCTTCCTAGAATTTTTCACTCACCCGACGGGGCCCATCGAGCCTCCGGGATGGCGAGGAATGTCCCCCGTATGAAACGCCTTTTGTGGATGCTGCCGCTCCTGGCCATCGCGCTCGGAGCCGTCACCAGCTACGTCTACTCCAGCGCCACCAACAACCTGCTCGAAGACCTGGGCCGCAGCGACTCACCGGCGCTCAGCCGCGTGCAGGCGCTCGCCTTCGACCTGACCAGCGTGGCCGACGGCTTCAAGAGTGCCGCCGCGGCAGCCGACGCCTCCGCGCTGGACGCCGTGGACGAGAAGGTCAAGCGCCTGCGCTCCGGCCTGAAGGCCTATGGCGACGTGCCGGGCCGCGCCGAGGAGGCTGCCAGGCTGTCCACCGCCTTCGAGGCCTACCAGCAGACGGCCAGCAAGGTCACGCGCCTCATCATCGCCGGCAAGGCCGACGAGTTGGGGGACGCCCCGTCCGCCATGCAGGCCGCGTTCACGACACTGGACAAGGACCTCGCCACGCAGAAGGCCCAGACCCAGGCCGCGCTGGACGCGCACATCGAGCAGACGCAGGCGCTGGTGCACCGGGGCTTCGCGGCCAACATCGCTGCGTCGCTGCTGATGCTCGCGCTGTCGGTCGGCGTCTCGATCGCCGCGGTGCGCGAGCTGACTCGCCAGCTCGGCGGGCGGCCGGAAGACGCCACGCACATCGTGCAGCGCATCGCCGGCGGCGATCTCAGCGAACCGGTGCAGCTGAAGACCCAGGACGAGCGCAGCCTGCTGTTCTCCATGCGCAGCATGCAGGAGCGGCTGTCCGAGGTCATCGGCGAGGTCCGCGACGCGGTGCACCAGGTGCATGACGCCGTAGGTGCCCTTGGGAAGGGCAATGAGGTGCTGTCCGAGCGCTCGGAGCGCCAGCGCCAGAGCCTGCACGCGAGCGCGTCCAGCATCGACCAGTTGACCGCCTCGGTTCGCAGCAACGCCGACAGCGCCGAACAGGCCCGCCTGCTGGCCCACCGCGCCAGCACCGTCGCCGACGAAGGCGGCCGTGCCGTGGCCGACGCCGTGGACGCCATGGCCGCGATCTCGGACCGCGCCCGCAAGATCGTCGAGATCACGTCGCTGATCGACGGCATCGCCTTCCAGACCAACATCCTGGCGCTGAATGCGGCCGTCGAGGCCGCGCGTGCGGGCGAACAGGGCCGAGGCTTCAACGTCGTGGCCGGCGAAGTGCGCTCGCTGGCCCAGCGCGCCAGCGCCGCGGCCAAGGACATCAAGACGTTGATCGACGATTCAGCCAGTCGCATCGAGGACGGCTCACGCCATGTCAATGCGGCTGGGGCGGTGATGAGCAATCTCGTCGAGTCCGTCAAGCAGGTCGGCCACCACGTGGAGCAGATTTCCACGGCCTCCTCCGAGCAGCGATCGGGCATCGAACACGTCAACGCGATGGTGGCCGAACTCAGTGGTCACACCGAGGACAACCACAAGCTCGTCGCCGAGGCCGGTCAGGCCTCGCAGCTGCTGCAGCAGGTGGCCGCACAGCTGGGCGTGGCCGTTGGCCGCTTCCGGCTGGACGACACCGCGCCGAACCGCAGCTGACACCACGCGCCACGCCGGTGGCGCGACCTTCCTCCCCGCTACCTTTCTCTTCAGGGACTCTCCCATGACCTCTTCGCAGCAGCGCCTGGCGCTGGTCGGCGTGCTGGCGGCCGCCCTGGCCGCCCCGGCCCGGGCCGACGACGCTCTCCAGATCTCCGGCTTTGCCTCCCTCGTGGCCGGCAAGGTGCTCTCAGGCGACCGCACCGAGCCCTTCTTCCGCTATGACTGCCCCTGCTTCATCGCCGACTACGGCCATGGTGCGCTTTACAGCGAACGCTGGCAGGTCAAGCAGGAGAGCAAGGTCGGCATTCAGGGCACCTACACCTTTACGCCCAAACTCTCCGCCACCGCGCAGGTCGTCGGCCGCGGCGTGGACGGCGTCAAGGCCAGCCTGGAGTGGGCCTATCTCTCCTACGACGTGAACGACAGCTGGACCGTGCAACTGGGCCGCAAGCGGCTGCCGATCTACTACTACTCCGACTTCCAGGACGTCGGCTTCGCCTACACCTGGGTGCGCCCGCCGGCCGACCTCTACGGCTGGGAGATCGTCAACTACAACGGCGCCAACGCCACCTACCGCGGCGACTGGGGCGGCTGGGCAGCCAAGGCCAACGTCTTCTTCGGCCGCGAGAACAGCCGCGACAACCTGATGCAGCGCATCTACTACGACACGCCGCAGAACGTGACGTGGAAGAACATCGTGGGCGGCGACCTGGTTCTCACGCGCGGCGTGTTGACCACGCGGGCCACCTACATCCAGTCCGATGTCCAGCAATGGGACCGCAGCTCCGGCGCGCGCGTCACGCCCGCGCCGGACAGCAGCAAGAGCGCCGAGAAGCAGCGCATCTACGGCCTGTCCGCCAATGTCGACTGGGACGACTGGCTGCTGCGCTCCGAGTACAGCGTGTTCGACCGCAGTGGCTACAGCTACCGCTCGCAGGCCTACATGCTTGGCGTGGGCCGCCGCTTCGGCGACTTCACGACGCTCGTCACGCGCACCAACTACCGCGAGCGCAACCGCTTCGCGCCCGATGGCCAGCAGCACGACAGCGGCTACTCCGCCACGCTGCGCTACGAGCTGAACAGCGCCACCGCCGTGAAGCTGCAGTGGGACCGCTTCCGCGACATGTCGGGCCCCGACCTGTCCTATGTCGGCAACTCGCGGTTGCTGTCCATGTCGCTAGACACCGTGTTCTGACGGAGCGACCGACCATGAAGCTCATTTCCTTCATCGCCACCGCCCTGCTGGCCTGCGCCAGCGTCGCCGCCATCGCCGACCCGGTGCTGGCCGTCAACGCGGCCAACAGCGCCCACATCGACGACGAGGCCGCCGCCAAGATCTTCCTGCGCCAGGTCAAGACCTTCCCGGACGGCGCACCGGCCAGCCCCGTCACGCAGAAGGACGGCCCGGTCACTGAAGCGTTCCGAACGCAGGTGCTGAAGAAGAACGGCTCACAGCTCAAGGCCTACTGGGCCCAGCAGGTGTTCACCGGCGGCGCCAAGCCGCCGCAGGAGCTGGACGGCGACGACGCCGTGCTGAAGTACGTGGCAGAGACGCCCGGCGGCATCGGCTACGTCGAGTCCGGCAAGACCCGGCCCGGCGTGCGCATCATCAAGCGCTGACGCCTGCCCGCCCCTTCACAGGCCGCCGCGACGCACCCGTCGCGCGCGGTCTGTGTCGCTTTGGCGGATGCAGCCTTGTGCGCAGCCGAAGCGCCGGCCCGCGCATGCCCCCTACAATCCGCGCCCATGCGCACTCAGCAGCACTCGGAACCGCAACTGGCCTGGCGCCAGCGTTGGTGGCGCTAGCCGCCAGACGACACTGCACGCCCGCAGCGCCCGAGCCCCGTCGGGCCACCTCGCGCGGGCTTCCGAGGGGATCTTCCGGCGCGGCCTCGCAGCCCTGCCGGACCGACCAAGTTCTCAAGCTGGAGCTTCCATGCTGCTGATGATCGACAACTACGACAGCTTCACGTTCAACATCGTCCAGTACCTCGGTGAACTGGGCGCAGACGTGAAGGTGGCCCGCAACGACGAGATCACCGTCGCCGAGATGGCGGCGCTGAACCCCGATCACATCGTCTTCTCCCCCGGCCCCTGCACGCCCAACGAAGCCGGCGTCTGCGTGGAGGCCATCCAGCACTTCCTCGGCAAGAAGCCGCTGCTGGGCGTCTGCCTGGGCCACCAGTCCATGGGCCAGGCACTGGGCGGCAACATCATTCGCGCACAGCGCCAGATGCACGGCAAGGCCAGCACGATCACGACGGACCAGCGCGGCGTCTACACCGGCCTGCCCAAGGACTTCTCCGTCATCCGTTACCACTCCCTCGTCATCGAGGAGGCGACCTGCCCGGCGGCGCTGGAGATTACGTCGCGCAGCGAGGACGGCGAAATCATGGGCGTGCGCCACCGCGAGCTGGCCGGCACCGCCACGCCGTGCGAGGGCGTGCAGTTCCACCCCGAGTCCATCCTCAGCGAGCATGGGCACGCGATGCTGCGCAACTTCCTGGAGCTCCGGCCGTGACTGACTACGCCCCGTCTTCCGGCGGTGGCGGAGAAGCCATCGTCGACCTGCGCAGCGACACGGTCACCCGGCCGACGCCGGCCATGCGCGCGGCCATCGCGGCGGCCGCGGTCGGGGATGACGTCTTCGGCGACGACCCCACCGTCAATGCTTTGCAGGAGCGCGTCGCGGCGCTGCTGGGCAAGGATGCCGCCCTCTTCATGAGCAGCGGCACGCAGAGCAATCTCTGCGGCCTGCTGGCGCATTGCGGGCGCGGTGACGAGTACATCGTCGGCCAGCTCGCCCACACCTACCGCTACGAAGGCGGTGGCGCGGCGGTGCTGGGCAGCATCCAGCCGCAGCCGCTGCCCAACCAGCCCGACGGCACGCTGAAGCTGGAGGACATCGCGGCGGCCATCAAGCCCGACGACCCGCACTTCGCACGCACGCGGCTGTTGGCGCTGGAGAACACCTGGAACGGCAACGTGCTGCCGGGCACCTACGTGGCCGACGCCTGCGAGCTGGCTCGTTCGCGCGGCCTGGCCACACACCTCGACGGCGCGCGGCTGTTCAACGCGGCGGTGGCGTCGGGCCGCACAGTGGCAGAGCTGGCTCGCCCTTTCGACTCCGTCTCCCTCTGCTTCAGCAAGGGCCTGGGCGCCCCCATTGGCTCCATGCTCGTCGGCTCGAAGGCGCTGATTGCCCGCGCCCACCGCGTCCGGAAGATGGTGGGCGGCGGCCTGCGCCAGGTGGGCCTGCTGGCCGCCGCGGCCGACCACGCACTGACCCACCACGTCGAGCGCCTCGCCGACGACCACGCGCTGGCCCGCAGGCTTGCTGAAGGGCTGACCGCGCTGCCGGGTGTCACCGTCACGCCACCGCAAACGAATATCGTCTTCGCGCAGGTCAGTGACGGCCGCGGGCCGGCGCTGCTGGAACACCTGAAATCGCGCGGCGTGCTGGCCACCGGCCTCATCGGCCTGCGCTTCGTGACCCACCTCGATGTCGATGCCCCCGGCATCGACCACGCCATTGCGGCTGCACGCGAGTTCCTGAAGGGCTGACCATGTCCACATCCACGCTGCTGATCTCGCTCTTCGAGCAGAAGGCCGCCATCGACCGCGAGTTCCTCGCTTCGCTGGCCGACGCCCCGCTGTCGCCCGAGAACCGCCACAGCGCGATCCGCACGCTCAACCACATCCACACGGTGGACCGCATCTTTGCGGCCCACCTGAGCGGCGAGCCCCACGGCCTCAAAGCCACCAACACCGAGGCCACGCCGACGCTGCCGGATCTGCGTGCGTCGTTCGAGCAGCTTGACGGCTGGTATGTCAACTACGTCCGCGGCCTGGCGCCTGAACAGTTCGAGGACGTGGTCAGCTTCCGCTTCACCGACGGTGACACCGGCCGCATGAGCCGCGAGGAAATCCTCGCTCACGTCATCCACCACGGCAGCCACCACCGTGGCAACGTCGGCATGCTGATGAAGCAGGCCGACCAGCCGCCGCCGCGCGACCTGTTCACCCGTTACCTCCATCAGAACGAGCCCGAGCGCCGCTCTGCCACCAAGGTCTGACATGCCGATCACCGACACCGAAGCCCTGACCCGCGTCATCGAGCACCGGGAGATCTTCCACGACGAGATGCTGACGCTGATGCGCCGCATCATGGCCGGCGAGATGTCGCCCGTCATGGCCGCTGCGCTGCTGACCGGCCTGCGCGTGAAGAAGGAAACCATCGGCGAGATCACAGCCGCCGCGCAGGTCATGCGCGAGCTGAGCAACAAGGTGCCGCTGGCACCGCAGCCGCACCTCGTCGACGTCGTCGGCACGGGCGGCGACGGCGCGCACAGCTTCAACATCTCGACCTGCTCGATGTTCGTCGCCGCGGCCGCGGGCGCGCAGGTGGCCAAGCACGGCAACCGCAGCGTCAGCAGCAAGACCGGCAGCGCCGACGTGCTGGAGGCGCTGGGCGCCAACATCCAGCTGACGCCGCGCCAAGTGGCGGCCTCCGTCGCCGAGTGCGACATCGGCTTCATGTTCGCGCCCAACCACCACCCGGCGATGAAGAACATCGCCCCGGTGCGCCGCGAGCTGGGCGTGCGGACCATCTTCAACATCCTGGGCCCGCTTACCAACCCCGCCGGCGCGCCCAACATCCTGATGGGTGTGTTCCACCCCGACCTCGTCGGCATCCAGGTACGCGTGCTGCAGCGCCTGGGCGCCGAGCACGCGCTGGTCGTCTACGGCAAGGACGGTATGGACGAGATCTCGCTCGGCGCGACGACGCTGGTCGGCGAGCTGAAGGACGGCGCCGTGCGCGAGTACGAAGTGCATCCCGAGGACTTCGGCTTCCAGATGGCCAGCAACCGCAGCTTGAAGGTGGAAGGCCCGGAGCAGTCGCGCCAGATGCTGCTGGGCGTGCTGGACGGCCACACCGGCCCGGCGCGCGACATCGTGCTGCTGAACGCCGGCGCGACGCTTTATGCGGCCAACGTGACGGCCAGCATCGCCGAAGGCATCGCCCGCGCCCGGCAGGCGCTGGACAGCGGCGCGGCGCGGGCCAAGCTGGACAGCTTCGTCAAGGTGACGCAGGGCCTCGGGGGCAAGGCATGAGTGACATCCTGAAGAAGATCGTCGAGGTCAAGTGGGAAGAGGTTGCCACGGCCAAGTTGAAGCGCTCACTGGCCTCGCAGCGTGAGGAAGCCGAAGCCCGCCGAGGCGAGCAACTGGGCTTCGAGCGCTCGCTGCGCGCCAGCATCGCGGCGGGCCATGCAGGGGTCATCGCCGAGATCAAGAAGGCCAGCCCGAGCAAGGGCGTGATCCGCGAGGACTTCAAGCCCGCCGAAATCGCCGAGACCTACGCGCGTAACGGCGCCTCCTGCCTGTCCGTGCTAACTGACGAGCGCTTCTTCCAGGGTTCCATCGCCTACCTGCGCCAGGCCCGCGCTGCATGCGAGCTGCCGGTGCTGCGCAAGGACTTCATGGTCGACGAATACCAGGTCATGGAAGCCGGCGCTATCGGCGCGGACTGCATCCTGCTGATCGCCGCCTGCCTGGCCGATTCGCAGATGGCCGACCTCGAAGCCACCGCCCATGCCATCGGCCTGGACGTGCTGGTGGAAGTCCACGACGGCGACGAGCTGGACCGCGCGCTGAAGCTGAAGACGCCGCTGCTGGGCATCAACAACCGCAACCTGCGCACCTTCGACGTGACGCTGGACACGACGCTCTCGCTGCTGCCACGCGTGCCGGCCGACCGGCTGCTGGTCACCGAAAGCGGCATCCTCGGCGCCGCCGACGTGAAGCGCATGCGCGACGCCAACGTGAACGCCTTCCTCGTCGGCGAGACGTTCATGCGCGCGCCGGACCCCGGCGCGGCGCTGGCCCAGCTGTTCGGCTGAAGCGGCCATGCAGTTGCCGCTGGAGATCCCCGACACCGACTGGCGCCCCGTCGTCGAGGCCTGGGCGGCGTCGCCCGCAGGCCAACGCTTGCAGGCCTTTCTCGAAGAACGCGTCGCCGCGGGCGCAACGATCTATCCGCCCGAGCCGCTGCGCGCATTGCGCCTCACGCCGCTGGCCCACACGCGCGTCGTCATCCTGGGGCAGGACCCCTACCACGGCCCGGGCCAGGCCGAGGGCCTGTCTTTCAGCGTGCCGGAGGGCGTGCCCTTCCCGCCCAGTCTGCGCAACATCTTCAAGGAGATCCAGCGCGACCTCGGCAAGCCCTTCCCGCCCAATGGCAGCCTCGTACGCTGGGCCGAGGGCGGCACCTTGCTGCTCAACGCCGTGCTGACCGTGGAGGACGGCCAGCCGGCCAGCCACGCGAACCGCGGCTGGGAGGCGTTGACGGACGCCCTCATCCAGGCCGCGGCCAAGGACCCGGCCCCGAAGGTCTTCATGCTCTGGGGCAGCTACGCCCAGGCCAAGGCGCCGCTGATTGACGCGGCGCGACAAGACCACCTCGTGCTGAAGGCCAACCACCCGTCGCCTCTGTCGGCGCTGAAGCCGCCACGGCCCTTCATCGGCTGCGGGCATTTCTCGGAAGCGAAGGCCTGGCTGGAAGAGCGCGGCCGGGGCACACCGCGCAAGGCCTGAGCGGCGACGCATCGCGGCGATTGTTCCGCCGCGAGCAACTCGCCGTTCTATTCAGCCCTCTTTTTCCGGCGGGCTGCAATTCCTACAGTGGCACCCTGTCGGCAATTCCACATCCCGTGGGGCCGGCCAGGAGGTAGCCATGAACAACACCACCCGCTCGCTTTTCACGCTGATCACCGCCGCCACGGCCGTCGTGGCGCTGGCGGCGGGCATGTTGCTGGCGATCAATGCACCTGCACCCGAATTCGGCGATGCGGTCGCCACCAGCGCGCCGGCCGGCGAGGCTTAACTCAGCCCGCAGCGGATCTTCATCCCCGCCGTCGACGACTGACCGAGCAGCTCGACGACCCAGTCCACGAACACGCGCAGCTTGCTGCTGAGGTGGCGGTTGGGCGGGTAGACCACGTGCACGGGGATGGGATCGGTCTGCCAGTCGTCGAGGATGCGCACCAGTTCGCCGCTTTTGATCAGCGGCGCGGCCATGAAGCAGGTCAGCTGCATGGCGCCGAGGTGCGCCAGCCCTGCCTTCAGATAACCGCTCGCGTCGTTGACGGCGATGCAGTGGTTACCCGCCACCTCCACCACCTCGCCATCACGGCGGAAGGTGTCACCCATCAGCTTGCCGTTGCGCGCCGAGAAGTAACCCACCATGCGGTGCGGCGCCTGACCCAGTTCCAGCGGGTGTGCAGGGTTGCCGTGGCGGCGCAGGTACTCGGGAGTCGCGCAGGTCACGAAATGGAACTCGCCGATGCGCCGCGCCACGAGGCTCTGGTCGGTCAGCTCGCCGCCGCGGATGACGCAGTCGACGTTGTCGCTGATGAGGTCCACCGGCCGGTCGCTGACGCCCAGCTCGATCTGGATGTCGGGGTACTTCGCATAGAAGTCCGGCAGGTGCGGAATGATCATGTCCCGCCCGACAACGCCCGGCACGTCGATGCGGATGCGACCACGCGGCGTCACGCGGGCCTGGCTCATGCTGCCTTCCAGCTCCTCCAGGTCGGACAGCAGCCGCATCGCGCGCTCGTAGTAGGCCGCCCCATCCGGCGTGACGGTCACGCGGCGCGTCGTGCGGTTCAGCAGCTTGGTGCGCAGGTGAGACTCCAGCGTCTGGATGAGCCGCGTCACGGTGGCCTTGGGGAGATCCAGCGAGTCGGCGGCCTTCGTGAAGGTGCCGGCCTCTACGACCCGGACATAGGCTTGCATCGCAGAGAGTCGGTCCATGGCGTGTCAGGTCGATGGGCTGGAATGCGCAGATTGTTCCACGACAAGGAAAAGTGAGTCATTGCGCGGGGTGTTTATCTCAAAGGCATGAATGCCTATCTTTCGCCCCATGGACAACACCGCTTCCCCCACCACGTTGCGCTTGGGCCCAGCACCCGGCGTCGTGGCGCAGGTCACCCCGGCGCGGCGGCCGCTGGACGGCGATGCGCGCGCATTGCTGCTGTGGCTGCACGGCGGCCGGTTCACGGATGGTTCGCTGCAGACCAGCCGAGAACGCAGCGAGTGGCTGGCAGAAGCCGGTGCCGACGTCGTCGCGCTGGACTACCCACTCGCGCCGGAACACCCGTTCCCGGCCGGCCTCAGTGCGGCTTTCGAGGCGCTGCAGGCGCTTGCCGCCAAACCGGTCAAGCTGACGGGCTCGGTGCACACCGCGCTGTTCGTGGCCGGCGAGGAGGCCGGCGGCAACATCGCCGCGGCACTGGCGCTGATGGCGCGGGACCAGCGCGCGCCGGCGCTGGCCGGTCAGTTGCTGATCTCGCCGATGCTGGACCCGCACCTGGGCAGCGCGTCGATGCGCGAAGGCGAATGCGGCGGCTGCGAGTGCCTCTACTCCAAAGGCTGGAAGGCCTATCTCGGCAGCACCACGCGCGCCGACCATCCCTATGCCGTGCCGCTGGCCGCCAGCCGCCTCGCGGGCTTGGCGCCGGCGCTGGTGCTGGGCGTCGCCGGCCATCCGCTGAACGATGAATCGCGCCGCTACGCGACAGCGCTGCGAGAGCACGGCAGCGCCGCGCGGGAGCTGACGCTGGCCGCCCTGACGCCGGCTGAAGCCATCGCCCCCATCCACGAATTCCTGCGCGAGGCGGCCCGCCGCGCGCTGTCGCTTCCTGCCTGATCCATCCCTCGGAGAGAAATCGAAATGTCGTCCACCCCTCGTTTCCATCGCCCGACGCGCCGCATCGCGCTCGTCGCCAGCGCTGCTGCCCTGGTCGCCATTGGCGCCGTGGGCCTCGGCCAGTTCGGCACCCATGCCGCGCAGGCGCAGAACGCGCCTGGCGCACCGCCGGCCACGCCCGTGTCCGTCGCCCAGGTCGTCAGCCAGGACGTCTCGGCCTGGAACGAGTTCTCCGGTCGCCTGGAGGCCGTAGACCGCGTCGACGTGCGCGCCCGCGTGTCCGGCGCGGTGCAGGCCGTGCATTTCCGCGAGGGCAGCCTCGTGAAGGCAGGCGACCTGCTGGTGACCATCGACCCCGCGCCCTACCAGGCCGAGGTTGCACGTCTGGAAGCGCAGTTGGCCGCCGCGCAGGCCCGAGTGAGCTACTCGCAAAGCGAGGCACAGCGCGCCAAGTCGCTGCTGGAAGACCGCGCCGTCGCCCGCCGCGAGTTCGACGAAAAAGACAACGCTGCCCGCGAGGCCGCCGCCAACCTGCGCGCCGCCCAGGCAGCGTTGCAAGCGGCACAACTGAACCTCGGCTACACGCAGGTGCGTGCGCCGGTAGCCGGCCGCGTCGGCAAGATCGAGGTGACGACGGGCAACCTCGTCGCCGCCGGTGCCGGTGCGCCCGTGCTGACGACGCTGGTGTCCGTCAGCCCCATCTACGCGAGCTTCGACGCCGACGAGAAGATCGTGCGCGAGGCACTGGCGTCGCTGCCCGGCGGCGCAGCGGAACGCAAGGGGCTCGAGCGCATCCCGGTCGAGATGCTGGCAGGGAGCGACAAAGCCACGACAGGCCGGCTGCAGCTGGTGGACAACCAGGTCGACGCGCGCAGCGGCACGTTGCGCGTGCGGGCGGTCTTCGACAACAAGGACGGCAGCCTGATGCCCGGCCAGTTCGCCAAGCTGCGCATGGGCCAGGCGAAGAACGAACCGGCGCTGCTCGTCAACGAGCGCGCCGTCGGCACCGACCAGGACAAGCGCTTCGTCATCGTCGTCGGCCAGGGCAACCAGGCCGAGTGGCGGCCAGTGACGTTGGGCGCCAGCGTGAACGGTCTGCGCGTCGTCACGAGCGGCCTGAAGGCCGGCGAGCGCGTCGTCGTCGGCGGCGTGCAGCGCGTGCGGCCGGGCTCGGTCCTCGCGCCCAAGGACGTCGCGATGGACGCCAAGCCCGAATTGGCCGCACAGCAAGCCAGCGCCAAGACTTCCTGATCTAGCCCACCCCTCACCACAAGCCCCGTCTTGCGGGCCGGTCCAGCCGGCCTGCGGGGCGTGTGTTGCCTGGAGCACCCATGAATCTCTCCAAATTCTTCATCGACCGCCCGATCTTCGCGGGCGTGCTGTCGCTGCTGATCTTCATCGGCGGCCTGCTGTCGATCCGCGCGCTGCCGATCTCGGAATACCCCGACGTCGTCCCGCCGTCCGTCGTTGTGCGCGCGCAATACCCCGGCGCCAATCCGAAGGTCATCGCCGAGACGGTGGCAACACCGCTCGAAGAGGCCATCAACGGCGTCGAGGACATGCTCTACATGAGCAGCCAGGCGACGACGGACGGCCTGTTGACGCTGACCGTCAGCTTCAAGCTCGGCACCGACCCCGACAAGGCCCAGCAGCTGGTGCAGAACCGCGTGTCGCAAGCCGAAGCGCGCCTGCCCGAGGAGGTCAAGCGCCTGGGCGTGACGACGGTCAAGAGCAGCCCCGACCTGACGATGGTCGTGCACCTGACCTCGCCCAACGGCCGCTACGACATGACCTATCTGCGCAACTACGCGCTGCTGAACGTCAAGGACCGCCTCGCGCGCATCCCCGGCGTGGGCCAGGTGCTGATGTTCGGGTCGGGCGACTACGCGATGCGTGTGTGGCTGGACCCGCAGAAGGTGGCGGAACACGGCCTGTCGGCCAGTGACGTCGTGGCTGCCATCCGCGGGCAGAACGTGCAGGCCGCCGCCGGCGTGGTCGGCGCGTCGCCGGGGTTGCAAGGTATCGACCTGCAGCTCTCCGTCAACGCGCAGGGCCGCCTGCAGTCGGTCGAGGAGTTCGGCGACATCATCGTGAAGACCGGCGCGAACGGCGCCGTGACGAGGCTGCGAGACCTGGGGCGCGTTGAACTCGGCGCGTCCGAGTACGCACTGCGCTCGTTGCTCGACAACAAGCAGGCCGTCGCCGTGCCCATCTTCCAGGCCCCGGGCGGCAATGCGCTGGACATCTCCGCCAACGTGCGCGCGACGATGGAAGAGCTGAAGACCGCGATGCCCGAAGGCGTGGACTACACCATCGTCTATGACCCCACGCAGTTCGTCCGCGCGTCCATCGAGTCCGTCATCCACACGCTGCTCGAAGCTGTCGCGCTGGTCGTGCTGGTGGTCATCCTGTTCCTGCAGACCTGGCGCGCGTCCATCATCCCGCTGCTGGCCGTTCCGGTTTCCATCATCGGCACCTTCGCGGTGATGCACGGCTTCGGCTTCTCGATCAACGCGCTGAGCCTGTTCGGCCTGGTGCTCGCCATCGGCATCGTCGTGGACGACGCCATCGTTGTCGTGGAGAACGTCGAGCGCAACATCGAGGCGGGCCTGTCGCCGCGCGACGCGACTTACCAGGCGATGCGGGAAGTCTCAGGACCCATCATCGCGATCGCGCTGACGCTGATCTCGGTGTTCGTGCCGCTTGCGTTCATCACGGGCCTTACGGGCCAGTTCTACAAGCAGTTCGCGCTGACCATCGCCATCTCGACGGTGATCTCGGCGATCAATTCGCTGACGCTGTCGCCCGCGCTTGCCGCGCTGCTGCTGAAGGGCCATCACGCGCCCAAGGATGCGCTGACCCGCGGCATGGACCGTGTCCTGGGCGGCTTCTTCCGGCGCTTCAACCGACTGTTCACGCGCAGCTCCGAGAAGTACGGCAGCGGCGTGAAGACGCTGATGTCGCGCAAGGCTCTCATGATGGTCATCTACCTGGGCTTGGTGGCGGCCACGGCCGGCCTCTTCAAGGCCGTGCCCGGCGGCTTCGTGCCTGGGCAGGACAAGCAGTACCTGATCGGCTTCGCCCAGCTGCCCGACGGCGCCACGCTGGACCGCACCGAGGACGTCATCCGCCGCATGACCGACATCACGCTGAAGACGCCGGGTGTCGAGCACGCGGTGGCCTTCCCCGGGCTGTCGATCAACGGCTTCACGAACAGCGCCAGCTCCGGCATCGTGTTCGCGACGCTGAAGCCCTTCGACGAACGCAAGACCAAGGACCTGTCGGCCGGCGCCATCGCGGGCTCGCTGAACGCGCAGTACGGCCAGATCGAGGACGCCTTCATCGTCATGTTCCCGCCGCCACCCGTGCAGGGCCTGGGCACGACGGGCGGCTTCAAGCTGCAGTTGCAGGACCGCGGTGGCCTCGGTTACGAGGCGCTGGACGGGGCACTGAAGGCATTCATCGCGAAGGCGTCCAAGGCGCCGGAACTGGCCGGCCTGTTCTCGAGCTTCCAGGTCAACGTGCCGCAGCTGTTCGCCGACCTCGACCGTACGCGCGCCCGCCAGCTCGGCGTAGCCGTGACGGACGTGTTCGACACGATGCAGATCTACCTCGGCAGCCTGTACGTCAACGACTTCAACAAATTCGGCCGCACGTACTCCGTGCGCGTGCAGGCGGACGCGCCGTTCCGCGCCCGGGCCGAGGACATCGGCGCGCTGAAGGTGCGCTCGTCCAGCGGCGAGATGGTGCCGCTGTCGGCGCTGATGAAGGTCAACCCCAGCTTCGGCCCCGAGCGCGCGCTGCGCTACAACGGCTACCTGTCCGCCGACATCAACGGCGGCGCCGCGCCCGGCTTCTCGTCGGGCCAGGCTCAGGCCGCCGTGGAGCGCATCGCCGCCGAGACGCTGCCCCCGGGCATCGGCTACGAGTGGACCGACCTGACCTACCAGGAAAAGATCGCCGGCAACTCGGGCGCGTGGGTGTTCCCGCTGGCCATCCTGCTGGTGTTCCTGGTGCTGGCTGCACAGTACGAGAGCCTGTCGCTGCCGCTGGCCATCCTGCTTATCGTGCCGATGGGGCTGCTCGCCGCGATGACCGGCGTGTGGTTGAGCCACGGCGACAACAACGTGTTCACGCAGATCGGGCTCATCGTGCTTGTGGGCCTGTCGGCCAAGAACGCGATTCTGATCGTCGAGTTCGCACGTGAGCTGGAGTTCGCCGGCCGCACGCCGGTGCAGGCCGCGCTGGAAGCGGCACGGCTGCGACTGCGGCCCATCCTGATGACGTCGATGGCCTTCGTCATGGGCGTGCTGCCGCTGGTGCTGAGCACCGGCGCCGGCGCCGAGATGCGCAAGGCGATGGGCGTGGCGGTGTTCGCCGGAATGATCGGCGTGACGCTGTTCGGCCTGTTCCTGACGCCGCTGTTCTACGTCATCGTGCGCCGCCTCACCGGCAACGCACCGCTGCGCCACCACGGCGGCCAGGTCGCCGCGCCGACGGCGCATGCCGGACCCACGCCGCACGTCGCGCCCGTCGTCGACGCCCTCCCGCAACGAGGCAAGTGATCCCTATGAAATCGACCCTGACCCCACTTTTCGCGGCGCTGCTGCTGGCCGGCTGTGCGTCGGTCGGCACCGTGGAGCCCTCGCAGCTGCCGCAGCCCCCGGCGATGTACAAGGGCGCCTCCGCGAACGACGCGGCTGCACTGACCACCAGCTGGTGGCAGCCCTTTGCCGACCCGGCGCTGGACGACCTCGTCGCCCGCGCCATGGCGGCCAACACCAGCGTGCAGGCGGCCGCGAGCCGGCTCGCGCTGGCCCGCGCAGCGTTGGGCTCTGCACAGGCGGCCCGGCTGCCGCAGGCCGGCGTGTCGGCCGGCGCAGGCCGCTCGTCCACGCCGGGCCAGCTGGTGCCGCAGCCGGCCACGCAGTACAGCGCCGGCCTGAACCTCGCCTATGAGCTGGACCTCGGCGGCCGGCTGCTGCACGAGCGCAACGCCGCGGCGCTGGACGTGCAGGCCCGCGAGCAGCTACTGGCCGATGCGCGCCTGCTGGTGCAAGCCAACGTCGCGCGCGGCTATCTCGCGCTGCGCGCGCTGGACACCGAGCGCGACATCGTGCGCGACACCGTCGCCGCCTATGGCGAGACGCTGTCGCTGACCGAGAAGCGGGCACGCGCCGGTGACGTGGCCGACCTGGACCTGGCCCGCGTGCGTGCCGAGCTGGCCGCCAACGAGGCTGAGGCGCTGGCGCTGGACCGGCGGCGGCTGGAGCTGGAGACGGCGCTGGCCGTGCTCGTCGGCGAGGCACCCTCCACGTTCAGCCTGAAGCCCATCACGTGGACGACGGTGCTGCCCACTGTGCCCGCCGGCCTGCCGAGCGAGCTGCTGCAGCGCAGGCCCGATCTGGCCGCGGCGCGCAGCCAGCTCGACGCGGCGCAGGCGCGCGTCGGCGTCGCGCGTTCCGCGTGGTGGCCGAGCCTGCAGCTCACGGCACAGGGCGGCGGCGTGTCCAGCGAGGTGTCCAACCTGCTCAAGAGCGGTGCCAGCACCTGGGGTGTCGGCCTGCTGGCCGCGCTGCCGATCTTCGACGGCGGTCGCCGCGAGGCCGGCGTCAATGCCGCGCAGGCGCAGTTGCAGGGCGAAGCCATTGCTTTCCGCGAGCAATTCCTGCTGGCGCTCAAGGACGTGGAGGACCAGCTCGGCGCCCTTGCGCTGCTGCAGGCGCAGGAGCAGGCCAGCGCCCGCGCGGTGTCGGCGGCCGGCCAGGCACTGAGGCTGTCCGACGCGCGCTACCGCAACGGCCTTGTCAGCCAGCTGGAGCTGCTGGACGCGCGCCGCAGCGAGCTGGCCAACAAGCGGGCGGCTCTGCAGGTGCGCTCGGCTCGGTACCAGGCGACGGTCGGACTGATCCGTGCGCTGGGCGGCGGCTGGAGCAGCCAGGACGCCGTAAAGATGGCCGGCGTCTAGCGCCGTGCCAGCAGCGCGACGTGGACCGGCGCACGCACCTCGAACCCCAGGCTCTCGTAGAGCGCGATGGCCGTGGTGTTGTTGGCCCACGCGTGCAGGAAAGGCTGCTCGCCGCGACGCTGGATCTCCGCCGTGACGGCGGTCGACAGGCGGCGCGCGAGCCCCCGGCCACGAAAGTCAGGGTGCGTGCACACGCCGCTGACCTCCACGTGGCCCGGGAAGCGCATGCGCTCTCCGGCCATGGCGGCCAGCCGCCCATCGATGCGCAGGCCGACGAAGCGGCCCATCGTGTGCGTGCGCGGCAGGAACGGACCCGGTTCTGTCAACGAGGCCAACGCCCGCATCTCGGCGGCATCGGCCTCGCCAAGTACCATGACGCCGTCGTCCACCGGCAGGCGGCGCCGCGCAAGCATCTGCACCCCGGGCGCCGCCTTCTCGGCCATGAGCCCCGCGGGGATGACGATAGGCGGCACCTGCAGCAGGTAGACGCGGTCCTCGCCACACTGCACCAGGGCAGCCAGAGCATCAAGGTGCGGTGCCGACTCCCCGGGCACTGCGGCGAAGCAGTTGATGTCCGGCACGAAGCGCCGTGCACGCTCGTCCCCAAGCGACCAGTGCGGCTGGTGTTCGAGCGTGGCCCACAGGGGGCGGTCGAGCGCGCTCATCGCTGCACCAACGGCGTGGCCGCCAACGCGTCTTCCAGTCCCGCAAGCTGCGCCAGCAAATCGCCTGTCAACCCGGCGCATGCCTGCGCCACCGCTGCTTCGATCGCCGGCCAAGCCTCACGCCGCGCGCGTTGCACGAGGCTCCGGCCTTTGCGAGTCAAGGCGACGCGGCGCACACGCCGGTCGGCCTCCAGCGCCTGGGATTCCACCAGCCCCTCCTCCTCCAGCCCGCCCAGCGACCGGGTGATGACGGGCTGAGTGACGCCGATGGCGCTGCTCAATTCGCCCACGCTCAACGGGCCGAGGCGGTCCAGCGCGGCCAGCAGCGGAAACCACGCCGCCGGCTGCTCGAAGCCATGGGCCGCCAGTACGGCTTGTGTCTGCGCCTGCAAGGTCTCGCCGATGCGCTTGAGCCGAGTTCCCAGGCTCAGGTGACCCAGCACCCTGACGACATCTTCCACGCGAGACCCCCAGACGACGAAATGCATAGCATGCTATGCATCATCCCTCGAGTCGTCAACCGCGGGCCGTTGGAGCTTCGGCGAGCTCAGATCGCCAGCAGCGCCTTCGCACGCAGCAGCAGCCGGCGCCGGTCGTCGTAGCCGTTGAGGCCACCGTTGATGCGCCGCGTGAGCGTCGTCAAGTCGTCGGCATCGGCCAGCGCATTCAGGTTGTTCTTCGCCCAGTACCAGCCGGCCACGTCCGCGCACAGCGCGGCGTCGGTCGCCACTCGCTCGGGGCTGTCCAACAGCTCGGCCTCCTGGCCGATGGCACGGCCGTATTCGGCGTAGTTGGCACGGCCGGTCAGCTGGATCAGGCCGCGGCCCTTGAACTTGCGGCCGTCGCCCGGCTGCAGGTTGCCGAGGTCCGCCCGGCCCTGGTAGGCCTCGCCGTTGGCGATCTCGGCGCGGAAGCGGAACTCGCCGGATTCGTGCCCGATCTGCGCAAGGAAGTGAGCCTGGCGCAGCGGCGTGTCGATGTGCCGGTTGGCCATCACCTGCTGCAGGCGTGGCGAGAACTCAGCCACCTCCTCGCCGTTGGCGCGCAGGTAGAGCACGCCGAGCCAGCCCGGCGTGACGGCCTCGGGCAACGACTCGCACAGGCTCAGCAGCGTTGCGCCGTTGGCGTCCACGCGGCCATCGGGCTCGCTCTGGGCCTGTGCACTGCGCTGGAAGGCCATGATCGCGTCCAGCGTCTTCTGCCCGAAGGCGCCATCGGGCTTCAGCGGCTCGGGCAGCTGCACGCGGCCGGCCGCGGCACACAGGTTCAGCAGCTGCTGCACGCTCTCCACATCGTCGCGCGCGTTGCTGCACTGCGCCCCAACGGCGCCGGTCGTCAGGCCCCGGCCGCGCGCGCCGACGGGCGAGGCGGTTGCCACCAAGGCGCTGGCAGGCGCCACCCCGGCGTCGAGCGCCTCGCGGCGCTCAAAATGCGGCAAATCCTTGGCGCTCGTCCAATTGCCGCCCCAGCGATTGGCGCCGTCCAGCCCCTCCCAGAACTGGCCCAACGGGCGCAGCGTCTCGACGTCGGAGACCAGCAGCGGGCGGCCGTCCGGTGCGTCTCGGAAGAAGTTGATGTCGATGGCCAGGCGCTTCAGGTGCTGGCTCGCCATCGTCGTGCTGCGGCCGTTCATCACGTGCAGGGCCTGCTGCTCCGGCGTGCGATAGAGCTCGCCGGCCGAGGCCGAGAACCCCAGTTCGCCGGCCTTGCGCACCAGCTCGCAGACATGCACCAGGAAGACCGATTGCTCGCGGACCAGCTCGGTCATGATTGGGCTCCGCGGCTGCCATCGCCACCTTCACCCTGCAGCGCCGCGCTTTGCGCACGGATGGCGAGCTGGCCGATCTTGTCGTCCTTGGCCTTGCTGCCTGCACTCGACCCGAAGAAGTACTGGATGATGGCCGACAGGGACACTCCAAGCAGGAAGCCCAGCACCGTGTCGATGACGCGCGCCCGCGGGTCGGTGGGCTCGTACCTGGGACCGAAGGCGGCGACGAAGATGAAGGCGAACGTCAGCAGCGTCAGCACGCTGGCGTAGATGTAGATGAAGCGCCGCACGAAGGCGTCGGGGCTGGCGATGGCCGCCTCCTGCATGTGGCGCGCGCTCGCACGGTCGGCGGCGGCGATGCGCTCCTGCTCGATCTGGTTGGCATCGCTCTGCTGACGGTAGGCCAGCAGCTTGCCCTGGTACTCGAACTCGAACTGCTTCAGCTGGGCCCACTGCGCGTCGGTCAGCTTGTTGTCGGCGACATCATTGATGTCGATGCCCGTCTTCTGCTGGATGAGGTCGGCAATCTCGGTCGTGCCCTTGTCCAGCGCACCGCGGAAGACGCCGCTGAGCAAATCCAGCCCTTTTTGCGCCAGCTGCGGCGCAATCGCCGACAGTGCTGCAGCGATCAGGGGAATCGGCATGTCTGCTCCGGTCTGCTGAGACCGGCGCAGCTTAGGCGGCAGTTGGCAGCCGCCTCATCCTCCGAACTGAGGACGCTGCGAGTTCTAGGGGAGCGTCTTGCAGTTGGGCTTGCAGACCACCTCGTTGCGACCGAGCAGCCGGATGGACTGCAGACCGGTCGGCGCACGGTGCTTGCCGCACTTGAAGCAGGAGCGGGTGTGGCCGCTGCCCAAGAAGGGCGAACCGCCCACTTTCGACTGGTAGCGCAAGCCGTCTTCACGGACCGCGGTCACGGTGTCTTTGCTCATTCTTCGCAGAGGTCAGGACGAATGATGGATTGACGCACAGCGTTCATGACAGCGCCACCTCGCTAGCACCAGTCCCGGCGCCGAATCGGCCCAAACCGCGGGCTTCCCCTAGCCCGCGGTTGAGGGGGGCGGCGGCCGGGGACAATGGCTGCACCCTCGAACCGACCATGGCCAAGCTCTTTTTCCGCTACGCCGCGATGAACGCCGGCAAGTCCACCGCCCTGCTGCAGGTGGCCCACAACTATGAAGAACGCGGCCACCGCGTCCGCATCTTCACGGCCCGGCTGGACGACCGCTACGGCCGCGGCTACGTCACGTCACGTCTGGGTCCACAGCGCGAGGCCGAGCCGTTCGACGACGCCACAGACTTCGCCGCCGTGATGGCCGCGAGCCCCGGCATCGCCTGCATCCTCGTGGACGAGGCGCAGTTCCTGTCCAAGCGCCAGGTACAGCAGCTGCACGAGCTGGCGCACCTGCACAACCTGCCGGCCATCTGCTACGGCCTGCGCACGGACTTCCGCGGCGAACTGTTCCCCGGCTCGGCCACGCTGCTGGCGCTGGCCGACGAGATGGACGAGATGAAGACCATCTGCGACTGCGGCCGCAAGGCGACGATGAACATGCGCGTGGACGCCGACAACCGCAAGGTCACCGAGGGCGCCCAGGTGGAGATCGGCGGCAACGCGCGCTACCGCTCGGTCTGCGGGCGGTGCTTTCGCCAGGGCTGACGCCGAGATTCAGCGCAGGCCCAGCGCGTCGCGCACGGCGGCGGCCGCGGCGTCACCCTTGGCCTTCTGCACCCGCTCCACGAGCTGCAGCGCCAGCGCCTGCAATGCCGACAGGCTGTCGGCACGCTCCACCTCCAGCGCGAAGGCATAGCCCTTGAACGGCCCCAGCAGCTTGGTGGCCTGGCCGCTGAGGTAGGTGTAGAGGGCGGCGCGGTCCAGCAGCAACGTCCCGGTGGACGGGGCGGCCGCAGGTGCCGGCGCCGCGGCGGGCTGGGCCGCTGGCGGCATCGATGGCACCGCCGCCTGCGCTGTGCCGCCGCCGGCCTGCGCAGCGATCAGGCCCTGCTGGCGCAGCGAATCGAAATCCGCCTCCGTGGCGCCGCCGACGAGGCGCAGCCATTCGCGCGGCGGCTTGCTGGCATCCAGCACTAGCAGCAGGTTGCGCGCGGCGCGGGACAACGGCAGGGCGCGGGCACGGATTTCAGCGCGGCCGGCGTCGGTTTTTGAATGCAGCAGATCGAGCACGGTGCGGAGGGTCTCTCAGCTGCGGTATCGCCGCAAGCCAGCTAGTTCACGGAATAGGGACATCAGCTCTTGTCGCGCAGCTCGCGACGCAAAATCTTGCCGACGGGAGTCTTGGGCAGGTCGGTGCGGAACTCGACGATTTTCGGGCGCTTGTAGCCGGTCAGGTTGATCTCGCAGTAAGCCCGCACGTCGGCTTCGGTGAGCTGCGGGTCCCGCTTCACGATAACCACCTTCACCGCCTCGCCGGCCTTCGCGTCCGGCACGCCGACCGCGGCGCACTCCAGCACGCCGGGCATCAGCGTCAGCACATCCTCGACCTCGTTCGGATACACATTGAAACCACTAACGAGGATCATGTCCTTCTTTCGGTCCACGATCTTGAAGTAACCGCGCTCGTCGACGGTGCCGATGTCGCCCGTGCGGAAAAAACCGTCGGCCGTCATGACCTTGGCCGTTTCGTCCGGCCGCTGCCAGTAGCCAGCCATGACCTGCGGCCCGCGAATGGCGATCTCGCCGCGCTCGCCCAGCGGCACCTCGCGACCATCGTCGTCCAGCAGGCGCAGCTCGGTCAGCGGCAACGGCAGGCCGATGGTGCCGGTGTAGGCCATGCTGTCCGCCGGGTTGCAGGTAGCCGTAGGCGACGTTTCGGACAGGCCGTAGCCCTCGATGATGGGGCAACCCGTCTTCTCCAGCCACAGCTTGGCGGTGGCCTGCTGCACCGCCATGCCGCCGCCTACTGAGATGACGAGATGGCTCCAGTCCACCGTGGGGAAATCGGCATGGTTGGCCATGGCCATGAACAAGGTATTGACCGCCGGGAAGCTGTGGAATCGATGTCCGGCAAGCTCCTTGAAGACGGCCGGCAGGTCGCGAGGGTTCGGAATCAGCACATTGGCGCCGCCCATGTGCATGGACAACATCATGTTCGTATTGAATCCGAAGATGTGATACAGCGGCAGGGCACAGATGGTGACGATCTGTTCGCCCTTCGGGACCTTCTTCAGCGCTGGTTGGTACCAGGCCTCGCACTGCAGGATGTTGGCCACGAGGTTGCGGTGCATCAGCACCGCGCCCTTGGACACGCCGGTCGTGCCCCCCGTGTACTGCAACACGGCGATGTCGTCCGGCCCCAGGCGCGGCGCCGTGTAGGTCAGGCCCCGCCCCTTCGCCAACGCATCGTTGAAGCGCACGGCGCCGGGCAGGTCGAAGGCTGGCACCATCTTCCTGACGTTGCGAACGACGTAGTTGACTATGGCGCCCTTCACGAAGCCCAGCATGTCGCCCATCGACGCGAGGATGATGTGCTTGGTCGGCACATGGGCCAGCACCTGCTGCAGCACTGACGCGAAGTTCTCGATGATGACGATGGCCTTGGCGCCGGAGTCCTTCAGCTGGTGCTCCAGCTCACGCGGTGTGTAGAGCGGGTTGACATTGACGACCACGTATCCTGCCCGCAGCACGGCAGCGACAGCCACCGGGTACTGGAACAGGTTGGGCATCATCAGCGCGACGCGGTCGCCCTTCTCCAGGCCGAGGCCTTGCAAGTAGGCGGCGAGCGCACGCGAGGCCTCGTCCACCTCCGCGAAGCTGATGCGCTTGCCCATCATCAGATAGGCCGCCTGGTCGGCATGCTTCCTGAATGCGGTGTCCAGCAGGTCTACCAGGCTGGGGTAGAGCGCCACATTGACGTCGCGCGGCACCTCCTCCGGGTAGTGCTTCAGCCAGATCGGCTCCATGGCCTTGTCTCCTTATCGGTTGCGCGGATTCTGACCGATAGCTGACAACGCCCTGCTCAGGGGATTCGATAGCGCGCATCAAGCGGGTCTGCAGCGCAGAACCAGCTTGTCGACCTGGCTCGACAGCTAGCCCGCAGCCGCCGCCAGCACGAAGTCCGGATGGATGGTGCGCAGGCCATGCCGCGGGAAGCGGATCGCCACGGCGTCGGCGCTGCAATCCTCCACCTCGCCCCAGCCGAAGCGCCGCACGCGCACGCGCTGTCCAGGCTCGAAGGCGCGCTGCCGCGTGGGCTGCATGTCGCTGCCGTCGTCGGACTGCTGCTCCGCGGCCAGCAAGGCCTCGAAGCGGGCGCAGCTGTCGCAATGGCCGCAGCGCGTGGCGCCGTCGTCCAGTGCCTCGCCGAAATGGGCCAGAACGGCTGCCCATCGACAGTTGCCGGCCTTGGCGTAGAGCACCATGGCGGCCAGGCCGTCACGGTCGTGCTGCTGACGCTCGCGCGCGGCGGCCTCGGCCGCGTTGACGACGGCATCCGCCGTGCGCCGCGTGGCCGGCCGCACGCCGGCATCGCCGCCGCCGGCCGAGCGCACGGCGCGCACCGAGCGCAGCGCCGCCAGCACTTGCTCCGCCCGGCGCTGCGGCAGCCGCGCCATCTCGGCCAGCGCAGCAGGCACCCAGCCGCCCTGCGGCGTGTGGCTGGCTAGCGCCCGCCAGACGCTCGCCAGCTCCTCGCGCGACGGCGCCTGGCCGCCGGCGAAGAACTGCTGCAGCGCCCGGTCGCCCTCGCGGAACAGCAGCACGCAGTCGGCAGGCTCGCCATCGCGGCCGGCCCGGCCGCACTCTTGAACGTAGGCCTCGATGGAGGCCGGCATCTGCGCGTGCAGCACGAGGCGGATGTCGGGCTTGTCGATGCCCATGCCGAAGGCGTTGGTGGCCACCATCACGCGCGCCTCGTCGCGCATGAAGGCGTCCTGCGTAGCCTCGCGCTCTGCCTTGGGCAGCTTGCCGTGGTAGAGCCCGGCGCCCACGTCGGCGCCGCGCAGCTGGGCGTGCAGGGCAGTGGCTTCGCGCACCGTGGCGCAGTAGACGATGGCGCTCCCGTCCAGTTCGCGCAGCCGGCGCAGCACGAAGGCGCGGCGCTCGGCCTCGGTCTGCGGCAGCTCCACCGCCAGGCGCAGGTTGGGGCGATAGACGCCGTGACTGAGGATGCCGTCGCGCGGGATGTCCAGCGCCTGGGCGATCTCGCGCTGCACGCGCGCCGAAGCCGTAGCCGTCAGCGCCAGCACGGGCGGCCGGCCGAGCGCGCGGCGGGCGTCGCGCAGCGCACTGAACGCCGGGCGAAAGTCGTGGCCCCACTGCGCGATGCAGTGCGCCTCGTCCACCACCAGCAGTCCCACGCGCTGATCCTGCAGCAGGCCTCGCGTATGCGCGTCGGCCAGCCGCTCGGGCGTCGTGAAGACGATGCGCGCCGCGCCGCGCGCCAGCAGCGCCTCGGCCTCCAGCCGGCGGTTGGCGTCCAGCGCGGAGTGCAGCTGCACGGCCGCCACGCCATGGTCGTTGAGCGTGTCGCACTGGTCCTTCATCAGCGCGATCAGTGGCGAGATGACGACGGTCAGCGCATCGCTGAGCACGGCCGGCAGCTGGTAGCACAGCGACTTGCCGGCGCCCGTGGGCATGACGGCCAGTGTGCTGTCGCCGGCCAGCACGCGGTCGATGACTTCCGCCTGCCCCGGCCGCAGCGCCCGCAGGCCGAAGACGCGCCGCAGTGCCTGCCGCAGCTTGACCGGCGTGACAGGCTCGCGAGGCGGCAGCTTCTCGGGCGGCGGCGCCGGGCGCGGAGAGTCCTCGCGCGGGCCGGCTTGCTGTTGCAGCACGGCGGCGACGCTCATTCGGCACCCCGGCGCCGGCAGGCCAGCAGCTGGGTCACGCGCGAAAGCACCTCAGGCGCCCAGCCCATGCCGAGGTGGCTGGCGTCCACCTCGATGTCGCGCGCCAGCGGCCAGCGCCGGTCATGGGTACAGGCTTCCCACGACACGATGCCGTCGCGGCGGCTGTAGAGCGAGATCGTCGGCACCGGCGGTGGCTCGGCCAGCCGCTCGCGCAGCGCGGCCTCTTTCGGTGCGTGCTGGCCGTTGAGAAGGCGGAACAGCCAGCCCACATGCGTGTCGTCCGCGCTGCCGTTGAACGGCGTGCCGATGGTGATGACGTGATGCACCCGCTCCGGCCAGCGCTTGGCCAACTCGCGCGCATAGAAGCCGCCCAGGCTCCAGCCGACGAAGCTCACGTCATGCGCCGGAGCGATGCGGTCGTGCACGGCTTCGGCCAGGCCGTCCAGCCAGGCGTCCACATCGCCGCGCGGGCCGGTGTTCAGACCCTGTCCCCAATCGATCGCGCGGAATCCCGCCCGCTCCAGGTGGCGGCGCAACGGCCACAGCGTCACACCGTCGGTGCCCAGGCCCGGGAACAGCACAACCGGGTGGCCCTGGCCCACCGGCTCGGGCGCACGCAGCCAGTGGCCCAGCGCCTGCACGGCCTCCAGCGTCGCGCGGGCGGGCTCCGAGGCCAGCAGCGTCAGCGCCGGGCGCCGGTTGGGCGCACTCGCCGGGCGGGGCGGCATCAAGGGCAGCGAGGTGTCGGTCATGGTGGTGGACTGCAGAAAAAGCGATGTGCCGATGCTGTCTCCCGGTCGACGCTGCGGCTGCCAGCATGCCGGCTGGCACGCTGTAGGACGAACACGCGGCGCTCTCTGACGCCAGCGCTTGCCGCGCGCGTGCACACTGCGTCCACCATGAGCGCCTTCCTGAAGCCCTACCTGACCGCCCTCGTCGTCATGGGGGCGCTGGACGCGCTGTGGTTGGGCGGGCTGGCCCGCGACTTCTACCGCCAGGAGATCGGCCCGCAGATGGCCGACTCGGTACGCTGGAGCGCGGCGGCCGTGTTCTATTTCGGCTACCCCGCAGCACTGGTCGCGCTGGCGCTGTACCCGACAGGGCAGCCGCTGGCGATGCAGGTGGCGCGGGCCGCGCTCGTAGGCCTGACGGCCTACGGCGTCTACGACATGTCCAACCTGGCGACGCTGCGGCAGTGGCCGCTGCGGCTGGCGCTGGTGGACACCGCCTGGGGCTGCTTCGCCAGCGCGGTGGCCGGCGCGGCGGCGGCGTGGGTGGCACAGCGCTTCAACTGAGCGACGACCGCGGCGCGGTGGGGCGCAGAATGCGGCCGTGGCCAAAACCGCTCCCCGACTTCCCCCCGACGAGATCCAGCGCGTCATCGCGACCGCCTGGGACGACGTGCCGCCCTACACCCGCGTCATGCGCGAACACGGCATCGGCCATGGCGAGCTGGTGGCCTTGCTGAAGCGGGAACTGACGCCCGCCGCCTACAAGCTCTGGGCCGCCCGCGGCCGCGGCAGCAAGGGGCCGACGAAGCGCGCCGTCTGGCCTCACGGCCGCTGACAGGTCGTCGCTCGCGGGCGCGTCGCCCCAGTTGATACGCGATTTGGTATCGCTAAACGGCGGAAATTGATTGGAAAGCGATCCCCCGCCTCCCTAGCATGCGCCGCGAGCGGCACCGACCCCAGCCACCACGCCGCCTGGCCGAGAGAACGACGAGACCCCCATGACGACAGAGGACAAGAAGAGCAAGGTCAAGCTGCGCTCGGCCGAATGGTTCGGCACCCAGGACAAGAACGGCTTCATGTACCGCTCCTGGATGAAGAACCAGGGCATCCCCGACCATGAGTTCCAGGGCAAGCCCATCATCGGCATCTGCAACACCTGGAGCGAGCTGACGCCCTGCAACGCCCACTTCCGCAAGCTCGCCGAGCATGTGAAGAAGGGCATCCTGGAAGCCGGCGGCTTTCCGGTCGAGTTCCCGGTGTTCTCCAACGGCGAGAGCAACCTGCGCCCCACCGCGATGCTGACGCGCAATCTCGCCAGCATGGACGTGGAAGAAAGCATCCGCGGCAATCCCATCGACGCCGTGGTGCTGCTGGTGGGCTGCGACAAGACCACCCCCGCGCTGCTGATGGGCGCCGCCAGCTGCGACGTGCCGGCCATCGTCGTCACCGGCGGCCCGATGCTCAACGGCAAGCTCAATGGCAAGAACATCGGCTCCGGCACGGCCGTGTGGCAGCTGCACGAGCAGGTCAAGGCCGGCGAGATCCAGATGCACGACTTCCTGGCCGCCGAGGCCGGCCACTCGCGCTCCGCCGGCACCTGCAACACGATGGGCACCGCGTCGACGATGGCCTGCATGGCCGAGTCGCTGGGCACCTCGCTGCCGCACAACGCCGCGATTCCTGCCGTCGACGCGCGTCGCTACGTGCTGGCGCATCTCTCCGGCATGCGCATCGTCGAGATGGTGTGGGAAGACCTGCGCCTGTCCAAGGTGCTGACGAAGGAAGCCTTCGAGAACGCCATCCGCGTGAATGCGGCCATCGGCGGCTCGACCAACGCCGTCATCCACCTGAAGGCCATCGCCGGCCGCATCGGCGTGGACCTGGCGCTGGAGGATTGGACTCGCATCGGCCGCGGCACGCCCACGCTGGTGGACCTGCTGCCGTCGGGCCGCTTCCTGATGGAGGAGTTCTACTACGCTGGCGGCCTGCCCGGCGTCATCCGCCGCCTGGGCGAAGCCGGCAAGCTGCCCAACCCCGGCGCCCTGACCGTCAACGGCAAGAGCCTGTGGGCCAACTGCCAGGACGCGCCGATCTACGACGACGAGGTCATCCGCCCGCTGGACAAGCCGCTGATCGAAGACGGCGGCATCTGCATCCTGCGCGGCAACCTCGCGCCGCGCGGCGCCGTGCTCAAGCCCTCGGCCGCCACGCCCGAGCTGATGAAGCACCGGGGCCGCGCCGTCGTGTTCGAGAACCTCGAGGACTACAAGGCTCGCATCGTCGATCCGGACCTGGATGTGGACGCCAGCTGCATCCTCGTCATGAAGAACTGCGGCCCCAAGGGCTACCCCGGCATGGCAGAGGTCGGCAACATGGGCCTGCCGCCGAAGCTGCTGGCGGCCGGCGTGAAGGACATGGTGCGCATCTCCGACGCGCGCATGAGCGGCACCGCCTACGGCACCGTCGTGCTGCACGTGGCGCCCGAGGCGCGTGCGGGCGGCCCGCTGGCTGTCGTGCAGGAAGGCGACTTCATCGAGCTGGACTGCGCCGCCGGTCGCCTGCACCTGGACGTGTCCGACGAGGAGCTGAAGGCCCGCCTGGACGCCTGGGCCGCCGCGCAGACGGTGGACCCGGCCGACGCCTCGGGCTACCGCCACCTCTACGTGCAGCACGTGCTGCAGGCCGACGAGGGCTGCGACTTCGACTTCCTGCGCGGCTGCCGCGGCTCTGCCGTGCCGCGCCACTCCCACTGAAATGATGGCGCCCCTCGCCCGCCCTCGCTTCGCTGAACGCGAGCGAGTCCGGTCGGTCCCCCGAGGGGTCGGCTTGGGGCGGCACGGCGCTCGGCCCGAAAACACCAAGAGGTAACGAACGATGAGCAACACGATCCAGGGCCTGGCCCTGATCAACGGCCAGCCCGTGCGCGGCAACGGCAAGGCCTTCCAGGCCTTCGACCCGGCCAAGAACCAGGCCATCGGCCCGGACTTCAACGCGGTCGACGCGGCCCAGGTCGAGCAGGCCTGCGCGCTGGCCGGCGCCGCGTTCGACGCCTTCCGGGCGACGAGCGACCATGAGCGTGCCGACTTCCTGGACCTGATCGCCGCGCAGATCCTCGCGCTGGGCGATGCGCTCATCGAGCGCGCGATGGCCGAGACCGGCCTGCCGCGGCCCCGCCTGGAAGGCGAGCGCGCCCGCACGATGAACCAGCTGAAGATGTTCGGCGAACTGCTGCGCGAAGGCAGCTGGCAGGACGCCCGCATCGACTCCGCGCTGCCCACCCGCACGCCGCCGCGGCCGGACCTGCGGCTGCGCTTCGTCGGCGTCGGCCCCGTCGCCGTGTTCGGCGCCAGCAACTTCCCGCTGGCCTTCTCGGTCGCCGGCGGTGACACCGCCGCGGCGCTGGCCGCCGGCTGCCCGGTCGTCGTCAAGGCGCACTCGGCCCACCCCGGCACGTCGGAGCTCGTCGGCCGCGCGGTCGTCGAGGCGGTCAAGCAAGCCGGCCTGCCGGCCGGCGTCTTCGCGCTGCTGACCGGCAGCGGCCACGGCATCGGCGACACGCTGGTGCGCCACCCGGCCATCCAGGCCGTCGGCTTCACCGGCTCGCGCAGCGGTGGCACGGCGCTGATGGCCGCGGCCGCGGCACGCCCGCAGCCCATCCCCGTCTATGCCGAGATGAGCAGCATCAACCCGGTCATCCTGTTGGCCGGTGCGCTCAGCGCACGCGGTGCCGAGATCGCCACGGGCTTCGCCACCTCGCTGACGATGGGCGTGGGCCAGTTCTGCACCAACCCCGGCCTCGTGCTGGGCCTGGCCGGCCCCGACTTCGACCGCTTCGCCGCGGCCGCGGCCGAAGCGCTCAAGCCCATTCCGGCAGCCACGATGCTGACGCCCGGCATTGCCAGCGCGTTCCAGCGCGGCGAGGACCAGCTCTCCGGCCAGCCCGGCGTGGACGCGCTGCTGCGCGGCACCTCGGCCGGCTGCCAGGGCGCGCCCAGCCTGTTCAAGACGACGGGCGCTGCGTTCCTGGCCAACCATGCGATGTCGGCCGAGATCTTCGGCCCGGCCTCGCTGCTGGTGGCCTGCCGCGACGTGGCCGAGCTGCTGGCCGTCATCGAGGGCCTGGAAGGCCAGCTGACCGCCACGCTGCAATTGCAGGACGACGACGAGGCCGACATCGCCGCCGCGCGCACGCTGCTGCCGGCGCTTGAACGCAAGGTCGGCCGCATCCTGGCCAACGGCTTCCCGACCGGCGTGGAGGTGTCGACGGCGATGGTGCACGGCGGCCCGTTCCCGGCGACGAGCGACGGCCGCAGCAGCTCCGTCGGCACGGCGGCCATCCAGCGCTTCCTGCGGCCCGTCTGCTACCAGAACCTGCCACGCTCGCTGCTGCCCGCCGTGCTGCGCGAACCCAACGAGCGCGGCGTCTGGCGCCGACGCGATGGCGCGTTGACGAGGAACTGAAGCGCCTTGTCTGGCGCTGCGCGCTGGACGGTCCCCCGAGGGAATGCCGATGGGAGCCGGATCGACCGGCCGACACATCGCGAGGGCGGGCCGGCTTCGGGCGGCCCGGCGCTCGGCCCGCAATGAATTGACAGAACAACCAAGGAGACAACGACGATGAAGAAGCAACTGCTGGCCCTCGTGGCCACCCTGGCGGTCGGCGCCAGCGCGCTGGCCGCCGACATCAAGCTGGTCGTCAAGGCCGACCAGCCCGGCCCCGTCATCCACCGCAACATCTACGGCCAGTTCGCCGAGCACCTGGGCACCGGCATCTACGAGGGCATGTGGGTCGGCCCGGAGAGCAAGATCCCCAACGTGCGCGGCTGGCGCAAGGACGTCGTGGCGGCGCTCAAGGAGCTGAAGGTGCCGCTGGTGCGCTGGCCGGGCGGCTGCTTCGCCGACGAATACCACTGGCGCGAAGGCATCGGCCCGCGCAGCAAGCGGCCCGTCAAGGTCAACAGCAACTGGGGCGGCGTGGCCGAGAACAACGCCGTCGGCACGCACGAGTTCTTCGACCTCGTCGAGCAGCTGGGCGCCGAGGCCTATGTGAACGGCAACATCGGCACCGGCAGCGCGCAAGAAATGGCCGAGTGGCTGGAGTACATGACGGCCGAGGGCAAGTCCACGCTGGCCGAGCTGCGCCGCAAGAACGGCCGCGACAAGCCGTTCCGCGTGCATTACTTCGCCGTCGGCAACGAGACCTGGGGTTGCGGCGGCAACATGCGGCCCGAGTACTACGCGGACCAGTTCCGCCAGGTGGCCACCTTCCTGCGCACACCACCGCACAACCGCCCGGTCATCATCGCCAGCGGCGGCAACGGCATGCAAACCGAGTGGACCGACGTGCTCAGCAAGGGCGTGCCCGGCGTCAACGCGATCAGCCACCATGCCTACACGCTGCCCACCGGCAACTGGGACAAGAAGGGCGCAGCCGTCGGCTTCCCCGAGAGCGAATGGGTCGCGACGCTGGGCAACGTGCAGCAGATCGACCAGATGATCGCCAAGAACGCCGCGGTGCTGGACAAGAACGACCCGTCCAAGAAGATCGGTTTCTACTTCGACGAGTGGGGCAGCTGGTATGACCCGGAGCCCGGCAGCAACCCCGGCTTCCTCGTCCAGCGCAACACGCTGCGTGATGCACTGCTGGCCGCGCTGCACTTCAACGTGTTCCACAACCACGCCGACCGCGTGCACATGACCAACATCGCGCAGATGGTCAACGTGCTGCAGGCCATGATCCAGACGAGCAAGGACAAGCTCGTGCTGACGCCGACTTACCACGCGTTCGCGATGTACACGCCCTTCCAGGACGCCACCTCGCTGCCCGCCACGCTGGAAGGCAACCCGGTCTACAAGGTCGACAAGTTCGAGATGCCCACGCTCAGCGCCACCGCCGCGCGTGGCAAGGACGGCAAGCTCTACATCGGCCTGGTCAACGCCAATGCCAACGCGCCGGCCGAGCTGACCGTGCAGGTGGGCAGCGGTGCACCCAAGGCCGTCAAGGGCAAGCTGCTGACCGCCGCGGCCATGGACGCGCAGAACGAACTGGGCAAGGCGCCGCAAGTCGTGCCGGTGCCCTACGAGGCGCAGGCTGCCGACGGCAAGCTCACGCTGAAGCTGCCGCCCAAGTCGGTCGTCGTCGTCGCCGTCGAAGGCTGAACGCGTTGAACGGCACCCCGGGCCGTCCGATGAAACAGCTGCTCGCCGCCGTCGCTCTGGTGCTGTGCGCGCACAGCGCGGGTGGCGCCACGCAGCCGTTCCCGCTCGACCGGGTGCGGCTGCTGGACGGCCCGTTCCTGGACGCGCAGACCACCGACCTGCACTATCTGATGGCGCTGGACCCCGAGCGGCTGCTCGCGCCGTTCCGCCGCGAGGCCGGCCTGCCCGTGCCCACACCCAGCTACGGCAACTGGGAGTCCAGCGGCCTGGACGGCCACATGGGCGGGCACTACCTGTCGGCGCTGGCGCTGATGTGGGCGTCCACGGGAGATGCCGAGGTCAAGCGCCGACTGGACTACGTCGTCGCCGAGCTCAAGCGCTGCCAGGACACCCTCGGCACGGGCTACATCGGCGGCATCCCTGACGGCGCCACCGCCTGGGACCAGGTGGGCGCCGGCCAGCTGAAGGTCGACAGCTTCTCGGTGAACGGCCGCTGGGTGCCCTGGTACAACCTGCACAAGCTATTCGCTGGCCTGCGCGACGCGGCGGTGCAGGGCGGCAATGCCGACGCCAAGACCATGCTCGTGCGGCTGAGCGACTGGGCGCTGCGGCTGACGACACCGCTGACCGACGCGCAGATGCAGGACATGCTGCGTGCCGAGCACGGCGGCATGGCCGAGGTGCTAGCCGACGTGTCGCAGATGACCGGCGACCTGCGCTATCTGGCGCTGGCCCGGCGCTTCGAGCACCAGGCGCTGCTGCAGCCGCTGGCCGCCGGCCAGGACAAGCTGACGGGCCTGCATGCCAACACGCAGATTCCCAAGGTCATCGGCTTCGCCCGCATCGCGCGGCTGGCCGGCGAGGACGAGGGCGAACGCGCTGCCGAGTTCTTCTGGGACACGGTGACCGAGAAGCGGTCCGTGGCCATCGGCGGCAACAGCGTCAAGGAGCACTTCCACCCGGCCGACGACTTCCGGCCCATGCTCAACGAGGTAGAAGGCCCCGAGACCTGCAACAGCTACAACATGCTGAAGCTGACCGCGCTGCTGTCGCAGGCGCATGACGGTCAGGGGCGCTACGCCGACTTCTACGAGCGCACCCTCTACAACCACATCCTCGCGTCGCAGCATCCGGGCGAGGGCGGCTTCGTCTACTTCACGCCGATGCGGCCGCAGCATTACCGCGTGTACTCGCAGGTCGACCAGGGCATGTGGTGCTGCGTCGGCTCCGGCATCGAGAGCCATGCGCGGCATGGCGAATTCATCTACGCGCACGACGACGACACGCTGGTCGTCAACCTCTTTATCGCCTCCACGCTGGACTGGCGCGAGCGCGGCATCCATGTCACGCAAAGCACCCGCTTTCCCGACGAGCCGCGCACGCGGCTGACGGTGGACAACGCCGGCCACTTCGCGCTGAAGCTGCGCTACCCCGGCTGGGTCGCGCCCGGCGCGCTGAAACTGAAGGTCAACGGCAAGCCCGTGGTCGTCAGCGGGAAGCCCGGCGGCTACGTCGAGCTGAAGCGCGACTGGCAGGCCGGCGACCAGGTCGACGTCGAGCTGCCGATGCGCACGACGCTGGAGCCGATGCCGGGCCTGAAGAACTACGTCGCCGTGCTGCACGGCCCCATCGTGCTGGCCGCCAAGACGCCGCAGCCAGGCGAGACGCTCAGCTTCCGGGCCGACGCGTCGCGTATGGGCCACGTTGCACAGGGGGCCGTCTGCCCGCAGGAGGCCGCGCCGGTGTTCGTCAGCCCGAACCTGAAGGAGGCAGACATCGTCCGCCGCTTCAGGCCGGTGCCGGGCCAGCCACTGACCTTCACCGCCCCCGGCCTCATCCAGGGCGCCAAGGGCGCGGAGAAGCTGGAGCTGATTCCCTTCTTCCGGCTGCACGACTCGCGCTACATGGTCTATTGGGCCCGCAGCACACCGACGCAGCAAAGCCTGCTGCGCGTCGAGCTGGCCAAGGCCGAGCAATCCCGGCTGGCGCTGGACGCGATCACCATCGACCAGGTCGCGCCCGGCGAGCAGCAGCCCGAGACGGACCACGGCTTCCGCGGCGAAGGCGCCGAGAACGGCATCGCGCCGGCGGGCCGCTGGCGCCATGCGAAGCAGTGGTTCAGCTACGAACTGCGCGACCCGCGCGGCGAGGCGCGTGTGCTGCGGCTGACCTTTGCCAAGGGAGACGCCGGCCGGCGCTTCGACCTGCTCGTCAACGGCCAGCGCATCGCCGAGATCACGCTGGACCGCCCCGATGGCCCGCAGGACCTCTACACGCGAGACTTCCCGCTGCCCGCCGAACTCGTGCGCGCCAGCAGCGGCCAGCTGGTCGTCAAGTTCGTGGCCCAGCCGGGCAGCATCGCCGGCGGCCTGTACGGACTGCGACTGCTGAAATCCGGAGACACCGCCCCATGAAGCGCCGCCAACTGCTGCAAGGCGCCCTGGGCAGCCTGTCCGCGCTGGGCGCGGGTGCTGCACCGGCGGCCGCGGGTTTCCAGCCCAGCTGGGACTCGCTGGCCCGCTACCAGGTGCCGGAATGGTTCCGCGATGCCAAGTTCGGCATCTGGGCTCACTGGGGCCCGCAATGCCAGCCCGAAGCCGGGGACTGGTATGCCCGCGAGATGTACATCGAGGGCAGCGCCAAGTACCGCCACCACGTGGCCACGTACGGGCACCCGTCGGTCTACGGCTTCAAGGAAGTCATCCGCGACTGGCGCGCCGAGCGCTGGGAGCCGGAGGAGCTGCTGACGCTGTACAAGCAGGCCGGGGCGCGCTACTTCATGGCGATGGCCAACCACCATGACAACCTGGACCTGTTCGCCAGCCGCCACCATGTGTGGAACTCGACGCGCGTCGGTCCCCGCCAGGACATCATCAAGCGCTGGGCCACCGCGGCGCGCGCGCAGGGCCTGCCGCTGGGCGTGAGCGTGCACGCCGCCCATGCCTGGACATGGTACGAGCCCGCGCAGCGCGCGGACACGCAGGGCCCCAAGGCCGGCGTGCCCTATGACGGCCGGCTCCGGCTGGAAGACGGCAAGGGTCAGTGGTGGGAAGGCCTGGACCCGCAGGCGCTGTACGCGCAAGACCACGCGCTGAGCGCCGACGCGCAGGACCGCAACGCCATCCACCGGCAGTGGAACTGGGGCGAGGGCGCCGCGCGGCCGAGCGACGCCTACTGCCGCAACTTCCTCGCCCGCACGCTGGACCTACTGGACCAGCACCACCCGGAACTGGTTTACTTCGACGACACCGCGCTGCCGCTGTGGCCGGTAAGTACGGTGGGCCTGGACATCGCGTCCCACCTCTACAACCAGCACCTGGACGCCGAGGGCCGCACGCAGGCCGTGCTGTTCGGCAAGATCCTCGACGAGCAGCAGCGCCGCTGCATGGTGTGGGACATCGAGCGCGGCCAGGCGCAAGGCATCGAGCCGCTGCCCTGGCAGACCGACACCTGCCTGGGCGGCTGGCACTACGACCGCAGCGTCTTCGCGAAGCAGCAGTACAAGTCGTCGGCAACGGTCGTGCAGATGCTGATCGACGTGGTCAGCAAGAACGGCAACCTGCTGCTGAACGTGCCGGTCAAGGGCGACGGCCGCATCGATGCGCTGGAGCGCCGCACCGTCGAGGAGATCGGCGTCTGGCTGCAGCGCCATGGCGACAGCATCTACGGCACGCGGCCGTGGCGCGTCTTCGGCGAGGGCCCTGCGCTGGAAAAGCAGGCGCCGCTGCAGGCCCAGGGCTTCAACGAAGGCAAGGGCGCGCCGCTGGGCGTGGGCGACTACCGCTTCACCGCGCGTGGCGATGTCGTCTATGCGAGCGGCTTCGCCGTGCCGGAAGGTGGCCGCGCTCTGATCCACAGCCTGGCCCGCGGCCAGCACCGCCCGGTGCAGCGCGTGGACCTGCTGGGCGGCGCACAAGGCCTGCGCTTCACGCAGGGCGACGACGGCCTGGCGGTGGAACTACCCGCCCAGGGCCTGGCGGGGCTGCCCGCCTTCGTGCTGCGCATTGCCTGAGAAACTTGCTGAACCCTAAACACGAACCTGAACGGAGACCGCCATGAACCCACTTCGCCGTGCCCTGCTTGCCGCCGCCCTTGTGCTGCCGGCCGCCACCGCCTTTGCCGCCCCGCTGACGATGGGGTTTTCGCAGGTCGGCGCCGAGAGCGAATGGCGCACCGCCAATACCGCGTCCATCAAGGCTGCGGCCAAGGAGGCGGGCATTACGCTGAAGTTCGCCGACGCGCAGCAGAAGCAGGAGAACCAGGTCAAGGCGCTGCGCAGCTTCATCGCGCAGAAAGTCGACGTCATCGCCTTCTCGCCGGTCGTCGAGAGCGGCTGGGACACGGTGCTGAAGGAGGCCAAGGCCGCCGGCATCCCCGTCATCCTGACCGACCGCGCCGTGAAGGTGTCCGATCCGTCGCTGTACGTGACCTTCATCGGCTCTGACTTCGTCGAGGAAGGCCGCAAGGCCGCCAAGTGGCTGGTGGAGCGCGCCGCCAAGACGCCCAACGCGGCGCTGAACATCGTCGAGCTGCAGGGCACGGTGGGCTCAGCCCCGGCCATCGACCGCAAGAAGGGCTTCGAGGAAGGCATCAAGGCCAACCCCAAGCTTCAGATCATCCGCTCGCAGTCGGGCGAGTTCACGCGGGCCAAGGGCAAGGAGGTCATGGAGTCCTTCCTGAAGCAGCGCGACAAGAAGATCGACGTGCTCTACGCGCACAACGACGACATGGCGATCGGCGCGATCCAGGCCATCGAGGAGGCGGGCCTGAAGCCGGGCGTCGACATCCTGATCATCTCCATCGACGGGGTGCGGGGCGCCTTTGAGGCCATGAAGGCGGGCAAGCTGAACGTCACCGTCGAATGCAACCCGCTGCTGGGCCCGCAGCTGATGCAGCTGGCCAAGGACATCGTGGCCAAGAAGCCGGTGGACAAGCGGATCACCGTCAACGAAGGAGTGTTCACGGCGGATACGGCGGCCAAGGAGCTGCCGAATCGGAAGTATTGACGTCTGGTCGTGGTTGCCGGGGTGCTTCTTCGCTGCTTTGGCTTGATGGCCAGGCCCATGCCGGGGCGAAAACCGAAGGTTTCGCCGCAGGCAATTCCCGGCATGAACGATGGCGCTAACCCAACCACGGAGCTGTACACATGAGCACGGCACCGGTGCTCGAACTGACGGGCATCCACAAATCCTTCACCGGCGTCAAAGCCCTTGCCGACGTGCGCCTTCGCCTCTTCCCCGGCGAAGTGCACGCGCTGATGGGCCAGAACGGCGCCGGCAAGTCGACCCTCATCAAGGTACTGACGGGCCTCTACCAGCCCGACGCCGGCGCCATCACGCTCGATGGCCAGCCGACCGCGCCCAAGCGCACGGAAGACGCGCAAGACCTCGGCATCCGCACGGTCTACCAGGAAGTCAACCTCTGCCCCAACCTCAGCGTCGCCGAGAACATCTGCGCCGGCCGCTTCCCCCGCAAGTGGGGCCGCATCGACTGGACTACCGTCCACGCCGAGGCCCGCCGCGTGCTGGCACAGATGGACCTGGACATCGACGTCACCGCGCCGCTGTCGCGCTACTCGCTGTCGGTGCAGCAGATGGTGGCCATCGCGCGTGCGCTGCGCATTTCGGCCCGCGTGCTCATCCTTGACGAGCCCACGTCCAGCCTCGACGACGCAGCCGTGCAGCGCCTCTTCACCGTGCTGCGCCGGCTACGTGAGCAGGGCCTTGCCATCCTGTTCGTCACGCACTTCCTCGACCAGACCTATGCGCTGGCCGACCGCATCACCGTCATGCGCAACGGCGAGACCGAAGGCGAGTACCTGGCCGCCGACCTGAGCCGGCTGGCCCTCGTCAACAAGATGGTCGGCGCGCCGCCGGACCAGCAGCCGTCGCGGCTGGACAGCCAAGCCGCCGGCACCGGCACACCGGTGCTCAAGGCCCAGGGCCTGGGCCGGCGCGGCGCGCTGCATCCGCTGGACCTGGAACTGCGCCGCGGCGAGGTGCTGGGCCTCGCGGGCCTGCTGGGTTCGGGCCGCACGGAGGCCGCGCGGCTGCTGTTCGGCGCCGACACGGCCGATGCCGGCCATGTCGAGACCGACGGCCACCAGGGCCGCTGGCATTCGCCGCGCCAGGCCATCGCCGCCGGCATCGCCTTCTGCTCGGAAGACCGCAAGCACGAAGGCGCCATCCTCGACCTCTCGGTGCGCGACAACATCCTGCTCGCGCTGCAGGCCCGCGCCGGCCTGCGCCTCGTCATGACGCGCGAGCAGCAGCAGGCGCTGGCCGACGATTACATCAAGCGCTTGGGCATCAAGACCGCCAGCGCCGAGACGCCCATCGGCCAGCTGTCCGGCGGCAACCAGCAGAAGGCGCTGTTCGCCCGCTGGCTGGCCACCGAGCCCGCCGTGCTGATCCTGGACGAACCGACGCGCGGCATCGACGTGCGCGCGAAGGAAGACCTGATGGACGCCGTGCGGGCCCTCGCCCACAAGGAGGACGGCAGTGGCATGTCCATCCTGTTCATCTCGTCCGAACTGCCCGAAGTGCTGCACTGCAGCGACCGCGTCGTCGTGCTGCGCGACCGTCGCGCCGCCGGCGAGTACCGCCGCGGCGAGCTGGACGAACGCAGCGTGCTCGAAGTCATCGCCGCCGAGCCGGCGGCCACGGAAGTCGTCACCGATGTCTGAACGCCACCTCCGCGCACGCCGCGCGCTCACCACCGCGTTTACCACCGCGCTCGTCGCGGGCCTGCTGGCGGTCGCATTGCCGGCCGCGCAGGCCGACACCGGCCTGGATGCGCTGGGCCAGCCGCAACGGCTGCCGCTCGCTGCTGCCGCTCAGGGCCTGGCGTGGAAGCGGCTGGAGTCCGGCGTGCAGCTGCAGCTCGGCGCACTGACGCGCAACGTGCTGTTCTACGGCCCCGGCATCGTCCGCGTGACGACCAACCTGGGCGAGAGCCACGCAACGCAGCCCAGTCTCGTCGTCGTGGCGCAGCCGCAGGCGCCCGCCTTTGACATCCAGGAAACGGCCGACACGCTCGTGCTGGCCAGTGCCGCGCTGCGCGTGCAGATCGACCGGCGCAGCGGCGCGCTCGCCTTCCAGCGGGCCGATGGCAGCCCGCTGACACGCGAGCAGGCGCCGGCGGCGCTGAAACCGGCGAGCTTCTCCGGCGCGCCGACCTACACGATGACGCAGGCCTTCAGCCTCGCGCCGGACGAGTCGCTCTACGGCCTCGGCCAGTACAACGAGCCGTACTGGGACTACCGCGGCCGCGACGTGCTGATGGTGCAGACCAACATCGGCATCGTGCTGCCGTTCATGGTGTCCACGCGGCGCTGGGGTGTGCTGTGGGACGTGTATTCCAAAATGCGCTTCACCGACGACGCGCAGGGCGCGCGCTTCTGGGCCGAGAGCGCGCCGGCCGGCGCCGACTACTACCTCGTCGCCGGCTCGTCGATGGACGACGTGATGGCCGGCTACCGCCACCTGACCGGCGCCGCACCGATGTTCCCGAAGAGCGCCTTCGGCCTCTTCATGAGCAAGGAGCGCTACCAGACGCAGGCGCAGGTGCTGGACGTCGTGCGGCGCTTCCGCGCCGACCACTTCCCGCTCGACAACATCGTGCAGGACTGGCAGTACTGGGGCGGCGCCGCCGACGGCACGTGGAGCGGCATGATCTGGGACGCCTCGCGTTACCCCGATCCGCGCGCGATGATCGACACGCTGCATCGTGACCTGCACGCGCAGTTCATGATCTCGATCTGGCCCTCGGTCGGCAACAACACTGCGCTGGCCCGCGAGCTGGATGCCCACGGTCTGCGCTTCGGGCCGATGGAAGGCGTAGCCAGCCAGGCGCAGATCTACGACGCCTTCAGCGCCGAAGGCCGCGAGATCTACTTCCGCCACCTGAAGAAAGGCCTGCTCGACGTCGGCGTCGATGCGCTGTGGATGGATGGCACCGAGGTCGAGGTCAGCGGCGCCGCGCACGACCCGGGCACCGTGGAGCGCGACATCAAGGCCATGGGCCGCAACGCGATGGGCGACTTCGCGCGCTACCTCAACGTCTACAGCCTGCTCACGACGCGTGGCGTTTATGAGGGCCAGCGCGCCCTGCCCGGTCCGCGTGGCGACCAGCGCGTGCTGACGCTGACCCGCTCCGCCTGGGCCGGCCAGCAGCGCTACGGCGCCTTCGCGTGGTCGGGCGACACGCGGGCCAGCTGGGCCACCTTCCGCGCGCAGATTTCGGGCGGCCTGAACGTGGGCATGGGCGGCCAACCGTACTGGACGCAGGACACCGGCGGCTTCTTCGTCAGCTACCCCGGCGGCGAGCGCAACCCGGCCTACCGGGAGCTGTTCGCACGCTGGCACCAGTTCGGCATCTTCAACCCGGTCTACCGCATCCACGGCACCGACGTCGTCCGCGAGCCTTACCACTTCAAGACGCTGGACCCGGCCTTCTACCGCTCGCTGCGCAGCGCCGCCGAGCTGCGCTACCGCCTGCTGCCTTACCACTACGGCCTGGCCTGGCGCACGCACAACGAAGGCTACATCCCGATGCGCGGCCTGGCGATGGACTTTCCCGACGAGACCGCGCTGCGCGGCATCGACGACGCGTTCATGTTCGGCCCCGCCTTCCTCGTGCGCCCGGTGACACGCTCGGTCCAATACCCCGAGCTACCTCGCGCCGACACGGTGCCCGCCACCGCGCTGCGCACGCCCGAGGGCCAGCCCGGCCTGGCCGTCACCTACTACGACGGCACCCACTTCGACCGCGAGGCCGGCCATGCGGTCGACAACACGGTCGACCACAACTGGCCCGAGCCGCCGCTGAGCAGCTTTCCGCCGGGACTGGGCAGCATCAACAACTTCTCGGCGCGCTGGCAGGGCCAGCTGGTGGCACCCGAGGCGGGCGAGTACGAGATCGGGCTGGAAGGCGACGACGGCTTCCGCCTCTGGCTCGACGACAAGCTCGTCATCGACGACTGGAAGAACGGCGCCACCCGGCGCCAGACCGCGAAGGTCGTGCTGCAGAAGGACCGGCCCGCGCGCGTGCGCGTCGAGTTCTACCAAGGCGGTGGCGAGCGATCGCTGCGCCTGTCCTGGCGCACGCCGGCCCAGCTGCAGGCGCTGGCTGACGAGCAGGCCCGCATCGACCCGCGCATCGCCACCCGCCTGCCTTCGGGCTCGAACTGGTTCGACTTCTGGAGCGGGCAGCTGCATGCCGGCGGCAGCACGGTGAAGGCCTCCTACCCGCTCGACCGCTTCCCGCTGTTCGTGCGGGCCGGCAGCATCGTGCCAATGGGCCCGGTGGTGGAGCACGTGAGCCAGAAGCCCGATGCGCCGCTGGAAGTGCGCGTCTACGCCGGCGCCGACGCGGAGTTCACGCTCTACGAAGACGACGGCCAGACGTACGCGTACGAGAAGGGCCAGCGCGCCACCGTCACGCTGCGCTGGGACGACGCGCGCCGCGTGCTGCACGTCAGCGCGCGCGAAGGCCGCTTCCCGGGCCTCGTCGAGCGTCGTCGACTGGACGTGAAACTCATCGCAGCATCCGGCCGCGCCGCGCCCGTGCGCCACCTCGATTACCGCGGCCTCGCCGCAGACCTGCAGTTCCCGGCTCCACGATGAGCCTGTCTTCCGCCACCATGCCCTCTCGCCCCTCGTCCGCCCCTTTGTGGCGCCACCCCCTGGCCCGGCCCGTCGCGGCGCTGGCCTTGCTGCTGGCGGTTGCCGCCGCCAGCGTGCCGGGCTTCCTGCATCTTGAGATCAAGGACGGCCACCTCTACGGCAACCTGATCGACATCCTTCACCGCGCCGCGCCACTGATGCTCGCGGCGCTGGGCATGACGCTGGTCATCGCGACGCGCGGCATCGACGTGTCGGTGGGCGCCGTCGTCGCCATCGCCGCCACGGTGGGCTGCGTGCTGGTGGGTTCGCAGGGTCTGGCCCTCGCCATCGCCGCCGCGCTCGGCGCGGCGCTGCTGTGCGGGCTGTGGAACGGCCTGCTGGTGTCGGCGCTGGGCCTGCAGCCCATCATCGCGACGCTGATCCTGATGGTCGCCGGGCGAGGCCTGGCCCAGCTGCTGACAGACGGCCAGATCATCACCGTCTACGAGCCGGCCAGCTTCTTCTGGCTGGGCGGCGGCTACCTGCTGGGCCTGCCGGTGTCGCTGTTCGTCGTGGCGACCGTGGCGGGCCTCACCGCGCTGCTGATGCAGCGCACGGCGCTGGGCCTGTTCATCCAGACGGTGGGCATCAACCCCGTCGCCGCGCGGCTGGCGGGCGTGCGCACCGCGGCCATCGTCTTCTTCGTCTACGTCTACTGCAGCCTCGGCGCGGGCCTGGCCGGGCTGATGATCGCGTCCAACATCAAGAGCGCCGACGCCAACAACGCCGGCCTGCTGCTGGAGCTGGACGCCATCCTGGCCGTCACGCTGGGCGGCGGTCAGCTGAGCGGCGGCAAGTTCAGCCTGGCCGGCAGCCTCGTCGGCGCGCTGATCATCCAGACGCTCACGTCCACCATCTACGCGCTGGGCGTGCCGCCGCAGGTGACGATGGTCGTCAAGGCCATCGTCGTGTTCGCGGTCTGCATCTCGCAGTCGTCCATCTGGTCGAGGAGGTCGGCATGAAGCGTCTGCTTTCGGCGCCTTCATTCACCAGCTGGGTCAGCGTGGCTCTGCTGGTGCTGCTGTTCATCGGCGGCGCGGTCAACTACACCGGCTTTGCATCGCCGCAGGTGGTGCTGAACCTGCTCATCGACAACGCCTTCCTGCTCGTCATCGCGGTAGGCATGAGCTTTGTCATCCTGTCCGGCGGCATTGACCTGTCGGTGGGCTCCGTGCTGGCGCTGACGACGATGGTCGCCGCCTGGCTGCTGCAGGTGGCGCACTGGCCCGCCGAGGTGGTCATCGTGACCGTGCTGCTGGGCGGCGCGACCTTCGGCGCGCTGCAGGGCGTCGTCATCCACGTGTTCAGGCTGCAGCCCTTCATCGTCACGCTGGCCGGCATGTTCCTCGCGCGCGGCCTGTGCTTCCTGATCAGCGTCGACAGCGTCACCATCGATGCGCCGCTGTTCGTCACGCTGTCGCAGACGCAGATCCCGCTGTTCGGCGGCGCCTTCCTGTCGCCCGGCGCGGTCATCGCGCTCGGCGTGCTCGGCGCGGGCCTGTGGGTGGCGCACTGCACGGCCTTCGGTCGCACCGTCTATGCGTTGGGTGGCAGCGAGACTTCCGCGCTGATGATGGGCCTGGCCGTGGGCCGCACGAAGATTGCCGTCTACGGCCTGAGCGGCTTCTGCGCGTCGCTGGCCGGCCTGCTGTTCGCGTTCTACATGCTCAGCGGCTACGGCCAGCACGGCCAGGGCGTGGAGCTGGACGCAATCGCCGCCGTCGTCATCGGCGGCACCGTGCTGACGGGCGGTTACGGCTACGTGGCCGGCGCGCTGTCGGGCGTGCTGGTCCTGGGCCTGATCCAGACGCTGATCGCCTTCGACGGCACGCTCAGCAGCTGGTGGACCAAGATCGTCATCGGTGCGCTGCTGTTTGTCTTCTGCGCCGTGCAGCGGCTGCTGTCGCTGCGCAAGACCCAGGGCTGAGGCGAGGTGGTGCGCCGGGTTGTCGATCCCGCCCGGCTTCGTTCGTCGTAAGTCATCACCCCCCCGAGGCCTTGCCATGCTGACGCTCTACTACTCCGACAACCTGAATCCCCGGCTCTGCGTTGCAGCGGCGCGCTACCTGGAGGCGCCCGTCCGATACCAGGCGGCAGCGCCGCTGGCACCTGGCAACGCCGAGGCGTTCGCGCCGCTGAACCCCAACCTGCGCGTGCCGGTGCTGGCCGGCGACGACGGCCCCAGCCTGTGGGAGACGGACGCCATCGTCTGCCAGCTGTCGCGGCGGTGCGGCCGCACCGACTTCTTCCCCGACGGGGAGCTGCTGCCCGAAATGCTGCGCTGGCTGAGCTGGTCGGCCATGCACTGGGGGCAGGCCTGCTCGGGCTTCTACTTCCAGCACCTTGTCGTGCCGCGTTACGGCCTGGCGCCGTTGAGCGACAGCGTCATGGCAGGGCATGCGGCGGAGCTCAAGCGCCTGGCCCCCATCCTGGACGCGCATCTCGCACAGCGGCGCTGGATGCTGGGCGACACGCTGACTTACGCCGACTTCCGGGTGGGCGCAGCGCTGCCGTTCGCGCAGCAAGCCCGCATCGATCTGTCGGCCTACCCGGCCATCAGCCGCTGGGCGGGACAGCTCGCGCAGATTCCCGCATGGGCCAACCCGTTCGAAGGCCTTTAGGACTGCGCGTCGCCGCCGATCGACAGCGCCAGCTGCCAGACCTGGCTCACGTCCAGCGCGTCGCCTTCGGACTTCCATCGCGCCAGTTGGTTCCCGTCCACCTGGGCCGCCAGCAGGCGGTCCAGCCGCTCGCGGTCGGCGACCTCGTTGGGCTGCCGGTGCTCCTGGCCGCGGTCGCGATAGGCACGGTCGGCCGCACCCGCCAGTTGCCCGGCCGTCTGCCAGCGCTGCTCGAGCGCATGCAGCAAGGCCAGGGCGTCCAGCGCGCACCACAAGTTGTCTGACGCCAGCCGCCGCTGCCGGCGCGCACACTCGGCCACGATCTCCTTCGCACGCGCCAGGTTGCCCTGCGCCACGAGCGCGCCGATCAGGTTGCCGAGGACGCTGAACTCGGCCGGCGACGAGCCGTCCTTCGGGATCAGCGGCAGCAACGTCTCGCTGCGCGCGACAGAGCGGTCCAGCTCGCCCGCGGCGCGCTCGACATCGGCCAGGTTGACGCCGGCGCGCAGCTCGCCTTCCACGTCGCCGTCGCGGCGGCACAGGTCCAGCACCGACTGCAGCAGTTCGCGCGCCTCGGTCGTCCGGCCGGCAGTCAGCTCCAGCGTGGCTTCCGTCGTGCGCCCGCGCGACAGGATGTTGGACGGCCAGCGCGGGTCCTCGACCGCCTTGGCCAGCGCCATCGCCCGCCGCGCCTGCGGATGGTCCACGCGCCAGTTGAACGCATATTCGGCCCACGCCATGTACTGGCCGCGCGCGTCGCCCAGCTCGGCATACAGCCGCGCCGCCCGCTCGGCCGTCGTGCGCGCGTGCTGCGGGTACTCCGTGCTGTTGGCGCGCGTCACGCCCTCCCAGAACCTGGCGGCCACCGGCGACGGCGTCTGCGGGCCCAGCCTGTGCGACAAGAGCTCGCCGCGCGAGCGCGCCTCGGCATGCTGCAGCAGCGTCAGCCAAAGCGGCCAGCCCGTGCCGTACAGCGCGATTGCCGTCTCGGCGTCGGCCTCCAGCGCCAGGTCGATGGCCGCGCGGAGGTTGTCGATCTCCGGAGCCCAGCGTGCGGCCCAGCTGCGCGTGGGCAGCTGCCAGTGCTCGTCGAAGCTCTGCTCGAACAGCCGGCGGATGCCCCGCATGAAGGCCTGCCGGGCCGCCCGGGCCTCGCCCGAGGCCTCCAGCTTGTCCTGTGCGAACAGACGGGCCGTTTCGAGCAGCCGGTAGCGGGGCGCATTCGCGCGGTCCTGCGTGACGAGCGACCGGTCGACAAGGTCCAGGATGATCTCGACGACGCGCGTCGTCGTCATCGTGTCGTCGGCCAGGCACGAGGCGGCCGCGTCCAGGTCGAACGAGCCGGGGAAGACCGACAGCCAGCGGAACACCCGCTGCTCGGCGTCGCTCAGCAGGCCGTGGCTCCAGTCGAACGCCACGGCCAGCGCGTTGCGCCGGGACGGGTGCGATGACGGCGACAGCAGGCCCAGCCGCTGGTGCAACCGTGCCGCCAGGCCCGCAATGCCCAGCGACGGCAGCCGCGCGGCCGCCAACTCGATGGCAAGCGCATTACCGTCCAGCTCCCGGCAGATGCCGGAGGCGATGACGGCGCTGGCCGCGTCCCACTGCAGCGCGCTGCCGGACCCCGCGGCGCGCTGCGCCAGCAACTGGACCGCGCCGCTGCGCTGCACCTGCTCGACCGTCGCGCCCTCATCGGGCAAAGCCAGCGGGCCGAGCCGGAAGATCTGCTGCGCCGGCGTGCGCAGCGGCACCTGGCTCGTGATGAGCAGCGACAGCCGCTCCGTGTCCCGCACCAGCGCTTCAGCCACACGCTCGACCTCGCCGACGAGGTGTTCCGCGTTGTCCAGCACGACGAGCAGGCGCGCGGCTCGCAGTTTGCGCCGCAGCTCCTCCAGCGGCTCGTCCGCGGCGCCCGGCTTGATGCCCAGCACTCGCAGCAGCAGCGGCGCCACCTGCGCCGGGTCCGTCAGCGGCGCAAGCTCGACCCAGAAGACACCGTCCGGGTGGTGCGCGGCCCGGTGTCGCGCGGCGGCCATCGCCAGATGCGTCTTGCCGACGCCCGCGGCGCCCACGAGGGTCACGAGCGGGTGTTCGCTCAATAGCGCCGTCAGGCGGGTCATCTCGTCGTCGCGACCGATCAGCGCCGGCGCCCGCGCCGGCAGGTTGCCCGGCGGCAGCTCGACGGGCGCTGGCGCGGCCTCTTGCGCGCGCGCGTCGGCATCGATGGCCTCGGGTGTCAGCGTGAACCGGTAGCCCACGCCTGAGATGGTGGCGATGGCCCGCGCACCGACCAGCTTGCGCAGCTGGGCCACCTGCACGGCGATGTTGTTGTCTTCCACGACGACGCCGCCCCACACCTGCTGCATGAGCTGGTCTTTCGTCACCAGGTGGCCGCTGCGCTGCACGAGCAGCACCAGCACATCGAAGGCGCGGGCGGTGATGGCAACGGTCTCTCCGGCCAGCAGCAGCTGGCGCTCGGCCGGACGCAGCAGGAAGTCGCCGAACCGGTACTCGTGCCGCAGCGGCGCATCGGCCGTTTCGGCCTTGAGTTGCAGCGGCGGTGGCGATGGCGGGGTCGATTTCATGCGGATTTCATTCGCGCTTAAGGACGTGGCGCAGGCCTTTGCGGACCATGGCGTTCCTTTCATTCCCTAGGAGCTTTCATGCCCAAGTTCGTCATCGAGAGAAACATTCCCGGCGCCGGCCAGCTGACAACCGGCGACCTCAAGGCGGTCTCGCAGCGCTCGTGCGCCGTGCTCAATCGCATGGGCCCCGGCATTCAGTGGATTCAGAGTTATGTCACGGATGATCGGCTCTATTGCATCTACCTGGCGCCGGACGAAGCCGCGATCCGCCGCCATGCCGCCGAGGGCGGCTTCCCGTGCGACAAGGTATCCCAGGTGCGCACAATCATCGATCCCTCGACGGCCGAGTGATGGACGAGGACGCGCCCGACCCGGGCGCTTCCCGGGTCTCGCACTGGGTCACTGACCCCGAGGACTGGGCGCGGTTCAGCCGGTGGATGGACGAGATCCTCGACCTCGACGAACCGCTCCGGCGCGAACGCCTGCAGCGGCTGGAACACGACGAGCCCCGGCTCGCCGTGCGCATGCATGCGGCGCTGCGCGCCGCCCGACGGGCGCAGCAGACCGGTTTCCTCAGCGGCACGCTGGCAGCCGGGCTGGACGAACCCGGCTGGGTGGACCGGCGCATCGGCATCTACCGCATCGAGCGCGAGCTCGGCCGCGGCGGTTCGGGAACGGTCTGGCTCGCCCGCCGACCCGGCCGCCGCGCGGCGGCACCGGTGGCCATCAAGCTGCTGCATCCGTCGCTGGCCGGCCGGTCCGCCGAGCAGCGGTTCAGGCAGGAGAGCGCGCTGCAGGCCGGCCTGTGCCACCCGCACATCGCGAGGTGGCGTCACGCCGGCGTGACGCCGGCAGGCCAACCCTATCTGGTGCTGGAGTACGTGGACGGCGTCTCCATCGTCCAGCACTGCGACGAGCACCGGCTGGGCCTGCAGCCCCGGCTGCGGCTGGTGTTGCAACTGATGACGGCCCTCGAACACGTGCATGCGCAGCAGCTCGTGCATCGCGACGTCAAGCCGGCCAACGTGCTGGTGACACGCGCGGGGCAAGTCAAGCTGCTCGATTTCGGCATCGCCAAGCGGCTCGGCGGCCCCGAGGCCGACCACCCGCCGGTCACGGCCGAGGGCCGCCCGGTGATGACGCCGCGCTACGCCGCACCGGAGCAGTTGCTCGGCGAGCCCGTCACGGCGGCGGTCGACATCTACGCGCTCGGTGTGCTGATGTACGAGCTGCTGTGCGGGCGCAGCCCGCGCGGCGACGCCGTAGACACGGTGGCCTGGATGCGCCAAGCCGTGCAGGATGCCCCGCCGGCTCTCGCGCAGGCCTTGCAAGGCGATGCGGCAGCAGCCACCGTGGCCGCCGCCGCACGCGGCACCACGCCTGAGCGCCTGCAGCAGGACCTGGCGGGCGATCTGAGCCACTTGGTGGCCCAGGCCATGCACAAGGACGTGCAGGGGCGCTATGCCAGCGTGGCAGCCTGCGCGGACGATGTGCGCCGCTACCTGCGCGGCGAGCCGGTGAGCGCGCGCCCGGCCGCGGCCGATGTCCCCCGCGAGCCGCCGCCTCCGGACCTGCTGGCCGCGCTGGCGGTGGGGGCCTGCCTTGGCACGGCGTTCGCCAGCGCCTTCGTGCTGGCCAGCCGCGCTTTCTGACAACGGATCATCCTCCATGGACGCTTCTCCAGGCCCTTGCCACCAGGCACCCGGCTGCCAGCCTACCGCCGCGTCGGAGCTCTTCAATACGCTGTATGCCGAGCTGTCGCGCTTGGCGCGCCGCGAGGTGCGCCGCAGCGGCGGGCAGCATCTCGTCGGCACGGGCACGCTGGTCCATGAAGCCTGGCTGGACATCCACCAGCGGCGTTCGCTGGCCTTCGACGGGCCGGGCCGGTTCCTGGCCTACGCGGCGCGCACGATGCGCGGCCTGATGGTGGACCAGCTCCGGGCGTCCCGCGCGATGAAGCGAGGCGGCGACGTGGTCATCACCGCGCTGGACACGCACCATCAGGACGAGGTGATGCGACCGGAGTCGATGGAGCCGCTGAGCGAGGCCATCGACGCGCTGGCGGCGCTCGAAGCAGACCTGGCCGACGTCGTCGACCTGCGCTTCTTCTGCGGCTTCACGCTGGCCGAGATCGCCACGATGAAGCAGGTCTCCGAGCGGACGGTGCAGCGCCAGTGGGAAAAGGCGCGCCTGCTGCTGCAGCTGGCCCTCGGCTGACGCGCTGCGACGGTCATGCCAGCGCCACCTTGAGCAGCAGGCCCACGCCCGCCAGACCCAGCGCCAGCAGCGTCAGCTGGCGGTAGCCCACGTCGCCGGTGCGCCGGTAGATGGCCACACCCAGCAGGTTGCCGAGCAGCGTCAGCGGCGCGGCCGCCACGAAGACCATCTGGAACGGGTGCCCGAACAGCTGCGGCTGCGTGGCGGCGAGCAGCGCCAGCCCGACCAACTGCATCCACAGGATGTAAGGCTGGGTCAGCGCTCGCCCCTGCTGCTTGCCGGTGCCGCGCAGGCTGTGCCAGACGACCACCGCCGAGCCTGGAAAGGCCGAGAAGCCGCCCACCACGCCGCCGGCCGCACCGACGAGGAAGGGCCGCAGCAGGCTGGGCTCCCCGGCCATCGGCGGCCGCGCGGCGGGCCGGGCCAGCGACCAGCCGGCATAGGCGATGAGCAGCAGGCCCAGGCCGGTGGTGAGCGCGGGCGCGCCGGCTGCGCCCAGTATGTGCAGGCCGACCGGCAGGCCGACGGTGCCACCCGCGAGGTAGGGCAACACGCCGTCACGCCGGCGCCACGGCCCCAAGTGCTGCCGCAGCTCCCGCCGCAGCGAGCCGAAGCTGGCCAGCTGCGTCAGCAGCGACAGGCCCATCAGCAGCGCCACGGCCAGCGGCGGTGGCAGCACCAGCAGGCTCAAGCAGCCGATGGCCGAGAAGCCGAAGCCGGACAAGCCGCTGAAGACCGAGGCGGTGGTGTAGATGAGCGCCAGCGCCAGCGCGACATGCGGTTGGACGAGGCAGGAGAACTCGAAGAAGGGAGGCATGGCATCCGCCGCGGCAGCGCCGAACCCCGGCACCGCGGCGCGGGCCCTGAGGGTTCGACCTTCTTGAGATCGGATTCGCAGCCGGCAGCCGGACAAGCCCCCCCGGCCCCAGGGGGCCGGCCTGATTCACGCGGTACCGATGTCGGGTTCGGGCGGCGGATCTCGATTTGCCAGGAGCGCACCACTGATGGCTTCAGGCCACTGCGGCTCGCGTGCGGTCGCCGGGGTCACGGCGCCGCGACGTGCCCACCCATCGCCGAACCGGCGGACAGGAACCCCATGGACCTCTCTCATCGTTCTCTCGATTCACTCGCCGGCAGCGGCGCCATCTCCTCTCACACGACCCACGCGCCGCAGGCCAGGCCCGGGTCCCGCTGCCGGCGGGTCGCTCGCCGCCTGGCGCTGCTGGCCGCCGCGGCCATCGCCACGGGCTGCGCGGTTGCAGGCCCGGCTGCTGAGCCGGCGTCGGCCAGCCATGTGCATGGCGGCGGCCCGGGGGACCGCCTGCCGTCGTCCTCGCCGCTGGTGAACAAGGTGCGGGTCGCCACGCGCCGCTACCTCGACATCAACGTGGCACTCGGCGAAGGCTGGGTACCGGCGACGCCCTGCGTCAGCGGCCCGAACGAAGGTGCCATGGGCGTCCACTTCCTGAAGCCCGATCGCCTGCACGACGGCGCGTTGAAGGCCGACGAGCCGGAGCTGCTGATCTACGAACCGCAGCGCGGCGGCGGCTACCGGCTGGTGGGCGTCGAGTACCTCGTGCTCGCCAGCGAGTGGGCCAGCCGCAACCCGGCCGGCACGGCGCCGTCGGTGGACGGGCACCTGGCGAATTTCGTCGGCGAGCCCAACCGCTATGCGCTGCCCAGCTTCTACGAGCTGCATGTCTGGGCCTGGGAGGACAACCCGAGCGGCAGCTTCTCGGACTGGAATCCGCGCGTGTCCTGCGACCGTCAGGCGGCGAACTGACGCGCTGACCCTAAGGTGGGGTGTGCCGAAGCGACACTCCGCCGATGCCCCACCTCCTCTTCGACCTCAGCGACGGTTCCGATGGCGTCTTCACGCTGGAGGCCATGGCCTCCACGCGTGAGACCGAGCACCCGGCCGTGATGGCCGAGGTGTCGCGGGTGGTGGCCTGGGCGCAGGTCCAGTTCGGTGGCCGCCAGGGCCCGGTGGAGGACGGCTTCGACTGGGACCACGAGCTGCTCGTGCAGCACGAGGCCGGCGGCTGGGTGACGGTCACGCTGACGTTCAGCGCGTCGGCCGAATTCGCCGACGCTTTCCAGGCGGCCTTCGGCGAGCCCGACGACGCCTGAGGCGGCTCAGTACAGGTCGCGCGCGCCCAGCCGCACTTCGTGCAGCAGCTGCCGAGCGCCGGGCGACATCAGATGCCCTTCGCGCGTGATGATGCCGAAGGCATCCATCCGGCACGGCAGTTCGATGGGCAGGATGGCCAGCACCTTCAGCGACGCGTAGTAGCGCGCCACCTCCACCGGCATCACATGCAGCGCGTCGGTCTGCTGCAGCAGCGCCGTGATCAACAGCAGCGCCGTCGTGTCCACGACGTTGCCTGGCGGCTCCAGCGCGGCGCGGCGGAACATCAGCTCCCAACGGTGACGCAGGATGCTGCCGGGCGGTGGCAGTATCCACGGCTGGTCGGCCAGGTCGGCGAGCTTCAGGTTGTCGACGCGGGCCAGCGGATGGCCCACGCGCGCGACGGCGCAGACCGGCTCGACGGCCAGCTCCTCGTAGTGCAGGCCGGCGGCGCTTTCCTCCTCAACGATGCGGCCGATCATGAAGTCCAGCGTGCCCCGCTGCAGCATGGCCAGAAGCACCTTGCTGCTCTCCACGTGCACGCCGATGCGCAGCTTGGGCGCCTGCTGCTTGATGCGCGCGATTGCGCGCGGCAGCAGGCCCATGGCCGGGGTCATGATGACGCCGACCTCGACCTGGCCGGCCAGGCCGTTCTTCAGCGACACGATGTCCTCGTGCGCAGCCGACAGCGACGTGAGCGCCATGCGGGCGTGGCGGATCATCGTCTCGCCGTACAGCGTGGGCTCCATGCCGCGCGGGTGGCGCTCGAAGAGCTTCACGTCCAGCATGTCCTCGAGGTCCTTCAGCTGCTTGGACGCGGCCGGCTGCGTCATGCACAGCACGTCGGCGGCGCGGTGGATGTTGCGCTCGTCGTCCAGCGCGATGAGCAGCAGCAACTGGCGCGTTTTCAGCCGCGCGCGCAGGAACCAGTTCGGGTTGGGGCTGGCGTCGGTCAGCGCGTCTTCGTCGTCGTCGTGGACCATGGCAGTTCCCCCTCCTCAGGCGAGATTGACGCGGCCATCGGCCGCCAGCACGGTGTCGATGTCGTCACCCGTCTCTTCGAGCTGCAGCAGGGTGGCCTGGCGGGCGCCGAGGGCGTCTCGCGCCTGCAGCGCGGTCAGGATGGCCTTGTGCCGCGGCAGCGACAGCTCGTGCGTGTTGGGCAGCTGGCTGGACAGGATGATGGACTCGCGCAGCGCCAGCGACAGCATGTTGCCGATGTAGGCGAGTAGGTCGTTGCCGGTGGCCTCGGCGATGCGGCGGTGGAAAGCCAGGTCGGGCTCCAGCAGCTCGGCCGTCGTGCGGGCGGCGGCCATGCCGGCGTAGGCAGCCGCGATGGACTGCAGCTGCCCGTCCGTCGCGACGCGAGCGGCCAGCGCGGCGGCGGCGGGTTCGAAGATGCGGCGAACTTCCAGCAGTGTCTGCACGAAGTCGCGCTGCGGCTGGGCCTGGATGAGCCAGTACAGCACGTCCGGGTCCAGCAGGTGCCATTCGTTGCGGGGCCGCACGATGGCGCCGGCCCGCTGGCGCGACACGACCAGCCCCTTGGCGACGAGCACGCGCACGGCCTCGCGCATCACGGGCCGGCTGATCTCGTAGCGCTCCAGCAGCTGCGGCTCGGGCGGCAGCTTGTCACCGGGCTTGAGCTTGCCGCCCACGATGGCCAGCCCCAGCTCGCTGACGATGAGGGCGTGTCGGCTCTTGCCCTCAGCCTGGGCGGCGTAGGTGGCGTGGTCGGCCCGGCTGCGCATGCGAGGTGTGCCCGTGAGCATCAGCGCCAGCGGGCCACGAAACCGCCGCGGGGCGCCAGCGTCAGTCGCGCGGTGGGACCGGCGATGCGCTGCACGGCGAAGTCCCGCGGGCCGTCGCCGTCAGTGATGAGCTGGCCCGCGCGCCGGCCCAGCCAGCCGAGGTCCAGCGTCAGCTCGCGCGGGGTGTCCTCGCCGTTGAGTCCGGCGATGAACCATTGCTTGCCGGCGCGCCGGGCCAGCACGACGAACTTGCCAGGCTCGCCGTCGAGAAAGCGCACCTCGTCCCACTGCCTCGGCAGCTCGCGCAGCAGCTGCTTCACGGCGGCCGGCACAGTGGCCATGCCGTCAGGCGTCTCGGCGTAGTGCTGGATGCCCGACAAGAAGATCACCGCCTCGGCCAGCTCCAGGCCGTTGCGCGTGGCGCGCTTGATGTTGGGGATGTCGGCGAACACCATGGGCGTGAAGTCCATGGGGTCGAACAGATTGCGCGCGAACGGCAGCATCGCGGCGTGGCGGGCGACCTGGTCCTGGTCGCCCTGGCTGAAGGTGGTGAACTCGAAGCCCTTCACGGCCTCGGTCGTCAGCAGGTTCGGATAGGTGCGGGCCCATCCGCGCGGCAGCGTCGCGCCGTGGAAGTTCAGCAGCAGGCCGGCGGCTGCGGTTTCCTTCAGCAGGTCCAGGTAGTAGGCCTGCATGGAGGCACCGTCGCCGCCGAAGAAGTCGATCTTCATGCCGGCGACGCCGATGGCCTTGAGCCGTGCGAACTCGCGCGCGCGGTCGGCCGGCGTCAGCAGCGCGCTCTTGGGCGTATAGGGCGTCTCGTTCCAGTCGCCCGAGGAGTTGTACCAGGCCAGCAGCGACACGCCCTTGGACTTGGCGTAGGTCGCCAGTTCCTTCATCTTCGCGTCGCCGATCTTCTGATCCCAGTCGGCATCCACCAGCGTGTAGGGCCAGCGCATGTCGGCAGCGTAGTCGATGAAGCGCTTCTGCACGTCGAAGACGGTGCCATCGTCCTTCAGGATCGCCCAGCTCCATGAGGCGGCGCCGGGCTTCACCCAGCGCCAGTCGACGGCGGCAGCCGCGGGCGGCGCGAAGTCGGTGCCGAGCGTGGACTCCATGACCGTCTTCAGCGGGCCGATCGCCAGCACGCGCCAGGGCGTCGTCAGCGGGCCGTCGCCTTCAGCCAGCAGGCCCCCGCCGGTGAAGACCTCGCTCGCCTCCGGCACGCCGATGCGGTAGATGCCGCGGGTCGAGTCGGCCTGCAGGCGCGATGCGTGGAAGCGGCCGTCCATGCCGGCCTCGGTCAGCGCCACCCAGTTCGCGCCGCTGCGGAACAGCGCCGGGAAGACCCAGCCTGCATGCGACGGCGCCGGCGTGCCGACGGGGATGTCCACCTGGTAGTGCTCCTCGTACGACGGGTTGGTGCGCTTCCAGCCGGTCTTGGCGACGGACATCGGCTGCAACCAGGCCCGCGCCTCGGGCGCGAAGGCGAAGCTCGTCAGCTCCTCCTTGAAGTGCTTGGCGCCGGCCCCCGGCACCGTGTAGCGCAGTCCCACGCCGTCATTGGCGGCGCGCAGAGTCAGCACCAGTTCCTGGCCAGCAGCGTTGGCGACGGTGAAGCGCTGCTCGTTGGCGCGCACGTCCACGCTGCTGCGCTTGCCGGTGACCAGCCGGTAGTGCTCGCGGTGCGGCGCCACGGACGAGGTGGCCACGAGCTTGAGGCCGGTGGAGAAGTCGGCTTCGGCCAGCACCAGCCCCAGCCGCGAGGCCAGCAGCACCGGCTGGCCGGCGCGCTGCACCGTGTAGACGAGCTGCTGGTCGGCGTTGACGGTCACGTCGACCTGCAACTGGCCATCGGGGCTGCTGAGAGCCTGGGCCAGGGCGGGCAGCGCGAGCAGGAGGGAGGCAATGAGGCGCATGGTGAAGGCCTTGCAGACAACGTGGGTGACAAGGATGTGGGAGCCCGGCGCAGCGGCGCCGGTCCTCGCGCGGCCGCCATGGAACCGGCTTGGCCGGGCCATCGGCGACGCCCCTTGAGGGGGCCGGCGAAGCCGGTAGAGGGTCGTCTATCGACCCCAGCGCAGGACGAGCGGGTCCAGCCGGCGGGCGGCGTCCAGCAGGCCGGCGCGCACCTCGGGGCTCATCTCGGGGAAGGGGTGGCGCGGCGCGTCGCTCTTGATGACGCCACCTTCCTTCATCAGCGCCTTGGCGGTCAGGATGCCGCCCTGGCGGTTCTCGTAGTTGATCAGCGGCAGCCAGCGGCCGTACTCCAGCACGGCGGTCTCGCGGTCACCGGCGTGATATGCGTCGACGATCTTGCGGATGCCGTCGGGATAGCCGCCGCCGGTCATCGCGCCGGTCGCACCGGCGTCCAGGTCTGCCAGCAGCGTGATGGCCTCCTCGCCGTCCCACGGTCCCTCGATGGCGGCGCCGCCCACGCGGATCAGCTCGCGCATCTTGCTGGCGGCCTGCGGCATCTCCAGCTTGAAGTACTTCACGTTGGCGATGTTCTGTGCCATGCGCGCCAGCAGCGGCACCGACAGCGGCGTGCCGGCCACGGGCGCGTCCTGGATCATGATGGGGATGTCGATGGCGTCCGACAGCCGCTGGTAGAAGCTCTCGATCTGCCCTTCGGACACGCGGAACGTGGCCCCGTGATACGGCGGCATCACCATGACCATCGCCGCGCCGAGTTCTTGCGCGAGCCGGCTGCGCTCGATGCAGATCTGCGTCGCGTAGTGCGTCGTCGTGACGATGACAGGCACGCGGCCGGCGACGTGTTCCAGGATGGCCCGCGTCAGCGTCTCGCGCTCGGCGTCCGACAGCACGAACTGCTCGGAGAAGTTGGCGAGGATGCACAGGCCCGTGGAGCCGGCGTCAATCATGAAGTCGATGCAGCGCAGCTGGCCGGCCAGATCCAGGCCGCCGTCGGCGTGGAAGATGGTCGGCACGACCGGGAAGACACCGCGGTACGGGCGGGTCGGGCGGGAGGCGGTGGAGGCGCTCATGGGCGGTCCCTTGTCTCGTGGGCGTTTGGAATGACCGCGCCGGCGACGGCGCGCACCGGCAGGCAGCGCCGGCAATGGCTGCTCATTAAAGTATGACTATTTGAGACTGAAGATTGGGGTAAACCCGTCACCACGCGTGGTTGCACGCAAAAAAGTATGACTAATAATGGCGCGCACTCGGCGGCCACGACGGCCGACCGGCCCCCCACCGGAGACCGCCCCTGATGACTCGCGCCGTGCCATGCCCTCGCGTTCAGGAGCCGGCATGACGCCGGCCTGCCGCGAATACGGCCGCCTGCCCGACGGCCGGGCCGTCCATGAATACACGCTGAGCAACGGCCTGGGCCTGCAGCTGACCGCGATCACGCTGGGCGGCATCGTCACCGGTCTGTGGGTGCCGGATGCGCATGGCGCCAGCGGCAACGTCGTGCTGGGCTTCGACAACCTGGACGACTACGTCCACCGCAACCCGTCCTTCGGCATCATCGTCGGCCGCTACGGCAACCGCATCGCCGGCGCGAGCTTCGAGCTGGACGGCCACACGCACACACTCAGCCGCAACGATGGCCCCAACTGCCTGCACGGCGGTGTCGAGGGCTTCGGCCACCGACTCTGGCAGGCCGAGCCCGTCGAGCCCCTGCCCGGCGAGGCCCAGGCGCTGCGTCTGCACCTGTCCAGCCCGCAGGGGGACCAGGGCTTCCCCGGCGAGCTGCGCGTGACGGTGCGCTACGCGGTCAGCGCCACGCGCAACGCCTGGCGCATCGACTACGACGCGACGACCGACCGCGCCACCGTCGTCAACCTGACGCACCACGACTACTTCAACCTCGCCGGCGACGGCAGCGTGCTGGACCACCGGCTGACGCTGCCGGCGTCCCGCTACAGCGAGGTCGACAAGTACCTAATCCCGCAGCGGCACGCGCCTGTCGACGGCACGCCGTTCGACTTCCGCAACGCGACGCGCATCGGCGAACGCATCCGCCGCGCGCACCCGCAGCTGCTGCTCGCCAAGGGCTACGACCATAACTGGCTGCTCGACGGCGCGCCCGATGCCGACGGCCTGCGCGCGGCCGCGACGCTGCAGGACCCGCTGTCGGGCCGCAGCATGGACGTGCTCACCACCGAGCCGGCCGTGCAGTTCTATTCCGGCAACTTCCTTGACGGCAGCCTGGCCGGCCCCGGCGGGCGCATCTACCGCCAGGGTGATGGCCTGTGCCTGGAGACCCAGCACCACCCGGACTCTCCGCACCACGCGGCCAGCACCGACTGGCCGACGACCGTGCTGCGGCCGGGCGAAGTTTTCCGCAGCACGACAATCCACGTCTTTCGCTGACACGGTGATGCCATGGACCTGCCCGCCCACCAACTGACGATGACGGTGCTGATGACGCCGGACACCGCCAACTTCGCCGGCAACGTCCACGGCGGCAACCTGCTGAAGCTGCTGGACCAGGTCGCCTACGCCTGCGGCAGCCGCTACGCGGGGCGCTATGTCGTCACGCTGTCGGTGGACCGCGTCATCTTCCGCCAGCCCATCCACGTCGGCGAGCTGGTGACCTTCCTGGCCAGCGTGAACCACACCGGCACGTCGTCGATGGAAGTGGGCATCAAGGTCGTTGCGCAGAACATCCGAACGCAGGAGACGCGGCACGTCAACAGCTGCTACTTCACGATGGTGGCTGTGGGCGACGACAACAAGCCCGTGCCCGTGCCGCCGCTGCGTCCCTTCACCCCCGAAGAGCGGCGCCGCCACGCCGCAGCCATCGCCCGCAAGCAGGCCCGCTCGCAGCTGGCCCGCCTGGAAGACACCGCCCATGACGCCTGACACCGCCCTGCCCACGCTGACCCCCGCGCTCACCCAGTCCGCCACGCTCGGCGAAGGCCTGCAATGGCACGCACCCAGCGGCCGCTGGTGGTGGACGGACATCGAAGGCCGCACCGTCAACGCGTGGACGCCCGGCGCCAGCACGACGCTGGTGCTGCGCTTTGCGGAGCGCGTGGGTTGTTTCACACACTGCCGCTCCGGCGCACTGCTGCTGGCGCTGGCCAAGCGCGTCGCGCGGCTGCGCATCCCGGACCTGCAGGCCACCGGCAGCTTCGAAGTGCAGCCCGAGGAGCTGGCGCCGCTCGAGGCCCACCTGCCCACCACGCGCGCCAACGACGGCCGCTGCGACCGAAGCGGCAACTTCGTCTTCGGCACGCTGGACGAAGGCGACCCGCGCCAGCCCATCGGCAGCTTCTACCAGTACTCCACCGCCCACGGCCTGCGCCGCCTGCCGCTGGATGGCGTTGCCATCGCCAACAGCGTCTGCTTCAGCCTGGACGGCCGGCGCATGTACTACTGCGACACGATGCACCCGCGTATCCTCGTCTGCGACTACGACGCCGCGACGGCGCGCGTCTCGGAGCCGCGGCTGTTCGTGAAGAAGGACTTCGACGGCTGCTCGCCCGACGGCTCCATCATCGACGCCAAGGGCTGCCTGTGGAACGCCGAATGGGGCAACGCCGCCATTGCTCGCTATGCGCCGGATGGCCGGCTGCTAGGCCGCTACCCGGTGCCTGTCAGCAACCCCACGTGCCCGGCGCTCGGCGGCCCGAACGGCGACCAGCTGTTCGTCACCACCGCCCGCGCGGGCCTGAGCACCGCCGAGCTGATGGCCCAGCCGCTGTCCGGCAGCCTGTTCGGCGTGACGGTGGGCGAGGGACTGGTCGTGGCCGACGCTCTGTTCAACGACGACTGACCTATCTCGGGCCGGGCTTGCGCACCCAGGCCTCCATCCAGTCCGAGCCCGACAGCACGCGGCGCGAGCGCCACATCTCGTCGCGCGGCTGCGGCGCGGCGGCGGCCTTGGCCGGCAGCGCCGGCGTGCGCGGGGCCATCTCGGTGGCCGTGAAGCTGAAGTGTTGAAGGCGTCGCATGCGTCCTCCTCGTGATGCAACGGGGCCACTGTGCGGCCCGGTGCATCAGGAACGCATCAGCGGCCGCCCCGGACGACGCCGATTTGAAAGAACCGTAACGGCTGCCTGACCGCTCGCTGACGGCGGGCCAACGAGCCGGCGCCCCCCTCAAGTCGTCCGGCTCTCCGCCCCGGCCAGCTGCACCCGGTTGCGGCCCGCCTGCTTGGCGGCGTACAGCGCCGTGTCGGCCGCGTGGTGCAGTTCCTGCCAGTCCTGCCCCGCCTGCCCGCACCGCGCGATGCCGAGGCTGGCGGTGACCGCAACTACCTGTCCGCGGTAGGGCACGGCCAGCGTCTCGATGGCCGCACGCAACCGCTCCGCCAAGAGCAAAGCCTGACGCTCGTCCAGCTCCGGCAGAAACAGCACGAACTCCTCGCCGCCCACGCGGGCGAGGCAGTCACCTTGCCGCAGGCCCTCGCGGAGCACGTTGGCGGCAGCCACCAGCACCAGGTCGCCCCCCGCGTGCCCGTGCAGGTCGTTGATCTGCTTGAAGTGGTCCAGGTCCAGACACAGCACCGTGTCGCCGACTTTCAGCGTGGCGGGCACGCTGTCCGCCAGCCAGCGGCGGTTGCCGATGCCGGTCAGCGGATCGAGGCAGGCCTGCCGGCGCAGATGCGCCTCGGCGCGATCGGTCGTCATGCCACCGACGAGGATGACCAGCGAGAAATTACCGAGGATCTGGACGAAGAACTCCAGCGCCAGCCAGGGCACGAACGCGTCTACCCACCGGATGACGGCCGCGCCGGCGGCGAAGGACAGCGACGTGGCGAGCAGCACCAGCGCGAGCGGCTCGCGCGAAGGCAGCGGCTCCAGCCGCCGGCCGCGCCAGATCACCCAGGCGGCCAGTGCCAGGCAAACCGCCGCGTTCAAATGGAAGGCGATGGCGCGCGACGGGTTGTGCAAATGGAACTGTGTCAGCGCCGCCAACAGCCAGAACGGCGCGGGCCACAGCCACAGCAGCTTCCAGTGCCGGGGCGGACGCCCCTGGCTCAGGCAGGCCAGCCCCGCCGCCAGCAGCGCATGCCCCCACAGGCCGGAGCACAGCGTGGCCAGCGTCCAGAGGTGCCGGGGCAGCCGGGCCTGCTCGCCAAGACTCGCCAGCGCAGCCCCGATGCCCAGGATGCCCAGCGCAGCCGACACCATGCCCAGCCCGCGCGTCGGCCCGGTCTGACGCCGGTTCAGCAGAAAGGCGGCCGCCCCCACCAGCAACGACGACTGGTAGAGGAACAGCACCGTCGAGATGTCGAGCGAAATCATGACCTGCGCCGCACAGCTTACTTTCCGATGCAGAAGCTGCTGAAGATGACGCCGAGCAGCTCGTCGGCTGAGAAAGCGCCGGTGATCTCACCCAGCGCGTCGTGTGCCAGCCGCAGCTCCTCGGCCAGCAGGTCCAGCGCCGCGTCGCGCTGCTGGGCGATGGCACGGGCCAACGCCAGGTGCTCGGCCGTGCGGGCAAGCGCCTGCACATGGCGCTCGCGGGCAATGAACAAACCCTCGGGCACGGCCTGCCAGCCGGCCGTCTGCAACAGCCGCCGGCGCAGCGTCTCCAGCCCATCGCCGGTCTTCAGGCTCAAAGCGATCTCGCCCGCCGGTGCGGCGCCCAGGTCCGTCTTGTTGAACACCTGCACGACGCGGCCCGCGTCCACCCCGGCCAGCCGCGCGCGGATGCGCTCGTCCTCGGCCTCATAGTCAGCCTGACCGACGCGGCCCAGGTCGTGCAGGAACAGCACGACGTCGGCGTCGGCGATCGCGTCCCACGACCGCGACACGCCTATGCGCTCCACTTCGTCGGCCGTGGCGTCACGCAGTCCGGCCGTGTCGGTGATGTGCAGCGGCACGCCTTCGATCTGGATGGTCTGGCTGACTTTGTCGCGCGTCGTGCCGGGGATGGGCGTGACGATGGCCAGCTCGGCGCCGGCCAGCGCATTCAGCAGCGAACTCTTGCCCACGTTGGGCTGACCTGCCAGCACGACCTTCAGCCCGTCGCGCAGCAGCGCGCCCTGGCGCGTGCGGTCCTGCACGGCGCTCAGTTGCGCGGTCAGCCGGTCCAGCCGGCCAAAGGCGTCGGCCTTTTCGAGGAAGTCGATCTCCTCCTCGGGGAAGTCCAGCGTCGCCTCAACGAGCATGCGCAGCTGGATGAGCTGGTCGCGCAGCACGCCGACCTCGTGGCTCAGCGCCCCGCCCAAAGCGCGGCTGGCACTGCGAGCGGCGGCCTCCGTGCTGGCGTCGATGAGGTCCGCCACGGCCTCGGCCTGGGCCAGATCAAGCTTGCCGTTCAGAAACGCGCGCTGCGTGAACTCGCCGGGCTCGGCGAGCCGCACGTCCTGGCCGGCCTCGATGACCCGCGCCAGCAGCAGCTGCATGACGACCGCGCCGCCATGCGCCTGCAGCTCCAGCACATGCTCGCCGGTGTAGGAATGCGGCGCCGGGAAGTGCAGCGCCAGGCCCTGGTCGATGGCCTGGCCGGAGGCATCGCGAAACGGCAGGTAGGTCGCCTCGCGCGGCCGAAGCGGTCGGCCGCAGACCGCTAAGATCAATGGGGACAGGTCTTGCGGTGACGACACCCTGACGATGCCGACCGCACCCCGTCCGGGAGCGGTGGCGATGGCGGCGATGGGGTCGGCATGGCGAGACAGCATGGCGGGATTGTCGAACCTCCGGCAGCCGCCCCCGATCCCCCGCCACCGCCAGTGAACACGATCGATTCTTCCCCGCTCCCCACCCTGGACCCGGCGCTGCGGGACGAGCTCTACCGCGAGCTGCGTCAACTGGCCCGACAGCGGCTACGCCGCAGCGGCCCGATGACGCTGCTGCATACCACCGACCTTGTGCACGAAGGCTGGCTCAAGCTGGCCCGCACGCCGGGCTGGCAGTCGCTGGAGCCGGCTCATTTCATGGCCTATGCGGCGACGGTGATGCGCTCCATCGTCGTCGACTATGCGCGCGCCCGGCAGACCCAGCAGCGCGGCGGCGGCGCCACCCATGTGCCGCTGGACGAGCTGCCGACGCTGGCCCACCGCGACGACGAATACCTGCAGATCCACGACGCGCTGACAGACCTCGAGCGCCAGGACCCGCGCCTGGCCCGGCTCGTCGAGCTGCGCTTCTTCGTCGGCCTGGAAGAGACCGAATGCGCCGAGGCGCTGGGCCAGTCGCGCCGCACCGTGCAGCGCGACTGGCAGAAGGCGCGTGCGCTGCTGTGGGCCTCCCTGAACGACTGACCCCGCTCCGCGGCGCCCGGCGCCGCCCTCTCCCATGCTGGCACTTTCTCCCGACGACTGGCTCACCGTCGAGCCGCTGCTCGATGCCGCCCTCGCACTGCCGCCTGACGAGCGGCAGCGGTTCCTCGACAACTTGGTGCCCGCGCAGCAACGCTGGCGCCCGACGCTGGAGCGGCTGCTGCAGGCCGAGGCCGCGGCGGCCGACGCCGGCTTCCTGAGCCGGGCCGCCAGCCTGACCGGCGGAACCGAGGGCCCCGTTGCCGACGCGCCCCAGTGGCAGGCCGCCCAGAAGGTGGGCCCCTGGGTACTGGTGGAGGAACTGGGCCGTGGCGGCATGGCCAGCGTGTGGCGCGCGCAGCCGCACAGCGGCGACTTCCAGCGCGAGGTGGCGCTCAAGCTGCCGCACAGCCCGGCGCCCGGCTGGCTGGAGCGCCTCAAGCGCGAACGCGACCTGCTAGCGCGGCTGCAGCACGCCGGCATAGCGCGGCTGTACGACGCCGGCGTTGACGCCAACGGCCTGCCCTGGCTGGCGATGGAATGCGTGCAGGGCCGCGACGTGCTGGCCTGGTGCGACGCCCGCCAGGCCAGCGTGCGCGAGCGCGTGGGCCTGCTGCTGCAGGTGGCCGATGCGCTGCAGTACGCGCACAGCCGCCTGGTGCTGCACCGGGACATCAAGCCCGCCAACGTCATGGTGCAGGACGACGGCCAGGTGCGGCTGCTGGACTTCGGCATCGCGCGCAGCCTGGCCTCGGCCGACGGCGAGGCCGCGCTGACGCAGCTGGGGCAGCGGCCGATGACACCTGAGTACGCGTCGCCCGAACAGGTGCGCGGCGAGGAGCCGGGCATCGCCAGCGACGTCTACGCCTTCGGCGTGCTGGCCTACCGGCTGCTCGCCGGCGCCAGCCCCTACGCCGCCGCGGCACCGGCCTCGCGGCACGCATTGGAATGCGCGGTGCTGGAAGCCGAGCCGCCGCTGCTGTCCACGGCAGCGACCGACGCCGCCACCCGCAAGGCACTACGCGGCGACCTGGACGCCATCGTAGCCAAGGCGCTGGCCAAGGAGCCGGCGTGCCGCTACGCGACGATGGACGCACTCGCCGCCGACATGCGCCGCCACCTCGCCGGCGAGGCCGTGGGCGCCCGGCCCCCATCGTGGCGCTACCGCGCGGCTCGCCTCATCGCGCGGAATCGTTGGGCGGTAGGCGTATCCACGCTGGCGGTACTGGCGCTGGTGGGGACGACGGGGTGGGCGCTGTACGCGGCGCGCGAGGCGCGACAGGAGGCGCGGCGCTCGGGCGCGATGTACGAGTTCCTGACCGGGCTGTTCAACCCGCTGCGCGAAGCGCAGCCCGACACCCGCCACCGCGATCTTCCGGCTCGCGAACTGATCGAGGACGGCGCCCGACGTGTCCTGGGCTCACTTCACGATGAGCCGCTCGCGCGCGAGCAGCTGCTGATCGACTTGAGCACGCTCACCCAGCAACTCGGCTTGCCAGACCTGTCTCGTCAGCTGGCCGAGGAACGCGTCCGCCAGGCCCGCGCACTCCACGGTACGCAGAGCCGCGCCTATGCGGATGCGCTGCTGGGCCAGCGCGACCTGTGGGAAAGCGCCGGCCTTTATGAAGACGGTTTCAAGGCGGCGACCGAGGCCTTGGCGATCTATCAAGCCCTGGGGGAGCGCGATCCTCAGCGGCTTGCGCTGGCCCATCTCACACTCGGCGGCTTCGGCGCTCGGCTGCACGCTCCGGGGGCTGCAGACATCGACCATCTGGTGACCGCAGCTCGCCTGCTGGCACCGCTGCCCGGCCCCAACCTGCTGGGCGTTGTCTACGAGCAGCTGCTGGTCGCCCATCTTGGCCGCGGGGACATGGAAGCTGCCTACCAGGCCGGCATGCAGGGCGTGGCGGCCAACCGCGCACAGCGCGGCGCGGAAGACTGGAAGACCGCTGCCTCCGAGGATCAGGTGGGTCAGCTGGCGCTGTTCACGCTGCGCCCGAAAGAAGCCGATCGCCTGATCCGGCATGGCCTGCAGGTGCTGCGCAAGACGATGGGGCCTGACGTGGTGATCCTTGCGCGCGGTGAGGCGAATCTGGCGCTGCTGGCCATGGCGGCAGGCCATGTCGACGAGGCACGGGCCCACGTCGACGAGGCACGGCGTATTGCCACCCTGCCGGCCAACCGGGCCATGCTCGCTTTCGGCCTCACAGTGGAGGCCACCGCGCTCGACGTGGCCCAGCAGTCCGGCGATTGGGCTGCGTTGCGCGAAGGCTGCGCGCGCTGGGGCAGCGACGTCCAGGCGCCGCAGCCGGCGCTTCGGCTCAGAGTGCAGCAGGCCTGCGCCGCAGAGGCGATCCATGTCGGCGACCTGGGTCGTGCCCGTGCACTGCTCGACCAGGGGCGGGCTGTTGCGAGTCAGTTCTTCGCGCAGGTCCCGGCGCGCCACGCCGTGCTGTGGCTGCGGGAGGGCGAATGGCTCGCCGCTAAAGGGCAAGTCGAAGACGCCGTCGCGCACTGGAAGCAGGTGCTGAGCCTGGACGACACCAGCATCGTCACCGCTCGCGCGCAGGCTTGGGCAGACCTGCGCGCGCGGCAGGCACTTGACGAACCCAGTCGCGCCCTGGCCCGGCGCCTGCGTGTGCAGTTGCTGGATGCCGACGCGGAGTCCGGATTCGCCACACCCTTGGGACTGCTACGAGAAGACTGAGCCGGCTGCTCCAGCGGCCGTGACGCTTTTCGGCGCCCGTTCTCGTGAATGCGGATGGAGGCCCCGGCATGACGCCCGGGCCGCATTGCGCAACGAAGGAGAACTGGCAATGAAGAAGATTTCGACCCTGGCACTGGGCCTGGTGGTGGCGGCTGCGCTGGCGGCCTGTGGCGGCGGCAGTGACGGGGCTGGCAGTAGTGCGGGTTCCGCCGGCGGCAGCACGGGCGCCGGTTCGGGCAGCGGCGGGTCGTCGGGAGGCGGCGCAGGGTCGGGGGGCTCCACGGGTTCCGGCTCGGGCAGCTCGTCGGGCGGCAACGCCACCAGCTTTCCGTACGCCCGCTACGACGTCTACGCGCTCTACGGCACGGGCCTGAACATCGGCGGCAACACGGTGGCCTCGGTGTCGGCCACGCAGGGCATGGTCGCCACGGGCTCGGTGAACTTCCGCGGCGCGTTCGGCGGTGGCGAGACGACGGTCACGCTGGGCACCGACAGCGTCAGCCTCAAGAGCGCCATCGTGCCGGCGGCTGATTTGAGCTGGCTGGCGCCGGGCGCCGATGGCCGGCTGATGCAGCAGTGCTCGGTAGTGCGTCAGGACGTGAACGGCGCCAGCATCGGCGGCTATGCCAAGAGCATGATGGTCATGGTGGCGCCGACCGCGACGGTGCTGGCCAAGGCCACGGACATCCCCGCCGGCACGCGGCTCTATGCGGCCGAAGACTGCCAGTTCACCGGCAGTGCCCCTACCGGCGACATCGCCAAGGTCACGCCACAGGCCAATGACAACGCGGTGGTGAACGCCGACGGTTCGCTGACCCTCTCGCCCACCGGCGCGGCCAGCTTCGCGATCGCGGCACCGGACGTGGCCGCCGCGCTGGCGTCCGGCGGCACGGGCCTCGGCGTGGTGGGCGACGTGGCGGTGCCCAGCGCTGCCGGCAAGGCGGCGGGCAGCTATGCAATGCATGCCTACAGCCTGACGCGCACCGGCGGCACGCCGCGCTACGTCATCGTCATCCAGGGCACACCCACGGGCGGCAATGCGTCGCTGGGCAGCAAGGGCTTCGTGTCGCTGCTCGTCAGCAGCTGAGCACCGTCGCACGACGCTTCTCCCCCACCGGGCGGCCTCGTGCCGCCCGCTGCCGCATGAAGGCCCGCCCATGATCATCTCGTTCTCATCTCCGATCCGTCGCTCTTCAGCGGCGCTGCTGCTCGCACTGCTCGCCGCTTGTGGTGGTGGCGGCGGCACCGAGCCGCCGACGACGACACCACAACCTCAGCCGGCCAGCGCGCTGGTCGTGCCCGTGCCGCCATCGGCCAGCGGCGACACCGTCGTTCAGGCCACCTACCAGCCGGGCGTGCGCGAGCTCGGTACCGCCTCCGGCACCCCGCAGCTGCTGCAGAGCGACATCGACGGCGGCCTGCAGTTCAGTGCGGCGCCGGGTGCGCAGGTGGGCCAGGTGCTGATCGTGGCAGGGCGGGCGTACGTCGTTACCGCGGTGGACGCCACCGGCTCGCGGCTCAGCACGCGGGCACCGGAGCTGGGCGAGGTGTTCGCCAGCCTGCGCCTGAAGGCCAGCATGCAGGACGCCAGCGCTATACCCGCGCCGGCCGGCCTAGCGCGGCCGATGGCGAGCGCCACGGGCAGCACCAGCTTCGCGGCCGAGCTGGGTTCGCTGGGCCCGGTGGGCGTCAGCTACAAGGGCCAGCTGGCGATGAAGCTCAACCTGGACCTGGATTTCACGGCCGCCAGCGGCTTCAAGACCTTCGACCTCACCGGCGACCTGAGCTTTACGCAGACGCTGCAACTGCACCTGCAGACGACAGCCGCTGACGGCAGCACCAGCAAGGGCCTGGAGCTGGCGCGCTTTCGCTACGTGATCCCGCAGACGCTGGGGCTGGCGCAGGTGGAGGTGCCGGTGATGCTGCAGGCACAGGCCAGCGGCGACGCCAAGATGGAGATGCGCGTCATCGACGGCGAGACGCGAGCGCATGTAGCACTGCATTACGACCCGGCGTCCGGCCAGCTGCAGTCCAGCAACGCCATCGACAGCAGCGCTGCGAGCCAACCGCCGACGGGCACGCCAGCGCCGGCCAAGGCCACCACTAGCCTGGGCCTGCAGCTCAAGGTCGGGCCGGACCTGCAGCTTCGCCTGCTGGAGACCATCGCGCCACTGAGCGCCAGCCTGCGGGCGAATTTCGGCGTCAGCGGCCAGGTGGTCAGCGATGGCCTGCACAACTGCGTGGGCTGGAAGGCCGAGCTGAGCCTGGAGGCCGGTGCCAAGCTCAGGCGGGGCAGCGGTGACATGCAGGCGAGCGGCAGCACCGCGCCCTGGCCACTGGGCAGCGGTGGCGACCTGGCCGCCTGCCAGGCGCCACCGGCGACGGAGCCTGGGCCGCCCCCTACTCCCCCGACGCCTGGCGCCGCGCCAGTGGATGGCCTAGCGCTGCTGCCGTTGCCCGCGGGGGCCGAGCAACTCACCGGCTACCAGCTGGTGCTGGCGGTCGATGCCGTGGCGCCGGACGTGCAGACCGCCTTCAACGTCGGCACGCCGTGCTGGCAACAACCCGTCTTCGATCTGGAGGCCAAGCCTCTGGAAACCGTGCAGGCCTGCGCCCACACGCTACAGCCCCAGCTACGCCGCGCCGACGGCAGCGGGGTGGACGTGGGGTCCAGCGACGACTGGATCGTCCGCTTCGAGGGCCCGAGCACGCCGACCTGTGCGGCCGATCTGCAGGACCCGCTGCTGGGGCTGGTGCGAGACGGCGTGCCGTTGACGCACAAACAAGGCAACTTCTCCACCACGGTCACCTACGCTATTGCGCCGGCTTCGATGCACGCCAACCAGTTCAGTGCGGTCTGCCAGCTGCAGATCACCGAGCGCCTGACCGGCAAGCGCTACGTGCTGCGTAGCCCTCTGTGGGTCGCGCCGGCCGGCCGGCTGATGGTGTCTGGCCCGTACGGCGTGCTCTGGACCTGGTGGGGGAACTGAGACGCTGGCGCGGGGGGAGGCCCGGCGGATGGCGCTCTCGTGAGGCCGGCCGGGCCGTGGTGCCCCCCGCCGGGCCATTGAAGCGCCGGCGCCGGGCATCGAGTAGGGTGAGGGATTGCTCACTCAGCCCTGTCACACCACCGCGCGCTCGGTTCCGCATCCGGCGGTTCAAATAAGACGCTGGAGTCGCTGGTGGATGACCATTCCCCTTGCCAGGCTCGTAGAGGACTTTCACCTCCAAGTAGGTGCGCCCTGCCGGGCGCACGAAAAAAAGCCCCCGCGAGCGGGGGCCGTTTCGGCGGCGTGACTCAGTTCACGCCGAGCTGTTTGTTGATCATCCACTGCTGCGCGATGGACAGGATGTTGTTCGTCAGCCAGTACAGCACCAGGCCGGCCGGGAAGACGAAGAACATGACGCCGAACGCGACCGGCATGATCCACATCATCTTCTGCTGCACCGGGTCGCCCGCGGGCGGGTTGAGCCAGACCTGGAACAGGCTGGTGGCCATCATCAGCAGCGGCAGGATGAAGTACGGGTCGCGCACCGACAGGTCGGTGATCCACAGCATCCACGGCGCTTGGCGCATCTCCACGGTGCTCAACAGCACCCAGTACAACGCCATGAAGATGGGCATCTGCAGGAAGATGGGCAGGCAGCCGCCGATGGGGTTGATCTTCTCCTCGCGGTAGATCTTCATCATCTCCTGCTGCATCTCCTGCGGCTTGTCCTTGTAGCGCTCCTTCAGCTCGTTGATGCGCGGTGCCACGGCTTTCATGCGCGCCATGGACTTGTAGGCACTGGCGTTGAGCCAGTACAGCGCGATCTTCAGCAGCACGACGAGGGCGACGATCGTCCAGCCCCAGTTGCCGATGAAGCCGTGCAGCTTGTCCAGCAGCCAGAACAGCGGCTCGGCGAGGATCGTCAGCTTGCCGTAGTCCTTGACGCGCTCCAGGCCCGGGGCCAGCGCAGCCAGGTTGTTCTCCTCCTGCGGGCCGGCGAACAGCGTGGCGCTCTGCGTCGTGCTGGCGTTGGGGGCCAGCGTCGGCAGCGTGAAGACGAGGCCGGTGGCGTACAGGTGGTTGGGCTGCTTGCGCACGAAGAACTCGCGGTTGCCCGGTTCGTTGACGAGCCAGGCGCTGGCGAAGTAGTGCTGGATCATCGACACCCAGCCATCGGCGGCCTGCTTCTCGATGTCGACCTTGTCCTTGTCGATGTCCTCGAACTTGATCGTCTGGAACTTGTTCTTGTCGTTGTAGACCGCCGGGCCCGTGAAGCTGGGCGTGAAGGCTGCGCCGCCAGTGACGGTGCTGCCGTCGCGCACCAGCTGCAGGTAGACCTGCGGCGTGACCGGCGCGGTGCCGACGTTCATGACCTCGTGCTTGACATCCACCGTGTAGGCGCCACGCTTGAACGTGAAGGTCTTGACCAGCTTGACGCCGCCGACCTCGGGCGACTCCAGGCGCAGCTTGACCTCGTCCTGACCGGCCTTGAGGTCGCGGTCGCCCGGCACGGCCGTCATCGGCGTGTTGTGCGCGGGCAGCGCGCCCTGGGCGCTGACCAGACCGGTCTGCGCACGGTAATGCTGACCTTCGTTGAACAGCACGACAGGCTGGGGCTGGAAGTCGGGCTTTTTCTGCAGACCCACCATCTGCAGCAGTTGGTCCGTCACGCTCGGGTCGTAGGAGGTGAGGTACTTCGGCAGCTCGGCGCGGACGATGTCGCCGCCCAGCGTGTCGACCGTGACCGTCAGCACGTCGGTGTGCACGGTAATCTTCTCGGACGGCGCGGCGGCGGTGGTCGTGGCCGGTGCGGCGGACTGGCCCGCAGCGGCGGTGGCTGCCGGCACGCTGCCCGAGGCCGGCGTCGCGGCCGGGGCGGTGGCCACGCTCTTGGGCGTGGGGCTGAACATCGACGGATGCCCGTTGTGCTTTTGCCAGCCGTCCCACAGCAGGACGAGGGACATCGTGAACACCACCCACAGCACGGTGCGGCGAATATCAGTCATGGGAAGTCTCGGACGGGGAAGGCGCCGCGCCATGCGCGACGGACGGGGACAGGAGGCGGGTGAACAGCCGCGGCGGATTGTCAGGCACCGGGTCGTGCCCGCCGTCGCACCACGGGTTGCAGCGCAGGATGCGATGCACGGTCAGGTAGGTGCCGGCCAGCGCGCCGTGCCTTTCCAGCGCCGCGAGCGAATACCGGGAGCAGGTCGGCTCGAAACGACAGGCATTGCCCAGCCACGGGCTCAGCAGCAGCCGGTAGCCACGGACGGCGGCCATCAGCGCGCGGGCAGGCCAGCTCGGGCTCGCGGACGCGGCTGGCGCGGTGCCGCCCAGGCTCATGCCCGGACCCCGGAGGTCATCGCACGGTCCAGCAGCTGGGCCAGTTCCGCACGCGCGGCGTGGCGCAGCGCGTCCGACGCAGCGCTGGGGAATTGCTGACGATCGAACGGAGAGCGCAAGCGGACGACCCACAAACCCGGCGGCATGCCGGGGCGGTCCGCAAATGCGGCGCGGATCTGCCGCTTCAAGAGCTGGCGCGTCACGGACCGACGGGCGTGCCGCTTGGGCACGACCATGCCCACCCAACAGCCGTCGGGCAGCTGAGGTGTGGCGAGCGGCACTTGTTCCACAAGCGTGTGGGCAGGCTGTGATTCGCCTGTTGATAACTTCGCCGAGGCTGTGCGCAACTGCGCGGCAACCCAGGCACTGGGCGCCGGACTGGCGGACAGGTGGTGCAAGGCGAAGTGCGCGCTGCGAGCGCGCGTCGGGCGGGCGAGCACCCGCTCGAAATCCACCGGGCGTTGGATGCGACCGATCATCGAGAGCCCGGAATGGGCGGCGCGGGGAGCGCCGCCAGGCGTGACAAGACCTTAGACTGCCAGGCGCTTGCGGCCCTTGGCGCGGCGCGCAGCGATGACGGCACGGCCGCCACGGGTCTTCATGCGCACGAGGAAGCCGTGAGTGCGGGCGCGGCGGGTCTTGGAGCCTTGATAGGTACGCTTCATGGGGAACCCCTTTGGAGGTCTTTGAGGGTTTGTTGAGCCCGGGCACAGCGGTTGGTACCCGGCAAAAAGCGCAAGGCGGCCTGCGCCGCAGTGCGCGAAAACCCGCGATTACAGCAGAAGCGCCGGGAGCGGTCAATAAGTCGCCTTGCTCAAGCCGGGTTTGCCAGGGATTGACCCCTTTCAGAAATCTGTGGATAACCCCTGATTCGACATGCGGCGCTTCCGTACAATCCAGCCGCTCGAAAACGAGTTTTCCACAATGAGCCTACAAGAACACGGGGCGGATGGGGTGCAAGTGCGGGCAATGGGTGCGGCAGGACTGGATGCAGCGACGTGGGCGTCAGATCTCTGGCGCCGCGGCTGTGAACGCCTGGCCACCGAGCTGCCCGAGCAGCAGTTCAACACCTGGATCCGCCCGCTCCCGCCCGCTACGGTGGCCGGCGAGGGAAGCGACGCCGCCAGCGCGCTGGTGGCCACGCTGCGCGTGCCCAATCACTTCAAGCGCGACTGGATCCGTCGCCAGTACGCGGCCCGTATCGAGGCCATCCTGACCGAGCTGGCCGGCCGCCCGACGCGGCTGGAGCTGGCGCTGTCGGCGCGCGAGCCGGTCGGCATGGCTCCGGCGCCGGTCGCCGCCCCGGCCGCAGCGGCCGCCCAGACCTCGACCGCCTCGAATGCGGCGCCAGGCACGGAACCCAGCGCTGCCCTCAAGCCCGTCGTTGCGGCGCCCGCCGTCGTGCTGCCGTCGCAGGCGCCGGCGTCGGCCAAGCACCGCATCAACCCGCAACTGACGTTCGACACCCTCGTGCCCGGCCGCGCCAACCAGATGGCCCGCACGGCGGCGTTGCACGTCGCCGGCGCGCCCGGCATCACCTACAACCCGCTGTTCATTTACGGCGGCGTGGGCCTGGGCAAGACTCATTTGATCCACGCTGTCGGCAACGCACTGCTGAAGGACCGCCCTGACGCCCGCGTTCTCTACCTGCACGCCGAGCAGTTCATTTCCGACGTGGTCAAGAACTACCAGCGCAAGACCTTCGACGAGCTCAAGGCCAAGTACCACTCGCTGGACCTGCTGCTCATCGACGATGTGCAGTTCTTCGCTGGCAAGGACCGCACGCAGGAGGAGTTCTTCAACGCCTTCGAGGCGCTGCTGGCCAAGAAGGCGCACATCATCATGACCTCGGACACGTATCCGAAGGGCCTTGTGGACATCGACGAGCGCCTGACCAGCCGCTTCGACGCCGGCCTGACGGTTGCCATCGAGCCGCCCGAGCTGGAGATGCGCGTCGCCATCCTGATCAAGAAGGCCATCGCCGAGGGGGCGCCCATGCCCGAGGACGTGGCCTTCTTCATCGCCAAGAACGTGCGCGCCAACGTGCGCGAGCTGGAAGGTGCGCTGCGCAAGGTGCTGGCCTATGCCAAGTTCTCGCACAAGGAAATCAGCATCACGCTGGCCCGCGAGGCGCTGAAGGACCTGCTGTCCATCCAGAACCGCCAGATCGGTGTGGAAAACATCCAGAAGACGGTGGCCGACTTCTACAAGATCAAGGTCGCCGACATGTACTCCAAGAAGCGCCCGGCCAGCATCGCGCGGCCGCGTCAGATCGCGATGTACCTGGCCAAGGAGCTGACGCAAAAGAGCCTCCCGGAGATCGGCGAGCTGTTCGGCGGACGCGACCACACGACCGTGCTGCACGCGGTGCGCAAGATCGGCGGCGAGCGGCAGAAGAACACCGAGCTGAACCAGCAGCTGCACGTGCTGGAGCAGACGCTGAAGGGCTGACCCGGCTGCACGGAAGTTGGCGCCGAGCGCCGGGGCCGCTCCCGGACCGCCCCTCCTCGCGAGGGGCTTCAGGGTTGACCCGTAGCCTTCAGTCCCGCCTAGCCGCCCGGCGGCGCCCCCTTTCCGGGCGACAATCGCAGCTTCACGCGCGCGCGCGGTTCGTGGCGCGGCAAGAGCTTTGGGGCGTGCCCCAAGTCGTTACCAAGAGGCCTCCATGATCGTTTTGAAAGCTCCCCAGGACCAGGTGCTCGGCGCGCTGCAGGCCGTGTCGGGCATCGTCGAGCGGCGCCACACGCTGCCGATCCTGGCCAACGTGCTGATCCGCAAGACCGGCAACCAGGTGGAGCTCACGACCAGCGACCTCGAGATCCAGGTCCGCACCACGGTCGAGTTCGACGGCGATGCCGGCAACCTGTCGACCACCGTCGGTGCGCGCAAGCTCATCGACATCCTGCGCTCCATGCCGGCCGACCAGACCGTCAGCCTGACGAGCAACCAGAACAAGATGACGCTGCAGGGCGGCAAGAGTCGATTCACGCTGCAGACGCTGCCAGCCGACGACTTTCCCCTCGTGCAGGAAGCCGCCGACTTCGGTCCCGCGTTCAGCGTGCCGCAGAAGGCGCTCAAGGGCCTGATCAACCAGGTGCACTTCGCGATGGCGGTGCACGACATCCGCTACTACCTCAACGGCATCCTGTTCGTTGCCGAGGGCAGGAACCTCACCCTCGTTGCCACCGACGGCCACCGCCTGGCGCTGGCCCAGGCCGAGCTGGAAGTCGACATCCCCAAGCAGGAAGTCATCCTGCCGCGCAAGACGGTGCTGGAGCTGCAGCGACTGCTGAAGGACGGCAAGGACCAGGACGAGAACAGCGCCATCGAGATGCGCTTTGCCGGCAACCAGGCCAAGTTCAGCTTCAGCGGCATGGAGTTCGTGACCAAGCTGGTGGAGGGCAAGTTCCCCGACTACAACCGCGTCATCCCCAAGAACCACAAGTTCCGCCTGACGCTGGGCCGCGCGCCGCTGCTGAGCAGCCTGCAACGCGCAGCCATCCTGACCAGCGAGAAGTTCAAGGCCGTGCGCCTGACCTTCGAGCCAGGCCTGCTGTCCATCGCGTCCAGCAACGCCGAGCAGGAAGAAGCCAAGGAAGAGATCGAGATCGACTACGGCGGCGACAAGATCGAGACCGGCTTCAACGTGACCTATCTGATGGACGCGCTGTCCAACATGAGCCAGGACATGGTCTGCATCGACCTCAACGACAGCGCCTCCAGCGCGCTGCTGACCATCCCCGAGACCACCGGGTTCAAGTACGTGGTCATGCCGATGCGGATCTGAACCCAGACGACCGCATGCCTAGCAGGCGGGCCCACGCGGCCCGCCTTGCCGTTTCAAGAGTTTCCTGAAAGTCCCCGATGAGCGACAACGCCACCCCCGAGAACGTCCCCGCACCGGCGCCCCAGCAGGCCTATGACGCCAGCTCCATCCAGATCCTGGAAGGCCTGGAGGCGGTGCGCAAGCGGCCGGGCATGTACATCGGCGACACGTCGGACGGCACCGGCCTGCACCACCTCGTGTTCGAAGTGGTGGACAACTCCATCGACGAGGCCCTGGCCGGCTACTGCGACGACATCGTCGTCACCATCCACACCGACAACTCCATCTCCGTCATCGACAACGGCCGCGGCATACCCACCGGCGTCAAGATGGACGACAAGCACGAGCCCAAGCGCTCGGCCGCCGAGATCGCGCTGACCGAGCTGCACGCCGGCGGCAAGTTCAACCAGAACTCGTACAAGGTGTCGGGCGGCCTGCACGGCGTTGGCGTGTCCTGTGTGAACGGCCTGTCCAAGTTCCTGCGCCTGACGGTGCGCCAGAACGGCAAGGTGCACTTGCTGGAGTTCGCCAAGGGCATTCCTCAGAACGGCGAGAGCGTCATCGTCGACGGCGTCGAGACGCGGCCCATGAAGATCATCGGCGAGACCGACAAGCGCGGTACCGAAGTCCACTTCCTGCCGGACACGGAAATCTTCCAGCAGAACAACGACTACCACTACGACATCCTTGCCAAGCGCCTGCGTGAGCTGTCCTTCCTGAACAACGGCGTCAAGATCCGCCTCGTAGACGAGCGCACCAACAAGGAAGACAACTTCGCCTACGCCGGCGGCGTGAAGGGCTTCGTCGAGTTCATCAACAAGGGCAAGACGACCCTGCACCCCAACATCTTCCACGCCGTGGGTGACAAGATCAGCGACCAAGGCACCAACGTCGGCGTCGAAGTGGCCATGCAGTGGAACGACGGCTTCAACGAGAACGTCCTCTGCTTCACGAACAACATCCCGCAGCGCGACGGCGGCACTCACCTGACTGGCCTGCGCGCCGCGATGACCCGCGTCATCAACAAGTACATTGAGGATAACGAGCTCGCCAAGAAGGCCAAGGTCGAAGTCGCCGGTGACGACATGCGCGAAGGCCTGGCCTGCGTCGTCAGCGTGAAGGTGCCTGAGCCCAAGTTCAGCTCGCAGACGAAAGACAAGCTCGTCTCGTCTGAAGTTCGCGCGCCGGTGGAAGACATCGTCAGCCGCCTGCTGACCGACTACCTGCTCGAGAACCCGCTGGACGCCAAGACCATCTGCGGCAAGATCCTCGACGCCGCCCGAGCCCGCGAAGCCGCCCGCAAGGCCCGCGAGATGACGCGCCGCAAGGGCGTGCTCGACGGCCTGGGCCTGCCCGGCAAGCTGGCCGACTGCCAGGAAAAGGATCCCGCGCTCTGCGAGATCTACATCGTCGAGGGTGACTCCGCCGGCGGCTCCGCCAAGCAGGGCCGCGACCGGAAGTTCCAGGCCATCCTGCCGCTGCGCGGCAAGATCCTGAACGTCGAGAAGGCCCGCTACGAGAAGCTGCTGACCAGCAATGAAATCCTCACGCTGATCACCGCGCTAGGCACGGGCATTGGACGCGGTGCTGGCGGCGACGATTTCAACCCCGACAAGCTCCGCTACCACCGCATCATCATCATGACCGACGCGGACGTGGACGGCGCCCACATCCGCACGCTGCTGCTGACCTTCTTCTACCGCCAGATGCCCGAACTGGTGGAGCGCGGCCACATCTACATCGCGCAGCCGCCGCTCTACAAAGTCAAAGTTGGCAAGCACGAGCAATACCTGAAGGACGCGCCCGAGCTCGACAGCTTCCTGCTCAAGGTCGCTCTGCAGGACGCGGCACTGGACACCGGCGATGGCACGACGCTCGCCGGCGACACTCTCGACGCGCTAGCCCGCAAGTACGTCGCCGCTCAAAGCGTCATCGAGCGCCTGTCCAACTGGATGGACGGCGAGGCCCTGCATGTGCTGGCCAACGGGCTGGCGCTGAAGGTCGATACGCGCGAGGAAGCCGAGGCCAGCGCCGCCGCGCTGAAGGCCGCGCTGCACAGCGCCGAGGTCACCGTCGAGGCCGACCCGCGCACCGACAAGCTCTTCTTGAAGATTGCCCGCATCCACCACGGCAACGTGCGCGCCAGCGTCATCTCCGCCGACTTCGTCCACGGCGCCGACTACGAAGTGCTGGCCGATGCGGGCCTGAGCTTCCAGGGCCTCATCAAGCCCGGCGCCGTCGTGCGCAAGGGCGAGGGTGAGAAGGCCAAGGAGGCGAAGGTCGACGACTTCCGCGCCGCCATGGCCTGGCTGATGAGCCAGGCCGAAAACAGCGTCGGCCGCCAGCGCTACAAGGGTCTGGGCGAGATGAACCCCGAGCAGCTGTGGGAGACGACGATGGACCCGACCGTCCGCCGCCTGCTTCGCGTGCAGATCGAGGACGCCATCGAGGCGGACAAGGTGTTCACGATGCTGATGGGGGACGAGGTGGAGCCGCGGCGCGATTTCATCGAAACCAACGCCTTGCGCGCAGGGAACATCGACGTTTAACGTTGTTGTAGACGTAGGGCACCGAGTTAATTGCGACTCGCGCCACAGTTCTGCGACTGGCGGGCGTTAGTTGATGCGACTGGCCTACCCTTTGAAGTCGAAGGTATGGGACCAGCCAATCCGCTGGGTGTCTGCATAGATTGGACCTGACGGCTGGAGTAGCAGCGCGCGGTAGCTCTGATGCGTGGCTTGGAGCGCAGCCAGATCGGGCGTTTCCAACCCCCTCACAGCAAGCACATCTTCAACGTCGCTGATGAATACAGGCGTGGCCATTTCTCTCCCCCAGGCGGTGTTCGCCCTTTTTCGGAAGATGGTATCAATATGTTGCCGACGCTTGAGGCGCCATGAGCGTAGGAGCTGCTTCCGACAAGGAGCACCGGACGACTGGCGAGGGACAGCCAAGTTTTACGTGATAGGCCGACCGGGTTCAGCTTCAACGTTGAACGACAGCTTCAGGTCGCTGAGTTGGGCGAGTCTATGGACCGCACCCGCTGCGGACCTGCCTGCCACCATGTGGAGGTCAGGACCAGGCTGACAGCGGAAGTTCGTCAACGTCTGCTTTGAGGCAGTTCAGTGGCGGTCAGAGAGTCAAGAGGCTACCTGCGGCGCCACCTCCCGCCTCGAGAACGTGGGTGTAAATCATGGTCGTGGCCCATCTGCGTCGCCCAGGAGTTCATGCACGGCGCTCATGTCGATGCCAGACTGCAGCAGGTGGGTGGCATCCATGAGTTCTGTAGCATGCGCTCCTTCGTACGCGGTCAATTAACCGCGTCCTTGCCTCTCCCGAGGCAATCGAGCAGGTGAGGTTCAGCCGTTGCTGAGGTCGATGTTCCAGGGCAGAAGCGCGGCGTAGTCGTCGGCTGTCTTGGCATTGGGCAGCGCAGTGAACAGCGCGCGCAAGTAGCGGTAGCCGTCGATGCCATTGACACTGCAGGTCTGCAGCAGCGAGTACAGGTTGGCGCTGGCGTTGGCGCCGTGCACCGTGTCGGCGAAGAGCCAGTTTTGACGATTATGCGAAGCTCCGCATAAGCGCAAGAACTGGCTGTTCGCCGGCAGCTTGCGCGCGGGTAAACGGGCCGCGGCCGTGATGAGCCTCATCCATTCGGCCAAGCTCAACGGGCTTGATCCCTACGTCTATCTCCGCGACGTGCTGGAGCGGCTGCCAACTCAGCCGGCCAGCCAGATCAGCGACCTACTTCCGCATCTTTGGTCACAAGCCGACGTGTGACCGGTCGTACTTCCCAAGCTAGCGTTCTTGGGCGTCAAGTACGCGCGCCACCACTCGATTGGCTCGAACTACATCGCAGTAGTTCACCCGAAGAGCCTCGTCTGGGTCCATCACGTAGAAGTAAAACGGATATCCGCCCAACGCCGAGCCGAAATCTGGGGCATCGACGCCATAGCTCCTGAGGAGCGTGGCGACTTCAGGGGCGAGCAGCGCTTCAGCCGCGGCCATGAAGAGGACATGGCGGAGGTCTTCAGCTGTCCCAGTGGCACCGCCCATGAACTGCTCAATCGACGAAACGATGGCGCCAAGCTCTTCATCACAGGGGCCATCCTTAGAAGACAGGAAGCCCTGGTTAGCCCAAGCCCCGATGTTGCCGCCCAACTCCCGCTCTTCGCGCAATCGCAGCGAAATCTGAACGTATCCGTATTGAATGAAGAGGTCGAGGGACAGCCCGGACAAGTTTCGGCCACCTCTCGGAGTCGAAGGCCAGCTCTCAAAATGAGGAGCGGCAGCCAGCAGCGCCCGAACCAGGGCATCGCGAAATGAAGCAACAACGGCGTCTAACGTATGTGGCATCCCGTCAGTTTGCATCACATCGACGAGGTAGGCCGTACGCCCAAGCTACGACGCGGGATCGCCGGACGGATACGCCTCGACGCCAGAGGCCTCGGCCTTCGTGGCGGTGCCGGTGCTCACAGCGCAAGTACCGTCGGTCGTGGACGAGCTCGATGTCGGTCACGATGTGGGCTTGCAAGCCACGCTGCCCAACGGGGTCATGGTCGAGCTTCGCGGCGTGCGGTTGCGCCAGCTTGCAGATGTTCTGCAGACCTTGGGGAGGCTGACGTGTTCCGTCTCGACGAGCGTCTGATGGTCTACCTGCACCGTGCACCGGTGGACTTCCGCCTCAACATCAACGGCCTGGCCACCCTGGTTCAGCAAGCCCTCGGCCTGGATCCGTTCGCCGCCTGCGTGTATGTGTTCAGCAACCGGCGCCGCAACCGCGTGAAGATCCTCGGCTGGGACCTCAACGGCTTCTGGCTGCTGCTCAAGCGGCTGGAGGAAGACCGCTTCATCTGGCCTGCTGAGACGGCGGCGCCGACACTGACCGTCGAGCAGCTGCACTGGTTGCTCGAGGGCATCGACATCGGCGTCGTGCAGCGGCACCCTCAGCGCGTGTACCAGCACGTCGGCTGAGAACGCCAGCGCGCACGCGCGCCATTGCGGCAGATCCGAATGGCGCGGCGCACAGGGGGCGCAGACACTGCCCCTCGATGGTCAGCATGCCCATCGCCCGACGAAGTCATCGCATTGCAGCAGGCGCTGGCCGAGGCGCTCAAGCGCAATGAGTCGTTGGCCGGCGAACTGCGCGTGACACGCGCCGAGCGCGACCTCCTCAAGGAGAAGCTCAGCAAGTTCACGCGGCAGCTCTTCGCCGCCAGCAGCGAGGCCGCTGTCCTGCAAAAGGACATGTTCTTCAACGAGGCCGAGGATCTCGGCGCTCAGGCCGAGCCCGCCACTGAAGAGAGCAGCGACAACGACGACAGCGACTAGATCGACGTGCCGGGCAACAAGCGGGCCAAGCGCGGCCGCAAGCCCCTGGACCCGGCACTGCCACGCGAGGTGATCCGTCACGAGCTGCCCGAAGGCGAGCGCGTGTGCCCGCACGACGGTGCGCGCTTGAGCGAGATCGGCGTGGAAGCCAGCGAACAGCTGGACATCATCCCGCAGCAGGTGCGCGTCATCCGGCACTAGCGCGTCAAGTACGCCTGCCCGTGCTGTGACGGCGGCATGCGGCTGGCGCCGCGCCCCGCCCAGCTCATTCCCAGAGGCCTTTTCACCGAGAGAGTGAACATCTGTCCGCTTAGAAGCAGGCGGACACGTGAACACTTATGGGGTCGATCTGATGGGCCGGCTTCGTCGGCGGCAGCACACCGCGGAGTTCACGTCGGCGGTCATCGAGGAAAGCCTCAAGCCGAGCGGTAGGTCTGCCTTGGAGATCGGGGCCGGGCCGCCGCCCACCGGCCGTAAGAGGCACGGACCATTTGAGCCATGGCCGCTCGCTCCTATGGGAACTGCAGGCTCGATAGCGTTGTCTCTTCTTCGCCTTCGGGGAGCCTGGGGAAGTGTTGAGCCCCCGCTGGATCCCCGCGAACTTAGCCCGCCTTGGCTGACCCGCTCAAGCACCCCTTCAGCCGTTCAGCGAGACCGAAAACTGGCTCTTCAAGACCCGCCAGACAGGGCGTGCAAGAACTTTGGCGCGCTCGAAGGCCAGTCGCAACAAGTCGTGCTTCGCCTGGGTGTAGGCTGTGGCGCGAAACCCGCCAAGTCCTTGATCTACGATCCGTGCCAGTGCAACAAATTTGTCGCCCTACGGTAGACGTAGGGCGCCGAGTTAGTTGCGACTCGCGCCACAGTTTTGCGACTGGCGGGCGTTAGTTGATGCGACTGGCCTACCCTTTGAAGTCGAAGGTATGGGACCTGGCGATCTCTGTATTGGTGTGGCTTCAGGGACCAAGCGGTTGCCACGGCGCCAACAAACAGAATTCGCCGGGTCGTTTCCGAATGGTGGGAATGTGGAGTTGCCTGCGGACCAAGTTGAGCAGGCGGGACTTTGGTCGAAGGCCTAGAGCGGGGCCCCGATGGCAGGCTTTTGAGCGTCCCGCTAGGCACGAGGACTAAGACCGCGCCTGGCCGACAGGGGCTTGCTGTCGGTCGACAACCTGGCCGATCTCACACGCATCACGTTGCCCAATGGCCAGCCCCTGGAATTCATCCTGGCCGTGCCGGGGCGTCGCTAACACGGAGTTCACGGAGCTGCTGGGGCCTTTGAATGCCACAGCGGCCGCGTCGCAGCAGGAGACCCTCGCTGAAGCGCGCTGGGAAGGCCATCGGCTGGTGATGGCGCACGACCCCGTGCGCGCGCAGGAGCCGACCGCGCTTCGCGCCACGCGCATCGCCGCACTGCAGGCGCGTGCCGAGCAATTGGCTGGCAAGCTCGACGGGCAAGACGCAGGAGAGGTTCACCGCGGCCGCAAGCTCAGCGATTCTGGCGCCAAGGCCCGCTTCTTCCACGAAGTCGCCGAAGCCCACCTGTCCAAGATCGTGAAGGTCGATCTGAAGTCCGAGCTCTTCACCTACGACATTGATGCCCAGGCGCTGGAGCGCGCACAGATGATGGACGGCAAGCTGCTGCTCGTCACCAACGTGGCCGACCTTACGCCCGCTCAAATCGTCGCTCGGTACAAGAGCCTGGCCGACATCGAGCGCGGCTTCAAGGTGTTGAAGTCCGAGATCGAGATCGCGCCGGTGTACCACCGGCTGCCCGAGCGGATTCGCGCACACGCCAGCATCTGCTTCATGGCCTTGATCCTGTACCGGGTGATGCGCCAGCGACTGAAGCTGGCCGGCCATCACGCCTCGCCCGAGTCGGCCCTGGCGCAGCTGCGCCGCATTCAGCGCCAAAGCGTCAGCATCAACCAGGGGGCGCCGATCACCGGCATCTCCAACATCAACCGAGAGCAGGCCGACTTGTTTGCGGCCATGAACCTCAGGAAGCCCGCCGCCGACGCTCAGCTGAACCTCCTGTAGTGGAAACTTCGAGACCCTTTTGAGGGAAGTCAACCACTTACCGCGCTTCGTGTCGAACTCGGGAGTCCGGCGGCCGAGAGAGGACTGCCAGCGCGCCCGGATGTCACTAGCATCCAAGTCGGGAAAGTCAACGGCGACAAGACCTGCGGCTGCCGCTGGCCAGCAACAACAGACGTTATGTCGCACAGCCAGCCCGCCGCCTTGGGCAGCGGAAAACACTTTCTTATAAACTGTGGCTCGCCATCTAAGCGTTCAAGTTACAGGAGTCGTCGCCATGCCCGCCCTTGAGAAAACCATTGACCACGGCACGCTGCGCCGCCTGGTGAGTGCCGGCGCGCACGTCGGCGCGGAGATCTTCGGCCAGGCCGGGAGCTGGGGTGTGGTCATCAACTACGGCCGGGCCAGCCAGACGCTGGCCGCCGCCCGTGGTGAGCCCCGCACCTTCCGCAAGTTCGAGACACTGGCCAGCTACCTCAAGGACATGAGCATCACGGAATGCACCGTCCACCTGGCCGAGTTCGAGCCAGGCGCGAAGGAGATCCAACCCGGCACGGAGAAGCGCCGCGTGGTGGCCTCAGATCGGCTCAAGGCGGCGCACGCTGCCGCCGCACACGACCAGTGGGTCAAAGAGTCAATCGCGGCTTCGCTGGCCGATCCAGCGCCCAACCTGCAGCATGACGAGGTGATGCGCCAGGCGCGCGCGTTGATCGCCAAGAAGCGCAAGCAGCATGCCGGCTAAGCCGCCCGCCAAACTGCGCCTGGAATGGCGGTCACGAGCCAGCGCCAACCTCCTGCTGATCGTGGCCGAGATCGCCGAAGACAACCCAGACGCCGCCGACAAGCTCATGAACGAGATCGAAAGCAAGGCTGCGGCCCTGCTCGACCACCCCAGGATTTACAAGCCCTCGCCGCGGGCCAAGGGCCTGCGCGAAATGGTGGTCCGGCCGAACTACGTGGTGTTCTGCCGGGAGTCACCCACGTTGGTGGAAATCGTCAACGTGATCCATGCTCGTCGGCAGTGGCCTCCGATCAAGCGTCAAGCCAAATGAACACGGGCGCTGATGAGGGCCGAATTGTTATATGAGTTCCGTTGGCCAGGGCCTCCCAGCTCCCGGCCAAAGACGAACACCTTAGAACTCGATCAGCACGCCGATTCGCCGTAGCCAATCGTCGCCGAGCAGCATCGGCTTGTAGGCGATGTCAGTCACGTCGTTGGCGTACTTGGCCATCACCCGGCCCATCCCTTCCGGCATCTTTTGAGCGAACGCAATGCTGGTCGCCAAAGACAGATCCAGCAGCTCCATGCTGGGCAGCGTCAGCCATGCATGCACGCCCAGCGACCGAGGCGGCGGGGTCTTCAGCGAAGCTTTCTTCAGCAGATCGACGACAAACGCCTCGTCGAATTTGAAGAGGCCATCGCCTGAGCCATCTACCCGACCGATGGTGTAGACGACCGGCACGCCAAGCCAGTCCTCGATGACGGGCTGCAGGCGATGGTGGATCGACAAGCACTGCGCCACCAGCTCTTCGGCTCCGACAGGTCCGATGGCCTTGTGGATCACATGCGGGAATTAGTCCATAGGCTGCTCCGCGTCATTCGCATTCGGTCGCCTGAGCGGCGGCTCCGATCGACACCGGCCATTCGACTGACGGCGTCGCGTATGTCCGCTGCTCCTCCGAGACCGGGTATTCGACTAGGCGCGGGCCATATCAGGCCTTGAACGACCGGTCTGGCCCACAGCGACCGGGGGGTGCCGACCCATTGCGGGCGCGGCGATCCAAAGATCAAACGTCTCACAGCGGACATTCGCGGACGTCGGTCAGCCCCGCGCCGTATGAAAGGTGATCGCGTAGCCGTCGGGATCGCCGGCGACGAAGAAGCGACCGAAAGGGCCGTCGCTGAGCGGGCTGAGGATTTCTCCGCCCTGCTTGACGATGAGGTCATGCAGCGCATCGGCGTCGGCGCATGCGATCCAGAGCACCAAGCCCACACCGAGCGGCCCAGCCTCAGGAAGCGCACGCAGAGGTACCCGCAGTGCCAACGGGATCGGCTCGGTCTTGAAAATGACTGCACCGGGAGGACAGTGCGCCGAAGCTTCGAAACCGAAGATCTCGAGGTAAAACTTGCGGGACGCGGCTAGGTCGCGCACTTGTAAGGCAATGAAGTCGGGACCGATGGGCGTTGTCATGGGAGTTCCTATCGATTAATATCAGTGGCCTGATACTAATGTAAGGAGCCTGATATGTCAACGGTGAAGCCGATGCCTCGGAGCGGAGCCGACTGGATCGGCTACAACCTGAAGATCACGCAACATCGTTTGAGGCAACGCCTCGATGCCGAACTCGCGCGGCTCGGCATCACGGCACCACAGAACGCCGTCCTGCTTGCTGTCTCTGGCAATCCGCGCATCTCGAATGCCGAGTTGGCTCGCGCTGCGTTCGTGACGCCGCAGACCATGCAGGCGATCCTGGTCAATCTCGAACGCGGAGGTCTGATCGTGCGCAGCCCGCATCCCGAGCATGGCAGGGTCATCATGACCGAGCTGACGACGGCCGGCCAACAGGCCGTCGCCGAGGGCGCGAAAGCTGCCGATGTGGTGGAACGGCAGATGCTCTCCACGCTCTCAGTCGAAGAGGCCCGGGTTCTTTGCGAGTTGCTCAAGCGCTGCGCCGCCGCCCTGGACGGCGAGCCGTCTGACAGCTAGTTATCGGCATGTCTGGGGCGCCAAGCGAGCATCGGCTGAATCCAGCCTATCCGAAAGCAGCTCTCGGCGATCGACCGCATATGGCCGATTCTGTTGAAAAACTCCCCGCCCAATCTGGCCCTTAATTCGTACAATTAGAGCGTTAGCAGTTCTGATCTTGGAGGGCGCCGAGATGATGGGACGACAAGCGAGCGGGCAGGATCGGCTGTTCTACTCGTTCAATCTCGAAGACCACGTCCCTCAGAACCACCTGCTGCGCGGCATCGACCGCTGCCTCGACTTCGGCGGTCTGCGCGAGCACCTCGCTGAGCACTACAGCCCGATCGGGCGCCCGTCCATCGACCCCGAGCTGATGCTGCGCATGCTGATCGTGGGTTACGCCGCTGCGTAGCCCGACATCGACGACACCTACAGCAACAGGAGATTCCCACCGCCGATTGCTCAGGCAACCAGCAAGTTGATGGCACGACAGGTCAGACCGTGGTTGGCACAGCCCGCGCCGGACGAGGCACTTCGAGTGCGTGTGAGCGATTGGGCGCCGACCAGCAGAACCCATCAGGGACAGCGAGCTCGTCTCGCATTGAAAGTCCGAATGTACGGGTGCAATCTTTTCTTCGTGCAGCAGTGAGCTGGAAGCTTGGCAAACCGGGGGCGTCCATGTACGTCTGGAGGAACCACATTGACCGCGGCGTCAAGCCGCGGAGGATGTCTGCCCCCTGGTCGCAGCACCGCAGGACAGTCCCGATCGCCTGACGTCGTCGAAGAGGCCACGCGCGACCTCAGCTCGGTTGCCCCCGATGGCCAGTCCAAATTCCCCCAAGCAAGGACGGCGGATTATGAGTTTTCAAGGTTGATGGCCAGGCGGCTGGCAGCCTCCTTGAGCCTGTAGCTCTTGCCCTCGAACTCAAGCATCGAACAGCGGTGCATGAGCCGGTCGACGATGGTGGTGGCCATGGTGGCGTCCTTGAGGTACTTGCCCCAGTCGGTTACGGCTCGGTTGGAGGTGATGGCGATGGAGCGGCGCAGCTCGTAGCGGCTATGCACGACGGCCTGGCCTAGAGCAGCTCGGCCACTGCCTCGGGGATGCGACGGGCGAGGAACAGGTCGTCCAGGACCAGCAGATCTGGCACGCTCCAGGACTTGACCAACTCAGCCTGCTCCTGAGTGGTGGCCAGGGCGTACTGGGCTAGCGCGGTGTCGGCCTCGACGTAGCGCACAGAGGCGGGTCAGCCGAGGGCCTTGGGCCAGTTGGTAGTGGTCCAGCAACTCGTCGTCAGTCTTGTTTTCACTGACTGACGGTTTCACGCGGTCGGATGCGCGCAAGCCCGCAGCACGCCTGCTGCTGCGGCGGGTCGGCGTCGGCACTCGGCAGTTGCAGCGTGGTCAACGTCTCCAGGGGCAGGGGAGCGCGCTTGCCGGTCAGGCGCAGCACTTCGTCGACGGTCACCGGCCGGCTCTGATCGGCTAGCCGCCCTTGTCTTGCTCGTCAAGGCCGACGAACTTCGCTGGATTCACCAAGTCGTACAGGGGAACGCCGATTGCATGGGAGAGTGCATCGGCATTGTCCATAGAGATGTTGATCGAGCCGCGCTCAACCCGGCTCAAGTAGCCCCTCGGCACACCCGCATCCAATGCGAGGCTCTCCTGCGTCATGTCCTTAAGACGCCGAGCCCTGCGCAGATTCCTAGCAAACACCTCGCGCGCGGTCAGCGTTGATTTTTCCTTGGACATGACAACGAGCATCGGGTTATGCGCCTTGCCACTCCACACCATTGAAAGTACATTAAGTTCACTTTGATGAACATTAAGGCACTTTTAGAGCATTCTTGTAGTTATAAGTTGAACCTTTGTGCGAGGGCCCATGCCGCGCTTGGTAGCGGGCCGTCAACCGCTGTGAGACGTCGACGTGGTGGCGCATCGCCATTGCTGATGGCGTGCGGACCAGTCGTCACTCGCCGGACAGATGGAACAGCGGCAGAAGCGCGCAACTCGCTGTGTCCTAAGGAGAAATCTATGCCCTTGTTCTTCATGGATTCCAGCCGGTGGTTCAGGCGCCCTCTGTGCTGCCGGTACTTGGCCGTCCGGTTCGATAGGCTGCGCCTGCCGATGGTGCGCGGGGGATTGGTCGCCGACGCCGATTGGCATTGGGCGGTGGGCTTCATCACCGACGGCCAATTCGAGGTGCTCGGCGCGTGGCGCAACGAAAGCGTCGAAACTCCCCAGCGTGTCGCCCAGGACCTCCGGGACCGAGGCATCGAGCGGATCAAGGCGCTTGCTGGCGATGCGCCACTGGTCGCGGCCATCGAGGGCTTCCGTTCAAAGGCGTGCCGTCAGAGCATGACGGAGCTCGCTGAGAGCGGCGTTTTCGGGCCGCGCATGCTGCGGGCCATTCGTTGGACCGACGCTGCGGCGCAGCGAGTGCAATGCCGCGTGCAGAGAGCTGCGCGGTCGTGCGGGCCATTGGCCGACGACGACGCGGCGGCCGACTTCATCGCGCAGGCGTTTCAACGGGCGGACCGCGATCTGCTCCATGACCGACTGGATCGAAGGGGCCTCGCACCGTACGGTCAGGGAGCCTTTGTGGATTCGCTGGCACGCGCCGCCTGAACGCCATGTCGGTGCGGCTGCTGAAGAATTGGCAGGACATCCTCTCAACGGTGCGCGGAGCGCTGCAGCGTCGCGGGCGCACTGCGCATGAAGCAGACGACCTGGTTCAGGAAGCCTGGCTGCGTCTGGCCCGCTACGAAGAAGAGAAGCAGCCTGTGCAGCAGCCAGAGGCCTTCTTGATGCGCACCGCCCTGAACCTGTCTATCGACGCGTACCGTGCCAGCGCATGTCGTGGCGAGCATGTCTTGCTAGAGGACGCCGTGCTGATCGACGCAACCCCGTCTATCGAGGCAGTGCTGCTGGCAAAGGAACGGATGGCCCGTTTGACAGTGGGGCTGGGTCGTTTGAGCGAGAAGACCCGAGATGTTTTCCTGGCCCATCGAGTTGACGGGCTGCCCTACGCGGAAATTGCAAAGCTGCACGGCATCAGCGTCACGACGGTTCATGCCCACGTTGCCAAGGCGACGCTGCGCCTGACCAGTTGGATGGAAGGCTGGTAGCCGTGGCGCGGCCGGGCCGCCGCCTCGCCGGCGGCGCGAGGCGAGCAGCCACTCGTCACACTTGTCACCCAAGATCTCGCAGCGTGGGCGGCCGCCTGGCCGGCCCGCCCGCATGGGCCCGAAAGGTGTCGCGCCAAGGATGTGAATGCCAGGTGTGGAAGGCACGTCCGTCGCGCATCGCTGGGCCTTCGTGCGCTGCGTGGACACCTGGCGGGAGGTGGCGGGCATCTTGCGTGCTTCGTTTTTGCGACTCATCCTCCCGACCCGGTGCTCCAGTGCAATACGCGGCGCAGTGGGGCGGCGGCGACCGCGAGGCGCTGGCTCGGGAGGTAACCGATTTGGATGTCGTCGGCTCGCGTGATGGCGGGTTCGAACTGGTCGGTCCATCGCTGTGACGTCTCGTCAACCCCGGACCGGGAGCGACCGGCTCTGGCCAGCGCCGTGGCGTGCCAACCTCGGCACCGCTCGACCCCTTGAAATATGCCCTGGACACGTGCGCAGCTCTGTCCCGGCGGCGGTGCCGGTGTGAGTCAGGTCAATGACGCGCGCAGGTGTAAGGGAAAGTAAAAGTCGGGCAACACCAAGTGGCCTGGACGTTTTAGTCCGCCAATTTTCTGGTCCACCTTCATCGGTGGTTTCACGATCCCCCGGGACTGGGACAGCGGTACGGCGAGACATTCGTTCGGTGAATTCCTTCAAACCCGCCATCGCCGCGTGACGTTGAGCGCGATATGTGAGTCGCGGTCACCCTGCTCGCGCTTTGCCCCGCGCTGTCGCTCATCGCCTGTCGCGCCTAGATTGGAGTTCGGTGCTGCACGCCATGCCATCGCTGTGCGGCTTGTATGTCGTTGAACGAATGCGGCGGGGGTACCCATGGGCTCCTGGTCAACCAGTCAGAAGCCGACAGCGATTGCCTTCTTTTGCGTCTCGTATGCCGGGTTGGCCATCCTCGCGCCATACCTGGCAGGCGGGCGGTTTCTGGCGCCGAACCTCGTCAACCCTTCGAAGGCCGGGGTGCTGAGCATCGTCCGGTACTGGCAGGCCTACTGGGACGATGAGCAAATGCGCAAGCGACTGAAGATCTCCCCTGCGAACCGGCTGCCGGCGTTCCACACATGAAGGAGGACTACCAGTGGATGAGTCGCAATGCAGGCCGGAGCCAGAGCAGCTGGTGCTGCGCGACGCGGCGACCGCGCAGCTCCTGAAAGGCCTTGAGATGCCGGCCGCCCGGAGGAAGAAGTTCTCCAACGATCCCTTGAAGCTGCAGTTCCACCTCGGCCCCATCGGGCCGCGCCTTCGCGAACACGCGGCTCGCTCGGGAACCTCGATGGCCGCGCTGGTGCGTCGGGCGACGCTGCGGATGCTCGACGAGCAGGTACCGACGGTCGGCAGCGCCGTGGCCCCACCGTTCGAGCAGTCCGCACGAAACGTGCGCTTTCGTCTCTACCTGCCCGCCGCCTGCTGGCAGGAGCTCACCGCCCGCACACGGGCGGCGGACATGACGCGGGGCGAATTCGTGTTGTCGCTGCTGAAGGGCTTGTCGCCGCCCCCGCTTGCCGCGGACCACAAGGCCGCGGTGCAGGCCCTTCGGGACTCGACTGATCGGCTTGCGGCGATGTCCACCGATCTCGGCGAATTCTTGCGACTGCTGAAGCGCACGACGGATACTGACGAGTCCCTGGCCCCCTATCGCGAAAGCATCGGGTCGCTCGCCGCCGTCGTCATGGAACACATGAGGGCAGCTTCGGTGCTGATTGCCGAACTCAAGCCTTACAGAAGGGCGCGGTGGTAGCGATGGGACGCGATATCGACGGGCTCCTGGTGCAATGGGGCGACCGGTTGTTCTATCCCGGCAATCGGATCGAACCAACTGATCCGACACCGCGGCTGAAGGCCCGGGCCGCTGCGATCAGGCGGCACATCTCGGCGCAGATACGCCGTGCACCCCAGGTGATCGTCAGGGTGGCCGGAGGTGGCCGGGGCATGGGCGCCATCGCCGACCACCTGCGCTACATCACCAAGTCCGGGGCTTTGGAGTTTGAAGACGATCGCGGCACAGTGCGCGACGGCAAGGAAGCGCTGCGCGATCTGATGAATGGCTGGCGCCATGGCAGCAGGTTCATCGCGGAGGTCGAAAAGCTGCGGGAAGCGGTCAATATCATGCTCGCCATGCCTTCGGGAACGGACCCGGAGGCGGTCAGGGACGCGGCACGCGAGTTCGCGAAGATTGAGTTGGCAGGCCATCGCTATGTGATGGTGTTGCACAGGCACCAGACCAGTCCGCACGTCCACCTCTGCGTCAAGCGCGAATCGATCGCCGGCCAGCGCCTGAGCTGTGGCCGCCCCGACCTCAAGCGGTGGCGCGCCACGTTCGCAGAGCGTCTGCGGTCACGGGGTGTCGAGGCGGAGGCAACCAGCCAGATCGCCCGCGGTGCAACACGGAACTTCGACTCGCTGTGGCGCCTGAAGGCGAAAGACGAAGGTCGGCTGAAGACGAGCATCCGTCCCGTCAAGACAGGCCCGGTCTGCGAGCGCGCCCGTGACGAGGCTATGGCGTGCTGGGGCCAGATCCTGAAGGCGCTCGCGGCGTCCGAGCTGGAGTCGGACCGCGAGCTGGCACCGCTGGTCGCCGACTTTCTCTGCCGCACGCCGTACATCCACGACGTGCTGCGGCGTCATCCCGAGGCGCTTCCCGAGGCGAGGAAGCGCCTGGAGGCGCACCCGCAGCGGGTGGCGGCCCTGGACCGGGCCGGGCCGGAGTGGGGACGATGACGATCGCAGGGGCCCGGCGCCGCGGGGCTGTTCAAAGCCCCCGGCGACTTCCGTTTCGAAGCGCCTTCCACGAGACACATCATGTTCGGGCGTTCAATGAGCAGCCAGCGGAGATGCCGGGCCTGGGATCGAGGCTGGCGGACCGGCTCCCATAAGCTGGGCCGGCATGCTCCCGCGGCATGGCTTCTGCCGGTGTACGTGCGGGCGCCTTGAGGACCGATGAACACGTTGGCGAACTACAAGAAGCGGCGGGACGCCATCGGCATCGGCCTGCGCTTCACCACTTCTGAGGTCCTGCATGCGGGGTGAGGATTACGGCGCCATAGCGAAACCACGCTTGCGTGGCCAGCGCCGCCTCGGGCCCGACGCCGGGGGGCGCGCACCTGCAACCCGGTGAGGCCGACGCCGCACCCGGCCGGGCTTGCCTGCACCGCCGCGCCTCGCGAGTGCACGGATGCGCTGTCGCACAGCGGCATCATCACTGGCCTAACGTCCCTGGCAGCCCTACATTAGGCGAGCCTGAAGGCCCTCGTTAGGCTTCGGCGCAGGGGCAACGGGGAGGAAGAAGATGCGACTTTCGAATCTGCGTGTCGGTGCCCGGCTGGGCAGTGCCTTTGGCTTGCTGTTGTTGCTGATGCTGGGCATGGGGCTGTATGCCCTGCAGAAGGTACAGCAGGTACAGACCAGCGTCGTCGAGCTGTCGGACGACTGGCTGCCCAGCACCCAACAGCTTGCCGGCGTGAACGAGTCCTTGAACCAGATGCGGCGGGCCGAGCTGCAGATGATGCTGGGCGGAGATGCCGCAGCCATCAAGGACGAAGGCGACCGCATCGCCAAGCAGTGGGCGCTGCTGCCGCCGCTGCTCAAGGCCTACGAGGCCACACTGGCGGCTGGCACGGAGATCCAGGCCTTCCAGCAGCTGACCGATGCCATCCACAGGTACAAGGAGACGCAGCCCCCGCTCACGGCGCTGCTCTCCGAGGGCAAGGGCGAAGAGGCGCGCAGCTGGCTGCGCGGCGAGTCGCGCAAGGCCTTCCGTGCCACGACGGAGGCCCTGGCCAAGCTCACCGAGATCAACACCCAGGGCGCCAGCGCCGCAGAAGCCCGCAGCAGCGCCAGCTACACCGCTGTGCGGCTGGGACTGTGGCTGATGATGGGTCTGGCCCTGCTGCTGGGCGGCTTGATCGCCTGGCTGATGACCCAATCCATCACTGTCCCGCTGCGGGCCGCTGCCCGCACGGCCGATCTGGTGGCCAATGGCGACCTGAGTGAGCGCATGGAGGTGAAGCGCCAAGACGAGTTTGGTGACCTGCAGCGCGCGCTGCAGCGCATGCAGGCTGGCCTCAACACCGCCGTGCGTGCGGTGCGCGAAGGCGCTGACGCCGTGGCCACTGCGGCCAGCGAAGTCTCCAGCGGCGGGCACGACCTCTCGGCCCGCACTGAGGAGGCCGCGGCCAGCATCGAGCAGACGTCGGCGGCGATGCAACAGGTGGCCGAGGTCGTGCGGCAAAGCGCCGCGTCGGCCGCCCAGGCCCGCCAACTCTCCGAGGCCGCCGCCCAAGTGGCCTGCCAGGGCGGCGAGGTGGTGGCGCGGGTGGTAAGCACGATGGAGGGCATCCAGGGCAGCTCGCGCAAGATCGCCGACATCATCGGCGTCATCGATGGCATCGCATTCCAGACCAACATCCTCGCGCTCAACGCGGCGGTAGAGGCTGCCCGCGCCGGTGAACAGGGCCGCGGCTTCGCAGTGGTTGCCAGCGAGGTGCGCACGCTGGCACAACGCTCGGCGCAGGCCGCACGCGAGATCAAGACACTGATCGCCAACTCCGTGGAGCAGGTAGAAGCCGGTGGACGCCTTGTTACCGAAGCCGGCGGCACGATGGAACGCGTGGTGCAGTCCGTCTACGAGGTGCGCGACCTCATCGGCCACATCGCCGGCGCCATCCACTCCCAGAGCGACAGCGTGGGCGAGGTCAACACCGCCATCGTGCAACTCGACGGCATGACCCAGCAGAACGCGGCGCTGGTGGAAGAAAGCGCTGCGGCGGCGGAGTCACTGAAGCAGCAGGCCGGTTCGCTGCAAGCGGCGGTGGCGCATTTCAGGTTGCACGCAGTCGCTGCAAGCTAGTCACGCCTCCTCCCGGTCGAGCTTCAGTATCGGCACAGCGGAGGCACACGCTGAGTTCACGGCTTCTCAACTTGAAGCCCCAGGGCCATCAGCCTGGCGGCTCAGCAGCCGCCCTGCTCCTTTGCGCCAGCAGCCGCTTGCGCACCGCATGGATGTTGTTGCGCAACGCGTAGAGCTCCTCTGCATACGACAACGGCACCGCAATCCGGTGCGTGACACGGTCCAGTTCGTCGAGTTCGTCAAGCAACGCGTCGCGCTCGCCGCTGCCCGCCTCCAGCTTGGCCTCGACCTCCCGCAGCCGCGCATACCAGCGGAACACGCGCGAGCGCACGCGGAAGGTGTAGAGAGGCGGAACCACGCGTGACAGCGGCAGCATCAGCACGAGCAGGCCGCCGACCACCAGCCACATGCGTTCCAGCAAATTGCCGGCCCAGAACGGCAGGTAGCGAGCCCAGGCCGGTGGCGTGCCGTTGATGGCGCGGTCGCCTTCGGCGCTGACGGGCAGCTCGCTGGTGCGTGTGTTGGGGAAATCGCGCACACCGTTGAACCAGCCCGCCTCGCTGTGCTGGCCCAAGGCCGCCTGCGCGAACAGCTGGCGCAACGCCGGGTGCGTCTGCTCGCGCGCGAGCAGCGCGGTGGTGGTAGCCAGCAGCGGCACGTCCTGACGGGGCAGATCGGCCGCCAGGTCCACCACGCCGCGCGGCAGCCGCACGGTGGACAAGAAAGGCAGGTGTCGCGAATAGGCCTCGTTCTGCTCGAAGGCCATAAGCGCAATTGCCGGGTCGCGCAGCAGCGCGCGGATTAGGCCGGCCTGCGGCGCAGAGATCAGCACGGCGGCATCCAGCCGGCCCTCGCGCAGGGCGGCGCCGGCGGCGTCTGGCGCGAGGTTGGACAGCCGCAGGTCAGCGGGCTTGAGTTGGTTGAGCGCAAGCAGCTTGTCGACGATCTGCGGCACACCGCTGCCGTCCTGATCGACATTCACTCGCAGGCCGCGCAACTGGGCTAGGCGCTGCAATTCACCACCGGGCTGGCGGCGCGCGATGGCGAGGTCCCGGCGATAGAAGACCCAGAGGGGTTCGTAGAACAAGCTGCCCAGCGAGACGATGCCCGCCTCGGTGTCGGCCGCTGGGTCGGCCATGCCGCCGCGGACGAAGCCGACGTCGGCATCTCCCGCGCGCAACAGCGCTAGGTCGTCCTGCGCGCCTTCGGTGGCGATCAGCTCCACCTCGATGCGCTCATGTGCCAGCGCCTTCACATAGCCCTCGCCAAAGGCCGCGTAGGCACTCCCGGTGGGACCGGTGGCCAGCCGCACGCGACGCGGCGGCTGCGGGTCTAGCCACCAGTAGGCCGCCACAACCAGGCCACCGCCAAGCAGCAGCAAGGGGCCTATCGAGACCATCATGTCGCGCAGCGTCTGAAGCAGCAGGCGCAGGCTTCGTGTTGCATGCCACTGCGGGATCGGTGTCATGGCTTGCCCATGGACAGAAACGTGAACGTGACGCCGCAGCATCGCATGGGAGAAACCTCGCGGATCGAACCCGCGCATCGTATGCGCGGCGTTCGGGCGGGCTGTGACGCTTTGCCGCCTGCGACGTGGCCTGCTAACGCTTGCACGACAAACGCGCCCTGAAGCAAACCGCCCAACTCGGCGGCACCTCTCACCGGCACCGCCCTACTCCGATGGAGCCCACTCGCCGGCCAATGCCCGCCACCTCGTCTGCGATGACGCCGTCAGGCGCTTTCAGTCGGCACCAGAGGCCATGCGCGTCTCTCGATCTCGGTCGATGTTGACGAGCCGCGAGGAGGCCGCTGCGGCGCCTGCCGCGTGCCACGCCCGCCTGATGGGGGCTGGGCCTTGGCAAACCTCTTCAATTGCCCACGGCAATCGCTGACAGGGACACCCACCGTGCCCCTTTGGTTTCGTCTTTGACGCTTTTCTGAGAGTCCTCCCCACCATGGTCGCAGCGCAGCAAGCCCCACAGGCGTCTCAGAACGTCACTGAATCCAGCACCGCTGATGCAAGGCAGCAGTCGCTCGCCGAATCGGTGCCAGGCCAGGACGACGGTGGCGCTGTGCCGCCTGCCGCGCCGCAAGCCGGTGAGGCCGCAGGTCCGGTGGCCGCCACCGAGGTCGCGCCGCGTGGTGGGCAAAGTGCGCGAGGGCGGCGCCACGGCACGCGTGCTGCGAGACGGGTCGATGGTGGCGCTGCGTCCCGGCGACCTGCTGTTGCGGGGTGACATCGTGGAAGCGGCGAGGCCGGTCCGCTGAAGCTGGACCTGCAGCGCGCAGGCGCGCAGAACGGCGCGGAACGCACGTGACCTGGAACCAGCTCATCAACGGCCGCGAGCGCGAGGAACTGCTGGAGGGCGCTGCAGCGATCTCCTACGACGTGATGCAAAGCCGCAAGCGCCTGCGCGACGCGGCCCGCGAGACCGTCGTATTCGTGCTGGATGCTGAGGTCGAGTACTACGGCGCGCTATCCAACCGAGTCAACGCCATGCACGACTCCGTGCTGGCCGCGATGGGCGCGCTGACGCAGGCCACGCTGGGGCTGGAGAACGGCAGCTTCGCGCTGCCGCTCAAGCCCTTCAATCCGGATACGGCAGCGGTTCTGCGCTGCCCTGAAGGGTTAAGAACTCCGAGTGGCGAGAAGTTCAGTCAGCGCGCTACTTCCCTGGTCAGCAGCCCACGCTGCCGCAGCCACTCTTCCGCCCGCCGCGGCCAGGCGGATGCGGTGCCGAGCCCTTCGCTCATGCCGATACCATGGCCGCCCTGCTCGAACACATACAGCTCGGCCGGCACGCCAGCGCGGGTGAGGGCGTCGAAGTACATCAGGCTGTTCTGCACCGGCACGGCCTTGTCGCCTTGGGTGTGCAGCAGCAGCGTGGGCGGCGTGGCGGCGGTCACCTGCTGCTCGACGGACATCTGGGCCAGCAGCGCCGTGGTCGGCCCATCGCCCAGCAACGCGCGGCGTGAGCCGGCGTGGGCGGCGGGGTCGCGCATCGTGATGACGGGATAGACCAGCAACGCGAAGTCGGGCCGCGCGCTCACCGTGTCCAGCGCGGCACCGGTGCGGCCGTCGGCATGGTCGTACAGCGTGCTGGCGCTGGCAGCGAGGTGGCCGCCGGCGGAGCTGCCGATGACGCCGATACGGTCGGGCTTCACGCCGAATTCGGCGGCACGCGAGCGCACGAGGCGGATGGCGCGCAGCACGTCCTGCAGCGGCGCCGGGTGGCCCCAGTCCTCCAGCCGGCTTTTCAGGATGAAGGTGGTGATGCCCAGCGTGCTGAGCCAGTTGGCGTACTGGGTGCCCTCGCGGGCCATGGACAGGAAGGTGTAGCCGCCGCCGGGGCACACGATGACGGCGGTGCCGTTGGCGCGGTCCACGGCGGGCGGCACGACGGTGAGCGTTGGTTGCGACACGCGCGTGATGCGGCCACCGTCGTCTCGCTCGGCGCCGATGTCGAAGCGCGCGGCAGGGGCGTCGGCGCGGCCGGCGGGCGGCACGCCTTCGGGCCACAGCGGCAGCACGGCGGGCGCAAGAAGGTGAGGCGCCGCGGCGGGCGCGGCGACTGGCAGCAGGCCGGCTAGGGGCAGCAGGGTCATGAGGCGGCGGGTGGAGTTCATGACGGCGCAGTGTGCCGGTGCGCGGGCGTCACGGGTGGGAGCGGCGGCATCCGCTCAGCAGGTTGACGGGCGATCGTGCGGCAGCGTCAGCGCGGAGGCTGGCCCAGGCCCTTGGCGGCCCACCAGAGCCCGCCCCATAGGTGGTCCAGGTAGCGGCCGTCGCGGTACATCTCGACGTTGTGGCCCAGCGCCGTGACGAACACGCGGCCCTGCTCGTACGAGTGCCACCAGCTCACCGGGTGGTCGCCGCCCATGCCCTTGGCGACCTGCCCGGGCCAGATCTTCGTCGGGTCATAACTACGCTCGTCAACGGACAGGATGGGGTGGATGGTCACACCGTACGGGTTGCTGAACTCGTACCACTCGTCGCTCCACAACCAGCGGTCCGGCAGGCCGAAGGTGGCGGGGTGGGTGGCGTCGGCCTTGGTGACGACGGCCGTCTGCAGCATCGGGTGGATGACGAAGTTGCGGCCGACGAGCTTCTCGTACCAGGGCCACTGGCCCGGCTTGGCGACGATGATGGCGCGGTGCACGACGACGGCGTTGCCGCCGGCCTTCATGTAGCGCTCCAGGCCCGCGCGCTGGGCCTCGTTGAACTCCTCGCCCGAGCTGTTCAGCAGCACGACGGCGGCGTACTTGCTCAGGTCGGCCTCGAAGGCGGCTGGCTGGGCCGTCCACGTCAGCTCGAACGCGTGCAGCCTGGCCAGCTTCTCGAAGCTGTCCCGCGCGACGGGGATGTACTCGTAGTGGTACTTCGTGGGCATGGCCAGCACGAGCACGGCGAACTGCGTGTCGGCGGCGAGCGCCGGCGTGCTGGCGATGGCGGCGGCCACGGCGAGGGCCTGGAGGGGTTGGGCATTCATCGTGTGGCCGATTCTTCCAGCAACCAGCCGCCCAGGGTTTGCATGGCCGCCGGCGTCCGCGCGAGACTGCGGTGGTTGGTGCCGGCGAGCTGGTGCACGGTGACGGCGGAGCCGGCGCGGCGCAGCGCCTCGGCCACTGCGTAGGACTGCGCGTGCGGCACCTGGCGGTCGCGCTCGGCCAGCAGCACCAGCACGCGGCAACGCAGCGAGCGGGCGGCGCTCAGTGAGTCCAGCGGCGAACGCAGCAGAGGCGTCAACGGCGCCAACACGGGGCTGAGGGCCAGTACGGCGCGCAGGCTCTGGAACGGCGAAATCAACGTGACGCCGGCGGGCCCGACGCCCGCGGCGACGCGGCGCGCGGCCAGCTGCATCGCCACGCCGGTGCCGATGCTGCGGCCGGCCAGGTGCAGCGCGCCGGGCGGCAGGCCCAGGCGGGCGAGGCCCCAGGCCGCGGCGGCCTCGGCATCGGCCACGCAGGCGGCCTCGCCGGGCCAGCCGCTGCTCGCGCCCAGGCCCCGGTAGTTGAAGGCCAGCAGCGCGCAGTCGTCGGGCAGCCAGCCGGCGAGGTCCGGCGTCCACGCGACATGCTCGTTGCGCCCGCCGAACCACAGCAGCAGACGGCGCGGCGGCCGGTCCACCGACAGTGTGAGCCAGCCCTGCAGGCTCACGCCACCTGGGCGGCGCAGCCATACGGCCTCGGTGCGGCGGTGCGCGGCGGCAGGGCCCGGGTCGGTGCGGCGGATGCGCCAGGTGCGGCCGAACAGCAGCCGGCCCTGCATCAGCACCGTCGCGGCCAGCAGCAGCGCCGCGGCGAGCAGGGCCCAGGCCCACGGGGGGAGGTCGGCAAACAGGGGCATCGTCGCGGCAGGCAGGCAAAACCGGGGAGGCTAGGGCCTGGGCATGACAACGCCGTGAGCCCCGCGCCTCCCTAGCTTGTCCGTCAGCGCGGCCGTGGCGCCGGGGTAAGGTCCGCGCGCAATGCCCGATCTCGATCTTTTATCGCTGCCCGCCGAGCTCCAGGCAGCGCTGGAGCGCGCGTGGCCGGGCTGCCCGGAGGCCCAACGACGCGCGCTGCTGGCGCCGGCGCAGCTGGGCTGGCCGCCCGTGTGGCCACACGGTCTGTGGGCGTGGCGACGCACCGGCCACTGGTGGCGGCCGTTTGCGGCGCGGGCCGAGCGTGAGCGCGCCGAAGCCTTCTTCGGCGCCCACCTGGGCGACGCGCGCGGAGAACGGTGGGACGGCGTGCCGACCTACGCGGAGCGACTGTTTGACCCGAACCAGCCGTTCTTCGACACACCCTGGACGCACGCTGACCGGCTGTTGCGGAGCCCGGCGCCTGAGGCGTTCAGCGATGCGGATTTCTGGTTCATCACGCAGTTGCTCCACGGCGGCGACTTGCACTGGGCCACGGTCACCGCCCAGGACTGGGCCCGCGGGCTGGCGGCAGACCGCGCCCTGCGCGGCGGGCGCCGCGGCCGCTGGCTGCACGATGCGCAATGGCGGCTGCACATGTCGGCCACGGGAGCCTTCACCTGACGCGTTCAGGCCGTGCAGCGCCGTGACGTGGCGGGCCGCGGTGCGGCGACGGACCGCGACTTCGGCGTCCACACCGTCAACGCCAGGCCCAGGCCCACGAGGGCGGCGCCAGCGATCTCACTGGCCTGCGGCGCATGGCCCATCACCGCGCGCACGGCAATGACCGACACCGGCACCATGTTCAGGAACAGCGTGCCCATCGGTGCGCCCAGCCGCTTGACGCCGGCGTTGAAGGCCAGCGCCGCGGCCACGGTGGGCAGAAGCGCGATGTAGACCAGACTGGGCGCCAGGCCTGCCAGCACCTCGGGCGTCGGCGCGTCCACCCAGCCGGCGGCCGTGGCCAGGCCCGTGCCCAACGCCAGCCAGGGCAGCGCGGCGACCGCCGTCAGTGCGGTGTACTCCAGCGGGCTGTGGTCAGGCACCTTGGCTGCGCCGCGCGTGTAGAACACCCAGCCCAGCGTGCCGGCCAGCGTCAGCGCATCGCCGAGCAGCACGTGGGCGTTCAGCTCGCCGCCATGGCCCAGCGGGTGCGCCACCGTGGCCACGCCGGCCAACGCCAGCGCGGCGCCCAGCAGCGCGCGCAGCGGCGGCTTGTGGCCGTCCAGCGCCCAGCGCAGGCCCAGCGTCGTGAACGGCATCGTGGCCATCAGCACCGATCCATGCGACGGCAGCGACAGCTTCAGCCCGTGGAACACAAGCAGGCTGAACAGTCCATAGCCCGCCAGGCCCACCAGCGTGTGGCGAAACGCATGGCGGCGCAGCTTGAGCCAGGGCGCGTCACCGAACCGCTGCACCAGCGCCGCAAGCACGGCGGTCGCCAGCGTGTAGCGCACGAGCGTGAACCATGCCGGGTCCAGCTGGGCGGTGATGGGTTTGCCGATGAGGAAGAGGCTGCCCCAGGCCGTCGTGGCGAAAAGCAGCGCCGCGATGGCGGCGGGGCGGGTGGTGGTGGTCATGCAGGGCTCCCGATGGATTCCGATGCCAGTCACTGTCGTGGGCACCCGCCGCCCGGTCCATTCGTTTCCACGGACCGCCCCGTTCGGAAAATCCGCACCCGGCCGCCGCGCGTGCTGCGCAGAATGCCGGCCATGGAGATCTACCAGCTCAAGACCTTTGTCGCCGTGGCCACCGAGGGCAACCTCACCCGCGCCGCCGAGCGCGTGTTCACGAGCCCGCCGGCCGTCAGCGCGCAGCTCAAAGCGCTGGAGGACGAGTTCGGCGTGCGGTTGTTCGACCGCAGCGCCCGCGGCATGACGCTCACGCCGGCCGGTGAGCGGTTGCTGGCCGAGGCGCGGCGCACGCTATCCGCGGCCCAGGCCATGCAGGCAGCGGCCGCGCAGATCCGCGGCGAGGCGCGCGGCCAGGTGCGCATGGCCACCGTCAGCGATGCGGTGGCGCTGCGGCTGGGCGAGGTGTTCGTGCACCTGGCCGAGCACCACCCCGGTGTGCAGCTGCAGTTGCAGCAGCAGGTGTCGCTGCGGGCGATCGCCGCCGTGCGCCGCGGCGAGCTGGACTGCGCCTGCGTGCTGCATGAGCACGAGGCCATCGACGGCCTGGAGCTGCGGCGGCTGCAGGCCGCCGAGATCGTGCCCGTCGTGCCGCGGCGCCTGCTGCTGAACGGAGGCTTACCGGCCGACCTGGCGGGCCTGGCCGCGCTGCCCTGGGTCACCACGCCGCCGGACTGCGGACTACGGGCCCACCAGGAACGGCTCTTCGCCCAGGCCGGCATGCCGCTGGACGTGGGGCTGACGGCGGACACCGAAGTGGCCGTGCGCGGCATGGTGGCCGCCGGCATGGGCGCCGGCATGATGCGGCGCGACCAGGCGGCGCTGCTGGAGGACGCCGGCCAGGCGCGCGTGTGGCCGGGATGGTCGGCGCCGACCTGGTTCTGCTGGATCAGCAGCCCGCAGGCGCTGACCCAGCCCGCCGTGGCCGCCGTGCGCGACGCAGTCGCGCAGACGTGGGTCTGAACGGGGTCAGCGCGTCACCAGCCCCTGCGGCCCGATCTGGATGCGCTCGATGGCCAGGCCCAGGCCGGCTTCCAGGTTGGCCTTGGCGGCGTTGCGGAAATTGACCTCCTGGTTCGCGTCAGGCTGGCGAGCCAGCTGTTCACGGTAGACGGCCATGAAGGTACCCACCATGGCCAGCTGCTCGTACATCTGGCGCTTGAGCGCCGGGCTGCCCTGCGCGAAGGCGGCGTTGCGGGCCAGCAAACCCTGCATCTGCGTGACGAGGGCCTTGAAGTCGGCGTCCGGCACCTGCTGCTGCATGAAGGCCGCGTAGTTGCCGGCGATGAAGGCGGCCGTGGCCGCGCCGACGTCGTTGGGCGTGAGGCCCAGCTGCGTCTCCAGCTTTTGCCAGAACAGGAAGGACTCCTCGAAGGCCTTGGTCATCGCGGCGCGGTGTTGCGCCGGGAAGCGCTGCGCCAGCTCGACGGCCGACTGGTGAACCTGCGCGGGGGCGTTGGCGATGACGGGCGCGCCACCGGCCACCAGCGGCGCGGCCGGCGTGGCGCCAAACGCCGGTGCGGCAGCCGGCTTGGGCTGGCCGGACTGGGCCGGCGCGGGGCTGCTGCCGGCCGGCGTGCCCAGCATGCCGCGCATCTGCTCGGCGAGGCTGAGCGACGGGGCGACCTGGGCCGAGGCGGCGCCGGCGGCGACCACGAGCGCGGCGATGGCCGCGCGGAAGGCGAATCGGGGCATGAACACTCCAGGGGAACGAGACATCATTTGTCGCGGCTGAGGCTGCCGCTGCCGACGTAGACCGTGTCGGCATCGCCGTGCACGGGAAAGCTGAGCAGGCGCTCCTGATGGCCGTCGTCGAAGTCCAGCGTCAGCACATAGCCGCTCAAGCGGTAGCGCCCGCGGCGGCTGGCGCCGTCGTCGACCTTGCGCGAGCTGACTGCTCCCGCCGTACCGAGCGGCCCGCCCACGACGCCGCCGCCGGTGCTGCTGCTGCCGCTGCCATCGGCCTGCGACGAGCCGCTGATCATCGTGCCGTTGAGCGTGGCAGCCATCGAGCCGGACGTGCCCAGGCTGCTGCTGCTGCGCTCGAAGCGGCCGTCACGCGTGAAGCGCATGCCGTTGCGGAACGACATGCCGCCCAGCACAAGGCTGCCGTGGAAGCTGCCGCGGCTGAAGCTGCCTTCCAGCTTCGTGTCGGCCGGCCAGGGTTTGACGGCGTAGTGCTTCTCGACCTGCCAGGCGCCGGGGCGGCCGTCGTCGTCCTGCGGCTGCATCTCGTAGCCGTTGCCGGCCGCGCGCCAGCGGCCCCACTGCTGCGGCTCCAGCTGCCGCGACACGGCGACGTTGAGCTGGTCCGGCGGCATCTCGGTGCGGCGGTAGACGCTGCCGTCGCGCAGCAGGAAGCGCACGTCCTCCTCCCACGTCGTGCCGTTGTTGAAGTTGCTCCAGCCGTGGATGACGATGGCGGCCAGGTCTTTGTCGGCCAGGCCCTTGGCGGGCGCGGTGGTCACGCGTTGCAGCAGCACCTCCTCACGCTCCGGCGGGGCCTGCGGCAGCGGCGAGGGCGTGAGGGCCGACGCATCAGCCACCAGCGCGGCCTCGTTGAGCGACATCGTCGAGCCGCCGAGCGACGAGGTCTTGCCGCGCAGCACGATCTCGCGCCCCACCCAGGGTTCGGCATCGAAGTCGAGCAGGATGGCGCCGGGCCGCCGCCGGCCGCCCTCGGCGCGGTGCACCAGCTCGAACTTGTCGCCCGCGCTGCCCCAGCGCTTCACCCAGCCCTTCACGACCACGACCTCGCCCGCGCGCTGCGACGCCTTGGCCAGCGCCGACACCTGGCTGGGCAGCACCACTGCGCCGCGAGGCTGGCCCGGCACGACGGTCGGCAGGTCGGGCTTTTGTGCCATCTCCACCGCCACGAGCGCGCGGGCGACGGGGCCCGCCTGCGGGTAGAGCGCCGTGGCGTCCATCGCGGGCGTCTGCAGGTCGCGCGCGAGGCCGGCGCAGATCGGCTCGGGGTTGGCCTCGCCCAGCACGCGCTGGCGCATGGGCTCGATGAGCCGGCCCCAGGAGAGCGCATCGCCGCCCTGCCGGCGCTTGCTGGAGTCGAGCACCGAACGCATGGGCGCCAGTTGGTGGCGCTCGCGCCACGTCACCCAGGCGGCCTGGGCGACGGGGGCGGACGGCGCGCCGATGTCCTCACAGGCGTCGACCGACGCCTCGGTCATCACGTCCAGGCTGACGGCACCCACGAGCTGCTGCACGGCGGCCCTGTCGGTGGCCAGGCGCTGGGCCTCGGGGCTGGGTGCGGCCTGGGCCGCCGTGGCCAGCGCCGCCCACAGCAGCGCCGCCTTACTTCTGACGTTGGTAGCTTGCATGGCCGATGAAGATGGTCTTGTCGCTGTCGGGGTAGACGATGAAGCTCAACATCCGCTCCTGGTGGCCGTCGTCGAAGTCCAGCACCAGCGTGTAGCCGCCGAGCTTGTAGCGGCCGCGGTAGCTCGCGCCGTCGTCGATGCTGCGCTGGCTGGCAGTGCCCACGCCGCCGGCCACGCCGCCCGCGCTGCTGCGGCTGCCCGAGCCGTCGCGCTGCGACGAGGCCGACACCACCGCGCCACCGGCCGCTGCCATGCCGCCCGAGCCCGACACGCGACCGAAGCTGCGCTCGAAGCGACCATCTCGCGTGAAACGGTAGCCGCGCCGCGTCGTCGTGCCGCCCAGCATCAGGCTGCCGCTGAAGTTGGCATTCTCGAAGTAACCCTCCAGCAGGGTGCCGGCCGGCCAGGCGCGCGCGGGAAGGTGCTTGATGCGCTCCCAGTCACCGCTGGGCTTGCCATCATCGTCCCAGTCCTGCAGCTCGTAGCCGATGTCGCCTTTGCGCCAGCGGCTCCACTGCCGCGGCTCCAGCTGGCGCGAGGCCGTGGCGTTGAGTTCGTCCGGCGGCATCACGGCGCGCGCGTAGGCGGTGCCGTCGCGCAGCAGGAAGCGCACGTCGTCGGTCCAGCTGCTGCCGTTGTTGTAGTCCGCCTCGCCCCAGACCACGACGGCGGCCACGTCCTTGTCCTGCAGGCCCTGGCCGGGCTTGGCCAGCACACGCTGCAGCAGCACGCCGGGGCGCTCCAGCCGTGACTGCGCCAGCGTCGAGGGCTTCAGCGCGCCCGCCTCCGTCACGATCGCGACGTCGCTCAGATGCATGGCGCTCCAGTCCAGCGACGTCGCCACGCCGCGCAGCACCACTTCGCGGCCCACCCAGGGTTCCAGGTTGCCGTCCACGTACACCTTGGTATAGGCCGTGCGACCGCCCTGCTCGTGGATGAGCCGGAAGCGGTCCGGGTTGCGCGACCAGCGCACCACGCGGCCTTTCACGAAGACGTCGCCCAGGCGCTGACGCGCCTGCTCCACCGAGAGCGTCTGCCAGCCCCGGCTGTGCTGCGCCGCCAACGCCTCCAGCTGGCTGGGCAGCAGCAGCGTGGCGCCAGCCGGGGCATTGGCAGCGGGGGGCGTTGACGGCGGCCAGGCGAGCTCCGCCGCCACCATCGCGGCCGCGCCATCCCGTGCCCGGGGGTAGAGCGCGCCCACGTCCATGCCCGGCGTCTGCCAGTCGCGCATCAGCGCGGCGCAGGCCGCCTCGGGCTGGGAGTCCTGCAGCACGCGCTCGCGGATGGGATCGGTGAGCTGCTCCCACGGCGCCAGGCCGGGCCGGTTGTGCGCCGCGCCGCGCAAGCGTGTGAGCACCTGGCGCAGCGGCGCGATGTCATGCTTCGTGCGCCAGGCCACCCAAGCGGCGCGCATCGCCGGGGCGGAGGGCGCACCGATGTCGTCACAGGCTTCCACCGAGGCCTCGGACATCATGTCCAGCCCGACCGCGCTGACCAGCTGCTGCACGGCCTGCGGGTCGACCGCCGGGGCGGCGAGTGCAGCAGTCGCGGAAAGGACGGCGGAAAACCCGGCGAGGCACCAGGCCACGGCCCGCCAGCCCCTCATGAGGGCCGGCCTGCAAGAACACGTCATGCGTCGAATGAAAAGGAAACGTTGGATCGGGGAGGCGCGATGGTCCGCACGCGGCCCGGGCCGGGCAATCCCACGGTCGGCAGTCCGGTAATCCGCACGTCCGCTGGGCCGCGGCCACGTCACGACCTTGTCATGCAGCCGCCGCGGGTTTTGCGCACACTCGCGCCATGGCCTTCACCCACACGCTCGGTGGCGAGCGCTACACGTTTGGCGACCTGCGCACGCTGCTGGCCCGCGCCAGCCCGCGCCGCTCGGGCGATGAACTGGCCGGCGTGGCGGCGGCGCAAGCCCGGGAGCGCGTCGCCGCGCAGCTGGCGCTGGCGGACGTGCCGCTGACCACCTTCCTGAACGAGGCCGTCGTGCCCTACGAGGCCGACGAAGTCACGCGCCTCATCGTCGACACGCACGACGCCGCGGCGTTCGCGCCCATCGCTCATCTGACGGTCGGCGACCTGCGCGATGCACTGCTGGCCGGCACGGTCGAGCCCGCCGACATCGCGCCGGGCCTCACGCCCGAGATGGCCGCGGCCGTGACCAAGCTGTGCCGCGTGCAGGACCTGCTGCTGATCGCGCAGCGCTGCGAGGTGGTCACGCAGTTCCGCAGCACGCTGGGCGGGCGCGGGCGCCTCGCTACGCGGCTGCAGCCCAACCACCCGACCGACGACGAGACGGGCATCGCCGCCAGCCTGCTGGACGGTCTGCTGATGGGTGCCGGCGACGCGGTCATCGGCATCAACCCCGCAACGGACAACCTGCCACAGGTGATGCGGCTGCTGCAGCTGCTCGATGCGGTGATCGCCCGTCACGAGGTCCCGACGCAGAGCTGCGTGCTGACGCATGTGACGACGACGATCGAGGCCATCCGCCGCGGCGCGCCGGTTGACCTGGTGTTCCAGTCCATCGCCGGAACCGAGGGCGCCAACATCGGCTTCGGCATCACGCTCGCGCTGCTGCGGGAGGCGCGCGACGCGGCGCTGTCGTTGCGGCGCGGCGGCCGGCAGGTCATGTACTTCGAGACCGGCCAGGGCAGTGCGCTGTCCAGCGGCACGCACCACGGCTGCGACCAGCAGACGCTGGAATGCCGCGCGTATGGCGTCGCTCGGCACTTCGACCCGCTGCTGGTCAACAGCGTCGTCGGCTTCATCGGGCCGGAGTACCTGTTCGACGGCAAGCAGATCCTGCGCGCGGGGTTGGAAGACCACTGCGCCGGCAAGTTGCTGGGCCTGCCGATGGGCGTGGATGTCTGCTTCACCAACCACGCCGAGGCCGATGTGGACGACCTCGACAGCCTGCTGACGCTGCTGTGCACGGCCGGCTGCCACTACATCATGGGCGTGCCCGGCTCGGACGACATCATGCTGGGCTACCAGAGCACCAGCTTCCACGACGCGCTGGCTATGCGTCGCCTGCTGGGCCTGCGGCCCGCGCCCGAGTTCGAGGCCTGGCTCCTGCGCGTGGGCATCTTCGACGGCCCGCTGACGCTGGCCGACGGCCTGCCCGCGCGTTTTGCGGCGCTGCTGGAGGCGCCGTCGCCATGAAGCCCGCCGTCACCGCCCAGCCCTGGGCTGCGTTGCGGGCGCACACCGCCGCGCGCATCGGCCTGGGCCGTGCCGGCGCCAGCCTGCCCACCGCCGCCCATCTGGCCTTCCAGCAGGCCCACGCCGAAGCCCGCGACGCGGTGCACACGCCGCTGGACGTGGACGCGCTGGTGGCCGGCCTGCACACGCTGGGCGAGGCACCGCGGCACGTCCACAGCCGCGCGCCGGATCGCGCCACCTATCTGCAGCGGCCCGACCTCGGGAGGCGCCTGAGCGAGGCGTCGGCGGCCACGCTGGCGGCGGTGCAGGCGGTGCCCGGCGACCTGGCCTTCGTGCTGGCCGACGGCCTCTCCGCGCTCGCGCTGCAGCGTCAGGCCCTGCCGCTGTTCACGGCGCTGCGCGAGCGGCTGCTGGCCGAGGGTGGCTGGACGTGGGCGCCGCCCGTCGTCGCGACCCAGGCCCGCGTCGCGCTGGGCGACGAAGCCGGCGCGCTGCTGAACGCGCGCTGCGTCGTCGTGCTGATCGGCGAGCGGCCCGGCCTGAGCGCGCCAGACAGCCTGGGCGTTTACTTCAGCTGGGCGCCGCGACTCGGCCTGGTCGATGCGCAGCGCAACTGCATCTCCAACGTCCGCCCCGAAGGTCTCGCTCCGGATGCCGCCGCCGCCAAGCTGCATGTGCTGTTGCGCGACGCCCGAACGCGGCAACTGAGCGGCGTTGCACTCAAGGACGAGCAGGATGACCGGGCGGCCGCGACGGTGTCGTCGGGCCTGATGCGGCGGCTGGGCGGCGCGTGAAGAAAGCCCTTCCGCGGAGGTCGGCCTAACATGCCGCCAGGCGATTGCCTTCCTGAAAAGTACCTCTCGATGATTTCCCGCTTCTCTCCCTCACAGCTGCTCCCCTTCGCCCTGGCCGGCGCGCTCCTCGTCGCGGTGCCTGCGACGGCCCTTGGCGCGCCGCATGCCAAGCCGCACGCCGCCGCCAAAAAGCACAAGGCCGCCGCCGCGCCCACCGAACCCGAGATGACCACCGACGCCAACGGGCGTTCGGTACCGGTGCTCGCCAACAAGGCCTGGGTGCTGATGGACTTCGACACCGGGCAGATCCTGGCCTCGTCCAACCCCGACGAGCCGCTGCCACCCGCGTCGCTGACCAAGATGATGACCAGCTACCTGGTGGAACAGGGGCTCAAGACCGGCAAGCTCAAGCCCACCGAATCCGTCACGATGAGCCTCAGTGCCTGGTGCCGAGGCGGCAAGGAGGGCGACAGCTGCATGTTCGTGCCGCTCAACGCGCAGGCGTCCGTCATGGACATGCTGCGCGGCGTCGTCATCGCCAGCGGCAACGACGCCTCCAAGGCCCTGGCCGAGCATGTCGGCGGCTCGGAGGCGGGCTTCGTTGCGATGATGAATGCCGAGGCCAAGAAGCTGGGCATGAGCAAGACCCAGTTCGCGAACGCGGCCGGTCTGCCCGACCCCAACAACAAGGCCTCGGCCCGCGACCTGGCCGTGCTGGCGGCCGCCATCATCCGCAACAGCGCCGAGTACTACCCGATCTATGCGGAGCGCGAGTTCACCTACAACGGCATCAAGCAGGGCAACCGCAATGCGCTGCTGTACACCGACCCCACGGTCGACGGCCTCAAGACCGGCCACACGGACGAAGCCGGCTACTGCCTGACCGCCTCGGCCAAGCGCAACGGCATGCGGTTGATCTCGGTCATCATGAACGCGGACAGCAAGCAGGCCCGGGCAGACCAGACCCGCGTGCTGTTCAACTGGGGCTACAGCAACTTCGAGCAGGCCACGCCCGCCCAGGCCGGCGCGGTGCTGACGAACGCCAAGCTCACCTATGGCGTGGCGCCCACGGTCGCCGCGGGCCTGGCCCAGGCTTGGACGTTGCTGGTGCCCAAGGGCCAGGCCGCCGCCGTTCAGACCTCGATCTCGCTGAATCCCGAACTCACGGCACCGATCGCCAAGGGCGCCCAGATCGGCAAGATCGTCGCCACGGCCAATGGCAAGCAGGTTGGTGAGGCTCCGATCGTTGCGCTCGCCGATGTGGAGCGTGCCGGGTTCTTTGAGCGGCTGCGGCAGCGGGTTGTTGGCTGGTTCTCGAAGTAGGGCGCTGGCTGCCGGTCAACGCTCGCTCCGCGGAGCTGGGCGTTGCCGGCGGCCCGACGCCCAGGGCTTTCGCGTCGACGCATTGGCCGAGAGGGCGTCTCCGCAGCGATTGCCCCTCCAACTCGCGCCTTGCTGATTAACGGATTCGGTCGCACCAGTGAATTGCCGTCGGAAATGCTAAGCCTTACCCGACTTGCCTGAGCTCAGCCGTGCAACGTCGGATTGCAGTGAGTCGACGAGCAGTTCCTGATTCGGTTGAGCCTTCACGAACGTTTGCCTGACGATGTCTTCCATCTTGTCCGGCATCGCGGCAACTGTTTCGTCAAACTGCTGCATCCTTTCCTCGAATCTGCGCTTTGCCTGCTCTTTCTCGTCTTCCGACGAAGCGGCTTCCAAGTCCTTTTCATGCCACTTTTGAAGTAGCGACCTGAATACGCCAATCATCATGCCCGCGCACTGCCTCATGACCTGGGCAAGGATCTCCTGCAGAAATGGCAAGACGACGTGAACGAAGATCAATGTGGCAATCTTCTTCATGTCTTCACGCCTCCCGTTCGGCTGGCTTTTGCAAGTCGGCGCGAGCCTTGCGAGAAATGAAGCGCCCGTAGGCGCCCATGGCGACCGCTGTGACCATCCCACACGCGAACGTGATGGCAAATGCAGCCAAGTGCTCCAGCGGTGAACTGCTGTTGTTCATTGAAATGCTCCCTCAAGAATGAACCGGTACTCAGGATTCTTGAGGGCAAGTGGCTCACAGGGTGAGCCAGTCGTTTTGCATCCATGACTTTGTGCCCACTTCGGCAAAGTCCAGCGCACGACCACACTACACCACGGTCTGGCCGGAGACGGCCGGCACTCTGACGGTTAGCAGAACGGCCCTGTCAAAGGGCCGCTTCCGCCCTGAATCCGGCACGCGCAGCCCGCCAACGCACGAACCGAAGAGCAGTCAGCCGCACCGCTGGACCTCGTCGCCTCACGTCCCCGTCGCCCTCACCCCCAGCCGCGCCTTGTCCCTCCCCGGCGGCGCGCCGAACAGCCGGCTGTACTCGCGGCTGAACTGCGACGGGCTGTCGTAGCCCACGCTGTAGCCGATGGCGGCCACGTCGCCGGCGTCTGACAGGATCCGCGCCCGGGCCTCCTGCAGCCGGATCAGCTTCTGGAACTGCAGCGGACTCATCTTCGTCGCGCCGCGGAAGTGGCGGTGGAAGGACGACTCGCTCATGGCCACCATGTCGGCCAGCATCGGGATGGAGATGGGTTCGGCGTGGTGGGCGCGGATGAAGCGGATGGCCCGGCCGATCTGCGACAGCCGGCTGTCCGCGAGCCCGATCTGCCGCACCATCGCGCCCTGCGAGCCGTGCAGCAGCCGCCACACCAGCTCGCGCTCCACCAGCGGCTGCAGCACGGCGGCGTCGCGCGGCGAGTCCTTCAGCCGCAGCAGGCGCACGACGGTGTCCAGCAGTTCGTCCGGCGCGTCGCTGACTGCGAAGCCCGAGGGCGTGGGCGGTGCCATGTCGGCCGGGTTCATCTCCAGCAGCAGCGAGGAGATGGTTGCCGGCCTGAGCCTCATGCCGGCGGCGAGATAGGGCAAGGCCGGGCTCGCCTCGGTGACGCCGCCGGCGATCGGCAAGTCCACACCGACGACAAGGAACTGCCCGCCGCGGTACTCGAACACCTCGTCACCGAGCATGGCGCGCTTGGCCCCCTGCGCGACGACGACAAAGGTCGGCTCCAGCACATGGTGCTGCATCTCGCTGGGGGCTTCAGTCATCACCGCGAACACGCCGTCCTTGCAATCGTGGCCGACGATCGCATGACGCCGGATCAGTGCCTGCAATGCTTCCAGAGAGTTCATGGCGGCACCGTAACTGCTGCGCGGTGAGCTCTCAAGAGCCGGCATGCGGAAATGAGCGGTTTGTGCAAGAGCTTGGCGGTTTTTGACTATCGCAGCCCGGCTCGCCGGGGCCGTTCGGCGAGGTCGATCGCATCCTGGCGGATTCGTGCAATGACCTGAGCGGATCGGGCTGCGCTCCAACGCCCGCCTGCCGATTCAATGCGGTCCTTCGCAAAGGAGGCTGTCATGAAGATGCGGGGCAACACCATGCTGGTGGCGGGCGGCGCCAGCGGCATCGGACGTGGGCTGGCCGAGCTGCTGCACCGCCTGGGCAACGAGGTCCTCGTGTTGGGTGCGCCGGCCGGCTCTCGGGCCAGCCCGGGACTGCGCGGGGTCGACATCGACCTGGCCGACCCCTGGAGCGTCGCGGCCTTTGCCGAGCAGGTCGCGGCGACCTGCCCCGGCCTGAACGTGCTTGTCGACATGTCGATCGCCTTCCCGGCACACCACCTACCCGGCATGCAGGCGCTATTGCACGGCGGCTCGCTGCGGCATGAGGGGCCAGCCGACCGGCTGGGCGTGCAGCACCTGACCGGCGCGCTGCTGCCGCAGTTGCGCAAGCGCAGCCACGGCGCCGTCATGCGGGTGGTTGCCGGGCCGGCGGGTGCGCCGCTGCAGCCGGAGCCGCCGCCGCTCACCGACGGCAGCACGCCGGCGTTCACGATGGCGGTCCGCAAGCGCTGGGCGAGTGCCCGCCTGCAGGTCGTCGACATCGCCCCGCCTTCACGCGCGGCGGCCGCGCCGGCCGAACGCGAGGGCATGTCGCTCGCCGCCTTCGTCGGCAGCGTGGCAGGGCTGCTGGCCGACGGACAGCACGAGCAGGCCACGCTCGCGCGGTTGCAGGCGCTGTGGCCGCCGGCTGCGGTGCGAGAGACGGCGCATGACAGGGTCACGTCGGAGGCGTTCTGACGCCGGCGCGGCCCGCGCCGGCGCCTACAGCTCCATGACCACCCGCCCGTCGATACGGCCCTGCTTCATCGCGCCGAACACGGCGTTGATGTTGTCGAGCTTGTCAGTCGAGTAGTGCGAGCGCACCTTGCCTTCGCCGGCAAACTGCAGCGCTTCCACCAGGTCCAGCCGCGTGCCGACGATGGAGCCACGCACGGTCTTGGCGTTGAGCACCATATCGAAGATCGGCAGCTCGAAGCCACCCGGCGGCAGGCCCACGAGCGACATCGTGCCGCGCTTGTGCAGCATGCCCAGCCCCTGCGCGAACGCCGTGCGGGACACGGCCGTGACGAGCACACCGTGTGCGCCACGCAGCGCGCGCTGCACCTCGACCACCGGGTCCTGCGTCGCGGCGTTCACCGTCAGCTCAGCGCCCAGGGTTCTCGCCAGCGCCAGCTTGTCGTCGGCCACGTCCACCGCGACGACGTGATAACCCATCGCCTTGGCGTACTGCACGGCCATGTGTCCCAGCCCGCCGATGCCGGAAATGGCCACCCAGTCGCCCGGTTTGCACTCCAGCACCTTCAAACCCTTGTAGACGGTGACGCCCGCGCACAGCACCGGCGCGGCCGGCGCGAACTCCAGCGTGGACGGCAGGTGGCCGATGTAGCCTGGATCGGCCAGCACGTACTCGGCATAGCCGCCGTTGACGGTGTAGCCAGTCATCTGCTGGTGGTCGCACAGCGTCTCCCAGCCACCCAGGCAGTGCTCGCAGTGACCGCAAGCGGTGTGCAGCCAGGGCACGCCGACGCGGTCGCCTTCCTTGACCCACTTCACGCCGGCACCGACGCCGGCCACATAGCCCACGCCCTCGTGGCCCGGGATGAAGGGCAGCGTGGGCTTGACCGGCCAGTCGCCGTCAGCCGCGTGCAGGTCGGTGTGGCAGACGCCCGAGGCGACGACCTTCACCAGCACCTGACCCGGCGGCACGTCGGGCACCGGGACGTCCTCGACCACGAGCGGTCGGCCGAACTCATGCACGACTGCGGCCTTCATCATCTGCGCCATGACAACCTCGCCAGGGGGTGGGGATGAGCGCAGTCTGTCGCGGCTGGCGCCGCGCCGGCTTGATGCAGATCAGCCTTCCTCGGCGTGCCGAAGCAGGCACGCCGCAGCGTCATCACACGGCTGTCATGCAGTTGTTCCCGCTAGCGCGCGCTGCTCAGCCGGAACACGCGCACCGCCTGCGTGACGAGCTCGGCGCGCTGCGCCAGCGACATGGCGGATGCCGACAGCTCCTCGACGAGCGCCGAGTTCTGCTGCGTGAAGCCGTCGATGTCGGCCACGCTGCCGTTGACCTCGGCGATACCGCCGCTCTGCTGCTGCACCGCGTCGCTGATGCGGCCGATGAGGTCGTTCATTTCGTCGACGGCCGTCTCGGCCTCATGCGCGGAGCGTGCGGTGTCGGCCACGATGCGCACGCCCTCCTCGACGCGGTTGCGCGCCTCCTCGGCCAGCTGCTTGATCTCGCGGGCGGCGTCGCGGGTGCGACCGGCCAGCATGCGCACCTCGGTGGCCACGACGGCGAAGCCCCGGCCGGCGTCACCCGCCCGCGCGGCCTCGACGGCGGCGTTCAGCGCCAGGATGTTGGTCTGGAACGAGATGCCGTCGATGACGCCGACGATCTCGTTGATGCGCGTCGTCGCCTCGCGCACCGCGTCCATGCTTTGGCCGGCCTCGGCGCTCGTGCGGCCGGTGTTGCGCGCGGCAGTGGACGTGTTGCCGGCCAGGCCGCGCGCGTTGGACGCGCCATCGGCGGTCTGCTTGACGTTGGCGGCCACCTGCTCCAGCGCTGCAGCGGCCTGCTCCAGGCTGCCGGCCTGCTGTTCAGTACGTTCACCGAGGTCGCGCCCGCCCGAGGCGATCTCGGCGCAGGCCAGGTGCACGCCGTCCACCTCCTGACGCACGTCGCCGACGACGGCCTGCAGGTTGACGTTCAGCTGCGACAGCGCGCGCATCAGCCGGCCTTCGGAGCCTCGGCGCTGGCTGGTGAGCTGTTGCGTCAGGTCGCCAGACGCCAGCCGCTCCGCGGCCAGCGCGGCCTCCAGCAGCGGCCGGTCGCGCCGGCTCCGTAGCCAGGCCAGCAAGGGCACGGTGGTGACGACGGCGGCGCCTGCCACGGCCAGCACGGGAGAGAGCGACATCGCGCCGACGCCCCCCAGCGCCAGCGCGCCGGCCACCGCGGCGCCGGCCAGCAGCGCGCCGCCTTCCAGCAGCACGTCCGCATGGCGGGCCAGACGCGCCTGCACGCCGGCCCAGCCCGGGCGCAGCAGCTCCCCACGGTGCAGCCGTGTCGGCAGGCGCGGGTTCTTGCCGCCGCCGGCGGCGCGGTGCTCCTCACGCATCTGCGCGTAGAGCTTTTCGGCAGCGCGCACCTCCTCCGCGCCGGGCTTGGTGCGCACGGACATGTAGCCGCAGACGCCGGTGGCGTCCCGAACCGGCGTCACGTTGGCGCGCACCCAGTAGAAGCCGCCGTCCTTGCGCCGGTTCTTGACGAGTGCCGTCCAGGGTTCGCCGGCCTTCAGCGTGTCCCACATGTCGCGGAAGGCCTCGGCCGGCATGTCCGGGTGCCGGATGAGGTTGTGCGGATGGCCGATCAGCTCGTCGCGCTGGAAACCGCTGGCCGTGACGAACGCCGGATTGCAGTAGGTAATGTGACTCTGCAAGTCGGTCGTCGAGACGAGGGGCGCGTCGGGGCTGAGGACGAATTCGTCCTGCGTGACGGGACCGTTATCGCGCATTTCTCCCTCCAGCGGCTGAATTTGTGACGCGATGCTCCGTCAAGGCGAACGCGCGCGCCAGTGGGGGAATACTTGGAGCAGGGGGATTTCGAGCAGTTGAACCGCTAAATGGCGGCCTTCGCCGGCGCTGTTCGCGCTTCGGAGACGCGCTGTGCCAAGCGCGCCAATGAAGCGGCTCGCCCCACCGCCGTCAGTGCGTGGCCGGTGCGGCGTCGCGCTCGGCCTTGTCCAGCGTGCGGCGCTCGTCCAGCCGCAGCGCCAGTCGCTGCACCTGCTGGATGGACAGCAGATGGGCGTAAGCCCAGCCCAGCCAGCCGCGGGCCGCGAGGTCCTGCAGCGCGGCGGCGTCCAGGCTGCGCAGCTTGGCCTCGTTGACGGTCTTGAAGCCGCGCAGCGTGCTCTTCTCGCCGTCCAGCGTGTATTCGATGACGCCGTCCTGCAACAGTTCCAGCGCGGCCAGGTGGTTGGCGAAGTCGCGGCTCACCTGCATCTCCTGGCGGAAGTTCAGCAGGAAGCGCTTGACCTCCTCCAGCCACGGCGTCTCGCCGCCGTCGTCGTCGAACAAGGCCTGGCCCTGGTCGGTACCCAGGCCCGGGGAGGCGCGGTCAAGGCAGACGGTGAAGGTGTCGCTGCCCTCGGCCTCGGCCAGCACGAAGGGGTAGCGGCGGAAGAACGCCGGCAGGTAGCTGCCGCGGGCCCAGTGGCCATCGGGCTGGACGAACAGGTTCTCGTGGTCGCGCAGGCCCACGAGGGCCGCCAGGCTGTGGCCGTCGGCGGCCTCGACGAAGACGCAGGGAAAGTCCAGTGCCGCCAGCGGCAGCTCGCTCGCGGCAATCAGCACGGAGTTCGTGCCGCGCGCGAAGGCGAACGGCTGGCTCGGCGGCGCGAGCTTGAGGTGGCGGTGCTGGTCGCGGTTCAGTGCGACGAGGTCGTCGTAGATGAGCAGGGTTTTCATGGCGGGCGTCCTCCGGAGGGACCCTGATTCTGCGGAAGTCGACCGCCGGCGGGTACGGCCACCGCATCCCGGATTCGCGGGACGTGCCGACCCGGCCTGCGGATGGAAGCGGTCAGGCCGCTTTCTTGCGGGCAGTCTTGCGAGTGGCCGGTCGCTCGCGCTGGCCCCCCCGCAGGCTCTGGCGCAGCAGGTCGGTGAGGTCCACCACGTCGGCGCCCTTCAGGTCGGGCGCCTCCTCGAGGGCCTGCACCGTCGCCTTGTCGCCGGCCCGGGCCTTGCGCTGCACCAGCGTGCGGATGGCGGTGGCGAAGTCATCCTTGAAGTCCTGCGGCCGCCAGTCGCCGGTCATCTGTTCGACGAGCTGGCGGGCCATCTTCAGCTCAGCGGGCTTGGGGTCGTCGGCGCCGGCCCGCGGCAGGCCGAGACTGTCGGCGGCGCGGATCTCGTCGGCCCAGCGTAGCGTACCGAGCATCAGTGCCGGGCCGGCCGGCACGAGCGCGGCCAGGTGCTCCTTGTTGTGAAGCACGAAACGCGCGATGCCGATGACGGCCGACGCCGCCAACGCCTCGCGCAGCAGCGCGTAGACGTGCTCGGCGCGGTCGTCCGGCGCCAGGTAGTAGGGCTTCTCGAGGTAGACGAAGGACACATCCTCGGCCTTCACAAACTGCTCGATCTGGATCGTCTGCGTGCGCTTGGGGTAGGCCGCGCGGATCTCGTCGTCCGACAAGACAACGACCTCATCGCCCGCCAGCTTCACGCCCTTGACGATGTGTTCGCGGGCGATTTCCTTGCCGGTGCGCTTGTTGATGCGTTTGTAGCCCACCGGGTCCAGCGTGCGGGCGTCCAGCCAGTCGAAATCGACTTCCTGCTCCTGCGACGCTGCATGCAGCGCCACCGGCACATGCACGAGGCCGAAGGAGATCGCGCCCTTCCAGAGCGCCCGCGGGCTGCCGCCTGCCATGGCGGCTAGCGGCCGAACACCGCGGCCAGCACGGTGGGTTTGGGTGGGTTATCAGGCGCGGGTGTAGGCGGCACCTCCTTGCGGCAGGCCGACAGCACGACCAGCGCAAGCAGGGCGCCCGACACCAGCAGGGCGAGTTGCTGGGGCTTCATGGCAGACCTCCGGGGATGGCTGCACTGTCCGGCGTGGCGGTGTGCCGCAGGGTCGGCATCGCGGACGTTGCCCTGTAGGCCGCGGCCGACCGGCAAGAAAAGCGGCCATGGCGCGGCACACCCTCGTCCGATAAGCGGCTCCAGCCGATGCCGACACCGGCAGGCGAGGCGGTCGACCAATATTTGTCTCATCGATGAGGTGCTGCCCAGCCATTCGGAGCCTGCCATGTCAACCCGCCTGATCGCCTTGCTGTCCTGCCTGAGCCTCGCCGGCCCGGTCCACGCCCAAGTGCAGAAAGTCAGCCTCAGCGGCGCGCCGCTCGCCGGCCAGTCCGCGTCCCAGTTCTCGGCCGCGGTGCCGGACCCCCAGCTCAACTGGCGTGACCCCCAGTGGCTCGCGCGCCAGCGCGAGTCCTCCCGCTGGCGCTACCAGCTGGGTGTGGAGCAGCAGCTTCGCTCGCCGCTGCAGTTCGGCCCGCAGGCGGCCGTGCGCGAGGCGCTGTGGGCCGGCGTGAGCTACGACGTCACGCGGCGCATCAGCGGCGGCGTCGAGGCCCCCCTGTGGCAGCGCGACAGCGGCTGGGCGTCGCGCATGAACTTCGAGAAGCCCAAGGATGCCGGCATGGCCGGCCTGCGCGGAGCCTTCAGCTACCGGCTCAGCTCGCAGAGCAAGCTGACGCTCAAACCGCAGGCGCGGCGGGTGATGGTCGCGTATTCGGCGACTTGGTGAGCACGCGGGCCGCCTGAACTGCAGCGGCCCGCAACAGGCTCAATCCAGGCTGAACAGCACCTTGACGCTGCTGTCGACAACGCTCTTGTCCACGTAGCCGACCGCCTTCGGATCCGCCGCGACGGCCTTCTTGACTGCTGCCGAATCGGCCACCTGCCTGGGTGCCTGGCGTTTGCCGGAGAAGACGATGCGCGACCAGGTGGCCTTCACCTGGGCCACATCGCGGCCGCCGGCCTTCTTGTAGAAGTCCGCGTAGGCCGCAGAGCCCTCGTTCTGGTCGATAGGCGTGAAGGCCTGGCTCTTGCCGAGGAACAGGTCGGCAACCTGCTCCTTCGTCAGCGTCCCGACGGCCGGGTTGGCAATCACCGCCCGATGGGAAAAGTTGGCCCTATCTGCCGCGCGGCGAGAATCACCCATCGCGCGCCACCATTTCGGATCACCCCTTGGTGTCGCTCCGACCCAGCAAGGGAAGCGCGTAAACAAGCAAAAGGCCCGTGGTGACTGGCGCCACGGGCCTTTTGTTTACAACGCTTTAATGGTCGGTCTAGAAGGGAATGTCGTCTTCCATATCGTCGAAGCCGGTCGACGCCTTGGGCGCCGGGGCCGGTGCGCGCTGGGGCGCGGGACGCGGGGCCGCCGGGCGGGCTGCAGCGCGCGGGGCGCCGCCGCCCATGTCGTCCGAGCCGCGGCCGTAGCCGCCACCGCCGCCTTCGTCGCCACCGCCCATGCCTTCACGGCCGCCCAGCAGCTGCATCTCCTGGGCGATGATTTCGGTGGTGTAGGTGTCGCGGCCTTCCTTGTCCTGCCACTTGCGGGTCTTCAGGCGGCCCTCGACGTACAGCGGCCGGCCCTTCTTGACGTACTCGCCGACGATCTCGGCCAAGCGGTCGTTGAAGACGACGCGGTGCCATTCGGTTTCTTCTTGGCGCTCGCCGGTCTCGCGGTTCTTCCAGTTGCGCGTGGTGGCCAAGCTCAGCGTGCACCAGGCGCCGCCGCTGGGGTTATAGCGAACCTCGGGGTCTTTGCCGACGTTGCCGATGAGGATGACTTTGTTGACGCTGGCCATGACGCTCGTCCGAATTCGATGGGGAAGGGGACGAATTATGACTTCGAGGGGGGGCTTGCGGCAGTCAGCAACACCGCGGAGACCGCATCCCGCACCCCCAGGGCCGCACTTCGTCTCCCGCCCACCCGGGAGGCCGGTCGGGCTCCCTAAGATGAAGCCATGATGCCCGCCACCCCAGCCCCTCACACCCTGCGCAGCCGCCGCAGGCTGTGGCTGACCTACGCCGGCTGCTGCCTGCTGACGTGGACGCTGTTCGTGCTGGCCGGCAGCGAATTCGACCGCGGCCTGGACCCGTTCTGGCTGGCGGTCTATCAGGCCACGACGATGCTGTGGGCGCCGATGCTGTTGGGCGTGGCCGTGTGGCCGGTGGCGCACCGCCTGCACACCAGCGACGCCGGGCCGCTGCCGACCGCCATGGCGCACCTGCTGGCCGCGCTGGGCTTTGCCGTCTGCTGGCAGGCCGGCGAGTTCGCCGTCAATGCGCTGCTGTTCGGCATGGACCATGCTGGCGCCGTGCTGGTGGCTGGGCTGCTGTGGCGCTCCATTTGGGGGCTGGTGGCCTATGCGGTCATCGCCACCGCCTTCACGGCTGTGCTGCAGGCGCGCGCGGCCCGCACGGCGGCCGTGGCGGCGGCGCAGGCCGAGAGCGCACTGGCCAAGGCCGAGCTGTCCGCCATCAGCGGCAAGCTCAACCCGCATTTCCTGTTCAACACGCTGAACACGCTCATCGCGCTGACCCGCAAGGACCCCGCCGGCGCCGAGGCGGCGTTGCTGCAGTTCGCGTCGATGCTGCGCTACGTGCTGGACACCAAGCGCGGCGCCGAGGACCGCGTCATGCTGTGCGACGAGATCGACTTCCTGCGTGACTACCTGGCGCTGGAGGCGCTGCGACTGGGCCCGCGGCTGCGCGTGGATTGGCAGCTGGAGGAGCGCGTGATGGCCGACGAGCTACCGCCGCTGACGCTGCAGCCGCTGGTGGAGAACTCAATCCTGCATGCCGTGGCGCCGCGCAAGACCGGTGGCTGCGTGACGATCTCGGCGCGACGCAACGCGCTCAACCAGGGGCTTGAGCTGGCCGTGTCCGACGACGGCCCCGGCTGCGATCCGGCCGCGCTGGAGGCCCGGCCCGGACAGCGCCGCGGCGTGGGCCTGTCCGCGTTGAAAAAGCGCTTCGCACTGGACTACGGCGGCCAGGCGCGATTGCGCATCCACACCGCGCCCGGCACCGGCTTCCGCGTCGACCTTTTCATTCCCCAGGCATGAGATCGTCACCTGCCCACGTCGCGCGCACTCGTTGCCATGAATCGCTGGAGTACCCCGTCATGACCACCACCACTGTCCTGATCGCCGAAGACGAACCGCTCGCCGCCGAGGCGCTGGCCGACTGGGTGAAGGCCACGCCAGGCCTGCAGCTTGTGGCCGTCTGCCAGGACGGCGACGAAGCGCTCGCGCAGATCCGCGCGCTGCGGCCCGCACTGGTGCTGACCGACATCCAGATGCCCGGCATGACCGGCCTGCAGGTCGTTCAGCAGTTGCAGGGCGACGACCACCCGCCGCGCATCATCTTCACGACCGCCTTCGACCAGCACGCGGTCACGGCCTTCGAACTGCACGCGCTGGACTATCTGCTCAAGCCGTTCTCGCGCGAGCGTTTCGATGAGGCCATCGGCCACGCGCTGCGCGAGGCCGCGCCCAGCCCCGCCGACGTGGCCCAGGCGCTCGGCTCGCCGGCCGACACGCCGCTGACCCGCCTGCTGGTGCGTGACCAGGGCAAGATCTTCCCGCTGCAAGTGGCCGACATCGAGAGCCTGCGCTCCGACAACAAATACACCGCCATCACCAGCAAGGGCCGCAGCTTCCTCGTGCGGCTGCCCATCGCCAGCTTCGAGGAGCGGCTGGACAAGAGCCGCTTCCTGCGCGTGCAGCGCGGCTGCATCGTCAATCTCGATTTCGTCGACAGCATGACGCCCGACGAGAACTCCCAGCTCGTCGTGCAGCTGCGCGACGGCACGCGCATCACGGCCAACCGCGAGGTGTCCAAGATGCTCAGGGAGCAGTCGTTGTGAAGCGGCGCCTGCTGAACGGCGTGCTGCTGGCCGCCGCATGGGCCACCACACTCGCCACCGCGCAGACGCCGACCGCGCCTGCGGCGCCAGCGCCGACCGCACCACTGGCGCCACCTGCGACTGCGGCCCCGCCCAGCCCGGTGCCGCCGCTGCCGCCAGGCCCCGGCAAGGTCTACACGCCCGGCCCCTTCGACCGGCTGGAGCTGGCTGGTGCCGCGCGCGTGGTGCTCGTGCAGGGCGATCGCGACCAGGCCTACATCGCCGGCGATGCCGAGGCGCAGCAGGGCGTCGACGTGCAGCTCAACGACCACCAGCTCGTCATCCGCCCGACCGGCGGCTGGAAGTTCTGGAACGCCGACAAGCTGTTCGTGCAGGTCGAGATGCGTCAGCTACGCGAGCTCTCCGTCTCTGGCGCCAGCGACCTCTACGCGCCCGGCCTGCTGCGCAGCGACCAGCTGCGGCTCAGTATCAGCGGCGCGGGTAACGTGCGGCTGGACCAGCTGCAGGCCCGCCAGCTGAGCTTTGCCATTTCCGGCGCCGGCACCGGCCAGCTCAGCGGCCGCGTCGACGACCTTGCGCTGCAGATCTCCGGCAAAGGCAAGGTCGCCGCCGACCGGCTGCAGGCCAGCCGCGCGAGTGTGGGCGTCAGCGGCATCGGCAGCGTCGTGATGTGGGTGACCGACGAGCTGGCGGCGCGGATCTCGGGCGTCGGCTCGGTGGAGTACTTCGGCAACCCCAGCGTTCAGCGCTCCGTGTCGGGGATGGCGTCGATCAGCTCACGGGGCGAGCGGCCGCGTTAGCAGTTTTGAGGTTGCGCCGGCGCGGCTGGCGGCGTTCACTGCGGGGCTTTGCAGGAGACCTCCGCGATGTCGCACCCCGTCAAGCTCATCAGTCCCTACGACCTCGACGGCGAAGAGCCCTTTCCGCTCGACCTCTACGGCCAGCGTTTCCTGGCCCAGGGCGATTCGTGGTTCTCCATCGGCGCCATTCCGCCCTACCTGACGACCAACGTGCTGGCCGAGCTGGTGTTGCAACGTGGCGCCGTGGCGGTCAACTGCGCCGCACCCGGCGCCGTGCTGCGCCGCATGACCGACAGCGTTCGCAACCCGAAGTTCGTCGACCTGCTGTGCGGCAACGTGCAGCGCGAGTGGACCGCCATCCTCGTCTCCGGCGGCGGCAACGACCTCATCGAGGCCATCGGCGCGCCGCCCACGGCCGCGCGCGACCAGCGCCTGCTGCTGACGCCCGCCGAGCGCGGCACGCCGAACGACCCCGCCGGCTACCTCAGCGACGAGGGCTGGCAGACCTTCAGTACCTACCTCGGCGCCGTCTTCGACGGGCTGCTGGACCTGCGCGACAGCGGCGCCAGCCGGCTGAAGCCGCTCGTCATGCACGACTACGCGCTGCTTCGCCCGCGCCCCGCGCCGGCTGGCGCCGGCTTCGGCCCGTGGCTGCAGCCGGCGCTGGTGGACTTCCAGGTGCCTGAGGACGCGTGGCTGGGCATCGGCCAGCTGTTGATGCAACGCCTGGGCGCGCTGCTGAACCAGCTCGCCGCGGCCCGCATGGACGCCCATCCCGATGCCGGCCCCATCCAGATCGTCAACAGCCAGGCCGCCGGCCTCGTGCTGGCCGAGCGCGACTCGACCGGCGCCTCGGGCGACTGGGCCAACGAGATCCATCCTACGCGCGGCGGCTACGACAAGGTGGCCGCACGATGGGCCGAGGCGCTGGACGCACTGCCCTGATCCAATAGGGGCATGGACCCCGACCTGCACGCGCTGGAACAGCGCATCACCGACCTGGAGATCAAGCTCAGCTTCACGGAGGACACTGTGGAGCAGCTCAACGCCGTCGTCGTGCGCCAGCAGGCGCAGATCGACCGGCTGGTGCGCGAGCTGGTGGAGCTGCGCGACCGCGCGGCAGCAGAGCCCGGAGGGGTCCGTAGCCTGCGCGACGAGTTGCCGCCGCATTACTGAGCCTGCGATACATGCCCGTTGCCACGGGGCCGGTGATCGCAGCAAAGCCTCGGGCGCGACCCAGCCGCTGCGCTGCGGAAGCAGCTGCCAGGGCACTGACAAGGCAGCCTGCGCAGCCCGTGCGCCCCCCCGAAACACGGAGGACGCCGCCCGGCCCGGCAGTAATGCGCGGTCGTTACGGCTGTTGCACGCGGTGCGTGTAACGGTGGCGTCAGGCCTGAACGATGCACACGCCGCGCCGGCGCCGGGCGACTAGTCTTGCCTGACCGGCACGCGCCGGCTCCCATTGCCGCCCCCCGTTCTTCGACACCATGGACAGCGCCAGCAAGACGCCCGCCCCCGCCTTCCGCCAGAAGCTTCTCATCGCCGTCTCCGTCGCGGTCCTATTGCTGATGCTATGTGGCCTGACGCTGCTGCAGCAGCGCGCCGCCGGCGAGGTGCGGGCGCGCAAGAACGCTACCGCGCTCGCCTTCGAGAGCCGGCCCGAGCAGTGGCTGGCGCAGCCGCGCGAGGCGTCCGTCTTCGAGCGGGCGCTGCGCACCGGTGCGGTCGCCGCCGTGGGTGTGGATGGCCCGCTCGTGCTCTACACCGACCGGGCAGGCCAGCACTACAGCACGCGGCTCATCGACTGCGGCCCGCCGTGTCGCGGCGAGACCGGCGCGCGGCTGGGCGAGTTGAGCCTGGCGCAGGGCTTCACGCTGACCCAGATAGACGTGGACGCCCGCACCGGCAGCCAGCGCCTCACCCAGGCCGTGGAGCGGGGCCTCGCGCCGCTGGCGCCGCTGCTGGCGGTCGCTGCGGTCGGCGGCCTGCTGTTGCTGGCGCACCGGCGCGGGCTGCTGAGCGGTCGCACGCCGCTGGCCGCCAAGCCGGCGCTGCGGTTCGACGATGTCATCGGCGCCGGCGAGGCCAAGCAAGCGCTGCGCCGCGTGGCCGCCTTCATGAAAGACCCGCGCCAGTACGCGGCCGTCGGCGCCCGCGCGCCACGCGGCGTGCTGCTGGACGGCCCGCCGGGAACCGGCAAGACGCTGCTGGCCAAGGCGCTGGCCGGCGAGTGCGGTGCCAACTTCATCAGCGTGGACGGTTCGGCCTTCAGCGCGATGTTCTACGGCGCCGGCATCGGCCGCGTGAAGGAGCTGTTCAAGCGTGCCCGCGAGGCCGCGCCGTGCATCATCTTCATCGACGAGATCGACGGCATCGGCCGGCGCAGCAGCGGCAAGGAAGGCGCCGCTAGCGGAGAGCAGGAGCAGAACCGCATCATCAACCGGCTGCTCGTCGAGATGGACGGCTTCGAGGCGCTGGACAACGTCGTCGTCATCGGCGCCACCAACCATGTCGACAACGTCGACGAGGCACTGCGCCGGCCCGGCCGCTTCGACATGATCGTGCGCACCGCGCTACCGACCGCGCCGGAGCGCGAGCGGCTCTTCGAGCTGTACCTGGGCCAAGTGAAGGCTGCCGCGGGAATGGACGTGGCCTCGTTCGCGCGCACCTCGGTCGGCATGTCGCCGGCCGACATCGCCAACTGCGTCAACCGCGCCGCGGCCTATGCCGCCGAGGCAGGCGAGACCGAGGTGGGGCAGGAGCGCCTCTACCAGTCGCTCGAAACCCACCAGCTCGGCGGCGAGGTCAACAGCAGCAAGGCAGTCATCTCGCCCGAGACGCTGCGCCGCATCGCCTTCCACGAGTCGGGCCATGCGCTGGTGGCGCATGTGCTGGCCGCGGGCAGCGTGGAGCGCGTCAGCATCGAGCCACGCGGGCCGGCACTTGGCGTCACCTACATCACCCGCCACCGCGACGAGCCGCTGTACGGCGAGCCCGAGCTGCGTGCCCGGCTGGCCATGATGCTTGCGGGCCGCGAGGCGGAGCTGATCGCGTTCGGCAACGCCTCATCCGGCGCGGCGGACGACCTCAAGCGCGCGTCCGAACTGGCCACGTCGATGGTCGGCTCGTATGGTTTCGGCAAGACGTTCGGCCTGCTCAGCATGGCCGGCGTGCCACGCGAGCTGATCGGGCCCGATGTGCAGAAGTCGCTGCTGGACGAAGCCCGCGCGCTACTGGAGGGTGCCCAGGCCGACTGCCGCCGCGTGCTGGAGGAGCAGCGCGACCGCCTCGCGGCGCTCGCTGAGCTGCTGCTGGGGCAGGAGACCGTGAGCGGCGCGCCGCTGCGCCTGGCGTTGGGTGGAGCGACCTCGATCAGCGTGCCGCTGCAAACCTGCGTTCAAGCCTCGCCGTCCCAGTAGTCCACCCCCGCGCCCTGGTGCTGCAGCAGCCGTACACCCGGCGCGAAGCTGCCGACCTTGCCCGAGTCCGGGTAGACGCACACCTCCACGGCGGCCTGCGTGCTGACCGACAGAATCTGCAGCGGCGCGGCGGACGTGTTGATGATGTGGTGCGGGTACTCCGGACCCGCGGGGATGAAGATCGTGTCGCCCGCGCGAATGGGCACGAGCTCGCCGGCCACGCGCAGCGTGCCCTCGCCCTGCAGCACGACGAACATCTCCTCCTCGGCGTGGTGGTAGTGGTAGGGGCAGCCCTGCTGGCCGGGGGCGAGCACTTCGATGCGCGCACCGAGCTGCGTGGCGGCCGTGCCTTGCGAGAGCGAGCCGCCCTCAGTGTCGTAGCGCGGCGCGCGAACGAATCGCTCACGCGGCACGTCGTTGAAGTTGCGGATCAGTCGATCGCGCAAGGCGGCGGCTGGGTCGGACGAGGTCATGGGAAGGCTCCTGGGACAATGGCGGCGTGAATCCGCCCGTGCATCTTCCCAGCCCGAACGACGACCTGCCCACTGCCGCGCGCCAGGTCCTGTCAGCAGTCTTCGGCTACACCGCCTTCCGGGGCCAGCAGGCCGAGATCGTCGAGCAGGTGGCCGCTGGCGGCGATGCGCTGGTGCTGATGCCCACCGGCGGGGGAAAGAGCCTGTGCTACCAGGTGCCGGCCATCCTGCGCCACAACCGCGGCCAGGGCGTGGCCGTCGTCGTGAGCCCGCTGATCGCGCTGATGCATGACCAGGTCGGTGCACTGGAGGAAGCCGGCGTACACGCCAACTTTCTGAACTCCAGCCTGACCGGTGAGGAGGCCAGCCGCATCGAGCGCGAGATGATGAGCGGGCGCCTCACGATGCTCTACGCCGCGCCCGAACGGCTGACGACGCCGCGCTTCCTCGCGCAACTGGCCTCGCTGCACGAGCGCGGGCTGCTGAGCATGTTCGCCATCGACGAGGCGCACTGCGTCAGTCAGTGGGGGCACGACTTCCGCTCGGAATACCTTCAGCTGAGCCTGCTGCACGAGCGCTTCCCCGACGTGCCGCGCATCGCGCTGACCGCTACGGCCGACGAGCTGACGCGGCGCGACATCATCGAGCGGCTGCAGCTGCAGGACGCGCGCGTCTTCATCAGCAGCTTCGACCGGCCCAACATCCGCTACCTCATCGTCGAGAAGAACGGCTCGCCGCGCGAGCAGCTGCTGCGCTTCATCCGCGACGAGCACGAGGGCGAGGCCGGCATCGTCTACTGCCAGAGCCGCAAGAAGGTCGAGGAGACGGCCGACTGGCTGACCTCCGAGGGCCTGAACGCGCTGCCCTACCACGCCGGCCTGGACGCCGACGTGCGGCGCCGGCACCAGGACCGCTTCCTGCGCGAGGACGGGCTCATCATGGTGGCTACCATCGCCTTCGGCATGGGCATCGACAAGCCCGACGTGCGCTTCGTCGCCCACCTGGACCTGCCCAAGAACATCGAGGCCTACTACCAGGAGACCGGCCGCGCTGGCCGCGATGGCGCGCCGGCCGAGGCGTGGATGACCTACGGTCTGGCGGACGTCGTCAACCAGCGCCGCATGATCGACGAGAGCCCGGCCGACGAGACCTTCAAGCAAGGCCAGCGCGGCAAGCTGGACGCGCTGCTGGCGCTGGCCGAGGCAACCGACTGCCGGCGCGTTAGGCTGCTGAATTACTTCGGTGAAGCCAGCCAACCCTGTGGCAACTGCGACAACTGTCTGACACCGCCAGCCACGTGGGACGCGACCGAGGCCGCGCGCAAGCTGCTGAGCTGCATTTACCGCTTTCATCAGCGCGGCGAGCGCTTCGGCGCCGGCCACCTGATCGACGTGCTGCGCGGCAAGACGACGGACAAGACGAAGCAGTACCAGCACGAGTCGCTGTCCACCTGGGGCGTGGGGGCGGACCTGTCCGAGCAACAGTGGCGCGCGGTGCTGCGCCAGCTGATCGCGCTGGGCCATGTGGCTGCCGAGGGCGAGTTCAACACGCTGGCGCTGCAGGACGGCGCGCGCGCGGTGCTCAAGGGCGAGGTGGAGGTGCGGCTGCGCGAGGCCGAGGAGAAGAAGCCGCGCGGCCGGATGAAGGCGTCACGCGGCGGCGCCAAGCCCAAGGCCGACCCGGCGCTGGGGCTGGACGCCGAGGCCGCAGAGCGCTTCGAGGCGCTGAAGGCCTGGCGTACCGAGGTGGCCAAGGAGCACGGCCTGCCCGGCTACGTGATCTTCCACAACACGACGCTGGCCGAGATGGCGCGCGTCGTGCCCGGTGACCTCACCGAGCTGGGCGAGATCAGCGGCGTGGGCGCCAAGAAGCTGGAAGCCTACGGCCGCGAGATCCTGCGCGTGCTGGGCCGCTGAGCGCGGGCAGTCAGTTGGCCGAGGCCAGCTGCACCGGTTCGGCGCTGCGTCGGCCGACCACCACCACCCGCGGCAGCTGCTGAAGCTCGGCCACGTCGGACGCGGCGTTGCTGCGCCGGCCTTCGATCAGCACCGGCTCCAGCGTCACGATGGCCTGGCCCTCGGCCGGCACGGTCAGCGTCATCCAGGCTGCGCCCGTCGTCGCCACGAGAGCGATGAGCGCCACGGCGGCGGCGGCCTGCAGGTTAGCGGTGCGACGGTTGGTGGTGCTGATGCGGTTCATGGTGTGCTCCCGTGTCGATGGCTTGCACTGTGCGCGTCGGCGGCCCGGGCGTCTGCGGGTTTGCGATAGGTTGCGCCATTTCGGGGACGAGTTGTGGCTGGTGGCGACCAGCCTCAGGCAGCCGGCCTAATCAACCTTGTGGGCGGTGCTTCCAGACACGGGTCACCCGGCGCTTGCATACTCGCGCCCGACGCAACGAGGGAGGCACAAGATGGCCCGTGGCAACGACGTTCAACTAGGCGGCATCACCGATCTGGTGCTGATCGCCGACATCAAACCCGGCTTTGTCGACGCACTGGAGGTGGCGACGTACGTGGACCGGCTGCGCAAGGTGCTGCGCACGCTCAACGGCCTGCGGCTGGGCTCGCGCGAGAGCAGCGCACCCGCCTCGCCCTACACCGACATCGTCGCCCGATGGCGCATCGTCCACTCCTTCCGATGGGCCATCATCGACGGCAAGGACGGCGCACCCGACCGGCTGCTGCTCAACGTCAACTTCGATGGCGGCTGGGAGCCGTACATGCGCGTCATCTGGGACCAGCTCGGCTCCACGCTGGACCTGATCCTGTGCCATGTGGAGGGATACGAGCTGTCGTGCAACTGCAGCTTCGAGACCTACGCGCGCTGGGTGCGCGCGCACGAGATCTCGGCGGACTTCCTGTTCATCGAATCCGGCCGCACGGTCAGCGATGCCGAATACCTCGCCAAGCTGGAGGCCAGCCAGCGCGGCCGGGCCAGCGAGCTGGCGGCCGACCGCCTGCGCGCCCCGGCCGTCGGCGAGGTGACGCCGCTGCCCACGACGCCGGCCGACCGCTTCGCTATGGCCGCGCGCGGCCTGGTGCCGCTGGCCGGGCTGTTCACGCTTCAGCGCTACTTCAACGAGACCGCCTGGGACGGCCGTGTGCTGCTGCGCGCCGCGCAGGACGTGCTGTTCGAGCTGACGCGACTGGACACGCACGCGCAGTTCCCCATCGGCGCCGGCAACACGCCGGGCGAGCTGCTGCGGCGGCGTCATTTCGCGATGCTGCAGTGGTTCGAGACGCCGCTGCCCGCGCCCGCCGTGCAGGCCCGTGCGCTGGACGTGACAGATGTAGACCTGCAGGCTGGCATGCTGACCAAGCTGCCCACCAACCGCGGCGCGCTACTGCTTCTGCGCATCGCCCAGCCGGCCGCGGCGCTGGCCTGGCTGTCCACCGCGCCCACGACGGCCGAGGGCCAGCACCCGCCAGCCGCCGGCCCGCTGCAAGGCGTCTGGACCCAGTTGGCGCTGACGCTTGCCGGCCTGGCCGCGCTGGGCGTGCCGGCAGCGCGGCTGGAGCGCTTCCCGCAGGCGTTCAAGGAGGGCATGGCTGCACGCGCCGGCCTGCTGGGCGACGTGCGCCACAACCACCCCAGCCACTGGGCGCTGGCGCCGCATGTCAACGGGCGCGACCGCTTCGACCCCGCCACGGCCCATATGCTTGTGCAGCTGCGCTTTGCCAGCACCGACGCGGGCGAGGCGGTCACGCCGGCCGACCAGGCCCGCATCGAGGCCGCCGCGCAGGCGCTGACCCAGGGCACGGGCCTCGCGCTGATGGCCCTCGAGCCGCTGCGCAGCAACGCACTGGACCAGGAGAACTTCGGCTTCAAGGACGGCATCAGCCAGCCTGTGCCGCAATGGCAGGCGCCGCAGCCCACCGGCCAGCGCTGGGACGACCGCGTGCACGACGGCGAGATCCTGCAGGGCTTCCCCACTGCGCGCGACAAGGGCTATGCCGTGCCCGAGCAGCCCGACCCGCTGCTGGACCGCGGCAGCTTCCTCGTCGTGCGCAAGCTGCGCCAGTACGTCGGCCGGCTGGACGCGCGCGTGACGGCCGAGGCCGCGCGCACCGGACTGTCCAAGGAGGTGCTGCTGGCCAAGCTGATGGGCCGCTGGCGCACCGGCGAGCCGCTGGCCGACGACAAGGCCGTCAATGACTTCAACTACGAGGCCGATGCCAAGGGCGCGCTGTGCCCCTTCCACGCGCACATTCGCCGCACCAACCCGCGCGACCAGGGCGCTGACATGGCCTTCGCGAAGGCTCGCATGCCGCGCATCCTGCGCCGCGGCATGAGCTATGGCCCGCCGCCCAACCGCCAGCAGCCGGCGGACGACGCCGACCGCGGCCTCGTCTTCATGGCCTACAACGCCCACCTGGCCGAGCAGTTCGAGGTCGTGCAGCGCTGGGTAGCCGGCGGTAATGCCAGCGGTGGCTACTCCGCGCAAAACGACCCGCTGCTGGGTGTGGTGGACGGCAACGCGCCTCGCATCTACCCCTTCGAGCATGACAAGCGCGCCTACGAGATCGACCTCGGCCGCGAGCCCTTCGTCACGCTGCAGTGGGGCGCGTACTTCTTCGTGCCATCGGTGCGGGCGCTGAAGGCGCTGCCGGGTCTCGTTGAATTGCCGCTGCCGCAACTTCCGGCCGCGGCGCTGCCGGCCGCCATGCCCGCGCCGGACGACGCTGACGGCTGGCGCGAGGCGCTGGAGGACCCCAACAAGCGCGACGCCACCTGGGCCTGGGTGCGCGCCCAGCCGGGCGGCGTCGTTGCCACCGCCTACGGCGTGCTCGTCGGCGCAGCCGACCGCGTGCAGGAGGTGCTGCGCAACAGCCCCGACCGCTACTCCAACCGCGGCTACGGCCAGCGGATGGCCGACTCGGTCGGCGTCGGCTTTCTGGGACTGGACGACGACAGCGGCCACCGCGAGCAGGCACCGGCCGTCAACAAGATCCTGGAAAGCGTCACCGAGGCCGATGCCTTCATGGCCGCCTACCAGGTCGCCAGCGGGGGCATCGCCGGGCTTCGGCAGGAAGCGCAGGCGCTGCTGGCCGCCTTCCCAGTCAGCCAGAAACCGGCCGACCTGCCCACCGACACGCCGCTGGACCTGGAGCGCCTGAGTGAAGGCGTGCTGGCCAAGCTGTGCCAGGTCTGGTTCGGCCCGCCGGATGGCCGGCATGTCTGGGGCACCGAGTTCCACTCGCCGACCGAGCCCGCCGCGCCGCGCTGCCCGGCCGCGCTGTTTCGTGTGTCCCGCTACGTTTTCGGCCCGCACCCGACGCCGGCCGTCTGCCAGGCCGGGCGCGAGGCCGGCAGCGCCTTCACCGCGGCCGTGGGCCGCTGGCTGGACGCCACGCCGCCGGAGCAGCTGCCCAGGCTGACGCAGGCCATCCTGGCCGCCTCCCGCGCCGTGCCGGATGCGCCGCCCGACCTGCCGCTGCGTACGCTGGCCGGCGTCATGCTGGGCTTCCCGCCGACGACGCATGCCAACCTGCTGGCCACGCTGGCCATCTGGGTGCAGACGCGCAAGCTGTGGGAGCTGCAGCCGCAATGGCACGAGGTGCCCGCCACGGCCAGCCTGCCGGAGCGCTATACGGCCGCCGTCGCCCGCCTGCGCCCGGCGCTGGTGGCCACGCTGAACTACAAGCCCACTCCCTTCCAGATCTGGCGCCTGGCGCGTACGGACCACCGGCTGGGCCAGGTGGACGTGAAGGCCGGCGACACCGTCGTCGCGGCGCTCGGCTCCGCCACGCAGCAGGACCCGCTGCGCCACCACGTCGTCTTCGGCGGCGACCGTGCCGACCCGCAAGGCGCACCGCCGCATGCCTGCCCGGGTTACGGCATGGGCATGGGCGTCATGCTGGGCGTCATCGCGGCCGTGCTGGACGCCGGCGTCATGCGCTTCACCGGGTCACCGACGGTGGTAGCGCTTTCGGTCTGATGAAGACGGCCTACGAAGCCGGCAGCGCCATCGAGGCGCACATGCTGGTCGACCTGCTGAAGCAGGAGGGAATCGACGCCCACATCCGCGGCGAGGCGCTGCAGGGCGCGGTGGGCGAGATTCCGGCGACCGGGCTGGTGCGGCTGGAAGTGGCGGACGCAGATCACCCGGCGGCACGGGCCGTCATCGAACGCTGGGAGCGCACGCAGGTCGAACCCACGCCGCGGCCTGAAGGTGCGCGGAAGTCGTCGACGTTGCGTGGCATGCTGATCGGCCTGGCCCTCGGCGTCGGCGGAACCTACGCCGCCTACCGCGCGCCGGCCTCCACGGAGGGTATCGACTACAACGGCGACGGGCAGCTGGACGAGAAATGGACCACCTCGCCCAACGGCCTGATGCTGAAGGCGGAAGTGGACCGCAACCTGGACGGCAAGATCGATTACGTCGTTCACTACGACGCCAAGGGGCGCGTCGCGTCCGCGGAGGCTGACGACAACTTCGACGGCGTGTTCGAGACCCGGCAATGGTTCAAGAACGGCAATGTCGCGGTGTCGGAGTCGGACACCGATGGCGACCTCTATCCCGACCTGCGCACCCACTACACCCATGGTGTCGTCGACACGGTGGAGTTCATCAACCCGGCCACCGGCAAGCCGTTGCGCGTCGAACACTACGTGATGGGCGTGCTGAAGTCTGCAGAGGTGGACAGCGACGGCCGTGGCCGGCTGGACGTGCGACTCAGATACGGCAAGCTGGGCGACGTCGAATCACACGAGCCGCTGGAGAGGTGACGTGTTGATTCACGCGAGTCTCCCTCGGGATCGGCTGGCGCTCACGCAGGGCGTTCCATGCTGATGCTGCTCGGCTGCCTGGTGACCGTGGCATTCCGGCGGTCGTTGACGATCAGCCATATCCCCGAGGGCGGACCAGCTACTTTCGGCGCCGCGCTAGGCCTGCCATGCCGAATGCGCTCAAGACCAGCGCCAGGCCATGCGGCTCCGGCACCTGCACAGGCTGCGCGGGGCCAAAAACCGGCTGTGAGCTGTTGCAGCTCGCTCCCGGCAAGCCAACGCCGGCTCCGGCAATGAGGACGTTTTGACCGTCGCCTCCGTTGAGGCACGAAGCGCCGGTCGCTGAACCGGTGAGCACATCGTCGCCCGCGCCACCCCAAAACTCGTTGACATTGCCGGCACTGGCGATCAGTACGTCGTTTCCCGCACCCCCGAGTGCCACAAACTTCATCGGTGGCATGCCGGCAGGCATTGCGATGGTGTCGACGCCGCTCAGGTCGAGCACGTCGTCGCCGGTGCCCATGTCGATGCGCACTTCGGTCACACCCGTCAACGAGCACCGCACGGTGCTGAACTCCCCGCTACAGCCTGGCGTGACGACGGTGAACGAGAGACCGAAGAAATCCAGCTCGGAACCCGACAGCGTAGCCGTCAACAGGTCGTCTCCACCATCCGCGGTCGCTATCAGCACTGTGCCATTGATGCCGATCGTGGCCGCCTCGGCCGGACCGGCCGGACCGGCCCCTGCGAACACGGCCACCAGCGCCACGGCGGCGACCCGCCCCAGTTGAACGCGGTGCCTTGCAGGTTTCATTCTTTCTCCTTCACGTCGCGTGCGACGTTTGCGGCGGCACGATGCCGCAGGAGCTAGTCGCATGGCACCCCGCGTTCGAGGGAACGTACCGGGCCTGTCCGTGACCGCGTCGGCTCCAAAAAAGCTCCCGGTCAGTGCGGTAATGACACCCCAGCCGGTGCGCTGCCAGCTTTGGCCTGCATGCAGGTCTCGCTGCCGAAGTTGCCGCCCTTGAACGCCGGCTCGTAGTACCACTTGCTGAACTGCCAGCGGCCGTCGCGCGTCTTGCGGAAACTGGCGATGCCGGTGCCGTAGTCCTGAGTGGCCTGGTCCGTCAGCGCGAAATGGATGGCCATCTGCGCGCCGTCGCTGGCGGCCTCGCCAGGGTAGCGGCCGTAGCCGGGCACCTCCAGCTCGAAGCGGTAGGCGCCATGCCGGCCGCTGCTCTGCTCGCGCACGAGGGTCAGCGTCACCGTGCCGGTGTAGGGGCCTTCGTGGTCGTCCTGGCCTCGACACTGGTAGCGGCCGCTGTAGTCGGGGCCGGTGAAGGGCTGGGGCGCGGCGCCGGCGGCGGCGGCCAGCGCGACGAGTGAGGCGGGAATGAAGCGCATCGGCGTGGCAGGTCAGCAGCGGTGGTGGGGGCGTTGCAGGAAGCCGGCCATGCCCAGCCGGGTGAGTTCGGCGCGGGCGCGGTCCAGCGCGTCGGGCCAGCCGGCGTCGAGCTTCAGCTCGGCGGCCAACAGCGTCGTGACGGCGGCTTCGTGCGCCGAGTCGCGGCGGTCGGCCACGCGGCGGGCGAGGGCGACGTAGCGCCGCGCCTGCGTCGCATCCCCGGCGCAGGCGGCCAGCCGCGCCGCGGCGCGGTAGGCCATGGCGCCACCGATCCAGTCATGCTGCCGCCCGCGCTGCAGCGCCAGCGCGATGTGGTGGCGCGCGGCGCGCGCATGACCCTGCACCGCGTAGATGTCGGCCAGCCAGCCATGGTTGAAGCTGCTGTAGAGGCCGCCGCCGCGCGGGGCCAGCCACGCGGTGGCGTCGAGGATGCGCTGCGCCGCGCCCGGGTCGGCCGACTGCATCCAGGCGCCATAGGCAGCCGCAGCATGGCCCATCGCGCAGGTGAACATGCTGCGCACCTGCGCGCCAACGCGGTGGGCCACGTCAGCGGCTTCGCGGGCCTCGGCCCAGCGGCCCTGCCACAGCAGCACGGCGGCCCGCCAGCCCTGGATGCTGGCCTCCACCGCATGGCCGCTACCGGCGAACGGCGCCAGCGCCTCGGCGAAGAGCGCATGCGCCTCGTCGAAATGCCCCTGGTCGCCGCGCACATAGGCGCGGCAGCACAATGAGAAACCCAGGCCGATGCGGTTGATAGCGCTCTTGCTGGCGCGCGAGCGCTGTCGGCCGATGGCCAGGTCCAGCATGGGCAGCGCATCGGCGTAGTGCGCCGCGGCAGCCTGCAGCTGGCCGACGGTGCCCGGCAGCTGCGCCAGCAGGGCCTGGTCGCCGCATTGCTCGGCCTTGGCGACGGCGGAGCGGGCATGGCGCAGGCTGACACGCGTCTCGCCGAGCGCATAGCCGACGTAGGCCAGCCAGTACTCGGTGCGGGCGATCAGCCCGGGGTCGCCGTCGGCCTCGGCGAGCGCGGCGGCATGGCGCAGCACGCGCAGGTCGTCCTGCGACGCGTCGAACACGCAGGCCATGCCCAGGCGCTGCGCAATGCCCACCCAGCGGCGGTGGCGCAGGCGCGTGGCCTCCTCGCTCTCGTCGGGTGTTTCGAGGAATTCCAGCGCCGCGAGCGCGGCGCGGAACTGCTTCTTGGCACGGTCCAGCGCCGACACGGCCAGCGCCTGGTCGCCTGCGGCTTCAGCATGCAGCGCGGCGGCGGCCCAGTCGTTGGCGGCGGCGGCGTGGTAGGCCAGCTGCTCGTGCAGCTGGCTCTCGGTGCCGCCGCGCGCCGTCAGCTCGATGCGGATGCGCCGGTGCAGTGCCTGACGCTCGTGCAGGCCGGTGGCCTCGTAGACGACATCACGCGTGATGCCGTGCTTGAAGCGCAGTTGGCCAGGCAGCTGGTCGGGAAAGATGAAATCCTGCACCGCCAGCGCGCGCACGGCCGGGTGTTGCTCGCCGCAACCGGACAGCGCCTCCAACAGCCACGCGGGGATGACGTTGCCGATGACGGCCGCCACACGCACGAGCGCGGCCTGCTCGGGCAACAGGCGGCCGACGCGGGATTCGACGAGGGCAGCCAGCCAGGCCGAGCTGCTCTGGCCCTGCACCAGGCCGTCGGGCGTCTCGGCCGCGGCGTGGCACAGCTCCTCGATGAACAGCGGGTTGCCGCCCGCGTGCCGCTGCACCTCGGCGGCGACGAAGGGGTCGCCCTGCGGCAACAACTGCTGCACGGCGTGGGCGGCCTCGCGCTCGGCCAGCGGCGGCAGGTCGATGATGTGGGCGCCTTCGTCGTGCGCGGCCAGCCGGGCGGTGGCGGGCCGGCTGGCGCTGAGCAACAGCAGCGGCAGGCTCTGGCGGGCGGCCGTCGCGCGCAGCCGGTGCAGCAGCCGCATGGATGCGTCGTCGGCCCATTGCAGGTCGTCGATGAAGACCAGCTGTGGCGCACGGCGCGCCAGCGCTGTCATCAGCGCCAGCAGCGCATCGGCGCGGTCGCCCGGCGCGCTGTGCTGCGCGGCGGCCAGCTCGGCGGGCGGGTCGCCCATGCCGTCCAGCGCCCGCAGCATCTGCAGGAAGGGCTGCAGCGGCTCGGCGCTGAGGTAGCTCTCGCAATAGCCGCGGTGGATGTGGCAGGGCTGCCCCGCGTGGGCCGCCAGCTCGGCGGCGTGGCGCAGGAACTCCTCGGCCAGCCGCGTCTTGCCGACGCCCGCGCCGGCGCGCACGCCCAGCCACAGCGTCTGGCCCGACAGTGCGCCGCCGAGCGCGGCTTGCAGCTGGGCCAGCTCGGCCTCGCGGCCGACGAAAGGCGTCAGGCCACGGCGCACGCTAGCGTCAAAGCGCCGCCCCACGGCGGCGCGACCCAGCACGCGGTAGGCGGCCAGCGGCGTGGCGCGCCCGCGCAGCTGCAGCGTGAGTCGCGGGCCGGTGTCGAAGAACTGGCTCTGCAGGCCCAGGCTCTCTTCGCTGGCGATGATCTCGTCGGCCTTGGCGGCCTCGGCCAGCCGCGCGGCGATGTTGGGGGCGTTGCCCAACAACTCGAAGCGGCCGCGCATCTGGTCGCCGTCGTTGATGAGCACGATGCCGGCGTGAATGCCGCTGTGCAGCGTGAGGCCGCGGAAGCCCGAGGGCTTGGGGCCTGGCGGCACGAGGCGGCGCACGGCGGCATGCAGCTCCAGCGCGGCCTCCGTGGCGCGGCGGCCGTCGTCCTCGCGCACCTCCGGATGGCCGAACACGGCCAGCATGCCATCGCCCTGGATGCGCGCGATGACGCCGCCGTGGTGCGGCACGATGCGCTCGTGTACCTCGCGCAGCGCCGCGAGCATGGCCGCGTAATGCTCGGCCTCCATCCACTCGGCCATCGCCGTGGAGCCGCTCAGGTCGGCGAACAGCAGCGTCAGCAGCCGGCGCTGACCGGCGCCGGCGGTGTCGGGAGTGGCGGCGGAGACGGGGGATGCGGTCATGGTGACTTCATCCGGGGTCATGGGCTCCGGGCAACGTGGGCTCAGGCGTGCAGTGGCAGGAGGTCGGTCTCCGCCGTCGTGCGCGGTGCGTCCGGCGGCAGGTCTTCCTCGCGCAGGCCGAGGTAGATGGGCTCGCCGTTGCGGCGGTGGATGTTGATCTTGGCGTTGTAGACGCGGTGGATGCGCCCGTGCTTGTCGGCCACCTGGTATTCGCTGATGCCCCACAGGCCCGAGGCGTCGCGCCGGCCGGTCAGGTAGCAGGCGATCTCGTCGACCTCGGAGCCGGCGAGCTTCAGGCCGTTGAGGCTGCGCAGCGGCGCGCGGGTGCGCTCGACGAAGTCGAGGCTGTCGATGCGCACATCCTCGCCGGAGGTCTCGTCGCGCATCATCGTGTTGAACTTGCCGACCAGGATCTGGCCGGGCTCCGCGCGCTCGATCATGCGGGCCAACTCGATGGTGACCTGGCCGACCAAGTAGCTGAAGGAAGTCGGATTCAGGCCTTCGGACTGATAGAACTCGTAGTGCGAGCCGACGTGGAAGCAGGCGCGCAGCCGCGGCACGGACTCCGGCCGCGTGGCGCGCTCGTGGGCCAGTGCGTTGTCGGCCAGGATGAACTGCATCAGCTGGTAGAGCTCGACGTTGGCCTCCACGCCGCGCATGCGGTTCCAGATGTAGAAGCCGTCGCCCGTCGTCGTGCGGGCGAAGTTGATGTTGATCTCGCGGTCCAGCAGCTTGGCGTAGGCCGCGTTGACCGAGCACGACAGGCTGTTGAGCTGCACGACCTGCTGCAGCGGCGTCAGCAGCGAAAAGCCGACGGCGTCGAACAGGATGACGGCCCGGTCTTCCACCAGGCGAACACCGTAGCGCGCGGCGATGGCGGCGATCAGCGGCAGGCCCAGGCCCTTCTCCGGCGAGAACGGCAGGCTGATGAAGCGGGGTTTGACGCCGAGATCCTCGCTGACGGCATCGAAGGCCTGTGCGTCGAGGTGCTCCTGGTTGGACAGCAGGTTGTCCAGCAGCCGCGCGCGGCGGGCCAGCTCCTCGGGCGGCAGCCGGCCGTCGTCCAGCGCGTACTCGGTGAGCATCTGGTGCGGTGCCACCAGCACGCGCAGGCCGCGCGCCTCGGGCGTCCACGCGAAGATGAGGTTGTCGCCGAGGTTCCAAAGCGCGTAGAGCGCCTGGTCGAGCAGGATGATGTTCTCGCGAAGGTGGGTTTCGCTCACGGTGGCCGGCGCGGGATAGGCCATGAAGCCATCCAGCCATGACCGGCGTTTGCGCAACTCTTCTTTCACAAGCGGGCTCCGATGAAGAAGCCCGATTGTCTTTCAGAGACGTGACGGCTAGAAGCAGTTCAAGCCGACTCGGCGGCGCAGCGCGGGCCACCGGCCTGCTGCGCCGGCGACTCGGCTCGGAGGATCGTCTTCAGGGGCATCGTCATGCCGGGTTCAGGCGCGGCGGCTGGTGACGACGACGCGCGGCAGCAGGGCCACTTCGCGCACGGCCACCCCGGTCACGACGACGCGCGGCAACTGGGCGACTTCCTTGACGGCCTTGCCGGTGATGACGACGCGGGGCAACTTCTGCACCTCGGCGGGGGCAGCGCTGGCGGTCAGCGCGGTGAAGGCGAAGGCGGCGACAGCAGCGGCTTGGATCAGAACGGTGGTCTTCATGATGCTTCCTTTCGGTGTTCGCACAGCGGAATTGCTGTGTCGATGGAAGCAGTGTGGCGAGCGGGCCGGTGCGCCGCCATGGCGCTGCGACGAATCGCCGGCGCGGCGCGATGAGCTGCAGGCCGCCCGGATGAGCCGCTGCTGAAGCACTGTGGCGAGGGGCGGCCTATCATGGCCGGTTCGCTTGTCCTCACTGCCATGCCGCCGGATCTGACCCCGCCCTCTGCCGTTCCCGAGTCCCGGTTCATCCGCGTCCGCGGCGCGCGCACCCACAACCTGAAGAACATCGACGTCGACCTGCCGCGACATGCGCTGGTCGTCATCACCGGCCTGTCGGGCTCGGGCAAGTCGTCGCTGGCGTTCGACACGCTGTACGCCGAGGGCCAGCGGCGCTACGTGGAAAGCCTGTCCAGCTACGCGCGGCAGTTCCTGCAGCTGATGGACAAGCCGGACGTGGACGTCATCGAGGGCCTGAGCCCGGCGATCTCCATCGAGCAGAAGGCGACCTCGCACAACCCGCGCTCGACGGTCGGCACCGTCACCGAGATCCACGATTACCTGCGTCTGCTCTACGCCCGCGCCGGCACGCCGTTCTGCCCGGACCACCACCTGCCGCTGGAGGCGCAGTCCGTCAGCCAGATGGTGGACGCCGTGCTGGCGATGCCCGACGAAAGCAAGCTGCTGCTGCTGGCGCCGGTCGTGCGCGACCGCAAGGGCGAGTTCGTCGAGCTCTTCCAGGACCTGCAGGCCCAGGGCTATGTGCGCTTCCGCGTCGATGGCGCGACGGTGGAGGTGCCCGACCTGCCGGCGCTGAAGAAGACGGAGAAGCACGACATCGACGTCGTCGTGGACCGCATCAAGCTGCGCCACGATGCGGCGGATTCGTTGCGCCAGCGGCTGGCCGAGAGCTTCGAGGCCGCGCTGCGGCTGGCCGACGGCCGGGCGCTGGTGATGGACATGGAGTCCGAGCAGACGACGCTGTTTTCCAGCAAGTTTGCCTGTCCGGTGTGCTCGTACTCCCTGCCCGAGCTGGAGCCGCGGCTGTTCTCGTTCAACTCTCCGGTGGGCGCCTGCCCCAGCTGCGAGGGCCTGGGCCAGGTGACGGTGTTCGACCCCGAGCGGGTCATCGCCTTCCCAACGCTGTCGCTGGCCAGCGGCGCCGTCAAGGGCTGGGACCGGCGCAACCCCTACACGTTCTCCATGCTGGAGGCAGTGGCGGCGCATTACACCTTCGATGTCGAGGCACCGTGGGAGAGCCTTCCGCCCGACGTGCAGCAGGTGCTGCTGCACGGCTCGGGCGAGACCGAGATCGCCTTCGTCTACCAGGCCGAGACGTCCACCGGCAAGAAGCGCTCGGTCAAGCGCAGCCACCCGTTCGAGGGCATCCTGCCCAACCTGCAGCGCCGCTACAAGGAGACCGACTCGGCCGCCGTGCGCGAGGACCTGGCCCGCTACATGGCGGCCAAGCCCTGCCCCGCCTGCGAGGGCTCGCGGCTGCGCATCGAGGCGCGCCACGTCGTACTGCAGCCGGCAGATGCGCCGCCCGGCTTCAAGGGCCGGCCGATCTACGAGGTCGAGCACTCGACGCTACGCGAATGCCTGGACTACTTCGACAGTCTGAAGCTCAAGGGCAACAAGGCCGAGATCGGCGACAAGGTCATCCGCGAGATAGCGTCCCGGCTGCGCTTCCTGAACGACGTAGGCCTGAACTACCTGAGCCTGGATCGCAGCGCCGACACGTTGTCGGGCGGCGAGGCGCAACGCATCCGCCTTGCGTCGCAGATCGGTTCCGGGCTGACCGGCGTCATGTACGTGCTGGACGAGCCCAGCATCGGCCTGCACCAGCGCGACAACGACCGCCTCATCGCCACGCTGCGCCGACTGCGCGACCTCGGCAACTCGGTACTGGTGGTGGAGCACGACGAGGACGCCATCCGCGCCGCCGACTGGGTACTGGACCTCGGGCCGGGCGCTGGCGTGCACGGCGGCCGCATCATGGCCCAGGGCACGCCCGACCAGGTGGCCGCCAACCCGGACTCGCCCACCGGCCGGTACTTGAGTGGCGCCGCCCGCATTGAGGTGCCGGCGACCCGCCACCCGGCCGTGGGCGGGCAGGTGCTGCGCATCGTCAACGCCAGCGGCAACAACCTGAAGGGCGTGACGGTCGAGATTCCAGTCGGCGTGCTGACCTGCGTTACCGGTGTGTCTGGCTCCGGCAAGAGCACGCTGGTCAATGACACGCTGTACACCGCCGTCGCCAAGAAGCTCTATCAGAGCCATGCCGACCCGGCCGCCTACGACGAGATCGAGGGCCTGGATGCGTTCGACAAGGTCATCAACGTTGATCAATCCCCCATCGGCCGCACGCCGCGCTCCAACCCGGCCACGTACACGGGCCTGTTCACGCCCATCCGCGAGCTGTTCGCCGAGATGCCCACGGCGCGCGAGCGCGGCTACGGCCCGGGGCGTTTCAGCTTCAACGTCGCCGGCGGCCGCTGCGAGGCCTGCCAGGGCGACGGCGTGCTGAAGGTGGAGATGCACTTCCTGCCCGACGTCTACGTGCCCTGCGACGTCTGCCAGGGCCGGCGCTACAACCGCGAGACGCTGGAAGTGCTCTACAAGGGCAAGAACATCACCGACGTGCTGAACATGACGGTGGAGGACGCCTTCAACCTGTTCAACGCCGTGCCGACGCTCGCGCGCAAGCTGCAGACGCTGCTGGACGTGGGCCTGGGCTATGTGAAGCTGGGCCAGAGCGCCACGACGCTGTCCGGCGGCGAGGCGCAGCGCGTGAAGCTGGCTCTGGAGCTGTCCAAACGCGACACCGGCCGCACGCTCTATATCCTGGACGAGCCGACGACCGGCCTGCACTTTGCCGACATCGCGCTGCTGCTGAAGGTGCTGCACCAACTGCGCGACGCGGGCAACACCATCGTCGTCATCGAGCACAACCTGGACGTCATCAAGACCGCCGACTGGCTCATCGACATGGGCCCGGAGGGCGGCGCGGGCGGCGGCACGCTGCTGGTGGCCGGCACTCCGGAAGACGTGGCGGCCTGCGAGGCCAGCCACACCGGCCGCTACCTCGCACCGCTGCTGCGGCGGTGAGATAAGTCACGCTTTTGCGCCGAATTTGACGTGGGTCGTCTTCGGCCGTTGGACAGGCCGGCGGCGCGAGCCTTTGCTGCTATCGTGCCGGCGCTCCGATCCGCCCCACCCGCCTCCCGCCATGCCCGACCGCGCCGCGCCGCAGGTGCTCTACGTCGAAGACGACCGCATCCATCTCATCCTCATGGAAGAGGTGTTCCGGCTGCTGCCGGACTGGGCCCTGCGCTGCGCCGAGACCGGTGCCGAGGCACTGGCCGCACTGGCGGAAGGCCCGGCCCCGCGGCTGGTGCTGGTGGACATGAACCTGCCCGACATGACGGGCCTCGCGCTGCGCGAGCACGTGACGGCGGACGCGACGCTGTCCGCCCGGCTGGCGGGCACGCGCTGGGTGGCGCTGTCGGCAGACGATCCGAGCGCCATGGTGCGCGCCGCACGGGCGGCCGGCTTCGACGACTACTGGCTCAAGCCCATCGAGGTGCCGCACCTGCAGGCCGCGCTGCGCCGGCTGATCGGCTGATCGGCTGATCGGCCGAGCGCCGGACGCAAAAAAGCCCGGCGGTGCCGGGCTCTGTTCACGAAGCCGCGCGAGGCGGCGCCGCTTCACTTCAGGTGGCTGTTGATCAGCTTCGTCATCTCGAACATGTCGGCCTTGGCCTTGCCGAAGATCTCCTTCAGCTTGGCGTCGGCGTTGATGACGCGCTTCTGCAGTTCGTCCTGCAGCTTGTTCTTCTTGATGTACTCCCAGACCTTCTTGGTCACGTCGGTGCGCGGCAGCGGGGCTGCGCCGACGATGGCGGCCAGGGCCGCGCTGGGGGTCAGCGCCTTCATGAAGGCAGCGTTGGGCGTGCGCTTCTTGGCGGGGGCGGCGGCCTTCTTGGCCGGCGCTGCCTTCTTCGCGGGGGCCGCAGCCTTCTTGGCCGGGGCGGCTGCCTTCTTCGCGGGCGCTGCCGCCTTCTTCGCCGGGGCGGCCTTCTTGGCCGGTGCAGCCGCCTTCTTCGCGGGCGCGGCCTTCTTCGCAGTTGCCATGTCGATTCACTCCATCAAAAGTTGTTGATGTGCCGGGTCCGGGTGAAGGCCGCGTAAGCCTTCAATACTCTCTAGCACCCTGCGGCGGCGATGGTACTGCGCTCCATGGAGGAATAGAAGGCTTTCATAGAGGGGATGACCCGCAGAGCCCCATGAAATCGGGCCTTTCGGCCCTGCCTGTCGCGGGGCCGCATCAATCCGGGCCTCGCAAGGCGCTCGCTTCACGCGATGTCGTTGCCCTCGGGCGCACGCTTGGCGCCGCTGAACATCGCGCCGACGAGGTTCTCGCGGTGCCGCCAGCTCGTCACCACGACGCCGCCGAGATGGCCGGCCACCAGCACGAGCAGGCCCCAGGCCAGCCATGCATGCAGGTCCGACAGCCACTCGTAGCCCCACAGCCAGTCGGTCGTGTAGAGCCAGCCGGTCAGCGCCAGCGCGAAGGCCGTGGCCCACAGCGCCAGCACCATCCATCCACCCAGAGGGTTATGGCCGATGTAGCGCGGCTCATGGCCCGCCCGCAGCGCGCGGGCGTAGGCCAGCACGTCGCGCGGGCGCCTGACGAAGCTGGCCAGCCGCGCGTGGCCGCGGCCGGCCCAGCCCCAGCCCAGCCGCAGCAGGACCGCGGCGCCGGCGACATAGCCGGCCGTGTGATGCCAGTCGTCGAAATGGCTGGGCGGCCAATGGCCGCTGATCCAGGCGGTCGCGACAGCGGCGGCCAGCGTCCAGTGCAGCGTGCGGACGAGGCCGTCCCAGACGCGAACGCGGACGCGCATCGCTTACTTCGCGGGTGCGGCGGGCTGCTCGCCCTCGGGGTAGACGCGCTCGAAGGTCTTGGGGTCGAAGAAGGCTTCGGCCTTCTTGCCGCTGCCGTCGAAGCCATAGACCTCGTAGCAGCCGTTGTAGTTCTGGACCTTGCGCACCTTCCAGCCTTCGCCTTCAAGCTTCTTCTGCAGTTCCATCTGCGGCTTCTTCTCTTCCTTGGGCACGGCGGGGCAGGAGACGTTGCCGTGGGCGAATGCGGCGGAGGCGGCCAGGGTCAGGGCCAGCGTGGCGATCAGCTTCATGAAAAGGCCTTTCAACGGAAGGAGGTGCCGGGCCAGAGCAATGCCGGGCCGGCGTCGGCGAGGGTCTTGCAGCCGGAGAGCGCCATCGCGATCTCCAGCTCGTCGCGCAGCAGCCGCAGCGCATGGGCCACGCCCAAAGCGCCGCTGGCGGCCAGCGCATGCACATAGGGACGGCCCACGAGCACGGCGTCGGCGCCGAGCGCGATCGCCTTCAGCACGTCGGTGCCGCGCCGGATGCCACCGTCGACCAGCAGCGGCACGTCCGGGCCGAGGGCGACGCGCAGCGGCGGCAGCAGCTCGGTGGTGGGCGGCAGCGTGTCGAGCGCGCGGCCGCCGTGGTTGGAGACGACGAAGCCAGTCACGCCGCGGGCCAGCGCATCGCGGGCGTCGTCGACATGCGTAAGACCCTTCAGCAGCAGCGGCAGCTTGCTCTCGGCGCGCAGCCAGTCGATCTCGCGCCAAGTGGCGGCGCGCGGCATCAGGCCGTCGAACAGCGCGCTCTGGCCGGGCTGCAGGTCCAGCGGCTTCTTCAGGCCGCCGAGGTTGACGGCGCGGATGTGGTCCGGCAGCTTGAAGCCGGCACGGCGCTCGCGGTCGCGCGCCCCATGCACCGGCGCATCGACGGTCAGCACCAGCGCCTGGAAGCCGGCCGCCTCGACGCGCCGCAGCAGCGCGCGCATGAAGTCGCGGTCGTCGCGCCAGTAGAGCTGAAACCACAGCGGCCCGGCGGTCGGGTCGGCCCGCATTGGCGCGGCCACGTCCTCCATCGGCACGCTGGCCTGCGCGCTGAGCACGATGCCGGCGCCCTGCGCGGCCGCCGCGTGCGCGATGGCGACCTCGCCATCGGCATGGAAGAGCCGCTGGTAGGCGATGGGCGCCAGCAGGATGGGGTGCAGCAGCTCGCGGCCCAGCAGCGCCACGCGCGTGTGGCCGCCAGACAGGTCGCGCAGCACGCGCGGGTGCAGCTTGATGGCATCCCACGCGGCGCGGTTGGCGCGCAGCGTGATTTCGTCGGCGGCGCCGCCGTTCAGGTAGGCCCAGGCGTTGGCATCGACGCGGGCCTGGGCGTGCGGCTCGAAGTCCGCGAGGTTGGCCAGGCCATCAGGCAGCTTTTCGATGAGCGGCGCGCTCACGTGTCGGCCCACATCCTGAGGAGATTGTGATAAGTCCCCGTCAGCTGCACCAGCTCTGCCGTCTCGCCCAGCTCGCTGCGCAGCTTCATGAGACTCATGTCCATCTCGTAGAGCAGCCGGCGCTGCTCGTCGGCGCGCACCATGCTCTCGATCCAGAAGAAGCTGGCCAGCCGCTCGCCGCGCGTGACGGGCTCGACTCGGTGCACGCTGGTGCCGGGGTAGACGACGATGTCGCCGGCCGACAGCTTCACGCGCTGCTCGCCGTAGCTGTGCTCGATGACCAGCTCGCCGCCATCGTAGTCAGCCGGGTCGCTGAAAAACATCGTGCAGGAGATGTCGGTGCGAACGCGCTGCACGCCGCCGGGCAGGTAGCGGATGGCCTGGTCCACATGACTGCCATAGGCATTGGCATGTCCGCCGTAGCGGTTGAACAGCGGCGGCAGCACGCGCTTGGGCAACGTGGCGCTGAAGAACAGCGGGTGTTTCTCCAGCGCCTGCAGCACCAGTGCCTGCAGCTCGCGGTGCTGCTCGCTGCCGGGCTGCAGCTGCTGGTTGTTCTTGACGAGGGCGGCCTGCGCGCCGGCTGTCGTGCGGCCATCGGCCCATGGGGCCTCGGCCAGCAGCTGGCGCGCTCGCGCCACGCCGGTGGCATCCAGGATCTGCGGGATCTTCAGCAGCATGGCGTGGCGCGGTCCGTCGCGGGGGTCAGAACTTGTACGTGCCAGTCACGCTGGTCACACGGCCGGTGCCCGGCACGTAAAAGCTGGTGTACAGCTGGTCAGCATAGAGCTTGTTGGCGATGTTGCTGACGTAGAGCTTGAAGCTCAGCTGGTCGGGCACCACCGCGTACTCGGCCATCAGGTCGGCCGTCACGAACTTCGGGGCGTAGATGCCCACCGGGTTGCGATTGGGCGTCTGGCCGCTGCGGGCGTTGAGGCCGGCGCCCAGGCGCAGCTGCGGCAGGACCTGGTAGGCCGTCCACAGGCTGCCGGAATAGCGGGGTGTCAGCGACGGGCGCTGCCCCTGGAGTTCGCCGCCCGTCGCGCTTGAGATGTCGATCTTCGCGACCGGCATCCACGTGAAGTTGCCGAAGACCTCCCATTGCGGCGTGATGCGGCCGACGATGTCGACGTCCAGACCTGACGCGTGGCGCTTGCCGGACAGCGTCACGACGTTGGCGTTCAGCGGATCGGTATTGCGCTCGTGCAGCTTCGTGTTGCGGAAGGCGCCAGCCCGCACGCTGAGCTTGCCGTCGGAGCTGTCCCACTTCGCGCCGAGTTCGACGTTGACCGACTTCTCAGGCGGGATGTCCTGGTTGGCCGCGTTGAGCGAGTACGCGTCGCCCGAGGTGTTGAAGGACGTCGCTCCCATCAGGTGGAAGGACCACTGGGCGTCGGGCTGGAACAGCACGGCGGCGCGTTTGCTGACCTCCGAGACCTTCATCTGGTAGCCGCTCGTCGTCACTGGCGTGAGCGCGTTGTTCGGGACCGCGTAGGTGTCGTAGTCGCCCTTCAGGTGGTCATAGCGCAGACCGGCGAGCACCTTCCACATCGGTGCGATTTCCACCATGTCCTGGATATAGCCGCCGTAGGCGTCGGACACGTAGGCGCTGGTCTTGCGGTAGCTGCGCAGGTTTTCGTCGATGCCGGCACCGTCGTAAGGCGTGCCGATGGTGGTGTTGGGACGCGTCGGCACGGTCCCGCCCTGCGCGGCCGTGATCTGGCCGAACACCTGCTTCTTCTCCTTGGCGAAGTCCAGGCCGGCCTGCAGCACATGCTGCATGCCCCAGGCCTGCACTCGGCTCGTGAGGTCGCTCTGCGCGGTGACCGTCTGCACGTCCTGCTTCTTGGGCTGGAAGCCCCGGGTCAGGACCGTTGCATCGCTCAACGTGTCCAGCGACACCACCTGCCCGCCAGGTTGCTGGGCCTGGGGCGCGAAGTTCCACAGCGTGGCCCGCTGGTCGCGGGTGTATTCGGCGTAGCGCACCTTCGTCACGAGCTCCGTCGCGGGCGAGAAGCGATGCGTGTGCGTGAGCATGCCGTAGTACGCCGTGCCCTTGTTGAAGTCGCTGGACAGCCCGTAGTAGGCGTTCGGATCGAGCTTCGTGTTGAGCTTGTTGGCAACCGTGTCTGTCGGGCTCTGGCGCATCCAGCGCACGCCATAGTTGATCCCGTTGTCATTCTGCAGGCCATACAGCGTGAGGCTGAATTCGTCGGTCTCGTCGACGCCGACGCGGTAGTTCAGACCGATGCCGCGCTTGTCGATCTTCGAGCCGGCGCCGTCGCTGTCGGCCGTGTCGCTCATCGCGCTCACGCGCAGGCCCGACGTCTCGCCGGTGCGGGTGTCGAAGTCGGCGATCGCGCGCAGGCTGCCGTGGCTCCCCATGCTGACGTCGATCTGGTTCTGATTGGCCAGCTGCGCCTGCTTGGTCACCTGGTTGACGGCACCGCCCGTGGAGCCGCGCCCGAACAGCAGCGAGGCCGAGCCGCGCAGGAGCTCGATCCTGTCGAGGAAGAACGTGTCGCGGTCATAGAAGGCCGGGTCGCGCATGCCGTCAATGAAGATGTCGCCGGTGCTTTGCAGCGAGATGCCGTGGACCTTGATGTCCTCCTCGCCGCCCTCGGCCGCCTGGAAGGTGATGCCGGCAGTGTTCTTCAGGACCTGCTTCACGTTGCTGAAGTTGCGGTCGTCGATGACCTTCTCGGTGACGACGGTCAGCGACTGCGGGATGTCGCGGATCTCTTGCTTGCCCTTGCCGATGCGGGTCTCGGTGGCCTGGTAGTCGTCCTTGCCCTGCTTCTCGGCGCTGGCCTTCGCACGCACGACGGGCAGCACGTTGTCGTCCTTGGCGGGCGCGGTCTGGGCCAGCGCTGCGGACGCCAGGCCAAAGCCGGCGGCCAGTGCCCCCAGCGGCAGGACAGCGGGCCGCAAGACGGGTTTGGGTTTCTTGTTGTGGCGGGACATGGAACTCTCCGATGGGTTTTGAATGGGCATGGCTTTGCCCACGACGGCGCAAGGCGCCGCCCACGGCATGGCTAGTCAGGGAAGGAAAAGGCGGGGCGTCAGCGGTCGACTTCGTAGGACATCGGCGCGATGACCTCCCACTCGACGGCCTGGCCGTTCTCGGTGTACGGCACGAAGCGCGCCGTGCGGATGTCCTGCAGCGCCTGCTCGTCCAGCCGCGCGAAGCCTGACGACTTGGCCAGCGACACCTCGCGAGGCAGGCCGTTCACGTCGACGACGACGCGCACCTGTACGACGCCGGACTCACGCAGCCGCTTGGACATCAGCGGCACCGTCATGCGCGGCTCTTTCAACCAGCGCACGGCGCTGGCCGGCAGGCGCTTGATGGTGGGCGGCGCGGGCGGCGGCACGACCTGCACGACTGGCGCCGGCGCCGTTTGCACGGGCGCGACGGCGGGCGGCGGCGGGGGCAGCGCGGCGACGACCGGGGCGGGCGCGGGCGCTGCGGCAATCGCGATCAGTGGCGGCTCGATCAGCGTCGTCGGCGGGGACTTGAACTCCGGCATGGCCACGGGTTGCGGCGGCTGCGGCTTGGGCGGCTCGGCGGGCGTGACGATTCGCACGACGATGGGTGTCACGCGCTGAAGCGTGTGGCGGACGTCCTGCATGCGACTCAGGCCCCACAGGCCCAGCACATGCAGCGCGGCAATGCCCACCAGCACCAGCCGGCGGCTGCGCGGCGCGCGGGCCGGGTCGGCATAGTTGGGCCGGGCCGGCTGCGGCACGCTCACCGCCACGGGCCGCGCCGGCAGGGCAACAGGGCTGGGAGCGACGAAGGCAAGAGCGGGCTTCACGATGGGCCTCGGCAGGGACGACGATGAAAGAGTAACACGAATGCGAACGATTCCTATTTAAGTAGACGTATGTTGCAGCGAACACGCGACACCACCGAAGTGGGGGCGGATGTCGATATGCTCGGCCGCATGAAGATCCTCGTCCGTTGGCTGCTGCTGGCCGGCGCGTTGCTGCTGGTGGCTCACCTCTACCCGGGCGTCGTCGTGAACAGCTTCACATCGGCGCTGATCGCGGCGCTGGTGCTGGGGCTGCTGAACACGCTGCTGCGTCCCGTCCTCGTGCTGCTGACCTTGCCGGTGACGGTGCTGAGCCTCGGGCTCTTCCTGTTTGTCATTAACGCGCTGATGTTCTGGGCGGCGGCTTCGCTGCTTGGCGGCCTGGCGGTGACGGGCTTCGGCGCGGCGCTGGTGGGCTCGCTGCTGTACAGCCTGTGCGGCATGGTCATCGACGTGGTCATGGAACGTTCGTTCCCCGATTGATCGATGGGCGGCGGCCCCCTGAACGGGTGGCCGGCTGTCGCGAGGCACCTCGAGTTGGCGTCCATGCAAGGGGGCGCTGAAGCCCCGCCACCTCCGAGGTCATCATGCGATTCCTGCTAGCCCTCCTCATGCTCGCCTGCAGCCTGGCCGCGTCGGCGGGCTCCGCCACCTACAGTGGCCGCTTCACGCAGGACGACGAGCTGTTCATGCTCGACCTGACGCTGCCTGACGAAGGGTCGCTCAGCGTCGTCACCGACTCTTTTGCCGCTGGCGGCTTCGCGCCGGCGCTGTGGCTTTACGACGGCTGGGGCAACATGATCCAGTCGGACATTGGCCCCATGCACACGTGCCCGGGCGCAGGCAGCTTCTGCTGGGACGCCGCCTTTCACGTGGATTTGACGGCGGGGCACTACCGGTTGCTTCTGTCCCAGAGCGGCAATGGGCCGGCGGGCACGAGGCTTTCCGATGGCTTCGGCATGACCGGCACGCCGGACTTCACGGGCCAATGGTTCCTCAACGAGACAGGCAAGCGCTTCATCAACCCGGACGGCACGCAGCGCACCGGCGACTGGCGCTTCACGCTTGAGGCCGCGGCGGTGCCCGAGCCGGCGTCCGTGCTGTTGATGCTGGCCGGCGGCGTCGCCTTGCTGGCGTGGCGCCGGCGTGGCGCGCTGCTGCTGGGCCTGGGCGCCGCAGCGTCATTTCCTGCGTTGGCGCTGGAGGCGCCGCTGGCGGCCGATACCCATGTCGCCACGACGCAGCGGGCCCTCAACTTCGGCAACCTGCCGATCCTCAGCGTCGGCGGGGGCTCGACCGCGCTGCTGCGCTTCGACCTGGGCACGCTGCCCAGCGGTACGACAGCGGCCAAGCTCATCAAGGCCAACCTCGTGCTGTATGTCAACCGCATCGGCGCACCCGGTGCACTGGAGCTGCAAACGATCAACGGCAGCTGGGCCGAGGCCGGCGTGACGCTGAACACCACGCCACCCACTTCAGGCGCGGGCAGCGGCATCAACGTGCCGGTCGGTGCGGCCGGTCAGTTCATCGCAGTGGACGTGACGAACGCGGTCAAGGGCTGGATCACCAACCCCGCCACCAACTTCGGCTTCGCGCTCACGCCGGCGCTGTCGGCGCCGGGCACGGTGGTGTTCCTGGACAGCAAGCAGAACACGGCGACGGCGCATGTGGCCCGCTGGACCTGACATTGGCGGACCAAGGGCCGAAGGGGGATGCAGGCCCCAAGGGGCCTAAGGGCGACAAGGGAGACCCTGGTGCCGCCGGTCCTATCGGTCCTGTCGGTCCGGCGGGTCCTGCGGGTCCGACTGGGCCGCAGGGGGCGGTCGGTGCAACTGGTCCGGCAGGCCCGCTTTCACCCCGGTACCGGAGCTACGACTATCAGGTGGCGCCCACTGTATCGAATGAGACTTGGGTCGCTTGCCCGGTGAACACCTACGTCATCGGCGGTGGTTGCGGCTTCAGGGACTTTCCAGGTAAACAGAACGAAGTCGTGGTCAACTTCGCCGGCCCCCGTCCATCGGAAGAGCGATCAAAGTACGCGCGCAGGGCCACCAACAGTAGCCTGTTCGTCACGCACACCTTGCGCGTTACTGCGGTTTGCGCGTCGGCAACGACGGTGACCGGGCCATGAAGTGGGCATTGGTGGTCAGCGGCGCCCCGTGGCCAGCAAGCTAGTCCGGCAACTCCACATCCGGCGGGATGTAACGCCCCTTGAACATCTCGCCCAGGATGGCCTGGCGCTGGTAGACCAGCGTGCGCAGACGTGCGTCGATCACGGAGGCCTCCACCTGGTCGGCATCGGGCCGGCGGGACTGCCGCAAGCCCGAGCGCAGGCGGTCGATGGCGCCGTTCAGGTCGCCCGCGGCGGCATGCACCTCGGCCTGGGCCCGCACGGCGCGCAGCGGCTGGCCCAGCTTTTCCCAGATCAGCGACAGCTCGTGCCAGGCGAGCGCGTCGTTCGGCTCCAGGCTCACATGCGTCTGCAGCGCGTCGGCTGCCTCCCGCAGCTGTGGGCCGGCGCTCGACGCCGGTCCGGCGGCCAGCGCCAGACCCACGCGGGCCATCAGCATCGGGCGGGACTTCTCGCCCTGCAACGTGTCGAGCGCAGCAATGCCTTCCATCGGCCGACCTCGGGCCTCGGCGAGTTCGGCGCGCAGGTAGGTCAACAGCCGGGCGGCCGCGGCCTTCTCAGCCGGGCTGGGATTGATGAGGTCCAGCGTCACCTCGGCGCTGCGCAGCGTCGCCTCGGCGCGGTCGAAATTGCGCAGCTTGATGGACGACAGCGCGGCGGCGTAACGGGCACCGAGCTGCTCGTAGCCGCCGCTCTCCTTGATGTTGCGGGCGCCGGCGTCGTAGTTTTCCAGCACCTTCCACGCGTCCACCCGCGGGTCCATCAGCGCGCGTGCGCGGCCAGCCATGATGGCGTGCTCGGCCAGACCGCGCGGGCGCGCGAAGGGCTCCAGCGCCAGCCGTGTGCGCGCGTCGCCGATGCGCTCGCTCGTCAGCGGGTGTGAGCGCAGGTACGGGTAGGCGCCGTTGTCCATCAGGTGGTAGGCCTGCTCCATCCGCTCGAACATGCTGACCATGCCGCTGCCCGCAAAGCCCGCCTCCACCAGCACGTTGAAGCCCACGCGATCGGCTTCGCGCTCCATGTCACGCGAGAAGTTCAGCGACAGCTGCGTCGCCGCGGCCTGACCGCCGACGATGCCAGCCTGGGCCATTTCCGCATTGCCGCGCGTGGCGGCCAGGATGCCCAGCAGCAGGCCGGCGATGGCAATCATGCTGTTCTTGGAGTCGCCCGCGATGCGCCGCGCAATGTGGCGCTGCGTGATGTGCGAGAGCTCGTGTGCCAGCACCGAGGCCAGCTCATCGCGCGAGACGGTCATCGCGATCAGGCCCAGGTGCGTGCCGACGAAGCCGCCCGGCAGCGCAAAGGCATTGACGCTCTTGTCGCGCACGAGAAAGGGCTCCCACGCGAAGCGCGCCTGCGTCTCGTCGCCGATCTGGCCCAGCTTGCGCGCGGCGGCCACCAGCGGCGTCCAGACGCCCTCGATGTACTCCTGCAGCAGCGGGTCCATCACGTAGTCGGGGTCGATGCGAATCTGGCGCATGACCTGGTCGCCCAGGCGGCGCTCGGAACCAACATCGAGGTCCTGCGAGACCGAGTCGCCGAGCGCGGGCAGGTTGACCTGAGCGTTCAGCGGCGCGCCCGGCAGGGCGAGCACCGCAGCGGCGACGAGGCTGAGCAGGGTGCGGGAGGCAGGGGACTTCTTCATCAGCAAGGGACTCCGGCCGGCGGCAGCCGGCTGTCTATGATGCCTGACCCTCTGTTTCCTGAACGTTTCCCGGCATGTCGACCCCACTGACGCATTTCGACGCCCAGGGCCGGGCGCACATGGTGGACGTGTCCGCCAAGGCCGAGACGCACCGCGTGGCAGTGGCGGAGGGTGAGATCCGCATGCAGCCTGAGACCTTCGCGCTCATCGCCAGCGGCACGGCGAAGAAGGGCGATGTACTGGGCGTGGCGCGCATCGCAGCCATTCAGGGCGCCAAGCGCTGCAGCGACCTCGTGCCGCTGTGCCATCCGCTGCCGATCACGCGCGTGAAAGTGGACTTCGAGCTGGACGAGGCGGGCAGCCGCGTGCTGTGCCGCGCCCAGGTCGAGACGCTGGGCCGCACGGGCGTGGAGATGGAGGCGCTGTGCGCCGTGCAGGTGGGCTTGCTCACTGTCTACGACATGTGCAAGGCCGCCGACCGCGGCATGGTCATCGGCCAGGTGCGGGTGCTGGAAAAGCAGGGCGGCAAGAGCGGCGACTGGCACGCACCCGCATCAGCGTAGCGAGCGCCAGTCGACGACGCCGGACGCCGGCTGGCACTGCACCATGGGCGCAGAGGCGGGCTCGGTGCAGGCCGCGAACCAGGTGTCGCCCGTCGGGTTGCGGAACTCGCGAAGGCGGTCGGCGAGGTAGCGTGCGCCTTCCAGGTCACCCGTGGCTTCCAGCGACATCGACCAGTGCATCAGCAGCCGCGCATCGACGAGGCTGAAGGCCGTGCGCCGCGCCGCCGCGAGCGCGATGCGGCCCGGCGACACGCTGGTAGCGGCCGCGTAGTCGGCCTGGTGGCTGAAGAACAGCGAGCGCTGGCCGGCAGCGATGCGCTGCACCAGCGGGGGCGCATCCGCCGCCGGTGCGTAGATGGCGACGACGCGCTCGTAGTCCCACACGGCAAACAGGCTGCCGACGATCAGCCCGCCGCCGAGCAAGCCCCACAACCTCGGCGTCGAGCGAGGTGAGCGGGCCGGCGCCGGCAGCGCCAGCCCCAGGGCGAAGCAGGCCGGCAACAGGAAATAGGCGTACCACAGCGGGTACTCCAGCAGGCTGTGCAGGCCGATGGTCAGCACGATCATCAGCGCGGCGCGGCGCAAGAGCGCGTCGTCGGCCGACTCCGGCGCAGCGCGCCAAGCCTTCCAAAGTGCCCATGGCAGAAGCAGCCACGACACGGGGAGGGTCAGGACGCAGAGGATAAAAGTCCGCAAACGGGCGCCCATGCCAAAGGCGTCGCACCAGGCCTTCCATATCGCCCACGCCAGGAGTGCCAGTACCACGCCGGCCCAGGGCAGGCCCAGCTCTACTGCCAGCTGCGACACCAGGTTGTGCGTGTGGTCGAAGAAGGCGATGGGCCGTGTCGGGAAGGGTGTGAGGCTCCAGGCGACATTGAACTCGCCCCAGCCGACGCCCAGCCACGGGTTGGCGAGCGTCAGCGCCCAGGCGTCACGCAAGATGGCCAGACGCGACGGCGAGCCTGCGCCTTCTGCCAGCCGCGATGCGCCGCGAAAGGCGTGGCCGCTTTCGGCGGACCAAATCGACATCACCCACCACGCGGCGCCCAGCATCAGCGGCGTGGCCAGCAGGCTCAGCCGCGCGGTGCGAGACAGCCGCCGGTCCACGAGGCCCCAGACGGCCAGCATGCCGATGCCGATGTAGCCGGTGCGCGAGGCGCTCAGCACGACGACGAAGACGAAGGCGAACAACAGCGGGGGCAGCAGCAGCGGCCAACGGCGCTTCTCCGCCACGAAGACGGCGCCGATGGACGACCACATCATCAGGCTCGCCAGATGATTGGGCTGGCGCAGGTTGCCGACGGCGCTGCCGACGACGCCCGAACGCGCGATGAAGACGCCATCCGCCAGATTCGGCAGGAAGACCTGCACGACGCTGACGACGACGCTGGCCAGGCCAGCCAGCACGAGGCCTGCGCACAAGCCCTCCGCCGCTGCGGCTCGCGCCGCGCCGGACAGCCCCTGCGCCAGCACCAGCACGGCGAGCCCAGCGCCGATGATGGCCATGGCGCCGAGCGCCAGCGACAGCGGCAGCGCGCGCCAGACGAAGGATGTGAGCGGCGCAATGAGCAGCAGCAACAGCGCCCACGCGGCCGGGCCGGTGAAGGCCGCGCGCCAGTTCGGCGTGGCGCGCGCCCAAAGCAGCAGCACGAGGCCCCAGCCGGCCAACGCCAGCAGATGGTTGTAGAGCGTCGCCGCGGGCGTCTGGTTGAACGCGATGAGCGGCGGCAGAGCCGCCGCGATGACGATGCCCAGCGGCGCGGCGTCGTCGTCAGCGGAAGAGGTCTGAAAGGACATGGGCGCGCATGATGGCATGCGCCATCGGTTCAACGTGCCGGTGCCGACGCCGACACGGGCCAGGTGGGTGGCGGCGTGGTGGTGAAGTACTGCGGTCGCCACATCCAGCCGCAGATCTCGAAGAACTCCTGGGCCGTGTAGGTCGTGCGCGTCGCCCAGACGGTGTAATAGGGCGCCGCCATCGGGTCGCGTGCCGGCAACGCCCGATGGCGTGCGCCGCCTTCAACGTGGAAGCCGATCTCGCCCCAGGTGGTGGGCCCAGCGAGGAGCAGCACCAGCAGCGTGGCCCCAGCCATGCGAGGCAGCGGCATCGCGGCGATCTCATGCGCACAGCGGGCGAACAGGTAAATGAGGGCCGGCATCGAGATCCGCATGACCGGGTCCGGCACCGGGCCGCCAATCCATGGCAGCACGATCAGCGTGAGCAGCGCCGCGATGCTGGTCGGATCGTCGAAGAGCCGACGCCGAAGCACGAGCAGTGGGATGGCCAGCTCGACGGCGATAAACAGCACATAGGCCCCTGGCCGGGTCAGGCGGTCGGCAGCGCAGCTCACGCACAACCCGCCGCCGGGCAATTCGTGCGCGAGCGTCCAGGCCATCAGCCCGGCGAAGGCTGTGGCCACCACGGCCGCGCCGCCACGCGCAATGCCGGGATGCCGCAAGGCCTGGCGCAGCACAGGCTGGCCGCAGACATGTGCAAGGAACAGCACGACGGCGCCGATGAGCGCGTACGGCGACCACAACGCGAGCATGCTGGTGGCCAGCGCCGTGGGGCCGAGCGCGTCGGCCGTTCGCAGGCGGCGCAGCAGCCCGACGACGATGAACGTCGGGATCGCCTGGTGCGGCACCCACAGCAGCAGACACAGCATCGAGCCGTACTGCAGCGGATGGTCCACCAGCGCGTTGGCCCACCATTCGTGGTGGAAGCCGCTGAACGTGATGGGCCGGCTGTCCGCGCGCAGCAGCACGTCCAGCCACGCGTCGCCGCCGGCCATCGCCAGCAGCAGCGGCACGGCCCACAGCAGCCGCCACCGGCTGCCGTCGCGGGTGCCCCCCGAGCCCAGCAGCATGAACGCGAGCACCAGGCCCGCTCCGTACCAGAGCGCCGTGCAGGCGACGATGCTGAGCCCCGTCAGACTAGCAAGCACCGCCGGCACTAGATAGGCACCGATGTAGAAGCGAAGGTAGCCCGGCTGGCCTTGCAGCTCCACGCGCACTGGCCAGGGCAGTTGCTCCAGGCTGTTGAGCAACGCCCAATGCTTGATCCAGTCCCAGCAGTACTCGCCGGTTGCAAAACCCATCAGCGCTACCACGCCGAGCGCCATCAGCAATGCGACGACGAACTTAGGTCCCCGAGGAGGCAAGGGCACGGCCGACAGCGCCCAGCCACGCCGTGCGGCATGTGCCAGAAGCGCCACCAGTGCGACCCCCAGCGGCAGACCCAACACGGGCTTCACGAAGGCCCCCAGGAACAACAAGGCGGGCGAGCAGAGGTACAGCAGCGCGGCCACGCCTTCGCTGCGCCCTGCACCGGCGCGCGGCGAGGTGGGCGTCATGCCGGATCGCCGCAATTGAAGAGGCGCTGGAAGAAGCCGAAGGCGCCGGCCAGCCAGCGGCCGCGTTCAGTCAGCACGAAGCGCCCGTCCCGCGCTTCCAGCGTGCCGGTGGCCAGTTGCTCACGAACCCGGCGCTCCACGCCGCCCTGGGCCACGAAGTGGCGGGCAAACCAGTCTTCCATGTCGGCGCGGCTCATGCCCTCGGGGCGGCTGGCAAGCTGCTGGATCATGCGCACGGAGTAGGCGCGGTCCACCGTCGTCGGCACGGTGAACATGAAGGCATAGGCCAGCAACAACGTCAGTAAGGCGTCCTTGGCGACGGGGGGCCGGGCGGCCGTAGACCAACGCCACGCCGCCAGTCCCTGCGCAGCAGCGCACAGCACAGCGCAGCCGAGCCCCTGGTAGAACAGGATGCCCGCCGGCCACACCTGGCGCGTCACGACAAAGAGGGCAAGGAAGCTGAGGCTCCCGAGGAGGATGTGCATAAGGCCGTCCGTGACGAGCGGTCGCCGCCCACTTCAACCCTTGTTGCTACCTTCCTCATGGTAGTCGTCGTCGATGTTGACGGCCCAGATGGCGTCGCGGCCCGCACCGCCATTCAGGATCGCCTGCGCGGCCAGCCGTGCGGACAACATCGAGTGGTCCTGGTTGTTGTAGCGGTGCATGCCGTTGCGGCCGCACAGGAACAAGTTGTCCAGGCCGTCCAGCCAGCCGCGCAGTTCATCGAAGCGCTCGAATGCGCTCCCGAAATAACCCGGGTAGGCCTTGGGCTGGCGCAGCACGGTGGCGTCGAGCAGTTCCGCCTCGTCGGCTAGGCCCAGCTGCTGCATCTCGCGCACAGCAAGCGCCTTCAGCTTGTCTTCACTCAAGGCCCACAGATCGTCGTCGTCGCGCGCGAAGAACTCCAGCCCCAGCCACACCGTGTCGGGGTCGGCCACCATGTAGGGGCTCCAGTTGTTGAACACCTGCAGACGGCCCACCTTGACGCCAGGCTCCTGGATGTAGATCCAGTTGTCCGTCACGCAGCGCGCTTTGCCGCTGACTTTCGGGCTCATGCGGCGGTATAGCAGGCCGACGGTGATGAAGTCGCGGTACTCCAGGCCCGAGGCGATGGACAAGGTCGGCGCATCCGGCGCGGGCCGCAACGCCTGCGCCAGCTCGCGGATGGGCATCGTCGACACGACGGCGCTGGCATCGAAGCTCTGTCGCTGGCCGGCGGCGTCGCGGGCGACGACGCGCTCGACGCGCCGCTCCTGGCGGTGGATCTCGTCCACGGCCCAGCCACGCAGCAGCCGTCCGCCGCGGCGTTCGAACTCGACCGCCGCCGTCTCCCACATCTGGCCGGGGCCGTACTTGGGGTAGAGGAAGCTCTCGATCAGCGAGGTGTGCTGCGTGTCGGTCTTGCCGGTGACGATCTTCTTGAGCGCCTGCTTGGCCGCGCTGCCGATGGACAGGCTCTTGATGCGCTGTGCGCCCCAGTCCGCGCTGATGTCACGGCAAGGCACGCCCCAGACCTTCTCCGTGTAGTCCTTGAAGAACTGGCGGTACAGCTGGCGGCCGAAGCGGTTGATGAAGAAGTCCTCCAGCGTGCGCTCGGGCTGGATGGGGCTGGCCGCCGCGGCCACGTAGCTGCCGGCGAACAGCAGGCAGCGCACGGGCCCCATCTTGCGGACGAGGTCCATGCCGGGCTTGAGCGGGTAGTCGAAGAACTGGCCGCCGAAGTAGATGCGCGACTGGCGGCTGCGGATCAGCATGACCGCGTCGTCTGTTTCGCTGGCGGTCGCGGCATCGCTGCCGAGCAGGCGTTGCTGGCCCTGGTAGGCCAGTTGGGTCGGGCCGCTGCCCTGCGCCGGCTTGGCCACCGGCAGCACCTGCCGCCACCAGTCCATGACCCAGTCGGACTTCGAGAAGAACCGATGGCCGCCGATGTCGATGCGGTTGCCCTTGTAGTTGACCGTCTTGGAGATGCCGCCAATGGCGTCCGTAGCTTCCAGGATCGTGACTTGCGGGTAGCCGGCACGCAGCAATTCCAGGCCAGCAGTCAGGCCTGCGGGGCCGGCGCCGATGATGACGGTGGGAGCTTGGGTCATGGGGACGTGCGCAGCGCGGCGCGGCGTTGATTGGTGAAGAGCAGCGTCTTGCGCAGGACGAAGTTGAAGAGGAACACGCCACAGGCGCTCGTGAGCTTCGCAGCGACGGGTGCCACGCCGAGCTGGCGCACGAGCAGCCAGAGCAGCGCTTCGGTCAACAGCAGCCCAGCGACGCCGATCAGTGCGAACAGCGCGAATTCACCGCGCCGGTCGGCCATGCGGTGTTGCGAGAACACAAGGCGGGTGCTGACCGTGTAGATCAGCATCAGGCCCAGACTGAAGCCGAGGCACGCAGACACTGCCAGGTTGACGCCCAGGCGCATGCCGAGGCTGAAAACGGCGGTATCCAGCGCGAGCGCGGCGGCGCTGGCGGCGAGGTAGAGCAGGAATTCGCGCAGGGTCGACGCCATGACTAGGTTCCTTGGGCGTTCAGCTGGGAGCATGCGTAGAGGGCGTAGTTTTGCGGCGGATCTCGATGCACGGGCGGCTGCCAGGTGGCCAGGGGCTCCAGTGGAAGCCGGCCTCGCAGCACCAGGTAGTCAGGCGCGTCGTTCTGCCGGCACAGTGACTCCAGGCGCTCTCTCGCTGGCATCTCGCAGGCAAGCCGAGCTGCCAAATCTTTGGCGAGCGAGGCGCCGGTCAGGCACCGTTCGCGATCCTCGTTGATGCGACGGTAGCCCTCCTTGCGCGGACCGAAGATCAAACCCGTATCCCGGTTAAACAGCACACCGGCACCCTGCTGTGCGGCGTAGTGACTGGGACGTTCCAGCAGTCCCCAAACCGTCAGCAGCTGCGTCGGCCAATAGACGGTGGCTTTCGCTGGCAGGTGGGCAATGAAGGGATGCGTGTGCGGCGGCTGTGATTCGACAGCCCGCTCAAGGTCGGGGCGTTGATCCCAGCTCAGGATGGCAACGCCCATCAGTGCGGTGCCGGCGGACAACGCTGCGACGACGCCAGCTCGGCCGCGGCGGGCCAGAGAGATCAGCAAAGCAAAGCTCGCAACGGCCACGGTCGGAAACGACGCCCAGGTGGCGAACCGGTCGTTCCAGCTCGCGTTGGGATCGCGCCAATGTTGCTGCTCAAGCAGGCTGTCGATTTGGTACCCAGAAAGAGCCAGCACGCAGAGCAGGATAGAGCCACAGACCAGGTGGACAACTCCCGCCGAAACCTTGCGTAGCCGCCATGCTGCCAACGACGTGGCCGCCCACAGCCCCAACGCCGGTAGGCCGTGATCCATGCCAATGTGGGCGTTCAAGAGAGCCAGGCCCAACGCGCAGGCGCTGGCCGGCCAGAGTCCGCCACATTGCCACAGGCGAGTCAGCAGCCAGGGCGAAAGAGCCATGGCAAACAGGTGAGTGATCCAGTGGACACGCCATAGTTGCAGCTGTGTGATCAGCACGGAATGCAGTCCATCGGCAGCCACCGCCGTCAGACCCACCAGAGCCAGCGTGGCGAGGACGATGGCGTGAAGGAGGCGGGTCCACGCGTCGAAGCCGCGGAGCCGCGTCACGGCCATCAGGACGGTGAGGTCCAGTAGCAGACCAAGCTTGTCTTCCATCGTCCAGTAGGCCAGCAGCACCTGACGATTGCCGGTTTCGATCAGCGACCACCAGTAGGGGTCGTAGATTCTGAGCAGCCCGTTCCACGGCGCCAGGTCGGCCAAGGCGGCAATCAACGTGACCGGCAGTACAGCTATCAGCCACAGCCAGCGTCGGTCGGCGGCAACGAGATAGCCCCAGCTCACGACGATGACGGGCAGGGTCATCAAGGGATGAAACAGCGCTGCCAGTGACTGCAAGGCAAGAGCGCTGTGCCAGCGCCCAGCGAGCAGTGCGACAAAGCTCCATAGCAGCAGCGGCTCTGCAAAGCCGCGTGCGGTGACGAAGGCCTCGGTGTAGCTGAAGATCCAGCTCCCTCCATAGAAGGGCGACATCACGGCGAAGGCCAGCATCCCCCAGAGCGTCTGCCCGCTGGATGGCTCGAAGCGGCGGAGCAGCACGCCGACGGCGGCCATCATCGCCAGCCAACTTGCCGCCAGCACGGCGACATGGGCGGGGAGCATGCCCACATGCTCGTAAAGGGGCGCCATCAAGTGGCCGTAGATGGAATATCGATCCTGCGAGCCGCCGGCAAAAAAGGTGTCCTGGCTGAGCGAAGGTGCCTGCGAGTGAAGAAGCGCTTGCCCGAGGTAAAGCACGCCGTCATGCCGAATGCCCATGTAAGAGTGCGCCAGGATCATCCATGCGCCGATGGGCAGCAGTGCAGCCAGCGATGGCAGGCGATCCAGCTTGGTCATAGGCAAACGCGCGAGGGGTAGCAGGCACCAAAAAGAAAGGGGCCGAAGCCCCTTGTATCTGCATGCCGCCGTGGCGGCATGTCCGTTATGACGATCAGCTGCTGATGTTGTTCTTCTTGAGGGCGTCGATAACGATCTGGTTGTCGGCGGCGGTAAGGGTGGTATCGGTGGTCCAAATCACGGCCTCGCCAACGACGTTTGCCACGTCGAACGTGATTGTCTTGCCGGCGGTATTCGTGCCAATGTCGTTGAGCGTCAGCTTGATGAGGCCATCAGTGACTTCCACCTTGTTGACTTCCTTGGTGGTCACGCTACCCGGGATACCATTCGAGTTCAGGCTGCAGCCGGTCTTGCTACCACCCTTTTCGAGGATGCAAAGGGCAACCGCTGCCTTGTACTGATCACCGACGGTGAGCGCGTTGGCCGCTTTGGCGCGGGTGGTGTAAGTGCGGTACTGCGGCAGAGCCACAGCCGCCAGGATACCGATGATGGCTACGACGATCATCAGTTCGATCAGGGTGAAGCCCTGTTGGGCGCGGGATTTCAGTTGCATGTCGATACTCCAGGAGGAAGAGCGGGTTGGGAGGTGAGCACCTCTTCCAACGCAGGTCGCGTGCCAGCCCGTTCCGGCGCCTTGGACGTGGGAAAGCGCACGGTTCGACGGTCGAGCGCCCCGACTTCTGACAAAAATCGTCAGGTCTGGGTGACGACTTTTGTCACTCTTCGGCCGGCGGACGCAAAACGTCAGACCTGAAAAACGGCGCCCGCGGCGCCGTTTTGTGCTTTAGAAACAAGTACTTACAGCACCATCGCCTGCCCCGCATGCAGCGCGCTGATACGGTGCGGGCTTTGCAAGGCCTGGACGCCAGCCATGACGGCCTCCACCTCGCCCGGCTTGATGTGCGTGATGCGCACATCGACGCTGCCGGAGAGATGGCGGAGCTCCTGGCCGAGGTCGGTGGGGCATAGATGCCGGCTGACATGGGCGAGTTCGCACTCGTCGTCGCTGAAGGCCGTCTCGATGACGAGGTGGGACAGGCGCAGCTCCGACAGGCGCTGCCAGAGCGCCGGATTCGGGCCGGTATCGCCGGTGTAGACCCAGTGCGCATGGCCGCTGGTCTCGCCGCCATCGACGGCGAAGCCGACTGCCGGGACCGTGTGGGCGGCAGGGAGGACTTCGATGATGCGACCGCCGAGATTCAAGCGTTCGCCGATCTGGAAAGGGTGCAGCGACAGCACCGGCGCTTCACGGCTGGGCAGCGCGGTGAAGTCGGGCCAGATCGCGCCGTTGAAGATGTGGCGGCGCAATGCATCGAGTGTTTCGGGCAGCGCGTGAACCTGGATCGGCGGGCGGCCGGCGGCGGCGCGCAGGCGCAGCACGGCATCGGCCAGCAGCGGAATGCCCAGCACGTGGTCCAGGTGGGAGTGGCTGAGCAGGATGTGGTCGACGCCCGCCAGGGCATCCAGCGGCAGGTCGCCCACGCCGGTACCTGCGTCGATGAGGATGTCGTCGTCGAGCAGGAAGGCGGTGGTCTTGTAGCCGGCGGCGATGGCGCCGGAGCAGCCCAGGACGCTGATGTTCATGCGGTGCGTTGGCTCGGGAATCTGGGGCCTCGCGCGGCGGCGAGGTGGAGCCAAGAATGTACGCAGCCGCCCCTGTCCACGGACGGTCGGATTACCGGGTTGCTGGTGCCACTCGCGTGAGGATGTCACGCGGCCTCGAATACAGCGCCGGGCGCCGCCGGCGCAGATCGGGCCGGACCGCTTGGACCGTTAGGGAAGAGTGGCCGGGCGCAGCGATTTCGCCCGGTCACGCGCGACGCGTCAGCCCTGGATGAACTGCATCTGGGTGCCGGCGAGCTCGATCAGATCTCCGCTGCGCAGTGCAATAGATTCGCCCGTCAGCGGGATGCCGTTGACGCTGGGACGCTGTGCGCCTTCCACATGGGCGAAGACGTAGCCTGTGGGACGCTTGGTGATGGAGGCCACCTGAACACCCGGCTTGCCGAGCGTCGTGACCACCTTCGTCAGCGCGACTTCACGGCCGGCCGCGGCACCGGTCAGCACCTTGATGGAAGCGGGGCCGATGGCAGCAGCACCGAGGCCGCCGAATCCCGAGGCCAGGCCACCGAGCTGCGAAGGGCTCTGGCCATGCTTCAGGATCATCGTCTTTTCGTAGTCGCCGCCGTCGTTGGTCAGGTACTTGATCTTGTACTTGCCGATCTCGACGGTGTCGTTGTCGGCAAGGAGCTGCTTCTTGATGGCCTTGCCGTTGATGTAGGTGCCATTGGTGGAGTTGAGGTCTTCGATGAAGACGTCGTTGCCGACCATCTGCAGCACGGCGTGCTCGCCCGACACCGCGAGGTTGTCGATGACGATGTCGTTGTAAGGCCGCCGGCCGAGCGTGGTCTTGTCCTTGGTGATCTGTACCTCCTTGATCACGACGCCGTCGAGCGACACCACCAGTTTGCCCATGAAAGACCTCAAGTTCTGTTATGCGGGCCGCGACTCGTCAGGCAAGGTACATCAATTGCCGCCACGTCGGCCGAAGGGCCACCAGCCCCGTCCTTCGGTTTTTTGGCGGCCCTCGGCGCGGGCCAGGATGAGCGCGATGTTATCCCGACCTCCGCGGTCATTGGCTGCGTTGATCAGGACGCGGGCCGCTTCGGCCAGGCTCCCGTAGCCATTCAGCAGGTTGGCCATGCTGTCGTCGTCCAGCATGTCGGACAGCCCGTCCGAGCACAAGAGGAAGGTATCGCCGGGCTGCACCTCGTGCAGGTGCAGCTCCATCAGCACGGTGTCTTCCACGCCCACGGCGCGCGTGACGAGGTTCTTGTTGCTGGAGTAGGCGGCTTCCTCCACGGTGAGGAGGCCGGCGTCGATCTGCTCCTGCAGCAGCGAGTGGTCGCGCGTGATCTGCTGCAGCCGCCCTGCCCGCAGGCGGTAGCCGCGGGAGTCACCCACATGGCCCAGCAACAGCCCCTCGGGGCGGAAGACGCCCAGTACCAGCGTCGTGCCCATGCCTGCATAGCGCGGGTTGGTGTTGGCGGCGTTGAAGATGGCACGATTGGCGTTGTCCACGCAGATGTCCATCGCCCGCTTGACTTCGCCCGCCTTCGCTTCGCGTCCGGCGTCCTTGAGCCAGCGACCGAGCTCGCTGCTGACGAAGCCGGTCAGCATCTGGCTGGCCACCTCGCCGGCGTTGTAGCCGCCCATGCCGTCGGCCAGCACCGCCAGCCCCGCCGCCTCATCCAACGCGACCGAGTCTTCGTTGTTGTCGCGCGCACGGCCCACGTCGGTGGCGCTGAAGAACTCCAGGATCATGAGGCTTGGGGTGGCTCGGACGGCTCCGTGGGCGAAGGGCGATTCTGCCCTGCTTCCTCGGGCGCCAAGCGCAGTGTTTGCGCGAAGGCGGGGCCCTGCGCCCGGACGATGGCGTCAGGCGGCGGCGGCTCGGCGTGCAGGTCCATCACGAGGACGGCCTCGAGGTCGCGCGCCATCTGCTCTCCGGTCGGGTAGCGCAGCTCGGGGCGCTTTTCCAACGCGAGGGCCAGGACCAGGGCGAGCGACTCGGGCAGGCCGCGACGGTGCGTGCGGATGTCCGGCGCCGGCTCGGTGGCGATCTGCTGCATGAGTCGCGCCATCGAGTCGCCCTGGTGGGGCAACGTGCCGGTCAGCAGCTGATACAGCAGCACGCCGAGGGAGTAGAGGTCACTGCGGCCGTCGACCGCCAGGCCGGCGAGCTGCTCGGGCGACATGAACGATGGCGTGCCGAGCACGAGGCCGGTGCGCGTGCGGCTGCCGTCACCGACGCGGGCGATGCCAAAGTCCATCAGCTTGAGGCTGCCGTTGACACGGTCCAGCATGACGTTGGCCGGCTTGATGTCGCGGTGCACGACGCCCTGGCTGTGCGCGTAGTCCAGTGCGCGCGCCAGGCGTATGCCCAGCAGCACGACCTCGCGCACCGGCAGCAGCTGGCCCGGTTTCGTGAAAAGGCTCAGGTCGCGGCCCAGCACGTATTCGAGCGCAATCCAGGCGTCGCGGCCATCCTGGCCGGCATCGACGACCTGCAGGATGTCGGGATGCTCCAGCTGGCGTGCGGCGCGGGCTTCGCGCATGAAGCGGTCCCGGACGTCCACCAGGTCGTCCGCGGAGAACTCGCGGCTCAGCGCGAGGCGCTTGATGGCGACCTGGCGGCCAGTGGAACGCTGTGTGGCCTTATAGACGATGGCCATGGCCCCGCGGCCGATCTCGGCGCCCAGCTCGAAGTCGCGCAGGTCAGGCGGCGGTATCGGCGCGCGTGCCTGAGGCGGTGAGGCGCCGGGTGCCTGTGTTTGCTGGACGACCGGGCTTGTCGGCAGCGGGCCGGTGTCTGCAACAGCCGGCACTGCCCCTCGGCCGATGAGGCGCTGCCAGAAGCCGGTTTTGCCGCCACTTGCCATGCAGCCGATCTTAGGTCGATTGCGCCTTGCCCCGCCGGGCCAGAACCAGCCCCACCGCGACAACGAAGACCGCGCAGCCGATGCTGACGGTGTAGTCCAGGTGGTGCAGGTGCGTCTCGAACCAGTCGTGCACAGCGGCGTCGGTCGTCGCCATCTCGCCGGCGACAAAGCCCAGCAGTGCGGCACCCAGCGTGATGATGGCCGGTACGCGCTCCATCAGCTTCAGCAGCAGCGTACTGCCGAAGATGATCAACGGAATCGACAGCCCCAGGCCGACGATCAGCAGCGCCAGCCGCAGGGACTCGGGCGCGCTGTTGGCTGCCGCGGCCACGGCGATGACGTTGTCCAGGCTCATGACAAGGTCGGCGACAAGGATGGTGCGGATCGCGCCCCACATCGTCGGGTGTGCATGCACATCGGCATCGTCGTCGCTGTCCGCCAGCAGCTGAATGCCGATCCACAGCAGCAATGCGGCACCCACGAGCTTGAGCCAGGGCAGTTGCAGCAGTTCAACGGCAAACAAGGTCAGCACGACACGCAGCACGATGGCCGCGCCGCTGCCGAAGACGATGGCCCGCTTCTGCTGGTCGGCCGGCAGGTTGCGCGAGGCCAATGCGATGACGACGGCGTTGTCGCCAGACAGCAGGATGTTGACCCAGACGATCTTCAGCAGCGCAAGGAAAAAGGCGGCGTTCAGGAGATCCATGGACGGAGCAAAAAAAAGCCGCCAGACGAACCCGGCGGCTGGGATGGGGTCGAGGCCCGATTACAGCAGGGCCTTGAGCAGCTTGCCCATCTCGGACGGGTTGCGCGTGACCTTGAAGCCGCACTCTTCCATGATGGCGAGCTTGGCATCGGCCGTGTCGGCGCCGCCGGAGATCAGCGCGCCGGCGTGACCCATGCGCTTGCCCGGAGGGGCGGTGACGCCAGCGATGAAGCCGACGATGGGCTTCTTCATGTTGGCCTTGCACCAGCGGGCGGCTTCCGCCTCGTCCGGGCCACCGATCTCGCCGATCATGATGACGGCGTCGGTGTCAGGATCGTCATTGAAGGCCCTCATGACGTCGATGTGCTTCAGGCCATTGATCGGGTCGCCGCCGATTCCGACCGCGCTCGATTGGCCGAGGCCGATCTCGGTCAGCTGTGCCACGGCTTCATACGTCAGCGTGCCCGAGCGGGACACGACGCCGATGCGGCCCTTCTTGTGGATGTGGCCCGGCATGATGCCGATCTTGATTTCTTCCGGCGTGATGAGGCCCGGGCAGTTGGGGCCCAGCAGCAGCGTCTTCTTGCCGCCGGCGGCTTCCTTGGCCTTCATCTTGTTGCGCACTTCCAGCATGTCGCGGACGGGGATGCCTTCCGTGATGCAGATGGCCAGGTCCAGGTCGGCCTCGACGGCTTCCCAGATGGCGGCCGCAGCGCCGGCGGGCGGCACATAGATGACCGACACGGTCGCGCCGGTCTGCGAAGCGGCTTCCTTGACGGTCGCGTAGATGGGAATTTCGGAGAACTTCTCACCGGCCTTCTTCGGGTTCACGCCCGCGACGAAGGCGTTCTTGCCGTTGGCATAGGCCTGGCAACCCAGCGTGTGGAACTGACCGGTCTTGCCGGTGATGCCCTGGGTGATGACCTTGGTGTCTTTGTTGATGTAGATCGACATGTTTCTTACTCCTGGGCTTTAGGCAACGGCCGCGACGATCTTGGTGGCCGCTTCGGCCATCGTGTCAGCGGCGATGATGGGCAGGCCGGATTCGGCCAGCATCTTCTTGCCCAGTTCTTCGTTGGTGCCCTTCATGCGCACGACCAGCGGCACGGACAGGTTCACGGCCTTGCAGGCGGTGATGACGCCTTCGGCGATGGTGTCGCACTTCATGATGCCGCCGAAGATGTTGACCAGGATGCCCTTCACGCTCTTGTTCTTGAGCATGATCTTGAACGCCTCGGTCACCTTCTCGGCCGTTGCGCCACCGCCGACGTCCAGGAAGTTGGCCGGCTCGCCGCCGAACAGCTTGATGGTGTCCATCGTGGCCATGGCCAGGCCGGCGCCGTTCACCAGGCAACCGATGTTGCCGTCCAGCGAGATGTAGGCGAGGTCGAACTTGGAGGCTTCGATCTCGGCCGGGTCTTCTTCATCGAGGTCGCGGTAGGCGACGATTTCGGGGTGGCGGAACAGCGCATTGGCGTCGAAGTTGAACTTCGCGTCCAGCGCCATCAGGTTGCCCTTGCTGTCGCGGTTCAGCGGGTTGATCTCCACCAGCGAAGCGTCGGTGTCCATGTAGCACTTGTAGAGCTTCGTGAACAGGTCGACGGCCTGGTCCACCGTATGGCCCTCCATGCCGATTGCGCCGGCGATCTTCTTGGCCTGGTCGACGGTGATGCCGGTCAGCGGATCGATCACTTCGGTGAAGATCTTCTCGGGCGTGCTGTGAGCCACCTCTTCGATGTCCATGCCGCCTTCGCTGGAGGCGATGAAGGCGACCTTCTGCGTGGCGCGGTCAGTGACCAGCGACACGTAGAACTCCTTGCCGATGTCGGCGCCGTCCTCGATGTAGAGGCGGCGGACCTTCTGGCCTTCGGGACCGGTCTGGTGCGTCTTGAGCTGCATGCCCAGGATGGCCTCAGACTTTTCCTTCACGTCATCGATGGTCTTGGCGACCTTGACGCCGCCGCCCTTGCCGCGGCCACCCGCGTGGATCTGGGCCTTCACGACCCAGACCGGGCCACCCAGCTTCTGGGCGGCTTCAACGGCCTCCTGCACAGTGAAGGCCGGGATGCCGCGCGGCACCGGCACGCCGAACTGGCGCAGGATTTCTTTGCCCTGGTATTCGTGGATTTTCATGGCTGGGTCTTTCGGGTCGGAGGAGTCAGGAAACGGTCTCGGCGGTCGCTGGCGTGACCAGCGGCAGGCGCGGGGAGCGCAGAACGCCCGACTGCCCATTCGGCCGAGCAAAAGCCTTCACATCGTGGGCGCAGCGATGTAGCGGACGGCGCGGGATGGAGGGGTGGACGACGGGCATGGAGGCGGGATGGCAAGTCAACCCGGCCGGCGCCGGGACGGGGTCAGCCCGGCTTTTCCGGCCTCTGCCAGGGAGCGGCAGAACGCCTGTAACCGGATGAACCCTCGTTTTTTGGGCAGCCGGCAATGTAGCACGGAGGGTGAAAACTCCCCTGTGCCCGGGCTGAGCGGGCTCTTAGAGGCGCAGCAGGCGGCGCACAAGATCGGGGGCAAACCCTCGGGCTAGCAGGAACCGCGTTTGCCGAGCGCGTTCCGTCGGCTCGACGGACGGCTCGGCGCCAAAGCGCTTGACCCAGACCTGGCGGGCGCGTTCGAGCTCGGTGTCGCGCAGCGTGGCCTGTTGCTCGGCATCCAGCTTCAACCCGTGCTGGGCCAGCTCCTGCTGAATGCGCTGTGTCCCGAATCGCCCGGCACGCAGGTGCAGCCGGGACTCGACGAAGCGGGTTTCGTCCAGATACCCCTGGGCCGCGAGCGCGTCCAGCAGCGTATCGACGGTGGTTTCGACGGCCTCGTCGTCGTATTCGGCTGCGTCAGGCGTGGCATCGCCATCGTCGGCAGCGTCGATCGCCTCATCGGTCATCGCCGCGGCCGACTGCCGGGCCCGCTGCTGTTCGATGCGCAACAGCTTGCGCCGCAGCTCCGTGCGGCTGTGCTCACGCTGGGCCAGCAACCCGATGGCGCGCGCCTTCAACGACAGCGGCGCGCGCATCGCCATGTGGGGAGTCGCCAGCCGTTATTCGCTCGCGCCCTCGGCCTCGCCCAAGCGGGCGACGCCGACCGCTTCGCGGATGCGGTTTTCAATCTCGCGAGCGATGTCGGGGTTCTCGCGGAGGTACTCGCGGGCGTTGTCCTTGCCTTGGCCAATCTTGTCGCCGTTGTAGGCGTACCAGGCACCGGACTTGTCGACGATCTTGTGCACAACGCCCATGTCGACGATCTCGCCCTCGCGGCTGATGCCTTCGCCGTAGAGGATGTCGAACTCAGCCGTCTTGAACGGCGGGCTGACCTTGTTCTTGACGACCTTGACCTTCGTCTCGGAGCCAATGACCTCTTCGCCTTTCTTGATCGAGCCGATACGCCGGATGTCGAGGCGGACCGAGGCGTAGAACTTCAGCGCGTTGCCACCGGTGGTGGTTTCGGGCGAGCCGAACATGACGCCGATCTTCATGCGGATCTGGTTGATGAAGATGACCGTGCAGTTGGTCTTCTTGATCGTTGCGGTCAGCTTCCGAAGCGCCTGGCTCATCAGGCGGGCCTGCAGGCCTGGGAGCTGGTCGCCCATCTCGCCTTCGATTTCGGCCCTGGGCGTGAGCGCGGCGACGGAGTCGACGACGATGAGGTCGACCGAGCCGGAGCGCACCAGCGCGTCGACGATCTCGAGCGCCTGTTCGCCGGTGTCGGGCTGGCTGATGAGCAGGTCCTGCAGGTTGACGCCGAGCTTCTGGGCGTACTGGATGTCCAGCGCGTGCTCGGCGTCGATGAAGGCACAGGTGCCGGAGATCTTTTGCATCTCGGCGATGACCTGCAGCGTCAGCGTGGTCTTGCCGGAGGACTCGGGGCCGTAGATCTCGATGACACGGCCGCGCGGCAGGCCGCCAACGCCGAGCGCGATGTCCAGGCCCAGGGAACCGGTGGAGACGACCTGGATGTCTTCGATGACCTCGCCTTCACCCAGGCGCATGATGGAACCCTTGCCGAATTGCTTCTCGATCTGGGCGAGGGCGGCCTGCAGGGCCTTGGCTTTTTCGGTGTTCAGGGCTTTGACGGGGGCGTCCATGCGGTTCTCCAAAGGAATGGCGTGATTATGGGGCAATCTGTATGTTTGTACAGTGGTTGGCCCCAGGGTTGATGAATGCTACGGGGCGGGTAGCTCATGAGGTGAGCCAGCAGCCCAGCGCCTAACATCGGCCGAGGAGACAAATGAAATGCGCATCCTGATTGCCGAAGACGATCAAGTGCTGGCCGATGGTTTGCTGCGGGCGTTGCGAGCCTCCGGCTACGCCGTTGACCGGGTGAGTTCCGGCACGGAGGCCGACACGGCGCTGGCGACGCATGAGTTCGACCTGGTCATCCTGGACCTCGGCCTGCCGCGGCTGCATGGCCTGGAAGTGCTGCGCAAGCTACGCGCGCGCGGGTCGACGATGCCGGTGCTGATCCTGACCGCGGCCGACAGCGTCGAGCAGCGTGTCAAGGGACTTGATCTGGGAGCCGACGACTACATGGCCAAGCCGTTCTCGCTGCAGGAGCTGGAGGCTCGCGTGCGCGCGCTGACGCGGCGTGGCCTTGGCACTGCCAGCAGCGTCATCAAGCATGGCCCATTGACGTTCGACGCCACTGGCCGCGTGGCCTACATCAATGAGCAGATGCTGGAGCTGTCGGCGCGCGAGCTGTCGCTGCTGGAGGTGCTGCTGCAGCGCGCGGGGCGCCTCGTCAGCAAGGATCAGCTCGTCGAGCGGCTGTGCGAATGGGGCGAGGAGGTCTCGAACAACGCGATCGAGGTCTACATCCACCGGCTGCGCAAGAAGATCGAGCAGGGGCCCATCCGCATCGCAACCGTGCGCGGGCTGGGCTACTGCCTCGAGAAGATCCCGTCCTGATCAATGTCAGGCAAGGACGGCAGCGCGCAGCAGGGCTCGCTGTTCGGCGAGATCCTGGATTGGATGCTCGCCCCGCTGTTGCTGATCTGGCCGATCAGCGTCGCGTTGACCTGGCTGGTGGCGCAGGGCATCGCCGGGCGGCCTTACGACCGCGAGCTGGGCGAGATGGCGCGCAGCCTCGGCCAGCAGGTGGCCGCGGCGGAAGCGCCGGTCAAGGGACGGGACCGTTATGCGCTGGCGCCCGAGGCCGCGGCACTGCTGCGCGTGGATGCGTCCGACACGGTTTTCTACCAGGTGCTGGGCCAGCGCGGCGAGTTGCTCAGCGGCGACGCGGGGTTGCCCGTGCCCACCGAAGACGCGCCCGTCGTGCCATGGGAGCTGCACTTCCGCGACGACGAGGTCGGCACGGATGCCGTGCGCGTCGCATACCTGTGGGTGGCGCCCGAGGGCCAGGCGCCGGCCGGCAGGACGCTGCTCGTGCAGGTGGCCGAGACGCTGGGCAAGCGCACGCGGCTGACTAACGAGATCATCAAGGGCGTCATCCTGCCGCAGTTCGTCATCCTGCCGCTGGCGGTGCTGCTGGTTTGGCTGGCGCTGGCGCGCGGCATCTCGCCGCTGAACGAGCTGCAGCGCCGCATCCGCTCGCGCGACAGCTCGGATCTGTCGCCCATCGACGAGCAGCGCGTGCCCGACGAAGTTGCGCCGCTGGTGCAGGCGATCAACGATCTGCTCGCGCGGCTGGACTCGTCGATGAGCCGGCAAAAGCATTTCCTCGCCGATGCCGCCCACCAGCTGAAGACGCCGCTGGCCGGTCTGCGCACACAGGCCGAGCTCATCCAGCGTGAGATCGACGCCGGCCGCTCCAACCCCGACGAGCTGAAGCGTTCGCTCGCGCAGATCGCCCGCGCCAGCGAGCGCGCCGCGCACATGGTGAACCAGCTGTTGTCGATGGCGCGCGCCGAAGATGCCGAGCAAGGCATGCGCCGCGAGCCGGTCAACCTGGCCGAGATCGCCATCGACACGGTGCGCGACTTCGTGCCCCGCGCGCTGGAGCGGCGCATCGACCTCGGCTATGACGGCGTGCTGCCGGAGGACAGCCGGCTGCGCGTACAGGGCCAGCCGGTGCTCATTGGCGAACTGATCCGCAATCTCGTCGACAACGCGCTGCTGTACACGCCGGCGGGCGGCCTCGTCACGGTGCGCGTCGTGGAGGACCCGTTCGGCCAGGTCGTCGTGCTGCAGGTGGAGGACACCGGACCAGGCATTGCGCCGGGCGAGCGCGAGAAGGTGTTCCAGCCCTTCTACCGGTCGCTGGGCAGCGGCGTGGAGGGCTCGGGCCTGGGGCTGGCCATCGTCAAAGAGATCGCGCAGCAGCACGATGCGGAACTGGCGTTGGACGACACCCGGGTGCGCCGCGCCGCGGGAGGCGAGTCGCCCGACGGGCAGGGGCCCGGCGCGCGGTTCACGATCCGCTTCCCCGCCGGCCCGGCCGAGACGCCCTGAGCGCGCCCCGGGCAGCCTTCAGGTCTTGACCAGCTTCCTGACCCGCGCAATCGACAGCAGCAGGCCCAGCGACAGCCCCAGCGTCACCATCGCCGTGCCGCCGTAGCTGATGAAGGGCAGCGGTACGCCGACGACGGGCAGGATGCCGCTGACCATGCCCATGTTGACGAAGACGTAGGTGAAGAAGCTCAGCGTCACGGCGCCAGCCATCAGCCGCGTGAACAGCGTCGGCGCGTCGGACGCGATCATCAGCCCGCGCAGGATCAGCGCCGTGAAGCCGACCAGAAGCGCCAGCGCGCCGAACAAGCCGAACTCCTCGCCGAAGGCCGCGAAGATGAAGTCCGTCGTGCGTTCGGGAATGAACTCCAGGTGGGTCTGCGTGCCCTTCATGAAGCCCTTGCCGGTCGTGCCGCCAGAGCCGATGGCGATCTCTCCCTGGATGATGTGGAAGCCCTTGCCCAGCGGGTCCTTGCTCGGGTCTAGCAGCGTGCAGATGCGGTGCTTCTGGTATTCCTTCAGCACCGGCCACGTCACGTCCGGCTCGCAGATTTTGTCTTCGCTGAGCACCAGCGCCGTCGCGGCAGCCGCGCCGATGACGAAGGCCGGCACGATGAGTTTCCACGGCAGGCCGGCGAAGAAGATCACGTACAGCCCCGCAGCCAGCACGAGGATGCCGGTGCCGAGATCGGGCTGCTTGGCGATCAGCAGGAACGGCAACAACAGCAGGCCGAAGGCAGCGATGAAGTCCGGCCAGCGCAGGATGCCCTCGCGCTTCTGGAACCACCAGGCCAGCATCAGCGGCGTCGCGAGCTTCAACAGCTCGGACGGCTGGATCTGCGTGATGCCGATGCTGAGCCAGCGCGTCGCGCCCTTCTTCGTGACGCCGAACAGCGCCGTGGCCACCAGCAGCAGCACGCCCAGCGTGTAGAGCGGGATGGCGATGGCCATCAGTTTCTGTGGCGGCACCTGGGCGACGATGAACATCAGGCCGAGGGCCAGCACCATGTTGCGGGCGTGGTCGGGGAAGCGCGTACCGTTGTCGTAGCCGGCCGAGTACATGCACAGCAGGCCCCAGCCGCACAGCCACAGCACGGCAAGCAGCAGCGGGATGTCGAAGCCGCTGAGCCAGGGCCGCAGGCGGCTCAGCAGCGGCGGGCGCTCGATGACGGTCATCGCGAGGCTCCTGAGGCGGCCGGCGCCGCAGATGCAGCCGGGGCTGCCGATGCCGCCTGACCGGGCAGCGGCACGTCGGCGGCGCGGCGTGGCGTGCCGATGGGCGCGAAAGTCTGGCCCAGCTGCGTCTTGGCGATGTCTTCCTCGCTGGGGTACTGGCCCAGCAGCAGGTAGTCGAACACGCGACGCGCGATCGGCGCCGCCGACGACGAGCCCCAGCCGGCGTTCTCGACGATCAGCGCCAGCGCGACGGTGGGATGGTCCAGCGGCGCGAAGCCGACGTAGAGCGAATGGTCGCGCTTGCGCTCGTCGGCCTTGATGCTGCTGTATTTCTCGCCGGTCTTCAGGCCCACGGCCTGGGCCGTGCCGGTCTTGCCGCCGCTCTGGTAAGGCGCCCCCATGAAGACCTGGCGCGACGTGCCTTCCAGCGTCACGCCGTTCATCGCGTTGCGGATGACATCGACATCGGCCGAGCGCAGCGGCAGCGGCTCGCGCGCGTCGCTGGCAATCCGGCGCTGCTGGTGTTTCACGACATCCTCAATCTCTCGGACCAGGCGGGGCTTGAAGCGCTGGCCACCGGAGGCCAGTGTGGCGTAGGCATTGGCCATCTGCAGCATCGTGAAGCTGTTGTAGCCCTGGCCGATGCCCAGCGAGATGGTCTCGCCAGGGAACCACTTCTGGTTTGCCGGGCTGCGGCGGAAGTACTCGCGCTTCCAGGCCTGCGAGGGCAGCACGCCGGTGACCTCGCCCTGCACGTCGATGTCGGTCTTGCGGCCCAGGCCGAAGGGCTCCAGCTGGTCATGGATGAGGTCCACACCCATCTCGTTGGCGAGGCTGTAGAAGTAGACGTTGGACGACGTGACGATGGCCAGCCGCATGTCCTTCGGACCGGCGCGGTCCGTCTCCGGGCTGCCGAAGGTGCGGCCGCCGAAGCTGTAGCTGAGGTTGTCCTGGATGACGAGGTGCGGGTCGCGCTTGCCGCTGTTCAGCGCCGCCATCGCCATCAGCGGCTTGAACGTGGAGCCCGGCGGATAGGTACCGCGCAGCGCGCGGTTCAGCAGCGGCTTGTCGATGTCTTCGTTGAGGTCGCGCCAGGAGTCGGCATCGATGCCGTCGACGAACAGGTTGGGGTCGAACGTCGGCTTGGAGACGAAGGCCAGCACCTCGCCGGTTCTGGGGTCGATGGCCACCAGCGCGCCACGGCGGTCGCCGAACAGCTGCTCCACCAGCGCCTGCAGCTTGATGTCGATGGACAGGTTCAGCGTGTTGCCGGGCGTGGGCGGCTTGTGGTCCAGCCGGCGCACCGCGCGGCCGCCGGCACTCGTCTCAACCTGCTCGAAGCCGGTCGTGCCGTGCAGCTCGCGCTCATAGGCTTGCTCCAGCCCAAGCTTGCCGATGTACTCGGTGCCGCGGTAGTTGGCGATGTCCTCTTCTTCCCAGTCGTCCATGGCCTTCTTCTCGGCCTGGTTGATGCGGCCGATGTAGCCGATCAGGTGGGCGCCAACTTCGCCCAGCGGGTAGGAGCGGAACAGGCGCGCCTTGATCTCGACGCCAGGGAAACGGAAGCGCTGCGCCGTGAAGCGCGCGACCTCCTCGTCCGTCAGTTTGGTGCGGATGGGCAGAGAGTCGGTGTGCTTGGCCTCCTCCAGCAGGCGCTTGAAGCGGCGCTTGTCTCGCGCCTGGATCTCGATGACCTCGCCCAGCGCTTCGATGGTGCCATCCAGGTCGGTGACCTTCTCAGGGTTGATCTCCAGCGTGTAGGCCGAGTAGTTGCTGGCCAGCACGACGCCGTTGCGGTCCTTGATGAGCCCACGGTTGGGCACGATGGGCACGACCGCGATGCGGTTGGACTCGGCGCGCTCGGCGAAGCTGTCGTACTGGAAGACCTGCAGGTAGACCAGACGCGCCACCAGCAGCCCGAAACAGAACAGAACGAAGGCGCCGGCCGCTACCACGCGCAGGCGGAAGCGCGACAGCTCCTGGTGGAGGTTCTTGAGGACAACCACGTCAGCGGTCCGACGCAGCGTGGCGCTGCCGATGGATGCGGGTTGAACGCCTCCGGCCGAGCGCCGGAGCGCCCCAATCCGGCCCGCAAGGGATCGTCCGCGGCTCAATGCCGCGCACCGCCTCGTCCCCAAGAGGGACCGGCCAGACTCGCCCGCGTTCAGCGCGGCGAGGTTGGACGAGGGGCAGTCTCATCACAAGGGCCGGTGAGCGTCGCGGTCCGGCGCGCGTTTCTGAGGCGCGAGCAGTAGCACGCTGGCCACTGGCCACAGCAGTGCCTCGAACACCGGCGCCAGCAGCACGCCCCAGCCCGGCCACATGCCGCCGATGATCATCCGCACGACCAGCGCCAGCACATGCGCGGCGAAGAACAGCGGCAGCACCTGGACGGCCTGCGCGCCCAGGCTGAACCAGGGCAGGCGCCGATGCAGCATGATGGCGCCAAAGCTCAGGCCGCTGTAGGCCAGCGCATGCTGGCCCAGCAGCGCGCCGTCATGCACGTCGATCAGCAGGCCGAACACGAACGCCCACAGCACGCCCACGCGCCGCGGCTGGTGCACACCCCAGAACACCAGCACCACGGCCAGCACGTCCGGCATCGCCGCGGCGCGCCCCACCGGCACCATGTCGATCATCAGCGCGACGACCAGCGTGAACGCGATGAACCACGGGTTGGCGGGCAGCAGCAGCTTCTCGGCTGCGCGCGGCATGATCATGACGCGCTCCTCACGGGCCGCGCGCCGGGCCGCCCCAAGCAAGGCCCGGCCCCCTCAGGATGCCGCCGCGAGCAGCAGCTACGCATGATCATGGCGCCCCCCCCGAGGCCTTGGCGGCCGCCCGCTCGGCCGCCTTCTCGGCGCGTGCGGCCTTCTTCGCGTCGCGCGCGGCGGCCTTGGCTTCGGCGGCCGATGCCGCTTCGGCCGCGGCCGCCACGTCGGCTTCCTTCTTGGCCGCGATGTGGCGGTCCATCGGCTGCAGCACCAGCACGTGGCGCGCGCTGTCGGGCTGGGCGATCGGGGCCAGCTGCACCTGCGCGAAGCTGGAGTCGCCGCGGCGCTCGACAGCCGTCACCTTGGCCACCGGCAGGCCTGGCGGGTAGATGCCGTCCAGGCCCGATGTCGTCATCAGGTCGCCCACCTTCACATCGGCATTCGCGGCCAAGAAGCGCAGCTCCATGCCCGAGCCATCAGCCCGGCCGGCGGCGGCGTTGCGCATCTGCGTGCGTTCGTTCAGCAGCGGGATAGCGGCGTCCTTGTCGGTCAACAGCGTCACCTCGCTGGACAGCGGATAGACCCGCGTCACCTGGCCCAGCACCCCGGCCTCGTTGATGACCGGCGAGCCCGGCGCCACACCCTGCGTCGCGCCGCGGTCGATGACGACGCGACGGGAGAACGGGTCCGGCGCCTCGAACAGCACCTCGGCGGCCACCGCCGGCACGGCAAGGGCAGGCTGCAGGCCCAGCAGCTTGCGCAGCCGGTCGTTCTCGGCCTGCAGCGAGGCGGTGCGGGACAGCCGTTCGGCCTGCTCCACGAGCAGCCGGCGCGCCTGATCCTCCGCGGCCATCGCCCGCTTGGTGCCGCGCAAGTAGTCGCCGGCGGTCTCCCACGCGTCCACCGGCGTCAGCAACAGGCGCTGCACGGGTTGCAGCACGAGCGCCAGCGCGGCGCGGGCAGGCTGCATCAGCTTGAAGCGCGAATCGGCCACCATCAGCACGAGCGCCAGCGCGGAACACAGCACGAGCTTGGTCAGCGCCGACGGACCCTGGCGGAAGAACGGCGGTGGGGAGCGGTCGAGGGTGCCGAGGGGCATGGCGCGCGGGGCGCGTGCTTATTCAGAGGTGAAGATGGAGCCCAGGCGTTCCATGCGCTCCAGCGCCATGCCGCAGCCGCGCACGACGCAGGTCAGCGGGTCCTCGGCCACCAGCACGGGCAGGCCGGTCTCTTCGCCGAGCAGGCGGTCCAGGTCGCGCAGCAGCGCGCCGCCACCGGTCAGCATCATGCCGCGCTCGGCGATGTCGGCACCCAGCTCGGGCGGCGTCTGCTCCAGCGCGTTCTTCACGGCGCTGACGATCTGGTTCAGCGGGTCGGTCAGGGCTTCCAGGATCTCGTTGGACGAGATCGTGAAGCTGCGCGGCACGCCTTCGGAGAGGTTGCGGCCCTTGACCTCCATCTCCTTGACCTCGGAGCCGGGGAAGGCGCTGCCGATGTTCTTCTTGATCGCCTCGGCGGTGGGCTCGCCGATCAGCATGCCGTAGTTGCGGCGGATGTAGTTGATGATGGCCTCATCGAACTTATCGCCGCCGACGCGGACCGAACCCTTGTAGACCATGCCGCCCAGCGAGATGACACCGACTTCCGTCGTGCCGCCGCCGATATCGACGACCATGGAGCCCGAGGCCTCGGCCACCGGCAGGCCGGCACCGATGGCAGCGGCCATCGGTTCCTCGATCAGGTAGACCTCGCTGGCGCCGGCGCCGAGGGCCGATTCGCGGATCGCGCGGCGCTCGACCTGGGTGGAGCCGCAGGGCACGCAGATGATGATCCTCGGAGACGGCTTGAACGTCTTCGAGTCGTGGACCATCTTGATGAACTGCTTGAGCATCTGCTCCGTCACCGTGAAGTCGGCGATAACGCCGTCCTTCATCGGGCGGATCGCCTCGATGTTTCCGGGCACCTTGCCCAGCATGGCCTTGGCCTCGCGGCCGACGGCCTGGATGGTCTTCTTGCCGTTCGGGCCGCCCTCGTGGCGGATGGACACCACCGACGGCTCGTCCAGCACGATGCCCTTGCCGCGAACGTAGATCAGGGTGTTGGCTGTGCCAAGGTCGATGGCGAGGTCGGTGGAGAAGTAGCGGCGCAGGGAGGCGAACATGGTGGGCGCGGGAGAAGCCTCGCCGGCGGGCGCGGCTCGAAAAACGGGGGGCTGATAAGCAGCGAGGCCGCCCGGTCAGCGACGAAAAGCATCGCTGAAAGGGCAGCCCCGAAGGCCATGAAGATGGAGGGCGATAATAACCGAACCCCCTGTTTTCAAGCCGTCGAACACCAGGTTTCTGGCGTGTGGCTTACATCTGAAAACCCTTCATGAGCCTCTCTCCTGACGACGTCAGCCGTATCGCCCATCTGGCCCGGCTGGAACTGCAGCCGGCCCAGTCCGACGCCCTGCTCGGGCAACTCAACGGCTTCTTCGAGATCGTCGGCCAGATGAGCGCCGTGGACACCGCCGGCGTCGAGCCGCTGTACACGCCGCTGTCGGCCATCCAGCAGGTGCAACTGCGCCTGCGCGACGACGTGGTCACCGAGACCAACCAGCGCGAGCGCAACCAGCAGAGCGCCCCGGCCGTCGAGGACGGCCTCTTCCTCGTTCCCAAGGTCATCGAATGAAGCCCGTTCACGACATGGGCGTGGCCGAGCTGGCCGCCGCCCTGAGAAGCCGTGCCTTGTCCAGCCGCGAGGCCACGCAGGCGCTGCTGGACCGCATCGCCGCCCACGACAAGGCGCTTGGCGCCTTCCTGCATGTGGACGCCGAGGGCGCGCTGGCGCGCGCCGCGGCGGCCGACGCCGCACGGGCTGCCGGCACCGCGGGCGCGCTGGCCGGCGTGCCGATCGCGCACAAGGACATCTACGTCACGGCCGACATGCCCACGACGGCCGGCTCGAAGATGCTGGCCGGCTACCGGAGCCCGTTCGACGCCACGGTCGTCGCGCGGCTCAACGCGGCCGGCACCGTGAGCCTAGGCAAGCTGAACTGCGACGAGTTCGCGATGGGCTCGGCCAACGAGAACAGCGCGTACTTCCCAGCCCACAACCCCTGGGACGTGAGCCGCGTGCCCGGTGGCTCGTCCGGCGGCTCGGCCGTGGCCGTGGCGGCGCGCCTTGTGCCCGGCACGACCGGCACCGACACCGGCGGCTCCATCCGCCAGCCGGCCAGCTTCACGGGTATCACGGGCATCAAGCCGACGTATGGCATCTGCTCGCGCTACGGGATGATCGCCTTCGCCTCCAGCCTGGACCAGGCTGGCCCGATGGCCCGCTCGGCCGAGGACTGCGCGCTGCTACTGTCCAACATGAGCGGCTTCGACGAGCGCGACGCGACCAGCGTCAACCAGCCGCCGCAGGACTTCCATGCGCAGATGCTGGCCGCCCGCGAAGGCGCCACCGCCATGCAGCCGCTGAAGGGCCTGCGCATCGGCCTGCCGAAGGAGTTCTTCCCGGCGGGCCTGTCCGCCGACGTCAACGCCGCCGTCCGCGCGGGCCTCGCGGAGCTGGAGAAGCTGGGCGCGACGCTGGTGGACGTGAGCCTGCCGCGTACCGAGCTGGCCATCCCCGTCTACTACATCATTGCGCCGGCCGAGGCGAGCTCCAACCTGAGTCGTTTCGACGGCGTCAAGTTCGGCCACCGCGCCGCGCAGTTCGACGACCTGCTCGACATGTACAAGAAGACGCGCGCCGAGGGCTTCGGCCCCGAGGTGAAGCGCCGCATCATGATCGGCACCTACGTGCTCTCGCACGGCTATTACGACGCCTACTACCTGCAGGCGCAGAAGCTGCGCCGCATGATCGCGGACGACTTCCAGCAGTGCTTCACGCAGTGCGACCTGATCGCCGGCCCGGTGGCGCCGACGGTCGCCTGGAAGGCCGGGACCGGTGCCGACGACCCGACGCAGGCGTATCTCGCCGACATCTTCACGCTGCCCGGCTCGCTCGCCGGCCTGCCCGGCATGAGCGTGCCGGTCGGCACCGGCGACGGCGGCATGCCGGTGGGCCTGCAGCTGATCGGCAACTACTTCAAGGAAGGGCAGCTGCTGCACGCCGCGCATGCTCTGCAGCAGGCAACCGACTGGCACCAGCGTGCCCCGGCAGGATATTGATGGCCCCCACGCTCACTTTGTTCGCTGCCCCCCGAGGGGGTGCGAGCCTCCTTGAGGCGGCTCTGCGGAGTCTCTGAACATGCCCACCACGCCCAAACTCATCCGCGGCTACGAGGTCGTCATCGGTCTCGAAAACCACGTCCAGCTCTCCACGCAGAGCAAGATCTTCAGCGGCAGCTCCACCGCCTTCGGTGCCGAGCCCAACACGCAGGCCTCGCCCGTGGACCTGGCGCTGCCCGGCACGCTGCCGGTACTGAACCGCGCCGCCGTCGAGCGGGCCATCCGCTTCGGCCTGGCGGTCGGCGCCAAGGTGGCGCCGCTGTCGATCTTCGCGCGCAAGAACTACTTCTATCCCGACCTGCCCAAGGGCTACCAGATCAGCCAGTTCGAGATCCCGGTCGTCCAGGGCGGCAAAGTGGAGTTCTTCGTCGGCGACAAGAAGCACGTCGTCAACCTGACGCGCGCCCACCTGGAAGAGGATGCGGGCAAGAGCCTGCACGAGGACTACCACGGCCAGTCGGGCATCGACCTGAACCGCGCCGGCACGCCGCTGCTGGAGATCGTCTCCGAGCCCGACATGCGCTCGGGCGCGGAAGCCGCCGAATACGCCAAGACGCTGCACGCGCTGGTGATGTGGCTGGGCATCTGCGACGGCAACATGCAGGAAGGCTCGTTCCGTTGCGATGTCAATGTGTCGGTGCGCAAGCCGGGCGAGCCCTTCGGCACGCGCCGCGAGATCAAGAACCTCAACAGCTTCCGCTTCCTGGTGGACGCGGTGAACTACGAGGTGAACTGGCAGATCGACGAGATCGAGGACGGCCGCAAGATCCAGCAGGCGACCGTGCTCTACAACCCGGACACCGGCGAGACCCGCGCGATGCGCAGCAAGGAAGACTCTGCCGACTACCGCTACTTCCCCGACCCCGACCTGCCGCCGCTGGTCATCGCGCCGGAATGGGTGGAGCGCGTGAAGGGCGAGATGCCGGAGCTGCCGTCGGTGATGGCGGCGCGCTTCGAGAGCGTGGACGGCCTGCCCGGCTACGACGCGATGATGATGACGCAGAGCCTGGCCACGGCCCGCTACTACGAGGCGGCCAAGGCCGCGGGCGCGACACCCAAGCTGGTGGCGAACTGGGTCATGGGCGAGATCAGCAAGCGGCTCAACGCCAGCGGCGGCGAGATCGACGCCGCGCCGGTCGGCCCTGAACTGCTGGCCAAGCTGATCGGCCGCATCTCGGACGGCACGATCTCGAACAACGCCGCGAAGCAGGTGTTCGAGTCGCTGTGGACCGGCGAGGCCAGCGACGTGGACGCCATCATCGAAGCGAAGGGCCTCAAGCAGGTCAGCGATACCGGCGCCATCGAAGCCATCCTCGACGAGGTGCTCGCGGCGAATCAGAAGTCCGTCGACGAGTACCGCGCCGGCAAGGACAAGGCGTTCAACGCGCTGGTCGGCCAGGCGATGAAGGCCACCAAGGGCAAGGCCAACCCGGCGCTCGTCAACGAGCTGCTGAAGAAGAAGCTGGGCTAGGGCCGAGGGCAAGACCTGCATCTTGCCCCACCCCTTGCGAGGCCGGTCCGCGCCCCGCGCGGGCCTGGTGCCGCTACTTCGCGCCCGACTTGGACGTCGCCGGTGGCGTTGTCCGCGGCATCTCGTTGAGCGGCGGCAGCGTGCCCGGGGCGGTGCCGGTCCAGAGCTTCTTCAGGCGCGCCAGTTCGGCATCGAAGCGCGTGTTGATGCGCACGATCTCGGCCTTCTGGTTCTCGATGAGCACCTGCTGCGCCTCGACGGACGCATCGTTGGCATCGAGCTGCTGCTTGAGCTTGGGAGGCAGCGGCTTGCCCTTATAGAACTCGGCCTCGTCCAGCAGTGGCTTGCGCTCGGTGCCGAGGTCCTTGATGCGGCGCTCGGAGATGCGCATCGCCTTGCTGGCGTCATCCAGCGCTGCATTGCGCGCCTGCTGGTGGGCGGTCTCGTTGGGGTAGCGCTGCATCAGCGTGCGGTCACGGCGGATGGCGTCCAGCTGGGCGGCACGTTCCGCGGCGGCGCGGCGGTCGGCGGCGTCCTTGGCGGCGCGCTCCTCGGGGCTCATGAAGGGCGGCAGCGTCGCGCGCTGCGAGCCGTCGGCGTTGAGCACTCGCTGCTCGCGCGACACGCATTCGGCAATCGGCCGGTCGCTCGTGAGTTTGCGGCCATCGGGCGTCGTGCAGGTGTAGATGCCCTTGCCCGGGGCACCGTCTTGCGCGTGGACCGCGGTGACAGCCAGCAGGCCGGCAACGAGCAGCAGGGCACGCATCGGGGGCTCAGACGCCGTAGCGCTCGCGGTAGGCCAGCACTGCCGGGCGGTGCGAGGCCAGCTGGGGCGTGCCGTCCAGGTAGGCCAGCAGGTCGGCCAGGCCCGCGACGGCGACGACCGGCAAGCCGTAGCGCTGCTGCACCTGCTGCACGGCGGAGTGGGCGCTGTCGACACCGTTCTCGGCCGCCTTCTCCTGGCGGTCCAGCGCGATGGCGACACCGCAGGGCGTGGCGCCGGCGGCTTCGATCATCTGGATGGACTCTCGCACCGACGTGCCGGCCGAGATGACGTCGTCGATGATGAGCACGCGGCCCTTCACCGGCGCGCCGACGAGGGTGCCCCCTTCTCCGTGGTCCTTCGCTTCCTTGCGGTTGTAGGCGAACGGGACGTTATGGCCACGCCGCGCCAGCTCCATCGACACCGCGGCAGCCAGCGTGATGCCCTTGTAGGCCGGGCCGAAGATCATGTCGAACGCGAGGCCCGACGCGATCAGGCGCTCGGCGTAGAAGCTGGCGAGGCGGCCGAGCTTGGCGCCGTCGTCGAACAGGCCGGCGTTGAAGAAGTACGGACTGAGCCGGCCCGCCTTGGTCTTGAACTCGCCGAAGCGCAGGACGCCTGCCTCGACGGCAAACGCGACAAAGGACTGGGCGAGGGAGTCGGCGGCGATGGACATGTGACAAAGATTCTAGGGGGCAAAAAAACAGGCCCGACCCCTAGAAAGGGCGCGGGCCTGTGCTGGTTTTCACCGGTCGGGCTGAAGCCCGCCCAGTCAGGGGGTCAGAACGACGCCTTGAACTGCACGCCGTAGCTGCGCGGCTCGTTGACGATGCCGGTCAGGTTATTGAAGTCGATGGCAGCGACGACCTGGCGGTGGTCGGTGATGTTGCGGCCGTAGGCGGCCACCTCGTACTTGCCGTTGGCCCAGCCATAGCCCACGCGCAGACCGCCTTCCAGCGCCGACTTGGCGGTGTACTCGACGGCCTTGTAGAGGAACATGTCGTACTTGTCTTTATAGGCCCAGTCGGTCAGCACGGTCAGCTCGCCGCCGGCCAGCTCGGTGCTGTACTTCAGCGTCCAGTTCCACACCAGCTTGGGTGCGCGCGGCAGCGGATTTCCGTTGATGCTGACGATCTTGTCCGAGGCCGGGAAGCCGGCGACCAGCGGGTTCAGCACCGTGCATGGGGCACCGCAGGCCCGCACGAACAGGTTGGGGTCCTTGATCTCCGTGTCGTTGTATGACAGACCCAGCGTCGTGCGCCAGTCGCGGGCGATGATGGCCTGCGCATCGATCTCGAAGCCCTGGCCCTCGGCCTTGGCGGCGTTGACGAGGCGGTTCTGGTTGACCGAGCCGCTGCCAGCGGTGAGCTGCATGTCCTTCACGCGGTACTTGAACACCGTGCCGCTGATGCGGGCGGTGTTGTCCAGCAGGTCGGCCTTGAAGCCGGCCTCCACGGACAGCACCTTCTCGGCGTTGCCGATCGAGATCGTGTCGCCGAACAGCACGCGGCCCTGGATGGACGGCGCGCGGTAGCCGGTGGCGACGCGGGCGAACAGGCTGGTGGCCTTGTCCAGCGCATAGTTGGCGCCCAGGTCCCAGCTCCAGTTGGACGCTTTGGGGTTGGCCGTCAGCGGGCCGACGTTGGCGCCACCGAAGGGCGTCTGCGTTCGGGCAGCGTCGAAGTCCTTCTGGTCGTGCGTGTAGCGCAGGCCGGCGGTCACCTTGAGCTCCGGCGTGACGGCGTACTTGATGTTGCCGAAACCGGCCCAGGACTTGGCTTCCTGGTGCTGCACGGCATAACCGTTCTGCGGGTCGCCGGCGCTGAAGCTGTCGTAGTTGAAGCTGTCCACCTGCAGCTTCTCGTTGAAGTAGTAAAGCCCCGCGATCCACTGCAGCGGATCCCCGGTGTTGGACTGCAGCCGGAACTCCTGCGTCGTCTGGCGCAGGTAGGGGATACCGTCTGCGGTCTGCGAATCGAACGGGATGTTGGCTTTCTGGCTGCCGTAGTCGGGGCCGGACACGCCGTTGTTCGGGCCGAAGCCGCCGTCCACGTCGCCGCGGCTGTAGAACTTAGCCTGGTCGTGCGCGGTGATCGAGTACAGCGACACGCCGTCGAAGTCCCAGCGCAGCCGGGCGCTGACTTCGCTGGACTTCAGCGTCTGCGAGTTATAGCCGTCGGTGGGGTAGTAGCTGTCGTTGTAGCCATCCACCAGCTCGTTCGTGCCCTGCTTGATGATGTTGGCGCGGAAGGTCGTGGCCGTGCCCTTGTAGTCACGCGCCTGCACCTTGAAAAGACCCTCGAAGCCGCTCGTCTTGTACAGCGCCTGCACGCGGATGGCCTTGTCGTTGTAGCCCTCGAGGTCGGCAGTCGCGCTGCCGGTGGCGGCCAGCGGGTTGTGGACGCGATCGTCCTGGCGCTGCACGAGGCCGGCCACGCGCAGCGACAGCTCGCTGTTGACCGGCGCGTTGACGGCAGCCTCCAGGTTCATCGCATTCCAGCGGCCGAAGCCCAGGTTGGCATAACCTTCCAGCCGCTTGGTCGGCTTGGCGGAGTCGAACTTCATGACGCCGGCCGGCGAGTTACGGCCGAACAGCGTGCCCTGCGGGCCGCGCAGCAGCTCGACCTGCTCCATGTCGAAGACCGGGAAACCCTTCAGCGCAATGCTCTCCTGAACGACGTCGTCGTACACCAGCCCCACCGGCTGGGAGGCGTTCATGTCGAAGTCGGTGTTGCCCAGGCCGCGCACATAGAAGCGCGGGAAGGTACGGCCATAGTCGGACTCGATGTTCAGGCTCGGCACCTTGCCTGCCAGCGCGCGGATGTCCTGACCGCTGGCGTTGTAGACGTCGAGCTCTTCCGACTTGATGGCCGAGATGGACTGGGGCACGTCTTTCAGGTTCTCGGCCCGGCGGCTGCCGGTGACGATGACGGCCTGCAGCTGGTTCACGTCCTTCTTGGCGTCGGCCGCGGGAGCCTCCTGCGCCAGCGCGGCCGGCACGGGGAAGGCCGCGCTCAGCGCCAGCACAAGCAGGGTCGGAGTGATGCGGGGATACGGCATAGGAAATCCTCGGATGACGGGTGAGACGGGGGAGGAGGGGAGACGCAGCCGGGCATTTGTGATGCCGCCGGATTGCTACGGGATAGTAAAGATCACGTGACAGTTTCACGATGAAAGCGCCCCCCCTGTTGTGTCCATGCTGCACTGCGATACTGGGTCGCTGACCTCTGCTTTCACTGCCATGCGCTTCATCACTGCCAACCTCAACGGCGTGCGTTCCGCCGCCAGCAAGGGTTTCTTCCAATGGCTCGAACAACAGCAGGCTGATGCGGTCGGCGTGCAGGAACTCAAGGCCCAGGCCGACGTCGTCGAGACGCAGTTCCGCAGCTGCGAGAAGCTGGACGGCCATTTCCACTACGCCGAGAAGAAGGGCTATTCCGGCGTCGGTCTCTACACCCGCGAGGCGCCCAGCGACGTCATCACCGGCCTCGGCCTGCCCGAGTTCGACAGCGAGGGGCGGTGGGTCGAGAAGCGCTTCGACAAGCCCGGCCGCAAGCTCAGCCTGATCAGCGTCTACTTCCCCAGCGGCACCAGCGGCGAGGAGCGCCAGCAGGTGAAGTACCGCTTCCTCGACGCCGTCTACCCCCACCTGATGGCGCTGAAGGCTGAGCGCGAGTTCATCCTCGTGGCCGACGTCAACATCGCGCACAAGGAAATCGACCTGAAGAACTGGCGCGGCAACCAGAAGAACAGCGGCTTTCTGCCGGAGGAGCGCGCCTGGCTCACCCGATTGTTCGACACGGCCGCTGGCGGCGGTCTCGTGGATGTCTTCCGCACGCTCAACGACAGGCCCGAGCAGTACACCTGGTGGAGCAACCGTGGTGCCGCGCGCGCGAACAACGTCGGGTGGCGGCTGGACTACCACCTGGCCACGCCCGGCGTCGCCGCACTCGCGCGAGCCGAGTCCATCTACACCGGCCAGCTGTTCAGCGACCACGCGCCGCTGACGATCGACTACGACTTCACGCTCTGAAGCGAGCAGAAGGGCGATAGAAGCGCTCGGTTGCAGCGCGTAACGAGCCGCTACGGTGTGGCCCGCCCTCCTACAGTCGGTTGGGCACGGAGCCGACCCCGGCGCCGAAGCGACCTGTCTAGAGTGGATTCCAGCCGGTGGCAATGGCCGGCTCCCCAAGCTTTGAAAGGAATCCACCATGTCCACCCTCAAGACCGCCACCTCCGCGCTGACCGCCGTCGCCCTCGTCACCGGCATCAGCCTGGCCTGGGCTCAGGCCGACGACTCGGCGCAGCCCACACCGTCGACGACCGCCGCCGGCACGATGCCGAGCGAGCAGACGCCCGCCGACCCGAACGCGCCCACGACCGGCACGATGGCCGTTGACCCGGCCAACACCGGCGCCCCCGCGGCCACCAACCCGCCGGTCGACAGCACGGCGCAACTGCCGGCCAACAGCACGGCCACGCCGAACTCGCTGAACACCAACCAGGCGGCGACGAATGCCAACGGTGCGCCCTCGTCGAGCAGCATGGACAACAGCAACACATCGACGGCCAATAGCAGCTCGATGTCCAGCCCGTCGACCGGCACCGACAGCACGTACAACAACAATGCCACCAACAACCGCGGCAGCACTTACGAGCCCGCACCGCGCGCCGACCGGAACTGATCGAGTACCGCTGACAGGACGCGCCCGCTGAACCGCCATGCGATTCGACGACACGCGCCCGAAGGATGCCGCCGCCGGCGCTGCCCGGCGCGACATCCTCTCCGGCCTGGGCCAGGGCGCGCTGATCGCCGCCGTGGCCCTGGCCGTTCTCTACGGCGCTTTCGGCCACCTCTTAAAGCGCCACCGCACGACGCCTGCAGCGCCGCCGCCACCGGTCGCCGTAGCACCCGTGACGCCGCCGCCCGCCATCCAGAGACGGCTCGACTTCGGCACGGCGAAGGCGCCCGCCGACGTGACTCGCGTCGCGGCCTGGGCCGTGGCGCAAGCCGACAACGGCGACCGCCCCTTCGCCATCGTCGACAAGCGCGGCGCAAGCCTTTACGTGTTCGACGTGACGGGCAAGCTGCTGGGCACCAGCCCCGTGCTGCTCGGCTACGCCGCGGGTGACCTCACCGTCGAAGGCATCGGCAACAAGAAGCTCGAGGACATCAAGCCGAGCGAACGCACGACACCGGCGGGCCGGTTCCAGTCCGAGCCGGGCCGCAATGCACACGATCAGGACGTCGTCTGGGTCGACTACGACGCCGCCGTGTCCATGCACCGCGTCATCAACAGCAACCCGTCGGAGCGTCGCCTGCAGCGCCTGGCCACGCCCACGCCGGCCGACAACCGCATCAGCTGGGGCTGCATCAACGTCCCCGTCGCCTTCTTCGACACGACGCTGTGGCCGAACATCGGCAAGGGCCGGGGCGTCGTCTACGTGCTGCCGGAGCGCCTGCCCCTTACCGCGTTCTTCCCTGGCGCCGCCGACACGCCGACGCTGGCCCAGGCGGGCGGCCACGGTAACAGAGCCAGACCGTGAAGTTCTCGCCTGTGCGCGGGCGCTGCACGTTCCTAGACTGCCTGCCAAGGTGGTGCCAGGTGGCGCCACGCATGGACAGCGGGGCAGCAGGTGGACAGCAAATGGGCGAGCCGGGTCGGGGCCGGCGTTCTCGTGGGATGGAGCGTCATTTCGATGGCGGCCGCCTCGGCCGACGTGGCGGTGCGGCCGGTGGCGCATGACGCGCAGGACGGCCGCCCCTTCGCCATCGTCGACAAGCGCCAGGCGACGCTCTCGGTCTACGCCGCCGATGGCCACCTTGTCGGCCGCACGGCCGCGCTACTGGGGCTGACGCCCGGCGATGTCGAGCCGGCCAGCGCGCGCGGCAAGACGCCGGGCCAGCTCGGCACGCACGAACGCGTGACACCCGCCGGCCGCTTCGAGGCCATACCGGGCCGCAATCTCAACGGCGAGCGTGTCGTCTGGTTCAACTACGACACCCACCTCGCGATCCACCGGCTGCGGCCGGTGGCGGCCAGCCAGCGCCGCCCCGAGCGCCTGGTTTCCGCCCACGCGCAGGACCACCGCATCACGTTCGGCTGCGTCGTCGTCGACCCGGCCTTCTTCGACGATGTCGTGCTGCCGACGCTGGGCAACGGCCCGAGCCTCGTCTACATCCTGCCGGAGCGCGACGCCGTCGCGGCCGGCACGGCGGGGTCCTCTCGCGCCGCTGCCGCGCCCTGAGCGGCTGAGCCTCGGGGCAATCCCGGAGGCCGGCTGATCGAGAAGCACCGTTCCAGGCAGGAAAATTGCGAGCCCTGCCGCGGGCTACCGCCCGCCTCTCCGCCCCACTGGGCCCACCTGGAACGAACGACGTGACTACCTCCACCCCCGCGACCGATCCGGCCGCGTCCGGCCGCAGCATCCTCGGCCAGCCCAACTCCCTCTTCGTCCTGTTCTTCACGGAGATGTGGGAGCGCTTCTCCTACTACGGCATGCGCGGCCTGCTCGTGCTGTTCCTGGTGTCCGAGGTCGCCAAGGGCGGCTGGGGCTGGACGCGCGCCGAGGCGACCACCCTGTACGGCTGGTACACGATGGGCGCCTACCTGCTGCCCGTGCTGGGCGGCTACATCGCCGACCGGATGCTGGGCACGCGACGCGCGGTGCTGATAGGCGGCTTCGTCATCGCGGCGGGCCACGTGTCGATGTTCCTGAACACGGTGCCGAGCTTCTATGCCGGCCTGGCGCTCGTCGTGCTGGGCACAGGGCTGTTCAAGCCCAACGTGTCGGCCATCGTCGGCCAGCTCTACGGGCCCGACGAAGACAACGCCCGCGACGGCGGCTACACACTGTTCTACATGGGCGTGAACGCGGGCGCCTTCTTCGGCATCCTGCTGTGCGGCTACATCGGCGAGAAGGTGTCCTGGCACCTCGGCTTCGGTCTGGCGGGCCTGTTCATGATCCTCGGCGCGCTGCAGTTCTATTTCAGCCAGGCCATTTTCGGCGCCATCGGCGAGCCGCCGCGGCCCGGCGAGAAGGCGGCCGTCACCGCTGCGCAAGATGAATCGCCGGCCCACGTCGTGGCCGACCGCCTGAAGGCCATCTTCGTGTTCTCGTTCTTCACGATCTTCTTCTGGTTCGCCTTCGAGCAGGCCGGCGGCTCGATGACGATCTTCGCGGCCGACTACACCGACCGCACGCTGGTCGGCGCCAGCGGCTTCGCGTTCAAGGTCATCAACTCGCTGATGACGGTGCTGCCCGCGTTCATCCTGACCTGGCTGCTGTGGAAGCTCAACCGCGCCACCGGCAGCCGCTACTTGCTGGCCAATGGCCTGCTGGCGCTCGCCTTCGCCGTCATCTGGGGCCTGGTGATCTGGATGCTGGGCCGCGAGTTCGCGCTGGAGCAGTCCGAGGTGCCGGCCAGCTGGTTCGGTGTGCTGAACTCCTTCTTCCTCGTCATCCTGGCGCCGAGCTTCTCCAAGATGTGGGAGCGTCGGTGGAACCCGCCCGGCCCGGTGAAGTTCGGCCTGGGCCTGGTGCTGCTGGGCCTGGGCTTCGCGGCGCTGTCGTACGGCTCGGCCGGCATTCCACAAGGCGCCAAGACGGCGCAGGTCAGCATGCTCTACCTGACGCTGGCCTACCTGCTGCACACGATGGGCGAGCTGTGCCTGTCGCCGGTGGGCCTGTCCTACATCTCCAAGCTGGCACCGGCGCGGCTGCTGGGCGTCATGTTCGGCGTCTGGTTCCTGAACACCGCCATCGCCAACAAGCTGGCCGGCGTCAGCGGCTCGTTCATCGACGAGATTTCAACGCGTTACTCGATGTCGGCCTTCTTCCTGATCTTCACGGTCATCCCCATTGCAGCCGGATTGGTGCTGATGGCGATGACGCCGCTCATGAAGAAATGGATGCACGGCGTGCATTGACCGCTGCACGCGGCGCCAGGTCGGCGGATGAAACCAGCGCGTAACCGAACGACTCGTCAACGCGCCTTGTCGGTCACAGTTCGGCGCTGGTGACAAGTAGTGTCAGCAGGTTCAGGGGACTTCAGGCGAGAAATAGTTAGCGGCTGATTGATCTCGCTACAGTGGCCGGCTTGCATTCGGAGCCCCCCATGACAAAGAAAAGCCTGGCCCTGAGCCTGTCTCCCCTTGCGGTCGTCGCGCTGCTTGCCGCGTGCGGACAACACCCCGACGGCGCAGGCGGCCCGGGTGGTGCGGGCGGTCCGCCGCCGGTGTCCGTAGCGCCGGCCACGCAGCGTGACATTCAGGAGTTCGACGAGTTCACCGCGCGTCTGGAGGCGCCCGACACCGTCGACGTGCGGGCCCGCGTGGCCGGCACCATCGAGGCGGTGCGCTTCAAGGAAGGCCAGCTCGTCAGGAAGGGCGATCCGCTGTTCAGCATCGACGCCCGCGCCTTCAAGGCCGACGTCGCGCGTGCCGACGCGCAGATCGCCGCGCTGAAGACGCAGGTGGACCTCGCCCGTGCCGAACTGGCCCGCTCGGAGAAGCTCGTCAGCGTCAACGCGGTGAGCCCGCAGGAGATCGACCAGCAGCGCGCCGCGCTGCGGGCCGCCGAGGCCAACCAGAAGGCCGCCGAGGCGGCGCTGGTGCAGGCCCGACTCAACGTCGAGTACGCCAACATCACCGCGCCCGTCAGCGGCCGTACGTCGCGGGCCAATGTCACGCCGGGCAACCTGGTGGGCGTCGGCGACCCGGTGCTGACGACGCTGGTCTCCAGCGACAAGGTCTACGCGTACTTCGACGCCAGCGAGGCGACCTATCTGAAGTACATGCGCGCCGCGCGTGAGGGCCGCGTCGCGTCGCCCGCGTCGCTGGCCGTGCAGATGGGCCTGTCCAACGAAGAGGGCTTCCCGCACACCGGCAAGCTGGACTTCGTTGACAACCGGCTGGACCCGGCCACGGCGTCCATCCGCGCCCGCGCGGTGTTCGACAATAAGAATGGTCAGTTCACGCCGGGCCTGTACGCGCGTATCAAGCTGGGCGGTGCGGCCAGCTACGCCGGAGTCGTCGTGCCCGACCGCGCGATCACGACCGACCAGACCCGCAAGATCGTTCTCGTCGTCGGCGCCAACAACATCGTCCAGCCTCGCCCGGTCACCCCCGGCGCGCTGATCGACGGCATGCGCGTCGTGAACGGCGTGAAGGCCGGCGAGCTGGTCATCGTCGACGGCCTGCTGCGCGCCTTCCCCGGCGCCCCGGTCACGCCGCAGGTGCTGAAGGTGGACGACAAGGGCATGCCCGTCCCGGCCGCGCCTCCCGGCCAGCCCGGTGCCGCGCCCGCTCCGGCGCCGGCCTCTGCCGCCTCGAAGTAATCCGAAGGCAGACGCCCCATGGACATCTCACGCTTTTTCATCGACCGGCCGCGCTTCGCGACCGTGTTGTCCCTGTTCATCTTCCTCATCGGCGCGCTGGCCATCCCGCTGCTGCCGATCTCGGAATACCCCGAGGTCGCGCCGCCGCAGGTCGTCGTGCGCGCGCAGTATCCCGGTGCCAATCCGCGCGTGATCTCCGAAACGGTGGCCACGCCGCTGGAGGAGCAGATCAACGGCCTCGAGAACGTGCTGTATTTCGAGAGCCAGGCCACCGGCGACGGCAGCATGGCGCTGACGGTCACGTTCAAGATCGGCACGCACCCCGAGGCGGCCGAGACGGCCGTGCAGAACCGCATCAACCGCGCGCTGCCGCGCCTGCCCGATATCGTGCGCCAGATCGGCGTGACGACGGAGAAGGCCGCGTCCAACCTGACGATGGTGGTCCACCTGGTCAGCCCGGACAACTCGCGCGACGCGCTGTACCTGCGCAACTACGGCACGCTGAACGTGCGTGACGACCTGCTGCGCGTGCCCGGCATGGGCTCGGTGCTGAGCTTCGGCGCTGGTGACTACGCGATGCGCATCTGGCTGGACCCGCAGAAGCTGGCCGGCCGCAACCTCACTGCCGGTGATGTCGTCGGCGCGATCCGCGAGCAAAACACGCAGGTCGCCGCCGGCGTGCTGGGTGCGTCGCCGTCGCCCAAGGGCACCGATTTCCAGCTCGCGATCAACGCCCAAGGGCGCCTCGCCACCGAGGAGGAGTTCGGCAACATCATCGTCCGCAGCGACACGAAGACGGGCGCCATGGTGCGCGTCAAGGATGTCGGACGCGTCGAGATCAGCGCCAACACCTATGCGCTGCGCAGCCTGCTGAACAACAAGGAAGCCGCGGCCATCGCCATCTTCCAGGCGCCTGGCTCCAACGCGCTGGCCATCTCCGACAACGTCCGCGCGACGATGGAGCGCCTGAAGCCCAGCTTCCCGAAGGGCGTGGACTACGCCATCGTCTACGACCCGACGCGCTTCGTGCAGAGCTCCATCGAGAAGGTCGTGCACACGCTGTTCGAGGCCATCGCGCTGGTGGTGCTGGTCGTCATCGTCTTCCTGCAGACGTGGCGCGCGTCCATCATCCCGCTGGTGGCCGTGCCGGTGTCGATCGTCGGCACCTTCGCCGTGCTGCTGCTGCTGGGCTTCTCGATCAACACGCTGACGCTGTTCGGCCTCGTGCTGGCCATCGGCATCGTCGTGGACGACGCGATCGTCGTCGTCGAGAACGTCGAGCGGAACATCCAGGACGGGCTGACGCCGCATGACGCGACGGTCAAGGCGATGCAGGAAGTGTCCGGGCCCATCATCGCCATCGCGCTGGTGCTGTGCGCGGTGTTCATCCCGCTGACGCTGGTGCCAGGGCTGTCGGGCCAGTTCTACAAGCAGTTCGCCGTGACGATCGCGATTTCGACGGTGATCTCGGCGTTCAACTCGCTGACGCTGTCGCCCGCGCTCGCCGCCATCCTGCTGCGCCCGCACGACGCGCCCAAGGACGCGTTGACGCGAGGCATGGACAAGCTGTTCGGCGGCTTCTTCCACTGGTTCAACCGCTTCTTCCACCGCCGATCGGAGTCCTACGGCCGCGGCGTGACCGGCATCCTGAGGCGCAAGTCGGCCGCCGTCATCGTCTACGCGATCCTGCTGGGCCTGACCGGCCTGCTGTTCACGCGCATTCCCAGCGGCTTCGTGCCTGCGCCGGACAAGCAGTACCTGATCGGCGTCGCGCAGCTGCCGGCCGGTGCCAGCCTCGACCGCACGGAGGAAGTCATCCGCCAGATGAGCGCCATCGCGCTCAAGGTGCCCGGCATCGTCGACTCGGTGGCCTTCCCCGGCCTGTCGGTCGCCGGCTTCTCCGCCGCGCCGAACGAAGGCATCGTCTTCTTCGGCCTGGAGGGCTTCGACCAGCGCACGTCGCGCGAGAAGAGCAAGGAAGCCATCCTCGGCCAGGTCAACGGCGCCATCCAGCAGATCCAGGGCGCGCGCATGTTCGTCGTGCCGCCGCCGCCTGTGGACGGGCTGGGCATTGCCGGCGGCTTCAAGGTGCAGGTGCAGGACCGTGGCGGCCAGGGCGAGCAGGCCTTGTACGGAGCGACCTGGGGCACGCTGGGGCAGATCTACGGCAACCCCAACACCAGCATCGGCACGCCGTACTCCAACTACGACATCAACGTGCCGCAGCTGTTCGCCAACGTGGACCGCACCAAGGCCAAGCAGATGGGCGTGCCGCTGGGCTCCATCTACGACACGCTGCAGATCAACCTCGGCTCGCTGTACGTCAACGACTTCACCAAGTTCGGCAAGACCTACCAAGTCATCGTGCAGGCCGACGCCCCGTTCCGCGCCAAGGCCGACGACCTCGTGCAGCTCAAGACCCGCAACGACGCCGGCCAGATGGTGCCGCTGGGCTCGCTGCTGAGCGTGGAGCCCACCTTCGGCCCGACGCGCGTCACACGCTACAACGGCTTCCCGGCTGCGGACATCAACGGCGCGCCCAAGCCCGGCTTCTCCTCGGGCCAGGCGGAGGCGGAGATCGAGCGGCTGCTGAAGACGCTGCCGCGCGGCTTCGGCTACGAGTTCACCGACCTGAGCTACCAGGACCGGTTGACCCGCAGCGTGACGTTGCCGGTGCTCAACATCCAGGTGCCCACGCTGGCGGCGGTGCTGGCCTTCTCGGTGCTGCTGGTCATCCTCGTGCTGGCCGCACAGTACGAAAGCTGGAGCCTGCCGCTGGCCATCATCCTGATCGTGCCGATGTGCATCCTGTCGGCGCTGTTCGGCGTGTGGCTGTCGCATCTCCCGCCGTTCATGCAGGCAGGCGACCTGAACATCTTCACGCAGGTGGCGCTGGTCGTGCTGGTGGGCCTGGCGTGCAAGAACGCCATCCTGATCGTCGAGTTCGCGAAGGAGCTGGAGGAGCGCGGCAAGCCCATGCTGGACGCCGTCATCGAGGCCTGCCGTCTGCGACTGCGCCCCATCCTGATGACGTCCATCGCCTTCTGCGCCGGTGTCATCCCGCTGATCCTCGGCAGCGGCGCCGGCAGCGAGATGCGCCGCGCCATGGGCATCGCCGTGTTCGCTGGCATGCTGGGCGTGACGCTGTTCGGTATTTTCCTGACGCCGGTGTTCTACAGCCTGCTGCGCGCCGGCACCGAGAAGCGCCGCGCCCGCGCCGCCGCGCTGAAGGCGCAGATCGACGCCTCGGCCCATGCCTTCCACCCCGGTGTCGACGACGACGCCTCCACGAATGCGAAGGGCCACTAAGCATGATCGCCCGTCTCACCCTCCTCGCCGCGGCCGCTGCACTGGTCGGCTGCGCCGCGCCCGGCCTGTCCAGCGGCCCGACCAACCTCGCACCGGCCGCGTTCGCGCAACTGCCGCCATCCAACGCCGGCGCGGCCACGATGACCACCGCCTTTGCCGACAGCGCGCAGCTGCAGCGTGTCGTTGATGACGTGCTCGCCAACAACCGAGACCTGCGGGCCGCCGCCGCGCGCCTGAAGCAGGCCGAGGCGCTGGCCGACGCCGCGGGCGCTCAGCGCCTGCCGAGCGTGGGCGTCGGCGCCAGCGCCAGCCGGCAGCGCGCACCCAACGACCAGGGCCAGTTCCGCAACTTCAACAGCTACGGGGTCAATGCGACGGCCGCCTGGGAGGTCGACCTGTGGGGCCGTGCTGCCGCCAATGCGCGGGCTGCCGGCTATGACGCCGAAGGCGCCGCGCAGGACCGTGACGCCGCGCAGCTGAGCCTGGCGGGCACGGCGCTGAACCTGCAGGCCCAGCTCATCGGCCTGGGCCATCGCCTGGCGCTCGCCAAGGAAGCGCTGACGGTGCAGAACCAGCTGCTGGATCTCGTCAAGGCACGCGTCGGCGCAGGCCGCGGCACCGCAGTGGACCAGGCGCGTGCCGAGGCGCTTGTCGCGCAGACGGCCGCGAGCGTCCCTGCGCTGCGCAACGCCGCCTGCCTGACGCGCCTGCAGCTCGACGTGCTGCGTGGCCAGCCACCGGCCGATTGCGACAAGGCCGACAGCGACCCGCTACCCGCCATGCCTGAACCGCGCCTCATCAGCCTCGGCACGCTGCCCGACCCCGCCGGCCTGCTCGCCGCCCGCCCCGACGTGCGGGCCGCGGCCAGCCGCGCGCAGGCCGCGGCCGCCCGCGCCCAGGTCGCCTGGGCCGCGCGCTGGCCCAGCTTGGGTCTGACCGGCCAGATCGGCTGGAGCGCCGGCCGCGCGGGCGACCTGTTCAAGAGCGGCTCGCAGATCCACAGCATCGCCGGGGCGCTGAACTGGCAGTTCCTCGACTTCGGCGCCCGTCGCGCCGAAGAGAACGCCGCGCGCGCCGGCTACGAGGCCGCCGTCGCCACGGCGGAGCAGGCTCAGCTCACCGCGCTGCAGGACGCGCAAGGCAGCCTGTCGACGCTGCGCGAAACGGAGCTGCAGGCCGTCTCCCAGGCCACCGCGGCCGAGGCGACGACGCGCGCCCGCGATCTCGCCCTCAAGCGCTACGAAGCCGGCGTGACCGACTTCTACACGCTGCTGACGGCCGAGCAGGAACGGCTTGTGGCGCAGGATGCGCTGATCCAGGTGCAAACGGCACGCGCCGCGGCGTTGCTGGCGGTGCACAAGGCGTTTGCGGCAAAGCTGACGGCCCAACGCTGAGGGCGTCGGAAGCCGGCGGCCTTCGTGGTCCCGGCTGCCGAGTCGTGAATCAATCGCGGCTCAGCAACCGCCTCACCTGGACGGAGCCCCACTGCTGCCGCAGCAATGCCAAGGCCATCAAGCCGCACAACGTCAGCAGCAAGCTGGACAGTACGCTGGTGCCATTGCCGGCCAGCGCGCCACGCCAGAGGCTGAAGGCGATCACCAATGTCGCCGTCAGCCGCAAGTAGTCCGCGGCGCGGAGTTCGCCGCACACGACCACTTCGCCGTTCGACAGGTTCTTCCAGCCGCGCAGCTGCTGCCAGTTGCCGGTCTCGGGCAACACCGCTGTCACAGCGTCTCCAGCCTCCACGCGAGGCGAGCCGGGCAGATGAACGGAGAGGGAGCGGTGGCCGGCTCTCGGGCGATGGGATCTCGCTTCACGTCGAAGACGCGGTTAAGGCGAAAGGTCTGGATCTGCACGGAAGGCGGGTTGGATGCGAAGCTTGAAGTCTCGCTCAACGGTACAGCTTGGCCGCCTGCGACAACCTCACCCCGCCGCGGCGAGGAGCTTCTCCAGCGCCTCCAGCCGATGCCGCCGCGGCGCGGTGATCGCGTAGAAACGTTCGACGACGTCGGCCGACTGGCCGGCGATGACAAGCTGGCCGCTCTTCAGCTCGTCCTGCACCACCACCTCGGGAAGCAGTGCCAGCCAGCCGCTGTCGCGGGCGATCAGGCGCAGTAGCGCCATGTCGTCGACCTCGGCGCGCAGCCGCGGCACGACGCCGGCTGACGCGCACAGCGCGTCGAACTGGCCGCGCACCGCATTGCGCGGGCCGGGCAGCGCGATGTCCACGCCATGCAGGTCCTGCGGCACGCGCAGGCTGCCGGCAGCCCAGCGTGACGCCGGACCGACGATGGAGATCGCCTGACTGGCAAGGAACTGGCAGTGCAGCGGCCGCTCCGCGTCGGCCGGCACGCTCTCGTTGGCCAGCACGGCGTCCAGCTGGTGCTCCAGCAGCCGCTGCAGCAGGCCGTCCAGCAGGCCGGACTCCAGCGTTAGCACGACGCCCGGGTCGTCCAGCAACGGTCGCAGCAGGTTCTCCTGGAAGTTGCGCGACATCGTCGCGACACTACCCACGCGCAGCCGCACGAGGCCCTGGCTGTGACCCTGCAACCGGCCGAGAAGCTCCTGGCCCAGGCCGAAGATGTCCTCGGCGTAGGACAGCACGACCTGTCCCGCCTCGGTCAGCACCAGGCGCCGGCCCTCGCGGCTGAACAGCGGTTCGCCGAGGCGGTCTTCAAGCTGGCGGATCTGTGCCGACAGCGCCGACTGCGACGTGTGCACCTCTTCCGCCGCGCGCGTCAGGTGGCCCAGCTTGGCGACGCGCCAGAAGTAGAACAGGTGGTGGAAGTTCAGCTGCCCCAGCCGCATCGTTCTGTTTGTGAGATTGATTCGTTTCGTTTATTGAATTTTACGGAACGTGTCGCCGTCCGCACCATGCCGTCCGTCGCGACTCACGCCCCACGGACATGGATGCCCTGCCCTTCTCCCTCGCCCCGCTGCTGCCGGCGGCCTGCATGTCGCTCGTCGCGCTGCTGCTCGCGGTCGTGCCGATGACCACCCGCTCCACCTGGCGCTGGCTAGGTGCCGGCACGGCAGTCGCGCTGCTGGCCACCGCGGTGCTGCTGGTTGATTTGCCGCCGCGGCTCGCCGACCTGCCCGGTCTGCAGGTCAGCCGCCTCGGCCTCGCCATCGCCGTACTGGTGCAGACGGTGGGCCTGGTGGTCGGCGTGTTCTCCGCGCGCTACCTGCAGGGCGAGCCGGACCAACGGCGCTACGCTGCGGCGCTGGCCACCGTGCTGGCTGCCGTGCAGGTGCTGCTGCTGGCCGACCACTGGGGCCTGCTGATCGCCGCCTGGGCCGCCGTAGGCCTGGCGCTGGAGCGGCTACTGTGCTTCTACGGCGACCGGCCGTTCGCGCTGCTGGCTGCGCACAAGAAGCGCGTGGCCGACCGTACCGCGGACGTGCTGCTGGTCGCCGCCGCCGGCCTGAGCTGGCATGAGGTGGGCACCGGCTCCCTGAGCGATCTGAGCGCCCATGTGCAGGCGAACGGCCTGTCTCCGGCGCTGCAGGTGGCGGCCGTGCTGCTGGTCCTGGCCGTCGTGCTGCGCACGGCGCTGATGCCGGTTCATGGCTGGCTGATCCAGGTCATGGAGGCGCCGACGCCGGTGTCGGCGTTGCTGCATGCCGGCGTCGTCAACCTCGGCGGCGTCGTGCTGATCCGCTTCGCCGAACTGCTGGAGCCGGCGTTCGTCGCGCGCGGGTTGCTCGTCGTGTTCGGCCTGGGCACGGCGCTGGGGGCGGGGCTCGTCATGCTGACGCGCATCAGCATCAAGGTGAGACTGGCCTGGTCCACCGTCGCGCAGATGGGCTTCATGGTGCTGGAGTGCGGCCTGGGCCTGACGACGCTGGCCGCGCTGCACCTAGTGGGCCACTCGCTCTACAAGGCCCATGCCTTCCTCGCCGCTTCCGACTCCGTGCGCCAGACGCGGCGCCGGGCGCTGTATGAGCCAGCACTGGTCCACGGCGCGATCCTGCTGGTGGCGCCGGTGTTGGCCGCGGCCGTCGTCGCCGGTGTCGCGTGGGCCGCGGGCGGTGCGCCGTGGCCGTGGTGGTGGAGCGGCCTGCTGGCGCTGGCCTGGGCGCCGCTGCTGTGGCTGCCCGGCTGGCGGCCCGCGCCGCTCGCCACAGGTCTCGCGCTGGCCGCCGCGTTGACGGGCGTTGCACTCGCCGCCCACGCGCTGCCGCTGGGCCTGGCGGACGCGCCGCATGACGCGCTGGGCGTGCCCGCGCTGGCCGGCTTCGCGGCGCTCTATGCGGTATTGGCCACGCTGCAGTGGCGCCCCGCGGCGCTGGGAGTGGCCCGGCGCTGGAGCTACACCGGCTTCTATCTCGACGAGTTCTACACGCGCTGGAGCCTGCGCCTGTGGCCGCGCCGCTGGACGCCCGCCGCGCCCGCGACGACCTGCCCCCACCCGGCCCTCTGACTGGAGCACCCGCCATGCACACCGACGCCGCCGAACAGCAAGCCGTGGCCCACGCTGCCACACCCGAGGCCCGCCGCCGCATCGAGGCCGCCTGCGACGCCGCCTGCCACGCCATCGCCCCGGCCTGGCCGCTGGACCGCGCCATCGCCGTCAACCCGCACTGGCAGCGCATCGGCCTGCCGCTGCGCCGCGTCGCCGCGCGCATGGCCCTGCTGGGCGGGCTGCAGGTCTTCCCGCCGCGCGAGCGCCAGCGCGAAACCTGGCAGGCCGGCCGCATCACGCCGCAAGACCTGGCCCTGGCGCTGCAGCGCCTATCTGCCGCGACCGGGCTCACCGAGGCCGACTGCATTGCTGCGCTCGACCGCACGCCGGGCCTCGCGCCGCTGCCGCTGCTCATCGACGTGCTCGACAACGACCCCGCACGCGACAACCGGCTGACATGGCGCCAGGCCATCACGCACCAGGTCAGCCAGACCTGCGCCGCCTTCTTCGACACCGCGCAGGCCGACTGGCAGCCCGAGCGCGACGGCGGCCTCTACGCCTTCTGGCGCGACACGATCACGCACGACCATGGCATCGGCACGCTGATGGGCCTGCCGCAGCTGCAGCGCGGCCTGCCGGCGCTGCCCGCCACGCGCGAGGACGCCGAGGCGTGGGCGCTGCAGCACCTGGGCCTGCACGAAGACGCCTGGGCCGACTACCTCGAGGCCGTGCTGCTGACCGTCAACGGCTGGGCGTCCTGGTGCGCATACCGGGCTTGGCAGGCGCCGGCCGGTGCGCCCGAGACGCGTCATCTGCGCGACCTGCTGGCGATCCGGCTGGCCTGGGGCGCGCTGCTGCTCTACGTCAAGGACGACCTCGCCGCGCGCCAGGCCTTCGCTGCCTTGCAGGCTGCGTGGCGGCGTGCGCCGGATCGGCTGGCGAAGGCGGAGACCGCGCTGCTCGTCGACGAGGTCTGGCAGCTGGCGCTGGAGATCGGCTACCAGCGCCAGTTGGCCGCGCAACTGGCCCAGGCGCCGGGTTTCACGCCGGCTGAGCCCGAGGCGCAGGCGGTGTTCTGCATCGACGTGCGCAGCGAGCCGCTGCGCCGCGCGCTGGAGGCCACCGCGCCGACACTGCAGACGCTGGGCTTTGCCGGCTTCTTCGGCGTGCCGGCGGCCTACACGCCGCTGGGCACCACGGCGCGGCGCCCGCAGCTGCCCGGCCTGTTGCAACCGGTGGTCGAGGTGGTCGACCGCCTGCTGCCCGGCAACCCAGTTGCCCAGGCTGAGGCCGAGCGGGCCCGTCGCCAGCGCCTGGGCTGGGCGGAGCAGTGGGCCACCACCACTCGCTGGCCGGGCGCTGCGTTCTCCTTTGTCGAGTCGCTGGGCATGGGGTACCTCGGCAAGCTGGGCGGTTGGCTGAGGCCGGCCGAACGCGTGCGCGACGGCGGCGACCAGGCCGGCCTGCCTGCCCGGTACCGGCCCATGTGCCGACCGCAGCTGCTGGGGCTGTCGCTCGACGAGCGCGCGGCGCTCGCCGCCAAGGTGCTGCGTGCGCTGGGCCTGGCGCAAGGCGCGGCGCCGCTGGTCATGCTGGTGGGCCATGGCAGCCAGTCGGCCAACAACGCGCAGGCCGCGGCGCTGGACTGCGGCGCCTGCTGTGGCCAGACGGGCGAGGTCAACGCCCGCAGCCTGGCGCTGCTGCTCAACGACGCCGACGTGCGCGAGCGGCTGCCGGCGCTGGGCATCACGCTGCCCGGGGGCACGCGCTTCGTCGCCGCGCTGCACAACACGACGACCGATGAGATCGAAGGCTTCGACGTCGACCTGCTGCCGCCCGAGACGCGCCAGCGGTGGCAGCAGTGGCAGCCAGTCTTCGCCGAAGCGGGCGACCGCGTGCGCCGCGAGCGGGCCGCGTCGCTGAGGCTGGACCCGCGTGCGCCCGCTGGCAAGCTGCTGGCCGCGCTGCGCCGCCGCGCCAACGACGGCGCGCAGACGCGGCCCGAGTGGGGCCTGGCCGGCAATGCCGCCTTCGTCATCGCGCCGCGCCGTCGCACCTGGGGCACCGTGCTGCAGGGCCGCGCCTTCCTGCACGACTACGACGCCGCCCACGACGCCGACGGCAGTCTGCTGGAACTGCTGATGACGGCGCCGATGCTGGTCACGCACTGGATCAACTGGCAGTACCACGCCTCCACCTGCGAGCCGGAGCGCCTGGGCAGTGGCAACAAGCTGCTGCACAACGTCGTCGGCGGCCACCTCGGCGTTTTCGAAGGCAATGGCGGCGACCTGCGCATCGGCCTGTCGCGACAGTCGCTGCACGACGGCGAGCGCTGGGTGCACGAGCCGCTGCGGCTGACCGTCGTCATCGACGCGCCGGAGGCAGCCATCGAGGCAGTCATCGCGAAGCACGCGGTGCTGCAGCAGCTGCTCAGCAACGGCTGGCTGCATCTGTGGCGGTTCGGCGAGGGCGCCCTGGCACGCCGCGACGACGGCCGCTGGACGGCGCTGGGCTAGGAGCCGGCCACGATGCGCGCGGCGAGCGCGACGATGCTGCGCCGGTAGGCGTCGGCCAGCGAATCGGCGTCGGCCGCGCAGCGCTGCGCGATGTCGGCGTTGCCCGCGGGTGGGAGCGCCGTGCCGGCCGGCGCCTGCAGCGGGGCCCAATGCCAGCGGGCGCGCAGCGTGAGCACCAGGCCGCTGCCGTCGGGCCGGGCCAGCCATTCGTCCACGCGCACGTTCAGCCGGAGCGATTCCACGTCCCGGTCCGCCGCGCCGCCGAGCCAGACGGCATACGGCGCGCGCAGCCGGCCCAGGTCCTCGGCCAGCAGCCGTGGCAGTGCGTCGCGCAGCGGCTCGGCCCAGCGCGCCTCGGGCCAGGGGCGCAGGCCGGCGCTGCCTTCGGCCACCAGCAGTTCGTCGCGGTCCAGCAGCTCCGGCAGCGCGACCTGCGGGCTCAACACCCAGGCGCGGTCGTCCTGGCCCGGCCGGGCATCGGCCGGCAGCGGCGGCGTGCCGGTCAGGCCGAAGAGGCGGCGTGGCGGCGTTTCACGCGTCGCGCAGCCGGCGAGGGACGCAGCGGCCAGCAGCAGCAGGCGGCGGCGGGGCAGCGCGGCCCATGGGGTGAGGGGCGTCATCGGCGGGACTCCGGCAGCGGCGCATCGGGCTTGCGGCCGCGCAGCAGCGCCTCGGGCTGCGCGTCCAGCGTGTCGGCCAGACGCCGCAGTGCGCGGGCGGCCTGTGACAGGTCCTGCAACGTGCGATCGGTCTGCTGCAGCAGCGGACCGTCGCGATCGGCCGCTTCGCGCAGCGAGCTGCTGGCGCGCTGCAGCTCCGCCAGCGTGCGTTGCACGTCCGGCACCAACGGGCCGTCCGGGTCGAGCAGCCGGCCGGCGCGGTCGGCGCTGCTTCCCAGTTTGTCGGCTGCGCCCGACACGCGCTCGCCCGCCCGGTCCACGCTGGACATCGCACGCTCGGCGCCGCGCGTCAGCGGCGCGGCGCGGCGCTCCAGCTGCGCTGCCAACGCGCGGGCATGGGCGGCGGTGGCGGCGAAATCCCTCAGCCCCTGCTTCAGCTCTGGGGCCGCCACCAGCGAGCGCGTCGAGTTCGCGATCTGGCTCAGGTCATCGAGGACCTTGCGCAGGTCCACGCTCTCCAGCTGGTTCTTCAGCGCCTGGAAGGCCGTCGCGCTCGTCGGAATCTCGGTGGCGTCGCCATGCTCGCCGCCGTGCACGATACCGGGCGGCTTGCTGCGGAAGTCGAGATCCACATACAGCTGTCCGGTCAGCAGGCTCTGCGTGCCGAGCTGCGCGGTCAGGCCGCGCTTGATGAGCACCGGCAGTGCATGGCCGATGTCGTCGTGCGAGAAGCGGCCCTCCAGCCCGCGCACCGCGTCGTCGTCCAGTTGGGCCATCACGGGGATGGCGAACGTGTCGGTCTTGGTTTCGTAGCGCACGCTGATGTCCGTCACGCTGCCCACGCGCACGCCTCGGAAGACGACCGGCGCGCCCTTCTGCAGGCCGAACACCGAGCCCGAGAAGAACATGACGACCTTCTGCGGCTGGTCGAACCAGTGCCGGCCCGGCAGCGCGATGAGGGCCGTGGCGAGCGCGGCGATGCCGGCCACGACGAAGGCGCCGATGGCGAACGGGTTGGCGCGGCGTCGCTTCATGCGGCCTGCCGGCGGTCGAGCCCGCCGCGGGTCAGGAACTCGCTCACGGCCTCGGGCCCGTGGTCGCGCAGCTCGGCGGGCGGGCCGAGCGCCGTCGCGGTGTGTGCCTCGACGTCGAGGAACAGCAGCCGGTCGGCCACGGCGAACAGGCTGTCCAGCTCGTGCGTGACGAGCACGATGGCGGTGCCGAGGTCCGTCTTCAGACGCTGGATGAGGTCGTCCAGCCGCGCGGAGGTCAGCGGGTCCAGGCCCGCGGAGGGCTCGTCCAGGCACAGCAGCGGCGGGTCCAGGACCAGCGCGCGGGCGATGGCCGCGCGCTTTCTCATGCCACCGGACAGCGAGGCCGGCTCGGCGTCGAAGGTCGCGGCGTCAGGGAGCCCAGCCAGCGCCAGCTTGAAGCGCGCCTGCCGCTCCCGCGCGACCTCGCCGAGGTCGGTGTGCAGCTCCAGCGGAAGCATGACGTTCTCGCCGACCGTCATGCTGCTCCACAGCGCTCCGGCCTGGAAGGCCACGCCGATCTCGCGCCGCGGCGGGTCGTCGCCATGCACATCGCGCTCGCGGCCGCCGGCCACCCAGGTCACGCGGCCCTGCCGCGGCGTCTGCAGACCGATCATGTGGCGCAGCAGCGTGCTCTTGCCGCAGCCGCTGGCGCCGCAGATGGCCAGCACCTCGCCGGCCCGCACATCGAACGTCAGGCCATGCTGCAGCTCGCGGCCACCGGCGTGCAGGCTGAGGTCGTCGACGCGCATGAGCACCTCACCAGCCATCAGATGTCCAGCCTCTGAAAAATGACTGTGAGCGTTGACGCCGCGACGACCATCCAGACGATGGCCTGCACGACGGCGGCCGTCGTCGCCTCGCCCACGGCCTGCGCGCTGCGGCCGGCGTTCAGCCCCTGCCGGCAGCCGGCCAGCGCGACGAGCACCGCGTAGACGCTGCCTTTCAGCAGGCCAACGAACAGGTCGGCGCCGGTCAGCGATTCGCGCGTCGTCGCAACGTAGGCGGCGGCCGGCACGTCATACAGGCCGACCGCGATGACGCCGCCCACCGCCAGCCCAGCGACACCGGCGCACAGCGTCAGCAGCGGCCCGGTGACGAGCAGCGCCAGCATGCGGGGCAGCACGAGGTGCTCCACCGGGTCGACACCCAGCGTCGTCAACGCGTCGATCTCCTCGCCGGCGCGCATGCTGCCGATCTGCGCCGCGAACGCCGCGCCCACGCGGCCCGCAAGCACAATGCCTACGACCAGCGCGGCGATCTCGCGCACGACGCCGATGGTCACAAGATTCGCGATGAAGCTCTGCGCGCCGAAGCGCTGCAGCTGCTGCGCGCCCATGTAGGCCACGATCAGGCCGACGAGGCTGCTGACCAGCAGCACGATGGGCAGGCTGCGCGGCCCCGTCTGCTCGATCTGCCACAGCCAGTCGCTGCGCCGCATCGCCGTGCGGCCGCGGGCCAGCCGGCCCAGCGCGACGAGCAGGTCGCCCACGAACGCGAGCGTCGTGTGCCAGGGCGGCTCGGCGACAGCGGCCGTCTCGTCCGCCTTGGGAGCCGAGCCCCCATCCGGCGCCGGCAAGCTCAGCTGCAGCAGCGGCTGCAGGCCGCGCGGCAGGCCGCCCAGGTCCAGCGCGACGCCCTGGCGCGCCAGCGGTGCCAGCGCCTGCCACAGCAGCGCCGCCAGCGGCGGTTCCCAATGCGTCATGGCCGACGTGTCGAACGACACCCTCGTGCCCGCGTCGGCCGTCAACCCCGGAGGGGCCGCCGGCAACGTGGCGCCGTCGTCTCCCCAGCGGCCGGCCAGCACCAGCCGCCACTGCGGCCCCTCGCCCTCCCATCGGGCCTGGCCCGCGGCCTGGCGCGCGCGCTCGGCATCGGGCACGGCGAGCATCGGCGGCAGGGCGGGTTGAGCGGTCGACATGGCAGCGCGATGCTCGGCCGCCGTCACGTCTCACAGCCCCGGACGCGGACGACGGCGCCTGTAGGACGGCGCCTTGCGCCTGCGCTGTCGGCGGCGGCCGACGAGTCGACCCACCCATGGACGATGCCCTGCGGCGACGCCGGCGCGCACAGTTGGTGCCTCTTACAGGAGCCCTTCATGACCCCCAAGCAGGACCAGCCCCGCACGCCCGGCGATGCGTCACGCCCGCAAGGCCCGTCGTTGCCGCACGACCGGGACCAGCAGGCCGCGTCGACCGAAGCCAAGCCCAACCCGCACATCGACCGCGCCGCGCGTGACCTGGCGCAAGGCCAGGTGGACACCGACCTGCGCGCCACGCCAGGGCTGGACGCCGAACGGCGCGGCGACCTGGTGAAGGGCGGCGAACGGGCCGCCAGCGACCGCAAGCCGTCGTCGCAGCGCTGAGCCCTGGGGCGAATGGCGGGCCGGAGGTGGCCAATGGCGCCGGGCGCTGCCGCCGGCGGGCTAACCTCCCGCCATGTCAATCCTGCCGCCTCGTTGGCGCCTACCGTATGTCGCGCTGCTGACCGTCGTCGGCCTGCTGCTGAGCGTCTCGGCGCTGCAGGCCTACCGACTCTCGGGAGGGCGACATGCGTGGGAGCCCTTCCTGTGGGAGTTCAGCTCGGTCTACGTCGTCGGCGCCCTGGGCCTGGGCGTGCACGCGCTGATGGGGCGGTTGCGCGGACAAGCCTGGCCGCACCAGCTGACGGTGCATGCCGTCGCTCTGCCGGTGTTCAGTGGCCTGCACATTGCTGGCATGTTCGGCCTGCGCCTGTTCGTCTACGGCCTGGTCGGACAGCCCTACCACCCGGACTCGCTGCCCACGCTGCTGCTCTATGAAGGTGGCAAGGACGCAGTCACCTACATCAGCTTCTGCCTCATCGCGCGCGGCGTGTGGATGGCCCACGCGGCGGCCGCGCGTGCGCAGGAGTTGGAGCGCGCGCGGCGCGAGCTGGCCGAGGTGCGGCTGGCGCGGCTGGCCGACCAGGTACAGCCGCACTTCCTGTTCAACACGCTGAACCTGATCAGCGCGGTCATGTACGAGGACGTGCCGAGCGCCGACCGGCTGCTGTGCCAACTGGCCGACCTGCTGCGCCAGACGCTGGCCGCTCAGCAGCGCGCTGAGCACACGCTGCGCGAGGAGCTGGCGCTGGTGCAGCCCTTCCTCGCGCTGATGCAGGCACGCTTCGGACCGGAGCGGCTGGTCGTCCACCTCATGGCCGACACGGCTGCCCAGGATTGCCGGCTGCCCGCGCTGCTGCTGCTGGCGCCGGTGGAGAACGCCATCAAGCACGACGTGGCGCGCCACCGCGGGCGCGTGACGGTCAGCGTGGCGGCTGAGCGCGACGGTGATCGACTGCGGCTGCGTGTGAGCAACCACGGCGGCATGCCGGTGCCGCAGACGCCGCCCGACCCCGACGGCGGCCTGGGCCTGCGCAACCTGCGCGAGCGACTGGAAGCGCGCTACGGCGCCGCGGCGCGCGTCGACTTCGGGCCCGATGCGCAGGGCGTGACGCTGTGCGTGGAGTTGCCGTGCGCGTGCTGATCGTCGATGACGAACCGGGCGCGCGCGCCAAGCTGCGCCGGCTTCTCGCCGCTGAGGCCGACGTGGCGGAGCTGCTGGAGGCACCCGACGCACCGGCCGCGCTGGCGCTCGTCCGCCAGCAATCCGCGCCGCCGGACCTGGCCCTGCTGGACATCGAGATGCCCGGCGGCAATGGTGTGCAGCTGGCCGCCGCGTTGCGCGAGGCCGGCGTGCGAAGTGTCATCTTCTCCACGGCGCACGCCGAGCATGCGCTGCGCGCGTTCGAGCTGGCCGCACTGGACTACCTGCTCAAGCCCTACACCGCCGAGCGCCTGGCCGACGCGCTGGCCCGCGTGCGCGAGCGCCTGGCCCGCCCCGTGCCACCCGTGGGCCAGTGGTGGGTGGAGGGCGAGCGGGTGCGGCTGGCCGACGTGCAGTGGATCTCGGCTGCCGACAACTACATCGAACTGCACCTGCCGCCACGCAGCCTGCTGGAACGTGCCACGCTGCGGGAGGCGCTGTCCCGCCCCGGCTGGGCCACCCGCTTCCTGCGCGTGCACCGCAGCCATGCGGTGAACCCGGGGCATGTGCAGCGCATCGAGCGCCTGGGCAGCGGCGAGGCGCTGCTGACGCTGACCTGTGGCGAGACGCTGCGCGCGTCGCGCGGCTACCGGGCTGCGCTGGCGTCACTCGCCCCGTAGCGCCAGCGCTTCGCCCCGGCCCCCTCGCCCGCGTGGCCGCCGGCCGCGAAGCTGGCGCCATGCACACCGACACCACCTTGCCGGCCCGCCGGCTGCCCTTCCTCGACGGCCTGCGCGTGGCCGCCTTCGCACTGCTGATCCCCTATCACGTCGGCATGTACTACGTGACGTGGGATTGGCACGTGAAGAGCCCCGCAGCCTCCACGGCGCTGGAGCCGTTCATGATGCTCAGCTCGCCCTGGCGGCTGAGCCTGCTGTTCCTCATCGCCGGCGCGGCCTGCCGGGGCCTGTTCGCCTGGCGCGGCCTGGCGGGCACGGTGAAGGACCGGTCGATGCGCCTGCTGCTGCCATTGCTGTTCGGCATGGCCGTCATCGTGCCACCGCAGGCCTACTACGAAGTGCTCACCAAGGCGCCGCAGCTCTTGCCCGGCGACGGCGGCTACCTGGACTTCTGGCGCGCCTACCTGCAGGGCGGCCGCTACTGCCGCGGCGACGACTGCATGGTGGTGCCGACATGGAACCACCTTTGGTTCCTGCCCTACCTGTGGGTCTACGCCGTGCTCGGCGCGCTGGCCGCTGCAGCGTGGCGAAAGCCGGTGCCTGGGCTCGCGCTACCCGGCTGGGCATGGCTGCTGCTGCCCGCCGTGCCGCTGGCGCTGCTTCGGGTGTTCGTCATGCCGCACTGGCCCACGACGCATGACCTCGTGCACGACCTCTACAACCACCTGCAGTACGGCTTCGTCTTCGCGGTGGGCTGGGCCAGCCGCACATCGCTGGGCCAGGGGCTCTGGCCGGCCGCGCTGCGGTGGCGCTGGGCGGCACTGGGCCTGGCCGTGGCCGGCTGGGCGGCGCTGCAGGCGTTCAATGCCCACTACGGCGACGCCGCCCCGCCCGACGCCTTGCTGGCCGCCGCCCGCAGCCTGCGCGCCGCGATGGTGTGGTGGTCGCTCCTGGCCGCCTGCGGCTGGGCACAGCGCGCCTTCACGCGGGAATCACCGGCGCTGAGGCAGGCCAGCGCGGCGGTGTTCTGCCTGTACATCCTGCACCAGAGCGTCATCGTGGTGCTGACCCAGGCGCTCCGGCCGCTCGGCCAGCCGTGGGGTGTGGAGGCGCTCGTGCTGGTCGCGCTGACGTTCGGGCTGTGCGCGCTGGCCTACCTGGGCGCCCGTCGGGTGCCGGGGCTGGCGCTGCTGCTGGGCATCCAGCGCCGCCGGCCTGGCGCGCCGGATCAGGCTGCGACGGCCGCGGCGCCCTCGTTGACGTAGACGCACTCGCCCTGGGCGAACACGCGAACCTCGCCCGGCGCGAACGCCCGCCAGGCCTCGTCATGCGTCAGCGGCTCGGTGGCGACCAGCGTCATCAGGTCGCGCGGGCCGTTCAGCGTCGCGAGGTCCACGCTCAGGTCGCCATCGCGCAGCCGCACATGGCCGAACGGCGGCTCGCGGCGCAGCCAGTGCAGCCGCGTGGACGCATGCGCCAGCATCGCGTGGCCGTCGCTCAGCAACAGGTTGAAGCGGCCGTGCCGGGAAACCTCGTGCAGCCACGGCACCAGCGTGTCGGCCAGCTCGGGCCAGGCGGGCAGGCGGTCGCCGAAGCGCTGCTGCAGCCGCTGCATCAGCCAGCAGAAGGCGCGCTCGCTGTCGGTCTGCCCGGTCGGCAGGAAGCTGCCGTCGAGCCGGGGGTGGAAGTCCTTCAGGTCGCCGTTGTGGGCAAACACCCACGTGCGTCCGGCCCAGTGGCGACGGAACGGGTGGCAGTTGTCGACCGACCGTGCGCCCTGTGTCGCCTTGCGGATGTGGGCCATGATGTTGCGCGCCGGCACCGGATGGCGGCCGTAGTGCGAGGCCAGATCCGACTCGGCGGCCGGACGGTCCTCGACGACGACATCGCAGCGCTCGCCGTCGTGGAAGGCCACGCCCCAGCCATCGACATGGTCCGCCGTGCGTCCGCCGCGAGCGGCGAAGCCGCTCAGCGAGAAGTTGGCGGCAGCCGGCAGGCGGCTGTTGAGGGCGAAGAGCTCACACATCGGAGGCGTCAGGCAGCGGGCGTATGGAGGCAACGCGGCAAGTCTGACGATGGATGACATGAAGGGCAACGAACCTTCCGTCATGAGCTCATGCAGTCGTGCTTTGTACACGACGCAGCGGCAATCCCTAGATTGCAAAGGCGTCGGACGCGTGTGACGCCGTGCGGTGATTCGTTCACAAACACATCCTGCAACATTTACTCCTGACGTCAGGCATGCTCTCCTACGCTTTCATTCGAGCTCGCACTGCGGGCCGAGGAGTGCTGACATGTGGATGAATGACGTCTTCCTGCCGGACCACGGCGTGTCCGGCGCCCGCCCCCGCCAGGAGCGCCGCGCCGCGGCTTCGTTGTCGAGCCAGTGGCTCGGCCTGGTGCTAGAAGAGCTCGACTACGGCGTCGTGCTGCTCAACGGCGCGGGCCGCGTGCTGCACACCAACCTGGCGGCGCGTGCGACGCTGGAGACGGGCCATCCGCTGGAGCAGGTGGGCCCCCACCTGCGCGCGCGGCTGCTGACCGATGCGGTGCCGCTGGCCGAGGCCCTTGAAAGCGCCGAGACGGGCGGGCGCCGTTGCCTGCTGCGCCTTGGCGACGACCGCGCCGAATGCGGCCGGGCCAATGTCGTCGTCGTGCCGCTGAACCGCGACGTGAGCCAGGCGGCCGTGCTGCTGCTGCTGGAGCGGCGCCAGCTCTGCGGCGACCTGGCCGCGCAATGGTTTGCGCTGCGCTACCAACTGACGCCTGCGGAGACCGAGGTGTTGAAGGCGCTGTCCAACGGTGTCAAGCCGACGGAGGTCGCGCAGCGCCAGGGCGTGGCCATCTCCACCGTGCGCAGCCAGATCCAGAGCATCCGCGCCAAGAGCGGCGCCGACAGCATCGGCGAGCTGATGCGTCAACTGGCACTGCTGCCGCCGCTGGTGTCGTCGCTGCGGCCCGCCAATCTGGTCAATTGAATCGGGACCGCCCCGCCCGGGGTGGTCCATTGAACCGGTGAACTAACATCCGGCCCCACGCCGGGCAGGCCCCTTGCCTGCGGCGCTGCTGGATGTCCGACACCCCCACCGACGCCGAATTCCAGGCCTTGCCTCCCGCGCTGCGCCAGCTCGCGGTGCGTGGCATCGCCCGCAGCTATCGCAAGGACGTCGTGCTGATCGAGGAAGGCTCGGTCGGCGACAACCTCTACGTGATCCTGTCCGGTTCGCTGCGCGCCTACAGCAGCGACGCCCGCGGCCGCGAGATCACCTATGGCGTCTACGGCCCCGGCGAGTACGTCGGCGAGATGAGCCTGGACGGCGGACCGCGCTCGGCCAGCGTCATCACCGAGGAGGCCAGCCGGCTGGTCATGGTCACGCGGGCGAGCCTGCTGACGCACATCAGCGAGCACCCTGAGTTCGCTTTCGAGCTGCTGACCAAGGTCATCCGCCGCGCTCGCGCGGCGACGTTGTCCACCAAGCAGCTGGCCCTCAACGACGTCTACGGCCGGTTGCGCAGCCTCGTCGAGGACCTGACGATCGACGGCCGCCACCTCGCGCTGACGCACCAGGGAATGGCGCAGCGGCTGGGCTGCTCGCGCGAAATGGTGTCCAAGCTCGTCAAGGACCTGGAGCTGGGCGGCTACCTGCGGCGCGTGGCCGCCGGCGAGTACCAGCGGCTCAAGAACCTGCCGGCGCGCTGGTGAGCGCTACTGCGCCGGCTGCTGCCGCGACTTGAGCGGCGGCGCGACCGGGAAGCGCTGGTCCGGTCTGGATGCGCGCGCGTACAGCCCTTCCACCTTGGGCAGGTTGGCCTGGATGTCGCGGATGCGCGTGCCGCTGGCCGGGTGGGTGGACAGCCACTGCGGCGGCGCCCCCTTGTTGGCCGCCATCATCTTCTCCCACAGCCGCACGGCGGCCGACGGGTCGTAGCCCGCGCGCGCGGACAGCTCGATGCCGACGAGGTCGGCCTCGGTCTCGTCCTCGCGGCTGAAGCGCAGCGTCATCAGCTGCGCGCCGACATTGGCCAGCCCGCGACCGAGGTTGCCCAGGCCCAGCAGCGCCGCACCGAGTTCAACGACGCCGTTCGTGACGGCCGTCTTGCCCATGCGCTCACGGGCGTGCTCGCGCAGCGCATGCGACACCTCGTGGCCCATGATGGCCGCGACCTCGTCGTCCTCCAGCTTCAACTTCTCGAGGATGCCGTAATAGAAGGCGATCTTGCCGCCCGGCATGCAGAAGGCGTTCAGCTCCGGGCTGCCAAGCAGGTTGACCTCCCACTTCCACTGCCGGGCGCGGTCGTTCCACTCGTAGCTATGCGGGATGATGCGCTGGGCGATGTAGCGCAGCCGCTGCAGCTGCGGGTGGTCCATCGGCGCCAGCGCCCGCTGCTGGGCGGCCTGCTGCATCATCTGCGCGTACTGCTGGCCGCCGCCGCGCTCGATGTCGTCCGCCGAGATCATGCCGGCGAAGCGGCTCTTGGGGCCCACGTCCACGCCCTCGCGCGCCCAGGCCGGCATGAAGGCCGACGCACCCAGCAGCCCGGTGAAGAGCCGCCGGCTGCGCTGGGCCGGTGGCGTGCAGCGGCCGGCGGCGCAATCGGCGCAGTCGCCGAACATGCGCGGCCGCGGGGTGGTGAATTGCAGGTCGTCGCGTACCTGGAAGTCAGGGTCGTCCATGGGCCGGCATTGTGCGATGGCGGCGAGGCCCTTCGCCGTAGGACGACATGCGGGACTGGCGACAATGCCGCCATGGACAGCCAGCAATTCCGCGCCGCCCTCGGTATGTTCGCCACCGGCGTGACCGTCATCACCGTGCGCTCGGCGGACGGCGGCCTCGTCGGGCTGACGGCCAACTCGTTCAACTCGGTGTCTCTGGAGCCGCCGCTGGTGCTGTGGAGCCTCGCGCGCCGCGCGGGCTCGCTGCCGGTGTTCACGCACGGCACGCACTACGCGATCAACATCCTGGCGGCCGACCAGAAGGACCTGGCCCAGCGCTTTGCGACGCGCGACATCGACCGCTTTGCCGGCGTGGCGTGGCGCGAAGGTGCCGGCGGCGCGCCGGTGCTGGACGGCGCGGTGGCCGTCTTCGAATGCGCCAACCGCAGCCGCTACGAGGAGGGCGACCATGTCATCTTCGTCGGCGAGGTGGAGCGCTGCACGGCCCGCCCCGGCGCGCAGCCGCTGATCTTCCACGGCGGCCGGTATTTCACCGAGCTCCCTATCTGACGCCTGTGGTCTGACCGACCTGCTCGAGGCGGCCCGGCCCGGCGCGCGGCCCGAAAACGCGAGGCTGTGGGAATTTCGGGATGGCGATGTCGATATCCCTGCGTTCTGATCGTCGTCACCGCAGAGGGTCGTCCTCTGCCCAGTCACGTCCACAGCCATGCCAAACACCGTCACCCTGCACCGCGTGCTGCGCTGCCCGCCCGAGCGCGTCTATCGCGCCTTCACGACACCGGCCGCAATGGCCAAGTGGCTGCCACCTTTCGGCTTCACCGGCACCGTCCACGAGATGGACGCCCGGGTCGGCGGCAGCTGGCGCATGTCGTTCACGAATTTCACGACAGGCGACAGCCACGGCTTCGGTGGCCGCTACGTGGAGCTGGTGCCGGGAGAGCGGCTGCGCTACACGGCGACGTTCGATGACCCGCACCTGCCGGGCGAGATGACGACCACCGTGGAGCTGCGCGCCGTGTCGTGCGGCACGGATGTGCGCATCACGCAGGACGGCATCCCGGAGGTGATCCCGGTGGCTGGCTGCATGCTCGGTTGGCAGGAGTCGCTGGTGCAGCTGGCCCAGGTGGCTGAGCCGGAGATCCGCGGCTAGGGTGCTCAGGCCAGGCGCCCGGCCGGCAGCGCAGCGGGTGCGTTCTGCACCACGCGCCAGCGCCAGGCGAGCAGGCCCGCCGACACGATCGGCACGACGGTGATGACCAGCGCCCGCGGCACGCCGACGCGGTCGACCGCCAGGTACAGCAGTCCGCCCAGCCCGAGGTATGCGAAGACCGGCAGCACCGTCGTACCCGGCGTGGGCGCGCGCATGAGCGCCGGCCGGCGAGTGAGCGACAGCACCGCCACGGGCAGCGCACCGAGGGCCAGGTAGGGCAAGGCCGGCGAGTAGCCGTTCACGGAGACGACGCACAGCACCACCAGCGTCACCAGCCAGGTCACGAAGCAGTCGCGCAATTGCCGGCCGGCCACGGCGCGGTTCAGCGCGGCCCCTTGCGGCATGCCCGGCAGCAAGCGCAGCAGCGCCTGCTCGCGGCGGCTCTGCCACAGAGCGTTGGGCAGCATGAACGCAGGATTGAGCCCCATGCAGACCAGCCACAGGCCGATGCTCGTCCCGCCCGTGCGCCAGACTTTGGCCATGTCGAGCTCATAGATCCGACAGACTGCCGCGAAAATTAACGCCATGACCGCCGCCATCGTGCCGAAGGTCAGCGCCTGATTCAGCCAGTGCTGAGGGCCGCGCAGCACGATGTCGGCACGGGCCATCACGTTGTGTGGGCCCGCCTGCGCCAGCAGCCGTTGCCGCCAGGCCGACAACATGCGCTCGAAGGGGCGGAACAGCCATTCGATGCGCCCACCCCAGGCCGCCAGGTTCGGCTGCCGGCCATCCGCCATCATGCGCATCACGGCGCGGCGCTGCGTCTGCCGCGCGTAACGCTCGCGGTGCCTGGGCCCGCCGTCGTCGAACATCAGCGTGACGAGTCCGGCCTGCAGCAGCAGCGCCAGCGCCAGCAGCGTTTGCGGCTGAGCCAGCCACGCCGCCGACAGCTGCGCGCCTAGCGGTGCAAGCCGCTGCGACAGCGCGCCGATGAGGGGCGATTGGAAAATGAGCAGCAGCCACAGCCACCAGAGTCGGGCCGACCACAGCAGGAAGGTGGCGATGGCGCTGTTGACGAGCAGCGCCAACTCCCAATGGCCATGCCCTGGGAGGATGAGCACCACCAGCGACGTGGTGGCGCCGGCATGCAGCACCCATGCAAGCAGCGCGGCTTGGCGCAACGCGCGCAGGTGCCCAGGGACGCAGCGGGCGGCATGCGGGTGGTTCTGCTCCGACAGGTTCAGGCCGACCACCCACCAGGTGCAATGCAGCGTGAACACAGCGATGCCCAGCCAGATGCGCCAAGCGATGGCCAGCGGCGCGAACACGCCCGTGATGACGAGGCTGCCCACCAACAGCAGCGCCAGTACGAGCCGCCCCCACGGCGCGCTACGGTCCCGCTGCCGCCACGATGCGAGCACGACCTGAGAAAACTGCGTGGCCGTCATCATGTCAGCTCCGTGAAGAGATCGTCCAGGTTCACGCGGTCCACCGCCACGCTGTCGGGCAGTGTGGTGTCGGCCGGCAGCCGCGCCAGCACGCGCTCGCGCCCAGCCTCCAGCGGCGTGCGCTTCAGCGGCTGTGCGCCAAGCCGCGCCATCAGCGTGGCCATTTCCGTCACGCTGCCGGTGAATGCCCGAACCTGCTCCAGCAGCTCGTCCAGCGGCGCCTGCAGCGCGATGCGTCCGCGGCTGAGGAAGGCGATATTGAAGGCCACGCGCTCCAGGTCAGACAGGATGTGCGTGGAGAACACGACGGTCGCGCCGCGGTCCATCACCTCGCCGACGAGCTCGCGCAGGAAGTCGCGCCGGCCGGCCGGGTCCAGGCTGGCGACGGGCTCGTCCAGCACCAGCAGATCCGGCTCGTGGGCCAGCGCGCGGATGATGGACAGGCGCTGCTTCTGGCCGCCGGAGAGTTTGCGGATCGCCTGGTCGCGCGGGATCTCCCAGCGCGACATCAGGCCCTCCACCTTGGCGTCATTCCAGCGCGGATAGAAACTGCGGAAGTAGGCCAGCAGCTGCGCCGGCGTGAAGGCCTCGAACAGATCGCTGTGCTGCGGCACATAGCCGATGCGCCCGCGCGCCGCGTCGTCCAGCCGCAGCGCGTCCTGGCCGAACAGCTGCACGGCACCGGCATCGGGCTCGCGCAGGCCCAGCAGCGTCTCCAGCAGCGTCGTCTTGCCGGCGCCGTTGCGGCCCAGCAGGCCCACCACCTGGCCGGGCAGCAGCTGCCAGTCGAGCCGGTCCAGCACGCTCGGGCCGTTGGGATAGCGCAGCGTCACCTGGCTGAGCGCCGCACTGGCGGCGTCGCTGTGCGGGAAATGCGGGCTGGTCATGGGGCCTCCTCCAGGATGGTCTTGAACAGTTGCAGGGCCTGGCTCTTCGGCAGTGCCAGCTGGCGCGCCTCGGCGGCCGCCTTCTCCAGCGTCGGGCGCAGCAGCTCGACACGGTCCGCCGTCGGTTGCGCCTGCCGGTGCTGCGCCGCCACAACCATCGACAGCCCCCGCCGGCGTTCCAGCACGCCCTCCATCTCCAGCAGCGAATAGGCCTTGGAGATCGTCATCGGGTGCACCGCGAGCGCGTGCGCCAGCTCACGCACCGACGGAATCTCGTCACCCGCCTTCAGCTGCCCGGCCGCCACACGGCGCTTCACCTGCTCGATGAGCTGGCGGTAGATCGGCTCGGTCGAACCGGTGTCGATGTGGACGAAATGCAGGGGATCCATGAGGCATCTGCCAATGTGTACTAGTACGATAGTACACGTGTACAGCGCTCGTGTCGAAAACCATTCAGTTCTGAACTTTGTTCATTCAAGTCTGAACTTTTCGATGGATAGGGCACGGTGGCCCGGCTGGGCGCCGGGCTGCCGGGGCGTGCAAGATAGGATGCAGGGATGCGATGGCCAGTGGCGGCCCTAGGTGGGCGTGGAGGCTGCCGACAGGGACGTTCGACACCCGCTGCGGACCTTCATCGCCCAGTGCGAGCAGAAGGGCCTCCTGGCGCTGCCTGGCTTAACTTTCCCGGTGGCCAGGTTTGCGGGAAAAGATGCACGGGGGAGGAGGGGTATTGCCCGTCTCAGATGCTTGGTGAAGTCAGCCCAAGGCTGATCTGAGTCGTTCGAGGTTCGGAACGCGAGCGGCAGCTCACGCCAGAACCGCCCGCTCGGGTCCACATCGACTTACCGGCGGCTTCCCTATCCAAGCCGATCGCCCGACAGTCGTGCCCGTCTTCTACCTATTTGAGCGGCCGCTTCTGCTGTTTTCGACCGGCGCTGCGGACCCTGATCAGTCCTCGACTACAAACGCGCCGGCGCCGTAAAGCAGTTGCCCATTCTTGAAGTTCAACAGCGACGTCTAAGGGCTGCCGCTTTATTTACCAACTCACAGGCTGGTATGTTCTCCCATACTGACTTGATCGTGCTTAACTCCGCAGAAGCGGCGAGGCGTCAACCACCTAGTATCTCAGTGAAAGTTCCTCTAGCGCAGCCCTATCGGAGACGGTTCCGATTGCAAGTGCGGCAGCGTAGAGCGATTCTGCATACAATATTTCCAGAAACTTTTTCCGCCGAGACTCAGGTGCCTCGCGTAGGTATGTCTCTACCCATTTTGCATGAGCGCCCGTCAAATTCTTCGCGAAGATATGCGCTCTGCGAGTTACGCTAGGCAGAGACGAGGCCAAAAGAACTGCCCGCTTGAGATCATCTGTTAGGCGTTGAATGATTGATCGGTGGGTGGTGTCGTATTGGCGGTCGACTTTGGCTATTCTTGATATATTTGGATTAGAGTCATCTGCCCAAGCTCCCCAAACCTCAGATGCGGCCACCTCTTCCGATTGGCTGAGCGCAAAGAGAATTCTCTTCATATTTGGCTCGGATGCCAAAGCGGCTGATATCTCGCCTCGGATGAGAAGGAGTATGTAATCGGCCGATGTAACGGAGCCTGCAGCCAGAAGTATAATCTCACGCCACTGTCGATTGCAGATGTTCGCAAAGCTGAGTTCGTGACGCAGGGTTTTCTCATTTGTGCTGTCGATTAAGTACTGCGCCACAAAGTACTCGTGGATGGTCAAGTGGGAGAAGGCATAGTAGTCGCTGGTTTCGTGAACGACTAACCCATGAGCTGCCTCAAGATTGCGGAGAACCTCGTTCGCTTCCAGGCCGTCGTCTATTTCCCGTCGGGGAAGAGATTTGAGGTACTGCGCAATCACCGTGCATGCAGTCCCACCGCTAAAGATGAAGTGTCCTTGCTTGAAGAGCGTGTACGCCACATATGCGAGCATCTGCTCCTTTCGTGAAGACGTGAGCTTGCGATACGGATTGTCTCGCTCGATACCTCGAGACACGCTCCACCGACGAAGCAGCGCCTCAACCGCCTCTTTGTAAAGATCGCCTCGTCGCAAGGGAAATTCCCGAGTTTCGTCATATCCGATGCAGAGAAGAGCAAGCAATAGTGGCGTGCTTGCAAGGTCACGAAGTCCTCCATTGTCAGGTAGCGCCCAAGCGTCCAAGAACGAGCGCAGTGCGGCGGGGTCATCGGAATACCATCGCTTGACAAATGAAAGCTGTTGTTGCGGAGAGAAATCTGCGATCTGAGCGACCGCAAACTTTTCGAAAGTGAAAAGTTCTGCTCCGACTCGGCAAGTCAAAATTACCTGCAGCTTTGGGTATCCTGAGGCAATCTTAAGTATTTCACCAATCAATGTTCGACGGATTCCATCCCTCTCTGTAACTTCATCAAGACCGTCAAGTAGCAACACGGCTCGCCCAGCATCCATAAGATGATCGAGGAACTCTTCTGTATTTGGAAGCTTCGCAATTTCGAACTGTTGCGCAATATGTCGCCAAAGGTTAATTTCGCTTGAATCCGCAACATTCTCTGATATGTCCTTGAGCGCCACGTAGATTGGGGTGGAACGCTTGTTACTGGCGATCGAACGAAGTACAAGATGGCGCAGCAGTGTTGTCTTACCTGCGCCAGGCTTCCCCGTCAAATAAATGCGCTTCTCGCGCAAGATGGCCTCGGCGGGGAGTCGCTGTTCTTCGTCGGCTTGGCGCTTTTGTCTCAGCGCTGTCGCATCTAACGCGGAAGGGTTGCGGCGCTTTTGCTCTAACGGAGAGTCGTAGATATACACGTCGGTAAATATCTCGCTGAGGCGAATCTCCTTTGGATGCCCCAACAGTCTTGTTGTGGATACTCGTGCATAGAGAGCGGAGAGGTAAGCTTCGGCGTTTGTCTTCCAGACTACCGAAGCCCATTTCGACTCTGCATACTTTTCAAGTTTCTTTTTTAGGCGCTCGGGCACGAAGTCCCATGCAGTTTTGGCAGCTTCGCGGATGACAGAAATGTCTTCCGGATTCAAGCTTCCAAGGTCCGGAAATCCAATCATCTATATCTCCCTTGGGTTGGACTTGTTAGGCTGCACAGAATGACACGGACAGAAGCTGTGCGGCGACGTACAGCTATGGTGCCATTCGGGATCTGCCTCTTGTCACCAGAGAACCCTACACCCTATCAAGTGTTCCAACGTCCACTGACCACACTACTGTCAGACGCGAAAAGGCGATGAACGGCGAGAACGGGTCCGCTGTGATACCGGTACTGCCCATGCGATCTAATGTAGTAGAGACGCGGCGCTTGATCCGCATTTCAGAAATCGAGGCACGCTGAGCGTCAGTCTTTCGTCGATTCGGCCCCGAGCCATGGGCGCGGGCGACTTCATCGAAAGGCCGGTCTATGCCTGAGACCGGGCGGTCCGAGCTTGACTAGGCCGTCGCCTGGATGACCGGAATGTGTTGAGTACCTGTCGCACGACACGCACCGCCGACCGACCGAGATAGGCTGGTTGCGCTCAGTCGACGGTTACGCCACGAACGTCAGCGCGCACTGCAACCCGTCTTTGGCGAGCATCGCCTTGATACTGCGGGATGCCACGGCCATCAGTGCTAGAGTGAAGATGGACTCGCGGACAGATTTTTTGCCATGCTTCATGGCATGTGAAACAAATGTCCGGGGATATGCTCCTCGGCGTCCCTCGGTGTTGCCCGGCATCTCGCTGAGCAACTGTGCGGTCGCGTAAGAGTGTCCGTGGGTCCGCTTTGTTTCGCCGCCTTCACGCATGTCCCAACTCAAACAGCTGAAGGCCGCAACGACCCTCTCTGACGTAGCCAGGCTCCTCGAAGTCAAGCCGGGCATGCTGTCCTTTGTTCTGTACAAGAAGCCAAAGGCAGCTCTGTACTCCAAGTTCGATATCCCGAAGCGACACGGTGGCACGAGAGAGATCTGGGCGCCAGACAAGGACCTGAAGCTCGTTCAGCACCGCCTTGCTAACCTGCTTCAGAACTGCGTTGAGGAGATCAACAGCTCGCGCGGTCACGTCGAGGATGGCAAGCGCCATGGCGTCGCGCACGGGTTCAAGCGCAAGCACACGATCATGACTAACGCGCGTGTGCATGTGACGCGCAGGTACGTCTTCAACGTGGATTTGCATGACTTCTTCGGCACGATCAACTTCGGCCGGGTGCGCGGCTTCTTTCTGAAAGACAAGAACTTCGCGCTTCACGAGAAGGTGGCAACCGTGATCGCACAGATCGCATGCCATGAAAACAAGCTTCCGCAGGGTAGCCCCTGCTCGCCGGTCATCTCGAACCTGATCGGCCACGTGATGGACATCATGCTGGTCCGACTGGCCTCAGCAACGGGCTGCAGCTATTCGCGCTACGCCGACGACCTGACGTTCAGCTCGAACAAGAGTAAGTTCTCGTCCCGCGTCGCAAGGCAGGATGACGCAGACAAGGACCTCTGGCTACCGGGTCAAGGACTCAAGCGCCTGGTCGCCAAGGCCGGCTTCAGCTTCAACGACAAGAAGACCCGGATGCAGTATCGGGACTCGCGGCAGGACGTGACGGGCCTGGTTGTGAACAGGAAGGTGAACGTCCCCGCAACCTATCGCTACACCGTCCGCGCAATGGTTGACCATGCCCTGAAGACGGGCGCGTTCGAACGCATCTTCAAGAAGCTAGATGCGGCTGGCGTCGAAACGACCTTCAAGCAGCCCGGCACTAACCGCCAACTCATCGGCATGTTGTCGTACATCGATCAGGTCGACCTCTACAACCGCAAGCTCCGAGAAGATAACGGCCTCGAACCGCACGACACCTCGGGGCGAACCGAACAGTTCCGCCGGTTCCTGTACTTCGATGCGTTTCACGCGATCGGATCGCCGGTCATCGTTTGTGAAGGCCCGACGGACAACATCTATCTCAGACACGCGATTAAGCGATTGGCGCCGAAGTACCCAATGCTCGCCGCCGGAACGCCGCCAAAGCTGCTCCTGAGGCTGTTCAAGTATGGGCAGCGCCGGACCAGCGAGATCACCCAACTCACGGGAGGGGTGGGTGGGCTTTGCCACTTAATGAAGCACTATCACTCGGACTTCATCAATAAGATCAAGGCGTCGGCTCCGAAGTACCCCGTCATCGTTCTTGTCGACAACGACGCAGGCGCGAAGGACATCTACGGCGCGATCTCTGGCATCACCAAGAAGCCGCGCCCGACCGGTAGAGAGCAGTTCATCCACGTCGTCGGAAACATGTACGTGGTGCCGACGCCCTTGGGTGCCGGCGGCGCCAAGACAGCGATCGAAGACTTCTTCGATGCGAAAACTCTCGCGGAGACGCTCGGCACGAAGACCTTTTCGCGAGCGCCGAAATTCGACGACACCAAGCACTTCGGCAAGGCGGCTTTTGCGCGCGAGATCGTCGATAAGAAGGCCGACTCGATTGACTTCAGCGGGTTCTCGGCGATCCTGGACGGCGTGGTAGCGGTAGTGGCTGACTACGCAAAGCGCCATCCGCCGGTGCCGTAGCACGCCATCCCGTGACCGGGAGATCGTGCCTGTCTGGACAGAGGCCGCCGGGGCATGCTTCGGCGAGCGATCTGCTGGCGAGAACGAGGCACATTGATAGCTTCGTGGCAACTGCTCGAACTGTGTCGACCATCTACTTCGGCAGCGAGAGGTTGATCGCCCGGATAGCTACTTTCGCTCTATCCACGACGGGGACACGTTCAACCAGCATCGCCTCCATGGTTCGAGCGCTGGTTGGCCGATCCCCCTCAGGAGATGAGCGCGGTTTAAAGTCGAACCAGAGTACTAGATAGATCCCATGGCCATCCGCAGTTGGATCGTTCGAATATAGCTTTTGAAGCTGATCGCGCCATGCCAGCCAGAGACTGGCGTTGTCTTCTCTCTTGATTTCGATAGGCACCGCGAGCTGTCGACCAGAGCCCGAATACTCCACTCGAAGGTCTGATCGCTTCTCTGCAGCTGCTCGTCGCTCAGGCACAACATGAACGTTCAAGGGTCTGAAGCGCTCCCGCAATTGCTCCAGCAGTAGATCGCGGCAGTCGTTCTCGACTTTCGGCGTGGCTTCGGTTTCTTTCGTGCTATTCCAGTAGAGCCGGAGTCCAAAAGTGTCTGCTCCTCGGAGCTTCTTCTCAAGATCGCCAAGATGGTCAAGGGTCAGCGCAAGAAGGTCGGCCTGATTTGCAGGTGGACCACCAGCAATCGTCAATGCTGCGGCCTCCGGTGTTGGATGCGCGTAGTAGGCCTCGCGCGCTACGTCCTGTTGGGAAAGCGCACTGAAATTCAGGCGAATTGCCCATGGCTCGAGTTGCGGGAGCTCTGCGAGCCGCTGGAGTTCGATGGCGGCTGACCGTTGAGGATCTGCGGCCAGCATCGTAACGAGTGCCCGCACGGTGTCGCCACGCTCATCGGCAGCTGAAACCCAATGGGCGCCTGTCGGCCGCTCTGGCCTTGTGATTGGCGCAAGGGCCTCAATGAGTCGAGATAGTGTTTTTGGAGATACACGGCGCAGGGATCGACCAACGCTGCTTTGCTGGTGGAGGGCGTTCCCTAGGGCAGCCAAGCGCTTCTGGTTCTTGCCAACAAATTCGGTCAACTGCTGCAGGGCACTATCGCGGTACGGCAAATCTGCCGCTAGCCAGCAAAGGCGCTGCGCAGCATCGATGGACGGGTTGTCGAGCCTCCGTCGAACGATGGAGGCAGCAAGTGCATCATCGAGAAGATGAAGGCCACTAAGCAAGTGGCTGTTTAGCTCCCGGCGAGATTCCTCTGAACTGCGCTGGGGAAAGCTCAGGAGAAGCTCCGGCAATACCATGCGCGCGAGTTCCGCCTGCTTTGGCTCCGATGTCAACGCCCACAGTCCTGACACGTGGAGGGGCCCCTTGCGCCTCAGGGCACGAATCGCATGGCGAATAAGCAGCGGCGCAACGATGGACGGGCGGGCCTCCGCGGCGCGAGAGTACCAAGCTGGCGTCTCGGTACCGTCGGTGAGCCAACTCGCGATTAAGGTGGATAAAAGCTTATCGCTCCAGCCATCGACCACCGCGACGTCCCGCTCACTGGCCCGCCGTGCGGCAAGAAGCAATGCCGGTCGGATCAAGTGATACCTGCCTTTGGCGTTCAGCTCAAGAATATCATCTGCGCTGGGAAGGTCGGCGCGAACAAAAACGTTGTTCAGTCCGGCAAGTGCCGCCCTGCTTGTCTCGACGTCAGTGACTAAGAAGTCTTGAGCCAGTTCCTCCGGGGTCTCTCCTTGTATGTCATAGAACCGCTTTCCACACGCCAGCGCGAACTGATGCATCACATGAGATGGGGCACTGCCATCTAGGATCGCCGGTACGTGTGGGGCAAGGGCTATCCGTCGTGCCTCTCGCTTCGCGCGAGTTTCCGCTTCGTGCCTTCTTAGGCGACGATGCTCCTCGCCCTGCCAATTGCCTTCAAGTGCGCAACTGAAGGCTTGTTCCAACCATTCGACAGCACTTGGGTGACGGTCGGTATTGGCAGCGACCCAACCTTCAATCTCTTCAATGGAGGGGATGTCGAATCCCGCCGGGGTATCTACGACGGCGCGAGCAGCTTGGAGAAAGCAGTACTCCGCCAGTTGCTGGTCTGTCTTGGTCGCTGCATGCTGTAGCAGCCAGTAGAACCAGTCTCGGGGAAGGGTGGCACGCAAGAGCCGTTGTTCACCTTCCCAGAAGTAGCGCCGCCCGCTTTGAGGATCGGTTCGAACAGCGTCCCATGCTAGCGCGACGATGGCCTTCATTCGCCCAGGCCGGCCAGTTAGCCAACTTGAAATTCGGGCTCCTCCGGCATCTGCATCCAGCTTGGCAAAGCCGTGTTTGTCCATGCCGAGGTCCAACCACGCAGACAACGTCGCGTCGTCGGCTTGATCGCCTGCGTTCTCCAATGCCCCCGCTAGGATGCCAGTGCGAAGACGATTCCATTCGCCCTCAAACTCGGTACGCGACTGCGGCTTGAGTTGAAGCCAAGCATTGACCAGCTTCGGGAAATCGTGCGGGCGCGACCGATTGACGAGTCCGCTGTACCAAAATCTGGGCATCGTCGTGTTCCGTGCGATGTCACCGGGCTTCGGCCAGAATCTGAAAACCTCGTCCGGTCCCAACTGTTCGGGGTACATGCCGTCGAGGAGCTCGCTTGATAGTCGGGCATCCAGGTCCTTGAGGCTGCCATCGCGAAACTGCTCAAGCCAGGATCGTGCCTTGTTGACTTCAAGGCTACCGCCCTGCATCCAGACCTTCAGAGCTAGGATTCGGTTGCCGAACCAAACGGCGTCGTCTTCAACCCACGCCTCCAGCAGCGACCGGAGTTCCTGCATGGGTTCTCCGTTAATGAGTGCGTCAAAGACGCAGCCCATGAACGCTTGGTTCGAGCGATCTGGTGATCGGTCTGCCAGCACCTCTTCGAGCACATCCGCCATGTCTGCGGAGGCCAGAGGTGCAAATGGATGACTGGCCCAGTGCTGGTTGCGAAACCAAGGGTTCCGCTCGGCCTGGGCGCGGAGCGCCGCGAGAAGGGCCCGCTTGTCGTCGACGGAAAAGGCTGCGACGTCCCCGTTCAACACAATGCTTAGCGGATCCAGTTCAACTAGGGCCAGACGATCGCGAGCGTCGTGAACGGTCAGCCATCCGAGCAGGCCTCGAAGAGGCTCAACCACGCCCCCATCAGTACCCTGCATCAGTGCCAAGATCCGGCCCAAGGGCAGTCCTTTGCTCAGTCGCTCTGCGATAGATCTTGCCGCCAAAAACTCAGCAATGCTTCTATGTCTCGCAAACGACTCGCCATCGATCGTTGTGAAGACCTTGCTTGCAAGTGCGCGTTGCGGCGCAACTAGCTCGAATACCTTAGGAAGTGAATGCCAGGCGATGGAGGTGACGCTGCCCTCCAAAGACTTCGTAAGAGACGACTTGCCGCTAAAAAGCAGAAGCGCGCAAAGCAATCCAGCATCGTCAAGGATTTGGTCCACGTCGCCTGGCTGCAGGGGCAAGACCTCCAAATGGGCAGGAGACTGCTCGGTAACCAACGTGCGGCAAGCCAGTCCGTAGATGTCGCAGCGGGTAGCTGGCCACCCTTGGTTGTCAGCTACCGCGCGGATTGTCAGATCGAGCAGCAGTGGGTTGCCGAACAAGGGCGCGAGCCCCAAGGCAGCACCTTGTTCCAGAAAGGCATCAGCATCAGGAACTTCGCCGGGGCGACCCACCAAGATTTGTCGCTGCTCGTCTTGGGAAAGAGGCTCCAGATGCAATTCATCGACCTCCCCATTGGGGGCAACTTGGCGTAGAGCGTCGAGATCGGTCTGAGATCGCCAGTCATGCTCTCTGCAGGAAAGTCTGAAGCGCGGCCGCCCAAGTTCCTTGAGCTTGGCACGAATCGCATCCAACGGAATGCGCCCATCGGCAGCACCGGCTCGCATCTCGTCAAGGCCGTCTATGAAGAGCGTCTTCCCGTGATCGCTGCGCTCAATCCCGAGCGAGATGAAGTCCCTTGCGCTGATGTATACGCAGCCTTCGCCCAGACCCTCTTCTCGGAAGGACGCACTCTTTCCAGACCCGGGATCGCCAAGGAGAACATACGCTGCTATGCCACGCCAAGCCTCAAGGGGACGAGTTTCTGGCCTGCCTTCGGCCGACAAGCTTGTAGCGCGGCGCGGTATGTACAGCCGAACCTTGGTGGTGGCGGACCGAGTCACCGTGTCCACTCCTCCGCCGGCCGCCGGAGGAATTCGCCGACGGGCATGGCCTCGCTGCCTACCAGAAGCTTCCGTGTCTCGGGATGCCGCCGAATGAACTCGGTTATGCCGCGGTGGTGCGATTCAACGCTGTTCGATTTGACTTCGATGGCTGCGAGGATGCCGCGTCGCTCCAAGATGAAATCAACCTCGTCGTCACCATCTCTCCAGTAGTGAACACGGGTGTCTCCGTCGGCCGTGTTGATTAGGTGAGCGCCCACGGCACTTTCGACCAATCGCCCCCAATGACTGCGGTCAGCGCGCGCTTCCGCAAATCCGTAGTTCCCCATGGCGCCCATTAGCGCCGTGTTGTGCACCATGAACTTGGGCGGTGACCTGCGTTGCCGTATCGCCTGTCCAGAGTACTTCTGCAGCCCGGAAAGCAAGCCTGCATAGGAGAGCAGGTTGAGCTGGTGCGTCAATGTCTGAGTGTGCGCACCACCTAGCCGCCCGCCTGCCTTGTCGAGCGCCAGGATTTGTCCCGAGTAAGAGCAGCCAAGGCTGAAGAGTTCACGGAGCAATGCGGGCTTATCGACCCGGAACATCTCGAAAACGTCTTTCTCGATGTTCGGCAGGATCAGTGATTCGCGCACATAGCTGCGCCAACGAGCCTCATCGCCAAGAAGGCTTGCGCTGCCCGGGAAGCCGCCGAAGTACAAGTACTGCTCCAGCGTCAGGCCAAACGCCTCGTTCATCTCCTCGAACGACCAATGGCCCAGCCGCAGGATTTCATAGCGCCCGAGCAAGCTCTCCGTCAGGCCGCTCTGTATAAGCAATGGAGCAGAGCCGAGGAGTACAACGTGCATCGGAATGCCAAGTGAACGGGCTCTATCCCAGAGCCCTTTGACAACGCCAGACCACTGTGGAACTCGTTGCACCTCATCGATGACCAGTACATAGGGCATCGTCTTCGCAGCGGGGTGATCAGAGTGGTGCCAGGCCTTGGCTGCCGTTTCGGCATGTCCCCACTGCAAGATCAACCACTCTTCATCGATGCGGGTGGGCTGAATCCAGTCGAGGCCGGATGAGGCTGCAAGGGGCGATGGCTCAGCGTTGAGTAGTGTGCGCGCTGAAGGTGGCCGTTCAGACCGGTTCACGACCTGGTCGACAAGCGTCGTCTTTCCGACTTGCCGTGGTCCGGCAACGATCTGGATTCGCGCAGGCGCCTCCGCCAGACGCCGCGCCAATGTCGGTCCGAGATCTCGGAGAAAGGGCCCCTTGCGCATGGCTTGATGATAGTGAGTAAATTTACTCACTGCAATCACCCGCGTTGCGACGGGCGGCACCGAGCCCTTCGTTCCCGGGACGGGAGCGTGTTGCGTGCAGGTTTTGTGGGTCGACCGCACTGGTAGGACCATCCGATGGACCTAAATTGGTCGTAGCTTGATCGTCTCGAAACAACCCAGCGCGAGCTTCCGCATGCCTCCGATAAGGGCCTGTCAAATCGTCGAGCTGATTGAGCGCGTTCGTTGCAAAGTTGCCGGTCGGCTTTGGCAATTGGCTGCATGACGACGGCGCGAGACGCCACCTGATCGCCATGGCACACGTCCCGAACCCTGAGTGCGACGAGGTTGCATCCCCGCAGCTTGCTGTCGATGCCAAAGTTGAAGAGAGCGAGGTCTCGTACCCGACTCTCCATCTGGAGCCTCACGCACAGCGCCCAAATTGTCCTTGAGCTTGGCCGGTGGGAAGAAACGCCGGTGTCGGGGACTGGTTTCTGAGCTGCTGGGGCGACGGTCGCTACGACGGCCGCCGGAGGTCGTAGGGACCAAGACAGCTCAAATATTGATGAACTCGGTGGCGAGCGCCTGGCCGGGCTCAGCAACGCCGACCTTCGCCCCGCTATTAGCGGCCCGCTTGGCGGCGACGTAGAGCAGGATGGCTTTGCGGAGTGCGGCGGTCCTCGCTGCCTCATCCGTGCCGACGATCTCGTCAAATTCGCGACTCAGGCCCGCACCCATCGTGATGGTGCAGCGGAATGTGTGTTCGTTGTCTGGCATGCTCGCGCTCCGCGCTCCTTGGTGGACAGCACCTGCTTCGTCTGCGCAATCCACACGGCGGCCGGCATGGCTGCTCCAACGTTTCCGAAGCGTGCGTAGACATCCGGGCTCTCTCAGGACTGGGGGGTGTCATGCGGTCCGTCCGATGCCGGCAACGGGCCGACGCGTGCTCGCTTGGTGTCCCGGTTGCCGTCTCCAGAAACGCCAGCAAGACATCAGTCCTCAGGTTTCGGGATTATGGTCTCGATGCGCCCAACTCAATGGCAGTCCGGTCTGGCGTCGGTGAGGACGGCGAAGCAGCTAGAGATCAATCAAACCCGAAGAAACGCTTGTCGAAAGGGGCGCTGCGGGTAAGGTTGCCCGAAACGCCATCAGAGAAAGGCGCGGGCGTTGGCCCGCGCGTCCTGTAGAGCGTGGTGCTCGCCCCCCTGTTGTGTCAGGAAAGCAGCTCGACGGGCCGCGTCGATCTTTTGCTCGATGTTCTCCAGCTTCCAGCCTCTTGGCAGCGCGCCGCCAAGCAGCCGCTCAACCAGATCGACGTCTCCCTCGAAGTCGTAGCACAGCACGGGCTTGGGCTTGCGTGGTGTAGCCAGCAGCCACGCGAGCAATTCTTCGCGTAGCTGATCAGACGGCATCGCACGCCCGGGCAAGCGCCCTAGCAGGGGAAGCACAACCTCGCAAGTGAAGGTGCTGCACAGCGCCACTTCAAAGTCGGTCCGCTCAGCGTAGAACTCGCGCCCATCCTCGCCCACGATGGCCACGCTGATGAGCTGGAAGGACTCGAAGTCCGTGAACTCGGTATCCAGGAAGTAGCGCGTCTTCCAAGGGCTGCGCGGCCCCTTCTCTGGCTGCCAGCCGTCGCAAGCGCCCCAGTTTGCTGCCAAGGCTTCGGGATTACTCACACGCTGCACCTCTCACTTGCTCTTGATCTTGACTAGCGGCCGGGCGCTGCCATCGGACGCGCGGTTCGGGGAGTCTGAAACCTCCGACTTTCTCTCGCGAGTTCCGAAGCGACGAGGTCAGCGCATGTCGGCGGTGGCTGGCTTCGTGGCGAAGAACTCTTTCCAGTCAGCAGGACGGGTCCAACCGCGGGTCGAGACACGAAGCCAAGGACCAAGGACCGTTCAGTCGCTAGCATGGCATAGATCAAGCTCGGCGCCGTTTCTATCGCCCAACCGGGAATCCCAGTCCCCATTGTTCTTGATGCTCAAATTCATCGATCCAAACGGCTGCCGCACTTGCTGGTATCTGCGGTCAGGATCCGCGCTGGTTCGGCGGTGAGGAGGCGGCTTTGCTGTGTAAACGCACCGCTGCGCGCCCGATGTCAGCACTCGATGCGGGGATGGTCTTGAAGGAGGCGAGCGGGCTTTGTTGCCATGTCGCCAGGGGGCAGGTCACGGCCCCGCCCTTACCAAGCGCTTGCTGGCGACAGCGCGGCGCGGGCGAAGGAAGTTTTGCCGCACCCACGGCTGTGGACGCGCTTCGCAGCCCGGACAACGCGGTAGCAGTGCCGTGCACAGGGCACTTGCCGGAGCAGGTTCGAGCTCGGGGGCTGACCAGCGGCCCTGGGTCTGTGCTGCGGGCTTGCGAGGAACCCTGATGCGTCACGGGGGACATCAGCGGAGGCATTGACGGCGCTCGGCGCTTGCCGCTGCTCCTCGTGACGCAAGCGTCACCGCGCGTGTCCCGTCTGGCGGACTGATGCGCCGCCACCCCATCGTCAGACCGGCATCTTGGGCTGCGTCGGGCGTTCCTCGGACACTACGACATCGACAAGACGTTCGCCACCTCCCCCGAACGCCTGTCGAATGGCCGGGTCGAACACGCCCCGACCGAGCCGGTAGTCCTCCTCCATCAGCCGATCGAAGTCCGGGCTGCCGAACTCTCTACCGACGGCGGGCATCCGATCCCATAGCTGGTCTTCCAGCATGCTGGCCATCCGCCGCTGAATGAGGTCCCGGTGAATGCAGTGGATCCTGGCACGTTGCTTTCTGAGCGATGTCATCCGAACTCCTTTGCCTTGATCGCGGGCTCAGCCAGGGCTCGCTGGAATTTCTCTAGGGCGCGCCGCGCCGCTCCTGGCTCGTCGTCTGCTGTCCACATCATGATGGCTGGTTCCACCGAGTAGCCGCGAAGGCGGCCGTCTGCCTCGTAGTAAACCTCGTGCACCGCGCTGTACGAATCTTCTCCTGCGTCGAACTCGATCACCCGGAGGTTCCAGTAGCTGTGTTTTCGCGTGCTGTCGGTCATGGCTGCGGTTGGAGCGTGAGTTGCAGGGCTTGGTATGGGGGCGAGTTCGTCAGCATGCGGCGATGGCCTTCGACCGGCACATACTGCTCGAAGCTGATACCCGCCACATCCAGCTCATCCGCAGGTATCTCCAGCAACCTGTCCATCCATTCACGCGCGTCCTCGTGCGACATGCGAGTTGGCGCCCGCCCCAGCAGTTCGAACATCCCGTGCCGGGGTGTAAGTCCTTCATTGGTTAGTCTCCTTGTTGTGGCACGCTTGCACGGCTGATACCAATCCGTTTGGTACCCACCCAGTCTTCAAATCAGGCCGTCAAACAGCTGTTGCTGAGCCGGATGTCGGGGGACGGAGTCACGCCATCTTCGACCCAACTTCAGGTTCCGCATCTCGCGTGCGGCAGCAGCACGATCCCAGACCGTGACGCCCACCATTGCCTGCAGCGCCAGGGCACGGGAAGCGCTGCCGTCTAGGCCAGAAGGGCGGCCATCTGCCGACGCTCGCAGGGCATCTAGCCCGTGGGTGAGCAGTCGCTCCACGCGCTCGCTGCTCAGCCAAGGCCTCTTGTCCTGGATCTTGGCGCCGCGATACGCCTTCATGCCCCCGCCGAACACGAATATCAAGCGGAAGGCCCCGTCCGGACTGGTGCCACGCAGCTGTGGCGCGATGTCTTCAAGCCCAGTGACGCACGGTGCATGTTCGTCCGGCAGAACCTGCTTTGAGAGCCATTCGCACCATTGAAGCACCGGGCCCTCGACGCCGCGAGAAACCTTCGCCGCGCCGGCGAGATACGCCCCGCAGTCGCACACGTCCAGCGCCGGGCGCATGGGGCTGAGTGCGCGTGCGCAGGCAGCGCAGGCGTCCTGCAGTGTCTCTTGATGGATGTGGCACACCGGGTACGCCAGCAGATCCCACTCCAGGCGGGCCGCACCTTCTTCGTCCAGGCAGGCGGGGCATACCTGCTGGTGGATGCCGCGCAACAGCCATGCCTCCTGCCACACGTGGCCGAACAGTCGCACCTCGGGCCACTGGTCGCGTGCGTGAGGTATTGGCATCCGATGCTCAAACCACTCAGCCTGCCCCCCTACGAGTTCGGCGAGTAGATCGGCATCTGTCGCCAGGGGACGTGCGCGCCGAGCGTTTCGACAGTAGCTGACCGATTCCTTGACGCTGACGCCGTTGAGACCGAACACGCGCAGCAAGTACCCAGGGGCGGACTCGACCCGTCGGGGTTCAGTCGGGATAGGCAGTCGCGACATCAGGACGCCCTCAGGCCTGAGGGTTCCTGGTCATGCGATGCCGGCGGTGTTGGGCCGACGCGTGCTCGAACAGGTGCTCCGGTTGTTGTCGCCAGCAACGTCGACATGGACTTTCGCTGAAGAGCGACGAGGTCACTCATCGGCGCAGGCGGGTTGCTCAGGCGTTGGACCTCGCGCCAAAGCTGATCGAGGGACATGCCTGGCCCTTGAACAACCTCCGGCCCATGGCGGCCCCACTCCCTGAGCCAGTGCGGCAGCCGGCGGACGAACTCGAAGTCCATCGGCAGTGGAGCCATCGCATCCAGGCGACCGCCGCAACTCAGACACAGGCTCAGATCGCCGACACCCATGCGCCGTGGCCCGGCCGTGGCCATGTCCTGCATCAGCTCGACATGGGCGTTGCAGTTGGGGCATTGCTCTTCGAGCAGGCATCGGTGCCAAGGGCAAAAAACCAGCTCCTGCACCCGCGCGTACAGGTGCATGCACGGCACCTGATCGAACTTCAGGCACAGCGGACAGAAGCGATAGCGGCCGCGATGCCTTGAGGGCGAGCTCATCCACCTGCCGGCTGCCGCGTGTCGTGGCGAAGAGTCGGTGTAAATCCGTCCCAGCTCAAGCCCCCGAACCTGTGGGGCCTCAGATCTGACCTTCCTGAAGACGAAGTAGTACGAACGGTCAAAGTCCGCCCTAAAGGTGAAGCCCAGGTAGGCCGCAAGCTCGGCCGAATCGCACCCTTGCAGCGCAGCCACACGCGTGAGCCAGGAGTTCGGGGCTTCGTGGTCCTGCGCGTGCGGAACACCAACGAGCGCGGCCACCCGCGCATCGAAGTGCTTCAGGACCGGCACAGTCCATCGGAAAGGGCTGGATGCCATACCCGCTCGAGTTCCACTATGCCCAAGGGCAACTCGACAGCTCTTGGCTCCCGAATGCCCGCTGGTAGGCTAGCTTCAGTTCAACGGGGGTCGGCGTGCTCTTGCGGGCATCGACCGTCGCCATCGCAAGTTCCGCCAGATACTGCTTGAGCCGGCGGAGGTTGCCGCGAGCGGTCTTGTGGATCGCCTCCCTGATCTCGCGCGATGTCTGGAGCTGCTTGAACTCCAGGGCTGAATTGCTAGGCATCAGCGACTGCACCAGCGAGAGCCAAGGCTTATCCAGCGTGAAGTCGCTCAGAGCCTCGTTCACGACGCAGCGACTTTCCAGGTACGGGTCGACGTGACCCAGCTCGGACAGAGAGATGCCACCCACGATGCAGACGGCGATTTGGGCCTCATCCATGACCTCGCGGAAGTACTCGCTGATCGACGTGCCGTCGTCGCGCCTTGCCTTGCTTTGGCCGATCATCTGGTGTCCCTCGTCCACCAGCAGAAGTCGTATCTTGCGGCGGCGCAGCGCGTCAATCGACAGGGAGCGGCGCGCATCAAGATTCGCATTGCCGACCTTGAATAGCGGGTAGTTCAGTAGGCCTAGGATGCGTTGAACTACAGCCGCCAACGATCGTCCGCGACGCAAGCGCAGGTAGAGGACGCCAGACCCGCGGTCAGCAAGGTCATGCACCGGCAACGCGTCCAGGAAATACCGGCAAAGCGTGGTCTTGCCCACGCCGGCGTTGCCGCCGATGACGCCGCCCACCGGCTGTCGCAGCTCCTTGCTGAGCAAGAACATGCGGTCGAGACTGCCGACCAGTTCGTTGAATCGGTCGTGCTTGACGATGGCGTTGTCTATCGCAGCGCCCTGCTGGAGCGCTTTCGGCGTGTAGGTTGCCAGCCAGCGCTCGCGAATCTGGCGCCGGCCGATGTCGACCTCCAGCTCTTCCGGGTCCAGGGGATCAAATCCATGGTCATTCGAACGCATAGGTTTCCATCTCGTTGGGCAGGGCCATCAGTTCGGCCTTGGTGACGGGGATCAGAGGAGTCGCAGCGTCAGCGGATTCGGGCTTGCGCGAGGCAGCGCCGAGCGTCGACGTGGACGTGAACCCCTCGGCGGCCTTCAGAAAGTTGGACTTCACGCGTTTGCCAGAGCGGATCGCGCCGCCCCACATGTCGATGAGCTCCAAACGGCCACGCGTCAACGTCTCAGCGGCGTTGCGGAGGGTTAGCTCTTTCTTTTTTGACGCTCGGATCGCCCTGTGCTGGACGGCCGACAGACCCTCTGTGTATTCGGCCTGACATGACGGCACGTGCAGCCATGATTTCTGGAGCGGGTCGTGGACCCAGACGTGGTGGAGGTTCTCTGGGTTGAACTTGACCTCGGTCCGGAAAGTCAATCCCACCCGACGGCGAAGGGCTTGGAGTTCAGGCGAGTTGTATCGGAGGTAGTCTTTGACGACACCTTCGTTGCCCACGGTGAGGGTCTTGGCGCTGGCCATGATGATGTCCAGTTCATTGAAACTGCTTGCCAGCCGAGGCGCCAGCTGCGTGGCGAGGCCTTCGCCATAGAGGTCATAGGCCCGGTCGAGCCTGCGTTCGCTCACCTCGAAGGGATGGACATCAACTACGGCCTTCAGAACACCCATGCAAAGGGCGCCGAACGTGATGCAAGCGTGCTTCTCAGGCTGTTCCGGTAAGTAGTTGTTCAGCGGCTTCTCAACTCGGCCTGCGGCGGGGAGATAGCCGTTGATCTCGCCGATCGTGCGTTCCACAGTCGGCTTGAGCCAGGGCTGCCTTACGGCGCAATGCAACACGTCGGTTGCGAGATGCCAGGCCGCTGCGTGGAAATGGCGGGAATGGAACTCCAGGCCGTTGTCCACGACGATGAGGTCCGGGATGCCAAAGGCCAGCCAGCGATGCCGCAGCTCAGCGTGCTCCGTGAGGAAGTATTTCGGGGAAATTGCGATCTTGAACGCCGATAGCGCGCTGGCTAGGCTGGCACTCCAGAAGCTGATGAAGAACCCGGCGATGTAACCGCTATAGCCGTCGACAACGACGGTGATCGTCGGGCGTCCCATGGGCATGCCCGTCACGTCGTGCACGACGACGATGTCGAGGATCGTGTGGTCGATCTCGTACCTGGCCAGCGCCCGAGGGGCATCAATGCCACCCAAGCTGTAGCGCCATTTGTTCCTCGCATAGGCCGGCCCATATCGCGCGACGCAGCGCTCAAAGGGCGATACCTCGTGGATCACGCGGCGCAGCGTGGAGATGCTGATGGCAGCCTCGGCCGCATCGATGCGGCCGCGATCAGCCTGGACGCTGAGCTCCCTGTCGATCACCAACTTGGTGGCGCTGGCTGACGGGCGCTTGCGGGTGCAGTAGTGGTCGCGGACTTTGCGACGTGCGATCTCCAGGACCAGTGGATGCAGCCGGCCGCTGGCTCGACGGAAGCAGTTCCCGCTGAGCAACGACAGGGGGTTCCCTCCAGACCGGTCAAACTTGCGCATCCAGTCCATGACCGTTGAGGCGGTCGGGACCTGTGCTGCAGAAGTCGTCTCAGCCTCGGCCAGCTCCGACACTGTTTGCGCAGGCAGCTTGGCAAGTTCAATCCGGATGAGTGACCGCATTCCCTTGCGAATGCCTCGCCTGAGCATGTGCTTGACGATGCCCATGCGGTACTTCAGTCGCCGTTGCTCTTTCTCCGGGAGGTCCTCAACGGTCTGGACCAACTGAGTTGCGGACTCGGCCTGTTTGGACAAGGCGACGGGGTGCTCCTGTACGACAAGCAGCCGGCCTGCGAGAAGATCTCGCTGAAGTTCTGCCGTGGAAATCGTCTTGGGCGCGCCGCTTTCAAGGTCGAGGAAGACATTGCGGGAGTCGTCGAGGGTGCGGTCAAGCCGCCACGTCCTCTGCCCGTCCCGGATGACCAAGCCAATGGTCAGGGTGAAGGTGCTCATGGTTGTTTGCCAGGAAGAGGGGTTGTTGGGGCTTGAGGTCGAAGCTCGGGCCGACGGTCAGCAGACGCCGGCCTACGGCGTGACCGATGAGGCCCAAGGCGTAGCCCGCCTGCTCGGCGTCGCCGACGGTGGCGCCTGACTGCAAGGAGGCCCAGGTCAACAGCGCATCGAGAGCGCCAGGTGGGGGCGTACGGCGCGCCATCGCCCGAAGCGCGGAGACCTGCGCGGTGCGCTCTGGGTCGAGCAACTGGCTGGGCACCAGATAGAGCGGCAGGCCGAGTGACCGCACCGCATCCCGCAGCCCGGCGTCCAACAGCTCACGGAACCGCTTTTCGAAGGGCTGCCCCTTGGCCTCGACGAGAGCCTGGGTTCCATCCGACAGCGTGATCCGTAGGTCGGGGGTGTAGTGCTGTGGACGCTCGCCCGCCTTGAATTCGATCGCCAGCGGTTGGGATTCGATCCGGACGACGCCTGGCGTCAGCAGCAGGATTTCAATGCAGTGTTTCTCGAGCCTGGATTCGTGCTGAATGGGTTCGGCTTGGAACCATGGCTCGTGCACCGCTCCCACGCTCCGGTGTGGGGAGCGCGTGATGATTTTTCTTGGGGGTTTCATTTTCCCGATCGGCAATAGTTGTCCCGCCCAGGCCTAACCTGGGATTGACTTTTTGCGCGGGGAGAATGAAACTGAAGTCTCTGAGGGCAGCTTCAAGCTCCCGGGCGCCACCAACCCCTGCAAGGGATGGTGGCGCTTTTTTTCGCGCGGACGTTGGGAGTCGCGCTACGTCATGCTGTTCTCCTTGGCTTCCTTTGGTGCTGGCGACTGCTTGATGCCCAGCGCAACTGCGATTCGATGCGCGTTCCCGCGCATGGCCTGCGTGTAGCCACCAAGAACTTGGTACACAGCGTTCGGATGAAAGCCGTGCTGGCGAGACCAGTCTGCGATTGACTCACCGCGCTCGTTGAAATCAGCCCGAACGCGAGCCACCTGGGCCTGCCAGCTGATGTCATTCGGTCCCGTGGTCATTTTGATGAAGTGTTATGCAGCGCGAGAAGCGGACGCGACTATATGCATGCGGCATGCAGTTTCGCAACAAGTGCCAATCCGACTTAGGGTTTTCTATTGATTATGAAATCATGTACGATGGAGTTTTGCTGCAAAACCATGTGCATGTATATGAAGTAATTTCTGGTGGGAGTACTTCTGCGCTGATGCGAGCAGAAGCAGGGCGGGGGCCATAAGAATTCGTAAATGTTCAGAGTTGAATGAGCACGGAGTTCAGGACTCCCTGGGCATGGTTTGTCCAAGTGCTTGATTCGGCAGTGGGTAGTGTTCAGAACTCAATGAACTTCGACATTTGCGGGAAAAGATGCACGGGGGAGGAGGGGTATTGCCCGTCTCAGATGCTCGGTGAAGTCAGCTCAAGGCTGATCCGAGACGTTTGCAGCTCGCGGCATCAGCGACCGCTACCGCCGAAAGCCGCCAAGCGGCGTCCGCAAGCTCGGCCGGCAGCTTTGCCCCCTGCGATCTTCCGCTTGATGCTGATGTTGGTATCCGCGCAGCTCATTGACCGCCTCCCCATTCCGCGCCCACCTCAATCGAGCCCTTGCGGTAAGTCGCGCTCGCTCGCTGGGCCCGCTAGGATGACGCGACAAGTCCAAGGGAGGCAGAAATGATCGGCAAGGTTCGGCTCTACGACTACCGCTGCTTTCGCCGCGAGGCGCCAGCCACGCTTGAGTTCAGCAAAGGCTTCACCTCCTTCGTCGGCCCTAACAACTCAGGCAAATCCGCGCTCATCCGGTTCCCGTACGAGATGCGCAATGTCATCGCGGGCATTGCGGACCAGATGACGCAGGGCACTTGGACGAACCTCGCGAACCAAAAGGGGTGGAACGTAAGCCATGGGCTGTACGAGCCCGCCGAGATTCTGTGCGAGAGGAACTATCCGGAGTGCTCGATTGATTTCGAGCCAACCCTGAGTGAGGGAGAACAAGTCCTGTCGGTGGCGAAGATGCGTGTCACCTTCGACCAGACAGCATCCTTCTATTGCGTGACCCTTTTCGATTCAAACGGCAGCGAGCTGCCTCCGTTGAACCAGGGAGCGTCTCAGACAGACAATCGGTTGACGGTTGGCAGTGCCGTGTACACCGTCGGCCCGCTACGAAAGTTCCTCCAGTTTCTGCGCGACATCCAATACGTAGGCCCGTTCCGAAACGCCATCAACGAAGGTGCTGGGACGCACTTCGATGCCTACATCGGGACGGGCTTCATCGCCCAGTGGAATCAATGGAAGACCGGCCCCAACCGGAGCCAAAACAGGGCCATTCAAGAGGTCACTGAAGACGTCAAACGGCTGATTGGGGCCGACTCACTCGAGATTTCCGCCACGGCCGACGGCAAGTCACTGCAGGTCGTTGTGGACCGACGTCCTCACAAGCTACAAGAGCTCGGTGCCGGCTTCTCTCAGATGGTCCTCATTCTGGCCAATGCGCTCATCAAGAAGCCGTCGATGATCGTCATCGACGAGCCAGAACTGCACCTGCATCCCAGCCTCCAAAACGAGTTCCTGACCACGCTGGCCAACTACTCGGCGCACGGCGTGATGTTCGCAACGCACTCCATTGGTCTTGCCCGCCAAGCCGCCGACCAGTGTTTCACTGTGCAGCGACAAGGCCAGGGATCAACGGTCCGTCCATATCAGCGCACGCCTCAGTTGGCGGAATTCCTTGGTTCGCTGGGCATAGCCGGGCTGCAAGAGTTGGGCTGGAACACCATCCTGCTCGTTGAGGGCGTCAACGACGTCCGTACCGCTCAGGCATTGCTTCGGCTGTACGACAAAGACCATTGCACCGTAGTCTTGCCGTTGGGTGGCGATGCGATGGCAAACGGCAAGAGGGACGAGGAACTGAGCGAGGTGAAGCGTCTTGCCGGCACAGACGGAAAGGTATTTGCGCTGGTAGACAGCGAACGCGAAATGGCTGGCGGCCCTGCACTAAAGGCTAGGCAGCGCTTCAGCGACAGCTGCGACATGCTGGAGATCAAGGTTTGCATTACCGAGCGTCGAGCCATCGAGAACTACCTGACGCAGCAATCACTCGATGTGAACGGCGGTCAGGAAGCGCGCTTATTCGGCGGTGAGAGCGCGGTTTTGCCTTGAGCCCTGGGAAGGGTCAATTGCGAGTGAGGGGGGCGCGGCGTCGGCCGTGGCCGTCGTCATTCATGAGTTGACGGCCAGGCGGGCGCCCTGCAGGGCGCCCGCCTGGCGGCGGCGCGAGTAGGGGCGGGGGATGCGCGTGGTTCAGGGCGCGGCGGTGAGGTAGAACCTCGCCGTGCCCGAGAGGTAGGCGGGCACGGTGCCGGCCCATCGCGTGGCAGCTAAAGCCCGGACACCGTGCCCTACAACCGCGCCAAGTAGCGGGATGCGAGCGCAGTGTATGCCGCGGCACGCGGCCGTACACGCTGCATGCAGCTTGCCCTTGGCGTTCCCCGGGAGTCGTTCCGGGGAGCCTGGCCGTCGACCATCCCGCCCGTCTGTTCGTGTGCGCGCGCTGCCGAGTGCAGGTCCTGCTGTGCAGCCGCTGCGATCGTGGTCAGCGCTATTGCGGCCGAGCCTGCTCCGGTGCGGCTCGCCGCGAGGCGCGGCGTGCGGCGGCACAGCGCTACCAGCGCAGCCGCGCCGGTCGCCTGGCCCATGCCGAGCGCTCCCGGCGCTGGCGTCAGCGCCAGCGCGAGGGCGAGGACGAACACGGCGCCATTGCCGCTGGCCGCACCCTCCACTTCGTGACGCATCAGGGTTGGCGGGCCGAGGTGCCTGCTGCTCCACTGACCGTGAACGAGCCCGACCACGCGGCGAACGCCACCGCTGACCAGGCGCTACAGATCAGGCCGCGCTGCCGGCGCTGTGGCGCGCCGCTGTCGCCCTGGGTGCGCCAGGGGTTCGTGCGTCACGGCCTGCGGCGCTGGCCTGCCCGCGTGGTCGATCCCTGTCCCTGAAGGTCTTCGAAGGAGTCATCTTGGTCATCTCCGCCGACATGAGCGCGCAGATCCTGCGCCTGCACGAGACCGAACGCTGGCGCGTGGGCACCATCGCCCGGCAGTTGCACGTGCATCGCGACACCGTGCGGCGCGTGCTCGCGCAGGCGGGCCTGTCGCCGCCGGCCGCGCTGCTGCGACCCAGCCGCGTTGACCCGTTCCGGCCGTTCATCCTGCAGACGCTGGCGAAGTTCCCGACGCTCACCGCAGCGCGTCTGTTCGACATGGTCCACGAGCGCGGTTACCGCGGCAGCCCCGACCACTTCCGCCACCTCGTGGCCTCCCTGCGTCCGCGCCCGGCGGCCGAGGCCTACCTGCGGCTGCGCACCTTGCCAGGCGAGCAGGCGCAAGTCGACTGGGGGCACTTCGGCTACCTGCAGATCGGCCGCGCGCGCCGGCCGCTGATGGCCTTCGTGATGGTGCTGAGCTACTCGCGCCGGATCTTCCTGCGCTTCTTCCTCGATGCCCGGATGGACAGCTTCTTGCGCGGCCATGTCGAGGCGTTTGCCGCCTATGGCGGCTGTGCCCGGGTTCTGCTCTACGACAACCTCAAGAGCGCCGTGCTCGAGCGCATCGGTGACGCCGTGCGCTTCAATCCCGAGCTGCTGAAGTTCGCGACCCACCATCGCTTCGAGCCGCGCCCGGTCGCCGTGGCCCGCGGCAACGAGAAGGGTCGGGTCGAACGCAGCATCCGCTACATCCGCGAGTCCTTCTTCGCGGCGCGCGAGTTCGCCGACCTGGATGACCTCAACGCGCAGGCGCGCCGTTGGTGCGAGGGGCTCGCCTCGGATCGGCGCTGGCCCGAGGACGGCAGCTTGAGCGTGCGACAGGCCTTCGAGGCCGAGCGCGCAAGCCTGCTGGCGCTGCCCGCGCAGGAGTACCCCCTGGGCGAGCGCGTGGCCGTGCAGGTGGGCAAGACGCCCTACGTGCGCTTCGACCTCAACGACTACTCGGTGCCGCACACCCACGTGCGGCGCACCCTGGCCGTGCTCGCTGATCCCGAGTGCGTGCGCGTGTTCGACGGCGCAGCCGAGATCGCCCGGCACGCCCGCAGCTACGACGCAGGCGCGCAGATCGAAGATGCCGCCCACATCGATGCGCTGGTACAGCACAAGCGCCGCTCGCGCGGGCACCGGGGTGTCGATCGGCTCAGCCGTGCGGTGCCAAGCGCGTCTGTGCTGCTCGCGCGGGCCGCCGAGCGTGGCGAGAACCTGGGCTCCATCACCGCGGCACTGCTGCGCCTGCTCGATCGATACGGCGCCTCGGCGCTGCAGGCGGCCATCGACAGCGCGCTGGCCCAGGGCGTGCCGCATCCGAACGCGGTGCGCCTGGCCCTGGAGCGCGCCCGCGAGGAGCAGGGGCTGCCCCCGCCCACGGCGCTGCATCTGAGCGAGGAGGTCGCGCGCCGCGACGCGCCCGTGCGTTCCCACGCCCTGGCCAACTACGACCGAATCGTCCCGGCGGATGAAGGAGAACAGCCGTGAACGCACCCATGTCGGCCCACGCCGCCGAATTGCGCACTCGGGCCACCGAGCTGCGCTTGCACGGCCTGCTGGCCCATTGGGCCGACGTGATGACCGATCCCGAGGCCGCCGCGCGCGTGGCGCAGTGGCTGGACTGGGAGACCCAGGAGCGCAGTCGCCGCAGCCTGGAGCGCCGCCTGCGCGAGGCCCACATCGGTCAGTTCAAGCCGCTGGCCGACTTCGACTGGAGCTGGCCCGCGCAGATCGACCGCGGCGCCGTGGAAGACCTCATGGCCTTGCAGTTCCTCGCCGACGCCACCAACGTCGTGCTTGTCGGCCCCAACGGCGTGGGCAAGACCATGTGCGCCTGCAACCTTGGCTACCAGGCGGTGCTGGCTGGCCACACGGTGCTGTTCGTCACCGCCGGCCAGTTGCTGGGCGATCTTGCCGCTCTGGACAGTGACTCGACCCTGCGCCGCCGGCTGCGCCATTACGCCGCTCCCGACCTGCTGCTGATTGACGAAGTCGGCTATCTCTCCTACTCCAACCGCCACGCCGACCTGCTGTTCGAGCTGGTCAGCCGGCGCTACCAGCACAAGAGCACGGTGGTCACGACCAACAAAGCGTTCGCCGACTGGGGCGAGGTGTTCCCGAACGCGGCCTGTGTCGTCTCGCTGGTCGACCGGCTGATGCACCGCGCCGAGGTCGTGCGCATCGAAGGCGAGTCCTACCGGGCCAAGGAGGCCCAGGAGCGGCTGGCCGCACGAACGCGCCAGCGCGCGGCCAGAGCCGGCGCCACCTCCCGCAAGGCCAAGCCGTGACGCCACGCCCGGCCACCCCATCGGTGCTGCCGACGCACTGGACGCCCGAGCAGGCGTTGGCAGTCTCCGAGTGCCTGCAGGCCCTGAGCGAGCAGCTCTGGATCCTCTACGGCCCGCGGATCCAACAGGCCTGGCGCGATCAACTCGTGCGTGACACACCATCGCCCCCCGCCGACCCGACTGAACCGTTCTGACGCCGCCGAATAACGTCGCCTCCCTCGTCGGCGGCGTCCTCATCTCATCCACCAGGGCCCCACGGGGCCCTTCCTACTGGTACCGGCCTACGTCCAAAACCGCGTCCTCACCGCCGAATAAGCGCGGATCCTGACCGCCGCTAACACTCGATGCTGCTTTCGCGCCTGACCGTTTTAAAGCGCTCGATCCGTACGCTGTACCGGGGGCGGCCTTCTGGGGCAAAGGTGAGAGCTGGCGAGCAGCAAAGCACATGACCATGGCGGAGCTGGCTGCGACGGACCTAGGAAAGTTCTTTGAGTCAATGTAGGCAGCTTGCACCTTGAACGGATATTTCTGCCCACTCCGGGCACGCTGTGCGCGGTGGAGCTCGAGCGAAAGCAAGCCTGAATCATGCCGAGTGAAAGCGCTGTTGCATGCCAGCAAGAAGACTGCGCTATGCATGGTCAAACGTCTGCATTAGTCCCATCACCGGACGCATGGCACATGGCGTTGACCGACCGAGATCGCTGCAGACCGGCCGGTCAACCAGCGAAGACGGCTTCAGGCTGATCTCGGACGCTAGTTGCCAAGCGACTGAGTGTATGGGGGCAAAAAGCGCATGTTGGGCAAGAAGCGCATCGCCTCTTGTCTAGGAAGAAGGCGCCAACTGTGATCTGTTGGGCCAGCCACCGTCATAGCGCTTGTTCCCACAGTAACGACCGAGTTTCGACCTGTAGTGATGAAGGCTAGGTAGTACGCGCCAGGCTCGCCAATGGTGAACTGACCGGGAATGTTGTCGAGGAAGGTCAATGCTTGGCTCTTCTCGCTCGTAATCTTGTATGTGCCTGGCTTCACATAAAGAAAGGTATAAGAGCCAACTTTCACGTCAGCAACCTTTGTCCCATTAAGCGACGTTACGGGCCAAACACCCGATCCGTTTTCCGATAGGAAGGGCCGGAAGATGTAGAGCGTCGCCAAGCCCGGCGGCGCCGCAGGAGCCTCAGAGAACTTAGGGGCGTCACGCGGAGGGATGTTGGAGGCACACCCGGAGACAAAGGAGAAAGCAAGGATGGATGCGGCGCGTACGATGGTTCGTCTGTTCATAGGGTGCTGGCGTCGTTGAGGTGGAATATCGGCGGGCAAGGCCTAACGAATGAAAGGGACTTCCCCGTCCCGAACCAGCCGCGATGCGGCGAGCGGCAACCAGGTGCCACGATGTGAAGTACGGTTTCTCATCAACTCATCTGGAAGGGGAAGTCCATAACGATTCTGACCGTGGGTATCGACCTCGCCAAGAACGCTTTTGCGGTGAATGGCGTCAATCAGGCCGGTAAGGCTGAACTGGTCCGCCCGGCCGTGGCGCGCGACAATCTCAACGAGCTCATCGCGAGTCTGCCGCCGTGCGTCATCGGCATGGAAGCCTGTTCCGGCGCCCGCCACTGGGCGCGCCTGTTCCAGGCCTCGGGTCACATCGTGCGGCTGATCACGCCGAAGTTCGTCACGCCCTACCGGATGAGCGGCAAGCGCGGGAAGAACGACGCGGCTGATGCCGCCGCCATCTGCGAGGCCATCCAGCGCCCGCACATGCGCTTCGTGCCGCTCAAGACGCTCGAACAGCGACTCTTACACCGATGCACCGAATCGGACGGCACTGCACGCCGAGTCCATTGACAGGAAAACCCTGAACGAATCCAGGCATCACGCGGGGCCGTCAGGCGGTGCCCGCACCTCGTCATGGCTTCCGAAAAGTTCAGAGTTGAATGAACGAAATCCGTAAAAGTTCAGAGTTGAATGAGCAGGTAGTTCAGGTCTGGCCGAGCACGCTCTTCCCAAGTACTTGATCTGTCAGTGGGTGGAGTTCAAAACTGAATGGTTTTCGACAGCTCGTCAAGCGAGCCGGTGCGGCTGGGCACCCTGCGCGGTTCGTTTGCCCTGGGCTGTTTGCTGCCCCGTGGCCAGCCGGCGTGAGTGCTCATCACTTTTAGGCGAATGCGCACCGTATCGCCTCACAATTTGAGGCGAACGATCAGGATTCAGCAGTCGGCCACAAACGGTCGAGGGCAATGCGGCTTTGACCCCTGTCGCCCGGAAGGCTCATGGACAAGTTGATGCAAATGCGCTAAGTTCGTGTCGCAAATGAACGCAACACCGGAGTTCCGCATGCCCTCGACCGCCGCCTCCCCGCTGCACAACCTCTGGTCGATTGTCCTGTCCAAGGTCGGCGGTTCCCACATCGAGCTCGGCGACAACATCATCACGAACAACGAGGTGGGCCCTGCGCCGCGGGCGGGTGGCAAGGCTGCCGCCAAGGGCGACGCGAAGGGTGACCTGAATGGCATCAAGGGCGTCGGTAGGACGTTCAAGATCGACTCCAAGCTTGGTCGGCACGCGCACGTGCACCGCAAGTCTGCTGTCGAGCTCTTCACGATCCCTACCCACCTGTCGGCCAAGCAAGCCTACGTCATCGTCAAGTTGGGAATCCCTAGCCGCAGCCTGGAGCCGCTGAGCGACCACTTGGGCATCGGCAAGGGCGCGGCCGCGGGTGTCCTGGGAATGGACCGCGCCACGGCCAACCGCAAGGTGGCCAAGGACGACGTGCTTCCGACCTACGCGGCCGAGAGCATGCTGCGCCTGCTCGAGCTCGACGCGATGGCACGCGACACCTTCGAGACTGATGAAGAAGCGGCTGCGTGGCTGCGTCAGCCACACCCGATGCTCGACGGGGAGACGCCGCTGGACTGCGCCAAGTCCGGCTTTGGCGCCGAACGCGTCAAGGACATCCTCAACGCCGTCAAGTACGGTGGCGTCGTTTGACTACGGTCTACCACATCGGCTACTGCGACACGCCGGCACCAGCGCTCAACGTCCTACTCATGAGTCTGGGCTATGGCTCGACGCAGGGCAACGGACGGTGGCACACCAAGGGCCCCAACCAAGTTGTCTACTGCGGCTCGAGCCGGGCCCTGTGCCAGCTCGAAAAGCGCGTGCACGCCAACGGCGCCAACCCCAAGAACCAAGCGCTCATGCGGTTGGAGATTCCCGCGGCCGCCTCCCTGATCGAGGTCGAGACGCTGGGCCTGCCTGCGGACTGGCGCGACGACGAGACGGCCACCCAGACCATCGGCAACACCTGGGTTGCCTCGGGCGCGAGCCTGGGGCTATGGGTGCCTTCCTACATCGAGCCCGGCGAGCGGAACCTGCTGCTCAACCCCGCGCACCCGGCGTACGCCGCCGTCACCCTCCACATTGAGCGCCACCCGTTCAAGTTCGACCCGCGGCTGTTCATCGCGCCGGCGCCCGCAGCGCCTGGCGGCACTTCACCCTGAAGCGCCAACTTCCAGACACCAAGAGAGTTCTTTGGCTGTCTTGCTGAGGCAAGCGCCTAAAGGGCTTTGAACGTCCGCTTCGCGGCGCCGAGATCAGCCGACTCCGAAGACCGCAAGGGTCGATCTGCGACGGTCGCCGAACCCCAAAGCAGTCACTCGGCCGCCACGACCGCAGTCGGCAGCATCGAATGGCCGCTCTTACCGTCAGACCAGTCGGCCGTAGCATGAGCCGGGGAGCAGCTGGATGACCGGTACTGGCTCATGATCGCTCGCGAGAAAGGCCTTTCAAGCGCCTGTTGGGATTTGCTTTGTGAAAGCAAAATTGCACAAAAATGCGCATATGTGTATTCTTGGCTTATGCCTAAAGCCGCCGTATCTGTAGCGAGCCTGCCCAGTCCCGTACAGATCTCGTTGGAAGTCCTTGGAGGCCATTTGCGGCTCGGCCGAAAGCGACGGAAGGAGTCGCTCCGGGCTTGGGCCTTGCGGATGGATGTATCCGTTCCGACCTTGGCTGCAATGGAGAAAGGCGATCCGCGCGTCAGCATGGGCGTGTATGCCACCGCGTTGTGGCTGCTCGGCCGAGATGGCGCACTGCGGGATCTGGCGGCGCCAGAGCACGACGCCCAGGCTTTGGCGCAGGAGATCCTGGCCATTGAGAAGAAGGGGGGCCGCCGCCGTGAATAGCGCCTACAAGCCGCAAGACACCATGAGCCTGTGGTGGCTTGGTGACGGTCTGGCGTCGCCGCGAAGCGTCGGCCAGATCTTCCTGGCCGAGGGCAACCGAAAAGTCGGCCTGGAGTATTCGGCCGACTGGCAGCAGCACGGCTTCCCCCTCAGCGAAGACCTGCCCTTGGGCCGGGGCGCCTACGTGCCCAAGGAGCGAGACATGGCGGTCGGCGCCGTTGACGATGCGCGACCGGATCGCTGGGGCGAGCGTGTGATTCGCAACCTCTACAAGCCCTCACGGCTGTCGGTGCTGGAGTACCTCTACTTCGCGGGCGATTACCGCTTCGGCGCGTTGGGTGTCTCGACGGATGCTGGCGGCTACCGGCCCGGCAGCGGGGGAGCCATGGCGAGCTTGGCCAACCTCGACGACATGCGGCGTGCGGTTGCTGCGGTCCTGGCCGACGAGAAGCTGGACGAGCGGCTGGTGCGCTTGGTCAAGCCCGGACCATCGTTCGGCGGCGCTCGCCCCAAGTCCTTGATCGAGATGGACGGCGCACAGTGGATCGTGAAGTTCTCCGAAGGAGAGGACTTCAACACGGAGCTTGTCGAGCACGCCACCATGCGCCTGGCCAGCCAATGCGGAATCGACGTGGCGCAGACGCGCGCGTTGCCCTTGGTCCACGGGCACGCCGTCGCCGTGAAGCGCTTTGATCGCTGCGGCGATCGGCGCTCGCATGTGATCTCCGCCAACACCGTGTTGCGCGCCAACGGCCTGCCCATGGGCTACCCGGAACTCGCACAGAGCCTGCGTCGGATCGGACGAGCGCAAGCCATTCGCGAGCAACAGAAGGAGTTGTTCAAACGCATGGTCTTCAACATCCTGATGGACAACACGGATGACCATGAGAAGAACCATGCCTTCGTGCGCGCGGCCGACGGGTTCTACGACCTGTCACCGGCCTACGACGTCGTGCCGTCGGTTCAGGGGCTGGGCCAACAGCAGCTCAGGGTTGGCAAGGAGCAGGCCGATGCGTCGATGGAGAACGCGCTGTCGGAAGTACAGGCATTCGGGCTCACCAAAGATACGGCCGTGGAGGCGGTCAAGCGCGTGGCTGCGGTCGTGGATGGGTGGAAGAAGTTCTTCCAGGATCTCGGTGTAAGCAATCGCGACTTGGCCCAGTTGGCCCAGTACATCGATGGACCGAATCTGAAGGATCAGCGCGCCGAGTTCATCGACAGGACAACCCAAGCCCCCGCTTGGCGTTGAGCCGCTTTCTGAACAACCCCCATGAATCAGTTGATCACCGCTCTGGGTCTCGCCTTGGCCCATCTCACGACTTTGGCCCAAGCACCGAACCAGCTTGTAGTCCCTGCACTGCCGTCCAGCGCTTCAGCGACGGCGGCTAGTGCCCCGACGTTCGCTCGGGTTCAGGTGTTAGGCAGCCTGGAGCCGACGCTCGATTTGGGCTGTATCGCCGGCTCCCAGGTACTCCCCACCCATGCGCCGCCCGATCTCTTTCTCGCGGCCTTCCGATGCGTCATGACCGATCAATTCGACCGCGCTGCGCGGTTGATGACTATCGCCCAAGCGTTCGGTCAATTCGACGTAGCCCGTCTCACTGATCGCACCGTAGCCGCAGGGCCCACGGTGCTAGCGCGGCGGATGGTTGGACAGGTCCCCAGAGAGAAGCTCACAGCCCTCCTCACGGCGACGCGCGCGGCGGAAGCCAGCGCGGCACTCAACGCGGAGCTGTGCGCCGACTTGCAACGTGTTGGACCGCCCGCCTACTACCCCCGCTATTTGGTGCTGCACGGCCTTGCTGCCGCGAGCGGGCAGTCCACGCCGGAGAATTCGTTGAAGGCGTCGTTCGACGGCCCGGCCTATTGGGCGGCGTACCTTAAGGGCGCGGTCCGCTGTCCCTGAATGCTCGGCCAAGCAGGTGCCAGGTGCCCTGTGGCTCGGCGCAACTGCCCCGCCTGCGAACGCGTCGTCTTGGAAACAAGCTTCGCGCCGATGGTGGCGCGTCCAGATCAAGACGTTTCGACCCAACGCCGAATAAGCCACGCAACTCCAGCTCTTCGGCTGTGATGCAACTCATCTGCGCCCTCGCCCACGCTGATGGCTCGCGAGCGTCTACGCCCCGCCCGTCACCCTCGCCAGCGCATGCGCCGGATGCACCAGCCGGCGTCGTCCATCCGCGCTCGGTTCGGACGTTTCCTTGATGATTGCAATCACCTGCGCAGGCTTGAGCGAAGGCTTCGTGGCGATCAGTTTGGCGGCCAGGTTCGTCACGTTCGGCGAAGCCATCGACGTGCCCGAAAAGGCCACGCGCATGCCGCCGGGCAGGTAGCTCTCCACCTGGTAGCCGTTGGCGTGCACCGCCACGGTCGGGCCGTAGCTCGTGAAGGACGCCTCATCCCCCGCAAGATCGACCGCGCCCACCGTCAACAGGTTGGGCAGCACGATGCTTGATGGGATGAACTCGCCGAAGCTGGCGTCGGAGTTGCTGTTGCCCGCGGCAGTGACGAACAGGATCTCCGGTGCGCTTGCGAAGGCTTTCGTCATGCCCTTCTTGTCGATCTCGAACAGCTTGCGCGCGGTGGCCTTGCGCTCCTCGACGGTCTTGCCGATGCCGCACTTCTCGAGGCCTTCCTCGACGTCTTTCACGCTGCCGCCCCAGCTCATGTTCACCACCCGCACGTGTTGCTGCTTGAAGTAGTCGACCACGGTCTGGTAGCTGCCCGCGCTGCGCTCGGCCAGCGCCTGGCTGGGGCAGGGGTCCGGCTGCAGCTTGTAGTCGAAGGAGATCCGTGCCGTCAGCAGACGCGCCCACGGGTTGCCAGCCAGCGCGATGCCGGCGACGTGCGTGCCGTGGGAGTAATTGCCCGCCAGGCCCAGGCCTTCCATCGCCGGCTTGAACTCCTCGGGCTTCAGGCCGGACATGGTCTTCTTGACCTCGCTGGCCTCAGGGCTGTCGATGTTGGACTGCAGGTCCGAGAAGCCCTTGGACTGCTGTAGCAGCGACGGCAGCTTCGGCTGGTAGGCCGCGGGGATGGGAAACAGCTCGCCGGACGCGCGGCGCGCTTCCAGATCGAAGGCGATGACCGCCGGCTTGCCCTTGTCGAGCAGCACCTGCTTGCCGAAAAGGCGGGTGTCCACACCGCTGTCCCACACCGCCACCACGACCGGCTTGTACGGACCAGCGGCCGGCAGCGTGACCGAGCGCTCGGCCCAGATGTCCTTCTTCGCGACCGCGTGCGCCGCCAGATAGCCGCCGTAGGCGTCGATCAGCGTCTGCTTCAGCGGGATCGCGGTCTCGAGGCTGTAGCGCGCGAAGATCAGGTTGGGTGCGATGTCCGACGAAAGGCTGCCGCCATTCTTGTTCAAGGCGTCCTGCAGCACGTCGCGCACACCGCCCAGCACGCGGCCTTCGCCGGCGACCTCGGCACTGGCCTTGAACTGCTTGACGTCGTTGGCGATGACCGGGTAGGGGTAGGTGTCGAGCTCGGCGCGGATGGCCTTGCCCACCGCCTCGAAATACGCCGGCGTGTTGACTGCGCCGGTCTGCCTGGCCGCGGCCACCATCGCGCGCAGGCGGATGCCGGAGAGCAGCTTGTCGGCGGGCTTCTCCTCCAATGCGCGGACCTTCTCCGACTCGGCCAGCGCCGCGTCATAGTTGCCGAGCAGGAAGTCCAGCGCCATCAGCGCGGTCAGCATGCCGCGCTCGGAGGACTTGTCGGCGATGTCATACCTGGCCAGCACGCCTTCCATGTCGGCACGGATTGGCGTGGCGATCTGCTTGAACAGAACCGGGTCGCGCACCACCTTTTCGAGCGGTTCATCGATGCGGTAGCTGAAGCGCGGGATGTCGGCTTCCTTCTCGATGCGCTGCTTCTGCGCGGAGGCAGGCATGGAAAGGGCCAGCAGAAGGGCCAGCGCGGCGGGGGGCGCGGCGCGGCGCAATTGGAAGTTCGACATCGCGACGGTCTCCTCAGAATCTCGTGCGCGCGCAGTTTAGGCCCGCCTAATGGAACGTCGCTGGGGTGGCGTCAGGCGCCATCCAGGGCGTCCGCCCCGGCGGCCAGCGGGCCCCGCAGCGCCTCCTCCATGAAGCCCGCAAAGGCGCGCGCCTTCGCGCTGGCCAGGCGGCCGGTGGGATAGACGGCCCAAAGGTCAATGTCGGGCAGCGACCAGTCCGACAACACGCGTTCGACGCGGCCGTCGCCCAGCTCCGGCGCGAACATCCAGTCCGACGCGATCGTGAGGCCCATGTCCGCCAGCACCGCGGCGCGCACCCCTTCGGCAGCGCTCAGGCGTACTCGGCCCCGCACGGCCACCGAGGTCTCGATGGCGTCGCGCCGGAAGCTCCATGCCTGGGCGGTCTGCGTGAACAGCAACGCCTCGTGGCCAGCCAGGTCGGCGGGCACCGCCGGGCGCCCGGCGCGCGCCAAGTAGGCTGGCGTGGCCAGCACCGAACGGCGCGAGCGCGCGAGGCGGCGCGCCACTGCCCCCGATTCGTCGAGGTGGCCCATGCGCAGGGACACGTCGATGCCCTCGGCCACAAGGTCGATGGGCCGATCGTCCAGGACCATGTCGATGGACAGCTCGGGGTGGAGGCCGAGGAAGCGCGGCAAATGGGGGATGACGTGCAGGCGCGCGAACGTCGGCGCCGCCGACAGCCGCAGCTGCCCCGACAGCCCGCGCCCCGCGCCGCGAGCGGCGAGCTCGGCCTCGTCGGCCTCCTGCAGCGCCACCCTCGCATGCTCGTGGAAGCGCTGGCCCGCCTCGGTGGGCGTCAGACCACGCGTGGAGCGCACCAGCAGCCGCACGCCCAGCTGCGCCTCCAGGTTCGCCACCGTCTTGGAAACCGCCGGCTGGCCCACCTGCAACAGCCGCGCCGCGGCGGAGAACGATCCGGTCTCGACGACGTGCACGAACGCCGTCATGGCCTGAAAGCGGTCCATGTTATTCCTTGAAGGAATTAATCGTATGCCAGAAGTCTATCTTCCATGCCATCAATCGCAGAGGAACACTGCATTCATCGCAACACGACACCCACCGACGACAACCATGATCGACGTCTACGCCTTCGCCACCCCCAACAGCCTCAAGGTACCCATCGCGCTCGAGGAGCTTGGGCTGGATTACGTCCTGCACGCCGTCGACATCAAGCGCGGTGAGCAACGAGCGCCGCAATTTCTGGCGCTCAACCCGAACGGCAAGGTGCCCGTGCTGGTCGAGTCCGGCGCCGAAGGGCGCGCGGTGCTGACCGAGTCCGCCGCCATCCTCGTGCACCTGGCCGAGACGCACGACGCGCTGCTGCCTTCCACCGGCATGGCACGCGCACGTGTCTTCGAGCAGCTGTTCTTCCACGCCTCGGCGGTGAGCCCCGCCTACGGGCAGGCCGGCTTCTTCAAGCGCCTGGCCGCGGAGCCACAGCCGCTGGCGCTCCAGCGCTTCGAAGCCGAAGCGCGCCGCGTGACAGGGCTGCTCGACGCGACGCTCGCACGCCACCCCTTCGTGGCCGGCGACGCCTACAGCATCGCCGACATCGCCCACTTCGGCTGGATCTGGCGCCACCAGTTCCCAGGGCTGGACCTTGCCGACACCCCCCATGTCGCCGCCTGGCACGCACGGATGCTGGAACGTCCGGCGGTGCAGCGCGCCATCGCCCGCGTCAACGCACTCGTTCCGGCCTGACGTCGCTTCTTTTTGCTGTCTCTCACCCCAACCACCCCAAAGGAAAGACCATGTCCCGCTTCGACACCTACAAGCACTCGTTCGCCAACGCCCGCCTGACCCGCTCGGCCAGCGGCGTGCTGGAAGTCGCCCTGCACACCAATGGCGGCAAGCTCGTCTTCGACGGCCACACCCACGAGCAGTTTGTCGAGCTGTTTCACCAGATCGGCTCGGACGCCGACAACCGCGTCGTGATCCTGACGGGCTCCGGCGACGCCTTCATGGACTCGATCAGCCCCGAGGGCTTCGACTTCTTCACGCCGCGCGGCTACGACAAGATCTACCGCGAGGGCAAGAAAGTGCTGATGAACATCCTCGACATCGAGGTGCCGGTCATCGCCGCGCTCAACGGACCCGTCCGTCTGCACTCCGAGTACGTACTGCTGTCGGACATCGTGCTCGCCGCGCCGACCACCGTGTTCCAGGACAGGCCGCACTTCGACTTCGGCATCGTGCCCGGTGACGGCGTGAACCTGCTGTGGCCCGAGGTGATCGGGAGCGTGCGAGGCCGCTACTTCCTGCTGACCCGCCAGGAGCTCGACGCGAAGACCGCGCTGGAATGGGGCGCGGTCAACGAGATCGTGCCGGCCGACGCGCTGCTGACCCGCGCACATGAGATCGCCGAGTCGCTCGCCAAGCTGCCCCCGCTGACCAGCCGCTACACCCGCATCGCGCTCACGCAAAAGCTGCGCCGCCTTGTGGACGAAGGCGTCGGATACAGCCTGGCCCTCGAAGGCGTCAGCGCTGCGGACGTCGCCCGCTCGATGAACGCTGGCTGAGCGCACCGCACCTCCCCAAAGGAAACATCATGTCCCTGCAAGCCAGACTCGACGCCTTCAAGGCCGACTTCGAGGCGGGCAAGCCGCCCTACAGCGTGCCGCCCGCGGTCATCGCCACCATGCACCGCGCCACCGCGGAACTGATCGCCTCGGGCGCGCCGCTGCGTGCGCTGAAAGCCGGCGACGCCGCGCCTGAGTTCGTGCTGCCCGACGCCGAGGGGCAGCCCGTCTCATCCACCAAGTTGCTGAAGGATGGACCGCTGGTCGTCAGCTTCTACCGCGGCGTCTGGTGCCCGTACTGCAACATGGAGCTGCAGGCCCTCCAGGCGGCACTGGCGGCCTACCGCGACGCCGGTGCCAGCCTGGTGGCCATCTCGCCGCAGACCGCGCCCAACAGCCGCAAGGCGATGCGCCAGAACGGCGTCCAGTTCCCGATCCTGTCGGACGCCCGCAATGACGTCGCAGCCACCTTCGGCCTGCGCTTCGAGCTGCCGCCCTATCTGGTGGATCTGTACAAGCAGTTGAAGAACGACCTGCCGTCCTTCAACGCCGACCCGAGCTGGACGTTGCCGATGCCGGCGCGCTACGTGATCGCACCGGACGGCGCCATCGTCTACGCGGAGGTCAACGCGGACTACACGCGGCGGCCGGAGCCGCACGATCTGCTGCCGGCGATCCGGAGCGTCGGGAATCGGGCCAGCAGGTCGCCATCAGGCGACACCGGGCTCCATTTTTGACGACCCCGCTGCCCGTGACGGCCAACTCGCCAGCGCACGCCTGCTCGCCGGAAAGTGGCGCTTGTCGGCGGCCGCTGGAACCGCCAACGGACCTGCCGCCGGAAGCCACTTGGACCTGGCCCAGCGCATCCAAGCCGCGTCAGTTCAGCGGCATCGGCGCCGTCAGCTCCTGCAGCAGGCCGCCCAGCGCCCGCTGCACGGGGCTGACCTCAGCGACGTCGGTGGCCAGGCCCTCGCTGCGCAGCCGCTTCAGCGCGCGGCGCGTCATCGAATGCATGCCGCCGGCCAGGTTGCTCGTGAAAACGAAGAAGGCGCCGTTGTCGCTGACCCAGGCCAGCGACGCGGTGGCCCAGACGCCTTGCAGGTGCAGCTTGCAGCGCTGGCCGGGGCGCAGCGCATCAAGCCAGTCATTGGCCGGGTCGCCGCCGTCCAGGCCCATCGGCACCGTCGGCAGCGTGCCGACATGGGTGTCATGGGCATGCCAGTCATCCAGCGGCGACGGCTCGGTCTCGGGCGAGGGTTCCGGCTCCGGGGCCGGCACGGTGGCCGCGGGCACGGGCGCGGGCGGGTCCGCCTGCTCGGCGAGCTGTCGGCGGTGCGTCTGCATCAGCTCGGCCAGCACGCGGTGGCGGTGCTGCTGGGGCAGGTCGATCAATGCCATGCCCTGCTGCACGCGGCCGATCAGCGACGGCAGGCGGCGGCGCAGGTCCGCGCGCTCCGCCGGCGTGCCGGGCCGCTGCAGGCTGGCCAGCAGCTCGTCGACGGTGCCGACGAGGGCCTGCGCCTCCGGCGACTCGGCGCCCTCGGTCGCCATGACCTTGGCCAGCACCTCGATCCACGGCCCGCGCAGGAAGGTCTGCACCGTGGGGCTGACCTCGCGCGCCTTGCCCAGTTGTGTCTCGACCTGGTCGCGCAGCAACGGCAGCAGCCGGCGCTCGGCCTCCAGCTGGCCCAGCGCATCCATCGCCGGACGGGCGCGGTCGATCTGCTGCTGGCGCTCGTCGTCGATGAAGGTCTGCACCTCGTCCAGCGCCTGCGCATAGGCCTCGGGCTGGCCTGGCCCGCCCTGGCTCAGCCGCGCGACGAGCGGGTCGACGAAACGCTGGAAGGCCTCGTTGCGCTCCGCGTCATGCGCCGGCAGCGAGCCGGAATGCCCGGCGATCTTGTTGATCAGCGCCCAGGCCGGGTGCTGCTCGGAACTCAGCACGCCGGCATCGCGCGCGGCCAGCTCGCGCACCGGCGCCTCCAGCTGCGCGATGGAGCCGCGCAGCGCCGGCGCCAGCTGCGGGTCGGCCAGCAGCCGCTCGAACAGCCGGCCCAGCAGGACATGGCTGACGTTGGCGACCTCCGGCGCGGGCGCCACGTCGAGCCCCTCCAGCCGGAACTCCGCTTCGCCGTCGGAACGAGGCAGCGTCGGCAGCGCCGGCCGCGGGCCGCCCGCGGCCAGGCCGCGCTGCAGCAAGGGCAGGCTGCGCAGCAGCGCCTGCAGCTGCTCGGGCGGGATGGCGGCCAGCGCGGCCTCGGCCGGCGCGGCCGCCGACGTGCCGGCCTTCAGCACGGCCGAGGAATTGGGGGCCAGGATGGTGCGGTAGCGCGGCGACTGCAGCCCGGCGGCCTGCAGCTGCTGAGTCAGCGCGGCCAGCAGCGGCCGCAGCTGCGTGACCAGCGTCGGCGCCGCCACGCGCATCCACACGGACTGCTGCTCGGGCTCCAGCGTCTGCTCGTAGACCGTCTGGCTGACGGCCCGCGCGAACACGGCCGGCCCGCAGGCGGTCGGGTCCTCGCCCCAGGGCACCCCGGGCAGCATCGTCGCGGCGAGGCCTTGCAGCTCGCGCAGCTCCCATTCGAGTTTCAGGTCCGCCAGCTGCACGACGCGCGAAATCTCGATGTCCTTCTCAGCCTGGGACTCGACGACGAGCGTCAGCTCGTCGATGTCGAAACCGCTGAGCGTCGCCTTCGTGCCGCGACCCAACGCACGCGCTTCAGCGCCCCGGAAGCCCTGCAGCAGGTGGCCCGCCAGGCATTCGCCGATGTGCATGCGCAAGGGCTCCACCATGCCCAGCAGCACCCGCAGCTGGCGGCGGTCGACGCTGGCCGGCAGCACGTCGGCCGGCTCGCGCATGGCCTCCAGCATGGCCTCCACCCAGCCCGTGGCGAACGGCAGCGCCTGCGACTCCAGGAAGCGCACATGGCGGTCGAACTGCGGATGGGCTTCCATGGCGGCGGGCTGGCTCCTCGTTGCAGCGCAGACTCTAGCCGCGCAGACTTGCTGTGAGGCTACATGCAGATCGCCCCCAATGCGGCGCGCGGCCCGGCGAAGGCGGGGCATCTGCACGCTGGCCGCCCGCGGCAGCGACCGGCGGCGGCCCTCAGGCCGGCGTCAGCAGCTTTTGTTCCGCCAGCGCCAGCGCCGCCGGCGTGCCGCTGATGACCAGCGTATCGCCGCCGGCCAGCGTCGCGCCGTCCACGCGCTGGCCCTTGCCGTCGACACGGCGCAGCGACACGACGGCCACGCCCAGCGCGTGCAGCGCCAGGTCGTCCAGCGGCCGGCCCGAATGCGCGCTGGCGCTGGGCAACGTGACGGAGGACAGCCGTGCCTGCTCGATCTCGTCGACGGTGTCGTCGTCGGCGCCGTGGAAATAGCCGCGCAGCAGGCCGTAGCGCCTGTCACGCGCGTCGCGCGTGATGCGGATGACACGGCGCATCGGCACGCCTACCAGCGCCAGCGCGTGCGAGGCCAGCATCAGCGAACCCTCGATGGCCTCGGGCACCACCTCGGTCGCGCCGGCCGCCTTGAGCTTCTCCAGGTCAGCGTCGTCGATGGTGCGCACGATGACCGGCACGCGCGGCGCATGGGCGCGGACTAGGTCCAGAATCTTCAGCGCCGACGGCGTGTCGTGGTAACTGACGACGACGGCGCTGGCCCGCGCCAGGCCCGCAGCCATCAGGCTTTGCACCTTGGCCGCGTCGCCGAAGACGACGCTCTGGCCGGCCGCAGCGGCCTGGCGCACGCGGTCCGGGTCCAGGTCCAGCGCCATGTAGGGGATGTGCTCCCCGTCGAGCAGCCGGGCCAGGTTCTGGCCCGAGCGGCCGTAGCCGCAGATGATGACGTGGGCCTCCGCCTTGATGCTCTTCTTGGCGATCGTGGTGAGCTGCACCGACTGCATCAGCCAGTCGCTGCTCGACAGCTTCATGACGATGCGGTTGCTGTACATCACGAGGATGGGCGTGGCCAGCATGGACAGCACCATGCTCGCCAGCACCGGACTGACCCATTGCGGCGCCACCAGCCCCTGCTGCGCGCCGAGCGTCAGCAGCACGAAACCGAACTCGCCGGCCTGCGCGAGATACAGGCCCGTGCGCAACGCCGTGCCCGGCGGCGAGCGGAACAGCCGCGCCAGGCCGGCGATCAGCGCGAACTTGGCGACCACCGGCGCGGCCGTCAGCAGGATGACGAGCCACCAGTGGTCCACGAGCGGCCGCCAGTCCAGCTTCATGCCGATGGTGATGAAGAACAGACCCAACAGCACGTCGTGGAAGGGCCGGATGTCAGTCTCCACCTGGTGCCGGTATTCGGTCTCGGAGATCAGCATGCCGGCGACGAACGCGCCGAGCGCCAGGCTCAGGCCCGCATGCTCGGTCAGCCAGGCCAGGCCCAGCGTGACGAGCAGCAGGTTCAGCATGAACAGCTCGTCGCTCTTGCGCCGCGCCACCAGCGTCAGCCACCAGCGCATCAACTTCTGACCGCCGTACAGCAGCAGCGTGAGCAGCACGACGGCCTTCAGACCGGCCCAAGCCAGCGCCGTCACCATCTCGCTGCCGCTGCTGTTCAGCGCGGGGATCAGCACCAGCAGCGGCACGACGGCCAGATCCTGGAACAGCAGCACGCCCATGACGAGCTTGCCGTGCGGGCTCTCCAGCTCCAGCCGCTCGGCCATCAGCTTCACGACGATGGCCGTGGAGCTCATGGCCATCGCCGCGCCCAGCACCAGCGCGCCTTGCCAGCCCAGCTCCCACGCCACGCCCAGCATCGAGAATCCGAACACCAGCAGCGCATTGCCGGCCATTGCGCCGGCGATGGTCAGCGCCACCTGCGCCATGCCGATGCCGAACACGGCCGTCTTCAATGCCCGCAGCTTGGGCAGGTTGAACTCCAGACCGATGGCGAACATCAGGAACACGACGCCGAACTCGGCCAGGTACTGGATGCTGGCCGAGTCATGGGCGAAGGCCAGCGCATTGGGGCCGATCAGCACGCCGACCGCGAGATAGCCGAGCATCGGCGGCAGCTTCAGCAAACGGCAGACGACCACGCCGAACACCGCGGCGACGAGATAGAGCAGGGCGAGGTCCAGGGATGTCACCGGGCGATGGTATGCGGGCCACCCGTGCGGCCCGGGACAAGACGCCGCCAGCGTGAATTTCGCCACTTGGCCGGGGTGTCATGCAGCGCATGCATGGCGGCATACCCACTTGGCTAGACAGGTTGTGGTGGCGAAGGCTGCCTTCGCGCTACCGTTCGCCCCACTCAAAGTTACGGAGCGTTTCATGCCCAACCTGTCCTTCGTCTCGCCCACGCGCAACAGTCCGTGGGGCACCTACCTGTCGCAGATCGACGCGGTCGAGCCCTACCTGGGCTCGCTGAGCAAGTGGGTGGAGACGCTGCGCCGCCCGAAGCGGGCGCTGATCGTCGACATCCCCATCGAGATGGACAACGGCACCGTGGCCCATTTCGAGGGCTACCGCGTGCAGCACAGCCTGACACGCGGCCCTGGCAAGGGCGGCGTGCGCTACCACCCGGACGTGACGCTGGAAGAGGTGATGGCGCTGTCGGCCTGGATGACGATCAAGAACGCCGCGGTCAACCTGCCCTACGGCGGCGCCAAGGGCGGCATCCGGCTCGACCCGCGGCAGCTGTCGCTGAAGGAGCTGGAAAAGGTCACGCGCCGCTACACCAGCGAGATCGGCATCATCATCGGCCCGACGCAGGACATCCCCGCACCGGACGTGAACACCAACGGCCAGATCATGGCCTGGATGATGGACACCTACTCGATGAACACCGGCGCGACAGCGACCGGCGTCGTCACCGGCAAGCCCATCCCGCTGGGCGGCTCGCTGGGCCGCGTGGCCGCCACCGGCCGCGGCGTGTTCGTCGTCGGCCGCGAGGCGATGCGGCGGCTGAACATGGAGATGGACGGCGCCCGCATCGCGGTGCAGGGCTTCGGCAACGTGGGCTCGATCGCCGCCAAGCTGTTCGCCGCCAACGGCGCCAAGATCGTTGCCGTGCAGGACCACACCGGCACGATCCACAACGACAACGGTTTCGACATGCAGAGCCTGCTGGACCATGTCGCACAGACGCGCGGCGTCGCCGGCTTCAAGGGCGGCGAGATGATCGCCAACGAGGACTTCTGGAATGTTCGCAGCGATGTGCTGATCCCGGCCGCGCTGGAAGGTCAGATCACCGCAGAGCGCGCGCAGCGCCTGGCCACGCGCCTGGTGCTGGAAGGCGCCAACGGCCCGACCACGCCCGACGGCGAGGCCGTGCTGGCCGATCGCGGCATCGTCGTTGTGCCCGACGTCATCGCCAACGCCGGCGGCGTAACGGTGTCGTACTTCGAGTGGGTGCAGGACTTCAGCTCGTTCTTCTGGACCGAGGACGAGATCAACGTGCGCCTGGACAAGATCATGATCGGCGCGTTCAAGCACATCTGGGAGACCGGCGAGCAGCACAAGATCCCGCTGCGCACGGCGGCCTTCACCGTGGCGTGCACGCGCGTGCTTCAGGCGCGCGAGGAACGCGGCCTCTATCCCTGAGTTGACGGCCCCAGCCGCCTCAACGCCTCAAGCCCGCCACCCGGCGGGCTTTTTTGCGGGGTCAGTCCTTGACGACAGCGCCGGTACCGTCCAGGACGCGCAGCGTGACCGGGATGGCGCCCGCGACGCTCTGCGTGACGGTGCAGTAGTCCTCGAAGGTGTCCAGCACGCGCTGCAGATGGCCGAGCTCCGCAGCCGGCCGGCCCAGGTGCAGGTCCACCGCCAGGCCCTGCACGCGGTTGCGCCCGCGCTCGTTGCGGCCGACGGTGGCCCTGACCTCGGTGCGCAGCGGCGACGGGTCGTCCTTGTACTTCTGGCAGGCGAACCAGATCGACGCGCTCAGGCAGTTGCCCACCGCGGAGGCCAGCAGCTCCACAGGGTCAGGCCCGAGGCCCGTACCCAGCGGCGGCGGCTCGTCGGCCAGCAGCACCGGCAGCTCCGGCGCGTAATGGTGCTCGAACTGGTAGCCCTGGCGCTGGATCAGGGTGACGCTGGGTTGGTCCATCAAAAACTCCTAGGTGGCGGCAAGGCGCCTATCTGAACACCGCCGGGTACTGGCGGCGATACCAGTCGGCAATCTCGTCATGCCCCAGGCTGAGGAACTCCCGCAGCCGTGGCACGGCCAGGAAGCCCAGCACGCAGGCCGCCATCATCAGGCCCCAGACCGTATAGACGTGGGCGACGCTGTGGTGGACCAGCGCTGCGCCGACAAGGGCCGGGCCGATGGCACCGGCCACGCGCGTGGTCATCGCGCCGGCGGCGAGCAGGCGGACGCGGTACTCCCGCGGGATGGCCAGCGCACGGTGCGTGGCGCCGACCAGGCTCATGGACGCATTGCAGAAGCCCGCGGCCAGCAGCGCCGCAAGCAGCAGCCCTGGGGCGCCCGCCAGGCCGGCGGCGGCCAGCGCCACGCCCTCCAGGCAGCCCAGGCCCACCCGGACGCGGTAGCGGCCGAAACGGCGCACCAGCCTCTGCGCGCCGAAGAGGCTGCCCAGCAATACTCCCAGCGACAACGCCCCGAGGCTCAGCCCCAGCCAGGCCCCGGCCAGGCCGAGCGACTGCACCTTGAGCGGAACGAGCAGCCCCACGGCCGGCCCCTGGAAGATCCACACGATGAAGTTCACGGCCGTCCAGCCGCGCTCCATCGGCACGTGCCATTTGGCGGCCAGCCCTGCGCACAGGTCGCCCCACCAGGCGCCGAGCGCGCGTGGCCGCGACGGCGCGGCAGCGGTGCGCGGCAAGCGCCAGGCCACAGCCAGCGCAAACAAGAGCAGCCCGGCGCAGCCCTCAAGCGCCGGGGCAACGCCGGCCACACCCAACGCCGCACCAGCCAGCAGCGGCCCCAGCACGCCGCCCAGGGCCTGCAACGCCTTGCGCAGGCGCAGCGCCGTCGGCAGCTGCGCCGGGGCGACAAGTTCGGCCAGCACGGTCTCCCGGGCGGGGTCGACAAACGCAGCAGCGCCGGCCTGCAGGCCGGCCAGCACCGCCAGTGTTACGACGTGGAACGCGCCGGTCGCCGACAAGGTCGTCAGCAGCGCGGCAACCAGCGCCAGCCCGCCCAGGCCCCCGCGGATCTGGCATGTCTTGCAGAGGCGGTCGCCGAACGGGGACACGGCCGGCGCAATGAAGAAGCCCACGACGGCGAGCGTCACGCTGAAGGTGGTGATCGCCGCGGCGCCGCCCTGACCCGTAATCCACCAGGGCAGGATGACGGCCATGCCGAGCTCGCCAACGAGCACCAGGACGTCCACGGCCAGCAGCCGGCCCAGCGCCGGGTTGGTGCGCAACAGGGCGAGGAACTCGGCGGGAATCAGGGGCGGCCTGCGCAACGGCATGCCGGAATTGTGCGGACCACCGACCAGGCAACGCCGGGACCGCCCGAGGCGAAGCCGCCGCCGCATCGCCTAAAGTCGGCCGCAGCTGTCATCGGCCGGGCGGCCCGGCACGTTGACGGTGGCCAGCCGCTCCGGCTTTACGGACGGACACCGGCCCGCAGCCTGCCGACAACGGAATAATCCCCCTCATGCATCGCACCCGCTCCCTGTTGTCGATGGCCGGCCTTGCCTTGCTTCTGGCCGGCTGCGGTGGCCTGCCGTCAGCCTCGTCCGACAAGTCCGGCAAGGTCTACCAGCGCGAGAGCTTCTCCGCAGAAGAGACCTTTTCCCGCCTGTTCGACGCGAATGTCGACGCCACCTGCGAGGCCGCCCGCCGGGCCCTGCTGAGCCAGGGCTACGTCATCAGTAAGGCTGACAGCGGCGTCGTGCGCGGCACGAAGAACTTCCAGCCCGAGGGCGAGGTGCACGTGGAGATCGCGTTCAACGTGGTCTGCGTCGGCGACGGCCCCAAGCAGCAGATCGCCACGGCCTACGTCAGCGCGCAGCAGGACCGCTATGCGCTCAAGAAGAACCCCCAGGCGGCAAGCCTGGGCGTCAGCGCGTTGGGCTCGATTTCGGTGCCGTTGTCGTCCACGCAGGATTCGCTCGTCAAGGTCGCGTCCGAGACGATTCCCGCCGGTGAGTTCTACGACCGTTTCTTCACGCTGATGCAGCGCATGCTGCGCGAGAACACCAGCAACGAACGCTGAGGGCCGTGGCATGAGCCGCCTGCAATCGCAATGGCAGCGCCTGTACGAGCCCGCGTCCGACGGGCGAGACGGCGCCGTGCGGGCATTGGTGCTGGAGGTGGCACGGCCCGCGGACTGGGAGCCGCTGTCCCGCGTGTGGCGCGGCGTGCAGGCCGACCTGCAGCTGCCGGCGCCAGCCATCGCCGTGTCGGGCAGCGACGGGCTGCAGCTGTGGTTCTCGCTGCGGGAGGCAGTGGACGTCGCAGCGGCGGCACTGTTCCTACAGCGGCTGCAGGACCGCTACCTGGCCGATCTGGCGCCCGCCCGCGTGCGGGCCATGCCATCCACCCGCGAGCCGGCCTGGCAGGCCCCGCGGGTGCCGGCGCCGCAGCCGGGTACCGAAAACTGGTCGGCCTTCGTCGCGCCGGACCTGGCACCGGTGTTCGGCGAGACGCCCTGGCTGGACATCCCGCCTGGCACCGATGGCCAGGCCGACCTGCTGGCACGGCTGCAGAGCATCGAGCCCGCCGCGTTCCAGGCCGCGATGGAATGCCTTGCCGGCCCCGCGACTTCCGCGCAACCCGCCGCGGCTGCGCCGGTACCCGCCAGCGCCACCAGCGATGTCGACCCGCGGCGCTTCCTGCAGCGGGTGCTGAACGACGAGAGCGTCGCGCTGGCGCTGCGCATCGAAGCCGCCAAGGCGCTGCTCGGGCGGGCGTGACCGGCGGCGGGGCGGCACGGCCTCGCGAGCCGTCGTCAGGCCGTCGCCGGCACCAGCGTGTGGGCGTCCCGCGCCAGCCGCCAGCGGCCCGCCTCCTTGCGGTAGACGGTGAGCCGGTCGCCCGCCAGCGTCATCGTGTCGCCGCCGGCGCGCGGCGTCAGCGTCAGGGCGTCACGGCAGCGGGTGTAGGCCAGTTCGCCGACCACGACGATCTCCTGCAGCTCGCTGTCGCAATGCACGCGGAACCGCTCGTGAGCTCCGGCGAAGGTAGCCTGAAACACCGCCTGGCCGAACGGTGCCTGGCCCGGGCCCATCAGCACCATGTCGTCGGTGGCGAGCTGCAGCAGCGCGGGGAAGTCGCCGGCATTGACGGCGGCCATCCAGGTGGCGTGGTGGTGGCGGATTACCTGCTCGTCGGCATTCATCTGCATGTCCCTTCTCAACTGGCGAGCCGCCGGGCCCGCTCCAGCAGCAGCATCCGCTGCACGTCGTTCTCGGTCAATTCCGCCGCGCGCAGGTAGGCCTCGCGCGCCTCGCCCACGCGGCCCAGGCGCTCCAGCACGTCGGCCTGCGCGCCGGCAAGATACGGGTAGCGCTTGAGCTGCGGCTCGCCGGCCAGCGCCTCCAGCAGCGGCAGCGCCGCGGCGGGGCCGTCGGCAAAGCTCACCGCCAGAGCCCGGTTGAGCGCCACGACGGGCGACGGATTCAGTGCCAGCAGCCGGTCGTAGCCGGCCACGATGGCGTGCCAATCGGTGTCCTTGGCACGGGCGGCGCGCGCGTGGCAGGCGGCGATCGCGGCCTGCAGCGTGTACGGCCCGGGCTCGCCGAGGCCCAGCGCGCGGTCCAGCGCCGCCAGGCCGCGGCGGATCAGCAGCGGGTCCCACTTGCGGCGGTCCTGGTCGGGCAGCAGCACGGGCCGGCCCTGGACGTCCAGCCGTGCGGGCAGGCGCGAGGCCTGGATCTCCAGCAGCGCGGCCAGGCCGTGGACCTCGGGCTCGGCTGGTAGCAGGTGCTGCAGCTGCCGCGCCAGGCGCAGTGCCTCGTCGCACAGCGCCGGCCGCAGCAGGCTGGCGCCGCTGCCGGCGGTGTGGCCCTCGTTGAAGATCAGATAGACGACGGCCAGCACGGACGACAGGCGCTGCGCCCGCTCGTCGGCGTCCGGCAGCTCGAAGGCCTGGCCATGCAGCGCCTTCTTCGCGCGCACGATGCGCTGGGCGACGGTGGGCTCGGGCACGAGGAAGGCCCGGGCGATCTCGGCCGTCTCCAGCCCGCCCAGCAGCCGCAGCGTCAGCGCGACCTGCGCCTCGCGCGGCAGCACCGGGTGGCAGGCGATGAAGATGAGCCGCAGCAGCTCGTCACCGATCTCGGCCTGGTCGCGCGCGGCGTCGAGGTGGTCGACGAAGTCGGGCACGACATGGGTCTGGGCGGCCTCGTCGTCCGCGGCGAGGTGCTCGTGCTCGCGCTCCAGCATCGCGCGGCGGCGCAGCCGGTCCAGCGCCTTGTTGCGCGTGGCGGTCATCAGCCAGGCCGCGGGATTGGCCGGCGTGCCGTCACGCGGCCAGGCATCCAGCGCAGCGATGAGCGCGTCCTGCGCGCAGTCCTCGGCGTCGTCCAGGTCGCGTAACAGCTTGGCTGCGGCGCCCACGAGCCGGCTGCGCTCGATGCGCCAGACCCCGGCCGCCAGCTCCGCATGGCTCACCGGATCAGGTCCCGTCGTAGACGCGCTGAAGCTGGGCGAGGTCGATCTTGCCCATGCCCCACAGCGCTTGCAAGACCCGCTGCACGCGAGCGCCATCGGGGTCCCGCACCATGTCGAACCATGCCGCCGGGATGATCTGCCACGACAGGCCCCACGCGTCTTCCACCCAACCGCAGGCCTTTTCGCGGCCGCCGCCAGCGGGCAATTGCTCCCAGAGGTGGTCGATCTCGGCCTGGTCCTGGCAGGCGACGGTCAGCGAGAACGCCTCGTTGAGCCTGAAGTGCGGCCCACCGTTGAAGGCCGTCATCTGCAGACCCAGCAGCTCGAACTGCTGGAGCATGACCGTGCCCGCCTCGCCGGGCGAGTCCGGTCCCCAGCGGTGCGTGTCGAGCACCCGGCCCGTGCCGAAGGTCTCCAGGTAGTGCGCCACCGCGTCTTCGGCGCCGCGCTGGTACCAGATGAACGGGGTGAGTTTCTGGATCTGCATAGCGGTCTCCTCAGCGCTGGCCCGGGCTGCCGCTCATGTAGACCAGTTCCCAGATGTGGCCGTCCAGGTCCTCGAAGCCATGGCCGTACATGAAGCCATGGTCCTGCGGCTCGCGCGGCACGCTGGCGCCGGCGGCGCGGGCCTTGGCAACGAGGCTGTCGACCTCCTCGCGGCTCTCGCAGCTCAGGCAGACGAGCACCTCGGTGCTGGTCTTGGCATCGGCGATGGGCTTGCTGGTGAAGCCCTTGGCAAAGTCCTCGGTGAGCAGCATCGCGAACAGGTTGTCGCCCAGGATGAGGCTGGCGCCGACATCGTTGGTGAACTGCGGGTTGAACTGGTAGCCCATGGCCTCGAAGAAGGCCTTGCTGGCAGGCAGGTTCTTGCATGGCAGGTTGACGAAGATCTGCTTGTGCATGGTGGTCATTGCGGTTGGGCCTTGGGTTGGACGAGATGGATGAAGTTGCCGCAGCCGTCCTCGAACATGACCGCCGTGATCGGCCCCATGTCCTCCGGCTCGCCATGAACGATAACGCCGCGTTCGCGCAGCGTCTTCGCTTCGGCCGCCACGTCGGTGGTGACGAAGGCGGTCGCCGGCCGACGGGCCGCGTACAGCGCCTGCTGGAACAGCCGGCCCGGCTCGAAGTAGCGCGTGCCTTCCAGCGCCAACTCCACGCCGTGCACGCCGTCGGGCGAGACGACGGTGAGCCAGCGGTAGGTCTCGCCCATCGGGATGTCGGCCATCTTCCTGAAGCCAAGCTTGGCGGTGTAGAAGGCCAGGGCCTTGTCCTGGTCGTCCACAAAAATGCTGGCGATCTTGATCTGCATGGGGTGCTCCGTTCAGGTTGGGGTTTCGGCGATGGTCTTCAGGCGCTGCAGCGCCTGGGGCCAGGTGGTCTGCAGGAAGTCGGTGAAACCGTCGTCCCAGCTTTGCAGGTGGACGGCCAGGTGCGTGCCATCCCGGGGCGTCGCGGTAAAGACGTAGCGTTCGTGCGCGGGCGCCTTAACGAGCGGGCTGCCCGCCACCGGGCGGCCCTCCTTGATCTCGCCGATGAGGCGCAGCGACAGGCGCTCGTGGGGCAGCGCCTCGTCGACAACCGCCTCCATGCCGAAGCCCTGCGGGTCCAGGAAGCGCAGCCGCCGGCCGGTCGCCCACACGCCCTCGTAGTACGAGCCCTCGGCGAAGGCGCGGGTCCAGTCGCGGTAGGCGAGCGGGTCGAACATGCAGTCCCACACGCGCTCGCGCGGGGCGGCGATGTCGATGCCGAAGTCAAGATCTTTCATGCGCGGGCCTCCACCAGCTGGCGCAGGTTCTGCAGCCCGTCCTCGAAGTCGCGGCCCACCATCTTGTCCATGTCGATGAACACGCCGATCAGCTTGCTGAGGAAGTTGGCCGGGCCTTGCATGCGCCACGTCACGTCGGTCGCGCCATCGGCCGCCTGCACGAGCGTGAACTCGGCGAGGTTGTGCGCCTCGAAGGGCTTGACGAAGTCGAGCTTCATCTGCACGGCGCGGCCCGGTTGCAGGCCGGTGATCTCCAGGCTGCCAGTGCCGACCTTGTCGCTCTCCCACATATAGCGCGAGCCGATGCCGCCGGCCAGGCCGGCGTACTGGCCCTTGATGAGCGGGTCCTTGCGTTCGTAGGGGTTCCAGCGATTGAAGGCGCGCAGTTCGCTGACCAGCGGCCACAGCCGCTCGGCCGGCGCGGCGATGCGCAGCCGGCGCTCGACGCGGAAGTCGCTCGGCCGCGTGGACGCATAGGCCAGCAGCATCAGCAACGCGACACCCAGGCAGATGAAGACGATGGACAGGTTGCTCATGGCCAGCCTCATTCGGTGCGGACGGCCATGTCGCCGCCAGGCGCGAAATCGGCGTCCTCGTAGAGGCGCCGCACCTCGATCTCGCAGTCGATGCCGACAAAGGGCATCGGGAAGCGGCTGGCCCAGGCGCGGGCCTCCTCCTCGGAGCGCACCTGGATCAGCGTATAGCCGGCGATCAACTCCTTGGTTTCGGCGAACGGTCCGTCGACCGGCTCGCGGCTGCCATCGGCGCGGTAGCGCAGGCGCCAGCCATCGCGGCTGGGGCGCAGGCCGGCGCCGTCGAGCAGCACGCCGGCGCGCGCCATCTCCTCGTGGAAGGCGCCCATCTCCTGGAAGAGCGGGGCGTAGTCGGGGCCGGGCGGGTCACCACGCTCGCTGACGGCGGTGGCGCGGACCTGGATCATGAATCGCATGGCGGATCTCCTGGGTGGGGCGGCGGCGCCGCATGCGCTGCCTTCCTACCCACGACGATCCTGGCGCGCGCCATTCGACAGACCTCGGGTAATCACCAAGGCTTGAGACGCGGGGCTTCGGACCGAGCGCCGGCCGCTTGGGGCTGAGGCCGGACGCCCGGCGCCCGGTGGGTGGCATGCGTGTGCCGAAGGGCTGCGGCTCGTCCTCAGCGCGGCCGGCAAGACCGCCCCGCCACGCCTGCGTTCAGCGCATACCGGGCGAGGGGCTCACAGGTAACACGGCCCCGTAGACCGAATCTCGACGATGGCGTACTCGGCGGCCGGGCAACGCTCGGCCCAGGCCTGGGCCACGGCGGGGTCTTCGGTGTCGAGCAGGAAGTAGCCACCCACCATCTCCTTCGCTTCGGCGAAAGGGCCGTCCCAGACTTCCGTGCCGCCGCCGCGCTTGCTCAGGCGCCGGGTCTGGGTGCTGAGCGAGTTCAAGCCGAGCAGCAATCCCTCGGCCTTCAGCTCATCCGCGAACGCCAGCATCCGGTCATAGGCCGCCTCGCCGGCGGTGCGACCGCGCTCCGTACGCTGGCCGGGAGGTTCGATGATGAGCAGCATCTGGGGCATGGTGGTGTGACCGTGGGGCTGAAGCCACGATTCTGGCGCCGGACGGCGCCGGGCGACGAAAGTTGGCCCGCAGCGCCCGGATGGGGCACAGTTAGTCATCGGAAAGGGCAGCATAAGCCCGCAACCGAGCGGAGGCCGGGATGGACGACAAGACCCATGTCGCAGTACTTCAGCTGGAGGCCACGCCGGCGCTGCCGGTGATCGGCGTTGCGTCCGCCGAGGCCCGGGTGCTGGGCCACGACATCCAGGCGCTGCGCGGCCTGCCGCTCGCCCGCCTCTGCCCATCCCGGCAACCCGATGGCCGCGACTCGGCCGAGGCGCTGGCCGGCTTCGTCGAGCGCCTGCCGCCCGGCGGCGCGATGAGCCTGCCCTGGCAGTTCGAGACCCGTGACGGCCAGGCCCGGACGCATGAGCTGCACCTGATGAGGCCCGGTTCCGAGGCTCATGCGGCCGTCACCGCCTGCCTCGTGGACCTGAGCCGCGTGCAGTTCACCGAGGCGCTGAACCAGACGCGCCACCAGCTGCTGGAGATGGTGGCGGCTGGCGAGCCGCTGCAGGCCGTGCTGAACCGGCTGACGGCGCTCATCGAGGCGCCCTTCGACGGGCTGTACTGCTCGGTGCTGCTGCTCGACCTGGACCGCCGGCACATCAGCGGCGGTGCTGGGCCGCGCTTGCCGGCCGCCTATCTGCAGGCGCTGATGGGCGCCGAGATCGGCCCCAACGTGGGCTCCTGCGGCACGGCGATGCACGACGACCGTCTCGTCATCGTCGACGACATCGCCACGCATCCGCTGTGGGCCGACTTCCGAGGCCTGGCGCTGCCGCATGGCCTGAGGGCGTGCTGGTCGGCGCCCATCCACGGGCCGGGACATCAGGTGGTGGGTAGCTTCGCGATGTACTACCGCGAGGTGCGCCGGCCCAGCACCGAGGAGCTGGCGGCGCTCGACACCGCCACACACCTGGCCGGCATCGCCATCGACCAGGAGCGCCGCGCCGAGGAGCGCCGCCGCGCGTCGCAATGGCTGGAGGAGCAGGTCGCCCGACGCACGAGCGAACTGCTGGCAGCACAGGACGAACTGGTCAACACGCGGAAGGTGGCTGCGCTGGGCCAGCTGCTGGCCGGCATCGCCCATGAGATGAACACGCCGCTGGGCAATGCGCTGCTGGGCATCAGCGCACTGCGCGCCGGCAGCGCGGAGTTCGCCGGCCGCATGGACGGCGGCGCGCCGCTGAAGCGCCAGGAGCTGGCCGACTGGGTGGCGCGCACGGGCTCGGGCACGGCGCTGGTGGAACAGAACGTCTCGCGGGCGCTGAGCCTCGTCAATCGCTTCCGGCAGCTGACCGAAGGCAGCGGCCGCGCGGAGCGCTCGAGCTTCGAATTGCGCGACGCCGTGCTGCAGGCGTGGGCGCGCGTGAAGACCCGCCTCGAGGTGGAGCATGTGGAGCTGGCCTGCGACGTGCCGGCCGGCCTGGCACTGGAGGGCTATGCCGAGGTGCTGCAGCAAGTGCTGGAGCAGCTGCTGGAGAACGCCTGCGTGCACGGCTTCCGCACCGCGGCCGGGCGCATCACCGTCACCGCGCGCCGCGACGGCGCGCAGCGGCTGACGCTGGAACTGCGCGACGATGGCGCCGGCATGCCCGCCGGCGACGTGGCCCGGGCTTTCGAGCCCTTCTTCTCGACGACCTTCGGCCAGGGCGGCAGTGGGCTGGGCCTGTTCGTCGCGCACAGCCTCGTGCACGGGCTGCTGGGCGGCAGCCTGACGCTGGAGAGCACGCCCGGGCAGGGCACGGTGCTGCGGCTGCTGCTGCCGCTGCTGGGCAACTCGGCGCTGGCCGAGGCGCTCCCCGCCACCGTCGCCTAACGGCGCACCGGCGACGCGCCACGCCAGGCCGGGTCGCTCCAGCGCTGGAAGGCGCCCAGCAGCGCCGGCTCGGGCGACTGGCGCTCGGTGGCCAGCGTGGCCAGCGACACGACCTCGAAGCTGCGGCGGTACTTGCCATCGGCGCGGAACTCGCGCGCCACCAGCAGCTGCGCACCGCCCGGCACCCAGCCGGCGAACTCGGCCACGCCCAGGCCGGGCTGCGCCGGCGCGGGCGGCATCACGTCGATGCGCCAGCCATCCCTGTCCTTCTGGAACAGCCACAGCTCGCGCCAGCCGTCCAGTGGCTGCACGGCCAGGGCAAGCGCGCGGCCCTCGCGATTCAGCGTGGCAGACGCGAGCGACACCTGGCCATAGCTGCAGCGACGCGCCGCCAGCTTGCCGCCGGCCCTGAGCTCCACGCAACGCTCACCGTCGGCGCCCGGCTGCAGCGCGATCTGCACGGCGCCGAAGTCGCGCGCCACGGCCGGCGCACCCAGCCAGCGGGCGGCATTGACGCGCATTGCGGCGTCGGCATAGGCGGCCTGGTCGTCTTCCGTCAGCTCGCTCGGTGCGATGCCGGCGAATTCGGCCAGCGCCGGCGCCGCATCGGCCGCCGCACCGCGCCGAGCCTGGGCGAACGCCAGGCTTGCATCGACGGACGCGCGGCGCATCAACAGGCGGTTCTTCCAGTGCGGCGGCAGCGTCGCGGCATCGACCTGGGCCAGCACCTGCTGGCGCCACTGGTCGCGTGCCTCGGCCTCGCGCGGCGTGGCGCGTGGGTCCAGGCAGTCGGACCGCGTCAAGGCCAGCGCTGCACGCACGCGCTGCTCGGGCGTGGCGGCCGTGGCCAGCATGCGGCGGAAGGCCTCGCCCTCGTAGCAGACCTGCACGCGACCGTCCTCGGCCGTCTCGAACTGCATGAACTTCAAGCCGTAGCGCGCGGCCACGTCGATCTGCGCGCCGAGCTGGCCCTCGGTGGGCTTGGCCGCGGGCTGCGACGCGCGGTCGGCGATGCGCTCGGCGAACGTGCCCATGGCCTCCAGCGCCTCGGCGCCGCCGGGGCCGGCCAGCTCGTCGGGCGTGGCGGCCTGGATGTAGGCGGCGGCCAGGCCGAGGCCCAACCCTTCGGTGCCCCATTGCTGGCGCGCCAGGCGCAGCTGCGACAGCAGCTCGGCCGTCGCGGCCTCGCCGCGCGGCATGACGAGCACCTGGCCCTTGCGCATCCAGCCGCCGCGCTCGCGGCGGTAGTCCCACACCTGCCAGTGGTCACCGCGCTCGGCGCGGATCTCCAGCGCCTCGCCGCGGCCCATCTGGGCCTGCAGCGACGCGGTGTCGCGCGGCGCGCCGCGCAGCGGGGCGTCCTGCACGACGAGGCCGGCACGGGGGAAGTCGGCGGCCTCGGCACGGGTGATGACGACGGCGGCCAACATCGCGGTCGCGACGGTCAGGGCATAGCGGCGCATGGCGGCTTACTCCTTCTCCGTGGTGCCGGCTTCGGCCGCGGCGGCCTTGGGCGATGTGCCGGCCAGCAGCGCGCTGCCGATGAAGCCGCCCGAGCCGGGCGGGGCGATGATGACCTGCACCTTGTCCGACAGCTTGTCGGCCATGGCCTTCTGCACCAGCAGCGGGTGGCGGGTCAGCAGCTCGCCCTCGGTGGCCATCTGCGCGGCATTGGCCTTGCCAACCTGCGCGAGGCGATAGGCCTCGGCGTCGGCCAGCTTCTGGCGCGCGGCGGCCTCGGCGTCGATCTCGATGCGGCGCGCCTTGGCGGCGCCTTCGGCCTGCTGGATGCGCGCGGCGCTGTCGGCCTGGGCCTCTAGCGCGCGCTGCTGGATCTGCTTCTCCTTGAAGGGCAGCACATGCTTCATCGCCTCTTCCTGCGCCCTGGCCGCGATGATCTGCTCGCGCCCGGCCGCCTCGGCGGCGGTCTCGCGGCGCACCTTGTCGGCCGCGGCTTCCAGCTCGGTCTCCTTGACCTTCTTCTCGCTGATCTCCAGCGTGTAGCGCATGCGCTCGCTGGCCAGGCTGTCGGCCAGCAGGCGGTCCATGCCACGGCGGTAGTCGGGCGGCAGGTCCACCGAGCCGAGCTGCAGGCCCTTGAGCTGGATGCCGTCCGGCGCGAGCTTGGCGCGCAGCTCGGCCTCCAGCGCCGCGGCGATCTCGGCGCGCTGGCTGGAGAAGATCTCGCGCACCGTGTGCTTGGCGATCTGCTTGTAGACGACGGCCTGCACGGCCGGCGTGATGACGTCGGCCTCGATGTCGTCGGGCAGCTTGCGCGCCAGCTCCGGCAGCCGCGCCGGGTCCACGGCCCAGCGGACGTTCATGTCCAGGCCCAGCGACAAGCCTTCCACCGACTGCAGCGGCGACGGGCCCGTGGCCTTGGCCAGCGACGCGGGGTGGAAGCTCTGGTCGCGCAGCGGGAAGAAGCGCACCTCGTGCAGCCCGGGGATGCGCATGAAGCTGCCGTCGCGGAACTCGGCCGTGCCACCGCTGAACTGGTTGGTGCGCAGCGCCGCCTGGCCGCGCGGCACGGCCTGGAACGGTGGGTGCATGACGAGGGCATAGCCGGCGGCCGTCGCGGCGCTGACGATGAGCAGCGGTGGCAGCGCGCGGCGCAGCGAACGGGCGGCGGTGGGCGTGGCCTCGGCCGTGCGGCGCGCCCCATGGGCGAAAGCCTGGCGGAGGGCGGCGGCGAGGGTCTTGAGGCGTTGCAGCATGGTGGGCTCCTGGGGCGAGGGCATCGGTCGTCGATGCCTGGCCGCCATGGTTCCCGTCCGGGCAGGAAGGGACGAGCGCTACGCGGGGCGGGAGTCTTCCGTCCGGCTGGAAGGAATCTTCCGCCGTCGGCCTGGTCGATTTGCGGTTTTACGCACATGTGCGTAAATTCCACAACCCAGCAAGGACTGCGAACGCGATGAACGACCTCACGCTGCTTTGGCACTACAACCGCCCGAAGCTGGCCCAGGCGCTGGCGCAGCGCCTGCTGCGGCACGAGCGCATCGCGATGTTCGGCCCACGCCAGACGGGCAAGACGACGCTGCTGCGCGAGGAGGTCATGCCCGCCATCGACAAGGCCGGCGCACTGCCCCTATACGTCGAGTGCTGGCTGGACAAGGCCCGCCCGCTGCACAGCATCAACTACGCGCTGAACAAGACGCTGGAGGGCCTGCTGCTGTCGCCCGGCCAGCCGGGCAGGCGGCTGGCCCGCACGCCGGTGCGCAAGATCGGCGCGGCCGGGCTGTCGCTGGAGCTGGGCGAGGTCGGCCAGCGCAAAATCCCCGACAACCCCTTCCTCGCCTTCGACGCACTGCTGACCAGCCTGCTGGAAGCCGCCGGGCGCGACCTGGTGCTGGTGTTCGACGAGTTCCAGGCCGTGGCCGAGGCGCCGGACGCCGACGCCATCGCCGCCGCGCTGCGTGCTGGACTGACGCAGGTCTCGGACAGGGTCGGCGTCGTGTTCAGCGGCTCCAGCCAGACGCTGCTGCTGGAGATGTTCAGCCGCGCGCAGACGCCGCTCTACAACTTCGCCAACGCCGAGCCCTATCCGCTGCTACAGGAGGACTTCGTCGGCCACGTGGCCAGGCAGTACGCCGCCGCCACGCAGCGCGACCTGAACCAGGCGATCGCGCTGCGCGTGCTGGAGGCCGTGGGCCACCAACCGGCACCCTTCCTGAACGCCGTGGGCAACGCGATGAGCAAGCCCGGCTGGAGCGTCGAGGACGGCCTGGCCGCGATGCTGGATCCGAAGGCCGTCAACACCTGGTCCACCGCGTGGGCGGGCCTAACGGACCTGCAGCGCTTCGCACTGCGCACCGCGCATGCTGGCCTGCCACTCACCGCCGCAGCCACGCTGCAGCAGGCCGCCGTCGACCTGGGACAGGCCAAGGTGCAGCCGTCCAGCATCACGCGGGCCGTGGAGACGCTGGTGGATCGCGGCCTGCTGGAGCGCGAGCCGGGCAGCCGACGGTACGTCGTCAGCGACCCGGTCATGGCCGCGTGGCTAACGCAGAACGCGGCACTGCCGGTGAAACCGGCCTGAAAGAAGGGACGCGGCGCGCAGCGCCGGCCGCTATCCTCAGCGCATTCCCGCCCCCCGGAGCCTCCCCATGAAGCACGCCCTCCTGGCCGCCGCCTGCCTGATCGCGACCCGCACCTTCGCCGCGGACGTCACCGTGCCCGTCCATCTCGCCGAGAAGACCGGCGACGGCGCCGCGGTCGGCAGCGTGCGCATCACCGAGACGCCTTACGGCCTGGCCTTCTACCCCGACCTTAAGGGCCTGCCGCCGGGCCAGCACGGCTTCCACGTGCACGAGAAGCCGTCCTGCGCACCCGGCGACAACAACGGCACCACCGTGCCCGCCTTCGCCGCCGGCGGCCACCTCGACCCGGCCGGCACCAAGAAGCACGGCGAGCCCTGGGGCGACGGTCACCTGGGCGACCTGCCGCCACTGTTCGTCGCCGCCGACGGCAGCGCCACATCGCCCGTGCTCGCGCCGCGCCTGAAGCTGGCCGACGTGAAGAACCGCGCGCTGATGATCCACGCCGGCGGCGACAACCACGCCGACCATCCCGCCCCGCTCGGCGGCGGCGGGGCGCGGGTGGCGTGCGGGGTGATCGGGGGCTGAGGCGCTGCCGCCATGGGCACGCTGACCGCTGCCGACACGACGACCGCCGTCGACAGGTTCATGGCGGCGCTCGACCACCCCTGCAAGGCACAGATCGAGACGCTGCGGCAGGCCATGCTGGCCATCGACCGCGGCATCGCCGAGGGCATCAAGTGGAACGCGCCGAGCTGGCGCACGGGTGTGTACTTCGCCACCACGCACCTGCGCGCCAAGAACGGCTTCAGCATCGTCCTGCACCTCGGCGCCAAGGTCCGCGAACTGCCCGAAGGCGGCCTGGCCATTGCGGACCCCGACGGCCTCCTCCAATGGCTGGGGCGTGACCGCGCCCAGGTGGTGTTCGCCTCCGCCGACGACTTCGCCGCCAAGCTGCCGGCGTTGCAGTCGGTCGTGCGGCAATGGATTCAACATGCCTGAACGCGGCGCCCCGGTGCTGACCGTCCTTTGCGTCCCCGGCCCCTGGTCGTCAAGGGCAGCGCTGATCGAGCGGATCGTCCACAGCCACAGCGGCTACCTGTTTGCCGGCCAGGTGCTCATGCACATGGAGACGAAGACCCACTGCGAGCTGGACTTCCAGGCTGCCGACCCGCGCATAGGCGGCGCTTTCCGTGCGGCGGGCCCGCACTGGGCCGACACACCCGACATGCGCCGTATCGACGGCCATGCCTCGGTCGTCTACTTGGTGGCCGGCGGTGGCACGGCCCTCCAGGCCGAGGCGCTCATGCAGGCAGCGGCTGCCCTGCTGGATGCGGGCGGCCTGGGCGTCAAGGTAGAGAGCAGCGGCGTCGCGCATCCGCCTGACGCCTGGCGCGAGCTGTGCGCCGATCTCCACCTGTTCAGCGCGCACCGCGCCTACGTGCTCTACATCACCGGCCCGCAGGTCTACTCGTGCGGCATGCACAACCTCGGTCTGCGCGACGCCATCGTTGAGAACGACGGCGACGCCGCTGGCGCCGTCGAGCTGCTGCGCGTCTTCACGCGATATCTGTTCACCGAGTCCCCCACCGTCCGTGCAGGCCAGACCTTCTCGACAGCGCAGGACGAGCCCGCCTATCGCGTGCTCGACGACGCAGGCCCCGAGTACGACGCCGACTCGCTGTACGCCAACCCGTTCGGCCATTGGCGGCTGGTGCCTGTCCGAACATGAAGCTTTGTCTGATGGCCAAGTCGTACAACCGCTACGGCGCCCATACGACGCTCGCGTCCATTGCCCGGTTCCTGTTCGACGACGGGCCGAAACAGGCGAGGCTGTTGTCGAGATCACCCTCGCACTGCATTTCCCGGACCGGGGCCGCCGCGCTTGAGGTGCCATCAGGATTGATGCAAACTCGCATCATTCATGATGACAAGGTTGGTCATGCGAACCACAGTGACCATTGAAGACGCGCTGTACGAGAAGGCGTTGGAGGTGGCCGATCCGGCCATGGACAAGGCAGATCTCTTCCGCGAAGCGATCAAGACATTCGTGCGCGTGCAGGCGGCAAAGCGGCTCGGCGCTCTCGGCGGCAGTGCCCCAGAGATGAAGGACATTCCGCGGCAACGAGACACCAGCAAGTCATGAGCGGTGTCGTTGTCGACACCTCCGTCTGGGTCGATCATTTCCGGCAGCCCAACGGCACCTTGATAGCGCTGCTGGTGCAGGATCGCGTGCTGATTCATCCCCTTGTGCTCGGCGAGGTGGCCTGCGGTGCCCCACCGCAGCGGAGCCAGACGCTTTCAGACCTCGAGACGCTCCAGCAGCCTCAGCAGGCGAAGTTGCAAGAGGTCCTGGCCTTCATCGAGCGGGAACAACTGTTCGGGCTCGGGTGCGGCTGGATCGACCTGAACTTGTTGGCGTCAACGCTCATGACCCCAGGGGCTCGCCTCTGGACCGCCGACAAACGCCTCGGCGCGCTCGCCGAGCGCTTCAGCGTTCCGTACTTGTCCCTTCGTCACTGACCGCCATGCCCCGGATCGCCGTCATCGAAGACGACCCCACCACCAGCGCGCAACTCACGGGCTGGATCCGCGCCGCCCGCCCCGAGCTGGTGGTCGACCAGCATTTCGACCGCGACGCGGCGGAAGCCGCGCTGAGCTGCGAACGCTACGACCTCGTCGTGCTCGACATCGAGCTCGGCCGCGAACGCAATGCCGGCGTGGCGCTGATCAACGAGATCAACAAGCAGGGCCTGGGCACGCCGGTGCTGGTCGTGTCGGCCATGCCGGCGGCGATCTATCGCAGCATCATGAAGGCGCTGGACGCCTGGGACTACCTGCAGAAGACGACCTTCGACGAGGCCGAGTTCGTCGAGACGTTCCTGGACATCTTGCGCACCGCGCGCCTCAAGGAGCCCGCACCCAAGCCGGCCGCCAGGGCCGACGACAGCCTGCAGTTGGACCCGCTGAAGCAGCGCACGCCGATGTGGCGCGGCCAGCGCATCAACCTGCCGCTGACGGCCCAGCGCATCCTCGCGACGCTGCATGCGCGCTCCGGCGAGGTGGTCAGTTATGAAGAGCTGTTCGACGTCGTGAAGAGCGGCCGCAACCGCGACAATGTGCGCAAGCACGTTGCCACGATCCGCGACGCCTTCCGCGACGTGGACCCGAGCTTCGATGGCATCGAGAACATCCCGATGCGCGGGTTCCGCTGGTCTGGCGGATGAAGCTCGGCCGCGTCGAGCTGCCTCTGCCCGACGTGCCGCGCCTCGGCGTCGCGGCCTTCCGCAACCGCATCGTCTTCCACCTCGTCTTCATCGCACTGGCGCTGGCCACGCTGGCCCTCGCGCTAGCGCTGCTGAACGAGGAGCGCCAGCGCAATGCGCAGCGCTACGAGCAGACGTTCGCCAAGTCGCTGGGTGAGATCGTCGCGCAGCTGCGGCATCCGTCCGGCCAGCTCGCGCTGCTGAACCCCGAGCCCAGCCAGGTGGACGCCGGCTGGGTGGCACCGCGCGTGCTGCCGTTCGCGGCCATCGACTTCGACGATGCGACCAAGGCCCAGCGCGCCGTCGAGATGGCGGGCTGCGGCCTGCAATACCCCGGCGGCGCGAGCCTGTGCGCAGCGGTGGGCAGCAATGCGTACGCGGGCGGCTTCGTCTACCTCGTCGCGACGCTGGACGCACCGCCACTCGTGGCCCGCGAGCGCGGCGCGCTGGACCTGGCCGGGCTGCACCGCGTGCACATCCGCCTGCAGCAGGGCGGCAGCGAGCAGGACTGGCTGGCGCCCGTGGAGATGCTCGACGCGCAGCGCGGCCAGCTGCCCGGCTTCACGCTGGCTGGCAGCGGCAACACGACGACGCTGCCACCCAAGGCGCGGCCGCAGCGCGACTTCCGCGGCTGGGTCTGGCGCGAGGGGCCCTGCCTCGGCAAGACGGAAGCCGGCGAGCCCTGCGTGCGCCGCACGACCGTCTCCGTACGCCTGCCTGTGGACGCTTTCCGCGAGGCGCTGTTCCGCCCCGGCGGTCCGCAATGGCCACCGGCCGACCTGCCGCGCACGGGGCTGCGGCTGGCGTTGCTGGGCCCGGATGACGCGGTGCTGTTCGACAGCGCGACGCCGGGCGCGCAGCCGCCGCTGACCCTCGCCAAGCTCGCCAGCGCGCTGGCGCCAGGCGAGACGCTGACCATCACGCGCGGCAGCAACGTCGTCGCTCTGCTGCAGGGCGCCGACGACACCACGGCGCCGCCGTCACCCTGGCTGACGACGCTGATCCAGCACCTGCCCGCGCCCGAGGCGCCACGCACGCTGAAGGCCCGCGACACGGTGACGACACCAATGGGCCGCTTCGACGTCACGCTGGCCGGCGACCTGCAGGGGCTGGACCGGTCCTTGAGCGCCAGCGCCGCGCGGCTGGCCTGGCCGGTGGGCGCGATGCTGGCGGCCATTGCGCTGGCATGGCTCATCATCGAGATGGGGCTGATCCGCCGCGTCGCGACACTGACCAAGCGCGCCGCCGCGCTGTCGCACCGGCTGCAGAAGCCCGAGGAGCGCTTCGAGCTGGGCACGCTGGACGTGGCCGACCTGCGCGGGCGCGACGAGGTCGGCATCCTGGCCGGCGTGCTGACGGACCTGATGCAGCGCGTGAAGGACAGCCTGCACCGCGAGCAGCTGCGGGCCGAACGCGAGCACGACCAATGGCACGCCGTGGGACACGAGATCATGTCGCCGCTGCAGTCGCTGATGCTGCTGCACCGGTCGGACGACGACCCCAGCCGCCGCTATGTGCAGCGCATGCAGCAGGCCGTGAAGGTACTCTACGGCCAGGCCTCACCCAGCGAGGCACTGGCCGCCGCAACGCTGGCCGTGGGCCGGCTGGACCTGGACGCCTTCCTGCGCGGCGTGGCCGAGAACGCGGCCTATGCCGGCATTGCCGGCGTGGCCTACACGCCCGCGGCAGAGCCGGTGTGGGTGCAGGCCGACGAATACCCGCTGGAAGACGCCATCACGCATGTGCTGACCAACGCCGACCGTTATCGCGTGCCCGGCACGCCCGTCACGCTGGCGCTGCGACTGGACGGTGACATGGCCGCCGTCGACATCCACAACCAGGGTCCGCAGATCGCCGAAGACCAGCTCGCGCGCATCTTCGACTACGGCGTAAGCGATGCCGAACCGCAGGACGGCCAGCGCCGCGGCCAGGGGCTGTTCGTGGCCAAGACGTATCTCGCCAAGATGGGCGGCAGCATCGCCGCGCGGAATGCGGACGATGGCGTCGTGTTCCAGCTCGCGCTCAGGCGCGCCTGACCAGGCGTCAAGCGCCGCGGCGGATGCGGCCGAGCAGCTCCCGCGCCGCCAGCTCCGACGTCAGCGACATCTCCAGCGGCGCCCGCACCAAGCCGGCGTGGCCGTACTGCAGGTTCTCGTAGACCTCGGCGGCGGCGGGAAAGTGGTCCAGCAGGCCCGGCAGCGCTTCGTGGCCCTGGTGCTCGCGCAGCTCGCCCATGAGCTTCTCGGCCAGCAGGCGGTACTGATGCGGGTCGACGGCCTGGTGCTCCACGCTTTCGAGCAACTGCGCGAGGCGCACGAGCGACAGCAGTTCGGCGGGGACGGCAAGGCGGACGACGGGCGGCACGGGAGGGCTCCTGAAAGTCGATGATCCCCACATGCCGCCGCCTCCGGCGGATTCAAGAGCCGGCGCGATGACGCTTGCACAATCGCCGCCATGAGCACCGCCGATCTCGACTGCCAGCGCTGCGGGGCCTGCTGCGCCGTCTTCCGCGTGTCCTTCTACTGGGCGGAGGCCGACGACGCGCCGGGCGGCACGGTGCCTGCAGCGCTGACGCGGCCGGTGGGCAAGCTGCACCGCTGCATGGCCGGCACCGAGGCGCGGCCTGTGCGCTGCATCGCCCTGCAGGGCGAGGTGGGGCAGTCGGTCAGCTGCGGCATCTACGAACAGCGTTCCAGCACCTGCCGCGGCGTGCAGCCGGGCGACGAGCAATGCCTGAAGGCGCGGTCGGCGCATGGGCTTGAAACGCCTGCTTCCGCCGCCAGATCGACAGGCCTTGCAGCTGCTTCGGCTCACCGATGAAATCCCTCGGCAAACGCGCCTCTGGCCTGCGCCTCGAACGCATGCGGGCGTCCCCACGCTACCGCGTCACGGACCGCGGCGAGGGCTTCCACAACGTTCATCCCATCCTGCCCGGCCTGCGTGACCACACGGAGCGGCCGTCGGTGGGTGACTTCCTGCGCGGGGGCGACCGCCGCAAGCCGGCCGGGCCGCTGCCCTCGCTCGACCCGCGCGACGCCTGGCTCAAGCCCGCCGGCAGCGGCCTGCGCGCCACGTGGCTGGGCCACTCCACGGTGATGATCGAGATCGACGGGCTGCGCGTGCTGACCGACCCGGTCTGGGGCAAGCGGGCGTCGCCGTCGCAGCTGGCCGGGCCGAGGCGCTTCCAGCCTGTGCCGCTCGCGCTGAAGGCGCTGCCGCCACTGGACGCCGTCGTCATCTCACATGACCATTACGATCACCTGGACCTCGGCACGATCCGCGAGCTGGTGACGCTACAGGAGGTGCCCTTCATCACGTCGCTGGGCGTCGGCGCCCACCTGCAGGCCTGGGGCGTGCCGGCCGAGCGCATCGTCGAGCTGGACTGGTGGGAGCACTGGCAGGCACCAGCGGCCGAGCTGCGCATCCACGCCGCGCCGTCGCAGCACTTCTCGGGCCGGTCGATGACGGACCGCAACGCGACACTGTGGTCGTCCCAAGTCATCGAGACGCCGAAGCACCGCGTGTTCTTCAGCGGCGACACGGGGCTGACGCCCGAGTACGCCGCCATCCGCCAGCGCTTCGGGCCGTTCGACCTCGTCATGCTGGAGGTGGGCGCCTTCCACCCCTCGTGGGGCGACATCCACCTCGGCCCCGACAATGCGCTGAAGGCGCTGCAATACCTCGGCGGCGGCGCCTTCCTGCCGGTGCACTGGGGCACGTTCTCGCTGGCACTGCACGACTGGGACGAGCCGGCCGAGACGCTGCTGCAGCTGGGGCCGCGGCAGGGCGCCCAGCTGTTGATGCCGCGCCTCGGCGAGGCCATGGAGCCGGAACATGGCGAGCGGCTGGCGCCGTGGTGGCGGGAGGCCGGTGGCACGAAGGCCGACCGGGCCGTGCACACCGGTGACGCTGGCCCAGCGAGAGGGCTGCCCAAGCCCGCGCCCTGGCCGCTGGACTGAACGCCAGCGGCCGGATGACCTGCCGATGTCGCCCCCTAGAGCCGGGCCTCGTTTGCCCGGTACCACGCCGCCGCCTGCCCGCGCGACGCCAGAGCCAGCTTGTCGAGGATGTTGGCCACGTGGCGCTTGACGGTGTGGGGGCTGAGGTCCAGCTGCCGGGCGATGAGCTTGTTGCTGTCGCCCTCGGCGATGCGCTGCAGCACCTCCAGCTCGCGCTCGCTCAACGGATGCACGGCCAGGCCGCGCACGGCGGGCGCCGGGGCTTCGCGCTCGGCGGCCGGGCGCGCTCCGCGCAGGCCTTCGCTGAGCGCCAGCCAGCGCTGCAGCACCGCGAGGCCGCGGCCGTCCAGCGCGCCGCGCCAGTCGGCGCCCACCAGCGCACGCAGCACGCTGGCGCCGGTCAGCAGCACGCCGCCCAACTCGTCGCGGCCCTGGGCGCCGAGCAGCGGGGCTAGCGCCCGCGCCGCTGCGGGCGCATCGCCGGCGCTGAGCTCGGCCTGCGCGAGCAGCAGGCAGGCGGTGGCATGCAGGCCGAAGCTGTCGATCTCGTGCGCCACGGCCGCGGCAGGGCGCAGGGCCTGCAGCGCGGCGTCGAGCCGGCCGTCGCGCAGCGCGAACTGCGCGCCCACCGCGGCGCGCGCATGCGCCAGATAGGGCCACTCCTGCGCGGCGGGCGTGCGCAGCAGCTCGCCGTACATGCAGCCGGCCGTGTCCCAGTCCTCCAGGCCGGCGGCCATGCGCGCCTGCATGTAGAGGTAGACACCGCGCCAGGTGCCGCGCCGCTGCGGGTCGCCGTCGACATCGGCCAGCACCTCCACGCCCAGCGCACGGAAGGGTTCGACGTCGCCACGCAACGCATGCCGCACGGCGCGGAACGCGAGGATGGGGATGCGCAGGTTGCGCGGCTCCCCGAGCCAGCGGTTGTCGCCGTCCACCTCGGCGAAGCGGGCCTCGGCCGCATCGAGCTCGCCGCGCCACATCAGCAGCCAGGCGTCCAGGATGTTGGCCACGGCGCGCAGCGGCGCATGGCCGTCGCCGGCCACCGCGCGCGCCATGGAGACGTACTGCGCCAGCGCGGCGTTCATGCCAGCACGGCCGATGAGCATGAAGTGCGGCGCACAGCTGAACCACAGCGACGGCGGTGCGCCGTTGGCGAGGATGTCTACGAGGTGGCGCACGCAGCTGGCCGGCCCGTCCGCGGGGCCCAGCGCGCCGGTGGACCAGTAGCGCCCCACCTGCACCTGCGCCTGCAAGGCCAGCACCGGCGGCAGCGGTCCGATGGCCTCCAGCTCGGCGCGGCCGTCGTCGACACGGCCGGTGGCCGTCAGCGCCAGCGCGTTGAAGGCGCGGGCCTGGGCCAGCGGCCCGGCCTCGCCGGCGCGCTCGAAGCCGTCCACGGCGCATTGCATGGCCTCCTGCATCGTGCGCCACGCAAAGCCCGGAAAGGCCACCAACCCGCGCACCAGTGCCAGGCGGGGCGACGTGGCCTGGCGCTCGGGCGGGAACTGTTCGGCCAGCCGCAGCGCCTGCGCGCCGCCACCCTGGGGCAGCAGGCCCGGCGTGGCGTCGACCAGTTGCCGCTCGGCGGCGTCCCAGTCGCCCGCCTGCAGCATGTAGGCGATGCGGCGCAGCGGGTCGGTCTCGCCGGCAGCGGCCCGCCGCAGCAACTCGCACCAGGCCTCGGGCTGCTCGCGGCGCAGTCGGTCCTGCAGGAAGTCGCGAAACAGGTCGTGCAGCTTCAACGTCAGTTCGTCGCCCACGTCCAGCACGCTGGCGAACAGACCGCGACGCTCGATGTCCTCCAGCCGCTGCAGCGCGCGCGGGTCCTGCGCGACCGCGGCGCAGCGGCTGGCGCGCAGCTCGTGCAACACCGACACCTGGAGCAGGAACTCCCGCAGCTCGGCCGGCAGCGTGGCGAAGATCTCTTCGGCCAGGTAAGCGAAGACCAGGCGCTGCGCCTCGCCGCCCGGCGCGCTGCCGGCGCGGCCGGTGGACAGACACAGCCGCAGGCCCGCGGGCCAGCCTTCGGTGCGCGCCAGCAGCTCATCACCGGCGGGCGCCGCCACGCCGGGCTGGCCCAGCAGGTCGCGCAGCGCCTGGATCTCAGCCGGCACAAACGCCAGCACCGGCTGGCGAAACTCGCTGAGCTCGCCGCGCACGCGCAGCCGGGCCAGCGCCAGCGGCGGGTCCACCCGGGTGGCCAGGGCCAGCGTCCACGGCGGCGGCAGCTGCTGGGCCAGCATGTCCAGCAGCTCGAAGGCGGGCGCCTCGCGCACGCGGTGCAGGTCGTCCAGCACCAGCACGCCATGCGGCACGTCGGCTGCTGCCAGCGCGTTGAGCAGCTCGTCAGCCACGCGGCGCAGGTGGGCGGGTTGCATGGCCATCGCGGCCAGCGCGTCAGGGTCGATGCGCCAGGGCAGGTCGAACGGGTCCAGCGCTGCCAGCAGGCAGCCCAACAGGCGGGGCACGTCGTCGTCTTCGTCCAGCGACACCCAGGCCAGCGCAGCGCCCGCCGGCAGCCGCGCGACGGCGCGGGCCAGCGCGACCGTCTTGCCCCAACCGGCCGGCGCGCACAGCAGAGTGACGCCGCCATGGGTCAGTGCCTGCGCGATGTCGTCCTCCAGGCGCGAACGGTCCACCAAGCCGCCGCGCAACAGCGGGCGGCGGATCTTCGTGACAGGGAAGCTCGGACGGGTGGGCGCGTCGGCTGCGGCCATGGTGGCGCGGATTATGGTGGCGCGCTGCCTTTTTTTGCAGCAGGTGTTGCGCGCTCCTCGCGGTTAGCGCCGGTCCGCCAGCGCGACTTGCACGGCTGCCCAGCGCGCCGGGACCGAGAGCGCCTCGACATCGGCCATCAGCGCCTGGAACGCCTCGTCCGGCGCCATGCGGCGCGCCAGCGCCAACAGGCCTGCCAGCTCGCGCGGCGCCAGCGCTTGGCTCATCCACCGCACCAGCAGCCGCAGCAGCCGCGGCTCCGACGCCGCCAGCAGCTGCTGCTGGAGCGCGCGCAGTTCGTCGTCGCTGTACAGCTGCCACAGCACCGGGTTGAGTTCAGCTTCCTCCCGGGCCATGTGGACCAGCTGCTCGGCCGCCACCGCGCAGAAGCGCTGATAGAGCCAGTGCAGTTGCGTGCCGCGCGACGCCGGCCCGGCACGGCGCAGGTGCTGCACGTCGTCCTGCAGGTCGGTCAGCGATTCGCGCGACCGGGCATGCTCGTCGCCCAGTGCCTGCGCCGCCCCGGGCCGGCGTGCCTCGATGGCGACATGGAACCAGTGGTTCTCCTGCCGCTGATGTTCCAGCAGCAGCGTCAGCAGGTCGTCGGCGCCGTCCAGCGCGGCGGCCAGCGCTGCGTCGTCGGCCGGGTCGGCCTGGCCGAGGGCCTGCACGGTGCCGAACAGGGCGGCTCGCAGGCCCTTGTGGATGAAGCGGTAGGGGTCGTGGCGCGGGGTGCGCGGCGCGGGGGTCATGAAGAGAAGGTCCTGGGGCTTGACGGGACCAGTGTTGCCCCACGCTGGGGCAGCGCCATCGCCCAAAGGAGCCATTGGCCATCGCCGGCCGCACGCCGCGTGATTTGTGTCATGCCCGGGGCGGGGGTGTCAGCCGCGGGATGGGGTGCGTTCGGCAAACGACCGCGGCACGGTCGGCTCTTCCTCCAGCGGTCGCAACGTCTTCTGCCACCAGCCGACGTCGCGCCAGGCGCCGTGCTTGAACCCGACATCACGGAAGACGCCCAGCGACATGAAGCCCATCGCCTCGTGCAGGCCCACGCTGCCCGCATTGGGCAGCGCGATGCCGGCGAACGCCTGGCAGTAGCCCAGGTCGGCCAGCAAGGGCAGCAGCTCACCGTAGAGCGCGCGGCCCACGCCCTGGCCGCGGCGGTCCTCGCGGACGTAGACGGTCGTGTCCACCGACCACTGGTAGGCCGTGCGCTCGCGGTGCCTGCCGGCATAGGCATAACCGACGACACGGCCGACCGCGTCCTCGGCCACCAGCCACGGCAGCGCGGGGAGCGTCTTCACGACGCGGGCAGCCATCTCGGCCGCATCGGGTGGCTCGGTCTCGAAGGAGATGGCCGTGTGCTGGACGACGGGCGCGTAGATGGCCGCAAGCGCAGCGGCATCGGCAGGCGTGACGGTGCGGATCTTCATGGCGCCAGCCTCGGGCCGACGACGGCGGCTGTCAACGGTCCATCGCGGCCTCGGGCGCCGCCAACCAGCGGGCGACGCCCGCGGCCAGCGCGGCGCCAAGCAGCTCCGCCACGACGAAGCCTGGCGCGCTGGCCGGCGCGATGCCGGCAAAGCTGTCGCTGACCATGCGGCCCACGACGGCGGCCGGGTTGGCGAAGGAGGTGGACGCGGTGAACCAATATGCCGCACCGATGTAGGCCGCGACCATGGCGGCCACGCGAGATTCGGGCGCGCGCAGGATGACCAGCAGCAGCCCGAACGTGGCGACCGCCTCGGCGATCCACTGCCCCGCGCCGCCGCGCACCTTCGTGGACCACTGCAGAAGGTTCATGTCGAACATTGCATGGGCCAGCCAGGCGCCCAGCACCGCGCCGCCCAGTTGCGCGGCGACATAGGGCAGCAGCGCCGCCGCCGGCAGCGCGCCGCGCCAGGCCATGACGGCACTGACGGCCGGGTTGAAGTGCGCCCCGCTGATGGGCCCGAACACCTCGATGAGCACGTAGAGCCCGCCGACCGTGGCCAGCGTGTTGGCCAGCAGCGCCAGCGCGACGTTGCCGCCGGCCAGCCGCTCGGCCATGACGCCGGACCCGATGACGATGGCCAGCAGCCAGGCCGTGCCCAGCGCCTCCGCCGCCACGCGGCGCGCCAGCGCCACGCTCAGCTCTGCGCGATCTGCAACAGCGCCTGCTGCAGATGCGGCTTGTTCATGGTGGCCAGCGGCAGGTGCAGCAGCTGCAGCATGCGGTAGCCGATGGCCTGGCGGGTCAGCTCGAAGGCGCGGCGGCGGGCCTCGTCGCCCTTGACGAGGGACGGGTCGGGGTAGCCCCAGTGCACCTTCACCGGTGGCGCACCGGCGCCGTGGAAGACCGGGCAGGCCTCGGCCGCGGCGCTGTCGCATACGGTGATGACGATGGACAGCGGCGGCGCCTCGGGCGTGGTGAATTCGTCCCAGCTCTTGCTGCGCACGCCGGCGGCATCCACCCCGGCCTGCTGCAGCGCCGCGAGCGCGAACGGGTTGACCTGCCCGCTGGGCGCGCTGCCGGCGCTGTGCGCGTGCACGTCGCGGCCGAGCTTGCGGGCCCAGTGATTGAGCATGCCTTCGGCCAGCACGCTGCGGGCCGAATTGTGGGTGCAGAGGATGAGGACGTGGGTGGTCATGGGTCAGCAGCAGGAACCGGCGGCCTTGACGGCGATGGCCACCGGCTTGCCGCGCGGCGCGTCGCCCGGGCAGCAGGCGCCGGCCTGCGGGGCGGCCGCCTGCGTGGCGCTGAAGGTGGGGATGTCGGCCAGCGTCTGGAACTGCTCCCAGGCGATGCCCTGCGGGTCGGTCACCCAGTGCTTCTCGCTTTGGGCGTAGCAGCAGGTGGTGGCGCCTTCGTCGAGCAGGGCCGTGTCGGCCTCGCGGGCGCGGGCCTTCAGCTCGGCCAGCTCCTCGGGAGTGTCGACCTGGATGCCGAGATGGTCCACCCCCGGCTTGCCGCCGCGCGAGGAGATGGCGAAGTTGATGCGCGGGTCGTCCAGCATCCACTTCGCATAGTCGGCCTCCAGGCGCGTGGGCGCGGCGCCGAAGAGCTTGGCGTAGAAGGCGACGCTCGCCTGCAGGTCGTCGACGTGGGCATGGACGTGGAAGCGCTTCATGGGAACTCCTTCAGAGGCAGCAAGGGGTGGACGAGGACGCCGGCATGGCGCAGCCGGCGCCCTGGCAGCAGTTCTCGGTGAGATAGCCCAGCAGCGCGTTCATGCGCTCGTAGGCCGCGCGGTAAATGAGGTTGCGGCTGGACCGCTCCTGCGTCACGAGGCCGGCGTTGACCAGCTCCTTCAGGTGGAAGGAGAGCGTGTTGGCCGGAATATCCAAGCCTTCGGCCATCGTGCCGGGCGTCAGGCCCGCCTCGCCGGTGACCACCAGCGCGCGGAACACCTTCAACCGCACCGGCTGGGCCAGCGCAGCGAGGGATTTGATGACGTCTTGTTCATCCATATTTCCAGAATACTCGAACTAATACTCAAAAACAAGCCGGGTCCCTACCCGGCTCTTGCGCCGTGGGGTCAGCGGCGGCGGGCGCGCGCAGCCGCGGGCACCAGCAGCAGGCCCGCCAGCCACAGCAGCACGACCTGCGGCTCCGGCACGGCTGCCGGTGTTACGGCTGCGTCGAAAAGCACCAGCGAAGCAATGCGGCCACTGGCGAATTCCTGCTGGGCGTTGGAGGCGACGTTGTCGGCAAAGAACGTCAGCAGGTGCTGCGGGTTGTTGGCATTGGCCAGCGTGAAGGTGTCGGTCAGCGTGGAAATCTCGAGCTGACCGTCCAGGTAGGCCGTCACTCGTTGACGGCCCGCTTCCGGAGCGACGCTGAGCAGCACGTCATGGAAGCCAGGTGTGGTGAAGCTCGTATTGCCAGACACCAGCACGTTGTCGGTGGCATAGATCTGCACCGTCTGCAGCTTCTGCTCGGGCGAGACATAGAAGCCGGCGTCGGACTGGCGCGCCTCGGTGTCGACGATGCGGCGCCAGCCGCTGCCCGTTTGCGCCGTCGTGGCGAACTCGAAGGTCAGCGCCACCGAGTAGCTGGCGTAGTCCGGCAGCAACGAGCTGGCATCCAGCGCAAGGCCGGCCTGGCGAAGCGCATCGCTGCCGTCGCCGGACCAGCGGTAGACCGTGCGGCTGACGCCGTGGACGACCGCCGTCTCGAAGCCGTTCTGCGACAGCGGGTCGATGGCCATCAGTGCGGGCGCACCGGCCTGGTCGGCGGCCAGCGTGCCGTTGAAACCATAACTGGCCCGCAGCGAGGCGGCCTGGGCGGCAACCGAAACGACGAGCCCCACGGCGAGCGCGGCAACCCATGAAATGACGCGACCAACCATGACGCTCGACTCCGGAATGAACGAAGCGGCGGAGTGTGGACAGTGCCGCGCCGGGGTGTCAATGGCGCAACTTGGGGGGACGGCCTCGCCGCACAATCCCGCCCGCCTTCCCTGACACCCCGCCCACCCGTGAAGCATTTACCCGGACCCGCCCTGCTGCTGACCGCCACCCTCGTGCTGACCGCCTGCCAGCGCCACGCCGACGTGCCCGCCGCGCTGCCGGCCGCCTCTGCCGCGCAGGACGCCGGCGCCACCGCGCAGCTGCGCACCGAGGCCGACGCGCTGTTGGCCCTGCACCGCCAGATCGTCGTGCTGATGGACGGCGAGGCCGCGCTGCCGCCGGCCCAGCGTCGCGAGGTGCAGGCACTGGGCCAGCAGCTGTTCCACGAGCTGCTGCAGCGCCAGCAGGCGCTGGCCGATGCGGCGCTGAAGCCCGAGGCGCTGGCGGCCACGACGGCGCTGATGACGCGCATCGAGAGCGAGCCCGGCTGGTTCGACGCCGACCGCCTCGCGTTCAAGGAAGTGCTGGGCCAGTTGGCCACGGGCCTGAAGACGGCGCAGACGCTGGACGGCATCAAGCTCGCGCGCCGCGCGCAGGACGACCTGGACACGCTGGCCGAGGTGGAGAAGGCCTATGAGCAGGAACTCAAGGAGGCGTTCGGCGGCTTTGCCAGGCGCGGCATCGAGCTCAAGCGCGAGAAGTGGAGCGACTACGTCGCCAAGCTGAAGACGCTGCACACCCGCGAGGCAGTGATGAAGCAGCACGGCGCGCAGCTGCCCGCGGCCACCGACCTGGCGCCCGAGGTGCCGGCATCAGCCGCCTCGGGCGCCATGCGCGGCGTGGCGGCCAAGGATCGCGAGGTCTTCGGCGACAAGCTGCCGCCCAAGACCGTGCTGCTGACCTTCGACGACGGCCCGCACGCCCGCTACACCGACGAGATCCTCGACATCCTGAGGCGCTATGGCGCGCCGGCCGTGTTCTTCGAGCTGGGCCAGAACCTCGGCAAGGTCGGCGCCGACGGCAAGCCGCAGCCCGGCAACGGCACGGCCGTGGCGAAGCGCGTGCTGGCGGCCGGCCACCAAATCGCCAACCACAGCTTCACGCACGGGCTGATGAGCAAGTTCGAGCTCGTCAAGGTCAAGGAAGAAGCCGCTAACACGGAGGCGCTGCTGGACGCGGCGGGTCGCAATGGCGACGCGTTGTTTCGCTTTCCGTACGGCGCGCGCAACGACGGCGCATTGAGCACCATAGAGGCGCTGAAGCTGCGCTCGATGATGTGGAACGTGGACTCGCTGGACTGGAGCGACCCCATCCCCAAGAGCATCGCCGCCCGCGTGCTGGCCGACCTGGACAAGCAGGGCCGCGGCATCGTGCTGTTCCACGACATCCACGCCCGCACCGTGCAGGCGCTGCCGCTGGTGCTGGACCAGCTGGCCGCCGACGGCTGGCGCTTCGCGAGCTGGCAGAACGGCCAGTTCGTCGTCAGCACAGACAAGGCCACCGCCGCGCCGCCGCCTGCGCCCGGCGAGCTGTACCGTGAGAGCCATGCGCTGGTCATCGGGATCAACGGCTACACGGCCTGGCCGAAGCTCTCGCACGCGGTGCGCGACGCGCAGGCGATGCGTGAGGCCCTCGTCACGCGCTTCGGCTTCAAGACCGACAACGTGACGCTGCTGACCGACGGAGATGCGACGCGCGCCAACATCCTGAAGGCCCTCAACGACCGCTTCGGCGACGCCAGGCGCGTCAAACGCGACGACCGCGTGTTCGTGTTCTTTGCCGGCCACGGCAGCACGCGCCGGCTGCCCAGTGGCCGCGAGGTGGGCTACATCGTGCCGGTGGATGCCGGGCTCAACGATCTGCAGGCCGACGCCATCGCGATGCCGCAACTGCAGGAGGTGGCCGAGGCCATAACCGCCAAGCATGCGCTGTTCGTCATCGACGCGTGTTACTCCGGCCTGGGCCTGACGCGCGGCGGCAGCGCAGCGGCAGACAGCAACTTCGCCCGCACGAATGCGCGCCGCATCGGCCGCCAGATGATGACCGCCGGCGGCGCCGACCAGCAGGTGGCCGACGACGGCCCGGGCGGCCATTCGGTCTTCACGTGGACGCTGCTGCAGGCGCTCAACGGCAAGGCGGATCTGAACGGCGACGGCCTCATCACCGCGACCGAACTGGCCGCCTATGTGGCGCCTGCCGTGTCGGCCATCGCCCACCAGACGCCCGCCTTCGGCAGCCTGCCGGGCAGCGAGGGCGGCGAGTTCGTCTTCGAGTTGCCGACCGCGCAGGAGCCGGGCCTCAGCGGCGCCGTCGCGCAGCTGGACGACAAAGCCAGCCAGCTCGCCGCCAAGCTCGACGAAGCCAGCACAGCAGGCCGCCAGGCCGCCCCCGCCGCGAGCGGCGCGGCCAGCGCGGTTCAGGTGACGATCAAGGGTCTGGATGGCAAGGACCAGGCCCTCGCCGCGACGACCGCTCGCGTCGACCCTGGCGCCCGCGTCGCCGCCCAACGCGCCAACGACCGCGGCCTGCAGCTCTACCGCGAGCGCCGCTACGACGAGGCCGAGGCCGCGTTCAAGGAGGCGCTGCAGCTGCAGCCCAAGTTCGCGCTGGCGGCCAACAACCTCGGCTTCGTCCTCTACCGCCGCGGCAAGTTCGCCGACGCGGCGGGCTGGTTCGAGAAGGCCGTGGAGATGGACGCGAGCCGGTCGCTCGCCTGGCTCAACCTCGGCGACGCCCGCCTGCAGGCCGGCGACGACGCCAAGGCCATCGCGGCGTACAAGACCTTCCTGGAGCTGGCGCCCAAGCACGCGCGGGCGGCGGAAGTGCAGGGGTGGGTGGTGAATCCATCGGAGGCGACGAGGCCGAAGGCATTGTGAGATGCCAAAGCCCATCAAATCGTTTGCCGACGCACCCAAGTCCACCTTGCGCTGATGGGCCTGAAATCCGCTCCGGCGTTCGACTTCTCCATCGACTTGCCGAGGCGACAAGGGTGCGAAGGCCCGAGGACATCGAATGAGGGGCTCTGCCTCCTTGAGCTGCGCCGTAGCTAGGGGGACGTGAACCCCAAGGACCGGAAACGTTGCGGGTTCACGCCGTTCACATGAGGTGCGGAGCAGTGACTGCAGGGCGTCACCGTAGCGATTTCGCGCGCCCTACATCAACTCGCCTTCCACCTGTGTTCCACTCGGCCCCGAAGTCCCGTCTGCGTTGATCCTTCTTCGGAGATCTCGATGACCCCATCCGCCTCGTCGCCAGCGGTCACGCCACGCGACGTGCTCCGTGACCGGTTGCTCGCCACCGTGAACCTGCTCAAGCAGCGGCGCGCGTCCGAGATCGATGAGGCCCACATCGACGACTACGTGGCTTTGCACTGGCTGGAATGGCAGGGCGGCACGCTGCGCCTGACTACCACGGGCGAAAACGTGTGCAAGCACCTCACGGCCCTGCTGAACCGCACCGGCGAGGGCGCCCTGAGTCGAGTGCAGCCGTAGTGGTAGGCCGGCGGCCGGGCGCCTGTGTTCCACTTCCGGCCGTGAATCACGAAGTTCCCCAAGCCGCCAAGCCGGCCAAGGCGCCGCCGCCTGCCTTTCCCCTCCCCCAACCCCGCCACGCGTCGCGCCTGCCGGACAGCCTGACGCCTGAAGACTGGGCCCGCATCCGCCAGGCGGCGTATGCGCTGCCGCAGACGCTGACGCCGTCGGACCTCGACGACGGCACGGACGACGCGCTGGAGCGGCTGGGCGCCATCCAGGTCTCCAAGGCGGCCGGCGGCGCGCGGCCGAGCCGATGGATCCTGCCGGCGCACATCCCCGTCGCGCTGGCCCAGCTGGACGCCACACCGCTGGCCAACACGCTGCGCGCGCTGATGCAGCAGCGGCTGCACCAGCTCGAATCGCTCGGGCTGCGCCGCGAAGTCCTGGTGTTCACGCGGCTGTGCGTGCATCCCATCACGCTGGCGCATGAGGGCTGGCGCATCGACCTGTCGCACCGCGTGCCGGTGCCCGAGGCGCCGGTGTGGGCCTTCTTCCGCGATGGCGACCAGGCTGCACTACGCCACACATTGGGCCAGGCGCCCGAGTACTCCTACACCGCCGAGCTAGCACTGCACCTGAACCACCTCGTCGCCCGCAGCGAGGCGCTGGCCGACAGCACGCAACTCGCGTCGCTGCTACCGCGGCTGCAGGCCGAGTGCGGCGTGCCCATGCCCTTCGACGACCTGAAGGCCGCGCTCACCCGCGCCCAGGATCGTTGGGAGCAGCAGGTGGAGGAACAGAGCACGATGGCCAGCCTGGGCCGCGAGCTGGCTTTCCAGGGCTACCCGGACAGCTTCGACACGGCGCGCAAGCTGGGCCGCAAGGTCACGCTCTACCTGGGCCCGCCCAACAGCGGCAAGACGTATGCGGCCTTCGAGCGGCTGGCGCAGGCGCTGGACGGCGCCTACCTCGCTCCGCTGCGGCTGCTGGCGCTGGAGGGACGTGACCGGCTCGTGGGCCGCGGCGTGCCCTGCTCGCTGCTGACCGGCGAAGAGAGCGTGCCGGCCGACAACGCCCGCGTCGTGTCCAGCACCATCGAGATGGTCAACACGCGCGACGTGGTGGACGTGGCCGTGGTCGACGAAGCGCAGATGATCTTCGACGACTCGCGCGGCTGGGCGTGGACGCAGGCCATTGTCGGCGTGCCAGCGCGCGAGCTGGTCATCATCGCGTCGGCCTACGCGGCCCCGGCCATCGAACGGCTGCTGCAGCTGTGCGGCGAGAAGCCCGAGAAGCGCTTCTTTGAACGCAAACAGCAGGTGCAGCTGATGCCCGCGCCGGTGCCGATGAACCACCTGCACGCGGGCGACGCGGTAGTGGCCTTCAGCCGACGCGACGTGCTGATGCTGCGCGACCAGATCGCGCAGGACGGCCACGCCGTCAGCGTCATCTACGGTGCACTGCCGCCGGAGGTGCGCCGCCGCGAGGCTGAACGCTTTGCCGTCGGCGCGAGCGACGTACTGGTGGCTACCGACGCCATCGGCATGGGCCTGAACCTGCCGATCCGCCGCGTGCTGTTCTCGACGCTGACCAAGTTCGACGGCGTGGGTGACCGTGAACTCAGCGTCAGTGAGGTGCACCAGATTGCCGGTCGCGCGGGCCGCTACGGCATGCACGACGAGGGCTTCGTCAGCGTGCTGAAGGAGGCCGAGGCGGACGCGATGAAGACGCTGCGCAGCCTGCTGCCCAAAGAGCCGCGGGCACCGCGTGACTTCAAGGCGCCGGTGGCGCCGAACTGGCGGCACGTCGACACGATCTCGCGGCGCCTAGGCGTGAACAAGCTCTACGCGGTGCTGAGCATCTTCATGCAGCAGCTGCGACTGGACGATGCCCACTTTGCGGTGGCGGAACTGGAGCAGATGCTGGAGCTGGCCGAGATGCTGGACCGCAACGCCGGCACGCTGCCGCTGAACGAGCGCTTCAAGTATGCGCAGGCACCGGTGGATTCGCGCCTCCCGACGCTGGTGGACCAGTTCGGCAACTGGGTGCTGAATCACGCGCGCACCGGCAACGCCGGCGAGCCGCACTTCCTCGACGAGTACGACCAGCATGGCCGCCTGGACCGCATGGAGCAGGCGCTGCGCATATGCACGCTGTGGCTGTGGCTGGACCTGCGCTTCCCGGGCGTGTACGGCCATGTCGAGGAGGTCATCGACCTGCGCGGCCGACTGAATGACGGCATCGAGCGGCAGTTGAAGGGGAAGAAGGCGTTGTGGCAGAGGCGGGGACGTTAGGCATCGTTAGCATGTCGGTCCGACCTTGAAGGATCGCCCATGAAAGTGCTGCCGCTTGCCCTGCTGCTCTTCAACACCATGGCCATCGCACAGGGTCTGCCCCATCCCAGCCGTACGGTCTACCGCTGCGAGTCGGAGGGGAAGGTCATCTACTCCGACGAACCATGCCTGGGCGCAAAGAAGGTGGACGTCGAGCCGACTCGCGGATTGAACAAGTCCACGGGACAAGAGCTGCAGGGTCGGGATGTCCGCAACGAGCGTTTCAGAGAAACCGTTGCGGATGCTGCTCAACCGCTGACCGGCATGGATGCAAAGCAGTTCGATCAAGCTGGGAGACGCCAGCGGTTGAGCGCCGCCGATCAAAGGCAATGCCGCTTGCTGGACCAACGACTGCCTGCTGCGGAAGCCGCTGAGAGAGCCGCCAAAGCCGGTGCTGAGCTGGTCGCAGCCCAAAGGCAGGTGTTTGAGCTGCGAAAGGCCTACCGCACGTTGCGCTGCGAGTGAAGGCGGTAGGGGGCTGCCCGGGTTCGATGCGAGCTCTCAACGCCGCACCACTCCCAGCGCCATCAAATCCCTCGCCGTCGTGACCAGCGTCTCCCGCTGCGGCCGCGGCACCCAGCCGAGCACCTCGCGGGCATGGCTTGCATCCTGGTGCCGCACGACGCCCAGCTCGCTGGTGGCGGCCCGCACGGCAGGGCTGAACTTCGCCAACAGCCGGACCGCCCAGTCGGGCAGTTCGCGCGTCGGCACATTGCGTGCCGCATCGCCCAGCTCGCTGCGCAGGATGGCCGCCATCTCGCGCAGCCACAGGAAGCCGCCGCAGGCAATGAAACGCTCGCCGGCCATGCCCGGCGCCGTCAGCGCGCGGACATGCAGGTCGGCCACGTCGCGCACGTCGACGACGCCGAAGCCGATGCGCGGCACGGCGGGTAGGCGGCCCTGCAGCAGGCTCTGCACGAGCACGACGCTGGCCGAATAGTCCGCGCTGGCCACTGGCCCCAGCACGACGGACGGATTCACCGTGCAGAACGCCAGCCCGCCGCCCTCGCGCGCCACCCAGTCGCGCGCGGCGCGCTCGGCGATGGTCTTGGACTGCACATAGGGCGGGATGCCCGGCACGTCCAGCCGTGTCCAGTCGCGCTCGGTCAGGTGGTGTTCGCCGGGGCCGTGGCCGTAGGCGACGGCGGCAACGGAGGAGGTCATGACAACGCGCTCGGCGCCCGCATCGCGCGCGGCTTTCAGCACGCGCAGCGCGCCGTCGCGGGCCGGCACGATGAGCTCGTCGGCATCCCGCGGCACGCCTACCGGCAGCGGCGACGCGACATGGGCCACGTGGCTGCAGCCCGCCGCGGCCTCGGCCCAGCCGGCGTCTGACCGAAGGTCGGCGACGAAGCAGCGCAGCGGGTCACGCATCGCGCCGTCCGCGGCGCCGAGCAGGCTGCGCAGCGCCGGCTCGCGCGCCAGGTCGCGCAGCGTCGTGTGCACCTGCCAGCCACCGGCCAGCAGCTGGCGGATCAGCACGCCGGCGATGTAGCCGCTGCCGCCGGTGACGAGGATGCGACGAGGGGGGAGCATCACGACATTGTCCAGGCGGGCCGTGACATAGCATGCCCCGCATGAACACCCCGTCCCCGCGCCCACCGGCCGGAGCGCACGAGCCCGCTCGCAACCCCGGCGGCTGGCGGCTGCGGATGTACACAGTCATCTTCGAGGCCGACACCCGGGCCGGCCGGCTGTTCGACCTCGTGTTGGTGGCGCTGATCCTGGCCAGCGCGACCGTCGTCGTGCTGGACAGCGTCGCCAGCGTGCATGACCGCCACGGGGCGTTGCTGACGGCGCTGGAGTGGTTCTTCACCGTCGCCTTCACCGTCGAGTACATCGCCCGCCTCGTCTGCGTGCGCCATCCGCTGCGCTACGCGCGCAGCGCCTTCGGCATCATCGACCTCGTGGCGCTGCTGCCCACCTACATCGCCGTGTTCGTCCCGGGGCTGCATGCCCTCATCGACGTGCGGCTGCTGCGCCTGCTGCGGCTGTTTCGCATCCTCAAGCTCGGCGCCTACGTCACCGAGTTCGGCCTGCTGGGTCGGGCGCTGGTGGCGTCGCGGCGCAAGATCCTCGTGTTCATGGTGTTCGTGCTGATGGTTGTGACCATCATGGGCACGCTGATGTACGTCGTGGAGGGGCCAGAGAACGGCTACACCAGCATCCCCGTGGGTGTGTACTGGGCCATCACGACGATGACGACGGTGGGCTTCGGCGACATCACGCCCAAGACGGACCTCGGCCGCGTCATCGCGTCCACCATGATGCTGCTGGGCTGGGGCACGCTGGCCGTACCGACCGGCATCGTCAGCGCGGAGTTCACGGCGCAGCGCTTCGGCCGCTCGCCCACCACGCGCACATGCCATGAATGCCTGAGCGAAGGCCACCTGCCCAGCGCCCGCTTCTGCCGCGACTGCGGCGCGCCGCTGCCGCCCTGGCAGCACGACGCGACGCTGGCCGACCCGTCCACGCCCGGTCAGCGGCCCGGGTAGCGCCCAGGCCCGTGCCGCCGTTCAGCCGCCCGAGTCGCTGCCGCGCCCGGCGGGACGGGCCGTACAGCCCGCGGTCGACAAGCCGTACACGGCCAGCGCCGCGCGCCAGCGCTCGCTGCATGCCGCGCGACCCACTGCGTCCACCGTGGCCTGCGCCGTCCGCTCGTCCGCCATCCGCACCAGCACGCGGCGCACGATGACCTGCGGCTGCGGGAAGGGCGTGAAGCGCAACGGCCGCGCACAGCCTGCCAGGGGCGCCGTGCCAGCCAGCTCCGAGCGGCTGATGACGACGAAGTCCACCCGGTTCAGGCACAGCTTGCGCAGGTTGGCGACATGGTCGATAGCGTCATCCCGCTCGATCTCGCCGGCCTCGATGCGCGGACCCAGCACCCGGTAGACATGGCCGACGATGCCCCCCAGCCGCAGGCCGCGCAGCGCGTCCAACGACGGCACGTCCAGCGGTCGCACGGTGACGATGAGGTTCTCGTCCACCATGACCGGGGCCGACCAGCGCTCACCCTTGCCCAGCACCGCCGGCGGTAGGAACTCTGGCGCCAGGAAAAGCGCCAGGCCCCGGAAGGCGCCGCCGTCGAGCGCCATCTCCAGTCGCCGGCGCGGCACCGCTTCAAGCTGGAACGCGAGCGCCGGGGCCAACTCGTCGTTGAGCTGGGCCAGCAGCCGCGCGGCCAGGCCGCCCGCACGGTCATCGGTCAGCGTAAAGGGTGGTTGGGCATAGCTGTTGAGCGCCGGCAACCGCTCGGCCGACTGGGCGCGCAGCGGTGCGCCGATCCACGCCGCCGCCAGCACCACCACAGGCATCCAACGCCGCCAGGCAGGGCTAGAGCACCAGGTGGGGAGAGGAGTCGTCCGTCGCATGGGAAAGTTAGGGAGATCATCGCATCGCGCACGCGCGACGGCGGCAGCGCGGCTCCCGGACCAGCCTGCAACGCGTTGGCACCCCACCGCGCCCACTATCCCCGGGGCCACTGCCCATTGCAAGTCGCGCGACGAGGGCCGACAGTCGCGGCTTTTCCCGATCCCGGACCATCCCTTGACCCCGACCACCCTGACCCCGGAGGCCGGCGCCGCCACGAGCAGCGACCCGCGCATCCGCCACGATCGATCCTTCCTCGGCCATCCCGCCGGCCTCGGCTGGCTGTCCTTCTGTGAGCTGTGGGAGCGCTTCAGTTACTACGGCATGCAGGCGCTGCTGGTGCTCTACCTCAGCAACTACCTGTTCCTGCCGCAGCACATCGGCCAGGTGGCCGGCATCGAGGCGCTGCGCCACGCCATCGAGAGCGTCACCGGCCCGCGCTCGCCGATGCAGCTGGCCTCGGCCGTGTTTGGCCTCTACACGGGCTTCGTCTACCTGACGCCGCTGTTCGGCGGCCTGCTGGCCGACCGTGTGCTGGGCCGTACGAGGACGGTCGTGCTCGGCGCGCTGCTGATGGCCTCCGGCCACTTCCTGATGGCCTTCGAGACAGCGCTGCTGCCGGCGCTGGGCTGCCTTCTGCTGGGCGTGGGCTGTTTCAAGGGCAACATCGCCGCGCAGGTGGGCGACCTGTACGCGCCGGGTGACAAGCGCCGCGCGAGTGCCTTTCAGATCTTCATGCTGGCGGTGCAGGTGGCCGTCATCGCCGCGCCCATCGTCTGCGGCACGCTGGGCGAGCGCGTGGGCTGGCACTGGGGCTTCGGCGCGGCCGGCGTGGGCATGCTCATCGGGCTGGTCGTCTACCTGGCCGGCCGCCGCTGGCTGCCGCCCGAGACGAAGCGCCAGGCCGCCCAGGCGGAGGGCCGCCCGCCGCTGGGCCGGCGCGGCGCGCTGAAGGTGGTGTTGCTGGTGGCCATCCTGCCGCTGCTGATGCTGTCCATCGTCGGCAACCAGCAGTTCAACAACGCCTACCCGCTGTGGTCGCAGCAGCACATGGACATGAACGTCGGCGGCTTCGAGGTGCCGGTGACGTGGCTGCAGGCGGTGGACGCGCTAGTCAGCACGCTGACGATGCTGGCGTCGCTGGCCTTCTGGCGCTGGTGGGCCACGCGGCGCACCGAGCCCGACGAGATCACGAAGATGGCGCTGGGGTCCTTCGTCGCCGCCGGCGCACCGGCGCTGCTGCTGATCCCGGCGATGGCCATCGAGGCCAGCGGCGCCAAGATCAGCATCCTGTGGACTTTCGCGTACACGCTGGTCAACGACATCGGCTTCGCCAACATCATGCCGGTGGGTCTGGCGCTGTTCTCGCGGGCCGCGCCGCGCGGGCTGCAGGGCCTGATGATCGGTGTGTACTACCTGCACCTGTTCTTCGGCAACAGCTTCGTGGGCTGGCTGGCTGGGCTGCTGGAGGTCATGCCCGGCTCGCAGTTCTGGCTTCTGCATGCGGCCCTAGTGGCCGCGGCCGGCGCCGGGCTGCTGGCGGTGAAGCTGGTGTTCGGCAGGCTGCTGGCGCCCGACGACGACAGCGGCCGCTGACACGCGGCCCGTGCAGGCGGCGGCTGGCGTGACTTGAATCACGCGCGGCCGCTGCAATCGAACGGCAGCGCGGCACCCGCCCTGGCACATTGGCCGGTTCAGGGAGGTGTTTCATGCGCGCAAGGGATTTGCTCCACCCCGGCATGTGGGCCGTGCGCCAGCTGCGCTTCGGCACCAAGCTGACGGTGCTGTTCGTGCTGGCGGCCGTGCCGCTCGTCAGCATCGTCGTCATGATGCTGCTGAGCAACCGCGACGAACTGCACCTCACAGCCACCGAGCTGGAAGGCATCGGCTGGGTCGAGCAGGCCAGTGCGCTGACGCGGGCACTGCAAGCCCACCGCGGGCTGACGAACATGGTGTTGCTGGGCGAGGACTCGCTGGTCGGCCGCCGCGACGCCGTGCGTGCGGACCTCGACAAGGCCCTGCAGGCCCTCGACGCCTCGATGCAGGCCGCCGGGGCGACGGCACCCGCCGCCTGGCCCGAGCTGCGGGACCGACTGCGCCAGCTGGTCGGCCAGCTCGAGGGCGTGCCGGCCAGCAAGAGCTTCAGCCTGCACAGCGGGCTCGTGGAAGAGATGTCGCGCCTGACCTACGAGCTGGCCGAGCGCTCCAACCTACTCTACGACCCCGACCCGCTGACCTACCTGCTGATGGACATGGCCGTCACGCGGCTGCCCAGCTGGCGCGACCAGTTGGGCCTCGTGCGCGGCCGGGGCGCCACCATCCTCAGCTCGCCCGGCGCGGACACCGCCGACGTGGCCACCATGGCGCTGCTGATCGAGGAGCTCGCAGCCAGCACCCGCGACGTGCGCAACAGCCAGCGCCTGCTGGCCGAGAAGGGCTTCACCTCGGCCAGCTTCGACGCAGCCGCCACGGCCGTGCAACAGCTGGTGGAAGACCACCGCCAGCGCTTCAAGCCCGGCATGCGGACCGACGAGGCCGAGCGCTACTTTGCCGACACGGGCAAAGTCGTCGAAGTGCTGGGCGCATACCAGCGCGACGTGAACGACGCGATGCGCCAGGCGCTGCAGGGCCGCCGCGGCGATCTGGTGCGCAAGGCCTGGCTGGTGGCCGGCGGCTCGGGCGTGGTGCTGCTGCTGTTCATCTATTTGATGCTGGCCTTCCAGATCAGCTTCCTGGCCGACCTGCGCCAGGTACTGCTCTTTATGGAAAGCACCGCCGAGGGCGACCTGAAGCACCTGGTGCGGTTCCGGGGGCGAGACGAGCTGTCCGACATGTCGCGGGCCATGTCGGTCATGGTCAACAACATCGCCGTCATGGTAGCCACCGTGCGCAGCAACGCGGCACTGCTGTCGGGCTCGGGCGACCAGCTCGTGCGGGGCAATGAGGCGCTGTCGGAGCGCACCGAACAGCAGGCCGCCAACCTGGAGGAAACCTCGGCCAGCGTGCAGGAGCTGGCGTCCACCGTTCAGGTCAATGCCGAAGCCGCGCAGTCGTCCGACGCGTCCGCCCAACAGGTGCGCGAGACGGCCGAGCAGGGCGCCGCCGGCATGAAGGACGCCGTCGCCTCCATCGAGGCCATCGCGGCCGGCGCCAGGCGCATGGACGAGATCGTCGGCGTCATCGATTCGCTGGCCTTCCAGACCAACATCCTCGCACTCAACGCAGCCGTCGAGGCCGCCCGCGCTGGCGAAGCCGGACGCGGCTTCGCCGTCGTGGCGGCGGAGGTGCGCACGCTCGCGCAGCGCTCGGCCGCGTCCGCCAAAGAGATCCGCCAGCTCATCACCACGTCGTCCGGCCAGGTCAACGACGGCGTGGGCCTCATCCGGGCCGCGGGCGAGCGCATCGAGGCGATCGCCGGCGGCGTGCGTGCAGTGGCGCAGCATATGTCGCAGATCTCGGCCTCCAGCGCCGAGCAGAGCGCCAGCCTCAGCGAGATCACGTCGGCCATCCGCCAGCTCGACACGCTGACGCAGCGCAACGGCGCGATGGTGGAGCAGGCCGTCGCCCAGGCGAACGAGCTGCAGCACCGCGCCCGGCTGCTGACCGAATCGGTGGCCGTGTTCAAGCTGCCGCAGGGCACCGCCGACGAGGCCCGCGAGCTGGTCGACCGCACGCTGGCGCTGCGCCGCGAAGCAGGCGGGCGCGACGCGCTGCTGCGGCTCATCAACGCGCCCGACAGCGGCCTGTCCGACCGCGACATGTACGTCTTCGCGCTCGACGCCGGCGGCCGCTATGTCGGCTTCGCCGGCAACCCGGCCCGCGTGGGCCAGCGCGTGCAGGACGTGGCCGGCGAGCCGGGCGCGCGGCTGGTGCAGACGATCATCGAGCAGGCCGAGGTCGGCCCGGGCTGGGTGGAGTACGTGATGCCGCACCCGCAGACCGGCACGCCGCAAGAGAAGATGTCCTACGTCGTCAAGGTGGACGACCTCTACGTGGGCTGCGGCGTCTACAAGAGCTCGATGATGGCGCTCTGACCGACCTACGACGGGCGCCGGCGTTCCTACACTGTCGTCCATGATCACCGTCCACCACCTCAACAACTCCCGCTCACAGCGCGTGCTGTGGCTGCTGGAAGAGCTGCAGCTGCCCTACGAGATCCGGCACTACCAGCGCGACCCGCAGACCAGCCTGGCGCCGCCCGAGCTGCGCCAGGTGCACCCGCTGGGCAAGAGCCCCGTCATCACCGATGGCGGCCTCACCATTGCCGAGAGCGGCGCCATCCTGGAGTACCTGGTGGACCGCTACGGCAACGGCCGCCTGAAGCCCGCCGGCGAGCAGGACCTGCTGCACTACCGCTACTTCATGCACTTCGCCGAAGGCTCGGCGATGCCGCCGCTGCTGATGAAGCTCGTCTTCAACAGGATCAAGCGCGCGCCTATGCCCTTCTTCGTGAAGCCCATCGCCCGCGGCATCGCCGACAAGGTGCTCGGCAGCTTCGTGCAGCCCAACATCGACGCCCAGCTGAAATTCCTCGAATCCGAGCTGAGCACACGGCCGTGGTTCGCCGGCGCGGAGTTCTCGGCGGCGGACGTGCAGATGAGCTTCCCGCTCGAAGCCGCGGCGTCCCGCGGCGGCTCCATGGACGCGTACTCGCGCCTCAGGGACTTTCTGGCGCGCATCCATGCGCGCCCGGCCTACCAACAGGCGCTGGAGCGGGGCGGGCCTTACGACCTGATGAGCTGACGTCGCACAGCTCGGCACGTCCAGAACGGAAACGGCTCACCCGTAGAGCCGCCGCCCCACCAGCACCAGGTCGCGCTCGCTGCCTTCCAGGCGTGCCACGCGCGGCATGAAGCCCCAACGCTCGAAGCCCTGCTCCTCGAAGAGTCGCAGGCTTCCGGTGTTGGACGCGAAGATCGTCGCCGTCAGCACCTCGATGCCCAGTGAAGGCGCGGCCTTGGCCGCCTGCGTGAGCAGGTAGCTGCCCAGCCCGCAGCGCTGGCGCGCCGGGTGCAGGTAGATGGCCAGGTCGGCCGTCATGAAGTAGCCCGGCCGCTCGTTCATGAAGTGCAGGAAGCCGAGATAGCCCACGACGCCCAGCGCCGGCTCGTCGGCATCCTCCGCCACCCACAGCGGCCGGTGATGCGGCGTGTGCTTCAGGAACGACGGCCGCCGCGCTTCCACGGTGATCGGCTCCAGGTCGCAGCTGCAGGTGCGGGTGGCGACGGCGGCGTTGTAGATGTCAACGATGCGGGGCAGGTCGGCCTCGACGGCGTGGCGGTGGGTGAAGCGCATGGGCGGGGCTCCGGAGTGATACGGTGGCGACCCGGTCAGCGGATGGTCGGGCCGGTGCACCACTGCTGCTCGCAGGGCACGCCGTCGCGGTTGCCATCCATCTGCGTGCCGGTGCAGTGGTTGATGAACCAGGTCGCCTCGGCGCAAGACGTCATCTGCGAACACTGCGTGCGGCCGTCGCAGCGGAAAGGCGTCGCCGGTTCGGCGGGCGCCGCGACGGGCGGCGATGTGACTGGCGTGCTCTCCAGCTGCCGGCGCAGGCTGGCCTGCTGGAACTGCCGGGTGCCCCATGTGCCGGCAACGACGAGCACCACCAGCAGCAGCGCGCCACCCAGCAGGCCGGCGCCGCCGCGCCGGGTCGCTTCCGGCGCGGCTGGCGAACGAGGCACGGCCGGCCGGCTGCCCACCGCCGCGCGCACCACCTGCACCGCCTGCGGCCGGCCATCAGCGCCGCGCCCGCGCTCGAAACTGACTGTCTCGCCGACGACCGGCTTGGAGCCGTCGCGCGGGAAGGCGCTGATGTGCACGAACAGCTCCGGCCCGCCCTGCGTGGGCGCGATGAAGCCAAAGCCACGTTCGTCGTTCCACGAGCGCAGGATGCCGGACGATCGCATGGGGTCTCCCTGACCAAGACTCTTGTCCGCGCATGATGCCGCCAGCGCGGCCTTCGTGTCAGCCGGCGTGCACCGCGGGCCGCGCCTTGTAGAACGTCACCGGCTCCGCCTTCAGCTGCTTGAGCACGTTCTTGCGCATCGCGCCGACGACGTGCATCTCGCAAGGCCTGCAGTCGAAGCGCAGCGTCAGCGTGTCGTCGCCATGCTTCAACACCAGCGGCTCGGCGCGTACGGTGCCCTGCACACCGGTGACGCCCTTGGCCTGCTTGGGGCACAGGCTCAAGCTCCAGCGCACGCAGTGCTTGGTGATCATCAGCGGCACCTCGCCCAGTTCCTCGTGGCTCTCGTAGGCGGCGGCGATGACCTTGACGCCGTGGCGCGCGTAGAACGCGGCGGCGCGGCTGTTGTAGACGTTGGCGAGGTAGGTAAGCGTGTCGTCGGGGTAGGGCACGGGCGGCTCGGCGGGCGCGGCGCGCGGCAGGCGCTCGAACGCCGCGTCGCGCGCAGCCTCCAGCGCCGCGATGCCCTCGCGGCGTAGCGCATTGAGCTTGCTGGCCGGCAGGAACAGCGGCTCACCACGCATCGCCAGCCGCACGCGTCGGGCGCTGAAGATCGTGTCGCCCAGCTTGGCCAGGCCCTCCTTCAGCTGCGCGTCGGCCTGCTTGCCGTCCCGCGCAGGTTCGTGCGCGTGCGGCAGCCGCACCACCGCCTTCGCGCCAGTCTCGTCCTTCAGCGTCAGCTCGAAACCGGCGGCCACCTGCGCCAGCGTCAGGTCAACGGCGATACGGCGCTCGGCGCTGGGCTTGGCGAGCAGCCGCTCCCAGGCCATGTCGCGGTTGCGGCTGATGGCCGTGCCGGGGAAAAGCTCTTTCATGTCGGCAAAGCTCTGGCCTTTCGACAGGTTCGGCTCGATGCGCCACACCGTGCCGCCAAGCGGCGTCGCCACGTTGACCGGCACGCCCTGCAGCTCGCCCTGGCGGTCCCACCACGTGAGCGCGTCGCCGTTGTTGACCACCCGCGTCGCGTCGCCGGTGTCGAGGTCGAAGTCGGCCGCGCCGACGCGCTTCACCTCGCCCAGCGGCATGCCGGCGTGCTTGGGGCTGTCGAAGGCGCCGATGTCGATTTGGCGGCCGTTGACGAAGTAGTCGGTGCCGCCGCGGTTGAAGGCCTGCTCGGGCTCGGGCGTGAACGTGAAGGTGCAGCGACCGTGGCCCGTCGAGGCCAGCTCCGGGCGGCGTTCCATGAGCGTGTCCAGCAGTGTGCGGTAGTGCGCCGTCACGTTCTTGACGGTGGCCATGTCCTTGTAGCGGCCCTCGATCTTGAAGCTGCTGATGCCGGCGTCGATGAGCGCTTCCAGGTTGGCACTCTGGTCGTTGTCCTTCAGGCTCAGCACATGCTTGTCGTGCGCGATGACGCGGCCCTGCGCATCGGTCACCGTGTAGGGCAGCCGGCACTCCTGGCTGCAGCTGCCGCGGTTGGCGCTGCGGCCGGTGTGGGCGTGGCTGATGAAGCACTGGCCGCTGTAGGCCACGCACAGCGCGCCATGCACGAAGAACTCCAGCGTCGCGTGCTGCACCTGCTCGCGGATGGCGAGGATCTGCTTGAGGTCCAGCTCGCGGGCCAGCACCATCTGCGAGAAACCCACGTCCTGCAGGAAACGCGCCTTTTCGGGCGTGCGGATGTCGGTCTGCGTGCTGGCGTGCAGCTGCAGGGGCGGCAGGTCCAGCTCCAGCAGGCCCATGTCCTGCACGATGAGCGCGTCGACGCCGGCATCAAACAGCTGCCAGGCCTGCTGGCGCGCGCCCTCCAGCTCGTCGTCGCGCAAGATGGTATTCATCGTGACGAAGATGCGCGCGTTGAAGCGGTGGGCGTGCTTCACGAGCCGCGCGATGTCGCCGATGCCGTTGGGCGCCTTGTCACGCGCGCCGAAGCCCGGGCCGCCGATGTAGACGGCGTCCGCCCCGTGGTTGACTGCCTCGATGCCGATGTCGGCGTCGCGGGCGGGAGCAAGCAGTTCGAGACGGGTGGTCGTTGCGGCGTGCATGACAAATTTTACGAAACGATCCCGCTGCAGTTGCAGTGCAACATGAAGTGGTACTAGCCTCCTGGTAGCGCCACCAGGCGCCAAGGGAGTGGCAATGAGAACCTGGATCGAGAGACTGGGCCTGGGCAGAAAGCTGGCAGCGGTGGCCTTGGTCAGCGTGCTGCTGTGCTTGGTGCCGTCACTGCTGTTCCTGGAACTCGCTCGCAGCGCCGAGGCCCAGCTCAGCAAGGAAAGCGCGGCCATCCCCGCCGTGACGCTGGGCGTGAAACTCGCCCGGCTGACGGCCCAGCACCGCGGCCTGGCCAACAGCCAGCTCAACGGCGACGCTGCCGCCGAGGCCAAGCGTGCCGCGGTCTGGCAGCAGTTGCGTGCCCTGGAGCCGCCAAGCCTCGAAGCCGCAGGTGCCATGCCAGGCACGGCCCTCCCCGGCGAGCTGGGCGAGCGCTGGCGCGCGCTGAAGCAGCTGGGGGAGGCCGTGGGCAACCGCAGCATCAATGCTGCAGACAGCTTTCGCCAGCACACCGAGCTCGTCGATGCGCAGCTCGCCTGGGTCTACGAGGTGGCAGTGGCCTCCGAACTGGTACTGCATCCGTTCGCCAGCGGCTATTTCCTGCAGGACGCCGCGCTGCTGCACCTGCCGCGCAGCGCAGAGATGCTGGGTCGGTTGCGCGGCGCCGGCATGGGCATGCTGGTCAAGGGCGAGCTCGCGCCAAGCGACCGCCAGCGCCTGGCCGCGTTGCTGGACAGCGCACTGGCGGCCCAGACGAACGCGGACCGCGCGCTGGCGCGGGTGGCCCTGCCGGACGAGGCGGGGCGGCAGATGTCCACGCTGTCGGCGGCGCTGAAGGCCCGACTGGCCGAAGCCCGTCAGCGCGCGCTGCAGGACATCATCGAACCCGCCACGCCACAGCTGCGCCCGCAGGACTGGTGGGCCACGACAACGGCCGCCATCGACGCGCAATACGCCGTCAGCGACGCCGCCATGGAGGCGCTGGAGCGCGACCTGGCACGGACACTGGCCGACGACCGCCGCACGCTGATGCTGGGGCTGGGCGCCATCGCCGGGCTCGCCATGCTGGGCGGCTGGCTGCTGTGGACCATCGCGCGCCAGACCTCGCGCTCGATAGGCCGCGCACTGGACATCGCGCAGGCGGTGGCCGAAGGTGACCTGGCGCAGCAGGCCGACGTGGACCATCGCTCCCTCGACGAAGGCGAACGGCTCACCGCTGCGCTGGTGGACATGGCCGGCAGGCTCAGCAGCGTCGTGTCCACGGTGCGCCATCGGGCCGACGAGGTGGCCCACGCCAGCCAGGAGATCGCCGCCGGCAGCGCCGACCTGTCGTCCCGCACCGAGACGCAAGCCGCCGCGCTGGAGCAGACGACGGCCTCCGTCGACGCGGTCCGGCAGGGGCTGGAGCAGGGGGCGCAACAGTCCAGCCAGGCAGCCGGCCTAGCCAGCGAGGTGCGCCGGCTGGCCGAGTCGGGCGGCAGCACCGTGGCGGCGCTGGCCGGCACGATGCGCGACATCCAGACCAGCTCGCAGCGCATCGCCGACATCATCGGCACCATCGACGGCATCGCCTTCCAGACCAACATCCTGGCGCTGAATGCGGCTGTCGAGGCGGCCCGCGCCGGCGAGCACGGCCGCGGCTTCGCCGTGGTGGCCAGCGAGGTGCGCGCGCTAGCGCAGCGGGCCGCTGCGTCGTCCAAGGAGATCCGCACGTTGATCACCGAGAGCGTCGAGCGCGTGGGCAGCGGCCATACCCAGGGCGAGGAGGCCACCGCGCTGATGCAGCAGGTGGTGGAGGCCATGGGCCGCGTGGACAGCGTCATCGGCGGCCTGAGCGCGCTGTCGCGCGAGCAGCACCTCAGCATGGACGAGGTGGGCATCGCCGTGCACCAGATGGACGACATGACGCAGCAGAACGCCGCCCTCGTGGAGGAAAGCGCCGCGGCGGCCGAGAGCCTGCAGCGCCAGGCCGAGGCGCTGCGCGAGGTGATGGCGCGCTTCCGCACGGTAGCCGGCTGACCGCCGCGTCCGTCAAGCCGGCGTCGTCGACTCGCCTTCGGTGCGCTGCGCGGCCGGCCGCGGCTCGCTCCATGCCGCCACCAGCCGCGTCTCGCGCTGCCAGCTCGCCAGGCTGCTGGGCATGCCGTCCGGCGTCAGGCCGTCGCTCTGCACGGCGCCGACGAAGCCGTCGCGCCTCCGCGCCTTGGCGGCATACAACGCCGAGTCGGCAAGCGCCAGGCAAGCGCGCCAGTCCCACAGCCGCGGCTGCTTCGGGTCCAGCGGGAAGGCGCAGAAGCCGATAGACACCGTCACGTGGACGGCTTCGCCGGTGCCGATGTCGAACGGCTGTTCGCGCACGGCGGCGCAGACGCGCGCGGCCAGCTCGGCGGCGTCGCGCCGCTCGGTCTCACGAGCCAGCACCAGCACCTCCTCGCCGCCCCAGCGCACGAGAGAGTCGGTCTCGCGGAACACGCCACGCAACCGCGCCGCCAGCTGCACCAGCACCGCATCGCCCGCGGCATGACCATGCTCGTCGTTGACGCACTTGAAGTGGTCCAGGTCCAGCAGCATCAGCAGCAAGTCGGCATCGGGCCCCGGATCGCCCGGCGCCTCGAACCGGCGCAGGCACAGCGCGAGGTCGTCGTCCAGCCGCAGCTCCAGGTAGCGCCGGTTGCGCAGGCCGGTCAGCGCGTCGGTCAGGCTCAGCTCGCGCAGCTCGGCGGTGCGCTCGGCCACCAGCGCCTGCAGCTCGGCCTCGTGGCGGCGCAAGGCGCGCGTGCGCCAGCCCGTCCAGGCCCAGACGGCCGCCAGCCCGGCCAGCAGGGCGGCAACGTGGGCCAAGCCGGTTTCCCACCAGGCCGGCGCTAATTCGATGGGCACCTCCAGCATGGCGCCGTCCCAATGCTCGGGATGGGCCGTGGCGCGCACCTGCAGCGTGTAGCGGCCGGGCTGCAGCGGACCGAAGCTTGGGTTGCGGCCCGTGGCGTCCACGCGCGTCCAATCGTCGTCCAGTCCCTGCAACCGATACTGGTAGCGCAGCCGCGCGGGGTCGGCAAAGTCCAGCGCCGCAAACTCGACCGATAGCGTGCGCTTGCCGGACGCCAGCGGCAGCACGTCGCCGGCATAGCGCGGCGGCGCCGCGGGCTGGCCGTTCACGCGCAGGCCGCTTATGACCAGAGGCGGGCTGGCGTCCGGCGCCTGCCAGACCTCAGGCAGCACGCGCAGCAACCCGCGGCTGCCACCGAACAGCAGGCCGCCGCCGGGCAGCTCGGCGCTGGCGAAGAACCAGAAGCTGCCGAAGTTGGCGCCTTCGGCCGGGCCGAAGCCGTCGATCCGGTCGGTCGCCGGGTCATAGACGTTAAGCTGGCTCCAGATGCGACCCTGGGCGTCCTCGTGCAAGTGCCCGCCGAAGACGCCCTCCAAGCCGTGGCGCTCGCTGATGCGCTCGAAGCGCGCACGACCCTGCGCGTCCCAGCCCTTGAGCCGGTGCAGGCCGCTAACCGGCGTGTCCAGCCACAGCTGGCCGTCGCGCGCCCACAGCAGTGCCATGACGGCCGGGCTGCCCAGGCCCTCACCGGGCGCCTGCGGCACCGGCCCCAGCAGCCCGTCGCCCGGCTCGCGCTCCCGCAGCAGGCCCTTTTGCCCGCCCACCCACAGCCGGCCATCGGGCGCCTGGCGCAGCACGTAGACGCCGCCCTGCAGCGGCGGGCCCTGCGGCGGCTGCACGCGCACCAGCGCGTCCGCCGCCGGGCCAGCCAGCCGGTACAGCCCCTCCTGCATGCCCAGCCACACGCCGCCGTCGGCCCGCAGCATCAACTGCTGGGCCCGGCCGCCGTCCAGCGGCCAGTCGCGCAGCAGCCGGCCGTCGGCGGCCCGGTGCTCCAGGCGGCCGGCCGCGGCCATCCACAGGCTACCGTCGGCTGCCTCTGCGAGGCTCTCGACGACGCTGTGCCGCTCGCGCGGCCACAAGCCAAGGCTGGCGAGGTCGCGACCGGGCCGGCCGTCCAGCCGCACGACGGTGCCGGACTGCGTCGCCGCCAGCACCTCGCCGGAGCGCAGCACCAGCACGGCACGCACGTCGGCCTCGGCCAGCGGCCCGCCCGCGTCGACATCGGGCCCGCGCACGGCCAGCGCCGGATGGCTGAGGTGGCGCTGCACGCCGAGGCCGTAGCCGCTGACCCACATCGCCCCGCTGCGGTCGCGCAGCAGGCCGCTGATGTCGTTGCCCGCCAGCCCCGTGAGCCGCCGCGCGTCGTTGTGCAACTCGGCCTCGACCGCGCCGCTGTCGACATCCACCCAGAACAGCCCATTCTTGGCGCCCACCCAGAGGCGTCCGTCCACCGCCTGCGCCAGCGCCTGCACGGGCTGGCGCAGCGCCTGCACCCAGCGCACGCGGCCCCGCTCGACGACCCCCAGCCGCCCGTCCTGCGTGCCCAGCCAGACGCGGCCGGTGCCGTCTTCGACCAACGCCTGCACGGTCGCGCCCCTGGGCAGGTCGCCCAGGCCGGGCAGCTCGACATCACGCCACGTGCCCTGCACCCGCTGCGCCAGCCCGCGCCAGTGGCCGGCCCACACGCTGCCGTCGCGCGCCGCGCACACCGCGAGCACGCGGGACTCGGGCTCGCCGTGCCACGTCAGCGCCTGCGGTTCGACCTGGCCATGGCGCGGGTCGTACCGCTGCAGGCCACCGCCCAGCGTGCCGATCCAGACGACGCCGTCGCGGTCCTCCGCCAGCGCGCGGATCGGGGCCGGCGCAGCACCGTTGGCATGGCTGACGACGCGGTCCAGCGCGGGGTCGTAGGCCACGAGGCCACGAAACTCCGTGCCGATCCACATGCGGCCATCGGCCGCCGGCGCCATCGCGCGCACCCAGCCCAGGCCGCGCTGCGCCGGTGTGTCGCCCGCCATCTCGATGGGGCGCAGACGGTAGCCGTCGTAGCGCATAACGCCCTTGCTCGTCGCAACCCACAGGAAGCCGGCGCGGTCCTGCGCGATGGCGGGCACCGAGTTCTGCGGCACGGCCACCGTGCGGAACTGGACTTCCAGGGGGCCGGCACCAGCGCCAGCCCAGCCAAGATGAAACGTCAGGACGGCCAGCAGGCCCAGCAGACAACGAACCAGGGGCATGGGCGCGCATCCTAAGCCGCCCATGAGCCGGCAGCGGCCGTAGGAACGTCAACTGTTCAGCAACTGGGCAAGCATGCGGGCCGGGTCGGCCATGAATTCACGCATCACGCGGAAATGTGCCGTTTCCTCGGCCCGCACGCGCTCGATGCCGCCCGCGCCAAAGCGGTAGACCCAGGCGTCCGGGTAGGCCATCAGCAGCGGCGAATGCGTCGCAATGACGAATTGCGAGCCCTGGCGCACCAGTTCGTGCAGGCGGCGCAGCGCGTCCAGCTGGCGCTGCGGCGATAGCGCCGCCTCGGGTTCGTCGAGCAGGTAGAGGCCGCGCGGGCCGAAACGCTCGTGCATCAACTTCAGGAATGACTCTCCATGCGACTGCTCGTGCAACGAGCGCCCGCCATAGGCGTCGATGACCCGCGGCCCGCCCGGCCCTTCGTCCAGCCTCTCGATCTCGGTCGCGACATTGAAGAAGCTCTCGGCGCGCAGGAACCAGCCGTCGCGCCAGCGCTTGACGCCCTTGGCGACGCGCAGATGCTCATGCAGCTCCGAGTGCGACACCCGCGTGCCGAAGTTGAAGCTGCGGCTGCCGCCTTCCGCGTTGAAGCCCAGCGATACCGCCAGCGCCTCCAGCAGCGTGGACTTGCCTGACCCGTTCTCGCCGACAAAGAACGTCACATGCGGGTGCAGTTCCAGCCGGTCCAGCGTCTTCACGGCCGGCAGGCTGAACGGGTAACGGTCGAAGGACTCGACCTCGTCGCGCTTGAGCGCGAGATGGAAGACGAACTGGGAGGCGAGCATCGCCGGTGCTCCATGGCGCAAAGCGCCCGACTATGCCGCCAGCTCAGGCCGCCACCGCATCCACCACCACCCGCCCGTCCAGCAGCCTCAGCGTGCGCGACGCCTGTGCCGCATGCTCCAGCGAGTGCGTCACCATGACGAGCGTCGTGCCCTCGGCATTCAACTCGCGCAGCAGGCGCATGACCTCCGCCCCGTGCGCGCTGTCGAGGTTGCCAGTCGGCTCATCCGCCAGCAAAAGCGCGGGCCGCGCCGCGATGGCACGGGCAATTGCCACGCGCTGCTGCTGGCCGCCGCTGAGCTGGCTTGGCCGGTGGCCGGCGCGGTGCCCCAGGCCTAGGCGTTCCATGACCTCAGCCACCCGCGCTCGGCGCTCGCGCGCCGGCATCTCGCCGTACTCCAGCGCCAGCGCGATGTTCTCGGCCACGCTGAGGTCATCGATGAGGTTGAAGCTCTGGAACACGAAGCCGATGCGGCCACGGCGCAGCGTGTTGAGCTGTCTTTCGTTCCAGCCCGCGACGTTGTGGCCGTCGAACCAATACTCGCCGCTGCTGGGCGCGTCCAGCAGGCCCAGGATGCCCAGCAGCGTGGACTTGCCGCAGCCCGACGGCCCGGTGATAGCGAGGTATTCGCCGGCCTCGATGTCGAGGTCGATGCGGTCCAGCGCGGTGGTCTCGATGTCGCCGGTGCGGAAGGTCTTGGTGAGGTGCTTAAGGGTGAACATGGTCAGTTGAGATCCAGGGCGGAGGCGCCGGCGAAGGCGCGGTAGGGGGAGACGACGACCAGCTCGCCGGGCTGCAAGCCGCCCAGCACTTCGACGACGCCGTCGGCGCGGCGGCCCAGCTGCAGCGGGCGGCGCCGGGCGTGGCGGCCGTCGGCGTCGAGCACGAAGGCCCAGGCGCCGCCGGTGTCGGTGTAGAAGCCGGCGTCGGGCAGCAGCAGCGCCTGCTGCGTGTGGCCGAGCGTGAGGCGCACGCCCAGGCCCTGGCCGACTTGCAACGCCGGCGGGTCCGCGTCGAAGGCCAGCTCGACGCTGAAGCGGCCGTCCTTGACCAGCGGGTCGATGCGGGCCACATGCAGCGCGTGGTCGCGGCCGTCGTGCGTAAGCGCCGCAGCCAGGCCTTCATGCACGCGGGCGAGATGGAATTCGTCCAGACGCAGGTCCAGCTTGAAGCGGCCCAGGCTGTCAAGCCGCGCGATGCGCGTGCTGGCGCGAACGCTTTCGCCGACCTGCAGCGTCAGGCCCGTCACACGGCCAGCCACCGGAGCGCGCACGGCCAGCCCTTCGCTGGCGGCGCGCATCGCGGCCAGGCGCTTGTCCAGGTCGGTCACGGCGCGCTGCATGGCCTCGATGGACTGCTGGCGCGTTGCGAGTTCCTCGCGGCTGTCATGGCGCGCCTGCGCGACCAGCCGCTCCGTCATCGCTAGCTTGTCGGCCGAGTCTTCCAGTGCCGACGGCGACAGGAAGCCGGTGGCGGCCAGCTCTCGGTTGCGCTCGTGCAGGCGGCGCACGCGCTCCAGCTCGAACTGGCCTTGCGTCAGCTCACGGCGCAGCTGCGCCTGAGCCTGCATCAGGCCGGCGCGAAAGGTGGCGAGGTTGGCCGTCTGCTGCGCCGCTTCCGCCGAGCGCGCCATCAGCTCCTGCGCACGCTGGGTGCTGCTCAGCACGACCAGCAGCTGGCCGGCCTCGACGCGCGCGCCGTCCTTCACCAGCACCTGCTCGACGCGGCCGTCCTCGGTCGCGTCCAGCAGCACGGACTGCAGCGGCTGAGCCGTCGCGCGGCCGACGACGACGTCGCGGAACGGACCCGTCTTCGCCACGGCGATCTCCACGTCCGCAAGCGCCACCGGCACGCCGCGCGGCCACACGCGCACCAGCGCCACAGCCATCGCCAGCGCTACGACGACCCCCATCGCGATGAGCCGGTAACGCCGCGGCGCCGCCACACGGCGGTCCATCGAGGCGCCGGACTCCGCCCGCACGGGCCGAGTGCCGGTCCGCTCCCAAGCCGGCCCGTCAAGGTGATCTAAGTTCGGCTGAACGCCGAACGTATCGCCATCCCCACGGGCGACCGGCGGGGCGGGCCCGCGTTCAGCGCGGAACGACCAGACGAGGGGCTTCATTGAAGTGCCTGCAACGGCCGCAGCGCCAGCGCGGCGCGCAGGTGGCGCGCCACGGCCAGCAACGTCACCACCGCCAGCAGCGCCGCCGAAACCAACAGCACCCACAGCGAGAACGGGCCCACGGGCGCGCGTTCGACAAAGTCCGCCAGGTAGCGCTGCGACAGCCAAGCCGCCACCGGCAACGCCACAGCGCAGGCCACCGCCAGCACGCCCGCGAACTCTTTCGCAAGCAGGCCCGCCACCGCGCCCGCGCCGGCACCGTGGAGCTTGCGCAGCACGATCTCGCGCTCACGCAGCCGCAACGTGTAGGCCGCCAGAGCGTAGATGCCCACAGCCGCGAGGCCCAGCGCCATCAGGCCGGCAACGCCGATGAGCTGGCCCAGCCGCGTGTCGTCGGCCACCGTCTGCAGCAGCATGTCGCGCACCGTCAGCGCGTCCAGCATCACGTCGGGAAACGTGGTCTTGACCAGCGTCGTCAGCCGGCGCCGCGTGGCCTGCGGGTCACGGCTGTGCACGCCGATGGCGCCGGCCTCTCGCTCGGCCAGCGGCGTCATGGCGTGCGGCTGCGGCGGGCTGCGCGGGCCCTCCAGGCGGATGTCGTCGATGACGGCCACGACGGTGACCGGCTTGCCGCCCCGGAAGTTGGGCACCACGCCCAGCACCTGGCCGATGGCCGCCTCGGGGCTGGCGAAACCCAGCACGCGCACGGCGCTGCGGTCCAGCACGATGGCGGGCTGCGCGGTCTCGGCCACGTGATCGGCCGACAGCCGGCCGGCCACGACACGCATGCCGTAGGCCTGCAGATAGCCGGGCGTGAAGTCCACGCCGGTGCGCAGGTTGACGGGCGTGCCGCCGGGGCCGCGGAACTCGGAGTACCAGCTGGAAGCGTCGCGCCCCGGCACGTCGTCGGCCGCGCCGGCCGCGATGACCTCGGGCCAGCTGCGCACGCGTTCCAGCAGCGACGTCACCTGCGCTGGCTGCGTCCACCACGGCAGGTCGATGGCCACGCGGTCTTCCAGCTCGAAGCCGCGCGGCATCTCGCCCGCATGGCGTGCCTGCCACAGCACCGTCAGCGACAGTGACGCGAACAGCGCGGCGGCGCCGAACTGCAGCGTCGTCATCAAGCGGCGCAACCAGCGGCCGGCGGCGCCCTCGCTATGGCTGCGGCCGGCCAGCGACTCGGCGGGCCGCACGCGCAGCGCGATGGTCGTCAGCGGCAGTGCGCTGAGCGCCGCGATGGCCGCGCACAGCAGGCCCGTCAGCCCTGCCATCGCGGGGCTGAGCACCGGGGCGTGGAACTGGCGCCGCATCAGCATTTCGGCCAACGGCGTGGCCCACCAGGCCAGCAGCAGGCCCAGCGCACCCGCCAGGCCCGCAACGACGAGCGCCTCGGCAAAGAACTGCCGAGCCAGTTGCCCAGCACCAGCGCCCAGCGACTTGCGCAGCCCGATCTCGCGCTGGCGGCGCAAGGTGCGCACGCTCCACAGGTTGATGAAGTTGATGACGGCGAGCGCCAGCACGCCGGCCGCCGCGGAGGCCAGGCTGCCCAGCTGCAGGCGGCGCTGCGGGCTGCCGGCGCCATGCAGGCCGACGTCCTTCACCGGCAAGGCACGCAGGTAAGCCGCCTTGCCGCCGCCGCGCAGGAAGTCGGCCGGGAGGCCGGCCGGCAGCGGCTGTTGGTCGATCAGGCGCTGGGCCAGCACGCCCAGCTGCTCGGCCGTGGCGCCCGGCTGCAGGCGGGCGAACAGGCGGCCGCTGCCCTGGTACCAGTTGTCCGACAGTTTCAGGTAGGCCTTGGCTGCTGGCGCGTGGAAGCCGGCCAGCGCATCGAAAACCAGCGTTCCGTTCGGGTTCGGGGTGGGCAGCACGGCCTTCACGGTCAGCGCGAATTGCCCGCCGGGCGAGCCGTCGGGCAGGGGAGGCAACGAGATCGTGAACGTGCGGCCCAGCGCCTGCTGCGTGCCGAACAGCTGTTCGGCGGATCGCGCGGTCAGCGCGATCCCCTCGGGCGTCGACAGCGCCGCGTGCAGGTCGCCTGCCAGGGGCCGCAGGTCGAACAAGGTCTGCAGGTCGGCATCGGCCAGCGCGATGTGCAGGCGCATGCTGCGGCGCGCGCCCGGCGCCTCGCCGGCATGGGCCGGCAGCTGCGTGTAGAGCACGCGGCTCATCGGCCCCACCGGCGCACCGCTGTCACGCAGCGCGGCATGCAGCGGCACGGCGGGCACGCTGTCGAACCAGGCCGTCGTGATGCCGCCGGGGCCGCGCACCCGCCATTCGAAGGCGGCGAGGCGGTCGTGCTCGGGCAGGTCGCCGTCGGGCCACAGCATGTCGTGCAGGAAGCTGGCCGTCAGCAGCGTGAGCGCCAGGCCCAGCGCGAGGCCGGTGATGACGAGGGCAGCGGGGCCGGGTTCGGCGCGCAGCTGGCGCCAAGCGCCGCGCCAGGACGTGGAGGTGGTGAGCAGGAGCATGACCGGTGTTTTCGCAAAAGCCGCGCCAGCGCATCGGCCCAGGAGGAAAGCGGCGTTGCCGGCCGCGCATCGTCCGCTTGCGAACAGCCGCACTGTCCGCTTCCGGACACCGCCTTGCCCGCGCCCGGGGGGGCGCTTAGAGTCGCGCGCTTCCCATGCCCGGCATCCTGATCCTCGACGACGACCCCGACGTGGCGCTGGCCGCACGACTGGCTTTGCGCCGGCTCGCCTCGATCGCAGTACGGCAGGCCCCGGGCGAGCTGGCAGCAGTGCTGGACGAGATGCAGCCCGACGTGCTGCTGTTGGACATGAACTTCTCGCCCGGCGCCAGCGACGGCGCGCAAGGCCTGGCGCTGCTGCGCGAAGTCGTCGCGCGGCAAGGCCAGGCCGTGGCGCCGGCTGTCGTCGTCATGACGGCCTACGCTGAAGTCGAGCTGGCCGTGCAGGCGCTCAAGAGCGGTGCGGTGGACTTCATCACCAAGCCCTGGACTAACGAACGGCTCGTCGCCTGCGTGCAGGCGGCCCTCGCGCGGCGTGCGCCACCGCCGGCGGCGGGCGAGCTGCTGGGCGACTCCGCAGCGATGCAGTCGCTGCGCGCGCAGATCGCGCAGGTGGGCGCCAGCGAGGCCAGCGTGCTCGTCCTCGGCGAGAACGGCGTGGGCAAGGAGCTGGTGGCGCGTGCGCTGCACGGTGCGTCGTCGCGCGCCGGCGGCCCGCTGCTGGCCGTGGACATGGGCTCGCTGCCCGAGGCGCTGGTGGAGAGCGAGCTGTTCGGCCACAAGCGCGGCAGCTTCACCGATGCGCGCGAGTCGCGGCCCGGGCGCTTCGTCGCGGCGGCGGGCGGCACGCTGTTCCTCGACGAGATCGGCAACCTGCCGCTGGCCCAGCAGGCCAAGCTGCTGGCCGCGCTGGAGCGCCGCGAGATCACGCCCGTGGGCAGTGACCGGCCCGTGCCGGTGGACGTGCGCGTGCTGGCAGCGACAAACGTGCCGGAAGCCGAACTGTTCGATGCGAGGCGCTTCCGGCCAGACCTGCTGTACCGCCTCAACACCGTGGTGCTGCGCGTGCCGCCGCTGCGCGAGCGCGGCGCGGGCGACATCGTGCGGCTGCTGCGCCACTACCTGGCCCACTTCGCGGCGGGCAGGCCGGCACGGGATGTCGATGCCGACGCGCTAGCCCGCCTGACCGCCTACCGCTGGCCAGGCAACGTTCGAGAGCTGCGACAGGCCTGCGAGCGGGCCACGCTGCTGGCGCGCGGGCCGGTATTCACGTGGGCGGACTTCGGGCTCGTCGCGCCCACGGCCCTGGCTCCCGAGGCGCCCACGCTGGACCTGGAGCAGCGCGAGCGCGACGCCGTGCAGGCCGCACTCGCGCAGGCCGGCGGCAACATCAGCCAGGCCGCGCGGCTGCTGGGCGTGAGCCGCGCGGCGCTGTACCGGCGGCTGGACAAGCATGGCCTTTGACCGCGCCCGCGTTGCCGCCGCAACCCTGCTGCTGGCCGCCAGTTCGGCCGGACTCGCTGCCTCGCTGGGCTCGCCGCGCCTGTTCGTCGCCTGGGCGCTGGCCGGCCTGGCCGCCGCCTGCTGGGGCTGGGTCGCGCTGAGCCGGCTGGCTCGCCGGCCCCCACCGCTGCCGCCCGAGCCCCCGCCCGCGCCGCGGGCAGACCTAGGCGCCGCGCTGGAGCACGCGCCGCTCGCGCTGTGGCGCCTCACGGCCGGCCAAGCGCCCCTGGCACTGAACACGGCCGCACGCCGCCTCGTCGCGCCCGGCAGGGCCGTCGAGCCGGCGGCGCTTCTGGCGGTGCTGGACGCCGACCCCGGCCGACGCGTTGTCACGCTGCCCACCGAGCATGGCCAGGAGCGCGCGGTGTTGGCCGTTTCGGCGTTGACCGTGCAGGGCGAGGCCTGGCGGCTGGCCGCCCTCGCACCCATCGAGTCGGAGCTGGAAACCGAAGCGCTGACCGCTTGGCGCCAGCTGGTGCAGGTGCTGACGCACGAGATCATGAACTCGCTGACGCCCATCGCGTCGCTGGCCACGAGCGCCCCGGCGCTGCTGGAGGCCGGCGAGCACGCGGAGCTGCAGGCCGCGCTCGCGGCGCTGGCCCGGCGCGCGGCTCATCTGCAGGGCTTCGTCGAGCGCTACCGCAGTGTCAGCCAGCCGCCGGCACCGACGCTGGCCGACACGCCGCTGCAACCGCTACTGCAGGCCGTGCAGCGCCTGCTGGCGCCAGCCTGGGAAGCGGCGGGCGGCCAGGTGGCCGTGACGGTGGCACCCGAAACGCTGGCCCTGCGCACCGACGCGGCCCAGCTGGAGCAGGTGCTCATCAACCTCGCGCAGAACGCGCTGCAGGCCTGCACCGGCCGGGCGTCGCCCCAGCTCAGCATCGACGCGCGGCTGAGCCGCGGTGCCCGGCTGCGGCTCACCGTCGCCGACAACGGCCCGGGTGTGGCGCCAGGGCTGGAGCAGCGCATCTTCACACCCTTCTTCACGACTCGCGATGGTGGCAGCGGCGTGGGCCTGGCCGTCGTGCGCCAGCTGGTTCATGGCCTGGGCGGCACGGTGCGCCACGCGCGGCGCCCGGGCGGCGGTGCGTGTTTCGTGCTGACGTTCTGACCGGCCCCGCCAGCCCGCAACACCGACGAATCACCGGGCTTTCAAGCGCCAAACCGCGGCCACTCGTGCAGATGTGCCGGCTTTCGGCGATGGTGTGACGTTGTGCCCGATGTTAGGCTGCCGCCCTGTTGCACCCCGGGATGGAGTCGATGTTTCACGAGCTGCAGGAGTTGTTGGGCGCCTATTTGATGCCGGTATTGATCGCGATACCGCTGGCCATCATCGTGCTCATTGCCGCCGTCAAGCGCGACGACTACCGGCCGCCGCGCGAGTACGTGCCGCCGCAGCGGCCGCCGGGCGGTACGCCGCGTTCGGCGTCGGGACCGGTCGTGCTGCCCCCGTTGCCGGGCCTCGGCGCCAACGGGCCGTCGATGGCGAGCGCCTTCGTCACGGCACCCACGCCGATGCAGCCGCCGCCCGCGCCAGTGCCCGAGGGCCCGCCGGCCATCCTCGTCGCCGACGACTCGGCCGTCGTGCGTACCAAGCTCAAGCGACTGCTCGAAGGCGCAGGGCTGACAGTCATCCAGGTCAACGATGGCAACGAGGCGCTGGCCGAGCTGGAGGCCCACCCCGAGATCGCCGTGCTGATCACGGACCTGGAAATGCCCAACAAGGACGGCTTCGAGCTGATCGCCGACGTGCACGGCGGCCTCGCGACCGAGGACCTGCCGGTCATCGCGATCACCGGCCATGACGAGCTGCATGGCCGCGTGGGTCAGATCGAAGGCGTCTACGGCATCTTCAAGAAGCCCTGGAACGACCGCGACCTGCTCAAGCGTGTGCAGTCCCTCATGCACCTGCGCACGGCCGCAGCCCGACGTGGGCGCCGCGCGACTGACGGGCGGCCGCCAGCGGCCTGACAGGCCGCCGCCTCACGCCCGGCGCGGCACCGCCCTCGGGCTGAGCACGGCGGCCGACGCCGCCAGCGCGCACGCCATCACCAGCACCGGCAGCACCTGCTGCGTGGCCGGGTTGAACAACAGCCCGGCACCGGCCAGCGCGGCACTGCTGACGAGGGCATCGCTGAGCTGAAGCGCGGACGTGTTGCCGCCTTGCTGCTCGGGCGGCGACAGCTTCAGCAGCAGCACCGACAGCATCGGAAAAGACAGCCCGATGCCCAGACCCACGCACACCCAGCCGGTCAGCACCAGCCCCGACGGCAGGCCGGCCACCAGCAGTGGCGCCATGGCGACCCCCAGCCCGGCAGCGGCCAGCGCGAAGCCGGCCGGCAGCAGGCGGTGCCGCATAGCCTCGCTCCGCACGCGGGCCTGCACGGCGCTGCCGATGCTCCACGTCACCGCGCCGGCGCTCAACGCCACGCCGGCCTGCGTGAGGCTCCAGCCGAAATGGCGCGTCAGCAGCAGCGGCAGGAAGGCCTCGGCGCTCGCAAACGCCGCGGCAATCAGCCCGCGCAGCAGCACGACGGCAGGTAGGCCGCGGGCCGCCATCAGCGTGCCGGCCGGCAGCAGACGATGCGCGGCCACACCGGCCATGGCCAACCCGCCGCCGAACAGCAACCACGCGCCGCCGCCGGCCTGCTGGCTGGCGGCGTGCAGGGCCAGCGCGCCCAGGCTGGCGAGCCCTGCCCAGCGCATCACGCCCCAGCGCAACGCCTCGCCCGTGCCCGTCCCCACGCGCCGCAGCGCCGGCAGCATCAGCAGCGCCGCCACCGGCACGGCCGCGGCCACTGCCAGGAACACCGAGCGCCAGCCCAGCGCCTGCACGAGGAAGGACGCGAGCGCAGGCCCGACGAGGCCAGGCACGACCCAGGCTCCGGCGAACACGGCGAACAGTTGCGGATGCAGCCGCTGCGGCACGACCTGGCCGACACCCACGTACAGCGTCACGCCCAGCACACCGCTACCCAGGCCCTGCAGCGCACGACCCAACACCAGCGCCGGCATGGACGGCGCCAGCCCCGCTAGCAGCAGGCCGGCCAGGAAGGCCGCCAGGCCCGCCAGCGCCGCGCGGTAGGGGCCGCGCCTGTCGCACAACTGGCCTGCCGCCGTCATGCCAATGACCGAGGTGGCGAGCGTCGCGCCGAAGGCCAGCGCATACAGCGACAGGCCATCCAGCGCACCGGCCACGGCCGGCATCGCCGTGGCAACGGCAATGGACTCGAAGGCGAGCATGGAGATCAGCGCGACAGCGCCGATGCAGGCGGCGCGGCGGCCGGGGGCGAAGAGGGTGTCCGCCACGCGCGGGGCGGATTGGGCGTCAGTCATGTCCATCAGGTCGGCCCGCCGGATCGGGCTTGGCGTGTGAGTGTCGTGCAGGCTGCAGGTTCAAGCCGACTTCAAGTCAAGCCAGGCGCGAAGTCCGGGGAAGGGCGGAGGGACAATCGGGACATGTCCCTTTCCGTGTTGCACTGCGCCTCGGCCGGCTTCGAGTCGGCCTGCCGCATCCCTGCGCTGCCGGCCTCGCACCGCAGCCATGGCCTCCATGGCCACAGCTATTTCGCCACCGTCCGCACGGCGCTGCCAGCCGGCTGGGCAGCATTCCCGGGTGGCGAGGTCGAGACGCTGCGGACGCGCATGGCCGCGACCATCGCACCGCTGGACCATGCGCTGCTCAACGACCACCTCGCCGAACCCACCGACGAGAACCTGGCCCGCTGGGTGCGCAGCCGCCTGGATGCGGACGTGCCGGGCATCGTGCAGGTGGGCGTGCAGAGCACGACACACAGCGGCGTTGACCTGGACGGCGCGGGCCATGCGCATGTTTGGCGGCGCTACCGCTTCCAGGCCGCGCACCAGTTGCCCAACGTCCCCGCCGGCCACCAATGCGGCCGTATGCACGGCCATGGCTTCGAGGTCATCCTGCATGCCAACACCGACCTCGGCGAGCGGGACCTGAGCATCGACTATGACCACCTCGACGAGGTCTGGGCGCCGCTGCACTTCCAGCTGAACTACCGCTGCCTGAACGACATTGCCGGATTGGCCAACCCGACCAGCGAGAACCTGTCGGCCTGGCTGTGGGCGCGGCTCAAGCCGGTGCTGCCGGAGCTGAGCTGGGTGACCGTCTACGAGACCGGTTCGAGCGGTGCCAACTTCAACGGCCAGAGCTACCGCATCTGGAAGGAGATGACGCTGGACAGCGCCGTTCGGCTGCACCAGGCGCCTGGCGGCCATCCGCTGGCCGGCACGCACGGCCACACCTTCACGCTGCGTCTGCATCTGGCCGCGCCGCTGGACCAGGTGATGGGCTGGACAGTGGACTTCGGCGACGTGAAGAGCCTGTTCAACCCGATCTTCAAGCGACTGGACCACCACCCGCTGTTCGAGATCGCTGGTCTGCCGGACGGCGACGCGGCGAGCATCGCCGCATGGGTGCTGCGCGAGGGCGGCCGCGTGCTGCCTCAGATCGACCGCGTGGATCTGTACGAGACACGAGGCTCGGGTGCCATCGTCAGCCGCGCGGATTCCGAGGAGCTGATTCCGGTATGAGCTACAGCGTCAAGGAACTCTTCTACACGCTGCAGGGCGAGGGCGCTCAGGCCGGCCGCGCTGCCGTGTTCTGCCGCTTCGCCGGCTGCAACCTGTGGAGCGGCCGCGAGCAGGACCGGGCAGCGGCCGTCTGCACCTTCTGCGACACGGACTTCGTCGGCACGGACGGTGAGGGTGGTGGCAAGTTCGTGACCGCCACGGATCTGGCCGATGCCGTTGCGAAGGCCTGGCCCGGCGGCGGTGGCAAGCCCTATGTCGTCTGCACCGGCGGTGAGCCGCTGCTGCAGCTGGACGCGCCGCTGATCGACGCGCTCCATGCCCGCGGCTTCGAGATCGCCGTCGAGACCAACGGTACGCAACCCGCGCCGCCGGGGCTGGACTGGATCTGCGTCAGCCCCAAGGCCGACGCGCCGCTGGTGCTGACCTCAGGGCACGAGCTGAAGCTCGTCTACCCGCAGCCGCTGGCGCTGCCCGAGCGATTCGCCGGGCTGGACTTCCAGCACTTCTTCCTGCAGCCGATGGACTCGGTGCTGCAACGCCAGCACATGAAGGCGGCGGTGGACTACTGCATGCGGCATCCGCAGTGGCGGTTGTCGGTGCAGATGCACAAGGTGGTGGGGATCGCCTGAGGCGGTTTCGTAGCGCTTGAGCCAAGCGGTGCAGGGTCTGCCGCTGCGACGCAATAGTCAAAATAGGCGGCGCTGGAACGAGTGAATACTACCGGCAGAAAACTAAATGTAGGCCATTCTGTTTGCCTTGCCGCCAATTCACTCAAAGGCCAACCAAATCTATTTACTTGCTGGCTGCAATCGCCGCCTTCTTAGGAAAACCATTGTTTGAGGGTCTCCTTCGCCCTCAGTACGTGTTCTTCCTTGATGTGGGCTGCAGTCATTGCCACGGCTGCAGCAAGCGCACCCAAGTCATCGGTGTAGCCGATAACGGGCGTGATGTCGGGAATGGCGTCAATCGGGGAGATGAAGTAGCCAAGTGCGCCATATATGACGGTCTTCGCCCAAACCGGAGTGTCCGGGTCTGATGCACTGTAGTAGAGCTTCAGCGCGGGTTCCAGAACGGCTTCCCCAGCTGCCTTAGCATAGCCCTTTACCTTATCCCAAAAGCCTCCATCAGAATAGGCCTCTGTATATTGATTTTCTGGCACCATGACCTCCTGTTGAGCGGTGGGATACACCAATGTTGTTGAGTTGCATAACGCACGCACTGTGGACAAAAGAGGCTGCTTTAACGGCCAAGCATGCCTCTCGGCAGGCCGCAGTGTGCAAGCACTATGCCAATAGAACACCGACGAAACTGGCGGAATATGACCAGTATTTCACTCTCAACAACCGCTCAACGTGCACCACTTCACGGGCCATGCGACTCTCTGCCGGGCTCAACAGCGGCCCAATTAAAAGGGAGCCCGCAGGCTCCCTCGTATTGACCGGGTCGCGCCGACGCGCGGTCAGAACCGGTAGCCCACGCCGAACTTGATCGACACGGGGTCCAGCGTCGTCTCGATGGTCTGGCCTGTAGACAACGAGCCGGTTGTCTTGATGAAGGTCTTCGTGACCGACAGGCTCGCGGACCAGTCCTTGTTGACGTTGTAGGCCGCACCCAGTTCCGCGGTCAGGCCCAGGCGGCTCTTCATGGACAGCGTGGTGGGGTTGTTGACCGTGCCACCGGTGATGCCGGAGAGCGCCGTCGTGGCCTTGGGGTGGTAGAAGTAGCCGTAGGTCGGGCCAGCTCCGACGAAGGGCCGCAAGCTGCTGCTCGCGTCGCCGAAGCGGTACTGCGCCAGCAGCGTGATTGGCAGCGACTTGACCGTGCCGAGCTTGCCCACGCCCTGGATGGCGCCGGCGCCGACGATGTCGTGCTTGAACGGCGCGGCGATGGGCAGGTCGATGCTGATGTGGTCGGTCCAGTAGTAGGTCACACCACCGACGAAGGAGGTGGCCTTCTTCACGTCGATCTTGGTGCCGGCCAGGCTGGGCGCGGTGAGGTCGCCGCTGTCGACCTGCGGGCTGATCTGGGCCGCGCCGGCATAGACGACGACGCTGCCAGCCGCCTGTGCGAAGGCGCCGGACGTGGCGAGCAGCGTGGCCGCGGCACCGAGGAGGATCTTGGTTTTCATAGGGTGTCTCCGGAGGTGGGGCCGTGGGTCAGAGCCAGCCCTTGGTGGCCAACGACTTGGCGATCAGCTGCTGCGTGAGCTGGTGGCCGTAGGGCGACGGGTGGAAGCCATCGGCAAAGCCGTAGCTCTTCCACCAGTCGGCGCCGCTGACGCCGACTGGTGGCGCGGCAGACAGCGCGGTCGCCGTGCAGGTCGGGAAGGTGTAGGTGGGCAGGCCGTCGGCGCCGGTTCCGGTGACGGGGCAGGCGGCCACGGACACGTTGCTCAGACCGAACTGCGCGGGCGTGGCGACCTGGTCCTGGAAGCCCTTGTAGAAGTCGATGACGGCGACGCCATCGTTGCCCGCGAGTTTGCTGGCCAGCTGCGTGTTGTAGGCCGTGATCCAGCCCTGGAACAGCGCTTGCGACTGCGCGCGTGCCGTGGCGCCGGCAGTGCCACCGCCGCTGGCCAGCGCGATGTTGTCGAGCACCTTCTGGAAGCGTGGCGTGAAGGTGATGTCGGGGATGTTCATCACGACGACGTGCGTGGCGCCCTTGTCGAGCACGCTGGCCTTGATGGCGTTGTAGAACTTGTCGGCCAGCGCCGTCATGTACGCGCCGCCGATTTGCGCCGTCGTCGTCGCGCCACCGCCGAGTGCGGCGCTGATCTGCGTCGGCGTCAGCAGCGTGCCGAGCATCGCGGAGTAAGCCGCGGCGTTGTCGGTGCGGGCGCGCAGGTAGGCGCCGATGAGGTCGGCCGCGTCGTTGCCGCCGCCGTCGATGATGACCAGGTCACTCGACGTGTAGCTGCCCGTGGCGGCATAAGTAGCCATCTGCGTGCCGATGGTCAGCGGCACGAGGCCGCTGTTGGCGCCGGCGCCCATGTAGTTGATGAGGCTGCCGGCGATGGCGTAGTTGCTGCAGCCGGTCTGCGCGGTGTTGGGCGCGAAGGGCGCCGTGGCCACGCCGGTGTACTTGAAGAAGTTGCACAGCGTCAGGCCGTAGTTGGCCGCGATGCGCTCAACGTAGAGCAGGCTGTCGGCACTCTGGATGGTGAACTTGTAGCCGATGGTGCCGCTGTCCTGGAGGCTGTCGCCGAAGACCTTGACGGATGTGAACTTCACCTGGGGGGTCGTGTCGGCTGTCGCGCCGCCACCGCCGCAGCCCGCCACGAGCAGGCCGGCCAGCAATGCCGCCGTTGCCGCCGCCATCCGGTTGAGGAAGGGTTTCATCGTTGTCTCCTTGGCGACCCCTCGAGGGAAACGCCTGCAAATTCCAGGGACGGCAACTCTAGCGTCAGCCCACGGCGGTGCCGGAGGTTTTTTGGCGCCTCTTGCATAGGCCGAAAGCCGCGCGCAAGTCTGTGGATGACGCTGGGACAACCCGACAGATATCCACAGCCCGAGGCCCTTCGGCAAAGTTGTTCCCAATCGCGACGCGAACCATCCCGGGTGTGGCGCACAGGCTTGTGCGTGACGCAAGCGCTTGGTCTGCAACGAATTTTTCGGCTTGTCCACAGCGCGGGCCGCCCTCTACCACCACGACTACTTTGAAATCTTCAATACCGTATGGAATACATAGGACACTTTTTCGATGGATATCCCCGCCCTCCAACAACGCCTGCGCCGCTTCGCCGACGAGCGCGACTGGCAGCCCTACCAGACGCCCAAGAACCTCGCGATGGCGATGACAGTCGAAGCAGCCGAGCTGCTGGAAATCTTCCAGTGGCTCACGCCCGAGCAGTCCGTAGCCCTCAGCGACGACCAGCGCCGCCACCTCGGTGAGGAGCTGTCCGACGTGCTGCTCTACCTCGTGCAGATCGCCGATCATGGCGGCGTCGACCTGGACGCCGCCGTCGAACGCAAGCTCGCGATGAACGCCATCAAACATCCACCACTGAAGAGGTCTTGAGGATGGAGACGCTAGCCATCGTGGACTTCGAGACCACGGGACTCGGACCGACGAGCGGCGGCCGGGCGACGGAGATCGCGGCCGTGTTGGTGCGCGGCGGTGATGTGGTGGACGCCTGGTCCAGCCTGATGAATAGCGGCGCCTGGGTGCCGCCGCACATCCAGGCACTGACGGGCATCAGCAACGAGATGCTGGCGAACGCGCCGGATTCCGCCGCCGTCATGCAGCAGCTGGCGCGATTCACGGCGGGCTGCCCGCTGGTGGCGCACAACGCGGCCTTCGACCGGGGCTTCTGGCAGGCGGAGATGCAGCGGGCCGGGCTTGCTGCCGACCCGGCGCATCAGTTCGCGTGCACGGTGCTGTTGTCGAGACGGCTGTGGCCAGAGGCCGGCAGCCATTCGCTGGGCGCAATGACGCGCTTCCATGGCATCCGCTTCGATGGGCCGGCCCACCGGGCGATGGCGGATGCGCGCGTCACGGCGGCGCTGTGGCTGAAGATCCACGAGGAAGTGGCACGGCGTTTCGCGATGGACCTGGGCGAGCTGGCCGTGGACCATGCTTTGCTGGCGGAGCTGCAGCGCACGCCGGTGCGCTGGCTGCGGCGCGGCCTCGTGGAGCAGGTAAAGCGGCGCCGGACGGCGCTACCCGCTGCCGCTTGAGCCGATAAAAAAAACCTGTCAAGAGGCCAGCACAGCGACATGGACCATGACAATCCCGCCCTTTCGTCTCCGCGTCATCGTCCAAAGAGTTCCATGTCCGTGATCCAGGTTCGCCCCGCCACTCTGCGCGATGCCAAGGCCATCGCCGAGATCCACGTCGCCGCCAGCCAAGACGCCTACAAGACCCTGTTGCCCGCGGCGGCGCTGGATGCAATGTCGGTGCAGAAGCGACAGGCCTTTTGGCGTGAAGCCATCGACCTGTGCGAGCCGCAGGTCATCGTCGCGCATCTGGACAACAAGATCATGGGCTTCGCCGGCTTCGATCGCTCGCGCGACAAAGGCACACCGGCCACGACCGGCGAGATCTGGGCGATGTTTGCCGACCCCGTGCACTGGGACAAGGGCGTGGGCCTGGCCCTGTGGGACGCGACGCGCGATGGTCTGCAGGAAGAAGGCTGCACCAAGGCCACGCTGTGGTGCTACCTGCGCAATGAACGCGCGTTGCGTTTCTTCGAGCTGGCCGGCTTCAAGCGCGAGCTGGGCAGCGCCCGCACGAGCGAAGTGGGCGGCGCCCGCGTCGAGGAAATCCGCCTGCACCGCTCGCTGGTGTGAGGCGCTTCGTCCAGGCTCGCGCCGCTGCATGCGGGCGATCCTGAACGGCCGTGGCCCGGTGCTCGGGCCACCGTTTCAGCTCTGGTAGCCGTGGGTCGACAGTGCCCAGCCGTCCGTCGCGTCGTCATGGCGCTGGATGTGGACCGGGCTCAGCTTCTTCGCCGCGGCACGCTCTACGAGAGCCTCGGCCTGGTCGGCCGTCAACTGCAGCGCGAAGCGCAGCCAGCGCTTTTGCACCAGCGGTTGGGCCCAGGCGTCTTCCAGTGCCCAGCGGATCTCGTGCGGCGCCTGCAGCTCCGCGGCGGCCAGCACGCGCGGCGCCAGAGCCAGCAGAAAGCGGTTGAAGTCGGCGCGCAGCGCGTCGGTCGGCAGCAGCGCTTCCAGCCGTGACAGGCGGGCGCTCCAGCCCGGCGTCGCGAGCTGGCGCGTGACCAGCGCCTGCAGCGCCTGGATGGGGTTGAACAGCCGCAGCCGGTTGGGTGGCAGGACGCACAGCGGGATCTGCGCGGCGTCTTCATGGCTCAGTGGCGTGACGAAGCTGGCCAGTACCGCCAGGCGCCGCCACTCAGCTTCGGCGAGCCCGCCGATGCGGGTGATGGGCCCGGCGGCACAGCTGGCGGCCATCTCCGATAGCGCACGGTGGCCGCGGTCGCCCTTGGCCCGATTGGCGCGAGCGCTCATGATGGCCAGGTTGCCCGCCGCGTAGCCGGCATCGTCACGCACGCGGTCGATGCTGCGCTTGTCGTCGGCCAGGGCTTCGCGGGTGATGGGGCAGTGCGCGGCGTCCAGCTGAGCCAGGTAATGCGGCGTGAGCTGGATGTCCTCGTAGTTCCGGCCGCGGGCCCAGGCATGCGTGCGCAGTGACAGCCACAGCGTCACCTGCGGGCTGGCCGGTTGGCGCACCGCCTTGCCGCGGGCAGCCATCCAGCCGCGCTGCAGCGGCGACTGCGGGTACAGGTGGGCGATAGGCGGCGTGATGCCGTGCAGCGCGTAGTCGCGACCTAGTGCCAGGCCGACGCGTTCATGCGCGCTGACGGCGGCGGGCGCGTCATCCATGTCGAGCGCGAACTGGACGAGGCTGGGGTGGACGGCGGTCTGAGCGTTCAGGGCGGCTTGCATCGCAGGCTCCGGTTGAGGGATGGCCACAGTCTGCGAGCCAGGTAGCTCATGAGATGATCCACCGCCAAACCACTGTGAATATTTTCAGGACGCCGCCGACATGGACCGCACCGAGCGCTTCTACAAGATCGAGATGCTGATCCGCGCGCAGGGATGTGTCAGCTTTGCGGCGTTGCTGGAGGCGCTGGAGGTTTCGCCAGCCACGCTGAAGCGTGACCTTGCCTACCTGCGCGAGCGGCTGGACGCGCCGATCGAATACGACGCCTCGACCAACGGCTACCGCTTCGGCCAGCAGTGGCGCGGCGGCAAGCACGAGCTGCCGGGTGTGTGGTTCAACGAGGCCGAGCTGCATGCGCTGCTGACGATGCAGCAGATGCTGGCCGGGCTGGACGAACAGGGTGTCGTGGGCCGGCACCTGCAGCCGATGTTCGACAAGATCACCGGCATGCTGGGCGTGGACCAGGGCGAGGCGCAAGAGCTGCGCCGGCGCGTCAAGCTCATCGGCACGGCGCGGCGTCGCATCGTCGGCGAGAGCTTCGAGACCGTCGGCAGTGCCGTCGTCAAGCGGCGCCGGCTGGCGCTGCGCTACCGTAAAAAGGCGGGCGACGTCAGCGAGCGCGAGGTGTCGCCGCAGCGGCTGGTGCACCACCGCCATGCCTGGTACCTGGACGCCTTCTGCCACCAGAGCCGCGGCCTGCGCCGCTTCGCGCTGGACGGCATTGAGGCCGCGACGATGCTGGACGCAGCGGCCCAGGCGCTGCCGCTGGACGCGCTGGAGGCCGAGCTGGACCGCGGCTACGGCATCTTCGCCGGTGGCACACCACGCGAAGCCGAGCTGGTGTTCCGCCCGGAGGCTGCGGCCTGGGTTTCGCGCGAGGAATGGCATCCGGCACAGCGCAGCGAGTTCCTGCCCGACGGTCGCTGGCGGTTGCAGCTGCCTTATGTGGACGATACCGAGCTGCTGATGGACCTGCTGCGCCACGCCGGGCAGGTGGAGGTCGTCGCGCCGGCCGAGCTGCGCGATGCGTTCGCGGCGCGGCTGAGGCAGGCGGTGGCGGCGTTGCCGGACGTTTGCGACAAGTCATCATGACCCGCCTGAGATGGCGTTAGGCTCACGGCGTTTTCCACCTCCGAAGGAGCTGCGATGAGCACTGCAACCACCCAGGCCAAGGACAAGCTGGCCGCGGATTTTCGCGCCGTCATGGACGACATCGACAAGCTGATGACGGCCACCGGCCAGGAAGCCCAGGGCGAGGCGAAGGCGCTGCGCGCCCGCATCCGCGAGCGGCTGGACGAGGCACGCGACAAGATCGTCGACGTGCAGCAAGAGACGGTGGAGCGCGCCAAGGCTGCGGCCGCCGCGACGGACGACTACGTGCATGCCAAGCCCTGGCAGGCCATCGGCGTGGCGGCGGCCATCGGGCTGGCGCTGGGCGTGCTGATCGGCCGCCGCTGACATGCGGGCCGGCTTGGGGGCGGCTCAGCGCCCGGCCTGCGTCTCTGAAGCAGCGCGGCTGCCGCGGTCGTGAGCACGCAGGAACCTGTCTCCGGCCCGCTGCGGCGGTTGGGCGCGTCGCTGCTGACGCTGGGGCGCATCCGGCTCGAACTGCTGGCCATCGAGGCGCAGGAAGAGAAGGAGCGAATTGCCCAGCTGCTGCTGTGGGCAGTGTTGGCCGCGCTGCTCGCGGGCTTCGCGGTGCTGATGGCACTGGTGCTGGCCATCGTGGCGCTGTGGGATAGCCATCCGCTGCTGGCACTGGGCGGCGCGTGTGTCGTGCTGGTCGTGGCGGCGGCGCTGGCCCTGCGGCAGCTGAAGTCACTGGTAGCCCAGCCGTCCACGCTGTTCCAGGCCAGCATCGCCGAGCTGCGGGACGACGCGGACGCGCTGCACCGCCAGCCATGATCCCGCGCATCCCCCAGGACCCGGCGCTGCGCACCGAGCGCAAGGAGAACCTGCTGCTGGCTTCGACGCTGCTGCGCGGTCAGATGGAGCGGGACCTGGACGATCTCGGCGAGCGCGCCGACGGCGTCGCACGGCGTGTGCAGGTCCTGCGCGGCTGGCTGAAACATCCGGCCTTGCAGGCGCTGGTGGGTGGTGGTGCGGCCTTTTTCGCGACGGCCGACCGGCAGCGGCGCCATCGGTTGTGGGGCCTGCTGCGTTGGGGCTGGCTGGCGTGGCGGGTCTGGCGTCGGCGCTGACCGACCGGCTTAGCCTTCGGCGTCCAACCGCTTCATGCGCTCGCTCTGCCAGTAAACGTCGTCGCCGCCCAGGCCGTCGAGGTTGGCACGGTTCAGCACGCGGGCCAGCACGAACAACAGGTCGGACAGGCGGTTGAGGTACTGGCGCGGCGCGGCGTTGATGGCCTCGCTGGCGGCCAGCGTGATGACGGTGCGTTCGGCGCGGCGGGCGATGGTGCGACACACATGCGCGATCGCCGCGCTGCGCGTGCCAGCCGGCAGGATGAATTCCTTCAGGCGCGGCAGATGCTCGTTGTAGTGTGCCAGCGCCTCGTCCAGCCGCAGCACGGCGGCATCCTTCAGCAGTGAACCTCCGGGCCAGGAGAGTTCGCCGCCCAGGTTGAACAGCTCGTGCTGGATTGTCACGAGCAATTCGCGCATGTCGGCCGGGAGCGGCTCGGCCAGCAGCACGCCGAGCTGGGAGTTCAGCTCGTCGACATCGCCCATGGCCTGCACGCGCAGGTGGTCCTTGGGCACGCGGCTGCCATCGGAGAGGCCGGTGGTGCCGTCGTCGCCGGTGCGAGTGGCGATCTGGGTGAGGCGATTGCCCATTTGGCGGTCTGCAAGGTGGCGGGACCGCGATTGTGCTCAGTGGCGACGGCCGCTGCGGTGGAAGTCGGGCTTGTGCACCGGCGCGGCATGGGCATGTGCCCCTGTGCCCTGCGGTGTGGGCTGTGCGGCAGGCGTCACAGGCGGTGCCTGGCCGGCGGGGGGCTGGCCCATCAGCTCGCGCCAACGGGCCACCAGCACGTCGAAACGTAACGCGCCGAGCGCAGCCAGCGCGACGGCCAGGATCAACAACAGCCAGGTCAGGGTCATGGGGTCCTCCCGTTGCGGACTCCTGCATGCTGGCACCGCGCGGCAACGGCTGCAACACAATGACCTGATCTGGATCAGGAGACCCGCGATGAACGCGCCCGCCACTTTCGACACCGTCGCAGCGCCGCTGCCGGCCGCATTGCTGGACGCGCTGCAGGCGGCGTTCGGCACGCGCTGCTCCACGGCGCTGGCCGTGCGCCAGCAGCATGGCCGAGATGAATCGGTGTTCGATGTGCCGCCGCCGCAGGCCGTTGTGTTTGCCGAGAGCGAGGCCGAAGTGGCGCAGGTCGTGGCGCTGTGCGTGGCGTACCGCGTGGCGGTCATTCCCTATGGCGCGGGCTCGTCGTTGGAAGGGCATCTGCTCGCGGTGCAGGGCGGCATCAGCCTCGACGTGTCGCGCATGAACGCCATCGTTCGCATCGACACCGAGGACCTGACGGTGACGGTGCAGCCGGGCGTGACCCGCAAGCAGCTCAACGAGGCCTTGAAGCACGAAGGCCTGTTCTTCCCCATCGACCCAGGCGCCGACGCCAGCCTCGGCGGCATGGCCGCTACGCGCGCCAGTGGCACTAACGCCGTGCGCTACGGCACGATGCGCGAGAACGTGCTGGGGCTGCGCGTCGTCACTGCGGCCGGCGAGGTGATGCGCACTGGCTCGCGCGCGAAGAAGAGCAGCGCCGGCTACGATCTGACGCGGCTGCTGGTGGGCAGCGAGGGCACGCTGGGTGTCATTACCGAGCTGACGGTGAAGGTGCATCCGCTGCCCGAGGCGGTGTCGGCGGCCGTGTGCTTTTTCCCGAGCATCGACGCGGCAGTGCGCACGGCGATGACGGTCATCCAGGTCGGCGTGCCCATCGCCCGCTGCGAGTTGCTGGACGTCCATGCCATCCGTGCCGTCAATGCGCACGACAGGCTGGGCCTGAAGGAAGCGCCGATGCTGCTGATGGAGTTCCACGGCAGCCCGGCCAGCGTCGAAGAACAGGCGGCCACCGTGCAGGCGCTGGCAGCCGACCATGACGGCGATGCCTTCGAGTGGGCCACGACGCCCGAGGCCCGAACACGGCTGTGGGCCGCCCGCCACCATGCCTACTTCTCGGCAGTGCAGACACGGCCCGGCTGCCGCGCCATTGCGACGGACACCTGTGTGCCGATTTCGCGTCTGGCAGAGCATTTGAACGCCAGCATCGCCGAGGCCGATGCGGCCGGATTGCCCTACTTCGTCGTCGGCCACGTGGGCGACGGCAACTTCCACCTGACCTACCTGCTGGACCCCGACCGCCCGGAGGAGCGCGACACCGCCGAGCGGCTCAGCGCGCAGATGGTGGCGCGCGCCATCGCTCTGGAGGGCACCTGCACGGGCGAGCATGGCGTCGGCCTGCACAAGCAGGGTTTCCTGCTCGAAGAGATGGGCGCTGAGGCCCTGGCTGCCATGCGGGCCGTGAAGGCCGCGCTGGACCCGCTGGGTCTCCTGAACCCCGGCAAGATCCTGCCGCCCGCGGCCTGAATGCGTTGGTCGCCAGTGGTGATTGCCAATCTGGTATCGGTCACACCGAAGATTTCATACCGGCCGTTTTGCTGACCTCACCATAGAGCGGCGACGGGCGCTATTCACAACCGAGCCGCCCGTCAATCCGGGAAAAGCGCGTGCCGCGTTGATTGCGCTACCACACAATGCGGCGCAACAACGACAACGGAGACACGCGTGAAGATCCCCTCCACCGCCTGGCTGGCCCTGGGCCTGGTGTTCGGCGGCGTGGCCGCTGCAGCGCCGCAGACCGATGCAGACACCCAGGCCCGCCAGATCGTCGACAAGCTGACGCTCGACGAGAAGGTCGAGCAGCTGCTCAACGGCGCGCCGGCCATCCCGCGGCTGAACATCCCCGCCTACAACTGGTGGACCGAATCGCTGCATGGCGCGTTCGGCCCCGGCGCGACGACGAACTTCCCGCAGCCGGTCGGCCTGGCCGCCACGTTCAACGACGGCCTGATGCGCGACGTGGCCGCCAGCATCAGTACGGAAGTCAGCGCCGTCTACGCGCTGGGCCGCGGCAAGCCCAACCCGAACCGCATAGGCGGCGCGCTGAACACGTGGTCGCCCAACATCAACATCTTCCGCGACCCGCGCTGGGGCCGCGGCCAGGAGACCTACGGTGAAGACCCCTTCCTAACCGGCACGCTGGCCAAGGCCTTCGTGCGCGGCATGCAAGGCGCGGACGCGTCAAGGCCGCAGGTCATCGCCAGCCCCAAGCACTTCGCCGTGCACAGCGGGCCGGAATCCACCCGCCACAGCGTGGACGTGTGGGTCTCCGCGCAGGACCTGGAGGACACCTACCTGCCGGCCTTCCGCGCCGCGATGGTGGACGCCCAGGCCGGCTCCATCATGTGCGCCTACAACCGCATCAACGGCGAGCCGGCGTGCGCCAGCCAGAGCCTGCTGGTCAAGACGCTGCGGCAGGACTGGGGCTTCAAGGGCTATGTCGTGTCGGACTGCGATGCAGTGGTCGACATCAGCGCCCACCACAAGTTCGCCGTCGATGCCGCCACCGGCGCTGCCGCGGCGCTGAAGGCCGGCATGGACAACGAGTGCCACACCGGCACGCTGGGCCATGCGACGGGCCTCGGCGAGCGCTACAAGCAGGCGCTGCAGCGCGGCTTCATCCGTCAAGCCGACATCGACACGGCGCTGGCCCGGTTGTTCGCGGCACGGCTGCGCGTGGGCGACCTGCCGGGTGTGGCCGAGCGCAGCTTCCCGCCGGGCGAGGCGATCAACTCGGCCGAGCACCGCGTGCTGGCGCTACGGGCGGCCGTCGAGAGCCTCGTGCTGCTGAAGAACGACGGCAGCCTGCCGCTGAAGACCTCGGCGCGTGTCGCCGTCGTCGGCCCCCTGGCCGATGCGCGGCGCGTGATGCGCGGCAACTACTCGTCAGGCCAGACGGGGCCCACGGCGACGGTCTACGAGGCGCTGGCCCGGCAGTTCTCGCCGCAGCAGGTGCAGCTCGTGCCGTTCGGCCCGTCCATCACCGACGGCGACCCTGTGCCGTTCAGCGCCTTCGTCGCGCCCGACGGCAGCGCCGGTCTGCTGGCCAGCGCCTTCAAGCTGCAGGCCGGCTCGCCCAAGGAAATCGGAAAGCGGCGCTTCGAGGCCAAGGCGGCCAGCAGCCGCACAGTAACGGCGATCGGCTCGGGCGCCGAGGTGGCCAACCCCGACGACGTGACGCGCACCGTGTGGACGGGCTTTTTCGTCGCACCCGAGACCGGCAGCTACCGGCTGGGCTTGGCCGGTCTGAAGGGCCAGCTGCGCGTGGCGGGCCGCGACGTGGTGCTGGCGCGGAAGCCCACGCGCTGGGCCGAGCCGGTCGCGCTGACGCAGGTGGACCTGAAGCAGGGCGAGCGCTACGCCGTGCAGTTCGAGACGGAGTCTGGTGCCGGTGCGCCGCCCGGCATGCTCTGGAAGCGCGTGTCGCGCCAGCCGCTGCCGGACCTGCGCGCTGCCGCGGCCCAGGCTGATGTCGTCGTCGCCGTCGTGGGTCTGACGTCGGACCTGGAAGGCGAGGAGATGCCGGTCAAGATCGACGGCTTCAGCGGCGGCGACCGCACCAGGCTCGACCTGCCGGCCGACCAGCGCGCCTACCTGCAGGCCGCGGCCACGCTGGGCAAGCCGCTCGTCGTCGTGAACCTCAGCGGTAGCGCCGTCGACCTGTCCTGGGCCAAGGCCAACGCCGCGGCCATCCTGCAGGCCTGGTATCCGGGCGAGGGCGGCGGCACGGCTATCGCGCAGGTGCTGGCGGGCGCGGCCAACCCGGCCGGACGGCTGCCGGTCACGTTCTACCGTAGCGCCGACGACCTGCCGCCGTTCGACGACTACCGCATGGCGGGCCGCACCTACCGCTTCTTCGACAAGCCGGTGGTCTACCCGTTCGGCCACGGCTTGAGCTATTCCACTTTCCGGTACGAGGCGCCGCAGGTCGAGGTGCAGGACGACGGCAAGGACGTGGCCCTCGTCGTGCGCACGGCCATCACCAACACCAGCGCCCGCGATGGCGACGAGGTGGCTCAGCTCTACCTCGCGCCGCCGCGCTTCGAAGGCGGCCCGCGGCTGGCGCTGCGTGGCTTCCAGCGCCTACACCTGAAGGCCGGCGAGCGCCGCGAGGTGACGTACCGGCTGCCGGCGCGTGACCTGAGCTTCGTCGACCGTGACGGCGTGCGCCAGGTCATGCCCGGCAGCTACCGCGTCAGCGTCGGTGGCGGACAGCCCGACACGGGCGTGCCGTTCGAAAGCGCGACGTTCTCCTTCGCCCGTTCCGTCCTGCTGCCGCGCTGATCGCGGCTCCTTCCCTCCACTTCGAGCACATCGCCATGAACTCACTGCGTTCCACCCTGCGCGCGGCCGGCCTGTCGCTGGCCTTCACCCTTGCCGCCACCGCCGCTTTCGCGCAGGACGGCACCATCTATCCGCTGGAGGCGCCAAAGGAAGAGCCGTCTATCAAGCTCGGTACTGGCGGCGTGGCCAACCAGCCGGCCCCCGAGAGCTGGTTCCGCCAGTGGGGCGAGCCTATGGTGCGCAACGTCAGCACCGCCACGCTGACGCCCTATCTGCCCGCACCTGGCAAGGCCAATGGCGCGGCGGTGCTGATCGCCCCTGGCGGCGGCTTCCGCTGGCTGTCGATCAACAACGAGGGTTGGAAGGTGGCCAAGGCACTCAACGAGCAGGGCGTCACGGCCTTCGTGCTGAAGTACCGGCTGATCCCGACGCCCGACGGGCTGGATGCCCTCAAGCAGTCCATGGACCGCATGTTCGCGGATGTGGGCGCGGGCACGGGCACGCCGGCGCCGCGGCCCGCCTTCCCCGACCTGTCCAACCAGCTCGCCGACGCCGAGGCGGCCTACGCGCTGATCGTGTCGCGCGCCAAGGAGTGGGGCGTGGACACGCGGCGCCTGGGCATGATGGGTTTCTCGGCCGGCGCCGGCCTGACGATGCACAGCACGCTGCATTCCAAGACGATGAAGCTCGCCTTCATCGCGCCAATCTACGGCGGCATGGGCCCGGTGGAGGTGCCGAAGGACGCGCCGCCGATGTTCACCGCCATTGCGAGTGATGACTTCCTGTTCAAGGGGCAGTTCGGCGTCGTGAAGTCGTGGTTCGACGCAGGCAAGCCGGTCGAGTTCCACCTCTACCAGAACGGCGGCCACGGCTTCGGCATGGGCTACCCGGGCAACACGGCCAACGGCTGGTTCCCGGTGTTCATGCATTGGCTGGACGTGAACGGCTTCCTCAAGCCCAAGGCGTCCTGACCCGTCTTTGCGGGGCGCGCCCGCGCCCCGGCCCGGTGGGGGTGGCGCCAGAATGCGCCGCATGCAACGCCGCCACCACCTCATCGCCCTCGCGGGTCTGGTCGCCTCGCCGCTGATGGCGGCTGCCCGCCCGGCCGCCTCCCCGGACTTCGCCGCGCTGGAGCGCAGCGTCCAGGGGCGGCTCGGGCTGTTCGCGCTCGATACCGGCACCAGCCGCACGCTGGCCCACCGCTCCGACGAACGCTTCTCGATGGCCTCCACCTTCAAGAGCCTGCTGGCCGCGCGTGTGGCCCAGGGCGTGGAAGGCGGGCGCTGGCGCTGGGGCGACGAGATCGGCCTGCACAGGAGCGATCGCGTGGCGCATGCGCCGACCTTCGACCGGCTGCTGCCGCGCGGCCGGGCGTCGCTGGACGAGCTGGTGCGCGGCATCCTTGTCGACAGCGACAACGCCTGCGCCAATCTGCTGCTGCGCCATTGCTGCGACTCGCCGCAGGGGCTGACGATGTGGCTTCGCGAGCAGGGTGACGACATCACGCGGCTGGACCGCTGGGAGCCCGAGCTCAACGAGAACCAGCGCGGCGACCCGCGCGACACGAGCACGCCGCGCGCGTTCGCGAAGACGCTGCAGCACCTGCTGCTGGGCGACGGCCTGTCCCGCAGCAGCCAGGCGCGGCTGTGGGCGGACCTGCAGACATCCCAGACGGGCCTCAAGCGCCTGCGCGCCGGCGTGCCCGACGCGACGTGGCGCGTCATCGACAAGACCGGCACCGGCTACCGCGGCGCTGTCAATGACGTGGCCGTGGTGTTCCCGCCGGACGGGCGCTCGCCGTGGGTGGTGGTGGCGCTGCAGTCGGAGTCGCGGGCGGCCGACGACGAGCTTGCCGCTGTGCTGGCCGGCGCGATGCGCGAGCTTGTCAGGGCCTGGGGCTGATTAGGCGGACCGCCGCGCTCAGGCGTGCCGCAGCGATGGCTGGCGCTCGTCCAGCCGGAACACCGCGACGGCCGTCACCAGCTGCTGAGCCTGCACGTTCAGGCTGGTGGCCGCCGCGGCCATCTGCTCGACGAGCGCCGCGTTCTGTTGTGTGACCTGGTCCATCTGCGACATGGCCTGGCCGATCTGCGCGACGCCCGAGTTCTGCTCAGTGCTGGCGGCGCTGATCTCGCCGACGATGTCGGTCACGCGCCGGATGGCCCGCACGACATCGTCCATCGTCTCGCCCGCACGGTCGACCAGCGCGGTGCCGACCTCCACGCGTTCGACGCTGGTACCGATCAGGCTCTTGATCTCCCTGGCCGCCTCACTGGCACGGCCGGCCAGGTTGCGCACCTCGCCCGCCACCACGGCGAAGCCGCGGCCCTGCTCGCCCGCGCGTGCGGCCTCCACGGCGGCATTGAGCGCCAGGATGTTGGTCTGGAACGCGATGCCGTCGATGACGCCGATGATGTCCGCGATGCGGCGCGAGGCCTCGTTGATGCCCTTCATCGTCTCCACCACCTGCGCCACCACTTCGCCGCCGTTGGCCGCCACGAGGCTGGCGTTCTGCGCGAGCTGGTTGGCTTGGCGGGCGTTGTCGGCGTTCTGCTGCACGGTGGAGCCCAGTTGCTCCATGGACGCGGCGGTCTCCTCCAGCGCGGCCGCCTGCTCCTCGGTGCGCTGGCTCAGGTCGTGGTTGCCCTGGGCGATCTGCGAGCTGGCGGTTGCCACAGACTCCGCGCCCGAGCGCACCGTCCCCACCACCTGGGCCAGGCCCGTGCGCATGTCGTGCAGCGCGGCAGTCAGGCTGGCCGTGTCGCCGGGCCGCAGCATGATCTCGCCATCAAGCCGCCCTTCGGCGACCTCGCGCGCCAGTCGCTGGGCGTCCGCGGGATCGCCGCCGAGGCTGCGCGTCACGTCGCGCATGATCAGCGCCACCAGCGCCGCAGCTATCGCGATGCCGGCCAGCAGCAGGCCGATCATCACCCAGCGGCTCGTCGAATACAGCTGCGCGGCCTCGTCGGCCGATACCTCGGAGCCGCGGTCATTGAGGTCGACGAGCTTGGCGACGAGGTCCATCGTTGCGGCGAATGCCTGGCGCGATTCGCCGCGGAACAACGATGCGCTGGCCTCCTGATGCTGCTCGCCGCTGCGTGACGAGGTTAGCAGCCGCTCCTGCACTTGCATGTAGGTGTCGAAAGAGCGGCGGTAGTCCTGGTAGAGCGCCCGTTCCTGCGGCGATGTGATCAGCGGCTGGTACTCCGTCTCGCGCTTGGCAAGGGTCGCACGGGCCTCGGCCAGACGGGCTTCCGCTGCTGCGCGCTGCGCATCGGTCGTGGACAGCAAGTGGTCGCCCTCGGCGCGGCGGATCTGGTTGGCTGCGGCCCGCATGTTCCCCAGCACACGCACGCTGGGCAGCCAGCTGCGGGCGATCTCCTCGGTGCTGGCGTTCACACGCGCCATGTTGACGACTCCGACCACGCCCACGATGAGGGTCAGCAGGGTGAGCGCGACAAACGCGCCGGTGAGCTTGTGGGACAGCTTCATGTCCTATCCTTCGCAATTGGGGCGCAACCTCGGCCCGGACGCCATGGTCGGCAACTTTAATAACGTCGCGATTGATCGCCATCAAGGCATTGCCGGCCCCCCGGCGGGATGGCGTGAAATCCTGGGCTGGCGGCGACGATTCGTTGTGAGGCGAAGCATCCGCAGCCGTTCGGTGCCCACACTGACGATTCATTCACCGAGGATCGTCATGCCCGCCATCACCTGCTTTATCCGCTACGACATCGATCCCCAACAGCGCGAGGCCTTCCGCCGTTACGCCGAGGCCTGGGGCCACATCATTCCGCGCCTGGGTGGCAGGTTGCTGGGCTATTGGCTGCCATGGGAAGGCGCGAACTTCGAGGCCTGGGGCCTGGTCGGCTTCGACTCGTTGGCCGACTACGAGGCCTACCGCGCCCGGCTGAAGGCCGACCCCGAGGCCCGTTCGAACTTCGAGTTCGCGCAGCGCGAGCGCTTCATCCAGCGCGAGCAGCGCACTTTCTGTGAGGATGTGCGGCCATGATCGCCGTCATCTTCGAAGTGCAGCCCACGCCGCAAGGCCGGGCCTCCTACCTCGACCACGCTGCGGCGCTGAAACCGCTGCTGGACCGCGTGGACGGCTTCGTCTCGGTGGAGCGCTTCCAGAGCCTGGCGCGGCCCGACAAGCTGCTGTCGCTGTCCTTCTGGCGTGACGAGACCGCTGTGCGCCACTGGCGCGAGATGGAGCGGCACCGCGAGGCCCAGGCGGCCGGCCGCGGCGGGCTGTTTGCGGCCTACCGGCTGCGCGTCGCCACGGTCGTGCGCGACTACGGCCTGCATGACCGCGAACAGGTGCCGCGGTGACCCGTTCCGAGCCGCGCCTGGCCCGCGTCGCCGCGGCGATTGCCGACCCGACGCGGGCCCGCGTGCTGGCGCGGCTGCTGGACGGCCGGCTGCACACGGCGGGCGAGCTGGCGAGCCATGCGGGCGTGACGGCCGCGACGATGTCGGCCCACCTGAAGCTGCTCGTCGACGAGGGTCTGGCCCGCGTGCGGCCGCAAGGCCGGCACCGCTACTTCGGCTTGGCGGATGGCGATGTGGCGCACGCGCTGGAAGCGCTGCTGCGCGTCGCCGACGGCCGCGATGCCGAGCCGGCTGCCGACCTGCGCCGCTGGCAGCGCCCCGCCATGCGCGGCCTGCGCCATGCACGCAGCTGCTATGGCCACCTGGCCGGCGAGCTGGGCGTGCAATGGCGGGACACGCTGCTCTTACGGGGCTGGGTGACGATGGGTCCGGACGGGCGGTATGAGATCAGCGATTCAGGTCGCGAGGCGCTTGCGGCGCTGACGCCCGAAGGTTTCGCCGCGACGGGCCGCGTGCTGTACGACTGTGTGGACTGGTCCGAGCGCCGCGACCATTTCGCGGGACCGCTGGCCGTCGCCTGGCTTGACGCCATGATGGCCAGGGGCTGGCTTCGTGCAGTGCCGGGCACGCGTGAGTTGAAGCTCATGCCGCCGGGGCGGCGGTACTGGACAGGGACGGCCGGGGAAGGCGTGCCTTTTCCCGAGACCTGAAGGCGCCCGCTTTTGTCGATGTCTTATTGGCATAGTCATTGGTCATCAAACACTTGGGACGGCGGCTCCTGTTTATGCAGCATGGGCTGTCGCTCTAGGACGCGTTTAGGCCTCATGCAAATCTCGCTGTTTGCGCAAAGAGCAAGCTTTCCCGACGTATGGCTTGATCATGGGCTCCTGGTCGGTCCGTTCTTCGAGGCGCAAGCGCGCGAGTTCGAAAGGGAATACGAAAGCGAGACACCGGAGGGCGGAACGGAGCATTGGCGATATGGCGCGTTCGTTCATTGGCTGCGGGCCAAGCCAGCGGAGGCGACGGTTGTGGCACTCGCCGAGGCAGCGCTACGAGATCAGGATCCATCAATGGCGGGTAATGTCATCCTAGAGTTGGCAGCGCTTCCTGCTTTCAGTCATCAGCTCCTTGAGCATGTCCTGGCCCGAGCGCCTGCGAGGAAGGAGCTAGGTGTCGCACCTGAGAAGTTGAGGGCTGTGTTCGCGAAGGCGCATCCCGCGGGCTAGCGTGCGGACTAGCCCTTCCATTGATGGGGCTTGTCCCGGTAAGCCGGGCCAAGTCCCTCATGTCAACTGTTGGCCCCAAAGAAACTACCCCAGCCAATCCTCCCGCGAATCAAAGAGGTACACCTATGCATCGAGGAACTTGCCACTGCGGCGCCATCCAACTGACCCTCCCTTCCACCCCGGAAGGGGCGATCTCATGCAACTGTTCGCTCTGTCGTCGCGTTGGGGGACCTTGGGTGTATTTCGAGTTCGGCACCGTCCAGATCGAAGGGCATCCGGCGAATACCGTCGAGTACATCCAAGGCGACAGGACAATCCGGACCATCCGGTGTCGGACTTGTGGATGTGTCACACACTGGGAGCCGCTCGATCCAAAGCCAGGCGCCAGGCACGGCGTTCATTTGGGCAACTTCGATCCAGAACTCATGGCCTCAGTCAAAGTGCGCAGGATCGACGGGGCCGACACCTGGAAGTTCTTGGATGAGCCGCAGTAATTCGGGGCCGAACCAGTCTATCGACCTGACTCGCGTCGGCAAGCCGCTGCTCGCCGCCGTGTTTCAACGTTGAACTTCATGTGCGTGACGGTGCAGTAACGGGCCGTGTGGCCGCGCCTCGCTGAGTCACTTCGCGATGGCGCACATGGCTGTTGTACGGTCAATGGCAACTCGCGAGCCCCACACCACCAGACCGGACCGGACCGAGAGCAAGTTGGACAAAATCCAAGCCGTTGTTGACTCTGAACTCGCGCCCATGCCCTGGCTTCTGCTCGTCATTGCCGGTTTGCTCGAAGTCGGCTGGGCCGTCGGCCTGAAGTACACCGAGGGCTTCACGCGCCCGCTGCCCACTGTTGCGACGGTGGCGGCCATGGTGCTCAGCGTGAGCCTGCTGGGCGTGGCTATGAAGTCGCTGCCCGTGGGCACGGCTTACGCGGTGTGGGTGGGCGTGGGTGCGGTGGGCACCGCCGCGCTGGGCATGGTGCTGTTCGGCGAGGCGGCGACCGTGGGCCGGCTGGTCAGCCTGGGGCTGATCGTGGCAGGCATCGTGGGGCTCAAGCTCGCGTCCTGAGCCCCAGGCCTCAGAGGTGCTGGGCCGGCACGTTCCAGCGCCGTGTCACCTCGCCGCGGCTGTTGACGCTTTCCAGTTGCACGCCAAAGCCCCACAGCCGGCCGACGTGCTTGAGCACCTCCTGCGCGTTGTCGTGCAGCGGGCGGTTGAGGTGCTGGATGTGGCGCAGCGTCAGTGACCGGTCGCCGCGCAGGTTCACGTTCCAGACCTGGATGTTGGGCTCGCGGGTGGACAGGTCGTACTGGCGGGATAGCGCCTGGCGCAGGTGGCGGTAGCCGGTCTCATCGTGGATGGCGGAGATCTCGTACTCGCTCTTGGACTCGTCGTCGAGGATGGAGAAGAGCCGGAAGTCGCGCATGATCTTCGGGCTCAGGTACTGGCCGATGAAGCTCTCGTCCTTGAAGTTGCGCATCGCGTGGTCGAGCGTCGGCAGCCAGTCGCTGCCGGCGATGTCGGGGAACCAGTCGCGGTCTTCGTCGGTCGGGTTCTCGCAGATGCGCTTGATGTCGGTGTACATCGCGAAGCCGAGCGCATAGGGGTTCAGGTTGGCGCCCGGGTGCTGGTAGACGACGTTGGTATGGCTCTTGAGCCACTCGATCATCATGCCGTCGCTCAGGTAGCCGTCGTCGTACATCTGGTTGAGCAGCCGGTGGTGCCAGAACGTGGCCCAACCTTCGTTCATGACCTGCGTCTGCCGCTGCGGGTAGAAGTACTGTGCGATCTTGCGGACGATGCGGACGATCTCGCGCTGCCAGGGCTCCAGCAGCGGCGCGTTCTTCTCGATGAAGTACAGCAGGTTCTCCTGCGGCTCCTCGGGGAAGCGGCGGCTCTCGGCGGCTTCGTCCGGGCGGTCGGGCTTGCGCGGCAGCGTGCGCCAGAGGTCGTTGACCTGCAATTGCGCGTACTGCTCGCGGTCCTTCAGCCGGGCGCGCTCCTCGGCGAGTGACAGCTTGGCCGGCCGACGGTAGCGGTCCACGCCGTGGTTCATCAGCGCATGGCAGCTGTCGAGCAGCGACTCGACGGCGTCCAGCCCATGGCGCTCCTCGCATTCGGCGACGAAGTTCTTGGCAAACACGAGGTAGTCGATGATGGACGACGCATCCGTCCACATGCGGAACAGGTAGTTGCCCTTGAAGAAGGAGTTATGGCCGTAGCAGGCGTGCGCGATGACCAGCGCCTGCATGGCCAGCGTGTTCTCCTCCATCAGGTAGGCGATGCAGGGGTCGGAGTTGATGACGATCTCGTAGGCCAGCCCCATCTGGCCGCGCTTGTAGCTGCGCTCGGTGGCGATGAACTCCTTGCCGTAGCTCCAGTGCCGGTAGTTCACCGGCATGCCGACGCTGGCGTAGGCGTCCATCATCTGCTCGGCGGTGATGACTTCGAGCTGGTTGGCGTAGGTGTCGAGGCCGAAGCGTTCGGCCGTCTGCTTGATGACGGCGTGGTAGTTCTCGATGAGCTCGAAGGTCCAGTCGTTGGGCGAGGGCAGCGGCTGGTTCGGGCGTTGCGCCAGCGGCACCATGCGCCGCAGCGGGTCGCGCTGGCGGCGCTCGGGCATGCCAGGCGGCGGCTTGGCGACGCGCCCGGGCTGGCGGCGGTCTTCCTTGGTGCTCATGTGTGCCCCTCGTCCGATGAGTACGTCGGCCGGTCCCCCGAGGGGGGGAGCGCGGACAGGGTTCGTCCAGAGGACGAGCCATGCCAGCGAACGGCCGGCTTGGGCACGGCCCGGCGCTCGGACCTCATGCCGTTGCCCCTTCCTTTTTGAACAGATCGCGGAAGACGGGGTAGATCTGCGAGGCTTCGACGGCCTTGCGCATCGCGAAGTGCGGTACGTCCTCGGCGAGCTTCACGTACTCCTCCCACAGGTTCTGCTCGGGCTCGGCCACCTGCACGTAGGCGAAGTAACGGCACAGCGGCAGGATCTTGTCGGCCAGGATCTCGCGGCAGCGGCCGCTGTCGTGGTGCCAGTTGTCGCCGTCGCTGGCCTGGGCGCCGTAGATGTTCCACTCGGTCGGCGAGTAGCGCTCCTTGATGATCTGCTCCATCAACACGAGCGCGCTGGAGACCACCGTGCCGCCGGTCTCGGTGGCGTGGAAGAAGTTCTGCTCGTCCACCTCCTGCGCCTGGGTGTGGTGGCGGATGAAGACCACGTCAATCTTCTCGTAGTGCCTTGTGAGGAACAGGTAGAGCAGGATGAAGAAGCGCTTGGCGAGGTCCTTGCGCGCTTCGTCCATAGAGCCGGACACGTCCATCAGGCAGAACATCACCGCGCGTGTCGTCGGGACGGGGATGCGCACGCGGGAGCGGAAGCGCAGGTCGATCGGGTCGAGGAAGGGGATGGCGTCCAGCCGCGAGCGCAGGTGGGCGATGCGCTCGCGGGTCTCTGCCAGCAGGCGGGGGGTCTCAGGGCGGTCTTCCTTCAGCAGCTCCTGCTCGCGGGCTTCAAGCTCGTGCAGCTCGCGGCGCTTGTCCATGCCCAGCGCGATGCGGCGGCCCAGCGCGCCGCGCATCGAACGCACGACGTGCAGGTTCGTCGGCGTGCCGTCCGACGAGAAGCCGGCGCGCTGCGTCTTCCATTCGGGCGTGTCGGCCAGCGTGGTGCGGGCCAGGTTGGGCAAGGCCAGGTCGTCGAAGAAGACCTGCATGAACTCTTCCTTGCTCAGGTGGAAGACGAAGTCGTCCTCTCCTTCGCCCTGGTCGCTCGCCTGGCCGCCGCCACCGCCCCCGCCTTGTCCACCCTTGGGTTTGGCGATGCGGTCGCCCTTGACGTACTCCTGGTTGCCCGGCCGCACGACCTCGCGGACGCCGCCATCGCCATGGCCGAAGACGGGCTCGTTCAGGTCCTTCTTCGGGATGTGCACGTCCTCGCCGCGCTCGATGTCGCGGATGCCACGACCGTCCACGGCGCGCTTGACCGCCTCGCGGATCTGCTCCTTGTGCCGGCGCAGGAAGCGCTCTCGGTTGCCGATGGACTTGTTCTTGCCCGACAGCCGTCTATCGATGATTTGCTGTAGCGACATCAGGCGACTCGCTTTCTCAGCTGCTCTTCCTCACGCGCAGGTACCACTCGCACAACAGCCGTACCTGCTTGGCCGTGTAGCCCTTGTCCACCATGCGTTGCACAAAGTTCTCGTGCTTCTTGGCGTCCTCGGCGCTGGCCTTGGCGTTGAAGCTGATGACGGGCAGCAGCTCCTCGGTGTTGGAGAACATCTTCTTCTCGATGACGGTGCGCAGCTTCTCGTAGCTGGTCCACAGCGGGTTCTTGCCGGCGTTGTTGGCGCGGGCCCGCAGCACGAAGTTGACGATTTCGTTGCGGAAGTCTTTGGGGTTTGAAATGCCCGCCGGCTTCTCGATCTTCTCCAGCTCGGCGTTCAGCGCTGAGCGGTCGAAGACCTCGCCGGTGTCGGTGTCGCGGTACTCCTGATCCTGGATCCAGTAATCGGCGTACGTCACGTAGCGGTCGAAGATGTTTTGGCCGTACTCGGAATAACTTTCCAGGTAGGCGGTCTGGATTTCCTTGCCGATGAACTCGGCGTAGCGCGGGCTCAACTGCTCCTTGATGAAGCCGACGTACTTCTCTTCCAGCTCCTTGGGGAACTGCTCGCGCTCGATCTGCTGCTCCAGCACGTACATCAGGTGCACCGGATTGGCGGCGACCTCGGCGCTGTCGAAGTTGAAGACCTTGGACAGGATCTTGTAGGCGAAGCGCGTGCTGATGCCGCTCATGCCCTCGTCGACGCCGGCGTAGTCGCGGTACTCCTGGTAGCTCTTCGCGCGCGGATCGGTGTCCTTCAGGTTCTCGCCGTCGTAGATCTGCATCTTGCTGAACAGCGACGAGTTCTCGGGCTCCTTCAGCCGCGTCAGCACGGCGAACTGGCTCATCATCTTCAACGTGCCCGGCGCGCACTTGGCCTCGGCCAGCGACGAGCCACGGATGAGCTTCTCGTAGATCTTGATCTCCTCGCTGACGCGCAGGCAGTAAGGCACCTTGACGATGTAGACGCGGTCGAGGAAGGCCTCGTTGTTCTTGTTGTTGCGGAAGGTCTTCCACTCGCTCTCGTTGCTGTGGGCCAGCACGATGCCGTCGAAGGGAATCGCGCCGAAGCCTTCGGTGCCCTTGTAGTTGCCTTCCTGCGTCGCCGTCAGCAGCGGATGCAGCACCTTGATCGGCGCCTTGAACATCTCGACGAACTCCAGCAGCCCCTGGTTGGCCAGGCACAGGCCGCCGGAGTAGCTGTAGGCATCGGGGTCGTCCTGCGCGAAGGTCTCGAGCTTGCGGATGTCGACCTTGCCCACCAGGCTGGAGATGTCCTGGTTGTTCTCGTCACCCGGCTCGGTCTTGGCCACGCCCAGCTGCTTGAGCACGCTGGGGTAGCGCTTGACGACCTTGAACTTGCGGATGTCGCCGCCGAACTCGTCGAGCCGCTTGACGGCCCACGGCGACAGGATGCGGTTCAGGTAGCGGCGCGGGATGCCGTAGTCACGCTCCAGCAGCGGGCCGTCCTCGGCGGGGTCGAACAGGCCCAGCGGGCTTTCGTTCACCGGCGAGCCGGCAATGGCATAGAACGGCACATGTTCCATCAGCTGCTTGAGCCGCTCGGCGATGGAGCTCTTGCCGCCGCCCACCGGGCCCAGCAGGTAGAGGATCTGCTTCTTTTCCTCCAGCCCTTGCGCAGCGTGCCTGAAATAGGACACCACCTGCTCGATGGCTTCTTCCAGCCCGTAGAACTCGGCGAAGGCCGGGTAGATCTTGATCGTCTTGTTCGCAAAGAGGCGCGACAGCCGTGGGTCGTTGCGCGTGTCGAGCATCTGCGGCTCGCCGATGGCCTGCAGCATGCGCTCGGCGGCGGTGGCGTAGGCGAGGGGGTTCCTCTTGCATTCGGCGAGGTACTCCTCCAGCGAGAGCTCCTCGACCTTGGTGCGCTCGTAGCGAGCTGCAAAGTGACTGATGACGTCCATGCCGATCTCCTGCGGTTTGAACTCCACAGGGCCGTGAGCACGATCCGTGCCCATGGTCAGCTGGGGGGTTCTGATCGCGCCTCAACTGCAAGGCGTCATCAGAACTCTCCGTCGTCGCACTGTCAGCTTGCTACGGCCGACAGCCACCTCATCGCAAGAATAAGCTGCCGTCTGCCCACCAACAAACCAGCTCGGTCTTTCGTTGACAGGGTGCCAGTCCAGCATACGCCCGAGGAGTAGGCAAGACCTGGTACCTGTTGGTCAAACCACACGAAACAGGGGGGCTTGTGCGCTCCTGCTGGGCGCGCGGTGCGTGAAGCAGGGTTGCGGTCCTGAGCGGAGTGTTGAGCCGCAGCAGGCGGACGCGCTGTCAGCCGTCGCCGCATTGCATCGGGCGGGCCCGTGCTGGTGCCCGTGTCCCCGATCTCTTGGACGTCGAGCCCGGATTCGCAGGCTGCGGCACCACAAACCCCTGATCTCCGGGATGACCGCAACGATCGCGGCCACTACAACCGCGGCCTTGCAAAGATGAGCCTCAAGGGAGAGCTGTGAAGTTTGTTCGTTTCGCGCTGCTGGCATGCAGCATGGGTGTGGCCACGGCCGCGCAGGCCGACGTGTCCTTTGCGTTCGGTGTTACAGCCGAGAACCTGAACACCGGCGTCTACAACTACCTGTATCCCGACGTGCAGACCTCAGGCGTGCTGAGCACCGGTGGGCCGCTGATGGTGCAGTCGGATGGCGTGTCGGCAATGGTCAACGCCTGGGCCGATGCCCGCACCGGCGTGTTCAAGTCCATCGCCAGCGTCAACATCAGCTCGGGCGGCCGCCCCGTCGACATCGCTGAGGCGTACTCGCGACTGGAGGTCAGCGACGTGCTGGTCTTCAACGCCACAGGCTCCACGGCGACGGCCGAGTTCCGGCTGAGCTACGACACGGCGATCAGCGGCCTGGGCTTCAGCGCTTTCCCGCGCGAAGGCGAGGTGTCGCACTTCCAGCAGGTGTTGTCGTTCCGCCAGATGACGCTGTCGTATGAGGTGGCCAACCCGGTTTTCGATCCCAACGCCAGCTGCACGGGCAGTGGTGAAGGCATGTTCTGCCCGGCGGAGACGCAGCAGTTCCTCACCGTCGAGAAGTCGGCCTCCAACGAGCAGTTCCGCGAAGTGGCCTTGGGTGGCCCGGACGGCACCTATACGAACGGCGAGGCCACCAACGGCCGCTACACCGGCACCGAGGTGCTGTCGCTGGAAGTGCCCACCGGCGTGGAAGTCCACCTGTCTTACACGGTCTACAACATGGCCCGCTGCTTCCACATGGGCAGCTGCACGCTGACCAGCGACGCCAGCCATTCGGATTACCTGGGCCTGGTGGCGCCGCAGGGCTTCAGCTCGGCCAGCGGCTATCAGTACCTGGGCCTGGCCGCAGCCGTCCCTGAGCCCGCCACCGCCTGGATGGGTCTGGCCGGCCTGGGCCTCATCGCGGGCGTGCTGCGCCGCCGTCGCCAAGCCTGATCCGCGGCGACGGACAGCGGGGCGTCAAGCGCCCCGCAGGCGTTGCAGGATGCCGTCCAGCGCGTCCAGCGAGTCGAACTGAATGGCCAGCTCGCCGCTCTGGCCGCGCTTCGTTCGCTTCTTGATGCGCACCTCGACTGTGGCGCCGAGAGCGTCGGCCAGCTCTTCTTCCAGACGCAGCACGTCGCGGCTCTTGTCGCTCTTCACGCGCAGCAGCGGCGCCTGACGCGCGGCGCCCTGGTTCTTCGCGACGAGCTTCTCGGCCTCGCGCACGCTGAGCTTCTTGGCCGCGATCTCGCTGGCCGTCGTGATCTGCAGCGCGCCGTCCAGCGGGAGCAGCGCGCGGGCATGGCCCATGTCCAGGTCGCCCGCCATCAGCATGTTCTGCACCGGCGTAGCCAGGTTCAGCAGGCGCAGCAGGTTGCTGGCAGCGCTGCGCGAACGGCCCACGGCCTGCGCGGCCTGCTCGTGCGTCAGACCGAACTCGTCGGTCAGCCGCTTGAGGCCCTGGGCTTCTTCGAGGGGGTTCAGGTCCTCGCGCTGGATGTTCTCGATCAGCGCCATGGCGGCGGCCGACTCGTCGGGCACGGACTTCACGAGCACCGGCACTTCGCGCAGGCCGGCCAGCCGGGCCGCGCGGAAGCGGCGCTCGCCGGCAATGATCTCGTAGGCTACGGCGCCCTGCGGCGTGATTGGCCGCACGAGGATCGGCTGCATGATGCCCTGCGACTTGATGGACTCGGCCAGTTCGTACAGCGAGCCCTCGTCCATGCGCGTGCGCGGCTGGTACTTGCCGGCCTGCAGCTGCTCCAGCTTCAGCGTGCTGGGTGTGCCGTCGCGCTCGGCGGCGGGCTGGTCGCTGACCTTGGGGCCCAGCAGGGCTTCCAGGCCGAGGCCGAGGCCTTTGGGTTTCTTCGTTGCCATGGTCGCGGATTGTCGGTCAGGGGCCGGGCGCGGCCAGGTCGTCCAGCAGCGCATGGCCCTCGGGCCAGTCGCCCAGGCCGGAAGCGCTGTTCAGGTGGCCACGCGGGCCGGCCATCACGACGGTCGCACCCCATTGCCCGGCCATCTCGGCGCCGCGGGCCAGCGCGCAGTAGGGGTCGTCGCTGCTGAGCACGGCCGTGGCCTTGAACGGCAGCCGCCCGCGGCGGATCGGCCGCCAGTTGTGCAGCTGTGGCGGCATGGCGTCGTGCTCGGTGTCGGGCGGCGCGACCAGCAGCGTCCCGTGCACGCGGGCCGTGTGCCGCGAGTGCTCGGCCCAGGCGGCGACCAGCTGGCAGCCCAGGCTGTGCGCGACGAGCAGCACCGGCGCCGGGTCGTCCAGCGCGAGCAGCACCTCGTCCAGCCGCGCCATCCAGTCGCCGCGGCGCGGCCATTGCCAGTCGGCCTGCTCGACCTTGGCATAGCCGTACAGGCGCTGCCAGCGGCTTTGCCAATGGTCGGCGTCGGAGTCCATCCAGCCGGGAAGGATGAGTCGCTGCATGGGGTTGATCGAGGGGTTGCATCCGATGTCATCCGGGCGGACGACAATCGTGGATTCCATTATTCCCGCCCATGGAGATCAGGCATGACGTTCAAGGTGTTTGTTGACGGCCAGGAAGGCACCACGGGCTTGCGCATCCACGAGTACCTCGCCGCGCGCGGCGACATCGAGGTGCTGAAGATCGACGCCGACAAGCGCAAGGACCCGGCCGAGCGCTCGCGCCTGCTGAACGCCGCCGACGTGGCCTTCCTGTGCCTGCCGGACGCCGCCTCGCGCGAGGCGGCCTTCATGGTCAACAACCCCAACACCTGCCTCATCGACGCCAGCACGGCGCACCGCACGGCGCCGGGCTGGGTGTTCGGCCTGCCGGAGCTGGCTCGCGGCCAGCGCGGCGCCATCCAGGCCAGCAAGCGCATCGCCAACCCGGGCTGCCACGCCAGCGCCTTCATCCTGGCCGTGCGGCCGCTGGTGGACGCTGGCCTGCTGCCGCGCGATGCGGCCGTCAGCGCCACGTCCATCACCGGCTATTCCGGCGGTGGCAAGAGCATGATCGCCGAGTACGAGCAGCAGCCGTTGCCTGCCCATCTGAGCGCACCGCGCCCCTATAGCCTGGGCCTCAAGCACAAGCATCTGCCTGAGATGCAGGCGCACACCGGCCTGTCCGCGCCGCCGGTGTTCCAGCCCATCGTCGCCAACTTCTACAAGGGCCTCGCGGTCAGCGTGCCGCTGCAGCTGAGCCAGCTGAAGGCCGGCACCACGCCGGAGCAGGTTCAGGCGGCGCTGGCAGCCCACTACGACGGCGAGCGCTTCATCCGCGTCATGCCGCTGCGCGACGCCGCCACGCTGGAGGCCGGCTTCTTTGACGTGCAGGCCTGCAACGACACGAACCGCGTGGACCTGTTCGTGTTCGCGTCCGACACGCAGGTGCTCGTCATGAGCCGGCTGGACAACCTCGGCAAGGGCGCCAGCGGCGCGGCGGTGCAGAGCATGAACGTGCATCTGGGCGTCGAGGAGACGCTGGGCCTGGTCTGACGCGTCAGCCGGCCGGCGTGTCCTGCGCCGGGTGCCGCTCCTCGCGGCCGTCGGCGTGGCGGGCGAAGCGGTCCTGACCGTCCCCGTGGACGGGCGCCGCGTCCGGCCACGGCCAGCCGCCGAACTCGGTGCGGCGGTAGTCCTCGAAGGCCTGCCGCAGCTCCTGCTCGGTGTTCATGACGAACGGCCCGTACTGGGCCACCGGCTCGCCGATCGGGCGGCCCTGCAGCATCAGCAGTTCGGCGGGCTCCTCGCCGTTGACCAGCGTGACGGTGGCGCCGGCGCGCAGTTCCATCGCCGACTGCACCGGCACCGGCTGGCCGTCCACCTCGAGCTGGCGGCCGGCGAAGAAGTACAGCTTGCGCCGCGTGCCGTCGCCGGTGGCCGGCGGCAGCACCCAGCGCGCGCCGGGCGCGAGGCGCAGTGTCCACATCGCAACGTCCGACGCGGCTCGCGACGCCCACGAATCCGGCGGCGGGGCCAGTGGTTTCAGTGTGTCGCCGGGCACGGGCAGCGCGCCGGCGATGCAGACCACCTCGGTCTCGCGGCCGGCGTCGTCGGTGAAGCGGTGACGCGGGATGTCCTGCGACCAGAACATCGTGAAGTGCGGCGCCACCATCTTGCTGGCGGCCGGCAGGTTGAGCCAGATCTGGAACAGCTCCAGCGGGTTGGGCCGGTCGGTGCGCAGCAGCGGGAACATCTCGGCGTGCACGATGCCCTGGCCGGCCGTCAGCCACTGCACGTCGCCGCCGCCGAAGCGGGCGCCGGCGCCCAGCGAGTCCGAATGGTCGATGCGTCCCTGGCGCACGATGGTCACCGTCTCGAAGCCGCGGTGCGGATGCGCCGGAAAGCCCGGCACCTGCTGGCCGTGGTACATGCTCCAGCCGTCGCGGCGCGAGAAGTCCGAGCCGATCTGCCGGCCGCGCAGCAGCGCCGCGTCGGGGCCATGACGGCCATTGCCAGGCGGGTAGGCGTCGTCATGGTGGACGCAGAAGAGGAAAGGGTCGATCGTCTCCCACGGAAAGCCGAGGGGTGTGACGGAGAGCAGGGCGGCGGTGGGCATGGTGGCGTCCGGTCGGCCCGCGAAAGGCGGGCGAGGGCGACACCCTAACCCGGAGTCGGTGGCCGTTGCAGCAGACGGGCCTCGGGAGGTGTGTGAAGCGAGTCGGTGGCGGCGTGCTGTTTCTCACGCCGGCTCGCCGGCCACCCGTGCAGCCCCGTCCTAGACTGGGACGAGCCCCCGGGCGTGGGGACGGCAACAACGACTGACGGCATCGGGGAGGGGGCTTGACGACAGCACGAGTACAGGGCGAGCGGCCTGCCGGTGTGAGCCCGCTGACTGCCCGTCTGGCGCGCGCGGGGATCGACACGGGACTGCCTCACCGGCTGCTGCGCCGCGCGGTGATGGCCCTGGCCAAGACGCCGGCGGCAACTGCCGTTGCACCCTCGCCGCTCCCCGGGTTCCTAGCGCCGCTGGCGCAGGCGCTGGCCCCGAGGTTTGCCGCCCATGACCAGGCGGCGGTGGCTGCGGCCAACCGCTATCGAAGCGCGTTCTGGTTGAGTTATGCCCTCAGCGCGGTGGCCGTGCTGCTGGCGGTGCTGCCTCTGTCCGTGCCGGCCCATCATGCGCTGCATGAGCCGGTGGCGGTGGCCGCTGGCGTCACGGAGTTCGTGCTGATCCTGGCCATCATTGCGTTGTACCGGCGCGGCAACTCGCGCGGCTGGCGTGATCGGTGGGTGCGGGAGCGCGCCGTTGCCGAGCAGCTGCGCTATCTGCCGCTGCTCGCGCCGTTCGCCGCCCAGCGACCCGACGGCGACGACAACTGGTACCTGCGCCTGCTGGGCCCGCAGGACGGCCTGCCCCACGATGCCGCCGCCGTGTCACAGGAGGGCTTGGCGGATGTCGCCGCGCAGTGCCGCAGCCTGCAGTCGCTTCCCGCGTGGCGCGAGCTCTTCAGGGCGCTGGACGACGCCGGCCGGCGCGGTGCCTATGCCGGGTTTGTCGCGCAGGAGTTGCAGCGGCAGGCGGCCTATCACGATGGCGTCGCCGCGCGGGAGGCGGCGTTTGCCCATCGAGTGCACCGGCTCGGGACGGGGTTGTTCATGTTGACGGCCGCGGCGGTGGGCCTGCATCTGGTCGTGCACCTGCCGGTGCTGGTGCTGCTGGCCACCGGATTGCCGGCGCTGGCGAGCGCGCTGCACGGCATCCTGGCCCACGGCGAGAGCCGGCGCCTGGCGGCCGGCTCGAGGCGGCAGGCGCGGGCGCTGCGCGCGTTGCAGCGCGAGCTCGACGCGCTGCGTGCGGCCGAGCCGTTGCCGGACGCCATCCGGCTCGCCCCCGTAGTGTTGCGGGCCGTGCAGCTGCTGCTGGACGAGCACCTGGACTGGCGCGAGCTGGTGCTGCACCACGACCTTCCCCTGCCCTGACCTGACCCCTCCCTGCCCCGCACCATGAGCACCACGAAGATCCAGGTCTTCCTCTCGTCCCGTTTCGGCGAGTTCGCCGACTACCGTGATGCCATCGTCGAGCAGATCCGCGCGCGCAAGCTGGACGAGGCATTCGGCCTGGAGGTCATCGACCTGCGCGACGGCCTTGCCCGCGCGCGGCCGCCACAGGAGGTCTGCCCCGACGGCGTGCGGCGCAGCGAGTTCATGATCCTGTTGCTGGGTGACACCTATGGCGAACTGGCGCCCGGCCACGATGTGAGCCACACGCACCTGGAGTACCTTGAGGCCGTTGCGCCGGGCTCCGACACCTGGGTGCTGCCGGCGATCATCAGCGCGGTGCCGCTCCAGGACTGGAGCCGGCAGGCCTGGCCCGATGGCGTCTTGCGCTTCCGCGAGGAGGTGATGCAGCGGCACACGACGGCGCTGTTCTCGAAGGCCGAGGGCGTGGCGCCGGTGGCCGGGCGCATCGTGCACAGCCTGTTCATCAACCTCGTCGAATGGATGCGGCACGGCACCGAGGCGGACACTGACGAGCCGCTGGAGGCCGAGGACCGGCCGACGATCGACGCCGCGCTGGTGGACAACCTGGAACTGCGCCAGCTGGCGCGCCTGGGCCGCACCGAGCCGCAGCGGCTTTACGAAGCGACGCGTGGTCCCGTCAGCGAGGCGGCTGCCGAACACCGCCGGCTGGCCGATGCGGCGCTGCGCGAGGGCGAGCCGCTGGTTGCGCTGCAGCACATGGCGCAGAGCCTGCAATGCCTGCCGCTGCAACCCAAACTGCAGTACGAGGCCGCGATGCTGCGCCTGGGCTCGCCCTGCACCCGGCAGCAGCTGGACGACACGCGTGAACAGCTGTTGCAGGCGGCGCGGTGGTTCGAGCGCCACCAGCTCGTCTTCTGGCGCAGCGCCTGTTACATCGGCCTCGCGCGTGTCGAGCTGGCGCTGGATGCACGGCGCGCCGAGCAGGCCGTGGTGCATTGCGCCATGGCGTTGGAGGCCCCGGAGGGCTACGACGGGACGTTCAATTTCCGCGCTGCCCGGTTCGAATACGCCCGCACGCTGACGCTGGCCGGTCACACCGACGACGCGCTGAAGGCTCTCAACCAGCTCGCGGGCTACTCGCCGCGCTACCTCGCGCAGGCGGTGCGGGACCCGTCCTTCGTGCCACTGCGCGATCGACTGCGCCAGATGCTGCAGGGGCACAAGCAGGAGATGCTGAACCTGGCGAATGAGATCGTCGCGCTGGGACAGCACGCCGAGGCCATCCACCACGGCCTGGACGCCCTGGCACCCTCCCTGGCCCAGGCGCACGCGGTGCCGGCGCTGGAGTCGGGCTTCGATGGCTACACCGCCACGCGCATGCAGCAGGCGCTGCGTCGCTACTTCGGCGACTTTGCCGGCTGGTTGGTCGTCACCGGGCAGGCGCTGGCGGAGGAGGCAGCCATCGCCGGCCTGCCGGATTGCCCCTTCCCGGGCCAGGCGTTCGAGGAGTCGTTCCGGGCGGGCGACGAGGCCGTGTTGGACCGGTGGCTGGTGCGGCCGGGCGACCGCCTCTCGCCCGGCATGCCATTGATGACCTACCGCTACCGCGAAGGCCAGCAGCCGCGCGAGTACCGCTTGAACGACCGCCTGCCGCAGGGAGCCCTGCTGAACCGGCTGCTGGCACCAGCCGGCACGCGGCTCGCGCGTGGGACACCGCTGTGCGACTGGGTGGCCCGCAGCGCCGACGTTTCGGTGATCGAGGCGCTGCGCCGCCGGCTGGCCGCCGCCCGCGACCGCCTGCCGCAACTGCGTCCGCATGCCGATACCGGCGTGCTCGGTGGCGCCGCCATGGCCGTGCTGGGCATGCTGGCCTGCGGGCTGGGCGCGGCCAGCCAGGCGTCCGCGCCGGTGTTGCTCGTGTCGACGACCGCGGCGCTCGGCGGCGGCGGGTGGGCGGCCCTGGCCTACTACCGGCTGCGGCGCGAGCATGCCGGTACCTGGGCGGCGATCGATGCCGACCAGTCACGGCTCGACGCCTTGACGCAGTCGCTGCCGGCGCTGTGGCGCCGCTGGGTGGGCACGCTGCAGCAGTTCGAGAAGCTGCTGGGCAGCGTTCCGCAGGAGGCCGTGCCGTTCGTGCGCCACACCCAGGCTGCAGGGCGTGGCCAGCTGGCGCTGCTGCGCAGCAGCGCGCTGCCCGACGAGGGCCGCCTGCTCACGGGCCCGCTGCCCGGCGATGGCCGGTTGGCGCTGTACCGGGTCGCGCGCGGTACTGACAACGCGCCGATGCTTCAGCGTGCCGGACTCGGCGCCGTGCCTGCCCTCTGACCTCACCGGAGCTCCCGACATGGCCCGCTATCTCTCCCGCCCGCGCACGCTGTGGGCCACGCTGGCCGGTGCAGCAGGCGTCGTGCAGACGCTCGAAGGCCCCGTCCGGCACGAGGCCGGCGACGCCATCCTCACCGGCCTGCACGGTGAGCAGTGGCCGGTGCCCCGGGCCAGCTTCGCGCTCAAGTACCGCCCGGTGGAGCCGGAGCGGGCGGGCCACAGCGGCTATTACGCACATGTCGCGGAACCTGTCGACGCGGTGCAGGCCGCCGCCCCCAGCACGGTGCAGGTCCAGGGCGGCACGCTGAAGGCGCAGCCGGGAGACTGGATCGTCAGCTACCCGGACGGCAGCCGTTCGGTCGTGCGTGCGGACCTGTTTGCGCGGCTTTACCAGCCGGACACCAGCGGTCCCGTGCGTGCGCTGCAGAGGGGCGTCGACGAGATCGCATTCGAGGCACCGCTGCGCGAGGCGCTCGCGCGGGACCTGAAGACGCTGGCCTGGGTCTGCGGCCGCGAGACGCCGTCGTTGGTCGTGTTCGTGGCCGCACGCTGTCTGGAGCGGGTCGTGCTGGCCACTCAGGACGCTGCTGCGGGCCGCGCGCAGTCCACCGTGCAGCAGCGCATAGATCTGCTGCAGCTGACCGGGGCGATGACGTCGGGCGAAGCCGCCGTGGCGCACAACTTGCGGCGCCTGGGCAACCAGGTGCGGCACCTGGACGACGCGCTTGGCCCGGCAGATGAGCCCTTCGTGCTGAGCCTGCTGTGCGCCGTGCTCGGCTGGGCCGCTGCCTGGTGGCGCGCCGGCCCGAGCCGGGATGACGGAGACACCCAGGCCGCGCGTGAACGCATCGAGGCCGCGGCGCCGGTGCCCGAGGTGCTGACGCTGGCGCATGCACGTCGGGCGGCGGACTGCGCCCAGTGCTTCACCGCCATCGCGCAGCGCGTGCACGCCAATGCGGAGTTCCTGCTGCTGTTCGCGGTGGAGCGCAGCCTGGACTTCGGCGAACTGGACATCGCTGAGCGCCTGCTGGCCCTCGTGCGCGCGGAGAGCGGCATCCGCTCGAGGCGCACGGCGCAGCTGCGCGCGTTGACGGCGAGTCGTGCCGGTGACCTGCGGCGCGCGCGGGAACTCGTCGACCGCTACCTGGACCGCGAGCCGCGCGGCACAGACGACCGGTTGTTCGAGGAGTCGCAGGGCATTAAGGGCGGTGTCTACAAGCGCTGCTGGGCCCGTGGCGGCTCGCGCGAGGACCTGGTGCTGGCCCACCGCGCTTACGAGGCCGCGTGGTCGCGCGGCGGCAGTTTCTATTCGGGCATCAATTGTGCCGCGACGCTCGCCTGGCTGGGGCGCACGGCCGAAGCGCGCGGCATCGCCCTGGCGTTGCGCGAGGAGCTGGCGCCCTACATCGATGACAGTGAAGACGCCGAGGTCGACATGCAAGCCGTGCCCTGGCTGTATGCGAGCCATGCGGAGGCTTGCCTGCTGGCGGGCGACATGCAGGCATTCACGTCGCTGGCCGCACGGCTGAAGACTGCGCTGGCCTCGACCCAGCGAGGCGTTTGGACCAGCTTTTCCCAGCAGTTGGCCGTCCACGAGGCCCAGGGTGTGCTGCCGGTCGGCAGCCGCGAGGGCGGCGCCGTATAGGCGGTCGTCCGCTACTGCGCCACCAGCTCCACGCGCCGGTTCTTCGCACGTCCGGCGTTGTCGCCGTTGCCGGCCACGGGTGCGAGGGAGGCCAGGCCCTTGGCGGTGAGGCGCTGGCCGTCGATCTTGTACGGCGCGGCAGTTAGCGCCGCGACGACGGCCTGGGCGCGGGCCAGGCTGAGCTTCTCGTTGGCGTCGAAGGCGCCGACGTTGTCGGTATGGCCGACGATCCAGGCCTTCAGCGCGGGCTGGTTCTTCAGCAGCTCGGCCATCGCATCAAGCTGGGCCTTGGACTCGGGCTTGAGCTCGGTCTTGCCGGTGTCGAAGAACAGGCCGGTCAGTGCGACGCGGCCTTCCGCGGCGAGGCCGGCCTGCAGCGCGGCGGGGTCAACCGTGACCTGGCCTGTCTCCATGGGCTTGGGTTCGACGATCTCGAGGTAGGTCGCGACAAGGCCGGTCGAGGCGTTGGCGGCCAGCGAGTTGTAGAGCAGCACATGCGTCTCCTGCCCCGGCTTGCCCAGCGTGCCGACGAGCAGGCGGCCGTCCTCGACGGACGTCGCCGAGGTCAAGCTGTAGCGGTTGCCGGTGGGGGTTTCGACGTCGCCCCTGGCCCATGTCATGCCCTTGTTGGGCTCGCTGGTCTTCCACCACGCGAAGTAGAGGTCGGCGCATTTGGCCTCACAGGCGAAGCGCTTCCTGAAGCCGGCGGCAGCGAGCGCCTGCTCGTAGTTGCGCCACACCTCCAGCGCCGATTTGCCGCGCGGCGCGATGTAGAGCGTGCGGGTGATCTTGCCTTCGAGCTGTATCGGCTCGCGGTACTGCCGCGCGTCGGCCTTGGACAGCTCGGCGCTGCCGGGCAGCACGGCAGCATCCCAGTTCGAGATGCGCTGGCCCGCCAGCCAGGAGCCGGTGAAGCGCTTGATGAGCGGGTGGTCCGTGGCACCGGGGACGTCGGTGACGAGCTTGTCGGCGGCCGAGGCGGCCGTGGCGAAGGCGGCGGCCACCAGCGTGGCGACGAGGCGGGCGGAGGCTTTCATCAGTCAGCTGGGTCGTCGAGTTATTGCAGGACCATCTCGACGCGGCGGTTCTTGGCCCGGCCGTCTTCGGCAGCGTTGGACGCCACCGGCGCGTAGCCGGCGTTGCCGTACGCGGCCAGCCGGTTGGCGGCGATGCCGCGCTGTGTCAGCGCCGCGACGACGGCCTGCGCGCGGCCCTGGCTGAGCTTGACGTTGGCGTCCACGCTGCCGACGTTGTCGGTGTGGCCGACGATGAAGACCTTGGCCGCCGGCTGGGCCTTGAGCACAGCCACCATCTGGTCGAGCTGCGCGTTGCTGTCGGGCTTGAGCTCGGTCTTGCCGGTGTCGAACAGGATGCCGTAGAGGGCCATCTTGCCTTCGGCCTGCAGGCCCGCCGCGATGGCCTTGGCGTCTACGGTCACTTGGCCGGTGGGCATGGCCTTGGGCTCGACGATCTCGATGTAGCTGGCGGCGCGGTCGGTGTACTCGTTGGCGGCCTGCGATGTGAAGACGAGGATCTGAAGCGCCGTGCCGCCGCGGCTCAGCGTACCGGCAAGGATGTGGCCTTCCTCCCAGGTGACGGACATCGGGATGCCCCAGTGTGCGCCCTTGAAGTTGCTGCCTCTGACGCCGACGAGGTAGCCCTTGGCCCAGTTCATGGACTTGCCGCGGTCCTCTTCCGTGATCGCGAAGTAGGCCGGCGCGAGGCAGTCCTTGACCTCACACAGGAAGCGCGGCTTGAAGCCGGCGGCCATCAGCGCCTGCTGTTGGTTGCGGAACACTTCCAGCGGCGTCTTGCCTTCGGGGCTGATGTAGAACAGCCGCGTGATCTTGCCTTCGAGCAGTACCGGGTCGGCGAACTTTTTGCGCTCGGTCTTGGACCCACCGCCGGCGCCGGGATGCACCGTGGCGGCCCAGTCCTGCTGGCCGTAGCCGACCAGCAGGCTGCCGGCGAAGCGACTGATGACGGGGTGGTCGGTACCGCCCTTCACATCGGCGGTGGGCACGCCTTCCATCGCGCGGGCGGCCGGGGCGGCGAGCGCCAGCGCGAGCAGGGCAGCGGGCAGGGCAACGGTTCGCATCGTCATGTCTCGGGCTCCGGGCGGGGTTACTGGACAACCATCTCGACGCGCCGGTTGCGGGCCCGGCCGTCCTCGGCGGCGTTGGACGCCACCGGTGCGAAGTTGGCGACGCCGCGGGCCTGCAGCCGGCCGGCCGCGATGCCGCGCTGCGTGAGGGCAGCGACGACGGCCTGAGCGCGGCCCTGGCTCAGCGTGAGGTTGGCGTCGATGCTGCCGACGTTGTCGGTGTGGCCGACGATCAGCACCTTCAGCGCGGGCTGGGCCTTCAGCAGCGCGGCCATCTGGTCCAGCTGCGCGTTGCTGTCGGGCTTGATGTCGGTCTTGCCGGTGTCGAAGAACAGGCCGTAGAGGGCGATCTTTCCGTCGGCCTGCAGGCCCTGGCCGATGGCTTTCGCGTCCACCGTGACCTGACCGGTCGGCATGGCCTTGGGCTCGACGATCTCGATGTAGGTGGCGGCGCGGCCCGTGTGGGTGTTCTCCGCGACCGACGTGAACAGCAGCAGGTTCAGCGTTCGCCCGCCGTTGGCGAGCGTGCCCACCAGCATGCGGGCCTGCTCGTAGCTGATGCCGCCAGAGAGGCTCCAGCTGCTGCCGGCGTGTTCGCTGCCGGTGGCGGGCAGGTCACCCTCGGCCCAGTGCATGCCTTTCATGCGTTCGTACTTGTCGAGCGCGAAGTAGGCCTTGCTGCAGCCCTGGGCCTCGCTCTCGCATTGCCAGGTCACCTTGAAGCCGGCGGCGGCGAGCGCCTGCTGGTAGTTGCGGTAGACCTCCAGCGGGCTCTTGCCCAGCGGCGCCAGGTAGAACAGCCGGGTGACCTTGCCTTCGAGGGCCACGGGGTTGGTGAACTCGTCGGCGTCCTTCTTGACGCCCCGGGCATCGGGGAAGCTGCGCTGCTCCCAGTCCTGCTGTGCATAACCGGCCAGCACGCTGCCGGTGAAGCGCTTGAGAACGGGGTGGTCGGCGCTTTTGGCGACGTCCGTCTTGGGGGCTTCGGCCATCGCGGCCGAGGCCAGCGTGACGGTGGTGAGCAAGGCGAGGGCGGCGCGGAGAGGCGTCATGGGCGGCGTGTCGGGAAAGGTGGCGGGATGTTGCAGCAGGCAACGCGGCAGTCTCGCCGCGGGCCGACCTGCAAACTGGGGAGGCGTCGTCCCGATTCGTAAGCGGCCTGACAAGCCACTACACGAGCGCGGTCTCGGGGCTACGATAGTGGTAGCGGTAGGCGAAAACGAAGCCCAGGCGCGCGTAGAGCCGCTGCGCGACGGCATTGTCGCTGCCCACCTGGAGGTAGGCCTGGCGGGCGCCTTGCGCATGAGCCTGGGCCAGCAGCGCGCGGCACAGGCGCTCGCCATGGCCTTGCCGGAGCACGGCCGACGCGATGTCGTAGAGGCCGACGAGGTCACCGTCGACGACCATCTGTCCGCAGGCGAGCAGGGTGCCGGCGGCGTCCTTCAGCGCGAAACCCTGGTACGTGACCGGCGCGCTGGCAATGCGCTCGGCGTGAGCCGCGATGGCCGTCACCGACGAGCCGCGTAGCGCGCCCACGAGGGCGGCGTAGGCGGGGGCCTCCAGCGCCTGCAGGGCGACCGGCGCAGGGTCGGGCACGAGGCGGTCCAGCACCATCACGTCGGCCGCGTCGAATGCGCCCCAGCCCTTGGCAGCAAGGCGAGCGTCGAGGTCGGCCGGCTGGCTCCACGGCGTCACGCGCACGGCCAGCGGCAGGCCGGCGGCGTCATAGGCCCGCTGGCAGCGGGCCAGCAGATCGTCCAGCGGCAGCGTGCCCTCGCGCAGCGCATTGATGCAGCGCGAGCGCTTGGCCTTGCCGGGCGACAGGCGGATTAGCCAGCCGTCGATGTCGGTCTGCTGGGGCGGCGCAGACGCATCCAGGCCGGCGAGTTCGGCGCGGAGGGCGAGGGCGGGGGCGGGAAGCCTCTGTTCAGGCATGCAGCAGGACCGAGGCGTCGCGCCATACGCAGCGCCATTCCGGCAGCGACACGCCGCCGAAGGGCGGCGCCATGCCGTACTCAGCGAACTCCGCACCCATGCGCGCGTAGAAGCGCTTGGCAGGTTCGTTGGCGTCCAGTACCCAGAGGAAGACGGGTTCGCTGTGGGCCGGGCCCAGCTCGCGGGCGACGGCCTGCAGCAGCTGGCGGCCGATGCCGCCGCCCTTGGCCGCAGGGTGCACGTGCAGGTTGTCGATCAGCGAGCCCCACGTGGAGTCGTGGTTGAGCAGCACGTAGGTGAAGCCGATCAGCTGGCCGTCGGCGTCTTCGGCCACGATGCCGAAGGCCGGCGTGGTGACAGGCTCCGTCAGCCGCTCCGTCCAGACGGCCTGCCGGTCGGCAACGACGCCGTGGTCCAGGAACTCGTCGGTGAGCATGCCGCGGTAGGCGCTGCGCCAGCTGGCTGCGTGCAAGTCCGCCACGGCCTGGGCGTCACCGGCCTCCATCGAACGCAGGCGTACCGCGGTCACCGCATCGTCCCGATCCGTTTCACCATCTCCTTGGCGAAGTCGACAAACGCCACCGCGCCCTTGGAGCTGGGGTCGAACACGACACCCGGCAGCCCGTAGCTCGGCGCCTCGGCCAGCCGCACATTGCGCGGGATGACGGTATCGAAGACTTTGTCGCCGAAGTGGGCCTTGAGCTGGTCGCTGACCTGCTGCTGCAGCGTGATGCGGGGGTCGAACATGACGCGCAGCAGGCCGATGATCTCCAGGTCAGCGTTCAGGTTGGCGTGGATCTGCTTGATCGTGTTGACCAAGTCGGTCAGGCCCTCCAGCGCGAAATATTCGCATTGCATCGGCACGATGACGCCGTGGGCGCTGCACAGGCCGTTCAGCGTCAGCATGGACAACGACGGCGGGCAGTCGATGAGGACGAAGTCGTAGTCCTTACCGGCGTCGGACAGCGCGGCCTTCAGCCGGGCCTCGCGGCGTTCCAGGGCGACCAGGTCCACCTCGGCGCCCGCCAGTTCCCGGTTGGCGCCCAGCACGTCATAGCCGGCCTTCTCGGCACGGGTCTTGGCCTCGGCGATGGTGGCGGACTCCAGCAGCACGTCGTAGACCGTCGTCTCCAGTTTGCGCTTGTCGATGCCGGAGCCCATCGTCGCGTTGCCTTGAGGGTCGAGGTCGACGACGAGGACGCGCTGGCCGATCTGCGCCAGGCCGGCGGCGAGGTTGACGGTGGTGGTGGTCTTGCCGACGCCACCCTTCTGGTTGGCAATGCAGAAAATCTTGGCCATGGCGAGGGTTCCGGGAACAGCCGGCATCGTACCGGGCGAAGTCGGGCCGGCGCTCGGGCTGGACCCGCGAAAGTACGTCAGCCGCGATCAGCGTGGCCGCATCCAGACGATGCAGCGCTGGGCATCCAGCCCGGGGACGGTCAGTTGTTCCACGTGAAACACATCCACGTCGGTCGGCAGCGCGGCGATCTCGTCGGCCGGGTGCTGGCCTTTCATGGCCATCCACACTGCTCCCGTCGCCAGGTGCTCGCGGGTCAGCGTGGTGAAGTCGACCAGCGATGCAAAGGCGCGCGACGTGATGACGCCGAAGGGTTCGACGCTCAGCTGCTCGACGCGGCTGTGCACGCCATGCAGGTTGCGCAGCCTCAGCTCGGCCGCCACCTGCTGGATGAAGGTGGCTTTCTTGGCGACGGCGTCGACGCAGCTCACGTCAGTGTCGGGGCAGCAGATGGCGATGACAACGCCCGGCAGCCCGCCGCCGGCGCCGACATCCATCAGCCGGGCCGGTGCACCGTGGCGTTGCAGCGGCGCAATGACGGAGAGGCTGTCGATCAGGTGGTGGCTCAGCATCTGCGCCAGGTCACGCACAGCCGTCAGGTTGTAGACCTTGTTCCACTTCTGCAGCAGGGCCAGGTAGGCCAGTAACTGGTCGAGCTGGGTATCGCTGAGTTCTAGGCCGAGTTGCTTGGCCGCCGTTTTCAGAGTGGCCCTCATTGAGTGGCCTCGCTTGGCAGCCGGATCTCGCTGAACCGCCATTCGTCCAGATCGCCCTCTGCATCCAGGCGGCCGGCGTCGAACAGGGCAACGATGCGAGCCGCGAGCAGGTCCAGCCGGTTCTCTGGCGCTACACCCGTCAAGCGAGCGTCACGTTCGGCGTCGCCCAGCACTCGCGCGACCTTCAGCCACCGTGGCGCGCAGTGGGAGAGTAGGACCTCATCCAACAGCCGAACGTCCGTCATGCGGCCTCCATCTCGGACGTGAAGCCCTTGAACTTGCCCTTCTTCAGGTGCACAAGCAACAGCGAGATCGCGGCCGGTGTAATACCAGAGATGCGCGAGGCCTGGCCCAGCGTCTCGGGGCGGTGCTTGTTAAGCTTCTGCCGCGCCTCGAAGGAGAGGGCGTGGACGAGGCTGTAGTCCAGCTCTTCCGGTAGCTTCAGGTGCTCGAAGTGAGCGGCACGCGCGACGTCGTCGACCTGCTTGTTGATGTAGCCGGCGTATTTGGTACTGATCTCGACCTGTTCCGTCACGAGGGCGGCAAGTTCGACGCCCAGCTCAGCATTCAAGGTTTCACGTGAAACACCGGCCGAACCCACCAGTTCAGGACGTGCAATTGCGGCGACCTCGGCGACCTTGTCGAACACGACGCCAGGCCGGCGCAGCAGGTCGGCCAGGTTGTACTCACGCTCCAGCGCTTTGCCCACCAGCCGCTCGGCGTCAGCCGCCGGCAGGATGCCGGGGTGGACCCAGGTGCTCTTCAGCTTCTCTGTTTCACGTGAAACAGCGTCGCGCTTGCGGTTGAATGCGGCCCAGCGTTCGTCGTCCACCAGGCCCAGCTGACGACCGACCTCCGTCAGGCGCAGGTCCGCGTTGTCCTCGCGCAGTTGCAGGCGGAATTCCGCACGGCTGGTGAACATGCGGTAGGGCTCGGTCACGCCCTTGGTGATGAGGTCATCGACCAGCACGCCGAGGTAGGCCTGGTCGCGTGCGGGCGTCCACGGGTGGTCGCCACGGACTTGCAGCGCAGCGTTCAGGCCGGCGAACAGGCCTTGCGCCGCGGCCTCTTCGTAGCCGGTCGTCCCGTTGATCTGGCCGGCGAAGAACAGGCCCTGGATGACCTTGGTCTCGAACGAGGCCTTCAGCCCGCGCGGGTCAAAGTAGTCGTACTCGATGGCGTAGCCGGGGCGCAGGATGTCGGCGTTCTCGAGGCCGGGGATGCTGCGCACCGCGGCGAGCTGAACGTCGAAGGGTAGGGAGGTGGAGATTCCGTTCGGGTAGAACTCGTGCGTCGTCAGGCCCTCGGGCTCCAGGAAGATCTGGTGCGAGTCCTTGTCGGCGAAGCGGTTGACCTTGTCCTCGATGCTGGGGCAGTAGCGGGGGCCCACGCCCTCGATGACGCCGGTGAACATCGGACTGCGGTCAAAGCCGCTGCGGATGATCTCGTGGGTCTTCAGGTTCGTGTGCGTGATCCAGCACGGCACCTGCTGAGGGTGCATCTCCCGGTTGCCGATGAAGCTGAACACGGGCACCGGATCGAGGTCACCCGGCTGGGCCTCGCACTTGGAGAAGTCGATCGTGCGGCCGTCGATGCGCGGGGGCGTACCGGTCTTGAGCCGGCCCTGGGGCAGCTTCAATTCCTTTAGCCGTGCTGACAGCGACACGGCGGGCGGGTCACCGGCGCGGCCGGCGCTGTAGTTCTGCAGGCCGACGTGGATGCGGCCGTCCAGGAAGGTACCGGCTGTCAGCACGACAGCGCGTGCGCGGAACCGGATGCCGGCCTGCGTGACGGCGCCGACGACGCGGTCTCCCTCGACCATCAGGTCGTCCACGGCCTGCTGGAACAGCATCAGGTTGGGTTGGTTTTCCAGCCGGCGGCGGATGGCGGCCTTGTAGAGGATGCGGTCGGCCTGGGCACGGGTGGCGCGCACGGCCGGGCCCTTGGAACCGTTGAGGATGCGGAACTGGATGCCACCTTCGTCGGTGGCCAGTGCCATCGCGCCGCCGAGCGCATCGACCTCCTTGACGAGGTGTCCCTTGCCGATGCCGCCGATGCTGGGGTTGCAGCTCATCTGGCCCAGGGTTTCGATGTTGTGGGTCAGCAGCAGCGTCTGGGCCCCCATGCGGGCGGCGGCGAGGGCGGCTTCGGTGCCGGCATGTCCGCCACCGACGACGATGACATCGAATTCCTTGGGGTAGAGCATCTCGATCCTGCAAAGAGCGGCCCGGGCAGGGGCCCGGGCGAGCCGCTGATTTTACGAACCGGCTGTGGATAAGTCACCCGCAGGGCCGATGCGCACGCGCAGCCTCCTGAAGCAGACGCCTGCATGCTGTGGCCGCCACCTTAGGGACAGCTGAAGGCGGGTCCATCGCCGCCGGCCGCGCGCCGTGCTGCAATCGCGCCATGCCATTCCCTGCCGACCCCGTCCTCGCGCCGCTCGCGGAGCTGGCCGCACGCGCCCAGCCGATGCGCGTGCCGGCGGGCACGCGGCTGTTCGACGCCGGCCGGCCGTGTCCGGGCTTCCCGCTGGTCGATGAAGGCAGCGTGCGCGTCTCGCTGGCCTCGCCGGACGGCCGCCAGCTGGAGCTCTACCGCGTCGAGCCGGGCGAAGTCTGCGTCGTGTCGGCCACCTGCCTGTTTGCCCACCGCGTGGCCACGGCCAGCGGCGAGGCGCGCACGGAGACAGCGCTGCGGCTCATCTCGCCCGCCGACTTCGAGGCGGTGTGCGAAAGCGACCCGGTGCTGCGCCGCTACGTCATGGGCCTGATGGCCGAGCGGCTGGCCGACCTGATGGCGCTGGTGGAGGCCGTGGCCTTCCAGCGGCTGGACCAGCGCCTGGCCGCGCTGCTGTGCGCCCGCGGGCCGCAGCTGCACACGACGCACCAGCAACTGGCCGACGAGCTGGGCACCGTGCGCGAGATCGTCAGCCGGCTGCTGCGCCGCTTCGAGCGCGACGGCTGGGTGGCGCTGGGCCGCGAGCGCATCGACATCGCCGACCGCGCCGCGCTGCAGCGGCTTTGCGTTGCATCAAGCGCTGTGTGACCGTGGTCACCGACGCGCGGCGCCGTGCCGCGCAGCATGAAGGCATCACTTCAAGGAGCGCTTCATGTTCAAGACCAATGTCGGCGGCATCGACCGAATCGTCCGCATCCTGGCCGGCCTCGTGCTGCTGGGGCTGGCCGTCACCGGCACCATCGGCGTGTGGGGCTACGTCGGCGTAGTGCCGCTGGCCACTGGCCTGCTGAGCACCTGCCCGCTGTACTCGGTGCTGGGCTTCAACACCTGCCCGATGAAGGGCTGAAGCCCTCGCGGAGACCGACAATGCCGCCATGGATTGCCGCCCCCGCTGCGCCGCCTGCTGCATCGCGCCGTCGATCAGCTCGCCCATTCCCGGCATGCCCGACGGCAAGCCGGCCGGCGTGCGCTGCGTGCAGCTGGACGACGACGACTGCTGCCGGCTCTTCGGCCGGCCCGAGCGCCCGGCTGTCTGCGGCTCGCTGCAGCCCAGCGAGTTGATGTGCGGCGACAGCCGCGAGCAGGCGATGCGCTGGCTCGGCTGGATGGAGCGCGAGACTGCCCCGGTCACGCCGCCTGCACCCGCCTCTCGCGCGGGCGGCTGAAGCGCTCGCGCCAGGCCTCGGCGCGCGGGTGGTCCCAGTACTTATCGAAGAAGTAGTGCAGCACCGTGTTGCACAGCGGCTCGACGAAGGTCACCGCGCCCGCCACGGCGACGCTGCCGGTCAGCGCATAGGTGACGCCAAAGGAGGTGCCCAGATGCAGGATGCCGAAGCTGACGGTCTTGGCCATGATGTCTATCGCCAATGCTTTGAAGATAGCTAAATGCTAATTGTTCGCATCTGCCGCGGCCAATGGCTTGTCGCTATGCCGGCGATTGGGTGTCACAGATCTTCCTGAGAGAAAACACGGTGCATGCCCGCTTCGGTGGCAGCGCCTCCGGCGCGTACCACCCGGCCGACGAGGCTGCCGCCTGTGCCTGCAGGGCTTGTGCGTCGGCCGTCCGGCCCTGGTGGCGCCATAGCTCGCCCTGAACCGCCCACAGGTAGCTTTGCAGGCGCACTTCGCGGCTGGCGGGCAGCGAGGACCATGCGGTCTGCGCCTGCGCCACGGCCTGGGCGGCCGCCGGCAGATCGTGCCTGAGCAGCGCGACCCGTGCCAGCCCCAGCTGGGCCAGCATTTGCGCGGCGATGGCGCGACGTGGCTCGGCGGCCGGCCCCGGCTGCGCCGCCTGGCGCAGCAGCGCCAGCCCCTGGTCCAGGGCCTGCGGATCGCCTTGATCCAGCAGAAAACGCGCCCATCGCTCGCGTGCGGCGGCCAGCGCCGCGGAATCCGGCGCGTCGTGCGCCTCGCTGGCCTGAAGCGCTGCCCACAGGTGATGGCGGGCGGCAGCCGCGTCGCCGGTTTGCGCCAGCGCCGTGCCCAGCAGGCCGTCCAGGCGGCGTTGGTCGGCTTCGTGGTTCACATGCGCGGCATAGTCCTTCTGAACGCCGCGCAGGATGGGCAGGGCGAGGTCGGGTCGACCGTCCATGAGCAGTGCAGCCCCGCGGTACTCTCGCGCCGTGTCGTCGCCGGGGCCGCCGCCGCCCGAGGGCGTGGGCAGGGACTCGAACATCGCCAGTGCCCGGCGCCGCTCGCCCAGGCGGTGCAGCCAGCGGGCGTGGTTGCCTACCGCGTGGAAGTGGTTGTTGTGGTTGGGGCCATAGGTGCTGAGCGCCTGGGCCGTCGCGGTCTCGAAATGCTTCAGCGCAGCGGCTACCTGTCCCTGCTCCATCAGCGACATCGCCAGGTTGGTGTTGATGACCGACAGGTTCTCCTCGCTGGCACCAGGGGCCAAGGGGATGGCCAGTGCCTCCTCGTACAGCGCCTGCGCCTGCGGCCACGCCTCGCGGGCGTTGTGCACGTTGGCCAGGTTGGCCAACGCCGCCGGGTAGTCCTCGGACTGGGGTGCATGGCGACGGTACAGCGCAATGGCGCGCTCCAACGCCTGGATGCGCTGCGCGTGGGCGCCGGGCACGCCGCGCAGCACTTCGCTTTGCGCCATCCACCAGGCCGCGCGCTGCTCGGAAGCATCCAGGCCCGCCCGGTGGATGAGATCGTCCACCCGCGCCAAGGTGGCCTTGGCGGCGTCCGGATGCAGGTTGTAGATGTCGCCGTAGGCATCGACCAGCAGGCCCTGGATATACACCGGATCGGTCACGCCAAGGTACTTTTCGGCCAGCGCCATTTGGCGGCGATGCAGCACCTCGTAGCGGTCGTCTTCGGCGAGGTAGCCGTACACATTGGCCACGACGCCGAGGAGTTCGATCCGCAACGCGGGGTCGTGTTCGAAGTCACGGTCGATGCGCTCCGAGGCCAGGTCCATCAACTGCCTGGCGGTGATCTGGCCGCGCGGTTGGTCGGACGGGCGGCGCGGGTCCACGGCGTTGAAGATGCCCAGCACGAAGCCCTTCACCGCTTCGGCGCGACGCGCCTCGGCCTTGGCTCGCTGCCCCTGCCACACCACGCCCGCGACGCCTGCCACGAGGCTCATGGCCAGAAGGCCTGACAAGGCCACACCGACGCGGTGACGGCGCGCAAAGCGGGCCAGTCGCACCCAGCCCGTAATGCGCCGCGCGTGGATAGGCTGGGTGCGGCGATGACGCGCCAGGTCCTCCGCCAGCGCGGCGACGGACTGGTAGCGGTCGGTCGGGCGGGGCTGCAGCGCGCGGTCGACGATGGCGTCGAGGTCGCCGCGCAGCGCCTTGCGGCGGCTTGCCTGCGTCGTGGTGTGGGACGGCGGGGGCACGGGCTCGCCGGGCGGCGGGGGCGGCGCGTCGGTCAGCAGCTCGAACAGCATCAGGCCCAGCGCGTAGACGTCGGTCGCGACGCTCACCGGCCCGCCGGCCAGCTGCTCGGGCGCGGCATAGCGCGGCGTGGCGAGCAGGCCCTGGGCGCGGGTCAGCGCGGTGCTGTCGGCGGGCGTACCGTCCTCACCGGCCAGCAACTTGGCTATGCCGAAGTCCAGCAGCTTGACCTGGCCGCCGGCCGTGACGAGCACATTGGCCGGCTTCAGGTCGCGGTGGGCGATGAACTGACCGTGGGCGTGGCTGACGGCGTCGGCCATCTGCGCGAACAGGTCCAGCCGCGCGGCTAGTGGCAGCGCCTGCTCGCGGCACCAGTCGGTGATGGGCCGGCCGTCCACCGCCTCCAGCGCGAGGTAGGGCTGGCCGTCGGCGGCCAGGCCCGCGTCGTAGAAGCGCGCGATGTGCGTGTGGTCCAGCGCGGCGAGGATGTCGCGCTCGCGGTCGAAGCGCTCGCGCAGCGAGCCCGCCAGCAGGTGGGCGTGAGGCAGCTTCAGTGCCACGTCGCGGGCGAAGGCGCCGTCCGAGCGGCGCGCCAGCCACACGATGCCCATGCCGCCGCGGCCCAGCTCGCGCACCAGCGTGTAGGGACCGACGACATCGCCCGGCGCCGCCCCTGACGGCGCCGTAACCGGTGGCAGTGTGGGCGGGCCGTCCAGGAACGCACCACCTGCACCGGGCAGCCCGTCCAGCACGGCGGCCAGGCCGTCGCGCAGGTCGGCATCGGCCTCAGGCAGTGCCGCGAGCCAGCCGGCGCGTTCGGCCTCGGGCAGCGCCAGCAGCTGGTCGAGCCGCGCCGAGAAGCGCGGCCACTGGTCGGGGGGGCAGGGCAGCTTCATCGGTGGAGCCAACGGGTTGTCGGGCTGCGGGCGGACATGTCGCGCCGCGTCAGCTCACAGCATCGTGCGCAGCAGCGCGCGAGCCTTGTCCCAGTCGCGGCGCACGGTGCGGTCGGTCAGCCCGAGGGCCGTGGCGATCTCGGCGTCGGTCAGCCCGCCGAAGTAGCGCATCTCCACCACTTGGGCCAGGCGCGGCTCCACCTGGGCCAGCGCGGTCAGCGCGGCGTCCACCTGCAGCGCCTCGCCGTCGGCCGGCCCGGGCTGTTCGGCCGCGCGCGTGTCCAGCGTCACGTGCTCGATACCGCCGCCGCGGCACTCGGCATGGCGCGCGCGCAGCTCGTCCACGATGACCGACCGCATGACCTGCGCCGCATAGGCGTAGAAGTGGCCGGGGCTGGCGAACGCCAGCTGGTCCACGCGCGGGGCCAGGCGCAGGTAGCTCTCGTTGACGAGCGCCGTGGTGTTGAGCCCCGCCTGCGGGCCGCTGGCATGGAGCCGGGCGCGGGCGATCTTCTTCAGCTCGGGGTAGGCCTCTTGCCATGCAGCGGGCCAGCTTGAAGGCTCAGGCGACGGGTAGGCTGGCATGGGCCGGCATGTTCGCACGCAGGCCAACCCCGCTGCGGCCTACCGACGTGGTGCGCCGCCCCCTTGTCTAGGGAGGCGGTGTCCGGCTTGGCGCGGCGGCGGCGTTGGCTTGGGGGCAGGTCGAGTGTTCGACCGCCCATCAAGGAGTCTCCATGCAACGCTTTGCCTTTCCCCATGCGCTGGCCCTGGCAGCGGCGCTCGCCGCGCTGCCGGCACTGGCGGCCAACCCCGGCCCCTACAACACCGGCGTCGATGCCAGCGGCGCGCCGTTGGCGCAGGACGCCGTCGACGCGCACTACGAGATCGTCGACTCCGCCGCCTTCGGCCCGGCCGCGTACGCCAAGACCACCGGCGCGCCGATCGACAACGGGGCCTGGATCAACAACTCGTCCGCCTCGCGCTGGCTGGTGCCCACGACGGACTTCTTTTTCACCGACCAGCCCGGCATCACGGACACCATCACCTACCGCACGACCTTCGACCTCGGTGCCTACAGCGCGCCCGGTTGGCGCATCGATGGCCGCTGGGCCGCCGACGACAGCGGCCTGACGGTCCGGCTGAATGGCGTCGTCGTGCCCGGCTTGGGCATTGCGCAGGCCGACGCGTGGACGCCGTTGCACATCACCAGCGGCATCCTGCCGGGGCTGAACACGCTGGAGTTCAGCACCTCGTCCACACTCAGCCCCACCGGGTTTCGCGCGGAGATGGTGACCACGCCGGTGCCCGAGCCGTCGACTTGGCTGCTGCTGGCCGGTGGCTTGGGGCTGGTGGCCCTGCGCCGCCGCGGAGGTGCGCAATGAAGGCCGCGCTGCGCTGCGGCGCTGCTGTGCTGGGGCTGGTGGCCCTCGCGCTGTCCGGGGCGGCACAGGCGGGCGGCTACGGCCTGACTGCCAACGTCATCACCGAGGTGACGAACTTCCCTGCTGCCGACCGCAAGGACGGCAACCTGTGGTTCGATCGCGAGCCGCAGGCGGGCCAGTTGCAGGCCGTCGACCGCACCGCGCAGCTGGGTCCGGGCGTGGCAGCCGTGGGCAGGTTCCTCGGCTCGACCGGCCTGCTCAAGGCCTACGCCGGGGCCAGCTACCCGTTCGGCGGTAGCGGCCTGGCCACGTCCACCGTCAGCAGCAGCTTCTACGACACCGTCATGGTCACGGGCGCCGGCCTGGCTGTCGGCACGCCGGTCAGCTACCGCGTGGATTTCAGCATCGAAGGCACGGTGCTCGGCGCAGCCCCGGACCCCACCTTCGGCGCCATCGCCGAGGCCTCGGTGACGCTGCAGGACGATTACACCTACCAGTCCGTCAAGCTCAACTGGGGCAACCGCACGCAGAGCCCCGGCGTGTACTCGTTGGTGCTCGACACGAAGGTCGGGAGTGCCGTCGTGATCTACGGCTCGCTTGCCGTCGGCGCGCGGGTGCAGGGCAACTCGGTCACCGCGCGCTCGGCGGCGGCGGACTTCTACAACTCCGCGCATTACTACATCACGCCCTCGGTCGCCGGGCTCAACACCGTGGGCCTGAGCGGGCATGACTTCACTGCGGCCCCCGTGCCGGAGCCGTCGACCTGGGCGCTGATGGCGCTGGGCCTGGGCTGGGTGGCGGTGCGGCAGCGGAGGGCATCGCGCCGCGGTTAGGCTGGCGGGCATGAGCCCGCCGGACCGACCCACCCCACCCAACAGCCTGCTCCGCCATCAGGCCCGCCAAGGCGCCTTCACTGATGCTTATGCGCGGCAGGTCCCGCGGACGGTGAGCCTGGCCGAGTTCGTCGAGGCCTTCTACACGACGCGACTGTTCAGGTTCGAACTGGCGCTGATCGCGCTGCTGGGCAAGCCGTCCACGGCGGCCATGGTGCGCGCCGTGGCCACTGGCGGGGGGCGCCGCCTGGCTGTGTGGACGGCCGAGGCTCGCACGGCCGACGAGCTGCTGATGCGCGACGATAGCGGCGCGACCTGCTCATGGTTCAAGGTGGAGTCGGCCGCGGGTGGGCAGACGCTGCTGTGGTTCGGCTCGGCGATCCAGCCGCGCCGGCGCGGGGCCGACGGGCAGCTGCGCTTCTCCTTGGGGTTCCACGCGCTGCTGGGCTTTCACCGCCGCTACTCGCGGGCGCTGCTGCGCGCCGCGGTGAGGCGCCTGGAGATGGCGTGCTAGGGCTTCGTGCCGCGGCCGCTGACCTTGTCGGTCACCGGCTGCTGCGTCGCGAGGTCCTCGATCCAGGCCTCGCAGGCCTCGGGCGCGATGCGGCCCGCCACGCGGTAGGCCTTGCCGGCCTCGGGTGTGAAGTCCACGTCGCCCAGTACCTGGCAGTTCGGGTTCGTCAGCGCGAGGATGGGCGCGGCGTACTGCGTGGCCACCTGCAGCGTCACGCGGGCCGGGCGCAGCGGCAGCTCGTTCGTCAGCGCGACGGGCGTCACCGAGAAGCCGCGGCCCTTGTTGGCCTGCACGGTGGCCAGGCTGGTGGACGCCAGCCGCCGTCCGTCCACACGCGTCAGCTCGAAGACATGCAGCAGCGAACTGCCGATTGGCACCGCCTGGTCGGCTACGTTGGCGGTGGGGCCGGTGTAGTCCGGCGGCGTGGCGGGCTGGAGGCTGGCGCAGCCGGCGAGGGCGGCGAGCAGCAAGGGCACGAAGCGAAGGGTGTGGCGGGGCGCGGTCATGTCTGGAGTCTCGCCCATGCCGGCCCGGTGCTCACCGCGCCACCGCCGCCCGCATCGACCGCGCCACATAGGCCAGCGTCACCGCCGCCAGCGCAAAGCCCACCACGACGCCAGGCACCACCTGGCTCCAGCGCAGCGCCTCGCCCTTGAGAACCTGCAGCATCAGCGTGTTCTGCGCGAGGCCGGGCACCCACAGGTACCAGGGTGCTTCGCCGCCGGGGTTCAGCACGCTGACCATCGGGGCCAGGCTCACGGCGGTGACGACCAGGGCGCTGCCGGCCTGCGCCTCCTTGAAGCTCTTGGAGCGGATGGCCAGTGCCATCAGCAGGCCCGACAGGCCCGCGGCCAGCGGCACCTGCAGCAGCCAGAAGGCCAGCACCTCGGGCAGCCCGAAGCTGAACTGTGCCTGCAGCACGTCGCTCTTCAGCAGCCATTGCGCGGGCACGAAGCTCAGGGAGGACAGCAGCGCCACGGCCATGCCCAGCAGCGCGACGGCGCCCCACTTACCCGCCACCAGCGCGCCGTGGGGCACAGGGTTCATCAGCAACGGTTCGAGCGAGCCGCGCTCGCGTTCGCCGGCCGTGCTGTCCAGCGCGGCGGTCAGCGCGCCGTAGAGCACGGCCATGATGATGAACATCGGCAGGATGCTGGTCAGCCGCGTCGCGCGGGCCTGCGCGCTGGCGAGGTCGCGCTCCTGGATGTCGATGGGCTCCAGCAGGTCCACCGACACGCCCCGCATCGCGAGGTTGAGCGAGGCGCGCTCGTGGTTGAAGGCGTAGAGCAGGCCCTTGATCATGCCGACGCCAGCGCTGGCGCGCTGGTTGGCGCTGTCGCTGACGACCTCCACGACGGGCGCCTCGCCGCGCAGCAGCTGCGCCTCGAAGTCCTTCGGAATGACCAGCATCGGCGCCGTGGCCTTGCCGTCGCGCAGCAGCGCTTCGTATCCCTCGCGGTTGGTCGCGCCCTTCATGCCGACGAGGGTGTAAGTCTGGCGCTCGATGAAGTTGACGAGCGTCGGTCCGTTGTCACGGCCCTCGACCACCACCTCGCGCTTTTCGGCCTGCGCCTCGAACGACGCGATGAGCCCCGACAGCGCCGTCAGCAGCAGCGGCCCCATCAGCAGCGCGGGCAGCAGGATGCGCAGCAGCGTGCGGCGGTCGCGCAGCGCGTCGTTGAGCTCCTTGGCGAAAACGATCAATGCCTGTCTCATGCGGCCACCTCTTGCGGGAATGCGAGCTTCACGAACGCGTCTTCAAAGCGGGTCTCGCCGGCTTGTTCCAGCAGCGCCGGCACGCTGCCGCGCGCCACGCTGCGACCCTGCGACACGACGACGACCTCGTCGCACAGCTGCTCCACCTCCTGCATGATGTGCGTGGAGAAGACGATGCACTTGGCGCCGCCTTCGGGGCTTCGCAGCCAGCGCAACGCCTCGCGCAGGCCGCGCGTGGCCAGCACGTCCAGGCCGTTGGTGGGCTCGTCGAGCACGATGTTGGCGGGGTCGTGCACCAGCGCACGGGCCAGCGCCGTCTTCATGCGCTCGCCCTGGCTGAAGCCGTCGGCGCGCCGCTCCAGGATGGACTGCATGTCCAGCAGCTTCGCCAGTGCCTCTGCGCGCGCATGTGCCGCGTCGGGCGCCATGCCCTGCAGCCGACCGTAGTAGACGATGTTCTCCCGCGCGCTCAGCCGCGGATACAGGCCGTGCGCATCACCGAGGATGCCCATGCGCGCCAGCGCCTTCAGCGGCTGCTCCCGCACGGGGATGCCGTCGACGGTGATGTGACCCGAATCCGGTGGGAAGAGGCCGGCCAGCATGCGCAGCGTCGTCGTCTTCCCCGCGCCGTTGGCGCCCAGCAGCCCGGTGATGCGGCCATCGGCGGCGGTGAGGCTTACGCCCTGCACCGCGTGCACGACTCGCTTAGCGCCGCGCTTGAACAGCCCGCCGCCCGCCTGGGCGGTGAACTGCTTGTGAACGTCCTGGATCTCGATCATTTCGCGGCGCCTCCCTGCGCGGGTGCTTGAACGGGCTGGAAGGCCACCGGCCGCGGGATGCGCACCGCGCAGGCCCCGTCCTGCGGCAGCGCCTCGGCGTCAGCCTTGGCGTCGATGAAGCGGAACATCAGGTCGCGCACGCAGTTGACCGCCGACACGCCGTGGCCGGCCTCCGGCACGACGAGGTGCTGCACCCGCTCGGGGTGGCCCACGGCCAAGGCCTTGGCGACGCGCTCGCCGTGGCGCGGCGGTGTAGCTGGGTCCGCGCCACCGCTCATCAACAGCACCGGGCTGGGCGCGGGCGGGATCCTGTAGAAGTCCGCAGGCACGTCGCCCCGGGGCCAGGTCTTGCACATACGGGCGTAGCCCTCGGCGTCCATGCGGGCGAAGTCCTTGCCCGGCGAGTCGGTGGCGTCGGCCAGCCGCGGCACGTCCTCCGCGCACATGACGGCGAAGTGCATGCCCATCGCCAGCTTCATGCCCTTGCCGCTGCCAAAGGCCGAGGTCAGCCCGAACAGGCCATCGAAGCGACCCTCCGTGGCCGCGATGTGCAGCGCGGCCGGCAGCGCTGCAGCCAGCGCTGGCTGGTACAGCGGCGGCCGCACGGCGCGCAGCAGCAGCTCGCGGTCGACCATGAAGGTCTCAGGCGCGCCGGTCAGCGGCTGGGCCACGGTGACGCGGCGCGGCAGCGAGGCGAGCAAGCGCTGCCAGTCGTCACGCAGCGCCGGGTGCGTCTTGGCGTTGGCGTCGAAGAGCTTGTCCAGCGCGGCCTGCGTGTCGGTCGAGAAGCTGGCCGGCAGGACCATGTCCGGCGGCGCGACGCCGTCGATGACGGTGCGGCGCACCCGGCTCGGGAACTGGCGCAGGTACTCCAGCGCGGCCCGCGTGCCGTAGCTGGCACCGACGAGGTTCCACTGCGGCACACCCAGCGCCTCGCGCACGGCCTCCATGTCCTGCATCGCGATCGTCGTCGTGAAGAAGCGCAGGCCGCCGTCGCGGCCATAGAGCAGCGACTCCAGCTGGTTGCGGCAGGCTTCCAGCCGGCGCAGCTGGGCGCCGGCTTCGAGCTGCTCGGTGATGGGCAACTGACTGTCGTCGGCGCACTCCAGCGGCGCGGACTTGCCGGTGCCGCGCTGGTCGATGAAGACGAGGTCACGCCGGTTGTTCAGCCGGGCCAGCCGCGGCAGCACGCGCGCGGCGACGTTGATCGCGCTCTGGCCAGGGCCGCCGGCCAGCAGCAGCACGGCATCTGGCTGCTTGTTGCGGGCCAGCGCCGGCACGACGACGTAGTGCACATCGATGCTCACGCCGTCCGGCCGCGCCGGGTCCAGCGGGCGCTTCAGGCTGCCGCACTGCAGCTCGTTAGGAATGCCGTCGAGCCGGCAGGGCTTGAGGGGGGCGCCGGCCAGCGCCGGCCTGACCAGCAGGGCCAGAGCCAGCAGGGTCGACAGCGTGGTGATTCGGCCTAGAGTTCGCAGCATGCGGGCGCTCTTGGTGACAGGGGGCGCCCAGTATCAGCGCCGCCCCTGCGCTGTCCGCGCGCTGGCCGCCGGATGGCCGGCGGCGTGTCATGAACGGTCAGCCGGGCGGATGAATGGCGCCGGCCCCGACTCGTTCAGCTGCCAGCCAGCGCGCCCACCATAGCCAGCACGAGGAACCCCAGGCCCAGGATGAACCAGTGCATGACGGCCAGCAGCCCGGCCCGCATGACTGTCGTCCACCACGAGGCCGCATGCACACGCTTCAACGCGATGACCGGGTAGACGTTGGACCAGATCCACAGCACGAAGGCCACGAGGCTCCACGGCAGCATCACCGCCAGCAGCAGCATCGCGTACCAGGCGGCGTGCAGGTGCATCGCGAACACGAAATGCGCGCCGTAGGGCTGGCGCCAGAACAGCAGCTTCAGCAGGCCGGCGAAGAACGGCAGCGAGCACAGCACCGCATACGGCGCGAGGCCCAGCATCGTCGCGCCCATCGCATGCGCGGTGCCCTTGGGATCGGCGCGCCAGTGCGCTTCAGCGCGCACGATGCGCTCCTGCATGCTGAGCGGCAGCCGGGCGGCGAGATCGGGGTGCAGGATGTGCATCTCCACCGTCGTATTGCCCAGCTTCTTGCGGACGGTGGCCACCTTGCCCGCCACCGTGTCCACGGCCGAGGCCGCCGAGGCTGCCGTTTCCACCGCCTCGGCGACCTCGACGTCGTTGTCGTCGTCCAGCCCCAGCGTGTGCGTGCCACCGGGCATGAGCTTGAGCGAAAGGAAGAACAGCAGGCCCAGCGTCAGCAGCAGGCGCAGCGGCAGCACATAGCGCTGCTTGCGGCCGGCGAGGTACTCGCGCGTCAGGAAGCCCGGGCGCAGCAGCAGGCCTCGCAGGCTCTTCCACAGCGTGCCTTCCACCGCGATGTAGTGGCTGACGAACTCATGCACGAACTCGAACAGCGACGGCGGGTGGTTGGCCGTGTCCTGCCCGCACTGGCTGCAGAAGCGTGCTGCGGGCACCAGCGTGGCGCCGCAGTTCAGGCAGGCGCCGCTGTGGCCATGCCTGCCATGGCCGCCGCCTGCAGCCAGGCCGGCCAGCTCCGCCGAAGCCGCCACGGCGGCCGTACCTCCGGTCAGGCCGTTCAAGCCTGCGTCGTCCATGTGTGCTCCTTCCCTGCGTCGGTCATCCGCCCGCCAGCGCCAGCGGCCGAGGCGACGTCATCGTCGGCGTGGAGTTTGCCGCAGGTGACGGTGAGGGATTGTGGTGGTGACCTGCCGAAGGCGGCAGCTGTCGGTCGGCAGCAGACGACGGGCTAAGGCTTGTGACGCCACGTGCGGGAGCTAAGCATTCCTGCTCCTCACGCCTTCTTCATCAAGCCCTGGCACGACGACTTCGCCCTGGCGTCGCTGCCGTCCAGCTTGCCGCAGACGCCGTCGAGCTGCGCCTTCAGCCGGCCGACCGTGGCGGCCTGGGTGGGTGTCTTGTTCCAGCCGGCCAGCAGCGTCGCGACCTTCTTCAGCGAGCGTTCGCTGCGCTCGTAGAACGCGCCGGGGTCCTTCTCGGCCTCGGTGAACAGCTGGGACGCAGCCCTCTCGATGCGCGGCGCGTCTTCGGGACTAAGCTCGATCAGCGCGGCGACATAGTTGGCGCCCCATTGCAGCCGCGTCGCCGGCCCTTCGCTCTTGTTGAACGCGTCCTCTGCCCAGCGCAGCGCCTCGGCTTTGCGGCCCTGCGTCTTCGCATTGCCCGCCAGCTGGCTCATCAGGTAGTAGGGCGAGTGGCTGCGCGCCAGCGCGGCCTTCAGCAGCTCATCGCTTTCCTTCCACAAGCCCGCGCGGCCCAGCAGGTAGGCGGCCTCGGTAACGACGGCCTGGCGCTCGTAGCCGTCGCTGATCTCGCGGTGCGCGCGGCCGGCCTGGTCGCGGGCCTGGTCCAGCAGCGCGGCAGGCAGGTTTTTCGGGTAAGGGTCGGCATGCGGCGTGTCGACGCGGGCCAGCTCGATGCGCGCCTGCAGCGCGTTGAGCCGGTCGGCGCGGGACAGCGTGGCGTCCTCATTGAGGCGCTTGAGCGCGGAGTCGAACTCGGCGACGAGGGCGTTGCGCGCCTCGCCGGCTTGCGGCGCGAAAGCCTTGACGAGATCGGGCGCCTCGTTGGTCAGCACATCCATCTGCGCGCGCGCCTGCGCCGGATCGGCCAGCACGGCGCGCAGACGCGGCAGGCCGGCGGCATCGGCGGTCTTGCCTTCGGCCAGCGCGCCGACGGACTTCAGCCACAGCCGCGTCGCCGTCTCGGCGTCCACGCCGTCGCTGGCCTTGGCAAGTTGGGCCAGCACGGCGGCGCGCTGGTCGGCCGGCACGAGCTGCTGCTCATCGGTCTCCCAGCCGTAGAAGCCCAGCAGCCGCCATTCGTTGGCGGACAGGCGCTTGCCGGCGCGGGCGTCGGCCAGCACCGCCTTGGCCGGCCGGCCGCTGGACAGGCCCAGCTGCAGCACCTGCATGACCTGGGCGGCGTCGGCCTCGCCGGGCAGGCGGGTGAGTTCGGCGCCGGCGGGGCTGAAGAGGATCAGAGTCGGGTAGCCGCGCACCTTGAAGCGCGTGCCCAGCTTCTGCGCGCCGGGTGCGTCGCCGTCGATGCCCACGGCGATGAAGGCCTTGCTCTGCTCGATGAAGTCGGCGCGGTTGAACAGCGTGGCCTTGAGCTGGTTGCAGGGCGGACACCACTTGGCGCCCCAGTACAGCAGCACGGGCTTCTTCTCGGCTTTCGCCTGGGTGAAGTAGCGGTCGATGTCGCTGTCGGCCGCGGCGGCCTGCCAGGCGACGCCGGCGCCGGAGGTAGCAGAGGCCGGCGCGGCGGTGAGCGACAGGGCCAGGGCGAGCGACAGGAAGAGGGGTTGCAGCTTCATGGCGGGGTGGGAATACGGCGGTGGGCCGATTCTCGGCCCTGGTGCCCCTCAGGGCCGGTGGTCTGCAGCGGCATAGGGAGAGCCGGCGGTCGGCGCCGTCCCTACACTGCGCCGCGTCATTTGTGAGGGTTGCCCCATGAAAACTGTCATTGCCGCTGCGCTCTTGTCCCTGTCCGGCGCCTGCGCCTTCGCTGCGGGGCCCAATCTGGTGGCCAACGGTAGCTTCGAGGTCGTTGACGGCCCCACCAACTACTGGCTCATCACCGAGAAGCTGTCCGGCTGGCAAGTTAACCCGGACATCGAGGTACAGAACGATTTCGAGGGCAACTTCGCCCAGGACGGCAAGTACTTCATCGAGCTGGACACTTTCAACAACAGCACGATGACGCAGACCATCCACGCCACCGGCTGGGTCGAGCTGAGCTTCTGGTATTCCGCGCGCGCCAACCGCACCGGCGGGGCCACGCAGACGTTGGGCTACAGCTTCGGCGCGCTGTCGGGCACGGTGCTGTCGGACGCGGTGAGCGGCGCCACGACGCAGTGGCAACACTTCACCGGGCTTGTGGACGTTGGCAAGAGCGGCAGTGCCGAGCTGCGCTTTGCGGCGCTGGGTCCGTCGGACCAATTCGGCGGCCTGCTCGACAACGTGTCGGTCACCGCGGTGCCCGAGCCGGCCAGCGGCTGGCTGGCGCTGGCCGGTGCCGCCGTGCTGGGCGGCTGGCATCGCCGTCGCCGCGCCGCCGGCCGTTGAGCGTCGCGAGAATGGGTGCATGAACGGCACCCGCCTGGACGACGGCCTCGCCCGCCTGCGTGCGCTGGCGCGGCCGCAGGCTCTGGCCGGCATGGCCGGCTTCGGGCTCACCGGCGACGCGCGCCTGGGCGTTGCCGTACCGGCGCTGCGTGCGCTGGCGCGCGAACTGGGCCGCGATCACGCCCTCGCACTGGCACTGTGGGACACCGACATCCCCGATGCGCAGATCCTGGCCGGCATGGTGGCCGAGCCAGCGCGGTTGACCGTGGCCGAGATGGACCGCTGGGTCGCCGGCATGCGGAGCTGGGACGTCTGCGACCAGGTCTGCCTGAACGCCTTCGTCAGGAGCCCGCTGGCGTGGGACGCCATCCCGCGCTGGGCGGCGCGCGAGCCGGAGTTCGAAAGGCGCGCCGGTTTCGCGCTGTTGGCGGTGGCGGCGGTTCACCAGAAGCAGCGGGCGGACGCGGACTTCATCGCCCGGCTCCCCCTCATCGAGGCCGCCGCGTGCGACGACCGCAATTTCGTCAGGAAGGCCGTCAACTGGGCGCTGCGGCAGATCGGCAAGCGCAGCGGGCCGCTGCGTGAGTCGGCGCTCACTGTGGCGCAACGGCTGTGCGATCGCTCGGAGAAGTCGGCGCGCTGGATTGGCACGGACGCCCGGCGGGAGCTGCTGGCGCGCCGCTGAATGCGGCGTGCAACCGCCGCGCTGACGACCGCGCGTGGAGCCGCGCTGGCAAGGACTGCCAAAAAAGCGACTCTGACCCCACTTTCCATCCCTCCTTGGAGGGAGGCGCGGGGGATGTGCCGGCGGGCGTCCCCCGTGGCTCCGCCCTCTGGGCGATGTCCCCCGAAAGGACCGGCCGCGATGCTGACGGCGTGACGTTGTTCACGACGTTCCAGCACGACACGGAGCCCGCCATGCAATTCTTCAGCTCGTCGCAGTTCTCCTGGACCTCTTCCAAGGCGCCCGCCGCCATGCCCGTGCGCCCCGGCAGTGCCGCTGGCGTGACCAAGCCCGACAGCTGCGGCTGGTTCGACTCCAGTTTCGACCTCGCCTGCGGCCTGGAGGTCAGCGAGCACGACAGCACGCTGTACCAGCTCTGGGAACTGTCCCAGCACTGAGCGTGGCCGCGATGGCCGCCTCAGCCCACCGGCCGCTCGCTCTCCTGCGCGGCGATGACCGCCTCGCGCCACAGCCGCGCCGGGATGAAGGTACGCAGTTGCTCCATCGCCTTGGCGATCAGCGCCGGATGCAGGCCGTGGTCCAGGTGGGGCAGCAGATCGGCCGTGACGTCCGCGCCCAGGTCCACCAGCGATTGCGCGGCGTCCACGACGTGGTGGTAGGAGAAGCGCGTATCCGCCAGGCCGTGCAGCAGGTGCACGCAGACGTCCTGCGGCGCGTGCTCGGGCCGCGACAGGTAGCCGCCGGCAAAGGCCAGCACGCGGCCCACGAGCGCCGGCTCGGCCTGTACGGCCTCCAGCGCCAGCAGCGCGCCGTCGCCCACGCCGGCCAGCGCGACGCGCTGCCAGGGCAGGTCCAGCTTGCGGGCTTCCAGCCGAAGGCGGTCGATGAGATGCGGCAGGGCTGCCGCCACGTTGTCGGCCGTGGGCGCCGGCTCGTCCCACCAGCGGCAGCGGCCTTCGGCGTCGCGCAGCGGCGGGTGCAGCGTGATGGTGACGGCCCGCGGGTACTGGGCCTGCAGGGCGGCGGCCAGCGGCGCGAGCGTGTCGGGGCCATCGGGCGCGATGCCGCTGTCGGTCAGCAGCGCAAACATCAGGTCGGGCTTGGCGGCGTCGGGTTCGGGCGTCATATGGGGATTGTCCGCCGCGGTGCCTCGCCGTGGCCCGGGCGGCCGGCCTACACCTTGATCGTGAACGGGTTGAAGTTCGTGTCGCGGTCGTAGAAGTCCACGCCTTCAGCACGTTTCAGGAAGGCCACGACCTTGGCCGTCGCCGGGTACATCACGGCCTCCCAGATCGTCTTGAACAGGTACTGCGTGATGATGACGGCGAACAGCTGCTCGTTGGGCCAGATGCCGTAGAACGCGATCAGGAAGAACACCCCCGTGTCCACCAGCTGACCTACAACCGTCGAACCGACGATGCGGGCCCACAGGTACTTGCCCTGCGTGGCGATCTTCATCTTGGCCAGCACGAAACTGTTGGCGAAGCTGCCGCAAGCGAACGCGATCATCGAGCCGGCGACGATGCGCCAGGTGTTGCCGAACACGGCCTCCAGCTGCGGCTGGTAGGCGGCCATGAAGTCGTTCTGCGCCGGCGGCAGGTGCACGACGACGAAGGCCATGAAGGCCGAGAACAGCAGCGCGCCGAAGCCGGCCCACACGACGCGCCGGTCGCGGCCGTAGCCGTAGACCTCGGTCAGGATGTCGCCAAAGATGTAGCTGATCGGGAAGAAGAACAGGTCCGCGCCGAACGTGACGGTGCCGATGACCGGCAACGTGAGCTGGGCCGCCTTGGCCGCGCCGATGAGGTTGGAGCAAAGCAGCACGCAGACGAAGGCCGCCATGATCAAGTCGTAGTACTTGAAGTTGCGCGGGGCGGAGGCGTTCATGGCGGGGGGCTTTCAATCCTTGTCGATTGGGCCCGCAGTTTGCCCGTTCTTCCCCCGCCCCTCGCGGCAGGTCGTCATTGCGTCAGCCGCAGCAGGGTCTGGTGCAGCTTGGGCGTGTCAATGGGCTTGGTCAGGAAGTCGTTCATGCCGGCCGCGAAGGCGTCGTTGCGCTCGGAGACCAGCGCCGCCGCCGTCAGCGCGACGATAGGCAGCTCCTCGGCGTTGAAGTGCTTGCGCAGCTCGCGCGTCGCGTCGTGGCCGCCCATGACCGGCATCTGCACGTCCATCAGCACGATGTCGAACGGCTTGCCCACGCTGGCTGCTGCCAGCACGGCCTCCACCGCCTGGCGGCCGTCGCTGGCCTGCGCCACTTCCATGCCCCACTGCTCCAGCTGGGCGACGGCGATCAGCATGTTGACCGGATGGTCCTCCGCGATCAGCACGCGGCGCCCGTGCAGCGCGTCCTGCGTCGCGCCGGCGGCGCGCGGCTCGCGTGGCGGGTGCGCCAGCGGCGCGGGGGCGGCCGGCAGCGGCAGCTCCGCCCAGAAGGTGGAGCCCTCGCGCAGCACGCTGCGCATGCCCACATCGCCGCCCATCAGCGTCGCGAGCTCACGGCAGATCGACAGGCCCAGGCCCGTGCCGCCAAAGCGCCGCGTCGTCGACTCGTCCGCCTGAGTGAAAGGCTGGAACAGCCGCGGCTGCTGCTCGGCGGCGATGCCCGGGCCGGTGTCCGTCACCTCGATGCGCACCCACTCGCCGGCGCTGCCGCGCGCATTGCGGCTCAGCGCCTGCACGTTGACGGTGATGCCGCCGCGCTCGGTGAACTTCAGCGCGTTGGTCAGGTAGTTCGACAGGATCTGGCGCGTGCGCAGCGGGTCACCGAACACCCAGGCCGGCAGCGCCGGGTCGATCTGCACGGCGAACGTCAGTCCGCGCGCCTGGGCCAGCGTCAGGTAGGCCAGCCGGATGGAGGCCAGCAGCTCGCGCAACGAGAACGGCTGCGTCTCCAGCGTCAGGCGGCCGGCTTCGATCTTGGAGAGGTCCAGGATGTCGGAGATCAGGCCCGACAGGCTTTCGGCGCTGTCCATCATCTGGTTCAGGTAGTCCAGCCGCTGCGCCTCGGAGATGTCGGGCTGCTGCGCCAGGCGGCCCAGGCCCAGCAGGCCGTTGAGCGGCGTGCGGATCTCGTGGCTCGTGTTGGCCAGGAAGGCGCTCTTCGCGCGGCTGGCCGCCTGCGCGGCGTCCTTGGCGTGGGCGAGCTGATCTTCCACGCGGCGACGCTCGGTCACGTCCTCGACGATCCAGATCGTGCCGCCGCGGCTCGGGTGCGCCGGGTCGACGATCTGTGCCAGCAGCCGCGCCAGGAAGGTCGAGCCGTCGCGGCGGCGCATCGTGCGCTCGAACTCCACCTGCTCTCCGGCCGTCAGCCGCGGGCTCAGGTCGCGGCTGATGGAGTGCCAGTCCTCCACCGTCGGCCACACGACGCTGCCGTGCTGGCCGATGAGCGTACCGCGCTCCCAGCCGAACATGTCTTCGATGCGCGGGTTGGCCAGCACGAACTGCTGGTCGCGCGTCAGCGCAATGCCGATGGACGCGTTCTCCAGGATGGCGCTGTGCACGAGCCGCGTGCGCTCGCTCTCCGACACGTCGCGCGCATACAGCACGAGGTAGTGCTGCCCGTCCATCTGGAACGGGGCCACCGACACCAGCATCGACACGGCGCTGCCGTCCTTGCGGCGGAAGCTGACGGGCACGTTGTTCGCGATGCCGTCGCGCCGCACCGACTCGCGGATGGCGTCGCGGTCGCCGGCGTGGTGCCAGATGGCGATCTCGTCGGGCGTGCGGCCCATGACCTCGTCGCTGCTCCAGCCGGTGAGATGCTCGAAGGCCTTGTTGACCATCGCGTAGCGGCCGCTGTCCGCCTCGGTGAGCGTGATGACGTCGGGGCTGGTGGCTACCAGGTGAGACAGCAGGCTCTCGCTGCGACGCAGCGCATCCTGCGCGCGGCTCTGCTCGGTCTGGTCGGTGAAGAAAGTCAGCGTCGCCGGGCCCGAGGCGGTCTCCACGCGCACGCTGGTCGCCTGCACGAGGCGCCGCCGCCGAGACAGCGTGCGCAGCCGGTACTCGGCCATTGGCTGCATCGCGCCCGGCGCCAGCGCCTCCAGCCGCGCGGCCTGCTGGCGGGCCGTCTCGTCGTCGCCTGGCTCGTAGTGGCTGAACAGGTCCTGGCCGATCATGCTGGAGCGCTGCGCATAGCCGAACATGGCCATGGCCGCCGGGTTCGCGTCTACGACACGGCCCCAGCGGTGCAGCACCAGCGGGCTGGGCGAGCGGCGGAACAGCTCGCGGTATCGCGTCTCGGTGGCCAGCACGGTCTGCTCGGCCGCCACCTCGTGCGTCACGTCGCGGCCCACGCCCCAGTAGCCGCGGAAGTTGCCGTGCGCGTCGAAGCGCGGCTCGCCGCTGATCGATACCCAGCGCGTGCTGCCATCGACGCCCTGGCGCCGCGCCACCATGCCGTGGAAGGGCCGGTGCGACTCCAGGTCCGCGCGGTGGGCGTCGAGCTCGTCGTCCGACAGGCCGCTGGCGTCCACCTCCCACGGCGTGCGGCCCAAGCGGGCCTGCAGGTCCAGCCCCGAGCTGCCGGGCCGCTCCTCGGCCACGTGCGTGAAGCGGAAGTCGCGGTCCATCTCCCAGTACCAGTCCACCGCCATGCCAAGCAGGCCGCGGAAGCGTGCGGTGCGTTCGTCGGCTTCGGCCAGCGAGCGCTGCAGCATCTTCAGCATGCCGAGGCCGGCGATCAGGCCGGACACGAGCAGCGCCGCCTGCACGATGACGCGCATCATCAGGTCCGCCGCGGGCATGGGATGCGTGGCCCAGCCCAGCGCCTCCGCCGCGGCCAGGCCGGCCACCGCCGCCGTCCCCAGCGCCGCCAGCACGAGCCCGGCCGACAGGCCCAGCAGCCCGGTCGCGAAGGCGATGACGAGGCTCATCAGCGGCAGGCTCAGCGACCACAGCCCGACGTCGCGCGACACGGCGATGACGACCGGCAGCACCATCACCAGCGTCAGCATGAGCAGCGAGACGGCGGGGCGATCGCGTTGCTGCGGCGAGCGTGCCGTCATGACGAGCCGCAGCATGGCCAGCAGCGCGATCAGCAGCGCGAGCGCCGGCGGCGCCCAGCCGTCAAGCCATTCGTCCGGCTGGCGCGTCAGCGCCAGCAGCGCGGCCACCGGCATGAAGATCGGCGCGCAGGCCAGCAGGAAGACGCGCGACGCCTGCCAGCGCATGCTGCTCTGCAGGCGCGCGCGTTGCCGCTCCGGGGGCTCTGCGTGGCCGACCAGGCTGCCGACGTGGTCGACGCCGCTGCGCGGCATGGTCAGGCCAGGCTCAGGCGCGTGGCCTCGGCCACCGCGCGGGCACGCTCGGCGAAGTCGGCGCCGCTGCTGGCATACAGCACAGCGCGAGATGAGTTGACCACCAGCGGCGCCGCGCGGCCAGCGGCCTGCACGACAGCGGCAGCATCACCGCCCTGCGCGCCGACGCCCGGCACCAGCAGCGGCAGTGTGGGTGCCAGCTCGCGCACTCGGGCGATCTCGCCGGGGTAGGTGGCGCCCACCACGAGGCCCAGCTGGCCGTTGCGGTTCCACTGCGTCTCGGCCAGACGGGCCAGGTGCTCGAACAGCCGCGGCTGCCCCGGCACGTCGGCCAGGCGCTGCATCTGCCAGTCGTCACCGCCCTTGTTGGACGTGCGGCACAGCAGGATGGCGCCCTTGCCCTCGTAAGCGAGGTAAGGCTCCACGCTGTCGAAGCCCATGAACGGCGACAGCGTCACGGCATCCGCGCCGTAGCGTACGAAGGCCTCGCGGGCGTACTGCTCGGCGGTCGAGCCGATGTCGCCGCGCTTGGCGTCGAGGATGACGGGCACGCCCGGCGCGACCGCATGGATGTGCGAGATGAGGCGTTCGAGCTGGTCCTCGGCGCGGTGGGCGGCGAAGTAGGCGATCTGCGGCTTGAAGGCGCAGACCAGGTCCTTCGTCGAGTCGACGATGGCCGCGCAGAAGTCGAAGAAGCGGCTCGCGTCGCCGGCCCAGGCGCCGGGCAGCTTGCTGGGCTCGGGGTCGAGGCCGACACAGAGGCGGGAGTGGGGTTGGAGGGCCTGGAGTTGGCGGACAAAGGTCATGGGAGGGCGTAGGCCGACACGGGCGTGGTGCGTGAAAGCACGAATTCTGCAAAAGCCTCGGCCGGCAGCGGCCGGCTGAAGAGGTATCCCTGCACCGCCTGGCAGCCCTGGCGGCGCAGGAAGGCCAGCTGGCCTTCGGTCTCGACACCCTCGGCCAGCGTCTGCAGGCCCAGTGCCGACGCCATGCGGATGACGGCATCGACGATGGCGCGATCCTCGGCATCATCGGTCAGGTCGCGCACGAAGGACTGATCGATCTTCAGTTTGCTGACGCGGAATTTCTTCAGGTAGGCGAGCGACGAGTAGCCGGTGCCGAAGTCGTCGATGGACAATCGCACGCCGCGGCCGTGCAGCTTGTTCATGACGGTGATGGCGACGCTGGGATTGTCCATCGCGGCGCCTTCGGTCAGCTCCAGCTCCAGCCGTTCGGCCGGCATGCCGACGTCGGCCAGCGTGCGCTCGACGAGGGCCGGCAGGTCGTCGTGGCGGAACTGCACGGCCGACAGGTTCACCGCCATCGACAGCGCCGGCAGGCCGGCCTCGTCCCAGCGGCGCAGCTGCGACAGCGCCTCCTGCAGCACCCATTCGCCGATGGGCAGGATCAGGCCCGAGGCCTCGGCGATCGGGATGAACTCGGCCGGCGACACCCAGCCCAGCTCCGGATGCCGCCAGCGCAGCAGCGCCTCGGCGCCGACGACATGGCTTTCGCCGCTGCCTTCCAGCGCGAACAGCGGCTGGTAGTGCAGGCTCAGCTGGCCGCGCTCCAGCGCCCGGCGCAGCGCGTTCTCCAGCAGCAGCGCGCGGGCCGACTGCGCCTGCATCTCGCTCGTGAAGAAGCGGTAGGCATTGCGGCCGTCGCGCTTTGCGCGGTACATGGCCGCGTCGGCGCACTTGCACAGCGTGTCGAAGTCGTCGCCGTCGGTCGGGAACATCGCGATGCCGATGGACGGCGTGACCGTCAGCTCCTGCTGCTCGACGTGGAACGGGGCGCCGGCCAGCGCCATCAGCTTGGTGGCCAGGTGCGCGGCGCCGGCCACGTCCGTCAGCGGCAGCACGACGACGAACTCGTCGCCGCCGGTGCGGGCGACGGTGTCCTGCTCGCGCACGGCGGCGCGCAGGCGCGCGGCCAGCTGGCCCAGCAACGTGTCGCCGACGCGGTGGCCCAGCGAGTCGTTGACGTTCTTGAAGTGGTCCAGGTCCAGGAACAGCACGGCCACCGGCTCGTCGCTGCGGCGCGCGATGTCCAGCGCCTGCGTCGCACGGTCGGCCAGCAGGTGGCGGTTGGGCAGGCCGGTCAGGCCGTCGAACAGCGCCAGCCGTTCGGCACGGGCCTCGGCGGCTTGTTGCTCGGCGACCTTCTGCTCGAGCGCAGCGACGGTCTGGCGCAGCTGCTCCGTGCGCTGCTCGACGAGCGCCTCCAGCTGCGCCTTGGCCGCCACCAGCTGGGCCTCGGCCTGCCTGCGGGCGGTGATGTCATGCACGATCCAGATGGAGCCGCGCGACGGGTCCGCCGGTGCGATGGCCTTGCTGCGCACTTCGCACCAGACGGGCGTGCCGTCCTTGCGACCCAGCAGCATCTCCCCGTGGAAGGCCTCGCCGCGCGCCAGCGGCGCGTAGCACCGCTCGCCGGCGGCGCGCCAGTCGGCGTCGCTGAGGTGCCAGGCGCGGGAGAGCTGACCGTCCAGTTCACCGGGGCCATAGCCGAAGAGCTGCTCGAAGGCCTGGTTGCAGCGCGTTACGCGGCGCTCGCGCAGGAAGGCGATGCCGACCATCGCGTGGTCGAAGATCAGCTGCTGCTCGGCATGCAGCGCGGCCAGCGCTGCGTCGGCCAGCTTGCGCTCGTGCACGTCTTCGACGATCCAGATCGAGCCGTCGGCCGGGTCCTCGGGGTTGATCAGCCGGCCGGTCAGGTGCGCCCAGAACATCTGGCCGTCGCGGCGGCGCATGCGCTGCTCGCTGCGGAAAGTCTCGCCGGCCGCCAGCACGGGGTAGGCGCGCCGGCCGAGGCCGCGGGCCTCCTGCTCGCTCTCGTAGAGCTCCACGCTGCTGCGGCCCATGGCGGCGGCGGGGCCGTCGAAGCCGTAGATCTCGGCGTATCGCTGGTTGCAGCGCACCAGCGTCTTGGCCTTCACGTAGACCACACCCACCCCGGCGTTAGCCAGGATGACATCCAGCTCCCGCAACGCCTGCACGAGCGCGGGGTTGTCGCTGGGGTCGGGCGCGGAGCTCATGGAGTCGTCATGGGGGCAGCGTCGGGCGGGCCGCGGAGTATCCGCGCCTGGACCGTTTATTGTGTGGCTCCATGCCTATCCTCCAGACTCAACGGCTGGTGCTGCGTGAATTCACACCGCTGGACGCCCCCTTCCTGCTACGCCTCGTCAACGAACCGGGCTGGCACCGTTACATCAACAACCCCGGTGTGCACGACGTAGACGCCGCGCTGGCTTGGGCCGAGGGTCGGCTCTTCAAGGCCTACCGCGAGCAGGGGCACGGTTTCTGGGCCGTGCAGCGGCGCGACGACGGCGTGCTCGTGGGCATGTGCGGCCTGTTCAAACGCGCCGTGCTGCCTGAGCCGGACCTGGGCTACGCGCTGCTGGCCGAGTACGAGGGCCACGGCTACGCGCTGGAGGCTGCACGGGGCTGCGTCGCGCATGCCCGCGTGCTGGGCTGGCCGGCATTGATGGCCATCACGGCCGTCCAGAACGAACGCAGCGTCGCGCTGCTGGCCAAACTGGGCTTCTTCGAGCAGGGGCAGGAATGGTTCGAGGGCTACGACGAGCCCTCGCGAGTGTTCCGGCTCGTGCTGTGAGCCCTTGATCAGTTGGGGGCAGAGCTACTCGCTACGCTTGATCGATCCGTCCCGCAATGCCCTCACAATGCCCTCAGATTCGCTTGGCCAGCTCCTGCGCCAGGCCCGTGTAGCTGCCGGGCGTCAGCTTCAGCAGGCGGGCCTTCTCGGCCTTGGGCAGGTCCAGCCCTTCGATGAAGGCGCGGATGGATTCCTGCGTGATGGCCTTGCCGCGCGTCAGCTCCTTGAGCTGCTCGTAGGGGTTGGGCAGGCCGAAGCGGCGCATGACGGTCTGAATTGGCTCGGCCAGCACTTCCCAAGCGGCGTCGAGGTCGTCGGCCAGTGCGGCCTCGTTGACCTCCAGCTTGCCCAGCCCCTTGGCCAATGAGTCATAACCCAGCAGTGCGTAGCCCAGGCCCACGCCCATGTTGCGTAGCACGGTGGAGTCGGTCAGGTCGCGCTGCCAGCGGCTCACCGGCAGCTTCTGCGAGAGGTGCGTCAGCACCGCACTGGCCAGGCCGAAGTTGCCTTCCGCGTTCTCGAAGTCGATGGGGTTGACCTTGTGCGGCATCGTCGAGCTGCCGATCTCGCCCGCCTTGGTCTTCTGCTTGAAGTAACCCAGGCTGATGTAGCCCCAGACGTCCCGCGACCAGTCGATCAGGATGGTGTTGGCGCGCGTGAACGCATCGAACAGCTCGGCCATGTAGTCGTGCGGCTCGATCTGGATCGTGTAAGGGTTGAACGTCAGCTTCAGCTGCTTCTCGATGACGGCCTTCGAGAAGGCTTCCCAGTCATGGCGGGGCCAGGCCGACAGGTGGGCGTTGAAGTTGCCGACGGCGCCGTTCATCTTGGCCAGCGGCTTGACGGCGGCGATGCGCGCGCGGGCCGTCTGCAGGCGCGCGACGACGTTGGCGATTTCCTTGCCCACCGTCGTCGGGCTGGCCGTCTGGCCGTGCGTGCGGGAGAGCATCGGCGTGCCGGCGAACTGGTGGGCCATGCCGCGCAGCTTCTCGATGATGCCGTCCAGTGCGGGCAGCATGACTTCGTCGCGTGCGGCCTTCAGCATCAGCGCATGGCTGGTGTTGTTGATGTCCTCGCTGGTGCAGGCGAAGTGCACGAACTCACTGGCGGCGAGCAGCTCGCGGTGCACCGGCGTGTCGCCCTCGAAGCTGCGCTTGATCCAGTACTCGACGGCTTTCACGTCATGGTTGGTCGTGCGCTCGATGGCCTTGATGGCTTCGGCATCGGCCTCGCTGAACTTCTTGACGAGGCGGCGCAGCCGGCTGCGCGCGGCCGACGACAGCGGCTTGAACTCCTTGAAGCCGGCGTCCGACAGCGCGATGAACCACTCCACCTCGACTTGCACGCGGCGGTGCATCAGCCCGTACTCGGACAGCAGCGGGCGCAGCGCGGCCACCTTGGCGGCATAGCGGCCGTCCAGCGGAGAGAGGGCGCTGATGGCGGAGTAGTCGGAGGTCGTCATGGCGGGCCGGCGGGTCGTGGAAAACCCGCGATTCTAGGTTTCAGCGTTCGCTGAAGAACCGCACCCGCTCCTCGTCCGCGGGGTGGGTCGAGAACGCGATGGCCACCGGACCGTCCTCCACCTTCGCCTTGTGCCGCTCGGCCAGGCGCTGGAAGAACACGGCCATGCGCGACGTGTCCACGCCGCCGGCGCGCGCCAGCGCGCGGCCGTAGAGGTCGGCCTGCCGCTCGTTGTCGCGCGAATAGGCGTTGGTGGCCAGCAGCGCCGGCGCGGCGGCGAGCAGCGATGAGAAGTCGCCAACGATGACCGAGGTCACGACGCTTACCGCGCCCGCGCGCAGCAGCATGCGCAGGCCGTGCCGGTGCTGCACATGGCCCAGCTCGTGGGCCAGCACCGTCATGACGGCGTCAGGCTCGTCCTTGAGCAGCGCCAGCAGCTCGTCGGTGATGACGATGTCGCCGCCGGGCAACGCGAACGCATTGGGCCCGAGCGGTTTGCCGCCGTCGCGGAAGTGGATCTGCGCGTCCTCCGGCACAGCCTGCCCGCCGTGAGCGCGGGCGCGAGCGAGCGCCGCGTCCCAGCGGCTGCGCCAGGCCTGCTGTTGCGAGGCGCTCAATTGCGTGCGGTGGAGCCATTGGCCGTCCAGGCTGCTCAGCAGTTGCCGGCTGATGGCGTGCTCGGTCGAGCGCGGCAAGGCATCGACGGTGATGTCCACCGCCCACGGCAGGCCCCAGCGGTAGGCCGCCGCGAGGCTGGCTATCAGCAGCACCAGCGACAGCGTGGCCAGCCGCCAGCTCTGCTGCCAGCGCACGACCAGGCTGTCGCCACGCCCCGACGAAACGGCCCAGGCATCGAACGCCGCAGCATCGGCAAAGCTCAGCAGGCCGCCGCCCGGCAGCAGGATCTGCCGCTGGCCGTGGCGTTGGCGTTCGGGCCAAGTCACGGCGGCCAGCGGGGCGCTGTGCTCGCCGAAGTGCAACTCGCCGCCTCGTACCCAGGCCTCGACGGGCCGCGGTCGGGCGCTGCGGCCGTCGAACCAGTCGGCGGCGAGGCGCGGCTCGCTCATCAGAGGCCCATGTCGATGCCGAAGAAGTCGCCGGCGATGTCGCCCGTCGCATCGGCATGGCCCGCATGGGCGGTGGCCACCCAGTCGGACGGGTCGCCGTCGCTCTCGATCGACACGGCTTCCAGTCGCATCCGCGCCGCCGAGACCGCCGCGAAGGGGCGGTACAGACCCAGCGTCAGCGCCGTCAGGCCCCAGTTCTTGAGCGTCAGCCAGCACAGCGACGAAAAGCTCAGCGTGCTGTGGAAGCGCAGCGATTCGCTGCGCGTGCCGTTCCACACTAGGTTCTGCATGCGCGCTGCGGTGTAGGGCATGACGATGGCGAAGTACAGCACGTAGCCCAGCAGCATGCCGACACCGACGGTAATGCTGGATCTCGGGCCGCCTCCCATCGTCACCGCTAGAGCGCTGAACAAAGACACCAGCACGCCGGCGCCGATGGCCGGCAGCAGCGACACGCCGAACGCCTTCAGGCCGAGAAGGTAGACCTTGGCGATCGACAGCTTGATGCGGCTGTGCTGGTCGGCGATGCGATAGCCGTTGTGCTGGTAGCGCTTGAACAAGGCCAGCGAGCAGGGCATCAGCAACATCAGTGCGAATGCGGCCGCGATATACAGGCCCATCGCCGGCGAGAACTGCGGCGCGGCTTCCTGCGCATCTCCCGGGGTCATCTGTGTGGCGGTGGCGATCAGCACGGCGGCGGGCAAGTAGCTGGGCGCGCAGGCGAGATAGGCCCCCTTCAGCGGCGCCTCGAAGCGCATTCGCAACCCGCGCCAGCTGGTGTTGCCCAGCCGGAACTGCAGCGAGGCCCGCCACAGCGCCGGCCACACGACACACAGGATCAGGAAAGCGACAAACGCCGCCGCCGGGGACACCTTGCCGGCCCCCGTGTAGGCGGCCATCAGCACGACCAGCAGCAGGAAGCCGCGAAACATTTTCCACGGGTCGCCGTGGAAGCTCAGCGCCTGGCCGTCCACCAGCGTGTTGGCATAGAAGTAGCGGATGCGCCGCGCCTTGGCGAAGGGCAGGTATAGCCCGAGCGTCACCAAAGTCAGCAGCAGGTTGACGGCCCAGATGCGAAAGTACTCGCTGCCGGAGCCCGTGAAGCGGATTTCTAGGACACGCGGCGCAGCGGCTGGCGCGGGCAAAGGGCTTTCCACCGCCATCGGGGCGGTGTTGTCGTCGAGCATGGCTTCTCCCTGGATGCGTGCGCCACCGTCTGGCGCGGTGGGCCGGGCAACACTCTGGAGGCCGCCGACAGCGCTGGCAACCCCTGCTTCCCAGGGCCTGTCGGCCTGGCCCGACAGGCCTTTTTCACCGGCCAAGGCGCTAGGGGGCGCTGGCTAGAATCTTTTCGACCTGTGATCCCCGTGTTTGCTCTATGACCGCGATGAAGTTGATCGGTTCGCTCGCCAGCCCTTACGTGCGCAAGGTGCGCATCGTGATGGCCGAGAAGAAGCTCGACTACCAGCTGGTGCTGGAGGACGTCTGGGGCAGCGACGCCATCCTGAAGATGAACCCGCTCGGCAAGGTGCCCTGCCTGGTCATGGAAGGCCAGGACTCGATCACCGGCGCGGTGTTTGATTCGCGCGTCATCGTCGAGTACGTCGACACGCTGTCGCCCGTGGGAAAGCTCATCCCCGAGCGGGGCCGCGAGCGTTGCGAGGTTCGCACCTGGGAGGCGTTGGCCGATGGCGCCATGGATGCCGGCGTGCTCGTGCGCCTGGAGCGCACGTGGGCGCACCGCCTGGCCGAGCAGCGCAGCGAGGCCTGGATCGATCGCCAGCTCGTGAAGGTCAACGCCGCGCTGGCTGCGATGAGCCAGGGCCTGGGCGAGAAGGCCTGGTGCTCGGGCAACCATTTCTCGCTGGCGGACATTTCCGTCGGCTGCGCGCTGGGCTGGCTGGAATACCGCTTCCCCGAGATCGCCTGGCGCGAGACGCACCCGAACCTCGCGCGTCATATGGACAAGCTGTCCCAGCGCCAAAGCTTCATCGACACCGCGCCGGTCTGACGCGCAGCGCGGGCAGTCAGGCGATCAGCAGCTCGCGCGAGCGCACGTGCAGCAAGCGCACGAGGCGCCAGATGCGGCGCTCGATCTCGGCCACGTCCAGCCCCCACAGCGCGCAGATTTCCGGCAGCAGCAGGCCCTGGGCCAGTAGCGTCAGCAGATGGCGGCTGGCCTGCTCAATCTGGCGGCCGGCGGCCGTCGTGTCCAGCGCCGAGACGGCCTGGCGGGCGATGATCAGCGGGCTGCGCTCGATGCCGAAGGCGGCCAGCGCCTGGCGGGCGAGCTGGGGGTTGAGCATCGCGCGGCGCGCGTGCAGGCGCTGCAGCGACTCGACGAGGCCCGCGCCGCTGCCATCGTCCACGTGATAGGCGTTGGCGCCGGCGGCAAGCGCGGCGAAGAGCTGCAGATCGTCGGCCGTGGGCGTCAGCAGCAGAAGCTGGGGCCGCACGGGCAGCCGGCCCAGCTCGTGGGCGACGCGCATCGCATGGCTGTCCACCAGCCGCAGGTCACTGGCGACGATGTCGGGCGCCAGCGTGACCAGCTCCGGCAGCGCATCGGCCAGCACCGCGTTGCTGCCGGCCAGCGTCACGCCCTCGGACTTCAACAGCAGCGAGCGCGTGCGCTGAAGCGTGGTCTCGCTCAGACGGAGAAGGTAGACGGTCGGCATGGCGGCTCGGGGTACAGCGCCGCGCATTGTGCTTGTTTTGACCTCAAAACCCCCTAGGTTGTAGCCGCCATCCCCCATGTCTTGGCGGTTGACCCCCCGGGGTCAGGGTGATCGCTGGATGGGGCCTTGCGGCGCGAAGCTGTGGGCGCTGGCCAGAGGCCAGTAGATGCGGAAGGTCGCATGCGGCAGCTCGCCGCGCAGTACCGCGCCGGGCTCGACGAACGGCAGCAGGTTGGCCAGCAGCCGCACCTCGTGCTTGTCCAGCCGATGCACGATGTGCTGGGCCGTGATCTCCTGCGGGTGGCACAGACCGGCGGCCTCCACCAGCTCCTTCAGCGCCTTGAGCGTGTTCTTGTGGAAGTTGGCCACGCGCTGGGCCTTGTCGGGCACGAACAGTGCGCGCTGGCGTTGCGGGTCCTGCGTCGTCACGCCGGTGGGGCAGTGGCCGGTGTGGCAGGCCTGGGCCTGAATGCAGCCCAGCGCGAACATGAAGCCGCGCGCGGAGTTGCACCAATCCGCGCCCAGCGCCATCAGCCGGACGATGTCGAAGGCCGTCGTCACCTTGCCGGCGCAGCCGATCTTGATCTTGTCGCGCAGGTTCAGGCCCACCAGCGTGTTGTGCACCAGCAGCAGCCCTTCCTGAAGCGGCGCGCCGACGTTGTTCGTGAACTCCAGCGGCGCCGCGCCCGTGCCGCCTTCGGCACCGTCGACGACGATGAAGTCCGGCGTGATGCCGGTCTCCAGCATGGCCTTGGCCAGCGCGAACCACTCCCATGGGTGGCCGATGCAGAGCTTGAAGCCCGTCGGCTTGCCGCCCGACAGCGTGCGCAACTGCTCGATGAACCGCATCATCTCGACGGGCGTGGAGAAGGCGCTGTGCCGCGCCGGCGAGATGCAGTCCACGCCCTCCGGCACGCCGCGCGCCGCGGCGATCTCGGCGGTGACCTTCGGGCCCGGCAGCACGCCGCCGTGGCCCGGCTTGGCGCCCTGGCTGAGCTTGAGCTCGATCATCTTGACCTGCGGGTCGCGCGCGCCGGCGGCGAACTTCTCGGTGCTGAAGCTGCCGTCGTCGTTGCGGCAGCCGAAATAGCCCGAGCCGATCTCCCAGATCAGGTCGCCGCCGTGCACGCGATGGTGCACGCTGATCGAGCCCTCGCCGGTGTCGTGCGCGAAGCCGCCCGCCTTGGCGCCCTTGTTCAGCGACAGGATGGCGTTGGCGCTAAGCGCGCCGAAGCTCATCGCCGAAATGTTGAACACGCTGGCCGAGTAGGGCTGCTCGCGGCCGGCGCCAATGGTGATGCGAAAGTCGTGGCTCGTGAGATGAGTCGGCACCAGCGAGTGGTTGATCCATTCGTAGCCGCGCTGCTCCACGTCCAGCTGCGTGCCGAAGGGTCGCTGGTCGGGCTCGCCCTTGGCGCGCTGGTAGACGATGGAGCGCTGGGCGCGCGAGAACGGTGCTGCGTCGTTGTCGCCCTCGACGAAGTACTGGCGGATCTCGGGCCGGATGAACTCCAGCAGGAAGCGCAGGTGGCCGATGACCGGGTAGTTGCGCAGGATGGCGTGGCGCTGCTGGCGGATGTCGTGCAGGCCCAGCACAGTCAGCCCCAGGAAGAGCAGCGTCAGAACGCCGTCCGTCAGGCCGAGGCGCCAGCGCACGGCGAAGAACAGTGCCAGCGCGCCGCACAGCATCCAGCTCGCGTAGCGCAGCGGGAAATGCTCGTTGAGACGACGGGTCCAGCCAGGCCAGGCAAGCATTGAAAAGTCCTTCAAGACGGGTGACCGACGGATGCTAGCCCGGCGGCCCTGACAATCGCCCGGACTCAACCTCCAGGTGGCTGTCGATGAAGTCCTTGTTCTCCAAGATCGGTTGGCTGTTCTCCCGGGCCTGGTGGCTGCTGGACGGCACGCGTCGCGCGCTGATGAACCTGCTGGTTCTGCTGCTGCTCGTCATCCTGGCCGCCGGCCTGCTCGCGCGCGGGCCGAAGCCGCTGCAGGACAAGACCATCCTCGTCGTGAAGCTCGACGGCAACCTCGTCGAGCAGTTCTCCGGCAGCCCGCGCGAGCAGCTCATCGCCGAGGCGCAGGGCATGCCGCGGCTGCACCAGACGCGGCTGCGCGACGTGCTCGCCGTGCTGGACCAGGCGGCGAGCGACAACGCCATCGGCGCCGTCACGCTGGACCTGGACGACTTCGGGGGCGCGGGCCTGGCGGGCCTGCACGAGGTGGCCGCGGCGCTGCAGCGTTTCAGGAAGAGCGGCAAGCCGGTCTACGCCTACGCCGACAACTACAGCCAGCGCGCCTACTTCCTCGCCGCCCAGGCCAGCGAGGTATACGTGCACCCGATGGGCATGGTGATGCTGGAGGGCTATGGCCGCTGGCGAACCTACTACAAGGACGCGATGGACCGCCTTGGCGTCACGGCGCACGTCATCAAGGTCGGCACCTACAAGAGCTTTGCCGAGCCCTACACCGCCAACGGCCCCAGCGCCGCGACGCTTGAAGCTGAGGGGCTCGTTTACGGCGAGCTGTGGAACGGCTACACCACCGCTGTGGAAGGCGCCCGCAAGCTGCCTGCCGGCAGCATCGCGCAGGCCATCGCCGAGCTGCCGCAGCGCATGGCCACCGTCAAGGGTGACCCGGCGCAGCTGGCCGTGCAGCTCAAGCTCGTCGACGGCGTCAAGACGCGCGACGAGATGCGCGAACTGCTCATCAGCCACGGCGCACGTGACGACCAGGCCCGCAGCTTCCGCCAGGTGTCGCTGGGCGACTACCTTGCGCATGTGAAGGACGCCGGCGCACCCAGCGCCGTGCAGCCGGGCATCGGCATCGTCGTGGCCGAGGGCGAGATCGTCGACGGCGAGGCCGGCCCCGGCCGTGTCGGTGGCGATTCCACCGCCCAGCTCGTCCGCCGCGCCCGGGAGGATGCCGCCATCAAGGCCATCGTGCTGCGCGTGAACTCACCCGGCGGCAGCGCGTTCGCGTCCGAGATCGTGCGCCGCGAGCTGGAGCTGACGCGCCAGGCTGGCAAGCCGGTCGTCGTGTCGATGGGCGACGTGGCGGCCTCCGGCGGCTACTGGATCTCCACCAGCAGCGATGCCGTCATTGCCGACCCCGGCACCATCACCGGCAGCATTGGCGTCTTCGGCATCCTGCCGACGGCCGAGGGGCTGATGGACAAGCTGTCGCTGCACACCGGCGGCGTGACGACGACCTGGCTGGCTGGCGCCGGCGACCCGCGCCGGCCGCTGGACCCGCGCTACCAGGCCATCGTGCAGTCCAGCGTCGACAACATCTACGCTCGCTTCACGCAGCTGGCCGCGCAGGCGCGCAAGAGCACGCCGGAGAAGATCGACACCGTGGCGCAGGGCCGCATCTGGACCGGCGCGCAGGCGAAGGAGCGCGGCCTCGTCGACCGCCTCGGCAGCCTTGACGACGCCGTGCAGGCGGCGGCGCAGCTGGCCAAGCTGGACGTCAAGGCCGGCGAGAAGCCGCGCGTCGCCTACCTGGAGCGCGAACTGAGCACCCGCGAGCGGCTGCTCGCCTCGCTGGGCGATGTGATGGCGCCATCGCTGCTTCAGTCGTTGGGCCTGGCCGCATTGCCGGCGCCGGTCATCGAGGAGCTGTCGACGCTGAAGGCACTTGCCCAGGCGTCGGTGCAGGGGCACTGGGAGCGCGCGGCGGTCGTGCACTGCCTGTGCGGGGCGCCTTGAGCGACGCCAGGCGGCCGGCGCTGGCCGCCTGACGCGCATCGAGCAGACAATGCCTGGATGAGCATCCAAGACCTGACCGACGCCGAGTTCGCCGAACTCGACGAACTCCTGGCCGCCACGCCCGAGCCGCTCCAGCCGCTGGACGCCTCCATGCTGGACGGCTATTTGTGCGGCGTCATCGTGCAGCCCCGCCTCATCGAGGTGGACGAGTGGCTGCCCAACATCTTCGACTACGACGGCGGCCTGCTGCCCGACACGGTGGACGCCGGCTGGCTGGACCGGCTGACGGCGCTGGTGCAGCGCCGCCATGCCGCGCTGAACCGCGGTCTGGCCGAGGACGGCTGGTTCGACCCGGTCATCCTCGACGTCGACGAAGACCTGCAACCCGATCCGCTGCCCGAAGGCGCGAGTGACGACGAACGCTCGGCCCGCGCGAGCTACGACGCGCTGGGCCCGATCTCGCGCGCGTTGATGCCGTGGGTCGCCGGCTTCCAGCATGCGGCGCTGTGCTTCCCCGAGCTGGCCGAGATGCCCAACGACGACGTGGCAGCGGCGCTCGCCCGGCTGTACCGCCATCTGCCGGCCGAGACCGACGAGGAGAAGGAAGTCGTCGCGACGCTGGACCGCGAGCATCCGCTGAAGGACCTGGACGACGCGATCGAGGAAATGGTCGTCACGGTCGCCGACCTCGCCGACTTGACGGAGACCGAGCGCTACCGCGTCGAGACCATCCGGCGCGACACGCCCAAGGTGGGCCGCAATGACCCCTGCCCCTGCGGCTCCGGCCGCAAGTACAAGGTTTGCCACGGCAGCAATTGAGCCGTCCCGTACCGGCCTCGCTGATTCCACGGCAGCCGCTTGAGGAGGCCCGGCGCCATGCGCGGGCCGCATGTCGTCGATGAAGATCCAACTGCTGTCCGACCTCCACCTGGAGACCGAGTCCTACCAGCCGGTTCCGGCACCCGATGCCGAGCTGCTGATCCTCGCGGGCGACATCGACGCCACCTGGCTCAGCCTTGAGCTGTTCCGCGGCTGGCCGGTGCCGGTGCTGTTCGTGCCCGGCAACCACGAGTTCGACCGCCGCGACGTGGATGACGCGCGCGAGGCCCTGCGCCGGCATGTCCAGGGGCTGGGCTTGCGCATGCTGGACGACGAGGCTGTCGTGATGCCCGACGCGCAGGGCCGGCGCGTGCGCTTCGTCGGCTGCACGCGCTGGTGCGACTTCGACGCCTTCGGCCCCGCGGGCCGCGAGCGGGCGATGCGCGCCGGCGGCTACTTCCAGAAGGTCATGCAGTCCACGCGCGATGGCGAGGATTTCGGCGTGGATGCGGTGCGTGCGCTCGCGCTGGACAGCCGCGCCTGGCTGGCCGGCGAGCTGTCGCGCCAGGGCGAGTGGGACGCGACGGTCGTCGTCACGCACTTCGCGCCCAGCCTGAAGAGCGCCGACCCGCGCTACGGCCGCCAGCCCGGCACCGCCAGCTTCTGCAACGACGACGAGGCACTGCTGCCCTTCGCGCAGCTGTGGATCCACGGCCATGTGCATTGCCGGCACGACTACCGGCTGGGCGACACGCGCGTCGTCAGCAACGCCCGCGGCCATTCGCGCCGGGGCGAGGCCGACGGCTTCAATGGCCAGCGTGTGCTGGAGGTCTTTCCGGCCTGATGCGCAGCGCCCAGCTGACGCCCGCCACCAGCAGCGCGATGCCGGCCACCGTGGCTGGCGGCGGCAGGCGCTGGTGCCACATGAAGGCATAGGCCAGCGCGGCCAGCGTCTCGAAGACGATGAGCTGACCCGTGAGCGATGTGGGCAGCCGCTGGCTCGCCTCGTTCCAGCACAGCGTGCCCAGCCATGACGAGCACAGCCCGATGGCCGCCATCAGGCCCACGTAGGCCAGCGGCCGCTCGCCCAGCGGGAAGGCGTAGCCCGCGGGCACCAGCGCGCCAGGCAGCGCGACCTGGACGATGGCGAGCAACACCGCGCCCAGCAGCGCCATCGGCAGCGTGACCAGCCCCTGCGCCGTCGCCCAGGCGCGTGGTGACCTGTCGGTATGGGCGCGCAGCCAGTCAGCGTTGCGGATCGGGTACCACGTCCAGCACGCGACGGCGGCGATGGCCAGCATGGCGCCTTCGGCGTAGCGGCGCAGGTCGCCCGCCTGTGCCTGCAACACCTGCAGCTCGTCGCGGTTGACGAAGGCCAGGCCGGCGGCGATCAAGGCCAGCGACGGCGCGAGCCGCAGCCACGGCAGCTGGCCGTCGCGCACACGGTTTCGGTGGTTGGCGCAGACGGCGATGACGACCGGCAGCGTGCCGATGATCATCGTTGGCAGAGGCGCGCCGGCGCGCTGGATGGCGGCGGACAGGCACAGGTAGTACAGGAAGTTGCCCACCAGGCTCAGCTTGGCCGCCTCCACCCAGTCCGCCGGTCGCAGCTCGCGCAGCGCGCGCCGGTCCAGTGCCAGCCCCAGTGGCACTGCGATGAGCCCGAAGGCCAGGTAGCGGCCCACGGTCAACAGCGCCGGCGCATAGCCGGGCAGCATGACCGGCGCGACGAATACCAGCCCCCACATCAGCCCGGCGGTCAGGGCGAACAGCAAACCGAGAAACATGACCGCCATCATCCCGCAGCGTTCACCGGTGCCGGTTGCGGCGGCGCGCCCGGCCGGCGACAGTCCGGAGTTGACCCGGAAACGACCCATACCCCGACGCCGATGTTCACGCGCCACCGTCTTCGTGCCGCCCCCGCCCGCTGGGGTGCGTGGCTGCTGCTGTGCGGCAGCCCGGCCTGGGCGGCTCACCCGCTGCAGACCGAAGACACCGGCACGCAGGGCCAGGGCAACGTGGAGATCGAGAAGGGGCTGTCGTGGACGCGCTCCGCCGGCACCACGGTGTTTGCCTTCCAGCCGCAGCTGTCCTACGGACTGACGCCGGCGCTGGACCTGATCGTGCAGCCGTCGTGGCAGCGGCAGCCTGGCGTGCGCGGCTTCGGCGACACGGCGCTGGACGCCAAGTGGCGCTTCTTCGCGGTGCCGGGATGGTCGCTGGGGCTGCGCGCCGGCGCCAGCGTGTCATCTGGCGACGCCCGGCTGGGCCTGCCGCGCGGCACGTTGCAACCGCACGGCCTGCTGGTGGCCACCGTGAGCGACGGCCCGTGGACGCTGCATGCCAACCTGGGCCTGGACCGCAACCCCGCGGCGTCCGGCCTGCGCCGCCATGTGGCGCATGCGTCGGCTGCCGTCGTGTGGGCAGCCGCCGACGGCCTGGCCTGGACGCTGGACGTGGGCACCAGCAGCGACCCCGACCCCGCGCGCCGCGCCTGGCCGGCGACGCTGCTGACCGGGTTCATCTACACGCTGACGCCGCACCTGGACGCGGACCTGGGCTACCAGCGCAGCGCCAACGCCCGCCCCGCGTCGCGGCAATGGCTGCTGGGGTTGACCTACCGGTTCTCGACCTGAGCGACCTCGCCATACCAGGCCGCCACCGCGGCCCGCTGCGCGGCCGTGTAGTGCAGGCCCAGCTTGCTGCGCCGCCACAGCACGTCCTCGGCGCTGCGCGCCCATTCGTTGTCGGCCAGGTGGCGCAACTCGGCGTCGCCGAGGCCTGGCGCGATCTCGCGGCCCGGTGACGCCAGCAGTGCCTCGGCGTAGCTGCCGTAGGCGCGCGCCAAGCGGGCGACGGTGGCCGGCGGCTGCCCGGCATGGCGGGCCTGCAGCGCGGCGGTGAAGCCGGCGATGTCCACGCCGTGCCGACCGAGGTCGCCGCCGGGCAGCCGCGCGGTCGCCGTCCATGGCTTGCGCGCGTCGCCCAGCAGGCCGCCGAGCTGCGAGGCGCCGTCCTCGGCGAGCTTGCGGTAGGTCGTCAGCTTTCCGCCCCAGACGTTGAGCAGCGGCGCGCCGCCGGCCGCATCGGCCTCCAGCAGGTAGTCGCGCGTGACGGACGAGGCAGAGCCGCCCTCGTCCAGCAGCGGGCGCACGCCGGCATAGGTCCAGCGCACATCGGCCGGTGTGACGGGCCGCACGAGATAACGGCTGGCCTGTTCGCACAGGTATTCGACTTCCTCGGCCGTGATCTTGGCGCGCGTCGGCGGCGCTTCGTGTTCAGGCAGCTCCACGTCGGTCGTGCCGATCAACGTAAAGCGGCCCTCGTAGGGAATCGCGAAGACGATGCGGCCATCGGGGTTCTGGAACAGGTAGGCGTGGTCGTGCGTGAAGCGCTGGTCCACGACGATGTGGCTGCCCTTGACCAGCCGCAGGCCGCGCGCCGGCAGACCTTGCCCGCGCAGGAACACCTCGGCCCAGGGGCCGGCCGCGTTGACCAGCGCGCGGGCGCGCAGCCGCCGGCCGTTCTGCAGGCCCAGCTGCCAGTGGTCCACGCCGCGCCGGGCCTCGATCACGGCGCAGCGCGTCAGCACCTCGGCGCCGCGCGCGTGAGCATCGCGTGCGTTGGCGACGACGAGCCGGGCGTCGTCCGCCCAGCCGTCGGTGTAGACGAAGCCGTGTTTGAACTCGGGCTTCAGCGGCGCGCCGTAGACACTGCCGGTGAGCGTGAGGCCGCGCGAGCCGGGCAGCAGCTCGCGCTTCGCGAGGTGGTCGTACAGGAACAGCCCGAGGCGGATCATCCAGGCCGGCCGCAGATGCGGCGCATGCGGCAGCACGAAACTCAGCGGCTGAATCAGGTGCGGCGCGCTCCTCAGCAGCACCTCGCGCTCGCGCAGCGCCTTGGCCACCAGCGAGAACTCATAGGTCTCCAGGTAGCGCAGCCCGCCGTGCACGAGCTTGGTGGAGGACGAGGACGTGTGCGCGGCGAGGTCGTCCGCCTCGGCCAGCAGCACCCGCCAGCCGCGGCCGGCAAGGTCCCGCGCCAGGCCCGCGCCGTTGATGCCGCCGCCCACGACCACCACGTCAAAATCATCCATCAAGCTACTCTAGCCCCGCCCAGCCCGACACCGCGGAACGCGGGCCGGCTTGGGGCGGCCGGGCGCCCCGCCCGCAAAACGACGAATGGAAAGCCACATGGACGCACTGCTCGCGCTGGACCAGGGAACCTCCAGCTCACGTGCCCTCGTCTTTGATCGCAGCGGCCGGCTGCTCGCCGTCGCGCAGCGCGAGCTGACGCAGTACTTCCCTCAGCCCGGCTGGGTGGAGCATGACGCGGCGCAGATCTGGGCCGACCAGCTCGCCTGCGCGCGGGAGGCGGTCGCCAAGGCCGGTGTGAAGCCCACCTCCATCGGCATCACCAACCAGCGCGAGACCGTCGTGCTATGGGACCGCCAGACGGGCGAGCCGCTGCACCGCGCGCTCGTCTGGCAGGACCGGCGCACGGCGGCCTTCTGCGACGCGCTGAAGCAGCAGGGGCTTGAGCCGCGCATCCGCGAGCTGACCGGCCTGGTCATCGACCCGTACTTTTCCGCCACCAAGCTGCGCTGGCTGCTGGACTACTTGCCCGGCGCCCGGCAGCGCGCCGAGCGTGGCGAGTTGGCCTTCGGCACTGTGGACAGTTGGCTGCTGTGGCAGCTGACCGGTGGCGCGGTGCATGCCACCGACGTGACGAACGCGTCGCGCACGCTGCTGTTCGACATCCACCGCGGCGACTGGAGCGGCGAGCTGCTGGACCTGTTCGGCATCCCGCGCGCACTGCTGCCCGAGGTGCGGCCATCTGCAGGCGTCTTCGGCAAGGCCGTGGAATTCGGCATCCCCATCGCCGGCATCGCGGGCGACCAGCAGGCGGCGCTGTTCGGCCAGGCCGCGCTGCAGCCGGGCCAGGCCAAGAACACCTACGGCACCGGCTGCTTCCTGCTGATGCACACCGGCGCCCGCGCGCATCCGTCCACGCAGGGCCTCATCACGACGCGGGCCGCGCAGGTGGGCGGCGACGCGCAGTTCGCGCTGGAAGGCAGCGTCTTTGTCGGCGGCGCCGTCGTGCAGTGGCTGCGAGACGGGCTGCGCGCCATCGGCGGCAGCGGCGAGGTGCAGGCGCTGGCCGAGAGCGTGCCGGATGCTGGCGGGCTGATGTTCGTGCCCGCCTTCGCCGGGCTGGGTGCGCCCTACTGGCGGCCGGATGCGCGCGGTGCCCTGCTGGGGCTGACGCGCGGCACGACGCAGGCCCACATCGCCCGCGCCGCGCTGGAGAGCATCGCCTTCCAGAGTGCCGCGGTGCTGACGGCGATGAACGCCGACGTCGGCGCGGCCGAGCGGCTGACCGAGTTGCGCGTGGACGGCGGCGCCAGCGCCAACGACCTGCTTATGCAGTTCCAGGCCGACCTGCTGGGCATTCCGGTGCTGCGCCCGCAGGTCATCGAGACGACGGCACTCGGCGCAGCGCTGCTGGCCGGCATCGGAGCGGGCCTCTACGCGTCGGCCGGCGAGATCGGCGCGATCTGGCAGCTGGACCGCGCGTTCGAGCCGCGCATGTCGCGCGACGAGGCCGCGGCCCGGCTGGCCGCCTGGGATCATGCCGTTCGCCAGGTGCTGGCCGGATGACCACCCGCACTTTCACCACCAGAAGACCCATGTCCCTCAACACGCCCTTCAACACCCTCACCCGTTACACGCTGGCCGCCTGCGCGCTGCTGGCCGCCACGGCCGCCTTCGCCCAGCAGATCACGCACTCGGCCAGCGAACCCCCCGGCCTGCACGCGCTGCCGGCGGCGGTGCAGGGCCGCGCCGTGCCCCAGTCGGATGGCAGCCTGCTGCGCCAATGGCCCGGCACCTATGTCGAGACCGCGTTCCAGGGCGACGAAGTGTTCTTCCGCGTCGGCGCCGGTGACGTGAGCCTGCGCGTGAGCGTCGATGGCGCCGCAGCCGTGCCGCTCGTCAAGCCGGCGCCGGGCCTGTACCGCGTGGCGGGCCTGAAGCCCGGCGTCACGCATCGGCTGCGCGTCGTCGTGGCCAGCGAGAGCCAGGCCGGCCCGACCACCTTCGGCGGCTTCCTCGCCGGCGCCGGCACGCAGCCGGCACCGCTGCCGCGCCGCAGCCGGCAGGTCGAGTTCATCGGCGACTCGCACACCGTCGGCTACGGCAACACCTCCACCAGCCGCGACTGCAGCGACGCCGACGTGTGGGCGACGACCGACAACACGCAGGGCGTCGCGGCGCTGGTGGCGGCGCACTACGACGCCGATTACCGCGCCAACGCCATCTCCGGCCGTGGTGTCGTGCGCAACTACGATGGCTTCAAGGCTGACACGTTGCCCGAGGCCTATCCCTTCGCGCTGTTCGACCACAGCCGCCCGGCGACCGACGACGCCGGCTGGCAACCGCGCGTCATCGCCTTGGCGTTGGGCACCAACGACTTCTCGACGCCGCTGAAGGCCGGCGAGATATGGACCACGCGCGAGGCGCTGCGCGAGGACTACGAGGCGACCTACGTGCGCTTCGTCGAGCAGCTGCGCCAGCGAAACCCAGGGGCGTATGTCGTGCTGTGGATCGCCGCCGCCGAAGACGCCGAGGTGCGCGCCGAGGTGGCCCGCGTGGCCGAGCGGCTGAAGCGCGCCGGCGTGGAGCGCCTGGGCTTCGTGCCGGTCGCCGGGCTCAGCCTGGCCGGCTGCCACTGGCACCCGAGCGCGGCCGACGACCGGCAGATCGCGGACGCCATCGTCCGGCACCTTGACGTGCAGAAGGACGTCTGGGCCCGCTGAGGCCGCGCTGGCGGCGAACGAGGAAGCTTCGCGGCGTCAGGCGCTGACGGTGGCTTCGTCGGTGCCTTCCTGGGCGAGCAGCACGATCAGGATGATCCAGCCGATGAGCGGCACCAGCGTGATCAGCTGCCACCAGCCGCTGCGTCCGGTGTCATGCAGGCGCCGGCTGGCGGCGGCGAACTGCGGCACGAGCGTGCCGAGCGCGAAGATCACGCTGAGCCAGTGGCTGACGATTGACAGCACGATGCAGCCGGCGAAGATGAACAGGAAGAACCACCAGTACTCCGAGCGGCTCGCGCGGCCGGAGAAGTCGGCGTACTTCTGGAAGCAGACTTGGATGGATTCCTGGAAGGTCATGGGCACTCCGCGTTAGGTTCGACGCCACGATGCTAAGGCGCCACCTCGCCCAGTGCCCTCCCTCAGAACCCGAGGCTCTCGCCCGCGCCGGCCAGCGTCAGCACGCCCAGCACGGCGAAGATCACCGCCGCCACCGTGTGCACCAGCTTGACCGGCAGCTTCTGCGCCAGCTTGCCGCCGATCAGCACGGCCGGCACGTTGGCCAGCATCATGCCGGCCGTCGTGCCGGCCACCACGCCGACGAAGTCCGCCGGGAAGCGCGCGGCCAGCGCGACGGTGGCGATCTGCGTCTTGTCGCCCATCTCGGCGAGGAAGAAGGCGATGACGGTTGTCATGAAGACGCCATGGCCGGGCTTGGGAGCGTCGTCGTCGTCGAGCTTGTCGGGGATCAGCATCCAGCCTGCCATGGCCAGGAAGGACAGTCCCAGGATCCAGCGCAGCGCGACTGGCCCGATGAAGCCCGTCAGCCAGCTGCCCAGCGCGCCGGCGGCGGCATGGTTGAACACGGTGGCCACGAAGATGCCCAGCACGATGGGCCCCGGCCGCTTGAAGCGGGCGGCGAGCATGAAGGCGAGGAGCTGGGTCTTGTCGCCGATCTCGGCGAGGGCCACCAGGCCGGTGGCGATGAGGAAGGCTTGCATCGGCGGGATTGTCCTGGAAGGCCTGCGCCCCCTGCTGCTACCGTGCTGCTGACAACCTGTGGCACCGGGCCCGCGCAGCATGGCGCCTTTCAGACGGAGAACCCATGCAATTCGCCTACACCCTGATCTATGTCGCTGATGTGGCGGCGTCGCTCGCCTTCTTCGACCGCGCCTTTGGCCTGCCTGCGCGCTTCCTACACGAAAGCGGCGCCTACGGTGAGGTGGATACGGGCCCGGGCGGCACGCGGCTCGCGTTCGTGGACCACGCCACCGCGCGCGACAGCGTGCAGCACGACTACGTGGCGGCCGACCGCAGCGACAGGCCATTGGGCATGGAGATCGGCTTCACGGTCGGGGACGTGCAGGCCGCCTTCGACCGCGCCGTTGCCTCCGGGGCCCGTCCGCTAGCCACGCCGCTGACCAAGCCCTGGGGCCAGGTCGTGGCCTATGTGCGCTGCCCGGACGGCACGCTGGTTGAACTCTGCACCGCGATGTCGTGAAGGCGGACCGCCCGCAGCGCCCCGCGCCGCCACCTGACGGCAGCGCCGGCTGGCACCACCTCGGCCCGAAGAGCCGAGAGCACCTCGCGGCCGTAGGCATTCACACGGCCGCGGACTTGCGGGCGCACGACGCGTTCGATGTGTATGCAAGGGTGAAGGCGCGCTGGCCTGGCGCCAGCCGCAATCTCGTCTACGCGCTGCTGGGCGCTCAGGAGGGGCGCGACTGGCGTGACATCGCCCGCGAGCGGCGCACCGAGGTCTTGCTGCGCCTGGACGACATGGGGCTGGCGCCGAGGTAGTGCGGTGTCACGGGCGGCCGAACAGCCCCACTGCGCCGCCCAGTCGGTCGGGCCTGTGGTGAGCGGACCATGTCTTCCGCAAGCTGCGGGGCCGCTGCCACAGAATGCGACCCCATGCGCCGCGCCGACCGCCTCTTCCAGATTGTCCAGCTCATCCGCGGACGCCGCCTCACGACGGCGGATTACCTCGCCCAGCGGCTGGAGGTGTCCATGCGCACGGTCTACCGCGACATCGCCGCGCTGGCCCAGCAGGGCGTGCCCATCGAGGGCGAGGCGGGCGTGGGCTACCGCATGCGGGCGGGCTTCGACCTGCCGCCGCTGATGTTCAGCAAGCAGGAAGCGCAGGCGCTGGTGGCCAGCGTGCGGCTGTCCGAGGCGCGGATGGATGCGGCGCTGGCCCGGCAGGCGGAGAACGCGCTGGGCAAGATCCTCGCCGTGCTGCCGCTCGACGCGCGAGCCGCGGCCGAGAGCCTGGCGCTGTATGCGCCGCTGCCGGCGCTGGACCCAGCCACCAGCGCCCACCTGACGGCGCTGCGCGAGGCGACCGAGACGCGCAGCAAGCTGCGCATGGGCTACCTGGACCTAGGCGGCGTCAGGAGCGAGCGCATCGTGCGACCGCTGGCCTGCCTGTTCTGGGGCCCGGTGTGGACGCTGGCGGCCTGGTGCGAGCTGCGCGGCGACTTCCGCAGCTTCCGCGTCGACCGCATCGAGACGCTGGAAGTGCTGGACGAGCGCTTCCGCGACGAGCCGGGCAAGACGCTGGCCGACATGCGCCGCCAGCACGAATCCAGGGAATGACAGGCCCCGCGTCCAGCGCCACTACCGCTAGGCGGCGCCCGGCCGGGCAGCGCTACACCGCAACCATCTGACGGCACGCCTCGGCACATGCGCGGCAGGCGGCCGCGCAGGCCTGGCAGTGGTCGTGCTCGTGACGGCCGCATTCCTCGCCGCAGGCCTCGCAGGCCAGCACGCACAGGCCGCAGATGCGGCGGGCCAGCTCGCTGTCGCGGGCGATGGCGCCGGCGGCCAGCCGGCACAGCGCGGCGCAGTCGATGTCCAGCGCCACGCAGCGGGTCATCGGCTTGGGGTCGGGTTCCTGCAGGCAGGCGGTGGCGCAGCGGTCGCAGGCGTCGGCGCAGGCGTTGCAGGCGTCGATGCAGTCGGTGGTCAGGTCATGGGACATGGCGCGCTCCGGTGGTGATGGAGCCCGAAGCCGGCAAGCCCGATGCCCGGGCGCAGCGTCAGCCGGCTGCCGTGTCCACCAGCACGAACTGCTTGCGCACCGGCTCCAGCACCTCGAACTCGCCCTCGAATCCCGGCGGGATGACGGCGCCCTGGCCGGGACCGACGTCGGTGGCGCCATGCGGCCCGTGCAGTCGCACGCGACCGCTGAGCACGTGAAAGAACTCCTGCCGCGTGGCCGGGAAGGCGATGCGCCAGCGGCCCACCTCGCAGCCCCACACGCCGGCGCTCACGGGCCCGGCCTCATGCAGAGTCCATGTCCGGCGCAGCGGGTTGCCGGCCACCAGGCGATCGGAGCGGGGGCGGTCCAGTGCGGGCTCGGGGGCCTCGGTTGAATCGATCAGCCTGATGTGTGTCATGGGTTGTGCTTTCAGCTTCAGCCCCGCCCCAGCACGCGGATGACCTCGGCCTCCACGACCGGCTTCGTAATGAAGCCGTTCATTCCGGCGGCCAGCGCGGCCTGGCGTTCCTGGTCGAGCACCGCGGCGGTGAAGGCGTGGATGGGCAGTGTGGCCGTGGCGGCGTCGGCGCGCAGCAGCGCCGCAGCCTTGAGGCCGTCGATCTTGGGCATGTGAAGGTCCATCAGCACGCCGTCCAGCCGCCGGCCCTCGGCGCGTGCGATGGCGACGGCCTGCTCGCCGTCCTCGGCCTCGACGACTTCCGCGCCCAGGCGCTGCAGCAGCGCCGTGATGATGAGGCGGTTGACGGGGTTGTCCTCCGCCACCAGCAGGCGCTGCCCGGCCAGCGGGTGGCGCTGCGGCGGCGGCAGGCGGCGCCGCGTGGCGGTGTCGTCAATGGTGAGGCTGGTGGGCAGGGACAGGTCGGCCCAGAAGGTGGAGCCGGTGGCGCCGTCGCTGGCGACGCCGACATGGCCCGACATGCGCGCTGCCAGCTCGCGGCAGATGGACAGGCCCAGGCCCGTGCCGCCGAAGCGGCGGGTCGTCGAGTCGTCGGCCTGCGCGAACGGCCGGAACAGCCGCGGCTGCAGGTCCAGCGGCACGCCGATGCCGGTGTCCTGCACCGACAGCCGCACGCGGTTCGGCGCAGACTGTGCGAGCTTGAGGCGAACGCCGCCGCGCTCGGTGAACTTCAGCGCGTTGACGAGGAAGTTGGCCAGGATCTGACGCACGCGCACCGGGTCGCCGACGACGAGGCGGGGCAGCTCGGGGGCCAGCTCCAGCTGCATGTCCAGGCCCCGCTCTCGGCCCAGCGCCGCGCACCCCTCGAAGCTCGCCTCGGCCAGCGCATGCAGGTCGAACTCGATCTTCTCCAGCTCCAGGTGACCCGCCTCGATCTTGGACAGGTCCAGCACGTTGGAGACGATCTCGTTCAGCGACTCGGCGGCCGTCACGAGGTGGGCCAGGTACTTGGGCCGGCGCGGGTCGTCGGCCTCCACCTGCGCAAGCAGCCGCGCCAGGCCCAGCACGCCGTTGAGCGGCGTGCGGATTTCGTGGCTCATCGTCGCGAGGAAGGCGCTCTTGGCGTGGCTGGCGGCCTCGGCCTGCTGCTTGGCGGCCTGCAGCTCACGCTGCTGGCGGCGGTGTTCGGTCACGTCCTCGGCCACCCACAGCGTGGCGCGGTCGGCCTCGTCTTCGTCATGGCTCGCCAGCCTGGCGGGCAGCGCCTGGCCGTGCAGGCGCACGGTGATGTGCCGGCCGTCCGGGCGGATGAATTCATGCTCGAATGCCTCGGCGGTGCCCGGGTCGGGCAGGCCCGGCCGGCCATCGGCGCGTTTGGGTTCAATGCTGCCGAAAATGTCCTGCCAGTGACGGTTGACGCGTTCGAACAGTTCGCCGCGGGCCAGCGCCAGGCCCACGCTGGCATGGTCCAGGATGGCGTCGGCCTCGACGCGGGCGCGCTCGCGGTCGGTGATGTCGCGCGACACCATCATGACCGCCGGTTCACCGTCCCAGTCCAGTGTCGCGGCGGAGACGAGCACGTCGCGCCACTGTCCGCGCACGAGGATGGCGGAGCGGAAGTCGCGCACGATGCCGTTGGCCGCCAGCGCCTCGCCCAGGCGCCGTGCCTCGCTCATGTCCGGCCACAGGCCGAGTTCGTGGCCGGTGCGGTCGATCAGCTCGTCGCGGCTGCGGCCCAGCAGCTCGCAGAAGCCGGAGTTGACGAAGCGGATGCGGCCGTCCTCGGTGCGGGCTACGCAGATGGCGTCCGGGCTGGCGCGCAGAAGCCGGTCGAGCATGCTGGCCGTGCGCTGGTGCTGTTGCAGAGCGAGCCGCTCGCCGGTGATGTTGTGGCTGACGCCGCGCCAGCCGGTGTGCAGGCCCTCGGCATTGAAGATGGGCTCGCCGGAGCTCAGCGTCCAAAGCAGCCGGCCTTCGGTCGTCCGAAAGCCGTTGACGCGGTCGCGGTAGGCGCGCTTGGCGCGCACGTCCTCCATCAGCGCAAGGTAGTCGGCGTCGCGCACGATGACGGCGCCCAGCGGCTCGCCCATGCGCAGGAAGTCCTCCCGCCGGTGGCCCGACAGCGCCTCGAACTCGTCCGACAGCCAGACGAGCCGGAACCTGTCGTCCGCCTCCCAGGCCCAGTTGTGCGCGGCTTGCACCAGCCGGGCCAGCCGCTCTTCCTCGTCCAGCGCCTTGCGCAGACCCACGCCGAGGACGCGGTTGATGAGCAGCGCCGCCAGAAGCGCCGACGCAAGGTACAGCGCATGTCCGAAGAAGCGGTCGCCCAGCGTGATGCGCAAGGGCGCCGCGGCGCCGGGGATGACGCCCTGGGCCTCCAGCACGCCCAGCGTGATGACGACTGCCGCGTACAGCGCGCCCAGCAGCAGCGACGCCCGCGTGCCGGCCAGCCCGCCGCCCAGCGTGACGAGTAGGCAGGCGACGGCCAGCGACTGCGCATGCACGCCCAGACCCACCTGGTACGTGTGGAACGCCAGCGTCAGGATGGCCACCGCAAGTGCGACGACGCTGGCCAGGCCGGGCCGCCCGAGGCGCCTCAGGCCGAAGCCGACGAAGGCCGATATCAGCACGCCGGTACCGATCACCAGCCGCTGGCCGGACAACACCGTGACATGACCCGCGAGGAACTCGAAGCCGGCCATCACCACCAGCGCCGCACCCAGGCAGGCCAGCACGAGCACCAGCATGCGCGAGGCCAGCTGCTGCGGCGACTCGCGCGGGCGCGGGGCGGGCGGCGCGGGCGGTCCGATGCCCTCCGCCGCGGCCGGCGGGCTAGTCGGCCGTGAAGCCATTGCGTGCGTGGGTGCCGTCGCAGAACGGCTTGGTGGCGCTGCCGCCGCAGCGGCACAGCCGCGCCTGCGCCACGCGGCAGACCATGCGACCCGTGCCGCTGACGACCTCGACCTGCCCGCGCAGCTGCAGCGGGCCGTTGGGCTCGGGCTCGATGTCGATGCGACCGGCGCGCTCGGCCGGCATGTCGGTGGGTAGGTCCAGCAGGCCGGTTTCCGGTTCGCCGGTGGCAGCGAAATGGATGTCGTGGTGGCTGCCGTCGCAGAACGGCTTGTTCCTGCTGGCGCCGCAGCGACAAAGCGTGGCGCGCGTGCCCAGGGGTTCGCCACGCAGGTAGAGCTCCCCGCGGAGGGCGTTCGGGCCGGACTCGCGCACCGACAGCAGGTTGACTGGCGGCGGCGCCTCGTCGGGCTCGCCGTCCTTGCGGCGGTACTGGATGGCGCCGGAGGGGCAGGCGTGCGCGATGTCGACGAGGCGCTCGACGGGCATGGCGTCCGGGTAGAGCCAGGCGCCCTTCACATTGGCGAGGAACACCTTGGGCGCGCCGGTCACGCAGAAGCGCGCGTGGATGCAGCGGCGGGCTTCGTAGCGCAGCTCCAGCTTGTCGCCCTGGACGACCTCGATGCCGCCGTGCATCTCGCTGGGCGGCGCTGGCGACGCGGGGGCGGTGGACGGAGCGGGCGCTGGAGCGAGCGCGGCAGGTGCGTCCAAGTCCAGCCCGCGGTCGGCGCGTTCGCGCAAGGCCTGCAGCAGCTGGGCGGCTCGGCCGGTGCGCTCTGCACCCTGGTCGGCATGCAGGCGCGCGGCGGCATCGGCCAGCTCCCCGAGCCGCTCGCGCACGAAGCGGCGCGCGGCCGGCCCCGGCGGCAGTGCCGCGGCGTCACGCAGCGTCGTGAAGCTCATGCCGGCGTGGCAGCCGGGGTGGCTGGGGCCTGCCGGCAGCCGGGCCGCATGCTCGGCCAGCGGCGTGACGGCGCGCATCAGCGCCACGGCGAGATCCACGTGCAGGCTCTTCTCCGCCGACGGGCCGGTCAACGCATAGCTCTGCGCCAGCAGCCGCAGCATCAGCCCGTAGCTGGCGTTGGCGATGTCCACCGTGGTGGCGGCGGCCGGGTCTTCCAGCCAGATGCGGCCCTCCGGCCGTGGCGGCCGGCGCAGCACGGGGTTGGTCGCCGCCGGCCAGGCGGGTCGGAAGCTCGGGTTGGCGGCGCTCAGCGCGGCGAGCTCGGTGCGGATGGCGGCGAAGCGCTGGTAGTGCGAGCTCTGTGTGTGGCTGGGCGCGCCTTCACCCTGGGCCACGATGGCGTCGAACGCGGCCAATGCTGTCTTGGCGCACAGAACCGGGCGGGCGCCGCCCAGCGTCAGCTCACTGGGCCCCAGCTGCAGGCCGCGCGCGCCGCAGAAGCTGGCGGCTTCGCCATGTTCGGCGACGAAGGCTTGCAGGTCCTCGCTCAGCGTGGCGTAGAAATGGCCCACGGTGTCGTAGTCGCGCGGCATTGGCGTCAGGCGCTCGACGGGTGACTGGCGCACGAACAGCCGCTCCACGTCGAAGCCCTCGCCGTCGTGCTCCTGGCTGCCCTCCGGGCGCTCCAGGTAGATGAAGTGCTGCAGCGTCGCGTCGCTGAACGGCGCCAGCTTGACGATGACGCGCGCCGGCAGGTAGCCCGGGTCCAGCGGGAAGTTGCCACGGCCGATGCGCGGGGCGCCGCCCAGCGCCGCCGTGATGTTCCAGACCGCGACGAGATGGCCCATCTCCTCGACGGCGACCGCGATGATCTCGCGCCGCCAGCGTTCGATGGCTTCGGCCTCCGCCGCCGTGAGCCCCTCGGCCTCGCCCTGCCGGAGGCTGAAGGCCGCGTAGAGGTAGGTGCACATCAGGTTGTGCTCCAGCTCGGCGGCCTCGTAGAGGTTGTGCAGCAGTTGCTCGCGGCTGGGCGCCGCAGCGGTCGGGGGGAGGGTCATGACGGCGTCCTACGGCAGGCGCCGTGACATTAGCATGCTGACCGCGGCGGAACGCCGCTGGTTTTCAGCCTCTGAAGGCCGCCGTTGTTCAACGGCGCAGGGCCAGCCGCGGTGCGAGCTTGGGCAGCCAGGCCAGCGGGTCCAGTCGTGCGGCCGGCGCCTCCACCCAACGCTGGAACGGTACGGCCAGCACGTTGGCCACGGCCCAGGTCAGGCCCAGCATCAGCATGCCCAGGGCCGGCGTGGCGGCGTCCATGCGGGCCAGCACCGCGTTCATCAGCAGCAGCACCGGGAAATGCAGCAGGAACAGCGCATACGACGGCTTGGCCCAGGCGGCCAGCGTGGACGCCCAGCGCTGCGGCAGCAGCGGCCGGCCGGTTGCCTGCCGCGCCTCGGCACAGGCCAGCCACAGCGCTGTGACCAGCGCCAGCGCCAGGCGGTCGCGCCATTCCAGCCACAGCGCGGCGGCCACGGCCACAGTCAGCAGCACCAGGCCGGCGCGGCGGTGGCGCCACAGGCCCAGCCAATGCACCAGCGCGCCCAGGCCATAGGCCGCGAAGAAGTAGGGCGCCCAGGCATCCAGCCCGCCGCGGCGGTTGAACACGAAGGCCGACGCCAGCACGCCGGCGGCCACCAGCAGCGGGCCGACGTAGAGCCGGCCGGGGTGGCGCCAGCCCTGGCGCGCCAGCCACAGCAGCCCCACCAGGCAGGCGAACAGCTGCAGGTCGATGGCCACATACCAGGCGCCCACTGTCAGCGCCTCGTAGCCCAGCACATCGTGCAGCAGCAGCGCATGGGCTAGCAGCTGGCCGGCCGTAATCTCCTGCGGCACCATCTCCGGCCAGGACGACGCGACGAGGCTGCAGGCGCCCAGCGTCAGCGCCAGCGCGGCGAGGAAGGGCAGCGTCAGTCGCAGATAGCGCCGCCACAGCAGCTCGGGCAAGCCGGTCTGCAACGCCTGGCCCCGGGGCGACAGCCCCCGCGCGCTCAGGAAGCCAGCCACGACGAGGAAGACCTGCACCGCCATGCGGCCGTACTGATGCATTGCGCCTGCCAGCAGCGGCAGCGCGTCATGGGCGGCCCGTGCGATCGGGCCATAGCTGACGAGGTGATGCAGCACGATGACCTGGGCAGCCAGGGCCTTCAGTGCATCAATGTGGGGCAGTCGACGAGACATGGGGGACACAAAAAGAACGGGCCTGCAGCGCAGGCCCGTCGTTTCGGACTCGTGAAATTGTACCGGTCTCGCCCCCGGGGAAACCCGGCGGTTTCAGCCTGTCACGAACCGGGCCTTGCGGCTTACTTGCTCGTGACGGTCAGCTGGTTGTCGACCGACTTCACGCCCTCCACCGCCTTGGCGATGCTCTCGGCGCGATCCTTCTCGGCGGCGGAGGCCACCTTGCCGGTCAGCTGAACATAGCCGTCGGCGTCCGTGTCGACGTGCACCATGGCCAGCGACGAGACCTTGCTGGCGGCGAGCTGGGCCTTGACCTTGGTCGTGACGACCGAGTCCTTGGCCCAGGTGCGGGTCGGGCCGGCGGGCTTGTTGTCTGCGGCGACGCCGGCGAGCGGCACGGCCAGAGCAGCGGCGACGGCGAGGGAAGCGAGCTTGGAGAACTTCATGCCAGATCCTTTCAGGGGGTCATCGGAAGCGGCGGCAGAAGCGACGCACCGCATCACAGGAATTTAGAGAGGGCGCCAGCCGCCGGCTGCCGGACGACGGCCTGCGCGTTTGTAGGAATGCGACGCCTGACCACCTGCCGAAGCGCCGATGCCCTCACCGGCGCTGACGCGTGCGGTCGCGTTTACGCTGCGGCCTTTACAGGAAGGAAGGCAAGGAGCGCGATGGACAACCTCGATCTGGGCGTGCTGCGCACGGCGGCCGGCTGGCAGGCCGAGGCGCGCGGCGTGGTGCTGGGCACCATCACGCGCACCTGGGGTTCCGCGCCGCGCCCGGTGGGCTCGCTGGTGGCCGTGCGCGACGACGGGCTGATCGCCGGCTCGGTCTCCGGCGGCTGCATCGAGGACGACCTGATCGCGCAACTGCGCGCCGGCAGCCTGCAGCTGGAGAAGCCCACGCCGCTACGCTATGGCGTCGGTGCCGAGGAGGCCCGCCGCTTCGGTCTGCCCTGTGGCGGCACGCTTGAGCTGCTGCTGGAGCCGCTCGGGCCGCAGTCTGCCGTCGACGACCTGCTGGCCCGGCTGAGCCGCGGCGAGCGCGTGCGCCGCACGTTGGACCTGGCGACGGGCGCCGTCACGCTGGCGCCGGCGGAACGCGGCGCCGACACGCTGCAGCTGACCGACGCCCAGCTCGTGAGTCACCATGGCCCCCAATGGCGGCTGCTCGTCATCGGCGCCGGTCAGATGACCGACTACCTCGCGCAGATGGCACTGGCGCTCGGCTACGGCGTGACCGTCTGCGACCCGCGCGAGGAGTACGCCGAGGGCTTCGCGCTGGCTGGCGTCACCCTGACGCGCGACATGCCGGACGACGTCGTGACGGCATTCGACGTGGACGACGCGACCGCAGTGGTTGCATTGACGCACGATCCAAAGCTGGACGATCTGGCGCTGATGGAAGCGCTCAAGAGTCCGGCGTTCTACGTCGGCGCCATCGGCTCGCGCGTGAACCAGGCCAAGCGCAAGGCTCGTCTGGCCGAGCATTTCGGCCTGACGGCTGCCGAACTCGATCGCCTGCACGGCCCCGTGGGCCTGCACATCGGTGCCCGCACCCCGCCGGAGATCGCGCTCTCCATCCTGGCGGAGATGACGGCAGTGCGGTATCGCGCAGGCGGCGCTCGGCCGGAGGTCGGCTGCGCCGTCTGATCACTTCATCGTGTAGCCCCGGCCGTCCATGCAAGCCTCCACCGCGCGGTTGAACACGCTGGTATCGGCCTGTGCATTGGGCTGCGTCGTGGCCCAGCGGTTGCACTCGCGGCGGTCGGTCTCCAGCTGCTCGCTCGACTGGCCGTTGCGCGGGTAGATGATGGGATCAGCCTTGGGCGGAGGTGGGGGCGGTGACGGCTGGACCTGCACCGGCGCCACTTCCACCGGCGGCGTGACGACGGCATAGCCCTCCGGCACGGCCCGGTAGTACACGCCGTTGGCGTAGTAGTAGGGCAGGCCGCCCAGCGTGACCGTCACGTAGGCCGGCGGCAGCAGCGGGATGACGACGCCCACCGGCGGCGCGACGACGCGGTAGCGCGGGCCCCAGGGCTCGTACCAGACGCCGCCGTGGAACCAATAGCGGTGCGGCCCGGCGCCTACGACGACGGCGCCGCGCGGCACGTAGGGCGCCACGTAGCCGGGGGCGGGGTAGTAGTGGTCGTGGTGGTAGCGGTTGTCGAACACCATGCCGATGCTGACGCGTGTGTGCACGTCGGCGTGGGCGGGCGAGGTGGCGAGGCCGGCGCACAGGGCCAGCAGCGCAAGGGAGGAGGTGGTGATTGCCTTCATGGTCGTCATCGTTCAACGGATGGAAGCCGGCGGTACGGATCCAACGCCGCGAGGCTGCGCCGCGTGGACGGCGGCGGTATTGCGGCCACGTAAAGTTCGCCGCATCCCGCCAGCCTCGTCGAGCCCGCCATGATCGAACTGCACTACTTCCCGAGCAACGCCAGTTTCGCGCCCCACGTCCTGCTGGAGGAAATGGGCGTCCCGTTCCAGCTGCGCGTGGTGGACCGGGCGAACCAGGAGCACAAGTCGGCCGCCTACCTGAAGCTCAACCCGAACGGGCTGATTCCGGTGCTGGTGGACGGCGACCTGGTGCTGTACGAGACGGCCGCCATCCTGATGCACCTGGCCGACTGTCACCCAGGCTTTGCGCCGGCGTCTGGCACGTCCGAGCGGGCCGAGTACTACAAGTGGATGGTGTGGCTGACGAACACGCTGCAGGCCATGCTGATCCATTACTTCTACCCCGATCGCATGGCGTCGGATGGCGCGGAGGTGAAAGCCCGGGCCGAAGCGGCGGTGGCGCCGATGCTGGACCAGATGGAGGCACAGCTGGCCCGCCATGGCGGGCCGTGGTTCCTCGGCGAGGCCTACACAGCCGTGGACCCGCTGGCCTTCATGCTGTGCCGCTGGACGCGCATGCAGGCCCGGCCGGCCAAGGCGCGACCGGGGCTGGCGGCCTACCTGCAGCGCGTGCTGGCGCGGCCTGCGACGCAGCGCGCAGTCGCGACGGAGCAGCTGGCGGAACCGATCTACTGAGGCTGGGGACGGCGGCCGGCACGGGCAGCCGGCGCACCGAGACCGTCAGACGGCCTTCTGCTCCAGCACGTAGTTCGCGCCGTCGTACTGCCCCAGCCGCTCCACCAGCAGCGGCAGGCATTCGGCCAGCTCGTCGTGCAGCGTGTACGGCGGGTTGGCCACGAACATGCCGCTGCCCATCATGCCGAAGCCGCGCTCGTCCGCCTGGGCCACCGTCAGCCGCACATGCAGCCAGCCTTTCTTGGCCGCGGCGTCCGCGCTGGCCTTCAGCCGGCCCGCGAGCTGGGTGGACTCCAGCAGCTGCAGCTGCGGATACCAGACCATGGCGACAGTGTCCGGTGCGCGTTCCAGCGCCTCGCGCAGCGCGGTCAGTACCTTGGCGTAGTCCGTCTTGATCTCGTAGGGCGGGTCCATCAGCAGTGCCGCGCGCCGCGTGGGCGATGGCAGCTCGGCCTTGATGGCCGCAAAGCCGTCTCGGTCGCTGACCTGCGTGTTGGGCCGGCTCTCGAGGTAGCTGGCGAGGATGCGGTGATCGGTCGGGTGCAGTTCGTAGGCGCGCAGCCGGTCGTTCTCGCGCAGCACGAAGTTGGCGATGGCCGGCGAGCCGGGGTACTGGCGCAACTGGCCGTCGGGGTTGAAGGCACGCACGAGGCCGACGTAGTCGGCCAGCGGCTCGGGCAGCGCCGGGCTGTCGTAGATGCGGGCGATGCCGCCAGCGTATTCGGCGTTCTTCTGCGCGTAGCGGCCCTCGACGGAGTAGCCGCCGGCGCCGGCGTGCGTGTCGATGAGGGTGTAGGGCTTGTCCTTTTCACCCATGTAGCGCAGCACGCGGGTCAGCACGAGGTGCTTGAGGACGTCGGCATGGTTGCCGGCGTGGAAGGCGTGGCGGTAGGCGAGCATGGGCCCGATTGTCGCCAAGCCGGCCCTTGCGCCGCGTCAACCCGGCCGGCGCGGTTCAGATAGCACACTCCGCAGCAACCGCACATCACGCAAGGCTGCCGCGGATTTCCTAGCCTTGCGGCCGTTTTTCCTTTTCCAGCTCCCACACAATGACCACTCTTTTCGACCCCGCCCGCTTCGGCGACATCGAGCTCGCCAACCGCGTCGTCATGGCGCCGCTGACGCGCAACCGCGCGGTGCAGCAGACGCCGGGCGACCTGCACGTCGAGTACTACCGCCAGCGTGCCGGTGCCGGCCTCATCCTGACCGAGGCGACGCAGATCCGCCCCGACGGCCAGGGCTATTTCGACACGCCCGGTATCCACACGCCCGAGCAGATCGCCGCATGGAAGCGCGTGACCGACGCCGTGCATGCCGAGGGCGGCAGGATCGTCGTGCAGCTGTGGCATGTGGGCCGCATTTCGGTGAACCGTCTGCAGCCGGGCGGCCAGTCGCCGGTGTCCTCCACGGCTCGCGCCGCGAAGACGCGCACCTATGCCGCCCACGGCGAGCTGGTGCCGACCGACACGCCGCGCGCCTTGCGCACCGACGAGCTGCCGCAGCTGGTGGCCGACTATGCGCAGGCCGCGCGCAACGCCATCGCCGCCGGATTCGACGGCGTCGAGGTGCACAGCGCCAACGGCTACCTGCTGGAGCAGTTCCTGCGCGACAGCACCAACGACCGCACCGATGCCTACGGCGGCTCCATCGAGAACCGTGCGCGGCTGCTCATCGAGGTGATGACGGCCGTGGCCGAGGCCATCGGGCCCGGCCGCACGTCGCTGCGGCTGTCGCCCGTGACGCCGAGCAACGACATCGGCCAGGATAGCGACCCGCAGGCCCTGTTCAACCACGTGGCCGACCGCCTCGCACCGCTGAAGCTGGCCTTCCTGGAGGTCGTCGAAGGCGCGACCGGCGGCCCGCGCGACAACGCGCCGTTCGACTACGCCGAGCTGCGCCGCCGCTTCAACGGCCCCTACATCGCCAACAACGGTTTCGACCGCACGATGGCGCTGGACGCCGTCGCCAGCGGCCGGGCCGACGCGGTGTCTATCGGCCGGCCGTTCATCAGCAACCCCGACCTGGTGGACCGCCTGCGCGACAACCTGCCCTGGGCCGAGCTGCACAAGGAGACGCTGTACGGCGGCGGCGCCGAGGGTTACACGGACTATCCGACGGCGGTGGCGTAGCCGCGAGACTGGCCAGGGCATCACCGGCCGGGTGCCCGGCCGGCGGCTTCAGGTCTGGAACGCGCCGGGATGGCGTGTGGGCCCGCCGAGCGCCACGCTGGTGTGCGGGTGCCGGTACTCGCGCGTCGGCGTGAGCTTCAGGCCCTCGGCCTCGCCGGCGTCCTGCGCCTTGCCGCGCAGTGACGACTCGGGCTTGAGTCGGAAGTCCTCGCGCTGCGGGCGCACGAACTCGTCCCAGTCGGCGGCGAAGTTCGCGTGCCGCGTCCAGTAGGCGTCGGCCGCCAGCTTGGGCGCGCCGACCAGCAGATTGTTGGCCAGCGTCACCTCGGTGCGCGGCGGCGTCACGCGCAGCCAGATGCCGCCGCTGGGCCGCTGGTCCACCAGCGTGTTGTTGACGAGGTGGAGCGCATGCCGGCCGCCACGCGGGCCCTCCACGCCGAAGGAGATCACGTGCGGGTTCTCCGTCGTGGAGGCCTGCATGATGAGGTTGCCCATGACGATGGCGATGCCGCCGTTGGGGAACTCCAGCTCGTAGCTCGCCCGGCCACCGATCTCGTCGGTCAGCCGGTTGTAGAGGATGTGATTGACGGCTGCGCGGCTCTTCAGCAGGTGGCCCAGCAGGCCGCCGTGGAAATAGCTGCCCGTGACGGCCAGCCGCTGGATGGCGCCGACGTAGAGGTTGTGCGTGAGGCCGTCGCGCAGCAGGATGGGGCCGAAGTCGCAGTCGATGATGTCGAGCTCGGCGCTGGCCTCGTTGGAAGCCAGCAGGCCGTTCTCGTTGTCGCGGAACGCGCAGTCCACCAGCGTCAGCGAGCCCGCGTCCAGTCGGATACCGGCGCCGTTGCGGTCGGGCACCGTGCAGCCGATGAAGTCGAAGCCCTCGATGCGCTGGCGCCGGCCGCTCGTCACGAACAGCCCCTTGCCCTGCGCATGGGCGCCGTTGGCGATGACGCGCACCCGTCCGCCCACCGCGCGCAGCGTCAGGTCGTGCTGCGGCCAGCTGGCCACGTCGGCGACGTAGTCGCCGGCGTCGACTTCGATCACGCTACCGTCACGGGCCTCGCGTGCTGCGGCGGCCAGAGAGCGGATGGCGCGTTGCGGGCCGACCTTCATTGCTGGCCCGGCGTGGCTCAAGGCGGGCAGCAGTGCGGCAGTGGCCAGCAGTTGGCGGCGCTGCATCATGAACTCTTCCTCATCTTGGCTTTGAACAGCTCGGCAATGCCCACCTCGCGCGGGCCCGGCAGCAGCTCGAAGTCCTCGCCGGCAGCCAACGTGCCCTCGCGCCGCACGGCCAGGTAGAAGCCGCAGTAGCCGCTCTGCGCCATCAACTTGGAGGCCTGGTTGAAGCCCATGTGGGCGTTGAACTTGAAGCAGGGCTGGCGGGGCTCGGAGACGACCAGCTCGCAGTCGCCGAAGCGCAGCACGTCGCCGATCCACACGCGCGTCTCCAGCAGGCCCATGATCGTCAGGTTCTCGCCCATGTCGCCCGGCTGCAGCGCGCCGGTCACGCGGGCCTGCTGGCGCACGGTCGTCCAGAAGGCGTAGTGCTCGTGCGGGTAGGCGTAAATGGCCTTGGACAGCCCGCCGTGCACGCTGAGATCGGCCTGCGCGTCGCCCGCCAGCCCCAGCGGCTGCACGGCGACGCTGCCCTCGCGGGCGCGCTTACGGATGGCGGAGTGGAGGGACTGGCCGTCGGTCGCGACGAAGCGTTCGACGGCGGCGGTGTTCACGCTGAGCAGCTGCATGCCCCGCATTCTGCGAGAGTTATTTCGGCGTGTTCGCCTACAAGGCGACATCCATGGGACGTCTAGGCTCGCCCGGCTAAGCATTTCAAGGGAGAGCGCATGACTGCACTCGACAGTGGCGCCCGGGTGTGGGCGGGCCTCGCCGTCACGCCATCCAGCGAGTTGATGTTCGTCGTTGGTGTGCTGCTGGCCGGCGCGCTGGCGGGCGAATTCATTGCCGCGACGACGCGGCTGCCGCGCGTGGTGGGCTACACGCTGGCCGGCTGCCTGGCCGCCTCCGTCGGACACGGAGTGGCGCTGCCGCTGTCCGGCGCCGCGCAGACGGTGACCGACCTGGCGCTGGGCCTGCTGCTGTTCGAGATTGGCAGCCGCGTGAACCTGCGCTGGCTGCGGCGCAACCCGGGGCTGCTGGCCACCAGCTTGGCCGAGGCGCTGTTGAGTGCCGTCGCCGTGGCGGCGGTGCTGCGGCTATTCGATGTGAACTGGGCCGCTGCCGTGGCTTGCGCCATCCTGGCCATGCCGGCACCGGCGGCCGTGTCTGGCCGTGTGTCGCTGGAGCTGGGCGCCGAGGGCCAGGTCACGCAGCGCGCGCAGCTGCTGACCGCGCTGAACACCTTCTACGCAGTGGTGGCGCTCACGCTGATGCGCACCTGGTGGGCAGCCGACGACGGCGGCAGCCTGCCGCAGGCGCTGGCGGGTCTGGCCATCTCGCTGCTGACGACGCTGGGCGTGGCCGCGCTGCTGGCGGGCGGCACCTACCTGGCCGCGCGGCGGCTGGATCTGCGCAACGAGAGCGCAGCGCTGCTGCTGTTCGGGCTGGTCGCCTTCGCCATCGTCGCGGCGCGCGCCATCGGCGTGTCCACGCTGCTGATGCCGCTGCTGGCCGGCCTGCTGCTGCGCAACACCAGCGAGCGGCCGTGGGTGTGGCCGCGTCACTTCGGCACGTCGGGCGGCGCGCTGGTGCTGATGCTGTTCGTCATCGTCGGTTCGGCCTGGTCGCCCGCGGTGCTGGTGGCCGGCGGCTTCGCCGCGCTGGCGCTGATGGCGGCGCGCTTTATCGCCAAGACGCTGGCCATCAACGCGTTCGCGCCCTGGGCCAAGGCCAGCTGGCGCCAGGGCCTGGCGCTGTCCATCACGATGACGCCGCTGTCCGGCACGGCGCTGGTCATGCTCAGCGAGCTGATGCGCGGCGAGCCCGAGCTTGCCGCAGGCGCCGTGCCCATCATCCTGGCCAGCATCGCGGTGCTGGAACTCATCGGGCCCATCGCGGTCCAGTTCGCGCTGCGGTACGCGGGCGAGCTGCCGCCGGCGCCCCGGCGTGTGCGACGCAACAAACAGGAGGCCGGCGAATGAGCCTGGGCATCTTCTCCACCTCACAGCCGCTGACGCTGGGCGTCGAGCTGGAACTGCAGATCGTCAACAACGATGACTACGACCTCGCGCCCGTCTCCGGCGACCTGCTGCGGCTGGTGAAGACGCACAGCATCCCCGGCAACATCACGCCGGAGATCACCAGCAGCATGATCGAGCTGTCGACCGGCGTCTGCACGGGCTTTAACCAGGTGCTGTCGGAGCTGGGCCAGATCCGCGATGCGCTGGTGGACTGCGCCGAGCGGCTGGACGTGAGTCTGTGCGGCGGCGGCACCCACCCCTTCCAGCACTGGAAGCGCCAGCGCATCTTTGAGACGCCGCGCTTTCACGAGCTGTCGTCGCTGTACGGCTACCTGTCCAAGCAATTCACGATCTTCGGCCAGCACGTGCACATCGGTTGCCCAAGCGCCGACGAGGCCCTGGTGCTGTTGCACGGCATGAGCCGCTTCATCCCGCACCTGATCGCGCTCGCGGCCTCGTCGCCATTCGTGCAGGGCGAGGACACGGGCTTCGACTCGGCGCGGCTGAACTCGGTTTTCGCCTTCCCGCTGTCGGGCCGCGCGCCGTTCGTTCAGACCTGGAGCGAGTTCGAGCGCTACTTCACCAAGATGACGCGCACCGGCGTCGTCGCGGGCATGAAGGACTTCTACTGGGACATCCGGCCCAAGCCCGAGTTCGGCACCATCGAGGTCCGCGTGCTGGACACGCCGCTGACCATCGAGAAGGCGGCCGCCATCGCCGGCTTCATCCAGTGCCTGGCGCGCTGGATCACCGTCGCGAAGCCGTTCACGCTCAGCGAGGACGACTACCTGCCTTACACCTTCAACCGCTTCCAGGCCTGCCGCTTCGGGCTGGACGGCACCTTCGTGGACCCGGAGACCGGCGAGCACCGCGTGCTGCGCGACGACCTGGACCAGGTGCTGAGCCGGCTCGACCCGCACGCCGCTGACCTGCGCGCCGAGGCGGCGCTGCAATACCTGCGGCGGGAGATCCACGGCGTGGGCAACGACGCGGCGTGGCTGCGGCGCATCGAGGAGGAGAACCACCTGCTGCCCGAGGTCGTCCGGCGGGCGACGCGGCGGTGGCATGGGTAAGGGAGGCGGGACACTCGCGCCTGCGCTCGAGGTGGCTTCCAAGTTAGCGCATCAGGTGACGGCTACCAATTGAGCTGCAGATGCGCCAGCTTGCCAGGAACGCCGACCCAAGCTTCATGATCTGCGAGCGGTGACCTTGAGCGAGTGATTTGCTTCCAGCTCGGATCTTTGGCCAGTTGCGCATTGATTTCTACAAACGCGGCTTGTTCTTCCGGAATCTCGTTGGCATTGACGATGGCACCAACGGGGCACTCAGGAACACAGACCGAGCAATCGATGCATTCGGCTGGATCGATCACCATGAAATTCGGACCTTCTACGAAGCATTCCATCGGACAGACGTTCACGCAGTCTGTGTACTTGCACTTGATGCAGGACTCGGTGACGACGAATGGCATTGATTCTTATTCCTCTCGACCTTGGATTCCCTTTGGCGGTTCCCTCAAGCGCCTAACGAATTCACCGGCTGACACTGCCACCTGGTGCAATGAGAGGTTGGGCCGCATGTGATGACAAACGGCGAAGGAGGTCCTCAACCTGCGCGTGCCAGCGCGCGTTCGACTCCTGCCGCTCACCCCAAAGATGCCTTAGCTCTGAATCCTGACTGGCGACGCTCCTTACGGCCTTAGTGGCCAGCGGAGCTAGCTGCTTAACGTTTGCCGCGATAGCGGCCGCCGGTTGTTGAATCTCGGCGGGAAGGAGTTGCGTAGAGCTGGTGACGCCGCTTGCGACGACTTCGGCAGCGGCAAGCGCGGCTTGACCGTGGAGACTATCTATCACTCCATCTGCCAACGCTCGTTCCAATGACGAGCGAACAAACTCCACAGAGGGTGCTCGTGCGAAATCAATGATCCAGTCCAACGCACCATCGTTCTCGAAGCTCCCCGGACCCCAGGCTCCAGCGTAGGAAGGAGAAGCAGTCAAGATGGAGAGGGCAGCGATGGCGAAGCGTCGGGTAACCATGCGGCTCAACGTTCGAGTGAACCCCAACCGCAGAGGCGAGCCTTGTAAGGCAGGGCGGCGGCGACGGTACTTGCTATGGCGCCGCCGGGCCTTTCAGGGCTTGCCGTAGCGGGTCGGGGCTTGAACGCGTTAGGCATCAGTGGCTTCGCGCCGGCGCTTGACTCGCCCAACCAGCTCACTCTCTGCGATCCTTGCCGCGCCAGCCGCGAGAGTTTGGATCAATGAGGAGTTGCTCCCCTTCTCGGACTAGGCGTTGCACCATAGCGCTCGCGTTGTGCGCGCCGTGCTGTGGCTCCATGGCTTGAGCGACTTCAGCTGCGTTCTCGGCAACTCCGACCCCGTTGTTCAGGCGAACTCTCAAGCCTGTGTCGTGCAAGGCGAGGCCTTCCAGTTGATCAATCTGCCAATTGGCTTGCCAAAGTGAGTGTTTCGAGCCCATGCAGCATGGTACCGGGTGGCCTCTAGGCCTTTGGGGCATTGCGCGGCGGCACGCAGCGACTCGCCCGCCACGCCGCGACCAACGCTCGCGCCAACCCCGGCAACTCCCCCCGGCCCACACGCTTCGCAAAGCCGAAGCGCTCGCCAGCGTAGATCCGGTCATACGCCAGCCGCGAGACATGCGCCGGCCAGCCCTGGGAGGCCATCAGCGCGGAGAAGCGCTCCAGCTGCTCCAGAGCAACCGGCACCGGGCGCCCGTCGCAGGGGACGGGCTCGTCGAGCACCAGGCGGTCGGCCTCGTGATCACGGCGGATGCGGCGTGGCCCGAAGCTGGGTAGCGGACTGGGGCGGGAGCGGCGGTGCGGCATGGCCTGCAAGATAGTCCGGCACCGGCCACCGCCGCTGTCGAAAAGCACCGCTTCCGCCGGCCTGCGGCGCAGGCCGGCGCAGTTTCCGGCGCGGGGCGTGGTTTCGGTCACGATCAGGCTAACGCCACTTCCTGGCGGCTCGCGTCGCTGGCCACGCCGGCGTCCAGCAGCCGCTGCACGGCCAGCGCTTCATGCGCGGAGACCGGTGGCTGGCCGTGTCCGAGCAGCGCGTCGCGCAGACCGTCGTAGTAGGCCGGGTAGTCACCGCGCGGCAGCGGCTCGGGTTGGACGGGAGCGTCATCGCCAGTGAAAAGCCGTGCATGCCGCGCCTCCAGACCCCAATCAGCGGCGCAGGGTGCACGGGCGCCGCTCTTCAGGTCGGCCTCCTGGCCGTCCAGCCCCTCGACCTGCCAGCTGCCGGCCGTGCCATACAGCAAGAAGCGCGGCCGCGGCGCAGCGGCAAGCATGCTGGCGGCGAGCGTCACGCGCAGGCCGTCGTAGGGCCCACCGGCCCAGCGCAGCCGGGCGGTGAAGCCGTCGTCCACCGGCGCGCCGTCGCGGGCGCGCACGCGGTCCAGCGTCAGCGCGGCGGGCGGGCCGAACAGCTGCACGGTCTGGTCCAGCAGATGCGGGCCGAGGTCCATCCACAGGCCGGCGCCAGGTTCGTCGCGCTCGCGCCAGCGGTCGCGCACGGCGGGGCGGAAGCGGTCGAAGTGCGACGCCAGCTCGACGGGCCGGCCCACGCGGCCGTCCGCCAGCAGCCGGCGCAGCGCGAGGAAGTCGCTGTCCCAGCGGCGGTTGTGGAAGACGCTCAGCAGCCGGCCCTGGCGCTCGGCCAGCGCCACAAGCCCGGCTGCCTCTTGAGCGTCGAGCGCGAACGGCTTGTCGATGACGACGTGGCGGCCGGCCTCCAGCGCCTGCCGCGCCAGCGGATGGTGCGTGCGGTTGGGGCTGGCGATGACGACGAGGTCGATGTCGTCGCGGGCGATGAGCGCGTCGGCCGCGCAGACGGCCACGTCGGGCCCCAGCGCCCGCGCCACCTTGCCGGCGTCGCTGCTGGCGACGGCGGTGAGCGACAGGCCGGGCGTGGCGCGGATCAGCGGCGCGTGGAAGGTGGCGCCGGCATAGCCGAAGCCGATGAGGCCGGCGCGCAGCGGGGCCGCGGAAGGGTGCAGGTCGGAGCGGCTTGGCGGCGTCGTCATGTCCGCGAGTGTCCCGTGAATCGGCGGCCGGCTGCCGACCCTGCGCCTCGGGGGGAGGGCCCCGCCTTAGGGGGCAGCCGGCCGTGGGGCTGTCATGGGCCGCCGCTAAGCTGGCCGACGACCATGCCTGCCGCCCCGCCCGCCCTCAGCCCCGCCGCCCTCGCCCGCAGCATTCCCTTCGCCGTCTTCATGGCCCTGCTCGCGCTGCGCGGCTACTTGCCGGCCGACCTCGGTCTCGATGCCCGCTGGATCTACGGCGTCCAGGCGCTCGTCGTGGCGGGCCTGCTGGCTTGGTACTGGCGCGGTTATGGCGAGCTGGTGCGGCAGACGCTGCCCGACGCGCGCGAGGCCGGCTGGGCCGTCGTCGTCGGCATCGCCGTCTTCGCGGTGTGGGTGCGGCTGGACGCTCCATGGATGCAGCTCGGCACCGCCACGGCCACCTTCGTGCCGCTGGACGCGGCCGGCCAGCCCATCTGGCCATTGATCGCATTGCGGCTGACGGGGGCGGCACTCGTCGTGCCGGTCATGGAGGAGCTGTTCTGGCGCTCGTTCCTGATGCGCTGGATCCAGCACCCGGGCTTCGAGCGCGTGGACCCGCAGACCGTGGGCCTGAAGGCCGTCGTGCTGTCCACCTTCGTCTTCACGCTGGCGCACACGCTATGGCTGGCGGCCATCATCGCGGGGCTGGCCTATGCGCTGCTGTACCGCCGCACCGGCAAGCTGTGGACGGCCGTCATCGCCCATGCCGTGACGAACGGGCTGCTGGGCGTGTGGGTCGTGACAACGGGGCGCTGGGAATTTTGGTGACCCCCCGGTCGCGGGGCCTGTGGTTCTAGGGGACAACCCTGGGGGCGACGCCGCGCGCTTCCTACACTGCCGCCCGCTCTGCATCCGCGGAGCCGCGACGGGCCACACAACGCCCGAGTCCATGCAGTTTCCAGGGAGACCCATGCCCATCGTCGTTCAGCGCCTGCGTGGCGCTTTTGCCAGCGCCTGTGTGGCGCTCTCATTGATCGGCTGCGGCGGTGGCAGCAGCAGCAACCCGCCAACGCCGGAGCCCCCGGCGCCCGTCACCACCGGCCAGATCACCGGCCAGGTGCTAAGCGCCGCCGATGCCAGCCCCGTCGCCGGTGCCCGCATCACGGCCGCCGGCGCCACCGCCACCAGCGATGCACAGGGCCGCTTCACGCTCGGCGGCCTGGCACCCGCCGCCAGCGTCGTGCTGCGCATCCAGGCCGATGGCCACCTCGACGTCGTGCGGCCGCTGCCCGTGGCGGCCAACCAAACCACGCAGATCACGCAGCGCCTCGTCGCCGCCGGCGCCGCGCAGACCTTCAACGCCGCCACGCCCGGGACGCTGAGCGTCGCCAACTCGCTGGCCGCGGTGGACCTGCCGGCCAACGGCTTCGTCGTCGACGGCAGCAGCACGGCCGCTACCGGCACGCTCAGCGCGCGGCTCAGCGTCATCGACCCCGCGCGTAACCCCGGCGCGATGCCTGGCCGCTATGTCGCCAGCACGGGCCGCGCGATCGAGAGCTTCGGCGCGATCACGGTGGACCTGCGCGACGCAGGCGGCAACAAGGTCAACCTTAAGGCCGGCACGACGGCCACGATCCGCATCCCGCTGGCCACGCGCTCGGCCGCGCCGCCGGCCACCGTGCCGCTGTTCCACCTGGACGAGACGACCGGCCAATGGGTGCAAGAGGGCCAGGCCACGCTGAGGGTCACGGCCGCGGGCAGCTACTACGAAGGTACCGTCAGCCACTTCAGCAGCTGGAACGCTGACATCGAGACGGACACCATCTTCGTCAACGGCTGCGTCAACGACAGCGCCGGCAAGCCGGCCGCGTGGGCCCTTGTGCAGACCTCGGGCATCGACTACTCCGGCATGAGCTACGACGTGACGGACACGAACGGCAAGTTCCGCGTGCCGATTCGCAAGAACTCGCTGGCCGAGCTGCTCGCCACGCTGGACCAGCGCTCCACGCCGACGATCACCGTCGGCCCGTCGGCCACCGACATCACGCTGCCCAACTGCCTGGTGCTGGCCGATGCGGCCGCGCCGCAGATTGTTACGTCGCCGGTGGACCGCACGGTCGTGGCCGGCCAGTTCGTCTACTTCCGTGTCAGTGCCAGCGGCGGCGCGCTGCGCTACCAGTGGCAGCGCAACGGCGTCGACATGCCGGGCGAGACCTTCGACACACTGAGCTTCTACGCCGCGCTGGCCGATGACGGCGCTCGCTACACGGTCGTCGTGCGCAACAGCCAAGGCCAGGTCACCAGCGGCGCCGCGGTGCTGCACGTCAACCCGGCGACGCTGCCCGTTGTCACGGAACAGCCGCGCGATGCCAGCGCCCGCGTTGGCGAGACGGCCAGCTTCGCCGTCACCGTCGTCGGCAGTGCGCCACTGACCTACCAGTGGCAGCGCAATGGCGTGGACATCGCCGGCGCGACGGCGGCGGCGTACACGACGCCCGCGCTGGCGCTGGCCGACCAGGGCGCGCTGTACCGCGTCGTGGTGCGCAACGCCTACGGCAGCGCCACCAGCGCCCCGGCGCTGCTGAGCGTCACCGGCACCGTGCCGGCCGCGCCGGTCATCACCGCGCAGCCGGTCGCCGTCACGGCGACGGTGGGCCAGACGGCCACCTTCCTCGTGTTGGGCAACGGCAACCCCGCGCCCACCTACCAATGGCTGAAGAACGGTGCGGTCATCGCCGGTGCGACCGGCCAGACGTACACGACGCCGGCACTCGCGGCGGGCGACGACGGCGCGCTGTTCAGCGTCAAGCTGAGCAACTCGCAGGGCGAGGTGGTCAGCAGCACCGCGCTGCTGACCGTCAAGCCGGCCGGCAACGACACCGAGCAGGCCAACCTGATGCGCCTGCTGGGTGCCGGCAGCGTCTGGCTGCAGGCCGTCGGCGCGCCGCTGGAGGTGGCCGACGACAACGGCCTCGTGCTCGCTGCCAGTGCCGTCTGCCAGACCGGCAGCGTCAGCGCGACGCTGGGCGGCGCGGCCGTCACCGTGGGCCAGGCGCTGCCTGCGAACGGCGTGCTGGCCACGCGCTTCACCGACTGCGTCAGCGACGGCACCCGCTACAACGGCAGCGGTACGGCCGACTACCGCCTGAGCAGCCTGAGCGCGCCGGTCAACGGCAGCGCGACCGTCACGCTGTCCAGCCTGCGCATGGCGGATGTGGCCGGCGACAGCGACTACACGGTCGACGGCGGCGCGACCGTCACGCTGACCGGCAGTCAGGACGGCACCAGCCTTACGCAGAGCGCCGCGCTGACGCCGACGGCCGGCTCCAGCATTGCCAACAACCTGCTGGGCCTGCGCGCCACGCTGGCCGGCGGCGGCCTGTCGGTGGGCTCGACGACGCGCCTCAGCGACGGTGTGCCGACCGGCACGCGCGTCAGCTACAACAGCTTCGCCTTTAGCGTGGGTAGCACGCCCTACCTGGCCCAGGGCGCACTGACGCTGACCTTCGGCGGCACCAACGGCGGGCTTGCCGGCGGCAGCGGCGAGATCACGCTGAGCAGCAACGGCACGCAGGTCGGCCGGCTTTACTTTGCCAACGGCAGCCTGCAGATCGAGGTCAATGGCCGCGTGCAGCCGTTCGCCGCCCCGCGCGGGAGCGCGAGCGCGCGGCGTTGATGCCACGGGCGGTGGTGCGTCGTCAGCCGCGCCGCCGCCCGAGCCCCGAGCGTTCCAGGTCCCGAAACGCCTCAAACACCCAGGACCGCAACCCAATGACGACGCTGTACGGCCGCTTCTCGGCGGCTGGCAGCTTCTGGTCCAGCAGGTGCTGGCGGGCGAAGTCGTCAGCCGTTCGCTGCAGCCGCACGGCCAGCTCGCGCGCATGTCTGGCGCCGAACTCGCCGTGCACCAGCGTCAGCAGTTCGCCCTCGCCGTCGAAGCCGCCGGCAAAGAAGTCGGCCATGACGCGCTCGCGGAAGAACTGCATCACCGGCCCCTGCGGCCGCCAGCGCAGCGTCTTGGCCACCTTGAGCCGGTAGCGGTTGTGCGGGCGGAGCTCGATGACGCCCAGCCGGTCCAGCTTGGCCAGCGCCGCGACGGCATCCGCCTCGCTGAGGCGGTAGCGCGCCAGCACGTCCTCCAGTGTCCAAAGGCTCAGGCAGCAGATGGCCACCAGCAGCAGTTTGGGGTCGGCCACGACCGCCTGCTCCTGCGCCAGGCTCAGCTCGCGCTGTGCCGGCGCCTGGTTGGCCAGGCGGCCGGCCAGCTCAGCGAACTCCAGCTTCAGCACGCGGCAGATCTCGTCCACGCGTGACAGCGGCATCTCGCCGCCCGGCGCCAGCATGCGCTTCACGCTGGACTCCGACAGGCCCAGCGCCTGTGCCAACGCTGCGTAGCTTAGGCCCTGAGCCTTCAGTTCAGCCTTGATGAGGGCCACGAGGGATTGGGTGCTCGACATGGGTGCGAACGGTAGCGCATGACGCGCCGCAGACGCGCCTTGGCTGTGGAAATCGGCAATTCGGTAGCGCGAGCTGCTACCGGCCGGCGCTCGCGGTGCGCCTCGGAACTATTCCCGAGTTCGCTGGCCCGGGCATCGCGCAACATCGCGGCCGTTCAAACAGCACCGACAGGGAGTCATTTCAATGCGCCCCGCCTCCACCCTCATCCATCGCGACACCGGTGCCTGGCGCCTGCAGGTCTGGGTGTCCTTCGGGCTCAGCGTCATGCTGTGTGGCTCGGGCCTGGCGTGGCTGCCGGGTCAAGACCTGGACCGGGCCTTCATGGTGATGGGCTATGTGTTCTGCCTGTCCACGGCCTTCGCGCTGGTCAAGTTCATCCGCGACAACCAGGATCGCCGGGTCGACACGCCGATGTGGCGTCTCGTTGTCTGGAGCGGCTTCGCGCTCGCCATGGCCCTGACCGCCTGGGGCCTGTGGCGCATGGAGATCCAGCCGGTGTGGAAGGCGTACCTGGGCGTCTGCTGGCTGTACCTGATCTCCAACGTCTTCACCCTGGCCAAGATGCTGCGCGACGCGCACGAGGCCGACATGGCGGACGCCCGCCTGCAAGGCCGCCGCGAGGCGATGCAGACGCAGGGCGACGCCCAGTAACTGGGAGAGCTGTCCATGAAACACCTGTTCGTCCTGAGTGCACTGTCCCTGGCCCTGGCCCTGCCGGCCCGGGCCCACAACGACCCGTCCGAGGCCAGCACGGCGCTGTCACTGGCGCCGGTGGCGCTGTCGGTCGGCGCGGTCAGTGCCACCGGCGTGGCGTTGAGCGCCGTCCCCGTGGGCCTGTTCTCGGCCGGCGTGACGCTGACCGTCGTCAGCGTGGAGGTCGTCGGCGGTGCTACGGTCTGGGTGCTGGAGCGTGCGTCCGACGGTGCGCGCCTCAGCGTCAAGGTCGCCGGCAAGCTGGCCGAGGGCGTCGTCATCTCCGCGGGCGCGGCGGTGACGGTGTCGGTCATCGGCACCGGTGCCGTGCTTTCGGCGGCAGGCGAGGTCATCGCCTTCATCCCGAACGAGATCGGCAAGGCGCTGCTCCACAACGAGCGGGTGAGCCGTTGAAGTGCTGCCTCGTCGCTGCGGCGCTGGTCATCGCGACCGCGGCCCACGCCGGCCGCAGCTGCGAAGACAAGCCGCTCACCGTGCGCCAGGTCGTGCAGGGATTGAACCTTGCGCAGGCCACGGCTCGGCAGCTGGACGCAAGCGGCGCGCAGGTCGTTCTGCTGGCCCGTGCGGGGCAGGATCTGTCGAAGTACGGCCTGCAGTGGTCGCACCTGGGCTTCGCCTACAAGGACCCGCAGGCCGGTGTCTGGCGCGTGGTGCACAAGCTCAACCAGTGCGGCACCGACCATGCCGAGCTCTTCCGTCAGGGCCTGGGCGAGTTCTTCCTGGACAACCCGTTCCGCTACGCCGCCGCCTACGTCGTGCTGAAGCCCGCGCTGCAGCAGGCGCTGCTGCCGGTGCTGACCGACAACGCGCGGGCCTCGCGCCTGCATGAGCGCCGCTACAGCATGGTGGCCTACGCCTTCGGCACGACCTACCAGCAGAGCAACCAGTGGGCGCTGGAGACGCTGGCCGCGGCGGCGGCGCCCGGCGTGGTCAGCCGCCGGGCTGCGCAGGACTGGCTCAAGGACCGGGGCTACGAGCCTACCGACCTGCACCTATCCACGCTGACACGGCTGGGCGGCCGGCTCACCCGCGCCAACATCGCCTTCGACGATCATCCGAGCGCCCGCCGCTTCAGCAGCCACATCGACACGGTCACCGTGGACTCGATGTTTGTGTGGCTGCCTCGCGCGGGTCTGGCCGACACTCCGCAGCCGGTCACGCCTGAACGCGCATTGAACACGCCATGAGCCACGAGCATCCGAACCAGTTCGCCCTGCTGGGCCAGCGCCGTTTCGCGCCCTTCTTCTGGACACAGTTCCTCGGCGCCGCGAACGACAACGTCTTCAAGTTCGCGTTCACGCTGATGGTGACTTACCAGCTGCAGCTCAACTGGCTGGAGCCCAAGATGGCAGGCCTTGTCATCGGCGCGCTGTTCATCCTGCCCTACGTGCTGTTCTCGGCCACCAGCGGCCAGCTGGCCGACAAGCACGACAAGGCGCGGCTGATGCAGCTCGTCAAGAGCCTGGAGATCGCCTTCATGGCCATCGCCGCCTGGGGCTTCTACACGACGAGCGTGCCGGCGCTGCTGGGCTGCGTCTTCCTGATGGGCCTGCACTCCACGCTGTTCGGCCCCGTCAAGTACGCCTACATGCCGCAGCAGCTGAACGAACGCGAGCTGACCGGCGGCAACGGCATGGTGGAGATGGGCACGTTCGTGGCCATCCTGCTGGGCCAGCTGGCGGGCGGCATCCTCGTCGACACGCCCGTCGTCGGCCCGCAACACGTGGCCTGGGCCTGCCTTCTTCTGGCCGTGCTGGGCCGCGCAACGGCGCAGGGCATCCCGCCCAGCCCGTCGACCGACCCGCACCTCGTCATCAACTGGAACCCCTTCACCGAGACCTGGCGCAACCTCAAGCTCGCGCATGAGGGGCTGGCAGTGTTCCGCTCCTTGCTGGGCATCTCGTGGATGTGGTTCTTCGGCGCGGTGTTCCTCAGCAACTTCCCCGCGTTCGCGAAGGAGGTGCTGCACGGCAGCCCGCAGGTGGCCTCGCTGCTGCTCGCGGTGTTCTCCATCGGCATCGGCATCGGCTCGCTGCTGTGCGAGATGCTGTCCAAGCGGCAGGTCGAGATAGGCCTAGTGCCGCTGGGCGCCATCGGCATGAGCGTGTTCGCCATCGACCTGTACTTCGCCGCGACCGGCCTGCCGGCTGCCGAGCCCTACAGCGTCAGCACCTTCCTCGCGGTGCACGCCCACTGGCGTGTGCTGGCCGACCTGGCCCTTCTGGCACTCTTCGCTGGCCTCTACAGCGTGCCGATGTACGCGCTGATCCAGCTGCGCGCAAAGCCCACGCACCGCGCGCGCATCATCGCGGCCAACAACATCCTGAATGCGATCTTCATGATCGCCAGCTCCGTCATCGCCGGCGCGATGCTCGGCGCCGGCCTCACGATCCCGCAAATCTTCCTGGCGGTTGGCATCGCCAATGCCGTCGTGGCGGCCTACATCTTCCTCATCGTGCCGGAGTACCTGTTGCGCTTCGTGGCGTTCATCCTGACGCGGCTGGTCTACCGTTTCCGCATCCACCATGACGAGCGCCTGCCGACGACCGGCCCGGCCGTGCTGGTGTGCAACCACGTGAGCTTCGTCGACGCCGTGCTGCTGATGGCCGCGAGCCCGCGGCCCATCCGCTTCCTGATGGACCACCAGATCTTCAAGACACCGGTGTTGGGCTGGATGTTCAACCTTGCCAAGGCCATCCCCATCGCGCCGGCCAAGACCGACCAGGCCACGTATGAGGCCGCCTTTACCGCTGCCCGCGCCGTGCTGGATGATGGCGAGATGGTCTGCATCTTCCCCGAAGGCGGCATCACGCGAGACGGCACGCTGCAGCCGTTCAAGGGTGGCGTCATGAAGCTGCTCGAAGGCCGCCCCGACGTGCCCGTCATCCCGATGGCGCTGGGCAACCTGTGGGGCAGCTTCTTCTCGCGGGTGGAGGGCGGCAAGGCCATGGTCAAGCCACTGCGGCGTGGGGTGTGGAGCCCGGTGTCATTGACCGTTGGCGAGCCGCTGAGGCCCGAGGCGGTGACGCCGGAGGAGTTGCGCGACCGCGTGGCACGCCTACTCACGCCGCCGCAAGCTTGAACGCCGTGGCGCGCGCTCTGCTCATCGTCGTGCTGCTGATCGGCTTGCTGGGCTTCGGTGCCATGGGCCTGTGCGGCGGGATCATGACGGTCGCAGTCGTGCCGGCGGTGTTCATGCGCGGCGGGGCGCAATCGCTCGGCCTGCTGGTCACCTCGGTGCCCAGCGCCATTTGCGGCTTCTTCATGGCCCGGTTCTTTGTCAACAAGCTCAACGCGCTGCTCGCACGGCGCACTTCCAGGAAGGACCCCGCATGACCCAGGAGACCCCCGGCCGCCTTTGGCGCTTCCTCGGCATCGCCGTCCTCGCCATCGCCACGCTCGGCTTTGGCGCTATGGGCCTGTGCGGCGCGGCCTTCACCGTCATGTCGCTGCCCGGCCTGTTCGCCGGGGGCATCGAGAACTACTCCGGCGCGGCGCTCGTCATTGCCGTGCCCAGCCTGCTGATCGGTGGCGCGGTGGCCGCGTGGGCCGGGTGGATGCTATGGCGTCTGACGCGTACGGCGCCGCCAGCCGATGATGCATGACCCTCTCCGCCGACCAGGCCGCCTGGGCGCATAGCGGCTTTGCCTGGGCCGGCATGGCCCTGGGCGCTGCGATGTGGCGCGCCACGCTCCGGGGCCAGCCCACGGGCGGCGCACTGGCGCCCGGCAACTTCGCCGTGCTGGTGGGCCTGCTGCTTGGCGCCGCCTTAGGCAACAAGGGCGTCTTCCTCATCGAGCGGCCCGACGTGGCGCTGGAGATGTGGCGGGGCCAGCCGGTGTGGCCCGGCCAGAGCATCGTCGGCGGCCTGCTCGGGGGTCTCATCGGCGTGGAGATCGCGAAGAAGCTCACCGGCCAGACGCGCAGCACCGGCGATGCGATGGTCTGGCCCATCGCGGTGGGCCTGGCCATCGGCCGCATCGGCTGCTTCCTCGCCGGCTTGCATGACGACACCTACGGCCTGCCGACCTCGTTGTCGTGGGGCGTGGATTTTGGCGATGGCATCTCGCGCCATCCCACGCAGCTCTACGAGATCGCCGTCGTGCTGCCGCTCGGCTGGGCGCTGAGCCGTTCGCGCTTCGCGACGCCAGGCCTCGCGTTCAAGTTGTTCCTGAACGCCTACCTGCTGTGGCGCTTTGCCGTCGAGTTTCTCAAGCCCGTGCCCGTCGCGTACCCGCTAGGCCTGTCCGGCATTCAGTGGACCTGCCTCGCGGCCCTCGCCGTCTACCTGCCCCTCACGCGGCGCGCCACGCGCCAAACCGCATGACCCGCAAAGTCCGCCCCTACCTGTTCTACGACACGACGCAGTCGGTCTGCACCACCTGCCTGCGGCCCGTCGAGGCCAAGATCGTCATCAAGGACGGCCAGGTCTTCATGGACAAGTGGTGCCCCGCGCATGGCACCGAGCGCGTGCTCGTCAGCGACGACGCTGACTACTACCGCCTGTGCCGCGAGGTGTACGTGAAGCCGCCCGAGATGCCGCAGCGCTTCGCCACGCCGATGGCCTACGGCTGCCCCTATGACTGCGGGCTGTGCCCCGACCATATGCAGCACAGCTGTCTGTCCATCGTCGAGATCAGCGACCACTGCAACCTGCGCTGTCCCACCTGCTACGCGGCCTCCGGACCTGAGCGGCTGACGCATCGCTCGCTGAACGAGGTGATCGCGATGCTGGAAGCCATCGTCGCCAGCGAGGGCGAGGCTGATGTCGTGCAGCTCAGCGGCGGCGAGCCCACGCTGCACCCGCAGTTCTTCGACATCCTCGACGCGGCCAAGGCGCGCCCCATCAAGCACCTGATGGTCAACACCAACGGGCTGCGCCTCGCGCAGGACGCGGCCTTCGCCGAGCGGCTGGCCAGCTACGCGCCGGGCCTGGAGGTCTACCTGCAGTTCGACTCGCTCAAGCGGGACGCGCTGATGGACTTGCGCGGCGCCGACCTGCGCCGGCCGCACGACGAGGCGCTGTCGCGGCTGGAGGCGCTGGGGCTGTCCACCACGCTGGTGATGACGGTCAAGCGCGGCGTCAACGACGACGAGATCGGCGACGTGATCCGCCACGGCCAGTCGTTTTCATGCGTGCGCGGCGTGACGCTGCAGCCCATCCAGAACGCCGGCCGCGTGGAGGCCTACGACGCCGCGAAGCACCGCCTCACGGTGAGCGAGCTGCGCCGCCGCATTGCCGAGCAGAGTGGCGTCTTCACACCGGCCGACGTGCTGCCCGTGCCGTGCAACCCCGACACGCTGGCGATGGCCTATGCCATCCGCAGCCAGGATGCCAAGAGCGGCCTCGTGCCGCTGACGCGCTACCTGGACCCCGCCACGCTGCTGTCCGGCGACCGCAGCACCATCGTCTTTGAGGGTGACCCGGCGCTGAAGGCAGCCGTGTTCAAGCTGTTCTCCACCAACCACTCGCCGGAGAGCGGTGCCAACTGCCTGTCCGAGCTGCTGTGCTGCCTGCCGAAGATCGTCGCGCCGCAGCTCAGCTACCGCGACGTGTTCCGCGTGCTCATCGTGCAGTTCATGGATGCGCAGTCGCTGGACATCCGCTCGCTGAAGAAGAGCTGCATCCACATCGCGCGGCCGGACGGCCGGCTCATTCCGTTCGAGTCCTACAACCTGTTCTACCGCGACGAGCGGCAGCAGGCGCTGGCGGCCATCCGCGCCGAGATCGATGCGCAGCGCGAGCAGCGGCTGCGGGTCGCCAGGCCGTCGCTGGCTATCGTCCCCGCCTGAACAGGCGCTTTAGACGCAGCTTGATCGCCCGCGCGGTGCGCCACACCGCGCTGCTTCGCACCCACGCCAGCAGCTCGGCCTTCCAGCGCGTCCAGCGCTCGTAGACACGTGCAAACCAGGCCAGCTGCATCAGCGCCGGCTGGATCAGCTGGAACAGCCACGCCAGCAGCGCCGTGCCAAACAGCTTGGCGGCGATGATGACACCCACGCCCAGCAGGGCGTGGCCCTTGGCCACCAGCCACACCGCGGCGAGCTTGATCGGCAGGATCAGCAGGCTGGGCAGCACCAGCACGACCACGGCCCAGCGCGGCGGCAGGCGCTTCAGCAGCGCCTCGACCTGCCGGATGACCGGCAGCCGCGCCAGCAGCGCGAACACGCGGCGCAGCGGCTCCCAGCCCCATTCCTCGAAGAGGATGAGCAGCGCCAGGACGACCCGGAGGAGCCAGCGCAGCGGGGCGAGCAGGGTCTTGAGCATCAGGCTCCCAGCGGAATCACGGAGCCTGCAGTTTGACCCGGCAGCGTAACCCTGCCGGAAGTTCACCCTTGGCGTTGTCGATCTCGGCCACGATGCCGAAGGTGCCGGCCGCGGCGTCCACCACGCGGTCCACCGTGCGCACCTTGGCGCGGATGGGCTTGTCGGCGAACGGCGTCTCGGGCGTCACGGTGACGATCTGGCCGGCCCTGACTTGCGTGAAGGCCTTGACCGGCAGCAGCGCCTGCACTTTCAGCGGGTTCGTCTGCGCGATCTTCAGCACCGGCTTCTTCGTGTCGCTGCTGTCCATCAGCGCGCCGGGGTAGAGGTACTGGTCCACGACGACCCCGCTGAACGGCGCGAGGATCTGGCGGCGGCGCAGCTGGTCCACCGCCTGGCGGTGGTCCAGCCGGGCGATCTGGTTGTTCTCGGTCGCGGTCTTCAGTTCGGCCTCGGCCAGCTTCAGCTCGGCCTGCGCATCCTCCACCGCCTGGGCGGAGACGAACTCCTCGGCCAGCAGATCCTGCAGCCGCCGGGCTTTCTCGCGCAGTGCGGTCACCTTGGCGCGCGATTGCTCGGCCTGGCCCTGCGCCTCGGCCCGCGCCCTGGCGGACTCGGCGGCGCTCGCCTCCACGCTGCTTTCGATGCTGACGAGCACCTGGCCCTGGCGGATGGCCTCGCCGCGACCGGCATGCACCCGCTCCAGGATGCCGACGACGGGGCTGCGGATCTCCACCGTCTGGTTGGGCTCGATCATGCAGTCGTAATCCTGGGCGAACGCGCAGGACGTGACGCTCATCAGCATCGTGAGGAAGAGCCTGTCGCGACGCGACACGGCGACGGATCGCGCGACTGCCGTGGAACCGGCTTTGCCGGGCCACTGGCAGTGCCCCCTTGAGGGGGCGCGCGGAGCGCGTAGGGGGTGAGTCATGATGTGGAGCCGGCAATGCCGATGATGCGGTGCAACTCGCGATCCTGGCGGAGGGTTTGCTTGCGGGCCTGCCAGGCGCGGCGTTCGGAATCGCGCTGGGCCAGGCGCACGGCCAGTGTCAGGCCACGGCCCTGGGTGAGCGCGGCGCGCAGCGGGCCGGGCAGCGTCTTGAACAGCGGGTCGTCGGCCGCCACCATCGCCCGCACGGTTCCGGGCTGGCCCTGGCGGCCGCTGCGGCCGAAGAGCTGGCGGTCCACCCGCGGGGACTCGTGGTACTCGGTCAGGATCACGTGCAGGCCGCCCGCCGCCAGCGCCGTCGCGTCGGGCTTGATGTCCGTGCCGCGGCCGGCCATGTTGGTGGCGATGGTGATGCGGCCCGTGCCGCCCGCGCGCGCCACGATGGATGCTTCCTCGGCGTCCTGCCGCGCATTGAGCACGACGGCCTCGACGCCGCGGGCGGCGAACACCGCCGCGACCGCCTCGCTGGCTTCCACGCTGCGCGTGCCCACCAGAACGGCCTGGCCGCGGGCGGCGGCCGCGATGGCCTCGTCGGCCACAGCCTGCCATTTGGTGGCGGCATCGGCAAAGCAGCGCGGCGGCAGCTCGTGGCGCTGAATGGACCGGTTCGTCGGAAGCCGGCGCACGCGCAGCCGGTAGGTCGCCCACAGCTCGGTGGCGGCCTCGGCGGCGGTGCCAGTGAGGCCCGCCAGCAGGTAGTAGCGGCGGAAGAAGCGCTGGAAGGTCATGCGCGCCAGCGTGTCGCGGCCGGCCGTCAGCGGCACGCCTTCCTTGGCCTCGATGAGCTGGTGCAGGCCCTGCTCCCAGCTGCGGTCGGGCATCACGCGACCGGTGCTCTCGTCGACGATCTGCACTTTCAGGCCCTCTTCGGGCTTCTCGCCCGGTGCGAGGATGTAGTGCTGGTCGCGCTCGTAGAAATGCAGCGCCGCGAGCGCCTGACGCAGCAGCTGCTCCCGCCAGGGGCGCGCGCGCCAGACCGGGCGCACTCCCTCGGGCAGCGGCGGGCAGACGTCCAGCGCGACGGCGGTCAGCTCGACCTCGCGGTTCGCCAGGTTCAGCGCGTAATGCTCGCCCGCGCGCAGGCCGCGTGCGGCCTGGATGGCCCAGGCCAGCAGCGCCGGCTCGTGCAGGCCTTCGGCCTCCTGCGAAATGATCATCGGCGTGCGGGCCTCGTCGATAAGCACGCTGTCGGCCTCGTCGACGATGGCGAAATGCAAGGCCGGAATGAGCGGCTCGCTCGCCTCGCCACGCACGAAGCCGCGCACGCCCGCCACGCGGCCAGGGAGCAGGCCGTGGCCGGCCAGACGGTCCTTCAGGTAGTCGAACACCAGCTCCTTGCCGCTGACGTAGCAGATGGCATGGCGGTAGGCCTTGCGACGCTCATCCGGCTCCATGCCGCCTTTGACGAAACCGGCCGAGAGTCCGAAGAACGCGAACAGCGGCGCCATCTCCTCGTAGTCGCGCTCGGCTAGGTAGTCGTTCGTGCTGACGACGTGCACGCGTGCGCCGCTGGCGGCCATGACGGTCGCCGCCAGCGCCGCCACCAGTGTCTTGCCTTCGCCGGTGCGCATCTCGGCCAGGCGCCCGGTGATCAGCAGCCGCGCGCCGGCGAACTGCACCGCGTGTGGCCACAGGCCCAGCGTGCGGCGTGCGGCTTCGCCCACGCTGCCGAGCGCCTTGGCCAGTGCGACGGCATCGTCCGCACGGGCGCGTAGCGCGGCCATCGCCGCGGCGAGGCGGCCGGCCACTTCGGCGTCGCTTGCCTCGCGCAGCGGCAGGGCCGCGATGGCGGCGTTCAGCGCGGCGATGCTCGCGGCCGACTCGCTGCGCACCGGCAGCCAGCCCGTCACGTCGCGCAGCCAACGTTCCAGTTTCGCGTCGGTCTCAGCGCCGCGCTCGTCGCGCAGCGTGTCGGCACGGCGGAACTCGGGCCCGGCGAGGGCGCGCAGCCAGCGCAGGTCGGCCATGGCGGCGCTCGGGCGTGTGACGGTGGCTTCACTCACGTCAGACACTCAACCGCGCGAGGAAGGCCTGGCGCAGCCGCAGCAGCCACTGCACCGCCAGCGGCGTGGCGCCCAGGTCGAAGCGCACCCATACCTTGTCGCCGAACACGGCGCTGGGCGAGGGGCGGTCCAGCTGCAGCTCGACGTCGAACACGCGGCGCAAGCTGTGCTTGCCGCCTTCCTTGGACGGGTCCACGGCGATCTCGCCGCCACCGGTGGAGCCGAGTGCTGCCGACACCAGCTCGAAGCCGCCGCCCGGCACCTCGCGCCGCACGTGGGCGTCCAGCATTGCATGCGGCGTCTGTACCAGCCGCACCTGCACCGACTGCAGGCGGTGCTTGACGAGGTCGGCGTCCTCCTGCGTGACGGCCACGCGCACGCGGTCCGTCGGGCCGGCTACAAGGTAGCCCAGCAGCTCGCCGCGCTTGACGGCGCGGCCCGTCAGCTCGGTTGGTGCGTCTGGCACCCAGCGGCCGGCCATGCCGGCGGTGACGCTCAAGGCCGCCACGCGCGCGCTCGCCTGCTCGAAGCGCTTCTGCCGCGCTGCCAGCTCGGTGCGTAGCGGGATGGCCCGCGCCGGCTCGGCCACCTCGGCGCGACGCAGCGTGGCTTCGGTCTGGGCCAGTGCGGCGGCCGCCTGCGCCAGCTCGGCCTTCAAGGGCAGGTTGTCGATGGTGAGCAGTGGCGCGGCGCGTGCGACGGTGCTGCCCGGAGCGGCCTGCACCGCGCTGATCTGCCCTGCCGCGTCGGTGCGTACCAGCGCCTCGTCCGGCAGCCACACGACGCCCTGGTGCACGGAGTAGAACGGCAGCGGCACGAGGCCCAGCAGCGCCAGCACGCCGGCCACCCCGAGCGCCGTGCGCCGCTTGGCCAGCCCGCGCCGCCGCGCCAGCGAGCCGCCTTCGTCCAGGTGCTTCCAGGCCTTCCACACTGGCATGACGAGCGCCTGCCATGCCGCCATGACGGCCATGACGGCGCCCACCAGTAGGTACTCGCTGGCGACGAACCAGATCAGCCCGACCGTGATGACAAAGCGGTAGACCGGCGCGATGGCGCCGTACAGCGCGAGGATCCAGCGCTCGCCCGTGGATGCCAGCGGCGGCTCCGCGTCCCTGGCGCCGAACAGCCAGCGGTCGCTCAGGTAGACCCAGTAGCTCTGCGCCCGCTGCGCGAGGTTGGGCAGCTCCAGCAGGTCGGTCGCGATGAAGTAGCCGTCGTAGCGCATCAGCGGGTTGCCGTTGACGAGCACGGTGGACACGCCCGCGATGAGGATGACGTTGTAGACCACCGCCGTGAGCAGCCCGGGCTCGGCCGCCAGCCACACGTACAGTGCGACGGCGCCCAGCGCCAGCTCGGCCATGATGCCCGCCGCGGCCACCTGCGCCCGTGCCCACTTGGATGGGAACGCGTACGACGACGTCGCGTCTACGTACGGCACTGGCGTGAAGATGATGAACAGCAGGCCAATCTCGCGTACCGTGCCGCCCCGCGCCTTTACGGCCAAGCCGTGCGCCCATTCGTGGATGGCTTTCACGACCGGGTAGACGAACCACAGCAGCATCAGGTTGCTGGCCGACAGCACGCGGTCCGACAGGTTCTCGGTCAGTTCGTGCCAGTGCTGTACGCCGAGGAATGCGGCCGGCAGCACCAGCACCAGCCACAGCAGCGCCACCGGCGTGCTGAATAGCGCTCGCGCCAGCGACCGCTGCCTGTCGAACCAGCCGTCCGGGTAGAACAGCGGCAGCCGCAGGCTCATCAGGTTCAGCCAGTTCTGCTTGAACTTCGCCTTGCGCTGCCGCTCGAAGCGCTCGAACACCTCGCCGGCATCGGGCGACACCTGCGTTTGCAGTAGGTCGTTGCTGTGCAGGGCCGACACCAGCTGCACCAGCTCGTGCTGCGAGATGCTGGCGCCACCGTCGACGGCTTCGGCGCAGGCAGCGTCCCACACCTGGTCCAGCGTCCGACGGCCATCGCACAGCGACAGCACTCGCCAGACCTCGGGCGTCATGCGGTGGAAGCGCTGGCTGACCGGGTCCGACAGCAACACCCAGGGCTTGCCGCGCAACAGGCGATGCAGCGGCTGCACGCCGTCGCGCAGGCGCGGCCTCAGATGCCGGAGCGCGTGCCAGTGCTCGGACAGCAGCGCTTGCATGGCTTCAGATCCAGTACTGCCAGAGCTTGAGGCGGAGCCAGTCCAGCGACTCGCGCGTCCAGATCGTCAGCAGGTTGGACTTGCCGACGACGACCTTGGCCACGCCCTGCATGCCGGGGCTCAGCGGCGGTACCTCGCCCACCCACGCCGCCTCGGCGCGGAAGCCGTTGGTGCCGTCCTGCACGCTGGCCGTGGCCGTCACGCGGCTGACCTCGAAGTCGTGGCCCTCGTGAGGCTGGCCGGCCAGCCGCAGCACGCCGCGCTGGCCGGTGCGTACGCGGGCGATGTCGCGCTCGGGCACGTGCAGCACGACGCGGTAGCCTTCGGACGCGATCTCGAACATCTCCTTGCCCAGTTCCACCGGGCCGCCCAGCTGCTGCACCCAGTCGCCGGTCACAACGAGGCCGTCCATCGGCGCGACGAGCCGCGTGCGCGCCAGCTTGGCCTCCACCAGCGCCAGTTGGCCTTCCGATCCCTGCAGCTCGGCGCTGGCCAGCGCCACGTTGGCGGCGTCACGGTCGGCCATCGCCTGGCGCAGCTTGCCCGCGGCCTGGTCGCGTTCGCCGCGCAGTTTGGCCTGCTCCAGCACCAAGTCCCGGTCGTCCAGACGCAGCAAGACCTGGCCCTGGCGTACGCGGTCACCCGGCCGCACCAGCGCCTCGGCGATGAAGCCCTCGAACGGCGCGGTGACGAGCTGCCGCGTGCGGCCCTCGATGACCGTGTGTGCCGTGACGCGGTCGTCCACCGGCACGCCCACCAGCACGGCCAGCATCAGCACCGCCGCGGCGGCGCCGACCTTCCAGGCCCAGTGGCCCGGGCCGCTCAGGCGGCCGCCGATGCGGCGCAACGCGCGCCACGTCTGGCGCGGCAGCGGCAGCTCCGCCGCGCGCCAGTGCCGCAGCAGCGGCTCGGCCAGCGCGGCACTGGTGCGCAGCACCTGCAGCGCCGCGGGTGTCAGTTCGCCCTGCGCGACGAGCACAGCCACGACCTCGCCCTGGTCAAGCAGCGGCAGCGCCCAGGCCTCGGCCTCGGTCAGCTCGCGGCCTTCGACGTAGGCGCGCTGGGCCACCTCGCCCGCGGTGCGTACGGCCGGGCTGGCTGTCTCGGCATGGGACACGTCGGCGGCCACCCACCAGTGCGTGCGGTCCTGCCGCGCCTCGAACAGCGACAGCTGTAAGGCGGACGCCGGCGCCAGTTCGCGTCGCGCCCAGGCGGCAGTGCGGTTGACCCAGTCTTGCGCCGCGGCACGGGCGTTGCGCTGAGAGGCCACATGGCCCATCAGCTCCAGCAGCTCGGCCGCGCGCTGGTTGTGCGCGAGACTCGCGGCCGACAGTGTCAGCTGCAGCCAGCCCAGCGACAACAGCAGCAGCTGCAGGCTGCGGTCGTTGTGCGGTGGGCTCAGCAGCGCGCCGACGATGCCCGGATGGCCGCTGGGCAGCGCGAGGTGCGTGGCAACCAGCAGTTCGCCGGTGGCGACGCGGCTCAGCGCCACCGGGCTGTCGCGCGTGACGCGAGCTCTTGCCTCGGCCCAGGCGTCGGCCACGTCGGCCCGCTCGAACGGCGCGCGCCAGGCGGCATCAGCCGCATGCAGCGCGACGCCCTGGCAGGCCAGCCCCGCGGCATGCAGGCGCTGCAGCCACAGCGCCAGGGCCGGCGCCAACTCGGCGGCCTGCGGTGTGGCCGACGGCGGCGGCAGGACGACTTCGTGGTCGCTCACGCGTATGCCCTCGGCATCGCGGGACCCTCCAAGAGGGACGCGAGCGTTCCCTTCGGGCTGCCGTGCGGGATCACTCATGAGCGGTCCTTCGCACGCCCCATCGGCATCGGCTGGTGCGCCACCAGCTGCGCGTCCAGCGCCTCCCAGTCCGCGTCGCCCAGCTGCCCGGCGAGCGCCCGCAGCTTGAAGTAACTCGCCCACGCGTCATGCCGCGCACGGGACAGGTCGCGGCGCGCCTCGAACAGCTTGCCCTGCGCCTCCAGCACATCAGCATTCGTCTTGATGCCCACCTCGAAGCCGCGCTGGTTGGCCCGCACCGACAGTGCCTGCGAGCGCTCGGCAGTGGCCAGCGCCTTGGCCTGCGACAGCGCCGACAACGTCGACACGAAGGCCTGGCGCACGCCGATGACGAGGGTCCGGCGCGCCAGGTCGAGCTCGCCGGCGGCCTTGTCGCGCAACGCGAGGTTCTCGACGACCTTGGACTGCGTGGCACCGCTGGCGAACAGCGGAATGGTCAGCGTCGCGCCGATGGCGGCGGTGTTGCCGCGGCGCGGGAAGATGCTCGTGACCGTGCCGTTGTCGTTGGAGCGTGTGTAGCTGGCGTTCAGGTCCACGGTGGGCGCATGCGCCAGCGAGGCCTTGCGCACCTCGGCCTCGGCAGCCTCGACGGCCAGCCGCGCCTGGCGCAACTGCGGGCTGTCGCTCTCGGCGCGAGACAGCCAGTCGAGCACGCCGTCAGCCTGCAGCGCCGGCAAGGCCTCCGGTGCGACGGCGCGCGCGAGCAATGCGGGCGTCGGCCCATTGGCGATTTCAGCAAGCACCTGCTGGCGCAGGTCCAGCTCGGCCTCGGCAGCGAGCACCTGTGCCACCGCGCTGTCCACACGGGCTTCGGCCTCTCGCACCTCGGGCGCCGCGGCGCGGCCCACTTGGAAGCCTCGCCGTGCCGCCGCCAGCTGCTCGCCGTAGGCTTCGCGCAGCGCTTGTGCATGGGCCAGCACGTCGCGTGCCTTGAACACCTCCAGCACGGCCTCCGCAAGCCGCTGCTGCGCCTCCAGCCGCGCCTGCATCAGCGCGCTCTCGGCCTGCTCGCGCTGGCTGCCGGCGGCCTGCAGCGCCGGGTACAGCGCGCCGCGCCACAACGGCTGGTTGACCTGCACGACGTACTGCTCCGACTGGATTGGCCGGCGCGTGTATCCGGGCGCCTCGGCGTAGTGGCTATTGCTGCCCGTGGCCGTGAAGTTGGCCGTCGGCCCATAGGCCGCCCGGGCCTGGAACAGCCGTTCGTCCGCCGCACGAAGCGAGGCACTGCTGGCGCGAACGGCGGGGTCGGCGTCGAGGGCACGGGTGGCCAGCTCGGGCAGGGTCTGCGCGGCGGCGGGCAGCGACTGCAGCGCGAAAAGCAGAGGCAGGAGTCGGATCAAGAGACGGCCCAAACGAAAAGCGCCGGCCGAAAAGGCCGGCGCACGAGTATGCGCAAATGCGTCAGTCCAGGCGGCGGCGACGTGTCGCCAGCACACCGGCCACGGCGATGCTCGCCAGGGCCAGGCTGGCCGGCTCCGGAACGGTATTGCCAGCCGGGTCCTGCACGCTCAACGTCAGCTTAAGGTAGTCCACCACGCCGCCGTCGTAGTCGTCCGCCGGGCGGATTTCGATCTGATCGGCGCCGGTCAGCCCGTTCAGCACATTGCTCAGGTCGAACACGTCCATGACCGCCACGTTGAACGGGTCGTTGGCGGTCGTGCCGTTGCTGACATTGCCCACGAAGCTGCCGTTGACATAGAGGCTGGCAGCACCGCTCATGCCCCAGCCGCCGCTGAACACTTCCAGTGAGGCGCCGAGCAACTGGCCGGTCCAGCTGCTGTTCAATACAGCGCTGAAGCCACCCTGCAGCAGGACGACGTCATCGCGCGCAATCCAGGCGTCGGTGTCCGCGTTCGTGGCGGCACCGGGCAGATCCGAAAACAGGAACGGATCGCCGCTGGCGACGGCCGGGACCAGGCCGAAGCCGTTCGCGTCCCCGTACCAGGTCGTCACGGTGCCGGCATGGGCAACGCTTGCGAATGCAGCGGACAGGCCGATCAAGGCGGTGGACAAACAACGACGAAGGACGAAATTGGTTTTCATGCGGGGATCCGGAAACAACGAGGAAGCAGCGCCCGCGCGCAGGCCTGCGGATGCTAGGGAGATGGGCCGGTCCTGCCCATCCCCGGAGGAGGGGGCGCCGGCGCCTGGAGGCGTGAACACGATCATCGGCCGCCCACCAGTTGCTGCCATTGGGCCTTGGCACGTTCTTCGAGAGCCTTCAGCCAGGCATCGCTGAGCGCCTGGGCGCGTTCGGCCTCGTCCCGGGCGATTTCGGCGGCCGTCTTGGGCGGCACGCCGGCGGCCTGGGGAGCGGAGACCTGGCCCCGCTCTCCGCCCGCGCCCAGCAGCGCTGCCGACGTGGCATGCAGAAGCGCGGAGCTGCCCGCCTGAGTCTGCATCACCTGTGCCTCGGACGCGGTCACGACGAAGGGGTTGACGCCGGCTGGCGTGGCCACCGAGACCCCGGCCAGCACCGTCACCGTGATCGTCTGGCTCACGCTGGCACTGGCGCCGTTGCTTGTCTCACGGCTGGCCGCAGTCACGGTGAGCCGGAGGTCACCGGTGAACCCAGTCGGCGGTGTGAGGCCGAGCTGCCCCAGGCGCCAGCCCGTCAGGTCGATGGGCGCGCCGCCCTGGGCCGTGTGCACACCATCGCCGAGCACCGCACCCGCAGGCACGCCGTCGAGCGTCAAGGCCAGTGTCTCCGTGCCGAAGGTGTCGGTCAGCGCTGCGGCCAAGGCGGGCAACGCGATCGCCGTGTCGGCCAGGCCGTAGACCCGGCCCGCGCCCACGGGCAGCGTCTCCACGAGATGGATGTCGTCGATCATGGCGCCGCGTTGCGGCACTGTCGTGCCGCTGGCGACGGTATCCCCGCCTTCGAGCACGATGGTGATCTTTCGGCTGGCGCCGTTGCCCGCGAACTTGAAGCTGAGCGCCTCCCAGTTCAGGGCCGTCATCGGGCTCGTGCCACCGTAGGCACCGACCTTGATGCCATCCACGTAGATGCCGATCTGCGTGTTCTGCGCCGACAGGCCCAGGCCGCCCGCGTAGTCGAGGCTCAGCGTGTAGACCGCGCCGTCGATCGTGTCGACGTTGCGCTCCACGCCCAGCGTCTGGTAGGCGCTGTTGCCTCGGCCGTTGCGCAGCGCCAGCCACTGCGTGCCATTGCCTGTCATCGGCTGCACGATGACGTTGTTGCCGGCGGCACTGGCCATGCGGTCTCCCGCCGCCCAGATCTCGAACGCTGCCGTCTTGCCCGTCGTCGGCGTGAGCACGGTCCAGCCTTCCAGCGCTGGACCGGCCACGGCGCTGGCCAGCGCGTTGGCATTGGCCGGAGTCTCCCAGCTTGTCGCCAGCAGCTCGCGGCTGACGGCGATGTCGCGCGCCGTCAGCGCCAGCGTGGGCGCGTCGGCGATTGCGGCGAACTGCGCGGTCAGCGCCTGCGTGGTCGTCGCGTAGCTGCCGGTGGCGCCTTCGATGGCGGTAGCCTGCAGCTGCAGGGCCACGTTGCCGTTGAAGTCGCGCCGCGGCGTCAGCGTGAGGGCATCAAGCTGCCAGCCCGCGAGGTTGACTACACGCTGCGAGGCCGAGGGCGTGAAGCTGCGCGTGCCGTCGGAGAGCGTGAAGCCGTCCGGCAGGCCCGTCAGCGTCAGCACCAGCGTCTCGGAGCCGTCGTTGTCCACGAGGCCCGCGACGATGGCGTGCAGAGCCAGGGCCGCGTCCTCCATCCCAGTGATGGTGTTGCCACCGGTGACGGCGAGCGTCGGCGCATCGGCCACCGCGGCGATGTCAATCACGACGTTCGCTGCAGCGCTGTACAGCTCGCCGTCGTAGGCCTTGAAGCCGATGCGGGCGTAGTGCTCGCGGCGGTTCCCTTCGCCCTGCGTGGCGTAGCCGGACCCGCCAGAGGCATCCGCCGCTGGCACGAAGCGCAGGCCGAGTACGGCGAGGTCCGCCTCGCTGAAGCGGTCGCCAACAGCCACGGCGGCCCAGCTGCCGTCGGCTTGCTGGCGTTGCAGCGTGCCGTCGGCCGGCAGGCCGGTGATCTCGATCTTCAACAGGTCGGGTCGGCTGTCCGGATCTTGCGCGACGAACAGCGCCCAGCTGATCGGCAGCACTTCGTCTTCCGTGCCGGCGACTTGGCTATCGGAAGCCTGCGGCGCCTGGTTCGGCGTGTTGTCGGCGGTCACGGTGATTCGCACGGTCACGATGCTGGAGGGCGCCTGACCGTCGCTGACCTGGTAGCTGAAGCTGTCCGGCCCGGCGAAGTTGCTCGTGGACTTGTAGCTGAAGCGGCCGTCCGGCAGCACGTTGAGCACGCCATGCGCCGGGCCGTTCACGATGGTCGCCGTCAGCGTGTCGCCGTCGACGTCATAGGCCGTGGCCAGCGGGTCGAAGGCGAGCGTCTGGCCCGCGCCCGCGGTCAGTGTGCGGCCGGCCAGCGTCGGCGCGTCATTGACCGGGCGCACCGTCAGCGACACGGTCGCTGTGTTGCCGGGCTTGCCGTCGATGATGAAGCGGTAGCTGAAGCTGTCGCTGCCATTGAAGTTCGCCGCGGGCTGGTAGCTGAACCGGCCGTTGGCCAGCAGCGTCAGCGTCCCGTGGGCCGGGCCGTCGACCTGCTCGACGATGACGTTGGTCGCGCCGAACAGCAGGTCGTTGGCGAGCACGTCGACGGTGGCCGAGGTGTCTTCGTCCAGCGTCGCCGCATCGCCCACCGCCAGCGCATCCCCCACCAACTTCACGTCCCGTACGGTCATCGTGCTGGCCTGGGCGGCAAAGCCGAGCAGGTCGAAGCTCAAGAGCACCGCTTTGCCGGCGAGCTCCGGCGCCAGTGCGACGAAGTACGTCGTGCTGCCGTCGATGTTGGTCTGGCGTGTCACCGTGCTGGCCAGGCGCTCGCGACCATCGGTTTGCAGGTTCAGCAGGGCGTCGGAGCCGGAGAGGCTGACGGTGCCGGCGACCGGCAGGCCGGTGGCGGCGTCGAGCAGGGCCACTTCGAAGGCGTCCGACGGACCGGCCGCGTTGGCGAGCAGGTGCGGCGCTTCGATCGTGAAGCTGAGCAACTGGTCGTTTGCGCCAACCTGGAAGGCTTGCAGCAGGCGGGCTTGGCGGCCACCGTTCTCACCGAGGATCGCGCCGTCCGCCGTCAGCCGCACGTCACCCTGGGTCATCCAGCCTGCGCCGAGCGCGGCGAAGGCGCCGTTCGTCAGCGTGGGGTTGGCGACGAGCTGGTAGCTCGGCGACGTGGCGACCGGCGTGGTAGCCGCGGGCGTGCCGCGGATGGCCACGTGCGTCACGAAAGCCTGGTCGGCGCCGGGCGTGGCGTCGCGGAGGTCGGCGATATCTTCCGCACCGATCAGGCGCCGCTCGCCGGTCTTTAGCACTGCGGACATCGCGTCGTCGGCACCGTCGGCATGGGCCAGGCCCAGGGCGTGGCCCATTTCGTGGATGAGCACCGTCAGCAGGTCAAGCTTGCCCGCCGCGGCGCTGCCGTCGAGGGCTTCGAACGCCTGGGCATTGGCGCCTGCCGCGAACTCCTCTGCCAGCGTGGGCGTGCTGTCCACGAACCAGCCCCAGCCGGCGCCATCGGCCGACAGGGTGATGTGGTTGCCCTGAGTCACGCCGGCCTCGCCGACACCCAGCGTGCCGAAGGCTACCTGGATGCTCGCCAGCGCTGCGCTGGACGCACCGGCCTGTAGCCAGTAGTTTGCGGCGGCGTCGATGGCGAAGTGCAGGGTCGCGTCGTCCAGCACGCTCGGTGCGGTGGCGCCGGCCACGGGTGCATCGAGCTTGTTGGACGGGTTGGCGACGTAGCGAACCACCAGGCTGCCCACCGTACCAGCAGGCGGCATGTCGACCCACACAATGCCCGTCACGATCTCCAGTTGACCGCTCTGCATCAGCTCCCAGGCCTTGGCGTACTGCTCCTTGCCGATCTTGCTGGTGATCTCGACGCCGTTGATCTTGCCGGTCTTGTGGACCTGCGTGATCCAGTCGACCGTGCGGGCGTACAGCGACACGCGGTCGGGCGTGTTGACATCGGCCTTGCCGCGGATCGACCCCTTGGCGTCCAACACGGTCAGTACGGCCTTGCCGCCCAGCGCTTGCGGGTCGAGGTCGAGGTTCCACATGTCGGGGCCGTTGTTGCGGCCGCCGTTGCGCACTTCCTCCTCCAGGAACTTGAGGCCGGTCTGCTCACGCATGGCCAGGCTCGCGTACTTTTCGCCCACCTCTCCGGTGTTGGCGCGGGAGTCTTCGGTCCAGTTCGACAGGAAGCTGTCGTCCTTGTAAACAGTGCGCGCGTTCTCGTCAGCGATCTGGCGGTAGTTCGGCAGCTGATTCACCTCGCACATGTTGTGCACCCACACGCCGATCGAGCCGACGTAGTAGGTGTGGAAGTCTTCCACCTCCAGGTTGTAGACGCGGGCCGTCTGCGTCAGCGCGGTCGGCCGCGCGGTCAGCACGTTGGCGAAATTGCGGATGTACAGCGTGCACTGGGTGTTGAGGTCGGCCGCGCCCACCCAGCCCTTGTGCTTCACGAAGAAGGGGTGGTTCAGCGTGACGGTGAGCGTTTCCTCGTGGTTGTTCGGGATGTCGAAGATCGACACCTCACAGACCTGCTTGTCGTCGAAGGCGAAGGCTCGCGTCACGCGCTTGTAGACGTACTCGCCAGCCTCACGGAAGCGTGCCGGTGGCGTCTGGTCGTCCGGGTAGGACAGCACCCAGTCGCCGACCTGGATCGCCTCGATGGGCTTGGGGCCGTCCTTCGTGTGCACCAGCGTGCCGGCCACAAAGCAGGGCTGGTCGCCGTGCAGCTGCCGACCGGCCTCGGTGCGGTTGAGCTGGCGCTCGATGCCAACGGCCTGGCTGGAGACCTCGATGCCGCAGGTGGTGTTGTGCACCCAGACCGCCGCGTCGCCCACGTAGTAGGTGTGGAACTCCTCCACCTCGAAGTTGTAGACCTTGCTGGTGTAGGCCTCGCCCAGCACCAGCTTGTCGAGAGAGCGGACGCGCTCGGCGTCGGCCACCTGCAGCACGCCGTCGCGCAGGCAGATGACCTGGCCCACGTCGACGCGGTCATCGGCGGCGAACAGCAGGTCGTCGTACTGCGTGCGCTGCAACGGTGCCGCCGCATGGACTTCGGCATGCCGGCCGTCGGCCAGCTGTAGCACCATGCAGGGCTCCAGGCACTCAGCCGCCATCCAGTGCTTGCCATCGACCTCCGGCCCCTCGACCCAGAAGGGGTGGTTGGGCGTGGCGAATAGCGTGTGCAACCCGGCGACGCCGTCGATACGGTATTGCACGGCCATCACTGGCTCGTTGGCGTGCACCACCTCTCGCACCACTCGGCGGTGGGAGATGTCGCCGCCGTCCTCGGGCTGGGACAGGACCATCGTGCCGACCCGGATCTGCTCGATGGGCACGGCGCCGCTGATCGTCTGCACCGGTGTGCCTGCCACGAAGCAGCCGGTGTATTTCACCTTGCCGTCCGCCCCTGGGGCCTTCATGGCGCCATCTGTGGTCTTGCCGAAGTTCTCGACCGGCAGCGCACGGCCGTCGCCGACCGATGCGCCGCTGGAGTCCACACGCGGAGATTCGACGGTGTAAGGCTTGGTGCCCGTGGTCTGCTCCGTGAGGTCCTTCAGCGAGGACTTCTCCACCACGCCGCGCCGCATCTGCTGCTGGGCGAAGTCAAGCTGCTTGACGCGCAGTTGCAGCTGGCGCTTGATCGCCGGCGTCACGTCGGTCATGGGCAGCACCAACGCCATCAGGTTGTAGAACTCGTTGCGCGCATCGACCCAGTTGCCCTGGACCATCGCCGCGCCCATCTTGTAGACACCCTCCGCGGCCAACGTCACTGGGTTGTACTTGAGGGCCGCGACGGCCATGTAGTTGGCAACGTCGCCGACGGACGGGCTGCTGTCGATCAGCTGCAGGAACTCCGTCGGCGACATCAGGTCCGGCGGCACCGAGCCGGTGGTCAGCGAGTGCAGCAGGTTCACGTCGCGCAGCGCCACGCCGGCTGCGTTGGTGGTGAGCAGTGTCATGCCGCCCACGAGCCCGTCGGTGGCTTGCGCGAAGCTGGCCACGTGCTGGCTGAAGCCGCTGCCTTCCCCGGTGCTGTAGCCGGTGTTGCGCAGCAGCGTCTGCGCATCCTCGTACTGCTGCTGGTAGGCGGAGTCGTCGCCGCCGAAGATGCGCGTGGTCGAGCCCACGATGATGGAGCCCAGCGATACCAACTGCGCCATCGTGCGCACGGCGAACATCTCGACGGTGCCGGCTACGGTCGGATCGCTGAGCACCAGCGGGCCTGTGTTGGTGGGTACGCCGGCCTTGTCTGCCTTGGTCTTGGCGGCCTCATAGACGCTCGGTGCCATCTGCTGCAGGTTGGGCACGTCCTGCAGCGTCAGCGACGGCACGGCCTGCTGCGCCGAGTAGGCGCCGACCCCGTAGATCCAGCCGAACAGCTTGCCGTCGCCCGCGGTGTCGTAGCGCGCCGGCGTCACTGCCGGGTACTGGTTGCTCAGGGCGCCGATGCCGTCGCGGTCGATCGGGATGGTCTGCGGACGGCCCTTGGCGTTGATGGCGGCCTGTACAAGCTGGCTGGCATTCCACACGAAGAGCGAGCGGTACATCAGGTCGGAGTACTGACCGCCGGTGTAGTAGCCGGACTCGTCCTCGACGAAGCCGTCGGCGTAAAGCATGCCGTTCTGGTCCAGCATGAGGTGGTCCAGCGCCACGCCGACGATGGGCGTGGTGGCGCCGAGGAAGACGGGCTTGCCGTTCACGCCGAACGGATCCTCGATGACACCGATCTTGCCGCCGATCTGCTTGCCAAAGCCCAGCGTGTCGTCCGAGTAACTGTGGACGTCGACGAAGAAGAAGTTGTAGTCGGCCACCAGCGCATAGGTCTTGCCCTGGTAGTTCAGAATCACCGAGCCGGCCGAGCGCTGGATGTTGAGCTGGTACTTGGCGTCCAGCCAGCCCGGGCGGTCCGGCACCAGCTTGGAGCCCGTCACCGCAGCGGAGCCGGTCAGTGTGCCGTCGCTCGAACTCGTCGAGAAGGTAATGCCCAGCGTGCCGTAGTCGTAGTCCTTGGAATTGGAGACGAGGAACTGCGCTCGGCCCTCGCCGCTCGCGATGTACTGCGGCCCCTTGGCCAGGTTGCTCTGCGGCAGCGCGGCCAGGTCCAGCTTTGTGACCATGGACGAGGACACGTTGTTGTCCTTGCCGACACCGTACAGGTCGATGACGTACACATTGCCGCCGATCAGCGTGCCCGAGCGCGACGAGGTCGTCTGCAGCAGCGGCGCGGTCACGGCGAGGTAGCGGCCACTGTTGATGGCCATGTCGCGGAAACCTAGCGGCGCGATGACGCCGGGCAGGGTCAGCGTCTGCATGACCTTCAGGAAGTCGGGGCCTGAGTCGATGTTGATCCGAACGACGCGGCCGCCGCTGTTGCCGTAGCTGCTGCCCTCGCTGACGTAGAGCCAGCCGTCGTTGATGGCCAGACTGCTGATGGGCGCACCGGCGCCCTGCACGTCGTAGCTCAGCACGATGTCCTGGGTCATCGTGTCGAAGACGTAAATGCGGTTGTTGCGGCCGGCGATGAAGGCCAGCGTGCCGTCTTCGCTGAAGACGATCTGGTGGGCATAGCTGCCGGCGAACTGGAGCTTGCGGCCCTTTTCATCCACCGTGACCTGGCCAACGCGAACCGGCTGCGGGTTCGCGCCCGGGTCGAACACGGTGGAGGGCTGGAAGATGTCGATGGTGTCCGCCGTCGTGACCAAGATGTCCTTGGACGGGTCCATCGGCGCTGCGGCAACCAGACGGCTGTAGTTCGGCGCGGCTTCCGCACGCGTGGTTCGCAGCATGTCGTCGTACTGGTCCAACGTCAGCGGCGGCGGCGCATGCACGGGCGGGGCGACCAGGTCGGCCGGCGTAGGCAGACGCCGCGTGCCGGTCGGGATCTCGGTGTTCATCACGCTGTCGTCGCTGCCGTCGCCGACGATGTTCAACAGACCGCCCACTTGCTCGACGAGCGTCGTGAGCAGGTCGACATGTCCTTCCGCCGCGCTGCCGGGGGCGGCGGCAAAGTGCTTGGCACCGGCGTAGGCTGGCACGAAGTTCGCATCGTTGGCCGGGTCGCTGGCGGTGGTGTCGACGTACCAGCCCCAGTGCGCTGCATCGCTGGACAACGTGATGAGTTGACCGCCGGCCAGCGCCAGCGCGTTGCCGCTTAGCGTGTCGAGCTTGACTTTGAGCGTGTCCTGCAGGCGGCTCACGTCGATGCCGCGAGTCTTCCAGATGGCGATCGCCTGCGCGAGCATCTGGTCGGCCACCGATTGCGACACGGACGCTGCGTGCGGGTCCGGGCCTACGGTGGGCACGTAGGCGATGGTCGAGTTCAGCTGGATCAGGTTGACCTCGTCGCTGACCGTGACGGGTTCATCCAGCCAGCCCGGCGGCAGCGAGGCGTTGGGCGCGCGTTCGACGTAGATGTCGTGCTGCGACAGCGCGATGCCGGCGGGCAGTGTGAGGTGCAGGCTGCCATCGGCCTGCGGCGTCACCTCGAAGGCCTGCCAGATCAGGCCGTTGACGGGTGCGGCCCCCGGCTCGGTCACGGAGTCCAGCTGGTCACCGGTGGGCACCAGCCACAGCTTGAGCTTGAACAGCTCGGGCGGCTGGCCCGGAGGAACGAAGTTTGTGCCTTTGACGACCAGTTCTCGGGTCGTCGGGTTGTACTGCACCTGGTTGATCGCGGGCGTCGCCAGCGGCAGCTGCGGCGGCGTCGGGATCGAGGCTGTGGAGTTCGGCAGCAGCGCGCCCTGAGGGATCTGGATGAGGTAGGCGCCCTCAGTGGTGTAGTTCAGCCCCACCACATCGCTCATCGTCGCGAAGATGCCCAGCACGCTGGCCGCCATCATGGGCGTGGGTGCGAGCGACGCGTACATCAGCGCGGACACCCACGCCGTGGTGTTGACCAGCGCGGCAGGGATCTTGGTCGCGCCGGTCTGGTGATCGACCTTGGGAGTCCCTGTGACGATGAAGTTGCCACCGCCCTTGGCTGCGACATAGGGCGGGCTCGCGGTGCGAGCGTAGCCGTCGGCGCCGATGTAGCCGTTGTCCACCAGCCACCATGTGTTGTGCAGCACGCCGTCCGCGCCACGTACCTGGCCCTCCTGCCAGAAGAACACCTCTGAGCCGGGTGACAGGTCGGCCGGCCCGCCGGTGGTCGGGTCGATGGCGGCATTGACCTTGACGGCCAGTTGCAGCGGCGTGCTGACCGTGGCGCCGTTCAGCTCCACATGCACGGCCGCCAGCGCCGGCAGCAGCGTCGACACCGGCGCCGGCGTCGTCAAGTTGGCCAGGCTCAGCGACTCAATGGAGGCGATGGTGTTGGACGACAGCGAGTTGGCGCCGATGGTCAGCGTGTTGCCCTGGGCGTCCTGCGTGACGACGCCGCTGGCCACCGTGGCCACGGTGGCACCGATGTTGGCCGCGCGCACGCGCAGCTCAATGCTCGCCTGCAGGCCGGCGTGAACGACGGTGATGAGCGTCGTGCCGATGGCCTTGGCCGTGATCAGACCATCGGCCGAGATGTCGGCGATGCGAGGGTCGCTGATGAAGTAGTGGGTGCCATTCGCGGCACCGCCGATGTCGGCGCCGAGGTAGGAGCCGTCCAGCACGTGCACGTCGATCTGGCGCTGGCCGCCGTTGGCTGCGAGGTCCACGGCCACCGGGTAGGTATCCAGCTCGTTGCCGTAGCGGTCCAACTTGGGCGCGGAAGGGTTCAGGCCCACGGTGATGGCGTTGTAGGCGGTGTATTGCCCCGCATGCACAGCGATGACGGCCACGCCGGGTTTGTTGGCATGCAGCCGGCCGTCGGCGTCGACGGAGATCACGTCGGGGTCGCTCGACTCGACCCGGATGTAGCTTGCCGGCAGCGTCACGCCGACCTGGTCGGAGAAGTCACCGGTGACCTTCAAGGCGAGTGCCGATCCGGGCGTCATCACGGGCTGGCGGGTGACATTGACCGCCACCAGCGGCGCTGCACTGACGTTCACCTTGACGGTGATCGGCGCACTGCGTGTGTAGCCGTCGTCGGCCAGCAGGCTGATTTCGGCCTGGCCACTGAAGCCCGCCTCGGGTGTGAAGTTCAGCGTGTGGCCGTCGGGTAGCAGGCTGACCGTGCCGTGGCTCGTGCCGAGCACGCGCCAGAAGACCCGGTCGCTCTCGAAATCTGAGGCGGCGACGTCGATGTCGGCACTGACGCCGAGATTGGTGTGGGTGTCGAGACCCGTGAAGCCCGGTTTCGCCACCGGCGCGACGTTGGCATGCCAGCCGTAGTTGGCGTAGGCGATCTGGCGGTCGGTATCGTTGGCGATGCCGTCGCCGTTCAGGTCGGCACCTGGCTGGCCGGCGCCGAACACGGCCGTGTCGTTGCCGTCCACCTTGCCGTCACGGTTCAGGTCGCCGGAAACGCTCAGCTTCAGCATGGCCGCGCCGCTGCCCGAGAGGGTCAGCAGCTTGAGGCCGGCGGTGGTGACGCGCAGCAGCGTCGTCGTCACGCCGCCGTGGCTGAGCTGGCTCAGCACTGTGGCGCCCTCGACAGCAAGCGTTGTGCCCGCGGTGGTTTGCACGGCGTAGAGGATGGCGCCTGCCGCGCCGGGGTGGCTGATCGTGCTGGCCAGTTCGCTGTCGCGGACGTTGAACGTGAAGTTCAGTGGTGTGCTGGCCGCCAGGCTGCCGCTCCAGCTGTTGGTGGGGCTGGCTTCGCTGGCCAGCCAATCGGCAGCACCGCCGAGCGCGGCCGTAACGGGCGCGTTTATCAGCGAGCCGTCGGTGCGGTAGCCCAGGACCTGGTTGAGGCCATCGTCCAGGCTACGGGCCAGCACGAGGCGGCCAGCCGTGTCGTAGCGGTAGACGAGCGTGGCATCGCCACCGCCAGCCTCCCGGCCGACGATGCGTTCGATGCGGCCGGCGACATTGCGCTCGAACGCGACGCGCTGGCTCGGGTCGTTGCTGCCTACCAGGGCGACGCCTGCGTCCGACACGAGCCACTGTTGACCGTCGGCGAAGCGCACGCCCTGCACCTGGCCGCGCGTGTCCAGGCGGTAGCTCGTGCCGTCGGGGCCGGTCAGTTCGTAGCCGCTGGGCTGCCAGGGCAGTCCGGTCGTGCGGTCGAGCAGGCGTTGGCCCTGGAGCTGCAGGGTCACCGTGACCTCCGGGTCAGCGCCGAGGGCCGTCAGCGTCCAGCCCAGCGCGTTGCCGGTGAAGACAGGGTGCAAGGCGCTGGGCGAGGTCGGGTCGCTCGACAGAGGCCGGCTCTCCGTGCCGAGGCTGAAGCTCAGGTAGGCGGTGGCGGCGTTGGGCGAGCCCAGGCTGGCCGGCATCTGCAGCCAGACGCGTGCACCCGATAGCCAGGCTGCTGACACGCCGAGGCTGCCGCTGCCGGCCTGGTCGTGGGTCAGGTGTGCGTCCAGCAGCGGCAGCGTCCAGTTGCCGAGGTCGCCATTGCCGGAGGTGTTCAGGGTTCGCGTCAGCGCGAGGTCGTGGTTGCCGAGGTGGAAGACGGCGTCGGTCGCTTCGGCCTGCACGAGCTGCTTGCTGGCCGAGTCGATCAACAAGCGGGTGGTGACCTCGGCGGTACGGCCGGTCAGGTCCCAGGCCCGCAGGCGTAGCACGTAGACGCCGTTGGCCCAGGTCGACGGGTCGAGCGTGGCCAGCGCCAAGTCGGTGTTGACGAGGGTCCCGGCCGTGTCGGCCTGCGCAAGCGTGCGCCAGGCGGACTCGTCCACCCGGTCTCCGTTGGAGGGGGCGGCCTCGAGCACATAGCCCATCAGCTGCAGGTCGGCCAGGTGGGCGGTCAGCGCCGTTGCGCTGCCGATGACGACGGGCGCCAGGCTGCCGGCGTCGAGCACACCGCTGAAGCCGATCTGAGGTGCGGTTGTGTCCAGCGGGTCGCGCACGCGCACGGTTTGCGTCGTGGTGGCGGTGAAGCCGTCGGCGTCCACGGCAGTCACGCGCAGCTCGATGAGGCCGGGTTGCGTGGGCGTGACGCGCACGCGGCCCAGGCCGTCGAGGCTCAGCGTCACCCAGCCGGTCTGGCCTGGGCTGCGGGCCTGCACGGTGAGGCTAGCGATGGGGCTGAAGGCATCGGCGCGCACCGTGGCGAGCACCGTCTGGCCGGGCAGCACCGGTGTGCTGGGCGTCAGGTTGACGAGCAGCTTGGGCGCGTTGGCCTCGGCCTCGGCGACGACGCGCAGCACGAAGCTGCTGCTGGTGCTGTTCTTGCCGTCCCCGACGGTGGCCAGCACCGTGAAATCGCCCACCTGGCCGGGGCCGGGCGTCCAGTTCAGGCGGCCGTTGGCGGCGTCGTAGACGGCTCCCTCGGGCAGGCCCTGGAAGCTGACGGCGAGTTGGCTGGTTTGCGTCGCGCCGTCAGCGTCGAAGACGTTGATGGCACCCACGGGTGCGGTCACAGTCTTGGCGACCGGCAGCGAGAAGCTCTGGCCCACCAGCAGCGCATGGCTGGCGGTGGAGATCTCGGGCAATCGGTTCACATCGAAGACGCGCACCTGCACCGAGCGTGTCACCGTGGCCTTGCCGTCGGTGGCGCTGAAGTTGAAGGTGAAGGCACGCGACTCGTCCGTCGCGTTGTCGACGACATCGGCACCCGGCGTCCATTCGAAGTAGCCGGTGGCCGCGTCGAAGCTGACGCCGGCGGGCGTGCTGTCGTCGTGTATGAGCGTCAGCTGCGTGGCGTCGTTGTCGCCGTCAGTCACGCGCATTGTGAAGGACAGGGTCTGCCCCTCGGGCACCAGCTGGAGCGGCATGGGCAGCAGCACCGGTGCCTGGTTGACGTTGGCGACGACGATCTCGAGCTGGCGCGTGAAGCTGGCGCTGCCGTCACCGGCGGTGAGCGTTAGCAGGTAGTGGCCGGGCGCTGCGCCATTCTGGTTGTCGCTCTGCGCGGCGAAGAGGCCCGGCGTCCAGCGCAGCTGCAGGCGGGTCTGGCCGCCGGTGGCCTGGGCAGGCGTCAGCACCATGCCGGCGGGCAGACCGTCGACGGTCCAGTTCAGCACGTCGAGGTCGCTGTCGATGCCGGAGAGGTCAATGGTCAGCGGCGAGCCTTCGTCGACCTTGACGATGGTGCGCGTGCCCGCGAGCGGCTCGCCCTGTACGGTGCCTCCGGTGGCGGAAATGGCGAACAGCGTCGGCGCGGCATTGCTGGCGCGCACGACGATGCGCAGGTCGTGCACCGAAGTGTTGGGCACGGGTGGGTGGACCGGGTCGACGACATAGCCCGAGTCGGCCGGCGGCAGGCCGGAATCGGTGACGGCGAGGCTGATGTCGAAGTTGCCGCCAGTTGCGGCCGGCGGCGTCCACACCAGCGTGGCGTGGCCGTAGCGCGCGTCGCTCTCAATGCGCGCGCCGGCGGGCAGGTTGGTGGCGGCGAAGGTCAGCGCGTCCTGGTCGCGGTCCGATACGAGGATGGGCACGCGCAGTTCGGTGCCGGCCACGGCGACGACCTGGCTGGGCATGGAGATGACGGGAGCCTCGCTCGGGCTGCGCACGGTGACGACGAAGCTCTTGGCCGTGGCTAGCGCCTGGTTCACGTCGCCATCGCCGTTGTCCTGGGCGATGACGTTGATGACGTAGTCGCCGCGCTGGTTGGCCCCGGGCGCGAAGCGGATCACGCCGGTCAGCTTGCCATCGCTGTTGAGGGTCTGGGTGTACGTTGCGAAGGCCGGCAGGCCCTGCACGGTCAGCGTCAGCGGGTTGCCGTCGGCGTCGGTGGCCTCGACGGGGATCTCCAGCACCGCGCCGCGGTCGACGAAGGCGTTGGTGAGGTCGTTCAGTGCGGGCGCGCGGTTGGCGTTGCTGACGACGATGGGCAGTGTGACCTGGCTGGAAAGCGGCACGCCGGTGCCGTCGCCATCGTCGGTCGCGGTGACGGTCACGTGGTAGGTGCCGGCCTGGGCGTAGCCGGGCGTCCAGACGATCTCGAGCGTGTCCGCGTCGAAGCTGGCGCCGGGCGGCAGGCCGGTGACGTGGTAGGTGACGCTCGAGGTGCCGGCGCCACCGGCCGCCGTGCCGCCGGTCGACGGACGGACCTTGGGCTCGAAGCCCGGGTTGTCAGGGTCGAAGGCGAAGACGCTGATGCGCAGTGGCTGGCCTTCCAGCACGTTCCAGGTCTGCGCGGCGTCGAAGCTGGGCGCGCCGTTGGCGTTACGCACGTCGATGCCGAGCTCGCGCGTGACCGAGGTGAGGGTCTGCGTGCCGTCTGGGTCGGTGAAGATCGCCAGCAGGGTCACCGGGATCTTGACCTGGCCAGCCTGTGTGTAGCTCGGGTTCCAGGTGAACCAGCCCGTCAGGGGGTCCAGCGTGGCGCCGGCCGGAAGCCAGGTGGCGCTCCACTTCAGCGTGACCGTGCCACCGTCCGCCTGTTGCAGGCCGCCAGGCACGCTGCCGGGCAGCTGCATGCCGAAGCGGTCGCCCTCGCGCAGAACCTGCCGGTCCATCGTCGGGAATATGGGTTGCGGGTGGCCTTGCGTGACGGTGATCTTGAAGCTGCGCTGGATCTCCTGTTTGCCATCGCTTGCAACTACGAATATGTCGCTGTAGGTGCCGGCCTGGTCGTAGCCTGGCGTCCAGCTCAGCAGGCCGGTGGCGGCATCGAAGACCGCGCCGGGCGGCAGATTGCGCACCAACAGGGTGACGGTGTCGCCATCGGCATCCGCGCCTACCAGCGGCTGGCTGAGGCTCTGGCCTTCGGCCAGCGTCAGGTCCTGAACGGTGTTGAGGATGGGCACGTGGTTGCCGCCATCCACCGCCAGCGAGAGGCGGCGTAGGGACACGCCGCCGCGGCTGTCGATGACGCGCAGCAGCACCGTCGTGTCGGCGCGGTCCTTGGCGCTGGGTGTCCAGCGCAGCGTCGCCTTGTTGCCGTAGCCGCTGGCGCTGCTCTCCACGAGCGGGTCCTGCTCCAGCGTCATGCCGGCGGGGCCGCTGACGATCTCCCAGAAGAAGAGGCGGCCGTCGCTGTCCTGCGCGCCCAGTTGCGCTGTCCAGGCCTGGCCCGCCTGGGCCGTGGGCAGCGTTGCGGTGACAAGGTCCAGGCTGCCGTCGGCTTTGATCAGGCCCAGACTGGGAGGCACGTTGTCGTAGGGCACGGCATAGACGCCGTGGCCGAGGTTGAACTTGACGAGCTGGCCGGAGCCCGGCGAAGTGCCGAAGCTGGACGCCGGGCGCACGCTGACGGTCTGGTTCGCCAGCGTCTGGCCGGTCTTCAGCGGCGCCCCCTGCAGCGAGGCGGTCAGGTCCAGCACCCAGAGCTCGGCCTGCGAGCCGTCGCCCTGCACGGCGCCGGCGATGCTGTCGCCGAAGTAGCGGCCCGGGTCGAGCAGCAGCATTAGCGGCCCACGCAGGTCGTCGACGCCGAGGTTGGTCAGGCTGACGTCGTAGCTGAGGGCTCCCGTCAGGCGGTCCGCACGGGTGTTGACGAAGTCGATGCGCACCAGGTTGGAGATGTCCGTCACCGCCGTGAAGGCCAAGTCCCATGCCGTGCCGAGTTCGACCTGCTGCACGCTGCGCAGATGGCTCGAGACCTCCAGGCGCCAGCCGCCCGCGGGCAAGTTGGGCAGGCTCAGCACGACGCTCTTGCTGGCGGCGTCCCAGCGGACGCTCTCGGGCGTCAGGGTCAGGTTGCTGTTTGCGCCGGTGGCGATGAGGCGGTAGTTCGCTGCGTTGAGCACCGAGGAGATGCTGGTCGTGTCGGCGCCATCCGCGCCGGTCCACATCGCCTGGTCGAAGCTGATGGCGAGCTGCGTCAGCGGCAGCGGCACGAGGGCGCCGTCGGCCACGCTGGCGGCGACCACCTTGGGCGCCTTTACAGGCGCGAGCTCGTCGATGCGGTTGGTTTGTGCGACGAGCACGCGGCCATCGGCGGTGGCGACGATGCTTTCACCGCGCGTGCCGCCCTGAGCGAGCTTCAAGGCCCGGCGGCTGCTGAGCTCGATGGCCCAGACGGCGCCCGTGTGCGCAGCCGTGCTGCTGCCGTCAGCGGCGGTGGGCCGCTGCGGCGTGTTGCTGCTGGCCAGCAGCAGGCCCGCGAGACCCGTTCCCGCCTGGCCGAAGGCGAGGCTGTCCACGAGGCCGCTCAGGCGGTACTCCAGCTCCGCGCGGCCCTTGGTGGCGCCGCTCATCGGGAAGCTGATGATGTCGGTCGTCGCTTCCGGTAGGGCGCCGTTCACGTCACTGCCGGTCCAGCGCACGGCCCACAGCCGGTCATCCGGGCCGAAGGCCAGATCACCGACGCGGGTGTTGCTGAAGTGGCTCCAGGCGCGCTGCGCGTCCGCCTTAGGATCGAACACCTCCACGCCATTGCCGCTGGCCACGAAGATCAGGCCGGTAGCAGGCTGGATGGCCAGCGCGTGCGTCAGCGGGTCGCCCCCGGGCGAGGAGACGGCCTGGATGACGGCGCCCGTGCCGGCGTCGATCATCAGCAGCTGCGAGCCGGTCATGACCCACAGGTTGCCGGTGGCGTCCAGCGCCATGTCGAGGATGGCGGTGGCCGTCGTGAACAGGGGCTGCACCGAGCGGCCACCATCCTTGCCGAAGCGGAAGACCTCGTTGCGCGCGGTGCCGGCGCTGGCGAGCACCGAACCGTCGGCCAGCTCCACCATGGCCAGTGCACCGACGTCGCCCTCGCTGGCGCTGAAGCCGCTGGCGAAGCCGCGCAGCTGCAGCGGCGCAAGCACCGATTGCAGGTCGCTGCCGAGGCCACCGAGCGCTGGCGTGATGACGAAGCCGGGCAGCTGCTGCGCAGCCTGCGTGAACAGGCTGCTCGGGCTGTAGGTGCGATCGGGCGTCGCGGCAGGCAGCTCGGCGCTGGTGGCCAGCGTCTCGGTGACGCCCAGGCCTTGCTGCGCCTGGCCGCGGCTGCCGTCGTCGGGCAGCACGGCGTTGACAACGCTGGCTGCCTCGCGGTTGCCGGCGTTGTCGGTGGCGACCGCCAGGAACTCGTAGCGGTGCCCCGCCCGGCCGGTGAAGAGCGCCGTGCTCTCGGCGCCGGCCACCTGCTTCTGCCAGATACGGAAGTCGCCGCCGTCCTCGGCGACATAGACCGTCACGTGCTTGACGCCCGAGGCGTCGTCGGTGGCCTTCCAGTTCAGCTTGAACGTGGGCTGGCCGGAGGCGTCGTTGCCATTGCTGGTGACCGTCAGCGTCGTCTGGGGCGCGTCGGCGTCAAGCGTGTGGCTGATGCTGCTGCTGGCGATGGGCGGCGTGGCGTCGAAGAACACCCGCGCAGCAGCGGTGATCGTGGCGCCCGTCTTGGCGGTGTCCGCCGAACGGATGGTGTAGGAAACGAAGCCGCCCGTGGCCTTGCCGTTCGCGTCCGGCGGCAGCAGGCCGCGGGTCGGGTCGTGCAGAACCTCGCCGGTGTCGGGGTCGATCGCCTGGATCAGCCACGTCGCCACGCGCGCTTCTGCGTCGATGCCCGCGCTCACACGCAGCACATAGCCCTTGCCGGCTGCGCCGCTGAAGTCGAAGTCGCCCTGGAAGACGGCCTGCCCGTCCGGCACGTGGATGTTGATGTCGCCGATCTTCAGGTCGCCCAGGCGCAGGCTGCGCGCGTCCAGGTCGGGGTCGATGGCCGTCACGAGACGGACTTCTCCCACGGGACCGCCGGTCGGGTTGTTGAAGCTCAGCGTGTAGGGCAGCGCGTAGTCGGTCGGCACATAGGTGGAGCCGTTGGCCGCCGGCAGCGCCTGCGGGCCGCGCACGCTGATCGTCGCGCCGGCATCGGCCTGGGCCTGCGCGGCCTGCTGCAGGTAGCTCGTCAGGTTCAGCGCCTGCGGGCCGACGGGGCGGAACTCGCTGTCGAGCACGCCGATATGGCGCAGGTACTCGAGCTCCGCGCGGTTGCCGGCGAAGACGTCGAAGCTGATGAAGTGGGTGGCCTGCGCGGCATGCTGGTCGTAGTCGGCCGGATTGGGGGCGACGGGCACGGGCACCTCGACGGTGGTGCCGTCGTCGGTCTCGCGCACTTCCTCGTAGTCGACCGGCGCATGCGCGGCGTTCGGGTCGCCGGCGTACCTGGCCGTGTCGCCATACCACTGCTGGACCTTGGAGAAAAAGCCCAGAAGGTCGGCCTGCGTGCGGTAGCTGTCTCCGCCCTTGGCCAGCAAGATGCCCGACGCCAGCGTCGCGTTCAGGCTAAGCACGAGCTCATCGCTGCGGATCGCGGGCGCCTGGCCCTCGGGGCGCAGCAAGCCGGCGGTCTCCAGTGCACCCAGCCAGCCCTTCACCCATTGCGCCTCGTCGGCGGCCAGCACGGCGAGCGCACTTGGGGCCGACGCGTCCTTCAGGATGGCAGTGCGCAGCGCCTTGGCGTGGGCAGTCTGCTCCGCAATGAATTCATCACGGGTCAGCGCCGTCACGCTGGCCAGCGTGTCGAAGCGGAAGGGCATCGCCAAGGCCTCTTCCTTCGTGATGTGCTCCTCGGGATCCTTGGAGAGGAACTTGGCCGTCAGCCCCTTGGAGATCTTGTCCAGCCCCGTGACGCCTTCGTCCAGGATACCGGCGGCTTTCCAGTCGGGGTGGATGGCGTAGAGCTTGTCGCGCAGGCCCTCGAAGTCGTAGTTGATCCACTCGGCCAGGCCGGGGTAGGTCTGGACCTTGAATGTCACGCCGGCAAAGCCATTGGCCGCCAGGTCGAAGGCGTAGCCGGGCGCGAGGTTCCAGCCCAGGGTGTTGGTCATGCCATCGAGCGACGCCCAGGGCACGTCGGCGCGCACGCCGGTGGTGGGTGTCGTGCCGTAGGCCTGGTTGTTGCCGTCGCCCGCGGCGATCGCGCCGTCGGGCTTGCCGCCGACGTTGCTGCCGAACACGACGTAGGGCAGGTTCAGGCCTTCGAGCACGTACTCGCTGTTGCCCATGTCGGTCGCGCCGATGTCGAAGCGAATGTAGGGCGTGTCGACGTTCGTGAGGCTCTGCAGGCTGACGCTGTAGGTCGCTGCATCACCCGGCTGGATGTTGCGCGGGCCGCCGACGCCGATTGCGGCGTCGACTTCGATCATGCGCTCGACCAGGTAGCGATAGGGCTCGACGACGCGCTGGCCGTCGGGGTTGGTGACGATGACGTCATACACCCCCATGGGTACATGGCGCAGGTCGAACACGGCGCGGATGTGCGTGGCATCCAGGACTTGCCAGCGCTCGGGTTCGATCTCGAACTCTCCCGGGCGAGCCAGCTTGACCAGGGCGCCCGCCGCGAAGCGGGCACCTTCAATGTCCATCGTGACCCAGCGGTGGTCGTCGTCACCGACACCGCCCTGGTCGGGCGTGACCTTGGTGATGGACAGCGGCAGCAGGTCGGCGCGCAGCGTGACCGGCGTGTTGACACCGCCTTGCCGCGAGCGGACGAGGATGTAGTAGTCGCCCGCCTTCGTGGTGGGCACCAGCAGCGTCTGGTCGGGCGAGACCGGGTTGCTGTAGGCCACGTCGAATGCGCTGCCGGTGGGCACGTCGTTCCAGCGCACATACACCTCGTTGGCACCGTTCGCGGCGGTCGAGTCGAGCAGCACGCGCAGCGTCTCGCCGGCGGCGACGCTGACCTTGTAGACCTGGGTCTGGCCGTCGGTGAGCGTCGTGGCCAGCGCCTGGCCCACGGTCAATGTGGGCACGTCGACGTGCAGCGTCGCGCCAGAGGCGGTGCGATTGTTGGCTTCGCCCGCCGGCAGGTTCAGGCCGGTATCGGTGTAGGTGATCTTGCCCTCGAAGACCTCGTTGTAGAGGTCCGGGCGCACGATGACGCGCCAGTTGCCGTCCTTCAGCGGCGGCAGCTTGGCCTTCAGCGTCGCGGTGTAGCTGCCGTTGGCGCCCAGGTCGCCTACATGCGCGACCTTGCCGATCGCGATGTCGTTCAGGTCCCAGCTGTTGTCGGCCGACAGGTAGAGCGCATCCGTCCAGCGGCCGTAGGCCGGGTTGATGGACGAGTTCTGGATGGTGAAGGTGATCTCGACTTCGTCACCGACCTTGGCACTGCTGGGCACCACGACGTTGGTCGCGACGAGGTCGGCCGGTGGCGGCGTCTCGATGCGCATCGGCTGCACGGCCGCAGCGTTGTTGTTGTCGTCCTTGCCGAACTCCAGCACCTGGCCGCTGTCACCGCTGCCCCAGATGCGGGCCGGGTCGGTGACGACGAAGACGTAGTAGGGCCCCTCGAGGTCGCGTGGCGCCGTGTAGGTCAGGCTGCCCGTGTAGCTGCCGCCAGCGGCCAGGCCACCGCCGTGCTGCACATAGCCGAGGTAGCGGTCCTTGCTCAGGTCCAGGAAGCGGTCCTTGGACAGGTAGACCATGTCGTACCAGTTGCCCTGGTCCGCCGGCGTCTTGCCGCCGAGGTTCTCCACCTTGTAGCCGACGGTGAAGTTCTGGCCGGCGTAGACGGCTTGCGGTGCCGTGACGCTGGTGACCTGCAGGTCCGGCGGTGTCGCCAGCGTGATGGGCAGCGCGATCTTGGCCGTGTTGTTGGCCTCGTCGCCGAACTCCAGCACGCCGTTGGTGCCGCTCTCGCGGATGACCGGCAGGCCCGCGCGGATGGTGCTGGGCACCTCTGCGTAGAAGTCCTTGAAGACGCCGGTGTCGGCCTTGACGATGAGGTTGAAGTTGCCGCTGATCGACGTCGGGATCGCGAACGTCGCCGACTGCGTGTAGCTCTCGCCGGGCTTCAGGAAGCGCGGCTTGCCTTTCTCGTCGGTCAGGTAGACCTGGCGGGCGCGCAGCAGCGTCTCGATCTCGCTACCGCGGTCGACGAGCGGGTAGTCGCTCGGGTCCAGCGTTGCATCGCGCGACAGGTAGACGCCGTCCATCCAGCCCGGCACGCGGGTCTCGCGCGTGCCGCGGTTCGTGACGGTCCACGTGGCGGTGATCAGGTCGCCGGAGCTCGGGTTGGGGTTGTCGACCGTGATCGAGTCGATCTGCAGGTCGGGCTCGCGGTAGACGATGTTCAGCGTGCCTTGGCCGAGGTTGTTGTCGCGCTGGGTGCCCTCAAAGACAGAGGTCGTGTAGTAGGTGTCCCGGGTGTAGGCGTTGTAGTCGCTGTACGGGGTGGGAGGCGCGTTGACTTCGTCTTGGGACTGGTACCGGGGGTCGGAGCTCTCGCCGCGGCCGAGGTCTGGCGCGAGCGAATCGGCGGCGTGCTTGCCGTCCGTCATCACGTAGATGTAGTACTTACCGTCCGTGCCTGGTGGCAGCTTGACGACGGCGCTGGCGGTGTAGCTTTCGCCCGCGCCCAGCGGCGTCGAGTTCGTGTGGACCACCGAGCCGATCTGCGTCGCGCGGCCGGGAATGAAGGTCGGATCCGGGCTGACCCAGATGTGGTCCAGCCAGCCCTTGGTGCCGCTCCACACGGTGGCGCCGAAGTTCTGCACCGTCCAGGTGATCGTGGTGTCTTCGCCCGAGTAGTTGGTCGGCTGTGTCGTCACGTTGGTGACGCGCAGGTCGGCCGGCGCGTTCGTCACGACGGAGACTGCGCGGTTGACGTTGTTGTCCTCAGCCACTTCGGCCACGTCGTTGCGGCCGAGGTAGCTGTAGCCGGCATCCGTCTGCACGACGAGATAGCCGCCACTGACCGACGGGCCCAGGTTGAGCGTCTGGCTGACCGTGTAGCTCTCGCCGTTGCCGAGCGAGCGCTGCTGCCGGAACTCGCCCAGCAGCCAGGTGACGCGCGCCTGCGTCGGGTCGGGGTTGTCCATCAGCCAGACCTTGTCGGTCCACGCGCCCTCGTAGGCGTCGCCGCGGTTCTTGACGGTGTAGCCGAAGGTGTAGCCGCCCGCGGCCTGGGCGCTGGCCGGCGCTGTCACGCTCGTGACGACAAGGTCGGGCGGCGTGATGCCCAGCACGCTGACGGGCCGGGCCTTGTAGTTGTTGTTGTCGGCCTGGGTCGGGTCGTCCGGGTTGATGTTGCTCGAGAGCGTGTCTTCCAGGATCGCGTCGTAGGTGTCGCTCCAGACGGTGATGAAGTAGTTGCCGCTCTTGACACCGTCGGGGATCTGCACGTCCAGTTGGCCGAGGTAGTCCTCGCCGACGGCCAGCTTGCCGGTATGCGTGACCTGGCCGATCTTGATGTCACCCTTGCTCGGATTGGGGCGCGTCTTGTCAACGGTCAGCCAGACCGTGTCGGTCCAGCTGTTGGTCGTCGCGGCATCGCCGCGAGTCGCGGCCGAGCCCTTGTTCACAACCTTGTAGTTGACCTGCACGGTCGCGCCATGCACGACCTGGTCCGGGGCGACGACATCGCTCGTGACGAGGTCGGCGAAGGGCACCGGATTGATGTGGAAACGTTCGGCGCGCGTGTTGTTGCCTTCGCTCGGGTACTCGTCGATGCGGTTGCCGCCGTCGGCCACGACGATCAGGTAGACGTCGCCGCGGTAGCGGATCGGAATTTCTACGCCGTTGACGGTGGTCGTGTAGTCGTCAAGGCCGCCCGGGCTCAGGGCGGCGCCGCTGTCCACGCGGGCCAGCAGCACGTCATCGGCGCTGACCGTGCCGTCGAGTGACAGGTAGACGTAGTCCTGCCACTGGCCGGAGGTCGCCTCGGGGCCGAAGTTGCCCACGGTGAACTTGAAACCGGCGCTCGTGCCGGCGGTCACGTCGGTGGGCGCCTCGATCTTCGTGACGCGCAGGTCGGGCCGGTCGTTCAGGGCGACGACAAGGGTGTCCGTGTCTGTCGCCGTGTTGTTGTTGCGTGCGTCGCCGTACTCGTAGACCTGCGGTTGGCCGCTGCTGCCCAGCAGGCTGTTGGTCACGACGCGCAGCCGGTAGCCGCCTTCGATCTTGACGGGCAGGCGCACCTGCTCGGTCCGCGAGTAGGTCTTGCCAGCCTCCAGGCCGCGGTCGTACGTGTAGTTGCCCAGCACGACAGTGGAGCCGTTGGGGGCGAGCAGCAGCACGGTGTCCTGCCACTGGCCGGCCGCGCCAGCCAGGCCCTGGTTCAGCACCGTCCAGCTGACGTCGATCAGCGCGCCTTCCTGCGCTGTGGCGGGCGCGTCGAGGCTCTGCACGACGAGGTCCGGCGAATCGCTCAGCGTGACCGGCACGGCCACCGAGTGGCCGACGTTGTTGTCGCCGTAGATGAACTCATATGGGCCGCCGGTTGCGACGTTCAGGAACCAGTCGCCCGAGATGCCGTCGGGCAGGCGCACGTTGATGCTGCGGTTGTACGTGTCGCCAACGGCCATCTGGCCCAGGTGGCCGGCGCTGCCGAGGTCGTAGCGCTGGCCGCTGCCGTCGGCGTTGCGGCTGAGCCAGACGCTGTCGGTCCAGCCGGTCGTGTTGGTGATGCCGATGCCGCGGTTGGCCACGGTCCACTGCACGCTGATGTCGCGGCCGCTGTAGGCCGTGCTGGGCGTGCTGACCGACTCGACGCGCATGTCGGCGTACGGGATGGGCATCACGTCGGTCGCGTGGCCGGCGTCCTTGACGTTGTTCGCCTCGCTGCCGTTCTCCCACACCGCGGCAGTGGCGTCGGTCTTCACGAAGATCGTGCCGTGGCGGCTGAAGGCCGGGCCGAAGCTGTAGTCGAGGTGGCCGGTGTAGCTCGCGCCGCTGGCCAGGCCGCCGTCATGCGTGACGTTGCCCAGCACGATGTCGTCGCTGTCCCCCAGGACGCTGTTCGTGCTGTAGATGATGCGGTCGGTCCAGCTTGCCGTGCGACCGGCGCCTGGGCCCCGGTTCTGGACGGTCCACTCCACCGTGATGCTGGCCGGGTCTTTGATGACCTGCGTTGGCGCGCTGACGCTGAGCACGGCCAGGTCCGCATAGGCGTCCAGTGCGACGTCGATGCCCAGCGAGTCGATGTTGTTGTTCTCGTTGGTCGACTCGTTGTTGGCGTTGGCCGTGTCGGTGACGACGATGAGCCGCCACGCGCCTGACAGGTCCGCCGGCAGCGTGAAACCCAGGGTGCCGTCGCTGGACGCGCCAGCCGCCAGCGTGTCGATGACGCGCTCGCCCAGCAGCAGGTCGCCGCCGTCGACCATGCCGTCCTTTGACAGGTAGACCTTTTCGCGGATGCCGGCCGCCGGCGCGCTGCCGGTGTTACGGGTCGTCCAGTTCAGCACGATGGCTTCGCCGCCCTGCAGCAGGCCGGTGGTCGAGAGGCTGCCCACGACGAGGTCGGGTGCCGTCACCGCGATGGCGGCCGTGGCGATGTTGTCGGTCTCGCTGGACTCGGCGACATAGTTGCCCTTGTCCGCGACGATCTCCAGCCGCCAGCTGCCCGGCGGGATGGCGGGCACGGCCAGGTTGAGTTTCTGCGTCAGCGTGCCGCCGGCGGCCAGCGTCTGGAAGGCCCAGGTGCTGGCCAGCACTTGCGTGGGCATCAGGCCCCGCGTGTCGACGAGGCGGACCTCCTCGCCCATGAAGCCGCTGACCGTGTCGTTGCCGGCGTTGCGCACCGTGTAGGTGAGCGGCACCGTCTGGCCGACGCGCCAGCTGTCGGGTACCGTCACGCCGTCGATCTGCAGGTTGGGGCGGGGCTCGGCGTTGACGGTCGTTGCGCTGGTGGCGACGACGACGTTGTTGTCTGTGCGACCCAGCTCGTAGACGGCCGCGAAGGCGTCGGTCTTGACGATGAGGTAGCGCGGGCCGGTCGCATCGCGCGGCACGGTGAAGTCCAGCCCGGCCGTGTAGCTGTCCCCCATGGCCAGCGTGCCCACGCGCGTGACCGAGCCGAGCAGAGTGGACTGCAGTGTGAGGCTGGGGGTGCTGCTCAGGTAGACCTGGTCCACCCAGCGGTTCACGTCGGTCGCGACTGTGCCCGAATTGCGGACGGACCACTCCACCCGCGCGCCACGGCCGGCGAACATCTCCACCGGCACGACGGTGAGCGATGGCACCAGGTCGGCATAGGTCTGCGTGATGGCGATGGCGGCCGACAGCTTCGCGTTGTCCGCGCGCGTGTCCGGCTCGGTGACCTTGGCCGTTGCGTCGCTGATGACGGCGATGCGGTAGTTGCCGTCGATGCGCGTGGGGATGCGCACCGTGGCCGTCTGGCTGTAGCTCGCGCCTGCCGCCAGCGTCGTGGTGCGCGGCACCTCGGCCAGCACGACGTCGTCACCGTTGCCGACGATGTCGTCGCGGCTCAGCACGATGCGGTCGACCCAGCCATTGGTGGCTGTCGCGGCGGCGGCGCCGCCGTTCTTGACCGTCCAGCCGACGCTGATGTCGCCACCGGCGTTGGCGCTCGGCGGCGTGTCCACTGTCGTGACGGCCAGGTCGGCATAGGTGCGCAGCGCGGCCGTGAAGCTCCAGGTCGCATCGTTGTTGCTCTCGGCCGTGCCGTCAGCATTGGCCTCGAAAAGCACCCCGGCACCACTGCTGCTGCGGTCTACGCTGACGGTCACGTCGAACGTGCCGGCGCCCTTGGCGCCTTGCGGCAGCACGAAGCCGTAGCTGCGCGCGCGCACCTCACTCGGGGCCAGCGGCAGTGCCGCGTTGCCAGTGAAGCTGACGAGCGTGTCCACCAGCACCGCACCGGCGCTGCCGTCGGCATTGCGCTGGCGGATGACGACGCGGTCCTGGTAGGGCAGGTTAGTGGGCACGGCGCCCTGGTTCACGTCTTCCCAGCGCAGCGTCAGCACGTCGCCCGACGTGGGCGTGGTACTGTCCAGCGCGAGGTTGCGGGCGATGAGGTCGCTGCCGACGTTGACGTTGCGCTCGACCTGGTTGTCGTTCTCCAGCGAGCCGGTGCTGTTGAACTCGGCGATCTCGTTGCCCGCATCGACGGTGGCGCGCAGTCGGATCGCACCGGCGGCGTTGAGGCCACCCGGCCAGGTGAAGCTGGCTGTGCGGTCGACGCTGGTGCCGGGTTGGGCCTCGGCCGGCGTGCCGGTCTTCGTAAGGCTGGCGATGACGGTGCCGGTCGTCTGGTTCAGCACCTCGACGCGCTCGGTCCAGTTGCGGCCCGGCGGGATGGTGCCGGCGTTGGTCGTTGTCCAGTTGACGGTGACGGTGTCGCCGTTCTTCCAGTCGCCGGGCGGCGTGATGCCCAGGTTCCCGGCCGTCAGGTTGACGTAGTTAACGTACTCGGCCAGCGTGCTCGTGAAGCCGGCCTGGCCGCGGTTGTTGGCTTCGGCGGTGGCGCCTTCCTTCTGCGTGTTGCCGTAGTCCGTCTCGACGACAGCCAGCAGGTTGCCCGCGCCGGTCGGCCCGTCGGGCAGCTTCAGCGTGGCCGTGCGCGTGATGCTGGCGCCGGCCGCCAGCGCACCGGAAGTGGCCTCGACATAGGGCACCAGCAGGTCGGCCAGCACGTCGCCGCTGGCGGAGCGCAGCGTGACGCGGTCGGCGAAGTCGCCGAGGGTGGCGGTGGCGCCCTGGTTGGTGGTGGTCCACGTCACGGTGACCTGGCCGCCGGACAGCACCTGGCTGGCGCCGCCGGCCGGTGCTACTGACACGTTCTTGACCGTCAGGTCCATGCCCACGGACTTGTCCACCTCGGCGACGAGCGCGGCCAGGTCCCAGATCGTGCCGTCGTCGAATTTGACCTGCTGCAGCGGGTTGTAGCCGTTCTTCGGGTCGTTGTTGTAGAAGAAGTAGGAGACGGTGACCTTGTCGTCGCTCCCCGAGAGGCCGATGCTGATGGCCGTGTACTGCGCGGTGCGGTAGTCGAAGACGCGCCGGACGATGACGTCCGACGGCTGGATGCCGGCCTTGAACTGCAGCGTGTTCAGTTTGCCGGCGCTGGTGTCCCAGGGGCTTTCCAGCAGCGTGTCCTGGCCGTCGCCGCGGCCGAAGAGGTAGGTGTTGGCGCCGGAGCCACCGTAGAGGGTGTCGTTGCCGGTGCCGGCGTCGATGGTGTCGTTGCCGTCCTCGCCGTTGATGCTGTCGTCACCGGCGCCGCCGTTGATCGTGTCGTTGCCGGCGCGGGCGTTCAGCGTGTCGTTGCCGTCGAAGCCGCTGAGCGTCTCGGATGCGACGGTGCCCGTGATGGTGTCGTTGCCTGCCGTGCCGGCGAGCGCACGCTGCGCCATGTCGGCGATGGCCCAGACGGTGCCGTCGGCGAACTGGATCTTCTGCAGCGGGTTGTAGCCGCGGGCGGGGTCGTCGCCTTCGAAGAAGGCGTTGACGACGAGGCGGTCGCCGCCGGTGCCGTAGGCGATCTCCAGCGCGCTGTAGGTGCGCGCGCCCTGGTCGAGCACGCGGCGCAGCTTCACGTCGGCCGGCGTGACGTCGGCCTTGAACTGCAGCGTGTTGGTCTTGCCGGTGTCCCAGCCGGTGGCGATGAGCGTGTCGACGCCGTCGC
>NZ_JAJTWU010000006.1:0-354010 GCF_021353265.1 Pelomonas cellulosilytica
GGCTCGTCGCGGCCAAGCTCGACCAGGTGCTGCTGCGCCGGGTCAACGTCCAGCTCGAAGGCCAGGGCCTGAAGGTCGCCGGCAGCCGCGGCGCGATCATCGATGCCACCATCATCGAGAGTGCGGCGCGGCCGAACCAGCATGTCAAAGTCGATGACGAGGGTCAGGCCGACGTGGTGGACAGCGCCGATGAAGAGGCGCGCTGGGTCAAGAAGGGCAACGAGGCCTTCTTCGGCTATCGCGGCTACAGCGCCGTGGACACCGAGGACGGTTATGTCGAACACGTCGAAGTGCACCCGTCCAACCAGTCCGAGGTGAACAAGCTGCCGGGCATCGTCGACGCGCTCATCGAGCAAGGCATCCAGCCTGAGGGCGTGCTGGCGGACAAGCGTTATGCCAGCGCGGCCAACCGTGAGTACCTCCAGGCCAAGGGCATCGGTGACCTGATCCAGTTCAAGGGCAGCCGGGGCCATCCGGTGCATCCGTTGCAGACCCAGATGAACCGGGCCATCGCCACGCTGCGCTACAAGGTTGAACAAGGCTTCGGCACGATGAAGCGGCGCTTCCGCCTGAGCTGAGCGAGGTACTTCGGGGTGGGCAAGACGCAGGCGCAGACGGCCTGGGCGGCGCTGGGCGTGAACCTGCTCAAGGCGATGAGGAAGCTGCAAAGCGGTCAGCTGCAGCCGTGTGCGGGAAGTAGTCCGTCCTGAGGGGCCAAAGGCCCCCGGGAGAGGGCTCGAAAGGCCTCAAAACGGCCCGAAAACCCGCTCTGGATTGCGCATCTTGAAATCAGCGTCATTTCCGGCCGCGGACGCTCGTCGTGACGTCAGTCGTGCAGCGGTCTCGGATCGCTGATCGCAGCCCAGTACGCGTGAGTACGCCATCCCCGGCACGCAGCGACGCCATCTCGGCGAGATGACCCACCTCGGCGAGCAGCGCTTGGTCGCGATGGCCACTGCTGCGAGCGGCGTGCTTAAGCGGCATTACCCCTAATCTGATGGCGTGAGGCCTCCTTCGCCGGGGTCTTCCAGAATCCCGTCGGCGGGCGCCTTGTTCAGCAATGGCGCTTTAGTGACATAGAGCGGCAGATGCCCCAGGCCTGGAGGTGACGCCACTGCGCGCTGTCTACGCTTCAAGCTCCTGACTCTCAGTGAACGGAGCTTCTGAGTAGTACACCGTCCCTACCGGTACCAGGCCTTGCCCGAGCGCGGCTACCCAGTCAGACATCACCACCGATTCCGGTTCCAAGAGTCCGAGCACGCCTGCCCATCCCTCCTGTGCCACGGACTCGACGCGATGCAGCCTGCTTAATCGTTGAGACCGGCGTCTGACAAGCGAAAGGCGTACGCACGACCGTCGTCACAGCCAACAATTTCAAGGGGCTTTGGTGACAAGGTGAAACACCTGGCGACGTCCGTCGCCTTATGGATGTGGGCTTTCGGGCCGAACAAGAGAATCTTTTCCAGCGCTTCGAAACCATTCGATAGCGCCAACGCTCGACGGCATCGAAACGAAGCCGGCGGAGCGCCCGGAACGCCGATGGCGCCGGGGCACGCAACTCAATGCCGACGACCGCCAGGTCGTCAACCTTGATGGATGAAGCCTGCGATGCATCGCGCGGCTCGCCATTCAGCTGCTTTCTTGGCCCGCTAGGAGAAACCGCTCATGATCCAGGTCAGCTATCCCGGTGTGTATGTGCAGGAGAAGTCCAGCGGCGTGCGCACCATCACCGGCGTCGCCACCTCCATTGCTGCGTTCATCGACGGCTTCCCTCGCGGCTTGCTCGATGAGGCCGTGCAGTGCCTGAGCTATGCCGACTTCGAGCGCGAGTTCGGCGGCATCAGCACGGACAGCCCGGCCAGCTACGGCGTCAAGCAGTTCTTTCAAAACGGTGGCGGTGAGTGCTGGGTGGTGCGGGTCAGCGACTCGGCCGCGGCGGCGACCGTGACCGTCTCCGACACCGCAGGCGGCGGTGGGACCGACCTTTTCAACGTCACCGCCGGCCGGCAGATGCGCGGGCTCAGTGCCCAGAACCCTGGCACCTGGGGCAACGGCGTGAGGCTGGACATCGACTACGACAGCTTCGATCCGTCGGCGCAATTCAACCTCACCGTGAGCGAGGTGGCGACGAGCAACGGCCGCACGCAGGTGCTGCGCAGCGAGAGCTTCCGCAACCTGACGATGCAGGCCGGCGCGCCGAACTTCGCGCTCGACGTGGTGAATGCCGGCTCGGCGATCGTGCAGTTGGATCGCAACGGCATCGCGACGGCGCTACCCACTGTTGCGCCCTTCCCCAGGCCGGCGGCCACGGGCACGCTGGGCACAACCGTCGCCGCGATTCCCGCGAGCCCGCTGCTGCTGAGCGTGGATGCGGGCGGCGGCGCGCGCGCCTTCAGCGTCGCCTACACCGGCTCGCCGGACCTGCCAACGCTGCGCCCGCTCATCGAAGCTGCGCTGCGCAGCGCCTCCGCTCTTGCCACCACCGACGCCGAGCGCGCGCTGATTGCCGGCGCGACGGTGAAGCTCGTAGGCTCGGTCGGCACCGGTTTCCGGCTCCAGTTCCTCGCGGGCCGCGGCGCCACCAGCTACCTGCCCGCGGCCACGCTGACGATGGGTGGCACCTCCGCCGCGGCACTGGGCCTGCCCGGCGCCACGAACGCGCAGCAGATCGCGCTGGCCGGCGGCACCGACGGCACGATGCCCGTCAACGCGCCTGAGCTCACCGGCACGCTGGCCGCGAAGACCGGCATCTATGCGCTGGAAGACGTTGACCTCGTGAACCTGCTGTGCATGCCACGCGTGGCCGACCTGCCGGCCACGAACATGAACGCCGTCTACTCCGAAGCCACGACGTACATCGCCAGCCGGCGCGGCTTCCTGCTGATTGACATCCCGGAGCAAACCGCGAGCCTCGACGCGATGCAGACGTGGATGTCGCAGAACGATTCACTGCGCAGCCGTGATGCTGCGGTGTACTTCCCGCGCACATTCGTGCCGGATCCTGTCAACGGCAACCGGCTGCGCAGCATCGCGTCCAGCGGTACGGTGGCCGGTCTCTACGGGCGCACCGACGCCACGCGGGGCGTTTGGAAGGCACCGGCCGGCACTGAGGCAAAGCTGGAGAACGTGCAATCGCTCGCCTACCTGCTGACGGACCTGCAGAACGGCGCGCTCAATCCGCTGGGGGTGAACTGCCTACGCACCTTCCCGGTCTACAGCCACATCTGCTGGGGCGCGCGCACGCTGGACGGCGCGGATCAGCTCGCCAGCGAGTGGAAGTACATCCCCATCCGGCGGCTCGCGCTCTACATCGAGGAGAGCCTGTTCCGCGGCACCAAATGGGTTGTGTTCGAGCCGAACGACGAGCCGCTTTGGGCGCAGATCCGGCTCAACGTCGGAGTGTTTATGCGGGGACTGTTCAACCAGGGCGCGTTCCAGGGCAGCACGCCCGCCGAGGCCTACTTCGTCAAGTGCGACAAGGAGACAACGACACAGGCCGACCGTAACGCCGGCATCGTCAACATCGAGGTGGGCTTCGCGCCGCTGAAGCCAGCCGAGTTCGTGGTGCTGACGATCCAGCAGATCGCCGGCGACCTGCAGGTCTGACACGCCTGACAACCCTGCCACCCCAACGCATTCCGGAGCAGCACCATGGCCAAAGGCTTCGTCGTCAACGTGAACCGCTACGACCCGTACAAAAACTTCAAGTTCCAGATCATGTGGGACGGCCGCATCGTCGTGGGCATCAGCAAATGCACGGCGCTCAAGCGCACGACCGAGGTGGTCAAGCACCGCGAGGGCGGAGACAACAGCACCGACCGCAAGTCTCCCGGCCGCACCACGTATGAGGCGATCACGCTGGAGCGAGGCGTCACGCACGACCCCGAGTTCGAGAAGTGGGCCAACCTCGTGCACCCACTGGACGATCCGTCCATGGATCTGAAGAGCTTCCGCAAGGACCTCGTGCTGCTGTTCAACAACGAGCGTGGGCTGACGGTGAAACGCTACAAGCTCTACCGCTGCTGGGTCAGCGAGTACCAGGCCATCCCGGACCTCGACGCCAATGCCAACGCGACCGCCATCGAGATGATGAAGCTGGAGCTGGAGGGCTGGGAGCGCGACGCCGACACGCCCGAGCCGGACGAAAGCGCTGCCGTGCCGGTGGCCGGATGAACCCCCATGGCGCCCATGCCTGCCTTGCGCCCTTTCGGGCAGCACGCGTGCGATCTCGAGCACGACTTCGCCTGCGATGACCGGCCCGCGCTGGTGACAGCATTGCTTGCCGCCGCAGCGCCTGCCGAGGACTGGTGGCAGGTGCCGCTGAGCCGCCGCATCGCCGCATTGCTGGACCTGGCGCTGCTCGCCCATGGCCTGCGTTCACTGGAGCTCACGCTGCGCTGCGGACAGCCCGACTGCGGCAAGCGCTTTGACATCGAGCTGCCCCAGATTGCCTGGGCACTGGACGACGACCTGCTGCCGCCGGTGACCGTGACGACCGAAGCCGGTCAGCCGCTCATGACGCTGCGCCGCCCAACCGGCGCCGACCTGCGCGCCTGCCGCGAGGACGCGATGACCACCCTGCTCGATGCCGCCCCCGCTACCGTTGCGCGTGCGTTGCTCGAGCGCTTGTGTCTGGCCGGCACGCCCGCTGAGGACGACGCGCCTCTCGCCGCCCAGGCGCTGTCCGAGGCCGATCCCTTGGTCGCCTTCAGCGTGCATTGCGCCTGCCCGGAATGCGGCACCGCGGATGACCACGCCATCGACCTCGAAGGTGTGGCATTGCATCAGCTGGCGTTGCGTCAGGCGGCGCTGGTGGACGAAGTGCACTGGTTTGCGTCGCGCTACGGGTGGAGCGAACGCGAAATCTTCGAGGTGCCGCCGTCGCGCCGGCGCCTGTATTTGCAGGCGATGGGCGCGAACGAGGAGCCGCTCACATGAAGGCGGGGACTGACTACTTCAGCGGAATGCTGCGATCAGCGGGCTTGTCGGGAACGACGCCCTTGCCGCAGGCGCCTGCCGCGACGAACGCGAACGACGTGTTCGACCCGATCGAGTCGGCGCAAGAAGCTGCACCAGCGGCGCCTATGTCAGCGCGGCCGACCGCTTTGGACACCGCTGCGGCGCAGGCGCAGGCGCAGACGCCGGCGCCGGCGCCGGCGCCGACCGGATTGCCTCCCGCACCGCCCCGTCGCGCCGAGCCGTCGCGTGATCCGTCTCCGGCAACGCTGGCGCGCGATCCATCACCTGCCGTACAGGCGGCGCTGCGCTGGATCGCGGCTGGTGAGCCCGCCAAGACCGCATCGACGAGCGAAGCACCCATGACGCCCGAAGCGCCGGAGATCACTTCGCAACGCGAAGCCGTGCATCCGACTTCGCATCGCGAGCCATCTGCAAAACCTGTCGCTCCCGAATCCCCGCCTGCGACGCAGCGCGTCGAGCCTCCACGGCGCGAACCGCCGCCTCGGCCTCATGCCCTCGAGTCCACGACACACGCGGTCGAGGCCTTTCCCCGCCCGGCTGTTCCGCCTCGCCACGCCGAAACACCCGCACGCACGCAGCAACTTCGCCCGACCGAAGCCTCGAAAGGCACGAGCCGCCAAACACCCGAGGTCCATATCGGCACGTTGCACGTCACGCTCGATGCCGCGACTGCCGCGCGCTTCGCCCCACCCCCGCCCGCGCCGCAGACCATGGCCGCTGCACCCGAAACGCCGCGGGCCTCGGAAGCGCCCTCGCCTACCCGAGGTAGCGGTGCGCACAGCGCCATCGGCAGCGGCCTGTCGCGCAGCCGGCTGCCGCGCTGGTAATCAAAGCCCTGCACCATGGCCGCCGCCGACACCTCCCGCGCCATCGGCTCCGTCACTTTGCTGCTGCGTGACCACCTGATCCGCCGGGGCTTCGACGTCAGCGTGGGCCGGCCTGAGGAGGCCGCGAGCAACAACGGCGGGCCGAAGCTCAACCTCTTCCTGTACGAAGTGGCCTTCGACGCGCACATGCGCAACGTCGAGTTGCGCCGGGGTGATCCGCCGCCCCTGTGGCTGATTCTCAAATACCTGCTGACCGCCTTCGACGAGAGCGAGGACAGCGACAGTGCCGCGGCGCACGAGCTGCTCGGCGGCGGGCTGTCTGTGCTGCAGGAGCTGAGCATCCTGCGGCTCGTCGCGCCGGTGATTCCTTCCGTGCAGGCGGCGCTGCAGGACAACCCCGAGGCGTTGACTCTCGGCTTTGACGAGGGCAGCGTCGACCTGCTCTCCAAGCTGATGCAGGGCGGCGACGAGCGCTACCGCCTTTCGATGGCCTTCCAGGTGAGGCCCGTCATGATCATTCCGCCGGGCCCCACCTCATCGAGCCTGCTGGTCGGCGTCGACTACACGACGGCGCCCAACACGGTCATCGGCATCGACGGCGTTTCCATCGACGTGGCGCCGACGATGGGCCCGGTGCTGGCGCGCGTGGCACCGGCGGCCTTCGAAGCCGGCACGACGATCGAGCTTTTCGGCGACAACCTGCACGGCGCCAACATCGAAGTCGCGCTCGGCGAACGGCAGCTCACGATCACGGACCGCCAGCCCGACCGCTTGCAGGTTACCGTCGAAGGTTCGCCCGGCACGCCCATCGCCGATGGCACTTCGCTCTCCGCCGGCGAGCTGGGCCTTACCGTACAGCGACGCCTCTCGCCGACGCGCGTGCGCTCCAGCAACGTGCAGCTGGCCAGGCTGCTACCCACTGTGGCGAGCGCCACGATGGTGGGCACGGACCTGCGCGTGACTGGCCGCCTGCTCGGCCACGGCCCCGCCGAGCCGAACACGGACGACGTGGTCGTCGTGCTGTTCAAGGACGACGGCTCGGTCCAGCGTCTGTTCGACGTGGTGGCCCCCGCCTCCACGCAAAGCCAGCTGACAGTGCCCGGTGTCGGCGCTGCCGGCTTGCCGGCCGGCACCTATCTCGTCATCGTCAAGGTCAACAACCAGCAGGCGCGTTTCAGCCCGCAGGTGGTGCTGCCATGAAGCCCGACCTGCCCATCGCTCTCACGCCCGCACTGGCCGTCGCCGATCCGATGGCCCGGCTGTGGCTGCGTCAGGCGATGCTGCGACTGCGGCGGGAGGTGGCCTGGCTGTGGCGTGAGCGGCAGCTGCAGGGCTACCCCAACGAGCGCGGCGAGCCGCTGCCGGTAATGCTGGACGCGGGTTTGGCGTCACTCGACCTGCAACGCTATGTGGACGACAAGGCCGCCTTCTTCGCGCAGGACCCGACCGCCCTGCACCTGAGCGAGCAGATCCACGCACAGCCGATGGTCGATGGCCCCACCGGTGCGTTCTCGTTCGCCGTCCATTCGCTTGCGCTGCAGCCGGTCGAGGCGTTTGTGCTGGCACTGGCGCTGCTGCCGGCCATCGACGCGGCGGCGGGCCCGGTCATTGCCACCGTGATGAATGAGTCGGGTCGCGGCGAGCCCAGCCTGGCGCTCGCACAGCGTCTGTGGGACGAGCCCGCCGCCGTACTCGCGTGCCTCGATGCCTCTCATGCGCTGTTCAGCCATGGCCTGATCGCGCCGGTCGATGGCTGGGCCGCGCCGCTGCGCATGCCGCCGCGGGTGGCGCGCGAACTGGCCCTCGGCACGCCGCGCGACATCTGCGCTGTGCCTCACCGCCGCGTCATCGCGCAGCTCGGCCATGCGGACTGCAGCGAGGCCGCCGGGCAGCCGCTGTGCCTTGCGCAACCCGAGGCGCTGCCAGCGCAGATGACGCAGGCCTGGCTACGCGGCGAGGCGCTGGTGCTGCCCCTGGCCGCGCTGGAGGCAGACGGGCACGGCCACGAAACGCTCCGGCTGCCGCTGCCGGCGCTGCCGCTCACGCTGGTCATCGGCACCGACGACCGCGCCGCGCTGCAGCGGCTCGCCGAACCGCCGGTGCTGACGCTCGAATCCCCACCTGCCAGCGTCGCCGAGCGCCTCGACGCCTGGCATCGCGCCCTGCCCGCCGCGGCCGGCGACCCGGCCCTGGCCGAGCTGGCGCGCCGCTGGCGCTGCGAGCCGCTACAGATCGCCAAAGTCGGCGCGGAGTTGTCTCGCCTGGGCCGCCCGCCGCGCAGCGACGAGCTGTTCGCCGCAGCGCGCCAGGCGCTGGACCTCGGCGCACTGGCCCAGCCGGTCACGCCGCGCTTCACGCTTGACGAGCTGATGCTGCCGCCTGCGCAGGCGCGGCAGGTGGACGAGCTCGTCAACGCGATGCTCAACCTCGGCCGCGTGCACCAGCACTGGGGCACCGCGCGTGCCTGGAACGAGGGCGGGCTGGCTGCCCTCTTTGCCGGCCCGCCGGGCACCGGCAAGACGATGGCGAGCGAAGCTATCGCCGACGCACTACAGCTGCCGCTCTTCCGCATCGATCTCTCGCAGGTGGTCAACAAGTACATCGGCGAGACCGAGAAGAACCTCAAGCGCCTCTTCGATGCGGCCGATGCCGCCGACGCGATCCTGTTCTTCGACGAGGCCGATTCGCTGTTCGGCAAGCGCAGCGAGGTGAAGGATGCGCACGACCGCTATGCCAACCTCGAGGTGAGCTACCTGCTGGAGCGCATGGAGCGCTTCAAGGGCCTGGCCATCCTCGCGACGAACCGGCGCAAGGACATCGACGAGGCGTTCCTGCGGCGGCTGCGCTTCGTCATCGAGTTCCCGCTGCCGGGGGCGGCCGAACGGCTGCGCATCTGGCGCAGCGTGATCCCGGCGGAGGTGGATGCGAGCGGGGTGGATTTCGAGTTCCTCGCGCAGCGCTTCCCAATCGCCGGCGGTCACATACGTGCCATCGTCTTCCATGCCTTCCTGCAGGCCGCCACCGCCGACGCACCGCGCGTGCTGACGATGCAGCAGCTCATTCCCGCGGTGCAACGCGAATACGAGAAGCTCGAACGCGCCTTCAGCCTCGACCAGTTCGGGCCACATGCCGCGCTGCTGGCGCCTAGCGCTGAGAGGCGGTCATGAAGCGCATCCACATCGAGCGGCTGGACCTCGACCTGCGCGGCATCGACCCGGCGCTCGCCGAGGCCGCCGTGCGGCTGCTGGGGCCGGCGCTCGAAGCGCGGCTTGGCGGCGTGACCGCCCCCCTGCCCGAGGGCCGCACGCCGCAGGTCCTGGCCAATCACCTGGCCGACCGTATCGCCGGCCGGCTACCTTCCACGGAGACCTTCCCCCATGCTGCGCGGCGCCCTGATTGAGTACGGTTCCGGCCTCATCGGCCCGATCCCCAACGTGGTGATCTTCCAGTACAACCCGGAGCAGCTGTCGCGCGCGCTGCAGGTGCCACCGCGGCCGAGCGGTGCCACGCAGCGGGAGACGACACAAGCGGGCGAGACCACCTTTGAGCGCATCACGCTGAAGGCCCAGTTCAGCGCAGTGAACCTGCTGGACGAGGACAAGGCGCTGGCCCGTCTCTTCGGCATCGGCCCGCAGCTCGCCGCGCTGGAGAAGATGGTGTTGCCCTCGACCAAGATCGCCGGCGCGATCGGCGCGGCGATCGATGCGATTGCTGGCGCGGTATCTCCGCCGTCGCCGCCAGCCCAGCCGATTCCGCGCGAGGCGTATCCGCGCATCCTCTTCATCTGGGGACCGACGCGCGTGCTGCCGGTGACGATCGACTCCATGACCATCGTCGAGCAGGAGTACGACTTCCTGCTCAACCCGATGCGCGCCGACGTGGACATCACGCTGTCAGTCATCGCCATTGACCAGTGCTCCGACGACATCGTCGCCAAGGGTGCACTCGAGTACTCGACGCTCGCCAAGGAAGCCATGGCGATCGCCAACCTCGCCAATACCGCCGAGCAGGTCGTCGACCTGATCCCGATCTGAACGAAGGAGACGCCGCATGTTTCTGCCCAACTCCCGCTATGCCCAGGTAGCCACGGTGACGACGACGCTCGCCACCGGCGAGACCGTCGTGGCGCTGAAGCGCCGGCAGCTCACGCCCGCCGCCGGGGCGCCGCGGTCGGTCGTCAGCGGTGATCGGCTCGACGTGATCGCTGACCAGCAGTACGCCGAGGCGACCTGGTTCTGGCACATCGCCGATGCCAACACCGACCTCGACAGCCGCGATCTCTTGGCCGAGCCCGGCGACACGCTCCACGTGCCTCAGGCCTGAACCCCATGGGCGCTGCGCAATTCCGCGTCTGGTTCGGCACCGTGCAGGCCAGCGCGGATGACCTCGACCGCATCGAGGAGATCGAGGTGACGCAGGAGCTCGACCGTTTCTGGGAGGCGCGCATCCGCATGACGATGTGCCTGGACGCGCAAGGCCGCTGGCAGCACCGGCCGGACACGCAGGCCGCGCCCTTTTCCCGCGTGCGCGTGGAGCTCGATCCAGGCAGCGGTAGCTTCGTGCCGCTGATCGACGGACCGGTCTCGCGCTTTGAGTCGCGGCTGGACTCTCAGCCGGGCCGCAGCACCGCCACGTTCGCGGTGCGGGACGACTCGGTGCTGCTCGACCGCGAGCACGGCACCGAGATCTTCCGCGACAAGACCGACAGTCAGGTCGCCGAGGAGCTACTGCGCAGCGTGCCGGCCATCGCCGACGTTCGCGCCGACCCGCCCACCAGCGCCACACACCCCATCACGACGCGTCGCGGCACGCGCCTCACGCTGCTTGCGCAGTTGGCGCATGCCAACGCACGCCGCGCCTACGTGCTGCCCGGCACGACGCCGGGCCAGAGCATCGGCTGCTTCCTGCCGGACCCTGAAGAGGCCGACCCCAGCCTGCCCACGCTCAAGTTGATCGGCGACGGCCGCAACCTCGCGGACGCAACCATCGAGGAAGACAGCGAATCGCCCGAGCGCAGCCAGGGCGCGACGCTTAGCCTGCAGAACGGCCATATCACCAGCTTCGAGAGCAGCGCGAGCGACCTGTCCATCAGCGGCGATGCGCCGGTCCTGCCGGATGACGACACTCCGTCCCGCTTGCTGCCGCCGGCCGATGCCCTGCGCGAGGACCTCACGGACGCCACCGAGCGACGCGCACGCGACGCTGCCTATGCGTTCAAGCTGACGAGCCGTGTCGTGCCCGGCTGCTATGCCGCCGTGCTGATTCCGTACCGCAAGGTGCGCGTGGAATGCGGCAGCACGCCTTACAGCGGCACTTACCTGCTGACGAAGGTGGTGCACACGATCACGCCGTCGGTCTGGACGCAGCACTTCGAGGCCCGCAGCGACGGGCGCACCACCGTGCCGGCGGCACCGGTGGTGGAGGCGCCGGGCGGCGGCCTGTCCGTTTCGTTCTCTGCCAGCGTGGGAGTCTTCTGATGGGCGCACTGACCGGCGACGTTCTCGAACGCAGCATTGAGCAGCTCACGCAGCACAGCGCGGGCCGCTTCTTCGGCAAGTTCCGTGGCACGGTGACGGACATCGACGACCCGGACGGACTGGGACGCATCATGGCGACGGTGCCTTCGGTGATGGGCGCCGACACGCCGGTCGGCTGGGCGCTGCCATCCTTTCCCTTCACTGGCGACGGGGCTGGCCACGTGATGCTGCCGGCCGTCGGCGCGATGGTGTGGATCGAGTTCGAGGCCGGCAACCTGGACTTCCCGATCTGGTCCGGTGGCTTCTTCGTCTCCGGCCAGCGTCCGACGCCCGACACCGCCGGCGCGCACGTCATCGTCACCCAGGGCGGGCACAAGCTCGTGCTGGACGACGACGGCGGCAGCATCAGCATCGAGCACGCGGGCGGCGCCAAGGTTGAGCTGACGTCGAGCGGCATCAAGCTCAGCCTCGGCGCCAGCACGATGGAAATGAGCGCCAGCGCCATCGACTTCAACAGCGGCATCGTGAAGATCGGCCCCGCCGGCGTCAGCCTCGCGGCCGGTGCGATGACGCTGGGAGTGCCGCCGACATGAGACATCCTGCGCCAGCACCATCGCGGACCGAACGCCAGGCCGCTCCCAGGCGGGCCCGCATCCCCTCGGGGGATCGCCCTACGCCCCCGTCGGGCGAGGGGTGGTCATGAGCTTCTTCCTCACCCCGGCCAGCTCGGTGATGTGCCCGCACGGCGGGCAGGCAGTGCTCTTCACGAGCAATACGCAGGCGCTGCTGCCCTCGGGGCCGGTGCTGCTGATGACGGACGTGCACCCGGTCGTCGGCTGCACCTTCGCACCCGGCGGCGTACCGCTGCCCTGCGTGACGATCCAGTGGCTGACGGGCTCCCTGCAGTCGACGATCAACGGCGTGCCAGCGCTGATGGACAACAGCGTGGGCCTGTGCCTGAACCCGAGCTCCGTGCCGCAGGGCACGGCGATCGTCGTGCAGACGCAGACTCAAGCCTCGGGACTTTGACTATGGCGAGCCCTCCTCTTCCCAACGGCCGGCACCTTGCCTTCCCGTTTCGCATCAGCAGCGACGGCCGCAGCGCGGCGCCGAAATCCGATGCGGACCAGGTGCGCGACGAGCTGCTGCAGCTGCTGCTGACGGCGCCGGGCGAGCGCTTGTTCCTACCCCAGTTCGGCGGCGGCGTGCGGCGCCTTGTATTCGAGCCGGCGTCGGACGTGCTGCGCGGCGTCGTCAAGGCGCGCATCACGAATGCGCTGTCGCGTTGGCTCGCCACCCGACTGACGGTGGAGCTCATCGACGTGACCTTTGACGATCCCGGTTCGCGGCTCGAGGTGATGGTCAAGTACCGGCCGGCCGGCTCCCCCGACTCGCGGGTCGTGAAGTTCCAGAGGAGCGGGGGATGAAGCGGGCCGAGCGCAGGGACGCTCCCAAGCCGGCTCGCATCCCCCCGATGGATCGGGTGATGTACACATCGAACGAGGGGCGGACATGACTGCCATCGTGTCGCAGGACTATGTCGACGACCGCGCGGATGCGCTGGCGGCGGCGAACCTCAATGGCCTGAAGCTCGCGTTGGTCAGCTTGCCGCCGGGGCCCGCGCCCGGACATGCCGACATCGACCTGCGCTTCTTCAACGGCCTCTTCGTCGCTTCAATCCTGGCCGAGATCACCGCCACGCCGACCCGCGCGGGCCAGATCTTTCGCATCCGCGGCGGCACGCGCGTGCCGGCGGGCACCCTGCCCGGCCAAGTCCGCTGCACCGCCGTCGTCGCCGGCTCCACGGCCGAACAGCTGTCGCTGCGCATTGAGCCCGTCGGCGACTACTCGACGTACACCATCGAGCTTGTCTGGGACGCTAGCCGCATCGACCCCTTCTTTTCCGGCATCGGCTTCCGCTTCCGCCCCGGCTGTTTCACCAACGACTGCGCACCGACGCTGCCCGGCCGGCCACTCGCACCCGGTCCGCGCATCGACTACCTCGCCAAGGACTACGACTCCTTCCGCCACACATTGATGGTGGCGATGGCTGAGCGCGTGCCCGGCTGGCGCAGCACCAGCGAGGCGGACCTCGACCAGGTGCTGATCGACCTCTTCGCCGCCGCGGGCGACGAGATCAGCGACTTCCAGGATCGCGTCAGCGCCGAGGCCTATCTCGCGACAGCGCGCCAGCGCGTCTCGCTCGCCCGCCATGCGCGGCTAATGGACTACCACGTCAACGAGGGCCACCAGGCCAGCACCTGGCTCGGCGTTATCGTCTCTCCCGGGCAGGCACCCTTCAGACTCGACAGCCAGCAGCTCGTCTGCTGGACCGGTGCCGCCACGCCGCTGGCGGACGAGTCGGTGTTCTTCGCCAGCCGCGACCACTGGTTGCCGGCTGCGCGGCGGCAGCGCCTGGATCCGCTTGTCAACGAGCTGCACCTGCATACCTGGCGCGGCGCCCAGCCGGCACTGCGCGCCGGCAGCACCAGCGCCGACGTGACGACCGCCAGCGCCACAAAGCTCGAAGCCGACACGCTGCGCGACCTCGTCCAGACCGGCGCGCTGCCCCGCTTGTTGATCGCCGAGGTGCTGAACCCGCGCACCGGCCAGCAACCCGGTCGCGATGCACGCAAGCGGCAGCTGCTGCGCCTCGTGCCTGGCGCCACCGGCATGCTGGCGGCGCGCACGATCCACGATCCGCTCACCAACACCTTCCTCGTGCGCCTGTGGTGGCAAGAAGCGGACGCGCTGCGCCAGGACTACTGCTTCACCACCGTCTGCAACGGCACGCCGGTGGACAACATCTCGGTATTCCACGGCAACCTGCTGCCCATGCATGCGGGCGAACCGATGGCGGTGTTCTTCCATGAGCCCGGCTCCGCACTGCCGGCCGAGACCGCCGAAGTGAAGCAACGCCACTTCCAGCGCGGCACGCGCCACGGCGGCTTCGACTGGGTGCTCGCAGCGCTGCCGGTGCGCCCCAACGGCTTCGAGGCGCCTCTCGCCTACCTGCCGACACCACGCGGCGGCGAGATTCCCGCGAAGTCAACGCTGCGCGTGGAAGTGACGGTGCCGCTGGGCGGCACGGACGTTTGGGACGAAGTCGAGTCGCTCGTCCACAGCGACGACAATGCGGAGCTGGGTGACCAGTTCATTGTCGAGACGGACGAGCGCCGGCACACGGTGCTTCGCTTCGGCAACGGCACGAACGGACAGCTGCTGCCCGAGGGCGCCGTCATCCACGCGCAGTACCAGACTGGTACCGGCGTTGAAGGCAACATCGGCTCAGACCAGCTCATCTTTGCGCGAGGGCTCACCGGCAGCCTGAGCGGCGCCATACAGCGCGTGTGGAACCCGTTCGACGTCAGCGACGGGCGCGCCCCTGAGACGCCCGACAAGATCCGCCGCAACGCGCCCGAGGCCTACCGCTCGCGGCAGTTGCGAGCCGTCACGCTGGCCGACTACGTCCGCCGCGCCGAAGAGGTGGATGGCGTCTCGCGCGCCGTGGCCCGCTATGCCTGGACCGGCTCCTGGCGCACCGTGCGCGTAACCATCGACCCGGCCGGCACCACCGCCTTCGACGACGCGCTTCGCCAGCGCGTGGCCGACCATCTCGAGTCCGTACGGCTGATCGGCGAAGACCTGGAGCTACGACCGCCGCGCTTTGTGCCGCTGGACGTGCGCATCGTCGTCTGCCTGGCCCCCGAGTTCTGGCGGGAGGACCTGCGCTTCATCCTCGACCAGGAGTTCGGCACCCGCTACACGTCGGATGGCCGCCGCGGCTTCTTCCATCCGGACCACTGGACGTTTGGCCAGGCGCTGCACCGCAGCCAGCTCGAGGGCCGGCTGCAGCAGGTGCCGGGCGTCGCGCACGTGGTGTCCATCACGATGAAGCGTTTCAACGCGCCGACACCGGGTCTGCCAGGCATGGAGGCGCTGGAGATGGCCTTCGACGAGGTCGTGCTACTGGCCAACGACCCGGATCACCTCGAACGCGGCCTGATCCGCTTCGAGCTCCGCGGCGGGAGAGTCTGATGGCTTGCCAACCCTTCATCGCCGACGACTTTCTATTCCCCCGACCGGCGAACAACCGCCCGGCGCTGCCGCACATTGCCTACCGGATCGGCCGGTACGGCGATTTCTACGAGCAGATGCTGCGCCACATCGATGCCGCGGAGCCGCTGCTCGCCTTCACCCACCGAGAGCCGGACGACCCGGCCATCGCGCTGCTGCAAGGCGCGGCGATCGTTGGCGACATCCTCAGCTTCTACCAGGAGCACTACGCCAACGAGGCTTACCTGCGCACTGCGCAATGGCGCGACAGCGTGGCCGACCTGGTGCGCCTGACCGGCTATCGGCTGGCACCCGGACTGGGCGGGCGGGCGACGCTGGCCATCGAGGTGCGCGGCACCGCGCCGGTGACGGTCCGCGCCGGCTGGCCCGTCAAAGCCGACCTGGCGGACGTGCCCGATCAGGCCGACTTCCGGACGGTCGAGGAGCTCGTCGCCCAGCCCGCGCTCAGCCGCTTCCACCTGTACCGCCGCCGCATTGCCCAGCCGCTGCTGGCGGCGGGCGGCACGCACCTGGAACTGTCTGCCAGCGCGCAGCCCGCCGCACAGTTGAAGAAGGGCGACCGGCTGCTGCTGATGTCCGACGAGTCGATGTACAGCAGCGGCGGCGCAAGCTGGACGCCGCAGAAGGCGCCGCAGATCGTCACCATCGCGACCGTCACGCCGCACCTGGACCGCGTGCGTATCGAACTGGAACACGGCCCGAGCGAAGGCTGGACAGCGCCACTGCGCGCCGTGCGCATCGGCCGCACGCTGCGCCACTTCGGCCACAACGCGCCCGCCACCGTGACGACGCCCATCACCGGCAGTGGCGGCGCCATCACCGGCAGCTCCAGCGCCGCGACGCGCTTCGAGCGCTACATCTACGCCTTCGAGTCTACGTACTACTTCGGCGACGCCTACACGACGCTCGACTGGACTGAAATGCCGCTGGACGTGGAGGCGCCGGACCTCGCCGCCGGCCGGCGGGTGATCGTCCAGGGCCGCATCCATTTCGACGGGCAGCCGACACCGGTGCCGTTCGCGGTCACGAAGACGATCACTGCCACGCGCGCCGGCACTGTGCGCTGGGGCAACCTGCAGGGTGCATCCACAGTGCTGACGCTCGACTCGAACCTGATCGTCAACGGCAACATCCACTACGAGATGGCCGACATCCGGGACCTGCGATTTCTGGAAATCACGAGCCCCGAGCTGAGCCTGACGCCGCCCACCGACCATGCCACCGGCGACTTCACCAGCGGCACCGCGGCACTGCTCTTCTACGGCACCGCCGCCGAGGTGCAACAGATGGGCGGGCGCCGGCTGTGGCTCGCCGCGCCGGACGGGCGCAACGTCGAACTCGTCTGCACCAACACGTCGGCGGACTTCGCCTTCGCCGCCTTCCTCGGCGCGAGCGTCGCAAGCATGTGGCCGCTCTCCTTCGACCGCCCGCCACTGCCTTTCACCCAGCAGGACTTCGACGAAGACACTGTCACCGTCACCGTCTACGGCAACCTCGTCGACGCGACGCAGGGCAAAGCCGAGGCGGATGCCACCCTAGGCAACGGCGACGCGACGCAGGCCTTCCAGACCTTCACGCTGCCCAAGTCACCGTTGACCTACGACCTGGCGCCGGATGGCACGCTGCGGCCGGCGCTCCAGGTGTGGGTCGGCGGTCGCCTGTGGACGCAGGTAGACGCCCTCTTCGGCGCTGGGCCGACAGACGAGGTCTACATCGTTCGAGAGGACGCGGACGGCCGCAGCCATGTGCAGTTCGGCGACGGCGAAACCGGCGCGCGCCTGCCGAGCGGCGTCGGTAACGTGGTCGCGCGCTACCGCAGCGGCAACGGCGCTCGCGGCCCGATGAAGCCGGGTGCGGTGCCGTCCGCGCCGGAGCGGCCGGCCGGGTTCGACAAGGTGAACCTCGCCGGCATCGTGAGCGGCGGCGCTGATCCCGAAGACGCCAGCAAGGCCCGCGAAGCCGCGCCGGGCAAGGTGCAGAGCCTCGGCCGCATCGTCAGCCTGCGCGACGTGGAAACAGAGGTGCTTTCGATCGCCGGTGTCGTCGCCGCCGCGGCCGCGTGGGACCTGGACGGCGGTGTGCCGGCGGTAATGCTGCGGGTGCTGCTGCGGGCCGGGCGCGAGGACGAATTCGCCGCGGTACGCGCCGCTGTCGTCCATGCGCTGCGCTGCCGCGGGCCTAACCGCTGGCCCGTGGTGATCGAGCAGGCGGTGCTGCGCTACGTGTGGCTCGACCTCGCCTACGCCCGTGACCCGACCTACCCGGCCGCCGACGTGGCCGCCGCCATCCGCACCGAACTCGGCCTGGCAGAGGACGAGAGCCATCGCACCGGGCTCTTCAGCCTGTCCGCGCGCCGCCTCGGCGAGCGCGAATACGCCAGCCGCATCGAAGGCCGCGTGCAGAACGTACCCGGCGTGCTCTGGTGCCGGGTGGTGGCGGACGGTCTGCTGGCTGGTGGTGTGCAGCCTGCCCCCGCCAAGCTCCAGGCACCGCTGCCGCCGCGCCCTCGCATCGCCACGCTGCGTTGCGCCGCCAGGGAGTTGCTGCAACTCAGCGGCCACCACCTGACCCTCACGGAAAGCGCCGAGCCGAGCGCAGGAGAGTGCGCATGAGCCGCCGCAGCGTCCCGCTCTTCGACCGCCTGCCGGAGATCTACCGCGTCCGCGATGCGGAGCAGTCGCCGCCGGACCAGCTCAAGGCCTACCTCGGCGCTGTCGAGGACGTGTTCGGCGCGCTGCATGACGACGTGGCGCAGCGCTACGAAGACCTGTTCATCGACACCTGCGCCGACTGGGTGGTGCCCTACATCGCCGACCTGCTCGGCACCAGCCACCTGAAGGGTGACTCGCGCACGCTGCGCGCCGACGTGGCCGACACCATCGCGTTGCGCCGCCGCAAGGGCACGCTGGGCGCGATCGAGCGGCTGGCCGTCAACCTCACCGGCTGGGCCTGCCGCGCCGTGGAGATGCGCGAGAACCTCGGCTGGACGCAGCATCTCAACCACCAACGGCCCGACGCTGGTGGTCTGCCGCCCTACAGCGATGCGCGCCTCACGACGCTCGGCCACCGCATAACGCCGCGCGGCGGCACGGTGCCCATCCGCGCCCCGGCGGCGCTTGCGCTGCTCGGCACGCCATTCGACACCTTCGCCTATACGGCGGACGTGAAGCCCCACCTCGTCAACGGCAGCGTCGACCATGCGCGGCACATCAACCTGCCAGACCTCGTCGTCTTTCTCTGGCGCCTGGCGGCCTACCGCCTGCGCCTCGTGCGGCCGCTGGCCAAGGGCGCGACGGACCTCGGCGCGGCCACCCCGGTCGGCCTCGCGCGGTTCTGCATCCGGCTGGACCTGCATCCGCTGGACCTGCCGGTGATCCTGTTCAACACCAGCCGCCCCGGCTTCCTGCAGGCCGACGGCGGCACGCCGCTGACCGAGCCCGACGCCGTGCCCGGCCCGCTGCTCGATGCGCGCCTCACGAGCGGCAGCGAAGCGGGCCACCCCGAGGACTACATCGCCGTCGGCTTCTTCGACGACGCGGCGACGCCGCCGACCGGCTTCGACCTGGCCGACACCGGGCTGAACCTGTTCCTGCCGCTGTCCGGGCAGCCGGTGTTCTCGACGACCGACTGGCGCTTCCGCGGCGACAACCTCTGTGCCTGGGAGACGGGCCTGCGCCGACCGCTGGCCGACGGCGAGATCGTGATCGACGGGCGCATCGGCCGGCTGCTGATCGGCGTGGGCAATGCAGCGCAGCGGGATGCGCTCGTCGATGCGGCGGGCACGACAGCACGCGTCTACGCGAGCTTCACCTATGGCGCGTCTGGCCCGGTTGGCGCACACCCCATCAGCCGCGCGCCGGTCGATGGACTCAGCGGCCTCACGGTCCGGCATGCGAGTGCGATGCCGGGCGGCCCCTCGCTGCAAAGCCAGCTGGGCGGCCTAGACACCGCAACTCAGCCGGTGCTCGTGCAAATCGACGACAGTCTCGTCCACGAGCTGGATCTCTCGGCCATCCCGGGCACCGTCGTCGACGGCGGCTTCGCGCTGCAGCTCGCGCAGTCGCTGACGATCCGCGCAGCGGACGGCCACCGGCCGATCATCATGCTGCGAAGGCCCCTGGCCTTCCGCCCGGTCGACGCGTCCGCGGCCACCATCGTCGGTCCGGCTGTGCGCTTCGAGGGGGTGATGATCGCGCCGGCCGCCAGCGGCTACCCGGCCGGTGCGCCGCTGGTGAGCCGCGCCGCCGTCACGAGCCTCGCCTTCGTCGGATGCACGCTGTTCCCGGGCGGCCATTCACTGCGCAACGGCACACGCGCACCGATGCAACCGGCGCTGGGCCTGCGCAACGGCTATGGCTTCATCGCTCCGGCCGACGAAGCCGCCTTCGTGCCGACGCCGCACATCGTGCTGCAGCGCTGCATCACCGGCGCACTGGCCATCGATGAGCGCTACCGGCTCGACCTACAGGACTGCATCGTCGACGCCGACAGGGGCCTGGCCATCGGCAATCCGGTCGATCCGGCCAACGGCTGGAGCTGCGCGCTGGACTTCTCCGGCCTCACCGTCTTCGGCCATGTCCGCACGGCAGCGGTGGGTGGCAGCGGCGGCATCTTCACGCAACCTTTCTCGGTCTTGGACAACCAGCATGGCTGCCTCAAGTTCTGCAGCTTCAGGGATGGCGCCAACCGGCTGCCGGCCAACCATTTCTGCGTGCGCGCGCCAGACGCGGCGCAGCGCTTCACCGCCGTGCGCTTCAACGCGCCGGGCTACGGCCAGCTCGCCTTCGGCGCCGACCTGCGCATCCGCACGGTCGGCCCCGGTGACGACGCGATGGGCGCCTTCGGCTTCCTGCTCGAAGCGCACAAGTGGATCAACCTGAACACCCGCCTGGCGGAGTTCATGCCGATCGGCATCCGGCCCCTGACCGTGCCGATTACCTAGGAGTTCCTGCCATGCAAGGCGATTTCTCTGCCCTCAAGTTTGACCCGCACGAGAACGAACGGCCTGTTGGCGCGCCCGCGCTCGGGGTGCTGCGCAATGTCAACGGTGTGCTGCACCAGCAAGGCCGAGTCAGCACCGATGCGGACTTCAGCGAAGGCGAGCTGCTCGATCTCGGCTGGCAGGTGCAGGCGGGGCGCGACATCATCGGCGCGGGCGTCTGCGCCGTGCCGGCGGACGATGCGAGCGGATTTGAAGTGACCTCTGCGTTCGTCACGGGCGGCGCGGTGCACGTGAAGCTGCTGCCGGGGCATGCCTGGGCGGACGGCATCCTGGTCCAACTCGCGGGCACAGGCTCCGGCGCCGTCGAGCGCATGGCGGACTACCTCGGCCCACCGGTCGCCTCACCGCAGCCGGGCGTCGACAGCCTGGGCGAAGGCGTGCGCGATGCGGTCATCCTGGAAGTCTCCGAGGAATCGCTGAATGCCTTCCAGTACCCGCAAGCATTGCTCGAGCCCGCGCTGGGCGGCCCGGACACCAGCGAACGCGCCTACGTCAACATGCGGCTGCGCCTGCTGCGCCTGGCTGACGGCGAAGACTGCACCAACATCCGCGGCAAGCTACTGGATGACCCGGCCGCGAAGGGTCGACTGACGGCGACGCTCACACCTACCGTCGCGCTCGGTGGCGACTGCCCCGTCGTGGGCGGCGGCGGCTACACCGGCTTCGAGCACGCGCTGTACCGCATCGAGATCGCCGACACGGCGGGCATCGGGCGCTTCAAGTGGAGCCGCTTCAACGGCGGCCTGTGCGGGCGCGGTCGCTTCGATGCGACGGTAAACCCGGCCACGATCACGATCGACGCCGGCCTGCCCGCCATCCTCTACAGCGGCCTCGCCAGCTTCTACCTGGAGGCGCTGCAGTACAACGAACTCGCCGGCCAATGGCGCGTGATCTACGGCAGCCACGCGACGCTCGGTGCGGACAACTCGCTCACGCTCGCCGCGCCTGCCGTGTTCGGCACGCTGCCGGCAACGACCGATCCGGTCTTCTTCCGCCTCTGGGATGGGCTCGAAGACATCGCCGCCTTCACCAACGCGCTGAGCCCGGTGGAACTGCGTGACGGCATCCGCCTGGTGTTCGATGCGGAAACACCCGGCAACTACCGGCCCGGCGACTACTGGACGTTCCCGCTGCGCGCCGGCGAGATCGGCAACCCCGACGTGCTGGTGGACGACGCGCCGCCCACCGGCATCGTCTACCACCGCGTGCCGCTGGCTGAGATTGAATGGACGGGCCGGCTGAACACCGACATCAGCGGCACCATCGAAGACTGCCGCAAGCGCTTTCGCCCGCTCACCAACCAGAAGCTGTGCTGCAGCTTCCTGATCGGCGATGGCGTTTCGAGCTTCGGCGACTTCAACTCGTTGGAACAGGCCGCCGCGCAGTTGCCGAAGGCCGGCGGCGAGTTGTGCCTGCTGCCCGGTATCCACCGCACGAACCTGAAGCTGGACGGCCGCGTCAACGTGACCATCCACGGCTGCGGCCGGCGCACGCTGGTGCTGCCACGCGAAGCGACGCCGGCGGACCCGCTGCTGCAGTTCACCGACTGCACGGGCATCCACGTGCACGGACTGGACATGGCGACCTACGACGGGATCGGCATCCTGCTCGTCGGACGCCGCGACGGCAGTTGCAAGGAGATCGAGCTGAACCAGCTGCGCATGGTGGCGCGCGTGCACTGCATCCGCGCGGACGACGCGGCCGAGCTGCACATCCACGACAACCGGCTGCACCTGCTGGACACCATCGCCGGGCTGACCACCGTCTCGCTCGCCGCGGACGACAGCCTGGTCGAGCGCAACACGCTGGTCCTGCTCCCGTTCGTCGAGCGGCCCAACGACCCCGGCCAGCCGGACGACGATCCGACCCGCGACCCGGCCGACCCTTGCGCACGGCCGACCATCCTGTACCGCTTCCCGAGGCTGGTGTTGGAGTACCTGCACAGGGTGTGGAGCCTAGGCCTGGCCACGCTACTGCTGCCGCAGCCACCGTACCGGGCGCTGGGCGGCATCCACCTGCGGGCCGGCTGCGAGCGCGTGCGGCTGCTGGAGAACCACGTGGTGGGCGGTGCGGGCAACGGCATCGTCCTCGGCGGCGACCTCGATCCGCCGCTCCCACCGCCCCCCATCCTGCTGAACGTGGCCCTGAGCGAGGGGCAGACGCGCGCGGCGCTGAACCGCGCCGACGGGGGCGCGGGCGAAGACGCGCCGGTCGCCGTCAATGTCGACACCACGAGCCTATTCCTCGCCCTCGTGCAGGACGAGCAAGGTGTGCCGCAGCCCGATGTGGATGTGTATCTCGAAGCGTCGGACACGCAGCTCTCCACCAACGCCGCCAGCAAGCCGCGCACGGCGGCGGGCACCATCTTCAGCGACCGCACCGACGCAGACGGTATGGCCAGCGTCAAGGCCGCACCCGGCCGTGCACTGCTGACGGTGGCCCCGAGCTGGCGCATCGTGAGCGTCAAGGAAGCGCGCGACCAGGGCGTGCTCAGCCATGCCGTGACCGTGGTGCCGCGCGCAGCCGCGCGCATTGGCAAGACGCAGGCTTTCCTGCACACGATCTCGATCGAGGGCAACGTTGTCGAGCAAATGGGGCTCTCGGGCATCGGCTTTGCGCTGCGGGCCAACGCATCGCTCACCTCCGCGGCAGGCGCCACGCTGAGCATGAACGATGCAAAGTCCAACCTGATCACGCTAGTCGACAACGCGCTTGGCGCGCTGGCGCTGACGCCGTTGCTGCGCGCCACGCACCCGGTGCGCGACCTGGAGATCCGCTGCAACCGCCTCGTGCACAACCTGCGTACGCCCTTCACTGAGGACATGCTCGCACAGGCGCAGCAGATCGGGCGCGGCGGGATTTCGCTGGCCATCGTGGACGGCGCAGCCATCAGCGACAACCACATCGAGGACAACGGCGTCAACGCGATCGACCCGGCCTGCGGCATCTTCATCGGCTGGGGCAATGACGTCGACATCGGCGGCAACGTGGTCGCGGCCAACGGTGCCATCACGGCGGACTACGAACAACGCCGCCGCGGCGGCCTGCGCGGCGGCATCTACGTACGCTTCAGCGGCGCGCTGACGAACCAGCTCTCCACGTCCACCGGCCGCAAGGCGGCGCTACGCCTGCACGACAACCGGGTCGACCAGCCCGCAGGACGCGCTTTGACGGCCTTCGCCTTCGGGCCGGTGTCGGTCGTGTCCAACCACCTGAGCAGCGCCTACACGGGCCGCTTCGGCATCATCGACAGCGCCATCGGCGGCGTGCTGCTGCTCAACCTCGGTGGCATCCACCGGCTGATCGCCCGCCTGGCCGGCGGCAAGATCGACAACGACCGCAGCTTCGTCAACCGCGCCGAGACCGCCCTGCCCGGTGGCGAGACGATCTACGACGACAACTTCGTACGGGTGGACGCGGTCAACCGCTCGATGATGGCTCAGGCGCTGCTGTGCCTGGACGACCTAGGCTACTCCAGCAACACCAGCGCCGCCTACTGCGCCGACCCGTTCTTCCTGAACACCGCGCTGGTGGCCGACACGCTGCGTGTCACCGGCGGCCGGCTGCGCGAGGCTGCGACGCGCACGCTCTCGATGCTGAGTCTGGCAATGCGGGCCAACATCACGTCCCAGAACCAGGCCGACCATTGCATCTTCGCCCTGCCGGCCAGCAGCTCCACGCATGTGCCGCGCACGGTGGACGTGCCGAACCACGTGTTCGACTCGACCTTCTGCCGCAACGCGGCGGGGGCGAACCAGCCGATTGGCGTCTTCGCCGCGCCGGCGCTCAACGCCTATGCCGCGGACCTCGGCGGCACCGTCGCCGCTGATGCCTTCGAAGCGGACGAGGTCGCCACGCTCAGTAAACGCTACGCCGGCAACGGCATGGTGCAGGTCAACACCACCCAGGTGGCGATGACGCAGCGCTACCAGCTCGAAGCGAAGCGGATGGAAGCGAAGCTGGGCGCTGGGCATCCGACGACGGTGGCGCTGAAGGCGCGCGTCGAGGCCGCAGTCGGCGCGCAGTCGCTGCTCGCCACGGGCGCTGAAGCCGTTGCCGCCGCTACGCCCACACGGCCGGACGGCGGCAGTACCCTCAGCGGGCGCCTCGTCAACTCCAAAGGCCAGGGCTTGGGCGGTTACTCGGTCGAGCTAGTCGTCAGCACACCCGGTGCCGCGGGCTCAATGATGGTCGGGCGGACGGATGCCACCGGTGGCTTCGCCATCGCCTTCGATGCCAACACCACGGCGCAGTTGCAGCAGCTCGGCAAGCTCCGGCCGCGCGTGCTGGATGCCAATGCGAAGGAAGTGCTGCTCGGGCCCGCCCCCGTGACGGTCTCGCCCGGCGCCGACGTGCAGATCACATTGACCCTGCCGCTGCGCATCGTGCCACGCTCGGTGGTGCTCGATGGAACGGTGATCTACGGTACGGGAACACCGCCGCCGCCGCCGCCGTCTCCGGCACCCACGCCATCCCCGACACCCACACCCACACCCACACCCACACCCACACCCACACCCACACCCACACCCACACCATCCCCGACGCCCACACCCACGCCGCCGTCTCCCCCGCCATCCCCGCAGATCCGGACCGCGCTGGAGAAGCTGGACATCGGCGACGAGCAGCGCAAGCAGCTCCGCGCGGGCGGCATCGTGGACGTGGAAGGCATCGTCGAGGCCGGTCAGGACAAGCTGGCCAAGATCTTCGGCAACGCTGACGTGGCCAAGCGCGTGCTGACGCTGGCAACGGCGCTGTTGAAAGACCGTGCCCCGCAGCCCCGCCCGGCGCTGAAGAAGGGCCGGCGCGCCAAGTAGCCGCCGCGTTCGCGCCATGGCCAAAGCCGCCCACGCCACCCGAAAGGCCGGCCCGCCGCGCGCCGGTACGGCGACTCCGCGCGAGGCTGCGCCCGGCCGCAAGCCCGCGTCACGGGCCACGGCAGCGCCAGGGGCGTGCGCCTGCGGCGGCGGCTGCCCACGCTGCGCCACCGCTGCGTCCAGCTGGCCGGAGAACGTATTGCGCCCGATGGAGTCGGACTTCGGCACCGACTTCTCCGACATCCGCCTGCACCGGGATTCGCGCCGTGCGGCAGCACTCGGCGCGCTGGCCTTCACCCAGGGCCGAGAGGTGCACGTTGCGCCCGGCCGCTGGGCGCCGCATTCGGCAGCCGGGCGCGAGCTGATCGCACATGAGCTGGCACATGTGCAGCAGCAACGGCAAGGCCGCGTCGCCGGCATGCCCGGGCAGATCAACGCGGAGCCAGCGCTGGAGCGCGAGGCCGATGCCCAGGCGCGCCGCGTGGTGCAGGCGCGCCCGCTAGGCAGATCTGCACCCGGTGCCATCCGCACGCCGGTCACGGGCCCGGTGCAACGGGTGCCCGACCCCGAGGGCTGCGCGGCGCCTGCCGGCATAGCCTGCCAGACGCTCGGCACCGAGCCGGCCACCATCAGTCGGTCCTTCACCTATCCACAGAACTCGGCCACGCTCACGCGCGCCTGGCGCACGGCCATCGACGCCCTCGCCGCCACCTGGCATGCGCAAGGCGCCAGCGGTGTGGTGCGGGTGGACGGCTATGCCAGCGCCGAGGGGCCGTGCGACTTCAACTGGACTCTCTCCTGCCAGCGCGCGCAGGCGGTGGTGGCCGAACTGACGAACCCCATCGACGGCAGCCCTGGCGTGCCGGCCGAGCGCATCGATGCATTCGCGCACGGCGAGAGCAATGCCGCCAGCGCGACGCTGCCAGGCAACCGCCGCGCGACCGTGAGTCTGCCGGGGCCGGACCCCGGCCTCTCGCAGGTACACGGAGCTGACCAGCGGGCCGACGCGGCGGGCAACGTCACGACGGTGCCCGATGCCGACCTGGCGCGCGAGATCGGTTATGAGCTCGACCCGAGCAGCCGGCCTGCGCCGGTGGCGCCGCCCGTGGTGCCGCCGGGCAGCCCGCCAGGCACGCCGCCTGTCATTCCGCCACCGCCGCCGCGTGTGCCCTGGGACGGCGTGCCGCAGAACGCCACGCCGGTCGAGATCGCCCGCGCCGCGGCCGCCCGCCAGGCCATGACCGCCGAGCTGTTCACCGCCTACGACGCCTATCTGACCTTCTTCCGCCCGACCGTCGTCGCCCAGCTGGCGCGGCCCCGCGTGCCCTTCACTACGCCCTCGGTTGCGGCCGGCGCCGCGGCAAACACCGGCGTGGTCGACATCGCCAACCAGGCGCAATCGGTGCTGGAGAGCCGCTACGGGGTCTCGATGGACGCCTCGGCGTCGACCGCCGCCCAGGGCTACAACCGTGCTGCCCGCCACGCGGCCCCGACGGTCGATCCCAACATCTTCGACCCCTACAGCGCCGCGGACCGCCAAGCGGCCACGGCCACGCCCGACCTCGCGCCCAGCGTGGCCTGGTGGCTGTTCGAAAACGACGTGCCGGGCGCGGCTGGTGCTGCCGGTTCGCGCGACTTTGCGACCACCGTGCTGGCCCGCCACCACTACGCCACGCAAGACCCTGGCGCCCAGCAGTTCCGCAGCGATGTCGCGCTCGCCTACGCCGCCGCCCGCACGCTTCCCGCACCCGGCAACCGACGGCAGCTCATCGACTACCGCCTGGCCCAATGGAGCGAACGCGGGCAGCTGGGCATCACGCTGCAATCGGCGTTCGACCCTGGCCCCAATGCCAACCGCGCTGAGCTGTTCCAGCGCTGGAACCTCTTCAAGACCGCAACGCACGAAAGCCTGCACCTGCGCGCACATCCCGCCTTCGATGCGGCTGACAAGGGCCGCGGCGCGCTGAAGGAAGGCTTCACCGAGATGTTCACTATCGCCACGCTGAACACGGGCCTGCTGGCCGGCGTACGCGCCGGCACGAACGAGCCGCTGCGCCGCGTCGTGGAGGGCCAAGTCACCACGCCCACGCCGGACGCTTCGCTGATCACCGACGCCGTGACGCCCACGCAGTACGCCGAGCACCGCGCCGCGGCCGAGCGCATCCGTGATGGCGGCACGCCTCCGGGGGGCACTTTGCATGCCGGCATTGGTGAGCCCGGCGTGCGCGCCGTGTACTTCCAGGGCCACGTCGAATACCTCGGGCTCGATGCTCACGGCGACCCGTTGGGCGGCCTGCCCGCAGCAGGCGTGGCGCCTACCGTCCACATCCCCGCCGGCATCACCGGACTGAACGAACTGGCGCTGCGCACCAACGTCCCTCGAGCCACCATCGAGGCGGACAACCCTGGCATCGCCCCGCCGTTGCCGGCCACGGCTGTCCTCGCCGGCTGCACCGAGCACATCGTGGTGACGAGCAACACCATCTTCCCGCGCACCCATGCGGCGGAGAGTGTGACCGAGACGCGAGAGCAGATCGCCACGCAGCATGGGGTCTCAGTGGCTGCGTTGGCGCAGGCCAACCCCGACATTCCGCTGGACCCGATCACCCGCGAGTGGCCGACGCTCGTGACCGGCCAGCGCATCCTGATTCCGAAGCCATGAGGAAGACCGCTGCCCGCTCGCCGACGAGCCCCTCGACACCCGCAACCGAATCACCACATCGCAAGCCGGCGCCGGAGCCCTCGAGATCGCGCGGAGGCTGCCCGTGCGGCGGTGGCTGCGCCCGCTGCTGCGGCGCAGCAATCACTGGGTCGAGCGCCGTGCGACAGAACGAGGCCGAGGCTGAGCGCGTCGCGCATCAGGCGATGCGCGCGTCCGCTTCTGCCACCTGGGGCGCCTTGCGTCCCCTGCCCACCACCGCCGCGCCACCAGGCGTGCGCTCCGCCGGCCAACCACTGCCGGGCGCGGCGCGCCGCCAGCTCGAATCGGCCTATGGCTGGAACCTCGCCGCCGTGCGCCTGCACAGCGCGCCGGCCGAGCGCGGCCAAGCTCATGCCCGCGGTGCACTGGCCTTCACGGGCGGCAGCCACATCGTGCATGCCGGCAGCGGCGCGCTGCCAACGCCGCATGTGCTGGCGCACGAGGTGGCGCATGCGGTACAGGCGGCGGTGCATCCGGGCGCGGCTGGTCTCGTCCACCACTTCGAGAGCCCCGAGCACGAAGACCTCGGCGACAGTGCGCTGCAGGACCTGCTCGCCTTCCTGAATACGGAAGAAGGCAAGGCCTGGGCCGCCAAGCGCGGGCTCGATGCCGCCTCCCTCGCCAGGCAGATCGAGGGGGACCCGTTGACGCAGGCAGGCGGTCGCATCACCGCAGGCACGCGCATGCGAAACGGTCACCTGCAAAAGGTCGGCCTGTCACCCGGCGAAATCATTGCCCTCTCCGGCGACCTCTACGACGGGCCCGATGCCATCGCCGCCGCTGCAAAGCAGGAGGTCGCCAAGGGCGACGAGAAAAAGGGCAACGAGATCGATCAGTTGCTGTTGGCCATCGGCCAGGAACGCCGCGGCGAGCTGGACGATTCGAACAAGACCTACGAGTCCATCACCCAGGGCAGATACCTGACGATGGCCAAGTCCAACGACGCCCACTTCGCGCCGAAGAACCGCGCGGAATGGCGCCGCCTGCACGAGCAGGCGCTCGCAGAGGCGAAGGCCGCAGGCACGAGCGAAGGCGCGCTCAATCATGCGCTGTTGACCGACGCCGCAGGCGGCCACTTCCTCACCGATGCCTATGCCGCGGGCCACCTGTTCAAGAAGAACGAGCTGCTCGCCGCGATCCAGCTGCACCTGGCCACGAACCCGCTGCGCACCTCCAGCCCCGAAGTGCAGGGCTACGCCGCCGTCGTCTCGGCCAGCGGCAATGCCGACCAGCTCCTGTTGAAGAACATCCACGACCGCCTCAACCAGGAAGGCTTCGACGTGACCAACGCCGCCGGCATGAGCTGGCGCACCTTCGGCGACGCGGGGCTCTCCAAGGCGCCGGACACGCAGCGCATCGCCTCGCTCGCGGTGTTCACCTCGCGCCAGCAGGTCTATGCCGCGCAGCGCGGCGAGTCGCCCCAGCCCAAGGCCGTCGAAGCCCTCATGCCCGACGACGCGACCCTGGCCCGCGCAACGCAGACCGCCATCGGCTACATCCCGTGGGCAGCGGCCAACGTGCAGGGTCTGATGTACCGTGGCCGCAAGCTCGCCACACTCCAGTTCCCGCCGGTGCTGGGGCAGGTCATCGAATCGAACCTGTCGGCGATCGCCAATCCGGGCCGCGAGCGGCAACTGCTCGATCTGCAAAAGAGCAGTGAGACGACGAAATCCGGCCCCTTGCTGGCGCCGCAGTTCACGCTACTGGACTGGCGATGAGCCGAGGGGATTGCCGCAGGCGACACGCCGGTGCAACGCGAAAGTGACCGCCAGCAACGATCGCCACTGATCGGCCGTGCATCGCATCCGAGAACAACACGACCGCTGGCTAAACCGTGGTCTGCGCTGCTTCACGCCGACGTCGGATGGCGGATCTCGCTGCACGCTGTCGTTCCGTGACGGGATGCGCTTCCCGGCTGGTGGTACGACCGCTGGCCGCGGCCCCTACGTTGCCTCAGTAAAGTCAAGTACTTATGAATGCGGGCCATACGCCGTATTCCCTACATCACCCAACCTCGCGCAGCACACATGACCCTTTTCTGCGATGTCGCCATCATCGGCGCCGGCACGGCTGGCATGGCGGCCTATCGGGCCGCACGGGCACACACCGATCAAGTACTGCTCATCGAATCGGCACATTTCGGCACCACGTGCGCGCGCGTCGGCTGCATGCCCAGCAAGTTGCTCATCGCAGCAGCTGACGCCGCACAGGCGGTGCGTGAGGCGCCTCGCTTCGGAGTGGTCGGCGGCGCACCGCGAATCGACGGCCCCGCCGTCATGCAGCGCGTGCGCGCCGAGCGGGATCGCTTCGTGGGCTTCGTGCTTGAGACCGTGCACGACTGGCCGGAAGCAACCCGCCTGATGGGCCGGGCCCGCTTTGTCAGCGCCGGCTTGCTGGATGTCGAGGGCCAGCGGGTGCAAGCCAGGGCGGTCGTCATCGCTACAGGATCCCGACCGCGAATTCCGCCCCGCTGGCAAGAGCGGCTGGGCGCGCGTCTCATCGTCAACGATGACGTCTTCGACTGGGTGGACCTGCCGCGCTCGGTGGCGGTCGTGGGTGCCGGGGTCATCGGCCTGGAACTAGCGCTGGCGCTGCATCGGCTGGGCGTGCGAGTGCGCCTTTTCGCCCGCGGGTCTCGCGTCGGCCCGCTGACAGACCCGGAATTGCAATCACTGGCGCAGCGCCTCTTTGCGGAAGAACTGCCGCTGGCGCTGAATGCCGCGGACCTCGAACCAACGCTGGACGGTGATCAGGTCTTGATCGGCGGCGAGCATTTCGACCTGTTGCTTTGCGCCGCAGGACGTCAACCCAATATCGATGACCTGGGACTCGATGCCCTGCCACTCCCGCGGGACGACCGGGGTCATCCGCTGGTCGACCGCCATACGACGCAGTGGGGCTCCGGCCCGCTGTTTGTGGCTGGTGACGCGACGGACGACCGGCCGCTGCTGCATGAGGCAGCGGACACCGGCCGCATCGCGGGAGACAACGCTGCTCGATTTCCTCACGTTCATCACCGCCCGCGGCGCTCACCATTGGCCATCGTGTTCAGTGACCCGCAGATCGCCATCGCCGGCGCCAGCCATGCGGAACTGACGCAGGCCGGCGCGGCCTTCGACACCGGTCGCGTCAGCTTTGCAGACCAAGGGCGCAGTCGCGTCATGCTCGCCAACCGGGGCGGCCTGCATGTCTACGCCGAACGTCACTCCGGGAGACTCCTGGGCGCGGAAATGATTGGTCCGGCCGCGGAGCATCTGGGCCATCTGCTGGCCTGGAGCGTGCAGCGCGGCGACACCGTGCAGCAGATGCTCGACAGCCCGTTCTATCACCCGGTCGTCGAGGAAGGCTTGCGCACCGCGCTCCGGCAGCTCGACACCGCGTTGGACCTGCCTTCCCCGCCCATCGAGAACTGCCTAGACTGCGACACGTCTGCAGAGACCGGTGCGTGACCGTGGCCACCGGCGCCGGGCCAACCGAGGCGCCCGTCACAATGCGGTCCGGCCCTCACGCCAAGAAGGGGTAGTCTCAGTTTGCGTGCAGCCCCCGCGGTCATAGGCAAAAAGGCTATGACAAACAACGACTTATAGCCTGCCGCTCTATAGTGCGCGCCTCCTTCCCTCCTGGGAGCGCTGGGTATCCGGACTACGGTATCGGTGTGTGGGTCGCGCGTCGTTGCCGAGAGAGATGTCGGCTGACGATGTCCGGCAGTACTGTCCGCTCTCCAAGGACCAGATCGATCAAATTCGCGCCGCCAGCGGGCGTCAAGAGCAGAACCTTCTGGCGCTCGCCGTCCAAGTGGTGAGCCTGGCAAGCACGGGCAAGCAGCCTGAGAAAACCACCGCCCTTCCGCCTGCCCTTCTGAAGTTCCTGTGCGCGGAACTCAACGTCTACCGCGTCGCGCCGAGCATCGCGGCTCTCAAGACGATCTACGACAGCGAACACATCCTGCGGCGACACCGTGAAGTGGCCCGGGCGATCGCCGGCTTCCAGCCGGTCGACGACTCGCTCCTCGCAGAACTTTCCAAGATGCTTGCGGCGCGGCCAATCGACGCAGCTTCCGTCGACGGGCTGTACACGCCGGCCGAGCAATGGCTCTACGACCAGCAGCGTGTTATTCCGGCAAACGCGCCCTGCGCGACCTGGCGCACGAGGCCTTCAAGCAGGTCGAGGACATGGCACTCAGCACCGTCCGTGGGCCGTATCGCAGCAGCGGCTCAAGATGATCCTGAAGGTCATGTTCGAAGAGAGCGTGGTCCCCAACGTCACGGTGCTGGAATGGCTGCGCCAGTCCGCTGGCAAGCACAACGTCAAGAACATCCCTCAGGTGTCCGCACGCATCGACTACCTGAAAGAACTGGGCGCGGACAGCTGGGACCTCAGTGCGCTGTCCATCAACCGCATTCGGGCCTATGCGCTGCAGATCGTGCACCGGCCGCCATCTGAGTCAGCTCGTCGCGTCGAGGACACGCTGGCCATCGAGCTCGTGTGCTTTCTCAAGTACACGTTGGCTGAGCTCAGCGACGAGCAGGTCTTCCGTTTCAACCGACGTGTTGACGATCTGGTGCGCGCTGGCAAAAAGAAGGTGCAGGCCAAGCAGGCCGCGCAGTCCACGATGTTTCGGCAATCGATGGTTGAGATGCGCCAGCTCATCGACGACACCAGCCAAAACGCCGACCCAGCGCCTGAAGGCCATCAAGGACATGATGGACGAGGTGCTGGGCACGCCGTCGGTGAGTTCTGCCGAGGTCATCCGCGAGAGCCATTGACACCTGGTGCCACTTCGAAGTCCGGATGGGTCTCGACATGGCCGTCCATCGCCACGTCCAGCACCTGCAGGCCGGTCCAGTCAGGGTGTTTCTTGGCGAGCTCGAGTGCACGCCGCACGATGGGGTTCAAGACGGACTCGTCGGTTTGGGGTCTACGGCAATCGGCGGCCGCACAGCCCGCTGGACCGCGTCCACGTCCGGCACGTGCTTGAAACGCAGCACCCGATAGCCGGCGCGTTCCAGCAGCAAGTCGCGCCGGCTGTCGTGTTTCTCGCGGCCGCGGTGGCTCGCGTCGTCGAGTTCGATAACCGCCACGACCTCGAAGGCCTTGTTCGTCAGCACGAAGTCCGCCACCTTGCGGTTGAAGGTGGCGCGGGTGGGCATGTCCTTGGCAGTGATCAATGCGGAAAAGGCGACCTGGGTCAGCACGACGTACTCAGGGAAAGCCTGCTGCAGCCGGTGAAACATCGGCTGCTCTCTGTCGGTGAGCAATTTCCTCGCCCGGATGTCCCCGAGCGCCCTGCGCCGGCGCCCGCCCTTGAGCACCGCGGCGCCGACCCACAGGATGATCGCCAGTGATGCCACCAGCCCCATGAGCAGCATCTGCTCGGTCTGCTTTGTCATCTATCTCCCCTGAGCGCGCCGATCCTTGTGCCGGCGGCGTGGAGATTCTGGCGCTCATCAGCATCGGACCACCGGCATGGCCTTCCACTCGGTGGTGTAGGCAGGTGTGCGCCGCTCCAGCTTGGTTTCCCAGTCCCCCTGTGGTGCGCGACGCGGCTTAGCCAAGCCGATGCGCAGCGTCCCCTTGCCGAACCGGTCATTGACGACATCGACTGCCTGCATGAGGCGGTTCGGTCTCTGGCCGGCGTGTCATCCTCCAGATCGAGTTCGAGCTGGCCTTCGGCTATGGCGTGATCGAGCGCTTCTCCGAAGATGTGGACCTCACCTACGACATACGTGCCATCGCTCCGGACCTGATCGAAAAGGCCGACTCCCCCTGGCCCACGTCACGCAGCCAGGAGAAGAAGTGGACCAAGGCGATCCGGCAGCGCCTGGCCGAACTCGTCAGCGGCAAGCTGGCGCCCGATCTTGCCAAGGCACTCGCCGAGCGGGGGCTACCGGCGAAGGCCCGCGCAGAAGGCGGGCAGATATTCATCGACTACGAGACCTTCGGCGAAGGCACGGGCTATGTCCGGCCCTCGGTCCTGCTCGAGTTCGGCGCGCGATCGACGGACGAGCCCAACGAGCTGCGACCAGTCGCGTGCGACGCCGCGCCGCACTTGCCGGACGTGAGCTTTCCGTCAGCCAAACCCTAGGTCATGCGCCCCGAGCGCACGTTCTGGGAGAAGGCCACTGCCATCCATGTCTTCTGCGCCCAAGGCAGCTTTCGAGGCGGTGATCGCTACGCGCGCCACTGGCACGACGTGAGGCGGCTCGACGCTGCCGGCTTCGCCGACAGCGCCGCGAGGGACCGCGCGCTGGCGTTCGCAGTGGCAGAGCACAAGAGCATCTTCTTCGCCGAATCGATGCCAGACGGTGCGCCCGTCGACTACCGCGCAGCAGTCACCGGCGCACTGGATCTGGCACCCAGCGGCGACACGCGGAAGACGCTGGCCGAGGACTACCAGCGCATGGTCGAGGACGGCCTGCTCTTGGACGACGCCGAACCCTTCGACGTCCTGCTGCAGCGTTGCCAGGCACTTGCGCTCAAGGTGAACGCGGCGGCGCTGGGGGCTGCATGACGCTCTGCCCGCGCATACATGAACGCGTGCCGACGACCGCTTGTAGGATGGTGACAACAGATTGCCGCCCAGCGCCATCGCCTGGGTTCGCAGCGGAAAAACTGGGGGTATGCGTGGGGGCACCGACCAGACTATAGGAAATAAAGTTAAATAGAAACAGTAACTTAGGACTGCTTTGAAACTCGCCACTTGGAACGTTAACTCCCTCGCCATCCGCCTGCCTCAGGTTCTGGAGTGGCTGGCCGCCCACCCCGTGGACGCGCTGGTGCTGCAGGAAACCAAGCTGACTGACGACAAGTTCCCGACGCTGGAAATCGGCGAGGCCGGCTACCAGGTGCAGTGGTTCGGCCAGAAGACCTACAACGGCGTCGCGTTGATCAGCCGCGAGCCTGCAGGCGACGTCGTCAAAAACATTACCGGCTTTGCCGATGAGCAGGCACGTGTCATCGCCGGCACGGTGGGCGGCGTACGCGTCATCGGCGCCTACTTTCCCAACGGCCAGGCGCCGGGCAGCGACAAGTTCGCCTACAAGATGAACTGGCTGACTGGCCTGCGCAGCTGGCTCACCGACGAACTGAAGACCCACCAGCAGCTTGTGCTGATGGGCGACTTCAACATCGCGCCGGAAGACCGCGACGTCTACGACCCCGTGGCCTGGGCCGGGCAGATCCACTGCACGCCTGAGGAGCGGGAGCACTTCCGGCAGCTGCTGGACCTGGGCCTGACCGATGCTTTCCGGTTGTTCGAACAGCCTCCCAAGAGCTGGAGCTGGTGGGACTACCGCAACCTGGCCTTCCGCAAGAACCAGGGGCTGCGCATCGACCACATCCTCGTGAGCGAGGCGCTCAAGGGGCGCGTCACAGCGTGCGAGATCGACAAGCTGCCACGCAAGAACGAGCGCCCCAGCGATCACGCGCCGGTCATCGTGACCATCGACGGCTGAGCCTCGCCAGCCTAGTTCCGTGCCAGGAAATGGGCGACCAGTGCACTGGCGTGCCCGTGGCCCATGGCGTGCTCGGTCTTGAGCTTGTTGACCAGCTCCATGTGCTTGAGCTCGCCTGCGCCTGCAATGACCTGCTGCCAGTAGGCGATCGGTTTGCCGTACTTCTTTTCGATGGACGGGAAGTAGGAAGCGGGGCCCTTGACCTTGACTTCAGCAGCCACGACAAGTCCTTTCAGGGGAGTGACGGACTACGACGATCGAGCGGGCTCGACATCGACAATCCCGCTAGATCGCGTCGAGCTGGGCTTGCATGCGCTCGAAGAAGCGGCCGACATGCACGCCATCGCACAACGCGTGATGAACGTCGACACATACCGGCATCAGCAGCTGGCCGCCCTCCTCCTTGAAGCGGCCGAAGGCTATCTTCGGGCGGTCATCGGCCGCGCCGCGGGCGTGCGTGAAGCCGGTGAAGGCCAGCCAGGGCAGCGCGGTCATGTGGACCAGCGCCTGCTCAGGCACATCGTCGGCTTCGTCGGCCGCGAACAGGTCGCCGCTGGCCCGGCGGACGCGTTCGACGCCCGGCTTGGCACGCGCAGCGAAAGCTTCCAGGAGGGGATCGCGACGCAATGTGACGAAGCCGAAGCTACCGTCATCCCGCAGCACGGTGGTGCTGGCATGAATCGTCGCGAACTCGCGCACGCCGCTGCCGTCAGGCAGCAGCGTCTGGCGCATCGCATCGACGGCGTTGGCCGCTTCCAGTGCCGCATGGTGGTACGCCAGCCATGGCGTGGCGCCGTGGGCGGCTGCACGCTCGCGGAGACGGGTCACCGTGACCGGCACCGTCACATTGAAGGCGGGCTGGGCCATGCCGCGGAAATGCAACAGCGCGGCACGGCGCGGCGAGGACTCGAGAGGGATGAGGCGGTCTTGCATGGCTGAGGTCTTTGCAGACTGCATGCTCGCACGGCGCAACGGCTGACCGGGCGAACGCGGCCAACGGGCTCAGTCCAGCCTGGACCGCCCTGGGCGTTGCCGCAAACGATGCCGCAGGTGACCGATGCGGCTCAGACCCGGAGCCACGACGGCGCGCCTCGCGAGCCGAAGCCACTGCGCCGATTCCAGTGCCGTGCTCACCGAGCACGGGCACTTGGAGAAAAAAGATCGAATACTCGGACACGTCAGCGAACTGGACGGCTCCGCAAAACGCCAGCCCCAATCGCTGCCTCGTGCGGGACACACAGGGCGGGCGAAACGGACCGCGTCGTATCGATGGAACACACCTTCCGCCTTGATGCGACGGACGAGCATGCCACCCGGCACCGCAGAATTTCGGCGTCAGGCCGCGGCGTCCTGCATGCCGGGCTGACGCATGCCGTAGTCATAGAGTGCGCGCTTGAGCTCCTCCGCGCGCTCGGCACCGAGATCCACGCGCAGCCGGCTGACCGGCGTCATGCGGATCTGGCCGATCTGGTTGTAGCCGAGGATCTTGGCCTCGGCGAGCGTGCGCGAGGTCAGCGGCAGACATTCCAGCGGCGCCTGGTCGGCGAGGCTCAACAGTCGTGCGTAGGTTTCTGCGGAAATGGACACGACGGGACCAATTTCGCGACTGTCGGCATCAGCAGCCGACGCGGGGAATGCCAAGGACTGAGTAGACAAGATCGATAAGGCTCATGGTCGGGCTCCGGGTTGGAGTGAACAAATCACAGAGCCGAACTTTCCTTTTTTTCGAGCGTCAAGAAACCTAGAAGGTCTGCCAGCTTGCGCGCCTCAGAGAAGGCCGGCGCTCATGCACTTCAGCACGGCCTGATGCTTGGAATTGACCTCCAGCTTGCGCATCACATTGCCGAGATGGAAATTCACCGTCTTCTCGCTCATGCCGAGGATGACGCTCACTTCCCATGCCGTCTTGCCCTGGGCCGTCCAGCTCAGCACGTCGAGCTCCCTCTTCGTCAGCTTGGGAAGTGCCGCCACGTCGAGCCTGCGTCCCAGTAACCGATCCGCGGCCGTCATGGCATGGACCGCCAGCAGCTGCAACCCGCCAATGAGCTGCGTGAGGCCGGCGCCAAGCTCGGGTAACGGCTCTTCGCGGTCCACACCGAGCAGGAACTGCTTATCTCCCGCGCCAAGCTGCAGCTTGACGGCGATGCCCGTCTTGTAGCCGTAAGGCGCTTGGGTCTCCCAAAGTTCGCCCACGCCTGCCGTGGTGTACGTGGCCTGGTCATAGACGACGGGCAGTGGCTGCGCCATCAGACGATCGAAGACCGGATCGCGCAGCGTCTCACCCAGGTCTTTGTAGGCCTCCGCATGGCCCGCTGGCGTGTTGCCAAAGCTGAGCCCTTGGACCTCACCATCCTTGGGAAGCCCACGCATTAGCGCGCCAGAAATGATCGGAAATCCCATCGCGTCGGCGGTCGCGACGAGGCGGCGTTCGAAGCTGGCGAGGTCCTCGCTCAACCCGACGTCGATCAATTGCTGGTAATTCATTTCGGCACTGCCCATACCTGCCAAGTCTGCCAGCTTGTCCCTGACAGTCGGTGATCACAGACTGAGCTTCGTTCAATACAACGACCGAAAGGTGACGCCATGTCGAGCTCGATCCGCCTGCCCGAGGGCAGTGTCTGCTGGCCCGTGGCTGCGCTCTCCAGCGCGGCTCAGGATGTTCGACACGCGGTGACGCGCGTGAATCAGGCCCGAGTAGGCGACCGATGCATCAGCGGCGTCACGCGCTGGGAACGCCGCCACGCCAACGTGGTGGCGTGGGTCGAATGGGACTGGGTGGAGATGGAGGACGGCACGATCGTCCAGACCGATCCGCTCAGCGTGCGGTCCAACGTGCTGCTGCTGGACGACCGCAGCCGGCCGTTGCTGTCGTCTCGGCGGCGCACGACGCTGGCCACGCTGGTGTACCTGCTGCCCTGGCAGGGGCCGGTGCTGGACGAGCTTCGCGTGGCTGCGCCATTGAGGCTTGCTGCCTGAGCCAACGTCTAAGCCCGCCAGGCCTGTGCGGTATCGCATGGCACTCGACGGGCGCTGACGTTCCAGACGCGCGAGCGGCATCTCACCGTGCCACGCGGCCTTCCCGCAAGTGCGACGACGATCAGCCGCATATGCGGCTGATCGCGCGGTCAAAAGCCGTGCGCCGCGCGCGCACCGACCTGCGCGAGGGCGGCTTCGGTCAGGCGCGCAGCGCCGCGGCCTCGATGGCCAGCTTGGTGATGCGGGCCCAATCCTTGGCGTCGACGGCGTCCTGCGGCGTGAGCCAGGACCCGCCGCAGACCTTGACGTTGGGCAGCTTCAGGAACTGCGGCGCGGTCTCCAGCGAGATGCCGCCCGTCGGGCAGAACGCCACGTCGGGGAAGGGACCCGCCAGCGCCTTCAGGAGGTTCACGCCGCCAACAGCGACGGCGGGAAACAGCTTCAGGAAGCCATAGCCCGCGGCATTCGCCTGCATGACCTCCGACGCCGTGGACACGCCGGGCAGCAGCGGCAGGCCGCTGTCCTTGCACGCCGCCGCCAGCGCGTCGGTGTAGCCGGGGCTCACGCCGAACTGGCAGCCGGCGTTCTTCGCGTTGACGACGTCCTGCGGGGTGCGCAGCGTGCCGGCACCGACGATGGCGCCTGGCACCTTGGCCATGGCTTCCATCGCCTGTAGCGCCACGGGGGTGCGCAGCGTCACCTCCAGCACCTTCACGCCACCGGCGACGAGCGCCTCGGCCAGCGGCACGGCGTCTTCCAGGCGCTGGATGACGATGACGGGAATGACGGGGCCGTGGCTGGCCAGGCTGAGGGTGTCGAGCATGGGATGGATTCTCAGAGCCAAGTGATGGCGCCTTCTTCGGCGCTGAGGGCGTTGCGGCGCATACCGGCGAACAGTTCACGGCCCAGGCCGTGGGCATTGACGAGCGCTTCGGCCGGGTCCAGCTTGGCCAGCTCGCGGGCGTTCCATTCCGCATCTGGCACCAGCGCCTGCAGCGTGCCGGCCACGCCGTCCACGCGCACGACGTCGCCGTCGCGCAGACGGGCCAGCGGGCCGCCGGCCAGCGCCTCGGGGCTGACGTGGATGGCCGCGGGCACCTTGCCCGAGGCGCCGCTCATGCGGCCGTCGGTGACGAGGGCGACGCGGAAGCCCTTGCCCTGCAGCACGGCCAGCGGCGGCGTGAGCTTGTGCAGCTCGGGCATGCCGTTCGCGTGCGGCCCCTGGAAGCGCACGACGACGACCACGTCGCGCTCCAGCTCGCCGGCCTTGAAGGCGGCCTGCATGGCCTCTTGCGTCGTGAAGATGCGGCAAGGCGCCTCGACGATATGGCGGTCCTCCGGCACGGCGGAGATCTTGATGACGGCGCGGCCAAGGTTGCCCGTGAGCAGCATCAGGCCGCCGGTCGCGCTGAATGGCGCACCGGCCGTGCGCACCACGCCGTCGTCGCCACTGACGGCCGGCAAGGCCTCACGCACCACCTCGCCGCCCTGCCCCACGGCGCGTGGCACGAAAGTGTAGGGGCGCATGCTGTCGCCGCCCACGCTCACCGCATCCTCGTGCATGAGGCCGGCGTCCAGCAGCTCGCGGATGACGAAGCTCGGGCCGCCCGCGGCCTGGAACTGGTTCACGTCGGCGCTGCCGTTGGGGTAGACGCGCGCCAGCAGCGGCACGACACCGGAAAGGTCGGAGAAGTCCGTCCAGTCGATCAGGATGCCGGCCGAGCGCGCCACGGCGACCCAGTGGATTAGGTGATTGGTGGAGCCGCCGGTGGCCAGCAGCGCGACCATTGCGTTGACGATGCTGCGCTCGTCCACCAGCTTGCCGATCGGCTTGGCGCCCTTGCCAGGCTTGCGGCCGCTGATGTCCAGCGCCGTGGCGACGGCTTCGTTCGTCAGCGCGGCACGCAGGTCGTCGTGCGGGTGCACGAAGGCGCTGCCGGGCACGTGCAGGCCCATGGCTTCCAGCAGCATCTGGTTGCTGTTGGCGGTGCCGTAGAAGGTGCAGGTGCCGGCGCTGTGGTAAGCGGCGGACTCGCTCTTCAGCAGCTCGTCACGGCCGACCTTGCCCTGCGCGTAGAGCTCGCGCACCTTCGCCTTCTCGCTGTTGGAGATGCCCGTGCCCATCGGGCCCGCGGGCACGAAGACGCAAGGCAGATGGCCGAAGTGCAGCGCACCGATCAACAGGCCCGGCACGATCTTGTCGCAGATGCCCAGCAGCAGCGCGGCGTCGAATACATCGTGCGTCAGCGCAATGGCGGTCGCCATGGCGATGGTGTCGCGCGAGAACAGGCTCAGCTCCATGCCGGGCAGGCCTTGCGTCACGCCGTCGCACATCGCCGGCACCCCGCCGGCCACCTGCACGGTGGCGCCCAGGCGGTGTGCCGTCGCGCGGATCTGTGCCGGATAGCCCTCGTAGGGCTGGTGGGCCGACAGCATGTCGTTGTAGGCCGTGACGACGCCCAGGTGCGGCGCCTTCTCGGCGACGACGCGGAACTTGTCGTTGTCCGGCAGCGCCGCGACGGCATGGGCGACGTTGGCGCAACCCATGCGCTCGAAGCCCCGCTGGCGGTTGTCCATCTGCGCGATGCGAGCGAGGTAGTCGCCCCGCAGCTTGGCGCTGCGCTCGCGGATGCGCTGGGTGACTTCTTGGAGGGTGGAATTCATGGAGGTCTCCGGACGGTCTCGGTCTCGTAACCAAGCCTTGCGAATTTAGGTAACCATATTACTTGCCCGCCGCGGGTCCCGGGTTACGGTCGGGGTACCGACATGACAACATGCGTGGCAATGGCGTCACTGGCAATCCCGATTCCCCACGGCCCGGCCCGCAGCGCCCACCTGCTGCAGCGCACCGCCCGCGAGTGGCGCGACGGCGGCGAGGACCTGCTGCTTTTCGCCTACGGCTCGCTGATCTGGCGGCCGGAGTTCGAGTATGCCGAGGCCCTGCACGCGCGGGTGCTCGGCTACCACCGCGTGCTGCGCATGCGCTCCAGCGTGAACCGCGGCTCGCCACAGCAGCCAGGCCTCGTGCTAGCGCTGGTGTCCGGCGGCAGTTGCCGCGGGCTGGTCTACCGCATCCCGCGCAATGCCGGAGAAGAGACGCTGGAGCGCCTGTGGGCGCGCGAGATGCCCAACGGCGTCTATGAACCCCGCTGGCTGAATTGCATGACGGAAACCGGCGAGCCGCGGCGCCTGCGTGCGCTGGCGTTCACGCTGTCGCGGCAAAGCCCGCATTGGACCGGCACCCTGCACGAGCCAGAGCTGCTTCACATCTTCCGCCACGCGCAAGGCCGCTACGGCACGACGCTCGACTACCTGCTGCGCACGGTGCAGGGTTTGCGCGAGCAAGGCATCCGCGACAAGGAGCTGGAGCGCCAGGCCCATCTCGCCGCGCAACACGGCCTGTGCGCGCCGCTATAAACGCACGCGCTCGAGGTCCTGGGGCGTGTCGACGTCGACATGCACCCCCGGGTCGTCCACCGTGATGGGGTGAGCCGCATAGCGCGCCACGATGCGCCGGGCGCCCTCGTCGCCGTGCAGCGCCATCAATTCCGAATAGAGCTCGGTACCAAAACCGACCGGATGGCCGCGCAGCCCCTGGTATTGCGGATAGCAGACCGGATAGCGCTCCAGGCATTGCGCAACGGCCAGCATCGTGTCGGTGCGCACCAGCGGCATGTCGCCGGGCAGGATGAGCCAGCCCTCGGCATCGCCGGTCGCGCTGACGCCGGCCACGATGGAATGCCCCATGCCGACCGGCAGCGGCCGCCCCTGCGCATCGACCTCCGGGAGCACGACGACATCGCGCGCGGCTACGACGCGGTTGGCCAGTGTGGCCAGAGCCGGCGTCGTGACGACGACGACCGGCAACTGCGTCTTGACGGCATGCGCCAGCGTACGCTCCAGCACCGTCACCGTCTCGGCACCCGGCGCGCCTTCGATCGGCTGGGCAAGCTTGTGGACCGCCCCGCGGAACCGTGTGCCACGGCCTGCGGCCAGCACGACGATGGCGGGACGTCGCTTCATCATGTTGTGGCCCTGTGGGTGGTTTGCTGCACTGCCACAAGCATGCCCAGTGACCTTGTGCATGGCACTGGGGCGTTCACTTAAGGGAAGGTCTGCATACTTCGGGTCCATGAGCAAGTTGAGCGAATTCCGGAAAAGCTACGAGCTGGGGGAACTGGACGAGGCACACGCCGCGGACGGACCGCAGGCCCTCTTCAATCGGTGGATGGACGAAGCCATTTCCCATGACGTGTCCGAGCCCACCGCCATGACCGTTGCAACAGTGGGTGCGCAAGGCCGCCCGTCCACCCGTGTCGTGTTGCTGAAAGGTTGCGACGCGCGGGGCTTCGTCTGGTTCACGAACTACCAGAGTCGCAAGGGCGAGGAGCTGGCGGGCAACCCCTACGCCGCGCTGCAGTTCCACTGGGTGGAGATGGAGCGCGTCGTGCGCATCGAGGGACGCGTGGAGAAGACGTCGGCCGAGGAATCGGACGACTACTTCAAGAGCCGGCCGCTCGACTCGCGCCTGGGGGCATGGGCCTCGCCGCAGAGCCGCGTCATCAGCTCGCGCGCCGTGCTGGTGGCCAACGCGGCCAAAGCCGCCGCGCAGCACGGACTGCACCCGCCGCGCCCGCCGCACTGGGGCGGCTACCGGCTGGTGCCGGACCGTTTCGAGTTCTGGCAGGGGCGCCGCTCGCGCTTGCACGACCGGCTGTGCTTCAAGCTGACGGACGGTGCCTGGGGGCGCGAGCGCCTGGCGCCATGATCAATTGACGGCCGCGCCGTCCTCGACACGGTAGTACAGGCCGTAGGGGTCGTCGGTCAGCACTGCCAGCTGCCCCTCCACGACCACCGGCTCGAGCGTGTAGCGCACGGGCTTCTTCGTGCGCACCTCCACGAGGCCTTCGGGCCCGGCCGGCACGCAGAATGAGCAGGTTGTGGGCACCGATGACAGCAGGAAATGCTGCTGCTTGTCGCCCGCCTCCAGCGGCATCATGAAGCCCTGCACCTTGATCGTCTTGCGGTCCAGCGCCTGCACTGCGGCGGGGAAGCTCGGGATGAGCTTCTTCTTCTCGGCCCGCGCCGTGACCTGGGACAGCAGCTTCCACGACACGATGTCGGCGCGCTCTTCCAGCGGCTTGAACGGGCTGCGCGGGTCGTGAAAGCCAGGGCCTTGGCCGATGGCCGGCGGCGTCTGCGCGAAGGCTGCTGCGGCGGCAAGGCTGAGAAGGAGGAGTGCAGGCTTGAACTTCATAGCGTGATTGTCGAGTGTCAGCGTGGAGCTTGCAGCAGCGTCGTGACATCCAGACGATAGGCCCGCCAGGCGGGCCAGGCCGCCGCCAGCACTGCCAGCGAGCCGGCCATCGCCGGCACCAGCCATTCGGCCTCGCTCCAGCCCAGGGTCCCGAGCCGCAGCGATTGCCGCTCGGCCAGCAGCCGCTCCAGCACGGCGACCAGCCCGTGGCCGGCCGCCAGGCCCAGCACGGTCGCCAATGCGGCCAGCACCAGCGCCTCCAGCGCAATCAGCGCGGCAACGCGCCCCGGCGGTGCGCCAAGCATGCGCAGCATGGCCAGGTCGCCCTGTCGGGCGCGCACCGCGTGCAGCAGCGCGACCCAGACAGACAGGCCCGCTGCTGCCAGCAGCACGAGCCCGAAGCCGCGCAGCACCTCGGTGCCCGCGCCCACCAGCCGCATCAGCCGGGCGGTCTCCAGCGCCGGGGCCGCGGCCTGCAGCCCTTCCTGCGCATTGACCCAGCGCGGCAGCATGACGGCCGCCAGCGGACTGCGGTAGCGCACGAGGGCCAGCGTGATCTCGCGCGGTTCGTCGGCGTCGTGCGCCGCATGGTGGTCTTCGTGCACCTCCCAGACGGAGGCCAGGTCGGTCAGCACGAGGCGGTCCAGCACGCTGCCGGAGTCCGCCAGCACGCCAACGACCTCGAACTGATGATCGCCGTGGGCGCCACCGCCGTCGGCCAGGCCGTGGCTGCCGGCGAAGTGGTCGCCCGGCTTCAAGCCCGACGCTCGCGCGACCTCGGCACCCAGCACGGCCTGCATCGGCGCGGTCCACAGTGCCCCGTGCGCAAGCCGGCCGCCGTAGAGGCCGATGTAGTCGGGCGTGGTGCCGGCGATGCGGTAGCCGCGGAAGGAGTCGCCCAGCGACAGCGGTACGGCCTGGGCCACCAGCGGCTGGCGCTGGAGCAGGTCCAGCGTCGCCAGCGGGATGTTTCCTGTCGGGGCGTCGAGGTGAAAGACGCCGGCCAGCATGATCTGCATCGGGCTGCCCTTGGCGCCAACGACGAGGTCGATGCCCGCCAGGTCGCGCTTCAGGCCCGCTTCCACCTGGGCACTCGCGCGCAGCACGAAGGTCACGGCCGCCAGCCCCAAGGTCAGCAGTAGCAGGTTCAACGCCGCCGTCAACGGGCTGGACCACAGATAGCGCCAGGCGAGCCGGATCATGCCGCCCCCTCCCCGGCACGATCCACGGCGTCGGCGCGCGCCGGTAGCACCAGCCCGACCGCATCGGCCATCGCGGTGACGACGCGTGAATCGTGGCTGGCGACGACCAGCGTGCAGCCCTCGCGCTGCGCCACGTCGCGCAGCAAGGCCAGCATAGCCGCCGTGTGGTCGTCATCGAGATTGGCGCTGGGTTCGTCGGCCAGCAACAGGCGCGGCCGGCGCATCAACGCACGGGCCAGCGCCACGCGCTGCGCCTGACCGACGCTGAGCTGATGCGGCTTGCGTGCCGCCAGCCCAGCGATGCCCAGCGCATCGAGCAGCGCCGCGGCGCGCGCGGGCTCCGCCCCCTGACCGGCGGCCAGCGCCGGCAGCGCCAGGTTCTCAGCCACCGTCAGCGCCTCGCTGAGGTGCAGCCGCTGCGGCACGACGCCCAGCGTCGCGCCGCGCCAGGCGTCCAGCGCCCGCGGGCTCAGGCCCGCAAGCACCGTGCCGGCCACCGTCAGCTCGCCCTGCTGCACGCGCAGCAGCCCCGCCAGCAAGGCCAGCAGCGTGGACTTGCCAGAGCCCGAAGCGCCCTGCAGCAACAGATGGCGACCGGCAGGAAGTGCGAAGTCGGCGTAGGCGATCTCCGCCCCGTTGGCATAGCGATGCCGCAGGCCCTGCCAGGCGAGCGTCACTTGACCAGCCGCTTGAAGCTGGTCAGGAACTTGTCCACCTTGCCGGCGACGACGAAGGCGCAGTAGCCCTGGTCGGGGTGGCGCGCGTAGTAGTGCTGGTGGTAGGCCTCGGCCGGGTGGTAGTTCGTCTCCGGCTGCAGTTCGGTGACGACACGGCCGGCGTGCGCGTCGTTAGCGTCGGCAATGACCTCGGCCGCCAGCTGACGTTGCGCCTCGGTGTGCCAGTAGATGCCGGAGCGGTACTGCGTGCCAACGTCGGCGCCCTGGCGGTTGAGCGTCGTCGGGTCATGGATCGTGAAGAACACTTCCAGCAGCTCGCGCAGCGACACCTCGGCCGGGTCGAAGTCGAGGCGCACCACCTCGGCATGGCCGGTGCTGCCGCTGCAGACCTGCTCGTAGTTGGGCTGGGCGGCGTGGCCGTTGCTGTAGCCGTTTTCCACACGGTGTACGCCACGCACGCGCTCGTAGACGGCTTCAAGGCACCAGAAGCAACCGCCGGCCAGGGTGATGCGTTCGAGATTCATCGCAAGACTTTCATGGAGCGTCGAGGGAGATCTCGACATGGGGGCGCCAGCCGCTGTCGCAAGCGCCATTGCAGAGCTTGGGTGGACCTAGGAAGACCCGCGCATTGGGGGCGCCGCGGGCGAGCAGCGCATCGCGCACGGCGACGGCCCGCGCCACGGCAAGTTGTCGCAGCGCCTCGTCATCGACGTCGTCCCGTGCCATCAGCAGGCCGCGCATCTGGGCCGGCGGCAGTTCCTTCGGCAGGCCGAGCACATTGCGCGGCTTGTTCGGCAGCGACGTGGCGTCGTACAGACGTTTCAACGCCGCCTCCGGCGTGGCCGCGCGCTGGGCTTGCAGCGCCGCGGCCAGATGCAGCTCGCGCAGCGCGGGCACCTCGGTTTCCGAGTCGGCCCAGCCGGTCAGCGTCAGCTGCACGGCCGGCTTGTCGGCCAGTTGCCGCGCAATGCGTTCGAGCTGCTCGCCAGCGGCCAGTTCGGCGCTCCCAGGGGCGAAGGCGATCTGGGCTTCCTCGGGCGAATCACTGCCCGAGAACAGCGAGAACGGCGATGTCAGCGCCTTGCCCACCAGGTTAAGGACGAGCCTCCACACTAGGCCGCCCACGCTGAACTCGGGGTCGTTCAGCGAGCCGCTGACCGGCAGGTTGACCTCGATGACGCCATTGCGGTCCTTCAGCAGCGAGACCGCGAAGCGCACGGGCAGCGTCGTCGCGTCGGGGCTGTCGACGCGCTCGCCGAACGTAAGCTGGTTCAGCGTGATCTGGTTGCTGGCCACCAGCTGGCCGCCGGGATCGAGCTGATAGTGCAGCCGGGCCGACAGCTTGCCGCGCTCGATGCCGTAGCCGACGTACTTGCCAGCATAGCCGGACAGCGGCGCCAGCTCGATGTCGCTGGCTTGCGCGTCCACGTCCATCGCCAGCGGGCTGCCTGGCTTGAGCTGGCCGTCCACGGCCAGCTGGCCCGTGCCGGCAATCTTGCCGCGCAAGGTCAGCGGCGCCATCGCCGTACCGGTCGTCGAGAAGGCGCCCAGCGAGCCCTGCAGCTCGCTCAGCCGCGCGCTGTAGTGCGGCTTGATGAAGCGGTCGTTGAAGTCGACCAGGCCGCGGTTGACGCGCAGGCGTTCGACGGCCAGCTCGGCCGACGGCGCCGAGGCAGTGGGCTGCACCGGTGCGGCGGCGGACGCCGCGGCCGCCGGGCGCAGGTCGCGAAGGTTGAAGCGCCCCTGCTCGTTGACGATGAGGCGGGCGTAGCCGTCGTCCAGCGTCGCGTCGCGGACAGCCACACGTGTCGGCGTGCCGGGCGCGAGCGACAGCCTCAGCCCGTCGAGCTGCAGCGCTTGGAAGCTGAGCAGGTCTTCGCCGGCGACGCGCTGACCGTCGACGAGGCGGGTCTGCAGCAATGCCAGCGGGCCGATGCGCGCATCCCCCTCCAGCCGGGCCTGCCAGGTGCCGTCCGGCTGCCGGGCGCCGTTCAGCTCGGCCACCAGCCCCAGCTCGGCCCGCTGCAGCTGCACACCCCAGGCGGCGTCCAGGTAGGCGCTCAGCCACTGCACCGGCAGGCCCTGCGCCTTCAGGCTGCCGCTGGCGGACAGTGGCGCGAGGCCTAGGCGGCCGTTCCATTGCAGCTGGCCGCCACCGCCGGGCGCCTCGCCGCCCTCCTGAGCGGCCAGCCGCGTCGACAGCTGCACGGGCACGGCGTCGGTGGCTGGCCAGGTAAACGCGCCGAGCTGAAGCCGCAGCGGCTCGGCCGTCAGTGCCACCTCCGGCGTGCCCGCCGGGACCGCGACGTCGCGCCAACGCAGGCTGCCGCGGTCGATCTGCAGACCGGCCAGCTGCAACGTCCAGCCGGGGCCGTTGCTGCCGGCAACCTCCGGCGGCCGCAGCGCGTCGATGTTGAGCCGCCCGTCCGCCGTCCGCGCGAGTTGGCCGCGCGGCGCATCGAGCGTCAACGTGCCCAGTTTCAGCTGGCGGGCGGCGGGGTCGATGTCGGCCCGGTCCAGCCGCGCTTCGGCCACCGTCAGCAGCGGCTGACCGGCCAGCAGCGCCTGGACGTTGCGGGCGTCGACTTCGGTCACCTTGAGCTGAGCGCGATCGGCGGCCCCTGCAACCAGCGGCTGCTTCACCTGCAGCGCCAGCTGGCCGGACAGCGTGGCGACCAGCTTCGCGCCGCCAGGTAGCGGCAGCCACGGCGCCAGGCGGGCCATGGGCAGACCCTGGGCGCGCGCTTGCACGTCCAGCTCGTCGGTAGACAAGAGGGCCTGTGCGGTCAATGTGCCGTCGCCCAGTCGCAGGCCAAGGTTCAGCGTCGTGGGCCTGGCGAGCGGCCAGTCGGCGGCACCGGTCTTCAGCTGGATGGCATCCAACGTCAGCTCGCCGGCATGCAGCTCGCCGTCGCTCAACGCCAGCCCGCCAAGGCTGAATTGCCAGGGCGGCCCGGCGACGCTGCTGCCTGTCGTGGCCGGCCAGGGCCGCAGCCAGCCTTGCGGCGCTTCGAGCCGGACCGTTCCAAGCGCCACGCGGCGGCGCAGCGGTTGCACGTCGCTCAACGGCAGCGTGAGGTGCTTGAGCGCCAGCCACGGCTGGCCGCTCGGCTGCGTCAGCGACAGGTCGTGCACCTGCAGCGCGCCCGTGAGCTTCACGTCGGGCGTCTGACGGGTGCGTTCGGCGAAATCCAGCGTCAGGTCCACGTCCAGCCGGCCCGCGGCCAGCCGCAGCGGCAGGCTAGCGGGCAGATAGGCGCCCAGCGGCGCGAGGTCCAGCCCGGCCAGCTTGAGGCTGAAACGTCCACTGGCATCGTCGGCAAACGGCAGCGCCTCGACGCGGCTGTCGAAGGCGACGCCGTCGAGCTGGCCGCTCAGGTGCGGCTGCACGGTGACCTTGACGTCAGAGTCCAGCGTCGACAGGAACGGCAGCGCCAGGTGCAGGCCGGCCAGCTCGTGCTGCCGCTGCACCGGCCGGTCGTCGAACAGCACGCGGCCGTCCTGCAGCTCGATGTTGTATATGGCGATGTCCGGCTCGTCGGCCGGCGGGTCTCCGGGCTTGGCGGCGAAGTGCGCCAGCAGGTCGTCGATGTCGTAATGGCCATCAGCGAGGCGCGCGACCCGCAGCTCGGGGCGCGTCAGCACCAGCGATTCGAAGACGACATGGCCGCGCAGCAGCGACCGCAGCGACAGCGCAGCGTCCAGCCGGGCCAACGTCAGCAAAGGCGGCCGGTCGGCTGCCGGGCCTGCCACGCGCACGCCGTCGATGACCAGCGCGAGCCGCCAGGGCTCCACATGGGCCTGCTCGATGAGCACCGGCCGGCCCAGCGTTTCGCCGGCCAGCGTCGCGCCGCGCCCCACGACCCAGCCGGGCAACGCGAAGGTCAGGATCAGCAACAGCAGCGTGCCGAGCGCCGACAGCGCGGCGAGAGCCAACGCGGCGGTGCGGAGCAGGGATCGGGGGTGGTGGTTCACGGGGGCCGCATTATTGATGTGGGCGATGATGCGGCGGTGAACCTTGCCGTCGATTACGCCCTCTTCAAGACCCTGCTGTTGGTTGCGCTGCTGCCGCCAGTGCCCATGCTGCTGCTGGCCGGCTGGGGCGGTTGGCGGTTGAAGCGCCAGCGCCGCGGCGGCGGCTGGTTGTTGGGCGCGGCGCTGGTGCTGGCCTGGCTCTCGACCACGACGGCGGCCGGCGAGCTGCTGAGCCGGGCCTCGCGGCTGCCCAAGGCGTTGAGCGCCGCCCAGATCGACGCCATGCGTGGCCGCGTCCACGGCGCCGTGCTGGTGCTGGGCGGCGGCGTGCATGGCCATGTGCCCGAGTACGACGGCCCCGCGCCGATGCGGCTCACCGCCGAGCGACTGGCCTATGGCGTCTGGCTGGCACGGCGCACCAGCTGGCCGCTGGCCTATTCCGGCGGTATCGGCTGGACGGCGACGCGACTGCGACGGCCGGAGGCGGAGGTGGTCGCGCGTGTCGCGGCCGAGGACTACCAGTTGCCCCTGCGCTGGCAGGAATCCCGCTCGCGGGACACGCGCGAGAATGCGAGCCACACGCTGCCCATGCTGGCGGCAGCCGGCGTGAAGGAGGTCGTGCTGGTGACGGACGACGCGCACATGCGGCGGGCGCTTCGCGCGTTCGAGACCGAGGCCGCGCCGCTGGGCTTGCGCATCGTCGCAGCGCCCATCGGCCTGGAGGACGACGGCGTCAGCGGCTTGACGGATTGGTGCCCGTCCGTCGAGGGCTTTGCGCGCGTGCGAAACCTCGTCTACGAAACGCTGGCCTGGTGGGCCGGACGGTAGGCCTGAAATAAGAAACCCCGCCGGGCTTGGAGGCCGGGCGGGGCGGGTGGCGAGGCCACCTTGGGGCTCAGCGGCGATGTGCCACCGGGCTCCTGGCGCGCAACGATTGCGCCAGAGGGTTTGCCTGAAAAGGCCTCCAAACAGTAGGCGAGCCTGTTCAGTTCTTCAAGAAAAGTTGTTCGAACAGCGCGTCGGTCTTCGCTCTGACATCCGCCGGCAGGTTGATGCCCCGCCCCCATTCGCGGCTCGTCTCGCCGGGCCACTTGTTCGTCGCATCTAGTCCCATCTTGCCGCCCAGGCCGCTGACAGGTGATGCGAAGTCCAGGTAATCAATGGGCGTGTTGTCCACCAACGTGGTGTCGCGCACCGGGTCCATGCGGGTCGTGATGGCCCAGATGACCTCCTGCCAGTTGCGCGTGTCGATGTCGTCGTCAACGACGACGATGAACTTCGTGTACATGAACTGGCGCAGGAAGCTCCAGATGCCGAACATCAGCCGCTTGGCATGGCCCGGGTAGGCCTTCTTGATGGACACGACCGCCATGCGGTAGCTGCAGCCCTCGGGCGGAAGATAGAAGTCCACGATCTCCGGAAACTGCTTTTGCAGGATGGGCACGAAGACCTCGTTGAGCGCCACGCCGAGGATGGCCGGCTCGTCGGGCGGCTTGCCCGTGTAGGTGGAGTGGTAGATCGGGTTGCGCCGCTGCATCTGGCGGCTGACCTCGAACACCGGGAACCAGTCCTGTTCGTTGTAGTAGCCGGTGTGGTCGCCAAACGGGCCCTCTAGCGCATGCAGGTAGCCGCCCTTCTCCTTGAGCGGCACGCCGCGCTCGCTGACGCCCGCGTAGCCGATCGCGGCGACGGGAATATGGCCCTCCAGCACGATCTCGGCCGACGCCGGCGCCTGCAGCGGCGCGCCGTCGCGGCCGACGCCGGTCTGGACCAACTCCGTCCGCGAGCCGCGCAACAGGCCGGCGAATTGGTACTCGGACAGGCTGTCCGGCACCGGCGTGACCGCGCCGAGGATGGTCGCCGGATCGGCGCCCAGTGCGACGGCGATGGGGAACGGCTCGCCGGGATGGGCCAAGGCGTGGTCCCGGAAGTCCAGCGCCCCGCCGCGGTGGGCCAACCAGCGCATGATGACCTGGCGCGGGCCAATCAGCTGCTGGCGATAGATGCCCAGGTTCTGCCGGCTACGCGTCGGGCCGCGTGTGATGACGAGGCCCCAGGTGATCAGCGGCCCGGCGTCGTCGGGCCAGCAGGTCTGGATCGGCAGGCGGCCCAGGTCGATGTCGCCGCCTTCGATGACTTCTTCCTGGCAGGGCGCACGGCGCTGCAGGCTCGGCTTCATGTCCCACAGCGCCTTGGCCATCTGCAGCAGCTTGCCGGCATCCTTCAGGCCCTTGGGCGGCTCCGGCTCCTTGAGGCTCGCCAGCACGCGGCCGACGTCGCGCAATTCGGCCAGCGATTCCGCCCCCATGCCCAGCGCGACGCGGCGGGTTGTCCCAAAAAGATTGGTCAAGGCGGCGGTGGCATGGCCCGCCGGGTTCTCGAACAAAAGGGCGGGGCCGCCCGCGCGCAGCACACGGTCGCTCAGCGACGTCATCTCCAGCACCGGAGAGACTTTTTCCACCACGCGCCGTAGTTCGCCGAGGGCTTCCAGGCCGGCCATGAAGTCCCGGAGGTCGCTGTATTTCATAACTAAAAGTAGTTTTAAGAGACCCAGATAGCCTTGACCGGTTATCTGTCGATCGTAGAATCCGCCGCCTCGGGTTTGTACTGAACCACCCGGCCGGGCCAACGGCCCGCGCAAAGGCCGGAAATTATGACCGTCGCCTCTCCCAGGTCGCCGCTTGTGCGGCGCCTGCGGCGGGTCGCGACATCAAGGAGTCGCATGACGACAAGTCAAGACCTCGCCACGCTGGCTCGCCACGTACGCCTGTCCGCCTCGGTGTTCATCCAGGACATCGGCAACGGGCTGCTCGTGGTCAGTCACAACACGCTGGCCCTCGTCGGGCTGGCCGTGGTGGCGGTCGGGCTGGTGTTCACGAGCCAGCCCGGGCTGCAGGAGCGGCTGGAGGCCGCTACCCTCGGCTGGCTGAACGCGCGCCACGAGGCACGGGCCGAAGCCGAAGGCGGCGGCACGCTGGGCCCGGCCGAGCCGGACGCCATCGCCCGCGCCACCGCCGCCGATCCCAAGGAGCTGTCGCGCCAGCAAGCCGCCGTCGCCCACTGGCTGGCCCGCCGTTACAGCGTGGCGCCTGAGCCGCTGAGCCGCCTCGTGCAGGAGGCCTGGAACGTCGGCAACCGCGCCAAGGTCGAGCCGACGCTGATCCTGGCCATCATGGCCATCGAGTCACGCTTCAACCCGTTCGCGCAGAGCGCCGTGGGTGCGCAGGGGTTGATGCAGGTCATGACGCGCGTGCATGACGACAAGTACGAAGCCTTTGGCGGCACGCTGGCCGCGTTCGACCCTGTCACAAACCTGCGCGTGGGCGTGCAGGTGCTCAAGGAATGCATCCAGCGGGCCGGCAGCGTAGAGGAAGGCCTGCGGTACTACGTTGGCGCGGCCAACCTGGCTGAAGACACCGGCTACGCGACCCGTGTGCTGACCGAGCATGAGTTGCTGAAGGCCGTGGCCGCTGGCCGCTCGGTACCGGCAGCGCCCAGTGTCCGACCGATGCGCGAAGCAGCATCAGCACCGACTGGCGGCGACGCCGCGCAAATCGCGCTGTTGCGCTGACGATCGGCCCGGCTCGCCGACCGGGCTGCGCGGCATCGGCTGCCAGCGGCTTCCGCAGCCATTACACTGGCCGCTCACGCGACTGGCGATCAGGGTCACAAGCGGACCCGAGGTGGGCCACCACCGGGGAGCGTGAGGCGGTCAAGCTTCGGGCTTGCCGCTGTCAGCCGTTCGCCTGGGCAGCCCGGTTAATCACGCCCGCTCGTGAAGCGCCTGGGATTCACCGCCTACCTTCGGAATCACCGCCATGTTTGACCGCAATACTTCCACCCTCGCTCTGGTCGACCCGGAACTCTGGACGGCCGTCCAGAACGAGACCCGCCGCCAGGAAGAGCACATCGAGCTGATCGCCAGCGAGAACTACACCTCGCCCGCAGTGATGCAGGCCCAGGGCAGCCAGCTGACCAACAAGTACGCCGAGGGCTACCCCGGCAAGCGCTATTACGGTGGCTGCGAGTACGTTGATGTCGCCGAGCAACTGGCCATCGACCGCGTCAAGCAGCTGTTTGGCGCCGAATTCGCCAACGTGCAGCCGAACAGCGGCTCGCAGGCCAACCAGGGCGTGTTCTTCGCGCTGCTGCAGCCCGGCGACACCATCATGGGCATGAGCCTCGCCGAGGGCGGCCACCTGACGCACGGCATGCCGCTGAACATGAGCGGCAAGTGGTTCAACGTCATCAGCTATGGCCTGGATGCGAACGAAGCCATCGACTATGACGCCATGGAAGCACTGGCCCGCGAAAAGAAGCCCAAGCTCATCATCGCCGGCGCCTCCGCCTACTCGCTGCGCATCGACTTTGAGCGCTTCGGCAAGATCGCCAAGGAGATCGGCGCCTACTTCATGGTCGACATGGCCCACTACGCCGGCCTGATCGCCGCGGGCGTCTACCCCAATCCCCTGCCCCACGCTGACGTCGTCACGTCCACCACGCACAAGAGCCTGCGCGGCCCGCGCGGCGGCATCATCCTGACGAACAAGGAAGACATCGCCAAGAAGATCAACTCGGCGATCTTCCCCGGCATCCAGGGCGGCCCGCTGATGCACGTCATCGCGGGCAAGGCGGTGGCCTTCAAGGAAGCGCTGACGCCCGAGTTCAAGGCCTACCAGGAACAGGTCGTCAAGAACGCCAAGGTGCTGGCCGAGACGCTGATCGAGCGTGGCCTGCGCATCGTCTCGGGCGGCACGGAGAGCCATGTCATGCTGGTTGACCTGCGCCCCAAGAACCTGACGGGCAAGGAAGCCGAGGCCATCCTGGGCGCCGCCCACATGACCTGCAATAAGAACGGCATCCCCAACGACCCGCAAAAGCCGATGGTCACCAGCGGCATCCGCCTGGGCACGCCAGCCATGACGACGCGCGGCTTCAAGGAAGAACAGGTGCGCGCCACCGCCAACCTGATCGCCGACGTGCTCGACAAGCCGCACGACGAGGCCAACCTGGCCGCCGTGCGCGAGAAGGTCGCCGCGCTGACGGCCGCCTTCCCGGTGTACCGCGGTTAATCCGCCGCATGCGCTGCCCGTTCTGCTCTCACGCGGAAACCCAGGTCGCCGAGACTCGGGAATCCGATGAGGGCGACGTCGTCCGGCGCCGGCGCCGCTGCCTGTCCTGCGACAAGCGCTTCACGACCTACGAGCGGGCCGACATCGCCCTGCCCTCGGTCGTCAAGAAGGATGGGCGGCGCGCCGATTTCGATCCCGCCAAGCTGAGAGCCTCGATGCAGCTGGCGCTGCGCAAGCGGCCGGTGAGCGTCGAGCAGATTGATGCAGCCATCAACCGCATCGAGGAAAAGCTGCTCGCCAGCGGTGCCCGCGAAATCGCCTCCACCCGGCTCGGTGAGCTGGTCATGCGTGAACTCAAGCGCATCGACAAGGTGGCCTATGTGCGCTTCGCGTCGGTCTATCGCAGCTTCGAAGACGTCGACGAGTTCCGCCAGCTCATCCGCGAGATCTGATCCGGGGCAGCCCTGCTCCCTTGCCGGAGAGTCCGCGGGGAAGACGCGCCCCCTCCCCTTTCGGCCCGCCCTTTCGGGTAAAGAACGCCGGCCTGGTGGTTCCTTGAGTTCGTTCGTCCGTTGACGAACCGCGAGGAAGCCACCATGTAGCGCACCCGTCAGGTCACTGCCATCACGTGACCCGCACGCAGTCGCTCAACCGGCGTCAAGCTGCCCGGCATGTCGAAGTGTGCTGGACGTCCCTTGATCGTGGTGGATGGCGACCAGCGGTCGAAAGCACCCGATGAACGGCGAACTTGTAACCGAGTGTCCCCAGGTGTTGCGCACAATTCACGACCTATGCAGTCAAGTCAGCGGCGTCACGTCTCGGGTTTCACATTGATCGAGCTGATGGTGGCTGTCGTGGTGGCCGGCATCCTTGCCGCGGTTGCCTATCCGGCCTACACCTCCTTCGTCTCCAGGGCCCGGCGTTCGGAGGCCATTGCCGTGTTGACAGCCGTCGTACAGGCGCAGGAGCGCTATCGGTCCAACCGCAACGGCTACGCACAGTCTTTCGGCGACGACGGGCTCAAGATGCAGGACGCCATCGACAAGTTGACCAAGTACTACGACATCAGCATGGCCGGTGGTGGCGAACCCGCATTCGTGAGCGGCTACTCGGTCACTGCCACAGCCAAGAATGAGGGACCGCAGTACAACGACAAGGGATGCCAGGTGTTGCAGGTGGAGCTCAACACGGCATTACTCAGCTACAAGTCGGCGAACGCGAACGGCGACGACACGACAGGCACTGCGAACTGCTGGAGCAAATGAGCATGTCCTCGCCCTCTCGTACTTCACGACGCAGCGCTGGCCTGACGCTGGTCGAAATGATGGTCGGCGTGGCGGTGCTGGGCGTCGTGGTCGCGGCTGCCATCCCATCGCTGACTGGATTGATGGAGCGCCGTCGGATCACTGCAGCGGCGAGCGAGATCGCAAGCATCTTCAACCAGGCTCGCGCGGAGTCCCTGGCGGCATCAGAACGCATCACTGTCCATATGGAGGATGTGCCTGCCACGGTCGGCCAGTTCAGCTGCATTCGACTCAGCACCCATGGCGGCATTGATCGATGCAAATGCAACCTGCCGGAGGCCTCCGTTTGCGCAACGGGCTATAGCAAACAGTTGCGCAGCTACATCCTGCCGCACAGCAGCTCGGTTCGCTTTTCCTCACAGGCGGACAAGTGGAACACCCTGTCCCAGACGGTCATCTACGCCAGCGGACTGTTGCAGGACAACGTGAGCAACGTCCGGGTGAATATCGTCGGTGACAGGACAGGCGCCAAGCTTCGCGTCGAAACGAACCCCGTCGGCCGTGTGCATATTTGTTCGCCTGATGCCAGCATGAGCGGGTATCCGAAATGCGAATGAAGTCTCCCATGCGGCCACGAGGTCTGAGCCTCGTCGAACTGATGGTCGGCATCACGGTAGGCCTCATCGTGGCGGCCGGCGCGTCCATGGTGGCCGTGAATCAGATCACTGAGCACCGGCGCCTGATGCTGGAAACCCAGATCCAACAGGATCTGCGCACCGCGGCAGATCTGCTGCAACAGGATTTGCGCCGGGCCGGCTTCCGGGCGCAGGCGTCGCAGGGTGTCTGGATACCGCCATCGGCCAGCGGTTCGTTGAACGACCGGGCGGCAGTCGCTGCCTCGGCCAACCCTTACGCGGCGATGGAGCGGACAGAGGATGAGAACACACGCGTGCTCACCTACATGTACGGTATTCCTACGAACGCGACCGGCATTCCGAAGGACAACGAGCACTTCGGGTTCAAGTGGGACAAAGGCCGTCAGGTGCTGTCACTTCAGTTGGGCAAGGACAACTGGCAGCCAATCACTGACCCTGACACGGTGCTCATCACCGATTTCAAGATTGACATCGTCTCCCCTCCGGCGGAGTCGCTCGGAGACTTTTGCGACAAACCCTGCAATCCGCCAGAAGTTGGCAAGCCGCCTGAATGTCCCATGCACCAGGTGCGGCGCGTCAGCTTCACGATCGTCGGGCAGGCGGTCCATGACCGGAATGTCGTGCGCTCGCTGTCCGGCGTTGAGCGTGTGAGGTCAGATGCGATCACTGGAGCTTGCCCGACATGACGCGGTCTCTTGTGCGCCAGCAGGCCGGTGCCGCGACGTTGATCGTCGTGATGATGCTCTTTCTCGTCATGGCCCTGCTGGCCGCGTATGCCAACCGTGGCCAGCTGTTCGAGCAACGCGTCTCGGGCACGTACGGCCGCGCAGCATTGGCACAACAGGCTGCGGAAGCGGGTGTCGAATGGACGCTTGCCCAGCTCAATGGCACGGCCATCGACAACTCGTGCAAGCCGGTGGCCGCAGGCGGGCAGCGTTTCGTGGACCGATACCTATCCATCGATGGCGCCGACCGCAGCTTCACGTGGCTCAACGGCGAGGCCAAGGGCGTCGTCGACTGCGCGCGGGATGCCGAAAACGGGAGCTGGTCCTGCCGCTGCCCGGCTGCCGACTCCAAGCACGCTGTCCGTGACTCCATGCAGGCGGAAGAGCTGACACCCAGCTTTGCAATCCTTCTCCCGAAATCGAAAGGCGCCGGCACGCTGGAGTTGACGATTCAGGGCTGCACGGACAGCAGCCCAGATCGCTGTTTGCCGGATAACCTTTTCGATCTGACCAAAGCGCAGTTAGCGACGATCAAGACCAGTGCGCTGGTCGCCCTGGTGAGTGCGGTCCGTACGCCACCTTCCATGCCATTGGTCGTCAAGGGTGACATCCAGAGCGCAGGTGCGGGCCTCGGCCTGCATAACACCGATCCGAAATCTGGTGGGCTGCTGCTCCAGATGGGCGGGAATTGGCCCGACAAGCTGGACACGCGGCTCGACACCGTGCCGGGTGCGTCACTTTCGCAGGCGGTCGTGCACGACGCGACGCTGAACGATCCGAAAACGGACGTCTTCAAGATGTACATGGGCGCCACGAGCGCTCGCTATGTGAACCACCCTGCGTTGCGCAAACTGGCCTGTGACGGCGATTGCGCCTCGGCCCTGGAGGATGCTTATGCGGCGGGCCAGCGCATCGTCTGGATTGCCGGCGACCTCAGGATCAGCAGCAACAAGGTGCTAGGCACGCTGGACGATCCCATGCTGATCGTCGCCACCGGCGCGGTCGCGTTGACCGGCCCCTTCCAGATCAACGGCATGCTGGTGGCACAAGGCGATCTGGCCTGGACCAACACCAGCGGCATGCCGTCGCTGATTAACGGCATCGTGCTTGTGGGGGGCGCCATGGCCACGCAAGGCGCCGTCGACATCGTCTACCAGCAAAAGATCGCCAACCAACTGCGCAATCGCATGGGCAGTTTCGTCCGCGTTCCCGGCGGCTGGACCGATTCGCCACCGCTGTGACCACCATGCAAAGCAGCACCAAACTTTCCCGTCGTGCTACCACGCGCCGGTCACGTGCCCAGCGCGGCGTTACGCTGATCGAGGCGCTGGTCGCCTTGGTCGTCATGGCCTTCGGCATGGTGGCGCTGGTCGGCCTGATGACCAATCTGCGCTACAGCAGCGATTTGGCGAAGCAGCGTTCCGAGGCGATGCGCCTGGCCCAGGCAGACCTGGAGTTGCTGAGGTCGTTCACGGTGCTGGACAAGACACCCATTGCCAATCCGCCGGCGGGCACCACGGACTACGACAACGACCTGAAAAGCAAGACCTTTCCTGCCATCGTCGGCCAGAACACCAATGCGACCTTCTCGCTGGTTCGTACGGTGCAGCCGCTGGTCGCAGACGCGCAGGAGCCGCAAGCCAAGATGGTGACAGTGCGGGTCTCCTGGCAGGACCGCAGCAACACCCAACAGACTCTGACGCTGGAAGGCATCATCTCCCGCTCCGACCCGGCCTACACGATGGCACTGGGTGTGACGCCACCGACCGAGGGGGTGCGCACGCCGGACGACCGCCATCCAGCGATCCCGCGCGGCGCGAAGAACCTGGGCGACGGCAGCAGCGCCTTCAGGCCGAGCCGGGACAGCGCGACGGTCTGGGTCTTCAACAACCTTAGCGGCGTCATCACCGGCAAGTGCTCGATCGACATCGACACGCCCATCACGACACTGACGGCGGAAAGCGTCGAGTCCTGCAAGAACAACACGGTAGGCTATCTTGTCAGCGGGGTGATCCGGTTTTCAACCGCCGACTCGCCCAATCCGGCCGCTCCCGACGGTGCGGCGCTGCCCGTATCGGTTTACGTCGCGCTGCGGGGCAGCGAATTCAAAGACAACATAGGCCAACTACTCCCCGGGGGCGAGTACCCGATCACTCCTAGCTCCGAGTGCTTCAGCGATGCGCCCTCGTCGCGTGCGTCGGACCAGCGGCTCGTCGACTACAACTGCATCGTCTATCCCAACAACCAGTCACCGCGCAACTGGTGGGGGCAGGTGCTGCTCAGTGGTATCGACCTCGGCGACACCGGCAAGACGTTCAAGGTCTGCCGCTACAGCGCCGACTACAACGGCAACGGTTACACCTACCTCGCCGGCTCGCCACCAAAAGTGCCGTTCCGCATCGACAACGAGGAGCACCCCGAGGTCTACCGCGGCGTCAGCGTGTCGCTCGCGCGTCAGAACTTCCTCGTCGTCCGCGGCGACGTGAGGTGCCCTACAGCACCTGCGCCCGACGCGAGCAAGGCCATCTTCGTCGACTACTCGACGATCCAGCTCCAGCCCTCGGCGCCCTGAGCCGCGTCGCTAGACTGGGCGGATGCCCCATTTCGACCCTGCCGGCGCGTGGCGCCGCGCCTTGCACCTGGCCGAACAGGCCATCGGCCTGAGCGACCCCAACCCGCGCGTGGGATGCGTGCTGCTGTCTGCTGATGGCAATGAACTCGGTGCCGGCCACACCCAGCCTGCCGGTCAGGCCCACGCCGAAGTCATGGCCCTGCTCGACGCAGCGCGGCGCGGCAACGACGTACGCGGCGCCACGGCTGTCGTCACGCTGGAGCCCTGCTCCCACCACGGCCGCACGCCGCCCTGCTGCGACGCGCTGATCGCAGCGGGCGTGGCCCGAGTCCTCGTCGCGGTGCAGGACCCCAACCCATTGGTGGCCGGCCAGGGAGCCGCCCGGCTGCGCGCGGCGGGCATCAGCGTGGAACTGGCGGAGCCCCTCGTCGCCGACGCGGCACGGGAGCTGAACATCGGTTTCTTCTCGCGCATGCAACGCGGCCGCCCCTTCGTCCGCCTGAAATCGGCCATCTCGCTCGATGGGCGCACCGCCCTGCCCGACGGCCGAAGCCAGTGGATCACCGGCGAAGCCGCGCGCGCCGACGGACACGCGTGGCGCAAGCGAGCCGGGGCCATCCTCACCGGCATCGGCACGGTGCTGGCGGACGATCCACGTCTGGACGTGCGCCTCGTGCCGACGGCACGGCAGCCACTGCGTCTCGTGCTGGACCCGCACGGCCGCCTGCCGGCCGCAGCCCGAATCCTGCAGCCGCCGGGTGAAGCGCGCGCGATCGGCCCGGGCCGGGCGGACCTGCCGGCCTTGCTGGACGACCTGGGGCGCCAGGGCATCAACGAACTGCACGTCGAAGCCGGACCCACCTTGTCCGGTGCCTTCTTCGATGCCGGCCTGGTCGACGAGTTGCTGGTGTACCAGGCGCCGATGCTCATTGGCGAAGGCCGCCCGCTGGCGGCGCTGGCGCCGCTGGCTGACCTGGGCCAGGCGCGCCGCTGGCGGCTCGTCGAAGCCGTACCAGTCGGCCCGGATCTGCGCCTTCGCCTGCGCCCAACCTAGGGTCGCCACCTACAATCGCCGGCTATGCCCATCTCCCCCATTCCCGAGCTGGTGGCCGAGCTGGCGGCTGGCCGCATGGTCATCCTCGTTGACGAGGAAGACCGAGAGAACGAAGGCGATCTCATCCTCGCCGCCGACCTGGTCACCCCCGAAGCCATCAACTTCATGGCCAAGCATGGCCGCGGCCTGATCTGCCTCACGTTGCCGCGCGAGCATTGCGAGCGTCTGCAGCTGCCACCCATGACGCGCCGCAACGGCACGCAGCACGGCACCGCCTTCACCGTGTCCATCGAGGCGGCCACCGGCGTCACGACCGGCATCTCGGCCGCCGACCGAGCGCGCACCGTGCAGGCCGCCGTCGCGCCCGATGCCAAGGCCAGCGACCTCGTCCAGCCAGGCCACATCTTCCCGTTGCAGGCCCAGGACGGCGGCGTGCTAATGCGCGCCGGTCACACCGAAGCCGGCTGCGACCTGGCCCACATGGCCGGGCTGTCGGCCACGTCGGTCATCTGCGAGATCATGAAGGACGACGGCACGATGGCCCGGCTGCCGGATCTCGAGATCTTTGCCGCCGAACACGACCTGAAGATCGGCACCATCGCCGACCTCATCGCCTACCGCAGCCGCCACGAAAGCCTGGTCACCCGCGTTGCGGAGCGCCGGCTGGCCACCGCCCATGGTGAATTCCAGTGCCAGGTCTTCACAGACCGCACCGGCGGCACCCACCTGGCCCTCACGCATGGCAGCTGGCAGCCCAGCGATGAAGTGCTGGTGCGCGTGCACGAGCCGCTGTCGGTCATGGACCTGCTCGAAGCCGGCCCCTGCGGCCATTCCTGGGCGCTGCCGGCGGCGCTGGCGGCCGTCAAGGCCAGCCCGGCCGGCGCCGTCGTGCTGCTGAACTGCGGCGAGGACGCCGCTGGCGTGCTGGCCCGCGCGCGCGACGAAAAGCCCGCAGCCCCGGTCAAGAGCGCGATGGACCTGCGCACCTACGGCGTGGGCGCACAGATCCTCAAGTCGCTGGGCGTGCACCGTATGAAGCTGCTCGGCAGCCCGCGACGCATGCCCAGCATGACCGGCTACGGCCTCGAAGTGACGGGCTTCGTCGCGGCGCCCGGCTGCTAACCGAAAGGCATCAAGATGCAAGACTCCGACCAAGGCCTGCCCGGCTTCGAGGGCGCTCTCGACGGCAGCGGGCTGACGGTGGCCATCGTCCAGGCGCGGTTCAACGACGCCATCACGACGTCGCTCGCCAGCGCCTGCATGGCCGAACTGTCGGTGCTGGGCGTGCCCGCCGAAGCCATCCGCCACGTCACCGTGCCCGGCGCGCTGGAAGTGCCATTGGCGCTGCAGGCGCTCGCCGAATCCAACGACTACGACGCGCTCATCGCGCTCGGCTGCATCATCCGCGGCGAGACCTACCACTTCGAGCTGGTCGCCAACGAAAGCGGCTCCGCCGTCACGCGAGTCGGGCTGGACCATGGCATCCCGATCGCCAACGCCATCCTCACCGTCGAGAACGAGGCCCAGGCCTGGGCCCGCGCCGAGCCCAAGGGCCGCGACGCCGCCCGCGTGGCCGTCGAGATGGCCAACCTGCTGAAAGAAATCGAGTGAACGCCCCTCAAAAGACCGCACCCAAGACGGCCAACAGACCCGCCGGCAAAAAGGCCCCCGTCAAATCGGCCCGCCGTCGCTCCCGCGAGGCCGCACTGCAAGGTCTCTACCAGTGGCTGCTGACCGGTGAGGACATCGGCGCCATCATCGCGCTGGGCCGTGAGCAGGAAGGCTATGCCAAGCTGGACCTCAAGCACTACGAGGCGCTGATGGGCGGCTGCGTGCACGAGGCTGCCGACCTGGACGAGATCCTCGCCCGCCACGTCGACCGCAAGACGACTGAGCTGTCACCCATCGAGCACGGCATCCTGATGATCGGCGCCTACGAGCTCAAGCACTGCCTGGACATCCCCTACAAGGTCGCGATCAACGAGGCCGTCGAACTGGCCAAGTCCTTCGGTGGCACCGACGGCCACAAGTACGTCAACGGCGTGCTTGACAAGGCGGCCGTCGATCTGCGCCCTCTAGAGCTCGCCGCGAAGCGTTGATGCAGGGCCGATGAAGCTGGCCACACGGCTCGACCGCATCGAGCCTTTCTACGTGATGGAACTGGCCAAGGCCGCGGCGCAGGTCGCAGCCGGCCCGGTCTGCGACCCGGCCCAGGGTGGGCGGCGCATGGTCCGGCTCAACATCGGCGAACCCGACTTCGGAGCGGCGCCGGCCGTGCGCGATGCCGCGGCTCGGGTCGCGCAAGGCCCCACGCCCTACACCGACGCCCTCGGCCTGCCTGCGCTGCGCGAGGCCATCGCGCGCTGGTACAGCCAGCGCTTCGGCCTGACCATTGCACCGGAGCGTATCGCCGTCACCGCGGGCGCGTCGGCCGGCCTGCAGCTTGCCTGCCTCGCGCTCTTCGAGCGCGGCGACGAGGTGCTGATGCCCGACCCCTGCTACCCGTGCAACCGCCACTTCGTGACGGCCGCCGACGCCACGCCGCGCCTGCTGCCCACCGGCCCGGCCGAGCGCTTCCAGCTCGATGCCGCGCAGGTGCGCGAGGCGTGGACACCCGCCACGCGCGGCGTGCTGCTGGCCTCGCCCAGCAACCCGACCGGCACCTCTATCGCACCCGAGGTGCTGGCTGAGATCGCCAGCTTCGTGCGCGGGCGCGGCGGCGCAACGGTGGTGGACGAAATCTACCTTCCGCTGAGCTACGAGGCCCAGTTCGGCCAGACGGCCCTGGGCCTGCCGGGTGGGCTCGGCGACGAAATCATCTCGGTCAACAGCTTCTCCAAGTACTTCGGCATGACCGGCTGGCGGCTGGGCTGGCTGGTACTTCCGCCGGTGCTCGTTCCGGCCGTCGAGCGCCTGGCGCAGAACCTCTACATATGCCCGTCCACGCTGGCGCAGCAGGCCGCCCTTGCGGCCTTCGAGCCGGCGTCCATCGCCGAATTCGAGCGCCGCCGTGCCGTGCTGCGCGAGCGCCGCGACTTCATCGTGCCGGCGCTGAACGAACTGGGCCTGACGGTGCCAGTCGCGCCCGACGGCGCGTTCTACGTCTGGATGGACGTGAGCCGGCGCCACGCGGACAGCTGGACCTTCGCCCACGAGCTGCTGCAGACGGCCCAGGTCGCATTGACACCCGGCCGCGACTTCGGCCTGGCCGACCCGCAACGCTGGATTCGACTGTCCTTCGCTTCGTCCATCGAAGACCTGCAGGAAGCCGTCGCGCGGCTGCGCAAGGTGCTCGGATGAACCGCTTCGAGTTCGCCGTCCGCGTCTACTGGGAAGACACCGATGCCGGCGGCATCGTGTTCTACGCCAACTACCTGAAGTTCTTTGAGCGCGCCCGCACCGAATGGCTGCGTGCGGCCGGCGTCGAGCAGCACCGGCTGCGCGAGGACACCGGCCTGATGTTCGTCGTCGCCGACACGCGCGTGCGCTACGTCGCGCCGGCCCGGCTGGACGACCTGCTGACCGTCACCGTCGCACCTGAACCCGCCGGCAAGGCCAGCCTCGTCGTGCGTCAACGCGCACTGCGGGGTGACACGTTGCTGGCCGAAGGCGAGATCCGCATCGGCTGCGTGCGCGCCCACGACCTGAAACCCCAACGCCTGCCCGACGACGTCGTCGCGGCGATCACCGCATGAACCAAGACCTCTCCATCGTCTCCCTGATCCTGCACGCCAGCTTCGCGGTGCAGCTCGTCATCGCCGGCCTGCTGCTCGTGTCGCTTGCAAGCTGGAGCGTCATTTTCGGCAAGCTCATCGGCCTGGGGCAGATCAAGCGCCGCAACGACGCCTTCGAGGCCGAGTTCTGGAGCGGCAAGAACCTCAACGACCTCTACCAGTCCGTCGGCAACCGCACGGACGGCGCGCCGCTGGAGCGCATCTTCGCGTCGGGCATGCGCGAGTTCATGAAGCTGCGCGAGAAGCGCGTGACGGACTCCGGCGCGCTGCTGGACGCCGCCCGCCGCGCCATGCGCGCGAGCTTCCAGCGCGAGCTGGACGCGATGGAAAGCAATCTGTCCTTCCTCGCATCGGTCGGCTCTGTCTCGCCCTACGTGGGCCTGTTCGGGACGATCTGGGGGATCATGCATGCGTTCGTCGGGCTGTCCAACCTGACGCAGGTCACGCTGGCCACCGTCGCGCCGGGCATTGCCGAAGCGCTGGTCGCCACGGCCATCGGCCTGTTTGCCGCCATCCCCGCCGTGCTGGCCTACAACCGCTTCGCGCGCCAGATCGACCGCAGCGCTATCACGCTGGAGACTTTCATCGAGGAGTTCTCCAACATCCTGCAGCGCAACGCCACCCAGGTCCACTGACATGGCGGCGACCATTCAGCGATCAGGCGGCCGCGGCCGCCGCACGATGAACGAGATCAACATGGTGCCGTTCATCGACGTCATGCTGGTGCTGCTGATCATCTTCATGGTCAGCGCGCCGCTGATCACGACCGGCCTGGTCGACCTGCCGAGCGTCGGGAAAAGCCGCCAGCAGCCAGAGCATGTCGTCCAGGTCATCGTCGGCACCGACGAGCGGCTGAAGATCAAGGTTGACCAGCTTGAGCCCGAGTCCATCGTCGTCAGCCGTCTCGCCGAACGCGTAAAGAAGGCACAGGGCAGCGACGCGACCAGCCCAGTCGTCATTTCCGCCGACAAGAACGTCAAGTACGAAGCCGTCGTGCAGGTCATGGACACGCTGCAGCGCGCCGGCATCCAGCGCGTAGGCTTGGCCGTCAAGAGCGGCGCGGCAGCCAAGTGATGAACACCGCCGTGCTGCGTCCGCCCGAAGCTGCCGGCATCGGCCGCGGCCTGGCCCTGGCACTGCTGGCCCACGGGCTGCTGATCCTCGCGTTGACCTACGGCCTGCACTGGCGTAGCGACAGCTCTCCGGCCTTCGAAGCCGAGCTGTGGGCCAGCGTGCCGCAGGTGGCTGCGCCGCGCGAGGAGGCCCCCCCAGAGCCAGAACCCGCGCCGGCCAAGCCCGAGCCTCAGGCCCAGCAGCGAGCGGCCGAGGAAGAGGCCGCACAGCAGCGCGAGGCCGAGATCGCCATCGCCAAAGAGAAGAAGCGCAAGGAGGAAAAGGCACGCGAGGACGCACTGAAGCTGGAGCGCGAGAAGGCCGAGAAGGCCGAGAAAGCCGCCAAAGAAAAGGAAGCCAAGGCGGCCAAGGACAAGGCAGCGAAGGAAGAGCAGGACCGCAAGAAGGCGCAGGACGCCAAGGACGCCAAGGCGGCCAAGGAAGCCGATGCCAAGCGCGAGGCCCTGCGGCTGGAAAACCTGCGCCGTATCCAGGGCATGGCCGGCGGCACGCCGGGCTCCACCGGCACGGCGGCGCAGAACGCAGCGCCGTCGGCCGGCTGGGTGGGCAAGGTCAAGGGCAAGATCAGGCCCTTGATCATCTATGCCGACGATGGCGGTGCCAACCCGACGGCCGAGGTACAGGTGGCGCTCGCGCCCGACGGACGCATCCTCGGCAGCAAGGTGCTCAAGGCCAGCGGCGACGCGGAGTGGGACCGTGCCGTGCTGCGCGCCATCGAGAAGGCCGAGACGCTGCCGCGCGACACCGACGGCCGCGTGCCGCCGGTACTGATCCTGAACCTCAGGCCGCGCGAATAGCCAGGACGCGGTCCGCCGACCAGCGGCCCGCGCCCCACAGCGCGATGACGACGGCCAGCACGCCCCACAACGTGTGCTGGAAGACGCCGGCCGCCGACAGTTCCTCGGCCGGCAGCGACAGCGCCGCCATCAGGTTGACGACGAAGAGCCCGGCGCCAGCGAAGCGCCCGGCTATGCCCAGCACCAGCAGCACGGGCAGCGCCACTTCGCCGGCGGTGCCGGCATAGGCTGCCAGCACGGGCGGCAGCAACGGCACCTGGTAGTAGTCGTTGAACAGCGCCAGCGTGGCCGACCAATCGCGCAGTTTCACGAGGCCGGACGAGAAGAAGACGTTGGCGACGTAGAGCCGCGCAGCCAGCAGCGCGAGCGACTGCAGGTGGCTGACGAGCGTGTCCAGCGGCGCCGGCAGGCGTGTGGGCGTCAGACCGGGGTCGGAAAAGCCGTGCCAGACGGCAGTGATGAGGCGGTTCATATGGGCGTTCCGGAGAGGTTCAGCGAGGAGGAGGCGTCGCGCTGGCCGCATGCAGCCAGGCGTTCTGCAGCGCGGCCTGCAGCCACGCGCCGAAGTCAAAGTCGGCTTCGGCGTCAGAACCTTTCACCAACGCGTCGGCCAGCGTGTCACCGGCCTGCAGCGCCGCCATGAAGGCGGCATCGCCCGCCGCGACCGAACGCCATTGCCCCCGCCAGCCCTGCCTCCAGACGAGCACCGGCCCGTCGTGTTGGGCGAGCAGTGCGACGCCGGGCCGCAGCACCAGCCGTAGCGCGTCGGGCGGCGTCGTGCCGAGCAGCGCCAATGACGCGGCGTCCAGCGCCACGTCGGCCGCGCGCTCCGCTTGGTGCAGCGCCCAGTCCAGCCGGGCAAGGTCCGGCAGGCCCGAAGCTTCACCGGCCCGCTCGACCAGGAAGCCGGCGAGCGCCCCGCCCCACTGCGCCAGGTCGCCCCGTTCCGGCGGATGGCTGCGCCAGAAGCTCCAGGCAAGTGCGGCGAAGTCCTCCTCGTCGAGCGCATCGCGCAGGCGCGTGAACGGCACGGCCAGCGCCTGGGCGGACAGCGCCTTCAGGTTGTTGCGGTAGGCCGCCAGCCGCCGCTCGCCACCGACAACGCCGGCCGGCGGCTCGCACCGGCCCAACAGCGCGTCGACCAACGCCTGCTGCGCGGCCTTCATCGGTGCAGCGCCCTCGCCCGCCCTGCCTCGGCCAGCAGTACGTCCAGCTCCGGTACGGCGGTGTCCCATTCGATGAGGGTCGGCACCGGGCCGAGGCGCTGCACGGCGTATTCGTAGACGCGCCACACCTCGTCGCGCACGCGGCTGCCGTGGTCGTCGATGACCAGGCCGTCCTCCAGCTCGCAATGCCCTGCCAGGTGGATCTCGCCGACGCTGCCGGGCCGGATCGCGTCGGTCCAGCGCATCGCTTCGGCCGCCGCCGCTTGCGGTCCATAGCCGGCGTTGCGCGCATTGACGACGAGATTGTTCACGTCCAGCAGCAGCCCGCAGCCGCTGCGCTGCGTCAGCGCGTTGAAGAACTCGGGCTCGGCCAGCGTGTCGCCGGCCCAGCCGACATAGGCGCTGATGTTCTCCACAAGCATCTGCCGGCCCAGGCGCTGCTGCACCTGGTCGACGTGCCGACACAGCAGCGCCAGCGAGTCGTCGTTGAAGGGGATCGGCAGGAGATCGCCCGCATGCAGGCCCGAGCCGACGCGGGCGAAGCAGGCGTGATCCGACACCCAGCCTGGCTGCACGCGCGCCACAAGGCGGGCGAGGCAGTCCAGGTGCCACGGATCCAGCCCCGCGGCCGAGCCCAGGCCCAGCCCCACGCCGTGCAGGCTGAGCGGGTAGGCCTCGCGGCCGGCATCCAGCACGGCCAGCGTCGCACCGCCGTCGGCGAAGAAGTTTTCCGAATGCACCTCGATGAAGCCGAGGTCCGGGCGGCGCGCCAGCAGCAGCTCGTAGTGCGGCTGGCGCCAGCCGATGCCGATCGGGGCGTCAGCCAAGGCTCACTTCTTCAGCTTGGCCTTGGCCTCGTCGGCCGTCATGCCGCCGCTGCTCTTGCAGCTGCCCTTGGCAACGTACTTCCACTCCTCGGCCGCATTGTCCGTCTTGGACTGGCCGGCACACGAGTGGCTGCCGTTGAGGTTGGCGCAGTCGTTCTGGCCGGCCTTGGCGATGCCGAAGCATTTCTCCTTGGCCGCGTCGGCCGCCTGGGCCTGGGCAACGAGGCCCAGCGACAGGGCGGTGACGAGGGCGGACGACACGAGGGTCTGGGTTTTCATGGACAGGTCTCCAAAAGGTGGGGCAATGAAAGGCGGCCGATGATGCGGCGGCACGAACGAAGTCGCAACAGCCGCCCAATCCTTACACTGCGCGCCGCAATGACAGCCTCACCCGACTACTGCCGGCAGATCGAAGCCCTGCGCCCCGTGCTGCTGAAGTACGCCCGGCTGCAGCTGCGCAACCCGGCCTGGGCCGAGGATGCCGTGTCCGAAACGATGCTTGCCGCGCTGGAGAAGCCACAGGCCTTCGCTGGCCACAGTCAGCTCAAGACCTGGCTCATCGGCATTCTGAAGCACAAGCTGGTCGACCAGATCCGCCGCAACAGCCGAGAGCTGTCCACCACCGCGACGGACGACGAGTCCGCCGACCTGGACGACCTGCTCTTCGCCGCCGACGGCCACTGGCGCGAGGCCCAGCACGACTGGGGCAATCCGGAAGACTCACTACGCCAGCTGGACTTCATGCGCGTGCTGGAGGCCTGCGTCGAGAAGCTGCCCGGCCAGCAGGGCCGCCTGTTCATGATGCGCGAGTGGCTGGAGCTGGAGTCCGACGAGATCTGCAAGGAATTGGCGATCACACCGACCAACCTGTGGGTCATGCTGCATCGCGCCCGGCTCCGGCTGCGGGACTGCCTGCAGTCGGGCTGGTTCGGTGCAACGTCCGGGGAGGCGACGTGACGGGTTGGATGATCAGTTGCCGCGAGGCCACACGCCTCACGCTAGAGGGCGAAGACCGCCGGTTGCCGCTGACGGAGCGGTTGTCGCTGCGCCTGCATCGCCGCGTCTGCACGAACTGCCGGCGCTTCGCCCGCCAGGTCGCGTTGATGCGCGAGGCCAGCGCACGCTGGCGCCACTACACCGAAGACTGACCCTCAGCTGACCGGCGCACCCTCGTCCGGCCCGACGGCCTGGCGCGCATCGGCCGTCAGCGCCACGGCCAACGCCAGGCGTACGGCGTCCACCTGCGCGGCCAGCCCCATGCTCGGCACGCTGGGCTGGGTGCGCGCCGCCTGCTCGGGCAAGGCCGGCAGGTGGATGAAACCACTGCGCACCGTCGAGCCCGCTAGCCGGTGCTGCAGCTCGTAGAAGACCTGGTTGCAGACAAAGGCCCCCGCTGAAAGCGACAGCCCGGCCGGGTAGCCTGCCGCACGCAACGCATCCCGCATCGCCTTCACAGGCAGCGTTGTGAAGTAGCCGTCGGGCGCGCCGGGGCGGACCGGCACGTCCTGCAGACGATCCCCGGCGTTGTCCGCGATGCGGGCATCGATCAGGTTGACCGCCACGCGCTCGAAGGACACCTCGCTGCGCCCGCTGGCCTGCCCCATCGCGACCACCAGCAGCGGCCGCACCACGGCCAGCGCGTCGGTCAGCGCCACCGGCGCTCCGCTGAAACTCGTGGGCAGACAGCGCGCGTGCACCGTCGCACCGGCGATGATCTGGCCATGCAGCGAACGCGCCACCTCCCAGGATGGATTGATCACTTCGCCACCAAAAGGCTCGAAGCCAGTGAGCAGGATGTTCATCACGCCATTGTCCCGGACAGACGGTACGCGCACGCCGCCGCGACCCTGGCGATCTGACGCCGAATCCGACCTTCCTCGATGACCGACCTCTCACTGCAAAAACCCTGGCCCCTGCCCGACGCCGACCCGCCCGCCGGCCCCGACCACTTCATCTGGCCCCAGCCCCCCTACGCTGCCTATCTGCACGCGCAATCCGCCGGCGAGCCCGGCCCCTGCGAGATCCTCGGCTTCAACGCTGGCCGCAGCACCGGCCGACTCGTGGCGCTCGACGCCAACGAGCGTGTCGTCCACATCCTGCTGACGCCCAATGGCGCCAGCGTGCCGCTGAAGTTCAGCCAGTTCCGCATGATCCAGCTGGCACAGCCCTTGACGCTGCCCTCCCGCGGTCAGCACGGCGTTGCTGGCAGCCCGGTGGCCGCGCTGAGCCTGGACCAGCCCACGCGCAGCTCCTTTCGGGTCGCGTTCGTCGGTGGGGGCGAGGTCAAGGGCTTCACGATCGGCCACCAGCACGACGCGCTGGGGGCGTTCCTGTTCCCGCCGGTGTCCGAACATGACGAGTCGGTCTACCGCGTCTTCATCCCGCGCGAGGCCATCGCGCAGTTTGAGGTCGGCGAGCGCATCGGCGACCTGCTGCTGAAGGAGCGGCTCGTTACGCCGGACCAGCTGGCCGAAGCGGCCCGCGAGCAGCAGGAGCTGCGGCACCGGCGCGTGGGCGACATCCTGGTCGAGCAGCACATCGTCACCGCCGAACAGCTGCTGCTGGCCATCGAGCAGCAGGCCCGCATGCCGATGGTCCGCATCGGCGAGGCGCTGCTGGCGCTGGACCTCGTCAAGCCCGAACAGCTGGAGCAGGCGCTGGCCCAGCAGCGCGACGACCGCTCGGTGCCGTTGGGCGAGCTGCTGGTGCGCCGCGGCTTCATCAGTCGCGCCCAGCTGCAGTCCGCGCTGGCACGCAAGATGGGCTACCCGGTCGTGGACGTGGAGCGTTTTCCGGTCGAGCCGGCCGCCATCCGCAAGCTGCCGCACGCGGTGGCCCGCCGGCTGGACGTTTTGCCGCTGCTCGTCCGCGATGGCCGCCTCGTCGTCGCGATGGAAGACCCGACCCGGCGCGACGCTCTCGACGAGATCGAGTTCATCACCCAGCTCAAGGTCGTGCCAACGCTCGGCCGCCTGGGCGCCGTCCAGCAGGCCATCACGATGGCCTTCGACCGCTTCGGTGCGGACGCGCTGGCCCGCCCCGCCGTTGACGGGCTGGCCGATCTGTCGGCCGACTTCGCGCTCGACAGTTCCAACAAGCTCATCGAAAGCCTGGAGCGCGACAGCAGCGAACGCGCCGCGCGGGAGGACGAACCCGCCATCGAGCAGAGCGACAACAGCCTCGTTCGCCTGATCAACACGATGATCATCGAGGCGCATGCACAGGGCGTGTCCGATATCCACATCGAGACCTACCCGGGGCGCGACAAGCTGAAGATCCGCTTCCGCCGCGACGGCGTGCTGCAGCCCTACCTGGAGCTGCCGCACACCTACCGCAACGCCATGATCGCCCGAATCAAGATCATGTGCGACCTCGACATCTCAGAACGCCGCAAGCCGCAGGACGGCAAGATCAACTTCGCGCGCTTCTCGCCGCAGCACAAGCTGGAGTTGCGCGTGGCCACCGTCCCGACGAACAACGGCCTGGAGGACGTGGTCATGCGCATCCTCGCCAGCAGCCGCCCCATCCCGCTGGAGCGGCTGGGCCTGGCGCCGGCCAACCTGGCCGCGGTGCATGCGGCGGTGCGGCGCCCCTACGGCATGGTGTTGTGCGTGGGGCCCACCGGCTCCGGCAAAACGACGACGCTGCACTCCGCTTTGGCCCACATCAACACCCCCGAGCGCAAGATCTGGACGGCCGAGGACCCGATCGAGATCACGCAGAGCGGGCTGCGCCAGGTGCAGGTCAACCCGCGCATCGACTGGACGTTCGCCAAGGCGCTGCGGGCCTTCCTGCGGGCCGACCCGGACGTCATCATGGTCGGTGAGATCCGCGACCAGGAGACCGCCGAGATCGCCATCGAAGCCTCGCTGACCGGCCACCTGGTGCTGTCGACGCTGCACACCAACAGCGCGGCCGAGACGATCACGCGGCTGCTCGACATGGGCATGGACCCGTTCAACTTCGCCGACTCGCTGCTGGCCGTCGTCGCCCAGCGCCTCGTGCGGCGCTGCTGCACCGCCTGCCAGACAGCCGCGCCGATGACCGAAGCCGAGCTGGCTGAGCGGCTGGACGACTTCCTGCACGTCTTCCCGGCAGACGCCCGCCCCGACCGCTCAGCAATGGCGGCGCAGTGGCTCACTGCCCACGGCCGGCAGGGCCGGCTGGTGACGTTCACCAGCATCGGTTGCGCCGCCTGCGGCGGCTCGGGCTACCGCGGGCGCGCCGGCCTACATGAGGTGCTGACCGTCACCAAGGCGCTGCGCCGCATGATCCAGACGGGCGCTCGCGCAGAGGAAATCCATCACGCCGCGCTGGCGGACGGCATGCATTCTTTGAGGCAGGACGGCATCATCAAGGTCTTGCAGGGCGTCACAACGCTCGCCGAAGTCCACGCCACGACCAATACCTGAACCCGGCTGGCGCAGCCCGCTGCGCCCTCTGTTGAAGGCCCGAACCGATGAGTGACGCATCCCCGGCCTCCGCTGCCGTCCGCCCCAAGCTGCGCCTGGGCGACGTCCTCGTCGAGCAGCAGCTGATATCGGCTGAGCAATTGACGCAGGCGCTGGAGTTGCAGCGCGCCACGGGCAAGAAGCTCGGCCGCATCCTCATCGAGGCCAACCTCATCACCGAAGAGGCGCTCGCCCACGTGCTGGCGCGCCAGCTGCGAGCGCCGTTCGTCAACCTGAAGACCTTCCCGCTGAAGACCGACCTCGTGCGCCTGCTGCCCGAGACACCGGCGCGGCGCTTCCGTGCACTGGTGCTGGAGGAGCGCGGTGACACGCTGCTCGTCGCGATGGCCGACCCGCTGGACCTGTTCGCCTTCGACGAACTGGCCAAGATCCTCAAGCGACGTCTGGCCATGGCCGTCGTGGCCGAGAGCCAGTTGCCGGCCGTCTTCGACAAGCACTACCGCCGCAGCGACGAAATCTCGGGCCTGGCCAAGGCGCTGGAAAAGGACATCGGCGACGCCGTGGACTTCGGCGCTCTGCAGGCCAGTGTCGGGCAGGAAGGCGCGCCGGTCGTGCGGCTGCTGCAGTCCGTGTTCGAGGACGCCACGCGGGCCGGCGCGTCGGACGTGCACATCGAGCCTCAGGAAGGCGAACTTCTCATCCGCAACCGCATCGACGGACTGCTGCAGACGCTGACGCAGGCCGACAAGCGCATCGCCCCGGCGCTGGCCCAGCGGCTCAAGCTGATGGCCGGCCTGGACATTTCCGAGAAACGCCTGCCGCAGGACGGCCGCTTCACGTTGCGCCTGTCCGAGCGCACGCTGGACGTGCGCCTGTCCACGATGCCCAGCCAGTACGGCGAGTCGGTCGTCATGCGGCTGCTGGGCCAGGGTTCGGCGCTGCGGCGACTGGGCGACATCGCGATGCCAGACGACATGCTCAAGCGCTTCCGCGAGCTGCTCGCCCGCGACGCCGGCATGATCCTCGTCACCGGACCGACCGGCTCGGGCAAGACCTCGACGCTGTACGCGGCGCTGGCCGAACTGGACGGCGAGCGGCAGAAGATCATCACCGTCGAGGACCCCGTGGAGTACCGGCTGCCGGGGCTGACGCAGGTGCAGGTGAACGACCGCATCGAGCTGGACTTCGCCCGCGTGCTGCGCGCGGCGCTGCGGCAAGACCCGGACGTCATCCTCGTCGGCGAGATGCGCGACGCCGAGACGGCCGAGATCGGCCTGCGTGCCGCCATCACCGGCCACCTGGTGCTGAGCACGCTGCACACAAGGGACACGGTGTCCACGCCGTTCAGGCTGCTGGACATGGGGGCACCGCCCTTCATGGTGGCCACGTCGCTCCAGGCCGTGCTGGCGCAGCGGCTGCTGCGCTGCGTCTGCAAGCACTGCGCCGAGCCGCATGTCGCGACGCCGCAGGAACAGGCCTGGGTGAACGAGGTGCTGGCGCTGAACGGCGAACCTCCGGGACCGGTGACGAACGTGCGCGGCACCGGCTGTGCGGAATGCCACGGCACCGGCTACCAGGGGCGGCGGGCCATCTACGAGATGCTGGAGATCGACGCTGACATGGCGCTGGCGATCCAGCGCAGCGATGCAGCGGCGTTTCTGGCGGCAGCGCGGCGGGCATTGAAGGGGCGCACGCTGGCGGATCGGAGCCTGGCGCTGGTGCGGGCGGGAAGGACGTCGCTGGCGGAGGCGGTGCGGATCAGTGTGGATGCGGAATGATGCGCTGCGCGGTGGCTTCGGCTTTTCGCCATGGCCCGCCCGGGCGAACTCCCCGCATGGGCTGCGGCGCCAAGCCACAGTTGCCCAACGAGCGCTTTGCTAGCACGCACACCGGCACAGCCCCCGCCCCCAAACCCCGCCCGCCATCGCAGCGCCACCCATGAACTTCGCCTTCAAAGGCCGCAACCCCCGTGGCGAACTCGTCGAAGGCATCGTCGATGCCGCCAGCAGCGATGCCGTCGCCGCCCAGCTCATGGCCGGTGGCGTCGTGCCCGTCAGCATCGAGCCGACGCAGGACGCCGTTACCCGCCCGGATGGCGGCCACTGGCTGCAGGCCCTGCTCGCCAAGCCCGTCAGCGCCGAGGACACCCTCGTGCTGACGCGGCAGTTCTACACGCTGCACAAGGCCGGTGTACCCATCCTGCGCGCGCTGGCCGGCCTCGAGGCGTCCACCGCCCATCCCGGCCTCATCCAGCTGCTGCAGGACGTGCGCGCCAGCCTGGACCAGGGCCGCGAGCTTGCCGCCGCATTCGCTCGCCACCCCGCCGTGTTCAGCCCCTTCTATGTCGCCATGACCCGCGTTGGCGAGCTGACCGGCCGGCTCACCGAGGTGTTCCAGCGGCTGTCGGAGCACCTGGAGTTCGAGCTCGACATCCGCGCGCGCATCAAGCAGGCGCTGCGCTACCCGACGATGGTCGTCGCCGCGATGGCCATCGCGCTGGTCATCATCAATCTCTTCGTGCTGCCCAAGTTTGCCGAGGTCTTCGCGCATTTCAAGAGTGAGCTGCCGCTGATGACGCGCGTGCTTCTCGGCTTCTCGTCCTGGACGGTTACGTGGTGGCCGCTGGTCCTCGCGGCCATCGTCGGCAGCGGGCTGCTGTGGCGTAACTGGATCGCCACGCCCGCCGGGCGCTACGCGTGGGACCGCTTCAAGCTGCGTCTGCCCATCGCCGGCGACATCGTGCTCAAGGCCACGCTCGCGCGCTTCGCCCGCAGCTTCGCGCTGGCCAGCCGCTCGGGCGTGCCGATCAGCCAGGCCATGACGGTCGTGGCGCAGACAGTCGACAACGCCTACATCGGCGCCCGCATTGAGCAGATGCGCGATGGCGTCGAGCGTGGCGAAAGCATATCGCGCTGCGCCACCGCCACCGGCGTGTTCACGCCCATCGTGCTGCAGATGATCGCCGTCGGCGAGGAAACCGGGGAGCTTGACACCCTGATGACCGAGATCGCGCAGATGTATGAGCGCGAGACCGACTACGCCATCAAGGGCCTGTCCGCAGCCATCGAGCCGGTGCTGCTCGCCATCATCGGCGCGCTGGTGCTGGTGCTGGCGCTGGGCGTGTTCCTGCCGCTGTGGAACCTGGGCCAGGCCGCCATGGGGCGCTGACGCCGGCACGGGCGTGAAGCCTGCAACGGTTTGCAGGCCTCCACCGGGCTGCGCGGCGGGCTTGTGCGTTTTTCACTCGGACGTTGCTGCTGCACCCCGGATAGTGCGCCGCGTCAAGAACAACACGCGCTGCGAAGGAATACCGCCATGAACAAGTCTCGGCAAGCAGGCTTCACGCTCATCGAGCTCGTGATGGTCATCGTCATCCTTGGCGTGCTCGCCGCCGTGGCGCTGCCCAAGTTCATCAGCGTCGACGCCGACGCCAAGCAGGCCGCCATCAACAGCGTCGCCGGTGCGCTCAGCTCGGCCTCGGCCATCAACTACGCCAGCCGCAAAGCCAACGCCGCCAAGGGCGTGGCCGTGGCCAACTGCTCGGACATCGAGAAGGCCATGCAGACCTACAACGGCACCGCCGGCACCGGCCTGCCGACTGGCTACACCATCACCGCGGCCGCCATCACGCCGGTGGACACGACCAAGTCCAACTGCGTGCTCAACGCCAACGGCCTGACGGCCAACTTCACGGCCACCAGCATCAACTGATGGCACGGCCACGCGCACCGCGTGGCTTCACGCTGGTCGAGCTCGTGCTCGTCCTCGTGATCACGGCCGCCCTGGCGGTGTTCGCCCTGCCGAAGGTGCTGGACACGACGCTGTGGCGGCTGCGTTCGTTTGGCGACGACCTCGTCGCCCGTCACCAGGCCATGGGGCGCCTGGCGCTGCAGCAGCGCAGGCCCATCGTCGCCACCATCACCGGCTCCGGCGTCAGCTGGGCCTATGCCGGCGGCGCCAGCCTGGGCACCCTGTCCTGCCCGGTCACCGAGTCGCCCTGCATCGCCGAGGGCGGCAGCCGCAGCATCACGTTCAACAGCGCCCACAGCGGTGCGACTGCCACCAGTACCGGCAGCGACCTCGGCGTCACCGTGGCACACGGCAGCTACAGCCAGGCCTATGTGATCGCCGCGGACACGGGCCTGATCTACCCCCTTCCTTGAACCTTGCCGCAGACTGGGCTGGGCTAGCATGAAACGCATGCCTCACCCGCGCCGCGCCTCGGGCCTCACGCTGATCGAACTGCTGCTGTTCATCGCCATCGTCGGCATCGCGCTGGCGGCGATGCTGAGCGTGTTCGTCACGGCCACCGGCGCGAGCGCCGACCCGATGATCCGTCGCCAGCAGCTAGCCATCGCCGAGTCGCTGCTTCGCGAGGTCCAGGCCATGCCGTTTACCTGGTGCGACCCGACCGATGCCAATGCTGTAACGGCCACGTCCAACGCTGGCTGCGCCACGCTGACCGAGGGCCCTGGCCCCGAGGTCGGCCAGACGCGCTACGGGCCCAACTCGTTCAACAACGTCAACGACTACGCCGGCTTTTCGATGGCCGGCATCCGTGACCTGAGCAACACGCTCGTCGGCGGGTTGTCCGGCTATGGCGCCAGCGTAGCCGTCACCGCCGCCGCGCTGGACTCGGTCACCGCCGCCAGCGGCGATGCGCTGCAGATCACCGTCACCGTCACCGGTCCCGACAGCAGCAGCCTCGTGCTGCAAGGCTGGCGAACCCGCTATGCGCCGGATGCGCCGTTCTGACGCCGGCCGACCGGCTCGGCCGCGCGGCTTCACGCTGGTGGAGGCCGTCATGGTGATCGCCATCACCGGCGTCGTCATCGGCGTCATCGCCGTGTTCATCGCGCCGGCCACGACGGCCTATTTCGCCAGCAGCACCCGCGCCCAGCTCGGCGACGAGGCCGACACCGCGCTGCGCCGCATCGGCCGCGACCTGGCCGCCGCACTACCCAACAGCACGCGCGTGACCGGCATGAGTTTGGAGCTGATCCCGGTCAGAAGCGCAGCGCGCTACGCGGTGGGCACCGAGACGGGCGACCCGCTGCTGTTCGGCACGCCCGACAGCAGCTTCGCCATCGTCGGCCCGGCGCTGCAGCTAGCCTCGGGCAACCAGCGGCTGGCCTGGTACAACCTGGGCGCCGGCGTGCCCGACGCCGACGCCTACACGCAGGCCAACGTGCGCATTGCCGCCAACGCCGCCGGCAGCGCCACCAGCATCACCCTCTCCGGCGGCGCGCTGCCGCCGGCGCTGCAGGCGCCACCCTACCGCGTCTACGCCATCGAGCAGCCCGTCACCTACCGGTGCGACACCACCGCCGAGACGCTGACGCGCTACAGCGGCTACGGCTTCCTGGCCACGCAGCCCGACCTGCCCAGCGGCGGCAGCGCGGCCGTGCTGGCCCGCCACGTCAAGAGCTGCAGCTTCGACTACGGCAGCGCTGCCGCCGTCGGCTACGGCGTCGTCACGCTGCGGCTGCAGCTCGGCGCGCAGGGCGAGACGGTGAGCCTCTATCACGCCGTGCACGTGGACAACCTGCCGTGATGCCTCACCTCCTGCCGACTTCGCCGGCCGCCGCTCCGCAGGCCCGGGCCCGGGCCATGGCACCCCGTGGCTTCACGATGGTCTCCATGCTGTTCATCCTCGTGGTGCTGGCCGCGCTCGGCGTGGCGCTGGCATCGCTCAGCCAGCGCCAGCAGCTCGGCTCGGCCGGCGAGCTGGCCGCGGCCAAGGCGTACCAGGCCGCCTATGCAGGCCTCGAATGGGGCAGTTTCCAGGTGCTGCGCGGCGGTGCGCAGCCGCCCTGCTTCGCCACGCGCAGCTTCAAGCTGCCCGACCAGCTCGCCGACTTCACCGTCACCGTCAGCTGCACCCGCACGCCGGCCAGCGGCACCGTGACGGACGACGGCGTACCGCTGGCCTTCTACACGCTGGTCGCGACCGCCTGCAACCTGACGGCCAGCGGCGCCTGCCCCAATGCCACGACGACCGAACCTACCTACGCCGAGCGGCAGCTGACAAGGACGCTGAGTCCATGATGCGCCGCCTGCTGGCCTCGTTCGCGCTGCTGCTCCTGGCGCTGCCGCTGCAGGCCGCCGCGGCCGCCTATAGCCTGCCCGGCAACCCGCCGCCGGGTTGCACCGGCAGCAACAGCAGCTACACCTGCGCCGCACTGACGCTGGCCTACGGCGACACGCTGGCAGTCAACGCACCCAAACCCGCCACGCTGACCATCAATGGCAACCTCAGCACCGACACCTCGCAGGTCAACACCGCCGGCGCTGCCAGCGACCTGACGCTCGTCGTCAACGGCACGCTGACGCTGGGCTACCAGGCCCGGATCACCGCCAACATCACCGCCACGAGCGTCAATGATGGCGGGGGCGGCAGCGTCGTCATCACCGGCAACCTGGCTGCCACCGGCGGCAACGTCACGCTGGGCTACCTGACCACCGTCAGCGGCAACCTATCCACCACCGGCGCCGGCACGCTGACCACGCCGCAGAACGGCAGCATCGGCGGCAACGTCTCGGCCGGCTCCGGCGCCATCGGCATCAGCCAGGTCACGTCCGTGGCAGGCAGCGTCACGGGCAGCGGGCCCATCAGCGTCGGCCAGGGCGCGGTGGTGTCGGGCAATGTCGCCACGTCGTCCGGCACGGTGGACCTGGCCTACCAGGCCCGTGTCAACGGCAACGTCAGCGGCCCCGGCGCCATCACATTGGGCCAGGACAGCGTGGTGGGCGGCAGCGTGACTGGCGGCGCCGGCAACGTCTCGGTGGGCTACGCCGCCAGCATCGCCGGACCCGTCACGACGAGCACCGGCACCATCGACCTGGCGCAGAACGCGATGGCTTCGGCCTGCGTCAAGTCCACCGCCAGCGCGGGCATCACGCTGGGCTACCAGAGCCGGGCGAACAGCGTCTGCTGCGGCGGCGCGAGCTGCAGCAACAGCTGTGTCGTCAACAACTCCACCTACGCGATGCCCGCGCTGTGCGCCGCCAGCGCGCCGACGCTGCTGGCCGACTACCGCATGGATGAGTTGCCCGCCTGGAACGGCACGGCCGCCGAGGTCAAGGACAGCAGCGGCAACGGTTACAACGGCCAAGCTGCCACCGCTGCGGCCGGCACGCCGGTGGCCACCACGCTGAGCGGCTCACCCGCCCATGGCACGACGGCCGCGGGCAGCTGTGGCTACGGCGTCTTCAACCGCGCGACGCCCAGCGCCACGCATGCCTATGTTCAGCTGCCCGGCAGCTTCCCGGCGTTGTCCGGCAACTTCAGCGTGGTGGCCTGGGTGCGCAGCAGCACGCCGGCGCAGCCGCACCAGCGCGTCATCGCGCGCGACGACAACCAGGACGGCTGGGCGCTGAGCCTGGGGGACGCAGGGACGCCGTCACTGCGCCTGTTCAACCGCAACGTCTCCGCCACCGGCAGCGTCACGGTGGCCGGCAGCAACGGCACCGGCGCCACGACGGGCAACTGCGCCAGCGGTACTTTCTGTCTCGACAGCGCACCGGTGTTCGCGGCCGACACCTGGTATTACGTCGCCGCGCTGGTGGACACGACTGGCCAGCAAGTGCAGATCCTCGTCTACAGCGCCGGCGGCACGCTGCTGGCCAGCGCCAGCTCGGCCTACAGCGGCACCTGGCGCGCGGGAACCGGCGGCACGACGCTGGGCGGCGAGTCCGCCAGCTCCAGCGAGGGCGTGCAACCCACCTTTCACTTCAACGGCAACATCGACGAACTGCAGGTGTACAACGGGCTGCTCACGCCCGCCGCCATCGCCAGCCAGTTGGCCCGCTCGCGCAGCTGCCCGGCCGTCGGCAGCTTCAGTGTGAGCGGCACCGGCAGCGCTTCCACCTGCACGCCGCAGACGCTCACCATCGCCGTGCGCGACATCAACGGCAACGTGCTGACGAACTACACCGGCACCGTCCAGCTCTCCACGAGCAGCGGCCGTGGCGACTGGAGCGCCGGCGCCGGCCCGGCGCCGGCGGGCGGCCTCGCGACCGGCGCCCCCAACAGCGGCCTGGCGAGCTACACCTTCGCGACGGGTGACGCCGGCGTCGTCAAGCTGCGGCTGGCCCACAGCTTGGGGCAGAACCTCACCGTCACTGTCGTCGACGTTGCCGTGCCCGCGTCCAGCAGCACATCGGCCGTCATCGGCTATCGCGACAATGCCTTTGTCTGGACCGAGGCGGTGCCCGGTGGCTTCGTGGCCGTCGCGGGCCGGCCGCATGGCCTGCGTGTCTCGATACTCAAGCGCGACCCGACAACCGGCGTCTGTGGCATCGCGACCGACTACACGGGCAACCGCGCCGTCAAGCTGTGGCGCACCGACAGCGGCGGCCCCTGGGCGGCGCCCGGCGTCGTCAGCCCAGCGCTCGCCGTCATCCCCGCGGCGCGCCCGGCCGCCAACAACCTGACGCTGGGCTTCAATGCCGGCGTGGCCGGTTTCGACCTCGCGACGGGCGACGTCGGCAAGTACGCCTTCAGCCTCGACGACGATTCGCTCGGCGGCGCCGCCACGACCGCCAGCGGCACGAGCGCCGAGCTGACCGTGCGGCCGTTCACGCTGGCCATCACGGGGCTCACCGCCGGCAGCACCGCCAACCCGGGCGGCAGCGCGGCGAAGGACGCCATCTTCGCCAAGGCAGGCGCGCCGTTCTCGGCCAGCGTCACCGCCTACCGCTGGAGCAGTGGCGCCGACAGCAACAACGACGGCGTGCCCGACGCGGGCGTCACGCTGGCCCAGGTGTCGGCCGGCGGTCCGACGCCGGGCTTCAACGCCAGCGTCGCGCTGACGCCGCTGGCCGACTCGCAGACGCCCGCGGGCAGCGCTGGCGGCGTGCTCGGCACGTTAGGCAACAACGTGCTGAGCGGCTTCAGCAACGGCACGGCCACCGCAGCCGGGCTGACCTACAGCGAGGTCGGCAGCTTCCAGCTCAACACGTCGGCCGTGACGGGCAACTACCTGGCCACAGCCGGCCTCAACCTCGACGCGCTGGTCTTCGATGCCGCCGGCCAACAGCAGCCGCGCGTGGGGCGCTTCATTCCGGCGGGCTTCGCGCTCAGCAGCCCAAGCTATGTCCACCGCGTCGACCTCGGCTGCACGGTCGCCTCCACCTTCACCTACCTGGGCGAGAACTTCCGCCTGGCCTTCACGCTGACCGCGCAAAACGCCAGCGGCGGCACGACGCAGAACTACGCCGGCAGCTTCGCGCGGCTGGACCTGGCGCTGCCCGGCAGCTTCAAGCTGGCCGGCATCGCGGGCACGACGGTGTTCAAGACCGGCAACGGCCGGCTCGCGACCGTGCGCAGCAACGGCAGCTGGCGCCAGGGCGTCGCCGACGTGAAGCTGGATGCCAGCGCAGGGCGCGCGGCAACGCCCGACGGCCCCTTCAATGCTGACTTCGGAATCGCCGCAGTGGACGGCGATGGCGTCGGCATGCTGGCGCCCAACCTCGACACCGACAGCCCAGCCGACGGGGTCGATGCGGTCCGCGTCGGCACAATCCCTCTGCGCTTCGGGCGTCTGCGGCTCCAGAATGGCATCGCACCCGCCAACCGGACGCTGGCCCTGCCGCTGGATGCCCAGTACTGGAACGCCACGGCCTCGGCCTTCAACACCAACACCTTGGATTCCTGCACCCGCGTCAGCGCCGCGAACCTCAGCTTCGGCAACCTGCGCAGGACGCTGGAGGCCAGCGATGCCGCCATGGCGGGCCCGTCGGTGACGGTGGCGCAGGGCAAGAGCAGCTTGCTGCTGGCCGCGCCGGCGGCGGGCCATGTCGGCACGTTGGACGTGGCCGTCGCGCTGGACGCTGCCACGCCGCCCGCCGATGCCTCGTGCCTCAAAACGCAGACCGGCTGGACGCCCGCCAAGGCCGCGACCGGCGGCGCCGGCCTCGCCGCGCTGCGCGGCGCGTGGTGCGGAAGCTCGGCCACCAGCGACCCGGCCGCCAGGGCCACCTGGGGCCTGGTCCGCGGCGCCAACGGCGTCATCTACCAGCGGGAGAACTACTGATGCGCTGGCCCTGGACACGGCGCCGCAGCGCCCACCGCCTTCTTTTACGCCGCGTGGGCCACGGCCCGCAACATGCCTTCGTGCTGACCGACGGCGCTTCCGGTGAACAGCCCGCGCGCCTGCTGCGCTGGGGCCTGTTGGCTGAGCCTGCGCCCATCGCGGCCGGCGAGGCCATCGCGCTGCTGGACCCCGGCGACTACCAGATCCTCAGGGTCGACGCGCCCAACGTGCCACCCGACGAACTGAAGGCGGCGGCACGCTGGCAGATCAAGGAACTGGTGGACGTGGACATCGCCGAACTGACGCTGGACGTCATGCACGTCGGCGGCGACACCGAGCGTCCTCACACGACGGCGCCCCGCCATCTGTTCGTCGTGGCCGCGCGCAGCCGCGCGATCCAGTCGTTGACGGGCAGCGCCGCCGCCGTGACATCCCAGATCGGCGTCGTCGACGTGTGGGAGACGGCCCTGCGCAACCTGCTCAGTGCGCAGGCGCGTGCCGATGACCTGGCCACGCGGGCCTGCGCGGCCGTGCTGATCGACGAGGGCCATTGCCTGCTGGTCGTCTGCGCCGGCGACGAGCTGTACTACACGCGGCGCCTCGACGGCGATCACAAGCTGCTGGCCCGGGCCCGCAACGGTACGGATGAGGCCAGCCCCGCCGAACTGCCGCTGGGTTTCGAGTACCAGCCGGGCGGCGACTTCGACGCGTCCGAGGAGTCGCCACTGGTCGTGGAGCTGCAACGCTCCATCGACGTCTGGGAGCGCAGCTGGCCCGAGCTGCCGCTGGCGCGGCTGTACGTCGCCACGGCGCGCCATGGCACCGAGATCGCCACCCTGATCCAGCGCGAGCTGGGCCTGCGCACGCTGGCGCTGGATCCGCTCGCGGCCTTTGCCCCGGGTGCGCCGGCCCCCGAGGGCGATGCCGCCCGCGCGCTGGCCGCCTGCCTGCCGCTGCTGGGCGCGGCGCTGCGCGCCGAGACCCGCCAGCTCTGAGAGACGCGATGCTGCCCGCCCACCCTTCCCGCATCCTCGCCCGCACCGGGCAGCCAGGTCTGCGCTGATGGCCCAGCAGATCAATCTCCTCACGCCCATCCTGCTGACGCCCAGGCGCCACTTCTCGGCGCTCATGCTGCTGCAGGCCGCCGGCGTGCTGTTGGTGGCGGGTGTTGCGCTCGCGGCATGGCTGCAGCAGCGCGACCGCGCGGCCGAGCGCGATCACCAGCAGTTGCTGGCACGGCTCGCCGCGGAGCGGCAGTCGTTGGCCGTCGCGCGCGCCAACCTGCCCGCACCGCAGGACGCCGCAGCGCTGCAGCAGCAGGTCCTGGCCCTGGAAGCCGGCAATGCCGAGCGCGCCGCGTTGCTGCAGGCGCTGAGCGGGCACGCGGGCCGGCCCGGCCAGCGCCACTCCGACCTGCTCGACCTGCTCGCACGCAGCCTGCCGGCCCCGGCCTGGCTCGGCGAGCTGCGCTACACGCCTGGCCACGTGGAAATGGTGGGCGGCACGCTGGACACCGACGTGCTGCGCCCGTGGCTGGCGCAACTGGCAGCGCAACCGCTGCTGGCCGGTCAGGAGCTGTCGGCGCTTCGCGTGGAGCGGCTCGGTACGCCGACGGCCGAGGCCGGCAATCCGCCGCTGCTGGAAAACGGTGCCGCGCTGTCCGCCAGCGGCCTGCCGGTCTGGGCTTTCCGCGTCGTCAGCGAACCGGCCAGGCCGGCCTCGGGGGTACCGCGATGAGCACCCCAACCTCCATCCACACGGCGCCGCTGCGCCGGCAGCTCGCGCCGCTAAAGGCTCGCTGGCAGCGCCAGGCCCGCCGCATCGACGCGCTGAGCCTGCGCGAGCGGGCCATCATGTTCCTCGGCATCGTTGCGGTGCTGGCCGCGCTCTTCGACACACTGGTGCTGACGCCGCTGTCCGCGCGCGCCCGCCAGCGTGGCGAGGCCGCGCAGCAGCAGGCCGCCGAAGTGGCCCAGCTGCGCGAGCAGTTCGTCGCCGACAGCCGCAACCACGGCGACCCAGGCGATGCGCTGCGCCGCCGCCTCGACACGGCCCGGGCCACGCGCGAGCGGCTGGACGCCGAGCTGCGTGCCGCCGGCTCGGCCGACGAAGGTGACGGGCTGCCCACCGTGCTGCAGCGGCTGCTGGCCCGCCAGCCCGGCCTCGTGCTGGAACGGCTGCGCCTGCTGGCCGACACGCCCGTCGCCTCGACATCCGGCGCCATGCCTGGCCCCGCGTCGGCCATGGCCGCCAGCGTGCGCACGACCACCGACATGCCAGCCCTGGCCTGGCAAGGCGTGGAGCTGCAGGTGCAGGGCCGCTATGGCGACCTGCAGCACTACGTGCAGGCGCTGGAGCGCCAGCTGCCTGGCCTTCGCTGGGGCGAAATGCGCCTGACCGCCGGCAGCGGCGACGAGCCGCCCCGCCTCACCGCGCAGGTCCACCTGTTGAAAGTGCAGCCATGAGACCACCTGCAGGGCGCCCGCCGAGGCTGTCGCCCGTCATCGCGACGCTGCTGCTCGCCGCCCTGCCGGCCACGGCCCAGCAGACCGCCCGCGACCCGACCGCGCTGCCGCCGTCGCTGCGCAGCGCGATGGCGGCAGCGGCAGCTTCCGCGCCGGCCGGCGCCAACGCAGCAGACACCGCCATCCGGCAGGTCGTTTTCGTACAGGGCCGCGGCTACGTCGTGCAGCGCGGCCGGCGCTACGGCGTAGGCGAGCTGCTGGACGGCGCTCGCATCGAGCGCGTCACCGAGCAGGCCGTCTGGCTGCGCGAGGGCGGCCAGCTGCGCCGTGAACCGCTGTATGGCGGCGTAGAGAAACGCCCGCCCGCCGCCAAGACATCCAAGGAGAAGCAGCCATGAAGGCTCCCGTCCCCCAGGCAGCGCCAGTGGCATCGCCGCTGGCGCTGTGGCTGCAGCCCTGGCTGCTCGGCGCCACGGCGCTGCTGGCCGGCTGTGCCGACCGGCCGCTGCAGGTGGCACAACCCAGCCAGTCGATGCGCGAGGCGCTGCAGGCCCAGCGCGCCGCCCCGGTCCCGCCGGCCGCAGCCTCTGCACCGGAGGCCGTGGCCCTGCCAGTGCCGGCACCCGCACCGGCGCTGCCGCCTGAGCCGCGCTTCGACCTCATCGTCAACGGCGCCAATGCGCGCGACGTGTTTCTGTCCCTCGTCAGCGACACGCGCTACAGCATGCTGGTGCATCCGGCCGTGTCGGGCACGCTGTCCGTCACGCTCAAGGGCGTCACGCTGCGCGAATCGCTGGAGGCGATCCGCGAGGTCTACGGCTTCGACTACGCGATCGACGGGCGCCGCGTCACCGTGTTCCCGCCCACGCTGCAGACGCGCGTGTTCACGATCAATGCGCTGGCCCTGCAGCGCAGCGGACGCAGCGAGGTGCGCGTGAGCTCCGGCGCCGCGCCGGTCAGCAGCCAGAACGGCAGCGGCAACACGCCGGCAGCGGCGGGCACCACCGGCGGCAGCAACACGGTGCTGCAGCAGGAAAGCAGCCAGCTCAGCACCAAAGTCGCCAATGACTTCTGGGCCGAGACGGCCACCGCCCTGGCGGCACTGGTGGGCAACGGCGAGGGCCGCACCGTCATCACGAGCCCGCAGACGGGCACGGTTGCCGTCCGCGCGATGCCCGAGGAGCTGCGCCATGTCGAAGCCTGGCTCAAGGCCACGCGCATGGCGGTGGAGCGCCAGGTCATGCTGGAGGCCAAGATCGTCGAGGTCGAGTTGCGCGAGGGCTACCAGAGCGGCATCGACTGGTCCAACATCGGCAGCCGCGGCGTCGTCGGCCAGACGAGCGTGAACCCGTCCATCCCGAGTGGCGTCAACAGCATCGTCAACCCGCTGGTGAGCAACAGCCGCGGTTTCCCGACGCTGTCCACCGGCACGCAGCAGCCCTCCTGGTCGGACCTCATCCCCGTGCCGTCCGCCGGCGGCGGAACGCTGGGTCTGGCGCTCACGCGTGGCGGCTTCCAGGCGCTGCTGAGCTTCATCGAGAGCCATGGCGACACGCAGATCCTGTCCAGCCCGCGTATCGCCACGCTGAACAACCAGAAGGCCGTGCTGAAGGTCGGCACCGACGACTACTTCATCACCGGCATCAGCGGCAGCAACAGCAACAACGCCACCAGCAGCACCGGCACGACAGGCACCACCAACCAGATCCCGACGCTGACACTGACGCCCTTCTTCAGTGGCATTGCGCTGGACGTGACGCCGCAGATCGACGCGGCCGATACCATCACGCTGCACATCCATCCGTCGGTGTCCAACGTGACCGAGAAGGTCAAGCAGGTGGACCTCGGCGCCATCGGCAACTTCCGCCTGCCGCTGGCCAGTGCCAGCGTCAACGAGACCGACACCGTCGTGCGCATCCCCGACGGCCACATCGTCGCCATCGGCGGGCTGATGCAGATGGAGGCGTCGCGCCGCGGCTCGGGCGTGCCGGGCGCCGACGGCAATCCGCTGACCTCCATGCTGTTCGGCAACCGCGCCAACAGCGGCCGCAAGCGCGAGCTGGTGGTGCTGATCAAGCCCAGCATCATCCGCAGTGCGGAGGACTGGGAGCAGCACAACCGGCTCGTCAGCGAGTCGCTTGAAGACACCGAAAATCGCTCCCGTCGCGTCATCCGTGTGAACGCGGCTGAACCCAACACGAAATGACTGAACCCCGACTGACTTCCCTCTCCCACGGCGGCGGCTGCGGCTGCAAGATCGCGCCGGGCGTGCTGTCTGAAATCCTGCGCGCCAGCGGCGCGGCCAGCGTCGTGCCGCCGGAGCTGCTGGTGGGCATCGAGACGTCCGACGACGCCGCCGTCTACCGGCTCAACGACGAGCAGGCGCTGATCGCGACGACGGATTTCTTCATGCCCATCGTCGACGACCCGTTCGACTTCGGCCGCATCGCCGCGACGAACGCGATCAGCGATGTCTACGCGATGGGCGGTCGGCCCATCCTGGCGCTGGCCCTCGTCGGCATGCCGGTGGCGCAGCTGTCAACGCAGACCATCGGCCGCATCCTCGCCGGCGGCCAGGCGGTGTGCGCGGCGGCAGGCATTCCGGTGGCCGGTGGGCACACGATCGACTCGGTCGAGCCTATCTACGGCCTCGTCGCGCTGGGCCTCGTGAACCCGGGCCGCGTCAAGCGCAACGCCGGCGCGCAGCCGGGCGATGTGCTCGTCCTGGGCAAGCCGCTGGGCGTAGGCATCTACTCAGCCGCGCTGAAGAAGGGCGCGCTGGACGACGCCGGCTATGCGCAGCTGATCGCCAGCACGACGAAGCTCAACACGCCCGGTGCGGCGCTGGCCGCGCTGGACGGCGTGCATGCGCTGACGGACGTGACCGGCTTCGGCCTTGCCGGCCATGCGCTGGAGATGGCGCGCGGCAGCGGCATGAAAGTGTCCATCGACTGGGCACGTGTGCCGCTGCTGCCCGGCGTGCGGGCGCTGGCGGAGCGAGGCTTCATCACCGGCGCTTCGGGCCGCAACTGGGCCAGCTACGGCAGCGACGTCGACACCGCACTGGCCGACGTCGACCGCGCGCTGCTGTGCGACCCACAGACCAGCGGCGGCCTGCTGGTGGCCTGCGCGCCGGACGCGCTGGACGCGGTCATGCAGGCCTTCGCGGGCTTCGACGCTGCCGTCATCGGCCGCGTCAAATCCGGCAGCGGCCTCAGCGTGGGCTGACGGCCGGCAATGCGCCGGGCAGGTGGCGAGCTTCCGGCCAGCCCAGCAGCCGGCGCAGTTCCGGCGAGACAGGCAGCGGCTGCACGCCGTCCGGCACGCGGGCCAGTTCGAAGCGGCGCAGCTCGACGCTGCGGAAGACGGTGCCGTCATCGCCGATGAACGCGCGACCCACGGCCTCGACGCCTGGCACGCCCTGGCGGAACTCCTCCAGCGTCGCGTACGTCGCCTGGCAGGCACTGCCGGTGACGGGCGCCCAGCTCACCAGCGGCTGGCCGGTGCCGGCACGCAGGTAGACGTTGCCGTCCACGCGCGTGGACGGCGCCTGCGTGACCTGGCCGCAGGTGACGGGGGCCTGCTCGAAGCGCAGCAGCGGGCCCTTGACGCTGGCATCAGCCACCAGCAGGTTGCCCTCGAAGACATGGCCCACGCGCTCGTTGACGTCCGGCCCGGTCTGCGGATGCCAGCCGAAGTGGTCGCCCTGCGCGCTGCGCTCGTTGCGATCGATCAGCACCTGCGAGTTGACGAACGTGTTGTGCAGCACCTTGGCGCCCGCGCTGTTGAGGATGCGCACGCCCTGCTGGTTGTTGACGAACACATTGCCGGCGACGGTGATGCCTTTGCTGATCTCGAAGAACAGCCCGGCCATCGCGCCCTCGACGTAGTTGTTGACGAAGACGCCGTCGATGTTGCCCACGTCGTACCAGACGCCGTTGGAGTACGGCTGCTCGACGATGAGGTTGTCGCGCACCGTCACGCGGTAGCTCTGGTTGAAGATCTTCACGGCCGATGGGTAGTAGCCGGTGAGCTTCTCGACGTTGTTGCGGCGGATCAGGTTGCGCTCCAGCAGCGCGTCGGACGAGCCGATGACGTAGATGCCTTCCGTGCCCGTGTCGCTGATGAGCGAGTTGCGGATGACGAGCTTGTCGCCACGGAAGTAGCCGGCCACGCGCGAGCAGTGGCTGATGGTCACGTTCTCCAGCAGCGTGCCGACGACCTCCTTGCCATGCGCGCTCTCGGGCGACGGGCCGACCGGGTCATCAGTGGGCTCCTCCGAGACGGGCGTCGACGGCTTCTTGCCCTCGATGTCGATGGCGCGGTAGGCGTACTGCGTGAACGTCAGGCCGCGCAGCTGCGGACCGATGCGGTCCGGCGCCTTGCCGTTAACCGGCCGCGACGGCCGGTGCAGCGCGATGTCGTGCGCCGTGATCTCGACGGTGCGGCCGGCCGGGTTCACGCCGATGTAGACGTAGCCCTTGTCGTAGTCGACGTAGAAGCTCTTGCCGCCAGCCAGTTCACCCTCCCAGCCCGCCGAGGCTAGCGCTTCGCCGTCGACGAACACCATGTCGTTGTTGAAGCGGTGCAGCGGTGTCTTCGTGCCTTCAAGCTTGCGCTGCCACCAGCCGAGCGGCCCGGCCGGGAACAGCGTGGCCCATTTCGTGCGCCAGACGCCATGAGGCAGCGCCTCCCAGTCGGCGGCCACGCGCGTGCCCTTGAGCACCGGCTTCTCGTCCAGGTAGGGCTGGATGGCGATGCCCTGGTTCAGCTCAAGCCCACCGGTGCGGTAGGTGCCGCCGCGCATGACGATGACGTCGCCGGTGACGACGCGGGCGATGGCCGCCTCGATCGTCGTCGGCGCATTCAGCTGCGTGCCGGCCGCGTCGGCCTGGCCGTCGGGCGCGACGTAGTAGACATGGGCCGCCTTGGGCACGGCATAGCGTTGCGGCACGGGGCCGTAGGGACCGCCGGACGGCTGTGCAGTGGCGGGGCCGGCGAGCCAGGGCGCGGCCAGCAAGCCGAGGGCAGCGGCCCAGCGGCGGATTCGGAAGGGGGTGGTCAATGCAGTCTCCGTTACTTTCACCGCGCCGGCCACCCAGAAGGTAGCGCTACCAGCCGCGGGGCCCGCACGCTACCACGTCACCGCGGCCGCGGGCCGACCACCCCCAGCGCCAGCGCAATGCCCACCAGCACGACGGCGCCGCCGGCCACCATCTGCGCCGTGACGCCCTCGCCCAGGAACAGCGCGCCCCACAGCATCGCGAACAGCGGGATGAGGAAGGTCACCGACACCGCATTCGTCGGCCCCACGCGGCTCATCAACCGGAAGTACAGGACGTAGGCCAGCGCCGTGCACAGCCCCGCAAGCGCGACCGCGCTGCCCCAGGCGATGCCGCCGGGCAGCGCCGCCGGCCGCAGCCAAAGTGCCGGCACCGCGAGCAGCAGCGCCGCCGCGATCTGGCTGCCGGCGGCCACGGCCAGCGGCGGCACGCCACCGAGCATCCGTTTTGTCGCGTTGGCCGCGATGCCGTAGCACAGCGTCGCCATGGCGCAGGCCAGCACGGCCCAGAAACCGCCGTGGTCTGCGCCCGGCTTGAAGCTGGCCTTGTCCCACGCCAGGAACGCCACGCCGGCAAAGCCGATGACGAGGCCTGCAACCCGCCACCGCGTCAAGCCCTGGCGCAGCCAGACGAAGGCGACGACGGCCGTCCACAGCGGCGTCGTCGCATTGACAATGCTGGACAGCCCCGCCGTGATGGCCAGCGCCGCGAATGAGAACAGCGCGAACGGGATGGCGCTGTTCAGCGCCCCCACCAGCAGCAGCCCGCGCCAGTGCGTGCGCAGCACGGCCAGCTGGCCGCGGCGGGCAAGCAGCGGCAGCAGCATCAGGCTGGCCAGGCTGACACGCACGGCAGCCAGTGGCACCGGGCCAAAGTCCGGCGCGCCAAGACGCATGAACAGGAAGGACGCACCCCACAGCGCCGCCAGCAGCGTCAACTCGGCCAGGTCGAAGGCCTTCATGCCGCGCCGCCCTCCAGCGCCAGCAGCGCCTGCTTGCGCGCCAGCCCGCCGGCATAGCCGGTCAGCGAGCCGTCGGCGCCGATGACACGGTGGCAGGGAATGAGGATGGAGATCGGGTTGCGGCCCACGGCCGCGCCGAGCGCCCGAGCCCCCTGCGCGCGGCCAAGCCGCTCGGCTAGGCGGCCGTAGGTGGCCGGCGTGCCGGGCGGGATGTCGAGCAGCGCCTGCCACACCGCGCGCTGGAACGCCGTGCCGGCCGGGTCCAACGGCGGCAATGTGAACGACTGTCCGCCGAAGTAGGCGGCCAGCGCGTCGGCCGTGGCGGCCAGCACCGGGTCGGCGCCGTCGTCCACGGGCACGTCCAGCGGGCCGGGGTGGTGCTTCTGGTCGTCGAACCACAGGCCGGACAGGCCCGTGGCACTACGCGCTGCCGTCAACGGCCCCAGCGGCGTGGCGATACGGCGTTGCAGCCGGTGATGCAGGGTCATGCGTGTCTCCAGAGATGCAGCACGGCGTAGCTGCGGAAGGGCCGGTAGCGCTCCGCGGCCTCCAGGTAGGCCTTGGGCGAGAGGGGCCCGCCGGCACCGAGTGCCTTGCGCAGCACCACGTCGCCGGGCGGGAAGGCATCGGGCCAGCTCCAGCCACGCATCAGCATGTAGCTGGCTGTCCACGGGCCGATGCCGGGGATCTGCGTGAGCGCCTCCGCGGCCGCCTCCGGCGGGCCCTCGCGCCGGGCAAACGACAGCTGCGGCCAGGCCTGCGCCAGCGCGACGAGGCTGTCGGCGCGGCGGCCGATGATGCCGAGCGACGCGATCTCGTCCCGCGTCGCGGCGGCGATGCGCTCGGGCGTTGGGAACAGCCGGCCGCAGCCTTCGGGCGCCTCGGCCAGCGGCTCGCCGAACCGCTCGACGAAGCGGCCCGCCAGGGTGCGCGCCGCGGCTACCGTCACCTGCTGGCCCAGCACGGCGCGCACGGCTAGCTCGAAGCGATCCAGGCAGCCCGGTAGCCGCTGGCCAGGCACGGCACCGTCGCCCAGCGCGGCGGTGATGGCGGCAGGGTCGGCGTCCAGGTCCAGCCAGCGGCGCACCAGCGGAAGCAGCGAGCCCACTGCCGGCCACAGCTCTGGTGACAGCGACACACCCGCCTCGCCCGGCTTGTCGAAATCCACGCGCAGCCAGCCGGCATGGCGCCGGCCCGCATGCACCAGCGCCACGGTCCGCGTGATAGCGCCCTGCTCCACCCGCTCGACGCCGGCCACGGCCCGCGGCGCCAGGAAGTCCAGCACGCCGGCCGCGTCGTAGGGCTCTCGGTAGCCCAGCCGCAAACGAGATGCCGGCGGCGCGGTGCTGCCCTCGCGGCGCAGCGCCGTGGGTTGCAGGCGGTAGTGCTCCAGGAAGGCCGCGTTGAAGCGGCGCAGGCTGGCGAAGCCGGCCGCAAACGCAACCTCCTGGACGGCCAGCGTGCTGTCGGTCAGCAGGGCCTTGGCCAGCAGCAGGCGCCGTGTCTGCAAATATTGCAATGGCGATACGCCATGCTCTGCCTGAAAGATGCGCCGCAGGTGGCGGCTCGTGATGCCCAGGTGCCTCGCCAGGTCCTCGACGCTGGCGTCGGCGTCGTCGCAGGAGTCCAGCCACGCGGCGGCCTGCTGGGCCAGCGTCCGCGAGGCGTCCATCGTCGTCCACGGCAATGCGCGCGGCGCGAGCTCCGGCCGGCACTTCATGCAGGGGCGAAAGCGCTCGGCCTCGGCCTGCGCGGCGGTCGCGAAGAAGCGGCAGTTCTCACGCCGCGGTAGACGCACGCGGCAGACGGGGCGGCAGTAGATGCCGGTCGACGTGACGCCCACGTAGAGCCGGCCGTCGAAGCGTGCGTCATGCGCCTGCAGCGCGGCGTAGGCGGCGTCGGGTGGGAGGGTGTCGATCAGCATGCCGCCAGTCTAGGCAGCGCCCCTGCCAGGTTCTGGCAGTTTTCGGACATGCCGCTGCCGGGCACCCAATCGTTCAGTGCAGGTAGCGGCGGCGGAGCTGAGCGACGGTGCCGTCGCTCTCGAGCTGCCGGTAGGCCGTGATCCATCGCTCCGCCTCGTCGGCGGCCAGGTCTCGCGACGCGGCCATGTAGAGCGTTGCGCCGCCGAGCGTCGTGTGCAGCATGAAGCGGTTGCGCGGCTGACCGTAGTCGTCCATGGCCGCCTCGAGCATCGGCGTCCCGGCATAGACGGCGTCCAGCATGCCGTGATGCAGGCGCCGCAGCAGATCCCGGTAGTCCTTGCCCTCGACGATGTTAACGAAGCCGGCTACGCGCAGGTTGGTCGTGAGCAGCGAGCCGCGCAGCACGCCGACACGCAGCTGGCGCAGCGCCGGCAGATCGAGCTGCTTGGCGCCCGCCCGGCCATAGATGCCGAAGCGCACCGGCATCAGCGGCAGCAGCCACTGGAAGCGGGTCTCGCGGTCCGGCGTGCGGGCCAGCGGAAAGATGCCGATGTCGGGCCCCTGCTCCGCCATGCGCACGGCGCGAGCCCAGGGCACGTATTGCACCTCGATCGACCGCCCCAGCCGCGCCGCCATGGCCATCGCTAGGTCATGCGCATAGCCGCGCGGTCGATCGTCGCCGGCGGAAGCGAAGGGCGGCAGGTCGCCGGCCACCCATTGCAGGCCCGGCTCGGCCTGCGCGCCGGCGCCCAGCAGCGCGGCTACGGCCAAGACCAGCATGCGGCGGAGCGACGGAGCCATGGGCGCCGACTCTAGCGCCCCCAGGTTCACATGGCCTTGAACAAATGCACATAGGCGCGGCTGACCGGCAGCTCGCGTGACTGGCCCCTGACGCGCACGAACAGCCGGCTCTGCTCGTCGCGCCGTGTGCCGGCCAGATGGTCCAGGTTGATGATCGTGGAGCGGTGCACCTGCCAGAAGCGGTCGGGATCCAGCTGGCCGGCCAGCTCGAAGATCGGCGTGCGGATCAGGTGCTCGGCCGTCGTCGTCTGCACGATGGTGTACTTGTCGTCGGCGTGGAAAAACAGCACATCGTCCACCGGCACCTGGTGCATCAGCTCGCCCTGGCCGGCGCGGATGTAGCGCAAGCGGACCGGCGCCTGGGCGGCGGCCGGCAGCAGGCGCTTGAGCGTCTCGGCCAGCGCGCTGTCGGCCGTCGTGGACACCTCGCGCAGCCGCTGCACGCAGGCGGCCAGACGCTCGGCCTTCAGAGGCTTGAGCAAGTAATCCACCGCGCGGGCCTCGAAGGCGTCAACGGCGTACTGGTCGTACGCGGTGACGAAGACCACACGCGTCCCCCCCTCGATGCCCTGCGCCACTTCCAATCCGGTGAGGCCCGGCATCTGGATGTCGAGGAAAGCGATGTCGGGCTGCAGCGTGGCAATGGCCTCGGCGGCCTCGATGCCGTTGACGGCGACCTTGACGATCTGCAGCTCCGGCCAGGCCTGCGCGAGCTGGGCCTTGAGGTATTGCGCGAGGTGCGGTTCGTCGTCGGCGATGAGGGCGGTCGTTGGGGTCTTCATGGGTCAGGCGGAAGCGGGGTGGGGAATCTGAATGCGAGCAAGCGTGCCGCCGCCGTCGCGCGGCAGCAGTTCGAGGCCGGCGGTCGGGCCGAAACGGGCGGTCAGCCGCTCGCGGATGTTGCCAAGCGCGATGCCGTTGCCGCCGCGGCGCCTGGGGCCGTCCAGCCCCTGGCCGTCGTCGGCCACCTCGATCCACAGGCGGCCGTCGGCTGTACGGGCGCTGACCGAGACCGTGCCGCCGGCAATCGTCGGCTCCAGCCCGTGATGGATGGCGTTCTCCACCAGTGGCTGCACCAGCAGCGGCGGCACGGCCAGCGCGCCGAGCTCCGCGGGCAGCGACATCGCCACGCGCAAGCGGTCGCCCATGCGCAGCTGCATGAGCCCGAGGTAGGCTTCCAGCATCGCGAACTCCTGGGCCAGCGTCGTCGCCTCGCCGCGCATCTGGCCGAGGCTGGCGCGCAGGTAGTCGGTGAAGCGCTCCAGCATCAGTTTTGCGCGTGCGGGGTCGAAGTCGATGAGGCTCTGCACGTTGGCCAGCGTGTTGAACAGGAAGTGCGGCTCGATCTGGCCCTGCAGCAGCTTGAGTTGCGCCTCAGTGACGCGGGCCTGCAGCTGCTCGCGGTGCAGCCGGGCGCGATAGCGCAGCATCATCGCGCCGGAGACGAGCGCCGAGATCAGCAGGAACTGGCGCCAGAACTCCGCGCGGCCCAGCAGGCGGGGCAGCGGTTCGGTCATTTTCCAGACCGTCTCGACCAGACTCAAGCCGACGACGACGCCCAGCAGGGCCAGCACGATGGAGAACGACGCGAAGAACAGGCCGTAGCGCCAGTCGCGCAAGCCATTGAGGACATCCAGCCACCGCTGCGGCGCGAACCGCTCCAGCCCGCGGTAACCAACGTACTGGCAAAGCGTCACGCAGGCGCTGACCAGCAGGTTGGCGGGCAGTTGGGCATGCCACCACGCCGCGGTGCCGAGGTTACCGGCCTGGATGCCGCCGAACACGGCAAAGGACAGGCCGAACGCCAGCATCCACGCAGCGTAGATCACCACGCGGACGTGCAGGCGGTCGGGGCGCTGCTTCATCAGCGTCCTGCGGCGACGCAAGGCCTGGGTCAACTCTTCTTTGAAGCTCATGGCCGGCGAGTGTAGGAAGCGTCGGCGGCATGCCCCTTGCATGAGTGACGGATCGACGGCGCGGCCGACGGATGGACAGCCCAGGGGGCTGCCTACAATCCGCCGCGATTTTCAAACCCAGCTTTCGAGGGCATCCATGCAGGTTCACGCTTCCATCTTCAAGGCCTACGACATCCGTGGCGTCGTCGGCCAGACCTTGAACGAGGAGCTCGCCGAGCACCTGGGCCGCGCCTTCGGCACCGAGGCCAAGGCGTTGGGCGAGAAGGCCGTGGCTGTCGGCCGCGATGGCCGCCTGTCGGGCCCGGGCCTTGGCGCCGCGCTGATCCGCGGCATCGCCTCCACCGGCCTCGACGTCGTGGACATCGGCGCCGTGACGACGCCCATGCTCTATTACGTCGCTGCCACGCGCGGCAAGCATGGCTGCACGTCGGGCATCCAGGTCACCGGCAGCCACAACCCGAAGGACTACAACGGCTTCAAGATGGTGCTGCAGGGCGCCGCCGTCTACGGCGAGCAGATCCAGGGCCTGCGCCGCCGCATCGAAGCCGAGGACTACGCCACCGGCAAGGGCCGCGTGGGCCAGATGGACATCGTGCCCGAGTACGCTGCCCGCATCGTCAAGGACTGCAAGCTGTCGCGCCCGATGAAGATCGTCGTCGACAGCGGCAACGGCATCCCCGGTGCCTCCGCCCCAGCCATCCTGCGCGCACTCGGCTGCGAGGTCATCGACATCTTCTCCAAGGTCGACGGCGACTTCCCCAACCACCACCCCGATCCGTCCCGCCCCGAGAATCTGGAAGACCTCAAGCGCATCGTCCACGCGACCGACGCCGAATTGGGCCTGGCCTTCGACGGCGACGGCGACCGCCTCGGCATCGTCACGAAGGACGGCGAGATGATCATGCCGGACCGCCAGATCATGCTGATCGCGGCGGACATCCTCAAGCGCCAGCCTGGCGCTGAGATCATCTTCGATGTCAAGTGCACACAGCGCCTGGCGCCGTGGATCAAGGAGCACGGCGGCAAGCCGCTGATGTGGATGACGGGCCACTCGCTCGCCAAGGCCAAGCTGAAGGAAACCGGTGCGCCACTGGCCGGCGAGCTGTCGGGCCATATCTTCTTCGCCGAGCGCTGGTACGGCTTCGACGACGCGATGTACACCGCCGGCCGCATGTTGGAGATCCTGTCCCGCTTCGCAGACCCGAGCGCCACGCTGCAGGCGCTGCCCAACAGTTTCAACACGCCCGAGATCAACGTGCCGTGCGCCGAAGGCGAGCACCATGAGGTCGTCAAGCAGCTTAAGGCGCTCGTCGGCCTGAAGGACTTGCCCGGCGCGCTGGAGATCAACACCATCGACGGCATGCGCTTCGAGTACGCCGACGGCTTCGGCCTGATCCGCCCGTCCAACACGACACCGGTGCTGGTGCTGCGCTTCGAGGGCCATACGCCCGAGGCGCTGGAGCGCATCCAGCACGACGTGCTGGCCCAGCTCAAGCGCGTGAAGCCCGACGCGACCTTCGCCGCCGGCCACTGAGCACGCCATGAGCGGCTTCGGCTTGGTCGTCGCGATGCTAGGCGCGCTGCTGCTCTACATCGTGCCAGCCCTGCTCGCCATTGGCCATGTGCTGCGCCACGACCAGCCTCGCATCTGGTTCGTGGTGTTCCTCTGCATGCCGCTGGGCGGGCCGCTGCTCTACATGCTGTGGCCGAGGAACTCAGCTTCCCGCCCGCTCCGCCAATGACCGAGTGGCTCGCCAGCGCGGCCTACGCGGCCGTGCTGCGACTGCTGACGCCGTTCTACCTGCTGAGGCTGTGGCGACGCGGCGCACAGGAGCCGCTGTACCGCCATGCGCTGGGCGAACGACTGGGCTTCTATCCCCGCGGCGTCCTGCCCGCGCCGGGCCGGCTGTGGATCCATGCGGTGTCCCTGGGCGAGACGCGTGCGGCCAGTGCGCTCATCGCCGCGCTGCGCGAACGCGAGCCGGGCCTGCGGCTGCTGCTGACCCATTCCACCGCCACCGGCCGCGAGGCCGGCCAGGTGCTGCTGCGCGACGGCGACGCACAGGCCTGGCTGCCCTATGACACGCCTGGCGCGGTGAGGCGCTTCCTGCGCCACTGGCAACCGCGCATCGGCGTGTTGATGGAAACCGAAGTGTGGCCGACGCTACAGTGCGAGGCCCGCGCGGCGCGGCTGCCCATGGTGCTGGCCAACGCGCGGCTTTCCGAGAAGAGCCTGCGCCAGGGCCTGCGCTTTGCGGCGCTGATGCGGCCTGCGGCCCGGCGCATGACGCTGGCCCTCGCCCAGACCGAGGCCGACGCCGCACGGCTGCGCGCCATCGGCGCTCCTCGCGTGGAGGTGGCCGGCAACCTGAAGTACGACATCGCCATCGATGCCTCGCTCATCGCACGGGGCCGGGTATGGGCGACACAGGTTGGGCGGCCGGTGCTCATGCTAGCCGTCAGCCGCGAAGGAGAGGAGGCGGCACTGCTGGCCGAGTGGGCCAGGCAGCCCCAGCCTCGCCCCCTGCTGGCCATCGTGCCGCGCCACCCGCAGCGCTTCGACGAGATCGCCGCGCTCGTCGAAGGCACGGGCTTCACGCTCGCCCGTCGCAGCCGCTGGGGCGACGAACCGCCGCCCGAGGCGCAGCAGGCCGACGTCTGGCTGGGCGACTCGATGCGTGAGATGCCGCTGTACTACGGCCTCGCCGCCGTGGCGCTGCTGGGCGGCAGCTTCGAGCCGCTGGGCGGGCAGAACCTCATCGAGGCTGCCGCCTGCGGCTGCCCGGTCCTGGCCGGGCCCCACACCTTCAATTTCGCCGAAGCCACCGAGCTGGCGCTGGCGGCCGGAGCCGCCCAGCGCTGCGCCTCGCTGCCCGAGGCCGTCTCGCGCGGCGTCGCACTGTGTGCCGACGCACCGGCCCGCACCGCGATGGCAACGCAGGCGCTCGGTTTCTCAGCCGCCCACCGCGGTGCGGCGGCGCGCATGGCCGGGGCGCTCGATCTCGTCAGCTGGCAGACAAACGATAAGGTCTGATGAACGCCATCAACGCATTGCTGCAACTTGCCTTTCTGCTGTCTGGCTGCGCGGCGCTGATCTACCAGTCCATCTGGACGCATTACCTCGGGCTCACCCTCGGACACGCGGCCTATGCCCAGTCGCTGGTGCTGATGATGTTCATGGGCGGCATGGCCCTCGGCGCATGGGTCGTCAGTCGCATCACGACGCGGCTGCATCGGCCGGTGATGGCCTACGCCAGTGTGGAAACCCTGATCGGCTTGCTGGGCCTGGCCTTCCACGGCGTCTTCCTGGCCGTGACGCAGTGGAGCGAGGCGACAGTGCTGCCGGCCATCGGCAGTGCAGGCGGTGCCGCGCTCTGGCAGTGGCTGAGCGCAGCGCTGCTGATCACGCCGCAAACCGTGCTGCTGGGCGCCACGTTCCCGCTGATGGCCGCCGGTGTGCTCCGCCTTCCCGGCAGCGCCCAAGGCCGCACCCTGGGCGGCCTGTACTTCATCAACGGCCTGGGTGCTGCGCTGGGTGCGCTGTTGGCCACCTTCGTGCTGCTGCCACGCTGGGGCATGCCGGGAGCGCTGACGGCGGCGGGCTGGCTCAACCTGGCGGTCGCCGCGCTCAGCTGCGCCGCCGCGCGTGGGATGCATGGGCCGGAATCCGGCACTGGGCCCCAACCCACACCATCCGCCGCCGCGCCGGGCCGGCTGCTGCATGCGCTTCTGGCGGCGACATTCCTCTCCAGCGCTGCATCGTTCGCCTACGAGCTGGGCTGGGTGCGCATGCTCAACCAGGCGCTCGGCAGCAGCCTGCACAGCTTCGAGCTGATGCTGTCCGCCTTCATCCTGGGGCTGGCGTTGGGCGGGTTGTGGGTGCGGCAGGTCGGCGACCGCATCGCGGACCTCGTCCGCTATGCCGGCATCGTCCAGGTGCTGATGGCGCTGTGCGCGATGCTGTCCGTCGCGGTGCTGGGCAGCGCCTACCACTGGGTGCCATGGCTGATGACGGCGTTGGCCCGCAGCGCGGCCGGGTATGTGCTCTACAACGTCGCCACCGCAAGCATTGCCATGGTCATCATGGTGCCGGCCGCCTTTTTCGCCGGCATGACGCTGCCGCTCTTCACGGCCGCGCTGCTGCGCCGGGGCGCGGGCGAACGCGCGGTTGGCCAGATCTACGCGGCCAACACGCTGGGCGCGATCCTGGGCGTGCTGGTGGCCGCCCACGGTCTGATGCCGCTGATGGGTGTGAGCCTGATGCTGCTGCTGGCGGGTGCGCTAGACCTCGCCATCGGCCTGGCCCTCCTGCGCGTGTTGAGCCCGGGCCGCTGGACGCCCGCCGTCGCGGCAGCCGGCCTGCTGGGCGCCGGCACCCTAGGGACACTGCTGCAATGGGGGTTGCCGGACCGGCTGCTGCAGTCTGCCGGTGTTTTCCGATATGCCACCGACCAGCTGGACCAACGCGAGCTGCTGTTCTATCGCGATGGCGCGACTGCCAGCATTTCCGTCGTCCGACAACATGGCAAGCTCGTCATCGCCACCAATGGCAAGCCTGATGCCGCACTCAGCCCCCTCGTCCAGCGCCCCGGCCCCGACGAGTCCACGATGATGATGCTCGCCGCGCTGCCGCTCGCAGCCCATCCACGGCCAGAGGACGTGGCCCTCATCGGCTGGGGTTCGGGGCTCAGCACGCATGCAGTACTGGGGTCCGACAAGCCGAAGCGGGTGGACACGATCGAAATCGAGCCCGCGATGTGGGAAGGCGCCCGCATGCTGGCCCCGAACAACTCGCGCGCCTACCAGGACCCGCGCTCGAAGGTGCATTTCGAGGATGCCCGGGAATTTTTCGCCCGCGGCCAGCGGCAGTACGACGTCATCATTTCCGAGCCTTCCAACCCGTGGGTCAGCGGCGTGGCCAGCCTGTTCACCCACGAGTTCTATCGCCGCGTGCGCGCCAGCCTGAAGCCCGGCGGCATGCTGGTGCAGTGGGTGCATAGCTACGAGATGTCGGACCCGCTGCTGGCGCAGATGATCGCGGCGCTGTTGCAGTCCTTCCCGGACAGCGAGGTCTATGCCGCCAATTCAGCCGATCTGGTCATCCTCGCCCCGACCGCCGAGCTGCCGCCGCTCAGCGGCGAGCCCTGGCGCCAGCCGCTGCTCGCCGCCGAGCTGCGTCGTGTCGGCATGGGCTCGCCCGGCGACCTGGCGATGCGGCGCCTGGGCAGCTCGGCCCTGCTGCGCACCTATGTGCGCCTGAACGAGGCCGCGGCGCACTCCGACTTCTTCCCGACCGTCTCCCTGCAGGCCCCCCAGGAGCGCTTTGCCAACGCGAACGCAGCATTGATGCAACGGCTGGCCACGTCAGGCCCGCCCGTGCTGCAGGTGCTGGACTGCCGCCCCCGGCCAGGCCGCGAGCAGGGCCGCCTGGCGGTACGGGCGGATCAAATGATCGAGGCCCGGCAGCAGGCCTTGTGGGCGCTGGACCGTTGGGCCGGGCGCGTCATACCGGCGGCCCGCGGCAGTGACGTGAACCGGCAGGTGGACGCCCTCCTCACGCATCGCCGCGCCTCGACCCCGCTGGACGCGGATAGCCTGATGCTCTACCTGGCCAACCTCGCCAACAACCTGCTCCCGCATGGGCCCGAAGCGGAACAGCACGCGCTGTGGGACCAGGCCGGCTGGCGACGTGAACACCCCGACCTGCCGACGAAGGTGCATGACCAGCTCGCGCTCTACGACGCGACGGTACAGCGCGATTGGCCTGCCGCAGAGGCAGCCGCAAGCCGCCTGCTCGCCCGCCCGGCCGCGGAACTCCCCCCTGCGCTGCGCGAGCAGGCCCTGGTGCTGGGCATGCTCGCGGGCAAGGCGCAAGGCCAGGCGGCTGCCGTACGCGACTGGGAAGCACGCTGGGGTACCGCCGTCCCGGCGGGGCCGTTCGGCGCCACGCGCCGCTTCCTCAAGGCCTGGGAAGATGGCGGCGAACGCGCCTGCGCCGCCGCTAGTCCCTGACGAAGCGCAACGTGTTGCCGCCCTGGAACAACGTCAGCGCCCGAGCGTCTGAGTCGAACTCGATCTCTAGCGGCGTCACCTTCGCAAAGAAGCGCCGCAGCGACTTGGCGAACAGCTCGAACTCGCCCTGCCCCGTCGCCTGCGCGAAGAGCCGCGCGCCATCGGCGCGCACGCTGAGCTTGAACTGCGGGTTCAGCGCGTAGGAGCCAGCCAGCGGCCGGAGCTGGTCGGCCGGCAACTCGATGACCGCCTGCTGCACGACGGCCGGATAGCGCAGCGGCACGCTGCGGTCCAGCAGATGCAGCGCGAGATCGCCGACCGGCACTTGGGCATTGGCCAACACGACGGCGGCGCGCCCGCGCGACGGGTCCAGCCACAGTGAACTGCTGAAGCCGCCGGTACCACCGTCGTGGTTGAAGAGCGTGCGGCCGTTCAGCGGCGCCAGCAGCCAGGCCAGGCCGATAGGGTTGATCGGCGCGGCCCCGTCCGCATGCCGGCGCAGGCACCGGTCGAAGGCCTCGCGCAACGGCCCGTTGTCGCGCCCCATCGCCACCTCGGCGTAGCGCAGCAGGCCTCGCGCCGAGCCGTGCAGCGCCCCCGCGCCCGCAGCGGCGCTCTGGAAATGCCAGGCCGGCACAGGCATGCCCTGTGCGTCATGCCCCTGCAGCAGCGCCGGCCGGGCAAAGCCGATGTGCCCCTCCAGCCGCAGCGGCTGCAGCACGCGCCGCGTTAGCAGCGTTGCGTAGTCGGTGCCCTGGCGTAGCGCCAGGGCATGGCCCAGCAGGCCGAAGCCGAGGTTGGAGTATTCAAAGCGGCTGTCGCGCGGCACCTGCGGTTGCCAGCCCTTCAGGAACAGGCGCAGCGCCGCCCAGTCGTAGTCGGCGTATGGGTCGCCAGCGTTCGCGGGGCGCATGTTCGACGCCACCCGCGGCAGGCCGGAGCGGTGCGTCGCCAAGTCCACCCAGCGGATGGGCTGGTCGACGCTGTCGCGCAGCCTCAGGCCATCGGGCAACGCGGCCTCGACGGCGTCGGTCAGCGCCAGTTCGCGCCGCACGACGGCATCGGCCAGCAGCAGCGCGGTGAAGGTCTTCGTGATGGACCCGATCTCGAACGGGCTGTCGGCGTCGGGCGGCGGGCCGACCTTGGCGGCGCCGGCGAACCGGGCCTGGCCGGCATCGAGACGGCCCGCGGCCAACGCCACCCCGTCCTGTTTCAGCCGCGCGTCCAGCAGCGGCTGCAGGTCATCCGCCGCAGCTTGCGTCGGCAGCGTCAGTGCCAGGCTGCCCGTCGTGAGCCATGCCTGCCGTCGGGTCATCCACATCCTGAGGCCTCCGTGGTGCGGCAGCATAACGGGCCTCTGCCGCGGCACGGCGCCGCAGCAGGAAGCGCCGGATCGCGTCGTCGCGGCACAGCGCTGCGGCCCGGCCGTAGGCGTCGGCGGCACCGGTGGCGCCGCGTTGCTGCAGCAGCTCGGCGCGCAGCGCCCAGTAGGGCTGGTGGTCGGCCACGAGCGCGTCGTCCAGCGCTGCCAGCAACGGCCAGGCGGCCTCGGCGCCCTGCCAGCGCGCCAGCGCGCCGATGTGGCCCAGCTGCAGGCCCAGCGTGGGCCAGCGCGACAGCAGCCCCTGGTAGAGCAGCGTCAGCGTCTGCCAGTCCGTGCGGCCGGTGTCGGCGCGGCGGGCGTGGACAGACTGGACGGCCGCCTCCAGCTGATAGCGGCCCAGCTGGCCGGCGCGACTGGCATGAGCCAGTACGTCGGCTGCCTGCTGCATCAGTTCACGGTCCCAGCGCTGCACGTCCTGCTCGTCCAGCGGCACGAAGGCGCCGTCGGCATCTCGTCGCGCACGGCGCCGGCTTTCGCAGAACAGCAACAAGGCGAGCAAGCCCAGCGCTTCCGGCTGCGGCAGCCGCTCGGCCAGCAGCCGCACCAGCGCCACCGCGTCAGGCAGCGGGCCGGCGGCATCCTCCCACGCCAGGCCATAGGCGCCATAGAGGGCGTCCAGCACCGCCGGCAGCCGCGCGGGCAGCTGCGGTTCAGCGGGCACCTCGAAGGCCATACCGGCGTCGCGGATCTTGGTCTTGGCGCGCGACAACCGCTGGCCCAGCGCCGCCGGGCTGACGAGAAACAGTCCCGCCATGCGCTCCACCGGCACGCCCATGACGACCTGCAGCATCAGTGGCGTGTGCACGGCACGGTCAATGGCGGGATGCGCGCAGACGAACAGCAGCTTCAGCCGCTCGTCGGGGAAGTCGGCTTCGCTCGGCGTCGGGCCCGCATCGGCCGGCTGCGCTTGCAGGTGCAGCCAGTCCTGCGCGAAGGCGTCGTGCACCTGCGCGTGGCGGCGCTCGTCGCGCCAGCGGTTGCGGGCGACCGTGAGCAGCCAAGCCGCCGGGTTGGCGGGCACGCCTCGGGCCGGCCAGCTCGCAAGTGCCTGCAGCGCCGCGTCGGCTACGGCGTCTTCCGCGGCTGCAATGTCGCGGCTGCGCGCGGCCAGCAGCGCGACGAGGCGGGCGCGGTCGGCCCGCAGCGTGGCGGCCAGCGCCGCGTCCGCGCCGACGGCGTCAGTCACGGGGCAGGTTGGGCCGAACCTCGACGACGATGCCCGGCCGGTCCGGGAAGCGCGCCGCCCACTTCAGCGCCGCATCCAGGTCGGGCACGTCGACGACGAAGTAGCCGCCCAGCATCTCCTTGGTGTCGGCCACCGGGCCGTCGTGCAACACCAGTTCACCCTTGACGCGGCGCAGCGTCGTGGCGGTTGCCGGCGGTTGCAGGCCCGCGCCACTGACGAAGACGCCGCCGTCCTTCAGTGCCTGCAGATAGGCCATCGTGCCGCCCCAGTAGGCGGCCTGGCGCTCAGGGTCGTTGCGCGCGGCAAAGCCATCGGCGGTCTCGAAGATCTGGATCGTGTAGTGCATGGCGTCGTCCTTTCGGCAAGTGTGGCAGGGCGAAGGGGCATGGGCTCCTTCGCGCCGATGACGCGCCAGGCGGGCCCGTTTCGACAACGGACCGCACTTTTTCTCAGCCGCCGGGGCCGGCGGGTGTCCAGCCCCCGCCCAGCGCCTTGACGAGCTGGGCCGTCGCCGCCCACTGCGCGCCGCGCAGTTGGGCCAGCGCGCGCTCGGTCGCCAGCGGCGTGCGTTCGGCCTCGGTCACGTCCAGGTAGCTGACCGCGCCCTGGTCATAGCGACTGCGGGCCACCTTCAACGCCTCTCCGGCGGACGCCAGCGTGCGGTTCTGCGCCGTCACGACGGCCGCGCGCCCCTGCAGCTCGGCCAGCGCATCGTCCACCTCGCGCAAGGCCTGCAGCATGCGCCCGCGGAAGGCGGCCAGCGATTCGTCGACCTGGGTCTTCGCACCGGCCAGGTTCGCCTGGTTGCGGCCGCCGTCAAAGATCGGCAGCGAAATGCTGGGGCCCACGTTGTAGAGCCGTGCCGGCGCGGAGATTAGGTCGCCCAGCTCCTTGCTCTGGTAGCCGAAGCTGCCGGTCAGGCGGATGGACGGGTAGAACGCCGCCTCGGCGATGCCGACCTGGGCCGTCGCCGCATGCAGCTGCGCGAGGCTTTGCGCCAGGTCGGGGCGGCGCTGGAGCAGCTCCGATGGCAGGCCTGCGCGGATCTGCGGCGGTGTCGCCAGCGGCGCGGCCTGCAACTTGAGCCCGGCCGCCGGCTGGCCGGTCAGTGCGGCGAGCTGGTTCAGGACGAGGGCCTCGCGGCGCGGCAGGTCGGCCAGGTCGGCGTCGGCGGCGGCCAGTTCGGCGCGCACCCGCTCCAGGTCCTGCGTCGTGGAAGCGCCAGCATCGAAGCGGGTTTGCGCCACCTGGAAAGCCTTGGCGCGGCTGTCACGCAGCCGCTGCAGCGCGTTGGCCTCGTCGGCCAGCGCACGCCATTGCCAGTAGGCAGCGGCCACGTCGGCCGTCAGCGCCACGCGGGCTGCCGCAGCGTCAAGCGTGGACGCATCGAGCTGCGCCTGTGCGGCCTCGGCCTGGCGCTTCACGCGGCCCCACAGGTCGATTTCCCAGCCGAGCGAGGCCTGGATGCCCGTCTGCGTGCCGTCGAAGATGATGGGCTGGCCGCCGAGGACCGGCGTCGTGACTGACTTGGCCGAGGTGCGCAGGTCGGTGACGCTGGCGCCGACGTCCAGCCGCGGCCGCTCGTCGGCCCGCGTTGCGCCGAAAACGGCGCGGGCGCGTTCGATGCGCGCCGCCGCGGCGGCCAGCGTCGGGCTGGCCTGCAGCGCCTGGCCTTCGAGGGCATTCAGCTGGGCGTCGTCGAACATCAGCCACCAGTCGCGCTGCAGTTCGGCGCCGGCGGGCGATGCCGCGCGGTAGGCGGCCGGCGCGTGGGCAGCGGGGGCCTCGTAGTTGGGGCCAACCGTCGTGCAGGCGGCCAGCACGGCAGAGGTCAGCAGCGTCAGGACAAACTTGGCATTCATTTCATTCTCCGAACCGGAGGGTGGGGTCCGGCGGCAGTCAGGTCGTGGCGGGGTGTCAGTGCGCGGCTTCGGCGGACGCCGCACCACCCAGCACCTTGTTGGTCATCCAGACGATGACGACGCAGCTCAGCAGCGCCAGGCCCAGGATCAGGAAGGCGTCGTTGTATGCCATGACGAAGCTGTCGCGGCGGACGACGTTGTCCAGGGCCTTGACGGCCATGTCCTGCGCCGTGGCGAGGTCGAATCCCTTGGCCGAGAAGTTCTGCGCGAGCGCATCCAGCCGCGCCTGCGTGGCTGGGTCGTAGGCGCTGACGGCCTCGCCGATGCGGGCGCTGTGCAGGTGTTCGCGGTTGGTCAGCATCGTGGAAAGCGTGGCGATGCCCACCGAGCCGCCGAGATTGCGCATCATGCTGAACATGCCGGCCGCACTGGACAGCAGCTGCGGCGCGATGCCGTTCACGGCGAAGTTCGTCAGCGTGATGATGATGAACGGCTGGCCCAGAGCACGCACGATTTGCGCTGCGATCAGCTCGGGGCCGGCGGTGTCCGCGCTCATGTGGGTGTTCATGAAGCAGGAAGCGGCGAACAGCACCAGGCCCACGCTCATCATGATCCGGTTGTCCAGCTTGGTGGACAGCTTGGCGGCGAATGGCATGACGAACAGCTGCGGCAGGCCCATCCACATGATGACGAGGCCGATCTGCATCGGCGTGTAGTTCGCGATCTGGCCCAGGTACAGCGGCAGCACGAAGGCCGAGCCGTAGAGGCCCATGCCGGTCGTGAACGCGATGACGGACGCGATCAGGAAGCTGGGCCGGCTCAGGATGTGCAGGTCGATGAAGGTGTTCTTGCGCGTCAGGCCACGCCAGGCCCAGCCGTAGAGGCCCACCACCGCCAGCACGGCAGCCGTGATGATGAAGTGGCTCTGGAACCAGTCCTTGGCATTGCCCTCCTCCAACATCGCGGTCAGCGAGCCCAGGCCCATGGCCATGAAGATGATGCCCAGCCAGTCGACCTCGCGCAGCAACCGCAGCTTCATCGGCTCCTTTTCCAGGCCAATGGACACGCCCAGCATCAGCAGCACGCCCGGCACCCAGTTGATGTAGAAAATGCTGGGCCAGCCGTACAGCTCGGTCAGGTATCCGCCCACCGTCGGGCCTAGCGTGGGCGCGAGCGTGGCCGTCATGCCGAACAGCGCCAGGCCGATGGGCCGCTTCTTCAGCGGCAGCTTGCGCGTGACCAGCGTCATCGCCATCGGAATCATGACGCCACCTGTGAAGCCCTGCGCCGCGCGGAAGGCGATCATGCTCTCCAGGCTCCAGGCCATGCCGCATAGCGTGCTGAAGACCAGGAACAGCGCCACGTTGACGACCAGGTAGCGCCGGGTGGAGAACACCATGGCCAGGAAGCCGGCCAGCGGAATAACGACGATCTCGGAGACGAGATAGGCGCTGGAGATCCAGCTGCCCTCTTCCTGCGTGGCCGACAGCGCGCCGAGGATGTCGCGCAACGACGAGTTCGTGATGGCGATGTCCAGCACCGCCATGAAGGCCCCCAGCAGGCTGGACAGCACGGCCAGCCACGTGCGGCCGCTGACCTTCTGGTCGGGCGGCGGCGGGAGATAGTTTTCATTGCCCATGTCAGTAATCCGTCGAGCCGGGGTTCATGGATTTGCGGGCCCGGCGCCGGGCCGCTCCCAAGCCGGCCCGCGTCGAGCGATGTGCTTGCCGGGCGACCCGGCTAGCATCGCCGTCCCCGCGGGGGACCGGCCAAGATACTTCTTGGACACGGGGCTCCATCACTCGGCGATTTCGACTTCCACCTGCACCGACAGCCCCGGCACGATGCGCGTGGCCTGCTCGCCGAGCGCCTGCAGACTTTCGGGCTCGAACACGACCTTGACCGGCACGCGCTGGACGATCTTCGTGAAGTTGCCGGTGGCGTTGTCCGGCGGCAGCAGCGCGAAGCTGGCGCCCGACGCCGGCGCGAAGCTGTCGACATGGGCTTGCAGTTCGCGGCCCGGGAAGGCGTCGACCTTGACGCGCACCTTCTGGCCCGGCTTCATCTTCGCGAGCTGCGTTTCCTTGAAATTGGCGACGACCCAGGTCTCGGTCTCCACGATGGCGGCCAGTTGCTGGCCCGGCTGAACGCGCTGGCCCACCTCGACCGTGCGCTTGCCGATGCGGCCATCCGCCGCGGCGCGCACCTCGGAGTAGCCGACCTGGTTCTGTGCGTCCTTCAACAGGGCCTGCGTCGCACTCTTCTGCGCGGTGGCCGACTGCCGGGCGCTCTCTGCGGCGGCAATGGCTTCCTTCGCGGCATTGGCGCTGGCCTTGCGCGCGGCCAGGTCGGCGCGTGCCACCTCGCGGGCGGCCAGCGCCGCGTCCAGCTCCTGCTTGCTCGTCGCACGCAACTCGGCACCGAACAAGGCCTGGCTGCGCTTGGCCTCCAGCTCCGTGCGCGCCAGCACGGCCTCGGCCTGGGCGACCTGCGACGTCGTGGCTGCCGCCTGGGCACGGGCCTGAGCGATCTGCGCGCCGCTGGCGGTGATCGCCGCGTCGGCCTGGGCGATCTGCGCCTTCAGCCGCTCAACTTGCACGGCTGCGTCGGCCGGGTCCAGCCGCAGCAGCACGTCGCCCGCCTTGACGGGCGCGTTGTCGCGCATATGCAGCTCCGTGACGACACCGGCCACCCGCGTGGCCACTGGGTGGAGGCGGCCGGCGACATAGGCGTTGTCGGTTTCGACGAGATGCTGGGCGCGCCACCACATGCGGCCGCCGAGGCCCAGACCACCGGCCAGCAGCAACGCGCCGATGACGAGCAGCGGCACGGGCGGGCCGCTCTTGCCTGCGGTAGGGGCGATGGGCGTGGGCACGTTGTCATCGGCCTGGGGAGCGTTCATCTCGGGTCCTGTCTATTCGTCAGATGTTGGGGGTGTTGCGGGGGCAGAGTCGGCCCATGCCGCCGCTCTGGAAGCGCTGCAGCGCGGCCACGACCTGGGCCTCATCGCTCATGACGAAGGGGCCGTGGCAGACGACTGCCTCGCGCAGCGGCCGGCCGCTGAAGCAGGCCAGCCGCAGAGGTTCTTCGGCCGTAATCCGGGCGCGGCCTGCCTCGTCGAGGCTGAAGGCACGGCCCGCCGTCAGCGGCAATGCTGCGGCACGGCCGCTGCCTCGGATGACCAGGGCAAAGCCCTGCTCACCGGCAGCCAGCGTGATGTTGAAGCCGGCGCCAGCGTCGATATCGACGACCCTGAGCGCTGCAGGCGACGGCAGATTCAGCCCGGTCTCGCCACCGAAGACCTGCACGGCACGCCAGCCGGCGCCCGTGCGCACGGGCATTTGCGCTGGCGAGAGTCGCATGATGGCGGGTGGGCAGAGCTTCAGCGCGGCCGGCAGGTTCAAGAAGATCTGCAGGCCGTGCGCCTCACGCCCCGAGTCGGCGGGCACCTCGTCGTGCATGAGGCCCCGGCCGGCCAGCGTCCAGTGCAGACCGCCGGGCGGGATGACGTGCTCGCCGCCGAGTGAATCGCGGCTCAACACGCCGGTGGCCGAGTCGGCAAAGAGATAGGTCACCGCCGAGAAGCCGGCATGCGGATGGGGCGCGAACGCGGCCTCGCGCATGCGGAAGTGGTCAACCCGGATGAACGGGTCGAGCAGCGTTGCGGGCTCGCGCCAGCCGTCGGCCTCGAAGCCGTCACCGATGCGGTGGCGCTGGGACTGCAGCAGGCGGGGTGTTGACATGATGGCCGCGACTGTAGAGAGTTCCATTTTTCGCGCATAGCCACAAACGGCGAACGCACTGTTCCAGAAACGAAACGAAACAAACCGACATGAAAGTCGATGACCTGTTGCTGTTGGCGCAGGTGCAGCGGGCGGGCTCCCTGTCTGCCGCATCCCGGTTGATGGACCTGCCCAAGGCAACGCTGAGCCGGCGCCTCACGGCGCTTGAGACCTCGGTGGGCGCGCGGCTGTTCGTCCCGGGCGCCGCACGGCTCACGCTGACGGAACTGGGCGAACAGCTGGCCGAACGCGCCCAGCGCCATGAAGACGACATCGCGGAGACGCGTGAATGGCTGGCCTCGCGCGACGCCACGCCGCAGGGCAAGCTACGCGTGTCGGTGCCCGCGGAGTTCGCGATGCTGTTGCTGGCGGACAGTTTTGCCCGCTTCGTGCGGCGCTATCCCAGAGTGGATTTGGAGGTTGACACGACGCCGAGGCACGTCGACCTCTTCAACGAACCCTACGACGTGGCGGTGCGCGCCGGCCCGGTGGACGAGCCGGAACTGGTTGCGCGGCTGTACATGCAGCTGGAGCGCGGGCTGTACGCCAGCCCCGTCTACCTGCAGGCGCGGCACGCGCCGCTGACGCCGGCCGACCTGGCCGCGCACGATTTCGTCGCGCTGACGCAGGCGAAGGACGTCAACAAGCGGCTGCGCAATGGCAAGCAGACCGTGGACGTGCCGATGCGCGGACCGCTGGAGGCGAACTCCATCGGCCTTGTGCTGTCGATGGCGCGGGCCGGCGGCGGCATCGGCAGCTTCCCGTTCGGCATGGTGGCGTCCGACGTCGAGGCCGGCACGCTGGTGCGGGTGCTGCCGGACTGGGGCTACGAGCCGCTACCCGTCTACCTGCTGACGGCCAGCCGACGGCTGATGCCCGCCAAAACGCGGGCCTTCATCGACCACCTGTTCGAGACCAAGCCCGACTGGGCCAAGGCCCAGCCGATGCCTAAGCTCAGGCGTTGAGGCCCAAAGACGCCTGGCGATCGGCCGAGGCACCGACAGGCCGCGCAGGCGACCAACGGCAGCCAGCGCTGCCAGCACGAGCGGCAATGTGGCGGGCTCGGGCAACTGGCCAAGCGAGACCGCCACGCCGACCGAAGAACGGACAGCCACGGCACTCGCGACGGACGGAACCTGCCAGACGTAGTCACACGCCATGTCAGCGCCCGCGTCACAGCCGAATTCCGGATACGGCGCGTGGCTCGGGCTCGTTCAGTAGCCGCCCCAGTCGCCCGCCCTGGCGCCGCCCACAGCCAGACCCGATACCCAGCCGGTCGCAACCGGGAAGGTGGTAAACGTCAAGCGGTTCCAGTCATGGAACCACAGCAACCGGGCCTCGGTATCCAGCACCTGCTGTCCATCCGGCTGCAGCACGAGCGCAGGCCGGGCAGTGCCTGACAGCTCCAGACAGGCCGCCAGGCCCCACAGTGATGTCTTCCAGTCCATGCGCGCCCCCGGACGTTTTTGCCATGGCGAACAGTCTGCGCGTCGTGCGACCGCCCTGCCCTTCGCAAGAACTGGCTACTGCCCCCGCGCAGGCTGGGGGTCCTGGCTTCCACCAGCTGGCGCGCAGACCGGGACCTATTGCACGAATCGCCGCCTTCGCTCCTGCTTGCGATAGCGGAACGCACCTATAAAGCGACCCGACCAGATGTGCGTCACAACCTCAGAAGTCACGCAACTTCGCATCGGCCACACGAAAACATCACCGAGCAGGGGAATGCTGCTCGGCCTGTTCCGGTGCCTGCCTGGCCGGTGGCGACGTTCGGTCGCACGAGCGGCCACGGACCGGCAGAACAGCCCCTACTTGAAACACGACGGAGAACTTCCATGACATCAGCCCAACGACTTCGCCTGCTGGCTCTGGCTGCCGCGGCAGCACTACCCATGCTGCCCGCCACCAGCTTCGGCGCCGAACCGGCCGCCCACTCGGGCCACCACCCGACGCACTGGAGCTACGGCGGCGCGACCGGCCCGGCCCAATGGGCCAGCGTCGACGAGAAGTTCGGCACCTGCGCGATCGGGCAGACCCAGTCGCCGATCGACATCCGCACCGCCGATGTGCAGACGGCCGCGCTGCCGGCCATCAACTTCGACTACAAGCCGACGCCGCTGAAGATCATCGACAACGGCCACACCGTGCAGGTTAACGTCGCGCCGGGCAGCTCGATCACGGTCGGAGACAGTCGCTACGAGCTGCTGCAGTTCCACTTCCACAAGCCCAGCGAGGAGCGCATCAACGGCAAGGCCTATCCGCTGGTGGCTCACCTCGTGCACAGGAGCGACGCGGGCCAGCTGGCCGTCGTCGCCGTGCTGCTGGACAAGGGCGCCCGGCATCCGCTGATCCAGGCCGTGTTCGACAACCTGCCCAAGACCCGGGAGCAGGAGACGCCCGTGCCGGGCATCGGCATCGACCTGAGCGCCCTGCTCCCGGAGAACCGCGCGTACTACAACTTCGCCGGCTCGCTGACCACGCCGCCGTGCAGCGAAGGCGTGAACTGGTTCGTGCTGAAGACGCCGGTCCAGGTGTCGGCCGAGCAGATCGGCCGCTTCGGCCGCGCCTATGCGATGAACGCCCGGCCGGTGCAGCCGCTCAACGGCCGGGTCATCAAGGCCAGCGAGTAAGTTCAGCCTGCGGCTAAGAGCAGGGCCTGCAGGCCGGCCTCGTCGAGCACCGGTACGCCCAGCGTGCGGGCCTTCTCGAGCTTGCTGCCTGCCTCTTCGCCGGCGATCACATAGCTCGTCTTCTTGGACACCGAGCCGCTGACCTTGCCGCCGGCGGCCTCGATGAGGGCCTGCGCCTCGTCGCGCGTCAGCGTCGGCAGCGTGCCGGTCAGCACCAGCGTCTTGCCCAGCAAGCGCCGCGGGCGATCGTCGCCCTCGCCTTCGCTCTCCCGCGGCGCGACGCCGGCGGCCAGCAACTGTTCGATGACCTCAACGTTGTGCTGCTGGGCAAAGAAGGTGTGCACGCTGGCGGCGACGATAGGGCCTACGTCGGGCACTTCCAGTAGTTGCTCGACGCTGGCGTTCATCAGCTTGTCCAGCGTACCGAAATGCCGTGCCAGGTCCTTGGCGGTCGTCTCGCCCACCTGGCGGATACCCAGAGAAAGCAAGAAGCGCGCGAGCGTCGGCGTCTTGCTCTTCTCCAGTGCGTCGACCAGGTTCTGCGCGCTCTTCTCCGCCATGCGCTCCAACACGGCCAGCTTGGCGACGCCCAGCTTGTAGAGGCCCGGCAGGCTCTGCACGATGCCCGCATCGACGAGTTGCTCGACGAGCTTGTCGCCCAGCCCCTCGATGTCCATCGCGCGGCGGCCGGCGAAGTGCAGGATGGCCTGCTTGCGCTGCGCCGGGCAGAACACGCCGCCGGTGCAGCGGTACTCGATGCCGCCCTTCTCGCGCACCACGTCGCTCCGGCAGACCGGGCAGTGGCGCGGCATGTGGAAGTTGAGTACGTAAGCCGGCCGCTCGCCGGGCACGCGTCCGACGACCTCGGGAATGACGTCACCCGCGCGCCGGATGACGACCTTGTCGCCCACTCGCACGCCCTTGCGGCGCATCTCGAAGACGTTATGCAGCGTCGCGTTGCTGACCGTCGTGCCGCCGACGAATACCGGCTCCAGCCGCGCCACCGGCGTCAGCTTGCCGGTCCGGCCGACCTGCACGTCGATGGCCAGCAGCGTCGTCACCTGCTCCTGCGCCGGGTACTTGTGCGCGACCGCCCAGCGCGGCTCGCGCGTCTTGAAGCCCAGCCGCTGCTGATGTTCCCGGCTGTCGACCTTGTAGACGACGCCGTCGATGTCGAACGGCAGCGCGTCGCGCGCCGCCGCGACGCGCTGGTGGAAGGCCATCAGCCCGGCCGGCCCGCGCGCGACCTCGCGCAGGTCGTTGACGGGCACGCCGAAGGCAGCAAGCGCATCCAGCAGGCCGGACTGCGTGGCCGGCAACGCCCAGCCCCGCACCTCGCCAATGCCGTAGGCATAGAAGCTCAGCGGCTTGTCGCGCGCCTGGCGCGAGTCAAGCTGGCGGATCGCGCCGGCGGCGGTGTTGCGCGGATTGACGAAGGTCTTCTCGCCCTTGGCACGCTGGCGCTCGTTCAACGCCTCGAAGGCGTCGCGCCGCATGTAGACCTCGCCGCGCACCTCCAGCACCTGCGGTGCGTCGCCACGCAGCCGCAGCGGGATCTGGCCGATGGTGCGCACGTTGTGCGTCACGTCCTCACCGGTCTCGCCGTCGCCGCGCGTGGCGGCCTGCACCAGCACGCCGGCCTCGTAGCGCAGGTTGATGGCCAGGCCATCGAACTTCAGCTCGGTGTTGTAGTCCACCGGCGGGTCCGCGTCGGTCAGCCCCAGCTCACGGCGCACGCGCGCGTCGAACGCGATGGCGCCGCCTTCGGTCGTGTCGGTCTCCGTCGTGATCGACAGCATGGGCACGGCATGGCGCACTGGCGTCAGCCCCGGCAGCACGGCGCCGATGACGCGCTGGGTTGGCGAGTCGGCCGTCTGCAGCTCGGGATGCGCGGCTTCCAGCGCCTGCAACTCCTGGAAGCGCTTGTCATACTCGGCGTCCGGCAGCTCGGGCGCATCGAGCACGTAGTACAGGTGGGCGTGATGGTGGAGCAGATCGCGCAGCTCTTGTGCGCGCTGGGCAGGGGTCGCGGTCATAAGGGCATTGTCGCGGCCGGAGAATCGCCGGATGAGCTCCCGTACCGTCCTACATGCCGGCCCGGCCGTCGGCTTCGACCAACCCTTCGAGATGCTGGCCGCCTGCCACGAGCGGGTGCGACGCACGTTGGACCTGCTGCAGCGCCTGCAGGCGCATGTGCAGTCCCACGGCGCTGACGCCCAGGCGCAGAGCGCGGCGACGGACGTGTTGCGCTACTTCGACATCGCCGGTCCGGCCCACCACGAGGACGAAGAGCGCCACGTGCTGCCCCGGCTGCGCGAGGCCGGCGAAGCGACGCTGGCCGACCGGCTGGCGGCGGATCATCGCGAGATGACGCGGCTGTGGACCTCGATCCGTGCGCCGCTGCAGTCCTGGGCCGCTGGACAACCGGCGCTCCTGGATACCGACCTGTTGGCCGCCTACTCCCGCAGCTACGAGGATCATCTGAGCGTTGAGGATGCGCGGGCGTTCGCGATCGCTCGCGCTGCCACGGAGCCCTCGGCGCTGAAGCCCATGGGGGAAGAAATGGCCGCAAGGCGCCAACGCTGACGGCGCCGTCGCCAAACGCCGACATGTCAAGCCGTGCGCTTGCCCGCGCCCGGTGGAAGTCCTTCGGCACCACGGGCCCGCCCCAGTTCCGCAGCACGACTTGAGAGCGCTACCATCGCCGCCCAGGCCGGCCGGGCTCCCCGGCATGACCTTCCCGGTTCCGCACAGCGTGCACCGGGATCGGCTCGATCCACGGAGATGGTGCGGTATGGATCGATCCACCCCATCCACCACCGTCCGCCTCCTCGCGGGGCGGCTGCTTCATGGACGATCCAGTGACCACTTCCGCCGCCCTCACCCGACGACATCTCCTCCTCACCACCGCAGGCATGGCCAGTGTCTGGGGCGCGCCTACGCTCGCCGCCACTACGCCAACGCCCGCCGTCAAGGGCACCATCGACACCCGCCAGCGATTCAAGCCCATCAACCCGTACCTCTACGGCGGCTTCCTGGAACACGGCGCCAACATCATCAACCACACGATGTGGGCCGAGATGCTGCACGACCGCAAGTTCTTCTACGGCGTGTTGTCGGCCGAGGAGCCCAGGCCTGACCCGAAGGACTTCCGCGCGTCGATGGCCTACATCCACAAGTGGACGGCGGTCGGCCCGATGGACAGCCTCTCCCTCGACAAGGCGGACGCCTACGTCGGCGAGCACAGCCCGGCCATCGGGCTGTCACCCACCGAGCCGCGCGGCATCACACAGGGCCACATCGCGCTCGTCAATGACAAGGCCTACACCGGTCGCATCGTGTTGAAGGCGGCGCGGCCGACGACGGTCACATTGACGCTCGCTGAAGGCCGTGGCCGCGAGCAGACGGTCAAGGTCCAGGCCACATCGGCATGGAGCACCATACCCTTCACGTTCACCGCCACCGGCGACACGATGGACGCGCGCCTGAGCATCACCGCAACCGGCTCGGGCACGCTGCTGATCGGCGCCGTCTCGCTGATGCCGGCCGACAACATCAAGGGCTTCCGTGCCGACACCATCGCGTTGATGAAGGAGATGGACTGCAAGATCCTGCGCATGCCGGGCGGCAACTTCATCTCGGGGCCTTACGACTGGAAGAACACCATCGGCGACCCCGACAAGCGACCGCCCGTCTTCGACCCCGTCTGGAAGGCGTTGCAGCCCAACGACGCCGGCCTGGATGAGCTGCTGCAGATGTGCGAGCTCATCCGTTGCGAGCCCTACTGGTGCGTCAACACGGGCTTCGGCGAGGCGCGCTCGGGTGCCGAGATCGTCGAGTATGTCAACGGCGCCGCCAACACCTTCTGGGGCGCCAAGCGCGCCGCGAACGGCCATGTACAGCCCTACAAGGTCAAGTACTGGAACATCGGCAATGAGATGTACGGCCACTGGCAGTTCGGCCACATGGCGCGCGAGCAATACGTCATCAAGCACAACCAGTTTGCCGACGCGATGCGCAAGGTGGACCCGTCCATCTACATCGTCGCCCCCGGCGGCTTCGTCGACGAGATGACGACCGGCCAGGGCATCTTCGTGGCCGGCCAGCCTGAGGTTAAGGTCGGCTCCGACCGCGACTGGGCCTACGGCATGCTGAAGTTCTCCAAGGGCAAGTTCGACGCGCTGGCCACGCACGCCTACCCGCCCGAGAACAAGCGCTTCGACCTGCAGAGCGGCAAGCTGTTCGACGTGAAGCAGACGCTCACCGAATGGGCGCGCCAGCCGGCCCAGCGCGTCGCGACGATGGTCGACGCCTGGGAGGAGTACAAGAAGCGCTTCCCCGAGTTGAACGACGGCAAGGTCAAGGTCTTCTTCGACGAATGGGCCTTCAGCTTCCGCGACAGCTACAAGGGCACGCTGGCCATCGCGCTGGCCTTCCACGAGTTCTTCAAGCACACCGACTTCATCGACATGGCGGGCTACACGATGGCCACCGCGTGGCTGAACGTCAGCCCGACGGGCTCCGTCATCAGCACCAAGGGGCGCGTGTTCCAGCTCTACAACCGGCACTTCGGCAGCATCCCCGTGGCCGTGGGCGGCAACTCGCCGCAGCCGGCGCCGGCCTACCCCGTCGGCGGCGATCAGCCAAAGGTGAACACCGGCAGCGCGACCTATCCGCTGGACGTGATGGCCGCGCTGACGAAGGACGAGAAAGTGCTTACCGTCGCCGTGGTCAACCCGACCGAGGCGGTCCAGAACCTCGAACTGGCGCTGGACGGCTTCAACAGCGGCGCCAAGGGCCGGACCTTCGCCCTCGTCGGCAAGAGCCTGGACTCGACCAACGCGGTCGACGCCCCGCCCGAGGTGGTCATCCAGGAAGACAGCTTCGACGCGCGCACCCGCCGCTTTGAAGTCACTCCGGCCTCGATCAGGATCTTCCACTTCCCGCGCTCGGCCTGAGGCCCGGTCGATGGCCAACGCGTCGAACGCCGGTCACGCCAGCGACTGACGGCGCGATGGCCGACCGGCGCCGTCAGTCGGCGAAGCGCTCGCGGATGAGGCGGCGCGCCTCGTCGTCGGCCAGCAGGGCGTCCACGCAGGCCGCATCGATCAGTCCCCGCTCGGCTTGGCTGCGCAGCTCCACCGCACAGCGGTCTTCATCCCAGGGTTGCTTGTACGGTCGCGTCGACGACAGCGCGTCGTACATGTCGGCGACCGCCACGATGCGCGCAGGCACGGGGATGTCGGCCATGCGTAGGCCGCGCGGGTAGCCGCTGCCGTCGCCGCGTTCATGGTGGCCGGCGACGACCTGCCACATGATTTCCGCCGCCGTGTCGCCAGCCAACCCGAGGTCACTGACGATGTGGCCGATGAGCTCCTCGCCGATGGCGACATGCTGCTGCATCAGCTGCCACTCGTCGGCATCGAGCTTGCCGGGTTTCAGAAGGATGGCGTCGGGGATGCCGACTTTGCCGATGTCGTGCAGCGGCGCGAACAGATGCAGGTATTCGATGGCCTCGTCGCTGAGCCCGTAGCGCTCGGCCACACCGCGTGCGATGAGTCGCGAGTACTTGGCCATGCGCTCGAGGTGGTGGCCCGTCTCCACGTCGCGGATGCGGGCCAGGCCGGTGGCAATGTCCACCGCGCCGATGAGCTGCTGCACGGCGGAGATCCGCAGCAGGTAGAGCTGCGAGACGATGTCTGCGAACTGGTCCAACACCTGCGTCACGGCCGGCACGAAGGCCGCGCGCCGGGTCGAGTCGAAGAACAGGAAGGCGGCCAGCTCGGTGCCACGAAAGATGGGCAGCGTGTAGCTGCTGCGAAACTCCTGTGCCTTCAGCCACGCGGTGTGCGCCGCGGCGGCATGGAAGGATTCTTCGATGTCGTCGACGACGCGCGCAGTGCGCTCCTGGCGAAGGCGCAACAGCGATGGCACGCTGGACAGCGTGGCCTCGTACTGCTGCAGCGTGCGGCCATTCAGATTGCTGCTGACGAAGGTCTTGAGCAGATCGGTGGCCGGGTCATAAAGCGCCAACGCCACGCGCTCGATGATCGGATAACGACCGCGCAGCAGGCCATGCAGGCTCTGCAGGCGTTGCCCGAAGCCGGAGCGCTCGATCTCGGCGCGATGAAGGACGTGTGCGGATGAGCTCATGGCAACACCGTCAAGACGACGCGACGATGTTAGGCCGGCACCCTCGGGCCGCCGTTCACTTCAAGTCGGCCCGAAGCGGCAATTCTTCCCGGTCCAGGGCTGGCCGTAGGCGCTGGATGCGGCCCAAAGGCGTGGCTCGCCCGGCTCAGGCCCGGGTTTGATGGCCTGCGGCGCCACCGGCACGGATGATCATGACCTGGTCCACCCTGTAGGCGTCCACGTCGACGACCTCGAAGCGCCAGCCCTCCCACTCTACGACGTCCGTTCGGCGCGGGATGCGGCGCAGCATCACCATCAGGAAGCCGGCCAGCGTGTCGTAGGTACCGGCATGCGGCCAGCCTTCGATGCCCAGCGCCCGCTCCACATCGGGGATGGGCGTGATGCCGTCGGCAAGGAACGAGCCGTCCTCGCGCCGCACGATCTGCTCCTCGTCGTGCGGCGCGACGAGTGAGCCCATCACCGTGCTCATCACGTCGTTCAGCGTCACGACGCCCACGACGAGGCTGTACTCGTTGACGATGACGGCAAAGTCCTCGTGCGCCTCGCGGAACTGGATCAGCATCTCCGACAACGTCAGCCGGTCGGGCACGATGAGGACCTTCTTGACGAGGTCGCCGCCCGCCAGCGACAGCGGCTCGCCGCGCAGCACGCGCTGGAACAGGTCGGTGGCATCCACATAACCCGCGACTTGGTCGATGTCGCCGTCGCCGTCGCAGACCAGGTAGGTCGAATGCGGCGTCTCGGCAATGCGGTTGCGGATTAGCGCATCGTCGTCATCGCGGCTGAAGAACACGATGCGCTCGCGCGTCGTCATCACCGTCTCCACGGTGCGCGTGTCCAGCTCGAAGACGTTCTCGATGACCTGCTGTTCTTCGTCGGCCACGACGCCAGCCTGGTAGCCGGCTTCGGTCAGCGCGAGGATATCGCGGTAGGTGATGGTCTCGTCGCGCTTGGCCGGCAGGCCCAGCAGCCGGATCAGGCCCTCGGTGATGCTGCTGAAGAACCAGGCCAGCGGCTTTAGCAGCCGGCACAGCAGCAGCATCGGCCCCACCAGCGCCATCGCGACGCGCTCGGGCTCGTTCATCGACAGCCGCTTGGGCACGAGGTCCGCCATGACGATGAACAGCGCCGTGATGCTGACGAACGAGCCAGCGAAGCCCAGCGTAGCCGCCGCCTCGGGCGCCAGCACGACGCTCAGCGCCGCCTCGAAATGAGGCGTGAAGGCCCCCTCACCCACGATGCCGGCGAGGATGGCCACGGTGTTCACGCCGATCTGCACGACGGTGAAGTAGTGGCCCGGGTGCGCCTGAACGGCCAACACCTGGGCGGCTCGCGTGTCGCCGCCGTCGGCACGCTGCTGCAGGTTCAGCCGCCGCGATGCGGCCAGCGACAGTTCCGCCATCGAGAAGAAGGCGCTGGCAAGGATGAGCAGCCCGATCAGCAGCAGCGAGGTAGCCACGGTTCAAGCCCTCGCAAGAACGAGACCGGCCGCACGGCACAGCCCAGCCGGCCATCGCGCTGGGGGCAAGCTCCGTGCTGGCGTGGAGGCTCGCATCGGTTCAGCTGAAGAGGCGCCTCGCGGCGGGAGAGCCCGCGGCAAGATCCCGGGCGGCCAGCGCTTCGTAGAGCTTTTTAAGCTCCACATCGATGGCGGCGAAGGCATGCAGGCCGAGCGCCTGGCCGCGGTCGTCGCAGACCTCGGCCTCCAGGTCGCGCGCCAGCGCGCGCGCGGATTCCTGCCACGCCGCGAACGGCTCCTGCTCGGACGGCGTCTGCGGCACGTCCAACGCCAGCGTCAGCTCGCGCAGCGACAGTGCCTCCGGATCCTCCGCAAGCGCGGCCTGCGCGTCGAACTGCAGCGTCAGCACCGGCGGCGCGCCGTCTTCGTGCGATGGCAGCACCAGGCGACCAGGCAACGCGCCGGCCACGAAGCCGTGCCGTGCGGCGGCCTGCTGGACGAAGCCGGGCGTCCACGCCGCAGCCCTTGCACGCAGCAGCAGCGCGAGCTGGGCATCGTGGCTGGCGGCGAACTGGTCCAGTTCACGGGCGCGGGCCACGACGTCCAGCATGTCCGGGAACTGCACGAAGCCGCCCAGACCCTCGGCAAACGCCTGGATCTTCTGCACGAACTCGGAGTACTCGATCTCGTTGAGCGCACCGCCGCGGTTGGCCATCTTGAGACCGGCCTGGAACTCGCTGTAGCGCTGCCCCGGCCCCGGCAGTTCCCAGTCGCCGGTCCCGGCATTGAGGCCCTCGATCTGGAAGGGCTTGGTACCGGCGCGGCGGCTGCCGGGCTGATGCTGCAGCGCCATCTCGCCAGACACGGGCTGTTCGACGGTGATGGTGGCGATGGCGTCGATCAATGCGTCGATGCGGTTGGACGGGCGACGCACCGGGCGGGCGACGGCGGGCACCGTCACGTCCATGGAATCCGGCGACACGACGGCTGCGGCATCGGTCGCCTCGGCCGCAGGGGACGGATTGTCGAAGTGCGGTTCTTCCATCGGCGGCACGGCACGCTTGGGGCCGGCCTTGCGCGCGGCCCAGGCGCCGTGGGCCACGACGCCGGCCAGCACCACGCCGCCGGCCATCGCGAGAAGTTCAGTGAGGGTGACGCTCATGCGATTTCTGCCATGGCGAGGGCCTTGTCCATGTCGACGGCGACGATGCGGGACACGCCCTGCTCCTGCATCGTCACGCCGATCAGCTGTTCGGCCATCTCCATCGCGATCTTGTTGTGCGAGATGAAAAGGAACTGGGTGCCGGCGCTCATCTGGGCCACCAGCTTGGCATAGCGTTCGGTATTGGCGTCGTCCAGCGGCGCGTCGACCTCGTCCAGCAAGCAGAACGGCGCGGGGTTCAGCTGGAAGATCGCGAACACCAGCGCAATGGCCGTCAGCGCCTTCTCGCCGCCCGACAGCAGGTGGATGGTGCTGTTCTTCTTGCCCGGCGGCTGGGCCATGACCTGCACGCCGGCGTCCAGGATCTCGTCGCCTGTCATCACGAGCTTGGCCTGGCCGCCGCCGAACAGGCTGGGGAACATGCGACCGAAGTGGTCGTTGACCTGATTGAAGGTCGAACCCAGCAGGTCGCGCGTCTCCAGGTCGATCTTGTGAATGGCGTCTTCCAGCGTCTTGATGGCCGCGTTCAAGTCGGCGCACTGCGAGTCGAGGAAGGTCTTGCGTTCGCGGGCAGCGGTCAGCTCGTCGAGCGCGGCGAGGTTGACGGCTCCCAGCGCCGCGATCTCGCGATTGATGCGGTCGATCTCGCCCTGCAGGCCGTACAGCTTCACACCGCCTTCCTCGATGGATTTGGCCAGCGCGTCGAGATCGACGGCCGCCGCCTCCAGCTGCTCGCGGTACTGCGCGCCGCCCAGCTGCGCGGCCTGCTCTTCCAGCTGCAGCTTGGTGATGGCCTCGCGCAGCGGGTCCAGGCTGCGCTCGAAGGTCATGCGCTGCTCGTCGGCCTTGCGCAGCCGCAGGCTGAGGTCGTCGTAGCTGGAGCGCACGGCGGCCAGCTCCTGTTCGCGCTGCACCTTGAGGGCCAATGCGTCCTGTAGGCCGGCCTGCGCGGCGGCGTCGTTGAGGCCGTCCAGCTCCGCCTGCAGGTTGGCGGCGGAGCCGGCCACGGTGGCGATTTGCGCCTGCGCCGTTTCGATGCCGCGCTGCAACTCGCCGCGCCGCGCGGCCAGCGTCTGCGTTGCAAAGCGTGCCTCCTGCACGCGGCGCTCCAGCGCGCGCAACTGCTCGCGGGCATCGGCCAGCTTGCGTTCGGCCGCGATGACGCCGTCTTCCAGCTCGGCATGGCGCTGCTGCGCGTCGCCCAGCTGGATGTCCAGCTCCTCGAAGCGCGCCTCGCCGACGGCGCGGCGCTCCTGCAGCGCCTCCTGCTGTCCGGCGATCTCGGCCAGTTCGGCATCCAGAGCGCTGCGGCGCTGCTGGCTGGCTTCGGCCTGCTGCGTTAGGCGCAGCAACTCGACGTGCAGCTGGTGAGCGCGCGTCTGCGACTCGCTGGCTTCGCGGCGCAGCGCGGTCAGGCGGCCGTTGGCGTCGTTGAACTGGTGCTCGATACGGCTGAGCTGCACACGCGCCTCTTCGGCGATGAGGTGCTGCGCGCGCGCTGCGGTCGTCAGCTGCTCGATCTCCTGCGCGCGGGCCAGCAGGCCGGCTTGCTCAGAGTCGGGCGCGTAGAAGGTCACCGAGAACTGACCGACCGCATGGCCTTGCGGCGTCAGGATCAGCTCGCCATGCGTCAGCTGGCCGCGCGCGGCCAGCGCAGCGTCCAGGTTCGTGGCCGTGTAGACGCCTTCGAGCCAGTCGTTAAGCAGCGCGACAAGGCCGTCATCGTTCAGCTTCAGCAGCGACGTCAGCTTGGGCAGCGTCTCGTGCGTGTTGGCGATGGACGCGGCCGGCGTCGAGTAGAAAGCCAGCCGCGCCGGCGGCGCGTCCTTCTCGAAGGCGCGCACCGTGTCGAGCCGGCCGACGCTGAGCGCGCCCATGCGCTCGCGCAGCGCGGCTTCCAGCGTGTTCTCCCAGCCGGGCTCGATGTGCAGCTTCGTCCACAGGCCCTGCAGCCCGTCGAGGCCGTGCCTGGCCAGCCAGGGCTTGAGCTTGCCTTCGGTCTGCACCTTCTCCTGCAGGGCCTTCAACGCGTCCAGCCGGGCCGACAGTTCCGATTGCTTGGCGAGCTGCGCATTGGCGTCCTGCTGGGCCGCGCGGCGCCGCTCTTCCAGCTGCGGTAGTTGCTCGGCCAGCTCCTGCAGCCGCGCTTCGGCGAGGTCGCGCGCCTCGACGGCCTCGGCGCTGCGGGCCTTCAAGGATTCCAGCGCGTCATGGTCCGGCGCACCAAGGGCGCGGCTCTCGGCCGTCAGGCGATCCTCCCGCTGGCGCAGCGCCCTCGCCTGCTCGTCCACGCTCCGGCTCTCGGCCGCCAGCACCTGGATCTGCTGCTGCACCTGGGCCACCAGCGCGCGCTGCTCATTGGCACGGGCCTGCGCGGCGCGCAGCGCATCCTCGTTGAGCGGCAACTGCGCCTGCTGCTCCTCGGCCTGCGCGGCCAGGATCTCACTCTGCTCGTCGGCGCCGGCTATCTGCTCGGCAATGCCTTCCAGCTCGGCGGTGGAGTCCTCGACGCGCTGGCGCCATTGCTGGTCCTGCGCATGCAGCTCGGCCAGCCGTTGCTGGGCGCGGTTGCGGCTTTCGACGACGAAGCGGATGCGCTCCTCCAGACGACTCACTTCCAGCTGGGCTTCGGCATGACGGCTTTGCGAGGCGTGCAGCTCGTCGCCGGCGGCGTAATGCTGCTGGCGGACCTCCTCCAGCGTCGCTTCAACCGCGCGTAGCTCGGCCAGGCGCGACTCCAGCGCGTTCTGGGCCTCGGCATGCGCCACCTTCACACGCGTCGCCTCGGTGCCGGCATCGCGCAGCTTCAGCCACCACAGCTGATGCAGCTTCAAAGTGCCGGCGTCCTGCAGTTGCCGGTAGCTGGCGGCGACCTCGGCCTGGCGTTCGAGCTTTTCGAGGTTGGCGTTCAACTCGCGCAGGATGTCGTCGACGCGCGTCAGGTTCTCGCGTGTGTCCTTGAGCCGGTTCTCGGTTTCGCGGCGGCGCTCCTTGTACTTGGAGACGCCGGCGGCCTCCTCCAGGAAGAGTCGCAGCTCCTCGGGCTTGCTCTCGATGATGCGCGAGATCGTGCCCTGGCCAATGATGGCGTAGGCCCGCGGGCCCAGGCCCGTACCGAGGAACACGTCCTGCACGTCGCGGCGGCGCACCGGCTGGTTGTTGATGAAGTAACTGCTGGTGCCGTCGCGAGTCAGCACGCGCTTGACGGCGATCTCGCTGAACTGGTTCCACGGGCCACCAGCTCGCGCGCTGGCGTTGTCGAACACCAGCTCCACGCTGGCGCGGCCCGCGGGCTTGCGGTTGCCGGAGCCGTTGAAGATGACGTCCTGCATGGACTCACCACGCAGCTCGCTGGCCTTGCTCTCGCCCAGCACCCACCGCACGGCGTCCATGATGTTGGACTTGCCGCACCCGTTGGGCCCCACCACGCCCACGAGCTGCCCGGGCAGCTGGAAGGTGGTCGGTTCGGCAAAGGACTTGAAGCCGGCGAGCTTGATCGAGTTCAGCCGCATGTAGGAGGCGCTAAGCCGTTGATTTGGCTAAAGAAAAGCGCCTTCAAGGGGCGCTTCGATGGGGTCGGATGATAGCATTCGCCCCCTCTTAGAAAGCTCCGACCATGGCCACGAAGAAGTCCGCCGCCACTCCTGCCAAGAAGAACAGCAAGCCCAAGATGCGCGAGGTGCCCAAGAACCCGCCGAGCAAGCCCAGCAAGGACCTGCTCGTGTTCCCGAACCCCAACCCCGAGCGCGACTACGTCATCCAGTTCCAGGTGCCCGAGTTCACCTGCCATTGCCCGTTGACCGGCCAGCCCGACTTCGCCCACTTCACGATCGACATGATTGCGGACGAGCTCTGCGTGGAACTCAAGAGCCTGAAGATGTACTTCTGGAGCTACCGCAACGAGGGTGCCTTCCATGAAAAAGTCACGAACGCCATACTCGACGACATCGTCAAGGTGACCGACCCGCGCTTCATCCGCATCACCGCCAAGTGGTACGTGCGCGGCGGCATCTACACCAACGTCGTAGCCGAGCACCGCAAGCCCGGCTGGACGCCCGCCCAGCGTGTGGACCTGCCGGCGCACGGTTTCGAGTCGGGGATGCTGGGCTGACATGAACCCCTTGCTGGAGAGGCTGCAGCCCTACCCGTTCGAGCGCCTGCGGCAACTGACCGCGGGCATCACGCCCAACCCCGAGTTCGCACCCATCTCGCTCGGCATCGGCGAACCCCGCCATGCCGCGCCGGCGTTGATCGAGGAGGCGATCAAGGGCGCGATGGTCGGCCTGTCCGGCTACCCGGCCACGGCTGGCACGCCGGCGCTGCGCGAGGCCATCACAGGCTGGATCTCACGCCGCTACGGCCTCACGCTGGATGCAGCCACGCAAGTGCTGCCCGTCAATGGGTCGCGCGAGGCGCTGTTCGCCATCGCGCAGACGGTGGTGGACGCCAGCCGCCCGGGCGCAACGGTCGTCTGCCCCAATCCGTTCTATCAGATCTACGAAGGCGCCGCGCTGCTGGCCGGCGCCGACGTGGCCTACGCCAATTCGGACCCGGCGCGCAACTTCGCCGTCGACTGGCGCCAGATCGACGAAGCCACCTGGGCCCGCACGCAGCTGATCTACGTCTGCTCGCCGGGCAACCCCAGCGGCGCGGTCATGCCGCTGGACGAATGGCAGGCGTTGTTCGAGCTGAGCGACCGGCACGGCTTCGTCATCGCGTCGGACGAGTGCTATTCGGAGATTTACTTCCGTGACGACGCGCCGCTCGGCGGTCTGGAGGCGGCTGCCAAGCTGGGCCGCGGTGACTTCAAGAACCTCATCGCGTTCACGTCGCTGTCCAAGCGCTCCAACGTGCCGGGCCTGCGTTCCGGCTTCGTTGCCGGTAACGCGGCGCTGCTGAAGAAGTTCCTGCTCTACCGCACGTACCACGGCAGTGCGATGAGCCCCCTGGTGCAGGTGGCCAGCATCGCTGCCTGGGGCGACGAGGCCCATGTCGTGGAGAACCGCGCGCGCTACCGCGCGAAGTTCGCCGAGGTCACGCCACTGCTGTCCGGCGTGCTGGACGTGGCACTCCCGGACGCCGGTTTCTACCTCTGGGCGGCAGTTCCAGGCGGTAACGATGTCGCCTTCGCCCAGGGCCTGCTCGCTCAATACAATCTCGCGGTCCTGCCGGGCAGCCTGCTGGCCCGGCCCGCCCATGGGGCCAACCCCGGCGCCGGGCGCATCCGACTGGCGCTCGTCGCCGACGAGGCCGAATGCCTCGAAGCCGCCCGCCGCATCGTCTCCTTCACCCAATCGCTCCGATGAACACCGCCGAACTGCAAAGCCTGATCGACCTCGCCTGGGACAACCGCGCGTCTCTGGACCCCACGAACGCGCCGGAGCTGCGCCAGGCTGTCGAGCATGTGATCGCCGAGCTGGACGCCGGCCGCCTGCGCGTGGCCACGCGCGAAGGCGTCGGCCAGTGGACGGTGCACCAGTGGATCAAGAAGGCCGTGCTGCTGTCCTTCCGCCTGAACGACAACCGCCTGATGGGCGACAAGGACCTGACCTTCTTCGACAAGGTGCCCACCAAGTTCGCCGGCATGAGCGAAGCCGCGCTGCGCGCCACCGGCGTGCGCGTCGTGCCGCCGGCCGTCGCCCGCCGCGGCAGCTTCCAGGCGAAGAACGTCGTGCTGATGCCCAGCTACGTGAACATCGGCGCCTACGTCGATGAAGGCGCGATGGTGGACACCTGGGCCACCGTCGGCTCCTGCGCGCAGATCGGTAAGAACGTGCACCTGTCCGGCGGCGTCGGCATTGGCGGCGTGCTGGAGCCACTGCAGGCCAACCCGACCATCATCGAGGACAACTGCTTCATCGGCGCCCGCTCCGAGGTCGTCGAAGGCGTCATCGTCGAGGAGAACTCGGTCATCTCGATGGGCGTGTACATCGGCCAGAGCACGCCGATCTACGACCGCGCGACCGACACGGTGAGCTATGGCCGCATCCCGGCCGGCTCCGTCGTCATCTCGGGCAGCCTGCCCAAGGACGGTGGCCGCTACTCGCTGTACGCCGCCATCATCGTCAAGCGCGTCGACGCCCAGACGCGCTCCAAGACGAGCATCAACGAACTTCTGCGCGCCTGATCATGGCGACCAGCGGCAACATGGAGCGCATCCTGCGGCTGATGGCCGAGAAGGGTGCATCGGATTGCTATCTCTCGGCCAACATGCCGGTGCTGATCCGCATCAACGGTCAGACGGTGCAGCTGTCCGACCAGCTCCTGACGCCGCCCCAGCCGCGCCAGCTCATCGCCGAGGTCATCGACCCGGCCAGCCTCGCCGAGCTCGACAACACGGGAGAGCTGAACCTGGCCGTGTCGGTCAATGGCGTCGGCAGCTTCCGCCTGTCAGGCTTTCGCCAGCGCGGTTCCATCGCCGGCGTGTTCCGCCACATCCCGCACGACATCCCGACCATGGACAGCCTGGGCCTGCCGCCCATCCTCGGCACCATGATCAAGGAGAAGCGCGGCCTCATCCTGATGGTGGGCGCCACCGGCACCGGCAAGAGCACGACGCTCGCCTCCATGCTGGAGCTGCGCAACCAGACGATGACCGGGCACATCCTCACCATCGAGGACCCGATCGAATACCTGTTCAGCAACAAGCGCTCGGTCGTCAATCAGCGCGAGGTGGGCCGCGACACCGCGTCGCTGCAGATCGCGCTGAAGAACGCGCTGCGCCAGGCGCCGGACTGCATCCTCATCGGCGAGATCCGCGACCGCGAGACGATGACGGCGGCGATCTCGTACGCGCTGTCTGGCCATCTGGTGCTGGCCACGCTGCACGGCAACAACACCTACCACGCGCTGAACCGCATCCTGTCGTTCTACACGCCAGAGTCGCGCCCGGCGCTTCTGAACGACCTGGCCGCCGGCCTGAAGGCCATCGTGTCGCAGCGCCTCGTGCGCGCCACGTCTGGCGGCCGCGTGCCAGTCGTCGAGATCCTGTTCAACACCAAGCTGACGTCCGAACTGATCGAGCAGGGCGATTTCGCCGGCGTGAAGGAGGCGATGGAGAAGTCCATCGCCGAAGGCTCACAGACGTACGAAGAGCACTTTGCAAAGCTGATCGGCGATGGCGTCATCACCCGCGAGGAAGGCCTGGCCTTCGCCGATTCGCCAACAAACCTGCTGTGGCGGCTGCAAAACGAGTCCAGCGCCCAGCGCCTGGTCTCCGCGCCACGCAAGGAAGAAAAGGCCGGCGACGAAGCCAGCTTCACCGAAATCACCCTGGACGTCCGCGGCACTTGAAGCTGATCGACTGCATTGACACCCAAGCCGCCCGCCTCGCCCAGGCGGGCTTGTTTTTTGGCCACGGCACTACGAACGCCTTCGACGAAGCGATGTGGCTGGCGCTGTGGCGGCTGGGCCTGCCGCTGGACACGCTGGACGAGCACGAAGACCGCGAGCTGACCGAAGCGGAGGTTGCTTCCATCTCCGCGCTGATCGATGAGCGCATCACGACGCGCAAACCGGCTGCCTACCTGACCGGCGAGGCCTGGCTGCAGGGTGTGCCCTTCACGATCGACGAGCGCGCCATCGTGCCGCGCAGCTTCATCGCTGAGCTGATCGCCGACGCGAGCATCGACCCCTGGCTGAACCCCGACAGCCGCCGCGTGCTGGACCTGTGCACCGGCAACGGCAGCCTGGCCGTGCTGGCCGCCATGGCCTGGCCGGACGTCGACGTTGATGCGCTGGACATCGACACCCATGCGCTCGCCGTGGCCAAACTGAACGTCGAGCGCCACAACCTGGCCCTGCGCATCCGCCTGCTGCAGGGCGACGGCCTCGGCGCCGTCATCGATCAACGCACCGGCCCCTACGACTTGATCCTCTGCAACCCGCCTTACGTCAACAGCGCCAGCATGGCCGCGCTGCCCGCTGAATACCGCGCCGAACCCGAACTGGCGTTGGCCGGCGGGAGCGACGGCATGGACTTCATCCGCGAGATGCTGCGCGCGGCACCCGCGGCACTGGCCGACGACGGCGTGCTCGTGCTGGAGATCGGCAACGAGCGGGCGCATTTCGAGGCGGCATTCCCCAGGCTCGAGGTCGTCTGGATGGACACCTCCTCCGGCAGCGACCAGGTGCTGCTCGTCACCAAGGACCAACTGCTGTGATCACGCTGCGCGACATCACGCTGCGTCGCGGCGTCAAGATGGTGCTGGACGGCGCTTCGGCGACGCTGCAGCCCGGAGAAAAGATCGGCCTCGTCGGCCGCAACGGCGCGGGCAAATCCAGCCTGTTCGCGCTGCTGACCGGGCGCCTGTCCAATGACCGCGGCGACGTGGAAGTGCCCCGACACTGGATGCGCGCCGAGGTCGCCCAGCACATGCCCGAGACCAACGACGGCGCGACCGACTTCGTGCTGGAAGGCGACGTCCGGCTGGAGGCCGCCAAGGCCGCACTGGTCGCCGCTGAAGCCGCCAACGATGGCCACGCGATGGCGGACGCCCATGCGCTGCTATCCGATGCTGGCGCTTTCGACGCCCGCGCCCGCGCGCAGACGCTGCTGATGGGCCTGGGCTTCAGGACCGAGCAGCTCGATGCGCCGGTCAACAGCTTCTCCGGCGGCTGGCGCATGCGGCTGCAGTTGGCCCGCGCGCTAATGTGCCCGGCCGACCTCATGCTGCTGGACGAGCCGACCAACCACCTGGACCTGGACGCCCTCGTCTGGCTGGAGGCCTGGCTGCAGCGCTACGAGGGCACGCTGATCGTCATCAGCCACGACCGCGAGTTCCTGGACGCGATCACCAAGGTCACGCTGCATCTGGACGAAGGCAAGCTGGTGCGCTACGGCGGCAACTACACCAGCTTCGAGACGCAACGTGCCGAGCGCATGGTGCTGCAGCAGGCCGCGTTCGCGAAGCAGCAGGAAAAGGTCGCCCATCTGCAGAAGTTCATCGACCGCTTCAAGGCCAAGGCCAGCAAGGCGAAGCAGGCGCAGAGCCGCGTGAAGGCGCTGGAGCGCATGGAAAGGCTCGCGCCGGTGCTTGCGTCGGCCGACTTCAACTTCGAGTTCCGCGAGCCGGTCAGTCTGCCCAACCCGATGCTGATGTTCGACGACCTCAGCGCGGGCTACCGCACCGACGACGGCGACAAGATCATCGTGCGTGGCGTGGACCGCTCGGTGCTGGCAGGCCAGCGCATCGGCATCCTGGGCGCCAACGGCCAGGGCAAGTCCACACTGGTCAAGACCATCTCCCGCGCGCAGGCGCCGATGGGCGGCACGATGACCGAAGGCAAGGGTCTGTCCATTGGCTACTTCGCTCAGCAAGAGCTGGACGTGCTGAGGCTGGACGAAGGACCGCTGGAGCACATGGTGCGGCTCGCGCGCGACGTCGGCCCGGCAGGCCGCGAACAGGAGCTGCGCGACTTCCTCGGCCAGTTCCGCTTCACCGGCGACATGGTCAGCCAGCAGGTCGGAAGCCTGTCCGGCGGCGAGAAGGCGCGGCTGGTGCTGGCGATGCTGGTGTGGCAGCGCCCCAACCTGCTGCTGCTGGACGAACCGACCAACCACCTGGACCTGAACACCCGGGAGGCGCTGTCGCTGGCGCTCAACGAGTTCGAAGGCACGGTCATGCTCGTCAGCCACGACCGCGCGCTGCTGCGCGAGGTCTGTGACGAGTTCTGGCTGGTGGCCGACGGCGTCGTCAAGCCCTTCGACGGTGATCTGGACGACTACCAGCGCTGGCTGCTGGACCAGAGCAGGGAAGCCGCCCGCGCCGCGAAGAAACCCGCCGCCGCGCCGGCGCCCGTGGCCGTCGTCGCGGCACCGCCACCGGCCGCTTTGCGCGAAGACCGCAAGGCCGCAGGCCAGGCCCGCGCGAAGCTCGCCGAGCAGACCCGCCCGCTGCGCAAGGAGATGGACGCTATCGACAAGCGGCTGCACGCGCTGGCCCAGGAGCGCGCCGACATCGAAGCGCAACTTGCCGAAGGCGCAGCCTCGTCAGCTATCGCCGAGATGGGCCGTCGCCTGAAAGCCATCGGTGACGAGCAGGAAGCGGCCGAGATGCGCTGGCTGGAACTGGGCGAGCAGATCGAGGCGCTGAGAGCCTAGTTCAGTTCCGTTGACTCGTCGCAAATTTCTTGCATTTGCATTCGGCATCGTTCGAACAGGAGATGCCGACTTATAGACGGGGCGACCGAAGGCCGATCTGGTCCTCAGCGAGGCGGAGCGAGCGCAGTTGAGCTCGATAGTGCGCTCGTTCCATGCCTGTGGCGGCATCGCTGCGTTCGCGCATCGTGCTGGCAGCAGCCGTCGGCGATGCCGACAGTGAGATCGCCAAGCGGGTGCAGCTGACCCGTACTACGGTCGGCAAATGGCGACGCCGCTCCATCGAGCGGAGCATGAACGCGCTGCGCGACGAACTGCGTCCGGCAAGCCAAGCAGCATTGACGACGAGCGGGTGGCGGATCTGATAAACAAGACGCTGTGCACCAAGCCCACCAATGGCGCTACGCCCTGGAGCGTCCGTGGCATCGCAGCAGAGACCTCGATGTCTGCGACCAGCGTGCATCGCTGCTTCAAGCTCCGGGGGGCTGCAACCGCACAGCACCGAATCGTTCAAGCTGTCCACCGATCCACTGTTCATCGAGAAGCAGCGCGATGTGGTGGGTCTGTATTTGACTCCTCCAGAGAACGCCTTGGTCATGTGCGTGGACGGGAAGAGCCAATGCCACGCTATAGAGCGCACGCAGCCGATGCTGCCATTGGGTCTGGGCTACGTCGAAGGCTCACGCACGACTATGTGCGCCATGGCGCCACAACGCCGTTCGCCGGTCTACTCGTCCGGCGCGCCATCCGCACGCTGATGAACTGGGACGTCGAGGTCGACGAGGCCATGTTCCTCGGCGGCCCGGCCAAGGGCGAGTTCCTCCGCGTGTTGGAGCCCGACTTCTTCTTCGACGACCAGGAGCGCCATGTCGAAAGCGCCGCCGTGCAAGTGCCGGCGGGGCAGGTGGCGGCAGGGGTCGCGGCGAGCCGAGCGGCTGGAAGCGAGCGACTCCGGAAGACTTCAAGTAAGGGGGGGCCGGCTCCATCGCCAATCTTGGCGTGCGCAGCCCATCAGAATCCCGGCCACCCCAACGTCTCTCAGGAGCAACATGTCGATCCGTGGCCTCGCCCTTGCCTTCTCCCTGTTCGCTGCAGCGTGCAGCGCCCATGCCCAATCGGTGCCACTGGTGATGGAGACGATGGGCCTCAAGATTGGTCAAACCGCCGCCGAGGTCGAGCAGGTCGTGCGTGCCCTGGGCTACAAGCAGGCCCGCGCGACCGCTTACCCGGCCAAGTTCGGTTTGCCGCAACGCATGGCTGAGGTGACGTTCGAGCGACAGAGGCAGGAGCTCAGGTCCGAAGACTTCATCATCGTTGCCTACGGCGCCATGACTGGCAAGCTGACCGCCATCAGCCGCTCCGAGACTTACGCAGAGCCCTTGATCGTTGGCGAAGTCGTGAAGGCGCTGGACCAGAAGTACGGCCCGCACAACGGTCGGCCCGGCACAGGCCAGTTCGGCTGGGTTGACCGCGCGGCCGGCGCGCAAGGGTCTCTGCCCGGCTACTGCCATGCGATGAGGGGCACGGTCAACTACATGGCCATCCTGGACAATGCGACGGCGGCTGGCTGCAAACGCGCCATTCGCGTTGACATGAACACGCAGTCCGACAACCCCAACGTGCCTTTCAAGCAGATCCTCGTCAGCATGGTCGACTTCGAAACGATGGCCGCAGAGGGACGCCAACTGGGCAAGCTGCTGGCACAGGAGCGCGAAGCGGAGTTGAACAAGCAGAAGCAGCAACCCTTGCCCAAGCTGTAAGCCACGCTGGCCTGTTTCTAAGGCCCATACCGCACCAGCACCTCCCCGCGCCCTCGGCAAGCTTCAGCGGCACCGCGTTGTTGGCCAGCCAGCGCTTCATGAACGCTGCGTAGCGCACGCCGCCCGGCTGGTCGCTGAGGGCGCCGGGCCAGTCGTTCTCCGCGTGCGTCATGCACCCGCTTGGCGATCTCGCTGTTGGATATGCCACGAATTAACGGAACGGGACACTAGTTCAGCAGCACGGCGGCCAGCGTGATTGCGCCTGGCAGCGCCTGCACGAACAGGATCTTGCGCGACGCAGTGGCTGCGCCGAACACGCCGGCCACGATGACGCAGCCCAGGAAAAACACGAGCCAGGGACGGCCCGCGCCCGCCGCGCCCTGCAAGACACCCCACGCCAGTCCGGCGGCCAGGAAGCCGTTGTAGAGCCCCTGGTTGGCGGCCAGCACGCGCGTCTGCTCGGCGAAATCGGCCTTGAGCCCGAAGGCCTTGCGTCCCTGCGGCTTCGTCCACAGGAACATCTCCAGCACCAGGATGTACACGTGCAACAGCGCCACCAGCGCAGCGAGCACGTTAGCAACCATCGCCATCCCGCTTCTCCTCTTTTGTTGGGGGTCGCGCATCCTCTCAGATCCTGACAAGCTCCAAGTCTCCCGCGGCGCGATCACGAAAGACCATTTAAGTTGTGTGCAATTGAATTGCTCACTACATTAATGCCATGGCACGCAGCAACGCACCCACACCCGACGATCCCCGCGATGAATGGTTGCGGTTGGACCGGCAGCTGTGCTTTGCGCTGTACAGCAGTTCGCTGGCCATGACCAAGATCTACAAGCCGCTGCTGGCCCCGCTGAGCCTGACCTACCCACAGTACCTCGTCATGCTGGTGCTGTGGGAGGCTGACGGCGCGGAGGCGGTACTTAGCGTGGGCCAGCTCGGCCAACGACTCTCGCTGGATTCCGGCACGCTAACGCCGCTGCTCAAGCGCCTGGAAGCGCTGGGTTATGTCGAACGCCGCCGCGCCCGCGATGACGAGCGCCGCGTCGACGTGCTGCTGACGCCTTCCGGCCGCAAGCTGCGCAAGCTGGCGCGCGACATCCCCGGCCAGCTCGCCGGCGCCAGCGCCTGCGAGCTCGACGAACTCGTCTCGCTGACGCAGCGGCTCCAGCTGCTGCGCCAGCAACTTCACCGCGCCGCCGAGGCCGCCGCCTGACCCCGTCCTTTTTTCCCCGCCCCCCCCAACCACCTGAAGGAGCCCACCATGGCCATCGAAAAAGCCCTCTATACCGCCACCGCCACTGCCACCGGCGGCCGCGCCGGCACCGCCAAGTCGTCGGACGGCGTGCTGGACCTCGTGCTGACCACGCCCAAGGAACTCGGCGGCAACGGCGCCACCGGCACGAACCCAGAGCAGCTGTTTGCCGCCGGCTACTCGGCCTGCTTCATCGGCGCGCTGAAGGCTGTCGCCGGACGCCAGAAGATCAGCCTGCCGGCCGAGGTCTCCATCACTAGCGACGTGGCCATCGGCCCGCACGCCAACAAGCCCGGCGCCTTCGGCATCCAGGTCGACATGCGCATCTCCATCCCCGGCATCGACCGCGCGACGGCCGAGACGCTGGTCGCGACGGCCCACGAGGTCTGCCCGTACTCCAACGCCACGCGCGGCAACGTCGACGTGACGCTGACGCTGGTCTGACCCCGCGTTCGAGTGGCAGGCGCGCTGGCGCCTGTCACGCCGCCGTCATGCGGGCTGGCAAGCATCCCGGGTTCCCCATTCCTCAGGAGACCCGTCATGCGCCCCAGCCTTGTCACCACTGCCGTCGCCGGCGCCTTGCTCGCCCTGTCGGCGGGCACCCGGGCCGCCCAGCCCGTACTGATCGCGACCGGCAGCCTGAGCGGTGCGCTGAATGACCTCTCCGGGCTGAACTACTCGCTGGAGAACGGCGCCTCGGCCAGCTTGCTCGGCGGTCTGGGTTCCGGGCTGGCCTGGGCCGGCGGCAACACCTTCCTGGCACTGCCCGACCGCGGCCCCAACGCGACGTCGTGGAATGCGGCGGTGGACGACACGACGTCCTTCATCCCGCGCTTCCAGACGCTGCAGCTGAATCTCACCGCCAGCGCCCCTGGCACCACGCTGCCGTTTACGCTGACGCCGACGCTGCAGAACACGACGCTGCTCTACAGCAGCTCGGCTCTGAACTACGGCGCCGTCGCACCGACGACGACCGGCCTCGTCGCCAGCAATGCGCTCAACGCCGGCGGCAAGTACTACTTCTCCGGCCGCTCGGACAACTTTGCCGCCGGCCTGTCCACCAACCCGGCCAATGCCCGCTTCGATGCCGAAGGCCTGCGCGTCTCGGCCGACGGCAAGAGCGTCTTCATCTCCGACGAGTACGGCCCCTACGTCTACCAGTTCGACCGCGCCACCGGCCAGCGGCTGCGTAGCTACGCGTTGCCCGACTCCTTCGCGATCAGCAAGCTCAGCGCGAGCAAGGACGTGGAGTTCACCAACACCAGTGGCCGCGTGACCAACAAGGGCATGGAAGGACTGGCGATCTCGCCCGATGGCAAGACGCTGTTCGGCTTCATGCAAAGCCCGCTGATCCAGGACGGCGGCGATGGCGGCAGCTTCAACCGCATCGTCAAGATCGACGTCGCCTCGGGCGCCGTCAGCCAGTTCGCGTTCAACAACGTCATCAACGGCAAGAGCTACAACAGCAGCGAACTGCTAGCGCTGAACGACCACGAACTGCTGGTGCTGGAGCGCGACGGTAAGGGCCTGGGCGACGGCTCGCCGGGCTCCAATGCAGCCGTCAAGCAACTGATCAAGGTCGACCTGACCGGCGCCACCGAGGTCAGCGGCATCGCCGACCTGCGCACGCAACCCGGCGCCGCCGTGGCCGGCACGCAGTTCCTCGACATCCGCGCCGCGCTGAACGCCGCCGGCATCTCCGACGCGCAGATCCCTTCAAAGCTCGAGGGCATCGCGTTCGGCGAGGACGTTGTCGTCGACGGCGTCACGAAGCACACGCTTTACCTGGCCAACGACAACGACTTCCTCGGTGCCGTGACGCCCAAGGGCGGCAAGGTCGCCAGCCAATACAACAACCAGTTCTTCGTCTTCGCGTTCGACAGCAGCACTTTCGTGCCGCAGGCCTTCACGAGCGCAGTGCCTGAGCCGGGCAGCTACGCGATGCTGGCCGCCGGCCTCGGCGTGCTGGGCGTCATCGCCCGCCGCCGCAAGGCTTAAGACGCCAGAAGGGCCAGCAGCATCTCAATCCTGGCCTTGACCGGGCTCAGCGCGCCGGCCGCTGGCAGCTGGCCCGGCAGGTTCATGACGGGGCCGGCATCGCAGCGGGTGCTGCGCAACACGCGCGCACCCGCTGCCTCGGCTTCGCGCAAGGCGGCGTCGAGCGGCGCGGCCAGCGTGCCGTTGCCGGTTCCTGCAGCAACGATGCCGTCCACGCCCGCCGCCACCAGGGCACGCACGATGCGGCCATCGGCCCCCGCGTGGTTGAGCACGATGTCCACCCGCGGCCACAGCGCCACGGGCCGGGCAATATGCGCGAGCCCCAGCGCATCACCTGCCGGCCAACGGCCCAGCAGTCTCACGGCGCCCTCCTCTACGCGCGCGACGAGCGCACCGTCGGCGGACTCGAACGCGTCGACGCGATAGCTGTGCACCTTGCGCACCTGCGTCGCGTCGTGCACCCGCCCGGCGAGCGCCACCACCACGCCCGCCGCACCCGGCGCGCGCGCGACCTGCACGGCGTCGAACAGGTTCTGCGGGCCGTCGGCAGCCAGAGCGGTCGCCGGTCGCATTGCTGCGGTCAACACCACAGGCTTTTCAGGCGCCAGCACGCGGTGCAGAAAATAGGCCGTCTCTTCCAGCGTGTCGGTGCCGTGGGTGATGACGATGCCGCCCACCTCGGGCCGTCGCAGGTGCTCGTCGACGGCCTGCGCCAGTCGCTGCCAGGTCGCGCCGTCCATGTCCTTGCTGTCCAGTTGCGCCACCTGGTGCGCCTCCAGCGGCTGACCGGCCAGGCCCGGCACGGCGGCGAGAAGGTCGTCCACACGCAACTGCGCGGCGGTGTAGCCGACCCCGTCGCCTGCGGTTCGGGCGGTGCCGGCGATGGTGCCGCCCGTCCCCAGAATGACGGTCAAACGGTCAAGGGTTTGCAATTCACTGGTCTCCTGGACAAAAATACAGGTGCTGGACAAATTGCCAGCCATCAAAAAGGCCGCCCGTGCAAGACCGACCCAAGCTTACCGCCCGCCAGCAGCAGATCTTCGACCTTGTCCGCCACACCATCGAAAGTACCGGCGCCCCGCCCACCCGAGCGGAAATCGCCACCGAGCTGGGATTCAAGTCGGCCAATGCGGCCGAGGAGCATCTGCAGGCGCTCGCGCGAAAGGGCATGCTGGAACTCGTGGGCGGCACGTCGCGCGGCATCCGCCTGAAGTCCGACGCGCTGAATGCCGTCAATCGCGCCCGGCAGACGCACCTGCCGCTGCCCACGCTGGCCCAGCTCACACTGCCGCTGATCGGCCGTGTCGCCGCGGGCGCGCCCATCCTCGCGCAGGAGCACGTGGAGCAGACCTACACGGTCGAGCCCGCCCTCTTCGCCCGGAAGCCCGACTACCTGCTCAAGGTCAAGGGCATGAGCATGAAGGACATCGGCATCCTTGACGGCGACCTGCTCGCCGTGCAGTCCGCCAAAGAGGCGCGCAATGGCCAGATCGTCGTGGCCCGCGTCGGCGAGGAAGTGACGGTCAAGCGATTCAGGCGCGGGCCGCAGGGTATCGAACTTCTGCCTGAGAACCCCGACTTCGAGCCCATCCGCGTCGACGAGACGGCAGACCACTTCAGCATCGAAGGCTTGGCCGTCGGCCTGATCCGCGGCCAGGGTTTCAACTGAGCCGCTGAAGCCGGTCGACCTCGCGGGCACGCGCCCTTCCCTCCGGCGGCCATGGGCAGCAGGGCACCGGCGCCGCGAGGCGACATCCGCATCGGCATCTCCAGCTGGCGCTACGCGCCGTGGCGCGGCGTGTATTGCGCGAAGGGCCTGTCGCAACGGCGTGAGCTGGAGTTCGCCTCCCGCATGGTGGCGACGATCGAGATCAACGGCTCGTTCTATTCGCTGCAGCGGTGCGGGACGCACTGGCGGGCTTCACCGGCGGACGCGACGAAGCGATCGCCAAGCGACGGCTTCTGCTACTTCGACAACGATGTGAAGGTCCACGCGCTATACGACGCCGCGGCACTCAGCCGCAAGCTGGGCGTCGCCAGCGCGCTCGGCGAGCGGGGCGCCGCGTTGCCCGCGGGCTGGGCCGAGGAGACGCCGCGGCCCCGCGCGCCGGGCTTTTGGCCGACACGCTGAACGACCCGACGCCCGCCGCGGGGCCACTGCCCCTGCTTTGGGCGACAACCTGAACCTGCTCCGGCAACCTGCGACCCCACGAGCCGCGCATACTGCCGCGCCCGTCGACTGCGACGTTTACCCGCACGCTGTCATGCCGTTCCTGCCGCAACTTCCAGATCGACCTGCACTGCGGCTCCTCGTCGCCGCGCTCGCATCGCCGTTGGCGCCGGCCTGGGCTGCGCCAGCCGCGCCGGCACTGCCCACGCAGCTCGTCTGCAAGCCCGACGTGAATCACGTCTTCAGCGTCAGCCGCTATGCAGTGGGCACGCCGCTGGCGGTGAGCGCAAGCGTCAGCGCCGGGACCCGGGATTGCGACTTCGCCAGCACCGGGTCGCCGACGGCGCTGCCAGGTGGCGCATGGCGGTTCGAATGGGATGACGAGACGCTGGGCCAGCGCCAGCGTGTCGACGTGAGCCGGGCTGGCGCCGATGGCTACACGGTCGCCTTCAATCCCGCCACCTGTGGCGCACTGCGGCTGCCCGCCTCGGTCGCGCTCAGCCCCAGTGGCAGGGGCTGCGCTGTGTCGGTCGACCGCGATGGCGCGTTCGTGCAGTTCTGGCAGCAGCTGCGCGACGCGCTGGCGCGACGCGACGGTGACTTGCTGCAGCGGCTCTCGCTACCGCAGCTTGAGTTCGTCGACGGGCCCGACATCGTCAAGGCCCCGTCGTCGATTATGCGCACGGCCGCCCGTTGCCTGCCCGGCGTACCGGCGACGACGAAGGCGCTGGACCTGGGCGAGATCCTGCGTTCCGCCGAGGCACCGCGGCTGGACATGCCGCCGCTGTCGCGTCGAGGCGATGCGCGCATCGACTTTGCCGGCGCGATGAGCCTGACCTGGACGCCTCAGGGCTGGCGCATGGACGGCTTCAACGCCAGCCCGGGCGTCTTCAGTCGCTGCGAGACCCGCTGACCAGACACGGCCGCCGGCCGGGCCGCCCGCCACACGCACTACCATCCCGCCCCTGATTCGAGGGACATGAAGCATGCAGTGGATGGATTTCGCTGAGGGCCTCACATGGGCGTGAGGCTGCTCGTGGGGCTGGTGTGGCTGCTGAGCTGGCTGCCGTTCCGCGTCATTTCGGCGCTGGGCTGGCTGTTCGGCCAGCTGATCGCCGCACTGCCAACGTCCCGCCGCCACATCGGCGAGGTGAACCTGCGGCTGTGCCTGCCGGAGTGGACGGAGGCCCAGCGCCGTCGCCTGCTGCGCCGGCATTTCGTGGCCATGGTGCAGATGCTGCTGGAGTACGGCTACGGCTGGTTCGCGTCGCAGGAGCAGCTCAAGCGCCTGGTGCGCATCGAAGGCATTGAGCACTTGCGGGCGCTCGAAGGACGCAACGTCATCCTGATGATGCCGCACTTCACCGGCCTGGACCTGGCCGGGCTGCGCATCTCGCTGGAGACGCCCGTCGTCAGCATCTACTCGGTACAGAAGGACCCGTGGCTGGACGCCTTCTTCCGGGCGAAGCGGCTGCGCTTCGGCACCGGCATCATCTTCGCGCGCCAGCAGGGCACGCGGCCGACGCTGCGCGCGCTGAAGGACGGCTACCGCCTGTACTACCTGCCCGACCAAGACTTCGGCCACCGCGACTCGGTCTTCGTGCCCTTCTTCGGCGTGCCGGCGGCCACCATCGGCGGGCTGTCGCGCATGGCGGCAGTCACGAAGGCTGCCGTGCTGCCCTGCTACCCGCGCCGCGAGGCCGATGGCTACACGCTGATCATCGAGCCAGCGCTGGACAACTTTCCCACCGATGACCTCGTGGCCGACGCGACGCGCATGAACGCCGTCATCGAAGCCCAGGCCAGAAGACAATTGCACCAGTACTTCTGGCTGCACAAGCGCTTCAAGTCCCGGCCGCCCGGCGAACCGGACTTCTATTCCTCATGACTCACGACGTCCCGTACATCAAGCTCGCCATCGTCGCGGCCTTCATCGCCAGCACGGTCTACGTGCACTACCGCGGCCGCGTGCGGCTGCGCTTCTTCCGCCAGTTGATGGATCACTCCACCTTCATGGCGCCGATCAACTGCCTGATGTACATGTTCTCGCGGCTGCCGGCCCGACCCTACCTCCCGGTGGCGAGCTTCCCCGAGCTCAAGCTGCTGGAGGACCGCTGGAAGGACATCCGCGCCGAGGCCTTCAAGCTGGCCGAAGCCGGCGAGATCAAAAAGAGCGACAAGTACAACGACGCTGGCTTCAACAGCTTCTTCAAGACCGGCTGGACTCGCTTTCACCTGAAGTGGTATGACGACGCGCACCCGTCGGCCAGGGCGATGTGCCCGGTCACGACCGAGCTGCTGCAGCGCATCCCGAGCGTGAAGGCCGCGATGTTTGCCGCGCTGCCGCCCGGTGGCCGGCTGGTGACGCACCGAGACCCGTTCGCCGGCTCGGTGCGCTACCACCTGGGACTGGTGACGCCCAACGACGACCGCTGCTACATCTCGGTCGACGGCGAGCGCTACTCCTGGCGCGACGGCCAGGGCGTCATCTTTGACGAGACCTACCTGCACTACGCCGAGAACCAGTCGGACCAGATGCGCATCATCCTGTTCTGCGATGTCGAACGGCCGCTGAACAACCCGGTGGCGCGCTGGTTCAACCGCTTCATCAGCGGCACGCTGATCCGCGCGGCCGCGGCCCCCAATTCGGACACCGACCGCACCGGCGGCATCAACCGGCTGTTCGCCTACGTGCAGCAGGTGCGCCTGTTCGGCAAGCGCATCAAGGCACGCAGCCGCTTCGCCTACTACGGGCTGCAGTGGCTGATATTCGGCGGCCTGCTGGTCTGGTGGCTGTTCGGCTGAAACCAGTGGCGAACCTTGTCCACCCGTGACGAACGGTGGGCAAGTCAGCCTTGTTTAGCATCGAAGGCTTGGTCATTTCACCCGCCTTCGATGTCCCGACTGACTGCCACCCCGGCCCTGCTGCTGGCCGCTGCCCTCGCCGCCCACGCCCAGCCGGCGCGCCAAGACTCTGCCGCCGCCCCGGCTGTGGCGGCGTCGGCCGCCTGGAACGTCAATACGCCGCCCGGCGTGCCGAAGACGGCCCGTATCGACGTCACCACCGGCACATGGATGAGCGTGGACGTCAGCCCTGACGGCAAGACGCTCGTCTTCGATCTGCTGGGTGACCTTTACACGCTGCCGATCAGCGGCGGCGAGGCCCGGCCGCTGACGCATTCCATCGCCTGGGAACAGCAGGCGCGCTTCTCGCCCGACGGCCAGCGGATTGCCTTCCTGTCCGACGCGGGCGGCGGCGACAACCTCTGGGTCATGGATGCCGATGGCCAGAATGCCCGCGCCGTCACGAAGGAAGACTTCCGGCTGCTGAACAACCCCGTCTGGCATCCCGGCGGCAAGTTCTTGCTCGCCCGCAAGCACTACACCGGCACGCGCAGCGCCGGCTCGGGCGAGATCTGGCTCTACGCGGTGAACGCCGACGCCGCCACGAACAAAGGCGTGCAGCTCAACGAGAAGCCCAACTGGCAGAAGGACCTCGGCGAGCCTGCCATCTCGCCGGACGGCAAATACCTCTACTACTCGCAAGACACGACGCCCGGCCGCGTGTTCGAGTACAACAAGGACGGCAACCGCGAGATCTACAAGATCTTCCGCCAGGACCTGGCCGACGGCTCGGTCGAGCCCTTCGTGCAAGGCCCCGGCGGCGCTGTGCGCCCGACGCCATCACCCGATGGCAAGTACCTCGCGTTCGTGCGCCGCGTGCGCAACCAGAGCACGCTGTTCCTGAAGGACTTGCAGACCGGCGTCGAGCGCCCGGCCTGGAGCGGCCTGTCGCGCGACCTGCAGGAAATCTGGGCGATGTGGGGCGTTTACCCGAGCTTCGCGTGGATGCCAGGCAGCAAGGAGCTGGTCGTCTGGGCCGAGGGCAGAATCTGGCGCGTCGACCCATTCAAGGGCAGCGCCGCCGAGATCCCGTTCCACGTGAAGGACACGCGCGAGCTGCGCGAGCCGATGCGCTATGCGCAGACCGTCGCGCCGGACAGGTTCCCGGTGCGCCAGGTGCGCGGCGCCCAGGTGTCGCCGGATGGCCGGCGCGTCGTCTACTCGGCGCTGGGCTCGCTGTACGTCAAGGACCTGCCCGACGGCACGCCGCGCCGCCTGACCAGGCAGACCGAGGCCTTCGAGTTCGACCCGCGCTGGTCGCGCGACGGCAAGAGCCTCGTCTACGTGACGTGGCGTGACGACACGCAGGGCAGCGTCCGCCGGCTGGACCTGAGCACCGGCAAGGACACCTTGCTTGTCAAGGAGCCCGGTAAGTACCTGGAGCCGCAGCTGTCGCCAGACGGCCGACAGGTGGTCTACCGCAAGGTCAAGGGCGGCGGCCTCACCAGCCCCTGGTACAGCCTGGACACCGGCCTCTACATTGCCGCGGCCGATGGCTCCGGCAAGCCGGAACGCTTCAGCAAGGACGGCAGCGACCCGCAGTTCGGCGTGCGCAGCGACGAGGTGTTCTTCACGAAGACCAGTAGCAACAGCGAGGTCGAGCAGCGCTTCTCGCTGATGCGGCTGAACCTGCGCGACCGCAGCGAAACCGAGGTGGCGCGCAGCGAGGCCGCCAGCGAGTACAGCGTCTCGCCCGACGGCCAGTGGCTGGGCTTCGTCGAGCGTTATCACGCCTACGTCACGCCGCTGCCGCATGCGCAGGGCCAGGCCGGCAAGACGCTCACAGTCGGCGCCAAGATGGACGCGCTGCCGGTAAGGCAGCTGGACGTCAACGCCGGCCATGACCTGCACTGGAGCGGCGACAGCCGCCTTCTGCATTTCACGCAGGGCGACGAGCTGTTCACCGCGGCGGCCGAGGGCAAGGACAAGGCCACGGGCCAGAAGATCGGCTTCGACCAGGCCAGCGACAAGCCGACCGGCCGCATCGCGCTGACCGGCGCGCGGCTCGTGACGATGAAGGGGGACGAGGTCATCGAAGATGGCACCGTCGTGATCGACGGCAACCGCATCGTGGCCGTCGGCAAGGACGTCGCCATCCCGGCCGACGCGCAGCGCATCGACGCCCGCGGCAAGACCATCGTGCCGGGCTTCATCGATGCCCACTGGCACGGCGCGATGAACGACTCGGGTCTGATCCCGCAGCAGAGCTGGGTCAACCTGGCGTCGCTGGCCCTCGGCGTGACGACGCTGCACGACCCGTCCAACCTCAGCTCAGCCGTCTTCACGCAGGCCGAGATGCAGCGGGCCGGCATCGTGCAGGGGCCGCGCATCTACTCGACCGGCACCATCCTCTACGGCGCCCGCACGCCGTTCTACTCCAACGTCAACGGCCTGGACGACGCCCTCACGCACCTGAACCGCCAGAAGTCCGACGGTGCCATCAGCGTGAAGAGCTACCAGCAGCCGCGCCGCGACCAGCGCCAGCAGGTGCTGGAAGCCGCTCGCCAGACCGGCCTGATGGTCGTGCCCGAGGGCGGCGCGCTGTTCCAGAACAACATGACCATGGTCGTCGACGGTCACACGACGGTGGAGCACGCCTTGCCCATCGCCGAGGTGTGGGACGACGTCAGGCAGCTGTGGGGCCAGCAGGCCACCGGCTACACGCCGACGCTGAACGTCGGCTATGGCGGCCTGGACGGCGAGCACTACTGGTACGCGCGCACGGACGTCTGGAAGCATCCGCTGCTGAGCCGCTATGTGCCGCGCGCAGTGCTGGAGCCGCGCTCGATACGCCGCGAGACCGCGCCGGAGGAAGACTTCAACATCATCCGCGTCGCCCGCACCGCCACGGCATTGTCGCGCGCTGGCGTGAACACGATGATCGGCGCGCACGGCCAGCGCGAGGGCCTGGGGGCGCACTGGGAGATGTGGATGTTCGTGCTGGGCGGCATGACGCCGATGGAGGCACTGCGCACCGCCACCATCAACCCGGCGCGCAACTTCGGCTTCGACAAGGACCTGGGGTCGCTGGAGCCCGGCAAGCTGGCCGACCTCGTCGTCATCGATGGCAACCCGCTTGCCGACATCCGCCAGAGCGACCGCATCGCCCAGGTCATGCAGAACGGCCGGCTGTTCGACGCCGCGACGCTGAACCAGCTCGCCCCGGTGGCCAAGGCGCGCAAGCCGCTGTTCTTCGAGACCGCCGATGGCCGGACCATGCCCATCGACGGCGAGGCGCTGGAGAGTGGGCACCTGGGGGACTGAGCCGGCTACAATGCTCGCTTGTCAGGAGAGCGCCCCGGTGCAGGTGGGGGCCGCCGAAGGCGCAGGGTCTGCCGACCCGAACGCTCAGGCAAAAGGACTGACAAAACGCCGGACGTGGCAGACACTGACGGCGTTCCTCACTGGAGAGCGGCCGGCCGATTGCTGATCGGCGCCGGCCCACCGAAGGGGCAAGCGAGCGCGGGACCGGCCACCCGCTCGTCAATCTCTCAGGTACCAGGGACAGCGAGGACATCCAAACCCGAAATCCGTCGGAGCTCATGATGTCCTCTCTGCTGCGCACTCCGCTTCACGCCCTCCATGTCGAACTCGGCGCCAAGATGGTGCCCTTCGCCGGCTATGACATGCCGGTGCAATATCCCACCGGCGTGATGGCCGAGCACAAGCACACACGGGCGGCCGCGGGCCTGTTCGACGTGTCGCACATGGGCCAGGTCCGCCTGGTCGGCGTGGACGCCGCCGCTGCGCTCGAAACGCTGGTGCCGGTCGACATCGTCGACCTGGGCGTTTTCAAGCAGCGCTATGCGCTGTTCACGAACGACCAAGGGGGCCTGCTGGACGACCTGATGGTCTGCAAGCGGCCCGACGACCTGTTCGTCGTCGTGAACGCCGGCTGCAAGGACCAGGACATCGCCCACATGCAAAAGCATCTGGCCGGCCGCTGCGAGGTGATCCCCATGCCCGAGCGCGCACTGTTGGCGCTGCAAGGTCCGCAGGCCGTGGACGTGCTGTCCCGACTGAACCCGGACGTCGCCAAGCTGACCTTCATGACCGGCGGCTTTTTCAAGCTCGACGGCATCGACACCTTCCTGACCCGCTCCGGCTACACCGGCGAGGACGGCTACGAGATCTCCGTCCACGAGGACGATGCCGTTGCCCTCGCACGCAAGTTACTGAACCACGCCGAGGTCAAGCCCATCGGCCTCGGCGCACGCGACTCGCTGCGCCTGGAAGCCGGCCTGTGCCTGTACGGCCACGACATCGACACGGCCACCACGCCAGTCGAGGCTTCCATCACCTGGGCCATCCAGAAGGTGCGCCGCGCTGGCGGCGCGCGGGCCGGTGGCTACCCCGGCGCGGCTGTCATCGATGCGCAGCTCGCCAACGGCCCGACACGCAAGCGCGTGGGCCTGGTCGGCAAGGAGCGCATGCCAGTGCGCGAGGGCAGCAAGATCGTCACCGCCGATGGCACCGAGATTGGCGTCGTCACCAGTGGCACGCTGGGCCCGACGGTCAACCAACCGGTGGCGCTCGCCTACCTTTCGACCCCCCATGCGGCACTGGGCACCGAAGTCTTCGCCGTCGTGCGCGACAAGCGCACGCCCATGGTCGTTTCGGCCACCCCTTTCACCCCCAACCGCTACTACCGCGGCTAATCCACTCGGAGCCTGAACGATGAGCATCAAGTACACCCCCGACCACGAATGGATCGAAGTCCACGGCGACGGCACCGCCACGGTCGGCATCACCGTGCACGCTCAGGACGCGCTGGGTGACGTCGTCTTCGTGGACCTCCCCGAGGTCGGCAAGACCTACGCCGAGAAGGAAGTCGCCGGCGTCGTCGAATCCGTCAAGGCCGCAGCCGACGTCTACATGCCGGTCGACGGCGAGATCACCGAGGTCAACGAAGCGCTGCGCGATGACCCGGCGCTGGCCAACTCCGACCCGCTGAAGGCCGGCTGGTTCTTCAAGGTGAAGCTGGCCAACCCCGCCCAGCTGGACGCCCTGATGGACTCCACCGCCTACGACGCCCTGCTCAAGACCCTCTGAACTTTTCGCCGCTTTGCCCGCCATGCCGACGCCGCTCTCCATCCTCGAAGACGCCACCGAATTCCACGCCCGCCACATCGGGCCGGATGCCGTCGATGAATCTCTGATGTGCGCCGCGATCGGCGTGGCCGGCCGCAGCGCGTTGATCGACGCAGTCGTGCCCGCGGCCATCCGCCGCAGCGCCGGCATGGCGCTGCCTGCGCCCGTCACCGAGGCCGATGCGCTGGCCGAACTGAAGGCCATCGCCGCGAAGAACCAGCTCCACAAGAGCTTCATCGGCCAGGGCTACTACGGCACGCACACACCGGGCGTCATCCTGCGCAACATCCTCGAGAACCCCGCCTGGTACACGGCCTACACGCCTTACCAGGCCGAGATCTCGCAGGGCCGCATGGAGGCCCTCGTCAACTTCCAGACGATGGTGACCGACCTCACCGGCATGGACATCGCCAACGGCTCCATGCTGGACGAGGCCACGTCGGCCGCCGAGGCGGTCACGCTGGCCAAGCGCTCGGTCAAGAGCAAGAGCCACACGCTCATCGTCGCCGGCGACGTGCACCCGCAGACCATCGAGGTCATCCAGACGCGCTGCAAGCCGCTGGGTCTGGAGGTCAAGGTCGGCATGGCGCCCACGCTGATGGCCGAGAACGATTACTTCGCCGTCGTCTGCCAGTACCCCAGCACCACCGGTCTCATCCATGACCTGAAGGCCTTCACCGAGCAGGCCCACGCCAAGCAGGCCGCCTTTATCGTCTGCGCCGACCTGCTGGCGCTGACGCTGCTGCAGGCGCCCGGCGAGTTCGGCGCCGACATCGTCGTCGGCAACACGCAGCGGTTCGGCATGCCCATGGGCTGCGGCGGCCCGCACGCGGCCTTCCTGGCCTGCAAGGACGAGTTCAAGCGCTCCATGCCGGGCCGGCTGGTGGGCGTGAGCAAGGACGCGCAAGGCCACCCGGCAATGCGCTTGGCTCTGCAGACCCGCGAGCAGCACATCCGCCGCGAGAAGGCGACGAGCAACATCTGCACGGCCCAGGTGCTGCCGGCCGTCGTCGCCAGTATGTACGCTGTCTACCACGGCCCGCAGGGTCTCAAGCGTATTGCCGAGCGCGTGGCCAGCTTCACGGCCATCCTCGCCGACGGGCTGGGCAAGCTGGGCGTGAAGGTCGTTACGCCAGCCGCGTTCGACACGTTGGCCGTCGAGTGCGACGCCGCTGCCGTGCTGGCCCGCGCGCTGGCTAGCGGCGCCAACCTGCGCCGGCTGTCCGACACGCTGGTCAGCGTGTCGCTGGACGAAACCACCACGCGCGCCGATGTCGAGGCGCTGTGGACCTGGTTTGCGCCGGCCAGCACGCTGAAGCTGGCCGACTACTCGGCCGGCATCGAGAGCCTGATCCCCGCCACGCTGCGCCGCACCAGCGCCTACCTGACGCACCCGGTCTTCAACACGCACCACAGCGAGACCGAGATGCTGCGCTACATCCGCGGCCTGTCCGACAAGGACCTCGCGCTGGACCGCAGCATGATCCCGTTGGGCTCGTGCACGATGAAGCTCAACGCGACGGCCGAGATGATCCCCATCACCTGGCCCGAGTTCGCCAACCTGCACCCCTTCGCTCCGCAGGACCAGCTGGCCGGCTATGCCGAGTTGGACGCGCTGCTGCAGCAGTGGCTATGCCAGGCCACCGGCTACGCCGGCATCAGCCTACAGCCCAACGCCGGCTCGCAGGGCGAGTACGCCGGCCTGCTGGCCATCAAGGCGTGGCATGAGTCGCGCGGCGACCACCAGCGCACCGTCTGCCTGATTCCCGAATCCGCCCACGGCACCAACCCGGCGTCGGCGCAGATGTGCGGCATGAGTGTGGTCGTCACCAAGTGCGACAAGGAAGGCAACATCGACCTGGTCGACCTCAAGGCCAAGTGCGAACAGCATGCCGACAAGCTCGCCGCGATCATGATCACCTACCCATCCACGTACGGCGTGTTCGACACCCACGTGAAGGAGATCTGCGCGCTGGTGAAGGCCCACGGCGGCCGCGTCTACGTGGACGGCGCCAACATGAACGCGCTGGTCGGCGTGGCCGCGCCGGGCGAGTTTGGCGGCGACGTGAGCCACCTGAACCTGCACAAGACCTTCTGCATCCCCCACGGGGGTGGCGGCCCGGGCGTCGGCCCGGTCTGCGTCGTCGAGGACCTCGTGCCCTTCCTGCCGGCTCACCGCACGGCGGGCGTTGGCCAGGCCACGAATATCGGCGCCGTCAGCGCCGCGCCGCTGGGTAACGCGGCCGTGCTGCCGATCTCGTGGATGTACATCCGCATGATGGGCGCGGAGGGCCTCAAGAAGGCAACTGAGGTCGCCATCCTGAACGCCAACTACGTGGCGGCACGCCTGGCCGGGCACTACGACATCCACTTCAGCGGTGGCATAGCCGGCGTGAAGGGCGGCGGCGTGGCCCACGAATGCATCCTGGACCTGCGTCCGCTGAAGGACAGCTCCGGCATCAGCGCCGAGGATGTCGCCAAGCGGCTGATCGACTACGGCTTCCACGCGCCGACGCTGAGTTTTCCGGTCGCCGGCACGCTGATGGTGGAGCCCACCGAAAGCGAGAGCCGCGCCGAGCTGGACCGCTTCATCGACGCGATGATCCAGATCCGTCACGAGATCGCCGACGTCGAGGCCGGCAAGCTGCCGCGCGAGGACAACCCGCTCGTCAACGCGCCGCACACCTCGATGGTGGTCAGCGCGACCGAGTGGCCGCATGCCTACCCCCGCGAGGTCGCCGCCTTCCCGCTGCCCAGCCTGCGCCGCCAGAAGTACTGGTCACCAGTGGGCCGCGTGGACAACGTCTACGGTGACCGCAACCTGTTCTGCAGCTGCGTGCCACTCTCCGAATACGAAGAGGCCTGAGCCCTCTTCACGGGAACAAACACCCAGCGCTGCACATCGGCGATGGGCGTTTTGCTGCTGAGTCGGGGCGGCCAAAAGCTGCCCCGACTTCTTCTACTGCATCGAGGTAGGCATGGCGGTTTCTGTTTTTGACCTCTTCAAGATCGGCATCGGCCCGAGCAGTTCGCATACGGTCGGGCCGATGCGCGCCGCGCGGCTGTTCGGCCTGCGCCTGCAGCATGACGGCCTGCTCGACGCCACCACGCGCATCCAGGTCATCCTCTACGGCAGCCTGGGCGCCACCGGCAAGGGCCACGGCAGCGACAAAGCCGTGCTGCTAGGTCTCGCCGGCCACGAGCCCGACACGGTGGACGTCGAGGCCATCCCGGCGCTGCTAGAGGCCATCCGCACGGGCCGGCTGAACTTGATCGGCGAGAAGCCCATCGCCTTCGATGAAGCGCGAGACCTCATCTTCAAGCGACGCGAGACGCTGCCCTTCCATGCCAACGGCATGCGCTGCATCGCCCTCGACGCCGAAGGCACCGAGATCGCCAGCCGCATCTACTACTCGGTCGGCGGCGGCTTCGTCGTTAGCGACGAAGTGGCGGCGGACGGCAGCAAGCAGAAGGTCATCGCCCCCGACGCGACCGTCCTGCCCTACCCCTTCAAGACCGGGGAGGAGCTGCTGGCGCTGACGAAGAAGTTCGGCCTGTCCATCGCCGAAGTCATGCGCCGCAACGAGGGCCACTGGCGGCCCGACGCCGAGACGCGCGCCGGCCTGCTGAAGATCTGGGGCGTCATGCAGGCCTGCGTGCAGCGCGGCTGCCGGACCGAGGGCATCTTGCCCGGCGGCTTCAAGGTCAAGCGCCGCGCGCCCAGCCTGTACGCCAGCCTCACGTCCAACCCCGAACAGGCACTGCGCGACCCGCTGCAGGTGATGGACTGGGTCAACCTCTACGCACTGGCCGTCAACGAGGAGAACGCCGCGGGCGGACGCGTCGTCACCGCACCCACCAACGGCGCGGCAGGCATCGTGCCAGCGGTGCTGCACTACTATCACCGCTTCGTCCACGGCTCGAACGACGAAGGCGTCATCGACTTCCTGCTCACCGCCGCGGCCATCGGCATCCTATACAAGGAAAACGCCTCGATCAGCGGCGCGGAGGTCGGCTGCCAGGGCGAGGTGGGTGTCGCTTGCTCCATGGCTGCCGGCGCGCTGTGCGCCGTCATGGGCGGCACGCCGGAGCAGGTGGAGAACGCCGCCGAGATCGGCATGGAACACCACCTGGGCCTGACCTGCGATCCGGTCGGCGGTCTGGTGCAGATCCCCTGCATCGAGCGCAACGCCATCGCGTCGGTCAAGGCCATCAACGCCGCGCGCATGGCGCTGCGCGGCGACGGCACGCACTTCGTCAGCCTCGACAAGGTCATCAAGACCATGCGCGACACCGGCGCCGACATGATGACCAAGTACAAGGAAACGGCACGGGGCGGCCTGGCGGTCAACATCGTCGAGTGTTGAGCGGCGCTGCGCCGCAAGACAACTTCGTGCAAACCGAGTGAGCGAACGGCCGCAACAATGCCAGCGTGACGAAGTTCCACGCCTTCTTCGCCAGCGTGTTCGTGCTGGCCACCTCCGCCGCGCCGGCCCAGACGGCGCCCCCGCCGCTCTCCCCTGCAGCGCCGGCCAGTGCGGCCAGCGCGGTGGCCGGGCATGCGGCCCATCACCATGCCATCGAGATCCGCGCCGCCCGCGTTCGTGGCCTGTCCGAGCAGATGAACCGGCCCGCCGAAGAACTCACGCAGAGCTGCCGCTTCGAGTCGGACATCACGACCCCGCCGCCGGCCGGCCTGGTGTCGCTGACCTTCGACGACGGCCCCGAGCCCGGCGCCACCGAAGCGATCCTGGCGCTGCTGGACCAGCACCACATCCCCGCCAGCTTCTTCTTCATCGCTGCCAAGGCACAGCGCCATCCGGAGCTGGCCGCACTCGTCAAGGCGCATCCGCTGGCGCTGGTGGGCAACCATTCGTGGTCGCACCCGAACTTCCATGACATCGGCGTACCCACGCAGACGAGCGAACTGGTGCGCAGCGATGCCTCACTCGCCGCGCTGGTGGCACCCAAGCTGTTCCGCTACCCTTACGGCAACGCCAGCTGCGAGGCCAATGCCGAGTTGCAGCGGCTGGGCTACCGCATCGTCGGCTGGCATGTGGACAGTTGCGACTGGGCCTTCGACAAGACCGGCAGCATCGATGCCCACGAGGCCAAGATTTGCGGCGTGGACAAGGCCCACCGCAATCATTTCGTCGACCATGTCGTCGCTGCGCTGAAGGCCCGCAAGGGTGGCATCGTGTTGATGCACGAGATCCATCCGCATACGCTCGCGCAGCTGGGCGCGCTCATCGAACGGCTGCTGGCCGAGGGCTTCCAGTTCGCGCCGCTCACGCACCCCGCCTTCGAGCCGTCCCTGCGCTGAACGCCTGAAGCTGCCCATGTGCCTCGCCGCCATCGCGCTGGACGACCATCCCCGTTTCCCGCTCGTCATCGCCGCCAACCGCGACGAGGTCTTCGCCCGCGCCGCGGCAGCCATGGGCTGGTGGCCGGCCCGACGCGACACCCTCGCCGGCCGCGACCTGTCGGCCGGCGGCACATGGTTCGGCCTCACGCGGGCCGGCCGGCTGGCACTGCTGACCAACGTGCGGGAACCCTCGCGCCAGCGCGCCGACGCGCCCACTCGTGGCACGCTGGTGCTCGACTGGCTGTCCAGCACCGACGACGCCCCTGCGTTCGCCCGCGGGCTGGCGCCGGGCTACAACGGCTTCAATCTCATCGCAGCCGATGTGGCCAGTGGTCACTGTCACTGGATCAGCAACCGCGCCGCCGCACCCGTGGCGCTGGCGGCAGGCATCCACGCGCTGTCGAACGCGGCGCTGGACACGCCCTGGCCCAAGACGGTGGGCCTGAGTGCCGCCATGGCCGACGCGCTGGCGCAGGCCCGTAGCGCGGACGACCTGGCCGATCGGCTGCTCGACGCGCTCACCGACTCCTCGCCCGCACCCGACGCCGCGCTGCCGGACACCGGCGTAGGCCTGCTGCGCGAACGCCAGCTGTCACCGCGCTTCATTCGCATCACCGCGGATGAGGCGCCGGGCATTGCCCGCTATGGCACGCGCTGCTCGACCGTGCTCGTCCGGGAAGCCGGCGGCGCCACGCTGGTGATAGAGCGCACGTTCAACGCCGACGGGCGCGGGCTGCCGCCGGTCGTCCACCGACTGGCCGCCTGGCCCTGAGCGTCATGGACTGATGACCTGCTCGAACGGCAGCGCCGGCAGCTGCGAGCCACCGTCGTACAGCGTGCAGGTCGGCGCATCGCTCCAGCAGTAGCGCACCTTCGTCGCGCCAGGCAGGCCGCGCAGCACGACGTCCCGGCCCGACACCTCGGCCTCTGCCCAGCGGCAGCCCTGCGATCCGCACAGCTCGAAGCCGATCGGCCGCGGCCCGCCGTAGACGAGCCAGTCGCCTTCCAGCCCGTCGAAGCTGACGATCACGCGCTCCCCCTCGCGCACGGCAGCCCGTGGCGCCGGGCCGGAGGCCGAGCCTTTCTCGCCGTACAGCGCGATCGCCACCGCCCGCGCCAGCCGGCGCCCCAGCACCTCCTTGTTGGCGGGGTGGATGTCAGTCGGCTCGCCCAGGTCCACGGCGGTGGCCAGCACGGCGTGACGGTCGGCCGCGACGGCGCGGCGCTGCTCCTCGCGCAGCAGCGCCCAACCCGACTCCACCGGCTGGGCATTGCGGGCGCCGTAGTTGGCCAGCTGCACGACGGCGAACAGAAGGCCGTCGCCGAACTGCGCGCGCCAGTCGGTGAACAGGCGCGACAGCCAGCGCTGGTACGGCTGGCCGACATTGCTCTCGCCCTGGTACCAGACGGCCGACTCGAACCGGAACAGCCCCATCGGCGCCAACATGCCGTTATGCAGCACGCTGATGCCAGCCATGGCGTCCCACGGCGCTCGCGGCGGCGACTTCTGCGCGGCCGGCACGGGCTGCCAGCGCCAGCCCACGAGCGGCAGCTTCGTGCCGTCGGCCAGCACCAGCTCGCGCGGGCCGTCGCCGTAGAAGCCGCCATAACTCCACAAGTCCACAACGTTGACGACCACCGTGTTTAGACCGGCCTTCAGCGCCCCGGCCGGCACCGCGTAGCGGCGCTGCGTGCCGCCGCCGGACGTGAAACCCACCGGCTGACCATTCAGCCATGTCAGGTCGATGTCGTCGATCAGGCCCAGTTCGAGCCGTGCGGCCTGGGCCGCTTGAGTCGGCGTCAGCTCCACCGCCGCGGCGTACCAGACGGCGCCGTCGTAGGCCGCCAGCTCCGGCACGCCCCACTTCTCCCACGGCTGACTGACGTCCGGCACCGGCCGCCAGGCCTGCAGCGCGCCGGCCGTGCTGGCCCACGGCGCACCAGAGCCCCCGGTGCTGCGCCACCACTGCTCGAAGTCACGGGCAAACGCGACATTGGCCAGCCCGGCGTCGCGGGCATGCAGCTTCAGCAGTTCCTGCTGCTTGGCATAGTCAGGCAGCGAGGCGCCGGGAGACAGCCAGGCCGACAGCGCCGAGCCGCCCAGCGACGCATGCACCAGACCGATGGGCACGCCGGTACGCTGCTGCAGCGCGGCGCCGAAGAAGTAGCAGGTGGCCGACCAGCCCGCCACCGTCTGCGGCGATGCGGCCTCCCACTTCAGCGGCGATGCGAAACGGCTCAGTGGCGTTGGCGACGGACTCACGGCGACCGTGGCCATGCGCAGCTGCGGGTTAGCCGAGTTGCCGATGACGACATCCGAGTTCAGCGCGCGCGTCACCGGCACCTGCATGTTTGACTGCCCCGAGCACAGGTGCACGTCGCCGGTCAGCACGTCGTTCACGGTGACCTGCGCGCCCGACGCGGCCGTGACGTTCAGCGCGCCGGCCCGCCCAGCCGCCAGCTCCGGCAGCGCGACGCTGAAGCGCCCGGCGGCATCGGCCATCGCAGTGCGTGTCTGGCCGAAGGCCGACACAGTGATGCGTTCGCCCGCCGCGGCACGGCCGGAGACCCGGGCCTCGTGGCGCGGCAGCACCATGTGATCCTGGAAGAGGCCGTCGAGTTCGAGCGGCGCGGCGCCAGCCCCGGCGTGGGCCGCGGCCAGCAGCGCCGCGAGTGAGAGTTGCTTCAGGGTTCGCATGGCGCCGATTGGACCGCCGCGGACTGTCGCGCGCCATTGGCAATGGCCCTCGGCCGAACGGCACGTTCGGCTGGCACACAATCCATCGCAGTGACCGCCGCCCTCCGCCGCCACCCGCCGCCCGACCCGCGCCTGATGCAGCGCTGCCTGCTGCTGGCGGCGCTGCTGCACGTCTGGTTGGTGCTCGTCTTCGGCAACGCCACCGGCAGCGCCGCGCCGGGTCAGGGCGTCTGGGGCAGCCTCAGCGTCCGGCTGCTCAACCGCAGCGGTGGCGCCCCCGCGGAGGCGCCATCAGCCGACACCCCGGCGCCGGCATCACCCGGCGGCACCGAGCGCAACGGCTCACCGTCGCCAGCGGCCCCACTCGCGACTCAACCTGCGCCCCAGGGCACCGACACGCCGGCAGATACCCAGCCGAGCCCAGGGCCCGGCGAGCCCGCGCCGCCGAGCACCGCCACGCTGAGCCTGCCAGAGGGGTTTCGGCCCGTCGAGCGCCAGGACCTGGGCGCCGGGCCGGCGGTGGCCGCCGTGCCCACGCCGGAACTGCCCCGGCTCGTCAACCGGCTGGAGGTGCAGCCCGACACGCGGGCCGCGCCGTTGCCCCGTCCGGACAGCCTGCGCACGCCGGTGCGGCCCGCCGAACTCCCGGCGCCCGCCGAGCTACCTGCGCCCGTCAGCCGCCTGGATGCGACAGCCGCCCCCACGCCAGCGACGCTGCCGCGCCCGGACGCCTTGCGCACCGCAACGCCCGTCGTGGAGCTGCCGCCGCAGACACCGGAACTTCCTGCGCCCGTCAACCGGCTGGACCCCGCACCCGCGGCGCCGGCGACGACGCTGCCGCGGCCTGTGGAACTCCGCCCGCTGCCTGGCGTGACGCCTGCGGTGACGCCGCTCGAAGGCCCGCTGCCCGCGGCCGTTCGGCGCCTGGAGGCGGCACCGGCTCTGGAGCCCGGCGCACCGGCCGCCCTGCCCCGCCCGGCGGACCTGCGCGCCACACCGACGAGCGGGCTGGCCGACACTGCGCCTGCTGGTGCACTGCCGGCGCCCGTGCAGCGGCTCGAAGTGCCAACGGCTGCGGGCTCGACGGTGACGCGGCTGGCACGCCCCTCCGACCTGCTCACGCCAACCGCCGCCACACCTTCGGCCGCGGCGCTGCCCAATGCGGGCGACGTGCCGAGCGCCGTGCGACGACTGGAACCCGGCGACGCGGCGGCCGGCGTGACGCGCGCCCAGCCCGCCGCCACAGCGCGGCCCGCAACGTCCACACAGCCGGCGGGCACGTCGCTGTCGGAGCTGTACGGGAACGTGCCTGGCGCTCCCGGCATTCCGCCGGGCAACCCCGACGCACCGAAAGGCACGGCCGGCATGCCTGACGCCACGCCTCGCCTGGGTCCCAACCTGCCGTCCCCGCCGACCGCCGCCGCCAGCGCGCCGCGGACGCCGCTGAACCTGTCGCTGCCACGCGGCGAGCTGACCTCGCGGCGCGGCACCGGCCTCGTCGAGCTGCTGCCAGCGCCGCCGGAACGAAAATCCAAGCTGGAGCAGTCTGTCGAAGAGGCGGCCAACGCGGACTGCCGCAAAGCCTACGGCAATGCCGGGCTACTGGCGGTCGTGCCGCTGGCCATCGACACGGTGCGCGGCAAGGGCTGCAAGTGGTGAGTCATAGCAGCGCCTCCAGCGCCAGCGCGTTGCCCAACGCGGCGCCGGAGGCGGTGTTGTCGAAGATGGCCCAGACGTCAGGGCGCGCCGGTGCGGCCGCCAGCGCCCGCAGGGCCTGCACCCGCGTCGCCAGCCATTCCTCGTCATACACCGAGCGGTAACGCTGCGGCGAGCCGTGCCAGCGAAAGTAGGCCGTCGACGGAGCGCCCGCCGGCAGGTCGGCACCAGGCCAGCTTGCCGGGTCCGCGGCGACCCGGGCGACACGCAGCGCCCCGAGCCGCCGCTCGACATCAGGCGTGAACCAACTGGCATGGCGAGGCTCGCAGACGACCGCGCCGCCAAAGCGGTCGTGCACCCGCTCGAAGAAGCGCGTCGCCGTGTCGGCATGCCAGGCCAGCGACGGTGGCGTCTGCACCAGCATGACGGCCCAGCGGGGCCCCAGCGCCGAGGCCTCGCCAATGAAGCGCGCCAGCGCCTCGTCGGCACCATCGAGCCGGGCATCGTGTGAAATGGCCCGCGGGCATTTCACGGAGAACCGGAACTCCGCCGGCGTGCTGGCCGCCCAGCGCTCGTACGTGGCGGGCCCGTGCGGGCGGTAGAAGGAGGAATTGATCTCCACGCCGCGCAGCACGCCTGCATACCGCGCCAGATGTGTGCCGTCACCGGGAAAGGCGGCTGCATGGGCCGCCGGGATCGACCAGCCCGCTGTGCCGACGGTAAACGCCACGGCGTCAGCGGTCCGGGTCGGCCGTGGCGTTGAGCGCCTGGATGGCTTCGGACACCGGCGTCAATTGCTCGCCGGGCGCCGGCGAGTCGGCGGCCAACGCCTGCGCAGCCCGCGCATCGGTCGCGGGGTCGCGCTCGTCAGGAGCCATCGCCCCGACTTCATCAGCGTCCGGCTCGTCGGGCGCCGCATGGGTGGCCGCCAGCGTCAGCGGCGCCGCCAGGGCCCCGGCGATCGCGCCCGCCAGCCCACCGGCGACCTCAGCCATGCCGGTGGCGATGACCTGCATGACCTGGCCTCCAGCATCTGTCAGCACCTGAGTGCCGTCCGGCACATTCGCCATCTGCGCGGGGGCGGTTTCGACAACTTCCGCCTGATGGCCTTCACTTCCGTTCATGGCTGCTTCATTCGAGGGTGGATGCACCCCATCGGCAAGCGCCATGCCTTGATGGCATGCCGCCGGGAAGCTCAGCGCGGTCCGAACCCACCATGCAGCACCACCTTGCCGCGCATACGCCCCGACTCCACCAGCGCATGCGCCTGGCGCAGCGTGGCGGCGTGGATGGGCGTCAGCCGCTCGCTGACGGTCGTGCGCAACCGTCCGGCATCGACGAGGGCCGCCACACGGGCCAGTAGCCGCCCTTGCTCGCCCACGTCGGGCGTGTTGAACATGGGCCGGCCGAACATCATTTCCCAGTGCAGAGACAGCATCTTGGGCTTGAGCACGCTCACGTCCAGCGGGCCGCTCAGGTCGTCGATGATCCCGATGCGCCCCTGCGGCGCCGTCCCATCGACGATCGAGGCCCAGTGCTGCCCGGTGTGCGTCAGGCTGGCGACCCGCTCCACCTCCGCGACGCCGGCCGCGACCAGCTGCGGGCGCCACGGCTGACTGTGGTCGATGACCGTGTGCGCGCCCAGCTCGCGCACCCAGGCCTGCGTCTCGGGCCGGCTGGCGGTGCCGACGATGCGCAGCTGCGTCAGCTCGCGAGCCAGTTGGACGAGGATGGAACCCACGCCGCCGGCGGCGCCCACGACGAGTAGCGTCTGGCCCGCACCGCCGCCTTCGGGCACGCCCAGGCGGTCGAACAGGAGCTCCCAGGCGGTGATGGCCGTCAGCGGCAGCGCGGCAGCGTCTCCGTCGTCCAGGCGGGTCGGCGCGCGAGCGGCGATGCGGTGGTCCACCACGTGCAACTCGGCATTGGCCCCGGGCCGGTCGATGGCGCCTGCGTAATAGACGCGGTCCCCGACGGCAAAGCCCGTCACCGCGTCCCCCAGCGCCTCCACCGTACCCACAGCGTCCCAGCCGAGCACCTCGGGCCGGCCGGACTGCGGTGCGCGGTGGCGACGCACCTTGGTGTCGACGGGATTCACCGAGACGGCGGTGACGCGCACAAGCAGGTCGCGCGGGCCCGGTTCGGGCGGCGGCAAAGACAGATCCACCAGGGATTCCGGGTGGTCGATTGGCAGGGATTGCAGGTAGCCGACGGCTTTCATGGCGGGTCCTTTCGAGGGGGTGATGACCAGAGCCGCCATGCTCGCCCGTTGCATTTCATGCAGAAAGCCTAGGATCGCCGAATCAGTTTCATCAGGAACATGAAAATGGACCGCTTGGCTCCGCTGCATCTCTTTATCGCCGCCGTGGAGGCCGGCAGCTTCTCCGCGGCGGCACGGCGGCTGGACGTCGGCGCCGTGCAGGCCAGCGCCACCATCGCCCGGCTGGAGAAGGAGCTGGGCACGCGGCTGTTCGAGCGCTCCACACGCCGATTGCGCCTGACCGAGGCCGGTGAGCAATGGCTGCCACACGCGCGCCAGCTGCTCGCCGCGTGGGAGGCAGGTCAGGCCGCATTGCGCGGAGCCGGCGACGCGCAGCCGCTGAGCGGCCGCCTGCGCGTCAGCCTGCCGAGCGACCTCGGCCGCCAACACCTGTGGCGCTGGATTGAGGACGTGGCCGCCGCCGAAGGCGCCGCGAGCCTGCAGCTGGAGCTGCGGCTGAGCGACCGCCTGACCGACCTGGTGCAGGAGCCGGTGGACCACGCGGTGCGCTATGGCGAGCCGCCCGACTCCAGCCTCGTCGCGCTGCCGCTGGCACCCGCCAACCGCCGCGTGCTGTGCGCGAGCCCCGCGTATGTCGCCCGGCACGGCGCCCCTCGCACTCCGTCCGAACTGCACAGCCACGAGGCCCTGCGCTTCGTGCTTGGGGACAGCCTGCACGGCCGCTGGCGCTTCACGTCACCCTACGGCGAGACCACCGTGGTGGACGTTTCGGGCAGTCGCATCGCTGACGACGGTGGCGTCGTGCGCGAATGGGCACTTGCCGGGCTGGGCATTGCCTACAAGAGCGGGCTCGATGTCGCCAGCGACCTGGTGGCAGGCCGCCTTGTGGCGCTGCTGCCCGGCTGGCTTGGCGAGCCCGCACCGCTGCACTGGATGGCGGTCGGGCGCCACCGGCTCACGCCGGCATTGCGCCGGCTGGCAGCAGCGCTGCGCGGACACTGCGAAGCGCTGCTGCCTGCCCAAAGGCCAGCGAGCAACTTGACGTCCGGCGAACCGAACCCAGAACCCAACCGCAGCGCAGGCGGGTTATAGCGGTAGCCAGCGTGCGAACCGCGAAGGCAGCTGGCTCGGCGGCAGCAACGGGGCGCGCGAGGCGATAGCGCGCGAAGCAGCCGCCCCCAGCGGCAAGGCGTGGTCCGCGAAGCGGGACACCACCAGTTCACAACCACAAGACCAGGCTGCGAGTGGTGGTGCGCCGCCACGCCAGTTGGGCATCGGCGATGTCCGCACGCCGCTCGTCATTTGTGAGGAGTGCAACCCTTCAGTGTAGGCATAACGTCGTCCGCACAGGTACTTTCAACCTGGGCAGCGGGCAGTGACCGCTGCCCGCCACTGGAGCACTGCCATGAGCGAAGACCTTTCCGATGGCGTCCAGCCGGTGCAGACAACCGGCCGCTACATCGTGACCTACAAAGACGGCGCGCAAGGCGACGGCCTGGCCCAGCTGAAGAAGCGAGCCGGCCTGACGAAGGCGCGGACACTGTCCATCGCAGATTTCGGAGAAGGTGGCGTGGACTTCTCGCAGCTGCCCGAGTCTGGCGGGCTGATCCTCGAGCACATCGGCATCGCCGTCCTGAACATCGACCCGGAGGCGGCCGGCGCGATGGTGATGGAAGCGGGTGCGGATTCCCCCATCCTGGCCGTCGAACCCGAAGGCGTTATGTACGCCTTGTCAGAGGTGTCGCCGCTGTCGTTGGACTACCTACGAGGCTTCCGGGACGCTGCCGACAGCATCTTCGTCCAAGCCAACACACAGCCCGAAGGACACGACCTCGAAACCGAGGCCGCCTTCGCGGATACCGCAGCACTGACGTGGGGCTTGCAGGCCACCAAGGCGAGCGCCTCACGCTTTTCGGGTAACGGCATCCGCGTTGCCGTACTGGACACCGGGCTGGCTTCCGGGCATCCCGACTTCGCCGGCCGACCCGTCGTGGCGAAATCCTTCGTCCCAGGCGCCAACACTGCTGACGATGGCCACGGGCATGGCACGCATTGCATCGGTACCGCGTGTGGCCCGCTGGGTCCATCGACCGGCAGGCGATACGGCGTGGCGCACCGGGCGCAGGTCTACGTGGGCAAAGTGCTATCGGACCAAGGCAGCGGTGGCGATGCAGCCATCCTGGCCGGCATCGACTGGGCCATCGCCAACGGGTGCAGCGTGATTTCAATGTCGCTCGGAGCCAATGTGCCGACCTCCACAATCGCCTACGAGACGGTCGGTCAGCGAGCACTCAACGCCGGCACGCTCATCGTCTCCGCCGCGGGCAACGGCGGCGACCGGGCGTCGGGCCAGTTCGGTTTCGTCGGCCGCCCGGCCAACAGCCGGACTTTCATGGCCGTAGCCGCGCTCGACAGTGCCCTGCGCGTCGCAGGCTTTTCAGCTCGCGACACGGCACGACAGCCCGGCACGGCAGTGGACGTGGCGGCGCCGGGTGTCGCGATCTACTCCAGCTGGCCCATGCCTGCCCGCTACAACACCATTTCCGGCACGAGCATGGCAACCCCGCACGTCGCAGGGATCGCAGCACTGTGGGCCGAAGCTACCGGGGCCCGCGGTGCAGCGCTGTGGCAAACGCTGGTGGTCAACGCGCGCACGTTGAGCGCCCCCGTGGTGGACGTCGGCCGTGGCCTCGTCCAGGCACCCTAGATGCGGCGGCGCCACTACACTGAAGCAAGCTCGCGCGAAGGCCCGCCATGCCTCATTCACCCACACGGCTCGTCGAGATGGTCGTGACCGTCGCAGACTCGCACCGGGAGTCACTGTCTGGCCTGGTACAGCAACTCCAGGCCAGGGGCTTGACGGATGCGACAGCGCTGGAAGCAGCCGGACTGATCACTGGCCACGCGCCCATCGAAGTGCTCAAGGATCTGCAGGACGTACTGGGTGTCAGAGCGGTGGAGACGTCGGGCATGACTCAATTGCCACCGCCGGATTCCAAGATCCAGTGACCTCTCCGGCAGTTCGCCCAAAGGCCGCATGAGCGCGGCAAGTGAAGAGGACAACGCCACCACCACGCCTGCGCGCGGGCGGGTCGTTCAGCAACCCGTCGTCGACAGCGATCCTGCAGCCTGCTGCCGCGCGGAAGCCCGTGGCGAGGGTGGGTGGTAGCGATAGCCATAGCGCGCGAACAGCGAAGTCAGCCGGCTCGGCGGCCGCAACGGGCGCGTGAGGCGATAGCGCGCGAAGGCGGCTGCCCCCAGCGCCACGGCCTCATCCCCGAAGCGCGACACGGTCACCTCCGGCGGCACGCGGCCCGCGACGCGGGCCTGCTCGGCCAGCGCCGCCAGCGCTGGCGCCAGCAGCGGCGCCCCCAGTGACGCGGCAGGCCCGGCGACGACGATGCGCCCTGGATCGTGGCTCATCCACAGGTTGCCGAGCACCACGCCCAGATGACGGCCCGCCCGCTCGACGGCCCGTGCTGCGTCAGCCTCGCCCAACCGCTGCGTCACGGCCACCATCGAGGCGGCTTCGCCGGGCAGAATCATCGCGCGCAGCCCCACCATGGCTTCGACACAGCCCCGCCGCCCGCAGCGGCAGGCCGTGCCATCGAGGGACAGCGTCATGTGTGCCAGCCCCGGCAGCAGCCGGCATGGACCATCCGGCCCGTCCCCCACCAGAGCGGCCTCCACCCGTTCGCCAAGCCAAAGCGACAGCAGCGGCAAACGAGGCCGGGACACGCCGAACTCCAGCTCGCCCACGCCAGCCACCTGCGCGCCGCCCTGCACATGCAGCGCGCAGCGCTGTAGCGGCGTGCCGCGCAGGTGCTCGCCAAGCCGCCGCGCCACCGGCACGCCGGCCCAGGCGCACGGGTGCGTGGCACTGACGCAGCCGGTGAACTCATCGATGCGCCCGGCCAGCCCGGCACCGATAGCCACGACGCTGCGGCCGAGCGCCGCGACGCGGGCGTGAGCTCCGAGCAGCAACCGGGCCGCCCGCGCGAGCATCGCTTCAGCATCGTCCACGCAGGCGCACGGTTCATGGAGGCGCGCCAGCACGTCGCCCGTCAGCGAGGTGGCCAGCACCCGCACGCCGTCGTCCCCTACTTCGGCGCCCAGCAGTACCAGCCGGTCGCGTCGCAGATGCAGTAGGGCGGAACGGCGGCCCGCGTGCGCGGCTTCCACCCCGGCGTGCTCCTGCAGCCAGCCCTGGTCGAGCAGCTTGCGAACGAGCGCGATGACGGTGGGCCTGGGCAGCGAGAGCGCGTCCGCCAGCGCGCCGCGGGACTGTCCGGGTTCGGCGCAGATGAGGCGCAGGACAGCCTGCGCGCTGATGTCCCGGAGCCGGAATTCGTCGCTGTCGAGGTTCATGGGTCTTAAGGCCGGGGGCCTGAGCCGCGGCGATGCTAGGAAGGCGGCCCGACCGGAACCAATCACTTTTGCCCGGCCCTCGATGCCGACTTCGGTATCGCCCGATGGCGCCGTGGCCGAACGAGGCCCGCAATGCCCGTCGCCCACGAGCCACCCGACCTGAGGGCCACACCTCAGCGTCGCGCCGGCCGACCCCAAAGGCAGGCGATGATGCGCCGCGGCGCATGCCGCGGGTCGCAAGGCCCGGCCCCGGATCAACGAAAAAACTCGAGCATGACTGAGACAACTATTGGCAGGTACAGGTGGACCATCTGCGCGCTGCTGTTCTTTGCCACCACCGTCAACTACCTCGACCGCCAGGTGCTGAGCCTGCTGGCGCCGGCGCTGTCCAAGGAGTTCGGCTGGTCCAATTCCGATTACGCCAACATCACCGCCGTCTTCCAGTTCGTCTACGCGATCGCGATGCTCTTCGCGGGCCGCTTCATCGACGCCATCGGCACGCGACGGGCCTTCGTCATCGCCGTGGCCGTCTGGTCGCTGGGCGCCGTCATGCACGCGTTCTCGGTGCCTATCGGCGGCATGCTCGCGGCGCTGGGCGTCGCGCTGCCGGTGTCGGTCGCCGGCTTCATGGCGTCGCGCGCGGTGCTGGCCATCGGTGAGGCCGGCAACTTCCCTGCCGCCATCAAGGCGACCGCCGAGTACTTCCCGAAGAAGGAGCGGTCCTTTGCCACCGGCATCTTCAATTCCGGCGCCAACATCGGCGCCGTGCTCGCGCCGCTGACGGTGCCGTGGATCGCCGCCACCTGGGGCTGGCAGATGGCATTCATCGTCATCGGCGCCATCGGCTTCCTGTGGATCCTGCTGTGGCTCGTCTACTACGACACGCCCACCCGCCAGCGCCGCCTGAGCGCCGCCGAACTGGCCTACATCAACAGCGACAACGACACCGCTCCGACGCAGCCCGCGGCCGACGGCGGCCAGCGCCTGTCGTGGTTCCGCCTGTTGGGCTACCGCCAGACCTGGGCGTTCGCCTTCGGCAAGTTCATGACCGATGGCGTCTGGTGGTTCTATCTGTTCTGGCTGCCCAAGTACCTCTCCAGCCAGTACGGCATGAGCACTACCGCCATCTCGCTGCCTCTAACCGTGCTCTACAGCATGACGATGGTGGGCAGCATCGGCGGCGGCTGGTTCCCGGCGTACTTCCTGCGCCGCGGCATGGCGCCGTATGACGGCCGCATGCGCGCGATGCTCGTCATCGCGTTCTTCCCGCTGGCCGTACTGCTGGCGCAGCCGCTGGGAGGCGTCAGCTTCTGGCTGCCGGTGCTGCTGGTCGGCATCGGCGCATCGGCGCACCAGGCCTGGTCGGCCAACCTGTTCACGACCGTGTCCGACATGTTCCCCAAGCGCTGCGTCGGCTCCGTCATCGGCATCGGCGGCATGGCGGGTGGCCTGGGCGGCGTCCTGGTGTCCAAGCTGGGCGGCTGGATTTTCGACGCCTATGGCGCGCGTGGCGACCTCAGCACCGGCTACATGATCATGTTCTCGATCTGCGCGCTGGCCTACCTGGGTGCCTGGATCGTCATGAAGGCGCTGGTGCCGCGGCACGAGGAAATCCGCGCGGACTGAACTGGTCAAGCGGCACGGCGCAGAGGGCGGTCCCTTCCTCGCCGCGCCCCAGGCGAGTCAGCGTCCGTTCGGCGTGATGAGAGTCGTCCTGGTCCGCTGAGCAGCGCAGGCTCAGTCCGTGCGCTCCGCCGGCAGCGAGCGCAGGTTGCCGATCAACAGCAGCAGCGTAGCGCCGACAGCTACACCGGCGATGCCGGCCCAGTGCATCTGTTCGCCCAGCCAGTCCTCCGAAGACAGGGCCAGGCCGCCGCCCAGCATCGCGCCGACGCCCGCGAAAATGGCGTCAAGCAGCAGCCGCTGCCTGCCCATGGTGTCGCGGCCCAGGCTACCGAGCCAGGCCACCAGCATGCCGGTGAACAGCCAGAAGATGACGTTCATGGAACATATCCGGCCGGGTCAACGGGTGTTGGAGGCCGCAGCCGCCTGGCGGTCGGCCGCGTTGTCGTTGCCCCGGTGACCGCCGTTGCCTGGTGCTGCTCGACGCGGCGCACCTGCGCCAGGACCGGCTGGAGCGAATTGTTCATGCGGGCGCACGCATGGCCGGAATTGAGCGCCTCCAGCTCCAGCCCATTGAGCAGGATGATGTGGACACGGCTGCAGGCGTCGTCATTGAGCTTGCTGATCGGCTTCTGGACCATGTCGCGCCAGGTGAAGCGCTGTCGGTCAAGCGTGACGCCGCGGTTGTCCATGAGGTTGAGTCCCATTGCTGTTGCTCCTTGCTGGCTGGTTTGGGCGCGGCGCGGGCCGCCGTCGCTGTGCCCGGTGCGGCAACCGCCATACCCTGGCAGGTCGGCAACCCGATGCAGCAATTGCTGAATAGAACGGCAGCTATTGCGTGTTCGATCCGTCAGAAGGCCGGCGACCGCATAGTTCACGAAAGCGGTCCGATGCTCCATCAACTTCACCGCGTGCCGCCCGAAGATGCTCCGAAAGGAGTACCCCCGTGCCGCGTTTCCTGCTGTCCGCCGCCTTCGCCCTGCTCTGCGCTACGCTGCAGGCCGCCCGTGCGGCGGACCTCTCGCCGCTCGAAACCCGCTGGCTGCAGGGCATCTCCCCGGTCGTGCTGCATGCCCGGCAGGCGCTGGCGCTACCGCTGGACGTGGTCGTGCAGCCGCAGGACGCGCCCGGCGCAGCGCCGCTGGCGCTGGCCTTCGTCGACGGCCGCTGCAAGTTGGTGCTGTCCATGCGCGGGAACCCGGAGGGCGAACGCCAGATCGACGCGCTGGAACCGGCCCTGCGCAGCGCGGCGCTGGAACTGATGGCCGCGCACGAGCTGGGCCACTGCCGCCGCTACCTGGATGGTGCCTGGACCCGCATGCCGGCCGGCTTCGTCGCCGCCCGCGCGCCCGAGACGCTGCCCCCCGACCTGCAGCGGGCGTGGCTGGACATGCGCTCCACGCGGCGCGAGGAAGGCTATGGCGACCTCGTCGGGCTCGCCTGGACACGCCAGCAGCACCCCGAGCTGTATGCCCGCCTGCATGGCTGGCTCGTCAGGGAGCGCTCGACCGACCTGCTGCCCGGCAGCCACCACGATACGCTGGCGTGGCTGGCGCTGGCGCGCGAACCCGAGTCATTTGACGGCCAGCCCCTCTTCGATGCCGCCGAGGGCGTCTGGCAGCGCGGCCTGGCCGACTGATCAGTCCAGGCTCGGATGCGGCCAGTCGGGCGCCGCGCTGGCCGGCATCTGCCTGCCGCTGTCCCAGGCGGCCAGCCAGTCGGCCACTGGCCACGCGCTGCCGTCGGACAACCCGCGCACGACGCAGCCCGCGCTGGCTCCAGCTGCCGCCACCAGGCTCAGCTGAGCCGGCGCCAGCACGCCGCCAATACCCACCACCGGCGCCGGTGCCATCGCGGCCCACCAGGCCAGGTTGGCGAGCCCTTGCGGGCGCCACGGCATGGCCTTGGTCAACGTGGGCCACACCGGACCGCAGGCCACGTAGTCCGGCGCCCACGCCACCGCACGCGCCAGCTCCCAGAGGCTGTGCGAGCTGATGCCCAGCCGCAGGCCGCCGCCCCGGGCAGCAGCCAGCTCGCGGCGCTCGGCGGGCGACAAGGCCAGCAGGTCCTCCTGCCCGAGGTGGACGGCGTCGACACCGGCGGCAAGCGCCTCGCGCCAGTGGTCGTTGACGATCAACAGGCCGCCCGCCCCGCGCGCGGCGGCAATCTCGGCGTGCAGACGGGTCGGCCAGTCGGCCTCCTGATCGCCACGCTTGATGCGCAGCTGCACGGTGCGCAGGCCGGCACCGAAGAGCCGGGCCGCGTGCTCACCACGGTCCGTGATGCCGTACACGCCCTCGACCGCGGCGCCACCCGCAGGAGCCGGCCAGCGCGCCGGCGGCTCGGCGTCGTCGAACAGCGCGGGCAGCAGCGTGGCGTCGGTGATGAAGTCCGGCACCGGCCTCACCGGGCCTGGCCCGGTGCCGGGCGTCTTCGCGTCGATATGCAGGCCCGAGGTTGTCAGCATCTTGGCGATGACAGCGGCATCCGCCGCGACGAAGCCGCGTGCCAGCGCGGCGGCGAGCGCGGTGGCAAAACAGCAGCCCGTGCCGTGGTTGTGCCGGGCGTCGCGCCGCGGCAGCGCCAGCCAGCCGCTGGCGTGCTCGCTGGCCAGCCAGTCCAGCGCGAGCGCCCTGCCCTCATCGCCGCCGGTGATGCACACCGACGCCACGCCCAGCGCTTGCAACGCGAGCGCCTGCGCGGGCGCCGGCCCGTCACCGACCAGGCGGCCCGCCTCGCGGCGGTTGGGCGTCGCCACGGTAGCGCGCGGCAGCAGCTCCTCGCGATAGGCACGCAGCAGTGCCTCGTCGGCGAAGCTCGCGCCGCTGGAGGCGCGCAGCACCGGGTCGACGACGAGTGCCACCGGCGCCCGCTCGCGCAGCCGGTCGATCCAGCGCGCGACGACGCGCAGCTGGGCCACGCCGCCGAGCAGGCCCGTCTTCACTGCGACCGGTGGCAAGTCCTCGGCCAACGTGGCCAGCTGGGCGGCGAGCTGCTCGGGCGGCACCGGGAACACCGCGTCCACCGCCACGCTATTCTGCGCCGTCAGCGCCGCCGCGACCGGGCACAGGTGCACGCCGGTGGCGTCGGCCGCGCGCTGGTCGGCCGACAGGCCCGCACCGCCACCGCTGTCCAGCCCGGCGACGCTCCAGACGATGGGCGGCTTCATGCGATGAGGAAGGGCCGGCCGTCCACCGGCGTGCTGGCAACGGCCATGTCCTGCCGGGCCATGATGCCGGCCTCGTAGCCCAGCCGCCCAGCTTCGATGGCGCCGCGGAAGGCCGCCGCCATGCAGACCGGGTCGCCAGCCTGCGCCACTGCCGAGTTCAGCAGCACGGCGTCGAAGCCCAGCTCCATCGCCTGCGCGGCATGCGACGGCGCGCCGATGCCGGCATCGACGATCAGCGGCACGCCCGGCAGCCGCTCGCGCAGCGTGCGCAGCGCAAACGGGTTCAGTAGCCCCTGTCCAGAGCCGATCGGCGCGCCCCAGGGCATCAGCACTTCGCAGCCGACGTCCAGCAGGCGGCGGCACGTGACGAGGTCGTCCGTACAGTACGGAAAGACCTGGAAGCCGTCCTTCACGAGCTGCTCGGCCGCAGCGACGAGCTCCCACGGATCGGGCTGCAGCGTGTATTCGTCGCCGACCACCTCGAGCTTGATCCACGGTGTCTCGAACAGCTCGCGGGCCATCTGCGCGAGGATGATGGCCTCCGTGGCCGTGCGGCAGCCGGCGGTGTTGGGCAGCAGGTGGCCGCCAGACTGCCGCAGCTCGGCCCGCAGCGCGGCGACGAAGCCGTTGTCCCCCGCTGCCGCCAGCGTGCGCCGCAGCCCCAAGGTGACGACTTGCGCACCGCTGGTCCGCACGGCACGCCGCAGCACGTCTGGTGAGGGATAGCCGGCAGAGCCGAGCAGGAATCGGCTGCTCAGAAGCCGGCCGTAGAGGGTCCAGGTCATGCGGCGTTCTCCGCGTGGGCGAGGGTCTGGGGATGACGGCAGCAGCAGCCGGCTTGCAGGTCGCGTGATGGCATTCAGCCTCCCGTGATGGGTTGAATCAGCGTCAGTGCGTCGCCCGGCTGGATCAGCGTGGACGCGCGCCGTGAGCGGGGCAGGAAGACGCCGTTCAGCGCGGTGGCCACGGCGTCGGCCTCCCGGCCCTGCTCGGCCAGCAGCGCCGCCACCGTCAGGCCCGCGCGCCATGGCTGCGGCTGCTGGTTGACGGTGAATTCATGCATGACGCAGCGCATCCTCCGCGAGTGCTGGTGCGAGCAGCCAGCCATGGCGGAACAGCCCGTTGATGCGAAGCAGGCCCGCCGCGGCGTCGATGCGCGGGCGGTGGTCCGCGAAGGCCGGGCGCAGGTGCGTGTCCAACTGCACGATGCGCGCCTCGGCCAGCGCCGGCAGGACGCTGTGCGCCGCGGCCAGCAACTCGACCGCACTGCGCAGGCTCACCGGCGAGCGGTCCTCGCTCTCCACCTCGGACGCACCGACGACGACGAGGTCCCCGGGCCGCGGCACGAGGTAGACGCGGTGGCGCGGGTGCATCAGCCTGACAGGCCGATGCAGCGGCACGCCCGGCGCATGCAGCCACAGGATCTCGCCGCGCACACCGCGCAGTCCGACGACATCGGGCCGGGCGCCGAGGCCGCGGGTGTCGATGGCGAGGTCGACGTCCACGTGCGAGCCGTCGTCGAGCGCGATGCGATGCGGCTGCACGGTCTCGGCGTGCCGGCCCCAGCGCCAGTCCACGCCGGGCGCCTGCTCGGCCAGCGCAACCAGCATTTCACGCGGCAGCACCTGGCCTTCGCCCGGCAGCAGCCAGGCCTTAAGGCCCGGTGCCAGCGACGGCTCCAGCCGCGCCAGCGCGGCCCGGTCCAGCGGCTCGGGGCCGTCGCTGAGGCGCGCCAGCACGCGCTGCGCCGCGCCGAGGTCGCTGCCATGGGCCAGCAACAGGCTGCCGTCGACCCTCACGAGCTCGGGCCGGCCCAGCGCCTGAGCGATTCGCGGCCACAGCTGCAGCGAACGCCAGCCCAGGGCCGCCACCTCGGGCCCGGCATGTTCGCGTTCGGCCACCGGGCTGAGCATGCCTGCCGCGACCAGGGCGGCTGGCCCCGGCGCGTCCGGCCCCGTGGCCGGGTCGATGACGGTCACGCGGTGACCTGACCTGGCCAGTTGCCACGCCAGCAGCCGGCCGATGACGCCGGCGCCGGCAATCGCGACGTTGCGCATCACGCCTCGGCGATCGGGATGTAGAAGGCGCCGCCGGCCGCCTTGAACTCGGCGGACTTCTGCGCCATCCCCTCGGCCACCACGTCAGCGGCCTCCAGGCCGTTCCTCACGGCATAGTCGCGCACGTCCTGCGTGATCTTCATCGAACAGAACTTCGGCCCGCACATGGAGCAGAAATGCGCCTCTTTGGCCGAGTCCTTGGGCAGCGTCTCGTCGTGATAGTCCCGCGCGGTGTCGGGGTCGAGGCCCAATGCGAACTGGTCGTTCCAGCGGAACTCGAAGCGGGCCTTGCTCATCGCGTCGTCCCGCGCGCGGGCGCCCGGATGGCCCTTGGCGATGTCGGCCGCGTGGGCGGCGATCTTGTAGGCGATGAGCCCCTGCTTCACGTCGTCGCGGTCCGGCAGTCCCAGGTGCTCCTTCGGCGTCACGTAGCAGAGCATGGCGGTGCCCATCCAGCCGATCATGGCCGCGCCGATGGCCGAGGCGATGTGGTCATAGCCGGGCGCGATGTCGATGGTCAACGGACCGAGCGTGTAGAACGGCGCCTCGTGGCAGTGCTTCAACTGCTCGGCCATGTTGGCCTGGATCAGGTGCATGGGCACGTGGCCGGGGCCTTCGATCATCGTCTGAACGTCGTGCTTCCAGGCCACCTTCGTCAGCTCGCCCAGAGTGCGCAGCTCGGCGAACTGGGCCTCGTCGTTGGCGTCGGCGCCGCTGCCGGGGCGCAGGGCGTCGCCCAGCGAGAAGGTGACGTCGTAGGCCTTCATGATTTCGCAGATCTCTTCGAAGTGCGTGTACAGGAAGTTCTCGCGGTGATGCGTGATGCACCACTTGGCCAGTATGGAGCCGCCGCGCGACACGATGCCCGTGCGGCGCCTGGTCGTCATAGGGATGAACGGCAGCCGCAGGCCGGCGTGGATGGTGAAGTAGTCGACGCCCTGCTCCGCCTGCTCGATCAGCGTGTCGCGGAAGATGGCCCAGGTCAGGTCCTCGGCGACGCCGCCCACCTTCTCGAGCGCCTGGTAGATCGGCACGGTGCCGATGGGCACGGGCGAGTTGCGGACGATCCAGTCTCGCGTCGTGTGGATGTTGCGACCGGTCGAGAGGTCCATCACCGTGTCCGCCCCCCAGCGGATGCTCCACACCAGTTTCTCGACCTCCTCCTCGATGCTGGACGTGACGGCCGAGTTGCCGATGTTGGCGTTGACCTTGACGAGGAAGTTGCGGCCGATGATGGTCGGCTCCAGCTCCGTGTGGTTGATGTTGGCGGGAATGACGGCGCGACCGCGCGCCACCTCCTGGCGCACGAACTCGGGCGTGATGACGTCGGGGATGGCGGCGCCCAGCGCGTCGCCGCGCAGCCGGGCCTCGCGCTCGGCGTCGCCGAGGTAGGCCTGCATCCATTCGCGCCTGCCGTTCTCGCGCAGCGCGACGAACTCCATCTCCGGCGTGACGATGCCCCGGCGGGCGTAGTGCAGCTGGCTGATGTTGCCGCCCGCCAGCGCACGGCGCGGCGGGCGCTGCAGCGCGGCGGCCTCGGCACGAAGCCGGGCGATGCGCTCGCTGTCATCCCTGCCGCCGTCGTCCAACGCGACGCGGGTGCGGCCCGCGTAGGTCTCGCTGTCGGCGCGGTCGGCTATCCAGCTGGACCGCAGGGGCGGCAGGCCGCGACGCACGTCGATCGCCGCGGCGGGGTCGGTGTAAGGGCCGGAGGTGTCGTGCACGACGACGGCCTCGCCGTTGCTCAGCGCGATCTCGCGCATCGGTACGCGCACGTCGGGGCGGCTGCCGGTAACGTAGGTCTTGCGGGACGCTGGGAACGGCTCCCGCGTCAACGACAGGCGCTCATCGAGCGAGGCGTGGGATTCGAGGGCATTCACGGCGGCGGTCTCCTGGAGCGGTGGTCGGGTTGCTCCGTGGCCGCCTACGGATGCACGGGCGAGGTCAGCCCTCGCCAGCACGCCCTCATGGCATGCGCTCTCCTTACGCCGGTATTAGCCGGTTCAAGTTCACGGGTTCGGTCTTCAATGACCGTCTCAGCGTCGGGGCCTCGCTTGTCAGCCAGGCCCGGGCACCCCGGAGCGGGCGCGATTGTGCTTGCCATTGCCGCTGCTTGGCAAGCCCGGCCGGCCATCGCCTACAGTGCGCGCCGCGAGGGGCGGTTCCCCCCGCGGGATCACGGAAGCGCATGACGGTGATGACGGCAGTACGGCGGTGGATGCGATGGAGTGGCGCGGCAGCGCTGGCGGCGCTGGCGGGCTGCTCCAGCCACCGCCCCTGGATCAACCAGCCGCTACCGCCCGCCGCCGCGGTGTCACAGCAGGCGCGCGGCGCGGAACGGCACCGCCTGCCGCCCGCAGCGACGCAGCCGGTCACGATGGCGGTCACGTTGTCCGGCGGCGGGGCGCGGGCCGCGGCCTTTGGGCTGGGCGTGCTGCGCGAACTCAAGGCCACGACGCTGACGCTCGACGGTCAGACCTCGTCGTTGTTGGACCATGTCGCCCTGGTCAGCGGCGTGTCGGGCGGCAGCATCCTGGCGGCTCATTTCGCGGCCTTCGGCGATGCCACGCTGGACCGCTTCGAACCCGACTTCCTGATGGTGCCCTTCGAGAGCCGCCTCATCCGCGAGGCGCTGTGGCCGGAGCGCCTGTACAAGCTGACCTCGCCCTGGTATGGGCGCACGCAGATCCTCGCGCAGCGCTTCGACGAATTGTTCGAGGGTCGCACCTTCGCCGACGTGCTCAAGCGCCCCGGTGCACCCGAGCTGATGATCACGGCGACAGACCTGACCACCGGCGCGCCGTTCGACTTCACCGCCGAACAATTCCAGCTGATCTGCTCGGACCTCGGCGCCACGCCGCTGTCGTTCGCGGTGGCGGCGTCGTCGGCCGTGCCGCTGCTGCTGTCGCCCGTGACGGTGCGCAATCACGCCGACGCCTGCGAGCATGCATTGCCGGCGGCCACCCCGGCCGCGCAGGACTACCGCGCCCGCATGCTGCAAAACAGCGTCGAAAGCTACCGCAATGCCCGCGATCGGCCCTACATCCACCTCGTGGATGGCGGTGTGACGGACAACCTCGGCGTGCGGCTCATGCTGGACCGGCTGGTGGCCACGGGCTCGATGACCGCCAGCTTCGCCGATGCCAAGCCCGGCACCATCCGCCGACTCATCCTCGTGACGGTGAACTCCGAGCGCGGGCTGTCCGAGCGGGTGGACAACAGCGACCGCATTCCCACGACGACGCAGGTGCTGGAGTCGCTGATCTTCGGTGCCGGCTCTCGGGAGACCCAAATCACGCTGGCGATGCTCACCGACGACCAGCGACGCTGGCGCGAGGAGATCCAGCGCATGCGCGGCCAGCCGGGCAGCCCATTCGCGGCGGACGCAGAGATCCACACCATCAACGTCAGCCTGCACGACGTGCCGGACGACAAAATCCGCCATTCGCTGCTGCGCGTGCCGACGGCGTTCACGATCGAGGCGCATGACGTTGTCGAGCTGCAGCGCGCTGGCGCCGCGGCGCTGCGGGCGTCTCCGGCCTTCGTGCAGCTCAAGCAGTCGCTTGAGCGGCTCGGCGCCGGCCACTGAGGCCGGGCGAGCGGGTTCGCGGTCATGTCAGGATGCACCCCGAGGAGCCGGATCCATTGAGTCAGACCACCCCGATGCAGGCCGCCCGGCCCGCCAAGATTCATGACCGCCTGAGACTGCAGGTCGGCGCCATACTGGCCTTCTGCCTGGCGCTGCTGACCCTGGCGGCGCTGCCGGTGCTGCTGGCCATCGCGGTGTGGCTGCCGCCGGCGCTGTTGGGCGCCGCGGCAGTGCTGGCGCTGCCGGCGGCGTGGTGGGCGCGGCGTCGCCCACGGCGCGGCGTCTGGCCCTGGGTGAGAGTCACCTTGCTCACCTACGGCCTGGCCAGCGTGGCCACGGCGGCGCCGATCTACTACCTCGCGGTGGTCACCTGGCTGAAGCCGCCGATCCAGCCGCAGGTCGTGCTGAGCAACGGCGATCGCACGCTGACCTTCCAGGGCATGATGCATGTCGGCACCGACGCCTTCTTCCGCTCAATCGTCTTCGACGCCGGCAAGGCGCTGATGGAGGGCTCGGTCATCTATTACGAGGGCGTGCTGCCGGACGAGCGCGCGGACGCCTGGCTCAGCGAGTACCTCGGCACCGGCGAGGACCTGGCCCGCGCCTATGAGCAACTGGCCTCGACCTGCGGCCTGGTCTTCCAGGCCAGCTACTTCGAGCCGCTGGAGATCGACAGGCGGCTGCATCCCGAGCGGCATGTGGCTGCGGACGTGTCCTCGCAGGCGTTGCGTCAGGAGTTCGACCGGCTGCTGGCGACGGACATGAGCTTCGTCGAGGCGATGCAGGATCGCGAGGCGACGCGCAGTGTGCCGTCCATCGGCAACCAGCGGCTTGCCGCCTTCGTGGCCTGGCAGCGGCGCGGCGACGAGCGGCAGCAGGCCGTCGCCGGCACGGTCTGCCGGGGCCTGCTGACGCTGCTGCTGCGCCCGCGCAGCGCCAAGGCCCGCCCGCGCGACCCGTTCGACGCGGTGACCATTGACTTCCGCAACCGCCAGCTCGTACAGCGCCTGCTGGCCGACCCGCACGACAAGATCTTCCTGACCTATGGTTCAGACCACCTGCCGGGCGTCTATGCGCTGCTGAAGCAGGCCGACCCGCGCTGGCGCGTCGAGTCCGTCAAGTGGATGCGCAGCGTTGCCCCACCGGAGCACCTGAACGGCAAGCTGGACCTGGAGCCCTGAGCCGCCGGCCATCAAAAAGGGCCGGCTGCTCGCGCGGCCGGCCCGAAAGCGCTGAAGCGCTCGAGGGAAATCAGTCCTTGTCCGCCGGCATCGCGCCGGGCATGCCATGCAGCGGCAGCGCCGTGCCAGCACCCTGCGCTGCGGCAGGCCTGGCCGCCGGCTTCTTGTCGCGCACCAGATAGCTGTAGAGCACCGGCACGACGACCAGCGTCAGCAGCGTCGACGTGATGACGCCACCGATGATGGCGCGGCCCATTGGCGCCTGGATCTCGCCGCCGTCGTTCAGCGCGATGGCCATCGGCAGCATGCCGAACACCATGGCGGCCGTGGTCATGATGATGGGCCGCATGCGGATGAGGCCGGCCTCACGCAGCGCATCGGCCACCGTCGCACCGGCCTTGCGGGCGTGGTTGGCGAAATCCACCAGGAGAATCGCATTCTTCGTCACCAGGCCCATCAGCATGACGAGGCCGATCATCGAGAACACGTTCAACGTCGAGCGCCACAGCAGCAGCGCCAGCATGACGCCGATCAGCGCCAGCGGCAGGCTGGCCATGATGGCGATGGGCTGCAGGAAGCTGCCGAACTGGCTGGCCAGCACGATGTAGATGAAGATGACCGCCAGGCCCATGGCCGCCAGCAGGCCGTTGAAGGCCTCGGCCTGCTGCTTGCCGGCGCCGTCCACCTTGAAGCTGGTGCCGGGTGGCAGCTGTGTCGCCTTGATGAGCTTTTGCACCTCGGCATTCACATCGCCGCTGGGGCGCCCCTGCACACCGGCAAACACGGCTTCGCGGCGCTGCAGGTTCTCGCGGCGGATGACCTCCGGGTTGAACACCGGCTCGATGGTGGCGACCTGATCCAGCGTGATCGGTGCGCCATCCTTGGAGAAGGCCACGGGCAGCTTGCTCATCTGCTCGATGCGCTCACGCTGGTCGCGCGGCAGGCGCAGCAGCACCTCGACCTGGTTGCCGTCCGGCGTCGTCCAGTAAGTGGCGATCTCGCCGTTGACGTAGGCGCGCAGGGACGACGCGATCTGCGGCGCGGTCAGGCCCAGCTCGCGGATGGCCGAATCCTTCAGCCGCACGGCAAACGCCGGCAGGCCGGGCTTGACGGTCGTGTCGACGTCGACCGCGCCGGGAATCTTCTTGATCTTCTCGACGAGGTCCTTGGCGGTTTGCGTCAGCACTTCGGGATCGGTGCCGAGGATGGTGATCCAGATCGGCCGGTCGAAGCCGACGCTGACCTCGATGCCGGGGATCTTGGCGATGTCGGCCCGAATGGCGTCCTCGATCTCCTTCTGCGTGCGCTTGCGCTCGCTGCGGTCCACTAGCGATATGTTCAGCGACGCCTGGTTGCGGCCCGTGGCCAGACCCTCACCGGAGCTGCCCACGACCGTGGAGACGGTCTTGATCTCCGGATAGCCCTTCAGGATCTGCTCGACCTGGGCCACCTTTGCGCTGCCGCGCTCAATGCTGCTGGCCACCGGCATACGCAGGTTGACCTGTGTGAAGCTGTTGTCCGTCTGCGGCATGAACTCGCTGCCCACCATGGGCGCCAGCATCAGCGCCACGACGAAGCTGGCGAAGGCGCCCCACATGACGAGGCCGCGTGGCGTCAGCGTCGCAAAGCGCAGCCGGCGCGGGGACGTCGTGTCACGGCGCCCATGCGCGTCGAACGGGCGACCATAGGCCGGGATGGGCGGCACGAAGACGCGGTAGCGACGGCCCGAGAAGGCCCAGCCGATGAGGCGGGCGTAGCCGTTGTGCAAGCGGTCCATCGCCCAGTCGGTGCCGCGGATCAAATGGCCGACGACCGGCCAGTAGCGGATGCGCGCATTCGGCGGGTCATGCCAGACGGAGGACAGCATCGGGTCCAGCGTGAAGCTAACGAACAGGCTCACCAGCACCGCCACGGCGACCGTGATGCCGAACGGATAGAAGAACTTGCCGATGATGCCGCCCATGAAGGCCACCGGCACGAACACGGCGCAGATAGCGAAGGTCGTCGCCATGACGGCCAGGCCGATCTCATTGGTGCCGTCGGCCGCGGCCTGGTGGTGGTTCTTGCCCATGCCGACGTGACGCACGATGTTCTCGCGCACGACGATGGCGTCGTCGATGAGCAGGCCGATGCACAGGCTCAGCGCCATCATCGTCATGAAGTTCAGCGTGAAGCCGAAGGCATGCACAGCGATGAAGCTGGAGATGACGGCGATGGGCAGCGTCAGGCCCGTGATGATCGTGGAGCGCCAGCTGTGCAGGAACAGGAAGACGATGGCCACCGTCAGCAGCGCGCCTTCGATCAACGTGTGGCGAAGGCCGTCCAGCGAGCCCTTGACGAAGTCGCTGTTGGCATAGATCAGGCGCAGCTCCACGTCCTTGGGCAGCACCTGGCGCAGCTCCTCCATGGCCTCCTTGACGGCGTCGCCGGTGGCGACGATGTTGGCGTCCTGCTGCTTGAAGATGTTGAAGCTGACGGCGGGCTGGCCGTTGATGCGGGCGATGCTTTCCACCTCGCGTTCGCGCTCGACCAGCGTGCCCAGGTCGTTCAGCGTCAGCGCCAGGTTGCCGCGACGCGCGACGACCATCTGCCCGAAGGCCTTGGGGTCCTTCACGCGGCCTTCCACGCGCAGGATGGCGTCGGCCGTCTGGTCGGACAACAGGCCGACCGGCTGGTCGCTGTTGGCGTCGTTCAGCGCCTTCGCGATCTCGGCCGGCGTCACGCCGTAGGCGCGCAGCCGCATCGGGTCGAGGTCGATGCGCACCTCGCGGGTCGTCATGCCGCCCACGTCCACCTTGGCCACGCCCTCCACACGCGCCAGGCGTTTGGAGACAATGAGGTCGGCCATCATCGACAGCTCGCGCGGGCCGCGCGTGCCGCTCAGCAGCGCCATGACGACGACCGGCTGCGCGTTGTCGTTCTGGAAGCGCGACACCGACGGCGGCTTCACGTCCTTGGGGAAGGCGGCCTGCGCCGCGGCGACGCGGTCGCGCAGGTCCTGCATCGCGCGGCTCATGTCGGTGTTCAGGCCGAACTCGACGCTGGCCTGCACGCGGCCCTCGAAGCTGCGTGACTGGATGCGCTCGATGCCCGCGATGCTGTTGAGCGCCTCTTCCAGCGGCTTGGCCACTTCACGCTCGACGGCCTCGGGCGAGGCACCGGGGTAGCGGATGTCGATGCCGGCGCCGGGGAAGGCGATATCGGGCATTTGCTCGACGCCCAGGCGCGCATAGGAGAACAGGCCCAGCACGCACAGGGCCACCATGACCATCGTCGCGAAGACGGGGTTCTGGATGGAAACGCGGGTCATCCACATGGCGTGCCCCTCACTGCTGGACCGGCGCCGATGCGGCGCTGGCCACCCTGGCGGACTTGGCCGCCACCACCTGCGCCGGATCGCCCTCGCGCAGGTTGTCGAAGCGCGCGGCCAGCACCTGCGCCTCGGGTTTGAGCCCGCTGAGCACCTCTACGCGACCCTGGCTGGCGTCGCTGCGGCCGGTCGTCACGATGCGGCGCGCGAGGGCGCCGTTCTCGATCATCCAGACCTGCTCCTGGCCGGAGTTCCGGCTGATGGCGGCGATCGGCACGGTCAGGCGCTGCGTCTCATCCGGCAGCACAACCTTGGCGACGGCGTACTGGCCGGCACGGTAGAGCTCTTTGGGGTTGTCCAGCACCAGCGTGACGCCGATGGAGCGCGTCCCGGGCTCGGCGGCGGGCGCGATGCGCGAGATGTGCGCCTCGACGGGCTCATCCACGCCCTCCACCTTCACCTGCACCGGCATGCCGGGATGCAGGCGACTCACCTCATGCGTTCCCACCAGCCCGGCCAGCTCCAGCTTTGCGAGGTCGACGATGTTCAGGATCTGCTGCTCGGCGGCCAGCTTTTCGCCGGGTACCGCATATCGCTTGGCGACGATGCCATTGATGGGTGACACCAGCGCCGCCTGGCGCATCGTCACCTGCGTGGTGTCGAGCTGCGCCTGAGCGGCCCGCCAGTTGGCGCGTGCGGCTTCAAGGGCAGCGCGGGAGGTGTCCAGCGCCGTCTGCGCAATGAAGTTGTTGGCCGCCAGGCCTTCATTGGCCTTGTAGGTGCGTTCGGCCTGCTCCATCTGGGCGCGCAAGGCCTCCGCGCTGGCATGGCGCTCGGCGATGCGGTAGCGCAGCTCTTCGAGGTCCACCTGGCCCAGCGCCTGGCCGGCTTTCACACGGCTGCCTTCGCCGACGGCCAGCGTCAGCAGCGTGCCGTTGGACTTGGCACGGACGACCACTGTGCCTGGCGCCACCAGCGGGCCGCTGAACTCGATGGTGGCCGGCATGGCCGTGACAACGGGCTTGACGACCTCGCTGGCGACGAACTCCAGCGCCGGTTTGGCCTTCTCCTCACCGGGCTTCTTGGGGCCGTCACCCTTGCTGGCCATGACGGCCACGCCGGCGCCACCCACCAGCAGCACGACGGCCGCGATGCCACCCAACTTGACGGACTTGCGCATGACTCCCCCAGGACTCGTTCTGAAACTGACCGGCGCAGTCTAGAAATGCAAGGGGGCAGGATGCATCCTCAGAGTGACGAAACGCGGATTGCGGGGGCTGAGATGCACAGGCCCGAGATCAGGCCGGCGGGCCTCCACTGCGCGACGGGTTGACGGCGCGTGCCGCAGTCGTCAGCGACGCCGGCGCCGGAAGTACCGCGCGATGCCGCTGCGGAGGATGCTGATCCAGTTACCGAGGTCCAGTGGTGCGAGACAGGCCAGCAGATCGCCCTGGGCGTAGCCCGGGTTCCGCGCCAAGAAGAAGCGGATGTGCGGGTCCTGCAGCTCCCGCGGCGTGAAGGGCGTCTGCAGGCTGTTTAGCAGCTTGGTGCCGCCGGTGCGGAAGACGCCGTCGACCGCATCCCACAGTTGCGGCAGGACCACCCGCGCGAACCGGTCGCGCAGCCGCTCCATGGCCGCTGGCGTGGAGAGCTCGGGCCGGGGCCAATAGCTGCACAGGCCGCGTGCCAACACGAGGTAGGCCTGGTGCGTCGATGCGCCGAGGAACCAGTAGATCCGCTTGAACGGATGGCGCAGTCGCGCGCGCAGAAAGCAGATCAGGCCGACCCGTTGAAGCACGTTGCGGCCACGGATGTCTTCGCGCAGCAGCACGTCGCCCGTGTAGATCATGACGACATCCCGGCCTTCGAATGACACGACCCGCGTATCGATGCTCGCCGTGCCCACGAGCGTCTGCCGGCCCTTGTCGGTGTACACGAGAGCGACATGCGACTTGGCACGCAGCATCTCTTCGAAGAAGCCGCGAGAAGTCCTGGCGTAGGCGGCCGTGAAGGCCCAGATCTGATCCCAGCGCTGGGCCGAGAGCTGATGGACCGGCTGAATCGTCAAATGCAAGGCGGTGGCTTCCCAGGGACCGGCGCGACCTGCGCGCCCGGCTTGCGCAGCAGGCAGGTGTTACCGATGCCCGGGGATGGGCGCGACGGGCAGCGCCACATCGCCGCATTGCGCGCGGTGGCGCAGCGCATGGTCCATCAGCACCAGCGCCAGCATGGCCTCGGCAATGGGTGTGGCGCGGATGCCGACGCAGGGGTCGTGGCGGCCGAAGGTTTCCACGCTGGTCGGGTTGCCCGCGCGGTCGACGCTGGCCTTGGGGCTGCGGATCGAACTGGTGGGCTTGATGGCGATCTCGGCCACGATGTCCTGGCCGGTGGAGATGCCGCCCAGTACGCCGCCGGCGTTGTTGCTGGCAAAGCCCGTCGGCGTCAGTTCGTCGCCGTGCTCGCTGCCCTTCTGCGCCACGGCATCGAAGCCGGCACCGATCTCCACGCCCTTGACGGCGTTGATGCCCATCAGCGCATAGGCGATGTCGGCATCCAGCTTGTCGAACAGCGGCTCGCCAAGGCCCACCGGCACGTTCGTGGCTTCGACGCGGATGCGCGCGCCGACGGAGTCGCCTGACTTGCGCAAGGCGTCCATGTAGGCTTCGAGCGCGTCGATACTGCTGGCATTGGCCGCGAAGAAGGGGTTGGCGCCGACGTGTTGCCAACCCTCGAACGGGATTTCGACCTCGCCCAGCTGCGTCATGCAGCCGCGGAACTCGGTGCCGAACTTCTCGCGCAGCCACTTGCGGGCCACAGCACCGGCACCGACCATCGGCGCCGTCAGCCGCGCCGAGGAACGGCCGCCGCCGCGCGGATCACGCACGCCATACTTGCGCCAGTAGGTGTAGTCGGCGTGGCCCGGGCGGAAGGTGTCGAGGATGTTGCCGTAGTCCTTGCTGCGCTGATCCGTGTTCTCGATCAGCAGGCAGATCGGCGTGCCGGTCGTGACGCCCTCGTAGACGCCGGACAGGATGCGGACCGCGTCGGGCTCGTTGCGCTGCGTGACGTGGCGGCTGGTGCCCGGGCGGCGGCGGTCCAGCTCGGGCTGGATGTCGGCCTCGCTGAGGGTGAGGCCCGGGGGGCAGCCGTCGATGACGCAGCCGATGGCCGGGCCATGGCTTTCGCCGAAGTTAGTGACGCGGAAGAGTTCGCCGAAGGTGCTGCCGGACATGGGAGTAACCCAGGAAGAACCGCCGTTGCCCCCAGGGCGCGCGGCGATACATGGAACCAGGGCCGCAACCAGCAGGCAGCCGGCGCGGGCAGCACGGCAGTTTAGCGGGTGGCCTCGAGACGAAACACGGACACCGCATCCACCAGTCGCGAAGCCTGGCGCTGCAGGCTGGTTGCGGCGGCCGCCGTCTGCTCCACCAGCGCAGCGTTCTGCTGGGTGGCTTGGTCCATGTCCTGGACAGCCGCGCCCACCTGGTCGATGCCCAGGCGTTGCTGCTGGGCGGCGACGCTGATCTCCGACATCGCCGTCTCGACACGCTGGATAGCCCCGCGCAGATCGACCATGACGGTGCCAGCCTCCTGCACAAGACCGACGCCTTCACCCACCTGCGACACGCTGGCATTGATGAGCTGGCTGATCTGCTTGGCCGCTTCGGCGCTGCGCTGCGCCAGGCTTCGCACTTCGGCGGCCACCACGGCGAAGCCGCGGCCCTGCTCACCGGCGCGCGCCGCTTCCACCGCTGCATTGAGCGCCAGCAGGTTGGTTTGGAACGCCAGGCCGTTGATCATGCCGGTGATCTCGGCGATGCGGCTGGAGCCTTCGCGGATCTCGCCCATCTTGTCCACGGCACGCCGGACGGTCTCGCCGCCCTGCTGCGCGATGCGGCCCGCATCCAGCGCCAGGCGCTCAGCCTCGTGCGCGGAGTCGGCGCTCTGGTGCACGGTGGAGCCTAGCTCTTCCATGGCGGAAGCGGTCTCCTCCAGCGCGCTGGCCTGGCGCTCGGTGCGCTGGCTCAGGTCCAGATTGCCCTGGGCGATCTCGCTCGACGCGCACGCCACCTGGTCAGCGCCGTCGCGCACACCGGCGATGACCCGGCTCAGCTGCTCGCGCATCAACGCCAGATGGGCCACGAGGCTGCTGTCATCACCGGAGCGGCGCTCGACGTGCGCCATCAGGTCGCCGGCCGCAATGCGCGCGACGAACTGCTGCGCCTCCGCAGGCTCGGCACCCAGCGCGCGCGTGATGCGCCGCGTCACCCACCAGGCGGCCAGCCCGGCAAGCGCGAGGCTGATGACGACCATGCCGGTCAGCCAGCGGGCCTGGCCTGTGACGAGCGCCGCGCCTGCCTCGGCGCGATCCCGGGCGGAGGCTTCGCGCATCTCGCCCAGCTGCACCATGAGCTTGCGCACCTTGACGTGCAGCGGGTCTGTCGCCTTGTTGAGTTCGTCGAAGGCGGCCGCGTTGTCACCGGCGGATGCCGCCTTCTGCAACCGGGTCACCGACTCGGTGTATTGCTGCCAGAGGGTGTCGAATTCGGCGAGCAATTGCTCGTGCGCGGGCCCGACGGGGTGGGCGCGCTCGAAGCTCACGGCCTTCAGCACCTCGTCGGCGCTCTTGCGGTTGAGCTCCAGCGTCTCCGCACGCGACGCTTCGTCGGCTTTCAGGATGAACGGGTAGGAGCGGCGGAAATGCGTCGCGGCCTGCCAGGACGCGGTGCGCAACAGCGCCAGGGGCACCACTTCCTCCTTGTACATGTTCGTCTGCATGGTGCTCAGCTCACGCAACCTCGTGAGGCTGAACACGCCGATGCCGGCCATGAGTACCGCGGCAATGCCGAACGCCAGCATCAGTTGATGGGCGATCTTCCAAGGCCTCGCCGGCCCTGAGATGTTTGTCATTGGTCGCTCCTTAGCGCCTTCATGCGGCCTGCAAGAAGAAGCATCGATCCGCCCGTCCCAACCCGGCCGGCCATCGGCCAGCCGGTTGAGCATCACGTCACGAACGACGCCATCCCAGCCGCGGGCATGTTGCCCCGTTGAAATATCAGCGCTATTATATTGATATTTCAGCAGTCCCAACAACCACCGCCTCCGAAACGTCATATATGCACGCCTTGCCCGGCGACAGGGCTGCACCTCAAACGTGCAGCTGCCGTGCAGGTTTGAAAAGAATCGCATGCAAAGCCCCGTTCGACGGGCGCGCCCCACCGGTTAGCTGGTCGGTTACGCCGCCTTCGTGAACAACTTGACGCGCACCGTCTTGATGCGCGCGCCGGGCATGGCAACCGCGCAACACCCCATTCATCCCACAGATCCGCGCACCGCGCGGACCTGAGCAGCGCCCTCGCCCCGTCGCCGTACCTGGCGCGGGACGTCCACCCTTACCTGAACCCGAGGAACCACCCATGAGGACTCTCACCTCCTTCACGCGCCGCCCTGCGGCCACCGCCGCAGCGGCCCTGGCCGCCACCCTCATGCTGGCACTCCCGGCGGCCCAGGCTGCCGATGCCGGCGCACTCAGCTACAAGGTCTACGGCTTCGTCAATGCGGAGATCGAATCCGTCGAGGCCAAGGGTGGCACGACGCCTTATCGGCAACGCGGCCGTGTGACGGACGGCAACTCCCGCCTGGGCGTCTACAGCAGCTTCGCCGTCGATGCGGAGCTCAAGGCCGTGCTGCAGCTCGAAGCCAGCCTGAACAACTTCGACCAGGGCGGCATCGGCGACAACGGCTCCACGTCCACGCTGACCTCGCGCAACAGCTATGTCGGCCTGGAGCATGTCCGCTTCGGCCGCCTGCTTGTAGGCAACTACGACTCCGCGTACCGCAGCCTCGTCGGCTCGGGCGGCGCGCTCGGTGGCAACCTCGGCCTGAGTGTCCAGGGGCTGGACCTGTGGAACAACACGTCCGCCCAGGTCAGCGGCAACGCCTACAGCGTGTTCAGCCGTGGCGAGGCCCGCTACAAGAACTCGGTCCACTACTTCTCCCCGGTGTGGAACGGCCTGCAGGCGGCGGCCTCCTACGGCTTCGACGAGTCACGCAACGGCGGGCTGAATCGCGGCCGCTTCTCTCTAGCTGCCAAGTACAGCCTGGGCCCGCTGCAGATCGGCGTGGGTCTGGACCAGCAGCAAAGCACCGGCGTCGACATCGACAAGGGCTTGCAGGGCTGGGGCTTCCGCACGACCGGCCAGGACGGCGCCAACACGCGCTTTGCCAAGATCGTCGCGCTTTATGACCTGCCAACCGGCACGACGCTGGGCCTGGGCGTGGAACAGGCCCGCTACGGCTTCCAGCAGTTCGTGCCGCCGGGCCCGGGCAATATCTACCCGACGCTGAACACCGGCCGCATGAACCAGACCGGCACGATGGCGTCCATCGCCCAACGCGTTGGCGAGCGCACGACGCTGATGGCTTCGGTCGGCACGCTCGGCCGCCTGAGCAATGCCGCCGTGGGCGCGCCGGATGACTACCGCGCCTCGCAGGCCTCGGTCGGCGCCAAGTTGCGCCTGAACGACCTGCTGACCGTCTACGCCTACGGCACCCGCATCCGCAACCACTCGCAGCAAGGCGTGAACCTCGGCCAGGCCCCGCTGTACAGCGCGAACGCCGGCAGCGCCGACGCCTACCTGTCGCCCGGCGACAGCCCGCGCGCCTTCGGCGTGGGCCTGATCGCCAGCTTCTGATCGCCTCTGAAGTCGACCTTCACCTTTTCATTGAGACAAGACATGCATTCCCACAAGACCCTGGGCCAGCTCGCCGGGCTGAGCCTGGCCACGCTGAGCCTGGTACTCAGCGCCTGCGGCGGCGGCGGTGACAACCCCACCACGGCCGTCAGCTACGACACCGCCAAGCCTTTCCAGGTCGGCACCACGTCCTTCGATCCGGACCTGCCGGCGGAGCCCACGCTGCCCACCAGCGCGCAGGTTTGCGCAACGCTGGAAGCCAGCGACAAGTACGTCAAGCGTCCTGACGGTGCCTTGCCGCCGGAAGCCGACCCGTCCGTCAGCGGCAACCGCGTGGCCATCACGCCGGCCGTTGCGAACCCCGACCAGGCCCGCATCCAGGCCGCGCTGGACGCCTGCGGCGCCGGCGTGGACAGCGAGGTCGGCGCGGCAATCGCCAGTGCAGACGCCGCCGCGACGGCCGACCAGAAGGCCGCCGCCGTGGCTAACAAGAACATCTCCGGCGTCAGCGGCGAGGAGCTCGCCAAGCCCAAGTACAAGGCCAGCAAGTTCGCCGTGCGGCTGGTGGTCAGCAGCACCGGCGCGGGCAACGCCTTCATCTCCGGCCCGCTGACGCTGCCCTCCGGCGTCACTCTGTGGATCGACAAGGGCGTCACGCTGTTCGCCAGCCGCGACGTCATGCTCTACAACGGCGGTGCCACGACCTATTGCGGTAACACGCAAGTCGGCGCCAAGGCCGGCAGCTCGGGCAACTGCAAGCCGCTGATCGGCGGCAGCAACCTCGTGAACTCCGCGGTCATGGGCGATGGTGCCATCGACAGCCGCGCCTACGCCGAGATTGTCACGAGCAATCGGTTCTACCCGATGATGAAGGTCGACCTGACCTGCTCCAACACGTACGCGGCCTACGCGACGAGCACCTTTGCGGCCGACGGCACGCCCTGCGACAACGGCGGCACCGTGGTGGACTCGAAGTCCACCGTGCGCAACATGACCTGGTGGGATCTGGCCTACCTGGGCAACATGGTGGAGAACGGCACGACCGGCGCGGCGTCGCAGTCCAACTTCCGCATGATGGTCTTCAACTACGCGAAGAACCTGACGCTCTACCGCATCACGCTGAACAACAGCGCCAACTTCCATGTCGTGCCCTCGGGCATCGACGGGTTCACGGTCTGGGGCGTCAAGGTGCAGACGCCATCGCGCGCGGCCTTCGCCAACCCGGCCGGCAACGGCAACCCGCTCTACACCGGCGAAACCTTCAACGAAGACAACGTCAAGAACACCGACGCCTTCGACCCGGGCTCCGCCGGCGGCCTCGCCAGCAACAAGCTGACCACTGGCAGCACGACGACCTCCGCTGCCGCGATGTCGTTCGACGGCTACCTGAAGAACGTCGTGTTCGCGTACAACTTCATCTCCACCGGGGATGACGACATCGCGATCAAGGGCAGCCAGAACCCCAGCCCCAAGGGCTCTGGGCTGATCGGCGTGGACGGCGACCGCGATGCGCGCAGCGACCGCAAGTACGGCTTCATCATTGCGCACAACCACATCTACTGGGGCCACGGCATCTCGGTGGGCAGCGAGACCAATGCCGGCGTCGCCAACATCCACGTCTACGACAACAGCTTCGACGGGGCCGAGGAAGCGCTGCGCATCAAGTCCGACTACGCACGCGGCGGCGAGGTCTACAACGTGACCTACACGAACATCTGTGCACGCAACACGCTCAACGCGCTGCTGTTCACGCCGTACTACAGCACCAAGGCGTTGCCGAGTTCGGGCCCGCTGATCCCGAACTTCCACGACATCACGATCAACAACATGCTGATCGAAGGTTCGAGCAAGCTGCGCTTCGAAGGCTTCCAGGCCAACACCGGCGGCCTCAGCAACCCGGCCAATCCGCTGGTCATGGCGCTGAACAACGTCATCGCGGCCAAGCCCGACGCGATGAGCGTGACGGCGTCGGACGCCAAGCTGACCCTCAAGGGCACCAACCTGCCGCTGGTCTCCGATGCCGACCGCCGCATCGAGGTCACCGGCCAGGCCACGCAAGCCGTCGATGCCAGCAAGGTCATCGACTGCAGCAAGGCCTACGTGGACTTCCCAACGCTGACCAGCCCGGGCGGCACCAGCTGGTAAGCCCCGGCCCCTGGGGCAACTCCGCGGCCTGCGCCACGGGGCGACCCGGATAATTCCGCGATCTGGCGGCCCGCCTTCTTTCGGGGACGGGCCGCCTTCACTTTCGCCCATCAAAGTGACGATTCCACGCAAACCCGAGACCGCCGAGCCAGGTGCAGCCAGCGCTTCCCAGCGCGTCTACCTCGACCTGCGGCGGCGCATTCTCGAATTGGAGATGCCGCCCGGATCGCGCGTGGTGGAGCTGGAAATAGCCGCCCTGCACGGCGTGAGCCGCACGCCGGTGCACGAGGCGGTTCAGCGGCTGGCGGACGAAGGCCTGATCGACATCGTCCAGCGGGTGGGCACCTTCGTGTCGCGCATCCCGGTGGACGAGCTCGAGGAAGCGTTGCTCGTGCGCTCCGCGCTCGAAGTGGCCATCGTCGAGAAGGTGGTGGCGCGCATCGACAGCCACAAGCTGGCCTTGCTGGACGACGTGCTCGAACGCGAGCGCCGCTGCCTGCTGGCGGGCGACAGCCAGTCCTTCCATGAGGCCGACGACGCCTTCCACGCGACGCTGGCCGACATTGCCGGACTCCCCGGCGTGTGGCGCAACATCCTGCAGGTGAAGATGCAGATCGACCGCGTGAGGCGGCTGACGGCGCCGATCGAAGGCCGCATGGCCAGCACGCTGGAAGGGCACGCCGAAGTGCTGCAGGCGCTGAACCTAGGCGACGCGGAACTCGCCAAGCAGGCCATGCGCAGGCACCTAGACCGTCTGATGCCGGCCATCGGCATCACACGGGCCTTCAGGCCTGACTATTTCGTCAACCGCGCGCTGCCAGCGGCGGGCGTCGCCTGAACCCCGCCGCACGCAGCGCTGGCGGCCGGCATCACTACGACGCGGATGGCTGTTCCGCGCCCTCTTCCAGCGGCCAGTCACGGATGTAGGCCTTGAGCATGCGGTTCTCGAAGTCTTGGCTGTCCACCACGGCCTTGGCGACGTCGTAGAAGGAGATCACCCCCATCAGCGTGCGGCCGTTGAGCACCGGCATGTAGCGCGCGTGCCGGCCGAGCATCATGCGGCGCACTTCGTCGATCTCGGTCTCGGGCGTGCAGGTCAGCGGCGCGTCGTCCATGACGGTGCGGACGATGGTCGTGCCGACCGAGCCGCCATTCTTGACGACGGCCTGGATAACTTCGCGGAAGGTCAGCATGCCCACCAGGTCGCCATGCTCCATGACGACGAGCGAGCCAATGTCGCGCTCGGCCATCACGTCCAGCGACTCCTTCAGCGGCTCGTCGGGTGAGACCGTGAACAGTGTGCCGCCTTTGACACGCAGGATATCGACGACTTTCATGGGGGGCCTCCGTGGAACTGACGCCCAGGCAACATAGCACACAAAGCCCCGGCCACCACACGACGGAAACACCATACCGCGGCCCGGCACGCCGGCGCGCGACTTGAAGTCGCTGGGTGGTGCCGTGGCGCCGGTCAGTTGCGCCAGGCGATCCCGACCGCAGCCGAGTAGCCAGAGAGGTTCTGCGTCAGCGGGCTGTCAGCGGCCGGCCCGAGCAAGCGGCTGGCGCCCACCGAGCCATAGGCCAACCAATGCTTGGTGATGGGCCTGATGAAGCCGATACCTGCATGCACGTCGCGCAGCCCGGCGCCGGGCTCGTAGGCCGGCTTGCCGCTGGCCTCCACAGCGGATTCCGGCACGCCGAAGTAGCTGCGCAGGTTCTGCGCATTGCCAGCCGAGACGCCGAAGCCGGTGGTCCACTCCAGTGTGGGGCTGCGGTAGAAGCGCCAGCCGACGTCGGCCCCGAGCGTCATGCCGCCGCGCCGGCCGATGAGGTCCTGCGACAGCGAGCCGTTCAGCGTCAGGTCACGGGTCAGGCTGTAGCTGGCGTACAGCCGCGCCCGCAGCGTGCGCTTGACGTCCGGAAGACCGCGCGTCGTGCCAGCGTCGCCGCTCTTGCGGCCGCTGTCGACCCGCAGCGCGATGCCGGCGCGGACCTTCTCGTTGTCGACGAACTGCGTGCTTGCGCCGCCGGCCGACTCTTCCTGGCCGAACCCCAGTAGGCCGCCGGCACCCGAAGTGCTGATGCGCACGCGGCCGAAGCGCACGGCCCACAGCGGCTTGAGCTTGTTCTGCCGCGCGCCCGAGCCGTCGTACTCGGGCTGGGACACCACACCCACCCCCAGCAGGTACCGGACGGGGGGCGTCTCGGCCGCCGGCGGCTCCGCCTGAGCGGCAGCGGTACAGGCCAGGGCCAGGGTGGAAAGCAGGCGCGCGGGTCTCATGCAGTGAGCCTACCAGCGCCGGCGCGGCGGCCAACATCACCCCCGGCGCCGCCCCGGGCATGCCCGCGATGTCAGCTTCCCTTCAGCACACGGCCCAGTTCGCCCAGCATGTCGTCCACCATCTCGTTCAGCCCGAAGCGCGGCTCCCAACCCCAGTCCGCCTGGGCGGCGCGGTCGTCGATGCGCTGCGGCCAGCTCGCGGCGATGGCCTGGCGGAAGTCAGGCTGGCAGTCCATCGTGAACTGCGGCAGCCGGCGACGGATGCTGGCGGCGATCTCCTCGGGCGTGAAGCTGACGCCGGCCAGGTTGTAGCTACCGCGCTGCCGGATGGCACCGGCCGGCGCGTTCATCAGCTCGATCGTCGCGCGCAGCGCATCGGGCATGTACATCATCGGCAGCGCCTGCCCGGCTTCGAGGAAGCAGGTATAGCGGCCGTCCTTGATTGCGGCGTGGAAGATCTCGACGGCGTAGTCCGTCGTGCCGCCGCCAGGCGGCGTCTTCCAGCTGATGAGGCCGGGGTAGCGCAGGCTGCGCACGTCCACGCCGTGCTTGGCGTGGTACCAGGCGCACCAGCGCTCGCCAGCCAGCTTGGAGATGCCGTAGACCGTCGTCGGGTCCATGACGGTCGTCTGGGGCGTGTCGACGGCCGGCGTGTTCGGGCCGAAGGCGGCGATGGAACTGGGCCAGAACACCTTGTCCAGCTTCTCGTGCCGGGCCAGCTCCAGCACGTTGAGCAGGCCCTTCATGTTCAGGTCCCATGCCCACATCGGGTGCTTCTCGCCGTTGGCGGACAGCGCGGCGGCCAAGTGGTAGATCTGCGTGACCTTGTGGCGCTTGACGATGGTTGTCAGCGCGCCGGCATCGGTCACGTCCAGCATCTCGTGGGCAAGCGTCGGCACGCGGCCCTGGGGGCTGAGGTCGCTGGTGATGACGGCATCGCTGCCGTGCAGGCGGGCGAGTTCGGTGGCCAGCTCGGTGCCGATCTGACCGTTGGCGCCGATGATGAGAATCTTCATTGAATGATCCCCAGTTCGCGACCGGCCTGCGTGAAGGCAGCCACGGCCTTCTCGAGGTGCTCGCGCTCGTGCACCGCCGAAATCTGCACGCGGATGCGCGCCTGGCCCTTGGGCACGACAGGGAAGAAAAAGCCCACCGCGTAGATGCCCAGCTCCAGGATGCGCTGGCTGAGCTGCTGCGCCTTCACGGCGTCGTAGACCATGATGGGCACGATAGGGTGGGTGCCCGGCTTGATCTCGAAGCCGGCGGCCTGGATGGCTTCGCGGAAATACGCAGTGTTGGCCTCGAGCTTGTCGCGCAGGGCCGTCGAGCCTTCCAGCAGATCCAGCACCGCGATGGACGCGCCGGCGATGGCAGGCGCGAGCGTGTTGCTGAACAGGTAGGGCCGCGAGCGCTGGCGCAGCAGTTCCACGACCTCCTTGCGTGCGGCCGTGAAGCCGCCGGAAGCGCCGCCCAGCGCCTTGCCGAAGGTGCCCGTGACAATGTCGATCTTGCCGAACACGCCGCGGTGCTCGGCCGTGCCGCGGCCGGTCTTGCCCATGAAGCCGCTGGCATGGCATTCATCGATGCCCAGCAGTGCGTCGTAGCGGTCGCACAACGTGCGGATCTTGTCGAGCTGGGCGATGGTGCCGTCCATGCTGAAGACGCCGTCGGTAAACACCAGCGTGAAGCGGGCGCCCTTGGCCTTCGCTTCCTTCAGGCAGCGCTCCAGGTCGTCGAGGTTGTTGTGTTCGTAGCGCCAGCGCTGCGCCTTGCACAGGCGGATGCCATCGATGATGGACGCGTGGTTAAGCGCGTCGCTGATGATGGCGTCCTGCTCGCCCAGCAACGGCTCGAACAGGCCGCCGTTGGCGTCGAACGCGGCGGCATACAGGATCGCGTCCTCGCAACCGACGAAGCGGGCGATGCGCTGCTCCAGCTGCTTGTGCAGGTCCTGTGTGCCGCAGATGAAGCGCACCGACGACAGACCGAAGCCGTGCGTGCGCAGCGCCTCATGCGCCGCGTCGATGACGGCCGGGTGCGACGACAGGCCCAGGTAATTGTTGGCGCACAGGTTGATGACCTCACGGCCGTCGGTCGTCTGCACAACCGCGCCTTGGGGGCTCGTGATGATGCGCTCGGCCTTGAAGAGGCCGGCAGCGCGGATGCCGTCCAGCTCGGACTGCAAGTGTTGGTAGAAGGCTTGGCTCATGACCGCTCTCCTGGGGCACAATTCATTAAATTGAACTCGTTCGATATATCGAACTTTCGTGCAGTATCCGAAATACGTCCAGCCAGGTCAAGCATGAACATGGAGATCGAACCACCCCGCGTAGGCGCGGCCCTGCAGGCGCTGCGCGGCAGCCGTGGCCTGTCGCTGGATGACCTGTCCAAACGGGCGGGTGTCAGCAAGTCGATGTTGTCGCAGATCGAGCGCAACCAGGCCAACCCGACCGTCGCCGTGGTCTGGCGGCTGGCCAACGCGCTGGGTGTGGAGATGGGCGAGCTGCTCGGAACCGAGCGCTCGGTGACGCCTGCCATCGAGACGGTGCCGGCCCACGCCACGCCGGCGCTGGCCAGCCCGGACGGGCTGTGCAAGCTGCGCATCCTGGGGCCCATCGAGCTGGCGGGTCAGTTCGAGTGGTACGAACTTGCCGTGCAGCCGGGCGGCGTGCTGGACAGTCAGGCCCATGAGCGCGGGTCACGCGAGCACCTGAGCGTGCTGAGCGGCAGCCTGGAGGTCACGGCCCAGGGCGTGACGAGTCGCATCAAGGCCGGTGAGACGGCCCGTTATGCCGTGGATGGCCCGCACGCCATCCGCAACCCCGGAAAGTCCGCCGCGACGGCCTTGCTGGTCGTGTTGCACCCGTAGACTTCCACGGGTTCGATCACGGAGCCTGCTTCATGCTGCAACGCCGTTCCGCCCTGGTGGCCCTGGCTGCCCTCCCCTTTTCGGCCGGCGCGCAGGACAGACCCGTCCGGCTGCTTGTCGGCTTTCCGCCGGGCGGCGGCACCGATGCGATTGCTCGGCTGCTGGCCGACGCGCTGCAGGCCACGCTCGGCACGACGGTCATCGTCGACAACAAGCCCGGCGCGGGCGGCCAGATCGCCGCTCAGGCGCTCAAGATGGCGCCGCCCGACGGCACGACGTTCTTCGTCAGCCACGACCACACGATTTCGATCCTTCCGCTGGTGCTGAAGAACCCGGGTTTCGACCCGCACCGGGATTTCGTGCCCGTGGCCGGCTTCGCGACGTTTGCCAACGCCTTCGCGCTGTCGGCCGGCACGCCCGGCCGCAGCCTGCCGGAGTACCTGGACTGGGTGAAGAAGCAGGGAGGGCACGGCAACGTCGGCGTGCCGGCGCCAGCCTCCGTGCCGGAGTTCGTCGTCAAGCTGCTGGCAGAGCGCCACGGGCTGGCGCTGCAGGCCGTGCCCTACCGCGGCAGCGCGCCGATGGTGGCCGACATGCTGGGCAACCAGATCCCGGCCGGCATCGGCTCCGTGCCGGATCTGATCGTCAACCACCAGCACCAGAAGCTGCGCATCGTGGCCGTCATGGGCGCGCAACGCCAGGCCGTGCTACCGCAGGTGCCCACCTTCGCGGAGCTGGGACTGGCCGGCTTCGAGGATCTGCCGTACTACGGCCTGTTCGCGCCGGCCGGCACCCCGGCCGCGGTGCTGGAGCGCTTCTCGAACGCGCTGGCCGGCGTCGTTACCCAACCGGTCGTGAAGGCCCGCCTGACGGAACTGGGGTTGAGCGTCGGGCCGATGACATCGACCCAGCTCTCCGCGCGGGAGCGCGCCTATTCGGCCGCCTGGGCGCGCATCATCAAGGCCGGCGGCTTCCAGCCGCAGTGACCACGCCGAAGCCCGCCGCACGCGCCGGGCCGCCTGGGAGGAACCGCAATGAAGGACAAACTGGCCTCGGACGCCGACTACCACATGCGCCTGCTCGTCGACCGCGTGCCGACGATGCTGGCCTATTGGGACCGTGACCTGATCTGCCGGTTCGCGAACCGGGCGTATGAGGCCTGGTTCGGGGCCGACCCCGACCGGCTGTTCGGCACGCACATCCGCGACCTGCTGGGCCCCCAGCTGTACGAGATGAACCACCCCTACATGCTGAAGGCGCTGGCGGGGGAACGCCAGGTGTTCGAGCGCATCGTGCCGGGCCCGGGCGGCGTGGAGCGGCACAGCCTCGCCGAATACATCCCCGACAACGTCAACGGCGAGGTGCGCGGGTTCCTCGTTCAGGTGACCAACGTCACCGAGCTGAAGCAAACGCAGGCCGCGCTGGCGCGGGAAAGCGAATTGCGGACGCAACTGGAAGCGCATGCAGCCGAGTTGCACGGCCTGCTGCGCGAACGCACCGAGATGCTCAACGTACTGGCCCATGAGGTGCGCCAGCCGCTGAACAACGCATCGGCGGCGCTGCAGAGCGCGCAGGGCTGGCTGCGCAGCCACTCGGAGGCCTATGTGTCGGGCCGTGTCGAGCAGGCGCAGCAGGTGCTGGGCGAGGTGCTGTCCAGCATCGACAACACGCTGGCCGTCGCCGCGCTGCTGGCGCGGCCTGAGCCGGTCCCGCGCCACGACGTCGACATCGACGTGCTGATCTCGATCGCCATCGCCGATATGCCGGCGGCCGAGCGGCCGCGTATCCGGGTCGTGCGAGAGACGCCGGCGCAGACCGCGCTGATGGACATGAGCCTCATGCGGCTGGCGCTGCGCAACCTGCTGAACAACGCCTTGAAGTTCAGTCCGGCAGGCAGCGACGTGCTGCTGCGTGTGGTGGACACGGAAGACCCGCCGGTGCTGCAGATATCGGTGACCGACTTCGGCGGGGGCATCGAACCATCGCTGTTGCCGAGGCTGTTCAGCCGCGGCGCCACGGGCAGCCAGAGCAAGGGCGCCCATGGCCTGGGGCTGGGTCTCTACATCGTCGCGCGCATCATGGCGCTCCATGGCGGCACGGCGAAGCTGCTGAGCAACGGCCCGGGCGGCACCACCATCGAGCTGGCCTTGCCGCAGATCAACGCGATTGCCTAACCCACCTCTCACCGGCCACATGCGCGAAAAACGCACGCGTTGGCGCCTTCGCTCGTGGCGATGCCTCCAGCGCGCGGGCTGCCCGCCTAAAGTGACAGGGTGTAAGACAGAGGTGGATGGTCGACGTCGACGATGCCACGGCAACTCGCGCGGGAAGACCCATGACGAAACTGACGGTTAAACAGCAATTGATCCTGGCCTTCGGGGCCATGGCGGCCATGATGACGACGGGCACCGGGCTGGCGGTGTACGAGGTGGCCACGGCGAATGCCCGCTTCTCCAGCTACATCGCAGGCCCCTCCGAACGCGAAGACGAGGTCCTGGACCTGCAAATCGCTGCGGACCGGCGCGCCATCGCCGTGCGGGACATGGTGATCGCCGTGACGCCGGCGGATCGCGAGGCGTCCAAGTCGGCAGCCTTCAAGGGCCACGAGGAGGTCACGGCCCACCTGAAGGCCTTGAAGGCTCAGGTGGCCACGGCCGCCGATGCCACCGATGCAGACCGCTCGCTGGTGAGCCAGATCGAACAGGTCGAAGCCAAGTACGGCCCGGTAGCGCTGGCGATCGTGGAGCTCGCCTCGACCGGCAAGCATGACGAGGCCATCGACAAGATGAACGCCGACTGCCGTCCTCTGTTGAACGCGCTGCTGTCGGCCACGCGCGCCTACGTAAACCATGGCCGTGAACGCGCCCAGGGCGACATCGCGCAAGCCGCCTCGGGCCACATGGTGGAGCGTGCGGTGCTCATCGGCGGCTGCGCCCTGGCCGTGCTGGTGGCAGCCGTCATGGGCACCTTCATCACCCGCCACCTCATTGGAGCCTTGGGTGCCGAGCCGGCCGAATTGTCGGAAGCGGCGCGTCGCGTCGCCGAGGGTGATCTCGGCCCCGTCCGCGGCGCCGAGCACGCACCGGGCGGCAGCGTGCTGGCCTCGATGGCGCGCATGCAGTCCCAACTGGTGAATGTGATCACACGCGTGCGCACGTCGGCCGACAGCATCGCCACGGCCAGCTCGCAGATCGCCTCGGGCAATAACGAGTTGTCGGGCCGGACCGAGGAACAGGCCTCGTCACTGGAAGAAACCGCAGCGTCGATGGAAGAGCTCAGCTCCACCGTGCGCCAGAACGCCGACAACGCCCGTCAGGCCAACCAGTTGGCACAGAGCGCCAGCGCGGTGGCAGTGCGCGGCGGCGAGGTCGTCGGCGAGGTCGTCGAGACGATGAAGGGCATCAACGACAGCTCCCGCAGGATCGCGGACATCATCGGCGTCATCGACGGCATCGCCTTCCAGACCAACATCCTGGCGCTGAACGCGGCCGTCGAGGCAGCTCGCGCCGGTGAACAAGGCCGGGGTTTTGCGGTCGTCGCCGGCGAGGTGCGCAGCCTGGCCAGCCGATCCGCCGAAGCTGCCAAGGAAATCAAGAGCCTCATCAACGCCAGCGTCGAGCGGGTGGAACAGGGTTCGACGCTGGTGGACCGCGCCGGCGCGACGATGGGCGAGATCGTCCAGTCGATCAACCGATTGACCGACATCATGGGCGAGATCACGGCCGCGAGTGTTGAGCAGAGCGCCGGCATCGGCCAGGTCAGTAGCGCGGTCTCGCAGATGGACAAGGCCACGCAACAGAACGCCGCCCTTGTCGAGGAAAGCGCAGCGGCGGCCGAAAGCCTGCGGGAACAAGCCAGCCACCTGGTCGACACCGTGGCGGCGTTCAAGCTCGCGGCCCAGCACGCGGCAGCAGTGGCGGCTACCAGGCCCTCGACCGTCGAGTCGGTGGCCAAGGCCCCCCGCCCGGTGGCCCATGCGGCCGCCAAGCCACAGGTCGCCCGGAAGCCGGCCCCCAAGCCCGAGGCTTCGCCGCGGGTTGCAGCAGCCGCCACGGTGACGCCTACCGCAGCCGGCGGCGGCGAGTGGGAATCGTTCTGACGCTACGGGGCTGCGACTCAGGCTCAGGCCGCTTCTGACGCCAGCAACACCGCCAGCGTCAGGCGCGGCCAGTCCCCCTGCGACCACAGGTTGGCCAGCAGGCCTTCGCGCCGGGCGAGGAAGGCGCTGAGTAGCGGCTCCGCCGAGATGCGCTCCGGCGCGCACAGCAACACCAGGCGCTGGGCACCGTCTTCCTCCAGCAGGCCGATCCAGTCCATCGCCAGCAACTGGTCGAGCACCGGGCTGAGCTGCAGCGGGTCCACGCGCAGCGCCCGGGCCAGTGCGAGGTGAGACAGCCCGCTGCGACCTGACTCCCGCACCCGCCACAACTCGCGCAGGACCTCCAGCGCCAGCGCCATCGGCTGGCCCGGCGTGTCGGGGCGCAGGTGCAGTCGGCCGGTCAGGCTGGGTGTGTTGGCGGCCAGGATCGCGCCCAGCAGCACGATGACCCAGCCCAGATAGACCCAGATCAGAAACACCGGCACGGTGGCGAAGGCGCCGTACAGCGTCGAGTACGTCGGCACCTGCTTGACGTACCACGCGAGCAGCGACTTCGCGAGCGTGAAGCCCAGCGACACGAAGACGCCGCCCAGCAGCGCGTGGCGCCAGCGCACATGCGTGTTGGGCACGTAGTGGAACAGGCCCGCCATCGCCAGGCCCAGTAGCACGATGTCAGCGCCGCCCAGCAGCGCGGCCAGATCACCGGGCATCTTCGTGAACAGGCCCTGGCCGACGCTGACGGCATAGCTCGTCAGCGTCAGGCTGCCGCCCAGCAGCAGTGGCCCGAGCGTCAGCGCCGCCCAGTAGACGAGCACCCGCTGGGCCATCGGACGAGGGCGCTTGACGCGCCAGATGGCGTTGAGTGTGCGGTCGATCGTCAGCATCAGCGCCAGCGCCGTGATGCCCAGCGCCACGAGGCCGACTGCCCCCAGCCTGTTGGCCTTGGCGGCAAACTGCGTCAGCGACGCCAGCACGGGTTTGGCGATGTTGGGCGGGATCAGGCTCTTCAGGAAGTACTGCTCCAGCGCGGACTGGAAGCTGGAGAACATCGGGAAGGCCGTGAAGATGGCCAGCATGACCGTCAGCAGCGGCACCAGTGAAATGAGCGTCGTGAACGTGAGGCTGCCGGCCGTCAGGCCCAGGCGTTCCTCACGGAAACGCTGGCGGAACGTGTGCAGCGTCTGCAGCCATGGCCAGGCCATCAGTTCAGCGATGACGTTGCCGGCGAAGGCAATCGGGTTGCGCGTCAGGGGCGCGTCGGGGTCGGCGGCGGGCAAGGGAGCATCGGACATGGCTTCTATGATGCCGCAGTGATGCCCGACGCCCTGCAAAGAACCTCACCCAGCGCCGCCGAGCGCCTGTCCCGCAACCTGGCCGTGACGAGCGTGACGGCCCTGGCGCTGCTGTGCCTGGCTTGGGAGCTGTGGCTGGCGCCGACCGGCCAGGGCACGCTGGCGCTGAAGGTGCTTCCGCTGCTGCCGGCGCCGCTGGGGTTGTGGCGCTACCGGCTCTATACCTATCGCTGGGTGGCGCTGTTCGTGTGGCTCTACGTATTGGAAGGGCTGGTACGAGCCACCAGCGAAGGCGGCCTCGGGCAATGGCTGGCCGCCACCGAGGTGGCGTTAGGGCTGGTCGTCTTCACAGCCTGCACGGCGCAGATCCGCCAGCGGCTGGCCGCGGCCAAGGTGGCATGACGTCCTTCCTGCCCGCCCTGCGCGACCGGTTGGGCGAGGCGGGCTTGCTCACCGGTGGCGATCTATCGGCCTACGAGCGTGACTGGCGCAAGCGCTATCCCGGCCGCGCGCTGGCCGTCGCGCGGCCCGTGTCGACCGACGAGGTCGCCGCCATCATGCGGCTGTGCCACGAGCATCGCGTGCCCATAGTTCCCCAGGGCGGCAACACCGGCCTGGTCGGCGGATCGACGCCCGACGACAGCGGCCGGCAACTCGTACTGAGCCTGACGCGCATGAAGCGCCTGCGCGAGATCGACGCAGCCAACGCCAGCCTCACCGCCGAGGCCGGCTGCGTGCTGGCCGACGTGCAGGCCGCGGCTGCGGCCGCCGGGCTGTTGTTTCCGCTGAGCCTCGCCGCCGAGGGCAGCTGCACGCTGGGCGGCAACCTGGCGACGAACGCCGGCGGCACGCAGGTGCTGCGTTATGGCAATGCCCGCGAGCTGTGCCTGGGGCTCGAGGTGGTGACCGCGCAGGGCGACGTCTGGCACGGCCTGTCCGGCCTGCGCAAGGACAACACCGGCTATGACCTGCGCGACCTATTCATCGGCAGCGAAGGGACGCTGGGCATCATCACGGCCGCGACGATGAAGCTGCATCCACAGCCGCGCGAGCGGCTTACCGCGCTGGCGGCGTGCCCATCGATCGATGAGGCCGTCGCGCTGCTGGGCCTGGCCCGCTCGCGCGCCGGCGATGCGCTGACCGGCTTCGAAGTCATGAGCCGCGCCGCGCTCGCACTGGTGGCCCGCGAGCTGCCGCAGCTGCGCCAGCCCCTGCCCGCGTCGCCGTGGACGGTGCTGCTGGAACTGTCGGATGCCGAGGGTGCAGCGCATGCCCAGGCCGTCTTCGAAGGCCTGCTGGAGGCCGCCGCCGAGCGCGGACTCGTGCAGGACGCCGTCATCGCGCAGAACCTGCAGCAGGCCCAGGACTTCTGGCATCTGCGCGAGTCCATCCCGCTGGCGCAGGCGCAGGCCGGCCTCAACATCAAGCACGACATCTCGCTGCCGGTCTCCAGCATCCCGCCGTTCGTGGCCCAAATGGACGCGGTGCTGTCGGCCTACATGCCGGGCATCGAGGTCATCAACTTCGGCCACCTGGGCGACGGCAACCTGCACTACAACGTGCAGGCGCCGGCCGGCGTGGCGCACGCCGACTTTCTCGCCACGCACGAGGCGGCGATCAACGAGCAGGTCTATGACGCCGTGCAGCGACTCGGCGGCTCTATCTCGGCCGAGCATGGCATCGGCCGCCTCAAGCGCGACGAGCTGGTTCGGCGCAAAGACCCGGTCGGGTTGACGTTGATGCGCTCGATCAAGCGGGCGCTGGACCCGCTGGACCTGCTCAACCCGGGACGGCTCCTGTAGAGCGGCGGCGGCCGAACGGCCACAGCACCAGGCGGAACACGAGTCGCACCAGAAGCAGCGCCAGCACGGCTTCGACCACCGTCATCAGGAAGGCGCCGACCATCGTGAAGCGCGGCACGCGGCGGCGGAACTTGGCCAGCGCCCGGTCGCGGGCGATCTCGATGCTGTCGTAGAAGGTGGGGACGACCAGCAGCGTCAGCAGCGTCGACGTGATCGTGCCGCCGATGATGGCCACGGCCATCGGCCGGTAGAACTCGCCGCCCTCCCCCACGCCGATGGCCACCGGCAGCATGCCGGCAATCAGCGCGAAGGTCGTCATCAGGATGGGGCGGAAGCGCTTGCGGCCGGCGTGCATCAGCGCCTCCTCGCGGTCCACACCGGTGGCCTCCTCCTGGCGCGTAGCGTCCAGCAGCAAGATGGCGTTCTTGGCCACGAGGCCCATCAGCATGATGACGCCGATGAGGCTCATCAGGTTCAGCGTCCCGTTCGTGACGATGAGGGCGACCACCACGCCGATGAGGCTCAGCGGCAGCGACAGCATGACGGCCAGCGGTGCCGTGAAGCTGTTGAACTGGATGACCAGCACGAAGTACATCAGCGCGATGCCGGACAGCAGTGCGGTGATCATGGCCGTGAAGACAACCTGCTGGTCGCGCGCCGAGCCGGTCAGCTCGATGCCGAAACCAGGCGGGAAGTCGATGGCCTTGGCCAGCTTCTGCGCTTCCGCCGTGACCTCACCGGACGAGCGGCCCTGTGCGTTGGCGCTGACGGTGATCGTCCTCTTGCCGTCGCCGTGCTGGATCTGGCTGGGGCCCTTGCCCATCGTGACGGTGGCGATCTGGTCCAGCGGCACCATGCGGTTGCTGCCCGACACGGCGATCGGCAGGCGCTCGATGTTGGCGGCATCCACCCGATCGGCCGGATGCAGGCGGATGGCCACGTCGCGCGTCTCGCCCGTCGGGTCGACCCAATCCCCGGCCTCGACGCCGGCAAACGCCACGCGCAGCGACTGCGCCGCGTCGTTGACGGAAATGCCCATCTGGTTGGCCAGGCCACGGTCCAACTCGATCTGCAACTCGTCCTGCGGGTCCTGCTCGGAGTAGCCGATGTCCACGGCGCCCTTGATGCCCTTCATCGCCTGTACGAAGTCCTGCGTGATCTGCTGGAGCTTGCGCGTGTCGGTGCCGTAGAAGCGGATCTGCACCGGCTTTTGGGCGCCGTTGTTGAGGTCGTCGAGCACCACGTACTCGGCGCCGACCAGCCGCGACACCTTGTCGCGCAACTCGGTGGCCACCTGCGCGGCCGAGCGCTGGCGATCGGTGCTCTTGCCGATGTCCACATAGATGCGTCCGCCGGCGGCGTTCGGGTACGCCATCGTGGCCTTCGTCTCGGGGATCGTCGAGGCCAGCGCGGCTGCGGCGTCGAGCTTGAGCTTGGAGTACTCCAGGCTGCTGGACGCGGGCGAGCGCACTTCGATGGCGAGGAATCCGGCATCGGCGCGCGGCAGGAAGTCCGACCCGCCCATTGTCACCTGCAGGCCGATCGCGCCGAAAAAGCTCGCCACGGCGAACGCGGCCATCCAGCGGCGGTGATGCAGCGCCCACGCGATGACGTGGCCGTAGCCGTTGGCAACACCGTCGAACCAGTGGTTGAAGCGCTGCAGCAGCTTGCCGAAGCCCTTCTTGGGCTGCTCGTGATAACCCGGCGGATCACCCCAGTAGGCCGACAGCATTGGGTCGAGCGTGAAGCTGATGAGCAGCGACACGATGACGGAGGCCACCACGGTCAGCGCGAAGGGCTTGAACCACTGGCCCGGACCCTGGCCCATGAAGGCCACCGGCACGAAGACGGCGACGATGGCGAACGTTGTGGCCGCGACGGCCAGGCCGATCTCGGCCGTGCCCTCGCGCGCAGCCGTCACGCGGTCGGCGCCGCGCTCCATGTGCCGCACGATGTTCTCTCGCACGACGATCGCGTCGTCGATGAGCACGCCGATGGCCAGCGACAGGCCCAGCAGGCTCATGAAGTTCAGCGAGAAGCCCATGACCCACACGGCGATGAACGCGGCCAGCACCGATGTCGGCAGCGACAGCGCGGTGATCAGCGTGGAGCGCCAGCTGTTGAGGAAGGCGTAGACGACGAAGATCGTCAGGCCGGCGCCGAAGACAAGCGCATGCGTGACGTTGTGCAGGCTGTTCTCGGCATCCTTGCCACCGTCCTGCGTGATCTCCAGTGTCGTGCCCTCAGGCAGTTCCTTGCGGATTTCATCGACCAGCTTGCGAGCTTCCACGGCGACGCTCACGGTGGACGCATCGCGCGAGCGCGTGATGGAGATGCCGACGTTTGGCTGACCGTTGCGCAGCGAGTAGCCGGTCATCTCGGCAAAGCCGTCCTTGACCTCGGCGATCTGCCCAAGGCGCACGACGTTGTTGCCGTTGCGCTTGATGATCATCTGCTCGAATTCGCTCGGCGACGCAAGGCGCCCAAGCAGGCGGATGCTCTGGTCTTCCAGCGTGCCGCGCACCTTGCCGACCGGCGCCGTCGTGTTCTGCGCGCGTACAGCCTGCAGCACCTCCGTGACGGACACACCGAACTCGCGCAGCTTCTCGGCGCGCAGCAGGATGGACAGCTCGCGCAACAGCGAGCCGTTGACGGTGACCGTGGACACGCCGGTGATGCCGCGGAAGCGCTCGGCCAGCTTGTCTTCCGCCAGGCGGCTGATCTGCGCATGCGACAGCGTCTTGCTCGACAACGACAGCTGCAGGATGGGCTGCGCACCCGGGTCCACGCGCGTGATGATGGGCTCGCGGATCTCGGTCGGCAGCTTGTAGCGCACCGACGCGATGGCATTGCGCACCTCGTCGGCAGCTTCGATCATGTTCTTCGAGAAGTCGAAGATCAGCACGATGGTGGCGCTGCCCTCACGCGATGTAGAGGTGGAGCGGTCCACGCCGGAGATGCTCTGCAGCGCCTTCTCGATGCGATTGACGACCTCGCGTTCCGCCGTCTCTGGCGAAGCGCCCGGATACGGGATGTTGATGACCAGCACAGGCGGCTCGACGTCCGGCATCTGGTTGACGCGCAGCTTGGACAGGGCCAGCAGGCCCATGAGCATCAGGCCGATGACCAGCACGACGGTCGCCACCGGCCGGCTGATGCTGAAGTTGGAGAGGAACATCGCGACCTCCTACTTACTTCGCCGCCGTCACGGCGGATGCGGCGCCAGACCCGGCCTTCACGCGCTGGATGGGCGCGCCGTCGGTGAGATTGCCGGTCGGGTTGCGCAGCACGTCCTCGCCCTGCGCCAGGCCCGACAGGATGACCACCTCGCCACGGCGCTCGTCACGATCGCCGAGCGTGACGCTGACCTTCTTCAACTGATTGCCGGCCAGCTTCCAAACGTAAGCGACGTCACCCTGGCGCTGGATGGAGCCTTCAGCCAGCACCAGCGCCTTGCGCTCGGTGTTCTCGACCCGGCCTTCGGCATAGAGGCCGGAGACCTGCGGTGCCTTGCTGCGGTCGTCGAACTCGGCGATGAGTTCGACCTGGCGGGTTGTCGCGTTGGCCGCGGCATCAATACGCGCCAGCTTGCCGCGGAAATCGGCGTCGCCGAAGCCGTTGACGCGGAACGACACAGGCTGGCCCAGCTTCAGCTCGCTCAACCGATCCGCCGACACTTGACCTTCGAAGCGCATGGAGGCCGGGTCGATGACTTTGATCAGCTCACGGCCGACCTGGACCGTGTCGCCGACGGAGATCTTGCGCTCGCTGACGACGCCATCGAACGGGGCCCGCACCTCGGTGCGAGAGACCTGCTGGCGCGCCGTGACGAGGCGGGCCTTGGCCGCGGCCAGTTCGCTCTGCGCGGCGTTTCGGCGCACCTCGGCGTCCTCCAGGCCTTGCATGGAGATCATGCCCTGCTGGTTCAACGTGCGCTGGCGGGCCAGCACGCGCTCGGTCTGCTCGAAGCTCTGCTGCGCGGCGCGCAGCGCTTCCTCGGCGGATGTGAGGCTGTCGCGGATGGCGGTGGGGTCGAGGCGGATGATGAGGTCGCCGGTGCGGACCCGCTCGCCGTTGTCCTTGGCCACCTGCAGCACGACGGCCGCGACTTCGGCGCGCAGGTCCGCGCGCCGTGCGGGCTGGATGGCGCCGGTGATGACCGGAGCGCCAATCAGACCGCTCTGGCCGACCTGGCGCAGATCCTCGGGCGCCAGCAGCAGCGGCGCAGCAGGCTTGGCCGCGGCCTGGGCTTCGTCGGGCTTGCCGCCCTTGCAGGCGGCAAGAGCCAGGGCGAGGGTCAGGACAGCGAGGATCGGCGTGGCACGCGTCATGGAGAAGCCTTCTTCAGAGGACAGGGGTCGGACGACACAAACCCGACAGCTTAACGGTCCGACACATGTGCGCCAGAGGTCATGCAACGTGAAAGTGCCCAAACCGGCCTTCGCGGGCGACGCTGCTCCTCGGTACGACGCTGATTCAGGCGGCCAGCCTCAGGCCGCCGCCATGCCCCTCAAACAGCCTGCCAGTCCAGCGGCCAGCCACCCTGCTGCCAGCGCTGAAGCCACAGTAGGCCGATCAGCGTCTTGGCATCGGTCAGCTCGCCCCGCGCCGCGGCAGCATCGAGTTCTTCCGCCGTATGGCTGACGAGTTCGACGAACTCGCCCTCATCGAGCTGCTGCGCGCCCTGGGTCAGGCCCCGCGCAAAGTAGATATGGATGCCTTCGTCGGAATAGGCAATGGCGTTGTGCAGCACGCCGGCATAGGCCCATTCAGCCGCGCTGTAACCCGTCTCTTCAAGCAGTTCACGCTGGCCGCAGACGAGCGGGCTTTCACCGGCATCGAGCTTGCCGGCAGGGAACTCCAGCATCACGCGACCCATCGGATAGCGGTACTGGCGCTCCATCAGCAGACGGCCATCATCCAGCAGCGGGACGATCATCACGGCGCCGGGGTGGCGGATGTACTCACGATGGGCGGTGCGTCCGTCGGGCAGCACAACGCTGTCACGGCGCACATCCAGGAAGTGGCCCTGGTAGACCTGCGTGCTGTCGAGCAGGCGTTCGACGAGATGATCGTCAGCCTCGGCCACGGCGCAGATACCTCCAGACGAATCCTGGGAATCCCAGCGTGACGAACAGACAGGCGCCCGCGGCGTAGAACTCCCAGCCCTGCGCCTGGCGCTGGCCGATGCGAGCCTCCAGAATGGAGCCGGCGGCGAAGGTAAGCACCGCCATCAGCAGCAGTTCCAACAAGCGCCACCAGGCGGACTTCGGAGCCCGGCGGGGGCCGACGAGCAGCAGGCGCTCGTTGAAGTAAGGCAGGTTGGCCGCGGCGGTGGCCACGGCCAGAACCAGCCAGACAGCGACAGACTGGTCCATGCCCGCTGCAACCTCAGGTGGTCAGCGCCTGGCGGATCGCGACCTTGCACAGCTCCAGCAGGCCGCCGGGCATCAGACCCAGAACCAGCACGGCGGCGCCATTGAGCGTCATGACGAAGCGCACGTCACCGGGCGCTGCTAGCGGCGCCGTGTCCGTGGGGGCGTCGAACCACATCACCTTGACGACGCGCAGGTAGTAGAACGCGCCGATCAGCGAGATCACGACGGCGAAGCCGGACAGGTAGAGGTAGAACGGCGTGTCCGCGGCCACCAGCGCCTGCAGCACGGCGAGCTTCGCGTAGAAGCCCACGGTGGGTGGCACACCAGCCAGCGAGAACATGAACATCGTCATGACGAGCGCGAACCAGGGGCTGCGCTTGGACAGGCCGGCGAGGTCCTTGATTTCTTCGGCTTCGTGCCCCTGGCGCGACAGCAGGATGACCATGCCGAAAGTGCCCAGCGTCGTCATCACGTAGGTGACGGCATAGAACATCGCCGAGCTGATCGCGTTGTAGCTCCAGTTGGCGCTGCCGTTGACGTAGGCGGCCGTCATGCCGAGCAGCATGAAGCCCATGTTCGCGATCGTCGAATAGGCCAGCATGCGCTTGAGGTTGCTCTGCGCGATGGCGGCCAGGTTACCCACCAGCAAGGACAGCACGGACAGCACGACCAGCATCTGCTGCCAGTCGGCGGCCAGCGCGCTCATGCCTTCCACCAGCAGGCGGACGGTGATGGCGAAGGCGGCCAGCTTGGGGGCGCCGCCGATCATCAGCGTGACGGCGGTCGGCGCGCCCTGGTAGACGTCGGGCACCCACATGTGGAAGGGGGCAGCGCCGAGCTTGAAAGCCAGGCCCGCGACGACGAAGACGACGCCGAAGACGAGAACCGCCTTGTTCGGGATGCCTTGCGAGATCACCTTGAAGACCTCGGGGATGCTCAGCGAGCCGGTGGCGCCGTACATCATCGACAGGCCGTACAGCAGGAAGCCGCTAGCCAGCGCACCGAGCACGAAATACTTCATCGCCGCCTCGGTGGACACGGCGTGGTCACGCCTCAGGGCCACCAGCGCGTACAGCGACAGGCTCATCAGTTCCAGGCCGAGGTAGATGACCAGGAAGTTGTTGGCCGACAGCATCACCGAGATGCCGAGCAGCGCGAACAGGCTCAGGATGAAGAGTTCGCCCTTCAGCATCTCGCGCACGCCGGCGTACGGCCGCGCATAGACGAGGGTGATCAGCGTGGCCACGCAGGCAAAGCCGGCGAGCAGATGGCCCATCGGGTCGGCAACGACCATGCCCTGCATGGCGTAGGTCGTCAGGCCGGCATCGAAGTACGCGAAGTGCATGCCACCCACGACGGCGAGCGTCAGCTGCGTGAGCCAGTAGGTCGGGCGGCGCTGCTCGTCGGTGACCCACAGGTCCACCAGGGCCACCAGGCAGCCCATCGCCAGCAGCAGGATTTCGGGATAGATCGCGAGCCAGTTCATGTTGGTCATTGTTTTGCCTCAGCTCGCCATCAAACCGGGATCTTGCTCTGCGCGACGTGCTGGAGCAGTTCGACGACGGACTGATGCATCACGTCGGTGAAGGGCTTGGGATAGACACCCATGTAGAGCGTTGCGATGGCCAGCACCGCGAGCATGAGGAACTCGCGCTTGTTGATGTCGGTCAGGTCACGCACATGGTCGTTGGCCACCGCGCCGAAGTAGACGCGCTTGATCATCCACAGTGTGTAGGCCGCGCCGAAGATGAGTGCCGTCGCGGCGATGCCGCCCAGCCAGAAGTTGGCCTTCACGGTGCCGAGGATGACCATCCACTCGCCGACGAAACCCGCCGTCGCCGGCAAGCCGCAGTTGGCCATACCGAAGAAGACGGCGAACGCAGCGAAGGTGGGCATCGTATTGACCACGCCGCCATAGGACGCGATCTCCCGCGAATGCACGCGGTCGTAGAGCACGCCGATGCACAGGAACATGGCGCCCGACACGAAGCCGTGCGAGATCATCTGCACGATGCCGCCGGACATGCCCAGCTCGTTGAAGATGAAGAAGCCCAGCGTCACGAAACCCATGTGGGCGATGGACGAGTAGGCCACCAGCTTCTTCATGTCCTTCTGCACCAGCGCGACGAGGCCGATGTAGACGACGGCGATCAGCGACATCGCGATGATGAGCCACGACCACTCACGTGCGGCGTCCGGCGCGATCGGCAGCGAGAAGCGCAGGAAGCCGTAGCAGCCCAGCTTCAGCATGATGGCCGCCAGCACGACGGAGCCGCCGGTGGGCGCCTCGACGTGGGCGTCAGGCAGCCAGGTGTGCACCGGCCACATCGGCACCTTGACCGAGAAGGCGGCCAGGAAGGCGAAGAACAGCCAGGTCTGCGCACCGCCGGTCAGCGGCAGCTTGTGCCATGCCTGGATGTCGAAACCACCCGACTTCGTGTAGAGGTACAGCAGCGCGATCAGCATCAGCAGCGAGCCGGCCAGCGTGTACAGGAAGAACTTGAAAGCTGCGTAGACGCGGTTCGGGCCACCCCAGACGCCGATGATGATGTACATCGGGATCAGCGTGGCCTCGAAGAACACGTAGAACAGCATGCCGTCCAGCGCACTGAACACGCCCACCATCAGACCCGACAGGATCAGGAACGCGCCCAGGTACTGGTTGACGCGCGTCTCGATGACCTCCCAGGCTGCGATGACGACGATGATGGTGATGAAGGCCGTCAGCGGAACGAACCACATCGAGATGCCATCCACGCCGAGGTGGTAGTGGATGTTGAAGCGCTCGATCCAGGCCTGCTTCTCGACGAACTGCATCGCAGCGGTCGTTGTGTCGAAGCCCGTGATGAGCGGGAGCGTGACGAGAAAACTCGCCACGGCCGCCGCCAGCGCCATCCAGCGCACGGCATTGGCCTGTTCGTTGCGCCCGACCGCCAGCAGCAGTGCGCCGCAGACGATGGGCAGAAAAATAGCAAGACTCAGCAACATTCTTGTTCTCCGCCTCGTCAGAACCCGAACAGGGCGTTGAACTGGGGCTTGATATACGGCCAGAGCTGCCAGGTCATCAACCCGGTCACGCCGAGGATCATGACCAGCGCGTACCAGTAGAGGTAACCGGTCTGGAAGCGCCGCACGAGGCCGGCGATGCCACCGACGGTACGGGCCGAGCCGTTGATGATCAGGCCGTCGATCAGGCCGGCATCGCCGCCCTTCCACAGGCCGACACCGATGGCACGGGCCAGGCGGGCGAGGATGTTCTCGTTGATCCAGTCCATGAAGTACTTGTTCTCCAGGACGATGATCAGCGGACGCAGCACCTTGGCCAGCGTGGCCGGAATGCTCGGCGCGACCATGTAGAACACGTAGGCAGTCGCGACACCGGACAGGGCCAGCCAGAACGGCAGCGACGTGAAGGCACCCAGCGCCATCTTGAGCGCTTCGTTGCCCTGCATCACCTCGGCACCGTGCATGAACTCCTCGCGCAGCTCGCCCATCGCATGATGGATGTGGCCGTTGACGAAGATGGCGTCCTTGAAGAAGTCCCCGTACAGCATGGGCGCGATGGTCAGCAGGCCGACGACGACCGACGGGATCGCCAGCAGCACCAGCGGAATCCAAACCACGGCCGGCGACTCATGCGGCGTGTGCGCGTGGCCATGGCCGTCGTCATGGTGATCGTGCTCGCCCGGGAACGGCTTGTGATGGAAGTGCTCCTTGCCATGGAAGACGAGGAAGAACATCCGGAACGAGTAGAACGCGGTGACGAACACGCCGACGATGACAGCGAAGTACGCGAAGCCGGCACCGGGCAGGTGGCTGGCATGCACCGCCTCGATGATCGAATCCTTGGAATAGAAGCCCGAGAACAGCGGCGTGCCGATGAGGGCCAGCGACCCCAGCAGCGACGTGAGCCACGTGATCTTCATGTACTTCCACAGGCCGCCCATGTTGCGGATGTCCTGGTCGTGGTGCATGCCGATGATGACGGAGCCCGCGCCGAGGAACAGCAGCGCCTTGAAGAACGCGTGCGTCATCAGGTGGAAGACGGCGACCGAGTAGGCCGACGCGCCCAGCGCCACGGTCATGTAGCCCAGCTGCGACAGCGTGGAATACGCGACGACGCGCTTGATGTCGTTCTGGATGATGCCCAGGAAGCCCATGAACAGCGCCGTGATCGCGCCGATCACCATGACGAAGTTCAGCGCCGTGTCGGACAGCTCGAACAGCGGCGACATGCGTGCCACCATGAAGATGCCGGCCGTCACCATCGTGGCCGCGTGGATCAGCGCGGAGATGGGGGTCGGGCCTTCCATCGAGTCCGGTAGCCAGACGTGCAGCGGGAACTGCGCCGACTTGCCCATCGCACCGATGAACAGACAGATGCAGGCCACGGTCAACAGCGCCCAGTCAGTGCCCGGGAAGCTGAGCTTGGCGAGCTCATCGGCCTTGGCGAAAGTCTCGGCGTAATTCAGGGAACCGCCGAACGCCACCAGCAGGCCGATGCCCAGGATGAAGCCGAAGTCGCCGACCCGGTTCACGAGGAAGGCCTTCATGTTGGCGAACACGGCCGACGGCTTGGTGTACCAGAAGCCGATCAGCAGGTACGACACCAGGCCCACCGCCTCCCAGCCGAAGAACAGCTGGAGCATGTTGTTGCTCATGACCAGCATCAGCATGCTGAACGTGAACAGCGAGATATACGAGAAGAAGCGCTGGTAGCCCGGGTCCTCCTCCATGTAGCCGATGGTGTAGATGTGCACCATCAGCGACACGAAGGTCACGACCACCATCATCATGGCCGTCAGGCCGTCGATGAGGAAGCCGATCTCCATCTTCAGCGAGCCGAGCGTCATCCACTCGTAGACGGTCCCGCTGAAACGGGCGCCATCGACGGCGACGCTGTAGAGCGTCATGGCCGAGATGATGAAGGCGACGAGGACGCCAAGGATCGTGGCCGTGTGGGCGCCGCGGCGGCCGACGATCTTGCCGAAGAAGCCGGCGACGATGGCGCCCGCCAACGGCGCCAGCGGCACGGCGAGCAGCAGGTTCTGGTTGAGTTGTGCAGACATCTTGTGCGTGTCCTCAGCCCTTGAGAGCGTCGAGCTCTTCGACGTTGATGCTGGCCCGGTTGCGGAACAGCACGACAAGGATGGCCAAGCCGATGGCCGACTCGGCCGCCGCGACGGTCAGGATGAAGAACACGAAGACCTGACCGTCCATGTTGCCCAGGTAGTGGGAGAACGCGACGAAGTTGAGGTTGACTGCCAGCAGCATCAGCTCAATGGCCATCAGCAGAACGATCAGGTTCTTGCGGTTCAGGAAGATGCCGATGACCGACAGCGCGAACAGCATCGCGCCCAGCGTCAGGAAATGGCCCAGGGTCAATCCAGCGGCGCCGATCATGCCTGGCCTCCTTCGGTGGGTGCGGCAGCTTGTGCAGGGGCGGCGACGGTGGGCGCCATCTTGACGATCTTCAGGCGCTGCGCCTTCGTGACCTTGACTTGCTCGGACGGGTCCATGGCGCGCGAATCCTTGCGTCGGCGCAGTGTCAGCGCGATGGCGGCAACGATGGCGACCAGCAGGAGGACGGCGGCGATCTGCAGCGGATACAGGTAGCTCGTGTAGATCTCGATGCCAAGCAGCTTGGTGTTGCCCTGCTCCACCTGGGCAGCGGTCAGCGCCGGTGCGTCGGACAGCTGGAAGCCGCCCATCAGGACGATGCCCATCTCGAAGGCGATCAGCGCGCCGATGACGGCCGCCACCGGCAGGTGCTTCCAGAAGCCCTCACGCAGGCTGTCCGTGTTCAGGTCGAGCATCATGACGACGAACAGGAACAGCACCATGACGGCGCCGATGTATACGAGCACCAGCGCAATCGCGAGGAACTCGGCCTTCAGCAGCATCCAGATGCAGGACGCCGTGAAGAACGACAGGATCAGGAACAGCGCCGCATGCACGGTGCTGCGAGCCGTGATGACACGGAACGACGACACCAGCAGGATGCCGGAGAAGACGTAGAAGAGGATGGTCGTGATGTCCATACGTATCCAGGCCAGCTGAGCTGGACCGCGGCGGCCGACAGGCCGGCCGGCGATCAGCGGTACTTGGCGTCCGCCTCCTTTTGCGCCGCGATTTGGGGCTCGTACTTGTCACCGACCGCCAGAAGCATGTCCTTGGTGAAGTACAGGTCGCCGCGCTTCTCGCCGTGATATTCGAAGATGCTCGTCTCCACGATGGAGTCGACCGGGCAGCTTTCCTCGCAGAAGCCGCAGAAGATGCACTTGGTCAGGTCGATGTCGTAGCGCGTCGTGCGGCGGCTGCCGTCGGCTCGCACGTCGCTCTCGATGGTGATGGCCATCGCCGGGCAGACGGCCTCGCACAGCTTGCAGGCGATGCAGCGCTCTTCACCGTTCTCGTAGCGGCGCAGCGCATGCAGGCCACGGAAGCGCGGGCTCAGCGGCGTCTTTTCCTCGGGGAACTGCACCGTGATGTTGCGCGACAGGAAATGCCGACCCGTCAGGGCCATGCCCTTGAACAGCTCGGTGAGCAGGAAGCTCTTGGCGAAATCTTTGATGGACATCTGATTACTGACTCCGCAGAGCCGCCTCAAGGAGGCAGTCGCCCCCTCGGGGGGCAGAGAACGAAGTGAACGTGGGGTTCGTCATGTCACTTCCAGATGTTGAACGGCGTCTGCATCCAGAGTCCGACCACGACCAGCCAGACCAGCGTCACGGGAATGAAGATCTTCCAGCCCAGACGCATGATCTGGTCGTAGCGGAAGCGCGGGAACGTGGCGCGCACCCACAGGAACATCGTGACGACGACGAAGGTCTTGGCGAACAGCCAGAACCAGTTCCAGAACGCCATCGAGCTCTGGATCCAGCTAGGCGTATCCATGCCCAACAGGTGCCAGGAGATCGGCGCGCTCCAGCCGCCCAGGAACATGACGACGGCCAGCGCCGACACCAGGATCATGTTGGCGTACTCAGCCAGGAAGAACATCGCGAACGACATGCCCGAGTACTCGATCATGTGGCCGGCAACGATTTCCGACTCGCCTTCCACCACGTCGAATGGGTGGCGGTTCGTCTCCGCCAGGCCGGAGATGAAGTAGACGATGAAGATCGGCAGCAGCGGCAGCCAGTTCCAGGACAGGAAGTTCAGGCCCATGCCCGCGAACATGCCCTTCTCCTGCACCTGCACGACGGCGGTCATGTTCAGGCTGCCGGTGACCATCAGCACGACGACCAGCGCAAAGCCCATGGCGATCTCGTACGACACCATCTGCGCCGACGCACGCAGTGCGCCCAGGAAGGCGTACTTCGAGTTGGACGCCCAGCCGGCGATGATGACGCCGTAGACCTCCAGCGACGTGATCGCCATCAGGAACAGCAGGCCGGCGTTGACGTTGGCCACGGCGGCATCTGGGCCGAAGGGCACGACGGCCCAAGCAGCCAGCGCCGGCATGATGGTCATGACGGGGCCAAGGAAGAACAGGCCTTTGTTCGCGGCCGCAGGCTTGATGATCTCCTTGAAGATCAGCTTCACCGCGTCGGCGATGGGCGTCAGCAGGCCGTAGGGACCAACGCGGTTCGGCCCCGGGCGGATCTGCGACCAGCCGATGGCCTTGCGCTCCCACAGCGTGAGGTAGGCAACGCAGCCCAGCAGCGGCAGGATCACTGCGACGATCTTCAGCAGGCTCCACACCAGAGGCCACAAGGCCCCCAGCAGCGAGGCGCCGTTTTGGTAGAGGGTGTCGATCATTCTTGTCAGCTCCCTCAGACCTTGCTGATGCTCAGCGTGCCGAAGGCCGCGCCGAGGGTGGCGGTTTGGGGCAGGCCGGCAGGCACGCGGGCCACGCCGTCCGGCAGACCCGCTTCCAGGCGTGCCGGCAGTTGGGCAGCGCCGCCGTCCTGGACGATGCGAACCTGGTCGCCTTCGATCAGTCCGAGCTGTTGCCACAGGCTGGTGGGCAGGCCGACCGTGGCGGCCTCACGACCGTCGGTCGTCAGCTGCAGCGACGTGGAATTGCGCACCAGTGCATCAGTCGCGTAGATGGGCAGGTTGGCAAAGCGCTCGACCCCCTCACCCTTGGTGCCGGCTTGCACCGTGGCCGACGCGGCGTTGTTGAAGCGGGCTGTCAGGTCACCGCCCAGCGCCTGCTCTCGCACCTGCTCGGAGCTGTCCTGGTCGAAGCCCGGCAGGCCCAACAGGTTGCCCAGCACGCGCAGCACCTTCCAGCCCGGGCGCGTCTCGGCCTGCGGCCTGACGACACCAACGAAGCTTTGCAGGCGGCCCTCGGCGTTGACGAACGAGCCGGAGGCCTCGGTGAACGGTGCGATAGGCAGCAGCACGTCGGCGTATTCGAGCCCGGTCTTGAACGGGCTCAACACGACGACCATCTCGGCCGCGTCCAGTGCCTTGGCGGCAGCGGCGGCGTTGGCGGAATCGAGCACCGGATCGGTGTTGAGAAGCAGCACGGCCTTCAGCGAAGAACCGGTCAGCATCTGCGCGGCATTCAGGCCGTCGACCTGCGGCTGGGCCTTCACCAACTGCGCACCCACGGTGTTGGCCGCAGCGGTCAGGTAGCCGACGGTGGCTCCGGTCTGCTGGCCGATCCATTGCGCGAGCGCCAGCAGGCTGCCCGCCTGCGGATGTTCGGCAGCGGCATTGCCGAGAAGGATGGCCTTGGCACTGCCGGACTGCAGGCTCGCGGCGATGGCCTTGGCCGTGTCGGTTGCCGTACCAGCCAACGGTGCGCCCGCGCCGAGGGCGGCCGCCACGTCGGCCAGCGCTTGCACCCAGCCCGACGGCGCGATGGATTGCGAGGTCGCCAGCGGCAACAGCCAGTCGTCGTTGCCAGTGCCGATGCGGCTCACCGCGGCACCGCGGCGCGCGGCGTGGCGCAGGCGGGCGGCGAACAGCGGGTGATCCTTGCGCAGGTTGGAGCCGACGACCAGCGCGCGGTCCAGTTCGGACAGCTTGGCGATGGACGTACCCAGCCAGCGCGCCTGGCCGGCGGGAGCGGCGTTGCCGAAGTCGCTGTGGCGCAGGCGATGGTCGATGTTGTCGCTGCCCAGGCCACGCACGACCTGTGCGAGCAGGTGCAGTTCCTCCACGGTGCTGTGGGCCGAGCCCAGGGCGCCGATGGACTTGGCACCGTGATCCGCCTTGATGGACTTCAGGCCGTTGGCGACGTATTCCAGCGCGGTGGTCCAGTCGACCTGCTTCCACGCGCCGCCCTGCTTGATCATCGGCGCGGTCAGTCGGGCGTCGCTGTTCAGCGCTTCGTAGCTGAAGCGGTCACGGTCGGCGATCCAGCATTCGTTGACGTCGTCGTTCTCCAGCGGAACGACGCGCATGACTTGGTGGTTCTTGACCTGAACGATCAGGTTGGCGCCCGTGGAATCATGCGGGCTGACGCTCTTGCGGCGCGACAGCTCCCACGTGCGGGCGCTGTAGCGGAACGGCTTGCTCGTGAGCGCGCCGACCGGGCAAATGTCGATCATGTTGCCCGACAGCTCGGAGTCCACCGTGCGGCCGACGAAGGTCTGGATCTCGCTGTGCTCGCCGCGGTGGGCCATGCCCAGCTCCATGACGCCGGCTATCTCCTGACCGAAGCGGACGCATCGCGTGCAGTGGATGCAGCGGCTCATCTCTTCCATGGAGATCAGCGGGCCAACGTTCTTGTGGAAGACGACGCGCTTCTCTTCGGTATAGCGGCTCTTGCTGCCGCCGTAGCCGACAGCCAGGTCCTGTAGCTGGCACTCGCCGCCCTGGTCACAGATGGGGCAATCCAGCGGGTGGTTGATCAGCAGGAATTCCATGACGCCCTGCTGCGCCTTGATCGCCTTGTCGCTTTTGGTACGGACGATCATGCCTTGCGTGACCGGCGTCGCGCAGGCGGGCATGGGCTTGGGCGCCTTCTCCACGTCCACCAGGCACATGCGGCAGTTGGCCGCGATGCTCAGCTTCTTGTGATAGCAGAAATGCGGGATGTAGGTGCCGGCCTTCTCGGCAGCATGCATGACCATGCTGCCTTCCTGGACCGAGACCTTCTGACCGTCGAGTTCGATTTCAACCATGATGGTGTTTCCCTAGGCAGCTCAGGTCGGAGCCACCAGGGGCTTCTTGTGTTCAATCAGGTGCACGAACTCGTGCTTGAAGTGCTTGATCATGGCGCGCACGGGCATCGCGGCAGCGTCGCCCAGCGCGCAGATCGTGCGGCCCTGGATGTTGTCAGCCACGGAGTTCAGCAGGTCGAGATCCTCTGCCCTGCCCTCGCCGTGGTAGATGCGTTCCAGCACACGGTGCATCCAGCCCGTGCCTTCGCGGCAGGGCGTGCACTGGCCACAGGATTCGTGCGCGTAGAAGTACGACAGACGCAGCAGGCTCTGCACCATGCACCGCGAGTCGTCGATGACGATGACGGCGCCCGAGCCGAGCATGGAGCCTGCCTTGGCGATGGAGTCATAGTCCATCGTGCAGTTCATCATGACCTCGGCCGGCAGCACAGGAGCCGACGAACCGCCGGGGATGACGGCCTTGAGCTTGCGGCCCTTACGCACGCCGCCCGCCATTTCGAGCAGCACCGAGAACGGCGTACCCAACGGGATTTCGAAGTTGCCGGGCTTCTCGACGTCGCCCGACACGGAGAACAGCTTGGTGCCGCCGTTGTTGGGCTTGCCGATCTCGAGGTAGGCCTGGCCGCCGTTGCGGATGATCCAGGGCACCGCGGCAAACGTCTCGGTGTTGTTGATGGTGGTCGGCTTGCCGTACAGGCCGAAGCTAGCCGGGAACGGCGGCTTGAAGCGCGGCTGGCCCTTCTTGCCTTCCAGCGATTCCAACAGCGCAGTTTCCTCGCCGCAGATGTAGGCGCCGAAGCCGTGGTGGGCGTGCAGCTGGAAGCTGTAACTGCTGCCCATGATGTTGTTGCCGAGATAGCCGGCAGCACGGGCTTCTTCCAGGGCGGCTTCGAAGCGCTCGTAGACCTCGAAGATCTCGCCGTGGATGTAGTTGTAGCCGACGGTAATGCCCATCGCGTAGGCGGCGATGGCCATGCCTTCGATCACCTGATGCGGGTTGAACATCAGGATGTCGCGGTCCTTGCAGGTGCCAGGCTCGCCTTCGTCAGAGTTACAGACGAGGTACTTCTGGCCCGGGAACTGGCGGGGCATGAAGCTCCACTTCAGTCCGGTCGGGAAACCTGCGCCGCCGCGTCCGCGCAGGGCCGAGGTCTTCACTTCGGCGATGACCTGGTCAGGCGTCAAACCTTCGCCGCCGTCTTTACCGAGGATCTTGCGCAGCGCTGCGTAGCCACCACGGGCTTCGTAGTCCTTGATCGACCAGTTCTTACCGTTCAGGTCCGCATAGATCTGCGGGCTGATGTGGCGGCCGTGGAAGCAGGTCTCGTTGCCGGTGCTTTGGAATTTGGAGAGGTCCAGCATGTCGTCCTCAGGCCTTGGCGGCTTCAGCGCGCAGCACGTCAACCAGCTCGTCGAGGCGATCAGCCGTCATGAAGCTGCACATCTGGCGGTCGTTGACCAGCATCACCGGCGAGTCGGCACAGGCGCCCAGGCACTCGCTCTTCTGCACGGTGAACAGGCCGTCGGCCGTCGTGCCGCCCTGCTCGATGCCGAGCTTGCTGCACAGATGGTCCAGCGCCTTCTGGCCGTCGCGCAGTTGGCAGGGCAGGTTCGCGCAGACATTCAGCTTGAACTTGCCAACCGGCTTCTGGTTGTACATGTTGTAGAAGGTCGTCACCTCGTACACGGCGATGGGCGCCATGCCGAGGTGCGCCGCGATCGCGTCTTCCGCGGCGCGGGGCACATAGCCCTCTTCCTGCTGCACGATGGCCAGGCAGGCCATGACGGCAGACTGGCGCAGCTCGTACGGGTACTTGGCGACCTCGCGATCGAAGCGGGCGCGGGTCGCGTCGCTGAGCGTGTAGCTCGAAGCGGTGGTGTTGGAAGTCGTCATCGTCGTCACAGCTTCAACGGTCGATCTCGCCGAACACGATGTCCATCGTGCCGATGATGGCCACGGCGTCAGCAATCATGTGGCCCTTGCCCATTTCGTCGAGCGCCGCGAGATGGGCAAAGCCAGGCGCGCGGATCTTCAGGCGATACGGCTTGTTGGCACCGTCGCTGACCAGGTAGATGCCGAACTCGCCCTTCGGGTGCTCGACGGCTGCGTAGGCCTCGCCTTCCGGCACATGGAAGCCTTCGGTGAAGAGCTTGAAGTGGTGGATCAGCTCTTCCATGTTGGACTTCATGTCCACACGGGCCGGCGGCGCCACCTTGTGGTTGTCGGTGATGACCGGGCCGGGGTTGGCCTTGAGCCACTGCACGCACTGCTGCACGATGCGGTTGGACTGGCGCATCTCTTCGACGCGCACACAGTAGCGGTCATAGGTGTCGCCGTTGGTGCCGACGGGGATGTCGAAATCCATCTTGTCGTAGACGTCGTACGGCTGCTTCTTGCGCAGGTCCCAGGCAATTCCCGAGCCGCGCAGCATCGCACCAGTGAAGCCCATGTTGAGCGCGCGCTCGGGCGACACTACACCGATGCCGACGGTGCGCTGCTTCCAGATACGGTTGTCGGTCAGCAACGTCTCGTAGTCGTCGACGTTCTTCGGGAAGCGGCGGCAGAAGTCCTCGATGAAGTCCAGCAGCGAACCCTGGCGGTTCTCGTTGAGCTGGGCAATGGTCTTCGCGTTCTTGATCTTGCTGACCTGGTACTGCGGCATGCTGTCCGGCAGGTCGCGGTAGACACCGCCCGGACGGAAGTAGGCCGCGTGCATGCGCGCACCCGACACCGCCTCGTACATGTCGAAGATGTCCTCACGCTCGCGGAAGCAGTAGATGAGGATGTTCATCGCACCGCAGTCCAGCCCGTGCGCGCCGAGCCACAGCAGGTGGTTCAGGATGCGGGTCAGCTCGGCGAACATCACGCGGATGTACTGCGCACGGATCGGCACCTCGATACCCAGCATCTTCTCAATGGCCAGGCAGTAAGCGTGCTCGTTGGCCATCATCGACACGTAGTCGAGACGATCCATGTAGGGCAGCGACTGGATGAAGGTCTTCTGCTCGGCCAGCTTCTCCGTCGCACGGTGCAGCAGGCCGATGTGCGGGTCGGCACGCTGGATGACTTCGCCGTCCAGCTCCAGCACCAGACGCAGAACGCCGTGGGCGGCCGGGTGCTGAGGCCCGAAGTTCAGCGTGTAGTTCTTGATTTCAGCCATAACTTACAGACCGCCGTACTTGTCTTCACGAATGATGCGCGGCGTGATCTCGCGCGGCTCGATGGTCACCGGCTGGTAGACCACGCGCTTCTGCTCGGCGTCGTAGCGCATCTCGACGTGACCCGACACCGGGAAGTCCTTGCGCATCGGGTGGCCGATGAAACCGTAGTCCGTCAGGATGCGGCGCAGGTCGTTGTGGCCGTCGAAGATGACGCCGTACATGTCGAACGCCTCGCGCTCGAACCAGTTGGCCGAGTTCCATACCGGCGTGACCGAGGCCACGCAGGGGAAGTCATCATCGGTCGCGAAGACCTTCAGGCGCAGGCGCCAGTTCTTGCTGACCGACATCAGATGGCTGACGACGGCATAACGGGGGCCTTCATACAGGCCATCGCCGTAGCTGCTGTAGTCGACGCCGCAGAGGTCGAGCAACTGTTCGAACTTCAGCTCGGCATGATCACGCAACGTCGTCGCCACGCCGAAGTAGTCGGCGGCGCGGACCGTCAGCGTCAGTTCGCCGAGGGCGTTCTTGAGCGAGACGACGCGCTCGCCAAGGATGGCACCCAATTGCTGGGCCAGGGTATCGAGGTTCAGGCTCATTCCGGGGCTCAGCGGGCGATGGTGTTTTCGCGGCGGATCTTCGCCTGCAGCTGCAGGATGCCGTACAGCAGCGCCTCGGCCGTCGGCGGGCAGCCGGGCACGTAGACGTCCACCGGCACGATGCGATCGCAGCCGCGTACGACGGAGTAGCTGTAGTGGTAGTAGCCGCCGCCGTTGGCGCACGAGCCCATCGACAGCACCCAGCGCGGCTCGGCCATCTGGTCGTACACCTTGCGCAGCGCCGGCGCCATCTTGTTGCACAGCGTGCCGGCCACGATCATCAGATCGGACTGACGCGGGCTCGGACGGAACAGCATGCCAAAACGGTCGATGTCATAGCGCGCGGCACCCGCGTGCATCATCTCGACGGCGCAGCAGGCCAGACCGAAGGTCATCGGCCACAACGAACCCGTCTTGGACCAGTTGATGAGCTTGTCGACCGACGTGGTGACGAAGCCCTCTTTCAAGACGCCATCAATTGCCATTTGGAATTCCCAGCTTGTGTCGGCGAACGCTCATTCCCAATCCAGGGCGCCCTTTTTCCATTCGTAGGCAAAGCCGACGACCAGAATGCCGAGGAAGATCATCATCGCCCAGAAGCCAGTCGCCCCGATTTCCTTGAGCGCAACAGCCCACGGAAACAGGAAGGCGATTTCCAGGTCGAACAGGATGAAGAGGATGGCGACGAGGTAGTAGCGCACGTCGAATTTCATGCGCGCGTCTTCAAACGCCTCGAAGCCACATTCGTAGGGGGAATTCTTGGCCGCGTCAGGCCGATTCGGGCCGAGCAGCGCGCCGAGCAACTGGGGAGCGATCCCGACTGCTGCGCCGACCAAGATGAAGAGGATGACGGGCAGATACTGTTCGAGATTCATCGTTGAAGTCCCCAGAGCCGGGCTAACAGAAAGTCAACGCGATCTGCAAAAAGCAGACCACAAAAGCAAACAGGCGCGCCACCAGCGAATCGAATGATGTCGCTCGCGGATCGCGCCCGCCTGGAACCTTGCTCCGATCAACCGGCTTCAGGCCGGGCTTTCGAAGCGACAGGCCGCTTCATTGTCTGGTGCCGTCGGCGAGACTCGAACTCGCACAGCTTTCGCCACTACCCCCTCAAGATAGCGTGTCTACCAATTTCACCACGACGGCTGGTATTCAAATCGTCTGACGACCAAGGAGGGTTTGCCTTGTCAGACAGCCTCGCATTCTATACCGAAAACCAGGGGCGCCCTGGCGTCGAAGCGAGGTTTTTACTCGGGCATCATTCCGACGCGGCCGATGCAGCAACCGGAGCCGGCGCGAGGACCGCGCCGGGGATGGCCGCGGCACCCGACGCCGCCGCGGAGGCAGCCGTCGCAGCGATCGGCGCACGGTCCAGCGCAGTGTCGCCGGCCGAGACCGCCGAGCGGCCATTGGCCAGGAAAGCCAGGCCCAGCGTGCAGCCGAAGAACAGCGTCGCGGCCACGGCAGTGCTGCGCGACAGGAAGTTGGCGCTGCCCGTAGCACCGAACAGGCTGCCCGAGGCCCCGCTGCCGAAGGAGGCGCCCATGTCGGCGCCCTTGCCGTGCTGCACCAGCACCAGACCGATGATCGCGAGAGCCGACAGCAACTGGACGATCAACACCAGATTCGCAAAGAACTGCATTCCAAACACTCCATCAAAACACTTGTGACGCCCCGCCCTGCGGCGCGGGCGCCGGAAAAAATTCTTAGTGAGCGGCGGCCAGGCAGATGGCGGCGAAATCAGCCACCTTCAACGACGCGCCACCGATCAGGCCACCATCGATGTCCGCCTGAGCGAACAGCTGCGCGGCGTTGTCGCCCTTGACACTGCCGCCATACAGGATGCGCATGGCTGCTGCGCGATCCGTCGCAGCCTGCAACTGGGCACGCAGCACCGCGTGCACCGCCTGCGCCTGTTCGGGCGTGGCCGTCAGGCCGGTGCCGATCGCCCAGACGGGCTCGTACGCCACCACCATCTCGCCACAGCAATGCCCCAGCGTGTGGATGACGGCGGCGAGCTGGCGCTTCACCACGGCTTCGGTCTGGCCGGCCTCGCGCTCGGCGCGCGTCTCGCCGACACAGACGATCGGCGTGACGCCATGGGCCAGCGCCGCCTTCGCCTTGTCGGCGACGAGCTGATCGCTCTCCGCGTGGTACGCGCGGCGCTCCGAGTGACCCACGATGGCATAGCGGCAACCGACGTCCGCCAGCATCGCGCTCGAAACCTCGCCGGTGTAGGCGCCCTGCTCGTGCGACGAGCAGTCCTGCGCGCCGTACACGAGGGACGACCCCATCAGCGCGAGCGCTGTCTCGGTGATGTAGGGAAACGGCACGCAGACCGCTACATCGGCGTTCCACGGCCCGGCCTCTTTAAGACCCGCGAGCAGCTGCGCATTGGCCGCGCGGCTGCCATGCATCTTCCAGTTGCCCACGACGAGTTTTCTTCTCATGTCAACTCCTCCGTCACCAGGTCAGCACGATCTTGCCGATGTGCCGGTTCGACTCCATCAAAGCGTGGGCCTCGGGCGCCTGGGCGGCTGCCAGTTCGCGGTAGATGACCGGCTTGATGTGCCCCGCGTCGATCAGCGGCCACACGGCACCCCGCAGTGAACGCGCAACGCCGGACTTGAACGCCGTGGAGCGCGGTCGCAGCGTCGAGCCAGTGATGGTCAGGCGCTTGCGCAGCACCAGGCCGGCATCGATCTCGGCCTTGACCCCGCCCTGCACGGCGATGACGGCCAGGCGGCCATCCTCCGCCAGTGCCTGCACGCCGCGGCCGATGTAGTCACCCGCCACCATGTCGAGGATCACGTCGACACCTCGACCCGAGGTCGCCGCACGGGCCTCGGCAACGAAGTCCTGTTCGCGATAGTTGATGGCCAGCTCCGCGCCGAGCGCCTCGCAGGCCTCGGCCTTGTCGGCCGCGCCGACCGTGACGAACACGCGGGCACCCAGCGCTTTGGCCATCTGGATGGCCGTCACGCCGATGCCGCTGGAGCCACCGTGGACAAGCAACGTTTCGCCCGCCTTCAGCGCCGCGCGCTCGAACACATTGGCCCAGACAGTGAAGCAGGTCTCCGGCAACGTGGCCGCCTGCGTCAGCGTCCAGCCACGCGGGACCGGCAGGCATTGCCCGACCGGCGCCACGCACAGCTCCGCATAGCCGCCGCCGTTGACCAGCGCACAGACGCTGTCGCCCAGCGCCAGGCCGTGCGCAGCCAGCGCCTCCGCGTCGCCGTCGACGATCTGGCCAGCAACCTCCAGGCCAGGCAGGTCACTCGCCCCCGGCGGCGGCGGGTAGGCGCCCTTGCGCTGCAGCACGTCCGGCCGATTGATGCCAGAGGCCGCCACGCGGATTAGGCACTCGCCCGAGCCCGCGACCGGGTCCGGCCGCTCGACCAGCTCCAACACCTCGGGCCCGCCAGGGCGGGCGATCGCGATGGCCTTCATCGCCGGATGACTTACTCGGCGGCGGGAGGCGCGGCTTCCTCGACCGGCGCGGCCTCACGCGGCTCACGCTCGGGGCGATCGATCAGCGCCTTCATGGACAGCTTGATGCGACCCTTCTCGTCGGTCTCCAGCACCTTGACCTTGACGACCTGACCTTCCTGCAGGAAGTCAGTCACCTTCTCGACGCGCTGGTGTGCGATCTGGCTGATGTGCAGCAGACCGTCCTTGCCAGGCAGCAGGTTCACGAGCGCACCGAAGTCCAGGATCTTGACGATCGGGCCTTCGTAGACCTTGCCCACTTCGACTTCGGCCGTGATCTCGGCGATGCGCTTCTTGGCCATCTCGGCCTTCTCGGCGTCGGCCGAGGCGATGGTGATGGTGCCGTCTTCGCCGATGTCGATGGTCGTGCCGGTCTCTTCGGTCAGCGCGCGGATGGTTGCGCCGCCCTTGCCGATGACGTCACGGATCTTCTCCGGGTTGATCTTCATCGTGTACAGACGCGGCGCGAACTGCGACACCTCGGTGTTGGCCGTGCCCATGGCCTCGACCATCTTGGACAGGATGTGCAGACGGGCTTCCTTGGCCTGGGCCAGCGCGACCTGCATGATTTCCTTGGTGATGCCCTGGATCTTGATGTCCATCTGCAGGGCGGTGATGCCGGTCGTCGTGCCGGCCACCTTGAAGTCCATGTCGCCCAGGTGATCTTCGTCACCCAGGATGTCGGTCAGCACGGCGAAGCGGTTGGCGTCCTTGATCAGGCCCATGGCGATGCCGGCCACATGGGCCTTCATCGGCACGCCGGCGTCCATCAGTGCCAGGCAGCCGCCGCAGACGGAAGCCATCGACGACGAACCGTTGGACTCGGTGATTTCGGAGACGACGCGCAGCGAGTACGGGAAGTCTTCCTTGCTCGGCAGCGCGGCGATCAGGGCACGCTTGGCCAGGCGGCCGTGGCCGATTTCGCGGCGCTTCGGCGAGCCCACACGGCCCGTCTCGCCGGTGGCGAAGGGGGGCATGTTGTAGTGCATCATGAAGCGGTCTTCGAACTCGCCATCCAGCGCGTCGATACGCTGCGCATCACGGTCCGTGCCGAGCGTGGCGACGACCAGGGCCTGCGTCTCGCCACGCGTGAACAGCGCCGAGCCGTGCGTGCGCGGCAGGATGCCGTTGCGGATCTCGATGGGGCGCACGGTGCGGGTGTCGCGACCATCGATGCGCGGCTCGCCGGCCAGGATCTGGCTGCGGACGATGCGGGCTTCGATCTCGAACAGCAGGCCTTCGACCTCGACCTTGTCGAACGACACGCCTTCGGTGGTCAGCGCGGCGAAGACGTTGGCCGCGGCCGTGCGGCAGGCTTGCGTGCGGGCCTGCTTGGAGCGGATCTGGTAGGCCTCGCGCAGCGGGCCTTCGGCCAGGGCGTTGACCTTGGCGATGAAGGCTTCGTCCTTGGCAGGTGCAGTCCAGTTCCAGGCCGGCTTGCCGGCTTCCTTGACCAGCTCGTTGATCGCGGCGATGGCGACATTGCCCTGCTCATGGCCGAAGACCACGGCACCCAGCATGACTTCTTCCGACAGGCCCGAAGCCTCGGACTCGACCATCAGCACGGCAGCTTGCGTACCGGCGACCACCAGATCCATCTGGCTGTTGGCCAGTTCGGACTTGCTGGGGTTCAGCACGTAGTCACCGTTGACGTAGCCCACGCGGGCAGCGCCGATGGGGCCGTTGAAGGGGATACCGGACACGGCCAGCGCGGCGGACGTGCCGATCATGGCGGCGATGTCGGCCTGCACCTCGGGGTTCAGGCTCACGACGTGGATGACGACCTGGACTTCGTTGAAGAAGCCTTCGGGGAACAGCGGGCGGATCGGGCGGTCGATCAGGCGGCTGGTCAGCGTCTCGTGCTCGCTCGGGCGGCCTTCACGCTTGAAGAAGCTGCCGGGGATCTTGCCGGCGGCATAGGTCTTCTCGAGGTAGTCGACGGTCAGCGGGAAGAAGTCCTGGCCGGCCTTGGCCTCGGTCTTGGCGACCACGGTGGCCAGCACGACGGTGCCTTCGATGTTGACGAGGACGGCGCCGGTGGACTGGCGGGCGATCTCGCCCGTTTCCAGCACGACTTGGTGGCGGCCCCATTGGAAGGACTTGGTGACCTTGTTGAACATGGACATGCTCATTTCTCCTGTTTATGTTGGGCGCTAGTCATCAAACTTGGGCGCCCGGTGAAACCGGAAACGAGGCTGGGTTTGGTCCAGATGCCATTCCAGGGCGACTCTCAAACGGAGCCGTCTTGGAATGATCCGCGACCACGTCAGCTTGGTTCCGGCAAAAAGACGAAGAGCCTGTACTGGGCTTGATGGACCAGACAGGCTCCTCGACGGATTCGCTAGATTACTTGCGCAGGCCCAGCTTCTGGATCAGCGCGACATAACGGTCGGCGTCAACGCGCTTCAGGTAGGCCAGCAGGCTCTTGCGCGTGTTGACCATCTTCAGCAGGCCGCGGCGGCCGTGATGGTCCTTGGCATGCAGCTTGAAGTGGGGGGTCAGCTCGTTGATGCGGGCGGTCAGCAGAGCGACTTGGACTTCGGGGCTACCGGTGTCATTGGCGCTGCGGGCATTGGCCTTGACGATTTCGGCCTTGTTCAGATCGGCGACGGACATTTGTTTTCCTGGGTTTCGGAAGTCCGGCCGGGCGAGACGCAACTGCTGGCGCCGCCTCAGACGGTTTCCGGGGTTGACTTGCGGACACGGGGGAAACCACCCCGAGCCGTGCTGACGTTTCACGCACAAGGCGCAAAACCTGCGGATTGTAGCCCAAGGCGGCCGGGCGCCCAAGCTGCGGCAGGTCAGGCGCGCGAACATGGCGCCAACGATGCGGGCTTCAAGGGCGCCGACCACCCCGCCCTGCAAATGCGTGACTTCATGGGCCCAGCCCCGCCATACCTCTTGAACCACCTTCGCGCCGCCCAATCTCCGCTGCATCGGGTGCTGCTCCCGACCGGTTCAGCAGCGCAAACCAACGGAGTTCCACGATGTTCTATCTGACCCATCCCCGCCATGCGGCGCGCGTGCTGCGCTCCTTCGACGTCGACACCGCCCGCACGCCGGCGCTGGATGTCAGCGAGGACGAGCAGGCCTACCACGTCACGGCCGACCTGCCCGGCGTCGCCAAGGAGGCCGTCAAGGTCCGCGTCGATGGCCGCCGCGTGAGCATCGAGACGACCCCCGACGAGGCCGCACCGGCCGATGGCTCGCGCCTGGTCTACCGCGAACGCCGCGCCGCCCGCTACGCCCGCAGCTTCGCGCTACCGGCCGACGTCGACCAGGGCCGCTCCGAAGCCCGCTTCGACAACGGCGTGCTGACGCTGAAACTGGCCAAGCGTGTCGCCGAGAACGGCGGCTTCCTGACCGTCAACTAAGCGGCTCCGAGCTCCCACCGCGGACGGACTTCGAAGCCGCCGTCGCGCCGGGTCGCAGCCGAGCCGCGCTGTACCCGCAGCGCGGCGGCCATCGCGATCATGGCGCCGTTGTCGGTGCATAGCGACAGCTCGGGGTAGTGCACGCGCACGCCACGCTTGGCGCAGACCGCATTCAGCTGCTCGCGCAGCTTCGCATTCGCGCCGACGCCACCGGCGACGACGAGGCGCTTCAAGCCCGTGGCCTTCAGCGCCAACAACGACTTCTTGACAAGCACTTCCACGATGGCAGCCTGTGTCGATGCCGCCAGGTCCGCCTTCGTCTGCTCGCACGGCGAGTCACCGATCTTCTTCACCTGCGTCAGCACGGCCGTCTTCAGGCCGGCGAAGCTGAAGTCCGGCTTGCCGCTGTGCAGCAGCGGCCTCGGCAGGTCGAACGCTTCCGGGTTGCCGAACTCGGCCATGCGCGCCAGGTGCGGGCCGCCCGGATACGGCAGGCCCAGCAGCTTGGCACTTTTGTCGAAAGCCTCCCCGGCCGCGTCGTCGATGGTCTCGCCGAGGATCTCGTAGGCGCCCACGTCGTCCACCCGCATCAGCTGCGTGTGGCCACCGCTGACGAGCAGCGCAACGAACGGGAACTCGGGCGGGTCGGCGCTGAGGAACGGCGACAGCAGATGCCCTTCCAGATGATGGATGGGCAGCGCCGGCACGTCCAGCGCCGCGGCCAACGATACGGCCACGCCCGCACCCACGAGCAATGCGCCCGCGAGCCCGGGGCCTTGCGTGTAGGCAACAAGGTCCACGTCTGCCAGCGTGCAGCCGGCCTGCGCCAGCACCTCGCGCGCCAGCGGCAGCACGCGCCGTACGTGGTCGCGCGAAGCCAGCTCGGGCACGACGCCGCCGTAGGCCTGGTGCATCGCGATCTGGCTGTGCAGCGCCTGGGCGACGAGCCGCGGCGCGGCGCGGCCGCTGACCTCGACGAGCGCGACGCCCGTCTCGTCGCAGGACGACTCGAAGCCCAAGATACGGGTGACGCTCACTTGCCCTCTTTGGCGTGGTTGATCGAGTACTTGGGGATCTCGACCGTCACGTCCTGCTGGCCGAGGATGGCCTGGCAGGACAGCCGCGAGTCGGGTTCCAGGCCCCAGGCGCGGTCCAGCATGTCTTCCTCGCCCTCCTCCATCTCGGACAGCGAGCGCCCGCCCTGGCGCACGATGACGTGGCAGGTCGTGCAGGCACAGACCTGGTCGCAGGCGTGCTCGATGTGGATGTCGTGGTCCAGCAGCGCCTCGCAGATCGACGTGCCGGGCGGCGCTGTGACGGTCGCGCCCTGCGGGCAGTACTCGGCGTGCGGCAGGATGGTGATGACGGGCATGGTGACGGGTCTCAGAGCTGGCTGACATCGCGGCCCGTGAGGGCGCGGGCGATGGAGCGGTTCATGCGTTCGGCGGCAAAGGCTTCGGTGGCTTCAGCCAGGGCTTTCGTGGCGGCTTCGATCGCATCGGCGTCTTCAGCCATGGCGGCCAGCGCGGTCAGGCGCACTTCGAGCGACTCGCGCTCCGGCGCGGAAAGCAGGTCGCCATCTGCGGCAAGTGCGCTGCGCGTCGCCAGCACCATGCGCTCAGCCTCCACACGGGCCTCGCGCAGCTTGCGCGCCGCCATGTCGCCCTCGGCGCTGGTGAAGCCGTCCTTCAGCATGCCGGCGATTTGGTCGTCAGACAGGCCGTAGCTGGGCTTCACGGTGATGGCCGCCTGCACGCCCGAGGTCAGCTCCTCGGCCGACACGCTGAGCAGGCCGTCCGCATCGACCTGGAAGCTGACACGGATGCGCGCGGCCCCGGCGGCCATCGGCGGAATGCCTCGCAGCTCGAAGCGCGCGAGGGACCGGCATTCGCTGACCAGCTCGCGCTCGCCCTGCACGACATGGACCGCCAGCGCCGTCTGGCCGTCCTTGAAGGTCGTGAAGTCCTGCGCCTTGGCGACCGGGATGGTCGAGTTGCGCTCAATGACGCGCTCCACCAGACCACCCATCGTCTCCAGGCCCAGTGACAGCGGAATGACGTCCAGCAGCAGGATCTCGCCATCGGCCGCATTGCCGGCGAGCTGGTTGGCCTGGATGGCGGCTCCGAGCGCGACGACCTCATCGGGGTTCAGGTTGGTCAGCACCTCGCGGCCGAACAGCTCGCTGACTGCGCGACGCACGACCGGCATGCGCGTGGATCCGCCAACCATGACGGCGCCCTGCACATCCGCCGGCTTGACCTTGGCATCGCGCAGCACGCGCTTCACGGCAGACAGCGTCCTGGCGATCAGCGACTGCGCGAGCTCCTCGAACTGGGCGCGGGTGACTGTCACGCGCAGCTCGCCGGCGTCCAGCGCCGCGACGAGTTCGGCCGACTCGACATCCGACAGGACCTCCTTAGCTGCCCGAGCCGCGACGAGGACGGCGCGCTTGTCGTGAGCGGACTCCACGACCCGCCCCGCCAGCGCCCAGTCGGCCAGCGCACGGTCGAAATCGTCGCCGCCCAGCGCGGCGTCGCCGCCAGTCGCCACGACCTCGAAGACGCCCTTGGTCAGGCGCAGCAGCGAGATGTCGAAGGTGCCACCGCCCAGGTCGTAGACGGCGTAGAGCCCTTCGCTGGCGTTGTCCAGCCCGTAGGCGATAGCCGCGGCGGTGGGCTCGTTGATGAGGCGCAGCACCTTGAGGCCGGCCAACTCGGCCGCGTCCTTGGTCGCCTGGCGCTGGGCGTCGTCGAAGTAGGCCGGCACCGTGATGACGGCACCGAACAGGTCGTCGTTGAACGTGTCCTCGGCTCGAAAGCGCAACGTCGCCAGGATCTCAGCCGACACCTCGACGGGGCTCTTGACGCCTTCGCGCGTGGTGATGCCCAGCATGCCCGGCCGGTCCTCGAAGCGGTAGGGCAGCCGCTCGCGGTGGGCCACGTCGGCCACGCCGCGCCCCATGAAGCGCTTGACGGAAACGATGGTGTTCTCGGGGTCCTCAGCCTGCGCGGCCAGCGCATCGGCGCCGATCTGGCGGCGGCCTTCCGGCAGGTAGCGCACGGCGGACGGCAAGATGACGCGGCCCTGCTCATCCGGCAGGCATTCGGCCACGCCGTGGCGCACGGCTGCAACCAGAGAGTGCGTCGTGCCCAGGTCGATGCCGACGGCGATGCGGCGCTGATGCGGGTCGGGCGAGGCGCCGGGTTCGGAGATTTGAAGAAGAGCCATGGGATCAGGCATCCAAAGCGGCCAGCCGCTTGTCGATGTCGGCGCGAAAGCGCTGGATGAACATCAAGGCACGCACCTGGGAGGCGGCGGCGGGCGCGTCGCCCGCCTCGTCCAGCAAGGTCCGGGCCCGCTCGAGCGCGGCGGTTTCGGCACGGGCCGCCTCGTCGTCCAGCGCCTGTAGTGAAGCTTCGTCCGCGGCGTCGTCCAGCGCCTCGCGCCAGGTCATCTGCTGCATCAGGAAGGCCGGCGGCATCTGCGTGTTGTTCTCGGCCTGCACGGGCGCGCCGCGCAGCTCGCACAGGTAGGCAGCGCGGGCCAGCGGGTCACGCAGGCGCTGGTAGGCCTCGTTGACACGCATGGCCCATTGCATGGCCACGCGCTGCGCAGCGGCACCATCTGCCGCAAAACGGTCGGGGTGAACCTCCGCCTGCAAAGCCTTCCAGCGCGCGTCAATGGCTGCGCGATCCTGCACCTGTCGTTCGGGCAGGCCGAAGAGCTGGAAGTCGTTGTCGGTCAGACGCATGATGATCGAGAAGAAAGCAAAAAGCGCGGCCGGTGCCGCGCTCAGCGAAAGAGCCCGCCACCACTCACACGCGGAATGACTCGCCGCAGCCGCAACGGTCCTTCTCCCGCGGATTGCGGAACTTGAAGCCTTCGTTGAGGCCCTCGCGGACGAAGTCCAGCTCGGTGCCATCGAGGTAGGGCAGGCTCTTAGGGTCAATGAGGATCTTCACCTCGTGGCCCTCGAAGACCACGTCCTCCGGCGCCGCCTCGTCGGCATATTCGAGCTTGTAGGCCAGGCCCGAGCATCCGGTCGTCTTGACGCCCAGGCGCACGCCGATACCCTTGCCGCGCTTGGCGATGTAGCGCTTGACGTGGCGGGCTGCAGCTTCGGTCAGGGTGACGGACATGGGCTCAGGCCGTGGTCGTGGCGTGCTTGGCACGGTAGTCGTCCACCGCCGCCTTGATGGCGTCCTCGGCCAGGATGGAGCAGTGGATCTTGACCGGCGGCAGCGCCAGTTCTTCGGCGATCTGCGTGTTCTTGATCGTCAGCGCCTCATCCAGCGTCTTGCCCTTCACCCACTCGGTCACTAGCGAGCTAGAGGCGATGGCCGAGCCGCAGCCGTAGGTCTTGAACTTGGCATCCTCGATCTTGCCGGTCGCCGGATTGACCTTGATCTGCAGCTTCATGACGTCGCCGCAGGCCGGGGCGCCGACCATGCCGGTGCCGACGTCTTCGTCGCCGTTGTCGAACTTGCCGACGTTGCGCGGGTTTTCGTAGTGGTCAACGACTTTGTCGCTATATGCCATGTTGTTCTCCTCAGTGGGCTGCCCACTGGATGGTGCTCAGGTCCACGCCGTCCTTGTACATATCCCACAGCGGGGACAGCTCGCGCAGCTTGGCAACCCGGTCGGTCAGCACGCTGATGGCGTAGTCGATCTCTTCTTCGGTCGTGAAGCGGCCAATGGTCATGCGCAGCGAGCTGTGCGCCAGCTCGTCGCTGCGGCCCAGCGCGCGCAGAACGTAGCTGGGCTCCAGGCTAGCCGACGTGCAGGCGGAGCCGGACGACACCGCCAGCCCCTTGACACCCATGATCAACGACTCGCCCTCGACGAAGTTAAACGAGATGTTCAGGTTGTGAGGCACGCGCTGTTCGAGGTCACCGTTAATGAAGGTCTGCTCGATGCCGGAGAGGCCGTTCACAAGGCGGTTGTGCAGCGCACGAATGCGTTCGCTCTCCGCGCCCATCTCCTCGCGGGCAATGCGGAAGGCCTCGCCCATGCCGACGATCTGGTGCACCGGCAGCGTGCCCGAGCGCATGCCACGCTCGTGGCCGCCGCCGTGCATCTGCGCTTCCAGGCGCACGCGCGGCTTGCGGCGCACATACAGGGCACCGATGCCCTTGGGGCCGTAGGTCTTGTGCGAGGCCAGGCTCATCAGGTCGATGGGTAGCTGCGTCAGGTCGATCTGAACCTTGCCGGTCGCCTGGGCCGCGTCGACGTGGAAGATGATGCCGCGCTCGCGGCACAGATTGCCCAGTGCGACGACGTCCTGGATGACGCCGATCTCGTTGTTCACGTACATGACGGACGCCAGGATGGTGTCCGGCCGCAGCGCGGCCTTGAAGGCCTCCAGGTCGACGAGGCCGTTCTCCAGCACGTCGAGATAGGTCACGTCGAAGCCCTGGCGCTCCAGCTCACGCATCGTGTCGAGCACGGCCTTGTGCTCGGTCTTCACCGTGATGAGGTGCTTGCCGCGCGTCTTGTAGAACTGCGCAGCACCCTTCAGCGCGAGGTTGTTGGACTCGGTGGCGCCGGACGTCCAGACGATCTCGCGCGGGTCGGCACCAATCAGCTCGGCGACCTGCGTGCGCGCCTTCTCGACCGCCTCTTCCGCTTCCCAGCCCCAGGCATGGCTGCGCGATGCCGGGTTGCCGAAATGCTCGCGCAGCCAGGGGATCATCGCGTCCACCACACGGGGATCGCACGGCGTCGTGGCGCCGTAGTCGAGGTAGATCGGGAAATGCGGGGTCATGTCCATGGAACGACTGCTTGTTTTGAGTTCTTGTCTTACTTGCTGAACGCGCCGCCTAGGGCGAACACCGAGTTCGGCGCGGTCACGCGGATGGGCTTGAGCACCGGCTGGCTGGAGATCGCCCGCTTGACCGGCGCCGCCTCGACCTCGAAGCCCTTGGCCAGTTGCTCGTCGGCCAGCTTGCGCAGCGACACGCTGTCGAGGTACTCGATCATCTTGGCGTTCAGGTTGGTCCAGAGCTCATGGGTGATGCAGCGGCCGCTGTCCTCGCCCATGCAGTTCTCCTTGCCGCCGCAACCGGTGGCGTCCAGCGCCTCGTCTACGGCGACGATGATGTCGGCCACGGTGATGTCCTCGGCTTTGCGGCCCAGCGAGTAGCCGCCGCCAGGTCCGCGGGTGCTTTCCACGAGCTCATGGCGGCGCAGCTTGCCGAACAGCTGCTCAAGATAGGACAGCGAGATCTGCTGACGCTGGCTAATCGCCGCCAACGCGACGGGGCCGGTGTTCTCGCGCAGGGCCAGGTCCAACATGGCGGTGACCGCAAACCGACCTTTGGTGGTGAGACGCATAAAAACTCCTTGGCGAGCCGCCGAACCCAGGGTCAGGCGAACGGTTTCGGGTTACCCCGTACTCACGGGACAATAGCCGAGCGATTCATTTCCGATGATTTTACTCGACTACACGACCGCTCTCAGGGTTGGGGCGATAGCCCGGGTTTCAACCGGGTCTTTGCTGCAGCGCAGCAGTCAGCGCGCGGAACCGGCCTTGCGCGCCGACTCCAGCGGCACGATGTTGTCGTGCACGCGGGCGCCAAACGCCTGCTCGCGCAGTTGGGCCAGCTGGTCCCGCAGGCGTGCCGCCTTCTCGAATTCGAGGTTGCGGGCGTGCTCCAGCATCTGCTTTTCCAGCTGGGCGATACGTTTGGCCAGATCCTTTTCCGACAAGTCCTCGACCTGCGCCGCGGCGAGCAGCTTCGCGTCGTCCCGACCGGCCTCTTCCGAATAGACGCCGTCGATCAGGTCCTTGATCCGCTTTTGCACGCTGCGCGGCGTGATGCCGTTCTCCGCGTTGAAGGCGATCTGCTTTGCGCGGCGCCGCTCGGTCTCGCCGATGGCCTTCTTCATGGAGTCGGTGATCCTGTCCGCGTACAGGATGGCCTTGCCGTTCAGATTACGCGCTGCGCGGCCGATTGTCTGGATCAGGCTGCGCTCCGCCCGCAGGAAGCCTTCCTTGTCGGCGTCCAGGATGGCTACCAGCGAGACCTCGGGAATGTCCAGGCCCTCGCGCAGGAGGTTGATTCCCACCAGCACGTCGAAGGCACCCAGCCGCAGGTCGCGCAGGATCTCGACGCGCTCCACGGTGTCCACGTCGGAGTGCAGGTAGCGCACCTTGACTCCGTTGTCGCTGAGATAGTCCGTCAGCTGCTCAGCCATGCGCTTGGTCAGCGTCGTGATCAGCACACGCTCGTTGACATCGACCCGCTCTCGGATCTCCTGCAGAACGTCGTCGACCTGGTGCGTGGCCGGCCGAACCTCGACGATCGGGTCCACCAGGCCGGTCGGCCGCACGACCTGCTCCACGACCTGGCCGGCGTTGTCCTGCTCGTACTGCCCGGGCGTGGCCGACACGAAGACGGCCTGGCGCATCTTGCGCTCGAACTCGGCGAACTTCAGCGGCCGGTTGTCCAGCGCCGACGGCAGGCGGAAGCCGTACTCCACCAGCGTGGTCTTGCGCGCCCGGTCACCGTTGTACATGCCGCCGAACTGGCCAATCAGCACGTGGCTTTCGTCCAGGAACATGACGGCGTCCGGCGGCAGGTAGTCCACCAGCGTCGGCGGCGGATCGCCCGGCTGGGCTCCGGAAAGGTGCCTCGTGTAGTTCTCGATGCCCTTGCAGTGACCGACTTCCTGCAGCATCTCCAGGTCGAAGCGGGTGCGCTGCTCGATGCGCTGCGCCTCCACCAGCTTGCCTTCCTTGACGAAGAAGTCGACGCGCTCGCGCAGCTCCTGCTTGATCGCCTCTGCGGCCGCGAGCACGCGCTCGCGCGGCGTCACATAGTGGCTGCTGGGGTAGACGGTGAAGCGCGGGATCTTCTGGCGGATCTTGCCCGTCAGCGGATCGAACAGCGACAGGCCCTCCACCTCGTCGTCGAACAGCTCAATGCGAAGCGCCAGCTCCGAATGCTCGGCCGGGAAGACGTCGATGGTGTCGCCGCGCACGCGGAAGTGGCCGCGGCTGAACTCCATCTCGTTGCGCGTGTACTGCATGCGGATCAGGTGCGCAATGACGTCGCGCTGACCCATCTTGTCGCCCACGCGCAGCGTCATGACCATCTGGTGGTAGTCCGCAGGCGAGCCGATGCCGTAGATGGCCGACACCGACGCGACAATGACCACGTCGCGCCGCTCCAGCAGGCTCTTCGTGCAGGAGAGCCGCATCTGCTCGATGTGCTCGTTGATCGCGCTGTCCTTCTCGATGAACAGGTCGCGCTGCGGCACGTAGGCCTCGGGCTGGTAGTAGTCGTAATAGCTGACGAAGTACTCGACCGCGTTCTTCGGAAAGAAATCCTTGAACTCGCTGTAAAGCTGCGCGGCCAGCGTCTTGTTGGGCGCAAAGACGATGGCCGGCCGGCCCAGCCGGGCGATGACGTTGGCCATCGTGAAGGTCTTGCCGGAGCCCGTCACGCCCAACAGCGTCTGGTAGCTCAGGCCGTCGTTCACACCCTCCACGAGCCGGGCGATGGCGGTCGGCTGATCCCCCGCCGGAGGGAAAGGCTGGAACAGTTGGAACGGGGAGCCTTCGAAGCTGACGAATTCGCCCTTGCGTTCCTCGGTGTCACCCTCGGGGGTGGCGATGGCGTTCAGCGCGTCTTGCATGGGGGAATCCTGGGAAAATCGGCGGCTTGCGCAATCCGTCAGCCTATCGCAGAGCCTGACCTGCCGCCCTCCCCCTGCTGCCAACGCCCTTTCAGGAATCCGCCATGTCTTTGTTCGCCGACGTCACTTTGGCCCCCCGTGACCCCATCCTGGGCCTGAACGAGCAGTTCAACGCCGACACCCGCCCCGGCAAGGTCAACCTCGGCGTGGGCGTCTACTACGACGAGAACGGCAAGCTGCCGCTGCTGAAGTGCGTGCAGGAGGCCGAGAAGGCGATGGCCGCCGCGCCCAAGCCGCGCGGCTATCTGCCCATCGACGGCATCGCCGCCTATGACAAGGCCGTGCAAAAGCTGGTCTTCGGCAGCGAACTGAAGCATGTCGCCACCGTCCAGGCCCTCGGCGGCACTGGCGCGCTCAAGGTCGGCGCCGACTTCCTGAAGCATCTGACGCCCGGCGCCAAGGTGCTGATCTCCGACCCGAGCTGGGAGAACCACCGCGCGCTGTTCACACAGGCCGGCTTCACCGTCGAAACCTATCCCTACTACGACGCCGCCAAGAAGGGCATCAACTTCGACGGCATGCTGGCCGCGCTGAACGCGGCGCCGGCCGGCACCGTCGTCGTGCTGCACGCCTGCTGCCACAACCCGACCGGCTACGACATCACGGCCGCGCAATGGGCCCAGGTCGTCGCCACCGTCAAGGCCCGTGGCCTGACGCCGTTCCTGGACATGGCCTACCAGGGCTTCGGCTTCGGCCTCAAGGAAGACGGTGAGGCGGTGCGTCAGTTTATGGCCGCCGGCATCGGCTTCTTTGTGTCGACCAGCTTCTCCAAGAGCTTCTCGCTGTACGGCGAGCGCGTCGGCGCACTGAGCGTCGTCTGCACCGGCGACGAGGAAGCGACGCGCGTACTTTCGCAGCTGAAGATCATGATCCGCACGAACTACTCCAACCCGCCGACGCATGGCGCCCAGGTCGTAGCCGCCGTGCTGTCCGACGACAAGCTGCGCGCGATGTGGGAGGAGGAGCTGGCCGGCATGCGCGTGCGCATCAAGGCCATGCGCTCGGCGCTGGTGAGCGCGCTGAAGGCCGCCGGCATCACGCAGGACCTGGGCTTCGTGACCGAGCAGCTGGGCATGTTCAGCTACTCGGGCCTCAGCGCCGCCCAGATGCAGCGCCTGCGCAACGAGTTCGGCGTCTATGGCGTGGACTCGGGCCGCATCTGCGTCGCCGCGCTGAACGAGGGCAACCTGCCGACCGTCGCGGCCGGCATGGCGGCCGTCATGAAGGGCTGAGCACGCACCGTTGAAGTGCGGAGGATTGGCGGTTTGACCGCCAATCCATGTTGCAGCGCACAATGCTGCAACCGTTTTCTGGCACCATCAACGCTCCATCTCCGTTTCCAAGGCCGCCATGCTGTACCAGCTCTTCGAAACCCAGCGCGCCCTGCTCAGCCCGTTCTCGGAGTTCGCCGCCGCGTCGGCCAAGCTCTACAGCCACCCGCTGTCGCCCTTTGCGCACACGCCGATGGCGCAGAGGCTGTCGGCCGGCCTGGACCTGGCGCACCGCCTCGCCAAGGACTACGAGAAGCCCCAGTTCGACATCAAGACGGTCGAGGTGGACGGCGTCGACGTGGCCGTGCAGGAGCTGGTGGCGCTGGAGAAGCCGTTCTGCCGGTTGCTGCGCTTCAAGCGCTACACCGATGATCAGGCCGTGCTGGCCAAGATGAAGGACCAGCCCACGGTGCTGGTCGTGGCGCCGCTGTCAGGCCACCACAGCACGCTTCTGCGCGACACCGTCCGCCAGTTGCTGAAGGACCACAAGGTCTACATCACCGACTGGACCGACGCTCGCATGGTCCCGCTGGAGGTGGGTCCGTTCCACCTGGACGACTACATCTTCTACGTGCAGGACTTCATCCGCCTCATCGGCGGCGCGGACTGCCACGTCATCTCCGTCTGCCAGCCCACCGTGCCCGTGTTGGCCGCCATCTCGCTGATGGCCAGCAACGGCGAGCCGACGCCGCGCAGCATGACGATGATGGGCGGCCCCATCGACGCCCGCAAGAGCCCAACGGCGGTCAACAACCTGGCGATGAACCGCAGCTTCAGCTGGTTCGAGAACAACGTCATCTACCGCGTGCCGACCAACTTCCCCGGCGCCGGCCGCGCGGTCTACCCGGGCTTCCTGCAACACACCGGTTTCGTCGCGATGAATCCGGACCGCCACCTGTCTTCGCACTACGACTACTTCCTGGACCTGGTGCGCGGCGATGACGAGGGCGCCGAGGCCCACCGCCGCTTCTACGATGAATACAACGCCGTGCTGGACATGCCGGCCGAGTACTACCTGGATACGATCAAGACCGTGTTCCAGGACTTCGCGCTAGTCAACGGTACCTGGGAAGTGGAGGGCCAGTTCGTGCGTCCGCAGGACATCAAGACCACCGCGCTGCTGACCGTCGAGGGCGAGCTGGACGACATCTCAGGCGCCGGCCAGACGCGTGCGGCGCACGACCTCTGCTCGGGCGTAGCCAAGGAACACCAGGTTCACTATGACGCGGTCGGCGCCGGCCACTATGGCATCTTCTCGGGCCGCCGCTGGCGCGACAACGTCTACCCGCAGGTGCGCGACTTCATCGCCAAATACGAAGCCGCACCGTTGAAGAAGACGGCCAAGGCCCCCGTCAAGGTGGCGGCCAAGCCGGCCGCGCCAGCCCGCAAGCGCCGCGCGTGAGCCTCGCGGACCGCATCGACGCCGCGCTACCGCAGACCCAGTGCACCCGGTGCGGCTACCCGGACTGCCGGGCCTATGCCGAGGCCGTGGCCGCCGGTGATGCAAATATCAACCAATGCCCGCCGGGCGGCGCCGAGGGCGTGACGCGGCTCGCCGCCCTCACCCACCGCCCCGCCCTACCGCTGAACCCAGCCAACGGCGTGGAGGCGACGAGGGGCGTGGCCGTCATCGACGAGGCCTGGTGCATCGGCTGCACGCTGTGCATCAAGGCATGCCCGGTCGACTGCATCGTCGGCGCGCCGAAGGCCATGCACGTCGTCGTCGCCGCGCAGTGCACCGGCTGCGAGCTATGCGTGCCGGTCTGCCCGGTGGACTGCATCTCCATGCCCGAGGTCACAGTGACCACCGGCTGGGCTGCCTGGAGCCAGCCGCAGGCCGACGAGGCGCGCGAGCGCTATGCCTTCCATCAGTTCCGCCGCCAGCGCGATGTGCAGGAGAACGACGCACGTCTGATGGCCAAGGCCGAAGCCAAACTGGCCGATGTCGCCGCCGCCTCTGTCATCACGGACCCGGCGATGCTCGACCGCAAGCGCGCCATCATCGAGGCCGCGCTGGCTCGGGCCCGTGCCAAACGGACCTGACAATGCCGGCATGAACGCCGCGCAGATCGACCGCTTCTTCGCCACGCTGAAGGCCGCCAACCCGGCACCGCAGACCGAGCTGGAATTCGCCAGCGTCTTCGAGCTGCTGACGGCCGTGCTGCTGTCGGCCCAGGCCACCGACGTCGGCGTCAACAAGGCCACACGGCGCCTGTTTGCCGTGGCCAACGCGCCGGCGCAGATCCTCGCCCTCGGCACCGAAGGGCTGGAGGCCTACATCAAGACCATCGGCCTGTACCGCAGCAAGGCGCGACACCTGCTGGAGACGTGCCGCATCCTGATCGACCAGCACGGCGGCGAGGTGCCCCGCTCGCGCGAGGCGCTGGAGGCGCTGCCGGGCGTCGGCCGCAAGACCGCCAACGTCGTGCTGAACGTGGCCTTCGGCGAGCCGACGATGGCCGTGGATACCCACATCTTCCGCGTCAGCAATCGCACGGGCCTCGCACTCGGCAAGACGCCGCTGGCCGTTGAGCTGGGCCTGCTGGAACGCGTACCCGAGGCCTACCTCGTGGACGCACACCACTGGCTTATCCTGCATGGCCGCTACGTCTGCCAGGCGCGCCGCCCGCTGTGCGAGGCCTGCGCCGTCGTCAACGAATGCGACCACGGCCGGCACCTAAAATCCGCCACCGCCTGATTCCAACTCCGCCATGGCCAGCCTGACCGACCTGACCGACCGCGTCGAACGCCTGCTGTTGCGCCACGACGAAATCTCCCGGACCAATGCCCTGCTGCAGGAGCAGATCGCGACCCTCACACAGGAGCGCGACAGCCTGCGTTCGCGCCTGAACGCGGCCCGCGCGCGCGTGGACGCGCTGCTGGAACGCCTGCCGGTCGAAGCCCCCAAGGAACAAGAGCAGCCATGAAGCAGATGGAAGTCACCATCATGGGCCAGAGCTACCTGCTCGGCTGTCCGGAAGGCGGCGAGGCCGCGCTGGCGGCCGCCGTGGCCCAGGTGGACCGCGAGATGAGCGCCATCCGCGATGCGGGCAAGGTCAAGGCGCGCGAGCGCATCGCCGTGCTGGCCGCATTGAACCTCGCCTACCAGCTGGCCGACGCACCCCGCGAAGCGCCGGCGGCGCCAGCCGGTTCACCGGACATCGCGTCGCCCGACCTCGACGCCCTGATCAAGCGCCTCGACGAGGCGCTGGGCCACGACGGCCAGCTGCTCTAGGCGCCAGCGGTTCTAGGCAACGACCTGCGGGTAGACCGGCTCGAAGGCACCGCGGCGGATCTCGTCCAGCGTCGGTGCCTCACCGGCCCACAGCACGAGCACCGGGCCGGGCAGGCTCAGGTGCTGTTCGAGCCAGCGGCACAGCTCGTACCGGTCCTCATCCGCCATGCCGGGCAGCTCGACGAAGGCCAGGTAGGCCCGGCGACGCGGGAACTCGCGCAGCGTCTTGCACACCAGCCAGGCGCGCACGACCGGCCGGCAACGTGCCAGTTCCGCCTGCACTTCACCAAGCTCGAACGTCGACAGGTCGTGGCGCGTCACCTGGCTGAAGTACGGCATCTGGTGCAACTCCTCCCAGGCGCGGTCCTCGGCCTCCTCCGCCTGCTTGCGGCGTTCTCGCCAGAGCTTCAGCGCGGCCGCGTCATGCTCGAGGCCGGCGCGAGACGTCTCCAGCGCCTCGACGGCGCGGCGTGCGGCCCACCAGCGGTAGTCGCGGCTCGCGTCCCACAGGCGCTGCAGCGCCTGCAGGCGCGCACCCCGATCGGCGGCCGGCGTGGTCTGCACCAGGCCCTGCAATGCGCCCGGATGCTCGTCGCTGCGTTGCAGTGCCAGCTCGTACAACGGACGCAGGTCGGCATGCGGGTCGAGCTGGCGCCGCAGCGACGCCTCCTCCACCAGCTCGGCCGCGTTGTTGGTGGCACGGGAGGCGGCCAGCGCGTCGGCACGCTCGCGCACGCGGCGCAGCCACGCGTGGTGCTGCTTCCACCCGTCGGCGTTGTCCCTGCACCATTGCTTGTCGAAGTGCTCGATCCAGCGCTCGGCGCCTTCTCCCAGCAGTTGCAGCGCACTGCGCCGTGACCATTCCGGCAGCGCGGGCTGGCCGCCCAGCGCGGCGACGCGGTCGCGCAGCCCCGGGTGGGTGTCCGAGACATTGCTGACCCGCGCGAGCGCCTGCCGCAGCGCCTCACGCGCAAAATCGGGCTCGGGCGTCTGGTTGAGCTGCTTGCGCATCGCCTGGAAGGGGCCGACCGGCAGCGCCGTCGTCGCAGCCGTGCGCCAGTGGTCGGCCCAGAACTGTTCCGACAGCCAGGAACCCTTGACCTCGATCTCCACAAGCGCTGCCGTCGCCACGTCCGTGCCAAGCAGCCGGCCTGAGATGCGGTCGGCCTCGTACTCGTCCTGCCGCGCCAGCGCGAAGGTGCGGGCCGCGAAGCGCGGGAAGTACCAGTTCAGGAAGGCCTGCGTCGCCGCCGAGGCGACGTTCTGATCGCCGCGGATGCTGTCGTGCAGCCGCATCCACGACAGGCGCGTGCGATAAATCCACGCCGCGAACCGACCATGGTCTCCGCGCAGGTGTCCGTACTCGTGCGTCAGCACGGCCAGCAACCGCTGGCGGTCCAGCGCCATCAGCATCGGCAGGCCCAGCGTCAGCGTGTTGACGGCGCCACCCAGCAGCCCCCAGCGCGGTGTCTGCTGGATGCTGGCGTTGAACTCACCATCGAGATAGACCGCGTGGATGGGCGGGCCCTGGATCTTCTTGCGGATGCGCTCCAGTGCTTCGAACAGCAGCGGTGCGTCGCTCGCCGTGAGGGTCACGCCGTCGGGCGCATCGAAGCGCAGCCACAGCGCCCGCAGGCTGGCCCACAACAGGCCGAGCGCGGCCAGCAGACCCCACACCAGCGCGAAGCGGAAGCGTCCGTGCAGCAGGCGCGGCACTAGCCAGACGATCAGGCCGGTGGCCAGCACCAAGCAGCCGATGACCCACGCATAGCCGAGCGCCGCGAACATTGCGACATTGCGTCGGTAAGCGCGGCTGTCCTGCGCGCTGGCCTGCTCGCTCAGCCGCACTAGGTGCACGAATTCGGCCTGGTCCATCGAATGCCTCCCGCGGCCCTGCCGCATCGCCTGGTTGCTTGTCGGGCGCGCATGCTAGCCAAGCTTTGCGCTGCCTCAGCCCCATCGGCGCCAGGGCGATGTCTCAGGTCTTAGAATTCGTGCTGTCCACCGCAGTCCCCGGGGCTTTTATTTCCTTCATCCGATGCTCTTTGAGCAAGGGCTTGGAATATTCCGGACGGGCGTGATCGTCTCGCGTCAGATGAACCCGAAGTCCGGCTGACCTCGCCCACCTGTATACCCCAGGGTGTTCAGGATCTCGGCCCCCAGGATTCGCGGTGGACACCTTCCCGTTCGCCTCCTCACTTAGCATCGGCCGATGAACTACTGGCTGATGAAATCGGAGCCCGACGAGGCCTCCATCCTCGACCTGCAACGCGCCGGCACGCTGCCTTGGACGGGCGTGCGCAACTACCAGGCGCGCAACTTCATGCGCGACGTCATGCGGTTAGGCGACGGCGTGCTGTTCTATCACTCATCATGCCCCGAGCCGGGTGTCGCCGGCCTGGCCGAGGTATGCAGCGCGGCCTACCCGGACGCCACGCAATTCGATCCCGCGAGCCCCTACTTCGACGCCAAATCGCCCCGCGAAGTACCGCGCTGGCTGCATGTGGACGTCCGTTGGCGCGAGACCACCCGGTTGCTGAGCCTGAAGGAAATGCGCGAGGCGCCCGAGCTCGCGTCCATGCAGGTGCTGCAGCGAGGCAACCGCCTGTCCATCACGCCCGTCTCGCCACAGGAATGGCAGGCCGTGCTGAAGCGGCTTCACACCGCCTGAGCGCGCCTGACGCCGCCGTCAGCCGAACGAGATCGACGCCAGCACCACCTGGTTGCCGCCGCGGCGCTGCGCTTCGTGAACGGCCGCCTCGCTGGCCGCCATCAACTCGTCCTGGCGGGACGCCGTGTGCGGGAAGCTGGAGACACCCATTGAGATCGACAGGCCCAGGTCTTCGCCGTTGAGCACGACGATCTGCGCCGCACACTGGCGGCGCAGCTGCTCCATGCGGGCGTGCGCCGTCGCCAGACCGACGCCGGACAGCAGCACCGCGAAGCGCTGCGCGCCGATGCGGCACGCCGAGTCCATCGCCCGCGTGTTGGCGCGCAGCATCCGGCCGATGCCTTCGAGCAGCCGCTGTTGCGCCTCCTCACCCAGCCCCGCGACCGCTGGCGAGGCGTCCAGCGCAATGACGACCAGCGCGAACTCGCGATGCTCACGCGACGACAGGTCGATTTCCCGCAGCAGCAGGTCGTCGAACTGCGGACGCATGTAGAGGCCCGAGACCTCGTCCCGGCCCGAGCCCTGCTGCAGTTCGCGGCGGATCTGCTCCAGCGCCGCCTGCTGCTGCTCGATCTGGGCGAGCGCGCGCTGAAGCTGCACCTCGCGATGCCGCTCCTCGGTGCGCTCATGCCAGACGGACAGCAGGAACTCGGTCCCGAGTGCCAGCCGCGTCACGCTGAATTCGCGTCGGCGCCCCTTGATCTCCAGCTTGTGCTCGGACGCCACCGGGTGGCGCTGGGCCATCACCGTCTGCTCGACGCGGCGCAGCGCCGTCGTCTCGTCCGGCGTCAGGACTTCAGCATCGGTGCGGCCGATGACGTTGTCGCACTCGAACATCTGCGCGAGGCCGGCGCTGGCCACAACGTAACGACCGGTCGCCACGGCCTTGATGGCGGCCTGGCTGCCCAAAGGCTCGATCAGCGACACCATGCCGGCCAGTGCGTCCCCGCCCAGCTCGGCATGCTCGGCCAGCCACAGTGCCAGGCTGCCGGGCTGCGTCGAGGTGGAGTCGGCGGTCATGTCCATGGGATCGTTGTCGATGCAATCCATGCCACCGGCGGGGAACCAGGGCATGCCAAAGGTGTCGAAAGACTGTAGTGGGGCGTCAGTGCGGCCAGCAAGGCGGCCTCACCCCACGAATCGGGCCTCCCCCCTAGAAGGCCTCGGGCATCACATGCCGCCCATCCTAACGAGTTTCAACACCTGGACCCGCGACAATCCGGCCCCATGAACGGGAGGTTTATGCAGGGTTTCGACGCGGTGGTGGTGGGGGCAGGCGCCGCAGGCCTGTTCTGCGCCGGACAAGCCGGCCAGCGGGGTGTCAAGGTCTTGCTCATCGACCATGCGCCACGACTGGCTGAAAAGATCCGTATCTCGGGTGGCGGCCGGTGCAATTTCACGAATCGCGAAGCAGCCCCGGCCAACTTCCTGTCCGAGAACCCCGCCTTCTGCCGTTCGGCGCTGGCCCGCTACACCCCGCAGGACTTCATCAAGCTCGTGCAGCGCCATGGCATCGCCTTCCATGAGAAGCACAAGGGTCAGTTGTTCTGCGACGACAGCAGCGAGCAAATCATCCGCCTGCTGGTGCAGGAATGCGAGGCCGGCGGCGTCACGCGCTGGCAGCCATGCACGGTCGCCGACGTGCGGCCGGTGGCTGGCAGCGGCTTCGAGCTGGACACCAGTCAAGGCACCGTCACCACTCGCCAGCTCGTGGTGGCCACCGGCGGTCTGCCCGTACCCAAGATCGGCGCGAGCGACTGGGGTCTGCGCCTGGCCCGGCAACTGGGCCATCGCATCGTCGAACCGCGCCCTGCGCTGGTGCCGCTGACGTTCGATGCCGAGGCCTGGGCGCCATTCGCTGCACTGGCCGGCCTGTCGCTGCCGGTCGAGGTGTCCTGCGGCAGCGGCAAGGCGCGCATCCGCTTTCTGGAAGACCTGCTGTTCACGCACCGCGGCCTGAGCGGGCCGGCCATCCTGCAGATCTCCAGCTACCGCAACGACGGCCAGCCGCTGCAGATCAATCTCGCGCCGGAACTGCAGCTCGATAAGGATCTGATGGCTGCCAAGGCCACGTCGCGCCGCCAACTCGGCAACGAGTTCGCCGCCCGGCTGCCGCAGCGGCTGGCCGCCGCCTGGCTCGACCGCGCCGGCCTGGACGCCGCCCGCTCAATGCCCGAGTGCCGCGATGCCGACCTGCAGCGTCTGGGTCGCAGCGTCCACGAATGGCAGTTGATGCCCAGCGGCGACGAAGGCTGGCGCAAGGCCGAGGTCATGCGTGGCGGGGTGGACACGCGGGAACTGAGCTCACAGACGATGGAAAGCAAGCGTGTGCCGGGCCTGCATTTCATTGGCGAAGTGGTGGACGTGACGGGCTGGCTGGGGGGCTACAACTTCCAGTGGGCCTGGGCCAGCGCGGCCGCCTGCGCACAGGCGCTGAGCGCCGCCAGCGCGAATTTGGCAAGTGCTTGATTTCCCGGCTACAATCCTCGGCTTTGCTGGCAAACCCCGCGCGTCGATTCGCTGCTTTCTCCAAGTGAGGCAGTAATCCGGAACCTGCTGCTGATCCAGCCGCGAACACCGAGCGCAATCTGAAGGAACTACATGACCACCATCCGCGTCAAGGAAAACGAGCCGTTCGACGTCGCCCTGCGCCGCTTCAAGCGCACCATCGAAAAGCTGGGCCTGCTGACCGAACTCCGCGCCCGCGAGTTCTACGAGAAGCCCACTGCCGAGCGCAAGCGCAAGAAGGCCGCGGCCGTCAAGCGCCACTACAAGCGCGTGCGCAGCATGCAGCTGCCCAAGAAGCTGTACTGAGAACGTCTCTGACGCGACCCGGGGTCCTTACCGCCCCGGCTTGACTCCAAAGCCCGCCACAGGACGCTGTCGCGGGCTTTCGTTTTTGCTTACCCTCACGCCCATGAGCCTCAAAGACCGCATCACCGAAGACATGAAGGCCGCGATGCGCGCCAAGGAAGCCGACCGCCTTCTGACGATCCGCAGCCTGCTAGCCGCCGTCAAGCAGAAGGAAGTCGACGAGCGCATCACCGTAGATGACGCCGCCCTCGTGGCCATCATCGACAAGCTCATCAAGCAGCGCAAAGACTCGATCAGCCAGTTCGGCGCCGCGGGCCGTGACGACCTCGTCGCCAAGGAAACCGCCGAGCTGAACGTGCTGCAGACCTACCTGCCCGAGCGACTGAGTGCGGAGGCCGTCGCCGAGAAGGTCGCCGCCATCGTCGCGGAGCTGGGCGCCAGCGGCCCCGGCGACATGGGCAAGGTCATGGCCGCCGCCAAGGCCCAGCTGGGTGGCGTCGCGGAAATGAGCACCGTGTCCGCCGCGGTCAAGACTGCACTGGCCAAGTAAGGAGATGCCATGAGCCTGCCGCTGCAAGCGCTGACACCCGACGTTTGCGTCGCCCCGCAATTGACACCCGAGGCGATGGCCGAGGCCGCCGCGATGGGCTTCAAGAGCGTCATCAACAACCGGCCCGATTTCGAGCACGGCCCCGATCAGCCGACGTCGGCCCAGATCCAGGCCGCCGCCGAAGCAGCCGGCCTCGCCTACAGGCACCTGCCCGTGGCCGGCGGCTACCAGTCGCCGGAAGAAATCGCTGCCTTCGCACAACTGCTGCAGGAGCTGCCTCGGCCGCTGCTGGCGTTCTGCCGCTCGGGCGCGCGTTCGACGCGGCTGTTCCTGCAGGCGCAGCAGGCCGGCTGACACTGACCTCGGGCTTTCCCCGGGACGCCCCGCCCTCGTGAGAGGACGGGGCGTCTGTACATTGGCGGGCTTTCCTTCGCTGCCCCGCCATGGACGTCCTGCTCTGCCTTGCACGGCGCATCGACAGCCTTAACGACCGCTTCGGCACGGTCGCCGCCTGGGCGGTGCTGCTGTCCTGCGTCATCAGTTCCGCCAATGCCGTCGTCCGCTACGGGCTGGACTACAGCTCCAACGCCTTCCTGGAGATCCAGTGGTACCTGTTTGCCGCCTGCGTGATGCTGGGCGCGGCGCAAGTGCTACGCCTCAATGAGCATGTGCGCGTGGACCTGGCCTACAGCCGCCTGACCGGCCGCAGCAAGGTCGTCGTCGACCTTTTCGGGCTTGTTGTCTTCCTCATGCCGGTCATGGCCTACCTGGCCTGGCTGTCGTGGGGATTCTTCGTCGTCAAGCTCAGCACCGGCATGGCGCCGGAGGATTCCGTCGCCAGCCTGGGCTTCGCCGCCTACATGGCAAAGCTGCTGACGAGCGGCGAGCTGTCAAGCAACGCCGGCGGCCTCATCCGCTGGCCCGCGGCGCTGATGCTGCCGCTGGGTTTCGCGCTCGTCATGCTGCAGGGGATGTCCGAGACGATCAAGCGCGCCGCCTGGCTGGCGCGCCGCTTCGACATGGACACGCATTACGAGAGGCCGCTGCAATGATCCCGATGGAGAGCTTCCCGCCGCTGATGTTCGCGGGGCTGATCGTGATCCTGCTGATCGGCTTTCCGGTGGCGTTCTCGCTGGCGGCGCTCGGACTGGCCTGCGGCTTCTTCGCGGTCAGCCAGGGCTGGTTCCCGCCAGAGTTCATGGCCGCGCTGCCGCAGAACGTGTTCGGCATCCTATCCAACGACCTGTTGCTGGCCATCCCGTTCTTCACGCTGATGGGTGCGTTGCTGGAGAAATGCGGACTGGCCGAAGACATGCTCGACTCCATGGGCCAGCTCTTCGGCCCCGTGCGCGGCGGGCTGGGCTACTCGGTCATCATCGTCGGCTTCATCCTCGGCGCCATCACCGGCACCGTAGCCGGGCAGGTCATCGCTATGGCGATGATCTCGCTGCCAGTCATGATGCGCTACGGCTACGACATGCGCTATGCCACCGGCGTGCTGGCCGCGTCCGGCACGATCACGCAGCTGGTGCCGCCATCCCTTGTGCTCGTCGTGCTGGCCGACCAGTTGGGCCGCTCCGTGGGCGACATGTACAAGGGTGCCTGGGGGCCGTCCATCCTGCAGGTGCTGATCTTCGCGCTCTACACCTTCGTGCTGAGCCGCGTGAAGCCGCATCACGTGCCGGGCGTGCCCAAGGAGGCGCGCACGCTGCAGGGCTTGGCGCTATGGCGCCGGTGCCTGCGCGGGATCATTCCGTCGGCCGTGCTGATCTTCGCGGTGCTGGGCTCCATGGGCGGGCTACCGGGTATCAACACCGCCATCTGCACGCCCACCGAAGCCGGCGCGATGGGTGCCGTGGGGGCCATCATGCTCGCCGCAATGCACCGGCGGCTCAACTGGTCCCTCGTGCGGGAGACGATGCTGGGCACCATGCGCATCACGGCCATGGTGGTGTTCATCCTGATCGGCTCGCGGACGTTTTCGCTGGTCTTCCAAGGCGTGGAGGGCGGTCGCTGGATCGAGCACATGCTCAGCAACCTGCCGGGCGGCCAGCTCGGCTTCCTCGTCGTCGTCAACGCGTTCATCTTCTTCCTCGCGTTCTTCCTCGACTTCTTCGAGATCGCCTTCATCATCTTGCCGCTGCTCGGGCCCGTGGCCGACAAGATGGGCATCGACCTCGTCTGGTTCGGCGTGATGCTGTGCGTGAACATGCAGACCAGCTTCATGCACCCGCCTTTCGGCTTCGCGCTGTTCTACCTGCGCGGCATCGCCGACACGCTGTTCAAGAACGGCTCGCTGCCCAGGCGCGTCCAGTCCAGCGACATCTACCTCGGCGCCCTGCCGTGGGTGGGCATGCAGCTCATCCTCGTGGCCATCGTCATCTTCTTCCCACAGACGGTCACGGCCTTCCTCGATAAGGAGAAGGCCGTGGACCTGAACCAGGCGTCCGAACTGCTGCAGCAGATGGGCGGCCACGACAAGGCCGACGACATCAGCCCAGACGACGCCAGCAAGCTCTTCGCACCCGAGCCGGCTACATCAGCCGGCAGCGCGCCGGCTGACGACGGCAACGCGGTGCGCCGTGCGCTGGAGGACGCGTCGCGGAAGTGAACCCTGCCGGCGGGCGAAAAAAAGCCCCGCAGCGCGGAGCCTGTCGCGGCACGGCATCGGCCGCTCAGAGCTTCTGGGCCTGCATGAAGTCGTCGAAGCCGGCTTCGGCGAAACGGAACCACAGGTTCTGGTCGCGGCGGAAGCTCGCGTAGTCCTCGTACACCTTCTTCCAGTGCGGGTTCCTGGCGGACAGCTCGGCGTAGATGGCCATCGACTCCTTGAACGCCGCCTCCATCACGTCCTTCGGAAACTTGAACAGCTTGGTGCCCGAGCCCACCAACTGCTTGAGCGCCGCCGGGTTCCTGGCGTCGTACCGCGCCTGCATGCCCGTGTGGGCGATCGCCGACGCGGCATCGACAACGGCCTTGTATTCCGCCGACAGGCCGTCATAGGCCTTGGTGTTGATGAAGAAGTCCAGCTGCGGGCCGCCCTCCCACCACCCCGGGTAGTAGTAGTTCGGCGCGACCTTGTTGAAGCCCAGCTTCTGGTCGTCGTACGGGCCCACCCACTCGGCGGCGTCGATCGTGCCCTTCTCCAGCGCAGAGTAGATCTCGCCACCGGCGATCTGCTGCGGTACGGCGCCCAGCCGCTCCATGACGCGGCCCGCGAAGCCGCCGATGCGGATCTTCAGCCCTTTCATGTCGGCGATGCCCTTGATCTCCTTGCGGTACCAACCGCCCATCTGCGCGCCGGTATTGCCGCCGAGGACGTTGACGATGTTGTAGCCGCGGTAGAACTCGCGCATCAGCTTCAGGCCGTTGCCCTCCACCATCCACGCCGTCATCTGCCGGCTGTTCAGCCCAAACGGGATCGCGCAGCCCAGCGCGAAGGTCTCGTCCTTGCCGAAGAAGTAGTACGGCGCCGTGTGGGCGATCTCCACGGTGCCGGCCTGCACGGCGTCCACCACCTGCAGCGCCGGCAGGATCTCGCCGCCCGCGTGCACCGAGATCTGGAACTTGCCGCCCGTCAGCTCGGCCACCTTCTTCGCGAACACCTCGGCAGCGCCGAAGATGGTGTCAAGCGACTTCGGGAAGCTTGAGGCCAGCCGCCAGCGCAGTTGCGCCTGCGCCTGCACGACGGCAGGTGCGGCACTGGCCGCCAGCACACCGGCCAGGCCCGCGTGGCGAACGAAGGAACGACGCTCCATCAAAGTCTCCCGTCTGGTCTGCGAATACCTTCGCAGCGATTCTGGCCGGGCGGGCCCGGCGCGCTCAGTTACCCGCCAGCTTCATGCCCGTCACGAGGAGCGAGCCGACGGTCTTCGTGCCCATCGTGAACTCGTCGGCACCGATGCCGACGATGTTGTGCAGCATGTCCTTCAGGTTGCCGGCGATCGTCACCTCGTGGACCGGGTAGGCGATCTCGCCGTTCTCGACCCAGTAGCCGCTGGCGCCGCGCGAATAGTCGCCGGTCACGTAGTTGACGCCCTGCCCCATCAGCTCCGTGACGAGCAGGCCGCGGCCCAGGCGCCGGATCATCGTCGGCAGGTCGTCACCCGGCGCGGTGGCCCGGCTGGTCATGCGCAGGTTGTGCGAGCCACCAGCATGGCCGGTCGTCTTCATGCCCAGCTTGCGGGCCGAATAGCTCGACAGGAAATAGCCCTGCAGCACGCCGCCCTGCACGACAGAGCGCGCCCGCGTGACGACGCCCTCGTCGTCGAACGGCGAGCTGCCCTTGCCCTTCTTCACGTGCGGGTCCTCGGCGATGTCGATGTGCGGCGCCATGACCGGCTGGCCCAGGCTGTCCAGCAGGAAGGTCGTGCGCCGGTACAGCGCGCCGCCGCTGGTGGCCTGCACAAGCGCGCCCAGCAGTCCGATGGCCACCGTGCTCTCGAACAGCACCGGCACCTCGGCGGTGGCCACCTTGCGCGCCTTCAGGCGTGACAGCGCACGCTCGGCGGCGTAACGGCCCACGGCCTCGGGCGACGCCAGATCGGCCGCGTCGCGCATGGAGCTGTACCAGGCATCGCGCTGCATGTCGTTGCCGCGGCCGGCGATCGGCGCGACCGACAGCGAATGCCGCGAGCTCGCATAGCCGCCGCGGAAGCCGCGCGTGTTGCCCATCCAGAAATGCGACTGCTGTGCCGATACGGCCGCGCCCTCGCTGTTCGCGATGCGCTTGTCCACGCCCAGCGCCGCCGCCTCGCAGCGCAGCGCGATGTCCGCGGCCTGTGCGGCATCGATGGCCCACGGGTGGAACAGGTCCAGCACAGGACGGGCCGCCGGGTCCAGCGAGAGATCGGCCTCGTCGGCCAAGCCTGCGAACTCGTCCTCGGCCGTGAAGCGGGCGATGTCGTAGGCGGCGCGCACCGTGTCGCGGATGGCCTGCGCAGAAAAGTCCGACGTGCTCGCGTTGCCGCGGCGCTGGCCCAGGTAGACCGAGATGCCCAGCGACTTGTCGCGGTTGCGCTCGACGTTCTCCAGCTGGCCCAGCCGTGCCGAGACGGACAGCCCGCAGCCCTCCGACACCTCGGCCCCGGCATCGGTCGCGCCGAGCTTCTTCGCCTCGGCGAGGGCGTCTTCGATCCACTGCTGGAACTGTTCGGGGCTATAGGCGAAACCGTCTTGAGCTTGAGGCATGAACGCAAAGCGCCGGGGGTGCCGGCGCCGTGTTGAATGGGTCGGCGACAATGATAGACCCCGCCTTTCGATGCCATCGATGCACGACCCCGAACCCGACTTTTCCGACGAGGACGACTTCGATCGCCCGAGCAAGTCCCAGATGAAGCGCGACATGACCGCGTTGCAGAAGCTGGGCGAAGAGCTGCTGACGCTGCCCGAATCCCGCTGGCCGCCGCTGGCGCTGCCCGAGATCCTGAGCGACGCCCTCAAGGCCGCCAAGAAGATCACCAACTTCGAGGGCCGGCGACGGCAGATGCAGTACATCGGCAAGCTGATGCGCAAGATCGACCCGGAGCCGGTGCGCGAGGCCGTGGCCGCGTTCAAGCTGGGCCATGCGCAGGACAGCCTGAAGCTGCACCAGTCCGAGCGCTGGCGGGAACAGCTGCTGGCAGACGACGCCGCGCTGCAGACCTTCATCGAGGCGCACGTCAACGTCGACATCCAGCAGCTGCGCAACCTCGTGCGCGCCGCGCGCAAAGACGCGGCCAACGCGCCCGAGAAGCGCAGCGGCCGCGCCTACCGCGAGCTGTTCCAGTTCATCAAGGCCAGCGAGGCCGCGCCAGAGGCCGGCGATGAGTGACGCCATGCCCGAGCCGGTGCGCATCGGCATCGTCTCCATCAGCGACCGCGCGTCCAGCGGCGTCTACGAGGACAAGGGCCTGCCCGCGCTGAAGGCCTGGCTGACGAGCGCACTGCTGAACCCCATCGAGTTCGTACCGCGCCTCATCCCTGACGAACGGGCCGGCATTTCGCAGGCGCTCATCGACCTCGTCGACACCGAAAGCTGCAATCTCGTGCTGACCACAGGCGGCACCGGTCCCGCACCGCGCGACGTGACGCCGGAGGCGACGCTCGCGGTGGCGGACCGCGAGATGCCCGGCTTCGGCGAGCAGATGCGGCAGATCTCGCTGCACTTCGTGCCCACGGCCATCCTGTCGCGCCAGGTGGCCGTCATCCGCGGCCAGGCCTTGATCATCAACTTGCCAGGGCAACCCAAGGCCATCGCCGAGACGCTGGCTGGCCACGAGAAAGCCAGCGGCATCTTCGCAGCCGTGCCCTACTGCGTCGACCTGATCGGCGGGCCCTACCTCGAAACACGCGACGAGGTCTGCAAGGCCTTCCGGCCCAAGAGCGCGCAACGGCCAGCCACCCCGCGCGCATGAGGGCCGCACGGGTCACTGCGGCCGCGCTGCTCGGCGCGCTGCTGGCGGCCGGGCCGGCGCAGGCCCAGTCCGACGCCAAGCCGTCTGTGCTGACCCGCGCCCGACAGGGCATGGCGGCGCCAAGCACCGCACCCAGGCCCGATGCCGCCGCGTCGCTCGCCGCCCTGCCCGACCGTGCTGCCTTCGACCGCCTGGCCCGCGACTTCGAGCCCGGCGCACAGCAGTCGCAGCCGCATGTGCTGTTCGTCGTGGACCGCGCCGACGGCAACCGCGTGCACTTCATCAACACGCGCCGCTTCGCGCTGCATGCCGACTACCTCGCCGCCCGCCACCTGCTGCCAGCGGACGGCCTGCCGCCCAGCACCTACCGCAGCCCCGCGCGCCGCTTCGTGCTCGGCACGCTGAGCCTGCACCCGCAGGGCAGCCGGTGGATCTACGAGTTCTGGCAAGGCGACCGGCTGACGGCCGAGCTGCTGCACCTGGTGCAGGCCGCGCTGGATCGCACGGTGGGCTTCACGCCCGTGGCATTCAAGGCCAACGCGGCGCAGCACGAGGCCACGGCCGCGGACGCCGGACTGCCCGTCATCACGCAGGCCGAGCTGATCCGCGAGCGCCCCTACCTCGCCTACAACACCGGCACGGCCGTCGGCCGGCTGCGCGTGGTGGCGGCGCTGGACGGCACGACCGACATCGAGCCGACCGACATCGTCGTACTGACCGAGGTGCCGCTGGCACTGTCGCCAGTGGCCGGCGTCATCCTGGCCGAACCGTCAACGGCGCTGTCCCACGTCAACCTGCTGGCCAAGGGCTGGGGCATTCCCAACGTCTACCTGCGCGATGCGCAGACAGAGCTGCGCGCCCTCGACGGGCAGTGGGTACGGCTGCAGGCCGACGGCCAGCGCTACCGTCTGACACCCGCCACTGCGGCCGAGGCACGGCCCGCGCACCGACCCACCGCCCGCGTGCTGAAGGCGCCGGACCTGCAGCGTGACGCGCTGATGCCGCTGGCCAGCCTGCGCGAACGCGATGCCGGCGCCTGCGGCGGCAAGGCCGCACGTCTTGGCAGCCTGGACGCGCTGCGTCGCGCCGGGCAGCTGCCAGCAGGCACGGCGCCCGTGCCGGATGGCTTCTGCATCCCCTTCAGCCACTACGCCCGTTTCGCTGCCCAGCCTGCGGTGCGTGCCCGCGTCGACCAGGCGCTCGCCGCGCTGGATCAGGCAACGTCCCGCGGCGAGCGGCGCGACCTGCTGGCCGCCCTGCGAGCCGACCTGCAGCGCATGCCGCTGCCCGACGGCCTGGCGGCGCAGTGGCAGGCCCGCTGGCAGCAGCAACTGGGCAAGGACGGTGTGTTCGTGCGCAGTTCGTCCAACTCCGAAGACCTCGCCAACTTCAGCGGCGCGGGGCTCTACACGACGGTGCCCAACGTGCGCCAGCAACTGGCCGACGCGGTGCTCACGGTGTGGGCGTCAGTCTGGAATGCCGAGGCCTTCGAGGCGCGGCGCACCGCGGGCCTGCGCCACGCCGACGTGGTGATGGCCGCGTTCGTGCAGCGCGCGGTGGACTCGCGCACCTCCGGCGTCATGATCACGCGCGATCCGTTCGACCCCAGCCGGCGCGGCGTGGTCTACGTGTCGGCAAAGCGCGGCATCGGCATCAAGGTCGTGGAAGGCCGGCGCATCGCAGAGCAGGCGCTGTTCGAGCAGCGCAGCGGCTCGGTCGAGCGGCTGAGCCAGTCGGCAGAGTCGACCGAACTGCGGCTGGACGCCAACGGCGGCCTCGTCGAGCAGGCGGCGTCCAGCAGCACCGTGTTGAGCGATGAGCAGGTGCAAGCCCTCGCGCGGCTCGCGCTGGCAGTGCAGCGAGGCCTGGGCGGAGGCGACCAGGATATCGAGTGGGCCATTGGCGGCGATGGCCGCCTCGTGCTGCTGCAGGCGCGCCCCTACGTGGCGGCGGGGCGCTAAAGTCGGGTCACTTCACAAGCCGGCTCATCTCCGCGGCGTCGAAGGCTTCGTCCCGCTGCGCGTCGCAAGGCACACAGTCGGCAACCGGCCTGCCCAGTTCCGCCGACAGCTTGCACACGGCGTTCCACAGCAGCGCGATCTGGTGGTCGTGGCCGGAGGCGCTGTCGATAAGGCCGCGCATCGCGCGGGCCACCGGGTCGTCGCCCTGCGTGACGCCGTAGGCCGAGAAGCCCATACGGGCAGCAGCTTCCTCGCGGGCCTGGTCGCTCTCGGCCTCGATGATGCGAGCCGGGTTGCCAACCGCCGTCGCACCGGCCGGCACCGGCTTGGTGACGACCGCGCCCGAGCCGATGCGGGCATTCGCGCCCACCGTGAAGCCTCCCAGCACGCAGGCGTTGGCGCCGACAATGACGCCCGGACCCAGCGTCGGGTGGCGCTTGGCGCCTTTGACGAGCGACGTGCCGCCCAGCGTGACGCCCTGGTAGATGGTGCAGCCCTCGCCGATCTCGGCCATTTCGCCGATGACGATGCCCATGCCGTGGTCGATGAAGACCTTGCGGCCGATCTTGGCGCCGGGGTGGATCTCAATGCCCGTAAGCCAGCGGCCCCAGTGCGACACCCAGCGCGCCAGCCAGCGGAAGCCGCGTTGCCACAACCAATGGGCACGGCGGTGCATCCACAGCGCATGCAGGCCAGGGTAGCAGGTCAGCACCTCCCACGCCGAGCGAGCGGCGGGGTCGCGCTGGAGGATGAGGGCGATGTCTTCGCGCAGGCGCTGGAACATGGGGCGTCCCTGAAGAAGCTGGCAGGCCAGTGTAGGCAGCCGGTCAAGAGCCCGATCGGGCTGAGGTCTTCTGCATCTGGCGGGCGATGCCGCGCAGGATGTGGACTTCCTCGTTTGTCAGCGCCGCGCGGTTGAAGAGCTGGTTGAGCCGTGGCATCAGTTTCTTTGGCGCGGCCGGGTCGAGGTAACCGATGTCGGTGAGCGCGGCCTGCAGGTGCTCCAGCAGACCTTGCACGGCGCGCCCATCGGCGCGCTCGGGGTCGGGCGTGCGCGCCTGCACGTCGAAGCCGCCGATCGCCTGCCGCAGGTCGTAGGCCAGCAGCTGCACGGCCTGCGCCAGGTTCAGCGAGCCGTAGTCCGGGTGCGTCGGGATGCTCAGCACGGCGTGACAGCGGTAGACATCCTCGTTGCTCATGCCGTAGCGCTCGGAGCCGAAGACGAGCGCGAGCCGCGGCGCCGGCTCGCGGGCGGCCAGGTCGGCGAACAGCGCGCGCGGCTCATGCGTCGGCGGGCCGAAATCGCGCGGCGTCATCGCCGTCGCGCAGGCGAAGTCCACGCCGTCCAGCGCCTCGGCGAGCGTCCCGACGACGCGGGCACGCGCCAGGATGTCCGCCGCGCCGCTGGCCATGGCCACCGCCTCCTCGTGGCACAGCACGTCCGCAAAGCGGGGCGCCACCAGCACGAGGTCATGGAACCCCATCACCTTCATCGCCCGTGCGGTCGCGCCGACATTGCCCGCATGGCTGGTGTTGATGAGGACGAAGCGGGTGGAATGCACGGGTTTACACGTAAGCGGCGGCTAGAATCGCGCGATTATCCGGGCCATCCCCTGGCCGGCCCGACGCTCTTTCCCCCTGTCAGCCCCTTCTTCCCAGCGAGTGCACGCATGCAGCAAACGTCCCTCCATCCCATGCTCAATGTCGCCATCAAGGCGGCGCGTGCCGCCGGCGCCATCATGAGCCGCGCGTCGCTGGACCTCGAGGCTCTGCGCATCAACACCAAGAGCCCGAACGACTTCGTCACCGAGGTCGACCACGCCTGCGAAGGGGTGATCATCGAGACGCTGCTGGGCGCTTATCCCGACCACGGCATCCTGGCCGAAGAGTCCGGCCGCACCCACGGCGCCAAGCATTCCGAGTTCGTCTGGATCATCGATCCGCTGGACGGCACGACCAATTTCATCCACGGCTTCCCCGTGTACTGCACGTCCATCGCGCTGGCGCACCGGGGCGTCGTGCAACAGGCCGTCGTCTACGACCCGACGCGCAACGACCTGTTCTACGCCACCAAGGGCCGCGGCGCCTTCCTGAACGACCGCCGCCTGCGCGTTTCCAAGCGCACCCGCATGAGCGACGCGCTCATCGGCACCGGCTTCCCGTTCCGCCGTGGCGACAACTTCAAGCGCTACTTGAAGATGTTCGAGGAAGTCATGCAGCAATGCGCCGGCCTGCGCCGCCCGGGCGCCGCGGCGCTGGACCTCTGCTATGTGGCCGCCGGCAGCTACGACGGCTTCTTCGAGACCGGCCTACAGCCCTGGGACATCGCCGCCGGCTCGCTGATCGTGTCGGAAGCAGGCGGTCTGATTGGCAACTTCACCGGCGAGGCCGACTACCTGCACCAGCGCGAGGTTGTGGCCGGCAACCCGAAGATCTACGCTCAGCTCGTGCAGACGCTGACGCCTTATTCCCGCGTCATCAAGGAAGACGAGCTGAATGCCCCGGCCCCCGCCGCACCCGCGGAACCGGTCGCCGTGCCGGCCGCCAAGAAGCGCGGCCCGGTACGCATCAAGAAGACCGAAGGCGACGACGCGCCGCTCTGACGTCCGACCGTCTTCCCGCTCGAAGCCCTCCTCGCGAGGGCTTCGTCGCCTCTGGCGGCGTGAAGGAATTGGCAGCGCTACCCGACGACGAACGTGGGAGCGCAAACGTCGTGACATCCGCACGGCCGCACCCCTTAACACTGGGGGAAACCCTTGCCAGAATTCGTTCCGTCACGCGGCCTCGGGTCGCACCCCACCGATACACCGACCAAGAAAGACCCTCCGATGTTCGCTCGCTCCGTTATCGCTCTCGCCCTCATCGCTGCTGCTTCCCTGGCCCAGGCCGACGTCAAGGTGCTGAAAAAGGTTGCTCCCGAGTACCCGAACGAAGCCGTCAAGAAGAACATCAGCTCGGGCAGCGTGCGCGCCAAGCTGAACATCGCCGGCGACGGCAAGGTGGCCAACGTGGAAGTCGTTGAAGCCGAACCCAAGCGCGTCTTCGACCGCGCCGCCATCGACGCGCTGAGCCAGTGGAAGTTCGAAGGCACCGGCGCCGCCCAGACGCACGAAGTCAAGCTGGTCTTCAAGTCGGAAGACTGAGATCCCCGGGGACAGTCCCGACGGACTGTCCGAAGCCTCCCGAAGGACAGCCGGCATGCACGCCGGCTGGCGTGAGGCACATCAACAAGGCCCGCTTTGCGGGCCTTTGCTTTTGGGCGCCAGATAATGCGCGCCCCGATGAAAGCCGACACCGCCCCCGATTTCTCCGCCCACACGCCCATGATGGCCCAGTACCTGGGCTTGAAGGCCGACTTCCCGGACACCCTGCTGCTGTACCGGATGGGCGATTTCTACGAGGTGTTCTACGACGACGCGCGCAAGTGCCACGCGCTGCTGGACATCACGATCACCACGCGCGGCCAGAGCGCCGGGCAGCCGGTTGTCATGGCCGGCGTGCCGGTGCATGCGCTGGAGAGTTATCTCGCCAAGCTCATCAAGCTGGGCGAGGCGGTCGCGATTGCCGAGCAGGTCGGCGAGGTCGGCGCCGGCAAGGGGCCGGTGGAGCGCAAGGTCGTGCGCGTCGTCACGCCCGGCACGATCACCGACACCGAGCTGCTGGCCGACAAGCAGGACGCCGTGCTGCTCAGCGTCAGCGGCCACGGCCGCCGGCATGGCCTGGCCTGGCTGTCGCTGACGCAGGGCGAGATCGGCCTGGCCGAGTGCAGCGATGTGGAGCTGCCGGCGTGGCTGGCGCGGCTGATGCCGGCGGAGATCCTCGTCAACCGCGAGCAGCAGCCGGCGGGCGTCATGCGGGCGCGCTTTCCGGTAACGAATCGGCCGAGCTGGCAGTTCGACGGCGCGTTAGGCCAGCGCAAGCTGAGCGAGCAGTTGGGTGTGGCCAACCTGCAGGGTTTCAACGCGCATGAGCTGACGTTGGCCCACGCGGCCGGCAGCGCACTGCTGGCGTTTGCCGAGCACACGCAGGGCCGTGCGCTGACCCACGTTCGCTCGCTGCGCGTGCAGCGTGCCAGCGACCTGCTGGACCTGCCGCCCGCCACCCAGCGCAACCTGGAACTGGTGCAGACGCTGCGCGGCGAGAGCAGCCCCACCCTCTTCTCGCTGATCGACACCTGCAAGACCGGCATGGGCAGCCGCCTGCTGCGCCAATGGCTGCTGCATCCCCGGCGCGACCGCGCCGAAGCGACCGGCCGCCACGATGCCATCGCGGCGCTGCAGGCCGAGGGCTTCGAGCCGCTGCGCGAGGCACTGAAGTCGGTAAGCGACGTCGAGCGCATTGCCGCCCGCATCGCGCTGCGCCAAGTGCGCCCGCGCGAGCTGACCGGCCTGCGCGCGACGCTGCAGGCGCTGCCGCAGTTGCGCGCCGCCACGCCCGCCCGGTTGCGGGAGGCTGCGCTCACGCCCCCGGGCGACGTGCTTGAACTGCTGGAGCGCGCCATCGCGGCGGAACCGGGGCTGCTGCCGCGCGACGGCGGCGTCATCGCCGACGGCTTCGACGCCGAGCTGGACGAGCTGCGCGGCATCCAGCAGAACTGCGACGGCTTCCTGCTGGACCTGGAGACGCGCGAACGCGCCCGCACCGGCATCGGCAACCTGCGCGTGCAGTTCAACCGCGTGCACGGTTTCTACATCGAGGTCTCGCAGGGTCAGGTCGACAAGGTGCCGATGGACTACCAGCGCCGCCAGACGCTGAAGAACGCCGAGCGCTACATCACGCCTGAGCTCAAGGCGTTCGAGGACAAGGCGCTGTCGGCGCAGGAACGCGCGCTGGCGCGCGAGAAGCTGCTGTACGAGCAGGTCATCGACGCCCTCATCACGCGGCTGGAGCCGCTGACCGCGCTGGGCCGTGCGCTGGCCGGCCTGGATGCGCTGGCCGCGCTGGCCGAGCGGGCGACCACGCTGGGCTGGTGCCGGCCGGAGTTCGTGCCGCATCCCTGCCTGGAGATCGAGGCGGGCCGCCATCCGGTCGTGCAGGCGCGGTTGGCGGAGACGGGCGGCGCAGAGTTCATGCCCAACGACTGCAAGCTCGACGCGCGCACCCGCATGCTGGTCATCACCGGCCCCAACATGGGCGGCAAGAGCACCTTCATGCGACAGGTCGCCCTGATCGCGCTGCTGGCTGCCATCGGCAGCTATGTGCCGGCCACCAGCTGCCGGCTGGGGCCCATGGACGCCATCCACACCCGCATCGGCGCAGCCGACGACCTGGCCAACGCGCAGTCCACCTTCATGCTGGAGATGACCGAGGGCGCGGCCATCCTGCATGCGGCGAGCGACCAGTCTCTCGTGCTGATGGACGAGATCGGCCGCGGAACGTCCACCTTCGACGGCCTGGCGCTGGCGTCGGCCATCGCCAGCCATTTGCACGACAGGACACGCGCCTTCACGCTGTTCGCGACGCACTACTTCGAGCTGACCGAGTTCCCAACCAAGCACCCGATGGCGCAGAACTGGCACGTCTCGGCAGTGGAAAGCGGCGAGGACATCGTCTTCCTGCACGAGCTTCAACCCGGCCCGGCCAGCCGAAGCTACGGCGTGCAGGTGGCCAGGCTGGCCGGCATGCCCGCCAGCCTCGTTCGCCAGGCCCGTGCGACGCTTGAGGCGCTGGAGGCACGGCAGAACGCAGCCGACGACCAGTTCGACCTCTTTGCCGCGCCGCCCGCCCCGCCGGCGCTGCCCGAGCCCAGCGCCCTCGTGCAGACGCTCGACGGCATCGACCCCGATGCGCTGTCGCCGCGCGAGGCGCTGGAGGCTCTCTACAAGCTCAAGGCGATTGCCAAGGCATGAGCGGCGAGACACATGGCCCGACGGATGCTGGCCACCCCGCATGAGCCGGTGCATCGTCTTCGCCCATGCCAACAGCTACCCCGCGGGCTGCTACCGCGTGCTGTTCGAGCGCTGGCGCGGCGCCGGCTGGCGAGTTGAGGCACTGGACCGCTTCGGCCACGACCCGCGCTTCCCGGTCACGAGCAACTGGCGCCAGCTCTGCGACCAGCTGCTGCACTTCATCGACGAGGACGTCCGGCCCGACGGCCCGGTGGCACTGGTGGGCCACTCGCTGGGCGGCATGCTGAGCCTGATGGCCGCCTGCCGCCGGCCCGAGCTGGCCCGCAGCGTCGTCATGCTGGACTCGCCCGTCATCGCCGGCGTCAAGGCGGCCTTCGTGGCCGTCGCCAAGACGACCGGCCTGGCGCATCGCGTGGGCCCCGCGCCCATCGCGCGACAGCGCCGCCAGACCTGGCCTGACCGCGAGGCGGTGCGCCAGCATTTCTCGGCCAAGAAGATGTTCGCCCGCTGGGACCCGCGCGTGCTGGACGACTACGTGCAGCAGGGTTTCGAGGAGGCCGACGGCCAGGTGTGCCTGCGCTTCAGCCGCGAGATCGAGGCCCGCATCTACCGCACGCTGCCCCACCACCTGCCGCTGCTGCTGCGCCTGCGCCCACCGCAATGCCCGGTGAGCTTCATCGGCGGCACGGCGTCGGTCGAACTGCGCCAGGCAGGCGCCGCGGCGTCAATGAAGCTGGCCGGCGAGCGCTGGCGCTGGATGGAGGGCACTCACCTCTTCCCGTTCGAGAAACCCGACGAGACCGCCGGCATGGTGCTCGACCTGCTGGGCTGAAAGCGGGCCTCTCTTACAATCCGAATTTCCCACCACAGCAGCCTGGTCTGGGCTGCTGCAAGACATGACCAAATACGTCTTCGTCACCGGCGGTGTGGTGTCCTCCTTGGGCAAGGGCATCGCGTCGGCCTCCCTGGCTGCCATCCTCGAATCGCGCGGCCTCAAAGTCACTCTCATCAAGCTGGACCCTTACATCAACGTCGACCCCGGCACGATGTCGCCGTTCCAGCACGGCGAGGTGTTCGTCACCGACGACGGTGCCGAGACCGATCTGGACCTCGGCCACTACGAGCGCTTCATCACCACGCGGATGAAGAAGGCCAACAACTTCACCACCGGGCAGATCTACATGTCCGTGCTGGAGAAGGAACGCCGCGGCGACTATCTCGGCAAGACCGTGCAGGTGATCCCGCACATCACCAACGAGATGCAGGAGTTCATCCGCCGCGGTGCCGGCCAGGGCACGCCCGAGGCGGTGGACGTGGCGATCGTGGAAATCGGCGGCACGGTGGGCGACATCGAATCCCTGCCCTTCCTCGAAGCCGCGCGGCAGATGAGCCTGAAGGCCGGCCCGAACAACGTCGCTTTCGTCCACCTGACCTACGTGCCGTGGATCGCCGCCGCCGGCGAGCTGAAGACCAAGCCCACGCAACACACGGTGCAGAAGCTGCGCGAGATCGGCATCCAGCCCGACGCGCTGCTGTGCCGCGCCGACCGCCGCATCCCCGACGACGAGCGCGAGAAAATCTCGCTGTTCACGAACGTGCCCGAGTACGGCGTGATCTCGATGTGGGACGTGAACACGATCTACAAGGTCCCGCGAGTGCTGCACGAGCAGGGTCTGGACCAGCTCATCTGCACCAAGCTCCAGCTCAACACCAAGAGCGCGGACCTGAAGCGCTGGGACAACCTCGTCTATGAGGTCGAGAACCCAAAGGAGCAGCTCACCATCGCCATGTGCGGCAAGTACACCGACCTGTCGGACTCGTACAAGTCGCTCAACGAGGCGCTGCGCCACGCCGGCATCCACAACCATGCCGGCGTGAAGATCGAGTATGTCGACAGCGAGACGCTGACGCCCGAGACGGTCTCCAGCCTCGCGCAGTACGACGCCATCCTCGTGCCCGGCGGCTTCGGCAAGCGCGGCGTGGAGGGCAAGATCCTTGCGGCGCAATACGCCCGCGAGCACAAACTGCCCTACCTCGGCATTTGCCTCGGCATGCAGGTTGCGACCATCGAGTACGCCCGCCACATGGCAGGCCTCGAAGGCGCGAACTCCACCGAGTTCGAGCCCGACACGCCCCACCCTGTCATCGCGCTGATCGACGAATGGCAGGACGCCGACGGCAGCATCCAGAAGCGCGATGCCAACAGCGACCTCGGCGGCACGATGCGCCTGGGCGCGCAGAGCTCCGACGTCAAGACCGGCACGCTGGCCTATGACATCTACGGCCCCATCGTCACCGAGCGCCACCGCCACCGCTACGAGGCCAACGAACATTACCTGGACCGCCTGACCAAGGCTGGCCTCGTCATTTCGGCCATCACGCAGCGCGAGAAGCTGACCGAGATGGTCGAGCTGCCGCGTGAGGTGCACCCCTGGTTCGTCGGCGTGCAGTTCCATCCCGAGTTCAAGTCCACGCCATGGGGCGGCCACCCGCTCTTCACGGCCTTCATCAAGGCCGCGCTCGATCACAAACACCAGGCAGCCTGACCATGAAGCTCTGCGGATACGACGTTGGCCTCGACAAGCCCTTCTTCCTGATCGCCGGCACCTGCTCCATCGAGGGCCTGCAGATCACGCTGGACGTCGCCGGCCTGCTGAAGGAAGCCTGCGACTCACTCGGCATTCCGCTGATCTACAAGGGCTCGTTCGACAAGGCCAACCGCTCGTCCGGCACGTCCAAGCGCGGTGTCGGCATGGATGCCGGCCTGAAGATCCTCGACGAGGTGCGTCGCCAGACCGGCCTGCCGGTGCTGACCGACGTGCACGACGCCACGCAAGTGGCCGAAGTGGCCGCGGTCGTCGACGTGCTACAGACGCCCGCCTTCCTGTGCCGCCAGACGGACTTCATCCGCGCCGTGGCGCAGAGCGGCAAGCCGGTCAACATCAAGAAGGGCCAGTTCCTCGCGCCCTGGGACATGAAAAATGTCATCGACAAGGCACGCGCCGCTGCAGCGGAAGTGGGCCTCAGCGAGGACCGCTTCCTGGCCTGCGAACGTGGCGTCAGTTTCGGCTACAACAACCTCGTGGCCGACATGACGAGCCTGGCCGAGATGCGCAACTCCGGCGCGCCGGTGGTGTTCGACGTGACGCACTCGGTGCAGAAGCCCGGCGGCCTGGGTGGCTCCAGCGGCGGCGTGCGGGAGATGGTGCCAGTGCTGGCCCGAGCGGGCGTCGGTGTCGGCGTGGCAGGCCTTTTCATGGAGACCCACCCTAACCCGGCCGAGGCCTTCAGCGACGGCCCCAATGCCGTGCCGCTCAAGCACATGAAGACGCTGTTGACGCAGCTCGTCGCGCTGGACCGCATCGTCAAGCAGCAGCCGCTGCTCGAGAACGACTTCTCCTGCTGACGCTCCAGCGATGAGGATGCGTCGGACCGAGGTGTTGTCGATGCTGTCCGCTGGCGCCTGACAGCCATGCAGCTGCTCGCCCTGCTGCTGGGCGCCCTGTTCGGCGGTCTGGCGTCGGAGAACTTCGGCGGCGCGCTGCTCGGCGCGGTCATCGGCTGGCTGGGCTGGCAGCAGGTGCTGCAGGGCCGGCGCATCGCCGAGCTGGAACGACAACTGGCCGCCCGCCCGGCATCCGCCCGATCCAGCGCCATGCCGACGGCCGATGTGCGGCCCGTCCCCGGGCAGCCTGTGGTCCCGCCGACGACCGAAGCTGTGGCACCGCGGCCGCAGCCCGTTGCGCCGCTGATCACGACACCACCAGCCGCGATGCCGGTGCCCGGGGCGACGCCCCAGCCCATGTTTCCGCCGCCTCCGGCCCGCCCGCCACGCCATCCCGTACCGATGCCGGCCTGGGCGCAGCGCCTGGCGGCCGCCAACACCATCGTCAAGGTCGGGCTGGCGATGCTGTTCCTGGGCCTGGTCTTCCTGGCACGCTTCGCCGCCGAGAACGTCACGCTGCCGCTGGAAGTGCGCCTGGCCGGCATCGGCGCGACCGGCGTCGCGCTGCTGGCCATCGGCTGGCGGTTGCGGCTGCACTCGCGCGGCTATGGCCTGCTGCTGCAGGGTGGCGGTGTCGCCGTTGTCTACCTGACGCTGTTCGCGGCCGTGAAACTGGCCGGCCTGCAGCCGCTAGCGCTGGTTTTCGCGCTGATGCTGACCGTCTCGCTGCTGGCGGCGCTGCTGGCCGTGCGCCAGGACGCGCAGGCGCTGGCCGTCGTCGCGGCCATGGGCGGCTATGCGACGCCACTGCTGCTGTCCACCGGCGGCGGCAGCATCGCGATGCTGCTTGGCTATGACTTCGTGCTGGGACTGGGCGTGGCGCTCGTCGCATGGTTCAAGCACTGGCCGCGGCTCAACCTCGTCGCGTTCGGCTTTACGGCGCTAATCGCCAGCGCCTGGGGGCTAACCGGCTACACGCCCGCGGACTACGGGGTGGCTCAGGGCTTCCTCGTCGCGTTCTGGCTGCTGTTCACCGCCGTGCTGTTGATGCCCGGCCGGCACGCGCAGCCGGCGGGGCGCTGGCTGCAGTCCACGCTGCTGTTCGGCGTACCGGTCTTCGGCGGCGCGATGCAGTACGCGCTGCTGCGGCCCGATGCGATGGCCATCGCCGTGGCGGCGCTCGTCATCGGCAGCGGCTATGCGGGCCTGGCCGCCTGGGCGCGGCGGCGTGCCGCGCATGGCCTCGTCTTCGAGGCCTTCATCGCGCTGGCGGCTGTGTTCGGCACGCTTGTCATCCCGTTCGCGTTGAGCGCCGAGGCCACAGCCGGCGCCTGGGCGCTGGAAGGCCTGGGCGCCGTGTGGCTGGGCCTGCGCCAGCAGCGGCTGCGCGTGCTGGGCAGCGGCCTGGCGTTGGTCCTGCTAGGCGGCCTAACGCTGGCGGCATCGCTGCCGCTCGCCAGCACGGACGGCACGCGAGCCGCCTCGCAGCTGTTAAACGCACTGCTGATCGCCGCCGCCGGCCTGGGTGCCGCGCGCTGCCTGAGCCGCATGGACGGCCGCCGCTGGCATGCACCGGCCGCCTTCGCCATGGTGAGCTGGGGCACGCTGTGGCTGGGGGTGGCGGCGGCTGTCGTGCTGCGGCACTGGGTGCCGGAGCCGCAGCGCTGGGCCGCGGCCCTGGCCTTCGTCGCCGCCGGCAGTGCCGCGCTGCTGGGCCTGCAGGCGCTGTGGCGCTGGCCCGTGGTGGCCTGGCCCACGGCCGTGCTGCTGCCGGCCTGGACGCTGCTCGGCGCGTGGGGCGCGGTCGTGCACGGCGCGCCGCTGCAGGCCGGTGGCGTCTGGGCGCTTCCGCTGGCGCTGCTCGCACAGGCCCGGGTGCTACACGCCACCGCGCCGCACTGGCCAGCGCCGCTGCGCCATGCCACGCACGCCGGCAGCCTGCTGGCCGTGGCCTTGTTGGGCGCGTTGGAGGCCCGGCACTGGACGGCCGACTTCGGCGACGCCGGCAGCGCATGGGGCTGGCTGGGCTGGCTGGTTGTGCCTACGCTGCTGCTGGCGGCCGTGCTGCGCCAGCAGCGTCATGCGCCTGCCCAGCAGGCCTGGCCGCTGCGCCTGGCGCCCGAGGCCTATGCGCAAACCGGCGCTGGCCTGTTGAGCCTCGCGCTCTCCGTCTGGGCGCTGGTGGCCAACTGGGCAAGCCCCGGCAGCGCCCAGCCGCTGCCCTACGTACCGTTGCTGAGCCCGCTGGACCTCGGCATCGCCGCGGCGCTGCTGGCCGTGGTCACCTGGCTGCGCGGCCCGGCCGCCGCTGCACTGCGCCTGCCGCCATCGACGCTGGCGGTGCCGGCGTCGCTGGCTTTTTTGTGGCTCAACGGCATGTTGATCCGCTGCTTCCACCACTGGGGCGGCGTGCCCTATCACCTCGACGGCTGGCTGGCCTCGCGCGGCGTGCAGACGGGCCTCGCGCTGCTGTGGAGCGCGCTGGCGCTGGTGCTGATGCTGCTGGGCACGCGCCGCGGGCAGCGCGTGCCGTGGCTCGCCGGCGCGGTGCTGCTAGGCGCCGTCGTGCTGAAGCTGATGCTGATCGACCTACAAGGCAGCGGCACGGTACTGCGCATCGTGTCCTTCATCGGCGTGGGCGTGTTGATGCTGGTGATCGGCTATGTTGCGCCGCTGCCCGGCGCCGCCACGACGGAACGTCATGAAACGCCTCGTCATTGAACTGCTTGCGGCACTGGCCGCCACGTCGGCCGGCGCCGCGCCGTACCTGGCAGCCGTCGAAGTCACCCGACCCGCACCTTTCGTCATGCTGGACCCTGGCGCCGATGTCTGGCGGCACAGCCTGGCCTCCGACCTGCGCGACTGGCAGCTGCTGGATGCCCAGGGGCGCCGCGTGCCGTTTGCACTCGTGCCCGACGACGCCCAGACTGCACCGCCCGAGCGCGAGCTGAAGCTGTTCGCGCTCCCGCCGGCCCCGGTATCCGCGTCGGCACCGCCGAACAAGGCACCCGCCGGGTGGTTGCTGGACTTGGGCGAGCCCGCGGACTGGCAAGGCGAACCTCAGCAGCTACGCCTGCGCTGGCCGGCCGACACTGTCTCTTTCCAGGCCGGCTACCGGCTGGAGACGAGTGCCGACCTGCAGCACTGGCAACCGCTGGCCACCGGCCAGTTGCTGGGCCTGCGCCATGCCGACGGCGCGCCGCTGAGCCAGCCGCTCGTGGCGCTGCCCGACCGGCCGCGGCGCTACCTGCGCCTACTGTGGGACGACGCGCCCAGTAGCGTCCAGCCCGACGGCGCCATGCTGCTGGCGGCACCGGCAGGACGGGTGCCGCAACAGCTCACCGGCTCGGCGCCGCTGCCGGCGCCGGATGCCGACGGCGGCTGGGTCGTGCCGCTGGGCGGGCCGCAGCCGCTGCTCAGCCTGCGTCTGTCGGGCACGCAAGGCACCTGGGTGCTGCCCGTGCAGGTGCAGACGCGTCCCGCGCCCAAGGCAACCTGGCAGACCGTCGCGCGGCCCGTGTTCTACCGCGTCGAACGGGCCGGCGCCCCGGCCGACCTGGCACCGGCACTCACGCTGCCGCTGGACGCCGGCGAACTGCGGCTGCTGCCTCCGCCCGGCACCGCACTGCCGCCTGCCGGCACGCTGAGGCTGGACTGGACGCTGCGCCGCGTCCGCCTCGTCTGGGCCGCACAGGGCGAGCCGCCGTTCTCGCTGCGCGTGGGCGCCACCGGTCAGGACGGCGGGCCGCGACCGCTGGCCGAGGTGGTGCCCGACTGGCCTCGCGAGCGGTCGCTCCTGGGCGCTGCATCACTCGGAGCGTTCGCAGCCGATGCCGCCGTCTCAGCCTCCACCGCGCTGCCACCGCGCCGTCTGCTGCTGTGGGCAGTGCTGTCGCTGGGCGCCGCCGTGCTGGGCGGCGTGACGTGGCGGCTGTGGCGGCAGGGGCCCGTCGAGGAACGCAGCACTTAAACTCGCAAGGCTGCGCCGGTCGCTTGTTCTGACACGGTAACCGTCCTTCGGCACACTGCGCCCGCCCGAATTTTTTACCTCCTGGAGACCCTGAATGAGCGCCATCGTTGACATCGTCGGCCGAGAAATCCTCGACAGCCGCGGCAATCCCACCGTCGAGTGCGACGTCCTGCTGGAGTCCGGCGTCATGGGCCGTGCCGCCGTGCCGTCCGGCGCGTCCACCGGCAGCCGCGAAGCCATCGAACTGCGCGACGGCGACAAGGGCCGTTACCTCGGCAAGGGCGTGCTGAAGGCGGTCGAGCACATCAACACCGAGATCAGCGAAGCCGTGCTGGGCCTGGACGCTTCCGAGCAGGCCTTCCTCGACAAGACGCTGATCGACCTGGACGGCACTGAGAACAAGAGCCGCCTGGGCGCCAACGCGATGCTGGCCGTGTCGATGGCCGTGGCCCGCGCCGCTGCCGAAGAGTCCGGCCTGCCGCTGTACCGCTACTTCGGCGGCATGAACGGCAACCAGTTGCCCGTGCCGATGATGAACGTCATCAACGGTGGTGCGCACGCCAACAACTCGCTCGACCTGCAAGAGCTGATGATCATCCCCGTGGGCGCGCCTTCGTTCCGCGAAGCGCTGCGCTGGGGTGCAGAGGTGTTCCATGCGCTGAAGAAGATCCTGCACGACAAGGGCATCTCCACGGCCGTCGGTGACGAGGGCGGCTTCGCCCCCAGCGTCGAGAGTCACGAGGCGGCCATCCAGCTGATCCTGCAGGCCATCGAGAAGGCCGGCTACACCGCGGGCGAACAGATCGCCATCGGCCTGGACTGCGCCGCCAGCGAGTTCTACAAGGACGGCAAGTACGTGCTCGAAGGCGAAGGCGGCATTCAGCTGACCTCGCAGCAGTGGACCGACATGCTGGCCACCTGGGTCGACAAGTACCCCATCATTTCCATTGAAGACGGCATGGCCGAAGGCGACTGGGACGGCTGGAAGATCCTGACCGATCGCCTGGGCAAGAACGTGCAGATCGTTGGCGACGACCTGTTCGTCACGAACACCAAGATCTTGCAGGAAGGCATCCAGAAGGGGATCGCCAACTCGATCCTGATCAAGATCAACCAGATCGGCACGCTGACCGAGACCTTCGCCGCCATCGAGATGGCCAAGCGCGCCGGCTACACCGCCGTCGTGTCGCACCGCTCTGGCGAGACCGAAGACAGCACCATCTCGGACATCGCGGTCGGCCTGAACGCCGGCCAGATCAAGACCGGCTCGCTGTCGCGCTCTGACCGCATGGCCAAGTACAACCAGCTGCTGCGCATTGAAGAAGACCTGGGCGACGTGGCGGTCTACCCGGGCCGCGCTGCGTTCTACAACCTCAAGTAAGCGTTGAAGGCGCTAGCCCTGGTCCTGGCCATCTTTTTGGTGGCCATCCAAGCCCAGCTCTGGACGGGCCGGGGCAGCATTCCCTATGTGGCGCACCTCCGGGAGGAGGTGGCAGCCGCACAGGCTGACAACGAGCAGGCCCGTGCACGCAATGCGCAGCTCCAGGCGGAACTGCGCGACCTGCGTGAGGGCCTGGAGATGGTCGAGGAGAAGGCCCGCTTCGAGCTGGGCATGATCAAGGCGGACGAGGTTTTCGTGCCCGCCGCCCCCACCGCGGCGCCGCTCGCGGCCTCCACCGTCAGGCGCTGATGCTGGCCGACCTCTGGGCGGCGCTGCTGGCGCCTGCCTTCACTGCTTTTGGCAGCCCCGTGTCGTGGCTGGAACTGATGGCCTTCGCGCTGGCCGTGTGGATGGTGGTGTGCAACATGCGCGTCCACCCACTGGCGTGGCCGCTGGCCTTCATCAGCTCGCTGCTGTACTTCGCATTCTTTTGGGATGGCAAGCTCTACGGTGAGGCCGGCCTGCAGCTGCTGTTCGCCGCATTGGCCGTCTGGGGCGGGTGGCAGTGGCGCTTCGGTCGCACGCGCGAGGGCCGGGCGCTGACCGTGCGGCGCCTGGGCCTGCGCGGCTTGGCCGGGCCCGCGCTGCTGACGCTGGCGGCGTGGCCGCTGCTGGGCTGGTTCCTCGCCCGGTTCACAGACAGCCCCCTGCCCTACTGGGACGCCTTCCCCACCGTCGCCAGCCTGCTGGGCCAATGGCTGTTGGCGCGCAAGTACGAAGAGAACTGGCCGACGTGGATCGTCGTCAATACGGTCAGCGTCGTGCTGTTCGGCATCAAGGGCTACTGGCTGACGGTCGTGCTCTACGCCGGCTTCATCCCGATGAGCGTCATCGGCTGGCGTGCCTGGAGGCAGGCGTGAGTCGCCTAGTCGCGCTGCTGGGCGCCGAGTGCACCGGCAAGACGACGCTGGCCGAGGCGCTCGCCGCGCATTGCGGCGGCGGCTTCGTCAGCGAATACCTGCGCGAGTGGTGCGACACGCACAACCGCACGCCACTGCAGTACGAGCAGGCCCACATCGCCAACGAGCAGGCCGCGCGCATAGAGGCCGCCGCCTGCCGGCATGCCGTGGTGTTCTGCGACACGACGCCCATGATCACCGCGCTGTGCAGCCAGCACTATTTCGACGACGACTCGCTGATGGCACCGGCCGTGGCCTTCCAGCGCCGCTGCGACCTAACGCTGCTGTGCGCGCCCGACCTGCCCTGGCAGGCCGATGGCATCCAGCGCGACGGGCCCGAGGTGCGGGCGCGCTTCGACGCCCGGCTGCGCGCGGCGCTGGATGCCCACGGCCTTCCCTGGGTGGACATCCGCGGCAGCGACGACGCGCGCGTCGCGGCAGCACTGCAAGCCCTGCGCGCCATGATGACTCCGGCGGGCTGAACAGGCGGCTGGCGCGCCGTCAGCGCTTGACCACGTCCTGCAGCTGAGAGATCGCGTCAATCGAGCGGTTGATCGCGCGGTCCAGCGTGGCTGCGAGGCTGGGGTTGTCGGCGGAGATGGCCGACAGCTTGGCAGCAAAGCCGAGGTGCAACCCGGCAAGCCAGTTCGGTTGCGGATCGGGCTCGGGGATGGGCGGCCAGTGGATCGGGAACTTGATCTTGTGCGGCCGCGTGGGGCACCAGTCGTCCAGGTCCTGTGCCACGTTCTTCCAGGCCAGGCCCAGCCGGTCTGCCGTCCATGCCGTGTGGGCGAACTCTTGGGCAAGCGCCGCACCGAGCGCCTCGGGCGGCAGCGGCTGCGGATTGAGGGCTGCAGCGTTGACGCGCTCGTGCAGCCCGGCCAGGCCCTGCGGGCCGCGCGGGATCACATCGTAGATGGCGGGCAGGCGGCGGCCGATGATGGCCAGCAGTCGTTGATCGAGATTCATCGTGACAAGCTCCGAAGGGGTCGGCATTCCAGGCGATGCCGGATCGCTGAACCCGGCGCACGAGCTGTGCACCGGGCTCCCTTCAACACTAGTCGCGCCGCGCGGGAACACCATCGTATGGAAGCGGGACAAAGCCGCCGCGGGCGGGCCCCGGACTTGCCAGAGACTGCCGCACTCATCGGCCGAGCAGCAGGTAGTCGAACAGCTGCGTGCCGCCCGCCCCGCCCAGCGGCACCAGCATGGCCTTGAGCAGCGGCTGATCGAAGAACGACGCGAACGCGCCGCGCTGCTCGTTCTCGATCTGCGCGATGAGCCGCTTGTAGGGCTCGACCAGATCGCTCATCGGCTTGCCGCTGCCGGCCAGCCAGCGCAGGTCGGCCTGCATGGACTCCAGCGCCCGCCGCCGCGTGTTCTCGGCTGCCTGCTTGAGCAGGAAGGCCAGGCTGATCAGCGCCAGCACGTAGACGCTCACGGCCACGGCGATGGCAGGCGTCAGCGCCCAGTTGTCGAACAGCCGGCTTCGCGCAACGACCAGCAGCGCCAGCACGACGAAAGGTCCGATGACGAGCCGGGCGACCGGCGCGCTGCGGCGGGCCACCACCTGCACGTCGATCCAGTCGTCCAGCAATGTGTGCCTCGGAAAGCCGCCTTCGGCTTTAGTCCGCTCTTCGGGCCGGGCGTTGAAGCGATGGGACCACAGCGCCTGGTGCTCTTCGCCGAGCGAACGGGCGAACATCTCGATGGTCGCGTCAGGGTAGAAGCTGCGGCCGGCGTTGAGGTGGCGTACGAAGCGCGTCAGCAGCAAGATGGCATCGGCCACGGCCACGATGAGCAGCGGCAGCATCAGCAGGATGACGTAGAGCGTGGCCTTGACGATCTGGCGGTGCTCCTTGCCGCGCACCGGAACTTCCGGGATCTGCCCTTCGGACAAGCCGAGGAACAGCAGCCCGACGAGGCAGATCGTCACGACGAACCACACCAGCACCCGGGCGGCCCGTGGCCGGGCTTCGCCGCGATCACCGTATTCCCGCCACAGCTGGCTGAAGTCGCAGCTGTAACCCACGCCCGGCCGCCAGAACAGCACGCTCACGTGCGTGAACCAGCCTTTGGCCAGATGGCGCAACGTGCTGCGCGAGACGGCCGTCGGCGCGGTGCGCTGCAGGCCCAGCCAGACCGAGTCTTCGCGCAGGCGCTGCAAAGTGCAGGCCCAGGCCCAGTCCAGCGTCCAGAAGATGGTGAACAGCGCCAGCAGATGGATGAGATGCGACGGCCAGGCGCTGACGCCCTCTAGCCAGGCGACCGGCTCGCAGGTGCTGCAGAGTTCGTCGCTGTGCCAGCCTTCGGTCGGCCAGGCCAGTGCCAGCCACCCGCCCGCCATCATCAGCAGCACAACGAGGTGCAGCCGGTCCACGCCCGCCGGCTGTGGCGCTGGTGGCGGCTCTTCCCGGCGGGCGGACAGCAGCGCGGGCAACACGGCCAGCAGCGCGCTGAAGGCCGCCAGGCTCGCCAGCAGCAGCGCATGGATGAAATCGAGGCGGCTGGGCAGCACGAACTCAATGAGGCTGGCCAGCACGTACGAGAACAGTCCCGCATGCAAGGCCACCAGCACGATCGCCGTCATGTCCATCTGCGGCTGATTGGTCGGCGTCGGCACGCGAAGGAAGACACGCCTGGCCTGCTTGATGGCCGGCGTGGACGGCCACACCAGCAGCATCGTGCCTGTCAGCACGACGAGCAACGCGGCCACCAGCATGCGGCTGGTGTTGCTGCCGGGCGGCCGCGCCTGCAGCGCATAGCCGTCCAGCGGCACGGCGTTGCTGCGCCCGATCTCGTACAGCGACGGCTTCTCCAGCACCTTCTCCAACGCCTCACGCTCGCGCTGCTTGCAGCCCTCGTCGCGGCAGCCGGCACGTCGCGCTGCGACGTAGGTGCTGGTCTGGTAGATGTCGCGCAGCGGCGGCGTGCCGGCCTGCAGGTTGAGCGGCGGGGACTCGCCACGCTCCTGGGCCTGCCTGGACTGCGGCGGCGGCGCGTAGAACGCCAACGGCAGGCTGCTGGCCACGACGAGGTTGCGCGTGAAGGCCTGCGTGCGCGGGTGCAGGTAGCGCGCATCCATGTCCGTCGTGAAGAACATGCGGTCCGAGAAGTCCTCGTGCAGTGCCTGCAGCACGAGCAGCTTGTCATGCACGTCATTGGCGAAGATGCCGATGGCGCCGATCGGCGGCAGCCGGGGGTCGGTTTCACTGCGCTTGAGTTCGGCGCCGAGGCGGCGCAGGTAGTCGAGCTGGTCCCGGCTCTCCGGCCACTCCAGCGTGGTGGACGGCTTGGCGGCGACCGGGGTGGCAGTGGTGGTCTCACGCGTGGTCACGCCGTCCAGCCCGCGGAAGAAATACACGACCTCGGGCTTGAGCTGGTCGTTGCCGCCCTGGGCCAGCCGGTATTGCAGCTCGGCCACCAGCGACTGCGCGTAAAGCGAGTCCCGCTCAGCCACGATGACAACCCGGCGCTGGCTGCTGGGCGACAGCCGCTGGCGGATCTCGACGTCGAGCCGGCGGATCAGTTCGCCATCGTTGCCGACCGTGCGCTGCAGTACGACCGACCGGTTCTCCTGGGTGATCTGGCTGAACTGCTCGGTGACGAAGGCATCGAGGTCCTGCTTGTTCAGCTCGGCCAACATGCGGTTGGGGGCCGTGGAGGCGGAGTTGTAGAACTCCGCCCACGACAGCAGCCTGTAGCCATTCTTCACATCCTCCGGCAGCGCCAGGCCCTCCGGCTGTCCCGGCGGGGCACAACGCTCGGCAGCCGGCGAGCTGGCGCCGGCCGGCACGAGCGCGCGGTCGGCCGCGCAACGCAAGTCGGCCAGCGCGGTGCGCAGTGCGTCGGTCGACGAAGGGCCGATGACGGCCAGGTGCGGCGGGCGGCCATCGTTGAACTTCGGGCTGGCGGTGTTGCGTGCCTTCGCCCCCATGACCTGCTCGGTCACGCGCGCCAGCGAGTCGAGCTTGCGCTGCGGCAGCGAGTTCTCGTCCACCCACAGCACCGCAACCTGCGCGTAGCGGGATCGACCTCCCTTGCCCGGCTTGTCGCGAGGCCCGGTGCGTTGCGACAGCAGCTCGTACGGCACGACGAAGCGCTCCGTCGATTTGGCCGGCGCGCTGGCCGCTGAAGCCGGCGCGGCCGGCGGGGCGCTGGCCTTGTCGGCAGGGCTGTCAGCCAGGGCCAGCGTCTTCGCCTTGGCCGGCGCACTGGCGGCGACGGCCGGCGGCAGCAGGTCGAACTCCAGCAGGCTCAGCCGCTCGGCGTTGTCGGGCACGTAGTCCATCGACAGCAGGCCGGCCAGCGTGGCGTAACGCAGCCGGCGACGGGCCTCCTCGGCGCCGACGAAGTCGGCGCCCGGCAGCAGGCCCAGCACGATGAGCGTGTCATCCAGGCTCTGGTCGTGGTCGCGGTCCAGCTTGGCGAGCATGCGGTGCGGGTCCCGCACCTCGGCCACGCGGTCCAGGCAGTCCACGTCGGTGTCCTTAGACGCCTGCTTGCGAAAGCGCTCGCAGCGCTCGGCGCGCTCGCCTTCATAACGGCGCAACGCCGCGAAAGGGTCCTCCCACAGCCGGGCGTTGACCTCAAGCTCCGGGTCCAGCGGCGCCAGCGCGCGCGGCTTCTCGGCCGGCCGCAGCGGCTCGAACGCATGCGGCACCAGTTGCGTGCTGGCCACGAAGGCGACCAGCACGGCCGCGCTCGCCCACGGAAACCCGCCAATGCCGCCCTTGGCCTCTGCCATCGCCCGCTCCCGTCCCGCGTGTTCGCGGGTCAAGCCGGCAAGGTGTCAGCTCGACAAGATCGCGTCAATGACCGGACGGCGCCGCATCCTCACAGTGCATGAGGCGCACGTTGCGGGTCGGCTACTGCAGCGTGCCGCCCTCGGGCTGGCTGCCCGGCGCGAACAAGGCGCCCACGTCCACAGCATCGAAGCGATAGTGCCGACCGCAGAAGTCGCAGCCGATCTCGATGTCGCCCCGCTCGGCCAGCACGCTGTCGGCCTCCTCGCGGCCCAGGCCCAGCAGCATCTGCCCCACGCGCTCGCGCGAACAGGTGCAGGCGAAGCGCGGCGTCTGCGGCTCGAAGCGGGTGACCGTCTCCTCCCAGAACAATCGGCGCAGCACGGTGTCGGCGTCCAGCGTCAGCAGTTCCTCGGCCGTCAAAGTGGCGGCCAGCATCGAGATGCGGTTGAAAGCGTCCGACAGGCCGATGTCGTCTTCGTTGCGGCGGCCCTCAAGGTTGCCCTCGCCCTCCACCGGAAGCCGCTGGATCAATAGACCCGCGGCGATGTCGCCGTTGGCCGCGAGCACAAGCTTGGTGTCCAGCTGCTCGGACTGCAGCATGTAGTGCTCCAGCACCTCGCTCATCTTCTGCAGCGGCTCGCGCTGGTCGCCGTGCAGCGGCACGACGCCCTGGTACGGCTGCTGGCCGGGCAGGCGGTCCTTGGGGTCCAGCGTGATCGCGCAGCGGCCCTGGCCGTGCAGGTTCATCATTGCCTCCAGCGTCGCGCCGGGCTGAACGCCGCCCACGCACTTGGCCGTCACGCGGAACGTCAGGTCGTGCTGCGCCTCCGCCACCGCCAGCTTGACGGGGCCGTCACCGAACACCTGCAGCACCAGCGAGCCGTTGAACTTGATGTTGGCCTGCATCAGCACGGCCGCGGCGCTCATCTCACCGAGCAGGTCGCGCAGCTCGGGCGGGTATTCGTGGCCGGGCTCGCGGCGCGACAGCACCTCGCGCCACGACTCGGTCAGCCGCACCAGCATGCCTCGCACCGGCAGGCCGTCAAACAGGAACTTGTGCAATTCACTCATCGGATTCTTTTCAGGCCGGCGGCATACCGGCGGCCGTTGTTGACGTAATGGGCGGCGCTGGCCTTCAGCCCCGCGATCTGCGCCTCGGTCAGCTCGCGCACGACCTTGGCCGGCGCGCCGACGATCAGCGAGCCGTCGGGGAACTCTTTGCCCTCGGTGACGAGCGCACCCGCACCGACGATGCAATTGCGGCCGATGCGGGCGCCATTCAAGACGATGGCCCCGATGCCGATGAGGCTTTCGTCGCCGACCGCGCAGCCGTGCAGCATGACCTGATGACCCACGGTGACGTTCTCGCCCAGCACCAGCGGGAACCCATGGTCGGCATGCAGCACCGAGCCGTCCTGGATGTTGGAGCCGGCGCCGATGGTCAGCGTGTCGCTGTCGCCGCGAAGCACCGCGTTGAACCAGATGCTGACGCCCTCGCCGAGCGTCACGCGGCCAATGACCTCGGCGCTGTCGGCGACGAACGCGGATGCCGGCACCTCGGGGAGGTGGTCGTCGAGCTGGTAGATCGCCATCGCAGGCCTCCCGTCAAAACCGGCGATTCTAAAATTCACCGATGTCCGACCTCCGCCTGGCCACGCTCGGCCCGCTGCTGATTGCCGATGCGCCCGCCAAGGCGCAAGCCACGCTGACACTGGACGCTGCCGCGCCTATCGATGCCGACGCGCTGCTCGCCGAGCCCGCCGGCATCCCCGGCCGGCCCGAGCTCCCTCGCCTCGTGGCCCACACCACGCTAAAGCCCCCGCCACTGAACACGCCGGCCGGCGTCGCGGCGCTGGTGCATGCCATCGCCCACATCGAACTCAACGCCATCGACCTGGCGCTGGACATCTGCTGGCGCTTCCCAGGCATGCCGGAGGCGTTCTACCGCGACTGGCTCCGCATCGCGCAGGAGGAGGCCACGCACTTCACGCTGCTGCGCGATCACCTGCTGGCACTGGGCTTCGACTACGGCCGCTTCGACGCCCACAACGCGTTGTGGGACATGGCCGAGCGCACGAAACACGATCTGCTGGCCCGCATCGCCCTCGTACCGCGCACGCTGGAAGCCCGCGGCCTGGACGCCTCGCCGGGCGTGCGCGCCAAGCTGGTGGGCGCCGGCGACAAGCGCGCCGGCGCCATCCTCGACGTCATCCTGCGCGACGAGATCGGCCATGTGGCCGCTGGCAACCGCTGGTACCGCTTCCTGTGCGAGCAGCGCGGGCTGGATCCGGTCACGACCTACGCCGAGCTGGCTGCGCGCCACCAGGCGCCGCGGCTGCGCGCACCGTTCAACCTGGCGGCCAGACGCGCCGCCGGCTTCACGGACGAGGAACTCGCCGCGCTGGGTTGACCCGCATCGCCCCGGCCCGCCTGGACGCCACAATCTGACCAACCTGTCAGAATTACCGCTTCACCACCCGCCCGGAGACCCGCATGAGTGCCGACGCGTCCCGCCTTGACGCCTACTGGATGCCGTTCACCGCCAACCGGCAGTTCAAGCAGGCGCCGCGCCTGCTGACGCGGGCGGATGGCATGTTCTTCCGCGACGACAAGGGCCGCGAGGTGCTGGACGGCATCGCTGGCCTGTGGTGCGTCAACGCGGGCCACAACCGGCCGCGCATCGTGCAGGCCATCCAGAACCAGGCGGCGGAGCTGGACTTCGCGCCGCCGTTCCAGATGGGCCATCCCAAGGCCTTCGAGCTGGCCGACCGGCTGGCACGGCTGACGCCCGCGGGCCTCAACCGCATCTTCTTCACGAACTCCGGCTCCGAGTCCGTCGAGACGGCGCTGAAGATGGCCATCGCATACCACCGCGTGCGCGGTGAAGGTGCCCGCACCCGCCTCATCGGCCGCGAGCGCGGCTACCACGGCGTCAATTTCGGCGGCATCTCGGTGGGCGGCATGGTGGCCAACCGCAAGATGTTTGGCAGCCTGCTGGCCGGCGTGGACCACATCCGCCACACGCACGACGCCGCGCGCAACGCCTTCACCGTCGGCCAACCCGCGCACGGCGCCGAGTTCGCCGACGACCTGGAGCGCCTCGTCGCGCTGCACGACGCCAGCACCATCGCGGCCGTCATCGTCGAACCCGTAGCAGGCTCCACCGGCGTGCTGATCCCGCCCCAGGGCTATCTGCAGCGGCTGCGAGACATCTGCGACAAGCACGGCATTCTGCTGATCTTCGACGAGGTCATCACCGGTTTCGGCCGGACGGGCCAGCCCTTCGCGGCCCAGACCTTCGGCGTGACGCCCGACCTGATGACGGTGGCCAAGGGCCTGACCAACGGCTGCGTGCCGATGGGCGCGGTCATCGCGCAGCAGAAGATCCACGACACCTTCATGACAGGGCCGGAACACCTCATCGAGTTCTTTCACGGCTACACCTACTCCGCCCACCCGCTGGCCTGCGCCGCCGGCCTGGCGACGCTGGATACCTACGCCGAGGACGGCTTGCTGACGCGCGCCGCCTCGATGGAGGCCGAGTTCGCGCAGGCGCTGCTCTCGCTGCGCGACGAGCCCAACGTGATCGACATCCGCAACATCGGCCTGGTCGGCGGCATCGAGCTGAAGCCGCTGGACGGCCAGCCCGCCAAGCGCGCGTTCGACATCTTCCTGGACTGCTGGGACCAGGGCCTGCTCATCCGCACGACGGGCGACACCATCGCGCTGTCGCCGCCGCTCATCATCGAGAGCGGCCACATCGCACGCATCATCGACACCTTGCGGGCCGCGCTGCGGCGCGCCGCCTGAGACAACTGCTCCCCCATGAAATGGCTACTCGCCCTGCTGATTGCAGGGTCCGCCCACGCGCAAACCCTGGGCTATCTCGGCCAGCAGATCGTGCCCACCAGCGCCAGCTTCCACGGCGTACCGGTAGGCGGGCTGTCCAGCATCGACTACGTGCCGACGACGGGCCACTACCTCGCCATCAGCGATGACCGCAGCGAATACGGTCCGGCGCGCTTCTACGAGCTGACGCTGGATCTGTCCAAGTTCAGCCGCAGCGCCACGCCTGGCGACGCCGGGGTCGCCTGGGTCAACATGACCACGATGCTAGACGCAGACGGCCGGCCCTTCGGCCGCAACATGGTCGACCCCGAAAGCCTGCGCCTGGACCCCAGGCGTCACCTGATTTACTGGGCCAACGAGGGTCAGCGCAAGGCCGGTGCCACGCAGAACCCGACGATGCGCCGAATGCAGCCGGACGGCGGCTATGCCGGCGACTTCCCCGTGCCGGCCTACTACCTGCCCATCGGCAGCCCCTCCGGCCGGGAGCCGGGCGACATGGGCGTCTACAACAACCTCGCTTTCGAGAGCGTGGCCATCACGCCCGACGGCAAGACGCTGTGGACCATGACCGAGAACGGTCTGGCGCAGGACAGCCCGCCCACCGCCGTCGGCAAGGGCAGCCGCGCGCGTCTGCTGTCGTTCGACCTGGACACCGGCCGCGCCGGCGCCGAGTACGTCTACGACGTGGGGCCTGTGCCCTTCCCGCCCGCCAGGGCCGGCAGCTTCGCCACCAACGGCGTGCCGGACATGCTGGCGCTGTCGGCCACCGAGTTCATCGTCATCGAACGCGCATATGCGGTGGGCGCCGAGACACCGGGTCGCTCACCCGTCACCGGCAAGCCCACGAGCAACACGATCAAGCTCTACCGCATCGACACGCGCGGCGCGACGGACGTGTCGGGCTGGCCCAGCATCCAGGGCCGTGACGTCGTGCCCGTCAAACGCGAGCTGCTGCTGGACCTGTCCTCGCTGACCAACGATGACGGCAGCGTGCTGGCGGTGGACAACATCGAAGGCCTGACGCTAGGCCCCGTCGTGGACGGCAAGCGCACGCTGATCCTTGTGTCGGACAACAATTTCAACCCCGAGCAGTTCACGCAGTTCATCGCGTTGACCTTGGACTAGCCTCTCGCGGAGATGGCGATGGTCGTGGCATCGAGCCGCCAGCACATCGCCTGACGGGCCGGCTTTGTGGGCGGCCCGGGCCCGGTCCGACACACACCCGCCGCATCACATGCATCCCATTCCCTGGCGCGCCTATGCGCTGCTGGCCGCCAGCACCAGCCTGATCGGCAGCTATGTCGGGCTGTCCAAGCTGCTGGTGGCGGCCTTCCCCGTCTTCCTACTGGCCGGGCTCCGGTTCGCCACCGCCGCCGTGCTGATGCTGCCCTGGCTCAGGAAGCCAGCCGACGAAGCCCCGCTGGACGCGCGCTCACGCGGCTTGCTGTTCCTGGAGTCCTTCCTCGGCAACTTCCTGTTCTCCATCTGCATGCTGTTCGGCCTGCGGCAGAGCTCGGCCGTCGTGGCCGGCGTCATCATGGCCGGCATCCCCGCGGCCGTCGCGCTACTGAGCTGGGCGGTGCTGCGAGAGAAGCCCACCGGCCGCGTCTGGGGCGGCATCGGCTGCGCCGTCGCGGGCATCGCGCTCGTCGCGGCCGGCCGCGAAGGCGGTGCCGACACCTCGCCGCTAGGGGCTGCGCTGCTCGTGGCCGCCGTGTTCTGCGAGGCCAGCTATGTCGTCATCGGCAAGAAGCTCACGGCCGGCCTCAGCCCCCGGCGCATCAGCGCACTGATCAATCTGTGGGGCCTGGTGCTGGTGTCGCCGCTGGCGCTGTGGCAGGCGGCCAGCTTCGACTTCACGGCGCCCGAGCCGCACCACTGGGGCCTGCTGCTGTACTACGCAGCCACCGCCAGCGTCTTCACCGTCTGGCTGTGGATGGCCGGCCTGAAGGGCCTGCCCGCAGCCCAGGCCGGCGTGTTCATGGTGTTCCTGCCCCTCAGCACGGCGCTCGTCGGGCTGCTGATGGGCGAGTCGCTGTCCGGCCCGCAGGCGCTGGCCTACGGGCTGGCACTGGCCGGCGTGCTGCTGGCGACATGGCCGGGGCGCGGCGCGCGTCGGTAGGATGCCGGCATGTCCCTCGAAGCCGATCTCGCGCGCTGGCGCGAGCACCTGACCCGTTTCGCCGCGCTACTCGGCAACCCACCCGACCGCCAAGCCCTGCCCGCGCCGGACGCCCGGCCCGGCCACTGCCTGATCTTCGCGCCGCATCCGGACGACGAATGCATCGTTGGCGCGCTGCCGTTGCGCCTGCAGCAGGAAGCCGGCTGGCGCGTCACCAATGTTGCAGTGACGCTCGGCAGCAATCCGCAACGGCGCGCCGCGCGCTGGGCCGAGCTGCAGGACGCCTGCGGCGTGCTGGGCTTCGGCTGCATCGGCGTCGGTGCCGAAGGCCTGTCGGATGTGCGGGCCGATGCCATCCAGCCGGCGCAGATCGACGCGCTGGCCGCCGTGCTCGCCGAGCACCGCCCCGACCTCGTCCTCACGCCGCATGCGCTGGACAACAACCCCAGCCACCGAGGCGTGAACCGTCTCGTCGTCGAGGCGCTGGCCGCCGCCAAGCTGGACACGGTGCTGGCGCTCACCGAGTTCTGGTCCACGCAGGCCGCACCGAATGCGCTTGTGCAGACGAACGTGGCCGACACCGCCCGGCTGCTCGCCGCGCTGGAGCGCCATGCCGGCGAGATCGAGCGTAACCCCTACCACCTGCGCCTGCCGGCCTTCCTGGCCGATGCAGTGCGCCGCGGCGGCGAGACGGTGCTGGGCGCCGGTGAAGCGCCGCCCGACTTCGCCTACGCCACGCTGTACCGCCTCGTCGCCTGCCGGGCCGGCCAGGCCGTGGCCGACTTGCCCCGCCGCGTGTTCCCGGCCGACCAGGCCCTGTCCTCCCGGATGCTCCAGCCATGACCCGACCGACCCACCTCCGCATTCACCAGTTCGCCGGCCTGCAGCCCGGCCCGCGCCTGCTCGTAACGAGCGCCGTGCACGGAAACGAGGTGCACGGCACGAAGGCGATGGCCGAGATCGCCCGCCAGCTGGACGCCGGTCAGCTGACGCTACGGCGCGGCACGCTGACCTTCGTGCCCATCGTCAACCCGCTGGCCCACCAGCTCGACCGTCGTGAGGGCGACCGCAACCTCAACCGCAACCTGCGCCCGCCCGTCATCGCACAGGACTTCGAGGACCGCATCGCGCGCGTGCTGTGCCCGCTGATCGCGCAGCACGACGGCATCCTGGACCTGCACAGCTTCCAGAGCGCCGGCCAGGCCTTCGCGATGATCGGCCCGCGCAACAACACCGGCGAGCTGGAACCCTTCGCGCAGGAAGCCACCGAATCGGCGCTGGCCGGGCGGCTGGGCGTCAGCCGCATCGTCGAAGGCTGGCTGTCGACCTATGCGCTGGGACTGCAGCGCCGCCAGCAGCGCCAGAGCGACGGCTCGCGCCGCGCCCAGTTGATCTCCGACCCGCACTACGGCGTCGGCACGACCGAATACATGCGCTCCACCGGGGGCTGGGCCATCACGCTGGAATGCGGGCAGCACCTGGACCCGAACGGCCCCGAGGTCGCGCGGCTGGCCATCCTTCGCACACTGGTGTTCCTGGGCATGTTGGATGACGCCGCGGTCGAACCGCACCGGCCGGCCCAGCCGCCGGAGGTTCTGCAGCTCTACGACGTCATCGACCGCGAGGACATGGGCGACAGCTTCGAGCACGCCTGGGCCAGCTTCGATGCCATCAAGCGCGGCCAGCAGATCGGCACGCGCGCCAGCGGCGAGGCAGTGCTCGCGCCCAGCGAGGGACGCATCGTGTTCCCGAACGTCAAGTCGCAGCCGGGCACGGAGTGGTTCTACCTGGCGCGGCCGAGCGACCGGGTGCTAGGCTGACCCTCGTCGCCCGGCGGAGCGCCGTCACGGCGCGAGCTTGTCCTGCGTCTTCGTCTCGAAGTCGCTGGCATCGTGCCGCTCGTGCAGTTGCTCGGCCGGCTCGCCCCAGGTGCGGTTGACCATCCGGCCACGCCGCACCGCCGGCCGCTGGCCGATCTCGTCGGCCCAGCGGAGGACGTGGCGGTACTCGTGCACGGACAAGAACTCGCCCGCGCCGTAGAGCTGCCCCTTCACCAGCGCGCCGTACCACGGCCACGTGGCGATGTCGGCCACCGTGTACTGGTCGCCCGTCAGGTAGCGGCGCCCGGCCAGCAGCCGGTCCAGCACGTCCAGCTGGCGCTTGACCTCCATCGCGTAGCGGTCGATGGGGTACTCCTGCTTCGTCGGCGCATACGCATAGAAGTGGCCGAAACCACCGCCCAGGAAGGGCGCGCTGCCCATCTGCCAGAACAGCCAGCTCAGCGTCTCGGCGCGCGCGGCCGGATCGGTCGGCAGGAAGGCATGGCCGAACTTCTCGGCCAGATAGACGAGGATGGCGCCGGACTCGAACACACGCACGGCTTCCGGCCCGCTGCGGTCCAGCAACGCCGGGATCTTGGAGTTGGGATTCACGGCGACGAAGCCGCTGCCGAACTGGTCGCCCTGCTGAATGCGGATCAGCCAGGCGTCGTATTCGGCGCCCACATGGCCGGCGGCCAGCAGCTCCTCCAGCAGGATGGTGACCTTGGCGCCGTTGGGCGTGCCCAGCGAATACAGCTGCAGCGGATGCCGGCCTACGGGCAGCTCGGACTCGTGCGTCGCGCCGGCCATGGGGCGGTTGATGTTGGCGAACTGGCCGCCGTTGGCCTTGTTCCAGATCCAGACCTGGGGCGGGGTGTAGGGTGTGGGTGTGAGTGAGGTGGTGTCAGTCATGGCGGCAACGCTAGCGCAAAAGCCTGCTTGCCGTTCCGCTTGACGTGATAAAGCGCCTCGTCGGCCGCGCGCACCAGCGTCTGTGAGCCGATGCCATGGACGGGCACGCAGGCCACGCCGATGCTGACGCCCACGCTGACTTCCTCGCCCGTGGACAACATAACCGGCCGAGACAGGCCGTCGATGAGATCGCCCATCACCTGCGCCAGCACCCCATCCATCGGGCCCACGTCACGCAGCGCAATGAGGAACTCGTCGCCGCCCAGCCGCGCGACGAGGTCGGACGAACGGCGCACAGCCGCGCGCATGCGCTCGGCGCATGCCACCAGCACCTCGTCGCCGGCCGCATGGCCGTGCATGTCGTTGATCTGCTTGAAGCCGTCCAGGTCCACGCAGGCCACGCACAACGCACCGCCGCGCGAGCACGTGTCACCCAGAAAGCGCTCCAGCGTTGCCATGCCAGCCGCCCGGTTCTTCAGCTGCGTCAGCGCATCGTGCTCGGCGCGGCGGCGCATCGCGTGCTCATCGCTCTTGCGCTCGGTGATGTCGTAGATGACGCCCTCAACCGTGCGCTCGCCCGCGGGCTGCACGGAGATGAGGCAATGGACCCAGCGGCGCACGTCGCCTGTCTGCAGTTCCAGGTCGGCCGACACCGTCTCGCCACGCGCTGCCGCCTCGTCGATCATCTGCCGCACCTGCTCGGGTCGATGAAATACCCGGGCGAAGAAATCCACGTCGCCGTCAGCCCGCAGCTCATCCATCGTCAGGCCCACGACGCGCGACACGGTGGGGTTGCCGTTGATGAGCCGGCTCTCCGCGTCGAGCACGAAGATGCCCGCGCTGCTGGAATCGAAGATCTGCCGGTATTGCGCCTCCATGGCTTCAACCTCGGCACGCAGCCGGCGTTCGGTCAGCAGCGCACGCTCGTTGGAGTCCAGCAACTCGTTGGCGCCGTCGATCAGCAGGCCGATCTCGTCACCGGCATGGTCCGGTGGCGTTTCCAGCCGTTCGCCATGACCCGGCTTCATGCGGCGCAGCGCCAGCGACAACCGCACGATGGGACGCGACACCAGGCGGGCCGCCAACAGGTACAGCACCAGCGCCAGCAATGCGGCCTGCCCGACCATGGCTGCCGCCAGCGTGTAGGCCTCCCGGTCGGCGTCAGCCTGCACCTTGGCGTCGTTGAGGTGCACGCGCAGCTGGCCCAGCACCTCCCCGGCATCGAACGGCGATGCCAACGGGCGCGTCAGCAACGTGGTGGCGCGGCGCTCGGGCGCCCCGCCACGTCGCGCACCGGCCAGCACCCGGCCATCGAGCGCCACGACCTCCACTGCGTCCACCAATTCGTTGCGCGCCAGGCCGCCCGCCACTTCCTGCAGCAGCACTTCGTCCTTGGCATAGGCGCCGATGGCCAGCGTCTTCTCGACGGCGGTGGCCAGCACCTCGACGTTGTTGCGGCTGCTCGCCAGCGCGCGCGCCTGCCCCAACTGGTACGCCAACGTGGCAGCCACGACCGCCAGCAACACCGCGCTGAGGACGACCAGGCTCATGAAGCGCAGTTGCAGGCTGCTACCGCCCCGCAGGCGACGAGGGGGTGGCGTCATTTGGCAGCCGCCTCACGGATGACGAGCACCGTGCGCAGCCCCGGGTCCCCGGGCTCCTTGCTGAGCCAGCCCAGCGCGCTGGGGTTGCGACGCAGCACGCCGGCCATGGCGGCCTCGTCGGGCAGCGCCTGCGGCGGCACGCTCTGGCCGGAGAACATCAGCCGCGACCAGTAGCTGTTCACCTGCGCGACGCTGAGCCCAGTGAGGGCCTCGTAGAAGGCGGTCCGCCGCGGGTTGTCGCGCGGCAGGTCGAAGATCAACGCGAACTCGCCGTTCGCGAAGGCCCGGCTCCGGCCCATGAAGAGATCCACGGCCTGCTTCTGCGTCAGGCTGCGCTGCGGGTTGCTCGCGTGCACGACGACGAAGAAATCCGCCCACGCCGGCGAGGCCAGCGCCAGCAACGCAGCAGCGAGGAGCGTGCGAAGCATCATGGCGTCAGAACATGAAGTCCACGACTGCCGTCGCGACGCGCGCGGCCGACGGCTGGCCGCTGGCCCGCGTCCATAGGCCCGAGCCGGCCTGGCCGATATGCATGCGGTCCCACTGCAGCTTCAACGCAGCCTGCGGATGGAAGTCCCAGCGCAGGCCGACAGACCAGCCGGCCTGCTGCACGCGTGTGCCGTTCACATTGGCCACGACGGCCGCGGCCACCGACTGTGCCTGCGCGGCTGCTGACGGGCCGAGTAGCGGCGACAGCAGCGGAAGCCAGGCCGGCTCCGGCTGCACTGGCATGCCGTCGCGGGTGCGGCCGTAGCCGATGAACGGCGTCCAGTCGCCCAGGTGCCGGCCCACCGTGGCATAGACGGACGACTGCTTGATGAGCGGCGCGGCATCGATATGCACGGCCTCGACGCTCCACTGCCAGTCGGCCAGCTCCTGGCGTACGCCCAGCTCCAGGAACGTCGTCCAGATCCCGGCCGTTCCCAGCCGGGCGCTGAGCTGGCGGGCTTGGTTGGCGACCGCCGGGATCGGCAGCACAGCCAGTTGGTTCAGCCCCTCGACGATAGGCTGGGCGCCGGACAGATCGATGTCGATGCGAGTGCGCGCGGCGCTGCCCCGCAGCAGCAGCCCGCCCTCATCGCGCGAGAGCATCGCGCCGAACAGGCGGCGCACGCGGCTGGGTACGGTGGTCTGCGGGTCACCGATGGATGCGGTGCCGGCCATGAGCTTGACGCGCCACTGCGTGTCGCCGTCCAGCCAGCTGCGCCCCACGTCCGCGCCGTCCAGCGCAGTGGGCAGCATGCCGTACAACTCCACCGGTGGGCGCGCGGCGGTGAAGCCATAGCCCACGTTGCGGTAGTCGGCCATCAGGAAAGTGTCGAGATTGACGCGCCCCAGGCGCAGCGTCCAGTGGGCATCGGGACGCCAGGCGGCATAGGCCCACTCCAGTGCATCGCCGTCCCTGGCATACAGCGCCCGCCGCTTGCCGATGACTTGGGCGACCAGCTCGAAACGGCTGCCGAGGCTGTAGTTCAGCTGCAGGCCCAGGCGGCTGTCGACATCGGCGCTCCACGTCTCATCGCGGCCCGGCTGGGTCAGCTCGCGGCGAAAGCCCCACCCCGCCGGCGCGCTAGTGTGCGTGACACCCAGGCTGCCGAAGCCGCTGAATCGCAGCCCGCCCTCGGGGCCGGCGGCCTCTTCAGCAGGCGCAAGCCCGGCCAATGCCGCGGCGGCCAGGCCGACGAGCGAGTGGCGGGACCACGAACGGAAGCATCGGGAATCGGTGAAAGCCATGACGGAGGGGGACTGCTGCATCATTATTGGGCGCCGGCCCGGGCTTGGGCCGCGGCAGACCGCCCTCCCCGGCAACAGCGTCACGCTTGCCCACCCGACCCCGCGCCGACCTCGCCTTGAGGCCGTGAAAATGCCGCACATGCGAATTGATTTCATCTCCGACGTCGTCTGCCCGTGGTGCGCCATCGGGCTGCATTCCCTGGAAGCCGCCGCCGCCCGCATCCCCGGGCTGGTGCTGGACCTGCACTTCCACCCCTTCGAGCTGAACCCGGACATGGGACCGGAAGGCCAGGACATCGAGGAACACCTGGCGCAGAAGTACGGCGCCAACGTGGCCCAGTTGGCCGGCACGCGCCAGGCCATCCGCGAACGCGGTGCGGCGCTGGGGTTCGAATTCCGCATGGAGGCCCGCAGCCGCATCTACAACACCCTCGACGCACATCGCCTGCTGCACTGGGCCGGCGAGTCCTTCGGCGCGCCGCTGCAGCGGGCGCTGAAAGGAGCGTTGCTGAAGGCCTACTTCACGGACGGCCGCAACGTGTCCGACCCCGCCGTTCTGCTGGACATCGCCACGGCTTCCGGGCTGCCTGAGGCCCAGGCTCGCCAACTGCTGGCCACCGACCGCTACCAGGCGGAAGTGCGGGACGCCGAGGCCCAGGTGCAGGCCCAGGGCATCCACAGCGTACCGGCCATCGTCGTGAACCAGCGCCACCTGATCCAGGGCGGCCAGTCGGTCGAGGTGTTCGAGCAGTTGCTGCGGCAGGTGCTGGCCGAGCCATCCTGAGACAATCCCGCCCAACCTCCCGAAGCCCGCCGCTGGCGGGCTTCCTGTTTTGCCTGACAACATGTTCAAGAACCTGATCATTTACCGCATCGGCGAGGGCTGGACGGCCGACGCCCACCAGCTGGCCGAGCAGTTGGCCAAGGAAACCTTCCTGCGCTGCGAGCCCACGCAGCCGCTAGCCGTGGGCTGGGCGCCGCCGCGCGGCATCGAGCACGCGCCGCTCGTCGAGGTCGTCGATGGCCACTGGCTCATCAAGCTCAAGCGCGAGGCGCGGCTGCTGCCCTCCTCCGTCGTGCAGGAGCGTGTCGACGAGCTGGCCGAGCACATCGAGGAAACGACCGGCCGCAAGCCCGGCAAGAAGGCCCGCAAGGACCTGAAGGAGCAGGCCCAGCACGAGCTGCTGCCGCGCGCCTTCACGAAGACCTCGGCCACGCAAGTGTGGATCGCACCGAAGGACCGACTGCTGTTCGTCGACGCCGGCTCCAGCGCCCGGGCCGACGAGGTCGTCACGCTGCTGATCCAGGCCAGCCCCGGGCTGTCACTGCAGCTGGTGCAGACGGCCGAGAGCCCCGCCGCCGTCATGGCCGCCTGGCTTATGGACGGCGTGACGCCGGAGGGCTTCCAGATCGAGCGTGAATGCGAGCTCAAAGGCAGCGACGACCAGAAGCCCGTCGTGCGCTACGCCCGCCATGCGCTGGACATCGACGAGGTCCGCGCCCACCTGACCAGCGGCAAGATGCCCACGCGGCTGGCGCTGAGCTGGCGAGAACGCGTGGCCTTCACACTGACCGAGGGCTTCACGATCAAGAAGATCAGCTTCCTGGACCTGGCCTTCGAGGGCCGACCGGAAGCCAGCGGCGACGAGGCCTTCGACGCCGACCTCGCGCTGGCCACCGGCGAACTGGGCCGGCTGGTGCCGGCGCTGATCGAGGGGCTGGGCGGCGAGCATGACTTCGCCGCCGCGGGCACGACGCCGGCAGCCCTGCCGGCCGCCGGGGAACAGGCCGCACCCGCAGCCGAAGAAGCCTTCAGCGAGTCGCCGCCCTGGTGAGGGGGGCGGCGGCGGGCCAATAGCCCCGCGTCGCCAGCTGCCAGGGCGCGAGCTCGCGCCGGCTGACCGGCTGCCCGCCGGCCAGTTGGCCCGCCGTCCACGAGGTGTGCGCCCAGGCGCGCTCGGTGAGCGCGTCCCGCCACGCCAGTAGCGCCGTCATGAGCCCAGGCTGCAGCCAGACGTCCCAGCAGGGTTGCCCGGGCGCCAGGCGCTTCAGGCCCAGGTGGACGGCATCGGCCAGCAGCTTCAGCCGTGCCTCGGCCGCCACGCTGCCGCAGGCGGGCAGCAAGCCACGCAACAGCCGATTTCGCGAGGCCGCGGGACCGGCGGTGACGGTCAGCAGCCGCTGCACCTGCTGCAGTGCCGTGCGCACTGACGTAGCAGGCAGCGGCGCACACAACGGCAGCGCTGGCGCAGCCTGCGGCTGCGTGGCATGGGCCGGGCCAAGCATCAGCACGGCCAGCCGCAGCCATTCGACCGGCGCCAGGCTGGACGTGGGCTCGGCACGCCGCGACAGCGCGAGCACCTCGTCGAAGCTGCGACCGCCCTTGATGCGGTTGACGCGGGCCGACAGCATCGCCAAGTTGGACGCGGCATAGGCACCGTCGTTGTTGAGGCGATCGACCGATGCATCACGGCCCAGGCGTGTGCCGTACGTCAGCGGCTCGCGGGTGACCGGGCAATGGCTGACATCCAGCCGGTGCAGCAGGTCGACGGTCACGTCGGCGGCAACGGCCCGGCCGCGCACCAGCGCCCCCAGCCGCAGCTGCAGCCACTTGCGCACGAACCGGTCGTCCTGCCGCGGGCGCGCGGCCCGGCTCGCGGCAGCGGCTTCGAAGCCCTCTCGCACGGCCGGCGGCCAGCACGGCTGCGGCGGGATGCGGCACAGGCGGTGCAGGTCGTGGCCGAGGCGACGCCCGGCCTCGACCGCGTCCATGGTATCGACGAGATTCACGATGAATCCTCCAGCAACTGGCCACGCCCCGCTGCACGGGGCGCGGCGGCCCGTCAGAAGCCCAGCTTCAGCGTCACCCGCACGGTGCGCGGCTCGGCGGGGTGAACATGCCTGTCGGCCACCGGCGCGACCTCACCGGGCAGCTGCGATTCGTAGAAGTACTCGATGTCGTTGACCTTGCGGTCGGCCAGGTTGAAGACGTCCATCGTCAGCTCCGCCTGGCGCCACAGCTTGCGGGCCACGCGCAGGTTGGTCGTCAGCGACGGGCGCGACCGCACGCTGTTGTCCTCGATGAGCGCGCCCGAGCCGAGATAGCGCCACTGCAAGCTGGCCGACCAGGACCCGAGGTCGCGCAGCGTGACGGCGACGGAGGCGACCTTGTCGACCGCGTTTGGGATTCGACTGCCGGCCGGATCGGCGCCCTTGAAGCGCGCGTGCGTCCAGGCCAGGTCGGCGTCGACCAGCAGCCACGGCACCGGCACGTAGCGGTTGTTCCACTCGATGCCGCGCCGCCGGCTCGGTCGGTTGGCCTCGGTTGCGCCGGCATCCCCGACGTAGACCAGCTCGGAGTCAAAGTCGAGCGTCCACAGCGCCAGCGACGACTGCAGGCCGGGCACCCACTCCGTGCGCGCGCCCAGCTCCAGGCCCCGCGCGGCGACGAGGCCGGGCACATGGTCGACGGCCTCGCCGGTCCTCGGGTCGATGCGGGCCGTGGCGCCCCGCGCATCGTTGCTGTGGAAGCCGCGGCCGGCGTTGAGGAACAACTCGGTCTTCGCCCACGGGCCGACGATGAGCGCGAACTTGGGCGAGTAGAGGTGAGCCGACACCCGGCCCGAGTTGGCCGCGTTCGTCAGGCTGTCGACGCGGAACTGCGCCTGGTCGGCGCGCAGGCCGACGATGCTGCGCAGCCAGGGCGTCAGCTCCACCGTCGTCTGACCGTACACGCCGGCCAGCGACTCGCGCACGTCGTCGTCGCGCGTCGTCGCGGTGATGTGCCGCTCGACGGTGTCGAACAGCCCCACGCGGATGCGGTCCTGGCGCAGCTGCACGCCGAACTCGCTGCGCGCGGGCAGGTCGCCCAGCCGGTGGTCGACGGCATGGCTGGCGTTCAGGCCGTAGACGTTGCGACGGTCCTGCTGCGAGAACTGGTCGCCATCCTCCGGCCGCTCCATCGCATACGTGAAGTTGCTGAAGAGCTGGAGCCGGTAACTCATCGCGTAGGCCGCCACGCGCGTCGCGCCAGCATCGCTGTCACGGTGCCATTCGCCGGACAGGCTGGTGCGGCGCGTCTGGCCGCCGTCGCTCGGATCGATGGCATCGAAGCGGCCGAACGGCCGGCCGTCGACGGTGCCGGCGTGGATCAATCGCTCGGGCACCTGGTCCGTCGAATTCCACCGGGCGTCATAGGCCATCAGGCTGGCGCTCCAGCCTTCGGCCCGTGTGCCGGCCGACAGCGTCAGCACGCCGTTGCTCTTGCGTAGGTGCTCGGGCTGCCTCCACGGACCGTCGTTGTGCTGGGCCTCGATGGCGCCGAGCAGGGTCAGCCCGCCGCCCACTGCGGTGGACGCGCCGCCGACGAAGCGCTGGAACTGCCGCTGCCCCAGCGTCAACGCGACGAAGTTTTCGTCCAGCGTGCGGCGATAAGCGATGTCGGCCGAGCCGGCCGCCGAGAAGTCGCCGTTGCGGGCGAAGTACGGGCCCTTGCGGTACTCGATGCGGTCGACCAGCTCGGGGATCAGGAAGTTCAGGTCCGAGTAGCCTTGGCCGTGACCGTGCGTAGGCATGTTGACCGGTATGCCGTCGACGGAGGTGGCGAAGTCGGTGCCGTGATCCAGGTTGAAGCCGCGCAGGAAGTACTGGTTGGCCTTGCCGTCGCCCGAGTGCTGCGTGACGATGACGCCGGGCACGAACTCCAGCACCTCGCCGGGCCGTAGCGCTGGGCGGCTCTTCAGCAGCTCGGCGCGGATGACGCCCTGGGACGCCGCATCGGCGCTGCCGACGGCGTTGTCGTAGTGGCGGCCGCTCACCTCCACGCGTTCTAGCGGCGTGGCGACGGCCTCGGTGTCAGGCTCGGCAGGCGCGGCCGAAGTGGCCAGCGATAGGCACGCGGCGGCAAACAGCGTCGGCCGCGAAGGGATCTTGGACATGGAAGGTCTCGTGGTTCGGCCTGCGCGCAGGCGCAGGCACTGGCCGTCACGGGCGGACAGGCCAAGGCAAGTGATGGCGCGAAGGATCGGCGGCGGGCCGCCGGGCGGTCGCTCAGCCGCGGGGTGGTGCGAGCAGCGGCGCGACGACGCGATCGCGCCAGTGCTGCAGCGGCGCGGCGGGCCGGCCCCCCCGTGGCGCGACATCCACGGCCAGCGCGCCGGGCAGCCAAGCCAGGAAGGCGGTCACGCCGGGCTCATGCGCCGCGTCGTCACCGCCGTCGCTCAGATCAACGGCGTCCGTCGTGTCCGCCGTGTGCCGGTGGTAGACGCCGCCATGCTGATGCAGCCCGGCGGCCGGCCCGCGGCTCGCCACCCAGGCGGGCGCAGGCGCCTGCAGCCGCGCGTCCTGCGCGGCGTGCAGCCGGTCCAGCACGGCGCGTAGCGGCTGGGCCAGGCGGGTGAACACGTCAGCCCGCGAGGCCGCCGCAGTGTGCACGTGGCGATGCCCGTGGATGCCCGCCACGAGCTGCACGATGCTTTGCAGCGGCAGCACGACCAGCAGCAGCACAAGCAGGCTGGTGCGCGTTCGGCGCAGGAGGATCAACAGGACGGGTGGCACGGGTTTGGCGACGTGAGGGCAGCAGGCCGGGGCGCATCGTCGGGCGCTGCGGTTGCCTGCGTGTGACAGCAGCTGCAGCTTCTACGCAGCCCGGCCGCGTCTGGACGCACGCTGACGTGCGATCACCAGCTCGTGAACGGCCGCACGGCGAGGTTGGCGTTGACGTACCGCCCGTCGCCGGTGACGTCCTCGCCCAGCCATTGCGGATGGGTGAACGCCTGCTGCTCGGACGCCAGCTCGATCTCGGCCAGCACCAGCCCGGCGTTCGCGCCGACGAACTCGTCCACCTCCCAGGTCATGCCATCCACGACGCACAGGTGGCGCACCTTCTCCACGACCGGCCCGTCGCACAGACCCAGCAGCTCGGCGGCATCGGCCAGCGGGATCGGATACTCGAACTCGGCGCGCGTGGCGCCCCGCGTGCGGCCCTTGATGGTCAGCCAGCCCGCCTCGCCGGCGATGCGCACGCGCACGGTCCGCGCGGGGTCTCGGCTGAGGTAGCCCTGGCTGAAACGCGTGGCACTGGCAGCCGCCTGCCGCCACTCGTCGTTGCGGACGAGGAATTTGCGTTCGATCTCGATGCCCATCTGCTGTCGCTCACTGCACGGTGCGGGGCGCGCAGTGTGCCTCAGAGGTCAAGGCGCGGTGGTGAACGACCAGGCCAGGTGCAGCGGCTGGTCAGCCAACGTCGCGTCGAGCTCCACGCGGTAGGTCGTGCCCGCCGCCAGCGGCGCATTCGGCACCAGCGCGGCTTCGCCGCTGTCGAGCACGCCGTTGCGGTCGTTGGCCGCGGTGATCAGCGTCGCGTCGACGGCCCCGCCATCGGTGGCGCGCGTCATGACGAAGCGGCTCACCTGCACGGGCGCCGCCGCGTGGATCGAGGCCGGGTAGCCCTCCACGACGCCAGCTTCCAGCGGCTTCATGTCCGAGCGCTGCATCTGCGCCGGCAGGCTCGTGGCGCCGTCGCGCGGCCAGAAGGCGTAAGTCGCAGCCGGGGTCGGCGGCGTGTCGGCCAGCAGCGCGGCGTCCAGCACCAGCGTCCGCTTGGCCGAGCCGGGCAGTCCCGAGCCGCCCACGCCGAGATCCCGCATGCGCGCGTCCAACAGGAAGACGCGGCCGTACAGGCTGTGCAGCATGTAGTTGACGGCATCCCAGGGCGGCAGCTCTGCATTGGCCGGCACGTCATAACCCAGCATGACCTCGCTGCGCACACGGACGTTCGCCTGGTCGGGCACCGTCACGCCTGCACCGGCCAGGCGCTCGGCGAGCGTCGCGCCGGTGAAGCACGGGCGATCGGGCTGTTCATCCTGCCCAGCGTGGTTGTTGGTCGCGCTGTAGCGGGCATGGGCCTGGGCGGCCGTGTCCAGCGCGGTGTCCCGCACGAACGGCGACAGGCCCACGGTCGTTCGCACTAGATTCAGCAGCAGGAAGACGTTGGTTCGTACCGACGATGCATCGTCGCCGGTGCAGCCCGTCGTCGGATCGGGCGTGGGCTCGGGCACGCCGGACGACGGCGTGCTGGGCGGCGCAACGACGCCGGAGGCCGCCGGCTCCGTAGGAGGCGGCGCGGTCCCGACGGCGGCACCACCGCTGCCACCACCGCACGCGGTCAGCAAGAGGGTCATCAACAGCGCACAGAACGAAACGCCCGGCTGGCGTCGGATGAGGAACATGCAAACTCCGCGGCCGGGTATCGACCAGACATGCACCGGCACAGCGCCCGGCAGTTCCATTGGAGAAGGGCGCGTCCGGCAGCAGGGTCGGCAACCGCTCGCTCGTCTTGTAGGACAGCGCCGGTTTTGCGCGGAGCGGCGTCCCTCAGAAGAGCGCTTGCTGGTCACCCGCCAGTTGGCCGGCCGAACGGGCCTCGATGAGCAGCAGGCGGCGCTTCGTCTCCAGCCCTCCCGGCGCCGAGAAGCCCGTCGGTGCACCGCCCGCGCCCATGACGCGGTGGCAGGGCACGATGGGCGGGAAGGGGTTGTGGCCCGCCGCGCGCCCCACCGCCCGGGCCCCGCCGGGCTGGCCCAAGGCCGCGGCGATCTCGCCGTAGGTGCGCGTCCGGCCGACCGGGATCGTGCGCGTCAGCCACAGCACCCGCCGGTCGAAGTCGGGCAGGCGCCGGTCGTCGAGCGGGATGTCGAGCAGCTCGCGGTGGTCAGGCGTTTCACCGGCCAGCAGCCGCTGCACGGCGGCGATGGCACGCTGCACCGGCTCGGGCGGTGGCGCCTCATGCGCATCGCCGAAGCGCTGCTGCATCAGCGCCCGCAGTGCCGCCACGTCGCCGGCCGGCAGCTGGGAGCCGGCGATCCCCTGCGCCGCATCACCACGCCACGCGATGCCACAGGCGCCGAGGGCCGTGTCGAACACGGCGAACCACACCGGCGCGCGAGGGCTCAACCGCCCTGCCCTCGCCGCGCCGCCGTCGCCTGTGCAGCCACTTCGCGCGGCGGCAGGGTCTTGAGCCGGTGGTCGCTCCACACCTGGCGCCAGCGCCGCGCACCGGGCGTGCCGTTCCACAGCCCCAGCGCATGGCGCATCGCGTACGCCCACGACCGGCCACTGGCGTGCACGCGGTCCAGGTAGTCCAACCAGCGGGCCTCCACGTCGTCGCGGCTCGTGGCGGGGTCACCGGCACCGAAGAAGCGCGAGTCCCACTGCGCCATGCTCCAGGGCTCGTGGTAGGCCTCACGGCCGATCATGACGCCGTCCACCTTCAGCAGCTGTGCAGCGATCTCATCGAGCGTCTTGAGGCCGCCGTTGATGGCGATCGTGAGGCGCGGGAAGTCGCGCTTGAGCTGCGCCACGACGTCGTAGCGCAGCGGGGGGATTTCACGGTTCTCCTTCGGAGACAGGCCTTGCAACCAAGCATTGCGGGCGTGGACGATGAAGACCTCGCAACCGGCAGACGCCACCGTGCCGACGAAATCGCGCACGAATTCGTAGCTCTCGATCCTGTCGATGCCGATGCGGTGCTTGACGGTGACGGGCAACGCCGTCGCGTCGCGCATGGCCTTTACGCAGTCGGCCACCAACTGCGGCTCGGACATCAGGCAGGCGCCGAACGCGCCGCGCTGCACGCGCTCGCTGGGGCAGCCGCAGTTCAGGTTGACCTCGTCATAGCCCCAGCGCTCGGCGAGCCGGGCACAGGCGGCCAGGTCCTCCGGCTCGCTGCCGCCCAGCTGCAGCGCGACGGGATGCTCCTCGGCGTTGAAGTCCAGGTGCCGGGGCTGGTCGCCGTGCAGCAGCGCGCCGGTCGTCACCATCTCGGTATAGAGCAGCGCGTGGCGGGTGATAAGGCGGTGAAAGTACCGGCAATGGCGATCGGTCCAGTCCATCATGGGCGCCACGCTCAGGCGCCAGGGGGAAAAGCCGGTGCCCGGCTGCTGTTCTTGCTTGGAATCCATCCGGACGGTCAACCCACTGCCAAGTAGCGGATTGTGCCTGCCGGGGCTGCGGGAACCGCGTTTGCTCCGCGAAGGCCCCATGCCGAGACGCCTCCGAGCCACTGCAATGCCTACCTCCCCTTCGCCACTCCTGCCCCATTTGCCATGCGCCGATACGTGACGACCGGCGGTCAGCAGGAGCCGCTGCCACACTCGCGCCGCGTGTTGCTGCTGGTGGACTTCATCAACCCGATGAGCTTCATCGGCGCCGACGATCTGGCGCCGCACGCGCTGGCGGCGGCGCGTGCGGCAGCCGCGCTGAAGCAGCGCTTCGATGTCGCGGGCGAGCGCACGATCTACGTCAACGACAACTTTGGCCAATGGCGATCCGACTTCCGAACCCTTGTCCAGCACTGCCGACGCCAGCGCGGCCCCGCCGCACAGCTGGTGCGTCAGCTCTCCCCTGGGGCCGACGACCTCACCGTGCTGAAGCCCCGCCATTCCGGCTTCCACGCGACACCGCTGGAGCTGCTGCTGGAGCAGCTTGGCACACGGCAACTGGTCATCGCCGGGCTCGCCACGGACTACTGCGTGATGTGCACCGCGATGGACGCCTTCGTGCGCGGCTACAGGCTGTGGATCCCGGCGGACTGCACGGCGGCAGAGTCGCCCGAGAAGCACGAACTTGCGCTCGCATGGATGCATGACGCGTTGAAAGCCGACATTCTCCCTGCCGCCCGGCAGCCACTCCGCGCCCGATGACGACGAAGATCATCCTGCTGCGCCACGCCGAGAAGCCATCAGCCGACGGGACCGTTGGCGGGGTGGATGCAAGCGGCAGGCCCAATGACGACGACCTGAGCGTGCGCGGCTGGCAGCGCGCCGGGGCACTGGCGCGCTTTTTCGCACCGGGGGGCGGCAGCCTGGGCGTTCCGAGGGCGCTCTATGCGAGCCGTCCGACCGCCGAGCACCCCAGCCGGCGCGCCGTCAGCACGCTGCAACCGTTGGCCCGGTGGCTGGGCCTGCCGCTGAACCAGAGCTTCACCTGCGGCCAGGAGCCTGCGCTGACACAGGCGCTCGCAACGGACGAAGGGGTGACGCTTGTCGCGTGGGATCACCGCGGCCTGTGCCGCATTGCGCAGGCGCTGGTTGGCGCCGCCGCGCCGGACCATTGGCCCGCTGGCTGCTTCGACCGCTACTGGATCTTCAGCCGCGACGCCGATGGATGGCGGCTGGCGCCGCAGCCCCAACAGCTGCTCGACGGCGACGACTAAACGACCAAGAATTCAGGCGAGATCGCTTAGCGGATGCTCGCCGGCCGGCCACGGGCTCGCGAAGAAGGCGGCCACCTCGGCCGGGTCCACGTCGGCCAGCGTGGGCGGATGCCAGCGCGGCGCATGGTCCTTGTCAACGGCCAACGCCCGGATGCCTTCCACCGTCTCGCTGCGGGCGGCGCCCCGCAGATGAAAGGCGTGATGCACCAGGTCGCGCTCTAGGCGAAGGTCGTCCGCCAGGCTGAGCCCGCGCGCGCGGCGCACCAACTCCAGCGTGACGCACAGCATCAGCGGCGAGCGCTTGAGCAGCGTCTCGTGGGCCTCGCGCGCCCAGTCGTCCTCCGCCGCGGCCAGCGACGCCAGGATGGCCGACAGGCTGGCCTGGCCGAAGTGGCGATCGATGCGGTCCAGCGTGGCCTTCGGCGCAGACGCCGGCGCGAGGTCGGCACGCTCCATGACAGTCGCCACGACGTGCTCGGCGCTCGGCTGGCTGCCGTGGCGCAGGTCGTCCACGAGGGCGGGCCACTGCTCGGCGCGCACGTACACGTCGCCGAGTCCCCACTCCAGCGCGTCGCCGACGGCGATGGCCTGGCCGGTCAGAGCCAGCCACTCTCCCACATGGCCCGGGCACTGCCCGAGGAACCAGCCACCGCCGACGTCGGGGAACAGGCCAATGCCCGTCTCCGGCATCGCGAGCCTGGAGTTCTCGTTGAGCACGCGCAGCTTGGCGCCCTGGCTGATACCCATGCCGCCCCCCATGACGATGCCGTCCATCAGAGCGACATAGGGCTTGGGGTAGTGGTGGATGAGGTGGTTGAGGCGATATTCCTCGGTGAAGAACTCGCCCAGCGCCGAGTCGCCAGCGAGGGCCGCCTGGTGGAAGAAGCGGATGTCGCCGCCCGCGCAGAAGGCCGCCGGTTTGCCGTCGCGACTTGCGCCCAACACGGCGACGGCCTGGATTTCCGGCTGGCCGGCCCAGTGGCGCAGCAACGCCGTCATGTCGCGGATCATCGGCAGCGACAAGGCGTTCAGCGCCTGCGGCCGGTTTAGCGTGATGAGGCCCAGGCAGCCGTTGACGTGGGCCAGGATCTGGCCGTCGGACTGGAGCGTCGGGATCAGGTCGGTCATGCGTTTTTCAGGGCGGTGTCACGGGAGGAAGGAGCCAGGGCCTCGTTGGCGACCAGCGCGGCGAGCACAAGGCTACCGCCAATCAGCGCCGCGTCTCCTGGGTGTTCGCCCGCAAAGGCCCACGCCCACAAGACGCCCAGCAGCGTCTCGGACTGGCCCAGCAGCGCGATTTCATGGCTGGGCAGCTCGCGGGCGAGCCGCACGGCCAGCAGGCACGGGATGGCGAGCTGGAAGACGCCCAGCAGCGCCAGCAGGACCAGGTCGTGCGCGCCGGCCTGCAGCGGCCAGGCCGGCGGCAGCGTGGCGCCGGCCGACATCAACGCGCCGAGCAGCACGGCCGGCAGCATGTCCTGACCGGCGCCCTGCCCCACCTTCTGCAGCAGACACCAGTTGGTGGCGGCAGCCAGCGGTACGCCCAGCGCCACGATCACACCCGCCAGGCGACCGCCAGCACCGGCCTGCTGGCCGAACATCCACGCAATGCCGATGCCGGCCACGACGATGGCGGCCCAGGTGCGCCGGGGAATGTGCTGGCGCAGGAAGGCGCGCGCGAACAGCGCCGTCAGGAGCGGCCCGAGGGACATCGTGACCAACACGTTGGCGACCGTCGTCAGCGATAGCGCCACCATGAAGGCGGTGAACATGACAGCCCAGCAGACGCCCGATGCCCACACGGCCACGCCGCGCAAGGCCGGCCACAGCGCCCGACCCCGTATGGCGCCGAGCAGGACGACCAACGCCGCCGCGTTGAAGGCGCTGCGCCAGAACGTGATCTCGAACCCGCGCGCCGCCTCCAGCTGCCGCGTGACAACGCCCGCCGAACTCCACATCAGCGTGACCAGCAGCATCAGCAAGACGGCAGACCGGTGACTCATGAACGAGCGCCCCTGAAAAGGGGCGCGGGCAATCAACTGGCGAGGGCGCCCCTCTTGGAGGGGGCTGAGCCCGGACATGAGCAGTCCTGACGACGGTTCATGCCCAGCGAAGGACGGGACCTCCAGCGCCCGGCAAGGGGAGCACAGGGTGCCGCGCCGGCATGCGTTGCGAGCTCAAGCTCGCGACGCACGCTTTCTTTCGTTTTCGGTCAGGAAGCGCTTGCGCAGGCGCACGCTCTTGGGCGTGATCTCGACCAGCTCGTCGTCATCGATGAAGTCCACGCCGTACTCCAGCGTCAGGTCGATCGGCGGCGTGACCTTGATCGCGTCTTCCTTGCCGCTGACGCGGAAGTTGGTCAGCTGCTTGGTGCGCGTGGCGTTGACGACGAGGTCGTTGTCGCGGTTGTGGATGCCGACGATCATGCCTTCGTAGACCGGGTCGTTGGGCTTGACGAACATGCGGCCGCGGTCGTCCAGCTTGCCCAGCGCGTAGGTGAAGATCTCGCCGTCGTCCATGGAGATCAGCACGCCGTTCTTGCGGCCACCGATCTCACCCTTGTGCGGCTCGTAGCCGTCGAAGATGGACGAGATCAGGCCCGAACCGCGCGTCAGGTTCATGAACTCGTTGGCGAAGCCGATCAGGCCACGCGCGGGGATGCGGTACTCCAGGCGCACGCGACCGTTGCCGTCCGGCTCCATGTTCAGCATCTCGCCCTTGCGCAGGCCCAACGCCTGCATGACGCCGCCCTGGTGGGTTTCTTCAACGTCGGCGGTCACCAGCTCCATAGGCTCGCTCTTCACGCCGTCGATGTCCTTGAACATCACGCGCGGCTTGGAGACGGCCAGCTCGTAGCCTTCACGACGCATGTTTTCCAGCAGGATGGTCAGGTGCAGTTCACCGCGGCCGCAGACCTCGAAGACGCCGTCCTCGTCGGTCTCGGAGACGCGCAGCGCCACGTTGTGCTGCAGTTCCTTCTGCAGACGGTCCCAGATCTGGCGGCTGGTGACGTACTTGCCTTCACGACCGGCCAGCGGACTGGTGTTGACGCAGAAGTTCATCGTCAGCGTCGGCTCGTCCACCTTCAGCATGGGCAGCGGCGTCGGGTTGGCCGGGTCGGTCACGGTCACGCCGATGCCGATCTCCTCAATGCCGTTGATCAGCACGATGTTGCCAGGGCCGGCTTCCGTGACCTGCACGCGATCCAGGCCGTGGAAGGTCAGCACCTGGTTGATGCGGCCATTGACGGACTTGCCGTCCGGGCCTTCCATGACGGCGACCTGCATGCCGGGCTTGATCGTGCCCTGGCTGATGCGACCCACGCCGATGCGGCCGACAAAGGTGGAGAAGTCCAGCGCCGAGATCTGCAGCTGCAGCGGTGCCTTGGCATCGCCGGACTGGGCCGGCACATGCTTCAGCACCGTGTCGAACAGGGCCGACATGTCGGGGCCCCACTGTTCGCCGGGGGCACCTTCGGTCAGCGAGGTCCAGCCGTTGATGCCGGAGGCGTAAACGACCGGGAAGTCCAGCTGCTCGTCAGTGGCACCGAGGTTGGCAAACAGGTCGAAGGCGGCATTGATGACCGCGTCGGGCTTGGCTCCCGGCTTGTCCACTTTGTTGACGACGACGATGGGCTTGAGGCCCAGCGCCAGCGCCTTTTTCGTGACGAAGCGCGTCTGCGGCATCGGGCCTTCCTGCGCATCGATCAGCAGCACCACGCCGTCGACCATCGACAGCGCTCGCTCCACTTCACCGCCGAAGTCCGCGTGTCCGGGCGTGTCGACGATGTTGATGTGCGTGCCGCCCCAGCTGACCGCACAGTTCTTGGCCAGGATGGTGATGCCCCGCTCGCGCTCGATGGCGTTGCTGTCCATGACGGTATCGACGACCTTCTCGTGGTCGGCGAACGTGCCGCTCTGGCGCAGCAGCTGGTCGACCATGGTGGTCTTGCCGTGGTCGACGTGGGCAATGATGGCGATGTTGCGGATCGGGGTGGTCATGGGACTTCTCGGGGTGGAACGTGTACGGTCAGCCTTGGCGGTGCGTCAGGCGGCGAGGATCGCCTGCACTTCAGGCGGTGTCAGCAGGCGATCGGGAATGAGTTCGCCGGCGGTGATGTGGGCGCTGCCGAGGAAGGCGCGCGGCTCGGGGCCGTAGACGCGCACGCGCTCGGCGTCCGGCGCCTCCACGCGGCGTCGAAGGCCGGACAGGAAGCGCACGGCATCTGCCATGTTCAGGCGCAGCTCCGGCGTATCCAGCAGCAGGCGGTCGGGCGAGGTCAGCAGGCCGGCACGCTGCTCGTCCGGCAACGCCTCGATCTGCGCGAGCGTGACGCTGCCCTCCAGCGTCAGCGCGCCGGACCCGGTGCGCCGCAGCGCCGCGAGCGAGGCACCACAGCCCAGCGCCGCGCCGATGTCCTCGGCCAGCGTGCGGATGTAGGTGCCCTTGGTGCAGCGAACGTCCAGCGTCACGGTGCCAGCGTGCATCGCGACGATGTCGATGGCGTGAATCGTCACGCGGCGGCTCTTGCGCTCGATCTCGATGCCCTCGCGGGCGTATTCGTACAGCGCCTTGCCTTCGTGCTTGAGCGCCGAGTACATCGGCGGCATCTGGTCGATCTCGCCGGTGAAGGCGCCGCAGGCCGCGGCGATCTGCTCGGCCGTGATGCCGTCGGGATCGCGGCGCTCCAGCACCTGCCCTTCTGCATCGCCCGTCGTCGTGCGGATGCCCAGCGCGAGCGTCGCGAGATAACGCTTGTCGGCATCCAGGCTCAGCTGGCTGAACTTGGTCGCCGCGCCGAAGCACAGCGGCAACAGGCCCGTGGCCAGGGGATCAAGCGTGCCGGTATGGCCGGCCTTCTCCGCACGCAGCAGCCACTTGGCCTTCTGCAGCGCGTCGTTGCTCGACAGGCCCAGCGGCTTGTCGAGCAACAGCACGCCGTGCAGCGGGCGGCGCTGGATGCGTTGGCGGGGCGGGCGGGCCGCGGCGACGACCTCAGTCATTCGGTTCCTCGCCCTCGTCCGCCGCCCGCGTGGCGTTGGCCCTGCTGATCAGCGCGCTCATCTCAGCCGCACGCTCGGTCGTGCGATCGAACTGAAAGTGCAGCGTCGGCACGGTGTGGATCTGCAGTCGCTTGAACAGGCCGTTGCGCAGGAAGCCGGCAGCCTCATTCAGCGCCTCCTGCGTCTCGGCAGGGTCGCCGATCAACACCGAGAAGAACACCTTGGCGTGGGCGTAGTCGGGCGTGACCTCGACCGCGCTGATCGTGGCCATGCCGATGCGCGGGTCCTTCAGCTCGCGGATGAGCTCGGCCAGATCACGCTGGATCTGGTCGGCGACGCGGAAGCTGCGATTGGGGATGGCGCGTTTGTGTTTCATGGTGCGATCTCCTGAAAGAACAAACCCCGCCCCGAGGGGCGGGGTTCACCTTCAGAGTGAAGCGTTACAGCGTGCGGGCCACTTCCTTGATTTCGAAGAACTCGAGCTGATCACCTTCCTTGATGTCGCTGTAGTTCTTGAGCTTGATACCGCACTCGAAGCCTTCCTTGACCTCGCGCACGTCATCCTTCTCGCGCCGCACCGATTCCACCTCACCCGTGTAGATGACGGTGTTGTCGCGCAGCAGGCGGAAGCGCGCGCCACGGCGGACCAGGCCGCTGGTGACCATGGAGCCGGCCACCGTGCCGATCTTGGAGGCGACGAACACGACGCGGATCTCGGCCGTGCCCAGTGCTTCTTCGCGCTGCTCGGGCGCCAGCATGCCGGACATCGCCTTCGTCACGTCGTCCACAGCGTCGTAGATGATGCTGTAGTAACGCAGATCGACAGCATTGCCCTCGGCCAGCTTGCGCGCGCCGGCATCGGCCCGCACGTTGAAGCCGATGATGACGGCCTTGGACGCGATGGCCAGGTTGACGTCGCTCTCGCTGATGCCGCCGACCGCTGCGTGGACGATCTGCACCTTGACCTCGGCGTTGCTGAGCTTGAGCAGCGAAGCGGCGAGCGCTTCCTGCGAGCCCTGCACGTCGGCCTTGACGATGAGCGGCAGCACCTGTGCCTGGCCTTCGCCCATGTTGTCGAACATGTTCTCGAGCTTGGCGGCCTGCTGCTTGGCCAGCTTGACGTCACGGTACTTGCCCTGGCGGAAGGTCGCAACCTCGCGGGCGCGGCGCTCGTCGGACAGCACCATGAACTCGTCACCGGCCTGCGGCACTTCAGTCAGGCCCTGGATCTCCACCGGGATGGACGGGCCAGCCTCGGTGCTTGCCTTGCCGTCCTCGTCGAGCATGGCGCGCACGCGGCCGTAGGTCGAGCCGGCCAGCACGACGTCGCCGCGCTTGAGCGTGCCGCTCTGCACCAGGACGGTGGCGACCGGGCCGCGGCCCTTGTCCAGCTTGGCTTCGATGACCAAGCCCTTGGCCATGGATTCCACCGGCGACTTCAGCTCCAGCACCTCGGCCTGCAGCAGCACCTGCTCCAGCAGCTCGTCGACGCCCTGGCCGGTCTTGGACGACACGCCGATGAAGGGCGAATCACCGCCGAAATCTTCCGGTACGACCTCTTCGCCAACCAGCTCGCTCTTCACCCGCTCGATGTTGGCGTCGGGCTTGTCGATCTTGGTCATCGCGACCACGATGGGCACGCCAGCGGCCTTCGCGTGGTGGATGGCTTCCTTGGTCTGCGGCATGACGCCGTCATCGGCTGCACAGACCAGGATCACGATGTCGGTTGCCTTGGCACCGCGAGCCCGCATCGCCGTGAAGGCCGCGTGACCCGGGGTGTCCAGGAAGGTGATCATGCCGCGCGGGGTTTCCACGTGGTAGGCGCCGATATGCTGCGTGATACCGCCAGCTTCGCCAGCCGCAACACGCGAGCGGCGGATGTAGTCCAGCAGCGAGGTCTTGCCGTGGTCGACGTGGCCCATCACGGTGACGACCGGCGCACGCGGCAGCGCTTCGTGCTGCTGCTCGGCGCTGGCGCCCTCTTCTTCCAGGAAGGCGTCCGGGTCATCCAACTTGGCGGCCATCGCCTTGTGGCCCATTTCCTCGACCACGATCATGGCCGTTTCCTGGTCCAGCTGCTGATTGATGGTGACCATCTGGCCCAGCTTCATCAGCTGCTTGATGACCTCGGCAGCCTTGACCGACATCTTGTGGGCCAGGTCAGCCACCGAGATCGTCTCGGGGACATGGACCTCGATAACCTGCTGCTCGGCCGGCGGCGTGAAGGTGGAGCCGCCTTCATCGCGGCCACCACGACCACCGCGGCCGCCGCGGGCCGGCGCACGCCAGTTGCCGCCGCCCGGACGACCAGCGCCGGCAGGGCCAGCGCCGACGGTCTTGATGCCACGCTTCTTGGCGGCATCGTCGGCCCAGCTGGACGACAGCTTCTCGGACTTGACCGACTTCTTGTCGCCCGGCTTGGCGCCCGCACCGGCCGGTGCGGCAGCGGCCGGCGTCGGAGCCCCGGCCTTCTTGTGGATGGTGCCCTTGATGCCCGCGCCTTCGGCCGGCTTGGGTTCTTCCTTCTTGGCCGCGACGAGCACCTTCTTCGGCGCGTTCATCATCGCGCGGATCTTGGCAGCCTCATCCTCGGCGGCCTTGCGGCGGCGGGCCAGGTCGTCTTGCTTCTGCTTCTCTTCGGCAGCGGCATCGACGGCCTTGACGACGCGCAGCGCCGGCTTGGGCGGCTCGACAACGGGCGCCGGCGCGGCGGCTTCTGGCACAGGGGTCGGCGCGGGCGCCGGCGCAGCCACAGGCTCAGGCGCCGGGGCGGACTTCGCGGTCCGCTTGGCAGCGGCAGCCTTGTTGATCGCGGCGGCTTCGGCGGCGGCAGCGGCGGCGCTGCGGGCACGCGTCTCGGCCTGCTCGTCCGCCTTGCTTTCGGCCTTGGCCTGCGCGGCCTGCTGAGCCTGGGCGGCGGCTTCAGCGGCGGCGGCCTCGGCGGCGGCGCGGGCTGCTGCTTCGGCAGCAGCTGCTTCGGCAGCGGCCTTCGCGGCCGCGGCTTCGCGGGCTGCGCGCTCGGCCTCCTCGCGGGCCTTCACCTTGGCTGCAAGTTCTTGTTCCTGCACACGCAGGGCCTCCGCCTGGGCCTGGGCCTCTTCTTCGCGACGGCGCAGCTCGGCGTCATCGGGGCCGGCAGACGCCTCGTCAGAGGCATCGTCACGCTTGACGAAGGTGCGCTTCTTGCGCACTTCGACCTGGATGGTGCGGGCCTTGCCAGAGGCATCGGCCTGCTTGATCTCGGTGGTCGACTTCTTGACGAGGGTGATCTTCTTCCGCTCGGTGCCTGCGGTGCCGTGGGTGGAGCGCAGGTGGTCGAGCAGGCGTTCCTTGTCGGTCTCGCTCAGCGAGTCGTCAATGGAAGACTTCTTGACGCCCGCGGCTTGCAGCTGCTCCAGCAGCGTGCCGGCCGGCTTGTTCAGCTCGGCAGCGAATTGGGCGACGGTAGTCACGGCCATGGGTGGGGGTCCTTCAAATTGCTTTCGGTGCGGCGCGGCGTTCAATGCGGATCAGTCGTTGAACCAGTGTTCGCGGGCCTTCATGATCAGCGCGCGCGCAGCCGCTTCGTCCAGGCCGGACAGGTCGACCAGCTCGTCCACGGCCAGGTCGGCCAGGTCGTCGCGGGTGTTAATACCGCCTGCTGCGAGCTTGGCGAGCAGTTCGGGCGAGATGCCTTCCAGGTCGCGCAGGTCTTGCGAGACCTCCTCGACCTTCTCTTCCTTGGCGATTTCCATCGTCAGCAGCGCATCCTTCGCACGGGTGCGCAGCTCGGTGACGGTGTCCTCGTCGAAGGCCTCGATCTCGAGCATTTCCTGCATCGGCACGTAGGCGACTTCTTCCAGGCTGGTGAAGCCTTCGGCGATCAGGATGTCGGCCACCTCAGCGTCCACGTCGAGTTTCTCGACGAAGAGTTTGCGGATGCCTTCGGTTTCCTGCTCCTGCTTGGCCGCCGATTCCTCAGCCGACATGATGTTGATGCGCCAGCCGGTCAGCTCGGAGGCCAAGCGCACGTTCTGTCCGCCACGGCCGATGGCGATCGCGAGGTTCTCCTCGTCGACCACCACGTCCATCGCGTGCCGCTCTTCATCGACCACGATGGACTGCACGTTCGCCGGGGCCAGCGCGCCGATGACAAACTGCGCCGGGTCCTCGCTCCACAGCACGATGTCCACACGCTCGCCGGCGAGCTCGTTCGTCACCCCGTTGACACGCGAACCGCGCACACCTACGCAAGTGCCGATCGGGTCGACGCGGCGGTCATGGCTGACGACGGCGATCTTGGCGCGCGAGCCGCTGTCGCGGGCGCAGCTCTTGATCTCCAGCAGGCCCTGCTCGATCTCAGGCACTTCCTGCGCGAAGAGTTCCTTCATGAACTCGGGCGAGGAACGCGACAGCATGATCTGCGGGCCGCGCTGCGTCGGGTCCACGCCGAGGATGACGGCACGCACGCGGTCGCCGGTGCGCAGGTTCTCTTTCGAGATCATCTCGCTGCGCTTCAGGCGGCCTTCCACGCGACCGCTCTCGACAATGATGTCGCCCTTGTCCAGGCGCTTGACGGTACCGACGAAGATCTTCTCGCCGCGCGACATGAAGTCGTTCAGCAACTGCTCACGCTCCGCGTCACGGATCTTCTGCAGGATGACCTGCTTGGCAGCCTGTGCACCGATACGGCCGATGGGCACAGACTCGACCGGTTCCTCGATGTGGTCGTCCACCTCGATGTCGGGAATCTGCTCCTGGGCTTCGAACAGCAGGATCTCGGCGTCGGCGTTCTGCAGGCCGGCCTCGTTGGGGACGACGTGCCAGCGGCGGAAAGTCTCGTAATCGCCGGAGTCACGGTCCACGCTGACGCGAATGTCGGCCTCACCGCCGTAAATCTTCTTGGTGGCCGAGGCCAGTGCGGCTTCGACCGCACCGAACACGACATCGCGCTCCACGCTCTTCTCGCGCGAGATCGCGTCCACCAGCATCAACATTTCGCGGTTCATTGCTTGAGACCTCCGTCAACCTTGTCTTGGCCGGGCGCCACCTCGAGAGGTTCGCCCGCTTGTTTCTTGGGAGCCGCCGCCTTCGGCATCTTCTTGGGCTTGATCACGCCCCGCTGGCCGGGCTTGCGGTCCGGCGCACGTTCGCCGCCTCGGCCCTTGAAGCTGATCACCGGCACGAGACGCGCGTCGCGCACCTCTTCCAGCGTGAAGTCCAGCGCCTGCTCGGCTGCACCGTCATCGAACACGATGCGCCAGGCCTGATCGCTGGCCACGTCCGGCTGCGTGCCCAGCACGCCGCGGTACTTCTTGCGTCCTTGGAACGACAGCTTCAGCGTGATGTCGATTTCCTGGCCGACGAAGCGCGCATAGTGCGCTGCGTTCCTCAGCGGCCGGTCGAGCCCCGGCGAGGACACCTCGAGCCGGGCGTAATCGAAGCCTTCGACCTCCAGTACGTACTGCAGCTGGCGGGTCACCTTCTCGCAGTCGTCCACCGTGATCAACTCGCCAGCATCGGCCTGGGCCGGCAGCTTGTCGATCGTCACGCGCAGCAGTCCGCCGGCACTGCGTTCGCAGTCCACGAGGTCGTAACCGAGGCCGGTCACGGTCGTTTCCACAGCGGTTTGCCAACTCATGCGGGATGCGCGTTCCTGATTCAGGGAAGAAAAACGAAAAGCAAAAAAAATGGGCTGGATGAATCCGCCCACCTCGTTCACCAAATCCTGCCTCCGGGGGATATCGTCCGGCGCGGGTTTTATTCTGGTGAAGCTCGTATTGTACTGTGCAAGCCCCATGCCGGCAAGTTGCCGGGCCGCCGCATGCCAGAATCGCGGGCTGTTTGGGACCTCACAGGAGACATGAATGGGCTTTCTCGCCGGCAAGCGGCTGCTGATCACGGGCGTGCTGTCGAACCGCTCCATCGCCTACGGCATCGCCCGCGCCTGCCACCGCGAAGGTGCCGAGCTGGCTTTCAGCTATCAGGGCGAGCGTTTCAAAGACCGCATCAGCGAATTCGCAGCGGAGTTTGGCTCCAGCCTGATCTACGACTGCGACGTGACCAGCGACGAGCAGATGGAAGCGCTGTTCAACCAACTGGGCGAGGTCTGGCCGGAGTTCGACGGTTTCGTCCACTCCATCGGTTTCGCCCCGCGCGACGCGATTGCCGGCAACTTCCTCGACGGCATGACGCGCGAGAACTTCCGGATCGCCCACGACATCTCGGCTTACAGCTTCCCGGCGATGGCCAAGCTGGCCGTGCCCCGCCTGCGCCCCGGCGCCGCGCTGCTGACGCTGAGCTACCTCGGCGCCGAGCGTTACGTGCCTAACTACAACACGATGGGCCTGGCCAAGGCTGCGCTGGAAGCCAGCGTGCGCTACCTGGCCTACGACCTGGGCGCCAAGGGCGTGCGCGTCAACGGCATCTCGGCCGGCCCGATCAAGACGCTGGCCGCCTCGGGCATCAAGGATTTCGGCAAGCTGCTGACCCAGTTCGCCGCCTCCGCGCCGATCCGCCGCAACGTGACGATCGATGACGTCGGCAATGCCGCTGCCTTCCTGATGTCCGACCTGGCCGCAGGCGTCAGCGCGGAGATCATGTATGTCGATGGCGGCTTCAGCCACGTCGCCCTGGCCAGCGGCGAATAACTCACACGCACCAACGACAAGGGGGCCATCGGCCCCCTTTTGTTTTGCCTTACTGCTTGACGCAGTCGACGTAATAGAAGCCGCGGCCCGTCTCTTCGTCGATCTCGTGCACGAGGCCGTGCACATCCGTCGCGAAGCCAGGGAACTTGGCATTGAAACTGCGCGTGAACTTCAGGTAATCGACGATCTTCTTGTTGAAGCGCTCCCCCGGGATCAGCAGCGGGATGCCCGGTGGGTAAGGCGTGAGCAGCGACGTCGTGATGCGGCCTTCCAGCTCATCGATGCCCACACGCTCCGTCTTGCGCTGGGCGATGTGGGCGTAGGCATCGGTGGGCGTCATGGCCGGCTGCAGATTGGACAGGTACATGTCGGTGGTTAGCCGCGCGATGTCACCCTCGGCATAGGCCAGGTGGATGGCCTGGCAGAGGTCGCGCAGGCCCATGCGCTCGTACTTCGGGAACTGCGCGCAGAACTCCGGCAGGATGCGCCACATCGGCGCATTCTTGTCGTAGTCATCCTTGAACTGCTGCAGTGCGGTCAGCAGCGTGTTCCAGCGGCCCTTGGTGATGCCGATGGTGAACATGATGAAGAACGAGTAGAGGCCCGTCTTCTCGACGACGACGCCATGCTCGACGAGGAACTTCGTGACGACGGACGCCGGAATGCCGCTGGCGGCGAAGCGCCCTTCCATGTCCAGCCCGGGCGTGATGATGGTGGACTTGATCGGGTCCAGCATGTTGAAGCCTTCGGCCAGCGCGCCGAAGCCATGCCAGTCCTCGTCGGCGTGCAGCATCCAGTCGGCAGACACCGGCTCGCTGCCCTCTTCCGCGCGCAGGTAATCCGGCCCCCAGACCTTGAACCACCAGTCGTCGCCGTAGTCGGCCTCCACCTTGCGCATCGCGCGGCGGAAGTCGAGCGACTCCTTGATGCTCTCCTCAACGAGCGCCGTGCCGCCGGGCGGCTCCATCATGGCGGCCGCCACATCGCAGCTCGCAATAATCGAGTACTGCGGCGACGTCGACGTGTGCATCAAATAGGCCTCGTTGAAGAGGTGCTTGTCCAGCTTGACCGTCTGCGAGTCCTGCACCAGCACTTGTGACGCCTGCGAGATGCCGGCCAGCAGCTTGTGCGTGGACTGCGTCGCGTAGACGACCGCCTCCTTCGGGCGCGGGCGGTTCTTACCCATCGCATGGAACTGGCCGTAGAAGTCGTGGAAGGCCGCGTGCGGCAGCCAGGCCTCGTCGAAGTGCAGCGTCGGGATGTAGCCGTCGAGCTTCTTCTTGATCGTCTCGGTGTTGTAGAGCACACCGTCGTAGGTGCTCTGTGTCAGCGTCACGATGGACGGCTTGACGTTCGCCGCATCGACATGCGCCAACAGCGGGTTGGCGGCGATCTTGGCGCGGATGGCCTCCGGGCTGAACTCGCTCTCCGGGATGGGGCCGATGATGCCGTAGTGGTTGCGCGTGGGCGTCAGGAAGACTGGAATCGCACCGCACATGATGATGGCGTGCAGGTTGCTCTTGTGGCAATTGCGGTCGATGACGACGACGTCGCCCGGCGCGACCGTGTGATGCCACACCATCTTGTTGGACGTGGACGTGCCGTTGGTGACAAAGAAGCAGTGGTCGGCATTGAAGATGCGCGCTGCGTTCTTCTCGCTGGCCGCAACGGGGCCCGTGTGGTCCAGCAACTGGCCAAGTTCCTCGACGGCATTGCAGACGTCGGCGCGCAGCATGTTCTCGCCGAAGAACTGGTGGAACATCTGGCCCACGGGGCTCTTCAGAAAGGCAACGCCGCCGGAGTGCCCCGGGCAATGCCACGAGTAGGAGCCGTCGGCTGCGTAGTCCATCAGCGCCTTGAAGAACGGCGGCGCCAGGCCATCGAGGTAGCTCTTGGCCTCGCGGATGATGTGGCGCGCCACGAACTCCGGCGTGTCCTCGAACATGTGGATGAATCCGTGCAGCTCGCGCAGCACGTCGTTCGGCAGATGCTGACTCGTGCGCGTCTCGCCGTAGACGTAGATCGGGATGTCAGGGTTTCGGAAGCGGATCTCCTCGATGAACTTGCGAAGGTTCAGCACCGCCGGATCGAGGTCGGGGCCGGGCGTGAACTCCTCGTCGTCGATCGACAGGATGAAGGCGGACGCGCGGCTCTGCTGCTGGGCGAACTGCGACAGGTCGCCATAGCTTGTCACACCCAGCACCTCCATACCCTCCTTTTGGATGGCTTCGGCCAACGCGCGGATGCCCAGGCCCGAGGTGTTCTCGGAGCGGTAGTCCTCATCGATGATGACGATGGGAAAGTGAAAACGGATCATCGGCGGCCTCCAGCGGGCGGGCATCAAAAAACGAAGCGGCGAAGTGTAGGGCCGCGATGTGTTCGGCCTGTGTCGTTGCCGTCTATACACTGGACTGAAACGAAGGGGATGAGAGGAGACACGATGGACTGGAATCCGGCCACCGTCTGGTGGGTCGCAGCGGGCGCGCTCGTGGCAGCCGAGCTGACCACCGGCACGTTCTATCTGCTGATGCTCGCGCTGGGCGCTGCTGCCGGCGCCATGGCCGCCCACGGAGGGCTGGCCTCCTCTTCTCAGATGCTGGCTGCCGCGCTGGTCGGCGGCATCGCCGTCGTGGGCTGGCACCTGCGCCGTGACCGCCTGCCGGCACCGGCTGGCAGCAACCCCGACGTCAATCTCGACATTGGCCAGCGCGTGCAGGTGGACACCTGGACACCCGACGGCCGCGCGCAGGTCCACTACCGCGGCGCAGCCTGGCAGGCGCGCTTCGTCGGCACCCCACCCGCTCCGAGTGGCGCCTATGTCATCCGGGCGCTGGAAGGCAACTGCCTGCTACTGGACCGCGAGGCCTGAACCAATGTTTCCCGAAAGCACTTCCATGACCGTTGCCCTCGTCCTGCTCGTCATCGCCGCCATCTTCATCGTCCGCTCGATCAAGGTCGTGCCACAGCAGCACGCATGGGTCGTCGAGCGGCTGGGCAAGTACCACGCCACGCTGACCCCCGGCCTGAACTTCCTCGTGCCATTTGTGGACCGCCTGGCCTACAAGCACTTGCTGAAGGAGATCCCGCTCGACGTGCCCAGCCAGATCTGCATCACCAAGGACAACACGCAACTGACGGTGGATGGCATCCTGTATTTCCAGGTCACCGACCCCATGCGCGCCAGCTACGGCGCGAGCAACTACGTCGTGGCCATCACCCAGCTGGCCCAGACCACGCTGCGCTCCGTCATCGGCCGCATGGAACTGGATCGCACGTTCGAGGAGCGCGACGTGATCAACAGCTCTGTCGTGCAGGCGCTGGACGAGGCGGCGCTGAACTGGGGCGTCAAGGTGCTCCGCTACGAAATCAAGGATCTGACGCCGCCGCCGGCCATCCTGCATTCGATGCAGGCGCAGATCACCGCCGAGCGCGAAAAGCGCGCACTGATCGCAGCGTCCGAGGGCCGCCGCCAGGAACAGATCAACATCGCCACCGGCGAACGCGAGGCGGCGATCGCCAAGTCGGAAGGCCAAAAACAGGCGGAGATCAACAAGGCCCAGGGCGAGGCGGCCGCCATCACGGCGGTGGCCGACGCCACGTCGGACGCCATCCGCAAGATCGCCGCGGCGATCCAGCAGCCCGGCGGCGATCAGGCGGTGCAGCTGAAAGTGGCGGAAAAGGCGGTGGAGGCCTTTGCGCAGCTCGCCCAGAAGAACAACACGATGATCGTGCCGGGGAACGTCAGCGAAGTCGCAGGCCTGATCGGCACGGCGATGGGATTGCTCAAGGCCGGCAACAAGGCCTGAACATCAGCCCAATGCAAAAAAGCCCGCGAGGGCCCTGGTGAAGGGCGGTCGCGGGCACAAAGACGTTCGGGGGGCGCCGAACGAAAGCGGTGAGGAGACGCTTTCCTGATCAGCCGCCGAAATAGGGCAGACCGAGAACTTCGTAAATCAGTTTCCACATGCTGAGCTCCATCGGCCTAGTGGCCAAAAATCGATGAAGTCAGTGTCCCGGACGACTCGCAGTTAGGGAACTACAAACCCTTGTAGTGGCCACTGCGCCTTGTGGCTACAGCAGCCCTAGTTCCATCGCCTTCAGAACCGCGTGGTTCTTGGTCGAGACGTCCAACGCCCGGAACAGCTGCTTCATGTGGTAATTGACGGTGTTCTCGCTGATGCCGAGAAGGCTTCCCACCACCCACGCGCTCTTGCCATCCATCGTCAGGCGGAGGATTTCCAGCTGCCGGGCACTCAGCTTGGGCGCCGCCACAGGCATGAGCAGACGGGACGCAGCATCCTGTGCATGCACGGCCAGCAGCTGAAGGTCGGCCAACATCCGACTCAGCTTCACCGGATCAGTCGGAAGCGGGCGCTCCCGGTCAACGCCGAGCAGGAAGCGTCGGTAGCCTGGCATATGCACACTGACAGCCAGGCCGGTGCGGTACCCGAACGGCGCTTGCATCTCCCAGAGGTCACCCGCCCCTGCGTCAACGTAGAGACGCTGGTCGTAGATGAGCGGTGCAGCATTGCGCATCACGTGGCGGTGCACCGGATCGCGTTGCGCATTCTCGGCATTGCTGGCCGCAGCAAGGAACTCCGGCGGCGTGTTGCCGATGGGGATGTACTCCGATTTGCCGCCGACACCTCGCTCGATGGCCAGCACTCCGGCGATGAGCCCGAAGTCCATGTCGTGCGCGAAGTCGATCAGCCCCTGCCGGAAATCCGCGAAGTTTTTCGCTTGGCTGACTTGTTCGTACCGCTGCAAGTTCATCTGAGCATCAGGCGCTACTAGGGTTGGTAGGCGCAGCGCGCCGCCGACGAACGCAAACTGCAAGTCATCCAGATGACGGGAGACACGAATGCAGATAGCAGCTTGGCAACTGATGGCCTGCGAAACGGTCGTTAAGACTGTAAACGAGTTTGAAATGGTGACCCATGAACTCCGTCAAGTCGGCAGCAGCGTGAGAGTGGATAACGCACGGTGCGGACTGCGTTGCGGACAGGAGGTGTGGGCCACGGAGGACGACCTACCGATCCAGATCGCGTGGGAATGGACAGAGATCCAACCCGACATCGTGGCGCTGTTCGACCCGATGAACATCCTGTCCAACGTGGCGCTCATCGACCGCGATGGCCACGCGCTGGCTCGGTCGCGGCGGATGCTTCACCTCAACAATGTCGTGCATCGGCTCGACTGGCGCCCCGCCATCGACCGACCACGCTTTGCCGCGATCGCCCCGTAATGGGTTATGATGGCGGGCTTGCAGGAGAGGTGGATGAGCGGTTTAAGTCGCACGCCTGGAAAGCGTGTGTGGGTTAATAGCCCACCGCGGGTTCGAATCCCGCCCTCTCCGCCAAAGTTCAACGGGCCCATTGGGGCCCGTTTTGCTTTTGCGACGAACAGGTTCGCCATCTTCAGCAGCACTTCATCCCGCCCAAAGTGCAATTCGTCGCGCCGCGATGGCGACGATGCACGCGTGGCGCAACACTGCGACCTGCACCTTGCCGCCCGCAAGCTGGAGCCACGATGTCGCAACCGTTCCCAAAACCCGCCCAATGGATGAGCCTCTGCCTGATGGCAGCGCTGTGCGGCGCCGGCATGCCCGCCCAGGCCAGTGAGGTGGTCAAACTTGCACGGCTCGTCACCAGCGGCAAGCGAAGCGCCGGCGATGCGCCCCGCGCGCCAGCGCAGGAGCCCCGGGCGGGCTCAGGCGGCAGTGGGACGCAGGCACACGGCAATGGCAGCAATGACGATGCCGGCACGGCCCCCGCGCCGACTCGTGGCGTCTCTTGACGCTTGATTGCTTGCCAACTGGCCGACGCTGACAAAGCGTCAGCCCCAAAGACAAACGGCCACACAAGGTGGCCGTTTGCGCGTCGGGCTGCCCCGATTCGAATTTTGGCGGAGTGGACGGGGCTCGAACCCGCGACCCCCGGCGTGACAGGCCGGTATTCTAACCAACTGAACTACCACTCCGCGTGGGATGAGTTCAATATCGCCTTGCAGCCATATCCGAGTTCATCAAACTCGCCGCCTTGCGACGGAATCTCAAACCCTGTCCTGCGACAGAACCTGGCGTCCCCTAGGGGATTCGAACCCCTGTAGCCACCGTGAAAGGGTGGTGTCCTAGGCCTCTAGACGAAGGGGACAAAACCAACTATTGCGTGCCACCAACAACCAGCAAAGGATATTGGTGGAGGTAAGCGGGATCGAACCGCTGACCTCTTGCATGCCATGCAAGCGCTCTCCCAGCTGAGCTATACCCCCGCTCATTTGAACGGTCGCAAAAGACAAACGGCCAATAAATTGGCCGTTCATGCTGGAATCCTTGGCGGAGTGGACGGGGCTCGAACCCGCGACCCCCGGCGTGACAGGCCGGTATTCTAACCAACTGAACTACCACTCCGCGTGGGATGAGTTCAATATCGCTTTGCAGCCATATCCGAGTTCATCAAACTCGCCGCCTTGCGACGGAATCCAAACTATGTCTTGCGACAGAACCTGGCGTCCCCTAGGGGATTCGAACCCCTGTAGCCACCGTGAAAGGGTGGTGTCCTAGGCCTCTAGACGAAGGGGACTAAACCTTCTGCTTGAACCGCGCGCCGCCAAATGATCAAACCATTTGGTGGAGGTAAGCGGGATCGAACCGCTGACCTCTTGCATGCCATGCAAGCGCTCTCCCAGCTGAGCTATACCCCCTGCGTTTTCAACTTTACCGTTACCGGCTTTGTTGTTAACGGCGCTGTTCAAGCGAGACCAAGAGTATATGACGAATTTCAGGGCGTTTGCAAGCGGTCGAGCACTTTTTTCTTGTCGAACAGGGCCAGCACAGCATCCAGACTCGGAGTTTGCGCACGACCACACACCAGCACGCGCACCGGCACGGCCAGTTGAGGCATCTTGAGCCCGGTCGCGGCGAGGGTTTCCTTCAACGCCTGCTGGATCGTCGTCTTGTCCCAATCGGTCAGCGCAGACAGCCGCGTCGCAAATACCGCGAGCGCCGGGCGCACCGCGTCGGTGACGTGCGCGGCAAGGTCGTCCGCCGACGGCGTGACAGGGCCGAAATACATCGCCAGCCAATCGGCCAGGGCGGCCACCGTCGAGCAGCGGTCCTTGAACAGCCCGACCTTCGGCAGCACCTCGTCGACGGTCGCCACGATGCCCTTGACCGCGAGCTGTGAAACCGTCAGCGCCGCCAGCCGCTCTTCGTCGATCTGCTTGAGGTAATGGCTGTTGACCCAGTCCAGCTTGGCGGGATCCCACTGAGCCGGGCTCCGGGACAGGTGCGAGCCGTCGAACCACGCCACCATCTGCTCGGCCGTGAACAGCTCGTCGTCACCATGGCTCCAGCCCAGGCGCGCCAGGTAATTCAGCATCGCTTCCGGCAGATAGCCGTTGTCGGCGTAGGCCGTGACACTGACCGCGCCGCGGCGCTTGGAAAGCTTCAGTCCATCATCGCCCAGAATGATCGGGAGGTGGCCGAACTGCGGCAGCGGCGCGGCCAGCGCGTTGAAGATGTTGATCTGCCAGGGCGTGTTGTTGACATGCTCGTCGCCACGGAAGACGTGGCTGATGCGCATGTCCCAGTCGTCGACGACGACGGCGAAGTTATACGTCGGGACGCCGTCCTGCCGCACGATGATCAGGTCGTCGATCTCACGGTTGTTGATCGTGATCGACCCTTTGACGAGGTCGTTCCACGTGACGTCGCCATCGACCGGGTTGGCAAAGCGGATGACGGGCTTCACGCCCTCCGGCGGCGGTGGCAACGTCTTGCCGGGCTCTGGGCGCCAGCGGCGGTCATACAGTGTCTTCTCGCCGCGCGCGCGCTGAGCCTCACGCATGGCCTCCAGCTCTTCGGGTGTCGCGTAGCAACGGTAGGCCCTGCCTTCGGCGATGAGCTGGTCGACGACCGCCTGGTAGCGGTGCAGGCGTTGCATCTGGTAGACGGGGCCCTCGTCATAGTCCAGACCCAGCCAGTTCATCGCCGCAATGATCTGGTCCACCGAGTCCTGCGTGGAGCGGGCGACGTCGGTGTCCTCGATGCGCAGCACGAACTCGCCACCATGGTGGCGGGCGTAGGCCCAGGAATACAGCGCGGTGCGGGCTGTGCCGAGATGCAGAAAGCCGGTCGGCGACGGCGCGATGCGCGTGCGGACCTTGTCGAAAGCGTTGGAACTCATCGGGTCGTCAGGGTGGAAAGGCCGCGCAACAGGTCGTCGGTGATGTCGTCGACATGCTCGAGGCCGACGGCCAGGCGGATCAGGCCCTGGCCGATGCCGGCTGCCTGGCGCTGGGCCTCGGTGAGGCGACCATGCGAGGTCGTGGCGGGGTGGGTGATGATGGTCTTCGTGTCGCCTAGGTTGGTAGCGATGGAGATGACGCGCGTGCTGTCGATGACGTGGAAGGCGGCGGCGCGTGCCGCCTCCGGCGTGTCGGCCTTCAGGTCGAAGGACAGTACTGCCCCGCCCTGCCCGCCCTGCTGGCGCATCGCCAGGTCATGCTGCGGGTGGGAGGCCAGGCCGGGGTAATAGACGCGATCGACCTCCGGCTGGGCTTCCAGCCAGCGGGCCACGGCGAGGGCCTGCTCGCTCTGGGCCTTCATGCGCAGCGACAACGTCTCCAGCCCCTTGAGCACCACCCAGGCGTTGAACGGCGCCAGCGTCATGCCGACGGTGCGCAGCACCGGGCCGAAGATGTCGCGGATCAGCTTGTTGGGCCCGCACAGCGCGCCAGCCATCACGCGGCCCTGGCCGTCCATGTACTTGGTGGCCGAGTGCATGATGATGTCGGCGCCCATCTCCGCCGGGCGTTGCAGCGCCGGCGTGGAGTAAGTGTTGTCGACGGCCAGCAGCGCGCCGGCGCCATGAGCGATGTCGGCCAACGCGCGGATATCGCAGATGTCGGTCAGCGGATTCGTCGGCGTCTCCGCGAACAGCAGCCGGGTCGTCGGCTTCAGTGCGGCACGCCACTCGGCGAGGTCGGTCTGAGATACGAAGCTCGTCTCGACGCCGAACTTGCCGAACTCCTTGACGAACAGGTTGATCGTCGAGCCGAAGACCGAGCGCGAGCAGATGACATGGTCGCCTGACTTCAGAAGGCCCATGGCCAGCAGCAGGATGGCGCTCATGCCGGTGGACGTCGCAATGGCGGCCTCGGTGCCCTCCAGCGCGGCCATGCGCGCCTCAAGGCTGCGCACGGTCGGGTTGCTCGTGCGCGAGTAGGTGAAGTCCTCCGAATTCGCGAACTTACGCGCCGAAGTCTCTGCATCCGACTGCACATAGGCCGTCGTCAGGAACAGGCCCTCGGAGTGCTCGCCATGCTGGCTGCGCGCCAGGCCCGTGCGGATGGCCAGAGTCTCGGGGCGCAGGCCCTCGGGCAGCGGGCGGCGGTTGTCGTCGGCCATGGTTCAGTTCTCCCTGGCGCTTTGCAACGCCAGCCGGGTGCGGGCATCGGCGTCTTCCTCGCTCGGCTGGCTCGTACGCTGCTCGCGCATCGCCGCGAAGTCGGCCAGGCTCACGTCGCCGGTCACGTAATGGCCGTCGAAGCAGCTGGCCTCGAAGCCGGTCAGGTCCGGACGCAGTGCCGCCACGACGCGCTTCATCGCGTCCACATCCTGGTAGATCAGCGCATCGGCGCCGATGTACTCGCGGATCTGCTCGATCGTGCGGCCATGGGCGATGAGCTCTTCCTGCGTCGGCATGTCGATGCCGTAGACATTGGGATAGCGCACCGGCGGCGCGGCGGACGCGAGGTAGACCTTGCGGGCGCCGGCATCGCGGGCCATCTGCACGATCTCTTTTGACGTCGTGCCGCGCACGATGGAATCGTCAACGAGCAGCACGTTGCGCCCCTTGAACTCCACGCCGATCGCATTGAGCTTCTGGCGCACACTCTTCTTGCGCGCGCCCTGCCCCGGCATGATGAAGGTGCGGCCGACGTAGCGGTTCTTCACGAAGCCCTCGCGGTAGGGTTTGCCGATGCGATGCGCCAACTGCATCGCCGACGGCCGGCTGCTTTCGGGGATCGGGATGACCACGTCGATCTCGTTGGGAGGCATCGTGGAGATGACACGCTGCGCCAGCGTCTCGCCCATGTTGAGCCGCGCCTGGTAGACCGAAATGCCGTCCATGACCGAGTCAGGCCGCGCCAGGTAGACGAACTCGAACATGCAGGGGTTGAGCTGCGGGTTGTCGTTGCACTGCTCGGTGTGCAGCTTGCCGGTCATGTCCACGAACAGCGCCTCGCCCGGCGCCAGGTCGCGTTCCAACTGGTGGGCCGTGCCCTCCAGCGCGACGCTTTCGCTGGCAACCATGAAGTCACCGTTTCCCGCGCGGCCATAGCACAGCGGCCGGATGCCGAACGGGTCGCGGAAGGCCAGCAGGCCGTAGCCGGCGATCAGCGCGATGACGGCATAGCTGCCCTTGATGCGCTTCTGCACGGCGCGCACCGCCGCGAAGACCTCCTTGGGCGTCAGCGGCAGGTCGCGCGCGGCCATCTCCAGTTCGTGCGCCAGCACGTTGATCAGCACCTCTGTGTCGCTCTCGGTGTTGATGTGGCGGCGATCGATGTCGAACAGCTCGTCCTTCAGTGCATGCGCATTCGTCAGGTTGCCGTTGTGCACCAGCACGATGCCGAACGGCGCGTTGACGTAGAAGGGCTGGGCCTCCTCTTCGCTGTAGGCATTGCCGGCCGTGGGGTAGCGCACCTGGCCGAGGCCGATGTTGCCGGGCAGCGCGCGCATGTTGCGGGTTCGGAAGACGTCCCGCACCATGCCGCGGGCCTTGTGCATGAAGCACTTCTGGCCCTGCATCGTAACGATGCCGGCCGCATCCTGGCCGCGGTGCTGCAGCAGCAGCAGCGCGTCGTAGATGAGCTGGTTGACGGGAGAGGCAGCGAGAGTGCCGACGATGCCGCACATGGCGTGATCCTTAGTCAGTCAATTCCGTCTCAGATGGGGTCATCGAGCGGGAAACAAATTGGGCGAGAGGTTCGGGCAGCAGCGGCGCGGCGTCGCGCAGCACGCCGCTGAGCACGGGCGCCGCGAGCGAGGCCTGCCAGGTGGTGGACTGAGCCAGCGGCGACGCGCCGACGACCAGCACCAGCAGCAACGCGATGAACACGCCACGCAGCGCGCCGAAGCCGGCGCCACCCAGGCGGTCCAGCACCGACAGCGGCGTCGCGTGGATCACGGCCTTGACGAGCCGCGTCGCCAGGCTCCAGACCAGCAGCACCGCGATGAAGGCGATGACCAGCGACACGAGATGGACGGCCATGGGGCCTAGGCGGCCGGGAGGCATCCAGGCCTCGATAACCGGCGCCAGCGGCGGCGCGGCGAAATAGGCCACCACCCAGCCGGCCAGCGACATCACCTCGAAGATGAGGCCGCGCCACAGGCCGATGCCGATGGAGATCAACAGCAAGACCGCCAATGCGAGATCGACCCAGCTCAGCGCGATGTCCATAGGTCCGCGTCAGAGCGTGAGGATGGCGCCAGGCAGGCCCGCACCCTTGAGCTTGGCGGCCGCACGCTCGGCCTCGTCCCGGCTGGCAAACGGGCCCAGCCGCACGCGCACGCGGCGGCCATCGGCCGTGTCGACCGCCTGGGCATAGGTCTTAAGGCCCAGCTTCTCGACCTTGCTGCGCACGTCCTGCGCCGTCTTGTTCTCGCCGTACGCCCCCACCTGGACGATGTAGCGCGCAGCACCAGCCGCGGCCGCCTCCCTGCCGTCCAGCAAGGCCTGGGCACGCGCACCGTCGCCGGCCGTGCGGGGCTTAGCCTTGTCGGCGGCCTTGTCGGCGACCTTAGGGGGCGCCTTGTCGACCTGCTTCTCCGCGGCCTTCGCCGGCGGCTTCTCGGCAACATGCTCGACGGGCTTGTCCGCGATCGGCTTGTCGGCGGGGCGCTCTGCGGGACGCTCCTCCGCCTTGGGCTCGACCGGCAGGTCCGCACCAGCCACCGACGCTGCGGTTGCGGCCAGCGACGGATCGGCTTGCGCCAGCGGTTCGCGGGTCGGCACCGTCAGCGGCGGTGCCGTCTCCTTGCGCGGGATCTCGATTGGCAGGTCGACCGGAATGGGCCGGGGCTGCGTCTCGAAGATCAGCGGGAAGCCGACGACGCCGATGGCCACCAGCACCGCGGCGCCGATGAGGCGGCGCCGCGCCCGCACGCGCAGCAGCTGCACGTCATCTGCGGCGCTGGCCTTGGCGCCAGACTTGGCCGAGGACTTCTTGGGCGCCGCAGCCGCGTCGGCTTCGTCGCGCTTGAGGAAGGAAAACAGGCCCATCGGCGGCGTCTGGCTCAGTGGAAGGTGGGGTGCTGCGGCGCGGTGGCGCCAGCGGTCACGCGGGGGATGCCCTGCTGCAAGACTCCTCCCACGGTGTAGAAGGAACCAAAGACAAGGATTCTATCGGCCGAGGTCGCCCCGGCGGCCGCCGCCTGCAGGGCGTCCAGCGGGCTGGCATGGGTGTGCGTCTCGACGCCGGTCGGTGTCTTCAACCCGGCGGCGAGGAAGGCCGACTCCAGCTGCTCGGCACTCGCTGCCCGGGGCAGCGGCAGGTCCGTGAAGTGCCACACGTCCACCAGCGGCGCGATGCGGGCCAGGATGCCGCCCAGGTCCTTGTCCGCCATCGCGCCGAAGACGGCATGGGTGCGCGGGAAGAAGCCCATCTGGTCCAGGTTCTGCGCGAGCGCCGCCACCGCGTGCGGGTTGTGCGCCACATCCAGCACGACGGCCGGCTGGCCGGCCAGCACTTGGAAGCGGCCAGGCAGTTCGACGAGCGCCAGGCCCGTGCGCACGGCCTGGGCGCTGATGGGCAGACGGTCGGCCAGCACCTCGAACGCGGCCAGCACGCCGGATGCGTTCAGCAGCTGGTTCACGCCCCGCAGCGCCGGATAGGACATGCCCGAGTAACGCTTGTCCCGCCCGGCCCATTGCCATTGCGTTCGGTCGCCGCTGAACGTGAAGTCCCGGCCAAGCTGGCGCAGGTCAGCGCCCAGCTCGGCCGCACGGGCCGCGAGCGACGCCGGTGGCATCGGATCGCTGACGACGACCGGCCGGCCGGCGCGCATGATGCCGGCCTTCTCGCGGCCCACGCTCTCGCGGTCGGGGCCGAGGAATTCAGTGTGGTCGAGGTCGATGCTGGTGATGACGGCGCAGTCGGCGTCGATGACGTTGACGGCGTCCAGCCGGCCGCCCAGGCCTACCTCGAGGATGACGAGATCCAGCGGCTCGTGCTGCAGCCGGCGCATGATGGCCAGCGTCGTGAACTCGAAGTAGGTCAGCGTGATGTCGCCCCGCGCAGCTTCCACCGCTTCGAAATGCGACTCCAGCGACTCAGCGGCGACCGGCGCGCCGCCGACGCGGCAGCGCTCCTGGAAGTGCACAAGATGCGGCTTGATGTAGAGGCCAACGCGGTAGCCGGCGTGCAGCGCGATGGACTCCAGCATCGCGCAGGTCGACCCCTTGCCGTTGGTGCCGGCGACGACGACGGTCGGCCCCTCGAAGGCGATGCCCAGCCGCTCTTTCACCGCGCGCACGCGGTCCAGCGTCATGTCGATGGTCTTGGGGTGCAGGCGCTCGCAGTGGGCGAGCCAGTCGTCAAGCGTCATGGCGGATCACTGAAAAACAAAAGCCAGGCACGGGGCCTGGCTCGGAGGTTGCCGGGTCGCGTTCAGGCCACCGCATCGGCGCTCTGGCGCTGCAGCATCGCGAGCTGGCGGGCAATCGTCTCGCGAAGCTGGCGACGGTCGATGATCATGTCGACGGCGCCCTTCTCCATCAGGAACTCGGCGCGCTGGAAGCCCGCGGGCAGCTTCTCGCGAACTGTGTTCTCGATGACGCGCGGGCCGGCGAAGCCGATCAACGCCTTAGGTTCGGCCAGCACGATGTCGCCGACGAAAGCGAACGAGGCCGACACGCCGCCCATCGTCGGGTCGGTCAGCACGCTGATGTAGGGCAGCTTGGCTTTGGCCAGGCGGGTCAGCGACGCATTCGTCTTGGCCATCTGCATGAGAGACAGCAGGCCTTCCTGCATGCGCGCGCCACCGGTCGCGGTGAAGCAGATGAACGGCGTCTTCTGCTCGATGGCCGTCTCGACGCCGCGCACGAAGCGCTCGCCGACGACGGAGCCCATGGAGCCGCCCATGAAGTCGAACTCAAAGCATGCCGTGACGACGGGCACGCTCATGACGGCGCCGCCCATGACGATCAACGCGTCGGTCTCTCCGGTGGATTCCAGCGCTTCCTTCAGGCGATCGGGGTACTTCTTGCTGTCCTTGAACTTCAGCGCGTCGACCGGGAGAACCTCCTGGCCGATCTCATAGCGGCCTTCCGCGTCCAGGAAGGCGTCCAGGCGTGCGCGGGCGCCGATGCGGTGGTGGTGGGAGCACTTGGGGCAGACGTTGATGTTCTGCTCCAGGTCGGTCTTGTAGAGCACCGTCTCGCAGCTCGGGCACTTGATCCACAGGCCCTCGGGGACCGTGCGGCGGTCGGCGGGGTCACCTTGCTGGATCTTGGGCGGGAGCAGTTTGTCGAGCCAACTCATGGTCAAGCGTCCTTCTTGTCGAGGGCGGCGCGGATCTCGCGGATGAAGGCCGCGCCGGTAGAGGCAACATTATCGGCGGGCTGGCGCTCCAGCAGTTCGACCAGCTTGGAGCCGATGACGACCGCGTCCGAAACGTCGGCCACGGCCCGCGCCGTGGCGCCGTCGCGGATGCCGAAACCGACGCCCACCGGCGTGCTGACATGCCGGCGGATGCGCGGCACGGCCTCAGCGACGGCGGCCGTGTTCAGGTGGCCGGCACCGGTCACGCCCTTAAGCGACACGTAGTAGACGTAGCCGCTGGCGAGTTGGCCGACCTGGGCCATGCGCTGTTCCGTGGACGTAGGAGCGAGCAGGAAGATCGCGTCCATGTTGGCGGCGCGCAGCCTGGCTGCGAACTCCTCGCACTCCTCGGGCGGGTAGTCGACGATCAGAACACCGTCCACACCGGCCGCCGACGCATCGGCCACGAAGGCATCCTGCCCATAGCGCTCCACCGGATTGGCATAGCCCATCAGCACCAGCGGCGTGGTGTCGTTGCGAGCGCGGAACCCGCGCACGAAGGCCAGCACCTGGCGCAGGCCGATCCCGTGCTTCAGCGCGCGTTCACCGGCGCGCTGGATGACGGGGCCATCGGCCATCGGGTCGGAGAACGGCACTCCCAGTTCGATGACATCGGCGCCCGCCTCGGCCATGGCCAGCAGCAGATCGACGGTAGCGCCGGGGTGCGGGTCGCCCGCGGTGACAAAGGGGATCAGCGCCTTGCGGCCTTGCGCCTTTAGTGCGGCGAAGGTGGTGTCGATGCGGCTCATGCCCGGCCTCCCGGCAGCGTGACGACGGACTCGCCGCCCTTGACGGATTGCCCACGGCAGGACGGGCGGCAGTAGAAGTCGGCCTGGGACAGGTCTGCCACGGTGCCGATGTCTTTGTCGCCTCGACCCGAGAGGTTGACGAGCAGGATCTGGTCCTTCGCCATCATCGGCGCGATCTTCATCGCGTGGGCGACGGCGTGGCTGGACTCCAGAGCCGGGATGATGCCCTCGGTGCGGCACAGGTGATGGAAGGCCGCCAGCGCCTCGGCATCGGTCACGCCAACGTACTCGGCGCGGCCGATGTCCTTCAGGTGCGCATGCTCGGGGCCGACGCCGGGGTAGTCGAGGCCGGCCGAGATGGAGTGCGTCTCGGTGATCTGGCCGTCCGCATCCTGCAGCAGATACGTGCGGTTGCCATGCAGCACGCCGGGGCTGCCGGCCGACAGCGTGGCCGCGTGCCGGCCGCTGGCGATACCTTCCCCGGCCGCCTCCACGCCGATCAGACGGACCTGATCGTGCGGGATGTAGGGGTAGAAGATGCCGATGGCGTTGCTGCCGCCGCCGACGCAGGCGAGCACGGCATCGGGCTGGCGGCCCGTCATCTCGGGCATCTGCACCAGGCACTCGTCGCCGATGACGCGCTGGAAGTCGCGCACCATCATCGGGTACGGGTGCGGGCCAGCCACGGTGCCGATGATGTAGAAGGTGTTCTCGACGTTCGTGACCCAGTCACGCATCGCCTCGTTCAGCGCGTCCTTCAGCGTCTTGCTGCCGCTCTCCACCGGCACGACGGTCGCGCCGAGCAGCTTCATGCGGTAGACGTTGGGCGACTGGCGCTTGACGTCCTCGCTGCCCATGTAGACGACGCATTCCAGGCCATAGCGGGCGCAGATCGTCGCCGTGGCCACGCCGTGCTGGCCGGCGCCGGTCTCGGCGATCACGCGCGGCTTGCCCATGCGCTTGGCCAACAGTGCCTGGCCGATGACGTTGTTAATCTTGTGCGCGCCGGTGTGGTTCAAGTCCTCGCGCTTGAGGTAGACCTGCGCACCGCCCAGCTCGCGACTCAGCCGCTCGGCGTGGTAGATCGGGCTCGGACGGCCGACGAAGTGCGTGAGCTCCTTCTTGAACTCGGCGATGAACTCGGGGTCGTTGCGGTAGTGCGCGTAGGCATCCTTGAGCTGGTCCAGCGCGTGGACAAGGGTCTCGGAGACGAAGCTGCCGCCATAGGTCGGCTTCGCAGGCGCGCGGAAATGCCCGGAGGCATCGGGCTGGTCGTACTGGAACATGGTCTTTCCCCTAGCGGGAGAGTTCAGCATCGGCGCCGCTGTCAGCGAGACGAACGGCGCGGCAGAACTCATGAATCAGGTCGGCGCTCTTGATGCCCTTGGACACCTCGACGCCGGAGCTCACATCAACGGCCCAGGGCCGCACCCGTGCGATGCCATCGGCGACGTTGACTGCATTCAACCCACCAGACAAAACGAGCCGAGAGCTGACGCTTGGAGGAATGAGTGACCAATCGAAAACCTTGCCGCCACCGCCATAACCGTCGACATGGGCGTCGAGCAGCAAGGCCTGGGCGTTGGGAAATTGAGCAGCGAAGTCTAGCAAATCGACGCCGGGCGCCATGCGGGCAGCCCGCAGGTAAGGTCGCTTGGTGCGGTCGCAGTCGGCGGGCGTTTCGTCGCCATGGAACTGCACCAGCATGTTGGGCAAAGCCTCGATGCCCGCCTGCAACTCGGCGTCGGTGGCGTTTACGAACAAGCCCACCGGCGTCACGAACGGCGGCAGCAGCCGGGCCAGCGACCTCGCCCGCCCGGGCGTCACGGCGCGCGGACTCCTGGCGTAGAAGACAAAACCGATGGCGTCGGCGCCGGCCGCCACCGCCGCTTCGACATCGGCCTCGCGGGTCAGACCGCAGATCTTGATTCGGGTCATGGGAGCCAATCGAGCGCGGCGACATGCCGCGGAATGTCCAGCTCGGCATCGTAGGTCGGGCCGAGGAAGTAGAGGCCGTCGGGCGCAAAGGTCGGCGCGGCCACTTTGCGGTCGCGCGCCGCCAGCACGTCGCTGACCCAGTCCACCGAGCGCGTGCCGCTGCCGACGGCCAGCAGGCAGCCCATCAGGTTGCGCACCATGTGATGCAGGAAGGCGCTGGCCTCGAACTCGAACCGCCAGTAGGCGCCGCGGCGCTGCACGGTGATTTCGCGCAACGTCTTCACCGGCGACGCCGCCTGGCATTCGGACGAGCGGAACGACGAGAAGTCGTGTTCGCCGATCAGGCGCCCGGCTGCGGCCTCGAGCGCCGACTGGTCTAGCGGACGGAAGATCCAGCCGCATTGCCCCGACTCGATGGCCGGACGCACGGCCGACTCCAGCAGCAAGTAGGCATAGCGCCGGCCGCGCGCCGAATTGCGCGCGTGGAAGGCGTCACCCGGGAACCGGCTCCACTGAATGGCGATGTCAGGCGGCAGGTAGCGGTTGACGCCGCGCACCCACGAGAACGGCTCGCGCTCGACGTCTGTGTCGAAATGGATGACCTGGTTGATGCCGTGCACGCCGGTGTCGGTGCGCCCCGCGCAGATCGTGCGGACGGGCTGGGCCGCGAACGCGGACAAGCCTTTTTCGAGCGCATCCTGGACCGTACGCCCCCCGGGCTGGCTCTGCCAGCCGTTGTAGCCGCCGCCGCGGTAGCTCACCCCAAGTGCAACTCTCATCGATCCTCAAATGATCATGTGCATTGAGCGGTTCAAGCGCCATGCAGCAACAAAAACGCCCGGCCAGGCCGGGCGTCGAAGTATCGCGGTTCGGATCAGCGCAGCTCGTTCAGCATCGCCTGCGCACGGTCCCGTAGCGAACCGCTAGCGCGCTGGATCAGCTCCTGCAGCACCTCGCGGGCCCCTTCGGTATCGCCGATCTGGCGGAACTCGTCGGCCAGCTCCAACTGACGCACCAGCGGGTCGCCTTCGTCGTCGCTTAGCGCATCGAGCGCCTCGGCCATCTTGCCAGGCTGCGTCTCGCCCGGGTTCGTCGGCTCGCCGAGATCGAAGTCCAGGTCCATCGACGGAGCCTTGGCCGCGGCAGGGCTGGGCGACAGGCCACCCATCGCACTGACATCGAAGCTCAGGTCCGGCGCCGGCGGCGCCGAGCGCAGGCCGCGGCTGGAGATGTCGAAATCCATCGTCATTGGCGCCTGCTCGACAGAAGCCGGCATGGCTTGTGTCGAGGCCATGGCCGTCGGAGATACCGGCTCCGGCGCATCGAGGTCCAGATCCAACGCCAGATCGAAACCGCTGGCCGGCCCGGGATCCGAGACGCCGCGAGACAGCGCTTCCGTTCCGAGATGAGCCGCGGCCGCCTTGGCGCTCGGCGGAAGCGCCGTCTGCGGCAGCGTGCTCGCGTTCATCGGCTCGGGCCGCTCGGCGTGGTCGTCATGCAGCAGCGGCGCACCACCGGGTTGATAGAGCGGATTGTCCGGGTCGATGGTGCGACCCAGCTCCTGGGCCTTGGTCCAGTCCTCGCCCGCACCCTTGGTCTCGGCGTAGAGCTGAACGGCCAGCTGCTCGAAGCCTTTGGTGTCGCGGCGCTTGGCGTAGACCTCCAGCAACTTCAGGCGGATGGCCAGTCGCGTCGGGTTGGCGCGCAGTGCCTCCTTCAGAATCTCCTCGGCCTGCAGGTCGCGACCGTAGGCGAGGTAGACGTCGGCCTCGGCCACCGGGTCCACGTCGCCGATGGCATCGAGCTGGCTCAGCGAGTAGCTCATCGACGACTGGCCGCTGTTCTGCGCGTCGCGCGTGTCCACGCGCTGGCCGCCGGTGCCACCGAAGAAGGAATCGGGCTGCAGGCGGCTTTCGTGGAAGCCCGTCTCGGCTGCATGCGCCGGGCGACGCGAGCGGAGCCGGTACAGGCCGAAGCCCCCCAGCACGGCCACGAAGGCACCCGCCAGCGGCAGCACGAACGGGTTGTCGAGCAACTGCTCCAGGAAGCCTGGAGGTTCAGCAGCGGGAGGCGGCGGGAGCGGTGCACTCCGGGCGGCAGGCATGGAAGCCGCCGCACTGGCTTCGGCGGCCGGCGCCGGCGCGGAAGCCACTGCAGACGCCACCTCGGCTGCTGCGACGACCGGGGCCGGCAGCGTTGTCGCCGCCGGTGCGGGCGCTGGCGCGGACGCGACGGTCGCCGGCTTGGTGCCGGCTGCGCTGGACAGCTTCTTTAGCTCCTCGACGTTACGCGTCAGCTCGGCAACGCGCGCCGCGGCGTCCTTCTTCTCCGTCTCCTTGGACAGCTTGGTCTCGGCCGCGCTGGCCGGGCCCGCCTTGCTGAGCGTCAGCTTGTCCGGCGTCGGGGCTGCCGCGGGTTTGCGGTCATCCACGGCGGCCTGGACCTGACCCTTGGACTGGCGCTCGCTCTCGGTGTTCTGCAGCGTCGGGGCCGCAGAAGCCAGGCGCTGGCGGTAGGCGGAGAAGTCGGCGCTCTGCGCCATGATGATGCGGCGCGCCTCGGCCGCCGGCACGGATGCCAGCGCCTCGCTGCCCGGCACCTGCAACACGGAACCAGACTTCAGCAGGTTCATGTTGCCGTCGATGAAGGCATCGGGATTGTTGCGGAACAGCCCCACCAGCATCTGGTCGAGCGAGATGCCCGCCACCTGCGTACGGCCAGCCACTTTGGACAGCGAGTCACCCGGGCGGACCGTGTACTCGGATGCCGCCGTGACGGGCGGACGCACAGTCACCGGCGCGGGTGCACGGCCGGCGTTGGCGGGCGCGGCCGCCGTGCCATTGCGCGGCAACGCGGACGTGACGGCCGGTGCCGGCGCAGGCACGGCCTCCGACGCGACCACAGGCGCCGGCGCCGCAGCCATCGCAGGCGGCGCGGTGACCACGGGTGCAGGCTTCGGCAGACCCGGCGGGTCGAACAGCAGCGTGTACTCCCGCACCAGCCGGCCGCCGGACCAGGTCAGCTCCAGGATGACATCGACAAATGGCTCCTGCACGGCACGGTCGCTGCTGACGCGCAACATCGTGCGTCCACCCTGCCGCACGACCTGGACCTGCGTCGACGTCAGCACCGGGTTGTAGTCCACCCCCGTCGAACGGTAGGACTCGGGGGGCGCTACCCGCACCTTCAACGTAGACGCCTCTTCCGACGTCAAGCTGGTCACGTCGATCTCGGCGCGCATGGTTTCACCCAGCGCCGACTGCACGTTCAACTTCCCCAGGCCCAGCGCCTGAGCACCACTGCCGGCCACGAGAAGCGCGGCGGCCAGTGCCAGGCGGTGGTGGGCAAAGCCCATAGGGCGAACTCCCTCGGATGCGTCGCGGATGTGGTCTTTCAAGGCATTCCCCAAAGCAACAAGGCGGGGCAATGGGCCCCGCCTGTCTCGATCTTCAGCGCGTGCTGCACGAACCTAGTTGGCACGGTGTGTCCTGCGTCGAGTCTGGAATCAAAAACACAACGGCATCAAGCATATACGCTGAAATGCTCACGCGATACCTGATGTGTCGCTTGGTTTCCATAACGATGCCCGGGTCAACCCTAGATCATGCGTAAAAGACCGTAAGCGATGAATCAGCGTTCGAGCAGGATGCGCAACATGCGACGCAGCGGTTCAGCGGCACCCCAGAGCAACTGGTCGCCGATGGTGAAGGCACCCAGGTATTCCGGCCCCATCGCCAGCTTGCGCAAACGGCCAACGGGGATGGTCATCGTGCCAGTGACGGCGACCGGCGTGAGATCACGGATCGTCGCTTCCCGTGTATTCGGCACGACCTTCACCCACTCGTTGTCGGCGGCAATCATGGCTTCGATATCGGCCAGCGGCACGTCCTTCCTGAGCTTGAAGGTCAGCGCCTGGCTGTGGCAACGCATCGCGCCGACACGGACACAGAAGCCGTCGACGGGGATGCTGTCCGAACCGAGGATCTTGTTCGTCTCCGCCATGCCCTTCCACTCTTCCTTGGACATGCCGTTGCCGAGGTCCTTGTCGATCCAGGGGATCAACGAGCCGCCCAGCGGCACGCCGAAGTTGGCAGTCTCTTCAGCCGACAGCGAGCGCTGCTTGGCAATGACCTGGCGGTCGATCTCGAGGATGGCGCTCTTCGGGTCGTCCAGCAGCGACTTGACTGAGGCGTTCAGCGTGCCGTACTGCGTCAGCAGCTCGCGCATGTGCTGGGCGCCGCCGCCGGAGGCCGCCTGGTAGGTCTGCGTGGACATCCACTCGACGAGGCCGGCCTTGTACAGCGCGCCGACGCCCATCAGCATGCAGCTGACGGTGCAGTTGCCGCCGATCCAGTTCTTGCCGCCGTCGGCCAGCGCCTTGTCGATGACTGGGCGGTTGACCGGGTCCAGGATGATGACGGCGTCGTCCGCCATGCGCAGCGTGGAGGCAGCGTCGATCCAGTGGCCCGTCCAGCCCGCGGCACGGAGCTTGGGGAAGACTTCGGTCGTGTAGTCGCCACCCTGTGCCGTGATGATGACGTCGCAGCGCTTCAGCTGGTCGATGTCGAACGCGTTCTGCAGTGACTTCTCGTTCTTCGCCTGGGCCGGGGCGGCGCCACCAGCGTTGGAGGTCGAGAAGAACAGCGGCTCGATCAGGTCGAAATCACGCTCGGCGGTCATGCGCTCCATGAGCACGGAGCCCACCATGCCGCGCCAGCCTACGAGGCCTACCAGGGTCGTCATCATCTTTCCTTTCGTCTTTCGGTCACCAAACCCCATCCACTTCGGGCCCCGGCTCGTTCGCCGGGTTTGGAGGGGCGAGACGAGACGGAGCGTTAGCTCTTAATGGTTTTGGCGGTCGTGATGGCCTTGACGACGGCATCGCCCATCTCGCGGGTCGAGACCTTCGTCGTGCCTTCACTCCAGATGTCGGCGGTGCGCAAGCCCTGGGCCAGCACGGACTGCACGGCCGTCTCGATACGAGCAGCAGCGTCGGCGTGGTTGAGGGAGAACTTGAGCATCATGGCAGCGGACAGAATTGTAGCCAGCGGGTTCGCGATTCCCTGGCCGGCGATGTCCGGCGCACTGCCGTGAGACGGTTCGTAGAGGCCCTTGTTGTTCGCATCCAACGACGCCGACGGCAGCATGCCGATGGACCCGGTCAACATCGCGGCCTCGTCGCTCAAGATGTCGCCGAACATGTTGCCGGTCACGACGACGTCGAACTTCTTCGGCGCCTTGACGAGCTGCATGGCCGCGTTGTCCACGTACATGTGGTCCAGTTGGACGTCCGGGTAGCTCTTTTGCACCTCGGAGACGACATCCTTCCACAGCTGCGAGGTTTCCAGCACGTTGGCCTTGTCGACGCTGGTCAGGCGCTTGTTGCGCTTCTGCGCGGCCTGGAAGGCGACGTGGGCGATGCGCTCGATCTCGGGGCGCGAGTAGCGCATCGTGTCGAAGCCCTCTTCCGCACCTGGGAAGTGGCCATCGACAGCTGTGCGACGGCCACGCGGCTGACCGAAGTAGATGTCACCGGTCAGCTCACGAATGATGAGGATGTCCAGGCCGGCCACCAGCTCGGGCTTCAGTGACGACGCATGCGTGAGCTGCTCGTAACAGATGGCCGGGCGGAAGTTGGCGAACAAGCCCAGCGCCTTGCGCAGGCCCAGGATGGCCTGCTCAGGGCGCAGTGCGCGCTCCAGCTTGTCGTACTTCCAGTCGCCCACGGCGCCGAACAGCACCGCGTCGGCCTCCTGCGCCAGCTTCAGCGTGGCCGGCGGCAGCGGATGGCCGCTGGTCTCGTAGGCCTTACCGCCGACGTCAGCCCAGTCGAGCTGCAGCGGCAGGTCCAACGCCTGCAGCACCTTGACGGCCTCGGCCATGATTTCCGGGCCGATGCCATCGCCCGGCAGGACTGCGATTTTCTTGAGAGTCATGTCAGACGATCCGGTGGTTCAACCAGGGTTTGGCGGCGATGCGCTGCGCCTCATAGGCGCGAATCTTGTCCTGATGCTGCAACGTCAGGCCGATCTCGTCGAGGCCGCCGACCAGGCATTCCTTGCGGAAGGGCTCGATCTGGAACGGCAGCTCCGCCCCGTCGGCCTTGACGACGACCTGGCGCGGCAGGTCGATGGTCAGCTGGTAGCCCGGGAAGGCATAGACCTCATCGAACAGGCGTGCGATGGCCGACTCGGGCAGCACGATGGGCAGCAGCCCGTTCTTGAAGCAGTTGTTGAAGAAGATGTCGGCGAAGCTCGGCGCCAGGATGGCACGGAACCCGTACTGCTGCAGTGCCCAGGGCGCGTGCTCGCGGCTGGAGCCGCAGCCGAAGTTGCTGCGCGCGATCAGCACGCTGGCACCCTGGTAGCGCGGCTGGTTCAGCACGAAGTCCGGGTTGGGCGTGCGGCTGGCCGGATCCTGGCCGGGCTCGCCGCGGTCCAGGTAGCGCCATTCGTCAAACAGGTTGGGGCCGAAGCCCGAGCGCTTGATCGACTTCAGGAACTGCTTGGGCATGATCGCGTCGGTGTCGACGTTCTCACGGTCCATGGGCGCGACGACGCCCTGGTGGATGGTGAACTTGTCCATGTCAGGCGATCGTCCGAACGTCAACGAAATGGCCGGTCATCGCGGCCGCGGCGGCCATCGCGGGGCTGACGAGGTGGGTGCGACCACCCGCGCCCTGGCGGCCTTCGAAATTGCGGTTACTCGTCGATGCGCAGCGCTCGCCCGGCTCCAGCCGGTCGGCGTTCATCGCCAGGCACATGGAACAGCCCGGTTCGCGCCACTCGAAGCCGGCAGCCTTGAAGACCTGGTCCAGCCCTTCGGCTTCGGCCTGCGCCTTCACGAGGCCCGAGCCCGGCACGACCAGCGCCAGCTTGATGTTCCTGGCCACGCGGCCGCCAACGCGGCGCACGACGGCCGCGGCCTCGCGCATGTCCTCGATGCGGCTGTTCGTACAGGAACCGATGAAGACCTTGTCGACATGGATGTCGCTGATAGGCTTGTTCGGCTCGAGCGCCATATAAGTCAGCGCACGTTCGATCGCGCCTCGCTTGACGGCGTCCTTCTCCTTATCGGGATCGGGCACGCGGTCCTCGATGGACAGCACCATCTCCGGCGACGTACCCCAGGTGACCTGCGGGCGGATCGCCGTGGCGTCGATCTCGACGACCTTGTCGAAATGGGCGTCGACGTCGGAATGCAGCGTGCGCCAGTAGGCGACAGCCTGGTCCCATTCGACGCCGGTGGGCGAGAACGGGCGGCCCTTGACGTAGTTGATCGTCGTGTCGTCCACGCCGATGAGGCCGGCGCGCGCGCCCGCCTCGATGGCCATGTTGCAGACCGTCATGCGGCCTTCCATGCTCAGCGCACGGATCGCCGAGCCGGCGAACTCGATGGTGTAGCCCGTGCCGCCGGCCGTACCGATCCTGCCGATGACGGCCAGCACGATGTCCTTGGCGCCACAGCCCTTGGGCAAGGCTCCTTCGACCTTGACGAGCAGGTTCTTTGCCTTCTTGGCCGACAGCGTCTGCGTCGCCAGCACATGCTCGACCTCGCTGGTGCCGATGCCGTGCGCCAGCGCACCGAAGGCGCCGTGCGTGGACGTGTGGCTGTCACCGCAGACGACGGTCATGCCGGGCAGCGTGGCGCCCTGCTCCGGGCCGATGACGTGCACGATGCCCTGGCGCTTGTCGCTCATCTTGAACTGCGTGATGCCGAAGCGGTCGCAGTTGGCATCCAGCGTGTCGATCTGCAGCTTGGAGATGGGGTCAGCGATGCCCTGCGAACGGTCCGTCGTCGGCACGTTGTGATCGCTGACGGCCAGGTTGGCCGACAGCCGCCAGACCTTGCGGCTGGCCAGGTCCAGGCCTTCGAAGGCCTGCGGGCTGGTCACCTCGTGCACGAGGTGACGGTCGATGTAGAGCAAGGCCGTGCCATCCGGTTCGGAGTGCACGACATGCTCGTCCCAGAGCTTGTCGTAGAGGGTTCTAGCAGTCATTGCTTCTCTCGGGGAATAAGGGTGTCCACGAAGCGTTGCACCACGGTGGGCAGGCGCTGTTGGCGCAGCACACCGAGGTAATAGTCGCGCTCGGCCCAGGACTCTTCAAGTCGCAGGCAGCGCACGCCGAACACGCGGGTGAAGCGTTCGGCCGGATGTTCAGGCAGCACGGCCACGCCGAGGCCGGACTCGACCAGCTGCGCAATGCCGTCGAAGCCGCGCACTTGCAGGCGCGCGTTCAGGGTCTGGCCGCGCGCCGCCGCCTGTTCGCGCATCAGCTCCTGCGCGCTGGCACCGGCATGCAGGCCGATGAGGTCGTAGGCCAGCAGGTCGTCGAAGCTGACGGCCTCGCGGTGGGCCAGCGGGTGCTTGAGCGGCACCAGCGCCGCGAGCCGGCCGCGGGCGAAGGCCCAGGTCTGCACACGGTTGTCCAGCACCGGCGCGGTGAAAATGCCCACGTCCGCCCTCCCTTCGGCGACGGCGGCCTGCACCTCGGCGCTGGTCAGGTCTTCCAGGCTGATGCGGATCTGCGCATGCGCCTGCGAGAACTCGACGAGATACGGCGGCAGGCACTCGGCGATTGCGCTCGTGTTGGACGCGATGCGCAGATGGCCCTTGATGCCGCGCGAGAACTCCATGACCTCCGTCTCGAGGGCGTAGAGCGACGCATGCAACGAGCGGATGTGGCGCACAAGCGCGCGACCCGCCTCGGTCGGCTCCACACCGCGTGCACGGCGCTCGAAGAGCTGCACGCCCAGGCGGCTTTCCAGGTCGGACAAGCGCTTGCTCGCTGCGGCCAGCGCCAGGTGCTCCTGGGCCGCGCCGCGGGTAATCGAGCGCGTCTGCTCGATGGCCAGCACGAGGTTGAGGGTGGTGAGATCGTGGCGCATGATCGTCTGGACTCCAGCATAGCCTTCGCGAAGAACCGAATTCTGCGCCAAAAAACGATTACCGCTTCGCGTGAGACGAATTAAAGCCTACCCTGGCTGACGCGATCTGAGGGGCGATTCCCCCGCTGCACGGACCATGGCGACGGGGAGCCCGAGTCCAGAATGAAACCTGTCGCCGCGCGCTGGCCTCGACGGGCGTTCGGCAAGGCCTGCCCGCGGCGGGCCGCTGCACCACCTCTCCGCCAAGGAGCCCCGGAATGCTTCTCGAGGACGACTCGTTCGCCGCTCACGCCGCCCACATGAAGGGCGAGTTCCTGCGCACGCCGCTGCTAGACACGCTGCCCAAGCCAGAAGGCAAGAAGGCGCTGATCATCGGTTCGTGCCTGGCCAACTACGTCATCCGCAAGGATCTGTGGTGCGCCTCCGACCTGCTGCTGTTCAACGGCGGCGCGCTGCAGGACATCAGCGGCATCGTCGGCGGCTACGATTTCGTGCTGGTCCAGGTGCCGCTGCGGGCCATCCTGCGCGACGGCGAGCTGTGGCACACACCGTACGCACAGCCCGAAGCCTACGAGGCCGCGTTCGAGCAGGCCCGGATGCGCCTGCAGGAGTACCTGGCCGAGTGCCTGCGCGGCTGCGCGGACAAGTCTGTCTTCGTCACCAACTTCCTCGTGCCGGTGCTGAACCCGATGGGCAAGCTTCTGCCCAAGTACGACCTGCGCAACCTGCAGTTCTTCATCCAGCAGCTCAACGTGGAACTGGAACGCCTGCTGCAACGCCGAGGCGCGCACAACAGCTTCGTGCTGGATGCCGACGCGGTGGCTGCCACGCTCGGCAAGCGCTTTACGTCCGACGAGTTCTTCAATGCGCTGAACCACGCGGCGCCGGGCGAGGTCGACGAACTGAACGAGCTGGACGTCGGCGAGCTGGAATTCCCGCGCCTGGACCCGCTGCCCGCCAAGCGGCTGCACTGGGAGCTGCACGACGCACGGCTGTTCGGCCGCATGCTCAGCCACGAGCTGCAGGCCATGTTCATGACGCTGACGCAGCCCACACCCATCAAGCTGATCGTCACCGACCTGGACAACACGCTGTGGCGCGGCGTGCTGTCCGAAGAGGCAAACGCCCATGACGGCCGCATCCCGGAACGCGTCAACAAGGCGTTCTACAACAACTTCGGCGTCGACGACGGCAGCCTGTACCGGCTGGCCGAAGGCTTCCCCTATGGCATCACCGAGGCGCTGCACTACTGCAAGCAGCGCGGCATCCTGCTTGCCATCATCTCGAAGAACAGCCACGACGACACGGTCCGCAACCTGGAGCGCGTCTATGCCGGCAAGCTGCGGCTGGACAGCTTCGTGTCCGTCAAGATCAACTGGGACAGCAAGGCCGAGAACATGCGCCAGATCCTGCAGGAGGTGAACCTGCTGCCGGACAACGTGCTGTTCCTCGACGACAACCCGGTCGAGCGGGAACTGATGCACCAAGCTTTCCCCAAGCTCAAGGTCATGGGCAAATGGATCATGTACGCCAAGTCCACGCTGCATCACAGCGTGTTGACCGAGGTGCCATTCATCAGCAACGAGTCATCGCAGCGCACCGAGATGCTGCGCACGGCCCTCACGCACCGGGACGAGTACGAGGCCTCCAAGGCCGGCAACGCGCTGGACCGGCTCGAGATCGCCATCCAGGTGGCCGAGGTGCCCGCGGACCCGGCTGCGCCCGCCTTCGCCCGCGCGGTCGAGCTGCTGAACAAGACCAACCAGTTCAACCTGAACGGCCTGCGCACGAGCGCGGCCGATCTGCAACAGCTGCAGCTCAGCGGCTGCCGGCTCTTCTCGCTACATGCGCGCGACAAGTTCACTGAGCACGGGCTGGTGGGCTTTGCACTGGTCAACCCCAACGGCATCCTCGTCCAGTGGGCCATCTCCTGCCGCGTGCTCGGGCTGCAGGTGGAGCGCAGCTTCCTTAACGCGGTGATGCGCCGCCTGGGCCTGCCGCGGCTCGTGCTCCACTACGTCTCCACAGACAAGAACTTCCCGCTGACGACCTGGCTCAAATCGCAGTGCACCCAGGACGGCGGCTTGCACACGCTGCCGCTGACAGACGACCCTGGCCACGTGCACCAGGCCGCCTAAGGGGCGGACGCCTGACGTGCGGCTGCCTGCTTCAGCAGCCCGCGCAGCGCGTTGCGGCTGTGCGCGCCGAAATGCGACAGCAGTCGTGCGACCTCGCGCAGCAGCGCGTCTCGCTGGCCCTGCATGTCACGCGCCAGCTCGGGGCCCAGCACTGCCTCGTTGGCGGCGAAATCGAACTGCGGGTCCGAGACGAACTTGGCAGGCGCGCCGACCACGATCGCCGCATCCGTTCGCGGCCCGGCCGTGAACGCCTCCAGCGCCACCACGTCGCGCACGTAGGACGGGCTCCACGCCGGGTAGCGGCCGTCCAGCGCCAGATCGCGCAGCGCCTGCTCCAGCGGGCCGTCGCGGCGGTGCTGGGCGTTCTCCACGATCCAGCGCGTCTGGAAGTTCTCCAGCACGAAATGCCGGTTGCCCTGCAGCACGACCAGTCCCTGGCGGTCGGCCGGCGCTCCCAGCTGCGCCTTGAGGTTGGCCCAGATCATGTGGCCCAGCGTCGCGCTCGGCGCGGCACTCGCGTGATAGGGCTGCGTCAGGTCCTCGACGTGATGAAGCGCCATGCCGGCAAAGCGCCAGCCCCAGTAGGCGTGACCGGTCTGCCAGGCCAGCACGGCCAGGCCGCCGTACTGCTGCACGCGCAGCTCGGCGAACGTGCGGGTGAAGCTGCGTGCCAGCGTGTTGAAGAGCCTCCCCTGGTGGAAGAAGCCCATGTGGAACGGCGCCTGCGAACCGACGGCGATGGCCGCGTTGCCGAAGGGCTGCTTGCCGAAGCCGTAGGACGGGTGCTGCGGACTGCCAGGGTTGTCATCGAAAAGATTCACGTCGTGCCCATAGTCGGGCTCGTCGCAGCCCGACGCGAGGACCGCCAGGGGGGCCACCGCCTCGCCGGGCTGCAGTGCGACGAAGCGCTGAGTGGCGCCTTTGCCGTTGGCCACGGCGCTGACCTGACTCGCGGCCAGCGGCGCGCGGACGGTGTCGGGCTCGCGCGCGTCGATTTGCACGTACAGGGTCAGCCGCGCGTCGGGCGACAGGCGCAGCGCGCGCAGGAAGGCCGCCCGCCGCTCCGCGTCGCTTCGGCGGGCATCTGGAACCAGGCGAAGCGCATCGGGGCGCGGCGCATGGCCCTTCAGGTGTTCACGCGCCCAGTCCTCCTGCGCATCCAGCAAGCGCGCGATGGCCGGTTCCTCGGCGAGCAGGAAGTCGGCGAGGGGCTCGGCCGTCACGGGCGGCGCGTCGGCCACCTCGGGCATATGCTCGAAGGCGCGGTAGCACATCGGGCTGTGGTTGCCCCAGGCCTGCGCCAGTGCAGGCAGGAGCGAGGCGATCAGGGCAAGGACCAGGCGCATCGGGAACAACGATCAGGAACGGGCCGCGCATTCTGACCGCAGGTCAGCGCCAACCTTGCGGTGGGTGTCAGGCGGACAACGCCGCCACGACATCGGGCGGCGCCTGCACCAGCTCGATCAGCACGCCCTCGCCACCAAACGGAAACTGTTCGTTGCCCTTGGGATGTACGAAGCAGATGTCGTGGCCCGCGGCGCCACGGCGGATGCCGCCGGGCGCAAAGCGCAAGCCCTGAGCCTCCAGCCACTGCACGGCCACGGGCAGGTCGTCCACCCACAGGCCGATGTGGTTCAGCGGCGTGGCGTGGACGGCGGGCTTCTTCTCCGCGTCCAGCGGCTGCATCAGGTCCACCTCCACCGCATGGGCGCCCTGCCCCAGCGTGCAGATGTCCTCGTCCACGTTCTCGCGCTCGCTCTTGAACGTACCGGTCACGGGCACGCCCAGAAGCTCCACCCACAGGTGGCGGAGCTTGCCCTTGTCGAGGCCGCCGATGGCGACCTGTTGCAGGCCGAGAATCCTGAAAGGACGCGGTGTCGTCATGCGAACCTCAGAATGGGCTGGTCCACCGACAGGCTCTCGCCCGGCTTGGCAAGGATCTCGGCCACCTGCACGTCCTGCGAGGCGGTCAGGATATTCTCCATCTTCATGGCCTCGATAACGGCCAGGCGCTCGCCGGCCTGCACGGCCTGCCCAACCTGTGCGGCAAGATTCACCAGCAGGCCAGGCATCGGCGACAGCAGCAGCTTGGACGTGTCCGGCGGTGCCTTGTAGGGCATCAGCGCCTGCAGCTCCGCGGCGCGCGGGCTCAGCACGGTCACCTCCAGCGAGCGGCCGCCGTGCTGGATGCGGTAGGCCAGCGGATTCTTCGCCGTACCGCGCTCGGCCTGCGCGGTGAAGGACCGGCCGTTGACGGTCCCCGTGATGCGCACGTCATTGAGCCGGGAGCTGCTGACGATGCGGTAGTCGCGCCCGCCTACCTTCACCAGCGCCTCGCCGAGCGCCCCGGCGAACTCGCTGATGTGCAGCGCGTGCTGCTCGGTATTGCCACCGCCCAGATTCACGACCGCGACGTAGTCGTGCTCGATCTGCACCTCATGGCCCGGCAACTGGCCGCTGATGCCGGCCTCACGCTCGCGCGCCTTGCGGCGAATGAAGCCGGCCAGCGCGACGAGGAACAGCGAGTCGTCATGGGGCACGTCCTCGGACTTGAAGCCGCCGGCGTAGTGCTGGGCGATAAAGCCGGTGTTGAAGTTGCCGGTCGCGAAGTCCGGGTGCGCCAGCAGCGCCGCCTGGAACGGGATGTTGCTGGACACGCCACGGATGACGAAGCCGTTGAGCGCCTCGCGCATCTTCGCAATCGCCTCGGCGCGGTCCTGACCATGCACGATGAGCTTGGCGATCATCGAGTCGTAGAACATCGGGATCTCGCCGCCTTCGTAGACGCCGGTGTCCACGCGCACGCCGAAACGCTGCGGCTCGGCCTGAACCATGCCGGCTTCCGGCGGCTGGTAGCGAACGAGGCGGCCGGTGCTGGGCAGGAAGTTGCGGAACGGGTCTTCTGCGTTGATGCGGCACTCGATGGCCCAGCCGTCACGCTTGATGTCGGCCTGCGTGAAGGGCAGCGGCTCGCCGGCGGCGACGCGGATCATCTGCTCGACAAGGTCCAGCCCCGTGATGCACTCCGTGACCGGGTGCTCCACCTGCAGCCGCGTGTTCATCTCCAGGAAGTAGAAGTCCTGGTTCTTGCCGACGACGAACTCCACCGTGCCGGCGCTCTGATACTTGACGGCCTTGGCCAGTGCCACGGCCTGTTCGCCCATGGCCTTGCGAGTGGCCTCGCTGATGAAGGGCGACGGCGCCTCCTCGATGACCTTCTGGTGGCGGCGCTGGATGGAGCACTCGCGTTCGTGCAGGTAAACGACGTTGCCCTGGGCGTCGCCCAGCACTTGGATTTCAATGTGGCGCGGCTGCTCGACGAACTTCTCCATGAAGACGCGGTCGTCGCCGAAGCTGTTGCGCGCCTCATTGCGGCAGGAGGTGAAGCCCTCGAAGCAGTCCTTGTCGTTGAAGGCCACGCGCAGGCCCTTGCCGCCGCCGCCGGCGCTGGCCTTGATCATGACCGGGTAGCCGATCTTCTTGGCGATCTCGACGGCCTCTTCAGGCGACAGGATGGGCTCGTTGTGGCCGGGGATCGTACTGACCCGGGCCTCATTGGCCAGCTTCTTGGACGCGATCTTGTCGCCCATGGCCGCGATGCTGTAGTGCTTGGGGCCGATGAAGACGATGCCTTCTTCCTCGCAGCGCCGGGCGAAGTCCTCGTTCTCACTGAGGAAGCCGTAGCCCGGATGCAGCGCCTGGGCGCCCGTCTGCTTGCAGGCGGCAATGATCTTGTCGGCGACAAGATAGCTCTCGCGCGATGGCGCCGGGCCCAGCAGCACGGCCTCGTCGGCCAGCGCCACATGACGGGCATCCTTGTCGGCCTCCGAATAGACGGCGACGGTCGCAATGCCCATCTTGCGCGCGGTGGCGATGACGCGACACGCGATTTCACCGCGGTTGGCGATCAGGATCTTCTTGAACATGGAGTTCTCCGGGGAAGCGGAACGGTTCATTCGATGTCAGGGCCGGGTGCCGGTTCAGGGCGCTTCACCGTCACGCACGGGCGTGAGCAGGTCGAGGCGGTCGCTGCAGTCGAGCTCCTCGCAGCGCAGCTCCGCCACGAGCTGCAGGCGCAGGCCCGAAGGCAAGTGCTCGTCGGTGGCGGGCAGGCGGCCAAGCACGCGGGTGGCCAGCACGCGGGCGCCGGGCGCCCAGCGCCCCAGTCCCTCGCCCTCCAGCATCGCGAACTGGTAGGTGCCGGCACCGCGCAGGCCGGTCACGCGGGCGCGTTTCGGGTCCAGCACTTCATCGAGCGTCACGGCCGTCAGCACGACCTGGTCCTGGTAGCGAAAAGGGTTCTGCGCGAGTGTTGGCACACTAACCCAGAGTGCAGCGCCGGCGGGCTTGGCGAAGGCCTTCAGTCGCTGGGCGTTGGCCTGGCGCGCCTGCTCGCGCTCCTCGCGGGCCTGGCGCTGGCGGATTTGCGCGGCGACCTGGTTGCCGTACTGCTCCAGCGGCTGACCGGCAGCCAGCGGCACCGAGGCCTCCACCAGCACGCCTTGCGGGTTGCCGTAGGTGTCCATCTCAAGCTGCGGCTGGGGCACGGCGCGCACCCGCAAATGGCTGCGTTCGCTGGTGGAGCGCTCGAAGATGCGCAGTCGGTCAGCGCCGCAGCGTTGCTTGAGCTTGTCGGCAGCCGAGCGCAGCAACTGCTGCGCCACGTCATCCTGGCCCAGCGCGGGGCCTTCCGCCTGCAGCACCCACAGGGCGTCGGGCTGGCAGGGGTCGGGATAGCGCACCAGTTCGGACGTGGCCTCCACCGCCAGCCGCGGGCTCATGCCCTGCAGCTTCGGCAGCGCGCCAAGGTCGAACAGCACCCTCTCACGGCCGATGGACATGGCCCGCACGCCGTCCGACGGCTCGGGCACAAACACGCCGGCGCTGAAGCGGCCCGACCATTCCTCGCGCTTGCTGCTGGCGTAGCGCAGCGTCCAGATGGCCTTGCCCTTGCCTTCGGCCAGGCCATCGCGGCACGCGCCCTCGTACTTGAAGATGTAGTCGTTGCTGGCCAGGTAGCTGGGCGCCATCACCGTGCAGCCCGAGGCCGGGTCGCGGTGCTCGGCCGCCTGCACGCCCGCGGCCAGGCCGGCGGCCAGTGCCGTAGCGAGCAGGGCCTTGCGCTGCGGCGTGAAATGCCACCAGGGATGCGGCGGGCCACCATTCATGAAATCGTGGGCAGCCATAAATGTGTCCAGTACACAAGGATCGTGGCGCTGGCCCATGGGGTCGCGCAGTGCGTCGTAGGCCTGGAACGGGTCCATGCGGGCCACATCGGCCGGCGTGTGGATGCCCAGAGCGACCAGGTCCGCTGCAGCGGCCTTGCCGATGTTGGGAATGTCCGTGAGGCGCTTGGCCTCGGCGGCGTAACGGGCCTTCGCCATGGCTTACAGCGGAATGTTCCCGTGCTTGCGCCACGGGTTCTCCAGCTTCTTGTCTTTCAGCATGGCCAGGCTGCGGCAGATGCGCTTGCGCGTCTCGTGCGGCTGGATGACGTCGTCGATGAAGCCCCGTGCGCCCGCGACGAACGGGTTGGCGAAGCGGGCCTTGTACTCGGCCTCGCGCTCGGCCAGCTTGGCGGGGTCCTTCTTGTCCTCGCGAAAGATGATTTCCACGGCGCCCTTGGCGCCCATCACGGCGATCTCGGCGTTGGGCCAGGCGAAGTTGACGTCGCCGCGCAGGTGCTTGGAGGCCATCACGTCGTAGGCGCCGCCGTATGCCTTGCGCGTGATGACGGTGATCTTGGGCACGGTCGCCTCGGCGTAGGCGTACAGCAGCTTGGCGCCGTGCTTGATGATGCCGCCGTACTCCTGCGCCGTACCGGGCATGAACCCGGGCACGTCGACGAAGGTGACGACCGGGATGTGGAAGGCGTCGCAGAAGCGCACGAAGCGCGCCGCCTTGATGCTGCTCTTGATATCCAGGCAGCCGGCCAGCACCAGCGGCTGGTTGGCGACGATGCCCACCGTCTGGCCTTCCATGCGGGCGAAGCCGGTGACGATGTTCTTCGCGTAGCCGGGCTGCAGTTCGAAGAAGTCGCCATCGTCCACGACCTTCAGGATCAACTCCTTGATGTCGTAGGGCTTGTTGGGGTTGTCGGGCACCAGCGTGTCGAGCGAATGGTCGAGCCGGTTGGCCGGGTCGCCGCTTGGTCGGACGGGCGCCTTCTCACGGTTGGACAACGGCAGGTAGTTGAAGAAGCGGCGCAGCATCAGCAGCGCCTCCACGTCGTTCTCGAAGCTCAGGTCCGCCACGCCGCTCTTGGTGTTGTGCGTCGTGGCGCCGCCCAGCTCCTCGGCGCTCACTTCCTCGTGCGTCACCGTCTTCACGACCTCGGGGCCGGTGACGAACATGTAGCTGCTGTCCTTCACCATGAAGATGAAGTCGGTCATCGCCGGCGAATACACCGCGCCACCGGCGCACGGCCCCATGATCATGCTGATCTGCGGGATGACGCCCGACGCCAGCGCGTTCTTCTGGAAGACGTCGGCGTAACCGCCCAGCGATGCGACACCCTCCTGGATGCGCGCACCGCCCGAATCGTTCAGCCCGATGACCGGGGCGCCAACCTTCATCGCCTGGTCCATCACCTTGCAGATCTTCTCGGCGTGAGACTCACTCAGCGCACCACCGAAGACCGTGAAGTCCTGGCTGAAGGCGAAGGCGAGGCGCCCGTTGATCATGCCGTAGCCGGTCACGACGCCATCGCCGGGGATCTTGTTGTCGGCCATGCCGAAGTCCACGCAGCGGTGCTCGACGAACATGTCCCATTCCTCGAAGCTGCCTTCGTCGAACAGCAGCTCCAGCCGCTCACGCGCGGTGAGCTTGCCTTTGGCGTGCTGAGCGGCGATGCGCTTCTCGCCACCGCCGAGCCGCGCCAGGGCGCGCTTGGCTTCGAGGGCCTGCAGGATGTCGTGCATGGTTAGCCTTGGTAAGGAAAGTTGATCTCCACGCCATTGCCGGCGGGGTCCTTGAGGAAGAACTGGTGCTGGCCGGTCACCGGCGAGCGGGACTCGCGGAACGTGATGCCCAGCGCAGCCAAGTGGGCCGCGGTGGCGCGGGGGTCGTCGCCCTGGAAGGCGGCGTGGTCGAAGGTGCCGGGCGCGGCCGGGTCGACCGGGCCGTGCTTCACCTCGTTGGGCCGCTGCTCGGACAGATGGACGATGGGCTGGCCACCGGCGTAGAGCCAGAAGCCGGGGCTCCCGAAGTCAGGCCGCGGGCCGACGCTCAGGCCCAGCACGTCGCGGTAGAAGTCGCGCAGCATCGCCAGCAGCGCGGCCGGAGCACGCAGGTTGATGTGATGCAGCCCGGTGATCATGCGAAAGGTCCTGCCTGGAAAGCGGCGAGCAGCTGCCGCGCGGCCGTGGAAGGAGGCGTGCGGCCGTCGCGTACGGCGGTCGTCGTGGCGTCGAGCCGCTCGCGCACCACAGGGTGCGCAATGAAGGCCTGGCGCAGGCCGGCCTGGATGCGCTCCCACATCCACGCCAGCGCCTGCTCGCGGCGACGCGCGGCCCAGCTGCCGTCGGCCTCGCGGGCCTGGTGCAGGTCCGTGATCGCCGCCCACAGCGGCGCAATGCCATCGGCCTTCAGCGCGCTGACCTGCAGCACGCGCTGCACCGTCTTGGCATGGCTGGGCAGCAACCGCAGCGCCGACGTGATCTGCGCCTGCGCCCGTGTGGCGGCGGCAGTGTCGAGGTCGGCCTTGTTGATGACGACGAGGTCGGCCAGCTCCATGACGCCCTTCTTGATGGCCTGCAGATCGTCGCCCGCGTTGGGCAGCTGCAGCAGCAGGTAGAGGTCGGTCATGCCGGCCACGGCCGTCTCGCTCTGGCCCACGCCCACTGTCTCGACGATCACGACGTCGAAGCCGGCCGCCTCGCACAGCAGCAGCGCCTCGCGCGTCTTCTCAGCCACGCCGCCCAGCGTGCCGCTGCTGGGGCTCGGGCGGATGAAGGCGCGCGGGTCCATGGAGAGTTTTTCCATGCGCGTCTTGTCGCCGAGGATGGCGCCGCCGGACAAGGCGCTGGACGGGTCGATGGCCAGCACGGCCACGCGGTGGCCACTCGACAACAGCAGCAGGCCGAAGGCCTCGATGAAGGTGCTCTTGCCCACGCCGGGCACGCCCGAAATGCCCAGGCGCAGCGCGCGGCCGGTGGCGGGCATCAGGCCGGTCAGCAGTGCATCGGCCTGCTCGCGGTGGTCGGCGCGCGTGGACTCGACCAGCGTGATGGCCTTGGCCAACGCGCGGCGCTCGCCAGCTTTCAGGCGTTCAGCCAGGTCGTTCACGCCTGCGGCTCCCAGCGGTACTCGATGTCGACTTCCAGCTCACGATCCACCTGGAACCCATGCCTCAGATAGAAGGCATTCGCGCGACTGCCGCGCAGAGCACCCAGCGTAATGGGTTTGCCCTCGGCCCGCGCTCGTGCCTTGATGTGTTCGATAACCCAGCCACCCACGCCCCGCCCTTGCCAGGCCGGTCGCAGATACAGATGCTGGAGGTGCAGCGACTGATCGCGCGGCACCAGCGTGAAGTAGCCGACGCGCTCGCCGTCCATGACCAGGTGCTTCATCCAGTCGGGACTGAACTGGCTCTTCAGCCTCGCACGTGCCACTTCAGGGTCGAAGCGGCCCAGCCGCTCCAGGCTTTCGCGCAAGGCCTCGATGCGCAACGCGAGCATGGCCTCGAAATCGTCGTGCTTGACGGATTGGAGCTGGACCGCGGGCATGTCAAAAGGAAGCTGGAGTCAACGCCAGGGCAACATCATGCCGGCTTGCGTGATGGAGGTTCTGCTCACAGCGCCTGCTTGATCTGCTCGAGCACATCCTTGGCGCTGGCCGGGATGGGCGTGCCCGGCCCGTAGATCCCCTTCACGCCGGCCTCGTAGAGGAATCCGTAGTCCTGCTGCGGGATCACGCCGCCGACGAAGACGATGATGTCGTCCGCGCCCTGCTTCTTCAGCTCGGCAATGATGGCTGGCACCAGCGTCTTGTGGCCGGCCGCGAGCGTGGACACGCCCACCGCATGCACGTCGTTCTCGATGGCCTGCCGTGCGCATTCCTCGGGTGTCTGGAAAAGCGGGCCGATGTCGACGTCGAACCCCAGGTCCGCAAACGCGGTCGCGACGACCTTGGCGCCGCGGTCATGGCCGTCCTGGCCGAGCTTGGCGATCATCACGCGCGGCCGGCGGCCTTGCGCTTCAGCGAAGGCGGCGATCTCGCCCTGCAGCTTGGCCCAGCCCTCCGCCGAGTCGTACGCCGCCGCGTAGACGCCACTGACCTTGTGCGTGTCGGCACGGTGGCGGCCGAAAACGGCTTCCAGTGCGTCCGACACCTCGCCCACCGTTGCCCGCACGCGCATGGCCTGGATGCTGAGGTCCAGCAGGTTGCCCTCGCCGGTCTCGGCCGCTTCGGTCAGCGCGGCGAGCGCGGACTGCACGGCCTCGGCACTGCGCGTGGCCTTGATGTGGTTGAGCCGCGCTATCTGCGCGTCGCGCACCTTGACGTTGTCGACTTCCAGGATCTCGACCGGGTCTTCCTTGGCGAGCTTGTACTTGTTGACCCCAACGATGACGTCGGCGCCAGAGTCGATGCGCGCCTGCTTCTCGGCGGCGCTGGCCTCGATCTTCAGCTTGGCCCAGCCGGAATCCACCGCCTTGATCATGCCACCCTGTGCGTTGACCTCCTCGATGATGGACCAGGCCTTGTCCGCCATGTCCTGCGTGAGCTTCTCCATCAGGTAGCTGCCGGCCCAGGGGTCGACGACGCTGGTGATGTGGGTCTCTTCCTGGATGATGAGCTGCGTGTTGCGCGCAATGCGGGCGCTGAACTCGGTCGGTAGCGCGATGGCCTCGTCCAGCGAGTTGGTGTGCAAGCTCTGTGTGCCGCCGAAGACGGCGGCCATCGCCTCGATGGTGGTGCGAACGACGTTGTTGTACGGGTCCTGCTCGGTCAGGCTCCAGCCCGAGGTCTGGCAGTGAGTGCGCAGCATCAGGCTCTTGGCGTTGGTCGCGCCGAAGCCCTTCATGATCCGGCACCACAACAGCCGCGCGGCGCGCATCTTGGCGATCTCGAGATAGAAGTTCATCCCGATGGCCCAGAAGAACGACAGCCGCGGCGCGAAGTCGTCGACGTTCAAGCCCTTGGCCATCGCCGTGCGCACGTACTCCTGGCCGTCGGCCAGCGTGAAGGCCAGCTCCAGTGCCTGGTTGGCGCCGGCCTCCTGCATGTGATAGCCGGAGATCGAGATGGAGTTGAACTTCGGCATCTCCCGCGCGGTGTAGTCGATGATGTCCCCGACGATGCGCATCGACGGCTCGGGCGGGTAGATGTAGGTGTTGCGGACCATGAACTCCTTGAGGATGTCGTTCTGGATGGTCCCGGCCAGCTGCTGCTGGCCCACGCCCTGCTCTTCCGCCGCCACCACATAGCCGGCCAGCACCGGCAGCACCGCGCCGTTCATCGTCATCGAGACGGACACCTTGTCGAGCGGGATGCCGTCGAACAGGATCTTCATGTCCTCCACCGAGTCGATGGCCACGCCGGCTTTGCCAACATCGCCCGTCACGCGCGGGTGGTCGCTGTCGTAGCCGCGGTGCGTCGCGAGGTCGAACGCGACCGACACGCCCTGGCCGCCCGCGGCAAGCGCCTTTCTGTAGAACGCATTGCTCTCCTCTGCGGTGGAGAAGCCGGCGTACTGGCGGATCGTCCAGGGCCGCGCTGCGTACATCGTCGCCTGCGGGCCGCGGATGAAGGGCTCGAAGCCAGGCAGCGTGTCGGTGTACGGCAGGTCCGCCACGTCGGCCGCCGTGTACAGCGGCTTGACGGTCAGCCCCTCTGGCGTCTGCCAGTTCAGCGCCGCCATGTCGCCGCCCGGCGCCGACTTGGCGGCCGCCTTGGCCCACTGCTCCAGCGTGGCGGTCTTGAACTCGGGGGCGTTGTCCGACATGGAACTCTCCTGAAACTCGGCCGGCATCATAGCGTCGCCGTTATTCATAATTATGAATTCAGTTTCCCCTACACTGCGCTGACTCCACCTGCTGAACATGTCGGACGCCCCCACCGTCGCCGCCCCGCTTGCCGCCACTGCGCTCTATGAACAGGTGGCGGACCGCCTGCGCCTGCGCATCCTCGCGCGCGAGCTGGAACCGGGCGCCTGGATCGACGAGCTGAAGCTGTGCGGTGAATTGGGAATCAGCCGCACGCCGCTGCGTGAGGCGCTGAAGGTGCTGGCCAGCGAAGGCCTCGTCACGATGAAGCTGCGCCGCGGCGCCTACGTGACCGAGATGAGCGAGCGGGACGTGCGCGAGGCCTACCAGCTGCTTTCACTATTGGAGAGCGACGCAGCCGCCCAGGTCGCGGCGCGGGCCAGCGACGCCGAGCTGGAGGAGCTGGTGCAACTGCATGCCGCACTGGAAACCACCCTACCCGACCGCGATGCCTTCTTCGCGGCCAACGAGCAGTTCCACCTGCGCATCCTGCAGATCGAAGGGAACCGCTGGCGCCAGCAGATCGTCAACGACCTGCGCCGGCTGATGAAGCTGAACCGCCACCACTCGCTGTTCCGCGAGGGCCGGCTGGCGGAATCGCTGGGCGAACACCAGGAGCTGATGCTCGCGCTGCGCACGCGCAACGCCGAGGCGTCGGCGCAGCTGATGCGCAGGCACTTCGAGAACGGTCTGGCCGCGACGGCCGAGGCCCGCTGACGCTCAACCGCCCTCTCGGGCCAGCCAGTCGCGCACGACCTGGCGGGCGTCGCGGCGACTGAAGACGTCGAAGCCCCGTTGGCCCAATGTCTGTAGCGCTGACGGGTCGGCCAGCAGCCGCTCGCAGGTCGCGGCGAGGTCGTCCTTGTGCGCCCACGCCACAGCGTCCTGCAGGTCGGGCTCCACATGCACCCCCGCCACGCGCTCGCACAGCACCGGGATGCGATTGGCGAGGTAGTACGACACCCGGGTCACCTCGAAGATGCGCAAGGCCTCCGACTCGCTGGAGACATTCAACATCAGGCGCGCGCGGCCGATCAGCGCATCGCGTTGCTCGCCCCAGACGTTCAGCAGCACGGCCATCGACGGACGCCACTCCGACGAGGCGATGGCCAGCAGCTTCTCGTAGCGCACCATGCCCGCAGCGCCGATGAACAAGGTGTCGATGTCGGGCGACTCCGTGCGCGGGATGCGCGTCAGCGTCGGCGCGTAGCTGACCGGCGCACAGAAGGGCTCGCGCGGCAGCTGCGCGGCGCGCCAGTAGTCCATGTTGAAGGGGCTGTAGTCCCAGACCTGGAAGCGCCGCAGCCACTGCGCCGTCAGCGGGTCGGGCGCAGCATGCCCCGCAAACTGCTCGAAGTTGTAGAGGATGCTGCCATCCGGCAGATCTGCCAGCTGGTTGATCTGCGCGGCCACGATCCAGCCGAAGACGATGTTGCGTCGCGTCAGGTCCAGCTCATTGATGCGCACGCTGCAGGGAATGCCGCAGGCCTCGAAGGCCCACCGCAGCGACTCCATCACCTCCAAGTGGGCGTCCATGATCTTCCAGCGCGGAGATCCCGGCCGGAACAAACAGAGGTTGTAGGCCGCCACCATCCCGTCAGCCTCCGGCGTGCACCGCGCGCATCGCATACTGCAGGGGCATAGCGTCGCGCATCGCCTCGTCGGCATCGCGCCCCAGTGCCAGCGCCATCTGCCGCACGCCGGCCAGCGCCTGGTCGCGCATCGGCGGCTCCTCCACCATGCAAGGCACGCCGGCCTCCACCCGCAGGCCGGCACCGGCGAACAACTGCAGCATCGTCTGCCGCGTGAACCAGCGGATGTGCGTGCGGTCCATCAGGCCCGTGGCCTCGTACTGGAAGGCGCCCATGTTCAGCCGCGCCTGCACGCTCCAGTGCTGCGCGTTGGGAATACTCGCCACCACACAGCCGCCAGGCGCCAGCACCTTGGCCACTTCGGCGAGCACGCGCCAGGGGTCACGAAGGTGCTCCAGCACATCGCCGAAGACCCAGCAGTCGTGCCCCTGCAGCGACGCGAAGAAGTCGGCACCCGCGTCATCGACATTCATCTGCAGCACCTCGTCGCAGCGGTGCCGCGCCACCTCGGCCGCCTTGGGGTCCAGTTCCAGGCCGGTGACATGCACGCCGGGCTGGCGCGACTTCAATGCCAGCGCGAGACCGCCCGTGCTGCACCCCACTTCCACGACCCGGCGCACCTGCGGTGGAATCAGCGCGAGCACGAACGGGTTGTAGCCGCGCGGCTCGGCCGGGCCCGGCACGTCGGCTGCCGCCGTCGCACCGGCGGCCTGCCCGGCCTGCACCGTGGCCATCCACTCTTCGAGGTGGTAGCCCTTGGTGTTGATGACGGTGCCGCGGCCGACATGGTCGACATAGACCCGGCTCAGGCCCGGCGTCACATCGTTCAGCGTCCAGTCCAGGTGCCTCAGCAGCCCCGACTTGCCTGCGTCATGCAGGGCCAACATCGGCGCCACCATCGGCGCTCCATGTTTGATCGGCATCGGCCACTGCTTCATGACGCCGATGTTGCACAGCATGCAGGGCGGGTGCAGATAGGGCACGGCGCCATAGGCGTAGGGGATGTCGAACCCCTGGCGGTTGACGTACGCCACGCCGCCGACACCGTAGTCCTGCGGCTGCAGCGCGGCAAGCATGGCCTCGATGAAGCCGTTGCGCAGCACGACGATGTCACTGTCCAGGAACAGCGCCACCGGGCCGAGCGGCAGGTTCTGGATCGCCCAGGCCATGCCGGGGCCATGGTGGATGTTGTGACCTTGCACGTGCAGCGCCACACCATCGAACAGCGCGACCACGGCGCGGATGGCGTCGACATGCTCGGCGCCGGACCCATCGACCACGTGGACCGGGTTGGGATAGAAGCGCCGCAACGAGGTCAGCAGGTTGCGGATGAGCTCCGGGCTGTTGTAGGAGACGACGACGACGGGAATCTCGCGGGCATCCATGGTCAGAACCTGTGGCTGGACAGAAAGGCGTTCCAGAGCGCGAGGAACTCTTCTTCCGCGGCGGCTTCGCCCACGCTCAGCCGGCGCACGACATCGATGAATGGCGACACGTCAGTCTCCCGTTCGTAGCGGTTGCGCAGCGCCTCGTACAGGCCTGCGTAGGCCTGCCGGGCCTGCTCGCCCCCCAGCCTCCCAAGACGCGTCGCACCCAGCGCCAACGCGCCGTAGCCCAGGTGCGCCGCCTTCATGTGCTTGCCCAGCATCTGGGCCGAGTGCCCTTCGCCACCGGCGCGGAAGGCACCCAGCCGGTCCTGGATGTAGGCCACCGGGCCGATGAGGCTGGCGGCCAGGAAGGCGCCGAGATCCCACAGGCCGGCGTAGGACACGCCTGCGAACTCGGGCTTGAAGAGAAGCGCGGCCACTTCCTTGCGCATGACGCAGTTGGAAAACTCGCCCAGCCAGTTCTGGCAGTCGGGCAAGGTCGTGGAGAAAAGAACCGTCGCGTCCAGCAGCAGCGTGCGGTCGTTGGAAAACCAGACGGCCTTCGGAATGGGCATGCCCTCCACGGGCTGACCCCGCTCGTTGCTGCACCAGCGTGCGCTGATGCTGCAGGGGTGATGACCGGTGGCATGCGCCATCGCGTGGCGCATGTAGAAATCCGGGTAGAGGATGTCGTCGTCCAGCAGCAGATGGCAGAACTCGGTGGACTCGCCCCACAGCTGCACGAGATGTTTGAAATTCTCGTAAGCGCCGGCGCGCGGCCCCTGATGGATCTCGATGGGCAGCCGGCGCATGGCCAGCGCCATCGCCGGCGACTGCAGCAGCGCACCGAACTCGCCGTCGGGACTGTCGTCAGAAACGACCACCCGCTGCGGCTTGTGCGTCTGCGTGACCAAGCCCGTCAACAACTCGACGAGGTATTTGGTCTTGTAGGCCGGAATCAGGGTCGTGATTTGCATGAACTAGTTCTCACAGCGGCCTTCCACGTCTGCTATTGGAGCTCAGCACGAGCATTTCCAAGCTCAAAACAGGCCCTGGTTCTTCAAGTTGTTCAGCCCTAGGCCGAAAAGGGAGAGACCTAGCATTGGCAACGAATAGTTAACGCTTGGGGTAATTCCATGAGAGGCGCCCGAGCCACTTCCGGGATTGCAGACGGTTAAATCTGCTGCGACCCCGGCGGAGACCTTGTTTGCTGCCCACATGAACGTTGGACTCAAGTTTTCGGCCCAGTTGCCGAAACCCGCTCCAGCGAACCGTTTTTTGAACTTTCGTCCTAACTGACCTGCGAAGAACCGATTGCAAGGAACGCGATCGGTCACAGCGCGAGGCGTGATCGGCCAGTCGCCCAAAGGCGCCCCCCATCACCCGCGAGGCTGACCAACAAGACGCACTGCCGCGCCAACCTGAGGTAACGAGAACATGTCCTCCATCATCACCAGCCTCACCAGTGACCAAATTGCCGGACTGACGTCTGCAACGCTGCGGGCATTGAGTACCGAAGACTGGGCAGCGTTCTCGTCGGACCAGATCCAGTCCTTGACGACGGACCAGGTTGCCAGCCTGTCCAGCTTCGCGATCAAGGCGTTGGGCACCGACCAGTTCTCGTTCTTCGAGACGCAGGACATCTCCAGGCTCTCGACCGCTGCACTACTCGGCATGAGCACCTCGCAAGTCCAGGCGATGGGCAGCGACCAGGCAGCGGCACTGACCACCACGCAACTGGGCAGTTTTTCCACCCAGCAGATCACGGCGCTCGAGAGCGCCGATTTGCGCGCTTTGGGCACTGACACGTTCAAGGTGCTGACCTCGCGACAGGTCGGCGCACTGACCACCGACCAGCTGGCCGCCATCGAGACGGCGGACCTGGGTCAACTCACGACGGCCGCGCTGCGCGGCATCACGTCGGACCACATCGGCTCGTTCACGTCCGACCAGATCAAGGCGCTGGGCACGACCCAGGTCCAGTCGCTGACGACGCAGCAGCTCAAGGGCCTGGGTACCGACCAGATGGCCGCGCTGTCGTCCGATGACCTCCGGGCGCTGACCACCGGCCAGCTGCGCTCGTTCGGCACCGATCAACTGAATGCGCTAGGGACCGACCAGGTCGGCGCGCTGACCACGACGCAGGTCGCCAACCTCACGGCCGCACAGGTCGGGGGCATGGAGACGGCGGACCTGATCGCCCTCAACACCGACCAGTTCAAGGCGCTGAACTCCGCCCAGCTCGGCGCCCTTGCAACGGACCAGCTCGCGGCGCTGGAGACTGCCGACGTCGCCCAACTCAGTACCGCTGCCCTTCGCGGCATCACCTCGGACCACATCGGCGGGCTGCACACCGACCAGATCAAGGCGCTGGGCACCGCGCAGATCCAGTCGCTGACGACGCAACAGCTCAAGGGCCTGGGCACTGACCAGATGGCCGCGCTGTCGTCCGATGACCTGCGTGCGCTGACCACCGCGCAAGTGCGCGCCTTCGCCAGCGACCAGCTCAACGCCCTGACCTCCGACCAGGTCGGCGCACTGACCACCGCCCAGGTCTCCAGCCTCACCAACGCCCAGATGACGGGCATGGAGACGGCCGACCTCGTGGCGCTGAACACCGACCAGTTCAAGGTGATCACGTCCGCCCAGCTCGGCGCCCTCGGCACCGACCAGCTGGCTGCGCTGGAGACGGCCGACGTCGGCCAGATCAGCACCGCAGCCCTGCGCGGCATCACGTCTGACCACATCAGCGCGCTGCACACCGACCAGATCAAGGCACTGGGCACCGCGCAGATCCAGTCGCTGACGACGCAACAGCTCAAGGGCCTGGGCACCGACCAGATGGCCGCGCTGTCGTCCGACGACATCCGCGCGCTGACGACCGCCCAGATCCGTGCCTTCGCCAGCGACCAGCTCAACGCGCTGACCTCCGACCAGATCGGCGTGCTGACCACCGCCCAGGTCTCCAGCCTCACCAATGCCCAGATGACGGGTATGGAGACGGCCGACCTCGTGGCGCTGAACACCGACCAGTTCAAGGTGCTGAGCTCCGCCCAGATCGGCGCGCTGGGCTCTGACCAGCTGGTCGCCCTGGAGACCGCCGATGTCGCCCAGATCAGCACCGCGGCCCTGCGCGGCCTGACCTCCGACGATGTCGGCGCGCTGCACACCGACCAGATCAAGGCGCTGGGCACGGCCCAGATCCAGTCGCTGACCACCCAGCAGATCAAGGGTCTGACGACCGAGCAGATGATCGCGCTGAGCAGCGATGACATCCGCGCGCTGACCACCGCGCAGCTGCGCGCGCTGGCCACCGACCAGCTCAACGCCCTCACCTCCGACCAGATCGGCGCGCTGACCACCGGCCAGGTCTCCAGCCTCACCAATGCCCAGATGACGGGTATGGAGACGGCCGACCTGGTGGCGCTGGGCACCGACCAGTTCAAGGTGCTGAGCTCTGGCCAGATCGGCGCCCTCGGCACCGACCAGCTGGCTGCGCTGGAGACCGCCGACGTCGCCCAGATCAGCACCACGGCGCTGCGCGGCATCACGTCCGACCACATCAGCGGGCTGCACACCGACCAGATCAAGGCGCTGGGCACCGCGCAGATCCAGTCGCTGACGACGCAACAGCTCAAGGGCCTGGGCACCGACCAGATGGCCGCGCTGTCGTCCGATGACATCCGCGCGCTGACGACCGCCCAGATCCGTGCCTTCGCCACCGACCAACTCAACGCGCTGACCTCCGACCAGATCGGCGCGCTGACCACCGCCCAGGTCTCCAGCCTCACCAACGCCCAGATGACGGGCATGGAGACGGCCGACCTGAAGGCGCTGGGCACCGACCAGTTCAAGGTGTTGAGCTCCGGCCAGATCGGCGCGCTGGGCACCGACCAGCTCAAGGCTATCGAGACCGAGGACGTCAAGCAGATCTCGACGAGCGCCATCCGCGGCATCACGTCCGAGAACATCAGCGCCCTGGGCACCGACCAGATCCAGTCGCTGACGACCAACCAGATCCAGGCGCTGTCCACGCAGCAGGTCAAGGGCTTCGGCACCGACCAGGTGGCCGCACTGACGTCCGACGACATCCGCGCGCTGACGACTTCGCAGATCCGCGCCATCGGCACGGAGCAGCTCAACGCGCTGACGACCGACCAGTTCACCGCGCCGACCACCATCCAGGTCAGCAGCCTGACCACTGCCCAGGTCGCCGGCCTGGAGACGGCCGATCTGCGGGCGATGAACACCGACCAGTTCAAGGCCTTCAGCTCCGCCCAGATCGCCGCCCTGGGCACCGACCAGCTCGCCGCGCTGGAGACGGCCGACCTCGGCCAGATCAGCACCACGGCGCTGCGCGGCATCACGTCGGATCACATCGGCGCCTTCACGTCCGACCAGATCAAGGCGCTGGGCACCGCGCAGATCCAGTCGCTGACGACGCAACAGCTCAAGGGCCTGGGCACTGACCAGATGGCCGCGCTGTCGTCCGATGACCTGCGTGCGCTGACCACCG
>NZ_JAJTWU010000006.1:354110-440511 GCF_021353265.1 Pelomonas cellulosilytica
GATCCGTGCCTTCGCCACCGACCAACTCAACGCGCTGACCTCCGACCAGATCGGCGCGCTGACCACCGCCCAGGTCTCCAGCCTCACCAACGCCCAGATGACGGGCATGGAGACGGCCGACCTCGTGGCGCTGGGCACCGACCAGTTCAAGGTGTTGAGCTCCGGCCAGATCGGCGCGCTCGGCACTGACCAGCTGTCCATCCTGGAGACGGCGGATGTCGCCCAGCTCAGCACGGCGGCGCTGCGTGGGATCACGTCCGATCACATCGACGCGCTGCTGACCGATCAGATCAAGGCGCTCGGCACGGCCCAGATCCAGTCGCTGACCACCCAGCAGATCAAGGGACTGGCGACAGACCAGATGACGGCGCTGAGCACCGACGACCTGCGCGCGTTGACGACCGCCCAGATCCGGGCGCTGGCCACCGACCAGCTCAATGCGCTGGGGACCGACCAGATCGCTGCGTTCACGACCACCCAGATCGGCAGCCTGACGACCGCGCAGATGAACGGCCTGGAGACGGCCGACCTGCGGGCGATGAACACCGACCAGTTCAAGGTGCTCACGTCGTCCCAGATCGGCGCCCTGGGCACCGACCAGCTCGTCGCGCTGGAGACGGCTGACCTGGGTCAGATCGGTACCGCAGCTCTGCTGGGCATCACGTCCGACCACATCGGAGCCTTCACGTCCGACCAGGTCAAGGCGCTGGGCACCGCGCAGGTCCAGTCACTGACGACGCAACAGCTCAAAGGCCTGGGCACGGACCAGATTGGCGCGATGAGCACCGATGACCTGCGTGCTCTGACCACGACGCAGCTGCGCTCGCTGTCCACCGAGCAGTTCAACGCGCTCGGCACCGACCAGATCGCTGCGCTGACCACCACCCAGGTGAGCAGTCTCACCACCGGCCAGATGGCCGGCATGGAGACGGCCGACCTGGTGGCGGTGACGACCGAGCAGTTCCGCGTGTTCAGCTCCGGCCAGCTGGCGGCGCTGGCCACCGAGCAGGTGCACATCATCGAGACGGAGGACATCGCCAAGATCAGCACGGCAGCGCTGCGCGGCTTCGGGTCGAGCGACCTGGCCGCCCTGGGCACCGATCAGATCGTGGCCCTCGGCACCAGCCAGGTCTCCGTGCTGACGACCCAGCAGCTCGCTGGCCTGACGACCGACCAGGTGCGCGCCTTCGAAACCGCCGACATCGTCGCAATGAGCACGCAGCAACTGCGCGGCTTCACGAGCGACCAGTTCGCCGGGTTCGGCACCGAGCACCTGACCGCGATGTCCACCGCGCAGCTCAACGCGCTCGGCTCCGAGCAGGTGCATGCGATTGCCACCGACGGCATCGCCGCGTTCGACAGCGCCGACTTCATGGCCTTCAGCACGCAGGCGGTCCACGGCTTCAGCACCGAACAGCTGCGCGCCTTCGCCAGCGAGGACTTCAAGGCCCTGACCTCGGCCCAGGTGGTGTCGCTCTCCACCGAGCAGCTGCATGCGATCGGCAGCGACCAGGTCGTCGGCCTGGATGCCTCCGACCTCGGCAAGCTGTCCATGGCCCAGGCCTCGGCCTTCGCCACGGAAGCGATTCACGCGATGCACAGCGACCAGCTGAACGCGCTGATCCCGGCCCAGGTCTCACCCGTCGTGCTGGATCTCGACGGCGACGGCGTGACCACGACGGCGGCAGCCGACGGTGTCAGCTACGACCTGCTGGGCCAGGGCGTGTGGCAGAAGTGGGGCTGGGTCGGCGGCAACGACGGCCTGCTGGTCCGCGACATCAACCAGGATGGCCAGATCAACAATGGCAAGGAGCTGTTCGGCGAGGGCACTGTGCTGTCCGACGGCACCCGCGCCAAGGATGGCTACGCCGCGATGGCCGATCTGGACAGCAACCACGACGGCAAGCTGGATGCCAGCGACGCCGCCTGGAAGCAGCTGCAGGTGTGGGTCGACAAGAACCACGACGGCGTGACCGGCGCCGGCGAGCTGAAGAGCCTGACGGACCTGGGCATCACCAACCTCAGCCTGCACGCCAACAGCTCGACGGCGACGGACCACGGCAACCTCATCGGTCTGGTGGGCAGCTATCAGACGGCCGACGGCAGCCAGCACCAGATGGCGGACGTGTGGTTCAGCCGTGACGCGAGTGCCGGCGCCAGCACCCAAGGCCCGGCGCACGACACGGCGGCCGCGACGCCCAGCAACGAGACCCACACGCAGCTGCAGCTCAGCGACGTGCTGGCCGGGCCGAGCGAGTTGAACCTGCCCGGCGCCACGGCGGCCAATCTCGTGACGGCACCCACGCCGCACCTGGACCCGCTGCTGACCGTCAAGCCTAAGTCCCTGGAGGAGGATGAACTGAACCGTCAGCCGCCGCTGATCTGATCGAAAAGGTCACGGTTGGGGCCGGGGGCGCCCGTCAGGACGCCTCCGGCTTTGCTCCAATTGGCGCAGCCACGACTACGGCCTGCGGCACCTGTTGCCTGCAAGCTGCGGCCGAGCGCCACTACATACCTGTGATCCGCCCTGAGGGCGTCCCGCCATGGCGACCGTCACCACGCCCACTCCCGAGCAGCTGTCCCAGCTCACGACGAAAGAGATCGCGTCGCTGAGCCCCAACGTGTGGGCCACGTTCACGCCGGCACACATCCAGGCGCTGACCGTCGAGCAGGTCGCGGCGATCAAACCCACCGCCTTCGGCAAGCTGCCAGCGGCATTGATGACGGCTTTCCCCGTGGACGACCTGCAGGTGCTCAGCACGGCGGTCATCAAGGCCTTGTCCACGGCGCAGCTGGCTGCGATGCCGGCGGAGGATTTCGCCGCACTGACGCCGGGGCAGGTGACCGCGCTGCAACCTAAGCAGCTGGCTGCGATGTCGGCGGACCAGTTCGGCGCGCTGGGCGTGGACCAGGTGGCCCAGCTCAGCGCCGCGCAGGTCAAGTCGCTCAGTACGACGCTGATGGCCGCGCTGCTGCCCGAGGAGCTGGCAGCCCTGGGGCCCAAGGCGGTGGCGGCCCTGACGGCCACTCAGGTGCACGCGCTGAGCGTGGAACAGGTCCAGGGCCTGACCGCCAGCCAGGTGGCCTCCTTCAGCGGCAGCCAGGGCGCCGGCCTGACGGCCGAGCAACTGGCCGTGCTGTCGCCCGATGTCTTCTCCAGCCTGTCGACGGCCGCGATCCGCGCTATTCCGTCAGCCACGCTGGCCAGCCTGGCGCCGGAGCTGCTCCAGCAGCTCAGCCCGGCGCAGATCGGCGCGCTGGGCGCCAGCCAGATGAACGCGCTGGGCACGGCCGGGCTGGACGCGCTGACCGCCGATCAGTTGCAGGGCCTGACCAGCGTGCAGATCCGCGCGCTGGGCAGTGCGCAGATCGCCACGCTGTCCGGCGAGGACCTGGCTGCCATGGGCAGCCGCGGCTTGTCCAGCTTCACGTCCTCGCAGATCGCCTCGCTGGGCGCCGAGCAGCTGCAGGGGCTGGAGTCGCGGCAGTTCGCAGCGCTGACCTCCGCGCAGTCCGCGGGACTGACCAGCCAGCAGCTCGCGGGCCTGTCCGCCGATGCGCTCGGCGCACTGTCGACCAGCGCCATCCGCGGGTTGCGCAACGAGGTCGTCAGCAGCTTCAGCGACGAGCAGGTTGGCGCGCTGAACACGCGACAGATCGCCGCCCTCACGTCCAAGCAGATCGCCGCCTTCGAGACCCACGAGATCGTGGCGCTCGGCACGCATCAGTTCCAGGTTCTCAGCTCGGCGCAGGTTGCGGGCCTGACCACCAAGCAGGTTTCGGCCATCGAGCTGGATGACGTCGCCGCCATCAACACCGGCGCCGTCAAGGGCCTCAAGGGCAACCTGCTCGGTGCGTTCGCCAGCGACCAGATCCAGGCGCTGACGACGGCCCAGGTCTCGACGATGACGTCGGTGCAGCTCAACGGCCTGGGCACCGAGCAGCTGCGCGCCGTCGAGAACGTCGACCTGCAGGCCATCGGCACCAAGGCGCTGCAGTCGATCTCGCCTTCGCTGCTGAACACGCTGACCACCGAGCAGCTGGACGCCCTCACAACCAACCAGGTGCGCTCGCTGACGAGCGCACAGATCCAGGGACTGGCAACCGACCAGCTGACCACTCTCAACACGCTGCAGTTCGCCTCGCTGACGTCCAAGCAGTTCGCGTCGCTGGGAGGCGGCCAGATCGCGGCGCTGCAGACCGACGACTTCGCCGCGCTGTCGTCCGGCACCTTCAAGGCGATCACGCCTGCCCAGTTGGCCGCGCTGGACGACAAGCTGGTGCAGGCCATCTCGACAGCGCAGACGGCATCGCTGACTTCCGCGCAGGTCGGCGGCCTCACGACGCAGCAGCTGGCCATCCTCAGCACCGAGGCCTTCGCGGCACTGGGCACTGGCGCTATCCGTGGCCTGCAGGCCCGCCAGCTGCAGAGCCTGACGGAGCAGCAGCTGAACCTGCTCGGCACCGCGCAGGTCGCCAGCCTGTCTTCAGCCCAGCTGGGCCTGCTGAGCAACGACCAGCTCAACGTGCTCGGCACGTCGCAATGGTCGGCCTTGTCGTCAAAGCAGATCGGCGGCTTGGCCGCGGACCGCTGGGATCAGATCAGCGCCGACCGCATCCTCGCGCTAAGTACCGCGACGCTGCGCGCGCTGAGCGCGGAGCAGGTGCGCGACCTCACCGCAGACCAGTGGTCCGTCATGGGATCGCGCCAGCTCGCGGCGCTGACGTCGCGCCAAATCGCTGAGATCGGCACCGACGAGTTCCCGTCACTGTCCGCGGAGGCGCTGCGCGCCATCGGCACGGCCGCCATCCAGGGACTCGCCCCGGGCCATCTGCGCAACATCGACCCCGGCCAGCTCAGCACGCTGACGCCGGCCCAGCTCGCCGCGCTGGGCACTCGCCAGCTGAGCTACCTCGCCACCGACGCGGTGTTCGCGTTGACCACCGCCCAGGCCGCCGCGCTGACCGGCAAGCAGTTGGCCGCCCTGTCCACGGCGCAGCTCGCCCAGATGGAGGCCGAAGACCTCGTCGCCATCGGGTCGAAGGGCCTCCAGGCACTCGGCGGCGAGCAGATTGCCGCACTGAACCCCGACCAACTGACGGCGTTGAGCAGCCAGCAGGTGGCGGTGCTGTCCACCAGACAGCTGGCGCTGCTGAGCAGCGAACAGGTCATGGCCATCGTCGCGGACGACCTGGGGGCGCTGTCAACGGCGGCCCTGCGTTCGCTGACCAGCGAGCAGTTCGCCGCCTTCGGGCAGACCGAGCTGTCGCAGCTGAAGAGCACCCAGCTGGCAGCGCTTGGCTCGGCGCAGATCCAGGCCATCGGCAGCGACGAGATCGGGGCCATCAGCGCGGCGCAGTTCGGCGCCTTCGGCTCTGAGCAGCTGCGCAGCATGAGCACTGCGCAACTGCTGGGCATCACGGCTGAACAGGTGGCGCAAATCTCCACGCAGTCATTGCGTTCCTTCAGCAGCGAGCAGATCAGCCTGCTGGACAGCAACCAGATCGCGTCCTTGTCGTCACGCCAGATCGCGGCGCTGGGCAGCGAGCAGATCCACGGTCTGGAGACCGAGGACATCGTCGCCTTGGCCGACTGGCAATGGGCGTCGTTCAGCAGCCGCCAGCTCGGTTGGCTGAGCCAGGCGCAGGTTGGCGCCCTGGAGGCGGTGGACATGTCGGCCATCGGCAGCACGGCCATCCGCGGCTGGAGCACCCAGGCCATCGGGTGGCTGCAGACCGAACAGATCGCCGCGCTGGCGAGCCAGCAGGTGGCGGCGCTGAGCAGCGTGCAGGTGCGTGCCCTGACGACCGAGGACTTCACCGCGCTGTCGGCCGACGCCCTGCAAGGTCTGAGTAGCGCGGCAATGCAGTCGCTCACGTCCGCGCAGGCGGGTGCCCTCACGCTTGGGCAGCTGCAGCAGATGGGCTCGCAGCAGCTGCAGTTGATGTCGACGGCTGGCATCACGGGCCTCACGACCGACGTGATTCCCAATCTCAGCACCCAGCAGATCGCCGGGCTGAGCACCGCCCAGATCCGCGCGCTGACCAGCGAGCAGCTGACGCTGCTGACCGCGGACGAACTCGGAGCCGTCACCACGGCGCAGTTCCGCAGCCTCACATCGGCCCAGCTCAGCCTGTTGAGCACCGAGCAGATCACGATGCTGGGCACCTCGCTGCTGAACCAGCTGAGCAGCGCACAGGTGCGCGGCCTGAGTACGGAAGACCTGGCCGGGCTGGACGACGTGCACGTGGCCGCGCTGAGCACGGCGGCGCTGAACGGCATGACGTCGGCCCAGATCGCCACCTTCAACGGCGCGCAGGCCGCCGCGCTGAGCACGGGCCAGATCGCGGCGCTGTCGACCGTCGCGCTGAACTCCATGAGCACCGAGGCCTTCGACGCCCTCAGCACCGCGCAGCTGTCCGTGCTGTCGCCCGGCCAGATCGACAAGCTGTCCACAGAGAACATCGCCCTGCTCAGCGGCGCGGACCTGCAGCTCTGGCAGACCGCGCAGGTCGCCGCGATCAACACGCGGCAGATCGTCGCGCTGACGACCGAGACAATCGCCGATATCAATGCCGACCAGCTCAACGCCTTCAGCACCCGGCAGGTTAAGGTGCTGACGACCGAACAGTTGGGTGCCATAGAGACGACCGACATCGCGATGTGGAACACCGCGTCGCTGCGGTCGCTGTCGACGGAGCAGTTCAGCGCGCTGCACAGCGACCAGATCGGCGCGTTCAGCACGCTGCAGATCCAGGCCCTGAGCTCCGCGCAGTTCCATACCATGGGCAGCGACGACATCGCCGCGTTCACGACGTCCCAGGTCGCCTCGTTCAGCACCCGCGCGCTGGCCAGCTTCTCGACCGAACAGATGCAGGCCTTCGAGACTGAAGACTTGTCGGCCATGACGTCCGTGCAGATCCGCGCGCTGTCGACGGCGCAGATCGCGTCCTTCCTGACCGAGCAGATCCACGGCCTGGACAGCGCCGACCTGCGTGGCCTGTCCATGGCGCAGGTCCATGCCTTCAGCAGCGAGCAGATCGGCGCGATGAGCGGCGGCCAGGTCGATTCGCTGTTCGCGGCGACCCCCGTCGTGCTGGACCTCGACGGCCACGGCATCCAGACGCGCTCGGCCGCCCAGGGCGTGCAGTTCGATCTGAACGGCACTGGCAATGCCCAGCAATGGGGCTGGGTGGGCGGCGGCGATGGCCTGCTGGTGCGCGACCTCAACGGCAACGGCCTCATCGACGGCGGCCAGGAGCTGTTCGGCTCCGGCACCGTGCTAGCCAACGGCCAGCGTGCCGGCAACGGCTACGCGGCGCTGCTGGCGCTGGACGACAACCACGACGGCCACCTCAGCATGGCCGATGCCGCATTCCGGCAGCTGCAGGTGTGGGTGGATTCCAACCACGACGGCATCACCGACGCCGGAGAGCTCAAGCGCCTGAGCGAGCTGAACATCGTGTCGCTGGACCTGCACGCGCAAGGCGGCAGCCAGCTCAACCAAGGCAACCTGCTCGGGCTGACGTCCAGCTACACCACGGCCGACGGCCAGCAGCACGACATGGCCGATGTCTGGTTCGCCAAGCAGGCGGCCGCGCCGGCCCCGCTGCCGGCGGCCGCCGAACTGCTGAGCCCGCCGGCCGTGGACCTGCTGGGCAGCCAGGACACCGCAGCAGCGACAGCCCCCAAGCCGGCCGAAGGCAGCGACCCGGACGCTGTCGCGGCGCTGCACCGGCTCGCGTGGAAGGAACGGCACCTGGACGATGATGCGGCCCTGACTCCGCTCATCTGACCATGGCCGCCGCTGCGCACGACGCTCCCCAGATCCATCCGCTATCCGACGTGCAGAGCCCCCATATCGGGCTGCGCACGCGGATCTGGCAGTTCTGCGTGATCCTGCCCGGTGCGCGAATCGGCGCCGACTGCAACATCAATGCGCAGGTGCTGGTGGAGAACGATGTCGTCGTCGGGGACCGCGTCACGCTGAAGTCGGGCGTGCAGCTGTGGGACGGCCTGAGGGTGGAGGACGACGTCTTCATCGGCCCCAATGCCAGCTTCACCAACGACCGCCTGCCCCGTTCGCGCCAGCGGCCGGCCGCGTTCCAGCAGACCATCATCGAGCGCGGCGCCTCCATCGGTGCCAACGCGACGATCCTCGGCGGCGTGCGCATCGGCGCCGGTGCGTTGATCGGCGCCGGCAGTGTCGTCACGCGTGACGTGCCGGCGGGCGAGCTGTGGGTGGGTAACCCGGCGCGCTCGCGCGGGCCGGTGCCGGACCGCGACTAAGCCGCCGCGCGCACGGCGCGGATCACACGCTCCACCTGCGCCGTCGTCATGCCGGGCCACAACGGCAGGCTCAGCACGCGCCGGTGCATCGCCTCGCTGATGGGAAAGTCACCGTCGCCGTAGTCCAGCTCCGCGTATGCCGGCTGCCGGTGCGGCGGCACCGGGTAGTGAATCAGCGTGCCGATACCCTGCCGGGCCAGCTCGGCCTGCAACCGGTCCCGGTCGTCATGCTGGACGACGAACAGGTGCCAGGCTGAGTCCAATCCTTGGGGCACGACCGGCAGTTGCAGCGGAGCGCCGGCCAGGCCATCCAGCAGCATGGCAGCCAGCCCGCGGCGCTCCTCGGTCTGCGCCTGCAGCAGCGGCAGCTTGGCCGCCAGCACGGCGGCCTGGATCTCATCCAGCCGCGAGTTCCGGCCCTTGACCTCGTTGTGGTACTTGACCTTGGAACCGTAGTTGCGCAGCACGCGCAGCTGGGCCATCAGCGCCGGGTCGTCGCCGGTCACGCCACCGCCATCACCCATCGCGCCCAGGTTCTTGCCGGGGTAGAAACTCCAGGCCGACAGGTCCGCCAGGCTGCCGACCGCGCGGCCCTTGTAGATGGCGGCATGCGCTTGCGCGCAGTCGTCCAGCACCTTCAGGCCGTGCGCGGCCGCCACCGCGTTGATGGCATCCATGTCGGCCGGCAGGCCGTAGAGGTGCACCGGCAGCAGCGCCCGCGTGCGCGGCGTGATGGCCGCGGCGATACGCACCGGGTCGAGGTTGTAGGTCTGCGGGTCGGGTTCCACCGGCACCGGCGTCGCGCCGCACTGGCTGACGGACAGCCACGTGGCGATGTAGGTGTTGGACGGCACGATGACCTCGTCGCCCGGCTCCACGCCCAGCGCCTGCAGCGCCAGCGCCAGCGCGTCCAACCCGTTGGCCACGCCGGCGCAGTCCGCGGCGCCGACGCTGGCCGCGTAGGCGCGCTCGAAAGCCTTCAGCTCCTCGCCAAGCAGGAACCAGCCGCTGCCGGCCACGCGCAGCAAGGCGGCATCAATGGCTGCCTGCGCGGCGCGGTAGACCGGCTGCAGGTCCAGGAAGGGGATGGGCGCGTCAGCCGCGGCGGTCCGCGGTGACAGCGGCGAGGTAGTCGTCATAGCTGCGGATGTAGTCGGCAGGGTCGTAGGGGTCGGAGGCCAGCACCAGCAGCACCGCATCGGCGCTGAAGCGGTACTGGATGCCCCAGACCATCGGCGGGATGTGCAGGCCCAACAGCGGGCTGTCCAGCAGCACCTCGTCGCGCAGCCGGCCATCGTCCAGCACGACGCTGAGGCTGCCCTTCACGCAGACCAGGAACTGGTGGCAGGCCTTGTGGGCATGCTCGCCGCGCACCTCGCGGCTCGGCACGTCGTAGACGAGGAAGAAGCGCTCGGGCGTGAACGGCAGCTGCGCGTCGACCTGGCCGACGGTGAGCGAGCCGCGCATGTCGATGACCTTGGGCAGCCTGACGAGCGCGGCTCCGGGCACCTGCAGCGCCAGGTCGTCCGCGCTGGCGCGGCGTGCCGGCTCGGCGGGGCGCACGCCGGTGTCCGCATAGCCCACGACATGCGCCGGATTGCCCGCCACGATGGCGTTCGGCGGCACGTCGCGCGTGACGACGGCGCCGTCCTGCACCATCGCGCCGGCACCGATCGTCAGCCCCGGGCGGATGGTGGCGTTGGCGCCGATGCTGGCGCCCTTGCGCACCCAGGTGCGGGCCGGCGCCTCCGGGCGCTGCTTGCTGCGCGGGAACGGGTCGTTGGAGAAGGTGACGTTGGGACCGATGAAGACGTCGTCGTCCACCTGTACGCCGTCCCACAGCTGCACGCCGCACTTGACCGTCACGCGGTCGCCCAGCTGCACATGGTTCTCGATGAAGACGTGATCGCAGATGTTGGCATCTCGCCCGATGCGGGCGCCGGGCAGGATGTGCGCGAAAGCCCAGACGCGGCTGCCCGCGCCGATGTGCGGGCTCTCCACCAACGCGCGGTCGTGGATGAAGGGAGGTGCTGTCGTCATGCTCGAACGCTAACAGCTCGGGGCGGCCATCGATACATCGAGATCGCAGGGATTCACCCGGCATCCCGTCGCGGCATGCCAAGGCGGCACGCGGCGCGGCGCAGTCGCAAAATGCAGGGCCAGTCTGTCACTTTTCGCCGGATGCCGGCCCTCAAGTCCTGGGAAAGTCGTCGGCAGCATTTCTTGTCCTCGTTCATCCACGTCTCACAGGGCGCCTTCACCATGCTCAACGGCAAGTCCATCCTCATCACCGGCGCCACCGGCTCCTTCGGCAAGGCGTTCGTCGACACGGTCTTCAAGCGCTACCCGGACGTGAGGCGGGTGGTCGTGTTCTCGCGCGACGAGCTCAAGCAGTTCGAGATGGCGCAGCGCTTCGGCGAGCGGGAGTTCCCGATGATTCGCTACTTCCTGGGCGACGTGCGCGATGAGAGCCGCGTGCGCCGTGCGCTGGAGGGCATCGACATCGTCATCCACGCCGCCGCGCTGAAGCAGGTGCCGGCCGCCGAGTACAACCCGTTCGAGTGCATCAAGACCAACATCCTCGGCGCGCAAAACCTCATCGAGGGCTGCATGGACAACGAGGTGGAGCAGGTTGTCGCGCTGTCCACCGACAAGGCAGCCGCGCCCATCAACCTGTACGGCGCGACCAAGCTGTGCTCCGACAAGCTCTTCATCGCAGCTAACAACATCCGCGGCAAGCGCAAGACGAAGTACTCCGTCGTGCGCTACGGCAACGTGATGGGCAGCCGGGGTTCGGTGATCCCGTTCTTCCTGGACAAGCGCGGCAGCGGCGTGCTGCCCATCACCGACCCGCGCATGACGCGCTTCAACATCTCGCTGCAGGACGGCGTCGAGATGGTGCTGTGGGCGCTGCAGAACGCGCAGGGCGGCGAGATCTACGTGCCCAAGATCCCGTCCTACCGCATCACCGATGTGGCCACCGCCGTGGCGCCGGACTGCCGCCAGGAGATCGTCGGCGTGCGCCCGGGCGAGAAGATCCACGAGGAAATGATCACCGCCGGCGACAGCTTCCAGACCGTGGACCTGGGACAGTACTACGCCATCCTGCCGGCCAGCGCGGACATCGACCAGTACTGCCAGGCGACCCGCGCCGTACGCGTGCCGGCCGGCTTTGCCTATGACAGCGGCAGCAATCCCGACTTCCTGACGGTGGCACAGCTGCGCGACCTGATCCGTACCCACATGCCGGAAGCGCGACTCTGACGATGACCAGCCGCTCCCTGCCCTACAGCCGGCAAGACATCAGCGAGGCGGACATCGCCGCCGTCACGGCTGTGCTGCGCTCCGACTTCCTGACGCAAGGCCAGGAACTGCCCGCATTCGAAGCCGAGTTCGCAGCCTTCCATCGGCTGCCGCACGCCATCGCCGTCGGCAATGCGACACAGGCGCTGCACATCGCCTGCCTGGCGCTGGGCGTCGGCCCTGGCAGCCGCGTGTGGACCTGCACTAACAGCTTCCTCGCCTCGGCCAACTGCGCCCGCTACTGCGGGGCCGACGTCGACTTCGTCGACATCGACCCGGCCACCCGCCAAATCAGCCTGCCGGCCCTGTCCGCCAAGCTGGAGGCCGCGCAGCGCATCGGGCTGCTGCCGCAGGTCGTCATCCCGGTCGACTTCGCTGGCCTACCCTGCGACTGGCCGGCGCTGCGCACACTGGCCGACCGCCACGGCTTCAAGCTGCTGCAGGACGCCTCGCATGCCACCGGCGCCACGCTGCACGGCACACCCATGGGCGCCAACTGGGCCGACCTCAGCGTGTTCAGCTTCCACGCAGTGAAGGTGCTGACGACCGCTGAGGGTGGCATGGTCACCACGCGCGACGCGGTCATGGCTACGCGGCTGCAGCGGCTGCGCTCACACGGCATGGTTCGCGAGGCCGCCGACATGCTGGCCGCGCCCGACGGCCCATGGAGCTACGAGCAGCAGATGCTCGGCTACAACTACCGCATGACCGAGCTGCAAGCCGCGCTAGGCCGCTCGCAGCTTCGCCGATTGCCCGACATGCAGGCCCGCCGCGAGGCGCTGGCCTGCCGCTATGACCGCATCCTGGCCAACCTGCCGCTGCGTCTACCGCCGCGGCGCGAAGGTGCGCAGTCGGCCTGGCACCTCTATGCCGTCGAACTCGATGACACCGCTCTGGCCGTGACCAGCCGGAAGACCGTGTTCGAGGGCCTGCGGGCCGCCGGCATCGGCGTACAGGTGCACTACATCCCCATCCACACCCAGCCCTACTACCGGGCGCTGGGATTCAACCCCGGCGACTTCCCCGCCGCCGAGGACTACTACGCTCGCACAATCTCGCTACCGCTGTTTCCGGCCATGACCGAGGCCGACCAGCACCGCGTGGCGGACACGCTGCGGCCGTTGCTGCGAGGCTGACATGGAGCTCGCCATTGGCACCGTGCAGTTCGGCCTGGCCTACGGCGTCGTGGGCAGCGGTCAGCGCGTGGACGACGCCATGGCTGCCGCCATCCTGGACGCCGCCTGGCAGCAGGGCGTGCGCACGCTGGACACCGCCGCTGCCTATGGCGACATCGAGCAGCGGCTGGCAGGCCTATGCGGCAGCCACGCCTTCAAGGTCGTCAGCAAGGTGCGGCCGCTGGGCGCCGTCGTAGGCAGCGAGGCGCGCATCGCCGCGGTGCGCGACAGCGTCGCCGCGTCTATCGACCGCCTCGGTAGCCGGCTGCATGCACTGATGTTCCACAGCGCGGCCGACCTGCTGGCTGACGACGGCCCCGCCTTGTGGGATGCGGCGCTGACCGCGCTGGCGGGGCGCGACGTGCTGGCGGGCGTCTCCTGTTACGGCCCCGAGGAACTGCTGACGCTGTGCGAGCGGCTGGACATCCGGCTGGCCCAGCTGCCCGCCAACGCGCTAGACCAGCGCCTGCACGACACGCTGGCCGATGCCGCCCAGGCGGCCCGGCTGGCGGGCGTGGCGCTGCATGTGCGCTCGGCCTTCCTGCAAGGCCTGCTGCTGTCGCCCGGGCGCGGCGCCGAGCGGGTGCCGGCTGCAGCCGCGGCGCTGCGGCGCTGGCAGGACCGCTGCCACAGCGCCGCGCTGGACGGCGCGACCGCGGCGCTGGGCGTCGTCAAGGCGCTGCCCAACACACAGGCTTGCGTCGTCGGCATAGAGACGCTGGCGCAATGGCAGGAGGTCAACGCCGCCTGGGCGCGGGCGACGCCGCTGCGCTGGCCCGAACTCGCCTGCAGCGACCCGCAGGCCTACGACCCCCGACTCTGGTCCAAGACATGACCCCACCGAGAACGCTGGCCGTCGTGCAGGCGCGCCTGTCCAGCTCCCGCCTGCCGGGCAAGGTGCTGATGCCACTGCACGGCATGCCCATGATCCTGTTCATGCTGGCCCGGGTGAGGCGCACCACACGCATCGACGAGATCGTGCTGGCCACCAGCACAGACGCGAGTGACGACCCGCTGGCCGACGCCGTCGCCGCAGCAGGCTACACCGTCCACCGCGGCCCGCTGGACGACGTGCTGGCGCGCTTTGTCGGCGCCGTCGAGCCCCGCGCCGCCGACTGGGTCGTGCGCCTGACAGGCGACTGCCCGCTGATCGACCCAGCCATCGTCGACCGCGTCATCTCGCAGGCGCAATCCGAACGGCTGGACTACTGCACCAACGCCGACCCGGCCAGCTTCCCCGACGGGCTGGACGTGGAGGTCTGCACCCGCGCGGCGCTGCTGGCCTCGGCCACGGACGCCCGGCTGCAGAGCGAGCGCGAGCATGTGACGCTGTTCATCCGCAACCACCCCGAACGTTTCAGGCTCAACCACCTGCGCGCCGTGGCCGACTTGTCGGCGCTGCGCTGGACCGTCGACCACGCTGACGACCTGGCGCTGGTGCAAGCCCTCGTCGCCGCCATCGCCGCCCGCGGCGGCGACCCTCTGCAGGCCGACCTGTTCGACCTGCTGCGCGTGGTGAGCGAACAGCCGCAGCTGGCCCACGCCAACCTGCACCAGCGCAACGAAGGCCTGCTGAAGAGCCTGCAAGCCGACACACCGATCTCCTGAACAGAAAGCCCCGCCATGCGCAGTTTCAAGACCTCCGAAGAGATGCTGGCCCGCGCCGAGCGCGTCATCCCGCTCGGCAGCCAGACCTTCAGCAAGAGCCGCACGCAGTACCCCAAGGGTGTGTCGCCGTTCTTCATCGAACGCGCCCAGGGCGCGCGCGCCTGGGACGTGGACGGCAACGAGTACCTGGACATGATCATGAGCCTGTGCTCGGTGACGCTGGGCTACCAGGACCCCGACGTGAACGCCGCCGTCACGCAGCAGCTGCAGGACTCCGGCGTCATCTTCAGCCTGCCGCACCGGCTGGAGACCGAAGTCGCCGAGCTGATCTGCGAGATGGTGCCCTGCGCCGAGAAGGTGCGCTTCGGCAAGAACGGCTCGGACGCGACGTCGGGCGCGATCCGCCTCGCCCGCGCGTTCACCGGGCGCGACCATGTCGCCGTCTGCGGATACCACGGCTGGCAGGACTGGTACATCGGCAGCACGGCCCGCCACCGTGGCGTGCCGCAGGCCACGCGGGACCTGACGCACGCCTTCGCCTACAACGACCTCGCGTCGCTGGAGAAGGTGTTCGCCGACTTCCCCGGCCAGATCGCCGCCGTCATCCTGGAGCCGATGAATGTCGCACCGCCGCAGCCCGGCTTCCTGGAGGGCGCCAAGGCGCTGGCCCACCGGCACGGCGCGCTGCTGGTGTTTGACGAAACCATCACCGGCTTCCGCTTCGCCAACGGCGGCGCACAGGCGCTGTTCGGCGTGACGCCGGATCTCGCCACCTTCGGCAAGGGCCTGGCCAACGGCTATCCGGTGTCCGCCATCGTCGGCCGCGCCGACGTCATGCAGCTGATGGAGGAGATCTTCTTCTCCTTCACTTTCGGCGGCGAGGCGCTGTCCCTGGCCGCTGCCAAGGCCACGCTGACCAAGCTGCAACGCGAACCGGTGCTGGCCGGTATCCGCGCCAAGGGCGAGCGGCTGCAGGCCGGCCTGAACGCGCTGATCGAACAACACGCGCTGAGCGACCTGTTCAGTGTCAGCGGCCACCCGAGCTGGACCTTCCTGAACGTGAAGGAGGCGCGCGGCGCCGCGCTGTTCGAAATGAAGACGCTGATCGCGCAGGAGTTGCACGAGCGCGGCGTGCTGGGCCTGGGCACCTTCAATCTGAGTAACGCCCACACCGACGCCGACATCGAGCGCGTGCTGGCCGTCTACGGCGAGATCCTGCCGCTGGTCGGCGAGGCCGCCAGCGCCGGCCGCGTGCGGGCGCTGCTGCGCTGCGAGCCACTGGTGCCGCTGTTCAAGGTGCGGTAACGGCAATGCACGTCGCCTTCCGGTGCGACGCCTCCAGCCGCATCGGGCTGGGCCACGTGCTGCGTTCGCTGTCGCTGGCACAGGCGCTCGCGGCGGCTGGCGCGACGACCAGCTTCCTGCTGCGCGACAGCGACGTGGAAGCCGCGGCCCGCGTGCGCGCCGCCGGGTTCACCGCGGTGCGGCTGCCGCTGCCGCCGGTGCATGAACCCGGCCAGCTTACGGACGCAGACGCCGATGCCCGCGCCAGCATCTCCGCACTGAACGGCGCGCCACCCGCCTGGGTGGTGGCGGACCACTACGGCCTGGACGCCCGTTGGCACGACGCGCTGCGCGACGCCCTGCACTGCCGGCTCGCCGTCATCGACGACCTCGCCGACCGGCCGCTGGCTGCGGACGCACTGATCGACCACAACCTCCTGCCCTCCGGCACGCACCGCGAGCGCTATGCCGCCGTGCTGCGCCTCGAACCGTCGCGCTGGCTGTGTGGCCCGCGCCACGCGCTGCTGGGACCCGCGTATGCCGATCTGCCGGCCTTCGACGTCCGCGAGGCCGTGCAGCGCGTGGGCATCTTCATGGGCGGCACGGACCCGCGCGCCGCCAGCGCCACGGTGCTTGCCGGATGCCGCGCCGCGGGCTTTGAAGGCCACATCGACATCGTCACTACGTCGGCCGCCCCGTCGCTCGCCGCGCTGCAGGCCGCCGTGGCCGCCGACGGCCGCGCGACGCTGACGCTGGACTTGCCCGACCTCGCCGGCTTCTACGCACGCCAGGACCTGCTGGTGGGCGCCGGCGGCGGCGGCGCCTGGGAGCGCTGCGCCGTGGGCGTGCCTAGCCTGACGCTGTGCGTGGCCGACAACCAGCGCGCCGTCATCCCGGCGCTGGTCGCCCAGGGCGCGACGGTGGGGGCGAACGACTTGACGCCCGCGGGCGTCGCCACCGCGCTGCGCCCACTGCTGGCCGACGCCGGCCTGCGCCGCCGGCTCAGCGCGAGCGCCGCGGCGCTGGTCGACGGCTGGGGCGCCCGGCGCGTCGCGCTGGCCCTGCTGTCACAGGCCGGCTGCCTGCCCACGCTGCGCGCTGCCACCATGGCCGACGCCGAGGCGCTGTGGCGCTGGCGCAATCACGCGGCCACGCGGGCCGTGTCGCGCCAGCAGGGCGAGATCCCGCTGGCGTCACACCGCCAATGGCTGCAGCGCCTGCTAGACGCCGGCCGCAACCGGTTGTCCATTGCGTCGATCGGCGCGCTGGACGTCGGCGTAATCCGCTTCGACCCGCTGGACGCACAACCGACGGCCGCCTGGGAGGTGTCGCTGTACCTGCTGCCGCAGCTGCACGGCCTGGGCCTGGGCGGGCTGCTGCTGCGGGCGGGCGAGCTGGCCCTGCGCGAGGCCGAGGGGCCCCTGCAGGTGCATGCCGAGGTGCTGGCCGGCAACACCGCCTCGAAGCGGCTGTTCGAGGCGGGCGGCTACCGGCCGCAGCGCGATGGCCACTGGATCAAGCCGCTGGGCTGACCCGGAAGCACCCGGCTGTTCCGCGGGCCGTGGCGCCGCGGCTGTGCGAGCATCGCAGGCAGTCCCTCCACACCTTGCCTGCCGCCATGCACATCGCCGAGCGCCCCGTCAACGCCCAGCAGCGCCCCTACCTCATCGCCGAGATGTCCGGCAACCACAACCAGTCGCTGGAGCGCGCGCTGCAGATCGTCGACGCAGCCGCCGCCGCCGGTGCCGACGCCATCAAGCTGCAGACTTACACGGCCGACACGATGACGTTGAAGGTGGACGCGCCCGACTTCGTCGTGCAGGACAAGAACAGCCTGTGGGCCGGGCGCCACCTGCACGACCTCTACGCCGAGGCGCACACGCCGTGGGACTGGCACGCGCCCATCATGGCGCGCGCCGCAGCGCTCGGGATGCACTGCTTCAGCACGCCGTTCGACGACACGGCGGTGGACTTCCTCGAGAGCCTGAACGTCCCGGCGTACAAGATCGCGTCGTTCGAGCTGACCGACCTGCCGCTGATCCGCAAGGTGGCCGGTACCGGCAAGCCGATGATCATGTCCACCGGCATGGCCACCGTGGCCGAGATCGACGAGGCCGTGCGCACCGCGCGAGCCGCCGGCGCCGGCCCGCTGATCCTGCTCAAGTGCACGAGCACCTACCCGGCCACGCCCGAGAACACGCATGTGCGAACCCTCCCGAACCTGCGCGAGACCTTCGGTTGTGAAGTGGGCCTGTCGGACCACACGATGGGCGTGGGCGTCGCCATCGCGGCCGTCGCGATGGGCGCCACACTGATCGAGAAGCACTTCACACTGCGGCGTGCCGACGGCGGCGTGGACTCGGCGTTCTCGCTGGAGCCCGAGGAGTTCAAGCTGTTGCGCGTGGAGACCGAGCGGGCCTGGCAAGGGCTGGGGCGCGTCGCCTACGGCGGCACAGCCGCTGAGGAGAAGTCGCGCGCCTATCGCCGATCGCTGTACATCTCGGCCGCCGTCAAGGCCGGCGAGCCGCTGACGCCGGCCAACGTCCGCATCGTGCGGCCCGGCTTTGGCCTGCCACCCAAGTTCTACGACCTCGTGCTGGGCCGCCGCGCCAGCCGCGATCTCGAACCCGGCACGGCCGTGAACTGGGATTGCCTGGCCTGACGGCCCGCCCGCGTGGCGGTGCTCAGGCGACCCAGCCAATGCGGCGCGTGAACGCCGTCCACAGGTCCTGACCATCCCAGACCGGGTCGAAATCCAACGCCCGGCCGACCGGCACGATGCGATCGATGCCGCCGACCGGGCCTTCGGCCAGCCAGGCCTGCCAGCGTTCGGCGCCGAGCCCGAACTGCGACACGGTCTGCACGCGCCGGCTCCACAACGGCGCCAGCTGCGCGAACTGCTCGAAGCTCGCCTCGTGGAACAGACCGCCTCCGCAATGCGCCTCGGGCAGCACCGCGGGCGCATCCAGCCACACGCGCTGCACCTCGCTGCGCGTCGCCGGCAGCACGTGCACGCCGGGCCGCTCCATCGCGAGCAGGTCCACGGCGACACGCTTGTTCATCGCATCCGCCGCCTCCAGCCCGTGGGCGAAGTCGGCGACGCGCCGTTCCACCGCCGGCCAGAAGCGCGCCGCGACCGCCCGCGCGGCCGCGGGCCCACCGTGCCACAGCACGAGGCGCGGCGACGAGCAGGCCATCTGGCCGAAGCTGTAGGCGTCGGCCGTGAAACGGTGCGCCAACTGCGCCAGCGCGGTGTCGTCCAGCGCGGCCACGGCGGCGATGTCCAGCACGGCGACAGAGAACTTGTCGGGGAAGCACAGCTCGGTCGCCGTGGGCGGCAGCGGCAGCGCCCGCAACGCGCGCACGGCCGTATCTCCGCCCCAGATGATGCGCATGTCGCACGCTGCGCTGAGCTGGGCGCTGATGGCCTCGTCGTGGCCATAACGCAGCACCATCACGCGGCTGGCGATCTCGGCCCATTCAGGCAGCGCCAGCAGCGCCGCCAGTTGCGCCAGCAAACAGCGCGTCTGCTCGCTGTCGCGGGAAGACAGCCGGATCACACTGCGGTTGCCGCACAGCAGCGACAGCATCCACGAGTACACGAAGATGGTGTCCACATTGCCCGGCGCGACGTGGAAGCACAGGCCGCGTGGCTGCAACCAAGCGCCCTCGACGCGGGCACGCTGCCGGTCGACCAGCGCCCGCAGGTGCGCTGGTCGCAGCCAGAAGCCGAGGGCCACCAGCTCCGGATGGGCCCGCGCGTCGGCCGACTGCGTCAACGCACGCGCCAGCGCAGCGGCAAACGCCAGCTGCGGCTCGCCGAACACGGGCAGGTTGCCGGCCGCGGCCAGGTCTTCAAGACGGCCGCCTGTCGGCAGCAGCACTTCGGGTTCGGACATCTTCATCACGCCTGGGCAGCCAGGCCGGGTTGCGTGTCGCTGCAGCCACGCAGCTCGGCGCGCGGCAGGCGGCCGTGCACATGGAAGTAGCGGCCGCGGCGCCCGCACGGGCAGTCATCCTCGCCCAGCAGCACACCGCGATCCTCGGTCAGCAGGCTGTGGCCGGGATAGCTGTGCGGCAGGCAGGACAGCACCTGCAGCAGTCCCTCCCGGCCGGGCGGCAGCACCGACCAGTCGGTCGCGTCACGCACCAGCACGTCGGCAAAGGCCGGTGCGTGCAGGTAGCCCTGCTCGCATTCGACGAACACGGAGCCGACCTGCTCGACCATGCCGTAGAAGTTGTGGATGCGCACGTCGCCGAGCAGGTCACGCAGGCGGGCCTTGAAGGTGGCGTTGTCGACAGCTTGGTCGACCAGCTTCTTCCAGCCGCCGCTGTGGATGAGCACCAGGCCCGACAGGTCGACCCGCTCGCCGGCCGCCCGCAGCGCCTGCGCGAAGTGCTGCCAGACCATAAAGGTGAAGCCGAAGGCCAGCTTGGGCTGCCCGCGGTGACGCTCGGCAAAGGCGCGCAGCGCCTCCAGGTCCAGACTCATGTCGTCGCGCAGCGCATAGACATGCTGCCGGCCGAGATTGGACAGCCCCAGGATGCCGGCGCCGCGCGCCGAGAAACTGTGCCGGTCTTTGATGACGCCGGGGTGGTCGACGATCAGCATCGGCAACCGCGCAGGGCCGAGGAAGTTCTGCATGATGCGCGCCAGGGCCGTGGTCTGGCGCTGCGCGGTGAGCTTGTCCAGCACGATGCGCGATGGCGCCTGGCCGGTGGTGCCCGACGACGTCAGCGTCTTAAACACCTGCTCGGGCGACACGCTGGACAGCAGCCGGTGCTTGAACAGCCGCACCGGCACGAAGGGAAGCTGCTCCAGCGTCATCGGCGCGTCGGGCGCGATGCCGTAGGCGGCCAGCAGGCGGCCATAGTCGGCGCAGGCCGCCGCGTGATGGCGAGTCAGTGCCTGCAGCGCCGGCTCAAGCCGCGAGCGCTTGAGCGCCCGTTCGGCGTCGTACACCGGCCAGGAGAGGAACTCGTCGGACTCAAGCATGGGCGGCCTCGCGCTCGTCCAGCAGCGCCTGCAGTCGCGCATACAGCGGCTTGCCGTTGCTGCCCAGCGGCAGCGCGTCTACCGGCCAGACCTGCACCGCCTGGTGCGTGCAGCGCAGCTCGGCGGCCAACTCACGCGCCAGCGCCTGGCAGGCATCGGCGCCCTGCCCCACGACCGCCAGCTGCAGCCGGTCGTCGCGCCCCACCACGGCGGCCTGCAGGCCGCGCGCACGCAGGCCGGCCTCGACCTCGTCCAGATTGATGCGGTGGCCGAACAGCTTCACGAAGCGCTTGAGCCGGCCGGTGATCCAGTGGAAGCCGTCGGCGTCGCGGCGGGCCAGGTCGCCGGTGCGCAGCCAGTCCACCTCGGCCCCGCGCAGCAGGTCGGCCGGGGTCTCGGCATAGCCCAGCATGACGTTCGGGCCGCGGTACACCAGCTCGCCGTCGGCTGGTCCCTCCGGCGCCAGCTGGCCGTTGGCCGCCAGCACACCCAGCTCGCCACCAGGGATGGCGATGCCGATGCTGCCGGCCTTGTGCTGCAGCTGCGCGGGCGGCACATAGGCGATGCGCGCCGTCGCCTCGGTCTGACCGTACATGACGAACAGGCGCCGCCCGGCGGCGCTGGCGTCCGCGGCCAACGCGGCAATCTCATCAGGCTCGAGCCGACCGCCGGCCTGCGTCAGCGTGCGCAGTGCCGGCAAGGCCATGCGCTCGAAGCGCAGCCGCCGCAACAGCCGCCACAGCGTGGGCACGCCCGACAGGCTCGTGACCGACTCGTCGCGCATGCGCTGCCAGAACGCCGCCTGCGCCGCGGTGTCCTCCGTCAGCACGACACGCGCGCCGCAACCCAGATGGCTGTTGACGATCGACAGACCGAAGGAGTAGTGCATGGGCAGCGTCGTGATGGCCACCTCTTGCGGACCCAGACCCAGATAGGCGGCGATGCTGCCGGCATTGGCAGCGAGGTTGTCGCGCGACAGCCGCACGAGCTTGGGCGACGCGGTGCTGCCCGACGTCGACAGCAGCAGGCCCAGCATGTCATGCACGGGCGGCGTGGCGGCGGTGGCCGGATCGCCGGTCCACGCCGCGGTGGCAGCATCGAAACAGGCACCGACGCCATAGGCAGCGAGCAGCGCCGCGCGGGCCGGTGCCGCCAGCGCGCCGTCCAGCATCAACGGCACGGCGCCGCGGCGCAAGGCGCCAAGATAGAGCGCCAGGCCGGCACGCGTGTTGGCGCAGCTCAGGCCGAAGACCTGGGCAGGGCGCAGCACGGCCGCGGCGGCATCGGCGAGCGCCGCCAGTTCGCGGTAGGTCAGCGACTGTGACCGCTCGTCACGGACAGCCAGGCCCTCGCCGAACCGTTCCAGCTCCCAGTACGGCGCGCGGGCCCAGGGCATCACAGCCTCATGCCGCCGTCGATGCCCAGCACCTGGCCGGTCACGTAGCGGGACATGTCGCTTGCCAGGAAGAGCACGGCGTCGGCCACGTCCTCGGGAAGGCCGGCCCGGCCCAGCGCCACCGACGACACAGCCGCACTGCGCCGCTCCGGCGGCAGCGCCGCGGTCAGCGCGGTCTCGATGAATCCGGGCGCCACCACGTTCACGCGGATCTGCTGCGCGGCCAGTTCCTTGGCCAGCGAGCGCGCCACGCCGACGACGGCGGCCTTCGCTCCGGCATAGACCGACTGCCCGGCAAAGCCCTGCTGGCCGACGATGGACCCCAGCGCGACGATGCTGCCGCCGCCGCTACGCGCCATCAACCGGCTCGCGTACTGGCTGCAATACAGCAGGCCGTGGGTGTTCGTGGCGAACACGCGCTCGATCAGGTCGGGCGTGACCATGCCGATCAGCGCATCGTCCATGACACCGGCGTTGGCCACCAGCACGTCCAGCCGCTTGAACTGCTTGAACACGGTCTGGAACAGGTCGCGCACGGCCTGCGGGTCGGCCACGTCGCAGACCTGCACCAGCGTGGCCGGCGCATCAGGCAACGCCGCGATGGCGGTGGCCGTCTCTGCCAGCGCGGCCTCGCGGCGACCCGCCAGCACGACGGCGGCGCCCGCGCTGGCCAGCGCCAGTGCGCAGGCACGGCCGATGCCGCTGCCCGCCCCGGTGACGACCGCCACCTTGCCATTCAGCCCGATGTGCAGCGCCATGGCTTCAGAACGCGACGCCGTACTTGGACAGGATGCGCCTGGCCTCGACCATGGAGCTCAAGCCGATGATGTCCTCGGTCTCGAGCATGACGCCGAAGACCTCCTCCAGCTCCGTGATCAGCGACATGTGCGCCACCGAATCCCACTGTGCCACGCTGCCGTAGGTCAGCTCGTCGCTGACCTGTTCCGGGGGCAGACCCAGCACGGTGACGAAAGCGTTGCGAAGCAGATCCTGGTTGCTCATGGGCATGTTCCGTGAATGAAAAAGGCGCGGGGCGCCAGCAGCCAATATAGCCAGCCTTGTACTGCGCCAGCGCCGGAATAGCGCCGGTTCAGCGCCAGAGATCACCGGCCACCACGTCCAGCAGGCCGTGCTGCTTCAAGGCTTCGATCGTCGGCCGCAACGTCCACAGCGGCTGACCGATGCGGTCGGCCACCTGCAGCAGACTCTCGCTGCCGTCGCAGTAGGCCAGCAGGTCCATCATCGCCTGCACCTGGCGGCCGGACTCTTTCGTGCTAAGCGTCGGGTACAGCCCGCGCTTGCCAAGCTGAGGCTCGCAGGGCTGGCGGGCCTGCAGGACCTCGTCCATCTCGATGCACTCGATCGCACGCTGCAGCGCCTCGAAGCCCCCGGCCAGCCCCGCTGGCGTGACGAGTTGCAGGTCATCCAGTGACGTGTGGTACTCGGGATAGCAACCATACTTAGTGCGCATCATCGACGCCACCGGCAGGTCCGCACCCGGGCTGCAGTACTGGCGCTCGTCACTGCCGCGGTCCAGAAAGCTGTAGCTGGCAAAGCCAGGCGCGAGGTGGCCCAGCACATGCAGCGCCGCACGATCGGCCAGCGTTCCGCCGCGGCGCGATGGCAGGAAGGAATGCGCCCGCTCGTCACCCACGCAGGTGACGACATAGCCCGCCACGACCCGCTCGCGCAGCTTCGCGAGGTGCCGGCTCAGATAGACGATGGCACCGATCGTCTCGGGCACGATGACCAGCCGATAGCTGTACCGCCGCCGCGGCAGCGCGGCGAGCCAGCGCGCGAGGTACAGGCTGACGACCGGCCCGCTGAGCTCGTTGTTGGCCATCGACGGATGGCACAGGTAGGTCGAGATCAGCACTTCCTGCGGCGAGTCGCCCGGGATGAGCGCATCGCCGTAGTTCAGCACGCCGGGGGCCAGCGTGGCGTCCACATGCACGCGGTAGCGTCCCGGCTGTAGCGCCTCGCGCTCGCGGTGGCGCATGCAGAACCCCCAGCGGCGGCTGTAGTAGGACGTGACGTACGGAATGGCGTCCGGCTGCTCCGGCAGCGAATGGAGGTGGGGCTGCAGGTCTTCCAGCGACAGCTCGGCATCGACCGCCTCCGAGTAGCCCAGCAGATGCAGGTTGTGGGTGGCGAAATCACAGATGCGCCGGCCGTCCGGCGTCTCGATCCACGCCGCTCGCGGGTTCCATTCCAGCGGCACGGTCCAGTCGAATGCCGGCGTGCCACTGGGTACCTCGTGCATCGCCAGCGGTTCGAACCGCGCCTGCAGCATCCGCAGGGACTGACGGAATCCCTCACCCGTCAGCGAGCGGCAGATCGGGAACAGGTCGCGGCACAGGTCATGCATCTCCTGGCCCAGTGCAAGGTCGCTCATGCCTTCTCTCCGATCCGGTACAACAGGTTCTCGGCCTCACCGCGTCGGATGACGCCGGCCACTTCGTCGAACAGCGCACGCGCCCGCACCCAGCGCAGGCCCGCGCCCTGCATGGGCCGGCACCCCTGCCACAGGCCCTGTGCCCACAGCCGCTCGCCCATCGGCTCCACCCACGTCTGCACACCGGCGGCCAGGTCACGCACATACAGCCCGTAGCGCTTGCGACACGTGGTGCCCAAGGCGTCGGTGTAATCGCCCTCGAACACCTTGTGATAGCGCCACGGCGCCGCGCACATCTCCTCGACATGATGGTGATAGGTCATGCTGGCCTGGTCGCTCAAGTCCAGCACGCCGACCTTGCCGTCCCACTCGCGCAGCAGGGCGAAAGGAGAGTCCGCACCGTAGCCGCTGAAGTTGTCGAGCCCGCGCACGGCTGGCGCATGCGCGCCAATCACCGCGAAGGAATAGATGGGGTGGCCCGTCCGCACGGCCTGCGGATGCCTGCGCGCCGCCTCCGTCAGCGCGCCCATGTGGGAGGGCGTGCTGCGCATGTCGAACGGCTTGCCGGCCGCAAAATCGAAGTTGAACAGCGGCAGCAGCAGCGTGCCGCCGGGGCTCACCGCTTCCAGCAGGCTGTCCAGCAGCGCCTCGGCTGACCACGGCAGACCGGCGCGGCGCCGCCCCACCGACCAGCGCAGGCTGTCGCTGTGCAGCAGCAGGCTGTCGCCCGCCTCGATCCCGCAGCCCCGCCACGCCTGCGCGGCTTCTGACAATTCCATGACCCCTCCGTCGTGATCCCTGCATGTTGGCATGCGGGAGCCCGCAGTGAAGCGGTGAACTGCCCGCGCGCCAATGCGCTTCTCGCGCCAACTGGTGGCCTGGAGCCGCGCTTTTCAGATCCAGGGCAGGGGCGGCGGTGTGCGAGCATGCGGCCGACCTTCGCCCCACTACGCGCCCTGCTGCCCGCCCCATGCCCGACATCGACCTGAACGCGCTGCTGGACCGCTGCGGCCTAGCCGCCCTTCGCTACGTCGACGACCGGCACGCGTGGCAAACCGCGTGGCAGGCCGCGCCCTACCAGCTGATGACGTACGCGCCCGGCGTGCTGGACTACCAGGTGTGCTACCTGCGGGAGTCGCAAGAGCAGCTGCAGGACCTGAGTCTCGTGCTGATGCACGACGGCCGACCCTGCGGCGTGTTCCCGCTGCTGCTGACCCACGTGGACGATCATGCGCACCTCAGCGGCAACGGCAGCCGCATCACGCCGCCGCTGTTCGCCGCGACGCTGCCCGCCGGCACGATCAAGAAGCTCTGCGCACGGCTCATGCAGCTGCTGCGCCTGCTGGCCACCTCGCTGGGCTGCCAAACGCTGCTGTTCGAGCAGCCTTGCATGCCGCCGCAGGAGGGGCGCGGCCAGGACGACTGGTACCGCCAGTGGCTGGCAGCCGGAGCGGCCGTCAGTGTGAAACACGATCTCTTCGCCGACCTGCAGCGGCCGCTGGCAGATGTGCGCAGCAGTTTCCGCAAGAGCTACAAGGCGCTCATCAACACGGGCCTGCGCGCCTGGCAGGTTCAGCTGCTGGACGCCGGTCATGCCGACGCGGCAGCGTGGGAAGAGTTCAAGCAGCTTCACATCACGGTGGCCGGCCGGCGCACCCGCGCCGACGTGACCTGGGCGTACCAGCTGGACTGGATCCGTCAGGGCTGGGCCTTCGCGGTGCTGCTACGCGACCCAGCCGACGGTCGACTGGTCGGCGGCGGCTTCATCGAGCACACGCGCGACGAGGCGATGTACGGAGTGGGCGTCTACGACCGCACGCTGTTCGACAAGCCGCTGGGCCATGTCGTGCAGCAGGTGGCGATCGAGCGGCTCGTGGCGCTGGGCATTCCCTGGTACCGGCTGGGTGAGCGCAGCTGCCCGCAGGACCAGCCGGCGCCGAGCGCCAAGCAGGTCGCGATCTCAGACTTCAAGCAGGGATTCGCCAGCCACCTGTTCACACGGCTGGAATTGGCGTTGCCGGTGGATCGCTGGGCCGCCGCGGAGCCGTCAGCGGCGTAGCCAGTCGCGCAGCGGTCGCGCGTCGGCCGTGCGCGCACGAGCCGCATCGAACTGCGCGCGCCGGTAGCGTGCGAACACCGACGCATTGGCCTGCATCAGCGCAAGCCGCTGCTGGGCTTCGACCATGCCATAGCGGGGCACGACGCGTTCATCCACGATGCTCCACTCGTGCCAGGCCAGCGGCCGCAACTCCACCTGCATGACGGCCAGGCCCTCACGCACCAGGTCCTGCAGGCCGGACGTCGGCACGTCGAAACCCAGCGTCAGGTCACAGCCGCGCGCGAATTCCAGCAGGCTGCCCTGCGTGTTCTGCATCAGGCCGTCCACGTCCGTCTGCAGGCACTGGGCGACCAGCGTCACCGGCGTCTCAACCGCGCGCACGCGCAGCTTGAGCGTCAGGCCGCGCTGTGCGGCCCAGTCCCGCCAGCCCTGCACCGCGCCGGCGTAGGCGGTGAAGTCCACCATGCACATGCCGTTGGCGCTGATACCGTTGAGCACCAGGCCGACGGTGCGCAGCTCGCCGGTCTCGGCCGGGGCTTGCCAATCGCCCGGGTAGCGCAACGGGCCGCTGGGCAGCACGCGATCGGCGAGGTCCAGGCAAGGGCCGTCCTGCATCGCATGGTGCAGGCACAGCGGCGCCAGACCATCACTCTTGATCGCCAGGTTGTGAACGCGCGAGTGCGGCAGCACGAGAGTCGCCATGCCCTGCTCGCGGGCGTAGGTCATCAGCGCGCCGTGCACGGTGGCATCGTGGTTGGAGATCAGAAGCTGGCGCGGCGGGCGGCCGGCGAAGTGCTGCTCCAGCCACAGATAGAACAAGGTCTGCGCCTCCAGCGCTTCCCACAGCGCCTGCAGCTGCAGGTCCAGAAAGCGCGGCTGCGCGATCCAGCGCACCAGATGCCGCCGCAGCACGTCTTCGATCGGCACGCGCAGCGCCTGCACGCGCGCGCAGGCTTGGGCACCGAGCAACGCCCGCACCTCGGGCAGCCCGACCAGGCCGCTCGCCGGAACGCCGTCCAGCGGCACGTCGTACATCTGCGGGCTGAGCGCGCCCACGCGCAGGCCGCTGGCGCGAAGTTCATCAGCGATGTAGCGTGCATCGTGGCCGCAGGTCGGCACATGGGCGATCAGGTCCAGCGCCGCCGGCAACTGGCGCAGGTCCGGCAACTGGTAGGCATCCAGGCCCGGGCAATCGAAGCCGTACGCCGTGTGGTGCAGGCCGCGATCACGCAGCTCGTTAACCAGCAGCAGCCCCGGCACGAACGAGTGCACGCCATAGGTGTGGGCTTGCTGCGGCAGCAGCACGTGCCAATGGTCGTGCGTATGCTGGGCCAGCACTTCGGGCCAGATCCGGCGGTAGCCATGCAGCGTCCAGAGCAGATGAAAGATGCGGTGGCCACTCCACGCGCCGTCCACCGCGGCCGGCGCGATGGCGGCCAGCACTTCGCCCAGGTCACGGCACAGCGCCCGAGCGTCGCGCTGCGCATCGGTGAACGCGGCACCAGCGATGTCGGCGCTTGAACGCACATGCACCAGCGGCGCGGCGATGCCCTGCCCCAGCGCACGGTCGTAGATGACCGGGTCGGGCAAGAAGGCGCGGCAGCCCTTGTCGGCGACCAGGGCCGCTGCCATCGGCAGATCAAAGCGGTGCAGCACCGTGACGACTTCGCTCACGCGGTCTCCAGATGACGTCCAGTCGAAGAAAGGCCGCCTCTACGGGCGGCCCGCATCAACGCAGCGCGGCCATGACGCCCGGTCCCATGGACCACAGCATGGCCAGCGATTGCTGCGCCTCGAACAGCGTGCTGAGCTGCGCGACGCGCAGGGAATAGTAGTCCGACTCCGCGCCCATCACGTCGAACAGCGAGCGCCGGCCCATCTGCTGCCACTGAACAAGCGTGGCAGCGCGCAGGCGTTCGCTGTTGCGCAGGATGTCCACGATGCGGCGCGAGCGGTCCAGCGCCGCCTCGGCGGTGCTGTACAGGTCGCTCATCTGGTAGATCTTGGCGTTGAGCGAATCGCGCTCCTGCGCCTCGGCCGCTTCGGCACGCTGGCGAGCCGCCTGCTCGGCGGCCTGCTGGCCGGGTTGCAGGATGGGCACGGTCAGGCTGACGCCTGCATTCCACTCGCCGGCCTTGCTGCCGGGTCGCGCCACGGTGGCGATGCCGGTGCCGCCCAGGTTGACCTGGGGCTTACCTTGCGCAGCAACGCTCTGCGCATAGCGGCGCTGCGCCCGCGAGTTGGCCTGCAGGTTCAGCAGGTCCGGCGCGTCGGCCGCGGCGCGCTTGAGCGACTCGATGTCCGGAAGTTGGTTCAGTACGGTGGCGTAGCTGGCGCTGGGCGGCAGGTCATCCCCTACCAGGCGCTTCAGGCGGAACTCGGTCGAGCGCAGCGCGCTGACGGTCTGCTCCATTGACAGCTCGGCGGTCATCTGGCTCTTCTGCGCCTGGATCAGCTCGCTGGCCCGACCCTTGTCGACCTTGACGATGCCCTCCAGCGCCTCCACGAGGCAGGCCATGCGGCGCATGTACTGGCGGTAGATCTGCGCCTGCAGCAGCAGGCGGCCACGGTCGAGCGAGTAGTTGACGACCTGCACGGCGATCTGCTGCTGCGCATTGAACAGCCCCTGGCGCGACGCCTCGGCGAGCTGCGCCCGCCAGGCCGCGTTGTAGGCGACGCGGCCGGCATCCCACAGCGGCATGCTGAAGCCCAGCGACAACTGGGACTGCACCTGGTGCTGGCGCACGCTGCCGACCTGTTGGCCGGCAGCGGCGCCGCTGACTGTGGCGTTGACGCTAGGCTGGCCGGCCTCGCTGGCCTGCACCCAGTCCTCGCGTGCGGCCTGCGCCAGCAGCGTGGCCGCGCCGATCTGCTCGCTGCGGCGCAGCGCCGTGTCCACCAGCGTGACCAGTTGGCCGCGCGGATCGCTGGACGCGACCGACAGGTCCACGCCCCTGGCCTTGTCATTGAGGACGGAACTGTCATCCTCGCCGCACCGCAGCTGCGCGCAGGCAGGCATGGCGATGCCACAGGCCAGGGTGAGCAACAGAAGGCGGGAGATGGCGCGCATGGGCGGTACAGCGGCAGGAGACACAACCTTCACTAGACCATGGCGCCCACAGCCGAGAAGACGCGAGAAACGGCGGATGGGGTGGCCTATTCCGCGGACGCACTCGCCGCCACGGCACTCACGATCGACCGCTTGTCAGCGCTCCTTCAGCGCTTCCTGGCTCTTCATCAGCGGCCGCAGCACGAAGCTGAGCACGGTGCGCTCGCCTGTCTTGATCTCGACCGTGGCGCTCATGCCAGGGATGACCGGCAGCGGCTTGCCGTTGCGCGTGAGGGTGTTGTGGTCGGCGCGCACCAGCGCGCGGTAATAGCGTGCATCTCCCGTGGCGGTGATCTTCTCGTTGTCACCCAGCGTGTCGGCGCTGATGGTCTCTATCCGGCCTTCCAGGCCCCCGTTGATGTTGTAGTCGTAGCCGGTGATCTTCATGATCGCACGCTGGCCGACCTGGATGAAACCCACCTCGCTGGGTGGCACGCGGGCCTCGATCAGCACCGCCTCGCCCAGGGGCACGATCTCCATGATGGGCGCGCCGCTGCCGACCACGCCGCCCAGCGTCGTGATGCGGATGTTCTTGACGATGCCGTGCACCGGCGAGCGCAGCACCGTGCGCTTCATCGCGTCCTGGCGAACCACCTGCTGCTCGTCGAGCGCGGCCAGTTCGTTCTCCTGACGCGTCAGCTCCTGGCTGGCGTCCTGGCGAAAGCGACTGATGCGTTCCTGGCGCTGCTGGCGCAGGTCGTTGATCTGGCGGTTCACACGCATGACCTCGACCTCGGACATGAGCCCGCGCGCCGACAGCTCCTGCGCCACCTTCAGCTCCTTGGCCAGCAGCCCGATGCTGCGATCCAGGCTGGACACTGCCTCGTCCAGCAGACGTTGGCGGGCCTCGTAGGCCTGCCGCTCCAGCTGCACGGCCTCGGCCTTGGGCGGCACGTCGGCCGGCAGTTCGAAACGGCTGCCATAGGCCTCAGCCCGTAGCCGCGCCACGGCCACACGCATCGCCGTGCGGCGCAGCGCGCCCTCGTTCTCCTGCGCCTCCACACGGGTCGGATCCAGGCGCGCCAGCTCCTGGCCGGCCTGCACCTCCTCGCCCTCGCGCACCTTCAGCTCGGCCAACAGGCCGCTGTCCAGACTGGCGATGACCTGCTCCCGCGCCTCAGGCACGACGCGGCCTTGCACACGGCTCAGCTGATCCACCTTCGCGATGCTGGCCCAGGCGACGGCGGCGAACAGCGCCGCCGCCAGCAGGTACAGCGCCCACATCGAGCGCGGCAGTGGCTCGTCAGCCAGCGCATTGGCCAGCGCGCTGGTGAACATGCCGTCGTGTCGGGCCGCTGCCATCACGCCTCACTCGCCGTCGGTCGCAACGTCACACCGAGGCCTGCCGCTGCACGGGCTGCGCGGCCGGGTGCATGTGCACCTGCGGCTGCTGCTCGGCCGCGGGACGCACGCCGGACAAGGCGGCCAGTACCTTGTCGCGCGGACCGTCCAGCACAACCTTGCCGTTGTCCATGACCACGACGCGGGTGACCAGCTCCAGCACTGCCGGCCGGTGCGTCACAGCCACCAGCGTCACGCCGTCGGAGGCCTGCTTCAGCTGCCGCAAGAAGCTCATCTCCGACTGCGCATCCATCGAGCTGGTGGGCTCGTCCATCAGCAGGATCTTCGGCCGGTTGACCAGCGCCCGCGCCAGCGCCACCAACTGCCGCTGGCCGCCCGACAACATGGCGCCCATCTCGCCCACCGGCAGGTCCCAGCCTTGCGGATGCGACGAGACGACACGGTCCAGACCGGTCAGCTTGGCCACTTCGACCAGCCGCGCGGCGTCCACGTCGCTGCGGCCCATCAGCACGTTGTCGCGCAACGAGCCGTGGAACAGCCGCGGCTCCTGCGACACGAAGCCCACATGGGCGCGGTACTCGGCTGGGTCTACCTGGCGCAGGTCGATGCCTTCGACCTCGACCATGCCCTCGGTCGGCTGGTAGAGCCCGCCCAGCAGCCGCAGCACGGTGGACTTGCCGCTGCCGATGCGGCCAAGGATGGCGATGCGCTCGCCGGCCTCGATGCGCAGCGACACGCCGTTCAACACCTTGGGCGCCGCCTGTCCCGGCACGGGCGGCGGATAGCTGAAGCCCACGTCGTTCAGGCCCACGCGGCCGCTCACCTGGCTCAGCGGCACGTAATGCTGCCCCTGCTGGCGCTCGGTCGGCTTGCTCATCAGCGTGTCCAGGCTCTGCAGCGCGGCGCGCGCGCCCTGGTAGCGCGTGACCAGCCCAACCAGCGCTCCCAGCGGCGCCAGCGCACGCATGGAGAACATGATGGAACCCACCAGTGCACCCTGCGTGATCGCGCCATCGCGGATCAGATAGACGCCCACCAGCAACATGACCAGTGTGTTGACCTGGTACATGGAATGCGTCAGGTGGCTGATGAGCCCGTGCATACTGCGCATGCGGTGGCCGGACTCCGCCGCCACGGCATTGCTGAGCTCGTAGCGGTGCTGGAACTGCGGCGCCGCGCCGGAGGTCTTGACGTCCTCAAGCCCTTCCAGCGCCTCCACGAGGTTGCCCTGCAGCTCCGCATGCTCGGCCATGCCGGTGCGCACGGCGCGGCGCACCAGGCGCTGCAACACGAGGATGCCGATCAGCATCAGCGGCACGATCAGCGTGACCACCCAGCCCAGCGGCCCGCCGACGACGAAGATCATGCCGATGAAGATCAGAATGAAGGGCACGTCGCTGATGACGGACATCGATGCCGAGGCAAAGAAATCCCGCACCGTCTCCACCTGGCCCATGTAGTGGGCACAGGAGCCCGCCGACGCAGGCCGGTGCTCCATGCGGATGGACAGGATGTGCTTGAACAGCCGCGAGCCGATGATGAGGTCGGCCTTGCGGCCGGCGAGGTCGATCAGGTCGGCCCGCAGGTGCTTGGCGAACAGGTCGAAGGCTACGCACAACGCGCCCCCGATGACCAGCGTCCACAGCGTGGCCAGTGCGTCCTGGTGCGGGATGACCTTGTCGTAGATGACCGCCGTGACCATGCCGGTGCCCAGCATCAGCACGTTGCTCAGCAGCGCGGCGAGCATGGCGCCGCGGTAATAGGGCATGAAGCGCTTGAGCGTGCCCCACAGCCAGTGGTCAGTCGCGTCCAGCTGGATCAGGTGGTGGTGGGCGCGGGCCTGCGCGCGCGGCACCTCGGCCGGGCTGACCAACAGGCAGAAGCCGCTGTACTCGTCCTGCAGCTCCGTCAGCGATGCCTCGCAGGCCTTGGCGTCGGCACCGGGAAACACCACCTCGAAGCGGCCGGCGCCGTCGCTGAGGGGGCGCACCAGCAGGCAGGCATCACCGCCCTTGAGCAGCAGCACGGCGGGCAACATCAGGCCGTTGATCTGCTCCAGCGCGCGGCGCTGCATTGCGGCGTCGTAACCGGCCTCGCGCATCAGGCGCACGGCCTGGTCGGGCGCCAGCGCGCCATCGGCCGCACCATCAGCACGCAGCGACGCCGCCGAACGCGGCCGGCCGTGGTACTGCGTCAGCCAGACCAGCGCATGCAGCAGCGGGTCGCCGAGGTCGGCGCCTGCACCGGCCACGTCCTCGGCCTCGGGCCGCCGCGGCGGCGCGGGCGGTGCCTCCGCGAGGTGCGGGCCGCGTCGACCGCCCTCGGCGGGCGGGTCGAAGAAGTCATCGCGGCGAGGGGAAGGCGGCACCGGGGCTACTCCGTCTCAGCGCTCAGCGGCGCGCCAGCGCCAGTTGCTCGAACTGGTCTTCCATGTCGCGCACCAGGCCAGGCATGTCGAACAACGGCGACGAGCGGCCGTGCTCGGCCAGGTAGCGCTTGTACGAGCGCGCCCGCGCCGGGTTCGACCCGATCAGCACGGCCATGCGCTCGTAGTCGGCCAGCGTCGTGACGGCCAGCTCAGGCAGTCCCACCGCATGCAGCAGGCTGCCCGCCATGCGGGAGATGTAGCTGCGGCCGCTCAGCGTCAGGATGGGCGTGCCCATCCACAGGCAGTCGTTGGCCGTCGTGCCGGCGTTGAACGGGAAGGTGTCCAGCACCAGGTCGGCCAACTGGAAGCGGGCCAGGTAGTCTGGCGGCGCGGCGCGCGGCGCGAAGTACAGCCGGTCAGCCGACACGCCCATGCGCGCGGCATGGGCTAGCATGTTCTCGCGGGCCTTGTCGTTGTCCGCCAGCAGCCACAGCACCGAGCCCGGCACGGCGGCCAGGATCCGCATCCAGGCCTCGAACATCGGCTGGGTGTACTTGTGGTTGTTGTTGAACGAGCAGAAGACGAAGCCTTCCTCCGGCAGCCCGACCTGTGCACGCGTGGGCGTGCTGCCAACGGGACGCTTGCGGTCGCTGGACTGGTAGCAGTGCTTCAGGTAGATGGGCCGCTCCGTGCAGTACGGCAGGTACTCGGGCGGCATCACGTAGCGGTCGGCAATGATCCAGTCGACACCCGGGATAGCCGACGTGGCCGGCAGGCCGAGGTAGCTCACCTGCACCGGCGCCGGCCGGCGCACGAGGATGTCCGGCCGGGCGCCGTTGGTCAGGCCTTGCAGATCCACCAGCACGTCGATGCCGGCCGCAGCAATCAGCTGGGCAGCCTCCTCGTCGCTGCGTCCCTGCAACGGAATGACGTGGTCCATCGCCGCGCGGATGCGCGCCTGATGAGGCGTGCCGTCGTTGCCACTCCAGCAGAACGCAAACACCTCGAACCGCGAACGGTCGTGCAGCTCGAAGATCTCCGACGTCAGGAAGCCGACCGCATGCATGCGCAGGTCGCCCGACAGGTAACCGATGCGCACCTTGCCCTCGCGCTTGACGCGGGCGTGCAGCGGCGGCCCCTTGTACTTGGTTACCTTCTCGGCGACGAAGCGCTGGGCCACCATCAGCTGCAGAGCCGGGTCGTCGCTATAGCTCAGCATGGCCAGCAGCGAGGTGTTGGACAGCAGCTGGTTGGGCGTGACCTCGCCGACCGGCTCGTAGATCGGCCAGGCGCATTGCTTCTGGCGAATATGGACATAGTGCTGCAGCACATCCGGCTGTTCAGGCTGCAGCACCAGCGAGCGCCGCATCAGCGCCTCGGATTCGGGAAAGCGCCGCTCCTGCTCCAGCAGCCTCGCCATGTTCTTCAGCGCATGCAGCCGCATCTCCTGCGGCGACGTGCCCATGACCTCGGCCGTGGTGTCGCTGTCGGCCACCTCGCGCCACGCCTGCAGCGCCTCTTCCTTGCGCCCCTGGTGCTCCAGTTGGTGGCCCAGATTCACGCGCGCCTGCAGGAAGTCCGGCTTCAGCGCCAGCGCCTCGCGGTAGACGCGTTCGGCATCCTCGTGCCGGCGCAGCGACGACCAGACCGTGCCCAGGTTGTACATGGCCACCAGGCGCATCGGGCCGTCGCTGTGGTCCAGCCAGGCTTGATACAGCTGGCCGGCCAGATCCGGCTGACCGTCGGCCTGCAGCTGGTTGGCACGCGACATCACGTCGGGCAGGCTGAGGCTGCGCGCACGCACGGCGGCCATCAAGCCGTCCCATTCGGGCGGCAAGGCCTGCGGGACGCTCAAGGTCTGCATGCTCGGACTGGCGATGTCCATGGTAATTCCGGGTTGGAAGGCGGTGGCGCGGCCGGATGGCGGCTCATGGCACGGATTCTCCGCCTCTCCCCCCCGCCCGATCCGTGCAATTGAACCGTGCAACGCGCACTTTTTGCGGCCGAAGTCGCCTCTGCGCGCCTGCGGCCGACCGCCACGCCCGGGGCACAATGGCCCAAAACGTGATGCCCCCATGAACGTCATCATCCTGGACGACTACCAAGACGCCGTGCGCAAGCTGCGCTGCGCGGCCAAACTGGAACACCTGAACGCCAAGGTCTTCACCAACACCGTCAAGGGCATCGGCCAGCTGTCCGTGCGCTTGCGCGACGCCGAGGTGCTGGTGCTGATCCGCGAGCGCACGGCCTTCCCGCGCCAATTGCTCGAAAAGCTGCCCAAGCTCAAGCTCATCTCCCAGACCGGCCGCGCCGGCTCCCATATCGACGTGGACGCCTGCACGCGCCTGGGCATAGCCGTCGCCGAGGGCGTGGGCAACCCGGTAGCACCGGCCGAGCTGACCTGGGCGCTGATCATGGCCTCCATGCGCCGGCTGCCGCAGTACATCGGTAACCTCAAGCACGGCGCCTGGCAGCAGGCCGGCCTCAAGGCCGCGTCCATGCCCGCCAATTTCGGCGTGGGCTTGGTGCTGCGCGGCAAGACGCTGGGCGTATGGGGCTACGGCCGCATAGGCCAGTTAGTGGCCAGCTACGGCCGCGCCTTCGGCATGAAGGTCATGGTCTGGGGCAGCGAACCATCGAGGCTCCGCGCCGAGGCCGACGGCCACGAGGCAGCGCCTTCGCGAGAGGCCTTCTTCGCCGAGGCCGACGTGCTGTCGGTTCATGTGCGGCTGTGCGACGCCACGCGCGGCCTCGTCACGCCCGAGGACCTCGCCCAGATGAAACCCACAGCCCTCTTCGTGAACACCTCGCGCGCCGAGCTGGTGGTGGAAGGCGCACTCGTATCGGCACTCAACCGCGGCCGCCCCGGCATGGCCGCCATCGACGTGTTCGAGAGCGAGCCCATCCTGCAGGGCCACCCGCTGCTGCGGCTGGAGAACGCCGTCTGCACGCCGCACATCGGCTACGTCGAGCAGGACAGCTATGAGATGTACTTCGATGCCGCCTTCGACAACGTGCTGAACTTCATCAACCACCAGCCGACGAACATCGTGAACCCCGAGGCTCTCAAAGTCATCCGGTGAACCGCCCGCAGTCCTGCGTCGAGCTCTACCTGGCCTTCTCGCGGCTCGCGTTGCAGGGTTTCGGCGGCGTGTTGGCGGTCGCGCAGCGGGAGTTGGTGGAGCGGCTGGGCTGGATGACGAAGGAAGAGTTCGTCGAGACCCTGGCCATTGCCCAGGTGCTGCCCGGCCCCAACGTCGTGAACCTGTCCATGATGGTCGGCGACCGTTTCTTCGGCGCGCGCGGCGCGATGGCCGCGCTGGCCGGCATGCTGTCGCTGCCGGCCGTCATCGTGCTGGCGCTGGCTGCCAGCTACACGCAGCTGTCGCACTACCCGCTGGCCACCAACGCCCTGCGCGGCATGGGCGCCGTGTCGGCTGGGCTGGTGGTGGCCACCGGCATCAAGCTGCTGCCGGCGCTGGGCAAGAGTCCGCTGGGCCGGCCGCTGGCGCTGGGCCTGGCGGCCGCGGCATTCGTGCTGATCGGCCTGCTGCGCTGGCCACTAGTCGCTGTGCTGGCGCTGGTGGGCGGCGGCGGCATGGCGCTCGCCTGGTGGAGGCTGAGGTGAGCACGCCAGTCGACCTGCTGGCGCTCTTCCTGCATTTCCTGATGCTGTCGCCGATGTCCATCGGCGGCGCCATCACGACGGTACCGGAGATGCACCGCTTCCTCGTCGACAAGACCGGCTGGCTCACTGAGACCGACTTCACGACGTCCATCGCGCTGGCTCAGGCCGCCCCCGGGCCCAACATCCTGTTCGTCGCCGTGCTGGGCTGGAACGTCGCGGGGCTGCCCGGCGCTGCCGCGGCGATGGGCGGCATCATGCTGCCGTCCACGCTGCTGACGCTGTCGGCCACTCGCTGGGCGCGTTCCAACCGCGAGCACCTGGCCGTGCGCGCCTTCGGCGCCGGCATGACGCCGCTGACGCTGGGCCTCATCATCGCCACCGGCTGGCTGCTGGCCCTGCCCTTCCTGCGCGCGGAAGACCACCGCTGGAACACGCTCGCGCTGATGGCTGCGACCGTCGTGCTGGTGATCAAGACGCGGCTGTCGCTGGTCTGGATGGTGCTGGGCGGCGGCGTTCTCGGGGCGCTGGGCCTCGTCTAGACGGGTGAACGCCCTTCCGATGCTGACGCCCTGAAATGCGCTGGCGGCCGGCCCAGCAGCCGCACGAACGAACGCCGCATGCGCTCGGTGTTGCCGAATCCGCAATCCAGCGCAACCCGCTGCACCGACGCCTCGCCGCCCTCCAGCGCGGCCCGCGCGGCCTCCACGCGCAGCCGCTCGACGACCTGGGCTGGCGTCGCGCCGGTCTCTTCACGGAAGCAGCGTGCGAAATGCCGCGGGCTCATGCAGGCCCGCTCCGCCAGCGATTCGACGCGATGGTCCTGCTGCAGCTCGCCGCGCACGGCGTCCAGCAACGCGGTAAAGCGCCCCTCGGGCCGCTGCAACTCCAGCAACGGCGAGAACTGAGACTGCCCGCCCGGCCGACGGCGCTCCACCACCAGTTGCCGCGCCGCTTCGCGCGCCACGGCCTCGCCATGGTCGTGGGCCACGAGCGCCAGGCACAGGTCGATGCCGGCCGTCATGCCCGCGCTCGTCCACAGCTCGGGCTGGCCGTTCGCGCGCCGTGCCGGCTCGCGCACGTAGATGCGGTCAGGCTGCAGTTGCACGTCCGGGAACTCGCTGGCGAACTGCCGACTGCGTGACCAATGCGTCGTCGCCGTGCGGTGGTCCAGCAGGCCTGCCGCCGCCAGCAGCAAGCTGCCGCTGCAGATGCTGGCGATGCGGACGCCGCAGCGGCTCGCGCGCTGCAGCCAGGCCACCAGCGTCGCATCGCGGCAGGCCGCGTCCACGCCATCACCGCCGATGACCATGACGAGATCCACGTCCGCCAGCGCGCGCGGCAGGCCTTGCACCGGCCAGGTGACGCCTGCCGAGCTGCGCACGCCGCCTGGCTGGCTGGCCACCAATCGCCATTCATAGCTGCCAGGCCGCTCCAGCCGCGCCACCTCGAACACCGCCATCGGCCCGGCGAGGTCGAGCTGTTGGAAGCCCGGGAAGAGCACGAAGGCGATGCGACAGGTCATGCGGCGACTATGGCAGAAAAAGTGGGAACTGCGTCCTGGCGGTCAGCAGGCCCGCCGCGCACACTGGCTGCATGCAACGCACGGTGAGGACGACATGAACGTGGGCATCCTGGTGTTCGACGAGATGGAACTGCTAGACATGGCCGGCCCCTACGAGGTGTTCACAACGGCCAGCCGCGTGCATGCCCGCACGCAGCCGGACGGCTCCCAACCGCTGTTCACGGTGGTCGCTATCGGCCGCAAGGTGGCCGCCGTGCGAGCCCGCGCGGGGTTGCGGGTGCTGGCGGACCAGCCGCTGGACGCGCATCCCCCGCTGGACGTGGCGGTGGTGCCGGGCGGCGTCGTCGATGCCGAGCTGCAGCATGCGGACGTGCTGGACTGGATCGCCGCCCAGCGCCGCAGCGCGCGCGTGCTGGCGTCCGTCTGCACCGGAGCGCTGCTGCTGGCCCAGGCCGGCGTATTGGACGGCCTGGAGGCGACGACGCACTGGGAAGACCTCGACGCGCTGCAGACCCTGCGGCCGGCGGTGCGGACCGTGGGCGGCCCCCGCTGGGTGGACCAAGGCGCCGTCATCACGTCAGCCGGCATTTCCGCCGGCATCGACATGAGCCTGCACCTCGTGCGGCGGCTGCACGGCCCCGAACTCGCGCTGCGCACCGCGCGGCAGATGGACTACGACTGGACCGACACGCCATGACGACTGCGCCCGGACAAGCCCTCCTCACCATCACCCGCCGGCCCGAGACAGTGTTCGCCCACGGCCACGGCTCGTGGCTGACCGACGAGGGCGGCAAGCGCTACCTCGACCTCGTGCAAGGCTGGGCCGTCAACTGCCTGGGCCACAGCCCCGAGCTCATCCAGCGCGCGCTGGCCGAGCAGTCCGCCCGGCTCGTAAACCCGAGTCCGGCATACTTCAACCGGCCCATGCTGGACCTGGCCGAGCGGCTGGTGGCGCTGAGCTGCTTCGATCGGGTGTTCCTCGCCAGCTCGGGCGCCGAAGCCAACGAAGGCGCCATCAAGCTCGCGCGGCGCTGGGGCAGCCGGCAGCGCGGCGGCGCGCATGAGGTCGTCACCTTCGATCACGGCTTCCACGGCCGCACGCTGGCGATGATGAGCGCTTCCGGCAAGCCGGGCTGGGACCAGCTCTACCCGCCGATGCCAGGCGGTTTTGCGAAGGCGCGGCTCAACGACATCGCATCGGTCGAACGCGCACTGACGCCGGCCACGGTGGCCGTCATGCTGGAGCTGGTGCAGGGCGAAGCGGGCGTGAACCCGGCGGACCGCGGCTTCATGCGCGAGTTGCGGGCGCTGACCACCGAGCGTGGCCTGCTGCTGATCGCCGACGAAGTGCAGACCGGCATCGGCCGCTGCGGCCACGCCTTCGCCTATGAGCTCTACGACATCGAGCCCGACATCATGACACTGGCGAAGGGCCTCGGCGGCGGCGTGCCGCTGGCGGCGCTGCTGTGCCGCGAGGCGCTGAACTGCTTCGAGCCCGGCGACCAGGGCGGTACGTTCTGCGGCAACCCACTGATGGCGGCCGTGGGGCTGGCGGTGGTGAACGAGGTCTGCCGGCCGGACTTCCTGGCCGACGTGCGTCAGCGGGGCGGGCGGCTGTCCCTCGGGCTGCAGGCCATCGTGCGGGACCATGGCCTCGTGGGCGAGCGCGGCACTGGGCTGCTGCGGGCACTGGTGCTGCCGCACGACCGGGCCAGCGATGTGGTAGCCGCCGCGCATGCGCTGGCGCCGGTGGGGCTGCTCGTGAACGCGCCGCGGCCCAACCTTCTGCGCTTCATGCCCGCGCTGAACATCGACGACGCGGCGTTGGACCTGGGGCTGGACCTGCTGCGCCAGGCGCTGCGCGAAACCGGCGCCTGAGGGCGCTGCGGCTCAGCCTTCCTTCGTGCCGAAGATCTTGTCCCCCGCGTCGCCCAGGCCCGGGATGATGTAGCCGACGTCGTTGAGATGGCTGTCGATGGCGGCCGTCCAGCAGCGCACATCGGGATGGGCGGTGGTGAGCGCCTTGACCCCCTCGGGCGCGGCCACCAGCACCAGCGCGCGGACGTCATTGCAGCCGCGCGCCTTCAGCAGGTCGACCGTCGCGATCATGCTGCCGGCGGTCGCCAGCATCGGGTCGATGATGAGAGCCGTGCGGGCCTGCAGGTCGCCCACGAACTTGTCGAAGTAGTTGACCGGCTTGAGCGTCTCGTGATCGCGCGCCAGGCCCACCACCGACACCTTGGCGTTGGGCAGGATGTCCAGCACGCCGTCCAGCATGCCCAGGCCCGCGCGCAGGATGGGCACGACGGTGACCTTCTTGCCCGCGATCTGGTCGACCTCGGTCGGGCCGCTCCAGCAGTTGATCGTCACCTTCTCCGTCGGGAAGTCCGCGGTCGCCTCGTAGGCCAGCAGCCGTGCGACCTCGCCCGTCAGCTCGCGGAACTTCTTCGTCGAGATGTCGGCCTCGCGCATCAGGCCGATCTTGTGCTTGACGAGAGGATGCTGGACTTCGATGACGGCCATGACGGCTCCCTGATTTTTGCTGGATAGTCAGAATTATCCGCGGCGCTGGCGCAGGGCTTCGTAGAGACAGACCCCGGACGCGACGGAGACGTTCAGGCTCTCCACCGCGCCGGCCATCGGAATGCGCACCAGCTCGTCGCAAGTCTTGGCCGTCAGTTGCCGCATGCCCTCGCCTTCGGCGCCAAGCACCAGGGCCACCGGGCGCTTGAAGTCCACGTCGTAGATCGAGCGCTCGGCGCGGTCCGACGTGCCGACGACCCAGATGTCGCGTTCCTTCATTTCATTCAAGGTCCGTGCCAGGTTGGTGACCATCAGGTAGGGCACCGTCTCGGCCGCGCCGCTGGCCACCTTCGCCACGGTGGCGTTCAGGCCCACGGCGCGGTCCTTGGGCGCGACGACGGCATGCGCCCCGGCACCGTCGGCCACGCGCAGGCAGGCGCCGAGGTTGTGCGGATCGGTCACGCCATCGAGCACGAGCACCAACGGCGGGCCTTCGACTGCATCCAGCACATCGTCCAGCGAATGCGGCTGCGCGATCGCCGCGACGCGTGCGACCACGCCCTGGTGGCGCGGGCTGCCGGCCAGCTGGCTCAGCCGCTCGTCGCTACTCTCCACCAGCTTGGCACCGGACTCGCGGGCGCGCTCCAGGAAGGCACGCATGCGCTGATCGCGCCGGGTGGGATCGAAATGGACCTCGGCGACAGAGTCGGGCTGAGTCTTGAGGCGGACGGTGACGGCATGGAAGCCGAAAAGGACGGACTTGGGCGAGCTCATTGGTAGATGTTGGCCCGGTTTCGGGCCCGAAGGTCTAAAACAAAGCCAACACCCCCTCTCAAACCGTGCATGCGGATTTCCCGCACACGGCTTACCGGTGGTCGGTCAGCTCGCAGCATTACGCAGGCCTCCTGCGAACAGGAGCCTTGCTGAGATAGCGGATTGTCCCCGCGCAGGCGATATAGCCCCAGGCTTTCAAAGAAATCGCGATTCCACTGCTTGGCTTGGCCGGCCTTCAGGCTGCGCCCCGCGCGCTTGAGCCGCAGGCTCCTCAGCCGCTTCGCCACGTAATCGTCTACGTCGATGAAGTGATTGGCCGCGTTGCCCGTGCGGAAGTGGTTGCCCCAGCCACGCAGCACCGGATTGAGCGCGCCGATCACGTCGTGCAGATCCTTATGGCACGGCCCTCGCTGGGTCAGCCCCCGCACCCGCTCGCGTACGCGGTTCATGGCCTTGTGGCTCGACCAGCTCCGCAGGTAATACCGCTGAGGCCATGCTGCTGCCAGAGCCTTCCGCTCATGCGCTTGTGCAAATGGCAGTCCAGGAAGTCGAAGCCCGTGCCACCCGGCGCACCGACGCCTACCGGGACGGGACTCTCACCCGTTGAAGTGGCGCAGCGCGCATCAACTCTCCCGTCCTCCGGAGAGTTCAGTCGAGTCTTTGCTTCGTGACGCACCATCCCCGGATTCTCGGTCCGGCGGCCGCGTGCCGCGCTGCACCCCGTCGCGGACGCCGCCGACTCACCGATGGCCTTTCATCGCCCTTCGCGCTGTGTCCCGTTCGCCTCGATGCCTGCCGATGCCGCCCGCGGCGCCGAGGACCTCAACCGTTGGGACAAGCTGTCCTGCAACGGTTTTTCGAGGTGCCGATGCAGCATGTAACCGACAAGCACAGAAAGCATGACCGATAGCGCGATCCCGGCATCGACCATCAGGGGATGGACCGTCTCCAGCTTCAGGTAGACGAATGGCCTGACCACAAGCCATGAGATGACCGGCATATGGAACAGGTAGGTGGCATACGACGCCGCGCCAAACGGATTGGCTGCGCGCAGCGCCGGTCGATCCGAATTGCTGATCGCCGCCCACATGACGACAGCGGCCGGCACTCCCAGCCAGAGGAACCGCCACGGATTGACTTCCGGCCATCGCGCGGCCATCGGAATGGCGCACACAAACGCCAGCACGCCGATCCAGGGAGACAGACGCGGCAACCGGTTCATCTTGAAGGCCGTGCCCAGCAGCATGCCAAAGATGAACTCCAGATAGACCGGCTGAGCCAGAAACATACCAAGGGCCGTGGCGGGCGATGTTGCCCGCGCCACCAGCACCAGGGCGACGATGGCGCCAGCCATGAATGGCACGGAGCGGCCCAGCGCCAGCGCCAGCGCAAATACCAGGTAGAACACCATTTCGTAGGAAAGCGTCCAGCTCACACCGAGGATGGGCTGGATATGGCCGTTGCTGCCCAGGCTGGGCGCCAGCACCGCGGCGGCGATAACCCTTCCGGCGTCCAGCACGTCGGGGTCCGCGCGGCCCGTCTTCCACATCACCGTGGCGGCGCCAGCGATCGGAATGAGCAAGGCCATCCAATACAGGGGATAGATGCGGATGACGCGTCTGAGCAGAAACCACCTGGCGGCCCGTCCTCCACTCTGGCCCGGCGTCGTATGGACCATGATGAAGCCGCTGATCACGAAGAAGACGTCGACACCGATGATGAGGACATTCCAGTTGGCGGACTCCGCCAGCACGAATGCGCTCGTGCCCGGCTCGATATTGATGGCGAAAGCGCGGATGGCATGGTGCAACACCACCATCGAGGCAGCGATTCCTCGCATAGCCTGTACTGTCCAGATTTCCTTCACAGCCTTCTCTTTCGTATATCGGCAGCCTGCATCCCACAACACCTGGCGCCACAATCCAATATGAAACGCCAGGGACTCTTCCAGCCGAAGGCAGGGCGAACGCGTCGCGAACAACGCCTATGCCGGCTGCCCCATGCCTTCAGTGCAGCCACTGAACCGCCATCAGCACGCCAATCAGCACCGGCTGGTGGACCATGTAGTAGCTCAGCGACCATCGGCCGGGCCACGCCAGCGCACGCGGCGCGCGGCCTTTCCACAAGGCCGGCCATCGGCGCGTGACGACGAAGCCCGCCAGCAGCGGCGCCAACCACGGAAGCAGCGGCACGTAGTCTTCCGTGATGGGCTTGTGCGTGACCAGTCCCAGCCAGTCCGTCCAGCGCGTGTCAAAGAAGGGCGACGCCCACAGCTGCGGTGCCACCATGGCCAGCGCGGCCAGCGCGACCAGCACCGCGTCGGGCAGCCGCGCAAGGCCGAAACGCAGCAGCACCAGCATCACGGCGATGCCGTGCAGCACGCCGAAGCTGATCCAGCTGTCGGGAAACATGACGCGCGAGCTCAGCGACACGGCCAGCGCACACGCGGCCACCTGCGCCCAGCGCCGCCAAAAGCGGCCGGCCATCTGCTGCCCGCTCAGCGCCAGTGCCTGCCCGCCGCCCGCGCAGAACAGGAACAGGCTGACGATGCAGCAGCGCTGCCAGGTCCAGAACGGGTCGCGGTAGAAGTTCTGCTGGATCCAGCCGAAGTGGTTGAGGTCGAAACTGAAGTGGTAGGCCGTCATCCACAGCATGGCCGCACCACGCAGCGCGTCGAGTCGGTGGGAGCGGGAGGCGGCGGGCTGGGCGGTCGCGTCAGGCATGGCTGGCGCGCAGTCTATGCGGCAGGCGCCCGCGTTTTGCCCACAATTCGGGCGGTTCCCACTTCGCCCGACTGCCGTGACCTGCTCGCTCCGTCACCCCATTCTCGCCGCCCTGCTGTTCGCGCTGGCCACCACGCCAGCCTTCGCCAAAGCTCAGGCCCAGCCCCGCGCCGTCAGCCCGCGCGGCGCGCTGGACGCCGAGGAGCTGAACAACATCGGCGTCTTCAAGCGCGTATCGCCGTCGGTCGTGCACATCACGACGCTGGCGGTGCAGCGTGACTTCTTTTCGTTGCGCACCAGCGAGCAGCCCAGCGGCACCGGCACCGGCTTCATCTGGGACGACGCCGGCCATGTGGTCACGAACTTCCACGTCATCCAGGGCGGCGACCGCGCCACCGTAACGCTGAACGACCAAAGCAGCTACTCCGCCCGGCTCGTGGGCGCCTACCCGGACCGCGACCTCGCCGTGCTGCGCATCGAGGCCCCGCGCGACAAGCTGCCGGCCATTGCGGTGGGCAGCAGCCGCGAGCTGCAGGTGGGGCAAAAGGTCTATGCCATCGGCAACCCCTTCGGGCTGGACCAGACGCTGACCACCGGCATCGTTTCCGCGCTGAACCGCGAGATCGAGTCCGTCACGCGGCGCACGATCAAGGGCGCCATCCAGACCGACGCGGCAATCAACCCGGGCAACTCGGGTGGTCCGCTGCTGGACTCGGCGGGGCGGCTCATAGGTGTCAACACCGCTATCTACAGTCCCAGCGGCGCCAGCGCCGGCATCGGCTTTGCGATCCCCGTGGACGAGGTCAACCGCATCGTGCCGCGTCTGATCCGCGACGGCCGCTTCATCCGCCCGGTGCTGGGCGTGACCTCGGGCCCGGAGAACCTGGCCAGGGCACTGGGCGCGCCCAAGGGCGTGTTGCTGGTCAACGTGGCCGACGGCAGCCCCGCCGCGGCAGCCGGCCTGAAGCCCTTCGGCCGCGACCGCATGGGCCGCATCGTGCAGGGCGACGTCATCACCGCCGTGGACGGGCGGGCAGTGGCGGACCTGGACGACATGCTGTCGCTGCTGGAGACGCGGCAGATCGGGGAGAAGGTGACGCTGACCGTGTGGCGAAGCGGGCAGACGAGGATGGTGGCGGCGACGTTGGGCAGTTCAGACTGATATCCCTGGCCGGTCACGACACCTGCGATTGCGATGCACTTCACAGCAACGCTTGCCTACGACAAGGCACTGCTGCGCAAGGCTGCCTTCGCATTCTGGCGCCGGTCTGTCGGCATCACCTTCCCGCTCGTGCTGCTCTGCTTTAGTGCCTACCTCGCACTGCGGGCCATGACCGCCCGGAGAGACTGGCCATGGGGGCGATGACGGCTAGCGCCTTGCTCGGCTATCTGGTCTGCGGCGCAGCATGGGTTGTTCACTACCGGAACTGCCTCGCCAAACTGCGAGATATGGGCACACCGATCGCCGAGTTCACGGCGCAAGATGAATCCTTCCCTCTCATCTCTGGCATCCGCACCGCCTCCATGAAGTGGTCATGCGTCATCGAAGTCTGGCGCTTTGACGGCTTCTTGCTTCTGTCTTATCCAAAGCGCATTTCTCAACGCTTCCCCTCCAGAACGTCACACCAGAAATGCAGTCCTTCGTGCTGGACCGAATCCGTTCATCCGGTGGCAAAGTGGACGGCAGAGCGGCACCCGTAAAGTAGCGCCCTTTGCCCGAAGCTGTGAACACGCCGGGCTCACCAAACAAGCGACAGGACACCCCATGGGCGCGCAATGGAAAGCCAAACACAAGGACATCGCTGCCAATGCCAAGGGCAAGCTGTTCGGCAAGCTGGCCAAGGACATCATGATCGCCGCGCGCGGTGGCGCTGACCCGAAGGACAACGCCAAGCTGCGCATGGCCGTGGAGGCCGCGCGCAAGGTGTCCATGCCCAAGGACACGCTGGACCGCGCCATCAAGAAGGGGGCCGGGCTGACGGGCGAAACGGTGCACTTCGAGCAGGTCATCTACGAAGGCTTCGCGCCCCACCGCGTGCCGGTGATGGTGGAGGTACTGACGGACAACACCAACCGCGCGGCGTCCGACATGCGTGTGCTGTTCCGCAAGGGGCAGCAGGGCACACCAGGCTCGGTGAGCTGGGACTTCGACCACCTCGGGCTGATCGAAGCCGAGCCCGCCACGCCTGGCGCCGATGCCGACACCGCCGCCATCGAGGCCGGCGCGCAAGACCTGCTGCCGGCCGATGAGAACGGCGTCACCGTCTTCCTGACCGACCCGACCGACCTCGACCTCGTCAGCCGCGCGCTGCCCACCCAGGGCTTCACCGTGCTGAGCGCCAAGTTGGGCTACCGGCCCAAGAACCCCATCGACCCGGCAAGCCTCAGCGCCGAGCAGCTGGAGGAGGTGGAAGGCTTCCTCGCCGCGATGGACGACAACGACGACGTGCAGCACGTGTACGCCGGTCTGGCGGGCTGACGGCAGCCCGACGACGCAAGGCATGGAGGAGGGCTCCCGCCACGCAACCAGTTGCCGGTTGGCTACGCCCGGCTGGCCGGGGGCGTCGTGTCACCGCCGCTCGTGCCTGCATTGACGGTGCCGGCCGAGCGGGACGCCCGGCCGAGCGTGGCACGGCTGGCACTTGGCCTCTGGACCGCCGAGGCGGCCGACACCCGCCTCAGCCCGGCCTTTCGCGGACTTGCGCCGGCCACGCGAACGCACACCAACAAGTGAAGAAGCTGGCATGAACCGACTCACTTTGGCGCTGGCTACGCTCACGCTGGGCGTGGCCGCCGCAAGCCTGCTGGCCGGAGAGCTGCTGACGCGGCCGGCGCGCCAGGCCATCGGCCCGCCGCCGGACGACCTGGCCGGGGTCGAGCCCGTGCAGCTGCCCGACCCCCTGGGCCAGCGCATTTCCGGGTGGTTCGTACCAGGCCACCCTGGCGAAGGCGCAGTGCTGCTGCTGCACGGCGTTCGCAGCAACCGCCTGCAGATGCTGGACCGCGCCCGCTGGCTGCAACGCGAGGGCCTGGCCAGCCTGCTCATCGACCTGCCTTCGCATGGCGAGAGCACCGGCGAGCGCATCACCTTCGGCCGGCGCGAGGCGGCCGCCGCGGACGCAGCACTGACCTGGCTGCGCGCTCGCTTGCCCGGCGAGCGTATCGGCGCCCTCGGCGTCTCGCTTGGCGGCGCCACGCTGACCTTCGCCGAGCGCCAGCCGGAGCTCGATGCGCTCGTGCTCGAGTCGGTCTACCCCACCATCGTCGACGCGGTGCAGGACCGGCTGACGACAAGGCTCGGCCCCGCGGGCCGTTGGCTGGCGCCGCTGCTGCTCGTGCAGCTGCCGCTGCGGCTGGACATGAACGCCGACCAACTGCGCCCACTGGACGCCGTCGGCCACATCCGTGCGCCGCTGCTGATCGCCTCCGGCACCGAGGACCGCAGCACGCGCTGGGCCGAGACCGAGCAGCTTTTCGCAATGGCACCGGAGCCAAAGACGCTTTGGGCCGTGAGGGGCGCGGGCCACGTGGACCTGCATGCATTCCGCCCAACGGTCTACGAGGCGACGCTGGGCCCGTGGCTGCATGCACGGTTGCGCAAGACCCCGCCTGCCCAGGGCCAAGAAGCGGCCGGCAAGATGCCGGCATGACTCCCCTGCCCCCGCTGTCCATCCTCGACCTTGCGCCCGTCGTCGAAGGCGCCACCACCCGACAGGCGCTGCTGAACAGCCTGGACCTGGTCCGCCTTGCCGACGAGCTGGGCTACCAGCGCTACTGGGTGGCCGAGCACCACAACATGGAAGGCGTGGCCAGTTCGGCGACCGCTGTGCTGATCGGCCAGTTGGCCGCGGCCTCCCGGCGTATCCGGATCGGCGCCGGCGGCATCATGCTGCCGAACCATGCGCCGCTGACCATCGCCGAGCAGTTCGGCACGCTGGCCGAGCTCTTCCCAAGTCGCATCGACCTGGGCCTGGGCCGCGCACCGGGCACCGACCGGCCCACAATGCGCGCGCTGCGTCGCAGCCTGGAATCCACCGGCGAAGACGCCTTCCCGAACGACGTGCTGGAACTGCAGGCCTACCTCGGCCCCGCGGACGCGCACGCCGTCGTGCGCGCCGTGCCGGGCCAAGGCACCGAAGTGCCGATCTGGCTGCTGGGCTCCAGCCTCTACAGCGCGCAGCTGTCGGCCTACCTCGGCCTGCCGTTCGCGTTCGCCTCGCACTTCGCGCCAGAGATGCTGATGCAGGCGCTGCAGATCTACCGCAGCACCTACCGGCCGAGCGCCCGCCACCCGAAGCCGCATGCGATGGTGGGCCTGAACGTCATCGTCGCGCCCACCGACGACGAGGCGCGCTTCTTGTTCACGTCGGTTCAGCAGCGCTTCCTCGGCATGGCGCGCGGGCGGCGCGGCAAGTTGCCGGAGCCCGTACCCAGCATGGACGCGCTGTGGACGCCGGCCGAGCGGCTGCAGGTGGAGCGCATGCTCAGCGAATCGGTCGTCGGATCGCCGGAAACGGTGCGGGCCGGTCTGCAGGCGACGGCGGAGCGCACCGGAGCCGACGAGCTCATCGTCGCCTGTGCGGTGCACGACCACGCGCTGCGGCGGCGGTCCTACGAACTGCTGTCGGCCCTGGCCTGAGCGCCCGGGCCTACAACAGCAGGAAGGCGGCGGCGGCCACGGCTGTAGGCCCGAGCGCCCCCAACAGCAAGCCCCCCGCCCCCACCGATTCGTCGGCAAAGCCCCGGCGTAGCAATGCCAACCCCGCCGGGTTGGGCGCATTGGCGATGACGGTCAGCCCGCCGCCGGCCACCGCCCCCGCCACCAGCAGGTACTTGGCCTCGCTGGTGATGCCCTGGATTTGCGAGCCTAGGTAGGTCAATGCCGCGTTGTCCGTCACGGCCGTCAGGCTAAGCGCACCGAAGAACAGCGCCAGCGGCTCCAGCCCGGACACCAGGGGCTGCAGCCACCAGCGTTGCAGCCCACCCAACACCACCAGGCCGGCCAGGAAGAACGCCACTAGCAACGCCTCCTTGACGAGAAGCGGCTCCTGGTGGCGCTCATAGGCCTGCGCATAGCCCAGGAACAGCAGGAAGAGGCCCAGGAAAGCCACCGGATGGTGGGCCAGTGTCACGACGCCCGCCAGCAACACCAGGTGAACGGCAACGACGCCGACAGGCACGCTACGTCCGACGGTCGCGGAGGCAGCAGCAGGCGGCAACGCAGCCAGCGGCTTGCGCAGCGCCAGCGCCGCCACGGTCGCGTTCAGCACGACGGCCAAGGCGGCCTTCCAGCCGAAGTGGGCGAACATGAAGGCGCTGTCCCACTGCCAGGCCGAAGCGACCATCAGCACCGGCGGCGCGGCGTACGAAGTCAGCGTACCGCCGATGGAGACGTTGACGAACAGCACGCCCAGCGCCAGGTACTTGGGCGGCTCCGGCAGCTCCGGCCGGAATACCACGGGCGCCAGCATCAGCGCCGCGATGGTCATGGCGGCAGGCTCCGTCACCAGCGACCCCATCAAAGGCACGGCCGACAGACCGAGCCAGGCGGTGGCGAGGTTTAGCGGCAGCGGCAGCAGCCGAGCCGTCGCCGAGACGACCGTCTGCACCGCATGGATCACCGGCTTCGATCCAGCAATGACCATTACGACGAAGACGAACAGCGGCTCCGTGTAATTGCGCGATTCGACATAGTGAAGCGCCGAGTCGCCACCCGCGAGCAGTGCCATGCACAGCACGAGCACGATAGCCCAGAAGCCGAACACCACCTCCACCTCACCGAGCAGGTGCAGCAGGCCGGCGTGACGCGGATGATGGTGGGCCAGGCGCTCGAACAGCTTGGCGGCGAAGGTATGGAGGACGGCGGCGGCGAAAAGGCCGGCGGCGAGCAACTCGATGGGCTCGTGGGGCATGGGCGGTCCAGGATACATTCCGCGAGGCGGCCCGACCTTCGCGCAAACCTGCGGCGCCGGACCCGACGCTACACCCGGCACGCAGTGTAGCGACGCCTCAGGCGATGCCAGCGCTACTTGACGCGCTGCTTCTCCAGCTTGCGCGCCAGCGTGCGGCGGTGCATGCCCAGACGGCGGGCCGTCTCGCTGATGTTGAAGTCGGTCTCGGCCAGCACCTCGTGGATGCGTTCCCACTCCAGCGTCTTGATGGATGCAGTCTGGCGCTCGGTGACCTCCACGTCCGCATCACCTTGGCGCCGCGCGAATGCGGCCTCGATGTCGTCGGTGTTGGCCGGCTTGGCCAGGTAGTGGCAGGCGCCCAGCTTGATGGCCTCCACGGCGGTGGCGATGCTGGCGTAGCCGGTCAGCACGACGATGAGCACCTCCGGGTCCCAGCCCTGCAGGTATTGCACGCAGGCCAGGCCCGAAGCACCGCCGGCGAGCTTGAGATCCACGACGGCATGGCCCAGTTCCTCGTCTTCCGACAGGCCGTCCAGCAGCGTCTTGAGATCCTCCAGACCGGTGGCACGGATCACGCGCCAGCCTCGGCGCTCAAAGGAACGGCTCAGGGTGCGGGCAAAGCTATCGTCGTCCTCGACGATGAGCAGCAGGCGGTCTTCTTCAGGAGCGGCGGACATCACCCGCGGATTGTCGCGGCAGCAGCGAAGCCAACGGCAGCGTGAGGGTCACGGCCGCGCCGCCTTCCTCGCGGTTGCGGGCTTCCAGCTTGCCACCCAGCGTGCGCGCCACGTTGACCGACAGGAACAGCCCCATGCCGCGTCCCGGCTGACCCTTGCTGCTCCGGTAGGGCTCGCCGAAATGCTTGAGCTGCTCGGGCCCGAACCCCGGGCCTTCGTCGAGCACGCTAAGCGCCAGCGTCTGGTCGTCGGGGCACTCGGCCACGAAGGTCAGGCTCGAGCCGGGCTCGGCCTCAGCGGCGTTGTCGAGCAAGTTGGCGACGACCTGCTGCAACGCGCTGTCGAGGATGATCTGCACGTCGGGCAGCGGCTCGTTTTGCACGACCAGCCGAACGCCGGGATGCGCCTCGCGCCAACCTTGCGCCAGACCGGTGACGAAGTCCGACAGCGCCGTGAGCCGCGGCGCCTCGCCGCGCATCTCGCCCGCGGACATAAGGATGCCCGTGACGATGGACTTGCAGCGCAGCACCTGGCGCTCCATTTCCTCGATCTCCTCGCGCAGCTCGGGCTCCGCGGCGAACGGCGCCATGCGGGCCCAGTCGCGCAGGATGACGCTTAGTGTGGAGAGTGGCGTGCCCAGCTCGTGCGCAGCGCCACTGGCCAGCAGGCCCATGCGCACGATGTGAACCTCCTCGGCCGCGCGCTGCCGCAGTTCGGCCAGCTCGGCATCGCGCTGCCGCAGGTTGCGGTTGATGCGCACGATGAAGACGCTCAGCAACCCGGCGTTGAGCAGGAAGCACATCAACAGGCCGCCCAGGTAGTTGGGCGACAGCGTGGTGGGCATGGCCGGGTCCAGCACCAGAGGCCGGTGCCACTGCGTCAGCGACACGAAGCCGGTCAGCGTGCTCAGCACGACGGCCCACAGATAGCCAGGCCGCAGCAGCACCGACGCCACGGCCACCTGCAGCAGGTAGAGGTAGATGAAGGGGTTGTCGCTGCCGCCGGCCAGATACAGCTGGCCAGTCAGCACGCCCACGTCGACGAGCAGCGCGACGCACAGCTCCAGCTGCGACACCGGCTGCGTCAGGCGGTTGCGCCACAGGCTGAACAAGTTGAACGCCGCCAGCACGCCCAGCAGACTGAGCATCTCGGCCCACGGCAGCGCGATGCCGAGCGCCAGATGCACGACCAGCACCGTCGCCAACTGCCCGCCAACGGCCAGCCAGCGCAGCTCGATGAGCTGCCTCAGGTTGGCGCGGCCGGCCCGCTGCTCGGGCGCGATGACGACCGTGTCGGCGGCGGATCTGGCAGGTGACGAGGGCTGGGCGTTCAAGGCGAAGGGCGGCGGCGCTCTTCGCGGACCAGGAAGCCGGCCGCGGCAGCGGCCATGGCCGCGAGCGCCAGCCAAGTGGCGGCGTAGACGGCGTGATTGTTGTTGAAGTGGACGACCGTGAGGCCGGGCCGCGGCCAGCGCTGCGGCTGGGCCGGGTCCGCCGACTCATCGACGAAGAACGGCGCGACCGTGCCGGCGACGCCCATGCTGGTCGTGATGCCGGCTACGTCACGCGAGTACCAACGCCCCTCGGCCGGCGCATTGGCCCGCAGCGGGCCGCCGCCGGGCTCGGTCAGCCGCACCAGGCCGGTCAGTTGCACCAGCCCTTCGGGGGCGGCATGGCGCTCAGGCGCACGCTGCTCCGGTGGCACGAAGCCGCGGTTGACGAGCACCGCGCTGCCATCGTCCAGACGCAATGGCGCCAGCACCCAGAAGCCGCCGCCAAGCTCCGTGGTGGCCTGCACCAGCGTCTCACGACGCTCGAAGCGGCCCTGCAGCCGGATGCGGCGGTATTCGTCGTCCTTGCCAAGGCTGGCCCAACTCGGCGCCGGCGGCAGCACCACGGGTTCCGCCCGCAGCCGCTGCTCGACACGCGCGATCAGATCCTGCTTCCAGCCCAGCCGCTGTACCTGCCAGGCCGCCAGCGAGAGGAAACCCACGCTGGCCAGCGCCGTGGCTACGATCAGCGCGACGCGGCCGGCGCGAGCCATGCCGTTCAGGGCATGTTGCGCATCGCGGCGGGGTCCGGCGTGGGCATCATGTTCGTGTTCATGTGATACATGACCCAGATCGAGCCCGCCAGCATGATGACGACCAGCGCCACCGTAAACAACAGGGCCAGCAGCGACCAGCCGCCCTCGACCTTGGCGTTCATGTGCAGGAAATAGATCATGTGCACGACCATCTGCACGGCGGCGAAGCCGAGGATGACGAAGCCAGTGACCTTGGGGCCGGGCAGCACCTTGGCCATGACGAGCCAGAACGGGATGGCCGTCAGGATGACCGACAGGATGAAGCCGGTGGCGTAGCCCTTGAAGCTGACGTGGAAGCCGTCGTCCTCGTGGTGGTCGTGGCCGTGCGCGTCGTGGGAAGCGTGGTTGTGCTGAGCCATCACATCGAGCCCATCAGATAGACGAAGGTGAAGACGCCGATCCAGACGACGTCCAGAAAGTGCCAGAACATCGACAGGCACATCAGGCGGCGGCGGTTGGCGGCCGTCAGGCCCAGCTTGCTGACCTGGAACATAAGCGTGACCAGCCAGATGCAGCCAAACGTGACGTGCAGCCCGTGCGTGCCGACCAGCGTGAAGAAGCTGGACAGGAAGGCGCTGCGCTGCGGGCCGGCGCCCTCGTGGATGAGGTGGTGGAACTCGAACAGCTCGATGCCGAGGAAGCCCAAGCCGAACAGGCCCGTGATGGCCAGCCACACCAGCACTTGGCTCTTGCGGCCCTGCTGCATCGCGATCATCGCGAAGCCGTAGGTGATGGAAGAGAACAGCAACAGCGCGGTGTTCATCGCCACCAGCGGCAGATCGAATAGGTCGGCGCCGGACGGGCCGGCCGCGTAGGAGCGGCCCAGCACGGCGTAGACGCCGAACAGCACGGCGAAGATGAGGCAGTCGCTCATCAGGTAGAGCCAGAAGCCCAGCATCGTGCTGTTGGGCGGATGGTGCTCGCCGGCGTGGTCGTACCAGACGGGGGCGCCGTTCACATGGGTGGCAATCGTTGCGGACATGTCAGGTCTCCCGATCAGACGGCGGCGCTGGCGGCTGCCAGGGCGCGGGTGCGCTCGTCTTCGCTGCGGTTCACGGCGTCGGCCGGGATGTGGTAGTCACGGTCGTAGTTGAAGGTGTGCACGATGGACGCGATGACTGTCCCGGCGAACGCCAGGCCGGCGATCAGCCACATGTGCCAGATCAGCGCGAAGCCCATGGCCGTAGCCAGCATTGCGATGATGAAGCCGGCACCGGTGTTCCTCGGCATGTGGATGGCGACAAAGCCCTTCGTCGGACGCTCGGCGCCGCGCTGCTTCATGTCGTACCAGGCGTCCATCTCATGCGCGATGGGCGTGAAGGCGAAGTTGTAGTCCGGCGGCGGCGACGAAGTGGACCACTCCAGCGTGCGGCCACCCCAAATGTCGCCGGTCGTGTCGGCCAGCTGCTTGCGGCGCAGGATGCTGACGGCGATCTGCACGAGGAAGGCGCCGATGCCGCAGGCGATGATGCCGGCGCCGATGGCGGCCACGACAAAGTACGGCTGCAGCGTCATGTCGTCGAAGTGGCTGACGCGGCGCGTGACGCCCATCAGGCCCAGCACGTACAGCGGCGTGAACGCGACCCAGAAGCCGACGAACCAGCACCAGAACGACACCTTGCCCCAGAACGGGTCGAGCCGGAAGCCAAAGGCCTTGGGAAACCAGTAGTTGATGCCGGCGAAGATGCCGAACACGACGCCGCCGATGATGACGTTGTGGAAGTGGGCGATCAGGAACAGGCTGTTGTGCAGTACGAAGTCCGCGGCCGGCACGGCCAGCAGCACGCCGGTCATGCCGCCGATGACGAAGGTGACCATGAAGCCCACGGTCCACAGCATCGGCACCTCGAACTTGATGCGGCCGCGGTACATCGTGAACAGCCAGTTGAAGATCTTGGCGCCCGTCGGGATCGAGATGATCATCGTCGTGATGCCGAAGAAGCTGTTCACGCTGGCACCGGAGCCCATCGTGAAGAAGTGGTGCAGCCAGACCAGGTAGGACAAGATCGTGATGACGACTGTCGCGTAGACCATGGACGCGTAGCCGAACAGCTTCTTGCGGCTGAACGTGGAGACGACTTCCGAGAAGATGCCGAACACCGGCAGCACCAGGATGTAGACCTCGGGGTGGCCCCAGATCCAGATCAGGTTCACGTACAGCATGGCGTTGCCGCCGAGGTCGTTCGTGAAGAAGTTGGTGCCGAGGTAGCGATCGGCCGTCAGCAACGCCAGCGTTGCGGCCAACACGGGGAAGGTCGCGACGATCAGCACATTGGTGCAAAGCGACGTCCACGTGAAGACGGGCATCTTCATCAGCGTCATGCCCGGCGCGCGCATCTTGATGATGGTCGCGATCAGGTTGATGCCCGACAGCGTCGTGCCGACACCGGCTACCTGCAGCGCCCACAGGTAGTAATCCACCCCCACGTCGGGACTGGCCATGAGGCCAGACAACGGCGGATAGGCCAGCCAGCCGGTCTTGGCGAACTCGCCGATAAACAGCGACATCATGACGAGGATGGCGCCACCGGCCGTCATCCAGAAGCTGAAGTTGTTCAGGAACGGGAAGGCCACGTCGCGCGCACCGATCTGCAGCGGCACGACGTAGTTCATGAAGCCCGTCACCAGCGGCATGGCGACGAAAAAGATCATGATGACGCCATGGGCCGTGAAGACCTGGTCGTAGTGGTGCGGCGGCAGGAAGCCGGCGCTGTCACCGAAGGACATGGCCTGGTGGGCGCGCATCATGACGGCGTCGGCAAAGCCGCGCAGCAGCATCACGACACCGAGGATGATGTACATGATGCCGATCTTCTTGTGGTCGATGCTGGTGACCCAGTCGCGCCACAGCGTGCCCCACAGGCGGAACTTCGTGATCAGCGCGAAGACCAGTAGGCCGCCCAGCGCCACGGCGATGAAGGTGGCGACGAGGATGGGCTCGTGGTAGGGGATGGCATCCCAGCCGAGCCGGCCGAGGATGGGGTGGAGCTGGTCTGCAGCCTGGTGCTGCGCAACGACGGGATTGGACATGGCTCGGACTCAGTTCTTGGCCGTGGTCTCGGCCTCGACGGGCAGACCTTGCAGGTTCGTGGGCGTGCACAGCCCGGCGACAACGGTGCGCTCGCGCGAGACGCCGTCGACATCGCGCCAGGCGCTGCGCATCGTGCTGGCTACGCCACCCTTGCCGGCGCCGCCGGCGGCATCGATGGCCATCATCTGGCTGGTGCACATTTTCTTGCCGTCGACGCAGCGGTCGACAATGGCGCTCCACAGGCCCGGCTCCACGCTGGCGAAGCGCTGGATCGGCTCCTTCGTGCTGGGCTGCTCGAGCTTCAGGTAGTCGGCCCGGGTCAGCGTGTTGCCGCCGGCCTTGTTGCCGTCGATCCAGCGGGCGAAGTCTTCGTCGCTCAGGCCGTGGAACTTGAAGCGCATGTCAGAGAAGCCGGCGCCGCTGTACTGCGCCGACAGGCCGTCGTAGACGCCGGCCTTGTTGATGACGGCGTGCAGCTGTGTCTCCATGCCCGGCATCGTGTAGATCATGCCGGCCAGCGCGGGCACGTAGAAGGTGTTCATCACCGACGTGGACGTGAAGCGGAAGTGGATCGGGCGATCCACCGGCGCGGCCAGCTCGTTGACGGTCGCAATGCCTTGCTCGGGGTAGATGAACAGCCACTTCCAGTCCATCGACACCGCATAGACCTCCAGCGGCTTCACGTTCGGGGCCAGCGGCTTGTCCTCGGCGATGCGGTCCAGCGGGCGGAACGGGTCGAGCTTGTGCGTGCTGATCCAGGTCACCGCGCCCAGCGCGATGATGATCAGCAACGGCGCGCCCCAGATGACCAGCTCCAGTCGCGTGGAGTGGTCCCAGTCCGGCGCATAGGTCGCGTCTGTGTTGGACTGCCGGTAGCGCCAAGCGAACAGCAGCGTCAGCGCGATCACCGGGACGATGATCAGCAACATCAGCACCGTGGCAGTGACGATCAGCTGGGATTGCTGCTGCGCGATGTCGCCATGAGGCTTCATCACGATGGCGTTGCAGCCGCTCAATGCGGCACCGGCCGACAGCAGGACGGCACGGGTGAGGAGAGACTTTGTGGTGTGCATCCGGGCAAACGCGCGAGGGTTAACGATCTTGCACGTAGTCGCGGAATGTAAGTTGATTGAGTCAAATCAACGATTGGACATTTTGTCCTAGTCAACGAAGGAGACAGCACCTATGGGCACCGCGAGCAGTACCTTCCAAACACCCCAGTCCGGCCCATTCACGACCCGCACCGACGAGGAGCTGGCCCCCGGCGACATCGCCGTCGGCGTCATCATCGGCCGCGCGTCCGAGTACTTCGACTTCTTCGTCTTCGGCATCGCGTCGGTGCTGGTCTTCCCGCAGGTCTTTTTCCCGTTCGAGGACCGGTTGAACGGCACGCTGTATTCTTTTCTGATCTTCGCGCTGGCATTCGTCGTCCGCCCGGTCGGTACGCTGATCGGCATGGAGATCCAGCGCCGCTTCGGCCGCTCCACCAAGCTGACTGCCGCGCTTTTCCTGCTCGGCAGCTCCACGGTCGCAATGGGGCTGCTGCCATCGTTCACCACGTCGGGCAACGCCGCCATCGTGCTGCTGGCGCTGTGCCGCGTCGGTCAGGGGCTGGCGCTGGGTGCATCCTGGGACGGCCTGCCCTCGCTGCTGGCGCTGAACGCCCCGCCGGACCGCCGCGGCTGGTACGCGATGCTGGGCCAGCTCGGGGCGCCGCTGGGCTTCTTCGTCGCCTCGGGCGTATTCCTCTATGTGTACGGCAGCCTGGACGCCAAGGACTTCCTCTCGTGGGGCTGGCGCTTCCCGTTCTTCACGGCCTTCGCCATCAACGTCGTGGCGCTCTTCGCCCGGCTGCGCCTCGTCGTCACGCACGAGTACGAGAAGCGCATGGAGGAGCATGAGCTGGACCCGGCTTACCTGCACGAGCTGCTGCCCGCCCAGGGGCACCACATCGTCATTGGCGCGTTCGCGGCGCTGGCCAGCTACGCCCTCTTCCACCTCGTGACGGTGTTCCCGCTGTCCTGGGTCGCGCTGTTCGCCAACGGCGACGTGGCGGACTTCATGAAGATGGAACTGCTGGGCGCGGCCTTCGCGGCGGCGGCCATGCCGATGTCCGGCCTGATCGCCGACAAGGTGGGGCGCCGCAGCTTCCTCGGCGCACTGGCCGTGGCCATCGGCGCGTTCGCCATCTTCGCGCCGTTCATGCTGGGCGGCGGCAAGCCGGGACAGGCGGCGTTCATCCTCGTCGGCTTCGTGCTGCTGGGACTGTCCTACGGCCAGGCGGCCGGATCGGTGACGTCCAACTTCCGGCCCCACTTCCGCTACACCGGCGCGGCCCTGACGGCCGACATGGCCTGGCTGCTGGGCGCCGCCTTCGCGCCGGTCATCGTGCTGTTCCTGTCCTCTCGCTTCGGGCTGGTGTCCGTGAGCCTCTACCTGCTCTCGGGCGTGGTATGCACGCTGCTGGCCCTGCGGGTCAACAAGAAGCTGCGCGCGGCCGCGGTCGTGCAGGACTGACGGCACGAATCGGTTCACGGCAAGGCGGGCTGCGGCCCGCCTTGCTTCATCCTGCCCCCTGATTGCCGATCGAACCCATGTCGCTGACGCTGTACTCCCATCCCCTTTCGTCCTACTGCTGGAAAGTCCTGATCGCGCTGTACGAGAACGGCACGCCGTTCGAGGCCAGGCTCGTCAACCTCGGCGACCCGACCGAACGAGCCGCCTATGCCGCCCTGTGGCCCACGGCCAAGATTCCGCTGCTGGTCGACAGTGAACGCATCGTTCCGGAGACCTCGGTGCAGATCGAATACCTCGACCACCATCACCCGGGCGCCGTGCGGCTACTGCCGGACGATTTCGAATCCCGGCTACACGTGCGGCTCTGGGACCGCCTGTTCGACGACTACGTGATGGACCCGATGCAGCGCTACATCGCTCAGCTGCTGCGCACCGAGGGTCTGCGCGACACGCTGGGCATGCAGCAGTTCGTCGAAGCGCTCGGCAAGGCCTACGACCTCATCGAGAGCCGCATGGGCCAGCACGCCTGGGCAGCCGGCGACAGCTTCTCGATGGCCGACTGCGCAGCGGCGCCCTCGCTGTTCTACGCGGCAACCATCCGGCCGTTCGAGCCGGAACATGTGCGCCTGGCCGCCTACTTTGAGCGACTGATCGCACGGCCGTCCGTCTGGCGCGTCATCACCGAAGCGCGGCCGGTGTTCCCGTACTACCCGCTGCGGCAAGCCGTGCCGGACCGCTTTCTGAGCGAAGGCTGAACGCCCTCGCCTGGGCGTGACGCCCCCCGGATCAGCCCAGCGCCTTGCGCGCGTTGCGGAACATCTGCAGCCACGGGCTGTGCTGCGCACGATCGCCCGACGTCCAGCTCATCTGCACGTTGCGGAATACGCGCTCCGGGTGCGGCATCAGCGCGGTGAAGCGGCCGTCGGCCGTCGTCACGCTCGTCAGACCGCCCGGGCTGCCGTTCGGATTGAACGGGTAAGCCTCGGTCGGCTGGCCGCGGTGGTCCACGAAGCGCATCGCGCCGATGACCTTGGCCGCATCGCCCTGGCGCGCAAAGTTCGCGAAGCCCTCGCCATGCGCGACGGCGATGGGCAGCCGGCTTCCGGCCATGCCCTGGAAGAACACGCTGGGTGACGCCAACACCTCGACCAGCGACAGCCGCGCCTCGAACTGCTCGCTCTGGTTGCGCGTGAAGCGCGGCCAGGCATCCGCGCCGGGGATGATGGGCGCCAGCGCCGCCAGCATCTGGCAGCCGTTGCAGACGCCCAACGCCAGCGTGTCCTGGCGCGCGAAGAACGCGCGGAACTGCTCGGCCAGCACCGGGTTGAACATGATGGAGCGCGCCCAGCCCTCGCCCGCGCCCAGTGTGTCGCCATAGCTGAAGCCGCCGCAGGCGACAAACGCCGCGAAGCCGTCCAGCTTGACCGCCCCCGACTGCAGGTCGCTCATGTGCACGTCGAAGCTGTCGAAGCCGCCGAGCGACATCGCGTAGGCCATCTCGACATGCGAATTGACGCCCTGCTCGCGCAGGATGGCGACCTTGGGCCTCGCGCCGGTCGCCACCAACGGCGAAGCAATGGAATCAGGCGTGAACGTCAGGTGCACGTGCATGCCGGGGTCATCAGCCTTGCCGGCCGCCGCGTGCTCGGCGTCGGCGCAGGCCGGGTTGTCGCGCAGTTGCGCGATGCGCCAGCTGACCTCGTCCCAGGTCTGCTGCAACACGGTCAGGTCGGCGCCGAACACTTTCTTCGCATCCCGCCAGACTTCCATCTGCCGCGTCGCATTCGGCTTGGCCACGACATGCGAGTGTCGCGACAGGCCGTGGGAGCGCAGCACCTGCATGACGGCGTCGCGGTCGGCCGCGCGCACCTGGATCAGCGCGCCCAGCTCTTCGGAGAACAGCGCGCGCAGCGTCAGCTCGTCGCGCCGGCCGCTAACCTGGGCGGCCCAGTTCTTGGAGTCACCCGTGTCGGCGCGACTGTCGGAGATGCCGTCGCCCTCTGTCACCAGCATGTCCACGTTCAGACTCAGGCCGGTCTGGCCGGCAAACGCCATCTCGCAGGCCGCTGCCCACAAGCCGCCGTCGGAGCGATCGTGATAGGCCAGCAGCTTGCCCGCCGCGCGCAATTCGTTGATCGCGTTGACGAGAGACACCAGCAGCTTGGGGTCGTCCAGGTCCGGTACGTCGGTGCCGAACTGGTTCAGCGTCTGCGCCAGCATGGAGCCGCCCATGCGGTGACGACCCTGGCCGAGGTCGACGAGGATAAGCGCCGAGTCCTCTCGCTGCCACTCGGGCGTCAGCGTGCCGCGCACGTCGGCGATGCTGGCGAAGGCAGTCACGATCAGCGACACCGGCGCGGTGACCTGCTTGTCATCCCACTTCGTCCGCATCGACAGCGAATCCTTGCCCACCGGGATGGACACGCCCAGCGCCGGGCACAGCTCCATGCCGACCGCCTTGACGGTGTCGAACAACGCGGCATCCTCGCCCGGCTCGCCACAGGCGGCCATCCAGTTGGCACTGAGCTTCACGCGCGGCAGCTCGATCGGCGCGGCGAGCAGGTTGGTGATGGCCTCGGCCACCGCCATGCGGCCCGACGCCGGCGCGTTGACGGCGGCCAGCGGCGTGCGCTCGCCCATGCTCATCGCTTCGCCGGCAAAGCCGTTGAAGTCGGCCAGCGTGACGGCGCAATCGGCCACCGGCACCTGCCAGGGGCCAACCATCTGGTCGCGGTGGTTCAGGCCGCCCACCGTGCGGTCGCCGATGGTGACGAGGAAACGTTTGCTGGCGACGGTCGGGTGGCGCAGTACGTCGAAGGCGGCCTTCTCCAGGCTCACGCCAGTCAGGTCCAACGTGCCGCCGCTGCGGGCCACGCGGGCCACGTCGCGCGTCATCTTGGGCGGCTTGCCGAGCAGCACGTCCATCGGCATGTCGATCGGGCGCTCGCCGCCCTCCCCGTCTTCCAGCACCAGTTCACGCTCGGCCGTCGTGACGCCGACAACGGCGAACGGGCAGCGCTCTCGCTCGCAAAGCGCCTGGAACATGGACAAGCTCTCCGGCGCGATTGCCAGCACATAGCGCTCCTGGCTCTCGTTGCACCAGATCTCCTTGGGCGCCAGGCCACTCTCTTCCAGCGGCACCTGGCGCAGGTCGAATCGCGCGCCGCGGCCGGCGTCGTTCACCAGTTCAGGGAAGGCATTGGAGATGCCACCGGCGCCCACGTCGTGGATGGCCAGCACCGGGTTTTCCGCACCCAGGCCCCAGCAGTGGTTGATGACCTCCTGCGCGCGCCGTTCGATCTCAGGGTTGCCGCGCTGCACCGAGTCAAAGTCCAGGTCGGCCGTGTTCGTGCCGGCGGCCATTGACGACGCCGCGCCGCCGCCCATGCCGATGCGCATGCCGGGGCCGCCCAGCTGGATCAGCAGCGTGCCGGCGGGGAACTCGATCTTCTTCGTCAGATCAGAGCGGATGGTGCCCAGGCCGCCCGCAATCATGATGGGCTTGTGATAGCCGCGGCGGATGCCGTCCACGGTCTGCTCGAAGACGCGGAAGTAGCCCGCCAGGTTGGGCCGGCCGAACTCGTTGTTGAACGCCGCGCCGCCCAGCGGCCCGTCGATCATGATCTGCAGCGCCGACGCGATGTGCGCCGGCTTGCCGATCGGGTTGTGCTCCCAGGGCTCGGAGAGGCCTGGCAGGTGCAGGTTGGACACCGAGAAGCCCGTCAGCCCCGCCTTGGGCTTGGAGCCGCGGCCGGTGGCGCCTTCGTCGCGGATCTCGCCGCCCGCGCCGGTGGAGGCGCCCGGGTGGGGCGAGATGGCCGTCGGGTGGTTGTGCGTCTCCACCTTCATCAGCACATGGGCCTGCTCCTCGCGGGCCACATAGGCCGCGCCGGGCCGCGGCGCCGGCTGCCAGCGCTGGATGGCGTGGCCTTCCATCACGGCGGCGTTGTCAGAGTAGGCGATGACCGTGTGCTGCGGGTTCAGCTTCTCGGTGTTGCGGATCATGCCGAACAGGCTCAGAGGCTGCGCGTCGCCATCCACGACGAAGGACGCATTGAAGATCTTGTGCCGGCAGTGTTCGCTGTTGGCCTGAGCGAACATCATCAGCTCGACGTCGCTGGGGTTGCGGCCGAGCTTCTTGAAGTTGGTTTCGAGGTAGTCGATCTCGTCGCCCGACAGCGCCAGGCCGAACTCCACGTTGGCTTTTTCCAGGGCTGCGCGGCCGGCGCCCAGCACGTCCACATGCGCCAGCGGCTCGGCGGTGCGCTCGTCGAACAGGTGGGCCGTGTCCTCACGCTTGAAACAGACCGACTCCGTCATCCGGTCGTGCAGCAGCGCCGCGCAGGCGGCCAACTCATCGGCCGTCAGCGGCTTGGCGCCGCCCAGCAGGCCGGTCTTGGTGGCGATGCGGTACTCGACGACGCGTTCCACGCGCTTGAGCGCCAAGCCGCAATTGCGGGCGATGTCGGTCGCCTTGGACGCCCAGGGGCTCACCGTGCCAAAGCGCGGCGTGACGATGACGAGATCGCCCTCGCTCGTGGCGCCGGCCGGTTCGCCGTAGGTCAGCAGGGCGGCGAAGCGCTCGCGCGTGTCGCCGTCGAGCGGGCCGTCCGTCCAGACCCAGTGCACCGCGCGGGCGCTGATGCCGGTGATGCGGCCACTGACCTCTTGCAGCCGGGCCAGCAGGGCGCGAGCGCGGAAATCGGAAAGAGCGTTGCCGCCCTCGAAATGGGTCAGGTGCGAGGTCAGGGCCATGGAGTCCGGGGAGGCTGGGCGCGGCGCGGGCGCGCGGTTCTCGGGAGGCGCCGCCCGTGAGAACGGAACGGCGTGCGGGCGCCCGGGATTCTACTGAGCCCCCTCGCCGTGGCGCAGCCGGACCGGCGGCAGCCCGGCGGCGACGAGTGGCCATCGCGCCCGGCGCCGCTCGGGCGCTGCCGCCGACCGCTGGTCGGGCGCCCTTGCGCGACCGTGAGATTGCGCACAGGCCACCGCCATGCCCCGCAACAACTCGACACAGCTCGACAGCCGGCGCACAGCCGCGCTCGCCAGACTGCCGGCCACGGGCACGCCAGAGGCCCGGGACACGCCAACAAGGCCCGAGCCGGGCTCAACACATCGAGGGCAGTTTCATGCAAAAACTCAAGCGAAATCTGCAGTGGGCGGCCTGTGCCGCGACCTGCGCCATCAGCACCGCCGTGCTGGTGGCCTGTGGCGGCGGCGGCGGGGGTGGTGACACCGCCACGCAGGCGCCCGCGACGCCCGCGCCTGGCGCCAACACGGCCAGCGTCGTCGACGGCACGATCACCGGCTTCGGCAGTGTCGTCATCGACGGCCAGCGCTTCGACGACAGCCTCGTCAAGGTGGCCTTCGCCAACAACCCCGACGCGCAGACGGCCGGCACACTGGGCGACCTGCACACCGGCATGCGCGTGCATGGCGAGCTCAAGGACGGCTTGCTGCAGAACCTCGTCGTCAACTTCGCCCTCGTCGGCACGGTAGGTGCCGTGGACGCCGCCGGTGGCACGCTGACAGTGTTCGGCCAGACGATCAAGACGACCGCCACCGGCCAGTTGCCGACGGTGTTCGACGGCTTCAACGCATTGGGCCAGCTCACCGCGGGTGACCTCGTCAAGGTCAGCGGCACGGTGGCCAGCGACGGCAGCATCACCGCCACCCGCATCGAGCGCAAGGCCAAGGACAGCACCGAGCTCTTCCGCGTGAGCGGCGCCGTGCAGGACCTCGATACCACGGCCAAGACCTTCACGCTGACCGGCAACAGCAGCGTGACAGTGAACTACGCCAACGCCAAGCTGCAGCCCACGGGCGTCGTCATCGAGAAGGGCAAGCTCGTCAGCGTCGTCGCCACGAGCGCACCGGCGGCCAGCGGCGGCAAGAACGTGCTGACCGCCAGCGTCGTGGAGGTGAAGGCCCGCAAGCTGCCCGACTCGTCCGACTCCACCGTCGGCGGCCCGGTCACCGACTTCCAGAGCCTGGCCAACCTGCGCATCGGCGATGTCGTCGTCGACGCCAGCACCGCGACGCTGAAGGACGGCACGACGCCCGCCGACGTGGCCAACGGCGCGCAGGCGCTGGCGCACGGCACCGTCAAGGACGGCGCGATGAAGGCCGACTGGGTGAAGGTCTTCAAGAACGACACGGCCATCAAGGCGCTGCTCGTGGGCCAGGTCACCGACTTCGTCTCGCTGGGCAACTTCACGCTGCGCGGCACGGTGGTGGACGCCAGCGCCGCCAGGTTCACGAAGGGCGCGACCACCGACGTCGCTGCGGGCGCCTGGGTGCAGGTCACCGGCCAACTGACGCCCGCCGGCGTGAAGGCCACCGAGATCGCCGTGCAACCGCCGCCGGCCGACAAGCCGCAGCGCCTGGCGGGTGCCATCACGGCCGTGAACGCCGACACCAAGACCTTCACGCTGCTGGGCACGACGGTGAAGTGGACGGACACGACCAAGATCAGCCCCGACGGCAAGACGCTGGCCAGCCTCGCCGCAGGCCTGGGCGTGGCCGTGGAAGGCAGCTATTCGGAGGCGACCGGCGTGTTCACGGCCACCAGCGTCACCGTGGTGTCCACCCCCGGCGTGGTCAAGACCATCGGCTTCTCCGGCGTCGCGTTCAACGTGACCGACACGAGCCTGCAGGTGGGCAGCTTCACGGTGCAGATCACGCCCAACACGCAGCTGCAGCCCGCGGGCACCCAACTGGCGGACCTCGTCAACGGCTCGCGGCTGAGCATCAAGGCCACGGTCAGTGGCACCGGCACTGCCGTCACGCTGACAGCGATCGCCATCGAGCTGCAGAAGCCCGAGAAGGATGACGCAGGCAACGAGTACGTCTACCTCGGAGGCCTCGTCAACGACTTCGTCAGCGCAGGCAACTTCAAGGTCGGCAGCCAGAAGGTGGACGCCTCCGGCAGCAGCGTGAAGTTCATCGACGGCGACGCCACCAAGCTGGCCAATGGCCTGAAGGTGGAGATCAAGGGCAGCGTCAAGGACGGCGTGCTGGTGGCCAGGCAGGTGCACTTCATGCCGGGCTGATCGCGCCGACCTCGCGCCCGACTTTCGAGGCCCGACGCCGTCAAGGCGTCGGGCCTTTTTTAGTGCCCACCCGATCGCAGCTGGTGCCCGTCGCCCCGACATGGGGCATCGAAGAAGAATCTGCCGTCCGAAATCTGACCAACCCGTCAGACTCACGCAACACACGCCCATGTGAGCGACGTGATCGGGCGCCGCCGTCCCCACAATCGCGGCCGGCCCTGCAGTTGGGGCCATTTCTTTTGGAGTCGCCCCCCGATGTACGCCCCCCGCCTGACCCTGCTGGCCTTGTCGCTCAGCGCTGCCCTGCCCGTCCTGGCTCAGGACGCCACCCCGGCCAAGGACCGCAGCCAGCTCGAAACCGTCGTCATCACGGCCGAGCGCCGCGCCGAGAACATCCAGGACGTGCCGAACGCCGTCAGCAAGATCAGCGGCGAGAAGCTCGATGTGCTGGCCTCCGGCGGCCAGGACTTGCGCTTCCTGTCGGGCCGCGTGCCCAGCCTGAACATCGAGTCCAGCTTCGGCCGCGCCTTCCCGCGCTTCTACATCCGCGGCTACGGCAACACGGACTTCCGCCTCAACGCGTCGCAGCCGGTCAGCGTCATCGTCGACGACGTGATCCAAGAGAACCCCATTCTGAAGGGCTTCCCGATCTTCGACACCGCCGCCGTCGAAGTCGTCGCCGGCCCGCAGGGCACGCTGTTCGGCCGCAACACGCCGGCCGGCGTCGTCAAGTTCGACTCCGTCAAGCCCAGCCAGAAGCAGGACGGTTACGTCAGCGCCACCGTGGGCAACTACGGCACCGTCAACCTAGAAGGCGCGGCCAACCTGCCTCTGACCGGCGACTGGGCCGCCCGCATCTCGGTGCAGAACCAGCGCCGCAGCGACTGGGTCGACAACACCGCCCCGAACGCCGTCACGCCCAACACCGAGGGCTACCGAGACAGCGCCGTGCGCGCCCAGGTGCTGTACGAGCCCAACCAGCAGTTCAGCGCGCTGGCCAACGTGCACTTCCGTGACCTGAACGGCAGCCCGCGCCTGTTCCGCGCCAACGCGATCAAGCGCGGCACCAACGATCTGGCCGACGGCTTCAGCACCGACACTGTCGCCTTTAACGGCGTCAACGAGCAGACGCTGAAGCAGAGCGGCGGCAGCCTGCGCCTGAAGTGGTCGCTGCCCGGGCTGAATATCTACTCGATCACCGGCGGCGAGCACGTGAAGCCGCTGTCGCGCGGCGACATCGATGGTGGCCTGCCCGGCCAGGCGGGCGTGCCCTTCCAGTCCGAGACCGGCAGCGCCATGAGCGGCCACCGCCAGCTAACGCAGGAAGTGCGCCTCGAGTCCAACATCAGCGGCCCGCTGAGCTGGCAGGCCGGCGTGTACGCGTTCGACGAGAAGTACACGATCGACAACATCACCTACGACAACACCACGCACGTCGACAACGACCACATCTACACCGAGCAGACCAACAAGGCCTGGGCGGTGTTCGGCTCGGTCAACTACGCGCTGAGCAACGAGCTGACGCTGCGCGGCGGCCTGCGCTACACGAAGGACAAGAAGGATCTGTCGACGACCCACGTCGGCAGCGGCAAGCTCGACACTTCCACCGGCACCACCGCTCACACCAACGATGGCAAGTGGAGCGGTGACCTGTCCGCCACCTACAAGCTGGACAGCACCACCAACCTCTACGCCCGCTACGCCAACGGCTTCCGCGCGTCATCGATGCAGAACGCGTCGGGCTTCGCCGGCCAGTCGCAGGCCGGCCCGGAGAGCGTGAATTCGTACGAGCTGGGCTTCAAGAGCGAACTGCTCAAGCGCACGCTGCGCCTGTCCGGCGCGCTGTTCACGTACACCGTCAAGGACCTGCAGCTGACGGCCGTGGGCGGCAGCAGCAACGCCACCCGGCTGCTCAATGCCAAGAAGGCCACCGGCAACGGCGCCGAGCTGAACCTTGAAGCGCTGATCACGCCGGACTTCCTCGTGACCTTCGGCGGCTCGCTGAACAACACGAAGATCAAGGACAAAGGCCTCGGCGTCCCTCCCGGCGGCTCGCTCAACATCGCCCCGTTCGGCCAGCCCGGCGTCTTCCCGACGGTGCTGAACCCGGTCGTCAACGGCAACGCCATGGTCGACGGCAATCCGCTGCCCAACGCGCCCAAGTGGACGGCCAACCTGACGGCCCGCTACGGCATGCCGCTGGCCGGCGGCGACGAGCTCTATGTCTACACCGACTGGGCCTACCGCTCCAAAGTCAACTTCTTCCTGTACGAGGCCACCGAATTCACCGGCAAGGCCCTCACGGAAGGTGGCCTGCGCGTGGGCTACATCTGGGGTAACGGCAAGTACGAGGCCGCCGGCTTCGTGCGCAACGTCACCAACCAGATCCGCGTAACCGGCGCCATCGACTTCAACAACCTGACCGGCTTCATCAACGAGCCGCGCACCTACGGTGTGCAGTTCAAGGCGATGTTCTGAGCCTCACGGCTCCAGCGAAAACGCCACCTCGGTGGCGTTTTTTGTCGGGGCTCGGGGCAGCCCGTTGGTGGCCGCCTGGCGCCGGGATCAGGCTGCCGCGGGCACGCGCCAGACTGCGCAAAGCTTGTTGCCGTCCGGGTCACGCACATAGCTCAGGTGCATCGGGCCCAGCGCGCCTTCACGCAGGCCGGGCGGCTCTTCGATGGACGTGCCACCATGGGCGACCGCCACGTCGTGGAAGGCCTTGACCTGCTCGGCCGATTCGCACTTGAAGCCGATGGTGCCGCCGTTGGCGTGGCAGGCCGGTTCGCCGTTGATAGGCTGGCTGACGCCGAAGCTGCTACCTGCATGGCGGTAGAACACACGCTGGTGGCCGGACGACGCGATGCTGAGCACGCCCGCCGGTGCGCCGAGCACGCCCAGCACGGCGTCATAGAAGCGCTTGCTGCGTTCGATGTCGTTGCTGCCGACCATGAGGTGATTGATCATTCCCTAGCTCCGCAAGAGTGAAAAGGCGCGCATTCTGCGGCATCGGCCGTCCCCCGCGGCCGATGCGGGCAGCGGGGCACGCGGCTGGCCGCAGGATGAACAGCCCGGCGCCGGCCTCAGCCCTGCTGCATGCACGCCACCACGTCGCGTACTTCGCCCAGCAGCGCCGGCACGTCCATCGCGGTCAGTTGGCGGTCGCGCAGCAGCTGCCTGCCGCCCACCCAGACGTTGCTGACATGCTCGCGGCCGGCGACGTAGACAAGCTGCGCGGCGGCGTTGTAGACCGGTTGACATTCCAGACTGTCCAGCGACACGGCGACGACGTCGGCCAGCTTGCCGACCTCCAGCGAGCCCAGGTCGTCGCCACGGCCCATCGCCTTGGCGGCGCGGATCGTGGCCATCTCCAATGCCGTGCGGGCGGACGCCACGGTCGGGTCGCCCGTGATGCCCTTGGCCAGCAGCGCCGCCGAGCGGATCTCGCCGAACATGTCTAACCGATTGTTGGACGCCGCGCCGTCGGTGCCGAGGATGGTGTTGACGCCAGCTGTCTCCAGAGCCTTAAGCGGCATGACGCCCGACGCCAGTTTCAGGTTGGAGTTCGGGTTGTGCACGAGGTGCACCCCCTTCTGCGCCATCAGCTCGATCTCGGCCTCGTCCAGGTGGACCATGTGCACGGCGATCATGCGTTCGCTGAACAGGCCTAGCTTGTCCAGCCGCGCGATGGGCCGCACGCCGTGCGCCTTGATGCCATCCGACACCTCGCCCGCCGTCTCGTGGATGTGGCAGTGCATCTGGATGTCCAGCTTCTCGGCCAGATTGCGCAGCTTGATGAAGGTCTCGTCCGACACGGTGTACGGCGCATGCGGCGCGCTGGTCCAGTCCAGCAGCGCCTCGCCCTTGTACTGTTCGTAGGCAGCGACACCTTTGGCGATGTAGTCGTCTGGTCCCGACGCATAGCCCGTCGGGAAGTCGATGACGTTCATCGACACGGCGGCGCGCACGCCGGTGTCGATGGCCGCACGGGCCATCGCCGTCGGGAAGAAATACATGTCGTTGATGTACGTCGTGCCGCTGCGCAGGCCTTCGGCAGCCGCCAGCTTGGAGCCGAGGTAGGTCCAGGCCTCGCTGACCCACTTCTTCTCCAGCGGCCAGATGTGGTTCTGCAGCCAGTCCATCAGTGGCACGTCGTCGGCCACACCACGCAGCAGCGTCATGGCGGAATGCGCATGGCCGTTGATGAGGCCCGGGATGAGGATCTGCTCAGGCAGCTCGACGCGCTCGGCCTGCGGGTACTGCGCCAGCAGTGTCTCGCGCGGGCCGATGGCGGCGATGCGCTCGCCGTCGATCAGCAGCGCGTGGTGTTCCAGCGTGTCTTCGCCGGGCTTCATCGTCAGCAGCCAGCGGGGCAGCAGCAGGGTCTGGGTGAGCTGGGGCATGGAGGTCTCCTGGTGGATCAGAGCAATGGTTCGACTTCGGCACGACGCGGCATAGCGTCCTGCACGCCGGAGCGGGAGACGGCGAGCGAGGCCGCCACCTGGGCAAAGTTCAGTGCGCGTTCGATGGGCTGGCCTTCCGCCAGCGCGGTGACCAGCGCGCCGACCAGCGTGTCACCAGCACCGACAGTGTCGACGGCCTGCACGGACCTGGCGGGCACATGGCGCGGGCCGTCGGCGTCGACCCAGCACAAGCCTTGAGCGCCCAGCGACACCAGTACCGCCGCCGGGCCATGCTGGCGCAGCGCCCGGGCCAGCGACAACGGGTCTGCCACCCCACCGCCAAGGGTCCGCATCAAGGCCTCGGCCTCGAGCGCGTTGACGACGAGCACATCCACACGCGGCAGCAGGCGCTCGCAACCAGGGCGGTAGGGCGCGGCGTTGAGCAGCGTCTTCACGCCAGCGGCGTGCGCGCGCTCGAAGGCACGGTCGATGCTGTCGAGCGGCAGCTCCTGCTGGGCGATGAGCCAGCGCAGCCCCGCCAGTTCCAGTGCTTCCACCTGCGCCAGCGGCAGCGTGCCGTTGGAGCCCGCGACCGTGACGATCTGGTTTTCTGCGTCTTCGGCGCCGACGACGATGAGCGCGACGCCGGGCACCTCGTCGGCAGGCTGCGCGACGAAGCGGGTGTCGACGCCCTCACCTCGCAGCTGCTCGACCATCGCCGCGCCGTTCTCCATCAGGCCGACGCGGGCGGCCAAGGCGACCTTCGCCCCAAGTCGCGCGGCGGCCACCGCCTGGTTGGCACCCTTGCCTCCCAGGCAGGAGCCAAAGCGCTGGCCACGCAAGGTCTCGCCGGGCAAGGGAAGCCGCGGCGCATGGACGATGAGATCGCGGTTGACGCTGCCGAGGACAAGGATCTCAGGGACGGTGGCCATGGGCTGGGACGATGTCCAAATGAAAAACCCCTCGGGGCTGCCGAGGGGTTCGCGTGAAGCGAGTGCCGATCAACGCTGGGCGATGGGCTTGACGTCGCGCGGCGTGGCGCCGACGAACAGCTGACGCGGGCGGCCAATCTTGTACTCGGGGTCGCCGATCATCTCATTGAGCTGGGCGATCCAGCCGACCGTGCGGGCCAGCGCGAAGATGGCAGTGAACAGCGGCACCGGGATGCCGATGGCGCGCTGCACGATGCCGGAGTAGAAGTCGACGTTCGGGTACAGCTTGCGGGCGACGAAGTACTCGTCTTCCAGCGCGATCTTCTCCAGCTCCATGGCCAGCGCGAACAGCGGATCGTTCTGCAGGCCGAGCTCGCCCAGCACCTCGTGGCAGGTCTCGCGCATCAGCTTGGCGCGCGGATCGTAGTTCTTGTAGACACGGTGGCCGAAGCCCATCAGCTTGACACCGGAGTTCTTGTCCTTGACCTTGCTGACGAACTCGCCGATGCGGGCGACGCCGCCCTGCTTCTGGATGTCGGTCAGCATGTTCAGGCAGGCCTCGTTGGCGCCACCGTGAGCGGGGCCCCACAGGCAGGCCACGCCAGCCGCGATGGCCGCGAACGGGTTGGTGCCCGACGAGCCGCACAGTCGCACGGTCGACGTCGATGCGTTCTGCTCATGGTCGGCGTGCAGCGTGAAGATGCGGTCCATCGCGCGCACCAGCACGTCGTTGGGCTTGTAGTCCTCGCACGGCGTGGCGAACATCATGCGCATGAAGTTCCCGGCGTAGCTCAGGTTGTTCTGCGGGTAGATGTAGGGCTGGCCGATCGTGTACTTGTAGGCCATGGCCACGAGCGTCGGCATCTTGGCGATCAGGCGGATCGCCGAGATCTCGCGATGCTCGGGGTTATTGATGTCGGTGCTGTCGTGATAGAACGAGGACAGCGCCCCCACCAGGCCCGTCATGACGGCCATCGGGTGGGCGTCACGGCGAAAACCGCGCAGGAAGAACTGCATCTGCTCATTCACCATCGTGTGGTGCATGACCTTGTCCTCGAAGTCAGCCTTCTGGCTTTCGTTCGGCAGCTCTCCGTACAGCAGCAGGTAGCAGGTCTCGAGATAGTCGCAGTTCACCGCGAGCTGCTCGATGGGATAGCCGCGGTACAGCAGCTCGCCCTTGTCGCCATCGATGTAGGTGATCGTCGAATTGCACGACGCCGTCGACAGGAAGCCGGGGTCATACGTGAACTTGCCGGTCTGGGCGTAGAGCTTGCGGATGTCGATGACATCCGGGCCGATGCTGCCTTTGTACAGTGGCAGGTCCATCGAGGGGCTGCCGTCGGAGAACGACAGGGTGGCTTTCACGTCGGACGGGGTCATGGTGCAGTCCTTTGGGTTTTGAAAAGCGATTCAGGTGCGCAGCTCAGCGAGCACATGGTGCACCGCAGCAGTGTCCATTTCACCACTGGGTTCCTTGCGACGCAGCAACAGGTCGAGAAGGTCGTTGTCGGCCAGGTCCATCAGCAGTGTCAGACCCTCGGCTTCCACCACGCTGACCTGCTCGCCCTTGCGGGCGAAGAAGCGGTCGATGAAGAGGTCGTTCTCCAGCAGGCCCCGACGGCAGCGCCAGCGCAGCTTCGACAGCGCACGTTCGTCGATCATCGGGACTGCCAGGTCACTCACGGTCGTCAGACGGCGCGTCGCACCATCAGTTCCTTGATCTTGCCGATGGCCTTCGTGGGGTTCAGGCCCTTGGGGCAGACGTCCACGCAGTTCATGATGGTGTGGCAACGGAACAGGCGGTACGGGTCCTCGAGATTGTCCAGGCGCTCGTTGGTGGCTTCGTCGCGGCTGTCGGCGATGAAGCGGTAGGCCTGCAGCAGGCCGGCCGGGCCGACGAACTTGTCGGGGTTCCACCAGAAGCTCGGGCAACTCGTCGAGCAGCTCGCGCACAGAATGCACTCGTACAGGCCGTCCAGTTCCTCGCGCTCGACGGGCGACTGCAGCCGCTCCTTCTCGGGCGGGATGTTGTCGTTGACGAGGTAGGGCTTGATCGAGTGGTACTGCTTGAAGAACTGCGTCATGTCGACGATGAGGTCGCGCACGACGGGCAGGCCCGGCAGCGGCTTGAGCGTGATGACGCCCGGCAGCGTGCGCATGTTCGTCAGGCAGGCCAGGCCATTCTTGCCGTTGATGTTCATCGCGTCCGAGCCGCAGACCCCTTCGCGGCAGGAGCGGCGGAACGACAGGCTGGGGTCGACGGCCTTGAGCTTGACGAGGGCGTCCAGCAGCATGCGCTCATGCCCATCCAGCTCGACCTCGAGGGTCTGCATGTAGGGCTTGGCGTCCTTGTCCGGGTCGTAGCGGTAGATCTGGAAGGTGCGCTTCATGTTGTGCTTTGCTTCGTGTCTTTAGAACGTGCGGACCTTGGGCGGCACCGTGTCCACCGTCATCGGCTTCAGGTTCACCGGCTTGTAGTCCAGACGGCTGCCTTCCGAATACCACAGCGTGTGCTTCATCCAGTTGGCGTCGTCGCGTCCCAGCGGCGCGGTGGGATGGTCGGCCGGATGCTCGTAGTCGTAGACCGTGTGCGCGCCACGGCATTCCTTGCGGGCAGCGGCCGAGACCATCGTGGCCTGCGCGGCCTCGATCAGGTTCTCCACCTCCAGCGCCTCGACGCGGGCGGTGTTGAAGACCTTGGACTTGTCCTTCAGTTCCAGGTTGGCGACGCGCTCGCGCAGGGCGGCGATCTTGGTGACGCCTTCATCCATGCCGGCCTGCGTGCGGAACACGCCAGCGTGCTGCTGCATCGCCGAACGGATGTCGTTGGCGACGTCCTGCGCGTACTCGCCGCTGGTGGTCCCGTCCAGGCGGGCCAGGCGTGCCAGCGTGCGGTCGGCGGCGTCCTTGGGCAGGTCCTTGTGCGACTTCGTCTTGAGGTTGAAGTCGACGATGTGGTTGCCTGCCGCGCGGCCAAACACCAGCAGGTCCAGCAACGAGTTGGTACCCAGGCGGTTGGCGCCGTGCACCGACACGCAGGAACACTCACCGACGGCGTACAAGCCGTTGATGATGTCGTTGTGCTTGCCGTTCTTGGGCACGACGACCTGGCCATGCACGTTCGTCGGAATGCCACCCATTTGGTAATGGATGGTCGGCACGACGGGGATGGGTTCCTTCGTGATATCGACGTTGGCGAAGTTGTGGCCGATCTCCTGCACCGATGGCAGGCGCTTGGCGATCGTCTCGGCGCCGAGGTGGGTCATGTCCAGCAGGATGTAGTCCTTGTTGGGACCGCAGCCGCGACCTTCCTTGATCTCCTGGTCCATCGAGCGGGACACGAAGTCGCGCGGCGCCAGGTCCTTCAACGTCGGCGCATAACGCTCCATGAAGCGCTCGCCATTGGCATTGCGCAGGATGGCTCCTTCGCCGCGGCAGCCTTCGGTCAGCAGCACACCCGCGCCGGCCACGCCGGTGGGGTGGAACTGCCAGAACTCCATGTCTTCCAGCGGGATGCCCGCGCGCGCCGCCATGCCCAGACCGTCGCCGGTGTTGATGAAGGCGTTGGTCGAGGCCGCGAAGATGCGGCCCGCCCCGCCGGTGGCCAGCAGCACGGTCTTGGCGTGCAGGATGTGGACCTCGCCGGTTTCCATCTCCAGTGCGGTCACGCCGACGGCATCGCCTTCGGCGTCGCGGATGATGTCCAGCGCCATCCATTCGACGAAGAACTGCGTGCGGGCCTTGACGTTCTGCTGGTAGAGCGTGTGCAGCAGCGCGTGGCCGGTGCGGTCGGCTGCGGCGCAGGCGCGCTGCACGGGCTTCTCGCCGTAGTTGGCCGTGTGGCCACCGAACGGACGCTGATAGATGGTGCCGTCAGCATTGCGATCGAACGGCATGCCGAAGTGCTCAAGCTCGTAAACAACCTTGGGCGCTTCGCGGCACATGAACTCGATGGCGTCCTGGTCACCCAGCCAGTCGGAGCCCTTGACGGTGTCGTAGAAGTGGTAGTGCCAGTTGTCCTCGCTCATGTTGCCGAGCGAGGCGCCGATGCCGCCTTGGGCAGCCACGGTGTGCGAGCGCGTCGGGAAGACCTTGGACAGCACGGCCACATTCAGGCCGGCGCGCGCCAGTTGCAGCGAGGCACGCATGCCGGAGCCGCCGGCCCCGACGATGACCACATCGAACTTGCGGGTCGAAATCTTTGCCGTCATCACAGTCTCCACAGCACCTGGATCGCCCAACCGGCACAGCCGAGCAACCACACGATCGAAAACACCTGCAGGGCCAGCCGCAGGCCGACCGACTTCACGTAATCCATCCAGATGTCGCGCACGCCGACCCAGGCGTGATAGGCCAGCGACAGGATGGCGATGAACGTCAGCAGCTTCATCCACTGCGGCGCGAACACGCCGGCCCAGTGGTCGTAGCCCAGCTCGCCGGGCATCAGGAAGCGAGCCAGCACGGCGATGGTGAACAAGGCCATCAGCACGGCCGTCACGCGCTGCGCGAGCCAGTCGCGCAGGCCATAGTGCGCGCCCACGACGAGGCGCTTGGAACCGAAGGTGCTCATTGTTGTTGTCCTACTCGGATGGGATCAGTACAGGCCGAACAGCTTGGCGCCGAGCACAACGGTCAGCGCGATGCTCAGCCCGAGCGTCAGCAGCGCTGAGCTCTTGCCCTGGGCCTTGCTGACGCTGTGCGTGGCGTCCATCCACAGATGACGCACGCCGGCGATGAAGTGATGCAGGTAGGCCCACAGCAGGCCCAGCACGACCAGCTTGATGAGGACCGCCGGAATGCCCGCCACGCCAGCCACAAAGATGTTCGTGAACCCGTCGTACGAGATCTCCGACGTCAAGCTTGAATCGAGCATCCACACCACGAAGGGCAGCAGCAGGAACATCAGCAGACCGCTGATGCGATGCAGGATGGAGACGATGCCAGCGGGCGGGAGACGGTAGCTGACGATCTGAGAGACGTGGATGTTTCGGTAGAGTGGTCTTGTCTTGACACTGTCCGTCATGGTCGAGCCTGCGTAATCGGGGTGAAACCAAACGATTCTAGGGCCAGCCAAAGCTGCATGCTGCAGTGCGCCATTGTCAGCATCAGTTCAAGTCGTTGCGGTAATGGTCATGGTCGGTCAGGTAGAGCCCTCGCCGGAGCTCGACGGGCCGGTCGCCGTACGTGAATGCCAGGCGCTCCACGCTCAGCAGCGGCTGCCCCTCGGGCACGCGCAACAGCACCGCCGCCTGCCGCGGTGCAGCGACCGCGCGGAGCTGCTCCTGCGCGCGCACCATGTGCACGCCGAAGCGCGCCTCGAACAGCGCGTACAGCGCCCCCGCGTGCGACTCGATCACCTCTGCAGTCAGCCCCTCGAAGTTCTTCTCGGGAAGCCACAGTTCATCAAGCACGACGGGTCGCTCGCGCCGATGCAACAGTCGGCGCACCTCAATGACCGGCTCTGCGGGCCGCAGGCCTAGCGCCAGGGCGATTGGCGCCGTCGCGCGCAGCCGCCGGCAGCTCAGCAACTCCCGCGTGAAGGCCTGCGCATCGTCGTCCGGCACGAGGCGCAGGAAGCGGAAAGGCTGGCGTGGCGCGGCGTGCGTCGACACGAATGTGCCGCTGCCCTGTCGGCGCTCCACGAGATGCTCGGCAGTCAGTTCGTCCAGCGCCCGCCTCACCGTCCCCGCGCTCGCGCCGAACCGCTCTGCCAGCGCCGCCTCGCTGGGCAGCGACTCGCCCGGCTTCCATTCACCGGCGGCCAGCGCCGCGACGATGAGCTGGCGGATCTGCTCGTAGAGCGGTGCGGAGCGGGGCTTGCGAGAAGGCATGCGGCGATTGCAGCACAGGGTATGCCCGTACACTCAGAAGGTTTAGGGCACGAGGCCCTAGCCCAGCTTTTCAACTGCCCCTCGGAGATTTCCATGAGCAAGAAACCCGTTCGCGTCGCCGTCACCGGCGCTGCCGGCCAGATCGGCTACGCCCTGCTGTTCCGCATTGCCTCCGGCGAAATGCTGGGCAAGGACCAGCCCGTCATCCTGCAGCTGCTGGAGATCCCCGACGAGAAGGCCCAGAACGCGCTGAAGGGCGTCATCATGGAACTGGAAGACTGCGCCTTCCCGCTGCTGGCCGGCATCGAAGCCCATAGCGACCCGATGACCGCCTTCAAGGACACGGACTACGCCCTCCTCGTCGGTGCCCGCCCGCGCGGCCCCGGCATGGAACGCGCCGACCTGCTGGCCGCCAACGCCCAGATCTTCACGGTGCAGGGCAAGGCCCTGAACGCCGTCGCGTCGCGCGACGTCAGGGTGCTGGTCGTCGGCAACCCGGCCAACACCAACGCCTACATCGCGATGAAGTCGGCCCCGGACCTGCCGCGCAAGAACTTCACCGCCATGCTGCGCCTGGACCACAACCGCGCCGCGTCGCAAATCGCCACCAAGACCGGCAAGGCCGTCGCAGGCATCGAGAAGCTGGCCGTGTGGGGCAACCACTCGCCCACGATGTACGCCGACTACCGCAACGCGACGATCGACGGCCAACCCGTCAAGGCGCTGATCAACGACGAGCAGTGGAACCGTGAGGTCTTCCTGCCGACCGTTGGCAAGCGTGGCGCCGCCATCATTGCAGCGCGCGGGCTGTCGTCCGCCGCTTCGGCCGCCAACGCCGCCATCGACCACATGCGCGACTGGGCCCTGGGCACCAACGGCAAGTGGGTCACGATGGGTATTCCGTCCAACGGCGAATACGGCATCCCCAAGGACGTCATGTTCGGCTATCCGGTCACCTGCGAGGGTGGCGAGTACAAGATCGTCGAAGGTATCGCCATCGACGAGTTCTCGCAGGAATGCATCAACAAGACGCTGAAGGAACTGATGGACGAGCAGGACGGCGTCAAGCACCTGCTGTAATCGGGCCTCGCGCCTACCATCTCAAAGGGCCGGCTTGCCGGCCCTTTGTCATTTGCTCAACCGCCTGCCAATGAACGACCTGCTGCACCCTTGCGACGCGCTGTTCGGCCACGAGGCCGCACGGCCCGCACTCCCCGTCGTGGACCACTACTGCGGCGTCGAAGCCCGCATGCGCAAGAGCCTAGGGCTGCAGGCGGAGCTGGGCCCCATATTCGACATCACACTGGACGCGGAAGACGGCGCTCCCGTAGGCGGCGAGGCCGAGCATGCGCTGCTGATCGCCGAGCTGTCCATGAGTTCAGCCAACCGCTTCGGCCGCGTCGGCGCCCGCGTCCATCCCTTCGGTCACGCGGCGTTCGAGGCAGACGTTGACACGCTGATCGCCAAGGCCGGCGAACGGCTGGCCTACCTGATGATTCCGAAGCCGGAGAGCGCGGACGAAGTGGCGCGGGCCGCCTCGTTCATCGACGCCACCTGCGAGCGCCACGGCGCGCCGAAGCTGCCGCTGCAGGTGCTCATCGAGACGCACGGCGCGCTGCGCGACGTGTTCCGCATCGCCGCCCATCCGCGCATCGAGTCACTGTCCTTCGGGCTGATGGACTTCGTGTCCGCGCACGGCGGCGCCATTCCGAAGACGGCGATGGAACTGCCCGGGCAGTTCGAGCATCCGCTGGTCGTGCGCGCCAAGCTGGAGATCGCCGCCGCGGCCCATGCGTATGGCAAGACGCCATCGCACTGCGTCGTCACAGAGTTCCGCGATGCCGAGCGGCTGTCCGCTTCCGCTCGCCGCGCCACTCGAGAGTTTGGTTACACACGAATGTGGAGCATCCACCCGGACCAGATCCTGCCGATCGTCGATGCGTTCGCGCCGGCCGCCGATGAGATCACCGAAGCCGCTGAACTACTGCTCGCCGCGCAGGCCGCCCGATGGGCGCCTATCTCCTTCGAGAGCCGCCTGCACGACCGCGCCAGCTACCGCTACTTCTGGACGGTGCTGGAGCGGGCGGCCCGCACGGGCCGGACGCTGCCCGAGCCGGCGCAGCGCGCATTCTTCCCGGCCGCCCCCGGGTGAACCACGACCCGGCACCTTGTCCGACGCGAAGGACAATTCCTACAACTCTTCACGTCTGCACGGCCGATTTCCGGCCATGATGCGTCCGCCCTTTTTCTCTGCTCTCCTCCCATGCCGATGCAGTTCACCTCGCTTCGCGGCGCTGCCGCCGCCCTGATCCTGTGCGCCGCGCTACCCGCGCTGGCTGAGGCACCCGCCACCAAACCGGCTGCGACCAAGCCGGCCACCGCCAAGGCGATGGCCAAGGCCCCTGCCAAGAAGACGCCGCCCCCTCCGCCCGAACCCGTGCTGGCCGACGCCGATGAAGCCCAGTTGGCCGCCTCCGAGCGCGCCTATCTGGGCGACTACAACTGCGAGTTCAAGCAGACCGTCCACATCGACAAGCACGCCAAGGCGCCGGGTTACATCACAGTCGCCTGGCAGAAGCAGAACATCACGATGAAGCCCGTGCTGTCGTCCACCGGCGCGCTGCGCCTGGAAGACGTCACCGGCCGCACGCTGATGATCCAGATCGCCAACAAGTCCATGCTGCTCGACACGAAGATCGGCCAGCGCCTGGTGGACGACTGCGTGCATCCCGAGCAGGCCCGACTGATGGCAGAGGCCCGCGCCGCCAGGCTGGCGGACCCAGAAGGCCAGGCCGCCGAAGCCGCGCGCAACGGCCTGGGCATTGTGCCGACCGCTGTGAAGTGAGTCAGCTGGCTTGAACTCCGCGGCCTTCGGTATGTAGAATGAATACATACTTTCTGATGCATACCTGAGCCGCCGCTTCCGGTGGCCCAGCCGCTGGAGGCGCCATGGAAGCCACCGTTGCCGAACGCGGGCAGATCACGCTGCCCAAGGCCGTCCGAGATGCCCTGGGCCTGACCAAGGGCACGACGCTCAAGGTCGAGCTGGACGGTGGCCGCATCATCTTGCGCAAGAACGTCGACGACGCGCTATCCAAACTGCGCGGCCGTTTCAAGCTGGACGGTTTCGCCAGCACCGACGACGCCATGCGGGCCATCCGCGGCCACGCCCCCGGCGACCCCTACCTCCCCCCTGAATCCGAAGGCCCCGCCGAGCCGGAAGGTAGCGCGCCTTGATCGCAGCCGACTCCTCCGTGCTGATCGACGTCATCGCCGGCAGTGATGACGCCAGCGCGGCCTCGGCCGAAGCGGTACGACAGGCCTTGCGCATCGGCCCGGTCGTGCTCAGCGATGTGGCGCTCGCCGAGGTCTGCACCGCCTTCCAGGGCGGCTCTGAGGTCCTGAACTTCCTCGAAGAACTGGGCATCCGCTTCGACGCCATGGAAGCCAAGTCCGCGCTGCGCGCCGGCGAGATGCAGCGCCGCTACCGCCAGCGCAGCGGCAACCGCAGCCGCACCGTGGCCGACTTTCTCATCGGTGCCCACGCGATGATGCAGTGCGATGCACTGATCACCCGGGACGCCGGCTTCTACCGAGACTATTTCAAGGGGCTGAGGATCATCGTCCCCGCCCTCGCCTAACTGCTGTCACTGGAGAACCTCATGCTCACCGCCTACCGCCAACACGCCGCCGAGCGCGCCGCCCTCGGCATCCCGCCCCTGCCCCTGGACGCCAAGCAAGTCGCCGAGCTGATCGAGCTCATTAAGAACCCGCCCGCCGGCGAGGACGCCTTCCTGCTGGACCTGCTGACGCACCGCGTGCCCCCGGGCGTGGACGATGCCGCCAAGGTCAAGGCCAGCTTCCTGGCCGCCGTCGCGCATGGCGACCTGAAGGTTGGCCTGATCTCCAAGGCCAAGGCCACCGAGTTGCTCGGCACCATGGTGGGTGGTTACAACGTGCATCCGCTGATCGAGTTGCTGGATGACGTCGAAGTCGCCGGCGTCGCTGCCGAGGGCCTGAAGAAAACCCTGCTGATGTTCGACTACTTCAACGACGTCGCCGCCAAGGCCAAGGCCGGCAATGCCAAGGCCAAGGAAGTGATGCAGTCTTGGGCCGACGCCGAGTGGTTCACCTCGCGCCCCGAAGTCGAGAAGAAGATCACCGTCACCGTCTTCAAGGTGCCGGGCGAGACCAACACCGACGACCTGTCGCCCGCCCCCGACGCGTGGAGCCGCCCGGACATCCCGCTGCACTACCTGGCGATGCTGAAGAACACCCGTCCTGACGCAGCCTTCAAGCCCGAGGAAGACGGCAAGCGCGGCCCGATGCAGTTCATTGAGGAGCTGAAGAAGAAGGGCAACCTCGTGGCCTACGTCGGTGACGTCGTCGGCACCGGTTCCTCGCGCAAGTCCGCCACGAACAGCGTCATCTGGGCTACGGGCCAGGACATCCCCTTCGTGCCGAACAAGCGCTTCGGCGGCGTGACGCTGGGCGGCAAGATCGCCCCCATCTTCTTCAACACGCAGGAAGACTCCGGCTCGCTGCCGATCGAAGTCGACGTCAGCAAGCTCGAGATGGGCGACGTCATCGACGTGCTGCCTTATGACGGCAAGCTCGTGAAGAACGGCGAGACCGTCGCCGAGTTCAAACTCAAGAGCGACGTGCTGTTCGACGAAGTGCGCGCCGGCGGCCGCATCAACCTCATCATCGGCCGCTCGCTGACCGCCAAGGCGCGAGAGTTCCTGGGCCTGCCCGCCTCCACGCTGTTCCGCTTGCCGTCGCCCCCCGCGGAGACCAAGGCCGGCTTCACGCTGGCGCAGAAGATGGTTGGCCGTGCTGTCGGCCTGCCGGAAGGTCAGGGCGTGCGTCCGGGCACCTACTGCGAACCCAAGATGACCACGGTCGGCTCGCAGGACACCACCGGCCCGATGACCCGCGACGAGCTGAAGGACCTGGCCTGCCTGGGCTTCTCGGCCGACCTGGTCATGCAGTCCTTCTGCCACACGGCCGCCTACCCGAAGCCGGTGGACGTGAAGACCCATCGCGAGCTGCCCGCGTTCATCAGCAATCGCGGCGGCGTGGCGCTGCGCCCGGGTGACGGCGTCATTCACAGCTGGCTGAACCGCCTGCTGCTGCCCGACACGGTCGGCACCGGCGGCGACTCGCACACCCGCTTCCCCATCGGTATCTCGTTCCCGGCCGGTTCCGGCCTGGTGGCCTTCGGTGCCGCCACCGGCGTGATGCCGCTGGACATGCCCGAATCAGTGCTCGTGCGCTTCAAGGGCGAGATGCAGCCGGGCGTCACGCTGCGCGACCTTGTGCACGCCATCCCGCTGTACGCGATCAAGGCCGGCCTGCTGACGGTGGCCAAGGCCGGCAAGAAGAACATCTTCTCAGGCCGCATCCTGGAAATCGAAGGCCTGCCTGACCTGAAGGTCGAACAGGCGTTCGAGCTGAGCGACGCCTCCGCCGAGCGCTCGGCCGCCGGATGCACGATCAAGCTGAACCCGGCCCCGATCAAGGAGTACCTCACCAGCAACGTCGTGCTGATGAAGAACATGATCGCCGACGGCTATGCCGACGCGAAGACACTGCAGCGCCGCATCGAGAAGGTCGAGGCCTGGCTGGCCAAGCCCGAGCTGCTGGAGGCCGACAAGGACGCCGAATACGCGGCCGTCATCGAGATCGACCTGGCCGACATCCAGGAACCCATCGTCTGCTGCCCGAACGACCCGGACGACGCCAAGTTCCTGTCCGAAGTCGCCGGCACCAAGATCGACGAGGCCTTCATCGGCTCTTGCATGACCAACATCGGTCACTTCCGCGCCGCGGCCAAGCTGCTGGGCGGCCAGCGCGATATCCCGGTCAAGCTGTGGGTCGCCCCGCCGACTAAGATGGATCAGAGCGAGCTGATCAAGGAAGGCCACTACGCCGCCTTCGGCACGGCCGGCGCCCGCACCGAGATGCCCGGCTGCAGCCTGTGCATGGGCAACCAGGCCCAGGTGCGCGAAGGCGCGACCGTCATCTCCACCTCCACCCGCAACTTCCCGAACCGCCTGGGCAAGAACACCAATGTGTTCCTGGGCTCGGCGGAACTGTCGGCCATCGCATCACGCCTGGGCCGCCTGCCGACCAAGGAGGAGTACCTGAAGGAAATGGGCGTCATCGACGCGGACAAGGCCAGCGTCTACCGCTACATGAACTTCGACCAGATCGAGGAGTACGCGGACGCCGCCAAGGCCGTGGCGACCGCGCCGGCCTGCTGAACCTGACCGCTTCACGCCTGAGCCCGCCGTGCGCAAGCCGGCGGGCTTTTTCCATTGGCGACGTGCCCCGTGCATCGTGAGGGGTGTCGCGTGCCACTCACGCTCTGCGGGTGAAAGCGGGGTTGTCACGACTTCGTCACGACGCGCACAGCCCGTCACCGATAAGCTACCCGCATGCATAACAAGAACAAAAACAGCATGGTGAGGGGTTGGCGCGCGCGCGCGGCAATGGTGGTGATGGGCGCACTGTTCGCCCTGGGATTCGGCAGCGTAGGCCTCTACGCGCTGAAGTCGCTGACCGCACTGCTACACAACGCCTGGGCGGTTCGTTCATGGCAGGCCGTGGCTGCCGAAGTGTTGGACAGCAGCCTCCAGACCATCCCGGGCAGCGAGGGCGGCAGCACGTTCGCCGTGCGGCCCCGCTACCGCTACCAATGGCAGGGCCGAACGTACGAGTCCACGCGCGTCGGAGTGCCCGCTGGCTTGGACAGCGACAACCTGGACGACTGGCATCATCGTTGGTCGGCCCGTCTGGCTGCCGCGCGCGAAGGCCGGTTGGCGCTGCAGGCCTGGGTCGATCCGCGGCACCCCGGCGAAGCGGTGCTGGACCGCCAACTGCGGTGGCGGCAGGTCGTGTTCATGCTGCCGTTTGCGGTTCTGTTTCCGCTCGTGGGCGCCGGGGCGCTGATCGCCACGTGGCGCATGCTGCGCAGCACCGAACCCGGCGGACAACTCACGCTCGGCACGCAGACGCCCGGTGCGCAACGACACACCCCGCGGCACAACCTGGTGGCGCTGTGGTCCGCGACGGTCTTCGTGGGCATGATGGCGCTGGGCATCGCGGGGGCTGCCAGCGGCCCTTCCGCGCCTGGCTGGACATCCCTGGTTGCCGGATTGATGCTGCTGCTCGCGACAGCGCTGGCCTACAACACATTGCGTACCAGCCGTGACGCCTGGGCATACCGCGGCGCCTTCGCCAGCTTCCAGCCGCCCCGGCCAACGGCCGGAACCACCGTCGATGCGATGTGGGTGTTACCACCCCACGTCGCCGTGCCGGCGCATGTGCGGCTGCGTATTGCACATTACCGCATCGACGACAGCGGCTCCGGCACGACCGAGCGCCTGGTGGAAGAGCTCAACGCCCACGCACAGCGCATCCTTCCGGCACCCGATGGCCTCCGGCTGCTGGCGCGCTTTGATCTGCCGGCTGACGCCCCCAGCGAGGGCGCCCGGCGCTCGGGCGACAAGGTGGCGTGGCGCTTCGAATGGCTCGACCCCAAGGGTCGCATCGTCATGGCGGTGCCGCTGCTCGTCCAGGCGGATGCGTCGATCAGCGAGCCGGCCGTGGACCGCTTGTCACGCCAGGCGCGCGTCGCGGTGCGCGACCTGCCAGCCGGCCCGCTGACTGACACGCTGCCACCACTACCGCCAGGCGTGTGCCTGCAGGAGCGGCCCGACGCGCTGGTGCTGAGCTTCGGGCAGACCGGCTGGCGACGCTTCGGTGCGGTGGCGCTGTTGGCGCTGGCCGTGACCTTCTCATGGACGAAGACGCGCGAGGATTTCGGGCTGTGGCTTGAGCTGCCGCTCCTCGCCATCGCCGTGCACGCGGTCAGCCGGCGCTGGACGCTCCAAGCCCGCGATGACGGCCTCGTGCTGGACAACGCTTCCTGGCTGTGGCGCCGCCGCATCAGCCTGCCGGTGTCCTGCCTGCAGGCTATGGGCCAGCGGTGGCTTTACAGCCGCAACGGACCCCAGGGCGAGGTCGATGTGCACACGCTCGTCGCACGCGGTGTCGACCGCGGCGGCGATCTGCGCCTAACCCCTGGATTGCCTGCCGAAGGTGCCGCACAGATCGCGCAGATGCTGCGCTGGGCATCCGCGCAGCGGGGCGGACGTTTCAGCCCTGGAGAACGGCGTGCCGACCCCGCGCCGTGGTCGCGCCCCGGCTGGGGCTGGACGCTGTGCCTGCTGTGGGGCGTGGCGCGGCTCTCGACCGGGGCTTGAGCGCGGTCAGCGCGACGACGCGGGCAGCATCAGCATCACCCCCACGAACAACCCGCTGTTACCCGCCCGGCCAGTGCCCTTCCCAGAATTGCGGCTCCACCACAAGGAGACGACCATGGGCAAGAAACTGCTGCTGCTGGCGGGCGACTACGTCGAGGATTACGAAATCATGGTGCCCTTCCAGGCCCTGCTGGCTGTGGGGCACCGCGTCGATGCGGTCTGCCCAGGCAAGCAGGCGGGCGACTACGTGCTGACCGCCATCCACGACTTCGAGGGCGCCCAGACCTACTCCGAGAAGCCGGGCCACCGATTCACACTGAACGCCAGCTTTGATGCCGTGCGCCCGGACGACTACGACGGCCTGGTGATCCCCGGCGGGCGCGCACCGGAATACCTGCGTACGGTAGCCGGTGTGTTGCCGCTGGTGCAGCACTTCGCGAAGGCAAACAAGCCCATCGCTGCCATCTGCCACGGCGCCCAGCTGCTGGCAGCGGCCGGCGTCATCCGCGGCAAGAAGGTCTCGGCCTACCCGGCCTGCGCGGCCGAGGTGGAACTGGCCGGCGCCAGCTACGCCAGCATCCCGGTGGACCAGGCCGTCACCGACGGCAACCTCGTCACCGCACCGGCTTGGCCGGCGCACCCGGCCTGGATCGCCCAGTTTCTGGCGGTGCTGGGCACGCGCATCAGCCATTGACGCCTGTCGCAGAATGCGGCCAGGAGGTGTCCCATGTGCGAGGTCTTCGTCAGCGCCAATCCCGAGTCCTACGAGTCGCGCACGCGCTCGGTGCGCCTGCATGGCGTCATCACAAGCGTCCGGCTGGAGAACCTGCACTGGGAGGTGCTGGAGGAAATCGCCGCCCGTGATGGCATGAGCGTCGTGCAGCTCATCGAAAAGCTGCATGACGAGCTGGTGCAGGCACGTGGCGCGGTCGGCAACTTCGCGTCCTTCCTGCGAGTGTCGGCGCTGCGCTACATGGCATTGCTGGCTCACCAGCGCATCCCAGCGGATCTGGCCGTGCCCATTCGTTCGCTGGACGCCCAGGCCGTGCTGCACGGCCTGCCCGGCCGTTGGGCCCGGCCGCGAGATGCCGCTCCCGAGCCGGCGACATCATAATCGGCATAGGGGGCCTCCAACGAAGGAGGCACCCCTGCCACACCACCTGGCATGCGGGTCCGCACCAGGCGGTTCGAGAGTTTGAGGTCATGAGAGGCGGGGCAGGCCCAGTTGGTCGAACC
>NZ_JAJTWU010000007.1 GCF_021353265.1 Pelomonas cellulosilytica
TCGCTCCACGCTTCCTTCCCACACCCGGTCACCCTCATGCAGTTGCGCTTCGCTTCGTTCGCTGTGATCAACTTACGACGGGACTTGCACCCGCGAGAAGTGCGCTCATGCTGAGCGCACAAAACAAGAAAGCCGCCCTCACGGGCGGCTTTCTTCATTTGCGAGTGTCAGAACGCTCAGCGCGGCAGGCTGCTCGCTCCCATCAGGAATTCGTCCACCGCCTTGGCAGCCTGGCGGCCCTCGCGGATGGCCCAGACCACGAGGCTCTGGCCGCGACGCATGTCGCCAGCGGCAAACACCTTGTCGACGTTGGTCTTGTAGGCATTGGCGCCTTCGGTCGATGCCTTGCCATTGCCGCGCTGGTCTTTGTCGACACCGAAGGCGTCCAGGATGGTCGCGACCGGCGACACGAAACCCATCGCCAGGAAGGCCAGGTCGGCCTTCAGGACCTGCTCGCTGCCTTCAACCTCGGTCATCTTGCCGCCCTGCCATTGCAGGCGCACTGTCTTGACGCCGGTGAGCTTGCCCTTCTCGCCGATGAATTCCTTCGTGGCGATTGCGAACTCGCGTTCGCAGCCCTCTTCATGGCTGGACGACGTACGCAGCTTGATCGGCCAGTAGGGCCAGGTCAGCGGGCGATCTTCCACTTCCGGCGGCTGGGGCATCAGCTCGAACTGCACGACGCTCTTGGCGCCATGACGGTTGCTGGTACCGACGCAGTCGGAGCCGGTGTCACCACCGCCGATGACGATGACATGCTTGCCATCGGCGCGGATCTGGTTCTTCAGCTTGTCGCCGGCGTTGACCTTGTTCTGCTGCGGCAGGAACTCCATCGCGAAGTGCACGCCGGCCAGGTCACGGCCCGGCACGGGAAGGTCGCGCGACTGCTCGGCACCGCCGGTCAGCAGCACGGCGTCGAACTGGCTCTTCAGCTCGTCGGCCGAGATGGTGTCCTTGGCCCAGTTGGTGACCTTGGAACCTTCGGGCAGCGCGGCAACCATGACGCCGGTGCGGAACTCGACGCCCTCGGCCTTCATCTGCTCGACGCGGCGGTCGATATGGGACTTCTCCATCTTGAAGTCCGGGATGCCGTAACGCAGCAGGCCACCGACGCGGTCGTTCTTCTCGAACACGGTGACGCTGTGGCCGACGCGCGCCAGCTGCTGAGCGGCCGCCAGGCCGGCGGGCCCGGCGCCGACGATGGCCACTTTTTTGCCGGTCTTGACCTTGGGCGGCTGCGGCTGCACCCAGCCTTCGGCCCAGGCACGATCGATGATGGCGTGCTCGATGGACTTGATACCCACCGCGTCGTCATTGACGTTGAGCGTGCAGGCTGCCTCGCAGGGCGCAGGGCAGATGCGGCCGGTGAACTCGGGGAAGTTGTTGGTGCTGTGCAGAACGGTGATGGCGTTCTTCCAGTCTTCCGGTCGGCCCTTGTAGACCAGGTCGTTGAAGTCCGGGATGACGTTGTTGACCGGGCAGCCGTTGTTGCAGAACGGCGTGCCGCAGTCCATGCAGCGGGCGCCCTGCTGCTTGGCCTGCTCGACGTTCAGACCGATGACGAATTCCTTGTAGTTCTTGACGCGAGCGGTGACGGGCTCGTAGCCCTCTTCCAGACGCTCGTATTCCAGGAAGCCAGTGACTTTCCCCATGACGCGACTCCTTAGACCTTGGCGGCCACAGGCGCCTTGGCCTGGGCGATGGTGGTGGCGGCTTCCTTGGCGGCATTGAGCTCGCCCAGGGCGCGGCGGTATTCGTTCGGGAACACCTTGACGAACTTGGTGCGCGACTCGGCCCAGTGGTCGAGGATGTCGCGCGCACGCTGGCTGCCGGTCCAGCGGTGGTGGTCTTCCAGCAGCTTGCGCAGGATGGCCTCGTCGGTCTGGGCCTCGCGGTCCACGCCGTCGACACCCTTGGTGCGGTGCCAGATCGCCTTGTCGACGCTGGCTTCCTGCTCCTGCGCCGTCATCAGCTTCTCCAGCGTGACCATGCTGGTGTTGCAGCGCTTGGCGAAGTGGCCGTCCTCGTCGTAGACGTAGGCGATGCCACCGCTCATGCCGGCGGCGAAGTTGCGGCCGGTCTTTCCCAGCACGGCCACGGTGCCGCCGGTCATGTACTCGCAGCCGTGGTCGCCGGTGCCTTCGACGACCGCCGTGGCGCCCGACAGGCGCACCGCGAACCGCTCGCCCGCCACGCCGCGGAAGAAGGCCTCGCCGCGCGTCGCGCCGATCAGCGCGGTGTTGCCGACGATGATGTTCTTCGTCGCGTCGCCGCGGAAGTCGATGCTGGGACGCACGACGACGCGGCCACCCGACAGACCCTTACCGGTGTAGTCGTTGGCGTCACCGATCAGGTAGAAGCTGATGCCCTGCGCCAGGAAGGCGCCGAAGCTCTGGCCGCCCGTGCCTTCCATCTGGATGAAGATGGTGTGGTCGGGCAGCCCTTCGGGCCTGAGGCGGATCAGCTCGCCGGACAGGCGCGCGCCGACCGAGCGGCGGACGTTGGTCACCTCCTGCATGAACTGCACCTTCTCGCCCTTCTCGAAGGCGGGCAGGCACTTCTCGATGAGCTTCACGTCGAGCGCGCGCTCCAGGCCGTGGTCCTGAACGTCGTTGTGGATGCGGGCCACGTCGGCCGGCACGTTCGGACGGTGGAAGATGCGGGCGAAGTCCAGGCCCTTGGCCTTCCAGTGCGAGATCGCCTTCTTGGTGTCCAGCCAGTCGCTGCGGCCGATCAGCTCGTCGAACTTGCGCACGCCGAGCTGGGCCATGATCTGGCGCGCCTCTTCAGCGACGAAGAAGAAGTAGTTGACGACATGCTCGGGGCGGCCGGTGAACTTCTTGCGCAGCACCGGGTCTTGCGTCGCCACGCCCACCGGGCAGGTGTTCAGGTGGCACTTGCGCATCATGATGCAGCCCTCGGCCACCAGCGGCGCGGTCGCGAAGCCGAACTCGTCGGCACCCAGCAGTGCGCCGATGACAACGTCGCGGCCAGTCTTCATCTGGCCGTCGGCCTGGACGCGCACGCGGCCACGCAGGCGGTTGACGACCAGCGTCTGCTGCGTCTCGGCCAGGCCCAGCTCCCACGGCGTGCCGCAGTGCTTGATGGACGACCAGGGCGAGGCGCCCGTGCCGCCGTCGTGGCCGGCGATGACGATGTGGTCGGCCTTGCACTTGGCCACGCCGGTCGCAACGGTACCGACGCCGACTTCCGACACCAGCTTGACCGACACGTCCGCCTTGGGGTTGACGTTCTTCAGGTCATGGATGAGCTGGGCCAGGTCTTCGATGGAATAGATGTCGTGGTGCGGCGGAGGGCTGATGAGGCCCACACCCGGCACCGAGTGGCGCAGAAAGCCGATGTACTCGGACACCTTGCCGCCGGGCAGCTGGCCGCCTTCTCCGGGCTTGGCGCCCTGGGCCATCTTGATCTGGATCTGGTCGGCGCTGACGAGGTATTCGGTGGTGACACCGAAGCGGCCCGACGCGACCTGCTTGATCTTGGAGCGCAGGCTGTCGCCTTCTTGCAGCTCGTAGTCGGCCTCCATGATCTTGTGGCCGAGCACGTCGCCGATCTTGGCGCCGCCAACGATCTTGATGCCCTTGAGCTCGTTGCGGTAGCGGGCCGGGTCTTCACCGCCCTCGCCCGTGTTGCTCTTGCCGCCGATGCGGTTCATCGCGACGGCCAGCGTCGCGTGAGCTTCGGTGGAGATGGAGCCCAGCGACATGGCGCCGGTGGCGAAGCGCTTGACGATCTCGGCCGCTGATTCGACTTCTTCCAGCGGCACCGCCTTGGACGGATCGAACTTGAACTCGAACAGACCGCGCAACGTCATGTGACGCTTGCTCTGGTCGTTGACGATCTGCGCGTATTCCTTGTACGTCTCGAACTTGCCGCTGCGCGCGCTGTGCTGCAGCTTGGCGATGGCATCCGGCGTCCACATGTGCTCTTCGCCGCGACTGCGCCAGGCGTACTCGCCGCCGGTCTCCAGCATCGTCTCGAGCAGCGGGTCGTCGCCGAAGGCGCCTTCGTGCATGCGGATGGCTTCTTCAGCGACCTCGAACACGCCGATGCCGCCCACTTGTGTGGCCGTGCCGCGGAAGTACTTCTCGACGAAGTCCGCCTTCAGGCCGATGGCCTCGAAGATCTGTGCGCCGCAGTAGGACATGTAGGTCGAGATGCCCATCTTGGACATGATCTTCGACAGGCCCTTGCCGACAGCCTTGATGTAGTTGTAGCGGGCTTGCTCGGCGGTCAGCTTGGGCGGCAGCTCGTCCTTCATGGCCTCGAGCGTTTCCAGCGCGAGGTAGGGGTGGACGGCTTCGGCGCCGTAACCGGCCAGCACGGCGAAGTGGTGCACTTCACGGGCGGTGCCGGTCTCGACGACCAGGCCGGCCGTCGTGCGCAGGCCTTCACGCACCAAGTGGTGGTGGACGGCGGACAAGGCCAGCAGCGCGGGAATCGCGATGCGGTCGGCACTGACATTGCGGTCCGTGATGATGAGGATGTTGTGGCCGGTCTTGATGGCGTCCACGGCCGAGGCGCAAAGCGAGGCCAGTTGCGCTTCGACACCGGCGCGGCCCCAGCCGACCGGGTAGGTGATGTCCAGTTCGCAGGACTTGAACTTGCCGTTGGTCGGACCTTCGATATGGCGCAGGCGGGCCATGTCGTCGAAGTCCAGCACGGGCTGGCTGACTTCGAGGCGCATCGGCGGGTTGATCGCGTTGATGTCAAGCAGGTTCGGCTTGGGGCCGATGAAGCTGTTCAGCGACATCACGATGTTTTCGCGGATCGGGTCGATCGGCGGGTTTGTGACTTGGGCGAAGAGCTGCTTGAAGTAGTTGTAGAGCGGCTTGTTCTTGCCCGACAGCACCGCCAGCGGTGAGTCGTTGCCCATCGAGCCGATGCCTTCTTCGCCGTTGGCGGCCATCGGGGCGAGCAGGAACTTGATGTCTTCCTGCGTCGTGCCGAAGGCTTGCTGGCGCTGCAGCAGCGGCGTGGCAAAGGCCGGGCGAGCGGCCTCGGGCGCCACGGCGATGTCGTCCAACTTGACGCGGACGTTCTCGATCCACTGGCGGTAGGGACGGGCGTTGGCGTACTGGTTCTTCAGCTCTTCGTCATCGACGATGCGGCCCTGCTCCAGGTCGATGAGGAACATCTTGCCCGGCTGCAGGCGCCACTTTTTGACGATCTTGCTTTCTGGGATGGGCAGCACGCCGGACTCGGACGCCATGACGACGAGGTCGTCGTCGGTGATGCAGTAGCGGGCCGGGCGCAGACCGTTGCGGTCCAGCGCGGCGCAGACTTGGCGGCCGTCGGTGAAGGCCATCGCCGCGGGGCCGTCCCACGGCTCCATCATGGCGGCGTGGTACTCGTAGAACGCGCGGCGGCGCTCATCCATGCCTTCGTGCTGCTCCCAGGCTTCCGGGATCATCATCATCGCGGCGTGCGCGAGCGGGTAGCCGGCCATCGTCAGCAGCTCGATGGCGTTGTCGAACGTGGCCGTGTCGGATTGGTGTTCGAAGCTGATCGGGTAGAGCTTCTGCAGGTCGTCACCCAGCACCGGCGACTTCATGACGCCTTCGCGGGCGCGCATCCAGTTGAAGTTGCCCTTGACCGTGTTGATCTCGCCGTTATGGCAGACCATTCGATACGGGTGGGCCAGCGGCCACTCGGGGAAGGTGTTGGTCGAGAAGCGCTGGTGGACCAGGGCGATGGCGGACACGACGCGCGGGTCGGCCAGGTCCTGGTAGTACTTGCCGACCTGGTCGGCAAGCAGCAGGCCCTTGTAGATGACTGTGCGGCAGCTCATGCTGGGCACGTAGTACTCGCGGCTGTGCGTCAGCTGCAGCGCCTGGATGGCGCTGGAGGCCGTCTTGCGGATGACGTAGAGCTTCCGCTCCAGTGCGTCGGGGACGATGATGTCCGGGCCGCGGCCGATGAAGATCTGGCGGATCACCGGCTCCTTCTCGCGGACGGTGGGTGACATGGGCATGTCACGGTCGACCGGTACGTCGCGCCAGCCGATCAGCACCTGACCTTCGGCCTTGATGGCGCGGGCCAGTTCCTGCTCGCAAGCCAGGCGCGAGGCGGCTTCCTTCGGCAGGAAGATCATGCCGACGCCGTACTCGCCGGGCGGCGGCAGGGAGATGCCCTGCTTGGCCATCTCCTCGCGATAGAACTCGTCGGGGATCTGGATCAGGATGCCGGCACCGTCGCCCATCAGCTTGTCGGCACCGACGGCGCCCCGATGGTCCAGGTTCTCGAGGATCTTCAGACCCTGCTGGACGATGTTGTGGGCCTTGTGACCCTTGATATGAGCTACGAAGCCCAGGCCGCAGGCGTCCTTTTCATTGGCTGGCCGGTAGAGCCCGTGCTCGGCGAGGTCATGAAGTTCGGATTGAATCTGCGCGGCTTGGCTCATGTCGGCCTCCTGGAACACAACAGAGGCGAGCGTAATTCATGCTGCAAAACGCAGCAACCCGAATAAAATGGGGTCGGAGTCGATTTAAATTGCCGCACCTCTCGGCAAAAGAATAAATAGGGTCATAGTTGATCGGAGGCGGCCGTCGCTTTTCGAGGCCGCCCCCTTGGACGCCGTGTCACGACCGCTGCGTGCGTCGCGACCAGCGGCCTTAGGAAGTCCTCGCTTGCCAGTGGCCGCCCCCTCAGCACCGCCTCGGTGAATTGCACCTGTTCGGCGCGCGGAACTCCCTGCGAGATGAACTCCCTGTAGGCATGCTCACGCTCGAACGGTGTGTTGCCGAGGGCCCAGTACAGCGGGTGCTCCGTGATCAGCATGCTTCGCGCCAGCCCCAGGTGATGCGTGACACTCGACCACGGCCACTCCTCCGGCGCGGCACACAGGCCGGACCGAACGGGGTTGAGTTCGATATAGCGCATGCACGCCAACAGATGACGTTCGCCTTCGACGAGGCCTGCGCGAAAGCGGCCTTCCCACAACGTCCCGCTCCGCTGATGCCGTGCATTGAACCAGCCCACGTAACGCCGCCCGAGCGATTGCATCATCCGGCTCAGGCCGTCGGCGTCTGAGGGCGTCACCAACAGATGGAAATGGTTGTCCATCAACACGTAGGCGTGAATGGCGACCAGATACAGCTTCGCCGCTTCTGCGAGCGTCTCCAGCAGTTGCCGGCGATCCCCGTCACTGTGGAAGATAGGCTGCCGGTTGTTGCCGCGCAGGATCACATGATGCGGTTGATCAGGGAGGATCAGACGAGGGAGGCGAGCCATGGTCCACAAAGCCACAAGGAGAAGCCTTGAGGATAGTTGACTCCGACCCCATTTTCAGAAGAGCAGCTTGCCCGTCAGCCTCTGGTGTTCGCGGATGGCAAACCGGTCGGTCATGCCCGCGATGTAGTCGGCACATGCACGCTCACGATCCGGGCGCTGGCGAAAGTCGGTCGGCAGCTGCGCAGGGTCGGTCGCGTAGATGGCGAACAAGTCGCGCAACACTTCCTCGGCCCGCGCCCGCGTGGCCTGTACCTGAGAGTGCCGGTACAGGTTGGCAAACAAAAAGCGCTTGAGCGCCGTGCTCTTCGTGCGCATGTCGACGCTGAACCTCATCAGCGGCCGTTCGCAGCACCGCACGTCGTCGGCGGTCGCCGGCGCAGCCTCGGCAATTGCCTGACTGCTGGCATCGATGATGTCGTAGACCTGGGCGGACAGCATGCGGCGGATGGTCTCGAAGAGCAGCCGCTTGCCGGTCAATGCAGGGTGCGCGTCCAGCGACGCCTGCCAGTGTTCGCGCACGAGTTCCACGTCCAGCAACTGCTCCAGCTCGATGAGGCCCGAGCGGACGCCGTCATCGACGTCGTGGGCGTTGTAGGCGACCTCATCGGCGAGGTTGCACAACTGCGCCTCAAGGCTGGGCTGGCCGCCGCGCAGAAAGCGTGCTGCGATGCCGCCCGGCTCGGCTTGCTCGATCAATTCCGCGTTGCGACGCGAGCAATGCTTCAGGATCCCCTCCCGGGTCTCGAAGCACAGGTTCAGTCCGTCGAAAAGCGGATACCGCTGCTCCAGATGATCTACGACGCGCAGCGACTGCAGGTTGTGCTCGAACCCGCCGTGCCCCGCCATGCATTCATCCAGCACGTCCTGCCCGGCATGGCCGAAGGGCGTATGACCCAGATCATGGGCCAGCGCGACAGCTTCGACGAGGTCCTCATCGAGACCTAGACTGCGCGCGATGGAACGCCCCAGCTGGGCCACCTCCAGCGAATGCGTCAGCCGCGTGCGGAACAGGTCGCCCTCGTGGTTGAGGAAGACCTGTGTCTTGTAGACCAGGCGCCGGAAGGCGGTGCTGTGGATGATGCGGTCGCGGTCGCGCTGGAAATCGCTGCGCGTCGGCGCCGGGGGCTCGGCCAGTCGGCGCCCGCGGCTGCGCGCCGGGTCTGCGGCGTAGACCGGGCGCGCCTGGCGCATCACGCCGCCCCGTACGCCACCAGGGTTTCGGCGATCACCGCGTCGGGCACCGAGTGCAATCCGGCACGGCCCAGCGCCTCAACGAGCACGAAGCGGATGGCGCCCGACTCCGCCTTCTTGTCTACGCGCATCAGCTGCAGATAGCGGTCAGCGCCCAATCGGGGTGGTTGCGTGGGCAACCCGGCACGCTCGACAAGCCGGCGCAGACGCTCGACAAAGCTCTCCGGCATCAAGCCGACGCGCCGTGACAAATCGGCCGCCAGCACCATGCCGCAGGCTACCGCTTCGCCGTGCAGCCAGGCGCCATAGCCGAGGCCGGCCTCAATCGCATGGCCAATGGTGTGTCCGAAATTGAGGATGGCCCGCAGCCCTTGCTCGCGTTCGTCCTGGCTCACCACGTCGGCCTTGATCTCGCAGCTGCGCCGCACCGCGTGGGCCAGCGCCGCCTTGTCGCGCGCCAGCAGCGCATCAAGGTGGACTTCGATCCAGTCGAGGAAGGCGGCATCCGCGATGGGCCCGTACTTGATGATCTCCGCAAGGCCGGCGCGCAGTTCGCGTTCGGGCAGCGTGTCCAGCGTGTCCAGGTCCGCGATGACGCGCTCGGGCTGGTAGAACGCGCCGACCATGTTCTTGCCGAGCGGATGATTGATCGCCGTCTTGCCGCCGACAGAAGAGTCCACCTGCGCCAGCAGCGTAGTGGGCACCTGCACGAAAGGTACACCGCGCATGTAGATCGCCGCGGCGAATCCCGTCATGTCGCCGATGACGCCACCGCCCAGTGCGAACAGGACCGTCTTGCGGTCGAGTGCCTGGCCAAGCAAGTGGTCGAACACCTGGTTAAGGCTGTTCCAGTCCTTGTGTTGCTCGCCATCGGGCAGCACGACCAGATCCACGCGCCCATAGACGCCGCGCAGTTGTCCACAAAGCCGCTCGGCGTAGAGCGGGGCGACCGTTTCGTTGGTGACGATGACCGCCGTGGCCGCCTTGGGCAGGCCTTGCCAGCTGTTCGCATCGTCCAGCAATCCGGCGCCGATGCGGATGTCGTAGCTGCGAGCGTCGGGGAGGTGGATGCGGACGGTGTCAGGGGCAGGCATGCGAGGGAGTGTAAGAGCCCTCCACGGCCACCCGGCCCGTTACTGCGGTTCGGCGCCGACGGTCGCGGCAACGCGCGCCGGGTCCAGCAGGCCCGCAAGTTCCAGTTGCATCAGCGCCATGTTGACGAGGGCCTGCACCGTGGGCCGCGCGCTCTCCAGCACGTAGTGCGCGCAGCGACGGTAGAGCGGGTCGCGCTGGTGGTGCAGCTCCCGCAACCTCGCGAGCGGATCCTTCACTTGAAGAAGCGGCCGGGTCGTGTCGTGCCGAAGCCGGCGATACAGGTCCTCTGGCGTGGAGCGCAGATACAGCACGGTCGTGCCGGCATGAAGCAGTTCTCGATTGCGCTCCCGCAGCACGGCACCGCCGCCGGTGGCCAGCACGCAGTCACCGGGACGGGCCGTCAAATCGCCAATGACTTCCGTCTCGATGTCCCTGAACGCTTCTTCGCCGTGACGCTCGAAGAACTGCTTGATGCTGCCGCCGATGCGCTGCTCGATTTCGTGGTCCGAATCGACAAAAGGCACGCCGATGTGGCGTGCCAGTTGTTTCCCGACGGTGGACTTGCCACCGCCGGGCATGCCGACGAGCGAGAGCTTTAAGGGCAAGTCCTCTTCACCGTGAAGTTGTAGGACGTTCCGGTACCACGGGGGCTGGTGAAGGTCACTGTCACTGAACCCGCAGACGCCGTGTCGAAGTTGTAGCCGATCGACACCAGATTGGCCTGGCTGGTGCTAGGCACCGGGGAGCCACCGGCAACGGTGACCGAGAAACCTTGCGTCGGCGTGGCAGCAGACACGACGGTGCCCGCAGGCATCGGGTTCAGGCGCGGCAGCACGATGTAGCTGTTCTGATCACTGTAATTGATGGGCAGAGCCAGACCCGACTTCAGCAGGCCAGCATTTGCATCCGACGCCAGCAAGCTAAAGCTGCCCGTCGCTCCAGCATTGCAGATGGTGTCTCCAGAAGCGACGTACAGGTTGCTCACCTGGCTGGTCGTCGGCCCGGTCTGCATGGGAAGCGTGCCGTTGACGTTGACGATGCGCGAGTCACCGCCCGGCCAAAGCGGCCGAGCCGTCGAAGTGGACAACACCGTCTCAACCGCACGGCGCACGTAGATCTGGCCAGAGCCAGTCCACTTGCCGTCACAGGTGCCAGGGACGCTCGGCGTGTAAGCCGTCAAGCCAAAGATCGCGACCGTCGTCGGCGGGACGCAGGCCGTGTTGGTATTACCCGCGAGATTGGTGCCGATGAACTCGTCGAAGCTCGCGTCGTAGAAACCGTCGTAGTTGCGATCCTTGAAGATGTTGCCCAGGTCCTGGAACTCTTCGCCCGCGTCGTAGATGTTGTTGCCGTTCGTATCGATGAACGACTCCTCACCCAACGCGTAAGCCACGACAGTCACCCGGCCATCAACAGGCTTCGGTTGTGCCGAAGCGAAGTTGGCCGTTGCCTGCGAAATCCCGTTCGTCTGGGAGATCTGCTTACTCGACTCGACCTGGCCACCTTCGGTCACGAAGTTGATCGTCGTACCGATCGGCACCGGGTTGCCCGAGCGGTCGGCCGCTATCAGCGTGTAGGTGTTCGGCTCGTTGTCCCTGTTGTAGCCCTCGATGTTGATAGTTTGCTGCGACATCGAGAAGTTCAGCTGCGATGGCAGACCGATACCCACGCTCAGGTTGCTCGACACCGTGGCGATCGACCCGCTGGCCGTGCAAGGCGCCAGGCAGGCATGGACACGCACGGGTGTCGGCTGGGTACCGGAGTTCACACGCACCGACACGCGGCCCAGTGCATTAGACGTCTGCGTGAACGGATTGGCTGACGGCGGGTTCACCGATTCGACCGCACGCCCTTCCATCGTCACGCCGCCGGCACCGGTTTGCAGCCGCAGCTCAACCGTCTTGTTCGGCAGCGGGTTGCCCGCGGCGTCACGCACCTCGAAAGTCACGATGGACGACTCGGTAAAACCGGAGCCCTTCAGGAAAATCTGCTCCGGCTTCGACTCGATGAACGCCAGGCTGACGGCGGCTGGCGCTGCAATGGACATCGTCAGCTGCTTGGCCGTTGACGTGCCGTCGATGACGACCTGCAACAGGTCGGACGGCTGCACTGCACCGCAACCGTTGTCACGGTATTGCAGCGAAATGGTGTTGCTGGTCGCCGAGATGGAGGCCGGCGAAACGGTCGCCTTACCTACTGCTGCGCATGAGGACGACACGCTCAGTTTCACCGGCGAATCAACGGATGCACCGGCCAACGTCAGTGTCAGCGTGTCCTGCGCATAGGCCGACAAAGAAGTAGGCCCGGTGAAGCTGACGATCGTCGCGTTGGTTGCCTGGACTTGGAAACCTTGCGTCGCCGACAGCGACGTTCCGCCGTACTGGACCGCAGCCGTGACCTCATCCGCCCCGGCGGAGGCCGCCGTCGCCGGCGACAGCAACGCCACTGCCTTGCCGTTGACATCCGTAAGGGCCGTGCCGACATTGGTCTTACCCAGGCCGCGCACGACGGCGAAGGTGACGACCTGGCCGGGTACCGGCTGTCCGCGTGAGTCGGTCAATGTCGCGGTCACTGTGGCAGGCACCGCCGCGCTCACTGAAGCAGAAGACAAGCCCAGCTGCAGCACTGGCGCGCCCGGCGACGTTGCACTGACGACTTGGACCGGCTTGCTATCGGTCGCATCGATGCCGTTGACCGTAACCGTGGCCTTGACGACGTCAGCACCGTTCGAAGTGGAGTTGGAAGGAGTCACCGTGACCTTGGCGACACCAGTCCCATCGGTCAGCGCGGTGGAGGCGTCGAACTTGACGAGCCCGAACTGCGAGGTGAACTGAACCAGTTGGCCCGCGACCGCAACGCCACTCACGTCGCGCACGAGCACGCTGGCCGTCGACGATGTGATGGATCCGCCGATGTTGGAGTTGGCAAGCGTCATCGTGGCAGTCGGCGTCTCGCCGACGATCTGCACGACGACGTTGCTGGCCAGGAATTGGTCCGCATAGTTGGCCGTGACACGGAGCGTGTCAGTCGACGAGCTGGTGCCGGCGAAGTTGCTCAGCTTCAGCGTGCTGCCCACGATGCCGTTGGTATCCGTTGGCGCCGAACCCGGCGTCGGCGTCACGTTGATGGTGGACGAGGGTGTGAACGTAACCACCTGATTCGCCACCGGGTTGCCGGCGGCATCGCGCAACGTAGCCGTCACCTGGGGTGCCGGCTGGGATAGTCGCAGCGTCACGTTCGCCGGGCTCACGGTCAACGTCGGCAAAGCGCCGGTGACGGTGAAGGCCTGCTGAGCGCTGACCGTGGTGGAGCCGATCGTCGCGAATGCCGTCACGTAGTCGGCGCCGGTAATGCCGGCGGTACCAGCCTTCAACTGAGCTGTCGCCTGGCCGCTGCCATCGGTACGTACTGTGGCGACCGAGAGGTCTGCCAGATTGCCACGGCCGGTCGCCAGACTCACCACCACATCGGACAACGCCACGCCAGTAGCAGACTTGAGCTGCACCGTGACGGTGGAGCCGACCGCTGGCGTGATCTGCGTCGCCGACAAGCCCACGGTGAGCGAAGGACCGCTGGTATTGCCCGTCGGCGATGGCGTGACAACCGAAACCTGTGCCGTCTTCGTGATGGAGCCGCTGGCTGCCGTAACTGTGATCGTGCGCTTCGATTGATCGGAACCGATCTTGACGGAACCCGTCACGACACCAGTCGAGTCCGTCTTGGCAGCGCTGGTGGAGATCAGTGCGTTGGAGTCGACGGAAATCGACACCGGCACATCGGCAATCGTGTTGCGCTTGGCGTCGACCGCATAGACGGTGACCAGCACGGAGCCGGTGCCATCAGTCGGCAGCGTGGAGCCGCTGAGCGTGACGACGAGATCAGCGGCCGTTGGCCCGGTAGTACCACCGCCGCCCGTGCCGCCACCGCTTCCCGGCGCCGGGAACACCGTATCACCGGCGCTCCCACCACCGCCCCCACAGGCCGACAAAAGGGCGGCCATTCCCAGCCCCAGCACGGCCTGCGCCAGTCGGCGCCAGCCCTGCGTGACGATGGATTGCAACATGCTCAAACTCCTGAAATCTCTGAATGTCTTAGCGCACCGCGGCCCGCTCACTGACGACCTTGGGCGTCAGAAAGATCAACAGCTCGGTCTTGGAGGAGGTGCGCGTCTTGTTCTTGAACAGGTTGCCGACGAAGGGCACGTCGCCGAGCAACGGCACCTTGTCAACCGACTCACCCTCGTCCTGGGTATAGATGCCGCCGATGACGACCGTGCCACCGTTCTCGACCAGCACCTGGGTCTGCACATGCTTGGTGTTGATCGCATAACCCTGAGGCGTCAGCGTACCGCGGCTGTCCTTGTTGACATCGACGCTGAGAATGACACTGCCCTCGGGCGTGATCTGCGGCGTGACTTCCAGCTTCAGGTTGGCCTTGCGGAAGGCGATGGACGTCGCGCCGCTGGACGTGGCGACCTGGTAGGGCAGTTCTTCGCCTTGCTCGATGAGCGCCTTGACCTGATCGGCCGTGATGACACGCGGGCTTGACACGATCTTGCCCTTGCCGTCGGACTCGAGAGCGGACAGCTCCAGGTTCAGGAACCGGTTCGCCGTCGCGCTGAACAGCGAGACCGCGAAGGTCTGCGCAACTGCACCTGCAAAGCTGTCCGACGAGACGTTGGCGCCCAGGTTCACGAAGTTCGGGTTGTTGAACGCACCGGGGTTGGCTGAGTTGGAGGGGGCCGCTGAACCCGGCTGATTGGTCTGGTAGGTGACGCCGTTGTAGTTGCCGCCCAAGGTCAGGTAGTTACCGCCACCCACGCTGTAGCCAGGAACGCCCCCCTGTTGACCGCGAATGTCGTTCGTCCCCAGCTTGACACCCAGCGCCCGGCCGAAACGATCGTTGGCTTCGACGATGCGGGCCTCGATCAGCACCTGCCGCACCGGCACGTCGATCTTGGCGATCATCGCCTGGATCTCTTCGAGCTTGCTCGGGATGTCGGAGACAAACAGCTGGTTCGTACGCGACTCGGAGATGACGCTGCCACGCGGCGACAGGATCTTGGTCGTCGTGCCGGACGAACTGCCGCTGCTGCCGGTGCTTTGCCCTGCCAGGCCCTTGGCGAGTTCCTCGGCCTTCACGTAGTTGAGCTGGAAGGACTGCGTCCGCACCGGCTCGAGCTGAGCGATATCGGCCTTGGCCTGCAGATCCAGCTTCTCCTTCGTCGCCAACTCATCCTTCGGCGCGATCCACAGCACGTTGCCGGACTTCTTCAGGCCGAGGCCCTTGGCCTGCATGATGATGTCCAGCGCCTGGTCCCACGGCACGTCCTTCAACCGCAACGTGACGTTGCCCGTCACCGTATCGCTGGTGACGACGTTGAAGTTCGTGAAGTCGGCGATGACCTGCAGCAGCGCGCGAACTTCGATGTTCTGGAAGTTCAGCGACAGCTTGTCGCCCGCGTAGCCGGGGCCTTGCGTCAACTTGTTGGGATCGACCTTCTGGGGCCGTACCTCCAGCACGAACTGGTTGTCGCTCTGGTAGGCGCTGTGTTCCCAGTTGCCCTTGGGCTCGACGACCATGCGAACGCGGTCGCCGGACTGCGTCGTCGTGATCATCTGGACCGGCGTGCCGAAGTCGGTCACATCGATCTTGCGACGCAGGTTCTCCGGCAGGCTGGAGCGCAGGAACTCGACGACGAGGCTCTGGCCCTGCTGCTGGATGTCGACACCCACCTGGTTGCTGGGCAGGTTGACGATCACGCGACCGGCGCCATCGGAACCGCGGCGGAAATCGACGTCGCGCAGCGACTGCGGCGCCGTATTGAGGCTCTGCGCGAAGTGCACCGGCTCACCGGCCGCCTGCGCCGCCGGGGCCGCGCCGCCCACGACGAGCACCAGTGCATTGCCCTCCAGCTTGGCGCTGTAGTTCGCAGCCTGGCGCAGGTTCAGCACGATGCGGGAACGTTCGCCGGCCTGGGCCACCGCAGCCGAACGCAAGTTGCCCTGGTTCAGCTCGAGCTGGTTGCGACCGATGCCGTTGACGACGCCCGGCAGGTCGATGGCGATGCGGGGCGGCGTCTGGATGGTGAAGCCCGTCGGAACGGCGGACAGCGGCTCACTGAGCTCGATGCGCACCACATCCACACCCGCCTGCTGGCTGGTGTTGATCGCCTTGATCTGGGTCTGTGCCCAGGCGGCAGGCGCGCTCAACAGCGCAAAGGCGGCTCCCAGCAACCAGCTACGGCCCATCGAGATGTTCTCCAATGTCTTCATCGTCCCTTCTCCTGCAGCTGGAGGGTACTGGTGCGCTCGATCCACTCGCCCGCAGCGTCCTGGACGACTTCTCGCAACGTGATTTCGGTTTCGCTGATCTTCGTGATCCGCCCGAAGTTCTGGCCGAGGTGGTCCCCGGCCTTGACCTGATAGAGCAGCCCGTCGACCTGCAGCAGCGCATAGCGCTGCTTGTCGCGCGTCAGGCTGCCCACCATGGCCATGCCATCGAGCGGGTAGGCCTCCAGCGGTTCCTTGCGACGGTTGATCTCGGCCGTCAGCAGCGAGCTTGGCTGCGCGGCTTCCTGTTTGATAGCCACGCTGAGCTTCTGCGTGCTGAACGGGTCCACCCCGGTGCCGGCCTCATAGGGCTGCGGCAGGAATTTCTTGGGAGGCAACAGCGGCGGCACCGAGGGCTTCGCCTCCTTGCGCTGCTGGTCCATCCACTGGCGCAGCTCGTCGATATCGCTGCTGCAGCCGGCCAGCCCAGCCGCGGCACCCAGGCAAATCAGCATACGCCTCATTTCTTGCCTCCGGCCTTGGCGGCGGCCTTGCGCTGCTCGGCCACTTCAGCGGCATCGAGGTAGCGATAGGTCCGGGCGGTCACTTCCATGCTCAACGGCGCATTGGGATTGGGGGGCGCGACGACGATGAGGTTGTGCAGCGTCACGATGCGCGAGAGGTTGGACACGTCGGCCGCGAAGGAGCCGATGTCGTGATAGCGGCCCGAAACGCGCAGCGAGATGGGCAATTCGGCGTAGTAGTCCTTGACCACTTCCTGCCCCGGGCGGAACAGCTCGAACTGAAGCCCACGGCCGACACCCGCGCTGCTGATGTCCGACAACAGCGAGTCGATCTCTGCCTTGCCAGGCAGTTGCTTCTCAAGCTGCGTCACGTACTCCTCGACCTGGCTCTTCTGCTTGCGCAGCTCAGGCAGATTCACCGCCTGCCCCAGCTTGTTGCGGAAATCCTCGCGCAGCTGCGGCTCACGGTTGCGCTCGGCCTCCAGGTTGGCCTGCACATCTGACAGCAGGAAGAAATAGCCTGCCGCCACGACAGCCAGCACGACCGCGAGAGCAGATGCCAGCTTGGGCGCCAGCGGCCATTGGCCGGGCTCCTTGGGGTTGAGACCCTGGAACTGCTCCGAGAGGTTCGCGAACCAGGCATTCAGGTCGATCTTGGGCATGGAAGTCGCCATGTCGGTCAACCCTTCTTCGGCGCCGAGGCACCGGATGCGGCGTCGCGCGGCGGCGCCTTGATCGAGACCTTCATGGAGAAGTCGAGCAGACGGCGCTGGTCCCTTGTGTTGGTGCTGACGTTGGCCAGCTTGACCTCGATGAGATCGGGTTTCTCAAGCCATTCCGAACTGCGCGACACGTTGCGCAGGAATTCCGACACGCGCTCGTTCGTCTGGGCGATGCCGCTGATGGTGACGACCTTGTCCGTCTGCCGGATGGCCGTCAGATAGATGCCTTCAGGAGCCAGCCGCGCGAGGTCGTTGAGCAACTGCACCGGCGTGTTGCGATCGGTCTGCAGGTCTTCGACCGCGCGCTGCCGCGACTTCAGCGCCTCGATCTCGGCCTTCAAGTTGGCGATGTCCTTGATCTGCGCCTCCAGCCGCGTGATTTCGCTCTGGATGTACTGGTTGTGCGACTGCTGCTCCTGCGTGAGGAACTGCAGCAGCAAGTAGGCAGCCACGACGATGCCCGCGCCGACCAGGGCCGCCAGCCCCAGGCCGGCGAAGAACGCGACTTTGCGCCGCTTGCGCCTTTCCTCACGGTAAGGCAGCAGGTTGATCAGGATCACTGGAAGAACCTCCGCATCGCGAGGCCGCAGGCGGTCAGGTAGGACGGCGCCTCACGCTGCAGCTTGGACTCGCGCACCGCGGAGCCCATGGCCATGTTCTCGAAGGGGTTGACGACCATGCAGGCGAAACCGGTCAGGTCAGTCACACGCTCCTTGAGGCCTGGCAGCGTGGCAGTGCCGCCGGCCAGCATCACGTAGTGCACCTTGTGATGCGGCGTGCTGGTGAAGAAATACTGCAGCGCACGACCGATTTCCTGCGACAGGCTGTCCACGAAGGGATTGAGCACGCTGACTTCGTAGTCGTCCGGCAGGTCACTGGAAAGCTTCTTCTGCTCGGCCTCCTCGAAGGAGAAACCGTACTGGCGTGAGATGAGCTGCGTCAGCTGCGAACCGCCGAAGGACTGGTCACGGTCATAGAGCAGTTCCTCATCGCGCAGCACTTTGAGGCTGGTCGTGTCGGCACCGATTTCAAAGAGCGCCACCAGCGCATCCTTGCCCTCGTTGGGCAGCGCTGCGACGAGCCGGCCCATCGCCATGCGGGAGGCGTGGGACTCGATGTCGAGCACGACGGGACGCAGGCCGGCGGCTTCGGCCAAGCCCTGGCGGTCCTGCACCCGGTCCTTGCGCGATGCGGCAATCAGCACCTCGACGTCGCCGACGGACGTGGGGCTGGGGCCGATGACGCAGAAGTCCAGGCTGACTTCATCCAGCGAGAACGGGATGTACTGATTGGCCTCCGCCTCGACCTGCAACTCCAGCTCTTCCTCGCGAAGGCCGGCGGGCAGCATGATCTTCTTGGTGATGACGGCCGACTGCGGCATCGCGAGCGCGGCATCACGCGTCCTGGAGCCGCTTCGGGCCACGACACGGCGCACGGCGTCAGCCACCTCATCGAACTTCTCGATCTGGCCGTCAGCAATCCAGCCCTTCTCGAAGGGCTCGCTTGCGAAACGCTCCAAGACGAACTCGCCGCTCTTGGTCTGGCTCAGCTCCACCAGCTTGACGCTGGAAGAACTGATATCCAGCCCAATCAAGGGTGGGTGCGTGCGCCCCAAAAGTGCGTCAAGTATTCCCATGCCCTTTGTTGCCGATGCGTCGAGTTACGTATCGGACTATTAATAAGTTACTTGAATGCTAGCAGCAAAGCCTTTGACACCGAACGCAAATTCGGCGCCAGCTGGTAACGCCACGTTGCTAAACATACACCAACCTCCCCATGGAAAGGCTCCTGGGAAACGCCCGTACAGCGGTCGTTTGGCACACTGTTTACAAGCTTCTTTCGTATACAGGTTAGTCAACAGCCGCTTCCTATAATCCAACGCCTCGATCCCCTGCGCCAAGGGCGCGCTTCTGCCGGCTCATGAACGACAAGCCTCGCCCCGCCGCGCCTTCTCCCGCCACCCCCTCCGCCGGCCCCGCCATTCCTTCCTCCCCCGCCCCTTCCTGGAGCAGACGCCTGCGGCGGCTGGCCCTTTGGGCAGTCGGACTGCTGGCTGGCGGCATCCTGGCCATCGCGCTACTGCTGGCGCTGGGCCTGGCGCTGGCCTACCCCAAGCTGCCCGACATCAACGGGCTGACCGACTACCGCCCCAAGCTGCCGATGCGCGTGCTGTCCAGCGATGGGGTGCTGCTAGGCGAGTTCGGCGAGGAGCGCCGCAGCTATCTGCCGATCGAGCAAATCCCCAAGGTCATGCAGGAAGCCGTGCTGGCCATTGAAGACGCACGCTTCTACCAGCACGGCGGCGTGGACTACCTCGGCGTCATCCGCGCCGGGCTGGCCAACGTCAGCGAGTCGCGCAGCCAGGGCGCGTCCACGATCACGATGCAGGTGGCGCGCAACTTCTACCTGTCCACGGAGAAGACATTCACTCGCAAGATCTACGAGATCCTGCTGGCGCTGAAGATCGAGTCGGCGCTGCCCAAGGAGAAGATCCTCGAGATCTACATGAACCAGATCTTCCTGGGACACCGCGCGCATGGCTTCGCGGCGGCGAGCGAGGTCTACTTTGGCAAGACGCTGGACAAGCTCAGCGTCGCCGAGGCGGCGATGCTGGCCGGCCTGCCCAAGGCACCGTCCGCTTACAACCCGATCAACAACCCGCGCCGGGCCGCCATCCGCCAGCAGTACATCATCGAGCGGATGTACGAGACCGGTTACATCACCGAGGAGCAGCGCGACGAGGCCAAGGCTGAGAAGCTGCGCATCCGACCGGTCAACGAGTCGGTCTCGCATGCCGAGTTCGTCGCCGAGGCGGCGCGGCAGCTGATCTTCAACCAGTACGGCGACGAGGCCTACTCCCGGGGGCTGAACGTCTACCTGACGCTCAACAGCGCCGAGCAGAACACCGCCTACCGCGCGCTGCGCCGCGGCATCCTGGACTACGAGCGGCGCCAGGTCTATCGCGGCCCCGAGGCCTATGCCGACCTGCCGGGCGACGCCAAGGCGCTGGATGCGCGCATCGCCGAGCTGCTGGCCGACCACCCGGCCAACGACGAGCTGCTCGCTGCCGTCGTGCTGGACGCCGATCCCAAGAAAGTGACCGCCGTGCTGCAAAGTGGCGATGCGATCACCGTCACTGGCGACGGCCTCAAGCCCGCCACCTCTGGACTGTCCGACAAGGGCAACCCCAAGACACGCATCCGCCGTGGCGCCGTCATCCGCGTCGTCAAGGTGGCCAAGCAGAAGGACGGCAACGAGTGGACGATCACGCAGCTGCCCGAGGTCGAGGGCGCCTTTGTGTCGCTGGACCCGCACAACGGCCAGGTGCGCGCCATGGTTGGCGGCTTTGACTACAACAAGAACAAGTTCAACCACGTGACGCAGGCCTGGCGCCAGCCCGGCTCCAGCTTCAAGCCGTTCATCTACTCGGCCGCGCTTGAGAAGGGCTTCACGCCGGCCACCGTCGTTAACGATGCACCGCTGTTCTTCGACGCCGGCACGACCGGCAGCCAGCCGTGGGAACCCAAGAACTACGACGGCAAGTTCGAGGGCCCGATGCCGCTGCACGTGGCGCTCGCCAAGTCCAAGAACATGGTGTCCATCCGCGTGCTGCACTCCATCGGCGTGAAGTACGCGCAGGACTGGATCACGCGCTTCGGTTTCGAGGCTGAGAAGCACCCGGCCTACCTGACGATGGCGCTCGGTGCCGGCTCCGTCACGCCGATGCAGATGGCACAGGCCTATTCGGTGTTTGCCAACGGCGGCTTCCGCGTCAGTCCGCAGCTCATCGCCCGCATCACCGACAACAAGGGCCGCCTGCTCTACGAGGCGCTGCCGACGACGCTGGGCGAAGACGCCCGGGCCATCGAGCCGCGCAATGCCTTCATGATGAGCACGCTGCTGCAGGAGGTCGCGCGCAGCGGCACGGCGGCCCGCGCGCAGGCGACGCTCAAGCGGCCCGACATCTACGGCAAAACCGGCACGACCAACGACTCGATGGACGCCTGGTTCGCCGGCTACCAGAAGGACCTGGTCGCCATCGTCTGGATCGGCTACGACCAGCCACGCAAGCTGGGCGACCGCGAGACCGGCGGCGGCCTGAGCCTGCCGGTGTGGATCGAGTACATGCAGACGGCGTTGAAGAACAAGCCAGTCGACGAGGTGGCGCCGCCCGAAGGCGTCGTCAACATCAATGGCGAATGGTTCTACGAGGAATACACCGCCGGCAACGGCGTGCGCGAGCTGGCCAACGAGCCGAATGCACCGCCGGCGGCCACCGAGGACGAGAAGAAGTCGATCCTCGACCTCTTCAAGCGCTAGGAGCCTGCCGGCAACTCAGGCGCTGAACGTCAGCGCCTTGCCGGCCTGCTCGCTGGTGCTGCGGGACAGCCGGGCCAGGAATTCCTGGCCCTCGCGGTCCACCCACTGCGCACCGTCCCACCTGAAGTGGTAGCCGCCCGAGCGCGCCGCCAGCCAGATCTCCTGCAGCGGCGGCTGGGTGTTGATGACGATCTTGCTGCCGCCCGGCAGACTCAGTTCCAGCAGGCCGCCAGTGCGGTGGGTGTCGATGTCCACGACGTCGCTCTCCAGCCAGGCGTCGATCTGCGTCTCGATGCGGGCGAGCAAGGCGTGGGCCCTGGCGTGGTATTCGGCGTCGGAGAGGGACATAAACTGACCGGATGAAAACGACTGTCGTCAGTGTAGGGGGCCGCGCCATCGCGAGGATGGCGGCCCTGGCGATCACCCTCATCGCATCGGCGGGTTGCGGCCAGAAGGGGCCGCTGACGCTGCCGGCACCGGCCGCGGCGGCCGCCTCGTCGCCCGGCCCGGCCTCAGCGCCTGCGCGCTAGCCGCGACCTTCTTCGACCGCGTGGCAGGCCACGCGCACGCCCCCCGTCTCCAGCAGCGCCGGCCGCTCCGCCTTGCAGCGCGCGTTCGCCAGCGGGCAGCGCGGGTGGAAGCTGCAGCCGGTGGGCGGCTGAAGTGGGTTGGGCACTTCCCCCTGAACCGGGGTTCGGGCACGGCCGGTCATGTGGATGTCCGGGATCGCGTCCAGCAACATGCGCGTGTAGGGATGGCGCGGACGGGCGAACAGCTCGGCCTTGCCGGCAACCTCCACCAAGCGCCCCAGGTACATGACGCCGACCTCATCGGCCATGTGGCGCACGACGGCGAGGTTGTGGGAGATGAACAGATAGGTCAGCCCCTGGCCGCGCTGCAGGTCCTTCATCAGATTCAAAACCTGCGCCTGCACCGAGACGTCCAACGCCGACGTGGGCTCGTCGCAGACCAGGAACTCCGGCTGCGTCGCGAGCGCCCGCGCGATGGAGATGCGCTGGCGCTGGCCGCCTGAGAACTGGTGCGGGAACTTGGCGGCATCCGCGGCCGCCAGGCCCACGGATGCCAGCAGCGCCGCCACCCGCTCGCGCGCCTCGGCATCGTGCCGCACGAGGCCGTGTTCGCGCAGCGGCTCGGCGACGATGTCCAGCACCTGCCAGCGCGGGTTCAGCGACGCGTACGGGTCCTGGAAGATCATCTGCATGCGCCGACGCAACGCGCCAGCTCCGGCGCCGGCCAGCGTGCGGGCAATGTCCTCGCCATCGAAGCTGACACTCCCGCGCGTGGCGCCATACAGGCCCACGAGCAGCCGCGCCACGGTGCTCTTGCCGCAGCCGCTCTCGCCGACAAGGGCCAGCGTCCGGCCGCGCTCGATGGCGAAGGAGACGCCATCGACCGCATGGACGAAGGCCTTGGGCTTGCGCTCGACGACGCGGTTCAGCCAAGGCGCCGACACGTCGAAGGTCTTGGCGAGGTCGTCGACCTCCACGAGCGGCCGGCTCATCGCGCCATCTCCCGCCCCTCAGGCAGCCAACAGGCGGCGCGCGTCGCGCCCACGTCGGCCAGCTCGGGCCGCTCCACCCGACAGCGGTCGGCCGCGCGCGGGCAGCGGGGGTGGTAGGCACAGCCTGGCGGGATGGCCGTCAGCCGCGGCATGGAGCCGTCGATCTGCAGCAGCCGCTCGCGATCCTCGTCCATGGCCGGGATGGAGCCCATGAGGCCGACGGTGTAGGGGTGGGCCGGCCGGTGGATGACGTCAGCCACCGGCCCGATCTCGGCGATGCGTCCCGCGTACATGACGGCCACGCGGTCGCAAGTCTCGGCGATGACGCCCATGTCGTGCGTGACGAGCATGACGGCCGCGCCCTGCTCGCGGCAGACCTTCTTCAGCAGCGCAATGATCTGCGCCTGGATGGACACGTCCAGCGCCGTCGTCGGCTCGTCGGCCACGATGAGCTTCGGCTGCGCCGCCAGCGCCAACGCGATGACGACGCGCTGGCGCATGCCACCGGAGAACTGGTGCGGGTAATGGTCCACACGTGCCTCCGGCGCCGGAATGCCGGTGGACGCAAGCAACTCGACGGCGCGGGCGCGCGCCTGCGCGGTGCTCAGGTTCAGGTGCGTCCTGATGGTCTCGACGAGCTGCTGACCCACCGTGTAGAGCGGGTTCAGCGAGGTCAGCGGATCCTGGAAGACCGCTCCGATCTCGCGGCCGCGCACACGCCGCATCTGCTCGGGTGGCAGGTCGTCGATACGCCGCGCGGCCAGCCGGATCTCGCCGGCCGTGATGCGGCCGGGCGGGTCGAGCAGGCCGATGATGGCCGCGCCCGTCAGCGACTTGCCGGCGCCGGACTCACCAACGACGCCGAGGATCTCGCCGGCAGCGATCGAGAAGGACACGTCGTCCAGCGCCCGCAGCGTGCCGTGACGGGTGGCGAACTCCACACGAAGGTGGCGGACTTCCAGCAGCGGCGCCGTCATCGCAGCCTCGGGTTCAGCGCGTCGCGCAGCCAGTCGCCCAGCAGGTTCACGCTGAGCGTGATGAGCACCAGCGTCAGGCTCGGCCAGGCGGTGATCCACCATTCGCCGGAGAACAGGTAGTCATTGCCATTGCGAATCAGCGTGCCGAGCGAGGGGCTCGTGACTGGCACGCCCACGCCGAGGAAGGACAGCGTCGCCTCGGTGACGATGGCGGACGCGACCTGGATGGTCGCCAGCACCAGCACCGGCCCCAACACGTTGGGAAGCACATGGCGGCGCATGATGCGAAAGCTGCTGACGCCGATGACGCGCGCGGCCTGCACGTATTCCTTGTTGCGCTCCACCAGCGTCGAGCCGCGCACGGTGCGGGCGTACTGCACCCAGCCAGTCAGCGCGATGGCGAGCACGAGCACGACAAAGGCCAGCGCATCCGGCGCATCAGGAAACAGACCGCGACCGACGCCACTGATCATCAGCGCGACGAGGATGGGCGGGAAGGACAGCATCACGTCGCAGAAGCGCATGACGAAGGCATCCACGCGCCCGCCAACGAATCCAGCCAGCAGGCCGAGGCCGACGCCGATCAGCAGCGACAGCAGCACCGACGCGATGCCGACGAACAGCGAGATGCGCGTACCGTACATCAGCGCCGACAGGATGTCGCGGCCCTGGCCATCGGTGCCAATCAGATAGCGGCGCTCGCCGCCATCCAGCCACGCGGGCGGTTTCAGTGCATCCATCAGGTCCAGCGTGGCCAGGTCGAAGGGGTTGTGAGGCGCGATGGCGTCGGCCAGCACGGCGCACGCCAGGCACAGCAGCGCGACGACGGCGGCGCCGATGGCCACGGGTGACGTGCGGAACGAATGCCACACGTCGCCGTCGAAGAAGCCACGCAGCGCGCTGGCGGACGCAGTGGGGCGGGGACTGGCGTCAACAGGCATGGGCTCAGGTGTCGGCTTTGCCTTCGACGCGCAGGCGCGGGTCGACGGCGAAATACAGCAGGTCCACGCCGAGGTTGATGACGACGAAGACCAGCGAGATCAGGCACAGGTAGGCCGCCATGACGGGGATGTCGGCGAACTGCACGGCTTGGATGAACAGCAGCCCCATGCCGGGCCACTGGAAGACCTGCTCCGTGATGATGGAGAACGCGATCAACGAGCCAAGCTGCAACCCGGTGATTGTGAGGACCGGCACAAGCGTGTTCTTCAGCGCATGGCCGAAGTAGACGCTGCGGTCGGTGAGACCGCGGGCTCGCGCAAAGCGGATGTAGTCGGTGCGCAGCACCTCCAGCATCTCTGCACGCACCAGCCGCATGATCAGTGTCAGCTGGAAGATCGACAGCGTCAGCGCGGGCAGGACCAGGTGCAGCAGGCCGTCGCGCGTCAACAGGCCAGACGTCCACGATCCCAGCGCCACCACGTCGCCACGGCCGAAGCTGGGCAGCCACTTGAGCTCGACGGCGAACACCCAGATCAGCACGATGCCGATGACGAAGTTCGGCAGGCTGACGCCGAACAGCGTGCCCGTCATCAGCAGCTGCGCACTGGCCCGGCCACGTCGCAGCGCCGCGTACACGCCCAGCGGGATGCCCAGGCACAAGGCGATCGCACCCGCCGCGACGGCGAGCTCCAGCGTCGCCGGAAAGCGCTCGACGATGAGGGCAGAGACTTTGCGGCCCTGCTTCAGGCTGATGCCGAATTCGCCACGGGCTGCATTGGCCGCGAAGCGTGCGAACTGCACCGGAAAGGGCTGGTCCAGCCCCAGGTCACGGCGGAGCGCGACGCGCTGCTCTTCCGTGGCGTCCTGGCCCAGCAGGTTGTTGACCGGGTCACCGACGTACTGGAACAGCATGAAGGCGATGAACGCCACCGCGCCCATCACCACAAGGGCCTGAACCAGACGGCGAAGGATGAAGATGAGCATGAAGAAAGGTCAGCGGGCGGCGCACTGCTGCAACGTTGCAGGAAGGCGCGAGTATGGCGAACGTTGGGCACCGCCCGCACTGGCAAGAGCAGTGCCAGCTGCGCGGCCGCCGCGCTCAAAAGCGATGTCGCAGGCCCAGCATCGCGCCACCACGCCTGGACGCACCATTGGCAAAGCGGACCTCGCCGGTCATCCGTGTGTAGTCGACCTCGACATAGGCGTCCGTGCGCTTGGACAAGGCGTAGTCCGCCACCGCGGCCAGGAAGTTGGCCTTCGATGCGAAGGCAGCGTCGGTGAGATACCCGCCCGGTGCCGCGCCGAACGCCGCCGCGAACGGGCCGAGGTTCTGCAGCGTGCCCCAGTGCCTTTGACGCGTCAGCCAGACACTGGCGCCGATGTTGAGCCGGCCCGTCAGCTGATAGGTCGCGCCGAACATCAGCATGTCGCGCGTCTTCACGTCGTTGGCATCGCCGTTCAACACGTTGCCGACGAGGCCCGTCGTGTAGAGCAGCCGCGTCATCGCGGCGCCGTAGAACGCAGTCGGGTTGCTGGCGCTGCCGGCGGACGCAGCGAAGCCGCCGGGCGTCAGCGTCAACAGCGTGAAGGGGTTGTCGAACCGGTTCTCCGCCCAGCCGGCGTGCAGGTAGAACGGACCGTCGGTATAGGACGCGCCAAAGACCAGCGCCTTGATCGTCTTGCCGCTCTGCTCCGTCACCTGAAGATAGGCAGCACCAGCGGCGTAGATGCCATCGTTGTAGCGCGCCATCAGGCCGGCCGACTTGTTGGGCAGCGTTGCATTCGCCTGCCCTTCGCCAGCGCTCAGCTGCGCCTCGACGTAGAAATCACCGACCTGCGCGAGGTACTTGACCATGTTGTCCTGCCGCGAGGCCAGCGACAGCCCCAGCTCCGGCTTGTACTGCTCGATATACGGCGAATGGCGGAAGGACGCGAAGCTCGTCGAGTACAGGTCGAACAGGATGTTGTACTGCCGGCCAAGCCGCAGCTGCCCCAGGTCTTTCGATTGCAGCCCCACCCAGGCGAGGCGCCAGAAGTCCGCCGGGCTGGGCGCTGGGTTGTTTGCCGTGACGCCGGTGTCGACAAGAAAGCGATGCTCCAGGCCCACCAGGCCCGTCACACCACCACCCATGTCCTCGACGACGTTGATGCCCAATCGGCTGTGCGACATGCCGCCTGGCACCATCTGCTTCCTGGACGTGCTCGCGTTCGCGTTCGTCGTGTAGCGGACCGCGGCATCGACAACGCCGTTCAGCGTGACGCCGGATTGCGCCCGAGCACCCGACGCACTCGCTAAGAGCAGGGCAATCACCAGACTGACATGGGTCTTCAAGCGGGGCTCCTCACGGTCTGTGCAACTTCATTCTGTTTCGGGCTCGGCAGCGCAATACCGGCGTTGTTGCATCAGGGTCACAGCACTTCCCCTGCCCTGCCGGCACAGAACCGCAGACGAAAAAAAGCCGCCCGAAGGCGGCCTGGCTCGATCGACAGCGGCCCAAAGGCCGCTCATGATCAGAAGTTGTGGCGGATGCCGACGTCGAAGCCGCTGGACTTGGCGCCTGCAGCAACCGTCGGAGAACCGGCGACAGCGAACTTGGCAGCGCCGTCGTTCTTGATCTGCGACACGGTCGTGTACAGCGCGGTGCGCTTGGACAGGTTGTACACATAGCCAGCGGCGAACAGCTTGCTGTCGCCGATGCGAGCGCTGCCCGCGGTCACGGCTTCGGCAGCGTCGTTGGCCTTGGCGTCGGTGTACGACGCGATGATCTGGCCTTGGCCCAGCGGCACCGTCACGGCAGCCGTGATGATGGTCTGCTTGCGAGCACCGAACTTGGCTTGCGAGTAGACCAGCGAGGGACGAGCCACGCCGAAGTCGTAGGCGCCGCCGACGGACGCCAGCTTGTACTTGTCAGTCGGGCCATTGGCGTTGGCGTACGTGCCGGACACGTGCAGGGGACCCGCCTTGTAGCCCAGGCGAGCGCCTTGGTACTTGTTCGCCAGGTTGCCTTCCGGCGCCGCGACGTCCACGCTGCCGTAGAAGCCGCCCAGGCCTTCCGGCAGGGAGTAGGAAGCCAGGTTGTCGGCGCGGCCGTATGCCGTGCCATTGCCGCTGCCCAGGTTGCTGTACACGGCGCCGACATTGCCCAGGCCGGTGAAGGCATACGGGTCAAAGTCTTCCAGGTGCAGGCGGGAGGTCGTCTTGTTGCGGCCCAGACGGATTTCGCCGAAGTCACCAGACAGGCTCACCGTGGCGCGACGGCCCCAGAAGGCACCGCCGGAAGCAGCGCCGGCGACGCCGGTGTCGGTGTTGATTTCGGACTCGAGCCAGAAACCGGCCTTCAGGCCGCCGCCCAGATCTTCCGTGCCACGCAGGCCGAAACGGCTGGTGTTCAGACCGCTGGAATCCAGCTTCTTCAGCGATTGACCGCTGGACTTCGTGTAACGCAGATCGGCGTCGATAACACCGAACAACGTGACCGAGGATTGCGCAACGGCGGCGCCACCGGTCAGACCGAGGACGGCCAGGGCAATCAGAGCTTTCTTCATTCGATACTCCTAGGTATTCATCGCGGAGCCGCCGGCCTGGAATCGAGCCGGGACTCACCTCCGTTGGGAAGTCCGGCTATTCCACTACAGGTTGGCGGGCTCGGGAATTCACGGATATCAAAAACACGCCCGAGCGTTGTCCGCCCACAACGGTGCATCGAATGTCACGAATTGGTCATCGGAAGAGAATCGGCTGAATGCAAGCCTCCATAAGCACATCCCGTACCCGGTCGCTGAGCTGGGCCGACCGTTGTTTCAGCGCCCTCGATTCAGGGCTGCGGACGGTCTTCGTGCCGGTGCGCGCCAGCCGACCGTCGCCGGCGACGCCGCTGGCACAGACCCGGTTGTCTGAGGAAGAGGCGAGGCTGTCGGGCGCGCTGATGCGCGTCAATCACGTCGGCGAAATCTGTGCGCAGGCGCTGTACCAATCACAGGCGCTATTCAGTCGCAGCGCCGAGTTGCGCCAGCACTTCGAGGAGGCCGGACAGGAAGAACTGGACCATCTGGCCTGGACAGCCGAACGTGTCGCGGAGCTGGGCACCCACACGAGCCACCTCGCACCGCTGTGGTGGGCAGGCGCCTTCATGTGGGGCAGCGCGGCCGGTTTGGCTGGCGATCGCTGGAGCCTGGGCTTCGTTGTCGAGACCGAACGCCAGGTCGAGGCACATCTGGCTTCGCATCTCGACCGGCTTCCCGAGGCAGACACGACCTCGCGCGCCATCGTGGACCAGATGAAGCAGGAAGAAGCGGCACACGCCGAAGCCGCGCTGGCTGCCGGCGCGGCACCGCTGCCCGCGCCGGTTCAGGGTTTGATGCGGTTGGCGGCCAGGGTCATGACGACCGTGGCGCACCGCATCTGATCAAGCCTCGACGACCTCGAACGAGGTGCTGATGGCCGAGGTCTTGGCGAGCATGGCCGTCGCAGAACAGTATTTCTCGTGCGACAGCGCCACGGCACGCTCCACGATCTCCGGCTTCAACCCCTTGCCGCTGACGACGAAGTGGAAGTGGATGGCCGTGAACACCTTGGGATCACTGGTGGCGCGCTCGGCCTTCAGCGTGACCTTGCAGCCGCGCACGTCGTGGCGGCCGCGCTTGAGGATGAGCACCACGTCATAGGCCGTGCAGCCTCCCGTGCCGGCCAGCACGGTCTCCATCGGGCGCGGCGCCAGGTTGCGACCGCCGCCATCCGGCGCGCCATCCATCGACAGCACATGCCCGCTGCCCGTCTCGGCCACGAAGCTCATGCCGCTCGGGCCCTCAGGGCCCAGCCAACTGACTGTGCATTCCATGCTCATTTAGGGAGAGTGCTCAATTCGTCACAGAAAAATATTGCACCGCAGCATAACTCGGCGCTAAACTTCAAACACGCGAAAACGTTTCGCACCGATTGTCTCCTCCACCGCCTCCATGGTGGATTCAACCCGAGCTTGAAAGAGCTCGGGTTTTTTTTCGTCCAATCGGGGATCACGGGCACTACAGGCATCAAGCCTCGCGACGTGGCGCGCCGGGCTGCGTTTTCAGGGCGTCTCTTATCATGCGCCGCCGCAATGATCCCCCTGGAGACCTGATGAGCGCCCCTCGCGCCGCCGTTCGCCCGCTGCCAAGCCCGCGCCCCACGTGCCCACCATGCTCCCCCCTGGCAGCAGCTACCTGCAGCGGATCCTGAACGCCAAGGTCTACGAGGTCGCCCGCGAGACGGACCTGAGCCCCGCAGCGAAGCTGTCCCGGCGGCTGTCCAACAAGGTCTGGCTCAAGCGTGAGGACGAGCAGGACGTCTTCAGCTTCAAGCTGCGCGGCGCCTACAACAAGATGGCGCATCTGACGGCCGCACAGCGCGACGCCGGCGTCATCTGTGCCTCGGCCGGCAACCACGCGCAGGGCGTCGCGCTGTCGGCGCGCAAGCTCGGCTGCCGCGCCGTCATAGTCATGCCGCTGACGACGCCTCAGCTCAAGGTCGACGCCGTGAAGGCCCTGGGTGGCGAGGTCGTGCTGTTCGGCGAGAGCTTCACCGACGCCTTCGGCCACGCCAAGGAACTGGAGCAGGCCCAGAGCCTGACCTTCGTCCACCCCTTTGACGACCCGGACGTCATCGCCGGCCAGGGCACGATCGCGATGGAGCTGCTGCGCCAGCACCCCGGCCCGATCGACGCGATCTTCGTCGCCATCGGCGGTGGCGGCCTGATCTCAGGCGTTGCGGCCTACGTCAAGGCACTGCGGCCGGAGATCAAGATCATCGGCGTGCAGACGACCGACTCCGACGCCATGCTGCGCTCGGTCAAGGCCGGCAAGCGCGTCATGCTGAGCGACGTCGGCCTGTTCGCCGACGGCACGGCCGTCAAGGTGGTGGGGGAGGAGACCTTCCGCATCGCCCGCGAGCTGGTGGACGACTACATCGTCGTCGACACCGATGCCGTCTGCGCCGCCATCAAGGACGTCTTCGAGGACACGCGCTCCATCCTGGAGCCATCGGGTGCGATGAGCGTCGCTGCCGTCAAGCAGTACGTCGCGAAGACCGGCGCCAAGGGCCAGACGCTGATCGCCATCACCTGCGGCGCGAACATGAACTTCGACCGCCTGCGCTTCGTCGCCGAGCGGGCCGAGGTCGGCGAGCACCGCGAGGCGTTGTTCGCCGTCACGATCCCCGAAGCGCGCGGCAGCTTCAAGCGCTTCTGCGAGTTGCTGGGCCCGCGCAGCGTCACCGAGTTCAACTACCGCATCGCCGACGCCAACGTCGCCCACATCTTCGTGGGCATCGGCATCACGAAGCCGGACGAAGCCGCCAAGCTCGCGCGCACCTTCACCAAGGCCGGCTTCCAGACGCTGGACCTGACCAACGACGAGCTGGCCAAGCAGCACGTGCGTCACATGGTGGGCGGGCGCAGCGAACTGGCCAGGGACGAGCGGCTGTACCGCTTCGTCTTCCCGGAGCGACCGGGCGCGCTGATGAAGTTCCTGTCCAGCATGCATCCGGACTGGAACATCAGCCTCTTCCACTACCGCAACCAGGGCGCGGACTACGGCCGCATCCTCGTCGGCATCCAGGTGCCCCGGCGCGACACCGCCGCGCTGCGCCGGTTCCTGGGGGGGCTGAACTATCCCTTCGAGGATGAAACGGCAAACCCCGTCTACCGCTTGTTCCTCGGTTGAGTTGAAATCAAGGGTCTGACCACGCCCGCGCCATGACCGTCGCCCAACAGTCGCTGATCTCCCCCACCGCCAATCCCGAGCTGGAGAAGGCCCTGCGTGATCGCGTCGATCGGCGTTCCGCCATTGCGGGCGGGCTCGGCGAGCTGGAGCCGCTGGCCGTGCGCCTGGGTCTCGTGCAGAACAGCCTCACCCCGCGCTTCCGCGACCCGGTGCTGGCCCTCTTCGCGGCCGACCACGGCATCGTCGTCGATGGCGTCGGCGCCCAGTGGGGCCGCGCCACTCGGGACCAGGTGCAGATGGCGCTCCACGCGCAACTGCCCGTCTCCGTGTTCGCACGGCTGCAAGGCCTGCACCTGACCGTCGTGGACTGCGGCGTGGCCGACAACCTGCCGCCCCACGCCCGCCTTCTGGCCCGCAAGGTGGCCCACGGCACGCGCAACGCGCGCACGGCGCTGGCGATGAGCCTGGAGCAGGCGCACGCCGGCGTCCGCGTGGGCATGGAGATCGCCGACAACCTGCCGGGCAACGTCCTGGCCTGCGCCGCCCTGGGCCAGGGCTCGGCGGAGTGTGCGGCGCTCGTGCTGTCGCGCCTGGCCGACCAACCCGTGCGGGACTTCGTCGTGTCCGGGCCCACGATGCGCCAGGACGACCTCACCCACCTGCTCGACGTGCTGCACGGCGCCCAGGCGCGTCACCGCGACGCGAAGGAGCCCATGGACCTGCTCGCGGCCTTCGGTGGCCATGAGCTGGCGGTCATGGTGGGCGCCATGCTGGTGGCGGCCAGCAAGCGCAGCCTCATCATCGTGGACGGCATCGCGGCCTGCGCGGCGCTGAAGCTGGCCTCGCTGATCTGCGCGCCGGTGACTGACTACGCGGTGTTCTGCCGCAGCCATGTACACCGCGGCCTGGACGAAGCGCTGGCTTTGTTCCACGCGTCGGCGCTGCTCGAACTGGGCATGGACAGCGCCGACGGCACCGGCGCGGCGCTCGCCTGGCCCATGATCCGCTCGGCGGCGGCGCTGCTGACGGATCTGCACGAGGTGGCCGAGGCCCGCCTGGCGATACCGCGCCCCGAGCCGGGCGCCCACGTCCCGACGCTCGGCGCCTGAGCACCGGCGCGGCGTCGCGCCCTCAGTGGAACTGTTCGCCCGGCGCCGAGGCGGCCAGCGGCACGCCGGCCGGCGGCGTCTGCGGCACGGCGCCCGGCGGCATGCCGACGATGCCCGGCGCGCCCTGGCGCTGTGGCGACATGTCCTGCATCGTCCCCGGTGGGTTGCCACCCAGCACGACGGGCGACGGCGCGGCGGTGGGCAACGCCCCCGTCATCGGTGCCGGCGGCGGGCTCAGCTGCAGCACCTGGCTGGGCGCCTGGCCGGCCAGACCCAGGCTGGCACTGCGGGCATCGACGCGCAGCAGGCGCAGATCGCCATCGACGACGGCGCCCACCCGCACGGTGCGGGCAACGCCATCGACGTCGATCAGCGCAACGCCTTCGCCGGCCTCGGCCGCCCGCGCATTCTTCGGCGCGACGACGCCCAGCAGGCGCAGCCGCGTGGAGACGGGGGCCTGGGCTTCCGGCACAGGATCGGCCGCGACGACACCCAGCAGCCGGCTCAGGTCGACCGGCCCCGACTGGCCTTCGCCGGCCGGCAGCACGGAGCCCGGCATGGCCAGGGGTCGCGCGAACAGTTGCAGTCCCCAGTAGGCGACCGAGCCGCCCAGCAGCAGCCAGACAGCGAACGTCATGAATCGTGCAAGCATCGGCCCATTATGATGGCCCGCTCACTGCCCCACCTGCGCTCCCACGCTCTCGCCATGCGCCGTTTCTCCCCTGTCCGCGGCTTCACGCTGATCGAACTGCTGGTCGTCCTCGTCATCATCGGCGTGCTGGCGGCCCTCGTCGTGCCGAACGTGCTGGACCGCGCCGAAGACGCCCGCGTCAGCGCCGCACGCACCGACGTCAACATGCTGATGCAGCAGCTCAAGGTCTACAAGCTGGACAACCAGCGCTTCCCCAGCGCCGAGCAGGGCCTGGATGCATTGGTGCACAAGCCTACCGTCGGCACACCGCCGCCTAACTGGAAGCCCTACATCGACAAGCTGCCCAACGACCCCTGGGGCCATCCCTACCAGTACGCCAACCCCGGCGTGAAGGGCGAGGTCGATGTTTACAGCTTTGGCGCCGATGGTCGCGCTGGCGGCGAGGGCCGTGACGCGGACATCGGCTCCTGGCAGTGACCTCCACGTGCCCGCCGCCCGGGGGTACGCAGTCGACCTGAGCGCAGCGGGCCCGCGCCGCCGCGCCGGGTTCACGCTGATCGAGCTGCTTGTTGTCGTCGCGCTGATTGCCATCGCCAGCGCCACCGTCATGCTCGCGATGCGCGACCCCGCCGAACTCCAATTGGAGCGTGAGGCCCAGCGACTGGCCGCGCTGCTGGAGACGGCCCGCGCTGAAAGCCGGGCCTCGGGCCTGACCGTGCGCTGGCTGCCCCGAGGCGCCAAGCCGGGCGAGGACTTCCGCTTCGAGGGCCTGCCGGCGTCCATCCAGTTGCCGACGCGCTGGCTCGGCGACCCGGTGGCCGTGACGGTCGAGCATGCGACAACCGCCAACGCCGGCGTCGTGCTGGGGCCTGAGCCGGTCATCCCGGCGCAGCGCGTGCAGTTGCAACTCGGCAACCAGCGTGTCGTGCTCGCCACCGACGGCCTCGCGGCTTTCGACGTGGTCACGCCATGAAGGCACGCGCCCGCGGCTTCACGCTGATCGAGGTGCTGGTGGCGCTCGTCATCGTGGCCATCGCGCTTGGCGCCGGCATCAAGGCCGCCGGCGCGCTGGCGGGCAACGCCGAGCGATTGGCGCAGGTCAGCGCGGCGCAGTGGTGCGCCGAGAACATGCTGACCGAGCTGCGCCTGACCAAGCAGTTCCCCGACGTCGGCGAGACGCCGTTCTCCTGCGAGCAGCTGGGCCGAAGCTATGGCGGCAAGCTGCGTGTCAGCACGACGCCCAATCCGCTGTTCCGCCGCGTCGACGCCGACGTGGCCGATGAGGACGGGCGGCCGATGCTGACGCTGTCCACCATCATGGGCAAGCTGTCATGACCCGACGCGCCCGCGGCTTCACGCTCGTCGAGGTGCTCGTCGCCCTCGTCATCATGGCGACGATGGCCGCCATGGCCTGGCGCGGCATCGACGCGCTGACGCGCGGCCGCGAGATCGCGCAGCAGCACCTGGCCCAGACGGCCCGGCTGCAGACGGTGTTGGCCCAGTGGGAGGCCGACCTGCGCGCACTGCAGGACAGCCGCAGCCCCGTGCCGCCACTGGCCTTCGACGGCGGCAACCTCGTCTTGACGCGACAAGCGCCCGCCGGGCTGCAGGTCGTCGTTTGGAGCCTGCGCACCGGCAGCCTGTGGCGCTGGGAGAGCCCGCCGCTGCGCACCATCCAGGAACTCGTGGACCAGCGCCAGCGCGGCCTGCAGCAGCTGGCCGAGCGCAACCCGGCGCTGCGCGCCTTCGACGGCGTGGCCGGCTGGCAGTTCTATTGCTTCTGGGGCAATGCCTGGAGCAACTGCCAGTCCACCGGCGGCACCGGCCAGGCCCAGCAGGCGCCCGCCGGCCCCGTCAACCCGAAGACGGCCAACCAGCCGCCGTCGGGTCTGCGCATCGCCGTGCAGTTCGGCGAAGAAAGCGGCCTGGCCGGCACTCTGACCCGCGAGATGGAAGTCACCGTCCGATGAGGCGCGAGCAATCCGGCGCCGCGCTGCTGACGGCGATGATCATCGTCACGCTCATCGCCAGCCTGGCCGCAGGCATGGTGTGGCAGCAGTACCGCGCCGTACAGATCGAAGCCGCCGACCGGGCGCGCGCGCAAAGCGCGTGGATCCTGCAGGGCGCGCTCGACTGGGCGCGCCTCATCCTGCGCGAGGACGCCCAAGCGAACCGGCAGAAACCGGTGGACCACCTCGGCGAACCCTGGGCCGTGCCACTGGCCGAGGCACGGCTGTCGACCTTCCTCGCCAGCGACCGCACCGAAGCCACCAGCGACGAAGGCCCCGAGGCCTTCCTGTCCGGCGTCATCGAAGACGCGCAGGGCCGCTACAACCTGCGCGCGCTCGCTGTCGGCGAGCAGGTGTCGCCGCTGGAGCAGCGCGTGCTTGAGCGTCTGTGCAGCCAGGTCAACGCGCCGCCAGGCACGGCGGGCGTCATCATCGCCGGCCTGCGCGCGGCCTTCCCGGTGCCCGCCAGCGGCGCCAGCAGCCCCGACGTCGCCGAAACCGGCCCGCTGCAGCCCGCCGGCGTCGACCAGCTCGCCTGGCTGGGCCTGGACGCCGAGACGCTGCAGCGCCTGCAGCCTTACGTCGTGCTGCTGCCCAAGCTCACGCCGGTCAACCTGAACACCGCGCCGCGCGAGGTCATCGCGGCGCTGTTCGACGGTGTCGACCTCGCGTCGGCCGAGCGTCTCGTCCAGGCCCGCAAGGCGCGGCCGCTGCAGGAGGTCGGCGACGCGGCCACCTACCTGCCGGCCAACACGCAGGTCGACCCGGCCCGCGCGTCCGTCCAGTCGTCCTATTTCCTCGTCACCGGCCGGCTGCGGCTGGACGAGCGCCAGCTGGAACAGCGCTCGCTGATCGAGCGCCAGGGCATGAACACCGTCGTGCTGGCGCGCGAGCGCATCAACCAGCTGATCGAGCGCTGACATGCCGAACGTTGCCCGTCTTCACCATGCGCCCGCCTGCGGCCCCCTCCTAGAATGCGCCGCCGCCTGAAGCCCCTATGAGCACCCTGCTGCTGTTCCTGCCGCCCCTCACGCGCCTGCACGCCCAGGGACATCCCGCATCCGACGCCGCCCGTCCCGGTGCGTCGCAGGAGTACGACTGGGTGCTGACCATCGATGGCCGCCAGGTCGAACGCGAGGGCCGCAGCGCGGCCACGGCGCTGCCGCGCGCCGATGCGGTCGTCGCCGTCGTCGGCGAGTCGGACCTCGCCTGGCGCCGCATCGAGCTGCCCCGCGCCGGCCGGCAGATGCGCGCCGCCCTCGCCGGCAAGCTCGAAGACGCGCTACTGGACGACCCGGACACGCTGCACTTCGCCATCGAGCCAGATGCCGTCGGCGGCGACACCGCCTGGGTGGCCGTCATGGCCCGGCCCTGGCTGGCCGACCACCTCGCCCGGCTCGACGCGTCGCATGTCTTCATCGACCGCGTCGCCCCGCTGTCCTGGCCCGATGCCACGGCGCGCGGGCATTTCCATGAGCATGGCAGCGACGGTGCCGCGCTGCGCTGGAGCCATGCCGACGGCGTCGTGACGCTGCCGCTGGAAGGCGGCCTGTCGCGCCAGTTGCTGACGCCCGACCTCGTGCAGGCTGCGCAATGGACGGCCACACCGGCCATCGCGACGCGGGCTGAGCGCTGGCTGGGCGCGGCTGTCGGCGTGCAGACGCCAGCCCAGCGCGCGCTGGCCGCGCTCGAAGGCCCGTGGAACCTGCGCCAATTCGACCTCGCTTCCCGCGCCCGCGGCACGCGCGGGCTGCGCATGCTGGGCCGCACGCTGATGCGCAAGCCCTGGCAGCCGGTGCGCTACGGCCTGGCGGCTCTGGTGGCCGTGCAGGTGCTGGGCCTGAACCTCTGGGCCTGGCACCAGCACCGCGAGCTGGCCGCGCGCCGCGAGGCCGTCACGGCCACGCTGACTGGCGCCTTCCCGCAGGTGCGCGCCATCCTCGACGCACCGGCGCAGATGCAGAAGCAGCTGGACCTGCTGCGCGCGAGCGCCGGCAGCATCGGCGAACAGGATTTCGAGGCTCTGCTGGCCGCCGCCGCCACCGCCTGGCCGGCGGACCGCCCGCCCGCGGACGCCCTCACCTTCGAGCCCGGCAGGCTGACGCTGGCCGCCGCCGGCTGGAGCCCGCCGCAGATCGACAACTTCCGCACCCAGCTGCAGAGCGCAGGCTGGCAGTTGGATGCCGCCGACGGCAAGCTCACCGTGAGCCCGGCCGCCCCCCAAGGACGACGCTGATGGCACGCCTTCCCTCCCCCGCCGCCGGCAACGGCGCCGCTGCCCAGCTGCGCCAGGCGCTGGCCCAGGCCCGCACGCAATGGCGAGCGCTGAGCGAACGTGACCGGCTCGCGTTGGGCGTCGTCGGCGTGTTGCTGGGTCTGCTGCTGGCCTGGAGCGTGCTGCTGGCGCCGGCGTTGCGCACGCTCAAGGCTGCACCGGCCGAACTTGAAGCGCTGGAGCTGGAGTTGCAGCGCATGCAGGCGCAGGCGCAGGAAGCCCGGCTGCTGCACGGCGCATCGCCCGTGCCCCCGGCCCAGGCCACAGCGGCGCTGAAGGCCTCGGTCGAGCACCTTGGCAGCACCGCCCGACTCAACCTCGTCGGCGACCGGGCAACCGTCACGCTCGCCGACATCGCCCCGCCCGCGCTGCAGGCCTGGCTCGCCGAAGTGCGCGCTGCCGCGCGCGCTCGGCCCGTCGAGGCGCAACTGACGCGCAGCCCCAGGGGCTTCACCGGCACGCTCGTGCTCGTCGTCGGAGGGGGCGCGTGATGGCCTGGCTCAGGAAAAGGAACACCGCGCCGTCGCTGACGACGGTGCAGGACTCGACGTTCGCCGCGAGCACGCTGCAGGCCGGCGGCCGCGCCGTGCGCCACGGCGCGCCACGGCGCTGGGCGATCACTGGCGTGACGCTGGGCCTGCTAGGCGCACTGGTGCTGTTCGCGCCGGCCAGCTGGCTGGCGCGCTGGCTGGCCGCGGCCACCAACGAGCACCTGCTCATCGTCGACACGCAGGGCAGCGTCTGGAACGGCTCGGGCGTCGTCGTGCTGACCGGCGGCGCCGGCAGCCGCGATGCGGCCTCCCTGCCCGGCCGCCTGCGCTGGAAGATGAGCCTCAAGGGCCTGGCGCTGCAGCTGGCCGCGCGCCAGGACTGCTGCCTCAACGGCGAGCTGCTGGTGGGCATCCAGCCAGGGCTGGGCCGCGTGGCCGTCAGCATCGACAACCGCGCTGACTGGCTCGCCCGGCTGCCGGCCAGCGTGCTGGCGGGCCTGGGCACGCCGTGGAACACGCTGCAGTTGGGCGGCTCGCTGCGGCTGACCACTCGCGACCTGCGACTGGAGTCCGCCCAGGGCCGCTGGCGGCAGCTGGGCGGGTTTGACCTGGACCTCGTCAACCTGTCCTCCCGCATCTCGCCGGTGGCACCGCTGGGCAGCTACCGGCTGAGCTTGAACGCCGACGCCGCCAACCCTGGCGTCAGCACGCTGCAGCTGTCGACGATGGACGGCGCGCTGCTGCTCAACGGCGTCGGCACCTTGAGCGCCGGTGGCAAGAGCCGCTTCTCCGGCGAGGCCTCGGCCGCACCGGGCCGCGAGGAAGCGTTGAACAACCTGCTGAACATCATCGGGCGCCGCCAAGGCGCGCGTTCCGTCCTGACGATCGGATGATCATGAATCTCCAACGCACCGCCACCGCTGCCGCTGCGATCACGGCCCTGCTGCTGCTGGCCGCCGGCACCGCGTTTGCCCAGCCCGACAACGCGACGGTTCAGCGCGCACGCCCTGGCGCCAGGCCCGGTCCGGCCGTCAAGGCCAGCTCGCCCGTCACGCTGAACTTCGTCAACGCGGACATCGAGGCCGTCACGCGCGCCATCGGCGTCATGCTGGACCGCCAGATCATCATCGACCCGCGCGTCAAGGGCACGATCACCGTCTACAGCGAGCAGCCGGTGTCCGTGGCCGAGGCCTACCGCAACTACCTCGCGGCGCTGCGCGGCCTGACCTTCACCGTCGTCGAGACCGCCGGCCTGCTGAAGGTGCTGCCCGAGGCCGATGCCAAGCTGCAGGCCGGCTCGGTGGCCGTGGAAAGCTCCAACACCCGCGGCGACCAGATCCTCACGCAGATCTTCCGCATCCAGCACGAGAACGCGAACAACCTCGTCGCCGTGCTGCGCCCGCTGATCAGCCCCAACAACACGATCAACGCCAACCCGGGCAACAACAGCCTCGTCATCACCGACTACGCGGACAACCTGAACCGGCTGGCCAAGATCATCGCGGCGATGGACACGCCCGGCACCAGCGACATCGAGATCGTGCCGCTGAAGCATGCCGTCGCAGCCGACCTGGCGCCGCTGGTGCAGCGCCTGGCTGACGGCGGGCAGGCGGCCGGCGCCGCGGTGCCCGGCCAGGGCGGCAGCAGCGCCGTCAACGTGCTGGTGGACCCGCGCTCCAACGGCCTCATCCTGCGCGCCAGCAACCCAACGCGGCTGGCCGCCGTGCGCTCCATGGTGGAGAAGCTGGACCAGCCCAGCACCGACGCCGGCAACAACATCCGCGTCGTCTACCTGAAGAACGCCGACGCCGTGAAGCTGGCCACCGTGCTGCGCGCCGCCTTCGGAGCCAGCGGCAGCAGCAGCGCCGGCAACAACGGCAGCTCCACCGGCAACACCGGCGGGCTGACGGGCACGACCAACAGCTTCGGCGGCACGAACAACGCGCTCACCGGCACGAACACCGGCACGACAGGCACCGGCGGCATGAGCTCCACGGCCGCCACGTCGCCGCTGAACGCGTCGAGCGGCCCGTCCACCGGCGGTTTCGTGCAGGCCGACCCGGCCACCAACTCGCTCATCATCACCGCGCCCGAGCCGCTGTACCGGCAGGTGCGCGCCGTCATCGAGCAGTTGGACTCCCGCCGAGCGCAGATCTACGTCGAGTCGCTGATCGTCAAGATCGACAACAGCAAGTCCGGCCAGTTCGGCGTGCAGTGGCAGAACCTGTTCGGCGACAAGGGCGACGCGACGATCTATGGCGCCGGCACCAACTACGGCACGGGCCTGGCCAACATCATCAATGCCACCGGGGCCATCTCACAGGGAACGACGGCCGTCGCCACGGCTCAGGGCAGCACGCCCGCGCCGACCGGCCTGAACGTCGGCCTGCTGAAGAAATTCGGCAGCTTCTACACGCTGGGAGCGGTCGCCAACTTCTTCGAAGGCCAGAGCGGCGCCAACGTGCTGTCCACGCCCAACCTGCTGTCGCTGGACAACGAGGAGGCCCGCATCGTCATCGGCCAGAACGTGCCGTTCGTGACCGGGTCCTACGCCTCCACCGGTGCCTCGGGCGGCACGGTCAACCCCTTCCAGACGGTGGACCGCAAGGACGTGGGTCTGACGCTGAAGATCAAGAGCCAGATCGGCGAGCGCGGCACCGTGCGCATGCAGGTCTATCAGGAGAACTCCAACGTCACGGCCCAGGGCGTCAACGGCCCGACGCTGGACAAGAGCGCCATCGAGACCTCGGTCGTGGTGGAGGATGGCGACGTCATCGTGCTGGGCGGCCTGATGAAGGACGAGTACAGCGACGGCGAGAACGGTGTGCCCGGACTGTCCAAGATTCCGCTGTTGGGCAACCTGTTCGGCACCAAGAACCGCAGCCGCGTGAAAACCAACCTGATGGTGTTCCTGCGTCCGGTCGTGCTGCGCACGGCCGAGAGCACCAACCAGCTGTCGCTGGACCGCTACGAGAGCATCCGCGCACTGCAGCAGTCCAAACAGCCGGCCACCAACGTGCTGCTGCCCGACACCGGCGCACCGGTGCTGCCCGAACCCAAGGCCCCGGGCAGCAAGGCGCCGTCGCAGCCGTTGCAGCAGCCGCAGCAGTAAGCGCCCGAGCCGCCATGGCCAACACCCGCCACCCCCTGCCCTACGCCTTCGCGAAGGCCAACTGCGTGCTGCTCGAGGACGACGGCAGCCATCTGACGCTGTGGGCGCCGCCCGATGTCGGCTGGGCGACGCTGTCCGAAGTGCAGCGCCTCTACGCGGTGGACCGACTGGAGCCAGAACCGGCGCCGTCGCTGGCCGAGCGCATCAACGCAGCCTATGCCGGCAGCGAGAGCAGCGCGGCCGTCGTCATCGGCGAGGTCGAGAGCGCCGTGGACCTGTCGCGCATGATGCAGGACCTGCCCGCTGTGGAAGACCTGCTGGAAGCGGCCAACGACGCGCCCATCATCCGCATGCTCAACGCGCTGCTGACACAAGCGGCCAAGGACGGCGCGAGCGACATCCACATCGAGCCCTACGAGCGCGCGTCGTCGGTGCGCTTCCGCGTGGACGGCACGCTGCGCGAGGTCGTGCAGCCCAACCGCGCGCTGCACGCCGCGCTGATCTCGCGGCTGAAGATCATGGCCGAGCTCGACATCGCCGAGAAGCGCCTGCCGCAGGACGGCCGCATCTCGCTGCGCATCGGCGGCCGGGCCATCGACGTGCGCGTGTCGACGCTGCCATCGGCCCACGGCGAGCGCGCCGTGCTGCGGCTGCTGGACAAGACCGAATCCAAGTTCACGCTCGAAGGACTGGGCATGGACGGCAACGTGCTGTCCGCCTTTAAGCGCCTCGTCAACCAGCCGCACGGCATCGTGCTCGTCACCGGCCCCACCGGCTCCGGCAAGACGACGTCGCTGTACGCATCGCTGCAGACCATCGACACCAGCACCACCAACGTGCTGACGGTGGAAGACCCAATCGAATACGAGCTGCCGGGCATCGGCCAGACGCAGGTCAACGCGAAGATCGAGCTGACCTTCGCCAAGGCGCTGCGCGCCATCCTGCGGCAGGACCCGGACGTCATCATGATCGGCGAGATCCGCGACTACGAGACCGCGCAGATCGCCATCCAGGCGTCGCTGACGGGCCACCTGGTGCTGGCCACGCTGCATACCAACGACGCCCCCAGCGCCGTCACGCGGCTGACCGACATGGGCGTGGAGCCCTTCCTGCTGTCAAGCTCGCTGCTGGGCGTGCTGGCGCAGCGCCTCGTGCGCCGGCTGTGCCCCGTGTGCAAGACCGAGGACGACCACGGCCGCTGGCATCCGGTCGGCTGCGAGGCCTGCGGGCACACCGGCTACAAGGGCCGCACGGGCGTCTACGAGCTGATGGTGGCCGACGACGCGGTACGCAGCCTCATTCACAACCGCGCGCCCGAGAGCCAGCTGCAGGCTGCCGCCGTGGCCAACGGCCTGCGCTCCATGCGCGAAGACGGCGAGCGGCTCATCACCTCCGGCGTGACGTCGCTGGAGGAAGTTCTCCGCGTCACGCGCGAGTCATGACGCTCCTCGTCCACGGTGTACCTTGGCCGGTCTTGCAGACCGTGCCGAAGCCCTTCGGCAGGCACATGGCGCCCGCTTGGCGCGACCTGTCCAGCCTCAGCCCCCTGCGGGGCGGCGATGCTCGCGGTATTGAGCGACGAGCACATCGTCACAACCGGCCGGCTTCCACGCGGCCGGCGCTCGGCCCGATGGGTTGAACTGACATGCCTGCCTACAAGTACGAAGCCCTGCGCGATTCCGGCCGGCCGGCGACCGGCCTCATCGAGGCCGACAACCCGCGCGCCGCCCGGGCCGCCCTGCGCACGCAGGGGCTCACGCCTCTGTCCATCGAGCCGGTGCAGCAGCATGGCGCGCAGGAAGGCAGCCGCTTCGCGCGCCGCGTGTTCAGCGCGACCGCACTGGCCGTGTGGACGCGCCAGTTGGCCGGCCTGGTTGGCTCGGGCCTGCCCATCGAGCGGGCGCTGACGGCACTGGCCGACGAGAGCGAGGACCGCCGGCAGCGCGAGCTCGTCAGCCAGCTCAAGGCCGAGGTCAATGCCGGTTCGGCCTTCGCCCGGGCGCTGGCCAGCGCGCCGCGCGAGTTCGACGAGGTCTACCGCGGCGTCGTGGCCGCCGGCGAGCAGAGCGGCGCACTGGGCCAGGTACTGGAGAAGCTCGCCGACGACCTGGAGGAGCGCCAGGACCTCAAGGCAAAACTGGTCGGCGCGATGGCCTACCCGGCCATCGTGTCGCTGATTTCGGTGTTCATCGTCATCTTCCTCGTCACCTACGTCGTGCCGCAGATCGCGACGGTGTTCACCAGCTCCAAGCGGGCTCTGCCCGCGCTGACGGTCGCCATGCTGGCGATCAGCGGCTTCGTGCGCAGCTGGGGCTGGGTGATGCTGGGCGCGCTGGTGGCCGCCGGGCTGCTGCTGCGCCAGGCACTGAAGGCGCCGGCCTTCCGGCTGCGCTTCGACGCCGGCATCCTCGGGCTGCCGTTGCTGGGCCGGCTGGCCCGCGGCTACAACGCCGCGCGCTTTGCCGGCACGCTGGCGATGCTGGCGGGGTCGGGCGTGCCCATCCTGAAGGCGCTGCAGGCCGCGGCCGAGACGCTGTCCAACCGCGCGATGCAGGCCGATGCGCTGGACGCGCTGGTTCAGGTGCGCGAGGGCGCGCCGCTGGGCTCCGCGCTCGCCGGCAAGAAGCGCTTTCCGGGCATCCTGGCGATGTTCGCCCGCCTTGGCGAGCAGACGGGCCAGCTGCCCGAAATGCTCGGGCGCGCCGCGCGCCAGCTCGGCACCGAGGTGCAACGCCGCTCGATGGCCGTGGCCACGCTGCTGGAGCCGCTGCTGATCGTTGCGATGGGCGCCGTCGTGCTGCTGATCGTGCTGGCGGTGCTGCTGCCGATCATTCAGCTCAATACCTGGGTGAAATAGACCACCCCCTACCGCGGCGATGCTGCCCCCCTCAAGGGGGCAACACCGGTGGACCGGCAGAGCCGGATCCACGGTGTTCGCTGGAGGGGATGCGGCGCTGCGCGCGCATCGCTGCCGACGGGCTGGACGTCTCAGTCATCCACCCGCAATCGACAAGCCCGCGGGTGACCGGCGGAGCCGGGTCTTTGCGGTCATTGGAAGGGTTGCGGCACTGCGCGCACATCGGGCGCGTCGACATTTCAGGCCGAGCGCCGGGCCGCTCGCAAGCCGGCCCGCGTCGGCGATGTGCTGGCGGCTCGATGCCGCAAGCATCGCCACCTCCTCGGGGTGGGCCCAGGTCCTCGTGGACCGGGGGCTTCAGTTCAAGCGGAAGGTCGCGACAACGTCGCTGAGGCGGCTGGCCTGTTCCTTCAGGCTTTCGGCAGCGGCGGTAGATTCCTCGACGAGGGCGGCGTTCTGCTGCGTCATCTTGTCGAGGTCGGCCACGGCTAGATTGACCTGGCCGATGCCTTCGCTCTGCTCCTTCGCGGCGGTGCTGATCTCGCCGACGATGTCGGTCACGCGCTGCACGCTGTTGACGATCTCGTCCATCGTGCTGCCGGCATCCGCGACGAGGCGCGAGCCGGCTTCGACACGGTCCACGCTCGCGCCGATGAGCGCCTTGATCTCGCGCGCCGCCTCGGCGCTGCGCTGCGCCAGCGTGCGCACCTCGCCCGCCACGACGGCGAAGCCGCGGCCCTGCTCGCCGGCACGCGCGGCCTCCACCGCGGCATTCAGCGCCAGGATGTTGGTCTGGAACGCGATGCCGTCGATCGTGCCGATGATGTCGCCGATCTTGCGGCTGGAGGTCTGGATGTCATTCATCGTGCTGACCACTTCGGCCACGACCTTGCCGCCTCGCCGCGCGACTTCCGCAGCGGAGCCGGTCAGCTGGTTGGCTTGCGCAGCCGAGTCGGCGCTGTGGCGGACGGTGCTGGTCAGCTCCTCCATCGCGCTGGCGGTCTCCTCCAGATTGGAGGCGGCCTGCTCGGTGCGGGCGCTCAGGTCCGTGTTGCCGCTGGCGATCTCGGTGCTGGCCGTCGTGATGTTGTCGACGACGCCTCGCACCTGCAGCAACGCGCCGCGCAACGCGTCGCGCATGGCGTCCAGCGCACGCATCAGCTGGCCGGTCTCGTCGCCACCGTAGTGGCGCTGCGCCTCGCCACTCAGGTCCATGTCAGCGATCTGCCGCGCGGCCTGTTCGGCGGTGCGCAGCGGGCCGGTGATGCTGCGCGTCAGAGTCACGCTCAGCACGATGCCGATGACCAGCGCCAGGCCGGTGGCGCCGACCAGCACGGTGACCGTGCGCGTGCGCAGCGCTTCCACGCGGTCGGCCGACGCATCGAGCTGCGCGCGCTGGCGCGCGGCCAGCTCGGCCACGCCGGCCTGGTAGCTCTTGGATGTCGGCTCGAACTGATCCGCAAAGATCTTGCCCGCACCCTCCAGGTCACCAGCCTTCTTGGCGTTGTTGACCGCATCACGCGCGGCCAGATACGTCTTGCGGAGTTCCCCGATGCGGGCGAACAGCTCGCGCTCCTCGGGCGAATCCAGCTCGGACTCGATCATCTTCTGCAGCTCGTTGGTTTCTTGGATGGACGCCGCCGAGGCCGGTGCGAAGTACGCCACCAGCGCGGTATCGCTGCTCTTGGCGATCGCGGCGGCGCGCTGGATACCTGCCGTGGTGTTGCGCATCCAGTCGGCTGCCGCCCGCTCGACTCGCAGGTCGCGGTGGAAGCTCGCGTCCACCTCGGCACCGAGCTTGCGCAACTCCCAGACGGCCAGGCCACTGCTGACCAGCAGCAATCCCAGGATGACGGACAACACGAGCGCCATGCGCCGGCCGATCGAGCGCTGGGCGGAAGACAACATAGACATCAAAACTCTCCGGTTAGCCGCGCATGTTCGGCGCTGAGGCCGCCGCGTGCCAAGCCTCCGGAAGGGTTAACCCGGAAATCCCGCGCATTGCTTCACACCGCGGCGCCGAGCGGATTGAACCTGTCCGCATGACGGGCACATCGGTTGCCCAACAAGCACACGAATCGGTGCTTCCTCGGAGTCCACAAACGCCCCCGGTTTTGCTTGAATCGCGGTGACGCCGAGGATCCACGCCATGAGCAGCAGTACCGCCATCACCTGTGTCACCCCCCGCATCCCGCTGGCGCGCATGCGCAGCATCTACCGGCTGGAGGATGTCTCCAAGCGGCTGGACAGGCTCCCGCCCAAGGACCACGAGTCGTTGCGCGCCACCTACGAGCGCATGCTTGAGAAGGGCGAGGAGCGCTTCCAGGTAAAGCCCTCGGGGCTGCCGGCGATGGAAGCGCTGTACGACGAGCTGCCCAACTTCCATGACGTGCTGGACGACGTGCGCCGCCAGATCGCGCTGTGCAACGACAGCAGCGACGCGCTGGAGATCACACCGCTGCTGCTGCTGGGCCCGCCCGGCGTCGGCAAGACGCACTTCGCCCGCCAGCTCGCAGAGCTGCTGGGGACCGGCATGGGCTTCGTGTCGATGAGCTCGCTGACCGCCGGCTGGGTGCTGTCCGGCGCCAGCAGCCAGTGGAAGGGCGCGCGCGCCGGCAAGGTGTTCGAAGCGCTCGTGGAGGGCGACTACGCCAACCCCGTCATGGTCATCGACGAGATCGACAAGGCCGGCGGCGAGGCGGTCTACGACCCGCTCGGCTCGCTCTACAGCCTGCTGGAGCACGACACCGCCAGCGCCTTCATTGACGAGTTCGCCGAGGTGGCCGTGGACGCCAGCCAGGTGATCTGGGTGGCCACCGCCAACGACGCGCGGGCCATTCCCGACCCCATCCTCAATCGCGTCAACGTCTACGAGGTGCAGGCGCCGGACTTCGCCGCCGCCCGCGCCATCGCGCTGCGCCTGTACCAGAAGCTGCGCGGCAGCCACGACTGGGGTCGGCGCTTCGACGATCAGCCCAGCGACGCTGTGCTGGACCGCATGGCCGAGCTCGCTCCGCGCGAGATGCGGCGCGCCTGGATGACCGCTTTCGGCAACGCCCGACTGGGCCAGCGCGGCACCGTGCTGTGCGAGGACCTGCCAACAGGCCCGGCCCGCAAGTCGCGCATCGGCTTCATGCAGTAAGCGGCGGCGGCAGCGCCCGCGGGGATCACCCGGCAGGCGGGTGGGCGGCCATGACCTCCACGGCCGCCGCCATCTCGCGGGCCACCAGCGCCACCACCTGCCCATCGCGCTGCAACCGCTCGACCGCCGCGTTGAACCCGGACAGCAGCTCGCCCGCGCCGGCCTGGCCGCGCGCCAGCGCGACGTGGATGGGCGTCGCGCCCAGTGGCACGATGCCCTCCACCAGCCGGCCGACGAAGGGCGGCAGTTGCGTCAGCAGGCGGCCGCCCAGCTCGGTGGCGATGACGAAGTCCAGCCGACCGCGCACGAGCTTCGCGAAGTTGTGCGCGTCCGCGGCCACCTCCTCGCAGGTGAAGTCGCCCCGCGCACGTGCCGTATCGAACGCCACGCCATACGACCAGCCGCGGATCACGCCGACGCGCCGCGCCGACAGATCGCCCAGCCCGCGGTACGGCGCTCCGGCAGAGAACACCGACAGCCGCTCCAGGTAGTAAGGCTGGCTGAACAGCCAGCGCTGCTCGCGCTCCGGCGTGCGGATGACCGCGCCGGCCAGCTGCTGGTTCACGCCCACTTCGGCGAGGACGCGACGGAACGGCAGCGCACGCAACTCGCAGGCCCAGCCCAGCGCAGCGCAGGCGGCGCCCACCACGGCCGGATACAGCCCCTGCGCGGCCACCCGGCCCGGCACGCGGTACATCGTCGGCAGGCTACCCTCGTCGAAGCCGAACACCAGCGGCGCCGTCGGCATCCACGGCGGCTCGGCGCGCACGAGCCAGGGGCTGGCCGCCCATGCGGCCAGGCATGCACGGCGCTTCATAGCGCGTCTCCCTGGGCCATCGAACCATCCTAGTGCACTGTGCCAGTGAACGGCAGGGCTGCAGAGGCCAGCCCTCGGCAACGCCTCTCGCCAGGATCAAATGGGCAGTGCCCCATGCCGTGCCCGACCGACAATGCCGCATGCCCGCGAATCTCCATGGCCAGTTGGTCATCGCCATCTCCTCACGCGCCCTGTTCGACTTCGAAGCCGAGAACCAGGTGTTCGAATCCGGCGACGACACCGCTTACATGGCGCTGCAGCAGCGCCTGCTGGATCAGCCGGCGGCGCCAGGCGTGGCCTTCTCACTCGTGCGCAAGCTGCTGGCCTTCAACGCCGGCGGCACGCCTCGTGTGGAGGTGGTGGTGCTGTCGCGCAACGACCCCATCTCCGGCCTGCGCGTGTTTCGCTCCGCCGCCCACTACGGACTGGCCATCGAACGCGGCGTATTCACTCGCGGCGCGGCGCCGTGGCGCTACCTGAAGCCGCTGTCGGCGCAGCTGTTCCTGTCGGCCAACGACGCAGACGTGCGCCAGGCCCTGGCCGCCGGCGTGGCAGCGGCCCGCGTGATGCCGCTGTCACGCCAGGCCTCGGCCCACCATCCGGACGAATTGCGCATCGCCTTTGACGGCGACGCGGTGCTGTTCTCCGACGAGGCCGAGCAGGTCTTCCAGCGCGACGGCCTGGCCGCCTTCCGCGAGCACGAAAGCCAGCGCGCCCACCAGCCGCTGCCGGCCGGCCCGTTCAAGCCGGTGCTGCAGGCGCTGCATGGCCTGCAGCACACGCCGGGCATGCGCGTGCGCACGGCGCTCGTCACCGCCCGAAGCGCCCCGGCCCACGAACGCGCCATCCGCACGCTGATGGACTGGCAGATCGAGGTCGACGAAGCCATGTTCCTCGGCGGCCTGCCCAAGGGCGAGTTCCTGCGCGAGTTCGAGCCCGACTTCTTCTTCGACGACCAGGCGGGTCATGTCGAAAGCGCGGCGGTTCATGTGCCGGCGGGCCAGGTGGCGGCGGGCGTGGCAGCGGGGTAGCGGGGCAAGCTGCCTTGAACCGGCGCGCGGATCCCTCGAATCGACTGGTGCGGACGGCGTACATCGAGCCCGAACCGGGCTCTAACCATCAAGCTCAGCGGCTGCTGAAGGCAGTCCACTGGAGTGCCGAGTCGGGCGACATGCCGCGCAGCGCATGACTGCGCGGCCCTCGATTCGCGACGCATCGGAGAACGACAAGTGGGCACGGCAGAAGAGCTTCCCGCACGCGCCGCAATGGCCACCGGCAGAGGGCTCAAACCTCAGCCCGCACTTGGCGCATGTGAAGACGGTGAACGATGCGAGGGCCATTTGCCAAGGCGGCCCACGTCGCCACGCTGTCCGCGTAACGCCTTACGGGTGCAGCGCGTGAAGGCAGCAGGCGAACTGAAGGGAAGTGCATGGACGTCGAGTTGCAATCGGCTGAGCGCGGGCAGGCCGAGATGACGGGACGACGGTGCCACACTCACCAGCCGGGCTGGATCGTGCGCGTCGGCGTGTCCCAGGCTGCTGGAACTGCTGCGCGAACGCATACACGAGCCGCACAGCAGCTAGGGCCTGAACCGCTCCACCGCCTCCCCGCCCTGCAGCCGCAGCGGCACCGCCTGGTTGCCCAACCAGTCGTTCAGGTAGCGCGCATAGCCCACGCCGCCGGGCTGCTCGCTCAAGCCGCCGGGCCAGATGTTTTCGACGCGTGACGTGCCCCAGGGCGCGACCTCGGCGACGAGGCGCTGGGATGCAGCGTGGCGGCTGATGAAGTCGTCGGGCCTGGCTGCGCGCGGCTCGAAGCCGGCGACGTCCACCGTCTGGTAGCCGCCGTCGACAGGGATGCCGGCGCGGCCGGGCAGCGGAGGCGGGTAGACGCTGCCGGGCGACGGCAGCGTGAACGGCGCGCCGAGATCGCTCTTCAGCTCCACGCGGTGCAGCTTGCCCCAGCGGTAGTCGGCCAGGTTCGTGGAGTTGCCGAACGCCGGCTTGAAGGTGTCGCTGGCCGCCAGCGTCAGCGCGTCGTCCAGGCTCTGCAACAACAAGAGGTCGCGCCGGTCCTCGGCGGCGGCGACTCCCGGCACGGGGAAGAAATCCAGCCCCGAGGCGCCACGGCCGCCGTTCTGCGGGAAGCTCTGCAGCAGATAACCCAGTGCAATGACCAGTGGCCCGGCCTCGGGCACCGGCAGCCCGGCGCCGCCCACGACGCGGTCGACGGTGTTGGCAGCCAGCCGGCTGCGCCACAGGTTGTAGAGCGTGGCCGCCACGGACGCACGGATGCTGTCGGCGTCTGGCCGGCGGCCGGCGGGCTTGTCGGCGTCCCAGCCCTCGGTCAGGCCGGTGGGGCTGGTGAAATCCCAGCGGCGCAGCCGCCAGGCCGCCTCGGCCACGCCGGGCTGGGCGGCCAGCGCGGCCAGCGCCGGCAGCGCGCCAGGCCGGCGGGCGCGGTCGAAGGCGGCCAGCAGGTGCGGCAGCAGCACCTGGGCGTCTCGGATGGTGCTGTCGGACTGGATAGCCTGCATGTCCTCGAATCGGACGCGCCGGCGCGACAGCACCTCCTTGAGCCGGGCGGTGATCTGCCCGGCGCGCAGGCCGGTGGAGTCGTTGAAGTTGAACGACAGGTAGTAGATGCCGCCACCGGGCCGCGTCTCGTTGAAAGGGTTGTTGTCGCGCGTGACGCCCAGTGGGTCGTTGTTGCCGTTGACGAGGAAGCCGGCCGGCGGGTTGACGATCTGTGGCAGTTCGGCAAACGGCAGCACCTCGTAGGGCAGCGCCTGCTGCGGCTGCGGATTGCGTACGGGCAGCCATTCGTTGCCGCCCTGGCCGTTGCGGATGAAGTGCGGCGGCAGGCCGTCCACATAGCCGGCCTGCAGGTCCTCGCGCACAGGCACCTCGCCGCTGGTGAAGTAGCCGAGGTCGCCGCGGCCATCGGCCACGACCCAGTTCTGTGCACCCACGTCGAAGAACTGCAGCGCAGCCTTGAACTCGTCCACGGTCGTCGCGCGCACCATGCGCAGCAGCGCGTCCACCTCACGCGTGGGGGCGGCGCCCGCCCATTGCAGCGTCAGCGCGGTGCCGGTGGTGGCATCGAACTGCACGACGGGGCCGTGCCGCGGCACCAGCAGCGTCACCGCCGGGATGGCGCCACCGGCGGGCACGGTGACGAGGTTGTCGGGCACGCCGTCGCCCGGCTGGTTGGCGCGGTAGGTCTCGGGGATCGGGATGACCGGCTCCAACCGCCCCTGGTAGACGCTGCTGAGGCCGCTGGGCGACGTGGCGTCGGGCACCAGGCGCTCCTGGTAGGTGTCGGTCACGTCGAACAGCGAGTTCGTACCGCCCCAGGCGATGTGCTGGTTGTAGCCGCCCAGCAGCGCGGGCACGCCGGCAAAGCTGTCACCCGCCGCGCGCAGCGTACTGCCGCCCGGGCCGCTGAGGCTCAGGCCGATGGGGTACCAGACGCCCGGCGCCGTCAGCGGAAGGTGCTTGTCGTTGGCGATCAGCGGCCGGCCGCTGTCGGTCAGGCGTCCGCTGACGGCCCACAGGTTGGAGCCTGCGCGGTGGTCGCGCTGCATGACGCCGCGCAGCGCCGGCACCTGACGCAGCTGCTCGCGCCAGCGTTTCGCGAGCCGGGCGACGTCGTCCTCTACTGCCGCGCTGTCGGCCGCACGCGGCCGGTGCGGGCCGTGGTGACCGCTATGCGGGCGTGGCGGGCGCTGCATCGCATCCGGGATGGTGGCGGCCGGGTCGAGCGGGGCGACGCGGTCGAGATCGTCGAAATACAGCGCCTTGCCGTCGAAGCCGGCCAGCGCGCCGGCACGCTGGTAGGCGGCCAGCGCGAGCGTGCTGTCGATGTCGGTCTCCAGCGACAGCTGCACGGCGAACAGCTTGCCGATGACGACGCTGTCCAGCGGTGTCCACGGCGCCACGCGGGTGATCTCCAGCGCCGCGTACTGCATCGGCAATGGGTAGGCGGCGAGGTAGGCGTTGACGCCACGGGCAAAGGCCTCGAGCGTTGCGCGCGCCTCGGGCGACAGCGCCGCCAGCGATCTCTCCGCCGCCCGGCGCAGGCCCAGCGTGCGCAACTGCACGTCGGACGCCAGCGCCGCGGTACCCAGCAGTTCGGCCAGCGTGCCGCTGGCGGTGCGGCGGAACTCGTCCATCTGGAACAGCCGGTCACGCGCATGCACGAAGCCCTGCATGAACCACAGGTCCGCCTCGTTGCGGGCCTGCACGTGCACGACGCCGCTGCGGTCGCGCGACAGCTCGACCGGCGCCGTCAGCCCGGTGAGCGGCCGGGCAGGCGGCTCGCCGCCATGCGCCCGGGCCAGGGACGTGCCGAGGCACAGCGCGAGCGTGATGAGATGACGTGCCATGCGAAGCCCTCCCCGGGTGACATGAGGGCGTTCACTATCCGCCTGGGGCGGCCGGCTGCGCACAAGGGTCAACCTGAAATGCCTTCACGGGACGCTCCGGCGCTGCGCGTCACGATCCGGACATGGGCGGTACACGTACCCGCTGCGATATCAGGGCAGCAGCTGCAATGCCAGGCTGCGCTCGGCCAGCCACAGCGTGGCCAGCGCGGCGATGGCGCTGGACCCGCCTGGCACGATCCAGCGCCTGTAGGCGGCGCGGCCACGCAACGCCAGGGCCAGCGGCAGCAGCAGCGCCACGGCGGCCAGCTGGCCTAGCTCCACGCCGACGTTGAAGCCCAGCAGCGGCAGCATCAGCTCGCGGCCCTGCAGGCCCAGGTCCTTCAGCGGCCCGGCAAAGCCGACCCCATGAACCAGGCCGAAGACGGCCACCATGCCCCAGCGCGGCCCCGGCATGAAGGGCCGCAGATTGTCCAGCGCAGCCAGCAGCACGGTAAGCGCGATCAGCGACTCCACCCAGCGCGACGGCGGGTCGATGGCGCCACTGGCGGCCAGCCCCAGCGTGACCGAGTGCGCCACCGTGAAGGCGGTGACGAGCTTCAGCGTCTCGGCCAGCGCGCTGCGGGCGTCGGCTCTCGGCACCCAGGCCTGCCCGTCGCGACGCCAGACGGCCACGAGGATGAGTGTGGCGAGGAACAGCAGATGGTCCAGGCCGCTGGCGATGTGCGTCATGCCCTCGACGACGAAGCTACCCCAGCCCGGGCCGTGCGCGGCCAGCCGCTGCGGCCCGGCGCCCGGCACCAGCACCCGCGGCTCGCCGCCGGCGCCGGCCAGCCGCACGAGGCCGCGGTGGCCGGCGTCCGTCACGGCGAACAGTCGGTAGTCGATGTCCAGCGCCTGCACGGTTGTAGGGCAGCGCCAGTGCGACACAAGCACCGCATGCATGCCGTCGCTGTGCTCGTCGAGCTGCGGGCCGTCGTCCCCCAGCCGCCGGCACGCAGCGCCGTCGGCCGTGAAACGCACGCCATCGGCGGCCAGCCGCTCGATGTCGGCCCAGCGGCCGCGCACCTCGCCCCAGCTCAGCGTGCCGTCGCCATCGGCGTCCAGCGCCAGGTCGCGGTCCAGGTCGCGCAGCGCGATGTCCAGACGCTGCTCCACGTCGGCGCCGTCCACGTGATAGCGCAGGTAGGCCTCGCTGGCCTGGTGGGCCTGCGCGGCAGTGGCGAGCAGCAGCAACAGCAAGGGCAGAAAAAGGCGGATCACGACGCGAGGCTCCGGTCGAGGGCGGCCAGGCGCACATCCTGCCAGCCCCGCTGACGCACGAAGTTGGCGAGTTCCTGGCGCGTGGCCTCGCCGTCGCGGCCGGCAGCGCGGGCGGCACGCAGCAGCAGCACGGCGTCCGCCGGCTCGCGCTGCAGCGCCCAGTTCAGCCGGGCCAGCCGCAGTGCCTCGCGCGCATCACCCGTCACGTCCAGCGCGAAGCGGGCCTGCTCGCGGGCATGCTTGCCTGGCTCACGGCGGTCGACGGCGGCCAGCGCGTCGCGCAGCCTGGCGGTCGGCGCCGCCGCTTCGCGGCCCAGGCGGTGCAGCGCGATGACGCGGCGCAGCAGCAGCGCATCGGCCTCCCCGGTGGCCAGCGCGAGCGCCTCGGCCGGCTGGTCATGGTCCAGCAGCCAGTCGGCCAAAGCGGCTCGGGTGTAGACCTCGTCGGCACCGGTGAGCGCCAGGCGGTAGAGGGCAGCGGCGGCCGGGTCTCCCCGCCGCTCGGCGAGCTCGGCACGCATCAACGCCAGCCACGGCGGCGTGATGCGGCCGGGACTCAATTGCGCGAGCTTCATGGCCGCCGCGGGCGCGTCGCCCGACAGGCTGGCCAGCTCGGCCAGGCACGCGGAGGCCGGCAGCGGGGCGAGCGACCGCAAGGGCTCGCACAGCGCGCGGGCTTCGGCCAGTTCGCCGCGGAGCTGGTGAATGGCGGCCGCATCCAACAGCGCCTGCGCGCGCAAGGCGGCGGGCAGGTCGCCGCGCTGCAGCAGCGACTGCAGCTCGGCCTGCGCGGCGTCGAAGTCGTGCCGAGCCTGCTTGACGCGGGCCCGCAGCAGCACAGCCTCGGGCGGCGCATCGGCGCGCGCCCACCACGGCGCAAGCGCCGCCTGGGCGGCCCCCAGCTCGCGCGGGTCGCCCAGCGCGCGGGCCCGGTCGAGCGCCGCGCGGGCGGCGTCCAGCGCGAGGGGCAGTTGCGCCGGGTCCCGCGCCAGCGCCGCACGGCGGGCGCGCTCGGCGGCGTCCATGCGGTAGGGCAGCCGCTGCACGGCGGCGGCATCGTCCTTTGGCACGAAGGGCTCGGCCGCGGCCAGCAGCGGCAGGGCCAGCGCGAGCGCGAGCGCGAGCAAGAGCTTCATGGCGCGACGGACAGAGGCTCGTCGGTCTCGCTGGTGGCGGCTTCGCCGGCCGGCAACGTCAGCGCCTCGCTGGTCTCGTCGGCGGCGGCTTGAGCGCCGAGGTAGCTCACCAGCGCGGTGGGCGATGCGATGGCGCTGTCGGGCACCGCCGTCACGACGGGCGGCGGCGGTGGGGGCGGTGGCGCGGGCGCATCGCCCGAGCCACCTCCGCAGCCTGCGAGGCCCAGGCACGCAGCAGTGGCGGCCGCGGCAGTCATCCAGGTCTTCATGGCGGCCTCCTTCACTGTGAGCCCGCGAGGGGCGTGTTCAGGTAGGGGAAGCTGGCGAGCAGCGGCACCTGGGCCTGGTCCACCGCGTCATGCAGCTTGAAGGCGGTGGCGCCCAGCGGCACGGCGCTGGGCTTGCAGGCCGCGCCGAAGCCGAGCTTGTCGGTGTCGCCATTGGCCATGCACAGACCGCCCATCACCGCAACGAGCGAAATGTCGACGACGTCGTCCTTCGGCCGGCGGCCGTTGGGATAGCCGGCGTTGTCGCTGCCGCCAGCAAGGATATTGCCGACGATGCCCAGCCGGTTCTGCTGCGCGAACGGCACGGGGGCGATGGCCGTATTCAGCCGCAGCATCTCGGAGGCTGTCACGGTCTTGGGCTGGTTCACGCCCTTGATGCCGGTCAGGAAGGTCGTCACGAGGTCGTTGCGCGGGAAGTTGGTGGGCGCCGTGTTGGGCAACGCCAGCACGGTCTCCAGCAGCGCGGGCAGCGTCGGGTTGGTCACGTAGTCGGCGAACTGCGCGTCATCCTTGGGCTTGGCGCCGTTGAACTTATCCTTGTCCTTCAGGCCGATGACGACCTCGTTGACCAGCGGCATGCCCAGCCGCGACACCTGCACCCAGGCGCCGCCCGGCTTTTCGCTGGCCTGGTGGCCGCTGCCGGGCTTGGGGTTGAGCAGCCGGCCCTGGCGCAGGCTGGCCGTCGTCCAGCCACCGATGACGTCGTCCCCGGCGGGCGACGACTTCAGGCAGTCTTTGTGTACCTCCAGCGCCAGCGTTGTCACGTTCTTGTCGGCCAGCGTGTTGGGTGCGGCATTGATGAGCGCCGGGTCAGTGATGACGGAGACCGGCGCATTGACGAGGTCGAAGATCGTGCCGAGGTTGACGGCGAACGGGTCCTGCCGCTGGCCGACGAACACCTTGGCCGGTGTCGTGCAGCCGGGAATGGCGACGGTGTAGATGTGCTTGGCGGCATAGGCCGCGTAGTCGGCGATGGTCTTCCTGCCGATGTTGTCGACGGGCTTGTCGAACGTCGTGGCGCCGGTGGTCGCGTTCGTCACCGCCTGCGCCGTGCCGCTGCGGCGGTCGCCGCGCACGACGGTCAGCGTGTAGCTCTCGTTGACCTGCAGGTTCGCATCCTTCACGCCGGAAACCGCGCCGCTCTGGATCAACGGGATGTCGACCATCTTGCCGCCCACGTTGAGCGACGTGCCGGCGCCGTTGTTGGACAGCTTGTTCTTGAAGCGGAACTGAAAGGTCAGGTCTTCCTTGGCATCGCCGTCGTTGTCGATGTGGATCTCGTATAGCGCGTTCGGGTCTAGCGCGAAGTAGTTCGGCCCGCCATAGGCGTCCTGCAGCGGCAGGTAGTTGGCGATCAGCGTGACCATGCCGTCGCGGCCGGCCTCGTAGCTGCGGAACATGTAGAAATCCGTCGCGTCCACCTTGGGCACGGTGGTGATGAAGGGCGCTTCGCGGTGGCTGGACGCCTGGGCACCGGCGGCCAGGCAGAGCAGCGCGGCGCCGAGGGCGCTACGGGTGAGTCGGGCATTCATGAGGGCATCCTTGCGTTCGGGCGATGCCGGCTTGGCATCTGCGGGGCTCTACGGCCCGGGCCGCAACCTTGGATGCACGACCTCCCTAGAAACAGCGCCGCTGAACGACGAAGGGAGGCCAAAGCCTCCCCTGCAGTTCGCGCGCGGCTCGCTCACACGGCGGGCTGCGTCTCGGCGAATCGCTGCACCGCCTTCGCCCGCGCCGAGAAGGCGCCGCTGAGCAGGCCGAACAGCAGGCTCATCGCGGCGATGAACCAGGTCTCGTGCACGACATGCGCATCGACACCGGTGGCGAAGCCCAGCGCGAACTTGGCGATGAAGATGCCCATCATCAGGCCCATCGGCCACCAGCTGCCCGGCACGCGCACCGCGGCGCCTTCATGCGACAGGCCGCGCGGCGCCAGCAGCTGACCGCCCAGCTTCACGCAGGCAGCGAAGCCGGCGGCCCAGGCCAGCAGTGGCACGAGGTTCGCCCCAAACGCCGTCAGCACGCCGTACAGCGACAGCGCCAACATGCCGAGCGCCACCTTGACCAGCGTCGATGGCCGGACCACCCGGTCCCGCGACTGCCGCCAGCCCACGAGCATGAGGATGGCGAGGATGGCGAAGGGCCAGAGGGGCATCGTGGGGTGCATGGCAGTTGTCCGGGTGGGGTTGCGATGGCTGAACTTTGCGACGGCACCTGGCCGGCCGCGAGCGGCCTGCGACGAATCGACAGCGCGTGGAGTGAACCGCCGGCCGGCCCGGTCCAATGGCGCTCACGGGCACCGCCCTTGCCCCATCCTGCACCCCGAACCGGAGCACGCCATGCCACTCTTTCCGCCCTACACCCTCGACGAACCGAGCCGCCGCGAAGTCGATGCCATGCCGGGAAGCACGGTCCTGGAATTCGGCGCGAACTGGTGCAGCATCTGCCAGGCCGCGCAGCCGGTCATCACCGACACGCTCGCGGCGCATGCGGGGCTGCCGCTGCGCCACCTGAAAGTCGAAGACGGCCGCGGCCGGCCGCTGGGCCGCTCGTTCGGCATCAAGCTGTGGCCGACGCTGGTCATGCTGAAGGAGGGGCGCGAGGTGGCGCGCGTCGTGCGGCCGGGCAACGCGCGGGAGATCACCGAGGCGCTGGCAGCGTTGAGGGCCGCCCCTGCTCCGTGAAACCGTGAACGAAATCGGCTTCCTCGCGCGGCTCGGCGCCGGCATCATCGAGGCAGCCGTGTCACCCCGGCGCGGCCGTCACCCTAGGAGCCGGAACATGGGAATGAAGCTTTCGACCTCGTCGGGCGGCCCCGAACCCGAAGCGCTGATGGACGTCAACACGACGCCACTGATCGATGTGATGCTGGTGCTGCTGGTGATGCTGATCCTGACGATTCCTATCCAGCTGCATTCGATCAACCTCGACATCGGTACAGGCCATCCGACATGGAAAACGAAGGAACCGATGGTGGCCGTGGTGGAGGTGGATTTCGACGGCACGGTCACCTGGAACGGTCAGCCGCTGGCCGGCCGCACCGCTCTCGACGCCAAAATGCAGGAAGTCGGCGCCTTGCCCCCGGGCGAACAACCCGAGGTCTACATCAAGCCGAACCGGTTGGTGGACTACGCCGCCGTTGCAGCAGTGATGGGGTCGGCACAGCGCCACCGCGTGATGAAGATGGGCATGGTGGGGAACGAGCGCTTCAGCAGCTAGCTGCTCCAAGCGCTCACAACTCGTCGAAGGCGCTGCGCGAGATGGGCATCGGTTCAAGCGGATCGAACACCCAGTCCTGCCCATCTGCACGGCCTCTCAGCACGCGGGCGTTTTGGCCGCCGAAGGTACGGTCGTCGCAGGCATGGAAGGACGACCACGATACGGTGTAGTGCACCGCGATGGCCGTGGCGGTCACTTCAACGCCCATTACGGTAACGGTGGTGAGCTGCGCCAGCTCGTCGAACTCCACGACGCTCAGGTCCAGCGCGGCATCGAGCGCGCCGCGGGCCACCTGCGCCTGGAACGCCTGGCGCAAGTCATCGCCTGGCGGCGGCATGCGCAGGCGGACAGCCGCGACCAAGCGAGTCAACTCAGCCGAGCACCACCCGCGCGAACTTGCGCTTGCCCACCTGCAGCACATGCTCGCCGGCGTCGAGCTTCAGGCCCTTGTCCGACAGCACCTCGCCCGAGCGTCGCACGCCGCTTTGCTCGATCATGCGCAGGCCTTCGCTGGTGGACGCCACCAGGCCCGCCGCCTTCAAGACCTGGGCCAGGCCCATCGGCGCACCGCTGAGCTGCACCGTCGGGATGTCGTCCGGGATGCCGCCCTTGGCGCGGTTGTTGAAGTCGGCCTCGGCCGCCTCCGCCGCCGCCGCACTGTGGAAGCGCGTCGTGATCTCCTTGGCCAGCGCGACCTTGGCATCCTTCGGGTTGCGGCCGCCAGCGATCTCGGCCTTCAGCGCCGCGATGTCGGCCATCGACTTGAACGACAGCAGCTCGTACCACTTCCACATCTGCTCGTCGCTGATCGAGAGGATCTTGGCGAACATGCTGTTGGGCGCCTCGGTGATGCCGATGTAGTTGTTCTTGGACTTCGACATCTTCTCGACGCCGTCCAGCCCTTCCAGCAGCGGCATCGTCAGGATGCACTGCGGCTCCTGGCCGTACTCCTGCTGCAGGTGGCGGCCCATCAGCAGGTTGAAGCGCTGGTCAGTGCCGCCCAGCTCCAGGTCCGACTTCAACGCGACCGAGTCATAGCCCTGCATCAGCGGGTAAAGGAACTCGTGCACCGAGATCGGCGTCTGGCTGTGGAAACGCTTCGTGAAGTCGTCGCGCTCCAGCATGCGGGCCACGGTGTACTTGGCGGCCAGCTGGATCATGCCGGCCGCGCCCAGCGGCTCGCTCCACTCGGAGTTGTAGCGAATCTCGGTCTTCGCCGGGTCCAGCACCAGCTTGGCTTGGGCGTAGTAAGTCTCGGCGTTGGCCTGGATCTGCTCCTTCGTCAGCGGCGGGCGGGTGGCGTTGCGGCCGGACGGGTCGCCGATGAGCGATGTGAAGTCGCCGATGAGGAAGATGACCTGGTGGCCGAGGTCCTGCAGCTGACGCATCTTGTTGAGCACCACGGTGTGGCCGAGGTGGATGTCCGGCGCCGTCGGGTCCAGGCCCAGCTTGATTCGCAGCGGCACACCGGTGGCCGCCGAACGAGCCAGCTTCTTCGTCCATTCGGCTTCCGGCAGCAGGTCGTCCACGCCGCGGCGGGTGATGGCCAGTGCCTCCAGGACGGCATCGGTGACGGGAAACTGGGGGGCGTCGGACATGGCGCATCGCCGCCCGGCGCTGAACCGGGCGAAATTGTTAAGTTGTTGATCTGTCGGGGTAAACCGGCATGTGTCGTAGGACATTGCCGGTAGAATTCACCCTTCGAACCGGGGGTGTTGCTTCAACGCCACCGGCTTGGATTTTAAGGGCCGCGTCACGGCGGCCGCTTCGCGTGGAACCGGCCTGGCCGGGATTGCCCCAGCGACAACCCCGGGATGCCGAGCGTGACCGTCTTCCAGCAACGTCTCCATCAGCTTCAAGCCGCCCTCCACCGCGCCGAAAACTTTGCTGCCAGGCACCCCCGGGCGCTGACCGCCTCGGTCGTCGGCACGCTCAGCTGCTTCGCCGTCACGGCCTTCGGCATCGCCCCGCTGGCGCCCGACGCCGCCGACCTGCCGCGCCGCACGCTGGTCGAAACGGTCGCCACGAACGACATCGCCTCGCAGCTGGATGAACTCGCCAGCCATGCCGTCGCGCTGACCCGCGCCGAGGCCACGCGTTCCAGCGACACGCCCGAAAGCCTGCTCAAGCGCGCCGGCGCCTTCGACACCGCCGCGGCTGCCTTCCTGCGCACCGACCCGCTTGGCCGCCGCGTGCTGCAGGGGCGCGCCGGCAAGATGGTCCACCTGACGGCCGACGCGTCCGGCCAGGTGCAGAAGATCGTCGTGCGCTTCCCGGCCGAGAAGACCGAGCAGCAGCAGAGCCACTTCACGCGGCTGACGATCGAGCGCGACGGCAGCCGCTTCACCGCCCGCACCGAGACCGCACCGCTGCAGTCCCAGGTGGCGCTGGGCAACGGCACCATCCGCAGCTCGCTGTTCGCTGCTACCGACGACGCCAACATCCCCGACGCCATCGCTTCGCAGATGGCCGACATGTTCTCCGGCGACATCGACTTCCATCGTGAGCTTCGCAAGGGCGACCGCTTCAGCATCGTCTATGAGACTCTGACCGCCGACGGCGAACCCATCACCTGGGACGGCGGCGTGGGCCGCCTGCTGGCGGGCGAGTTCACGAACAACGGCCGCACCTACTCGGCCGTCTATTTCAAGGACAGCACCACCGGCAAGGCCAGCTTCTACGGCTTCGACGGCCAGAGCAAGCGCCGCGCCTTCCTGGCCAGCCCGATGGAGTTCTCGCGCATCACCAGCGGTTTCGCGATGCGCTTTCACCCCATCCTGAACACCTGGCGCCAGCACAACGGCGTGGACTACGGCGCGCCGACCGGCACGGCCGTGCGCTCGGTGGGCGACGGCGTCGTCGAGATGGCCGGCTGGCAGAACGGCTTCGGCAACGTGGTCCAGATCCGCCACGGCGGTGACCGCTCCACCGTCTATGCCCACCTGAGCAAGATCGACGTGAAGAAGGGCCAGCGCATCGAGCAGGGCCAGCGGCTGGGCGCCGTCGGCATGACCGGCTGGGCCACCGGGCCGCACCTGCACTTCGAGTTCCGCGTCGGCGGCCGGCATGTGGACCCGCGCGCCATCGCCCGCGCGTCCGAGGCCGTCACGCTGCCGGGGTCTGCCAAGGCGCAGTTCCAGGCGACCGTCGCCAGTGTGAAAACGCAGCTGGCCGTCGCCGAGACGATGGGCGGCGTTTCCGCCGCCGAGTGACGCGTTGGCCGCCGGGCTGTTCATCGGCCTGATGTCGGGCACGTCGCTCGACGGCATCGATGGCGTGCTGTTCGACGCCGCCCAGTTGTCCGTGCGGGAACATGTACACGCGCCGTTCGGCCCGGCGCTGCGCGACGAGCTGCTCGCACTCAACACCCCCGGCTCCGACGAACTGCACCGCGCCGCGCTGGCCGCGAATGCAGTCGCCCGCAGCTACGCCGATATCGTCGCGCAGCTGCTGGAGGCGACCGGCACGCCGCGCGAGCACGTCCGCGCCCTCGGCGCCCACGGCCAGACCGTGCGCCACCGCCCCGGCGGTTTCGATGGCTACACGTCGCAGCTGCTCAACGGTGCGCTGCTGGCCGAGCAGGCCCGCATCGACGTCGTCTGCGACCTGCGCAGCCGCGACGTCGCCGCCGGCGGCCAGGGCGCGCCGCTGGTGCCGGCCTTCCACCGCGCCGTCTTTGGGCGCGATGGCGAAGACGTCGCCGTGCTCAACCTGGGTGGCATCAGCAACCTGAGTCTGCTGTTCGGCGAAGGCCGCACCACCGGCTTCGATTGCGGGCCGGCCAACTGCCTAATGGATGGCTGGATCGCCCAGCACCAGGGCCGCGCCTTCGACGCCGATGGCGCCTGGGCGAGCACGGGCCGGGTCTCGCCGGCGCTGCTGGCCACACTGCTGGCCGAGCCCTTCTTCGCTGCGGCGCCGCCCAAGAGCACCGGCCGCGACCTCTTCCACCTCGGCTGGCTGCAGGCGCGGCTGCCGGCTGGCGTGCCGCCCGAGAACGTGCAGGCCACGCTGCTGGAGCTCAGCGCGCGCTGCGTGGCCGATGCGCTGCAAGCGCACATGCCGCAGGCGGCGACACTGATCGCCTGCGGCGGCGGCGCGCTCAACGGGGCGCTGCTGCGCCGCCTGGCGTCGCTGCTGCCCGGCGTCAGGCTTCAGACCAGCGCCGAGCGCGGCCTGCCGGTCGACCAGGTGGAAGCGGCCGCCTTCGCCTGGCTGGCGCATCGCTTCGTCGAGCGGTTGCCGGGCAACCTGCCGGCCGTCACCGGCGCCGCGGGTCCGCGGCTGCTCGGCGCGCTGTACCCGGCCTGACCGGCGCTCAGCCGGCCTCGGGCGGGTCGGTCTCCGGCCGCGACGGCACCGCCCGGCTGTCGGCCGCGTCGAGCTGCCAGAAGATGCCGGCCGACGCGACGGTGATCAGCGCCATGCTGCCGAAGGTCGCGCGGAAGGCCTGCAGCGTCTGCCCGGCGCCGAAGAACTCCGTGAACGCTGCCAGCACCGCGCCGGCCGCCGCCACGCCCATGCCCATCGCCAGCATCTGCACCATGCTCAGCAGGCTGTTGCCGCTGCTGGCCATGGCCGGTTCCAGGTCCTTCAGCGTCAGCGTGTTCATGGCCGTGAACTGCAGCGAGTTGACCGCGCCGAACGCGGCCAGCTGCAGCACACTGAACAGCAGCGGCTGCTGCGGCGACGAGAAGGCAAAGCTCGCCATCGTCAGCCCGATGAGGCCGGTATTGACCACCAGCACGCGCCGGTATCCGTGGCGCACGATCAGCGGCGTCGCGACGCGCTTGACCGACATGCTGGCCAGTGCGACCGGCAGCATCATCATGCCGGCCTGGGCCGGCGAATACCCCATCGTCACCTGCAGCAGCAGCGGGATCAGGAAGGGCATGCACGAGCTGCCCAGCCGCGAGAACAGGTTGCCCAGCAGGCCGATGCGCAGCGAGCCGATGCCGAAGAGTCGCGGAGAGAACAGCGGGCGCGGCTTGCGCGCCGCATGCAGCCAGTAGGCGGCGAGGCTGGCCAGGCCGAAGATCATCAACACCAGCACTGACGCCTGGCGCAGGCCGAGGCTGGACAGGCCATCCAGCGCCAGCGACAGCGCCGCCATGCCGAAAGCCAGCATCAGGTAGCCGCCCACGTCGAAGCGCACGCGCTCGGCGGCCGGCGGCTGCGGCATGAAGCGCAGCGTCGCCAGCACGCCGACGAGGCCCACCGGCAGGTTGATCAGGAAGATCCAGTGCCACGACGCCGCCTCGACAAGCCAGCCGCCCAGCGTCGGGCCGATCAGCGGGCCGACGAGGCCCGGGATGGCGACGAAGCTCATCGCCTGCAGGAAGCGCTCGCGCGGGAAGGTGCGCAGCACGACCAGCCGCCCCACCGGCAGCAGCAGCGCGCCGCCCACGCCCTGCACGACGCGCGCGCTCACCAGCATCGTCAGGCTGCCGGACAAGGCGCACAGCACCGAGCCCAGCACGAACAGCACGATGGCGCCGATGTAGACGCGCCGCGTCCCGAAGCGGTCGGCCATCCAGCCCGTGGCCGGAATGACGATGGCCATCGTCAGCGAGTAGGCGACGACGACCGACTGCATGCGCAGCGGGCTTTCGCCCAGGCTCGCCGCCATGGCCGGCAGTGCGGTATTGACGATGGTGGCGTCCAGCGTCTGCATGAAGAAGCCAAGGGCCACCAGCCACAGCAGCACGCGCTGGGAACGTTCCTGATCCATGGGCAGAGAAGGCAAGGATGAAGACGCAAAGCAAAGAGCCGCCCGGAGGCGGCTCTTCAGCGACTGAGGTCGGCGATCAGACCGAGAAGCTGGACCCGCAGCCGCAGGTCGTCGTCGCGTTCGGGTTCTTGATGACGAACTGGGCGCCCTGCAGGTCTTCCTTGTAGTCGATCTCTGCGCCCATCAGGTACTGCAGGCTCATCGAGTCGATCAGCAACGTGACGCCGTTCTTCTGCATCTGCGTGTCGTCGTCGTTGACGGCCTCGTCGAACGTGAAGCCGTACTGGAAGCCCGAGCAACCGCCGCCCTGCACGAACACGCGCAGCTTCAGGTCCGGGTTGCCTTCCTCGGCGACGAGGTCGCGCACCTTGTCAGCGGCGCTGTCGGTGAAGACCAGGGGCGCGGGGATGTCGGTGGGGGTATCAAGCACGGCGCTCATGGCGGGGCTCCTGTGGGAATCGGTCGAAAAACGAATGTGGGGATTGTCCGCGCAAAAGCAAAAGGCCGCATGAAGCGGCCTTTCTGTCGAGTCGGGAAACGCCGATCAGCGCTTGCTGAACTGCTTCCTGCGGCGGGCGCCGTGCAGACCGACCTTCTTACGCTCGACTTCACGCGCGTCACGCGTGACGAAGCCGGCGCGGCTCAGTTCGGGCTTCAGCGTCGCGTCGTAGTCAATCAGCGCGCGGGTGATGCCCAGGCGCAGCGCACCGGCCTGGCCGGACTCGCCGCCACCGTGCACGTTGACCTTGATGTCGAAGGCTTCACCGTTGTTCGTCAGCAGCAGGGGCTGCTTGGCGATCATGATGGACGTGCCGCGGCCGAAGTAGCTCTCGATGGGCTTGCCGTTGACGACGATCTGGCCCGTGCCCTTCTTGATGAAGACACGAGCGACCGACGACTTGCGACGGCCGGTACCGTAATTCCAGTTTCCGATCATGGCCGTTCCTTAGATCTCGAGAGCCTTGGGCTGCTGGGCGGTGTGCGGGTGCGTGGGACCTGCATAGACCTTCAGCTTCTTGACCATGGCGTAACCCAGCGGGCCCTTGGGCAGCATGCCCTTGACGGCCTTCTCCAGCGCGCGGCCGGGGTGCTTGGCTTGCATGTCCTTGAACTTCGTGGCGTAGATGCCGCCAGGGAAGCCCGAGTGACGGTAGTACACCTTGTCGGTGGCCTTGTTGCCGGTGACGCGGAGTTTGTCGGCGTTGACGATGACGATGAAATCACCCGTATCGACGTGAGGCGTGTAGATGGCCTTGTGCTTGCCGCGCAAACGGAGTGCCACTTCGCTGGCAACACGTCCGAGCACCTTGTCGGTGGCGTCAATCACAAACCACTCGTGCGTCACTTCGGCCGGCTTGGCGCTGAAGGTCTTCATGAGAGTTGCTTTCGCTGTGCCGGCCTTGAAAAGACCGGCGTTGGATGGCTGAAACTTCGACCGGCCTCGGTGCTGTGTCTGTTGCACAGCCTCTCGGCACGGCTCTTTCCCGCAGCCTTTTGACGGAAAAGCCCACGAGTGTAGCAGCCCGGCCCTTGGTTTGAAAAGGCCGCGGCAGTACCCTAGCCTGCAGCCGCGACGTCATATGTCCTCCCAGCCACCCGCTCCCCCCGCCACACAGTCCGCCGACGCACCGGCGGACTGGGACGACGCGCTGTCGGCCTTCGGGCCGCCGCGACCGGTCGCGGAGCCGGCATCGCCGCCCGGCGCGCTGGCCGCCCCGCTGGCGACTGCGCGCGCCGCACTGGAACGGCTGTCTACCTGGGTGGCCATCCGCTCCCTCGGCCGGCGCCACAGGCACCGCATCGTCGACCACCTGCTGGCGCTGGACGACCGCGACCGCTATCTGCGCTTCGGCTACCTGGCGTCGGACGAGCAGATCCGGCGCTACGCGCTGAACATCGACTTCAACCGCGACGAGGTGCTGGGCATCTTCAACCGCCGCCTGCAGCTCGTCGCGCTGGCCCACCTGGCCTATGGCGAGCCGCTGCCGGCCGACCCGTCGCGCACGATGGCCGAGTTCGGCGTCTCGGTACTGCCGCAATCACGCGGCCGGGGCCTGGGACGGCGGCTGTTCGACACCGCGGCGCTGCATGCCCGCAACCGCGGCATCGACACGCTCTTCATCCACGCGCTGACCGAAAACCGCCCCATGCTGCACATCGCCACGGCGGCCGGTGCCGTGGTCGAGCGGGGCGGCAGCGAGTCCGCCGCCTGGTTGCGGTTGCCGCCCGAGTCCTTCGGCTCGCAGGTCGAGCAGGCGCTGGAGCGGCATCTCGGCGAGATCGACTTCCAGTTCAAGCGCCAGGCGCAGGTGATCAGCGAGTTCGTCGACAGCGTGGCCGAGGTCAAGTCCCACTTCGACGCCACCGGTCGCGCGGCCAAGGAGTGACAGCGTGAGCCGCGCACCGCCCGGCATCCCCCAGCCCGGGGGCTCCCCGGATTTGCGAGCAATGTCGTGTCACCTGATTACGCTACATTGAACTCCCAATGCGCCGCGTCTGTCGTCGGCGATGCCGCCGAACTGCCCGAGGGACATGCCGTACGCCACCTACTGGATCGCCGCGCTGGCTGTTTGCGTGCTGGGCCTGGCTATCAGCCTGGTCTGGGCGCTACGCCGGCCCGCCTACGCCAATAGGGGGCTGCCAGCGGAGTGGTCACTCACCGCCCGGCCGGTTTTCACCGGCGACGAGCGGCGTGTCTTCAGGCTGCTTCGCGAGGCGCTGCCGCACCACGTCGTGCTGTCCAAGCTGCCGCTGGTGCGCTTCTGCCAGCCGACCGAGGCCAAGGAAGTACGCTATTGGTTCGACCTCCTCGGCACGTCCCACGTCACCTTCGCGGTCTGCAGCCCCAACGGCCGCGTGCTGGCCGCCATCGACCTCGAAGGCGAGCGCGGCGTGACGCCCCGCAGCCTTCAGATCAAGCACGCCGTGCTGTCCGCCTGCCGCGTGCGCTACCTGCGCTGCGCGGTCGACCACCTGCCCAGCATCGCCGAGCTGCAGCTGCTGGTGCCGCAGGGCAGCAACTCTCGTGGCCCGCTGCCGGCGCCCGTGGTGGCTGCCGCCAGCCTGCCCCGGCGCCGCCCTGCATTGGGGAGTGACGAGGAGTTCAGCAGCGATTGGGGCCAGTTCTCGCAGCCACTGCCGCTGTGGCAGGACGCCGGCGTCTTCAGCGGGGCCGACGGCTACGGCGAGCGCCAACCCGCCCCGCCCCATCCCCAGTACCTGCCCACGGCTCCGATGCCGCCGCAGCGTCGCGCGCCCCAGCGCAGCATCGACCCCCACCGCTTCAACCCGCACACGCTGCCGGTACTGGACGATGCCGATGACGAGGCGATGATGGACGACATCGTCGGCGTCGTGGTGGACGCCCCGCGCTACGCCAGCGAGCGCCCGCGCCGCCGCTGAAGCCCGCGTCGATCAGCGCCCGACCGGCGACACTTGCCGGATGCACGCTGCCACCCCTGACCTCAGCTTCGGCGACCTGACGCCGGAGTTCATGCTCGACGCGCTCGACGCCGCCGGCCTGCGCGCCGATGGCCGGATGCTGCAGCTGAACTCGTTCGAGAACCGCGTGCTGCAGGTTCACCTGGAGGACAGCCGCCAGGGCGCTCAGGTCGCCGTCGCCAAGTTCTACCGCCCCGCCCGCTGGAGCGACGCGCAGATCCTCGAAGAACACGCCTTTGCCGCCGAGCTGGCCGCCGCCGAGGTGCCGGTGGCCGCGCCGTGGACGCTGGAGGGCGGCTCCACGCTGTTCCATTACGAGGGCCAGCGCCTGGGCGTCACACCGCGCCAGGGCGGGCGCGGGCCGGAGCTGGAAGACCCCGAGGTGCTGCGCTGGATCGGCCGGTTGCTGGCCCGGCTGCACGGCGTGGGCCGGCAACGGCCGTTTGGCGAGCGACTGCACTGGGCCAGCGCTGCCCCGGCCCAGGCGGCGCGAGACTGGCTCATCGGCCACGACGCCATCCCGCCCGAGATCGCTCCTAGTTGGGACGACGCCGCGCGCCGCTGCCTCGACGCCATCCAGGCCGCTTTCGACAGCCTGCCCGACCTGCAGCTCACGCGGCTGCACGGCGACTGCCACCCCGGCAACATCCTGTGGACGCCCGACCGCGGCCCGCATTTCGTCGACCTGGACGACGCCGTCATGGGGCCGGTCGTGCAGGACCTGTGGATGTTGCTGCCCGGCGGCGACGACGCCGAGGCCGCGCGCCGGCTGCTGAACGCCGTGCTCGATGGCTACGAGCAGATCGCCGAGTTCGACGATCGCGAGCTGCGCCTCATGGAGCCGCTACGCACGATGCGCATGATTCACCACAGTGCCTGGCTGGCCCGCCGCTGGGGCGACCCGGCCTTCCCGCTCGCTTTCCCGTGGTTCGGCACGCCCAACTACTGGCTGGATCAGGTCGCCAAGCTGCGCGAGCAGCTGGAGGCGATGAAGCCCAAGGACGCCCCGCCGACGCTCGCGCGGGACGAGGACATCGCTGACTTCGACGGCGACGGCTTCGCCTGAGCCACGCCGCCGCTAGCGCCGCCAGGCCGGCGGCGTCTCGTTGCTGCGCACCGAAACGTCGGCGCGGCTGCCGTCCAGCTGACGGATCTCCAGCGTCAGTCCGTATTGCAGGCAGGGGTTCCCGGCAGCGATGGCCGCGGCCTGCTCCAGCGTCTCGGCCACGATGAACCAGAAGCCGCCGATCCACTCCTTGGTCTCGGCAAAGGGGCCGTCTGACACCAGCCCCTTGCCGACGACACGGGCGCCCGGTTCCAGACGGCTACCGGGCTTGAGCCGGCCCTCGGCCAAGCCCCGCTCGTACCAGACGTAGAAGGCATCGATGGCGGCCTGCACGTCCTGCGGGCGGGCGTCGTCGTCCCACTGCCCGCGGGACAGCACCAAGTAGTCGTTCGTCGGCATCGGCAATCTCTCCTATGCGAGTCAGGCCGCCGGCTTCACCGGCGTCAACAGATTGGCGTCGCGGGCGATCAGCCAGCGGCCAGCCACTTTCCTCAGCACCGTTAGCGTCGGGCCGGCGCGCTCGATGGGCGCGGCGCCGGGCGGGCGCACCGTCACGTGCAGCTGGGCCCGCATGAAGGCGCAGTCGCCGTGGACCTCGATCTCCTGGATGTCGCTGGCGCCGTCGATCACCATCGCCGGACCCTGCGCCGCCTGCGTGCGCGACAGCGCGGCGAACTCGTCCTTGGGCATCGGCGGCCGGCCCGCGACGAGGAAGACAGCGTCGTCCGCCATCAGCGCCAGCACGGCGTCCACGTCACCCGACCGGGTGGCGGCCATCCAGCGGGAGACGAGCTCCCGGATCTGCGATTCGTCGGCGTTCATGCGCGGTCCTGTCGGGGCAGCGGTGGGCTTGCACGATAACCGCGAGCGGCCCGAGAACCCGAGCAGCGCACAGGAAAATACTGGATATAAATACAGCCTTGTGCTCTGATCCAAGCTCCGGTTCCTTCCCCGTGCCACTTCAGTTCCGCCTCGTGCCACTGTCGCCGACCACTGTTCTCCGCCCAGGCCCATGCTGCCCGACACCGCCTCTTCTTCCGCGTTCACCCCGGCCCCGGCCCGCCCGCCGGGCGCGCCGGTGGGCGGGCCAGGGCCGCTGGACGACGCGCTGCTGCAAGGCCGGCTGTGGCGCGGCAGCAGCCTGGGCGCCACCGCCGACCCCACGCTGCCCAGCGGCTTCCCGGCGCTGGACGCCCAGCTGCCCGGCGGCGGCTGGCCGCTGCGCGCCGTCACCGAGCTGCTGACGCCGCAGGCCGGCGTACTGGAGTGGCGGCTGCTGGCGCCAGGCCTGCGCGGCTGGTGGGCCCAGAACGGCCGGCCCGCCCCGCCGCCACCGGGCCGCGCCCACGGCACCGAGCTCGCACCGCGCCGGCTGCTGCTGGTCAACCCGCCCTGGTGCCCCCACCTGCCCGGCCTGCAAGCACTGGGCCTGCCGGCCGCGGCTCTGGTGTGGGTGCAGTCCCACACGCCGGCCGAAGCCCTGTGGGCAGCCGAGCAGGCCATCAAGTCGCGCGTGGCCGTACTGGCCTGGCTGCCCGAGGCGCGGCCGGAGCAGGTGCGGCGGCTGCAGGTCAGCGCCCTCGCGTCGGACGCGCCGGCCTTCCTGATGCGGCCCGAGCGCGCCGCGCAGCAGTCGTCCGCCGCGCCGCTGCGACTGGCCGTGCGGCCGGGCGACGGCTGGGCGCTGGACGTGCAGCTGTTCAAGCGCCGTGGCCCGACGCACGAGGGCTGGCTGTCGCTGCCGGCCGTGCCAGCTGCGGTGGAGCCGCTGCTAACTGCCAATCGCCGCCAACTGCTGCCGCCGGTGCAGCCGCGGCCCGAGCCGGCCCCGGCGGCGGCCGACCTGTCGATGGAGCGCGCTGATGCGCTGGCTCGCGCTGTGCTGCTCGGCTGATGCCACCGCGGGCGACGCCGACGCGCTGGGCTGGCTGGCCCTGCGCTTCACGCCGCGCGTGGCCCGGCTGGAGGAGGCCCTCGTAGCCGAGGTGTCCACCAGCCTGCGCCTGTTCCGCGGCGCCCGAGCGCTGCGCCAGCGGTTGCAGGCCGAAGCCGCTGGCGCGGGCCTCGCGCTGGGCGCGCAGGCCTGGGCCCCTACCGCGCTGGCGGCACTCGCGTTGGCTCGCTGCCCCGAGCTCCAGGCGCGCGGCCCGCTGGCCGAGCGGCTGGACGCCCTGCCGCTGCGAGCACTGACCGCCGCGCAGGCCCACCACGCGATGCTCGCCCGCCTGGGCTGCACCCGCCTGGGCGAACTGCGCCGGTTGCCGCGCGCGGCACTGGCCAAGCGCTTCGGCCCCAGCCTGCTGCTGGCGCTGGACCGCGCTTACGGCGAGCAGCCCGAAGCCCACGACTGGCTGACCCTGCCCGACCGCTTCAGCGCCCGGTTGGAGCTGCCCTGGCGCGTGGAGCACGCCCCGGTGCTGCTGCACTTTGCCGAGACGCTGCTGCGCCAGCTCTGCGCCTTCTTGGCCGCGCGTCATGCCGGCGTGCGCGGGCTGCAGCTGGCCTGGCAGTATGACGCCATGCGCCCGCGCGACGTGGCCGGCAGCGGCGAGCTGACGCTGGCCACCGCCGACACCACGCGCGACCTGACACGCCTGATCCGGCTGCTGGCCGAGCACCTTGCCCGCACAACGCTGGCCGCGCCGGCTGGCGAGATCACGCTGCGCGCCGACACGCTGCTGCCGCTGGAGGAAGACAGCGCCGCGCTGCTGCCCGAGCGCGGCGGCTCACACGACCCGCAGGAGCGCGCCGCGACGAACGCGCTGCTGGAGCGGCTGTCCGTGCGCCTCGGCGCCGCCCGCGTGTGCGAAGGCCAGTTGCTGGAAGACCACCGGCTGGACCGCATGCAGCGCTGGCAGCCCTGGCCCGCGCCGCCGGCACCGACCGCCACCCGCCCGCCGCCGGGGCCACAGCCCACCTGGCTCGTCGAGCCGCCGCAGCCACTGCGCTGCGACACGCAGGAGCAACCGGTCTACGCCGGCCCGCTCACGCGCATCAGCGGCCCGCACCGCGTGGAGGCAGGCTGGTGGGAAGGCCGCGCCGCACTGCAGACGCGCGACTACTTCGTCTACCGCAGCGCCACGCGCGGGCTACTGTGGGTCTTCCACGAGCGCATGCCCTACACGGACGCGGCGACGGCACACGCAGCGCGCTCGGGCTGGTTCCTGCACGGGGTGTTTGCATGAGCGCCGCGCCAGGCCGCGCCAGCCCAGCACACGCGCCGCTCGACGGGACTCGCTCAGCGAAGGGCGTCGCGTGAGCCCGCCGATGTCCGACCGCGACGAGCGCCTGGGCGCACTCCGCGCACAGGGCTACGCCTCCGACACCGAGCTGCGCCGCGCCGCCGACACCACGCCCCCGCCCGCCCGCCGCGTGCCGCCTGGCCCGCAGCTGCCGCGCCATGCCGAACTGCACTGCCTGTCGGCCTTCAGCTTCCTGCGCGGTGCGTCCGAGCCGCAGGAGCTGGTGGAGCGCGCCGTCACGCTGGGCTACGAAGCGCTGGCCCTCACCGACGAATGCTCGCTGGCCGGCGTCGTGCGCGCGCACAAGCAGCTGCGCGAGATGCGCGAGGCCGCCCACCACGATCTGCAGCAGGCCGCCCGCGAGGCCGGCGAGCCCGAGGACGCCATCGCCGCCATCGCGCAACCGCCACTGCTGCAGCTCCTCATCGGCAGTGAGTTCCTCGTGCGCGACGACGCCGGCACACCACGCTTCAAGCTCGTGCTGCTGGCGCAGAACCTGTGCGGCTACGGCAACCTCAGCCAGTTCATCACGCAGTTGCGCCGCGCCAGCCCGGTCAAGGGCGAGTACACCCTGCACCTGCGGCAGATCGCTTCGGAGCGGCTGGCCGACTGCCTGGCCCTGCTCGTGCTGCCGCGCGAGGCGCCCGACGCCGAGCTGCTGCCCGCCGCGCAATGGGCGCTGCAGCACTTCACCGGCCGCGCCTGGCTGGCCGTGGAGCTGCTGCGCGAGGCCGGCGATGCCGCCTGGCTGACGCGGCTGCAGGCGCTGTCCGACGCCACCGCGCTGCCGCTGGTGGCAGCGGGCGACGTGCACTTCCACGTGCGCTCGCGCAAGGCGCTGCAGGACGTGATGACCGCCACGCGCCTGGGCCGCCCGGTGGCCGACTGCGGCTTCGATCTGCAGCCCAATGCCGAGCGCCACCTGCGCAGCCGCTACCGCCTCTCACGCCTCTACCCGCCCGAGCTGATGGCAGAGACGCTGCACGTGGCCGCGCGCTGCAGCTTCAGCCTCAACGAGATCCGCTACCAGTACCCCAGCGAGGTCGTGCCGGCAGGCGTGACGCCGCGCCAGCACCTGCGCGCGCTCACCTACGCCGGGGCCGAGAAGCGTTGGCCCTGGAGCCAGGGCGGCGTGCCCGACAAATGGAAGCACCGCATCGAGCACGAACTCGAACTGATCGAGGACCTCGGCTACGAGCACTACTTCCTGACCGTGGCCGACATCGTCGCCTTTGCGCGCAGCATCCACATTCTCTGCCAGGGCCGCGGCTCGGCCGCCAACAGCGTCGTCTGCTACTGCCTGCACGTCACGTCGGTGGACCCTGACCGCAGCACGCTGCTGTTCGAGCGCTTCATCAGCCGCGAGCGCAACGAGCCGCCCGACATTGACGTCGACTTCGAGCACGAGCGCCGCGAGGAGGTCATCCAGTACCTCTACAAGAAGTACGGCCGCGACCGCGCTGCGCTGACCGCCGTCGTCATCTGCTACCGACCAAAGAGCGCCATTCGCGACGTCGGCAAGGCGCTGGGCTTCAGCGAGGCGCAGTTGGACGTCATGAGCAACGACCACAGCGGCTGGTCCACCCAGGTGCTGCCCGAGGAGCACCGCGCGGCGCTGCTGCAGCAGCTGGGTATGGCCGACGACGACCCACGGCTGCAGCAGCTCATCACGCTGGCCCGCCAGCTCAACGGCCTGCCACGGCACCTGAGCCAGCATGTCGGTGGCTTTGTGCTGACCGAAGGGCCGCTGGAACGCCTCGTGCCCATCGAGAACGCGACGATGGAGAACCGCAGCGTCATCGAATGGGACAAGGACGACATCGACGAGCTGAAGATGATGAAGGTCGACGTGCTGGCGCTGGGCATGCTCACGGCCATCCGCAAATGCTTCGACCTCGTCAACCCGCTGCGCGGCACGGCCATCGACCTGACCATCCCCGACAACGACACCGCCACCTACGACATGATCTGCAAGGCCGACACCGTCGGCGTGTTCCAGATCGAATCGCGCGCGCAGATGTCCATGCTGCCGCGGCTTCAGCCCCGCACCTACTACGACCTGGTGGTGGAAGTCGCCATCGTGCGTCCCGGCCCCATCGAGGGCGGCATGGTGCACCCATATCTGAAGAACCGCGCGCTGCCCGAAGACCAGGTGGAGTACCCTAGCGAGGCGCTGAAGGAAGCCCTGTGGCGCACCCGCGGCGTGCCCATCTTCCAGGAGCAGGTCATGCAGGTCGCCATGATCGCGGCGGGCTTCAGCGCCGGCGAGGCCGACGAGCTGCGCCGCGCGATGGCCGCCTGGAAGCGCCCCGGCGTGCTGGAGAAGTACTACGACAAGGTCGTCGACGGCATGCGCGCGCGCGGCTACACCGACGACTTCGCCAAGCGCATCTTCGACCAGATCAAGGGCTTCTCCAGCTACGGCTTCCCCGAGAGCCATGCCGCCAGCTTTGCGCTGCTCACCTACGTCAGCTCATGGCTCAAATGCCACGAGCCCGCGGCCTTCCTGTGCGCGCTGCTCAATTCCCAGCCGCTGGGCTTCTACACACCCAGCCAGCTCGTTCAGGACGCGCGCCGGCACCACATCGAGGTGCGGTCCATCGACGTGAACCACAGCGACCATGACAGCACGCTGGAACCGCGCGAGGGGCAGCACCTGGCCCATCAAGGGGCGGGCCACGGCACGGCCGGCATACCCGGGTGCGAGCAACCCGCCGTACGCCTGGGCCTGCGCCTCGTCAGCGGCCTGGGCGACGAGGCCGCGCTGCGCATCGAACGCGCGCGCCGGCAAGGCGGCCTCTTCGCCCGCCCGCAGGACCTCGCGCTGCGCTCCCGCCTGAGCCAGCACGACATGCAGCAACTCGCCGCGGCCGACGCCCTCACGTCACTCGCCGGCCACCGCCGCCAGCAGGTCTGGCAGGCCTCCGCGTTGCACGCGATGCCAGCGTTATTGCAAGGCAGCCTGCTGCCCGAAGACGACCTCGAACTGCCAAGCGCCCCAGAAGGCGAGGAAGTGCTGTGGGACTACGCCGCCACCGGCCTCACGCTGCGCCGACACCCGCTCGCCCTGCTGCGCCCGCGGCTTGCGCGCGACGGCTGGCTGAGCGCCAGGCAGCTGGAAGACGTCAAGAGCGGCCGCCGCGCCAGGGCCTGCGGCATCGTCACCGGCCGCCAGAAACCGCAGACTGCCAAGGGCACGCTCTTCGTCACGCTGGAAGACGAGACCGGCAACGTCCAGGTCATCGTCTGGCCCCAGGTCTACGAGGAACACCGCAACACCATCCTCGGCGCGCGGTTGCTGGCCGTGGAGGGCGTGTGGCAACGCGGGGATGGCGATGTGCGGCACCTGCTGGCGCGCGGGTTCAAGAACCTCAATCCGTGGCTGGGAAGGTTGCCGACGGAGAGTCGGGATTTCAGGTAAGCCGTCAGCACATCGTCTTCAGCGGCACCAGTGGCCCGTGGTCCCCGAGGACTGACCAACTAAGTGCAGCAGGCTCAGGGGTTGCAGGCCAAGTCACATGGGGGCGGAACGTGCCCCAAGTCGATCTCGCAGCCGGAGCCGGCCGGAATGCTGCGCCGTTGTCAATGGCCGGAGTGCATGAACTCCACGTTGGCCGAAGTAACCAAGAAGCAGGCTTGGCCTGAGTAGTTGATCTGCTCTGCATTGAACACTGAGCGCTGCACTCTTCCATCAGGCTGCCGGATACGCAGCACCAGATCGCGCACATGCCCGGTCTCGCTTAGGATGCGATAGAACAAATCCCGGTCCTCCGGCAAGATGGCATAGGCGTTGGATGCCGTTTCAGTGCCCAGCAATTGGGACTTATCCAGGCCGGAGAGTCGCAGCAGCGTTGCGTTCGCTTCGCGAATACGCCGATCTGGTATCGATACGATAGCCATAGGAACCGGTGCTGCGTCGAAGAGAGTGCGAAAACGCTTGTGGCCCGCTTCAACCTCAAGCCGCGCAAGCTCCGCTTCATTTCGAATGTCGATGCTATCCAGCGCAAAGGACAGATCTGCCCCAAGTTCATCCAGCAGCTTCAGCAACTCCTCGTCGAAGAAGCCGCGCTCGCCAGCGCACAGCATGAGCACAGCGTGCACGCTGCCGCCACGGTGCAGAGGAATCCAAGCAATCGCCCGAATGCCTTGCGCCACGGCCTCCTCTCGCCAGCGCCCGGCTTGCCCGTCCAGCACATAGTCGTTGCTCACGAGACGCACGCCCTTGTTCAGTACCCTTACGGTGTAGGAGTCCTGCACGTCAGGGTCTTGCAGAGGCAGCGGGGAGGGTACGTTCTCCAATACCCTCGAGGCAGGACCTGCCATTGCTGCGCGATGAGCAAGGTCACCATCCCGTACATAGACGCAGGCCAGCAACGCATGTCCTGTCTCCACGCAGATGCGACAGGATTCTTGCAAGAGTTGCTCTTCGCGCTGTTCGCAAAGCACCATCCGGTTGGAGCGCGCAAGCGCCAGCAGGAAGTTTCGAAGTCGCTCAGCCTGAATCTTTGCCAGACGGTAGTCCTGTCCCCGCCGCCGCAGCAAGACCAGCGCAATCACAAGCAACGCTGCCAGCGGAATGACCAGGATCAAGGTGGGGAGGTATGGAATCGTCATCACTACTCCTTACCTTGCGACTTGCGCTCCGCCTCGGGATACGTTGCGCTGTCCGCCAGGGCGGAGTGGACCATGCCGAGTGAGGTGCAGCGGCTGCTTGACCCCTGATGATTTAGCGGACACCGGCTCATCTGCAAGCTTCTCTACGTGTCCGTGTCACGCCACGGCTCCATGGGCGCCATTTGCTGTTCGCAGATCGAGACCGACCGGCAGACGGAACACACAAACAATCTCTACCAGTGCTGCTGCCTGCTGCTTCAGGCTCTCAGCCGCCGCGGCGGCCTCTTCCACCAATGCCGCGTTCTGCTGCGTGACTTGGTCCATCTGGCTCACGGCCTCGCCTACCTGCCGTACGCCCGACGACTGCTCGTGGGACGCGTTGCTGATCTCGCTGACGATCTCCGTCACACGCTGGATCGAACCGACCAACAGTCTCATTGTGTTGTCTGCACTCTCGACGAGTGCAGCGCCTCGCTCGACCCGCTCGACGCTCGCCGTGATGAGCCTCTTGATTTCCTTTGCCGAATCGGCAGTGCGCTGCGCAAGAGTCCGCACTTCGCCCGCTACGACGGCGAATCCTCGTCCCTGCTCGCCGGCTCTCGCAGCCTCTACAGCAGCATTGAGCGCGAGGATGTTCGTCTGGAAAGCAATGCCGTCAATCGTGGTAATGATGTCCGAGATCTGACGGCTACTCTCACTGATGCCGTCCATGGTCTCCACAACCTGCTTGAATTCCGCGCTGCCTTCTCCGGCGATGGCCGAGGCTTTGAGAGCCAACTCGCTGGCCTGTTGCGCGCTGTCAGTATTGCTCACGGAGGTTGAGCCAAGTTGTTCCATCGTCGCCGCGGTTTGCTGCAGCGCCGACGCCTGCTCCTCCGTGCGCTGGCTGAGGTCGACGTTGCCTTGTGCGATTTGGGTACTGGCCGTCGCAACGTTGTCTGCTCCTTCACGGACGGCGCTGACCACACTGCGCAGAGAATCGCGCATCCGCTGTATGGAGGCCATCACACTGACCTGATCACCCTCGCGGACAGCGATCGCTTGGCTCAGGTCGCCCTCCGACACCTGAGCCACGGCGAGGCTGAGCTGCGAGGGCTCGGCGCCAAGTGCATCCAAGATCTGGCGTGCCACTAACCACGATACGCATCCGCCGACGGCCGCCATCAAAATGCCCAGCAAGATCATCGCCATGGAAGCTTGACGCGCGCTTTTGGCGGTCTCCTTGGCGAGAGTTGCAGCCAGTGCTTGTTGACGATCCCGCGAATCGTCCACAGCCTTGAAGAGGGCCGACTGAAGGGGACGAACCTCGTTGACGAGAAGCTCGGTAACCACCACGTGATTGTTCTTCTCCCCTTCCTCGATCACCCTGTCGAGCGCCTTCGCGTAGGTTGGGTTGGTGGTCTCAATGAAGTTGAGCAAGCGAACCCCTTCAGGGTCCTTGACCGTCTGGCGCAAGAGCGAAAGCAACTCGGCGTTTTTCTCGCGGAGCTCGCCGATGACGCGCTTTTCTTTCGCGATCATCCCCGGATCTTCCAGCAGAGCGATGTTGCGAACCGCCCTTGCCGCGATGTTGTAGTTGTCCATCACCTCCGTGTACCTGTCGATCTTGACCATTCGGTCGGTCGACAGAAAGTCGGTGCTCTCGGTTGCGCGATGCAACATGAACGAGCCATAGGCCACGATTGCCAGGCCAAGAGCGAGCGATGCTCCAAAACCGAAGGCCAACTTCTTCCCAACAGTAAGCGATGCCCCGAACGTAGCCATTTTTCCTTTTCTCTTTCTCGGTGAAGCCCGTGGCCTGAGGCGACGTGGCGCTTCACAGCGTTGACGGAGAAGGATGCTAAGGGGCAAAAGCTCGAAACGCTCCCTTAAAACCGATATTTATCCGGAATTCGTGACCTTCGCCTCGACGGGCCGCTTCCGGCGCGAGCACGTCTACCTTCACCTTCAGGAACGGAGCTCCAGGTACTCGGGAAGGAACGTGCGGCAGTAGGCCACCGCGGCGGCGGCGGCCTCAAGCTCGTACTCGCGGGTGATGCGGCCGTGTCGGGAGAACGACAGTGCCCACACCGAATCGATGAGCCCCAGAAGCACCAGAAAGCGCTCATGAGCACCTTTGACCATGGGCATGTGAAAGAACGTCGCACCGACCTGCGCGAGCGCTCTCGCCAAACCGTCCATGAAGAATTCGCCGTCGCGGTTGCGGGCGTAGCGGGAGTGTGTCCCGACCATCACCTTCATCATCGGCAAATTACCGTTGTACGTGGCCACAAGGCCCGCCATGTGCGCCTTCAGCAAGGTCTGCCACATGCCATCCGCGGGTGCCTGAGCCGCCGCTACCTGATCCTCAATTACCGCTTGGTATCGGCTCGCGAGCGCACCGACGATCGCTGTTGGCGTCGGGAACAAATGGTAGGCGGAAGCCGGCGGGACCCCGGCGTGCTTTGCGACGACATAGACCCCAAGATCCTGGGGCGACAGCGTCTGCAGGAGCTCGTGCGCAGCATCCAAAAGCTTGTTGTACCGAGCGAGGCTTCGCGCCTGCTTGGGCGCACGGGATGCCTCCTTCGCGCCACTGTTCTCGTGATCGTCTTGTTCGTCCATGGGCGGCCGAGGCGTGTGCATTTCCAATTTATAGTCGATAAATATTCAATTTCCCACGTGCTCAACGAGTGCATGCGGGTCTACCGGGACTTCCCGGTCAATCAAGCAGTACCAACTGCCCAGGTCCTAGTAGTGCTCCTGCTGCTTGAGCCGATGACATCGCCGCAGTTGGCTTCTTGCCCGGCGCCTTTGAGGAACGGCAATCGCTCCAGGCCATACTGGCTGCGGCTTCCCTGGGTGGCATGCGGCACGATGACCTTTGCCATACGGGATCATCAGGCCATCCGATCCAAGGCAGACTCTCTGGACCCCGCTGTAAGTTCTTGCCGATGCGCCGCGACTTATCCGGTAAGTCGCCGCAAAGAGGTTTCCATGCTGATCCGAGTACCCGCCCTCCACGACCCGCTTCCCAGCGAGATCACCCCGCGTCACGCCTATCTCAACCGGCGTGACGCGCTCGCCGCGCTGGGCCTCGCGGCAGCCTCGCCGCTTGCGCTCGCACAGGTCGCGCCGGGCGGCGGCAAGCTGCCCAAGCTGCCGGGCGCGCGCTCGGCGGTGCCCGGTGCGATGGTGATGGACAAGCCCACCAGCTACACGGACGCCACGTCGTACAACAACTTCTACGAATTCGGTACCGACAAGGCCGACCCCGCCTCCTACGCCCACACGCTGAAGACGCGGCCGTGGACGGTGAGCATCGAGGGCGAGTGCGCCAAGCCGGGCCGGTTCGACATCGAGACGCTGCTCAAGCTCAGTGCCATGGAGGAGCGACTGTACCGGCTGCGCTGCGTGGAAGGCTGGAGCATGGTGATCCCGTGGGTCGGCTACTCGCTGTCGGAGTTGCTGAAGAAGGCTGAACCGACCTCCAAGGCCAAGTACGTGGAGTTCACGAGCCTGGCCGACAAGCAGCAGATGCCCGGCGTGCGCTCGGGCGTGCTGGATTGGCCCTACGTCGAAGGCCTGCGCATCGATGAGGCCATGCACCCGCTGGCGATGCTGGTGTTCGGCATGTACGGCGAGGTGCTGCCCAACCAGAACGGCGCACCGCTGCGGGTGGCGCTGCCTTGGAAATACGGCTTCAAGTCGGCCAAGAGCATCGTGAAGATCCGCTTCACCGAGAAGGAGCCTGTGTCCAGCTGGACGAAGGCCGCGCAGCAGGAGTACGGCTTCTATTCCAACGTGAACCCGAACGTGCCGCACCCGCGCTGGAGCCAGGCCACCGAGCGCCGAATCGGCGAAGACGGGCTGTTCGCAAAGAAGCGGCCGACGCTGATGTTCAACGGCTATGAGGCGCAGGTCGGGCAGCTGTACGCGGGCATGGACCTGAAGCGCAACTACTGATGAAGCAGGTGCTGACGAAGGCTCTGCCGGACGAGCGCCGGGCAGCCCCAAGCGCCTCCGCGCCCCTCAGGGGACGGACGACGCGGAGCGTCGTCCAAGGAGCCTTGTTGCATCGGGCGGCCAAGCCCTTGCTGTTTCTCCTATGCCTGCTGCCGCTGGCCTGGCTGTTCTACGCCGCGGCCACCAACCAGCTGGGCGCCAACCCAGCCGAGGCGCTCATCCGCCGGCTGGGCGACTGGACGCTGCGCGGCCTGTGGCTGACGCTGGCCATCACGCCGCTACGCGAGCTAGCCGGGCTGTCGGCGCTAGCGCGTTTTCGGCGCCTGCTGGGCGTCTACAGCTTCGTCTACGCCACGCTGCACCTGCTGGCCTATGGCTGGCTGGACATGGGGCTGGACATGGCTGACATCGGTCGTGACATCGCCAAGCGGCCGTTCATCCTGATGGGCTTCACGGCTTGGGCGCTGATGCTGCCGCTGTTCGCCACCAGCTTCAACAAGGCCATCAAGGCGCTGGGTGCCAAGCGCTGGCAGACGCTGCACAAGGCGGTGTACGCGGTAGCCGTCATCGCGCTGATGCACTTCATCTGGATGCGCGCCGGCAAGCACAACTTCACAGAGCCGGCGGTGTACGGCGCCCTGCTGGCAGTGCTGTTGGGCTGGCGGGTGATTCGGCGGCTGCGCACGGCATAAATCACCTCCGCCCGAGCGGGCCATGGCCCGTTCGGGCGATGAGCCGCCGCAGCGGCGACGGGAACACTGACGGGCATGGACTGCGGTTGACGGCGCCTCGTGCGCAGCAGCGCGGTCCACCGTGGCGCGCGTTCGCGTGCGTCTGGCCCAACTCCTCGCCCGTCATCCGATGAAGCCCTGCACCTCCCTGCGGCTGGCCGCCGCATTGGCCTCGCTCGCGCTGGCCGCCCCTGCCGCCCACGCCTACCTCCTCAGCTTCGGCAACGCCGGCCAGCCGCCGACCAACGCCTGCCGCACCACCAGCGGCACCTGCAGCGACTACGCGCGCCTGCTGCCCGGCTACGGCGATGTGGCTGGCGTCGTGGACGTGAACCCATTCGGCCGACGGCGGCACGCTGAGCTGGCGCGCAATCGGCTACAACGAGCTGTACGGCGTGGCCTTCAACAACGTGGAGAGCCGTGCCCAGCCGGCGTGGGTGGACCTGATGCCGCTTGCCGCCGGTGACGCCGTCACGCTGTCGCACTTCGACCTGGGCGGCTACTACCACTCGGAGCGCCGTGACGTGGCCGTCAGCGTCCTGGCGCTGGATACGGGCGAGCTGCTGTGGAGCTATGTCGGCACCATCGGCTCGCGCGGCGACAGCGTGCAGACCGGCACGCACACCGGCTTCGACTTGAACCTGTCGTCTGCGACCGGCCTGCGCATCCAGTGGGCCGACCCGCAGGTGGCCGGCAATACCGGCATTGACAACATCCGCTTCGACGTGGGCACCACCGCAGGCCCGGCGGCCTTGCCAGAGCCGGCCACCGTGCCGCTGCTGGCCCTGGCGCTGGGCGGGCTGGCCATGCAACGCCGCCGCGCGAGGGCGGCATGAGCGCCCGCTGGCTTGCCGCGGGGGTGGCGCTGGCCGCCATGCTGAGCGCCTGCGGCGGCGGCAGCAGCAACCCAACGCTCCCGCCTGCACCGCCCCCCACACCGACCACCCCCGCAACACCACCGCCGCCCGCGCCACCACCCGTGCCCAAACCTGCCGACCTGGCCCAGCACGCCACCGCCAAGGGCAGCCCGGCCGGCAACGTTGCACAGGCAACGCTCGGGCCGGCCGGCGGCAGCCTGAATTCCGCTGACGGCGCCGTCACGCTGACCGTGCCGGCGGGCGCGCTGGGCACTGACACGGTGGTGTCCATCCAGCCGCTGGACAACACCGCCCACGGCGGCCTGGGCCGCGCCTACCGCCTGCAGCCCGAGGGCCTGCAGACGGCGCGGCCGATGCGCCTGAGCTTCCACTACGACGCGGGGGGCGACGCCATCGCCGCCACGCCTCAGCAGCTGGGCGTCGCCTACCAGGACGCCTATCGGCTGTGGCGGCCGATGCCGCAGCCGGTCATCGACACCACGCAGCACACCGTGACGGTCCAGACCACGCATTTCAGCGACTGGTCGGCGTTCGTCGGGCTGCAGCTACGCCCGCCCGCCGGCGAGCTGGAGGTAGGCCAGACGCTAACGCTGGAGATCCAATCCTGCGAGCAGGTGCTAATGGACGACATCGGCAAGCTCGTCACTATCCTGGCGGCATGCAAGACCTGGGCGAACCCGGGCGGCGATATCCAGTGGCAGGTCAATGGCGCGCCGGGCGGCAACAGCAGCATCGGCACCGTGACCGGCCTCGCCTCCACAACGACGCCGGCCGATGCCGTCTACACCGCACCGGCCGAAGTGCCCGGCAACGCCGACCGGCTGGTGGTGGACGTCGCCGCGGAGGTCCGCGACCCGGCGACCACGGGCAGCCCGGTCACCATCCTGATCAGCCATGTGGCCGTGAACCGGCCGCTGGCCACTTCGTGCGAATGGCTGCGCAATGTGGAGGCGATGGACCTGGACATCTCCTTCGACCCGATCGACGTGCAGTCCGGCGACGACGCTGACCGGCTGCACAGTCGTCATGCCGGACAGATGACCTTGCGCCTGCGCAGGCAGACCCAGTCCAAGGACATCGACGCCTGGGTGTCGGACGGCCATGGCGGCGCAGGCAGGGTGCAGATCAATGACGACGAACGCCAGTTCTACTCCCGCACCCAGACCATGGGCGACGGGCCGCCTGCTGAAGGCTCCGTAGCCATCCTGGAAGTGCTCTACACGAACTGCACCTACCTGATCGATTCGTCGTTCACCGTGCAGGCGACAAAGCGTACCGACTACTTCAACGGTGTGGACAACCCACCCGAGACCCAGGAGCTCGTCCTGCGGATCGGCAGGCTGACCAAGGGCTTTACGCCGATCTACGCCAACGCAGCCGTGCTGCGCCGCCTGCAGGGCGAGCGCACCGGGAGCATTGGTCTCGAGCCGTCCGGACAGCTGGACGCCTTGTTCTACGTGCCAGAACAGCTGCGCGACGCGCCCACGCCCACCGATGGCCTGAATGTGCGCTGGATCGCCCGGCCTGCCGATTGATCTCCACGGCCGGTTGGCCCGCCGCCGGCCTTCTCTCGCCACTGCCTCAAAGGAAAACTGCCCATGAAGACCCGCCCGCTTGCCGCGCTCGCCGCGATTCCCCTGTGCCTGGCCGTCGCCATGCCCGCCCATGCCGACTACGGCGTCGATGTCGGGGCTGACCGCAACGAAGGCGGTGGCTCGTACCAGATCAGCGCCTCCGTCAACTACAGCAGCGTCAACGTGATGGCCACCGCGTCGGCGGACCTCGACCATGGCGCGCTGCATGCCTATGCCTATTCCACGAACGACCCGGTGCTGCGCAGCGGCTGCGCGCCCTACGAACTGCAATGCAACTGGGGCACCACCGCGACGGCAGCGCTATGGGACGTCATCACGCTGAAGCCCAGCGCACAGGGCGCGCCCAGCACGTTCAACTACAGCTTCTCGATCGACGGCACCAAGACCCCCGGCAAATGGTGGAGCTGGAACGCGGTCTATGCCTCCTATTACTTCGGCGTGGACCCGAATGGCTGGACTCATCCAAGCGGGCTGAGCGGCGACGATGACAGCGTGGTCGAAGGCACGTTCGAGGCGCCGACCTCCGGTCCGCTCAAAATCTACTTCTTCGAACGCATCAGCGTCAGGGCCGAGGGGGGTGCCGTCACGGACTACTCCAACACGATGAAGTTCGACTGGGAGTTGCCGCCCGGGTGGACGTACACATCGGAGTCCGGCGCCTTCATGCGCGCCGTGACCCCGACCTCGCCGGTCCCCGAGCCTGCCAGCGCCGCACTGCTGCTGGGCGGCCTGGCGCTGCTGGGTGCGCGGACACGCCGCCGATGATGCCGGCCGGGCCCGCCCTCGTGCGGGCAGATGCGCGCCACCGCAGCGCTGGCGCGTGTGGGCGCCGCAGCAAACGCCGGGCGCCCATGCAGACCGACTGGCAGCCGATCAAGAGCCGCTGCAGACGGCTCCAGGCACGAGCACGGCCTGCTTGTCGCAACGCACGACGACCGCGGCATGGCGCACGGCGTCCAGCAGGCGATCGGACACCGCCTCCACCTCGCCCACGGCGCTCAGGTCGTAGGCGAGGATCTGCTCGCGGTGCACGCGGCTGGTCGACTTGTCGCCAAATGCGGTGGCGGACAGGTGGGCATCGATCGGCTTGATCGTTGCGGCCACCCATGCCCGTTGCTGCCGCAGCGCAGCCGCTCGCAGCTTCAGGATCTCGGTCTCGCGCTCTACCATCAACGGCAGCACGCGAGCGGCGTAGGCCTGCCACTGCGCCTGGCAGGCGGCCTGGCAGCCGATGTTGTCGAAGGCCATCGCGGGCCGCGGCAGACCAGGTTCCAGCTTGCGGGCGTAGACCTGCGCGACGGCGGCCTCGGTGTCGCGCCACAGCCGCGCCTCGCGGGCGCGCCGCTCGGCCATCGCGTTGGCCTGGGCAAACTGCTGGCCGGCCTCAAACGCGGCCTTCGCGGCCGGCGTGTCGCGGTCCATCGCCAGCGCGGCGTTGTCGATGCGGCGGTCCTGCTGCAGCGACGCGTTCATGCGCTGCGCGAGGGCCAGCTGCTCGGCCGGCGTCATGCGCTGCAGGCGCTGCTGCATTTGCGCGGCGTAGGCCGAGTCGGACTGCATGCGCTGCAGGTCGATGCCGACGTCGTTCAGCCCCACGGCCAGCGCCTCGGTTTGGACACCGGCCTGCGTGCGGCCCGCGGCAGCGTCGGCGCTGGCCAGACGCCCCATCGCGGCCTTGTGCACCTCGACCGCGCGGCGATGCGCGGCCAGACCGGTATGCACGGGGCGCTCTTGCGCATCGAGCCACCGCGCCGCTTCCTGCGGCGTGGCGGGAGGGTCGGGCAGCGAGTCGAGCAACTGCTGCAGCGTGGTGTCGGGTTGGGCGGCGGCGGCCGTGGCCAGGGCGACCGCGGTGAGCGCCAGCAACGGGCGGATGCGGGTCATGGGGTCTCCATCGAAAGGTGGGGGATCAAGCCGTGCGGCGGCGGGGCAGCCAGGCCGTCAGCAGCGCCTTGGCCATCTGCCACTGCAGATGCCATTGCGGTTCATGGCCCCAGCGGCTCGTAACGCTGGTGGCCGTCTCGCGCCAGTGAACGGGGTCGATCTCGCCGCTGGCCGCGCCGATCTCGATGTCGAAGCCCGACGGACTGGCGGCATAGAAGCTGAAGGTGCCGTCGGGGTCGGGGTGCTGACCAAGCGCCAGACTCATCGGCACGCGGTGCGCGCGGGCGCGGGCATGGGCGGCCCCCACGTCGCGCCAGTCCGCCGCCTGGAGCATCAGGTGGTGCAGGCGGCGGCGCAGCGGCAACGCCATCAGCGCAACGGTGTGATGCCGCGCGTTGCAGTGCATGAAGGTGCCGCGCACGTCGAGCGGCCCCACCCGCGTGGCCAGTCGCTCGGTGACACCAAAACCTAGCAGCCCGGTATAGAACGCCTCCATCGCGGCCAGGTCGCGCGCCACCAGCGCCACATGGCCGAAGCCGGTGTCGCCGCCATGGAAGCCGCCCGGGAAGGCGTCGCTGTTGAAGGGCTCGCGCGCCGCGGCCAGACCCCAGCACAGCTCGATGCCGTTGCCCTCGGGGTCCTTCAGCTCGTGCAGACGTTGCACATGGCGGTTGATGCGCTGACCGGTGGGGGCACTGCCCACTTCGACGCCGGCGCTGCGCAAGCCGGCCAGCAGCGCGTCGAGCGTCGCTTCGTCCACCGCCTCCAGCCCAAGCGCGGCGAGGTCGTCGGCCTTGCCCGGCTTGACAATGAGGCGGTGCCAGGCACCATCCAGCTGCCAGCCGAGGCTGCCGTCGGCCTCCTCCCGCGGCGGCGGAAGGCCCAGAACCTGCTCGCAATGGCGGCGCCACCGCTCGGGGCGGCGGGTCTCGATGACGACATAGGACAGGCGCAGTCGGGAGCTGCGCGGGGCGGCGATGGTGTTCATGCGGTGACTCTAGGAATGGCGTCCGCCGACGGCATCGCCTGAATGGGCCATGCGCCCGCAGCGGCGGGCCATGGCTTCCGGCAGCGGCGCAGCCCGCTTCCTAAACTGACTGGCATGAACATGCCGTCAGCCATCGACCCCGACACGGCGGAGGCCCGCGGCAGCCTGCCTGCCGTGCTTCAGGCCGAGCTGCTGCCCCGCCCCGCGCTGCAGCAGCGGCTGCGCGAGCGGCTGGCGCAGCAACGCCTGCTGGCGCTCTGCGCGCCCGCCGGCTATGGCAAGACCGTGGCGCTGGCGACGCTGCTGCAGCGCTGGCTCGACGAGGCCGGCGCACCGGCACGGGCCGTGTCTTGGTTCTCGTCTCGCCCAGGGCAGGACGTGGCCCAGCTGTGCGCCGGCTGGTGCCTTGGCCTGGAGTCTTACGACCTGCCATGGCGGCGTTCTCCGCAGGCGCTCGTGCGCGCGCTGGACGGCCAGGCCGGCCCGCTGGCCGCCTTCGTCGACGCGCTGGTGCAGGCCCTGGTCACCGGCGAGCCCGCCGAGGGTGTGCTGGTGGTGGACGACCTGCAAGCCCTGGCCGATGCCAGCCTGCCGCTGTTGCTGCAGCTGCTGTCGGCGCGACTACCGGCGCATTGGCGCCTCGTCATGGCCAGCCGCGCGCCTATACCGGTGGCGGCCGACGTGCTGCAGGCCGATGCACTACGCTTCACGCCCGATGAAGTGGCCACGCTGCTGGCACGCCAGGGCAGCGCCGCCGGCATGGCCGAACGGCTGTGGCAGGCGACGCAGGGCTGGCCCGCGGCGGTGTCGCTGTGGCAGTGCCTGCACCCGGGCGGGCAGGACGCCGGTGCGCTGGCGCTGCTGCAGCGCGACGACATGTTCGACCAGCTCGCGCGCGAGCTGCTGGACGGGCTGCCGGCGGCGGCGCAGGCGTTCATGCTGCGATGCTCGGTGCTGCCGGTGTGGTCGGCCCCGCGCTGCGCGGCCGTGGCCCACGAACCGCAGGCGGGGCGCTGGCTGCAACTCATCGAGGCCCGCGGGCTGTTCATGCGCCGGGCCCCGGGACTGGAGCCGGCATGGCTGATGCACGAGCTGTTCCGCGACTTCCTGCAGGCCCGGCTGGCCGAGCAGATGCCGCAGGAACTGCCATTGCTGCTGCTGCGCGCCGCCGACACCGAGTCCGACACGGACGTGCGCGTGGCTTACCTGCTGCGAGCTGGCATGCTGGAACGCGCGGCGCTGGCGCTGATGGACGCCGCCAGCGGGCTGCTCGCACGCGGCGAGCTGGGTACGGTGCAACGGCTGCTCGACAGCTTTCCGCCCGAACCCGCGGCAAGGCTGCCGGCCTGGCAGTTCGTGCGCGGGCGTCTGGCGGGCCTGCGTTGGGATTGGTCCTCGCTGGAGCACGCCATGTCGGCGGCGCGGGCCGGCTTTCTCGCCGAGGGCTGGTACGAAATGGCCTCGCTGGCCGGCGTGCTGCAGGCGCAGGCGGATATCGGCCTGGCGCGGCTTGATGCCGCCGACGAACTGCTGCAGCCGCTGCGCGATGCAGCGCTGAGCCCCGCCGGCCAGGTGCAACGCGACAGCACGCTGTCATGGCTTCACGCCGCGCAAGGGTCGCATGCCGCGGTAGCCGGTGACATCACCCGCATGACGGACACGCTGGTGGCCGGGGCCTCGGCGGAGCTGTGGACTCAATGCGTGCCCAACTTCCGCTTCGCGACGCTGCCCGGTCTGCAGGCGCCGGTACGCCGGTTCGTCGAGCAGGCGCTGGCCGTGGCCGGCGAGGACGCGTTGCCGCTGCGGCTGAGCGCGCGGTTGCTGGCCGCGTGGCTGGCGCTGTCGCGGGGCGATCTGGCCGAGATGCAGGTCCAGATGGCCCAGGCGCAGGCCGATGCCGCTTGGATCGGCCTGCCGGGCCATCTGCAGTGGTCGTGCGGCTGCCTGAACGGCCAGTTGGCGGCCTTGCGCGGCGACCGGGCCGGCGTGCGTGCGAGCATGGAGGCCGTGGCTGCGGCCTTCCCGCCAGGCAGCCCGTGGCGGCGCACGACGCTGTACTTCTGGAGCCGCATGGCCGATGGCGTCGGCGATGCGGAGACCGTGCAGCACCTGCTGGCACAGCAGCTGTCCGCCGAAACCGAGAGCGCCGGCGAGTGGCCGTTCTCTCGGCAACTGCGTCGCCTGGCCCAGGCGCTCGCGCTGCTCGCCGGCGGCGACGCCGCCGCGGGCTGCGAGCTGCTGCGCGATGTGGTGGACGCGCTGGCGATGCTCGACACGGTCGGCATCCGCGGCTACGCCGCCGCCCTGCTGACGCTGGCCCGCGACGACGCCGGCCTGGCGGCCGAAGCCCGCGAGGCACTGCGTACCACGCTACAGGCCGCCGCCTGCTATGTGCCGACGCTCAGCACGTTGGGACGGCCCCGGCTGTCGCGCTTAATCGCGCTGGCCCATGGTGCCGACGTCACGCCCGCCGAGCGCGCAGTGCTGGACGCGGCGCTGCGGCTGCTGGACGACGCGCGCCGCGCGCCCGACGAAGCGCCCGCTGAACGGAACGCGGGCCTCGCACAGCAGCTGACGTCGCGTGAGATCGAGGTGCTGGCCCGCATGGCCGCCGGCGAGAGCAACAAGGTCATCGCCAAGGCGCTGGACCTGAGCCCGCACACGGTCAAGCGCCACGTCGCCAACATCTTCGACAAGTTGGCCGTCTCGACCCGCGCGCAAGCCGCCGTGTGCTACCAGGCGCAGGTCGCCTGAAGTGCCGAAGCCGCCCCGGCAGCACGCCGGAGCGCAGTTTGGGACAATGGCGGTCTTTGCCCGCGCGCGTCACCCCCATGTCCAGCCCTCCGCCGACCACCCATGTCGACGTCGTCATCCTCGGCGGCGGCCCCGCCGGCTGCAGCGCCGCGTCGTGGCTCGGCCAAATGGGCATGACGACGCTGCTGGTGGAGCGCGAAACACGCCTGTGCGCCGCACTGGCCGGCCTGAACTTCGCGCAGGACTGGGTGCTGGGCGAACCGGCGGCACGCCTGGCAGCGCTGGGCGAGCACTACGCAGCTCAGGCCCGCGCGACGCCGGGGCTCACGCTGCGACTGGGCACGCAGGCCCAGTCGGCTCGCCACACGCCCGACGGCTGGGCGCTGCAGCTGGCCACCGGCGAGCATGTGCGGGCGCGGGCGCTGCTGATTGCCACCGGACTGCGGCTGCTGCACCCGGCGCGCTACTTCGCCGTGCCGCACGACCGCGTGTTGGACGCGCACCAGCTCACGAGCCGCCGCGAGTCACTGCCGCCGGGTCGCGCGCTGCTGCTGGGCGCCGGCGACAACGCGGCCGAGAACGCCATCTTCCTGGCAGAACGCGGCCATGACGTGACGGTCTGGTCGCGCGGCAGCTGGCGCGCCCAGGCCCATCTGGCTGAGCACGCCGAGGCACACCCGCGCATCAGCGTGCGGCTGGCTACGCCGCTGCCCGACGCGCTGCTGCCCGACGCGAAGGGCGTGACAGTCGGCGGCGAACGCTTCGATGTCGTCGCCGCGCTGCTGGGCTTCGAGCCCGAGCCTTCGGCCTTCGTGCTGCTGGACGAGGCCTCGCGCCAACGGGTATTCGTCGCCGGCGACGCCAGCCGCCGCTGGCACCCCTGCGTGCAGACGGCGCTGGCCGACGGCGTGCAGGCGGCCAAGCAGATCGAGCTGGCACTGCGCCCGCAGGTGGCTGCCGCGCCGCAGCGCTACAACAACCGCCAGGTCATCCATCTTCAGGGCCTGCGCTTTCGCGCCAATCTGGGCGTGCTCGACTTCGAGCGCACCGGGCCGCAGCCCATACAGGTCGATGCCGAGGTCAACCTCGGCGCGCTGCCCGTGGTCGCGCGCGACGCCGACATCGGCCACGTGCTTGATTACCGCCGCGTACGCACGGCCATCATCGACGAGTGCACCTCCGAGCACACCGACCTCGTCGAAGCCCTGCTCGGCAAGCTCAGCAACCGACTGATGAGCCTGCCCGGCGTCGTCGGCGTGCGGCTGAAGCTGACGAAGCTCGAAATCTTTCCCGACTGCGAAGTCTCAATCAGCACCGAACTGGGTGCGTGGTGAACGCCATGTCCGAAGTCCTAGAAATCACAGATCAAGCCGCTGCCGACAAGAAGGCCGCGCACGAGATCAACAAGCTGTCCAAGCGCCTGCATCGCCAGGTGGGCCAGGCCATCACCGACTTCAACATGATCGAGGACGGCGACAAGGTCATGGTCTGCCTGTCCGGCGGCAAAGTTATTGGAACAGCCGCATTTTTGTAAGCTTGATGCCCAAGAATGCTGTTGACGTGCCAACGAAGTAGTGGAAAGTGAACCGCACGAGGCCAGACAAGCAAAGACGAGTCGGCGACGGGACGTCGTACGACTTCACCACAGAGAGCAATTACTTCTACGCGTTATGCGGAGTGCGCTCTTCTCTGTGTATTTAAGCGCTTCCAATTGCATGTTGCTTGCGTCGAACTGAGAATCTGCCGACCTGCAATCTGACAGTCGCAGCACCTCGAGCACTGCGCGAATCGCGCCACCGCTCACTTCCATCTGGTTGGGAGCGACTTGCACTGCGCGCTGTCAACGGAGATCGTTGGCATGAACATTTCATCATCAGAGCACGCGGAGATCGCTGAATCCCATGTTCAGCGCTGGCGCAATCTTCTGAAGAAGCTTCCGCCCAATCCTGGCAACGCCCATCTTACACGCCGCGGACGATGCAGCCCCACGCAGCGTCCAAGGGCGCGCCCACAGAGTAGAAAGGAAGGACGGTGCGTGCAGTGTCACCTCGTCTCATCTGCGGAGCCAAACGACGTATCGCGAGGCCTGAGAGAAGAGCGCTCGCAATGACCTCAGCCTTGCCTTATCGGCAGCCGAACTCGCCGCATTGAAGCGTTTGCGATGACCGCCACGTTGCCTCGTCATCAGCCGAGCGTTCGGGTTGTGCTGGATCAATTGGGTCGCGGCAGCCGCACTCGTGCAGTCCGCCGGCTTTTTCCGATGGATCCCGAAAGCGGCTGCTTCAATGAGCTGCAAACCGCATATCTCGATCACGAACATGGGCTATGTTCGTACAACGCTCAGGTCGCCGTCTTAGACGATCTCCGGTTTCTCGATCGATGGTGCAAGATGAAGCGGCAGCGGGACGAGAACTGGGTGCCTCCTGAGCACCGAGCTGCTGCGGACAAGGCACCACTCACGCAGCGTGAGGTCGAAGACTTCGGTCGATGGTGTCAGCGAAATGCTAGGAGCATCGAGAAGGAGATTGAGGCGGCCAAATCAAATGTGAGTTACCTCCCATCTGACGACGTGGTGGGAACTCCGTACCGGAATCGGCGGCTCAGAAACGCTTCGAAGTATCTTCAGTGGCTCACCACGTCACTGGCGACTGGAGATGAAGATGACGTTCAGGAGGTGGCGCTTACAGAGGTTCGCAAGCGCAAGATCGAGAGCTGGTTTGAGAAGCAGCTCCTTGCAGAGCCCAAGGCTTCGGATCCTGCGTCACTTCGTCCTGAAGAAGCTGATGCGTTTCATCAGGTCATGCATGACGAGAATCTCTTCTCCAACGACGCCACACGCAGTCGAGACAACCTGATCCTTCAGTTGCTGGATCAAGGCCTCAGGGCCGGCGAAGTACTGAAGCTTCGTGTGTCGGACGTGAATGACGCGTACCAGCTAGACCGAGGTCGCTCCCGCGCAATCGTCACCGTCGTCAGACGGGCCAACGACATTGACGATGAGCGCGTCATTGAGCCTGCAGTCAAGACGAACCCTGGGATGCTCCCCATACCCAGCCGGTTGGCTTCCGCGTTGATCCGCTACGTATTGGACGAGCGGCGGGCAGCAATTGACTCGAGGCCTGATGGCCTCGAGACCCCCTACTTGTTTGTAAACCAGCAAGGCCGGTTCATTGGCCGGCCGCTTGGTCAGCGAAATCTCAACCGGATAGTGGCAAAGCTGAAGGGGCGCTTCGGTCTGCCGGAGAGTTTCGTGCCGTGCACGTTGAGACATACGCACATGACTGAACTGTATGACTCGCTTCTTGCCAAGGGACTGAAAGGCAAGGAGATTCAGGAGCGCATGGTGCCGCGCGGCAGATGGGCGCCGAACTCAAATATGCCTTCGCACTACGCTGCACGGTCGTTGATGCGAGAGGCGGCCGAGTACGTCGAGGAGCGTGACCGCAAGCTTAAACATGCCTGACTTTCCTGGCTTCGACGCCCCCATCGACCGAAGGACGTGGATGGAGGTCGTTCAGATCCCTGAGCGAATCTACTCCGTCGACGGTCGGTGCTTTGTCACGGTCAACCTCGATGAAATGCATGTCCCATCGGACAACAGGGGAAGGACGGCATTCCGTTTCAAAAGGAAGCTAGCGGCTCTCTCGCCGATGACTCTCGCCACCGCGAGCTATGCGCTCCTCGCGGCGTTGGACGGCAAGCGAAAGACTTCGACCGTTGATAAGTGGCTTGAAGAGCTAGGCCTTTTCACTCGAACGGTATCCGAGGCGCTGAACGGCCAGAAGATCAAGACGATCACACTCAAGATGTACCTCTGGTACTCCAAGCAGAAGTCTGCATCGCAGGAGAAGATCCTCCGAGGTGCCCTACTGCGTTGGATGAAAGAACTAGGACCGGGGATTCACCCGGACTTGAGCGATCACCTCTCGTCAACATCGCCGCGCAAGCCTCGCGGGATGATTGAGGTGCAGAACGCAGTACCGAGCGAGCGCCCTTTGTCCACCGCACAAGTGCATGGACTCTTGGAGAACGTCGAGGATCTCTATACGTCGGGCCGCTTTAGCCCCCAGGACCATTTGCTCTGGCGTCTGATGATTTCCGAAGCATTGAGGCCTGCGCAGATGGGTCAGCTTCAGTTCAAAGACGTTGAGGTCTTGAGAGACAGCGATGGTCGCCTTGTTCATGTACGCCTGCACGTGCCCATGGTTAAGCAGTCTGGCGTTCCTGCGCGCAACTACATGCGGTGGACTCGGATGTCACCCGGGGTGTCGCAGGCCCTCGTCGATCACCTTGAGTACGTCGAGAAGGTTCACGGCGGAAAGGTGCCTGGGACCTGGTCTCTGTTCTGTGTCCGTAGAACCAGTGGAGCACTCTTCACCGAGAAGAGCAGCATTCAGATTCCAAGCTTGATCATCCGCACTCGTCGCCCACTGAGCGCCATGACCGGCGAGCTCGAAGCGACCGAAATATTTAGCAGACGCCTGAAGCACACGAAGCTGACCGACCTTGCTGTCGCTGGGGCTCCGTTAGAAGTTCTTGCACGAGCCGGCTATCAGACGTCGACGGTCTCATTGGTACGGTATGTCAATCTGACAGAGGAAGCCTTTGCCGAGTACGAGACGCGCCTTGAGCCAGTGCACGAGGAGATTGAAAAAGCCTTCCGCGGGAAGGTCGTCGATCGATCTGAAGCGACCTACCAGGACCCTGAGCATCGGATCGCCGCCCCATCCATGGAAGACGACGTCGGCTCATGCGGCAGCACCCCCTGCGAAGCGCTGTTTTGCCTTGGATGCTATGGGTGCCGAAAGTTCGAGGCGTTTTCTGATGGTCCCCATGAGATCGTCGAAGCGATGCTGGTCGAAGAACAGGAACGAGCCATTAAGGCCGGGATGCCCGCGGAGACTGTGAAGCTCCGCGCTGGGATCCTCGCAGCAGTCCGCAACGTTATTCGGATCATCAAGGCCGCAGATGCGTGAGTACTTGTCGTTCGACTTCGAATCCCATGCGCTAACGACAAAGCAGCGAATCGACGATTTCATCGAGTGGGCCGAGCCAGGCGGCACCGCAGGGTTCGAGTCGCATCGACCGAAGTACGACCGCAAGGATCCATTCTTCGCCTACAGCGATGCTCTACTGCCGCACAGCCACAAGAACACCCGATCATGGTTCGTGAGGCAGGAGTATCTGCAGAACGCGTCGGCCGGCCAGTACTTCTCAAGGGCAAGAGGCGACACCGAGCCAGAGATCAAGAATCCACTGGCGCTCATCAGACCAGGTAGGTTCTTGTCATTCGCCAAGGCCTACCTGAACGTGTACTGCGTCATCCGGCGTCTTGACAGCATTCCAAAGTCCTCCGTCAGAGCACTGATCTTTCTTGAGAAAGCCTTGCGCGGTCTTAATGGCGGCGACAACGATCCATCGAATCTTTCGCATGTTGCCTTCCATCGCGCAGCGCTCGCGCTGCAGAGGTCGAAAGGCTCGCGCACCGTCGCCTTTGACGCAGGCAAGGCGCTCGAGCACATGGCTCTTCTGTTGCAGGCCGGCGGGCGCTTCAAAGGGGACCAAAAACACAAGAAGTATCCCGGCTTCAAACTGCTAGGCACGCCCTTCGCGTTTCGGTCTGCTATCAAGTCCCCACCGAGGTTTGGCAAGAAGCGACAAACCGAGGCGCCCCCCGAAGACAAGGGGCATCTCACGAGCGAGGAAGTTGCCGCAATCGGGCTGGCCTATCGACGAGCCCGTGAGGAGTTCGGGCCTGACGGCATGCCCACGTACTACGCCGGGCTGATGGGGCTTTCCCTGACGACGGCGTCGATGCGCCCGTCGGATCTCCAGGCCCTGCGACACGACGCTCTGTATCCGAATAACGGTCGCTATCGACTGCGCGTACCGCGGCCCAAGATTTCAATTGAGCAGGACGTTCCTGTCAGCAAGAAGCTTGGCCCACTGGCAGCAGAGATCTTCGATGTGGTCCGAAGCTACACCAGCGACGCCCGAGCCGCCTTCAAGTTCTACATCAGTCAGGCCCCCAACGACATACAGGACGTTCACACGCTGTTCATTCCCGATCGCATCAAGCCGCTGCTTAAAAGCGAGTACCTCAACAAGGAGCAGATGCACGAGATCATCAACCCCGATGCGACCAGCAGGTCAACGTTCCCCCAACGACTAAACGGAAAGGTTCCCGTCACATTTTTTGTCGAGAAGCCAGGTGACATTTTCGGCAAGCCCGGCAAGACAACCATGGTCCGAATTCGCGATCTCATCGAGGCTTGCGATGGACTTCCTGTCGATATCAAAGTTCCGGTTGGGGCCCGACGCGATCAGTTCGTCCACAATCAGGCCGCGAGAAGGCTTATCGGAGCCAACGCGAAAAGCGCAGCGGTCCAACAAGCGCTTCGCAAAGTCTTCTCAGGTCCAAAAGCGAGAAGGTGCCGGTCGTACATCTCGCGCGATGACTTGCTTGCACATCTTCTCGCCGAGTTCAAGCGCTCCGAGTTTCCGCACTGGCCGTACACCACGAACGAGAAGTCCGTGCGGCTGGATGCAGCATTGGCGGTCCATTTCCGTGCAGAGCAGAGCCCGCACTTGGCTCGTGGGGCGAGCAAGGGGACGTGGTGGCTACCAACCCTGCTGTCTATCCAGGTTCTCAATGCCTGGGTCGCTGGGAACAGCGCCAACGCACCCGTCCTGTTCAGCCTCCTTGAGATCCGTCACGGGGATGGATCTTTTCCTTCGGTGTCGGTCCAGCGTAGCCGTCGATATCACCATACGGCTGCCTTAATCGCTGGCGTAAGCCCACTGTTTGCCAACCAGCTCGCCGGCAGAGAGTCCGGCTGGGCAGGCGAGAGCTACGACTATCGAACACCCAGCCAGATCGTCAAAGAATCCATCGATACGTACGACCCCGATCAAGACTCTGACTTCATCGGCCCCATCGCTGACCAGGCGCCATCACCGGCACGTGTGTTGGAACGGAAGATTTTTCTGGCCGAGAATGCCGCGCCGAAGCAGTTCACGGAGATTGGCGGTTGCCGCTCGGACCTGGCCTTAGATCCCTGCGAGATGTTCGGGGACTGCATGCGGTGCGGCCAGCATCTTTGGAGAAAAGGTGATCAGCGCCGACTTCCCCGAATCAACGACATGCGTGATGAGGCGACTCGCATCATCCAGATCGCTGGCAAGAAGCTGCGCAAGAACCCACGACTGCTGTCCATTGAAAAGCATCTCCGGCAGAAGATGGAGATTCTTGATCGGTGCGACTTCATCCTTGGCGTCGAAGCGGATCCCGCCGTGAAACTTGGAACCATTGTGACCTTTAGTCCAGCACCGACGGCACTCTCAAGTACGGAGCTTCGTTCACGCCTCAGAAAGTTCGGTGTCTAGATGGCAATCACAGTAGGAATGAAGTAGCCATGCGCAAGATGACAGAGGCCGATGTCAAGCACATCGTGCAGTTGCTGAAGAAGTGGAAGCGTCGACCTTTGTTCTGGAGCCATGTGCAGCAGCAGATCTCAATCGACCTACTCGCCGGCGAGAAGTCGTGGTCAAGGCAATCACTCGTCGGCAACCACGATATCAACGATGCGTGGACCAAGGCCCATGCACGCTTTGTGGCTCCGGACTCCGCTGGTGGGAGTCGCGATCATGATCCAGAGGAATCGGAAGTCGAGCGCCTGCAGGCGGCATTCGACGAGCTAAAGAGCAAGTACGACAAGCTCCTCGTCAGGCACAGGCAACTTGCCTACAACGCCTCGATGCTGCCCGGCGGTACAAAGCTGCTATTGGATCCGCTGCCTGACAACACCCCCTCTCAGCGAAGATCAAGCGGATCCAAGGGTTCAAAGCGCAGTTGAAGGATGTGCGGTCATACGGCCACGACGACATCGAAGTCATTGGTGTCACCGACCGCCGTAATGGAGCCACCGATGTTGGGCATATTGGAGCCAGGAGCAGGTGGGTAAAACGCGCGTCCCGAGAGGCTACGCCGGGGTGCATTCAGAGGGCTTTTGCGAGGCCGATTTCGCGACCTGGGCGATCTGTTTCGGGGCCCGGTACGACTGCGAGTCCTGCACCAGGCAGTAGGCGTTGTGGCGCAGCCGGTCCAGGCTCGCGCTGGCCAGCAGCCGGTTGGCCCGGGAGGCTTGGTCCCACTCGGTGAAGTCCAGTTTGCTGGTGACGATGGTGGCGGCTGCTGGCCAGCGTCATCACGAACGCTCAGGTGCTACGAGGCTGGCCGTCGGGGTTGACGCGCGAGGGCCGGCACGCGCGTAGCGCGACGCGGTACTCGTTCAGTGCCGCCGTCAGAAGGTCGTATGCCCGGTCCGCGTTGAGGTGCGGCACCCGGTCGTCACGCGACATGTCGATCGGCATGCCTCGAAGGATCAACCCGTTGCCCAGCTCGTCGAAGATCTGCGCGAGGCTGGAGTTCAGCACCTGGCGGTCCCGGCTGCGGTAAAACGCGATGCCGACCGCGCAGGAAGTGGGGCGATGCTCGTTGCCTGCTGCACTGCACCTAGCGTTCGTGCTGCAGCTGCGGAGCCGGCCGCTGGCGGTCTCCTGACAGCGCCCTCCTCTCCTGCGGGCTCAGCGGCCTGCCGCCGCTCCCGTCCATCGACGACGGCGAAAGGGGCAAGGGATGTCAATCGCGACGCGCGTGCTCTCGTTGCGGCGCACCAGCCGCCCCCCATTCGCGGTGTCGCCCGGGTAGTCAGTTTGATGGCGTTTTCCCATATTTTGGCATCTCTCTGATCCTGCTGGGTTGCATAGGCAACTGCTGCTGGATGAGAAGCCCGCTTCACAACGAGAAATACGCTTTCCTGCTGGAAGAACTCCAGGAGCTGAGGAGGCGCAAAGGCTGGAATCAGCGAGAGTTGGCGGCCGAGCTCGGCATTGGGCAGGACCTGGTGAGCCGCGCCGAGTCGGGGAAGCGGCGCCTGGATGTGTTTGAACTGGCACTGTGGTGCCAAGCCTGCGGCACGACGATGGAAAAATTCGTGAAGCGCCTGGACAAGCGCATCCGTAGCAATCAACTGCCAGGCCTGTTGCGGCCTGACGACGCCGAAGACGGCCACTGACCTGGCGGCGGCGCCTCCCCTCGCCGAGCCGTAGGCGAGGCTTCATCGTGGGCGACTTCGTTCAGTGTCTCAAGTCTCCAGCCGGGGTTGCGATGGCGTTCTTCAGCCGTCCTCTAGGAATCAGCCCTTCGTGCCCTTGCGGATGCGGTCCGGCACCGGAGTGGCTTGATCCCTCGGAATGGCTTGGATGAGCTGGTGCAAGGCGCCTCGCGGGCGCCGCTCGCGAGGCTTGACGCGCAGGCGCAGTTGCTCCACCTCCCGGAGGTCGGCATCGAGCTCCCTGACGAAGCGCAGGAACTTGTAGTCCAAGGCGTCGAGCCACTGGCGAAGTTCGATGATGTCAAGGGTGGTCTCGCCGCATTCGACGTAGCTCACCCATCCCTGGCTGCGGCCGAGCAGCTTGCCGAGGTCGGCCTGACGAAGCTGTCGGGACTCCCGCAACTGACGGAGCTTGTCCAGGTAGATCTTGTTGTGGCGGCTGTGCAGACTTTTGAACATGGGGATCTCTCAGCTTCGCACCGTAGCTGACCCTTTGCCATATCAAGAATTTGGATATGGCGAGGCCGCCAGAACAATCCGCTGGAGTTCAACATCGAGCCCGTGATCCCATCAGCGTTCACGGCGACCACGACATGTTCGTTTCCCAGCCGGAATTCGAGTTTTCTTTTCCTCCCGAACTGGCCCAACCCGGCAGCCAGCACTGGCGCGTCATCGAACTGACTCTGCACGTTCCTTGGTTTCTAGTGTCGGTGGAGAATGTTGACGCAGAACACCCGGGCTGCACCATCACCCGCACGCTTTGCATTGCTTGGGATAGCGACCTAGTCGACCTGCTCAGCACGATAGAACCTCACCGGGTGAAGGGCATCGTCTGCATGATGCCGGGCTGGAAGTCGCCGACGAACCAATGGACCTCGCGAGAGATCCGCGAGGTGTGGCGGTGCAGGTCAGCCGGCGGCAACAGCGTCTTGCTGGCGGACACAGCCGGCGAGAAATTCGACTGCAGCGTCGTGCCGGACCACGAGCAGCCAATCGAGCAGGAGCTGATCCTGCGCGTTGAGCCGACGGCGCCGCGCCAGCGCCATCGCACCAAGCCCAACCGCCGGTTGCGCCGCGCCAATGCCCGGAAGGGCTGCATGTGAACGGGGCAGGCCCCTACTTCATGGGCATCACCTTCGGGCGGCGGCCATCGTGAAGGTACCCACACAAGCTAAGGCGACGCTTTTGCGCAAGCTAGGGCAGATGATCGAAGGCAGCGGCGGCTCTCGCGACGACGTGGCGCTGTCCGATTGGTTGGATGCCTGGTTTACTGAGCCGTTGCCCGAGCTCAATGGCGCGACACCGTCGGAGTTGCTGTTCACCGAGGACGGACTTGAACGGGTGGAAGTCCTTCTTGAGCGCATGAGCGGCGGTCTTTCTGCCTGAACGGTTGCCAGGGACTTCCAGTGAAACGAGTGCGCATCGCCGCAGGCAAACACGTCGTCATCTCCCCTGAGTTGGCGGCGAAAGCGGCACGCATATTCGCCACTGGCCTTACGCGCGAGCAGGTTCTCGATCTCATGGCGAAAGAGCCGCGCCACTCAGTGGGCCTGATGGCCGGGTCAAGAAAGCCGTTGACCCTTTCAAAGCCGAGGGGGAGCGCTGCCGCAGCGCCGATAGCAGCTGCGACCTGCGTTGAAGTCGCAACTTGGTATGAAAGTCGCAACTCGACTGGAGGAGGACGAGCGATGAAACTATTGGCCCCCATTGGTTTCCCTGAATCGCCGTCAACTGCCACGCTGCGCTGCTGGTCGGTGCTTGAGGTGGTGGATGACGACGGCAGCTTGGTGCGACTCGTCGTCGGTTGGGTCAACGTAAGCAAGCTGAGGATAACGAGCGCAGTAGAGCAAGTCGAAGGGGGTCAGGTCCTGACCAGGTCCGGCAGCATCTATACCTTGGAGGGGCCGCCGGCGACCCCAGAGGAGCTGCAAGAGCAGAAGACCCGCCGCGACGCGCTGCTGGGTGGCCGCAGTGCCATCGACGTCACGGCCAGGTACCGTAACGCGTTACGGTAATTACCGTAACCGTCACGGCGACCCAGCTACCCCAGGCGTCTGCCCGCTCGAGTGCGCTCAGCGTGTTGGTGGGCTCGGTAGCGTTGCGGCCACCGCGCCAAAGCGCGCCCAAACTGCCTCCCGGACCATGATGCAGCCCTCAAGGGTCAACAGTCCGATTTGGCATACCGACGGCGCGATACCGAGCTCCTGCGCAAGCCAGTTGTAGGCGTCCAACTTTGTCATCAGCTCGTTCTGCCAGACCGGATCGAACGCCTTGTGCGCTGAGATCCGGGCCTCACGCAGCTCTTCATCCGCCAGTTCTCCATACGGCTCGTCCGTGCCCTTCTTGCAGCCCACCCAGGCGTTGCATGGCCAGCACACCCAAAACTGTCGGTCCTCCAGATCCTTGCGATCCGGATACACCGCCAGGCCTCCGTGCAGCTCGGCGTGCCGGCCACAGTAGTCGCACACCACTTGCCGGTCTGAAGCGCGCTCGGCGGGTGCCTCCACCGCGCGGCCTTCCGCCTCGCGTACCCGTTTCAGGTACGCCAGCAACGACGTGAAGCCGATGCCCTGCGCCGGGCCGTCGGGGCCATCGCGTGTGGTCTGCCACGCCTGTGTCGCTGGACAAAAGTCCACCCGGTCATCCAGCCGCAGCCGCTTGCCGCCGTCCAGCTTCACGACGCTCCCTTCGCCGAAGCCGCCCAGCGCCAGTTGGCTGGCATTGCCCCCCTGCAGCGCGCTCATCTTCTTCTCCGTCAGGCCGCGAGTCGGTGCTCGTAGAAGGCGGGCGCGCGGTCATCGAGGATGTCGTAGAGCGCTTTGAGGTTGGACGGGTCGGGGTTCAGCCACGCGTCGACATGCTCTGGCTTGATCGGGATGATGCAGCGGTCATGGCCGGCAGCGGCGACCTCGGGCGGCGGCTCATCCGTGATGGCCGCGAAGGACAGCAGTTCCGGCTCGCCGTGCTGCGTCCAGTGCGACCACAGGCAGGCCACGAGCATGTCCTGCGGCGGACTGGGCTTGAACTCGAGCACGACGTTCTCGGGCTTCTCGTCAGGCGCCAGTTCGCGGTGCTCCATGTCGTGTCGCTTCACGTTTTCGTAGAAGGCATTGACGATCATGATCCCGTGAGTGACGCCGAAGTGCCCACGCCAGAACTTCTCGAGGTTGTCGCGGCGGGCGTTGTAGGTGCCGGGGTACTGGACGTCGTACGACGCCGGCCGTCCCGCCGGCCGGCACTGATAGCGCATCGGCAGCACCACCTTCTGACCATCCCGCACGACCATCACCGGCGCGTAGACGCCCGGGAAGATGCGCGAATCCCGGTCGAGCAGCTCGGTGCGTCGCAGGTCTTCCAGGTCGAGCCGCGCCTTCGAGATCTTCGCGGTTGCGATGCGCTGGCTGTCCAGCGCGCTCTTAGTCTGCTTGGTCTGCAGGGTCCGCTCGGCGTCCGCCAGGCGCTTGCGCTGCGCGAACAGCTCCTGCTCCAGCGCCATCGCGCGATCCGCCTTGAAGGCCTCGATGAGGCCGCGGATCTCCAGCTCTTCAGGCGTTGACGCGTCACGCTCGAACGCGGCTTCCAGCGCCTTGGGGATCTTGAGCCTGGCCTCCTGCCGGCCGTAGAAGAGCTTCACGAACTCCTTGATGCTGAGGTGCGCACCGAAGAGCCGCGTGTAGTCGCGGTAGTCGGCGCGGATCTGGGCGGAATAGCACATGGGATTCGTCCAGGGGGCGTTGGCCCGTCAACGGTGGCTCACAGGGTTTTGAGGGCAGTCTGAAGCCTCGCTCGCCAACTCCTGCCCGTCCAGGGCATCTTGCCCTACTGGACGGCGGCCGACGTTCCATATACTGTATATCCATACAGTTTTACTCGCCACTCTCATGCCGCCCGCCATCGCCGGGCTGGACACGGCGCCGCCGCTCGCCAGCCTGCCTCCACCCTCGCAGAACGCCATCGCCAGCCTTGGCGAGCCGCTGCCTGCGCAGGTGGAAGCAGCCCTGTGGCGCGGCGATCAGCTGGGCGGCCCGGTGGCCGAGACGCTGGCCAGTGGCTTCGCCAAGCTGGACGCCGAGCTGCCTGGCAGCGGGTGGCCCTTTGGATCACTCACTGAAGTGCTGGTGCCCCAGTTCTCTGTCGCCGAGCTTCGGCTGCTCAGCCCCGCGTTGTCGGCGCTGACCGGTGCCGGACGCACGGTGGCCCTCGTCGGACCATCGATGGCGCCCCATGCCCCAGGCCTTCGGCACGACGGCATCGACGAGCGCCACCTGGTCTGGGTCGATGTCGACACGCCCCGGGACCGGCTGTGGGCCACCGAGCAGCTGGTCAAGTCCGGCAGCTTCGGTGCCACCGTGGCCTGGCTGCCGCTCGTGCGGGCCGAGCAGATCCGCCGGCTGCAGGTCCTCGCAGGCCGCTGCAAGGGGCCGGTGTTCCTATGCCGGCCATTGAACGCGGCCCGCGACGCGTCGGCCGCACCGCTTCGCGTGGTGGTGCGTGTGCTCACCGATTGGTTGATCGCCGTCGAAGTGCTCAAGCGCAAGGGCACGCCGCTGGACGCGACATTGATGTTGTCCTCCGTGCCAGGTGGGCTGAACAAGATCATGACCCCGCGGCTGCGCTGGCCCAGCCGCCTCATCCCTGTCGAGCCCAGCCATGCTGTGGTCAGCCCTGCTGCTGCCGCCGTGCGCGAGCGATCCGAACACGCCCCAGCCTCCGAGCCTTGACGCGCTTCGTGCCGTGGCCGTCTGGGCGTTGCAGTTCACGCCCCGGGTGACCCTCTCTGAAGACGCCGTCCTGATGGAGGTCGAGGCCAGCACACGCCTGTTCGGGGGCAAGCGGGCTTTGCGCGACCGGGTCGTCGCGGAAGCGAACGAGCTGGGCGTCCAGAAGGTCGCCTGGGCCTCCACCAGCCTGGCAGCGCATGCACTGGCCCGCTGCGACATCGAGAACGGCTTCAAACGCCCGCTGCAGGATCTGCTGGACCGGCTGCCGATGGAGAGCCTCAGCAACGTGCGGCCGCACGCCACGACGCTTGCGCAGACGGGGTGCCGGACGCTGGGCGATCTGCGCGCGCTGCCTCGTGCCGGCCTCGCAAGGCGCTTCGGGCGTGAGCTACGCCAGGCACTGGACCGGGCCTACGGTCACGAGCCGGAGGCGCACGAGTGGGAAGTCCTGCCCGACACCTTCCGCGCACGCCTGGAGCTGCCGTTCCGGGTCGAACACGCACCGGCCCTCCTGCAAGGTGCGCGCCGTCTGCTGGTCCAGATGTGCGGTTGGCTCGCGGCGCGACACGCCGGCACGACGGCCTTCACACTGCACTGGTGGCACGACAGCATGCGTTCGCGTGAGGCAGGATCGGGCGGCAAGCTGACCGTGGGCACGGCCGACCCCACGCGGGATGTCGAGCACCTGTGCCGGCTGCTGGCCGAGCACCTGGCCAAGCTGCAGCTGCTCGCGCCGGTTGGCGACCTGGAGTTGACCGCCGACGAGGTGCACGACCAGGGAGATGCCAACCTGTCCCTGCTGCCGGACACCGTGCAGGAGGGTGAGGCGGCGCACCTGACGCTGGAGCGCATGGCGGCGCGCCTGGGGCCGGACGCGATCAAGCGCTGTCGGGTGCATGAGGACCACCGTCAGGAATGGATGGCGCACTGGCAGCCTGCAGCGGAGCCGCTGCCCCGCCGGCCCGTGGCCACCACGGAGCTGCCTCAACCGACCTGGGCGTTGCGCGAGCCTCTGAAGCTCGCTGTGCGCAACCACCGGCCGGTCTATCAGGGCGAGTTGCAACTTCTGGCGGGCCCTCAGCGCATCGAGGCCGGCTGGTGGGACCGGGACGAAGACGCGGGCACGGGCCGCCTGGTCGTTCGCGACTACTGGGTCGCTGAGTCGAAGCATGCCGGCCTGCTGTGGGTGTTCCAAACCAAGCTCGACGACAGCGTCGCCTGGTACCTGCACGGCATCTTCGGTTGAGGCATCGCTGTGATTCCACCGTACGCCGAGCTGCGCTGCGTCAGCAACTTCACCTTCCTGCGCGGTGCGAGCCGCCCCGAGGAACTGGTGGAGCGCGCCAAGGCGCTGGGCTACAGCGCCATCGCCATCGTCGACGAATGCAGCCTGGCCGGGATCGTCCGCGCCCACGTGGCGGCCAAGGAGGCCGGCATCAAGCTGCTGGTCGGCAGCCAGTTCGAGGTGCGCTCGGACACGCCGTTCAGCTTCGTCGTGCTGGCCACCAACCGCAATGGCTACGGCAACCTCTGCGAGTTCATCACCCACCTGCGCCGGCGATCCGAGAAGGGAACCTATCACCTCGACCTGGATGAGATCGACAGCACGACGCTCGCCGACTGCGTCGTCATCGCGGTGCCAGACCGCAGCTGCACCTTGGAGCAAATGCAGACCATCGCCAAGTGGCTGCTGCGGCACTGGACCGGCTGTTGCTGGCTCGGCTGGGAGCAGTTGCGGCGCCTCGACGATGAGATCCAGCTCTACAAGCTGCGCGAGTGCAGCGAGCTGACAGCCGTGCCGGTGGTCGCGGTCGGCGACGTGCACATGCACGTCCGCTCGCGCAAGCCGCTTCAGGACGTGCTGACCGCCACGCGGCTGCGCATGCCCGTCCGTGAGTGCGGCCTGAAGCTGCGCCAGAACGCCGAGCAGCACCTGCGGACCCGCCGACGCATCGCCGAGCGCTGCCCGCCGGAGCTGATGCTGGAGACGCTGCGCGTGGCCGAGCGCTGTGAGTTCAGCCTGGATGAGCTGAAGTACCAGTACCCGGACGAAGTCATCCCCGCCGGCGAGACGCCGCAGAGCTACCTCCGCCGCATCGTCTACGAGGGCGCGGGCCGGCGATGGCCGCATGGCGTGCCGGCGGAGGCTCAGGCTCAGATCGAACATGAGCTCGCCCTCATCGCGGAGATGCAGTACGAGCACTACTTCCTCACCGTCTACGACATCGTCGCCTTCGCCCGCAGCCAAGGCATCCTCTGCCAGGGTCGCGGGTCGGCGGCCAACAGCGTGGTCTGCTACTGCTGCGGCGTGACGGAGGTGGACCCGCTGCGCAGCTCGATGCTGTTCGAGCGCTTCATCAGCAAGGAGCGTGGTGAGCCGCCGGACATCGACGTCGACTTCGAGCACGAGAAGCGTGAACAAGTCATCCAGTACCTCTACCGCAAGTACGGGCGCGATCGCGCCGCGCTCACGGCCATCGTGACGAGCTACCGGCCCAAGAGCGCGCTGCGGGATGTCGGCAAAGCCCTCGGGCTGGACGAGGAAGCGCTGGAGCGCCTCAGCAAGGGCGTCAGCCAGTGGGACACCGCCATCGGCGACGACGTCATCGCTGAGGCCGGCCTCAACAAGGACAGCCTGCTCATCAAGCAGCTGCGCACGCTGGTCGAGCAGCTGCAGGGTTTTCCGCGGCACCTGAGTCAGCACCCGGGGGGCTTCGTGCTGACCAATGGGCCGCTCAGCCGCATCGTGCCCATCGAGAACGCCGCGATGGAAGACCGCACGGTGATCCAGTGGGACAAGGATGATCTCGACCTGATGGGGCTGCTGAAGGTCGACGTGCTGGCCCTGGGGATGCTGACGGCGCTGCACAAGTCGCTGGACCTCATTGGTCTGCGCAAGGGTCACGTCTTTGAGATGCAGGACATCCCGGCGGAGGACCCGGAGACCTACGACATGATCTGCAAGGCGGACACGGTGGGTGTCTTCCAGATCGAGAGCCGGGCGCAGATGTCGATGCTGCCTCGGCACCAGCCGCGGTGCTTTTACGACCTGGTGGTGCAGGTGGCCATCGTGCGGCCCGGGCCGATCCAAGGCGGCTCGGTGCACCCGTACCTGAACCGCCGCAACGGGCAGGAACCGGTGACCTACCCGAGCCCGGAGATCGAGAAGGCGCTGGGGCGCACCCTCGGCGTGCCGCTGTTCCAGGAACAGTGCATGCAGCTGGCCATCCTCTGTGCCGGTTTCTCGCCGGGCGAGGCCGACGGACTCCGGCGCGCCATGGCAGCCTGGCGACGCACCGGCAGCCTCAACAAGTACGAGCCGCGCATCATCGAAGGCATGCTGGCCCGCGGCTACAGCCTTGACTTCGCGAGGAATGTGTTCGAGCAGATGAAGGGCTTCTCCAGCTACGGTTTCCCCGAGAGCCATGCGGCCAGCTTTGCGATCCTGGTTTATGCCTCCTGCTGGGTGAAGAAGCATCACCCGGCGGAGTTCCTGTGCGCGATGCTGAACAGCCAGCCGCTGGGTTTCTACACGCCGAGCCAGCTGGTGCAGGATGCGCGCCGGCATGGCGTCGAAGTCCGGCCAGCCGACGTGCTGCACAGCGACTGGGACTGCACGCTGGAGGACATTGAGCACCAGCCCGCCGTGCGGCTGGGACTGCGGCTGGTGCAGGGGCTGAAGGAGGCATCGGCTCGTCGGATCATGGAAGCGCGCACCCATGCCTACTTCGAGAGCGCAGAGGAGCTTGCGCGCCTGGCGGATCTGGAGCACCAGGATCTGCGGCAGCTCGCGGCGGCCGATGCGTTGATGAGCCTCAGCGGCCACCGGCGCCAGCAGGTGTGGGACGCTGCCGCGCTGCGCAAGCCGCCCGAGCTGCTGCGCCAGGCGCCGGTCGACGAGCCGGTGCTGGAGCTGCAAGCCGCTGCCGAAGGTGAAGAGGTGGTGTGGGACTACCGCACCCTCGGCCTGACGCTGCGCAGCCATCCCTTGCAGCTGTTGAGGCCGAGGCTCAAGCAGCGTCGCTTCGTCACGGCCCAGCAGCTCTCACGGATGCGCGACGGCCGCGAGCTGGACTACTGCGGCATCGTCACGTTGCGCCAGCAACCCGAGACGGCCAAGGGCGTGATGTTCGTCAGTCTGGAAGACGAGACGGGTAATGTGCAGGTCATCGTCTGGCCAAGCGTCAAGGAGGCACAGCGCAAGGAGTTGCTGGGGTCACGGCTACTCGCTGTCCGGGGACGGTGGCAGCGGCAGGGTGACGCCTGCAGCCTGATCGCCCAGAGAGTGGAAGACCTGACAGGATGGTTAGGTGAGTTGGAGACCAGCAGCAGGGACTTCCGATAGGGCCTTCCCATGGTCATGACTTGAACCGGTTGCGACTCCCTCCTACCCTTCGATAAACACACGCTCGCCAAGCGTCAAGGAGAACCCATGGACAACCTGTTCTTTGCAACCGATGGGTCGGCCTGCGCGTTGGCCTCGGTGCAGTTCTACGAGCTGGGGTACCTGGGGGTGGTCCGGTTCGCTGTGGACACCACGAGCGGGACAGCGCTGCGACATGAATGCATCCGGCACCGGGACACACGGGAGCAGGCCTTGCAGGACGCGCGCAACGACGCGAGCACGCTGGTTCGCAGGTGGGTCGAGGAGCGGGTGCAGCTTAGGGATCGATGAAAGGGTGGGGTCAGCCATGGCCCCTACGATCCGCATTGAGCATCCGCTCCCTGCTTTTCCTCCCTGAGCAGGCGCCCGCGATGACGGCGACGGCGTTCAGACCCTCGGCGATGCCGGGGGTTTTCTTTTGTTGGCGGTCGCGATTGATGAGGAGCTTTAGGTGATCAAGAAGTCAAAGCTTTCATTCGGGTTGACGGCGTTCCTCGACATCCTCGGGTTCGGCGCGCAGGTGGCGACTGCCAATACACAGGGTGATCTACAAGCGCTGCTGAAGAGCATCAAGCGGATCCGCAAGGCCTTCGAGCACAAGCCCAGGGACGCCGCCGAACGGGAAATTCATGCGGCCTATGCCAAGACGGTTCTAGCCTTTTCGGACTCCGTCATCGTCAATGTGCCGCTGGCATCAAAGATGACCGAGGTCAGCGGCACGTTTGATGCCTTCATGAGCGAGCTGCACTCCATGGCGTGCGCGCAGGCGTCCTGTATCGAGCACGCGCTGTTTCTGCGGGGTGGCGTTGATCTGGATTGGTGGTACCGCGACGGGTCAACGCTAGTCAGCAAGAGCCTAGCGAATGCCTACGCGCAGGAAGGTACTGCGTGCGTTCCGGTGATCGCGGTCACCGATCGCGTCTATGAATTCTTAGCGAAACATCAAGAGCGGAAGGCCTATTCGACGGACAGTGACCCGTTGCCACGCATGATTCGGGAGTACACCGGTGTGGTTGCCGGAAAATCCATTCACGTTCGCTTTCTCGACTATCTATCCATCTTTGCAAGGGAAATCGACTGGACTCCTACGTCTTCGAATCGGTCGTTTCTGCTCGGCCTACCTGAAGAAGCGCGCGACCAGCAAATGGAGGCCTGGCGACTGGAAAACCTGCGCTACTGGTTCGCCGGTCATGCTCGCACGATTGAGATGGCGCATGGCGGCACGAACGTCCCCTCAGTCCAAGCCAAGTACCAGTGGCTAGCCGAGTATCACAACGCCGTAGCGCTTGTGTTCACGCAAGGCGATCCGTCATGTATCTGCGTGCTCTAGCGGTGCCCTGCACAACCAAACCCCGGTCTAGCGGCCGGGATCTGCCTGGTGCAGGCCATTGGCTCATGGCCGGGAGACGGCTCACGGCGGCCGCCGCACTACGGCTCGTTGTTGTCGTCCTCCATATCGGCCTCCATATATCGGATCTCCGGCTCGACTGCGAAGTAGGTGACGGGGTCCTCGTAGGACGCAGACGTGTAGGTGTCGCCTAAGCCACAAGCGTTGAGCTTCGAGAGGCCGTTGATCTTGAGACCGCAGGCCTTGCACTCAAAATGGATCGGCAGCATCGGCGTGCGGGTGACGATGACGTTGTCTTCCATTTGCACGATCCCGGGGCCCGCCGCCACGCCGACTGTCAGCGAAGCCGACTGGCATGCTGGACAGACCACGCGGTGGCCCACCGAGCGCTCGGCAAGCGTCGCCGCCCGCGTGAAGAGCTTTTGGCGCTCGGTATCTGCCAAAGCGAGCCACGCCTGCTTGTGCTTCGCGATGACGCCTTGCACGGACTTTGCAGTCTCGTCCTGCATTGCCTGGATCAGTGTTTCAGCAACCGCTGCCTCGTGAGCGCCAAAGAGCTCGCCCAAGGATGAGCCAGCAAGGCCCAGCAGCTTGTCACAGCAGACATAGAAGTGCGGAAGCCAGGCGGTGCCTTGCGAGTCGAATGCCAGCTCGCCGGTGTGCAACTCCGCGTTGCGCCACTGGAGATGAATGGTGCAGAAGTTGACGTCGTCACGGCTGAACTCCGCATACAGAGCGCTGATGCGATTCGCGGCGTCAATGACGCCGATAGACTTGGGAGCCTTGGCGCCGGCGGGTCTCAAGCCCAGCGCGTGCGCGATATTGGTCCAATCCTTGGGCTCTGCAAGAAGCACGGGTGACGTGTGCGCAAGCGCCGCGCGGATCAGCATCTCCAAGCACAAGGATGACCAGAAGCCGAACTTCCAGTCCTCCCGTGGCTGGTCGAGCATGAGGTCCGCATACCGTTGCGCCTTGGCCATCAACGCCGGCGCAGACCACTCGTGCGGTGTCTTTGCGTTCATACCCCGCCTCCCTCGAAGTAGACCCGTTCAATGCAGCGCGACATCGCGGTTGCAGGCACGGCATCTCGGCCATGCATGACAGCCCAGTTGTCGATCAGTAGTGTGTGTGCCGTCTCGTCGAGCCCCACCGATGTAGCTGTCGTAGCGGCTAGGGTGGTCAGCACTTCGCGAACCTGATCGGCTTCCGCGTTCTCGGGCTCTAAGAAAAGCTGATCCCACCTGAAGAGTTGGTCGTCCAGGATTCGTACGAAGAACATGCGCCCCGCCAAGCGGCGTCGCGGCCGAAATAGCGCGCGCCGGACGATCGCTGGGTTAACCCCCTGCAGGGCGCGCATGTGATGCAAGAGAGGCGTTCGTACGCAGACGCTCCCGACGACGCAGCGCAGCATGACGTAGCGTGGTGGCCTGTGCCAGTGCGCCAAGTCGGTGTGCAGCGGCAGTGACTGCAGGCCAAAGTTGCCCCCGTAGGTATTCAGCGGACGTTCCTCAGAATGGTGAGGCCGCAGGACGTCTGCCTCAGTGAAGCTGCTGCAGCCTAGCAGCCTGGCGATCTGTTTGGCCGCCTCGGCCGTGGTCAGGCCGGGAAGAAAAACGCCCAGGTCCACGAAGCCGTCTGTTGCCAACCCGTTGAAGGTGCTCATGCGTTGATTTTGCGGCGGCAGGCCTGACCCAGGGCGGCTTTTCACCATGACCATGCACGCTTTCGAGGCTCGAGGGAAACGGCGCCGGCGCGCCATGCGGTCATAAGGCTCGTCGGGACCTTACGGATGCCTCTCAGATCGAAGATCGCTTCAAGGTAAGCGTGGGCTCACGGCCATCTTGCAGCGCAACGTGAAGATGAGCGGACGCCGAAGGCGGTCCGCTCCAAAGGCAGGTTAGTCATCACCGAAACCGACGGCGATTAGGTCGAAGATCATTCACAGCTCCCCAAAGACAGAATCCCCCGATGATTGCCGGCAAGGCCAACAGAAGCCAGAAGAATATTGGCCACTCTATTCTGGAGACTAGTGCAGCGGGAACCGTTCGAGATGGAAAGCCAACTACTCCCGAGCTGTAACCAAGGACTGCTAGCCACAAAAAGTAGACCCCGAATGAGGCGCCAATCAATGGCGAAGCCACTCGGTCGCCTCGCCAAACTGAAACGAGTGCACAAAGAGACAGCACAGCGAGAAGAATGACAGTCGGCGACAGCGCTCCTTCATCGAGGTACAGCCACGCCGAAAGGGCGGCAGCGCCCACGGCACCGATCAGCATGACGGAGACTTCCGCCCCACGGCTGAGTTTGGTGGATGAAGTTCGGTCCACAGTTCGGCGTCCTGGTGATGACTAACGAATGAAAGGGACTTCCCCGTCCCGAACCAGCCGCGTTGCGGCAAACGGCAACCAAGTGCCACGATGGGAAGTGCGATCTCTCATCAACTCATTCGGAAGGGGAAGTCCATGACGATTCTGACCGTGGGTATCGACCTCGCCAAGAACGTTTTCGCGGTTCATGGCGTCAACGAGGTGGGCAAGGCCGAGTTGATCCGCCCGGCGGTGCCACGCGACAAGCTCCACGAGCTCATTGCCAGCCTGCCGCCGTGCGTCATCGGCATGGAGGCCTGCTCCGGCGCCCACCACTGGGCACGGCTGTTCCAGGCCTCGGGCCACACCGTGCGCCTGATCGCCCCGAAGTTCGTCACGCCCTACCGCATGACGGGCAAGCGCGGCAAGAACGACGCGGCCGACGCGGCCGCCATTTGCGAGGCCATCCAGCGCCCGCACATGCGCTTTGTACCGCTCAAGGACGTCGACCAGCAGTCCTGCCTTATGGTGCATCGCGCCCGCCAGGGGTTCGTCGAGCAGCGCACCGCCACGCTCAACCGCATCCGCGGCCTGCTCAGCGAGTTCGGCATCGTGCTGCCGCTCAAGGCCGCCACCGTGCGCTGCCGCGCCTGCGAGTGCCTGGAAGACCTGCCCGGCTACGCCAACACCGTCATCGGCGACCTGCTCAGCGAAGTCACCCGGCTGGACGAGCGCATCGCGCAGTACGACGCCCACATCCAGGCCATGGCCAAGGACGACGAGCGAGCCCAGCGGCTGATGCAGCTCGACGGCGTAGGTCCGACCACGGCCACCTGCCTGCTGGCCATGATCGGCAACGGGCACGACTTCGACTGTGGACGCCAGTTCGCCGCCTGGCTGGGCCTGGCGCCGGGCCAGTACAGCTCGGGTGGCAAGACCCGGCTCGGGCGCATCACCAAGGCCGGCGACGCTTACCTGCGCAACCTGCTGGTACTCGGTGCCAAGGCGCTGCTAGCGGTGGCCAAGAACAAGACCGACCCCATCAGCCGCTGGGCCGTGGCGCTGGCCGAGCGACGAGGCTACTGGAGAGCCGCGGTGGCGATTGCAGCCAAGAACGCGCGCATGGCCTGGGCCGTGTTGAGGCGCGGTGAAGCGTTTGCGCTGCCTGCCTGAACTGGCGTCCACTCGCCACCCATTGAACCCGAAGGAACACAGAACCACCGCCGTGTGACGGCAAACGTTGATGACAACAGGTTTGGACCTGCGCGGGGCGTGACCGATGAGCTCAAGGGCGGCGCAAGACTTGCCGGCTAACGAATGGGTCCCCCGCGTGCGTCCTTCATCAGGGTCCGTGGCATCGAGTGCCACACGAATGACCGTTTGTAGTTTGGCCAGTCCGCACCTTGTTGTCCTTGTCAGCGCCTACCGACGCCACGGCTGCAGGTCTTGAGGGAAATGCAGATGAACAAATGGCCCGCAGAGCGGTCCATCGGATTCGTTTCGTTTGACTACCGGGGAAGCCCTTGTAGTAAAAGCTCAGCGGGCGGCGAAGCCGTCCGCTGGAGCGAAGGGTTGGACAGCTCGAGTACGGGCCATTATCGATTCATGCCAGATAGCTGGCCGAGAACGTAACCGCGACCTTGCTCCCGGCCCTCAGCAAGCGGTTATTGCCAAAGCATTGATCGCCAGAAGAAGCTTCGTCGAACTTTCGTTCATCCCCAAAGTAGATCATCAGGACACCGTGTTTCGAATCTGCTTCTGCGCCCGAGAAGCTCCCCGTCAAGAGGAGTGAGTTCGGATCGTCAACCCACTGCCTGACGCCAAGAACCTGACCTTCTTGGTTTCTGAGCCAGTCGTAGAAGCCCTGCCAATCGCCTGTTCCGGTGTCTGTAAACGCGACGCCACCCAGAAGCAACGTCGTCGCAACTTGATCTTCCTCTGATAGTTCAACGAGCTGAGGTCTCTGGTCCGGCGAAATGACGACGACCACGACAGATCCCGGTGGAACGCTCTTCACGGGCGTGCTGTTCAACGATAAAGCTCAGCGGGCGGCGTAGCCGTCCGCTGCAGCGACGGGTTGAACCACAGCGGGCCTGCAGTAGTGCTCATTGGATGCGGTACTTCTCACCGCAGTGAATGCAGATGAGCCTGCGACGACGGATGACATTGATGACCACGCCACCCCAGCCTGAAAGGCGAGATTGGCCTACTGACTCCGAGTGGGGCGGCGTGAAGCCTTGGATGGTGGGATGCTTCCCACAAGCCGGACACTTGTGGCGGAAGCTCAGGACCAAATGAGCCACGGCCGCAACCGCAAAGAGCGCAAAGTTGATTGGCAGTAGCACTTCGTTGGCGGGACGAAGCCACATGTGGGCAAGCCAGTTGACGCCAAGAAGTAACAAGAAAGCCCACGCGACTACTACTGCCCGTGCGTCGGCGAGCGCAATTGGCGACCTCGGATAAATGGGCGGCATGGCGCGGTCTTCTGTGGTTCAACGTCGAAGTTCAGCGGGCGCCGAAGGCGTCCGCTGGAATGACCGGTTATGCCGAGCCTCGGCACTCGAAGCCACGGCGATGGTGGCAGCGCGATGCCGCCGAAGCTGTAGTCCGCCGAGGGCTGAGGCGAGCAGGCCTGGTGGACTAGCCGGAAGCGCAATGCAGCGCGGAGTCCAGGTCCGGGCGCCGCCTAGGCGGCACAACGCCACGCGCTCACCCGACCGCGCGGAACCCTCGGCCGCCGACGCGACGACGCCGCCGCGGAAGCAAGGCATAACGCCGGTGATGGAGTTCAACCTAGCCTGCTGCATAACGTGTTCTCGGGAGACAGCTAACGCCGCCTAGGCAGACGAGTTGCGCTCTAGATCGGCAACCTGGATCTCCGGCAAGCCGTTGACGTGCCATCAGTTTCTCCCATTTGACTGTACGTTTATACAGCATTAAATTTCCGGCAAAAGCGGCACACCGACAACCACCTCGCCGAGGGGAGATGGCCGCCTGGGGAGCGCCCATGATGCCAGTTGTGCCGCCCGTTGCGGCCCCTCGCAAATACCTGCGCCCGCGGTCCAGTCCGGACCTGCCGCCACTGCGCGCGACCCGGGTGCTGGACCAGTTGCGAGAACGCCTGCGGCTGATGCACTACAGCCCGCGGACCGAGGAGACCTACGTCTACTGGGTGAGGGCCTTCATCCGCTTTCACCGATTACGGCACCCTGGCGAGATGGGTGGGCCGGAGGTTGAAGCGTTCTTGACGCACTTGGCAAACGACCGGTCGGTCGCACCGTCGACGCACAGCCAAGCCCTGTCGGCGCTGCTGTTCTTCTACACCAAGGTGCTGCGCCATGACTTGCCCTGGCTGCAGGAGATCGGCCACCCGCAGCGCCACCGGCGCCTGCCCGTCGTCCTCAGCGTTGATGAGGTGCGCTTCCTGCTCGCCGGGCTTCAAGGCGAGCATCGGCTGCTGGCCCGTTTGCTCTATGGCACAGGCCTTCGAATCAGCGAGGCCCTGCAACTGCGGGTTAAGGACCTGGACTTCGCGCAGCGGGCGCTGATCGTGCGCGAGGGCAAGGGAGCCAAGGATCGCGTCGTGATGCTGCCGCACTCGCTGGTGCCTGAACTGCGGCACCAACTTGGGAGCGCTCGGCTGGTGTGGGCGGCCGATGTCGAGGCCGGCACGGCGGGCGTCGAGATGCCCCACGCATTGGAGCGCAAGTACCCACGCGCCGGCCAGTCTTGGCCATGGTTCTGGGTGTTCCCGCAAGATCACCATTCCACCGATCCGCGAAGCGGTGTCGTCCGCCGTCACCATCTTTACGACCAGACCTTCCAACGCGCCTTCAAGCGTGCGGTGCACGCTGCCGGCATCGCCAAGCCCGCGACTCCGCACACGCTGCGTCACTGCTTTGCAACTCATCTGCTGCAGTCGGGCAGCGACATCCGGACTGTGCAGGAGCTTCTCGGGCATGCGGATGTGGCTACGACCATGATCTACACGCACGTTCTCAAGCTCGGCGGTGGCGCCGTACGGAGCCCGCTGGATTCGCTTGCGGAGGGCTGATCCGACCCAAAGCAGGTACTGCCAATCACCCTGACACGTTGCCGACGGGGCTCACAGTGGCCCCGTCAGGCCGCGTGCCGTAGCGCCTTCAGCGCGGCGATCGACCACGGCAGCAGCTCGTCGATGCGGTTCACCGGATGGTCGGCGATGCATTGCAGCACCTCGCGCAAGTAGGCCTCGGGGTCGAGCCCGTTGAGCTTGGCGGTCTCGATCAAGCTGTACATCGACGCTGCCCGTTCCCCGCCGGCGTTCGAGCCCATGAAGAGGTAGTTGCTACGCCCGAGCGCGACCCCACGCAGTGCCCGCTCGGCCGCCGAGTTGTCGATCTCGATGCGACCATCATCCACGTAGCGGGTCAATGCGTTCCAGCGCGCCAGGCTATACCGGGCCGCCTTGGCCAGCTCCGACTTCGTCGATACCTGGGTGAGCACCCCCTGCAACCAGCGATGAAAGGCCTCGAGCAGGGGCCCCGCCCGCGCCTGTCGCTGCTGGCGTCGCACGTCGGGTGGGCTGCCGCGGATCTCCGCTTCAATCGCATACACCCCTTGGATGTGGCGCAGTGCCTGTGCCGCCAGGCCGGTGTCGTCACGGTGCTGCTCGTACAGATCCCACCACGGTCTTCGTGCGTGCGCCCAACAGGCCGCTTCGACCACGTGGCCTGTGTCGTACAGCGCGTTCCAGCCGCCGTAGGCATCGGCTTGCAGGATGCCGCGGAAGTCGCGCAGGTGGCGCTGCGGGTGCTCGCCCTTGCGGTCGGCCGAGTAACGGAACCAGACGGCGGGCGGGGCGCTGTCACCTGCGGGCCGGTCGTCGCGCACATAGACCCACAGCCGCCCGGTGCGCGTCTTGCCTTCGCCTGGCGCGAGCACCTTGACTGGCGTGTCGTCGGCGTGCACCTTGGCGCCATGCAGCACGTGCCGGCCCAGCGCGGCGACGAGAGGGTCGAACAGGCTGTGAGCCTGCTCGATCCAGCCGGCCATCGTGCTGGGGTCGATCTCGACGCCTTCTCTGGCGTAGACCCGGCTCTGGCGGTGCAGAGGGGCGTGGTCGCAATACTTCGATACCGTCACGTGGGCCAGCAGTGCTGGACCCGCAAGACCTCGTGCGATCGGCCGGCTCGGGGCGCTGGCTTGGAAGATGGCCTCGCACTTCGTGCATGCCAGCTTGGGTCTCACGGTGCGGATGACCTTAAAGCGCGCCGGCACGTACTCCAGGTGCTCCGAGACGTCGGCGCCGATGCTGCGCAGCCGGCCGCCGCAAGCGGTACAGCCGCAGGATTGCCCCGCGGCGTCGTGGTGCGCTGCAGTGGTGGCGGGGCGAATCTCCTGCTGTTCGCGAGGCAGATGAGCAGGCAGGCTGCGGTCGACGCTGCCGTCATTGGCCGCCGGTGTTGCCGGCTTGCGTACGGGCAATTCCTCCAACACCACCGGCTCGATGAGACTGGCCTGCAGATCGAATCGCTCACTGGAGACACCGAACTGCGCGCGCACGCGGCGAGCCAACTGCAGCTTAAGCTTGTCGACCAACAGCTTGAGCCGCTGCACTTCGCTGGCGCTGGCGCGAAGTTGCTGCTTCAGCAACTGCGCGTCGTCGGGCAGTTGGCTGATCGGGTCGATGTCCTGCGGCACGAAGCTCAGTGTGCGACGAGGGCAGCGAGCCTGCATCGGGATCACTCCCGAGATGCTCACCTATGCGGCCAACTGAGGGGATTGCGTCCGAGTTGGCATGCGCCAGTCGATGCCTTCGAGCAGCATCGAGAGTTGGGCTGCAGACAGGGTGATACGGCCGTCGGCGGCCTGTGGCCAGACGAAGCGGCCCCGCTCCAGGCGCTTGGCCAGCAGCATCAATCCCTGGCCGTCGAACCACAGCACTTTGATGATGTCGCCGCGCCGACCGCGGAAGACGAACACGTGGCCATCGAACGGGTTCTCGGCCAGGGCCGTCTGCACCACAGCGGCCAAGCCATCGAAGCCCTTCCTCATGTCGGTGTGGCCAGCGACAAGCCACACGCGAGTACCCGACGGCAGGCCAATCATGCAACGCAGCGCAGTGCAGCAAGCACCGCGACAAGGCTCTCTTGGTCGACCGTGCCACGCAGTCGAAGCCGCGCACCGGCGAAGTCCAGTTCGATGCTGCCTGCGTTGGCGCGGGCTGCGCACGACGACGGCACGGAATGTGAGGCCTGCGTCATGCCGTCCGATGTGGCCGGCGCGAGTGTGATCGGCAGGAGTGCTGGCGCTGACGCTGGTGCGGGTTCAAGGCTGGCGGCCACGGCAGCGCGATGTTCGCGGCGCCATTTGAACACCAGGTTGGCGTTGATCCCGTGGGCCATCGCGATGCTGGACACTGACGCGCCGGGCAGCAGACATTGCCGGACCAGCTCGCGCTTGAGTTCGGGGCTGTGGTCGCGCCTGCGGCGGCTGGAGGGTAGGCGTCCGGCAAAGTCATCTTGAACCGGCTGTCGCTTGCGACAAGGATGCTGTCCACGTAACTTAGGTGGACGCATGACAAGCGACAAGAAGACACGGCGGCGATACAGCGAGACAAAGAAGGCGCAGGTGCTGGCCGAATGCAGCGAGCCCGGCGCGTCAGTGGCCAAGGTAGCGATGGCCCATGGCATCAATGCCAACGTCGTTCACCGCTGGAGGCAGCTGTCTCAGGGCCAGGCTCCTGCCGAACTCGCTAAGGCAAGGGAGTTCATCGCGCTCCCGCTTCCCGCGCCGGCAGAGTCCGCTGCGGTGGTGCCTGATGTCCGAGTCGAACTCAGGCGCGGGCCGGTCTCGATCATGGTCACCTGGCCGGTCAGCGCAGCGGCAGAGCTTGCCGCGTGGACTCGCGAGCTGCTGCGGTGATCCGCGTTGACGCCGTGTGGCTGGCGGTCGAGCCGCTGGACATGCGAGCCGGCACCGAGGCCGCGCTGGCTCGCGTGGTCAACGTGTTCGGCGCCGCCAGGCCCCACCATGCCTACCTCTTTGCCAACCGTCGCGCCAACCGCATGAAGGTTCTCGTGCATGACGGCATCGGCGTGTGGCTCGCTGCTCGCCGGCTCAACAGCGGCCGGTTCTCCTGGCCCAGGGATGTCGGCGGCACCCTGACGCTGACGACGGAGCAACTCAACGCACTCGTCCTCGGTCTGCCGTGGCAGCGTCTGGGTGACGCCGGCGTCATCACCCTGCTGTAGCCAGCAATTGCGACATCCACCGATGGCGCGTGAGCGCTGTCATTGGCACGATTAATCCCCGTGATCGCTGACCACGCCATCGACAGTCTTGACGCCAACCAGCTGCGGGAAGTCGTGGGCGCACTGCGCGCCGAGTTGGTGCGCAAGGACAAGGCGCTGCTGTTCAAGCAGACCCTCGTCGACAAGCTCACGCACGAGAACGCGGTCCTCAAGCGACTGAAGTTCGCCGCGCAGAGCGAGGCCTACACATCCGAGCAGAAGAGCCTGCTCGACGAGACGTTCGACATGGACCTGGCGGCGGTGGCGCGCGAGATCGAGAACGCCCAGCCCAAGAAGCCCGACGGCGAGAAGCGCCAGCCCAAGCGGGCTCCGCTGCCAGCCCACCTGCCGCGCCACGACGTGCATCACGAGCCGGCCAGCACGACGTGCAAGTGCGGCTGCACGATGAAGCGCATCGGCGAGGACGTCAGCGAGAAGCTGGACTACACCCCCGGTATCTTCACGGTCGAGCGCCACGTCCGGGGCAAATGGGTCTGTGCCGAGTGCGAGACGCTGGTGCAGGCGCCGATGGACCCGCACATCATCGACAAGGGCATCCCGACGACACGGCTGCTCGCGCAGGTGCTGGTGGCCAAGTACCTCGACCACCTCCCGCTGTACCGGCAGGAAGCCATCTTCGAGCGCGCTGGCATGGCCATCGCGCGCTCAACCCTCGCGCAGTGGGTCGGCGAGTGCGGGGTGCAGCTGCAGCCGCTCGTGGACGCGCTGACGGCAGAGCTGTTGAAGGCCCCGGTGCTGCACGCCGACGAGACACCCGTCCCGATGCTCAAGCCTGGCAAAGGCAAGACGCACCGGGCCTACATGTGGAGCTGGTGCACGACACAGTTCCATGACATCAGAGCGGTGGTCTTCAACTTCGCGGAGACCCGTGGTGGCCAGAACGCAAGGGACTTCCTGCAGCTCGGCACCAGCGCCAGCTGGAAGGGCAGCCTGGTCGTCGACGACTTCAGTGGCTACAAGCAGTGCTTCGACATGGGCGTGACCGAGGCGGGTTGCATGGCGCACGCACGACGCAAGTTCCACGAGCTCTGGGTCAACCACCAGAGCAAGGTCGGCGAGCAGGCGCTGAAGTTCTTCCAGGCGCTGTACGACGTCGAGCGCGACGCAGCCGGGCTGGGCATCGAGGACCGACGGGCCCTTCGACTCGAGAGAGCCAAGCCCGTAGCCGACGCGCTCAAGCAGTGGCTCGACGAGCACCGCCAGAAAGTGCCAGGCGGCTCAGCGACCGCCAAGGCTCTCGACTACAGCCGACGACGCTGGGAAGCGCTAACGCGTTACCTGGGCGACGGACGCCTGCCAATTGATAACAACTGGGTAGAAAACCAAATCCGCCCAATTGCTCTCGGAAGAGCGAACTGGCTCTTCGCCGGCAGCCTGCGCGCCGGCAAGCGGGCCGCGGCCATCATGAGCCTGCTGCACTCCGCGCGCATCAACGGGCACGACCCATATGCGTATCTGCGCGACGTCCTGGAGCGTCTGCCGCTGCAGCCAGCCAGCCGGATCGACGAGCTCCTGCCGCACCGCTGGCATGCTCCCCATCAAGACTAGAAATCGCCGAGTACCGGCTTCATGCAATGCGAGAGCAATCCGTTGAAATCTACTCAGACACCACGAATGCCGCAGTCGTGCGGCATCCCGGGCGTCAATTCCCAGGCGTATTGATCCAGGGAGACACCTTGAATGGGCTGGTCCGCGAACTCAATCGAGTACACACCGACGTTCTATCGCTGAACACCGAAGTTGCCGATGAGCTTGCGTACATCCGCGACCAGCTGCAATCGCTGCTCGATCACTATGAGGCGACGCTCTCAGCACACAACATCGAGCCCCCGTACAGCAAGAGCTGAGACGACCTCTAGGCTGGACGTCAAGGTGACTTGGCCGTCCGCCTACGCTGGAGGGCGTGTGTTGATCGGCCATGGTGTGCGTTAGCGATGCCTGATGCACACCATCGCAGGTGCGCAGGATCAGCCGATCTTGGTCAGGACGCCGCTGGCGCGCCAGAGGGCCGTGAGGCCACGCTTACGCTTCAAGCGCCGAATTCACATGAACAGACGATAGTCGTACGACCGGTCTGCGTACCTATCCAGAAGGGCGCCAATCCTGGCGACTCGCCTCGACGTTTCTATGGTGGCCGGGAGCTGCCCATAGAGATCGAAGCTGTTGAAATTCATCTTCGAGAGCCCAAGGATTTCCGCCGCCAGCGTCATGAGGTCGCTTGTCCCAGCATGCCGAGTCAGCACAAGCGGCGCAGGAATTCGGCGCTTTCCTTGGTAGTACGTGCGATTGGCTTTGAGCGCGGTGGAGGCACCATGCGCCCACAACAGCGCCGTAGCATCGTCCACCACGACGGTAGTCCCTCGGTGGATCGGGTACCCGTGGATCTCCAGATCACCCTTCCTATTTGCGCGCGACGCCACATACCGAAGCGTGTCGTCGATGTGGATCTGCAGAAGCTCCACGCACCCAATTCCTTCCAAGCCGGCCTGCAACCCCTGGCGTTCCTGCTTCAAGAACGGCGTTTGCTTATGCACCACGACACGTTTCGGTAGCCTAAGGTTGGCTTCGAAAAACAGCTCCCGGATGCCCTCGCCGAGACGCCGCGCGTCGTCGAAGCTCATGAAGGGGTTCTTCCTGCGCATGATCGGGTTCTCGATCTTGCTCAGCCGAAACTGCAGTCCAAGTCCGTTTGGACTGTAGAGGTGGCTGCAACCCAGGATCACATTCCCATCCTCGCCGGGCCGATTGCGCAGGCTATAGCCGACGCCGACATATGCAGAGTCCTTATCGAGGCCGTCCAGCGCCCAGGGACTCCTCATCGCCTTTGCATAGGTGGCGAGCGAGAGCCACCAACGCACCCGGCACTGCTGCTCGTGCCTGAGCGTGTCCTCCTCTAGGAATTGAGTGGCGACGCCCTGCGGAATCGCCGAGGCCTTTACGAAGTCATGCAGGTCGAACGTCTCACCATCGACGTCATAGCCTCTGATGGCGGCCCATCTGGCAGGGACATAAATGAAGATGACGCTGGGGTTCGCGGCCGCCTTAAGCGACGAAATGGCCGCAGAAATCCTCGCACCCAGTTCTCGTGCGGACGCAGGCGTCAAATCGACCGGCTCATCGAGACCAACGAACCCTCTGCCACCAGGCTGCGTCACCTCCAGCCCGCACTTGAATGCTGTACTGAAGCCAGGGAACGGGAGCAAGTAGTCTTCGTCCGAGCGTGTCGGATCGACTGACTCGTGCAGCTTGTTCAGATACTCGCAAACCCGCCGCCCATCCTTGGAGGGTGCGATCAGGGCGACGCGGATGTTTGTGGCTATGCCGGTGTCGGTCAATAGCGCGTCGAAGGGCCGATCTCTCATCAAGCCGCGAATCGGATGGGTATCGAAGGCAGACCCGCTGCCCGTTTTTGGCAAGAAGGACAGCCGCGGCTCAGCGATCTGCAGGCCGACTTGAGAGGCAAGGCGCTCGTTCTTGTCGCTCAACTTCACGGAGGCTTCCCGCTCGTCGGTGATCTTTGCGAACAAGGGCCAAGCGGAAACTGAAAACTTCACGCCCTCGTCCACATCAGGGAAACGAAGCGCCGTTTCACGCTGAGGAAGTAGCTTCTTGCGCCAAAAATCGAGCGCTTCGTTGAACTCGGCGTTGTGCTGATAGCCAAGGACCTTGACCTTTACCGCGTTGGCCACCATGCGGGGCGCCTCGCTGCCGGAGGCATCGGCAACAAAAAGGGTCGGCTTCAAAACAAGCGCTAAGGAGCCACTCACAGTCTTGACCTGCAAGATGACCGCCTTGTAGGCGATCCAGTCACGCCCTTCCACGCGCTGCTTGCTTCCGCCGCTGGGCTCCCAAATCAGACCATCGTGATCGCAAGGAAGGCCGGCTTTAGCGGCTAGCGCCAAAGCAGTCGCTCGTCTCATCAAGCTATTGGAAGTGCCGTCTTCGTAGCGCAGGTCCTCGTCATTGAGCGGTACCCGCTTGATCTCGCTGGAGATGTTTCCGGCGAAGGCCTTTTGGATCTGCTCAGGCGCAGCGATTGCGTATACCTTGCCCCGGAATGGAGCTGCGACGAACCCATGCTTCTCACCTGTGGATTTCAGCTCTGTCCAGACCGTTCCTGGAGCGGGCCATTTGATCAGATCGAACTCAAGAAGTTCGCCTGGTGGCTGCATCGGAAAAGCGTTGCTCTTGATGAGGCCGCTCACCGGTAGATTCGGCAAGGAAAATGCCGCGCGCTGTGTCGTGGGCGACTCTTTGAACTTGTCCAGTATGGCGTCGAGCCTTTTGCGATCATCAGATCGTGTTACGTGCAACGCAATCCTGCGCATCAGGTCGTCGAAGGTGACGCCGGGCACTATGAAGCGCTGGGGCTCAACACCCGCGGGCGTCTCCAGCAGGTTCGCCACGTCACCGGACGCCGGAGAGTCACCGTACTGCGTCCAAAACAGCGGTAGCCTTTGTTGCTTGGGGTCTTGATAGGCCTCCAAGAATGCAGCCATCACGCTTGCGTCTCGACCGCTGTACCCACACACAAGTACGGGATGTGATCTCAACAAAGGAATCAGTGCCGCACGCAGTTCCGCTTCTTGCTCTGCTAGCTCTCTCTGCGTGTTCTTAAGAGGGTCGTACCGGTAGTCTCCGTGCATCGCAACACACTGGAGCTCATCCAAAGCCATCGGGCGAGTGGCGCGTTCTTTTGAGTCCTGGCCAATCTCGATTGCGGTTACGCCGCTCGCCGCCGCTGCTCGGGCGACAAGACCATCGAAATTTGTAGTCCAAACTGAACTCACCAGTCGGCGCCTGGCTAGTTCCGCCAGCAGTTGATAGCCAAGGCCTGGATCTGCCGACTTCACCCAGTCTTGAAAATATCTGCGCCGGTCGTCACCACGTGCGTAGCAGGCTTCGATAAACACCGAGTATTCGTCTGCCGCGCCCTCTTTAGGAAATCGACGCTGAGAATCTAGCCAACTCTGAATTCGCTGCCTAACGGATGGCAATGACAGCTCTTCAAACTGACGCTCAAGCCCAGGGTTGTTTGTGAGGAAGATGGAGCGCTTCCACTCCCAGATGCACTGGGTTGCGGATGGCATCCCCGAGCTCATGGAAGCGCCAGCCCCCAAAAACACTAGCAGCGGCTGGTCCCTCGACATTCCTATCGAACGCACCAGCGCGTCCAATGACAGCGTACGGATCAAGCTCAGGTCCTCCACTCCGTGTTGTACCTCTTGCGGGCACTAAATCAGGTTGGCCATTTCGCCTTGGGATACTCAGAAGCGGTTCCCTTGTCGTCGTCCACCGCCATAGTAGCCGCGCGCTATGGGTATGGAGTCAGAGCAGAAACTGCTATGACCGCGTCCAGCAGGCGGCACACCTTGGCCGCCGCCGCGCCCCTGACGTGGAAGCCCAGCTCCAGCGAGTATGCAAAGCTCCACCTGGTCATGTTTGAGGACCCGGCATAGCACTCCGAGTCATCGACCCGAACGACCTTTGCGTGGAACGTCTCGTTCTCCGGCCTATCCGGTCTTGGGATGCGGAAATCGTAGACAGCCACACCTAGCGCCTTGAGTTCACCAGCCTTGCTGGCAAGAGCGGCGGGGAGCCCGTCGCGGACCACAAGTTCCCGTGCCACTCCGGGGCGCGTCGCCTGAAACAAGCTGACGATGCGCTCCGCGCCATCCTCGTCGACGAAGGGCGTCATGACCGAGAAGCGCCGCGTGGCGTTGGCGGCCATTTGGCCCAGCATCACTGCAGTCTCTTCAAGGCCCCAAACGCCTTCGATGGTGCGCTCCAGCTCTGCGACCAGTCGGCTTGGCGCGGCTGGACGCGAGATGACGACTTCCACCTCGTTGGCGTCAGAATGGACCCTGTCTCGGTAGAGGCGTGCCCCTCGCATCAGCGAGGCAACTTCGCGGGCCATCCCTTGGGATAAAGCTACGGCCCACATGCCGTGAGAGTCCTTGCTCACGACCCCCGCGTCTTCGGCAGCCTGCAGCGCGGTCAGAACCGCGGGAAGCCGCGAGCTGCTAATTCCGCAGATCCGCGCGAGCTCTCGAGCGCCGTGCGTTCCGGGCAGCTTGCCCGCCCCTGCCCAGCTGAGCGCAGGCTCGAGCACCTCGGCATGAGTCGCGAGTCGGACGAAGAGGTCGTCAGCTTGCTGCACCGGATGACACCTTGGCCGTCGTGATGTCCAGATAGCCGGTGATGCGCTTGCCTTGCTGCCGGCCCTCATCTTCCCGAGGAGCGAGGCCACCACGAAGCGCCGAGCGCGACATCAGGCGGTTTGCAGCAACACAGGAAGTCTCCGGAATGACGATGCAACTCGGGCATGCGCCGCCGTCGGCGTCGCACAAGCTGCCCGAGCCGCACATCAGGGTTCTTGGCTCCAATAGGTACTCGAGAAAGACCGTGTTGTAGTTGCGCCAGAGCGCCGACAGGTTGCCCAGGTCCATCGTCGTTCCGTTGCGGTAGACCACGAACGCCAAGTCTGCCGGGAACAGGTACTCCCCTAGGCTGCCCATATCGAGCCCCGAAAACTCTGCGACCGCCTTCATCAGGGTGTGCGCGTAGGTATGCAGCAGCGTGTAGACATAGCGGTAGGTGTTGGCCGGTCCGGGCTTCAGGTCCGCGAAGTACTTTCCGAACGGAGCCGCGCTCTCCAAGACGTGAGCCCCGAGCTTTAAGTCACCCGCCGGGTCCCACTCGGGCAGGTCGGTCACGCCGACAGCGCGCAGCCACTCGTAGACGAGCTCGGGGTTGAGGCGTGCGTAGATTGCCTCGTTGGCCTGGGTGACGACGTAGATCGGGATCTTGCCGTTTCCCAGCGGCTGGAACAGGTTCAGTCGAACCGGAAGCATGAGCTGCTGTTGATCGCTCTTCTCAATGAGCGGGTCGGTCGACACGCGCGTGAAGCCGTGCGTGAAGCGGCACAAATCAAACTCGCGGATGAGGCCCATCTCGGCGAGACCCATGGCAGACATCAACCGGGTTGTAGTCGCCTTCTGCGCGTCCAGCTCCGCCTTCGTTCTGGGGGCAAGGTCACGGTCAGGCTCTGTAAAGCGCACGAACGGAGACCGCCCGTCGGCCACGCTCAGCTTGGTGAGCTTGCTGCGACGCAAGGCCTCGTGCTCGACGGCGAGCACGAGCGGGTCATAGCGACTTCCGAACTCGGCGCGCCGGTCAATCTGTCCCGTCAGCCAGGGCGGCGGCTCGTGCTTGACGGGGATGAGGCCCGGCGTGGCCTTCCAGTCGTCGATCATGACCCGCATCTGCTTTGTCGGCATTTCGGCCATCGATGTGCCGGCCAACGTCTTGAGCATGTGTTCCATGCTCTCGTAGAGCTGCACCTTCGCCACCTCTCCGGCCTTGCGCATCATCTCGACGATCTCAGCGTCCGACGGCGGTTTGACGCCGAGGCCATAACGCTCTGAAGCAAACCCCGCCAGGTCAGCCTCGTTACCCTCCTGCAGCATCAGCAGCAAGTCGCGCTCGCCTGCTGAAAACACGATGAATTGCTCGCTGTGAGGGTAGAAGGCCGGTGTGGCTCTGTATGAAATCGGCTCCATGCGCCGCCAGCGCGGCGGGCGCTGCAAGCACTCGTCACCCAGCAGCTGCGTGGTTTCAGGGTCGTTTTGCAGCCAACTGTCCCCTTCCTTGTGCCCGTTCTCGCACTCGAAGACCCACTCACCGATGCGAGGCGACTTGTCGATGAGATAGAACTTCCGGCTCTGACACACAGAGCATGCCTGGATGGGGGCTTTCACCTTCTGCTCAGGCTGACTCCACTCCCACTTGCCCGGGCTCGGCGGCTCCCAGTTGCCTGACCAGTGCACAAAGATGACGTCGAGCTGCCGCCATCGACACTTGCCCTTGTGCTCAGCTTTGCGCGTGTCGCACTGATCCCTGCCGAGCTCTCTGATTTCGGCCGACGCCTCCCGCACGGACTCGAACTGTCTAAATCGCCCACATGTGTTGCACACAAAATCCAGCGGAGCAGGCACATAGCTCATCGCCTTGGGGTCGACAAGCTCGAAACGATTCGGTGAGGGCGCCTTGAATGTTCCGTCTGGCAACAAGGCAGGGTCGAGGCACTGGGTCGGAAGGACTTGAGCCTTATCTGTGCCGCCTTGCATCGCACGGCTGAACCAGCTCTGCCAAATCTCACGCAAGCGAAGGTGAATCTGGGTCGCGGTCTCGTTGCTGATGTCAGCCTTCGCGGGGCTTTGGCCCTGGTCGGCGATGGACAAGCAAGCGCCAAGCCCACCCTCAAACGTGAACAGCGCGCCAGGCGCGTAGGCGGTCGCCAACTGCCCGCGCGAGCGAATCATTCGGGCGGCGGAAGGTTCCCGCTCCTCGGTATCACCCCGGGCAGTTTTTCTTGTTGCCATCTTCACTCTCCCAAATCTGAACCCTCGGCCACGCCGCAGCGGATGAATCGCATGACCTTGCGCGCAACTCCGTCGCTGACTCCATGACGTCCATCTAGATCACGATGGCCAAAGTAGATGACTCCAGCCTCGTCGACATCTCGGAGGGAAGTCATCGGCCTGTTCATGACGCTGGGCTGCGCCTTGAAGTAGTCCATGAGGCTGCGTTGCTCACCTAGCGCGTCCCGAGCCCAGTTCGTCAAAAGCGTCTCGACCCGTTCGCGGATGAGCTCCTGGTAGTGCTGCTTGCCACCGGGCGCGAAGTCACCTTCCAAGCCGATGGCTTTCTCGATGAACTCGCAGATGCCCTTGATAAGGGGGCCCTTGGTCGCGGCGTTCTTGTAGATGTCGACGATGAACGGAATCCAGGACAGGTCTCGCAGGGTGTGCTTCTTGTCCGGGTCGAGCTTGTAGAGCTCGGAGACGTAGCGCACGCCGGAAAGGTAGGCTTGGATGAAGCTTGGCAACACTCGCTCGATGGCCCGGCCAGCCCAACGGTCGATGGCCGCCGGCGAAACCATCCGCTCGAGGAAGCGGTGGTAGCTGTCAAAGACCTCAACGATGTAGCGGTCGCGGCGGCGCTGAGGCGTGGGGATGAGTACGACAAACCCCACGTGCGTGCGACCCACTCGCGAGGAGGCCTGGATGTACTCCGCGACGTCCGATGGCATACCGGCGAAGAACATTGAGTTGAACTCTTCGACGTCCACGCCGTGCGAAACGGCCGAGGTGGCAATCACCGAGCGCAGCGCATCGGTGAGTTCGGGCAGCGGCTCCCCAGGCTTGGGGCGCGTCTGAGCTTCTTGAACTGTTGCCTGAATCTCGCCCTGGGAAACCGAGCCCGTGATGAGATTTGTGCGCAGGTCGGAAATGGGGAGCTTGCGCTCCGCATGCCTCTTGCGCGTCTCCTCGAACTCTGCGGCCATGATCTGATCGCCACCCTTCTTGTTGGTGACGTAGGTCAGCGCGATTCGATGCAAGTCGACGACGGTGGCGAGCTCTGACGGCGACACCTCCAGCAGCTTGTCCCTGTAGAGCTGCTCGAGTGTTCCGGGCGAGACGCTCTCGACTAGCTTGGCGCGGGCTGCAGCAACCTGAGCCTCGTCGCCCGAGGTCAGCGCCAGCAAGACCTCGGTGATGATGGTGTGGAAGTTGGAGAGCACTGCCACGGTTGTCGCAGTATGGGCTCGACCGTTGGTCATGAAGCCGACGTAGACGCGGCTCCAGCGCGACCACTCCTCGACGTTTTTCAATGTGGCACGCTGCGACTCGTCTTCAGGCGGCGCGGTCGGGCCTGCATAAAAGGACTCGTAGAGGCTCTGTCCTGGATACGGGAACTGCATCGCCGGCACGGGCCGCTGATAGAGGTGTTCGAGCTGCCGGTCGGGGTCTGAGACCGTGGCAGAAGCGGCCACCACTTTGGCCCGGCGGCGAGTGCTGCCGTCGGGCTCGTAGGCCACGAGCGCGTAGAGCGGCTTGGCGATAGACGTCAGCACCGCGTCGAGGGCTGACTCGAACAGGCCTGCGAACGTGCCCAGGGACTCGTCGAGCAGGTGTGCCTCGTCTTGGATGAGCAAGCTCGGGAACGGGTCGTGGAAGAGGTGCGTTCCGTCCGGATAGGCCGGATAGAGCTTCTCGTAGCCCTTGCTCTCAACGTCCCCCTCGAACTCGCTGGTCCTCGAGGGCATGACTAGGCGCTTGGTCCCTCGGTCGCGAAGAGGTGCCGCCCCCAGCATCGCGTAGATGCGGCGCAGCGTGCCAGATGACTGGCCGATGAGGGCTAACTTGTCCACCGTGCCCAACAGCACTGAGGGCGCGAGGTCGTAGATGTCGACGTCGCAGATGTAGAACGGCAGCGGCTGGTAGCCACCGGTGTTCGACTCGCACCTAGCGTTAGAACACACGTGAGCGAGTGTTCCGCCCTTGTCTGCGAATCGACGCAAGACCGTCTCACTGCGGCAAAACGGGCAGCTTGGAATCTTGTTCCATGCAGCCTTCTGCAGCTCATAGTTGACCTCTGCAGCCTCGTGGTCTCGCTCGGACTTGAGGTCTGCTGGGACTTCCTGGATGTCAGGGATGTCGGCCACACCGGGCGCGTAGTGATTGTTCGGCGATCCGCCGCTACCCACCCAAAAGCCGATGGCGAACGGGTCACCACCGATGGCCAAGTGCTTGCGGACCTGCTCGGCCCTGGCCAGCGCCAAGGCACAGCGCTGCGCTTGCTGGATGGTCAACAGTCGCAGCGGGTAGCGAATCATCGCGGTCACGCCGACGTGCTTACCGCGCAGCCGGTCGAGGAACAGTGAGAACACCAGCAGGCCGAAGAACGCCTCGGATTTGCCGCCACCCGTGGCGAAGTAGAGCAGCGAGACCGTGTCGTCGCGCTCCCGGTCGTACTTGTCGCGGAAGCACTTCATGCGGCTTGCCATCGCAGGAACGTGCGCGATGACGAAGGCGATCTGAAAGAGGCGCCACGCGCCGTAGTCACTCTTGAGCTTGTCGCGCATGAGGTCGGCCATCGCCTGGTTCATGCAAAGCCAGGCCTCGTAGACCACCGCCTTGTCATCGGCTTGAGGACCGCGTTTTGCGGTTTTGTCCCATGCGGCTTTGGACTCCTGCAAGATCTCGAGGCCGGCCTTGACTGCGGCTATCTCCTTCTCCCAGCCCTGCTTGTCCTTCGCGAAGCCCCCTTGCTCGCGCTCTAGACCCGTTTTGTCACCAGGCTCCAGACCCGCTGCGAGGTCTACTGTCTCGTCGAGCTTGGCAAACCAGTCATCCAACGCATCACCTAGAGGTAATACCGCATCTAGCCCCTCGGGGGTGGCCAGGAACCGCATCGTGGGGTTGATGCCTGCGTAACTCTTGGGCGTGATGCGGGGCTGCGTGTAGCGCGGCGCCCAAGTTGTGCGCAGCCTGAGCGAATTGGGGTCAGGCGAGTGCTGCAACTGCACCCCGCCGTTGAAGCCCATCGCTGGGTAGTCTAGGAAGCTGTTGTAACGATAGGACGCCTCCACACGCCCCAAGCGCAGCGGAGCGTGAAGCACTCGCGGCATGGAGACCTCCAGATGCACCTGAAAGATGCTCTGGTCTGTGAGGTCGGCACTGCGTCGCGGCTCTTCCGAGACGTTTTCCAGGCTGATGTGAAGGTTGGTGCGCGTCGGATGGGTCCAGTCAGCCGACAGCTTCACCTCCCACGACAAAACGATCTCTGGCAGCGCCAGCTCCCGCGTCGGGTCCGCCCGCAGCTCTTCAAGGAACTTCGGCCAGTCCCGGTACTGCGACGGTCGAACGACGACGCCTTTGCGCATGCACCACAACTTGCCCTCGTCCGAGTCCGCCCACTGGCGCACCGCAAGCTGGACGGCTGCGGTCAAGTCGCCCGAGGCCTGCTTGACCTTCGCCGCGATCTCCGCAGTCGACATAGCCGGGTCGATGACCAGAGCGGGGAGGTGGGCCTGGTCGATAGGGACGCGCAGCCACTTGTGCGGCAGGTCCATCGGCTTAAAGACCTCATCGCGGATCTCGGGCAGCACCCCGCCGGTCGCCACAACACCTTCGCCAGACCCTTCACCTGGCTCGGCAGTGCCATCGCCCTCGACGGAGAACAGCGTCGTGATATTTACCGGCAGCTTCAAGCGCTCAAGTACCTCGCGCCGTACGGCCTGCTCAATCTCTCGCCACTGAGGATGGTCGATGCGGCGCTTGTAGGACTTGCCCGCCGATTCAATCTTCCAGCGCTCACTGAGCGCTTCCTTGGTCTGCGTCTGCAACAGCTTGCGGACCTCATCGCTCAGCCGAAACCGCGGCGCGCAGTCCGGTCGCTTCATGTCCTCAGGCGTGGGCAACACACGGACATAGACCTGCAGTCGAGGTTCGACCGTGATGATTCCGGGGATTCCGCGGTGAACCTGGCAATCCAGGCCATGTGCCGTAATGCGGATGGGTTGCGTCACCTCGTCGCCCGTGCCTTCTGCGCGCAGAGGCGGCAGCAGGAAGGCCGCAGCCAGGATGGAGCGAGGTCGAGAGCCAAATAGCACCTGGCCTTCTGGCCCATGCCCGCTGATGCGCGAGAACGTCAGGTTCAGCAACGAGTCGACTGTCGCTTCCTTGAGCGTGGTCGAGATCTTGGCCGGGTCGGCGCGAACGACAGCACTACTCATTCTTCACTTCTCCCTGGGGCTTGCGGATGGCTTCGACGGTATGAATGTTTTCCTTGGCCCGCTCGAAGAGCATCTTCACGACCTCGGGCCTAAGGCGGCGGTGCACCACAGTCGACTCAGGCTCGAGCAGCATCTCGGCGTAGACATCCGAGACGCGACGGCCGTCTGCCCGGCGTACGCCTCGAAGCGGCTGAATGACGGCCTTCCAGAAGTAAACGGCGTGGATGTCGTTCATTCCAAGGGTCTTGGCAAACGCCTTGAAGTGGGCTTCGTTGCGAGGGGCGCCGGGCTTTGCATCGTCGAACGAGCGGCCGGCATACCGGTCCACGTCGAGCCAAGCTCGAACCGTGCCCTCGGCCGGAGGCGCTCCCTTGGGCCCAAGCGCGTGGGTGATGGCTTCGTGCAGGTGCGCCGCCCTCAAGCTCAGCGTCGTCCCCGGAATCTGGGCGGCCAGATCGCTCACCGTTCGGTGGTAGCGGCGAAGGTCTTCCTCGAAGCGGCGGTCGTGGCTGATGGGGACGCCAGCCTCCTTCAGCGCCGCCTCGGTGAGCTCCCGGAGCTCCAGAGACATCACGAAGAGCCGGTCGCCTTCTTGGAGGTTCAAGACATCCACGCCCTTGAACCCGCGGGTTGAGGTGTGTCCAAGTGCTGGATCGTAGAGGTAGGCCCGAGCTGCGGGGCTTCGCTTGACGACCGCGCCGCTGTCCAGCACCAGCTCCCAGGCGTTGGGATCGTGCTCCTCATGCTCGTTCACGACCGATGACAGCCCCTGCTCGAACGAGAAGGTCGGAAGGACGAAGTCACCGCGCTTGAACAGCGTGTACTCGTCGATGTCAGGGAACTCGGGCAGTTGGTGCCAGAGCGCGTCGAGCCGACTGCTCAAGCTCGCAAACCCCGCCAGCGCACGAATAGCCTTGATCGTTGCCTTGAGGTACGCCGCGTTTCGGCGGGTCAGAAGCACATAGGCCGGCGACGAAATGCGGGGCTCCAGGACGAGCATGCGCAGAGACACCTCGTCCAGACCCACGAAGATCAGGGTCTCATTGCGCGGGGCATCGGTCTCGGCCTCGAGGTTGCGTGAGACCACGAAACGGACGCAGTCACGCAGCACCTCAAAGCCCGCACCCTCCGGGTAGCCGTCGTAGGTCTCGAAGTAGCGCTCGGCCAGGCGACGGGCGGTGGGCTTGGTGAAGACAAGGCTGCACTTCTCGGTGCCTCGAGTCCGCTGCTCAATGAGCTCGGCGAGCATGCGGGCCAGCGGTGTACCGTTCTCATAGTTGCGCCACATTTCATCGCCTTTGGTGATGACGCGCTCCAGGCGCGGGCGCTCTCCGAAGGTAGGGTCGTTGCGGATGACTTCGAGCTTGGACTTGTAGACAGGCCAGGCGTAGTTTTGGCGAACAGCCATCGGCACGTCAGCCTCACCGAGCCAGTTCACGAGCACGCGAGTGCTTGAAGGCAATGCAGCCAGGCGCGCGAGGTAGCCGGCAGCGGCGTCCATCGCATCGGCCCAGGTCGGATTGGTCACAGCGTTTCGAATGCGCGTCAGCATCTCGATTACGTTGGCAGCTTCTGTGTCGACTACGTTGACGACAATCTGCCTGCTTTCAGGCTTCAGCGGTTCCGGCCGCACCTGGGGCATCAAGCTGTCGCCGCTGACCGCGCAGATGGCGCCGCGCACCGGCAGGCCCGAGCGAAGCAGCCACGCCGCAGCCGGGCTGTTCTTCTTCGCACGCTTTTCAAGCTCTTGCCCGAGCTGAGTGCGCACGTGCGGCTCGTCGATGACCAGCAGCACGGGCGGAATTCGTTCCCGCCACACCTCCCAGGCACAGTCGAGGAACTTGACGATGTTTGTCTTCCATGACGGGTTGTCTCGGCGCAGGGCCCGGGTTGCGTCCAAGAGCAAGACATCGGGCTGGCGACCGTTGCGCAGGCTCTTGAGGCACTGCTGCATATCCGCCTCGGACGCCTTCCAACTGACCGCAAGGAGTGCGTCCGGCGCGTTGTCGATCTCGCCGATTGCGCGCAACGACAGGTTGCTGAGTGCCCGGCGGTGGTCGACGTCCGTGATGCGCGCCTTGACGTACCGCAGCAAGTCACCGTCACAGGCCTTCCACGACTGGAAGTCTTTGTCGGCAAAGAAGTGCGGAAGCAGCTCCGCAAGAGTCGGGTGAATTTCGCCGGAAGCGTCTGCGCGCACGCTGTTGAGGGCAAACCAGAACGCATCCTTCTGCGGCAACGAGACCGTTACAGAAGAGTTGGTACAGCCGGATACCGCCTCCTCGAGCCGCTGCGCGAGCCTGACGAGGGCCGCGCGGTCAATATGGGCATGGTTGAGCGCCTGCAGGAAGTTGGCTTTGGCCGGATAGACAAGTGTTCGAACGCCTTGCTTGTCGCCTTGATGCCAACGAACGGCGCACGCGACGGCGTGCACCATGCCCAGCGAGCGAAGAGAGCCCGGCCACAGCAGCACAAGCCCCGAAACCTTAGTTTCCGCGGCGTGCAAGAGCTCGGAAGCAAGGGCCTCGACTGACGTGGCCGTCTTCAGTGATGTCGTCGCGTCGTCAGCCCATAGTGGAAGCGCGAAAACGGCGGGTGGCGCCTCCTTCGACACTTGGCGCGCTGCGGGTGGCGCCACGGCCGAGCCGCCGGATGGGCTTGTGGCTGTAGGCTGATCCAAACCGTTGCGCGCTTTGGATGGTCTGCCAGGCCCGTCGCCTGTTGCCTCAACGGCGGGGCCACGCATCCACGGCAGCCTGGCTGCGAGCGCCTTTTTGTGCTCGGCCGCAAGTTGCTGTTTCTCCGCTCTGTCGCGAGGAAGCTGGTTCCGTCCCTTGTCTGACCTGTACATCTCGTTTTGCTATTGAAGTGGGTCTCAAGTGGCGGGGGCGTCCATTGACTAGAGCGCTTGGGTCAGCTCGCCGAGAGGTAAGCGGCTCGGACCGCGTCGTCGAGACAGGTCCCATGGCTTTTTAGTTCCGCAAGGCGGGCGGGGTCGGGCAGCAACAGCTCGTCGAGTTCTGACACCGCCACGTTGCTGGCCCCAGAGATGGCGCGGAACACTCGGTCGACCGGCTGCGTGTTCAGGATGGCAGCCAGCTCTTCGGGCAGTAACGCCCCTTCGCTCAAAGGTTCCAGCACGATCACATGGTTCTCACAGACATAGCCTCCAAACCTGGCAACCCATGCTGCGGATACCGGCGCGGCGACCAATCGGCGCTTTTGGTCGCTTGACGTCAGGCGCTGCAACAGGACAGCAGGCTTTGAGATGACCCCACGGTCTGCCAAAGAGCCGATTTGGACGAAGCGGCGGTTGCGGCTGAAACGGCACTCGCGACCGTGATCAAAGCGGCCATCTGGCGTGATGTCGGTCGCCCAAACCAGTGGCACCACCAACCTGCCGGGACGGACATCAGGTAACTGCGCGAACCGGGGCCGCACGTCCCGATATGCAACCAAGTGGCCGACGCGGGCTTCGTACCCGTAGTCCGAAAGGGTGAAACCACCCGACTCCGCTGACTGAAGCAAGCTGGCGTCACTCGCGGCTCGCGGGATGGGCCAGGGGCGGCCGGAGTTGGGCAACAGGAACTTGCCGACGTCTTCGAACCGACCGTCGGCTTTGAGGACGCTCACCCCGGTCTTCGAGTCGACCACTTTGCTTGCGGCACGGCTTCGCAAAATGGTGATTGCGGTCTCCTGTTCAACGTCGATGAACATGGCGTTGCGGTCACTGAGCATGTCTACATGCAAGGTGTCGGCATGCGTTAGGAGCTTCGTGCGTAGCTTGGAGAAGGACTGCCCGGATAAGAAGCTTGTCGGAGTAAGCAGTCCGACGAGGCCACCTCGCCTAACAACCTGAAGGGTTCGGTTTATGAAAAGCCCGTAGATGTTGGGCTGTCCTTCAACCACTTCGCCGTGCGCCCTTCGGTACCGTTCAACCTCGGTGGCTTTGAGCTTTCGATAGGGTGGATTGCAAGCCAAAACATCGGGCTGCAACGCTTCGATGCTCGTTGAGGTGAGGCCGTCACCCTCGAAGAGGCGCACCGAAAGATCGCGGCCGGCGACTGCCAACTGATCTGACAACGCCATCCGCAGGAACTGACGCGATATCTCAAGTAGTGCGGGGTCTAGGTCGTTGCCGCTGAGGTGGCGATCTATGTGTTCCAACTGCGAAGCTGGCGACAAGCCCGTCCGCGCGAGAGCAGCGGCCATCCGCTGAGCGATCGGAACAAGGAAAGCCGCTCCACCGCATGCAGGGTCGTGCCAGTGCTGCGTGGTGAGCGACGCGCCCTGATCTACGAGCTTGTCAATCACCCGGTCAGCGAGGCGCGGCGGCGTGAAATAGAGTGACCTCTCAGCTCGGAGTTTGTCGCCGACCAATATGGCGTACGTGCTCGCTAGCCAGTAAGCGGCATCGTTGAACGGCTCGTCGGAAAGCCAAGCAGCGAAGTCCTGGACGGCGCTTTCGTGGAGGAGCTGGCTGCTTCCGTACGGGGCACGTTTAGCGGCTAGGTGAGCGAAGGATCGCTGCTGCCAAAGGTGCAGTAGGCCCTTGACGAGGCGTTCCACGCTGTCCGGACTTCGGCCAACGAGAGGCGCCAGAGCCTTGACTCGGCGATAGAACTTGAGGCGTGGAACAGGGATGACCATGGAAGGCAGGCGTTACCCGAAAAATGAAACGGTGTAACGAAGTGCCTATCGGCTGCACCCAGAGTGCGCATTCCTTCTGTCCAAGCCTAACCCTGCCATACGCGTCCTCCCTAACCATCTTGTTGCCGCAGCTTCTATAGCAATAGTCCCTTTAGATCAATAAGGGCTAGCATCAGGGCCCTCGGCGTTCAACCGCGCCCGTCTTCTCGGTGCGTGCGACGCATGGGCGCGGGCAGCAAGCCTGTGAGCCCGGAGCAGATGGAGATCGCGCGGCTGCGCGCCGAACTGGCGCGAGTCAAGATGGAGCGCGATGTATTGGGAAAAGCGACGGCGTGGCGTTGATTTTTTGGGTCGATCAAACCCGTTTGCATATTCCGAGGCGACCTGAGCACCAGGTCCAGCGTCTTCTGAGCATGGAATCCAGCGCCTGGTGAACACCTTGTCTGGACGTGTCGTGCAGGTTAGCGTCCGGAGACTTGATCACTCGGTCCAGCGTCAAATGTGGAAATGCCGGCCGCTTCAGGCTGGCTGCTGCCGCTCGCACTTGACCTACGTGCGGCAGCTTCGTGCCCGAAGCGGACGTCGGCAAAGGCCTCCCAAGCCTCCAGAAAGCTGCCGTTCAACGTTTGAGTTGAGCCTCGAGCGGCGGCCTGCCGACGCGAGTCGGTTCGAGCGACTGGTTAGATTGCTGATCATTCGCGATGAGCAGCTTTCCCTTCAGTCAAGTGAGTTTGATAGTAGCGATTGGCATTCGGCGGTAGGTCTACGAACGCATCCACGTCGTCCTCGACATCAACCAAATGCTGGTACAGGTATCGAATGCTCTCTAGCGCCGGTTGCAGGTCGGGGATCTGCATTTGGTTAAGTTCATCAAGGTGAGCCACGAACTTGTCGCGATACGCTCGGACAACGACTCGGTATTGCTCGAATTCCTCTTCGGTCTTGCCCGTTATTTGCCAAAGACCTTCAGCGAAATTTGCTGTATCAGAAACGCACTTTTCCCAATGGTGCTTTGCTCTCTGATCGCCATAGACCTTGCACCACTCGAGCACTGCCGTGTCAATGAAGTTGCCGTTAATCGTCCGCCAGAACTCTTGCTGCTTGCGCTCTAGCTTTGCGGCGTTCCATCCGCGGTGATAGGCAAGGTTCCGCATGAAGTGCAGACACAGAATTCCGGTTCTTCGCAAGCGTGAACGCCGATTCATAGAAGCAGCCTAGACAAGATGGCTTCGTGATCTGAGGCGGCCCGACCCCTGCGGTGCCGTAGGTTGCAGGCGCGGGGCCTGCAGAGCTACACCAAGGCACCCGGCAGGTGGTCTGCCGGGGCGTTGCGAGTGAGCAAGGAGTCGGGCCATGGGCAAGGAATCTAGCACCCTGTTCGTCGGGTTGGACGTGCACAAGGACAGCATCGACATCGCCTTGGCGGATGCGCCGCGCGACGCCGAGGTCCGGCACGTCGGCAGCATCAAGGGCGACCTCGCGTCGCTTGACAAGTCCATCCGCAAGCTCGTCAGCCGAGGCCAGCCGCTGCACATCGTCTATGAGGCGGGTCCCTGCGGCTACGTCATCCAGCGCCACCTCTGCGCCCAGGGCCTGCACTGCGACGTGGTGGCGCCGTCCAGCATCGCCCGCCCACCGGGCGAGCGCATCAAGACCGACCGGCGTGACGCCATGCTGCTGGCGCGGCTCGCGCGCTCGGGCGATCTCTCGGTGGTGCGCGTGCCCGACAGCGTGGACGAGTCCGTGCGTGACCTGGTGCGCGCCCGCGAGGACGCCGTGCGTGAGCAGCGCAATGGCCGCCACCGCCTCAAGGCACTGCTGCTGCGCAACGGCATCCCCTACGCCGGCAAGTCCTCGTGGACGGCGGCGCACCTGCGCTGGCTGGCCACGGTCAAGCTCGGCCACACGCCCCAGCAGATCGCCTTCCAGGAGTACCTGCACGCGATCACGCAGGCCGGTGAGCGCATCGCCCGGTTGGAGCAGGCGCTGCGCGACGCGCTGCCGGACTGGGGCCTGAAGGCCGTAGTGCAGGCGCTGCAAGCCCTGCGCGGCGTGCAGTTGATCGCGGCGATGACGCTGGTGGCGGAGTTGCAGGACTTCCTGCGCTTCGAGTCGCCGCGCCAGCTGATGGCCTACCTGGGGCTGGTGCCCACGGAACACTCCTCCGGCCCCAAGCGCAGGCAGGGCGCGATCACCAAGGCCGGCAACAGCGCGGCGCGGCGCATGCTGGTCGAAGTGGCGTGGCATTACCGGATGGAGCCCCGGGTGAGTCCGATCATCGCGGCGCGCCAGGACGGGCTGCCCGAGGCCGTGACGCAGATCGCGTGGAAGGCGCAGACGCGGCTGTGCAACAAGTTCAAGCGCCTGAGCGCGCGCCGGCTCATGAAGACCAAGGCCGTGGTGGCGGTCGCTCGCGAGTTGGCCGGGTTCGTGTGGGCCATCGGGCGCGAGGTCCAGCTCTCGGGCTGGGCGGGCATCAAGCCAGAGCCGACGGCGCCAGCCCGGGCGGCGTGACGGTCGTCTTGATCAACAGCGCCGCGCCAAGGAGGTGACGCGCCAGCATCAGCACCAGAGGCCGGACGGGGAACGCGGCGCAGCTGCGGCCATCAAGGGAACCCTCGAAAACGTTATTGAGCGTGAACGCCGCGCAAGTGGCCGGATCGACCTCAGACCCTAGACCGAAGGCAGCCCTGCGACGAACACTTGTCTTGAGGTATCCAACCCTCGCATATCAGCATGATCAACCGTCGCGCATCCACATCGGGTGGCAATTCAGGCTCCGTCGCGTTCCCCGTCCGGCAACGGGTTCAGTTCAAGATCTGCAGCGCAGAGGGCCGGGTCTTGCCGCTTGACAAGAAGAAGCCATATCAACGTTTGAGCTAAGCGGGCAACGGCGGCAGGGTGCCAAGCCCGGGCTGGCGACAATGTACCGTGTACCGCCAGACCGGGCTTGGTGCCCTGCCGACGGTGCTCCGCTTGAGCGATGGGTTAGGCAGCCCCGCCGCCCTGCACGTGCAGCAGACACTGGAGTTCCAAGACTTCGTCTCCGTGCGCGTCGATGGTCCCGGTGAAGCGCCAGCCGAGGTGACGATAGAAACCATGTGAACGGCTTTGCGGATTTGCTGAGCAGGCGAGGAACAGGCGTGCATGGCCGTGCGCAACAAGCTCGCGCATAACCTTTGATAGAAGTTCCTTGCCGATTCCGAGGTTCTCGAACTCCGGGAGCAGCGCCAGAACCGTTACTTCTCCGCTCAGGCGCGAGCCAAAGCAATAGCCAACCAACTGGCCTTCGCAGCGACACACATGTCCGAGCGCGTCTCCAGCACGAACTGCTTGAGCCCAGTTCTCTTCAGTGATGCCGATTGAGCGAAGCTGGGTTTCAGAGATTGCGTTCTGGCGCGTTCTCGCTCGCAGACTGATGCATTCAGCAGCGTCTTCAGGCTTGGCAGTGGAGTACTGAAGATGCATGGCAGAGTGCAAGTGCTTGGGCTGCCTAACGTGTTCTCGGGAGACAGCCGCTGCTGCTTAGGCAGGAACAGTGCGCCACAACATGTCCCTGGTTGGGCGCCGCAAGTGCTTGACTCATCAGCGTTTTCTCAAAAAGTTGACGGGCGAACCGGTCATTAAATTTCCGACAAAAGCGGCACGTTGTTACAAGTTCAAGTCGCGCCAGAACGGCGTGCTTGTAGCCCAGATGATGCCAGCCCAGGTTCGCTCGATCTCCGTGAAAACTGCCCTGCTCGCGGTCTGGCATCTGACGCAGCGCCGGGTGTTTCTCCCAATGCTGCCGTTCGGCGATCGACTGTCAGCGGCAGCTCAGGGCACATTGCTGCCCTACGGACGCCGGCCGCGAGCGTCAGCAGTCGCTGCCTATGCGCAGGTCGCAACTATGCGCAGGTGACGGGCGGGCGATCTTGACGTCCAGGATATTCGCGGCCTCCAAGGAGGAACGGGCGGCAGACCTTGACATAGTTTTTGCGAGCATGAGGCGTTGCGGAGCAGCGTGTGATGCCGACGGCTGGTTGTCGCGCCCCGCGCCGGTCCTCGACCTGGCAACGATGCATCGTCGAACCCAATCACGCGAGCGCCCGCATTCAACGGCTAACCGACCGGTCCCAGGCCCGCGATCCACTTCGGGGCGATGTCAGCCATCGACCTCGCCAAGACCGCAGTCGTAGCGGGAGCTGTGCAATCTGCGGACTTGTATCGCCGAAAAATATGCGCAGAAGCTGCAGCGCGTCTCGTGCGGCGCTCATAGGGGACTTCTGCTGTCACGGCTTGATCGTGCGCATAGTTGCGACCTGCGCATAGGCAGCGTTATGGAAAGCTCTCCATAGCGCTGCAGAGCTGCCGGTCGTGCGAGGCCATCATCGGTGCTCAGGAGCACTGGATCGCGTGCCCATCGTGCCGAACTGGATGCTCAGGTCCAATGGAATACGCACCCGTTTGCCTGCGGTGCATCGATCAACCGCACGGCCACTTGCTGCAGGAACTGGGGCGCCTCGCCGCGCGGCGGTGATCAGCTCTCTCGCCGCGCGTTTGCTCGCGCCGGATCTGGGGAGGGCAGCAAGTCTTCCGTGGCAATAGCTGAAAAACGCCCCCCGAAGCAAGAGGGGCCCGCATCTTCCAATGCGCGCACCCTTCCAATTCAAAGACTTCGCGGATCAGTCGATCGCTATGGTCTGTTGGAACTGGTCGATCGAGTCGTCACGGTCAAAGAGGATGTCTCCGTACGTCTTGTCGTATGCGACACCTTCGAACTTCTCGAAGTCGAACAACTTGCGGTCCATCATGTGGGACGGCACGATGTTGGAGATCGCGGAGAACATGCTGCGCAGCCGCTGAGGATGCGCGCGATCCCAGCCCTGTAGCAGTTCCTTCATCGCCTGACGCTGCAAGTTGGGCTGCGACCCGCATAGGTTGCAAGGAATGATCGGAAACTGCATCGCGCCGGCGTACTTCTTGATGTCCGCTTCCTTGCAGTAGGCCAATGGCCGGATCACGACGTTGCTGCCGTCGTCGGACTTGAGCTTCGGTGGCATCGTTTTGATACGGCCGCCAAAGAACATGTTGAGAAGGAGCGTCTCAAGGATGTCGTCGCGATGGTGCCCAAGCGCGATCTTGGTGGCGCCGAGCTCTTTGGCCGTGCGATAGAGGATCCCGCGGCGAAGGCGGGAGCAGAGGGAGCACGTTGTCTTCCCAGGCGCCACCTTCTCCTTGACGATGCTATACGTGTCCTGCTCGACGATGCGGAACGGAATGTCACGGTCGCTGAAGTAGCGGGGAAGGACATCTTCAGGGAAGCCCGGCTGCTTCTGGTCGAGGTTGACCGCAATGACATCGAACTTGATCGGTGCGACGTGCTTCAAGTAGAGCAGCGTGTCCAACATCGTGTACGAGTCAGCCCCGCCAGACATGCAGGCCATGATCAAGTCACCATCTTGAATCATGGTGAAGTCTTGAATGGCTCGGCCTGTCAGTCGCCGGATCTTCTTCTGGACGCCCTGTTCGGAGTTCGACAGTTGTGGGGTCTCGCGCCTCAGGAACGTCTTTTCACGCACCTCGAGGTGCGCCGGTTGCATGCTGGCGATGGGATCAAGGGTGTTCATGGGCATTTCTTCCAGAGCCGCCGATTGTCTCTGAACAGAGCAAAACCCGTTGTCCGCGGCTCTGGGTTCGTGCTCCGTAGCGCGCTGGTGCGTGTCAACTTTGTCGTTTCTCGTCCCAGGAGCCCTCAATCTTGACGAATCGGCGCGCATGTCAAGTTTGATACGCGGGCTCGATTGCCACTTTCCTCTATGAATTCCGGGGCTCAAGAGGTCCTCTTGCTTGATGGTGGGTAGTCCAATAAGGAAGGACAGCTACTCGATGCTGGACATCCTGCTGAACCTGCAGCAGCGCGCGCCGATCAAGTTCGAGCTCGTGGCCGTCAACCTCGACCAGAAGCAGCCCGGCTTCCCGGAAGGCGTGCTGCCGGAGTACCTGAAGAGCCGCGGCGTGCCTTTCCACATCGAGGAGCAGGACACCTACTCCGTCGTCAAGCGCGTGGTGCCCGAAGGTAAGACGACCTGCGGCCTGTGCTCGCGGCTGCGCCGCGGCATCCTGTACCGCGTCGCGGGCGAATTGGGCTGCACGAAGATCGCGCTGGGCCACCACCGCGACGACATTGTCACGACGCTGTTCTTGAACATGTTCTTCGGCAGCCGCATGAAGGGCATGCCGCCCAAGCTCGTCAGCGACGACGGCAGGAACGTTGTCATCCGGCCACTGGCGTATGTAAAGGAGCCCGACCTGGTTCGCTGGGCCGAGCACCGCGAGTTCCCGATCATCCCGTGCAACCTGTGCGGCAGCCAGGAGAACCTGCAGCGCGTGCAGGTCAAGGCGATGATCAACGAGTGGGAGAAGCGCTACCCCGGTCGCATCGACAACATCTTCACGGCCATGACCAACATCGTGCCTTCGCACATGATGGACAAGAAGCTGTTCCCGTTCGAGACGATCAAGGCCACCGGCGTGGCCGACGCCGACGGCGACATCGCCTTCGACGACGACGAGAGCTGCGCCACCCCGGCGCCGGCCTCCGTCATCACGCTGCACCGCTGACCGCGCCGGGCACACGACGCTTTGCCTGGCGGTTACACGCGGGCAATCCGCCGGGTTCAGAATGTCCGCATCGATTCCCCCGGAGGTTTTGTCATGAATCGCCGTCTCGTCCTCACCGCGCTGGCCGCCGCCTCGGTCGTGGCCATCACCGGCTGTGCCGGCCCCGCCAGCGTCTCCGCCGACGTGTCCAGTTATGGCGCTTGGCCGTCAGGCCGCCAGCCCGGCACCTATGCGTTCGACCGGCTGCCCTCGCAACAGCAGAGCGACGAGGCGTCCAAGCGCCAGACGGCGCTGGAAGACGCCGCCCGCGCATCGCTGGAGAAGGCCGGCTTCAAGCCCGCGGCCGACACCAAGAGCGCCGACGTGCTCATCACGCTGGGCGCGCGTGTCACGGCCTACGACCCCGTCCCCTGGGACGACCCGCTGTGGTGGCGCTGGCGCGGCCGGATGTTTTCGCCGCGCTACGGCTACGTGGGCGCCGGCCCGTGGGGTTGGCGCCAGGACCCGTTCTTCGACCGCCGCTACGACCGCGCCGTGGCCGTGCTGGTACGTGACCGCGCCAGTGGCGAGGCGCTCTACGAGGCACATGCCAGCAACGAGGGCTTCGCTCCCGGCGACGCGATGCTCGGGCCGCTGTTCGACGCGGCGCTCGCCGGCTTCCCGCAGGTGGAGCCGAAGTCGCACCGCGTGACGGTGATGGTGGCTGCCCGCTAGGGAGGGTCTGCCTGCCCATAATCGCGGCTTCGTTCAAAAACGCAGTCGCAAGGCAGGCATGGCGCTCAACATCGTGATCATGGCGGCGGGCAAGGGGACCCGCATGAAGTCGGCAACGCCCAAGGTGTTGCACAAACTGGCGGGCCGCTCGCTGCTGTCCCATGTCCTGAAGAGCTGCCAGCCGCTGACGGCCGACGCGCGCATCGTCATCACCGGCCACGGCGCCGAGCAGGTGGAAGCCGCCGTCGGCGCCGACGGCATTTCCTTCGTGCGGCAGATGCCGCAGCTGGGCACCGGTCACGCCATCCAGCAGACGGTGCCCGCGCTGGTGGGCGAAGGCACGACGCTGATCCTGAACGGCGACGTACCGCTCATCGAGACCGCCACCGCCAAGGCCTTGATCGACGCCTGCGCCGGCCACGCGCTGGTGCTGCTGACGGTCGACCTGGCGGACCCCACGGGCTACGGCCGCATCATCCGCAACGCCGACGACGGCGGCGTGCTGGCCATCGTCGAGCACAAGGACGCAACGCCGCAGCAGCGCCTCATCCGCGAGGGCTACAGCGGCATGATGGCGGCCCCCACCGCGGCGCTGAAGCGCTGGGTTGGCCAGCTCACCAACGACAACGCCCAGGGCGAGTACTACCTGACCGACATCGTCGCGATGGCCGTGGCCGAAGGTCTGCCTGTGCTGGGCATCAAGGCCCACAGCGAAACCGAGGTTTTGGGTGTCAACGACCCGGTGCAGCTGGCGCAGCTGGAGCGCGCCTTCCAGGCCCGGCAGGCGCAGGACCTGATGCGCGCCGGCGTGCGCCTGGCCGACCCCGCCCGCTTCGACCTGCGGGGCACGCTGACGCACGGCCAGGACTGCGAGATCGACGTGAACTGCGTGATCGAGGGAGACGTGGCGCTGGGCGACGGCGTGCGCATCGGCGCGAACTGCGTGATCCGCAACGTCAAAATCGCCTCCGGCGCGCGCATCCACGAGTTCACGCACATCGACGGCGAGGCGCTGGGCGCCAGCGTCGGCGAGGGCGCGCTGATCGGCCCCTTCGCTCGCCTGCGACCCGGCGCGCAACTGGGCAGCGACGTGCACATCGGCAACTTCGTCGAGGTCAAGAATTCGACGCTGGCCAACGGTGCCAAGGCCAACCACCTCGCCTACCTGGGCGACGCGACGGTAGGCGAGCGCGTCAACTACGGCGCGGGCTCCATCACGGCCAACTACGACGGCGCCAACAAGCACCGCACGACGATCGGCGATGACGTGCACGTCGGGTCCAACTGCGTGCTCGTCGCGCCGGTCACGCTGGGCAATGGCGCCACGATCGGCGGCGGCTCGACGATCACGAAGGACGTCGAACCCGGCTCGCTGGCCGTGGCACGCGGCAAACAGATGGCTCTGCCGGGCTGGACCCGGCCCGCGAAGAAGCGCTGAAATAGTGACTTAGTTCCGGCGATTGCGTCACGCCGCCGGGATCGCGGGGGCGGCAGCTGGCGTGCGGCGCCCTACGATCACTCTGCCTTCCTGAACGCAGTTGCATCCCATGGCCCACGAACTCGACTTTGCTGCGCTTTCGTTCGACGACGCCGTCCCGGCGGACCTCGGCGCCTTCGAGGCCGTCCAGGCCCGCAGCGAGACCGACGCCCGCAACCGCGCCCTCGAACTGAAGGCGCAAGCTTGCGACAACGCCGCCGAAGCCTGCTGGTACCTGGCCCGCAGCCTCGGCGCCGCGCGCGACCTGCCGCAGGACGGCGAAGCCAGCCTGGAGCTGCTGTTCCAGCTCATCGGCGCGCTGGCTGACCTGCCGACGGACATTGCTGCCGCGCCGCTGCCCGAGGTCGTCGGCGGTCGCGACGACGGCATTACGGAGCTCTGCCTGCAGCTTGAGGCCGCCCGCGAGGCGACCGAAGACGTGCTGATCGACGCCGAACTGGCGCCGGCCCGCACCCAGCGCTGCCACTGACACGGCCCATCCGGCCGCGAGAAAGGCGCCCCAGCGGGGCGCCTTATCGTTTGCGCGCGATGCCGTTACAGGCCGGTGGGCGCCTGGCTCACCTGCGTGGCCGGCACGACCAGCCGGTTGTCGACCGCCTTCACGCCCATCGTGCTGGCAGCGACGACCGTGGCGCGCTCGCGGGTTGGCGCGTCGGGCGCCTGCCCCTCCAGCCTGACGACGCCGTGGTCCGTGCTCACGGCGATGGGCACGGCCGCCAGCGTCGAGTCGGCGGCCAGCGCCGAGCGCACCTTCACCGTGATGCCGCCGTCATCCGCGGCAGGCTGCTGCGGCGCCTGCGCGAGCGGCGGCGTGCCTGGCGATGTGGACGGGGCAGCCTGCGGCAGCGCGACCGGCGGGGTCTGCGTGTCCGGCGAGGCGGCGGCCTGCTGCGACGCCACAACGGGCGGGGTGGCCTCGGTAACCGGCGGGGTGGCGCTGGTGCTCGGGCCGGCGGCCGTGGGCGGCATCGTGATCGGCGCGTTGCCAGCAGGCACGCCTGTCGTCGCATCAGGCATTGCGGCAGGCGTGTCGATGGCCGTCGGCGCTGTGGCCACGGTCGGGGCCGGGACCGGCTGCAGATACGGCGTGCGCTCCGGCACCTGGGCGGTGTCGCCGCGCGGGTTGGCCCGCGTCACGAGATCTGGGCGCGGTGCCGGCACGTCGGCGCGGGCCACCTGGCGCGGCTCGACCGCCGGCTTCACGGTGGTCACCGGCGGGCCCAGGCGTTCGCGCGTCGGCGCCGGCGCGGGTTCTGCGGCAGCTGTCGTCGTGGCAGTGGCGGGCTCGGTCACGGGAGGCGGCGTGGCGGCATCGGCCGGCTGTGCCACGGCTTGCGACGCGGCCTCGTCGGGCACCGGCGTGGCGGCCGCCACCTGGGCCTGCGGTTCGACGCTGCCGGTCACGGTGGCCGGTGGCGTGGTGGGCGCGTCGGACGAGCGGTTCATCGACCACACGGCCACGCCGGCGATCAACGCCGCGCCGGCACCGGCGGCGATCATCCAGCTCAGCCGGTCAACCTCACGCCGGGGCGGCAGTGCGGCGGCATGCGTGGCCTGGGGTTGCGGGCGGTCGGCCAGCGTCGGCCGCGGCTCGGCGCGCGGCGTGGCCATGTCGGCCACTGGCGGCGTGGTGGACAGCACCGATGTGGCGCGCGGCGTGTTCATACCCATCGCGGCAGCAGGCTTCATGGGGCGCAGCGGCGAGCCGGCGACCTTCGTCGCGCCGGGCTTGCGCTCGACGGGCGTCGTGTCGATGTGATCGGCCCAACCGTCGGCGTGCAGGGATTTCGGGAATTTCATGTCGGCCTCCAGTCGTCGTGTTCTCGACGTTTGCGGTAGGACCCACTTTGAGGTGACCCGATGGCCGGCCGTGCCGGCGCAGGCTGCCTCGCCGTGTAGGACGGCGGGCGGCACGCGTGAGCAGTTGTGAGGACTGTGAGAAGAAGGGCTAGAAACCGGCCACGGGCAACGTCTCGTCACGCTGCAGCCAGTTGCGCGGCGAGTAGCGGCTGCCGGCGTCCGGGACGTGCAGCGTGTACGCGTGGCGCGACTTCTCTGAGCGGTTGGCCGCCGAGTAGTGCGGCAATAGCCCGTGGAAGACGACCAGCGAACCAGCCTCGACCTCCAGCGGCACCGCCGAGCCGGCGCCGGCCTCGGGCCAGGGCGTAGCGTCCACCGGCTCCATCCAGGCGTGGCGGCCGTCGCGGACGAAGCGCTCACGCAGCGGGCCGCGGTGGCCACCGGGCAGCGCCCATAGGCAGCCGTTGTGCAGCGTCGCGTCTTCCAGCGCGAACCAGAAGGTCGTCACGGTGATGGGGTCGGTCTCGAAGAAGCTCGCATCCTGGTGCCAACGCACCTCGCCGCCGATGCCCGGCTGCTTGAAGATGAACATGCTCTGCCAGACCTGCGGCCGCGTCAGGCCCAGCGCCGCGGCCACGTCGCGCAGCGACGGCCCCTTGGAGAAGGCGCTGAAGACCGGGTCGCGGTCATGCATCGCATGGCCGATCTTGTTGATGGCCAGCTCCTTGGCCACGCGCAGCCGGCCTTCGTCGTCGAAGGCCTCCTCCTCGAAGAAGCAGCGCACCTGGTCACCGCTGTCGAGGAAGTAGTCGTCGACATGGCGCTGCTGCTCCTCAGTCGTGAAGACAGGGCGCTGCTCGCCCGGGTCGAAGGCGTCGACGATCTGCAGCGCGCGCTCGCGAAGCGCGGCGATCTCAGCAGCCGGCTTGAAGCCGGGGATGACCAGGTAGCCCTGGTCGGCGTAGCGGGAAGCGTCGAGCGATGGCATGGTGCGCGGATTGTCTGCCGCCTCGGCCTGTTGTGCTCAGGCCGGCTCCCAGACGAGCGCCACCGCCAGTGCGGCCTCGGCGACGGCGCGGCCCAGGGGCGTGGCGGCGTCGGGCCGGCGCAGCCGCGGCACGCCGCGGCTGAGGTCCACGCTGCCGACGACCTCGCCACCGCGCAGGAACTCATAGCCCACCGGCGACCCGGTGGCGATGGCGCTGCCCTCAAGCCGGTGCACCGAACGCACATCGAGCGTCAGATCACCGCGACGGTAGCGGCCCTCGCGCGTCTGCTGCCCCCACTGCACGCGACCCTCGCCCACGTCCATCACGGCGTCGGACGCGCCGCTCCAGCGGCAGTTCAGCGTCGAGGGCTTGGTGGCCACGGCCAGCACGCCGCGGCTCACCTCCGTCTGGCGTGCCGTGCACTCCGCCTGACTGTCGCCCGTGGGCGTGGCCCAGGTGTAGCGCAGCGGCGCACGGCCGGTGGCCAGCGTGTCGAAGAGCGAAAGTCGGTCCGCGCCCCGGTCATAACTGACCCGCTGACCGGACAGCGCGAATTCGCCACGCCGGCCCCAGCCCGGTTTGCCGAACGATTCCTCCGCCACGGCGACCAGCGAGACTGGCTGCGCCATGCGCGCCTCGCGCACGACGCCACAGCCTGAAGCCAGCGCCAACACCGAGAGGCTCATCATTGCCACGATCCGCATACGCACTCCGTCGTCGTTCATCGACCCGCGCAAATCTAGCCGCCGGGCCGGCGCATGCCGGTTCTCACCCGTGACGGGCGTCATGCCCGCCGCGGCATGCGGTCAACGGGGTTCGGACACCAGCGCCAGTGCTAGCGCGGCCTCGGTGACCGCCCGGCCCAGCGGCGTGGCCGGGTCCGGCCGGCGCAGCCGCGGCGTAGGTCCGGCGAGGTCCAGGCTGGCGACGACGTCGCCCTGGTAGAGCATCTCGTAGCCCACCGCACCAGCCTGAGGCCGAGTGCTGCCTTCGAGGCGATGGGCCGAGCGCAGCCCCAGTGTCAGCTCGCCGCGCCGGTACGCGCCTTCGCGGGTGAGCACGCCGTTGCGCCGCTGGCCCTCGCCGATCTGCAGCATGGCAGCCGGCGCGCTGCCCCAGCGGCAGCTCAGCACCCAGGGCCTGGCATCGCTGCTGCGCACAGCGGCGCCCGCGGCGGGCATCCAGCTTTCGCAAACCGCCGCGCTGTCGCCCGCCGGGCCGGCCCAGCTGAAGCGCAACGGCGTGGCCAGGCCGGGCGGCAGCGGCTCGAACAGCGCCAGCCGGTCCGCGCCACGCTCGTAGTGCACGCGCTGGCCCAGCAGCTGGAACTCGCCCTGCCGGCCCCAGGGCCGCTTGCCGAGACGCTCCTCGGCCAGCCCCGCCGCGCCCGGCGACTGGGCCATGCGCGCGTCGGCCGGCTCGGCCGTCGTGCGAGGTGATTCACGCACGGTGGCACAGCCTGCGAGCAGGGCGATGGGCAGGAGGACAAGAGCTGGACGCATCGGCACGCAACGGTTGACTCGGATGGTGCACTCTAGGCTGGCGCCGGCGGGCGACTGTTACCTGGCGTTTCCCAGGTGACGCGCCTTGTCGCCTGCGCGCGCAGGCTGTCACCCCGTCGAGACGGTGCATCGCACAGGCCGTAGGTAGCTCGTGGCCAGCTGCCATGCTGCGCACTTTCCGTCACACCCGCTGCCATGACACCCTCTGCCTTGCTCCCTCCGCGCGCCGCGCCGCCCTCGGCCGTCGGCCTGCGCGAATTGCGCCTCGCCGGCCTGTGCTATCTGGCCATCATTGCGCTGGGCCTGTTCAGCGAAGGCGTCGTGCGCGGCAGCCTCGTCGTGCCGGGCGATGCCGCCGCCACCGCGGCGCGTATCGCCGCGCAGCCGCAGCTGTGGCGGCTGGGCCTGGCGGCCGACGTGCTGATGCAGGTGCTGGACCTGCCCGTCATCGTCATGCTGTGGCGGCTGCTGCGGCCGGTGAACGAGGCGGCGGCGCTGGTCGCCACGGGCCTGAATCTGGTGCAGACGGCCGTGCTGGTGGCCAACCGCGTGCAGTTGCTGGCAGCGCTGGACCTGGTGACCTCGCAGACGCTCGCCGCCACCTTGCCGCCGGGGCAGCGCGAGGCGCTCGCGATGCTGGCCGTCGGCCTGCACAGCCAGGGCTTCGGCATCGGGCTGGTGTTCTTCGGCGTGGCCTGCGTCGTCCGCGGCGTGTTGATCGCGCGCAGCGGCGTGCTGCCGCGCGTGCTGGGCGGGCTGCTGGCCGTCGCCGGGCTGTCCTACCTCGTCAACAGCGGCGCGCTGCTGCTGGCGCCGACCTTGGCGCAGCGGCTGTTCCCGGCGGTGCTGCTGCCGGCCCTGGTGGGCGAGCTGGCGTTCGCACTGTGGCTGACGGCGGGGCGATCTCCGGCCGCGGTGCGCCGCTGACCGCTCAGGGCGCCTTGCTGGCCGCAGCGTCCGGCTTGAGCTCCATCAGGTCCTCGGGCGCCGACGCGGCGCCATCGGGCGCGGGCAGGCCGATGCGGGCGATGGCGAGGTCACCGGCGAACTCGCTGTAGAACCAGTCGTCGCCCAGCTTCACGAGGCCTTCGTCAGGCGGCGCGATCTGCGTGATGGGCTGGCCCTTCAGCGCGACGGCCATCGTCGCCGCCCACACCGGCAGCGCCAGGCCGCCGCCGCTCTCGCGCTCGCCCAGCGACTTGGGTTGCGGGTAGCCAATCCACACGGCACCGGCCCGCGTGGCCTGAAAACCGCAGAACCAGGCGTCCACGGCGTCGTTGGTCGTGCCGGTCTTGCCGTAGAGGTCCCAGCGGCCCAGCAGGCTGCTCGCGCGCGCGGCGGTGCCTTCGCGTGCGACGGCGGCCAGCAGTTGCGACGTCATGAAGGCGTTGCGCGCGCTGACGGCCGTGCGCGGCTTGGGCGGATCGGCCTGCCAAAGCGTCTGACCCTGCGCGTCCTGCACCCGCTGGATCAGCCAGCCGGTAGGCAGCTGGCCGGCATTGGCGAAGGCGGCATAGGCCTGGGCCATCTGCATCGGCGTGACGGCGCCGGTGCCCAGCGCCAGCGTCAGGTTCAGCGGCTGGCGCTCCTCTTCCACGCCAAAGCGGGCGGCCCAGGCGCGGGCACGCTGCGGGCCGAGGGCCTGCACGAGGCGGATGGTGACCATGTTCTTGGAGCGCATCAGCGCCTGGCGCAGCGTCAGCGCCTCCTCGTACTGGCCGTCGTAGTTGCGCGGCGCCCAGTCGCCCTGCACAAAGGGCTCGTCGCTGACCAGCGTGCCCGACCATGCACCCTGCTCGATGAGCGCCGAGTAGATGAAGGGCTTGAACGACGAGCCCGGCTGGCGGTAGGCCTGCGTCGCGGAGTTGAACTGGTTGCGCGTGAAGTCGAAGCCGCCGACCAGAGCGCGGATGGCGCCGGTGGCCGGGTCCAGCGTGACGACGGCGCCCTCGGCCTGTGGCGTCTGACTGATCTGCCAGGTCGACGTGCTGCCCGACTTGCTCTCCAGCACGCGCAGCACGGCGCCGCGCTTGAGGTCCTGCAGTGGCCGCACCGCGGCGCCCTTCAGTGCAATGCGCTCGCCGTCAGACAGCACCAGCCGCGCGGCCGTCTTGTCGACGCCCAGCAGCACGGCGCCGCGCAGCTCGCCGAGGTCCGGATGGGCGTCGAAGGCGGCCTGCAGCGCCTCGTCCAGCTCGTCGCTCTCGTCCTTGGCAGTGGCGGCGGGCAACTCCACGGTGGCCTCCGGGCCTCGGAAGGGCTGGCGGCGCTCCAGTTCGAACAGCGCGCGGCGCAGCGCCTCTTGCGCGGCGGCCTGCTCGGCGTAGTGCAGCGTCGTCGTCACCGTCAGGCCGCGCGTGTAGGCATCCTCACCGAAGCGGGTCAGCATCTCCTGGCGCACCTGCTCGGCCGCATGGTCGGCCACGCCGGCCAGCCGCTTGGGACGCTGGATGTCGAGCGCCTGCTCGCGTGCCGCCTGCGCCTGCTCGGGCGTGATGAGGCCCACGGCGGCCAGGCGCTCCAGCACGACGGCCTGGCGGCGCTTGGCGCGAGCCAGGTGCTGCACGGGGTTGAAGCCCATCGGGTTCTTCGGCAGGCCGATCAGCAGCGCCATCTCGCCGGTGCTGAGCTTGTCCAGCGGCTTGCCGTAGTAGCGCTCGGCCGCTGCGGCAAAGCCGTAGGCCCGGTTGCCGAGGAAGATCTGGTTCATGTAGATCTCGAGGATCTGCTCCTTCGTCAGCGCATGCTCGATCTTGATCGCCAGCAGCGCCTCGACGATCTTGCGCGACAGCCGCTGCTCCTTCGTCAGGAAGGTGTCGCGTGCGAGTTGCTGTGTGATGGTGGACGCGCCATGCAGCGGCCCGCCGTGCGTCAGGTTGCGGAAGAAGGCCCGCACGATGCCGCCGAAGTCGATGCCCGAATGCGTCCAAAAGTCGGCATCCTCGACGGCCAGCAGCGCGTCCTGCATGGGCTTCGGGATGTCTTTCAGCGGCACGAAGCGGCGGCGCTCGGCGCCGAACTCGCCGATGAGCTGCCCGTCGGCGCTCAGCACGCGCAGCGGCTGGTGGGGCTGGTAGTCTGTCAGCGCATCGAGCGCCGGCAGCTGCACCCAGATGACGGCCGCGACGATGGCGCCCAGCAGCAACGCAGCGATCGGCAGGCCGACGAGCGCGCCCAGCCAGGGACGTTGGACGAAGAACTTGAGCATGGGCGCATCGTAGGCGCTGGCCACGCCCGCGCCGTCCGACGCCCGGTCGCTCAGTCCGGAACTGCCGCGATGCGGCCGTCGACAACTTCGATGGTCCGATCGCAGCGGCGCGCCAGCTCCGGGTTGTGCGTGACGAAGAACACCGCCGTGCCGGCTTCGGCGCTGAAGCGGCGCAGTAGCGTGAACACCGCCTCGGCACTCCTGGTGTCGAGGTTACCCGTAGGCTCGTCGGCCAGCAGCAGTGGCGGCCGCAGCGCCAGCGCCCGCGCCACCGCCACGCGCTGCTGCTGGCCGCCCGAGAGCCGGTCGGCCGGATGGTCGGCGAACGCGGCCAGGCCCACGGCGTCCAGCAACTCGGCCGCGCGCACGCGCATCGCGTCGTCGGGGAAGCCGCGCTGGCCCAGCAGCGGCAGCATGACGTTCTCCAGCGCCGTGAAGGCAGAGATCAGGTGGTGATACTGGAAGACGAAGCCGATGCTGCGGCCCCGCAGCCGCGTGAGCCCGGCGTCGTCCAGCGTGCCGGTGTCCAGACCCTGGATGAACAGCTGGCCGGCGGTCGGCCGGTCCAGCAGGCCAACGAGGTTGAGCAACGTGCTTTTGCCAGAGCCTGACGGGCCCATGACGGCGCAGAACTCGCCGGCCGCCAGCTGCAGGTCGATGCCATGCAGCACCTCGGTCTCGACCGGCGTGCCGACGTTGAAGGCCTTCTTGACGCCGACGAGGCGAACGACGGGATCGGCCATGCTCAGCCCCGGATCGCCACGACGGGGTCCAGCCGCGCCGCCCGCAGTGCCGGTGCGAAGGCGGCCAGCAGCCCCGTCAGCGATGCCAGCGCCATGGCCGACACGAACAGCGCCGGGTGAAGTTCCAGCATCCACAGCGGCGTGCCGTCGGGGTTGCGCTCCAGCCGCTGCCACAGCAGCAGCGCGGCCCCCCCCAGCGAACAGCCCGCCAGCGCGCCGCCCAGCCCCAGCAGGCTGCCCTGCAGCAGGAACACGCGCAGGATGCGACCGCGCGTGACCCCCATGGCCCGCAGGATGCCGATCTCGCGCGAGCGCTGGACGACCGACACGACCAGCACGCTGGCGATGCCGAACGCCACCGACAGCGCCACGAAGAAGCGGATGGCGGTGTTGGCCGTGGTCTGCGCATTGATGGACGTGAAGAACTGCGCGTTGTTGCGGATCCAGCTGTCGGCTTCCACGCCGGTCAGCGCGGTGATGCGCTGCGCCACGGTCTCGGCCGCCCACACGTCGCGCACGGTCACCTCCAGGCTGGTGGCGCCGCCCGGCAGCGCCATCAGGCTTTGGGCGGTGTGCAGTGCCACGAAGGTGGTGCGCTGGTTGGCGCCGCGGTTGCCGAGGTCGAAGATGCCCGCCACGGTCAGCGTGGTCTGCGCAACCGCGCCGGCCGTCAGCACCAGCTTGTCGCCCACGACCACGCCGAGGTCGCTGGCGAGGTCGATGCCGATCAGCAGGTCGCCCGGGCCCAGCCGTGGCTCGCCGCGGACGATCTTGTCGGGCAGCGCCACGATGCGGAAGTAGTCCCTCGCCTCGACGCCGACGACCGAGATCGAGCGGCTGGCGCCGCCCCGGGCCACCAGCGCCGAGCCGCTGACCGTGGGCGCGACGACGGCCACCTGCGGCAGCGCCAGCAGCTGTTCGCGCACGGCGGGCCATTGGTCGACCGAGCGCAGCCGCTGCAGTGGGGGCTGCACGGTCGGCGCGCCGATCTCGCCGGGCGCCGTGGCCAGCACGCGGGCGGCCTCGCGGGGCGGCAGCAGCTGGATGTGGGCCTGCCCGGTCAGCACGCGGCGCACGAAGTTGTCCTGCAGCCCCATCAGCAGCTCAGACATGAAGACGATCACCGCGACGCCGATGGCCACGCCGCCGACGATGAAGGCCGTCTGCAGCCGCCCCTCGCGCAGGAAGCGCAGCGCGACAATCCACTCGAACGGCTGCCAGGACCTCATGTCGGCGACGCCAGCCGCACGTGCTCGCCGTCGCGCACCGTGACGGTGGCCGGCAGCACGCGGTCCCCGGCCTGCAGGCCGACGACGATCTCAGTGCGACCGCCCGCGCTGGCGCCCAGGCGCACCGCCACGCGGCGGGCGCGGCCGCCTTCCACGCGCATGACCCAAGGGCTGGCTCCAGCCGGGTCGCGCACCGCGTCGCTGGGCACGACGATGGCGTCGGCATGCCGGGCCACCTCGATGTTGACCGACACCGTCATGTCCTGCTGCAGCCCGGCGGGCGGGCGTGGCACGTCGAGCTTGACCGTGACCGCGCCGGTCTGCGCATTGATGCCGGGGTTGACGAAGGCCAGCTGCGCCTGGAAGCGCTGCTCGGGATAGGCCTCGCTGCTGGCCGAGGCCGGCGCACCGAGCGCCAGATAACGCAGGTGCTTCTCGTCGATCTGCACGACGAGCTGCGTGGCGCCGTCGGGCGACAGCGTCATCAGAACGTGGCCGGGCGAGACCTGCTCGCCCGCCTCTACAGCGCGGGCGATCAGCACGCCGGTGGCGGGCGCCACGATGCGTGCATAGCCCTGACGCACGCGCGCCGCCTCCAGCGCCGAGCGCGCCGCCTCGGCATTGGCACGGGCCAGCGCGAACTCGCTGCCGCTGGGCATCTCGCTCTCGGCCTGCTTGACGGCCGAGCCCCACTGCGCCTCGGACAGGTCAAGCGCCTTGACCGCCTCGTCCAGCGCGGCCTGGCCGATGAAGCCCTGCTGGAAGAGGTCGGCCTGGCGCTTGGCCTGCGCACGCGCGTTGTCCATGTTCAGCCGCGCCTGCCGCACGGCCAGCGCCGAGACCGGCGCCTGCACCTCGACGAGCTGGCGCAGCTTGGCCTCGGCCTGCGCCACCTGCGCCTGGGCAGCCTGCACGGCCACGGCCAGCTCGCGGTCGTCCAGCTGCATCAGCAACTGGCCGCGCTCCACGCGCTGCCCCTCGGCCACCGGCACGGCCACAACGGGCGCCGTGATCTGCGCGCCGATGTCGATGCGGTGCGGCGTCTCGACATGGCCGCTGGCGACGATGGTCTGCACGAACTCGCCGCGCAGCACTGTGTAGCTTGGCAGCGCATGCCCGCGCCACCAGCCCCAGGCAGCGGCACCTACCAACACCAGGCCGACGACGCCGGCGGCAATCCACTGTCTCGAATGCGTCCCCATGCATCCATTGGAGACGGCGCGGCCACATCACGCGTTGATGCCGCTCAAACCGTCGTCTAGACCGCCCGTTCGGCTGCGGCGATGAGACGGCTGATGCGCGACACCGACAGACCCTGCTGTGCGGCCAGCTCCGTCATCGCGATGCCACCCTCTGTGTGGGCCAGCCACAACGCCTGCTCACGGATGCCGCCGGCGCGACGCAGCCACTCGGCCCAGCCGACGCGCGAGGCGCGGGACGGCACGTCGGCAGCAGCACGCATGCGGCGGGCGAAGTCCGCGTCGCCGAGGAAGATCTGCTCGCGCAGGCGGCCGGTCCACAGCTGCAGGCCCGGGTCGGACGCCACCAGCCGCGCATAGCGGTCGCCGGCCAGCCTGTGCTGCGCCGTCGTCACGGCAGGCCGGCCCAGCAGGTGGGTGTGCAGGCCATCGACGTCCAGCCAGTCCGGCGCCGGCTCCAGGCCCGCCAGCGCACGGAAGCTGGAGGCGGGCCATTCGGCGGCGCCCCGCACCAGGCGCTCGCGCACCGGGTTCAGGTCCACCCAGCGGCAGGCGTCCAGCAGGTGGCGCTCGCGGTCCACCAGCACGGCACGGAAGCGCCCCTGGAACAGCGGCCCGCTGAAGCCGTGGCGGCGCTGGCGGTGCTGCGTGTAGACGCCGTTGACGTGCCGCATCAACGCCGACAAGTTGGCCCGGCGCGTGAAGAGCAGCAGGTCGTAATGGTCGGGCATCAGCGCGTAGGCGAGCGCCTGGGCGTCGAAGCGATGCAGTGCCTGGGCGAGCAGCGCGCGCATCTCGGCCCGATCGGCCTCGTCCGTGAACGCGACACGCCGGCTGCCCAACGCGCAGCGCGCGCTGATCAGATAGACCGCGCTGGCAATCTCCAGGCGAGGGGGCCGGGCCATGCGCCACGTTAAGTCCCGCTGCGCGGAATGGCAAGATCGCGGCCTGCCGGCCGTCCATCCCCTGAAGCCATGAAAACCCACGAAATCGAAATCCAGAAGTTCAAGGCCGCCGCCAACAACATCCACGGCCAGGTGCTGTTCAAGATCGACGCCCGCGTAGCCAGCCGCGCGCCCGTCGACGGCATCGAACCCAGCAGCGTGCTCGTCATGACCGAGCAGAATGCCCGCGTGCTGATGGCTTTGCTGAAGACGCAGATCGCCGAGTTCGACAGCAAGAAACCCAAGAGCCGCCACGGTCGTCACGGCTGAACCACAAGGCCCCCATGCAATACCCGCACTACAACCCCGCCTCCGACAACCGCCCGCTGTCCGACGACGAGCTGAACGACCTGGACGAGCTGCTGGCCGCGCTGCCCGCCGACGGCACGATGAACATCGAGGCGCTGGACGGCTACCTCGCCGGCCTGCTGCTGACGCCGGGCCGCGCGCTGGCCGATCTGCCGGGCCAGGCCTGGCTGCCAGTGATCTGGGGGGGTGACGGCGAGCCGGAGCCCGCACCATTCGCCAGCGGCAAGCAGCGCAAGAAGGCCGTCATGCTGGTGCTGCGCCACCTGCAGTCCATCGCCACCGCCTGGGCCCAGCATCCGCAGGGCTGGGAGCCGATATTCAGCTTCGCCGATGGCGAAGACGAAACCGTCGAATACGCCGACGCTGAAGACTGGGCGGCCGGCTTCCTGATGGCGGTCGAGCTGGCGCAGGACGCCTGGGCGCCGTGGTTCGACGCCGAGGCGACATCGACGCTGCTGGCACCGATCGCCGCGCTGGGCAGTGCCGACGGCGCGCTGGCCGAAGGCTCGGCCGAGGCCCGCGACGCGGCGAGCCGGCAGATTCCTGACGCCATGCTGGCGTTGTGGTCGATCCGACAAGGGTGAAACATCCCGTCAACACGGGTGGCCTAGGCCGTCGGTTTCGGTCAAACTCGGTGCCATGCTCCACACCGTGCTCGCCGCCCTGGGCCTCGCCATCTGCCTCGTGCTGGCGGTGCACATGGTGCTGCCGCACCCGCTGCGAGCCCGGGTGGACGCCGCTGTCGCGCGGCTGATGGACTGGTTCCAGGCCCAGGTCGACCGCGCGGTCGGCTGGCGCCGCCGCCAGCGCCAGGCCCGCGCCGCGGCGCTGGAAGCCGAGCGCGTCATCCGCCGCGCCCGCGAGTCTGCCCAGGGCAATGGCCGCGTGGACGGCGAATGGGACGGCAACGTCTACCGGCCCAAGAGCTTCGAAAAGCCCAAGAAGCCGCACTGACCGGCTGCCCTCGGCCAGCGGGCCGCATCAATCGGCCGATTGCTGCAGCCGCCACATGTCGGCATAGCGCCCCCCACGGGCCAGCAGTTCCTCGTGCCGGCCGCGTTCGATGATGCGGCCCTGCTCCAGCACCAGGATCTCGTGGGCATCCACGACGGTGGACAGCCGGTGCGCGATGACCAGCACGGTCTTGTTCTGGCCGACCGACTCCAGCTCTGCCTGGATGGCGCGCTCGTTCGTAGAGTCCAGGGCCGAGGTCGCCTCGTCAAAGATGAGGATGGGCGGGTTCTTCAGCAGCGTGCGGGCGATGGCCACGCGCTGCTTTTCTCCGCCCGACAGCTTCAGGCCGCGCTCGCCCACCATCGTGCCGTAGCCCTGCGGCGTGCCGGCGATGAAGGCATGGATGTGCGCCGCACGGGCAGCGGCCTCGACCTCGTCCTGAGTCGCGCCGGGGCGGCCGTAGGCGATGTTGTAGGCGACCGTGTCGTTGAACAGCACGGTGTCCTGCGGCACGATGCCGATCGCGCGACGCAGGCTGGCCTGCGTGACGGCGCGAATGTCCTGGCCGTCGATGCGGATGCTGCCGCCGTCGATGTCGTAGAAGCGGTAGAGCAGCCGCGCCAGCGTGCTCTTGCCCGAGCCGCTCGGGCCGACGACGGCGACCTTGCGGCCCGCCGGGATCTCGAAGCTGACGCCATGCAGGATGGGCCGCGCCGGGTCGTAGGCGAAGCGCACGTCGTCGAAGCGCACGCTGCCGCCCAGAACCTGCAGCTCGACGGCCCCCGGCGCGTCGGCCACCTCGCGCTGGCGGTCCAGCAGCACGAACAACTTCTCGATGTCGGTCAGCGACTGCTTGATCTCGCGGTAGATGACGCCGAGGAAGTTCAGCGGGATGTAGAGCTGAATCATGAAGGCGTTGACCATGACAAGGTCGCCCAGGCTCATGTGCCCCGCCACGACACCTTGCGTGGCGCGCCACAGCATCAGCACCAGCGCGGTGGCGATGATGAGCTGCTGGCCGGTGTTGAGCAGCGACAGCGTCGTCTGACTCTTCAGTTGTGCCTTGCGGAGCTTTTCCAGGCTCTCGTCATAGCGGCGAGCCTCGAAGTCCTCGTTGTTGAAGTACTTGACGGTCTCGTAGTTCAGCAACGAGTCGATGGCCTTGCTGTGCGCCACCGAGTCCAGCTCGTTGAGCATCTTGCGGAACTGCGTGCGCCAGTTCGTCACGACGACGGTGAACGCCACGTAGACGACCAACGCCGCGACGGTGATGCCGGCGAACCAGACGTCGAACTTGACGCCCAGCAGCGTCAGCACCAGCACGACCTCGATCAGCGTCGGCACGATGCTGTAGAGCGAGTAGCTGATCAGCGAGTGCACCGCGCGCGTGCCGCGCTCGATGTCGCGCGTCATGCCGCCGGTCTGGCGCTCCAGGTGGAAGCGCAGGGACAGGTCGTGCAAGTGGCGGAACACCTGCAGCGAGATGCTGCGCGCCGTGCCTTCGGTGGCCTTGGCGAAGATCAGCTCGCGGAGCTCGGTGAACAGCGATGTCGAAAGCCGCAGCACGCCATAGGCCAGCAGCAGGCCCAGCGGCACGACGAGCAGCGCCTGCGGCTGGCCGGGCTTGAGGTCCAGGCTGTCGATGAGCCGCTTGAGGAGCAGCGGCACGCCCACGTTGCTGACCTTGGCGCCCACCATGAAGGCCAGCGCCAGCCCGACACGCCAGCGATAGCGCCACAGATAGGGCAGCAGCCGGCCGACGGTGCGCCAGTCACCACGCACGGCGGGCATGACGGCCGCGTTCGGCGGGGCGGGAAGTTCGATGGCGCGAGGGGTAGATCTCATGAAGCGGAAGGGCTTGGCAGGCGGTCAGGCGGACGTCAGGCGGACAATGGCCCCTCGATTCTCCAAGTGATTGCCCCCAAGTGACTGCGATGCCCCAGGATTCAAGCGCCCCCCATCTCCAGCCCTACCAGCGCGTGCTTGTGCTGCGCGTGATGCCGATGCCGGCGGACTCCAACGCGAATGGCGACATCTTCGGCGGCTGGATCATGGCGCAGGTGGACATCGCCGGCTCCATCCTGCCGGCCAAGCTGTCGCGCGGCCGGATCACGACGGTGGCTGTCAACGAGTTCGTCTTCAAGCAGCCGGTGTCGATCGGCGACCTGCTGAGCTTCTACGCCACGGTCATCCGCGTCGGCCGCACGTCAATCACCGTACATGTGGAGGTCGAGGCCGAGCGCGACCCGGAAAACCCGCACGTCGTCAAGGTGACTGAGGCCAAGCTGACCTATGTCGCCATCGACCGCGAAGGCAAGCCGCGGCCCGTATCGATCACCGCGTGACGCTGCAGCGGGTCATCTCGGTGTAACGACGTCGGCTGCGTCCGACTCGACGCTCCCGCGCCGTCCGGCATGACGGACGCAGCATCCGCAGGAGACTTCCTTCGTCCGCCATCCAGGCGTCAACCGAGAGGAGTCCCGCCATGCTGCGTTACGCCATCATCTTCTTCGTCATCGCCCTGATTGCGGCCGTCTTCGGCTTCACGGGCATTGCCGCGAGCGCGGCGGGCTTTGCCCAGCTGCTGTTTTACGGCTTCCTGATCCTGGCCGTCGTGGGCCTGCTGATCGGCCTCGTCCGCAGATAGCGGACGGGCCTCACGCCTCAGTCGAACTTACTGAAGTCCGGCGCCCGTTTCTGGAAGAAAGCCTGGAAGGCCTCCATGGCCTCGGGGCTGCGCAGGCGAGCACCGAAGATCTCGGCTTCCTTCACGATGGCGGCGTTGACCGCCTCGCGCTGAGGTTCACGGATCAACCGCTTGCTGTCGCGCACCGCACCGGGTGCCAGATGGTTGAAGCGCTCCGCCACACGCCGTGCATGGTTGAGCACCTCGGGTGCCGCCAGCACGGCGTTCGCAATGCCGCACTCCACCGCCTGCGTGCCGGTGAACGGATCGCCCAGCAACAGCTTCTCGGCCGCGCGGCGGTTGCCCATCAGCTGCGGCACGACGAGGCTGGCCGCGAACTCCGGCACCAGGCCCAGGGCCACGAAGGGCATCGCGAGCCGCGCGTCGTCGGCGACGAAGACGAAGTCGCAGTGCAGCAGCATCGTCGTGCCGATACCGATGGCCGCGCCGGTCACCGCAGCGACAACCGGCTTGCCGCAATCCAGCAGTGCCTGCATGAACTGGAACACCGGCGCCTGCGCGTCGCGCGGCGGCCGGGCCATGAAGTCCTCCAGGTCGTTACCCGAAGTGAAGATGCCAGGCTGGCCGGTGATCAGCACCGCCCGCACCGTCTTGTCGGCATCAGCCGCTCGCAGCGCCTCGGCCATGTCGTCGTACATGTCCTGCGTGATGGCGTTCTTCTTCTCGGGCCGCGCGATCTCGATCGTCGCGACGCCGTTGACGATGTAGGTCTTGATGCTCATGGTCACAGCTTCTCGAAGATGCCGGCCGCACCCTGGCCGGCGCCGACGCACATGGTGACCATGCCGTACTTGCCGCCGGTGCGGCGCAGGCCGTGGATGACCGAGGCCGCGCGGATGGCGCCTGTCGCGCCCAGCGGGTGGCCCAGCGCGATGGCGCCCCCGTTGGGGTTGACCTTGGCGCGGTCCAGCTCGATGCCCTTGCTGTCCAGGTCGTTCAGCACCGCCAGGCTCTGCGCGGCAAAGGCTTCGTTCAGTTCGACCCAGTCCAGGTCCTTGGCCGTCAGGCCGGCGGCCTTCAGCGCCGCGGGGATGGCTTCGATGGGGCCGATACCCATGATCTCCGGCGGCACGCCGCGCACGGCGAACGACACGAAGCGAGCCAGCGGCGTCAGGTTGTAGCGCTTCAGCGCTGCCTCGCTGACGATCAGAAGGCCGCCCGAGCCGTCGGAGGTCTGCGAACTGTTGCCGGCCGTCACGCTGCCCTTGGCGGCGAACACCGCCTTCAGCTTGGCCAGTCCTTCCAGCGACGTGTCGGGCCGCGCGCCTTCGTCGAGCCTGACGGTGCGCGTCTTCACGTTGACGCTGCCATCCGCCAGGTTGGGCGTGCGCTCGATGACGTCGAACGGCGTGATCTCTGCGTCAAAGTGGCCGGCTTGCATCGCGGCGATGGCGCGCTGGTGGCTTTGCAGCGAGAAGGCGTCCTGCGCCTCACGGCTGATCTTCCACTGCTCGGCGACCTTCTCGGCCGTCAGACCCATGCCGTAGGCGATGCCGATGTTCTCGTCCTTCTCGAAGATCAGCGGCGACAGGCTGGGCTTGTTGCCGCCCATCGGGATCATGGACATGGATTCCACACCGCCGGCAAACATCACGTCGGCCTCGCCGACGCGGATGCGGTCCGCCGCCATCTGCACGGCGGTGATGCCGGACGCGCAGTAGCGGTTGATCGTCACGCCGCCGACCGTCGGGCCGAAACCGGCCAGAACGGACGCCACGCGGGCGATGTTCATACCCTGCTCGCCCTCGGGGAAGGAGCAGCCAACGATGGCGTCTTCGATCGCCTTGGCCTCGAGGCCGGGCGCTTGCGCCAGCGTGGCCTGCATGACCTTGACGAGCAGTTCGTCGGGGCGGGTGTTCTTGAAGTAGCCCCGGCCGCTCTTGCCGATGGGCAGGCGGGTGGCGGCAACGATGTAGGCGTCTTGGACTTGCTTGCTCATGTGAATTCCTTCGCTTTGATCAGTCGGGGACAGAACTCCGCGCAGGTACGCGCTCCGGTCTGTCCCGCCAAGCCGTTAGTTGCGGACCGGCTTGCCGGTTTGCAGCATGCCCATGATGCGTTCCTGGGTCTTGGGGTTGTCGAGCAGCGAGCAGAAGTGCTTGCGCTCCAGCGCCATCAGGTATTCCTCGGTCACCAGCGAGCCGGCCTCCACCTCGCCACCACAGACCACGTCGGCAATGGCTGAAGCCAGGTGGTAGTCGTGCTGACTGACGAAGCCGCCATCGCGCATGTTGGCGACCTGGCCCTTGATCGTCGCGATGCCGCTGCGGCCAGCGACCGGGAAGACCGCCTGGTGCGGCGGGCGGTAGCCCGCGGCGGCCATGCCCTTGACGGTGGCCGTCGCGGCAAACAGCAGTTCGTCCTTGTTCGCAACGATGACGTCGGACTCCAGCAGGAAGCCGTTCTTGCGCGCCTCGTGCGCGGAGGTCGCGACCTTGGCGGTGGCGGCCGTCAGGAAGGCGTCCTTCAGGAAGGTCAGCAGGTCGGCGTTGGCATTGCCCGCCGCAGCCATCTCAGCGGCACGGCGGGCGATGTAGGTCAGGCCGCCGCCGCCCGGGATCAGGCCCACGCCCACTTCCACCAGGCCCACATAGCTTTCCACATGGGCGACGCGGCGCGCGCAGTGCACCGCCAGTTCGCAGCCACCGCCCAGCGCCAGGCCGCGCAGCGCGGCCACGACCGGCACCTGCGCATAGCGGATGCGCAGCATCATGTCCTGCAGCTTCTTCTCTTCCGGCGCGATGCCCTTGCTTCCCAGCTTCATGAAAACGGGCATCAGGCTTTCGAGGTTGGCGCCAGCGGAGAACACGTCATCCGGGCTCCAGACGACGAGGCCCTGATAGCCGCCCTCGGCGATCTCGACGGCCTTCAGCAGGCCGTCCGTGACGGCCGGGCTGATCAGATGCAGCTTGGCGGTGATGGACGCGATGACGACCTCGCCGTCCAGCGTCCAGACGCGGATCTCGTCATTCTTGAACAGCTCCGTACCGCTCTTCAGCGGGTCCGGCGCGCCGGTGCCAAACAGGCTTTCACGGAAGGGCTGGCGCTCGTAGACGGGCAGCTCGCTGCGCGGCTTGAACCGGCCTTCGGCCGCGCTCCACGAGCCCGCCGGCGTGTGCACGCCACCGGCTTCGGCCACGGGACCTTCGGTGACCCAGGCCGGCAGCGGCGCGCTCGACAGCGTCTTGCCGTCGGCGATGTCGGCGGCGATCCACTCGGCCACCTGCTTCCAGCCGGCGGCCTGCCACAGCTCGAACGGGCCTTGGGTGCTGCCGAAGCCCCAGCGCATCGCGAAGTCGATCTCGCGCGCGGTATCGGCCACCTCGGCCAGGTGCACTGCGACGTAGTGGAAGCTGTCGCGCAGGATGGCCCACAGGAACTGGGCCTGCGGGTTGCTGGACTCGCGCAGCAGCTTCAGTCGGTCGGCCGGAGCCTTCTTCAGCATGCGGGCGACGATCTCGTCGGCCTTCTTGCCGCCGGCAACGTACTCACCGGTCGCGAAGTCCAGGCGCTGGATGTCCTTGCCGACCTTCTTGTAGAAGCCGGCGCCGGTCTTCTGGCCCAGGGCGCCCTTCCCGATCAGGCCGGCCAGCACCTGCGGCGTGGCGTACGTCGAGTAAAACGGGTCGTCCTTCAGGTTGTCCTGCATCGTCTTGACGACGTGGGCCATGGTGTCCAGGCCGACGACGTCCGCGGTGCGGAAGGTGCCGCTGGACGCGCGGCCGAGCTTCTTGCCGGTCAGGTCGTCCACCACGTCGACCGTCAGGCCGAACTTCTCGGCCTCGATCATCGTGGCCATCATGCCGGCGATGCCGACGCGGTTGGCGACGAAGTTGGGCGTGTCCTTGGCGCGCACGACGCCCTTGCCGACCGCGGTGGTCACGAAGGCTTCCAGCTGGTCCAGGATCTCCGGCCGCGTCGCGGGCGTCGGGATCAGCTCCACCAGGTACATGTAGCGCGGCGGGTTGAAGAAGTGGATGCCGCAGAAGCGTGGCTTGATCTCTTCCGGCAGTACCTCGCCCAGCTTGGTGATGGACAGGCCTGACGTGTTGGACGCGACGATCGCGTGCGGCGCGATGAACGGCGCGATCTTGGTGTAGAGGTCGAGCTTCCAGTCCATGCGCTCGGCGATGGCCTCGATGATGAGGTCGCAGCCCTTGAGCAGCTCCAGGTGTTCCTCGTAGTTCGCCTGCTGGATCAGCGCCGCGTCCTCGGCCACGCCCAGCGGCGCGGGCTTGAGCTTCTTCAGGCCGTCGATGGCCTTGCTGACGATGCCGTTCTTCGGGCCTTCCTTGGCGGGCAGGTCGAACAGCACGACCGGTACTTTCACGTTGACGAGATGGGCGGCGATCTGCGCGCCCATGACGCCGGCGCCGAGCACGGCCACCTTGCGGACTTGGAATCGACTCATGGGGTTACCTCCTGGGAATCTGATGAACTTGAGGGACTGACCAGGCAGCTTGCCCGACTGGTCTGCCCCAACTGACTTGTCACTCGACGCGGACCCAGGTCTGGGTGCGGCCGAACAGAGGGGCGCCGATGTAGCCACGCACCTCCAGCTTCCTGCCTGCGTCCACCGGCTTCAGCCGCGTGCGATAGGTCTTGCCGTTATTGGGGTCCAGTATCTCGCCACCACCCCAGACGCCATCACCCTCGGCCTTGACGCTGCGGATGATCTGCAAACCGACGACAGGCTGATCCTTACGGTCGTCGGTGCACTTGTCGCACTTGGCGTCGGCGGGGTCCTTGGGATCCAGCAGCTTGTCGATGTTGCCGACGAGGGTGCCCCCCTGTTCGCTGATGCGGACCAGCGACTTCGCGGTTTTGCCGTCGTCGTCGATGGTCTTCCACAGGCCCACGGGGGTCGCTTGCCCGAAGGCAAGCAGGGGCGACAGCAGTGCAGCAGCGAACAGGACTTTCATCGGGGCATCCTTGGCGTCGGTGCGGGCGATCAGAACAGCGCTTCGTCCATGGCCATCAGCGGCGCGAGACCGGCGCGGCAGCTGCGGATCAGGCTGGCCGTCTCGGGCAGCAGCTTGGCGAAGTAGAAGCGCGCGGTCGCCAGCTTGGCGGTGTAGAACGGGTCGCCGGAGTCCTTCTTGGCCAGCGCGATCTTGGCAGCCTGCGCGAACAGGTAGGCAAAGCACAGGTGGCCGACGACGCGCAGGTAATCGACGGCAGCCGCCCCCACCTCGTCAGGGTTGCCGAAGGCCTTCATGCCGACTTCCTGCGTCAGCTTGTTGACCTTGTCGCCCAGGTCGGCCAGCGGGTTCACGAACTCCTGCATGGCCTCCACGACGCCCTCTTCCTCGATGAAGGCGGCGATCTTCTTGCCGAACTTCTTCAGCGTGGCGCCGTTGTTGGCCAGCACCTTACGGCCCAGCAGGTCCAGCGACTGGATGGTGTTGGTGCCCTCGTAGATCATGTTGATGCGCGCATCGCGCACGAACTGCTCCATGCCCCACTCATGGATGTAGCCATGGCCGCCGAATACCTGCATGCAGTGCGACGTGGCCGTCCAGCCGTTGTCGGTGATGAAGGCCTTGACGATGGGCGTCAGCAGCGCGACCTCGGCATCGGCCTCCTTGCGCTCGTCCTCGTCGTCGCTCTTGAGCGCCTTGTCGAGCTGCAGCACCGTGTAGGCCTGCAGCATGCGGCCGCCCTCGGCATAGGCGCGGGCGGTCAACAGCATCTTGCGGACGTCAGGGTGCACGATGATCGGATCGGCCGGCTTGTCCGGCGCCTTGGGGCCTGACAGCGCGCGCATCTGGATGCGGTCCTTGGCGTAGGCCACGGCGTTCTGGTAGGCCACTTCCGTCAGGCCCAGCGACTGGTTGCCGACGCCCAGGCGGGCGGCGTTCATCATGACGAACATCGCGGCCAGGCCCCTGTTGGGCTCGCCGACCATCGTGCCGACGGCGTCCTCCAGCACGATCTGCGCGGTGGCGTTGCCGTGGATGCCCATCTTGTGCTCCAGGCCGGCGCAGAAGATGCTGTTGCGCGCACCGAGCGAGCCGTCGACATTGACGTGGAACTTCGGCACGATGAACAGCGAGATGCCCTTGCTGCCCTGCGGGGCATCCGGCAGGCGCGCCAGCACGAGGTGCACGATGTTCTCGGTCATGTCGTGCTCGCCGGCGGAGATGAAGATCTTCTGGCCGGTGATCTTGTAGGTGCCGTCGGCCTGCGGCTCGGCCTTGGTGCGCAGCAGGCCGAGGTCGGTGCCGCAGTGCGGCTCGGTCAGGCACATCGTGCCGGTCCATTCGCCGCTGGTCAGCTTGGGCAGGTAGGTGGCCTTCTGCTCGGGGGTGCCGTGCGCATGCAGCGCCTCGTAGGCGCCGTGGCTCAGGCCGGGGTACATCGTCCACGCCTGGTTGGCCGAGTTCAGCATTTCGTAGAAGAACTGGTTCACCAGGTGCGGCAGGCCGGAGCCGCCGTATTCGGTGTCGCAGCTCAGCGCCGGCCAGCCGCCTTCGACGTACTGGCGGTAGGCATCCTTGAAGCCCTTGGGCGTGGTGACCTCGTGGGTCGCCTTGTCGAGCGTGCAGCCCTGCTCGTCACCGCTGAGGTTCAACGGCGCGAGCACCTCGGCGGCGAACTTGCCGCCCTCCTCGAGCACCGCGTTGATCGCGTCGGCATCGATGTCCGCGTGGGCGGGGAGCATCTTCAGCTCGTCGACGACGTTCAGCAGCTCGTGCATGACGAACTGCATGTCACGCAAGGGCGGGGTGTACTGGGGCATCGGGGACTCCTGGGGCGAGGTGAGGGTCAGCGCCGGGTGGCGCCGTTCTTGGATGACTTGAGGGCGGCGTCGACCTGCAGGCCGGCCGGCGTCGCGTAGTACTGGATGGCGCGGTCGAAGCCGATGCCGGCCCGCGCCAGCGCGCCGGGAATGCGCATGAAGCGAGCGTCATGGTGCAGCGACAGGATCAGCCCGTGCAGCTCGAAGACGATCTGGTCGACATCGGCATCGGCCTCCAGGTGGCCGGCCTCGACTGACAGCAGGATGGCCTTGTGCAGCGCGGCATGCCAGGCCTTGACCATGGCCACCAGTGCATCACGCACGGGGCCGGGCCGGTCGTCGAACTCCACGGCACCGCTGATGTAGATGCAGCCCGAATCGACCTCGACCGACACGCGCCGCACCCAGCGCTCGAACATCGCGCGCAGCCGCGGCAGCCCGCGCGGCTCGCGGATCGCGGTGAAGAAGACCTCTTCCTCGAACTTGGCGTGGTACTCGGTGACGACGGCGATCTGCAGCTCTTCACGCGAGCCGAAGTGCGCGAAGACGCCCGACTTGCTCATGCCCGTCACGTCGGCCAGTGCGCCGATGGACAGGCCTTCCAGGCCCATGTGCGAAGCCAGGCCCAGCGCGGCGTCAAGGATGGCGGCCCGCGTCTGCTGGCCCTTCTGCAGCGAACGCGCCACGCGCACCGGCTTCGCAGCGCGAAGCGGGGCGGCTTTCTTGGCGGAGGCGGACTGCGTCGACACGAGCGGCTGCGGAATAAAACGAACGATCGTTCTATTTTGCAGGCCGTCGCGGGAATCGCGCCACCTTCTCCCACGAAATCCTAGGGTGATGCGCCTAATGCGCCTTCGGACACGCGGCCGACGTGCCAGGCAACCCGAGGGAACCCGCAGGCGCCGGCTGTCATACCACCACGCTTGAGCCCTGGCGCGGATCTCGCTAGGCTCTCGGGCGGAGGTTGAACCAGTGGATGTTCTGCAGCTCGATGTCTCCGGCCGCCCGCAAGCGTGGATCACGACACGCGAAGCGGCGGTCATCTACGCCCTGGACGGCGTCGCCTGGACGCTCGGGGAACCCTGCCAGGTACTGCGCGGCGGGCTGCAGCGCATGTCCGGCCGCCAGTCCCGCATCGAGGTTCATCCCATCATCGCGGTGCGCGGCGCCGTGCCCAGCCGGGCCTGGCGCCAGGCGCCTGCGCTGACCAACGGCAAGCTCTTCGTGCGGGACCGCTTCATCTGCGCCTACTGCGGCCAGCGCTGCCTGCCGGAAGACCTCACGCGCGAGCACATCCACCCCACGTCGCGCGGCGGGCAGGACACGTGGATGAACTGCATTACCGCCTGCAAGGCTTGCAACGGCCGCAAGGGCAACCGAATGCCCGAGGAGGCACGCATGAGCCTGCTCTTCCTGCCCTATGTGCCGAGCCTGCATGAGGACATGATCCTGCGTGGCCGGCGCATCCTGGCCGATCAGATGGAATTCCTGCTGGCCAGCGTGCCCCGCTCCAGCCGCCTGCATGGGTAAAGAGTTGTAGGCCGCTGCATCGAGCGGTCAACGGCGGGACAATCTGGCGCGTTGGGCTCGTGGTTTGCCCAAGGAGAATTCGAATGTCCAAGCTCATGACTTCCCTCGCCCTGGCCGCCGCCGTGGCACTGTCCGCCTGCTCGACGACCAGCCCGGACGTGGTCCAGCGTGGTGACGCGCAACGCATGGCCCAAGTGCAGGACGCGACGGTGCTGAATGTGCGCCCCGTCGTCGTGGACGGCACGCAGAGCGGCATCGGCGGTGTGGCCGGTGGTGTGACAGGCGCGATCGCCGGCAGCACGGTGGGTGGCCGGCGCGATGGCCAGGTCGCCGGCGTGCTGGGTGCCGTGGCGGGCGCCGTGATCGGCAACGCCATCGAGCGCTCGGCCACGCGCGAGGACGCTCTGGAAATCATCGTGCAGCTGCGCAATGGCGAACGCCGCTCCATCATCCAGGCCAAGGGCCAGGAGAGCTTCAACAGCGGCGACCCGGTCGTCCTCGTGACCACCGGTGGCAAGACCCGCGTGACGCGCGCGCCGGCGGTGCAGCCAGCGGCTGCACCGGCCAGCAACGGCTGAGCCGCCGAATCCCCGATGACAATGGCGGGCTTTGGCCCGCCATTTTTCATGTCTGCTCCCGACGACGAACCGCTGCACGAAGCGCGCCTGTGGCGCGACAACGGCTGGACTGCCCAGGTCATCAAGAACGAAGACGACGAGGGCTGGGCCGTGGCCATGTACAAGGCCGGCGAAAGCGAGCCGGCGCTCGTGGGCCCCTGGACCATGGGCCGCGACAAGAAAAACCCCAAGCCGCTGGACGGCAACGCCTTCAACACACTGGTCAAGACGGCGCACGAGGTTATCCGCCGCCACGAGCAGCAGCGCGAGGCCCAGCTGAACAAGGCGCTCTACGTCGCCCGCGATGGCGCCTGGCTGAAGATCACGCTGGAAATCGTGCCGGCCGAAGAGGAGCCCTACGCCTGGTTGCGCGCGCAGGACGCGGCAGGTGAGCCCCTCGCGGAATTCAAGGTGGCCGCCAGCTTCCGCCTCACGCAGAGCGCGGCCGAAGCCTGGGTGGACGGCGGCTTCGAGCGGCCCGCCGGTCGGGACTGACTCAAGCGATTTCGACAAGCTGCAGTGCGGCCGCATCGCGCGGCAGCGTCGCGACGCGCTGCCCGCCCGGCGCGATCACCACGCTATGTCCGAAGCCATGCGCCCCCGGCAGGTTCAGCGCCTCGGGCCAGTTGCTCTGCAGCACCCAGGCGCCCAGCTCGACGGCCAGCCGACGCGCGCCCTCCCGGTAGGCCGCGCACAGCGCGGTCTGCTCGGTGTCCGACTCGCCGATGTAGCTTGGCCAGAAGATCACGCGCACTCCCGGCGGCGGCGGGCTCAGCTCCACCCGGAGCGCGTCGATGTCCAGCATCTCGCGACACAGAACCGACGTCACCGCCAAGCCGGCCAACGACGTCCAGCCCCGCGTGCCGCCAGGCGCAAAGAAACCGGCTTCACTGGCCGTGAGGCCGCGCTTGTGCACCCGCCCGACCTCGCGGCCGGCAGGATCGATGTAGACATGGCTGTTGAAGACGGCACCGTCGGCGCCCAGCGTCGGCACGCCGATGGCGGCTGCCAGCCGCCGCCGCGCGCAGCAGGCCCGCAGCATCGCCTCGGCGTCGGCCAGGGCCGTGGCGTCCAGCAATTCAGGCAGCCGGCGATGGAAGCCCGTCAGCGCCAGCTCGGTGCCGACGCAGCCCTCGGCGCCAGCCGCCGCAGCGGCCTCCAGCGCGGCTACGGTCTCGGCGACATTGCCTTCCAGCGTCCAGTGCATGCGCGGCTGCACGACGGCCCACCGGCGCGGGCTCACGCGGTCCGGGCCCGCATTGCCAGCCAGTCGCTGCGCAGCAGTGCCAGCGAATGGCAATCGACGTACTCGCCGTTCACGAAGACGATGCCGCGCTGGATGCCCTCGTGCTTGAAGCCGGCCTTCTCGGCCACGCGGCGCGACGCGTGGTTGTGTACGGTCATGCCGCAGGACAGCCGGTTGACCGGCAGGTTCTCGAACAGATAGTCCACCAGCAGCGCGGCTGCCTCGGTCGCGAGGCCCTGGCCGCGCATCGATACGTCGGCCAGCATCCAGCCGATCTCGCGCGCCGTCGTGTAGCGGCTGGCGGTGAAGTGCACCACGTCGCCGATGACGCTGCCGTCCAGCAGGTGGCAAATCAGCAGCCGCTCGGCGTCCTCGCCGGAGAAGCCGTTCTCCTGCCAGCGCCGGTCCACCTCGCGCGGCGCCAGCATGCGCGAGCCGAGGAAGGGCCCACGCAGCTGCGGGTCACCCGTCGTGCGCTTGAGCCAGGGCAGGTCTTCTTCGGTGACGTGGCGAAGGCCGATACGTTGTCCTCGGAGCATGGTGATCGGATCAGAAGTGGATGCCGCGCATCATCTGCTGAAGCGCGATGGCCTCGGGCGACAGGCCGCCGCCCTTGAGCTTCTCGCCGGGCTTGAGGTTCTTGGCTGCCTCGCTGTCGGGGAACATGCGGAAGCTCGTGTTCATGACGATCTGCGCGATGCGTGGCGCCGCGGCATGCAGCAGCTCGCCGGACACACCCAGCTTGGTCGCGATGCGCACGGGCTTGGCGATGCAGGCCTGCGCGATCATGTCCGCGGCCTCTTCAGGCGACAGCGTCGGCACGTTGTTGTAGATCTTCGTGGGCGCGATCATCGGCGTGCGCACCAGCGGCATGTTGATCGTCGTGAAAGTCACGCCGACATCGGCGAACTCGCTGGACGCACAGCGCGTCCACGCGTCCAGCGCCGCCTTGCTGGCCACGTAGGCACTGAAGCGCGGCGCGTTCGTCAGCACGCCGATGGAGCTGATGTTGACGACATGGCCGCGCTTCCTGGCCACCATGGCCGGCAGCAGACCCATCGTCACGCGCAGGCAGCCGAAGTAGTTCAGCTGCATCGTGCGCTCGAAGTCGTGGAAGCGGTCGTAGCTGCTCTCGATGGCGCGGCGGATCGAGCGGCCGGCGTTGTTGATGAGGAAGTCCACGCCGCCAAAATCCCGCGCGCACCACTCGACAAGGCTGGCCGCGCCGGCCTCATCGGCGATGTCGCAGGCCAGCGCATGCACCCGCGCGTCCTTGCCGGCCTTGGCCTTGATCTCGGCGACGGCGTCGGCCAGCTTGGCCTCGTCACGCGCGCAGATCAGCGTGATGGCACCGGCCTCGGCGAACTTGATCGCCGCCGCCAGACCAATGCCTGACGAGCCCCCCGTCACCAGCACGACCTTCCCGGCCGTGGCGCCACGCAGGCTACGGTCGATGAACAGGTCCGGGTCGAGGTGACGTTCCCAGTAGTCCCACAGCCGCCAGGCGTAGTCGTTCAGGTCCGGGCAGGCGATGCCGCTGCCCTTCAGCATCGCGTCGGTGTCGCGGCAGTCGAAGCGCGTGGGGTAGTTGATGAAAGTGAACAGGTCATCGGGCAGCCCCAGGTCCTTCATCACCGCGTTGCGGATGCGGCGCATCGGCGCCAGCGCCATCAGCCCTTTCTTCACGCTCTTCGGGATGAAACCCAGCAGCGCCGCGTTGATGAACAGGTTCATCTTCGGCGCGTGCGCGGCCTTGCTGAAGATGTCCAGCACGTCGCCGACCCGGTAGCCCTTGGGATCGACCAGGTGGTAGCAGCCCTGGCTCTTGTGGACTTTGTGCGAGATGTGGTCGAGCGCGTCGACGACGAAGTCCACCGGCACGATGTTGATGCGCCCGCCCTCCAGGCCCACCCCGGGCATCCACGGCGGCAGGATCTGCCGCAGCCGCTGGATCAGCTTGAAGAAGTAGTACGGGCCATCGATCTTGTCCATCTCGCCGGAGTGCGAGTCGCCCACCACCATCGCGGGCCGGTAGACAGTCCATGGCCGCCGGCACTCCTTGCGCACGATCTTCTCGCTCTCGTGCTTGGTCATGAAATACGGGTGGCCCAGGTTCTCGGCCTCGTCGAACATGTCCTCGCGGAACACGCCCTCGTACAGCCCTGCCGCCGCGATCGAGCTGACATGGTGCACATGCCCGGCCTCGATGGCCTGGGCGAACTCCACCATGCTCCGAGTGCCTTCGATGTTGACGGCCACCTGCGAGGCCTCGTCGGCGCCCAGGTCGTAGACCGCGGCCAGGTGGTAGAGGTGGTCGACCTGGCCCTTGAGGCTCTTGATGACGTCAGCCGCCACGCCGAGCTTGCGGGCCGTCAGGTCGCCATAGACGGGAATGGCCCGTGTCTTGGACACACCCCAGTAGGTCAGCAGGTCGGGCAGCTTCGCAGCGCTTTCCTCGCGCATCAGGAAGTAGACCGTGCTGCCCCGCCGGGCCAGCAGCTTCTTGACGAGCCGCTTGCCGATGAAGCCCGTGGCACCGGTGACGAAATACTGCATTCGGGTCTCCTGATCGTAGGTTTCGGACCATTCTTCCCCAGCGCCCGCGGCGGCCCGGTGCGCACTTTCCCCAGGGCCGGCGTAGGGCCTTCTCACTAGGACTCGACGTGCCGGCGCGGGACGCCGCCGCTACAGTCAGGCGGCACAGTCAACGCGCTCACCCGAAAGGACACTGCGATGGTCAAGAAGCTCCAGAAGATGGCGGACAAGAAGAAGGCCGCGGCGGCCAGCGGCTTCCCGGCCGGCCTGCTCGACAGCGAGATGGCCCAGAACATCAAGGACAGTGCCCAGCACATCTGGGCCGCGGGCCTGGCCTCCTTTTCCAAGGCGCAGGGCGAAGGCAGCAAGGTGTTCGAGGCGCTGGTCTCCGAGGGCATGAAGCTGCAGAAGAAGACACAGTCCGCCGCCGAGGAAAAGCTCAGCGCTGTGGCCAGCAAGGTCAGCGGCGTGGCCGGCGACGTCGGCGCCAAGGCCGGCCAGCAGTGGGACAAGCTCGAAGCCATCTTCGAGGGCCGCGTGGCCAAGGCGCTGAAGAGCCTCGGCGTGCCGACGGCTGCCGAGCTGGAAGCGTTGGCCAAGCGACTGGATGCGCTCGACGGCGGCAAGAAGCCCGCCACGGCCGGGAAGGCAGCGCCCGCGAAGAAGGCCGCCCCGACGGCCAAGAAGGTGGCTCCTGTGAAGGCCGCCGCCAAGTCGCCCGCCAAGGCGCCCGCAAAGACCACGGCCAAAACCGCGGTCAAGAAGGCCCCGGCCGCCAAGAAAGCTCCGGCAAGGAAGGCCACCGCGCCGACCACCGGCGCCTGACGGTTCCTGCCGGCCGCCCTGCACCGGGCGGCCGCTGCAGCGCTCACGCCATCGCGTTGCCACCGCGGAGCGGTGGCGTTGTCGTCTGCGGGTGCCCGCCGCAACAGGCGGGCACGGCCGGGCCGCGCTCAGGCCGCAGCGTCGACCAGCCGGCGCGTGATCGCCGCGCGCAGCGGCGGCAGGTGGCGGGCCACGTCGATGACGACGCGGCGCAGCGCCAGCACCGGCGCGCGGTCGTCGGTGAAGAAGCGCACCAGCGCGTTCGTGCCCGCGTACATCGGCCCGGCCGCGCGGCGGTGCTCGGCCTCGTAGGCCTGCAGCGCGCCCAGCTCGCCCGGGTCGCGGCCCGGCGCCAGCCGGCGCGACAGCGCCTCGATGCCGTAGAGCCCGAGGTTGTAGCCATGCGCCGTGACCGGATGCATGCCCACGGCGGCGTCGCCGATCAGCGCAAAGCGCGGCGCAACGAAGCGCTCGGCCCACACCGCCACCAGCGGGTACACATGCCGGCCGCCGGCCACGCGCATCGCCCCCAGCCGCCCCTCGGCCGCCTGTTCGATCTCCGCGGCCAGCGCCGCGTCGTCCAGCGCCTGCAGCCGCGGCAGCGCCGCATTGGCCACCGTCCACACGGCCGAGCTGCGCCCGCCGTTCATCGGCAGCAGCGCCAGCGTGTGGCCGGCCAGAAAGCACTCCTGCGCGAGGCCGCCGTGGTCGCGGTCATGCGCCAGCGGCACGAGCAGCGCACTGCGGCCGAAGTCCCGGTGGCGTGCGCCGATGCCGGCCAGGCGCCGCAGCACGGAGAAGCGGCTGTCTGCGGCCACCACCAGCGGCGCCGCATGCACTTCGCCGCAGGCGGTGCGCAGACTGGCGTCGCCCGTGGTCGCCTCGAAGCCGGCCACCCGGCGTCCGCACAGTACCGGCACGCCGCGCTCGCGCGCACCGGCCCAGGCTGCCGCACGCAGGTGGCGGTTGGACACCAGCCAGCCCAGGTCCTGCCCGCGCGCCTCGAAAGGCAGCGGCGTGCTTGATCCGCTGGAGCGCACGCTGGCGCGACGCAGCGGCGCGATGTCCGGCAGTCGCTGCCACAGGCCCAGGCGTTCCAGCAGCCGGCGCGAGCGGTGCGTCAGCGCAATCTCGCGACCATCGTCGGCCGGCTGGGCCAGCGTGGCCTCGTCGGCCTGCTCCAGCACGCGCACACGCAGGCCGCGGTCGTGCAGCGCGCAGGCCAGCGCCAGCCCAGCCGGGCCGGCCCCACAGATCAGCACATCGGTGCCGGCATCGTCCATTGCATCCATGCTGCCAGCCTAGGACAGGCGCCCCTTGGCCCGCCTTGATCCACATCATCCCTCCCGCGCATGCCCTGCCACATGACGGGGTTGTGGCATCGGCGGCACGATGTCGCCTCATGGACAAGTCGATGACTCCGCCGCTGCCCGACCGGCCTACGGTCTACTTCGACGGCGCCTGCCCGGTCTGCCGCCGCGAGATTGCGCTGTACCGGCGAGGCGCGGGCGCCGACGCACTGTGCTGGGTCGATGCGAGCGCCTGCCCGCCTGTGGCGCTGGGCCACGACCTGCCGCGCAACCAGGCGCTGGCTCGCCTGCACCTGCGCCGGCCCGACGGGCAGCTGGTGCAGGGCGCCGCCGCTTTCCTCGCGCTGTGGGCCGCACTGCCCGGCTACCCGCTGCTGGCCCGGCTGGCAAGCGTGCTGGACCGGCCGCTGCTCGTCAAGCTACTGGACTTCGGCTACACCGCCTTCCTGAGGCTGCGCCGGCTCTGGCGCCCGGCGCGATGAGCCCCCTCGCCGCCCGCTGGCCGTGACGGCAGGTCTCGATGGCTGAGCTACGCACCGCACGCGCCGACGAAATCGCCCGCTTCGACGCCTGGAGCGCGACCTGGTGGGACGCTCGCGGCCCGATGCGGCCGCTGCACGTGACGCAGGCGCTGCGAGGCCGCTGGGTGCGCGACGCCGCCGAGCGCCATTTCGGCCGGCCGCTGGCCGGGTTGCGCGTGCTGGACGTCGGCTGCGGTGGCGGGCTCATGAGCGAGGCGCTGGCCCGGGCCGGCGCCGACGTGGTGGGCATCGATGCATCGGCCGGCAACATCGGTGCCGCACGCCGCCATGCCGCGGCGTCGCCCGAGATCGCCGCAAGGCTGGACTATCGCCACGGCGAGCCCGCCACCGCGCTGCGGCCGGACGAGCGCTTCGACCTCGTGCTGGCGCTGGAGGTGGTAGAGCATGTGGCCGACGTGGCCGCCTTCGTCGCCCAAGTGGGCGCGGCCGTGGCGCCGGGCGCACTGATGGTCGCGTCCACCATCAACCGCACCTGGCGCAGCGCACTGCTGGCCATCGGCATGGCCGAGTACGTGCTGCGCGTGCTGCCAGTGGGCACGCATCGCTGGCGCCAGTTCGTGACGCCCGATGAACTGGAGGCCGCTGCACGCGTGGCCGGCCTGCAGCCGCAGCAACGGCTGGGCATGCGCTACCTGCCGCTGCTGCACCGCGCGCATTGGACGCACGACACCTCGGTCAACTACCTGGCCAGCTTCACCCGCCCGGCGGGGCGCTAGCCACCTCTTCGAGCGTCTGAAGCTCCACGAGCCTGCGGTACAGGCCGCCGTCGAAGGCCATCAGCACCTCGTGCGTGCCGCGCTCCTGTAGCCGGCCATGGTTCAGCACGAGGATCTGGTCCGCCGCGCGGATGGTGGACAGCCGGTGCGCGATGGCCACCACCGTCACGCGGCCGTGCAGCGCCGTCAGCGCCTCGCCGACGAGCTGTTCGGTCGCGCTGTCGATGTTGCTGGTGGCTTCATCGAGGAACAGGATGCGCGGCGCACCGGCCAGTGCCCGGGCCATCGCGATCAGCTGCTTCTGGCCGGTGGAGACGCGCGCGCCACCTTCACCGAGCCGCGTGTCGTAGCCCTGCGGGAGCGCAGTGATGAAGTCGTGCGCGCGGGCAGCATGGGCCGCCGCCTCTACGGCGGCGTCGGTGATGCCCGGCCGGCCCATCGCGATGTTCTCGCGCACGCTGGCCGCCACAAGGAAGGGTTCCTGCGGCACCAGGCCCACTGCGTCGCGGAAGGCCACATCCGGCACCGCCGCAAGCGGCTGACCGTCGACGGTGATGCGCCCCTGCTGCGCCGTGTAGAAGCGCAGCAGCAGCGACAGCAGCGTGCTCTTGCCGCTGCCGGTATGGCCCACGATGCCGCAGAAGTCGCCGGCCGGGATGTCGACATCCACGCCGTGCAGCACGGGCCGTGCAGGGTCATAGCCGAAGGTCAGTCCTTCGAGGCGCAGCGCGCCGTGGGCGATCGCACGGCCGTCCTGCGGCGGACCGCGATGCTCATCCTCCTCGAGCAGCGCCCGCACGCGGGAGGCCGCCACCATGGCCTGCTGCAGCTGGCCGAACTGCATCGTGATCTGGATCAGCGGCTCGACGACCCGCGCGATGTAGCTGAGGAAGGCATACAGCAGCCCCACCTCCACGGCCCCCATCGGGCCCGACAGCTCGCGCAGCCCGAAACCGTAGATGACCGTGACGAGCAGCAGCACGTTCAGCAGGTCCAGCGCCGGCCGCAGCAGCCACGCGTTGGCGCGCAGCTCGGCGATACGCGAGAGGCGATGCTCGCCGTTCACCGCCTCGAAGCGCGCGCCGAAGCGCTGCGCCGCGCCAGCCGCCTGAAGCACCGCCATGCCGGCCATGCTCTCGGCCATCTGCGCATTGATGTCGCTGCGCAACTGCCGCGTGCGCGCCACGGCCGGCGCGGACAACCGCTGGTAGCCCTTGATGATGATCACCATGGCCGGCACCAGCGTTGCGACGATGAGCATCAGCCGCCAGTCCAGCCAGGCCATGGCCGCCAGCGAACCGGCGACGACGATGGACGAGTCCAGCATCACGTACAGCACCTGGCGGTACAGCTGGTTCACCGCCTCGGTATCGTTGGTGACGCGGCTGACAAGCTGACCGGTGATGGCCTTGTCGAAGAACGCCATCGGCAGCGCCAGCACATGCGCGTAGACCCGCTCGCGCAGCCGCAGCACCGAACGCCGCGCGACCCCGGCCATGCGCGACAGCTGCGCATAGCGCGTCCAGCTCGCCGCCCAGCTGACAGCCAGCACCATCGCCAGCAGCGTGCCCATTTCGACGAAGTCGTAACGGCCCGGCAGCAGGTGGTGGTCGATGTAACGCTTGCCGAGGATCGGGCCCAGCGCCTCCAGGCCGGCGGCCAGCAGCAGCCACAGCGCACCGCGCACCAGCTGCGGCCGCTCGGGGCGGGCGGCGTCCATCAGCAGGCCGACGCTTTGCCAGGGCTTCTCGTGGGGCTTCGCCATCTCAGTGGTCCATCCGGTTCTGCGGGTCGAGCGCTGGGCCGCTCCCGAGCCCGCCCGCTTTGGCGATGGGCTCGCGGCTCGATGCCTCGAGCATCGCCGCTCCCTCGGGGGACCGGCCAGACGCACCGCGTTCAGCGGCGTACGGCTGGGCGGGGGGTCTCCTGTCAGGCGGCTTCAAGGCTGGCCTCGATCTGTTGATAGCGCCATTGCGAGGCATACCAGCCCTGCAGCGCCAGCAGCTCAGCATGGGTGCCGCGCTCGACGACGCGCCCCTGCTTCAAGACAAGGATCTCGTCGGCCTCCATGACTGCCGACAGCCGGTGCGCAATGACGATGACGCTGCGCCCGGGGCGCACGGTGCGTAGCTCGCGCAGGTGGTCGAGGATTGCCGTCTCCGTGCCGGTGTCGACGGCCGATAGCGCGTCGTCCAGCACCAGCAGCGCGCTGTCCGACAGCAGCGCCCGCGCGATGGCAACGCGTTGGCGCTGGCCGCCCGACAGCGTCACGCCGCGCTCGCCGACCTCGGTGGCGTAGCCGTCGGGAAGTCGAGCGATGTCGTCGTGCACGGCCGCCAGCCGCGCCGCGGCCTCGACCTCGGCGGGCGTGGCGGTGGGCCGCGCCAGCGCGATGTTGTCGGCCACCGACGCCGAGAACAGGAAGGGCTCCTGCGGCACCCAGGCGATGTGGGCGCGCAGCGTGGCCAGCGGCAGCTGTGGGAGAGCCACGCCGCCCAGCGTCAGCCGGCCGCCGTCGGGCTCGGCCTGCCGCAGCAGCAGGCGCACGAGGGTGGACTTGCCGGCGCCCGTCGCGCCGACGATGCCCAGCGTGCGGCCCGGTGCGATCGAGAAGTCCACACCCTCCAGCGCCGGCCGTTTCGCGCCGGGGAAGGTGAACGTGAGGCCCTCCGACCGCAGCGTCGCGTCGGCCGGCAGTGCCGACCGGCCCTCGTCGGTGAGCGTCAGCGGCGCATCCAGCACGGGCGCCAGCCGCGTCCAGGCGGCGCGGCCGCGCTCCAGCAGCGCCATCACCCAGCCGGCCGCGAACATCGGCCAGATCAGCTGGCCCAGGTACATCGTGAAGGCCGTAAGCTGGCCAATCGTGATCTGCTGCCGAGCCACTAGCCAGCCGCCGACGGCCAGCGCGATGAAGAACGCGGCGCCCAGCGTCATGCCCACGGCCGGCTCGTAGGCGGCCTCCCAGCGCTGCGAGCGGAAGGCCGCCTCCGCCGCTTGCTCCGCCAGCTCGCCGAAGCGGGCCTGGCTGCGCGGCGCCTGGCCCAGCGCGCGCAGCGTGCGCACGCCAGCCAGGCTCTCCTGCACCTGCTGGTTCAGGTCGCCGAAGCGGGTCAGCGAGTCCTGCGCGGCCTGGTGCAGGTGCTGCGAGATCCACCAGAACGCCAGCGCCATGACCGGGAACGGCACGAGTGCCGCCATGCCCAGCCGCCAGTCGATGCCCACGGTCATCATCGCCAGCACCAGCAGCAGCGTCTGCGTGCCGTCGAAGCCGGCCAGCATCGCCTCGCCGGCGGCCTGCTCGACGGCGTCGATGTCGTTCGTGGCCAGCGCCATCAGGTCGCCGGTGCGCTGCGCCTGGAAGTAGGTCGGGCCCTGCAGTGACAGCCGCGCAAAGAGCCGCGTGCGCAGCCGCGCGCCGAGCCGGTAGGCCGCCTTGAACAGCATCAGCCGCCAGCCCACGCGCAGCAGATAGATGACGAGCCCTGCGGCCACCAGTAGCGCCAGTTGCTGCAGCAGTGCCGGCCCCTGCAGCCCGCCGGCGACGAGCGCATCGACGACATGGCCCACCTGGCGCGGGATCCAGACCGTCAGCGCGGCGATGCACGACAGCATCGCCGCCGCCGAGCCGTAGGCCCGCCAGTGCTCGCGCACGAAGGCGGCGAGCATGCGGGTCAGGCTGGGAGCATCGGAAGCGGCAGACATGGCGCGACAGTGTCGCCGCAGCCGCAACAGCGGCTGCGCGCGGCGGTGGGTGTGCGTGACCCGATGGTCAGGGACACCATGACGACCGGCCTATGCCGCGGCGCATGAAACCGTCATCAACGCTGCCTAGCATCGCGCCGCCTCGAACCTCTGCCTCTCCGTCATGCAGCTCAAACCCCTGGTTTCCCTCCTTGCCGCGGCGCTGGCCGCCCCCGTCGCGCTGGCCTCAGCGTCCGGCGTCGTCATCAGCCAGGTGTACGGCGCCAACGGCAACATCTTCGCCAGCGACTACGTGGAGCTGCACAACACCGGCGCGGCAGTGGTCGACCTGAGCAGGTTCTCCATCCAGTACGCCAGCGCCACCGGCACCGGCTCGTTTGCCGGCAACGGTGTCGTGGCACTGTCCGGCCTGCTGCAGCCGGGCCAGTTCTACCTCGTGAAGTTGGCCACGACGACCGGGCCCGCCCTGCCGGCGGCCGACGCCACCGGCAGCCTCAACCTGTCGGGCTCGGCGGGCAAGGTCATCCTCGCCAACGTGACGACGGGCCTGGCCTGCAACGGCGGCTCGTCGGTCTGCTCGTCGACCCAGCTGGCACAGATTGAAGACCTCGTCGGCTACGGCAATGCCAACTTCGCCGAAGGCTCGGCCGCACCGGCCACCACCACCTCGACGGCCCTGCTGCGCGCCGCCAATGGCTGTACCGACACGAACAGCAACGCCAGCGACTTCAGCACCGGCGCGCCGGCACCGCGCAACACCGCCACGACGCTGAGCTGCAATGGCCCGATCAACCAGCCCATCGTGCCGAGCTGCCCGGACGCCAGCGTCGCCGCCGGCAGCGCCACGAGCTTCAGCGTCAGCGCCACCGACGCCGACAGCCGCATCACGGCGGCGACGCTCGTTGGCCCGCTGCCCGACGGCATCACGCTGGGCAGCTTCACCGCGGCCAGCGGCGACGGCGCGGCTGCGACGCAGCAGTTCAACGTGGCCAACACGCTGGCGGCCGGCAACTACGACCTCGGCCTGAAATGGGCCAACGACGAAGCGCAGACTGCCAGCTGCAGTTTCAAGCTGTCGGTCAGCGGCGTGACGAAGATCTCGGCCATCCAGGGCACCGGCGCCAGGAGCCCGATGGAGGGCGCGACCGTCACGACCAGTGGCGTCGTGACAAAGCTGATGAGCAACGGCTTCTACCTGCAGGACCCGCTGGGCCGGCATGACGGCGCCGCCTCCGACGGCATCTTCGTGTTCACGAGCACCGCGCCGACGGTCAGCGTGGGCCAGTCCGTCAGGCTGTCCGGCAAGGTCACCGAGTTCAACACCGGCGCGGCGGGCAATGCCGACACGCTGGCTCACACCGTCACGCAGCTGGCCAGCCCGACCGGCATCACACTGCTGGGCAGCGGCAACGCCGTCACGCCGGTCGAGCTCGACCTGGCGACACTGCCGGCCGGCGGCCTGGAAGCCTACGAGGGCATGCTCGTGACGCTGCGCGGCCCGCTGATGGCGCAGCAGAACTACTTCCAGGGCCGCTACGGCCAGGTCACGATCGCCGCGGGCGGCCGCGTCTTCACGCCGACCAACGTCTACCGCCCCGGCCCCGATGCGCTGGCGCTGCAGGCCGACAACGCGCGCCGCAGCATCCTGCTGGACGACGGCAGCACCGCGCAAAACCCCAACCCGGCGCCCTACATCGGCACCGGCAACACGCTGCGCGCGGGCGACACGACGGGCAGCATCACCGGCGTCGTCGACTACGGTCTGGCCACCAGCAGCAATACCGACTTCGGCATGTACAAGCTCCACCCGCTGGACGTGGCGGGCGTGAGCTTCGCCCGCACCAACCTGCGCGTGGCCAAGCCGCAGGTTACCGGCGGCAACGTGCGCATCGCCAGCGCCAACGTGCTGAACTTCTTCACCAGCTTCACGAACGGCAGCTTGGTGGCCGGCTCGGCTGGCTGCTCGCTCGACGGTGCCACATCCAACAGCAACTGCCGCGGCGCGGACAACCTGACCGAGTTCAACCGCCAGTTGGCCAAGACCGTGGCCGAGCTTGGCGCGTTGAACGCCGACGTCGTGGGTCTGATGGAGATTCAGAACAGCGGCAGCACGACGGTGAACTACCTCGTCAGCCAGTTGAACGCCAAGCTCGGCGCAGGCACCTACGCGAGCGTGCCGCTGCCCGACCAGGGCACCGGCAGCGACGCCATTCGCGTGGCGATGATCTACAAGCCGGGCAAGCTGACGCTGAATGGCGCGACGCTGTCGGACGCCGATGCGATCAACAACCGCCCGCCGCTGGCCCAGGGCTTCGCGCTGCCCAACGGTGAGAAGTTCGCCGTCATCGTGAACCACCTGAAGTCCAAGGGCTCCTGCCCCAGCGGCGCCGGCCCCGACGCCGACGACGGCCTGCAGGGCTGCTGGAACGCACGCCGCGTGCAGCAGGCCCAGCGTCTCAAGACCTTCCTGCAGACCGTGAAGTCCACCGCCGGCACCGAACAAGTCGTGCTGCTGGGCGACTTCAACAGCTACGCCAAGGAAGACCCGATCGACGCGCTGACCAGCGACGGAAGCATCGTCGACGCGGTGGCGGCTTTCGACCCGCTGGACTACTCCTACGTGTTTGACGGCGCCTCGGGCCGGCTGGACCACGGCCTCACGACCGCGGCGCTCGCGCCGAAGGTGGTGTACGCCACGTCCTGGCACATCAATGCCGATGAGCCGAGCTTCATCGACTACAACACGGAGTTCAAGGTGCCCTTTTCCAGCAGCGGCAGCCCGGACTTCTACACGGCCACGCCGTACCGCTCGTCGGACCATGACCCGATGGTGATGGGGCTGAATCTGCTGAAGAGCCTCACCGGCACCGACAGCCGTGACGCCATCGTTGGCACGCCTGGCGACGATGTCATTGAAGGCGGCCCCGGTGCCGACACGCTGACCGGCAACGGCGGCAACAACCAGTTCGTCTACGGCAGCATGCTGGATGCGGGCGACGTCATCACCGACTTCGTGCCGGGCAAAGACACGCTGGTGCTGACGCGACTGCTGAAGTCGCTGGGCATCGCCAGCGCCGACCCGCTGGCCAGTGGCCACGTGACCTGCACCGCGTCGCCGACCGGTGCCGTCATCGCCATCGACCGCGATGGCGCCGCCGGCCCGCAGCGCGCCCTCCAACTGCTGCAACTGCGCGGTGTCGCCTGCGGCGCGCTGACGGCGGCGAGCTACAAGTTCTGATCCCGACAGGAAGACACATGATCCGCAAGACCATCCTCGCGGCGGCCATCGCCGCCGTCGCGCTGCACGTGCAGGCCGCCGACGTCGTCATCAACTTCAGCAGCACGCCGTTCGACGACGGCAGCTTGGGGGGCAAGGTGCTGACCGGCCAGTTCGTCTACGACGACACGACGCTGTTCACCGACCCTGTCTGGAACACCATGCTGGCGCCGGTCAAGAGCCTGAGCTTCATGCTGAACGGCCAGGCCTACAGCGTCACTGGTACGGAGCTGGCGGCCAGCGCCGTCACATTCAACGGCAGCGCGGTGGCGGGCGTCGAGATGGTGGCCTCGTTCGGCACCGGCTATAGCCTCGTGACGGCCAGTCCCGTCGGCGACTTCCCGGCATTCACCTACTACGCCAATGGCGACTTCAGCGACCAGGGCGCCGCGACGCTCAGTTTCGCCCCGGTGCCCGAACCCGAGAGCTATGCGCTGATGTTGGGCGGCCTCGGCGTCATCGGCTGGATCGCACGCCGCCGCAAGGCCTGACGGGTTTTCGCCCTCACGCAACGGCCCGCTTCGGCGGGCCGTTCGCTTTCAGTACGTGCGCCCACCCTTGAACTGAGCGTGCTGGCGGCGCTGCAGCGTCGTGCTGCGGCTCATCGCGTCGAAACTCACGCGGGCGTGCGCGTGCATGATGGCCAGGCCCAACGCATCGGACGCGTCCTTGCCAGGCAAGCCCGGCAGGTTCAGCAGCCGCTGCACCATGGCCTGGATCTGCTCCTTCTTCGCATGGCCATGGCCCACGATGGCCTTCTTCATCTGCAGTGCGGTGTACTCGCTCACCGCGAGGTTGGCCGACACCAGCGCGGTCAATGCCGCGCCGCGCGCCTGGCCCAGCAGAAGCGTGGACTGCGGATTCACGTTGACGAAGACGATCTCGACCGCCGCGCACTGAGGCTCGTAGCGCGCCGCGACCTCGCGGATGCCGTCGAACAGGATCTTCAGCCGCGCCGGCAGGTCGCCGACGGCGACGCTGCTCGTCCTGATCGTGCCGCTGGCGACATAGGCCAGCCGCGGGCCATCGGCCTCGATGACGCCAAAACCGGTCGTCTGCAAGCCAGGATCAATTCCCAGAATTCTCATAGAGGGCCAGTCAGCGGTAGCCGAGCGGCAGCTGGAAGTACCAGCGCACCGAGTGGAAGAACACCGGCGCCGCAAAGCACAGCACGGCAATGCGGTCGAGCAGCCCGACGGCGCCGGTGATGGAGCTGCGGTTGCCCCAGTACAGCACGCCGGCATCCTTCTTCAGCGCCTTCATGACCAGGCCGCCGAAGCCCGCCGCGCCGGACGTCAGAAAGGCCATCGCCAACGCCTGGCCGGCCTTGAACGGCGTGATCCAGTACAGCAGCAGGCCGGCCACCGAACCGGTCAGCGTGCCGACCCACCAGGCGCGCATCGAGAAGCTGCGGCTGATCTGCCGGGCCACCGGACGGCGGCGCAGCGTCCGCGTCGCAATCTCCTGCGCGATCTGCGAGGCCGCCACGACCATGACGACGAAGAACAGCAGGAAGGCGCCGCGCCCGGCATAGCCCGGAATGTCCAGCAACAGCAGCGCCGGCGCATGCGACAGGCCATAGACGCAGACCATGATGCCCCACTGGATCTTGGCGTTGCGCTCCAGGAATCGCTGCGGGTCGCCCGACAACGCGCTGACGATGGGCAGCACGAGGAAACCGTAGACGGGCAGGAAGACGGTGAAGAGGTCGAAGAAGCGCGTGCCGCAGATCATGTACTGCACGGGCAGCAGCACGAAGAAGGCGACGATGAGCGTGCGGTGGTCGCTGCGCTGCGTGTGCACGAGGGTGATGAACTCGCGCAGCGCGAGGAACGAGAACAGCGCGAACAGAAGCGTCGCGCCCAGCGGGCCGGACACCCACGCGATCCAGAACATGCAGCCGCCGATCCAGGCCGCGCGCAAATCGCGGCGCACCCGTTCCCAGGCCAGTTCTGAGGCGCGGCGGGCGGCGTCGTCCTCGCGCTCGCGCAGCGAGTTCAGGAACAGGCCGGCCGTCAGCAACATCAGGAAGCCGAACAGCACGACGAAGAGCAGGGCCACCTGTTCGCTGGCCGTCAGCGCTTTCAGCCAGCGCATCAGTCGGACTCCCCACCGTGGCCCACGAGCTCGGGATGGGGACGCTGCTCCATGACGGCCTCGCGGGCGCGGCACAGGAAGTCGGCCTTGCTTTCGCCTTCGCGCAGCTGAATGGGCTCGCCGAACGTGACAGTGCACAGGATGGGTACCGGCACGACCTCGCCCTTGGGCATGACGCGCTGCACGTTATCGATCCACGTAGGGATCAGCGGCACGTCGGGGAACTGCTGAGCGAGGTGGTAGATGCCGCTCTTGAAAGGCATCGGATGGCCTTTGCTGGAGCGCGTACCCTCGGGAAAGATGACGAGCGAGTCGCCGTTGGCGAGCGCCTCGGCCAGCGGCTCCAGCGGGTCTTCGTCGGGGTTACTGCGCGTGCGGCTGACGTAGATGGCGTTGAAGACCTCGGTCGTCAGCCAGCGCTTGAAGGCGCTGGTCGTCCAGTAGTCCTTGGCGGCGATGGCCCGCGTCGACGCGCGCAGGTCATGCGGGAATGCTGCCCAGATGAGGACGAGGTCGAAGTGACTCTGGTGGTTGGCGATGTAGATGCGCTGCTCGGCTTTTGGCGGGCAGCCCTTCCAGTGGCCCTGCGCGCCAGTGATGAGCCGGGCGATGAAGGACAGCAACTGGCCGGTGAAGGCGGCAAGCGTCATGGGACGCGATTATCGCGGCCGGTGACGTTGCGGGCCGGCGCGCTCTGGCAGTGCGTTGGCGGCTTGATGCCAAGCAAGGCATCAGCGTCCGCAAGGAGATCGGCCAAGGTTTCCTTGGCCCGGGGACGTCACCAGTCGTCGCTGCTGCCGCCGCCACCGAAGTCGCCCCCGCCGCCCCCGGCATCCCAGCTGTCGCCGCCGCTGCCGAAGTCGATGTCGCGGCGGGTCAGTTCGTCGGCCGCCCCCATGTCGCCGCCGCCGAAGGCGCCGGGAACGAGGCCGCTGCCGCCACCCACGTCGGCATCGCGCGGCACGCTGCGCTCATCATGGCCTTCATGCAGCAGCTTCTCGGCCAGCATGCCCGCGGCCACGCCGCCGGCCGCCGCCAGGCCCACGCCCATCAAGCCAGGGCCGCCGGACGTGGGCTGCACGCCGGGGCCATAGCCGCCCATGCCGTAGCCACCACCGCCGTAACCCCCTGCCATCGCCGGCTGGGGCATTTGCTGCACCTGCTGAGCGGTACGACGCCGCATCCAGCTCGCTGCCAGCGCGATGAACGCGACCGCACCGACGGCCAGCAGCCAGACCGGCACGCCACCGCCGGATTCCGCGCGTTCCACCGGCGGCGCGGCGCGAGGCGCCGGTGCGGCCGGGCTGCCCAGCGACGACGGTGCGACGGCACGCGCCTCGCCGGTCTGCTCACGTTGCAGCAGTTGCTCGAAGGCAGTGAACTTGGCCGAATCGGTGAACTTGATCGCCGGGTCCAGCGCGCGGGCACGGCGGGCATGCTCGGCGGCCTCGCGGAACTGGCGCTCATGCGCCAGGATCTCAGCCAGCACGTAGTGCGCGCGCGCGCTGTCGGGCTTGGCCTCGACAACCTCGCGCATCATCTTCTCGGCACCGGTGTAGTCGCCGCTGCGCGCGGCGGCCTGCACCTGATCCACGGTGGGCAGCGCGTTCGCCGCACCCATCCACAGCGCGGACAGCAGCGCCAGGCCCATCAGCAGCATTCGGGGGAACTTCATGTCGACTCTCCTCAGGCCAGCGTCCACGCGCAGCACGCGCGTGGCCGAACCGGCAGTTTGCGCCCTGGATCTGGCGCCGGGCTTTCCGATTTCAAGGTTCCCGGCGTAGGCGCCGTCCTAGACCGGACCCGACCAGAAGTCGCTAGAACCAGTAGTCGCCCACCCAGCGCCCGTCTCGAGGCAGGTCGTCGAACGTGTCCAGGCCGTCGAAGTGGTCGATGGGAATGGAGGCCACGTCGCCGGGTTCGGCCAGCCGCAGGTTGACGGCGATGCGCCGCCGCCCGTCGTCCTCCAGCCGCAGTCCGCGCCAGTAGGCCACGCAGGCGCAGCGCGGGCAGAAGTGGAACTCGATCGCGACGCCGCGGATGTACGCCTCGGTCGCGCCGCTCACGTGGATGCCCTCGTCCACGTAGTCATAGGCCCACAGCGCGCCGTAGCGACGGCAGATGGTGCAGTTGCAGGCGGTGGCACCGTCCGGTTGGCCATCGAAACGCCAGCGCACGGCGCCGCAGTGGCAGCTGCCTTCGATCATGGATGGGTCTCCTGGGTCGGCGGCCGCACGGGCGCGGCGTAGATGGGATCGATGTAAATACGGCCGCCGAACAGGAAGTCCCGCGTGCCCACCTGCCGGAAGCCGGCGCGCTTGTAGAACTCAACGGCCCGCACGTTGCGATCGTAGACGCCCAGCCAGAGCGTCTGACCGCCGCGCCGATAGGCCTCGGCGTGGGCCGCGGCCATCAACCGCGAGCCCAGGCCATGTCCGATGAAGTCGGTGCCCAGGTAGAGCCGCCAGAGCTGCAGCGGCGCCGGGCGGGTGACGCAGGCGGGCGGCGCGATGTCGCGCACGATGGCATAGCCCGCCAGCGCGCCATCGGCCTCGGCCAGCAGCACGGTGCAGGCGGAATCGGCCAGGATGCCGGCAACGACGTCGGGGCGAAAATGCTCGGCGACGTAGTCGGCAATGTCCTGCGGGTCATCCAGGCCCCGATAGGTGTCCGTGAAGGACCGGGTGGCGAAGGCGGCGAGCGGCGCGGCGTCCGACGCGCGCGCAGGGCGGATCTTGAGATCGGCGGGCATGGCCGCAGTGTGCCGTGCTCGGTGTTTGAGCGTTATCCGGCGGTGCCCGAATGGCACACAAGCCCTCAGACCGCCGTCACCACCTCGTCTACCCGCTCCGGCGCCATGCGCATCAGCTCCGCGGCCTTCTCGCCGATCATCATGGCTGGCGCGTTGGTGTTGCCGCTGACGAGCGTGGGCATGATGGAGCAGTCCACCACGCGCAGGCCCTGCAGGCCGTGCACGCGCAGCTGAGCATCGACGACGGCCATCGCGTCCGCCCCCATCTTGCAGCTGCCCACCGGGTGGTAGATCGTGTCCACTCGCTGGCGCAGCAGCGCCTCGATCTCGGCGTCGCTGCGGGTCTCGGTGCTCCAAAGCTCACGGACCCACTGCGCCCGCAACGACGGCTGATGCAGTAGTTCGCGCGTGAGCTTGAAGGCCGCCACCATGCCCGCCACGTCGTCCGGATGCTGCAGGAAGGCGGGGTCGATGCGCGGCGCCACGCCGGCATCTGCGCTGGCCAGCGTGATGGCGCCACGGCTCTTCGGCCGCAGCAGGCAGACATGGCAGGACAGACCATGCCCCCAGCGCATCTTGCGCGCGTGGTCTTCGACACCGGCGACAACGAAGTGCAGTTGCAGGTCGGGCCGGCTCTCGCGGGGCGACGCACGGAGAAAGCCGCCGCCCTCGGCAAAGTTGCTCGTCAGCATGCCGCGGCGCTCGGCGCGGTAGCGGCGCACCGCAGCGCCGAAGGCCAGGCCGCCACGCAATGACAGGCCGAAGCTATGGACCGGGTCGCGGCTGCGCAGGCCGAAGACGAAGTCGGGATGGTCCTGCAGGTTGGCGCCAACGCCGGGCAGGTGATGGCGAACCTCGATGCCCTGGGCACGCAGTTGCTCGGCATCGCCCACGCCCGACAGCATCAGCAGCTGCGGCGACAGGATGGCGCCGGCCGACAGCACGACCTCGCGCCGCGCCCGCAGCCGGCGCAGCTCGCCGCCGACGCGCACCTCCACGCCCACGGCCCGGCGGCCGTCGAACAGGATGCGCTGCACATGGGCCTGCGTCAGCACGCGAAGGTTGGGCCGGTGCAGGTGCGGGCGCAGATAGGCGCGCGCGGCATTGCAGCGCTCGCCGCGGTCCTGCGTGACCTGGTAGATGCCGATGCCTTCCTGCGTGGCGCCGTTGAAGTCATCGTTGATCGCATGGCCGGCCTCGAGCCCCGCGGCCAGCCACGCTGCATGCAGCGGGTTGTCGGTGCGCAGCCGGCTGACCTTCAGCGGGCCGGCCTGGCCGTGCAGCGGCGCACCGAAGCTGTCGTTGCCCTCGCTTTGGATGAAGTACGGCAGCACGTCGTCCCAGCCCCAGCCGGCGTTGCCGAGCGCGGCCCACGCGTCGTAATCCTCGCGCTGGCCGCGGATGTAGACCATGGCGTTGATGCCCGACGAGCCACCCAGCATCTTGCCGCGCGGCACATAGCCGCAGCGGCCGCCCAGCCCGGGCTGCGGCACGGTCTGGAAGGCCCAGTTGTGCAGCTTGCTCGGCACCATCAGCACGGCCGCCGTCGGCACGCTGCCCAGCCAGTTGTTCACGTCGGCCCCGGCTTCCAGCACGGCAACCTGCAACGATGGGTCCTCGCTCAACCGCCCGGCCAGTGCAGCACCGGACGAACCGCCCCCCACGACGAGGATGTCATGGGTCTCGTCGAAGCGGACCGGGTCAGGCGCCGTCATCCGCTGATCCGCCGCAGCAGCGCCAGCAGCCGCTCGAACGTCGCTCCATACGGCGGCCGCAGCAGCGCCGTGCCGGCCAGGCGAGACTGCAGGAACACGGGCTTCTCCTTGCTGAAGGTGCGGAAGCCCCACTCGCCGTGGTAGGCGCCCATGCCGCTCGCGCCCACGCCGCCGAAGGGCTGCTCCTCCTGGCCGAGGTGCCAAAGGCAGTCGTTGACGGTCACGCCGCCGGCATGGGTCTGCTGCATGACGTGGTCGCGAACGGACGTGTCGCTGCCGAACCAGTACAGCGCCAGCGGCCGATCGCCCGCGTTGACATGGGCGAGCGCCTCGTCCACCTGGTCGTAGGCGACGACGGGCAGCAGAGGGCCGAAGATCTCCTCTTGCATGACGGTGGCATCCGGCGGCACATCGAGAAGCAGCGCCGGCACGAGGCGGCGGTCCTGGGCCGGGTCCGGCTGCTCGTCGTGCGTGCGCAGCACACGGGCGCCGCGCCGCGCTGCATCGTCAACCAGCGCCTGTAGCCGCGCGAGGTGGCGCGGTGTGGCGATGGCCGTGTAGTCGGCGTTGCCGGCGATGTGCGGGTAGAGCCGCCCCATCTCGGCCATCAGCCGCTGGCTGAGCGGCTCCACCAGTTCGCGCGGCACCAGCAGGTAGTCCGGCGCGACGCAGGTCTGCCCGGCGTTGAACAATTTGCCGAAGGCGAGGCGCGACGCGGTCAGGTCCATGTCGCAGCTGCGGTCGACGATGGCGGGGGACTTACCCCCCAGCTCCAGCGTCACCGGCGTGAGGTTCCTGGCCGCGGCCTGCGCCACGTGCCGGCCGACGGCCGTGGAGCCGGTGAAGAACAGGTGGTCGAACGGCAGCTCGGTGAAGGCCTTGCCGACGTCGGCGCCGCCGGTGATGACCTGCATCTCCTCGGCCCGGAAATGCTCCGCGACGATCCGTGCCATCAGCTCGCTCGTGGCGGGCGTCAACTCCGACGGCTTGATGAGCACGCGGTTGCCGGCGGCCAACGCGGCGATGGCCGGCTCCATCGCGAGGTAGTACGGGTAGTTCCAGGGCGAGACGATGCCCACGACGCCCAGCGGCTGGCGCATCAGCACGTTGCGCCCCGGCAGGAAGTGCAGCGGCGTGGCCACCCGCCGCGGCTTCATCCAGCGGCGCAAGTGCTTCATCGCATGCCGCGCGCCGGCTTCGACGGTGAACAGGTCGGCCAGCAGCGACTCCTGCCGCGCACGGTGGCCGAAGTCCTGCGCCATCGCCGCGGCGAGCTCGTCGCCATACTGGCGCGTCATCGCCAGCAGCCGCAGAAGGCGGTCGCGGCGCACCTCGTAGGACGGCATCCGCTCGGCTTCGAAGGCGCGACGCTGGGCGAGCAGCGCCAGGTGCAGGCGTTCCTGCAGCGCGGTGTCCATGGGTGTCTCCGGCGGCTTCTTGTGAAGTCTCGGAGGCTACTCCCAAGCCCCGGGCTCACCAACGGGGTGCGCCCTGGAGTAGAGCGATCGGTCTAGTCCCGCCACTGACACGCGACGCACGTGCCGGTGTTCAGCGGAGACCGTCGGGCTTTCCTTAGGGCAGAGCGCCGGTACGCCCCAAGCCAGCCCGTCTGGCGAGGTGCTGGCGGCTCGTTGACGCCAGCATCGCCATCCCCCCAGGGGATCGTTCGGACCGCCCGCGTTCAGCGCAGCGGCCAGGACGTGGGAATCGTCATGCCTCACGCCCTGCTTGGCGCAAGTCCCTCGCAAGGCGTCGAACAGGCCGCAGGGCCTGTTCTGGGTCCTTGCTCAATGCCGGAAGTGCCGCACTCCCGTGAAGACCATCGCGATGCCGCGCTCGTTGGCGGCGGCGATGACCTCCTCGTCACGAACCGAGCCGCCCGGCTGGATGACACAGCTGGCGCCGGCATCCGCCACGACGTCCAGGCCGTCGCGGAACGGGAAGAAGGCGTCGCTGGCCACGGCCGAGCCCTGCAGTGCAAGCCCCGCATTGGCAGCCTTGATGGCGGCGATCTTGGTGGAGTCCACGCGGCTCATCTGGCCGGCGCCGACGCCCAGCGTCATGCCACCGCCGCAGAAGACGATGGCGTTGCTCTTGACGTACTGCGCGACGGTCCAGGCGAACATCAGGTCGTCCAGCTGCTGCGCAGTGGGCTGCAGCGTCGTGACGACCTTGAGGTCCTCTCGCTTCAGGAAGTGGTTGTCGGCCGTCTGCACGAGCAGGCCCGAGCCGACGCGCTTGACGTCCTGCGCGTTGCGGCCCTGGTCCCACGGGCGAGAGCCACCGGCCGGCAGCGCGATCTGCAGCAGCCGCACGTTGACCTTGCTCTTGAACACCTCCAGCGCCTCGGCACTGAAGCTGGGCGCCATCAGCACCTCGACGAACTGCTTGGCGACAAGCTGCGCGGCCACGCCATCCAGCTCGCGGTTGAAGGCGATGATGCCGCCGAAAGCACTGGTGGGGTCGGTCTTGAAGGCCTTGCTGTAGGCCTCGGCAGGGTTCGCGCCCACAGCCACGCCGCAGGGGTTGGCGTGCTTGATGATGACGCAGGCCGGCGCGTCGAAGGCCTTGACGCATTCCCACGCGGCATCGGCGTCGGCGATGTTGTTGTAGCTGAGCTCCTTGCCCTGCAGCTGCTTGCCCGTGACCAGCGAGCCGGGGGCCGGGAACAGGTCGCGGTACAGCGCCGCGGACTGGTGCGAGTTCTCGCCGTAGCGCAGGTCCTGCACCTTAACGAACGTGGAGTTCATCTGCGCCGGGTATTCGGCCTTGGCGCCGCCGGCCTGCAGCGCGGACAGGTAGTTGCTGATGGCCGCGTCGTACTGCGCGATGCGGTTGAACGCGGCGACGCTGCAGGCGAAGCGGGTGGTATCGCTGGTCTTGCCGTTCGTCTTCAACTCAGCCAGCACGCCGGCGTACTGGGCGGCGTCGGTCAGCACCGTCACGTCCTTCCAGTTCTTGGCCGCGCTGCGCACCATGGCTGGGCCGCCGATGTCGATGTTCTCGATGGCGTCTTCCAGCGTGCAGCCGGGCTTGGCCACCGTGGCCTCGAACGGGTAGAGATTGACGGCCAGGATGTCGATGCGCGTGATGCCGTGCTGCTCCATCGCGGCCACGTGCTCGGCCACGTCACCGCGGGCCAGCAGGCCGCCGTGGATCGTGGGGTGCAGCGTCTTCACGCGGCCATCCATCATTTCTGGGAAGCCGGTGTGCTCGGCCACCTCGGTGACGGGCAGGCCGTTGTCGGCGAGCAGCTTCGCAGTGCCGCCGGTGGACAGCAGTTTCGCGCCGAGGGCGTGCAGCTCCTTGGCGAATTCGAGGATGCCGGTCTTATCGGAGACGGAGAGGAGTGCGGTCAGTGCCATGGTGGAGTCAGCCAATGTTGTGATCAGTGAGTTTGCGGCGCAGCGTGTTGCGGTTGATACCCAGCCATTGCGCAGCCTTGCTCTGGTTGCCGCCGGCCTCGCGCATGACGATCTCGAACAGCGGCTTCTCGACGAGCTTGACCAGCATCTCGTGCATCGAGTGCGGCTCCTGACCGCCGAGGTCGCGGAAGAAGGCTTCGAGGTTGTCGCGCACGCAGGCGTCGATGGGATTGGGCGGTGTGTTCTTCTGGGCGCTCATGGCTGGTTCAGGCGGCACAGGCGGGGTCAGCCGGCGCGTCTTCGTCGTTGGCCGCCGGGGTCGCCGGCAGCCGGTGGTAGGTCTGGCCGAGGTCGTCGAACCAGTCGCGGAGCGCCTGCAACTGCTCTTCGCAGCGCTCCAGGGTGTTCATGTGGCGGCGGAAGGCGTCGCCGCCGGGCAGGCCGCGCACGGCCCAGCCGATGTGCTTGCGGGCGCTGCGCACGCCGCTTAGCTCGCCGTACAGGCCGTAGTGGTCGTGAAGATGTTCGGTCAGCACGTCACGCGCCTCTGCCACCGTGGGGGCCGGCAGGTGGCCACCGGTGGACAGGAAGTGTGCGACCTCGCGGAAGATCCACGGCCGCCCTTGAGCGGCGCGGCCGATCATCAGCGCGTCGGCCTGCGTGTAGGCCAGCACGTCGCGGGCCTTCTCGGGCGAGTCGATGTCGCCATTGGCGACGACCGGGATCACCACCGCGGCCTTCACGGCGGCGATGGTGTCGTACTCGGCCAGGCCCGTGTAGCCCTGCTCGCGCGTGCGGCCATGGATGGTGAGCATCGCGATGCCTGCGGCCTCGAAGAGGCGGGCCAGCCGCAGCGCGTTGCGTTCGTCGGCGCTCCAGCCGGTGCGCATCTTCAGCGTGACCGGCACGCAGCGCGGTGCGCACACCGCCACGACCGCCTCGACGATGTCGAGCGCCAGCACCTCGTTGCGCATCAGCGCCGAGCCGGCCCACTTGTTGCACACCTTCTTGGCCGGGCAGCCCATGTTGATGTCGATGATCTGCGCGCCGCGGTCGATGTTGTAGGCGGCCGCCTCGGCCATCATCGCGGCGTCGGTGCCGGCGATCTGCACGGCGATCGGCCCGGGCTCGCCAGCATGGTCTGCCCGGCGCGAGGTCTTCAGGCTGTTCCACAGCTCCTTGCGCGACGTGACCATCTCGCTGACCGCATAGCCCGCACCGAGCCGCCGGCACAGCTGGCGGAACGGACGGTCCGTGACCCCAGCCATCGGCGCGACGAACAGCGCTGTCCCCGCGACTTCAGGGAGGGTGTGGGGGCCGATCTGCACGAGGTTCTGCTTAAAAAAGAGGCGGGATTGTAGCGAGCTGCCTGCCGAAGCCTTGTCCGACACGAAGTCGCCTCGCGCCAGCCCACAATGCCGCTCCATGGAAGCTTGGCTGTCTGAACACATCGCCCAGTTGCTCGCCGCCCTCGCACTGCCCCAGGTGGGGCTGGTGGCGGTGTTCGTCATCGCGTTCATCTCGGCGACGCTGTTGCCGCTGGGGTCGGAACCGGCTGTGTTCCTTGTCGTCAAGGCCGACCCGGGCATGTTCTGGCCCGTCATCGTCGTCGCAACCATCGGCAACACGCTGGGTGGCATCACGAGCTGGTGGATCGGCTACGGCGCCGAGAAGGCGGTCGAGGCCGTACAGCATCATGAGCCGTCCCACTCGCGGGCGATGCGCTGGCTGCAGCGCTTCGGCCCCAAGGCCTGCCTGCTGAGCTGGCTGCCCATCGTCGGCGACCCGCTGTGCGCCGTGGCCGGCTGGCTCAAGCTGCCGTTCTGGCCCTGCGTCGCCTACATGGCAGTGGGCAAGTTCCTACGCTTCGTCTTCTACACCGCCGCCTTGCTGTGGCTCATTCCGGAATCCTGGTTGTCATGAACACGCCCGCCTATCAAGACCTCACCGCACGCCAGCAGCGCCTCTACCGCCTGGCCCACCTGCAAGCCATCGCCCAATGGGACCAGGCGGCCAACATGCCGTCCAAGGGCAACGAGGCGCGCAGCCTGGCGCTGGCCGAGATGAACGGCCTGCTTCACCAGTTGGCGACCGACCCCGCCTTGAAGGGGTTGCTCGACGCGGCTGACGCCGAGCCGCTGGACGAGCTGCAGCACGCCAACCTGCGCGAGATCCGCCGCGCCTGGCGCGCCGCCAATGCCTTGCCGCAGGCGTTGGTGGAAGCCAAGAGCCTGGCCAACAACCGCTGCGAGCACGCCTGGCGCGCGCAGCGCCCGGCCAACGACTGGGCGGGCTTTGCGCCCAACCTGCGCGAGGTGCTGAAGATCGCACGGCAGGAGGCGGACTGCCTGTCGCAGAGCACCGGCCTGAGCAAGTACGACGCGCTGCTGGACCAGTACGAGCCGGGCATGCGCAGCGCCGACGTGGAGCGCGCCTTCGCGCCGTTGCGCCAGTGGCTGCCCGGGCTGATCCGCGACGTCCTCGCGAAGCAGGCCACCGAGACCGTCATCCGTCCGCAAGGCCCTTTCCCCATCGCGGCGCAGAAGGCGCTGGGCCTGGCCGCGATGCAGCTGATGGGCTTCGACTTCGCGGCCGGCCGGCTGGACGAAAGCACGCACCCGTTCTGCGGCGGCGTGCCCGAGGACGTGCGCATGACGACGCGCTACCGCGAGGACGACTTCCTGCCCGCGCTGATGGGCGTCATCCACGAGACCGGCCACGGCCGCTACGAGCAGGGCCTGCCGCGCGAGCTGCTGGGCCAGCCGGTCGCGCTCGCACGTTCGATGGGCATCCACGAGAGCCAGAGCCTCAGCTTCGAGATGCAACTGGGCAGCCACGCAGCATTCGCCGGCCTGCTGGCGCCACTGCTCGTCGAGCATTTCGGTGCCCAGCCGGCCTTCGAGCCCGAGAACCTGCACAAGCTGCTGACCCGCGTACAGCCTGGCTTCATCCGCGTGGATGCCGACGAGGTGACCTACCCCGCGCACATCCTGCTGCGCTTCGACATCGAGCGCGCGCTGATCGAAGGCGATGCCGAGGTCGACGACATCCCGGCGCTGTGGGACGCGAAGATGGCCGAACTGCTCGGCCTGGACACGCGCGGCAACTTCAAGGACGGCCCGATGCAGGACGTGCACTGGCCCGCCGGCCTGTTTGGCTACTTTCCCTGCTACACGCTGGGCGCCATGTACGCGTCGCAGTGGTTCGCGACGATGCGCACGCAGCAGCCCGACCTGGACGCCCGCATCGCCCGCGGTGAGCTGGGCGGCGTGTTCGACTGGCTGTCCACCCACGTCTGGCAGGAAGCCAGCCGCTGGGAGACGCCGGAGCTGGTCCGGCGTGCCAGCGGCGAGCCACTGAACCCGGCCCACTTCGAGGCTCATTTGCGCGGGCGCTACCTGGGCGCCTAAGCAGCGCACGGTACTCAGGCCGAGCGCCGGGCCGCCCCAAGCCGGCCCGGTGGGCGATGTGGTTGCGGCTCATTGCTGCAAACATCGTCGCCCTCTCGGGGGACTGTCCGATACCGCCCGCATTCAGGGCGGTATCGGGCGAGGGGCTCTACTTCAGCCAGCCGTCGTGCCGTTGGTCTTGGCGCGGTGGATGCGCGCACTCTGGCGGCTCTCCGCGCGCTGGACATGCTGCTGCTCACCCGCGCCCACATGGCCGTCGGCGGCGGCATGCGCCTCGGCGCGGTCGACATGCGCCTGGCCCTGCTCCAGTCGCGCGGCCTCATGCTTCGTCAGCGCGCCGGTCTGCAGGCCGTTCTCGACCCGCTTCTCCTGGTTCACGTTGCGCTGCACGTCGGCCTGCATGCGCTGGCTGGAGGCTGACAGCGGGTTGCCATTGACGCCGTTGGACTCGGCCGTCCTGATGTCGCGGCCGGCCTTGTTCTGCGCAGTGCGCAGTTCGCGACGCTCCGTCGCGCTGAGCTTGCCGTCCTTCATGTCCCGGGCCTGCAGCTTGTCCACCTTGGCTTCGTCGCGCTCGACCAGGGCGGCTTCGCGGGTGGTGATCTTGCCGCTCTGTAGACCGTTCTCGATGCGCTGCTGCTGGTTCACGTCACGCTGGACGGTGGACTGGGCCGCAGGGGCTTGCGCCATGGCGGCGCTGGCAAACAGGGCGAGGGTGGCGGAGGCGATGAGGGCGATCTTCATGGTGAGGGTCCTTTCAGCGGTCAGCGACGGCTGGCCTGAGCAGACAACGCCTCTGATGCGGCCCTGCGACGACGTGGCGGCGCGCGTTTGCGTGAGCGGCTGTAACACCCGACAGCCTGCAGACAGCACCCCTGCACCGGCAAAAAATAAGCCGCCTGATGAGGACGGCTCAAGTTCTTAGCGAACGATCTCTTCCAATCCATCGCGCTTCCCCGGCCCCCCGGCCATCTCCGCGCGTGGCACCCGGGATTGTTGTTGTCCGGGCTGGGCCGATGCCTGCGGGCATCGACCGTGGCGCCATTCTGAGCACGGCCGGCGTGCTTCGCACCCCCGTAAGCCCAGGGGTGATGGGGCCGGCCGTGAACGCCGTCACAGCAACAGCGCCAATCGCTCCAGGATCAACACGGCGAAGAACGCGAGACCGGCGATGACCGTCCATTTCAGGATGATCAGCCCGAGCCGCCGCCAGCGTCTCTGGCCCGTCGCGACGGACAAGGCCAGGCAGACGATGGCCGAGAACAGCAGCAGGCCGATGAGCAGGCGGGCAAACATCATGCGACGCGCCTCACCACGCCGGCGCCAGCTCGGCGAAGCCCTGTGGCGCCTGGCGCTCGTCGTCGAAGGTGACGACTTCGTAGGCGGCCTCCTCGGCCATCAGCGCGCGCAGCAGCTTGTTGTTCAACGCGTGGCCGCCCTTGAACGACGTGTAGGCCGCCAGCAGGGGCATGCCGGCGACCTGCATGTCGCCGATGGCGTCGAGGATCTTGTGCTTCACGAACTCATCGTCGTAGCGCAGGCCGTCGGCATTCAGTACCTTGTAGTCGTCCACGACGATGGCGTTGTCCATCGACCCGCCCAGCGTCAGTCCACGCGAGCGCATCAGGTCGATGTCGGCCGTCATGCCGAAGGTGCGGGCACGCGCGATCTCCTTCTTGTAGAGACCCGAGCCCATGTCGAACACGAACTGGCTGCCGGTGGCGGCAACGGCCGGGTTGTCGAATTCGATCTCGAAGCTCAGCGTGTAGCCGTGATGCGGCTCCAACCGGGCCCACATCAGCCGCTTGCCTTCGCCCTGGCGTACTTCTACGGGCTTCCTGACCTTCAGGAAGCGCTTGGGCGCGTCCTGCATCGCGATGCCCGCGGACTGCAGCAGGAAGACGAAGCTGGCCGCCGAGCCGTCCAGCACCGGCACCTCGTCGGCATTGATGTCCACGACCAGGTTGTCCAGCCCGAGGCCCGCGCAGGCGGACAGCAGATGCTCGATAGTCTGCACCTTCGGCGCGCCTGGGTCGCCGCCGGGGCTGATCGTCGTGGCCATGCGGGTGTCGCTGACCGACATCACGCCCACTGGGATGTCAACCGGCGGGCACAGGTCCACGCGGCGGAAGACGATGCCGGTGTCGGCGGGCGCCGGCCGCAGCGTCAGCTCGACCTTCTGGCCGCTGTGGATGCCCACGCCAACCGCGCGCGTGATCGACTTCAAAGTGCGTTGCTTGACCATGCCGGGATTGTCCCGGAATCAGCCCGGCGGCTTGCGCTCTACAGGCAATCGCAGCGATAGCCGCGTCCCATTGCCGGGCGACGAGTCGATCCGCAGCTTGCCACCCAGTCGCTGGGCGCGCTTGATCTGGCTCTTCAGCCCGCGGCCATGCTGGATGTTCTGCAAGTCGAAGCCGGCGCCGTCGTCCTCGACGCGGATCTCGACATAGCTGCCATGGTGCCGCGTGACCATGCGCACGCGGCTGGCCCGCGCATGCTTGAGCACGTTGTTCAGCGCCTCCTGCATCAGGCGCAGCACGTGCAACGCATCGGGCGGCTCCAGCCATTCGAGTGGGGGCAGGTCCTGCACGTCCCAGTCGAGCTTGAGCCCACCGGTCTGCAGCCGCTTGCCGAGGCGGTAGCGCATCGTGGCCAGCAGCGAGACGAGGTCATGGCCGACGGGCTCCAGCGAGTCGATGACCAGCCGCAGGTCGTCCACGCACTCGCGCAGCACCTCGACGACCTTCTCGTGCGACATGTTGCCCTGCTCCACGGCGACCAGCGCCGACAGCAGCGAGGAACCGAGGCCATCGTGCATGTCGGCCATGATGCGCTGACGCTCCAGCAGCAAGGCCTGCTGCCGCTCGGCCTCGCGCAGCTGCTCGTTCTGCACCTGCAGCACGGAGATCTGCTCGTCGAGGTCTTCCTGCAGCTGGCTGTTCTGCGCCTGCACCTCCTCGACGGTGCCCACATAGCGGCGCTGCACCGCATGCAGGAAGCTCAGCATGACGACGAGCGTGGCGAAGGGCATCAGGAACACATGTTCCGGCCAGGCCCAACCGGCCAGTACGGCGAGGTCGTGCACGCCGATCAGCAGTCCCACGACAAGTGCGAGCGCCATCAGGCGTACCTCGGCATGCCGCTCGCGCCAACCCATGACCGCGAGCCAGGTAGTGCCGGTGCCTGCGACGAGGGCCGTCACGGTGTACTGCAGCACGACCATGTCGATCTGGCGCAGCCACAGCGGCATGCTGACGACGCTGACCAAGCCGACCGCGCCGATCAGCACCTGCTCGAAGCGTCGCGCCCGCTGCTTAGCAAAGCGCATAGCGAACAGCAAGGCCGACAGCATGACCCACGCCATCGATGCATGCGTGCCCCACCAGAACCAGTCCTGGGCCAGCGGTGAGGCCGGCAAGCTGACGTAGTAGTGCAGGTTGCGCACCATCCAGGCCAACGCCGTGAGCCCGAACAACGCGTAGATCGCCTCGTCGCGCCGGCGCAGCCACAGCGTCAGCGCGAAGAAGCCCAGCACGGCCAGCGTCAGCGTGACAGCCTGCGGCAAACCGCTCTGCATGCGCACGCGCCACTGCCAGCGCTTCTCAAGCACGTCGCGCGGCCCAAGCCACATGCGCGACACCGCGTGGTAGCTGCCCGCCGGCACCGGCAGCGCGACGACCAATTCCAGCCCCCGCGCGCCATTGCCCGGCAGCGGCAGGTAAATGGGCTGCACCCACTGCTCGCGCTCGGCATACTGGTTGTCCAGCAGCATCTGCCAGCCACTCTCGGTATGCATCAGCACGGCCGCCGACAAGGTCACCAACCGGGGCAGGTAGAGCGCCTGCGGGTCCTCCTGGCCCGGCGGCAGCCGCAGCCGGTACCAGCGCATTTCGTAGGTGCGGTCGTTGCCAACGACCGCCGCGCTGGGCCGCGCCCGTACGTCGGGCAGCGTGACCGGCCGCCAGGCCGCCGCGTCCTCCGGCGGCATCAGCTCCGGTGACAGCTCCACCACGCCATTGCCACCGACGGCCTGGTGGCGCAGCGCCGCCCACCAGGCGTCCAGCTGGTCGCGCGTCCAGGCGGTGGTGGCGAGTTCGGCCGGCGCTGCCTCATCCGCCGGCGCGCTGGGCTGAGGCAGGCGCTGGGCCCCGGCGGGCAGGCAACTGATCAGCAAAAGCAGCAGCAGCCAGCCACGCAGCACGGCGCTCAGCTCAGACATCCTGGCGAATCGTGGGTGTCGACATGGGCCGCGAGCATGCCACAGCGTCAGGCAGCGTCCCAATCTGGTGCGGTGGACGGCAGTCTCCGTTCGCCTCGGAGGGAAGGAGGCTTGCCCGACCGGCCCGACGGCCTAGGCCACGCAAAGCAGATCCGCAAAGCAGAAGGGCGGACCTGCCGGCCCGCCCTTCTTTCGGCGATCGAAGAGGTGGCGATCGTCAATCGGCCTGCTTGCGCAGGAAGGCCGGGATCTCGATCTCGTCCATGCCGTTGGACGACAGCGCCTCGACCTTGGCGGCCGCGCTGCCCGAGCGGCCATGGCGCCAGACGCTGGGCACGTTGGCGTTGGCGAAGTCACCCAGGCCCAGGCCAACGTTGGCCTGCTGCGCCGTCGCCGGCGCGGCCATGGCCACCGCCTGCGTCAGAACCGGCATGGCCATGCCATCGGTGCCGTTGCGCACGACTTGCGTCGTCTGCACCACCTGCAGCGGTGCCTGCTGGCGGGCACGGCCGGCCGTCAGGCCCGTCGCGATGACGGTCACGCGCAGCGCATCGCCCAGGCTCTCGTCATAGGCGGTGCCGTAAATGATGTGCGCGTCTTCCGACGCATAGCGCTTGATCGCGTTCATCGCGTTACGCGACTCGCTGAGCTTGAAGTTCGCACGGCTTGCAGCGATCAGCACCAGCACGCCGCGCGCGCCGGACAGGTCGATGCCCTCTAGCAGCGGGCAAGCGACGGCCGCTTCGGCGGCCTTGGTGGCACGGTCGGGGCCGGTGGCCTGGGCCGTGCCCATCATGGCCTTGCCCGGCTCGCTCATCACCGTCTTCACGTCTTCGAAGTCGACGTTCACGAGACCGGGGATGTGGATGATGTCCGAAATGCCGCCAACGGCGTTCTTCAGCACGTCATTGGCATGCGCGAAGGCCTGATCCTGCGTGACGTCATCGCCCAGCACATCGAGCAGCTTGTCGTTCAGCACGACGATCAGCGAGTCGACATTGGCCTCCAGTTCGGCCAGGCCGGTATCGGCAGCCTTGGCGCGGCGGCCGCCTTCGAACTCGAACGGCTTGGTGACGACACCGACTGTCAGGATGCCCATTTCCTTCGCGACGCGTGCAATCACCGGGGCGGCGCCGGTGCCGGTGCCACCGCCCATGCCGGCGGTAATGAACAGCATATTGGCGCCGGCGATGGATTCGCGAATGCGGTTTTCGGCTTCCTCGGCAGCCGCCTTGCCCATTTCGGGTTTGGCGCCGGCACCCAGACCGGACGTGCCGAGTTGCAGCAATTGGTCGGCCTTGGAGCGGTTGAGAGCCTGAGCGTCGGTATTCGCGCAGATGAATTCAACGCCTTGAACGCCCTGGGCGATCATGTGGTCCACGGCGTTGCCGCCGCCACCACCGACCCCGATCACCTTGATTTGGGTGCCTTGGTCAAACTCTTCGATCATCTCAATGGGCATATCAACCTCCTAACTGGTGCAATTGTGCCGCGGCACTGTGTGATTGACTAGTTGCAGAAACAACTTTTTAGTGGGTTTGGGGGGTCAAAAATTCCCCATGAACCAATCCTTGACTCGACCGAGCAGGGTTTGCACGGAGCCCGCCTGCTGGGCCGCCTTGAAACCCCGACTGCGCGACAGCCGCGCTTCCTCCAGCAGCCCCATGACGGTGGCCGAACGCGGGTTCGCGACCATGTCGTAAAGCGCGCCGGAATACGTCGGCAGGCCGCGCCGGACAGGTTTCAGAAAAATATCCTCGGCGAGTTCCACCATCCCCGGCATGACGGCAGAGCCGCCAGTCAGCACAATGCCGCTGGACAGCAATTCCTCATAGCCCGATTCCCGGATGACCTGGTGGACGAGGGAAAAGATTTCCTCCACCCGCGGCTCGATGACGCCGGCGAGCGCCTGCTTGGACAGCATGCGGGGGCTGCGGTCTCCCAGGCCGGGCACTTCTACCTGGTCCGCCGGGTCGGCCAGCAGCTGCTTGGCCACGCCGTGCTCGACCTTGATTTCCTCGGCGTCTTTGGTCGGGGTGCGCAGCGCCATCGCGATGTCGCTGGTGATCAGGTCGCCCGCGATGGGTATCACGGCGGTATGCCGGATCGAGCCACCGGTGAATATCGCGACATCGGTTGTGCCGGCGCCGATATCCACCAGCGCCACGCCCAGGTCGCGCTCGTCAGACGTCAGCGCCGCGTGGCTGGAGGCGCTGGGGTTCAAAACCAGCTGATCGACTTCCAAACCACACCGTCGCACGCATTTGACGATGTTTTCCGCCGCACTTTGGGCGCCGGTCACGATATGGACCTTGACCTCCAGCCGACCACCGCTCATGCCGATCGGTTCCTTGACCTCGTGGCCGTCGATGACGAATTCCTGCGGTTCGACCAGCAGCAGGCGCTGATCGTTGGGGATATTGATGGCCTTGGCGGTTTCGACGACGCGGGTCACATCGACCGGCGTGACCTCCTTGTCACGCACGATGACCATGCCGGTGGAGTTCTGACCGCGGATATGGCTGCCGGTGATCCCCGTGTAAACCCGCGATATTTTGCAGTCAGCCATCATTTCGGCCTCTTTCAAGGCCTGCTGGATGGACTGCACAGTGGCATCGATATTGACGACCACGCCACGCTTCAAGCCATGCGAAGGCGCGACACCCAGCCCGGCGATGCGCAATTCACCGCCCGCCAAAACCTCGGCCACCACCGCCATGATCTTGGCGGTGCCGATATCCAACCCGACGACCAAATCCTTGTATTCCTTGGCCATGTCCGTCCTCAGCGTTTTCTATTTACGGGTTTACCCGGAGTCTGTGTCGTCACGCCGCGCAGCTTGACCGCGTAACCGTCGGCATGGCGCAGATCGGCGGACAGCAGCGGGCTGCGGTATTGCGTCGTGACCTGCGTGATGGATCGGGCGAAGCGGCCGAAGCGCTCGACGACCTCGGCCTCGCTGCCCCGACCGAGTTCGACGACGGCACCGCTGCCGAAGGTCGCCCGCCACGAGCCGCGGCCGGACAGGTCCAGCCGCTCGATGCTTTCGCCGAGCTTCTCGGCCGCGGGCGCCAAGCTTTGCCACATCCGCAACATGCTGGCCGCCGAGCCGGCCGGACCGGCCAGCACCGGCAGGTCTTCGTCCTCCACGTCGCCGAGGTTGGCCTGAAAGACTTCGCCGAAGCTGTTGATCAGTGCGCGGTCGGTGCTCGCTTCGCTGCTGGCGTCGGCACCCTCGATGCGCGTCTCCCAGTAGGCCGCGGCGCGATGCTCCTCGAGGCTGACCTTCAGCCGCATGGGCCACACACGCTGCAACTGCGCGTGCCGTACCCAGGGCACGGCCTCGAACGCGGCGCGGCCGTCCTTCAGGTTCATGCTGAGGAACGAACCATGCAGACGCGGCAGCGCGTTGGCGCGCAGCGAGGCCACGCTGTTGCGGCTGACGTCGCCCTCCACCTGGATCGCACGGAAGTTGAACACCGGCAGCCGCACCACCCAGCGCGCCAGCCCCCACGCCACCGTCGCCATCAGCGCGGCGAACAGCAGCGCCGACACCGCATTCATCAGGCGGACGTCGGGCGGCAGGACAACGCTGGCGGCGGCTGTATTCACTGGCGGTCCAGCCTCGCTTGCGACAGCAGCCAAAGGCACAGCTGCGGGTAGTCGATGCCCACCGCTTGCGCGGCCTTGGGCACGAGGGAGTGCGACGTCATGCCGGGGCTGGTGTTCATCTCCAGCAGGAAGGGCTTCATGTCGGCCTTGCGCAGCATCAGGTCCGCACGGCCCCAGCCGCGGCAGCCGAGCAGCCGATAGGCCTTCAGCACCAGCTGCTGGATCTCGGCCTCGAGCGCCGCCGGCAGCGAGCCGAACACGTATTGCGTCGTGTCGGTCTCGTACTTGTTGGCGAAGTCGTAGTTGCCGGCCTCGGCGCGGATCTCGATCAGCGGCATCGCAACGGCCGCGGCGCCTTCGCCCAGCACGGCGCAGGTCAGCTCGGGGCCGTCGATGCACTGTTCGAACAGCAGCTCATCGTCGAAGCCCAGCGCCAGTTCCACCGCACCCTGCATCTCGGAATAGCCCGCGGCTTTCGTGATGCCGATGCTGCTGCCCTCATGCGGCGGCTTTACCACGACCGGCAACCCGAGCTCGTCGGGGATGGTGCGCACGCGCTCTCGCGTCAGCTCGGCGCGCGACAGCGCCAGGTACTGCGGCGTGGGCAGGCCTTCGTTCGCCCACAGCCGCTTGGTCATCGTCTTGTCCATGGCGACACCGGACGCCGTCACGCCGGAGCCGGTGTAGGGCACACCCAGCCATTCGAGCGCGCCCTGCAACGTGCCGTCCTCGCCGCCGCGGCCGTGCAGCGCGATGAAGGCGCGATCGAACCCCTGGTCCTTCAGCGCCTGCAGCGGCTGCTCGGCCGGATCGAAGGCATGGGCATCGACGCCGACAGAGGTCAGCGCGGCCAGTACGCCGTTACCACTCATCAGCGACACGGGCCGCTCGGCGCTGCGGCCGCCGAACAGCACGGCCACCCTGCCCAACGCCGCGACGTCGATGTCCAGATTGATCGGCGTGTTTGCGCTCATGCCGAAACTCCTTCAGGGAAATGCGCAGCCACCAGCCGCGGCAGCGCGCTCATCGACCCCGCGCCCATGCCGATGACGACATCGCCATCCCGCGTCATTGAGGCCAGCGCAGCAGGCATGTCACCCACTGTCGCGACGAAATGCGGCGTGCCGACGGCCTCCGCCAGCGCGCGGCCGGTCGCCCCGTCGATAGGCGCCTCGCCGGCCGAATACACCTCGGTCAGCAGCACGACATCGGCTTGCTGCATGACCTTGACGAAGTCCGCGAAACAGTCGCGCGTCCGCGTGTAGCGATGCGGCTGGAAGGCGAGCACGAGACGGCGGCCCGGATAGGCGCCACGAGCGGCGGCCAGCACAGCGGCCATCTCTACCGGGTGGTGACCGTAGTCGTCAATCAGCGCGAAGCGACCGCCGCCGGCCGCGGGCCAGTCGCCGTGCTTCTCGAAGCGGCGGCCCACGCCGGAGAACTGCGCCAGCGCTTTGAGGATCGCGTCGTCCGCGCAGTCCAGCTCCATCGCGATCGCGATAGCCGCGAGCGCGTTGCGCACGTTGTGCTCGCCGGCCAGGTTCAGCAGCACGTCCAAATCGGCCGCGCCTTCGCGCTCGCAGGTGAAGCGCATCTGTGCGCCGGCCAGCGCCTGCACGCGCGTCGCCCGCAAGCTGGCGCCGGACGACAGGCCGTAGGTCACGACCGGCCGCTCGATGCGGCCGACGATGGCCTGCACGCCCGGGTCATCCGCGCAGACCACGGCCGCACCATAGAACGGCATGCGGTGCAGGAACTCGACAAAGGCATCGTGCAGCTTCTCGACCGAATGGCCGTAGGTGTCCATGTGGTCTTCGTCGATGTTGGTGACGACGGCCAGCACGGGGCTCAGCTTCAGGAAGGACGCATCGCTTTCGTCGGCCTCGACGACGATGAACTCGCCCTGACCCAGCCGCGAGTTGGCACCGGCCGCATTGAGCTTGCCGCCGATGACGAAGGTCGGGTCCAGCCCAGCTTGCACGAGGATGGCCGTGACGAGTGAGGTCGTCGTTGTCTTGCCATGCGTCCCCGCGATGGCGATGCCGCGGCGCAGCCGCATCAGCTCGGCCAGCATGACGGCGCGCGGCACCACCGGCACATGGCGCGCGCGGGCGGCGACGACCTCGGGGTTGTCCGCCGCTACGGCCGTGCTCGTGACCAACGCCTGCGCGTCGCCGATGTGCGCCGCCGCATGGCCGATCTCCACGCGCAGGCCCAGCGAGCGCAGCCGCTCAGTCGTCGCGCTCTCGGCGGCGTCCGACCCGCTGACCGTGAAGCCCAGGTTGTGCAGGATTTCGGCGATGCCGCTCATGCCGGCGCCGCCGATGCCGACGAAATGCAGTCGTTGAACCGCGTGCTTCACTTCAACATTCCTTCGATCTCATCGGCCACGCGCGCCGCCGCCCGCGGGCGGGCCAGCGAACGGGCCTTCTCGGCCATCGCCAGCAGCGCTCCGCGGTCCAGGCCGGCCAGCAGCTCGTGCAGCTTGTGCGGTGTCAGCTCCGTCTGCGGCAGGTGGACGGCCGCGCCGTGCTGCGCCATGAAGACGGCGTTGTCTCGCTGGTGCGAGGTGGTGCTAACGACCAGCGGCACCAGCACCGCCGCACACCCGGCCGCGCACAGCTCGCTGACCGTGATGGCGCCGGCGCGGCACACCACCACGTCGGCCCAGGCCAGCGCGCCGGCCATGTCATCGATAAAGGGCCGCACCTCAGCCGTCAGGCCGGCGTCGGTGTAGGCCTGCCAAACGGCGCCCAGGTGATCCTGCCCCGCCTGGTGCAGCACCTGAGGTCGTTGCTCCGCGGACCAGAGCTTCAGCGCCACCGGCAGCGCCTGGTTGATGGCGCGGGCACCTAGTGAGCCGCCCAGAACGAGCAGGCGCAGCGGGCCAATGCGATCGGCCATGCGCTCGGAAGGCGGCGCCAACGCCTCGATCTCCGCACGCACCGGGTTGCCGCTTACGATGGCCCCCTTCGTCGACGCGGCCGCAGCACCATCGAACCCGAAGGCAATGCGCTTGGCGAAGGGCTTCAGCGCCGCGTTGCTCTTCAGCATGGCCGCGTCAGCATTCACAAGCATCAGCGGCCGGCCGCTGAATGCCGCGGCGAGGCCCGCCGGCACGCAGACATAGCCGCCCATGCCCAGCACGGCTGTCGCGCGCCGCTGCCGGTACACACGCGCGGCCTGGCCCAGCGACTGGAAGAAGCCGACGACACCGCGCAGCGCATGGCCCAGGCCCTTGCCGCGCAGGCCGGCGAACGGCAGCGCATCGATGTCGATGCCACGGGCCGGCACGAGCCGGTTCTCCATGCCCCTGGGCGTGCCGATCCATGACACCGTCCAGCCGCGGCGCTGCATCTCCTCGGCGACGGCCAGGCCGGGAATGACGTGGCCGCCGGTACCGGCGGCCATGACGACGAGATGTCGATCACTCACGAGCGACCTCCCCTCATCATCTGTCTGTTTTCCAAGTCGATCCGCAGCACGACCGCCAGCGCCACGCAGTTCATCAGGATGGCCGACCCGCCGAAGCTCATCAACGGCAGCGTCAGCCCCTTGGTGGGCAGCGCGCCGAGGTTCACGCCCATGTTGATGAAAGCCTGGCCGCCCATCCAGATGCCGATGCCCTGCGCGTACAGGCCGGCAAAAATGCGGTCCAGCGCGATGGCCTGGCGGCCGATGAGGAAGCAGCGGCGCGTCAGCCAGAAGAACGCGAGGATGACGACGGCCACGCCGGCAAAGCCCAGCTCCTCGCCGATGACAGCCAGCAGGAAGTCGGTGTGCGCCTCCGGCAGGTAGTGCAGCTTCTCGACGCTGCTGCCCAGGCCCTGGCCGAACCACTCACCGCGGCCGAAGGCGATAAGGCTGTGCGTCAGCTGGTAAGCCTTACCCTGGGCGTACTTGTCGTCCCAGGGGTTCAGGTAGGCAAAGATGCGCTCGCGGCGGAAATCGCTCAGCGTGATCATCAGCACGAAGGCGCCGACCAGCACCATCGTGATCAGGAAGAACATGCGGCCGTTGACGCCGCCGAGGAACAGGATGCCCATCGCGATGGCCGCGATGACCATGAAAGCGCCCATGTCCGGCTCGGCCAACAGCAGCAGGCCTACGAAAGCCAGCGAGATCGCCATCGGCGTAACGGCCTGGAAGAAGTTCTCCCGGGCGTCCATCTTGCGCATCATGTAGTTGGCCGCGTACAGCGCGATGCCGAACTTGGCCAGCTCGCTGGGCTGGAAGTTCATGACGCCCAGCGGGATCCAGCGCCGCGCGCCGTAGACGACCTTGCCGACGTGCGGGATGAGCACCGCGACGAGCAGCACCAGCGCCGCGACGAACACCCACGGCGCATAGCGCTCCCACATCGACACGGGGATCTGCACGGTGACGAGGCCGGCGACCAACCCGAAGCCGATGGCCACCATGTGGCGCGTCAGGAAATGCGTCGGCAGGTATTTGGCGAAGCGCGGGTTGTCCGGCAGCGCGATGGACGCCGAATAGACCATCAGCAAGCCGAAGGCCATCAGCGCGAGGACGACCCAGACCAGCGTGATGTCGAAACCCTGCAACTGCGTCGGCCGACCGGCGGACGTGGACACCCAGTCGCGCACCGGCACGCTCGCGTCCTCGGCGTCGCGCTTCCACAGCGACTGCAGCCGGGTCGTGATGCCTCCGAGCGCCATGTTCACAGCGCCACCCCGCGGTCGTCGGCCAGCCGCTGCACCGTCGCGACAAAGACCTCGGCGCGGTGGGCGTAGTTACGGAACATGTCCAGGCTCGCGCAGGCGGGCGACAGCAGCACGCTGTCGCCGGGCTGGGCCTGTTCCAGACACCAGGCCGTCGCGGCTTCCAGCGTGTCGTGGCGCTGCATCGTCACGCCGGTGTTGGCCAGCGCCGCCTCGATCTGCGGTCCGTCGCGGCCGATCAGCGCCACAGAGCGGGCGTGACGCTGCACGCCGTCGGCCAGCGGCGCGAAATCCTGGCCCTTGCCGTCGCCGCCGAGGATCAGCACCAACTTGGCCGGTGCGCGGTCCGCACCGAGGCCGGAGATGGCGGCGACCGTCGCGCCGACGTTGGTGCCCTTGCTGTCGTCGTAGAACTCGACGCCGTCGATGCTGCCGACCGGCTCCACGCGGTGCGGCTCGCCGCTGTACTCGCGCAGGCCGTGCAGCATCGGCGCCAGCTCGCAGCCGGCGGCCGTCGCCAGCGCCAGCGCCGCCAGCGCATTGGCCGCGTTGTGGCGACCGCGCACGCGCAGCGCATCGGCGGGCATCAGGCGTTGGATGACCAGCGGTTCGTCCTCGTCGCCCTTGCGGCGCTTGATCGTCGGGTCCAGCTCGCGGGCGCGCACCAGCCAGGCCAGGCCGCCCTCTTCCACCAGGCCGAAGTCCCCCGGTGCGCGCGGCGCATTCAGCCCGAAGCGCACGACGCGGCGCGACACCGTGCGGCCCGGCTTGCCGCGCGTGCCCTTCACGAAAACCGGCTGCGGCACCAGCGCCTCGACCTCGACGTCGTCGCGGTTGGCGACGATGACGGACTCGCGTCCGAAGATGCGCGCCTTCGCGCGACCGTAGGCGGCCATGTCGCCGTGCCAGTCGAGGTGGTCCTGCGTCAGGTTGAGCACGGCGCCGGCGGTCGGCTCGAAGTTGCTGACGCCATCGAGCTGGAAACTGGACAACTCCAGCACCCAGACCTCTGGCAAGGTCTCGAACACCGGGCCGCGTGGTGGCGGCGGGTCAATGGGCAGCGGCGCGTCTTCAGGCTGCACCACTGCCGGCACCGGCTCGGCCTCTGCGGCGGCGTGCGGCGTGTCGTCCGGCTTGTCACTTGGCTCGGGCTCGCCGGCCTCATCCACGCCAGCAGGCGCCGCCTCATCCGCCGTAGCCATCGCCGTCGCCAGCGGCGCGGCCGGCTCGTCCGCCGCTTCTTCAGCGGGCGCAGGGTCCGGCTCCTTGTCGAGCGCCTCGGTCAGCGTGTCCAGCAGCGTCGGGCCGATGTTGCCGGCGATGGCCACGCGCCTGCCGGCACGCTCGACGAGCAGGCCGGTCATGCAGGTCGTCGTCGTCTTGCCGTTGGTGCCGGAGATGGCCAGCACAGCGGGTGCGTAACCGTGCTGCACCTTCAATGCGGCGAGGGCATCGGCGAAAAGGTCCAGCTCGCCGCGCACTGCGGGGCCATACTCGTAGACGGCCTTCAGGCGTGTATCCAGCGGCGAGAGCCCGGGGCTCTTCAACACGCTGTGGAAGCCGGCCACGACCTCGGCGGTCAGCTCCCCGGTAATGAAGACCGCCGTGTCGCCCAGCGCGCCGAGCTGCGGCGGCTGCGCACGCGAATCCCACACGGTGACCTGCGCGCCGAGACGCGCGCACCAGCGCGCCATCGCGAGACCGGAGTCCCCGAGGCCCAGCACGAGCACGCGCTGGTCGGCGAATTGCGGCAGGTCGAGCTTCATGCGGTCACCGCAGCTTCAGGCTGGCCAGGCCGACGAGGCACAGCAGCATCGTGATGATCCAGAAGCGGACGACGACCTGCGTCTCCTTCCAGCCACCTTTCTCGAAGTGGTGGTGCAGCGGCGCCATGCGGAAGATGCGGCGCCCCTCTCCGAAGCGCTTCTTCGTGAACTTGAACCAGCTCACCTGGATCATCACGCTCAGCACCTCGGCGACGAAGATGCCGCCCATGATGCCCAGCACGATTTCCTGGCGCGTGATGACGGCCAGCGTGCCAAGGCCGCCGCCCAGCGCGAGCGCGCCCACGTCGCCCATGAACACCTGCGCCGGATGCGCGTTGAACCATAGGAAGGCCAGGCCCGCGCCGGCCAGCGCCGCGCAGAAGATCAGCAGCTCGCCGGCACCCGGGATGTAGGGCAGCAGCAGGTATTTGGCGAACACCGACGAGCCAGTCAGGTAGGCAAACAGGCCCAGCGCCGAGCCGACCATGACGACCGGCATGATGGCCAGGCCATCCAGCCCGTCGGTGAAGTTGACTGCGTTGCTCGTGCCGACGATGACGAAGTACGCCAACGCGACGAAGCCCCACACGCCCAGCGGCATGGAAATGGTCTTGAAGAACGGGATCAGCAGGTCAGCCTTGGGCGGCAGCTCAGTCGAGAAGCCGCTGCTGACCCAGCGGATGAACAGCTGCACGACGCCCAGGAAGCTCGTCTCCGACACGCTGAACGCGAGGTACAGCGCAGCCACGAGGCCGATCAGGCTCTGCCAGAAGAACTTCTCGCGGCTGGCCATGCCCTCGGGGTTCTTGTCGACGACCTTGCGCCAGTCGTCCACCCAGCCGATGGCGCCGAAGCCCATGGTGACGAGCATGACGACCCAGACGAAGCGGTTGCTCCAGTCGAACCACAATAGCGTCGACACGCCGATGCCGATCAACACCAGCACGCCGCCCATCGTGGGCGTGCCGCTCTTGGCCAGGTGGGCCTGCACGCCGTAGCTGCGCACGGGCTGGCCGATCTTCATCGCCGTCAGGCTGCGGATGACCCACGGCCCGAAGGCCAGGCCGATCAGCAGTGCCGTCATGGCGGCCATCACCGCACGGAAGGTGATGTAGTTGAGCAGTCGCAGGAAGCCCAGGTCGGGGTACAGGCCCTGCAGCCACTGGGCGAGGCTAAGCAGCATGCGGTGCTCCTGGTTTGTTGTTCTGCAGTGCGGAGACCACGTGTTCCATCTTCATGAAGCGCGAGCCCTTGACCAGCGTCTGGGCCGCGTCGGGTTGTTCTTGCAGCGCGGCGATCAGCGCCGCAGTCGTGTCGAAGCTGCGGGCACGCTGGCCGTAGGCGGCCGCTGCATCGCGCGCGGCGCTGCCGGCCGTCCACATATAGGCAATACCGCGCTCGGCCGCGTACGCGCCCACCTCGCGGTGGAAGGCCGGGCCGTCGTTGCCAACCTCACCCATGTCGCCCAGGATGAGCCAACTGTCGCCCGGCAGCGCGGCCAACACATCGATGGCCGCGCGCACGCTGTCGGGGTTGGCGTTGTAGCTGTCGTCGATGAGGGGGCGGCCGCGCGCATCGCGCTTGAGTTCGCTGCGGCCCTTGACGGCACGGAAGGACTCCAGGCCCTGCGCGATGGCGGTCAGCGGCGCACCGGCGGCCAGCGCGCAGGCCGCCGCCGCCAGCGCGTTGCGCACGTTGTGCTCGCCAGCCATCTGCAGCGCGACCGGCGCGGTGCCGGCGGGCGTGTGCAGCTCCAGCGCCCAGTGCTGCTCCATCCATTGAGCGGTGCCGGTCACGTCGGCTTCTCCGCGCAGCGCAAACGTCAAATGCGGGCGGTTGCCGGCGATCTCGAACCAGATCGGCGCGCAGGCGTCCTCGGCCGGGAAGACGGCGCAGCCGCTGGGCGGCAACGCTGCGAGCACGGCGCCGTTCTCGCGTGCCACGGCCTCGACGGTGGCCATGAACTCCTGGTGCTCGCGCTGCGCGTTGTTGACCAGCGCCACCGTGGGCTGCGTCATCGCGGCCAACGGCGCGATCTCGCCGGGGTGGTTCATGCCCAGCTCGACGACGGCGGCGCGGTGGCTGCGCTCGTCGTCGTGGCGCAGCCGCAGCAACGTCAGCGGCACGCCGATGTCGTTGTTGTAGTTGCCCTGTGTGGCGAGCGCATCGTCGCCGACCCAGGCGCGCAGGATGCTGGCGACCATCTGCGTCGTCGTCGTCTTGCCGTTGCTGCCGGTGACAGCAATGACGGGCAAATGCTGCTGGCGGCGCCATGCGGCGGCCAACTGGCCCAGCCCGGCCTTCGCATCGCCCACCAGCAGGCCCGGCAGGCCGGCCTCAACCAGGCCGCGCTCGGCCAATGCCGCCACGGCGCCCGAGGCCTGAGCCTGGGCGAGGAAGTCGTTCGCATCGAAGCGCTCGCCACGCAGCGCGACGAACAGGTCGCCCGGCTGCAGCGTGCGCGTGTCGCTGTGCACTCGGGCGAAGCGGGTCGCGCCGTCGCCGACCAGCGTCGAACCAGGCAGCAGCGCCTGCGCTTCGGCGAGCGTCATGAAACCCGTCACAAGCCCGCCCTTTCCAGCAGCGCGGCACGCGCCTCGGCCACGTCGGAGAACGGCCGGCGCACGCCCTGCACCTCCTGGTAGTCCTCGTGGCCCTTGCCTGCAATCAGCACGATGTCGCGCGCGCCGGCCGCGGCGATCGCCGTGCGGATGGCCTCCTCGCGGGCCTCGATGACCGTCGCGCCAGGCGCCGCGGCCGTGATGTCGGCCAGGATCTGCGCTGGCGCCTCGGTGCGCGGGTTGTCCGTCGTCACGACGACGCGGCTGGCCAGCCGCGTCGCGATGGCGCCCATCTGCGGCCGCTTGCCGCGGTCGCGGTCGCCGCCGCAGCCGAACACGCAGACCAGCTCGCCATCGCGCGCGCGCGCCAGGCCCTGCAACGCGGACAGCGCCTTGTCCAGCGCGTCCGGCGTGTGCGCGTAGTCGACGACAACCTGTGGCAGCTCGCGGCCGTTGCCCACGCGCTGCATGCGGCCCGGCACCGGCGTCACATGGGCCAGCACGCGGGCGATGTCGGCCAGCGCGTGTCCTTGCGCGCGCAACGCGCCGACCACACCCAGAAGATTCGCGGCGTTGTAGTCGCCGATGAGGCCGGTCTGCACATCGACGCGCTCGGCGCCCTCCTGCAGCGTGAAGGCCAGACCCTCGCCGGTGTAGTGCAGGCCCAGCGCGGCCAGACGCGCATCCGGCCGCTCGACACCGGTGGTCCAGACGTCCAGTGCCGCCAGCTCGGCGGCGAGGCCCGGCCCCCTGGGATCGTCGATGTTGACGACCGCCGCGCGAAGGCCCGGGAAGCTGAACAACGCGCGCTTGGCCCCCCAGTAGGCGTCCATGCTCTGGTGGTAGTCCAGGTGGTCCTGCGTGAAGTTGGTGAAGACCGCCACGCGCACCGCACTGCCGGCCAGACGGCCCTCGACGATGCCGATGCTGGACGCCTCGATGGCGCAGGCGGCGAAGCCCTGGTCGCGCATGCGGGCGAAGGCGGCCTGCAGCAGCACAGGGTCAGGCGTCGTCAGGCCGTTGTAGTCCAGCCGCGGCGGCTCGCCGATGCCCAGCGTGCCGACGACACCGCAACGCTTGCCGAGCTGGGCCGACGCTTGCGCGATCCACCAGGCCGACGAGGTCTTGCCGTTGGTGCCGGTGACGGCGATGACGTCCAGCGCATCGGTCGGCTTGCCGAAGAAGGCCGCAGCGATCTCGCCGGTGCGCGCCTTCAGGCCCGGCAGCGACGCGACACGGGCGTCCACGAAGCCGAAACGCTCGACATCGGCGTCTTCCACGAGGCACGTCGACGCGCCCGCCGCCAGCGCCGCGGCGACGTATTCGCGGCCATCGCGCGCATAGCCGGGCCACGCGATGAAGGCATCACCCGGCTGCACGTGGCGGCTGTCGGTCCGCAGCGTGCCGGTGCACCATTCAGTGAGCCAGCGGGCGGCGGCGTCGGGGGATTTCAATCGGGTCAGCATCATCGACCGCCAGGCCGCCCCAAGGGCGATGAAGACCCCGCGGGGGGCAGCGAGCGAAGCGAGCGTGGGGGCATCATGCTTAGAAGCTTTCCTCGGTGGCCACGGCGTTCTTGTTGGCAACGATCTGGCTCTTGACGTCCAGGTCGGGCGACACGCCCAGCAGGCGCAGCGTCTGCGCGGCGACCTGGCTGAATACCGGGCCGGCCACCTTGCCGCCGAAGTAGCTGCCGGCGGTCGGCTCGTCCACCATGACGGCGACGACGATGCGCGGCTTGCTGATCGGCGCGATGCCGACGAACCACGCGCGGTACTTGTGGCTGGCGTAGCCGCGACCTTCCTGTTTGTGGGCCGTGCCGCTCTTGCCGCCGACGCTGTAACCGGGCACCTGCGCCTCGGGCGCCGTGCCGCCGGGGCCGGCTGCGGCCTGCAGCATCAGGCGCAGGTCTTGCGTGACCTTGGGGCTGAAGACGCGGATGCCCGGCACCGGCTGGTCGTGCGGCTGGCGCAGCATGCTGACCGGGATGATCTCGCCATCACGCGCGAACACCGTGTACGCGCGCGCCAGTTGGAACAGCGAGGCCGACAGGCCGTAGCCGTAGCTCATCGTCGCCTGCTCGATGGGCCGCCAGGTCTTCCACGGCCGCAGCTTGCCGCCAACCGCGCCGGGGAAGCTGATCTGCGGCCGCTGGCCCAGGCCGATGGCCGTGAACATCTCGTGCATCTCGCGCGGCTGCATCTGCATCGCGAGCTTGGTGGCACCGATGTTGCTGGAGAATTTGATGACCTCGCGCACGGGGATGAGGCCGTGCGCGTGCGTGTCGCTGATGACGGCGCCCTGGAAGGCGTACTTGCCGTTGCCGGTGTCCACCAAGGTGTCGGGCGTCACGCGGCCCGTCTCCATCGCCAGGCCGGCAATGAAGGGCTTCATCGTCGAGCCGGGCTCGAACACGTCGGTCAGCGCACGGTTGCGCAACTGCTCGCCGGACAGGTTCTGGCGGTTGCCCGGGTCGTAGCTCGGGAAGTTGGCCAGCGCCAGCACCTCGCCTGTCTGCGCGTCCAGCACGACGACCGAACCCGCCTTGGCCTTGTTCTCGGCCACCGCGTCGCGGATGCGCTGGTAGGCGAAGAACTGCACCTTGGAATCGACGGACAGGTCGATGTCCTGGCCGTTGGCGGCCGGCACGATGTCGCCGATGTCCTCGACGACACGGCCCAGGCGGTCGCGCACGACGGAGCGCGAGCCGTCGCGGCCCTGCAGCTCCTTCTGGAAGGCCAGCTCGATGCCCTCCTGGCCCTTGTCCTCGACGTTGGTGAAGCCCACCACGTGCGCCGCGGCCTCGCCCTCTGGGTACTTGCGGCGGTATTCGCGGTCCTGGAACACGCCCTTGAGCGCCAACGCCTTGACCTTGGCGGCCGTCTCGTCGTCCGCCAGCCGCTTCAGCCAGACGAAGTGCGACTCGGGGTTGAGCTTGGCGTCCAGCTCCCTCGCTGACAGGCCCAGTGCCTGGGCCAGTGCCTGGCGCTTGTCGCCGTCCGCGTCAACTTCCTTTGGGATGGCCCAGATCGACGGCACGGCCACGCTGGCGGCCAGCGTCTGGCCCGTGCGATCGTTGATGCGGCCGCGGCTCGCCGGCAGCTCCAGCGTGTGCGCGTAGCGGGCCTCGCCCTGCTTCTGGAAGAAGTCGGTGTGCAGCACCTGCACGTAGATGGCTCGGGCCAGCAGCCCCAAGAAGGCGAGTCCCACGAGGGCCACGAGGAAACGCGAGCGCCACGGCGGCGTCTTGGACGCGAGCAGCGGGCTCGTCGAGTAAGTCACGCCGCGGCCGGCTCCGAGTGCGCGTGCGCCGGACTTGTTCTGCTTGCCGGGGCGGGTCATGGATTGACCCCCGAGGCCACGACGGCAGGCGTGATGACCCGCATGCCCAGCCGCTCGCGCGCCACCTGCTCCACGCGCAGGTTGGTGGCCTGTGCATGCCGCTCGGCCTTCAGCCGCTCGGCATCGGCCGCCAGCCGCTGGCCCTCCGCCTTGGCGCGCTCACGCTCGGCGAACAGGCGACGCGACTCGTACGCGCTGTGCACGAGGACGACGCCGCTGGCCAGCACGGCGAGGATGAGCAGGAGGTTGAGCTTGGCCACGGCGTCAGGCCGCCTTCAGCGGCGCGTCGGTGCGCTCCGCGATGCGCAGCACCGCCGAGCGCGCGCGCGGATTGGCGGCCACCTCGGCAGCACTCGGCATCACGCGGCCCAGCGCCTTCAGCGCCAGCGCGGGCGGCGGCGCGAACGGCGCGCGGCGGTCCACCTCGGCCTTGCTGTGCGCGGCGATGAACTGCTTCACGCGCCGGTCTTCTAGCGAGTGGAAGCTGATGACGGACAGGCGCCCGCCGGGCGCGAGCAACCGCAGCGCCGCCTTTAGCCCTTGCTCGAGCTGCTCCAGCTCGGCATTGACATGAATCCGAAGAGCTTGAAAGGTGCGTGTGGCCGGGTCCTGCCCGGGCTCGCGGGTCTTGACCGTGCGAGCCACGAGTTCGCGCAGCTCGTCGGTGCGCGTGAGCGGCGCACCGGCTTGTCGGCGAGCAACAAGCGCCTTTGCAATCTGGCCAGCAAACCGTTCTTCGCCATAGTCCCGAATCACCTGTGCGATCTCACGCTCGTCGGCTCGCGCGAGGAAGTCCGCCGCGCTCTGGCCACGCGTCGTGTCCATGCGCATGTCAAGCGGGCCGTTGAAGCGGAAGCTGAAGCCACGCTCCGGGTTGTCGATCTGGGGGCTGGACACACCCAGGTCCAGCAGCACGCCGTCCACCTGGTGCACGCCCAGCGCGGCCAGCTCGTCGGCCATATCGGCAAAGCCGCTGTGCACGATGGAAAAGCGCGGGTCGTCGATGGCGGCCGCCGCGGCGATGGCCTCAGGGTCGCGGTCGATGCCGATCAGCCGCCCCTCGGGCGCCAGCTTCGCCAGCAGCGCGCGCGAATGACCGCCGCGGCCGAATGTGCCGTCCACATAGACGCCGTCCGGCCGCGCGAGCACGCCGTCCACCGCCTCGTCCAGCAGCACGGTGGTGTGGCGGAACGTGGCGCTCTCGTTCACGTCGGCAGCCATCAGAAGCTGAAGTCCTTGAGCGAATCCGGCATCGGCCCGGCCAGCACCTCGGCCTCCTGGGCGGCATGGGCCTTCTTGTCCCAGATCTCGAAGTGGCTGCCCATGCCCAGCAGCACCACCTCCTTGTCGAGGCCAGCGCTCTCGCGCAGTTCGGGCGAGATCAGCACGCGCGCCGCCGAGTCAATCTCGACGTCCATCGCATTGCCCAGGAACACGCGCTTCCAGCCAGCGGCCGACATCGGCAGCGCGGCGACCTTGTCGCGGAAGACCTCCCACGTCGGGCGCGGGAACAGCATCAGGCAACCGTCAGGATGCTTGGTGATCGTCAGCCGCCCCTCGCAGAGCAGCTGCAGCACCTCACGATGCCGCGTCGGGACGCTCAGGCGCCCCTTGGCGTCCAACGCCAAGTTCGAGGCACCTTGAAAGACGATTTCCGACACTTTTCACCACGTAACGACACTTCCTCCCACTTTAAGTGGGCTGATCGACCGGGTCAAGGTTCGGGGCTCGTTTTTTCAATGAAATCAATCACTTACGAGCGACTGTTGAAAAGCACAGTATGCAATGGAAATATCGTTTCCAAATAAGGACTTGCCACTCGATTGCGAAGTGGTGCTTGAAGTATTGGGTGCCAAATTCGGCGTTTGCCCGCATCCCACATCTCACAGCGCGGCAAGACGCCCGACGGTCTTGAATCGACATCGTGCGTCCCTATAATGCAAAGCTGCTAGCACTCTCCAAGTGCGAGTGCTAACGAAATCGGGTCGGCGTATCGACCCAGTTTTTCTGGCGCGCCGGCGCTCACGAACACCGGCCGCCGCAGTTCCAACTCTGAAGGAGAACCCATGAAGCTGCGCCCCTTGCACGATCGCGTGATCGTTCGCCGCCTGGAACAAGAAACCAAGACCGCCTCCGGCATCGTCATCCCTGACAACGCCGCCGAGAAGCCTGACCAGGGCGAAGTGCTGGCCGTCGGCCCGGGCAAGCGCAATGACAAGGGTGACTTCGTCGCCCTGAACGTCGCTGTGGGCGACCGCGTGCTGTTCGGCAAGTACTCCGGCCAGACCGTCAAGGTCGACGGCGAGGAACTGCTGGTCATGCGCGAGGAAGACCTCTTCGCCGTCGTTCAAAAGTAATGACACAGGGACGAGCCATCGCACCGCGATGCGCCGCCCCGGCTGATCGAGACGTCGAAATTCGACTCTGACCTCAATTTAAGAATCTGGAGAAACACATGGCAGCAAAAGACGTAGTCTTCGGCGGCGAAGCCCGCGCACGCATGGTTGAAGGCGTGAACATCCTGGCCAACGCGGTCAAGGTGACCCTGGGCCCCAAGGGCCGCAATGTGGTGCTGGAGCGCTCGTTCGGCGCACCCACGGTGACCAAGGACGGCGTGTCCGTCGCCAAGGAAATCGAGCTCAAGGACAAGCTGCAGAACATGGGCGCGCAGCTCGTGAAGGAAGTGGCCTCCAAGACCAGCGACAACGCCGGTGACGGCACCACGACCGCCACGGTGCTGGCCCAAGCCATCGTTCGCGAAGGCTCCAAGTACGTGGCCGCCGGCCTGAACCCGATGGACCTGAAGCGCGGCATCGACAAGGCCGTGACGGCCCTCGTCGCCGAGCTGAAGAAAGCCTCCAAGGCCACCACGACGTCTAAGGAAATCGCCCAGGTCGGCACCATCTCGGCCAACAGCGACTTCGACGTCGGCCAGATCATTGCTGATGCGATGGACAAGGTCGGCAAGGAAGGCGTGATCACCGTCGAAGACGGCAAGAGCCTCAACAACGAGCTGGACGTCGTCGAAGGCATGCAGTTCGACCGCGGCTACCTGTCTCCCTACTTCATCAACAACCCCGAGAAGCAGGCCGCCGTTCTCGAGAACCCGTTCGTGCTGCTGTTCGACAAGAAGATCAGCAACATCCGCGACCTGCTGCCCACGCTGGAAGCCGTTGCCAAGGCCGGCCGTCCGCTGCTGATCATTGCCGAAGAAGTCGAGGGTGAAGCCCTGGCGACGCTGGTGGTCAACACCATCCGCGGCATCCTGAAGGTCGTCGCCGTCAAGGCCCCGGGCTTCGGCGACCGCCGCAAGGCCATGCTGGAAGACATCGCCATCCTGACGGGCGGCAAGGTCATCGCCGAGGAAGTGGGCCTGTCGCTCGAGAAGGTCACGCTGGCTGACCTGGGCCAGGCCAAGCGCGTCGAAGTGGGCAAGGAAAACACCACCATCATCGATGGCGCCGGTGCTGCTGCCGACATCGAAGCCCGCGTCAAGCAAGTGCGCATCCAGATCGAGGAAGCCACCAGCGACTACGACCGCGAGAAGCTGCAAGAGCGCGTGGCCAAGCTGGCCGGCGGCGTCGCCGTCATCAAGGTCGGTGCCGCCACCGAAGTCGAGATGAAGGAAAAGAAGGCCCGCGTGGAAGACGCGCTGCACGCCACGCGTGCCGCCGTCGAGGAAGGCATCGTCGCCGGTGGCGGCGTGGCCCTGCTGCGCGCCCGCCAGTCCGCCGGCGAGATCAAGGGTGACAACGCCGACCAGGACGCTGGCATCAAGCTGATCCTGAAGGCCATCGAAGCGCCGCTGCGCGAGATCGTCTTCAACGCCGGCGGCGAGCCGAGCGTGGTCGTCAACAAGGTGCTGGAAGGCAAGGGCAACTACGGCTTCAACGCTGCCAACGACACCTATGGCGACATGATCGAGATGGGCATCCTGGACCCGACGAAGGTCACCCGCACCGCGCTGCAGAACGCCGCTTCCGTGGCCTCGCTGCTCCTGACGACCGAAGCCATGGTCGCCGAAGCGCCGAAGGACGAAAGCGCTGCGCCGGCCATGCCCGGTGGCATGGGCGGCATGGGCGGCATGGACATGTAAGTCCGCGCCCAGCGACCTTCCGCTGATGAAAGGGCTGCCGCAAGGCAGCCCTTTTTCTTTGCACGCGCGACAAGGCCTCGGCACGCGACTTGCCCCGCCCGAACCGGGGGGCAGCAGGGCCAAAGCGTGAAAACTGTCGTGGGGAGCGCTACCAGCCCTTCCGAACGGGGGGCGTCAGGACTAGTGAAACGGCCGGCCACGCGAAACATGCATCAGATAATTTCAACTCGTTTCAAGTCGTATCCATGTCCATCAGCCTGCACCCCCATGAACTCCTCGATCAAGCCCTGACCGAGGCCGGCCCCCTGGCCCGCGAGCTGATGAATCTGGTGCAGGACGAACTCGATGCCGACCCGCAGTACTTCGCGCTGCGGGAAAGCTGGAGAAAGATCCGCACCCGTTTTGCCGCCGATTTCGAAGGCCGCCTCATCGAGCTGCTGCACAGCGGCCGCCGCGGCGAAGACCCGCTGCAACGCGCACCCCGCCAGGCGGGCGGCCTGGCGGGCCTGAGCCTCGTCGATGAAAGCCAGGCGCTGCAGGACGTCGCCATCGCCCATGTCGCCCATACGGCCGAAGAGCAGAGCCGCGCCGAGCTGCACCAGCTCGGCAATTTCTACGCGGCGCTGCGCGGCATCGCCCGCGCCCGCGAGCGCGACAACCCGCTGCGCCCGGCCCTCTACGCCCACGCGTTGCACCATGCACTGGCCGCCAGCGCACTGAGCCCGCAGGCCCAGTATGAACTGATGCGCGCGGCCGCCGTGCCGATGGCGCGCGCCCTGCACCGCCTCTATGGGCAGTTCTGCGCCGCGCTGCGGGCCGCCGACATCGGCGACCTTGTCGCCTCGCACGGCCGCGTGCAGACCAACCCGATGTCCCACCAGCGGCTGGCTGCCGCACGGGGCATCGGCACGCGCAACTCCATGCCCGGCACGCTTGATGGCCTGTCGCGCCGCGTCGACGCCTTCAACTCACGTCCGATGCCATTCGCGGCCGCGGCGCCGCGTGACCCGCAGGCGCCCGCGCCCTTCGTGCGGACCACCGGGCCGGACATGCTGAGCCGGCTGTACGACCAGATCCTGGCCGACCCGCGCCTCGTGCCACCGCTCAAGGCGCTGCTCGCCCGGCTGCAGATCGCCGTCGTGCGCTTGGCACGGACCGACTCGACGCTCCTGCGCCGGCAGGACCACCCCACCTGGGCGCTGCTGAACCGCGTGGCCGCCCACGGCATGGCCTTCGGCCGTGCGGACGACCCGCGCCTCGTGGAGTTCCTGCGCTTCATGGAAGCCGAGGCGCAGCTGCTCGTCGACGCGCCGACGCCCACGGCCGCGCTGTTCCAGCAGGTGCTGGTGCGCGTGGATGCCCACATCGACCAGCAGGCACGCCAGAGCGGCGAACGCAACGCCGACGCGCTGGCGGCCCTGGAGCGCGGGCAGCAACGCGACGAATGGCGCCAGCTGCTGCGCGAGCAGATCGACCATCAGATCGCCGACGCGCCGCTCGGCCCGCGCATGCAACGCTTCATGCAGATCGCGTGGGTCGAGGTCATCGTCAATGCGATGGTCAAGCATGGCCGGGAATCGCGCGAAGCACAGGACGCCGTGGAACTCGTCGACGCCGTGCTGGACAGCCTCATGACGCCGCGTGACATGGCCGCCCGTGAGGCGCTGCGCATGAGGCTGCCCGTCATCATCGAACGGCTGGTGGCCGGTTGCGACAGCATCCAGATCAGCGAGACCAAGCGAGAGCCCGCGCTGGCCGAGTTGATGGGTCAGCACGCACGCCTGCTGCGCGGCCTGCCGGCGCTGGACCCGTCCGCGCGCCGCCCCGCACCGCCGCCGGCACCGGCTCCCGCCGCCGGCGCACCGGCGTCCGCCGACGAGATCGTCAAGCGGTTGATGGAGGAGCGCGATTCGCAGCTGCCGTCACACTGGCTCAGCGCGGACGTGGACCGCGGCGAGCTGCCGACCGTGCCGGTGCAGCTCTACAAGGAGCACGACTCGCCGGACGCCCGTGCAGCGCTGCAGCGCTGGATCGACGAGCTGCAGGTGGGCCGCTGGTTCCACATGTTCATCCAGGGCGACTGGCATACCGCGCAGATCGCCTGGATCAGCGAGGGCCGCCAGTTCACGCTGTTCGTCGGCCGCGACGCCGAGGAGCGCCTGCCGCTGACGCGACGCGCGCTGGAGGCGCTGCTGGCCAACGGCCTCATCACCGCGCTGGAAGACGACAGCGTCGTGCAGCGCGCCGTCGACACGCTGATGAGTGACCTGGACGGCGGTTGATCAGGCGGTGGCGACTTCGGCAGCGCCGTGAGTCCACTCGTGCAGCACCAGCGCCACGTCGCCAACGCCCTGCTTCTTCAGTGCCGAGAACAGCGTCACCGACACGTCGGAGGTTTCCGTCGTCATGCCGGCGAGGAACTCGGTCGTCGCACGCAGCGCCGCATCGGCCTCCTTGCGGTTGAGCTTGTCGGCCTTGGTCAGCAGCACCAACAGCTTGATCTCACCGGTGGCGACCCGCGCGGCAACGAACTCGAGCAATTGCCTGTCCAGGTCGGTGAGTCCCAGCCGCGAGTCCACCATCAACACGACGCCAGACAGGCTGCGCCGGACTTCGAGGTAGTCGGCCATCACCTTCTGCCAGCGCTGCTTGGCGGACTTGTTGACCGCCGCATAGCCGTAGCCCGGCAGGTCGGCGAACAGCGCGTCCGCCGCATCCTTCGGGCCGAGTTCGAACAGGTTGATGTGCTGCGTGCGGCCCGGCGTCTTGGACGCGAAGGCCAGGCGCTTCTGCTGAGCCAGCGTGTTGATGGCGGTGGACTTGCCAGCGTTGGAGCGGCCGACGAAGGCGATCTCGGGCAGCTCCGTGGCCGGCAGGTGGACGAGCTGGCTGGCCGTGGTCAGGAAGCGCGCGGTATGCGTCCAGGCGAGCGCCAGCTTCTCGGTCACTGGCGCTTCTGGGATTGGATTGTTCATGGCTGGGTCGGACGCGGTCATCCGGCATTGTAAAATTTGAAGGTTGCGCCCAACGAAACCCAAAAATCCATGAAGACTGTCGCCATCCTCCTGTCGAGTCTGTTGCTGGCTGCCACGGCTTACGCCAACGAGCCCGCCGCGGCCCCGGCCAAGCCGGATTTGTCCAAGGGTGGTGAGCTGTCCAAGCAGGTGTGCGCGGCCTGCCACACGGCCGACGGCTCGCGCGGCAGCCCGGCCAACCCGATCATCGCCGGGCAGCATGTGGAATACCTGACCAAGCAGCTAACCGAGTTCAAGAGCGGCAAGCGCCAGAGCGCCGTCATGAACGCGATGGCCGCGCCGTTGTCGGAAGAAGACATCCGCAACGTCGCCGCGTTCTACGCTGGCGTCAGCGGCGTGAAGCCCGGCTTTGCCAAGAACAAGGACACCGTCGCGCTGGGCCAGAAGATCTACCGCGGTGGCATCGCCGAGCGCAACGTGCCCGCCTGTGCAGGCTGCCACAGCCCCAATGGCGCCGGCATCCCCGCCCAGTACCCGCGCCTGGCCGGTCAACACACCGATTACGTGGAGCTGCAGATGAACAACTTCCGCAGCGGCGCCCGTGCCAACTCGCCGCAGATGGCAGCCATCGCCGCGAAGATGAACGACAAGGAAATCAAGGCTGTCGCGGATTACGTCGCGGGTCTGCGTTGACGCAGAACAAGCTGCCTCTCTGAACGAAGGCCGGTGCAACACACCGGCCTTTTTTCTTGCCCGACACTCCTGCGCTCGATGTCCGCCGCCGCCCAACGCCCCTCCCCCGCCCGCGAGCTGCTCGACCTGCTCGCGTCCATGCGCTTCGCCATTGCGCTGCTCAGCGTCATCTGCATCGCCTCGGTCATCGGCACCGTGCTGCGCCAGAGCGAGCCCATGGGCAACTACATCAACCAGTTCGGCCCCTTCTGGGCCGAGGTGTTCGACCGCTTCGGCCTCTACACGGTCTACAGCGCGCCATGGTTCCTCGTCATCCTGGCCTTCCTGGTGGTGTCCACCAGCCTGTGCATCGCCCGGAACACGCCCAAGATCCTGGCCGACCTGAAGAGCTACAAGGAAGGCGTGCGCGAGCAGTCGCTGCAGGCGCACCACCACAAGGCCATCGGCGAGGTTCCCAGCAACCCAGCGATGGCGCTGGCCGAGATCGGCAACGCGCTGACGGCACTCGGCTGGAAGGCCCGCGTGCAGCAGCGCGAGAACGGCACGATGATCGCGGCCCGCCGCGGCGCGGCCAACAAGATCGGCTACCTCGCCGCCCACTCGGCCATCGTGCTGATTCTCGTCGGCGGCGTGCTGGACGGCAACGCGATGGTGAAGCTGGCCATGTGGGCGCAGGGCAAGCAGCTTTATACGGGTGCCGGCTTCATCAGCGACATCAAGCCCGAATACCGACTGAGCACGGCCAACCCGAGCTTCCGCGCCAACGTGTCGGTGCCTGAGCACCAACGCCAGGGCATCGCGGTCGTCAACCTGCCCAGCGGCGTCGTGCTGCAGGACCTGCCCTTCGACATCGAGCTCAAGGCCTTCAAGGTGGACTACTACCCCACCGGTATGCCCAAGAGTTTCGCCAGCGACATCGTCATCCACGACGGCAACCAGACGCGCGAGGCGACGGTCAAGGTCAATGAACCGGTCATCCACGACGGCCTGGCCATCTTCCAGAGCAGCTTCGAGGATGGCGGCAGCAAGCTGCAGCTCAAGGTGCTGCCGCTGGCCGGCGGCGCGCCGGCCGCCATCGAAGGTCGCGTCGGCTCGCGGCTGAAGTTCGGCGACCAGATGCTGGAGCTGGACGGCCTGCGCGTCATCAACGTCGAGAACATGGGCGGCAGCGAGAACGCCAGCGGGGCGGACGTGCGCAAGGTGGACCTCGGCGAGCGGCTGAACCAGCATCTCGGCAGCGGCGCAAAGGGCGACAAGGACAAGTCGCTGCACAACGTCGGCCCGAGCTTCAGTTACAAGCTGCGCGACGCGGCCGGCCAGGCCCGCGAATACAGCAACTACATGCTGCCCATCGAGCTGGAAGGACGGCGCGTCTTCCTGGCCGGCATGCGCGAGTCGCCGGCGGACGCCTTCCGCTACCTGCGCATCCCGGCGGACGAGCACGACAAGATCGACGGCTGGCTGCGCCTGCGCCAGGCGCTGGCCGACCCCGCGCTGCGCGAGGCCGCTGCACACGCCTATGCCGCCGCGGCCACGCCGCCCAACCAGGCGCAGATGCAGCAGCAGCTGCAGCTCACCGCGCAGCGCGCGCTCACGCTGTTCTCGGGCGCCGCGGCCAAACCGGGCGACGAGGTACGTGGCGGCCTGCCTGCACTGTCGCAGTTCGTCGAGCGCGACGTGCCCGAGTCCGACCGCCAGCGCATTTCCGAGGTTCTGTTGCGCATCCTCAACGGCTGCCTGTTCGAGCTGAACCAACTGGCGCGCGAACACGCCGGCCTGCCGCCGTCGCCCGTGGACGCCGCCACGCAGGGCTTCATGACGCAGGCGGTGCTGTCGCTGTCAGACAGCCTCTACTACCCGTCCCCCGTGCTTCTGCAGCTCGACGGCTTCGAGCAGGTGCAAGCCAGCGTGTTCCAGGTGACCCGCGCGCCGGGCCAGAAGCTGGTCTACCTCGGCGCCCTCTTGCTCATCGTCGGCGTCTTCGCCATGCTCTACATCAAGGAGCGGCGCCTGTGGGTGTGGATCACGCCAGGCACCGACCCTGCCAGCTCGCAGGTGCGCATGGCCATGTCCAGCACCCGCGAGTCGCCCGACAACGCCACGCTGTTCGCGCAGCTCAAGGCCGCCATCCTGAAGGAGCACGCATGAACACCACCACCTTCGACCTGCCGCGCCGCCATGCGCTGCAGCGCCGCGACGCGCTGGACTGGGTCTTCGCCGCGTTGGTGCTGCTGGGCGGCGCCTATGCCTTCAGCCGTTACCACGCCAGTATGAACGGCTACGAGCAGGGCATCCTGCTGTGCGCAATGCCGGCGCTCGTCGCGCTGGGCTGGTTCTGGCGGCCGCTGCGGCTGCTGACGGTCGCGGCCGGCGGCGCGACTCTGCTGGCCATCGCGCTGTATGCCCAGCACACCGACGACTTCGGCGCCGACCTCGCCGCCGGCGAGAAGGTGTTCTGGCTGAAGTACCTGCTGTCCAGCCAGAGCGCCATTCTGTGGATGAGCCTGTGCTTCTACCTCAGCACCCTGTTCTACTGGGGCGGCTTCTTCACCGGCGCGGGCCGGAACAGCATGGCCGAGACGGTGGGCTCCAAGCTGGCCTGGGGCGGCGTCTTCATGGCGCTGGTCGGCACGCTCGTGCGCTGGTACGAGAGCCACCAGATCGGTCCGGACATCGGCCACATCCCCGTCAGCAACCTGTACGAAGTCTTCGTGCTGTTCTGCTGGCTCACGACGCTGTTCCACCTGTACTACGAGGAGCGCTTTGCCACGCGCTCGCTCGGCGCCTTCGTCATGCTGGTGGTGAGCGGCGCCGTCAGCTTCCTGCTCTGGTACACGGTCGCGCGCGAGGCGCAGGAGATCCAGCCGCTGGTGCCGGCGCTGCAAAGCTGGTGGATGAAGATTCACGTGCCGGCCAACTTCGTCGGCTACGGCAGTTTCTCGCTGGCGGCCATGGTGGCGCTGGCCTACCTGCTCAAGACAGCGACGACGCGCCATCTGGCCATCGGCCTGGTCGCGATGCCGCTGGGCATCGTGGCGGTCATCCTGGCCGTGCGCTTCGGCGCCACGCTGGACGACGCGACCATCACAGGCCTGAACGGCTGGGCCGGCAAGATCGCGGGCGTGGCCGCCTTCATGACGCTGGCCATCGTGCTGCGCACCCATGTGACGCGCCGGCTGCCCGAGCTCGTCCAGCTGGACGACCTCATGTACAAGGCCATCGCGCTGGGCTTCGCGTTCTTCACGATCGCCACCATCCTTGGCGCCTTCTGGGCGGCCGAGGCCTGGGGCGGCTACTGGAGCTGGGACCCGAAGGAAACCTGGGCGCTGATCGTCTGGCTCAACTATGCGGCCTGGCTGCACATGCGGCTCATGAAGGGTCTGCGCGGCACCGTCGCCGCCTGGTGGGCGCTGGTGGGCCTGCTGGTGACGACCTTCGCCTTCCTCGGCGTCAACATGTTCCTCTCAGGCCTGCACAGCTACGGCACGCTCTGACGGGCTAACGGGGCGTCAGTCCGGCCGGCCGGTCACGGCGCCGCGCGCTGCAGCTTGAACACGGCCACCGCCTGAAGGAGCTGCTGGGCCTGCTGACGCAGGCTCTCCGCCGCCGCGGCGCTCTGTTCGACCAGCGCCGCATTCTGCTGCGTGACCTGGTCCATCTGGGCGACGGCTCCCTCCACCTGGCTCACGCCGGTGCTCTGCTCACGGCTCGCTGAGCTGATCTCGCCGACGATGTCCGCCACGCGCTGGATGGACCCGACGATGTCCTGCATCGCCGCGCCGGCCGTGTCGACTTGGGTTGTGCCTTGTTCGATTTGCTCCACGCTCGCCGTGATCAGAGACTTGATCTCGCGCGCTGCCGTCGCCGAACGCTGGGCCAGCGTGCGCACCTCGCCGGCCACGACCGCAAAGCCGCGGCCCTGTTCCCCGGCCCGGGCCGCCTCCACAGCGGCGTTCAATGCCAGGATGTTGGTCTGGAAGGCGATGCCGTCGATGACGTTGATGATCTCGGCGATCTTGCCGCTGCTCTGCTGGATGCCCCGCATCGTCTGGACCACATCGTCCACCACGCCCCCGCCTTCCGTGGCCTTGGCGCTGGAGGCCCGGGCCAGTGAATCGGCCTGATGCGCGCTCTCGGCGGTTGCACGGACCGTCGCATTGAGCTGCTGCATCGTGGCCGAGGTCTCTTCCAGCGCGCTGGCCTGTTCCTCCGTGCGCTGGCTCAGGTCTGAGTTGCCCTGGGCAATCTGCGCGCTGGCGGTCGCGATGCTCTCGCTGCCGGCTCGCACGCTGGCGACCACGTCACGCAGCGCCCTCTGCATGCCGTCCATCGCGGCCACCACGCTGCCGGGCTTGGCCTCGCTCACATCAATAGATGTGGTCAGGTCTCCCTGCGCGATGGCGCCGGCCAGTGCTGCCACGTCGCCGGGCTCACCGCCGAGCTGACGGTTCAAACCGCGCGTCAACATGACGCCGACCACCAGACCGAACAGCCCACTGAACACGGTCAGGCCGATCATCAGCCAACTCAGACGCTCGTACAGCTGCAATCCCTCCTGCGCAGTGGCCAGGCCCAGCGACTCCTTCTCTTTGGTGAGCGCGGTCAACTGCTCGTCGAGCTGACGGTTCAACTGGCTGGAAGCCTTGACCAGCGCCTGCAGCTCCGCGTCGTTCGACAGGTAGGGCCGCGTCGAGGCCACGTTCAAGACCTTGGTCACCGCGGCGAGCCAGGGTTCGACGACGGCGATGGTGTCTGCGTAAAGCGCCTTGCCCTTGTCCGTGACGAACAGCGGACGCGACTTCTCCAGCCAGCGCCTGAGGTCCGCAACCGCCTTGTCGAAATCCCCGCGCGCCTTGGTGCGCGCATCCTCGGACGTCGCCAGCATGAAGTTCGCGCGGGCACGGCCGGCGTAGATGAGGTTGATGTTGGCCTCCTTCACATAGGAGATCCCAAGCAGTTCGCGCTGGTACAGCGCGTCGTTGTATTCGTTGATGCGGTGCATGCCGAAGATGCCGACCGCTGCCACCAAGGTGCCCATCAGCACCACACCTACGAAGCCGCCGATCAGCTTGGTGCTCACGCGGACTCCACTCAACCACGACATAAATTCTCTCTTCCCGAAACTGCCATCTGCGCGGCGCACCATGGCACCGCAACCGGTGCAGACTCTATGCAACTGAGGCATTAGGTCGCAGTCAAGACTGCCCGGCCCGCAGGGAAGGACCTCCAACTTGTTCACGCTTTCGCGGAGTCATCCCGCCGTTCTTTGCGGTACGGGCAGCGCTGTCTCGTACTTCACCTCGCGCAGTACGACGTTGCTGCGCACGCTGCTGACGCCCGGCAGCTTGAAGATGTGTTGCTGAAGGAACTGGTCGTAGACCTTCATGTCGGCCGCGACGACCTTGATGACGTAGTCGGCCTCGCCGGTAATGGCATGGCATTCGATGATCTCGCGCCGCGTGACGACGAGCTGTTCGAACTGCTCCACGGCGCCCTCGCTGTGGCGCACAAGGCTCACATGGGCCAGCACGAGGATGGACAGGCCGAGCTTCTCGCGGTCCACCAGCGCCACCTGGCCGCGGATGACGCCGCGGTCCTCCATGTCCTTCAAGCGCCGCCACACCGGCGTGGCCGACAGGCCGACCTTGTCAGCCAGCGCCTGCGTCGACAACCGTGCGTCCGCCTGCAGCACTTCCAGGATCAGCAGGCTAGCGCGGTCGAGTTCATTCATTTCCATTTGGCGGCTCCTTTGAGAGGAATGTTCTCATCGCTATCGTCCATGACGTGAATTTAGGCAAGTTACTGCGGAAGCGCGAGGGAAGAATTTGCGCCCACCCCGGAGCCTGCTATGCCCGACACCCTGCGCCCCTACCAGCTCAGCGACAACCTCAAGGCCGACAGCGGCGCCGTCTTCCTGACCGGCACGCAGGCGCTGGTGAGGCTGCTTCTCGCGCAGAAGCGTCTTGACGAGTCCGCCGGCCTGAACACCGCCGGCTTCGTCTCTGGCTATCGCGGCTCGCCACTGGGCATGGTGGACCAGCAGCTGTGGAAGGCCAAGCCGCTGCTCGATGCAGCCCACATCGAGTTCCTGCCCGCGATCAACGAGGACCTGGCCGCCACGGCCTGCCTGGGCGTGCAGCGCGTGGCGCTGGACCCGCAGCGCACCGCCGATGGCGTGTTCGCGATGTGGTACGGCAAGGGCCCGGGCGTGGACCGCTCGGGCGACGCGCTGAAGCACGGCAACGTCTACGGCACGAGCCCGCAGGGCGGCGTGCTGGTCGTCTGCGGCGACGACCACGGCTGCGTGTCATCCAGCACGCCGCACCAGAGCGACCTCGCACTGCAGGCCTGGAGCATGCCCGTCGTGCACCCGGCCAACGTGGCCGAGTACCTGGAGTTCGGGCTCTACGGCTGGGCGCTGAGCCGCTTTTCGGGAGCTTGGGTCGGCTTCAAGGCGATCTCCGAGGTCGTCGAAAGCGGCATGACGGTGGATCTGGATGCCGTGCCGCTGGACTTCGAGCATTCAATCGACTTCACGCCTCCGACGAATCTGCACATCCGCGCGGTGGACCTGCCGTCGCTGGAACTGGAGTCGCGCCTGTCGCACAAGCTCGACGCGGTGAAGGCCTTCGCCCGCGTCAACAGCATCGACAAGCACATCGTCACGAGCCCGGCGGCCACGCTGGGCATCGTCACCGTCGGCAAGGCCCACTACGACTTCATGGAGGTGCTGCGCCGGCTGGACCTGGACCCCAACGCGCTCGCCGCGGCCGGCGTACGCGTCTATAAGGTGGGCCTGGTCTACCCGCTGGAGCCGACACGCATCGTCGAGTTCTGCAGCAACCTGACCGATGTACTCGTCATCGAGGAGAAGGCGCCCGTTGTCGAGCGGCAGATCAAGGAGCTGCTGTACCACCTGCCCGACTTCCAACGTCCCCGCGTCGTCGGCAAGACGGACGAGCAAGGCCGCCCGGTGCTCAGCGCGCTGGGCGAGCTGAGGCCAAGCCGCATCATGGGCACGGTGGCCGACTGGCTCGCGCGGCTCAACCCCGCGCTGGACCGCCGCCACCTTGTCGTCGACTTCCTCACGCCGCCGCTGCTGTCCAACGCCGCCGATGCCGTGCGCCGCCAGCCCTACTTCTGCTCGGGCTGCCCGCACAACACGTCGACGAAGCTGCCCGAGGGCTCGCGTGCACTGGCCGGCATCGGCTGCCACTTCATGGCGAGCTGGATGGACCGTGGCACGTCCGGCCTCATCCAGATGGGCGCCGAGGGCGTGGACTGGGCGGCACACTCGCGCTTCACGACGGAGAAGCACGTCTTCCAGAACCTCGGCGACGGCACCTACTACCACTCGGGCTACCTGGCCATCCGCCAGGCCATCGCGGCCCGGGCCAACATCACCTACAAGATCCTCTACAACGACGCCGTCGCGATGACCGGCGGCCAGCCGGTGGACGGCAGCACCAGCGTGCCGCAGATCGCGCGCCAGGTGGAGGCCGAGGGCGTCAAGCGCCTTGTCATCGTGTCCGACGAGCCGGCGAAGTACTCCGGCCACGAGGGCCTGTTCCCGCCGGGCACCACCTTTCACGACCGCAGCGAGTTGGACGCCGTGCAGCGCGAGCTGCGCGACATCGCAGGCGTGACGGTGCTGATCTACGACCAGACCTGCGCGGCCGAGAAGCGGCGCCGCCGCAAGAAGCAGGAGTTTCCTGATCCGCCCAAGCGCCTCTTCATCAACGAGGCCGTCTGCGAAGGCTGCGGCGACTGCGGCGTGGCCAGCAACTGCCTGTCCGTCGTGCCCGTCGAGACCGACTGGGGCCGCAAGCGCGCCATCGAGCAGAGCAGCTGCAACAAGGACTTCTCCTGCGTCAACGGCTTCTGTCCCAGCTTCGTGTCCGTGCATGGCGCCGTGCTGAAGAAGAAGGCTGGCGCAGCCTACACGCCGCAGGACCTCGCGCGCGAACTGGCCGCGCTGCAGCCGCCCGCGCCGTGGCGCTGGACGGCGCCGTTCGACCTTCTCGTCACTGGCGTCGGCGGCACCGGCGTCGTGACCGTCGGCGCCCTGGTGTCGATGGCGGCACACCTCGAAGGCAAGCAGGCCTCGGTGCTGGACTTCATGGGCTTCGCGCAGAAGGGTGGCGCCGTGCTGAGCTTCGTGCGCATCGCGCCGACGCCCGACCTGCTGAACCAGGTTCGCATCGACACCCAGCAGGCCGACGTGCTGCTGGCCTGTGACATGGTCGTTGGCGCGTCGCCAGACGCGCTCGGCACCGTGAAACCCGGCCGCACCGTCATCCTCGCCAACACGCACGAGCTGCCTACCGCCGGCTTCGTGCGCAATCCCGACGCCTCGCTGCAGGCCGACGCCCTGCTCGCCAAGATGCGCTTCGCTGTCGGCGAAGGCGACCGGCTGCAGACCCTCGATGCGCAGGACATCGCCCAGCGCCTGATGGGCGACACGCTGCCCAGCAACATCGTCATGCTGGGCGCCTGCTGGCAGCGCGGCCTGGTGCCCGTCGGCGAGGCTGCGCTGATGCGTGCCATCGAGCTCAATGGCGTGGCCGTGGAAGCCAACAGGACGGCCTTCGCGCTGGGCCGTCTCGCCATCGCCGCACCGGAAGCGCTGCTGCGGCTGGCCGGCGACACGAGCATCGTCAAGGTCCTGAACTTCGACCGCCTCGACGGCCCGGACGGCCTGATCGAGCGGCGTGTGCGCTTCCTGACCGACTACCAGGACGCTGCCTACGCCGCCCGCTACCGTGCGCTCGTCGAACGCGTGCGTGCCGCAGAGGCGCCGCTTCAGCGGGGCCAGCGCCTGTCGCAAGCCGTCGCGCGCCACTACGCCAGGCTGCTGGCGATCAAGGACGAGTACGAGGTCGCGCGGCTCTACACCGACGGCCGCTTCGAGGCGGCCATGAAGGCGCAATTCGAGAACTGGGAGCGCCTGAGCGTCCATCTCGCGCCACCACTGCTCGCCCGGCCTGGCGGTGATGGACGCCCGCGCAAGATCGCGTTCGGCGGCTGGGTGTTCACCGCCTTCAAAGGCCTGGCGGCGCTCCGGCGCTGGCGAGGCACGGCGCTGGACGTGTTCGGCCGGACCGAGGAGCGCCGTATGGAGCGCCAGCTGATCACCGACTACGAACGGTTGATCGAGGAGCTGATGCCGGCACTGACCGCCGACAACCTGCAGACCGCCATCGAACTGGCCCGCCTGCCGGAGAAGATCCGCGGCTACGGGCCTGTCAAGCTCGCCAATGTCCGCGCGATCAAGGCGCAATGGCAGGCCTTGCTCGACCGCTTCCATGGACGCGCGGCACCGGTCGCCGAGACCCCCTTGCCGCGGCCGGTGCGCGTGAAGAGCGTGGCGGAGCTGTAGCCGCGTCCGACGCTGTCAAGGCGCAACGGCCGACAGGTGCATTCCGGCGAGTGACCTATCTTGAGGTCACTCGCCAACCGCCAAGGAACGCTCATGGACACCGACCGCCATCCCGCCGCCCCGACGGCCCACAACCCCGGCCATGCCGACCCAATGCAGTCCGACGCCCGCCACGACCTCGCGGCGGCGGAGGCCATCGCCAAGATCCGCGACGTCATCGACAAGGCCGAGACCTGCTTCTTCGTGACGGACGGCGGCGTCCGCCCCATGTCCGTTCGCCAATGCGACGAGGACGGCACGCTCTGGTTCCTCAGCGACAGGCACAGCCACAAAAACGCCGAGATCGAAGCCAATCCGAAAGTCGAGCTGTACTTCCAGGCCACCGAGCACTCGGGCTTCATGCACCTCGCCGGGCAGGCCAGCGTGCTGCACGACCACGCACTGATCGACACGCTATGGAAGCCCATGGACCGCGTGTGGTTCGAGCAGGGCAAGGACGATCCATGCATCAGTGTCCTCTGCGTGCAACCGACGCATGGTCGCTACTGGGACAACAAGCATGGAGACGCCGTGGCCGGCCTGAAGATGATCGTCGGCGCCGCGCTGGGCAAGCGCTTCGACGACGGCGAGGTCGGGAACCTCACGCCCTGACAGGCCGTGATCACGCGCTCGACGAGGCAAGGACGATAAATTTGCTAACAAAGCCACGGCGGGAACAACACGGAAGTTTCCTGAACGCCTGATTTGTTCACACCGCGAAAAGCCTGCCCGACGGATGATTCGGGTATGCAGTCCCGCCGCCGCTTTCACCAATACGCCCTCGCCAGCCTGGCCCTGCCGGCTGTCGCCCCCAGCCAAGCCCAGGAGCGCGGCATCGTGCTGGGGCAGTCGGCCCCGCTCACGGGGCCGGCGGCGCAACTGGGTCTGCAGATGCAGCTCGGCGCCAGGGCCTGCTTCGAGGCCGTCAACGCCACCGGCGGCGTCGGTGGCCAACGCATCGTGCTGAAGACGCTGGACGACGGCTACGAGCCGGCCCGCTGCAAGGCCAACACCGAGAAGCTGCTGCAGGATGACGTGTTCGCGCTGTTCGGCTACGTGGGCACGCCCACGTCGGTCGCGGCGCTACCGCTGGCGCTGGCCGCCAAGACGCCGTTCATCGCGCCGTTTACCGGCGCCGAGTCGCTGCGCGACCCGTTCAACCGGCTGGTCTTCCACATCCGCGCCTCCTACTTCGACGAGACCGAACTCATCATCAAGCAGTTGACGCAGCTGGACGTGAAGAACATCGCCGTCTTCCACCAGAACGATGCCTATGGCCAGGCCGGCCTGAAGGGCGTGCAACGTGCCCTGGACAAGCGCAGCCTGAAGCCGCTGGCCGTGGCAACGGTGGAGCGCAACAGCGTGGACGTGGACGCCGCAGTGAAGGCGTTGGTTGCGGCCAAGCCCGAGGCCATCGTGCAGATCGGCGCCTACAAGGCCTGCGCCGCCTTCATCCGCGAAGCGCGCAAGGCCGGCTACGGCGGCCAGTTCTACAACGTGTCCTTCGTCGGCACACAAGCACTGGCCACCGAGCTGGGCAAGGACGCCGCCGGCGTCGTCGTCTCGCAAGTCATGCCCTCCCCCTTCGGCACCGCCGCCGGGCTGGTCAACGAATACCAGCAGGCGCTGGCCCGCGTGGACCCGTCCGCTGAGCCCAACTACACGAGCATCGAGGGTTATCTCGCTGCGCGCGTGGTCGTCGATGCACTTCGCCGCGTGAACGGCCGACCGACGCGTGACGGCTTCATCGCAGCAATGGAGACGCTGTCGGGTTACGACGCCCGGGGCTACCGGCTGCACTTCAACCCGACTCGCCATGCGGGCTCCAGCTTCGTCGAGCTATCCATGCTGACGGCCGACGGCAAGGTCCGGCGCTAACCGCCCCGGCGCGAGCGCGCCACGGCGGTGCGTGGGCGACGCACCCCGTTACTCGTTTGCCTGCAGCTGACGGCAAGCCGCCGGGACGCCGTCGGCCGTCAACGGAGAACCGTCGCGGCGCGATAGAGCAGCATCGCTACTCCGGGAGCACCGATGCCCCGTCTCCTCGCCCCCCTTGCGCTGGCCGCTGCCAGCTTCGTGATGCTTGCCGGCTGCGCCGCGCCGCGGGTCGCCGACGTCCACGCCCAGGTACGCGTCGCCGCCGTTGTGCCCCCCTCGGTCGTCAGCGTCGAGATCAATCCACCACTCGTCCAGCCCGAGCCGGTGCTGGTGGACGTGGCACCGCCGCCGATGCTCGTCGAAGCGCCACCGCCGCCGCCCGCGCCCGAAGCGGTCTGGATCGGTGGCTACTGGGGCTGGCAGAGCAGCCGCTGGGTCTGGTGCTCGGGCCATTGGCGGCTACCGCCCCAGCCGGGCTACGGCTGGACCCAGCCCTACTACGAGCACCGCGACGGCGCCGTCATCTTCGTAGCGGGCCACTGGGCCGCACCGGGCGTCACGTTCGTGCCGCCGCCGCCGATGCTGCACCTGTCGCTGCAGGTATCCATCGACGGCGGCGCCCGCCCGATGGGCCCCGCCGGCGTCTTCGTGCCGCCGCCGCCCGGCTCGCGGCCCGGGCTGGTGGTGCCCGCACCGGTAGGCACGGCGCCCGCGGTGGTGGTCAGCGCGCCGCCCGTCGTCAACGTCGGCATGCGGGTGACAAACACCACGGTCAACAACGTACACGTCGACAACCGCGTCACCAACATCAGTAACGTCACGAACGTGACGCAGGTCACCGTCATTGCACCGCCGACGGCCACCGCCAACGGCCAGGCCTTCCAGGGCCACATGCCGGCCCAGGCCCATCTTGCGGCAGCCCTGCCACCCGTGGTGCGCGCCTTCGCGCCGCCCCCCCATGCGCAGCCCCAGGCCGCGGAGCGCCCGATCCACGCGACGCGACCGGTGCCGACCGCCGCGCCGGAGGCGATGCCTGCCGCGGCCGAGCACGCGCCGTCGCATGCTGCAATGCCGGCACCGCGTCCGGCCACGGCCCCGGTCCAGCCGCCGACCGCGACGGTGGCAATGCCGCCCGCGCCACCCGTGACGGCGCCACACGAGGTTCACACACCGATGCCGCCCAGGCCCGTGGCCGCCGAGGCCCGGCCCGACACACTGCCGCACCATGACGCTGCGCACGAGCGGCCGGCGTCGCATCCGCCCCGCCCCGCCGACAAGCCGTCACCCCATGCGCCGGCAGGTTTGGCGCCTGGCGGCCACGCGCCGGCGCCGCATGACGAGCACGGCCGCGACGCGCATCGCCCGCACGAGGAAAAGGGCAAGGAAAGAGACAAGGACAGGGCCGAGGCTCATCGCGAGTCCCGCAGCGAGGAGGCGCGCTGACGCGGCCGGCTCAGCTCAAAGCGGCTCGACCGTCACGCCCACCCGCAACGTCGCGACGCCGCCGCCGCGCAGCACGCCGCGCAGCGGGGCCACGTCGGCGTAGTCGCGGCCCCAGGCCAGCGTCACGTGGTCCAGTCCGGCCGGCACGTTGTTGGTCGGGTCCAGCGCGAGCCAGCCCTGCTCGGGGCACCACAGCTCCACCCAGGCGTGCGAGGCGTCGGCACCGACCAGCTTGGGCTGGCCCTCGGGCGGGTGCGTCAGCAGGTAGCCCGACACATAACGCGCCGCCAGGCCCAGCGTGCGGCACGCGGCGATGAAGACGTGGGCGAAGTCCTGGCAGACGCCGCTGCGCTGGGCCAGCGCGTCGGCCGCGCGTGTGGCGACCGTCGTGCTCTGCGGCAGGTAGCGCAGGTCGACGTGGATCTGGCGCATCAGTGCCAGCCCCCCAGCGGCCAGCGCGCGGTTGGGCGGGAAGGCTCGGCGGGCGTACGCGGCCAGTGTGGCAGCGGGCGCGGTGTAGGTGGAGGCCAGCGCGAATTCGTCGGCCTCCTGCAGCGCCCGGCCGGCGCGGTAGCGCAAGCTGGCGGCCACCGCCTCCCAGGCCGGGCTGCGCTGCGGGTCGGGCACCGGGCGATCTTTCAGCTCGACGACAAAACGGCTGTCCACCACCAGCTTCTCGTGCACGCGCGCGTGGCCAAAGCTCAGGTGCCGGTTGCCCCAGGGGTCGCGCCGCAGGTGACGGGCCAGCTCGGCGGCATCCAGCTCCAGGCCCTCGACGCCCCAGCCGTCGGGCAGCGGGTCGATGTTGAGCTGCCAGCCGTGTACCTTCTGCCACGGCGTGTCGCGCGGCGCCAGGCAGGCGGCATGGTGCGCCCACTCGACCGAGTCCTCATAGGTGTACTCGGTGACGTGGTGGACCGACAGTCGCACCGTCATTGCCACACCCGCTGTTCGGCGCCGATGACATGCGCGAAATAACGCTGGCTGATGAGGCTCGAGAGTTCGCCCGCCTGTGCCACCGCACGGCGCAACTGCGACACCAGCGTCGGGCCCGGCGCGGCCAGTTCGGCCAGCGGCCATGCCTCGGGAACCGGCAGGTCGGCTGCGATGTCGGTGGCCCAGCCCGGATCGTGCCGGGCCAGCTTGGCGAAGCGGTCCCGCAGCGTGCGCGCCACCCAGGCGAGCGACCGGGGGTTCTCGGTGTCGTGCACCAGCAGGTGTAGCAACGGCGGCGCCTCGCGGCGCGCCTGGAACTTGGCGCGGTAGGTGATCGTCGAGTCGAACACCCCCAGCAGCAGCGCGAAGCCGTCCTCGCTGACCGCCAGCCCCTGCTCGAAGGTCTCGGCCAGCACGTCGGCGTGGAATGACAGCCGCTCGATCTGCCGGCCGATGGACAGCAGCCGCCAGCCGTCGTCGCGCGTCATGCGGTCGGTCTGCGCGCCCGTGATGGCGGCCAGGTGCGTGTCGGCGCGGGCCAGCACGTTGAGTACGTCGGTGACGGGTGTGCCGGTGCCCGGGCGGTCCAGCACGGCGCGCAGGTGCTGCTCGAACTGCGCCGAGGTCTCGTGGATCAGCCGCCAGGACTCGGACGACAGCCGCTCGCGCAGCGCCTGCGCGCAGGACAGCAGCGCCCGCAGGTTCCAGCCCACGCTCGTCACGCCGGAGCCCGGCAGCAGCTCGGCCAGCAGCGCACGCTCGAAGCCGCGCGGGTCGTCCTGCGCATGCGGCGCCTCGGGGCCGACGAGGCCGTGGCGGCGGGCCAGCACGTCCAGCAGCGGCAGCATGGGAGGCGCCATCGCGCCGCGCTGCACCATGACGCTGGCCTCGATAACGTGTCGCGCAAGCCGCGCGCTGTTCTCTGCGCGCTCGGTGTAGCGGCCCAGCCAAAACAGGTTCTCGGCCGCGCGGCTGGTCACGGTCCAGTGCACATCGCGCAAGTCGGCGGCCTGCAGCGGCTGGGACAGCAGCGTGGTGGGGTCCACCTCGCCGTCCGTCATGACCCAGGTGTCGGCGCTGAGGCTGCCGCGTTGGATGGACAACCAGGCATCGGCCTGCGGATCGCGGCGCGGCGCGACCCGCGTCAGGCCGCCCGGCAGCACCGACCAGCCGCCGTGACCGTCGGTCATTGCGTAGACACGCAACACGGCCACGCGCGGCTCCAGCGCGCCGCGCGTCCACACCGGCTGCTTGGCGGGCTTCACGCGCGCCTGCAGTGTGTAAGCGGTGGGGTCGGCGTCGATGCGGTCGCTCAGGTCGAGCAGCTCGTCACCGCTCAGTTCGGCCGCGATGATGGGGTCAAAGCTGCGCGTCGTGCTGCTGGCCGCAAAGGTCGGCACGACGACGTAGTCCGCCAGCTGGGGGCGTAGCGCGCGCCAGGCGGTCTCCTCGCCGCACCACCAACTCTGGATCGCTGGCAGCTGCAGCGGCTCGCCCAGCAGGCTCTCGGCCACGCCGGGCCAGAACGCGGCAAGTCCGGGGCTTTCCAGCCAGCCGGCACCCGGCGCGTTCGCGATGACGACCTCACCGGCGCGCGCAGCCTGCAGCAGCCCCGGCACGCCGAGGATGGAGTCGGGATGCAGCTCAAGCGGATCCAGCCAGGTGTCGTCCACGCGGCGCAGCAGCACGTGCACGCGCTCCAGCCCCGCGAGCGTCTTCAGGTACACCTTATCGGCACGCACGGTCAGGTCGGCGCCTTCCACCAGCGCGATGCCGAGGTAGCGCGCCAGGAAGGCCTGCTCGAAATAGGTCTCGTTGCGCGGCCCCGGCGTCAGCAACGCGATCCGGCTGCGCTCGCCGGCGGGCGACAGCCGCATCAGCGACTGCATCAGGTCCCGGTAGCTGGCGGCCAGCCGCTGCACGGCCATCTGGCGGAAGGCCTCCGGGAACTGCTGCGCAATGATGAGTCGGTTCTCCAGCACATAGCCCAGGCCCGACGGCGCCTGCGTGCGCTGACCCACGACCCACCACAGGCCATCGGCGCAGCGGGTCAGGTCGAAGGCCAGCACATGCAGGTGCACGCCGCCCGGCGGCTGCGCGCCGTGCATGGCCCGCAGGTATTGCGGATGCGCCAGCACCAGCGAGGCAGGTAGTAGGCCCTCGTTGAGCAACCGGCGTTCGCCGTAGGTGTCGGCCATGACGGCGTCCAGCAGCCGCGCGCGCTGCGCGATGCCGGCCTCGATGTGGCGCCACTCGTCCGGCTCGATGAGCATGGGCAGCAGCTCCAGCGGCCAGTGGCGGGCCAGCGGCGCGCCTTCCTTGGCGTCCTGGCCCGGCAGCGGCGGCGCGTCGCTGTGCACGTTGTAGCTGGCGCCGTCTTCCAGCACGCGGCGCTGCACGCGCAAGGCCTTGGCGCTGAGGTCCTGCCAGCCGGAGGCGCCGCCCGCCGCGAAGAACCGCTGCCAGCGCTCGGTCAGCCCGCCCTGCGGCTCGCCGGGCCGGTTGACCTGGCCGGTGAGCTCGTAGAAGTGCCCGTCACGGCTGCGCAGCGCCGCCGACAGCGCCTGCGCGAGCGGGTCCGGCGTCGGGGCGACCTCCGGGTCGTCGGGGAGCAGGCTCCACTGGCTGGGCGTGAGCTCGGGCATGGTGGCTCGTGGGGGGTGGGGTGGCATTGTCAAGCAATGTGCAGGCTGACGCGGCGCGCGCGGCCCGGCGCCATGCGACGTTCAGGCGAGAAAGCCACGCAACACGCGCTCCGCGGCGGCAGAGTCGTCGCGCCATGCGCCGTGGCCCACACCCGGGAAGCGCTCGAAGCCCGCCAGCCACCGCGGTGGCAGCGCGGCGGCGATCTCGGCGGCATCTTCGGGCGGCGTGACGGGGTCCTCTTCGCCGGCCATGACGAGCACCGGGCATTGCACGCCGGCCAGGCCCGGACGCAGGTCCATGTCGGGCAGCTCGGTGCGGGTGTGCTCGAACAGGATGTCGGGTTGGAACCTCATCCAGCCGCCAGCATCCGGGTCCTTGGGGCGGGTGTTGTAGAGGTGGCGGCAGTGCTGCTCGTAGGCAGCCCAGGTGTCGGGCCCCGGCTGCGTCCAGAATGCGCGCGTGGCCGCGGCAGCCTCCGGGCCGCCGAGCCGGCCAAAGTGGTGGACTTTGCGCTCCAGTCCGAAGTGGTGGGAGGTGCTGGACAGTACCACCCGGCGCGGATGCGCCGGATGCCGCGCGAGATAGCGCTGCGCAACAAAACCGCCGAAGCTCTGGCCCAGCACGATGGGTTTCTCGATGCCCAGCACATCGCACAGCCGTACGACGTCGTCGGCCAGCGTGTCCAGCCGGCATTCACCCAACGGTCGCGGGCTGCTGCGGCCATGGCCGCGCTGGTCGTAGTAGACGACCTGGCAGGTGTCGACGAAGCGGCTGAAAAAGGGTCGGAAGGCCGTGTGGTCGAAGCCGGGGCCGCCGTGGATGAGGACGAGCGTGGGCTTCTCGCGCAGGCTGCGGCCGTCAGGGACGAAGCCCAGGCCCTCGACGTCGACGAACAGGCGGACGCCCGGTTGGATCTCGATGTACATGGAGGAAACGACGGACCGCCCCGCCGCGGACGGCCATGCGGCGCAGCGGCGGAGGGCGGGCCTGGCGGATTAGGAGCCGGTCAGGATACTTTGCGCAGGTCCAGCGTGAACGGGAACTCCAGGCTGCGCTGCGGCTCGCCGATCTCCAGCCGGCCCGGGGTGTGTCCGCTGTTGGCGAAGCGCGCCAGCCGCCGGCTCTCGGCCTCGTAGGCGTTGACCGGCAGCGTCGCATAGTTGCGGCCACCCGGGTGGGCGACGTAGTAGCGGCAGCCGCCCAAGCTCTTCTGCTGCCACGTGTCGATGAGATCCACCGTCAACGGCGCATGGATGCCGATGGTCGGGTGCAGTGCCGATGGCGGCAGCCACGCGCGATAGCGCACGCCGGCCACGAACTCGCCGACGCGACCGGTAGGCTGCAGCGGCAGCGGATGGCCGTTGACGGTGATGCGGTGGCGCGGGTCGATGAGGCCGCTGACGTGCACCTCCAGCCGCTCCAGCGACGAGTCCACATAGCGCACGGTGGTGCCGGCCGCGCCCTCCTCGCCCATCACGTGCCAAGGCTCCAACGCGCCGCGCAGCGTCACGTGCACGCCGCGCGCGGCGAACTCGCCGTACTTCGGGAAGCGGAACTCGACATGCGGGGCGAACCAGGCCGCATCGAAGGCATAGCCGGCCTCGGCCATGTCCTCCATGACGTCGGCGAAGTCCTCGCGGATGAAGTGCGGCAGCAGCCAGCGGTCGTGCAGCTCGGTGCCCCAGCGCACCAGCGGCGTCTTGTACGGCGTCTTCCAGAAGCGGGCGATGAAGGCGCGCAGCAGCAGCTGCTGCACGACGCTCATGCGCGCATGCGGCGGCATCTCGAACGCGCGCAGCTCCAGCAGACCCAGCCGGCCGGTGCTGGAGTCGGGCGAGTAGAGCTTGTCGATGGAGAACTCACTGCGGTGCGTGTTGCCGGTCACGTCCACCAGCACATTGCGCAACGTGCGGTCCACCAGCCACGGCGGCATGGCTTCGCCGTAGCGCTCCTCGGCCTTGAAGATCTCGCCGAGGGCAATCTCCAGCTCGCGAAGCTGGTCGTTGCGGGCTTCGTCCACGCGCGGCGACTGGCTCGTCGGCCCGATGAACAGGCCGCTGAACAGGTAGCTCAGGCTCGGATGGTTGTGCCAGTAGGCCAGCAACGAGGCGAGCAGGCTCGGCTTGCGCAGGAACGGCGAGTCCGTCGGCGTGGCGCCGCCCAGCACGAAATGGTTGCCGCCGCCGGTGCCGGTGTGGCGGCCGTCGATCATGAACTTCTCGGTCGACAGCCGCGTGAGGCGCGCGGCCTCGTACAGAAACTCGGTGTGCTGCACCAGCTCGCGCCAGTTGTGCGCCGGGTGGATGTTGACCTCGATGACGCCGGGGTCCGGCGTGACCTGCAGCAGCTTGAGCCGCGGGTCGCGCGGCGGCGGGTAGCCTTCCAGCACGATCTTGTAACCCGTGTCCTCGCACGCGGCTTCCACGGCGGTCAGCAACTCCAGGTAGTGCTCGACCTTCTCCAGCGGCGGCATGAACACGTAGAGCACACCGCTGGCGCTGCCCTGGGTCTCCGCCTTCGGGCCATTCGCGCGACGGGGGTCGCGAGCCTCGACGCACAGCGCGGTGCGGGTGATCCCGTGCGCGTTCTCGAAGCGGCCGGGCGGCTGGCGGCCGTTATCGGCATGCGAATGCCCCGTGCCGGTCGACGTGCTCGCGACGCCCGCCCCGCCGGCGGCGGCAGCCCCCGGCCACGACGCGCCGGCCGGCGTGACGCCCTGCACCTGGGCGCGCAGCGCGGCCGGTGCCGGCAGCATGCCGCGCGGTGCGAACGGGTCCTGCTCGATCAGGTAGGGGTAGTCGCCCTTCGTGACCCAGGGCAGCGAGTCCAGCGGCAGCCGCCAGCCCATCGGGGAGTCGCCCGGGAACAGGTAGAGCCGCTCGTCACGGAAGAACCACGGCCCCGTCTGCCAGCGCGTGCCGGCCAGCGTGGGCGAATCGCCGGCATGGCGGATGGGCAACACATAGCCGACGACGTGGGACAGGCCCTGGTCGAACACGCGGCGCAACCGCTGCCGCTCCAGTTCGTCGTCCAGCCGGGAATCGAACGGGTCCACGTTCACCGGCAGGCGGCGCTCGCGCCACAGGTAGTACCAGGTGTCCTCGTAACCCGGCTGCACATGGGTGTCGGGCAGGCCGAGGCGCCGCGTCAGCGCCTTCATGAAGACCTCGGCGTCCTCGCTACTGTAGTGATGCGGCTCGCGCTCATCGGCAAACCAGTCTGGGTTGCGCCAGCAGGGCTGGCCGTCGGCGCGCCAGTAGATGGACAGCGCCCAGCGCGGCAGTTGCTCGCCGGGGTACCACTTGCCCTGGCCGAAGTGCAGGAAGCCGCCCTGGCCGTACTCGGCGCGCAGCCGGTGCGTCAACTGCTGGGCGTAGAGCCGCTTGGTGGGGCCCAGCGCGTCGGTGTTCCACTCCGCCGCGTCGCGGTCCTCCACGGCGACGAAGGTCGGCTCGCCGCCCATCGTCAGCCGCACATCGTTGACGACGAGTTCGCGGTCCACCTGTTCGCCGAGCTGGAGCACAGCGGTCCACTGGTCGTCGGTGTAGGGTTTGGTGACGCGCGGCGACTCGTAGATGCGCGTGACGCTCATCTCGTGGCCGAACTCGACCTCGGACTTGTCCACGCCACCGCTGATCGGCGCGGCGCTGCCCGGCATGGGCGTGGCCGCGAGCGGGATGTGGCCCTCGCCAGCAAGCAGGCCGGAGGTCGGGTCCAGCCCGATCCAGCCGGCGCCGGGCAGGTAGACCTCGCACCATGCGTGCAGGTCGGTGAAATCGACCTCCGTGCCGCTAGGGCCGTCGAGCGCTTTCTCGTCGGGGGCGAGCTGGATCAGGTAGCCCGATACGAAGCGCGCGGCCAGACCCAGGTGGCGCAGCAGCTCAACGAGCAGCCAGCCGGAGTCCCGGCATGAGCCGGAAGCTTTCTCCAAGGTCTCCTCGGGCGTCTGCACGCCGGGCTCCAGGCGGATCAGGTAGGAGACGCTGTTCTGGACACGCTGGTTGAGGTCGACGAGGAAGTCGATGGTGGCGCGCTCGGTGCGCGGGATGTCCTTCAGGTAGGCGGCCAGCAGCGGTGTGGCCGGGCCGGTCTGCAGGTAGGGCGCCAGTTCGATTTGCTGGGCCTCGTCGTACTGGAACGGGAAGGTCTGCGCGTGCGGTTCGAGGAAGAAGTCGAACGGGTTGTAGACGGCCATCTCGGCGACGAGGTCGACGGTGACCGTCAGCTCGGTGGTCTTCTCGGGGAAGACGAGGCGGGCCAGGTAGTTGGCGAACGGGTCCTGCTGCCAGTTGATGAAGTGGTTGGTGGGTTCCACCCGCAGCGAGTAGCTGAGGATGGGCGTGCGGCAGTGCGGCGCAGGGCGCAGGCGGACGACCTGAGGGCCGAGGTTGACCGGGCGGTCGTATTTGTAGCGGGTGACGTGTTTGAGGGCGACGTGGATGCTCATGGATGTCCTTCGCCGCGCAGCTGGGCGCAGCTCATTCCGCGGATCGTTTGATGCCAAGGCCCATGCCGGGAGTTCGCTCCGGCGGGCGACCCGTTCTTTGGTCGCCCGATAGGCAAGTCACCCGCCGGTGCGAGTTCCCAGCTGGGCGGTGGCGGAAAGCCACTCTCGTAAGTCCTTCCGACAAGAGCCGCCATCTCTTCAGCTCCTCAAGCCGAGGGCACCAGGAAGTCGCGGCTGATTCGCGCGCCCAGATCCGCCACCTCCGACAAAAACCCGTCCAGAAACGGATGCATCCCCTGCGCCAGGATCTCGTCGATGCGGCCGAAGTTCAGCTCGGCCTCCAAGCGGCCCACGCGCCTGAGCGTCTCCGCCGACTGCGCGTTGGCAACGCGCTTCAAATTGGCCAGCATGCGCGTGATGCAGTGCGACAGCGAGCGCGGCATGTCCGGCCGCAAAATCAGCAGCTCCGCGACCTTGTCCGGCTGGATGACATTGCTGTAGACCTTGCGGTAGATCTCGAAGCCCGACACCGAGCGCAGCACGGCGGACCAGTAGTAGAAATCGCGCGCCGCGTCATGCTCGCCCTGCGTCTGCTCCTGGCGATAGAACTTCACGTCCAGCAGCCGCGCGGTGTTGTCGGCCCGCTCCAGGAAGGAGCCGATGCGGATGAAGTGGAAGGCCTCGTCCTGCAGCATCGTGCCTACTGTCACGCCGCGGGACAGGTGCGAGCGGTACTTGACCCACTCGAACAGCTGCGCCGGGTCGCGCGTCAGCGCGCCCTCGCGCAGCAGCCGACGAAACTCCAGCCAGGTCTGGTTCATCGTCTCCCAGACCTCGGTCGTCAGCGCCCCACGCACCGCCCGCGCGTTCTCGCGTGCCGCACGCAGGCAGTTGAAGATGGACGACAGGTTCGTCTCGTCGGCCACCATGAACTCCATGACGTTGCGGCCGTTGATCGACGAGTACTTGGCCCCGTACAGGCTGTTCAGCTCGGAGATGGAGATCAGGCTGCGCCAGGTCTGCTCGGACTCGTCGACCGACTGCGGCTGCAGCGACGTCTGGTACGCAATGTCCAGCATGCGGGCCGTGTTTTCAGCACGCTCGATGTAGCGGCTGAGCCAGAAGAGATGGTCTGCAGTCCTAGACAACATAAGACAACTCCTGATCGCCCGTTGCGAAGCCAATGGCAATCGACACACGCCGAAGGGTGAGGAAAGCTTGCCGCGCAAACAAAATCGGCCCGCGAAACGTGGACGAGAAAGTCATGAGATCCCTGTTCATCATCATTGCTGTGGCAGGCACTGCGTACCACTTCTCAGATGCGAGGTCACCCAACCGGATCGCATCACTGCTCATGCCACTGATCTTTTCGTTATGCCTCCTGGCGATCATCGTCTGGGCATACGCGAAGTTGCGAGAGCGCTCAGACAAGCGCGCTGATTCATCGGACTCTGGAGCACCCTGGTTCGGCTCGGGCGGCGTCTTCAGCGATCGGGACGACTGAGCTTCAGCAGAAAAAAAACGTTCAGGCCACATTGGCATCGGATCAGTCCTCCAGCACCCAGGTGTCCTTCGTCCCACCGCCCTGGCTGCTGTTCACCACCAAGGAACCCTCCTTCAACGCCACGCGGGTCAGCCCGCCCGGCACCATGCGCACCGTCGAGCCCGACAGCACGAAGGGTCGCAGGTCAATGTGACGCGGAGCCACGCCGCTTTCGACGAACGTCGGGCAGGTGGACAGCGACAGCGTCGGCTGCGCGATGTAGTTGCCCGGGTTGGCCACCAGCCGGGCGCGGAAGGACTCGATCTCGTCCTTCGTCGCCGCCGGGCCAACCAGCATGCCGTAGCCGCCTGCGCCATGCACCTCCTTGACGACCAGCTCGGACAGGTGGGCCAGCGTGTAGGCCAGGTCGTCCTTTTCGCGGCAGACGTAGGTCGGCACGTTCTGCAGAATGGGTTTCTCGCCGAGATAGAACTCGATCATCTTCGGCACATAGGGGTAGATGGACTTGTCGTCCGCGATGCCCGTGCCGATGGCGTTGGACAGCGTCACCTTGCCGGCCTTGTAGGCGTTCACGAGACCGGCGCAGCCGAGCTGGGAGTCGGCGCGGAAGACCTGCGGGTCGAGGAAGTCGTCGTCCAGCCGGCGGTAGATGACGTCGACACGCTTCGGCCCGCGCGTCGTGCGCATGTAGACGAAGCCGCCGTCGACGAACAAGTCCTGACCCTCGACCAGCTCCACGCCCATCTGCTGGGCCAAGAAGGCGTGCTCGAAGTAGGCCGAGTTGTACATGCCCGGCGTCAGCACGACGACGGTCGGGTCCGACACGCCCGACGGCGCCACGCTGCGCAGCGTGTCTAGCAACAGGTCGGGGTAATGCGCCACTGGCGCGATGCGGTGATTGACGAATAGCTCGGGGAAGAGCCGCATCATCATCTTGCGGTTCTCAAGCATGTAGCTCACACCGCTGGGCACGCGCAGGTTGTCTTCCAGCACGTAGTAGTCGCCCGAGCCATCGGCGTTGCCGGCGCGCACGATGTCGACGCCGGCGATGTGGCTGTAGACATTGCCCGGCACGTCCACGCCCATCATCTCAGGGCGGAACTGCGCGTTCTTGGTGATCTCGTCGGCGGGCACGATGCCGGCCTTCAGGATTTCCTGGTCGTGGTAGACGTCGTGGATGAAGCGGTTCAGCGCTGTCACTCGCTGGGCGAGGCCCGCCTGCATGCTCGTCCATTCGCCGGCTGGAATGACCCGCGGGATCAGATCGAACGGGATCAGGCGCTCGGTGCCTTCACCCGAATCCTTGTCGCCGTAAACGGCAAACGTGATGCCCACGCGTCGGAAGATCAGCTCCGCCTGCTCGCGCCGCTCTCGCATCAGCGACTCGGGCTGGTCGGCAAGCCACCGGGCGTAGGCCTCGTAATGGGCGCGGGTCTTGGTGCCCGCGGAGTTCATCTCGTCAAAGGCGGTTTGCATCGTTGCTCCTCGTGCACACGCAACGACGCAAGTTCCGCGCCCACCCGAAGGCGGTGGCTCGTGGTGCGCCAGGCACCATTGTGGTGCCTGGCGCCCGTCGCCCGTGTGCCAGGGCACCGCTTTTACACCCGCGCCCTGGGCGCGAGCTCAGTCGACGCTCAAAACCGCACTTGCAGGCCCGTGCTGGCGGAGCGGCCCGACTGCGGCGCGAGGTCGCGGATGGTGGGCACCGCCGTCGCGTTGTAGGCCAGCTTGTTGCCGAGGTTGTCGAGTTTGAGGTACCACAGCGCGTCGGTCGTGCCCCAGCGGAACTGCCGGGCCAGCGACAGCCGTACCGTCCCGTAGCCGGCGGTGGGCGTGTCGAACGCGGAGACCCGGTCCTGGCGCGCTGCGCCACGCCACTCCAGCCGGCCCGACCAGTCGCCTCGGCGCGCTTCCAGGCCCACCATGGCCCGCAACGGCGCCAGGCGCGGCAGCGGCTCGCCGGTCGCACGGTTGTCCCCGCGCACCGCATCAAGCTGGCCCAGCAGCGCCACGGCGGGGTGCACCTGCCAGCGGCCTTCGACCTCAGCGCCGCGCAGCCGCGCCGGCACCGCCGTGAAGGCATAGACCGGCACGCTCTGCCCGTCGTTGTCTGCCAGCTCGCCGGTGGCCTGCAGCGCGATGTAGTTCGAGAAGCGTGTCTCGTAGACGTTCAGGTGCAGGTGGCTTTGGGCCGACTCCCACTTCAGCCCAAGGTCCACGCCCTTGGAGCGCTCCAGCCCCAAGCCGGCATCGCCGCGCTCGTAGGCCGCGCTGGCCACGTGCAGCCCGTTGGCGAACAGTTCGTAGTAGGCCGGTGCGCGCTGCGTGCGGTTCAGGTTGACGCTGGCGCTCCAGCCGCCGCCCATTGGCGCGACGGCACTCAGCGCCAGACTCAGCGGGCTGAAGCGCCGCGACTGCGCGACGCCGAAGCGGTCACCGCCGTCGGAATCCACCGCCACGCGCTCGGTCCGCGCGCCGGCCGACCAGTCGACGCCGGCCAGCCGCGCCTGCTCCAGCACGAACACGCCAGTGTTGCGCGTGCGCGTACTGGGCACGAAGGCCTCCTCGCCCAGCGCCGAGAAGTCCAGTTGCTCGGTCTGCAAACCGATCAAGCCCTTGACCGGGCCGAGCGCCGCGTGTTCCACCTCCAGGCGGCCATCGGTGCCGCGGCTCTTGAACGTGGTGCCCGTCACGTCGCCCTCCATCTCGGTGTGCTCGTAGCGGTTGCGGCTGAGCTGCCAGCTGACGCGGTGGATGGGGCCGTCCGCCGTAGCCCATTCACCGGCCGTCGCCAGGCGCTGGCGCTGCATGCGGATCGTCACGTCGGCCTCGGCCGTGGTGCCGTAGTCGGTGTGAAAGTCGTCGACCGACACACCCGCAAAGCCGCCCTGGAAGAACACCGAGCCGCCCACCGCGCCGCCGTGGCTGCGCGCTGCGGAGTTGCGCACGCTGGTGCGGCTCTCGGTGCCGTCGTCGGTCGGACTGTCGAACCGCGGCGTGCGCTGGTCGCCGGCGTCGCGGCCCGCGACGTCCACATGCCAGCCCCAGCCGGCATGCGGCTGGCCGCTGCCGCCGTCCAGCACCAGCGCGCCGCTCTTGTCCTGCGAGGCGCCGCCCAGGCGCACCTCCGCCGCACCACTAACACCCTGGATCAGCGTGCGCGGGATGCGGTTGTCCAGCGTGTTGACGACGCCGCCGACGGCATTGCCGCCGTACAGCAGCGCCGCCGCGCCACGCAGCACCTCGACCTTGTCGATGACCAGCGGGTCGATGGCCACGCCATGGTCGAAGCTGAGGTTGGACGCGTCCACCGACGCACCGGAGTTGCTAAGGATGCGCACCCGGTCGCCGTCCAGGCCGCGGATGCTGGGCCGGCTGGCGTTGGGACCGAAGTTGGTGGCCGCGACGCCGGGCAGACCTTGCAGCGTGTCACCGAGGTTGGCGGCGCGGGTCAGCACGAGCTGGTCGCCGGACAGCGAATCGCTGGGCTGGGCCAGCACCTGGCTCTTCAACGGGTTGCCGGTGACGACGACCTTGTCGAGGGATTCGGTCGGGTCGGCGTGGGTGGCGGAGACGAAGACGGACAGGCAGGCGGCCGCGATCGGCGCCAGGGCGAAGGAACGCATGAGAAAACTTCCACGAGAAAACACAAACACCCGCGCTCGGACGACGGCGCGGGAAGGCTTGAAGGAGTCAGGTGGAAGCGGGCGGGGCGCGCGCCGGCGGGCGCCAGGCGGCGTCAAGCTCGACAACGGCGCTGAACGACGGCGCGGGAACGCTGGCCGACGCCACAACCGGCGGCAGCGCCGACGGCTCGGCGGCCGGAGCGCCACCGGCGAGGTTGGCCGCCGTCAGGCACAGGTCGCAGTGGACCAGGTGGGCGATGCCGTCCGTCGAGCGGTCGGTGACGTGAGACAGCGCGTGCACGCCCGCCATCGCCTGGGCGAGGGGCAGGACGAGGGCCAGCCAGAACAGCCAGCGATGTGCGATGCGGCGCAGATTCACGGGCGTAATCCTAAACTCGGTGGGTTACGGAGCCCTGAAGTCATGAAGCTCATCGAATCCATCCTGGCCGACGCGCCGTCGATCACGGCCATCCGCCGCGACCTGCACAAGCACCCCGAACTCTGCTTCCACGAGGAGCGCACCGCCGATGTCATCGCCAACGCCCTGACCGCCTGGGGCATCCCCGTCCACCGCGGCCTGGGGCGGACGGGCGTGGTCGGCATCGTCAGGAACGGCAGCTCGGACCGCGCCGTGGGCCTGCGCGCCGACATCGACGCGCTGCCCATCACCGAGCGCAACGAGTTCCCGCACGCGAGTTCCATCCGCGGCCGCATGCACGCCTGCGGGCACGATGGCCACACGGCCATGCTGCTGGCCGCAGCCAAACATCTGGCGACGAGCCGCAATTTCGACGGCACGGTCTACCTGGTGTTCCAGCCCGCCGAAGAAGGCGGCGGTGGCGCGCGGGAGATGATCAAGGACGGCCTGTTCGAGAAGTTCCCGATGGAGGCCATGTTCGGCGCGCACAACTGGCCCGGGCTGAAGGCCGGCCAGTTCGCCGTCAAGACCGGCCCGGTGTTCGCCAGCAGCAATGAATTCAAGATCACGCTCAAGGGCAAGGGCTCGCACGCGGCCATGCCGCACCTGGGCGTGGACCCGGTGCCGGCCGCCTGCCAGTTGGTCACCGCCTTCCAGACCATCATCAGCCGCAACAAGCGGCCGCTGGACCCCGGCGTCATCTCCGTGACGATGATCCACGCTGGCGAGGCCACCAACGTCGTGCCGGACTCGGTGGTCATGGAAGGCACGGTGCGCACGTTCACGCTGGAGCTTCTGGACCTGTTGGCGCGCCGCATGCGCGACATGACCGAGCAGCTGGCCGGCGCCTTCGAGCTGACAGCCGAGTTCGAGTTCCGCCGCAACTACCCACCGACGATCAACCACCCGGCCGAGTCCGACTTCGTGCGCCGCGTGCTGATAGACATGGTGGGCGACGACAACGTGCAGGAGTTCGAGCCGACGATGGGCGCCGAGGACTTCAGCTACTACCTGCTGGACAAGCCCGGCTGCTACTTCCTCATCGGCAACGGCGACGGCGAGCACCGCACCGGCGGCCACGGCCTCGGGCCCTGCATGCTGCACAACCCGAGCTACGACTTCAACGACGACCTGATCCCGCTGGGCGGCTCCATGTGGGTGCAGCTGGCCGAACAGTGGCTGAACACGCCCAAACCATGAATCAAGAACAAGTCATCGCCGACACCCGCGACTGGGTCGTCAAGGCCGTCATCGGCCTGAACCTTTGCCCCTTCGCCAAGGCGGTGCATGTAAACGAGCGCATCCGCTACGTCGTCAGCGACGCGACCGAGCCCGAGGCGCTGCTGAAGGACCTCGCGCGCGAGCTGCTCGCGCTGAACCGGGCTGACCCCGAAGACGTGGACACGACACTGCTGATCCACCCGGGCGTGCTGACCGACTTCCTCGAATTCAACGACTTCCTCGACGCCGCCGACGCGCTGGTCGACGAGCTGAAGCTCGACGGCGTCCTGCAGATCGCCGACTTCCACCCCGACTACCAGTTCGAGGGCAGCGCGCCCGACGACATCGCCAACTACAGCAACCGCTCGCCCTACCCCACGCTTCACCTGCTGCGCGAGGAGAGCATCACACGCGCAGTCGAGTCCATGCCCGACACGGCGGCCATCTTCGAGAACAACCTCGACACGCTTGAGCGCCTGGGCCCCGACGGCTGGCAGGCGCTGGGCCTGAAGCGCGCTACTCCTTGACCCAGGAAAGGCCGCCGCCGGGCCGCTTGGGCGCATTGGCCCGTGTGCGCAGCACGGCATCGAAGCCGCTCCTGCCTCCGTTCCAAATCGCTGTCAGCAGGCTGACGACGTCGTCGCGCGTGTAGGGCTCCAGGTCGGCTCGAAACTGCTTGATCGCGGCGGCCAGCACTTCCCGCGGCAGCCCCTGGTGCGACGCCAGTACGACGAACATCGCGGCATAGAGGTCGGGCCAGCATCCGCACAGCCGCTGGATGCGCACGAGCGCGTCATGCGGCGTTGCCCTGTGGCCGGGGAGCAGCCACGCCATCTCGTCGCTGCCTTCTTCAGCACTCGCGGCATCGGTGTCCACCATGGTCGTCTCCTCCTGGCCGTGCAGCTCTGGATTTCTCACGGCGCCGGTGCAGTGTCGATCATTTATGACTTTGCAAATGTCCAATTCAGCACGCCAACGCCCGTGAAAAGCGCCTGACGCCCCAGTCATGCGGCAAACTCCTCGATTGCTCCGAGCCCGTGCCGCCATGCAGCCCAAGACCCTCGCCCTGATCGACGACGACGCTGAGTATTCCGAATTCCTGACCCAGTTCCTGCAGGAGCAGGGCATCGGGGTGAGCCGCTTCGACGACAGCAATGCGCTGCTGGCCGCCCCCGACGCCTTCTCGTTCGACTTCTATCTGGTCGACCTGATGCTGCCGGGCGTCAACGGTGTGGAACTCATCAAGATCCTGCGCCGCCGCACGGACGCCGGCATCGTCGTCGTGTCCGGGCGGCTGGGGCCCGAGGTGTTCCGCGAGGTCATCACCGCCGGCGCCGACATGTATCTCGTCAAGCCTGTGCAGTTCGAGCAGGTGTCGCTGGCGATTGCCGCCGTGCAGCGCCGCGTCGCCAAGCCGTCGGCCGCCGATGCGATCTGGAAGCTGGACCGCTCCAGCGGCGAGCTCATCGTTCCCGATGGCACGCGCATCCAGCTCTCCGAAGCCGACCGCCAGCTGCTGGAATGCTTCGCTCAGGCCGGCGGTGAGCCGGTCACGCGCGAGGCGCTGCTGAACAAGCTGGGCCGCGAGGTGCCCGACGGTGACGCCGACGACGGCTTGTCGGCCACCATCTACCGGCTGCGCCGCCGCATCGAGCGCGCCACGCCCACGCTGGTGCCGCTGCAGAGCAAGTCGCGCGTGGGCTACGTCTTCCGCGCGCCGCTGCAGCTGATCTGAGCCGCAGCCCTCAGCCGAGCGTCGGCGCCAGCTTCAGCACGACGGCGTTGCGCCCTCCACGCTTGGCCTCGTAAAGAGCGCCATCTGCGCGGTCGATCAGCGGTCGCGCATCGAGGTCGTCCACCGACGCGAGGCTCACGCCGACGCTGACGGTCACACGGCCCACCTGCGCAAAGCTCACCGTCTCGACTGCCGCCCGGATCTTTTCCGCGGCGATGACGGCCTCCTGCGGGCCGGCCAGTTCCGGCAGCAGCACGGCGAACTCCTCGCCGCCGAAGCGCGCAGCCACGTCCGTCGCACGGATGGAGGCCTGCAGCAGGTGCGCGAGCTGGCGCAGCACGGCGTCGCCGGTGGGGTGGCCGAACTGGTCGTTGATGCGCTTGAAGTGATCCACGTCCAGCAACAACAGCGCATGGACACGCGCCCGCTGCCGCCCGTAGCGGCGGTCCAGCGCCTGGGCTTCGGCGAGGCGGGCGTCCAGGCTGCGGCGGTTGTGCAGGCCGGTCAGCGGGTCGCGCGTGGCCAGATGCTCCAGCGCCGCGTTGGCCGCCTGCAGTTCGGCGGTGCGCTGCTGCACCTGGGCTTCCAGCGTTGCGTTGGCCTGCTGCAATTCCTGCTCGGTGGCCAGCAGCGAGCCGGCCATCGCGCGCATCGCATCGCTGAGCCGGGCCAGCTCCATCGCACCGGGGTCCGGCGGAAAGTCCGGCATGCGCCGTTCGGCCTCCACGCGCTCGGCGATCTGCGCCAGCTCCTCGACCGGCCTGCTGATGCGCCGCGCCAGCAGCAGCGCCGCCAGCGTCAGCACGGCGGCCGCCATGATGCCCAGCAGCACCAGCTCACGCTGGAGATCACGCACCGGTCGCAACGCCTGCTCCAGCGGCTGACGGGTCACGATGCGCCAGCCCAGCGCCGCATCGGTGCTCGACTGCAGCTGCGCCTCGCTGGTCAGGTAGGTCTGGCCGCCGAAGTCCAGCTCGCCGTCGAAGCGGCCACTGGCCGGCCTGGGCAGCACGTTGGCACCATCGGCCTGCGCGGCCTTCAGCGCCTCCGGATACAACACGCGACCGTCGCGGTCCAGGATGAGGGCGTCGATGCCACCGCCCGGGTTCTGCCGGCGCGTGACACCCTCCACGAGGCCTGTGACCCAACGCCAGTGCGCATGAGCGCCCACAACACCGAGCAGCTTTCCGTCGGCAGCTCGGATGGGCGCAGCGAAGTCGATAAAGCGCGTCGGCTCGCCGTTCGGCGCCACGGGCAGCATGCTGGCCAGCAGCTTGGCCTCGTGCACGTCGCCCACGTAGACGCGCTCGCGCGCGGCGATGAACCACTCGCGCTGCGCCACCGACCGGCCGGCCAACAGGCCGCCGGTGGCCTGCAGCACCGTGCCGTCCGGCGCGGCCACGCCGAGCCAGCCGAACTCGTCGTGCAGCGCGGCGCGGCGCTCCAGCGCGTCGCGTACGCGGGGGGCGTCCAGCGGGCCGTCGACGAGATGCGGGGCGACGCTCAGCAGCTCGATCTCCCGTTCTCGGTCGCGCAGCTCCGTGGCCAGCAGGTCGGCGGCGAATTGGGCCGTCGTACGAACGACGGCCTGTTGCGCGGTGTAGAGCTCCTGCGTGGCGACGCGGCCGAGGTAGACCCCCACGAGCGTCAGGATGGCCAGCGCCAGCCCGCCCAGCACCAGGCTGAGCTGGCCCCGCAGGCTCGGCAGATGGCGAGCGGGTGAGGCGGTCACGTCGTGAGGTGTGTCAGGCATCGCGATGACTTCAGTATCCGCTCGGTGCCGGCGTCAAAGGCATCCGCGATTCACCCGGCCTGTGGCAGCGTCAGGCGCATCGAGGTGCCTCGGGGCCCGGTGCGCAGCAGCTCGACGCTGCCGCCATGCAGGTCCATCACGCGGCGCACGATGTACAGGCCCAGCCCGTGCGCCGATTCGGCCGCGCCGTGCCCCCGCGCACCGCGCGTGAAGAGCCGTGGCATCAGTTCGGCCGGGATGCCAGGGCCGGTGTCGGCCACCTCGAACTGCAGCATCGCCGGCTCGTCGAAGTCGATGACGTGCAGCGCGACGGCGCTGGGGCCGGGCGCGTACTTCAACGCGTTAGACAGCAGGTTGCGCAGCGCCAGGCGCATCAGGCTCATGTCCATCAGCGCCGTGCGCGTAGCCGTGTGGCGGTGGATGGCGACGCGGTCGCGCTGCTCGCGCGGCAGGTCGGCAATGGTGACGGCCATCAAGGTGTCGATGTCGGTGTCCAGCCGGGCGATCCGCCCGCCCCCGGCCAGCAGGCTGGCCGCCGCCAGCGTGTTGTCCACGCCGGCCAGCACCTGGCCCAGCACGGCCTGCGCCCGCGTCAGCCGCTCGTGCACCTGGCGCTCGCCGCGGCTGGCCAGCGCCGCCGCAGCGCTCTGCAGCGCGGCGCTGGCGTTGTTAAGCGGCTGGCGCACCTCATGGGCCAGCACGTCCAGCATCTCGGACCGCTCGCGCAGCAGCTGGTCCAGCGCCTCCACATGGCGCTCGGTCTGGCGGCGCATCTGCTGCTCGTGCGCCAGCTCTGCGCGACGCTTGAGCTCGTCGGTGATGTCGTCCACCAACGCCAGCGCGCGCAGCGGGTGACCCTCCGCGTTGTACTCGGCAACGGCACCGACCAGCGCATCACGCAGCCGGCCATCGGCACAGATGAACTGCGCCGGGCAGTCGTCGACATGCCCATCCCGCCACAGCGCCGGCTGCCAGACCTCGCGCAACTGCCGACTGCTCTCCGGCGTCAGGAAGTCGTCCAGTGGGCGGCCGATGACTTCCTCGCGTCGATAGCCCAGCCGCTCCAGCCAGCGATCCGACACGGTCAGAAGGCGTCCTTCGATGTCCACCGAGTGCATCAGCGCTGGCGTGGACTCGTACAGCGTGCGCAGCCGCTGACGGCTGTCTTCCAGCTCGACGGTCGCGCGGTGGTGCGCCGTCACGTCCTGCACGGCGCCGACGAGGCGGACGGGCTCGCCGTCCTGCCAGTCGGCCTGCCCCTGCGACAGCACCCAGATCTCCCGGCCCGTGACAGTGATCAGCGGCAGTTCAAGAACCCACGGCTCACCGTCGTAGATGGCGCGTCGCGCCGCGGCCTGGATGACCGGCCTGGCGTCGGGCCGGTAGTAGGCCAGGGCCTCCTCCATCGTGGGCCGATGCCCTGCCGGCCGGTCGTGCATGCGGCAGGTCTGGTCGCTCCAGACCAGCTCGTGCGTCTTCAAGTCCAGGCTCCAGCCGCCCACGCCGGCCACGCGGCCCGTGCGGTCGAGCAGGTCCTTGCTTTCGCGCAGCTCACGTTCGGCGCTCAGCTTGTCGGTCACGTCATCGACGATGCCCACCCAGCCGGTCAACTCGCCTTCGGGCGACAGCAGCGGCCGGGCTTGCGACGCGACCTGCCGCGGCAACGCGCTGCCGGGCCGGCGCACGCGGTAGCGCATGTCGAACGGCTGGCGTCGCTCGACGCTACGCGTCCACTGACGGCGCACCTCGTCGGCATCCTCCGGCGCCAGCGTCGCCGCCCAGCCGTCGCCCATCGCCTCGCGGGTGCCGATGCCGTAGATGGCCTGCCAGACCGGGTTGGTGTAGGTGTAGCGCCCCACTGCGTCCGTACGGAAGATGCCCAGCGGTGCCGTCGCGGCCAGCACGCCGAAGGCCTGCTCGGCCTCTGCGTGTTCAGCGGGCTGCAATGCCCGCTCGCGCATCATCAACGCCTCCGCAATGGCGTTGGCCAGGCGCGTCAGCGACTCGCGTTGCGACTCGGTCAGCGTGCGGGGCCGAAAGTCCAGCACGCACAGCGTGCCAGGGTGGCTGCCATCGTCCAGCCGGATGGGCACGCCGGCGTAGAAGCGCAGCGCCGGCTCGGTCAGCACGTCCGGGTGGCGGACGAAACGCTCGTCCAGCAGCGTGTCGGCCACCTCGAAAAGCCCGTCGGCCACCAGCGTGTGCGCGCAGAACGTCAGCGCCCGCGATGTTTCGCTGCGACCGAAACCGACCGCCGCCTTGAACCACTGGCGCCGCTCGTCCATCAACCCCAGCAGCGCCACGGGCGTGTCGCACAGCTGGGCAGCCAAGGCCGTGAGCTGGTCGAACAGCGGCTCCGGCGCGGTATCCATCACCGCCAGCGAGCGCAGGCGGGCCAGGCGGCGTTCCTCGTCAACGGGCAGCGGGGCGGTCCACATGGGGCACGAGCTTAGGGCAGGTCGCGCGGGCGCACGGCCGGGCGAGCACTCATGCGGACTGACGCGCCAGCACCGGCGCCAGCGCAACGCCGGTGTGGCTACCACTGGCCACGACCTGCTCCGGCGTCCCTGCCACGACGATGCGCCCGCCGGCATCCCCGCCTTCCGGCCCCAGGTCCAGCACCCAGTCCGCCTCGGCGATGACATCCAGGTCGTGCTCGATGACGACGACCGAGTGCCCGCCCGCCACGAGCCGGTGCAGCACGCGGATCAGCTTCTCGACATCGGCCATGTGCAGGCCCACGGTCGGCTCGTCCAGCACGTAGAGCGTGTGCGGCGCCTTCTGGCCGCGGCGCGTCACATCGTCGCGCACCTTGACGAGTTCCGACACCAGCTTGATCCGCTGCGCCTCGCCGCCCGACAGCGTCGGCGACGGCTGGCCCAGCGTCAGGTAGCCCAGGCCTACGTCCTTCAGCAGCTGCAGCGGGTGGGCGATGGACGGCATGGACGCGAAGAACTCAACCGCCTCATCGACCTCCATCTGCAGCACGTCGCCGATGCTCTTGCCGCGCCACGTGACGCCCAGCGTCTCCGGGTTGAAGCGCTGGCCATGGCACTGGTCGCACGGCACCTTCACGTCAGGCAGGAAGCTCATCTCGATGGTCTTCATGCCCTGCCCTTCGCAGCCGGGGCAGCGGCCCTCGCCGGTGTTGAAGCTGAAGCGCCCCGGCGCGTAGCCGCGCGCCTTGCTCTCCAGTGTCTCGGCAAACAGCTTGCGGATGGCGTCCCAGAAGCCGATGTAGGTGGCCGGGCAGGAGCGAGGCGTCTTGCCGATGGGCGTCTGGTCGACCTCCAGCACTCGGTCCACCTGCACGTGGCCCTCGATGCCGTCGCAACCCGCCCACTTCGACGGCGCCTTGCGCAGCGGCACGGCGACGGCCATGTTGGCCAACAGCACGTCGCGCGCCAGCGTGGACTTGCCGGAGCCCGACACGCCCGTGACGGCCACCAGCCGGTGCAGCGGCACGTCGACCGTCACGCCCTGAAGGTTGTGCAGCGCGGCGTTCAGCACCGTCAGCTTGGGCGCTGCGGGGTCGATGGCGCGGCGTTCCTGCAGCGGGTGGATCAGCGGCCGGGCCAGCATGCGGCCGGTGGTGGAGTCCTCCACCGCCGCCAGCTCCGCCGCCGTGCCCTGGGCGACGACGCGGCCACCGCGTTTGCCGGCGCCGGGGCCAATGTCGATGATGTGGTCGGCGCGGCGGATGGTGTCTTCGTCGTGCTCGACGACGACGAGGGTGTTGCCCTTGTCGCCCAGCGTGCCCAGCGCCTTCAACAGGATCTGGTTGTCGCGCGGGTGCAGGCCGATCGTCGGCTCGTCCAGCACATAGCAGACGCCCTGCAGGTTGCTGCCCAGCTGGGCGGCCAGGCGGATGCGCTGCGCCTCGCCGCCCGACAGCGTCGGCGCCGCACGGTCCAACGTCAGGTAGCCCAGGCCCACCTCTTCCAGGAATTCCAGCCGGCCGAGGATCTCGCTGACGACGTCGCGGGCGATGTCGGCGTCACGCCCTTCGAGGTGCAGCCCCTGCACCCACGCGCGCGCCTGGCCCACGCTCCACGCGGCGACCTCGCCTATGCCCTTGTCCTCGAACTCGACCGAACGGGCCGTGGGATTCAGCCGCGTGCCGTGGCAATCCGGGCACGGGGCGTCGGTCAGCCCTTCGACCTCGGCCTCTTCAGACGGGAAGCTCTGCTCGCGGCCGCGGTTGTCGTCGGCCTGCACGCTGTCGTCCAGCGCCTTGCGCTGCTCACGCGTGAGCTGCAGGCCCGTGCCGACGCAGCCGGTGCACCAGCCGTGCTTGGAGTTGTACGAGAACAGGCGCGGGTCCAGCTCGGGGTAGCTGGTGCCGCAGACCGGGCAGGCGCGCTTCGTGGAGAACACCTTGACCTGGCCGATGCCGCGACCGGTCTCGCCGTCGGCCAGCGCGGTGCTGAGCCCGTCCAGCGGCGCCAGCAGGTGCAGCACGCCCTTGCCGGCATCCAGCGCCTTGGCGAGCAGCTCGCGCAGTTCCGGTTCCTTCTCGGGTGAGATCACGAGATCACCGACGGGCAGCTCCAGCGTGTGCTCCTTGAAGCGGTCCAGCCGCGGCCACGGCGACGTGGGCAGGAACTCGCCGTCCACGCGCAGGTGCGTGTGGCCACGGCCCTTGGCCCATTTCGCGAGGTCGGTGTAAACGCCTTTGCGTGCGACAACCAGCGGCGCCAGCAGGCCGACATGCTGGCCGCGGTAGTCCCGCATCAGCTGGGCAGCGATGCTCTCGACGCTCTGGGGTCGCACCGGCGCGCCGTCATTCACGCAGTGCTGAACGCCCAGCTTCACGTACAGCAGCCGCAGGAAGTGCCACACCTCCGTCGTCGTCGCGACCGTGCTCTTGCGGCCGCCACGCGACAGCCGCTGCTCGATGGCGACCGTCGGCGGGATGCCCCAGACCGCGTCCACCTCCGGCCGGCCGGCCGGCTGCACGATGCTGCGAGCGTAGGCGTTCAGCGATTCGAGGTAGCGGCGCTGGCCTTCATTGAACAGGATGTCGAAGGCCAGCGTCGACTTGCCGGAGCCGCTGACCCCTGTGACGACGTTGAACTTTCCGCGCGGGATGTCGACGTTGACACCCTTGAGGTTGTGCTCGCGGGCGTTGACGATCTTGATAGCCTCGTCGGTCTGGCGGCGCGCCTTGATGAGCTGCTGCAGCGGGCGGCCTTCCTCCACGGCGACGGCCGGGCGGTCCATGTGCAGCGCGTAGTCGCGCAGCGCCGCGGCGGTGTGCGACGTGGCGTGCCGGGCCACCTCTTCCGGCGTGCCGACGCAGACCACCTCGCCACCGGCCTCGCCACCTTCGGGGCCCAGGTCAATCAGCCAGTCGGCCGCGCGGATGACGTCGAGGTTGTGCTCGATGAGGATCAGCGAGTGGCCGGCCGTCAGCAGCTTGCGCATGGCGCGCATCAGCTTGGCGATGTCGTCGAAGTGCAGGCCGGTCGTCGGCTCGTCGAACAGGAACAGCGTGCCCTTCTTCGCCACGCCGAAGCGCGGGCTGCTAGCGGCCTCGGCGAGGAAGCCGGCGAGCTTGAGGCGCTGAGCCTCGCCGCCCGACAGCGTCGGCACCGGCTGGCCGAGGCGCACGTACTCCAGGCCCACGTCGACGATGGGCTGGAGCTTTTGCAGCACCGCGCGGTGCTCGCTGAACAGGTGCACGGCCTCGGCGACGGTCAGCTCCAACACGTCGGACACGCTCAGGTCGCGGTCCTTCAGCGCAAGCTTCACATCCAGCATCTCGGCGCGGAAGCGCTTGCCGTCGCAGTCCGGGCAGCGCAGGTAGACGTCGCTGAGGAACTGCATCTCCACATGCTCGAAGCCCGAGCCACCACAGGTCGGGCAGCGGCCGTCGCCGGCGTTGAAGCTGAACATGCCGGCGCTGTAGCTGCGCTCGACAGCCAGCGGCGCGACAGCGAACAGCTTGCGGATCTCATCGAACGCGCCGACGTAGCTGGCCGGATTGGAGCGCGCCGTCTTGCCGATGGGCGACTGGTCGACGAACACCGCATCGGCGAGGAAGTCCGCGCCCAGCAGCGCCTCGTGCTGGCCCGGTGTCTCGGTGGCCTTGCCGAACTGGCGGGCCAGCGCCGGGTAGAGCACGTCCTGCATCAGCGTGCTCTTGCCGGAGCCGCTCACACCGGTCACGACGACCAGGCGCTGCAACGGGAACTCGACGGACACGTCTTTCAGGTTGTGCTCACGTACGCCCTGCAGGATGAGCTTGGGCGTGGACGCTTCCACCAGCCGCTTCAGGCCCATGCCCACGTGCTTGCGCGCGCCGAGGTAGGCGCCCGTCAGCGTGTCCGCTGCGCGGATTTCCTCGGGCGTGCCGTCGAACACGATGGCGCCGCCGCGCTCGCCGGGGCCGGGGCCCATGTCGATGAGGCGGTCGGCGGCCAGCATGACGGCCGGGTCGTGCTCGACGACGACCAGCGTGTTGCCTGCGTCGCGCAGGCGCTGCATGGCCTGCACGATGCGCCCCATGTCGCGCGGGTGCAGTCCGATGCTGGGCTCGTCCAGCACAAACAGCGTGTTGACCAGGCTGGTGCCCAGCGCCGTCGTCAGGTTGATGCGCTGCACCTCGCCGCCGGAGAGGGTCCGGCTCTGGCGGTCCAGCGTCAGGTAGCCCAGGCCCACGTCGCACAGGTAGCGGCTGCGGTGGCGGATTTCGTCAAGCAACAGCTTCAGCGCCTCGTCCAGCATCGTGCTGGGTAGTTGCAGGCCGTCGACGAAATCGCGCAGCCGGCTGATGGGCAGCTGCATCAGGTCGTGCAGCGACAGGCCAGGCAGCGCCTCAAGCTGTTCACGGGTCCAGTCCACGCCGACCGGCAAGAAGCGCTGGGCCGGCGGCAATGCGGCATCGGCCAGCGCCTTGGCCCCGACGCGCCAAAGCAGCGCCTCGGTCTTGAGCCGCGCGCCGCGGCAGGACGGGCACTCGGTGTAGCTGCGGTACTTGGACAAGAGCACGCGGATGTGCATCTTGTAGGCCTTGCTCTCCAGGTAGTCGAAGAAGCGCTTGACCCCGTACCACTGCTTGTTCCAGTTGCCGTTCCAGTTCGGCGTGCCGTTGATGACCCAGTCGCGGTACGCCGGGCTCAATTCCTTCCAGGGCGTGTCGCGCGGGATGCCTGCCTCGCCGGCGTACTTCAGCAGATCGTCCTGGCAGTCCTTCCACGCCGGTGTCTGCATGGGCTTGATGGCACCGTTGCGCAGCGTCTTGCGCTCGTCGGGGATGACCAATCCCAGGTCCACGCCGATGACACGGCCGAAACCCCGGCAGGACTCACAGGCGCCGAAGGCGGAATTGAAGGAAAACAACGCCGGCTGCGGGTCGGCATAGCGCAGATCGCTTTCCGGGCAGTGCAGGCCGGTCGAGAAGCGCCAAGTCTGCGCTCCTTCGTCACCCACGTAGACATTGAGCCGCCCTGCCCCTCGTTTCAGTGACAGCTCGATGGCTTCCATGGCACGCTGCTTGTCGGCTCCCACGATGCGAAAGCGGTCCGCCACCACATCCAGCACCTTCTTGCCGTCGACCTCGCGCTCGGCCTGCACCCGCGTGAAGCCGCTGGCCGACAGCCACTGCTCGACCTGCTCGGCCGACGTGTTGGCCGGCAGCTCGACCGGGAATGTCAGCACGAGCCGCGGGTCGCTGTCCTGCGCCCGCGCCAACAGTTCGGCATGGATGCTCTGTGCGGTGTCATGTCTGACGGGCAGCGCCGTCCGCCGATCGAACAGATCGGCCGCCCGCGCGAACAGCAGCTTCAGGTGGTCATTCAGCTCCGTCATCGTGCCGACCGTGGAGCGGCTGGTGCGCACCGGATTGGTCTGGTCGATGGCAATCGCCGGCGGCACCCCGTCCACCTTGTCGACCGCCGGCCGGTCCATTCGGTCCAGGAACTGCCGCGCGTACGCCGAGAACGTCTCGACATAGCGCCGCTGGCCTTCCGCGTAGAGCGTGTCGAACACCAGGCTGGACTTACCCGAGCCGCTGGGACCGGTGACCACCGTCAGCTCCGCCGTGCGGAGGTCGAGATCGAGGTTCTTGAGGTTGTGCTGGCGGGCACCTCGGATACGGATCAGGCCTTCGGACTGGGACGACATGGTGGGGGGCAAAACTGCGAAGGCAAGCAGTGTAGGGATGGCCCTGCCGGAAACTGTCAGCACGCGCCAGCGACCCCGGGCGATCAACGGTCGTTCCAGCCTACGCGAGCGGCCAAGCCTCTGTGAAATTCAGCGACTTGCGGTTGCACCGCCCACCTCCTGCGGCAACAATGGGTCACCCCCTTACCGGGGGAGATAACAACAAAGCAATCGAGGACATGGGATGGATCATTCAAGGCTGGCTGCTCACGTGCCCCTTCATCAGATCTGGCTGAGCGCCACCTCCGGAGCCTCCGGGGCTGGCACACCACGCCCCGAATCCGAGGGGATCGCATCGAGCCAGCGCCAGCCCCAGGTGCTGCTGGTGGAAGACAACCACATCAACCAGGTCGTCGCGCTGGAATTCCTGTCGCTGATGGGCGTGGAAGCCCGACTCGCGCGCAACGGCATCGAAGCGCTGGCCGCCTGTGAACAGGCCGTGCCCGACCTCGTGCTGATGGACATCCAGATGCCCGGCATGGACGGCCTGGAATGCGCCCGGCGCCTGCGCGCGCAGCAGCGCGACGGCACGCTGCCTGTCTTCCCCATCCTCGCGCTGACCGCCCATGCGCTGGACGCCGACGTGGCCGCCAGCATCGACGCCGGCATGGACGAGCACCTGACCAAGCCGCTGGACTTCGTCGCGCTGCGCACGCGGCTGCAACGCTGGTTGAAACTACCCGACCAGAACTGACAGCGAATCGTCCGGCCTTGCCTCGCCGGATGCGGCCGGGAGGCCGCGGCGACCTGGTCAAACCGCCGGCACTTAGACATCGCCGACGTTGCGCGCGGTCTTGACGACCTCGGGCCTGTCGGGGCCGCGCTCCACCTGGCGGAGCAGCTGCATGCCGCGCAGGTCGGGCCTAGCTGATCGGCGAGATGCTGGGCTGCTGGCTCGCGTCGCCGAACTGCCCTCCCGATAATCCCGTCGCCATGAACCTCTACACCGCCCTGCGCGCCGGCTTCCCGGCCGACCTCGACACGACCGCCATCGACCACGACGGCGCGCTGTACTCGTGGCGCGACCTCGACAGCGGCAGCGCCCTGCTCGCCAACTGGCTGGCCCGTCTGGACCTGCCCGCCGGCAGTCGCGTGGCCGTGCACACCGACAAGAGCGTCGAGGCGCTGATGCTCTACCTGGCCGTGCTGCGCGCCGGCTTCGTCTACCTGCCGCTGAACCCGGCCTACCAGGCCAGCGAGCTGGAGCACTTCATCACCGACGCCGAGCCCGCCGTCGTCGTCTGCGCCGGCCGCAACTTCGGCTGGATCAGCAAACTGGCCTTCCAGCGCGGCGTGCGCTGGGTGTTCACGCTGAACGACGACCGCACCGGCACGCTGCTGGACCGCGCCGCGCAGATGCCGACGGTCAACGAGCCGGTCGCCCGCGAGCCCGCCGACCTGGCCGCCATCCTCTACACCAGCGGCACGACCGGGCGCAGCAAGGGCGCCATGCTGAGCCACGGCAATCTGCTGTCGAACGCCCAGGTGTTGAAGACCTTCTGGGACTGGCGCTCCGACGACGTGCTACTGCACGCGCTGCCGATCTTCCACGTGCACGGCCTGTTCATCGCGTCGCACGGCGCGCTGCTGAGCGGCAGCAGGATGCTGTGGTTCAACAAGTTCGACGCGCCCGCCGTGGCACGCCGGCTGCCCGAGGCCACCGTCTTCATGGGCGTGCCGACGCTGTATGTGCGGCTGCTGCAGGAAAAAACGCTGGACACGCGCCGCATGCGGCTATTCATCAGCGGCTCGGCGCCGCTGCTCATCGAGACTTGGACGCAGTGGCAGGCCCGCACCGGCCATCTGATCCTGGAGCGCTACGGCATGAGCGAGACGCTGATGCTGACCTCCAACCCCTGCCGGCCGGCAGACGGCGAACGCGTCGGCGGTACGGTCGGCCCGGCCCTGCCGGACGTCGGGCTGCGGGTGCTGCGCGACGACGGCACGGCTTGCGATGTCGGCGAGATCGGCCATGTGCAGGTGTGCGGACCCGGCGTCTTCGCCGGCTACTGGCGCATGCCGGAGAAGACGGCAGAGGAGTTCACCGCGGACGGCTGGTTCAAGACCGGCGACGTCGGCCGGCTGGACGCCAAGGGCTACCTGACGCTGATCGGCCGCAGCAAGGACCTCATCATCAGCGGCGGTTTCAACGTCTACCCGGCGGAGGTGGAAGGCTTCCTGAACGAGCTGCCCGGCGTGGGTGAGTCCGCTGTCATCGGCGTGCCGCACGCGGACTTCGGCGAGGCGGTCGTGGCCGTCATCACGCCGGTGGGCGAGCCGGACACCGAGGCGCTGATCCACGAGCTGAAGGCCCGCATCGCGGGGTTCAAGGTGCCCAAGCGCATTGTTGTCGTGGCCGAGTTGCCGCGGAATGCGATGGGGAAGGTGCAGAAGAAGTCGCTGCGGGAGCGGTACGCCGGGTTGTTGGCCTAGCCCCGGGCATCCCGCGGCTCAGCAGCTGACCGCCCCCTTCACCTCGTCCAGCGCCAGCTGCAACACCCGCGCATCACTGCTGGCCCGATGCCGTGTCAACGCCTGCCGTGCCCGGACGGCCTCGGTGGCGCTCTTCCAGCGCTGGGCCTCGTCCTCGTTGAGCAGGCGGCGCAGGTCCTCCAGCTTGAAGCTGGGCCGCAGGCCGACGGCGTCGTACAGCCTCGCGAGCCACGTGAAGTCATGCCCCCAGCCGTCGCAATAGACGGTGCAGCCGGCCAGGCGGGTGTTGAGCTGCTGGGCGATCCAGCGGGCGGGCCGGCCGTGCTCCAGCAGCAGCTCGCGGCTGATGCCATGCAAGGCTTCGGCGGCGCCGTCCCAATGCAGCCAGTCGGATTCCGGGCGGATCAGCCCGCAGAACAGCGCGCCGTCCGGGGCCACGAAGCCCACCTCGATGGGATAGCTACCTCGGCCGAAGCCGGAAGCCTCGATGTCGATGATGGTGGGGCGTTGCACGTTACCAAGTGTGACAGACGCCAGGGGCGAATCAAGCCGGGTTGTCGATGACGATGTCCCGTTCGAACAGCTGCAGCGCCGCCCGGCCGACCTGCCGGGTATCCCACCAGGCATAGGCACCCACGCCGGCGGCGCCCACCAGCGGCATCCAGCGTGACACGGCCCGCCCGGCCACCTGCTTGCCAAGCTGCAGGCCCACGGCACCCGCCAGACGCTGCAGCAGCGCCTGGGCAGCGGGCCGCACGATGACGCGTTCGCCTACCCGCACGCCGAGATCGCGCAAGGCCTGGGCGGCCGTGTGGCGGAATAGGCACCACATCATCTGCGCGGGGCCCAGCTCGGCACTGCGGCCGTAGAGCGCGGCGATGTCGGCCACCAGCTGACGCTGGATGTACCAGACGGCCATCATCTCCGGTGCGATGGTGGCCCAGCCCAGTGGCCCGGCCGGCAGCGCCAGCGTGCCGGCGGCGAGCGCGGCCTTGCTGGCGGCAGCCTCAATGGCACGCGCTGCGGCATGGGCCGGCCTGGGGCTGGCCTCGAACACGGGCTCCGGGGGCTGGGCAACCAGTGCCAGCACGCGATCGCCCCAACTCGCTTCCATCGCCATCGCTACTCCTTGAACGCGCCAGGCGTCCATTGTTAATGAGCCGAATCCACCTGGCGAACACCGTGGCATTGCAATTGGACGGCCACGCCACCCGACGAGACAATTTTTGGTTGGCCAGACGGCCTGGAACCCCAATACATCCAATCAGGGAGACCCGATGAATCTACTCAACAACATGCGCATCGGTATGCGGCTGGCGCTCGCGTTTGCCACCTGCATCGCCTTCAGCATCCTCCTCGCCGCGTATGCGCGCCATTCGCTGGTGCGCATCAATGACCAGCTGGAGATCATGGTCAACGACCGCCTCGCGAAGGTGGCTCAACTGAGCCAGTTCAAGGACAACGTCAACGTCATCGCGCTGGCCGTGCGCAACATCGTGCTGGCCGACAACGACGCCGAGACGCAACGCGGCGTCGGGCGGATTGCCGACGTGCGCCGCGCGGACGCCGAGATCATCAAGAGCCTGGACAACAGCATCCAGCGTCCCAAGGGCCGCGAGCTGCTCAAAGAGATCGGCGACGCCCGCGACGCCTACGCGGCGTCCATCGACCGCGTCATCCAGCTCCACCGCGCCGGCGAGAGCGCAGAGGCACGCAGCCTGCTGCTCGGCGAGGCACGCAAGAAGCGCGAGACCATGCTCGTTACGCTGAACGCGCTGATGGACTTCCAGCGGCAGCTGATGCAGGACTCGGCCAAGTCGGCGAACGACCTCGTCGATTTCGCAAGCGACACCGTGCTGGCGCTGGCCATCGCCGCCGGCGTGCTCGGCGCGACGCTGGCGTGGCTGATTACGCGCTCGGTGGTTGCGCCGATCCGCGAGGCGGTCCATGCGGCGGAGACGGTCGCCGGCGGCGACCTGCGGCTGCACCTGGCCAGCGAACGCCCGGACGAGGCCGGCCAGCTGCTGAATGCGCTGCAGCGCATGGCCGACTCGCTGGTGGGCATCGTCAGCTCGGTGCGCGGCAACGCCGAGAGCGTCGCCACGGCCAGCGGGCAGATCGCCCAGGGCAATGCCGACCTGAGCCAGCGCACGGAGGAGCAGGCCAGCAGCCTGCAGCAGACAGCCGCCTCGATGGAGGAGCTCAGCGCCACGGTCAACCACAACACTGATACCGCCCGCCAGGCCGCACAACTGGCCGACGCCGCGGCCCGCGTCGCGGAGACCGGCGGCCGCGTCATGAACGAGGTCGTCGGCACGATGGCACAGATCACGACCAGCTCCCAGAAGATCGCCGACATCATCGGCACCATCGACGGCATCGCGTTCCAGACCAACATCCTGGCGCTGAACGCCGCCGTCGAGGCGGCCCGCGCCGGCGAGCAGGGCCGCGGCTTCGCCGTTGTGGCCGGCGAGGTGCGCTCGCTGGCGCGGCGCTCGGCGGAGGCCGCGCGCGAGATCAAGACGCTCATCGGCGCCAGCGTGGAGCGCGTGGAGTCGGGCAACGCGCTTGTCGGCGAGGCCGGCCGCACGATGGACGACGTGGTGGGCCAGGTGCGCCGCGTGGCTGACCTGATCGGCGAGATCAGCGCCGCCAGCACCGAGCAGAGCAAAGGCATCGGCCAGGTGGGCGACGCCGTCAGCCAGCTCGACCAGGTCACGCAGCAGAACGCCGCGCTCGTGGAAGAAAGTGCCGCCGCGGCCGAAAGCCTGCGCAGCCAGGCCCAGGCGCTGGCGGAGACGGTGGCCGCCTTCAAGCTCGACGCCGCTGCTGCGCGGGCCTGACCCCGGCAACAGGCGCCGCTTCTGAGCGAACATCGGGCTCCCACAAGGAGCCCAGCGATGCACAACGTCCCCTGGCGCGGCGTCTTTCCCGCCGTCACCACCAAGTTCCACGCCGACGAGAGCCTGGACTTCGCCGGCACGGCCCGGCACATCGACTTCCAGATCCGCAACGGCATCCACGGTGTGGTCTGCTGCGGCTCGCTGGGTGAAGCCAGCACATTGACACTGGACGAGAAGCTGGCCGTGGCGCGCTGCGCGCTGGACGCCGCCAATGGCCGCGTGCCGGTGCTGGCTACCGTGTCGGAGGGCAGCACGCGCGAGGCGCTGCGTTTCATCGAGGGCGCGAACGCGCTCGGCGTGGCGGGTTACATGGTGATGCCATCGGTCATCTACGTGGCAGATGCCCGCGAGGCGATGGCCAATGTGCGCGCCTACGCCAACGCGGCACAGCGGCCGCTGATGGTCTACAACAACCCGGTCGCCTACCGCGTGGACCTGAGGCCCGAGCACTTCGCCGAGCTGGCCGACTGCGAGCATGTCGCCGCCATCAAGGAGAGCAGCGGCGACGTGACGCGCATCACCGACCTGCGCAACCTGCTGGGCGACCGTTACCGGCTCTTCATGGGCGTGGACGACCTCGCGTTCGAGGGCCTGGCGCTGGGCTGCGACGGCCTGCTGGCCGGCGTCGGCTGCGCCTTCCCGCGCGAGACAGTCACGCTGTTCGAGCTGATGCAGGCCGGCCGTTGGGACGAGGCCCGCGCGATCTACCGCTGGATGACGCCGCTTCTGCACCTGGACGTCTCCACCAAGCTGGTGCAGAACCTCAAGCTCATCGATGCGCTGGTGGGCGTAGGCAGTGAGCCCATGCGCCGCCCGCGGCTGCCGCTGGTGGGCGACGAGCGCGCCCGCGTGGAGGCACTCGTGGCGAAGGCGCTGGCCACGCGGCCCGATCATTGCCGCTCGCAGCCGTGAAGCGCATCCACGTCATCGACTCGCACACCGGCGGCGAGCCAACGCGCGTCGTCACCGCCGGCTTCCCGGACCTCGGCAGCGGCTCGATGGCCGAGCGCCGCGACCGCCTGGCCGGCGAGCACGATCGCTTCCGCCGCGCGACGCTGCTGGAGCCGCGCGGCAGCGACGTGCTCGTCGGCGCGCTGCTGTGCGCGCCGCAGGACCCAGCGCACACGGCCGGTGTCATCTTTTTCAACAACGCCGGCTATCTCGGCATGTGCGGCCACGGCACCATCGGCCTGGTCGCCACGCTGGCTCACCTGGGGCAAATCCAGCCGGGCGAGCACGTCATCGAGACGCCGGTAGGCGACGTGCGCGCCACGCTGCACGACGACGGCCGGGTGAGCGTGCGCAACGTGCCGGCCTGGCGGCTGGCGGCAGACGTGACCGTGACGCTGCCAACGGGTCAACTCGTCACCGGCGACATCGCGTGGGGCGGCAACTGGTTCTTCCTGTGCGCCGACCATGGCCAGGTGATCGCACCCGAACGCGTCGGTGCGCTGATCGACTACGCCGGCCGGCTGGCCGAGGCGCTGAACGCCCAGGGCCACCGCGGCGCCGGTGGCGCGGCCATCGACCACATCGAACTGTTCGCAGAGGCCGACCCGGCGCTGGCCGACAGCCGCAGCTTCGTGCTGTGCCCCGGCGGCGAATACGACCGCTCGCCCTGCGGCACCGGAACCAGCGCCAAGCTGGCCTGCCTCGCGGCACGCGGCAAGCTGGCGCCGGGCCACGTTTGGCGGCAGGCCAGCGTCATCGGCAGCGTGTTCGAGGGCTGGTACGAGGCTCACGCGGCAGAAGCGGCAAGCATCGTGCCCACGATCCGCGGCCAGGCCTTCATCAACGCCGAAGCGACGCTGCTGATCAACCCGGCAGACCCGTTCGGCTGGGGCCTCGCAAGCGCCTGACCCGCTGTTTACTGGGACATTGATCCATGGGGCTGCGGCGATGCGCCCCCGGCGGCACACTCGGTCCATCAGCCGGGCCCACGAGGCCTGGCGATGTCGTTGGAAGGAGCCGTCGCTCATGCAGTCCGAGCAAGCCGCGCTAACCCGCCCCCGCCGACCCCAGCCGCAACCGGCCGCGCATCCACCCCAGGTGCTGCGCGAGCTGCTGGCCCGCGCCGACGTACAGATCAACGGCACGCGGCCCTGGGACATGCGCGTCCACGACGCGCGGGCCTACCGCCGCATCCTGGCGCACTGGTCGCTCGGAGCCGGCGAGTCGTATGTCGACGGCGACTGGGACTGCGAACGGCTGGACATGATGTTCGAGCGGCTCATCCGCGCCGAGCTGGACCGCACCGTGCCGGGCCTAGCCAGGCTGAAGGTGCTAGCCGAGAGCCTGCGCCAGCGGCTGTTCAACCTGCAGACGGCCGAGCGCGCGCACCAGGTGGGCGAGCGCCACTACGACGCCGGCAACGACGTGTTCGAGGCCATGCTGGACGCTCGCATGATCTATTCCTGCGCCTACTGGGGCGCCGGCGCGCGGAACCTGGAACAGGCCCAGGAACACAAGCTCGAGATGATCTGCCGCAAGCTGGAGCTGCAGCCGGGCGAGACGCTGCTGGACATCGGCTGCGGCTGGGGCGGCCTGGCGCGCTTCGCGGCGCAGCGCCACGGCGCGCGCGTGACCGGCGTGACGATCAGCCGGGAGCAGTTGGCGCTGGCCGAACAGCGCTGCGAAGGGCTGCCCGTCACGCTGCTGCTGCAGGACTACCGCTCGCTGCAGGGTCGCTTCGACAAGATCGTCTCGGTCGGCATGTTCGAGCACGTGGGGCTGAAGAACTACGGCCTCTACTTCGACACGGCACGACGGCTGCTGGCGCCGGACGGCCTATTCCTGCTGCACAGCATCGGCGTAGACCGCAGCGCGCCGCACACCGATCCGTGGATCGAGCGCTACATCTTTCCCAACGGCAAGCTACCTTCCCCGCGCGAGCTGGCCGACGAGGTGGAGGGCCGCTTCGTCATCGAGGACTGGCACAACTTCGGGACCGACTACGACCGCACGTTGATGTGCTGGGCCGAACGCTTCGAGGCAGCCTGGCCGCGCCTGGCCCCGCGGTATGACGAGGCATTCCGACGCATGTTCCGCTACTACCTGCTCAGCTGCGCGGGCTTCTTCCGCTCGCGCCAGGGGCAGCTGTGGCAGCTGGTGCTGACGCGGCCCGAGCGGCGCGGCGCCTACCGCTCGTTCCGACCGCAGGCCTGACACACGGGACCTCCTGCAGCTTGGCCGGACAATCGCGGCCCCATGAACCGACTGCAACACCGTTGGGCCCGCATCCCGGAGGGATCGGCCGTCCTCTTCTCCATCCAGGTCTTCGCGACGCTGGGCTTCGCCGTGCTGCAGTCCACGCTGGTGCTGTACTGCACGCGGCGCCTGGGCTTCGGGAGCGACCAGGCAGCGCTGATGATGGGCCTGTTCGGCGCGTTCAACTACGGGCTGCACCTGTTCGGCGGCTACCTCGGCGGCCGGTTCCTGAGCAACCGCAACCTGTTCGTCGGCGGCATGGCGCTGCAGGTGCTGGGCTGCGGCACCATCGCCACCGGCTCGCTGGACGGGCTGTACTGGGGCCTGTCGCTGTTCCTGACAGGCAGCGGGCTGAACGTCACGTGCATCAACATGATGCTGACCCAGCGCTTCGAGCCGCAGGACGAACGCCGCGAGAGCGCCTTCCTGTGGAACTACGCGGGCATGAACGTCGGCTTCTTCGTCGGCTTCACGGTGGCGGGCCAGTACCAGCTGACCGAGGCCTACAGCACGATCTTCTGGTTCGCGACGCTGGGCAATGCCGGCGCCATCGTGCTGGCGCTGGTCTTCTGGCGCTCGCTGGCCGACCGCGACACGCCGCTGTCGCGCAGCCAGGGCATGGACTTCTGGGGCCGCTTCGCCGTCGGCCTGGCCGTGCTGGCAGGCCTCGTGCCGCTGCTAGCCTGGCTGCTGCGCCAGCCCGGCGACACTGCCATCGGCATGAAGGCGCTGTGCGGCGCGGTCGGCGCGGCGCTGGCCTGGGTCACGCTGCGCCACCCGGTGCCGGACGAACGCCGCCGCATGCTGGCCTACCTGGTGCTGGCGCTGGGCTCACTGGTGTTCTGGTCGCTCTACCAGATGGCGCCCAACGGGCTGCAGCTATTCGCCGTGGGCAACGTCTGGATGAACGTCTGGGGCGTGCCGGTCGCGCCGCAATGGGTACAGAACATCAACACGGTCGTCATCGTCATCGGCGGGCCGTGGCTAGCGGCGGTGTTTACACGCTGGCGCGCCCGCGGCTGGCCGGTGGACATCCCGGCGCAGTTCTCGGCCTCGCTGGTACTGATGGGGTTGGGCTTCCTCGCACTGCCGCTGGGCATCCACTTCGCCGATCCCGCCACCGGTCGCTCGGACTTCTTCTGGCTGTTCCTCAGCTACGTGCTGCAGAGCGTGGGCGAACTGCTGATCTCACCCGTCGGCTACGCCATGATCGGCCGCCTGGCACCACGGCAGTACCAGGGCGTCATGATGGGCGCGTGGATGCTCGTGACCGGGCTGGCGTCGCTCTTCGCCGGCGACTTCTCGGGCGTCGTCACCCAGCCGGTGGAAGGCGCGGCGCTGGCCACCAATGCAGCCTATGCGACGCTGTTCACGCAGTTGGCGGTGGGCAGCCTGGTGACCGGTGCGCTGCTGTTCGGGCTGAGGCCGTGGCTGAGGCAACTGATCGAAGGCCGGAGCGCAGCAACGGACGGAAGTCGCTGAAGGCACCGCCGGGCAACGTGTGTGCGCTGACTCATAAGCTGCAAGTTCAAGCCCTTATCTGACAAGCACTTAGCGAAGCTCCACTCACCATAAGCTGCAAGCTTCGACCCCCATAAGCTGCAAGTTTCCGCCAACATTAACGCATAAGCTGCAAGCCCTAGCTTCAAGGACGACGCATCGGACTGGCACTCTGACACCAGACCAGACCACTTCCCCATCGCTTGGCGATGCCGCAGCGCGATAGGAACCGCCCGCCACATGCGGTCGTATGGCTAAGGCTAGAGACGCTGCCAGGGGTACGAGAGAACCGTCTTGAGCAGCGGTCGCATCAGCCGCTCGACTTCATCGTCGAATTTTTCATCGTAAAACGCGATGTGAGGCGCGAGTCGACCGCCGCCCCAGTAGTGGAACGCATCGTGCACGGCTTGATCAGCATCTGCGTGCGTGCGCAGCCAATAGAAGCTGTCAGCCTCAACATTGACGCGCTCCGGTGACGCAACGAACTTGTGCTCGCTGTTCCCATACATCGTGGGACTTGTGAGATTGCTGCTGCCCACGATCGCCAGCACGGGTCGCTCCCCACTGACGAAAACTGAGACTTTCGCGTGCCATCTAAGTGCTTGCTCGCCAGTACGAGGCGCGCGTAGTCGATTGGCGCTGGTGTTGATCCCGCATTTGACGAGCGCGTCCCTGAGGGCACACATTGAATCCGCCTTCTCGTGGTATCCGCCATACAGGAACACCTCCTTTCCGCCCATCTCTTCGTCGATCTGGAAGTCAGGAGCCCAGTCCGCCAGCTCGGCGGTGAAATCGTTGAAAAAGCCGGAGGCGATATGGATGCTGTCGATGTCCCACGACCTGAGTGCGCGTATCAGCACGTCACGAAAATGGCTGTCTGAAAACTGCGTACGAACTGCGATTGCGATCGGCATTGCCGCTTGTCCTGTTAAACACATCCACCCTGAGTCCGTACATTGCGGCTGATTCTGCACGCCTGGAACGCCCGCAAGTTGCGACTTGTTCGACCAGCTGCAACTTGATCACGGGTGCACCGGCTCACCTCGAACCGCACAAAATTCGCCAACCGCCCCGACTCCGACATCTCGTCATACGACACCAGCAAGTAGGGCCATGGCTTGCTGCCGACCGACGCCGCATGGTCAGACGCTTACTTGCATCAACGCACCGCAGCAGCAGCCACAGTCATTGAGCTCGAAGAAGGCAGCCAGATTGCCAGCGGTAGCCCTTACCGTTCTACTTCGGCGCCGTAAGGGAGCGGTGGCAGCCCCAGTTCCTTGAGGAATTCATTGTGTTGATCGGTGGCTGCCCTGATCTTCTGATCCAACGCCACCAGCTCCGCATGCACGGCCGCCAGTTTGACTTCTTCCTCTGCCTCGGCCGTGCTCACGTAGCGCGAGATGTTCAGGTTGAAGTCGTGTTCCTTCTCGATGACTTCCAAAGGCACCCTACGCGAGTAGCGAGGCTCTTCCTTTCGGTAGCGGTAGGTATCGACGATTTTGTCGATGTGCTCGGGCAGCAGCTGGTTCTGCCGTTTGCCCTTCTCGAAGTGCTCAGCCGCGTTGATGAACAGCACGTCATCGGGCTTCTTGCACTTCTTCAGCACCAGGATGCACACCGGAATGCCCGTGGAGAAGAACAGGTTCGCCGGTAGGCCGATCACCGTGTCAATATGCCCATCCTTGAGCAACTTGGTGCGGATACGCGCCTCAGCCCCCCCACGGAACAGCACGCCGTGAGGCAGGATGATGGCCATCACGCCGTCCTGCTTCAGGAAGTGGAAACCATGCAGCAGGAAGGCAAAGTCAGCGGCAGACTTCGGTGCCAAGCCATAGTTCTTGAAGCGGGTGTCCTCGCCCAGCGCCTCGCTCGGTTCCCAGCGGTAGCTGAATGGCGGGTTGGCCACAACCGCGTCGAACTTCGGCATCTTGGCAGGGTTGGTTTCACGCAGCATGTCCCACTCGTTGAGCAGGGTGTCGCCGTGGAAGATTTCGAACTCCGAGTCCTTCACCCCGTGCAGCAGCATGTTCATGCGCGCCAGGTTGTAGGTGGTGATGTTCTTCTCCTGCCCGTGAATCGTGCCGATGCCATGCGGCCCCATCCGGTGGCGCACGTTCAGCAGCAAAGAGCCAGAACCGCAAGCGAAGTCGAGCACGCTGTCCAGATGCGAACGCTGGCCCGTGGCGGGCTCCTGACTGTCCAGCGTGACGATGGCCGACAGGATGTCTGAAATGCGCTGCGGCGTGTAGAACTCGCCAGCCTTCTTGCCCGAGCCTGCCGCGAACTGGCCAATCAGGTATTCATAGGCGTCGCCCAGGGTGTCGCTGTCGGTGGAGAACTGGCCCAGGCCCTTGGCGATTTCGGCGATGATCTTGCACAGGCGGGCATTGCGCTCGGCGTAGGTCTTGCCCAGCTTGTCCGACGCCAGGTTGATCTCCGAGAACAGCCCCCGGAAGGTGCTGGCGAAGGATTCTTCCTCGATGTATTTGAAGCCGGCTTGTAGCGTGATGAGCAACTCAGCGTGCTGTGTGCGAGCCATCTCGGCGATATTGCCCCACAGGTATTGCGGCTCAATAACGTAATGCACCTTGCGGCGCATTTGTTTCTCGAACTCGGGCACATCGTCTAGATTGCCTTCATACCATTGCTGCAGCGGCGTGGAGACCGAACCATCGATCTGCGGCGGGTAGTCCGACCCCAGCTCTTTCTGGGCGGCTGCTTCGTAGTTGTCCGACAGATAGCGCAGAAACAGGAAGGCCAGCATGTAGTCGCGGAAGTCATCCGCATTCATCGCGCCGCGCAGTTGGTCGGCAATGGCCCAGAGGGTCGCGCCCAGTTTTCGTTTTTCGAGATCGGTCATGATGTACCTGCTGTTGCGGCCTCAGGAGCCTGCGGGAACAAATCGGGATTGAATGGGTAGCGATTCAGGAAGTCGTTCAGAATCTTCTTGAAGTAAGCCTTGTTCTCATCGAGCATCTGCTGCGGCTCATATAGCGAATAGTTGCCGTGGCTGAGGATGTTGATCAGGCGCGTGTGCAGAATGCCGTCCGGGTCGTCATCGTCTTGCTTGATGCATACCGAGAAATTCTTGTGCCCGTGAAAGCTGGCCGTCTTCTCCAGAATCGTGCGCAGCATGTTGAAGTGGTGGGTAAACAACCGGTCTTCCTGCATAGCCTGGTACAGCTCGGCTAAGGCAGCTACGTGGTGGAAGAATGGCGTGTCGCCATCTTCGGGGCGCAGCAGATAGCTACCGCTTGCCGATTGTTTGTTGACGACATACCTGCGGGCCTTGCCCATCTCGTTGCACAGGACATTGAAGAACAAAGTGTGATGCGTGGAGATCACCGTCTTCAGCTTGTTGTCCTGCCGTTTAAGCAATTGCGCCAGATGGTTGGCAACGGCGATCGCATTGTGCTCATCCAGCGAGGAAATCGGATCGTCGATATACAAGTACTTCACCCACTGGTAAGCCTCGATCTCCGGGTCCATCGCCAGTTCGACCACGGCCAGGAAGAAGCACCAGATGAAGATGTTTTCCTCGCCGCGCGATACCTTAATGTTGTCAACGGTCTGCCCGTCTACCAAGCGCGAAAAGCGCACTGCCCACTCGGCGCCTTGAGTGTCGATGCGGAAATCGAAGTCTGCATAACGTCGCAGCAGCGGGCGGATGCGGTTGTCCATTTCCAGCTCGAACAAGCCCTGGAAAAAGCGCGAATCCCTATTGAGCAGCAAGCGGCGATCAGAATCGTCTGCCAGATCATTGTTCCAGTGGAACAGATCTTCGGTGAAGGCGTTGAAGTACAGGGTATCGCGGGCCTCGCCCTGCTTGCCCATGTCCTTGAAAGCCATGGACAGCCGAGTCTTGCCGGTGCCGTTGTAGGCGTAGAGCAGGATGGTTTTCTTGGCTTCCAGTTCCGCACGCAATAGGGTGGCAAGGGCAGTGAGGTCGGCAACGGTCTGGCCTGGCTTCACGCTGAAACCCCATCAAGTACGGGGAAAAGTTGCTGCATCAGGCCCATTTTGTGGGTCTTGAGTGCGCCTATTTTCTGGGCCTGGATGTCAATCGATTTATCGAGTGCTCCAAGGCTTTCTGCGATTCGCTCTTGCTCCCTCTTCTTGGGACAACGCACAATAATCTCTGAAAATGTTGTCTTGTTGATGATTGGAACCGCGTGATTTCCAGCCAACTCCGATATGCGCGCAGACTCTCGGAGTAACAGGTAGTAGATGAAATCTCCGGAGAAGTCGGCGAACGGAACCAGAGAGTTTATCTGTTGATTGGTCGCGCACCTAAACTTGTTCTGCGCGACCTTGCCAATCGTTGACCCAATGCAGACAAATAAAACGCTGCCTTCTGCAATTTGCCTTGTCTGCTCGAGGCCAAGCTTGGTTAGGGATGTTTTTGTTTTCTCAATAAATCGGTGATCTGAAATATCGGCAGGAGAAACGAAATCAAACTCGCCGCCATAGTATTGACGCTTTGATGTGCTCGGAGTGTTGCCTGTGATTACTTCCCCAAGCTGACCTATGCTCCACTCCGGCCATTCCTCTGTATCCGCAAATTCCGGGAAGCGCCGTTGAGGCAGCGTCTCACCCTCGCGGGGGAAAAGCTGTTGCATTAGGCCCGTTTTGTGTGTCTTGAGGGTGTCCAGCTTCCTGGTTTCCGCTGTGATCAGCTCATCAAGGGAAGACAGGCAGTCGGCGATTTTTTGTTGTTCTCCAGACTTGATGTCCGGAAAAACAACTGCACGCTCTTTCAGTATTGAAAAATGACGCTTGTAATCTTCCATCGCCAACTGACGGTGGCTGAGGGAATGGAACAGATATTCAGCGGAGATGGCGGATTTTGCTTTGAGAATTTTGATGCCATCGGCGCCTTGTGCAAATGGTTTGTCAACAAACTTGAGGGTGCAGGTGTGGTCGCCAAATACGATGAGTGGCAGCGATTCAGTAATTACAGCGCTCTCATCATCAGTCCAGCCGCAAATGGGTCCTTGGGACTGGTCGATGATGGGAAACTTACCTTGCATCCGATAGCTGGACGATTGCAGTTTCAAGGGGGGACTAACCGTAGTGATAAGTTGCTCCAACTTTTCACTACCCCATTCTGCGGCTTCTCGGAATTCAGGAAACCTCAACCGTGGAACCAAAGGGCATTCTACTTTTTCACTCATGCGCGTTACTCCTGCGGCCGCGCGACGATGGCCTTAAACAGATTCCCGACTCGGTCGTCGATTAGTTCAATCTGCGGCCAGGCTCGTAAGGCACGCAGTAGACCGCTACCCAGTCCGCGATACGGCAGGAGCTTGGCGGCAAACGATGCCAGGATGGGATTGCGCATATTGGAGTTGCCAGCCTTGATGTTCTCGATGGTCAGGTTGTTGGGCAGGTGGCCGGGACTGATGATCTCGACCCGATCCGCAAACACCAGAACACGGACCGGCGCGCTGACGAAGTAGTCGCGGTGGATGAGGGCGTTGGCGACCAACTCTTCCCAGACGATGCGCGGAATCTCAGGCTGGCCCTGGGTGTTGAAGCCCTGCTCGCCCTGCGCGGCTCGGGTGTTGGCGACGATGAAGCCCAGCGTCTGCTGGAACACATCAGCCAGCTTGCCGGTGATGTCCCGGCTGTCGATGTAGCGCTCGTCCTCGATCTCTGTGCCGACAAAAGCGACGGCCTTGACGATGAAGGCGGGTAGCGCGTACTGCGGTGTCTTTGCGAATAGCAGGCCGCCCGCCACGTTGAGCTGCCCCTGGTTCATCAGGTTCATGTTGGTCAGCAACTGTGGCAGCGGCTGGTTGTGCTGGGCGAGTGGCTCACCGAATTGCTGCTCGAAAAAGGCTTCGAAATAGGGCATGTCCACATCGCCCGCGCTCAAGCCCGCCACGGGCGTTTCGTCGGCGTGCACCAAGCCCGCCTGCTGGAACAGCCGCTGCAATTCCTCGCGCGAGGTGGCGCGGCGCTTGTCCGAGCCGTTCTTCACCCAAATTGCGCCGTTCTTGTCCATGTAGGGCTTGTTAACGCCCTCAGCGATGGAGAGCACCAGCACCGTGCCTGCCGGGTGGGGCACGTTTTCCGTGAGCGGGTTCACGGCGGGACGCACGACCTGTGAGGCCACGTTGGCGATGAGGAGGTTGAGACGAGAAACGTCGGCGCCGGATAGGCCGCGTACCGAACCGTCGTCGTTCACCCCGATGAAGATGCGCCCACCAGCGGTGTTGCTGAAGGCAACGATCTCTGCCGCCAAGGCGTCGGCATTGTTCATGTCCGTCTTGAACTGCTGCCGACTGTCCTCGCCTCGGCTGAGCAGGTCGATCAGCTCTGTGGTTTCCATAAGTTGTAGACCTCTTTGCGACGGTTGAAGGCTTCTTGGCCTCCTTCCATGATTTTGATGATGGCGTCCTGCACTGGACGGGCGTCGATGCTTCCGCTTCGCGTGGCGACCTTCTCGTCCTGGTATTGGCAGGCGTGCACCTGCTCGGCGTCACCCAGCACTGGAAAGTTTGCGTTGTGGGTGGCGAAGATGAACTGGGCGTAAGGTTTCATCTCACGCAGCAGCTTGATCACATCGTCGTAGATGGTCTGGTTGTCCAGATCGTCTTCCGGTTGGTCGATGATGATCACGTCGTTCTGGCGTTGGCTGAGCACATACAGCAGCAGCGCTGAAGCGCGCTGCCCGAGAGAGTGGTGCTTCAACTCTTTGCCGCGATAGCGGATGACGAAGCGGTTGGGCACCTGCCAGCTGACGAACTCAGTCAGGTTCTGCATGAAGGTCTTTTCGAAGACCTCGGGTGTGCTACCGGCCTTCGCCAAGGCTCCCGGCAGGGCACGCAGGAGGCCGCCGAAGTCGGCATAGTCCTCCATTACTGCGCGCAGGGTGGTTTCGCGGATGTTGCTGCCCTTGAAGAGTTGCTGCATGAAGCTGATCGCGGCTTCCTTGTCGCCCTTGAAGTCGGCTTCGATCTGCAGTGCAGTGTGGCCAGCGTTCACGCCGTCCAGTTCCGCCTTGATGGTGTTGAACTCGCGCAGCCAGAGCTCATTGAGCTTGTCTATCTCTGCAAACAGTGCGTCGCGGATGCTGGTCTGCTGTGATTCCTGCTTGGCCAACGCCTCCAGCATTTGCTCCGACTTGGTCTTGCGTTGCTGTTGGGTCAGGAAGTCGTCCGGCTGGATAGCTGTCATGCCGGTTTGCTTGAGCTCCTGAGCCAGTTGGCGCTCGACTTGTGCGAACTCCTCCCGAAGATTCTTGCTTGCGCCTTCAAACTCGCCCTGTTTGGCCTGGAGGCGACCCGCAATGGCTCGCGCGTCTTGCTCGATCTGCTTGAGCTGATCGACCTTGGCAACGAGCTTGGAGAACTCGGCGTAGTAGGCCGTGAAGAAATCTGGGTTCTGCTTGGACACGTAACTCGTCGCGTTGCGCAACTCGTCCTCATGCTCGGCAATCAATTGCCCCAGGGCGAGGATGAAGCTGTCTGCCCGCTCCTTCATGCGCGCGAGCGCAGTGGCGTCCTGCTGGAAGCCGAGGCGCTTTTGGAGCTTGTCCGCAACGCCGTGCTCCGCGAACTTGGTCAGACGGAAATTGGCATCATTGAGCTGGGTCTCGAAGTCGCGCTTGAGTTCGGCCGTGTTGCTGAGCTTGAGCCAGCGCTGAGCAGCGTCGCGCACACGCTGGCGTTGGGCCTCGATCTCGTCACGCAGCACACGCAGCTTCTCGCCAACCAGCTTTTCCACCAGATCGGTCTCGAAGCCTTCGCCGGTGCTGGAAAGGTCTTTCTGGCCGAAGTAGATCGGGCGACGCAGTACGGTCTCCCGGATCGACACGCCGGGCTGCAACTTGCCGCCTAGGTAGACGTTCGGCGCTTCGCGGAAGATGCGGGAGATGGTGAACTCCTGTCCGTACACGTCGCAGGCTGTCAGCGTGACCTTGCCGCCGCTGCCAAGGGTGTGCCGGATCAACTCGTCCTTGTACTTGGTGTCCTGCGCTTTCTCACCTCGTGGAATATCGAGGGCGTAGCGCACCGCCTCCAGGATGGATGACTTGCCGCTGCCCCGGATGCCGATCAGCGTGTTGAGTTCGGAAGAGAAGTGCAGCGTCTGCCCATCGAGGATGCCCCCGTCGAAGTGGATGCTGCGGATGTGCGACGCCTGATGCTTGGGTGGCTCCGTGGCGACCCGCGCAGCGGGATCGCTCAAGGCAAACTTGACCGCCTCAAAGGACAGCTCGCCCAATTTGAGATAGCAGGCTTTGCCCTGACCGATATCCTCTACGCATTTGGCGTCACAGCCTTCGAGTTCGGCGGGGTACCAGTCACCTAGATGCTGCTGCGCTTTGGTCCGGCAGGGCTTGTTCTTCTCTTGCTGCTTGTTGTACGTGCGTACCTTCTGGAAGCCCAGGGTGCGGCGGCGGAAGAACTCGTTCTGGCCTAGTTCGGCCAGACGCCCCCCATCCAGCTCGGCCCAGAGCCCGCTCGGTGCTTCGACGTGGGCAAAGACAAGGAAAAAGTCGCGATGGTAGCTTTCCAGCTTCTTGATAGTTTCCAGCAGCGACAGAGAGGAACGCCCGTTTTCCTGCTCGTACTGGGCTGGGACTTTTCCTTCAAACGCAACGCCCAGGAAGGGGTTTATATGGTCATGACCATCGGCCAACCAGTCCTCGGAAAAGACAACAAGCGTATGAATGCCATTGGCACCGTCATTGACCGACAGCTCGACACCGGGCAGCAGTGCGATGCCTTTTTTCAGGGCTGTCTTGCGTAATGCCTTGAATTCCTCGAAGTCGAACTTGTTGTGATTGGTGATGATTCCCAACTGGATGCCCGCGTTCTCTAGTGCATCCACATAGTTGCTGTTATAGAAGTTGTCATCACCCGTGAACTTGAACTCGCGGTCTGCGCGGGTGTGCAGATGGAAGTCTGCGCGAATCCACTGTGCCCCTTGTGCAAAGACGGCCCCCATCATCGTCCCTCCTCATATGCGGCCAGACCAGCGATCTCTCGGCCCTGGGCGAGCTTTTGCAGCAGTGGAGCCAGCTCTTCCATCAGGGCCAACTCCTTCACACGCCGGCTCTTCCAGTTGAGTCCGAGCGGTTCTAGAAAGTCGGTGAGCTTCTCTCCGTCGAAGATGCGGCGTCGCAGGATTTCATCGACAAAGCCTTGCAGGGCGTCAGGCTCAAGCCCATGGCGGTTGGCAATATCGGTCAGTTCCCGTGCTTTCTTCTCTGCCTTGAAACGGTCAAATCCGCTGCGGATTTGCTTCTCGTCCAATGCTTCATTGACCGGCAGGCCCCGGATGTACTCGGCAATGTCCCCGCGCTCATCGATGAACTTGGCGTCGGACTGGATCAGACCGATGAGCTGCTCCCGGTTCATGGTGAGCTTGCCGGGCTTTTGCTGCGTCAGCTTCGCAATGAGGCCCATGATGTAGTCGTAGTCGATCACCGCCGATGCGAAGAGCACGAACTCGAAATCAAGCTGCTGCACTTCGGGCGGAGCCTGATCGCGATCCTGCTGTTCCTTCAGCCGTTTGGCAGTCTCCAGGTACACCCCTTTGAAGCCTTGCAGCTGATCGGGCGGCGCAATCTGGGTGATCTGCGCCTTCTGTTCTTCGGAAAGATCGGTGTATTGATCGAGCTGGGTCTTGAGGCGCTGCACTTCCTTGAACAGGTTGACGAACTGCGCCCGAGCGGCGTCGCCCTTTAGGTTGGCTACCTCTTCCGGCGCATTGGCCACGCCTTGTGACTGCATGAAGTCAGCCAGCTTCTGGGTGGCCGTCTGCAGGTTGTCGATGACCTTGGGCGCAGGGTCTACGAGCCAAATTTCGCGCGGGTTGTCGATCTTCTCGCCGGAGAAGAGCGCAATCGCCTCTTCGACCGGCTTCTGCTGCTGGCGGAAGTCGAGGATGTTGCCGTAGGGTTTACTGTCGTTCAGCACGCGGTTAGTCCGCGAGAACGCTTGGATCAAGCCATGGTGCTTGAGGTTCTTGTCCACATACAGCGCGTTGAGGTACTTCGAGTCGAAACCTGTCAGCAGCATGTCCACCACGATCGTGATGTCGATCTTCTGCGCAGCTGGTAGATCGGTGTTCGGGTACTGCTGGTCCTTGATGCGCTTCTGCACGTCCTGGTAGTACAGGTCGAACTCGCCGATGCGGTGGTTGGTACCGAAGCGGGCGTTGTAGTCAGCGACGATACGGGTGAGCGCCGCTTTTTTGCCTTCAGGGTCCTGCTGGTTGTCTTCCTTTTCTTGCGGCAGGTCTTCCTGAATCTGCTGCACGTCCTTGTTACCCTCGGCGGGCGGGGAGAACACGCAGGCAATGTTCAGCGGGCGGAATTCGAGGTCTTGCTCCGCTCGCTGCTTCTGAACGTTGGCAAATAGTTCGAAGTACTCGATAGCATCATTGATGCTGGCGGTCGCCAGCACAGCGTTGAACTTGCGCCCATTGGTAGCGGCGTCGTGCTTGGCCAGGATGGTTTCAATGACCTTCAGTTTGGCAATGCCTTCGCCGGGCTTGGGCGGATTCTTGCCCTCGGGCTTGAAGTAGTCCACGTGGAAGCGCAGGACATTGCGGTCCTCAATGGCGTGGGTGATGGTGTACTGGTGCAGGCAGCGCTGGAATAGATCGTCGGTGGTACGGTAGCTGGCCTGCTGTCCCTCAATTTGTTGATAGCTGGCGTTCTTTTCAAAGATTGGCGTGCCAGTGAAGCCAAAGAGCTGAGCGTTGGGGAAAAACTCTTTGATGGCTTTGTGGTTCTCGCCGAACTGCGAGCGGTGGCATTCGTCGAAAATGAATGTGATGCGAGCTTCGCGCAGCGCCTCCAAACGCTCTTTGTAGTTGCGCTTATTGGTGCCGTCCAGAGCCAGGCCCAGCTTCTGAATAGTGGTGACGATAACCTTGTCGGCGTAGTCGTCGGACAGCAGGCGGCGTACCAGCGCTTCTGTGTTGGTGTTCTCTTCGACGCAGCCTTCCTGGAAGCGGTTGAATTCCTCACGGGTCTGGCGATCCAGGTCTTTGCGGTCCACCACAAACAGGCACTTGTCGATGTCCGGGTTGTCCTTGAGCAGGGTGGACGCCTTGAACGAAGTCAGCGTCTTGCCTGACCCGGTGGTGTGCCAGATGTAGCCGTTGCCGCAGTTCTGGTGGATGCACTCCACGATGGCTTTGACGGCATAGATTTGGTACGGCCGCATCATCAGCAGCTTCTGCTCGCTGGCCACCAGCACCATGTAGCGGCTGATCATCTGGCCCAAGGTGCACTTGGCCAGGAACTTCTCAGCAAAGCTATCGAGCTGCGTGATCTTCTTGTTGTCCTCGCTGGCGAACTGGTAAACCGGCAAGAAGCGCTCATCAGCGTTGAAGCTGAAGTGCCGCGCGTTGTTGTTGGCGAAGTACCAGGTATCGCTGCGATTGCTGACGATGAAGAGCTGCAGGAAGCACAGCAGCGTTTTGCCGTAGCCATTGCCGGGATCGATCTTGTAATCAACGATCTGCTGCATGGCCCGGCGTGGGCTGACGGCCAGGGTCTTCAGCTCGATTTGCACTACCGGCACACCGTTGATGAGCAGCATCACGTCGTAGCGGTGATGGCTGTTATCGGTGTTCATACGCAACTGATTGACGACCTCGAAGTCGTTCTTGCACCAGTCCCTGATGTTCACTAGGCTGAAGTTCAGCGGCGTTCCGTCGTCTCGCTCAAAGCTGTTGAAGTTGCGCAGCGTCTGGGCTGCGTTGTAAACATCTGGGGTGACGATGCCATCGAGGAGGCGCTGGAACTCGCTGTCGGTCAGATGTACCCGGTTGAGCGCTTCGAACTTGGCGCGGAAGTTGGCTTCCAATGCGGCGCGATCGCGGATTTCCGGGCGATAGGTGTACTTGAGGTCGCCGAGCTTGCTGATCAGGTCCAACTCGATTTGGTGTTCGGTGGTCGTCATGAGTCTGTTCCTGCCGTCATGGATTCGTTGATGTGGCGGGCAGGTAGCACCCTGTGGCTCGAGCAGCCATGTCAAGCCCCCGCCTTTGCCGGCTCTCCGTTCGGGCGGTCCAGTTTCAAGTCATGACTGCGCGCGTACTCCAGCACCAGGATCTCGATCATCGATGCCACCGAGCGACGCTCGCGATCAGCCGCCAAACGCAAAAGCTGCTTGATCTCGGCGGAGGTGCGGATGGAAAGGGTTTCGTCCTTCAGGCGTGACATGGCAGCGTCTCGTCAATGGTGTCACGCAAATGTACTGCCTTTGCATGCCTTCGCGCAATGCAATGTTGCACCATTTCCTGTTCCCCTGGGGGGCCGCGGAGCTGAAGCTGCTAAGGGACTTCCTCGCCGCGGCCCGTCGCCAGGCACGGCCAGAGGCGCCATCTCAGCAACGAATACATCCAAGGGCGCTGCCGAGTGCTTGGCGAAGTCGCGGGCGCACCCTGCCGGCCTCACCGAGCACCGAACTTCTCTCGCTCGACTTGTCGAGGGACTTGAAATACCAAGTCAAGCGAGACCGCATTTACCATACAACTTGAGTTTTGTATGGTAACCATGAACCTACTCTCTGTTGAACTTTCCCTCGGTGCACAGACCTCGTACGCCGAGCTCTATGACATGGCCCGAAGTGTTACCAGCGATAGATTCGCGACCTTGCGGGGCTCGTTCCACCGTCGGCAGATCAAGAACAGGAGCTACGTCTACTTCAATTTCCGAGACGCCGACGGCCATGTCCGCTCAACCTATGTGGGACCGGCCGGTGGCCGCGTAAAGGAACTCGTCGACGAGTTCGAGCATGCCAAGACTGCCAGTCGCATTGAGGCTCTGGCCCAGCGCGCCCAGGCCAGCATGGCATTGGGATGCTGCCCACTGCCGGACAAGCATTTCAGGATCATCCACAAGTTGGCCAACTATGGCGTCTTCCGCTGGCGCGGGGTTCTGGTTGGAACGCACGCATTCGTCGCCATAGGCAACATGCTGGGCGTGCGGTGGAAGGACAGCGAGACGACGATGGGTCTCGAGTTCGCCGATGCTGATGGCCAAATCTTGATCGCGCTCCCTGCCGATCCTGAGATACCCACCCACGACACGATCTCATCGCTCGAGATAGGGCTACTGCCGGTCCGGGAGTTCTCTGGCCTTACCTCCGCTCAACGTCGCAACCAAGAGGCGCCCGCACTAAGGATCGAGTTCATGACGCCCGCCGGTAATGGTCATCAGGTAATACAGGTCCCCGAGCTGAACATTGCATTGCAGCCAAGGAGTTTCACGGAGTTCTTGCTCGAAGACACATGTCCAGGGGTGGCCTTTTCCAAGTCTGGCGCTTGCGCGGTAAATCTGCCGGCCCCAGAGCGTCTAGCGGTCCATCGCCTCATCATCCACGGCGAGCGACAGGTCACCGTGCGCACCAAGTCATCCAAGGGCCACGCGCAGTCCATGGGTCTGGCACAAGCCGCTGCGCTGATTGAGTGGCACACGGATCGGAACCGCAGCGCACCATTGCGCGAGGCTTGGCAGGACGCGCTGGCACGCGGGTCGAACTGGCGCAAGAGCGCTGAGCAAGGGCGCGATGCGCTGCTGAAGCAGCACCCTGAGCTGGCCGAGGTATTTGACTAACTGATCCACGACCGCCGCTAACGCCGCCAATGAAATACGGCTCAGCCAGACAAGCCTCGGCGCATCCGTCCCAACAGCGCCGCCGGTTGGTGCCGCCCCGACGCCGTGCGCATCACCTGCGCCGGCGTTGCCCCGCCGAGCTCAATCAAGGGGTCCTTGAGCTATGCCCCAAGCCAGGCCGCGAGATCTATCGTGCTGTCGGGCTCACCGCTCTGCCCAAGAAGTTGGCGCAACTTCCCCAGCAATTCATTCTTGGCGTGGTCGACATGCATGGACGGATCCAATCCATTGTTGAGAGCGGCGGCGGGATTTCGAGCGGTCCAGCGCTGGCCATCATGCTGCGGGACCAGGGCGTGCGTCGATGTGCGCGTCGAGCATTTGAAGAAGTTCGGGATTAGCGTGCAGGACGTTCCTGTTGACGCCACACGCCTGCGCAATCTGCAACTTGTTCAGCTTCGCGCCTCGCCGCGGCAAGGGCAGCCCACTCGCCGTCAGCCGCTGAAGGTACTGCTCTATGCGTAACTCCGGAGATTCGGTGATCGACAACTGGAACCTAAGCCCATCATCATGATTGGCGCGCTGCAGCAGCCTGCCGATCTCCGCATCCTTCGAGAACAAGCCACGATCGAAACCACACGCACGCGCGATCTCGGCTTTATTGGGAACGTTGCCTTTGCGAGGAAGCCTCACGCCGGAGCGCGCGAGATCTTCCAGATACCGCCTGAGCGCCTCGCCAGGCGATGGTCGCAGACGCCCGCGATGTGCTGGCCGCAATTCCCGAAGTCGGGATGCTTGTTCTCGCGGAACGAAGGCCGCGCATCCCCCTCGCCCAGCCGGGATTCGCAGAAGGGTCAGCCCCGCTTGCTCAGAAAGGTGCAACAACGTCGCGGCCTTGGTCCGCAAGTCCACGGCTATCAGCGGCAGCGGCACATACCGTTCAAGAAAGGAGTCGACCGATGCCTTCAGCACCCGCCCGTGTGGCACCGACTTGGCGTGAAGGTGGCCTCCAGCCACCAGTGCAACGACAACCGCAGTGCTGCACGCAAGCATCTTGCCGGCATCCGTCCGCGAGATGGACGCTCCCGAGGCCCGGCTCGCTCGAGCATAGGCGTCTACCGTCGACCGCAGGAACACAAGCTCGGCTTGACCACTGCCAGGCACGCGGAATCCCTCGACGTCGCCGTCAAGATAACTCCCGAGGAAGGCCGCCTTGTGGCCGGCGCCGCCGAAACGCGTCTGCCTCATGACAGCGTCCAGCGTGATGGTGTCGCGAGCCGGTACGTCCACAGCCAGCGGGCCAGCCGTCGCAGCACGGCCCAGAAGCTTCAACCGAAAGACTTCCACATCTGCGCTGTGGTACCCCCGCTTCATGGCGGGGCTGTTTGCGGCCACATAGTGCGATCCCTTCAATGCGGCCAACACCGCGACAGGGATCCCGAGCAGTCGGGCTGCGAGCCTCTCCTCGATGATTTGGCCTGGCGCGTCGGATTTCGCGGGCAGTTCCGAAGCGTCGGCTACGTATCGCGTTCGGCTCCCGCTTTCCACGGCCTTGATCGACAGTTTTCCTTCTTCAGCCCATTTGGACAAGGTCCGAGGATCGATGCCTGTGCGACGCGCCAGCGCCGCCCGAGACGTGAATCGCGGATCTGTACCCACAGACAGCATCCGCGCATCGACGAGGCCCTCTCCCCACTGTTGCGCGCCAAACTGGATAAACTCGCCGCGCAAGAATGCATGCTCAGGCCTGCCCTTCAGCATGGTTGAGTAAAACACGCCCAGCCTCGCAACGAGGCTGGGAGAGTGCGTCTTCGCACCCGGCAGTTCGCCCAGCTTGCGGAGCAGTTGATGGAACTGCATGGGCCACTCGGCGAGCGATTCGGCGGCCGCTTCAACGATGGCCTCGTCGCTGCCCTCCGAGCTTCCTGATGCCGCCAGCAGCGCGAAGCTGCCGAGTTGCCGAACGAGCGCGACAAGCTCTTTCAGCGAGAGCATCGCCAACACGCCAGATGGCAGCAATCCCGGCGCCGATGGCGATGGCAGTTCCCCGTGCAACTTGGATCGCAGCGCTTCCATTAACCCGACGACCGCGTCACTTGCGCCGGGACGGACAGCTTCGCGCAGGTCCGCGCCGCATTTGCACTGCAAAAGCCCAGGACGGAACCAGGACAGCCCCAGGCCGCAGACCGGGCAGGCCTTCGTCAAAACCGTTCGGTGCCTGGGGCACGCAATCACGATCCCCAGATCCCAGAACGCGTCGATGAAGCCCATCTCATCGGCGCAGCAGGGACAAAATGCCGGGTGCCGCAGCCGCAGTGGCCGACACGCTGACGAGTCGCCAAGGTGGTGGCCCAACAACTGATACCCGATCGTTTTGCCGGAGTCTCGATAGGCAATCGCCTCGTAGGCCGTGAGGGGCCGCCCCGTCAGGGAGGAAAGCTTGTGGTGAGGAAAGCCTGGCGAGGCCATCTCACCTTGATGAATGCCGGCCTGCACGAGAACATGCCAGGGCGAGTCGTAGCCGTTCTCCTCGGAGAGGCGCAGCACATAGCCCAGCAGGCTCTCCGTCGGACGCGGTGAGGGAGTTCGCAGAAGAAGGGGCATGAATCGGGTACGGTGAAACGATGCGCTCGCTCGGCGTCAGCCGAGCGAGCCTCAGGTCGCCGCCAGCGTCTGCGCCAGAGACGGCTTGGCCGGTGCCTTTTGACGGCGGGACGGGCGCTCAGGCTGAACGCTCTGGACATGCTCGCCCAGCGACAACGCGATGGAGATGGCCTCCTGCGTCGGCTCCGCCGAGAACGATCGGCTGAAAGGCGACTTCTCCTGTGCCATCTCTGTCGCACTGCAGACCGACAGTTGGTGCGCTTTGCGAAGGTCTTCCAGGGTGATCTTGCGCGCCCCTTCGTCGCAGGCTGTCCAGACGACCTGACGCAGAAACTTGGTGAGGTAGCCCATAAGCCCCCCGGTCGCAAGCCAACAGCGATAGGCCATGCCCTCACCGCTCAGATCCGGCATGTCGAAATGCTCCGACACCGCCACGGTGAATGAGTCCAGTATGCCGACGAAGGCTTCTCGATCGCCGTCGTCGAGCCAGTTGAAGCGCCGCATGAAGATGGGTGCGAGAAAGCGGCCCGACAACTGCTCGTTGCGCAACAGCACCGGCAGGCAACTCTCCAGGCCGCAAACCACCAGGGTCACGCGGGTTTCATCGACAAGGATCTTGAGCCAATCGGCGGCGTCATGAAAGATCTTCTGGGTCCCCTTATCGAAGAAGTGCTGGAATTCGTCCAGCATCAGCATGATGGTCCCGGCTTTCTTCATCTGGGTTTGCAGCCGAGCCGTCTTGTTGTTCTGAGTTCCCTTCTCCCAGTTCGGATCGCCCAGCGCCCGCAGCATTAGTTCCGCCAAACCCTTGACCGTTGGTGACGAGGGGACACGGATTCGCAGGATGGGAACCACCGCACCGTTCGCAGTGCGCGAGCGCGGCCGGGTGCTTTCGACCTCCTCGAGCACACGCGATTTTCCCGTTCTGGACTCCCCCACGACGGCCAGGCAGATCGGCTCTGACGAGCCAAGGCTGTAGTCGAGCCCTTGCTGAAGGCGCTGGACCGCAGATTGAAAGGCGGTGTGGGGAATGAGCGTGCTCTCAACAACACGCCGAATGTCGTCGTTCGTTCGAATTTTCATTGATCAGAGTTCGTCCTTCCATGTGCTTTCTTGACGCTGCCGCTTCACCGGCGCGAACTTGAGGGTCTTCGTCGGCATCGGAATCGGCGGCATGGCCGGAGCCGTTGGCGGCGATTCGACGGGCTCGTTCGGACCTGTCGATGGGCAGGTCGCCACGCTGGTGGTCGGAAGAGCCGCTCCCGCGTCGGCAGGCGCGCTTTGCACCGCAGGCGACGAACTCGAGCCCGTGATGTATCGGCCGACCCGCTTGGCCGACTTCGCCGGGGCTTTTGTGCCGCGAGGCTTGGTTTTCTTCTTCCAGTTGAATTCCTGGTGGATCATCTCGGCGATGGCCGTCTTGGCCTCTTGCCATCCTGCCGAGTCGTGTTTGCCGAGTTGCAGCGCTGCATGCCGCTTGCAGACCTTGTGCTGCCACGCCGTCATGCCCTTCGCGTAGGACAGCGCTAACGCTGGTGCAACAAACATGCGCTTCTTGTCCGGAGAGAGCACCGTGATGGAGCCGATATCGCCGTCGTTGATGCAGATCTCGACCTCCAGACGCTCGCCCAACTCACGGCGAAGCGTCGTCAGTTCCGGCGAGTTGTAAAACAAGCCGTCCAGTTCAATGCCCTTGTGCGATAGAGATCGCTGCACTCGTCGTCCCAGGATCGCATCCAGTTGGGCAGGGTCGTCCGGCAACTGGATGTCTTCCAGGGCCACCGACGACCTCCAGAGTTGGGCGGGGGGCACCTTCAAACTTCGGTGAGGACGCTCGTGGTACACGTCAACAATCCATTTCATGACAATGTGGCGCAGCGTGCTCAGGCGCACGACCGCGTGCTTCGACGGGTCATAGTCATCCTTTTCGAAGATGTTCGAGAACGTGGTCCCGGGAGCCCCGTGGAGGAGCGATGAATTCAACGTACCTAGAAATCGTTCGATCTTTCCTTTGAACCAAGGGGTCTTCCGGGGCGCGTAGTGGATCTCGATGCCCAGCGTGAGGCAGGCCGTTTCCAAGCTATCGCTGTGGAACTCGGCCCCGTTGTCCATGCAAAGCTCCTGCATGACGCCATGCGCATCCCAGTCCTGGACGACCTCGGGGTAGTCAGCCCGCGTGTTCAACTTCGGAAGAAACGCGTGCTTGAGACACCGTGCAACGGTCAGGTAACTCGCCGGCTCGAATCCGATCGAAATACCGAGCACGCAGCGGGTGAAGTCGTCGATGCACGCGGTCAACAACGGTCGGCCGAGCGGCAGACCGGTGGTGTCGTCGACCACCATGATGTCGAGCACCGTGTGGTCGATCTCTGCGCGCACCAGCGGCCCATCCGTAGTCCGGTGCCGTTGGACGGATCGGTAGCGCCGCACGGCTGCTTCGCGCCCGTATCTGGCCTGGCATCGGTCAAAGGCAGAGATTTCGTTGATCAATCGCTTGACCAATCTCCGCTGTGGGAGGGGAAGCTGATCCTCTTCTGGGCGCAGCTTGTTTTCCCGCCGCACCGCAGTCACGGCCGCATCGATGGTGTCCTGAATCGTCTTTCGTTCTTTCGTGAGATAGACCTTCTCGATGGCGTTTTCGACGAATTCGATCAAACGATCTTCATAGCGCTCTGTTCTGTTTCCCTTTTTCTCATTCTGCGCAACGACGGCATTGATATCCATCCCGGCGGACAAAAGCTTGGCTTTCCAGCGAGAGACCGTCGTCCAGTGAGGTGGCGTCGCGGGCTTTCCGATCTTGGCCCATACCCGCGCGGCGACATCTCGCAATGCTGTCTCTGACGACGGTCCCTTGGCCGCTTCCACCGCGTAGGAGCGTCGCACCTTGGCGCGCTCCATGAGCGGCTGCGCGACTTCGCGATGCACCTTTCCGATCTTTGCGCCCTTGTAAGAAGCATCCTCCTGGGTAAAGCTCAGTCGGCCATCGACATAGAGATGCCTGAGTTCGCTTTCGGACTTTTGGTGAAGTCGACCGGTCTTCGTTTCTTCGATTTGCCACATTTCAGCGTCAAGCTTCCTGCGCATGACGAACTCGATGCCGTCGATGCGAAAGCTTGCGTCCTTTTCAAACCTCCTTGTCGCCACGACCAGGCTCCTCGTCAAAAGGGTGTTGGTCGGATCGGGGACTCGGCATGGCCGGCAACCTCTCCGGCCGGGCTGCATGTCGCAGCACATGCACGACTTCGATCAGCGTCGAGTCGATCTCAGTACGTTCATTCGACGCGAGGCATCGCCAAGACCGCTCCGCGCGGGAACTGCTAGCCGTCAGCGGCGCGCGCGGTGACGGCTTTGAGTCCGCATGGCATCGTCGACCGGCACGTACGAGCAAGCCGTTGGGACCATGGAGCGATTGCTCGATAACGCGCTTGCACTGCTCGATGCTTTCAAATGCCCCAAACCTCAAGATTGTTTTGCCCAGCCAACGTTCGAGCTGCAATCCGGACTTGCTCCTGCCATGCCTGGCTTGGTGGCTGATCGCGACGCAGTTGGCAAAACCCCAGTCTTCGAGGTGCAGACTCATTCCTTCGAGTCTGCAGTCCGTCCAAATTTGCTGCGGGAGGCCATAACGGGCAGCCGCTTGGTCACAAAGCTCATAGAGCCGCGCCGCAGAAAATCTTGAATCGACATTGACCGCCAACACCGTGGCCGGCACACCGCCCATCAGGGCGAACGCGCGGCACCGCTGACCGTTGAGGAACTCAAACAGCGCAGTGGAGACACTCCATTCGTCGAAGGCCGCACGAGAAAACTTCTCGACGTTGATCTTCATTGATTCGACTCCGCCGGATTGGAAAAGTCCGCTTGCTGACCGCGCCATGTCAGCGGCCGGCTGTCCAAGATGGGAGTCGTCAGGTCAAGCGCGATGGCACCTTCCAGAATCAGGCGGCAAGCGAAGTACTGACCCTTTGCGCCGAGTGCGCCGCGTTTGACATCTCCCCAGGTCAAGTTGGGGGCCCGCTCAAACGTGACTCGCAGCCGTTCGCGTTCGACCGCCGGGATGTCTGCGCGGCCCAATCGCAGTACCTCAAGCACGGTCTTGAGCCGGGGCCGACGCCCAAGATCCTCTGCGTGAACAACTCGATAAACGTAGCCGAGGGTTGGCAGTGCCGCTGACATGAGCGCGGTACGCCGGGCCACCTCTGGCGTTGCGGCGTCTTCGGCTGTCTTCACCTCCCACAACTCCTTACCCTGTCGCGTGGTGACCCGGATGTCCGGGTAGTGCTCATGCTCCACACCGTCGAGGCGGTACTTGATTACCAGTGGTTGCTCGGCGAATTCCAAAACCGCGGAATTTGCATCCAGAAGTCTGAAGGCGTTCAATTCATGAGGAGACTCCCAATGGATCATTCGCCCCATTTTCCAGCTTGGATATTTGCCAGAACCGCGCGCCTTCGATCTGGAGATAACCTTTCGCGATCTAATTCGATCACCTTCTGGGTATTCAATCGCAAGGATTGCGTCTTCGGCGCCACCGAATGCAGCGTTCGCATCTTTCACACACAGATCCAAACCACAACTCCTTCAACTATTTAGGTTTAATATCGATCAACCATTGCACAACGTCGCCAGTCAGAGCAAACTTCCCTTTCCGCCCTGGAATTTCAAAAACCCGCACCGGCAACATTCCCCTTCTCAATGCCTGCCTGAAAGCTGCCATTGAAGAAAACTTCAACAGCGACGCCAGCTGCTTTCCGTTGATCAATGGCCCGTACTGCTCATTTAGCGAGCACCTCAAATCATCACGATCATCTTGGTTCATATAGCCTTCCATACGCCACAAGATCCATATCTCGACTGGAAACCAGGTCGACCCCACAAAGCAATTGCGTCAACGCTTCGCAGATTACGCACAGTCACGCTTGGTTGCACCCGAGCGCGGTGTTATGCACAATGCCAGCCAAAACACCGATGAGAGTTGACCGACTGTGGCGGATGAAATAAGTGAGAGCGATGGGAACGGTCTACAGCCAGCTGGTGCGGATCAGCTAAAGCAGCCCACTCTCGCTGGGCGCATTGACGGGCTCCGAGGCATGGCTTGGGCGTATGCCGTTTTGCTGCACACGGGATATTCGGCCTCTGGCGCATCCAAGCGCTTCTCTGCCACCCCGGCAGGTGACGTCGAAATCAACAATTCAAAGTTGATGTATCAATATCTTCGGGGCGACCGGGCTCCAACTCGAGGACCACGAGGGAGGTATGGATTTGATTTGGTGGCGGCGGTTGATTCCCATCACACCGGCCGCAATGCGACGCGCTGGCTCGATCACCCGATTTGGACGATATTCGATGCAAACATCAGCAGCAGAGAACTAGCACCATTTCTTGACGAAGAGACGTTAGACCCGATCGTTGGGCAGTATTGGCTTGATGACGAGATCCCTACAGACGGAGCAGAGGCCAGCCAGCTAGAAAACGCTCTGAAATTCTTTGACTTCGACGGCTATATATATCTATGCGCACTGCTCAGGGCCGCCAATTTCGCAGGCATTCGCGCAAAGTCCGGAAAAGCTCTTCATTTCTCGCTTCTGGAATACCTTACGCCACATGCAGCTCGGGCAGAGCCTGTGTTCGGATTTATTCAGGCGCCTTTCCTGCAGATGATTCGTGACTTCCATTTCCCGGCCAAAAAATAAGGCCGTCAGCAAGCTAATGCTGACGGCCTGGTTTTGAAAAGCCGCGGCGGGCTGTTACTTCTGACGCTGGGCCCCTCGGCCACCCCGAAAAGCTTGCAGCTTATGGGGTCCAGACTTGCAGCTTATGGGGTCCAACTTGCAGCTTATGGGGTCCCGGACAACGTGAGGCGCCCAGCGCCGTTCCAATTCACCCGCATTGGCCCACGTACCCACAAGCGGTGCAGAAATCGCACCCATCCTTGTGAATCATCGTCGCGTTGCCGCACTCCGGGCAGGGCTTGCCGGCCTGGACCTGCAGCGCGCCGGCCGCCGCGGCGAGCTTGGGGGCCGGCGTCTGCAGCAGGCCCATGTCCGTCAGCGGCTGGCCGGCCTCGTCGAGGATGCCCAGCATCGCATAGCGATGGATGATCAGCCGCGCCACATAGGCCACCGTCGATGGCCACACCTGCTGGCGGCGTTCACCCGTCAGTGACGGCACCGGCGCCATGAAGTGGCCCAGCGGCTCGCCGACGTTGAGCAGCTTGCGCAGCTTCATCGCGATCCAGCCGGGGTCCATGACGCGCATGTCCAGGCTCAGCAGGCGGGCCAGGCCGTCCAGCGCCTTGGGGTAGTTGCCTGAGAAACCCATTGCGCAAGGCCGCGTGACCGATCCCCCTTCGGGCGTCGGCAGCAACACTTCCTTCAGCGTCAGCGTGAACTGCTCGTTCGTGGCCGGGTTGTCCACGTCCACCGCCCAGGCCAGGGTGCCGGACGTGCCGGTGCGCGGCTCGTTGCGGCTGAACATCGCGTCCACCACCGGCGTGGGGCCGCCTTCGGCCAGCGCACCGAGCTGCTCGCAGCGCCAGCGGATGACCGCCGCCGTGGCCGCCACGACGCCGGGGAACAGCCGCTTCTCGCCGGCCGGCGGCATCGGCATCTCGAAGGCGCGCTCCTCGGCCACCGTGGCGAGCGCGTCAAGCTTCAGGCGCAGCCAGGCCGCGTCGTTGGTGCGCAGGTCGGTGGACAGAGTCTTGGCCAGCGCCGCGAGGCCGCGCGGCTGCTCGGCGCCGTTGACCCACACCTCGAATGGCAGGTTGCGGCCGAACAGGCCGCCATCCGGCCCGTCCAGCGGCAGCTCACCGATGAAGAGCGCGAAGTCGCCATGCGGATGCTGGATCAGGTAGCTCCAGGCCGGGTTGCCGCCGGGCATCTCGGGCCGGCTGGGCCAGCGCAGCGATGCGACGACGGCGTTCGGCAGGCGCTCGACCTTCAGGCGCTGGTTGGTGCCGTCGATGTCGGCCTTCAGAGGCTCGGGCTGCTTGACCTCGGGCGTGACCGACAGCACCGAGCCCAACACGCTGTTGGGCCGGTAGGTGGCCAGGCCCTTGAGCTTGGCTCGCCACGCCTGGAGGTACAGATCCTGGAAGTCCTCGTAGGGGTAGTCGGCCGGCACGTTGACGGTCTTGCTGATCGACGTGTCGATGTAGGGCGCCACCGCGGCGACCATGGCCGCGTGGTCGGCCGCGCTCAGTTCGAGGGCCGTCACGAAGGCCTCGCTGAGCGGTGCGTCGGCACCGAACAGGTGCCGATACAGCCGCCAGGCATGGTCCTCGACCTGGTACTCCTTGAAGCCACCGCCCTCGGCCTGCGACAGCCGCTTCTTGCGCGTGTAGGCCCACGAGAACGCAGGCTCGATGCCGTTGCTGGCGTTGTCGGCAAACGCGAGGCTGATGGTGCCGGTGGGTGCGATGGACAGCAGGTGCGAGTTGCGAAGCCCCTGCGTGCGGATCTTGTCCTTCAGCGGCTGCGGCAGGCGAGACGCAAAACTGCCGCCGGACAGGTACAGGTCCGCGTTGAAGAGCGGGAAGCTGCCTCGCTCGGCGGCCAGGTCGCTGCTGGCAGCATAGGCAGCATCACGCATCAGCTCGGAAATGCGGCTCGCCATGTCGCGCGCCTCGGGCGTGTCGTAGCGCAGGTTCAGCATGACGAGCGCGTCGCCCAGCCCGGTGAAGCCCAGACCCACGCGGCGCTTGTTGGCGGCCTCCTGTGCCTGCGCGGGCAGCGGCCAGGGGGTCACGTCCAGCACGTTGTCCAGCATGCGCGTGGCAACGGCAACGACGTCGGTGAAGCCGGCTTCGTCGAAACTGGGCCTGGCGCTAAACGGGTCGCGCACGAAGCGCGTCAGGTCGATGGAGCCGAGGCAGCAGCAGCCGTAGGGGGGGAGGGGTTGCTCCGCGCAGTTGTGCACGTAGAGCCCGTTGGCGTCGAACGCGTGGACATGCTCGACCGTCACGTCGTAGACCGCCTCAACGCCGGCCGGCTCGATAGCGTCCACGGTGGCGGTAAAGCGCTCGCGGTTCAGCTCACTGCGGTATCCACCCAGCAATTCGTCCAGGCGCGACTGCTTGGCGCCGTCCTCGAAACCGACGCGCTCGGCATAGAGCCGCAGGTTGTCGCCACTGACGACCAGTTCGTGCACGGCACGGCGCTCGTAGTCCCGCTCGCCGCCGCGGCCGTCGGGCAGGCGCTGCAGGCCTGCCGGATGGCGGTCACGGTAGATCGTCGACGCGATGCCCAGCCGCGCCAGCATGCGCTGCACAGCCTGCAACTGCTCGACGTCCGCCTGCGTCAGCCGCACGCTGACGCCCTTGTCCTGGGCGCCTTGCACCGATCCATCGGCGTCGAACAGGCCGCGCAGCAGCCCGCGATGGAATTCCGACGACGTCGCTTCCATCGCCGGCGTGATGCGCTTGTGCCCAGGCGTGGCGCCCAGTGCTGCCGCCAGGTCGCGCAGGCCGGCGGAGGCTAGGCGGCATTCACCGCGGCCGGCCACCGGGCGCTGCCAGCCGCGGAAATCGGCATGGCTCGTGATGGCTGCCTGCATGGCCGTCTCGGCGGCCCGCATGACGCCGTCGACGCTGGCGGGCCGGTGGCTCACGTCGCTGCCGACCGCCTTCAGCTCGGGAGCCCAGACGGACAGCACGGCCTTGTCGGCCTGCAACGTACCGTCGCCGATCAGCAGGCCCAGCAGGTAGCCCTCGGCCTCGCTGCGCGGGCCGTCCCAGCCTTGCAGGGCACGGTGGTCGTGCAGCATCAGCTCGTCGCCGGGTTTCACGTCGGCTGCAGCGGCCCACTCGGCCTCGACCAGATAGCGCGTCTTGCGCGTCACGCGGCGTACCGGGTGGTCGCCGGTCAGGCGCAACTCATGGCCTTCGCGGGTGCGCAGCCGCAGCACCGGCTTCACGCCCGTGGCGAAGAAGCCCTGGGACTCGGTCGCGTATGCCTTGCCGTCGACGATGGCGTGGAAGGGCCGGCCGATCAGGTCGGCCACCTGGCGCGGGCCTTCGCTCGTCATCGTCCAGGTGTCGGCCGTCACGCAGGGATTGGTCGCCGCGATCGTCTCGCAGTAATGCAGGTTGTTGTCGGCGTTGATGCGGTCTAGGAACAGCACGCCGGGCTCGGCGTGGTCGTAGGTGGAACGCATGACCTGGTCCCACAACGCGCGGGCGCGCACCTTGCGGTAGACCCACAGGCCGTCGCCACGCTGGTACGCGCCGGCCTCGATCTGCTCGGCGCTGGGCTGGGCCTTGTGGGCCAGCTCAACCATGCCGTCGGCCTGCACAGCCTCCATGAAGGCATCGGTCACGCCGACCGAGATGTTGAAGTTGCGCAGGTCGCCCTGGTCCTTGGCGTGGATGAAGGCCTCGATGTCGGGGTGATCGCAGCGCAGCACGCCCATTTGCGCACCGCGGCGGCTGCCCGCGCTCTCGACGGTCTCGCACGAACGGTCGAACACGCGCATGTAGCTGATCGGGCCCGACGCATGGCTGCGCGTGGAGCCTACCCAGGCGCCGGCCGGGCGGATGCGGCTGAAGTCGTAACCGACGCCGCCGCCGCGGCGCATCGTCTCGGCGGCCTCGGTCAGCGCCGTGTAGATGCCGGGCACGCCATCCTCGGCGCTGGCGATGGCGTCGCCGACCGGCTGCACGAAGCAGTTAATGAGCGTCGCCGACAGCTCGGTGCCCGCGGCGGACATGATGCGGCCCGCCGGCACGAAGCCGCGCTGCTGGGCATCCAGGAAGGCGGCCGCCCACTGCGCGCGCTCGGCGGGCTTCTCAGCCTGGGCCAGCGCGCGGGCCACGCGTTCACGAAGTTCGTCGGGCGTCTGCTCGCCGCCCTTGGCGTATTTCTCGATGAGGACTTCGCTGGAAATGTCCTGCACCGGCAGGTCGGTGATGCTGCTCACGGGGGCCTCGACTACTGGATGAAAAAACAGTCTACGCCGCCACGACGCAGCCCGACTTTGATTTTTTCGATGGGCATCCCACCGAAGGCACAGAGCCTGCCCGGCGGCGCTCGTGTTGTCCTTGACCGGCCTCAGAGCGTGGCGGGTTTCTTCGGCGAACGCGCCAAAGGCCCCAATTCAGAAGGGGTTGATGCTTTTCTCGCGACGGTAGTGGATGTAGCCCACGCTGGCCCCTGCGCGCAGCCCCACGCCCAGGCGGATGGGCGCCAGCGTGATGCCTTTAAGCCGCTGATAGTTAATGCCCGCGCCGCCGATGTAATAGAGGCTGCCGTCCACGCCGGGGAAGCGCTGGTAGATGTCGGCCGCCTTGGGCAGGTGGTAGACCAGCGTGAACACCTTGGACGCATTGGCGCCCAGGTCGAAGCCGATGGACGGGCCCGCCCAGAAGACCTTGCCGCCGCCCCCGCCCTTCATCAGCAGCTCGCCTTCGCCGTAGCGCAGGCCCACGGTGATCGCCGCGCCCGCCTCCTCGCCCTTCACATAGGCATTGGGCCGGCCCTGCTCTTTGAACGCCTTCTCGATGACCTTGGCCAGGCCCTCGGTCGTCTGGCCGAAGAAGTCGGTGGCGGCCTTGAGGATGGAGTCCTCGTCGTAAGTGGCGTCCTTGTCGTCAGCGGCCCAGGCGGGCACGGCCGCTGCAGCGGCGAGGGCGGCGAGGTGTTGCAGGTGCTGGCGGCGGTCGGACATGGAGGCTCCTTTGGGGGTCGGGTGGGCGACCAGCATAAACAGCCGGCGTGACGTTGTGGCCGCCGTTGCGCCTTGACACGCGCCGGTCCCGAGTGGCGCAAGGGCGCGTTTCGTCTAAGCTCGTCGGCTCTGTCACCGGGAGAGCAACATCAACACCGAACGCCGCCACTTCGCCCGCGTCGCCTTTGCCGCCGGCGCCGAGCTGATTACCACCGACGCCCGCCTGCCGGTGAAGGTCATCGACATCTCACTCAACGGCGCACTGCTGCAGCTGCCCGCCGGCGCGGCCGTGCCGGTGGGCAGACCCTGCCTCGTCCGGCTGCCGCTGGGCAGCGATGCCGACGGCATCGTCATCGAGATGGGCGGCGAGCTGGCACACGTGGAAGGCCCCCATGCGGGCGTGCAATGCCGCACCATCGACCTCGAATCCATCACGCACCTGCGCCGGCTGCTGGAGGTCAACCTGGGCGACCCTGAGGCCTCCGAACGGGAACTCAAGGCGCTGATTGCCGCGGCCAGGGGCGGCTGAGCCGGGTTCGTCGCACGCCGCCCGGCGCTGCGCAGCAGCGGCCGACAATGGCCGCATGGAAGAGCCGACGCCGCTGCAAGCCTTTCGCCGCATCTGCAATCTGCGGATGCTCGCGGGCGTCTACTACTTCTGTCTGCTGCACGCGCTGTCGCGCACGCTGGCCTGGTATCGCGATGGCGACGATGCGTTCGAGGGGCTGTTCCATCTGGTGCGGATGAACCGCCAATCGCTGCTGACGGGCCTGTCGCTGATGCTGGCCGTGGCGCTGGCCGAGGCCGTGCTGGCGCGGCGGCGCTGGCCGCTGCCGGGTGCGCTGGCCGTGCAGGCCACGGCCGTGGGCCTGGGGGCCGCGCTGGGGACCTGGCTGCGCTTCAAGGTGGCCCGGCTGGAGAACCCGGGCATGGTGATCGATGCGGGCTGGACCGCCTCCACGGTCGCGCTGTGGATGCTGCTGGGCGGCACCGCCTACGCGCTGCTGCGCGTCGGACTGGCGCAGCGCCAGGGCCGCGAACAGCTGACCGAGCTGTTTCGGGAGCGAGAAGCGCTGAAGACCCAGCAGACCGAAGCGCAGCTGATGGCGCTGAACGCGCAGATTGAGCCGCACTTCCTGTTCAACACGCTCGCCAACGTGAAGCGCCTGTACGAGACGCAGCCCGAGCGCGGCCGCCACATGCTGGTGGCGCTCATCGCCTACCTGAGGGCCGCCCTGCCGGGCATGCGCCGCCACGAGTCCACGCTGGCCGACGAACTCGCGCTGGTGCGCCACTATCTGGCCATCCTGCAGATGCGTATGGGCGAGCGGCTGTCGTTCGACATCGACGCGCCAGCCGAGCTGCTGTCGGCGCACCTGCCCACGCTGGTGCTGCCCACGCTGGTGGAGAACGCCATCAAGCACGGCCTGTCGCCGCTGCCGGAGGGCGGGCGCATCGAAATCCGCGCAGGACGGGCCGACGACGGCAGCCTGCGCATCGAGGTGGCCGACAACGGCCAGGGCTTCGGCGCGGCCAGCGGCGGCGCGGGCGTGGGGCTGGCCAACACGCGCGCGCGGCTGGCCGCCCGCTTCGGCGACTCCGCCTCGCTGGAGCTGGAGGCGGCCCAGCCGCGTGGCGTTGTAGCCCGCGTGAATCTGCCTGCCGAGGCGCTGGCGTGATCGCCCACGTGCTGCGCTCCTGGCGCTCGCTGCGCCCGCAGGAGGCGCTGGTCTTCGTCATCGCGGCACTGCTGTTCGGTGCCATCGACCTGGGCTCGCTGCTGGAGCTGAACGTCGGCGACGAACTACCCCAGGTGCTCGGCCGCCACCTGCTCGTGCCGCTGATGAGCTGCTCCATGCTGCTGCTGTGCTGGCTGCCGGCCGCGCGCAGCAGCCCCATCCACCCGGCGCGGCGCTGGCGGCTCGTCGCGGCCACGCTGCTGGGCTCGATGCTGACGATCGTCGTCGTCTACCCGCTGACGCAGGCCCTGCCCTGGCCGTCGCTGTGCGAGATCTACGCGCGCACGGAGGGCAAGTTCAAGTGCATGGATTTCCGCCTGTCCGGCCTCATCGGCGACACGCTGTGGGTGTTCATGCCGGCGCTGATGATCGTGGGCGTGCTGGAGTTCGGCACGCTGCGCCGCCGCCAGGCCCGCGCCGCGCAGGACCTGCTGCGCGAGCACAGCCAGCTGCGCCGCCACGCGCTGGCCGCCCGCCTGGCCGCGCTGCAGGCGCAGGTCGACCCAACGCTGCTGTTCGACGCGCTGGTCGCCATCGAGCAGGCCTATGACCGGCACGACCCGGACGCCAGCGCGCGGCTGGAGCGGCTCATCCGCCACCTGCGCGTGGCGCTGCCGCGGCTGCGCGAGACGGGCGTGACGCTGGCCGGCGAGGTCGAGCTGATCGCCAGCTATCTCGACCTGCTGTGCGACCTGAACGGCCAGCCGCCCACCTTCGAGGCCACACTGGGCACTCACCCGATCACGCTGCCGCCGATGCTGCTGCTACCACTCGTGCAGCGCGCACTGCGGCTGGGCCGGCCGACGCGCTGCTGGCTGGTGGCCGGCCCGCCGCTGACGCTCGGCTTCGACATCGACGGCATGTGCGAGGACGACGCCGAACTCGCCTCGCTGCGCGAGCGACTGGACGTGCTGGACGCGCGGCTGACCTGCCACAGCGGCAACGGCCGCTCCGAATTCGCGCTGGACCTGCCATGAGCCTCACATCGCCCACCGCCGTCGTCGCCGAAGACGAAGCCGCATTGCGCGGCGAGCTCGTCGAGCAGCTCGACAAGCTCTGGCCCGAGCTGAGCATCGTCGGCGAGGCCGCCGACGGGCTGCAGGCGCTGCGGCTGCTGGACCAGCAGCAGCCCGACATCCTGTTCCTGGACATCGAGATGCCCGGCGCCACCGGCATCGACGTGGCGCGGCAGGTGGGCGGTCGGGCCCATGTCGTCTTCGTCACCGCGTACGACCAGTACGCCATCGATGCCTTCGACCAGGGAGCGGTGGACTACCTGCTCAAGCCGCTGAACGGCGCGCGGCTGTTCACGGCGGTCACGCGGCTTAAAGCCCGCCTGGGCCAGGCACCGGCGCCGCTCGGCGGCGTGCTGGACCAGCTCGGCGCGCGCCCGGCGCCGTCCGCCGCACGCGCGCCGCTGCGCTGGATCAATGCGTCCGTCGGCCAGACGCTGCGCCTCATCACCGTCGACGAGGTCATGTTCTTCCAGAGCGACAACAAGTACACGCGGCTCGCGCTGAAGGACGGCGAGGCGCTGATCCGCAAGCCGCTGAAGGAGCTCATCGACGAGCTCGACCCGCAGCAGTTCTGGCAGATCCACCGCTCCACGCTCGTCAACGTGAACGCCATCGCCAGCGTCAGCCGCGACTTCCGCGGCCGCATGCAGATCAAGCTCAAGCACGGCACGGAGACGTTGCTCGTTGCCGAGAGTTGCGCGCACCTGTTCCGGCAGATGTAGGCAGGCGCAGGCGGCGCGCTGTCGGGCGGTGCCTCAGTACCCGTAGCGCGCCTTGTAGGCCTGCGGCGCGATCGTGCGGGCCGCATAGTCGATGCCGCTAAAGGCCGCGTAGTCCGCAAGACTGCGCACGGTGCCAAGGCCGTAGACGCCGAGGTCGGCGCCGGTCCATAGCAGCGCCGCCATGCGGCGGTTGGCAGCCTCCGACAGCTCGGCCGAGCGCACGCGGCGCTGCGCGTCCAGCTCGGGCGACCAGTGCATCGGCCGCGTGCTGCCGGTCGTCACGTACTGGTGATAGATCGGCAGGCCGGGGACGTGGAACAGGTCCCAGCCGCGCGTCCACGCCCGCAATGCGAACGCCTGCTCCTCGCCATGGAAATACAGGAACGGGTCGTACGGCACCTCGGCGACGATGCGCCCCGGACCGAACAGGCAGCCGCCGCCGATGTGGAACGTGGGCAGCGGCGCACGGCCGGCCACTGGCACGGCCTCGAACATCAGCACCGGGTGATCGACGCCGAACTGCTGGTCGCCGCGCACGACGAAGGCCAGCAGCTCCGGCCCCGCGATCTCGGCTACGGGCTGGCCGTCACGCAGTGTGAAGGCGTTTGGGTAAGTCGTGACGAGGCTGCGCGAGTTCAGCGCGGCGCAGCGCTCGCCCCAGGCGATGAGCCGCTCGTCCCAGCCGGGCTCGAACCACATGTGCGAGTCGATCTGCAGAAACCAGCGCTCCCCCTGGTACAGCGACATCGCGATGGCCCGCGCCCAGCATGGTCCGCGCGCCTCCAGCGGGTGGATGTTCACGCGCCGCACCTGGCGCTGCCAGGCGTCGGGCAGTTGCACGCAGGCTTCCGGCAACTGCTGCTCGACGAGGCCGAACACGAGCCGTTCCGGCCGGCTGGCCTGCGTCATCGCGCTGGTGATCGTGAACGCCAGCATCGGGTCGCAGTACGACGCGATGCTGATGAAGACGCGGTCGGCCGCGGCCGGCCTGGGCGGCGGTCTCATGGCAGGCGGTACGCCACTTCGCGCGGGTGCTCCACCAGCCGCAGCCGCGCCGGCCGCACCAGGCTCGCGGTATCGTGGAACTCATGCACCGGCAGCTGGGCGTCGTTCACGCGCGCCACCAGCTCACGCAACGGCACGGTGGCCGGCAGGTAGCCGCGCAGCAGGAAGATCGACATCGCACGGCAGTTGTCGAACGCCCAGAGGTCGTGCCAGTGCAGGTCGCGCTCGCTCCACACCGACACATGCGCCTCGCCTGCGATGCCATCGACACTGCCCTGCACGAGAAACTCCGGCGCGATGACGAGCGTGTAGGCCGCCCTGTAGGCCAGCGCATTGAGAAGGTCCAGGCCCGTGCTCTTGGGCATGTGCTCGATGCAGTCGCCCAGGATGGCCAGGTCGGTGCAGGCCTCGGTGCCGTCGGCCAGCCACTGCGCCGCCGTGCGCACCTGCACCTCGTCGTAGAGCGATGCCAGACTGAAACGCTCCACGTAGGCCGCCTCGGGCTCCACTGCCACCGTCCGGCAGCCGGGCGCTACGTCGCGCAGCAGGCGGCCGAACTTGCCAGCTCCGGCGCCGAAGTCGATGGCATGACGCGGCGCCATCCACTGGACGAGCTGTCGGGAGAGGGAGTCGAACACGACAAAGGAACCGGGCATGGCGGCGCGCAACGGGCAGAGGCGAAGGATTGTCTCGGCTCGACATGGCATGCATGTGGCAACACGGCTTGAGGGCCGCTTGACCAACATCAACACGCGGAGCCGCACGGTCGCCAACATGGCGCCATGCCACGCCGTGTCCTCCTCATCCAGGCCCACCCCGATGCCGCGGGCGGCCACCTGTGCCATGCGCTGGCCGACGCATATGTCGCCGGCGCCCGGCGCGCCGGGCATGAAGTGCGCACCGTCGATGTCGCCCAGCTCGACTTCCCGTTGCTGCGCTCGCCTCGGGACTGGCAGCACGGCGAGGTGCCGGCAGCACTGCACCCGGCGCAGGACGGCATCCGCTGGGCGGAGCATCTGGTGCTCGTCTTTCCGCTGTGGCTGGGCGACATGCCGGCGCTGCTGAAGGCCTTCCTCGAACAGATCGCCCGGCCGGGCTTCGCGTTCGACTATGTCGAGGGCAACCCGCTCGGCCGCAAGCTGCTAGGCGGCCGCTCGGCCCGCGTCGTCGTGACGATGGGCATGCCGGCGCTGGTGTATCGCTGGGTCTTCCGCGCGCACAGCGTCAGGTCGCTGGAACGCAACATCCTCGGCTTCGTCGGCATCGGTCCCATCCACGAAACGCTGGTGGGTGGCGTGGATGGCCTCGGCGAGACGGGCGTGAAACGCTGGCTGCGCCAGCTGGAAGCGCTCGGTCGCCGCGCGGGCTAGCGCAGCCCCGCGGCAGAAGTCACAACCGGCGCCCGGTGCCGGCAGCCGGTTGAAGGGCGGCCCGCCTAGACTGCGCCGCATTACCAACCCAGAGGGCAAACCCGTCGAAAGGCGGGGACGCAAAGCTTCCGGCCTACCGCACTTGCAGCACGCAGGTGCCAGGGCAGCGGGGCCGCCGGGGCCGCGAGGCCTCGTCCGGCGTGGCCCTCTTCACCGCAAGACGACGGCCATGCGCAACACCCGCCTCACCTGGACCCTCAGCCTCCTCGCCACCGCGGCCCTGACGGCCTGCGGCGGGGGCGGTGGTGCTGCCGGCTCCGACACGGCCACACTGCAGGCCAGCGACGTGACGCTCCCTGTCGCGCTGAGCGTGCAGCTGGACACGCCTGACGAGGCCGCCGGCGTCGAGGCCCTGCCCGGTTTCCACCTCGCCGCCGTCGAGCTGGGTGAGCCGCAGGACGGCGAGGCGCCGCACCAAGCGCTGGCCGACGCGGGCGTCGCGACCAAGGGGCTGACGCTGGCCGCGCTTGACGATGCGCTGCGCCCGCGCGCGCTGGCCGCCGCCACCGGTGAGGCCTTGCCGATGGCCACGACGACGGCCGTCACGACCTACACGCCGGCCCAGATCCGCGCCGCCTACGCGCTGCCGGCGCTGGCGAACGCCACGCCAGCCCAGTTGGGCGCCGGGCAGACGATTTATATCGTCAACGCCAAGCACGACCCCAACGTCGCCGCCGAACTGGCCGCCTTCAACGCCAAGTTCGGCCTGCCCACGTGCACGACGCGCACGCTGGCCGCAAGCACGACGCTGCCCCTGGCCGTGGCATCCACATCGGGCTGTGAGCTGGTCGTCGCCTACAGCTCGGGCGCCAACCTGACCAGCACCGCCCCGGCCTACGATAGCGGCTGGGCCACCGAGATCGCGCTGGACGTGCAATGGGCGCATGCCACCGCGCCGCTGGCCCGCCTCGTGCTGATAGAGGCGCCGGACGCCGGCGTGGCCAGCCTGTCCAATGCCGTGGCGCTCGCCAACAAGATGGGCGCGGGCGTCGTGTCGATGAGCTTCGGCGCGGGCGAGGGCAGCTGGACGGCCAGCTACGACGGCGTCTTCGGCGCCAGCGGCATGAGCTATGTGGCTGCTACCGGCGACAACGGCGCAGCGGTGTCCTGGCCGTCGGTTTCCACCAAGGTGGTGGCCGTAGGCGGCACAACGCTGACCTGGAGCGGCAGCGGCACGCGCACCGAGACGACGTGGAGCGGCACCGGCGGCGGCACCAGCGCCTACACCGCGTTGCCCAGCTACCAGAGCAGCACGATCAGCGGCTATGCCCGCCGCGCCGTGGCCGACGTGGCGTTCAACGCGAATCCCAACTCGGGCCAGTACGTGGCGGTCATCTCGCCCGGCACGACGGCGGCGCGCTGGGTCAGCGCCGGCGGCACGAGCCTGTCCACGCCGCAATGGGCCGGCCTGCTGGCCGTCGCCAATTCGATGCGCGCGGCCGGCGGCAAGGCGGCGCTCGGACAGCCGCATGCAGCGCTCTATCAGCAGATCGGCGCCGTGCCCACCCAGTACGCGGCCGCCTTCAAGGACGTGGCCACCGGCGCCAACGGCAGCTGCACGACCTGCACCGCCAAGACTGGCTACGACACGCCGACCGGATGGGGCACGCCCAACGCGACCTCGCTGCTAACCACGCTCAGTGCGGCGACCTCCGCCACCACGACCAGTGGCACGACGACAACGACCTCGTCGACGACCGTGACCACCGCCCCCAAGCTGACGACTGCATCGCTGACCGGCGTGGCGGGCAAGGCCTTCAGCGGCACCATCGGCTACAGCGCGCCGGGCGCCAGCTCGCTGTCCATCAGCATCAGCGGTGCCGCCAGCGGCATGAGCTTCGCCGGCACCAACGGTGGCATTGCCATCGGCTGGGCCAAGCCGGTGGCAGGCAAGACGACGCTGACCATCACACTGAAGGACAACCTGGGCCAGACGTCGACCGGCACGGTGACTGTGACTATCAGCGCTTCCTGATCGGCGGCCATAGCATGGCTCCCAATTCAAGGGAGCCACCATGCGTCGTCTACTCATCGCAACCCTGCTCGCCGCCGCACTCGGCGCGAGCGCCGACACCACATCCTCCGGCCACAGCTATTCGCCGCCAGAAGCCTTCGCGGCCAGCGTTGCCGGCAACCTGCTGACGTTCACCGCCCCGGAGGGCGACGCGACCGTGACGGTCGTTGATCTGCCGGCCGCCAAGGATGCGGCCGACGCCGTCGCGCAGGCCTGGGCACGGGTACAGCCCGACTTCCGGCGCACGCTGCGCCTGGCCACACCGCGACCCAGCCGCAACGGCTGGGTAGACCAGCAGGTCTTCGACTACGAAACGTCGCCCAACGAGAAGCTCACCATCCAGGCCATCGCGCGGCGCGCCAGCACCGGCGACGGCAAGGCCTGGGTCGTGCTGCTGCTGCAGGCCGGTGAAGGCACGCTGGAAAAGCGCGGCGCGCCCATCGGCAAGTTCTTCGCCAGCCTGCGGCCTCAGGGCTACCAGCGCGAGAGCTTTGCCGGCCGCACCGCCCGGCCGCTGACGCCGGAGCGCGTCGAGCAGCTCAAGGCCTTCATCGCAGACGGCATGAAGCAGCTCGACGTGCCGGGCGTGGGCCTGAGCTTCATCAGCGGCGGGCAGGTCGTCTGGGCCGGTGGGCTGGGCGTGCGCGAACTGGGCAAGCCGGCCAAGGTCGACGCCGACACGCTCTTCATGGCCGCCAGCAACACCAAGGCCATGACCACCGCGCTGCTGGCCCGCGCCGTCGACGCTGGCAAGCTGCGCTGGGACCAGCCCGCTGCCGAGGCCTATCCGGGCTTCCGCCTCGCCGACGCTGACGTCACCAAGAGCGTGCAGATCCGGCACCTCGTCTGCGCCTGCACCGGCATGCCGCGTCAGGACATGGACTGGATCTTCTCCGATGGCCGCGCGCCGGCCAGCACCACGTTCGACCAGCTCGCCACGATGAAGCCGACCAGCAAGTTCGGCGAGGTCTTCCAATACAGCAACCTCATGGTGAGTGCTGGCGGCTACATCGCCGCCGCCGCGCTCAAGCCGGGCAAGGACATCGGCGCTGCCTACGACGAGGCCATGCAGGAGCTGCTGTTCGGGCCGCTGGGCATGAAGGACACGACCTTCGACCGTGCGAAGGCACTGCGCGGCAACCATGCGATGCCGCACGGCGACGACATCGACGGCCACACGCGCCGGGCCAGCATGGACCTGAACGACACCGTCATCCCGGCCCGCCCGGCCGGCGGGGTCTGGACGTCGCCCAGGGACTTCAGCCGCTTCGTGCTGATGGAGTTGAACAAGGGCAGGACGCCCGAGGGTCGCCCGCTGATCGGCGAGGCCAACTGGGCCGAGCGCTACAAACCTCAGGTGATGGTCAGCGAGGACGTCAACTACGGCATGGGCCTTTTCATCGACACGCAATACGGCATCACCGTCGCTTCGCATGGCGGCGACCTGCTGGGCTTCCACTCCAACATGATCTGGCTGCCTGAGTACGGCATCGGCGCCACCATCCTGACCAATTCGGATGCCGGCGTGCTGCTGCGCGGACCGCTGCTGCGCAAGTTGCTGGAAGTCGTGTTCGACGGCCTGCCCGAGGCGGATGAACGCCTCAAGGTGGCCGTGGCAAACCGCAAGGCCGAAGCCGCCCAGACGCGCGGACGGCTGACGCTGCCCGTGCCGGCCGATGCGATCAAGCCTATGGCGGCCGCCTATGCCAGCCCCGAGTTGGGCCACATCAAGATCGCGCGACGGGCCGGCAAGCTGCGCTTCCAGTTCGACCACTGGAGCAGTGAAGTCGCCTTGCGCCGCAACGAAGACGGCACGCAGAGCTACATCACTATCGATCCGGGCGTCGAAGGCATCGAGTTCCTGCGCGACGACAAGGCCGGCGCGCCCACGCTCGTGCTGCGCGACGCGCAGCACGAGTACCGCTTCGTGGCCCTCAAGCCCAACTGACGCGCGCCACCAGCCCGCCGCCATCGCGCGGCAGCAGCTGCAATGCGGCCCCTTCCGAGCGCGCGATGCGTTCGACGATGGCCAGGCCCAGCCCGGAGCCGGGCTTGCCGCCGCGCGCCGAGTCGCCGCGCTGGAAGGGTCGCTTCAGCTCGTCGACACGGTCCAGCGCGATGCCGGGGCCGCGGTCGCGCACCTCGATCCACGCGGCGCCCTGCGTGTCCCCGCAGGCCAGTTCGATGGGCGGCGCGCCGTGGTGCTGCGCATTGACGACGAGGTTGAGCACCAGCCGCCGCAACGCCTGGGGCCGCGCTCGCACCCGCACCTCGGCGCCGTCGGCGAGGCTCGGATGCGGCAGCCCCGGCGCCAGCGCGATGCACTCGGCGAGGAACTCGCGCAGCCCGATGTCCACCGGCGGCAGATCTTGCTCGGCTGGATGAGCCGCACGCGCGTAGTCGAGGAACTGGGTCAACAGCCCGTCCAGGCCGTGCAGGCTGCGGTCCAGCGTGTCGAGCAGCGCAGGGTCGCCCTGGCCAGCGTCGCGCAGCATCTCGCTGGCCAGGCGGATCTTGGCCAACGGCGTGCGCAGGTCGTGCGATAGCCCGGCCAGCATCAGCAGCCGCTCCTCCTCGTCGCGCGCCAGTGCGGCGGCCATGTCGTTGAAGCCGCGCGCCAGCGCCGCCGTCTCGGCCGGGCCGTCAGTGGGCAGCACGAGGCGCCGCTGACCGTCGCCCACGGCCTTCGTCGCCTCGACGAGACGGGCCAGCGGTCGGTTGATGCGGCGCTGGATGAGCCAGGCGCCCAGCAGCGCCAGCGCACCGCTGACGGCGCTGGCGATGATCCAGGTTCGCGCGAAGCGATGTGCCGGCTGCACGGACGGCACGACCAGCCAGAACGGCACGTCGGGCAGCCGCACGGCGATAAGGCCGCCGGGCTCGCGGCGCCAGGCCAGCGCCTCGGGCGGCAGGCCCAGTTGCGTCGCTAGCTCAGAGAGGTAGCTGCGCTCCAGTAGCGAGGCGCGCGCGCGGCGCGGCCCGTCCATGCCAGAGCCGGCGCGCGCGTTGAAGCGGGCAACGAAGCCGGCGCGCTGATCGTCCGGCAGCAGGCTCAGGCCTTCGGCGACGGCCTGCAGGCTGCGCGCCGTCGCCTCCGCCGACTGGCGCAGTCGCGGCTTGGCGATGAACTGGCCGTAGGCCAGCGCATTGACGATCTGGCCCATGACGATGAGGGCCACGATGAGCCACAGGTTGCGGCCGAACAGCGTGGACAGGCCCAGTTTCATCGGCGGTCCGGCTCGGGGATGAACACGTAGCCCAGGCCCCAGACGGTCTGGATGTGGCGCGGTGCACTTGGGTCCACCTCGATGAGCCGGCGCAGCCGCATGACCTGCACGTCCAGGCTGCGGTCGCTGACGCCGTGGTCCTCGCCATGCGCCATCACCAGCAGCTTCTCGCGGCCCAGCGGCCGGTTGGGCTGGCTGGCCAGCGCACGCAGCAGCTGGAATTCGACGGTGCTGATCTCCACGGCCTCGCCGTCGCGCTCCAGGCGGCGCTGCGTGGGGTACAGCGTGAACAGACCGAAGCTGAGCGGCTCTTCGCCCGCCGGCCCCAGGTGGGCACCGAGCTGATGCTGGCGCCGCACCATGGCCTGAATGCGCGCGAGCAGCTCGCGCGGCGCAAAGGGCTTGGCCAAGTAGTCGTCGGCGCCCATCTCCAGGCCCAGCACGCGGTCGACGAGGTCGCCGCGGGCGGTGAGCATCAGGATGGGGATGGTCTCGCCCTGACCGCGCAGCCGGCGGCACAGGCTCAGGCCGTCCTCGCCGGGCATCATCAGGTCCAGCACCAGCACGTCGAAGCGCTCGCGCGACAACAGTTGGGCGGCGCTGGCAGCGTCGGGCACGGCGCGCACGGCCAGGCCCTGCTCGGTCAGGTAGCGCTGCAGCAGGCCGCGCAGTTCGGCCTCGTCGTCGGCGATCAGGATGCGGGTCATGGCGCGATGTTAGGGACCGGCACGGTCACCGCCCGCAGGCGAAACGATGACAAACCGTTGCAGCGGCCGTCGCTCGTCAGACACCGCAAGCACCGCAACCCGCGATGCAACCTTTGGCGCTGGATGCGGTGGCAGCATGCCGCATGACCTCATCCGAGACGATTTCGAGCACCTCCATCGGCCTCGCTCTGGCCACCAGCCTGCTGATGGCGGCGTGCGGAGGTGGCGGTGGCGGCAGCAGTGGTGACACGGTGACGCCCGCTCCACCCCCGACCGCGACGGACCAGCTGCTATCCACCACCGTGGCGGGCTATCCGCATGCGGTCAACGTGTACCGCACGGCCGGCGCGCAGCGTGCCATCGTGCTGCTGCACGGCGGCGGCGGCGACCTGAACGCCGTGGCCTACCAGGTCGGGCTCAATGCCAGCGCCACTGGCACCACGCCGGCCACGATCAACTGGGCCTGGCTGGATGCGAACAAGGTCGTGCTGGTCGTGCCGCAGGGGCAGCACATCGTGACGAACCCGGGCGCCACGACCTGGAGCAACTATGCGATGACCTCCGGCCAGGATGACAAAGGCTTCCTGCAGGCGCTGGCCGCCAAGATCCGCAACGAGTACGGGCTGGCCGACGTGACGCTGATGGGCCACTCGATGGGCGGCGCGATGACAAACCGCATGTGGTGCGAGTCGCCCGCCACGTTCAACCGCTACGTGTCGCTGGCCGGTCCCGCGTCGGCCACCTTCGGCCAGCCCGGCACGCCTTGCGCGCCCGGCGTGGCAGCGCCGCCCTACATGGGCATCATCGGCGACAGCGACAGCGTCATGCAGACCGCCGGCGCCTGGGAGTCGATGACGTGGAACGTGAGTCCGACGCTGGTACGGTCATCCATTGAGGCGTGGGTGAACCCCGTCGTCCTCGGCGAGTTTCATCAGCAGCAGGCGCGCGTCAACCAGGCCTGCGGCGAGTCGCTGGATGCAAGCGGCTTCACGACCGCAGGCAACGTCGACACGTGGACGAGCTGCAGCGGCAGGATGGTGCTCCGGCGCGTGCGCGGCGCGGACCACGGCGTGGCTTCGCTGGATGCCCAGATGGGCACGGCGTCAGCGCTGGATGTGATGGATGCGGTGATGCGCTTCGCGATGGCGCATTGAGCCGGGAGGTCCGGCCGGGTGCGACACCCCGCACCGGCGGACACCCGGCATCAGACTCAACGAGTGACGCGATCGGTCTCGAAAGCGATGCGGTCGACCGTGCCGTCCGCGTTGCGGAACAGACGCACGCGGCGCATGCCGTCGGGGCTGACGATCAGGTCGCTGCTTTCGGCGCGCCAGCTTTGCAGCGGCGGAGCATCGACGCCGACCGAAACGCGGCGAAGACCGACCTGCACGCTCAGCGTGCGGCCATCGGCGAGCTGGTAGTCGCCCTGGGCTTCACGCAGCATGGCCTGGTCGACGGCGGTGGTGGACTCCTGGGCACGGGCGGGCGCGGTAAGCGCCGTCAGCGCGAGAGCGATGGCCGGCAGGGTCAGCAGGCGCAGGGTGGTGGGGGTGGTCATGGTGGGGGTACTCCTGTAATGCACCGAAGCCAGTCGCCTCGGCGTTTCTATTAGTGCAAACCCCATGCCAGCCCTAAACGCCGAATTTCAACCAGGGTTTGCCCCAGGTTTGGGCTGATTTACCGTTGTCACGCGCCTCATTTGGGCTTCATGCCTCGTCCTGGCGCCTGCCCGGGCTCGCGGCGGCTGTCGCCTGATCGCACATCCAGCGCGTGAGCGCCCCGGCCTTCAACGCCCGGCGAGCAGCGTGGCCACCTCGGCGGCCGAGCGCACGCCCAGCTTGGCAAACACGCGCGCGCGATGGACCTCGACGGTGCGCACCGACACGTGCAGCTCGTCGGCGATGACTTTGTTGAGCTTGCCGGCGGCCACGCGGGTCATGACTTCGTGCTCGCGCTCGGTCAGGCTGGCCAGCCGCGCGCTGCGCTCGGCCGCCTGGGCACCCTCGGCCTGCATCGCGGCGTCCACGGCCAGCGCCTGTTCCAGGCGATCGGCCAGTGCGTTGTCGCTGTATGGCTTTTCGAGGAAGTCGAAGGCGCCCTTCTTCAGCGCCTCGACAACCATCGGGATGTCGCCATGCCCGGTCAGGAACAGCACCGGGTTGCGCAGCCGGCGCACGAGCAGCTCGTCATGCAGCCGCGTGCCGCTCATCGGCTCCATGCGCACGTCGAGCAGGAAGACACCCTTCGGCGGCCCTCCTTGCGGCATCTCGCGGTCCAGCGCATCAAGCAGCGCCGGGCCGCTGTCGAAGGCCCGCACCGAGAGGCCACGGGAGCGCAGCAGGAAGGCCAGCGCGTCGCGCACGCCGGGGTCGTCGTCGACAAGATGGACGGTGCTCATGGGTTCGTGCGATGAAGGCGCGAGGCGGGGCGGACAACGGTGAAATCCACGTCAGGCATGGACGGTCTCCCGCTCCAGTGGCAGGCTGAACGAGAACAGCGCACCGCCGCCGGGCGCCTCGCCAGCGTCCAGCACTCCCTGGTGGGCCTCGACGATGGAGCGGCAGATGGCCAGGCCCATGCCCATGCCGTCGGCCTTGGTGGAATAGAACGGCGCGCAGAGCTGGTCCACGCGCCGGCCGGCGAGGCCGGGGCCGTTGTCCTGCACGTCTACGCGCACGAAGTCGCCGGCCACACGGCTGCTGACGACGATGCGCCGGCCGCCGTCGCGCGCCTGCAGTGCATCGGCCGCGTTGCGCACCAAGTTGATGACAACCTGCTCGATGAGCACCGCATCGGCCAGCACCGGCGGCACGCCAGGCGCCAATATCACGTCCAGCGTGACGCCGCGGCGCCGGCAATCGCGCTTGAGCAGGTCGATGGCGGCGGTGATGACGTCGTGCAGGTCGCAAGGCTCATGGCGCGGCTCGCGGCGGGTCAGGAACTCGCGGATGCGCGCGACGATGCGGCCGGCGTGCTCGGCCTGCTGGCCCAGTCGCTTCAGCGCGCCGAGCACGAGGTCGTCCTGAACGCCCAGCTTGGCCAGTGAATTGGCGATGCCGGCGTTGTAGCTGGCGATGGCCGTCAGCGGCTGGTTCAGCTCATGGGCCAGCGTGGAGGCCACCTCGCCCAGCATCGTCAGCCGCGCGTTGTGGGCCAGCGTCTCCACTTGGCGGCGCTCGCGCTCTTCCAGCCGCTTGCGCTCCGTGATGTCGATGATGCTGCCCATCCAGCCAATCTGCCGGCCGCCGGCGTCCACCAGCGGCGACTCGAACACCATCACGTCCAGCATGCGGCCGGAGCTGTGACGCCAGCGCGCCTCGTAGCCTTCGCGCGGCGCCTGCCCGGCAAGGTTGCGGCGGTTGCGCTCGGCCACCTCGGCCAGCGCATCCGGCGGCCAGTAGGGCATTGGCGGCAGCAGGCCCACCAGTTGGTCGGCGGCCAGTCCCACCATGTCGCAGAAGGTGCGGTTCACATACAGCAGTCGGCCGTCGAAGTCGCGCGCGCGCAGCGCTACCAGCGCTGAGTCCTCCATCGCCCGGCGCCAGGCGGCCTCGGTGCGGCCGGACACCTCGGCGCGCTCCACCTGCCGCATCTGCCGGCGGATCAGCCAGCTCGCCACGGCGATCAGAGGCAGGAAGCCGGCCACCAGCACCCAGGCCAGCGGCCGCACGCCGTTGGTGGCAGGGTCCCGCAGCGTCAGCTCCAGCGCCGCGTCGGTCAGCGTCACCTGCGTCAGCGGGCTGGCGCGCAGCGGGCCGGTCAGCGCCACGCGGTAGCTGGGCCGCTGCCCCTGGGCGGCACGCATCGGCGAATCGGTGTTGGAGGCGATGACCTGGTCGGCACTGTCGACGAGCTGAACGTCGTACTTGCGCGCCAGCCACCACGGCACGCCGCGCTTGAGCAGCAGGGACGGCGCGTAGCGCACCACCAGCACGCCATCCGGCGCGACGCGCGCGGTCAAGTGAAGCGACAGCCCGTCGTCCGGATGCGCGGCTTCGGCCTCCTCGGGCACTTCCGCGAGCACGCGATTGCGGGCGTCGAGCCAGGTGACGGACTGCCACAGCCGCCTCAGGCCCGCGTTGACCTCCGGATGCGCAGCCAGCACCGCGTCGCTGGGCACTTGGCCGGCCAGCGCGGTGGCGAGCTGGCGCAGATGCAGCTGCTCGTCGTCGATGCGGTCACGCAGCTGGGCCTCGGTGCTGAGGGCGTCGGAAATCAGCGTCTGGCGCTGCTGCTCCTGCTCGTCACTCTCGTTGGACCGCACCCAGGCCAGCACGCCGCCCACAAAGACGAGCGACAGGCCCAGCGGCGCCAGCCACAGGCTGCGGGTCAGCAAATTGCGCATAACCGCAGTCTAAGAACGCGGCGCACGGTTCGAAATGTGGAACTCCACAACTACCGGCCGGGTGAGGCCACCGGAAGAATCGCGGCCAAACATTCGGAGACATCTCTTGGCCCATCCCTTGGCCTCCTGGCCCCGCCGCCTGCTGCTGGCTGCCGCGTTCGCGCTACCCCTGGCCGTGCAGGCCGAGTCGCCCATCATCATCAAGTTCAGCCACGTCGTGGCGGCCGACACGCCCAAGGGCCGGGCCGTGCAGCGCTTCAAGGAAGAAGCCGAGAAGCGCACCGCCGGCCGCGTGAAGGTGGAGGTCTACCCCAACAGCCAGCTCTACAAGGACAAGGAAGAGCTGGAGGCGCTGCAGCTCGGCTCGGTGCAGATGCTGGCGCCATCACTGTCCAAGTTCGGGCCGCTCGGCGCCAAGCAGTTCGAGATGTTCGACCTGCCCTACCTGTTCACGAGCGAGCAGCAGTTCCTGCGCGTCACCGGCGGCCCCATCGGCCAGGAGCTAATGGCCACGCTGGAGAACAAGGGCATCCACGGCCTGGCGTTCTGGAGCGGCGGCTTCCACGTGTTCTCGGCCAACAAGCCGGTGCTCAAACCCGCCGACCTGCGCGGGCTGAAGATGCGCATCCCCAGCTCCAAGGTGCTGGAGGCCAGCCTGCGCCTGATGGGCGCGCTGCCGCAGACGCTGCCGTTCTCCGAGGTCTACCAGGCGCTGCAGACCGGCGTAGTGGACGGCACCGAAAACATCCTGTCGAGCTATACCTCGCAGAAGTACTTTGAGGTGCAGAAGCACATCACGCTGACCAACCACACGCACACCGGCTACGCCGCCATCGTCAACAAGAAGTTCTGGGACGGCCTGCCGGCCGACATCCGCGCGGCACTGACCGAGGCGATGAAGCAGGCGTCCGACTACGAGCTGCAGCAGGTGACGCAGGAGAACCAGGACGCCCTGGCCGCGCTGCGCAAGAACCAGCGCGTGCAGGTGCACGACCTGACGGACGCCGAGCGCGACCTGTGGCGCACGACGCTGCTGCCCGTGCACAAGGAGATGGAAGCGCGCATCGGCGGCGGGCTGCTCAGCCGCGTCTACCAGGCCGCCGGCGCTGCGAAGTGACAGCCGCGACACGACAGCCATCCACCGTGTTCCAACAACAAGGAGACAGACCATGAAGTTCCTGACCCGACGCGCCAGCCTCGCACTGGCAGCCCTGCTGACCCTGCCCGCACTGACGACACCCGCCCAGGCCCAGGCGCCCATCGTCATCAAGTTCAGCCACGTCGTGGCGCCCGACACGCCCAAGGGCAAGGGCGCCCAGCGCTTCAAGGAGCTGGCCGAGCAGCGCACCAACGGCCGCGTGAAGGTCGAGGTCTACCCGAACAGCCAGCTCTACAAGGACAAGGAAGAGATGGAGGCGCTGCAGCTGGGCTCGGTCCAGATGCTGGCCCCGTCGCTCGCCAAGTTCGGCCCGCTGGGCGCCAAGGAATTCGAGGTCTTCGACCTGCCCTTCCTGTTCAAGGACACCGCCGCATTCCGCGCCATCACCGAAGGACCGCTGGGCGCCGAGCTGTTCAAGAAGCTGGAGCCCAAGGGCATCAAGGGCCTTGCCTACTGGGACAACGGCTTCCACATCATGAGCGCCAACAAGCCACTGCACAACGTGGCGGACTTCAAGGGCATGAAGATGCGCATCCAGTCCAGCAAGGTGCTGGACGCGCAGATGCGCGCGCTCGGCGCGATCCCGCAGGTCATGGCCTTCAGCGAGCTCTACCAGGCGCTGCAGACCGGCGTCGTGGACGGCACGGAGGGCGTGCCGAGCAACTTCTACACGCAGAAGATCTACGAAGTGCAGAAGCACATGACGCTGTCCAACCACGGGCACCTGGCCTACGCGGTCATCGTCAACAAGAAGTTCTGGGACGGCCTGCCGGCGGACATCCGCACCGCGCTGGAAGGCGCCATCAAGGACGCCACGCTCTACGCCAACGCGATCGCCGCGACCGAGAACGCGGCAGCCCTCGACAAGATCAAGTCCAGCGGCCGCGTGACGGTCTACACGCCGACGCCGGCCGAGATCAACGAATGGAAGAAGGCGCTGATGCCCGTCCACAAGGAGATGGAATCGCGCGTCGGCAAGGCGACCGTCGAGGCTGCCTACAAGGCGGCCGGCTTCGTGGCGCCGAAATAAGCCCACGTACCGGCTGACGCCGGCACCCCAAGGGGGCAAGCCAGCGGACTGGCATCGCCAGATCCGCGGCTTTGCTTGATGACTCCCCGCCGGCCGGGCCGGCGCGGGTCGGAGGAACTCACATGTTCAATAAGTTTCTGAACCATCTGGAAGAGTGGCTGATCTCCTTCCTGATGGCCGCCGCGACGCTGGTGATCTTCGTCGCCGTCGTGCACCGCTATCTGGCCGGTGTGCCCTTCATCCAGGACTACGCACTGATGCTGCACATGAGCTGGGCGCAGGAGCTGTGCATCATCCTGTTCGTCTGGATGTGCAAGTTCGGTGCGGCCTATGGCGTGCGCACCGGCATCCACGTGGGCGTGGACGTCGTCATCAACCGCATGTCGCCGAAGAACCGCGGCAGGTTCGTCATCTTCGGCCTGCTGGCCGGTGCCTTCTTCACCGGCACCATCGCCGTCATGGGCGGCACCTTCGTGTGGGACAACGGCGCGCACTACGCCTTCCTGCAGCTGATCGGCCAGACGCGCGACGACGTGTTCGAAGGCCCGACGACGCCCGATCTGGAGTGGCCGACGTGGATCGTCTACTCCGCCATTCCGCTCGGCTCGGCGCTGATGTGCTACCGCTTCCTGCAGGTCTGCGTGGCGTTCTGGAAGACCGGCGAGCTGCCCAAGCATGACGAGTCCCATGTCGAGGGCATCGATGAACAGACGCCCCTGGACGTGAAGGAGGCCAAACAATGAACGCACTCATCATCTTCAGCCTGCTGCTGGCGCTGATGCTGACCGGCATGCCGATCAGCATCTCGCTGGGCCTCACCGTGATGGCCTTCATCGTCACGATGACGCAGGTGCCCATCGAATCGGTCGCCCTGAAGCTGTTCACGGGCATCGAAAAGTGGGAAATCATGGCCGTGCCGTTCTTCATCCTGGCCGGCAACTTCCTCACGCACGGCGGTGTCGCGCGGCGAATGATCAACTTCGCGACGTCGATGGTGGGTCACTTCCACGGCGGTCTGGCGCTGGCGTCCATCCTGGCCTGTTCGATGTTCGCGCTGGTCTGCGGTTCGTCGGTCGCCACCGTCGTGGCCATCGGCTCCATCGTGCTGCCGGCCATGGTGGCCCACGGCTACCCGATGCGCTTCGGTGCCGGCGTCATCATCACGGCCGGCTCGCTGGGCATCCTGATGCTGCCGTCGATCCCGAAGGTCATCTACGCGATCTCGACGAACACCTCGATCGGCGCGCTGTTCGTCGCCGGCCTGCTGCCCGGCATCACGCTGGCGCTGATGCTGGCGGCCGTGACGTGGTACATCGCCCGCAAGAACAACTACCCGCGCCTGGCGCGGGCAGGCTGGGGCGAGCGCTTCCAGGCGTTCCGCAAGAGCTTCTGGGGCCTGCTGCTCGTCGTCATCATTGTCGGCGGCATCTGGTCTGGCGCGTTCACGGCGACGGAAGCTGCGGCCATGGCGGCGGTGTACTCGTTCTTCGTGGCCATCTTCGTCTACAAGGACCTGCGCCTGAAGGACGTGCCCAAAGTGCTGCGCGACTCGGCCAACATGTCCGCGATGCTGCTCTACATCATCACGAACGCGGTGCTGTTCTCGTTCGTGCTGACCAACGAGAACCTGCCGCACCAACTGGCTGACTGGCTGCTGTCGATGAACCTGGGCCAGCACGGCTTCCTTTTCGTCGTGAACCTCGTGCTGCTGGGCGCCGGCAACTTCATGGACCCGTCGTCCATCATCCTGATCATGGCGCCGATCTTCTTCCCGGCGGCCATGCAGCTGGGCGTGAACCCGGTGCACTTCGGCATCCTGATCGACGTGAACATGGAAGTGGGTCTTTGCCACCCACCGGTGGGCCTGAACCTTTACGTGGCCTCGGGCATTTCCAAGCTCGGCATCACGGAGCTGACCAAGGCCGTCATGCCCTGGCTGATCACCATGATCGTCTTCCTCGTCATCGTGACCTACTGGCCGTGGCTGACGCTGGTGCTGCCGCAGATGATGGGCATGCTCTGATCGAGCCCTGACGCCATCCAGCCCGGCCTCGGCCGGGCTTTCTTCCATCTGGAACGCCTTCACCGATGAGCCCCCTTCTGTTCGCCCTCGCGCTGTTCATCGTGGCGCTGCTCGTCTACCTGGGCCGCTACAGCGCCCGGGTGCGGGCCGAGGCCACGCGCTTCATCGCGGCGCCGCCCGACGCTGTCCAGGCGCGCATCGCCGACCTGTCGCAGTGGCAAGCCTGGAACCCGTGGCTCGAACATGCGCGCGACGCCTTGCCCACGGTGGAAGGCCACACGCTGGCCTGGGACGTCCCGCACGTGGGCCGCGCGCGCGTGACGGCCGTCCAGCCGCTGCGCCAGCAGATCGCCTTCGCGCTGCCGTTCAAGTACCGCGGCCGCTCGGACTGGCGGCTGGTGCCGGAGCGCGACGGCACGCGGGTGACCTGGGCCTTCAAGGGCCGCGTCGCCTTCACGCTGCGAGCCTTCGCCACCACGGTGCAGGGCGCGACCGCGCTGGACCTGCGCTTCGGTCTGGACCGCCTGGCCGCGACGCTGGAAGGCGGTCCGACGGCGTACGAACTCAACTACACGGGCGTTCAAGAACTGCCGGCCCGCCACATCGCGCAGCAGCCCTTCCGCGGCCCGCTGGACGGCCTGGCCACCGAGCTGCCGCCGCGCATCGCGGCGCTGCGCCAGCAGCTGACTGCGGCCGGCCTGCCGGCGGACGGCCACGCTGTCGTGCACTACCTCAAGACGCACCTGAAGCTGCGCACGGTGGAGGGCCGCCTGGGAATCGAGCTGCCCGCCGGCGCCGAGCTGCCAGACGGCATGACCCTGCACGAGCAGCCCGCCCACGCGGCCCTCGTGCTGCGCTACGACGGCCCGCCCGAGTCACTTGAACTCGCGTGGTACCAGGCCATGCAGCGCCTGCGGGTCGAGCAGCTGCAGCCCGACCCGCAGCGGCCGCCCAGCGCGCGCCATGTCGGCGACCCCGTGGCGGGACAGCGCTGCACGGTGCAACTGCAGCTGCCCGTCAAGCGCTGACGGCACGGGACTTGCACTGCTCCGGGGCATATGGACACGCCTTCGTTTTCCCTGCCGGGACTGCGCGTGCTGCTGGCCGACGCCGGGCAGCGCCGCAGCCCGGTCATCCGCCTGGAGCTCATCCGGCTGCGCTGTCAACTCGTGGGCGTCATCGACCTCGTCGCCGAGCCGGCTGCGCTGGAGCAGGCGCTGCAGCGCCTGGCACCCGAACTGCTGCTGATCGACTGCGAACACCCTACGCCTGGACTGCTCGCCCAGCTCGGTCAGGCCCAGGCGGAACAGCCGCGCGCCGTGCTGATGGTGGCCGAACACATGACGCCGGCCGAAATGCGTGCCGCGCTGCAGGTGGGCGTCAGCGCGCTGCAGCTGGCCGGCCTGCCACCGCAGCGCCTGGGTGCGCTGCTGCAGTTGGCGCAGGCGCGCTTCGACCATGACCAGGCGCTGCTGCGCGACCTGCGCCAGGCCCAGACGCAGCTCGCCGAGCGCAAGCTGGTGGAGCGCGCCCGCGGCATCCTGATGCGCGAACAAGGCCTGGATGAGGAGGCCGCCTTCCAGCGCCTGCGGCAACTGGCCATGGACGGCGGCCAGACGCTGGCCAGCGTGGCCGCGCGCCTGATCGACGCCCACCAGCTGCTGCGCCCCCGCTGAGGGCGCGACGCACCAACTCGCGCGCCCTCGCCGCGCACCGCAGCGGCGCAATTCGACGCTCCAGGCCGCCGGCTGCGCCAGCGGCGTGCAAACCTGCACGTTTGGCAGCCTGCAAAAGCTGGCACACAACCTGCTCAATCTCCAGCGAGGCCTGCAATGGCGCTGGCCTCTCGGGCCAGCCATCTTTGCATCGGCTGGCACTTCGGGACAACGGCGTCCAACCTCCCCCTTTCCGTGTCCGCTGCAAAGCGCAGCGCGGGCGGAGCGTGGCCGCGCCGTCGTTGCGCCCCCATGACTCAGGAGCCCGTGATGACCGCCAGCGACAACTCGACGACCACGCCCCATCCGCAGCGCCGCAGCCTGCTTGCCGCCGCCGTGGCCCTGCCTTTCGGCGGCCTCGCCGGGGGCGGCGCCTGGGCCGCCGGGTCAGACAAGCCCGAGAAGGAGGAAGTCAAGATCGGCTTCATCCCGCTGACCGACTGCGCCAGCGTCGTCATGGCCTCGGTGCTCGGCTTCGACAAGAAGTACGGCGTCAAGATCATCCCGAGCAAGGAGGCCTCATGGGCCGGCGTGCGCGACAAGCTCGTCAACGGGGAGCTCGACATGTCGCACGTGCTGTACGGCCTGATCTACGGCGTTCATCTGGGGATCGGCGGCCCCAAGAAGGACATGGCTGTGCTGATGGCGCTGAACAACAACGGCCAGGCCATCACGCTGTCCAAGGCACTTGCCGACAAGGGCGCGGTGGACGGCCCGTCGCTCGCCAAGGTGATGGCGGCCAACCCGCGCGAGTACTCGTTCGCCGGCACCTTCCCGACCGGCACGCACGCGATGTGGATGCACTACTGGCTGGCGGCGGCGGGCATCAACCCGCTGTCCGGCGCCAAGCTCATCACTGTGCCGCCGCCGCAGATGGTGGCCAACATGCGCGTGGGCAACATGGACGGCTTCTGCGTCGGCGAGCCGTGGAACCACCGCGCCATTATGGATGGCATCGGCATCACGGCCAACACGACGCAGGACATCTGGAAGGACCATCCCGAGAAGGTTCTGGGCACGACGGCCGAGTTCGTCCAGAAGTACCCCAACACGACGCGCGCCGTCATGATGGCCGTGCTGGAGGCCAGCCGCTGGATCGACGCGAGCCTGTCCAACAAGCTCAAGATGGCCGAGACGGTCGCGCAGAAGAGCTATATCAACACCGGCGTCGACGCCATCAACCAGCGCATCCTGGGCCGCTACCAGAACGGCCTGGGTAAGACATGGGACGACCCCGACCACATGAAGTTCTTCAACGACGGGGCGGTGAACTACCCCTACCTGTCCGACGGCATGTGGTTCCTCACGCAGCACAAGCGCTGGGGCCTGGTTAAGAGCCACCCCGACTACCTGGCCGCGGCCCGGCAGGTCAACCAGACGGCGCTCTACAAGCAGGTTGCCAGCGCGATGGGCATCAGCGTTCCCAAGAGTGACTTCCGCACCAGCAAGCTGATGGACGGCGTGGTGTGGGACGGCAAGGACCCGGCGAAATATGCCGACAGCTTCAAGATCAAGGCGGCCTGACATGGTTTCTGCAGTCTTCCACTCCCCCGGCGACGCCGTCGCTGCCACCGTACCGGCCACGCCGGCAGCGCCCCCGGCACCAGCCGCCGCGCCCACCGACAACACGCCCAGTGCTCGCCCGCCCCGCGCGGCGGTGGACTGGCGCGGCCTCGCGCTTCGCGTGCTGCCGCCCGTGCTGAGCATCTCGATCCTCATCGGCCTGTGGGCGCTGGCGACGATGAAGGGCGGTGCCTTTCCGACGCCCGCGCAGACCTGGGACGCCGCAGTGCAGCTGTTCAGCGACCCGTTCTACCGCAACGGCCCCAACGACCAGGGCATCGGCTGGAACATCCTGAACTCGCTGACGCGCGTGGGCATGGGCTTCGGTCTGGCCGCGATCGTCGGCATTCCGCTGGGTTTCATCATCGGCCGCTTCGAGTTCGCCAACCGAATGGTGTCGCCGCTGATCGCGCTGCTGAAGCCGGTGTCGCCACTGGCCTGGCTGCCCATCGGCCTGCTGGCCTTCAAGAGTGCCAACCCGGCGGCCATCTGGACGATCTTCATCTGCTCGATCTGGCCGATGGTCGTCAACACGGCCGTCGGCGTGCAGCGCGTGCCACAGGACTACCTGAACGTCGCCCGTGTGCTCAAGCTCAGCGAGTGGAAGGTCATCACCCGCGTGCTGCTGCCCGCCGTGCTGCCCTACGTGCTGACCGGCGTGCGCCTGTCGGTGGGCACCGCCTGGCTGGTCATCGTCGCCGCCGAGATGCTGACCGGCGGCGTCGGCATCGGCTTCTGGGTCTGGGACGAGTGGAACAACCTCAACGTCGCCCACATCCTGATCGCCATCTTCGTCATCGGCATCGTCGGCCTGCTGCTGGAGTGGGCACTCATGGCGCTCGCCAAGCGCTTCACCTTCGAGGAGCACTGAACCATGAAGCCCTTCATCCAGGTCCAGGACGCCGAGATGGTGTTCACCACGCGCAAAGGCCGCTTCCACGCGCTGCAGAACGTCAGCCTCGACGTACACCAGGGCGAGTTCATCACGCTGATCGGCCACTCCGGCTGCGGCAAGTCCACGCTGCTCAACCTCATCGCCGGCTTGCTGCGGCCGACATCTGGCGGGCTGATCTGCGACGGCCGCGAAATCGCCGCCCCCGGCCCGGAGCGCGCCGTCGTCTTCCAGAACCACTCGCTGCTGCCATGGCTGTCCTGCCTGGACAACGTGCTGCTGGCTGTGGAATCGGTCTTTGGCGCCAAGGAACGCGCTGCGCAGCTGAAGGTGCGCGCCCGCGCCGCGCTGGAGCTGGTGGGCATGAGCCATGCGCTGCACAAACGCCCTCATGAGATCTCCGGCGGCATGAAGCAGCGCGTGGGCATCGCCCGTGCGCTGGCCATGGAGCCCAAGGTGCTGCTGATGGACGAGCCCTTCGGCGCGCTCGACGCCTTGACGCGCGCCCGGCTGCAGGACGAGCTGCTGAAGATCGTCTCCCGCACGCAGAGCACCGTCATCATGGTCACGCACGATGTCGACGAGGCCGTGCTGCTGTCCGACCGCATCGTCATGATGACGAACGGCCCGGCGGCCACCATCGGCGAGATCCTGGACGTCGGCATCCCCCGGCCGCGCGTGCGCGTCGAGCTGGCCGAGGACGCGCGCTACATCGCGGCGCGCAAGGCCGTCATCGACTTCCTGTACACACGCCACGCCCACGTGGAGAAGGCGGCCTGACCAAAGCTCCGGTGCCCGCCGTGGGATTGCTCACAAGGTAGCGCTCGCCCGGCGCGCCCGCGCCGATCATTTCTCACCGCTTCGTCCTAGCATCGAGGCTCTACCCGCGGCCGGAGCCCCTCCATGGCAGAAGCGACACCTCCCGAGCACCCCACACTGGGCCGCTGGCAAGGCCTGCAGGCCCTCAGCGAACGCCTGGAAGGCCTGCTTCTCACGCCACGGGCCGTGGACGACTTCCCGGCCGCGCTCGGCGCGTTGACGCTGGAGCTGGACCAACTGATGACGGACGACGTCGACCTCGGCGTGTTCGAGGTCGTGCGCATCAGCCCCGACAAGCTCTCCCGCTACGGCTCGCTTCACTCGCTGCACACCGCCTGCGTCGTGTGGCTCGTGGCGCGGCGCAAGGAATGGACCGACGGCAAGCGCCTGTCCGCGATGAAGGCGGCGCTGACGATGAACATCGCCGTGACGGACCTGCAGACGACGCTGGCGCTGCAGACCGGCCCGCTGGACGACACGCAGCGCCAGTCGATGCGCGACCACCCGCTGGCCGGCGAACGCCTGCTGCGCAGCCTGGGCGTGACCGACGAGGACTGGCTGTCCGCCGTCGCGCAGCACCATGAACAACCCGATGGTCAGGGCTACCCTGCCGGGGTCACGCGCATGACCGACCTGGCCGACGTGCTTCGCACCTGCGACGTCTTCTGCGCCAAAATGAGCCCGCGCACCGGCCGCCCGGCGATGCTGAGCCCGACGGCGGCGATGTCCATCTTCCACCAGCGCAGCGCCAACAAGTTCGGCGCCTCGGTCGTCAGCACAATCGGCGTGTTCCCGCCCGGCGCGCTGGTGTCGCTGAACACCGGCGAGCAGGCCATCGTGACCGCCCGCACGCAGGACCCGCTGCGCCCCATGGTCGCGCTGCTGACGGACGAACGCGGCCAGCCGCTGGACGCGCCGATGGGTGCGGCCACCGGCAAGGACGCCGGCCGCCCGGTGGCCGGCGCGTCGCGCGATGCCAGCCTGGCCGACCTGTTCCCTCCGGCCGACGTGCTGCGCACGCGCTGAGCGGCCCCCTCAGGCAGCGACCTGGCGGAAGAATCGCTCGAACGACGCGTCCACCGCGTCCCGCGCGCCGCCGATGATGTTCAGCCCCCACGTGAAGCCGTAGACATCGTCGAACGGCACGCCGCGCAGTCGCGCCTGCGTCTCGCGCACCAGCGACGGCCGCGCGGGCACGTGGTTGGGTACGCTGTACATGAAACTCACGTGCCGGCGGTCCTGCGCGACGTGCAGCGCGTCGCCCGCCAGCAGCAGCGCCCGGCCAGGCCCCTGCCAGTGCAGCACCGTGCTGCCAGGGAAATGCCCCGGGCAGCGCAGCAGCGTCGCGCCGCCGCCCAGGTCCAGCGTGTCGCCACGCCAGAACTCCAGGTGCGGCGAGCGCCGGCTGACCCACTCGCGGTCGTTCTCGTGCAGGTAGACCGGCACGCCACCCAGCGCCTCGCTCCAGCGCACCATGGCCGAATAGAAGTGCGGGTGCGAGATGGCCATGCGCGTCACGCCGCCGCGCGCCTGCAGCACCGCGACCGCCGCGTCCGTCACCAGCGCGGTGGCCTCCCACAGCAGCCCGGCTTCGGGCAGGTGCAGCGACCGCTGCGGGATGGCGAAAGCCGGCGCAATGCCGATGCCCAGCAGCGCATGGTCCATCTCCACCCGCGTGTCGCGGCTTGCGGCCAGCTCGCCATGCGTCGTCCAGGCCTGGCCCTGCCAACCGACGTACTGGCGGTCATCGCTGCAGATGCGGCACAGCGCCGGCGGCTGCGGGCTGTCGTCGTGTTCGGTGCCGCAAGTGCGGCACATGAAATGGGGCATGGCGACCTCCATGAAGCGAGAGCCGCCAGCCTAGGCCATGCGCCCGCTGACGCCGAGGGCCAAGCGCCGGCAATCACAGGGTGCCAAGCGCCCGCGCCAGCCGCCGCACCGCCTCCGGGATGCGTGCGGCACTGATGCTGCCGTAGCCCAGCACCAGGCCTGGCAGCACCTCGTCGCCGAAGGCATAGCGGCTCAACGGCTCGACGGCCACGCCGGCGGCCCAGGCGCGGCGGGTCAACTCGTCGGCGTCCACGCCCGGCAGCGCCACCGCCAGATGCAGGCCGGCGATGGACGGGTAGATGGCTGCGCGATCGCCCAGGTGGCGCCTGAGCATCTGCTCCAGCACGCGGCGCCGCGTGCCGTACTCCGCGCGCAGCCGCCGGACATGTCGCAGCAGGTGGCCTTCGGCGATGAAGTCCGCCACGGCCGCCTGCATAGGCGCCGGCGGCCCGAAGCCCGCCGTCTGCTGTGCGGCCACCAGCGCATCCCGTGCCCACGGCGGCGCGACGACATAGCCCAGCCTCAGCGCCGGCAGCATGCTCTTGGACAACGTGCCGACATAGAACACGCGGCCGTCGCGGTCCAGCGTCTTCAGCGCGTCCAGCGGCCGCGCGGTGAAGCGGAATTCGCCGTCGTAGTCGTCCTCGATGACGATGGCCTGGCGGGCCGCAGCCCACTGCAGCAACGCGCGCCGCCGCGGCAGCGACATCGCCATGCCCAGCGGCGCCTGGTGCGACGGCGTGACGCAGACGATGCGGGCCTCGTCCGGCAACGCGTCCACCACCAGCCCTTGCGCGTCCAGCGGCACCGGCGCCAGACAGGCGCCCGCCCCCAGCAGCGCCGCTCGCAGCGGCGGGTAGCCGGGGTTCTCCACCGCCGCGAGCGTGTGGCCCGGCGTGACGAGTACCCGCGCGATCAGGTCGAACGCCTGCTGCGCTCCGGCCGTGATGACGATATCCGCCGCAGTGCACGCCACGGCGCGTGACGACGACACATGCCCGGCAATGGCCTCCCGCAGCGCTGGCACACCTTGCGCGACGGGGTAGCCCGCAGGCATCTGGGCGGCGGCCTGCAATGCGCGGGTGTGTAGCCGACGCAGCACGTCAAACGGGAAGCCGGCGACCTCCGGCACGCCGGTCCTGAACGGGTAGGCCGGCGAGGCCCCGCTGACGACCGGCGCCGGCCAGCCGCCAACGGCGCCCCGCAGCCAGCGGCTGTCGGCCCAGGGCGCGACGCTGGCGCGGTCCGACACGGCCACCGCCGCGCGCGGCAGTTCAGCCACGAAGCTGCCGGCCGCGCCGCGTGACTCCAGCCAGCCCTCGGCCGCCAGCAGCTCGTAGGCCGCCACGGCCGTGTTGCGCGAGACGCCCGCCTGCGCGGCCAGCTGCCGCGTGGAGGGCAGCCGCAGCCCGGCGGCCAGCCGCCCGCTGGCGATGGCGTCTCGCAACGCCGCATGCAGGCTGGCCAGCCGCGCCCCCCGGGCGCCGAGGGCCAGATCCAGTTCCAGGCTTGGCTCCATGGATTCCAATCTTCTTGGCTCTTGAAGGGAGCCATCGCGGGGCGCACTCTACGGCCTGTTCACCCGACGCCTATCGGCCCTAGCGCTTTTGAGGAGCACACGATGACACCGCCCTACCCCTTCGATGGCCTCCGGCCGCATGTTGAGTCGCATGTGCGCGCTGCGCTCGAGCGCACTGGCCTCGACGCCTGGATGCCCGAGGGCGATGGCAAGTGGTCGCTGCCGCTGCAGTTCATCCCGGGTGGCGGTTGGGTGGAACTGATGCGTCTGGCGCCAGGCACGGTGTTGCCGCTGCACCGCCATCACGGCGAGGCGCACGGCCTGAACCTGCAGGGGCAACGCCGGCTGGACGACGGCAGGGTCATCGGCCCCGGCGAATATGTCTTCGAGCCGGCCGGCAACGTGGACAGCTGGCAGGCGACCGGCAACGAGCCGCTGGTGCTGCACGTCGTCGTGCGCGGCGATGTGGACTACATGGCCGCCAACGGCGCCGTCTTGCGCCGGATCACCACGCCCGATCGGCTGGCCAGCTACCGCGCGTTCTGCGCGGTGCGCGGCCTGAAGCCGCAGTTGGCCTGATCACGCGGCAGCCATCAGGGCCTCGGCGTCGCCCCGGCGGCGACACCCGTGAAGGTCTGGCGTGACCAGGCTCACCTTCGCCGTAGGTCGAACAGAAGCTAAAACACCACCTCGACCCGCAACCCACCCTCGGGCCGGTTGCTGAGCACCAGCGCCGCGCCCTGGCGGCGCACCAGCTGCTGCGCGATGTACAGGCCCAGGCCCGTACCGCCGGTCCCGCGGTTGCGCGAACCCTCGACACGCCGGAACGGCTGGCGCACGCGGGCCAGTTCCGCCTCAGGGATGCCGGGTCCGTCGTCCTCCACGACAAGGCGGGTCACGCCGGCGGACAGGTCCACGCGCACGCGGGCGCTGCCGGCGTAGCGCAGCGCGTTGCCCACCAGGTTGTCGACGACGCGGCGCAGCGCCAGCGGCTCGGCCTGCACGATCGCGGACGGCCCGGCAAAGTCCACGCGTGCGCCGGTCTCCGCCAGGTCGTCCACGGCCGACTGGGCCAGCGCCGCCAGGTCCACGCGCTGCAGCGGCGCGGCCTCTGCCGGGCGGAAGACTTCGATGACGCTCTCGACAAGTTGGTTCATCTCGCGCAAGTCGTCCACGCAACGCTCGCGAAGCTGGGCGTCGACTCCTCCCGTCTCCAGCCGCAGCCGCATGCGTGTCAGCGGCGTGCGCAGGTCGTGCGAGATGGCGGCCATCATCAGGCCGCGCTCCTCGAACTGGCCGCTTAGCTCTGCGGCCATGCGGTTGAAGACCTCCGCGGCGTCGCGCACCTCGCGCGTCCCCTCATCCTCACTGAGCAGGGGCGCGCAACGGCCCTGCGCCAGCGCCGGCGTCAGCTGCTGCGCGGCGCTGACCAGCCGCCGCACCGGGCCGGCCAGCCAGCGCGAGCCCCACCAGGCGGCCAGCGCGATGACCACCAGGCGCACGCCATAGTCGACAAGGCTCGCCGACAGCGGCAGGCTCGGCGGAAGCGATGGGAAGGTGGGCATCGGCACCCGTGGCTCGCCCGGCGCTCGCGGCGGGCGCGGGCCGTCCCCATCACTGCCTTCCCTCGGCGAGTGTGGTGGGCCCGGCCGCAAACCATCGGGCGGATCGGCGAGCTGGCCGTGGTGCATCGGAGGCGGCGCCGTGCCGCCGTGCAGCGCCTGTCCGACCAGGCTCCAGGCCGCCAGATGGCTCAGCGTCAGCGCCGCCCACATCAGCAGGAACAGCCGGAGGCCGAGATGGTCCCAGCGCTTCCACGACTTCAGCACGGAGTCACCTCCGCATCGAACAGATAGCCCTCGCCACGCACTGTGCGAATCAGCATGGGTTCGCGAGCCGTATCGCCGAGCTTGGCGCGCAGTCGCGACACCGCCAAGTCGATGCTGCGGTCGTTGACCTCCACGCCGGGTGCACGCGTGAGCTCGATGAGCTGCTCGCGCGTCAGCACGCGGCCGGGCCGCTGCATGAAGGCGGCCAGCAGCCGGAACTCGGCGCTCGACAGCGCCACGCTGACGTCCTGCTCACTGACGAGCTGCCGCGCCAGCCGGTCGAAGCGCCAGCGCCCGAAGCGCAGCAGCCGCGTGTCGTCTGCCGGCGCGCCGCCCTTGCTGGCGCGCCGCACCAGCGCCTGCAGGCGCGCCACCAGTTCGCGCGGCTCGAAGGGCTTGGCCAAGTAGTCATCCGCGCCCAGCTCCAGCCCGACGACGCGGCTCATCGTGTCACCGCGCGCGGTCAGCATCAGCACCGGCGGCGTCTGCGCCTGCGTGGACAGCCAGCGCAGCAGCGTGAGCCCGTCTTCGCCGGGCAGCATGAGGTCCAGCACGACGACATCCACCGGCGTGGACGCCAGCGCCTGGCGCAACGCCCGGCCGTCCGCCGCCGCGATGACCTCCCACCCGAAGCCGGCCAAGTAGGCCGTCAGGCTTGTTCGGATCTCGGCGTCGTCGTCGACGACCAGGCAGCGCCCTGTCATGCAGCGATGCCCACTTTCAGACGTGCCACGTAGCCGTCGGTCGTCGAGCCGGTGATGGTGACGATCTGCGTGCTGTAGCCATCGCTGAAGATGCCGTCATTGGACAGGCTGATAGCGGCATGGTTGGCGGCGCTGTTGCCATAGCCGCTGCCGGCGTACACGGCCGTGCTGACGTCGGCGGGAAAGCACAGCTGCGACGTGCGCAGCTTGTTACTCCAGTGGGTCGCCGTGTTGGCGCTACGGTAGATCTCGAAGTGGATATGCGGCACGCGGCCGGCGTAGCAGCCAGGGTAGATGGTCTGGAAGGCGGCCGCGCCGTCGCTGCCCGTGGGCTGCACGCCGCGCAGGTAGTTCTCGGCCGTCACGCCGCTGGAATACATGGAATAGCGGCCCTGGGCGTCGCAGTGCCACAGGTAGATCGCGTAGCCGGACAGGTCGGCACAGGAGGCGTTCGTGTTCACGAGCTCGATGATGACCTGAAGTGGCACGCCCGTGGCCACGCCGGTGGCGCCCGCGATGCTGCTGCGGATGTCGCTACGCACGATGCCCGACAGGCCCAGGGCATTGGCGATGCTGCCGCTGGCGCCGGTGTTGGACCCGTCTCCCGGGTAGGGGCCTTCGGTCTCTGACGGGATCACGCTACAGCCCGTCGCGGTGGTGCTGCTGCCACTGGACGACGAGCTGCTCCCGGAGGCGCTCGACGAGCCCGACGAGCTGCCGCTGCCACTGCTCATGGAGACCGAGTCGCTGGAGCCGCCTCCGCCGCAGCCGGACAGCACCAGAGCGCCCGCGCTGGGCAGCGAGACGGCGCCCGCGCCGATCAGCCAGCGTAGCGCCGCGCGGCGCTGCAAGGCCTGCCACTGCAGGCGGGCGAGGTCATGGGCCAGGCCATGGTCGTGGGGGGCGTCGTGGTGATGCATGCCAGCTCCTGTGTGGGATGGCGGCATTGCATCGCCCGGATGTATCGGGTGGATGGGCAGATTGTGTCGAGGCCGACATAGCGGCGCGCGCGGTGGCTCTGTGCGGCCTGTGCGGCGCACACGCCCCATCTCCGGCCAAGGCCATCACCCCAGGATCAACTGCAACGACCCCTGCAACGCGCGGATCAACGCCTCCAGCGCCTGCAGCAAGCGCTCGCTGCCCTGGTGCATGCGCTGCACCGCATCCCCCTGCTCCACCCGCAGCCCGCGCAGCAGCACCAGCCAGGCTTCGTCCACCGCTGCGAACGCCGGTTGCAGCGCAGGGCCGGCGAGCGGCGCGGCGCGGACCTGCTCGTAGGCCTTCAGGAACTCGTCCAGCCCCGCCGTCAGGCCGCTGGCGTCATGCCCAGGCAGCACCTGCGACAGCAGGCCCTCCTTGGCCAGCCGCTGGCTCAGCAGCCGCAGCCGCGTCACCTGCGCCAGCAGGCCCACGGGGCGCTGGCCGGCGCGCTCGCTCAGCTTGGCCACCAGCACCTCGCTGGCCTCCAGCAGCCGCTGGGCCGCCCGGTCGCTGCGCGTCAGGTCCGGCGGGCGGGCCGTCAACGCGACGTGCAGCTGCGTCCAGGCGGCGGACACCGCGGCCAGTTCGTCGACAAGGTCGTGCCGCAGCAGCTCTGCGAGGCGCGTGAGATTGCCGGCCACACGTTCGGCCGACGTGTCCAGCAAAAGCTGGCACTCGCGCCGTTCGGGCGGCGACAGTCTGGGCCACTGCCGCAGCGCCTGCAGCTTGACGAGGCGCTGGCTCAGCATTCGCTGCGCGCCGGCACGCTCCAGCGCCTCGGCCAGCTCGGACGTGTGCACAACCCCGCGCGCCACCTCGGGCAGCTTGGCCTGCGTCTGCATCGCCGTGCTGCGCAGCAGCGCAAAGGCGGCCGCCTCGTCGATGCCCCGCGCCTGCATGAGCAGGCCCTTGGCGCGCTCGGTCCACTTCCGTTCCTCCAGCCTGGCCAGCGCGGCGCTGTCCCGGGCCTGCAACTGCGTCGCCAGGTCCTGCACCCACAGCAAGGCCTCGTGCAGCGCGGTGGCGTCGGTTTGCGACGGCAGCCACTGCAGTACGCCGCGGGAGAGCAGTAGGCGGCGCTCATCGGCCGTCGGTGGTGGCGACAGCAGCAGCACGGGGGCGCCAAAGGGGCGATCGCCGCCCAGCCACTGCGCCAAGGCGGTGCGATCGGCGCACCACAGCAGAACCACCGTAGCGCCCGCGTCGGCCGAACTCGGCTCCGCAACGGTGCGCCAGACCCAGCCCATGCCTCCCAGGGCCGCGGCCTGTGGCGGTGGATTGGGACAGCAGATCAACGGGAACGAAGGGGAAACGGGGGCGGGTTCGGACATGGCAGAAGGGCTCACGCCCCAAAACGGCGCAAGAAGCAGGCCAGCCGGGGCTCGATGCGCGGGCATGGAGTTTGCGACAGACGTGGCGTGGTGCTCGCAATGGTGCGGGCACGCCCACCGAGACGTCCCTGCCGCCCTGGCACGTGACCGGTGGGGGCCGGGTCGTCCGTTGACCGACGATAGAGCCCCTGATGTCAGCCCTGCACCACTTCCGCCGCGCCGGCCACAGCCCCACGCTGTTCGCCGCCTTCCTGTATTTCGCGTTCTCCTGCTGCATCTGGGTGCTGAACGGCGCGCTGGCCCCCTTCATCAGCGAGGCCTACGGCCTGACGCCCGCGCAAAAGGGGCTGATGCTCTCGATCCCCATCATGGCCGGCGCGATGATGCGCTTTCCGCTCGGACTGCTGTCGCAGTACATCGGCCGCAAGAACGCGACGCTGGTCGAGATGGGCATGATCGCGGTGGCTATGCTGTACGGCGTGTTCATGGTCAAGGGCTACGACGACCTGCTGGCCATGGGCGTGTTGCTGGGCATCGCCGGCGCGAGCTTCGGCGTGGCGCTGTCGCTGGGATCGGGTTGGTTCCCGCCGCAGTACAAGGGTCTGGCCATGGGCCTGGTGGGCGCAGGCAACGTCGGCACCGCCGTGTCCGTGCTGGTCGCGCCGCCGCTGGCTCAGGCCTTCGGCTGGCAGACGGTGTACGGCTTCGCCGCAGCGGCCATCCTCGTGCCGATGTTCGTCATGGTCGTCTTCGCCAAGGAGCCGCCGGACGTCGACGCGCATGCGTCCATCCGCGAGCACATCGCCTGCCTGTTCGAGAAGGACGGCTGGGCCTTCAGTCTGATCTACGGCGTGACCTTCGGCGGCTTCATCGGCCTCACCACCTTCCTGCCGACCTACTACTACGACCAGTTCGGCGTCTCCAAGGTGCAGGCCGGGCAGCTGACGATGCTGGCGGCCTTCATGGGCGCGGCGGTGCGCGTCGTCGGCGGCTGGCTGTCCGACCGCTGGGGCGGCGTGAACATGCTGACCGGCGTGCTCGTCGTCGTGGCCGTCGCGCTGGCGTCGGTGGGCCTGGCCAGCGCGTCGCTGGTGCTGACGACGCTGCTGCTCATCGTCTGCTTCGCCGCCTTGGGCGCCGGCAACGGCGCGCTGTTCCAGCTCGTGCCGCTGCGCTGGCCGACGGCCACGGCCGTGGCCGGCTCCATGATCGGCGAGGTCGGCGCACTCGGCGGTGGTCTGGTGCCCAACCTGATGGGCCTGTCCAGGCAGCACACCGGCACCTACCTGTGGGGCTTCGTCGTCTTTGCCGTGCTTGCGCTGCTGATGCTGTTCGTCATGCGCCTCATGCAGATCCGCTGGACGCGAACATGGGCCGAAAAGGGTGGCCGAGCGCGGCGCACCGCGGCGGCGGCGGACGAGCCGGTGCACTACCAGCGCGTCTGACCCCCGAGCCAGGGACATGCCGGCCGCGCGCGGCTCGGCACACTAAGGGGCATGAGACAGCTCCTCCTCGCCTCCTCCGTACTGGTACTGGCAGCCACCGCACGTGCCGACGTGAACTGCAAGTTCGGCGACGTCGCCTTCGCTTCGGCCGACGTGCAGACCCTGTTCCAGTACTCGGCCAGCGGAGAACGCGGCAAGTCCGGCAAGGTCTCGTTCTTCCGCCTCATGGCCCACGATGGCAGCACCCCGTCGAGCAGCATCGAGCTGAAGACCGTGGACGTCATGAAGCCCGGCGACTTCGACCTGGCGAAGGAAGCAGGCTGGACGTCCGTCATCCGTCTGCACGGCAAGATGCAGCGAGTGACCGGCGGCAAGTTCTCGTTCACGCGCTTCGAGGTCAGCGGCTCACGCGGCCACGCGGCCGGCACGCTGGTCTTCAAGACAGCCTCCACCGAAGGCAGCTGCGCGTTCGACGTCGACGTGCAGGCAGTCGATCGCGACAGCCTGCCGCACTGACTCACCTCGGCAGGAACAGCAGCCAGGCAATCAGCAACAGATTGAACAGCACCGACACGCCGAAAGCGATCTTCCACGTCGTCGCCGGGTCGTGGCCGCTGCCGCCATGGCGCGGCACCCGCGCAGCTGCCGCATGGTCGCGCGCTGCGCTGCGGTCCAGCGCAAGCAGCAGTTCCTCCGCCGTCTCGAAACGTGCCTTGGCGTCGCGGGCGATGGCGCGCATGACGACGCGGTCCAGCGGCATCGGCACGCTGGGCTGCAGCCGGCTGACGCTGACCGGGTCGCGTCGGTAGCGGGCCAACTGGTAGGGCTCGATCTCGCCATAGGGCAGCCGGCCGGTCAGCGCCTGGTAGAGCGTGACGCCCAGCGCGAACAGGTCGGAGCCGGCATCCGGCGGCTGCGGCGGGTCCTGCCACTGCTCGGGGTTGATGTAGCTGGGCGTGCCGGCGTGCAGCTCACGCGCGACGGCGGACGAGCGCCGGCTCAGCGCGACGCCAAGGTCCAGCACGCGCCACTGGCCGTCGTCGCCGAGGTGCAGGTTGGCGGGCTTGAGGTCGCGGTGGACGACGTCCGCAGCGTGCAGCAGGCTCAGCGACCGCGCCACCGCCTGCCCCAGCGCCAGCGCCTGGGTCGCGTCCAGCGGGCCATTGGCGAGCAGCTGCTCCAGCGTGCGGCCCTGGTGCCAGTCGAACACCGCATAGAAATGCGTCGCGCCGTCGGCTGGCGCGTGCACGCGAACGAAACCGCTGTCCGCTGACGAACCCGCACCGCGGCGGCTGCGCGGCGCCTCGGCCAGCCGCAGGCCCAGCCAGATCTCGTGGGCCAGCAAGGCGCGCTCCTCGGGATCGTCGGCGCGGCCGGGGCGCAACATCTTCAGCGCAACGAGCCGGCCGGTGGCGAGCTCGCGCGCCTGCAGCAGCCGGTGCACGCCGTTGTCCGCAACCAGCGCGGTGACGCTGTAGCCGTCCAGCACCGCGCCCACGCGCAACGGCCCGGGGCTCGGCAAACGGCGGCCCAGGTCCGCCAGATCGTCCAGCCCCGGATCGGCCAGGTCTTTCACATCCAGCACCAGGGCCGTCGCGTTGTCGTGGCTGCCAGCGGCGAGTGCGGCGGCGGTGAGCGCATCGGCGGCCGCCTGCGCACTGGTGCTGCCGCGCAGCAGGTCGGCAATCTGCCGGCTGCGCAGCACGCCATGCACGCCATCGCTGGTCAGCAGCAGCCGGTCGCCCACCTTCAGCTCGCCGGCGCTGTGGTCCAACCGCAGCGCGTCATCCAGGCCCAGCGCACGCGTGAGACCGGCGAAATCACGACGCTCCAGCCGGTGGTCCTGCGTCAGCAGCAGGCACTCCCCGTCGCGCAGCAGCCAGGCCCGGCTGTCGCCCACGTGGGCCAGCGCATAGCGACGCCCGCGCAGTGCGACGGCGGTCAGCGTCGTCAGCGCTTCGCGCGGCTGGCCGTCGGGGCCGGGGCGCCGGTTGTGCGCGGCGAGCCAGGCGTTCTGGTGGCCCAGCAACCGGTCCAGCACGACGCTGGCGTCCCAGTCGGCTGGCACCGCATGGAAGTCGCGCAGCAGGCTCATCACCGACGTCTGCGCCGCCATAAGCCCGTCGCCGGTCTCGCTGCCGCTGACGCCATCGGCCAGCGCCGCCACCCAGCCGCGCTCGGCTTCGTGGGGCGCAGGGGCCTGCACGCCCGCGAAGTCTTCATTGCGCGGGCGCCTGCCTTGCAGGCTGGACAAGCCGGTGTCGAGTTCGAAGCGCATGAGCGAGCGGGCGACCCGCGGTGACGTGAGGTCCCGATGTTGGTGCGATTTCAGGGGTGAGTGCACCCGCACCGAGCGCAAAACCGCTTCGGCGTGGGGCGCCGCCAGGCGTTTTGCACGCTGCGGCCAGAGAAAAAGGCCAGCCTCATCGCTGGCACATCGCTTGCGGAGCAAGTGGCAGACCAGCTCGCTGTTTTTGAGGTGCAGGCATGAAAAAGATGAAGCTCGTGATGGTGGGCAACGGCATGGCCGGCGTGCGCACGCTCGAGGAGCTGCTGAAGACCGCGCCCGGCCTCTATGACATCACCGTCTTCGGGGCCGAGCCGCACCCGAACTACAACCGCATCCTGTTGTCACCGGTGCTGGCGGGCGAGCAGACGCTCGACGAGATCGTCCTCCACCCGCTGAGCTGGTACGAGCAGCACGGCATCACGCTGCACTTGGGCAAGACCGTCACGCAGGTCGACCGCATGCGCCGGCGCGTCATGGCCGAGGACGGCACAACGGCCGACTACGACCGCCTGTTGATCGCCACCGGCTCCACGCCGTTCATCCCGCCGGTGCCCGGCAAGACGCTGGAGGGCGTCATCGCCTACCGCGACATCGCCGACACGAACGCGATGATCGAAGCCGCGGCGAGATTCAGGCACGCCGTCGTCATCGGCGGCGGCCTGCTGGGGCTGGAAGCGGCCAACGGCCTGATGCTGCGCGGCATGCAGGTGACGGTGGTGCACCTGACCGGCACGCTGATGGAGCGCCAGCTCGACACAGTGGCCGGCGACCTGCTGCGCCAATCGCTCGCAGACCGCGGCTTACGCTTCATGCTCGGCGCGCAGACCCAGGCGCTGCTGCCCGGCGACACCGGGCGCGTGCGCGCCGTGCAGCTCAAGACCTCGGCTGGCGACATCGTCGAAGTGCCCGCGGACCTCGTCGTCATGGCCGCCGGCATCCGCCCGAACACGGCGCTCGCGGAAAGCGCAGGCCTGCTGTGCAACCGCGGCATCGTGGTGACCGACACGCTGCAGACCGTCACCGACCCGCGCGTGTACGCCGTCGGCGAATGTGCAGCCCACCGCGGCATTGCCTACGGGCTCGTGGCGCCGCTGTTCGAGCAGGGCCAAGTGTGCGCGACGCACTTGGCCCAGTCCGGCATCGGCCGCTACCTCGGCTCGTCGGTCAGCACCAAGCTCAAGGTGACCGGCATCGACCTGTTCTCGGCCGGCAACTTCACCGGTGGCCCCGGCACCGAGGTGATCGTCATGAGCGACCCTATCGCCGGCGTCTACAAGAAGCTCGTCATCCAGGACGACCGGCTCGTCGGCGCCTGCCTGTATGGCGACACGGTGGACGGCGGCTGGTACTTCAAGCTGCTGCGCGAGGGCCGCAACATCGCCGACATCCGCGACACGCTGATGTTCGGCGAGCAGGCCGCATGAGCATGCGCGAGACAAAGTCCACCTGCCCCTACTGCGGTGTCGGCTGCGGCGTCGTCATCGAGCACGATGGCGCGCAGATCACCGGCGTGCGCGGCGACCCCGACCACCCGGCCAACTTCGGCCGGCTGTGCACCAAGGGCACCAACCTGCACCTGACGGCCACGCCGGTCGTGCTGCAGCACCAGCGCCTGCGCGAACCGCAGAAGCGTGAAGCCCGGGGAATGACGCCCTCGGCCCTCACGTGGGACGAGGCCAACCGCGAGATCGCCGACAAGCTGCTGGCCATCCGCGCCGCGCACGGCCCCGACGCCATCGGCATCTACATCTCCGGCCAGCTGTTGACCGAGGATTACCACGCGTTCAACAAGCTGGCCCGCGCCGTCATCGGTACGCCGCACATCGACTCCAACTCGCGGCTGTGCATGAGCTCCGCCGTCGTCGGCTACAAGCAGGCGCTGGGCGCAGACGCACCGCCGTGCAGCTACGAGGACATCGAGGCCGCCGACTGCGTGCTCGTCAGCGGCGCCAACCCGGCCTGGGCGCATCCCATCCTGTTCCGCCGGCTGGAGGCCGCGCGTGCAGCCAAGCCCGGACACAAACTCATCGTCATCGACCCGCGCCGCACCGAGACCGCCGAGCTGGCCGACCTGCACCTGCAGATCCGCCCTGGCACCGACGTGGCGCTGTGCCACGGCCTGCTGCACGCGATCATCTGGCAGGGCTGGACGAACGACGCCTTCATCGCCCGCTCGACCGACGGCTTCGCGGCGCTGAAGGTCCTCGTGCGCGACTGGACGCCCGCGCGCGCCGCCGAGGTGTGCGGCGTGAAGGAAGCCGACCTCTGGCTCGCCGCCGAGTGGTTCGCCACATCGCCCGCCTCGCTCAGCCTGTATTGCCAGGGCCTGAACCAGAGCAGCAGCGGCACGGCCAAGAACACGGCGCTGATCAACCTGCACCTGGCCACCGGTCAGATCGGCCGCGCCGGCGCGGCCCCGTTCTCGCTGACAGGCCAGCCGAACGCGATGGGCGGTCGAGAAAGCGGCGGCATGGCCACCCTGCTGCCCGGCCACCGCGACCCGGGTGACGCGCAGGACTGGGCCGAGATGGCGGCGCTTTGGGGCGTGAGCGACCTGCCCAACCGGCGCGGCCACACGGCCGTGGAGATGTTCGAGGCGGCCGCCCGCGGCGAGATCAAGGCGCTGTGGATTGCCTGTACGAACCCGGCCCAGTCGATGCCCGACCAGGCCACCGTGCGTGCCGCGCTGGAGCGCTGCGAGCTGGTAATCCTGCAAGAGGCCTTCGCCCACACGGCCACCGCGCGCTACGCCGACTACCTGCTGCCCGCGGCCACCTGGGGCGAGAAGGACGGCACCGTGACGAACAGCGAGCGGCGCATCAGCCGTGTGCGTGCCGCCATACCACCCACCGGCGAGGCCCGCGCGGACTGGCGCATCGTGCGCGACATCGCGGCGCTCATCGACGCCGGCCTGTCGCGCGCCCCGCGCCTGGCGGCCGACAGCGCCGAGGCGTTGTGGCTGGAACACCGCGAGGCCACGCGCGGCCGCGATCTGGACATCACCGGCCTGTCATGGATCACACTGGACACCGAGGGCCCGCAGCAGTGGCCCTACGTCGCTGGCCCAACGGCGCGGCTCTACACCGATGGCCGCTTCGCCACGGCCGACGGCCGCGCGCGCTTCATCACGCGGCCGTTCCAGCCGACGGCCGAAGCCACATCGCCCGAACTGCCGTTCGCGCTGACCACCGGCCGCCTGCGCGACCAGTGGCACGGAATGAGCCGCAGCGGCAGCGTGCCGCGTCTCTTTGCGCATGAGGGCCGGCCCGTCGTGCGCCTCCACCCCGACGATGCCACCCACCTGCACCTGGCCGACGGCCAGCTCGTCCGCGTGCGCTCACGCCGCGGCGATGTCGTGCTGCCGCTGAAGCTCGACGGCAACGTCGCCCCCACGGGCGCCGACATTGCGATGCACTGGGGCGACGAATTCATCGGTGCGCAGCTGGGCATCAACGCAGTCACGCAGGGCGCGTTCTGTGCCGACTCCAAGCAACCGGAGCTGAAGTTCAGCGCCGTCGCCATCGAACCGGTAGACCTCCCCTGGCGGCTGAGTGCCTGCGCCTGGGTGGCTGCAGGCGAAGGACCGGCGCTGCGCGAACGGCTGCGCGCACTGATGCCGCGCTTCGGCTACGCGCACTGCTTGCCGGAGCCCGGCAGGCCGAACCACGGAGAGAAGGTCGGCTGGGTGTTCGAGGCCGCCTGCGCGGCGGCGCCCGCCCCGGCGCTGGTGGACGAACTGGTCGCCTCGCTCGGGCTCAATACCCCCGCCGTGCTGCGCTACGCCGACGTGCAGCGCGGCCGTCTGCGCCTGCTGGCGCTGGACAGTGGCAACCCGCAAACCGCCCCGCTGCGGGCGCTGCTTCGCGTGGGCCCACACGACGAAGGCGCCTGGCTGGTGGATCTGTGGCGCGAGCGTACTGCGGCCGCCACGCTGGGCCGCGGGCTGCTGTCGCCCGATGCGCCGTCCACCAACGGCGCGGCCCTGGCCAGCCCGCAGGTCTGCAATTGCTTTGACGTGCGCGAGGACGTCATCCGGCTGACGCTCGCCCGCTGCAGCGGCACGCCGGCCGAACGCCTGACGCAGCTGCAGAGCGAGAAGCGCTGCGGCACGCAATGCGGCTCCTGCCTGCCGGCACTGCGGCGACTGGTGGCCACGACCCCCGAGGAGGTACCTGCATGACGCTTCCCATCGTCTCCCTGGTCGGCGCCGGGCCCGGCGACCCAGAGCTGCTGACCATGCGCGCCGTCAAACGTATCGAGGCCGCCGACGTCGTGCTGGCCGACGACCTCGTCGACCCACGCGTGCTGGCGCTGGTGAAGGGCCGGCTGCTGCGCGTCGGCAAGCGGGGCGGCTGGCCCAAGCTCCCTCGCCAGCAAGAGTTGACGATCCCCCAAGGGGACGCGCAGCCGCCTTGGGAGCGGCCCGGCAGCTGCATCTCCACCGACCAGCACTTCATCCACGCGCTGATGATCCGCGAGGCCCGCGCCGGCCATCGCGTCGTGCGGCTGAAGGGCGGCGATCCGTTCGTCTTCGGCCGTGGCGGCGAGGAGGTCGACGCGCTGCGCGAAGCCGGCATCGACGTGGAGGTGGTCAGCGGTCTCACCAGCGGCATCGCTGGCCCAGCGGCCGTCGGCATCCCGGTGACGGACCGGCGCGCCAGCCCTGGCGTCATCCTCGTGACCGGCCACCCCGGCGACGGCCGCGCGGAGCCCGACTGGCCGGCCCTTGCCCGCACCGGCCTAACCCTCGTCATCTACATGGGTGTGGCTCGCGCCAGCCATATCGGCGCGCAACTGCTCGCAGCCGGCCTGCGCGCCGACCTGCCGGCCGCCGTCATCAGCGCAGCGCACACGGCACAACAGCGCCACGCGGTCACGACGCTCGCCGACCTGGCCGACTGCATCGCGCGGGAGCGGCTGCCGAGCCCGGCGCTGCTCGTCATCGGCGAGGTGGCCGCGCACGCGTCGGCCGCCGAGCTGGGCGCGCTGGCGCGCTCCGCCTGACCCGCGCACGGCACGCAAACCCGGAGCGGGGCCACGCGGCCCTGCTGGTAGGCTGCGCGCCAACTCCACGCAGCGGCCTTCCATGACCCTCCTGGCCATCGACATCGGCAACACCCGGCTCAAGTGGGCCGTCTACCCAGTGGGCGCCCGGCCCGGCAGCGCGCCGCTGCAGCACGGCGCTGTTTTCCTGGAAAACATCGACCGTTTGGCCGAGGAAGATTGGCAGGGCCTTGCGACGCCCACGCGCGTACTGGGCAGCAACGTCGCCGGCGACGCCGTACGCCGCCGCGTGGAAGACCAGATGGAGCACTGGGATCTGGCACCGCGCTGGGTCGTGCCGGCAGCCGAGGCCGCCGGCGTACGCAATGGCTACGACCACCCAGCCCGACTCGGCGCCGACCGCTGGGTGGCCGTCATCGGCGCCCACGCCCATGCACTCCAGCGCGGCTTCGACGGCCCGGTGCTGACCGTGATGGTGGGCACCGCCGTGACGGTGGACGCCCTGTCCACCGACGGCCAGTTCCTCGGCGGCCTCATCCTCCCCGGCCACGGCATCATGCTGCGCGCGCTCGAAGGCGGCACCGCGGGCCTGCGCGTGCCGACCGGCGAGGTGCGCGACTTCCCGACCAACACCAGCGATGCGCTGACGACCGGCGGCACCTTCGCCATCACCGGCGCCATCGAACGCATGCACCGCCTGCTGCGCCAGCGCGAGGGACGCGAGCCCCTTCTGCTGATGACCGGCGGCGCGGGGTGGAAGGTGGCGCCCGCGCTCGACGCGCCGCATGAACTCATCGAGGGGTTGATCTTCGATGGGTTACTGGCGATCGAGGCGGGACGCTCAGCCGAGATGGCTCGCTAGGGCGGCCTCCAAAGCGTTGCCTAGGCTGGTGGAGCCGCATTCCACTCGGCGCGTGCTGCGTCCACGTGCCGCTCGAACAACGGGTTCCGCCGCAACAGGGGCACGAAATGGAGCGCGAGCTGCCGGCCAGCCTCGCAATCGCTAGGGAAATGCACGCCTGCGATGACGCGGTTGTCCGCGACGACCGCCGCGGCCTGAAGCAGCGCCTGCTGCGTTTTCGGCGCCTGTGTGAACAGGCCGCCGAGCAGCAAGGCCACGGAGAAGGCCTGCGCCGCGTGCCCCGCCGGATACGCGGGATGCCCCGGCGTTTCGATGACCGGCCGTGGCAGTTGATCGCACGTCCGGTCAGGCCGAGCGCGGTTGATCAGCGCCTTCTGGAAGAACAGGCCTGGCTGCAAGTCGTAGAGCGCCAGCTTGATCATCCGCCAGGTTTCAGGCTTCTTTGACTGCGACAGCTGCGCGTCCGGGACCGCGCCGGGCAGAACGGCCATGACTGGGGCGACGAGGCCGGTCCAGTCCTTCTCCTGATCGAGGATGTCGCGGATGCGCTCTGGCGTCCTGATGGCCGGGGTGTTCTTGCGAGCGACGGCAACGCATTCCCCCTCCTCGTCTCCGGGCGGTGGCTTCAACGCGACGAGCTGCCCCCAGACCTGGGGGACGAAGTAGGTTTCCTGGCTCGCCAGGTCCAGGTAGTCCGGGTCCCAATCGCCGATCTGGAATCTCTTGTAGTGCGTCATGACAGACCTCCGTCAAACGATGCAGTTCACGAGGCTGGCTGCGGCGGCATCGGCAAACCAGATCGGATTGGCCTCGCGCCAGAGCACGGCCTCCTCGCGCCCGCCAGGCACGGGCTGGAACACCAGCAACACGACGGGCTCGCCCGGCGCTCGTTCCCGGCCAGGCGCACATGACACGACCTGCCAGCTGCCGCCCTTGCTGGGCTCCAACGCAGCCTGCTGAGCCACGACCCCGCCGCCCCCAGGCGGCGGCGGCGGGACGCGAGGCATCTCGGCCGGGCTTGGCGGCGGCACCTTTTTTCCCATCGTGCTCATGCCGCCGTCGAGCACCAGCGCCGGCGCAGGCGGCGGCTCCAGCGTCGGAAGCGCCACGACAGCCTGCCCGGCTGGCATCGCCACGTCTGGGACCGGCGGTGGATCACACAGCACGGCCTTCATCCAGCAGAAGGATTCGGAATTCGCTTCGGTCATGCTCACTCCCTCTCTAAACTGACAGTCGTCAACCGCCCCATGCGCTTGACGCGATCCAGCCTATCGAACGAGGGCTCCCTTGAACAGCGTACGAACGCCTTGGCCATGGGTACGGGCTGCTGCCATCGGGTGGCTGCTTTGCACGTTGCTGACCGCCGACGGGCCGCAATGGCCGCGCCTGCAGGTGGTCTACCTGGGGCGGGAGTCGCCCGATGTAGACACGGGTTACGGCAAGTTCGTGCAGTCGTTTCGAAGCGGCCATGCCGAACTGTCCCGGCGAGTCACCTTTGCCTTCGTCAACGTTGAGGAAAACCCCGGCATTGACGTTGCGGCCACGCTGGCCCGTTTACGTGACACCAGACCGGATCTGCTGCTGGCCCCGAACGCCGACGTGGCCCTGCAGGCGACCCAGCACGCACCCGGCATTCCCCTCGTGTTCTCAAGCTACGTGCATCCGGTACACGAGGGCCTTGTCACGTCTTTGTCGCGGCGCCAGGAACCCGTCACCGGCATCTGGGTTGCAGAACAGCTCGACGGCAAGCGGCTTGAGACGTTGCGCGACGCCTATCCCTGGATCCGCAGCGTTGCGGTTTTGACCGACCGGTCGTGGAACACGTCCGTCAATGCACTGGCGCCCGTCGAGGATACGGCCCGCCGGCTCGGGCTGTCGGTAAAGCTGCTGCTGGCCGACACCTCGGAGGAGGCTCAGGCGCTGCTGGACGCCCCTGAAGCCCGCGAGTTCGATGCGTGGGTGGTCCCGCGCAGCTACGTCGCGTTCCTGGCCACACCGATGATCCTGAAGCGTCTGCGAGCCTGGAATAAGCCCGTCATCCTCGGCAACACGGCCGACGTACGGGCTGGCGCACCACTGTCCTATGCGGTAGATACATCCTTCATCTGGCCGGGGCTGGCGGATCTGAGTGCACGCGTGCTGGCCGGGGAGCCCGCTGGCGGCATCCCGATCCAGCGGCCGCAGCGTTTCGTGCTGGCGGTGCGGACGGGCGTGGATACGGGCCTACCCACGCCCCGCATCGAGGTCGTGCGCCGCGCCGACATCGTCATCCGATGACCATCACGGCGCCGCCACCTGGCACTGCCCAACCGCGCCGCTACCGGCCGCTGTCGCGCCGCTATGCCAGCTGGATGTGCGGGCTGACGCTGGCACTGCTGCTAATCTCCGGCGCCCTCGAGACCTTCTTCGGCTATCGCGAGGCGCTCGACCGCATCGAGACTGTCCAGCAAGCGCAGGCCGAAGGGGCCGCGCGGGAGATCGAGACCTACATCTCCGTCATCGAGTCCGGGCTGCGCGACGTGGCCAAGCTGCCCTGGGGTCGTCCCGGATTCGGCGCGCCCCAGCGGCGCGAGGAGTTCTACCGGCTGATGCAACTGACCCCTGCGATCACGGACCTGCAAGTCGTGGACCGGCAGGGCCGCGAACAGCTGGCCATCTCCAAACACGCGGCAGACCGGTTCGACAGCGCAGAGCCGATCGCGGAGACGGCCCTGGCCCAGGTCTCCGAGTCGGAGGGCGTACGTTATGGCAGCACGTTCTTCCGCGATGACTATCTGCCCAGCGTGCGCCTGTCGGCCTTCGACGGCACCGGCGCAGTAGTTGCCACCGTCGACCTCCGGCTGCTCGGCGACGTCGTCTCCCGGCTGGCGGCCGGTGTCGGTGGCCAGGCGAGCATCGTCGATGCGAGCGGCCTGCTGATTGCACACCCCACGCCCACTCACGTGCTCCATCGCATGGACTTGTCCGGCTCGCCGGCAGTGCGTCAGGCCCTGGCCGTCGACCGCCGCGATGCCGTGCCCGTGCGCGGAATCGCCAGCACCGACATCGAAGGCCGGCCGGTCATCGTGACGGCTGCACGCGTCCGGCCCACAGGATGGATCGTGCTGATGGAGCAGCCGCGCAGTGCCGCCCTGCAGCCCGTATGGGCCACCGTGGCACGCACTCTTCTTCTGATGCTCGTGGGCGGCAGCATCGCGCTCGTCGCAGGCATCGCCTTCGCGAGACGCATGGCGGCTCCCATCGTCGAGTTGCGCAGCGCCACCGGCCGGATTGCCGGCGGTGACCTGAACACGATGCTGACCGTGCACCGCCACGACGAGATCGAAGACCTCGCCCAGGACTTCAACCAGATGGCCTCCCGCCTGCGCGACCTCTACGCCAGCCTCGAAGCCAAGGTCGCTGAACGCACCGCCCAGCTCTCCGACGCGCGCGACGTGCTCGCGGCCCGCGCCGACGAACTGGCGCGCCTGAAGGACGAAGCCGAGCGCGCCAATGCCGCCAAGACGCGCTTCCTCGCAGCGGCCAGCCACGACTTGCGGCAGCCCATGCACTCGATCAGCCTGCTGCTGGGCGTGCTGCAGAGCCGGCTGGAACAGCCGGACCATCTGGCGCTGGCGGACAAGATCCAGTCGTCGGTGGCGACGATGGAAAGCCTGTTCGGCAACCTGCTGGACATCTCGAAGCTCGACGCCGGCGCGGTGCAGGCGCACATCGAGGACGTCGACCTCGGCTGGCTGCTGCATCGGCTGGAGCAGACGTGGGCGCCGCAGGCGGCCGAGAAGGGGCTGCGGCTGCGCGTGCGCGCCTGCGACGTGGTCGTGAAGGGTGATGCGGCGCTGCTGGAACGCATCGCCGGCAACCTCGTCGCCAACGCCATCCGCTACACGCACCGCGGTGGCGTGCTGGTGGGCTGCCGGCGAGACGGCGACGGCCAGCTGACGCTTGAGGTCTGGGACACCGGGCCGGGTATCGAGCCGCGCTACCGCGAGGCGATCTTTGAGGAGTTCTTCCGCATCGAGGCGCCCGGCACCGGCGCCGAGAAGGGCCTGGGTCTGGGCCTGTCCATCGTGCAGCGCTGCGCCCACATGCTGGGTTATGGGCTGCGCGTGGACAGCCGGGTCGGCCATGGCACGGTGTTCCGGCTGACGATGCCGCTGGCGGCGGGATCAGCGCCGTCACGTCGCGCCTTGCCGCGCCTCGCGCCCAGCGCACAGGCGCTGGCCGGGCGCTTCATCGTCGTCGTGGACGACGACGCGACGAATGCCCAGGCGCTGGTGGATGCCTTGCAGGCCTGCCATTGCCATGTCGTCGCCGCGGCAAGCTGCGACAGCGTGCTGACCGAGCTGCAGGCGCACCTGCGCGTGCCGGACCTCATCGTCACGGACTACCAGCTCGGCCAGGGTCGCGACGGCTTCGAGGTCATCTCGCGGCTGCGCCAACACTACGACGACGACATCCCCGCGCTCGTCGTCACCGCGAACACCGACGCGGCGCTGCCGAGCCGCGCGGCCCAGCACGGTGCGCGGCTGCTGCACAAGCCCATCGGGCTGCAGCGGCTGCTGGAAGCGATGCAGGTGTCGATCACACCCTGACAGGCGGCGGCATCACGGCGACGCCGGTTCGTCGAATCGCAGCCCCATCCGGCCGGCGGCCACGACCGCCTGCGTCCGCGTCGTCACGTTCAGCGCGCGCAGCACGGCGGAGGTGTGCGCCTTGACGGTGCTGAGCGACAGGTTGAGCTGGCGGCCGATCAGCTTGGCCGGCTTGCCCTGCAGCAGCAGGTGCAGCACCTCGGCCTGGCGCGGCGTGAGCCCCAGGTCGGCCGGCGTGCGCGCCGGAGGTGGCGCCGACACTCCTGGCGATGCGGCAGGTGGCGGGCTCACGGTCGGCGCCGAGCGCGCTGCCAGGAAGACCGACGGCGGCAGGTAGATGCCCTTGGCCAGGATGAGCCGCAGCGCACCGAGCATGACTTGCGACGTGGAACTCTTGGGGATGAAGCCCATCGCGCCGGCGTCGAGCGCGGCCAGCACGGTGTCCTTGTCGTCCGACGACGACATAACGACGACCGGCAGCTCGGGATGCTGCTGGCGCAGCCGCGTCAGCCCCTCCAGGCCCGTGATGCCGGGCAGTCCGAGGTCGATGAGCACCAGGTCGGCACTCCCGCGGCGCGCCAACAGGTCGAAGGCTTCCTCGCAGCTGCCGGCCTCCCAAGTCTGCAGCCCCTCGACGAGGGGTTGCAGCAGCAGCGCCACGCCCTCGCGGAACAAGGGGTGGTCATCGATCAACAGTACTTTCATCGGCAGTCTCCCCGCGGCAAACGATGGTATCGGCGCGGCGGTGGCCGCCGGGTTGGCCATTGGGTCAAGCCGCATGGACAAGCCCTCGGGCCAATGGCGTGGACGCCGTTCACTCACCAGACTTGTGGAGACAGACGGCGCCGTCGCGCCGCCCAGGCTCAGGGAGATCGTCATGCACCTCGCCATCCCCAGCTCACCGATGCTGCCCACGCCGTCAGAACTGCCCGTCAGGCCGGCGTCCATGCCGCCGACACCGACGCAGCATGTGCTGGCCGCCCTGCCCCAGCCGCTGCTCGTGTTGCAGCCCGACCGGCAGCTGCTCTTTGCCAATGCGAGCATGCAGAAGCTGCTGGACGACGGCCAGGGCCGGCTGCAGGGCGGCCGACTGGTGCAACTCGGGCCGATGGATGCGCTGCGCCTGGGTGAACTGCTGGCGCTGGCCGCGGCCGGCACGTCCTCCCGCACGGGGTTGTGGTTCACGCCCAGCCTGGCGACCGGCTGGTTGCACGTCGCCCCGCTGGCACCCGCCATCGCGCTGCCATCGGGCTGGCCGATCTCCAGCGTGCTGTGCGCCGTTCACCTGGACCAGCCGGCGCTGACGCAGGCCGCCCGCATCGACGCGCTGACGCGCCAGTGCCGCCTGAGCCAGGCCGAGCGCCAGGTGCTGCTGCTGCTGGCCGACGGCGAACCGGTAGAGGCAACATCCCGCCACCTGGGGTTGCAGGTGAGCACCGTGCGCAGCCACGTGCGCAACCTGCTCGGCAAGACGCAGGCCCCCACGCTGATGCAGCTGCTGCGCTGGACCGGCAGCGCCGCCCAGCGCCCTCACTGAGCCGTGTCGTCGGGCCGCTTGAGTGCCGCGATCTCGCCGCGCAGCGCGCTGACCTCGGCATGCAGCTGGCGCAGGATGTCGTGCTCGATGCGGCGCTCGCTGGTCTCCACCCACATCGCGGCGATGGCGGCCGTCACGAGCGACAGCACGGCATAGCCCAGCAGCACGACGAAGACGGCGAAGATCTTGGCAGCCGGCGTGCTGGGCACGATGTCGCCATAGCCCACCGTGGCCGCCGTCGTGAACGCCAGCCACAGGCCATCACCCAGCGTCCTCACGCGCGGCTCCAGCGCCCAGAAGCCGACGCCGCAGAAGCACAGCACGGCGAACGCCAGCAGCAGCAGGTAGCCCAACCCACCGCGCGTCAACCAGGGCCGCAGTGTCCAGACCATGTGCACGAGGCTCAGCAGCGCCACGGCCAGGCGGATGGCCAGGCTCAGCGGCGAGTCGACGCTGGCGGGCAGCAACGCGGACAGCATGAAGCCAACCGCCAGCAGCAGGTCCAGCGCGTTGCGGCGCAGGTGCTGCAGCGGATGGTCCAGATGGCGAGAAACGCGCCATTGCGACAGCGCGATGAGCCCCGCCGCGGACAAGTAGATGGCCGTGGCCAGCGGCGTGGGCAGCTGCTCCAGCAACTCGATGTAGAAGGCCGGGATGGTGCACAGCAGCGCCGCCAGCACCGGCCAGCGCCAGCGCTGCATTTCGCGCGTAGCGGCGACGCTGAGCGCCGGCGGGCGCGCCAGTCCCCACAGTCGCGATGTGGGGCGGTGACGGGACGAGTGGGACATGCCGCCAGCCTAGCGTCACGACCACCTTGCAGGCTTGCGTTCGCTCAAACGCCCGCCCGACGGCGGCTCGCAATCAGAGGATGAAGCGGCTCAAGTCCTCGTTGGCCGCGAGCGCGGCGAGCTTCCCGTCCACGTCGGCCGCGGTCAGCGCGATGGCTTCGCCACTGCGGTTGGGCGCATCGAAGCTGATCTCGTCCAGCAGCCGCTCCATCACCGTGGCCAGGCGGCGCGCGCCGATATTCTCGGTGCGCTCGTTGACCTCGAAGGCGATCTGCGCAATGCGCCGGATGGCGTCGGGCTGCAGGTCCAGCGTGACGCCCTCGGTCGACAGCAGCGCCTGGTACTGCTTGACGAGGCTGGCGTGCGTGCTGGTCAGGATGTCCTCGAAATCCGCCACGGACAGCGAATCCAGCTCGACGCGGATCGGCAGCCGGCCCTGCAGTTCGGGGATGAGGTCGCTGGGCTTGCTGAGGTGGAAGGCACCGCTGGCGATGAAGAGGATGTGATCCGTCTTCACGAGGCCGTACTTCGTGGACACCGTCGTGCCCTCCACCAGCGGCAGCAGGTCGCGCTGCACGCCCTGGCGCGAGACCTCGGCGCCGCCATGCTCCTGGCGTGACGCGACCTTGTCGATCTCGTCGATGAAGACGATGCCCATCTCCTGCGCATGGGACAGCGCGGTCGCGCGGGTCTCTTCCTCATTGACGAGCTTGGCCGCTTCCTCGTCGACGAGCAGCTTCATCGCCTCGGCGATCTTGAGCTTGCGCGTCTTCTTCTGCGCACCTCCCATCTGGCCGAACATGCCCTTCAACTGCTCGGCCATGTCCTCCATGCCGGGCTGGTTGCCGAAGGGCGTCAGCACCTCCAGCGTGGGCTTCGGCGCGGCCAGGTCCAGCTCGATGTCCTTGTCGTCGAGCTGCCCCTCGCGCAGGCGCTTGCGCATGGTCTGGCGAGTGGCGTTGTCGGCCGCGCTGCCAGGCAGCAGCACGTCGAGGATGCGATCCTCCGCAGCGTCCTCGGCCCGTGTCTGGCCGCGGCGCATCGCCCGCTCACGCTCCTGCTTCACGGCCACTTCCACGAGGTCGCGGATGATGGAATCGACGTCCTTGCCGACATAGCCCACCTCGGTGAACTTGGTCGCCTCAACCTTGATGAAGGGCGCGCCGGCCAGCTTCGCGAGGCGCCGGGCGATCTCGGTCTTGCCGACGCCGGTCGGGCCGATCATCAGGATGTTCTTGGGCGTGATCTCGCCGCGCAGCTTGTCGTCGACCTGCTGGCGGCGCCACCTGTTGCGCATCGCGATGGCGACGGCGCGCTTGGCGGCGTTCTGGCCGACGATGTGGCGGTCCAGCTCGGAGACGATCTCTTGAGGCGTCATGGAACTCATTGCGCTGCCCGTCCGGCCGCCCGAAGGGCATCGCGCGCCCTCTGGGGGCAGTGAACGTGGGGGGTCATAGCACCTCCAGCGTGTGATTCTGGTTCGTGTAGATGCAGATCTCGCCTGCGATCTCGAGCGACTTCTTGACGATGTCGGCCGCGCTCAGCTCGGTGTTGGCCAGCAGCGCCTTGGCCGCGGCCTGCGCGTAAGCACCGCCGGAGCCGATGGCGACGATGCCCTGCTCGGGCTCCAGCACGTCGCCGTTGCCGGTGATGATCAGCGACGCCGTCTTGTCGGCCACGGCCAGCATGGCCTCCAGCCGGCGCAGCACGCGGTCCGTGCGCCAGTCGCGCGTCAGCTCGACGGCCGCGCGTACCAGGTGGCCCTGGTGCTTCTCCAGCTTGGCCTCGAAACGCTCGAACAGCGTGAACGCGTCGGCCGTCGCGCCGGCAAAGCCGGCCAGCACCTGGTCGCGGTACAGCTTGCGCACCTTGCGCGCGCTGGCCTTGACGACGGTGTTGCCCAGCGTGACCTGGCCATCACCGCCGATGGCCACCTGCCAGCCGGCAGCCGTCTGGCGCCGCACCGACACGATGGTGGTGCCGTGATATACGGCGGAAGAGGAAACAGAAGACATAGGCTGTTCCAGGTTGGGTTCAGCCGGAGTTTCGCAAGACTGGAAACGCCACGAACCGGCACACCCTTCGGACGCCCCAGCGACTGCCATGGATCCGGCTCCGCCGGTCCAGCGCAATGCATCGTTGGGGGCGCGCGCGTCAGCGCGTAGGGGGAGGGCTAATTGACCCGGACTTTGACCTTCGCATGCTCATTGATGCCCATGGCGCCAAAGAACAGTGCCACCAGCCGGTGCGCGTCCAGGAAGATGACCGAGCGGTTCTCCGCCCGCCGCTGCAGCACCCAGTTCAGCAGGTCACCGGCGGCCATGAAGTCCAGCCGGATGAGCTTGGTGCAGGAGATGTTGATCAGCGTGGCTTCGCCCACGTCGGCCGACAGCGCGCGCAGGTGCTCCGAAATGTCGCCGCTGAGCTGGCCCATCAGTTCAAGCTGAGCGATGGCGGGCTCGGAGACGCTGGTGTCGAGGAAGGTCGTCGAGTGCCCTTCCCCGTGGAGCGTGCTCGACGCCGGGCTGTTCGTCGACGCGCCATCGTTGCCGATACGCACGCGGCACTTCGACCGCTCCCAGGACGGCGGCGAGACCTCGTAGGTCACGCAGTAATCGATGGCCGCCTCGTCGAACTGGTCGGGGCGATTGGCCAGGCGCAGCGCCTCCAGCCGCAGCATCCACAGCACCGGGTCGGTGTCACGCTCGCCGACAGGTGCGACTTCCCTGAGCTGGTTCAGGAAATAATCGCCACCGACCCAGCGCTGGTCGATCTGTTGCGTCGCCCACTTGCGGAACAGCTCACGCAGCTGGATGGCGGCCTCGATCTCGATGTCGTCCACCGCGCCCCAGTCGAAGACCCAGGGCATGGGCAGCGTCTCGCAACGTTTCTGAAGGACCGCCACGTCCTCGGCCGTCAACGAACTGGGCGCCGTCCAGCTGACCTGGCTGGACCTGCCCATCGGCGTACGGTTGGCCTGCCGCGTGGACTCCGCCACGAGCTTCGGCATCGAGAACCACTGAGGAGCCGACAGGCCGAACTGCTGGGCGTACTCGACGGCCAGCACCTCGAACTTGCCCTGCGCGCCGGTGGCGCGGTAGTGGTCGAACAGCACCAGCCAGGTTTCGCCATGCAGGTTGCGGCTGCCGCCGGGGCGCACCAGCTCGGTCAGCGAGTGTTCGCTGGTCTCGTAGTCGGCATTCGCGAAAGCGATGACGGCTTCATCCAGGTCGGGGTCGTGGACGACCTCCTGCACCTCCACCGGCGCGGACGACTCCGCCAGCGTGAACGACAGCGGCATGTCCAGCGGCGGCAGCTCCGGCAGCAGGCTGGGCGGCGAGTCGGACAGCGGCGGAATGGCCGCGCCCATCGTGACGGCAGCCGGCGGCGTCGGCGACGACAGCCGCTTGGCCTCCTGCGGCGTCGAGAACTCGCTGACACGGCCTCCGGCCGCCTCCGCGGCCAGTGGCGCAGTGGCGGTGGACGCGAAGGCCACCGGTCGCGTGCTGGTCTCGAAAAAGCCCGGGTGCTGCTTGGGCACGGCCTGCGTCGTGGCGAAGCTCTCGCCCACCATCTGCTGCTCGATCTCGTCGATCTTGGCCTTCACGCCCAGATCGATCTTGGAGCTGGGCTCGCTGAGGCGGTCGTCGTCGCCCAGCTTGGACGGCGACGACGCCATCGCGGCCAGTTGCTCGGGCGTCAGCCCTTCACGGCGGATGCGCCGCAGCATGTCCAGCTCACGCTTGCGCACGAAGTCGTTGCGGCGCTTGCGCTCCACCATGGCACGCAACTCGGCCTTGGCGAGATCGCCCTCGGGGTCGTCCTGGCGGGAGTTGATTTCGGCCCAGTCGGTGGTCGGGTTGGCCACGAAGCGCGCCACCTTGCGGAAGAAGCTGTCGCCTTCCTTGGGATCTGCGGGCTTGGAGTCGGACATGGCGTCAGCTTACCCGGCAAAACCGGAAAAGCCGTGCAGGAAGCGTCGCGAGCGGACGCAGGGGGTGCCGAGCAGCGCAGCCATACGCCCGTACGGCGAGCAGCGCAGGCACGCCCTGCGTTCGCGCAGCAGCTTCATGCATGGCTTTTCAGTCGCCGAACATCTTTTGCTTGAGCTCCCGACGCTGCTGCGCTTCCAGCGACAGCGTGGCGGTCGGCCGGGCGATCAAACGACCCAGGCCGATCGGCTCGCCGGTTTCATCGCAGTAACCATAGTCGCCGCTGTCCAGCCGCGCGATGGACTGGACGATCTTCTTCAGCAGCTTGCGCTCGCGGTCACGGGTGCGCAGCTCCAGCGCATGTTCTTCCTCGATCGTGGCGCGGTCCGCCGGATCGGGAACGATGGTGGTGTCCTCGCGCAGGTGCTCGGTGGTCTCGCCGGCGTTGGACAGCACTTCGCTCTTGAGGCCTTCCAGCTTTGCGCGGAAGAACTCCAGCTGCTTGGCGTTCATGTATTCCGAGTCCGGCATGGCCAACACTTCGGCGTCGGTCAGCTCGGCGCCGGACTTGGTCTTCCAGGCGTTGGCTAGCTTCGGGTCGCCCTTAGCGGCGATCCGGGGTGCTTCGTCGGCATGCATGGCGCCTCGAACTGGCGGCTTCGGCGGCGCGAAGCGGTCGGCAAAGCGGTTGGTCGGGGCCGGCACGTCGAGCATCGCGACGTCGTTGCCGGCGTCGGTCTTGGCTGCCGTCTTAGCGCCTTTGGGCGTCGCGGCGGCGGTTTTGGGGGCCGGGGTCTTGCTCACTGTCTTCTCCTCGCTCTCGGGCGCATCGGCGCGGTGTCAGACCTTGATCCCACTGCTTTTGAGCCGGCAGCCCGATTTTTGAGCGCGGCGGATTGTAGCCATGTGGAACCCACTGTCTGAGCACCCATCAAACATGGCCGCCGGCGCCCAAAAAATCACGCCAAACAGCCCTCGAGGCCTTGCATCAGCACGTCCTTGGGCAGGTCGATGCCGATGAACACCATCTTGCTCTGCTTTTTCTCTCCCGGCATCCACTTCGGGCCGAGATCGGAGCCCATCATCTGGTGCACGCCCTGGAAGATGACCTTCTTGTCCGTGCCTTTCATGTGTAGGACACCCTTGTATCTCAGCATCTTGGGGCCGTAGACCTGCACGATAGCGCCAAGGAAATCTTCCAGTTTGGCCGGGTTGAAGGGCTTCTCCGAACGGAACACGAAGCTCTTGACGTCATCGTCGTGGTGATGGTGGTGGGGGTGGTCGCAGTGCTCGCCATGCTCATGGTCGTGATCATGGTGATGGTGATGGTGGTCGTGCCCGTGGTCGTCGGCTTTCAGGAAGTCCGGGTCGATCTCCAGCTTGGCATTCAGGTTGAAGCCGCGCAGGTCGAACACCTTGCTCAGCGCCACCTCACCGAAATGCGCCGTCTGGATGGGCGCGCGCGGATTCATGTGCTTGATGCGGTGGATCAGCGCCTCCACGGCCGCCGGCTCCACGAGGTCGGTCTTGCTGATGAAGATCTGGTCGGCGAAACCGACCTGCATACGCGCCTCCTGGCGCGTGTTGAGCTGCTCGTCGGCATGCTTGGCGTCCACCAGCGTCAGTACGGAGTCCAGCAGGTACGCCTCGGCGATCTCGTCGTCCATGAAGAAGGTCTGCGCGACCGGGCCGGGATCAGCCAGGCCAGTGGTCTCGATGACGACGCGCTCGAAATTCAGCTCGCCCTTTCGGCGCTTGGCGGCCAGATCGCTCAGCGTGGTGCGCAGGTCCTCGCGGATCGTGCAGCAGACGCAGCCGTTGCTCATCTGGATGATCTGCTCGTTGGTGTCGGACACGAGGATGTCGGTGTCGATGTTCTCCTCGCCGAACTCGTTCTCGATGACGGCAATCTTCTGACCGTGTGCCTCCGTCAGCACGCGCTTGAGCAGCGTCGTCTTGCCCGAGCCGAGAAAGCCCGTGAGGATGGTGGCGGGGATGAGACCGTTGGCAGCAGTGGACATGGCAGGAACCGTGATCAAAAGAAGGCACCCAAGGTAGGGGCTCGCGGCGGGGAGACAAGGGCTTGTCAAACCGATCGGCTATTCTGTCCCTTCCGCAATACCCTGACAGCTCCCTTGAGCGAACCTCATTCAGGCAGGCCCTCTCGCGGGGCCGCCAAACACCCGCCCGAGGCCCGCGGCCTGCTGGAGCGCATGCTGGAGTTCCTGCACCCCGGGCCGGACTCCAAGACCGAACTGATCGAGACCCTGGCGGACGCCGAGCAGCGCGAGCTGATCGAGCCCGAGTCGCGCCAGATGCTGGAGGGCGTGCTGCGCATGGCCGAGCTGTCGGCCGGCGACGCGATGGTGGCCGCCCCGCGCATGGACCTGCTGGACATCGACGCACCCTACGACGAGCTGCTGGCCGTCGTCATCGACACGGGCCACTCACGCTTTCCGGTCTACGAGGGCCGGCGCGACAACATCATCGGCATCCTGCTGGCCAAGGACCTGCTGAAGATGCAGCGCGCCCCCGAGCTGAACCTGCGCGCGCTGCTGCGGCCGACGGTCTTCGTGCCCGAGAGCAAAGGCCTGAACGAGCTGTTGCGCGACTTCCGCTCCAACCGCAACCACCTGGCCATCGTCATCGACGAGTTCGGCAACACGGCCGGCCTCATCACCATTGAGGATGTGCTGGAGGAGATCGTCGGCGAGATCGAGGACGAGTTCGACGACAAGGACGGCGAGACCAGCATCTACACGCTGGCCGACGGCAGCCAGCGCGTGGCCGGTGACGCCACCATTGCCGCCGTCAACGGCGCCTTCGGCGTGGCGCTGCCGGACGACGACTTCGACACCATCGGCGGCCTCGTCGCCCAGGAGCACGGCCGCGTGCCGCGCCGTGGCGAGACCGTGAGCGTGGCGGGCCTGAACTTCGCCGTCATGCTGACGCGCGGCGGCGCGGTGCGCTGGTTCAAGGTCACGCGCGCACCGGACGACGAGTCCGAGGCGTGAAGGGCCTCCGCGCGGCGGCACTCGCGCTGGTCGCGGGCGTGCTGCACACCGGCGCGTTCGCGCCGTCGCCATGGCCACTGCTGCAGATCGTCGCGCTGGCGCTGCTGTTCGCCACGGCCCAGTCCGCGCGCCCGCGGAACGCGTCGCTGTACGGCGCGCTGTTCGGCTTCGGCTGGCTGGCGTCGGGGCTGTGGTGGCTGCATATCAGCATGCACCAGTTCGGCGGCATCCCCTGGCTGGCCGCGGCGCTGGCCGTGGCGCTGCTGGCGGCCTTCCTCAGCAGCTACTACGCGCTAGCCCTGGGCTTGGCCGCGCGCTTCATCGCCCCCGGCCGCTGGCGTGTGCTGGCCTTCGTGCCGGCCTGGCTGCTGGCCGAACTGGCCCGGGCCAGCTGGTTCAGCGGGTTCCCGTGGATCGCCTCCGGCTACGCGCACACCACCGGCCCGCTGGCCGGGTGGGCACCCTGGGTGGGCGTCTACGGCATCTGCGCGCTGGGTGCGCTTGCCGCTGCCGGCCTCGTGTGGCTCCGGCGCGGTGCCATCGCCTGGGCCTCCCCGGCACTGCTGATCCCGCTGGCCGGTGGGCTGCTGCCGCAGAACTTCACCGCGTCGGCCGGAACGCTCGCCGTGTCACTCGTACAGCCCAGCATCCCGCAGGATCAAAAGTTCGACCCGGCACGCTTCAGCGCCAACCTGGAGACGCTGGCCCAGCTCATCGAGTCCGCCCGCGGCCGGGTCATTATCACGCCGGAGTCCGTCGTGCCGCTGCCGCTCGGCGAACTGGACCAAGTCACGCTGGAGCGCCTGTCACGGCCAGACCGACCGGCGCTGCTGGGCACCTTCCTCGGCAATTCGGACGACGGCTTCGTCAACTCCGTCGTCGGCCTCGGCACCGGCTATGCCTACGGCAAGCGCCACCTGCTGCCGTTCGGCGAGTTCATCCCGCCGGGCTTCGGCTGGTTCGTGAAGGCGATGGACATACCGCTGGACGACCAGGCCCGCGGCCAGCACCAACGCCCCTGGGCCGTGGCCGGCCAGCGCCTGCGACCGCTGATCTGCTACGAGGACTTGTTCGGCGAGGACGTTGTGCAGAGCGCCGTTGGACCCGAAGCCGCGACGATGTTCGTCAACGTCAGCAACCTCGCCTGGTTCGGCACGGTCATGATCCAGGACCAGCATCTGCAGTTCTCACAGATGCGGGCGCTGGAGTTCCAGCGCCCCGTCGTGCGCTCGACCAACACCGGCGCGACCGCCGTCGTCGATCACCGCGGCCACGTCACCGCCCGCCTGCCGCCGCTGGTGCGGGCGGTACTGGAGGCGCAGGTCGACGGCCGCACCGGTTCGACACCCTACGCCCGCTGGCTGGCGGCGCTGGGCCTGTGGCCGCTGTGGGCGATGGCAGTGCTCGCCTTGATCGGGATCCGCAGAGCCGCCCAATAGAATCGGCCACCCCCGTTTCCTGGCCTCTCATGCTGACCTTCCAGCAAATCATCCTGACCCTGCAGGACTACTGGTCCAAGCAAGGCTGCGCGCTGCTCCAACCCTACGACATGGAAGTCGGCGCCGGCACCAGCCACACCGCCACCTTCCTGCGCGCCCTAGGCCCCGAGCCCTGGAAGGCAGCCTACGTACAGCCCAGCCGCCGTCCCAAGGACGGCCGCTATGGCGACAACCCCAACCGCCTGCAGCACTACTACCAGTTCCAGGTCGTGCTCAAGCCCGCGCCGGCCAACATCCTGGAGCTGTACCTCGGCTCACTGGAGGCGCTGGGCTTCGACCTGAAGAAGAACGACGTGCGCTTTGTCGAGGACGACTGGGAGAACCCGACGCTCGGCTGCTGGGGCCTGGGCTGGGAGGTGTGGCTCAACGGCATGGAGGTGACGCAGTTCACCTACTTCCAGCAGGTCGGCGGCATCGACTGCAAGCCCATCACCGGCGAGATCACCTACGGGCTGGAGCGCCTGGCCATGTATCTGCAGGGCAAGGAATCGGTGTACGACCTGGTCTACACCGACGGCCTGACCTACGGCGACGTGTTCCACCAGAACGAGGTGGAACAGAGCACCTACAACTTCGAGCACAGCGACGTGGACTTCCTGCTGTCGGCCTTCGCGGCACACGAGAAGCAGTCCAAGAACCTGATGGACCACCAGCTGGCGCTGCCCGCCTACGAGCAACTGCTGAAGGCCGGCCACACGTTCAACCTGCTGGACGCCCGCGGCGCGATCTCAGTGACCGAGCGCGCCGCCTACATCGGCCGCATCCGTAACCTGGCCCGTGCCGTGGCGCAGAGCTATGTCGACAGCCGCGCGCGCCTCGGGTTCCCGATGGCGCCCAAGGCCTGGGCCGACGAAGTGATCGCGCAGATCGAACTGAAGAACAGCAAGAAGGCGGCCTGAGCGATGTCTGCAAACCTGCTCGTTGAACTGTTTGTCGAAGAGCTGCCGCCAAAGGCGCTGAAGAAGCTGGGCGAGTCGTTCGCCACCGTGCTGGCCGACAGCCTGAAGGCCCAGGGCCTCGCCGCGGCCGACGCCGCCGTCACGTCCTTCGCGTCACCGCGCCGCCTGGGCGTGCATGTCACGAATGTCGCTACCAAGGCCGCCGACAAGGCGGTACAGCAGAAGCTGATGCCGGTCACCGTCGCGCTGACCGCAGACGGCCAGCCCACGCCCGCGCTGCTGAAGAAGCTTGCGTCCGTCGGCGCCGGCCCCGAGGTCGTGCCACAGTTGAAGCGTCAGCCTGACGGCAAGGCCGAGGCGCTGTTCTGGGACAACCTGCAACCCGGCGCGACGCTCGCCCAAGGCCTGCAGAAGGCGCTGGACGAGGCGCTGGCCAAGCTTCCCATCCCCAAGGTCATGACCTACCAGCTGGCCGACGGGTGGTCGGACGTGAAATTCGTGCGTCCGGCGCATGGTCTCATCGCGCTGCACGGCGCCGACATCGTGCCGGTGCAGGCGCTGGGCCTGACCTCCGGCCGCACAACGCAGGGTCACCGCTTCGAGGCGACGCAGGCAACCGTCGGCATCGACGCCGCCGACAGCTATGCCGCCCAACTGCGGGATCAGGGCGCCGTCATCGCTGGCTTCGCCGAGCGCCGCGCCGAGATCGCCCGCCAGCTGAAGTCCGCCGCGGACGCCCTCGACCTGACGCCCGTCGACGACGACGCGCTGCTCGACGAAGTGACGGCCCTCGTCGAGCGCCCCAACGTGCTGACCTGTGCCTTCGAGCAGGAGTTCCTCGCCGTGCCGCAGGAGTGCCTCATCCTGACGATGAAGGCCAACCAGAAGTACTTCCCGCTGTTGGACAAGGGCGGCAAGCTGACCCGCCACTTCCTCGTCGTCAGCAACATCGCGCCGGCCGATGCCGGCGCCGTGACCGGCGGGAACGAGCGTGTCGTGCGCCCGCGCCTGGCCGACGCCAAGTTCTTCTTCGATCAGGACCGCAAGAAGAAGCTGGAAGACCGTCTGCCCGGCCTGGACAAGGTCGTCTACCACGGCAAGCTGGGCTCTCAGGGCGAACGCGCCGGGCGCGTCACGGCGATCGCTCATGCCATCGTGCAGCAGCTCAGCATGGCGACGCTGCCCTACACGGTCGACGCCGACGACGAGTTCAAGGTGCTCGACAGCAAGGTCAAGCAGGCCGCCACGCTGGCCAAGTGCGACCTGCTGACCGACATGGTGGGCGAGTTCCCCGAGCTGCAGGGCATCATGGGCGGCTACTACGCCCGCCACGAGGGTCTGCGTGACGGCGTCGCGATTGCCATCGAGGACCACTACAAGCCCCGCTTCGCCGGCGATGCGCTGCCGCGCAATCACACGGGTACCGTCGTCGCGCTGGCCGACAAGCTGGAGACGCTGGTGGGCCTGTTCGGCATCGGCCAGTTGCCCACCGGCGACAAGGACCCGTTCGCGCTGCGTCGCCACGCGCTGGGCGTCATCCGCATCCTGGTCGAGAAGAACCTGCCGCTGGACCTGCCGGCGCTGATCGACGCCGCCGTGCCATCGTTCGGAGAGCTGATCACCGACCCGCGCCAGGCGCTGCTGGGCTTCTTCGCCGACCGCCTAGCCGTCTCCTTGCGCGACCAGGGCTACAGCGCCCAGGAGGTCGACGCCGTGCTGGCGCTGCAGCCCGCGCGCCTGGGCGACGTGCCCAAGCGCCTTGAGGCCGTGCGTGCCTTCGCCGCGCTGGCCGAGGCCGCGTCGCTGGCCGCGGCTAACAAGCGCGTCGGCAACATCCTGAAGAAGGTCGAAGGCGAACTGCCAACCGAGGTGAGGCCTGAGCTGCTGCAGGAAGCTGCCGAGCAAGCACTGGCTGCCGCCATCGCGCAGGTGCAGCCGCAGGCCGACACGCTGTTCGACCAGCACGACTACACCGGCTCGCTGAAGGCGCTGGCCGCACTGAAGGCGCCTGTCGATGCCTTCTTCGACGACGTGATGGTGAACGCAGAAGACCCGGCGCTGCGGGCCAACCGCCTGGCGCTGCTGGGACGGCTGCATGCCGCGATGAACCGCGTGGCCGACCTCTCGCGCCTGGCCTGAGATGAACCAGCTCTCACGTTCGCCTTGCTCTCTTTCCCCCGAGGGGGGGCGTCAGCGCACGGGTCGCACAGCGGCCCCTTCGTGGCCGGTAGCCGCTGAGGGCCGCTGATCATGCCGCGCGCCACCGACCACGCCCACGGCATGAAGCTGGTCATCCTCGGCCGCGATGGCACGCTCAACCGCTACCGCGACGACCACGTCAAGGCGCCGGAGGAACTGGACCCGCTGCCCGGCGCGATGGAGGCTGTCGCGCGGCTGAACCACGCCGGCTGGCACACGGTGCTGGCCACCAACCAGGCCGGCATCGGCCGCGGCCTGCTGGACATGGCGTCGTTGAACGCCGTGCACATCCGGCTGAACCAACTGCTGGCCGAGAAGGGCGGGCGGCTGGACGCGGCCTTTTTCTGTCCGCACACGCCTGAGGAAGGCTGCGACTGCCGCAAGCCGCTGCCGGGGCTGATCCAGCAGATCGGCGAGCGCTTCGACGTGGAGCTGGCCGACGTTCACATGGTCGGCGCATCGCTGACCGACCTGCTGACGGCTCAGAACGCCGGCTGCGTGCCCCACCTCGTGCTGACCGGCCCCTTCGGCCACCTCGGCACGGAGGAACTGGCCAACCTGCTCGCGCAGGTGCCGAAGGCCCGCGTGCACGACGACCTGGCCGCCTTTGCCGAGGCGCTCATCCAGGACGAGCGCCGCCGCGTGGCCGAACAGCGCGGCCAGGCCCTCGCCCCCGACACCCAGGCCGGAGACCTTCTCTGATGTCCATGCTGCTGAGCGCCATCCGCTCGCTGATCTTCGTCCTCGTGCTCGTCGTCACGGTCATCCCGTGGGCGCTTGCCGTGCTGCTTCTGTCGCTGTTCCGCCGCGGCGACCCGGTCTACTGGGCCTGCGCCGGCTGGCTCAAGGTCGCCATCTGGAGCGCCCGCTACATCTGTGGCGTGCGCTGGCGCATCCACGGCATGGAAAACCTGCCGACCGCGGCCGACCGGCGCGCTGGCGTCGTGCTGCTGTCCAAGCACCAGAGCACCTGGGAGACCTTCGCCTACCCGGCACTGCTGAGCCACCCGCTGGCCTATGTGTTCAAGCGCGAGCTGCTCTATGTGCCGTTCTTCGGCTGGGCCATGGCGCGCATGGACATGATCCACATCGACCGCGGCCGCCGCACCGAGGCCTGGAACAAGGTGCTGACACAGGGCAAGCGCCTGGGCGCGCAGGGCAATTGGGTCATCATGTTCCCCGAGGGCACTCGCATCGCACGCGGCGAAGTTGGCGACTACAAGACCGGCGGCACGCGGCTGGCCATCGAGGCCGGCCTTCCGGTCGTGCCAATCGCCGCGACGTCCGCACGCTGCTGGCCGCGCAAGAGCTTCCTGCTGCGGCCGGGCATCGTGGACATCTCCATCGGCAAGCCGATGCGTCCCGAGGGCCGCGAGCCGCAGGAAATGATGCGCGAGGTCAAGGACTGGATCGAATCCGAAATGCGCCGCCTCGACGCGGAGGCCTACGCCGACCCTCCGCCCGCCGGCCTCGCCGGCACCGCCGCCAACCCGCACTGACGCCCATGCCCGCCAAGCGCCCGGCCCCGCTCCTGCAGGACAGTCAGCTGTCGCTGTTCGACGTGGCGCCGGAGGTCACGCCGGCCGAGCCCGGCGCAGCGCGCTCCACGCGCGAACTGTGGCTGGGGCCGCACAGAATCGGCTACGAATTGAAGCGCGCCCGGCGCCGGTCCATCGGCTTCGTCGTCGGGCCGCAGGGCCTGCGCGTCAGCGCGCCGCGCTGGGTGCCCATCGGCGAGATCGAACGCGCGCTGCATCACAAGGGCGAGTGGATCCTGCGCAAGCTCGTCGAGCAGCGCGAGCGCCAGCAGCGCGTGCAGGCGGCGCGTATCGACTGGATCGACGGCGGCACGCTGCCCTACCTGGGCGAACCGCTGATGCTGGCGTTGACGCCAGCCGAGCGCGAGGTCGTATGGGACGCCGCGGCACGCCAGTTGCGACTGCCCTTGCCCGTCGGCGCATCTGCGGAGCAGATCCGCGATCTGACACAGGCCTGGCTGCAGGCGCGAGCACGGGAGGACTTCCTGCCGCGCTGCCGGCACTTTGCCGACAAGCTCGGCGTGGCGATGAAGTCGCTGCGGCTGTCGTCCGCGCAGACGCGCTGGGGCAGCGCCAGCGCCGACGGCTCCATCCGGTTGAACTGGCGGCTCATCCACTTCGCGCCGGCCATCATCGACTACGTGGTCGCCCATGAACTGGCCCATCTGCGCGAGATGAACCACAGCCCAGCGTTCTGGGACACGGTGCGCTCGGTGCTGCCCGACTTCGAGCGCTCCCGCGAGGCTCTGCGCGACGAATCCATCATCGTGCAGTGAACAGCGCCGCAAGGTGCAATGGTTTGCAGTGAATATTCCCTGATCCAGGTCATGGCTGCGTCTTCACATTCGGCAACACTGCATGACGACGCTGTCATCACGGGTATCGCAAGCCGGCGCAGGCTGGCCGAGAACACCAACGAGGTATCCCGCAGGAAGCCGCCACCGAAAACGGTGGCGGCTTTTCCTTTTCAGCGTGCCGAGAAGCGGTAGATACCGTCCGCGTCGAGCTGCCGTTGCAGCCGGCCGCCCAGCCACAGTGTGTTCAGGTGCGCAATCGCCTCCCCCATGGCGAACGTCGTCTGGTGCAGGTCCAGCTTGCGCTTGAACAGCACCGGCAGCAGGCCCGCCGCATGGCTGGGCGCGGCGGCGCAGGCCGCCATCACGTCGGCCAGCCGCTCGCCGTGGTGCTCGATCAGCTGATCGATGCGCCCGTGCAGCCCGCGGAAGGGCTTGCCATGCGAGGGCAGCACCAGCGTGTCGTCCGGCAGGCTCCGCAGCCGCTCCAGCGACGCGAGGTAGAGCCGCAGCGGGTCGGCCTCGGGCTCCACGTCGACGACGGACACATTCGTCGAGATGCGTGGGAGCACCATGTCGCCCGAGATCAGCAGCCGGGCGTCGTCACAGAACAGGCTGATGTGTTCCGGCGAATGTCCGTGGCCGGCGAAGCAGCGCCACGTGCGGCCACCGATGTCCAGCTCGATGCCCTCCATCAGCCGCCGGTAGCTCGCCGGCACGGCGGGCACCATGGTCGGGTAGTAGTCGGCCCGTGCGCGGATCTTGTCGAGGGCCTCCGGGTCGGTCAGGCCATGGCTGCCGAAGAACGCCGCCGCGGCCATGCCACCCATGCCGATGGTCGATCCGCTCGCCAGCCGGGCCAGGTGGTAATCCGTCGCGCTCATCCACAGCCGGCACTCCGGGTTGGCCGCCGCGCTTGCGGCGTTGCCGCTGCGCGCCCCCCCGAGAGGAGCGCCTGCCGGCGGCCCAGCGGCGCGCCCGCTCCACCGCTCGGTCAACCAGTGCGCCAGGCCCAGGTGGTCCGGGTGGAAATGCGTCGCGATGATGCGCAGCACAGGCAGGCCGTCCAGCCGTTCGGCGAACACGCGTTCCCAGGCGGCGCGCGTGTCGTCGCTGGCGATGCCACAGTCGACGATCGTCCAGCCATCACGACCATCGAGCCGGTCGCGCAGCAGCCACAGATTGATGTGGTCCAGTGCGAACGGCAGGCCCATGCGGACCCAGCGCACGCCGGGCGCGACGTCCAGCGCGTCGCCAGAGGCGGGCAGCGTGTCGCCCAGGGGGTAGTGGAGTTCGGATTCGCGGGCGTTGGCCATGGGCGGGACGGGACGGTGGCTGAGGGCGCCAGGCCAGTAGACTGACGTTCACGTCAATCGAGTGTAGCCATGCCCCCTCGCAAGTCTGTCTCGCCCGCGGCCGAACCGACCTACACCATCACCGAGCTCGCCACCGAGTTCGACATCACACCCCGCGCCATCCGCTTCTACGAGGAAGCCGGCCTGTTGGAACCGGGCCGCAAGGGCCGCAACCGCGTCTACAGCCCGAGGGACCGCACGCGGCTGAAGCTGACGTTGCGCGGCAAGCGCCTCGGCCTGGCGTTGCAGGAGATCAAGCAGCTCGTCGACATGTACGACAGCCAGGCCAGTGCCGCGCCGCAGCTGCGCGCCTTCCTAGCCATCCTCGCTCAGCACCGCCAGCAGCTAGAGCAGCAGCGGGACGACATCGAGGTCACGTTGGCCGAGATCCGGCAGCACGAGAAGCGCTGTCGCGCCTTGTTACCAACTGATTGACGGTTTCGTTGCGTAGCGTACGAAATTGCACGCTTCGCCGCCCCTGTAACTCCACCGTCACTCGTGCTCTTCACTAGAGTCGCCGCTTCGTGACCAACCCGTTTTCCCTGTGATCCCGGTTTCCTCTCTGGAGTAGTCATGACCCCCCGACCGCGTGCAGTACTCGTCCCTCATCTCACTGTCCTCGCCACGGCGCTGCTGCTGATCAGCTCGCAGGCCGGCGCACAGACCGAGGCCCCGAAGGCCAGTTCCGGCCTCGACCGCGCGCAGAAGCAGGCAGACGCCGTCTTCCAGTGGATCAAGATCAACGCGGAGAAGGCGGCCGCCCGCCCGACCCCGGCGGCGGCACCCGCGCCAGCGCCGGCACCGGCCCCCCGAAAGCCCGCACCCGTTGCCGCGGCCCCCAAGCCCGCGGCTGCTCCGACACCTGTCGTCGCCGCTGAACCGGCGCCGGCGCCCGTGACCGCCAGCGCTGCGCCCGCGCCGGCTCCCGCGTTGGCCCCCGCACCGGCGCCGACGACCGCCGCCGCGACACCCGAGCCACAGGCTGCGCCAGTGCTGATGGCCGCCGCCGCGCCCACGCCCAGCCCCGCCGCACCGATGGCCGCCGCCGCCCAGGCTGCCGAGCCGCCGGCCCAGCAGGAAGAAGAGGCCGAGGTGCCGCTGCAGTTGCTGAACCGGGTCAATCCGACGATCCCGCGTCAGCTGCTGGGCCAGACCTTTCGCAATGCCTTCGCCCGCGTGAAGTTCACCGTGTCGCCCGACGGCTCGGTCAGCAAGGTCGAGTCCATCAAGGCCACCAACGGCCGGCTCGCCACCGCCGCCATCGAAGCCGTCAAGCAGTGGCGCTTCGCCCCGATCCCGGAGGCGCGCGAGGCCGGCATCGAGTTCGCGTTCAGCAACGTCGACGAGTGACGGCGCCGAGCGGCGGGCCGCTCAGGCCGGCGCCTCCGGACAGGCGTTGAGCAGCGCCGAGATCGCCTCCAGGAAGACGCGCGTCTTCAGCGGCATCAGCCGCCGTTCCGGGAAGACCGCCCAGCAGCTGAAGCCCGGCAGCCGCCAGTCCGGCAGCACGCGCTCCAGCCGCTCCAGCCCCACGGCATGGCGCACCAGCAGCCGGTCGATTCCGGCGATGCCCACGCCCCTCAGCGCCAGCCCTGCGAGCAGGCTGGGCGAGTTGGCCAGCGTGCGCTGCGCCGGCCGCGCCACATAGGGCGCCGCGCCCTCCCGCTCGAGCCGCCACGGCACGGGCTCGCCCTGCCGCCCCAGCAGCATCAGCCCGTGCATGCCGTCGAGCGCCTGCGGCAGCAGCGCCTCGCCGGCGCGTGCCAGGTACTCCGGTGACGCGTAGAGCCCCCAGTGAGACTCGGTGAGCTTGCGGGCGCTGAGCTGACTGTCTTCGTCCAGCATGCCCATACGGATGGCCAGATCGAAGCCCTCGCCAATGAGGTCCACTCGCCGCGGCGTCAGGTCCAGTTCCAGCTGCACGTCCGGATACGCCCGCGCGAACTCGGCCAGCATGCCGGCCACCACCTGCTCGGCGAAGTCCGACGGCATGCTCACGCGCAGCCGGCCGCTGGGCTTCTGCTGCCGGTGCAACGCCAGCGCCAGCGCCCCGTCCACCTCCGACGCGACGACGCGAGCATGCTCCAGCACGCCGGTGCCGAAGTCGGTCAGCGTCAGCTTGCGGGTACTGCGCTGCAGCAGCTTCTCGCCAAGCCGGGCCTCCAGCGCCGCGATGCGCCGCGACACCGTGCTTTTGGGCCAGTGCACCCGCTCGGCGGCGCGGCTGAAACTGCCCGCCTCGATGACGCGGGCAAAGAGCAGCAGGTCGTCGGCGTCTGATTCCATTCCGGCCTCGATTGATCCATGGGTGGAACGATCTTATGCAGTTCAGCGGCTTCTCGATCGATGCGCGCAACCTCACAGTTCAGCCATCGCAACCGCATTCCCTTCGGAGCCCGTATGAACATCCTGCAAATCAACTCCAGCGCCCGCCGCCTGCAAGACGACCAAGGCTCGGTCTCGACCCGCCTGGCCAACGAACTGACCGCCGGCCTGCGCGCAGCCAACCCCAGCGCCAGCCTCACGGTGCGCGACTTCGCCGTCAGCCCCCTGCCCGTGCTGGACGAAGCCGCCCTCGGCGCGCTGTTCACGCCCGCCGAAGCCCGCACGGCCGAGCAGGCCGCCCGCGTCGCGCTGAACGATCAGGTGATCGCCGAGCTGCTGGCCGCCGACGTCGTCGTCATCGGCGCGCCGATGATCAACTTCAACATCAGCGCCCAGCTGAAGAACTGGATCGACGCCGTCGCCCGCGCCGGCGTGACCTTCCAGTACGGCCCGACGGGCCCGGTCGGCCTCGTGACCGGCAAGAAGGTCTACGTCGTCACCAGCCGTGGCGGCATCCACCGGGGCCAGGCCTCGGACCAAGTCGTGCCCTATCTGCGCACCGTGCTGGCCTTCCTCGGCATGACGGACGTGGAGTTCATCTACGCCGAAGGCCTGAACATGGGCCCGGAAGCTGCGGACCGTGGCCTGAGCGAGGCCCGCGCGCAGATCTCCGAGCTGCTCGCCGCCTGAGCAAGGGCCTCTCGACCAGGACTGCCCTGCTGAACGCGGGGGTCCCGGCCGATCCCCCGCGGGGACGGCGATGCCGGCCGGCTGGACCGGCAAGCACATCGCCTGACGCGGGCCGGCTGCTCGGGATCGGCCCGGCGCCCGGCCCGCACACACAGAAAGGATCACCGTGAACACCGCCGCCACTTCCATGCTGAACCAGCCCCGCGAGGTCGAGCGCCTGGTCGCTGGTCAGCCGACCAGCGACGGTGCCGGCGTCAAGCTCAACCGCGTGCTGACGCACGACCTGCAGCGCCGGCTGGACCCTTTCCTGATGCTGGACCACTTCGGCACAGACAACCCCGACGACTACATCGCCGGCTTCCCGGACCACCCGCACCGCGGCTTCGAGACCGTCACCTACATGCTGGCCGGCCGCATGCGCCACCGTGACTCGGCGGGGCACGAGGGCCTGGTCAGCGACGGTGGCGTGCAATGGATGACCGCCGGCCGCGGCGTCATCCACAGCGAGACGCCCGAGCAGAACGAAGGCCGCATGGCCGGCTTCCAGCTCTGGCTGAATCTGCCCAGCCGGGACAAGATGCGCGAGCCCTGGTACCGCGACGTCGCCAGCGCCGAGGTGCCCGAGTACAAGCGCGACGGCGTGACCGTGCGGGTCATCGCCGGGGCCAGCCATGGCGTGGCCGGCGCGGTGCAGCGCGACGCGACGCAACCGCTGTACCTGGACGTGCACCTGCCCCCCGGCGCCCGCTTCGAGCAGCCGCTGCCGGCCGGTTTCAACGCCTTCGTCTACGTGTACGAAGGGGCGCTGAAGTACGACAGCGGCTGCCTGCAGCAGAGCGGTCGCATGGCCATCCTGGCCAACACGGCGAGCAGCGACGGCGTGCGGCTGCAGGCGGGCGACGCTCCGGCACGGGCGCTGCTCATCGCCGGCAAGCCGCTGGGCGAACCCATCGCTCAGTACGGCCCGTTCGTCATGAACACCGAGGCCGAACTGGTGCAGGCGGTGCGCGACTTCCAGGCAGGCCGTCTGGCCTGACGCACTGACGCCTCTCGGCCCGAATACCATGCCTCATCGGGAGGCACTGGGATGGATCGCTTGCAGGCGATGGAGGTGTTTGTCGCCGTGGTGGACCACGGCGGCTTCGCCGCGGCAGCGCGCCGGCTGGACCTGTCGGCGCCCGTCGTCACACGCGCCGTGGCCGAGCTGGAAGCGCGGCTGGGCGTGCAACTGCTGACGCGCACGACGCGCCAGGTGCGCGTGACCGAAGCGGGCGCCCGCTACGCGGAGGACTGCCGGCGCATCTTGGCCGACGTGGGCGATTCCGAGGCAGCCACCAGCGGCAGCCGCGAGCAGATCCAGGGCAGGCTGGGCGTGACGGCCCCGGTGCTGTTCGGACACCTGCACGTCGCCCCCATCGTGGCCGACTTCCTGCGGCGCTATCCGGAAGTCGACGCCCACTGCGTGTTCGCGGACCGCATCGTCAACCTCGTCGACGAGGGGCTGGACGTGGCGGTACGCATCGGCGAACTGCCGGACTCCGCGCTGAAGGCCGTTTCGGTCGGGCGCGTGCGCCGCCTGCTGGTGGCCACGCCGGCCTACCTCGCCGAGCACGGCCTGCCCCGGCGGCCCGAGGACCTGGCCGACCATGCGCTGATCCATCCGACGCAGGTCACACCCTATCCGGAATGGCGCTTTGCCGACCGCGGCCGGCCACTCGTGCAACGCATACGGCCCCGGGTGAGGACGACGACGAATGACGCCGCGCGCTCGTTTGCACTGGCGGACCTGGGGATCGCACGGTTGCTGAGCTACCAGGTGGCCGACGCACTGGCCAGCGGCGCATTGCTGCCGCTGCTGGAATCCTTCGAAACACCGCCCCTACCGGTCCATGTCGTCCATCACGAGGCCCGGCACATGACGCGCAAGGTTCGCGCCTTCGTCGACCTCGCCGTGGACTCGCTGAGAGGACACGCAGCGCTGCGTTAGGGCCGGTTCTGCGGCGCCCAGTCGCGAAACCGCCAGCGCAGCGGCAGCGCCTCGCGCAGCCACCACCCCTCGTCGAGCTGGAAGCGCCACGCGCGCTCTGCATGGGGGAGCGCGGCAAGCTCGGGGCCGTCCCAGACGATCGCGGCACGGCCCGTCAGCGTCAGCAGGTCGCCGCGCTCGAAGTCGATGAACAGCAGTCCCGCGCGACCGTCCACCTGCAGGTTGCCCAACGTCATGAACATGCGGTTGCCCGAATAGTCCGGCACCAGCAGCTCGTGGGCACCGAGGCGGCGCACAAACCCGGCCGGCCCGCCACGATGCGAGACATCGGCGCCGGCGCCTGCCGCGTGCGTGGCGACGAACAGCGTGTCGGCCGCGTCCACCAGCGCGGCGGCCTCACCCACCAGTTGCTGCACCGGCTCGACAGCTCGCGGCCGTGTGTCGAGCGCATCCCGTGCCCAGCCGAAGTCGCGGCCCTGGATGTACTGCGGACAGTTGCCCACAGACTGCCGCACATGCAACCGCAGGCCTTCGGGGCCGGCAGCCAGCAACTCGCCGTTGACGCGGTTGCGCCGCCGCGTGTGCAGCTCGATGCCGAGCAGGCCCAGCGGCGCATCCACGGTCATGCCGGCCGCGGCCGGGTCGCCGGGAATGGGCATCGCCGCAATGTCGAGATGCCGGGCATCCGGCGCGCTGACGAAGCCGGGCCAGCCCACCAGCATCGTGGCCCAGGGGCGGCCGGTGGGATCAACGGCGCCGGCCAGCAGCATCGGCAACTGCTCGTAGAAGCGCCGGTGCTGCTCGGGCAGGTGATCGCGCACGACATGCGCGCCGATCTCGGCCATGCGCTCGGCAACGCCGAGCTGCGCCTGCACGGCGATCTCGCCGTCGTGGAAGGGGGTCGCAGCCATGGCCGACTCAACCAGCGCTGCGCAGGCCGACTGGCGTGACCTGGAACGGCACGAAGCCCGGCAACGCCTCGATGCGCATCAGCCAATCCCGCAGCGCTGGGTATGGCAACAAATCCACGTTGCCCTCTGGCGCGCTGGCGATGTAGCTGTAGCCCGCCACATCGGCCAACGTCGCCGTATCGCCGACCAGGAAGGGCCGACGCGAAAGCTCGCCTTCCATCACCTTGAACAGGGCATGGGCGCGGGCCACGACGTCATCGACGTCGAAGCGCGCGCCAAACACCGTGACCAGGCGGGCTGCGGCCGGGCCAAAGGCGATCAATCCGGATGCGACCGACAGCCAGGCCTGCACCGCGGCGCGACCCGCCGTGTCGCCGGGCAGCCAGCGGCCGGCCGGGTCGTACTTGCCAGCCAGGTAGACGAGAATGGCCGTGCTGTCCCAGACGAAGTGACCGTCGTCCTCCAGCAGCGGCAGCTGGCCGAACGGGTGGCGTACGAGGAACTCGGGCGTCTTGTGGGCACGGGCGGCCAGGTCCACGTCGATCAGTTCATGCGGCACGTCCATCAGCGACAGCGCGAGTTCGGCGCGATGGGCATGGCCGGACAGCGCGTGGCGGTAAAGCTTGAGGGTCACGGGGTCTCCTTGAAGTCGGAACCCAATGTGCCGGGACTGAGCGCGAAGAAAAACGCCGTGCGCCGCAAGTCATTGTTTCCACGGGCAGCGGAAGTGGCGCTGCACAATCCGCCGCCATGCCTGACGACCGCCGCCACAGTCCCGCCGCCGAACGCAATGGCCCGCACATCCTGACGGCCCTGCAGCGCCTGCTGCCGCCGACGGGCGTGCTGCTGGAGATCGCCAGCGGCAGCGGCCAGCATGCGGCCTTCTGCAGCGCCGGGTTGCCGGGCTGGCAGTGGCAGCCCAGCGATGTCGACGCCGACGCCCTGCCCTCCATCGTCGCCTGGTGCGACGGTCTGCCCAACGTTCGACCACCATTGCACCTGAACGTGCTGGACGATGCCTGGCCCGGCGTGCCGGCGCAAGTCGACGCGATCTATTGCGCCAACATGATCCACGCCTCGCCGTGGCCAACGACGGCCGGGCTCATGCAAGGCGCCGCCCGCCATCTCGCCCCCGACGGCCTGCTGCTCACCTACGGCGCCTACCTCGTCGATGGCGAGCCGGTCGCCGCCAGCAACCTCGCCTTCGACGCCGACCTGCGCACCCGCCATCCCGCCTGGGGCCTGCGCCGCCTGGCGGCCGTGGTCGAACAGGCCGAGGCCGCCGGGCTGAAGCTGCGCGAGCGCGTGGCAATGCCGGCCAACAACCAGCTGCTGGTCTGGGCCCGCCCGCGCTGATCGCGTCGGCCGCCCGGTCACGTCCTACAGCCACCGCAGCCACCGTCCCACGCGGGCGGCATGGGCCGCTGCCGAGCATCGCGGAATGAAGAAGAAGACCGGCCCCGTCATCGCCGTCGCGCTCACCGTGGCGGCCGCGGCCACGCTCGTTGCACTGGATCAGGCCGGCTGGCCCGGCCTCGCGCCACGGCTGGCCCAACGCGCCGGCTACGGCCTGCAGGTGGACCCGGCGACACGCCTTCACCTGATCTGGAGCCCCCGGCTCGAGGCGCCGCAGCTGCGTGTCGTCGGCACGAACGGGGACGTACTGGGCGATGCCCGCGACGTGCTCGTGGCCTGGCAGTGGCGGGATGTCTGGAATTGGCGCCACGGCGCGCCGCTGCGGCTGCGCGCCGTGCAGGCGCAGCAGCTCCAGCTCGGCTGGACACGCGATGCCCAGGGTCGCACGCCATGGCCGCTGAACCCCGGCGCCGGCGATGCCGGCGCGCAGCCCACGCCGATGCCGCAGATCGACCGACTCGTCATCCACAACGGCAGCGCGCATGTCGACGACGCCCCGCTGCAGCTGCTGGCCGACGCCCGCTTCTCGACCGAGGCCGATGGCCACTGGCAGGCCGACGTGAAGGGCCGGCTGCGCCAGCAGCAGCTCCAGCTGCAGGCACAGGCCAGTGCCGGCCTCGCACTGCTGTCGTCGGCGGACAGCGACGCGCCGCCGGTGCAGCTGCGGGTAGCCATGAGCCAGGGCCCGCAGCGGCTGACCTTCACCGGCACGGCTGCCTCATTGCTCGATGCGCGCGCGCTGGACGGGCAGCTGCAGGTGCGCGGCAGCTCGCTGGCCGCCGTGGGTCGGCCGTTCGGCGTGACGCTGCCCAACACGCCGGACTTCGACCTCGCCGGCCGGCTGCAGCATGCCTCCGGCGTCTGGCAGCTGGACGGCGTGAAGGCGCGCATCGGCGGCAGCCGGCTGGGCGGCGACTTCGCGTTCGACACCCGTGGACCGCGGCCCCAACTCAGCGGCCTGCTGCGCGGCGGGCCGCTGCGCCTGGCCGACCTGGGTCCGGCCGTCGGCACTGACACGCCGCCCAGCCGCAGCGGCCGGGTGCTACCCGACCGGCCGCTGGACCTGCCCTCGCTGCAGGCGATGGACGCCCGCGTGGCCGTGGCGCTGAACGAGCTGGACCTCGGCACCGCAAAGCTGGAGCCCTTTGCGCCGGTCAACGTCAGCGTCATCCTGGAGGACGGCGTGCTGAAGCTGCAGCACCTGAACGCGGGCGTGGCCGGCGGCGAGATCACCGGCGCCGCCACGCTTGACACGCGCCCGTCGCCGCCGCTTTGGCAGGCCAGCCTCGACGCGCAGGGCCTGGCCATCGAGCGCTGGCTGCACCCGACCGTCAAGCCGCTGACCGACAACCCCATCACCGGCAAGCTGAAGGCGCAGCTGGACGTGCAAGGCCATGGCCGCAGCACGGCCGAGCTGTTGGGCAGCATGAGCGGGCCGGTGCAGCTGCGGCTGGAGAACGGCAGTGTGTCCCACCTGCTGACCGAGGCGATGGGGCTGGACGTGGCGCAGGGCCTGGGCATGCTGATCAAGGGCGACGACCACCTCGCGCTGAACTGCGCGCGCGTGGACGGCCGCTTCCAGGACGGCGTGCTGCGCCCCCGCACGGCGCTCATCGACAACCGCGACAGCCGCATCGACCTCGACGGCCGCGTGAGCCTCAAGGACGAGCGCCTGGACCTACGACTCGTCGCCAAGCCCAAGGACTTCTCGCCGCTGACGCTGCGTGCGCCGGTGCGGCTGCAGGGCACGCTGGCCGATCCTCGCGTGGCGTTGGAGGGCAGGAAGCTGGGCGGACGGGCACTGGCCGCGGTGGCGCTGGGTGCGCTGGCCACGCCCGCGGCGCTGCTGGCATTTGTGGACCCTGGCGAGGACCTGCCGCCGGTGGACTGCAGCCTGAGCCCCCGGGCGGCCGCGCCGGCCGCCGGCAAGCGCTGATCAGCGTCCCTGAATCAGCGGCCTTTGTGCGGTTGGTCGTGCATGGCGTCCAGGAACTCCGTGAGCGTCTCGTGGCAGGGCCCTTGAGGGCACAGGAACAATCCTTCGGCCTCAGCGGGCACGTCGCTCGGGAAGCCCAGCGCACTCACCGAGTTCACCGCATCGCCGCAAAGCGCCACGGTGCGGCCGCAGCGCCAGGCCATCTTCAGCAGCGCCTGCAGGCGCGCACAGCCGGTAGGCGCGGCCCAGACATCGGAGTTCAGCACGACCAGACCATCGGCCCAGTCCGCCGCGGGCGGCGGCTCGCCGAAATCGTCGTCCAGCCGCCAGTCCATGCGGCTGATGTCATCGCTGACGAGCGCCGACAGGTCGTGTTCGTGACGGGTCAGCGCTTCGGCCGTGCCGACGACGCAGATCAGCAGCCCTGCCGCTGCGCTGGAGTCGACGGCCGGCCGCGGCGGGCAATCGGTGGCAGACATGGGAATCTCCGCGGGAAGCGATGGCTCCACTGTGGGCGCGGCAGCGGCCCGACCCTGTGAGCCCCTAACCTGGCATTTCGTAGGACGACGCCGGCTGCTGCCATGTTTTGCCGCGGGTCTCGACGACACTCGCGGCCATGCCCGACGCCGCACCGACGCCACCCGCCTTCACGCCTTATCAACGTTTTGCGACCGCGCTGCTGACGCTGCTGCAGTTCGCCGTCATCCTGGACTTCATGATCATGTCGCCACTGGGCGCGCTGATCATGCCGTCCATGGGCATGACGGCCGAGCAGTTCGGCCTGGTCGTCTCGGCCTATGCCTTCAGCGCCGGCGCTTCCGGCCTCCTGACGGCCGGCTTCGCCGACCGCTTCGACCGCAAGAAGCTGCTGCTGTTCTTCTACGGCGGCTTCCTGCTCGGCACGCTGTGGTGCGGCCTGGCGGGCAGCTTCGAATCGCTGCTGGCGGCGCGCATCGTGACGGGCCTGTTCGGCGGCGTCATCGGCTCCATCGTCATGGCCATCGCAGCTGACCTGTTCGAGCCGGCGCTGCGCGGCCGCGTCATGGGGCTTCTGCAGGGTGGCTTCGCGGCCAGCCAGGTGCTGGGCCTGCCGTTCGGCCTGTTTCTCGCCACGCGGTGGGACTGGCATGCGCCTTTCCTGGCGCTGGTCATCTTCGGCGTCGTGGGCGGCGCGCTGATCGCCTGGCGTATGCAGCCGGTCACGGCTCACCTGGCGCGCCAGACGGACCGCAGCGCCTTCGCCCACCTGCTGCACACCGTGGCCGTGCCGCGCCACGGCCTGGCCTTCCTGACGACGGCGCTGCTGACCACCGGCGGCTTCATGCTGATGCCGTTCGCCAGCGCCTTCTCGGTCAACAACGTCGGCATCGACCTGCAGCACCTGCCGGTCGTCTACCTCGTCACCGGCATCAGCACGATGTTCGTCGCGCCGCTGCTGGGTCGGTTGACCGACCGCTTCGGCCCGCTGCCGGTCTTCTATGCCGGCGCGGCGATCACCATCGTCATGGTGTCGATCTACACGCGGCTCGGCCCTTCGTCGCTGCTGACGCTGGTCGTCATCAACGTCGTCATGTTCGCCGGCATCTTCGCGCGCATGGTGCCGTGGCAGACGGTGGTGGCCAGCATCCCGCCGCCCGAGCAGCGCGGTGCGTTCACCGCGATCAATTCAGCGCTGCAGCAGGTGGCGGGTGGCCTGGCCGCACTGGTGGCTGGCCACATCGTGCATGTCGGCGCGGACGGCAAGCTGGCGCACTTCCCGTGGCTGGGCAACGTGCTGATCGGCACGACACTGGCCGTCTGCGTGCTGATCTGGCGCATCAGCAAGGACACGGCCCAGGCCGCCTGAGCGGCGTCAGGCCGCTCCTCTGCCGGCCCGGCGGCCCGCCTCCTCGCGCAGACAGGCAAGCATCAGCTCGGCGCCGGGTGAGAGCTGGTGGCCGCGGCGCGTGACGATTCCGTAAGCGTCCATGCGCAGGCCCAGGTCAATGTCCAGCACCTTCAGGATGCCGGCGTCCAGGTCGGGCTTGACGAGTTCCTGCGGCAGCGCGACGACCATGTCGGACTGCCGCAGCAGGCTGGTCACCGCCGGCAGGGCCATCGTCTCGACGGCTTGCTGGGGCTGCTCCAGCCCAGCCGTCAGGAATAGCGCCGTCAGCCGATCGCGCAAGATGCTGCCACCGGGAGGCAGGATCCAGCTCTGGCCGGCCAGCTCCTGCAGCGTCAGCCCGCTGCGGCCGGCCAGCGGGTGGCCCGCCCGCACGATGAGGCTGTGCGGCTCGTCGGTCAGCGGCTCGAAGCTCAGCTGAGTGGCGGCTTCGCTGTCCAGCACGCGGCCGACAACGATGTCCAGCGCGCCGTTGCGCAGCTGCTCGATCAACGGTTTGCTCGTGTCCACCGTGATGGCGACGTTGACCCGCGGCTGGCGGGCCTTCAGCGTGACGACGGCGGCCGGCAGCAGCGTCGTGGACGGCGTCAGCACGGCGCCGACCGCCACGCGGCCCGACAGTCCGGACAGCAGCTCCATGACCTCCTGATGGCCGGCGTCCAGTTCGGCGAGGGCCGCCCCGGCGCGCCGGATCATGACCTCGCCGTACCAGGTTGGCGCCACGCCGCGCGGCAGCCGGTCGAAGAGCTTCACGCCCAGCGCATGCTCCAGGTCGGCCAGCAGCTTGGACGCCGCCGGTTGCGTCAGGTGCGCCGCCTGCGCCGCATGCAGGATCGAACCGTGCCGCCCGAGCTCCACCAGCAGCACAAGCTGCCGGGTCTTCAGGTGGGAGCGGACGAAACGGTCCGAGCGCGGGTCGGTCATGGGGTCAGAAAGCTACTCGTGATACAGCTGCGACCGGCCGCCATCGATGAGGATGTCCGTGGCATTGATGAAGCGCGCCTCGTCGCTGGCAAGGAACAGCGCGGTGTAGGCCACCTCGATGGGCTCGCCGATGCGCTTGCAGGGCAGCAAGTCGATCTGCTGCTGGCGTTGCTCAGGCGTCAGCGTGGCCAGCCAGTCGACGATGCGCTCGGACAGGATCAAGCCCGGTGAAATCGAATTGACCCGCACGTTCTGCGCGGCGTACTGGATGGCCAGCGCCTTGCTCATGCCGATCAGCGCGTGCTTCGCGACCGGGTAGGGGAACGTGCCCGGGATGATGCGGTGGCCGTGCACCGACGCGATGTTGACGATGCTGCCGCCACCCGCCGCCATCATGCCGGGCAGCACCGCGCGGCTGCAGTGCAGCGCGCCTTCGAGGTCCACCGCGAAGCAGCGCTGCCACTGGTCCATCGTCATCGCCAGCGGTTCGGCGAAGACGTTCATACCGGCGTTGTTGACGAGCACGTCGATGGTGCCGAATCTCTCCGTACCGGCCGCCACCATCGCGCGCACCGCTGCCTCATCGGCGATGTCGGCGGCGATGAACATCGCGCGTTCGGACCCCAGCTCCTCGACGAGTGCACGACCATCGGCATCGGCGCCCAGGCCGTTCAGCAAGACGCGGGCGCCCTCCTCCGCGAACAGCCGTGCGATCGCCTTGCCGATGCCCAGCGTTGAGCCGGTGACGAGGGCGACCTTGCCTTCAAGGCGGGGGGCGGACGGCATGGCGGGGCGCGAGGTGGAGCGGACGGGCGGGGCGGGCGAGACGGGCATCGTAAGGGCGCCGCTCAGTGGCGGCGCTCGCCGCGCGTCTTCAGCTGGTCCAGCAGCACGGCGGCCAGCAGAATGAGGCCGCGCACGAGGTACTGGTAGAACGCGTCGACGTTGAGCAGGTTCATGACGTTCTCGACGGTACCCATGATGAGCACGCCGATGACAACACCGAAGATGCGCGCCTTGCCGCCCTGCAGCGACACGCCGCCCAGCACGCAGGCGGAGATGACGTCCAGCTCGAAGCCGGTGGCCGCGTTGGGCTGGCCGCTGGTGATGCGGGCCGACAGGATGAGACCGGCCAGCGCCGTGACGACGCCCTGCAGCAGGAAGATCCACACGCGCAGCCGCTCCACGCGCACGCCGGCCAGCCGCGCGGCCTCCGGATTGCCGCCGATGGCCAACGTGTTGCGGCCGAAGACAGTGTGGTTCAGCAGCACGCCGAAGACGACGAAGCAGATCGCCGTCGTCCAGATCGGCAGCGGCAGGCCCAGCACCGGCGTGTCGCCGAAGCTGATGAAGCCCTCGTCGGCGATACCCACCGCCTGGCCCTGGGACGCGATGAACGCCAGGCCGCGCACCATCAGCATCGTCGCCAGCGTGGCGATCAGCGCGTTGACGCGCAGGTAGGCGATCAGCACGCCATTGCCCGCGCCGATCAAGGCGCCGGCCAGCAGCCCGCTGCCGATGGCGGCCGCCACGCTGCCGGTGCGCTCCAGCACCATGGCGCCCAGCACGCCGGCGAAGGCGATCGTCGAGCCGACGGAGAGGTCGAAGTCGCGCGAGGCCAAGCACAGCATCATCGTGCAGGCCACCATGCCGATCTGCGCGACGGACAGCAGCAGGCCGACGATGTTGGCGCCGGAGAAGAAGTTCTCGACGGTGAAGGCCAGCACGACGAACAACACCGCATAGCCCAGTGTCATGCTGTGCTCCTTGAGCAAGGCACGGGCGGGAGACGGGGCGGCAGCGCGCGAGGCGGCTTGGGGAGCGGTGGTGGTGTTCATGTTCAATGCAGGGCGGGCGCCCCAGTGGTGGCGTCGGGCAGGGCCAGTGCGAGCGCGGCGGTCTCGCTGGCCTGTTCACGCGGGAGCTCGCCGCTGATGCGGCCGTCACGCATGACGATGAGGCGGTCGGCGATGCCCAGCACCTCGGGCAGCTCGCTGGAGATGACGATGACGCAGCAGCCTGACGCCGCCACGTCGTGGATGATCCGGTAGATCTCGTTCTTGGCGCCCACGTCGATGCCTCGGGTGGGCTCGTCGAGGATGAGCACCTTCAGGCCCGGCTCGGCCAGCCAGCGGGCCAGGATGACCTTCTGCTGGTTGCCGCCGGACAGCAGGCGGATCTCCTGCTCGCGGTGCGGCGTCTTGATGCGCAGCTTGGCGATGAATTCGTCGGCCCGGTGCGCTTCCTGACGGTGACGCAGGAACACGCCCGCGGCCAGGCCATGGCGGCGGCAGCTGATGTTGATGTTTTCGGCCACCGACGCATGGGCCAGGATGCCCTGCTCCTTTCGGTCTTCCGGGCACAGCACGATGCCCGCGGCGATCGCATCGGCCGGCGTGCTGGCCAGCACGGGCTGGCCGTCCAGCAGCACGTCGCCGCCGCGCCGGGCGTCGGCGCCGTAGAGCAGCCGCATCAGCTCGCTGCGCCCGGCGCCCACCAGCCCGAAGAAGCCCAGCACCTCGCCGCCGCGCACCGAGAAGCTCAGCGGCTCAGGCAGGCGACCACTGTGCAGACCGCGGGCCTCCAGCCGCACGGGGCCCTGGGGCCGTCCGCGGTAGTCGTAGATGTCCTGCAGCTCGCGGCCCACCATGTCGGCGATCAGCCGCTCGCGCGGCACATCGGCCATCACGTCATGCGTCACGATGCGGCGACCGTCGCGAAAGATCGTGCAGGCATCGCACAGCTCGTACAGTTCCTCCAGCCGGTGCGAGATGTAGATCAGCGTGCGACCCTCGGCGCGCAGGCGCTTGACGAGCTTGAACAAGATCTCGGTCTCGCGGTGCGACAGGCTGCTGGTGGGCTCGTCGAAGGCGATGACCTTGGCGTCCTGCATGACGGCCTTGCAGATCTCCACCATCTGGCGCTGCGCGATGGACAGGTCCGACAGCCGAGCTGCCGGGTCCAGCTCCACGCCGATGTTGGCCAGTTGCTCGGCCACCTTGCGGCGCGCGGCCTGGTGGTCGACAAAACCCAGGCGCGTCGGCAGCCGGCCCAGCAGCACGTTCTCGGCCACCGTCAGCTCGGCCACGTACTGCAGCTCCTGGTGGATGATGGCCACGCCGGCGGCGATGGCGTCCCCCGCGGACGCGAAGTGCCGCTCCTGGCCGTCGATGAGCAGCCGGCCGCCATCGGGCCGGTACTGGCCGCCGAGGATCTTCAGCAGCGTGCTCTTGCCCGCGCCGTTCTCGCCCAGCAGGCCCATGACCTGCCCGGGCCGCGCATCGAAGCTGACCCCGCTCAGCGCCTTCACGCCGGGGAAGGTCTTGGTGATGTTGTCGAACTGCAGTGCGGCCATGTCAGAGGCCCATCTGGCGGCGCAGCTGGACCTGGTTCTGGCGCGTCATCAGCACGCCGCTGGTCAGCGTCAGCGGGGCCGGCGCCTTGCCAGCCGTGGCCCAGTCGTACACCGCCAGCGCGGTCTCGTAGCCGTGGCGCTTGGGGCTGATGAGCACGGTGCCGAACAGCGCCGTGGGCATGGGCTTGGTGAACTCGTTCATGGCCGTCTGGCTGCCGCCGATGCCGATGGCCAGCATCGCGTCATGCTTGATGCCACGCCCCTCGGCGGCGCGCACCGCGCCCAGCGCTGCCTCGTCGTTGAGGCCGAAGGCGACCCAGCGCTTGAACTTCGCGTTCTTCGTGAAAGCGATGTTGGCCGCGTTGAAGGCGCTCTCGGTGTCGGTCTTGGCCTGCGGTGCGTCGACGACGTTGGCCACTGGCACGCCGCCGGCCTTCAACGCGTCCACCGCGCCGCCCGTGCGGTCGCGGGCCGTGGGCAGCTGGTCGAAGGCGACGCGCAGCACGCCGACCTCCTCTGGCTTCCAACCGCGCACCTTCATCTCGGCCAGTAGCGCCTGGCCGACCTGCTTGCCGATCTCGTAGCCGGAAATGCCCATGTGCGGGATGTCGGCGATGGGCTTACCGGCACCGTCGACGAGCTGGTCGTCGACGGACATGACCTTCAGGCTGTGCCGCTTGGCCGCACGGTTGATGGCCACGCCCAGCTTCACGTCCGGCGCGCAGATGACGAAGCCCACGGCCTTCTGCGCGGCCAGGTTGTCGATGGCGGCCATCGTCTTTTCGCCGTTGGGGATGCCGATCTTCACGAGCGTGAAGCCCTTCTCCTTGGCGGCCTGCTCGGCAAAGCGCCATTCATCCTGGAACCAAGGCTCCTCTGCCTGCTTGACCAGGAAGCCGATCTTGACCGGCTCGGCCGCCTGCAGGGCCAGCGGCGTGGCGGCAAGCACGGCAAGCAGGCTGCGCGACAGGACGGCGCGTCGTTGCATCTTCATGAGGGGTCTCCATCCTCGAAAGGGTTGTCGTTGAAGGCCGGTGACCGCGACGGGTGCCGGCCCGAAGGGCAGCCGGCCATGGCGGTCATGGCGTGATGGCGGCGTGGCGGATCGGCAGCAGCCGCGCACTGCGCAGCTGGGCCACCTGCGTCTGGCCGTCCGGAAAGTCGGGGCGGTGGGCCGCGTCGATGTAGATCGGCGCGTCGCTGCGCAACGGCAGCACGCTGAGCTGCAGCTCGGCGCCGGGCTTCAGGCCGAACTGGCGCAGGCCGATCTGCCAGGGCTGGCCGTTGTAGTACCAGTCGTCCAGCATCCTCGTGCCGGCGAAGACGCGGCCGATGTCGCCGACGAAGTCCACCTCCAGCAGCAGGTCCTCGGCGTCGGCCGGCAGTGGGGCAGGCAGCTTCAACGACCAGGTCGCGGCGTTGGCGAACGCCTCGGGAACGGGTTGAAGCGCTGCGTTGGCGTGCCCGCCCTTGAGGACGCGCGGCGCCGGGCCGGCGGGCCGGGTGGCGGTGACCTGCAGCGCCGGCTCGCTCGCGCCGGCCTTGAACGCGAGGCGCTGCAGCGCGCCATCCTGCTGCACGACGAGACCGGGCGCGCGCGGCCTGGACAGCGGCGGGAACACCGCTGCGCGCAGCGGCTGCGTGGCCGGGCCGCGCAGCTGCAGCCGGCCCTCGGCCACCCAGGCCTGCTGCGGGCTGAAGACGAGCCGGCGCTGGCCGGCCAGCTCCAGCACATTGAGCTGCTCCAGCTCCTCGGCCGACAGCAGCAGCACATGGACCGGCCGCCCCCTGGACTGGCCGATGGCCAGCATCTGCGCACCGGCGTCGGACAGCGTCTTGACGCCGTCGGCCAGCGCAAACTCGGCCGCCACGCCCGGCGTGGGCGCGAAGACGTGGATGATGCCGAGCGCGCCGGCGTCCAGCCGAGTGACCGGCTGCGCCGTCGCGTAGCGCAGCATCACGCCGTCGAGGTCCAGGTTCAGCGGCCAGATGAAATAGGCGCCGCTCGGGATGTCGACCGGATGGCTGGGCAGCGTGACCGTGCCGCCCGGCAACTGCACCTCGAACCGCACGCCCTCGTGCGCCGGCAGCGGGTGCTGGCGCACATGGTTGTTGAAGAACAGGAAGCCGCTGTCGCCGCGGCTGCGCACGGCCCAGCGCGGCGTCTGCAGGTCGGCCGGGCCGGCGGGCGTGCGCTCGGGCCGGCGCACCGCCATCGGCGCCAGCCGCTCGCCATGCTCGCGCAGCAAGTAGTGGATGGGCCGCAGCTTCGTCAGCACCGGGCGCTGCTGCCCGTCCGGGCCCAGCGGCGCCTGGAAGTCGTAGCTGATGCGCGGCGTGTCGTTGTAGCCGCCGCTGAGCGTGCTTTCCTCCAGGCCTGCGCCGCTCGCGCCAACCGGGTTGCGGCCGCCGTGGAACATGTAGTAGCCCAGCAGGTTGACGCCCGAGCCCAGCTGCACCGGCAGCATGGCGGCGATGTCATCAGGCGAGACCAGCGTGCGGCGGCGATACATGGCCGGCAGGCCGGCGCCGTACTCGGCACCGAGGAAGGGCACGTGGTCCTTGTCGGTCTCGGCCGTGCCGGCGCCGCGCGACTTCGTCTGCGCGCCAAGGTCGCCGCTGACGCGGGTGTCGAAGCGGAAGGCATGCGTCTCCTTCGGCGGCAACTCGGACATGCTGGCTGCCCAGGGCTCGTCGGCATAGCCGCCGAACACAGGCAGCACCTCGCCGGACGGATAGACCGTGCCATCCCAGCCGGTGACGGTGTAGAACGGCACATCCAGCCCCGCCTTCAGGGCCAGCGCCTTCAGCGTGCGGATGTGCTCCTCGCCGCGGCCCGGCCCCCGCAGGTTGTATTCGTTCTCGATCTGCACGCCGACGACCGGCCCGCCGTCCTTCCACAACAGGCCCTTGAGCTGCGCGCCGATCTCGGCATAGAGCTTGTCCACCTGGGCCAGGTAGACCGGGTCGTTGCGGCGCGTAGGCATCGCGTCGACGACCCAGTCCGGGATGCCGCCGTAGCGCGCCTCGCCATGCGCCCACGGACCCAGCCGCATGACGACCTTCAGACCCGCCGCCTGGGCCAGCTGCACAAAGCGGCGCAGGTCGCGGTTGCCGTGCCAGTTGAACGCCCCGGGCTGCTCCTGGTGGTGGTTCCAGAACACGTAGCTCGCGACGATGTCGACGCCCGCCGCCTTCATCAGCCGCAACTGCGCCTCCCACTGCGAGGCCGGCGCGCGGCTGAAGTGGTATTCGCCCATGACCGGCAGCCAGGGGCGGCCGTCCTGCATGAGGTACTGGTTGTTGGCCGCCAGCACATGGCCCTGCGGCGACCGCGAGGCGCCCAGCTGCAGCTGGCCGGAGTGCGGCTCCGGCACGGCCGCGCGCGCGTCAACGCGCAGCAGCGTCTCGGCACCGGCGCCCGCGGCAGCCAGCACCAGCGCAGCGCTCAGCCAGAGCTTGCGGTTCATCGGGTCTGGGGCTTGTTCGTTGGGCTGTCAGAGCGCGCGCCAGGCGGCGGCGAAGGCGCGGGCGCGCTGCCCCACGGTCGTGGCATCCAGCCCCGGGCTGTAGAGCGCCGAGCCCAGGCCGAAGCCGGCGGCGCCGGCCTTCACGAACGGGGCCATCGTGTCGGGCGTGATGCCGCCGACGGGCAGCAGCTTCAGCTCGCGCGGCAGCACGGCGCGCATCGCCTTGACGATGGTGGGCGTGACGAGCTCGGCCGGGAAGAGCTTGACGGCATCGGCACCGGCATGGACCGCGGCGAAGGCCTCGGTCGGCGTGGCCGCGCCGGGCACGCAGAACAGGCCGCGCGCCTTGGCCGCGCCGATGACGGCCACGTCGCTATGCGGCATGACGATGAGCCGCCCGCCTGCGGCCTGAACGTCGGCCACGGCCTGCACGCTCAGCACGGTGCCGGCGCCGACGACGGTGTCTGCCGGCATGCGACGCGCCAAGCGGGCGATGGAGTCCAGCGCGTCGGGCGAGTTCAACGGCACCTCGATGACGCGGAAGCCTTCAGCATGCAGGCTGTCGGCGATGGCCTCGACCTCGTCGGGCTTGACGCCGCGCAGGATGGCGACGAGGGGCAGGTCTTGCAGGGCAGCGTTCAACATCAGATCAACTTCATGGTTAGCGCCAGCTGCCACAGGCCGGCCGGCGCGGTGTTGTCCAGCAGCAGCGGCGCGGGTGCGTCGAAGCGCGCGAGCGCCTGCACGTAGCGGCCACACAGTGCGGGGTCGCCCACCAGCGCCAGCCGCGTGCCGCGGTCGTGCAGCCCGTGCGCGATCTCGTGGCCTATCAGCAGGCCGGACAGGTAGTCGGGCAGTTGCTCCGGAGCCAGTTGCTTGAACAGCCCCAGCGTGCGCACGGCGAACAGCTGGTGGCCCAGGCCGCCGTCCTGCCGCGCGGCGTCCACGCCTTGCAGGAAGGCTTCGGGCGACGCAGGCGAGCTGCCGTCGGCGGGCATCAGCCGAGCCAGCACCGAGTGCTGGCGCAACAGCGCGAACAGCTCGCCGGTCATGTGCGTGGCAAAACCCGTCACGCGACCGGCCTTGACGCGCGCCCACTTGGAATGCGTGCCGGGCAGCACGAGGCAGGCGTCCTCCGCCAGCTCGGGCCGCAGCGCGAGTGCGCCGACGATCTGCGTCTCCTCACCGCGCATCACGTCGGGCTGGGCCGCGTCGTCGACGAGGCCAGGAATGATGCGCAGGCCATCGTCGATCGCCAGCGCCTGGCCGGCCAGTGCCGCGGCATCGGCCGGGCAGCGAACATAGGGCGCCTCGCGCCAGCCGTGCTGGCTGCCCACCATGCCGCAGGCCAGCAGCCGGAGCTGCGGCTGCTGCTCGCGCCAGCCGCCCACGAGGCCGGCCAGCGCTCGCGCGAACGCCTCGGCGCCGTGCAGCGTGGAAGCGCCATCGTCGGACTGGCGCGTCTGCAGTACGTCGCCGCCCTCGCCCATCAGGAAGGCGCGCAGCCGGGTGCTGCCCCAGTCCAGCGCGATCAGGCGGGCTTGCGACATCACCACTCGGCCACCGAGCCGTCGGCATGGCGCCAGACGGGGTTGCGCCAGTCGGGCGCCTGCTTGCTGGCCTCGACGACGCGCTCCTCGTCGATCTCGACGCCCAGGCCCGGCTTGCGCAGCGGGTTGATGAAGCCGTCCTCGATGCGGAAGTCGTCCTTGTTCTTGACGAAGTCCAGCAGCTCGGCCCCCTTGTTGTAGTGGATGCCCATGCTCTGTTCCTGCAGCACGGCGTTGTGCGAGACGAAGTCCACCGCCAGGCAGGCCGCCAACGCGACGGGGCCCAGCGGGCAGTGCGGCGCGAAGGCCACATCGTGCGCCTCGGCCATGCCGGCGATCTTGAAGCACTCGGTGATGCCACCGGCATGCGACAGGTCGGGCTGCACGATGGAGATGCCGCCGGCCTGGAACACGCGCTTGAAGTCGAAGCGCGAGAACATCCGCTCGCCCGCGGCCAGCGGAATGGCCGTGTACTCGGCCAGCCGCGCGTACTGCTCGGCCTGCTCGGCCAGCACCGGCTCCTCGACGAACAGCGGACGGTAAGGCTCCAGCGCCTTCAACAGCGGCTTGGCCATCGGCGCGGCGACGCGGCCGTGGAAGTCGATCCCGAACTCGATGTCCGAGCCGAATGCCTCACGGATCTCGGCGATGCGGGCCACCGCCTCGTCGATCTTGCGCGAGCTGTCGACGATGGCCAGCTCCTCGGTGCCATTCATCTTAAAGGTGTCGAAACCGCCTTCACGCAGCCGCTTGATGTCGCGGATGACGTCCGCCGGGCGGTCGCCGCCGACCCACGAGTAGACCTTCATCTTGTCGCGCACGAGACCGCCCAGCAGCTCGTAGACGGGCTGGCCCATGACCTTGCCCTTGATGTCCCACAGCGCCTGGTCGATGCCGGCGATGGCGCTCATCATGATCGGGCCGCCGCGGTAGAAGCCGGCGCGGTACATGACCTGCCACAAGTCGTTGATGCGCGCCGGGTCCTGGCCGACGACGTACTCGGACAGCTCGTGCACCGCCGCCTCGACGGTGCGCGCCCGCCCCTCGATGACGGGCTCGCCCCAGCCGACGACGCCTTCGTCGGTCTCGATCTTCAGGAACATCCACCGCGGCGGAACGCGGTACGTCGTGAGCTTGGTGATTCGCATGAGGCGGGAGACCGGTCTGTTCAAAACCCGAGCAGCTTAGGAGAAGCAGCTAGGTTTGATTTATCGAATCTCGCGCTCTTCCTATGCCGGGTTCATATAGCAGCCAAATGACGGTGCCGAGGCACCCCACCAGAATCAAGGGTTAACCCTTGCAACCCTAGGAAAAACCCTTAGAATGCAGGCGTCAAACAAAAGAAAGGGAAAGAAATGGAACTGCTGATCGTCACTCTCGCCTTCTGTGCCATCGCCATCGTGGGTCAATTCGGCGACACGCTCGGCCGCCGCCTCGGCGCCGCCGGCAAGTAAGCACCGGCACCGGCAGGCACTGCCTGCCCCCCCCACTCTGGCCACCGTCTCCCGGTGGCCTTTGTTTTTGCGGGACGCCCGGCGGCTGCGGCCGGTCAAGCCGGCTGCGGCGTGGCCAACCGGCGCCGCAGCGCCCGCATCAGCACGCCCAGCAAGGGCAGCTGCGCATACAGCTCCTCGGCCGCATCCCAGTAGTCGCGGTGCAGCACGACGCCGCCCGGCCCGTGGCGCAGGTGCGTGGCGCCGCGGATCTTCAAGACGTCGCCGCACGCGCGCACGAAGTGCAGCTCCCACGTCAGGAAGGCCTCGTCGCCTTCGCTCGCCGCCACCTGCACGACGAAGCGCGGGTCGACCAGCTCATCGAACATCTGCTCGAAGATGCGCCCGATGGCCCGCCGGCCGCGCACGTCGTTGAACGGATCCTTGAACGCGGCGGTCTCATCATACAGCGCCAGCAGCGCCGGCAGACTGTCGCGGGTCAGCCGCGTATAGGCATCGACGAGGCGTCGGGTGCGGGCGTCAGGCACGTTCAGGCTCCCGTAGTGCGGCGGACGGCGGCAAAGTACAGTGGGTCGGGCAGGCAGCGCAGCAGCCGCATCCAGGTGGTGAAGCGGCGCGGGAAGTTCATCTCGAAGCGCCCCTGCGCCCAGCCGCGCAGCATGTGCCCGGCCGCCTCGTCCGGCGAGATCAGCGCCGGCATCGCGAAATCGTTCTGCGCTGTCAGCGGTGTCTCGACGAAGCCGGGGTTCACGATGGACACGCCGATGCCGAGCGGGTGCAGGTCCAGGTACAGGTTCTCGGCGAGGTTGTTCAACGCGGCCTTGGTGGGGCCGTAGGCCAGCGACATCGGCAGGCCACGGTAGCCCGCCACGCTGCCGACCAGGCTCAGGTGGCCGCCGCGGGCGGTGGTCAGCGACGGCAGCAGCGCGTCCAGCAGGTGCAGAACACCCTCGTAGTTGACGGCCAAGTGACGCGCCATTTCCGCATGGTCGAACGCCGTCGCGCGTTGCGCGCGGTAGTGGCCGGCGCAGTACAGCACCATCGCTGGCACGCCGCCGGCGTGCTGCAGCACGGCTTGCGTGGCGGCCTGGACGGCGTCGTGCTGCGTGACGTCGAGCGGCAGCGCGATGCTGCCCGGATGCTCGCTGGCGAACGCGGCCAGTGGCGCCGACTGCCGGGCCGACACGACAACGCGCGCGCCCTGCCGGTGCAGCGCAGCCGCCGTCGCGCGGCCGATACCGGAAGACGCGCCGATAACCCAGGCCCACCGGCCGGTCCAATCGCGCAAGGGAGGGTTAAGTGCCATCTCAGTGCTTGGTGATGACCAGCGTCACGTCGCCCAGGTGCAGGCCCAGCTTGCTCATCACGGAGCGGTTGAGCACCGTGCGCTCGTCCATGAGGAACATCCAGTCGTCCAGTGCCACATCCCAGACGCGGCCGTCCACCGGCAGGGCCAGCGTGTAGGCCCAGCGCAGCGCATTGCCGGCGCTCTCGCCGCTGGCCGTGCCGACGATGTCGTCGGCCGTGCCCGTGAAGCGACCTCCGCTCAGTGCCTGCAGCCGCCAGATGCGGCGCTGCGTGCTGCCGTCGCTGTAGGTGAAGTGCTCGTCCAGCGTACCGCGGTCGCCCTCCCAATGCCCGGTCATGCGGACACTGAAGCGCTTGACGACGCGGCCGGCGCGGTCAGTGAACAGGCCCTGGGCGGTCAGCTCTCCGTCGAAGAAGCGGCGCAGGTCGAAGGTCGGTTGCTCGCGGGCGTAGTCCTGCACGGTGGGGCCGGCGCAGCCGGCGAGTGCGAGAGCCGCGACAAGGAGGCTGCGGCGCAATAGGTTCATTCGCGTTCCTTCCAGCGGGGGTTGAGGCGCTCGGCCCGCCACAGTGCGGCGGCGGCGGCGAGCTTGAGCACACAGGGCAGCCCGCCATAGGCCCAGGCCAGGGCCTGCAGACCGGCGGCGTCGGCACTGCCGGTGCGGTAGCCGGCAAAGCCCAGCAGCGGCAGCACCAGCCCGGCGGCCAGAGCCAGGTTGAGCTTGGTGGCGAAAGCCCACCAGCCGAGGTAGCGGCCCTCGTCGCGGCCGGCGCCGCCGCCCTGTTGGATGACGCCGGTCAGCAGCGCGCCGGGCAGCGCCAGGTCGGCGCCCAGTGCCAGCCCACTGGCCACGCAGATGGCTGCAAACGCCAGGCCGTCGCCGGCGCCGATCCACGGCGTCGCCGCAAAGGCCACCACGGTAGCCACCATGCCCGCCCGCCAGACGGGCGCCGCACCCCAGCGCGCCGCTGCGCGCACCCACAACGGCAGCCCGGCCACGGCGGAGGCGAAGTAGGCCAGCAGCAGCACCGGCTGCCACTGCGGCAACTGGAGCCGGTCGGCCACGAAGAAGGGCAGCAGAGTCGCCGGGATAGCGGCAGCGATGCCATTGAGCACGAAGACGGCCAGCAACTGGCGGAACGCTGGCACACGCCACGGCGACGCCGGCGCTGCTGCCACGCCCGGACCGGCCGGCGCCGCAGCCGCGGGCGGCGGCACACGCCGCAGGCCCGCCAGCCCCAGCCCGAGGAGCGCCGCCAGCGCGAGGCTGGTGGCCGGCCAGCCCAGCCAGGCGGGCAAGGCGCTGGCCAGCAGCACACCCACAAGCGTGCCGCCCTCACGCCAGCCAGTGACGCGGGCGCGCAGCGCCGGGCCGCCGCCCCAGCGTGTGCCCCAGCTCTGGTGCAGGATGGTCGCGGCGCTGTAGGCCAGCGTGCACAGGAGCAGCGCGCCGGCCAGCCAGCCGATCACGAGGGAAGGCGCCCCAGCCGGCGGTTGCCACAGCGCCGCGAAGGCCAGCGCCAGCACGATGGCGCACAGGCCCGCCGCCCGCCAAGCCACGGTGGCACCGGCATCAAAACACCGGTCGGCGAGCCGGCCCAACGCCGGGTCCACGACGGCGTCCAGCAGTCGCACGCCCAGCATGACGGCGCCGATGGCTGACAGCGGCAACCCCAGCACCGACGCGTAGTGAAACGGCAACTGCACGTAAAGCGGCAGCGACACGAAGGCCAGCGGCAGTGCCAGCGCCGCATACGCGCACCCCGGCCGCCAGCCCAGCGTGGGCGGCGGTGCGGGGAGCACGGTGGCGGACGCGGCGGACATGGCGTGGCGTGTCAGCGGGAGCCGCCCAGCAGCGAATCGCGCAGCGCGGGCGCCGAGGTCTGGCGCGCCAGCCAGATGCCGAAGAAGAGCCGGGCGTAGTCGGCGTCCAGCACCTCGGCCGTCTGCCGGCCGTTGTGGAAGAAGCGCACCTGGCCCTCGCCCTCATGCAGGCCCAGCAGGCGGTCACCGGCCGCGACGTCGGGGAAGGCCTGCCTCATCAACGCGAGCCAGCGCTTGGCCTGCGTGTCATCGAAGGGGCCGACGCGGCGCATCTCGGCGACGGAGCGCTCGGCGATGGCCTGGCCTTCCAGCCGCCGGTCATAGACCAGCTCGAGCGCGAACGGCTGGCGGGCGTAGGTGTCGGGCTCGAAGCCAGGCTCCACCCACAGCCGCGCCTCATAGACGCGCAGGCCGAAGAAGCGCAGCACGCCGCTGCCCTGCAGGCGGGCCTGCGGCAGCGCGGCGCGCAATTCTGCGGGCGGAGTGGCTTGGGCGGTGGCAACGGTCATGGTGCAGAGGCCAGGCGTGGCGGCAAGGAGTTGGCGCCGCTTCATGGCGCGGGCTTGCGGAGCGTGAACTGGACGACATCGGTGCTGCCGGTGTCGAAGGCGGCCTCGCAGTAGGCGAGGTAGAACGCCCAGATGCGCTGGAAGCGGCGGTCGAAGCCCTGACGCTGCACGCGATCGAGCTTGGCCTCGAAGTCGGCGCGCCATCGCCGCAGCGTCTCGGCGTAGTCGGCACCGAAGGCCAGGCGGTTCTCGACGACGAAGCCGGCGCGGCGCGCCTCGGCCTCGAAAGCCGACGGGCTGGGTAGCAGGCCGCCCGGGAAGATGTACTGCTGGATGAAGTCGGTGGACTTCAGGTAGCGGGGGAACAAGTCGTCGCGAATCGTGATGGTCTGGATACAGGCATGGCCGCCGGGCTTCAGGCACGCGTTGAGCGCCTGGAAGTAGCTGCGCCAGTACTCGTGGCCCACGGCCTCGAACATCTCTATGGAGACGACCGCGTCGAACGGGTGGCCTGCATGGCGGGCGGCGAGATCGCGATAGTCCATGTGCAGCAGCTGCACCTGCGCGTCCAGGCCCGCATCCTGAATGCGTTCCCGGCCCCAGCGCAACTGCTCGGCCGACAGCGTGATGCCGGTGACCTGCGCACCGAACTCGGCTGCCGCCAGCTCCGCGAGGCCGCCCCAGCCGCAACCGATCTCCAGCACCCGCGAGCCGGCCTCCACGCGCGCCTCGCGCAGCGCGCGGCGCGACTTGGCCTGCTGCGCGGAGAGCAAGTCCACGCCTCGCGGGTCGCGGCCCTCGAACCAGGCGGCGCTGTAGCTCATGCCCGGGTCCAGCCACAGGCGGTAGAACTCGTTGCCGAGGTCGTAGTGCGCATGGATGTTGCGCGCGCTGCCGGCCCGGGAATTGCGCCGCAGCAAGTGGCGCAGGCGGTAGGCCAGGCGCCCCCACCAGCGGCCGTAAATGAGGCCCTCGATGTGCTCGCGGTTGACGAGGGCCAGGCGCAGCAGCGCGGTGAGGTCGGGGCTGTCCCACTGGCCGTCGATGTAGCTCTCGGCAAAGCCTATGTCGCCGGACTGCAGCGTGCGCTCGGCCATCGCCCAGTCGCGCAGCAGCACGGTGGCGCGGGGCTCCGCGCTGGCGGTCGATGGCAGGCGCTGCACGCTGCCATCAGGCAGGCGCAGCTCCAGCTGGCCGTGCGGCAGGCGCTCCAGCAGCCGCAGCAGGCGGCGGGCGGCCCAGGGCGCGCGGGCGGGAGTGGCGGAGGCGGTGAGAGTGGAAGGCGTGCTCATGCTTATCGGCTCACGAAGTGCTGAGGCGGCTGGGGCTTGGTGAAGAAAGGGACGCGCTTGACCCACAGTCGCGCGGCCTGCCAGTGGATGCGCAGGACGACGCCCAGGGTCAGGAAGGGCATGGCAAGGACGGCACGGCGCACCCGCGCCGGCGTGAGCGCCGACAGCGCGCCCGACACGCTGGTCTGCAGCAGCGGGCCTTCGGCGTCGTGCAGGTCCACACGGGCCACCGCCCGGTCGCCTGCTCGCTCGAAGCGGAAGCGGTACTCGCCGTCGACCGCGCAGAACGGCGACACGTGGAAGACCTTGCGCGCGCTGCGCTCCTGGCCCCAGGCCGGCGCGTCGAGCAGATAGCCGTGACGTTCGCCGAAGGTGTTGTTGACTTCGGCCAGCACCGCGGCCAGCGAGCCGTCGGCGCGGTGTGCGTACCAGAAGCTCACCGGCTTGAAGACATAGCCCAGCATGCGGGGAAAGGTCTGCAGCCAGACCTCGCCGTCAGCATCGGTGATGCCCTCCTGCGCTAGCAGCCGCTCGAACCAGGCCAGCGCGTCAGGGCCGCCATCGCCATGGTCGCGGTCGTGGAAGCTGAGCCAGCCGCGGCCGTTGCGGTTCAACGCGGCGCAGGGCTCGCGGCGCAGCCGGCGCAGCGGCAACTGCAGGAAGCAGGTCGGGTAGCGGAACTCGTGTGCCACCGGCCGCAGGCGGCGGTGCCACACGGTACCGACGGCGATCTGCGGCCCGCCTTCTTCGCTCGCACCGCTCATGCCGCGCTCCGTGCCGCCGCGTCGCGCAGTGCCTGCAGCACGCCGTCGGCCGCCTGCTGGCCGGCACGCAGGCCGTCCTCGTGGAAGCCATAGCCGCACCATGCACCGCAGAACCAGGTGCGCTGCCGGCCCTGCAGTTCATCCACGCGGCGCTGCGCCTGCAGCGCGGCCAGGTCGAACACCGGATGCGCGTACTCGATGCGCTGATGCACGTGGCGCTCATCGATGGCGCGGGTGGGGTTGAGCGACACAATGACCGGCTGCTGCCACGGCAGCGGCTGCAGCCGGTTGATGAGGTAGTGCAGGCAGACCTGCGCCTGCTCCCGGCCGGCGTCGATGGCACGTTCGTAGTTCCATGCCGCCCAGGCGGCACGGCGCTGCGGCAGCACGGCGGTGTCGCCATGCAGTACCGCCGTGTTGGGCTGGTAGCGAATGGCGCCCAACACGGCGCGCTCGTCGGCGCTGGCCTCGCCGCCCAGCAGGGCCAGCGCCTGGTCGCTGTGGCAGGCCATCACGACGGCATCGAAGGATTCGCTGCCGCGCGCCGTCAGCACGCGCACATGGTGCTCGGCGCGCTGCAGCCCCAGCACGGGCGCATTCAGCCGCGCGTCCGGCAGACCGGAGACGACGCGGCGCACGTACTCGCGCGAGCCGCCCTTGACCGTGTACCACTGCGGCCGGTCCGTCACCTGGATGAGACCGTGGTTGTGGCAGAAGCGGATCAGTGTGCCGATCGGGAAGCGCAGCATCTGGTCTGTCGGGCAGGACCAGATGCAGCCGATCATCGGCAGCAGGTAGTGCTCGCGGAAGCGCCGGGTGAAGCGGTGCGCGTCGAGGAAGTCGCCGATGGCGCCCTGCAGCGCGGCGTCGTCACCCCGTTCGGCCAGTGCGGTGGTGAGGCGGTTGAAGCGCAGGATCTCGGCCAGCATGCGCCAGAAGCCCGGCCGCAGCAGGTTGCGGCGCTGCGCGAACACGGTGTTCAGCGAACTGCCGCTCCACTCGAGCCCCGCGCGCCCGTCGGGCCGCGGCACCTGCACTGAGAACGACATGTCCGATGCCACTGTCTCCACGTCCAGCTCCGAAAACAGCTGGATCAGCCGCGGGTAGGTGCGCTCGTTGTAGACAAGGAAGCCGGTGTCCACGCCATGCATGACACCTTCCAGCGTCAGGTCGACCGTGTTGGCATGGCCGCCGAAATGCGCGCCGGCCTCGAACAGCGTGACGTGATGGTCGCCGGGCGCCGCGGCGAGTCGGTGCGCCGCCGCAAGACCTGCGATTCCTGACCCGACGACGGCGATGCGACCCATGGAATTCCTCGGCTTGAACTGCAAAGAGCAATTCGTGAACTAATGAGTTCACACAATAACCCATCAGTTCAACTTTTGCACTACCTCGTTTTCACGACAGCCTGGACGGTCTAGAATTCCGGCATGGGTGCTCGTGCGTCGATTCGGGATCAGTTGCAGCGTGTTCGTCAGGACGCCATCGTCGGCGCCGTCAACCGGCTGCTCGCCACCAAGGGCTACGACGCGATGACCGTGGACGAGGTGGCCGCAGAGGCCGGCCTGGCCAAGGCCAGCCTCTACAAGCTGTTCACGTCCAAGGAAGAACTGGCGGGCGCCGCGATGGTGGGCGTGCTGGATCGGGCGCTCGCCTTTGTCGACGAACTGCGGACCCAGGCGGAGCAGCGGGTGGACAGCAGCGAGCCCGTGAGGGCGCTGGACCAGCTGAAGGCTGTCACCCGCTGGGCCATGCAGACACAGCTGGAAGGCGAGATGCCGACGCTGCCGGCGCACAACTCCAGCCTGAGCGCCTGCCTGCAGTCCAACGATGCCTACATGGACCGGCTGATCTCGCTCAGCAACCGACTGGGCATCTGGATCACCGAGGCGCAGACCAGCGGCCAGCTCAGCACGGCGCTGCCGCCTGAACTGGTGCTCTACACGCTGTTCGCGCGCGCCTGCGACCCGGTGGTCGCGCTGCTGAAGGACTCCGGCCAGTACACGCACGCGCAGATCCTCGACTGGGTCACATCCACGACCTTTGACGGCCTGACGCCGCGCGGCGCCTGACTCGCCTGTCGCACGCCATCTGCGTGCCTGCACGCCCCCAATTCGCGCCTCGTCGGCGCCCATTGCGCACCGCCGCCGTGCGCGGCTGAGCGCCGCACCCTCGCCCTTCCCGGGATGACTGGGCTGGCATGGCGCCTGCTTGTATACAGGCTCGAACACCGCCCGGAACGCAACCGGGCATCTTGTCGGGTCGAACTACTTCAGGAGTGCCGAGATGACGCGATCGCAATGGAACCGCCGGGACTGGCTGGGCAATGTGGGGGCCGCAGGCGCCGGGCTGATGACCGCCGGCTGGAGCGGCCTGGCGCTGGCCCAGAAGCCGCTGACCGTGGGCTTCATCTACGTCGGCCCGCGTGACGACTACGGCTACAACCAGGCTCATGCGGAGTCCGCCGCGCTGCTGAAGAAGATGCCCGGCATCAAGGTCGTCGAGGAGGAGAACGTCCCCGAGACGAACGCCGTGCAGAAGACGATGCAGGGCATGATTGCCCAGGACGGCGCGTCGCTGCTGTTTCCGACGTCGTTCGGCTACTTCGACCCGCACATCCTGGCGTTGGCGCCCAAGTACCCCAACGTGCGCTTTGCCCACTGCGGCGGCCTGTGGAACGAGGCCAAGCACCCGAAGAATGCCGGCAGCTTCTTCGGCTACATCGACGAGGCGCAGTACCTGAACGGCGTTGTCGCGGCGCATGTGTCGAAGAGCAAGAAGCTCGGCTTCATCGCCGCCAAGCCCATCCCGCAGGTGCTGCGCAACATCAACGCGTTCACGATGGGCGCGCGCAGCGTGAACCCGGCCATCACGACGACGGTCATCTTTACCGGCGACTGGAGCATGCCCGTCAAGGAAGCCGAGGCCACCAACAGCCTGGCGGACCAGGGTGTGGACGTGTTCACGATGCACGTGGACGGCCCCAAGGTCATCGTCGAGACGGCGGCCAAGCGCGGCAAGTCCGTCTGCGGCTACCACGCCAGCCAGGCCAAGCTGGCGCCGCAGGCCTACCTGACGGGCGCGGAGTGGAACTGGATCACCGCTTACAAGCAGATCGTCGAGGCCGCGCAGACCGGCAAGCCGCATCCGAACTTCGTGCGCGGCGGACTGAAGGACGGCTTCGTCAAGAGCAGCCCCTATGGCAGCTCGGTGCCCGAGGGTGCGCGCAAGCAGGCTGAAGCGGTGCGAGCCGAGATGCTCAAGGGCAGCTTCGACATCTTCAAGGGCGAGCTGAAGGACAACACCGGCAAGGTCGTCATCGCCAAGGGCCAGGTCTTCAAGCAGACCGACATGGCGCTTGAAGGCATGAACTACCTCGTCGAAGGCGTCATCGGCAAGGTCTGACCCCACTTCACTTCAACGTCACGCCGGGAGCCCGCCATGGCCGCGTCACGAGCTCAAGGAATCGCCGAAGCCCTGCTGCTGCCGGTCTTCGCGCTGACGGCAGCGCTGCTGCTGTTCGGCGTCTTCGTCTGGCTGGGCGGCACCAGCCCGGTCGAGGCGTGGAAGCTGCTGTTCCTCGGCGCCTTCGGCGATGCGTTCTCGTGGCAGAACACGCTGCTGCGCGCCGCACCGCTGATGCTGACCGCGCTGGCCGTGGCCCTGCCGGCGCAGGCGGGCCTGACGCTGATCGGCGGCGAGGGGGCGCTGGTGCTGGGTGCGCTGGGCTGTGCGGGGCTGCCCTATCTGTTCGCACCGCCAGGCAACGCGCTGGGCAGCGCGATGGTGCTGGGGGCGGGCGCACTGATGGGCGGCGCGTGGGTGTGGCTGGCCGGCTGGCTACGGCAGTGGCGCGGCGTCAACGAGACGATCTCCAGCCTGCTGCTCAGCTACATCGCCATCGCGCTGTTCAAGCATTTCGTCGAAGGCCCGATGCGCGACCCAGCGAGCCTGAACAAGCCGTCCACGCATCCGCTGGCCGAGGCGCTACGCATCGGTCCCATCATGGGCGACGCGGCGATGGAGTCGTGGTTGGGCGACGTGCACTGGGGCCTCGTCATCGGCGTCGTCGCCTGCGTGGCCTGCGGTGCGTGGCTGAGCTTCAGTGCGTCCGGCTTTTCGATGCGCGTCGTGGGCGGCAACGCCCGCACCGCGCGGCTGGTGGGCCTGCCCACCGACCGGCTCATCCTGCTGGCCTGCGCGCTCGGTGGCGCGGCCGCGGGCCTGGCCGGTGCCATCGAAGTGGCTGCGGTGCACACGGCGGCGAATGCCTCCGTCATCGCCGGCCTGGGCTACACGGGCATCCTGGTGAGCTTCGTCGCGCGCCACAACCCCTGGGCCATCCCGCCGGTGGCCGTGCTCTTCGGGGGCTTCGCGGCGTCGGGCAGCCTGCTGCAGCGCCGGCTGGAGTTGCCGGACGCCTCGGTTCTCGTGCTGCAGGGTTTCGCCTTCGTCTTCATCCTCGCGGCCGAAGCCCTGCGTGGGCGCTTGTTCGCGTCGCGTGCTGCTGCCGCCAGGCCGGCGCCCGCCGCGCCTGTCGCCACCGCCCAGGGGGTCGCATGAGCATCGCATCGGACCTGCTGCTCGCCGTCGTCGGCGGCGCCTTGCGCGTCGGCACGCCCTTCCTCTTCGTCAGCCTCGGCGAGTGCCTGACGGAGAAAAGCGGCCGCATCAACCTGGGTCTCGAGGGCGTGCTCGTCTTCAGCGCGATGGCCGGCTTCGGCGGCGCCTACCTGACCGGCTCGCCGTGGCTGGGCGTGCTGGCGGCCATGGCCTTCGGCGCGCTGCTGGCGCTGCTGCACGGGCTGCTGTGCTCGCTGCCGCGCGTGTCGGACATCGCGACCGGCATCGCACTGATGCTGCTGGGCGCGGGCCTGGCCTTCTACCTCGGCAAGCCGCTGATCCAGCCGCAGGCGCCGCAGATCCCGTCGCTGCCGCTGGGTGCGTGGAGCGACTCGCCCGCCGTGCAGACGGCGCTGTCGGTCAACGCCCTCTTCCCCATCGGCGTGGCGCTCTCGGGGCTGATGGCCTGGGGCTTCAGGAACACGCGCTGGGGCCTGGTCGTGCGCATGGCCGGCGACAGCAGCGATGCCGCCCGCGCGCTGGGCTACTCGGTCAACGGCGTGCGCATCGCCGCGACGATGGCCGGCGGCGCGATTGCCGGTCTCGGTGGCGCGTCGCTGTCGCTGTATTACCCGGGCAGCTGGAACGAGGGCCTGTCCAGCGGGCAGGGGCTGATCGCGGTCGCGCTCGTCATCTTCGCCCGCTGGCATCCGTGGCGCTGCCTGGGCGCGGCGCTGCTGTTCGGCGGCGCCGGCGCCATCGGCCCAGCGCTGCAGAGCGTCGGCATCGGCGGCGGCTACTACCTGTTCAACGCGATGCCCTATGTGCTGACGCTGGTCATCCTGGTCGCCACCTGCTCGCCCAGCCAGGCGCTCAAGGGTGCGCCCGCCGAACTCGGCGTCTCTCGATAAGTCCACGCCATGCCGACGCTGCGCTCCGAACCCTATGCCTGGCCCTTCGACGGCGACTTCACGCCGAAGAACGCCGCGCTGGTCATCATCGACATGCAGACCGACTTCTGCGGTGTTGGCGGCTATGTCGACAAGATGGGCTACGACCTGTCGCTGACGCGCGCGCCCATCGAGCCGCTGCAGCGCCTGCTGGCCGAAGCCCGCCGCGTCGGCCTGCATGTCATCCACACCCGCGAGGGCCACCGGCCGGACCTGGCCGACCTGCCGGCCAACAAGCGGTGGCGCTCGAGGCAGATCGGCGAGAGCGGCCGCGGCATCGGCGATGCCGGCCCCTGCGGCCGCATCCTCGTGCGTGGTGAACCGGGCTGGGACATCATTCCCGAGCTTTACCCCATCGCCGGCGAGCCCATCATCGACAAGCCCGGCAAGGGCAGCTTCTACGCGACGGACCTGGAGCTGGTGCTGCACACGCGCGGCATCCGCAACCTCATGCTGACCGGCATCACGACGGATGTGTGCGTGCACACGACGATGCGCGAGGCCAACGACCGCGGCTTCGAGTGCCTGATGCTGTCGGACTGCACCGGAGCGACAGACCGCGGCAACCACGAGGCCGCGCTGAAGATGATCCAGATGCAAGGCGGCGTGTTCGGCGCCGTCGCGGATTCGTCTGCCGTCCTGACGCTGCTCAAGGAGTTCTGAGCCATGCACGCGCTGCAACTCGAAACCTACAAGCTCACCAAGCGCTTCGGCAGCTTCACCGCGCTTGACGACGTGTCTATCACCGTGAGGCCCGGCACCGTGCATGCGCTGCTGGGGGAGAACGGCGCCGGCAAGAGCACGCTGGTGAAAGCCATCGTCGGCTACCACCGGCCCACCGAAGGCAGCGTGCTGGTGGACGGGCGCGAGCGCGAGATCGGTTCGCCGGTCGTTGCCCGCGAACTGGGCCTGGGCATGGTCTACCAGCACTTCACCGTCGTGCCCGGCATGACGGTAGCCGAGAACCTGCTGCTGGCGCGCGGGACGCTTCCCATGGTCGTGAACTGGAAGGTCGCGCGCGCCGAGCTGCAGGCCTTCATGGCCACCGCGCCGTTCCAGCTGCCGCTGGATGCGCAGCCGGGCGACCTGTCGGCCGGCGAGAAGCAGAAGCTGGAGATCCTCAAGCAGCTGTTCCTCAAGCCGCGGCTGTTGATCCTCGACGAGCCCACGTCGGTGCTGACGCCGCAGGAGGCCGACGAGGTGCTGGGTGCGCTGCGCGACCAGGCCCATGCGATGGACTGCTCGGTGCTGATGATCACGCACAAGTTCCGCGAGGTGATGGCCTATGCCGACGACGTGAGCGTGCTTCGCAAGGGGGCGCTGGCTGCCACAGGCCGCGTGGCCGACCAAACGCCCGTGAGCCTGGCCGCCGCGATGGTGGGCGAAGGCGCGAGCGGTGTGGTGACGCAGCCGAAATGGACCCGCGAAATCCGCGAGCCAGGCGACGTGAAGCTGGCCATCGACACGCTGGAGGTCATGGGTGACCGCGGCGAGCCGGCCGTGCGTGCACTCTCTTTGAGCGTGCGTCGCGGCGAGATCGTCGGCATCGCCGGCGTCAGCGGCAACGGCCAGCGCGAGTTGATGCAGGCGCTGGCCGGTCAGCGCGCGCGGCTGTCGGGCCGCGTGACGGTCGACGGCCAGGCCTTCCTCGCCCGCCGCGCAGAGAACCGCGTGCGCAAGGTCCGCGCGCTGCCGGAGGAGCCGCTGGGCAACGCCTGTGTCGGCCCGCTGAGCGTGGCGCACAACATGGCCTTGCGCAGCTTCGACGAGCTACCGTGGGCGCGCGGCGGCCTCGTGCGCTGGGGCGCGCTGCGCGAACGGGCGCGGGAATGGATCGCCGAGTACGGCGTGAAGACGCAGGGCGAGCGAGCGCCGATCCGCACGCTGTCCGGCGGCAACGTGCAGCGCGCCGTGCTGGCCCGCGAGCTGGCCGGCGAGGCCGAACTGCTGCTCGTCAGCAACCCGGTCTTCGGGCTGGACTTCGCCGCCGTCGCCGAGATCCACGGCCGATTGATGGCCGCCCGCAACCGCGGCGCCGCCGTGCTGCTGGTCAGCGAGGACCTGGACGAACTGCTGACGCTGGCGGACCGCATCGTCGTCATGAGCGAGGGGCGCATCGTGCACGACGTGCCGGCTGCCGAAGCGACGCGGCAGTCCCTCGGCGCCTTCATGGGCGGCAAGCACGACGGAGGCCATTGATGGACGCGCTGCTCAGCCTCGACACCGCCGCGCCATTCCCCTTCACGTTCAACCCGGCGCACACGGCGCTGGTCGTCATCGACATGCAGCGCGACTTCGTCGAGCCCGGCGGCTTCGGCGCGAGCCTGGGCAACGACGTGACGCGGCTGCAGGCCATCGTGCCGGCCTTGCGCGCACTGCTGGACGCCTGGCGCGCCGTCGGCGCCGTGGTGCTGCATACGCGTGAGTGCCACCGCCCGGACCTGGCCGACTGCCCGCCGGCCAAGCGGCTGCGCGGAAATCCGTCGCTGCGCATCGGCGACGCCGGGCCGATGGGCCGCGTTCTGATTGCCGGCGAGCCCGGAGCCGGGATCATTCCGGAACTGGCACCGGCGCCCGGCGAGCTTGTCGTCGACAAGCCCGGCAAGGGCATGTTCTATGGCACGTCGGTCGACGAACTGCTGCGCGAGCGAGGCATCACGCACCTGCTGTTCACCGGCGTGACGACGGAGGTCTGCGTGCAGACGTCCATGCGCGAGGCCAACGACCGGGGCTATGAATGTCTCATCGTCGAGGACGGCACCGAAAGCTACTTTCCCGAGTTCAAGGCGGCGGCGCTCGCCATGCTGACGGCGCAGGGCGCCATCGTCGGCTGGTCGGCGCCGTCCAGCGCGGTGATCCAGGCCCTGCAACGGGGCCCGGGCTGAGGCGGTTGCACCAACAATGGTCGAGCTTGCGACTTCCTCCTCCGCCACCGTGACAGCCCCCGCCGAACCCCTCAGCCTGGCCGACCAGGCCTACGCCCAGCTCAAGCAGCTGATCTTCGATTTCGCCCTGATGCCCGGCGACCGCGTCTCCGAGACCGAGCTGGCGCAACGTGTGGCCGTCAGCCGCACGCCGTTGCGGGCCGCGCTGCAGCGGCTGGAGCGCGAGGGTTTTCTGCAGCTGATGCCGCGCCAAGGCTGGCAGGTCGCGCCGCTGGACTTTGACGTGATGGACGAGCTGTACGACCTGCGCACGCTCATCGAATGCGAGGCCGCCCGCCATCTGGCCGAGCGGGCCGAACGAGACGAGCGGCCCGAGCTGCGCCAACTGGCCGAGCTGTGGCTGGTGCCCCCGGCCGAGCGGCTCGCGGATGCCGCCGAGGTGGGCTCGCTGGACGAGGGCTTCCACGCGCTGCTGGTGCAGGGCAGCGGCAACCGCGAGATGGCACGGGTGCACCGCGAGATCACCGAACGCATCCGCATCATCCGGCGGCTGGACTTCACGAAGCCGGCGCGCGTCGAGGTCACCTACGACGAGCACGCCCGCATCCTGCGCGCCATCACGCGGCGCCGCGCCGACGAAGCCCAGCGGCTGCTGCGCGCCCACATCCAGCAGAGCAAGCTGGAGGTGCGCCACATCACGCTGGACATGCTCTACCGCGCGCGGCGCGGCGGCTGACCGCGATGGCGCGCATGGCACACGACTTGCAAATCGGCCTGGCGCGCCTCGCCCTCCGGGTGGCCGGCATCAAGACTCATTTCACGCTGTCTGTTCAACCACCTAGGAGCTTCATCTTGAGACCTGCCACCCGCCTGCTCTGCACCGCCGCCGCCGCGCTCGCCGCCAGCGCCAGCCACGCGGCCGACTGGAGCGACACGTCCATCGGCTACCGTTTCGGCACGAAGTTCGCGGAGCCCTTCGGCACCAACAACATCCACAAGAGCATCCTCGACCTGAACCACGCGAGCGGCTACAGCTACGGCACGAACTTCTTCAACGCCGACCTGCTGCTGTCCGACAAGAACGACCCGTCCAGCCCCGGCTCCGGCAGCGGCGCGACCGAGGTCTACATCGTCTACCGGCACACGCTGGACTTCGGCAAGATCAGCGGCAGCAAGATCGAGTTCGGCCCCGTGCGCGGTCTGGGCCTCACCGCAGGCTTCGACGCCAACGTGAAGGTGGACGCCGGCTACAACTCCCGCAAGCAGATGCTGGTGCTGGGCCCGACCTTCATGATGGACGTGCCCGGCTTCCTGAACGTCAGCCTGCTGCTGCTGAAGGAGAGCAACGCGCCTTACAACAAGTTCACCGGCACCGCCACGCCGCGCTACGACTACAAGACGCACCTGATGCTGACGGCCGCCTGGAGCATCCCGCTGGGCAAGCTGCCGTTGGCCTTCGAAGGCTTCGCCAACTACATTGCGAGCAAGGGCAAGGACGAGTTCGGCGGCTCCACAGCGCCCGAGACGAACTTCGACGGCCAGATCATGTACGACATCGGCGCCGGTGCGGGCACGACACCGGGCAAGTTCAAGGTGGGTCTCGAATACCAGTACTGGCGCAACAAGTTCGGCAACCCGGCCAGCGGCCCCGCCGGCAGCGGCGCCACAGCGAAAACGCCGATGATCAGGGCCGAGTACCACTTTTGACCCCTCGCCCGATCTCGCCCTCGCTGAACGGGGGCGAGACCGGTCGGTCCCCAGAGGAACGGCGAGGCTTGCCGCATCAAGCTGCAAGCAGGGCCGGCTAGGGAGCAGCCGGCGCACGGCCCGAAAGACAACCGCCTCGAATGACCAGACTAGAGCTGATCGGCATCACCAAGCAGTACCCCGGGGTCCGTGCCAACGATGGCATCGACCTCAAGGTCTCGCCCGGGCAGATCCACGCCATCCTCGGCGAGAACGGCGCGGGCAAGTCGACGTTGATGAAGATCATCTACGGCGCGACGAGGCCGGATGCCGGCCAGGTTGCCTGGAACGGCCGCGAGGTAGAGGTCGCCAGCCCCGCGCAGGCGCGGCAGCTGGGCATCAGCATGGTCTACCAGCACTTCTCGCTGTTCGACACGCTGACCGCGGCCGAGAACATCTGGCTGGGGCTGGACAAGGCGCAGTCGCTCGCCGAGGTGACCGAGCGGACGCGCGCCGTGTCTGCCACCTACGGTCTGCATGTGGACCCGGCGCGGCCGGTGCACACGCTCAGCGTCGGCGAGCGCCAGCGCGTGGAGATCATCCGCGCGCTGCTGACGAAGCCGCAGCTGCTGATCCTCGACGAGCCGACGTCGGTGCTGACGCCGCAGGCGGTGGAGAGCCTGTTCGTCACGCTGCGCCAGCTCAGCAGCGAGGGCTGCGCCATCCTCTACATCAGCCACAAGCTGCACGAGATCCGCTCGCTGTGCCACCACTGTACGGTTCTGCGCGCCGGCCGCGTCGTCGGCGAGGTGGACCCGCAGCAGGAGACGAACGCCAGCCTGTCGCGGCTGATGATCGGCGCCGACGCGCCGACGCTGACCGCGCGCGAAGGCCGACGCGGCGCGCCGGTGCTGCGCGTGGCCGGGCTCAGCCTGCCGCAGCAGGACCCGTTCGGCATCACGCTGAAGGACATCGGCCTTGAAGTCGCCGCGGGCGAGATCGTCGGTGTGGCGGGCGTGTCGGGCAACGGCCAGCAGGAGCTGCTGGCCGCGCTGTCTGGCGAGGACGCGCGCGCCGCCACCGGCACGCTGCGGCTGTTCGAGCAGGACATCTCGCATGCGCCGCCCGGCCGGCGCCGCATAGCGGGCCTGCACTTCGTGCCCGAGGAGCGGCTGGGCCGCGGTGCGGTGCCGACGATGTCGCTGGCGATGAACACGCTGCTGACGCGAACCGAGGCTGTCGGCCCGGGCGGATGGCTGCGGCAGGGTGTGGCGCGCCGGCTGGCCGAGCGGCTTATCGAGCGCTTCCGCGTCAAGGCGCCGGGGCCGGATGCGCCGGCGCGCACGCTGTCGGGCGGCAACCTGCAGAAGTTCATCGTCGGCCGCGAGATCGACGCCAGCCCCAGGCTGCTCATCGTCGCGCAGCCGACCTGGGGCGTGGACGTGGGCGCGGCCGCACAGATCCGCGGCGAGCTGCTGCGGCTGCGCAACCAGGGTTGCGCGCTGCTCGTCTTCAGCGAAGAGCTGGACGAGCTGTTCGAGATCTGCGACCGGCTCCATGTCATCGCGCAGGGCCGGCTGTCGCCGTCGCTGCCGATCGCCACCGCCACGCGCGAGCAGGTGGGCGAGTGGATGTCGGGCCTGTGGCCCATGGAGGAAGCCGTCGATGCTCAAGCTTGAGCCGCGCACGCAGGCGAGCTGGCTGGTGGCGTTGGCCGCGCCGCTGCTGGCACTGGCGATCACCGTGCTGATCGGCATCGTGCTGTTCACAGCGCTGGGCAAGGATCCGCTACAGGCGCTGTATCTCTTCTTCGTCGAGCCGGTGAAGAACGGCCGCGCGCTGTCCGAGCTGAGCATGAAGGCCGTGCCGTTGGCGCTGATCGCGCTGGGCTTGGCGGTGTGCTTCCGCGCCAACATTTGGAACATCGGCGCCGAGGGACAGTTCGTGCTGGGCGCTTTGGGCGCCGGCTGGATGGCCATGCAGGCCGGCCCAGGCACGTCGGGCTGGTTCGTCGTACCGGTGCTGCTGGCCGGCATCGCGGGCGGCATGCTGTGGGCCGGCGCTGTGGCGCTGCTGCGAGACCGCTTCAACACCAACGAGATCCTCGTCAGCCTGATGCTGGTCTACGTGGCGACGCTGCTGCTGAACTACCTCGTCTACGGCCCGTGGAAGGACCCGAACGGCTACAACTTCCCGCAGACGGCGCTGTTCGACGCGTCCACGCGGCTGCCACGGCTCGTCACCGGCCTGCGCATGAACGCGGGCCTGCTCATCGCGCTGGTGGCGGTCGCGGCCTTCGCGGTGTTCCAGTTCCGCACATACCGCGGCTATGCGTTGACGGTCGGCGGCATCGCACCGGCCGCGGCGCGCTACGCGGGCTTCTCCTCGCGCAGCGCGCTGTGGACGGCGCTGCTGTTGTCCGGCGGCATGGCGGGTCTGGCCGGCGCGCTGGAGGTGGCCGGGCCGCTGGGGCAACTGACGCCTTACGTCCCGGTGGGCTACGGCTTCGCGGCCATCATCGTGGCCTTCGTCGGCCGGCTCCATCCGGTGGGCATCGTCTTCTCTTCCGTGCTGATGAGCATGTTCTACATCGGCGGCGAGCTGGCGCAGAGCCGCCTGGGCCTGCCCAAGGCGCTGACCAGCGTCTTCCAGGGCCTGCTGCTGTTCACGCTGCTGGCCTGCGACCACGCGCTGCAGTACCGCATGCGCTGGGTGGCAGCCGCCAAGGCGCGCGCGGCGGGGGCGAGCGCATGAACGAGATCGCACTGCTGATCGCCGCAACGCTCAGCGCTGGCACCGTGCTGGCCATCGCGGGCCTCGGGCTGCTCATCAACGAACGCGCCGGCATCGTCAACCTGGGGGCCGAAGGGATGATGCTGGTCGCCGCCATCGCCGGCTTCGCGACGGCGGTCCATACCGGCTCGGACGTGCTGGGCTTCATCGCGGGCATGGGCGCCGGCGCGTTGCTGTCGCTGTTCGTCGGTGGCCTCGTCATCTGGCTCAACACCAACCAATACGCAACCGGCCTCGCGCTCAGCCTGTTCGGTGCGGGCTTTTCGGCCTTCGTCGGCACGTCGTACACGCAGCAGCGGCTGGGCGAGCGCACGCCCTGGGCCATCCCCGGCCTGGCGGACTTGCCGGTGCTGGGCAAGGCGCTGTTCTCCCATCATCCGATGGTCTATCTGGCGATGGCGCTGGCCGTGGCGCTGCATGTCTTCCTGTACCGCAGCCGCGCGGGTCTCGTGCTGCGCGCGGTGGGCGAGTCGCCCGAGTCGGCGCATGCGCTGGGCTATCCGGTGCGCAAGATCCGCCTGGCCGCCGTGGCCGCGGGCGGCGCGCTGTGCGGCCTGGCCGGCGCTTACCTGTCGATCATCTACACGCCGCTGTGGGTGGAAGGCATGGTGGCCGGCAAGGGCTGGATCGCGCTGGCGCTGACCACCTTCGCCACCTGGCGGCCGGCGCGCGTGCTGCTGGGCGCCTACCTGTTCGGCGGCGTAACGATGCTGCAGTTTCATTTGCAAAGCGAAGGCATCGACATCCCGACGCACTGGCTCAGCATGCTGCCGTATCTGTCGACGATCGCGGTGCTGGTGCTGATCTCGCGCAACCCGGCCTGGATCAAGGCCAACATGCCGGCCTCGCTCGGCAAGCCCTTCAAACCCGGTCACTGACTTCCCACCCCACCCGCCAGGAGAACCCATGACATCTCTCGCCACCCGTCGGACCTTTGCGCTGGCCGCCATCGCCGCCGCGGCTGTGCTTGCCGGCTGCTCAAAGAAGGAAGAGGCCGTTCCCGCCGCCGCGCCGGCCTCGGCCGCTGCGGCCAAGCCCGAGCCGCTGAAGGTTGCGTTCGCCTACGTGGGCCCGGTGGGTGACGGCGGCTGGACGTTCGCGCACGACAACGCGCGCAAGGCACTGGAGAAGGAGTTCGGCGACAGGATCGTCACCAGCTTCGTCGAGAAGGTGCCCGAGGCGGCCGACGCCGAGCGCGTGTTCAACGACATGGTGGGCCAGGGCAACAAGCTGGTCTTCGGCACGACGTTCGGCTACATGGAGCCGATGCTGAAGGTGGCGGCAGACCACAAGGATGTCAAGTTCGAGCACGCCACCGGCTACAAGACGGCCGACAACCTGCGGACCTACGACAGCCGTACATATGAAGGTGCCTACCTCGCCGGCGTCATCGCAGGTTCGATGACCAAGACAAACACCATAGGCGTCGTCGGTTCCATTCCTATTCCCGAGGTCATCCGCAACATCAACAGCTTCACGCTGGGCGCGCAGAGCGTGAACCCGAAGATCAAGACCAAGGTCGTCTGGGTCAACGAGTGGTTCGACCCGCCGAAGGAGACCGAGGCCGCCACGGCGCTCATCAACGGCGGCGCCGACGTGCTGATGCAAAACACCGACTCCGCCGCCGTGTTGAAGACGGCCGAGGAGAAGGGCAAGCGCGCCTTCGGCTGGGACTCCGACATGAAGGCCTACGGCCCGAAGGCCCACCTGGCGTCGGCCGTCATCAACTGGACGCCGTACTACATCAAGGCCACGAAGGACGCGCTGGACGGCACCTGGGCTACCGGCAAAGCCTGGTGGGGCGTAAAAGAAGGCGCCATCGACCTCGTCTCCATCGCCGATGACGTGCCGGCCGAGGCCAAGGCCAAGGTGGACCAGGTGAAGGCCGGCCTGAAGGATGGCAGCTTCGTCATCTGGAAGGGCCCCATCGTCGACAACACCGGCAAGGAAGTGCTGGCCAAGGACACGACGGCGGATGACGCCTTCCTGGGTGGCATCAAGTTCTTCGTGAAGGGGGTGGAAGGCAAGGTGCCTGGACAATGAGCCCCTCGCCCAGTCCTTGCGGCGCTGAACGCGCGCAGGCCTGATCGGTCACTCTCGAAGGCGGCGATGCATGCGGCATTGAGCCGCATGCACATCGCCAGCAGGCCGGCTTGGGGCGGCCCGGCGCCCGGCCTGCGGCAACTACGGAATGCACGACATGCCTGCAGACATCGACTTCGACCGCATCCCTCGCTCCGCGCTGCGCGGCCTGCTGGCGCGCATGCCCAAGGCCGAGCTGCACATCCACATCGAGGGCTCGCTGGAGCCGGAGCTGATCTTTGCGCTGGCAGAGCGCAACGGCGTGACGCTGCCGTACGCCGGCGTCGAGGCGCTGCGGGCGGCGTACGCGTTCACCGATCTGCAGAGCTTCCTGGACATCTACTACGCGGGCGCCAGCGTGCTGCTGCAGGAGCAGGACTTCTACGACATGGCCTGGGCCTATTTCGAGAAGGCCGCGCAGGACCATGTCGTGCACGCGGAACTGTTCTTCGACCCACAGACGCACACCGCCCGCGGCGTGTCAGTCGGCACCGTCATCCAGGGTCTGTCGCGCGCCTGCACGGACGCGCAACAGCGCCTGGGTGTCAGCGCGTCGCTGATCCTGTGCTTCCTGCGCCACCTGAGCGAGGACGACGCGCTGTCCACGCTGGAGGACGCCCTGCCCTGGCGCGACCACTTCATCGGCGTGGGCCTGGACAGCTCGGAGCGGGGCCACCCGCCGAGCAAGTTCGCCCGAGTGTTCGCGCGCTGTGGAGAGCTGGGCCTGCACCGCGTGGCCCATGCCGGCGAGGAAGGGCCGCCTGCTTACGTGGAGGAGGCGCTGGACTTGCTGCACGTCGAGCGCATCGACCATGGCGTGCGGTCCATCGAGAGCCCGGCGCTGATGCAGCGGCTGGCCCGCGAGCGAGTGCCGCTAACCGTGTGCCCGCTGTCCAACGTGAAGCTGTGCGTCGTGCCGGACCTCACCGCGCACCCGCTGCCACAGTTGCTCACCGCCGGCCTGGCCGTGACGATCAACTCCGACGACCCGGCCTACTTCGGCGGCTACCTGAACGACAACTTTCTGGCGCTGTTCGCCGCACAGCCGCAGTGGGGTGCCCGTGAGGCCTACGAGCTGGCGCGCAACAGCCTCGCCGCGAGCTTTGCGCCGCCACAGCAACGGGCTGTGTGGCAAGCTGCGCTGGAGGCGGAATTTCAGCGCGCGCTGCCGTCTGCGTGACGACGGCGAGGCGCCGCGCGTCTGCCGTCTCGATGACCGACGCCGCGCCATCGGGCCCTAGGGCATAGGCCACCGGCGCGCGCTCGCGCAGTACTAACACGTCCTGGTAGCGCAAGCAACAGAGTTTTTCCAGGGCCGCCCGGCGACGGAATGGCTATCATTTTGTTAGCAATAACAAATATTGGTAGCGATACCAGACCGGAGACAAGCCGTGGCCCGCGAACCTGCACCGCGTGATGCTGGCGCATCACTGCTGCCGCCAAGACATGACCACCGTGCCCGACTGAACGACGTGGCGCGGGAGGCGGGCGTCAGTCTCGCCACAGTCGACCGGGCGCTGCACCGGCGCCCGGGCGTCAGCGCCCACACCTTGCTGCGCGTGCAGCAGGCGCTGCACCGGCTGGGCCAGTCGCAGGCTGGCACGCCGGCCCGGCCTCGGGAATCGCTCGTCGGTTTTGTGCTGCCGGCGGGAGACGATGACTTCGTGCGCGCGCTGCGCCATGAGCTGACGGCCCTGACGCCCTGGCTGAACGAGCAAGGCGCGCGCATCGACATCCGCACCGCCGACACCCGCGCCCCGGCCGCCGCCGCAGCCGCGGTGCGCCGGCTGCGGGGCCAATACGACGCCCTCGTGCTGATGCTGCAGGACCATCCGCTCGTCCGCGACGCGGTGGACCGCATGGCTGCGGACGGCACCTGCGTCGTGACGCTGGCCGCGCCACTCGCGACGCGGCAGCGCACGCATTTCGTCGGTCTGGACAACTTGGCCGCCGGCCGCACGGCCGCGAGCCTGCTTGGCCGCTTCTGCGGCGAGCGCGCCGGGCAGGTGGGCATCGTCATGGGGTCCCGCGATCTGAAGGATCAGGCCGAACGCCTGCAGGGTTTTCGGGGCCTGCTGGCTGCACAGCATCCGCACCTCGTGGCGCTGGAGCCGCTGGCCTGCCAAGAGCGCGACCCGCTCGCCCAAGCCGAGGTGACGCAGTTGCTGGACGCGCATCCGAACCTCGTCGGGCTCTACAGCGCCGGCGGCGGCAACCGTGGCATCCACGCAGCGCTGAAGACTGCCGGTGCGGCTGGACGTGTGGCCTGGGTCTGCCACGAGCTGAGCGGCGACACGCGCGCCGCGCTGCTCGACGGCTGTGCCAGCGCGGTCCTCGGCCAGTCCGCGGCGCAGGAAGTCCGCGCCGCGTGCCGCCTCGTACTGAACCAGCTGAGCCGGCAGATGCCCACACTCGACGTTGAGCCCATCCGCATCGAGATCTACCTGAAGGACAACCTGCCATGACGACACGCCTGCAACGCGTCGCGCGCGCCTTCGCCACGATGCTCGTCGGCAGCCTGCTGGGCGCCGCTGCGCCGGCCTGGCAGTCCGACAACGGCGACGGCACCTACAGCAACCCGCCGCTGTGGGCCGACTACCCGGACCCCGATGTCATCCGCGTGGGGGAGGACTTTTACTTCGCCACGACGACATTCGCCAACTCGCCGGGCCTGCGCATCCTGCATTCGCGCGACCTCGTCAACTGGACGATCGCCGGCCACGTGTTCCCGCGGCTGACCGGGTCGCCGGCCTTCGACCTGCAGGGCCGCGGCGTCTACCGGCGCGGCATCTACGCCCCCAGCCTGCGACATCACGATGGCGCCTTCTACCTGGCCGTCACGCCCGTGGGCCTGCACACCAGGCTGTGCCGCGCTGTGCAGGTGCAGGGGCCTTGGGACTGCCATGAACTCGACCGTGAGGCCTTCGACCCCGCGCTGTTCTTCGACACCGACGGCCAGGCCTACATCGCCACCAGCGTGAGCTCGGACGGCACCATCACGCTGCTGACACTCAGCGCCGACCTGCGTCAGGTCACCGACGCCCGCAAGATCCACTACATCCGCGGCGCCGAGGGCTCCAAGCTCATCAAGCGCGACGGAACCTACTACCTGTTCAACGCCATCCCGCGCCGTCTGGGCATGAGCATCTCGCGCGCCCGCTCGCTACAGGGCCCGTGGGAGACCATCGACAGTATCAACACCGCGCAGACGGGCGGCCACCAGGGTGCCATCGTGGACCTGGCCGACGGCCGCTGGTGGGGCTTCGTCATGCAGGACCAGCCGACCATCGGCCGCATCACGAACTTCAGCCCGATCTTCTGGAAGGACGGCTGGCCCGTCTGGGGCACGCCGGAGGCGCCCGGCCGCGTGCCGGCCCGCGCGACCAAGCCCGTCCAGGGGCAGCCGCCAGCCCAGCCCGCCACCAGCGACGAGTTCAGCGAGCCGGTGCTGGGCCTGCAATGGGCCTGGAACCACAACCCGGACGATGCGATGTGGTCCCTGCGGGAGCGGCCCGGCCACCTGCGGCTGCACGCCGGCCCCGCAGCCGACTACTGGCACGCCCGCAACACGCTGACGCAGAAAGGCCAGGGGCCCTTCAGCCGCAATGAGGTGTCACTGGACTTCAGCCACCTGGCCGCTGGCGACCAATGCGGCCTGGGCACGCTCGGTAAGGTCAACGGCCAGTTGGCCGCCACGCGCGGGCCGGACGGCCTGTCGCTGCAGTGGCGCCGCATCGTGGATCAGGGCGATGGCGTGCCGCAGACGACCGAGGAAGGCCCGCGAATCGCACTGACAGGCCCACGCGCCGAGCTGAGGCTGGAGATGAACTTCGTGCGCAAGCAGGCCAGCCTGTCGTGGCGCCCGCCGGAGGGCGCCTGGCAGCGGCTCGGCGATGCGTTCGAGCTGGTCTATGACTGGCGCACGGGCACCTTCCAGGGTCCACAGGTGGCGCTGTTCTGTTTCCACGCCGGCAGCGGCGCCGGCGGCTACATGGACGTCGACTGGTTTCACTTCAGCGACCTGCCGGTGGCGCTACCACCAGGTTCCGCGTCCGCACCGTGAGAACGCCACGGCGTCGCCGTTTCAGCGCATTTGCAACAAACCCATCTCCGTTTAGATCAATTTTCGGCGCTTGTCGATGCAATTTTGGACATCACCGCGGGAGCGCTCCCAGGCAAGACCACCTCAGTGGGAGAAACACCACAGCGCCTCCGGGAGAGCCCTCATCGCACAGACTTTGTTAGCGCCTAACAATCAATTTACTTACAGATTCCATCAGGTTACACGCCAACGACGGCGCGCCGCCTGATGACACGTTGCCACGGCCTGCGACCAGGTCGAAGCATCGAAGGGGCCCTGAGCCCTTCCACCGTTCCGGCCCGAGACGGCCATCAGGAGACAACAATGACGAAAACGCAACACGGCCCCGCCACCCGGCGTGCGGCCACCCACGGGGCGCTGGCACTCACCGTGCTGGCGGGGCTGGTGAGCCAGGCCTATGCACAGCAACAGGCCGCCGACCCCAAGCAGACGCAGCAGCTGGACACGGTGGTGGTCAGCGGCTTCCGTAGCTCGCTGGCAGCTTCGGCCCGCGAAAAGCGCGACACCGTCGGCCTGTCCGACTCGATCCACGCCGAAGACATCGGCAAGTTCCCCGACAACAACCTCGCCGAGTCCATCTCGCGCGTGCCGGGCGTGCAGGTGAACCGTGACATCACCGGCGAAGGCCTGAACATCCAGGTCCGCGGCCTGGGTTCCAACTTCACTCGCATCCTGCTGAACGGCGCGCCGATCGCCTCGGCCGGCACCAGCGGCGGCAGCGCCTCCAACGCCAACCGCGAGGTCGACCTCGACTTCCTGCCGGGCGACCTGTTCTCGCGCGTCACCGTCTCCAAGAGCCCCACGGCCGGACTGCTCGAAGGCGCCATCGCCGGCGTCGTCGACATGCGCACCGCCCGCCCGTTCGACAAGCAGGGCACGCGTGGCGTGCTGAAGCTGCAGGTCGCCAAGAACGACCCGGCCAATCAACCCAGCACCCGCGGTACCGCGCTGTTCAGCACGACCTTCGGCGACACCTTCGGCGTGCTGGCCGGCTTCTCGTTCGCCCGCAACCGCGTCGCCACCCGGGGCTTCGAGGTCGGTTACGTGCAGGACTGGATCACGCCGCGCTTGGCCAACCCCTCGCAATCGGGCATCACCAACAGCACCGCCGGCACGACGGCAGGTGCGTGGGGCATCCCGACGACCGTGCCGGCCGCGGCCGCTGGCACCTACACCGTCGGCGGCGTGACGCAGACGCTGACCGCCGGCCAGACCATCGACGCCGCGCTGCTGAAGTCGCTGAACCCCGGCGCCTCCATCCAGCAGCTGGACAACGGCTACGTCCCCCGCCTGCCGCGCCCTGTCAACTTCGAGGGCCAGCGCGACCGCCTGAACGGCCTGCTGAGCGTCGAATTCCGTCCGACCGAAGACTTCGACGGCTACATCGACCTGCTGCTGGGCAGCAAGACGAACAAGCAAGAGCGCTCGGACTTCAACATCAGCGTGCGCAACAGCGGCGTCATCCCGATGGGCATGACTTACGACCGCACCGACTGCGGCAACTACTGTTTCGCCACCGGCGGCACGTTCCTTAACTCCGTCGGTTTCCTTGAATGGCGCCGCATGGACGAGAACACCCACTCGACCTCGCTGACGCCGGGCTTCGAATGGCGCATCACAGACAAGTGGACGCTGACCGCTCAGGGCAACATGGCCCGCAGCGGCTTCAAGCGCCTGGCCCCGACGTTGCTGATCCCGACCAACGCCGCGACGCCATTCACGACGACGATCGGCCACAACGGCGACTTCCCGGTCTACACGCCCAGCATCGACGCGAACGACCCGAAGAACTTCGGCTGGTACACCGGCGGCCCGACCGCCGTGACGGCCTCGATCAACGGCGAGGGCCGCGACATCAACACCCGCGGCGCGCGCTGGAACCTGGCCTGGGGTGACGAGAAGTTCACTGTCAAGGGCGGCATGGCCTATGACACCTACCTGCGCAAGATCACCGGCATGGGCGACGACGGGCGCTGGGCCAACATCGCCTGCGGTGGCAACCTGAACTTCCAGATGCTGGCGCCCAACAACACCGGCCCCAACACCTGCAACGGCAGCATCACCGCCGCCAACGCCGCCGCCACCAACCCAATGACGCAGTTCCCCGGCTACGGCACCGGCTGGACCGCCGGCAAGCCGCCGCTGGCCTATCTGGGCTCCGCGGTGCCCGACATGTCCAAGTACCTGGTTCCGGGTCGCCTGGGCTTCGTCAATCTTGACTGGGCACGCTTCGCCGACGCAACCCATTACTACGACCTCGCCAACAACCTGATCCCGGCGACGGGCAACGGCTTCAGCGGCGTGTCGGCCCAGCGCTTCGGCGAAAACGTGTTCGGCTCGTACATCGAGGTGTCCGGCCAAACGCGTATCTTCGACCGCCTGCTGCGTTATGACGTGGGTCTGCGCCACACGCACGCGTCGCAGATCATCGGCGTGTTCGCCAGCACGCCCGACCCGCGCACGACGGCGCTGCCGGACGGCGGCACGACCAATGCCAGCCAGGGCGCGCGCTACCCGGCCCTGGTCACGGAGACCGCGGCCACGTCCTCGTACAACAGCAACCTGCCGAGCGGCACGGTGGCCTACAACGTCGCCGACGACATGATCGTGCGCGCCGCGGCGTCCAAGTCCATCACCCGCGCCAACCCCAGCGACCTGCGTCCGCTGACGTTGACGGTCAACGACGTGGCCTTCCAGCTCGTCTCGGCCACCAACCCCAACCTCAAGCCGTTCGAGTCCAAGAACCTCGACCTCGGCTGGGAGTGGTACACGGACAAGAAGGGCAGCTACATGGCTGCGGCCTTCTTCAAGAAGGACATCAAGAACTTCCCGCGCACCGTGACGCAGCAACTGACGCTGACGGAGATCCGCCAGATCTACGGCGCCAACAGCATCACCTATGCCGCCGGCAGCCAGGCCGAGACGATCGTCAACGCCAGTGGCGGCCCCGACAAGCACCTGATGACGCTGAGTCAGCCCGTCAACACGAACGACGTCATGAAGCTCAAGGGTTGGGAGCTGACCTGGTCGCAGTCGCTGGACCGCTGGCTGCCGTGGAACGGCTTCGGCTTTGTCACGAACTACACCCGCACGCTGCAGGACCCGGGCACCAGCGGCCAGGTGCCGATCGGCGTCTCGCCCTACACGGCCAACCTGACGGTGTACTTCGAGAACAGCCGAGGCTCCATCCGCCTGAGCAACAACTACCAGGCGCAGAGCTCGTTCGACACGATGGCCTCCGACGGCAACAACGCCTTCCGCCTCATCAAGGCCAACCGAGCGCTGTTCGTGATGGACCTGTCCACGCGCCTGGAAATCGGCGACTGGGTGGGCTGGAAGAAGGGCGTCTCGATCAACTTCGACGTGGCCAACCTCGGCGCGGCCAAGCAGAAGTCATTCGTGCAGGAAGAGTACGCGACGCGCACGTACTGGGATCCGGGCCGCACGTACCAGATCACCGGCCAGATGAAGTTCTGATCGGGCTCGGTCCACGACCCTCAGCAGGGCCGGCTCGCGCCGGCCCTTTTTCATTCCCGGCGCCGCGGCCTGCGGCGCCCATCTCTCCCCTCGACATGACACGCATCGCCGTCCGCTGGGCTGCCCGCATCACGTTCGCCGCCTCCGCGCTGCTGCCGCTCGCACCTGCCATGGCCGCAAACCCCATCGTCCAGACGATCTACACGGCCGACCCGGCGCCCCTCGTGCATGGTGGTCGCGTCTATGTCTACGTCGGTCACGACGAAGGCGACCGCAAGTTCTTCGACATGCGCGACTGGCATGTGCTGTCGTCCACCGACATGGTCAACTGGACGGACCACGGCGCACGTCTGTCGCTGCAGGACTTCCGCTGGGCGAAGAAGCACGCCTGGGCCGGCCACACGATCGAGCGCGACGGCCAGTTCTTCTGGTACGTGCCGGTCGAGCAGGCCAGCGGCGGCATGGCCATCGGCGTGGCCGTAGGTCCCACGCCGCTGGGTCCCTTCAAGGACGCACTCGGCAAGCCGCTCGTGTTCGATAGGCAGGGCGACATCGACCCCGCCGCCTTCCTCGACAACGACGGCCAGGCCTACCTCGTCTGGGGCAATCCGACCTACAAATGGGTCAGGCTCAACCGCGACATGCTGTCGTTCGACACGACGGTGGGCGATAGTGGCGTCATGCGCCATCCGATGACGGTCGAGGCCTTCGGCGCGCGCGCCAAGCCCGACCGCGCCACCGCCTACGAAGAGGCGCCGTGGATCTACAAGCGCGGCTCGCGCTACTACCTCTTCTACGCTGCCGGACCCATACCGGAGCACCTCGCCTACGCCACCGGTCCGAGCCCGACGGGTCCCTGGACCTACGGCGGCGTCGTCATGAAGACGCAGGGCGGCAGCTTCACCAACCACCCCGGCGTTGTCGATTTCCACGGCCGAACCTATCTCTTCTATCACGATGGCAGCCTGCCCGGCGGTGGCGGCTTCTCACGCTCGGTCTGCGTGGATGAGCTGCAGTTCAACGCCGACGGCAGCATCGTGCCACTGGACATGAGCCGTACCGGACCCGAGCCCGTCGCGCACCTGGACCCGTATGCCCGCGTCGAGGGTGAGACCATGGCCTGGTCCGTCGACCTGAAGACGACGCGCGACAGCGAGCGCATCGCCGTCACCGCCACACAGGCGGGTGGCTACCTGCAGCTGCGCAGCGTGGACTTCGGCGATCAGCCCGCACGGCGCGTCGCCGCGCTGCTGCGGGCGGCGCAGCCCGGTCGCATCGAACTGCACCTGGGCCGCGTGGACGGCCCCATCATCGGCACGCTCACGACCGCTGCCACCGGCAGTGGCTGGAAGACCGCCTCAACCAGCGTGGACCGCGTAACCGGCGTGCACGACCTCTTCCTCGTGTTCCGCGGCGACGGCGCGCTGCCCGAGCTGGACCACTGGCAACTCCAGCGCTGACAGCCGACGCCCATCGCCCGGTGCGTCGAAACCCTGGCCCGTCACCGGCGCCAGGTCGCCGTCTCCCAACCGCGGCCCGGCCGTGTCAGCCGCGCATCGCCAGGCCGGGCCGGGGGGACAGCGACGCACGGGCCCGCTTGCGCGGTGCCGCGTCGGACTGGCGCCGCACCAGCTCGCAGCCCATCTGCACGCCACGCGGCTGGAACGGCGCGCCCGCACGGCGCGCCTTGACCTGCTCTACCAGCATGCTGATCGAGCTCGCCGCCATCGCCCGGATGGGCTGGCGGATCGTCGTCAGCTCGGGCCGGCTGCTGGTCGCGATCGGCGTGTCGTCGCAGCCGACGACGGTCAGGTCCGCCGGCACGTCGATGCCCAACTGATGGGCCATGGAGATCGTCGCCGCGGCCATGTCGTCATTGCTGGCGAAGATTGCCGTCGGCCGCTGCGCGCGGTGCAGCAGCGTCTCGGCGGCCATCAGGCCCGAGTTGTACGTAAACAGGCCCGGCACGACGAGCTCGTCCGGTGCCGCGAGCCCGGCGTTGCGCATCGCCTCCCGGAAGCCGGCCAGGCGCGACTCCGTGGCGCTGTGCGTTGCACTGCCGGTGATGAAGCCGATGCGCTCGTGCCCGAGCGCGATGAGGTGCTCGGTCATTCGCATCGCCGCGCCGTGGTGGTCCACGCCGACGGCATTGACCCGCTCATCCATGCGCCCCGGCGCCACCAGCATGACCGCCAGGCCCTTGGCTAGCACGGTGTCGACCAGCGGCGCATGGTCGCTCAGCGGCGGCGCCACGACGACTGCATCCAGCCCGCCCATCAGGAAGGCATCCGCGCTCGTCACGCCGCGCTGCTGGTCCACCCATTCCACGAGCAGCTGCGCGCCATTGGCGCTGGCCTCGTTGATGAGGCCGATGAGGAACTCGCTCAGGTAGCCCGCGCTGGGGTTGCTGTAGAGCACGCCGATGCGGATGGGCTCCAGTTCCATGATGCGGCGCGCGCCATGCTGGGGCAGATACCTCAGCTCGGCGATGGCAGCCAGCACACGCTCGCGCGTGGCCGCCTTCACCGCGGACTCGCCGTTGACGACCCGGGACACCGTCATCGCCGACACGCCGGCCAGACGCGCCACGTCGGCCAGCGTCGGCGGCTTGTCGGGCGCCGCCTGCCTCGCTTTGAAGTGATCCACCATGTTGAACGATATTAACGACAGCGTTTACCTCGGCAGGGAGGCGCGGGACGGATTGAGGCCACCGATACCGGCGGCGACATGGCTTCGGGCGAATTCATGATTGGGCTAACAAGCCGCCGTTGCTAGCATCGCGCGGGCCAGGCGCTCATTGAACCCGCATCGGCTGCCGGCCGCCACCCCATTCACCCTCATTCGTGCCATGTCCTACGGGGAAAAATAGCCTCGTGGTGATGCGGTGCGCGGGCGCGGATCCACACACGCCCGCAGCGGCCCGCGCAATTGATATCGCTATCATCAATAACGCAACAAAGAGACGGAGACCTGCTTGAAAACCATTGCCCCACGCGCACGACGGCTTGCCGCTGCCCTGGTGACCGCCCTGCCCTGCCTGCATGTCGCGGCGCAGGCGACTGCCCCTGACACCACGTCGGTGCGCCCGCCGGCCCCGGTCCGGGCGCAGGCCATGCCGGCCACGTTCAGCAACCCGGTCGTCAGCGGCTTCGCGTCGGACCCGAGCGTGTGCCGTGTCGGTAGCGACTTCTATCTCGTCACCAGCACCTTCGAGTACCTGCCGGGGCTGCCGATTTATCACAGCCGCGACCTCGTGCACTGGCGCCTCATCGGCAATGCGCTGTCGCGCGACACGCAAATCAACTTCACTGGCCGCAAGAGCTCCAAAGCGATCTTCGCGCCGACGATACGCTGCGAAGGCGGACGCTTCTACATCGTCACGACCGACGTCGATGGCATCGGCAACTTCTTCATCACCGCCACCGACCCGGCGGGCGAATGGTCCGACCCGGTGCGCCTGCCGGAAAACGTCTTCGGCATGGACCCGTCGTTCTTCTTCGACGATGACGGCACCGTTTACTACACGCGCCACGGCGGCGGCCGCAACGGCGGCGTCTATCAGGCGCGGGTGGACCTGAAGGCGGGCAAGCTGCTGGAGGAGCCTCGCCTCGTCTGGAGCGGCATGGGCGGCATCTGGCCCGAGGGACCGCACCTCTACAAGCGTAACGGCTGGTACTACCTGATGATTGCCGAGGGCGGCACATCGTATGACCACCGCATCACGATGGCCCGTTCGCGCTCGCCCTGGGGCCCGTTCGAGCCGCATCCGAACAACCCGGTGCTGACGCACCGCGACCTGCCTGACCATCGCTTGCAGGCGCTGGGCCATGCCGACCTCGTCACGACGCCGCAGGGCGAGTGGTGGGCCACGCTGCTGGCGATCCGCCCGCAGGCCGTGGCCGGCGGCCGGCACCACCACATCGGCCGCGAGACGCTGCTGGCGCCGGTGCACTGGCGCGAGGACGGCTGGCCAGAGTTCGGCCAGAACGGCACGCTGGCCGAGCCCCAGCCCACGCGCGGCCTGCCGGGCTGGGCACCGTGGCCCGAGCCGCCGGTGCGCGAGACCTTCGCAGCCGACCGCAAGCTTTCGCCACACTGGGCCTTCCTGCGCACGCTGGCCAAGGACCGCTGGTCTCTGACCGAGCGGCCCGGCCAACTGCGCCTGATCGGCGCACGCACCGGGCTGGACGTCATCGGCACGCCGGCCTTCGTCGGCCGGCGCCAGGAGCGGCTGAACCAGCGCTTCGCGACCGAGGTGGACTTCCACCCCACGGCCGACGGCGACGCCGCCGGCGTGGCGCTACGCATGAACGAGTCGCACCACGCACTGCTGCGCGTGACCGGCGGATCGGAGCGGCGCGTCGAGTGCCTGCAGCAGCTGGCCGGCCAGCCGCGCGTGCTGGCCAGCGCCGCCGTGCCGGCGGCCGCGCTGCAGCTGCAGGTGCTGGCCACGCCGGCCCAGTACACGCTGTCGTGGAAGGCCACGGGCGCCACCACGGGCTGGCAGACGCTGTGCAGCATCCCGACCTACCAGCTGTCTACCGAGACTTCGAGCGGCTTCACCGGCGTCTACATGGGCCTCTACGCGTTCAGCGCGACGGACAAGCCCGCCACGGCCGACTTCGGCTGGGTGGACTTCGAGGCGCTGGGCGACTGACCGGGCGGCCCAGCCGGCACCACGGCGCGGCGGCTACATCAGCGCCGCGCCCTTGACCTGCGCGAACAGCGCCTCGCCCGGCTGAAGTACGAGCGCATCGAGGCTGCGGCGCGTGATGCGGGCCAGCAGGTGCACGGCCGGGCCGGCATCGCCCGGCATGACGCGCAGACGCAGCAGCGCGGTGCTCGCCTCGATCTGCAGGCTGTCCAGCACGACGGGCAGCGCGTTCAACAGGCTGCTCTGCTGCGGCGCGTGGCGGGCCACGCTGACGTCACGCGCCAGCACGCGCGCCCGCACGCGCCCGCCCACCGGCACGGCGGCGGCACCGAGCCACAGACCGCTGCCGGCAAAGCCGATGCGCGTGAGACCGTAGGCCTGGTCGTGCGCCGCGACGGCCGCCTCGACGACGACGCCGGCTTCGTCATGCCGGGACAGCGGTAGGTCAGTGCGCGCCAGCAGCTCCAGCAGCGGGCCGGCGGCCTGCACGCGGCCCTCGGCCATCAGCACGAGATGGTCAGCCAGCCGCGCGGCCTCCTCCAGCGCATGCGTGACGAGCACCACCGGCAGTGCCAGCTCGCGGTGCAGCCGCTCCAGGTAGGGCAGGATCTCTGCCTTACGCGCCGGGTCCAGCGCGGCCAGCGGCTCGTCCATCAGCAGCAGGCGTGGGCCGGTGGCCAGTGCGCGCGCGATGGCCACGCGCTGGCGCTCGCCGCCGGATAGCGTCGCCGGCCGTCGCTGCATCAGCGCACCGATGCCCAGCAACTCGATGACGGCCTCCGGTGCGATGCGTGCGGCATCCGCGCCGGCGCGACGCCGCCCATAGGCCAGGTTGGCTGCCACGTCCAGGTGCGGGAATAACGCGGCCTCCTGGATGACATAACCCAGCGGCCGGCGGTGCGTGGGCAGGAAGACACGGGCGCCGTCGTCCTGCCAGACCTGCCCGTCAACGACGATGCGGCCCGCCGCGCGCTCCAGACCGGCCAGCGCGCGCAGCACGGTCGTCTTGCCGCAGCCCGACGGTCCGAACAGCACGCTGACGCCCTGGCCGGGCAGCGCCAGATCGACCGACAGGTGAAAGCCGCGCCGCGGCAGCGCCAGCCGCAGCTCGATCACGTGCCCGCCTCCACGCCGTCCACCTGCGCGGCGCGGCGCCGGTTGGCGATGTGCAGCGTCAGCAGCACCAGCAGCGCGAAAGCCACCATGCCGGCCGCCAGCCGATGCGCGGCGGCGAAGTCGGTCGCCTCGACATGCTCGTAGAGCGCCACCGACAGCACGCGCGTCTGGCCCGGGATGTTGCCGCCGATCATCAGGACTACGCCGAACTCGCCCACCGTGTGCGCAAAACCCAGCACGCCCGCCGTGACGAAGCCGGGCCGAGCCAGCGGCAGCGCTATCGTCACGAAGCGGTCCCACGGCCCGGCGCGCAGCGTGGCCGCGGCCTCCAGCGCGCGGGCCGGCACCGCCTCGAAGGCCTGCTGCAGCGGCTGCACGACGAAGGGCAGCGAGTACAGCACCGAGGCCACGACCAGCCCCGGGAACGTGAAAGGCAGCCGACCGAGGCCCAGCCAGGTCGTGAACTGGCCGACCGGCCCGTGCGGCCCCATCGTGACAAGCAGATAGAAGCCCAGCACCGACGGTGGCAGCACCAGTGGCAGCGCGACGATGGAAGCCACGAGCGGCTTGGCGGCCGAACGGGTGCGCGCCAGCCACCACGCCAGCGGCGTGCCAACGAGCATCAGCAACAGCGTCGCCAGCGATGCCAACTCGGCGGTGAGGCGGACGGCGATCCAGTCGTCGGCGCTCAAGCGCTCACTCCTTGTAGCCGTAGGCGGCGATGACGGCCTTGGCCGGCGCGCTCTTCAGATAGTCGAGCAAGGCTTTGGCGGCGGCGCTCTTCTCGCCGGCTTTCAGCAGCACGGCGTCCTGGCGGATCTCGCCGTACAGCGACTGCGGCACCTTCCACAGCGAGCCCGTCACCGGCTTGCCCGGCACGGCCACCTGGCTCAGCGCGACGAAACCCAGTTCGGCATTGCCCGAGGCGACGAACTGGTAGGCCTGGGCGATGGAGTCCGCCGTCACCAGCTTGGGCGCGATGGCGTCGGTCAGCCCCCTGGCCTTGATCGTCTCGACGCCGGCGGCGCCATAGGGTGCGATCTTCGGATTGGCGATGGCCAGCTTGGTGAACCTGCCCGCGGCGAGCACCGCGCCCTGGTCATCCACGAGGCCCGGCGTCGCGCTCCACAGCACGAGCTGGCCGATGGCATACGTGAAGTTGCTGCTGCTCACCGCGTGGCCCTCGGCAACGAGCTTCTTCGGCGTCTCGTCGTCGGCCGCGATCAGCACCTCGAACGGCGCGCCGCCGGCCACGATCTGCGTGTAGAACTTGCCCGTCGCGCCGGCCGACGCCTTGACCGTGTGGCCGGTCACGGCGGTGAATCCCTCGCTGATCTTCTGCAGCGGCCCGGCAAAGTTGGCGGCCACGGCCACCAGCACCTCGTCGGCATGGGCCGGCAGCACGGCCAGGGCGGCCAGCGCAGCGGCGCATGCCGCACGGGGGAAAGAAAAGGTCAGCTTGAACATGCGGTACGTCCTCGGGTGGGTCAAACAGGATTCAATCGATGACGGCCAGGATGACGCTGGAGACCTTGAACGCGGCGCAGGCGCGCACGCCCTCGGCCAGGCCCAGCGCGGGCACGGATTCACGCGTCAGCACGGCCACGGCGCTGCGGCCGCCACTCAGGTCCACCGTCACCTCGGCATTGACCGGCCCGTCGACGATGCGCGACACCGTGCCCCACAGCTGATTGCGGGCGCTCAAACGCAGCGCCGGGTCGGTGACGAGCAGCAGCGACGACGCCTTGACGAGCGCGACGACCTCGCTGCCGATCGCTAGGCCCAGCGTCTCGGCCGACTCGCGCGTGACGACGGCCACCAGCTCCAGCGCGTCGTCCAGCCGCACGCGCACCTCATAGTCCACGCGGCCTTCGCGCAGCCCGCTGACGGTGCCGACGAATTGGTTGCGTGCACTGGTGCGCACCGACATCCGGCGCAGCAGCCGCTGGAACGAGGTCGCATCGCCGCCGGGCATGTCCGCGAAGCGCTGCGACAGCCGGTCCAGCGCAGCCTGGTGCTCGGCCTCCACGGCACGGAACATCGCGATGACGCGGCGGCCATGGTCCGTCAGCCGCGTGCCGCCGCCGGCCTTGCCGCCAGTACTGCGTTCCACCAACGGCTGGTCGGCCAGGTTGTTCATCGCGTCCACCGCGTCCCACGCGGCCTTGTACGACAGCGGCACCCGCTTGGCCGCCTGCGAGATCGAGCCGCAACTGTCGATGGCCTCCAGCAGCCGCACGCGCGTGTCACCCAGGAAGGCACCAACATCGGTGGCCACCTCGATGCGGCCGGTGAAGCGTGATGGCGCCGACTTGGCGAGGCGGGGTCTGGACGTGGCGGGCATGCGGGGCGGCGTGGTGGAATCCTGAAGGCTTTGTCGTGAAGTCGACAAGCGTCATATCCTGAACGATACAACCAAGTTCCGTGCCATGCCCCCTCAGCACCCTGGAGCCTCCGCCGTCAACGCGCTGGACTGCACCGTCCGGCAGCTGGCCGACGGCCCCATCAATTGCGAGCTGACGCTGGCGCTGCCCGGTGGCGAGCCGTTGGTGACCGTCGTCACGCGCGACGCGGTGCGTGCGCTGGGCCTTGCCGAAGGCGCCGCCGTGCGCGCGCTGGTGCATGCACCGTCCGTCGTGCTCGCCACAGGGGGTGGCGGGCCGCTGGCCCGCAACCAGCTACCCGGCACGGTGACGGCGCTGCACACCGGACCACTGCGCGCCGAGGTCGCCGTTGCGCTGGCCGGTGGCACCGTCGTGCTGGCCGTCGTCAGCGTCGAGGCCGTGGCTGTCCTCGGCCTGGCAGTGGGTGCCGCCGCTCAGGTGCTGATCCAGCCCAGTCAGGTCATGCTCGCAGGCTGAACAGGGAATGGCATGCGCTGGCATGCCTGTTGCTGGATTGTCCATCGTTATATATCTACATACATAACCGACAAACCCAACAAGGCCGTCCCCATGCCATTGCCTATTGCGAACACCCCGTCCCGCCTCCCGTTCCCGGCCAGCGCTGCCGGCTGCGCCGCCGCACTGCTGGCAGCCTCCCTCGCGCAGGCGCAGGGGGCCGACGCGCCTGAGCGCATTGGCACCGTCACCATCACCGGCACGCAGCCGCGCAGTGCCGACACGGCGACCGCCACCCAGCTGCGCGAGGCCGACGCGCTGACCACCGGCGCTGCGCTGGAGCTGGTGCCCGGCGTAGTGCAAAGCAAGGTGGGGGCGCGCAACGAGCAGATGGCGTATGTGCGCGGCTTCGACCTGCGCCAGGTACCGGTGTTCGTCGACGGCGTGCCGATCTACGTGCCGTACGACGGCTATGTGGACCTGGGCCGCTTCACGACCTTCGACCTGGCCGCCGTGCAGGTGGACAAGGGCCTGAGCTCGATGCTGTACGGCGCGAACACGCTGGGCGGCGCGATCAACCTCGTCGGTCGCCGGCCCACGCGGCCGCTGGAGCTGGAGGGCGGCAGCGGCCTGGAAGCTGGCCGCCAGCTGCAGCTGCAGTCGCACTGGGCCTACGCCAACCTCGGGCTGAGGCAGGAGCGCTTCTACGCACAGGCTAGTGTGTCAGGCTATGGCCAGAGCGCCTTCGACCTGCCGGCAGGCTTCACAGCCACCAAGGCCGAGGATGGCGGCGCTCGCGAGAACAGCTGGGCGCGCGACCGCAAGTACGCGCTCAAGCTCGGCTGGCTGCCGCAGGGCGGCGATGCGCGCGACGAAGTCAGCCTCAACGTCATCGACCAGCACGGCACCAAGGGCACGCCACCCTATGCCGGCAATGTCGCCGGCGTCACCCCTCGCTACTGGCGCTGGCCGTACTGGGACAAGCAGAGCCTCTACCTGCTCAGTCGCACGGCGCTGGGCGCGCACACGCTGACGCTGCGCGTCTTCCGCGACACCTTCCGCAACAGCCTGTTCACCTACGACGACGCGACCTACACGACGCAGAAAAAGCCCAGCTCCTTCCAGAGCTGGTACGACGACTTCAGCAACGGCGCCAGCGCGCAGTTGGACGTGGCCGCAGCGCCTGGCAACACGCTGGGCATGGCGGCGCACTGGAAGCGAGACATCCACCGCGAGCACAACGCCGGCGAGCCCGTCCGGCATTTCGACGACACGACGCAGTCGCTCGCGCTGGAAGACAGCCAGCAGCTCGGCGAGCACTTCACGCTGGTGGCCGGCCTCGGCCATGACACGCGCCGCACCAGCCAGGCGCAGGACTACAACAGCAGCACCAAGGCCGTCAGCGAGTTCGCCCACGGCGACGGCGGCACCACCAACGGCCAGCTCGCGCTCCTCGCACGGCCCAGCGAGGCGTGGCAATGGCGCGCGTCGCTGGCGCGCAAGAGCCGCTTCCCGACGATCAAGGACCGCTACTCCTACCGCCTGGGCACCGCGCTGCCCAATGCCGCGCTGAAGCCCGAGCGGGCGACACATGCGGAGCTGGCCGCCACCATCACGCCGTGGGCCGGGCTGCAGTTCGACGCCGCGGTGTTCGCCAGCCACATCGACGACCTGATCCAGTCCGTCACCATCGCCACCGCCTGCGGCGCCAATGCCTGCGTACAAGCGCAGAACATCGGCCGCGCACGCGCTCGCGGCGCGGAGCTGGGCTGGGACTGGAAGGCCGGCGCCTGGCGGCTGGACGGGCACTACCAGTGGCTGGACCGGCGCAACCTCAGCGCACCAACGGTCAGGCTGACCGACACGCCGCGGCAGCAACTGCTTGCCCACGTCGCGTGGCGAGTGCTGCCCGCAGTGACGCTGCATGCGAGCGCCAAGGCAGCGTCGATGCGCTGGAGCTCCAGCGACAGCCTGCAGCGCGCCGCCGGCTTTGGCTTGGCCGACCTGAAAGCGCAATGGCAGGCCAACCCGCAGCTGTCGCTAGAAGCCGGCGTGCACAACCTCAACGACCGGCTCTACGCCTACGCCGATGGCTACCCCGAACCGGGCCGGCAGTGGCTGCTGCAGGCGCACTTGAAGCTACGTTGACACCGCACCGTCACAGGAGCCGCCATGACTGCCATCACGATCAATCGTCGCGCCATGCTGGCGCTATTCAGCGCGCTGGGCGCCACTCGGCCCCAGGCCGCCACGCGCACGCCCGTCGTCGTGCTGACCGCGTACCCTGAGGAGGTCACGTCCCGCTTCGAAGCCGCCTTCGAGAAGGCCGAGCCGGGCTACCGGCTACAGCTCGTCTGGCGCATGCCGCACGACGCGCTGCCCTATCTGCAGGCGCCGGGGCACAACGGCGTGGATGTTTACTGGTCTGCGTCGCCACGCACCTATGCGGCGCTCAAGCTTGGCGGAGCGCTGCGCCGGATGGACGGCATCGAGCGCAGCGGCCTGCCCACGCGCATCGGCGGCACGGAGATCAGCGATACCGACGGCCACTACCTCGCCACCGAAGTGGCGGGCTATGGCTGGGCGCTCAACCCGGCGCGGCTCGCGGCGCTGGGCCTCGCGCAGCCGGCGGACTGGCCGGACCTCGCTCTCGCCGCGTGGCACGGCCAGGTCGTGCTTCCCGCCCCGTCGCGCGTGGGCTTCGCGCCACCGATGGTCGACATCGTGCTGCAGGCCTTCGGCTGGGAGCGCGGCTGGGCGCTGTGGAGCGCCATCGCCGGCAACGCGGCGCTCGTCGGCGCCGGCAGCACGTTCGTCACCGACGAAGTGGCCTCGGGCCGCCGCGCAGCGGGGCTGACGATCGACTTCTTCGCCGCGGCGGCCGTGGCCAGCGGGGCCCCGCTGGCCTTCGGCTACCCGGCGCACGGCGGCATCAACCCGGCGCACATCGCCATAACGCGGGACGCCCCGCACCCCGAAGGCGCGCAGGCCTTCGTGCGCTTCATGCTGTCAGAAGACGGCCAGGCGTTGCTGGGCCACCCCCGCATCCGCAAGCTGCCGGTGCGACCCTCGGCCTATGCACGGCTGCCGGAGGGAAGCTTCAACATCTTCGAGGCCGCGCGGGCCGGCGGTTATGACTACGACAACGCCCGCGGCCAGGCACGGCTGGGGCTCATCAGCGCGCTGTTCGAGCAGGCCTTCGTGGCCGATGCGGCGGAGCATGCCGAGGCCTGGCGGCGCCTGCATGCGGCCGATGTGGGCGGCCACCCGCGCGCCGCCGAGGCGCGCGCGCTGCTGGAGGCTGCACCCGGCGCAGAGGCACTGGCGCAGGACACCGCGTTGCTGGCCAGGCTCGGCCGGCTGGAAGGCAGCACACAGGCCGCGCCATCGGACGCCGAACGCGGCTGGCGCGACGGCGCGACGCGACGCCGCCAGCAAGCGCTGGCGCTGCTGGCATGAAACCCGCCATCGTCCACCGGTCCGCCCGCCGGCCTATCCACCGATGCACGCGCGTGACCGCACTGTTGATGACCGGTGCCATGCTGGGCTGGACGGTGCCCGAGGCCGCACCGGGCGAGCCGCCCTGGGTCGTGGCCGACGCATCGCCCGAGGCTTTCAGCCACCCGCTGCCCGGCCGGGCCGACGAGCCGTTCCTGCGCGGCCGCAACCTGTTCCGCCGCGCCTGGCTGGACGGCTCGCGCAGCGCCGGCGACGGCCGGGGCCTCGGTCCGCTCTACAACCGGCTGTCGTGTGTGGCCTGCCACCCCGCCAATGGCCGCGGCCGCGCGCCGGATGGCCCCGACGCCCGCGTGCAGTCCCTGCTAGTGCGACTGTCGGTGCCCGGCACCGGACCGCACGGCGGCCAGCGCCCGCATCCAGTCTATGGTGACCAGTTCAACGAGGAGGGCGTCATCGGCGTGCCCGGCGAAGGCCGCGTGCAGATCCGCTGGCAAGCGGTGGCGCACCGGCTGGTCGACGGCCGCATCGAGTGGCTGCGCCGACCAGCGCTCAGCTTCACCGAGCTGGGCTACGGCCCGCTGGCGGCCGACGGCAGACGCGTGCAGCTGTCGGCCCGCGTCGGCCCGGCCGTCTACGGGCTGGGCCTGCTGGCCGACGTGCCGGAGGCCGCACTGCAGGCGCTGGCGGCCACGCCGCGGCCCGATGGCGTGCGCGGCGTGCTGAACCGCGTGTGGAACCCTGTGACCGGGCGCATGGAGGCTGGCCGCTTCGGCTGGAAGGCCAACACGGCCGACCTGACGGCCCAGGTCGTGCAGGCCGCCGCGGGCGACCTGGGCCTGACGAGCCGCACCTTGCCCGAGGCCGGCTGCGGCCCGGCGCAGCCGGCCTGCCGTACGGCGGCGGCCACAGGTGACAGCCCCGAGCTCGACGATGCCGCCGCGCGCGACCTGGTGGCCTACATGAGCGGACTGGCCGTTCCGGCACCGCGCGGCGACGGCGAGCCGCGGATCGAACGGGGCCGGATGCTGTTCGCCGCCGCGCGCTGCACGGCCTGCCACCAACCGACGCTGCCGCAGCCCGCGGGACGCCCGCCGGTGATGCCCTACACCGACCTGCTGCTGCACGACCTCGGCGCTGGCCTGGCCGATGGCAGGCCCGACTACCGGGCCAGCGGCAGGCAGTGGCGCACTGCGCCGCTGTGGGGGCTGGGTCTGGTGCCGGTAGTGAACGAGCACGGCGACTACCTGCACGACGGCCGCGCCCGCGGCCTGCGTGAGGCCGTGCTGTGGCACGACGGCGAGGCCCGCGCCGCGCGGCTGCGCTTCGAGCGGCTCAGCGACGCGGAGCAGGGCGCACTGCTGGCCTTCGTCGCCAGCCGCTGAGGCGCCGAAGGGCGTCAGCCCCGCGCGCCGGTGCGGATCAGCGTGCCGGCGTGCTGAGCCAGGTCTGCCGCACTTGTCTCGCGGATCAGTTGCGCCTGCGCGGCGTCACGGCCGTGCGGGTCGGCGGTGTAGACGCCATCCACGTCCTCCACGATCGTCATCCCCGCCGCGCCGAGCGCATCGGCCACGAGGAAGGCTCCCACGTCTGCGCGATGTACCGGAATGCGCGAGCCCGGGAACTCGTGATGGTGGTAGGGCGGGAAGGCGCTGCCCACGACTGCGCGCGTGGCCTGCAGGTGAATGGCGAGCTGGTTGGCGATGGTCGGGTGCTCGATGTACGAGACGCCGTCGGCCGCCAGCAGCGTGGCGAGGATGTGGCCGTTCTGCCCGGCCTCGCTGGCCGCCAACGGCGACAGCGAGGCCACCGGCAGGCCCAGGTCCAGCCCCACGCCGTACAGGTGCCGCGCGCGGCTGCCGGCGCCGGTGAGGATGAGCAGCCGGAACTCCGGCAGCAGGCGGCGCAGCTTGCCCACCAGCGGCAGGATGGCTTCGGCGCCGCGGTCCATGATGGCGCGGCCGCCGATCTTGACGACATGCAGCCAAGGCAGCAGACGCACCGGCTTGTGGCCGGCGACGGGGCGGGTCAGCGTGCCGTCCAGCAGCGTCTGGCGGGCAGCCCGAGCCCGGCCGCGATGGAGTACAGGTGCCGCGCCCGCGTGCCAGCGCCGGTGCCGATCAGCAGCGGCTGCAGCTTGCGCGCGGCGAGGATTTTGTCGAGCAACGGGTACACCGCCGCGCGCCCACGGTCGATGATGCTCTGGCCGCCGATCTTGACAACCGCGGCATCAGGCAGGATGCGGGAATCCGCCGCCGCGTCGGCCTGGGCCAGCAACTCGGCATTGGTAAGTGAACGCTGCATCAGCAGCGCTTCCAGCGCCGCCGTCGTGTCTTACATGAAGACCTCCTACTGACGATCTGGAACGCCAGGCTCCGACTGGCGACGCGGGCAACTAGCGCGCCGCGTGACATCAATATCGACGATTTGCGCGGCGGCTCAGGCGAGTCGGGCCGTGGCGCACAACGCTGTCGCAAAACTCCGATACGAAGCGCGCTTCACCACGGTGCACGCGGCCGGCGTCGACTGGCTGTCGATACAGCCCAGCCGTCAGGGGCGAGGTTCCAGCACGACCACTGCGCCGCCGGCAGGCGCCAGAACAAGGGTAAGTCGGTCCTTGCTCGTCACGACGTTTTCCGTGCGGCGCACCTCGCGCACGACCTCGCCGTCCTGCCAGATCGTGGCGCGCCACCGGCCCGGCGGCAGGAAGGCCAGCGGCACCTGCTGCGTGCGCGCCTCCTCGGCCGTCATCGCGCC
>NZ_JAJTWU010000008.1:0-82616 GCF_021353265.1 Pelomonas cellulosilytica
GCACGGCGCCAACGCCAGCGCCAACCTGTACTCGCTGCTGCAGACCTGCAGTGTCAATGGCATCGACGGCTACCGCTACTTGCGCGCGCTGTTCACTGCGCTGCCCAATGCCAAGACAGCCGAAGACTACGCCGCGCTTCTGCCCTGGAACATCGACCTCAGCAACGGCTGAACCTCACCTGCTCGATTGCCTCGGGAGAGGCAAGGACGCGGTTAATTGACCGCATACAATTGGCCGAACTCCTCATGCTAAAGCGAGGTGCACCGGACTGGCTCACGATCCGAGAGTAATAGTCCGACGAACACCCCTTCGTGGCGCCGCGTCGATCAGACGTCGACGAGATGCCGGAGCAGTCCGAAGGCAACTCGCCACTTCTGCCCATCGCAGTCCAGTGTGGCCGTGTGTTGATTGACGCGCACGATCAGGCCAACGCGGTGCTGCAGATTCGTGTCGGTGAAGGTCACACGGTTGCCGACGCGGAAGTCGGCACGACCGGCGATCTCCGGTGGCGGACGCGGCTTGTCAGGTTTGACCTCCGCCGATGGAGCCGACTCACTCCCGGCCGATGTCGCGCCAGGCTCGGCGACGATCGCCCCGTAGTGCACCTTGAAGGGCTTGCTGTAGGCCGGATCATGGATGGCCACGTGGTCCCCGTGCATGCCGACGACGCGTCCCGAGTGCAGCTTCCCGTCTGCCCACTGCAGGTACTGGACCTGCTGGCCGGTGTGCAACTGCGCGCGCGCCTGGACGACGCGTCTTGGGTCGGCCAGCAGTTGCTCGATGACCCAGCTGAGCTGGTACAGCTCGGCGCTGCTCGCCATGGGCAGCTCTTCGATCAGTTTGATGCGCATGGGCACATTCTGCCGATGCCCACCGGCCTTGCGCTCAGGCTGCCAGCGGCATGTCCTTCGCGCTGGCCTCGTCCGCCCACTGGGCCGCAACCACCCACGGCAATAGCTCGTCGATGCGGTTGCTCGGGTGTTCGGCGATGCGCTCCAGGACGTGGCGCAGGTAGCGCTGCGGGTTGATCCCGTTGAGCTTGGCCGTGCCCAGCAGCGTGTACATCACCGCTGCCGTGTGGCCTCCCGCGTCCGATCCGACGTGCAGATAGTTCTTGCGACCGATCGCGACGCCGCGCAGGGCTCGCTCAGCGGTGTTGTTATGCGCGTCAATGCGTCCGTCGCCGACGAAGTTTGTCAGCGCCGTCCAGTTGCTCAAGGAATAGCCGATCGCCAAGGCCATCGGCGACTTCGCCGACACCTGCGTCAAGGTCTCGCTCATCCAGGACTTCAGTTCCTTCAACACCGGTGCCGAGCGCGTCTGGCGCATTCGCCTTCGTCGTAGCGCCGATCGGCCGTTCACTTCGGCCTCGATCTTGAACAGCTCGCCGATGCGCACCAAGCCTTCATGGGCGAGTGTTCCGGGCTGGCGCTTTTGTTTGACGTGGATGTCCCACAGTTTTCTGCGGGCATGACTCCAGCATCCAGCTTCAAGGATCCGCCCGTCCTTGTAGATCCCGTTGTACCCCGAGTAGGCATCGGTTTGAAGCACGCCGCGGTAGTGCAACAGGTGCCGCGCCGGGTGCTCGCCCTTGCGATCGGCCGAGTATTGGAACCACACCGCCGGCGCTGCCTTGTCGCCGCTCGGGCGGTCATCGCGCACATAGACCCACAGCCGACCTGTGTGCGCCCTCTAGCCCTTGCCGCCGAGCGCGCGGATCGGCGTGTCGTCGCCATGAACCTTGCCGGCCTTGAGCACGTAGCGCCCGACGGCCTCGGCCAGCGGACTCAACAGCTGGCAGCAATTGCCCACCATGTCGGTGATGGTCGAGCGACTCATCTCGACACCGTCACGGGCGTAGATCTGGCACAGCCTGTACAGCGGTACATGGTCGGCGAACTTGCTCACCACGATGTGCGTGAGCAGCCCGGCGCCAGCCAGTTGATGGCCTACGCCTCCGTGAACATCGACACTGGAGAGTTCAGCCAGGAGGCCGTCGAAGCGTTGGGGGGGCTCCTGGCCGAGTTGGCGTCAGGTGCAGCGGCGTGCATGGAACTGGCAGCCCCGTGCAGGGAGGCCACGGCAGACTTCACGGGGAGTGCTGGTGATGGCCCGCAGTAAGCCAAAGGCAGCAGCCCGGGGCGAGGCGCCTGAGCCCTCCGCGCAGGTCAGTCTCTACACGCAGGCAGCGCTGGCCGAAAACACCTGTCGCAGCTATCGGGCTGACATGCAGCACTTCAAGGCGGCTGGCGGCACGATCCCCTGCACAGCGGTTCAGCTTGCCGAGTACCTGGCCAGCCATGCGACGACCCTGGCCGTGGCCACGCTGCAGCATCGGATCATCGCCATCCATTGCGCCCACCTGGACGTCGGCCTGCCGTCACCGGCCATGGACCCGCTGGTGAAGCGCACGATGCAAGGTATCCGACGCACGCGAGGCACGGCGCAGCGGCGTGTCCGGGCGCTGGTCAAGGACGACATCATTGAACTGGTCATTGCCGCCGAGAAGCAGGCACCCTTGAAGGCCGCGCGCGACGCGGCACTGATTCTGATTGGGTTTGCCGGCGCCTTCCGGCGTTCGGAACTGGTGAGCATTCAAAGCGAGGACATCACCGACTTTCCGGATCAGGGAATCGAAATCCATATCCGGCGGACCAAGACCGAGCAGGAGCAAGGACACACCGTCTTCATCCCCTGCGCCAAGTCATCACGGTGCCCAGTGAAGGCCCTCAAGACTTGGTTGACCTTGAGCGGAATCGCAGCAGGGCCTGTTTTCCGCCGCATCAATCGACACGACCAGGTTGCCTGCGCGACAGCACTGACCTCGCAGTCGGTGGCACTGGTGCTGAAGACCGTGGTGACGGCCGCCAAGAGCGCTTTGATGCCTCAGCTCGCTCACGCGGGGATGTAAGCATCTGTTTGTCGTCACCGGTCGTGCCCCTCTGTTTGGGGATTAGTCACTCCCACAAACGTCATACCTTTTATGGACAATGCCGTTCATCAAGAAACGTTAAGACGGCCATCGAGGGAGGCCTTTTCCAATGAACCAGTCTGTCAGCCGACCGGTGCCGGAGCCGGTCGTGGGCGAAGCTTTGCCGGCAGCGCCCACCCTGAAGTCTCTGGGGGCTAACGAGCCAACGAGCGCAAATTCACCCGGTGCGCTGCAGGCCTTATCAATCCTCGCGCGACTCCACCATGTCGCCGCCGAACCGCACGCGCTGCGCCACGAACTCGGCCTCGGTGAACACGCCCCCGTCTCCCACGAAGACCTGCTGCTGGCCGCCAAACACATCGGCCTGAAGGCCAAGGCCTCGCAGAGTTCTGCCGACCGCCTGACGCTGGCCCCGCTGCCCGCGCTGGCCGTCATGAACGACGGCCGCGTCATCGTGCTGGCCCAGTGCGACGGTCGGCGGGTTCTGTTCATGGACCCATCGGCCACGACTGCCGAAGACGCCCAGGCCGCCCGTCCCACCATCGAACCGCTGGAGTTCTTCGCCGGCCAGTGGAGCGGCGAACTCATCCTCGTCACCAGCCGCGCGTCCCTAGCAGGTGCCCTCGCTAAATTCGACTTCTCTTGGTTCATCCCCAGCATCGTCAAGCACCGCCGGCTGCTCGGCGAGGTGCTGCTGGTGTCGCTCTTCCTGCAGCTCTTTGCCCTCGTCTCGCCGCTGTTCTTCCAGGTTGTGATGGACAAGGTGCTGGTGCACAAGGGCGTCACGACGCTCGACGTGATCGTCATCGGCCTGGTTGTCATCATGCTGTTCGAGAGCGCGCTGACCGTGCTGCGCTCCTACGTCTTCAGCCACACCACCAGCCGCATCGACGTGGAGCTGGGCGCACGCCTCTTCCGCCACCTGCTCAACCTGCCGCTGGCCTACTTCCAGGCGCGGCGTGTCGGCGACTCTGTCGCCCGCGTGCGCGAACTGGAGAACATCCGCCAGTTCCTCACCGGCAACGCGCTCACACTTGTGCTGGACGTCGCCTTCTCGGTGATCTTCATCGCCGTGATGTTCGCCTACAGCGTGCCGCTGACGCTGATCATGCTGGCGTCCTTACCGCTCTACCTGATCCTGAGCCTCACCATCGTTCCAGTCCTGCGCGGCCGCCTGAACGAGAAGTTCGCCCGCGGCGCCGAGAACCAGTCCCTGCTGGTGGAGACCGTCACCGGCATCCAGACCGTCAAGGCCGGCGCCCTGGAGCCGCAGATGGCTCGCCGCTGGGACGAACAGCTCGCCGCCTATGTCAGCGCCTCACTTCGCACCCAGACCCTAGCCCAGTACGGCCACGAAGGCATCAACCTCATCGGCAAGGTCATCAACGCCGCTACCCTCTGGTACGGCGCCCATCTGGTGATGCAGGGTCATCTCAGCGTCGGCATGTTCGTCGCCTTCAACATGTTCGCCGGCCGTGTGGCTCAACCCATCATGCGCATCGCGCAGATGTGGACCGACTTCCAGCAGACCGGCCTCTCCATGGAGCGCCTGGGCGACATCCTCAACACCCGCACCGAGCTCCCCCCGCAAAGCGTCAGCCCGCTCCCCCGTCTGCATGGCCGCGTTACGCTGGACAACCTCACCTTCCGCTACCGCCCCGACGCCCCGCCCGTACTGCACGGCGTCAGCCTGGACGTGAAACCCGGCGAGGTCATCGGCATCGTCGGCCGCAGCGGCTCGGGCAAGAGCACGCTCACCAAGCTCATCCAGCGTCTGTACGTGCCCGAAGCTGGCCGCGTGCAGATCGACGGCCACGACATCGCCCTCATCGACGCCGCACAACTCAGGCGCCAGGTCGGCGTCGTGCTGCAGGAAAACATGCTCTTCAACCGTAGCGTGCGCGAGAACATCGCCATCGCCGACCCGGCCGCCCCGCTGGAGGCCGTCATCCACGCCGCAAAACTGGCCGGCGCACACGAGTTCATTACCGAATTGCCCCAGGGCTACGACACCGTCGTCGGCGAACAGGGCAGCAGCCTCTCCGGCGGCCAGCGCCAGCGCATCGCCATCGCGCGAGCCCTGTTCTGCCAGCCGCGCATCCTGATATTCGACGAAGCCACTAGCGCGCTGGACTACGAGAGCGAAGCCATCATCCAGAAGAACATGCGCGCCATCTGCCAGGGCCGTACCGTCTTCATCATTGCCCACCGCCTCAGCGCCGTGCGCCACGCCCACCGCATCATCGCGATGGACAAGGGCCGCATCGTCGAGATGGGCAACCACGACCAGCTCCTCGCCAAGCCCCAGGGCCTTTACGCCCACCTCTGGCGCATGCAAGCCGGCACGGAGGGGACGGCATGAATACAACGACTGCCGCCGCCGAAGCCCCCCGCCACCCGTTCATCGAACTGCTGGCCCGCTACCGCGCCATTTTCAAGGCCGCCTGGGACCGCCGCGACGAACTCGCCGGCCCCAAGCGCATGCTCGACGAGCGCGCCTTCCTGCCCGCCGCCATCGCGCTGCAGGAGACGCCACCGCACCCAGCACCTCACCGCGCCATCATTGCCATCTGCGCCCTCTTCACCATCGCCCTGCTGTGGGCCTGCTTCGGCCAGATCGACATCGTCGCCGTGGCGCAAGGCCGGGTCGTCGTCAGCCAGCGCAGCAAGACCCTCCAGCCGTTGGAGACCAGCGTCGTCAAAGCCATCCATGTGAAGGACGGCGACAAGGTCAAGGCCGCTGACCTGCTCATCGAGCTCGACAGCACCCTCACCGCCGCCGACAGCACCCGCGTCACCGAGGAACGCAGCGCCGCCCAGTCGGAAAGCCTCAGGAGCCAGGCCCTGCTCACCGCCCTGCGCCAGGGCAGCCCACCCAGCCTGCCAGCCGCGGCACTCAAAGGCCTGACCGACGCCGACCGTGCCAGCGCCTCAATCCGATTGCAAAGCGAATGGGCCGACATCAGCGCCAAGCTGGCCAAGTTTGCGGCGGAGACTGCCCGCCGCAAGGCCGAGATCGCCACTGGCGAGCAACTGGTTGCCAAGTTGCAGACCACGCTGCCGCTGGCCCAGCAGCGCGAGAAGGACTTCAAGTCGCTGACCGAGCAGGGCTTCGTCGCCAATCACGCAGGCCAAGACCGGACCCGCGAGCGCGTCGAGCTGGAGCGCGACTTGGCCACCGCCCAGGCTCGGCTGCAGGAAGCCAAGGCGGCCCTCGCCGAGACAGAACAAGGTCTACAGGCCTACCGCGCTGAAACTCTCCGCACCCTGCAGGACCGCGAGGCGCAGGCCGGCCTCAAGGCCCGCCAGCTCGCCGAAGAAGGCACCAAGGCCGACAAGCGCAACCAGCTCACCCGCCTGACCGCCCCCGTCGCCGGCACCGTGCAGCAGCTGGCCGTGCACACCACCGGCGGTGTGGTGAAGGAAGCCGAAGTGCTGCTGGTACTGGTGCCCGACGACGCCGAGGTCACGGCCGAGGTGGTGCTGGAGAACAAGGACGTGGGCTTTGTGCGCAACGGCCAGGAAGCCGCCATCAAGCTCGAGACCTTCCCTTACACCCGCTACGGCACGGTGCAGGCCCAGGTGCAGAGCATCACCGCCGACGCCGTGCAGGACGAAAAGCGTGGCGCCATCTTTCCGGCCACCCTCGTGCTCAACCAGTCGGCCATCAACGTCGACGGCAAGCGGATCAAGCTGGCCCCGGGCATGAACCTCACCGCCGAGATCAAGACCGGCAAGCGCCGCGTCATCGACTACCTGCTCAGCCCGGTGCAGCAGCACCTGGACGAGAGCCTCAAAGAACGTTGAACCGGGAGCGCTGAACTTGCGCGTTCTCGTCATTCACCAGAACTTCCCCAGGCAGTTCCGGCACGTTGCCAAGGCCTGGTCCGAGCGGCCCGGCTGGCAGGTAGTCGGCATGGGCCGCGACACCGCACCCGGTCTGCCTGAGCTGGAGAAGACCGGCCGCCTCACGCTGATCCGCTACAAGCCACACCGCCAGGTCCACCCCAACCAGCACCACTACCTGCGCCGCATGGAAGACGCCGTGCTGCACGGCCAGGCCGTCGCGCGCGTGCTTCTCAAGCTCAAAGCCCGGGGCTTCACGCCCGACGTCATCCTCGCCCACCCTGGCTGGGGCGAGACGCTCAACGCCAAGGACGTGTTCCCGAACACCCGCCTGGTGCACTACGCCGAGTGGTTTTACAACGCACCGGCCGAAGGCAATGGGCTGGACCCGCACTGGCAAGGCGCCGACATCGGCTTCGACCCCGAGTTCCCCGTCAGCTTCGACGACCGGGCACTCATCCGTGCCTGGAATGCGCTGAACCTGCTGAACCTGGACAACTGCGACGCGGCGATCAGCCCGACGCACTGGCAGAAGGCTCAGCATCCCAAGGCCTACCTCGACAAGATCACCGTCGCCCACGAGGGCATCGACACCGAGAACCTGGGACCGGACCCGCATGCCGCCATCAAACTGTCCAGCGGCACGGTGCTCAAGGCTGGTGATCCCGTCATCACCTACGTTGCCCGCAACCTGGAGCCTTATCGCGGCTTCCATCAATTCATGCGGGCACTGCCGGCCATCCAGAAGGAACACAAGACCTGCCACACGGTCATCGTCGGTCGGTACGACGTGAGCTACGGCCGCAAGCCGGAAGGGGCGAAGAACTGGCGGGAAAAGATGCTGCAGGAGGTCGGCTCAGAACTCGATCCGACGCGCACTCACTTCCTTGGCAAGGTGCCATACGAGGCCTACAAGCGAGTGCTGCAAGTGTCGAAAAGACATCCACGCAACGAAATCCCTCATTGAATATGCTCAGAACACTGCTGCTAACTGTGCTGTGCATGGCCACACTTACGGCTTGCGATGGCCGGCCGCCAGTAGCGAACGTCCCAATGGCAGCGTCATCGCCCGTTGTAGGTACCCTCGCAGCTGCAGCCGCAAGTTCGCCGGAACGCGCCTTCGTTGGAACACTTGGCGGCATGAAGGTGAGGATTCCCTGGCACTTCGTCAGGCTGATGGAGTTCAGTGGTGAGCCTACGGATTGGAAGCGGGGGCCACAGCCTCCCGAAGCTCGCCCGCTTGGCGCGACGCGAGACATCGCCAGTTTCGGCTTCGATGTGCGATACCCGGACATGTCTGGTCTGTCGACCCCCGCACTGCAGCGCGATTACGACGGGCGCCCGTTCAAGGTGAATCCGTGGATGGGTGTGAGCATCACCAGCGGAGATCTTTATCGTCCCGGCGCGCTCGCCGCGAGGGCGATCGTGGTCCGCAAGCAGAAGTCCTATCCAACGTACTTTCAAGTGGCTTCCGATATTGACGCTATGGAAAAGTATGTCGTGCAAAGCACAAACCCGAGGACCGGTAAGCCGGCGCGGCTGGACTTCGGCAATTCTGACGTCTACCTAGCCTTTGATCGGTCCGGGCAGGTTAGCGCCATCATTGAATGCAGCAACACAGAGATCGGGCGTCAACTCTGCAGTCAAGCGTTCGTGCTCGAGCCCCACGCTAGCGTGTTTGTGGAAGTCCGATATGGACGCGACATGTTGCCCAAGTGGCAGGACATCCAGCGGCGCACCGGTGCGCTACTGCTCGGATTTCGAATCGATTAACGAATCAACAAACAAAGCCGACCTGTAGTCGGCCCAAGGAGAACGCATGCCGAAGCCATTGACGCTTGACCAGATCAACGACCTCAAACAATTGGTCCAACAAGGGGATGTAAATACCGTGATTGAGGTCTATCGAGGCCTACAGGAGTTGGGTTACGCCTATGCCGGCTGGGCGAAGGGCGTTGCTGCCGCTGACTCCGTCACCGGTGTGTCTGCGATGGACTATTTGGCCAAGTCGGCCTTCTTAGGCGTCAGCGGAGAAGGGGGCACTGTGCTGACGCAGACTCAAATTGACCGCATCCGGATGGACATGTCGCGCGCCTATCTGGATCAGTTGGCGAAGATTGCGACCGACAACAACGGCTTGGTGAACCGAGACGTTAACTTCGCCGAGACACGGGCGTTCCACGAAAAGGTCTTCGTCGACAACGGGCTGGGGATTCAGAACTGGACGCTCGATGCTCCTATGGAGCTCATTCGTCGGACGGAGGGTGAAGCCGCCGTCGAGGTGTTGTGGCAGAAGATCCGAGAAACCGAGGGCACTGGCATCGACGCTATCTACCGGAGCACCATGCTGGCCGAGACGGTGCACAGCCTGCGCGATCACCCCGACCCTGCCGTCCGCGAGATTGCCAACAACTGGCTCAACATGAACCCCGGGCTTCACGACTTGCGTCAGCTCGAGGATGCTGTGCTGGCCTTCCTGCGCGGTGCTTCGCCTGTGGATTCCAAGCCCGACTTCGGGCACGACAAGCTAAACGACTCGTTTGGTGTCCCGCTGGACGCGCGTTCGCTGGAGGCGTACCGCCAACGGCGATTGGCCCGCGATGCGGTACTCGAGACGTTGCGCAAAGAGATCGGCGCCAACTGGCGTCGCCGAATGGATCCATTGATTCTGGACCTAGATGGGGATGGCGTCGAAACGGTATCTCTCGGCGCAGGTGTCGCGTTCGACCACGCAGGAGATGGCGCGCGCGAACGAACTGGCTGGGTCGGGGCGGACGACGGCCTCTTAGCACTGGACCTCAACGGCGACGGGCGCGTCAACTCTGGCCGCGAACTCTTCGGCAACTACACGTGGCTGGACGCCCAGGGCAGTCTTGCCTCAGACGGCTTCCAGGCGCTAGCTCGCTACGATGAAAATGGAGACGGCAAGGTCGACATGCAGGACGCCATCTTCGGCCGGCTGCTACTCTGGCAGGACAAAAACCTGGATGGACTGTCGTCTGCTGACGAACTCTCCACGCTCGCAGAACGCGGCGTGAAGTCTATTCACACTGCCTATGAGACATCTAACAAGGTAGACGGCAACGACAACGAGCGTCGTCAAATAGGTCTCTATGAGACAACCGATGGACGACTGCTACAGGTGCACGACGTCTGGTTCCAGCGCGACGTCACTGAGACCGTTTCTGAATTGCCAGCAAGCGCGCTCACCGCCGTAGACTGGCTGCCCAACCTAGCAGGCATGGGCAACGTCGTCGCACTGCACGAGGTCATGGTCAAGGACGCCACGCTCCTAAGCCTAGTCGAGACGTACCTGGCAGTTACGGATGTCCAGCAGCGTCGCACGCTGACACTCGAGATTGTTTTGCGATGGACGGGGGCGCACCTCAAGGTGGACGATGTTGACACCGCGCTCGACGACCGCAAACTCTATGCACTGGGAGAGCTCCTGGGGAGGAACTGGACTGAGGGCTTTTTCGTCGGTCTCTCTGCGGCACAGGTCGATACCACGTTCGGAAAGTTTGCCGACTGGGTAGGCCAGGAGTTAGATCGCCACGTCACCTTGCGCGGCGGGGCAGACGTGCGCCTGGACACGGTGGTGACCGCCACGGGCCTGACGGTTCAGTTGGTCGGCTACGAGGCACTTCGCGCGACGGATCCTCGGGCGGCTCTGCTGCAACTTGTCAATGCGATCCGCTACCGGCCCGAAGCCCTGTCGCTTGGCTGGGACGGCATCTCGCTGCTGAAGCAAGAGCTAGCGCGCTATGGCAACGATCCCGCCATCATTGATTACCTTGCGGCCATTGGCGTGCGCACGGGCGCGCTGCCGATTTCGGGTGGAGACGGGAGGCAGAGCATCGTGCTCGGTACCGATGGCGCCGACGTTATTCTGAACAGCACCGGGTTGGACTTAGTGGTTGGAGGCAAGGGCGACGACACAATCACCGTCGGACAAGGTGACCGGGTCTTTTTCGGCGCAGGGGACGGCCACGACATCGTCCAGCTGGCCGGCGAAGGCGCGATCGAGATCATTCTCCGCGGCGGTATCAAACCGGAGATGGTGGCGGCAAGCGAGTCGCCCAACGGCACTAACGATCTGCTCCTAACGCTTGTCAGTGGTGACATGCTGACGATTAAGGACTGGTTTAACGGCACCGCCGTGCGCCTCGGCGTCGTCCGCTTCTCGGACGGCACGGCTTGGTACGGGGAAGAGATCTTCGACCGCTTGCATCAACCGACCGGTGGTAATGACACGGTCAGGGGCTCCCGCCGAGATGAGGTGCTTCGGGGGGAGGCCGGGAACGACGTGCTTCTAGGTGCCGGCGGTTACGACGTCCTGTTCGGTGGCGCGGGTCAGGACACGCTCTATGCGGGGACGGGCGTGAACTTGCTGGACGGTGGTGAGGGCAACGATGTTTTGTTGCCTGATAGAGGGTCGCGCAACGTGCACATCGGCGGGCGGGGAAACGACTCGATGGACACCAACGACAGCGCGGACGTGTACTACTTCAATCGGGGCGACGGTCAGGACACGATCAGCGACTTCGACCGCGTAGGCTCCACCGTCTCGGACGAACTGATCTTCGGACCCGGTATCGCGCCAGAGGATCTGCTCGTGCGTAGGGTGAACTTCGACATGGTGATCCGCATCAACGGCGGCGACGACATGCTCACTCTGAGGAACTGGTACTCGCAGCCCGACTACCAAATCGAGCGCATCGTCTTCGACTCAGGTGTGATCTGGCGTCCGGAGCACGTAGAAAGTCGGCGCACCTTCGGCTCCGAAGGCAACGATGTGGAAGTCGGCACGGCTGCCAGCGACTGTATTGACACCGGTGCCGGCAACGACGACGTTATGGGTTGGGGTGGCAACGACACCATTATCGGCGGCCTCGGTGATGATCGGCTGTCGGGCGACGCGGGCAGCGACCGCTTCGTGTTCGCAGGCAACTTCGGCAGCGACGTGATCAACGACGGTGTCTACCGGTACGGCGCAGTCAATTCGGCCGGCGACGTAGAGACGATCATTTTAGACCGAGGGTCCCAGGGCGTGACGCTCCGTCAGGGCGGCTATGGCAATTTGAGCCTGATGATTCTGATGAACGATTCAAGTGATCGAATCGAAGTGTCGGGCTTTTTGGATCAGGATCGCCACGACTCGATCCGCATCGAATTCGCCGACGGGGTGGTGTGGGCCGGCGACCAGATCTTGCAGCGCCTGCAAGGCACCGTGGACGGTTCTAGCGCGCCAATCATCGGCACCTCGGGCGCAGACGTACTGCTCGGCGATGCTGCGGACAACCTGCTCCGAGGCGGGCAGGGCAACGACCGCTTGGACGGCGGCGCTGGCATTGATAGCCTGAATGGCGGAAGCGGGAACGACACCTACCTGTTTGGATTTGGATCGGGTCGTGACACGATCCGGGAGACCGACGAGGGTGTCGACGATCTCGGCGTGGACACCATCATCTTCGGGCCCGGCGTACGTCCGCAGGACATCCTGCGCAGGGACACAGCCCAGGGCATCGAGTTCGTCTTTGCAAACGGTGTCGATCAGCTGAACGTGGACCAGACCGTGCTCAACGGTCGCATCGAACGCGCCGTCTTCGAGGACGGCACTGTCTGGAACCTGGTGGCCAACCCGGCCGGCGCGCGGACTGGGACCGCAGCCAGCGATGCGATGTGGGGTAGCTTTTATGACGACCTGTTCAATGGCGGCGACGGCAACGACACGCTCGACGGCGGGATCGGAAACGATGTATTGAGTGGCGGCGGAGGCGCCGACGTCTTGCACGCGGGGGGAGGAAGAGACGTCCTAGACGGGGGCGTCGGCGACGACTCCCTCTTCGGCACGGATGGCACGACCTTTGTGTTCGACCTCGACTATGGCTTCGACCAGATCTTCTCGGCCAAGTCGGGCAACGTACGCTTTGGTGCCGGAATCCGCTCGGAAGACCTGAGCTTCAGCATGGCCGATGGCGGGTGTTTGCTTATAGGAATCCCTGGTACCCGGGACGCGCTGAAAGTATATGGATGGCTGGACGTGAATAGCGGCGCGACTTCGATCAACCGGTTCGAATTCGCCGATGGCACCTTGTGGGGCGTTCAGGACATCTGGGACCGCATGCCGACGCAGGGCCGTCAGGGGATGCCGGTGCTGTACGCGCGACCGGGCGGTGGCACTTTGAGCGGTTGGGAAGGTGCCGATGATTTGAGAGGTAGCACAGCAGCGGATCACCTGCTAGGTGGGGACGGCTGGGATCAGCTGTTTGGCGGCGATGGAGATGACACGCTGGAGGGTGGAGGAGGTTATGACACGCTCGACGGTGGGGCGGGCGACGACACATATGTGTTCAACGACCGGAACTTCGGACGCGACACGATCACGAGCGGGCTGAGAGACTTGCGCAATGAAAGGAACCGGATCGTTTTTGGGCCGGGCATCCGGCCCGCGGAAGTTTCCGTCATTGGCGATAACCCCTTCCTGCCGACCAGCATGACTCGCAACCTGTACCTGGCGGTGATCGGAACGAGCAGTTCGATCAAGATCAGCGACTGGTTCGACCCCGAGCGTTGCCCGGTGCAGTCGGTAGAGTTCGCTGACGGCACCGTTTGGAGCCGGGAGGACATGCTGGAGCGCTACTACAGTCTCGAGCGCGGCGGACGGATGGGCGGCACTGATCGCAACGACCATCTAGTCGGTGACGGTTCCGACGACGAGATCGACGGCGGCGTTGGCAACGACACGCTCAAAGGCATGTGGGGCGACGACCGGCTCTATGGCGACGAGGGCGACGACGTGCTGGACGGTGGCCGCGGCCAAGATCTGCTGAGCGGCGGACTAGGCGACGACACTTACGTCTTCGAGCGGGGATACGGCGTCGACACCATCATGGACGTCGACCGCGCAAATGGCAGCCACGACCGGATCCTGCTTGGTGAGGGTATCTTGCCGGACTTGCTGCGCGTCACGCGCGACGATGCCTACTTGGTGCTCACCGTGCCCGACAGCGGTGACCAGCTGCGCATCCTGTGGTATCCGCAGGCGGGCTTTCGCATCGAGGAACTCCGCTTCTTTGACGGCACGGTCTGGGCGGCTGATGAACTGGAGGCGCGGGCGCTGGCGTACATTCGGCTGACCGGCACGTTGGGCGCGGACAGCATGTCGGGCAGTGCCCACGGCGAGCTGCTGTTCGGCCTGGACGGGAACGACGTGATATTCGGTCTTGGCGGTGAGGACACTTTGGACGGCGGCGCGGGCAATGACACGCTCGACGGTGGCAGCGGCGCGGATCGCCTGATTGGCGGTGATGGCGATGACGTTTATCGCGTAGACGACGCCGGCGACGTGGTCGTCGAGGCGGCCGGTGGCGGTCGTGATCGCGTCGAGTCGACTCAGTCCGTCACGCTGTTTGACCATGTCGAGGAGGTGCAGCTGCTAGGACTGGCAGACAGCTATGCCATCGGCAACGCCGAGAACAACCTGCTGCGCGGCAACGCTGGCAACAACGTCCTGTCGGGCGGGCTCGGAGCCGACGTTTATTCGTTCGGCAGGGGCTGGGGCAACGACCGAATTGACGAGTTAGGTTACGGATTCGGTCTGGGGCCCGAGGACGACGGTGAGATCGACGAGATTCGATTCGATGGGGACATCTCGCCGGACGACCTCGACATCATGTTCGACCGCGCTACAGGCGGGCTGGCGATTGGTCTTAGGGGATCGACGGACTGGCTCTCAGTGAGCGGCTTCATCGAGGGCGTCGGTACGGTGGAACGAATCCGCTTCGCCGACGACACGGTACTGGATCGAGAAGCTTTGATGCAGAAGATCCGTACCCGGATTGGGACCGACACGGACGAAGTGTTTTACTCCCCCTACTTCGGCGGCATTCTTGACGGCCGCGGCGGGAACGACCAGCTATACGGCGACGTAGGTAACGATCAGCTGTTCGGAGGCGATGGCTTCGACCAACTCTACGGCGGAGAAGGCGACGACCTGCTGGACGGCGGCGCGGACGGCGACCTGATGATGGGCGGCTGGGGCGACGACGTCTACATCGTCGACCACGTTGACGATGCCGTGGTCGAGTATCAGAACGGTGGGGCCGACACGGTACGCTCGTCGGTGAGCTGGGCACTGAGCAACGACGTCGAACACCTGCAACTCACGGGTACAGCGGCCATCGATGGCACCGGCAATGGCCTGGCCAACACCCTCATCGGCAACGCGGCCACCAACATCCTCAACGGCGGTACCGGGAACGATACCCTGGATGGTGGCGGGGGCGCTGACACCATGATTGGCGGCGCGGGCGACGACACGTTCATCGTAGACGACGCTGGCGATGTGGTCACAGAAGTGGCGAACGGAGGCACGGATCTAGTCAAGTCCCCGCTTAGTTGGACTCTGGGTGCTAACGTGGAGAACCTGACGCTCACTGGTTCTGCCGCCATCAACGGCGCGGGCAACACGTTGGCCAATAAGCTGACAGGCAATGCGGCGAACAACGTCCTTGACGGTGGCGCTGGTAGTGACACGCTGCTCGGTGGCTTGGGTGACGACATCTACATCATCGACTCCACGAGCGATGTGGTGACCGAGAACGCCGGTGAAGGCACGGACACCATCCAGACTGCCATCACGCTGTCGTCGCTCGCCGCCAATGTCGAGAACTTGACGCTGACCGGTACAGGTTCGGTGAACGCGACGGGCAACACGCTCAACAACGTGCTGGCGGGTAACTCCGGTGCGAACCGCCTCAATGGCGGCGCGGGTGCCGACACCATGATCGGCGGTGCCGGCAACGATACCTACGTGGTGGACAACGCCGGCGACGTGATTACGGAGGTTGCCGGCGGCGGGACGGATGCCGTTGAAGCAAGCATTAGCTATACGCTGGCTGCTGAGGTTGAAAACCTGACGCTCACCGGCACCACCGCCATCAATGGCACCGGCAATGCACTCGCCAACAGCCTGACCGGCAACAGCGCGGATAACCGCCTGGATGGCGGTGCCGGGGCAGACACCATGACGGGCGGTGCGGGCAACGACACCTACGTGATCGACAACGTCGGTGACAGCGTCGTCGAGGCGGCCAGCGCCGGCACCGACACGGTCGAAGCCAGCATCACTTACACACTGGGCACCAATGTCGAGAACCTGACGCTGACCGGCACGGCAGCCATCAACGGCACGGGCAATTCGGTGGCAAACAAGCTGATCGGCAATAGCGGAGACAACGTGCTGAACGGCGGCGCAGGCAACGACACCATGCTGGGTGGCGCCGGCAACGACACATACGTCGTGGACGTGGCCACCGATGTGGTCACCGAGAACGCCAACGAGGGCACGGACACCGTGCAAAGCGGTGTCACGTGGACCCTGGGCGCGAACCTGGAGAACCTGACACTCACCGGCACCACAGCCATTAATGGCACAGGCAACACGTTGGACAACGTCCTCACGGGCAACAGCGCGGCCAACAACCTCAATGGCGGCGCTGGTAACGACACCCTTGACGGCGGTGCCGGCACTGACACTCTGGTGGGCGGCGCTGGCAATGACACCTATTTCGTGGACGTGGCGACCGACGTCATTACTGAAAACGCCAACGAAGGCATCGACACCGTCAAGAGCGCCGTGACCTGGACGCTCAGCACCAACCTGGAGAACCTGACGCTCACCGGCACGACCGCCATCAATGGCACAGGCAACGCCAGCGACAACGTGCTCATCGGCAACAGCGCGAACAACACCCTCACGGGTGGGGCGGGCAATGACACGCTGGACGGTGGCGCGGGGACCGATTCGCTGATCGGTGGTACGGGTAACGACAGTTACTACGTCGATGCCAGCACCGACGTAGTCACCGAGAACGCCAACGAGGGCACCGACACGGTGTATGCCGGGGTCACCTGGACCTTGGGGAACAACTTGGAGAACTTGACCCTGACGGGGACGGCAGCCCTCAATGGTACGGGTAACGCGCTGGACAACCTGCTGACTGGCAACGCCGGCAACAACACGCTGACGGGCGGAGCCGGTAATGACACGCTGGATGGTGGCGCCGGAAACGACACCCTGAATGGCGGCCTGGGTGCGGACACCTATCTGTTCGGCCTGCGCTACGGCTCGGACCTCATCATCGATAGCGACTCCACCGCCAACGTCAAAGACGTCGTGAAGTTCGGCGCCGGTATCGCCCAGAGCGATATCCGGTTCACCCAGAGCGGCAACTCGCTGGTCGCCACCATCAAGAGCACGTCGGAGTCCTTGACGATCCAGGATTGGTACCTGAGTGCCAACAACAGGATCGAAGAGTTCCGCTTCAACGACGGCACGGTGTTGACCAGCGTGCAGGCCCAGGCGCTCGTCGGTGCGATGGCGGCCTTCAATCCGTCAGGGGCCGCAGTGGCGATGGTGCGCGAACCAATGGGGCAAGGTGTGGATCGGATCATGGCGTCCGCCATCGCCTGATGACGACCTCGCCCGTTGAAACCTCGCAGCGGTCAACACCGCTGCATCGGTATCGGCGGTTGAACCAGGGCAATCCGGCGCCCTGGTTTCAGCAGCGCTATACCAGCAATCCGAATTTCGTCTTCGACACGGTCGCCGGCAGGTACATCGTGCTGTGCTTCTTCGGCAGCGCGGGCGACGAGGTCGGCCGCACGGCGGTCAAGTTCGCCTTCCAGCATCGCGCGCTGTTCGATGATGCCCATATCTCCTTCTTCGGGGTGAGCTTCGATGCGCGCGACGAGACCGAGCGCCGGGTCATGGTGTCGCTCCCCGGCATCCGCCATTCCGGGACACCGATGGGCGGGTTGGCAGGTTGTATGGAGCTCTGCCGCTGGAGGCCGAAGGCTCGGTCAAATCAGTGCGGTATCTGTGGGTGGTCCTGGACCCGGAGCTCAACGTCAAGGCCGTCGTCCCCATGCGGCCAGACGGCGGCGACCGGGTCGAACTGCTGGACCTGCTCGGCGCGCTGCCGCCGGTGCCTTTCTACGCGGGCGTCGACATGCACGCGCCGGTCATCATCCTTCCCGACGTACTTGAGCAGGACTTGTGCCGACAGTTGATCCAAGCCTACGACCGTCACGGCGGCGAGGTTTCGGGCTTCATGCGCGAGGTCAACGGCAAAACCGTCGGTGTGTATGACGATGCCCACAAACGCCGGCGTGACTACCAGATCGATGATCCGCAACTCCAGCAGGCGCTGCAACGCTGTGTACAGGCGAGGGTGGCGCCAGCCATCCGCAAGGCCCATTGCTTCGAGGCTACCCGGATGGAGCGCTACATCGTCGGTTGCTAGACAGCGAGAACAGTGGGCATTTCCGCGCCCATCGGGACAACACGACGCGAGGCACGGCGCATCGCCGGTTTGCGCTGTCGGTCAATCTGAACAATGACTTCGACGGCGGAGAGCTGTGCTTCCCGGAGTACGCACCGCGCACGTACAAGATGCCCGCCGGGTCGGCCATCGTGTTTTCGGGCAGCCTGCTGCATTCCGTCTCGCCGGTGCGACGTGGCCGCCGCTATGCATTCCTGCCGTTCCTCTATGACGACGCTGCGGCGGCACGCCGTTCCGGCGCAGTGAGGCGTTCAGTGTGCGGTTCATGTGCAGCGGATCCAAGCCAAGCGTCGTTTGAGGCATGGCCGCCATCGTGCCGCTCAGCTTTGCAGTTGAGCTGTGCTGTTCGCGAACACCCGAGCGAGGCGTCCTCCGTCTGTTCGCTGACGATCCACTTATTCGCGCGCGAAGCGGTCCAAACCCTCGAGCAGCCGTGAGCGAAGGCGGGGCTCGTCAAGTCGATGGAGCCACCACGCGAGAGCCCGACCTTCGCCGCCTCGCCAACCCAAGTACAGCGTATTCGGCTCGCGAGGTGCTGCGGTCTCGCAGGAGACAAGTTCGCCTCGGGCCAACAGAGATGCAATCCGCGCCTCGGGTAGCCAGCCGACGCCCAAGCCGGCGCGCTGCGCTTCGATCTTTGCGGCCATGTTGGGCACGGCGAGCGTGGGTTGGCCCTCAGCGTGGCCGTAGGCTCGACCGTCGCCGTGGTGGGAGCTGTCAGCAACGACGATGGCCCGGTGCTCACGGAGTTGCTCCGCCGTGAGCGGGCCTCGAAGCTTCCCCAACGGGTGGCGCGGCGCGACGGCGTACACCCAGCTCATGGTGCCCATCTCGCGCCACTGCAGGCCTGCCAGTGGTGGCGGCTCGTTCGTGGCACCGATCACCAGGTCCGCTCGCCCCTCGGCCAAGGCTTCCCATGTGCCTCCCAGCACCTCGTGGGTGACGCGAAGCCTCACGCCGGATTCGAGCGCGTCGAAGTCACGGATGACGGGCAGCAGTGAGCTGAACTCGATGATCTCGTCGGTGACGATCCAGAGTCGGTCCTCCCAGCCCCGAGCCACCTGCGCGACCCGGCGGGTCAGCCGCTGCATGTCGTCTCGCAGGCGGACCGCTTCACGCACCAGCAGCGCGCCCGCGGTGGTGAGCTGCAGGCGGTAGCGGCGGCGATCAAAGAGCAGGGCGTCGAAGCGCCCCTCGATCTGCCGCAGCGTGTACGACACCGTGGACGGCGCCTTGCCGAGGTGCGCCGCAGCGCGCGACAGGCTGCCGCTGTCGCGGATGGCTTCCATCAACTGGATCTCGTCGTCGCTAAGCATGTTCGAAAACCTCGAACGGGTCGCCCAAGGGCGCCGGACGTCAAAAGTAGGTTGGGCGCCGAGTATCGAGTCCACGGCAGTACCGCCGCATCGACCGACTCGAAAGGATTCTCATGACCCGCTTCACGCAAAAGACCGTCCTCGTCACCGGCGGCACTTCCGGCATCGGCCTGGCCGCGGCCCGCGCTTTCAAGGCCGAAGGCGCGCACGTCATCGTCACCGCCCGTCCGGGCAAGCAGATGGACAGCGAAGGCTTCGAGCTGGTCCCGCTGGACGCCTCAGATGTGCTCGGCGCCCGCGCGCTCGGCGCGCATCTTGCTGCTGCCGGGCGCCAACTGGACGCCGTCTTTGTCAATGCCGGCATCGCCGAGTTCGCCTCTCTGGCTGACGCGAGCGAAGATCTGTGGAATCGCACCTTCGACACCAATGCCAAGGGCGCGTTCTTCCTGATCCAGGCGTTGCGGCCCGTGCTGGCGCGCGGAGCGTCCATCGTGCTGAATGGCTCGATCAACGCGCGCATCGGTATGCCGAATTCGGCCATCTACGCTGCAAGCAAGGCCGCGCTGATCTCCCTGGCGAAGACGTTGTCGGCGGAGCTGCTGCCGCAGGGCGCTCGCGTCAATGTCGTCAGCCCTGGGCCCGTTCACACGCCGCTGTATGGCAAGCTTGGCTTCGATGCCGAGACGCTGAAGACCGTAGCCGCGCAGATCCAAAGCCAGGTACCGCTCGGCCGCTTCGGCACGCCGGAGGAGATCGCCTCGACCGTGCTGCACCTCAGCGCCCCGGAGTCGGCGTTCATCGTGGGCACCGAAGTGATTGCCGATGGCGGCATGAGCCAGCTCTGAATCTCAGAATGCACTCTTGACCACGCCACCATCGACGCGGAGTGCCGCGCCGGTGGTGGCGGACGCCAGCGGGCTGGCCACATAGGCGACGAGGGACGCCACCTCCTGCGGGGTGCCGAAGCGCTTGATAAGCGACGTGGGCCGCACTTTGTCGAAGAACTCGGCCTCGACCTGCTCGAACGTCTTGCCGGCGGCGTGGGCCATGTCCTGCACGAAGTCGCCCACCCCTCGCGATTTTGTCGGCCCGGGCAGTACGCTGTTGACCGTGATGCCTGTGCCGGCAACGGATTCGGCCAACCCACGCGAGACGGCAAGTTGGGCGGTCTTGCTCACGCCGTAGTGAATCATCTCCGTGGGAATCTGCACGGCGCTTTCACTGGAGATGAAGATGATGCGTCCCCAATTGGCGCGCTTCATTGCGGGCAGCATCAGACGGGCCAGCCGCACGCCGCTCAGCACGTTGACGTCGAAGAAGCGCATCCAGTCCTCGTCGGGAATGTCTTCGAAGGCCTTCGGCTCGAAAATGCCGAGGTTGTTGACGAGGATCTCGATGCCCGTACGCTGGCGCACGAGTTCCTCGGCCGCCGCCGCGCGACTGAGGTCGCCCGCGTAGCCTTCGATGGTGCCGCCGGTGTCCGAGCGCATCCGCTCGACGGCCTCGTCGACCGCGGCCTGTGTGCGCCCGTTGACGATGACACGGGCGCCTTCATGCGCCAGCGTGCGCGCGATGGCGTAGCCGATGCCGGCCGTACTGCCGCTGACCAGGGCAAGCTTGCCCTCGAGTTTCAGATCCATGTTGACTCTCCTCAGGAAGTGGCTGGGTGCGCCGGATGGCCGACGCTTCGGATCAGGTTCACCGGCGTGAACGGCAGGCTCGCGCCATCGCACGTCTCGTCATGACTCAGCGGCGCCTCGAAGGCCGCACATTGCCGGTTGCCGGCGGGGTCCTCGAGGCCTGGATGTGTCACCAGCCGGTGCTGGCCCAGAGTCCAGGGCTGCGACGGCCTGAAGCGCCACGTTGAGTCGCCATCGTTGAGGGTGGTGGTACCGGCAACGCGGCGCCCCTGGCTGTCCAGCACGGCGATGAGCCGCTCGCCGACGGAACTGATCGGCGTTCTCAGGTCAACGGACAGCGTGTCCCGTGTGCCGCTGCGTGGCGGGCGAACGCGCCACTGCCTGGGACGCAGCGGCTGCGACGCGGCGGCAGTGACCCGCCAGGACTTGACCGTAGGTGGCTCGTGCGCATCGCGGCCCGCGACGCGCAGGCTGATGGTGGCACCTTCCTTCAGGGCGCGCCCTGCTGCCAGGTTGGGCCCGACGCCGGACTTCACACGTCCCGGGTCGAGCAGGACGGTGATTCGCCGACCGTCCGCGTCGGGCAATGCGACGTCGAGCAGCGCGTGCCGGATTTCCTGGCCATCGGCATCGAGCAGCATCAGCCGCTCGACGTCGAAGGGCAGCGCCTGAGGTCGGTCGAAGCGCAACTCGAACCTCAGCAAGTTCTCCGGCACCTCAGCGCCGGCGGGGTGGATGTCCACGGAAGCGGCGCGGGCGAGGGATGCCGCTGCCAGGCTCGCGATCGCCATGACCCGGCAAAGGCGTTTCATGGCTTGGCGGGCGGCGCCAGGTCGGCATAGCCCTCGTCAATGCGCAGCGTGCGGTGTACGCCGCTCCACTGGTCGTTCTCCGGGTACTTGAAGTCCGCGAAGTCGTACTCGTTGACGAAGTCGCTCAGCCGCAGGAACAAGCCTTTGCGCATGGATACCAGCTCCATGGCTCCGCTCGCCTCGTTACGGCGCAGTGCGGCGAAGAAGGTGGCGTCCTGGTTGTCGATCTGGGCCACGCGCATCGGGATGTACGTGGACTTGAGGCCCAGCGTCGGCTCGGCCGGCCATTTGATCGGCGTGGAGAGGCCTGGCTTCGCGGACGCGTCGGCGATGTCGGCGACAGACACCAAGTCGGCGGACTTGTGCGAATGCGTCAGCAGCACCATCGGCCCTTGCCCGGCGTCGAACATCACCATACCGGCCGGCGCGCTTCCCCAGCCGAACTCTGCCACTGTCTTCGCTGCGATGTGGGCCCCGTCCTTCAGGTCCTTCAGGGGAATGGTGACCAACGGAGAGCAGGTGAAGGCTGCGACCAGCGTTGGCTCGCCGTTCAGGTTCGTGATCACCATCTTGCGGATGGGTGCGCGGGTTTCCAGCTGGTTGTGCACCGGGTGGTACATCTCGACGCTGCTGACAGCGGCACCGCCTTTGAAGGGGAAGTCGAAGACGCGCAGCGTCGACGCGAACGTCGCGTTGGACAGCCCGGCCACGTAGAGCTTGCCGTCGTGGAACTTCATGTCGGTCACGGTGAGGCTAGCGGCCTGCGTGTCGCGCCAAAGTTTCTTGTCGGCAGCGGGCAGGTTGCCGATAGCGACTGACTCGCGCTTGCTGCGTTCCATGTCGACCCGGCCCACTTTGCCCGCAGCGTCGACGGAGACGAGCACCGGCTTGTGCGGGGTGCCCGCGGTGCCTCCGTCGACCGACAGCGTGATGTAGGCGACCTCGCTGCCCGGCCGGACGGCCATGTCCTCGAAGCGCAGCCGTTCCGGGCGGGTGTGCAACGCAGTGGCGATGGCGCCCGACACATCCTTCAAATTGAACGGCGTCGGCGTGCGGGAGGTCACCGGCGGCAAGGTGAGGGTATGCAACTGGCCGGCGCGCCAGTCCGCGATGACCACAGTGTTCTCATCGACGAAGGTCATCTTGCCGGCGGATTCCACGGGGGCGCCGAAGGCCTGTGCTGCGTGCAGTGCCAGGGCCAGCACGGTGCATCGCAGTGCTCGGGCGCGCGGGCGGCGTACCGGTAGGGGAAGGGACTGTGGACTCATGACGTTGCTCCTCAAAGGGTGAGCACACTGTCAGTGGACGAGGGCCGTGTGCCCACTCCCGGTCGGACCAGGCGCGCTTCTCTCCTTTGGGGCATGCAGCAGCTAGCGGGGCCGTCAAGACTGACGAGCCACTCAGTCCAGGAGCACCCCATGCCGCATTCAACTTCCACACGGGCCGACGCGCCGCGTTGGCAACGCTGGGCCGGCCCGCTGGCCCTGTCCGTGCTGCTGATGGCGGGGCTGCCCTGCCAGGCGGACACAGCTGTGCCCGTGTTTCCCGAGAGCTTCGCGGTTCGCGACCTCGAAGGCGAGGGCGCCACACTCCATGTGCGTATCGGCGGCCAGGGCCGTGCAGCGGTGGTCCTGCTGCACGGCTTTGGCGAAACCGGCGACATGTGGGCGCCGTTGGCGGCCCGATTGGCGGAGCGCTTCACCGTCATTATTCCGGACCTGCGGGGCATGGGCCTGTCGGCGCGGCCCGAGGGCGGCTATGACAAGAAGACGCAGGCCCGCCAGCTCGCGGCGGTGCTGGACGGCCTGGGCGTCGGGCCTGTGGCGCTGGTCACCCACGACATTGGAAACATGGTGGGCTATGCGTTTGCGGCGCAGTACCCGGGCCGCGTGACTCGATTTGCCATCATCGATGCGCCACTGCCCGGCATCGAGCCGTGGACCGAGATCGCTCGACGTCATGCGGTGTGGCATTGGTCGTTCTGGGGCGCGGACGCCGAGCGCCTCGTGGCCGGCCGTGAGCGCATCTACCTGGATCGCTTCTGGAACGAGTTCGCGGCCCCGGGGAACCGCTACCCGGAGAGCTGGCGTGGGCACTACGCGGCTCTTTACGGCCAGCCCGGCGCCATGCGCGCGGCGTTCGAGCAGTTCAAGGCCTTCGACCAGGATGCCGTCGACAACCGCGCGTTCGCCGCCAAGGCCAAGCTCTCGATGCCGGTGCTGGCGGTCGGCGGCGGGCGGTCCTACGGCACGACGATGGCCGCGGTGATGAGGAACGTGGCCGACGATGTCACGGAGGAGGTCATCGCCGGCGCGGGCCACTGGGTGCTGGAAGAGCGCCCCGCCGAGCTCATTGCAGCGGTGCGCCGTTTCCTCGAAGTGTCGCCGTTGCGCTGATCAACGCCGCTAGAAGCGGTGCCGGACGCCGAGCGCGGCGCCGTGCTGCTGGCCCCGATGGGTCATGAACGCTGTTAGCGGATAGGCCCCCGTTATCCGGTTGGCGTCCAGCACGACGTACAAGTCTGTGCGTTTCGATAGCAGATAGTCCACATGCAGCCACGCGAGCTGCCTGGAGCCTGCAGCGACTCGCCGCTGGCGGTCCTCGCCGGCGCTCAGGGTGTAAACGAACGACCCGGCGGAGTAAGCCAGGGCGCCCACCCAGACCGTGTTGGTTTGCCGACTGAGGCTGTCGCGTCGCTTCATCGTGCCAAGGTAAGCCTTCCAACCGCTGGCGAGTTTGAATGCCGCGCCCGTGCCTAGCACGCGCCGCGTCTCCGAGTTGTCGACGTTATGCATGGACGATGAATACGCCGCTGCATCGACGCCGTCCGCCTTGTACGCGACTGCGAAAGCCCAAGATGCGCCGTTCATGCCTTCGCCGAGCGTCGCGCTGACGCTGGCGCTGACCGGACCGGCGTCGACGGTGTACTGGACCATGTTGTCCTGCCGGATCAACTGGTGCCCGACCAGCAGCGCGAGCACCTCCTGGTTCGGATTGGCGTTGGGCTGGAATCGGCCGGAATACACGTTGGCCAGCGTGTACTGCCGTCCGATCGTCAGCGTTCCTGCGCTCCCGGCGTTCAGTCCGACTAGCGCCTCCCGGCCGAATGCGCGACCTGCCGGCGCCGCGGTCTGGCCGTAGTTGGCCGCGGCCGTGACCTGCATCAGCGTGCCGGCAGACGGATCGAGGCCTTGCTCGATTGAGAAGAAGGCCTTCATTCCGCTGCTCAGATCCTCAGTGCCCCGAAATCCCAGTCGACTGCCTGTGAAGGCGCCGTCATTCATGCTGAACAGGCTTGAGCCTCCCGCGTCAGCGTGCGTCGCATGCCGGAGCGTCGTGTCCAGCAGTCCATAGACGCTAACGCTGGGCTCGGCCCGGCTCGCCGGCGGCGCACAAAGACTAAGCACCAAGGGCGCCTGGAACCTGAGGAGCGCCCACATCAGGCCTAGCCTCATGAGACCCCGCCAGGCAGATGCCGCGCGGGACGAACGGCGCGATGCGCCGCGGCACGCTGCCGCCACACGCTGTAGCCCGCCACGGCCAGGCCCAGGAGCGTCGGTCCCGCGGCAACCCAGGGCAAGATTGCCAGGCCGGGGCCGCGCGCGATCACGACACCGCCCAGCCACGCCCCGAGCGCGTTGCCGAGATTGAAGGCCGCGATGTTCAGGCTGGAGGCCATGCTCTGCCCGGCGCCCCGCGCCTGATTCAGCACGCGCAGTTGCAAGGGCGACACCGTAGCGAAGGCGCCCGTGCCCAGTAGGCCGACGAACAGCACCGCAGTCGCACGGTGCCCCATGGCGAAGCCCATCAGCACCAGCACACCGGCCAGCGCCGCCAGCGAGCCCAGCAGCATGAGCACCGGCGCACGGTCCGTCAGCCTGCCGCCGATGACATTTCCCAGCACCATGCCGACGCCGAACACCAGAAGGATCGCTGACACTTCGGCCTCGGCGAACCCGCTGACCTGCGTCAGCAGCGGCTGGATGAAGGTGAACACGGCGAAGACGCCGGCGAAGCCGAAGACGGTGGCCGCGAGGCCGAGCAGCACGTGCAGGCGGCCGAGCACCTTGAACTCTTCCGTCAACGACACGCCGCTGCCGCAGCCGGCCTCGCGCGCCGACAAGAACAGCGCGATGACCGCCGTCGCGAGAACGCCGATGGCGCACACTGCCCAGAACGTGGACCGCCACCCGAAGTGCAGGCCGAGCCACGAGCCAGCGGGCACGCCGAGCAGCGTTGCGACGGTGAGGCCGGTGAACATGGTCGAGATGGCCGCCGCCTTGCGGTCCGGAGGCACCATGCTGGCGGCCACCACCGCGCCGACGCCGAAGAATGTGCCGTGGGCCAGCGACGTGACCACGCGAGCGACCATCAGCACCGAGTAGCTCGGTGCCACAGCGCAGGCCAGGTTGCCCAGCGTGAAGATGACCATGAGCGCCAGCAGTGCGGTCTTTCGTGGCACCTTGCTGAGCGCGGCGGTGAGCAGCGGCGCGCCCACAAAGACGCCGAGCGCGTAGCCGGAGATCAACAGGCCGGCGCTGGGCAGGCTGACATGCAGGTCAGCAGCGAGCTGTATCAGCAGGCCCATGATGACGAACTCGGTGGTGCCGATGCCGAAGGCGCCGAGGGTCAGCGCGTAGAGAGCCAGCGAGGAGCGCTTGCCGTCCGAGGCTATGGTGTGGGTCATGCTTCACTCCCGGCGGTGCTGTCAGTCGCGGCTGCTCGAGCGGGCGGCTTCCACGATCAGCGCGGCGACTTCGCGCGGATGGGACACCATCAGCGCGTGCGAGCCGTCCTTCACCACGACGGTCCTTTTCGCCTTCGCGCGTTCGGCCATGAAGGCCATGGCTTGCGGAGGAATGTTGAGGTCACCGGTGCCGTAGATGGCCCAGGAGGGAAGGTCCTTCCATGCCGGCGCGGGCGCAGCCTCTGACAGCGCCGTCGCCTTGATCGGACGCTGCGTCGCCGCCATGGTCTGGGCCTGCGCGAGCGGCACGTCGGCGGCGAACTGCTGCGGGAACTTGTCTTGCTGCACGTAGAGGTCTTCGCCGCCGTCGGCGAGCTTGACCGGCACAGCGAGCGTGGGCGGCAGCGTGGAGCCGGGAAACTTGGCTGTCAGCGCGAGGGCGCTCTCACCCTGGTCGGGCGAGAAGGCCGCGACGAACACCAGCGCCTTGGCATTCGGCAGCCCGTTGGCCGCAGCTGAGATGACGGCGCCGCCGTAGGAGTGGCCGACCAGCACCACCGGGCCGTCGACCGAGCGGGCGAGCGCCGCGACGTAAGCACCGTCGGTGGCCACGCTGCGCAGCGGATTGGCGGCGGCGATGACGGTGTAGCCCTGCTGGATGAGCTCAGCGACGACGCCGTTCCAGCTCGACGAGCCGGCGAACGCCCCGTGGACCAGGACGATGGTGGGCTTGGGGGGCGCGGCCATGACCGAGGCGGTGGCGATGGTCACGATGCCTGCGGCGAGAGCGCGCCTGATGGAACGGGTCATGGTGCGGTCCTTTGATGAAGGGGGCGAGGATGTGGGCATCAGGCCAGCCAGGTCCTGCGCATCTGCAGCGGCGTTCTCCAGATGTGCCGCACCTGCAGGCCGATGCCCAGCAGGTAGGTGAGGAAGACAAAGCCAAAGACCCGTTGCAGGGCAGGGTCGTCCGGGCCAGTGAACAGCGGTGCGCCGACAGGGATGCGTGTGAACGTCTCGTTCAGCGCCGGGATCATGTGGAAGAAGAGGGTGGTGGAGTAACCCAGCGTTTCAACGTAGGTGGCCGCGCGGCTGGTGTCGCGGTGGCGGCCGGCCGCCAGGGCGATGCCGAGCACGACGAGCGTGATGAGCGCGAGGCTGTGGGCAACGTTGAAGCCGCCGTGCATGAAGATGCCCAGGCTGGTCAGGCAGGCCAGCGCCGTGCAGGCGATGTAGATCTTGCCGAGCGCGAGGTCGGTACCGATGCGACCAAAGCGCAGCGACATGGCGAAGCCGCTGAGCACGGCGACGAGGGCGATGGCCGTGTGCCCTGTACCGAGGGCGGAGAGTCCAAGCATGACAAACAACCTTTCTGGCAATGAGCCCGGGTGGGGAGTGCCTAAAGACTAGGCACTCGTCCCGCCGCGCGCTCCTGCCACATGGCAGTGTCTGCATCTCCCATGCGGGGGGTGTCCGCCGCTTGGCCTCGCTTCACAGTCGCCTGACGTTTCACGATGGGAGTGCGCCATGTCTTGGTCATCAGGGCTGTCACGATTCGTCCACGGCGGTTCGCGGATCGACCAATCACCGTCCGCCGCATGCGCGTTGGCGGATGCGACTGACGTGAAGCGTCTCGCGAGTACCGCTACGGTGCGCTACGTCTTTGAACTGATCTGGCCGGAGGCCCACATCGACTGTCATGCCGGCGAAGCAAGCTGCCGCGTCGATGTCTGGCACCGGGGGCTGCTGCACGCCGTTCATGTGCCCTGGGCGCTCGTGGAGGTTGGCGGCGGCGTCCTGCTTGTGCGCGCCGTTTACCGTGCCGGCCTGCCCGCCGTGTTGCGCTGGGCTGCCACCGGCTTGTCACGATCGCTTTGAATACAGCGTTGCGGACTTGCCAGTCCGCTGGAGTGCCTGTCGATGCATTCGATGAATCGACCTCGAATTCAAGAACTGACCGCCTTTCTGTCCGCGGTGGAGGCCGAGGGCTTCTCGGCCGCTGCGCGCCGCATGGGTGACTCGCGGTCCGGCGTCAGCAAGTCCGTGAGTGCGCTGGAGCGACGGCTCGGCGTGCAGCTGCTTCATCGCAGCACGCGTGTGGTCAAGGTGACTGATGCCGGACGGCAGTACTACGAGAGCATGAAGCCGTTGCCGGATGAACTGGCGCAGGCGGATGGCGAGCTGAAGAGCAGTGCTCAAGAGCTGTCCGGCCGTGTACGGATCGCGGCGGGCGGTTGCATTTGTTGCCGCTTCGGCTCGAGTTGATGGCCAGCGACAAGCGCTCCGGCGGCAGGAGCGCTCATGGCGGCACAAGACAACGAAGCGTCAGGCGAAGTGGTACTGCGAGATGCCGCTACGGGCGGCCCGTACGCTGCAGACCTTCAACGATGAAGGTGGCATGCCGTCGGTGCACCTCCGGCGCATCGTCGCTCTCGGCCAGCCGCTTTTCAGCATAGAGACGCGTGATGTAGAGCAGGCGGTGCACGCGCAGGTCGTCTGCCGTCTCCAGCACGATGAGAGACTTCGCGCTCAGACTCAGCACGCCTTCGATGACGCGTTGCGGGTCAAGGCGCGCGCAGGTAGCGACCGCGACCGCACCGTCGAGGTCAAATGCGCCACGGAACACCGACAGGCGCTGCAGCACCAGGCGTTCGTTGTCGCTGAGCAGGTCGTAGCTCCAGTCCATCACAGCCTGCAGCGTACGGTGGCGAGTGAGTGCCGTGCGACGGCCGCGCGTGAGCAGCTCGAAGGCGCTTTCCAGCCGCCGCAGCAGCTCGTGCACACCGAGGCTGTCCACCCGCGCTGCGGCCAGCTCGATGGCCAGCGGAATGCCGTCCAATCGGTCGCACAGCTGCCGCACGGCCGGTGCCAGCGCTTCGGTCAGGCAGAACGAATCGCAACTGGCCTGTGCGCGTTCCGAAAAGAGCGCGATGGCAGGGGAGGCGAGCAGGTCTTTCAGATCCAGCCACTCATGGGGTGACGGCAGCGCCAGCGGCGGCAGTTTGAACAGCCATTCGGCTTCAATGTCCAGGGGCTCGCGGCTGGTGGCCAAGAAATGCAGGCCGGGACAGGTGTGAAGGAGCCGGTGAACCAGCGCCGCGACGGCGTCGATGACGTGCTCGCAGTTGTCGAAGATGAGTAGCAACCGCTTGTCGTTCAGCGCGGATTCCAGCGCCGCAGTCGAGCCGTCCGATGGCACGATCAGCTCCAGGGTGTGTCCGAGTTCGGCGGTCACCAGCGCCGGGTCTGACAGGTGCGAGAAGTCGACGAGGTGGATGCCTTCGGCAAAGCGGCGGCTTAGCACGTCGGCCACGGCCAACGCGACTGTCGTCTTGCCCATGCCGCCCGCACCGACGATGGTCACGAGCCGCTCGCGCCCCAGCAACTCGACGAGCTGGTCAATGGCGTGCTGGCGCCCGATGGGGCGGGTGAGGCGGGGTGGCAGCCGGGGGGCGTCGGACGGTGGAGGGATGTCAGGCGTTTCAGAAGGCCTGGCGGCACGGAAGGGGCGAGCTTCTCCGACAAAGACGTAGCCGCGGCCTTGCACATTGGCGATGTAGCGGGCGCCGGCCACGCCGTCGCCCAGCGCCCTGCGCAGTGCGGACATGTGCACGCGCAGAGTTGTCTCCTCAACTACCGTGTGCGGCCATATGCTGGCGACGAGCTCGTCGCGGCTGAACAGCCGGCCCGGCTGCTCGAGCAGGACGGACAGCAGATGCACGGCCCGGCTGCCTAGGCGCAGCGGCCCGTGGCAGTCGCTGACGACATGTTGGACCGGGTCGTAGCGGAAGGGGCCGAAGGCGACAGCCGCCGGCCCGGTGTCCGGTTCTGCCTCCTTCACGCTCCCCACGTCGAACATGCGACACACCCTTTTCGCGGCGGCATTGCGCGTCCAGGAATCATCGTTGGCGCAGGGCACCTCAGGCGTGAATCGATGTGAAAGTTGGCGAAGACTCAGGCGAGCGCATGCGCCGATGCCTGTAGGTGGCGCCCGGCATGGCCTCCTCGCCGCCGTACGAGCCGGTCGCTGGCCAGGCTGGCAGCCACTGGGTCTAGTAGGCCCCGGCGTTTGGCGATGTCGGCGGCGGCGGTGCGGGTCTGGGCGCCGAGCTTGTCCAGTAACGCTTTGACGTGCGTCTTCACGGTCCCGCAGCCGATGTTGAGCTCCGCAGCGATGGCCTTGTTGCACAACCCGGTGGCCATCAGGCGCAGCACGTCGCCTTCGCGCGGTGTGGGAAGGTCCTGCGACAAGGTGTCCGCCAGGCGCTGCACGACGCTGCCCTGCAGGTAGCGCTGGCCGCGGGCCAGCATCATGACGGCGTCTACCAGTTGCTCCGGCAGGCAGTCGTGAGTGAGGTAGCCCTTCACGCCATGCTGCAGCGCGCCGCGGATGCTCAGCTCACCGTCGAGGTGCGACAACACCAGCACAGCGGGCGTTGCTGTGCGCTGCAGCACGGCTGTGATGCCAAAAGGCAGGTCGGTGATGAGCACCTGAGGCGGCGACAAGTCGGGGAATGAGGGCTCGTCCGGACCTCGCTCGTCCACCTGAAAGCGGCTGTCCGCGCTCAAGGTGGCCAGGATGCCGCGGTGGACGAGCGGTTCGGGGTGGGTGACCCGCACATGTATCGCGGTGGGTATCAGCATGGTTCTCTCCTGATCGGGGCTCGGCCCGGCATCGCCATGGTCAGCAAGAGGGCGCGCCGAGGCCAGTGAAGTGGCGTGAAGTCTTGCGAGCGCGACGCTTCACACCCGCGTTCACAGATCGCTCACGAGGAATCGCGCCGATTCACTCGCACTTCACGCGGCGATCGACCAACCTTCAGGCCATCGAACACGGACCCTGGAGTTCCGAATGAGCCAACGTCTCAAGGGCAAGGTGGCCCTCATCACCGGCGCCAGTTCCGGTATAGGCCACGCCAGCGCACTGCTGTTCGCGGCTGAAGGCGCCAAGGTCGTTCTGGGCGCGCGGCGCTCTGCCGAGCTGAAGGACCTCGCCTGCGAGATTGACGCCCGCGGCGGTTCGGCGCTTTCGCTGGCCGGCGACGTGCGAGAGGAGGGTTATGCACAGGCGCTGGTGGCGCTTGCCGTGCAGCGCTACGGCCGCCTGGATGTGGCCTTCAACAACGCAGGCACGCTCGGTGAGCAGGGCCCGTCCACGGCGGTTTCGGCGCTGGGCTTCGTGGATGCGCTGGCCGTCAACCTCACCGGCGCCTTCCTTGGCGCCAAGCACCAGATCGCGCAGATGCTCAAGAACGGTGGCGGCTCGGTGATCTTCACGTCCACGTTCGTCGGCTACAGCGCGGCCTTCCCTGGCGTGGCGGCCTATGCCGCCAGCAAGTCCGGGCTCATCGGTTTGACCCAGGTGCTGGCCGCCGAGTTCGGTCCGCAAGGCGTGCGCGTTAACGCGCTGCTGCCGGGTGCGGTCGATACCGACATGTACCGCGACATGAACGACACGCCCGAGTCGCAGGCCTTCCTCAAGCAGCTCCATGCACTGAAGCGCGTGGCCGCACCGGAGGAACTGGCCCGCTCGGCGCTCTACCTTGCGTCGGACGACGCGTCCTTTGTGACCGGCACCGCGTCGCTCGTCGACGGCGGCATGTCGATCACGCGCACCTAATTCCCAACCGCAGTACCACTCACAGGAGAGTTTCCATGTCGATCTTCATCCGCCAACTGCTCGGCACCGCGCTGCTGGCCGCCGTGGCGATCAGCGCCGCGCCGCACGCCGTGGCGCAGCCCAAGCCCTATCCGGCCACGTTCAAGCAGCAGGACATCGCCACCAATGGCACCACGCTGCATGTGCGCGTCGGCGGCAGCGGCCCGGCCGTCGTGCTGCTGCACGGTTTCGGCGACACCGGTGACATGTGGGCGCCGCTGGCCGTCGAGCTGGCCAGGAACCACCGCGTCGTCGTGCCGGACCTGCGCGGCATCGGCTTGTCGGCCAAGCCCGAGGACGGCTACGAGAAGATGAACCAGGCCAGGGACATCCGTGGGGTACTGGACACGCTGGGTATCGACCAGGCCGACGTCGTGGGCCACGACATCGGCGTGATGGTGGCCTACGCCTACGCCGCGAGCTTCCCCACGAAGACGACGAAACTGGTTGTGATGGACGCGCCGCCCCCCGGCATCCCGCCGTGGGATGAGGTGGTCCGCAACCCCAAGCTGTGGCACTTCGACTTCTACGGCAAGGACGTGTTTCGCCTGTTGGCCGGGCGCGAACGCATCTTCCTGGACCGCTTCTACAACGACTTCGGCGGCCAGCCCGAGAAGATCGACGAGGGCACGCGCAACCACTACGCCCGGCTGTACGCCCGGCCAGGCGCGATGAAAGGTGCGCTGTCGCAATTCCAGGCCTTCCGGCAGGACGCGAAGGACAACCTGGAATCGATGAAGACCAAACTCACCATGCCCGTGCTGGCCATCGGTGGCGAAAAGTCGTTCGGCCCCCTGGAGGCCGTAGCCATGCGTAACGCGGCTACCAACGTAACCGAGTTGGTCATCCCCCGTGCCGGCCACTGGCTGATGGAGGAGGAGCCCGCGGCCACCGTGCAGGGCATCAAGGACTTTCTGGCCAAGTAGGCCATCGGCGCTTCATTCCCATCCCTATTCAGGAGAGTGCTTCATGAGCCATGACTTCCCCATCCGCCTCGCCGTCGTCTACCACAGCGGTTACGGGCATACCGCCCGGCAGGCACAGGCCGTCGCCCGCGGCGCCGACGCCGCCGGCAACGTCGAGGTGACGCTGGTGCCGGTGGACGAGGTCGATCAGCACTGGGACCTGCTGGCCCAGGCCGATGCCATCGTCTTCGGTGCGCCGACCTACATGGGTAGCGCGTCCGCCCAGTTCAAGGTGTTCATGGACGCAACCTCGCGCACCGTGTTCGCCAAGGGCGGCCTGTGGCACGACAAGGTCGCGGCCGGTTTTACCAACTCCGCCGCGCGCTCCGGCGACAAGCTGCACACGCTGCAGCAACTCGCCGTTTTCGCGGCCCAGCATGGCATGCACTGGGTCAATCTCGGTCTGCCCCCGGGTCATAACAATTCCAAATCAACCGAGGACATGGTCAACCGCCACGGCTTCTTCCTGGGGGCTGCGGCGCAGTCCAACGCCGACGAGGGCCCCGACGTGGCCCCACCGCCAGCCGACTTGCTGACTGCGGAGCACCTCGGCCGGCGCGTCGCCATGGTGGCGCGCCAGCTCGTGGCCGGCCGCGCCGCCGTGTCTTGAGTGCCGCTTGGGCATCGTGCTGGATGGGCGGCGGCTGGCCTTGCTGGGCCTGCTGCTGCCCTATTTCATCAGCGGCGTGCTGAAGGCTCTGGACTTCGCCGGCCCCAGATCTAGGTGGCCGGGTTGCTCGGTGGCACCGCCGTCCTGCGTGTGACGGCGGCGGTCATCGCGCTGCAGCTTGGCGGCAGCGCCCTGCTGCTGCGCGCCGGGCGATGGACGTGGCGCGTTGGCTGCCTGCGGCCGAGGCGGCGCTGATCGCCATGGCTGCGCTCGCACCGTCGCGGCAGCTGCCGGATGAGGCATCGCACGGTCGCCATGAGGGGTATCGACCCCTCGTCTCCAAGCTCGTGCCAGTTATATTTCCGCGGGTTCCCGAGGTGCCCATACCTCTCAAAACAGCCCCGCAAAAGCACGCACGATGCGAATCGACACGAGTGGAGGCTTGCCGGCGCTCGCATTCGGACGTTTCGTCCTCGACCGCGCGAGCAAGCAATTGCTGGAAGACGGCAAGGTGTTGCGCCTTGGCGGGCGCGCGTTCGACCTGCTTTGCGCCCTGGCCGAACGTTCGGGTGAGGTGCTGAGCCGGGCAGAACTCGAAGCCCGAGTCTGGCCGCGCACGGTCGTCGAAGAGACGAGCCTGCGCGTGCACATCTCGGCCTTGCGCAAGGCACTCGGTGACGGTGTCGGGGGGGCACGCTACATCGCCAATGTGCCGGGGCGGGGTTACAGCTTTGTCGTACCCGTGGTGGCCCTTGCTTCAGAGCAGCCGGAGGCGATGCAGGAAGCGGTCGCCGTGGTACTTGGCCCCGTGCCACCGGCTCGACGGACCCACAACCTCCCAGGTCGGCTGAGCCATGCCATCGGGCGCTTGACCGTGACTTATGCGCTCTCGGAGAGGCTGGCTCGGCAGCGTCTGGTTTCCATCGTCGCGCCGGGCGGAATGGGCAAGACAACCGTGGCGCTCGCCGTGGCGGAGTCTCAGCTCGAGCGCTTCGCGGACGGCGTGTGGTTCGTTGACCTCGCGCCTCTGTCCGATCCAGCCCGCGTACCGCTGGCGCTGGCTTCCGCACTCGGCATCTCAGTCTCGTCAACGGATCCCTGGGCCAACCTGCGCGAACCGCTACGCGAGAGCCGCATGCTGATCGTGCTGGACAACTGCGAGCATGTCATCGACGGCGCGGCCTCCCTCGCTGAACGCGTGCTGCGCGAGGCGCCGCATATCCGCATCCTGGCGACCAGCCGCGAAGCCCTTGACGCTGAAGGCGAGTGGGTGCATCGCTTGGCGGCGCTCGAGGCTCCGGACCCTGCGGAGCCGACGCCGCTGGAGCAGGCCCGCACGTTCGCGGCGGTTCAATTGTTTGCCGAGCGAGCCGGGGCGAATTCCGACAGCTTCGCGCTGGACGAGGCGAATATCGCCGTTGTAGCCCACCTGTGCCGTCAACTCGACGGCATGCCGTTGGCGATCGAACTTGCCGCCGCCCGCATTGACAGCCTCGGGTTGCACGGCCTGGCGGCGCGGCTAGAGGAAATGTTCACGCTGCTCACTCGCGGCAGGCGCACCGTATTGCCGCGTCACCGCACGCTGCAGGCTCTGCTCGACTGGAGTCATGACCTTCTCACTGACGGCGAGCGCGTGGTGCTGCGTCGGCTCTCGATCTTCCGCTCGGCGTTTTCGCTTCAATCAGCAGCCGCCGTGCTGGCCGACGCCGAGCTGTCCGCCCAGGCGGTGGTGGACGGCGTACTGGGGTTGGCAGGCAAGTCGCTCGTGGCGGTTGATGTCAATGGCCATGCCGTCATGCACCGGCTGCTGTATACGACGCGAACCTATGCTGCTGAGAAGCTGGCTTCAAGTGGGGAGGCACGACGGCTGGCACTTGCCCACGCCACCCATTGCCGCGATGTGCTGCTGCAGAGCGTGCCCCAGCGCGACACACAGCCGATCGGCGAGTGGTTGCAGAGCTATGGACGGATGATGGACGACATCCGCGCCGGCCTGGATTGGGCGTTTTCACCTGCAGGTGAAGCATTGCTCGGTGTGCAGCTTACGGTGGCGGCGGCAGATCTTGTCTACGAACTCGGCTTGATCGACGAGTTCCGGGGCTGGGTGGACATTGCGATGGAGGCGGTCGGGACCCTGCAGCCGCCGCAGCCGGGGCTGGAGTTGCGCCTGTGTGCTGCGCGAGGTTTTCTGGGGGCCCAGACGAGAGGCCGTCATTTCGCGCACGACGTCCATGTCAGGCGCACGTTGGAGCTCGCGACGCAGCTCGACTCGAAAGCACAACGCATCGAGGCGCTGTTCGCCCTCTGTGCCAAGGCCTTTGGCATCGGTGACTACCGCGAGGTCGGCAAGGTGGCTCGAAGCATCCGGCAGTACGTTCCCGAACCGGACGATCCGGCGGCCGTGTTGCTGTCCGATCGCTTTCTTGCCTTGAGCCATCACTACCTGGGCCAGCACGAGGCCGCCAAGCCGCTGACCGAGCGCGTGTTGCACTACCCCGCCGGCAATGCCTATCGCCAGTACATCGGCCACATTCCAAGGTCGGTGTCCATGGGCATCCTGCAGGCACGCATCCTGTGGATGCAGGGCGCCTGCGATCGCGCCGTCGAGCGCGCCGCCCAGGCAGAGGCTCATGCCGAAAGTGACAACCCGCTCGCGCTGAGCCAGGCACTGGCCATGGGAACAATTCCCATCGCGCTATGGCGCGGAGACAACGAGCGCGCCCAGGTGCTGGTTGAGCGTCTTCGTCGCCATGCCGAACGGCATTCCCAGGCCTATTGGCAGTCGTGGGCTCGCAGCTTCGAGAAGGTGCTGACAGTGCGCGCCGGCGGCGGGAACCTGCGTTTGGGCATGGAACTCGGGCCTATGGAGAGCCTATCGGGCATGGGCGAGCTGGACATGCTGGGCACGCTGGTCGAGAGCTCGGTGTCCTCTATTGGGGTGGAGCGGGCAGACAGCGGTGTGGTGGGCTGGTGCGCGCCTGAGATCCTTCGGGCGCATGCCGAGAACCGGCTGCGCGGCGCGCCCGACCAGGCGGTGGCGGCCGAGAAGGAGCTGACCCGCTCGCTGGCTATGGCACGCGCCCAGAATGCCTTGTCCTGGGAACTCCGCAGCGCCACCAGTCTGGCCCGACTATGGCAGGAGCAGGGCCGGCGACAGAGAGCTTACGGCATGCTCTCAGAGGTGTACCAGCGCTTCGAGGAAGGCCATGCCACGGCCGACGTCTCGGCCGCACGTGAACTGATCGCCGAACTGGGCTGACGTGCCGGCTGGCCTGATGGCCTCACCAGTTTTCACACCGATTCACGCGGACGCCTGAATGGCGGCGGCGATCATGCCTGGCATGGCGCTTCGTCGAGGCGCGCGCTGGACGTTGTGGAGTCGAGATGGTGCATGGGGGCTTGGGACGGAGTGAATGCGGCGGCTCGTTGACATGGGTCGCCGGGCTGTTGCCGGGTGTCCTCGCGTTGGCGGCCACAGCGCAGGACGCGCCCCTGCCGCCCGAAGGTGCGGCCTCCTCGGCAGTGGCCACCTCAGCATTGCGGCCCGTCATCGTCACGGCGCAGCGCCGGCAGAGCGTACTGGGCAAGACGCCGCTGTCGGTCGGCGTGCTGGACCAGCACGCCATCGACGTGAACGGCACGGCCCAACTCAGCGATCTCGTTGGCACCGTGCCCGGCGTCACGGTGCCGAACGGCTTCAGCAACCAGCCGCAGGCCGTGGGCATCCGCGGTATGGGCGTGTCGGTGCCTGCGATGAGCCAGGCGGTCGGCATCTACTTGGACGACGTGCCGCTGGTGCGCGGGTACGCGACCGCGCTGTGGGACCTGCCGGACATCGCGCGCATCGAGGTGCTGCGAGGCCCCCAGGGCACGCTGTACGGTCAGAACTCGACCGCCGGCGCTGTGCGGGTGATCTCCCTCGACCCGACCCGGTCGGCTGTGGCCTGGGGTTCCGTGGGCTTCGGCAACTACCGCAATGCCGAGCTGCATGCCTACGTCAACGGTCCGATCGGTGATGGTCCTCTCTCGGGCAGCTTCGCGCTTTCGAGCCGTGCCAACAATGGCTTCGGCCTCAACGAGTCCACGGGCGAGCGAGTCAACAAGCTCGACGCCACTCAGTTTCGCGCCAAGCTTCGCCTGGCGCAGCCGTCCGGCACGGACGTGGTGCTGGCCGTCGATGGCCTTCTCGATCGGTCGGACGCCAACACGGGCAACTTCCCGCTCAACGATCCGCATTCCTCCCCGCGAGTGACCTTCGTGACCGCGACGACCGGGCCGTTCAAGCGAGTCGCTGGTGGGCTGCAGCTTAAGGCTCGCCATCCGTTGGGCGATGGCATCGACCTGCTGTCGATCACGGGTTACCGAGCCTATCGGGATGACCCGACGATTGCAGACATCGGCGGCAAGGCCGTGCTGCGCTACCTGCTGTCGCAGACGGTGGAACAGAAGGCCTTCTCGCAGGAGATCCAGTTGCAGGCGAAGCAAGACCGCCTGGAGTGGACCACGGGCCTTATGCTGGTCTCCGATCGCTTCGACTTCGACCGCATCGTCGACCAGATTCCCCCACTCCCGCGTCCGCGCCTCGATACCGAGGGCCAAACGCATCTGGAGACGACGGACGTCGGCCTCTATGGTCAGGCCCACTACCAGTGGACAGACGAGTTCGGCCTGACGGCGGGGCTGCGGGGCTACCGGACGAAACAGACCGGCGGCAACCAGTTCTGGAAACTCGATGCCTTCCAGCAACGCACGCAGGAGGTTTACAACGCCACTGGGCTCACGACCTCCAGCCAGGGCCTGCTGCCCCGGCTGGGCGTTGATTGGCAGCGCAACGGCGACCATTTCCTGTACGCCAGTTTTGCGATGGGCCAGAAGTTCGGCGGGTTCAACCGCGCCACCGCCTCCGAGATCGCCTCCACCTATGCCGCCCGCCCCGAGAAGGTGAGCACCTGGGAACTCGGCAGCAAGTGGCGGCTTGCGGACGGGCGCCTGACGGCGGATGTGGCGGTGTTCCTGAATCGTTACGGCGAGTATTTGGCCTCGTTGCAGAACACGGTGATCAACGGCGTGCACGTGCCTGATCAGGTGCTGGTCAACGCCGGCCGGGCGAAGACCTACGGCGTCGACGTGGACTTGGCCGCCAAAGTCGCCGCTCGGACCGAGGTGGCGCTGGCCTTGGAGTTGTTGCGCAGCCGCATCGAAGAGTTCGCCAACCCGACCGGTGCCGCCCTCAGCAACTATGTCGGCAACGAGCTGCCGTATGCCTCGCACGTGTCGCTTTCGGCCCGGTTCGGCCACGTGCAGCCGTTGGCAGACGGGTCCTCGCTCGAGTTCAATGCCACGCTGCAGCACCTGTCGAAGCAGTACGCTGACGTGCAGAACACCGCTGCCATCGCGATCGAGCCGCAGACCTACGTCAACCTCGGCACCAGCTGGACCAGTCCCGAGCGAAGCTGGACCTTCTCGGTGCGCTTGCGCAACGTCACCAACCGCACTTACGTGGTGCTGCGCACGATGATTCCCTCGGTCGATGTCGACGCGGCCAACTTCAACGCGCCGCGAACCTGGCTCGCCACGCTGCGCCACGATTTCTAGAAATGCCAGGCGTCCTTGGCTCCCCAACTGACCCGGAGTTCGAGCGGGCGCTGAACTTCGGGCCCTTCACGCTCGACCCCGCGCGAAAGCGCCTCATGCAAGGCGGTGATGTCGTCCGGCTCGGCAGCCGCGCGCTGGACTTGCTCGTCGCGCTGGTCGAGCGCGCGGGCGATGTGGTGAGTCACGCGGACCTGTTCGCGCAGGTCTGGCCGCGCACCGTGGTGGAGGAATCGAGCCTGCGCGTCCACATGTCGGCACTGCGCAAGGCGCTGGGCGATGGTGTGGACGGCAGGCGATACATCGCAAGCCTGCCGGGTCGGGGCTACAGCTTCGTCATGAACGTCACGCAGACTCAGACCTCCTGCGTGCCTCCTGGGGCGATGACCGTCGCGCCGATGTCGCCCCGGTTGCTACCCACCCGTCTGACAGGCATCGTCGGCCGGGACCAGGAACTGGATGTTCTGTCGGCCAAGCTGGAGAGGTCCCGGCTGGTTACCATCGTGTCGCCCGGCGGTATGGGGAAGACGACCGTCGCGTTGGCCCTCGCCGCAGCCGCCGTACACCGGCATGCCGACGGAGCCTGCTTTGTCGACCTTGCGCCGCTGGACGATGCGTCGCTGGTGCCGCATGCGCTGGCGGCGGCCGCTGGCGTCGCCGCGCCGGAGTCGGATCCATTGCCGCTGCTGGACGAGGCGCTCGCCGCGCGAGACCTGCTCATCGTTTTGGACAACTGCGAGCATCTGGCGGCCGCAGCCGCCGCACTCGCTGAACGCCTGCTGCGCGTTGCCCCTCGGGTCCGCATCCTGGCCACGAGCCGCGAACCGCTCGAGGCCGAGACGGAAACCATCTATCGCTTAGACCCCTTGGCGGTGCCGCCTCTTGAAACAGCATCCAGCGTCGAGGACGCACTCGCCTTCGCTTCGCTGCGTCTCTTCGTTGAGCGTGCCGCTGCGAGCGACAACGACTTCCTGCTGTCGCCCACCAACCTGGCGGCGAGCATCAGAATCTGCCGCCACCTCGACGGCATGCCGCTGGCCATCGAGCTGGCCGCTTCGCGCGTCGGCAATCTCGGCATCCAGGCGCTGGCGGACCGTCTTGACGATGTCTTCAGGCTGCTGCGCAGGGGGCGCCGCACCGCGCTGCCCCGCCATCAGACGCTGCAGGCCCTGCTGGACTGGAGCCACGACCTGATGGAAGCCGACACGCGCGCGGTGCTGCACCGCTTGTCGGTCTTCCGTTCAAGCTTCGACCTGCAGGCAGCGGCTGAGGTGGCCGGCTGCGAGCGCATTCCGAGGCGTCGGGTGATTACCTGTGTGCTCGACCTTGTCTCGCGCTCGCTGGTGGTGCTGGAGCCCGGAGGGGCCGCCCGCTATCGCCTGCTGTTCGTGGCGCGGCTCTATGCCGCGGAGCGGCTCGCCGAGGACGGCGATGTGCAGGCGGTCGCGCGGCGCCATGCGCTAAGCATGCGCGATTTGCTCGCTCGGGCCAACGCAGAGCTGCGGAACCCGGACACTCCGCTCGCGTTGTGGCGCTCTGTGCATGCCGCCGCCATGCCGGACGTGCGCGCAGCTCTGGACTGGACCCACGGTCCCGGCGCCGACCCCGTGCTCGGTGCTGAACTGGTGATCGAGTCCGGGCGGCTGCAATTGGAGATTGGCCTCAATGACGAGTTCCTGCCACGTGCGCTTGCCGGGCTTGCCGCCTTGCGATCGCATGCGGATCCCAATGCGAGTCTGGGACTTCAGCTGCTGACGCTGTTGTGCATGGTCAGCGGTCAGTGCCTGCTCGATCACATCATTCCCGCCGACACGCCAGCCCAGCTAGAAGACCTTGCGTATCGCATCGGTTCGCCTGAACAGCAGCGGATGGCTTTGTTTGCGCTGTGCGTCAACGCTTTCGGCAAGGGCGACTACCCCACTGTTGTGTCGCGTGCGGCACGCTACGCAGCTCTGCCGGTCGATCCACTGGATCCGACCCATGCCGCGGCCACCATGGCGGGATGGCGCTTCGAGGCACTCGGCCGACATTACCTGGGCCAGTACGAGGCCGCGTGGAAAAGCTGCGAGCGAGTCCTGGAACACGCGGGCCCGTGGCGAGCCGGCTCATACACGCAACTGCCGCTGCCAGTGTCGATGGGCACGCTGCAGGCCCGGATTCGGTGGATGCAGGGCTTCGCGGACGAGGCACTCGATCGGGCCCTGGAGCTGCTGCGATTCTGTGAGGCCGCCCACCCGTTCGCGCTAAGCCACACGCTGTCGCTCGCCCTCATGCCCATCCTGCTCTGGCGCGGGGACGACGCACAGGCGCTGTCCTTCCTGGTCCGGCTCGTGGACCACGAACTCACCCATGCCCAAAGCTTCTGGATGGCCTGGCCGCACACCTACTGCAAGGTGCTCGCGCTGCGCGGCCACGACGTCGACGCGCTGCGCGCGCGGCTCGGCAACACGGATCGGGGCAACGACATGCAGACGGACATGCTCTCCACGCTGGCCCCGCAATTCGTCGGGCCGGCCGTGCTGGAGCGTGTGGGGTCCGGCACGGTGGGCTGGTGCGCGCCGGAGGTGCTGCGCGTGGTGGGCGAGCGCGCGAACGACGAGCTGCAGCTGCTGCGCGCGGTGGCGCTGGCGCGCAGCCAGGGCGCGCGTGCGTGGGAATTGCGTGCGGTGACCAGTCTCGCCGCGCAGTGGCAAGACGCGGGCAGGCGCGATCCGGCTCGCGCGTTGCTTCAGGAGGCGTTGGCCGGAATCACCGAAGGTGGCGGGACGGCGGACTTGCGGCGCGCCGCGGCATTGCTATCCGCCTGCGACACCGTCAACTGACCGCCTGCCGTTCGAGCCCCGGGGGCGATGCGGCCAGCACGGCCAGCGTCGCCAGCAGGCTCACGGCCACGACGGCGAACATCACGGACGGCCCTGCTCCACGTAGCGTCGGCACCAGCAGCAGCGGACCCAGCGCTCCACCCAGGCGGTTGATCGCCCACGCGATGGCGCTGGCCGATGCCCGCTGGCCGGTCGGGAACAACTCTGCGCTGTAGACCGTGAGCAGCGGCACATAGAGCGCCACGGAGAGATTGAACAGGCCCATGGCCACGATCAATGCTGCGGTGCCGGTGCTGAAGTTGAAAGCCGTGCCGCAGGCCAGCATGGCGACAACGCATGTTGCCATCGCGAGCCGGCGGTCGAGGCGGTCCATCACCGTGGACGCGACCAAGGTGCCCATCAGCGGGCCCATCGACGAGAGCCCGAAGATCAGCAGCGCCGCATCCAGCTTGAAGCCGCGCTGTGCCAGCACGGCGCCTGTCAGCAGCGGGAAGGCGATGGTCGCCCACGGGCTCAGCAAGAACAGACCCACGACCGCGAGCCAGCGCCATAGCATGGGGATGGCCGGCGCGGTGTTGGCAGCGGAGGGCGCTTCACCTGATGCGGCGGCACCTGGCGAGACCGGCGGCATGGCGAGCACCGCAGCTGAACGTTCGAAGTGTTGCAGAACCGCCTCGGCCTTGGCTGCCCGACCGCGTGCGAGCAACCAGCGCGGTGACTCCGGCAGCGCGAAGAAGGACACTGCGGACAATAGAGCACACGCGCTGCCTACGAAAAATCCCCAGCGCCAGCCTTCGAGTCCCAGCGGCTGTAGCGGCGCAAGCCAGCGCACCATGAAGATGGCAGCGGGCGGGCCTAGTAGCGCCGGCGTCAGGCTTAAGAAGATCAGAGAGGCCCGCCGCTGCGGCGGCAGAAGGTCCGTGAGGTAGGCGATGACGATGGGTGGATAGCCGCCGAGTGCCAGGCCGCCGAGTAGTCGGCACAGCGTGAGCTGCCCGACGCCGTCTGCTATGGCGGCGCCCAGCGAGGCAACGCAGATCCACAGCATGACACCCACCAGTGCCACGCGCCGTCCTTGCCGGTCGGCCCACCACCCCAGCAGGGGGGCGCCGATGACCGCACCAACGAACACAGCAGACAGCAAAAGGCCCAGCTCGACGGGAGGCACCGGCGGCGATTGGGTCGAAAACACGGTGCCCAGCACGCCGCCGAACGCCATCTCGAGCGTGTCGATCATCATGCCCATGCCGCACATCAGCATCGCCATCACATGCAGCTGCGTCACCGGCAGGCGGTCCAGGCGTTCGGCAAGGTCGATGTTCGGCAAGGAGGCCATGTCGTGACGGAGGGAGATCGGGCGGAATGCGTTGTCACGATACCCACTGCGAATGCCGCGACCACCCGACTCGCCCCAGGATTCACGCAAATTCACGCCTCGGTTTCATCGTGGATGCGACCATCGTCGGCGACGACAAATCCATTGCACAGGTGATGCGCGAGACCGAGACCCTCGCCTTCGGGCCCTTTCTCCTGACCGCTGAGCCGCTTGGCTTGCATGTAGGTGCCCGCGCTGTCGCGCTGGATGCGCCGGCCGTTGCGCTGCTGGCAGCCATCGCCGTCACGCCGGCCGGCGCTTCGGTGGCACAGCTGGAGGCGTCCGGCGTGAGCGAGCCGGGAGGCGATGTCGAGCATCTGTGCGTGCAGGTGGGCGACATCAATAACGCGTTGAGCATGTATTCGGATGCCTGGTACGTCGCCTGGTACCCCGATGACGCCGAACCTCGCTTCGCGCTGGTGGACGCGAGCCGTGCAAGCGCGCCGCGCACCGCGCTGCCGGCAAAGCGCTTCGACATCCTAGGTCGGGAGGAGGCGATCGCCCGTGTCGTAGAGCAATTGAAGGCTCGGCGCTTCGTCACCATTCTTGCTGCGGGCGGGATGGGGAAAACGACCGTGGCGCTGGCGACAGCGCACGTCGCGGCGGCTGACTATCCTGATGGGGTTTACGTCGTGGACCTCGCGCCGGTCGTCGATCCGACGCTTCTGGCGCAGCGCGTTGCCTCGACCGTTGGCTGTCTCACCGACTACACCTCCGCGTCCACCGTGCTGCAGCAATGGGCGAACGAGCGCCAGGCGTTGGTTGTGCTGGACAGTTGCGAACATGTGATCGACGCGGCCGCCGAGTTGGCCGAGGCGCTTGGTGGGGCAGGCTCCCGCGTGGCCGTGCTGGCCACCAGCCGCGAGCCCCTGCGTGCTCGCGGCGAATGGCTCTACCGGCTGGCGCCGCTGGCGCTGCCGCAGCCGGGTGAGGCGCGCTCCATTCCGGAGGCGATGGCATTCTCGGCCCTCTGCCTGTTCGTCGAGCGCGCGCGGGCTGTAGCACCGCACTTCATGCTGGCAGACACCGACGTGCCGCAACTCGTCTCCCTGTGCAGCCGGCTGGACGGCATCGCACTGGCCATAGAGATCGTCGCAGCACGGGTCGGATCGATGGGTCTCGCCGGTTTGTCGCAGCAGCTCGAGAGCCTGCTGCTCGACCTCCCGGTGCGGCATCGCCATGTCCCTGCGCGCCACAGTACCTTGGCGGCGCTGCTCGATTGGAGCTATCAACTGCTCTCACCGGTGGAACAGACGGTACTGCGGCGGCTCTCGGTGTTCCGCAGCGGTTTCAGCACGGCGATGGCGGCGCGAGTGGTTGGCGACGATTGGCTCAGCGCAGACGAGGTGCACGATGCGGTGCTGGACCTTGTCGCCAAGTCGCTGATCGCCCCGGGGCGCGGCAACGATCCCGACTTGAGGCGCCTACTCGACACCACGCGCGCCTACGCTGGTCAGAAACTGGACGAGTCCAGTGAGCGCAAGGCCGTGAGCCTGCGCCACGCTCACTGGCTGGCCGGTGTGTTGGCCGAGGCTGACAGTGCCTGGAACCGCATGACGCGGCAGCATTGGACGTCCCGCTACGCATCGCTAATCGATGACATTCGCGCGGCGCTCGACTGGGCCTTCTCGCCGGACGGCGATGTCGCGCTGGGCGTGGAGCTGACGATCGCCGGCTTTGCGATCGGACGCCAGATGTTGTTGGTCGACGAGTTCACCGAACGGGTGCAGCGAGCCATCGATGCCATCGCTGTGGACGTCGCCCATACGGGCGGCTCGCTCGATGCAACGATTGCCGAGGGTCTGCGCAGACGGCTCACGTTCCTTATCGCGTGCCTTGGCATGGGCCGGCGCGTTTCCATCGTGCCGGCGCTGGAGACGGCGGCCACATCGCTAACCGGCGCCGATCAAGCGCTTCAACGGTTCTCCGGCGTCAACGGCATGTGGGCCATGGCAGTCATTCGAGGGGACTTCAAAGACAGTGCCGTCTGGGCCGACAAGCTGGAACAGCTCGCCGAAGGTGTCGATGATCCTATTGCCCGTCTCGTCGCTTCGCGCATTCAAGCCCAGACGCTTCACTTCACGGGTCGGCACACCCAGGCTGCCTGCATGGCGCGTGGTGTGCTGGACGAGGCCTGGCGAACGATCCCCTTGAGCTATAACCCGTCGCCCGTCGAACTGCGGGTGTCGATGCGCGTCGTGCTCGCCCGGACGCTGTGGATGCAGGGCCGCCCCGACAGCGCCGCGGCGATGGCTGAGGAGGCGATCGAACACGCGCGCACCGATTCGCCGCTGGCGCAGTGCCAAGTCATCGTGATGGGCTCGCTTGTCATCGCGTTGTGGAGTGGCCTGATCGAGCCGGCGAGGTTGTTGGCCAGTCAACTGGTCGACCTTGAAAAGTTGCTCGGCTTTTCCCACTGGCTTCGTTGGAGTCGAGGTCTGCGGAGCATGGTGTCGTTGCGTGACGGGGGTGAGGTTCCGCCGTCTGCCGATGCCAATTGGTTCGAGGAGCCTGAGCCGGTGCTAGCGGACCATCTCGCCACACTGGATGACCGCTGGCTTACGCCTCGCTGTATCCAGCGAGTTGAATCGGGCCTAGTTGGCTGGTGCGCAGCCGAAGCCCTGCGCTTACAGGGTGAGCGTGCGTTGCGACAGCGTTCCGCTGATGGACGTGCCAGAGGTGAAGTGTTGCTACGACGTTCACTCGTCCTCGCGCGCGAGCACGAGGCGGCATCGTGGGAACTCCGCACCGCAACGAGTCTCGCGCGCCACTTGCATAGGCACGATAGAAGATCAGAGGCCAGGGCAATCCTGGAACCGGTGTTCGCTCGCTTCGCAGAAGGGTTTGAAACCGCTGACTGGCGGGCGGCGCAGGCATTGATTGAAGATTCCAGTATCTAGCCGCTGCCTACATCGCGTCGCGACTCGGGCCATCGCGCAGCGCACAGATACTGAGTCCAACTTCTGGGGGCGGTTCAATCTCTGAGGGCTGGCGACTCACGTGGAACCGGTGCTAAGGCATCTGCGTCACCATATGGCGTGCAATTGGAGCTCTAGGAGACTGGCGCCACGATGACAATCAGAGTGGGCTCCCCGCACTCCTGCACTGGGGCAGCGCAAACCGGCAGCCGAGGCCTCGTGGGCGCTTGAGCCTTGACACCGGGAGGTGTCACTTGCGCATGTTCGCTAGCTCAAGTCGGGGGCCGTTGTACGGCACTAAATCACCTTCGAAGGCCTTCTGTCGCACGACGTCCAAGGATACCGGCCCATCCGTGAATTGCGTGAAATGATTTGCATGTTCGCTGTTGTTTCCATTTAGTCATGTTTCATTATCGAATTTGCAGATTTAGAGTTCAGAAATGGTTGTTTAACAACATTTCTGAGGATGCTCCATGACACGCTCCCATCTAAAACTCCTGTCCGTCGCTGCCGTTGCAGCACTTGCCCAGCCCGTGACGGCTGAAACCGCGATCGGTGAGCACTTCACCTTCAGTGCCTTTGGCACTTTGGGCGCTGTCCAAACGAACTCGGATGAGGCTCAGTACATCCGCGAGCAGCAGGTCAAGGGCGCTTCGAAGAGCGCGAGTCTGCTGGTCGATTCCAACCTGGGTCTCCAGTTGACAGCCAAGGCCAACGACTGGCTCTCGGCCACCGTTCAGACGCTGACCGCTCAGCGCTTTACCGACAACTTCACGACCCGCTTCGAATGGGCCTACGTGAAGGTCACGCCGGTCGAGAACCTGAACGTCCGCCTCGGCAAGGTCGCGCTTCCCAACTTCCTGGTGTCCGATTCGCGCCGCATCGGCTATGCGAACACGGCGCTGCGCCCATCCAACGAGGTCTACAGCCTTGACCTGCTGAATGGCGGCCTGAAGGGTGCGGATGCCAGCTACGCCGTCAAGCTGGGTGGCGGGACGCTGACGACCAGCGTCCTCTATGGCAAATCTTCAGTAGACGGCCCAGCGCTCAGCCTCAAGTCCAGCAACACCCGAAGCTTCAATCTCGTCTGGGATGGCGACTGGTACACGTTGCGCCTGGGCCAGACCACCGCCGGCCTGGACCTGGCCCCCCTCTTTGGCCCCGGCGTCCGCGACACCTACACCTTCAACGGATTTGGCTTCACGGTCGATCGGTCGCAGGTGGTTCTGCAAGGTGAATACGTTCAGCGGCGTTCGAGCGATTTCCCCGCGTTGATCGGCGCTGATGCGTGGTACCTCCAGGCCGGCTACCGGATGGGGAAGTGGCTCCCGTATGCGTCCTTCGCCCAGGTCAAGGCTAAGGCTGACGGTGTGTCCCGCAGCATCGTCAATCCGCAAAAGACCGTCGCGCTGGGAGCGCGGTGGGACGTGCTGTCGTTCGCCGACCTGAAGTTCCAGCTGGAACGGGTCGACACCCAGAAGACGATCGGCGCCAGCTTCACGCCTCCCGCCAACGGCTTTATCTCCAAGCCCGTGGCCACCTTTAGCGTGGCCATGGACTTCGTTTACTGATTGGGGTGATACGTCATGAACTTGAGCTTCTACCTGCCTCTTGCTTCGTTGCTTATGGCCTGCCAGGCGGCATGCGCGGACATCGCCGTGGTGGCGCATCCGGGTGCCGCGGCGCTGACCAAGGAGCAGATCACCGACATCTACCTGGGCAAGAGCCAGGCGGCCCAGCCGATCGATCTGCCGGAAGCCTCGCCGGTGCGGGCGACCTTCTACGAGAAGGCAACCGGCAAGGATCCGTCACAGGTCAAGGCCACCTGGGCCCGGTTGGCATTCACCGGCAAGGGCCAGCCGCCGAAGGAGGCGCCTGACGCCGCGGCCGTGAAGAAAGAGGTTGCAGCCAATCCGAAGGCGATCGGCTACATCGACAAGAGTGCCGTCGATGCCAGCGTCAAGGTGCTGCTGGTTCTTCCTTGAGACCCCATGCGGCGGAATGAATGACGTGAATCACGTGTAGAGACAGGGAAGCGCAATCATGAAACTCCGGCAACGTATCTGGATGCTGCCGATATTGGCGGCGATGGTCTTCATGATCGGCATTGCCATCACCTACGCGTTAGGCGCGCGCACTTCCGCCGCACTGGAAGGCCTGAGAACGGTTGCCTACCCAGCCAAGGAGTCAGTCAGCCGCCTGACGCAGGCCGTCGAAGACTTCCGTGCGGCCGTTCAGGCCGCCGCAACGGAGGGAGATGCGGACAAGGTGCGCGAGGCGCAGGCCCAGTCGGTCCGGGCTCAAAAGGAACTTGAGGTTCTGCTCGGCTTGTCGTTCCAGAAGGAACGCGCCGTCAAGCTGCGGGACGTGCTGGGAAGCTATCTTCCTGCAGCGATGCAGGCCGCCAACGCCATGGCCGGCAAAGGCGAGGCCGGCGACAGCATGCAGCGCATGACGCTGGGCAAGACGCAGTGGGACCAGCAGATCGAGGAGTTGAGGAAAGTCGCTGAAGAAGCGGTGGAGCAGGCCCAGAGCAACGTCAGTACCGGTGTGGGGCGCAGTCAGATCGTCGTCATCGGGATTGGCGCTGTCATTCTGGTCAGCCTCGGTATTGGAGCGAAGTTGATCGTGAGCTCCGTTTGGCGCGATTTGGGTGAAGAGCCTGATGCGCTGCGCCGCATTGCCGACGCCATCGCCGCTGGCGACCTCAGCGTGGACGGGCGGCTGACGGGTAATGAGACGTCCCTGCATGCTGCGCTGTTGAGGATGGCCGTACAACTGCGCGGTACGGTCCGTGGCATCCGCTCGGCGGCAGAGGCGGTTGCGCAGGCGTCGGCTGAGATTGCGGCGGGCAGCCAGGACCTGAGCGATCGCACGGAGCGCATGTCGGCGAATCTCGAGCAAACCGCGCATTCGATGAAGGAAATGTCCTCGACCGTGCGGTTGACCGCCGCCAGCGCAGAGCAGGCGACCGACCTCGCCCGTCAAGCCAGCGACTCCGCACTGCGAGGTGAATCCATCGTCAGTGGTGTGGTCGGCAACATGACCGAAATCACCCAGGCCTCGGGGCGCATCGGGGAAATCATCGGCGTAATCGATGGCATTGCCTTCCAGACCAACATCCTGGCCTTGAATGCGGCCGTCGAGGCTGCCCGTGCCGGCGAGCAGGGCCGCGGCTTCGCTGTCGTCGCCGGCGAAGTTCGTTCGCTGGCGCAACGCAGCGCACAGGCCGCTCGCGAGATCAAGCAGTTGATCTCGATGTCCAGTGAGAAGGTCACTGAAGGCGATCGACGCGTGCGCGAGGCCGGCCAGGCCATGCAGGACATCCTTTCAGGGGTGCGGCATGTCGCGGGCATCATCGGAGAGATCTCGACGTCCGCAGCAGAGCAGGCCCGCGGCATCGACAAGGTCAGCGGTGCGATATCCGAACTCGACAGCGTCACGCAGCAGAACGCAGCGCTGGTTGAGGAATCGGCGGCAGCTGCCGTGGGCCTCAGGCAGGCCGCACTGGAGCAGGCCCAAACCGTCGAAGCCTTCAACCTGGGGCGAAGCGCCTGATCTGCGGGGCAGCCGAGGTCACCCCCGGTCTGAATCGATCTCGGCAAAGGTGGCGGCGGCATAGCGCTCACCCGCGATGCCAGCCATCAGGCCTTCCAGCCGGACCTGCACGTCGGGGTCGAGCGTGACGCAACGGGCAGACCAGTTGTCTCGCAGATGCGGCGGCTGCGTGGTCCCCGGAATGGCCAGCACATGATGTCCGCGGTTCAGCAGCCATGCCAGGGCCAGCTGGGCGAGGCTGCAGCCCAGCTCGCTCGCCACTTCTTTCAGGCGCTGCAGGATGAGCCGGTTGGATGCCCAAGCTTCGGGTTGGAAGCGGGGCATGCTGCGGCGCAGGTCGCCGGCGTCAAGCGACTCAGGGTCCTGGACGCGCCCCGCCAGGAATCCGCGTCCCAGCGGGCTAAAGGCCACGAAGGCCACGCCCAGATCGGCACAGGCGGCGAGCGCTCCACGCTCCGAATCGCGGCTCCACAACGAATACTCCGACTGCAACGCAGCGATTGGATGCACGGCATGCGCGCGTCGCAGCGTCACGCCGGAAACCTCCGACAGGCCGATCATGCGTACCTTGCCCTGCTCGACGAGCCGGGCGAGCGCGCCGACAGAATCCTCGATGGGCAAGCGCTTGTCCCAGCGGTGCAGGTAGTACAGGTCGATCACGTCGGTGCCCAGGCGGCGCAGGCTCTCCTCGCAATCGCGCTGCAGCGATTCGGGCCTGCCGTCGATGACGCGCTGCAAGGTGCCGCCCGGCCCGATCGGCTGTCCGGTCATGCCACCCTTGCTGCACAGAACGACACGGTCGCGGTGGGGCCGCAGCACGCGGCCCACCAGGCGCTCATTGGCGCCGAATCCGTACAGTGCCGCCGTGTCGAACCAGGTCATGCCCAGCTCGACCGCCTCGTGCAGCAAAGCCTCGGCCCGTGCCTCCTCGGGCGGTCGCCCATAGGCATGGCTGAGGTTCATGCACCCGAGGCCGACGGCCTCGACCAGCAGGTCGCCGAGGCGGCGGCTGTTCATGCCAGCAGCTGCTGTTCCAGCTGGTGCAGCACCTGGTAGCAGGGCAGCACCTGCGCAACGCTGGCGTTGGGCTCGCGACCTTCACGGATGGCGGCGACGAACTCGAGGTCCTGCAGCTCGATGCCGTTCATCGACACGTCCACGCCCGACACATCGATCTTCTCGTCCTTGCCGGTGAAGAGATCGTCGTAGCGCGCGATGTAGGTGCCCGCGTCGCCGATGTAGCGGAAGAAGGTACCCAGCGGCCCGTCGTTGTTGAAGGACAGGCTCAGCGTGCAGATGGCCCCGTTGGCGGCCTGCAGCTGGATGCTCATGTCCATCGCGATGCCCAGCGTCGGATGGATAGGCCCCTGCAGCGCGTTGGCCTTCACGATGGGACTGCCGCACTGATAGGCGAACAGGTCGACGGTGTGCGCGGCGTGATGCCACAGCAGGTGGTCGGTCCAGCTGCGCGGCTGGCCCAGCGCATTCATGTTCGTGCGGCGGAAAAAGTAGGTCTGCACGTCCATCTGCTGGATGTGGAACTCGCCCGCGACGATGCGCCGTTTCACCCACTGATGGCTGGGATTGAAGCGCCGCGTATGGCCGCACATTGCGACCCGTCCGCTCTCGCGCTGCGCCCTCACCACGGCCTCGCCGTCGCGCAGCACGTCGCACAGCGGGATCTCGACCTGCACATGCTTACCCGCCTGCAGGCAGGCCAGGGCCTGTGACGCGTGCATCTGCGTGGGGGTGCACAGGATGACGGCGTCCACGTCGTCGCGGGCGAGGGCGTCATCCAGCTCGGTGCCGACGTGGCCGATGCCGTAGCGGGCGGCGACTTCGCGCGTCTTGTCGAGGTCGCGGCTGATCAGCGATGTCAGCTGCACGCCGTCGATCTGCTTCAGCGCGTCCAGGTGCTTGATGCCGAAGGCCCCGGCCCCGGCCAGGGCGATGCGGATGGGTGTGTTCATGGGTTTTCGAGGATCAGATGGCCGACGGCGGTGTTGGACGCCGGCACGTGATAGAAACGTTGGGCCACATGAGGTACAGGGCCCCCGGCCACGTCGGCCATGGCGCCACGCGCGATCAGCCACATGACGAGCTCGATGCCCTCGCTCCCGGCCTCGCGCACGTAGTCGATGTGCGGCAGCTGGGCCAGCGCGGCGGGTTCGTGGATCAGCTGGTCGAGGAAGCGGTTGTCCCACTCGCGGTTGATCAGGCCGGCGCGCGGCCCCTGCAGCTGGTGGCTCATGCCGCCGGTGCCCCAGATCTGCACGTCCAGGTCGGCGTCGAAGGACTCCACAGCGCGCCGGATTGCCTGGCCGAGCTGGAAGCAGCGCCGCCCCGAGGGGGCCGGGTACTGCACCACGTTCACCGCGAACGGGATGACCTTCACCGGCCAGGCATCGCGCATCGGGTGGCGCTCCCCGAACATCAGCGACAGCGGCACTGTCAGGCCGTGGTCGACCGGCATCCTGTTGACGATGGTGAGGTCGAAGTCGTCCTGGATGACCGACTGCGCGACATGCCACGCCAGTTCCGGATGCCCCTGCACGCGCGGCACCGGGCGTGGACCGAAGCCCTCATCGGCGATCTCGTAGTCCGCCGCCGTGCCGATGGCGAACGTGGGAATCAGCTCCAGGCTGAAAGCGCTCGCGTGGTCGTTGTAGACCAGGAAGACCACGTCGGGCCTGCGCTCGGCGATCCATTGCTTGCCGAACTCGTAGCCCTGGAAGACGGGCAGCCAGTAGGGCTCTTGGGCCTTGCCCAGGTCCAGCGCGGCGCCGATGGCGGGCACGTGGGAGGTGTAGACGGAGGCGGTGATCCGTGCCATGGCTCAGGACTTGTTGCGGCCGCCGGCGCCCTGCGGCTGGCGGTGGGGTTGGGCGTCGCCGTCTTCGCCGAGGCGGCGGTTGCCCTCGGGCGAACGTCCGCCGGCGATCATCATGTCGCGGTACTCCTGCTCGGTCATGCCGGTCATGCTGCCGGCCATCTGCTGGAAGCTCTTGCCGTCGGAGGAGCCGATCTTGGCGAGAAAGTAGATGTTGCCGCCGAGGCGTATGCATTCATTCAGGTCGCGCGACAGCACGGCGGCCTTCTGTGGCTCCGTCATGGGCCATTCGTCGAGGTACGCGCGTTCGTCGGCCTTGAAGCGCGCGCGGTTGTCGGCCTTCATCAGCGACATGCAGAACTGGTTGAGCCAATAGCCTTTGCGTGACATGTCGGCGTCGAAGATGGTGGTGCCGGGGATGTCGAGATAGGGCTTGTGAAGGGCCATCAGGACTGCTCCTCGGGCCAGTACAGCCGCATGGGGTTGTCAACGAGCAGGCGGCTCTGCAGGTCGGACGTCACGGCGATGTGCGCAATAAAGTCCACCAGCGCGCCATCATCGGGCATGTGCCCCTTGAGGTTGGGATGGGGCCAGTCCGTGCCCCACAGCACGCGATCGGGGAAGCGTTCGACCACCCGGCGGGCGAACGGCACCACGTCGCGGTAGGCGGCCGTCTCGCCGTTCAGGGCCGCCGGGCCGGTGACGGACAGGCGCTCCGGGCAGCTGACCTTGCTCCACACATGGGGATGCTCTTCCATGAACTTCAGGAACAGGCTGAATTCCGGGCCGTCCGGCGGCTGGCTCACGTCCGGGCGGCCCATATGGTCCACGACGATCGGCGTCGGCAGCGCGGTGAAGAAGTTCCACAATTCGGGCAGGTCGACCGCCTCGAAGTAGATGACCACATGCCAGCCTAGCGGCCGGATGCGGTGCGCGATCTCCAGCAGCTCGTCCTTGGGCGTGAAGTCGACCAGGCGCTTGACGAAGTTGAAGCGCACCCCCCGCACGCCGGCCGCGTGCAGGTCATGCAGCTCGGCATCGGTGATGCCTCGCCTGACGGTGGCCACGCCCCGGGCCCGGCCCTGGCTGGCGCGGCAGGCGTCCACCATCGCGCGATTGTCGGCTCCGTGGCAGGTGGCCTGCACGATGACGTTGCGCGCGAAGCCGAGGTGATCGCGCAGCGCGAAGAGCTGATGCTTGCCGGCGTCGCAGGGCGTGTACTTGCGCTCCCGCGCGAAGGGGAACTCGGCGCCCGGACCGAACACATGGCAGTGCGCATCCACGCTGCCGGCCGGCAGCACGAAGCGCGGGCGCGACGGGGCGGGGTGCCAGTCCAGCCAGCCGGGGGTTTTCTGGACGTGCATGGTTCAGCCTTCCAGCGGCAGGCCGGCGTACTGCTCGGCCAGCGCGGCCTGCGCCCGGGGCGAGGACTGCAAATAGGTCAGCTCATGCTCCTGCGCGCGGCGGTCGAACTCCGTCGAGGCCGGGTAGCTGTGCAGCAGGTTGGTCAGATACCACGACGTCCGCACGCTGCTCCAGACTCGCCGAAGCGCGGTGTCGCTATAGCCGCGCAGCAGCTCGTCGCGGCCATCGCGGTAGTGCGCCGCCAGCGCGCGCGACAAGTAGTGCACGTCCGACACCGCGAGGTTCAGCCCCTTGGCCCCGGTGGGCGGCACGATGTGGGCGGCGTCACCCGCGAGGAAGAGCCGGCCGTGCGACATGGGCTCGGCGACGAAGCTGCGCAACGGCGCGATGGACTTCTCGATGGACGGCCCCTCTTCGATCTGCGCAGCCAGCTCGGCCGGGAAGCGCGCCTTGAACTCGGGCCAGAAGCGCTCGTCCGGCCAGTCCTCCACGCGGTCGCTCAACGGCACCTGGATGTAGAAGCGGCCGAGCTGATCGCTGCGGCGCGAGGCCAGCGCGAAGCCGCGCGGGTGGTAGGCATAAGTCACGTCCTCCAGCGGCCGCACGCGGGCCATGATGCCCAGCCAGCCGAAGGGGTAGACCTTCTCGTACTCGCGCAGCACGCCGGCCGGCATGGCCTTGCGCGATGGGCCATGGAAGCCGTCGCAGCCGGCGATGTAGTCGCAATCGAGCCGTCGGCGCTGGCCGTCGAGCGTGAAATCGACGCGGGGGCTTGCGCCGTCGATGTCGTGCAGCGTTAGGTCGGCTGCGCCGTGCAGCACGGCCTGGCCGCGTGCATCGGCCGCGGCGAAGAGGTCTTCCTGGATCTGCGTCTGCCCGTAGGTCATGAACGGCCGGCCCAGCAGCCGGCCGGCGTCGACGTAGAAGCTGTCGCGCCCGGCCCAGGCGATACGCATGCCATCGTGCGGATGACCGTCGCGGTCCATGCGTCCGGCCAGGCCGGCAGCGCGGAGCACGTCCACGCTGGTGCTCTCCAGCACGCCGGCGCGGATGCGAGACAGCACGTAGGCACGCGTCTGGCGCTCCAGCACGACGCTCCGGATGCCCTGCAGATGCAGCAGTTGCGACAGCAGCAGGCCCGCGGGGCCTGCGCCGATGATGGCTACCTGGGTTTTCATGATGGGGTGGGCACGCGTCTGATGGGGGTCATGTTTGTCTCCTCGCCGCTTCAAGAGGGCGCTGTTCCTTAGTCGATGTAGCGCAGGCCGGCCTGCGCCAGGGGTTCGCGCATCTGGTACATGTCCAGACCGAGCACGCCGGCGGCGAGGCGCTCGCGCTTGTCGGCTTCCAGGGCCTCGCGGCGGGCTGCGGCATTCAGCGTCCGAGGCGCCGCGGCGCGGGGCACGCAGACGATGCCGTCGTCGTCGGCGACGATCACGTCGCCTGGGTGGACGAGGGCGCCCGCGCACACCACGGGGATGTTGACGGAGCCCAGCGTCGCCTTGATCGTGCCCTTGCTGCTGATGGCGCGGCTCCAGACTGGAAAGCCCATCTCGGTGAGCGTCTTCACGTCGCGCACGCCGGCGTCGATGACGAGGGCGCGTGCGCCGCGCGCCTGGAAGGACGTGGCCAGCAGGTCGCCGAAGTAGCCGTCAGTGCATTCCGCCGTGATGGCGGCCACGACGATGTCGCCCGGTCGGATCTGCTCGGCCGCGACATGCATCATCCAGTTGTCACCCGGGTGCAGCAGCACGGTGACGGCGGTGCCGCTGACCTGGGCGCCGGCATAGATGGGGCGCATATAGGGCTTGAGCAGACCGACGCGGCCCATGGCCTCGTGGACGGTGGCGCTGCCGTGGCGCGCCAGGCCCTCGGCCACGGCGGTGTCCGTGCGTGTGATGTTGCGGTAGACCACTCCGAGTTCGTACATGTCACAGCCCCTTGCGCCGGAGGTGGGCGTCGAGCCGGCCGAACACGCGCCGGGCATTGCCCTCGAAGATCTGGTGACGCTCCTCGTCCGTGAGGTCGGCGGCCTCGATGTAGCGCCTGGTGTCGTCGTAGTAGTGGCCTGTGGTGGGGTCGACGCCCCGCACCGCGCCGATCATCTCGGAGGCGAACAGCACGTTTTTCACCGGAATCACCTCGGTCAGCAGGTCGATGCCGGGTTGGTGATAGACGCAGGTGTCAAAGAAGATGTTGTTCAGCAGATGCTCATCCAGTAGCGGCTTCTTCAGCTCCTGCGCGAGGCCCCGGAAGCGACCCCAGTGGTAGGGCACCGCGCCACCGCCGTGCGGTATCAGGAACCTCAGCGTCGGAAAGTCCTTGAACAGGTCGCCGGTCAGGCATTGCATGAAGGCCGTGGTGTCGGCATTCAGGTAGTGGGCACCCGTCGTGTGGAAGCACGCATTGCAACTGGTGCTGACGTGGATCATGGCCGGGATGGCGTGCTCCACCATCGTTTCGTAGAGCGGGTACCAGTGCCGGTCGGTTAGCGGCGGGCTGGTCCAGTGCCCGCCGGACGGGTCCGGGTTGAGGTTGATGCCCACGAAGCCGTAGTCGCGCACGCAGCGCTCCAGCTCGGTGAGGCAGCTGATCGGGTCCACACCTGGCGACTGCGGCAGCATGGCGGCGCCGATGAAGTGCTCGGGGAAGAGCTGGCTGACGCGGAAGCACAGCTCGTTGCACAGAGCCGCCCAGGTTGAGCTGACCTCGAAGTCGCCGATGTGGTGGGCCATGAAGCTGGCCCGGGGGCTGAAGATCGTCAGATCGCTGCCGCGCTCCCGCATCCTCCGAAGCTGGTTGGTCTCGATGGATTCGCGCAGCTCGTCGTCGCTGATGCGCAGCTCGGAGGCGCGAGGCATCGGCGTGCCGTCCTTGAGTGCGGCGATCTGCCGGTCTCGCCAGAGACCCAGCGCCGCGGGCGCCGTGGTGTAGTGACCGTGGACGTCAATGATCATGAAGGCTCCGTCATGCCGTGGCGGCGTTTGGTGAAGGCAGCGTCCGGGCTGCAGAGGTGGTCCAGCAGTGCCTGTGCGCCGGGGCCGGCGGCCTGGCCCAGGGCAGCGCCGAAGCGGCTCGTGAAGGCCGGTTCGGCGGGCAGGTCGCCGAGCAGCGTGATGCCCGGCTGGCCCAGCAGCTCGCTGCGCTGCTGCAGGCCCAGGCTGACCTCACCGCGTGCCAGCAGCGCCGCGACCGGCACGCCGGGCGCTGCCTGTACCAGCCGCGGGCGCAGCGCGTCCAGCAGGCCCCAGCGCTGGAACAAGGCCAGCAGCGCCGTGCCGCTCGGCCCCGTCGAGTAGCCGATGGCCGTGGCGTCGAGCACGGCCGCACGGAAGTCGTCGGCGCTGGCCAGCACGGGCGCCCGTGCGCCGGCCGGTACAGCGGCGGCCACCGCCGAGTCGGCGAATGCGCGTACCGGGCCGACCCAGCCTTCGCGCGCCAACGCCTGCAGCGCATCGTCGGCCAGCACCACCACGTCGAAGCGCTCGCCGTTGCGCAGCCGCCGGACCACGTCCACGCCGCCGGCCGCATGCATCGCCACGGCCCGGCCGCTGGCCTGCGCATGAGCCTGGGCCAGTTCGGCGACGAGCGTGCGCGTGGCCATCGAGGAAATGCCGTTCAGCGTTTGCATGCGGTGCATTCTGCGAAGCCGACTCCCATCGAGATAGTTCTGGCTCGGCCTAGCTGCTATGCAGAAACTGATGAGTCGCACCGGGTGGCAACGTACAGTCCGACCGGTCCGTCGCCCCTTGGCCTGCTCCCGCGCATGAACCTGTCCCAGATCGAAGCCTTCGTCCACGTGGCCGAACATGGCAGCTTCAGTAAGGCGGCGCTGGTGCTGGGCGTGGCCCAGCCTTTGCTGAGCCGCCAGGTGCGGGCGCTGGAGGTGGACCTGCGCGAGACGCTGCTGGAGCGACACGGCCGCGGCGTGCGCCTGACGGAGGCCGGACGCCGCTTGCTGGAGCATGGGCAGGACATCCTGCAACTCGTTCAACACGCCCGCGAGGACTTGCGGGCCCAGCGCGATGAACCGGCTGGCAGCATCACTCTGGCCGTGCCGCCCACGCAAGCCCGGCTGCTGACGCTGCCGCTGATCCAGGCCTTTCAGGCGCGCTGGCCCGCGGCACGGCTGGCAATCATGGAAGGCTTTTCGACGACGCTGACCGAGTGGCTGCTGACGGGCCGCTGCGACCTCGCGCTGGTCTACAACCCCGAGCCGCTGCCGGCGCTGGAGATCGTGCCGCTGCGTCGCGAGGCCCTGTGTCTGTACAGCGCCGTGGCGCAGGCGCCCACAGGCCCGCTGACGCTGCAACGCCTGGCCCAGCTGCCGCTGGTAATGCCGCAGCGCGGCCAGCTCTTTCGCAGCCGACTGGAGTCGGCGGCGGCGATGGCGGGCATGCAGCTGGATGTGCGCTGGGAGGTGTCCAGCGTGCCCGCCCTGCTTGACTTGGTGGCGGCCGGCGTCGGCCACGCGGCGCTGGGCGAGGACGCGCTGCACAGCTACGAGCGCAGGGAGCGCCTGGCCGTGAGCCGCTTCGACACCGAAGACCTGCATTGCACGCTGTGCCTGGTCACTCCGGCCAACCGGCGGCCCACGCCGCTGCAGCGCGGGCTGGCTTCGCTGCTGTTGGAGCATTTCAGGATGCCGCGCGACGGCGCGGTGCAGGCCCCGACGACGGCTTGACGCCAGGCCGCGCCGCTGTCGCCTCGTCGCGCCTCGCGGCGGCGCGGTCGGGCGCCACGTCAGTCCTCGAAGATGGCGACGGCGCGCGTCCAGCCGGCCGAGGCGCCGCGGATCTTTTGTGGGAAGCAGCTCACCGTGAACCCGTGCGGCGGCAGGGCTTCGAGGTTGTGCAGCTTCTCCAGATGGCAGTAGCCGATGTCGCGGCCGGCCTTGTGGCCCTCCCAGATCAGCGACTTGTCGCCTGTCTCGGCGATCTTGCGGGCGGTGTAGCTGAAGGGCGCGTCCCAGCTCCAGGCATCGGTGCCCGTGAGGCGCACGCCGCGTTCGAGCAGGTACATCGTGGCCTCGTAGCCCATCCCGCAGCCGGCGTTCACAAAGTCGCGCTGGCCGTAGCGGGCGCCGGCGCGGGTGTTGACCATGACGATATCCAGCGGCTGCAGCGTGTGGCCGATGCGGCGCAGCTCGGCCTCGACCTCGGCGGCGGTGACGACATGGCCGTCGGGCAGGTGGCGGAAGTCCAGCTTGACGCCGGGCTGGAAGCACCATTCCAGCGGCACCTCGTCGATGGTGATCGACGGGCGGGCCTCGCCGAGCTTGGCGTCCTGCGTGGAGTGGAAGTGATAGGGCGCATCCAGGTGCGTGCCGTTGTGCGTCGTCAGCGTGACCCACTCGGCGGCGGCGGCCTCGCCGTCGGGATAGTCGCTGGCCTGCGTGCCCGGCAGCAGGCTCATGAACTCCTGCACCGTGTCGGTGTGCTTCTGGTAGGTGATGCGCGGTGCCAGCGGCGGCGGGTCCGACAGCACGTCGTTCTCGAGGTAGATGGACAGGTCGACGAAGCGGCGCTTGGGCTTTGCTGTGGTCATGGCGGTCTCCGGGTCAGGGCTGTCGGGCAGCGACGACCTGCTGGTCGATGCGGCCGAAGGGGCCGGGCCGGCCGTCGTCGAAGTGAGCCTGCATGGACACGCGGTCGCCGAAGCGCATGAAGGGCGTGCGGGCCTGGCCCGTGTCGATGATCTCGATGACGCGCCGCTCGGCGAGGCAGGCCGAGCCGGCGGCACGCGACACGTTGGACACCGTGCCGGAGCCGACGATGGTGCCGGCCGACAGGCGGCGCGTGCGCGCGGCATGGGCGACGAGCTGGCCGAAGTCGAAGTTCATCTCGCGGCCATGCGGCTCGCCGAAACGTTGGCCGTTGAGCTGCACGTGCAGCGCCAGGTGCACGCGGCCTGCCTGCCAGGCGTCGCCCAGCTCGTCGGGCGTGACGGCCACGGGTGCGAAGCTCGTCGACGGTTTGGCCTGCAGGAAGCCGAAGCCGGTGGCCATCTCGTGGGGACCGAGCGCGCGCAAGCTCCAGTCGTTGATCTGCACGACGAGGCGCACGGCGGCCAGCGCCTCGGCCGGCGTGGCGCCCAGAGGCACGCGGTCGACGACGACGCCGAACTCGCCCTCGAAGTCGATGCCGTCGGCTTCGCTGGGCAGCGGCACGTCGTCGCATGGACCGAGGAAATCGTCGCTGGCGCCCTGATACATGACCGGCACGGTGTCGAACTTGGGAATGGGCGGGGTGTTGAAGGCGGTCTCCATCAGGCGACCGTGGTTCAAGAAGGCCGAGGCGTCCAGCCACTGCGGGCTGCGCGGCAGCGGGGCCATGCAGTGGCATGGGTCGAAGGCGAAGCTGTCGGCGGCCGTGCCCGCGTTGAGGCTGTCGTAGAGGGCCTGCAGCTGCAGCCGCTCCTGCTCCCAATGCGACAGCACACTTATGAGGTGAGGCCGCGTCGCGCCGGCAGCGACGGCGCGGGAGAGGTCGCGGGAAACGACGACGAGACGGCCATCCGGCGTGCCGTCGCAGAGCGTGGCGAGTTTCATGGGTGGGTTCCGTTTTCCAAGCTCAGGGAAGCGCCGCTGTCCTGCGGACGAAGCAGCGCGAGGAAGCAGGCGATGGACACGGCCGCGATGAGGGCCGCCGCAATCGCCAGCGGTGTGTAGCCCCCCGCCTTCACGAGAGTGCCGCCGAGGATGGGGCCGATCGCCGCGCCGATCATGGTCATGGCCGGCGTGGCCGCGACGGCGCGGCCGCTCGGGTCGAGCCGGGCGATCGCGCCGAAGGCGAAGGTGTGGCTGAAGATCATCACGCAGGGCAGCAGGATCACGGCCGCGGCAAACGGCAGGAAGCCCGTGCTCTGCGTGATGACCAGCGCGATCAGCACCTGAGTGGCCGGCCCGGCAAGCAGCACCTGCTGCGGCGCCAGCCGGCGCTGCAGCAGCGCCGCCAGCGGCGCTGGCAGCAGGGTCACGAAGCCGAGCACGATGAGCATGGACGCGACAGCCCCGGGGCCGAAGCGTTCGTTGCCGATGCGCTCGACGAAGCTGAACAGCATCGCCTGCACCAGCGCCAAGCAGGCCACGCCGGCCATTGCGCGCCATGCCGTGGGCCGCAGCGGCGTGGCTGGCGCGCCGCTGCGGCTGCCGGCCGGCGCCCGGACACTGGGAAAGGCCAGTGCGGCCAGCAGGGCCGCCACCGCCATCACGCCGGCGAACACGTGGAACATGGCGGCGCCGCCAGCGGCCGACACCAGCGCCGGCAGGCCGCCGAGCATCGGGATGGCGAAGACACCCAGGGCCAGGCCGGCCATGGCGAACAGTCGGTGCGGGTTGGCGCTGCGGCCGATGCTGCCGTGCGTGAAGGACAGGCCGCAGCCGGCGGCCAGGCCGGCCATGGCGTGCAGCGCCGCCATGAGCTCGAAGCCGTCCACCAGCGTCACGCCGAAGAAGGCAAGCGCCGCCACGCCATACGCCAGCGCCGCCATGGGCCGGGCGGCCACGCGGTGGAACCGCGGCGCGAAGAAGAGGCTGGCCACCACGGCGCCAGCCAGGAAGCAGGTGACCAGTGCCCCGGCCTGCTGGGGGTCGAAGCGATAGGCCGACATCAGCGTGCCGACCCAGACGGGCAGGGTGACGAGGTCGATCATGCCGGCGCAGTGCGCTGCCATCAGCACGGCCCGTCCGGCGGCGCTCTCTGTCTTGCTCATGGGGTCTCCTGGTGGGCCGGCTTCATGCCAGCGCGTTGTCGACGAGTTGGCTCAGGGTCATGTCGTCCATGAAGCCCAGCGCGCGGGCCTCGGGCGTGTGCAGCGGTGGCATGCGCGCGAAGAGGTTTTCGATGCGCTCGTCGGGCTGGTGGCGCAACAGCGTGTCTGCGCTCCGGGCCGCCTCGTGGGCAACGGCCTGCACCGACGCGAGCAGCACCGGCAGCTGCACGACGCGCGAGCGCGGCATTTGGCCGGCCGGCAGCGTGGCGGCGTGCAGCAGGTTGTCGACGCAGCGCTGACGCGACATCCACCAGCAGCGACCTTCGGCCGAGACCGGACAGGTGTAGGGCTGGCCGGCGCGCAGCGTGCGGATGAGGTCGCTCATGAAGGCCGAGCCATGCCCGGCCGAGGTGCCGGGTCGAGCCACGATGCCGGGCAGGCGCAGCGAGAGGCCGTCGACCTGACCACGGCGGCTCAGGTCGGCCAGGTGGACCTCGGCCATCAGCTTGTGGGCGCCGTAGCTGGACTGCGGGGCCGGCGCGGCGGCTTCTTCCACGCAGGTCAGGGGCTGCAGGGCGCCGTAGACGGCCACGGAGCTGGCGAACACCAGCCGCGTGACGCTGCCGCCGGCCGCCACCGCGTCGAACAAGCGCAGCGTGTCGTGCAGGTTGACGCGCTGGCCGAGCCGAGGTTCGCGCTCCGCCAGCCCCCCCGGGACGCTGGCGAGGTGGTAGACCACATCGGCCGGCTCGCGCAGCAGCCGGTCAAGCACGGCGGCCTCGGCGAACTGGCCTGGGAAGAGGGCGACCCGCGCGTCTCGCCGCCAGGCCTCCGCTTGGGGGCCGAAGCCCTGATCGACGAGGCTGAGCCGGGTGAGCTGGCCGAGAACGGTGCCATCCAGCAGGCGTTGCACCAGGGCCTCGCCCACATAGCCTGCTGCACCGGTGACGATGACGTGCATGGCAGCCTCTCAATGACCCGCGAGGGCCTGTGCGAGCCCGGCGTCGTACCGGCCGTCCACCAGCACGAAGAGCATGCGGCACGGGCGGTCGGAACGGTTGGCCCAGGCGTGGTTGGTGCCGCGCTGCACGACCACGCTGCCCGGGCCGAGCAGCACCTCGTCGTTGTCCAGCACCAGGGTCAGTTCGCCGGCGATGACCACTCCGTAGTCCACCGTCTCCGTGCGGTGCATCAGCGGGTGGGGCGAGCCGGCTTTGACCGTGCTCAGCCGGGCATCGCCGGCCTGGCCGAAGGCCTGCTCCATGCGCTCGTGGCCGCGCGCGAGGAACTCGGGCGTGTCGGGCGGGATGTCGACGAAGCGGATGCGCGTGCCGCGGGCTGGCGGCGCCAGTTGCAGCGGGCCGAGCGTGGGGTCGTCCTCGTCGGCGCCGATGGGGGCCGGTGTAGCAGGGGTGGCCCACACCTCGTGGAAGACCGTGCCGGGGATGGCCTGGAGTTCCACGACGCTTGGCAGCGCGCCGGCGGACGTCACGCAGGCGCGGCCGTCGTCGTCATGGCCGGTCACGATGCGGTGGATCTGGGGCAGCGTCATCGTTCGCTCCTTCAGATGGGCTGCGCCAGCGCGATCATGGACTCGCGCATGATGCGGGCATGCTCGGCCTTGTCGCCGCTCGCGATCTCGATCTCGCCGAGTCGCGCCGAGTTCTCGACCACCATGCGGCAGCGCTCCCAGCGGCGTTGCTGGAAGGCCCTCAGCGCCACCTCCGTGCTAGCGGCACGGCCGAGTTCCTCGGCCAGCACGATGCCGTCCTCGATGCCGATGCAGGCCCCGGAGGCCAGGTGCGGCGTGGTGGCGTGCACGGTGTCGCCGATGAGCACGACGCGGCCGCGGTACCAGGGCTGCGGCACGAGTAGGCCTTCCAGAGGGCGGTAGATGATCCGGGAGTCGGGGCCGAGCGATTCGCGGATCTGTTGCAGCAGCGGCGCGGAGAAGGGTTCGAGCAGGGCCTTGAGTGCAGGCACGAAGCGCTCGGGCTCCACACGTTCGTTGACGGGGCGGTCTTCCGTGACGAAGAGGTACATCTCCGTTTTCGACACCGGATTGACGCCCGTCTTGACCTTGGGGCCCACCCACATCATCGTGTTGTTGACCCCCTCGGGTCGGGGCAGCACCGCGCGCCAGACGCCCTGGCCGCTGTAGCGCGGCACGGGTGCGTCGGGGAAGACGGCCTTGCGCACGGAGGAGTTGAGGCCGTCGGCGCCAACGACGAGGTCGTAGCGGCCCCGCGTGCCGTCGGTGAAGGCCACGTCCACGCCATCGCCCGCGGGTTCGATGTGGGTGAAGCTGCAGCCGAGGCGCACGCGGGTGCTGCCGGCGCGAACGGCGTCGGCCATCAGCGCCGCCAGCGCTGGGCGCATGATGGCGCCGCCGCCGGGCACGTCGGCACCCGCGACGCGGGGCGTGGGCAACTCGGCGAGCAGCTGGCCCTGCGCGGTGAACAGCTGGGCGCCGTCGTGAGCGCTGCCCACTTCGAGGAAGCGCGGCAGCACGCCCAGCGTGCCGAGCGCGCGCAGCGTGGCGCCACCGATGCTGATGCCGGCGCCGTAGGAGCGCCAGTTGGGGTCGACCTCGACGAGGTCGACCTCCAGTCCTTGCAGGGCGCACTGGATGGCTGCGGCCATGCCGGAAAAGCCGCCACCGATGATGAGGATCTTGCGCACGGGGGATGTCATGGGAAGGTCTCCTGTAGGGATTCGATGGCGATGGTCAGTTCGCCTTGTGGATTCAGGTCAAGCGGCACGGCGGTGAGGGACTGGCCCAGGCAGGGCCCTAGCAGGCAGGCGCCGGTGGCCGGGTCGAAGCGCGCTCCATGGGCGGCACAGACGATGGCTTCACCGGCGGCGTCGAGGTAGCGGTCCTTGCGCCAGGGCAGGGACGTGTCGCCGTAGTGCGGGCAGCGGTCGAGGTAGGCGCGCAGCATCTCGCCCTGGCGCACGACGAACACGGTGTCCGCCCCACGCCCCAGCGGGTCGAAGCCGCGCGATCCCCGCTCGGGCAGGTCATCCATGCGGCACAGCACCACGGCGGTCTGCAAGGCTCAGCCCTTGGCGGGCGGGCCGCTGGGGGCCCACTTCTCGCGATGCTGGAAGAGGAAGATCTGCGACGCGTCAGCGCCCATCGGGGCTTCGCGCGCCGTCCACGCGTCGTCGTGCAGATCCATGTCGGCGTCGTACTCCACATGGCAGCCCAGCGGGCTGTTGAAGTACCAGAACCAGTTGGAGCCGAAGCGATGGCGGCCCGGCCCCCAGAAGCTCTGGTATCCCTTCGCGACGAAGCGGGCGCCGGCCTGCAGCACGGCGGTCGGCCCTCCCATGTGGAAGGTGAAGTGCTCGCAGCCCTTCAGGAAGGGCGGCGTTTGGATCATAAAGAGTGTGTGGTGGTCCTGCGTGCCCGCGGGGCGCAGGAAGGGGCCGACGCCGGTGAAGCGGTCGGTACAGACGAAGCCCAGGCGCTCGACGTAGAAGGCTTCCGCCTTGCCGGCGTCGGGCACGAAGTAGACGACGTGGGACAGCGTGCGGGGCCGGCAGTCGGCGTCCTCGCTCACCGCCGGCACATTGGCCGGCCGGCGCGGGCCGGTGCCCGGCGCGTTGACGGTCTCGGCGGCCAGCGCGAGCGGCCGCCGCACGCTGAGCTGGAAGCCGAGCACGAAGCCCATGTCGTCCATCGACTCCAGCGAGCCGTCCGGCATGACGTTGACGGCGCGGTCGCGGCCCAGCTCCTCGGCGATGGCCTGCAGCGTGGCGGCGTCGGCCACGCCGTAGATGGTCTTGCGCAACATGCTGGCCGTGCCAAGGCCCGGCGGCAGGTCGGCATCGTCCTTGTGGCGCAGGATGATGGCTGTGCCGTCAACCGCCTCGAAGCGGCCACCGCCGACGTCGGCCAGACCGTAGTCGATGAGGTACTGGCTGCAGGCGGTCAGGTCGTCGACGCCGAAGACGAGGGCGTCAGGTCCGATGATGTTCATAGGGTTCCTTGGGGGTCAGACGTTGGGGTGGGCAGCGAGGCGGCCGCCGAGGACTTCGGCCACCCAGTCGGCGATGTACTGGCCGGCGTTGATGCTGTTGTCGAAGCTGGCGTGCTGGGCGCCGCCCTCGCGGTCGGTGAAGACCTTGAGTTCACGCTGCGGGCTGTTGACGAGCTGCTCGTAGGTGCGCTCGGCCCACTTCAGCGGAATCTGCGAATCCTTGGCGCCGTGCGTGACGAGGAAGGGCACCTTGATGCGGTCCAGCACGCCGTCCAGGTGCACGTTCTCCGCGATGCGCATGAAGTCGGGGATGTCCTTTGCGCCCCAGACCCAGCACACATGGGCCCAGTAGTGCGGCACGGGGAAGTCGCCCTCCTTTTCCAGCCGGCGCTTCTGCACGTCGCGCCAGTCGTGGTTGGCACCCCAGCAGACACCGGCCGCGAAGCGCGGCTCGAAGGCAACGGCACGCGGGCAGTAATAGCCGCCGAGCGAGACGCCTTCGCAGCCGATGCGGCGGGCGTCCACCTCGGGGTGTCGCTCCAGCCAGTCGACCACGCGGCTGGCCCAGTGCTCGGTGTCGTAGCGGGCGGTGAGGCCCTGCAGCCGCAGCGCCTCGCCGGTGCCGGGCTGGTCCACCACCAGTGACGAGACGCCGCGCTTGGCCAGCCAGCCGGGCAGGCCGACGAGGTACTTCATCTCCTTGGTCGAGTCCAGGCCGTTCACCTGCACGAGCAGCGGTGCGCGCTCGCCGGGCCTTAAGCCTTCAGCGGGAAGGTAGAGCGCGGAGAGGTGCTTGCCCTCGTACGGAATTTCCACGCGCTGCACCGCATCGCCCATCAGGCGCGAGCCTTCGAGGAAGAGTGCCAGCTCACGCCGGTAGAGGGGCAGCCGGCCGGGGGCGTCGTGCGCCTGTAGCCGCTCAGCCGTGATCAGGTAGCCGGACGCGCGGCGCAGTTTCTCGCCAGCCGACAGCAGGCGGCCCTTGGCGCGGTCCTCCTCGGCCAGCTCGCAGAGCTGGTCGGTCATGCGTACCCAGGTCTCGCGGAAGGCCTGGGTGCCGGCCGCGTCAGGCGCCTTGGCGGCGTCCTGCAGCGGTGCACACATGGTCTCGATCTCGCCGATGCGTGCGCCCATCTCGATGGCGAGGTCGACGGAAAGGTTCCAGACGTAGTTGGTTGGAAAGTAGCGGAACAAGCGGTACTCCTTGCTTGGTGGGTGGGGGTCAGCGGCCGGAACCGGCGGTGCTGGGCGAAGAGAGAGAGGCGCCGGGCGCGATGCCAAGGGTCGCGACGAGCGCGACCGTCTGCTCGTCGCGGAAATCGGATACGAAACGGAAGGCGTGGAGGAGGCCGCCGCGCACCGTCAGCAAGTCGCCGTCGACGCGGCGGTTGACTCCAGTGAAGCGCGCCTTGGAGGCGTGCACCGTCGTCTCGACGTCATGCGCCAGGCAGGCGAAGTTGTCCATGTCTGGGCGGCAGCCGACGAAGGCGGAGGGTTCGACGTCGGGCGCGATCAGCGCCCAGACCGTGCCCATGTCGCTGGCGTGCCCGGTCGCAACGTAGCGGTCGAACACGGCATCGGGGCTTTCTGCGGCGGGCACGCCGCGATGCGTGGTGGCCCGCAGCAAGCCGCTCAGCGTAGACAGGACCTTCATCATCAGCTCCTCGTGCGGAGGCCGCCGAAGAAGGCTGCCGAGTCTTCGGCGGTGCTCAGTGACCGCTTCAGCAGGAAATGGCCGAGCGCAGGCACGAGCACCAGGGCGCCGAGCATGTTCCACAGGAACATGAAGGCCAGCAGCAGGCCCATGTCGGCCTGGAACTTGATGGGGCTTGCCACCCAGGTGACGACGCCGATGGCCAGCGTCACGCCGGTCAGCATCACGACCTTGCCTGTGAACAGCAGCGCGCGGTAGTAGCTCTCCGACAGGCTGCGCCCCTCGCGCAGGTTGGTCAGCGTGACGCTGAGGATGTAGAGCGCGTAATCCACGCCGATGCCCACGCCCAGCGCGATGACGGGCAGCGTCGCCACCTTGACGCCCATGCCGAGCGCCACCATCAGCGCCTCGGCCAGCACCGAGGTCAGCATCAGCGGCAGGATGGCGACGACCACCGCGCGCCAGGAGCGGAAGGTCACGAAGGCCAGCAGGGCCACCGCTGCATAGACCAGCGCCAGCATGGTGTGCCAGGCGTCCTTGACGACGATGTTGGTTGCGGCCTCGATGCCGGCCGAACCGGCTGCGAGAAGGAACTTCACGTCGGTCGTGTCGTTGTCCTTCGCGAAGGCCTCGATGTGGTCGACAACCTGGGTCAGTGTCTCGGCCTTGTGGTCACGCAGGTAGACGTACAGCGTCAGCAGGGAACAGGTGTCGTTGTAGAGCCCGCGCGGTGCGCCGGCCGTCACGGTGTTGAGCATGTCCTGGTTGGGCAGAAACTCGTACCACTTGGGGCTGCCCTCGTTGAGCCCTGCGAGCACGCGGCGGTTCAGCAGCGCGAGTGAGTTGGTGCTCTCCACGCCGGGCAACTGGCGCAGCTGCCATTCGAGCGCGTCCAGCTTGTTCAGCGTCCCGTACTGGGCGCACTGGCCGTCGGGCGCCTTCACCATTACCGCGAGCACATCGCTGGAGGCGCCGTAGGACGCGTTGACGAAGGCCACGTCGCGGTTGTAGCGCGAGTCCGCGCGCAGCTCGGGCGCACCAGGGTCGAGGTCGCCGATCTTCAACTGCGTGCTGGCCGCGTAACCCAGCGCGCCGAGCAGCAGCGCCGCCAGGATGGCGAACGTTGCATGGCGCCGCTGGGTATAGCGGTCGAGGAAGGCCCACAGCGGGTGCTTGCCGGCCCCTGCGTCGTCGGCCGCCTCGGCGCGCAGGCTGCGCTGGGCGGCGCCCGGGTTGACGCCGGTGTAGCTCAGCAGCACCGGCAGGAGGATCAGGTTGGTGAAGATCAGCACAGCGACGCCGATGGACGCGGCGATGGCCAGTTCCCTGATCACCTGGATGTCGATGACGAGCAGCACCGCGAAGCCCACGACGTCGGCGAGCAGCGCCGTGAGACCGGCCAGGAAGAGCCGGCGGAAGGTCAGCCGCGCGGCCACCAGCTTGTGCTGGCCACGGCCGATGTCCTGCATGATCCCGTTCATCTTCTGCGCGCCGTGGCTCATGCCGATGGCGAAGACGAGGAAGGGCACGAGGATGGAGTAGGGGTCCAGCGCATAACCCAGCATCGGCAGCAGGCCGAGCTGCCAGACGACGGCGATCAGCGAGGCCGTGACGACCAGCGCCGTGGAGCGCAGGCAGCGCGTGAACCAGAACACCATGGCCGTGGCCACCGCCACGGCGACGGCGAAGAACACGAGCACCGCGCGCACGCCGTCGATGAGGTCGCCGACGAGCTTGGCAAAGCCGGTGATGTGGATGCGCAGGCCCCGGGCTTCGTAGCTGGTGCGGAGCTGTTCGAGGCGGTCGGATAGCGTCCGGTAGTCGAGCGCCCGGCCCTGCGGATCGGTGGCCAGCAGCGGCACGTAGATGACGCTGGAGTGGCCATCCAGCGACACGAGCTGGCCGATCTCGCCCGAGCGTGCGATGTTGGCCCGCAACTGCTCCAGGCTGCCGGGCGAGCCGTTGTAGCCGTCCGGGATGACTGGACCGCCCTCCAGGCCTTCTTCGGTGACGCCCACCCAGCGGGTGGTTGGCGTCCACAGCGATTTCATCTGGTTGCGGTCGACGCCTGGCACGAGGAAGACTTCGTCGCTGAGGCGGCGCAGCGTGTCGAGGTATTTCGCGTCGTAGATGCTGCCCTGCGGGTTCTCCACGGCGATGCGGACGGCATTGCCCAGGCCGGTCAGCTCGTGCTGGTGCTGCAGGTAGTTGAGGATGAAGCTGTGGTGAGCGGGAATCGTCTTGTCGAAGCTCGCGTTGAGCTTCAGGCGCGTGGCGGCCTGCCAGCCCAGCACCGCCGTGACGGCGGCGCACAGCAGCAGTACCAGCCAGCGCTGGTTGAAGAGCGCGCGTTCCACCAGCGATCCCGATGCGCGGTCGAAGTCGTGGGTTGATGTGCTCATGGCTGCACCTCGGCGTTCCTGCGGGCGGTGGCACCTTGCACGCTGACGGTGATGGCGCCTTGCACGCTGAGAGCGAGCAGCGCGCGGTCGCCTAGAGGCAGCAGGCCGTTCAGCGGCGGTAGTGGCTTGCGGGAGAGGGGCAGGGCGGCGGCCTGGCCCGCGGTCAGCACGAGGCCGGCCTGGCTGGCCAGCAGCACGCGGCCGTCACCGGTGCGCGCGGAGGCGGTGATCGAGGCGGCCACCGGCACGCTCAGTTGCCGCCAGCTGGCGCCGCCATCGGTGGTTTGCCAGACATTGCCGCGCAAGCCGGAGAGCAGGATCTCGTTGGGGCCGCTCAGCTCGGCCGTGAAGAAGCTGCCGCCGTATGGCAGTGGCAGCCGCCGGAAGCTGCGCCCGCCGTCGCCGGATAGCAGGGCCAGGCCCTGTTCGCCGGCGATCAGCATCGTGTCGCCCTGGCTGCGGATGGCGTAGAGGTGCAGGCCCTTGGGGTTGTCCAGGCGGTTCATCCACGGCTGCCAACTCTGGCCGCCGTCTTCCGTCTCGAGGGCCAGACCGTAGGCGCCGACGATGATGACGCGCTGGCTGTCGAGCACGAGCAGGTCGAGCAGCGGCTTGTCGGCGCCATCGGCGACCAACCGCTGGGCCTCCCGCATGCGCGCCTCGTCGCCGCTGGCCTCGGCCGCCTTGACGGCGATGGCCGCGACCTGGCGGCCGTCAAGCACGCGCTGCCAGCTGGCGCCTGCGTCGCGCGTGGCCAGCACGACGCCGCCGTGGCCGATGGCATAACCCCGCCTGGAGTCGGCAAAGCGAACGGCCGTCAGCGTGACGCTGACGGGAGAGGCGGCCTGCGCCCAGGTGGCTGCCGCGTCGTCGCTGTAGGTCACGATGCCTCGCTCGCCCACGGCGACGATGCGCGTGCCGGCCATCGCCGCACCGCTCAGCACGGCGGCTTCAGGCCGGCGCACGGCGATGGCGGGCCGATCGAGGGCATCGACCACGGGGGCGGCCGTGCCGCTGCTGGCCGCGAAGGCGGCTGCCAGGAACCACAACTTCATGGTCGGCCTCTTCAGCGCACGCCTTCACCTGCCATCGCTTCCGGCGTGAAAACACTGTCCGGGAAGCGCGGCTTGATCAGGTACTGGGTGTTCTTGCTGTTGAAGAGGTTGGCCACGAAAGCCTGGCCAGACAACAGGTCGTTCATGCCGAAAGACGTGCTGACCACACCGGGCAGATCAGGCGCCACGACGAGGTTGGTCCACAGCGTGCGCCAAAGCTGGCCGTTGGCGTCCCAGCGGTCGCCCAGCACGCAGGTCCAGCTGTCCTCGTCGCAGTAGTAGCGGCTCCTGGCGGCCTGGTGGCGCTGGCCCTGCTTGAGCGTGGCTTCGACGACCCAGACGCGATGCAGTTCCCAGCGCCAGAAGTCGGGGTTGAGGTGATGGCCCTTGAGCAGCTCGGCGTCGTCCTTGGGCAGCAGCAGCTTGTTGGTGTTGTACGGGATGAGCAGTTCCTGCTTGCCGACCAGCTTCCAGTCGAAGCGGTCGATGCGGCCCACGAAAGTCTCGATCTCGTCGAAGTTCATGACGCCGGCGGTGGAGGGCGTCGGGGTGTCGCAGCAGGGATTGGGCAGCTTGCGCACGCGGCGCTGGCCGGTCAGGTAGACCCAGGCCTGGCTCTTGCTGCCGTCGATGTTGTCGCGCCCGACGATGGACTCGCCGGCGCGGATGGGCGGGCCCGCGTTGATCAGACGGATCATCCAGTGCTCGGGCCTCTTCGCGAACTCCTCGGCCGAGCCGTCCTGGAAGTAGTAGGGCATCTGCTGCGATGCGGAGCCGTCGGTCGTCAGCACGGCCTTGCCGTCGGCAGTGAGCTGGTATTGCGTGGCCTGCCATTGCCAGGAGGAACCGCGCCAGCGCAGCACGTGGTTGGTGATGGCCTCGGCCCCCGTCCTGGGCATGGGAAAGGGGATGCCGCCGTAGGCACCGTCTGCCACGTCGTTGACGAGCTTGGCCCGCGTGGCGTTCTTGAAGGTGTTGTCGTAGACCCATTGCGGCGCCGCGGCGCTGCGGCGAGTGGGGTAGATGTCGACGCGGAAGCTTTCGGGGTACTTCCTGAGCATGGCCTTGACGCCGTCGCTGAGTTGGGCAGCGTGCTGGTCCATGTTCTTGGAAGTGACGGTGTAGAGCGGCTTGTCGTCCTTGAAGGGGTCGGTGCGGCGGCCGGTCGGGGCCGGTGCGCCGGTGAGGCCGCCGGTCCAGGCGGGAATGCTGCCGTCCTTATTGCCGGCCTTCTCGGCGCCTATCGGCGTCAATTCGCCCTTGAGCTTCGCGGCATCGTCGGCGCTCACGGCCGCCAGGGCCGGAACGGCGCTCAGCAACACGGCCGCGGTCAGGCTGGACAGGGTGTAGGTCTTCATGGGTGTCTCCGTCGTTCTTGGTCTGAGTTCAGAAGGTGCGGCGCAAGGAGAAGGCGAGGTTGTCGCGGTCGGCCAGCACATTGCCGCGGGTGTAGGTGGGCGTGCCTCCGGTGCGCAGCGGCGAGTAGTCGACAAACGGCTCGGCTCGGCCGATGTGGTGCGCATAAGTCGCGGTGAACTGCCAGACGCCGAGGTAGTTGCCCTCAATGCCGAGCGTGGCCTGGCCGGTGCCGCGCGGACCCCAGCCCAGCCCGGTCACCGAGGAGTTGCCGTCCAGCACGTAGCGCAGGCCGACGGGCACGGACAGGTCCAGGCCGGAGGACACCTGCCGGTAGCTCGGCGAGTACACGAACTGCAGCGCGGTGGCGTCCCGGGTGCGGTTGCCGTCCAGCGTGTGGTCGGGATCGTCCACGCTCAACGCCCGGTTCCATGCCAGCTCGCCGACGAAACTGGACTCGCGCGCCAGGAAGTTCGGACCGAGGGAGGCCAGCCAGGACAGGTTCAGGTGAGCCGTCCGCCCCTTGGCGAAGCGCGGCTCGGGCGCGACGTTGGGGTAGACCATGTTGCTGCTCGTCAGCGGCATGCCGTCGCGCAGCGAGGCCTCGACGGCGAAGTTCGCGTCTCCGAAAGAGCGGGTAGCGCTGACGCCAACCGTGCGGATGCCCGCCGGGAAGAGCCAGCTGTACTGGCCCGGGTCGGCGCTGGTCACGTTGAGCTGCGAATAGAGCTGGCCGCCCTTGTCGTGGTAGCGGGCGAAGTAGAAGCCGAGGTCCGTCTCGTCGAGGCGGACCTTGACCTGCAGGCCGTACTGGCCCTTGTTGGAGGGCTCACGTTCGCCGGCAGCCAGCAGCACGGCGCCGTTGACGAACTCGGGCAGGCGCGAGCCCCAGGGCGTGTTGGACGTGCTGAAGAAGCTGCCGGCCGGCGGCATGCGGTTGGCCTCCCACCGTAGCTGGTAGTAGCCGCCGACGCTCAGGTCGGGCGACAGCTGCAGCTGGGCCGACACCTGCGGCACCGGCCGCACGATTTCCTTGAACTGCGCATTGGGCGAAGACTGCAGCTTGAAGATGTCCACCGGTCCCTGGGCCTGCGCAATGCCGTTGTCGCCGAAGAAGAGGCTCTCGCCGTACACCACCGCATGCCGGCCGGCGCGCAGCGTGAGCTTGCGGCCGCCGTCCAGCTCGAAACCACCGAACACGAAGGCATCGAGCACCTCCGCCTTGCGGCCGGCCACGTTCCGGGTGCGGTCCGGGAAGGCGTTCGGCGGCATCTGCCCGTTGCCGGCGTCGCTGGCCGCCGTGGTGCCGTGGTAGCTCGCGTCGTACCAGGCCGCGGCGCTGACGCGCAGGCCGAGGTTCTTGCGATAGACGGCATCGAACTCGCTGAGCAGGTCGACGCGCTTGGACACCCAGCCCTTGTTGCGGAAGTTGTCGTCGCCGGCGTTGAGGTTGAGCGCCTGCGGGAAGGCTGAGGCCGGCACGCCCGGGACCAGCAGCCGCGTCGAATCGACGAGCGCCGGGTCAGCCGAGTTGAGGCGGTAGATGGCGCTGGTCTTTACCGTGTTGTCGAAGCGGACGCTCCAGTCGGACTCGGGCGGCGAGAGGTCGACGGCCCGCGCGCCGGTGGACAGCAGCGCAGCCAGGGCAAGCAGGGTGGGTCGGTGAGGGCAGGAAATTGGCATCGTTGTCTCCGTCTTTTTTGATGTGTGCCGTGGGTTGAAGGGACTGCTAGGCGGGCTCCGCGACGAGGCGCGACAGCCGCAGGAAAAGCTCGCGCAGGTCGGTGGTCGCGTCGGGCGCCTCCTGGGACCGCGCCGCCTGGCAGACGAGCTCGAACACCTGCCGTGCGCGGGCATGGCGCCGCTGGTTGAAGCGCTCAGGCAGCTCGGCGGGCGCCAGTCCCTGCGTCAGCAGGTCTTGCAGCACGACGGCGTCTTCCACAGCCTGGGCGGCCGACTGGCCGAAATGCGGCGGCAGCGCATGCGCGCACTCGCCGACGCAGACCAGATTGCCGCGATGCCACGGGCCCCGCAGGAAGTCCGCGAGCAACGGGCGCTCGACGCGTGGCGTGCACGGGTCGAGGCGGGCGAGCAGTGGTTGCAGCACGGCGGGCATCGGCCCGCCTGCGCTGCCGCGGGTGAGCGCGATGCCGACGGTCGACGGACCGATGGGCACGACGAAGGCACGCTGCCCGGCGGAGTCCAGCACGAGCGTGGCGTGGTCGAAGCCGCGGGGTCGGGGCAGGTGTGCATAGGTCCACTCGGGCCCTAGGCATGCGGGCGCTGGGCTGGCCTGCAGTGCCGCCTCTCGCAGCGGCGACTGCGGGCCCGTCGCAAGCAGCGTGAGGTCGGGCTCGACCTGGCGGCCATCGCGCAGACCTAGCACGGCCTTGCCCTTGCGCCAGCCCAGCGTTTCGACAGCGGTCTGCCAGTGCACGCGCGCGCCACGGTCCTGCGCGGCACGGACCAGTATGGCTGCCAACTCGCCGTGCGCCATGCCCAGCGCCTCCGGGTAGCTCGATGGCGCCAGGCGCGGCGTCGGCAACTCGAAGCGGCAGCGCCCGGTACCGTCCAGCACCTGGATGCCGCGGTAGGGGAAGCCGACCTTCACGCAGTCGGCCGCGATGCCCAGTGTCACGAGGTCGCGCAGCAGATTCGGCACGACGTTCACGTGGGTGGGATGCGCCGTCAGCGTGGCGCGCTCGTCCAGCACGTCCACCCGGGCCCCAGCGCCCGCCGCGGCGGCGGCACAGGCCAGGCCGGCCAGACCCGCGCCCACCACGCAGACGTGCGGCGCCGGGCCGGACGTCATCGCTGAAAGCGGGGTGAGCAAGGCTGTCGCCTGGCGCGAGGCCATTCGTTGTCTCCGTCTTGTGATTGCTTGAGGCTTCAGGTTAAGAACCGGCGAACCATTAGGAAAATGGTTTGAGTCAATCCGTCGAATCGACGGCCTGAATACATCGCGGGTTAACCCGTGGCCTTGGCGGCCCGAGCATCTATTGGAAGAATGGTCAGAACGGTGCGTTCAAATCGATGCGCTGAATACTTTCAGGTGGGCTCCGGCTGCCATGCACTTCAACAAGCTCGATCTCAACCTGTTGGTGGCGCTGGACGCATTGCTGACCGAACGCAGCATCAGTCGCGCGGCAGAGCGCCTGCACATGAGCCAGCCGGCCATGAGCAACGCGTTGGCGCGGCTGCGCAGCTACTTCGACGATCCGCTGCTCGTGCAGGTAGGGCGAAAGATGGAGGCGACGCCACGCGCCGAGGCCTTGCGCGAGGCCGCGCGGGACGTGCTGGTGCGCGTGGACGCCACGATCACGGCGCAGCCGCGGTTCGATGCCACGCAGTCCGACCGCGAGTTCAACCTGCTGGTGTCGGACTTCACGTTGTCAGTGATCGGCCAGCACCTGGTGGCGCTGGCCAGCAGACAGTCGGCGAAGGTTCGGTTCCGCTTTCACTCGCAGGTGGACAACCCGCAGCGGGCCCTGGAACGTGGCGAGGCCGACATGCTCGTCATTCCGTCCGGCTACTGCTCGCCCGACCATCCCACGGAGACCCTGTTCGAAGAGGAGTTCAGTTGTGTCGTCTGGCGCGAGAGCCGTCTCGCGCGCCAGGGCAGCTTGAGCTTTGACGACTACACCGCCGCAGGTCACGTCGTGGTCCAGCCGCCGGGCGGCATGACGTTCGAGAGCTGGTTCATGCAGCGCTACGGTGTCTCTCGACGCATCGATGTCACGAGCTTCAGCTTCGCAACGGCTCCATCGCTGGTCGTAGGGACGGAGCGCATTGCCACGGTTCACAGCCGGCTTGCGCGCCTGGCTGCGAGCCAGCTGCCGCTCGTCTTGCTGGAGCCGCCGATGCCCATGCCCCGCATGGTGCAGGCGATCCAATGGCACAAGTACCGGACGCAGGACCCGGGACTGCTGTGGTTGCGGCATCTGCTGCGTGACGCGGCAGCGGAAATGGATGCGCTCAGCGCGCGATGACGTGCGGGCCGCTGCCCGGGGCGCGGTCGCCCGTCGCGTGCTTGTGCGCGGGGGCGCAGGAGCGCATAACCGTCCGACGTCAGGGCGGCACGTCCACGACGAGAGGCGGCCTCACGGTGCCGCCGATGGTCGGCTCACCTTCGGCAATTCGACTCGCACGCACAGGCCGCCACCGCCGCGGTTGAACAGGCTGACTTGGCCGCCATGCCGCTGTACGACGGAGCGGACGATGGCCAGGCCCAGCCCCGAGCCGTTCTGCGTTTGATCCGGGGCGCGGAAGAAGCGGTCGAAGACGCGTTCGTGCCACGCCTCATCAATGCCCGGCCCTCTGTCCATGACGTCGAGTCGCACGACGGACCCGGCTGCGGTCACGACGACGTTCAGCACGGCTCCTGCCGGGCTGTACTTGATGGCGTTGTCGACCAAGTTGTCGATGAGCGCTTCCAGGCCTTCCTGTTCGCCGCGTACGTAAACGTCGGATGCGCCGTCGTACTCGAGCTCGACGTCCTTGGCATGGGCCAGCGTGTCGAAGATCGCCAGCCGCTCACGGAGCATGGCGTCGAAATCGAAGTCCCCGACCACCTGCGACGTCCCTTCCTTGGACGCATCACTTCTCATGAGCCGCAAGAGCTGGTCTACCAGCCGGGACGCACGGCTGCTCGTTCGCTGGAGCTGGTTTTTCAGCTCGGCTGGCACGTCGTAGCGCCCCAAGGCTTCGATGCCCACGTGCAAGGCCGCCAGTGGCGTGCGCAACTGATGGGCGGCATCGCCGATCAGGTTGCGTTCCCGCGCAGTGCTTGCCGCCAACTGGGCAAGCAGTCCGTTGAGGGCTTGCACCAGCGGGCGCAGTTCGCGGTGGGCTGGTACCGGGGCCAACGGGCTCAGGTTGCCGGGGCCGCGGGCGGCCACGGCGGCACTCAGCTTGCGCCAGGGCCTCAACGCGATGCGGACTGACACCCAGGCCGGGATGATCAGGAACGGCAGGCTGACCATCAGCGGCACCAGGTAGTAGCCTTTGGCGCCCAGCGTGACGACCAGTTCGTAGGTGTCTGGAACCAGGAACGTGACCAGCAGATTGTCGCGCCGGCGCGAGTGAGCCAGCCAGCGTCTTCCATCGATGATGACCTGTCTTGGGTTGTCGGCGGCCTCGACGCGCAGGGGCGACGCACCGTCGCTGGAGCGGTAGACGAGCTGGTCATCGCGCCAGACCAGCAGCGAAGGTACCAGATCCGTCTCATCCGGACCCGAACCGAAGCTGTTGTGCAACAGGCGGTCGAGTGCGTGCAGGCTGCGCTGCTGTTGCTCTGGGCGGTCGTTCAGCTCGGCGGCCACTGCAAGCACGGCGTCGAAGGCGGGCTCGTTGGCCAACAAGCCATCGCCGTGGCGTGACCCCCAGACCACAGAGCCCAGCACCGCCGTCCATAGCGCCAGCAGCAGGACCATCTGCGCCGACACGAGACGCCGGACCAGCGAGGGCTCGCTGGCCCGCTGCCAAAGCCGCCTCAGCCCAACCGTCTGTTTCGCCGGAACCTGGGCCGGCGCGCTGTCAAATGAAGAGAGTTTCAAACAGCCCCCGGAGCCGATGCCGTCGCATCGATGACGTAGCCAATACCGCGCACGGTCCGGATGTAGCCGGCACCGATCTTCCGACGAAGGTTCGACATGTGCACATCCAGCGCACCGCTCTCTGCACCGGATATGCCCCTGAGTGCATGCTCTTCGAGGACTCGGCGCGTTTGCACGCGGCCCGTGCGCTTCAACAGCAATGCCAGCAGATCGAACTCGCTGCGGGAGAGGTTGACGGGCTCGCCATCCAACGAGACCTGTCGAGTCGGCTCGTGCAGGTACAGGCCGCGCAGGCGAATGCCTTCATCCGCGCCCAGTCCGCTGCGCCTGGCGAGCGCCCGAACGCGGGACTGGAGCTCCGCCAACTCGAAGGGTTTGACGAGGTAGTCATCAGCGCCTTCGTCCAGGCCGCGGAGCCGGTCCTGCAGCGTGTCCCTTGCGCTCAGGATGATGGCCGGCAAACGCCGCTTGGATTTGCGAATGCAGTCCAGCAGCACCAGGCCGTCGCCGTCGGGAAGCCCGAGATCCATCAGCACCATGTCCAGCGACGCATCGTCCAGTGTGGCGATGGCCTGCTCGAGCCGCCGTACCCACACGACCTCGAAGCCCTGACCCGAGAGCGCGATGCGGATGCCATCACCCAGATCCAGGTCGTCTTCGACCACTAGCAGCTTCATACGCCTCGGTGTCAAAAAGCAGTGACAACGAGTATAGAAATCGCCATATGGAACGCGGGCTTCGATGGCTGGCGGCTTAAGTCTTTGCTAAGGCAACGCCCAGGAAGCCTTTAGACACGATCGACAGGATGCGAATCCACGGGATGCCGTCGCAGCCTGTCCACTCGTGAATCCCATGAAAGCCATCGCACATCTGTCATCCGTCGGCGGTCTCGCCATCATCGCCTTTGCCGCCATGGTCGCCTTCCCCCCGGAGGTAACAGCGACCGAACTCAGCCCGACGGAGTCATCACTGACTCTGGGCGCGGGCATCGGTGTCGTCCCCGACTATCTGGGTTCCAACAAGAACAAGGCGGTCCCCATGCTGCTGCTGGACTATCAGCACCGCAACGGTCTGTTCGCCAGCACGCAGCGCGGCATCGGCTGGGCCGGGGAGCATGGCGTCTTCCATTACAGCTTCGCGGTGAATGGCCGTGCCGAGCGCACCGACCAGGACCACCGGTCCTTGGACTTCAAGACCGGCAGCAGCGAGCTACTCGGCATGGGCAGGGTGAAGGCGTCGGTCGTTGGCCAGGGCACCTTCACCGTTCGACTGGGTGACAGTGCGAGCGTTCACATGGCTGTGGAGGCTCCGCTGACCCAGCGGGACAATGGCCGGACGGTGCAGTTCGGCGGTGACTACACCGTCTGGCGTTCCGCAAGGAACTCAATCGCGCTGAATGGTTCGCTGGATCTGGGTGACCGCAAATACATGCAGACCTACTTCGGCGTCACCCAGGCGCAGTCGCTCGCATCCGGCTACGCCAACTACACACCGGCAGCGGGCCTCTACAAGGCCAACCTCAGCCTGGGCTGGACTCACCGTGTCGACACGCACTGGCGCGTCGTCACCGTGGCCGGTGCCGAACGCCTGTTGAGCGATGCCGGCGACAGCCCGCTTGCACGCCGCAAGACGGCGCCCCAGGCGGGTGTGCTGGTGTCCTATTCGTACTAGCGATCGCGGGATGCCGTTGAAGACCGGCACCGTCACATCACTGGCGCCTGCGACTCCCGTTCACGCGAATGCGGGCGGTGGCGGATTGGCCATCGCTGGTTTGGGCATTGATTTGCACGGTCACATCGTCAACGCCGGGAGGCGGCGTACCTTCCAGACGGCCGGTGTCGGGATCGAAGCGCAGCCAGCTAGGCAGGGGCTGCCCATTGTCCCGTTTGGCGCTGTAGGTCACCTTTACCCCTGCAGGCGGGCTGAACAGCCGGCTCGCGGCCAGGCCGGTTCTAAGTTCACTGCCCTGGACTTGCAGCAAGGGCAGAACGACGACGAGTTGCGCCCTGACGCCGGTGGCGATGTCCGGGACGGACGGGTTGCTGAACAAGGGCTGCGCTGACGGCTGGGTCACCGGAGTCGACTTGAGCGGGTCGTCCGACGCATCGGGCTGTACGGGGGAGGAAGCGGGCGTCGGTGTTGGCGACGACACCAGTCCGCCGATGACGGGTCCAACTGATCCACCCGCGCCGATCTCGCCCCCCACGCCGGCGCCCAGCACCGTGACCGAGCCGGGCGGGCCCATGGGCAGGTCGGCCATCGGCGGCGGCGGCGGCGCGTTGACGACGGGCTGCGTGACGCTTACATAGGGCAGCGTCGTACGCGGGACATCGACGATCTGGCTCTCCAGGTTCTCGGACTTGACGGCCGGGGACGGCTTGACCGTCAGTACGCCGTCCACCAGTGTGAGCTGGTAGTTCTGGGCGGTCGCGCCGGTGATCTGGATGGGATAGCTGCCCGGCGCCACGCCGGCCCCGGTGGGGGCGGTCAGCGTCGCGTTCTGTACTACGGCGGCGGTGTCCTGGTAGCGCAGCTGGCTGGCGTCAACCGACCAGGTCAGGGCCGGGTCCTGTTCGCCGGTCGTCTTGACCTTGTTGTCGGCCGTGACGGTGAGCGGCGCCTTCGTAACGGTGAGTACGCCGTTGGTCACGCTGACCACGTAGTTGGCAGCGCTAGCCTGGCCGGTGATGACGTGCGTGCCAGCCGTGGCCTGCGCGCCGCCGGGCATCGAGCTGCCGGTGAGCTGCACGACGCCAGCAGTGTCGGCGTACTTGAGCAGGGTGGCGTCAACGCTCCAGGTGACTGGCGGTTCAGCGGCGCCGTAGACCTTGGTCTGTGCGTCCAGGGTGATCGTCAGCGCTGCCTTGCCGACGGCCAGCGTGGCCGGCACGAACTGCGTGATCTGGTAGTTGGCGTTTGTGCTCAGCGTGCCCAGCGTGATGGCATGGCTGCCGGCCGTGGCGGCGGCGCCGGTGTCGGTGGCGAGCTGGCCCGTCAGGCTGCCCGCCGCGGTGTCGCCGGCGACGAGGCCCTGGCCGCCCAGCTGGTAGGTCAGCGTCGGGTCGGCGGCGCCGTAGGTCTTGGCCTGGTTGTCGGCGGTGACGGTCAGGCTGCGCTGCGTGATGTTGGCGGTGGTGCTGGCCTGCGGTGTGACGGTGTAGTTGCCCAGGTCGGCACCGTCCAGCGTCGTATTCAGCGTGATGGTCTTGCCCGAGCCGGCGTTCTTATCGACGAAGCTGCCGGACACGCTGCCGAGAAGCACCTGGTCGCCGGGCACCAGGCCCACCCACTGCAGGCCCTGCTGGCTGACAGTGGCGGCGAGCGTGCCGTCGTAGACCTTGTCCTGTCCCTGCAGGCCCTGCATGGACAACGCCTTGGGCGTGATGTCGGCGCTGAGGCCGGTGGGTTGCGTGAGGCTGTAGTTCCCGGCATCCGTGCCGCCCAGCGCGTCGGCCGCGGCGACGGCCTTGGCGGTGCCAACATTCTTGTCGGCGAAGCTGCCCGTCTGGGTCAGCGTGACGGTGTCGGCACCGACGATCCCGACGAGGCTGCCGCCGCTGAGCGAGGCAGCCGTGAGGCCGTCGTAGACCTTGTTGGCGACGGTGGTACCGGTGACGGTCAGCGCCTTGGGCGTGATGTTGGCGGTGAGGCCGGTGGGTTGCGTGACGCTGTAGTTGCCGGCATCGCTGCCACCCAGTGTGTCGGCGGCGGTGACGGCCCTTGCGGTGCCGGCGTTCTTGTCGACGAAGCTGCCGACCTGGGTCAGCGTGACGGTGTCGCTGCCGACGATCCCGATGAGGCTGCCGCCGCTGAGCGAGGCCGTGGTGAGGCCGTCGTAGACCTTGTTGGCGACGGTGGTGCCGGTGACGGTCAGCGCCTTGGGCGTGATGTCGGCGGAGAGGCCGGTAGGCTGCGTGACGCTGTAGTTGCCCGCGTCGGTGCCGCCCAGCGTGTCGGCGGCGGTGACGGCCCTCGCGGTGCCGGCGTTCTTATCGACGAAGCTGCCGGCCTGGGTCAGCGTGACGGTGTCGGCACCGACGATCCCGACGAGGCTGCCGCCGCTGAGCGAGGCAGCCGTGAGGCCGTCGTAGACCTTGTTGGCGACGGTGGTGCCGGTGACGGTCAGCGCCTTGGGCGTGATGTTGGCGGTGAGGCCGGTGGGTTGCGTGACGCTGTAGTTGCCGGCATCGCTGCCCCCCAGCGTGTCGGCGGCGGTGACGGCCTTGGCGGTGCCGACGTTCTTGTCGACGAAGCTGCCGACCTGGGTCAGCGTGACGGTGTCGCTGCCGACGATGCCGATGAGGCTGCCACCGGTCAGCGAGGCTGTGGTGAGGCCGTCGTAGACCTTGTTGGCGACGGTGGTGCCGGTGACGGTCAGCGCCTTGGGCGTGATGTCGGCGGAGAGGCCGGTAGGCTGCGTGACGCTGTAGTTGCCCGCGTCGGTGCCGCCCAGCGTGTCGGCGGCGGTGACGGCCCTCGCGGTGCCGGCGTTCTTATCGACGAAGCTGCCGACCTGGGTCAGCGTGACGGTGTCGCTGCCGACGATGCCGATGAGGCTGCCACCGGTCAGCGAGGCTGTGGTGAGGCCGTCGTAGACCTTGTTGGCGACGGTGCTGCCG
>NZ_JAJTWU010000008.1:82716-356017 GCF_021353265.1 Pelomonas cellulosilytica
TCGACGAAGCTGCCGACCTGGGTCAGCGTGACGGTGTCGCTGCCGACGATGCCGATGAGGCTGCCACCGGTCAGCGAGGCTGTGGTGAGGCCGTCGTAGACCTTGTTGGCGACGGTGCTGCCGGTGACGGTCAGCGCCTTGGGCGTGATGTCGGCGGAGAGGCCGGTAGGTTGCGTGACGCTGTAGTTGCCCGCGTCGGTGCCGCCCAGCGTGTCGGCGGCTGTGACGGCCTTGGCGGTGCCGACGTTCTTGTCGGCAAAGCTGCCGACCTGGGTCAGCGTGACGGTGTCGCTGCCGACGATGCCGACGAGGCTGCCGCCCGAGAGCGAGGCGAGCAGCACGCCGTCGTAGACCTTGTTGGCAGCTATCGTGCCGGTGACGGTCAGTGCCTTGGGCGTGATGTCGGCCGTGAGGCCGGTGGGCTGCGTGATGCTGTAGTTGCTGGCGTCGGTGCCGCCCAACGTATCGGCGGCGGTGACGGCCTTGGCGGTGCCGGCACTCTTGTCGACAAAGCTGCCGGCCTGCGTCAGCGTGACGGCGTCGCCGCCGACGATCCCCACCAGGCTGCCGCCACTGAGCGAGGCGGTGGTGAGCCCGTCGTAGACCTTGTTGGCGACGGTTGTGCCGGTCACCGTCAGGGCCTTCGGGGTGATCGTCGCGGCCTGTGTGCCCGCCGTGAGCGTGTAGTTGCCGGCGTTGGCGCCGCTGAGCGTCAGGCCACCGAACTGCACCTGCGAAGCCAGTGCCACCTGGCTGCTGTTGTAGGTCGCTGTGGCGGTGCCGCTGAGGGACACGGTGTCCAGAGAGTACGGCTTGCCGTCGGCCGTGCTCCCACTGCCAGCCGTCTCCGTTGTCAGCAACGCGGCGGTGCCGATGGGCGTGGCCACGACGCCGCCGTTGTAGGACCGGCTGGCTGCGACCGTCAGGCCGCTGGCCGTCAGCGCCTTGGGCGTGATGTTGGCCTGCACGGAGCCGGCGCTGATGGTGTAGTTACCTCCGTCGGCGCCGCCGAGCGTCAGCCCAGCCAGCGTGACGGATTTGCCTGTGCCGGCGTGGCGGTCGGCGAAGGCACCGGTGGCCGTGCCGGAGATGTACACGTCGTCACCGTTCAGCGCCTTGCCGTCGCTGGCGTTGACGCCGCCACCGCTGATGGACGCCCCGCCACTGACCTGGGCGGTGGTTGTGCCGTCATAGACCTTGTTGGCCGCTGTCAGGCCGCTCACGTTGATGGACTTGGGGTTGACGGTGAAGTTGCTGCTGCCGGTGTTGACGGTGATCTGATAGCCGAGAGACGACGCGAACGTGCCCTGGCCGGTCAGGTTGACGGTGTAGGTACCTGCTGGCATGAAGCCGGCGCTTGACGGCGCGTAGCTGCTGCTCGTGAAGTTCAGGCTGCCGGTGGTGGCGGAGCCCTGCGTGTCGCCGTCGATAAAGCCGGTGATGATGACGCCGGGGGCAGCGCCCGAGTCGCCGTAGGTGATGGACGAACCGGAGCCCACCGACACAGTCAGCGTGGGTGCCGTGCTGTAGACGAACCAGTTGCCGCTGCCCGGTGACGAGCTGTAGCTCAGGTTGTAGCGCTTGCTGTAGCTGCTCATCCCCTCCGTGGTGGCCGAGGGCGACGTGGAGTAGACGAGGTAGCGGCCACTGCCCACACTCAGGCCGGTGTCGGTGGGGAGGTTGTTGACGAAGTTGCGGCCGGCGGCCACGATGAGGTCGTTCGAGCCGGTGCTGAGCGTCTTGTTCAGCACCACGTCGCTGCTGGCGCCTGCGGCCCGCACCGTGCCGCCGCTGGTGAAGCTCAGGCCGTCGACGCCGTCCACGCTGCCGACGGTGAGGCTGGTGGCGGCGTTCGTCAGCGTGCCGGAGCCCAGTTGGCCAGCCACGGTGCCGACGGCGTTGCCGCTGCCGTTGAGTGTGGCCGTGCCGGTGCCGCTGAGGATCAGCTGGTTGGCGCTGACGGTGCCTGAGGCGCCTTGCGTGATGGTGCCGGATGTGCCGGTCGCCAGTTCCAGCACGCCGGTGCTGGCCGTCACCGTGTTGTTGCCCAGCGCCAGCGTGCCGCCATTGGCCTGCAGCGCCAGCCGGCGCCCGGTCGCCTCGCCGGAAGCGATGTTGCCGCCCAGGGGCACGCCGCCCGAGCCACCCAGCAGGCTGACGTCGGCGTCCAGCGTGGCGCCGCCGCGCTTCATGCTGGCCTGCGTGAAGTCCAGCGTGCTGATGCTGGTCGCACCGCTCTGGTCGGTGCGGCCGAACTTCAGGTCGGTGAAACCGCTGGACTGCTGGATGACGGCGCCGATCTGGCCGGTTGTGATGCCGAAGCCGTTGTTGTTGCCGCCAATAGCGGCCGTCAGCGTCGGGTCGGCAGCGGCCACCTGCAGGGTCCCGGTGCTGGTACCGACAAGCTGAGTGTCACCCGCCAGCAGCAGGCCGCCGCCCTGGGCTGTGTAGCCGCCGACCTGGAAGACCAGCGACTGAGTGCCGGCCCCGCCAATGACGGCGCCGCCCTGGAAGCGCACGCCGCGGCCCTGGCTGCTGCCATTGAGGCCGGCATTGGTGACCGCGATGCCAGCGCCGTTGACGTTGGCCAGCACGATGTCGCCGGCGGCGTTGCTGGTCTTGTCGGTCGACTTCTTCAGCGTGATGGCCACCTGGCCAGTCCCGGCATCCAGCGTGGTGCCGGCACGCTGGACGATCTCGGACACGCAGCTGCTGCAGTTCGCATCCACGACGCCCTGGGCCACGCCCTGGTTGGCAATCAGGGTGAGATTGCCGTTGTCGGTAGTGATGCTGGCGTCGACGTAGACGCTGCGACCCGCCTCCAGCGTGAGGCTGCCACCGGCGCCGCTGGCCGAGGTGGTGATGGCGCGGGCCACACGGATGTCGTTGTTGGCCTGCAGCGTGACGCCTGTGCCGGCGTTGAGCATGCCGGTGATGGCAGACGGCGTGATGACGATGTCGGTCGACGGGTTGGCCGAGAAGCCCAGCAGCCCGGTTGACGTGCTGCCGCCACTGGCAGTGTAGGCGCTGCCATCGGGCACGAAGCGGCTGCCGTTCCAGTTGGCGCCGCCGGCGTTATGGATGGGCGTGACGATGCTGCCGCCGGAGGCGCTTTCATCGACCAGCGTCGCGGCGTAGACATGGTTGCTGTTATTGCCGGACGAGCCGTTCGGCGCAGCCCAGATCAAGGGCCTGTAGGCGACGCGCTCTGCACTGGTGACGGCCGTGGGCAGCATGGCGACCCGGATATCGCTGGTCAACGTACCAACGCCCACGGTGGACGTGTTTTGCCCCAGGCTGGTCTGTGCGATACCCAGGATGCTGTTGCGCCAGCTCACTTGGCCGGCCGCGCCCTGAGCGCCGGACAGCAGCGTGACGGCACCGTAGCCGTCGATGCCGCAGTAGTCCAGCGCGCTCATGAACAGCAGGTCGCCGGTGGCCGTGCCGTTGCGGGTCAGCGCCACGTAGTTGGCGCCGACGCCGTCGCCTGCGGCATTGCCCACCAGGCTGTTGCTGGCGCTGACGGCGGCACCGGTGGAGGACTCCCCGTAGGCGTGGCCGGTAGAGCCGTCGACCCAGGTGACCGCTCCGGCTCCCGCGCCGCCGGCGCTTCGGTCGGCGGTGTTGGTCCAGTGGCTGGAGCGCACCACGTAGTTGGTTTGGCCGTTGGTCGTCACTGCCGCCACGCCGCTGATCACCGAGCTGGTGCCCAGGTAGCTGTCATACAGCGAGGTGGCCATGCCGATGTGGTCGCCGGTCGACGAACCGACCAGGCTGTTGCTGGTCGACACGGTGCCCGAGACGCCGCCCGTGCCGCCGAACGTGACCGCGCCTGCGCCGGTGGCCGAACCGTTGGACCACCAGGGGCTGACGATGGCGTAGCGGCCACCGGCCAGCGTCGTGATGCCGCCAAAGGCGAAGTGCTGGGCAGAGTTGGGATCGATGTAGGCCGAGTAGGCAACTGCGTCACCCGCCACGGCGCCCACCAGCGAATTGGTGGCGCTGACCGCGCCACCCGGGCTGCCGTCCTTGAGCTGGCCGGTGCCGCCGTTGATCCACGTGGCCGCGCCCTTGGAGGCCGGGGCCGAGAACTGGTCCCACGCGGCCGAGGAGGCCCAGAACGGCGAGGCCACGACGGCGTTGCCGTCGGCCAGCGCCTTCACGCCGCCCCATCCCAAGCGGTCGCCGTCCATCGTCGTCACACGGTCGGGCCAGTCGTAGTTGAAGCCCTTTCCCTCGATGTAGCGGTAGATGTAGTCGGCCGAGTCGGTCATGCCGAGCAGCTTCTGGTTGCCCGTCGGTTGTTGCACGCTGGTGGAGGGCGTCGTGCCGACCATGCTGTTGCTGGCCGAGATCGTGCCGGTCACGCCGGCCGTGCCACTGCCCCAGGTGACGGCGCCGCGCTCGCTGTACCACTGCGAGTTGGACAGCACGAAGTTGCCGTTCGTCAGCTCTGTCACGCCGTCGATGGGCAGGCGAAAGCCGATGTAGTCGCCTGCGTGGCTGCCGACCAAGCTGTTGCTGGCCGACAGCACGCCGCCGCTAGCGCCACTGGCTAGCTGGCCGTTGCTGCCGTTCATCCAGGTCACCGCGCCCGCCTGAGCCGCGCCGGTGTTGTTCCAGTTGGGGCTGGCCACCAGCACGTTGCCGTTGGTCAGCTGCTGGTAGATCGGCGTGACGTTGAGCACGAAGCCGGTGGTGATGCCGTAGACGTCGATCAGCAAGGACAGCGGCTGCGGCGTCGGTACCGAGTAGTCGCTGCCGAAGGTGGCGGTGGAAGCCGTCGCGACATAGGGGCCGACCGGGCGCGTGAGGGTCGTGGTGACCGGCTGACCGGCAATCGTGCCGGAGGACACCGTGGGCGTCGCCCAGGCCGTCGTTGCCAGCGTGCCCAGCCGGTCGCCCACGGCGGTGATGGCCGTGTGGTTGCCGTTGTTGAAGGTGTCGGCTGTGTTGCCGACCAGGCTGTTGCTGCTGCTGACGGTGCCGGTGCTGTTGCCGCTGCCCAGCCACGAGACGGCGCCCTTGCCAGAGCCCCAGAACGGGCTGACGACGAGGTAGCTGCCGCCGTTGAGCGCACCGCCCAGCAGGCCGATGTGGTCGCCCGTCGTGGTCAGGTAGGTGGTGGCGTCCGTCCAGGCAATGCCGCCGCGGGTCTGGTTGGTGGTGGACAGGCTCGTCACGTCGGACGTGGTGCCCACCAGGCTGTTGCTGGCACTGATGTTGCCAGCCAGGCCTGTGCTGCCGCTGCCGAGCGTGACCGCGCCCTTGCCGCTGTCCCAATTGGGGCTGCGCGCAACGTAGCTGCCGTCGGATAGCACGGCGACCGCGGACGTCAGCTGCGCATCCCAGTTGCCGATCGAGCTGTAGTAGATGCCATTGCTGTTGGAGCTGTAGGCGCCGTAGCCACGGTGGTCGCCATAGTGCACGCTGCCGACGTAGTCGCCCGCATGGTTGCCGACGAGACTGTTGCTTGACGATACCGCCGCGCCGGTGCTGCCGGCGGCGAAGGGCTGTCCGTTGCTGCCGTCCACCCAGGTCACGGCACCGTAGGCCACCGTGGTCTGAGCAGCGCTGCTGCGGTTGCCCCATTGCGGGCTCAGCACGATGTAGTTGCTGCGCAGGCCGTTGGCGCCCGTGGCTCCCACCGCCAGCACGCCGCCAGAGCCGACGGCTTCGTAGGCATCCGAGCCGACCAGGCTGTTGCCGCTGCCGACGGCACCGGTGCGGCCCGCCGTGCCGCTGCCCCACGTCACCGCGCCGGCGTTGGCGGCGGCGCCGTTGTCCCAGTTGGGCGAGACCACGGCGTAGTTGCCACCCGCCAGCTCAACGATGAACTGGCCGACCTGGTCGCTGCCGGTGGAGCCCACCAGGCTGTTGGACGACGTCGCCACGCCTGCCGTGCCGATCGCGCCATCACCAAAGCCGACGGCGCCGGCGCTGCCGGTCCAGGTCGTCGCGTCGATCAGGTAGTTGCCATTGCTCAGCACGCGCACACCGCCGGAGAGCGCGCCGGATTTGCGGGTCGTGCTGGTCGTGATGAGCGTGCTGCCGTTGTAGTCGTAGCTGGAGTACAGCGAGCTGTCGCCCAGCGAGTAGGCGCCGATGCCGTCACCAGCATCGCCGATGCGGCTGTTGGACGCGCTGACCGCCGCGTTTGTGGCGCCGACGCCGAATGGCTGGCCATTGCTGCCATCCACCCACGTGACCGCGCCGTTGGGGCTGTTCTCCAAGAAGCGCCCGGCTGCGGTGTTGCCGTTGCCGCTCCAGTAGGGGCTGACGACCACATAGTTTTGACCGGTGAGGCCGACTTGCTTGACGCCACCGCTGCCGACGAAGTCGTAGGCGCTGCTGCCCACCAGGCTGTTGTTGGTGCCGATGGTGCCCACCAGGCCGCCGGCGCTGACCCAAGTGACAGCACCGGCGTAGGTGGCGCTGCCGTTGGTCCACAGCGGCGAGTTGATGACGTAGCCGCCACCCGGCAGCGGCGTGACGAGCTGGCCGACGAGGTCGCCGGCGGCGCCGGGCGTCGTGGTGCGCCGGTTCGTGCCGCCGTCGCTGTACTGGTAGGGCAGCGACGCGGTGCCGAAGCGCTCCAGGTCCACCGGCGTGTAGGCCGGGTTGTAGGGCGTGCGCTGCCCCAGCACGTAGACCTTCTTGCTGCTGTCGCTGGCGGCGGCGTCCACGGGGGCCTGCGTGCGGTTGGGGGAGCTGCCGAGCAGTGCGGTGCTACTGGAAATCGCGCCACCGGAGGCGCCACCGGCCAGCTGGCCGGTGCTGGCATCCATCCAGGCCACGGCGCCGCGGCCGTTGAACCAGGTCGGCACGCCGATGGCGAGGTTGCCGTCGGTCAGCTCCGTGATGGTGGTGCCGGGCCGCACAACGTTGGAGCCACCGGCATCCAGCTGGTCACCGCCTCCCACGCGGTCGTTGGCCGTGACGGTGACCGAGCCGGCGTTGTTGACCGTGAGGCCGCTGTAGGTGTAGCGGACCAGGCTGTCGACGTTGGACGTGCTGCCGACCAGGCTGTTGCCGGAGCCGACGGTGTGCGAGCCGCTGCCCGTCTGGCTCTGCCACGTGATGGCGCCGGCCGACGCGGTGGTGTTGTCCACCAGCGCATAGGCGCGGCTGGCGGCGGGCGAGGCGGCGGAGCCGCTGCTGTCCTGCGAGTCGTAGGAAGTGACGGTCCTGTTGGTGATGGTGCCGAAGTCGGGGCTGAGCACCAGGTAGTTGCCGTTGCCAAGCACCTTGATGCCGCCGCTGCCGATCTTGTCGTTGGCGCTGGGGCCGCGCAGGTTGGCCAGCAGCGCGCCGGTGCTGCTGTTGAACAGGTAGGCGGCGCCGGTGGCCGTGGTGGCGCCGGTGTTGGCCGTGGGGGAGGTGATGACGGCGTTGCCGTTTCCCAGGACCTGAACGGTGCTGCCGAAGCCGTTCGTCGTCGTGGGTGTGGGGTCGCTCAGGTCCAGCGTCGCGAGCGCAGTGGAGGCGTTGTCGACGAGGATGTTGCGTGGGTCCAGCAGCAGCTGGCCGTTGCGGCCGTCCCGGCTGGAAAGGTCGGCCAGGCCCTGGAAGATCAGATCCTGTTTGCCCGACACCTCCGCCTGGCCTCCGGCGCCGCCCAGCGTGCCGCCCCGGGCGCTGAGGCTGCCGGCGAACAGCGTCTTGGCGTCGGACCAGACGACGATCTGGCCGCCGTCGCCCCGCGCACCGTTCGCATCGGCGCGCAGCACGGTGGCGGCGTTGATGCCCACGGTCGTCGCGTTGCCGAGGTCGGCGTCGGCGCCATGGAAGCCGCCGCCGACGCGTAGCCGACCGCCCAGGGTGCCGCTGGCATCCAGCGTCGCGGCACGCAGCTGCACGCTGGCCGCAGTCAGGTCGATGCTGCCGCCGCGGCCTGCACTGGATTGCGCGCTGAACTGCGCGGAGCTGTAGATCGTGGCGCTGCTGTTGGCGCCCGTGCTGCCGGTGACGGCGATGCGGCCGCCGGCCGTGGCGCCGTCGGCGACGATGGCGGCCTGCGCCGTCTGCACGACGGTCTCCGCCTGCACCTGCACCGCACCGCCGTGACCGGTCCTGGACGACACGTCCAGCCGCGCCGACTGGCCGACGTACTCGCCTTGCAGCTGGATGCTGCCGCCGTCGCGTGCGGTGATGGCGCCGCTGACGTCCACGTTGCCCCCGCTGATCGACACCCGGCCGCCAGCGGCCGCGATGCTGCCCGAGGTGCTGACAAGGCGCACGACCCCGTCCTGCTCCACCATCTGGCTGGCGCTGCTGCCCCCGGCCACGGCCTGCTGCAGCAGCTGGCGCGCGGCGCCCGCGGCGAGGATGACCTGGCCGCCGTCGGCCACCAGGGCCTGCCGGTTCTCGATCAGCGTGTCCAGCGTGCTCGGGTCGACCTTGATGCCCAGCAACTGCGAGCCGTCGAAGTTCAGCGTCACCGCGTCGCCGCCGGCCAGCGCTACCGTCCCCAGGCGGGCGCTAATGACGCCTTCGTTGCGCACCTCGGGGGCCAGCAATGCGACATAGCCGCCGTCGGCAGCCGTCAGCGTGCCTTGGTTGACGACGCTGGCCGTGCTGCTGCCGCGCGTGAAGCGCAGGCGGCCGGCCAAGAAGTCCTCGTCCGAGAGGTTCATCGTCGATGCGACGAGCCCGCCCACGTCCACCTGCGAGCCCTGGCCGAAGACGATGCCGTTCGGGTTGACCAGCAGCACCTGGCCGTTTGCCGAGAGCTTGCCGAACACCTGCGACAAGTTGCCGCCGACGACCCGGTTTAAGGCGACCGAGTTGGCGTTGGGCTGCAGGAAGCGCACCTCGGCCTGTGCACCGATGTCGAAGCGCTGCCAGTTGATGGCCGCCTTGGCGCTGCCCTGGGTGACGTCCAGGCGGTTGCCGTTCTGCGCCCACTGCGCCTGACCCTGCGTCACGCTGCCGCCCTGCGGCAGCGCCGTGGTGGGCGGCGGCGTGGCCTGGCCCCAGGCCGACAGCGCCGCGCCCGCCAGCGCAACGCTGGCCACAGCCTTGGCGGCGCCGGCGCGGCCCTTGCCGCGCCCGCTGACGAGTTCAGCCACGGCGACAAAGCCGCCGGCAGCGTCGCTCCACACCAGACGGAACGCACGGTTCATCGAACCAGGACCACGGTTTTTCATGTCAAACCTCAACGATTGCTAGCGAGGGCGGGCGGGCAGGGGAAGGCCGGCCGTCTCAGAAAAACTTGGACAGGGACAGCAGTGCGCGGGTCTCCTTGCGCGTGCCGTCGGCGTCCTGTTGCGTCACCGGGTTGCGCGTGGGGTTGCGCCCGTGGCGGTGGGCCAGCGCCGCACGCGCCGTCACGCCGCCCGGCGCCTCCCACGTGAGCTCCACGCCCGAGCCGCTCAGGTGGAAGCGGTTGGGCTGCTGCGTTGCGAGGTTAGGGTCCTCGTCGCGCCAGCCCATGCCCTGGTCGTGGAACAGGCTCACCGCCCAGGCCGGCGAGAACTTGAACTTCCAGTCGATGTTCAGCAGCAGGCCGGAGTCCACGCTGGGCTCCGACGTGCTGTAGGCGCGCACTGCGTAGGGACCGGCGAGCTGGAACTTCTCCGACGGGTCCAGGTTCTTGCTGGCTTTCTGCGCGGCACCTGACAGGGTCAGCGTCTGCTGCGCATCCAGCCGCTGCAGCCGCGTCAGCGTGGCGTTGAAGTGGCCGAAATGGCCGTTGCGGCGCGGGCCGCCGGGCAACTGGTCACTGGCCAGGTCGGCGGCGTTGTCCGACAGGTCCAGCTTGCCGACCACGGCCTGCGCAGCCACCATCCAGACACCGCCGCCGCCCCAGTCGTCACGCCGGTCCAGGTTGAAGGACAGCGTCATCAGGTCGATGCGCTTGCGGCTCAGCTCCACGCCGGCTACGAGATTCTTGAAATGCTTGCGCTCGGCCGCGAGCTGCAGGCTGGCGTTGCGCTCGGTGCTGCGCTGCAGCGGGTAGCTCAGCAGGCCACCCAGCGTGCTGGCGTTGCCGGCGTAGCGCACGGTGTTCAGGTCGTAGCCGTAATGCAGGCCGGAGGTCTGCAGCGTGCCCCTTAGCCCGTCGCTGCCCAGCGGCAGCGACACCGCCGCGCGGCCGTAGGTTGAGTCCTTGCTGCCGAAGGTGGCCAGCGACCACTGGTCGCCCTGAGCCAGCGGTCCGTTCAGCGCCAGGTTCACGGCAACGCGGGCCTCGCCCGTGGCGCGGGAGCCGGTGTTGTCCACCATCGCGTTGCCGGTCAGCAGCGGCGCGTCGGTCAGCGCGGCGACAAGGCGTGTGTCGCCGGCCTTGTCACCCGGCTCCAGCACCGATGCCGCGCGCATGCCGGGCGTCTCGTTCAGCAGCGTGATGGCGCGCTGCACGTCGTCCGTCCGCAGCGGCTCGCCTTCCTTCTGGCGGGCCAGCAGGTAGTCGCGCGCCCGTGCCTCGGCCAGCGCGCGCGGGGCGCCGCGGTTCTCGATGCGCACCGCCGACAGCCGACCCTCGGCCACCTGGATGCGCACCACACCGTCGCGCACCTCCTGCTCCGGCAGCCAGGCGCGCGCCAGGTAGCCGCGCTGCTGGTAGGCCTCGACGATGGCGTCCACGGCACGCCGCAGCGAGGCCAGGTCGTGCTTCTGGCCCACCCACGGCTGGAGCACCGTCTGCAAGGCCTCGGCATCGAGGAGCTGCGCGCCCTGCACGTCGAAGCGCTGCACGATGACACCGACGCCCGGTGCCACCTGGGACGGTCTGGGCGCCGGTGGCGCGGGCAGGCCCGATGGCCGCGGCCGGGACGTGGCCTTCTCGGCCTCCCTCAGCAGGTCTTCGCCGGTCGGTGGTGTCTGCGCGCGCAACGGAGGCGCCAGCAGCACGGCGAGTGTGGCGGCCACGGGGGTGAGCACTCGTCGGGCTCGATGCATTTGCGTCTCCGTTTCTTTGGAGCCGCATGACCGAGGCCACGGACAGGGAAGGCACGACGGCCGAACACGGCGCGCTAGCCGGGCTTGGCTTGAGATCCGCTCCCTGTTCCGATGCTGGCCGGTGCCGATCTGCAAACAGGTTGTTCGCCGGACCGGCGGTCATGCCGCCCTAGTTCTGTAACTTGGCGAACCCATCCTAGTCCTGCGCTTCATGCGCCGGCAAGCCGGTAAAGGGGCGAAAGTGGTGGCAGATTGCCGGGTCTTCAGGCTCGTTCAGCCCAGCGTGGCGCGCCCGCATCGGTCCGGTTCCGGGGCATGGCAACCCCTCTTGCGGGGTGCGGCGTGTCAGGCGTAACGCGTGGCTCGGCCGGGGCGAACGAAGGCCCACAGCTGCAGGCCCAGGCCGCGCGCCGTCGCAATGGCCAGACTGCTGGGCGCGGACATGCAGGCCAGCAGCCCCGCGCCCGCCATGGCGGTCTTGTGGACCAATTCGAAGCTGGCGCGGCTGGACATCAGCACGAAGCCGTCGTGCCGGTCGGCGTCGCGGCGGGCGAGGGCGCCAACCAGCTTGTCCAGCGCGTTGTGGCGGCCCACGTCCTCGCGCACCAGCACGACCTCGCCGCTCGGCCGGCACCAGGCTGCCGCGTGCAGGCCGCCGCAGTGGGCGTTCAATACCTGTGCGTCGCGCAAGGCGGCCAGCGCATGGTCGAGAGCGCCGGGCGCGAGCGTCGGCACCGTGACCGCCGCGGGCTGTAGAGCACCGAGCTGCGCCAGGCTTTCCACGCCGCACAGCCCGCAGCCGGTGCGGCCGGCCAGCGTGCGCCGCCGCACCTTCAGCCGCTGCTCGCAAGCGGCGGTCACCGTCAACGCCAGCTCGATGCCTTCGGGCCGTAGGTCCACCTCTACGTCCAGCAGCTCCTGCCGCTTGCCGACCCAGCCCTCCGCGAGGCCGAAACCCAGCGCGAAGTCCTCCAGGTCCGCTGGCGTCGCGAGCATGACGGCCTGCGAGATGCCGTTGACCGTCAGCGCCACCGGCACCTCGACGGCGACGGTCTCTTCGGCGGGCGTGTTCAGCGGTTGCAGTGTCAGCAGCGGTGCGAAGTCCTGGTCCATGGCGGCGATGATAGGAGCGTCATTCCGCCGGAGCCGCCGTGTACCTTCCCGCCCATTTCAACGACACCGACATCGGCCATGCGCTGCGGCTCATCGCCGAGCATCCGCTGGCCTTGCTCGTGGGCCCGGACGCGCAGGGCGAGAGCTTCGGCACGCATGTGCCGCTGGTCGCCGTGCCCGGCGATGGCCTCGTGCTGGAAGGCCACATGGCCCGCGCGAATCCGCATTGGGGCTGGCTGCAGGCGCAGCGGCGCGTGCTGGCTGTCTTCAGCGGACCGAGCGCCTACGTGAGCCCGCGGCACTACGAGTCGGTGAAGAACGTGCCGACATGGAACTACGCGGCACTGCACGCCTATGGCGATGTGGTGTTGATCGACGGCGCCGCCGACAAGGACGCGCTGCTCAAGCGCCTGATCGGGCAGTTCGAGCCCGACTACTCCGAACAGTGGCGCGGCCTGCCGGAGGACTACCAGTACAAGCTGCTGGGCGCCATCGTGGGCTTTCGCATCCATGTGACCCGTTGGGAGCTGAAACTCAAGCTCAGCCAGAACCGCGCTGCTGTCGAGCGCGAACGCATCCGCGAGGCGCTAGCGGTATCGACGCGCGGCGATGAGCGTGCCGTGGCGGACTGGATGACGAGGCTGGGCGGCTAGGCCTCGACCGCCTCGCCCAACGCCCGCCGCAGCGCCATCGCCGCGTGTGGCGCGCGCTCCTTTGCGCCGCTGATGAAGTAGACGAACACGTCCCGCGGTCGGCCGGTGCCACCCGTTGAGGGTTCGATGCGGGGCACGCCCTCCGGCTCGCTACCCGCTGCCCAGGCGTGTGCAGCAGCGGCGAGCTGGGGAAAAACGTCGGGCTTGCAGCCCAGCGGTTCGTCGGTGTGAGTGCGCATGATGCGCGTGTAGACGAAGTCACCGGTCACGTCGGCGATGGGCGGGTGATCGTCGGACTCGGTGAAGACTGTCGCCACGTTGAACTGGCGGGCCAGAGCCAGGTAGTCCGCGCATTGGAAGCTGTCATGTCGGACATCCAGCGCGTGGCGCAGCGCCAGGCCGTCGACGCTCGGCGGCAGCAGCTCCAGGAAAGCCGTCAGGTCGGCAGCGTCGAACTTGTGGCTGGGCGCAAGCTGCCAGACGATGGGGCCGAGCTTGTCGCCCAGCTCGGCGATGCCCGAATCGATGAAACGTCGGATCGACTCCGCACCCTCGGCCAGCACGCGCCGCTGCGTGGCGAAGCGGATGGCCTTCAGCGAGAAGACGAAGCTGTCCGGCGTCTCGTGCCGCCATTTCGCGAACGTGGCCGGCTTCTGCGCACCGTAGTAAGTGCTGTTGATCTCGATGGCGGTGAGCCGCTGGCTTGCGTATGCAAGCTCGCGCGCCTGCGGCCAGCCCTTGGGATAGAAGTTGTCCCGCCAGGGCTCGAAGTTCCAGCCACCGATGCCGACACGGATCTTTCCTTCGCTCACGCTGCCTCCTGGGCGGTTGGGTGGCGCGAATCTATCGGTGTGGCTTCAGCGGTGCAAGCTGTTCGGCGAGGAACGGTTCGAGCATGTCCAGCATCTCCTGGTGGCTGGACCGCAGGCTGAAACCATGGCCTTCGCCGAACTTCGCGAGCCACAAGGGCTCGTTGCCGGCGCGCCTGAGCGCATCGCGCATGAACTCGGCCTGCTCCAGCGGCGTGCGCTGGTCGTGCTGACCGGCCACGATCATGACCCTGGCCTTGATGCGCGACGCCAGGTAGCGCGGCGACACCGCGTCCAGAGCGGCCTTATCCTTCACGGGGTCGCCCGTCATGTCGATCCACAGCGCACGGGCCTCGTGGTGCCGTGACAGGTCGCCCCAGTCCGACGTGAGCTGCCGCGCAAGGTCCGAGACCGGAAAGCTAGCCACGGCGCAGCGGTAGCGGTCCGGGGTCCGAGCGACGGCCATCAGGCTGGCGTAGCCGCCGTAGCTGGCGCCCATGATGCACAGGCGCTGCGGGTCGGCGACGCCGCGCTGGATCAGCGCGTCCAGCGCGTCATCGACGTCGTCCTGCATCGCCAGGCCTATCTGGCCCCGTGACGCCAGCGCGAACCGCTTGCCGAAACCGGTGCTGCCCCGGAAGCTCGGCAGCAGCACCTGGTAACCGCGCGACGCCAGCCAGCGGGCCATGGCCATGTCGCCGTCGGCATCACCCCAGGTCGCGCCTCGGACCCATGGCCCGCCGTGCACGATGACGATGGTGGGCAGCGGCGCAGCGGGGGAGGCCTGCGGCGGCCGCAGTACGTGCGCCGACAGCGGCAGGCCGTCGCGCGTGCGCAGCGCCAGCGTCTCGGTGGCCGGCACGCGGCGCGCGTCGAGGCCGGGCTGCACGTTGAGCACCTCTCTCAGCCGCCCGCTGACCGAGTCCAGCAGATACCAACGCGCGACTTCGGTGTCGGAGCGCGAGCTGACGAACACCTGCGACGACGCGGAGAACTGCAGCGCATTGATGCGCCCCGGCAGCGCCTGGTCTACCAGCGTCTGCAGCCGCCGGCGCCGTTCGTCCATCCACGCGAAGACGGGGCGCGTGGTATCCATCTCTACGCCCAGCAGCTCGCCGTTGGCGCTGCGCAGCAGCACGCCGATGTCGTCGCCGAAGGCATCCACGGCCACGTCGTAGCTCGGATGCTCGATCAGCACGTCACCCCACTGGGCGCTGGCGGGGTCGTACTCGCGCAGCGCGACGGTGTCGCGGCCTTCGTTGGTGGCTACCAGCAGCTTGCCGTCGGGCTCGACGCTGACGGGCAGGCGCACATCGTCGCGCCCCGTGCGGAAGCGCCACAGCTCGCGCCAGCGGCCGTCGGCGTCGCGGTAATGCACAACGCGCTCGGTGGTGCGCTCCACGTCGCTGATCGCCACGCGGGGCTCCAGCTGCGGGTCCAGCACCCAGTCGATCGTGCGCGCGGGCCGCTGTGCCGTCAGCAGCTGGCGTTTACCGGTGGCAGCGTTGACGCGGTAGAGGTCCACGCTGTCCTTGTCGACGTCGTTGCACTGGCCGATGAATTCCTCGTCGCTGTCAGGCACGGCTTGGACCGGCGTCATCGAGGTGTAGCGGCGCCGGCTGCTGTTCACCCAGTCGTTGAACGTGGCGTGCAGCTTGCGTTCCTGCTGGCCATCGCGGCTGATGACGAAGAGGCCACCTTGGCGCAACTGGGTCTTGCGGCTCTGGCCGTGCTGGTCCAGCGTGTACAGCAGGCGGCCATTGCCCAGCCACATCGGTTGCGCGATGTCGGCATCGATAAAGCCGATGTGGGATTCGTACCGGCCTTCCTGCAGGTCAAAGATGCTCAGCCCCATGCGGCCGCGACGCGCCGCCAGCAGCGCGAGGTAGCGGCCGTCGGGCGACAGGCGCGGCGCAGCGAATCTAGCGCTGCTGAATGCTTCATCGACCGTCAGCGGCTGCAAGGGCGGCGGCGTGTCGGTCAGAGGCGTCTGGGCGGCAGCAGGGGGCAGGCACAGCGAGGCGGCCAGCAGCAGCGGGGCGAAAAGTATCGGGCGCATTCGGATGACAGCGAAGGGTGTTGGAGCGCCGGCTCTGCGGCCGGGCGGCAAAAAAAGAGCCAGCACGCCCGGAGGGCGGTGCTGGCTCGTGGCTTGCGGGAGGAAGTCTACATGCCGGCGTAGTTAGGCCCGCCGCCGCCTTCGGGCGTCACCCAGACGATATTTTGGGTTGGGTCCTTGATGTCGCAGGTCTTGCAGTGCACGCAGTTTTGCGCGTTGATCTGCAGCCGCTCGCCGCCGGCTTCCGCGGTGACGAACTCATAGACGCCGGCTGGGCAGTAGCGGCTCTCTGGGCCGGCAAACTTCGCGAGGTTGACCTGCACCGGCACCGCGTCGCTCTTCAGCGTCAGATGAGAGGGCTGGTTCTCTTCGTGGTTGGTATTGGAGATGAAGACGGACGACAGCCGGTCGAAGGTCAGCTGGCCGTCCGGCTTCGGGTAGGCGATGCGCTGGCATTCGGCCGCCGGGCGCAACGCATCGTGGTCGGCCTTGTGGTTATGAAGCGTCCATGGCGGGCTTTGCACGCCCAGCTTGGGCAGCAGCCATTGCTCGATGCCGGTCATCAGCTGGCCGGCGGTCTTGCCCTTCTTGAACCACAGCTTGAAGTTGCGCGTCTGCTGTAGTTCCTCGTTCAGCCAGCTCGTCTCGAAGGCGGCGGGGTAGGCCGTCAGCTCGTCCTGCGCGCGGCCGGCGGCCAGTGCGTCAGCGAGCGCTTCGGCACACAGCATGCCGCTCTTGAGGGCCGCATGGCTGCCCTTGATGCGCGCGGCGTTCAGGTAGCCCGCGTCGCAGCCGATCAGCGCGCCGCCGGGGAAGACCGTCTTGGGCAGCGCCTGCGGCGTGCCGTTGTTGATCGCGCGGGCGCCATAGCCGATGCGCTTGCCGCCTTCGATGTGCGCGCGGATGGCCGGGTGGGTTTTCCAGCGCTGCATCTCCTCGAACGGGCTCAGGTAGGGGTTGTCGTAGTCCAGCCCGATGACGAAGCCGAGCGTGACCTTGTTTCCCGCGAGGTGGTAAAGGAAACCGCCGCCGAAGGTGTCTCCTTCCATCGGCCACCCGGCCGTGTGCACGACCTTGCCGGGCTGGGCCTTGTCCGCCGGGATCTCCCACAGCTCTTTGATGCCGATGGCAAAGGTCTGGGTGTCCTTGCCTTCGGTCAGCTTGTACTTGGCCAGCAACTGCTTGCCCAGGTGGCCGCGCGCGCCCTCGGCGAACACGGTGTATTTGCCTAGTAGCTCCATGCCCAGTTGGAAATGGTCGGTCGGCTCGCCGTCCTTGCCCAGGCCCATGTTGCCGGTGGCCACGCCCTTCACGCGGCCCTGTTCGTCGTAGAGCACCTCGGCGGCGGCAAAGCCGGGGAAGATCTCGACGCCCAGGCTCTCGGCCTGCTGTGCCAGCCACTTGACGACGTCGGACAGGCTGACGACGTAGCAGCCGTGGTTGTGAAAGTTGCGCGGCACCAGCCAGTCCGGCGTGCGTGTGCTGTCGGTCTCGCCGAGGAAGAGCACATCGTCGCTCGTGACCGGCTGATTGAGCGGTGCACCGAGCGACTGCCAGTCGGGCAGCAGCTCGGTGAGCGCGCGCGGGTCCATGACGGCACCGGACAGGATGTGCGCCCCCGGCTCGGAGCCTTTTTCCAGCACGACGACGCTGGCGTCCGGACGGACCTGCTTGAGCCGGATGGCCGTGGCCAGCCCAGCCGGCCCGCCGCCGACGACGACCACGTCGTACTCCATGGACTCGCGGGGGCCGAACTGGGTCAGGATTTCTTCGGGGGTCATGCGGGAGGCTCCGGGGACTTTGAAAACTGGGCGGGATTCTAGAGAGGCGGCACCGCAAATCGAACGGTCGTGCTTTTTTAGTGCGCGGACTCCAGGCCGGTACGATGGCAGCCAACCACCGACAAGGCAGTCCCATGAGTTATTCCATCAACCTCGAAGGCCGCGTGGCCTTGATCACCGGTGCGTCCAGCGGCCTGGGTGCGCAGTTCGCGCGCACGCTGTCGCAGGCCGGCGCCTGCGTCGTGCTGGCGGGGCGGCGGCTGGAGCGGCTCAAGGACTTGCGTGCCGAGATCGAAGGACAGGGCGGTGATGCCCATGTCGTGCAGCTGGACGTGACCGACGTGTCCAGCATCAAGGCGGCCGTGGCCCACGCCGAGACCGAGGTCGGCACGCTGGACATCCTCATCAACAATTCCGGCGTCAGCACGACGCAGCGTCTGACCGACGTCACGGAGAATGACTACGACTACGTGATGGACACCAACACGCGCGGGGCGTTCTTCGTGGCGCAGGAGGTGGGTAAGCGCATGCTGGCGCGGGCCCGCGGTGCGGCGCCGGGGACGTTCATCGGCGGGCGCATCGTCAACGTCGCGTCCATGGCCGGCCTGCGGGTGCTGAGCCAGATCGGCGTCTATGCGATGAGCAAGGCGGCGGTCATCCACATGACGCGCGCGATGGCGCTGGAGTGGGGCAAGTACGGCATCAACGTCAACGCGATCTGCCCCGGCTACATTGACACCGAGATCAACCATCACCACTGGGACACCGAGCAGGGCAGGAAGCTCATCGAGCTGCTGCCGCGCAAGCGCGTGGGTCAGCCCAAGGACCTGGATACGGCGCTGCTGATGCTGTGCGCCAACGAGAGCCATTTCATCAATGGCGCGGTCATCCAGGCGGACGACGGATTCGGGGTCTGAGCGACGATGCTGAAGCGAGACCTGACCCCCCTTGAGGCCCGCGTGCTGGCCGTGCTGGTCGAGAAGGAGCACACCGTGCCCGACAGCTACCCGCTGTCGGCCAATGCGCTGACCGCCGGCTGCAACCAGAAGACCGCGCGTGACCCGGTCATGGACGTCGGCGAGGCCGAGGTGCTGGCCGCTGTCGAGGAGCTGAAGGGCTTGAGCCTCGTCAACACCGTCAGCGGCAACCGCGTGCTGCGCTACGAGCACAACTTCGCCCGCGGCATGGGCGTGCCCGGTGCGGCGCAGGCGCTGCTGACGCAGCTGATGCTGCGGGGCCCGCAGACGGCCGCGGAGCTGCGGCAGAACACCGAGCGGCTGCACCGCTTCGCCGATGTGTCGTCGGTGGAAGGCTTCCTGGAGGAGCTGGCTGGGCGCGAGCCGCCGTTTGCCGTGAAGCTGCCCAAGGCGCCGGGCGCCCGCGAGTCGCGCTGGGCGCACCTGCTGTGCGGGCCGGTGGCCTCTGTCGAGCAGGCCGTGGCGGCGTCAATGCCGCGGGACGAGGAAATCGCGCTGCACAAGGCGGAGATTGCCGCGCTGCGTGCCGAGGTCGCGTCGCTGCGCCAGCTGGTGGACCGCATCGCGGCGGAGCTGGGCATCACGCCGTGACGGCAATCGCCGCCACGGTGCTGGGCTGCGCTTCGCTGCCCGGGTCTGCCGGTCAGCGGAAGCTGTACTTCGCGCTGACGTACGCGTAGCGGCCGCGCGGGTCGGTGTAGCTAGGGTCGTAGCCGGACAGGAAGAACCAGGCCTGCTGCGAGAACGGCGGCGACTTGTCGAACAGGTTCTGCACGCCGGCGCGCAGCGTCAGCGCCTTGCTGGCCTCCCACGCGGCCGACAGGTTCCACAGCGAATAGGCCGCCACCTTGCGGTCGTCCTTGCCGATGATGTGCTGGTCGGTGTAGCGCGACAGGTAGCTGTTGGACAGCGTGAAGGACAGCGGGCCGATGTCGTAGTCGACGCTGGCCGTGTGCCGCCAGCGCTGCACGACACCGTCGTTGATGAAGGCGCCCAGGTTGCTGACGAACGGGTCGCCGTCGCCCGTCTGCTGCTCGGACTTCAGCGTCAACGTGCCGTTCAGGCGAAAGCCGAACTGGCCGATGCTGGTCTTGAGCTCGCTGAGCGCGACGCCGAAGTCCAGGCCGGACAGGCGCTGCTTGCCGCGGTTGTCCTTGACGAGGTCGATGAAGTCGATCTTGCCATTGGGGCGGCGGTGCACCAGCGAACCGTACTTGTCCAGGTTACCCAGGATGACGTCCACGCCGAGCGTGCTGATCAGGTTGCTCTTCTCGATGTTCCAGTAGTCGACGTTGAAGCTGACGCCGCGCTGCGGCTCGAACACGACGCCGGCGGAGAACTGGCGCGACTTCTCGGACTTGAGCTTGGCGTTGCTGTAGTTCAGCGTCGTCCAGATGTCGGAGCAGTCGGTGACGGTGTTGGTCGGATCGTCGGCCAGGCAGACCGGGTCCACCAACGTCGCCGACGACCCCTGGGTGACGGGGCGGTAGAGGTCGGACAGGCTGGGCGCGCGGAAGCCCTTGCCGACCGAAGCGCGCAGCAGCAGTTCACGCATGGGCACGTACTTCAGGCCCAGCTTGGGGCTGACCGCACTGCCGCTGACCTGGTAGTGCTCATAGCGCACGGCGCCCTGCAGTTCCAGCTGCTGGGTGATGGGCGCGCTGATCTCGGCAAAGGCCGCACCGATGCTGCGCGACTTGCCGAAGTCGGAGTCGGGGCCTTGCGAGGTCTCGCCCAGGATGAGGTCCTGCTTCAGCGCGTCGGACTGGTGGTAGTTCTGCTTCTCGCGGCGGATCTCCCCGCCCAGCGCGAGTGCCAGGTCACCGCCGGCCAACTGCGCCAGCGCCTTGGACACCTTGAAGTCCAGGCTGTCCATCGTGCCGGTGGCGCGGCGCACCTCACCGCGGATCTGGGCCTTCTCGTACAACGCGAGGCCGGCGGCACTGGACGGGCCGAAGGCATTCAACGTGCCGTCGGCGAAGCCATCCATGATCATCTTCTCGTCCAGATATCCCTGGTGGTCGCGGTCGGACACCTTGCTGGTGCTGTGGTTCAGCGCCCATTCGTAGTCCCAGCCGGCCAGCACGCCGTTCGTGCCGAGGACGAAGCGGTTGGTGGACGACACCAGTTCGCTGGTGCGCAGCCCAGCCTCCTGCAGCCGCGTGCGCACGACGATGACGCGGCGCTCGTCGCCAGCGTCGAAGGCGGCTAGACCCGTGTTCTTCAGCGACGGGATCAGCGAAACGTCCATCTCTGCGTCAACGCGGTTGGGCGTGCCGGTGTAGAGCGTGCGGGCCCGCGCCAGTGATGCCTCGAGGAACAGCTGGTGCCCTCCGCCCAGGTTGAGCACGCCGCGGCTGAACAGGCTGCTCTTCGTGGACTTCGGGTACAGCTCGATGTCGCGCATGTAGTCGTACGTGCAGCCATCGACGCCGCCGATGCCGTTCGGCAGGTACAGCGTGGCCGGCGGGTTGCAACCGGTGGCTGCGGCCGGGTTGATCGTGTAGCTGCTGATGACGTCCTTGCCATTGGCCTTGAAGCCCTCGGCGATCAGCAGGTCGCGCTGCTCGGAGCCGTCCAGGTTCTCGTCGAGCTTGATATTGCCGGGGAAGCCGGCGCTGGACAGCAGGTCCGGCAGCCGGCCCGGGATGTCCAGCTCCTTAATGAACTTGCGGCGTGACGCGTTCAGGCTGGTGGTCTTCTGCACGTCCAGCACGGCCATGACGTTGAAGCCGTCGCGGCCGTAGTCGCCAAAGCCGCCGGCCAGCGTCGCGGAGCGCTTGTTGCCACCGCCGCCCTCGGTCGTGTTGCCGGCCAGCGCGCTGACCTCCGCACCGGTGAAGTCCTTGCGGGTGATGAAATTGATGACGCCACCGATGGCGTCCGAGCCGTACAGCGACGACGCGCCGTCCAGCAGCACCTCGACGCGCTGGATCGCCGCTGCCGGGATGCTGTTGAGATCCACACCGGCCGCGTCGCCGGGCGACGCGAAGTTGGCCACGCGGCGGCCGTTCAGCAGCACCAGCGTGGACGACACACCCAGGCCGCGCAGGTTGGCGGCATTGAAGCCCATCTGGTCCCGGAAGCCGCCGTAGGCCACGCTGCCGCCATCAGTCAGGTTGGCCGCGCTGGCGCTCAGGCGCGAGATCAGCTCCGCCGCCGTCGTCACACCGGCCTTGTCGATCTCGTCCCGCGTGATGACCTGCACCGGCAGCGCCGTCTCGCCCTCGATGCGCTTGATGGCCGAACCCGTGACTTCGACGCGCTCGAGCTTGTCCTGTGCCTGCGCGGAGCAGGCGAGGGTGACGAGCACGGCGGCAGCGGCGGCGGTGCGGGAAGGGCGGGGGGACTTCATCGACGGAACTCCTTCACGGATAGGGTTTGGGCCGAGTCTAGGGACAGCCACATCGCACGCCATCAACCGCGCCTCGGAATCGTCTCTTGCGCGCCACGCATGGTGTCGTCCGTATGAGGGGCTACGCGTCACACGACGTCTGTCATGATCCGCAGCCGACGACGAGGAGGATGCAGGGCATGAGGGCATGGATTTGGGCCGGTGTGGTGGCCATGGCATGGGCGATGGGTGTGCAGGCGGCGGCGCCCACTGCGCCGGCGACGGCAGCGAGCGGGGCACAGGGGTTCCGGCTGTTCCGTCCATCCACGCCGGCAGCGGCCGCAAAGGCCACTGCGCCGAAGGCGGCGCCAGCCGCCGCAGCCGCGTCGGCCCCTTCCGGCGCGCTCCAGCCCCTGGCTGACGCCGAGCCGGCCATCCGCGGCTACGCCGTGGCCATCGGCGGCGCGCTGAAGGCGGACAACGAGGAGGTCTGGCAGCGCCTCGTGCAGCTGGCCGGCGGCAAGGGTTCGCGTTTCGTCGTCTTCGGCACGGCCAGCGAGGACCCGGAGGCCAGCGCCAAGCAGATCGTCGACCTGCTGCAGCGCCGCGGCGCAGTCGCCGAGGCGCTGCCGGTAGCGCCCAAGTTTCTGTGGGTGGACCTGAACAAGGTCGTCCGCGACCCGGCGCTGATCGGCAAGGTCAAGGCGGCCAAGGGCGTGTTCTTCACCGGCGGCGTGCAGGAGCGCATCGTCGATGTGCTGCAGCCCGGGGGCCAGAGCACGCCCATGCTGGAGGCCATCTGGGACGTCTACCGCCGTGGCGGCGTCGTGGCCGGCACGTCAGCCGGTGCCGCCATCATGAGCACGACGATGTTCCGCGACGCGCCCAGCGTCATCAATGTCCTCAAGGGCCGCTTCGCCGACGGCAAGCAGGTGGACCGCGGGCTTGGTTTCGTCGGCCCGAACCTGTTTGTCGACCAGCACTTCCTCAAGCGCGGCCGCTTCGGCCGCATGATCCCGCTGATGATGGCCAAGGGCTACAAGCTGGGCCTGGGCGTGGACGAGAACACCGCGGCCATCATCCGTGGCGACGAGATCGAGGTCATCGGCGACCGCGGCTGCCTGATCGTCGACCTGACCGAGGCCAGCACCGATGCGTCGCTCGGCGCGTTCAACGTGCAGGGCGCGCGGCTGTCCTACCTGGAGCATGGCGACCGCTATCACCTGCGCGCGCGTTCGACGACGCCGTCGGCCCCCAAGCTGCGCGGCGAGCTGCACGACGCCGAGTCGCCCAACTTCAAGCCCTACTACACGGACGATGTCTTCCACCTCGACATGCTGGGCGACTCGACCATCTCGGGCGCGATGAGCCGGCTCATCGACAGCGTGCAGAAGGAGGTCAAGGGCCTGGCGTTCGACGTGCTGCCCAAGGCCAACGACCCACTGGCTGAGCTGGGCTTCCTGTTCCGGCTCTACAAGGGCTCGGATTCGCTGGGCTGGAGCACTGAGGAGTTCGGCGGCGAGCAGTTCACGGTGACCAACCTGTACCTGGACATCAGCCCGGTGCGCCTGCCCATGCCGCTGTATGGCGGCTGGACGCCGCCGCCGCAGTCCAAGGGCAGCGTGACGCAGTAGTCGCCTTCGCCCCGCCTGTCCACCCTGCGGGCATCACCCGTGGCGCGGCTGGCCCGAGGCCTGCCAAGATGGCAGGCTGTCGAACTCCTTCATGCCCGGCGCGTCGTCGGGCGGCGGCCTTCATCTTGCAGACTTCTCCCGCGACCGGCACCGTCATCGTCATCGGCGGTGCCTTGAAGGTCGGCAGCGATGCCGTCTGGCAGCGCATCGTCGATGAAGCCGGCGGCGCCGGCGTGCCCATCGCCGTCTTCCCGACGGCCGCGACGGAGCCCGAGCGCATCGGCGCGCAGATCGTCGCCTCGCTGAACCGCTGTGGCGCGGCGGCCGAGCTGATCCCCGTCGCGCCGCAATGGGACGGCATCGACCTGGCGGCGCAGTTGAACGACGCGGCGCTGATCGCCCGCGTGGCGGCCAGCCGGGCCGTGTTCTTCTCCGGCGGCGCGCAGGAGTTCATCGTTGACACGCTGCAGCCCGGCGGCCGGCCGACGGCCATGCTGGAGGCGATTCGCAGCGTCTTCGAGGCCGGCGGTGTCATCGCCGGCACCAGCGCCGGTGCGGCCGTCATGAGCCGCATGATGTTCCGCGATGCGATGGACAACCTCGCCATCCTCAACGGCCGCTGGCGCGCCGGGCAGGAGTACGACCACGGCCTCGGCTTTATCGACGGCCTGCTCATCGACCAGCATTTCCTCAAGCGCGGGCGCATCGGCCGCATGCTGCCGGCGCTGCACCGCCTCGGCTGCCGTCTGGGCCTCGGGGTAGACGAGAACGCTGCGGCCGTCATCCACGGCAGCCGGCTGGAGGTCATCGGTGGCAGCGGCGCCGTGCTGGTGGACCTGGGCGATGCGACGCATGACCCCGCATTGCCGGCATTCAACCTGCGGGGGGCGCGCCTGAGCTACCTGGATCATGGTGACTGCCATGACCTCGCGACCGGGCAGACGACTCCTGCCGACCGCAAGCAGCAGGGCCAGCGCCTGGACCCCGCGGCGCCCGGCTTCGTGCCGAGCCTGCGGGCCGAACGGTATTTCCTCGACATCCTCGGCGACGGTTGCCTGATCGGCGCGCTGGTGCAGCTGCTGGACGGACCGTTCCCCGAGGTGCGCGGACTGGCCTGCCGCGGCCACTCGCGCGCCGGCGACGAGCACGCGGACATCGGCTTCGAGTTCCGCCTGCACCGTGGACCCGGCCTCGTCGGCTGGCGCGACGCGACGCCCGCCGGTGTCGACTACACGGTGCTCGGTGCGTTGCTGGACGTGGTGCCGGTGCGTGTCGCAAATCCTCTGTACCTGCCGCTGGCGGGTGATCGCGAGGCGGTGGGGTAGCCACGTGTCGCCAAGGATCGCCGGCATGGCGGCCTCACGACCCACATCGACGACCGAGGGCCGGCGATATGGCCACAATCGCGTCCATGGCTGATACCGATCTCCAGGACGCCCGACCCGAAGGGTTCCGGCGCGTCACCGCCGCGCTGCAGGCGCAGGCTCACCCGCATCCGCCGCTGTGGCTCGACGTTGCCGCCCGCACCGCCCAGGAGGCCGCGGACGCACTGGGCGTCACGCTCGGGCAGATCGCCAAGTCGGTGGTCTTCCGTCGCAAGGCGGACGATACGGCGGTGCTTGTCATCACGTCCGGCGACAAGCGCGTCGACGAGGCCAGGCTGACGCCGCTCACTGGCCCGCTGGGCCGCGCCGATGCCGAATTCGTCAAGAGCCGCACCGGCTTTTCCATCGGTGGCGTGTCGCCCACCGGTTTTGCGCCGGTGGCCGGCTTCACCGCGCCGCAGCTGTTTATCGACCGCGAGCTGTTCCGCTTCGACGTCATCTGGGCCGCGGCCGGTCATCCGAACGGCGTGTTCAAGCTGACGCCGGCGGCGCTGGTCCAGCTGACCGGCGCGCCGGTGCTGGACGTGGTGCAGCCATGACGCCGCCCGGCATGACCGCCGCCGTGCGCTCGCCGTGCGTGAACGTCTGCGTGATGGACGCCGCGAGCGGCTGGTGCCGGGGCTGCGCGCGCCGGCTTGACGAGATTGCCGGCTGGGGCACTGCGCCGGCGGGCCGCCACGGCCACATCCTGGCCCAACTGCCCGCGCGGCAGGCCGAGCTGCAGCGTCGCGGCCTGTGGCTGGGCCCGCCGTCTGCATCGCCGGAGGCTGCGTGAAGCGACTGACGTTCTATTTCGACCCCATCTCGCCGTACGCGGCGCTGGGCTTCGAGGCCCTTCCGGAGGCGCTTGCCGGCCACAGTGTGGAGGTGGTCTACCGGCCCATCCTGTTGGCGGCGCTGCTGCAGGCGCTGGGCCAGAAGGGGCCGGCCGAGATCGAGGTCAAGCGGCGCTGGACCTTCCGCCAGGTAGCCTGGCTGGCGCACCGCCAGGGTGTCCCGCTTGACCCGCCGGCCCAGCATCCGTTCAACCCGCTTCCGCTGCTGCGCCTGGCCTGGGCCTGCGCCGCGGTCGAGGGCGAGCCTGGCGACACGCCCGGGCGCTGGGTCGTCGAGCAACTGTTCCACCACGTCTGGCGCGGTGCGGGCGCCGACGCCAACGACACGGCCCGGCTGGCGGCGCTGACCGAACGGCTGGCGCCGGCGCAGGACCCCGCTAGCGAGGCCGTTAAGCAGCGTCTGCGCAGCGAGACCGAGGCCGCGCTGCGCCTGGGCGTGTTCGGCGTGCCTACCGTCGAGCTGGACGGCCGGCTGTTCTGGGGCCAGGACGCGCTGCCGATGGTGCGCGCGGCGCTGGACGGCGATCCGTGGTTCCGCAGCGGAGCCTGGGAGGCCGCCGCACAGCCGCGGCCGGGTGTCGCCCGCAGGCATTGACGACGGTCAGGCGTGATGCAGATCACGCCCCCCGGATTTACCCGCGACGGCCTTCAACTCTCGCATTGAGAAATGCGAACCGCGGGTTCCTGCGGAGTTTGTCAGCCTCGATTCAGACTGGCGTCAGAACACGGTCAGAGGGCCTGTGAATAGTCGCGCTGCAAGGCCGCCCGTCGGGCGGCGGCTTGACAACAGACGGAGACTTTTCAAATGGCAACTGCAGCAGGTTCCGCCGCGGCGCCGATGACCAAAGAGGAAAAGAAGGTCATCTTCGCTTCCTCGCTGGGCACGGTGTTCGAGTGGTACGACTTCTACCTCTACGGCTCGCTGGCGCCCATCATCGCCAAGCAGTTCTTCGCGGGCCTGGACCCGCAGGCCGCCTTCATTGCGTCGCTGATGGCCTTCGCCGCCGGCTTCATCGTGCGCCCCTTCGGCGCGCTGGTGTTCGGGCGCCTCGGCGACATGATCGGCCGCAAGTACACCTTTCTGGTCACGATCCTGATCATGGGCCTGTCGACGTTCATCGTCGGCGTGTTGCCGTCCTACGCGACGATCGGTGCGGCCGCGCCGGTCATCCTGATCGGCCTGCGGTTGCTGCAGGGCCTGGCACTCGGCGGTGAGTACGGCGGTGCCGCCACCTACGTGGCCGAGCACGCGCCGCAGGGTAAGCGCGGCGCCTACACGTCGTGGATCCAGACGACTGCGACGCTGGGCCTGTTCCTGTCGCTGATGGTCATCCTCGGTGTGCGGACCTCGCTGGGCGAGAAGGAATTCGGCGAGTGGGGCTGGCGAGTGCCGTTCATCGTGTCCATCCTGCTGCTGGGCATCTCGGTGTGGATTCGCCTGTCGATGAATGAGTCGCCGGCCTTCCAGAAGATGAAGGCCGAGGGCAAGACCTCCAAGGCGCCGCTGTCCGAATCCTTCGGCCAGTGGAAGAACCTGAAGATCGTGCTGCTGGCGCTGTTCGGCCTGGTCGCCGGCCAGGGCGTGGTCTGGTACACGGGCCAGTTCTACGCGCTGTTCTTCCTGACGTCGGTGCTCAAGGTCGACGCGTCCAGCGCCAACATCTGGATCGCCATCTCGCTGATCCTCGGCACGCCGTTCTTCGTCGTGTTCGGTTCGATGTCCGACAAGATCGGCCGCAAGCCCATCATCATGGCCGGCCTGATCCTGGCTGCCGTCACGTACTTCCCGCTGTTCAAGGCGCTGACGGGCGCGGCCAACCCGGACCTCGCCAAGGCTCAGGAAACGGCCAAGGTTACGCTGGTGACGAACACCGCCAGCTGCTCCTTCCAGGGCAGTCCGGTGGCGCGCGAGGTGGACTTCACCAGCGCCTGCGACATCGCCAAGCGTGCGCTGGCCGTGTCGTCGGCCAGCTCCGAGACGGTCGAGGCCGGCGCCGGTGTGCCGACGGTCGTGCGCATCGGCGACAAGGAAATCGCCGTGCCCACCGCCAGCAAGCTGACCGAGCACAAGTTCGACGAAGCGAGCACCAAGGCCATCGCGGCTTTCAAGAAGGAACTGGGCGACGCGATGAAGGCCGCCGGCTACCCGGCCAAGGCAGACATGGCCAAGGCCAACGTGCCGATGGTCATCGCCATCCTGTTCGTGTTGGTTCTGTACGTGACGATGGTCTACGGCCCGATCGCCGCGGCGCTCGTCGAGATGTTCCCGACCCGCATCCGCTACACGTCGATGAGCCTGCCGTACCACATCGGAAACGGCTGGTTCGGTGGCCTGCTGCCCTCCATCACGTTCGCGATGGTGGCGCAGAACGGCAATATCTACCACGGCCTCTGGTACCCCATCGTCATCGCAGCGGTCACGTTCGTCATCGGCCTGCTGTTCGTCCGCGAGACGAAGGATGTGGACATCTACGGCAAGGACTGACGTCAGACGCAAGCCCGGAGCGCTGCTCCGGGCCGCGCAGCAAGGCCGGCATTTGCCGGCTTTTTTGTGCGCTGCGGGTGGCCTCGCTTGTCTGCTGACGGCGAGACTGAGAGGATGACGTCAATGTCCAAGCCCAATTCCAAGCAAGAGTCCGGCGGCGAACAGCGCCGCCTGCAGATGGTCGACATCGCCCGGCTGGCCGGCGTGTCGGTGTCCACCGTGTCCCGCGCGCTCAACGGCAGCGAGCTCGTCAATGCCGAGACCCGCCAGCGAGTGGCCGAACTGGCGCGGTCGCTGAACTACTCGATCAACTTCGGAGCGCGCAACCTGCGGCTGCAGGAGAACAAGACCGTCGCCGTCGTCGTGCCCTATGACGCGGCGTCGCGTCAGCACATCTCCGACCCGTTCTTCCTGTCCATCGTCGGCTCCATCGCCGACGCGTTGACGGACCGCGGCTACGACATGCTGTTGTCGCGCGTGGACGCCGAGCGGCTGGACCTGGCCTCGCACTGGTTCGACTCCGGCAAGGCCATCGGCATCATCCTCATCGGGCAGTGGCGCCATCACGACCAGCTCAACGAGATGGCGGCGCGAAAACTGCCGCTGGTCGTATGGGGTGGCGAGATGCCGCAGCAGCTTTACTGCAGCGTGGGCGGCGACAACGTGCTGGGCGGCACGCTGGCCACGCGCCACCTGTTGCAGCAGGGCCGGCGTCGCATCGCTTTCGTCGGCGACGCCAACCTACCGGAAGTCTGGCTGCGTCGGCAGGGCTACGCGCAGGCGCTGCGCGAAGCCGGCGTCGCGGTGGACCCGGCGCTGGAGTCGCCCGCGCCGTTCGAGCCTGGCGTTGCCGGTGACGTGCTGCGCGAGTTCTGTGCCCGCGTGCGCGACTTCGATGCCGTCGTCTGCTGCAGCGACGTTCTGGCGCTGCTGACCATCCAGGCCTTGCGCGCCGTCGGCCGCAGCGTGCCGGGCGACGTCGCCGTCGTGGGCTATGACGACATGCCGCTGGCCGCCTATTGCGATCCGCCGCTGACGACCGTCCACCAACCGGTGGCCGAGGCCGGCGCCGAACTCGTCGAGGCCCTGCTGGGCCAGATGCGCGGCGACCGGGCCGAGCCGCGCACGATGCCCGTCTATCTGAAGCTTCGCGAGAGCGCGCCGATGGCGGGCGGCTGAAACATCAGGCACGGTCGACCGTGCTTTCGGCTTGTTGGTATCGATTGCATCTGGTGGTTGGCTATGTTGTTAATTTGAACTTAAATAGGTATTTACGACGAATTGCAATCGATTGCATTGGAGTCGCAGAATGCCGCCACGGCACCCGAGACCGATCCCGGGCCAGCCTCCCGCCACCAGAGCGCTACCCAAGGAGACACCATGACCTCGAACCACCTCATCCCCCGTATCCCCCGCTGCCCGGGCGCCGTGCATCCCATCGCCGTGGCCATCGCGCTGGTCCTGGCCGGCGCCGGCGCGCAGGCTCAGGAGGCCGCCACGGCGGCGCCCGACGGCCTGAAGCTCGAGGCTGTGGTCGTCACGGGGTCGTCGTCGGCCAAGTCGAAGATGAAATCCAGCGTGGCCATCTCGACGATCGAGAGCGAGGGCGTCACAGCCGTCACGGCTGCCAGCGCGACCGACGTGCTGCGGGCCGTGCCGGGCATCCGCGCCGAGGCCAGCGGCGGCGAGTCCAACGCCAACGTCGCCGTCCGCGGCATCCCCGTGTCCGCCGGTGGCGCGCGCTACATCCAGTTCCAGGAAGATGGCCTGCCCATCCTGCAGTTCGGCGACATCGCCTTCGCGACGCCCGACACCTGGATGCGCGCTGATGCTGGCTTCGAACGGCTGGAGGTCGTGCGCGGCGGCTCGGCCGCGCTGCTGGCCACCGGCGCGCCGGGCGGCATCATCAACTTCATCACCAAGACCGGCCTGGAGCAGGGCGGCAGCATCCAGCTCACCAAGGGGCTGGACTTCGAGCAGACCCGTGTGGACATCGGCTACGGCGGACGTCTTGCGCCCAAGACGCGGTTCTTCGTCGGCGGCTTCTACCGCACGGGTGATGGTGGCCGCAAGGGCGCCGACGGTACCGAGAACGGCGGCCAGATCCGCGCCAACGTGACGTTTGAGCTGGAGGGCAAGAGCTTCGTGCGCTTCAGCGTCAAGCACCTGGACGACCACACGCCCACCTTCATGCCCACGCCGGTGAAGTACGTGAACGGCAGCATCCAGGAGATCCCCGGGCTGGACCCGCGCCGCACCGCCTTCTACAACGCTGGCTGGCCGCTGGACAACACGCTGACGGCTACCAACGGCCGCGCCACCAGCAACATCCGCGACGGCCTGGTCGCCAAGAGCGATGCCTTCGGCGCCGAGGTGGACCTGGACGCCGGCGGCGGCTTCCGGCTGCAGGACAAGTTCTCGTGGAGCAAGAACTCGGGTCGTTTCATTGGCATCTTTCCGGGCGATGACGTGGCCGCGGCGCCAGCCGGCACCACGATTGCCACCGGTGCCGATGCCGGCAAGGCCTACACCGGCAACAAGTTCACCGCCGTCGTCTTCAACACCCAGGTCGACAACGTGGGCCTGATGGCCAACGACCTGAAGTTCTCGCGTGACTTCGACCTCGGTGGCGGCAGCAGGCTCAGCGCGGTGGCCGGCCTCTACACGTCTGTGCAGAAGCTGGACCTGACGTGGAACTTCAACCAGTACTCGCTGTCGGCTGACGAGAACGGTGCGCGCCTGCTGAACGTGCCCGGCGTCATCAATGGCGCGCCGGGATTCGGCGGCTGCTGTAGCAACACGCAGGACAGCAAGTACACGACCGACGCGCCCTACCTGGTGCTGAACCTGGAGTCCGGCGCGCTGTCGGCGGACATCGGCGTGCGCCGCGACAACCAAAAGGCCAGCGGCGCCTACTACCAGTCAAACGCCGGCCTGAGCTACGACCTGAGCAAGCCCAACGTCATCGATTACGACTTTGGCCGCACGTCCTACTCGCTGGGCGGGAACTATGCGCTCAGCAACGATCTGTCCGTCTTCGCCCGTTACTCCGATGGCGCGGCCTACAACGCCGACCGCATCACCTTCTTCAACAGCCCCGACCTCGTCAACGGCAGGAGTCCCACCATCCCGACCAACAAGGTCAAGCAGGCCGAGGTGGGCGTGAAGCTGCGCGGCCATGGCATGAGCCTGTTCGCCACGCTCTTTCATGCCAAGACCGACGAGGTCAACGTAGACGTGACGACGACGCCCATCGTCGCCAAGGCCAACAGCTACCGCAGCAACGGGCTGGAGCTGGAGGGGTCGGCGCAGGTCGGCATCTTCAGCGTGCTGGGCGGTCTGACCTACACCAGCGCCAAGCAGGCCGACGGCCGCGCGCCGAAGCGCCAGGCCAAGGTCGTCTACCAGCTCACGCCCACGGCGAACATCGGTGATGCGCTGACGCTGGGCCTGGGCATCGTCGGCACCACCAAGAGCCGGGACGACGGCCCGGCCGGACCACTGACGATCACGCTGCCGGCGTACACGGTCGTCAACGCGTTCGCGAGCTATGCGCTGACGCCGCGCGCCACGCTGACGCTGGCCGCCAACAACCTGCTCAACGAGCTGGCCTACACCGAGAGCAACGACGGTCGCGGTGCGGCGCGCGCCTACACGGGCCGCACGGTCAAGGCCTCGCTGCGCTACAGCTTCTGATCGCGATGACGGCCCATCCCGTCCTGGTGCTGGGCGAGGCCCTGGTGGACGAGTTCCACGACGGCGCCGTCGCCGGTGGCGCGCCGTTCAACGTGGCGCGCTCGCTGGCCGCGCTCGGCGCGCCCGTTCGCTTCGTCAGCCGCATCGGGTTGGACGACATGGCGGGAAGACTGCTGCTCGACAGCGCGTCGCGCTACGGCCTAGCCGTGGACGACATCCAGCGCGACGCCAGCCACGCCACCGGCCGCGTCAGCGTGCACGAGGAGGGGGGCGGGCACCGCTTCGAGATCCATGCCGATGCCGCGTGGGATCACCTGGCGCCGCCGGCGCCTGGCGATGCGGGCCTCGTCTACTTCGGCAGCCTGGCGCAGCGCCATGTGGTCTCCCGGTCGACGCTCCGCGCTCTACTGAAGCGCTCGGCCGGCCGGCGCCTGCTGGACCTGAACCTGCGTGCAGGCGCCGACACGCCCGCGCTGGCGGCCGAATCGCTGATGCTGGCCGACTGGGTCAAGCTCAATGAGGACGAACTCGAGCGGCTGCTGGCGTGGTTCGAGCCGACGCTGCCCGCGCTGATGGCCCGCTTCGCGCTGGAGCGCGTCGTGCTGACGCGCGGCGCGTCGGGCTATGCGTTCTTCGGCATCCGTGGGCAGCAGATCGCCAGCGGCGAGGGCGTGGACCCGCCGGCGTTCGTCGACAGTGTCGGCGCGGGCGATGGCTTCACGGCGATGCTGCTGGCCGGTCTCGCGCTGGGGCGCGACCTCGACGCCACGTTGCATCTTGCCAACCGCTACGCCGCGATGATCTGTGGCGTGCGCGGCCCGCTGCCGGCGGACCCGGCGGCACTTTCGCCGTGGCGCGAGGCCCTGCACCAGCTGCCCGCCGCCGAGGAGGGTGCATGACCCTGGCCTTCCCGATGAACAAGCCGCGGCTGTCGGCCTCTCAGATCGTCAACATGAATGCCGGCTTCCTCGGCATCCAGTTCAGCTTCGGCCTGCAGCAGGCCAACATGAGCCCGATCTACCAGATGCTGGGCGCTGACGGCAAGGACCTGCCCTATCTGTGGCTGGCCGGGCCGATCACCGGGCTGCTGGTGCAGCCGCTGATTGGCGCGATGAGCGACCGCACGACGCACCGGTGGGGGCGCCGCACGCCGTACTTCCTGATCGGCGCGCTGATTTGCTCGCTGGGCCTGCTGGCCATGCCGTTCAGCCCGGCGCTGTGGTTCGCTGCCGGCCTGCTGTGGATCCTCGATGCTGCCAACAACGTGACGATGGAGCCCTACCGGGCCTATGTCAGCGACCGGCTGCGCGAAGAGCAGCATGCCAGCGGCTTCCTGACACAGGCGTCGTTCACGGGCCTCGCGCAGACGCTGGCCTACCTGACGCCAAGCCTGCTCGTGGGCCTCGGCCTGAGCAAGGATGCGCTTGGCGCGAATGGCATTCCGGTCGTCACGACGCTCGCCTTCCTGATCGGGGCGCTGCTGTCGTTCACGACGGTGTGGTGGTCTGTGCGGCGCGTGCCCGAGCTGCCGCTGCCGCCGCAGGAGCTGGCCCGGCTGCGCGCGTTGCCGCGCGGGCTCGGCCCGGCCCTGGCGGAGATCGGCGCCGCGCTGCGCGACATGCCGCCCACGATGCGCCGGCTGTGGTGGATGGCGCTGTTCCAGTGGTACGGGATGATGTGCTACTGGATCTACATCGTGCCGATGCTGGCGGCCACGGTCTTCGGCACGGCCGACCCGCACAGCGCCGGCTTCCGGGACGCCAGCCTGCTCAACGGCCAGGTGGGCGGCTTCTACAACGCGGTCGCCTTCGTCGCCGCGTTCGCCATGCTTCCGTTCACGCGCCGCCTCGGCGCCAAATGGGTCCATGCGTTCGCGCTCGCCTGCGCCGCGGCCGGCATGTGGGCGTTGCCGGGCATCCGCGACAAGGCGTGGCTGTTCCTGCCGATGGTCGGCATCGGCCTGGCGTGGGGTTCCATCATGGGCAACCCGTATGTGCTGCTGGCCGGCAGCATCCCGCCCGAGCGGGCGGGTGTCTACATGGGCATCTTCAACATGTTCATCGTCATCCCGATGCTGATCCAGGCGGTGACGCTGCCGCTGATCTACGACAGCCTGCTGGGCGGCCGACCCGAGAACGTCATCCGTCTTGCCGGCGTGCTGCTGGCGCTGGCCGCGCTGTGCGTGCTGCGCGTGCCCTCCGAGAAATCGCCATGAAAAACCAAGTCCAGCTCATCACCTATGTCGACCGCCTCGGCGGTCAGCGCGACCGTGGCGACCTGAAGCGTCTTCGCCGCCTGCTTGCCGAGCCCGGCTCGCCGCTGGCCGGCGTGTTCGGCAGTGTGCATCTGCTGCCGTTCTTTCATGCCATCGACGGCGCAGACGCTGGCTTCGACCCGATCGACCACACCGAGGTCGACCCGCGCCTGGGTGACTGGGCCGATATCAAGGCGCTGACCGGCCAGCTCGACGTCATGGCCGACGTCATCGTCAACCACATGTCCAGCGGTTCGCCGCAGTTCCAGGACTACTCCGAGAATGGCGAGGCTTCGGCCTATGCGGGGCTGTTCCTGACGTTGGATGCCGTCTTCCCGCAGGGCGTGAACGAGCGCGACCTGCTGGCCGTCTACCGCCCACGCCCGGGGCTGCCTCTGACGTATGCGACCTTGCGCAATGGCGAGCGGCGCCTGCTGTGGACGACCTTCACGCCCGCGCAGATCGACATCGCAGTGCACCACCCGCAGGGCCGCGCCTACCTGAGCGGCATCCTGCGCACCTTTGCCGACAACGGCATCCGCATGGTGCGGCTGGACGCCGTCGGCTACGCCATCAAGAAGGCTGGCGCGAGCTGCTTCATGATGCCTGAGACCTTCGATTTCATCGGCGAGTTCGCTGCCGAGGCGAAGGCGCTCGGCATCGAGGTGCTGGTGGAGATCCATTCCTACTACCAGCGCCAGATCGAGATCGCCGGCCGGGTCGACTGGGTCTACGACTTTGCGCTGCCGCCGCTGGTGCTACACGCCTTCAGCTTCGGCACCGCCACGGCGCTCAAGCGCTGGATCGGCATCCGCCCCACCAACGCACTGACGGTGCTGGACACGCACGACGGTATCGGCATCATCGACATCGGCGCCGACGCGAGCGACCGCGCGGCCCGCCCGGGCCTTGTGCCGCCCGAGGAGCTGGATGCGCTCGTCGAGCGCATCCACGCCGCCAGCGGCGGCGAGAGCCGGCTGGCCACGGGGGCGGCGGCCAGCAACCTGGACCTCTACCAGGTCAACTGCACCTTCTTCGACGCCATGGGCCGCGACGAGACGGCCTACCTGCTGGCCCGTGCGCTGCAGTTCTTCCTGCCCGGCGTGCCGCAGGTCTACTACGTCGGCCTGCTGGCCGGCCACAACGACCTGGACCTGCTCGCCCGCACGCAGGTCGGCCGTGACATCAATCGGCACTTTTACAGCGAGCACGAGATCGCGCGCGAGTGCGAACGGCCCGTCGTGGGCCGTCTCATCGAGTTGATCCGGCTGCGCAACCGGCACCCGGCCTTCGGCGGCACGTTCAGCGTCGGCGCCAGCAGCGACACCGAGCTGCAGCTGCGCTGGGAGCATGGCGCGCACTGGTCCGCGCTGCGTATCGACTTCGCCAGCCGCGACCATGCGCTGACCTGCAGCGATGGGGCGGGCGGTACGCAGCACTTCGCGTTCAGTTGACGCCTTCAGTTGAGCGTCAGCCTCGCCGCACAGAATCTCCGGTCAGTCAACTGGAGACAATGGCATGTGGAAGATCGTCCTGGGTTTCGTCGTGTTCGCCGCGCTGGCGCTGTTTATCCTGATGAAGAGCGGCGGCAACATCGACATGGGCGGCGAGAAGCATGACGTGAGCGCCGCCCAAGAACCCGCGGCTTCCGCAGCCGTCAGCGCAGCTGTCGAGGCAGCGTCCATGCCCGCCTCCGCGTCGTCGCAGTAAACCTAGGCGCCCTTGCGCTGCGGTGCCACCAGCGGCAGCCGGATCAGCATCTGCGTGCCCTGGCCGGGCGACGACTTCACCTCGATCTGGCCGCCCAGCACGTTCGTGACGATGCTGTGCACGATGTGCATGCCCAGGCCCGAGCCGCCGGTGCCGAGCTTGGTCGTGAAGAAAGGGTCGAAGATGCGCCGCCGCACGGACTCGTCCATGCCGCGGCCGTCGTCCGTGACGCTCAGCTCGGCCTCGTTGCTGCCCAGCGCCGCGCAGTGCACTGTCACGTGGCCTTGCTCGCGGCCGTCGAAGCCGTGCAACAGTGCGTTCATCAGCAGGTTGGTCAGCACCTGGCCCAGCGCGCCGGGGTAGCTGTTCATCCTCAAGCCCTGGCACAGGTCGGTGTCGATGACGTAAGGCGTCTTCTTGAAGCTCGGCTCCACCATGACCAGCACGTCCTCCACGACCTTGCCGAGCTCGAAGTCGCGCCGCAGGTCGGCCGTCTGGTCGATGGCCACCTGCTTGAAATCGCGCACGAGGTCGGCCGCCTTCTGCACGTTGCGCTGCAAGATGTCCTGCGCGCGCCGCGTGTCGCGCGCCAGCTCCTCCAGCGTGCTGCGGCGCAGCTGCACGGTGCCGGCCAGCAGCGCCTCCAGCTGTCTGTAGCGGTCATCCAGCGTCGAAACCACCGTCAGCGCATTGCCCAGCGGCGTGTTCAGCTCATGCGCGACGCCGGCCACCAGCCGGCCCAGCGACGCCAGCTTCTCGGACTCGACCAGCTCGCGCTGCGCCGTCTGCAGCGTCGCGAGCGCCTGCGACAGCTCGGCGTTGCTGGCCGTGAGCTCGGCGGTGCGCTGCGTGACAGTCTCTTCCAAGTTGAGGTTGTGCTGGCGCAGCGCCTCGAAGGCCGACAGCAGCGCCTGGCGCATGCGTTCCATCGCCATGCCCACGCGGGCGATCTCGTCGGCGCCGCCCACCTGGAGTGGTTGCTCCAGCCGACCGGCGGCCAGCGCCTCGGCCGCGCCGGTGAGGGCGGTCATCGGCCGCAGCACATAGCGCTGCAGCACCCACAGCATGAGCACGAGCGACAGCGTCAGCGTCAGGCCGCTGCGCCACACCGTGCGCCATACCTCGGCCTGCTTGGCCTGCAGCAGCGGGGCCGCGGTCATCGTGACGGTCAGCTGCGCGATCTCGCGGCCGTCACGCAGGATGGGGCGGCTCTGGCTGAGCGTCAGCGCACCGGTGTCGGCGTCCTGCCGGCGCTCGAAGGACAGGAAGGGACTTGTGGCGCCCGGCTCGATGACGCGCACGGCGACGAAGCGCGGATCGTCCACCTGGGCCTTCACCATGGGCTCGGCCAGGTCGGGCGACACCTGCCACACCGGTTCGGCCAGCGACAGTGACATGACCTCGGTCGTGCGAGCCAGGTCGCGGCGCAGATCTTCCATCGCCGTGGCGCGCGTCGTCTGGCTGTCGTAGACCAGCACGGCCGTCGTCGGCAGCAGCAGGCCCAGCAGCAGGGCCAGCGTGATGGCGAAGGTCAGCGAGTTGCGCTGCCAGCCGATCAGGCGCGGAGCGACCGAGGGCAGGGCGGCGGTGATCGGGGCATAACGGTCCGGCATGGCGGGGCGCTCGAGGCGCGGCAGCCGACCGAGTGTATGGCGCCAAATCCGGTCGGAATGCGCAACTGCGGGCCATTGGGGCCGGGTTTTTCCCGGGGGTGAGTGCCTCCTGCAAAGTAGGGGGCTGGCCCCAAAATCCGCCGCCGGGCTGCGCCGAGCCGGCGTCGTTGAGGAGAAAAAATTGAATCGTTGGGTCCGCGTGGCAGCCGCGATGGCTGCCTGCATCGGGATGAGCGGCGCTTCAGCGCAGAGCACTTTGCGCATCGGCATGGTCGCCGGGTTCACGGGACCGGTGGCCGGCATCGTGCAGGAGAGTGCGGAGGGCGCCAAGCTCTACTTCGATTCGGTCAATGCCCAGGGGGGCATCAAGGGCCAGAACATCGAGCTCGTCACGGCCGATGACAGGTACAACGACGCGGCAGCCGTGGCCCAGGCCAAGGCGCTGGCGGGACAGGGCGTCATCGCGCTGATGCTCAGCCGCGGCACGGGACCGACAGAGGCGATGCTGCCGGTCCTCAAGGAGAACAAGCTCGCGCTCGTCGCCCCGGCCACGGGCGCGATGGACCTGCGCGAGCCGGTGCAGCCCTATGTCTTCCATCTGCGCGCCAGCTACCAGAAAGAGGCCGAGCGCGCGGTCAAGCACCTGGCGGGCATCGGCGTCAAGCGCATCACCATCGTGCAGGTCAACGATCCGTTCGGCAACGACGCCGGCAAGGGCGCCATCAAGGGCCTGGATGACATCAAGCTTCGAGCGATGTCCAACCTGCGCTTCGACCGCAACAAGCCCGAGCTGGCGCCGACGATGCAGGCCATCGCCAAGGCCGGCATCGAGGCCGTCGTGCTGATCGGCCCCGGCTACGCCGTCGTCGAAGGCGTGAAGGCGTTGCGGGAAGCCGACTCGACGGCGCATATCGCCACGCTGTCCAACAACGCGTCCACTGAATTCGTCAAGGAACTGGGCAAGGATGCCCGCGGCGTCATCGTGACGCAGCTCTTCCCGTACGAGCGTTCGACGGCTAACCTGATGGTGCGAGAGGCCCTGCTGGCCGCGAAGGCCGCGGGCCGCAACGAGCTGACGCCCGCCCATCTGGAAGGGTATGCCGCGGCCAAGCTGGTCGTGGAGACCCTCAAGCGCGCCGGCAAGGACATCAGCCGCGAGAGCTTCCTGAAGGCGCTGGACGGCGCGCGGTTCGACCTCGGCGGCCTGCAGGTGCACTACACCGACAAGGACCACAACGGCCTGGACTTCACCGACGTGTCCATCGTGGGTGAGGATGGAAAATTCAGGCGGTGATTAGCCCACGCCGTACCGGCTTCGCCGGCCCCCTCAAGGGGGCGAACCTAGCGCGCCGGCGGAGCCGGACCCGCAGGTTCCGCGCGATGATGCAGCCGCCCTTCGGGGACTGCATCAGGAGGTTGGCGACATGGATCTGGGTTTGAAGGGGCGCTGGGCGCTGGTGTGCGCAGCCAGCAAAGGCCTGGGGCGCGGTTGCGCCGAGGCGCTGGTGGGGGAGGGCGTCAACGTCGTCATCACGGCGCGTGGCGAAGCGGACTTGCAGGTCACGGCCGAAGCGTTGCGTATGCTCAATGCTGCCGCCGAGGTGCGTGCCGTGGCGGGCGACATCGCCACTGAAGCCGGGCGTGCCGCCGCACTCGCTGCGTGCCCGCAGGTCGACATCCTCGTCAACAACGCCGGTGGTCCACCGCCCGGCGATTTCCGCGACTGGGGTCGCGAGCAGTGGCTGGCCGCCGTGGAGGCCAACATGCTGGCCCCCATCGAGCTGATGAAGGCCACCGTCGACGCGATGGCGGAGAGGGGGTTCGGCCGCGTCGTCAACATCACGTCCGGCGCGGTCAAGGCACCGATCGATACGCTGGGCCTGTCCAACGGTGCGCGTTCGGGCCTGACGGGCTTCGTCGCCGGGCTTGCCCGCCAGCCGCGGCTCGCCGGCGCCAACGTGACGATCAACAACCTGCTGCCCGGGGCCTTCGACACGGACCGGCTGCGCAGCAACTTCAGCGCTGCGGCTGCCAAGGCCGGAGTGCCTGTGGACGAGCTGGCGGCCCGGCGCCGTGCGGCCATCCCTGCGCAGCGCTTCGGCACGGCGGCCGAGTTCGGCGCCGTCTGCGCCATGCTGTGCAGCGTGCACGCGGGCTACCTGACCGGGCAGAACGTCCTGCTCGACGGCGGCAGCTACCCTGGCACGTTCTGATGGCGCGGCGCGCGACCTGGGTCTGGCTCAGGCGGGGGCTGGTCGCGCTGCTGGCGATCGCGCTGCTGCTGGCGCTGGTGGTGTGGCTGCTGCTGCGGGCTAGCCTCGCGCAGCTCGACGGTGAGCACACCGTGCCCATGCTGTCCGCGCCGGTGGACGTGCAGCGCGACGAGCGCGGCTACGTCAGTGTCTTGGCCGAGAGCCGCACGGACGTCGCCCGGGCGCTGGGCTTCGTCCATGCGCAGGAGCGCTTCTTCCAAATGGACCTGATGCGCCGCAATGCCGCGGGCGAGCTGTCGGCCCTGGTCGGCGCGATGGCGCTGCCGCTGGACCGCGCGCGGCGCGTGCACCGCTTCCGCCACCGCGCCGTCGCGGCGCTTGCGGCGCTGCCGCGCGACGAGCGCGAACTGCTGGACGCGTACACCGCCGGTGTCAACGCCGGCCTGGCCGCGCTGGGAGCGCGTCCGCCGGAGTACCTGCTGCTGCGCCAGCGCCCGTTGCCCTGGGCAGAGGAGGACAGCCTGCTCGTCGCCTACGGCATGTACCTGGACCTCCAGTCCGCCCAGGGGCGCGACGACCTGGCCATGGGTGTGCTGCACGACGCAGTGCCTGCCGACTGGTATGCCTTTTTGAGTCAGCACAGTGCCGACTGGCAGGCCGCGCTGGACGACAGCCGCGTGGCTGCCGTGCCGGTGCCTGCCGGGCCGATGCCGGCCGCGCTGCGCAGCACGAAGACGGCGTGCAGCGACTGTCGCCTGCAGGATGCCCGCGACCTCGGCAGCAACAACTTCGCCGTCGCCGCGGCCCATGGTGCCGAGGGCCGGGCGCTGCTGGCCGACGACATGCACCTGGGCCTGAGGTCCCCGGGTACCTGGTTCAAGGCGCGCATGGTCTGGAAGGATGGCGCCGGCGGGCACGACATCGCCGGGGTCACACTGCCAGGCGCACCGCTGCTCGTCGTCGGCAGCAACGGCCGAGTGGCGTGGGGCTTCACGAACACGACATCGGACTGGGCCGATGTCGTCACGCTGCAGCTCGATGCCGCCGGCACGCACTACCGGTCCGGCGGCGTGGACAAGCCGTTGCGGCGCAGCGTGGAGCGCATCGAGGTGGCCGGCGGCGAGGCCGTGGAGCAGGTGGTGCGTGACAGCGAATGGGGGCCCGTGCTAGACCTGCCCTCCCCGCCGTCTCAGGCCTATGCGCTGCGCTGGGTGGCGCACGACCCCGAGGGCATGAACCTGCGGCTGTTCCACATGGAGACGGCCGGCAGCGTCGACGACGCGGTGCAGCGCGTCGCTGGCGCCGGCATGCCCGCGCAGAACCTGCTGGTGGCAGACGCGTCGGGCCGCATCGCCTGGACAATCATCGGCGCCATTCCGCGCCGCGTCGGGCTGGCCGACGCGGGCGACATGGACCGGCCGCAGGACTGGAGCGACGGCCGGCCGCGCTGGCAGGGCTATCTGTCGCCCGCCGAGCAGCCGCGCGTTGTCGACCCGGCGGACGGCCGGCTGTGGACGGCCAATGCCCGAATGGTCGGCGGCGAAGCCATGAAGCTGCTCGGCAACGGCGGCTGGGACCTCGGCGCCCGCGCGATGCAGATCCGCGACGACCTGCGCGCGCAGCAACGCTTCGACGAAGCCAGCCTGCACGCCATCCAGCTGGATCACCGCGCGCTGCTGCTGCAGCGGTGGCGCCGGCTGCTGCTCGATCAGGTGCTGACGCCCGAGTTCGTCACCGCCAACGGCCTGGCGGACTACCGCGCCGAGGTGGTGCGCAGTGCGGACGCCGCCCGGCCCGACGCCGTCGGCTACCTGCTCGTGCGGAGTTTCCGCGAGCAGGCACTGCAGTCGATCCTTGCGCCGCTGGCCGCGCTGATGGAGGTGCATGGGCTGAAGCTGCACGACCTGAAGATCGTGCCTGAGACGCCCGGCTGGGCGCTGATCCAGGCCGCCCGCCCCGACACGTTGCCCGGCGGTCATGCCAGCTGGCAGGCGCTGCTGCAGCGGGCCGTGCTGGACAGCCGCCGCGTCATCGTCGAGCGACACGGCCGGCTGGCCTCCTGGGGCCAGGACAACCCGACGAACATGCGCCACCCCTTGAGCCCGGCCGTGCCGGTGCTGGCCGGCTGGCTCGACCAGGCATCGCAAGGCATGGCCGGCGACAGCCACATGCCGCGCGTGCACAACCACGGCCATGGCCAGAGCGAACGCATGGTCGTCTCGCCGGGGCACGAAGAACTCGGCATCCTCGTCATCCCCGGTGGCCAAAGCGGCCACCCGATGTCACCCTTCTACCGCAGCGACCACGCGGCCTGGCTGGCCGGCGAGCCGCTGCCTTTCCTGCCCGGCCCGGCGCAGCACCGTCTCGTGCTGCGACCCTGATCCAGGCGACACCGCTCAGGCGGGTTGCCGATGCGACCTGCCATCTGCGCTCGGCACAATGCCGGGTTTTCCGGAGGACCGTGAATGAACAAGACCCTGTACGCCCTGATGCTCGCCGGCCTCGCGACGGCCACCGCCCACGCCGAAGACGCGGGCTCTACCGTCGAGAAGTGCCCCAAGAAGCTGGGCGTCATCGCTGTGGCCGAGCCGCAGTACGGCTGGAACCACCTGTCGCAGTACGGCCTCGGCTCGCCCGCGTCGCTGCTGCGCATGATGATCCAGCAATCCGGCTGCTTCGACGTCGTCGAGCGTGGCGTGGCCATGCAGAACCTGCAGCAGGAGCGCTCGCTGGCCGCCGCCGGCGAGATGCGTCAGGAGTCCAACGTCGGCAAAGGCCAGATGCAGGCCGCTGACTTCGTCATGACGCCCAATGTGCAGGTCGGCGCCAACACCAGCGGCGGCCTGGGTGGCTTCCTCGGCGGCAAGCTGGGCATCGTCGGCGCTATCGCCGGCGGCCTGAAGTTCAAGGACGCCTCCACCAGCCTTCTGATCGCCGACGTGCGCTCCAGCATCCAGGTGGCCGCGGCCGAGGGCAAGGCCAGCAAGACCGATTTCTCCATCGGCGGCTGGGGCTTCGGGGGCGGTGCCGTCGGCGGAATGGGTGGCTACACGAGCACGGCCGAAGGCAAGCTGATCGCCGCCAGCTTCCTCGACAACTACAACAAGATCGTGCTGACCATCCGCGACCAGCCTAGCCTCATCCGCACCGGCAGCGCCTCGGGCGACGCCAATGCGGCCGGCTCCACGCAGGCCGGTGCGCCGATCAATGCCGGCCAGATGCTGGCGCCCAAGATCGCCAACGTGAAGGCCTATGCATCGCCGTCCAAGGACTCCAAGGTGGTCGCCACGCTGAACCGCAGCGATGAGCTGGTGGCTACCGGCGAGGTGAAGGACGGCTTCGTCAAGGTGGATGCGGCCAACTTCAGCGGCTGGGTGCAGCGCACGCTGGTCAACGCCGTCGGCAATTGATGATGAAGGTCGCGCTGGTCACGGGCGCGGGCTCCGGCATCGGTCGGGCCGTGGCGCGGGCGCTGGCGGCCGACGGCTGGACGCTCGCGCTGATGGGCCGCCGCGAGGCGCCGCTGCGCGAGACGCTGGAGGACGCTCTGCACCTGTCCGCCGACGTGGCCGACGAGGCCGAGGTGGAGACGGCGTTCACGGTGCTGAAGGCCCGTTTCGGCCGGCTGGACCTGCTGTTCAACAACGCCGGCATCAGCGCGCCGGCCGTGCCCATCGACGAGCTGACGCCGGCCCAGTGGCGGGCCGTCGTCGACACCAACCTGACCGGCAGCTTCCTGTGCGCCCGCGCGGCCTTCGCGCTGATGAAGGCGCAGTTGCCGCGCGGCGGCCGCATCATCAACAACGGTTCCATCTCGGCCCACGCCCCGCGGCCGTTCTCGGCGCCGTACACGGCTACCAAGCATGCGATCACGGGCTTGACCAAGTCGTTGAGCCTGGACGGTCGCGCCTTCGACATCGCGGCCGGCCAGATCGACATCGGCAATGCTGCCACCGACATGACCGACAGGATGACGCGCGGCGTGCCGCAGGCCAATGGCACGACGGCCGTGGAGCCGCGCATGGACGTGGATGACGTGGCACGCGCCGTCGTCTACATGGCCGGCCTGCCGCTGTCGGCCAACGTGCTGAACATGACGGTGATGGCTTCTGCCATGCCTTTTGTCGGCCGCGGCTGAACGGTCGCAAAATCAGGCCATGGGTCTGATCCGTTTTTTGCTCCGCGTCGTCATCCTCATCGCCGGGGCGCTGCTCGGCCTGGGCTTGTTCCTGTTCGCCATCGTCACGTTCATGGTGCTCGTGGTGGCGAGTCTGCTGACAGGGCGCAAGCCCAACCTGCAGTTCCGCATGAACCGCAATCCGTGGGCGCAGCGCCGTCCGCCGTCCGCCGCGGCGGAAGATGTCGTCGACATCGAGGTGCGCGAGGTCAAGGACCCGGCGCCGCTGCCCTTGGAGTCACCGCTCCAGCCGCCCCGCCGTTGACGGCGGCGGGCTTTGACACTTCCACCGCGCCGTACCAGGTCCGGGCCGACGCGCCGTTGTTGTCGCTGTCGGTCATGACGGCCATCGTCACCAGCGGCCCGGGCTCCTCGCCGAAGGCCAGCCTGAAGTCGGCGGCCAGGTCGCGTTTGTGGTCGCGCCAGCGGTGCAGGCCGGCGGGGCCGGAGTCCACGACGATCTTGCGGATGCGATCGCTGCGCGGGTTGATGACGACGGTGCCTACCGGCAGCTGGCTGTCCCACACGTACATCAGCGTCGCGTAGGGTGGCTGCTCGCCGGTCAGTGCCTGGGCCAGCTCGAACTTCATACGCGTCTTCAACGGCAGCTTGTCCACGTCGCCGCCGAAACCGAAGATGACGCGCGCGATGGCGTCCTCATGGTCGATCTCCGAGACGTTGGCGCCCGGGATGAGGTTCTGCGCCCACCACGAGAAGCTGACCTCGCCGACGTTCAGCATCGACGGCTGCAGGCGCTTGCGCCAGAGGCTGGCGGAATGGTCGGCACTGGCCTCCAGCGCCACGCGGCCATCCTTCTCGGTCCAACGGTAGACCGTGGCTTTCTTGCCGGGCAGGCCCAGCGGCTGCCAGTCGCCCGCGGCGGCGGGCGGCGGCGTGTCAGGCGCGGGGGGCGTCGCGCAGGCCGCGAGCAGGGCGGCGGCAAACAGGGGCAGGAGAGCGGGTTTCACCAGGACTTGCGTTGGAGTTCTTCAAGGATTTCCCCGTATATGCGGTATCGGCTGGCGCTGATCAAGCCCGCCTCGACCGCCGCGCGCACGCGGCAGCCCGGTTCGTGAATATGTGAACAGTTGTGGAAGCGGCAGTCGGCGTGCTCGCGCAGGTCGGGCATGTAGCGCCACAGCGCGGCCGCGTCGATCTGCCGCAGGCCGAACTCCTGGAAGCCTGGAGAGTCGATCAGCGCGGTCGCGCGCGTCGCATCGGTCCAGTACCACTGCGTCGTCGTCGTCGTGTGCCGGCCGGAGTTCAGCGCCTGCGAGATCTCGCCGACCTGGGCCTGGGCGTTGTCCACGAGCAGGTTGATCAGCGTGCTCTTGCCGGTGCCGCTGGGTCCCAGCACGAAAGTGCGCTGGTCTTGCAGCCAGGGCGACAGCGTAGCGCGCGACCCCTCACGGTCGGCCTTGAGCGCGACCTCGAAGACGGTCAGGCCCATGGCCCGGTACGGCGCCAGGCGCTCGCGAGCCTCGGGCGTGCCGGGCAGGTCGGTCTTGTTCAGCGCGATGGCGGCGCGGATGCCGGCGAACTCAGCGGCGACAAGCGCGCGCGCCAGCTGCGATTCGCTGAACACCGGCTCCACGGCCACCAGCACCAGCAGCTGGTCCAGGTTGGCGGCGAAGCTCTTTGTCTTCCACTCGTCTTGCCGGAACAGCAGGTTGCGCCGTGGCTCGACGGCCTCGATGACACCCTCGTCGCCGGACTCGGCAAAGCGCACCTGATCGCCGACGACGGCGTCGCTCTTCTTTCCGCGCGGATGGCAGACGAGGCGCTGGCCGTCTGCGTCTTCGACGATGTAATGCCGGCCATGGCCGCGCACGACAAGTCCCAGGTCCAGCGCCTGGAACTTGCTCATTCGCCGGTCGCTTCGGGCAGCGCGCTGACCTGGGCCGCGCAGATCGCGTCGTTCAGCGTCAGCCCGCCACGGGAATGCGTCGTCCAGCTGACGGTACAGGCGTTGTAGCCCACCAGCATTTCAGGGTGGTGGTCCTGCGCGTGCGCGATCTCGGCGACGGCGTCTACGAAGGCCATGACCTGGTAGAAGTTGTCGAAGCCGAAGCGGCGGCCGATGAGCTTGAGCTCGGGGTCGGGCGCCCAGCCGGGCAGCGCGGCGAGCAGGCGCTCGCGCGTCGGGGCATCCAGCAGTGGCGCTTTCGGGTCACATTGGGCGAGCAGCAGGTCGGTCATGAGGCAAGGGCGGCCAGCCGTTCGGCAGCCGGCGGGTGCGAGTAGTAGAAACGGGCGTAGACCGGGTCGGGCGTCAGCGTGCCGGCGTTGTCCTCGTGCAGCTTGAGCAGCGCGGATGACAGGTCGGCACCGCTGGCCTGCGCGCGGGCGTAGGCGTCGGCCTGGAATTCGTCACGGCGCGAGAAGTGGCTGGCCAGTGGCGTGACGAAGAAGCCGAACACCGGGCCGACGAGCAGGAACAGGATCAACGCCAGCGCGTCGTTCGGCGCCGTCATCGACGGCTTGACGCCCAGGCCCAGGTAGAAGGCGGGCTGTTGGGCGAGCCAGCCCAGCAGCGCGAAGCCGGCCAGGCTCATCGCAAACGCCAGCACGATGCGCTTGGTGATGTGGCGGTGCTTGAAGTGCCCCAGTTCGTGCGCCAGCACGGCCTCCACCTCGGGCCCGTTGAGCTTGGCCAGCAGCGTGTCGAAGAACACCACGCGCTTGGCCGGGCCGAAGCCGCTGAAGTAAGCATTGCCATGGGCCGAGCGCTTGCTGCCGTCCATGACGAACAGGCCCTTGGCGGCGAATCCGCAGCGGGCCATCAGAGTTTCCACGCGGGTCTTCAGCGTGGCATCGGCAAGCGGCTCGAACTTGTTGAACAGCGGCGCGATGACGGTTGGGTACAGCACCATGACGAGCAGCTGGAAGCCCATCCACGCGCCCCAGGCCCACAGCCACCAGCGCGGGCCGGCGGCACCCATCAGCCACAGGATCAGCGCGACGATGGGCAGCCCGAAGGCCACGCCGACAGCCAGCGCCTTGGCCGTGTCGGCGAAATACAGCGGCAGCGTCGTGCGGTTAAAGCCGAAGGCCTGCTCGATGCGGAAGGTGGACCACAGTTCCCACGGCAGGTCCAGCAGGCCGCCAACGAGTGCGAACGCGGTGATGAGGCCCAGCTGGTATCCCATCGGCTGCCAGCCCTCTGGCAAGGCCTGGCTGGCCTTCAGCACCCAGCTGTTCAACACGTCCAATCCGCCCAGCAGCGTCCAGCCCAGCAGCACGGCGGCGTTGAAGGCCAGCGCCAGCAGACCGAAGCGGCTGCGGGCGATGGTGTAGTCCGCAGCCTTCTGGTGGGCCGACAGCGTGACGCTGCCGGCAAAGGCCGCGGGCACCATGTGGCGATGTCTCGCGACATGGCGGATCTGCCGTGACGACAGCCAGAACTTCACGAGCAGGGAAGCAGCGAGCGCGACGGCCAACGCGGCGGACAACAGCAGGGGGGACATAGCCCTCGAGTTTAGGCTGCGAGAATTTGCCCCCTAGCCTGAGAGCCCACCATGTCCGACACCCTGACCCTGAGCGACAACAACCTGATCTGGATCGACCTCGAAATGACGGGGCTGTATCCCGACCGTGACCGCATCATCGAAATCGCCGTCGTCGTCACCGACCCCAACCTGGACAAGCGCATCGAAGGGCCGGTCTTCGCCGTCCACCAGAGCGACGCGACGCTGGACGCGATGGACGCCTGGAACAAGGGCACGCATGGCCGCAGCGGCCTCATCGACCGCGTGAAGGCCTCCACGATCAGTGAAGCCGAGGCCGCCGCGCAGACTATCGCCTTCTTGAAGCAGTACGTGCCCAAGGGCAAGAGCCCGATGTGCGGCAACAGCATCTGCCAGGACCGGCGCTTCCTCGCCAACTACATGCCGGAGCTGGAGAGCTTCTTCCACTACCGCAACCTCGACGTGTCGACGCTGAAGGAGCTGGCCAAGCGCTGGAAGCCGGCCGCGCTGGAGGGTTTCAAGAAGGCGCAGGCACACACGGCGCTGGCCGACATCCACGAGTCCATCGACGAGCTGGCGCATTACCGGACGACGTTCCTGGCGCTTTGAGTTGATCTACGCGGCGTTCGACTTTCCCCGCCATCCGCTGGCCCGCGAGGACGGCGAGCGCGTGCGCGGCGCGTGGCACACGTCACCGTCGCGCTGGCTGCGCGCCTCGGTGCTCGGGGAGGTCAGGGCGGTCGTCGCCGACGCAGAGGCCGCCGCCCGCGCCGGTGCTTGGGTGCTGGGCGGGCTGCGCTACGAGGCCGCAGGCGCCTTCGACCCCGCGCTGGCGACGCACGACGCCGCCGCGCCGCTGGCCGAGTTCGCCGTCTATGACACGCCGCCGGAGCCGTGGCCGGAGGGCGAGCGAGCCCACACCGGCCTGCTCGACTGGCAGGCCGACGAGCCGGATGCGACGGCCGCCATCGAGAGCATCCGCGACTACATCCGCGCCGGCGACTGCTATCAGGTCAACCTGACGACGCGGCTGCGCGCCGAAACAACCGCTCTGGATGCGGCCCAGCTGTTCCTTGCGTTGCACGCGAGCCAGCCGGGCGGCTTCAGCCTGTTCCTGCGTGGCGCCGGGGCGGCCAGCGTGTCGCCGGAGCTGTTCTTCGACTGGCGTCCGGTGCCCGGCGCCGAGCGCTCTTGGCTGCTGGCGGCCCAGCCGATGAAGGGCACGGCACCGCGCGGCCGTGACCGCGTCGACGACGAGGCCGCCCAGGCCCATCTGCGCACCAGCGAGAAGGAACGCGCCGAGAACCTGATGATCGTGGACCTGCTGCGCAACGACCTCAGCCGTGTCGCGCAGCTGGGCACGGTGCGCGTGCCGCGGCTGTTCGAGCTGCACGCGTTGCCGACGGTCTGGCAGATGACGTCCACCGTCACTGCCGTCAGCCGTCGCGGGCTGTCGCTGGCGGACGCGTTCGCGGCGCTGTTCCCCTGCGGCTCGGTGACCGGCGCGCCCAAGATGCGGGCGATGCAGATCATTCGCGATCTGGAGCCGACCGCCCGCGGCTGGTATTGCGGCGCGTTGGGGCTTATCCAGCCGGGTGGCGTGGCGACGTTCAACGTGCCCATCCGCACCGTCGAGTTCGACCATGCACAGCTTACCTGCGGCGTCGGCAGCGCCATCACCCTGGACAGCGAAGCCGCCGCCGAGATTGCCGAGTGGCGCGCCAAGTCGCGCTTTCTGGCCCGCGCCGAAGCGCCCTTCGAGGCGCTGGAGACGCTGCGGCTGGAGAACGGCGTCGCCCAGCGTGGCGATGCGCATCTGGCTCGCATGCAGCGCACCGCGCGCCACTTCGGCCTGCGGTTCTCGATGGCCGAGGCGAAAGCTCACCTGAAGGATGCGGCGGCGGCGCACACGCAAGGCAGCTGGCGCCTGCGGCTGACCTGCGACGCCGGAGGTTGCCTGCAACACACGATGTTCGCCTTCACGCCCACGCCCGAGCCGGTGCAGCTTGCGCTGGCACATCGATCGATGCCGACGCTGGGCCCCCGCGCCGAATTCCTCGCCCACAAGACGACGCGCCGCGAGCTGTACGCAGTGGACAAGCCGGCCGAGGCCTTCGACGTCATCCTCTGGAACGAGGCCGGCGAGCTGACCGAGTGCAGCTTCGGCAACCTTGCCGTCCAGCTCGACGGCCAGTGGCTGACGCCACCGCTGGCCGCCGGCCTGCTGCCGGGCGTGTTGCGCGCCGAACTGCTGGCGCAGGGGCGTATCAAGGAAGCGAGCCTGACGCGCGATGACCTGGCCCGCGCCGATGGCCTGGCCTTTTTCAACAGCTTGCGCGGGTGGCTGCCGGCTCAGTTGCTGAAGTAGCCCGGCTGGTCCACGTCAGCCAGCAGCCCGATACGACGTGGTCGCCAGCCCAGCTCGCGCTGCGTCCAGTCGCTGCTGGTCGGGTTGTCCATGCCGGCGAAGTGATGGAGCCAGCCGAAGTGCGCTGCCGCGGCGTCGACTTCGAGGCCCCGCACCGGCAGGCCCAGCCGCCGGCCGATGACCGCTGTGAGGTCGCAGAAGCGCACGCCGGTCTCGGCAGCGCCGTGGTAGCTGACGCCGGCCCGACCCGCCTCGGCCACGCGGCGGAACAGCTCGGCCGCATCCAGCCGGTGCACGGCAGGCCAGCGGTTGTGGCCGTCGCCAACGTACGCGGCCAGGCCCTTCTGGCTCGCGAGGTCAATGAGCAGCGGCACGAAGCCATGGTCGCCGTCGCCATGGACAGAGGGCGGCAAGCGCACGACGCTCGCGTTCACGCCGCGCTCGACCAGCGCCGCAACGGCCTGCTCGGACGCCGCTCGTGGGTGGCGTGTCGACGGCGCATCCGTCTCGATCGCCAGCGCCTTGCCGGCCACCAGCGCGGTGCCCGAGGTGACCACCAGACGGCGGCCGCTGCTGGCCAGCGCATCGCCCAGCGCGGTGATGACGTGGCGGTCTTCCTCGCAGCTGGCGGCAAAGCGGGAGAAGTCGTGGTTGAAAGCCGTGTGGATGACCGCATCCGCCGCGGCCGCGCCGCGACGCAGGCTATCGAGGTCTTCGATGGAGCCGCGGTAGGCGGCGGCGCCGGCGGCGGCCAGCGCCTCGACCGCGGCGTCCGAGCGCGCCAGGCCGGTCACGCGGTGACCGTGGGAAAGCAGTTCTTGCACAATGGCCGAGCCGATGAAGCCGGTCGCGCCCGTCACGAACACGTGCATGGGAAGAGTCCTTGTAAAACGGTGGAAGTGGCGCCACTGTCGCGAGCCGGGCCGCATGCGTGAAGCCGTGGGCGCATACCGGTATGGCCACTAACAGGAACACGATGTCCGCCGTCGAAGACAACCCGCTGGGCCGCTACCTAAAGGAGCGCCGTGCCCGCCTGGACCCCGCCGCGCTGGGCCTGCCGCTGGCGCGTCGGCGCACGCCCGGGCTGCGCCGCGAGGAGGTGGCGCAGCGCGCGCATGTGAGTCCGACCTGGTACACGTGGCTGGAGCAGGGGCGCGGCGGCGCGCCGTCGACCGAGGTGCTGGAGCGCCTGGCCGGCGCGCTGCAACTGAGTGCCGTGGAGCGCGAGCACCTGTTCCTGCTGGCGCAGAACCGTCCGCCCGAGGTCCGCTACCAAGTGGCCACCGACGTACCGCCGCGGCTGCAGCGCGTGCTGGACGCGCTGGAACATTGCCCGTCCATGATCCGTACACCGACCTGGGACGTTGTCGCCTGGAACCGTGCTTGCGCTGCCGTGCTGAACGACTACGCGGCCATGCCACCCGACAGGCGCAACATCCTCCGCCACATCTTCGCCAACCCTGCCGCGCGGGGCCGCATGCCCAACTGGGCGCAAGACGCGCGCTTTGTCGTCGCGGCATTCCGCGCCGACGCGGCGCGGGCCGGCGCGATGGCGGCCATGCAGGCGCTGGTCAGCGAGCTGAGCGCAGCCAATGCCGAGTTCGCCGCGATGTGGGCCGAGCTGGATGTGCGCGGCAGCTACGGCGAGGCGGCCAAGCAGATCGAGCATCCGGTGGCCGGCCCGATCTCGCTGGAGTACAGCGGTTTCGCCGTGGAAGGTCGGCCGGACCTGACGCTGATCGTCTACCACCCGGCCACACCGGCCGACGAGGCGCGTGTTCGCCAGCTAATGGATCAGTGACCGCGCTGGCGCAGCGCGCGCATCAGCGCCATCGCGTCCTCGCCAGGCCGTGCCGGCAGCTTCGTGTAGACCGAGCTGTCCGCCGTGCGCGCCATCAGCCGCTGCGTGACGAGGTCGCGGCGCAGCGTGCAGTAGTCGCCAAAGCCGTGCCAGGCCGTCAGGATCTGGTTGACCTCGCGCTCGCGGTAGGGGCGCTTGGCGTCGAAGCGCATCCACAGGCCCCACAGCGCCATCAATTGCAGCGAGCGCTTGACGGGCAGACGCGTGAGGCGCCCCTGCTCGTCGAACAGCCGTAGCGTGCGGCGCACGAGGTCGCTGTGCGGTGCGGGCGCCTGGGGGCTTGGCGGGGGCGGGCGCACCTGCAGGTGCTGCAGGTTGCGATGCCCGGCCGCGCGGGCCAGCATGTTCAACAGCGTCTGGTGGCCAGGCGTCTGCTCGTGGGCCAGCAGCTGCGTGCGCAGCGACTTGGCAAAAGTGGACAGGTCGTCCACGACGAGGGGAAACGATTCACGGGGCACGGTGGCACTCCATGCGCACGCCAACGGTAATAAGGCTGTGCTTGCCGTCTTGCAGCCAGGGCGCACGCGTGGGGTTCACGTGAACGAAGGCGTTTGATGGCAGGTTCAGCTCACGGCGAAAGCCGTGCGGCAAGGCCTGGGTGTGCTGCCGACCCGGGACCGCCAGTGTGCCAGAGACAATGAACATTTGGTGAAAACCCTGAGGCGTGCTATAGTCGCTGCTTCGCCTGGGGGCAACCCAGGTGTATGACGTCTCCTCTGACCTCGTTCGATCATTCGAATCGGACTCCGAACACGGATCGGTCGGCGGCGATGAAGCCGTCGCTTTGACTGACTGTTCCCCCGCGCCGCACCCGGGCTGATCCTCTGCCCGAGCCGCACGACGCGAGCTTTCTCCCAGCGACTTGTGTGATTCCGATGAGCCCGATGCTCCTCGGCGCTGCGCCTATGGCCTGTTTCGGGTCTGCGCGGTGAATGAACGAAAGAACGAAGTAATGAGTTTCGAGACCCTGGGCCTGAGCCCCGCCGTGCTGCAAGCCGTCAAGGACGCCGGCTACGAGAACGCCACCGATGTGCAGGCGCAAGCCATCCCCGCCGCCATCGCGAACAAGGACCTGATGGTCTCGTCGCGCACCGGTTCGGGCAAGACGGCCGCCTTCATCCTGCCGGCGCTGGAGAAGATCCTCGCCGCCCGCGGCGACAACACCAAGCGCCGTGAGAAGGGCGTCATCTACGGCCCGCGCGTGCTCGTGCTGGCCCCCACCCGCGAGCTGGCCATGCAGGTCGCCAAGGCGGCGCAGACCTACGGCCGCCACATCCCGGGCCTCAAGGTCGCCACGGTGCTGGGCGGCATGCCTTACCCGCTGCAGATCCGTCAGCTGACCGGTCCGTTGGACATCCTGATTGCCACGCCGGGTCGCCTGATCGACCACATCAACTCGGGCAAGTGCGTGCTGAGCAACGTCGAGATGCTGGTGCTGGACGAAGCCGACCGCATGCTGGACATGGGCTTCATCGACGATATCAACATGATCGCCGGCAACACTCCGGCCGAACGTCAGACGGTGATGTTCAGCGCCACCTTCGCCGGCCACGTCGGCCGCCTCGCGCAGCAGCTGCTGAAAGACCCGCAGCGCATCGAGGTCGCCACGCACACCGACACGCACGAGAACATCGAGCAGCGCCTGCACTGGGCCGACAACCCGCACCACAAGGACCAGCTGCTGGAGTCCATCCTGGCGCAGCCGGAGCTGGACCAGGCCGTCGTCTTCACGAGCACGCAACGCGATGCCGACTGGCTGGCCGACCGCCTGGCCGAGCTGGGCCATGCCGTGGCGCCGCTGCACGGCGCGATGCCGCAAGGCAAGCGCAACCGCGTGCTGATGGGCCTGCGCCGCGGTGACCTGAAGGTGCTGGTGGCTACCGACGTGGCCGCCCGCGGCATCGACGTGCCGACGATCAGCCACGTCATCAACTACGGCCTGCCGATGAAGGCCGAGGACTATGTGCACCGCATTGGCCGCACGGGCCGCGCCGGCCGCCAGGGCCTGGCGATCACGCTGGGCCTGCGTGACGACGTGGGCATGATCCGCCGCATCCAGCAGTTCACGACGCAGACGATTCCCGTGCAGCAGATCGCCGGCCTGGAGCCCAAGACACAGGAACCGCGCATCTTCCCGCCGCGCCCGGCCGGCAGTTTCGACGACCGCGGCCCGCGTGGCGGCTTCGGTGGCCGCCCCGGCTTCGGTGGCAAGAACTTCCGCCGCGACGACAACGGTGGCCGCCCGCACCATGGCGGTGGCAAGCCCTTCGGTCACGGCGCCGACCGTGGCTTCGCACCGCGTGGCGACGAGCGTGGCTTTGCGCCGCGTGAAGACCGCAGCTTCGCCCCGCGTGGCGAGGGCCAGGGCTTCCCGCCGCGTGGCGACAACCGCGGTTTCCAGCCGCGCGACGACCGCGGCTTCCAGCCTCGTGACGACCGTGGCGCGCAGCAGCGCGGCGACCGTCCCTTCCACGGTGGTGGCAAGCCGGCCTTCGCTGGCAAGCCCAGCTTCGGTGGCGGCGGTGATCGCCCGTCCTTCGGCGGCGAGCGCCGCGGCCCGGGCGGCCCGCGCAAGGGTGGCTTCGGCCGCTGAACCGCATGGACCCGTCTCGTTTTCGCCGCGTGGCGACGGGGCGGGTGTGCATTGCTGCCTGGTTCATCCCTTTCGGCGACGCGTCGCCTTGTGAGCCTGGGGGCTGAGGCCTAGGCTGGTGTCCCCCACACGAGGAGGACACCATGCTGGATGCCTTGGGAATTCGTACCTCGATCGGCAAGCGACTGGGCTGGGCCCAGGCGCTGGTCTTGCTAGTCGCGCTGGTCGGCTCGGGACTGGGCTATCTGGGCCTGCAGCGCGTCGCCGAAGAGACCCGCGTCATGTACGAGGAGTCCCTCGTCAGCGAGCGGCTGGCGAGCGACTGGTACCGCGTGGTGTTCAACGGCACGACGCGCACGACGGCGATCGCAGCGAGCCAGGACCCGAGCCTGGCGGGCTTCTTCGCCAAGGACGCCGCCGAGGCCTCCAAGCAGTCGAGCGAGTTCCAGGGCCGCTTGGACAAGGCGCTGAAGACGCCCCAGGAGCGCGAGGTCTTCGACAAGGTGGGTGATCTGCGCAAGCGCTTCATCAGCCTGCGCGACCAGATCAGCGACGCCAAGAAGGCGGGCGATGCCGCCCGGACGCAGCAGCTCTTCGAAGGCTTCCTGCCGGCATCACGCGAGTATCTCGACGGCATCCGTGCGGTGGCCGACCTGCAGCGCGAACGGCTGGACGCCGGCATCGCGCTGGTCGTTGCGACCAACCAGAAAGCCCGCGTGGCGCTGGTCGTGTTCGGCAGCGTGACGCTGCTGGCGGGCGTGCTGATCGCCGTCGGCCTGACGCGCTCCATCACGCGGCCGCTGCGCAACGCGGTGCAGGTGGCCGATGCCATCGCGCATTTCGACCTCAGCCGGCGCATCGAGCCGTCATCGCGTGACGAGACCGGCCAGTTGCTGGCCGCCATGAGCACGATGCAGGCCGCGCTCGTGCGGCTGATCGGCGAGGTGCGCGGCTCCAGCGACAGCATTAGCACCGCGAGCAGTGAGATCGCCGTCGGCAACATGGATTTGTCCGGGCGCACCGAGCAGACCGCCTCCAACCTGCAGCAGGCCGCGGCGTCGCTGACAGAGCTGACCGGGACCGTGCGCCAGACAGCGGATTCGGCGACGACTGCGAACCAGCTGGCGGTGTCGGCCGTCGGCACGGCGCAGCAGGGCGGGACTCTGATGCAGCGCGTCGTCAACACGATGGGCGAAATCAGCGACAGCTCGCGCCGCATTCACGACATCATTGGTGTCATCGACGGCATTGCCTTCCAGACCAACATCCTCGCGCTGAATGCCGCCGTGGAGGCGGCCCGTGCCGGCGAGCAGGGGCGCGGCTTCGCGGTGGTGGCCGGCGAAGTGCGCAGTCTGGCGCAACGCAGCGCTTCGGCGGCGCGTGAGATCAAGACGCTCATCGCGTCCAGCGTGGAGCGCGTGGATTCGGGCGCCGCGCTCGTGACGGAGGCGGGCAGCACGATGGGGCAGATCGTCCAGAGCGTGCAGCGGGTCAGCGACATCATTGCCGAGATCAGCGCCTCCGCGCAGGAGCAGAGCCAGGGCATCGGCGAAGTGAACAGCGCCGTGGGTCATCTCGACCAGATGACGCAGCAAAACGCGGCTCTCGTCGAGGAGGCGGCCTCGGCGGCCGAGAGCCTGAAGGAACAGACGCAGCGCCTCGTGCAGGCGGTGGCGGTGTTCCGGTTGGCGCGCTGAGTTCGGTTCTGGACAGGCTCGGCGCGCGTTTAAGGACGCTTCAGGAACGGCGCCAGCCAGCGCATCTGCGGCTTGTCCTTGCCATCGGCGCCCGGCTCCAGGGACAGGAAGTAGTCGCCCCACGTCGGGCCGCCGGCCCACCACAGCCAGCCGTCCCAGACGTCGGCGTTGTCTTCGAGGTGCTTGAGCGCACCGCGCACGGCCTGCTCGCACACCGGGTTGGCGCCGCCGCCCACTTCGCCCAGGATGGCACGGCGCTTGTTGGCCTTGAGCCAGGCCGTGAAGCGTCGCAGCCGCTCCACGCCGATCGTCGCGCTGACGCATTCGGCGTTCGTGCCTGAGCCGTCCTTGTCGAGGTACTGGTGCACCTCGAACACCATGTGGTCGAGCGGGTCGCGCACGCGGCCCATGACCTCGGCATTGGGCGTGCCGTACCAGCCCGTCTCGAACCAGCTCCACGCGCCCGTGTAGCCGTTGCCGGGCAGCGTGATGAGGTTGGTGGCGCCTGTCGCGCGGATGGCGTCGACGGCGGCCTGTGCGGCCTCGGCCCAGACTTCGGTCGGCATGTTGCGCGGCTCGTTGACGAGGCCGAACTGGACCTTGGGGTTGTCCTTGAACTGCAGCGCCAGGCGCCGCCAGAAGTCGGAGAAGGCGGCGATGGGCACCTCGGGCTTGCCGATGTGCTGGTCCTGGTAGGCAGCGTAGTTGTGCGGGTCCAGCAGCACATGCAGGCCGCGGGCGCTGGTGCCATCGACGAAGGCGCGCAGCCGGGCGAGCTCGGCGGCATCGAACTCGCCCATCAGCGTGGGCTGCAGCCGCTCCCAGCGGAAGGCAATGCGCATGACGTTCATGCCCTCGGCCTGGTAGTAGGCCGTGCTGTCGACGCTGGGGTAGACGAAGTCCTTGCCGTAGATGCCGGGGAAGGGGAGCTTCTCGCCCCATTCGGCGCTGGACAGGCTGATGCCACGCCAGGGCAGCGGCCCGGCGGCGGTGGCGGCCTGGGTGCACAGGGCCAGCAGGCTGGCGGCGGCGAGTTGACGCAGGGTCATCGTAGGTCTCCGGATTGTTCTGAAGGTCCTCATGGCGTCGTGCCGTACAGCGCGTTCACCAGCTCGGCCCGCCAGGCATGCGCTACGGGGTCATACAGGCCGAAGCCCGAGGCCAGCTCCCAGTACATCCACGGTAGCTGGCGTGCCGCCATCTCGCTGCGAATGGCCTGCAGGTAGCGCACGCGGGCGCCGATGGCGGCCTTGCTGTACGCGCCGAACTCGCCGACGACCACCGGGTAGCCCAGGCGCCTGCCTTCGCTGATGGCCAGGTCCAGGCCTTCGCGGATCTTGGCGAGCTGCGTCGCGTCGCAGCAATCCACGCTGGTTGCCGGGACGGGGCTGATCCATTCGGCGCCCTGGTGCGTGAAGTTGAACGGCTCGTAGTGGTGGACGGTCAGCACCAGATGGACATCGGCCGGCAGTTGCAGCCTGGACAGCGCATAGGCGCTGTTCCATTGCACCGGGCCGATCATGACGACGCGGCCGGGGTTGCTCGCCCGCACGACGCGCAGCGCCCGCGAGGCCAGCGTGTTCCAGTCGGCCTCCAGCTGGTTGTGCGGCTCGTTGTAGAGCTCGAAGACGAGTCCCGGCCCGGCCGCGGCGAAGCGCTCGGCGATCTGCCGCCACATCGCCAAGAAGCGCAGCTGCACCACGTCGGTGGCGACGCGGGTCTCACCGGCCTCCACCGCGTCGCCGTCGAGCTGGTGGTAGTGGTGCATGTTCAGCACTACGGTCACGCCACGGGCCAGAAGCTGATTGACGACGGACTCGACACGGCTCATGAAGCCCGGGTCGATGGTGGCCGCAGCGTCGGCGCTGGCGTGGTTGCTCCATCGCACCGGCAGGCGCACAGCCCGGGTGTAGGCGGGGCTGGCGCCGGTGCCGACGAGCTGGATGAACTCGTCCTCGACCTTCAGGCCCCAGGCTCCTTCGGTTGGCGCCTCAAGCATGTTGCCGAAGTTGATGCCACCTCCCAATGCAGCGGCCGCCGTGCGGGCCTGGGCGGACGCGCCCGGCGGCGTGCCGGCGGGCATCGTGGGGTAGGCAACCCAGGGGTCGCTGGACGGCGCCGGCGCGGGTGTCGTGGCACCGGCGCTGCCGCCGCCAGCGCCGCAGGCGGACATCGCCAGCGCCAGCCAGGTGATGACGAGCGATTGGCGCATGGTCATCTCCTCAAGCTCGGACATGGGCGTGCTGGGCATGGCGCGCCCGGGTGAGGCGCAGGGCCTGCAGCGGTGGCATCGTCATTTCAGCACCTCGGTCTTCAGGAAGGCGGTCAGTTCGTCCGCCATCAGCTCGTGCACGTCGATGCGTGGGTGGGCGTACGCGAAGGCCTGGAAGGTGTAGGTCCACACCCGGGCGTCGCCCTGCGCGCGCAGCGTCGCCACGGCCTCCTCCAGCGCGCGCGGAATTGCGGGCTCTTCCTTCCAGGCCGTCATGCCGCCGGCCAGCAGCACGAGCCGCGCCAACGGGTAGCGGGCGCGCAGCTCCCTCACGAAGGTGAGGTAGCGCGGCCCGAAGTCGCGGGCGATGTGCTGGCCCCTGGAAGCAGGAAAGCCATGGTCGTTCTGGCCGAGGTTGACCAGCACCACGTCGGGCGCCTGTGCGTCGGGCGGCGCGACTGGTGCGTCGAGCCGCGGTGCATAACGGTTCCAGACCTGTGGCATCAGCAACTGGTCCCAGGTGGCGGTGACACCGATGCCGCTGACGGCGATGCCGATGTAGTCGGCGCCCAGACGCTGAGCGGTCAGCGCGCCATACGCCCGCGTGCCGTCGTGGGTGGACAGGTCGGCGTACTGGTCCTGACCCAGGTCGCCGTTGCAGGCGCCGGCCGTGATGGAGTCGCCGTAGAACTCCAACCTGAGCCGGCGCGGCGGCGGCGGCGGCAGCAACTGCTCGCCCGGAGACAGCTTCAAACCCAGAAATACCGACTCGGCCTGCGACGCCTCCGTGCGCTTGATCAAGCGCAGCTCGTGCGTGCCGGCCGGCAATGGCAGCCGCCAGTCGGCCGGGCCGTCGCCGCGCAGCGCCAGTGCGTGGCGGCGGCCGTCCACGTCGACGGTGAAATGGTTGATGCCGCCGCGTGCGGGCGCAAGACGCAGCGTCAGCTCCCTGCCGGTGAAGCGCGCGCGCAGTTCGGTGCCGCTCCAAGCCAGCAGTCGGCCCCCCGGGGCCGCGGCGACGCGGCCGACCCAGCGCAGCCGCGGATCGTCCGGCGCGATCAGCTCTGCAGGATTGGTGGCCGGCTCGCGGATGAAGTCGCTGCCGTGCAGCTCGGGCGCAAACACGCCGGCCGACATGACCGCAAGCAGGCTGGCCGGGCGGCCGCTGCCGGTCCATTCGTCGGGCTTGACGCGAACATGCAGCAGGTGCGCGCCGGGCTCCAGATCGCGGCCGACGACGCTGTAGTGCCAGCCCAGATAGCCCTGGCGCTCGGGGACGTGACCGCGCAGCGTGACGACGGGGCCGTCGTCCACCCAGGCCTCGAGGTTGCGGTAATGCTCGCTCTCGGCATGGAAGACGGCCACCTCACTGCCCCATACGAGGAAGTGCGCCTCGCCATAGTCGGCCCGGCTGATCCAGCCGGGCTGCTGGCCGACCCACTCGGGGTGGACTTCACCACCGCGCGTGAAGCCCTGCTGGCGATAGGGGTGAAGGTCATCGCCGCCCAGCAGACGAGTGAACTCGTGCGCGCGGCCATAGACAGGCTCCGGCGGCGGGGCGGGCTGTCGCGCGGGTTGCGCGATTGCCGCCAGGAGCGTTTCTGACAGCGCCTGCGCGATGCGCTGGTGGCCGACCGCATTTGGGTGGACGGGTTCGTCGTACAGGGCGCTCCAGCGGTCAATGCCGGCATCTTCGCGGGCCTGCATCCAGCGGCCGAAATCCAGCGCCGTGACGCCGTAGTGCTCGGCGAGCTTCAGCTGGACGTCGGTCGCATCGCGTGGCTGGTTGCCCTGCTGGGTCAGGCCCAGTACGACGACCGCTGGCGGCTTCTGCGCGCCCAGCAGACGGCGCAGCAGCGCCTCGTAGCTGCTGCCGCGCACGGCTGGGTCCAGCCATTGGTCGTTGACGCCGAACTCGACGATGACGAGGTCCGGGTTCGCATCCAGCACCTGCGACTGCAGCCGATGCGCCGCCGCGGCGGAGTCCGTGCCGCTGACGCCGGCATTGAAGAGGCGGATGCTCGGCCCCAGCGACCGGGCAAGCAGGGCCGCCCATCCCTGCTCGCGTGGGGGCTGGGCGGCGTAGCCGGTGGTGATGGAGCCGCCGATGGCAGCTACGGTGACGGGCTCGCCGGCCTGCAGCTTCTGCATGACCGACTGCAGCCGCGCGTCTGCTGCGTCCGCGGCGAGCGGCAGCATCAATGACAACCCCAGCGCCATTCCTTTAAGGCGGTTCATCTTCTTGGCGTCGTGCCGACCGCCCGTGAGCGGCGGTGGTGGCACGTTGTCTCTGTTGTTTAGTAAACGTCTGTGATTATGGTGCCGCGTGATTTCGTTGGCACTGAATGTCTCCTGTAGAGGACATCCGGACTATCCCCGAGTGCCGGCGCAATTTGAGAGAAACAGAATGCGCAACAAAACAATGTTTAGCTTTGCCGCAGGCGAGGCAGGAGACAGGTCGCCGCCCCTGGGTTGCGACCGATCGGCAGCCCGAGAGATGGGCGCCCGTCGTCTCCGGTCGCGCGGCAGGGCGCGTGATGCGACGGCTGCCAATAGTGAACTCTGAACGATTTATCGATTTACGCCAGGGCTGGTCCCTGGCCCAGGCGCCAGTCGGCCTGAGCGGGGCGGACCTGGGTGCCCTGCCGGCCGATGCCTGGCTGCCCGCTGCGGTGCCCGGCACGGCGCACGGCGCGCTGCTGGCCGCGGGGCGCATCCCGGACCCGTTCTACGGCCGCAATGAGGCCGACGTCGCGTGGGTGGCCCAGCGGCGCTGGGTCTGGCGCCTGAACTTCGACGCGAGCGACCTGGCCGAGCACGAGGATCTGGTCTTCGACGGGCTGGATACCTACTGCAGCGTGTGGCTCAACGGGGAGCGCTTGCTGTCCACCGACAACATGTTCGTGCCTCATCGCGTGGACGTGCGCTCGCGGCTCAAGCCTGCCGGCAATGAGTTGCTGCTGTGCTTCGAGCCGGCGCTGGTGCGCGCCCGCGACGTGGAGGCCGTACACGGCAAGCGCGCGCTGTGGAACGGCGACAGTGCCCGGTTGCACGCACGCAAGGCGCAATACCACTTCGGCTGGGACTGGGGTCCCGAGCTCATCACGTGCGGTCCCTGGCGTGCGGTGCGCCGGCATGGCTGGTCAGGGCGGCTGGCGGAGGTGCAAGTGCGCAGCGACGTCGACGCACAGGCGCGCTCGGCGGCTCTGAAGGTCGCCGTGACATGCCAGGGCCGTGGCAGCCGTTGCACGGTGCAGTTGCTGGACCCGTCGGGCCGCAGCGTGGCCTCGCGTACCGCCGCAGCAGCCGGCGGCGTCGAGGTGGCGCTGTCCGTCACCGATGTTCAGCTGTGGTGGCCGCGGGGGCTGGGCGGGCAACCGCTTTACACGCTGGTCACGCAGCTGGAGGATGACGACGGCCGCGTGCTGGCGGAGGACCGCCGACGCCTGGGCCTGCGAGCGCTGCGCCTGGTGCAGGCGCCCGTGGAGGGCGAGGTGGGGCTGAGCTTCCATTTCGAGGTCAACGGACAGGATCTGTTCGCCGGTGGTGCGAACTGGATCCCTGACGACAACCTGCTGGAGCGCATCACGCCGGCTCGCTACCGAGAGCGCGTCGCGCAGGCGGCCGCGGCGAACATGAACATGCTGCGCATCTGGGGCGGCGGCATCTACGAGCATGAGGCCTTCTACGAGGCCTGCGACGAACTGGGCCTGCTGGTGTGGCAGGACTTCATGTTCGCCTGCGGGATCTATCCGGCCAATGTCGAGTTCCAGGCCAGCGTCCGTGCGGAGGCCGAGGCGCAGGTCCGCCGGTTGCGTCACCACGCCTGCATGGCGCTCTGGTGTGGCAACAACGAGGACTACATGATTGCCGAGTCGCAGGGGCTGTCGGGCCCGGGCGTGCCGGCGGAGCGCTTCGAGGCGCGCGCGATCTATGAAGGCTTGCTGCCCGAGATCTGCGCCGCGCTGGACCCCGACCGCGCCTATTGGCCTGGCAGCCCGTTCACCCCGGGCGACGGCGCCAAGTCGTCCGACGCGACGGTGGGCGACCGCCACAGCTGGGAGGTCTGGCACCAGCAGATGCTGCCGTACCAGCGCTATGCCGACGTGCAGGCCCGCTTCGTCAGCGAGTTCGGCATGCAGTCGCATCCGTCGCTGGCGCTGCTGGAATCGGTGCTGCCGGAGGAGGAGCGCTTTCCGCAGAGCCGCACGGTGCAGTGGCACAACAAGGCCGGTTCGCCCACCGGGCCGGACGGCCACCGCCGCCTGGCCGTGTACCTGGCCGACAACCTGCGCGTCGGGCCGACGCTGGCCGACCATGTCTATGCAACGCAGTTCGTGCAGGCCGAGGCGATGCGCGTGGCCTACCAGGACTTCCGCCGCCGCTGGCAGCGGCCCGGCGCGCGGGCCGTCAGCGGTGCGCTCGTGTGGCAGCTCAACGACTGCTGGCCCGTGACGAGCTGGGCGCTCATCGATTCGTCCGGCACCGTCAAGCCCGCGTGGCATGCGGTGCGGCGCGCGCTGGCGCCGCTGGCGGTGGCCGTTCGGCTGGAGGCCGGCCAGGTGCGGCTGGCTGTGATGAACGGCACGGCCCAGGCGCAGGACGTGACGCTGCAGCTGCGCGTCTTCGCGCTGGATGGCCGGCAATTGGCCGACGTTCGCGCGGCACAGCACGCGCCGGCCGTCAGCAGCGTGGAGACGACGCAAGCGCTGGCGGCGACGGACGAGCCGGTCGTGGCGGAACTGTGCGCGATGGATGCCGATGGACGGGAACTCGCGCGCGACTGCGCCTGGACCGAGCCGTTCAGGTTCCATCGCCTGGGCGGTGCGCGCATCGAAGTCGGCTGGCAGGACGGTCAGCTGGTGTTGGGATGCGACCGGCCGGTCAAGGGGTTGTGGCTTGCGGGCGATGGCATCCAGCTCGACGACAACTTCATCGACCTGGTGCCAGGCGCACCGCGCCTCGTGGGTGTGCCGTCGGCGCCAAGGGGTGTGCTGGCGTATCAGGCGCTGGATCACGGGCCGCAACGGATGACCATTTCGACAAGGGAGGCACCGAGCACGGGGAAAGCCTGAATCCCCCGACGACCAGGACCCCGGCATCGTTGGGGTTCCTTGAAAAACGAAAGAGACAACCGCTCGGCGCGAGCCGATGCGAGATGCGGCCCGACAGGGCCAAGGTTTCCCACTCAAGAGGAGCAAACGAGGATGAGACATTTCAAGCAAACCACGCTGTCGCTGGCAGCGGCCCAGGCCTTGCTGGTCTGGGCGGGGCCTGCAGCGGCGCAGACCGCGCCTGCGGCAGCGGACGGCAAGGGGACGCAGCAACTCGAGACCGTCGTCGTCTCGGGCCAGCGAGCAGCGCTGCAATCGGCCCAGCGCATCAAGCAGAACTCCGACGAGATCGTCGACTCGATCGTCGCCGACGACATCGGCAAGCTGCCGGACCGTTCCGTCAGCGAAGTGCTGCAGCGCATCGTCGGCGTCACGATGGATCGCGTCATGGCTCGTGGTGACCCGGCCCACTTCTCGGTCGAGGGCTCGGGCGTCATCATCCGTGGCCTGACCTACGTGTCCTCGCAGCTCAACGGCCGCGAGAGCTTCTCGGCCAACGGCGGCCGCGGCCTCAGCTTCGAGGACGTGCCGCCCGAACTGATGGCCGGCGTCGACGTCTACAAGAATCCGTCAGCCGAGCAGATCGAAGGCGCCATCGGCGGCCTGGTGAACCTGCGCACGGCATTGCCGTTCGACTATGGCGGCTTCAAGGCCAGTTTCGGCGTGCAGATGACCAACGCCAAGCTCGGTGACAAGACCAAGCCGTCTGCGTCCGCGCTGTTGTCCAACACCTGGAACACGCCGCTGGGCAAGGTGGGCCTGCTGGTCGACGTGGCCTATTCGGAAAGCGCCACGCGCACCGATGGCATCTATGTCGACCCGTATTTCCAGACGGTCGAAAAGTGGGCTGACAAGACCGACGGCGACAACAACACGTACTACCGTCCTCTGCCGGGCAACCACTGGTTCCCGAAGGCCGTGGGCTGGCGCACGCTGGAGTTCGACCGCAAGCGTCAGGGTACCTACATCGCCGGCCAGTGGAAGAAGGACGAGTTCGCCGCGACGGCGACCTACTTCCGCTCGAAGTACCGGTTCTATTGGGATGAAAGCTCGATCGACAGTCAGGCCGACCCGTATAACGCCGTCGTCTCGTCCGACGCGAAGTGGGGCAGCAACGGCGCGCTGTTGACCGGCACGATCACCGACCCGGTTCACGGCGGCATTCCGTTCAACGCCGACACGCGCTTTGCCACGCGCAACTCGCTGACGCAGGAGTCCACGTTCAACTTCGTCTGGACCCCGACGCCGGCACTGCGCATCTCGAACGACTTCCAGTTCATCGAGTCCACCACCAGCAGCTTCGACTCCACGGTTGCGACGGGCATCAACATGCCCAAGGAGAGTGTCGATTTCACCGGCAGCATGCCGCGTCTGAACCTGGACGCTGCCGACATGGCCTATCTCGCCGATCCGTCCAAGTACTACTGGGCGTTCACGATGGAGCACCTGGACCGCAGCCGCGCGACGCAGAAGGCGTGGAAGGGTGACGTGCGCTACACGTTCGATCATCCGGTGCTGCATGACCTGCGTGTTGGCCTGCGGCTGACGGACCGCGACGTGAAGAACGTCGTCAGCAACCCCAGCTACAACTGGAAGGCCGTCACGCAGACATGGCAGTCGGCCGAGTTCGATGCAGGTGCCAAGGATCAGTCTTGGGACTGGCACCCGATCCGCAGCCTGGCCTATCTGTCGCGCTTTGGTGGCGACACTCAGGTCAAGCAGTTCAACAACTTCATGAACGGGCGCGGTTCCGTGGCGTCGCTGGTGTTGCCGAAGATGTCGGTGGCGGCGAATTACCCGAGCTCCTACGCGACGCTGCACAGCTACTACGACACCCTGTGCACCGAGTACAAGCGGCAGTTGCAAGGTGCGAGCGCGGATCCCTGCCCCGTGTCCTGGTCTCCAGCGGCCTTTGGTGACGATTCGCCCAACAGCAACAAGCAGCACGAGAAGACGCAAACAGCCTACGCCCAGCTGCGCTTCGGCTTCGACGAGTACAACGTGCCGGTGGACGGCAACGCTGGCCTGCGCGTTGTTGAAACGAAGTACAGCACGAATGGCTATCAGTCGCTGACGTTCAACCCGACGACGGCGGCCACCGACCCCAACCTCGTCGGCACGATTCCTTCGTTCGCGCCCTACCTCAAACCCGTCGTTGCAGACACCAGCTACACCGATGTGCTGCCCAGCCTGAACCTGCGCTGGAAGCTGAACGACAAGATGCAGGTGCGGTTCGCCTTCGCCAAGGCGGTCGCCCGGCCGGACTTCAGCGACCTGCAGCCCAACATCCAGCTGACGGCGGGTACGGCGACGACGCGTACGGTGGTCGATACGACGGTCACGCCCAACAAGCGCCAGATCTTCATCGACGATCTGCGCAACGTGGGCACGGCGCTTGGCAATCCGACGCTGAAGCCGGTCAAGTCCGACCAGTTTGACGTGACGGGCGAGTGGTATCTGGACAAGACCAGCTCCATCACGATGGCAGTCTTCAACAAGCAGTTGAAGGACGTCATCGTGAACCAAATCGGCGTGGTGTCGGCGGTGGACACGACAGGCAAGTCCTACGACTTCGCCTACTCCACCAAGGTCAACGGTGCCAAGGGCTGGGCGCGTGGCGTGGAACTGGCCGTGCAGCATTACTTCAACGGGCTGCCGGGTCTGCTGTCGGGCCTTGGCGTTCAGGCCAACTTCACCTATGTGGATAGCAAGCAGAGTCGCTACAACTCGGTCGACTCGGCCTGGTGCAGCAGCAACGCGGATGGCACAAACCTGAACCTGTTCGTCAATGGTTGCGACACCAATGCGCAGTCTTATGGCGGGCTGCCGCTGCCCAACCTGTCGCGCAAAGCGTACAACCTGGCAATCCTCTACGACCACGGTCCCCTGTCCGCACGCCTGGCCTATGCCTGGCGCGGCAAGTACCTCAACGGCGTGGCGTTCCCGGACAACACGGGTCCGAACCAGACCAACGGTCTGAACGGCAACCCCAACAGTCCGCAGTACGGCCGCAACAACATGCCGCTGGGCTTGCCGCTGTGGACGGCTGACTACGGTCAGCTGGACCTGGGCGTGTTCTACAAGGTGACCGAGCAGCTGCAACTGGGCTTCGAAGGTCAGAACCTGACTGACTCGGTCTACAAGCAGCTGATGCAGCAGCACATCGGCCTGATGGGTCGGACCTGGTTCGCTTCGGGTCCGCGCTATACGGTCACGGCGCGCTACACCTTCTGATCGACAGCCGGGTTTTCCCGGCTCCGGACGGGCCTGGCGCTCTCGCGTCGGGCCTTTTTTGTTAGTGTGCGCAGCAAAGACGCGCCCGTCGCAGGGCGGCTTCAGGAGACACAACATGCGTGAGGAGCAGGCCCTGCGCCGTATCGTGATCGTGGGCGGCGGGACGGCGGGATGGATGTCGGCAGCGCCGCTGGCGCAGTTGCTCGGCCTGGGTGACCACGCCGCCAGCTGCGAGATCGTGCTCGTCGAGTCGCCGGAGATCGGCACGGTGGGCGTCGGCGAGGCGACGCTGCCGACGATCCGCTTCTACAACCGCACGCTGCAGCTCGACAACGCCGAGTTCATCCGCAAGACGCAGGCGACGTTCAAGCTCGGCATTGAGTTCAAGGACTGGGGGCATCTGGGCAACCGGTTCTTCCACGGCTTCGGTGATTTCGGCCCAGCGATCGTGAACCGCTCGTCCATCCTGCACTGGCTGCGGTTGAACGTGGACGGTGCGCTGGGAAATCACGAGGACTTGTCGACGGCCACCGTCATGGCCCGGCGCAACCGGTTCGTGCCGCCTGCGGGCGATCAGCCGTCGGCCGCCAACGCCTACTCCTACGCCTTCCACTTCGACGCGGGCCTGTACGCCGCCTACCTGCGCGACTATGCGATTGCGCGCGGCGTGAAGCGGGAGGAGGGCACCATCGTCGACGTGTCGCTGCGGCCGGGCGATGGTTTCGTGACGGCCGTGACGCTGGCCGACGGCCGGCGCATCGAGGGCGACCTGTTCATCGACTGCTCGGGATTCCGCGGGCTGCTGATCGACGGAGTCTGCCAGGTGGGCTACCACGACTGGACACACTGGCTGCCGTGCGACAGCGCGCAGGCGGTGCCGTGCGTGCGCGTGGAGCCGCTGACGCCCTACACCACGTCCACGGCGCGCAGCGCAGGCTGGCAATGGCGCATCCCGCTGCAGCATCGTACCGGCAACGGGCATGTGTACTGCAGCGGCTACACCAGCGACGAAGAGGCCCGGCACGTGCTGATGCAGAACCTGGACGGTGCCGCGCTAGGCGAGCCGCGCCAGCTGCGCTTCAAGACCGGCATGCGGCAAAAGGCCTGGGATCGCAATGTCGTGGCCATCGGGCTGTCGTCGGGCTTCTTGGAGCCGCTGGAGTCCACCAGCATTCAGCTCATCATGGATGGCGTAGGCCGGCTCATTGAGCTGTTGCCCGACCGGCGCTGCGATCGGCACCTGGCCGACGAATACAACCGCCGTATGGCGCGCCAATACGAATCGATCCGCGACTTCATCGTGCTGCACTACAAGCTCACCCAACGGGACGACAGTGAGTTCTGGCGCTATTGCGCCGCGATGTCGATCCCCGATGCTCTGGAGCATCAGATCGAGACCTTCCGCCGCAGCGGCCGCGTCGCGATCCTGGACCCGGACAGTTTTTCCGAGCCCTCGTGGGTCTCGCTGTTTCTGGGGCTGGGCTGCCGGCCCGAGCGCCACGATCCCCTGCTGCGCCAGGTGGACGACCAGGCGTTGCTCGGCCACTTCGAGCGCTTGCGCCACGCCATCGCCGCCACGGTCAGCGACATGCCGGATCATGCTGCTTTCATCGAGCGGCATGTTTGCGCTGAACCGCTGGAGGCCGTCACGCCATGAGTGACGCTGCCATTCGCCGCATCGTCATCGTCGGTGGCGGCTCCGCGGGCTGGATGACGGCCGCGCCACTGGGCCAGGTGTTCGGCACGCAGCCGGGCGGTCCGCCCAACCCGGTGGGTTGCGAGATCGTGCTGGTCGAGTCGCCCGACATCGGCACGGTGGGCGTGGGCGAGGCCACGCTCCCGAGCATCCGCCACTACAACGACACGCTGGGGCTGGACAACGCCGAATTCATGCGCAAGACGCAGGCGACGTTCAAGCTCGGCATCGAGTTCAACGACTGGGGCCACCTCGGCAACCGCTTCTTCCACGGCTTCGGCGGCTTTGGGCCTGCCATCGTCAACCGCTCTTCAGTGGCCCACTGGCTGCGGCTGTCGCGCGCGGGCGGCATGCGCAGCTATGAAGAATGGTCGGTCGCGACCCAGATGGCGCGTCGCAACCGTTTCGCGATGCCCGACGCTGGCCCGCCCTCAGCGGCCAACGCCTACTCCTACGCCTTCCACTTCGACGCGGGGCTGTATGCGGCCTACCTGCGCGACTACGCGATGGCGCGCGGGGTGAAGCGCGAGGAGGGGACGATCGTCGACGTGTCGGTTCGGCCCGGCGATGGGTTCGTGACGGCCGTGACCCTGGCCGATGGCCGGCGCATCGAGGGCGACCTGTTCATCGACTGCTCGGGCTTCCGTGCGCTGCTGATCGATGGTGTATGCCAAGTCGGCTACCACGACTGGACGCACTGGCTGCCGTGCGACAGCGCGCAGGCGGTGCCCTGCGCGCGGGTGGAGCCACTGACGCCCTACACGATGTCCACGGCGCGCAGTGCGGGCTGGCAATGGCGCATCCCGCTGCAGCACCGCACGGGAAACGGGCATGTGTACTGCAGCGGCTACACCAGCGACGAAGAGGCAGGCCGCGTGCTGATGCAGCACGTGGACGGCGCGGCGCTCGGCGAGCCGCGCCAGCTGCGCTTCAAGACGGGCATGCGCCACAAGATATGGGACCGCAACGTCGTGTCCATCGGCCTCGCCTCGGGTTTCCTGGAGCCCTTGGAGTCGACCAGCCTGTCGCTTGTCATCCATGGCGTCAGCGCGCTGGTGGAGCTCTTTCCCAACCGCGCCTGCGAGCGGCACCTGGTGCAGGAGTACAACCGCCGCATGGCTCGCCAGTACGAGTCCATCCGCGACTTCATCATCCTGCACTACAAGCAGACGCGACGCGACGACAGCGACTTCTGGCGCTACTGCGCCCACATGTCCATCCCGGAGACGCTGGCGCATCAGATGGCCATCTTCCGCCGCAACGGACGGGTCGCCATCCTGGACCGTGACAGCTTCGGCGAGGACTCCTGGCTGTCGCTGTTCCTGGGGCTCGGGCTCACGCCCGAAGGCCTGGATCCCTTGCTGGCACAGGTGGATGACGCCCTGCTGCGCCAGCATTTTCAGCGCCTGCATGTCGCCATCGCGCAGACGGTGGAAGGTATGCCCGACCATGCGGCCTATCTCGCTCACCTGGGCGCTGATCTGGGTGCTGATCTGGGTGTTCAGCGGGGCCGCTGAGCACCCGCTTGCTCGGGGCGGAGGCGGCTGGGTGCCGGCCTGACTCCTTGCGTGCTGCTGCATCGGCAGCCCACGACGGCGGGCGGGGGCACGCAGCTGCAGGTGTCTTCGCCGTCCAAGCTCTCATCGTGAGCCTGCGCCTGTGTCGTTGACACAGGCGCAGGCTCCACGTCAACGCGCGTCGCAAGCCGGCGTCACGTCAGATTGCACTCTGAGGCAACAAGCCGTGTCTTGCGGGGCAAGCTGCTGAAGGAGGCGACCCTACATTGACAGCATTGGCCGAGAAGCCAGACGTGACGGTCCCCGCGGCCTCCATGAATCGACAGCAATAGGTCCCACTCCAATGAGCGTCAGTAGCCCGAGTCACTCCACCCAAACTGCTTCAACGGCGAGTGGCAATGGCTACCTTCTCCAGAGCGAGAGCGCGCTTGCCGAGGCGGTGACCTACGCGATCGAGCGCAGCGCCGCTCTGGGCGCCAGCGACGCGATTGCGATGGCCAGCGAACAGGGGGGGATGACCGTCACCGTCGCCGGCGGCAAGGTCGAGACCGCCGTTCGTGAGGGCAATCAGAGTCTGCGCATCACCGTCTATGCCGAGGGCCGCACCGGCGTCGCGTCGACAGAATCCCTCAGCCGCAACGCCATCGCCCGTGCCGTTGAGCAGGCGGCCGCGATGGCGCGCCAGCTGGAAGCCGATCCCGATGCAGGCCTCGCCGACCGTGCGTCTTTGGCGTGGACGACGCCGACCGTCCCGCTCTTCGCACCCTCGGATCTGAGTGCCCAGGATCTGGCCGAGGCTGCCATGGGCATCGAAGCTGCCGCACTGTCGACGGCCAACCGCGATGAGCTGCGCGTCTCGGAGGCGGGGGCCGCGAGCCAGGACATGCGCTTCGCGCTGGCGACAAGCCAGGGGTTCTGCCGGACTGGCAGTGGCTCCATGCAGCAGCGTTGGTGCCAAACCATTGCCCAGCGCGGTGACGAGATGCGCCAAGGCAGTTGGTCGTCGATCGATCGCCGCACCGATGGCTTGCGGCCTGGCGCTGATGTCGGTCGCATCGCCGCCAAGAAGTCCCTTGACGTGTTGGGCGCCGAAGGGTTGACCACTCGACGGGTGCCGGTGCTGGTCGACGCACCGGTAGCGGCGAGCCTGGTGCGTGAGATGTGCTCGCAGCTGAGCGGCGCAGCACAGTTCCGGCGCCTGACGTTCTTGCCCGATGCCGTTGGACAACAGCTGACCGCTTCGCACCTGACGCTGGAGGAAGACCCTTTCGAGCCGTTTGGACTGGCCAGCAGCACGTTCGATAGTGAAGGCGTGCCGGGCATTCGCCGTGCGGTTGTGCGTAGCGGGGTGGTCGAGGGGCTGTTCCTGGACACCCGCATGGCGCGCAAGCTGTCTCGGACTTCCACTGGAAATGCCGGCGGCATGCGCAACCTCACCTTGACCAGCGCCACCACCCAGGCGGGCGATGACTTGCCAGCCATGCTGCGCAAGCTGGGCACCGGCCTGTGGCTGACCCGCTTCATGGGCGGCGGCAGCAATCCGGCCACCGGCGTCTATTCGCAGGCGGCGGCTGGCTTCTGGGTCGAGAACGGCCAGGTCGTGCGCCCCGTCCACGGTTTCACGGTCGCCGGCAACCTGCAGGACATGTTGAAGGCCATCGTCGCGGTGGGCGCCGACGTGCACCGTGAGGGCGCGATCCGTGTCGGTTCGATCCTCTTTCCTGATCTGCAGATCGCCGGACGCTGATCGAGACCCCACTGCAGAAAGTACCCATCACCATGCCTATGACCGCCTCCCATCGCCTGACGTTGGCTCAGGACCGGCTGCTCGTCGCCAATGACCTCGACATCCAAAATGTGCAGGAAGGCCTGTCCGGCCTGTGGGCAAGGGGTGCGGACTATGGTGACCTCTATTTCGAGTTGACGACCCGTGACTCCTGGTCGTTGGAACGCAGCAAGGTGGCGCGCGCGGCTTTCTCCATCTCGCAAGGCGTGGGCGCACGCGCCGTGAACGGTGACAACACCGCCTTTGCCTATTCCAGCGACATCAGCAGCAAGTCGATCACGGCCATTACCGCCGCGGCCCGGTCAATGCAGGCCCTTGGCCAGGATGCGGGCGCGACGGGGCGGGGCGTGGAGATTGCCGGCGTGCCGCGCGATGCAAGTGCCTATGGAACTCTCGAGGCGGCGGGCGGCATGGACAGCATCCAGAAAGTGGCGATCCTTCAAAGGCTCGACCAGATGACTCGTGCCATGGATGCGCGGATCACAGAGGTTTCGGCCACATTGTCGGTCGAGGACTCGACCGTGCTGGTGGCGGCCTCCGACGGTACGCTGGCCGGCGATATCCGACCGCTGGTCCGATTGGACCTGTCGGTCGTCGCCGAGAGCAGCGTCAAGCGCTCATCGGGTTCAGCGGGCGCCGGCGGACGGTTCGCGCTGAGCGAGATCACCGAGGACCGGCTCGAGAAGATGGCGCAAAAGGCCACCTCGATCGCGCTCACGAATCTGGAGGCCAAACCCTCGCCCGCGGGCGAGATGACCGTGGTGCTGGGTTCGGGCTTTCCGGGGGTGTTGCTGCACGAAGCCATCGGGCACGGCCTGGAAGGCGACTTCCACCGCAAGCGGGAATCGGTGTTCAACGGCCTGATGGGGGAGCGGATCGCCTCGGCCGGCGTCAATGTGTTCGACGACGCGACGTTGCCCAACGCGCGCGGCTCACTCAATGTCGACGACGAGGGCGTGATCGGGCAGCGAACATTGCTGATTGAGGATGGTCGCCTGGTCGGGTTGATGCAGGACAAGACCAGCGCCCGGATCATGCGCGAAGCCGCGACGGGCAATGGGCGCCGTCAGTCTTATTCGGATCTGCCGATGACCCGCATGACCAACACCTTCCTGGAGGCAGGTCCTTACGACCCACAGGAGATCATCGCATCGGTCCGCCATGGCATCTATGCCGTCGAGTTCAGTGGCGGCACCGTCGACATCACGTCAGGTCAGTTCAATTTCTCGGCGGAAAAGGCCTTCCTGATCGAGAACGGCAGGGTGACGGCGCCCATCGAAGGAGCCACGCTGATTGGCGTGGGCAACCAGACGCTCAAGTCCATTTCGATGATTGGCAACGACCTGGCGTTGGATGCCGGCGTGGCGACTTGTGGCAAGAACGGCCAGATGGTGCCGGTGGGCGTGGGCCAGCCGACGATCCGGATCGATAACGTCGTCGTGGGCGGCGCGGAGGGTTAAGTCATGCATGCAAAGACAGAAGTACCGGTATCGCGCCACAGCAAACTGATGATCATCGGCTCCGGGCCGGCGGGTTATACGGCGGCGATCTACGCCTCACGCAGTGCGTTGGAGCCGCTGCTGATCGAGGGCCTGCAGCCCGGCGGACAGCTGACCATCACGACGGAGGTGGAGAACTGGCCTGGCGACACCAGCGTACAAGGTCCCGAACTGATGCGCCGCATGGGCGAGCACGCTCGACATCTGGGTACCGAGATCGTCAATGACTTCATCGTCGAGGTCGACCTGTCCCGGCGCCCGTTTGTGGCCGTGGGCGACGCTGGAGCACGCTACACCGCCGACAGCCTGATCATCGCCACCGGTGCCAACGCGCGGTGGCTCGGCCTGGACAGTGAGCGTTCGTACCGTGGCAAGGGCGTCTCGGCTTGCGCCACATGCGACGGCTATTTCTTCCGCAAGCGCGTGGTCGCGGTGGTGGGCGGCGGGAACACCGCGGTCGAGGATGCGTTGCATCTGGCCAACTTCGCCAGCGAGGTCTACCTGATCCATCGCCGCGACAGCCTGCGCGCGGACAAGACCAACCAGGCGCGCCTGTTCGCCAACGACAAGATCAAGCCCATCTGGAACGCCGAAGTGGCCGAAGTGCTGGGCGACGGCAAGAAGGTCACCGCCCTGCGTCTGAACCACCGCTTGACCGGCGAGAGTTCGACCCTTGCGCTTGACGGTTTGTTCGTCGCGATCGGCCACGATCCCGCCACCAGCCTGTTCAATGATCAGCTGGCGATGGATGAGGACGGCTATCTCCTGGTCACACCTGGTTCGACCGCCACGAGCATCCCGGGCGTGTTTGCCGCCGGCGACGTGCAGGACAAACACTTCCGCCAGGCGGTCGTATCGGCCGGCATGGGCTGCATGGCGGCCTTGGAGGCCGAGCGCTTTCTCATCGACACCCAGGCCGGCGCGGGCCGGCCCTGAAGACCCCGCCGGCCCCCTCAGGGGTGCACGGCACACAAGGAAAACACATGTCCCTCCTCAAGATCACCACCGCCGACCGATTCGAGGACGACGTGCTCAGCGCGTCGATTCCGGTTCTGATTGACTTTCATGCCGTCTGGTGCGGCCCATGCAAGGCCTCCGTGCCCGCGCTGGAAGACGCGGCGCGCGAGTTCGAGGGCGAGATCGCCTTCGTCAAGGTCGACATCGAGCAAGAGCCCAAGCTCGCAGAGACCTACGGCGTGCGAAGCGTGCCGACCTTCATCCTGATCAAGGACCGAGAAGAAGTGGAGCGCTTCATCGGCCAGGCCTCGCGCGGCAAGCTGGCATCGGTGCTCGAACCCTATGCCGGGGGCGGCCAATGACCACCTATCGTGCCTTTGGCAATGACGCCACCAAGCAGGCTTTGAGGGCCGAGATCCGCACCAGGGGGCCGGTGTACGCCGCGTGGCTGACCACAGCGTCGATCGAGGGCGATCTGACACCGATCTCGCGGGACTATGGCCTGCACCCGGCGCTGGCCCGGCTGCTGCCTGCGCTGGGCGCCTTTGGCGAGGGCGAAGAAGCGCCCGCGTTCTATGACGCGTTGCTGGATGCCATCCCAGTCGGCGCCGAGACGGGCAACATCGCGCGCAGAGCGGTGCTTCTGGCCTGGACAGACCCCGTCTATGGCCGGGCTCAACGCGTCACGGGCGGTGCGGTGCTCGAGGCCTGCGAGGCCGTCATCGGCCTGGTGCGCCAGTCTTTGACCGTGTCGGTGGACAAGCAGACCTGGCGGGCGGCGCGCGCGAAGCTGGCGCAGGTCAAGCGCGAAGCATCCGCGCCGGAGAAGGTGGATCTGGTGCTGTCGCTGGCCTGGGATCTTGAGCAGGCGCCCGGCGCTGTGCAGGATGCGATGGTGGCCTGGACGACGCAGCTGACCGCCGAAGCCGAGGCGGCCGATGAAGATCAGTTCACCGCGGCCGAAGCGGCGCTGTTCAAGGCGACGATGGATCGCATCAATGAAGAGATCATCGCCACCGTCAGCGACGACAGTGACGCTGAGTTTTCCTACGAAGCGTTCCTGGAAGAAGTGAACAAACGCTGGGCCGCTGACCCGGCCGGCCAACCCCTGAAGGTGCGAGCGCTGGCTCGGCAGGCTCGCGTCAAAGCCAAGCTTGCCATCTGGCGTAGCGTTATCCAGCAGAAGGTCCTGGAGGACGGGCGAGCGCTGGCCGTGTAATACGGTTTTGCTAGCCCCAGCAGGCGGTCCGGCGGACAGGCGGGCCGATCTCCGAACGTATGTCAGTGATGCCCTCCATCATCGCCGCAGTCTTCGACAGCAACTTTCGCGGTTCACGCGAAGGTGAGGGCTGGCGTATCAGCAGCGTTCCACGTGACGTCGCGACCGTCTGCCACATCACCACGGGCGCGTTCGCCTGCTCCACCGAAGGTGTCACGAGCGCGGATGGCGGAGGCTTCTGCACGCACATCGTCTTCTTGCGTGCCGGAAAGCTGACGGTGGATCAGCACGCCCATCAGCACAGGCTGGTGGCGGGTGACATCTTTGTGGCCTGCGGATGGCAGCCCATGGCGCTGGCCGGAACGGGCAGGGTGGACATGCTTGTCATCACGCTGCCCGGCTGGTGGTCGATGCAGCGGTTCCTGGACAACTACCAGATCCTGCCGGAGCTCTACATCCCCGCAGCGTACTTTGCTGCTCCGATCATTGGCGACCTGGCCCAGCTGATCCTCGACCTCGACGAGAGCGACGCGCTCGCGGCGCCGCAGGCGTTGACGATGCTCGGGGACCTGCTGCGCACCGCGCTGGCCGCGGGCGCCAAGGCCGATCGCATCATTCCGCGGGCGCGTGGACGAATGGGGGAGATTCTGTGGTTCATCGCCCAGAATCTGGAGAAGCGGGGGCTCTCCGCCCCGGATGCGGCGAAGAGTCTGAAATGCTCGGTCCGTACGATCTACAACACCTGCGCGTCGCATGGCACGAGCTTCAGTGCCTTGGTCACGGAGACCCGACTCGTTGCCGCACAGTACCAGCTCATCCGGACCAACGACCGCATTTCGCAGATTGCCTATGAAGTGGGGTTTTCGAGCCTTTCCCACTTCTCGCGGCTGTTCCGGGCGCGGTTTGGCGTCACGGCCAAGGCGATGGCCGCCGGCAACCGCGCGGAAGTCATCGCAAGTCGCTCCGCCTGAGGGCCGTGCGAGCCGAGGATAGGGTAGCGCCCGCGCGGACCGTGTGGTCCGACGCGGGCGCGTTCGCTTTGCGTCAGAAGTGCTTGCGCACGGACAGTGTGTAGCGACGCAGACGCGGATCGAGATACGACGTCGCGCCAACGCTGTAGGCGATGGCGCTGCTGATCGTCGGCCCCTGGTTGTTGAACAGGTTGTTCACGGCAAAGGTGATGTCAGTGCCGCGCAGGATGCCGCCCGCGGCGAAGAAGTCATAGCTCACGTAAGCGTCGTGATAAAGCTGGCTCGACACTTTGCCGGCGCCCTGCCACATCTCCCACTGTTTGCAGGAAAAGTCGGAAAGCGTGGACTGGCAGGTCCGATAGCTGCCGTAGTACTGGGCGTTCCATCCAGCACTCCAGGCGTCACTGCTCCAGTCGACGCCAATGTTGCCCCGCCATTTCAGTGGGCCATCGGAGAAACCGGCACGATCGACCGCCGGAACGCCGGGCGTCGTGCTGCGGCTCAGCTCCTTCGTATGGGTGGCCGCCGCGTGCAAGCGCAGCTGGCCCAGCGCGTCATTGGTCAATGTGTATTCGGCCTGGAGGTCGAAGGCCTTGAGCCGGCTGCTTGCCACATTGAACAGCGTCGAGTCGATCTGCGTGATCGGACCAGGCAGTCCGCCCGAACCCGGCCCGCGAACGATGCGCCCCGGGAACGCGTCTTCGCTGTCGATGAAGAAGTTCAGCGGCAGCTTGCTGACCTCATCGGTCTTGCGGATGTCTGTGTAATCTACCGACACGCGCAGTCCCGGCATGATGCGCGGCGTCAGGATCACGCCCATTGAGGTGCTCTTCGACTTTTCCGGCCTGAGCGACGAGCTGCCGCCGGCGAGCACCGTCAGCGGCCCGGGAATGAGCGCGTTGCCCAGTTTCGGATCACGCAAGTCAAGCAGCGAGATGAGGAATGATGGGAACAGTGTCGGTGCTGAGCTGCGGATCTGCCCGAGGTCAGGGGGCAGGAAGCCCGTGCCACGGCTGGCGCGCAACGTGATGTCGCGCGTTGGCGCATAGCGCAGGCCCAGCGTATTGCTGGTGGAGCCAAAGCTGTTGACCGTGGCCGTTTGAGGTGGGAACGGGCCGCTCGCGCTGTCGACCTCGATAGACGATCCCGAATATTCGGTCCGGTAGCCATCGTGGCGAACCGAGACCATCAGTTCCAGCAGGTTCGCAAACGGAACGTCGTTGCGGGCCGAAATGACCGGCGCGCGGAGCTCCAGATACTGGGAGTCGACCTTCCGGCGGGCTTCAGGCGTCCAGCGGAACGTGCTGGCGCCACCCGTGTCACTGGTGTTCACTGAATCGTCGCTGGTTTCATCGCGTCGTTCCAGAAGGGCGGTGGCGGTCAGCTTGCCGCCTGGAAGATCAACGACCGGACCGCTCAGCCGCAGCGACAGCGTCTTCAGGGTGTTGCCCATGTCACCGCTCTGCTTGAAGAGCGATAACAGAGATTCCGCGTTGCTCAGAGGCGAGGCAAGAAGATCGCGGAACACCGCAGCCTGAAGTGTCTCGTCCGCGGCCGGTGACGCGGCCCCGAGGACCGTGCTGTTGGTGCTGGAACTGGTGCTGCGCAGCCAGCCATAGTCCACCACGGCGCTCCATTGGTGAGGAAGCCGCGCAATGGCGCCGGCATAGACCCGGGTATTCGTCAGCGACTGTCTTTGCGTCTGCTCGCTGGGCAGGGTGAGGTAGGAGAGCACATCCTGCTGGAATGGGTTCACCGATGCGCTGGCCGGCACATACTGGAGGATCTGCGACGGCGACGAGAGGACGTCTCTGGAGTGGTCGCGCGCGAAGTCCACATACGCCTCGATGCCGGGGCTGAACTCGCGACGCGCATTGACGGTGAATGTGTTGGTCTCGGGCGCGGACCAGATCGGCACGCCAGCTCTGTCGAATTGGAGCTGGCCCGCCTTGTCCGTCAGCGCCGCACCACCGTCGCTGGCAGCGCCCGTGTATTTGGCAGGAATGCTGGTGAACGCCGAGCCCAAGGAGGCACCGCTCTTGAGCTGCAACGACTGGGTGGAGCATGTGGTGCCGTCCTCGGTCGAGCAGATATTGGCGCCCCCCAGCATGACACTGGGATCGGTCGGATCGTTGCGCAGCTGCTGCTGCGCGCCCCGACGGGCAAAGTTTCTCTGCGTCGACAGCAGGAGGTTGCTGTTGGCATGCGACGCAGAGAACAGCACGCGCGTCTTGCCTTCTTCCAAAGAGAATCCGCCACTGATGCCCAGCCTGTTCTGGCCGACGCCACCATTGAACGCATTGCCGTAGCTGGCTTCGACGTCGAAGCCGGAATAGTCGCGCTTGAGGATGATGTTGATCACACCGCCTGTCGCGCCACCGCCATAGATGCCACTCGCCGTCGCCGGCAGGATCTCGATGCGCTCAATCTGCGAGATCGAGATGCCGTTCAGGTTGGCTTGCCTGAAGGAATCACCCGTCGAGATGCTGGGAAGACGGCGCCCGTCGACCAGGATGAGGGTCTGGTCAGATCCGAGGCCACGCAGGTCGATGCGTCCTTCAGGAGAGACCTGGGGGCCTAGCTGCGGGTTCGTGGTTTGCTGCGCATTCATCGGTAGATTGGCCTGCAGGAAGCCTTCTATCGTCTGTGCGCCGCTCTTGGCAATCTGCTCCGCATCGAACACCACGTAGGGTTGGATGTCATCGCGGTTGCGGCGAATGTCCATGTTGAGTGTGCGCTTGCCGCGCACCAGGATCACAGGCATCACTTCGTCGGCGGTGCGCCCGTCGGCGTCGGCCTTCGACTTGGTCGTACTGGCCTGATCCTGCGCATGCACCGTCGCGCACAGCGCCATTCCCATGGCCAGATTTCCCAATCCCATCAGCGTCCGAAGACGTCCGCCTTTAACGACAAATCTCATCTGCTTCATCCTCTGAAAAGGGTTAACTGATTGACGAACTGCTGACTCTGCCTCCCTCAATCCTCAGCAACTGCTGGTGAAAGGCCGAGACGCTTTCACGGTGAGCCACGGAGATGAGGGCTGCGTTGGGCAAATGGTTGACGATCGTTTGGTAGACCTTGGCTTCCGACTCGGCATCGAGAGCACTGGTGCCTTCATCGATGAACAGAAAGTCGGGCCGGCCCAGAATGGCGCGCGCTGCTGCAATCCGCTGTTGCTCGCCGGGCGAAAGGATGCGACTCCACGGCTGATAGTTGTGTAGATCCGGAATGAGCCGCTGCAGACCCAGCGCGTTCAGCAGCTCGATGTATTGCTCGTCGCTGTGGCGATCCGCCCCATGCGGATAGGCCATCAGGCTCGCGATCGATCCGTTGGGCATGTAGTTGCGCTGCGGGAGGAAGGCGACCGATGCATTGGCTGGCAGCTCCACGGACCCGCTGCCATACGGCCACAGACCGGCGATGCTGCGCAGCAGCGTGCTTTTCCCGGCGCCGGAAGTCCCTTGAACCAGCACGCGCGATCCTGCTGCGACCTCCAGTCTGTCGAGCGTCACCATCGGCTTGCCATCCGGGAAGGTGATGGTCAAGTCATGAGCGGCAATGTGCGACGCCGGCCTTTCGCTGATGGCAATGCCACTGCCGAACGACTGCTGCGACAACGTGTCGTTCAGCAAGCGCAGACGCGCGATGGACGAGCGCCAGGTCGCGATCTCGGCGTATTGCGTAATGAAGGCGCCGATGCCGTTGTAGACCTGGCTGAACGAGTTCCCCACAATCTGGATGTCGCCGATCTGCATGCGTCCGTCGAGCACGAACGGAACGCATAGCAGGTAGGGCATCAGCATCAACAGGATGTCGGGAAGACCCGTGGCCACCGCGATCTTCATGTTGGCAAAGGTGTAGGTGCGCCAGTTCATGACGATCAGCACGAACGTGTCGGCCAGCCGCCGACGTTCGAGAGGCGCTGCGCGGGCGAAGGCAATCGATTCGCCGTTTTCGCGGACAGCGTGCATCTCGGAGCGGAATTGCGCTTCGAGTCGCTGTCGAACGACTTCTGCCCGCGTCAACAACGCACCCACCCAATGCACGAGCGCGGTCATCGCCAGCGCGAAGCCAAAGGCGAGATAGACCAGCAGGCCGGGGATCGGCTCGTTGATGCCGATGGCGGGCATCACCAAGGGCGGTGAGAGCCGCCACAGCTGGCCCGTATAGAGGAACACACCGAACAGTGAAGCGAGGATCGATACGCCGATCAGCGTCAGCTTGTCGACGAACTGGTAGATGTCTTCCTGAATGCGCTGCTCGGGATAGTCGAGTTGCGCACGCCGCTCCAGGTGGAAGAAGTGGTTGCCATTCATCCACTTGTCCAGCAGCGTGGTGGTCAAGACCCGGCGCATGCGCATGCGAAGTGTCAGGCGCGACCACGTGCCGATGGCGGCCAGGATGGTGGTCACGGCGCCGAACATCAGGATCTTGGTGATGATGTCCGGGATGACCGCCGCATTGTGTGCGGCCAGTGCGTTGATGATGTCCGAAAACGCCAGCTGCATCTTCAGGAAGAAGGACATCGCCAGCCCGCTGTGCGCGAACTGGTAGGCAATCAGCAGCGTGCCCATCAGCGGATCGGCCTTGACGTATTGCGCGATCAGCGATGCGCAGTACCGAAGATCGGCCCGCAAGGACTTGCCACCGCTTTCCGGCGGCATTTCGGTCTTCACTGCATCCGCTGCAGCGGGGTCTGTGATGGCGACGTCAGTCATTGTTTGCACCTGCTGCCGTGCGGCTGTCACGCGGCACTGGATGGGGTCGGTCCGGCGGTCTCGATCAGTCTTTGGAGGCTCTGCATGTGCCGGTGCAGCAAGCTGTCGGATTGCGACTGCGCCTGCGGCCTGGTGGCATTGAAGCGGGCCTGAACGTCCGCATGCATGAACGCGGTCACCGCCTGCTTCGTTTGCGGGTCACGGTCCAGCAGCGTTTCGGTGGGCAATTGCGACAGCTCGGGATCGCGCTGGGCGCGGACCAGTTCTCGAAGCCCGACCAGCGACTTCATCAGGATGTCCCGGTCCTCGCTGGTGAGGAAAGGGGCGACAAGGAACTGCCGCACCTCCTTCATGAATAGCTGGAAGATCGCCACGAATTCAGGCGCGAGTCCTCGGACCGGCCAGGCCAGCGATTCGACCAACTCGCCGGCGGCGTAGCTCCATGGATCGCTGTCATCTTCAGCGGCCCGCATCGCGTCGGCTCGAAGGGTGCGCCATTCCTTGGGCGCCACGGGCTCGTCTCGCATCTCGCGCTCCCACAGGGCGAGGATGCGCTCACCGCACGCGCGCACCGCCGGGCGCACATGGGGGGCCATGACGAAATCGCGTGCCAGAACACCTGACAGGAAGCCGAGCATGAAGCGTGGCACCACATCCCCCAGGTCGGCCCCCACCGCAATGGCGTCCAGCCACTTCATCGCAAACGCCATCGTGGCATCGCTGCCGCTTATCGCCAGACCCGCAGGTTTGCTCTTGTCCTCGCTGAAGTCGACACCCGCATAGACGACGCCTTCACACAGCGTCGCAAGCTCCAACGGCAAGCCGGTTCGCTCGACGAACTCGTGCGGAACCTGCGTTTCGGCCAATGTTCCCGACAGTGAGACCATTCCGCCATCCGTCCGCCATTTCAGATAGGCGAGCGGAAAGGCTCGGCCTTCCGTCCATCTGGCACGGACGCGGCCCACCATCTCGGCCTTGTGCGCAGGATCGCCCTTGAATGCGCAGTACTGTGTGAGGCCGCTCATGCTTCGCCGTCCTGATCGAGGAGAGCGTCGAGTTCGCCGGCCAGGCGGGTGCGGCTGCGATCGTGCAACGTGGCCGTGGCTTCCCCCCCTTTGGTCAGAATGAGATGAGGTATTCCCTGCACATCGAACTTTTCCGCCAGTCCGGGGCATTCGTCGATGTTGACCTTGACGATCTTCAAGCTGCCGTCGTACATCGGCGCCAGCGCCTCGAGCGTCGGTAGGAGGGCCATGCAGGGACCACACCAGGGAGCCCAGAAGTCGACCAGAACGGGCGTCTCGCTGCGCGCCACTTCGGTCTCGAAGGTCGCGTCGCTGACGGGGATCACTTGTGCAGTCATTGATGGAATCCTTGCCGTGATGAAGGAGCCGGCGTGACAGGGGACATCGGGCGCGAAGCCGTCGCGGCAGCAGCGCTGCGCGCAGGCTCCACGAGGCTGTCGGAATTCAAGAGTGCGGTTCCTATGCTCACGAAAGCTCGTCGGATATCGCCTGACTGGCAACGCGTTGCTCAGGCTTGAAGGGCCTGGCCGCGCCAATCAATCAGGCGTGTGTCTTTCGCGTCCAGCATAAGGATCTGGTCGTTCCACCATTGCCCGGCACGACCTGGTTTCTTGCCTGACAGTGCAAACTGCAAATCCGGCGATAGCGCTTGTCGGCGTTTGTGTGCGAGGCGCTCGCGTTGTTCGATTTCGTCGTGGCTGGCAGTCATCGCAACCCGTGGTCGAGAACGCGGCCGGCTGCGCGCAAGCGTTGATGCGCGGGCGTTATGGACGAAGTCGGGCCGGGGCGCCCTTGGGGCACCCGACCGAGTAGCGCGGCGGCGATGCCGTTACTCGGGGTGCAAAGCGTCGCTGAACGAGCGTGGGCGACGACCGGTATGCCCGACCGCGCGCAAACGTTGATGTGCAAACGTGGATGCGCGGACGTGGATGCGCGGACGTGGATGTGCGGACGTGGATGTGCCAGCGTTGCGGAGGATGTCAGGCCAGGCCGCCCTGGGCCGCCCGAACGAGCAGCGCAGTGGCGATGCCACCACTCAGGAGCGCAAAACTCCGCTGAACGAGCCGTGGCGACAACCGGCGCGCCAGCAATCGGGCGCCGATGAGAGCGCCCATGGCTGCCAGCGTGAACGGAAGCGCTACCTGCCACTGCATGTCCTGCTGGCCGGCAGCTGCCAACGCGCCTGCGGCCGACACCAATGCGATGACGGCCTGTGAGGTGCTGACGATGGCGTCGACGCGCAGATTGGACAGCCGCGTGAACGCCGGCACCAGCACAAAACCGCCACCAACGCCCAGCAGGCCACTTATCGCACCTGCAACAAGACCGATGCCCGTGAGCGCTGCGGCGCACGAGCGCGTCCAGACGAAGCGACCGGTTTTCGCACTCCAGTAGCAAACAGGCAAAGCAGGGCGCCCGGCACCGGTTCGTGCAGGCTGCTCCAGGCTGCGCCGGTACATAGTCAACGCTGACAGCGCCATGACGACCGCGAGGCTCAACGTCAGCGCTGCAGGCGGCGCACGATGCGCGAGCCAGACGCCGGCAGGCGCGACCAGCATGCCGGCGCCTCCGATCAGTAGCGCTGCGCGGTATCTCACCACGCCGTCACGCAGGCCCAACATGGCTCCCAGGGTCGCGGCAAGCGAAATGGCCACCAGCGCGATCGGCGCGGCCTGAGTCTGGGACAGGCCGGCGCCGAAGGTCAGCAGCGGGATGGCGAGAATGCCGCCGCCTGCGCCGGTCAGGCCCAACGCCACGCCCGCCAGCGCCCCGAGCAGAAGGCTGGAGAGCACGGGAGTTCAGGCGGAAACCGCGTGCCTTGAGGCCTGCTTCGGTTCAGGCCACAGCGCGACGCCGCCAGCCAGACTCACCGTGCGCTCAAGGCCGAGACGGCGCAGCGCCTGCGCCGCCTTAGCGCTGCGGTTGCCGCTGCGGCAAAACAGCACCAGCGTGGCGTCGGTTTCGGCGGCCAGCCAGCCCGGGATCGCATTGACGATCGACGACAGCGGCACGGCCTCGCGACGCACCTGCTCTCCAAGTTGCGGCGCGACGCCCAGGCGATGCTCATAGGGCTCGCGCACGTCGACCAGCACGAACCTTTCGCCGCGGTCGATCCGTGCGAACAGCTCGCTGGGTTTGAGCTCGACCGAAGCTGTCTCGCGGCAGGCGTCCACTCGCGCGCCGCAAGCCAGGGTCTCGTACTCGGTCGGTGCCAGATCTCGTTCCAGGTGGGCCTTGGCCGCCGCGAACGACTTGGCGTCCATGCTTCCCTTCAGCACCGAAGCCACGAGCGGTTGCCGAGCGATCTCGATGCCCAGCGTGCAAGCGTAGCGTTCGTCGTAGTCGTGGCCCGGCAACAGCAACGCGTCGCTACCGACGACGGCCAGCAGGTGCTTCAGGGACGGACCGTACTTCTGCGGTTCGCTTACGTCGAAGTCGCTGCGCCCCAGGGCGCCTGGCATGACGGTGTCTCCGACGAACGCCGCGCACAGTCCATTCGCGTCATGCAGCAGGTAGGCCGTGGAGTCGCGGGTATGGCCGGGAATGTGCAGACGGCTCAGGCGCTGTTCGCCCAAGTGGATCTCCTGCGAACCCAACGGCCATCCCAGGCTGTCGCGGTCACGGAAATCGGTCGTGTCGGCCAGCACGGCGGGGATGCCCCGCCAGATGTCGGTGGCGGACGAGGCGTGGTCGCCGTGGCTGTGCGTGTCGAGCACGGCGGTGAGGATGTAGCTGCGGCAGCGGATCCATTGCACAAGCTGCTGCGTGAGCTGCGGCAGTGGATCGATGATGACGCAGCGGCGGGAGGATGAATCGGCGATGAGGTAGCAGACCGATCCGTCGACAACGTAGCGGTTGATTCGTTCCACCGGCATTGCGTTTCGCTGAAACGTCTGCGTGAGGCAGCTGTCGCGCAGCGAAGCTCCGCAGGCACGGATGCGTTCGCAGGCCTCGTCGATCAGGCCTGACGGCGTCGCCGGGCCGAAGGACAGCCTCACGGCGGAGGCGCAGCGCCAGGCATCGAGGCCCATCGCTTCGAGGACGTAACTGGGCTTGGCCTTGGACGCGCCGCAGGCCGAGCCGCCGCTGACGCGGATGTTGGCCGCATCGAACAGGTCCAGCAGCACCTTGGAGCTGACGCCGGGCACCGAGAAGTTCAGCGTGGTCGGCAGGCACGGTGCCCGGTCGGCGTTGAAGACGATCTGTGGAAAAGCGTCGCGTAGGGCGCTTTTCAGACGCTCGCCGCAGGCGTGCAGTTCATTGGCGGACTTGAACAAGTCCCCGGTTTCGAGCAGCTCCAGCACGGCGCCCAGCGCGGCGATGCCGGGCATGTTTTCGGTCCCGGAGCGCAGCGCACCTTCTTGGCCACCGCCGGCCATCAGCGGCGTGATGGGTGCGCCCGCGCGCACGTACAGCAGGCCGATGCCTTTGGGCGCATAGAGCTTGTGGCCGGAGAAGGGCGCGTAGTCGATCGGCCGGTCTGCCAGGCGAAGGGGTAGCTTGCCCAGAGCCTGCACGCTGTCGACCATCCACAATGCCGGGCTGCCTGTGAGCGCCGTCTGGATGCCGTCCAGGTCGCTGATGATGCCGGTCTCGTTGTTGGCCGCCATGGTGCACACCAGGCCCGCACGCGGCGCGCGTTCGCGCAACCATTGCAGGTCATGGCGGCCGTCAGGACCGACGGGAATGGCCAGAATCTGCAGGTTCAGGCGCAGCAGGTCATTCCAGTGGCGCAGCGCCTCGGGCACCGCCTTGTGTTCTGTGGCGCCGTACAGCAACAGCTGCGGCATGGGTTCGCCGCTTTCGCGGCGCTTGCGCAGTGCCGTTAGCGCGGAAAGAACGGCGGTCTGGATGCCTTCGGTGGCCCCGCTCATGAACAGCAGCTCACCGGTGGGCGCGCCCAGCACGCGCCGTGCGCGGGCGCGAACCTCGTCCATCAGGGCACGCGCCTTCAGGCCGGTGCCGTGGATGCTGCTGGGGTTCCCGTAGTCGGCCGACATGGCGGCGATGGCGGCTGCTCGGGCCTCGGGAAGGACCGGCGTCGTGGCATTGGCGTCGAGGTAGATTTCCATAATTCGCGTCAGGAGAGCTGCCGTGTGGCTTCTTGACGCTCACTGTAGAAATCTTGGTGGAGATCAAATTTCTCTTTGCGGTTCCAGCGGGGCTCGGTACGCAAGTGGATTGCGCCGAACCGCGAAAAAATGGAATTCCTCTTCTGGCACCTCCCGGCGGAGGGCTGCAACCTTCATTCGATGTACGCCAACGGCAAGGCTGTCGTGTATTTCAGTTCCTCCATCGCGAAGCTGGAGCTGACGTCCGAGAGTTGTGTGTCGCTGATGAGGCGTTGATAGACCCGGTCATAGGCCGCGATGTCCGGCACCACGACGCGAAGCAGGTAGTCCACGTCGCCGCTCATCCGGTAGAACTCGACCACCTCGGGTATGACCTCGACGGCGGCCTTGAAGCGTTCGAACCAGGCCTTGGTATGCGTGCTGGTGCGCACCGAGACGAACACCGTCACGCCGACGTTGATGCTGTTGCGATCAACCAGCGAGACGTTCCTGGTGATGACCCCGGCCTCGCGCAGGCGCTGCACGCGCCGCCAGCAGGGGGTCTGGGACAGGCCGACCTCCTCGGCGAGTGCCGAGATGTGAATGTCGCAGTCCTGCTGCAGGCGTTCGAGGATCTTTCGGTCGATGGCGTCGAGCCTGGCTTTGGATGGATGAGTGATCTTGCTCATGGTGATGGAAGCGGATGCCCGTCGGTTTGGGGCACCGCGATACCTGCAACGATGTAACGGCGAAAAGCTGTCTGCCGGGTGCAAGGCCTGGAAGATAGCGCTCGCGCAGTGGGGCAGCGGCGTGCGGGGTGGCGAGCACCGGCGCGGGCCATGTCGGGAAGTGACGGGGCGCAAATCACGCGGTGTCGAGTGCTGCAACGCAGCCTTGCATCTCAAGCAACCCGCAGCTCAAGCCGCAGGTCCCTGAAACGGCACGTCCTCTTGGCTGGCCTACGGGCAGTCCCACCCGAACCGGATCACCCCACAATGCCGGCACACGAACTTGTAGAAGGCGTTGTCACCGGCGGGCTCGTAGTCGCGCGTGGCAGCGGCCCATTGCTTCACGGTCTTGCTGTAACGCTGCATCCAATCCTCCTTTGTGGCATCGCTCGCGTCTTCCACATCCTCTTGCGAGGCGTCGCCGTGGAACTCGCAGGCATCGTTGCAGTGCGCCAGCCATTGCTCTTGCTGCCAACAGGAGTAGCCGGGCGTGCGCAGGCTGACCTCGTCCACGATGTCGGCGGCCACGCCGGCCTGCGCGAGAGGCTGCGGGTCCGAGAAGCTCGCGCGCAGTTGGCTGGCCGCAGAACCGTCGGCGATGCACCAGGGGCACAGCTTCTCGTCCAGGTCAGTGGTGGCATAGACCGGTTGCACGTAGACGAAGTCGCGCGCCTGACCGCAGCAGGCACAGGTGATCTGTCGCGGTTCGATGGCGCCCGTGGCCAGCGGATCGGGGTGGTAGCGGAAGAGAGGCAGCGTCATGCCGCCACGCTAACAGAGCGGGGGCCTGTGCCCGTGCCGTGATCCAGGTGAGCGGCGGACATGGGCTTGGGTAACCTGCGTACCATTTCGTCGTGGCCGTGTGGCCGTGTGGCCGTGTGGCCGTGTGGCCGTGTGGCCGTGTGGCCGTGTGGCCGTGTGGCCGTGTGGCCGTGTCACGGTAGGCGCGTCGAGCGAGCCAGCGGTACGCTGTCTGGTCGAGCCTGAACCCATGTTCCCGGAGCACCCCGTCCATGAAGTGTCGACGCCGCCTTCTTGTTGGCCTGCTGGCCGTCCTGGGCCACGGTATCGCCGTCGCTCAGACGGCAGCGCCACGCCACGATGCCGCCTCGGCATTGCTGGTGGTCGACGCCCAGGTGGGGGTGCTTGCTTCCGTCTGGCAGGCCGAGCGGGTCACGGCCAATCTGCAGAAACTGGTGGCCAAGGCCAGGGCGGCCGGTGCTCCGGTGATCTGGGTGCAGCATGCCGACAACGAGCTGAAGTACGGCTCGGACCGCTGGCAACTGGCGCCGGGCTTCGTGCCGGCAGCTTCGGAGAGCGTCGTGCACAAGCAGTACAACTCGGCCTTTGCCAGGACGGACCTGGACGCGCGACTGAAGTCGCTCGGCGTGTCGCGCATCGTCCTGGCGGGCGCGGCGACCAACTGGTGCATCCGTGCCACCGCCTACGCGGCGGTGGACCGCGGCTACCAGCTGACGCTCGTGGGTGACGCGCATTCGACCGAGCCAATCCCGGTGCCAGGGGGCAAGGACATACCTGCCGAGGCCATCGTCACGGACCTGAACACCGTCTTCGAATGGCTCAGCGTTCCCGATGTGCGCACCGAAGTGCGCACGACAGCGGACGTGGCGTTCTAACCCGGCCCGGTGCCCTGTGGGCGTCAGCCTGCGGCGCGTTCGCGCAGGAAGTCTGCATAGGCCAGCGCGCTGCGCTTGAGTGTGCGCTTCTGCGTCTCGAAGTCGACGTGCACGAGACCGAAGCGGCGCTCGTAGCCGAAGGCCCATTCGAAGTTGTCCATTAGCGACCAGATGAAATAGCCTCGGACGTCCACGCCGTTGTGCATCGCCCGTGAGCAGGCCGCGAAATGGCGCTTGATGTAGGACTGGCGCTGCACGTCGTCCACCGTGCCGGCCTGCACCTCGTCCGCACTGGACATGCCGTTCTCGGTCACGTAAATCGGCGGTAGGTTGGCGTACTCGGCCTTGAGCGCCTCGAACAGGTCCTGCATGCCCTGCGGATAGACCTCCCAGTCCATTGTCGTGCGCTCCACGCCGTCGCGCCGCACCCAGTCCACCGTGTCGGGGCCGGTGGAGCGCAGCACGGCGCGGCTGTAGAAGTTGATGCCCAGGTAGTCGATGGGCCGGCGGATGATGTCCATGTCGCCGTCCAGCACGAGGGGCTCGCTGCCTTTCCAGTAGCGCCACAGCGCGGCCGGGTACTCGCCCTTGAGCAGCGGGTCCAGCGCCCAGCGGTTCTGGAAGGTCTCGAACAGGTAGGCCGCGTCGCGGTCGGCGGCGGTGTCGCTGTCCGCATAGCCGGGTGCCATGTTGACGACGATGCCGTGCTGCGCCTGCGGCGCGTTCGCGCGCAGCGCGGGCAGCGCCAGGCCATGGCCCAGCAGCAGGTGGTGCATGGCCTGGGCGGCCCAGCGCGTGGACTTCAGGCCGGGGGCATGGTGGCCGTCGCCATAGCCGAGGTAGGCCGCACACCATGGCTCGTTGTGCGTCGTCCAGGCGGCCACGTCGCCATGGCCGGCGAGCTGGCGGCTCATCAGGTCGGCGTAGTCTGCGAAGCGCCAGGCCGTCTCGCGGTTGAGCCAGCCGCCGCGGTCTTCCAGGTGCTGTGGCAGGTCCCAGTGGTAAAGCGTGACGAAGGCGCGGATGCCGCGCTGGCCCAGGCCGTCGAGCAGGCGCTTGTAGAAGTCGATGCCGCGGGCGTTCGGCCGGCCGGCCTCGTCCATGACGCGCGGCCAGGCGATGGAGAAGCGGTAGGCGTCCACGCCCAGCCGCTGGATGATGTCCAGGTCCTCCTCGAGGCGGTGGTAGTGGTCGCAGGCGACGTCGCCGGTCTCGCCGCGCAGCACCTTGCCAGGCGTCTTGCTGAAGCGGTCCCAGATGGATTCCAGCCGGCCATCGTCGTGGACGGCGCCTTCGATCTGGTAGGAGGATGTTCCGCAGCCGAACACGAAGTCGCTGCGGCGCATCGCCGAGTCGGCCGGCGGGGAGACGAGGTCGGCCAGCGAGGCCGGGGCGGGGGATGTCGAGCTCATCAGTGGGGTGTCTGGGAGGTGAGTGGTCGGCCGTCTCAGTGCAGGAAGGCCGCTCCGTGGCCGGCAGTGCTGGGGAAAACTTCTAGGCAACAATAATTGTTTAGTGAACAATCGGCAATCGGGGCATCCCTCATCGCCTGGCGGACGGCCTTCGCAGCATTACGGCGCCGCCCAGTAGGCGATGCCACAATCGCGGCGCTGTTGAGCGACTAAACAATGCTGGAGTGGAGGCCATGGCCGAGAAACGGGGAGTGACGATCCGGGAATTGGCCCAGGCTGCGGGGGTGTCCATCGGCACGGTGTCGCGCGCGCTGAAGGGGCAGCCCGGTTTGTCAGAGCAGACGCGCGGTCAGGTGCTCGAGGTGGCCCAGCAACTCGGCTATGACGTCGGCAAGCTGCGCACGGGCAAGCCGCGCCGCATGCTGTTCCTGTACAGCCGCCATGTCGGTTCGCTCGCGAACAATCCCTTCTATTCCTATGTGCTGCACGGCGCCGAGACGGTCTGCCGGGAGGCGGGCGTGCCGCTGAGCCTGCTGTCGGTGCAGTCGGGCGAAGACATCGCCGGGCAGGTGCGCCGCCACGAGGCCGACGCGCTGCTGGGGGCGGGCTACTTCGATCCCGAGGCGATGGAAGCCATCCGCCGCTGCGAACTGCCGCTGGTGCTGGTGGACCACTTCTACCCCGGCGTGCGCTGCGTCAACGACGACAACCAGCTGGGAGGCTGGCTCGCGACGCGCCACCTCATCGAGGGCGGTGCGCAGCGCGTGGCGGCCATCTTCGGCCCGCCGACGCACTACTCCGTGTCCCTGCGCGCCAAGGGCTTCCGCCGGGCGTTGTTCGAGGCCGGCCGGCTGTTCGATCCGGACTACGAGGTGACGCTGGACCCTGTCATGGACTACCGCGATGCCGGCCGCGAGGCGATGCGACAACTGTTGGCGCTGCCGCAGCGGCCGGATGCCTTGTTCGCCTACAACGACTCCACGGCGATTTTTGCCATCGAGGTCTGCCGCGAGCACGGCCTGCGCGTGCCGGAGGACATCCGTGTCATCGGCTACGACGACATCGAGGAAGCTGCCCACTTCAAGCCGCCGCTGTCCACCGTGAAGATGGACAAAGAGGCGCTGGGCATCGTCGCGGCGCGGGCGCTCATCGAAGGCGACACCGAGCCCAACGATGCGGCGCTGCCGGTCGAACTGGTCGTTCGCGACAGCTCCCGGGTTGCCGCCGCCGAGCCGGCGGCCGGCCGCAAGGGGCGGCGCGCGGCGGCGGCACTGGCGACCGAACGCGGTTGATGGGTCCTTGCCGCCCGCCGGGCGGGGATAGCGCCGGTCGCTAGGTGTTTCACCGCGTTCTATTGGTGCAGCGGTCGAACGAAAATCTGGCTGTTTACTAAAAAGTTGTCGTCATCAGCGACACAAGGAGACAGCCGTGCTTGCCGAAAGCGATGGGGCCGCCGTGCCCCTGACGCACCGCCCGAACGCCGCCCCGGCGGCGCAGACCGTGACGACGCCGGTGGCCGACCGTGTGCCACTGCCGCAAAAGATCGGCTTCGGCCTGGGGTCCTTCCTCGACATGTGGGGCCACTGGCTCTACCAGTCACTGGCCTTCCACGTGTTCAACGTGTTCCTTGGCGTGGCGCCCGGGCTGATCTCCATCGTGCTGTTCGCGAAGATCGCGGTGGACGCCGTGTCGGATGCGATGTTCGGCTGGCTGTCTGACAACGCGCGCTCGCGCTGGGGCCGTCGGCGGCCGTTCATCCTCGTCGGCGGCGTGCTGGCGGGCATCGGGCTGCCGCTGATGTTCGCCGTCGGCCGAGGCTGGAGCGACACCGAGTACTTCATCTTCATGCTGGTGTCGACCTGCCTCTATGTGCCGGCGATGAGCTGCTTCAACATGCCGTGGAACAGCCTCGGTACGGAGATGACGCCCGACTACCACGAGCGCACGCGGCTGATGTCGGTGAAGAACGCGATCCAGAAGCTGCCCGAGCTGGCGATGTTCGTCGCCGCACAGTTCACAACGCTGGCCTTCTTCAACGACGCGTCCGGAAAGCCCGACATCCTGCTGGGCGCACAGGTCTACACGAGCATCCTGGGCGGCATCATGGTGCTGGTGTCCGTCGCCATCTTCCTGCTGACGCGGGAGCGCTATTACGAGAGCGTCGTCGCGCGCAGCACGCAGCGCGTGCCGTTCAAGGACACGCTCTACCGCACGCTGAAGAATCGCCCCTTCCGCCAGATGCTCGGCACGATGCTGACCTACAACATGGCCACGTCCATGGTGGGCCTGCTGGGCTACTACGCGACGGTCTACTACGTCTGCGGCGGCAATGTCGTCGAGGCCACGAAGTGGAACTCGCTGATGGGCACGGCCGGCCTGGTGTGCGGCCTCTTGGGCATCAGCTTCGCCGGTGCCGTGGCCCGGCGCTGGGGCAAGCGCAACGCGTTGATGACGGTGCTGGTGTTGGGCATCGTCGCCTTCATCGGCGACTGGTTCTTCTACAACCCGCAGCTGCCCTGGCTGCAGCTGTTCGCCAGCGGTGGCGTGGCCTTCGTCGGCGCCGGGTTCTGGACGGTCTATGGCTCGGCGATGGCCGACGTCATCGACCATGACGAACTCGACAGCCACCAGCGCCGCGAGGGCTCCTTCGCCGCCTGCGGCTCGTGGATCAGCAAGGTGGGCCTGGCGCTGGGCAACGGCGCGTCCGGCTGGGTGTTGATGTTCACCGGGTTCGACGCCAAGCTGCCGGTGCAGGGCGAGCAGGCGCTGTTCCTGATCCGCGTGTTCCTGTCCGGCATTCCCATCGCCGGCCTGCTGGTGGCGCTCTACATCGTGTCGCGCTACTTCCTGACCGAGCAGCGCATGCACGAGATCCGCGCCGCACTCGAAGCCCGCCGTGGCGCCGTCTGACCGGCCGCCATCCTTCCCTCGAACGGAGTTCATCCATGACCTCGACCTGGCTGCGCCGTATGCTGCTGGTGCTGTCGTCTTGCGCCATCGCCTGCTCGGCGCAGGCGCAGACCGGCCACGAGACGCTCAAGCTCGACGCCCCCAAACCCAACCTCGCCCCCACGCCGCCGATGGGCTGGAACTCGTGGAACAAGTTTGCCTGCAACGTCAGCGAGCAGTTGATCCGCGAGCAGGCCGACGCGATGGCGGCTTCGGGCCTGAAGGCCGCCGGCTACACCTACCTCGTCATCGATGACTGCTGGCAGAAGAGCCGCGACGCCGACGGCAATATCCAGCCTGACCCGGAGCGCTTTCCGAGCGGCATGAAGGCGCTGGCCGACTACGTGCACGGCAAGGGGCTGAAGTTCGGCCTGTATTCCGATGCCGGCTCGCTGACCTGTGGCGGCCGCCCTGGCAGCGCGGGGCATGAATTCCAGGACGCCCGCCAGTACGCCAGATGGGGCGTGGACTGGCTCAAGTACGACTGGTGCTACACCGGTACCCGCAACCCCGAGGCGGCCTACACCCTGATGGCCAAGGCATTGCGCGAATCGGGCCGCGACATCGTGCTGTCCATCTGCGAGTGGGGCAACAGCAGGCCCGGCCGCTGGGCGCACCCGGTGGGCCACCTGTGGCGCACGACAGGCGACATCTGGGACGGCTGGAAGGGCAAGAAGGCCTACTCCCACGGCCTGCTCGACATCATCGACATGAACGCCGAGCTGTGGGCCGAGTCCGCGCCGAACGGCTGGAACGACCCCGACATGCTGGAGGTCGGTAACGGCGGCATGACGACCGCCGAGTACGAGAGCCACTTCTCCATCTGGGCCATGCTGGCCGCGCCGCTGATCGCCGGCAACGACCTGCGCCGCATGGATGCCGACACGCTGCGCATCCTGACCAATGCCGAGGTCATCAAGGTCGACCAGGATCCGCTGGGCCGCCAGGGCCGTCGCGTCTGGCGCCAGGGTGACCTGGAGGTGTGGGTGCGCACGCTGGCCGGCGGTGACCGCGCGGCCGTGTTGTTCAACCGTGGCGACAAGCCGGCGGACATCGCCGTCAGCTGGGCGCAGCTCGACCTGCCGGCGCGGCTGAAGGCCGACGTGCTGGACCTGTGGTCCAGCAAAAAGACGAAGGGCGCCACGGGCCGCCATGGGGGCACCGTGGCGCCGCATGGCGTGCTGATGTTCCGGATCTCGCCGGTCACCCCATGAGGTTTGTGGCCCGTCGGCCGGTCACACCCGCGTTCAGCGGGGCTTGACCGGCCGAGAGGCGAATCAATACCCCGCGGTGAAGCGGCCGCGGCGGTGCTGTGGCGCTTCCAGCTCGTTGACGATGGCCACCGCGAGGTCGGCCACGCTGATGCGGCTTTCGCCTTGGGCGTCGAACACGGGCGACTCCGTGCCCAGGCGGAACTGGCCAGTGCGCTCGCCCGGCACCAGCATGATCGCGGGCGACACGAAGGTCCAGTCCAGCGGCGTGGTGTCGGCGCGCAGGCGGTTCAGCACTTCGCGGGCGGCCAGCGCGCCCGACTTCCATTCGGCCGGGAAGTCCGGTGAGTCCACCAACTGCTGGCCGGGCGCGATGTAGAGGCTGCCCGCACCGCCGACGACGATGAGTCGCACGCCGGCGTCGCGCGCCGCATTGGCGATCAGCTCGCTGCCGCGCAGGAAGTCGTCATGCAGGTTGGGGTTGCCCCAGCCCGCGTTGAACGCGCTGACGACCGCGTCCACGCCAGCCAGCGCAGCGGCCAGGTCGCCGCCGTTCAGCACGTCCACGGCCCGGGCATCCAGACCGGGGCGGGGCGTCAGTTTGGCCGTGTCGCGCTGCAGCGCGCGCACCTGATGGCCGCGGCTCAGCAGTTCCTGCAGCAGCGGCTGGCCCACAAAGCCGGTGGCGCCGATCAGAGCGATGTTCATGAGGTTCTCCAGTCGATCAGTTGTCGATTGAGCAATTGTTCTTGCTTCACAATTGCTTGATAAGTCGCCGTCAACCTCTAGGACTGTTTAGAAAAACTTCATGCTTAACCAGCTCAAGCGCATGGCCGTGCTGGCCGCCGTGGTGCGCCACGGCAGCTTCGCCGCAGCGGCCCGCCAGTTGCGCACCAGCACGTCGGCCGTCAGCCAGCAGGTGAGCGCGCTGGAACGCGACATGGGCGTCACGCTGCTGCACCGCTCCACGCGCAAGCTTGGCCTGACGCCGGCCGGCGAACGCTTTCACGCCGGTTGTGCGGCCATGGTGGCGGCCGCCGAAGGGGCGCAGGCGCAGCTGCTGCAGCTGCGCGACGCACCCGAGGGCGAGCTGCGCATCGCGATGACGGTCGGCTTCGCCCGTCGTCTCGGCCCGGCGCTGGCCGCGTTGCTGGCGGCCCACCCGGGCCTGCGCCTGCACCTGCAGGTGGAGGACGGCTTCACCGACCTTGTCGCCCACCGCATCGACCTGGCCATCCGCTTTGGCCGCCTGCCCGATAGCACCTGGGTGGCGCAGCGCATCGGCACGCTGCACACCAGCCTGTACGCGTCGCCCGCCTATCTTGCGCAGCGCGGCGTGCCTGCCACGCCGGATGCGCTGCGGCAGGCCGACTGGCTGATGCTGCAGGACGGCCCGGACCAGCCACGCCGCCTGCCCGGCACCGAGCTGACCGTGCAGCCGCGCTACACCAGCAACAACCAGCTGACCTTGCAGCAGCTTTGCGAGGCCGGCCTGGGCGTGGCCGCGCTGGGCGACGAGGACGTGGCCGAGTCCGTCGCCCGCGGGCACCTGCTGCGGCTGCACACCGACTTGGCGCTGCCCGACCTGCCCGTCTGGGCGCTGGCGCTGCAGCGTGCCGACGGCAACCCCGGCCAGCCGGCCAAGGTGCGCCATGCCATCGCCGCGCTGAAGGCGCATCTTCAGGATGGGGGCGCAGCATGAAGGGCACGTTGACGCAATGGGACGACGCCAAGGGCTATGGCTTCATCGCGCCCGACGGCGGCGGCGCTCGCGTGTTCGTGCACATCCAGGCCTTCGGCCTGCGCCCGCACCGACCCTATGTCGGCGAACGGCTGGCCTACCGCGAGGGGCACGATGCTCAGGGCAAGCGGCGCGCGTTCGACGTCAAGGCGCTCGGCGCGCCGCCGACCCCCGCGGGCCCCCGCCGCGGAGACGGCCAGCGGGTGCTACTGGTGATCCCGGCGTTCGCCGCGCTGGTGCTCGGCTGCCATCTCGTCTGGGGTCTGCCGAACTGGCTGTGGGGCTTGTACTCGTCCCTCAGCACCGCCACTTTCATCGTCTACGCGCTGGACAAGCGGGCCGCCGTCAAGGGCGGTGACCGGGTGCCCGAGGCCACGCTGCATGCGCTGGCTGCAGCAGGCGGCTGGCCGGGGGCGCTGCTGGCCCAGCAGTTGCTGCGGCACAAGAGTGCCAAGCCGCGATTCCGCCGCATCTACGGGCTGACGGTGCTGTTCAACCTGGCTGTGTTCGCGCTGGTGTTCACACCGCTGTCAGGCGCCTGGCGCTGAGCCGCAACCAGCCCGTGCCAGCAGCGCTTCCAGCGCGCTGAGCTCGACAGGCTTGGTCAGGTGTACGTCGAAGCCCACTGCCAGGCTCTTGCGCCGGTCTTCATTGGACCCCCAGCCGGTCAGCGCGACGAGCAGGGCCTGCGCCGTGCCGGGCTCGCTGCGCAGGCGGCGCGCCACCTCGTAGCCGTTCATGCCGGGCAGGCCGATGTCGCATAGCACGATCTGCGGCCGGAAGTCCGCCACCATGCGCAGCGCCTGCTCGCCGTCGTGGGCCACGTGCGTCTGCTGCCCCAGCATGTCCAGCAGCGCCTGTAGCGCTTCGGCGCCGTCCACGTTGTCGTCGATCACCAGCACACGGCAGCCGCCCTTCTGCACTGACGCCATGGCCGGTGCAGGGGCAGCTACGAGCGGCACCGGCGCTGCCGCGCCTGCGAGCGGCAGCCGCAGCGTGAAGCAGGAGCCCTGGCCCAGCCCGCTGCTTGCGGCCTGGACGACGCCGCCATGCAGCTCCACCAGCCGCTTCACCAGCGACAGTCCGATGCCCAGGCCACCCTGGGCCTGCAGCCGCGCGTCCTCGGCCTGCACGAACAGCTCGAAGATGCGCTCCAGCATGTCCGGCGCCAGGCCCATGCCGCTGTCGCGGATCTCGATGACTGCCTCGTCCGGCAGCGCGCAGGCACTGACGGTGATGTGGCCGCCGGCCGGCGTGTACTTGCTGGCGTTGTTCAACAGGTTGCCCACCACCTGCGCGAGCCGCGTCAAGTCGCCGTGTACCCACATCGGCGCGTCAGGCAGGGCCACCTGCATTTGCTGGTCGGCCGCCTCGATGAGCGGCCTTGCCAGCTCGGCCGCCTGCTCCACCACCTCGGCCAGGTCCAGCGTTTGGCAACGCAGCTCGATCTTGCCGCTGCTGATGCGCGACACGTCGAGCAGGTCGTCCACCAGGCGCACCAGGTGGCGCAGCTGGCGGTCCATGACGGCCAGCGCGCGCTCGCTGCGCCCGGTGTCCAGCCGGCCGCTGCGCAGTCCCTCCAGCGCGCTGCGCATCGGCGCCAGTGGGTTGCGCAGCTCATGCGCCAGCGTGGCGAGGAACTCGTCCTTCTGGCGGTCGGCTTGGCGCAGCGCCTGGTCGGCCCACTTGCGCTCGGTGATGTCCACGCACGCGCCCGTCATGTAGGCGGGCCGGCCGGCGGCGTCGAGGAAGGTGCGGCCGCGGTCGTAGAGCCAGTGTTCACGGCCGTCGGGCCAGACGACCCGAAATTCCATCGCGAAGTCGGCGCCGTGCTCGCGGCAGCGGTCGCAGCGTTCAACGACGCCGGCCCGGTCGTCCGGATGCACGCGTGCCAGAAAGGCCGCGAAGTCATGCACGCTCTCGCCGGGGCGCAGGCCGAACAGGCGATCCAGCGCCTCGTCCCAGTCCAGCCGGTTCGTCTGTATGTCCCAGCGGAAGGTGCCGGTCTGGCTCGCCTGCAGCGCATCCTGCAGCGCCTGCTCCGCCCGCTTGCGGGCCTGGATGTCCTCCACGATGGAGATGTAGTACAGCGGCTGGCCCGCGGCATCGCGGCGGGCCGAGACGGTCAGGTTGATCCACGTCTCCTGGCCGTCCTTGCGCAGGTAGCGCTTCTCCATCGAGTAGGTGTCCAGCTCGCCGCGCGCCAGCCGCCGGGCCTGCTCCAGATCGGCCGCGAGGTCGTCGGGATGCGTGATGTCCTGGAACGTCATGGCCAGCAACTCATCGCGCCGGTAACCGGTGATGTCGCAGAGCCGGTCATTCAGCGACAGCCAGCGGCCGTCCAGCCCCACATGCGCGATGCCGACCGCGGCGTTGTCGAATGTCGCTCGGAAGTCCTGTTCACTTCGCCGCAGCGCCTGCTCTGCGGCCTTTCGGTCGGTGATCTCGGTCACCCAGGCGCCCACCGCCGTCACGTGGCCAGCGTCGTCGCGCACCGGATAGAAACCGGTCAGCCAGTTGCGGGTCACGCCGGGCTGCAGCGGCGTCTCGCCCGTCACTTCCAGGTTCGTTACGCCCTCGCCATCGCAGAACACGGCGTCGATCACCGGGACCACGGCGGTCGCATTGGCTGGTAGCAGGTCTTCGATGCGCTGGCCGATGTGCGCCTGAATCGGCAAGCCGTTGATGGCGGCCAGCGCCTCGTTGATGCTGACGTAGCGGTGCTCGCGGTCAAACAGGGCCACGCCGAGCGGCGCGCTCGTCAACAAGGCCATCAGTTCCGCGTGCTGGTCGCGGGCCGGGATGCTCGGCGTGGAGCTCATGTCGTCGTGGGCGCCGGGCGCCGGCCAAGGGTGACGCAGTGTAGTGCCGGCCCGTCGGCCCCAACGGTGCCGTCGAGCGCAGGAGCGGCTGTGCCGACTGGGGTCAGCGGCCGAAGCTGAACGTACCCAGCCCGTCGATCTGCAGCGAGCCCTGCGGGGCATCGGCGGCGTGCAGGCCGCCCCAGGCGCCGGTCGTCACGACGGTGCCCGCCTTCACCGTGCGGCCGTCGCGCGTCGCATGACGCAGCCACGCAGGCAGCACGCCGGCGGGGTCACCGAGCGAATGGCCGCCCTGGCGCACCAGCACCGGCGCGCCGGCCAGCGACAGGCGCCACGGCAGCCGCGCCCAATCCAGTGCGCGCCACGGCTGCCAGGGCCCCAGCCACAGGCCGGCATTCGACTGGTGATCGGCCATGCGCAACAGCGCTGGCGCGTCCAGCCCCTCGGTCCAGCGAGACGCGACCAGCTCGACGGCGATGCACATCGCGTCGATGACATCGCTCAGTGGACCGAGCGCCTCGGCGGGCGTCACGTCGCGGCCCACGCGCAGCGCCACCTCCGCTTCCACGCCCAGCAGGCGGCCGTCGGCGAGCGGGTTAACCGGCGAATGGCTGAAAGGCCCCTGAGGACTGGCGCCGCCCGACTTCCAGCGGTCCAGCCGCCAGCCGAGCGCCGCGGCCACGCCCTCCTGCACGGCATAGGCATCGGCCTCATTGCCAACGGTGTCGGCCCAGTCGGCCGACCGCAGCGGCGTGCCGTGACGGTGGGCGTCGGCGAGGGCGGTGACTAGGGCTTGCAGCGTGGGCGCAGGCATCGTTGGTGGCGGCAAGAGTCGATCACGCCGCCAGTGTCGCCGACGGTACCGCTAGGCGGCCGCCGCTTCCGGCGGCAGTGCGACGACGGCGGCCGTCTCATGCGTGCCGGCTGACGCCATCGTCCGCGTGCCCGACGGCTCCTCCACGCGCACGCCATGGCCGACCGGCATGCCGAGCATGGGTATGCCGTCTGCGGTCCAGTCGAAGCGCTGGGCGCGCACGCTGCGCTGGGACCAGCCGCCGCCCGAGCTGTCGATGGCGTGGTAGACGATCCAGTCTTCCGTGCCGTCTGGCGATTTGACGAAGCTGTTGTGGCCGGGGCCGAAGACGCGCTGCTCGGGCCGCGCCGCGAACACCGGCGTCGGACTCTTGTGCCACGCCGCGGCCGACAGGATATCGCCGCCCTGGTAGTGCAGCAGGCCCACGGCGTAGTGGTCCGTCCAGCTCGCGCTGGCCGAGTAGGTGATGAACAGGCCGCTGTCGCCGTACAGCACGGCCGGGCCTTCCAGCAGCGATGCGCCCTGGCATTCCCACGGCAGGTCGGGCGCGGCGATCTCGTGCCGCTCGCCGACGATTGTGCAAGGGTCGCTCATCTCCGCGATGTAGAGCACCTGCGGGAAGCCATCGTCCTCGTTGCGCCAGCCGGACCAGACGAAATACAGCCCGCCCTCGCTCTCCACGGCAATGCCGTCGATGGCCCAGCGGTTCGTGGCGTCGGTGAGCTGGCCCCTGAAGACGTATTCGCCCTGAGGGTCGTCGGTCACGGCTTCGAGCGCGTACATGCGGTGGTTGCGGTTGTCGCCGTCGCTCGCCGCGAAATAGATGTACCAGCGGCCGCGCACGAACTGCAGCTCCGGGGCCCAGATCTCGCAGCTCCACGGCGTGCCGACCTCGGGCTCGAAGACGTTGACCATCTCGGCGCGACCGATGTCCTGCAGCCGTTCGGCCCGTGCCACGCCGAGGAAGCGATCGCCGACGCTGCGACAGTAGTAGTAATGCCCGTTCACGTGCACGACGGATGGGTCAGCCGAACCGGCCGGCACCGCGGCGGCGACGATAGGGTTCGTGAAGTGACCCGGCGATGCATGGCCGGCGCGCTGGGCGGCCTTGTCAGCGGCTGTCTGCCGGCGGCGCGAGGAGGGATGGAGTTTGGCGTGCATGGCGAGCGACGGATCTGATTCCCAAGGCCACCAGCATCGGCGCAACGCCGTCGGCCGGGCGTTGAGAATTGCGCACTCTCCGGCCGCCCACACGCCGGTTTACCGACCGCCGGGCGCCGGCGGGATTCCTTCACGCCCGCCATGACATTGCCGGACTCGCCCGACCACCGGCCGTCTCCGGGGCGGTCCCAGGAGCCCCACTTAAGATGGTCGCTGTTCACACCTGGCACGCCGGTGGAGCGAGACCCAGGCGCACGGCGCAATCGACAGCATTTCGTGGAAGCAGCATGGCACTGAAGTTAGGCTTGGTGGGCATCGGCAAGATTGCCCGCGATCAACACATCCCGGCGCTGTCGGGCGACCCGCGTTTCGAGCTGGTGGCCTGCGCCAGCCGCAATGCGCGGGTGGACGGCGTCGCGAACTTTCCCGACGTGGCCACGATGCTGGCTGAGGTGCCGGCGCTGGACGCCATTTCCATCTGCACGCCCCCGCAGGCGCATTTCGATGCCGCGCTGGCCGCGCTGCGCGCCGGCAAGCACGTCATGCTGGAAAAGCCCCCGGCCGCGACGACGCGGCAGATCGGGCTGCTGCAGGCCGAGGCCGCGCGCCATGGCCGCACGCTGTTCCAGACCTGGCACTCTCGGTTTGCCGGGGGTGTGGACGCCGCGCGCGACTGGCTCAAGGGCCGCACGCTGACTGGCGGCACGATCACGTGGAAGGAAGACGTGCACCACTGGCACCCGGGCCAGCAGTGGATCTTCGATGCGGGCGGCCTCGGCGTGTTCGACCCGGGCATCAATGCGCTGTCGGTGCTGACCGAGGTGCTGGCCGAGGAGGCTGTCGTCCACAAGGCTGTGCTGGAGTTCCCCGAGAACCAGCAGGCGCCCATCGCCGCGCAGCTGGACCTGCGCACCGAGTCCGGCGTGCGCATCGATGCTGACTTCGACTTCCGCCAGAAGGGCGAGCAGACCTGGGACGTCGAACTGGTCACGACGACTGGCCGGCTGCGCCTGTCGCATGGCGGTGGCGCGCTGGAGATCGACGGCCAGCCGGTGGCCGCCGACGACGCGCTGGCAGGCGAATACCCGCGCCTTTACGCCCGCTTCGCGGAGCTCTGCGCGGCAGGCCGCTCGGAGGTCGACTGGCGCCCGTTCCAGCTCGTGGCCGACGCCTTCCTGATCGGCGAGCGGCGCACGGTGGCCGCTCATCACGTCTGAACGGCAGCCGCCGCGCCCAGGGTGATTCATGGGTGACGTGACCCAGCTCATCGAGCAGGCCCGCGCGGGCGACCGCGGGGCGCTCGACCGCATCTTCGGTCTGCTGTACCCGGAGCTGCGCGGCATCGCGCATCGCCGTCTCGCGCCGCATGAACGCAACGTTCTGCTCGATACGACGGCGCTCGTCAACGAGTGCTACCTGCGCTTCGTGCAGCGCGAGGGTCTGCGGCCCGAAGACCGGGCGCACTTTCTCGCCTACGCGGCGGCGGTCATGCGCTCCATCATCGTCGACGCGGCGCGGCAGTCGCTCGCCGAGCGCCGTGGCGGCGATGTGCAGCACCAGCCGCTGGACACGGCGGCGGCCGACTCGCTGGCTGCGCCGGCCGAGGAAATCATGGACGTTGACAGTGCGCTGCAGCAACTCGCCAAGCTGGACGCGCGGCTCGCGCAGGTCGTGGAGATGCGCTACTTCGGCGGCATGAAGGATGCCGAGATCGCCGAGGCGTTGTCGTTGTCGACCCGCAGCGTGCAGCGCGCGTGGGACAAGGCACGGCTGCTGCTGGCGCACACGCTGCGCGGCTGATCAACCGCTTGCGGCGCTGAGCCGTCGCGCCAGCGCCAGCCGCGGGCTTTGCGCATGCTGCGTCTGCAGACCGGGCAGCACGGCTCGCGCGATCGCCGCCGCTTCGGCGGCACGCCCGAGCAGCGCCAGCGCCTGGGCCCGTCGCAGCTCGACGTCGGCCCGTTCCGCCGCGGACGGGTAGGGCGGCTCCTCCAACCGGGCCAAGTGGTCCAGCGCCTGGCCGGCGCCGCGGGAATCGCCCGCTCGGGCCGCGGCGAGCGCGACGACCGACAGCGCGGCCCGGTAGCCCAGGCTGTGGCGGCCTTGCGCGGCGTCGATCATGTCGGCGAGCGCCTGCGCTGCGGCGCGAGCGGCGTCGGCGGCGCCGGCGGCCAGCTGCGCCTCGGCGATGACCTGCTCCATGCGCAGCCGTGTGCGCTTGGGGATGTGCCCGTCGGGCCAGTGCTTGAGCAGCGCCTCCATCAGCGGCAACATCCGCGTCGCGCGCCCGTCCTGCGTGCTGGCCTGGGTGGCATGGACGATCAACACCTGGTTGTTGCGCAGTACCGAGGGGGACTTCAGCATCGCCTCGTCCGGCAGCGCGATGGCCTGGGAGGCGGCCACGTTGCCGGCCAGCCACGCCGCTTCGAACTCCCGCGCCTGCAGCAGCGCGTCCGATGGCGCCGGCAGCCCCCCCGGCCGCTGGCCGAGCGCCTGGCGTTCGGCGGCAATCAGCTGGGCCGCGCGCGCCGGGTCGAGCCGCGCCGTGGCCGCCATGCTGCGCCCGAAGGCGCGCACCGCGCTGCGGCTGTCGCGCCCATAGGCACGACGGTAGCCGGCGAGGGACTCATTCAGCGCTTCCTCGGCCTCCGTGAGGCGCCCGTTGGCCAGCAGCGCGTCACCCAGCTGCCATTGCAGCTGGCCCACCGTGTCGTCGTCGGCCAAGCCGTTGGCCCTCAGCTCGAAGCGGGCCTGCTGCAGCAGCTCAAGCGCCTTCGCATCGTCGAAGGACAGGTAGTACATGCCGAGCGGGATCAGCGACTCGTAGCGCAGGTGCTGGTCGGCGCCGTGCTGCGTGGCGAGCCGGTCGGCGCGGGTCAGCACGGTGAGTGCCTCGTCGCGGCGGCCCCTGTTGGTCAACAGGTCGCCCAGGTCCGCCGCGATCGTCATGCGCCTGAGCTCGGTTTCGCTGTCGTGCGCGTCGGCGGCCCAGTCCAGGCCGGCGCGGCGCATGGCCTCGCTGTCATCCAGCCGCCCCAGCTGGAACAGCGTGCGGCCGAGCGAGGCATAGGTGTTGATGACCTGCGACGGCGGCGCGTCGTGGGCCTTCAGATGCGCCAGGTACTGTTCGCCGATCGTGAGGGACTCGGCGAAGCGCTGGTCGTAGTTCAACTGCACCATGACCGCTTCGAGCTGCGCGCCGCGGTCGTCGGGGCGCTCAGCAAGGTGCGGCGCCATCTCATTGAGCTTGTCCACCAGCACCGAGGTCACGGCGCCCGGGCGGGTCAGCGCCTGCGGCTCCTCGGCGGCCAGCACCGACAGGCGCGACAGCGTCTCGATGTACAGGTCCTGCGTCGCGCGCTGGCGCCGCACTTCGGCAGAGGCGCGCTGCTCTTGCAGGCGCGCCACATGCGCCTGCCACAGCGATACGCCGCTGCCCGCCAGCACGGTCAGCGTCAGTGCAACGCCCAGGCCCACTGCCAGCCGGTGCCGGCCGACGAACTTGGCGAGCCGGTAGCCCGCGCCGTCGGGCCGCGCCAGCACCGGCTCGCCGCGCAGGTGGCGCTGCAGGTCGTCGGCGAAGGCGTCGACGCCGGCATAGCGCCCGGCCACGGCCTTCTTCAGCGCGCGGGCGAGGATGGCGTCGAGGTCGCCGCGCAAGGCCTTCTTCAGCGCCGGATCCGTCGCAGCGTCGCTGGCGCGCGGCGGCTCGGCCCGCATGATGGCCTCCTCGAGCTCGGCTGCCGTGCCGCGGCTCAGCCGGTAGGGCTTGGCTTCGGTGAGCAGTTCGAAGGCCAGCACGCCCAGGCTGTATACGTCACTGGCCGTGCCCAGCGGCTCGCCGCGGATCTGCTCGGGGCTGGCGTAGTTAGGCGTCAGCGCGCGGCCGGCGAACTCCGTCACCGCGGTCGCACCGGCCTGCTCACCGTCAATCAGCTTGGCCAGGCCGAAGTCCAGCAGCGTGACGCAGCCGTCGGCATCCACCAGCACGTTGCCCGGCTTCAGGTCCCGGTGCACAACCAGCCGTGCATGCGCATGCGCGACGGCCGCCATCGCCTGCAGCAGTAGGCCGATGCGCGCGACGGCCGGCAGCCGGTGGCGCCGGCAGTAGGCGTCGATGGGTTCGCCCTCCACGTACTGCATCGCGATGAATGGGCGGCCCTGGGCATCGACGCCGGCGTCGTAGAGCCGGGCGATGTGCTCATGTTCCAGGCCGGCCAGGATCTCGCGCTCGCGCGCCAGCCGCTCGGCCAGCCCCTGGCCCCAGGCCAGCCGCGGCAGCTTCAGCGCCACGTGCCGCGCGGCAAGCCCGTCATGGCGCTCTGCCAGCCATACCAGGCCCATGCCGCCGCGGCCCAGTTCGCGGATCAGCCGGTACGGGCCCACGAGCTCTCCCGCGCGCGGCTCCGCTCCGGCAAGTAGGGCGGCCGGCGGCCGCAGCGGCGGCAGCGTGTGCAGAAAATCGTCGGTTTCCAGGCGAGCCTGCGTGGCCAGCAGCGCCCGAAGCGTCTCACGGTGCAGGGCCGCTTCGCCGCTCAGCGTCGCCAGCCAGTCGTCCCGCGCGCGCGGGGCCAGCGCCAGCGCCTCGTCGAGCAGCCCGTCGACGGCGGACCATTGCTCGGCAATGCGGGACAGCGGCGTCATCGTGGCGGCGAGTTTAGGCGGGGCAGGGCGGCACGGACGCTCTGCGGGCGCAGCGTCATCAGTGCCGTGACGGCCACTGCCGCGGCCAGCGCCGTCAGCACGCCGCTGCCCGGCGCCAGCAGCACGAACACCGTGCCGAAGGCAGCCTTGCCGAACAGGCCGCGCACGTAGCCGCGTAGGAATTCGGTGGAGGCCTGGTGACCCGCGCCGGCATGCTCGGCCATGGCCAGCGGCCCGCTCACCAGCGGCAGCGACGCGAGCAGCCCGGTGGCCAGCGGCCCCAGCACCGGGGCCAGCAGCGTGACGAGCACCGTCAGCATGGCGGCGATGCAGGCCGCGCCGATGCCCGGCAGCACCTGCCGGCCCGACCGCAGGGCGCCCGCCGCAGCCGGCGCAGGCGTCGGAAGCGCGGCCCGGGCCGCGAGCGTCACGCTGACGGCCAGCACCAGCGCGGCGGTCAGGCTGTCGGCGGCCTGCAACGCCGGCAGGGCGGCGAGCGCCGCGGCACCGGCACCGCAGGCGAGGGCCCCGGCAGCGCGCAGGCTGCGTGACGCGTGCACATAGGCCAGCGCGAAGACCGCCAGCGCGGCGCAGGAGGCCACGCTGCCGATGGCGGCATGGACCGCGAAGCCCGTGCCCTGCTCCAGCGCCGTCCAGGCCAGCGTGGGCGCCGTGATGGTGGGCAGGCCGGCCAGCAGTCCACCCAGGCGCCGTCCGCCCATGTGCAGGGCCGCCGTCACCAGCAGCATCCCCGCCATCGTCAGGGCCAGCTTCTCCCACAGCATCGCCACCTCACCGGGGGGCCGAACGCGGCCCCATACCGGCAGGTACGCAGTGGCGGGCGGTATCACGACACGCGCGGCAGCCGGTGTGATCCCCAAGTCAGGGGGGCGTCGCATGGCGGAACCAGCCCACCGGATGCGTACAGCTGATCAGAACCGTTCTTGTCCCGACTCCCCCTAAAGGTTGGCCCATGGCTGTACTTCACCGACATCCCTCCTGCCTCGCCGTGGCTGCGGCGCTGGCGGCCTCGCTCGCCGCCCCGGCCCACGCCGGCAGCCTCGACACCTACGCCGGCGGCGTGGGAGGAATCGCCCGAGGCTCCGTCGATTCCGGTTGCTACACCAGCGGCACGCCGGACGCGCTGAAGCCCTTCTTCAGCGGCGGTAGTTTTCCCGCCGGCGGTATTGCCGCCTGCGGCCTGACCGGCGGGCTGGACCAGGACAGCGGCAGCTCGGGCCGTGTCGCCAGCACCTACGCGGTCGGTCCCGTGAAGCTGGGCATCCCCGAGGGGCATGCCGCCGTGTATTCGGGTCAGGCCGATGCTTTCGCCCGATATGGCTGGGTGGGGGTGTCGGCGGCAGGCCAATTCGCCGGCGGCGTGGCCAACGGCGGACCCGGCACCTACGACTCGATGGTGGCCGCGGCCAAGTTCACCGACACGCTGACGGCCACCAGCGCCAGCGTCGCCCAGGGCAGCAAGGGCTACGTGCGCTATGCCTTCGAGCTCAGCGGCTCGGCCAGTGCGCCGGGTGCACTGGCACCTTACTTCACCGGCAGCACCGTGCTAGACCTGCTCTACATGAACTCCTACCAGCCGGTGAAGTACGGCTGGAGCGCACAGCTCACCCGTGGGTCAACGGGCTTCTTTTCCTATCGCCTGGTGCCTGATGGCTGGACCACGACGCCCGGCATGCTCAGCGGCAGCAGCACGTTCTACAGCGAGGACCTGCCCATTGTCTGGGGCCAGTCCTGGGACCTGACCGTCGGCCTCGTCGCCTCGGCGTACGGCGACGTGACGTCCAACTTCATGAGCGGCGCGCGGTTGGTTGGCGTGCAGCTGTTCGACAGCCAGCACCAGGCGGTGGGGGATTCCCGCCTGCTGTCCGCTTCCGGCACCGACTACCTCGCGCCCGTGCCCGAGGCCGCCAGCGGCTGGATGATGCTGGCCGGCCTGGGCGGGCTGCTGGCCGCCTCCCGCCGCCGGTCGTCGTGCGCGGCGTGACCCGCGCGGCCGGCCTGGTGCTGGCCGGCAGCCTTGGCGCGGCCCAAGCTCAAGCTGCGCCGCTGCTGCGCTGCGAGCTCGTGCAGGGGGGCAGTCGCACGACGGTGGAGGCGCGGCCCGTGGCCGACCCGTACACGGTGGCGCGGGTGCCGCTGGGCCGCTTCGGCTTCCGCGCGATGTGGGTGGACGATGGCACGCAACCGGCCTACATCCGCCTCGCCACCTATGCCGGGGACGCGCTGGTTCACCAGGCCACGGTCCAGGTGCCCGCAGCCGGTTCGACGCTGCCGGCCGATGGCCTGCAGCGCGTCTACGCGCCGGGCCTCGGCCAGGAGCTGAGCTACCGCTGCGAGGTGCGGGACGATGCCGTCACGCGCACGTCGAGCCCGCCGGCGCGCGACGTGAGCCTGGCCTTCGTAGGCGACGTGTTACTGGACGACACGCCGGGCCGCGTCATCCGCGAGGGTCGCGACCCCTTCGAGCCGTTCGCACCGTGGCTGGCGCTCGCCGACGTGCGCGTGGCCAACCTGGAGTGCGTCGTGGCCACCGGCGGGCGTGCCGAGCCGGTCAAGCCGTTCACGTTCCGTGCGCATCCGCGTGTGCTGCCGGTGCTGGCCCGGCATGTCGACGTCGTGGGCCTGGCCAACAATCACTCGGGCGACTTCGGCCCCGACGCCTTCGCCGAGATGCTGGACCGCCTGCGCCGCCAGGGCCTGCGTCATTTCGGCGGCGGTAGCACGCTGGCCCAGGCGCACGCGCCGCTTATCGTCGAGCGCGGTGGCCTGCGCATCGCGCTGCTGGGCTACAACGAGTTCATGCCGCGTCATTTCGAGGCCGACGTGGACCGCCCCGGCATTGCCTGGAGCGAGGACGAGCAGGTGTGGCTGGACATCCAGCGCGCCCGCCGCGTGGCGGACGTGGTGATCCCCGTCATGCACTGGGGTCAGGAGCACGAGCCGCTGGCCAATGACCGGCAGCGATCGCTGGCGCGCCACATGATCGACGCGGGCGCCGACGCCGTCGTCGGCGGCCATCCGCATTTAACGCAGGATGTGGAGGTCTACCGCGGCCGGCCCATCGTCTACAGCCTTGGAAACTTCGTCTTCGACGGTTTCAAGGACGATGACAACAACACTGCCTGGCTGCTGCAGCTGGACGTCGACGCGCAAGGGGTGAAGGGCTTCCATGTCGTGTCCGGCCACATCGACCGCGAAGGTGTGCCGCATCCGCGGCCGACGCAGGAGGCCCCGTGCTGGCAGCGCGGGCAGGTGCAGCCGTCGATGTGCCGGCCGGCGGCGCTGCTGCAAGCTGCACGGGCGCCGGACTAGCAAGTTCGCTTCGCCAGCCCGCTCATGTCGCGCGTCGGATGCCGGCCACCTCGGCCGGTCGCAGCCCCAACGAGCGCAGGAAGGCCGCGTGCTGCGCCGGTGCCGACGCCTCGAAGGCGGCGTGCCAGCGGCGCATGTCGTCGTCGCTGAACCCGGCCCGGCGCAGCAGCGCCACCCAGGCGGCCTTGCCTCGCGCCTGGCGACGGGCGTGGAACTCGGGCATGGCCAACAGGCGCGCCAGGCCCTGCTGCTGCTCGCGCAGCCGGTCCACCTCCTCGCCGAGGGACAGCAGCCGTTGCTCGAGCAGCCCTGCAGGCCCGTCGGCGGGTGGGCCCGCGAGCAGGTCCCGGATCGCGTGCAGCGACAACCCGGCCTCGCGGTAGCGGCGGATGGCTTGAAGCCGCTGGACTTCAGCTTCGCCATAGAGCCTGTAGCCGGCCTCACTGCGGTCACGCGGCTGCAGCAGGCCCAGCGATTCGTAGTGCAGCAGCGAAGAGCGCGCCAGCCGCGTCGCGCGGGCAAGCCGGCCGAGGGTGAGGAGGGGCTTCATGCGGGCAGGGGCAGCCGGTCGGGCGGCTGGAACTGCCGCCGCGCCTCGGCACTGGCCAGCAGTGTCGGCGAATAGTGCCGCGCCAGCAGCCCGGCTGCATCGCGGACGAGGTCAGCGTTGCGGTGCTGGAACCCGGCCCAGTCCAACGTCGCCTGGGTCGCGCCGCGGCCGGCCATCAGCCGAACCAGGGCTTCCGTCAGCGTGCGGTTGAACTTGTCGCGGGCGCCGTGGTGGCGGGCAAACCGGTCGATGTCGGTGCAGGTGCGCTCGATGGCTTCCGGCAGCGTCGTGCGGCGCAGGTGCAGCCAGGCGAGCCACAGGTGCTGCAGGTGGCCGAAGTCCGCGGGTGGCAGGTCGCAGCGCGTGATGGCGCTCAAGAAAGCTTCGTCATCGTTCGGGCTCATGGCATCTCCGAGGCGGAAAGCCGTGAGCATCAACCTGACGGCGGCCGTCAGGTCAAGCCGCTTGCCCCTTCAACCGAATCTGAAGCTCGACGCCGTCAGCCCGCCCAGGTAGTCGGTCTGGTGGTAGTCGCAGCTGCCGGCCTCGCCTTCGGCCGCGCCGGCCGCGACCATCAGCGGCAGCAGATGCTCCTCGCGCGCATGGGCCAGCCGCGCGGCGGGGGCCTGTTCCCAGTCCTTCAGCCGTTCGGCGCGGCCCTCGGGCGCGGGCACGGCGGCCTGCAGCCAGGCGTCGAAGGCGATGGACGGCGCCTGGCCGCGGCCGTTGAACATCAGCCCCAGGTTGTGGAAGCTGAAGCCGCTGCCGAGGATCAGCACGCCTTCGTCGCGCAGCGGGGCCAGGGCGCGGCCGAGCGCCAGGTGCTCGGCCGGGTCCAGCCCCTGGCGCAGCGACAGCTGCACGACGGGCACGTCCGCGTCCGGGTACATCGGCGCCAGGGTGCAGAAGGCGCCGTGGTCGAAGCCGCGTGCGGCATCGCGCGCCACGGGCAGGCCAGCGGCCTGGATCAGCGCGACGACACGCTCGGCCAGCGCCGGGTCGCCCGGGGCGGGGTAGACCACCTCGTAGGTGTGCGCCGGGAAGCCGCCGTAGTCGTACAGCATGCCGGGGGTCGGGGACGTCATCACCGTGAAGGCCGAGGCTTCCCAGTGCGCCGAGATCATCAGGATGGCCTTCGGGCGCGCCGGCAGCGAAGCCGGCAGCGCCTGCAGCGAGGCTTCCAGCTTCGCGTGGGCATGGCGGAACTCGCCGTCCATGTAGGGCCAGGGGCCGCCGCCGTGGGACAGGAAGAAGGTGGGTTGTCTCATGATGAGCATCAGTGTGGACCTGCATCGCCCTTCGGAGGTTCAAGCCGGCCGGTGGCAGCGCTCAAAGCGGCTGAATGCCGCCGACGATAATCCTGGCCCCATGGCCGACCTCCGCCCCACGCCCACCCCCGACGACCCGCGCTCGCCCGACGAGTTCTTCCGCGACGGCGGCGCGCCGGTGGACTCGCTGCTGTGGTGGCAGCTGGACCGCCATGAGGCGCTGATGGCCGCGCAGCGTGCGCTGTTCGGTGGCGAGGCGGCCTGGGTGCGGCTGCGGGTGTGGGTGTTCCTGGAGCTGATGGCGCTGCCCGCCGCGCGACTGGCCCGTGACGAGCTGAACCGCCACTTCCATCACGTCAAGGAAGACGCGCTGGAGACGGTGCTCAAGCGCCTGCGCGACGCCGGCCTGCTGCACTGGGAAGCCTCCACGCAGACCTACGCCATCACGCCGCTGGCACAGTCGGTCGTCGGCATGCTGCAGCCGCTGACGGCCGACACAGCCGGCCCCGACGACGACCTCGCCGCGCTGCTGGCCGGCGTGGCCGGCGCTCACCAGTTGGGCCTGCTGGAGCCGCAGCAGCTCAACATGCTGCACGCACAGCTGGCGCGGCTGCGCGAGGAGTTCGCTGACGCGATGGCCAGCGGCAGCGAGTTCGAGCTGCGCCGCGCCAATGCCCGGTTCGAGCGCGCGATGGCGCTCGTGGATCGTGCAAGCGACGCCGTCAAGGCCATCATCGAGCAGGCCCAGGCCAGCGGCCACGCGCGGCTGGAGCGGTTGGCGCGCGACTTGGCCAGTGCCCAGGCCAGTCTGCTGGTCATGGCCAGCCAGTTCAACCGCGCGCTGCAGCAGGCGGACCGCCAGCGCGTGACGCTGGGCTCCACCGGCGTGACGACGACCGACCTGCGCCAGTGGCTGCAGCGCCAAGCCGGCGCCGGCGAGCTGCACGCGCTGCTGGGCGACGCGCTGTCCACCGGCGTGCACCCGGTCATCGTCGCCGCGCAGGAGCTGGTGGACGGCGCCGAGGCCGAGTTCGAGCGTGACCGACCCAAGCCCGCCGACGTGGCCGGCCTGCCCGCCGCCCAGGCCGCGCCGGATGGTCGGCTGGAGGTGCTGAGCCTGCCGCCCGAACTGGGCGCGCTGCAGCTGCTGCTAGACGGCTGGACGGCCGAGGGCCGCGGCGCCCAGCCGGTGGCGCCGGCCGTGCTGGGCGGCAGCTACGCGTCGGCCGCCTACCGTGCCCAACTGCTGCCGCTGCTGGGCGACCCGCAGGCCCGCCACCTGAAGGGCGCGACTGGTGACATGGCCCGCCAGCCCTGGCGCGTGCGCTGGAGCGCCGAGCAGGGCGCTGTGGACGACGAAGCCGTGGCCTGGATGAGCCGCGGCGACCTCCTGAGCGAATCCGAATGAACAACTTCGATGATGCCGCCAACCTGGCGGCCCAACTGCTGGCTCGCCGCTGGCTGCCGCGCACCCACCCGCTGGTCAAGCGGGCGCTGATCGACGCCGACCTGTGGGCCGCCGTCACCGCGCGGCTGGCCGGCGTGGGGCTGAAGCTCGTCGACAACGTCTACGCCGAGCATGTATCGGTCGCGCTGCTGAGGCCGGCCGAGACCGCGGTGTTTGGCGAGTCGGGCCTGGCGGCCAACAACAACCTGGAGCTGCCGCGCGATGGCGTGTCGCTGCTTGTGGTGCTGTGGAGTCTGATCGTGCTGCCCAAGCGCCAGCGCCAGCTCAACCGGGCCGACGCCGATGGCGACCAGCAGGGCGAGATGTTCGCCGCTGACAAGCCGCTGCCTGCCGCCGCCAGCGTGTCGCCGGTACTGAGCTACCGCAGCCTGCTGGCCGACTTCGGCGACCAGCTCGGCAAGAAGGTGCGGCTGGACGGCAACCTGAAAGCGCTGGAGCGCCACGGCTTCATCACGCGGCGCGGCGAAGACATTGCCGAGGGCCCGCTGCTGGACCTGCTGCTGGACTACGACCAGCTCGCGCCGCGCATCCTCGACGGCGCGCTGGCTGACGTGCTGGCCCGCGCGACCGATGCGGTCGCCGGCCCGGCGATTCAACAGATCCAGGCCGCTCGCCAGGAACAAGAAGAACCCGCTGACGACGCCGCCTGATGTTCCACCTCCAAACCCTCGAACTGCTGCACTGGGACTACTGCCAGCGCGTTACGCTGCCGCTGGACGGCAACATCATCACCATCGCCGGCCCCAACGGGTCGGGCAAGACCACGCTGCTGGACGCGCTGCGTACGCTGCTGGGACTGGAATGCTCGGGTGGCCGCACCTTCCGCACCTACGCCCGCCACGCCAATGCCGAGACGGCCTGGCTGCGCGCGCTGGTGGACAACCGACCGCGCGGCCGGCAGAACAGCAGCCGTCCTTTCGCCAGCTCGCTGATCTACGCCGACCAGGTCACGCTGGCTTGCCGCATCGAGCGCCAGGGCGGTGACTGGGTGCGGCGTTATGCCATCGTGGAAGGCGTTGTCGAGATCGAGCAGCTGGCCGAGAAGAGCGACCGCGACTGGCTGGGCATCGAGGCCTGGAGAAAACGTCTTGAAGCTGCAGGTCTCACGCGCGCGATCGGCCGAGTGCTGGCACTGGAGCAGGGGCAGACCGACCGGCTCTGCGAGCTGTCGCCGAAGGAGCTGCTGCGCCTCGTGTTCGAGGTGTTCGGCGACCAGGAGGTGCTGGACCGTTACGAGCAGGCGCGCAGCCACCAGCAGCAGCTGGCCAAGGAGGTGCAGGCCGCCGAGGGCGAGCTGGCGCGCACGCAGGCCCAGCTGGCCGAGCTGGCCAACCGCGTGACGAGCTACCGCCAGTGGCAGCTGAAGGTCCAGGAGCGCGAGCGCCTGGCCACCGAGGTGCTGCCCGTCATGCAGTGGAGCGAAGCCCGTGAAAGGCTGGCGCGTGACGGCCGAGAGCTGCACCGCGCGCGGCTCTTTGCCGCCGCCGATGCGCGCGCCATGTCGACCAAGCGGGCCGGCCTGCACGAGCTGTTCAAGGAGCACGAGGCCACCAAGGCCAGGCTTGTCGCGCTTGAAGGCGAGCGCCGCGAGGCCCGCGCCGCGTTCGATCAGGCCCGCGAGGCCGAGAAGCCGGTGGAGCAGACCGTCAAGCGCGAGGACGAGCTGCGCGCGCTGGCCGATGTGGAAGCCGATGCTGCCGCACTCGCGGCCCGCACGCAGCAGCTGGCCGCCGACAAGGACAGGCTGCGCGGCGAGTACACCCGCGCCGACGACAAGCTGCGCCATGTGCAGGGGCTGCTCGCCGAGCTGAAGGACAAGCGCCTGCCGCCGCCGCCACCCGAGGTGAGGCCTCTGCGTCAGGCGTTGGACGACGCCGGCATCGCCCACCATGTCGTGGCCGACAGCATCGACATCGCCGACGAGCGCTGGCGCGAGGCCGCCGAGGGCGTGCTGCGCGGCTCGCGCTGGGTGGTCGTGCTGAAGCATCGCAGTGACGAGGCGCGCGCCTTCGCCATCGCGTCCAAGCAGAAGTACCGCCATTACGTCGTGTCCGATGCCGCGCCCGTGCCGCAGGCCAAGTCTGGCTCGCTGCTGGCCGCGCTGAAGGTCAGCGCGCCGCTGCCGACGTGGCTGGCGCGCCAGCTCGATGGCATCCGCTGCGTCGCCAGCACGGAAGAGGGCAGTGGCACGGGCGGCGAATGGATCACGCCCGATGCCTACTACCGCGATGGCCGCGGCGGCCGCAGCGTCGCTATACCGGCGTCGGACCACCAGTTCGGCGCCAATGCCGTGGCCGGCCGCCGCGCGTCGCTCGAAGGCGAGCTGTCCCGCATCGACGCCGAGCTGACCCGCGTCGCCAAGGCCCAGGCCGAGGTGGACCGCCAGCTCAAGGACGCTCAGCGCGCCGCGCAGGGCCACAAGGCGGCGATGGAACTCTCCGAGCGCGCCGACGAGTTCGCCGAGGCCCGCGCCCGGCTACCGGCGCTCAAGCAGGCCCGCGCCGAGGCGTCCACGCGCATGACGGCCGTGGAGGCCGAGCACGACCGGCTGCTGAAGGCCTCCGGCGTGCACGAGCAGAACTACGAGCGTGCGCAGCGGGAACTAGCCGACGGCGAGGAGCGCCAGGCGCGCACCGCGCGCGAGCATGCCGAGCGCCGCAAGACGCTGCAAGCGGCGGCGCGCGTCTCGCGCGAGGCCGGCGCCAAGTTCCCGCCGCGCTGGATTACGCCCATCGCGCTCACGGCGCTGAAGAATGAGTTCGAGAACGCCCGCCAGGCCGAGATCCGCGCCAATCATGTGGACCAGGAGCTTGAGAAAGGCGTCTGGGAGACGGACGCCACCGTGCTGGACCGCCATGTGCGCATGACCCAGCAGGTGCGTGACGAGGAGGAACAGCTGTCCAACCGCAAGGCCAGCAACGCGCTAGCCGCCACGGCGGCCGGCAACGCCCGCGAGCGCTACATCGACGTGCTGCGCGCCACCGTGCGCCGCTACAAGAAGAACGTCGCCGAGCTGGGCGAGCTGGCTGGGGTGGCCGCCGAGGCGCAATTGCCCCATCTGGACAACGACGACATCGTGCTGGCCCAGGCCGGCCTGCAGGTCAAGTTCAACTTCGACGGCAAGGGTGAGGTGGGACTGAATGACGGCGAGGCCTCGGGCGGGCAGCAGGTGCTGAAGAGCCTGATCCTGCTGGTGGGCCTGATGAAGGACGACGAGACGCCCGGCGGCTTCGTCTTCATTGACGAGCCCTTCGCCCACCTGGACGTGCGCAACATCCAGCTCGTCGGCCACTTCCTGCGCAGCACCCGCGCGCAATACCTGCTGACGACGCCGATCACGCACAACGTCGAGGTCTTCGAGCCCAGCGAAATCACGCTGGTGACGAGCAAGAAGCCGCGCGGCGAACGCTGGGCGCCGCCGATTGCGGTGCTGGCGCGGCGGCCTGAGGTCAGTGACTACGCGTGAGCTGACTGCCAGCCGCACGCGCCGCCACCTGGCGGCGGCGCGGGCGGTGTGGCCCGGACGGCTGCCGACACTGAGCGCCGAGGAGCGCGAGCTGCTGATCGACTGGCTGCGCGGCAGCGCCGACACGCGGCCCTGGCAGAGCCTGCTGCAGGCCGCCGGGCCCGGGCGCATTGAGCTGGCCGACGCGCTGTCGCAGAGGGCGTTGGAGGCCGGGCTGGCCACGCGCCACGAGCGCAGCGAACACGGCCGCTGGTGGCCCGTGAAGCTCTGCTGGGTCGAGCTGGAGGCCTTGCAGGCCGCGCTGGGCCTGGCCACCCGCAGCGACCGCGAGGCGCGCACGGCGGTGCTGGCGCAGCGCCTGGAAACGCTGATGGCGGACGACCTCGTCGGAGAAGCCGCGCAGGCGCTGGCCGAGGCGCGCATGGCTACGGCTGCCGTTGAGGCGCGGGCGGCCCTGCTGGAAGCGCTGCGCCGCTGGGCGGCCGAGGGGCGCTCGGGTTTGCGTCGCGACTTCGCGCTGCATCTGGGCCACACGAAGGCCATCTCCGCCGGCGAATGGGGCTGGTTGGAACGGCACTTCGACCTGCCGGCGCTGGGCATCGACGCCTTCGCGCCGACGCTGGCGCTCGCGGGCGATGCCCGCCTGTGCTGGCCCGGCGAGCGCCTGCTGGACCTGGGCGTGGCCCCGTTCCTCACGCTGCCGGTCGATGCGCTGCAGGTCCTGCAGCGCGTGGACGCGCCACCGGCCCGCTGGTGGCTCATCGAAAACCGTGCCAGCTTCGAAAAGCAGGCGGCACGTCGCGTGGCGGGCGATGCGCTCGTGTGGATTGCTGGCCGGCCGACGCGCGCCTGGGGCGAGGCCATGGCTCGGCTGCTTGCTCTGGCGCCGGCCCCGGCCGCCATCAGCGCCGATGCCGACCCTGCCGGCATCGAGATCGCGTTGGCTGCCGCCGAACCCTGGGAGCGTGCGGGGCTGCCGTGGGCCGCCGTCGCGATGGAGCCCGAGCGGCTGGACCGCAGCGGCCTGCAGCCGCTGGGCCGTTATGACTACAGCGTGCTCCAACGCCTGGCTTTACGTGACCTGCCGCTCGAGCTCGCTGCTCTGCGCGACGCGCTGGCCGCGCGCGGCGTGAAGGCCGAGCAAGAGGGCTGGCTGTGATGGTGGCGTTATACGGTTCGTATACGAATCGTATATAGTGCCCGCATGGGCATCGTCAAAATCTCCGACCCGCTCCACGAGAGCCTCCGCGTGGCCAGCCAGGCGCTGTCACGCTCCATCAACGCGCAGGCCGAGCACTGGATGCGCATCGGCATGCTGGCCGAGCTGCATCCGCAGCTGAACCACAGCGAGATCTGCCAGCTGCTGATCCGCGCCGAGCAGGAGGGCGGGCTGGACCTGACGCGCCTGGCCGGCTGGGCTCAAGCCCCCAAGGCCAGGGCGAATGTCAAAGGAGGACGCGCATGAAGAGCCTGAAGCTGCGCACCCCCGAGGAGGTCGCCAAGGCCCGCGAGGCGGGGCATCTGATCGCCGAGGTGCTGGCCCAGCTGAAGCCGCTGGTGCAGCCGGGGGTGACGACGGAGGAACTGGACGACTTCTGCCACGACTACATCGTCAACAAGCTCAAGTGCGTGCCGTCCAACGTCGGCTACCACGGCTACCCCAAGACGGCCTGCATCTCGCCCAACCACGTCGTCTGCCATGGCATCCCGAGCAAGGACAAGCGGCTGAAGAAGGGCGACATCGTCAACGTGGACGTGACGCTGACGACGCCCGACGGCTGGTTTGGCGACAGCAGCCGCATGTTCATCGTCGGCGAGGCAAACGTGCTGGCGCGCCGGCTGGTGACGACCACCTATGAGGCGCTGCGCGCCGGCATCCGCCAGGTGCGCCCCGGCGCGACGCTGGGCGACGTGGGTCATGCCATCCAGAAGGTCGCGCATGCGGCCGGCTTCAGCGTCGTGCGCGAGTACGGCGGGCATGGCATCGGCACGGTCTACCACGACGAGCCGCACGTCAACCACTTTGGCCGGCCCGGCGAAGGCCTGAAGCTGCAGGAGGGCATGATCTTCACGATCGAGCCCATGCTGAATGCCGGTGGCGCCGGCATCCGCGAACTGAACGACGGCTGGACGGTCGTCACGCGCGACCACTCGCTGTCAGCGCAGTGGGAACACATGGTGACGGTGACGAAGGACGGCTTCGAGATCCTGACGCCGTGGCCGGATGGGGTGGGGGAATATCCGGCGATTGAGTGAGGCGGCTGATTGGGTTTTGACTTGCGAACGCCGACGTCGCCGGAGACGGGGGAGGGAAGGCTCGAAGCGTTCACCCTCCTGTGCTCTATCGATAAGGTTTGACACGCGACAGCGGCGCGAAATCGAACCTGCGCTGCGCGGCCAGCCATTGCAAGGGTCGCCAGCAGGCCTGCATGGCACTGTGCGACATGTTGTCGGTCACCTGCTGGCCACAGAGCGGGCCGCCGACGGCGAGCCAGAGGGCGCCGCCTTCCACGCGCAGGCCGTCCGCCCCATGCTCGAAGGCGAGCGCGGCGTTGCCGTCTGCCGCGGTGACGAAGACCTGCATGTGGCCGCCGCCGGCGCCGGTGAACAGCGAGGCGGCACCTTCGCAGTCGAACGCGGCCTCATCGATCACATGGTCGACACGGCCATCGCCATTCAGGTCGGCGCTCAATACCAGGCCGGGTGACGCGCCCGGCTGGCCACCGGCGGCGCGGCACACGGCCTTCATGTCGTTGACGATGTTGAGCACCTGAGGCGGCAGCGGCATGGCCGTCGGTGCGGCGGGGCTGGCGGCCAGGGCCAGCGTCAGCGAGATCAGCGCAATCTTCATGGGCGCCGACTGTAGGGGCGCAGGCAGCGGCCCGTCGGAGCGCGTTGAGCGCTACTGCAGCGCCCACGCGAGGGGGCAGCCAGGGAAGGGCGAGCCCTCAGCCCCTTGCGTCGAAGCGCATCAGCGCCTCGGCCATCGCATCCAGCGGCAGCACCTCGTCGACGGCGCCGCGCTTGATGGCTTCCATCGGCATGCCGAAGACGACGCAGCTGGCTTCGTCCTGCGCGAGCGTGCGCACGCCCAGTTGGTGCAGCTGCTGCATGCCGCGGGCGCCGTCGTCGCCCATGCCGGTGAGCATGATGGCCAGCGCGTCGCCGTTGGTGTGTTCGGCCAGGCTGCGGAACAGCACGTCCACCGAGGGCTTGTGGCGGTTGACGGGCGGGCCGTCCAGCACGACGGCGTGGTACTGCGCGCCGTTCTTGCGCAGCTTCATGTGCTTGCCGCCGGGGGCGATGAGCACGACGCCGCGCTCCAGCCGGTCGCCGTCGCGGGCTTCCTTCACCTGCATCGCACAGACGCCGTTGAGCCGCTCGGCATACATGGCCGTGAAGCGCTCTGGCATGTGCTGCACGATGGCGATGCCGGGCGCATCGGCCGGCAGCGCGCTGATGATCTGCTCGATGGCCTGGGTGCCGCCGGTGGAGCTGCCGATGACGACGGGCTTGTTGACCGACAGCGCATGCAGGCCGGCCACGGTGTTTTGCCGCAGCGATGGCCGTGGCGGCGACAGGCGCGCCAGCCGGGGCTTGGCCAGTGCCGCCGCCTTCAGCGTCGTCAGCAGCTCGCGGCGCGAGTCCTCCAGAAACTGGCGCAGCCCCAGCCGTGGCTTGGCGACGATGGCCACGGCGCCGGCGGCCAGCGCATCCAGCGCGACACGGCTGCCTTCGGTGCTCAGCGACGAGCAGATGACCGTGGGGATGGGCAGTTCGGCCATCTGCTGCCGCAGGAAGGTCAGGCCGTCCATGCCGGGCATCTCGATGTCCAGCAGCAGTACGTCTGGCCGGTGCTTGCGCACCAGCGGTGCGGCGAGGATGGGGTTGGGCGCACAGCCGGCCAACTCGATGTCAGGGTCGCCCTGGAGCAGGGCGGTCATCGTCTGGCGGACGACGGCGGAGTCGTCGATGACGAAGACGCGGGTCATGCGGTGGGCTCCCTTGCCACGCGACGACGGGACGGGATGGCGGTGGCTTCCACCTCGGGGGCGCCCCGGCCGACGGTCCAGCGCAGTTTGCGGTAGGCGTGGCCGCCGAGGTCGGCCCCCAGCAGCTGGATGCCGGCCTGTTGCAGCGCGGCCAGCGCCCACTCGGCGTTGGACGCGCCGACATGGCCGTAGTCGGCCGCGGCGCCCGGCTGGTCGGGGAACATGTGGCCGCCGCCGTAAACCCAGGCCAGGCACTGGCCCGCGTCGATGCTGCGCAGCCGTAGCAGCCGGCGCATTTCGGCCAGCGCCGACGCGCCGTAGGCGGTGTCCCGCCCGGCCCAGGGCTTGGGCGCGCCGGCATGCACGATGTGGCACATCGCGCCGACGGTGCGCCGCGGGTCGGTCAGCACGATGGCCACGCAGGAGCCCAGCAGCGTCTCCATGCGCTGCCCGCTGTCCACGCAGGCCACATCGCCGGGATGCAGGGCCACGGTGGCGTGTTTCATCGCTCGTTTCCTTTGCGGTAGGCGCTGGGCGCCAGCACCGTCAGCGGGGTGCTGCAGGGCACGCGGCCTTCGGCCGTGCCGAGGAACAGCAGGCCGCCCGGCCGCAGCTGGCTCAGCACGCGGTCGACGACGGCGCTCTTGGTCGGCGGGTCGAAGTAGATGAGCACGTTGCGCAAAAAGATCACGTCGAACGGGCCCAGGTTGTCGATGGGGGCGCACAGGTTGAGCTGACCGAAGCGCACCCGCTCGCGCAGCGATTCGCGCACCTGCACGAAGCCCTCGCTCTCGGCCTCGCCACGCAAGCAGTAGCGCTTCAGGCGCTGCGGGGACACCTCGCGCAGCCGCTCTGCCGGATAGATGCCCTGCACGGCGCTCTGCAGCACGCGTTCGCTGATGTCGGTGCCGAGGATGGACCAGTCCGCCCCGAGCGTGCCCTGGGCCTGCAGGTCGGCCAGCAGCATGGCAGTGCTGTAGGCCTCGTCGCCGAAGGACGATGCGGCGCTCCACACGGCCAGCTTCTGCGGGCGGGTGCGTTGCAGCTCCGCCTGCAGCAGGGCGAAATGGGCCGGCTCGCGGAAGAAGTAGGTCTCGTTGGTGGTCAGCAGGTCCACGGCCATCTGGAACTCGCCGCCGTCGTCGGCGCCTTCCAGCAGGTCGGCGTAGTCCTCGAAGCCGGTCAGGCCCAGCTGTTGCACGCGGTTGGTGAGCCGGGCGCTGACGAGGGCCTTCTTGCTGCGGGTGAACGACAGGCCGACGGCCTCGTGCATCAACCCGGTGATGCGGCCGAAGCTGCGGTCGTTGAGCTGAGGCGTGGACATGCCGGTCTCAGGCGGCCAGGGCCAGCTGGCTGGCCTCGCACAACGACGCCATCTCGCCGATGTCGAAGGCGCGGTCGGGGTCCAGCAGCACGAGGAAGCGCTCGCCGCGGCGGCCCATGCCGGCGATGAAGTCGCGGCGGGCCGCGCCACCGAACTGCGGCGGCGGCTCGGTGTCGCCGGCCTCCAGCGCAACGACCTCGCTGACCGCATCCACCATCATGCCCAGCTCGACGCGCTCGCCATCGCGCTGGCCGTCGAAGATGATGATGCAGGTCTTCTTGCCGACGCTGGCGGGCCCGCGGCCGAAGCGGGCCTGCAGGTCGATGACGGGCACGACCGCGCCGCGCAAGTTGATGACGCCGCGGACGAAGTCCGGCATCAGCGGCACCGGCGTGATGGCACCGTGCTGGATGATCTCGCGCACGGTGCGGATGTCCATGCCGAACAGCTCGCTGCCCAGCGTGAAGCTCAGGAATTGGCGGGCGTTGCCCGCGGTGTCGGGAGAAGTGCTCATGCCGGCCTCGCGTTTCAGAAGGGGCGGAAGTTGCCGTGCGTGCCGGTGGCCTGCAGCCGCGGCTGGCTGGTCCGCTGGCCGCGCATCGGCGAGTTGGGCGCGCGCCGCTCGACGAAGGGTGGGTTGTTGTTGTCTTGCCGGCGCGGCGCATGGCTGCGACCGCCTGCCTCGGCGGTGTTGAAGAAGGCGACCGACTGCTGCAGCTGTTCGGCCTGGCCGGAGAGCTCCTCCGACGTCGCGGCGAGTTCCTCGGACGCGCTGGCGTTCTGCTGCGTGGCCTTGCTGAGCTGGCCCATCGCGCCGCCGATCTGCGACGCCTGCTGGCTCTGCTCCTGCGAGGCGGCGGCGATCTCCTGCACGAGCTCGCTGGTCTTCTGGATGCTGGGCACGATCTCGTCGAGCAGCTTGCCGGCGCGCTCGGCGGTGCTGACGCTGTTGCCGGCGAGGTCGCCGATCTCCTTGGCGGCCTCCTGGCTGCGCTCGGCCAGCTTGCGCACCTCGGCGGCGACGACGGCGAAGCCCTTGCCGTGTTCGCCGGCGCGCGCTGCCTCGATGGCGGCGTTCAGCGCCAGCAGGTTGGTCTGGTAGGCGATGTCGTCGATGATGCCGATCTTCTGCGCGATCTGCTTCATCGCGAGGACGGTCTGCGTGACGGCCGTGCCGCCGTCGCCGGCCTCCTTGCTGGCTTTGGTGGCCATGCCGTCGGTGATCTTGGCGTTGTCGCTGTTCTGGCTGATGCTGGCCGAGATCATGTCCATGGACGCGGTCGTCTGCTCCACGGAGGCGGCCTGCTCGCTGGCGGACTGCGACAGGCTCTGCGCGGTGGCGCTGACCTGGTTGGCCGCGCCGGTCAGCGCGTCGGCCGCGGAGCGCACCTCTTCGATGATGGTGCCGAGCTTTTCGCAAGTGCTGTTGGCGTCGTCCTTCACCTGCTCGAAGACGCCGGAGGCGTCGGCCTCGACGCGCTGCGTCAGGTCGCCGGCCGCCATGCCGCTGAAGACGCGGCCGACGTCCTGGATGATGGCCGCGAGCTTCTCGCTCGTCGCATTCGCATCGCGCTGCACCTGGGCGAACACGCCATGGCAGTCCCGCGTGATGCGCTGCGACAGGTCGCCCTCGGAAAGCGCGCCGAACACGCGGCCGACGTCATCGAAGATCGCCGCGGTGTTCTCCATCAGCGCGTTGACACCCTCGCACAGTGTCGCGATGGGACCGCTCTTGCCCTCCATCGGAATGCGGCGGCCGAGGTCGCCGCTGCGGGCCGCGGTCGTCACCTGCTCGGCCTGCGCGACGGCGTCCTCCAGCATGCGCGAGGCGGTGATCTGCGCGGTCACGTCGGTGGCGATCTTGACGACCTTCACGACACGGCCCAGCTCGTCCTTCACCGGGGCGTAGACGGCCTGGATCCACACGTCGCGGCCAGCCCTGTCGATGCGACGGAAGACGTCGTTCTGCGGCTGCCCGGCATTGAGGTCGCGCCAGAACTGCGCATAGGCCATGCTTGCGACCTGCTCGGCCGTGCAGAACATGCGGTGGTGGTGACCCTTCACCTCGTCGAGGCGGTAACCCAGCGTCCGCAGAAAGTTGTCGTTGGCGTGCAGCACATGGCCGCTGAGGTCGAACTCGATGTAAGCGTAGCTCTGGTCGATGGCGGCGAGGATGCCGCGGGCGTTCTGGCGCTCGATCTCCTGCTCGGTGATGTCGTAGCGGACGCCGAGGTACTTCATCGGCTTGCCGTTGTCGCCGAGGATGGGGGCGATGACGGCGTCGACGTAATAGGGCGTGCCGTCCTTGGCGCGGTTCTTCACGACACCGCGGAAGATGTCGCCGCGGCCGATGGTGGCCCACATCTGCTTGAACACCTCCTTGGGCATGTCGGGGTGCCGGGTGGTGTTGTGGCCATGGCCGATGAGCTCCTGGCGGCTGTACTTGGACACCTCCAGGAACTTCTCGTTGATGCTCAGGATGTCGCCCTTCTTGTCGGCCTCCGAGACGATGCTCGTGACATTCATGATGTCGGTGCGCACCTTCAGCTCGGCCTCGGCGGCCTTGAGCCTGGCCTGCAGTTCGTCGCGCTCGGCCTGCAGGGCATCGCGGGCCTGTTCAGCGTCGACACGGGCTTCGTCGGCTGCGTCGATCTGGGGGCCGGCGAGCAGGCGAACCAGCCAGGGGGTCGGTTGGGTTTGCATGGGGTTGACCTCTGGAGTGGGCGTCAGAAGGGGCGGAAGTTGCCGTGCGTGCCGGTGGCCTGCAGCCGCGGCTGGCTGGTCCGCTGGCCGCGCATCGGCGAGTTGGGCGCGCGCCGCTCAACGAAGGACTGGCTCTCGTGCCGGGTGGTCGCCGCGTCGCGTCCCTGGCCTGTGGTGTTGAAGAAGGCGACCGACTGCTGCAGCTGTTCGGCCTGGCCGGAGAGTTCCTCCGACGTCGCGGCGAGTTCCTCGGACGCGCTGGCGTTCTGCTGCGTGGCCTTGCTGAGCTGGCCCATCGCGCCGCCGATCTGCGACGCCTGCTGGCTCTGCTCCTGCGAGGCGGCGGCGATCTCCTGCACGAGCTCGCTGGTCTTCTGGATGCTGGGCACGATCTCGTCGAGCAGCTTGCCGGCGCGCTCGGCGGTGCTGACGCTGTTGCCGGCGAGGTCGCCGATCTCCTTGGCGGCCTCCTGGCTGCGCTCGGCCAGCTTGCGCACCTCGGCGGCGACGACGGCGAAGCCCTTGCCGTGCTCGCCGGCGCGCGCTGCCTCGATGGCGGCGTTCAGCGCCAGCAGGTTGGTCTGGTAGGCGATGTCGTCGATGATGCCGATCTTCTGCGCGATCTGCTTCATCGCGAGGACGGTCTGCGTGACGGCCGCGCCGCCGTCGCCGGCCTCCTTGCTGGCTTTGGTGGCCATGCCGTCGGTGATCTTGGCGTTGTCGCTGTTCTGGCTGATGCTGGCCGAGATCATGTCCATGGACGCGGTGGTCTGCTCCACGGAGGCGGCCTGCTCGCTGGCGGACTGCGACAGGCTCTGCGCGGTGGCGCTGACCTGGTTGGCCGCACCGGTCAGCGCATCGGCCGCGGAGCGCACCTCCTCGATGATGTGCGAGAGGCGGTCGCAGGTCTTGTTGGCGTCCTCCTTGATGCGGGCGAAGGCGCCGGCATAGTCGCGTTCGATGCGGCGGTTTAGGTCGCCCTCGGACAGCGCGTTGAACACGCTGCCGATGTCCTCGAAGATCACCGAGGTCGTATTCAGCAGCGAGTTGATGCCTTCGCACAAGTGCAGCGTGTTGCCCTGTCGGCCGTCTGTGCCCAGGCGCTGGTCGAGATCGCCGTCCTGCGCGGCGGCGGCGATGCTGCGTGCCTCGGCCACGACCTGTGCCAGCGCCTTGGCCTCGTTGACTTCAACGGTAACGTCGGCCGCGTACTTGACGACCTTGAACGGCTGGCCGTTGAGGTCGAGGATGGGGTTGTACGAGGCCTGGATCCAAACCTGCCTGCCGCCCTTGCCGAGGCGCAGATAGCGACCGGTGTCGTACTCGCCGCGCCCCAGGCGCTCCCAGAACTGACGGTACTCGGGCGCGGAGCGGTACTCCGGCTCGACGAAGATGCTGTGATGCTGGCCCTTCACCTCGTCGAGGGTGTAGCCGAGCGTGCGCAGGAAGTTGTCGTTGGCGTTCAGGATGCGGCCGTCCATGCCGAACTCGATGACCGCCTGGGACTTGGAGATGGCGGCGATCTGGCCGCTCCAGTCGGCGGCCTGGAGCCGCGCTGCAGTGATGTCGGTGGCGTACTTGACCACCTTGAACGGACGGCCCTCCAGGTCGAGGATGGGGTTGTAGGACGCCTGGATCCAAACCTCGCGCCCACCCTTGCCGAGCCGCTTGTAGACGCCCGCGTCGTATTCGCCGCGGCCCAGGCGGTCCCAGAACAGGCGGTACTCCGCGGTCTCGCGGTGCGCCGGGTCCACGAACATGCTGTGGTGCTGTCCCTTGATGTCCTCAAGCGTGTAGCCCAGCGTGCGCAGGAAGTTCTCGTTGGCGTGCAGCACGCGCCCCTTCAGGTCGAACTCGATGACGGCCTGCGAGCGCGAGATGGCCTGCACCTGGCCGTTCCATTCGGCAGCTTCGGTCTTGGCAGCCGTGATGTCGGTGGCGATCTTGAGTACCTTGACGACCTGCCCGTGCTCATCTTTGACGGGCGCATAGGTGCCCTGGATCCACACGACCTTGCCGTCGCGGTTCAGCCGCTTGAAGATGCCCACCTGCGACTCGCCTGCTTTCAGCGCCGCCCAGAACTGGCCGTACGCCGCGCTGCCACGGTGCTCCGCGTCGACGAACCGGCTGTGATGGCCGCCCACAATCTCCGCCTCGGTGTAGCCCATCAGCCGGCAGAAGTTGGCGTTGGCGCTCAGCACCGTGCCGTCGGGTTGGAACTCGATGTAGCCGTAGCTCGTGTCTATGGCCTTCAGGATGCCGGAGGCCGTGGCCTGGCTGGCCTGGCGCGCTAGCTCCGCCTGCGTGACGTCGTAGCGTACGCCCAGGTACTTGCGCGGCTTGCCGTCCTCACCCATCACCGGGGCAATGACCGCATCGACGTAGTAGGGACTGCCGTCCTTCGCGCGGTTCTTGATCGTGCCGCGGAAGGTCTGGCCGCGGCCGATGGTCTGCCACATCTCGCGGAAAGTCTCTCTGGACTCGTCGGGATGTCGGGTGATGCTGTGTGGCCGACCGATCAGTTCGTCGCGCCGGTACTGCGACACCTCGCAGAACTTGTCGTTGACGGCGACGATGTCGCCCCGCGCGTCTGCTTCGGACACGATGCACGTCGTGTCCAGGATGTGCTGGCGCAATGCCAGCTCGGCCTGCGCCTCGGCCAGCTGACGTTGGGTGTCGGCCAGCCGCTGCTCCAGCTCGCGCCGGCCGGCTTCTTCGCGTTGCAGAGAAGACTGGGCTTCGTCGAGTGCCTGACCCGCGACAAGCCGGGCGATCCATGAGGTCTGTGACGGGTTCATACGGAGGTCTCGAGGGTTGGGTTGGAGGAGCGACCGGCGGTGCCGCGGGCATGCCCGCGCGGCTCCTCGGCTAGCTGGGCCAGGGAGGGGACGTCGAAGATCAGGGCCACGTCGCCGTTGCCGAGGATGGTGGAGCCGGCCATGCCGCGCAGGCTGCCGAGCAGCCGGCCGAGTGGCTTGATGACGGTCTGGTGGTGGCCGAGAAGCGAGTCCACCAGAACGCCGAAGCGCCCGCGGCCGGACTTCAGCACCACGATGCTGCTGCGGGCGGCCGAAGGCCCTTCGATGCCGTAGAGCGCACGCAGGCTGACGACGGGCAGCACCTGGCCGCGCAGTTCGACGACGCCGCGGCCGCGGGCGTCCAGGCGCGCGTCATGCGCGCGGTCCTCGATGACCTCGACGACGGCGTCCAGCGGCAGGATGTAGCGCGAATCGCCGATGCCGATCAGGAAGCCGTCGATGATCGCCAGCGTCAGCGGCATGCGGATCTCGATCGTGGAGCCTTCGCCTTCGACGCTGTTCAGCAGCACCGTGCCACGCAGGGCCTCAATGTTGCTGCGCACGACATCCATGCCCACGCCGCGGCCACTGAGGTTGGTGACCTTCTCGGCGGTGGAGAAGCCCGGCTCGAAGATCAGCCGCTGGATGGTGGCGTCGTCCGGCACCACGCCGGGTTCCACGAGGCCGCGGTCCCATGCGCGCTCCAGCACCTTGCGGCGCTGGATGCCGCGGCCGTCGTCGGTGATGCAGATGACGACGTTGCCGGCCTCGTGATGGGCCGACAGCGTCAGCCGCCCCTGGGCCGGCTTGCCCGCGGCTACGCGCTGTTCGGCGGTCTCCAGGCCATGGTCCAGGGCATTGCGCACCAGGTGCATCAGCGGGTCGGCGATGCGCTCGACGACGCTCTTGTCCAGCTCGGTGTCGCCGCCGACGATCTCCAGCTGCACGTCCTTGCCCAGCTCGGTTGCGGTGTCGCGCACGACCCGGCGGAAGCGAGAGAACGTCTCGCCGATGGGCACCATGCGCAGCTGCAGCGTGCCATTGCGGATGTCCTCGATGAGATGACTGATCTGCTCGTTGGCCTCGATGAGGGCGCGCATACCGCTCTGGCGGGCCAGCAGCGCGGCACCGGCGCCGGCGATGACGAGCTCGCCCAGCAGGTTGATGACGGCATCCAGCCGGTTGGCCTGCACGCGGATGAAGCGCTGGTCTTCCCCGGCCGGCGCGCCCGACTCGCTGCGTTGCTGGCGCTGCTTGCGCAGCGCGGCGTCCACCACCTGGGGGGCCAGGCCCGTCTGCTCCGTCAGCAGCTCGCCCAGCAGGGCCGGCTCGCCGAGCGCGGCGGCGGCCTGCTGGCTGCGCAGGCCCTGCTGCAGCTGGGCCGGGCTGATGGCGCCGGCGGCGACGAGGATCTCGCCGAGCCGCGGGTTGCCGGGCATGGCGTCGATCAGATCGGCGAACTGAGCTGGCGTGGCGCCGGGGTTGAGCACGTGGAGCTGGCAGTCCTCGCGAACGAAGCTGAAGGCATCCTCAATCTGCGCGCGGCTGGCCTCGGTGACGAGCGCGAAGATGAAGCTCAGGTGGCAGCTCTCGGCGTCCAGCGTCTCTAGCGGCGGGATGCCGCCCACGTCGCACACCATGTGCGGCACGTCGCCCAGGCCGCGCACGTAGTTCAGCACGGTGAGCGGGTCCATGCCGTTGCGGAACACGTCGCGGCCGAAGGCGACCGACACATGCCAGGGGCGGGCGTTGGCGGGCTTGTCCGTGGCGGGGGGCGCGGCCGGCGCTGCTGCCGGCTTGGCGGCGATGCCTGCGGCGGCCTGCAGCTGTGCGACGAGGGCGTCGCGCTGTTCGGCGGCACCGGACTGGGCCGGGGCACCGCCGGCTTCGCCGACGAGGCCGCGGATCTGGTCGTTGCAGCGAAGCAGCAGCGTGCTGAGGTCGGGCGTCAGCGTGACCTGGCCTTCGCGCAGCCGCTGCAGCAAGGTCTCGACGTGGTGGGTGAAGTCCACGATGGCGTCCAGCCCGAACACGCCGGCCGAACCCTTGACGGTGTGGGCGCAGCGGAACAGCGCGTTCAGCAACTCCGCGTCGTCGGGCCGGTCCTCCAGCTGCAACAGCAGCGCCTCGAGGTTCTCGACCTGCTCGTCGGCCTCGCTGAGGAAGGCGGGCAGCGCCTCGGCGATGAAGTCGGCTTCCAGCGTCATGAGGCCTCCGGGGTTTGCAGTTCATCGAGCCAGCGGGCCATGCCCAGGCTGGCGCAGCCGTCGTGCAGCGGGCGGCTCGCGCCACGCAGGCGCAGCGCGCAGCCGCGGGCGGCCAGGCTGTGCTGCAGCGCGACCAGCAGCTGCACGCCGGCGCCGTCCACCTGGTCAACCGCGCTGCCATCGGCGTCGGCGGCCGGTCCCGAGGCTGCCACCTGCTCGACCCACGCCAGCCATTGCGGCCGAAGGCCGGCGACCGTGTAGACGCTCAGCTCGGCCGGTAGCTGCAGCGCGCTCATGGGAGCACCAGCTTGGACACGGCGTCCAGCAGCTGCGGCGGGTTGAAGGGCTTGACCATCCACGCCTTGGCGCCGGCCTGGCGCCCGCGGTTCTTGGCGTCTTCCTCGCCCTCGGTCGTCAGCATGATGACAGGCACGAAGCGGTGCCGCGGATGCTGCTTGAGCTGCGTGACGAAGGTGATGCCGTCCATGCGCGGCATGTTCACGTCGCACACGACGAGATGCGCTTTGGGCGTTTTCTCCAGCACCTCGAGCGCGGCCTGGCCGTCGCCGGCTTCGAGCACCTCGTAGCCGGCGCGGGTGAGGGCCAGACGCACGACGGTGCGCAGTGAGCTGGAGTCGTCGACGATGAGAATGGTCTTGGCCATACGCAGTCCTCAGAAGAACGTGGTCTCGGTGGTGGCGGCCGGGGTAGCCGGCGTGGGGTTGCCGTGGGTGACGGCGCGCTGCTCGGCGGTCGTGTAGCCCGTCGCGAGCAGCATCTGCCAGTCGCGGTCGTCGGGCGCTTGGCCAGCGGCGGCCGCGGCCTGCAGCGAGTCGCTGGCGCGGCCCATAGACTCGCGCAGCTGGTCCAGGATCTGGTGCACCCGGTCCTGGAACTGGAAGGCAGTGAGCAGTTGCTCGACCTGCGCACGGATGATGTCGCCCTGGGCGCTCTGTTCGGCGCTGCGTTGCTGCAGCTGCGTAACGGCGGCGTGCACCTGGTCGACGACCTCGCCGACGGTGCGCTCGGCGGCCTGGATGGCTTCGCCGTCCTGCGCGGCCGTCAGCGTGGCCTGGGCCAGCGCCTGCTGCATGCGTTCATTGAACTCCGTGACCTGCGCGCCGATGCGGCGGCCGGTCTCGCCCGATTCGGCCGACAGCCGGCGCACCTCTCCCGCGACGACGGCAAAGCCGCGGCCAGCGGGGCCGGCGCGGGCGGCCTCGATGGCCGCGTTGATGGACAGCAGGTTGGTGTGCCGCGCGATGCTGGAAACGTCCTCGGCCATCGTGCTGAGTCGCCCCGAGGCTTCGCCCAGCGTCTGGACGGTGCCGAGCACCTCGTTGCGCGACTTCACGAAGCAGTCGAAGTTCTGCAGCAGTCCACGCAACTGCGTGTCGCACTGAGCCAGCACGGCCAGGCGCTCGGTGCCGTCGCCGGCGCCTGGCGCGTGGCCCGACAGGCCGTCGAGCTGCTGGAGGATGTCGCCGAAGGACGCCAGCATCTGGTCCACGGCATCGCGCAGTTGGGCCTGTGCGGTGGTCAGGTGCGTGCTCCACGTGGTGGCCGCGTCGTCCAGCCGGGCGGCGAGCTGATGGTGGACGTCGTCGTGCTGCGTGGCGGCCGTGCTGGCCACGGCGCGGCGGTAGCCCTGCCAAACCAGCAGCGACGCCAGCGCCCACAGCCCCCATGCCGCACCAACGCCGATCCACGCCAGTGCCGTGCCAGCCAGCGCCCAGGCGGCCGCAGGGGCCGCCAGGCGCATCCAGGACGGCGCCAAGCCGCGCGGCATGGTCGGTCCTGCAGGTGGCAAAGATGACGTTTTGATCATTGCGATTCGGGATTGAGCCGTGTCTCGGCGCTGTATCGGCTTGATCGCCGATGGCTGTCCGTTGTTGTTATCAATTTTGCCGTATTTATCGAACGCGAAGTGCGTGCGGCGCTGCGCGTTTCTGCGCGGCGGCGGCACTATTTGGCGGCGCGGGAGCGTGCGGGGCGGTCATCGACCGCCACGGTGCCGGGAGGACGTTCTTTTGAATGGCCAGAAACGGCAACGCCCACCACCGCGGCCTGCGGTGGTGGGCGAGGTCAGGGACGGGCGCGCTCGGGCGCCCGCCCGCGTCAGTTCAGCGCGGGCACGCGCTCGACAAGGACGCACCGCACCCATTTGCGCGCGGTGATCTGCGCCGTCTGCGCGTGCAGGAACTCCTCGGCCTGGGAGTTCGGCTCGTCGAACTCGAAGCCGCCGATCTGGACGTTGGGGCTCAGCGGTCGGTTCCAGACGCGACGCACATCGGCGCTGAAGAGCGGCACGCCCTCGTCCTCTCCCAGCAGCAGGCGCAATTCATAGTGGCTGGCATCCAGAGCCGGCTCCGATGCGGCCAGGATTTGCAGGCCAGAGCCGCTGAGATTGACCACCACGCCGCCGCGCTCGTGCGCGAGGCCGGCCGGCTTGATGACCCAGACGGGCAACTGCTCATGCTCGTCGGGCACCAGGAAGAACTCGACGCGAGGGAAACGGCGCTGGTCGGACCCGGACATGGCGTTGCTCCTAAAGAGACGGCGGAAGAGAGGGAAGAACCCGGCGGATGATGCAAACGCCACGGAGAAGACCAGCCCGGCATGACGCCGTGGTGAAGGGTCTCGTTACGATCCGGGCGATACAGACACAAGTGTGAAAGATATCGCTTTCATGGCTCGAACTGAAGGCTTTTGGGATCGATTGCGCCAGACGTTTGAGTTGTACGTTGACGGCAAAGCCGAGTCGGCTCGCATCCGGGCGGAGCATCTCGCCCAATTGACGCGGCTCACGCCGCTGCTGATGGCGGCCAACCTGATCTCCGGCGGGTTGGTCCGGCTGGCCGTGGGCGACGCCGGCGGCGTGCTGCTGGCGGGCTGGCTCGTCGTGCTGGGCGCGGTGGCCGCCCTGGGGCTCCTGGGATGGTGGAAGCGGCGGCGCCACGTCGCGCCGCAGGTGTCGAGCCGGGGTTATCGCCGGGGCACCTGGCATGCCGCCGTGCTGGGCCTGTGCTGGGGCGGCGCGGCGGCGCTGTGGTTTGCGCCGGCCGGGCCGGCCGAGCGGGTGCTGATCGCGACGCTCGTCACGGGCATGCTGGGCGCCGGCGCCTTCGCGCTGGCCATGCTGCCCTGGGCAAGCATCGTCTACACCTGGCTCATCGTCGCCGGGGCGCTGGTGGCGCTGTGGCGGGCCGGGGACGTCATCTTCCTGGCGGTCGCCGTGCTGCTGCTGAGCTATGCCACCGTCGTCTCCTTCGCCGCGATGGCGTTGGCGCGTCAGTCCACCGCGCTGCTGCGGGCGCGTTTCACGCAGGCTCACCAGCAGCAGGTGGTGTCGCTGCTGCTGCGCGACTTCGAGGAGAACGCCAGCGATGCGCTGTGGGAAACCGATGCGGAGGGTCATCTCGTTCATCGTTCACCGCGCCTGGCCAGCCTGTTCGGCGTGCCGCAAGAGCGGCTCGGCGAGGTGCAGCTGCCGCAGTGGTTTGCGACGCGCGCGCTGGCATCCGGTCCCGTCGTCGCGGCTTGGGCGGTGAGCCGCCCCTTCCGCGACCTGAAACTGCAGCTGGGCCGTGGCGACCACGCACGCTGGTGGGCCATCAGCGCCAAGCCGATCACCGAACCGGACGGTGTGCACGTGGGCTGCTGGCGCGGCGTCATTGCCGACATCACGGAGGCACAGCGCTTCGAGAACCAGTTGCGCCTGCAGGCCGAACAGGACGCGCTGACCGGTCTGGCCAACCGCCGCGCGCTGATGAACGCCGCGCAGGCCGCGATGGCGCTGGGCCGCGCGGGCTGGCTGCTGTCCATCGACCTGGACCACTTCAAGGTGGTCAACGACAGTTCCGGGCACTCCGCCGGCGACGAGGTGCTGCGCGTGGTTGCCGGACGGCTGCTGGCGCTGGTGGAGGAGGGGGACCTCGTCGGCCGGCTGGGTGGCGACGAGTTCGCGATGCTGCGGTTGGGCGAGGCGCCTGTGCGCGCGCCGCAGGCCATGGCGGCGCTCATCATCGACAAGCTGAGCCAGCCCATCCATGTGGGCGCCAAGCGGCTGCACGTCGGCGCCAGCGTGGGCCTGGCCCGCCTGGACGCCAGCGTGGCCAACGTCGAAGACCTGATGGTCAATGCCGACCTGGCCCTCTACGACGCCAAGCGCTCCGGCCGCGGGCGCAGCGTCGTCTATGCCAGCTCGCTGGGTGCCGCCAGCCGGCGCATGCACACCATCGAGCAGGCGCTGCGCGAGGGGCTGGCGCATGGCCAGTTCGAGCTGCACTTCCAGCCCAAGGTTGATGCGCGCAGCCTGCGGGCGTTGGGCGTCGAGGCGCTGATGCGCTGGGAGCACCCGGTGCTGGGCTCGATCTCGCCGGGCGAGTTCATTCCGGCGGCCGAGCGTTGCGGCCTCATCCGCGAGCTCGGTGCGCTGGCGCTGGAGCATGCCTGCCTGGCCGCGCGCGAGCTGCCACGGCTCAGCGTGGCGGTCAACGTGTCACCGCTGCAGCTGATGGAACCGGGCTTCGTGAAGAGCGTGGAGCGCATGCTCGTGAGCACCGGCGTCGGGCCGTCGCTGCTGCACCTGGAAGTCACCGAGTCGCTGATGATGGAAGACGCCCAGGCCGCATTCAAGCGCCTGCATGCGCTGCGCGAGCTGGGCGTGCACGTGGCGCTGGACGACTTCGGCACCGGCTTCTCGTCGCTGGCCTATCTTCGCGCATTCCCGTTCCACACGTTGAAGATCGACCGCTCCTTCGTGCGCTCACTGACCGAGCACTCTGATGCCCGCGCCATCGTCAACACCATCGTGCAGATGGCCGGGGTGCTGGGCATGCGGACGGTGGCCGAGGGTGTGGAGACCGAGCGCGAGCTGGCCATCATCCGCAGCATCCGCTGCCACGAGGTGCAGGGCTACCTCGTGGCCCGGCCGATGTCGCTGCCCAAGCTGAAGGACTGGCTGGCGGGGCGTCCCATTACGGGCCCCATCGACGATGTCGACTCCCGCATCACGCCGTGGCGCCGGACGCAGATATCGCCGCCGACGACGATGTTCGGCGCCGAGATCTGACCGCGCCCTTCAGACCGCCAGCAGGTCCACCTCGAACAGCAGCGTCGCGTTCGGCGGGATCACGCCGCCCGCGCCATGCGCGCCATAGCCCAGCTCCGGCGGCAGCACGAGGAAGCGCGTGCCGCCCACCTTCATGCCCTGCACGCCCTCGTCCCAGCCCTGGATGACTTCGCCGCCGCCCAGGCGGAACTTGAACGGCTGGCCACGGTCCTTGCTGGAGTCGAACTTCTTGCCGCGCAGACCGTCCTTGTAGAGCCAGCCGGTGTAGTGCACCGACACGCGCTGGCCCGCCGCGGCCTCGGTGCCATCGCCGACAACGCGGTCCTCGTACTGCAGGCCGCTGGACGTCGTGTGCAGGTTCAGCTCGACGGGTTCCGGGCCGCCGGCCAGGCCCAGCAGCTCAACCTCGAAGCACAGCGTCGCGTTCGGGGGGATGACGCCGCCGGCGCCGCGTGCGCCATAGCCCAGTGGCGCGGGAATGATGAGCGTGCGCTTGCCGCCAATCTTCATGCCCTGCACGCCTTCGTCCCAGCCGCGGATGACCATGCCGGCGCCGAGCTCGAATTCGAACGGGTCGCCGCGGTCCTTGCTGGAGTCGAACTTGGCGGTCCGGGCGCCATCGACCCAGAGCCAGCCGGTGTAGTGCACGGTCACGTCATGGCCGGCGGCGGCCTGCTTGCCGTCGCCTTCGACGGTGTCTTCGTACTGCAGGCCGCTGGGCGTCGTGTTCATCGCAAATCCTTCGGGGTGGGAAAAGCCGCGGATTGTCACCTCGTGCGCGCCCGTGGCTTCATGGCGTCACCTGCAACGGCCACACCTCGACCACGCCGTTCGCGATGGCACACGGCGTGCCGGCCACCAGCTCGATGGCTTGCTCCAGCGAGTCGGCCTCGATGACGGCAAAGCCGGCGATCGGCAACTGGCTGCTGAGGTAGGCGCCATCGCTGCGCTGCGCGCCGGTGCCCTGCGGATTGCGCACCTGCACTGGCTGCCCGGCGATGCCCATCAGCACACCGCGCGCCTTCAGCCGGGCGTCGTGTGCATGCGCTGCGTCGCGCAGTGCCACGGGCGTGGCCTCGTAGCCGGCGTTGTTGCCGTAACCGATGGTGATGAAGCTGGCCATGCCGGTCTCCGCAGGGGATGGAGCGGTCGAGCGGCAAGTGGCGTGCCTACATCGGCTTGAACCGGGACTGGAAGCTCTGGCTGACGGGCAGCCGCGTGTCGCTGCCCTTGAGCAGCACCTCCATGCCCGTGAGGCGCCGGTCGACCCGCGCGACGTGGGCGAGGTTGACGACCACCGCGCGGTGGATCTGCCAGAACTGGCCGGGGTCGAGCTGGGCCAGCAGCTCGCGCAGCGACAGCCGCAGCAGGAACTCCCCTTCGGCGGTGACGGCACAGGTGTACTTGTTGTCGCTGCGGAAGTGCGTCACGTCGGCCACCATGACAAGGTGCAGGCGCTCGCCCTGCGAGGCCTGCAGCCAGCGCAGCGGCGTGGCGGCCACCGGCGCGGCGTCGAGCACGGGCGGTGTCCACTGCTGCAGCCAGTTTGCGAGCTGCGCCGGCGGCCATTGCAGTCGTTGCCGCAGCCGTTGCACGGTCTCGCCCAAGCGCGCGTCGTCCAGCGGCTTGAGCAGGTAGTCGATGGCGCCGTGCTCGAAAGCCTGCAGCGCGTGCGCGTCGTAAGCCGTCACGAAGACGATGTGCGCCAGGCCTTTCAGCCGGCGTGCCAGCGACAGACCGTCCAGCCCGGGCAGACGGATGTCGACGAAGAGGATGTCGGGCCGCAGGTCCAGCGCGAGTGCCAGGCCCTGGTCGCCATCCTCGGCCTCGGCGACGACCTGAAGCTGCGGCCACAGCGTAGCCAGGCCCTCGCGCAGGCGCTGGCGGGGCAGGGCTTCGTCTTCGATGAGCAGCGCGGTGGGTGTTTTCATGCGGGAAGCGTCCAGGGCAGCGCGATGCGGGCGAGCACGCCGCCCCCGTCGGCCTGCTGCACGCTGAGGTGGGCGGCGCCGCCGTACAGGCTGGCCAGGCGGTCGCGCACGTTGGCCAGCCCCAGCCCCTGCGATGGCGCGGTAGCGGCGGCGCTGGCGGTGCCGGCCGGGGCGGCGAACAGCCCGGCGCCAGTGTCGGCCACGTCCACCAGCAGCCGGTCGCCATCGCGGCGGGCGCTGACGTGGATGTCGCCGCCAGCGGCCAGCGGCTCGATGCCGTGGCGCACGGCGTTCTCCACCAGTGTCAGCAGCATGAGGGGCGGCAGGGCGTGGCCTCCGCAGCCGTCGGCGGCCTGTACGCCGAAGCGCAGCCGCGCGCCCAACCGCGTGGCCATGACGTTCAGGTAGGCGCGGGTCAGCGCGAATTCCCGGTCGACGGTGGACAGCGGCTCCCGCAGCGAGGGCAGGGCCAGGCGCAGGTAGTCGTGCAGCTCGCCGAGAAAGCGCTCGGCCGTGGCCGGCTGCAGGCGGATGAGCTGCTGCAGGCTGGCCAGCGAGTTGAACAGAAAGTGCGGCTCGACCTGCGCCTGCAGCGTCTTCAGCTCGGCGACGCTGACCTGGCGCGACAGCTCGGCGATGGCTGCCTGCTGTTCGGCTTGTTGCAGGCGCAGCTGCAACGCCTGCGACTCGCGCCAGCGCCACCAGCGCAGCGGCAGGTGCATCAGCAGCGCGAAACCCCAGGCCGGCAGCGCCAGGCGCATCACCTCCCAGCTCTGGCTCCACGGCACGGGCCGGGTGCCGGGCACCAGCAGCAGGCCTAGCAAAGCGCCACCCAGCGCGGCCACCGGCACCGCCAGCGGCCACCGGCGCCGGTGCAGCACGCAGGCCGCCGCGCTGTAGGCCAGCCACAGCTGGGCCGCAAGTGTCAGCGCACGCGCCTGCGGCCATTGGCTGTGCAGCGCCGCCCAGCCGAGCCAGAAGCACAGTGTCGGCACCAGTGCCGGTCGCGCCGCGGCGGCCAGATGACGAAGGCGGATCGTTGTGAGCATCGTGCGCTCAGTCGAGCTGGGCGTTGACGAGGGGCGCCGGCGGCAGCGCGGCCATCACCCGCTTCGTTTGTGCGACGTTCTCGCGCGCGGCTGCCCAGTCGATGCCGACGGGCGTCGTCGTGACGGGCACGTCGCGACCGACGACCTCGAAGCTCGGCCGGCGCATCGCCACCTCACCTTCGCCCACAAGCGCAAGCCCGACCGTCAGCAGCGGCGCCTCGCGCGGCACGTCGATGACGACGCTGACACGCTGCCAGTCAGTGGCGGGCGGCACGGCGGCCCCAATCGGCAGCCGGTGCTCGACGCCCGGCGCACCGCGTGCGGTGCGAACAAGCTGGTTCGGGCCGCCCGGCGTCATGTAGAGGCCGGCCCAGCGGCTGCCGGAAGCTGCGCGCACGTCGGCACTGAAGCGCACGCGCTGGCCGCCGTATCCGCTGGCCTGCTGCGAGACGCTGCCGACGCTGGCGGGCACCGGCAGCTGAGGCGGGTTCGTCGAGCGCAGGCGCAGCACGGGCGTGCCGGTGGCCTCGGCTGCGGGGTCGAGGCCTGCCTCGTAGCCGGGGCCACCGGTCGGCTGCATGTGGTGGACGATGGCTTCGAGGTGCCAGTCGTCCGGCAGGCGCGGTGCGGCGGCGCTGACGCTCAGCACCAGCGCGGCGAGGGGAATGGTGACCAGGGCGCGGTAGTCCATGGGGGCTCTCCTGAAGTCGGTTCTCAGCGCAGCGCGAGGTTGCTGGGTGGTGTCGGGCGGGTGGCCTGCGTGGACTGCTGCCGGGCGATGTCGGCGCGCAGCCTGGCCGTTTGCGTCGCGGCGAACGGCGTTGCCGTGGTGGGTACGTCGCGGCCGACGACATCGAGCTTGAAGTCCCGGGCCCAGATCTGCCCGTTGCCGATCACGGCGAGGCCCACCGTGGCGGCGCCGAAGTCGTCTTGCGGGATGTCCGCCACGACGCTGACCTCGCACCAGTCCGGGCAGGCCGGCGTGCCGACGCTGACGGGCTCGGCTTCCTGCGTGTCCACCGGCAGCACGTGCAGCGGCAGGAATCCGCTGCGCACCACCAGGCCGGCCCACGCATCAGTGCCGGCCGCTTTGACCTGGGCCTGGAAGCGCAGGCGCTTGCCGCCATAGCCGGTGACGCTCTGCGAGATGGCGCCCAGTTCGCCGTCGTGGCGTTGGCCGACGGACTGCACAGTCAGCATGCGCTGGCCGGCGGTGTCGGTGCTGGGTGCGACGCCGGTCAGGTAGGTGGTGCCGGCCGGCCAGCTGAAGCTGGCGCCGGCCTGCCAGCCGGCGGGCAGGCGGAGCGACTCGGCGCTGCTGGCGCTGAGTGCCACGGCGGCCAGCGGGATGGTTAGGAGGCTGCGGTAGTCCATGGGAGGCTCGCGAAGTGACGGGACGGCGCCAGTGTCTGCAGCGCGTCTGCGCCGTCCCAGTGCGGCGCGACGAGCGCCCGTGCCGGCGCGACAGGGACGAGCCTGCGGCGACGAAGGGGCCGCCGGCGTGCGCATCAACCGCCGGCAGCCCAGGCTGTCACGGCAGCGGCCAGCGTGTCGGCCGGCGTGGCGGCGTCCGGCAGCGGTGGCAGGCCCAGCCGGGCTGCCGCCTCTCGCAGTCGCGCTGCGGGGTCGGTGAGATCGATGGCCGCTGCGCCGTTCTGCTTGGACAACTTGTGACCGTCGGCCGCCAGCACGAGCGGCGTGTGCAGGTAGCGCGGCGTCGGCAGGCTCAGTGCCCGCTGCAGCGCGATCTGCCGCGGCGTGTTGTCGGCCAGGTCCTCGCCGCGGACAACATCAGTTATGCCTTGCTCGGCATCGTCCACGACGACGGCAAGCTGGTACGCCCACAGGCCGTCGGCGCGCTTCAGCACGAAGTCGCCGACCTCCGCGGCCAAGTCCTGCGACTGCACGCCCAGCCGGCGGTCTTGCCAGTCCACACGACCCTGCACGCGCAGCCGCCAGGCGCGCGCCGGCCGGCCGTGCGTGCCTGCCCTGCAGGTGCCGGGGTAGACCAGCTCGCCATGCCTGGGGCGCGGGCCGACCATCCGCTCGTAGGCCGCAGCGATCTCGGCGCGCGTGCAGGCGCAGCCGTAGGCGTCACCCGCGGCGACGAGCCGGTCCAGCGCGGCCTGGTAGTGCGTGTCGCGGCGGGACTGCCAGACGGGCGGCTCATCGGGCACGAGGCCCAGCGCGGCGAGCTGGCCCAGGATGACCTCGTCCGTGCCTGGCGGGCAGCGGGGGCCGTCCACGTCTTCGATGCGCACGAGCCACCGCCCGCGTTGGGCGCGGGCGTCGAGCCAGCTGGCCAGCGCGGCCACCAGCGAGCCGGCGTGGAGCGGACCGGTGGGCGAGGGGGCGAAACGGCCTCGGTACATGGGCGCTGCTGGCTCAGGACTTGCGGCCACTACAGCAGCAGGCCTTCGTGCTGTTCCAGCAGCGCCTTGCGCGTCGTGTCGTGGCGCAGCCGGTCCAGCCACCAGGCCAGCGCGAGGCCCGGCGCATGGCCGGTGTCGCGCCAGGCGTAGTGCATGACACCCGAGCGCCGTCCTTCATAGGTGGTCTTGCTCACGAGCCGCCCGGCGTCGACGTGGCGGCGCACCATGCTGATCGGCAACGAGCCGCAGCCCAGACCGCGCAGAAGTGCCTCGAGCTTGGTGGCCATGGACGGCACCGTCAGCACGTCCTGCCCGGGCAGCAGGCCCACGGTGATGGGCGTCAGCACGCGGGCGCTGTCGGCGACGGCGATGATGCGGTGGGCGGCGATCTGCGCGGCCGTCAGCGGCTCCGGCAGCTTGGCCAGCGGATGGTGGGGCGCCACGCAGAAGACGAATTCCAGCTCGCCGGCTGGCTCGCAGTGGATGCTGCTGCTGGCCGACTGGGCGGGCACGCCGATGGCCACGTCGGCCTGGCCGTGGAGCAGCGCTTCCCAGGTGCCGGCCAGCACTTCCACGCGCAGCTTTAGCCGCGTCGGCGGCGCACCACCCCCCTCGACCTTCTCGGCGTAGAAGGCCTCGACGAGGTCGAAGACGGCGCGGCGCGCGACGGCGTCGTCCATCACCAGCGTCAGCTCGCTCTCCCAGCCGGTGGCGATGCGACGCACGCGGTTGGCCACGGCGTCCAGCTCCTGCAGCAGCCGGCGGCCTTCCAGCAGCAGCTCCTGGCCGGCGCTGGTCAGCATGGCCTGGCGGGAGCTGCGGTCGAACAGCAGCACGTCCAGCGCGTCCTCCAGCTGGCGCACAGAGTAGGTCAGTGCGGAGGGCACGCGGCCCATCTCGCGCGCCGCAGCGGCGAAGCTGCCGGTGCGGGCGATGGTGTCCATCATGGTCAGCGCTTCGGGTGTCAGCGCGCGACGGCGGTCTTGGGTCATGCTGGATGCGGTGGTTGGGCGCAATCGGTTGTGCAGCGTTGCTGCGCGAAGCGAACGGGTCGCCGGGGATCGGATTCTTGGATGGACATCATCTGCTGCAAGCGCTGGGAAGCGGTCGACAGCCGCATCCAGCATCTGTTCAGTCTATTTGAATGATGTCCTCAACACCTGTCGACCCCGCCGGCGATGCGCGCTCCTACATTGACTCCATCGATCACCAAAGGAGCACCACATGACCATGCAACTCATCAAGTCCAGTGACCGCGGCTATGCCGACCACGGCTGGCTGAAGTCCTTCCACAGCTTCTCGTTCGCCGACTACTACGACCCGGCCCGCATGGGCTTCGGTGCGCTGCGCGTCATCAACGAGGACAAGGTGGCCCCGGGCCGTGGCTTCGGCACGCACGGCCACCGCGACATGGAGATCATCAGCTACGTGCTGGACGGCGAACTGGCCCACAAGGACAGTATGGGCAACGGCGAGCCTGGCGCGGCCAACGCGGGCGTCATCCGCCCGGGGGACGTGCAGCGCATGAGCGCCGGCACCGGCGTGATGCACAGCGAGTTCAACCATGCCAAGGACCGCACGACGCACTTCCTGCAGATCTGGATCCAGCCGGATGCCCGCGGCATCACACCGAGCTATGAGCAGAAGCACTTCGACACCGGGTCCAAGCGCGGCAAGCTGCGTCTCGTGGCGGCCAACGACGGCGCCGACGGCGCGGTGACGATCCACGCGAACGCACGCCTGTATGCCGGCCTGTTCGACGGCGCCGAGGCCGCCGAGCTGGACCTGGCCCCCGGCCGCATCGGCTACGTGCATCTGGTGCGCGGCACGCTGACCGTCAACGGACAAGTCCTGACGGGGGGCGATGCCTTGCAAGTCCGCGACACTGCGCAGCTGGCGTTGACGGCGGGTCGCGACGCCGAAGTGCTGGTTTTCGATCTGGCCGCCTGAGATGGTGCCCCTCGCCCACGCTCGCCCCGTTGAACGCGGGCGGGTCTGGACTGTCCCCCGAGGGGACGGCGATGCTTGCGGCGTTCAGCCGCAAGCACATCGCCTGGGCGGGCCGGCTTGGAAGCGGCCTGGCGCCCGGTCCGCAGGTTTCTGATTCACCCCACTCCGAAAGGAACTGTCCATGAGCAAGATCGTCGTTCTGTACCACTCCGGCTACGGCCACACGAAGAAGGTCGCCGAGGCGGTGGCTGGTGCCGCGGGCGCCGAGCTGATCGCCATCGACGCCGAGGGCAACATCGGCGAGGCCGACTGGGCGACGCTGGCCGCGGCCGACGGCATCGTGTTCGGCACGCCCACCTACATGGGCGGCCCGAGCTGGCAGTTCAAGAAGGTGGCCGACGCGAGCAGCAAGCCGTGGTACAGCCAGGTGTGGCGCGACAAGATCGCCGCCGGCTTCACCAACTCGGCCACGCTCAACGGCGACAAGCAGGGCACGATGCAGTACCTGCATACGCTGAGCCAGCAGCACGGCATGGTGTGGGTGGGCATGGGCCTGAAGGCGCCCAACCACAAGGCGGCCACGCGTGACGACGTCAACAACCTGGGCGGCTATGCGGGCCTCATCACGCAGACGCCCAGCGACGCGTCTGCCGAGGAGATGGTGCCGGGCGACATCGCGACGGCCAAGGTGTTCGGCGAGCGCGTGAAGGCGGTCGTCGACCGCTGGGTGAAGGGCGCCGCTTAAACCAGCCCGATATCGCGCGCGCTGGCCCCGGGGAAAACCGTGGCCAGTTGCGCGTCGCTCAGGCCGTACATGCGCCTGAACAGGCCTCCGAGCAGCGCGCGGTACTCGTTGAGCACCGGCCAGTCGCGGTTCTGGAACAGTGTCGTGGCCTTGACCTCCACCTGCTCGCCGGCGATGCGCCCGCCCTTCAAGCCGCCGCCCAGCACCCAGTAGGCGCTTCCGTGACCGTGGTCGGTGCCGCGGTTGCCGTTCTCGCGGAACGTGCGGCCGAACTCGCTGACGACGACGACGACGGTGTTGCGCCACTGCGGGCCCATCTCGTCGGCGAACAGCGCCAGCCCCTTGCCCAGTTCGCCCAGCTTGCCGGCGAGCTGGCCGGTCGCGCCGCCTTCGCCGACGTGCGTGTCCCAGCCGCCCACGTCGATGAAGCCCAGCGTCACGCGCTCGCGCATCAGCCGCGCGACGCGCCGCGCCTCCAGCGCGAAGCCCTTGGCCGCGATGGCGCCACGGCTGGCGGCTTCCATCTCGCCGGCCATTTCCTTGGATACCTCGTCGCGTACCTCGAAGCCGCCGCTGACCGTGCCGGCCAGCCGCGTGTGGGCGTACATTCCGGCAATCGTCTGCGCCTGCGTGGCGTTGATGGCGGGCTTGCCGAGGTCGCGCAGCGCCTGGTTGGCCACGGGCAGGCTGCCGCGCAGGATCAGCGGCACCTGGTCGGTGAAGGCCATGGCCTCCAGCCGCGAGCCGGCCACGCCGCCGGCGCCCAGCACACCGGCGAGCCGGTTCATGAAGCCGCTGCGGAAGTCGCGACTGCCCTCGTCGGGCTGGCCCAGCTCGATGTGGTCCTGCGTTTCGAAATGGCTGCGCGTCGTGTCGTTGGTGCCGGCGAACGGCACGAAGGCGGCCTGGTTCTTCAACCAAAGAGGGTGGATGCTGTCGGCCACGGCCGGCGCCAGCCCCCAGCCAGCGTCCAGCGGCAGCGCGGCGGCCTTGGCGATGGCGATGTTGGGCCGGGCCTCGTAGTAGAAGCTGGACGACACGGGCACCAGCAGGTTGGCTGCGTCGTAGGCGCCGCGCAGGAAGACGACCAACAGACGCGGGGTGTCTGGCGCTGCCGCCCAGAGTTGCACCGGCAGCGCAGCGCCGAGACCGAGTTGGAGCAGATGGCGTCTTTGCATGTCGATCACCTGTGCATGAAGTCCGGGGAGGCGAGCAGGTAGGTGTTCCATTCCTGCGGCGAGGTGGCCTGCGCCAGCGCCTGCTGCGTGGCGGTGGCCAGCCGGGGCGCGATGCCTTCGTAGTACAGCGGGTTGGCAATCTGCGGGAAGGCCGGGCGGTCCTTGGCCTCGCCCTCGACCTTGAACAGCCCTGCGCTGCCGCTGCCGATGGCGCGGGCGATCTCGAAGCGTGTCGTCATCTGGCCCGGGCCGGCCCAGGCGCTTTCGTCGAGCGCATACCCGTCGGGCGTCTGCCGGTTGTAGGGCGCCTGGCCCAGCCGGTAGAGCCAGCCGATCATCGGGCCTGTGTTCAGCACCACCTTGTCGGCGTAGGCCAGCCGCACTGCGGAGACGACGTAGTGCGTCGGGTCCTTGAACTTGCGGCCGAGGGACGCCTCGAACTCCGGCGACGCGACCATCGCGCGCAGCACGTCGCCGATGCGGCCGTCGCTCTGCAACCAGCGTTCGGCCATGCGCTCCACCAGCGCGGGCGGCGGTTCGTCGGCGACAAAGTACTGCGCCAGCTTGCGGGACACGTAATGCGCCGTGCTGGGGTGGCGGGCGAGCAGGTCCAGCACCTGGTCCAGCTCGGCCTCGCCCTGGCCCTTCACGGTGATGCCCAGCAGCGTCTTCTCGCCGAAGTCGTGCCGCGCCGGGTTGAACTCGGTCAGGCCATCGCGGTGGTACAGCGCCTCCTGCGCGGGCTTAAGCTTGGGTTTCGTGTCGGTCAGGTTCACGCCCAGGCCGGTCAGCACACGGGCCAGCTCCTGCACGTCGTGCTGGCTGTAGCCGCCACCCACGCCCAGCGTGTGCAGCTCAAGCAACTCGCGGGCGTAGTTTTCGTTGATGCGGTTGGCGGCGTTCTGCTCGTTGTCGAGGTAGCGCAGCATGGCCGGGTGGCGGGCGGTGTAGCCGAGCAGGTCACGGAAGCGGCCCAGCGCGCGCTGGCGCAGCCCCTGCTCGTAGTCGCCCACCATCACGCGCAGATTGCTCTTGTACTGGTGCACGTTGAAGTGGTTGAACCAGAACCACGTCATCTGCTCCTGCAGCTGGTTCGGCGAGTACAGCGCCTGCAGCAGCTGGCGGGCCGAGGCCTCGCGGGCCAGCTTCGTCAAGGCCTGCTGGTAAGCCTTCTGCGCCTCGGCCTTGGCGGTGTCGTCGGTCAGCGCATCGGCCGCCTTGCGCTGGGCCTCCATCTGCTGCACGAGGACCGGCAGCGGCTGCTGGGTGATGACCAGCGCCTGGATCTGTGCCTGCGCCGCCCCGGGCAGCGCGGCCGGCGCGCCGGGCTGGAGCTGGGCGTCCAGCCAGGTGGCGCGACCCGAGCGGCGCACCGCGGCGAGGTCGGCGCTGCTGGCGCCCCAGCTGAGGCGGTCCAGCCACAGCGCATCCTGGGCCGCGCTGCCGCCCGGGGCTGCCGGCGGCGGGCCGCTGGCGCAGCCGGCGAGACTCAGGATCAGGGCGGTGGCGAGGAGGTTGATTCGCATGGCGGCCTCATGATGAGGCCGCACAACGTCAGCTGTCGAGGCGGCGTTGACCCGTGCAACAAGACTTCACAACCGGCCGCGCCGCGGCCCGTCTTTGCGTCTTCCGGCGGCCGAAGCCGCCGGGCGCGGGTCACTTCGCGCCGGGCGTGTAGATCTGGTCGAACACGCCGCCGTCGTCGAAGTGCGTCTTCTGTGTCTGGCGCCAGGTGCCGAACACCTCGTCGATCGTGAACAGCTTGACCGGCGCGAACTGCTTGCCGTACTTGGCGGCGACCTTTGGGTCACGCGGGCGGTAGTAGTTCTTCGCGGCGATCTCCTGGCCTTCCGGCGAGTAGAGGTACTCCAGGTAGGCCTGGGCCTGCTTGCGCGTGCCGCGCTTGTCGACGACCTTGTCGACCACGGCCACCGGCGGCTCTGCCAGCACGGAGATGCTGGGCGTGACGATCTCGAACTTGTCCGGGCCGAGCTCCTTGACCGCCAGATAGGCCTCGTTCTCCCAGGCGATCAGCACGTCGCCGATACCGCGCTCGACGAAGGTCGTCGTGGAGCCGCGGGCGCCGGAGTCCAGCACCTTGGTGTTGGCGTAGATGCGCTTGACGAAGTCCTTGGCCGAGGCCGCCGTGCCGCCGGGCTGCTTGATGGCATATCCCCAGGCGGCCAGGTAGTTCCAGCGCGCGCCGCCGCTGGTCTTGGGGTTGGGCGTGATGACCTCCACGCCCGAGCGTGCCAGGTCCGGCCAGTTGGCGATGTGCTTGGGGTTGCCCTTGCGCACGAGGAAAACGATGGTGGACGTGTACGGCGTGGCGTTGTTGGGCAGCTTCTTCTGCCAGTCCAGCCCCAGCAGGCCCTTGTCGGCGATGGCGTCGACGTCGTAGCCCAGGCCCAGCGTCACCACGTCGGCCTCCAGGCCGTCGATGACCGAGCGGGCCTGCTTGCCGGAGCCGCCGTGAGAGGCCTTGATGTCTAGCACTTCGCCGGTCTTGGCCTTCCACTGGGCGGCGAAGGCCTTGTTGAAGTCCTGGTAGAGCTCGCGCGTCGGGTCGTACGAGACGTTCAGCAGCGACGTGGCGGCCATTGAGCCGGTGGCGGCGATGGCGAGGGAGAGGGCGGTGAGAAGTCGGCGCATGGGTTCTAGTGGGTGGTGGAGCGGTTCACTCTAGGGATGGGCGGGGATGCGGTGAAGGAAGAAGACGGAGCAAGCTCATGCGGCTTTCGACCACGCCAGCTCGGGCTCGCCGCCGCCGGCTCCGGGCTGCTCGTGGCGCGCCGCGTCCACGGCCTCGCGCTTGAGCGGCGGGGCAAAGGTCTGGATGAACTCGTACACGTAGTCGCGCAGGTAGGCACTGCGGCGCACGGCCAGGCGGGTCATGTTGTCTTCGAAGAGATGACGCGCGTCGATCGCGCTGAGGTGGCGGTCGCGCTCCTCGTCGAACGCGATGGAGGCCACGATGCCCACGCCCAGGCCCAGTTCCACGTAGGTCTTGATGACGTCGGCGTCCATCGCACTGAGCACGATGTGCGGCGTGAGCTGGGCGGCGGTAAACGCCGCGTCGATGTGCGAGCGGCCGGTATAGCCTGGCTCGTAGGTGACGATGGGGAACTGCGCGAGCCGCGCCAGCGTCAAAGGCCCTTCCAGCAGCGGATGGCCCGGCGGCACGACGACCGAGTGCGTCCAGCGGTAGCAGGGCAGGGCCACGAGTTCCGGGTACTGCGCGAGCGCCTCGGTCGCGATGCCCACATCGGCCTCGCCGTCGATGAGCAGCCGCGCGATCTGCTGCGGTGAGCCCTGCTGCAGGTGCAGCACCACGTCGGGATGGTGCGCGCGGAAGTCCCTCACCGCCGGCGGCAGTGCGTAGCGCGCCTGGCTGTGCGTGGCGGCGATGCGCAGCCGGCCGCTGCCCGCCTGGGCGAAGTCGTCGGCCGCACGCTTGAGGTTCTCGGCCTCCAGCAAGAGGCGCTCGATGACCGGCAGCACCTGCTCGCCCGGTTCGGTGAGTCCGGTCAGCCGCTTGCCCACGCGCACGAACAGCTCGATGCCCAGTTCATCCTCCAGCTCGCGGATCTGCCGGCTGACGCCCGGCTGCGACGTGTGCAGGGCCTGCGCCACCTCGGTCAGGTTGAAGCCGCGGCGCTGGGCCTCGCGGACGGAGCGGAGTTGCTGGAAGTTCATGCGCGGCGATTCTGCGAAGGACCGCTTCATCTGTCGTCGAATGAATCGCCATATCGTTATGCACTTCATGGTGGCGTGGCACGGGTTGGCGACGCCTACAGTCGGTCATCCTTTCAGGAGCGCATCCATGAATAAGCCCATTCCGCCGCAGGCCTGGCCGCTGTTCGACCGCTATGTGCATGGCGACCTGAGCCGCCGCGGTTTGCTTGAGCAGGCCGCCGCGTTCACCGGCGGGCCTGCCGGCGCCGCCGCGCTGCTGGCAGCGTTGAGCCCCGACTTCGCCTCGGCGCAGAAGGTCTCGCCCGACGATCCGCGGCTGGTCACGCGTCGCCAGGCCTTCCCGTCGCCTCAGGGTAGTGGCGAGGTGCAGGGCTATCTTGTCAGGCCAGCCGGCGCATCGGGCCAGCTGCCTGCCGTGCTGGTTGTGCACGAGAACCGCGGCCTGAACCCGCACATCGAGGACATCGCCCGCCGCGTGGCGCTCGCCGGTTACGTCGCCTACGCGCCCGATGCGCTGGCGCCGCTGGGGGGCTATCCCGGCGACGAGGACAAGGCACGCGAGCTGTTCGCCAGGCTCGACCCGGCCAAGGCACGCGCCGATATCGTGGCCGGAGCACGTGGCTTGCTGTCGCTGCCGGCGGCCAATGGCAGGGTCGGCGTCGTGGGTTTTTGCTACGGCGGCTCGCTGGCCAACCATATCGCCACGCAGGTGCCGGAGGTTGCGGTGGCCGTGCCGTTCTACGGCGGTGCGCCGGCGCTGGACGACGTGCCACGCATCAAGGCGCGGCTGTTGCTGCATTTCGCGGCGAACGACGAGCGCATCAACGCCGCCTGGCCGGCCTACGAGGCCGCGTTGAAGGCGGCGGGTGTGCGCTACGAGGCCTGGACCTACGCCGGCACGCAGCACGGCTTCAACAACGACACGACACCGCGTTACGACGCCGCGGCGGCGCAGCTGGCGTGGGAGCGGACGTTGGCGGCCTTCAGGTCGGCGCTGGGCTGATCGCGGCGGCCGCCGGTGGACGATTACACGGCGAAAGCCCACTCGCGGAAATCGGCGTGCCGCGGCCGGTGCTCCGCGGCGTGGCGCGCGCGGGCGGCGTCCACCCAGGCCTTGGCCACTGGCAGTGGCCCGAAGCCGGCCTCGGCATTGATGTGGCCTACCGCGCCGAGGTTGCTGAAGCTGGCGCCCCAGCGGTGGGCCCAACGGGCGGCGCTGGCAGCGCTCATCCACGGGTCGTTGCTGCTGGCGAGCAGGCGAGCGCGGCAGTGCAGCCGCTGATGCGGCAGCGACTCGGCAATGCCGAATTTGTCCGGCTCGGCCGGCGCGACGAACAGCGCCTCGCGGATGGGCGAGTCCGGGTGGTCGGCGAGGTGCCGGGCGAGCGCCAGGCAGCCGAAGCTGTGCGCGATGGCCAGCCACTCGCCTCGTCCATCCGATGTCGCGGCCACTTCCAGCGAGCGCTGGATGCGCTCGGCCCAGCGCTCCAGCTCGGGCTTGCTCGGGTCGCGCTGCGTGACGCGCCGGGCGTCGCGGTACTGGCCTTGCAGCCAGGTCTGCCAGTGGGCCGGGCCGCTGTCGTGTAGACCCGGGATGATGAGGAGGCGCGGTGGGCTGTAGGGCATGGCCTGCTCCCGGTCACAGGGTGGCGATGGACACCTCGGTGGACTTCACGAGGGCCACCACCTCGCGGCCGACTTCAAGCCCGAGCTCCTTGACCGAGCGTGTCGTGATGACGGAGGTGACGAGGTCGCCGCTGCGTGTGAGGACGTCGACCTCCGAGACGACCGGGCCTTCGATGATTTCCTTGATGGTGCCGCGGAACTGGTTGCGGACGTTGATGGCGGTGATCGTCATGGCGGACTTCCTTGGGATGGGAGTCCCCAGTGTGCTCACCGCCTCATCGGCCCGGAACGAAGGGATTCACAGCAGGCCATGCGGAGTCCGCATATCAGCGACGAGGTCGGTGCACCGGCTTGTCCAGCAGTGCGTGGCAGTCGTCAGCCAGGCCGTCGGGCGACGGCTGGTTGCTGCAGGACTGGTAGTCCGCCTCCGCCCGTCGCGGGCCGGCGGCAGGCGGATCGAAGCGCAGCGGCCCCTTGCCTTGCAACCGCACGGGGCTGCTGGCCGACGACGCTGCCGGCACGGGCCGTTCGACGCTCCAGGACGGGGGGCTGCCGGCAAGGACCGCGAGGCTGGCGATGGGCGGGATGAAGAGACGCAGGATTCGGTCCACGATGCCTCCTGAATGGCGGACCGGCCATAGGGGCCCGTATCAGGTATTACGCATTCGCGGCCGGAAAGCCGTCATCCCTCCCTAAGATGACTGGCCACCGTCCGTGGTCGCAGACGTTTCTCAAATGCCGGCGCCGGCCTCGAACAGGCTCAACCGGGCGGCGCTCAGCTTCACCCGCTGACCGCTCTGCAGCCGCAGTGCTTCGGCCTCGTCGCGCGTCAGCTCCGCTTCCAGCGGTTGGCCGTCCGGCCCGACCAGCTCCACGCGGGCGCTGGCACCGAAGGACAGCACGCGCTCCACGGTGGCCGCAAGACCGGGTGCGGACTCGTCCGTCGCGATCTGCAGCTCATGCGGCCTCGCGTAGGCCTGCACCTCGCCATCACCGTGGGCGCCGGCATGCGGCAGCTGGTGCTCGCCGATGTGCAGCACGCCGCCGCGGGACTGGCCCACGAAACGGTTGACCGCGCCGAGGAAGCCGTAGACGAACGGCGTGGCCGGGCGCTCGTAGACCTCCTGCGGCGTGCCGACCTGTTCCACGCGGCCGTGGTCCATCAGCACGATGCGGTCGGCCACTTCCAGCGCTTCATCCTGGTCGTGCGTGACGAAGATGCTGGTGATGTGCAGCTCGTCATGCAGCCGGCGCAGCCAGCGGCGCAACTCCTTGCGGACCTTGGCGTCCAGCGCGCCGAAGGGCTCGTCCAGCAGCAGCACGCGCGGCTCGACGGCCAGCGCGCGGGCCAGCGCGATGCGCTGGCGCTGGCCGCCGGACAGCTGCGGCGGGAAGCGGTCGCCCAGCCAGTCCAGTTGCACGAGCTTCAGCAGCTCGGTGACGCGCTTCTTGATCTCCGACTCGGGCAGGCGCTGCTTGCGCGGCTTCACGCGCAGGCCGAACGCGACGTTGTCGAACACCGTCATGTGGCGGAACAGCGCGTAATGCTGGAACACGAAGCCCACCTGGCGCTCGCGCACATGCGTGTCGGAGGCATCCTGCCCGTCCAGCAGCACACGGCCGCGGTCGGCAGTCTCCAGGCCGGCGATGATGCGCAGCAGCGTCGTCTTGCCGCAGCCCGACGGGCCTAGCAGAGCGACCAGCTCGCCGCGCGGGAAGTCGAGCGACACATCGCCCAGCGCCGTGAAGTTGCCGAAGCTCTTGTGGATGTTCTGGACTTCGATGCCCATATGTCTACCCCTCGTCTGGCGAGTACGCCAGCCGATCCCCCGAGGGGGTGCGGGCTGGCTTGGGAGCGGCCCGGCGCTCGGCCCGCTCGAATGGATGATTGCGTCGAGTCAGGACGCTTCCTTGGTCGACTGGCTAGCACGCCACTCGATGAGTTGCTTGATCACCAGCGTCACCAGCGCGAGCAGCGCCAGCAGCGACGCCACCGCGAACGCGGCGGAGAACTGGTATTCGTTGTAGAGAATCTCGACGTGCAGCGGCAACGTGTTCGTCATGCCGCGGATGTGGCCTGAGACGACCGACACGGCGCCGAACTCGCCCATGGCCCGCGCGTTGCACAGGATGACGCCGTACAGCAGACCCCACTTGATGTTGGGCAGCGTCACGCGGCGGAAGGTCTGCCAGCCGCTGGCGCCCAGCACCGTGGCGGCTTCCTCCTCGTCCTTGCCCTGCGCCTCCATCAGCGGGATCAGCTCGCGCGCGACGAACGGGAACGTGACGAAGACCGTGGCCAGCACGATGCCCGGAACGGCGAAGATGATCTTCACATCATGCGCCTGCAGCCACGGGCCGAACCAGCCTTGCGCGCCGAAGATCAGCACGTACATCAGGCCGGCTACGACGGGCGAAACGGAGAAGGGCAGGTCGATCAGCGTGATGAGGATCTGCTTGCCGGGGAAGTTGTGCTTGGCGATGAGCCAGGCCGCGCTGACGCCGAACACGAGGTTCAGCGGCACGGCGATGGCTGCGGCTGTCAGCGTCAGCTGGATGGCCGAGGTCGTGTCGGCTTCGGTCAGCGCAGCGAAATACAGCTCCCAGCCCTTGCGCAGCGCCTCGGTGAAGACGGCCACCAGCGGCAGCAGCAGGAAAACGGCGAAGAAGCCCAGGCCCAGCGCCAGCAGCGTGAAGCGCACCCACGGCGCCTCCCGCGTGGCGGGGTTGTCCTCGTACTTGGCCCGGGCGCGGGCCGGGGCGACGTGAAGGGCGGCGCTCATTTGCGTGTGCCTCGCTGCGAACTCCAGGCCTGCAGCCCGTTGATGACGAGCAGCAGCAGGAAGCTGACCACCAGCATCACCGCCGCGATGGCCGTGGCGCCGACATAGTCGTACTGCTCCAGCTTGGAGATGATCATCAGTGGCGTGATCTCGCTGACCAGCGGGATGTTGCCCGCGATGAAGATGACCGAACCGTACTCGCCCACCGCTCGCGCGAAGGCCAGCGCGAAGCCGGTCAGCAGCGCGGGCAGCACCGTGGGCAGCACGACGAAGCGGAAGGTCGTCCAGCGTCTGGCGCCGAGCGACGCGGCGGCTTCCTCCAGCTCGGTTTCCATGTCCTCAAGCACCGGCTGCACCGTGCGCACGATGAATGGCAGGCCGATGAAGATCAGCGCCAGCAACACGCCCAGCGGCGTGAACGCGATCTTGAGCCCGGCCTCACCGAACAGCGGTGCGAGCTTGCCGCCCGGTGCGAACAGCGAACCGACCCAGCCGTTGGGCGCGTAGAGGGCGGTCAGCGCGATGCCGGCCACGGCCGTGGGCAGCGCGAATGGCAGGTCGATCAGCGCGTCCACCAGCCTCTTGCCGGGGAACTCATAGCGCACGAGGCACCAGGCGAGGATGAGCCCGAAGAACAGGTTGACGATCGCGGCCAGCAGTGAGGCGCCGAAGCTGAGCTTGTACGACGCCATGACGCGCGGCGACGTGGCCGCAGCCCAGAAGGCATCCCAGCCGTGGCCGGACGACTTCAGGAACACCGCGGTCAGCGGCACCAGCACGATGAGCGACAGGTAGAACAACGTGAAGCCCAGCGTCGGCGCGAAGCCGGGGAGCACGCGTCGTCTACTTAGTGAGAACGAGGCCATAGGGTTGTGTTTGGTGGTGTATTGCGGGTCGAGCGCTTGGCCGCTACGAAGCCGGCCCGCCTGAGGCGATATGCGAGTGGCTCGCAGCCGCGAGCATCGCCATCCCCTCGGGGGATCGACTGGGCGCGCCTGCGTTCAGCAGGGCGGGACCCGGCGAGAGGTCAACGCTTGATACTCGCCATCACCTGATCGAACGTGCCGCCGTCCGCAAAGTGCGTCTTGCCCACCTTGGCCCAGCCGCCCAACGTCTGGTCCACCGTAAACAGCCTGATGTTGGCGAAGCGCTGGGCGTGCTTCTTGAAGATGGCCGGATCCCGCGGGCGGAAGTTGTTCTTCGCGATGATTTCCTGTGCCTCGGGTGTCCAGTGGAAGTCGAGGTAGGCCTTGGCGAGCGCCGCCGTGCCCTTCTTGGCGGTCACCTTGTCGACGAGGGCCACCGGCGCGTCAGTCTCGATGGAGACGCTGGGGTTGACCTGCTCGAACTGCCCCTTGCCGAACTCATTCTCGATCAGCTCCACCTCGGCCTCGAAAGTCACCAGCACGTCGCCGATGCCCCGCTGCGTGAACGTCGTGGTGGCGCCGCGGCCGCCGCCGTCCAGCACGGGCACGTTGGCCAGCACCTTGGTGACCAGCTCGCGCGCCTGGGCGTCGTTGCCCCCATTGGCGATGACGCTGCCCCAGATGGCCAGGTAGCTGTACCGACCGTTGCCGGTGACCTTGGGGTTGGGAATGATGACCTGCACGCCGGGGCGGGCCAGGTCGGTCCAGTCCTTGATGCCCTTGGGGTTGCCCTTGCGGACGAGGAAGGTCATCGTCGACGAATAGGGCGCGGCGTTGTTCGGGAAGCGGCTGCGCCAGTCGGCCGGCGTCAGGCCGCTGCTGGCGAGCTGGTCCACGTCGGTGGCCTGGTTCATCGTCACGACGTCGGCCTCCAGGCCGCCGATGACGGCACCGATCTGCTTGCTGGAGCCGCCATGGCTCTGGTTGACGATCACCGTCTGGCCCTTGGCCTTCTGCGCGGCGATGAATGCCGGGTTGATCTGCTTGTACAGCTCGCGCGCCACGTCGTAGGAGACGTTGAGCAGCGTCGCGTCGGCGGCCACTGCGGGGAGCGCGGCGCTTGCGGCAAGCAGCGCGAGCAGCGCGCGGCGGGAGGTCTGGAAGGAGGACATGGCGTGGCCGTCGAATGAACGAAGGCGCGAGCGTGCCCAAACTCTCTTATTCGAGGAACGACAGTTTTCTTATTTCCTTATTCGGAACGTGCAAAAGCCGGGCCCGCGCCTTGCTAACCTCATGACATGCCGTTCGCCTTCGACCACCCGTCCACCGCCGCGCTGCTGCTGGAGAGCACCGGCGAAGGCATCTTCGGCATCGACATGGCGGGTTGTTGCACCTTCGTCAACCGTGCGGCGTGCGAGGCGCTGGGCTGGCACACGGACGAGGTGCTGGGCCGCAACATGCACGCGCTCATCCACCACTCGCGCGCGGACGGCGCGCATTACCCAGAGTGCGACTGCCCCATCTTCAACGCCTTCCGCCGCGGCGAGCCCTGCCGCATCGACGACGAGGTGCTGTGGCGCGCCGACGGCAGCTCGTTCCCGGCCGAATACTCCAGCTACCCGGTCATCGAGGGCGGCCAGGTGCAGGGGGCCGTCGTTACCTTCGTCGACATCTCCGCGCGCCGCCGAGCCGAGGCGCTGCTGCGCGCCAGCCACGAGCAGCTGGAGCGGCGCGTGGCCGAGCGCACGGCCGAGCTGCGAGAGCTGGCCCACCACCTGGAGGCAGTGCGCGAGACCGAGCGCAAGCGCATCGCCCGCGAGATCCACGACGAGCTGGGCTCGCTGCTCGTCGCGCTGAAGATGGACGTGGACTGGCTGGCCCGCCGCGTGGGCGACCCAGCGCAGCGTGAGCCCATGGTGGGCAAATGTCAGCGCATGGGCGGCCTGGTGGACACGGCGGTCGAGTCGGTGGGCCGCATCATCACGGACCTGAGGCCCAGCATCCTGGACCACCAGGGTCTGTGGGCTGCGCTGGAGTGGCAGGCACAGGAATTCCAGCTCGCCGGCAGCGACGAGCGGCGGGTCAGCTTCAAGATGCATGTGGCGGCCGACGTCGTGCCGCCCGAAGGCGGTCTGGCCATCGCCGTGTTCCGCATCTTCCAGGAGGTGCTGTCCAACGTCGCCCGGCACGCCCGGGCGCGCCAGGTGGACATCCGCATCGACGTGGACGCGCCACCCGCGCCGGTGCTCTACCTGCAGGTGCGCGACGACGGCGTGGGGGCGCCGCCGGAGGCACTGAGCGACCCGCGCAGCTACGGCGTGCTGGGCATGCGCGAGCGGGCGGCTCATTTCGGCGGCCGGCTGGGCATCGAGAGCTTTCCCGGCCGGGGCACGACTGTACGGCTCGTCATGCCGTTGGAGCCTGCATGATCCGCGTCCTGATCTGTGATGACCATCTCATCGTCCGCCAGGGCATCAAGCAGGTGCTGGCGGAGGCCGACGACCTGCGGGTCGTCGGCGAGGCGGCCAACGGGCCGGACGCCATCCAGTTGGTGCGTGCCGGCGGCATCGACGTCGTGCTGCTCGACATCGCCATGCCGCAGCGCGACGGGCTGGACATCCTGAAGTCGCTGAAGTCCGAGTTCCCGAAGCTGCCGGTGCTGATGCTCTCCACCTACCCGGACCGCCAGTACGCCGTGCGCAGCCTCAAGCTCGGCGCGGCCGGCTACCTGAACAAGAGCGCCGACAGCGAGCAGATGATCGACGCCGTGCGTACCGTCGCGCGCGGCAAGCTCTTCATCACGCCCAGCGTCGCCGAGCTGCTGGCAGGCGCCGTCGGGGCCGGTGGCCGGGCGCAGGACGACAGCCAGCCGCTCGACGAGCGCCTGTCGCACCGCGAGTACCAGGTCTTCCAACTGCTGGCTGCCGGCCGCAGCGTCGGCGAGATCGCCGAGCAACTGGTGCTGTCGCCCAACACCGTCTCCACCTACCGCGCCCGGGTTCTCGAGAAGATCGGCGTGCGCAACGACGTGGAGCTGGCGCTGTATGCAGTGCGCATGGAGCAGGGCGGCGGTCGATCATCGCCTTGAGCGTTCGTCGCGGCGGTGCCCCCCGGCTGTCGCGTTACATTGCCGGCCGCACTCTCCCGCGCGCCGCGGCGCGGCAGCCCACACCATGAGCCCAGCCCAAGACATCTCCGCCCAGTTCACCGCAGCCCGCGCCGCCGGCCGTTCGCTGCCCGCCTATCCCGGCACGCCGCCAGCCACGCTGGCCGAGGCCTATGCGATCCAGGCTGCGGCCATCGCCGGCTGGCCCGACGCCGTGGCCGGCTGGAAGGTGGCTCGTGTGAACCCGGCGTTTGCCGCGCAGTTCCCCGAGGAGCGCCTCATCGGCCCGGCCTTCGCCGCCAACATCCATCGCGTGGCGGCCGGCGAGGTGGCGAGCTGCCCGGTGTTCGACGGCGGCTTCGCCGCGGTGGAGGCTGAGGTCGTCATCGTCGTGGCGCAAGATGCGCCGGCCGGCAAGGCCGACTGGACGGCCGACACCGTGCTGCCGTTCGTCAGGTCCATGCACATCGGCGTGGAAGTTGCCAGCAGCCCGCTGGCCACGCTCAACGACATCGGTCCGGGGGCGGTCATCTCCGACTTCGGCAACAACTGGGGCGTCGTCGTCGGCCCGGAGATTGCCGACTGGCACACGCTGGAGACCCTCGACGTCGAGACCTTCATCGATGGCGCCTCCGTCGGCACCGGCAAGGTCGCGATCAAGCCCGGCCCGCTGGGGGCGCTGGCCTTCACGCTGAACAAACGAGCCGAACAGGGGCATACGCTCAAGGCGGGCGATGTGATCTCCACCGGCATGATCACCGGCGTGCATGACATCCGCATTGGCCAGCGCTCGCGGCATGTGTTCGCGGGCGTGGGCGAAGTTCAGGTGCAGATCACGCGCGCGGGGGCGAGCGGCGGCTGACCTGCGGTTGGGCGGCGGTTGGCGGCGTCAGCGCAACGCGTCGTCCACCCAGGCGCCGAGCTGCGCGGCTGACATCGCGCCGCTCTGTCGCGCGACCTCGCGCCCGCCGACGAACAGCACGGTCGTCGGGATGCTGCGGATCTGCAGTGCGGCGCTCGACCGCGGGGCGGCGTCGCTGTCCACCTTCACGAAGCGCAGCTCCGGCCGCGCGGCGGCGAGTTGCTCGAACTGCGGCGCGTACGACCGGCACGGCCCGCACCACGCCGCCCAGAAGTCCACGAGCACCGGTGCTTCGGTGCCTTGCAGGTAGGGGCCGATGTCGGCGTCGCCCAAGGCGACCGGCTTGCGCGGCGCCACGGGCTGGCCGCAGTGGCCGCAACTGGGGTCGTCGGCCAGGCGTTGGTCAGGGACGCGGTTGCGGGTGCCGCAGTGGGGGCAGGCGAGCAGCATGGACAGGCTCCGGAGTGTGTTGAGCCTGCATGTCGGGTGGACGGAGCAAAGTTAAAGAGCCGCTTCTGCCGGCTGTAGCGCAGGGGGGGACGCCCGCCCGTAGCATCGGTGGGCTGCAACCGCTCCCGGGAGGCTCCCGCCATGACTCCGTCTCAATCGCAGAGCCTGATCGAGCTGCTTCGATCGCGCTTTGAGCGCCACCGGGAACGGCACGCCGGCCTCGACTGGGCAGCAGTGCAGCCTGTGCTGGAGGGCAACGACAAGGCCGTGCAGGCGCTGGCTGCTATGGAAGCTTCGGGCGGTGAGCCCGACGTCATCGGACGAGACGACGCGACGGGCGAGCTGCTGTTCTGCGACTGCAGCGCCGAAAGCCCCGCGGGGCGCCGCAGCCTCTGCTACGACCAGGTAGCGTGGGAGTCGCGCAGGCAGAACAAGCCAAAGGGCAGCGCGACGGCGCTCGCTGCGGAGATGGGCGTGGAGCTGCTGTCCCAAGACCAGTACCTTGCGCTCCAGTTGCTCGGTGAGTTCGACCTCAAGACCTCCAGCTGGATCGCCACGCCCGAGGACGTTCGCAGGCTCGGCGGAGCCCTGTTCGGCGACCGCCGCTATGGCCGGGTGTTTACTTATCACAACGGTGCGGGGTCGTACTACGCGGCTCGCGGCTTCCGCGCGGTGTTACGGGTGTAGGCCGTGTGGCACGTAGTGCCAGCCCTACAAAAACTCTCCCCATCCCACGATCCCGCTGCGCGCCGGTCCTTCCTAGAGTGGCTCCCATCCCAGGAGCCCTCGATGACCCACGACCCCTACGACGCCGATCGGCCGCTGCTGATGCGCTGCAGCTGCGGCCAGCACGCCAGCCCCGCCGACCATGCCGCGGCCGAGCTGCGCGGCCGCAGCGAGAACGCCGAGGGCGAGGCCGAATCGGCCAGCTTTGTCGAAGCTGCTCTGGTGAAGGCGCTGTTCCCGCAGGACGCGCTGCGCCGCCGCTTCCTGAAGGCCGTGGGCCGCGGCACGGCGATGGCCGCCATCTCCAGCGTGCTGCCCCTCGCGCCTCTGCAGGCCATGGCCCAGGAGAAGGGCCCGCTGGAGAAGAAGGACCTGAAGATCGGCTTCATCCCCATCACCTGCGCGACGCCGTTGATCATGGCCCACCCGCTGGGCTTCTACAGCAAGCAGGGACTCAACGTGGAGGTCGTCAAGACGGCCGGCTGGGCGCTCATCCGCGACAAGATGCTGAACAAGGAGTACGACGCCACGCACTTCCTGTCGCCCATGCCGATCGCCATCAGCCTGGGGCTCGGTGCGCCGGCCACGCCGATGAACGTGGCCACCATCCAGAACACCAACGGCCAGGCCATCACGCTGGCCGTGAAGCACAAAGATAAGCGCGACCCGAAGGACTGGAAGGGCTTCAAGTTCGCCGTGCCCTTCGAGTACTCGATGCACAACTTTCTGCTGCGCTACTACGTGGCGGAAGCCGGGTTGGATCCGGACCGTGACATCCAGATCCGCGTCGTGCCGCCCCCCGAGATGGTGGCCAACCTGCGCGCTGGCAACATCGACGGCTTCCTCGGCCCGGACCCGTTCAACCAGCGCGCGGTGTTCGAGGAGGTGGGCTTCATCCACCTGCTGACCAAGGAGCTGTGGGACGGGCATCCGTGCTGTGCCTTCGGCACGAGCAGCGAGTTCATCGCCAGGAACCCGAATACCTTCATTGCGCTATACCGCGCCGTACTGACGGCCGCCGCGATGGCACGCCAGACCAAGAACCGCGAGCTCATCGCCAAGGTCATCTCGCCGCAGGCCTACCTGAACCAGCCGGAAACCGTCGTGGCCCAGGTGCTGACGGGCAAGTTCGCCGATGGTCTCGGCAACGTGAAGGTGGTGCCCGACCGCGCCGACTTCGACCCCATGCCCTGGCAGAGCATGGCCGTGTGGATGCTGACGCAGATGAAGCGCTGGGGTTATGTGAAGGGCGACGTGAACTACAGGCAGATCGCCGAGAAGGTGTTCCTGCTGACGGACGCGAGGAAGCATATGAAGGCGTTGGATATCACGGTGCCGGATGACAAGGCCGGCGGCTATCCGAAGTTCAAGGTCATGGGCAAGGAGTTCGATCCCGCCAAGCCGGAGGCCTACGTGAGCAGCTTCGCCATCAAACGCGTCTGACATGCGGAAGTCCCTGAACTTCCGCGCCGGCCTGCTGTCGCTGCTGCTGCTGGGCTGCCTGCTGGGCGTGTGGCACGTCGCCACGCTCGGCAGCGGCCCTGCGCTTAAGCCGGCGACGGCGATGACGCCGGAGCAGATCGAGTACGCCAAGCTGATGGGCAAGCCGGTCGATGCGGCGCCGGTGGCGGCCAAGAGTGGGTTCCCGACGCCGGCGCAGATGGGCGACGTCATCGCCCGCCATCTGGCTGAGCCGTTCTACGACCGCGGGCCCAACGACAAGGGCATCGGCCTGCAGCTGGGCTATTCGCTGGGCCGCGTGGGCCTGGGCTATCTGTGCGCAGCGCTGGTGGCCATTCCGCTGGGCTTCGTCATCGGCATGAGCCCACTCGTTTACCGCGCGCTGGACCCGTTCATCCAGGTGCTCAAGCCTATTTCGCCGCTCGCGTGGATGCCGCTGGCGCTCTACACGATCAAGGATTCCGCCGTGAGCGGCATCTTCGTCATCTTCATCTGCAGCCTGTGGCCCATGCTGATCAACACGGCCTTCGGCGTGGCCGGCGTAAGGCGTGAATGGCTGAACGTGGCGCGTACGCTGGAGGTGAGCCCGCTGCGCCGGGCGTTCGAGGTCATCCTTCCCGCTGCGGCGCCCACCATCTTGACGGGCATGCGCATCAGCATGGGCATTGCCTGGCTCGTCATCGTGGCCGCTGAGATGCTGGTGGGTGGCACGGGCATCGGCTACTTCGTGTGGAACGAGTGGAACAACCTGAGCCTGCCCAACGTCATCTTCGCCATCCTCGTCATCGGCGTCGTCGGCATGGCGCTGGACCTGTTGTTTGCGCGCGCCCAGAAGGCGATTACCTATGCCGACTGACCTCGTCCAGGTCCAGGCGCTGGCCAAGCGCTATGGCGACGCTACCGTCTTCGACGGCGTCAATTTCACACTGACCGAGGGCGAGTTCGTCTGCATCATCGGCCACAGCGGCTGCGGCAAGACGACCATCCTCAACGTACTGGCCGGGCTGGAGCAGGCGAGCAGCGGCCATGTGTTCATGGCGCAGCGCGAGGTGAATGCGCCGGGGCTGGAGCGCGGCGTCGTCTTCCAGGGCCACGCGCTGATGCCGTGGCTGACCGTGCGCCAGAACATCGCGTTCGCCGTGCGCAGCAAGTGGCCGGCATGGAAGCGCGCCCAGGTCGATGCGCAGGTCGAGAAGTACGTCGCCCTCGTGGGCCTCACGCCGGCGCTGGACAAGAAGCCCAGCCAGCTCTCCGGCGGCATGAAGCAGCGCGTGGGCATCGCGCGTGCCTTCGCCATCGAGCCTCGCATGCTGCTGCTGGACGAGCCCTTCGGCGCGCTCGATGCGCTGACGCGCGGCACGATCCAGGATGAGCTGCTGAAGATCTGCGCCGCCACGCGCCAGACCATTTTCATGATCACTCACGACGTGGACGAAGCCATCCTGCTGGCCGACCGCATCCTGCTGATGGCCAACGGCCCGCAGGCCCGTGTGGCCGAGATCGTCGTCAACACGATGCCTCGCGACCGCCAGCGCGCCACGCTGCATCACGACCCGCAGTACTACCGCATCCGCAACCACCTCGTCGATTTCCTCGTCGAGCGCAGCGCCAAGCTGTCGCACGGCCGCGCGCCAGAGCATCCACCCGAAGTCCGTCCCGGCTTGGCCGGGGCCGCCGAGATCATTCCCCTCGACACCCACCCCGCCATCCACAGGAGCACCGCATGAGCCGCCTCGAAGTCACCGAAAAGATCATCGCCACCAAGGTGGCCAAGGGCCTGAAGTGGGCCGACGTGGCCACCGAGATCGGCCTCTCGAAGGAGTGGGTCACCGCCGGCTGCCTCGGCCAGATGACCTTCAACGACGAGCAGGCCGGCAAGCTGGCCAAACTGTTCGACCTGACGGAGGCCGAGGCCCAGTGGCTCAAGGTCGTGCCGTACAAGGGCAGCCTGCCCACCAGCGTGCCGACCGACCCGCTGATCTACCGCTTCTACGAGCTGATCAGCGTGTACGGCACGACGTTCAAGGAACTGATCCACGAGGAGTTCGGCGACGGCATCATGAGCGCCATCGATTTCAAGATGGATCTGCAGCGCGAGGCCAACGCAATGGGTGACCGGGTCAGCATCGTCATGAGCGGCAAGTTCCTGCCCTACAAGATGTATTGAAACCATGAAGCCGCCGCTGCCGCCGTTCACGCTTGAAAGCGCCACTCAGAAGGTCCGCCTTGCCGAAGACGCCTGGAACAGCCGTGACCCCGACCGGGTCGTGGGCGTCTACACGGACGACACCGTCTGGCGCAACCGCGCCGAGTTCCCGGTGGGGCGGGAGCAGGTGCATGCCTTCCTCACGCGAAAGTGGGCGAAGGAGCTGGAATACCGGCTCATCAAGGAGCTGTGGACCTTTGCCGAACACCGCATCGCCGTGCGCTTCGCCTACGAGTGGCACGACGACTCCGGCCACTGGTACCGCAGCTACGGCAACGAGAACTGGGAGTTCACCGACGAGGGCCTGATGCGGCGGCGCTTCGCGAGCATTAACGACCTGCCGATTCCTGAGTCGTCGCGGCTGTTCTTCTGGCCGCTGGGCCGACGGCCGGACGAGCATCCGGGTTTGAGCGAGCTCGGCCTGTAGGCCTGCGCCGGCACGGGCGAGCCGGCGCCACTATGCTGGCGGGCCATGGACATCTCCGACCTGTTCTCCCGCTACGGCCTCTTTACGGTCGCGCTCGCCGTGCTGCTGGAGCAGCTCGGCGCGCCGCTGCCATCCACGCCGGTGCTCTTGCTGGCGGGCGTGGAGTCGGCAGCACGCAGCGGCTTCGCGCTGCGTGCGTTTGCAGTCGCGACGCTCGCTGCGCTGGTGGCTAACGCGCTGTGGTTCTGGGCAGGCCGGCGGCTGGGGCGGCGGGTGTTGACCACGCTGTGCCGCATCTCCATCTCGCCGGACAGCTGCGTGCGCCAGAACGAGGCCAGCTTCGCCCGCCGAGGCGTGCTGACGCTCGTCATCGCCAAATTCGTGCCGGGGCTGTCCATCCTCGCGCCGCCGCTGGCCGGCGCGCTGGGCATGGGCACGCAGCGCTTCCTGGGCTGGAACCTGCTCGGCTCGGCGTTGTGGGCGGGTGTGTCCATCGCGGTGGGGCGTGTCTTCCATGAGCAGATCGACGCCCTGCTGCGTGCGCTGAGCCGGCTGGGCGGCGTCGCTCTGGCGCTAGCGGCGGTGCTGGTGGTGGCTTACCTGGGCTGGCGCCTGTGGCGACGGGCCGTGGTGCGCCGCGAGATGCGCCGCTTCGAGCGGCTGGACCCGGCCGAGGTCGCCGCGCTGCTGAAGCAGGGCTGCGATGTGGTGCTGGTCGATGTGCGCGGCCTGCCGCATGGTGAGCGCATCCCGGGTGCGCGCCACCTGGACCTCGGCGCGCTCGGCGATGGCAGCCTGTCGGGTTGGCCCGACCAGGCCCAGTTCATCACCTATTGCGCCTGCCCGGACGATGCGTCCGCCGTGCGCGCGGCGCAGTGGCTCAAGGCGCACGGCCGCCAGGCGCGGGTGCTGCGCGGTGGCATCGAGGCCTGGGCGCTGGCCGGCCTCGCGCTCGAAGCCCCTGCCATCTGACGGTGAGCGACGGCCGGGAGGCCGTCGGTTCTGTCCGACAGACGATCAGCGCTGCTGCCGATGCCCTGTGCGGGCACGAACGGCGAGAGTTGCTGCAACGGCTCACCGCCATCTTCCACCTCGAGAGCCGGGAAAGGACAGCCATGAACCGCATTCACACCTCCACCCGTCGCCTGCCGTTGATCGGCGCCCTGGCACTGGCCGCTGCGCTGGCCGCCTGCGGCAAGCATGAAGACGAGCGCACCGCCGGCCAGAAGCTCGATGGCGCCATCACCGAGGCCAAGCAGGCCGGCAACGAGGCCCGCCAGGACGCCCGAGAGGCGATGGACAAGGCCGAGAGCAAGGTCGAGCAGGCCGTCACGCGCACGTCGGACGCCGTCGGCGACGCCGCCATCGTCACGAAGATCAACGCCTCCCTGGCCGCCGACGACAAGCTCAAGGCCACGCAGATCGACGTGAAGGCCGACAACGGCCACGTCACGCTGACCGGCACGGCGCCCGATGCGACCTCGCAGCAGCGTGCCACGACACTAGCCAAGGCCGTGGACGGCGTCCACTCGGTGGACAACCAGCTCGTGGTGGCCCGCAATGGTTGAGGCCCGCACCCCGCTGAAGCTGGATGAGGCGGCGCTTGACGCTGCCCGCCGCGACCTCGACGAGGGTGCCGTCACGCCGGCCTACGGGCCATGGCGGGACGACATCGTCCGGCTGCTGAACGGTGCGTTGGCCACCGAGCTGACCTGCGTTCTGCGCTACCGCCGCCATCACTACATGGCCACCGGTCTGGAGTCGCCCGCCATCGCGGACGAATTCCTCGTGCATGCCAACGCGGAACTGGGCCATGCTGACCGGCTGGCTGAACGCATCGTGCAGCTGGGCGGTGAGCCCGACTTCAACCCCGAAGGCCTGCTGGGGCGCAGCCACGCCGGCTACGACGAGGTCAACGACCTGAAGGACATGATCCGCTCGAACCTCATCGCCGAGCGGGTGGCCGTTGAAACGTACCGCCAGATGATCCAGCTGATTGCCGACAAGGACTCCACGACGCGTCGGCTGCTGGAAGACATCCTGGCGGATGAAGAAGAGCACGCGGACGAGCTGAGCGACTGGATGACGCGGGCTTGACCCGCGCCGTCCGGCCGGAGCCGACGAGGCTCCGCTCGGCCGCGACGTCTGGAGCATTGACATGCCATTGCGTCACTGGTTCTCTCGTGTTCGTGAACCCCGTTCCCTCGTGAACCCGGACGGCAGCCTGCGTGTGGCCGATGCGCCGCCCCGGCCTCGCGGGCCGGTGCGCGTCGTGGAGGCCCGTCGTTCCGCCGGCGTGCTTGCCTGGCTGCTGGCCCTGGGTGCCGGTGCGGCCATCGCGCTCGTCGCCGTCGTGGCGCTGCAGGACCCGCGCTCGCTCGGCACGCAGCTCGACGACATGGTGGCTCGCGTGCGCCACCTCGGCGACGAGGCGGGGCAGAGCGTCGCCCAGTCGAAGGACGCGGCGGCTGAGGCCTCCCGCGAGGCGCTGGCCGGCGTCGGCACGGCGATCGACGACGCCGGCATCAGCACCAAGGTCAAGGCCGCGCTGGCCGTGGACCCGGCGCTGAGTGCCGCCCGCATCGATGTCACAACGCAAAGCGGCGTCGTGCGGCTGGACGGCCCGGCGCCGAACGCCGCGGCCAAGGAGCGCGCCAGCGTGCTTGCTGCCGCACCGGAAGGCGTGCGTGGTGTGGACAACCGGCTGGTGCTGCCGCAGCCGGAAGCAGCGGTAGCCGTGGCGCAGCCGGCGCCAGCGCCGCGTTGACGAGCCGTTGGTGCCTGCGTCGCCAAGCACTGTTTGATAAAAGCGATTCGGCACGGCGCCTGACGGCGCCGTGCCGAATCGCGTTGGCGTTCGTCGCACCCGGCGCTCACGGTGGGATGGCGCCGAAGTCATGCCGGAAGTCACACGGCAGGTACTGGACGGTTTATTTGATACAAATGATAATTCCGGGAACGCAACGACCGGAAGACCGCCGTGAAGAAGATCCTCATCGTCGATGACCATGACGACATCCGCCGGCTGATCCGCCTGACGTTGGAGTTCGAGGATTACGACGTGCGCGAGGCCTGCGACGGCCCGTCCGCGCTGGATGCGGCGCGGGAGTTTCAGCCCGACCTGGTGCTGATGGACGTCATGATGCCCGGTGGCGTCAACGGCATGGAAGCCTGCCGCCAGCTCAAGGGGGGCGCAGTGGGCGCCGTGCCGCGCGTGATGATGCTCAGCGCCTGTGGCCAGGCGGGGGACCGCGAGGCCGGGCTGCAGGCCGGGGCCGATCTATACCTTGTCAAACCGTTCAGCCCGCTGCAGCTCATCGACTGCATCGCCGACATGTGGACGGGCGCCTGACCCGTGAGCAAGCGAATCCCCCATCGCCGCTTTGGCACCGCCGCGATGGCGCAGATGGAGCGCATCGTCGTGGACCTGCGCCGCATGTACTGCGAGCGCAACGAGGCGCTGCGCGAAGTCACCCGCGCCCACCACGAGGCGCTGCTGCGCCTCGCGCTGGCGGCCGACTTCCGTGACGACGACACGGGCGTGCACATGGCGCGCATCGGCTATCTCGCCGAGGCGCTGGCCCTGCAGCTGGGCGAGCCGGCGGCCTTCGCCGCGATGCTGCGCCGCGCCGCGCCCATGCACGACGTGGGCAAGATCGGCATCCCGGATGGCATCCTGAAGAAGCCAGGCACCTACACGGCCGAGGAGCGGGCTGTCATGAACGGCCATGCCGAGATGGGCGCCCACATCCTCGGCCGCTCGCGCGTGCCGCTTTTCCATCTGGCCGCCGACGTGGCGCTGACGCATCACGAGCGGTGGGATGGCAGCGGCTACCCGCACAAGCTCACAGGCGAGGCGATCCCGCTGTGCGGGCGCATCGTCGCGGTGGTGGACTTCTTCGATGCGCTGACGATGGACCGCTGCTACCGCAAGGCCTTCACGGACGACGTGGCGTTGGGCATGCTGGCCGAGCAGTGCGGCAAGGCCTTCGACCCGCGCATCGCCCAGGCCTTCATCGACAACGCCGCGGCGATGATCGAACTCCGGGATCGCATCAACCGCCATCCACCCAGCTTCGATGAACTGGCTGCGCTGGATTGAGCCCAGCCCATGAGAGGACTGACCATGACCCCAGCCCGTTGGCTGCTCGCCGCGTTCGCGGCGCTGACTCTGGCCGCGCCGGCCGCATGGGCGCAGACGCTTGAGCATGTGCGCAGCAGCGGCGTGCTCCATGTGTGTATCTGGCCCGACTACTACGGCATCACCTACCGCAACCCGCGCACCGAGCAGTTGAGCGGCATCGACATCGACCTGTCGGCCGAGCTCGGCCGCGAGCTGAAGGCGCGCGTCGATTACGTCGAGTCGTCGTTCCCGCAGCTGGTGACCGATCTCAACGCCGGCCGCTGCGACGTGGCGATGTTCGCCGTGGGCATATTGCCCAGCCGCATGGAGCAACTGGCCTTCACTGCGCCCTATCTGCAGAGCGACGTCTACGGCGTGACGACACGTGCCAGCCGCACGGTGCGCAGCTGGACCGACATCGACCAGCCGGGTGTCGTCGTCGCAGTGCAGGCCGGCACCTTCATGGAGCCCGTCATGCGCGATGCGTTGAAGCAGGCGCGCATGGCCGTCATCAAGCCGCCGGCCTCGCGCGAGCAGGAGCTGGAGGCCGGCCGCGTGGACGTGTTCATGACCGACTATCCCTACAGCCGGCGGCTGCTCGACAACGCCGACTGGGCCCGGTTGGTCGCGCCGCCCAAGCCCTTCCACGTGCTGCCCTACGGCTATGCGGTCAAGCGCGGCGACGCACGCTGGCTGGCGCGGCTCGACGAGTTCGTGGCGGCCATCAAGCGCGATGGCCGCCTGGCTGCCGCGGCGCGCCGCCATGGCCTGTCGGACATCGTCGTGACGCACTAGCCATGCTGCTGCGCAGCCGCTCCGCGCCGCCGCAGCCCACCCGGCCCGTGCCTGGCCGCGCCCGGCTGCTGGCTATCGGCCTAGCCGTGCTGGTGGCGCTCACGGTCGTGGCGGCGCTCGTGGCGCTGGCGGCGTACGAGCGGCGCGAGGCGCTGGAGAATGCGGAGAACCGCGTAGAGCTCATCGCGCGCACGCTGGAGGACCACGTCACCCGCACCGTCGATTCGGCCGCGCTGATCCTGCAGACGCTTGACGAGGGCATCGGGCAGCAGCGCTCGTCGCAGCCGGAGCCCTTGCAGCACCTTCTGAGCCAGAGCCTGCTGAGCAGCCTGCCTTTCCTGCGCGGCGTGGCCGTGCTGGCGCAGGACGGCACGGTGCTCGCCAGCTCGGTGCCTGCGGAGCGAGGCCTGCGCGTGGACCTGGCCCGCCTGGCACCGTCGCCGCGCGAGGGCAAGGACCGGATGCTTGCGTTGCAGGCCGGCCGCAGCCTGGCCGACCTCGCCACAGGCGACGCTACGCGCCCGCCGGCCGGCGTCGGCATGCTGCCGCTCGTGCGTGCGCTCAGCGGGCCGGACGGTCGGCCGCTGCTGCTGGTGGCGCTGATCAACCCCGGCGCGCTCGCCAACTTCCAGCAGGTCGCGGTGGCCGACGAGGGCGGCGTCGCGCTGCTCGCCAGCTGGGACGGCCGTCTCGTGGCTGTCAACGATGCGCTGGCGCTGGAGCCGGGCCGGCCGCTGGCGGGGCATCCGGTGTTCCAGAACCGGCTCGCCCAGCGCGAGCATGGCGAGTACCTCGGCGCCGGTGCGCAACCGGGCACGCAGGTGGTGGCCTACCGGGCGTCGCGCTCGCGGCCGCTGGTCGTCATCGTCGAGCTGGCCGAGCGGCGCGTGCTGCACACCTGGTATGGCCGGCTGGGCTGGCTGGCCCTCGTGGGGGGGCTGGCGCTGGCGGCCATCGCCGGCGGCCTGCGCGCACTGCTGCGCGAGATGGATACCCGCGAGCAGGCGCGCACCGCGCTCGACGGCGCTTACCGCCAGGTCGCCCAGCGGGAGCGCGAGCTCAGCGTGTTGCTCAAAAGCGTGCAGGAGCTGATCTTCCGCACTGATGCCGAGGGTGCCATCACCTATGTCAACGCCCGCTGGGGGGCGCTGAGCGGTGCGGTGCAGGAGCCCGCCAGCGGGCGCCGCTTCTGGGACCTGGCCGTGCCGGCGGACCGGCTGCGCACGGCCGACCTGTTCCGCCCGGACGATCGCCTGGGCGTGCGACGGGATGAGGTCTGCATCCCGGGCGCCGACGGGGGGCTGCGGCACTTCCAGGTGTCCGTCGTGCCGCTGCATGGCGATGGCCAGATCATCGGCTTCGCCGGCAGCGCGCTGGACGTCAGCGAGCGCGTCGCATCGGACCAGCGGCTGCAGCACCAGCTCCACTTCACGGGCCTGCTGCTGGAGATCAGCCCGCTGCCGGTGTCGATGTTCGACATGGAGGGCCGCTACGTGATGGTCAACCAGGCCTGGGAGGACTTCGTCGGTCGTCCGCGTGCCGACGTCATCGGCAGCGTGGTGGGTCATTTCCTGACCGCCGCTGACGCGGCGCTGCACGCCGAGCAGGACGCGCGGCTTCTGGCCCACGGCGGGCGCATCCGCTACGAGACCCAGGTGCGGCACCATGACGGCTCGCGCCGCGACATGGTGGTCACGAAGGTGTTGGTGCCGGGGGATGCGGGGCCGGCAGGCATCCTGTGCACGCTGATGGACGTCAGCGAGTTCCGCGACGCCGAGCGCGCCACCAGCGAGGCGCGCGACGCGGCCGAGGAGGCGTCGCGCTCCAAGTCCGAGTTCGTCGCGAACATTAGCCATGAGCTGCGCACGCCGCTGCAGGCCATTCTGGGCTTCTCGGAGCTGGGCGCCACGCGCGGGCGCGAGCACGCGAAGCTGGCCAGCATGTTCTCCAACATCCATGCGTCGGGTCAGCGCATGCTGCACCTCGTCAACGACCTGCTGGATGTGGCCAAGATCGAGAGCGCCGTCGGCACCTTCCACCTGGAGCGCTGGGACCTGCGCGGTATCGTGCAGGCGGTGCTGCGCGAGCTGGACCCGCTGCTGGCGCAGCGCGGCCTGAGGCTGACGCTGCGCCTGGCCGACGAGCCGCTGGTGGCCAAGGTGGATGCGTCGCGCATCCATCAGGCCATCCGCAACGTCGTGGCCAATGCGATCAAGTTCTCGCCAGAGGGCGGCGAGCTGGACATCGAGGCCGCCGCGACGATGCGCAACGAGGTGCAGGTCAGCGTGGCGGACCGCGGCCCCGGCATCCCGCCGGCGGAGCTGGAGGCCATCTTCGAGGCCTTCGTGCAGTCGAGCCAGACGAAGGACGGCTCCGGCGGTACCGGCCTAGGCCTGGCCATCTGCCGCAAGATCGTCGAGATCCACGGCGGCCGCATCACGGCCGAGAACCGCGCGGGCGGTGGCGCGGTGTTCCGCCTGACGCTGCCATTGCGCGCGGCGGCGGACGCCGACGGCGCTACGGCGCCGGCATCGCTCGACTGACGTAGATCAGTTCCGATGGCTGCTGCGGGTCGGCCTGCGTGGTGAAGCCGAGGGACTTCACCAGCGTCAGCATCGCGCGGTTGTCGCGCAGCACATAACCGATGATGCGCTGCGTGCCGCGGGCGGTGGCGTAGTCCAGCATCGTCTGCATCAGCAGCCGCCCCAGCCCCTGGCCCTTGAGCCGGCTGCGCACCATGACGGCGAACTCCGCCTCGGTGTTGTCCGGGTCGCGCACGAGGCGCACGACGCCCAGCGTGCGGCGGCCGTCCGGCGCGTTCGGGTCCAGCGCAATGAAGGCCATCTCGCGCTCGTAGTCGATCTGCGTCAGGCGCGCAAGGGCGTCGTGCGACCACGGGTGCGGCGCCTCGAAGAAGCGCATGCGCAGATCCTCGGGGTCGGCCGACTCCAGGAACTCGCGATGCAGTGCCTCGTCCTCGGGCCGGATCGGCCGCACGAGGATGCTGCCGCCGCGCCACAGCAGCGTGCGCTCCAGCTCGGCCGGATACGGCCGCACCGCGAAACGCGCGACGCCGGCCGGTCGCGCGGCCGACAGCCGAACGCGGGCGTCCAGCGCCAGCGCGCCGTGCTCGTCGGCCCACAGTGGGTTGATGTCCAGCTCAGCCAGTTCGGGCAGGTCGCCCATCATCCGCGAGACGGCGATCAGCACGTCGCAGACGGCGTCCAGCCGCGCCGGCGGGCGGTCGCGGTAGCCGGTCAGCAGCCGCGCCACTCGGGTGCGGTCGATCAGGTCGCGGGCCAGTGTGCGGTTCAGCGGGGGCAGGGCGATGGCACGGTCGCCGATGACCTCCACGGCGGTCCCGCCCTGGCCGAACAGCAGCACCGGTCCGAAGATCGGGTCCACATGCGCGCCGACGATGAGCTCCTGCGCATGCGGGCGGCGGGCCATCGCCTGCACGCTGAAGCCCTCCAGTCGCGCGTGAGGCTGCGTGGCCTGCAGGTGAGCCAGCATTTCCTGCGCGGCCGTGCGCACGGCGGCCTCGTCGGCCAGGTCCAGCCGCACGCCGCCGGCATCGGACTTGTGCAGCAGCTGCGGTGACACGATCTTCAGCGCGACGGGGCCGGTGATGCTGCGCGCCGCGGCGGCGGCCGCGTCGGGCGTGGGCGGCACGAGGTGGGTCGCGACGATGGGCACGCCGTAGGCGGCCAGCAGCGACTTGGCAGCCACTTCATCAAGCCATTCCCGCTCCTCGGCCAGTGCAGCGGCGACGAGGTTCCGCGCGCGGGCCTGGTCGGGCTCGGCCAGTGTGCTGGCGGCGGGCGTCTGGCGCAGGGTCATCTGGTTGCGCCGGTAGGTCTGCATCAGCGAGAAGGCGCGCACGGCTTCCTCGGGCGTCTCGTAGTCGGCGATGCCAGCGGCCTCGAAGCAGCGCCGTGCGGGCTCCACCGTGTCACCGCCCAGCCAGCAACCCATCACGCGGCCGGGGTGCCGGGCCAGCTGCGGTGCGCAGGCCTCGGCGATGTCGCGGCTGTCGACGATGGCGGTCGGCGCGTGGACGAAGAGCAGCGCGCCGGCCTCGGGCGCATTGAGCAGCGCGTCGAAACTGTCCACATAGCGTTGCACGGGGGCGTCACCGATGATGTCCACCGGGTTGCCGTGCGACCAGTTGCCCGGCAGCACTGTGTTGAGCCGGCGCATCAGCGCATCGCCCGGCCGCGCGAGCTTCACGCCCAGGTGGGCGGCCTCATCGGCCGCCATGACGCCGGCGCCGCCCCCGTTGGTGATGACCATCAGCTCGCTGGCCGGGTTGTCGCGGAAGCGGGCCAGCGTCTGGGCGGCGATGAATAGTTCCTTGAGCGTGTCCACGCGCAGCATGCCGGCGCGGCGGATGGCGGCGTCGAAGACGAGGTCCGAGCCGGCCAGCGCGCCGGTGTGCGAGGCCGCGGCCTGCATGCCCGCCGGCGCACGGCCGGCCTTGACGACGATGACCGGCTTGGCCCGCGCCGCGGCCCGCGCGGCCGACATGAACTTGCGTGGCGAGCTGACCGACTCGATGTAGAGCAGGATGGCGCGGGTGTGCGGGTCACCAGCGAGATGGTCCAGCAGGTCGCCGAAGTCGACGTCCAGGTTCTCTCCGAGCGAGATCAGGTGCGAGAAGCCGATGCGCTGCTTGTTGGCCCAGTCCAGCAGCGCGGTCAGTAGCGCGCCGGACTGCGACACCAGCGCCAGCTCGCCCGGCCGTGCGTGGGTGTGCGTGAAGCTGGCGTTGAGCCCGAGGTGCGGGCTCAACAGGCCGATGCAGTTCGGGCCCAGCAGCCTCAGCATGTGGGGGCGGGCGGCGTCCAGCACGGCCTGCTTGTCGGCGGGTGACAGGCCCGCCGTGACAATGATGGCCGCGCGCGTGCCGCGCGCGCCCAGGTCGGCCACCAGTGGCGCAATGCTGGCCGGAGGGGTGCAGAGCACGGCCAGGTCGGGGATGAAGGGCAGGTCGGCCGCGCTGGCATAGCAGCGCTGGCCGTCGAGCCTCGCCAGCCGCGGGTTGACGGCCACGACCGGCCCCTGGAAGCCGCCCGACCGCAGGTTGCGCCAGACGGTCGTGCCCACGCGAGCGGGCTTGTCCGAGGCGCCGAAGATGGCCACGGACTGGGGCGTCAGCAGTCGGTCGAGATGGCGTTGCGTCATGGCGGTCATCGTCGCCAGCGGCCACCGGCGCAGCTTTGAGCGACGTCAACCCAACGCGTTGATCCAGCGCAAGGCCGGCAGCACTGGCGGCGCGCAGCATCGCCGCACCACAAGGGAGCAGGGAACTGACATGGGTGCCGTTTTCAAGCATGTGCTGGTGGCCACCGACGGCTCGGTGCTGGCCGACGCCGCGCTGGCGCTGGCGCATCGCCTGGGCCATGACGGCCGTGTGACGGCGCTGCTGGTCGCCAAGGACTACGGCCTGGCCGGCTACGTGAAGGCGGCCGTGCAGGGCCATCCGGACGCGCGGCAGCTGCGCGAGGACATCGTGGCCGAGGGTGGACGCCAGCTGGCGGCCGCCATCGAACGCGCCATTGGTGCTGACGTGGCGATCGAGCGGCGCGTCGTGCTCAGCGATCAGGCGCCGTGCCACGAGATCATCGCGACGGCCAACCGCGAAGGCTGCGACCTCATCATCATGGCCTCCCACGGCCTCGGCGGCCGTCTGGCGGGCGTCGTGGGCAGCCAGTGCCAGGCGGTGCTGGCAATGGCCAGCGTGCCGGTGCTGGTGGCACGCTGAAGTCGCCGCGGCTCAGTGCGACAGCAGCACGGGCACCGGCGAGCTGCGCAGCAGTGTGCGGGTGACGCCGCCCAGCACCGCCTCTCGGAAGCGTGAATGCCCGTAGCCGCCTGCGACGATGAGGTCGGCGCTGGCATCGGCCGCGTGTGACAGCAGCGCCTCGCCGGCCGATACGGCAACCGGCACGAAGTTCACGTCCACCTTGACGCGGTGGCGGGCCAGCCACAGGCCGATGTCGGCGCCGGGCAGGTCGCCATGCGGGCTGTCGATGTCGTCCGGCGCTTCGAAGACGGCCACCTGCACGCTGGTGGCGGCCCTCAGCAGCGGCAGCGCATCGTGCAGCGCGCGGGCCGCCTCGCGGCTGCCGTTCCAGCCGACCAGCACCCGCGGCGCGGGCGGCAGCGCCGCGTCACCCGCATAGGGCAGCACGAGCAGCGGCCGACCGGAGCGCAGCAGCAACTCCTCGGCAATGCGGGGCGACTGGGCGAGGTCGGGGTCGGGCTGCGTGACGACGGTCAGGTCGCAGTAGCGGGCCGCCAGCGTCATGACCTCCTCGGCAAAGCCCACGTCGGCCCGACCCTCGTAGGACCGCAGGTTGCCGCCGGACGCCTGTTCGAGGAAGTGGCGCACGCAGTCGTCGGCCTGCTCGCGCAGCGCGTCCATCGTGGCTTCCTGGTAGGCGGCCAGGCCGAGCGCGCCGCCCACATCGGGCGGGATGCTGGCCCAGCCGGTGGGCGCCAGCCCCGTGAGGTGGGCGTCGAAACGCTCGGCGAGGCAGACCGCCGTGGCGATGCGGCCGGGCGTGGTGCGGCCGTTGTCGAGATGGACGAGGATGCTCGGGTAGCCCATGACATTTCTCCTTCACCGCGATGCAGCGCGTGTGCATGGCCATCATTGCGGCCTGGGGCGGGCCGGCATTGACGCGGGTCAAGAGTCGTGTTGTCAGAGATTGAGCTTGTTTCCGGCGCGGCCGGAAGAAGCTCAACCCATCAGTCGCCGCGCCGCAAGCGGTGGCTCAGCGCGACGCCCAGTGCCACCGCGACCACGGCGCCGCACATGGCCAGACCCAGGTCGCCGGCCGCGGGCAGGCCGAAGTGCAGCAAGGCCCTCGCGCCGGGCAGCGCCACCGCCAGCGCCAGCACCGCGCTGGCGCCGGCTGTGACGGCCCACAGCATGCGAGAGCCCGGCGCCGCCAGTGCCCGCCAGCCGTTGCCGGACAGCGCATTGGCGGCGGCCAGCCCGAGGTTCCCCACGGTCAGTGCGACGACGGCCAAAGTGCGGGCCACGTCCTCGCCGTGGCCGGCCTGCAGGGCCAGCACGTCGATGGTCAGCGTGGCCCCGAGCAGACATAGGCCCTGTACGAGGCCCTGCCACAGCATGGGCCAGCCGACGATGCCGGCGTCCGAGCGGCGCGGTGGCCGCTGCATCAGGCCGGGCGCCTCGGGGGCGCCCTCGAAGGCCAGCGAGCAGACCGGGTCGATGACCATCTCGGTCAGCACGACATGGGCCGGCAGCATCAGCGGCGGCAGCCCCAGCAGCAGCGGCAGCAGCGCCAGCCCGGCCACCGGCACGTGGATGGCGGTGATGTAGACCATGACGTTGCGCAGGTTGTCGAAGATGCGGCGGCCCATGCGCACGCCGCCGACGATGCGGCCGAAGTCTTCATCCAGCAGCACGAGGCCGGCGGCCTCGCGGGCCACGTCCGTGCCGCGTACGCCCATCGCGATGCCGATGTGGGCGGCCTTCAGCGCCGGCGCGTCGTTGACACCGTCGCCCGTCATCGCCACGACCTCCCCGTTGCGGCGGAAGGCCTCGACCAGCCGCAGCTTCTGCTCCGGCTGCACGCGGGCGAACACGCGCACCCGTTGCACGGCAGCGGCCAGCCCGGCATCGTCCAGTGCGGCGATGTCGGCGCCGGTCAGCGCGCCAGCCTCCGTCGGGATGCCGGCCTGGCGGGCAATAGCCAGCGCCGTCGCGGCGTGGTCGCCGGTGATCATCGCCACGGCGATGCCGGCCTCGCGGGCCTGCGCGACGGCCGGCGGCACGCTGGGGCGCAGCGGGTCTTCGAAGGCGACAAAGCCCAGCAGCCGGAAGTCCAGTTCGTGCGGGTCGCTCACCGTGCTGCCGGCCGGCGCCGTGCCCTCGGCGACGGCCAGCACGCGCAGCCCGGCCTCGCCAAGCGTGCGCAGTCGGTCCTGCAGCGCGGCGATGCGCTCGGGCGGCAGATGGCAGAGGCCGAAGACGGCTTCGGGCGCGCCCTTGGCGGCGACGCGGTGGACGCCCTCGGCATCGGTCCAATCCTGCGACATGGCCAGCAGCCCGGCCGTCAGCGGGAACTCGTGCGCCAGCTGCCAGTCGGGGTGCAGGTGCTCGGAGTCGGCCAGCGCGGCGTCACCCTGGCCCAGCAGTGCGCGGTCCATCGGATCGGTGCTGCCGCGGCGGGACGCCAGCATGGCGTATTCCAGCAGCCGGTGCACGGCCTCGGGAAGAGGCGCGTCGGGCTCCAGGGTGACGTCCGCGGTGTCCGTGACAAGGCGGCGCAGCCGCATGCGGTTCTCGGTCAGCGTGCCGGTCTTGTCCACGCACAGCACGGTGGCGGCACCCAGTGCCTCGACGACGGCGGGCCGGCGTGACAGCACCTGCACGCGGGCCAGCCGCCAGGCGCCCAGCGCGAGAAAAACGGTCAGCACCATCGGGAACTCTTCCGGCAGCATCGCCATGCCCAGCGCCAGTGCCGACAGCAGGCCTTGCAGCCAGTTGCCGTAGATCAGCCCGTAGCCCAACGCGATCGCGCCGGAAGCCAGCACCGTCCCGACGCCGAAGGCTCGCACGAGCCGCTGCAGGTGGCGCTGCAGCGGCGTCGGAGCGGTCTCGATGTCGGCCAGCGAGGCGCCGATGCGACCCACCTGCGTGCCGCGCCCGGTCGCGACGACCTCGACGAGCGCGTGGCCGCCGACGACCAGCGTGCCGGCATAGACCATGGGCGTGTCCTCGCTGCCGGGCGCGGGCGGGGCGTCCAGTGCTACCGCAGCGGCGTGCTTGCGCACCGGTACGGACTCGCCGGTCAGCAGCGATTCGTCCACACCCAGCCCCACCGTCTCGCGCACCCAGCCATCCGCGGCGATGCGCTCGCCCTCGGCCAGCAGCATCAGGTCGCCGGGCACCAGCTCGCGTGCCGGCAGGCGCTGCGCGCGGCCCTCGCGCAGCACGCGCACCTGCGGCGCGGCCAGGCCGCGCAGCGCGTCCAGCGCGTGTTCGCTGCGGCGGTCCTGCACGATGACGAGGCCCACGGTGACAACGGCGAAGAAGGCCAGCAGCAGGCCCTCGCCCAGGTCACCGACGACGAGGTAGAGGCCGGCGGCACCCAGCAGCATCAGGAACATGGGTTCCGTCAGCACGTTGCGCAGCGTGGCGCCGAACCCCTGGCGTTCGTGGTCGGCCATCTCGTTGGGGCCGTGCGCGGCCAGGCGCGCGGCCGCCTCCACCTGGCTGAGGCCTGACGCGGGCGTCGTCAGGCCTGGGCCCGGCCCGTGCGGCGCCTGGTGGTCAGGGGCATCGGTGCCGGCGGCGAGGGGGCGGTTCGGATTCATGCCCGCACGCTAGCGTGGCCGCCATCGTTCGCGATTGATGGCAATCAAGCGTGCCGGCTCCCTGGGGCTCAGCGGCGCTCGAAGCGCCAGTGGTCGAAGTTGAACAGCGTAGGCTCGCCGCGGCCGTGGAAGATCAGATAGAGGTCGTGCTGGCCCGTTGCGCCGGCCACCGGCACGCTTTGCTGCTGCCAGCGGTCTCCGCCGCCCGTGCGGGCGATGGTCAGCGTGCCGAGGTGAGGGCCATCCGGGCTGTCCAGCCGCAGCTCGATCTGGCCGCCATCCAGGTCGCTGGCGACGTTGGCGACGAAGCGTGCCGCGCCGCGCGGGCCGAAGTCCACGCCGTTGACCTTGATGTAGTCGCGGTCCGAGATGCGCGTGACGTACATGCCGACGGCTTCGCTGTGGGCCGTCTTGATACCCGGCGCCCAGTAGATCGAACGGTCCTCGACGCGCTTCAGGCGGGAGGTCCAGGCGATGGTCTCGGCTTCCACGCGCTCGTACGGCGACAAGGGATGCAGGGGCGGCACGCCCACGTCGTCCCACCAGGGCAGCAGGTCAACGCTGCCATCGGGCCGGTAGTCGAGGCGCGTCACGGTGACGGAGCGGCGTTCGCGATGCAGGGGCGTGTCGGCGAAGTTGAGGTTGTAGTTGAATCCGAATAGGTAGGCCTGGCCCTCGAACTCGACGATGCCGGGGTGGTTGCCGTTGGAATTGCGGTTGCCGTCCATCAGGTTGCCCCGGTAGACCCAGGGGCCGGTGGGGCTGTCGCTCATCGCGTAGCCGATGCCCTCCGGGCAGCAGGTGGAGGCGTAGGCCATGTAGTAGCGGCCCTGCCGCTTGTAGAACCAGGGACCTTCTTGGTAGTTGCGCGGGATGTTGGCGACCTTCGTGATCTCGCCCGAGTACGAGACCATGTCCTCGTTCAGCCTGACGTACCAGAGGCTGGGATTGCCCCAGTAGAGGTAGGCTTGGCCGTCGTCGTCGATCCAGACGGTGGGGTCGAAGAAGCCGTGGCCGCGGTCGATGAGCGGCTTGCCCAGCGCGTCCTTGAAGGGGCCTTCGGGCCGGTCCGCCACGGCCACGGCGATGACGTTGCGCGGCTCGCCGGGCGCGGTGCCCGGTACGGTCACCGGTACGTAGAGGTAGAACCTGCCATGGCGCTCGACCACTTGCGGCGCCCAGGCGTCGTTGTGCTGGTTGGCCCAGGGGAAAGTGGCCAGCGACGCCACCACGCCGCGGTCCGTCCAGTTGGACATGTCGCGCGACGTGTAGAGCCGCCAGTCGCGCATCTTGAAGCCCTTGGCGTCGTCCTCGTCGTGGCTGGTGTAGAGGTAGACGACGCCCCGGTGTACCAGCGGCGCCGGGTCGGCGGTGAAGTTCGTCTGGACGATCGGGTTCTCGGCACGGACCGGCGCGGTCAGCGCGAGGGTGGTGCAGAGCAGGGCAGTGAGGCGGGAGAACACGCAGGCAGGTCCTTCAGGCGGAACGCCGGGGCATCCGGCGCGCGATCGTAGGCATGCCGCAGCCGGCGTTGCTAATCACTTCTCTGAAGCGGCCGATGGCCGCGGCGGCATCGGCCACCTCAGACCGAGGGCCCCTGTGGCCGGCATCTCAGCCCAGCGAGGCCAGCAGCCGGGCAATGACTTCGTCGCCCACGCGCGCACCGCCGGTGTCCAGCCGAGCGATTTGCGCGAGCAGCTCGGCGGCTTCGTCCGGCAGTTGTCGTCGCAACGCGATGAAGGCGAGCGCCTTCAGCGTGAACAGCCAGAAGCGCGCCGGGCCGTTTTGCTGGAAGTCGACGCCGGCGGGTACGGTCTGCGGCGTGACGCGGCGCCAGTCGGTGTCCAGCCCGGCCTGGCGTGCCGCTTCGAGCAGGCCGCGCGTGGCCGCGGCGTGGGCCTGGTCGAACTCGCGCCGGCCGGCATGGTGCTTGTACAGCGCGTAGTAGATGGGCAGCACCGTTGGCGCCAGCGCGCGGGCCGTCCACAACAGCGAGCCCACTTCCTCCCTGGGCGCCGCGGCGGCTCGCTCCAGCAGCGGGCGGATGCTGGCGGGCACGTCGCCGCCGAAGTAGGCATCGGAACTCTCACCGGTGAAGAGGTTCATGGCGCGTGAGTCAGAGTTGTGGCGGCTGCCAAGGGCAAGCAAGCGCCGCGCCCAAGGCTGTGCGCCGGGGTACCGTGGCCCGCGCAGCAAATGTCGCGTCGCGGTTGCGACAAAACCGACAGCTTCGTGCGGCGACCCGCGGCGTTACCGCACGACAAAAGCACCCGGCAGCGCCAAGTCTTTGATCTGGGTCAGGTTTTCTCGAAAGCCGCGGGCGTCGATGCCTTGGCACGCTCCTTGATTAAAGAGAGCCATACGCACCCGCGGTCGCCCTCAAGGAGATGTGCATGGACCTGAAGCTGGACGCCAAACCGATCTACCTCGACTACGCGGCGACCACACCCGTCGACCCCCGCGTCGTGCAGAAGATGGTGCCTTACCTGTACGAGAACTTCGGCAACCCGGCGTCCCGCAGCCATGCCTACGGCTGGGCGGCGGAGGAGGCGGTGGAGATCGCCCGCGAGCATGTGGCCAAGCTGATCGGTGCCGACCCGCGCGAGATCGTCTGGACCTCGGGCGCCACCGAGTCCAACAACCTCGCCATCAAGGGCGCGGCGCAGTTCTACAAGTCCAAGGGCCGCCACCTGATCACCGTGAAGACCGAGCACAAGGCCGTGCTGGACACGATGCGTGAGCTGGAGCGCGAGGGCTACGAGGTCACCTACCTCGACGTCCAAGCGGACGGCCTCGTCGACATGGAGGCGCTGAAGGCCGCCATCCGGCCCGACACCATCCTCGTGTCGGTCATGTTCGTCAACAACGAGATTGGCGTGGTGCAGGACATCGCCGCCATCGGCGAGCTGTGCCGCAGCAAGGGCATCATCTTCCATGTCGACGCGGCCCAGGCTGCCGGCAAGGTCGTCATCGACTTGGGCGAACTGAAGGTGGACCTGCTGAGCCTGTCGGCGCACAAGATCTACGGCCCCAAGGGCATCGGTGCGCTGTACGTGCGCCGCAAGCCGCGTGTGCGCATCGAGGCGCAGATCCACGGCGGCGGCCACGAGCGTGGCATGCGCTCGGGCACGCTGCCGACGCACCAGATCGTCGGCATGGGCGAGGCCTACCGCCTTGCGCACGAGGGCATGGCCGCCGAGAACGAGCGCGTTCGCATGCTGCGCGACCGGCTGCTGAAGGGGCTGTCCGACATCCCCGAGATCCGCGTCAACGGCGACCTCCACCAGCGCGTGCCGCACAACCTGAACGTCAGCTTCACCTTCGTGGAGGGCGAGTCGCTGCTGATGGGTATGAAGGGCATCGCCGTGTCGTCGGGCTCGGCCTGCACGTCGGCGAGCCTGGAGCCCAGCTACGTGCTGCGCGCGCTAGGCCTGCCCGACGAGGTGGCGCACAGCTCCGTCCGTTTCTCCATCGGTCGCTACACGACCGAAGCCCATGTCGACACCGCCGTGCAGCGCGTGGCCCAGACCGTGGCCCGGCTGCGCGAGCTGAGCCCGCTGTGGGACCTGCACTGCGCCGGCGTGGACCTCAACACCATCCAGTGGGCAGAGCATTGAGCTGCCTTATCAATAGACGGAGCACCCCATGGCCTACAGCGACAAAGTCATCGACCACTACGAGAACCCCCGCAACGTCGGCGCCTTCCAGGCGGACGACGAGGACGTCGGCACCGGCATGGTCGGCGCGCCGGCCTGCGGCGACGTCATGAAGCTGCAGATCCGCGTCAACCCGGCCACCGGGCTGATCGAGGACGCCAAATTCAAGACCTACGGCTGTGGCTCGGCCATCGCTTCCAGCTCTCTCGTGACCGAGTGGGTGAAGGGCAAGACGCTGGACCAGGCGCTCGACATCAAGAACACGTCGATCGCCGAAGAGCTGGCGTTGCCGCCGGTCAAGATTCACTGCTCCATCCTGGCCGAGGACGCCATCAAGGCGGCCGTGGCCGACTACCGCCAGCGCCGCGGCGAGGCGATCGAGCAGCCCGTCTGCAGCCCCGCAGCCGCCTGACGCCCCCCATCCCCTCATCCAGGAGTTCCCCATGTCTTCTTGCCAGACCCACGCTACCGGCTCGTCCTGCTCCACGTCCTCGGGCATGCCTGCGGCGGCCGTGCCCTTCACGCTGCCGGAAGGCGCGCCGCTCCTCAAGGTCAGCGACGCCGTCGTCAGCAAGGTCAGCGGCATGCTGGCCGAGGAGGGCGATCCCAACCTCAAGCTGCGCATCTTCGTCACCGGTGGCGGCTGCTCGGGCTTCCAGTACGGCTTCGCCTATGACGAGGAAACCAAGGCCGACGACACCACCATCGAGGCCGGCACGCTGAAGGTCGTCGTGGACAACAGCAGCCTGCAATACATGCTGGGTGCGGAGATCGACTACGAGGAGAGCCTCGAAGGCTCGCGCTTCGTCATCCGCAACCCCAACGCCGCCAGCACCTGCGGCTGCGGCAGCTCCTTCTCCGTCTGACCTTCGGGAGCCCGTCATGAGCCTGACCGTCACCCCCAAGGCCGCCAGCCAGATCCAGAAGGCGCTGACGCAGCGCGGCAGCGGCTACGGCCTGCGCATCGCCGTGAAGACCAGCGGCTGCTCCGGTTACGCGTACGCACTGGAGTTCGCCGAGGCGCCCGCGCCCGACGATCACCAGTTCACGACCGAAGGCGTCACGCTGCTGGTAGACGCCCAGAGCCTGCCGATGGTCGACGGCACCCAGCTCGACTGGGTTCGCGAGGGCCTCAACGAGGGCTTCAAGTTCCACAACCCCAACGCCACCGCCAACTGCGGCTGCGGGGAAAGCTTCGCAGTCTGACGACCGCGGTGCGCTGACCCACGACGACTCGGAGAAACGCCATGGCCTTGCTGCAGATCGCCGAACCCGGCCGGGCGGCGGCGCCACACCAGCACCGGCTCGCAGTCGGCATCGACCTGGGCACGACCAACTCGCTGGTCGCAACCGTGCGCAGCGGCGTGCCCACCGTGCTGGAGGATGCACGGGGCCGCCGGCTGCTGCCGTCTGTCGTGCACTACGGCGCAGACGGCCGCGTGCTGGTGGGTGATGAGGCCTGCATGCGGGCTGCGCAAGACCCGCAGAACACGGTGGCCTCGGCCAAGCGTCTTATCGGCCGTGCGCTAGCCGACATCAAGCCCGGCACGGTGCCCTACGAGGTGCAGTCGCTGGGTGCCGGTGCCGTGGGCGTGCCGACGCAGCTGGGGCTGAAGTCGCCGGTGGACGTGGGCGCCGAGGTGCTGCGTGCGCTGCGCGACCGCGCCGAGGCATCGATGGGCGGCGCGCTTGTCGGCGCCGTCATCACCGTGCCGGCATATTTCGACGACGCCCAGCGCCAGGCGACGAAGGACGCCGCCCAGCAGGCCGGCCTCAACGTGCTGCGCCTGCTCAACGAGCCGACGGCGGCGGCCGTCGCCTACGGGCTAGATACCGCCAACGAAGGCGTCTACGTCGTCTACGACCTCGGCGGCGGCACGTTCGACGTGTCCATCCTGCGGCTGTCCAAGGGCGTGTTCGAGGTGCTGTCCACCAACGGCGACGCGATGTTGGGCGGCGACGATTTCGACCAGGCCATCGTCGACTGGTTCTGCGCGCAGGACGCCGCCGTCGCCTGGACGGCCCGCGATGCCGCCGCGCTGCGCGCCGCCGCCCGCCAGGCCAAGGAAGCGCTGACGACTGCTGTTGAAGCGCCGCTGCGCTGCGAGCGTGTCGATGGCGCCGTGCAGATCGCGCGGCTGACGCGAGACGAGTTCGAGGCGTTGGCCCGCCCGCTGGTGGAGCGCACGCTAGCACCGGTCAAGCGCGCGCTGCGCGATGCGGGCCTGCGTGCGCCCGAGGTCGATGGCGTCGTGCTGGTGGGCGGCGCCACGCGCATGCCCGTCGTACGCCGTGCCGTGGCCGACCTGTTCGGCCGCGAGCCTTTCACCGGCATCGACCCCGATCAGGCCGTGGCGCTGGGCGCCGCCATCCAGGCCGACCAGCTGGCCGGCAACCGCGCCGCGGGCGACTCGGGGCTGCTGCTGCTCGACGTGTGCCCGTTGTCGCTGGGCATCGAGACCATGGGCGGGCTGGTCGAGAAAATCATCCCGCGCAACAGCACGGTGCCGACGGCGCGCGCGCAGGAGTTCACCACGTTCAAGGACGGCCAGACGGCGATGGCCATCCATGTCGTGCAGGGCGAGCGCGAGCTGGTCAGCGAGTGTCGGTCGCTCGCGCGCTTCACGCTGCATGGCATACCGCCGATGGTGGCGGGCGCCGCGCGCATCCGCGTGACGTTCCAGATCGACGCCGACGGGCTGCTGTCGGTGCGTGCCAGCGAGCAGACGACGGGCGTGCAGACGCATGTGGAGGTCAAGCCCAGCTACGGCCTTGGCCACGACGCTGTGGCGGAGATGCTGCGCTCGGCGATGCAGAGCGTCGAGAGCGATGCCGCGGCGCGCCTGCTGCGCGAAGCGGAGATCGAGGCGCGCCGGCTGCTGGACGCGGTGGAGGCTGCCATCGCCCAGGACCAGCAGCTGCTGCTGCCGCGCGAGCAGTTCGGCATCCTGCGCGCGATGCAGGGCGTGGCCGACGAATTGGCGCAGTGCGCCGAGAGCGAGGGCCAGACGCTGCCCGAGCAGAAGCTGCAGCGCGAGCAGTTGCGTGCCGCGACGGAGGCGCTGAATCAGGCCACTACCGCCTTCGCCGGCCGCCGCATGGACGCCCGCGTGCGCGAGGCGCTGGCCGGCCGCACGATGGACCAGATCTCGGTTTGAAAGCCCACCCATGACCCAGACCGCGTCTTCCCCCGACACTACCGCCACGGTGGTCACCACGAAGGTCACCGTCCTGCCACATCCGGAGCTTTGCCCCGCCGGCCTGAACTTCCAGGCGCGGCGCGGCCGCAAGCTCGTCGACGAGCTGCTGGAGGCCGGCGTGGCCATCGAGCATGCGTGCGAGAAGGTCTGCGCCTGCGCCACCTGCCACGTGCATGTACGGGACGGCGCGCAGGCGCTGACCCCGCCCGACGACGAGGAAGAAGACCAACTCGATGACGCCTGGGGCGTGGACGCGCAGTCGCGCCTGGCCTGCTGCATCAAGGTTCGTGGCGAGGCCCTCGTCATCGAGCTGCCGCGCTACACGAAGAACCACGCACGCGAGAAGTAGCGCGCCATGGCGGGCGCCCGTCACCGCACAACGCGATGCCGCCCCGAGGGCGGCATCGTCGTTTATGGCGCGCGCAGGCGTACTGGCGAACCTGTCGACAAGCGAACAATTCCCACATGGTCGCCGGGCCCGGTGGGAGCAGCACAAAGCCCCGCCAAATCAATGGCTTAGCGTGTTCTGCGGCATGGCACAGCCTTTGCGATGAAGAGGGCAAGACTCGGAGTTGTCACCCCATGCAAACCGCCTCGCATCCCTGGCCTTGTACGTTGAACGACACGACGCTGCGTGATGGCGAACAGACCGCCGGCGTCGCCTTCTCCCGTGACGAGAAGCTGGCCATCGCCCATGCCCTCGACGGAGCCGGCGTGCCGGAGCTGGAGGTGGGCATCGCGGCGATGGGCACGACGGAGATCGACACCATCCGCGCCATCACACATGCCGGCCTGCGCGCGCGGACGATGGTGTGGGCCCGCATGTCGCAGCTGGACCTGCACGTCGCGGCGGAGTGCGGCGCCGACGTCGTCCACATGTCGGTACCGGTGTCGGACCAACAGATCAGTCGCAAGCTGCGCCGGGACCGCGCCTGGGTGCTGGCCACGGTGCAGCGCTGTGTGGCCGATGCGCGCGATGCCGGTCTTGTGCCCAGCGTGGGGCTGGAGGACGCCTCGCGGGCCGATGACGACTTCCTCGCGCTCGTCGCCGGCACGGCCGAGGCCGCCGGCGCGATCCGTGTGCGCTTTGCCGACACGCTGGGCCTGCTGGACCCGTTCACCACGCGCGAGCGCATCGAGCGCCTGCGTGCGGCGACCGACCTGGAGATCGAGATCCACGCCCACAACGACCTGGGCCTGGCCACGGCCAACACGCTCGCGGCCATCCGGGCCGGCGCCACGCACGCGAGCACGACAGTCAACGGCCTGGGCGAGCGTGCGGGCAATGCCGCGCTGGAAGAGGTCGTCATGGGGCTGCGGCACCTGTACGGCATCGAGAGCGGTGTCGACACGCGTTCGCTCGTCAGCCTGTCGCAGCGTGTTGCCGCCGCCTCGGGCCGCCCGGTGCCCCCGGGCAAGTGCATCGTCGGGGAGGCTGTGTTCTCTCACGAGTCGGGCATCCACGTCGACGGGTTGCTGAAGGACCGCCGCAACTACGAGACCTTCGACCCCGCGGAAGTGGGCCGCAGCCATTCGCTGGTGCTGGGCAAGCACAGCGGCTCGGCCGGTCTGCGGCTGGAGTTGCAGCGGCTGCAGCTCGACGTGGCCGACCACGTCCTCGAACCCCTGCTGGCCCGCGTTCGCGACCACGCGATGCGCACCAAGCGCCAGCTCGACCGTGCCGAACTGCGCCACCTCATCAACGAGGTGATCCGCACCCCCCGCCATCACGCCTGAAGGAGACGATCCATGGACCTCATGCAACAACTCAAGGCGCTGTCGAGCGCCAATGAATTTCTCGAGTTCTTCGGCATCGACTACGACGAGCGCGTCGTGCACGTGAACCGTCTGCACATCCTCAAGCGCTTCTACCAGTATCTGCACCGCGCCGAGGGGCTGGCAGCGATCGACGATGAGATCGAGCTCTTCCGCCGCTACCGCGAGATGCTGCGCCAGGCCTACCTGGACTTCACCACCTCGACCGCCGCGCAGCAGAAGGTCTTCAAGGTGTTCCAGGACGTCGATGGCAAGCAGCACGTCACCCTCGACAGCCTTCGCCAGAGCCTTCCCCGCCGCGCTGCGGCCTGAGGAGCCCATCATGCACATCGTCGTCTGCATCAAGCAGGTCCCGGACTCGGCGCAGATCCGCGTCCACCCCGTGACCAACACCATCATGCGTCAGGGCGTGCCGGCCATCGTGAACCCCTACGACCTGTTCGCGCTGGAGGAGGCGCTGCGCCTGAAGGACCAGTTCGGCGGCCGCGTCACGATGCTGTGCATGGGCCCGCCGCAGGCGGAAGAGGCGCTGCGCAAGTGCATCAGCTTCGGTGCGAGCGATGCGGTGCTGGTGACCGACCGCGCCTTTGCCGGTGCCGACACGCTGGCCACCAGCTACGCGCTCACCGCTGCCATCCGCAAGATCAGCGAGGAGCAGCAGGTGGATCTCGTCTTCACCGGCAAGCAGACCATCGACGGTGACACGGCGCAGGTCGGCCCCGGCGTGGCCAAGCGGCTGGGCTGGAACCTGCTGACCTACGTCAGCAAGATCAACGAGGTGGACCTCGACGGCCGCAGCATCACCGTGGAGCGTCGCGCCGAAGGCGGCGTGCAGCGCCTGAAGACAACGCTGCCCAGCCTCATCACGATGCTGGAGGGCACGAACGAGATGCGCTTTGCCACCATGGACGACATGCTGCGCGCCGCCCGCGTGCCGGTGCGCAAGTGGAGCAAAGACGATGCCGGCATCGAGGACATCACCAAGATCGGCCTCAAGGGCAGCCCGACGATCGTCAGCAAGGTGTTCGCGCCCAAGCCGCGCAAAGAGCGCGCGGAGATGCAGACGGTGGACGACGGCGTCAACGTCAACGACGTGTGCCTGAACCTGCTTCAGAAGATCTTCACCACCCATCCGACGCTGGAGCAGGAGACGGTCGACCGTCTTAGCGCCTGAGCCCACGCCACCGCAGCACCGACAGGAGAACACCATGGCAGAACCCGACAAGCCCGCGATGGCGGCCGCGGCCGCCGCTGGCGCAGCCAAGACGGCCGGCCGTTCCGGCCGCAGCACCGAGCTGCCTGAACACCTGAAGGCCTACAAGGGCGTGTGGGTGTTCATCGAGCACGACCGCGGCCAGGTGCACAGCGTCAGCTGGGAGCTGATGGGCGAGGCCCGCAAGCTGGCCGACAAGCTGGGCGTGGATGTCAGCGGCGTGCTGCTGGGCGGGCCGAACGACCCGCTGGAGAACTATGCCAAGGAGGCCTACGCGTACGGCGCCGACCACGCCTACATCATGCGCGACCCGGTGCTGCAGGGCTACCGTAACGAGCCCTTCACGAAGGGCATGACCGACCTCGTCAATACCTACCAGCCCGAGATCCTGCTGCTGGGCGCGACGACGATGGGGCGCGACCTGGCCGGCTCTGTCGCCACGACGCTGGCCACGGGCCTGACGGCCGACTGCACCGAGCTGAACATCGACGGCCGGGCGCTCGCCGCCACGCGGCCGACGTTCGGCGGCTCGCTGCTGTGCACGATCATGACGCTGGCCTACCGGCCGCAGATGGCCACGATGCGCCCGCGTACCGCCGCCATGCCGCGCCGCGATGACACGCGCACGGGCGACATCATCCGCAAGGACCTGGGCTTGGTCGAGACCGACATCGTCACCAAGCTGCTGGAGTTCATTCCCGACGCCAACCGCAACACGGTGAACCTGGCCTATGCCGACATCATCGTGACCGCTGGCAAGGGCCTGAAGAACGCCGACAACTGCAAGCTGGTGTGGGACCTGGCCCGCGTGCTGGGCGCCGAGGTGGGCGCCACGCGCGCCGTCACGCAGGCCGGCTGGCTGGAAGCCGAGCGCCAGGTCGGGCAGACCGGCAAGACCGTGCGACCCAAGCTTTATATCGCGGCCGGCGTGTCCGGCGCCATCCAGCACCGCGTGGGCATGGAGTCCAGCGACATCATCGTCGCGATCAACACGGACCCCAACGCGCCGATCTTCGATTTCGCCCACCACGGCATCGTCGGCAATGCAATGCAGGTGCTGCCGGCGCTGACGCAAGCCTTCCGCACCCATCTCGACAAGCGCGTCCGCAAGGTCGCCTAACCCCGAGGAGAACCATCATGGCCAAGGAACACTTCGACGCGATCGTGGTTGGGGCCGGCCCTTCGGGCAATGCCGCCGCCTACACGCTGGCCAAGGCCGGCCTCAAGGTGCTGCAGATCGAGCGAGGCGAGTACCCCGGCAGCAAGAACGTGCAGGGTGCCATCCTGTACAGCGACGCGCTGGAGAAGATCATCCCGGACTTCCGCGACGACGCGCCGCTGGAGCGCCACATCATCGAGCAGCGCATGTGGATGCTCGACGACAACAGCTTCGTCGGCACCCACTACCGCAGCGACGACTACAACAAGCCCCCCTACAACCGCTACACGATCATCCGCGCGCAGTTCGACAAGTGGTTCTCCAGCAAGGTGCGCGAAGCCGGTGCGCTGCTGATCTGCGAGACCACCGTGGAGGAACTGCTGCTCGACGGCGACCGCGTGGCCGGCGTGCGCTGTGACCGCCTGGGAGGCGAGGTGCATGCCGACGTGGTGATCCTGGCCGACGGCGTGAACTCCACGCTGGCGCGCAAGGCCGGCTTCCACGGCGAGCTGTCGCCCAAGAGCGTGGCGCTGGCCGTCAAGGAGATCCTGTTCCTGCCCGAGGAAACCATCCAGGCGCGCTTCAACATCAAGGAAGAAGAGGGCGTCGTCATCGAGATGATGGGCTCTGTCACCGAAGGCATGGTGGGCACGGGCTTCCTCTACACGAACAAGGACTCGCTGACGATCGGCGTCGGCTGCATGCTGGCCGACTTCAAGGCCAACCCCAAGCGCACGTCACCGTACGAGCTGCTGGAAAAGCTCAAGACCCACCCGTCCATCGCCCCACTCATCGAAGGCGGCGAGATGAAGGAGTACTGCGCCCACCTGATCCCCGAGGGCGGCTTCAACGCCGTGCCGCGCATCTACGGCGAGGGCTGGATGATCGTTGGCGACTCCGGCGGTTTCGTGAACGCTGCGCACCGCGAGGGCTCCAACCTGGCAATGACGACCGGGCGCCTGGCCGCCGAGACGGTCATCGCCGCCAAGGCCGCTGGCAAGCCGCTGTCCGCCAAGACGCTGAAGGCCTACAAGGACGCTCTGGACGATAGCTTCGTCATGAAGGACCTGAAGAAGTACCGCCACATGCCCGAGGTGCTGGAGAAGAGCCCGCAGTTCTTCACGACCTATCCCGCGCTCGTCAACCGCGCCGCCAAGACCATGTTCACCGTGGACGGCGTGGACAAGCTGACCAAGCAGCGTGAAGTCACCGGCAGCTTCCGCGCCGCCCGCAAGCTCACCGGCCTGGTGGGCGACGCGCTGAAGCTCTGGAAAGCCACCCGCTGACCCTTGTCATCCCCCTTGTGCCCCCGCCGCTGAGGAGCCCCGCCATGAACGTCAACGTCGAAGAAAAGCTGTTCCAGAACCGCTACAAGGTCGACCACGGCCGTCCGCACATCAAGATCAAGGATGCCGACGTCTGCACCAACGACTGCGAGAGCCAGCAGTGCACCTTCATCTGCCCCGCAGCCTGCTACAAGACCGAGGGCAACGGCCGCGTGACGCTGATCACCGACGGCTGCCTGGAGTGCGGCAGCTGCCGCGTCATCTGCACCGAACACACCAACGTCGCCTGGGAATATCCCCGGGGCGGCCACGGCATCCTGTTCAAGTTCGGCTGAAAGGTCTCCCATGCTGCACTTCACTCTCAACAGCCGCGCCTGCATCGCCGCCGCGGCGATGGTGGATCTCGAACTGCACTCAGGCGCCGGCCCGGTGTCGCTGACGCCACTGGCAGAGCGGCTGGACGTGTCGCTGTCCTACCTGCAGCAGATCATCGCGGCGCTGCGCCGGCACGGCCTGCTGAATTCGGTGCGAGGCCCGGGCGGCGGCTACCAGCTGGCGCGCGCGGCTTGCGATATCAGCGTGGCCGACATCGTCACCGCGGTGGACGAGGATGCCGAGGCCCGCAGTGGCGACACCAAGTCCTACGGCAACTGGCCCTGCCTGAGCCAGCGCATGGCCGAGGCGCTGGCCTCCGTGTCGCTGCAGGAACTGGCCGACGAGCAGCCGCGGCCCGTGGTGCACGAGCCCAAAACCGACGCGGCGCCTGCACTGCGGCGGGGCATCTCCACAAGGCCGGTGCTCAAGCCGGTGGCCGTGCCGGCCTTTGCCAACTCGATCTTTGCGTTGACCGAAGCGCTGAAGTGATGCGCTTTCCCGGGCGAACAGCCCGCGGCGCTTGATCTAAGTCAATTCGGGAGCCGACCCTTCGGGCGCTTGGGCCGGGCTTCCGCTTTCGGGCCGATTTCTTGCATTCCTCGCGATGGCAGGGGCGGTGATCCAGCCGGCATGTGCCGGGATGGAGCACCGCTGGATCGGACCGTCAACCGCGAGGCAGTAGCAGCATGGTTCCCGCGCCCCACCCCGAACGATCCCATGTCGAGCTCATCACCATCTATGAGATCTGCCGCATCCTCGGCGCATCTCTGGATCTGGACCGGAGCTTCCGCGACGCACTGAACGTCCTGACCGTCCACCTGCAGCTGGATCGGGCCATGATCGTGCTGGCCGACGAGACAGAGGACAAGGCTGCAACCGAGGCGCAATCACTCCGGGTACACAGCGCTGCCGGCCTGAGCCGCGAGCAGGTCGAGCGTGGTGTCTGGCGGCGCGGCGACGGCATCATCGGGCGCGTCTTCCAGTCGGGCGTGCCGGCCACCGTCACCAACATTGCGGAGTCCACCGAGTTCGTCGACCGCACCGGCGCCTTTGGTGCGCAGGAGGGCCGACTGCTGTGCTTCCTCGCCGTGCCGCTGGTCAGCGACCACACGGTCGTCGGGGTGCTGGCCGCGCAGCGCGAGGTCGCCGGCAAGGCGCGGCTCAGCGACGACCAGCGCGTGCTGAAGATGGCCGCCACGCTGCTGGCCCAGGCCTTCGTGCTGGCGCGGGCCGTCACGGCCGAGCACCAGCGCCTGCAGCTGGAAACGACTCGGCTGCAGAAGGCGCTAGCCCCGGAACCGCGAGGCCGCTACACGCTCGACAGCGTTGTGGGGACGTCGCCGGAGATGCAGCGCGTGTTCGCAGAAGTCCACCAGGCGGCGCCCACGCGCTCCACCGTGCTGCTGCGCGGCGAGAGCGGTACCGGCAAGGAGGCGATTGCGCGGGCCATCCACTTTCACTCCACCCGTCGCGAAGGGCCCTTCATCAAGGTCAACTGCGCAGCGCTCACCGAAAGCCTGCTGGAGAGTGAACTCTTCGGCCACGAGCGCGGTGCCTTCACCGGCGCGGCAGGGGACCGCAAGGGTCGCTTCGAGCAGGCGCATGGCGGCACGCTGTTCCTGGACGAAGTGGGCGACATCAGCGGGTCATTCCAGGCCAAGCTGCTGCGCGTGCTGCAGGAGCGCGAGTTCGAGCGCGTGGGCGGCAATCGCACCATCAAGGTGGACGTGCGCCTCATCTGCGCTACCAACCGCGACCTAGAGCGCATGGTCAAGCGTGGCGAGTACCGGGCGGACCTGTACTACCGCATCAACGTCGTCAGTATCTTCCTGCCGCCGCTGCGAGAGCGCCGCAGCGACATCCCGCCGCTGGTGGCCCACTTCCTGGACCGCTATAACAAGGAGAACCGGCGCAAGCTCAAGGTCAGCCCTGACGCGATGGATGTGCTGACGCACTGCTACTGGCCGGGCAATGTGCGCGAGCTGGAGAACTGTATCGAACGCACCGCCACCATGGCCGAGGGCGACGTCATCCGCGCGGTGGCCTTCCCGTGCCGGCAAAACCGCTGCCTCACGCAGACGCTGCACAACCTCGAGAAAGAAGACGCCGTCGCCGCCGTCGCCCCGGTGCATGTCGTGCGCATCCCGATCAAGGAGACGCCGCGGCCCTCGGCGCCGTCGCCGCAGCCTGAAGCGATGGACGACGACTACGAAGACGAGGACGACGACATCGATGGTGGTTCGGATAGCGTCGTGCGCATCGGCCCCACGGAACGACTGCCTGCGGTGCCCCGCCAATTTGGCAATGAGCCGCCGATGGGTGAACGCGAACGCCTCATATGGGCCATGGAGCAGTGCGCCTGGGTGCAGGCGAAGGCCGCCCGGCTGCTTCACGTGACGCCGCGGCAGCTGGGGTATGCGCTGCGGAAGTACAACATCGAGGTGCACAAGTTTTGAAGGGCGCCTAGGGCGTGGACGCGCCTATTCATTGGGCCTCACTCTGGTGAGTGCAGCTAGCTCTGTATGCGGCCCTGCAGCGGCCCCGGTCTGTCGGCGCCCGCCGCGTTGGTCACGCTGTGAGGCGCATTGCTGTCGTTGAGGGCGAGAACGCGGCCCCCGTCGCAGTGACCGGTCAGCGAACTGAAGCCGCCGTTCGCCGCTCATCCATGCGTCGATGCCGGTGGGCCAGGGGGCGACCGACTGCTTGGTCCGTGGCGACCGGCAAATCACGACGCGTTGTCGACACGGGTCTGATCGATTCGCAAGCGCGAAAGCAGTCGTTGGGCCAGCTTCCGCGAATCGGTCGTCGCAGCTCTTTGAATGCTCGAAGTCCCGAGCTGCACAGAACTCGTGACCGGCATTTGATCAAGTGCACCGCTTCAATTCATGGTGCAGGCGGGTGGCTGGTTCCGCGACGCTGGGGCTCGGCTTGCACGCGTCCGACGTGCTGCCTTAAGGTCAAAGGCCCAGCGCTGTGAGTCCTGGATGGTCATCCGGGCGCCGGCCGAGCGGCCAATGGAATTTGCGGTCTTCGAACTTGATCGGCTGGTCGTTAATGCTCGCGTGGCGATGCGTCATCAATCCCTGTTCGTTGAACGCCCAGTTCTCGTTTCCGTGGCTGCGGAACCAGTTGCCGGCGTCGTCGTGCCACTCGTACGCAAACCGCACTGCGATGCGATTGCCGCCGAAGGCCCAGAGCTCCTTGATCAAGCGATAGTCCAGTTCCCGCGCCCACTTGCGCTCCAGCAGTGCTTGCGCCTCGGCGCGACCACGAGGGAACTCCGCCCGATTGCGCCAGACGGTGTCTGGGCTGTAGGCCAGCACGATGCGTGCAGGATCGCGGCTGTTCCAGCCGTCTTCGGCCAAGCGAATCTTCTGAACGGCCGTTTCAAGGGTGAATGGCGGCAGCGGAGGGCGGGTGTCCATGGCAGTGGCTTTCATTGAAGGGTAGGGATCGGCCGCAGACCGGCGGCATGTAGACAGATCTGTCTACATGCAAATTCTGATGCATGTAGACAAGTCTGTCTATAGTGCGAGCATGACCCCACGTAATGATGTGAACACCGGCGGCCTGCCCGCAAGAGAACGCATCCTGCGCACGGCGCACGACCTCTTCTATGTCGAGGGCCTGCGGGCCACCGGGATCGACCGCGTCATCGCCGAGGCCGGCGTGACCAAGGTGACCTTCTACAGACACTTCCCGAGCAAGAACGACCTCATCCTGGCGTACCTGAAGCTTCGACATGAGCAGTGGATGACGTGGTTCACCGAGGCTTTGGCGCGCCACGGTGGCGTGTCACAAGGCGCACAGGCGCTGCCGCCCGCGCTCAACGAATGGTTCAGTGGTCAGGCTCTCGGCGGTTTCCGCGGCTGTGCCTTTCTCAACGGCGTCAGCGAGATGGGGACCGCGATCCCTGCGGTCGTTGAGGCCACCCGTCAGCACAAGCAGCAGATGACTGAGGCCATCGAAGCCTTGTTGCCGCCGTCGGGCCAGCGGAGGCAGACGGCCGAGGCCTTGGCCATCGCCGTGGAGGGCGCCATCGTGCAGGCCCAGTACAGCGAGGATCCGGCACTCGCGCTGCGCGCACTCCAGTTCACTGCCGATCAGTTGGACCACAAAGCCTGAATGCGACTGGAGGTCAGCCTGTTCTGCGCATTGCAGCCTGGGAAGAGATTCGCTGAGAGACGCGTTCCGGTAAGCGCCACCCGACGCCCTGTCGTTGATCTTCCGCGCTTAAGGGCTGCTTGCCTCGGGGCTGCTTTCCCGACGCCAACGGCAGCAAGGGATCGACAAGACTCGATCACTGCCTTGAGGAGCGGACATCGGCCGTCGGCCGGCCCGGACGGCTGCTTCCTGCGATGACCGCGAGCGGATACTCTCGGCCCATAACCTGACAGTCGCGAGTGTCGGCTTACCGGCAGCTCACTTGTCGACCCAATCGGGGTGGCGCCTCAAGATACTTGCTTGTGCATCACATTTGCATTACATTGCCTGTATGAAGACCTCTACCCTCCCGGCCGTGCGTGTCGAGCCCGCGTTGAGAAGCGATGCCGAGGCCGTCCTTGACGAGGGCGAATCACTCTCTGATTTCGTCGCATCGTGCGTTCGCGATGGCGTTGCTTGGCGGCGAACGCAAGACGCCTTCCTCGCACGCGCCCGAGAGGCCGTCGAGCGTTCTGAGCGCGAAGACAGCGGGATCTCACCTCAGGAAGTGTTGCGGCAGATGGATGTTCGGCTCGAAGCGGCGCGTCAGCGACTGGCCGCAGGTAAGGCGAGCGCGGGGCAGTGACCGTCTTCCGCGTCATCCTCGCCGAGGAGGCCGCCGTCGACTTGTTGCGGATCGAAGATTTCATCATCGAGCGTGAGCTCACCAGCGCGACACCTGACCTCGAGGTCGTACGGCGCCTCAGAGATGCGGTCGACAAAGCCCTTCGACTGCTGGAGTTCTCACCGTACTCGTGCCGCAAGGCCACTCGTGCCGTGAACGACAAGCAACGTGAACTGATCATCCCCTTCGGGAGCGCCGGACTGATAGCCGCATTTGAAGTCCGCGGCGAGGTAGTCCGCATCGGTGCCATTCGCCATCAGCTCGAGCAGGACTACCACTGAGCCATCTCACCTTCGGCGATGGAAGGGCGGTGGCTTTCGAGTAGGCTGCATTACTAGTTGGCCCTAACTAAGTAGATGCAAATCTCCCGCGCACAGACGATTTGCGAGTGGGCACAGGGCCTGCCGCATTCACCTTCACCCGGCTCCAAGGTTGGCTTGGCCATCTCTTCCTTGAAGCGACAGCCGATTCACGGTATGCGCATTGCTCCTACCGAAACCACGAATGGCTGGTACATCTGGTGCGGTGAGCTGTCGGATGCCGATGACTTCTTCGCCCCACTGCACGTGGAGCATCTTGGCGAATCCTTGCCCGCTGCCGTTGAGTACCTCGACTTGCTGCCCGGCTATCGCTTTCTCATCGATAGCGAGAACTACGAGGAGGTCTGGTTCGACGCGAGTCTCCTGGAGCAGAGTTGAGCGTCCGCTAACGGGCGCCGAACCCAGCACCATCGACCGGCAGCAACGGGTCGATAGCGCCATTTCGAACCCACGAGCAGCAGACATTCCAGCGTGAGTCGACGAAGAGAGCCGCGGGCAGCCGCGCCGGATGACCGCAGCAATCTCAACACCGGTCGTTGAAGCCGTCAGCTGGCAGAGTGTGCCGGCGACTGCTTCATGCCAGGCAGCGTGAACTCGGTGGCTGCTCGCCGATGGCGGGAATCGCTGCAAAGCTGCCGGCCGCCGGCAGCGAACGGCGCTTCAGGGCTGGTCGCGGTCATTCACCCAACCGAACTGGCTGTCGGATTCTCAGTCCGGCCACCATCCTGCGCCACGTTAGCTCGCTCTCAAGCACGTGGCCACACTGTGATCAGAGGCTTGGGCAACCTGACACTGGCACCTTCAGACGGCCATCGAGTGGCTAGACATACAGACGTTGCCGCGAGATTTGCGAAGCTACCGAACAAACGATAGGCCCTGCGCGAATTGCCGCGACATTGTTCACAGCTGGGCGGCTTTAGCTTCCGTAGCAATTGTTGACAGCTGCCTCCGGCAACGACTGCGAGCGGGTACTCTTGGCCAGGAACGGTCGGTAACGACAGGCAGGATTGCGGTAGGCTCCTTGAAGTTTTTAGGCCCGGGCGGAGCCTCGTTTTGGTGAGAGACGACGAGTTGAAAGGTTGCCCATGAATTGGCTGATCCTTGCTGTTTCGTACGTCATGCTTTGCAGCGCTCTGTTTGGCTGCACGGGTGCGCCTGGTGAAGTCAAGCGATTCGAAATTCCGGCGAGTAGCGTCACATATATTGAAGAAATCTACTTCAATGGCGGTGCGGCCGTCGCGGACAACACGAAGGTTTATGTGACTGGAAAGGGGGCGGGAGCCGAGAGGCGGCTCGTTTTGAGTGGTTCAAACCTTGAAATTAAAACCATAACCCCGATTGATGCAACCAAGAACATCATCTGCTTCTCGGGTATCACAGACACATACGTCAACGAAACGGTTGTCCAAGTGAACGGACGCAGCGTGAAAGTAATAAGCCGGCTCAACGAAGACTGCTAACGCGTTCGCACTTTTGGCGCCGCTCAAGTCAACGGAGCGCCCGCTTTTGGACGAGCGTATCGAGGCAGCAGACTGGCTGCTTGGGGTCGATAGTGTGAGTTCGGAAGGCTGATAAGCAGTTATCGATCGACGCGCCCGACACGGCGTCGCCTCCGACGCCCGCTGAGCCTCGTTGACCGGACGTTCGGTCCTTTTGTCACGCTGACCGCCGATGGCTGTAATGGGGAACGACCGCGGTCACTCAAAGCCGGCAGGCGGAAGGCGGCAATCGCTGCCTATGCGGACCGCCACCGGCAGCCGGCTGCTTCCAGCCTTGAGCTGTCACTACAGCCGCCAGGTTAGATGCTTCTGCCTGGCAGGCGCTGCCAGCTACACCGCGCCACTCACCCCTGCACCACCACCGGCACACTCAACACCGCGCGCCGCCCAATGTGCGCATTGACCCGCTGCCGCACCGCCTCCACCTTGAAAGGCCGCGTGATCGACGTGCGGGCGCCTTGCTCCAGCGCTGCTTGCACGGCCGGGTCGTCAGCATGGCCGAAGGCGATGATCGGGACACCCGGCCATTCGGCCTTGAGCTGGCCGACGATGGCCGCCGTCTGCGCCTCGACGATGCTCGCGCCAAGCAGGATCACGTCCAGCGCGCGGCTGGTGGCCTGCGCGCGGGCCTCGGCGATGCTGCCGTAGACGTTCACCTCCAGCTCGTCCGCGAGCATGAACTGCAGCGCCGTGGCGCTGATCTCGTCGAGGTCGAAGATGAAGGCGCGCTTGCTCTCGACCGCGCGTGCGGTGTCGACACCGATCTGCATGAGGCACTCCTCTCGTGGTGATACCCCGCAGCTCAGCAAGGCCTGTGCCCTGTCGCGGCCCCAGGAGCGGCAGGCAACGCGACAACGCCGGCGTGTTGGTTTTGTCGGCATCAGAACACCTGCTCGTACCGGGGCCTCCTTGCGCTTGTTCGCAAGTGACTGATTCATAAGGAAATGCGGTCTGTGCGCAGGTCTGGCACAGCTCTCGCAATGATGGGTCATCCACCCACAAGCCACGAGGCCCGTCGATGTCGCAACCCACCGCCTTCGTTGATGCCAGTGCCCTGAGCAAGACCCGCCAGGCCGTCAGCCAGATCCTCGCCACCGCTGCCTCCGGCGGCTGCAGCACGACAGGAGGGGAGGGCAAGGCCAGTTGCGGCTCCTCCGGTGGCCCGGACGACATGCCCGCCGAGATCTGGGAAAAGGTCAAGAACCATCCCTGTTACTCCGAAGAGGCCCACCACCACTACGCGCGCATGCACGTGGCCGTGGCGCCGGCCTGCAACATCCAGTGCAACTACTGCAATCGCAAGTACGACTGCAGCAACGAAAGCCGCCCCGGCGTCGTCAGCCAGAAGCTCACGCCCGACCAGGCCGTGAAGAAGGTGCTGGCCGTGGCCAGCGAGATCCCGCAGATGACGGTGCTCGGCATTGCCGGCCCGGGCGACTCGCTCGCCAATCCTAAGAAGACCTTCGACACGATGCGCATGCTTCACGAGCAGGCGCCGGACATCAAGCTCTGCCTATCCACCAACGGGCTTGCGCTGCCCGACCAGGTCGACGAGATTTGCAAGTACAACATCGACCACGTCACCATCACCATCAACATGGTGGACCCGGCGGTGGGCGAAAAGATCTACCCGTGGATCTTCTGGAATCACAAGCGCGTCACCGGCTACGAGGCCGCCAAGATCCTGCACGAGCGCCAGATGCTCGGCCTGGAGATGCTGACTGCGCGCGGCGTGCTCACGAAGATCAACTCGGTGCTCATCCCGGGCATCAATGACGAGCACCTGATCGAGGTGAACCGCGAGGTCAAGAAGCGCGGCGCCTTCCTGCACAACATCATGCCGCTCATCTCCGAGCCGGAGCATGGCACCGTGTTCGGCCTGACGGGCCAGCGCGGCCCGACGGCCCAGGAGCTGAAGGCCGTGCAGGACGCTTGCGCCGGCGGCGCCAACCTGATGCGCCACTGCCGCCAGTGCCGCGCCGACGCAGTCGGCCTGCTGGGCGAAGACCGCAGCGAGGAGTTCACGCTCGACAAGATCGACGAGATGGAAATCGTCTACGACTTGGACAAGCGCCGCGCCTACCAGGACGCCGTCGAGACGGAGCGGCAGGCGCAGGTGGCCGCCAAGGCCGAGGCCCTGGCCGCGCAGGCCGAGCTGGCTGGCGTGGACCCGGACATGAAGCTGCTCGTGGCGGTGGCGACGGAAGGCCACGGCAAGGTCAACCAGCACTTCGGCCACGCAACCGAGTTCCAGATCTTCGAGGTCAGCCGTGACCAGGCGCTGTTCGTCGGCCACCGCCGCGTGGATCTGTACTGCCAGGGGGGCTATGGCGAAGACGAGCAGCTGCCGTCCATCGTCAACGCAATTAACGATTGCCATGCGGTGCTGGTGTCCAAGATCGGCGCCTGCCCGCGCGACGAACTGAAGGCCGCCGGCATCGAGCCGGTGGACCAGTACGCCCACGAATTCATCGAGAAGGCGGCGCTGAGCTGGTTTGCGGACTACTGCGGCCGCATCGCGGCTGGCGAGACCGTGCACCAGCAGCGTGGTGATGCGCAGATCCGCCAAGGCGCCTTCTCTGGTACCGCCGAGCAGGCCGCCTGATTTCCCTTTCCCGCCCACTTCGACAAGGAGCCCATCATGGCCTTGAAGATCATTGCCTCCACCTGCACGGGCTGCTCGGCCTGCGAGCCGGAATGCCCCAACGTCGCCATCCGTGAGAAGGGCGGCGTCTTCATCATCGACCCCGCCAAATGCACCGAGTGCGAGGGGCAGTTTGATTCGCCGCAGTGCATTGCCGTGTGCCCTGTAGACGGCTGTATCAAGAAGGCTTGAGTCCCTCGCCCAGCCCGCCACGCTGAACGCCGGGCGGTCTGGTCGCCCCGCTGGGAGACGGCGATCCATGCGGCATTGAGCCGCATGCACGTCGCCCGAGTGCCGGCATGGGACGCCCCGGCGCTCCGTCAACACCCGTACCAGCGCGAACTCAACCTCAGCCTCGCTCTCGCCGCAGAACCTCACCCCTGGAGACATCCGCATGTTGCAACCCGCCTTCACCGTCACGCCCGCCGCCGCCAAGTTCATTGGCCGCATGGTGCGTTTCTCCGCCACGCCGACGGGTGGCTTTCGCCTGACGGTCACGCCGGGCGGTTGCTCGGGGTATAGCTCTGAGTTCACGGTCGAGGCCACGCCGCGATCGGGAGACAGTGAAGTGGTGGTGGGTGGCGTCAAGCTGTTCCTGCCGGCCGAGAGCCGTGTCGTGCTCGACGGCGTGACTGTCGACTTCGCCGAGACGCCGACGTCCTCGGGCCTGACCTTCATCAACCCCAAGGCCGGTCCCTGCGGGTGCTCGTCGTCGGAAGGCGCGAGTGCTCCGGCCGAGGCCACGGTGTCGCTCAGCGCCCTGACGCGCAAAAGCACGCCGGCCCACTGACGACCGAGCGAGCCAGCATGGACCCCGCCCTCGACTTCGACGCCGCGGTGCTCGGGCAGGGTCTGCCGCCCGAGGCAGAGGCGGCCTTGCTGGAAGCCGGCCGCGCGCGTGGCGATGCGCCGCGGGTGATGGCCTCGCTGATGCGCGCCTGCAGCCTGGCGCCCGAGCACCCCGCCGTGCTGATCGCCTTCTACCGGCATTACTTCTACAGCCACCGGCTGCGCCTTGCGCGGGCGGTGGCCCGCAAGGCGCTCGTGAGCAGCGCCCGCGCGCTGGACCTGCCGGCGCTGTGGCGCGACGTGCCCGATGTGCCGCTGGCCGGCGCCCGCGACGACGTGGCCACGCGCTTTTACCTGTGGGTGCTGAAGGGCTACGCCTACCTCAGCCTGCGGCTGGACGAAGACGCTGAAGCGCGCGAAGCGCTGGCCAAGCTTCGGGCGCTGGACCCCGAAGACCGCGTTGGTGCCGCCGTGCTGGAGGCCGTGCGCCAGCGCCGCGCTCGCCAGGCCGCCGGTGTCGACGATGAAGATGACGCGGGCCCGGCGCTCGCGGCCACCGGTGCCGCCGCGTGGCGTGGCGTTGATGCGCAAGGAGCCGTCGCATGAACGCCGCACCGCTGTCGTGGAACGACATCCCAGCCGTCGACTGGCGCGGCGGTCCGCTGGACTGCGCGGCCTGCGAGCATCGGTCGCTGCGCGAGGGCGACGCCTGCGAGCCCGGCCGCGTCTGCATGCAGGACGCCTACGCCCGCCGCATCGACCGCTTCTTCGCCCGCCATGCTCAGTTGGCCGTGCAGCACCTGCGGCACGGATACTTCGAGGTGCGCGCCATCGCCGCGCGCTATGTGGATTTGTTCCACCTGACCGCGCTGCTGGGCGACCCTGACGAGACCGTGCGGCTTCAGCTGGCCCTGCGCCTGCCGCAACGCCAGCTGCTGCAGCTGCGTGACGACCCGCATCGCGAGGTGCGCATCCGCGTGGCCCAGCGCCTGGCCGTCGACCAGCTCGCGTCCATGCTGCAGGACGAGGACTACCAGGTGCGCGCCACCGTGGCGCGGCGCATTGCCTCGGGTCTGTTGCCGCTGCTGGCGGCCGACCCAGATGTGACCGTGCGGCAGGAGGTGGCGCGCCGCATCGACATGCCCGCTCTGTGGCGCCTGGCGCAGGACGCCGAGCCCGAGGTGCGCCGCATCGTCGCCGAGCGGCTGCCGCCGTCGCTGCTGGGCGTGTTCCTGAACGACGCCGACCTGCTCGTGCGCTGGGAGGCCGCCGGCCGACTGCCCGGGCATCTGGTCAGAGCCTTCCTGGCCGACGCCGATGCCGAGATCCGCGAGCGCGCGCTGCAGCGCCAGCAGGTGCTGGCCGGCGTCGCGGCTACTTCGCCCGAGGAGTTTCCCCATGGTTGACATCGCCCGTGATAGCGACGAGCTGGAGATCGCATCGCCCCCGCGCTTCCACATGGGAGAGCGGGTCATCAGCCGCACGGTGATCCGCAACGACGGCACCTACAACGGCAAGGACATTGGCGAGGTGCTGGTGAACAAGGGTGAGGTGGGCTTCGTCCGCTCCATCGGCACCTTCCTGCAGCAGTTCTACATCTACGCCGTCGAGTTCATCGACTCCGGCCACCGCGTGGGCATGCGCGCCAAGGAGCTGTGCACGCTGGACCACCTGCCCGAGGAGGTGCTTGCCCAGCTGGGCGAACGCGCCACCGCTCTCGAAGACATTCGCTGACCCCTCAACCGACTGGAGCCCGCCATGCTGATGGAACCCGCCGTCCCGAAGTACCAGTGGGGCCAGCCCGTCATCGCCGCCGTCGACCTCTACAACGATGGCAGCCACCCCGACGTGCCGGAAGACCAGCTGATGATCGTCGCCGGCGGCCCCGGCGAGATCGTGCAGGTGGGCCACCACACCGAGGCCAATGTGCCGATCTATATGGTGGATTTCGGCCTGGCCGTCGTCGGCTGCATGGAGCACGAGATCCTGCCGGAGGGGAGCCCGCTGCCGGAGCCGGAGGCGGAAGCCGCGGAGGGCGATGCATGAAAGCCCTGCGGCGCCCGCCCACGTCCGGCGCCGGTCAGGGTGGCGCGGCGGTCGTGCCCTTTGCCGTGGCCCGCATCGAGCGGTCGCTAGGTGGGCGCACCCGCTACAAGTATGTGCACCCGCGGGTGGAGCCCGAGGGCCGCGGCTGGAAGGTCGTGAGCCCCAACTGCTCGCGAAACATCGACGCGGACGGCGGCGACATCGACATCGCCTGGCTCGTGCCGCTCAACGAAGGCGGCTGGCTGCTCTACGCCCGCAATCACGCGGAGGGCTGCTGGCGACTAGCCCGCCAGGGCGCGCTGGCCGAGCTGCTGAATGACCTCTGCGCTGATCCTCTACGGGAGTTCTGGCAATGACCTACTTCGACCACAACGCCACCACGCAACCCTGCGCCGAGGCCATCGAGGAGATGCAGGACGCGCTGGTCAAGCTCTGGGCCAACCCGTCGTCCACGCACGCTGCCGGCCAGGCGGCCCGCAGCGCGCTGGCCGACGCACGCACCCGCGTGGCCCGCTTCCTCGGCTGCCAGGGCGCCGAACTGGTGTTCACCAGCGGTGCCACCGAGGCCAACCACATGGCCATCCTTGGTGGCCTGGCACTGGGCCGGGTGCGCGGCCGGCAGCGCGTCGTGCTCAGCGCCGTGGAGCACCCGGGCCTGCTGGCGCTGGCGGCCCGGCTGCGCGCCGAAGGTGTCGTCGTTGACATGATCCCGGTGCACCGCGACGGCAGCCTGGACCTGCAGGCCGCCGACCGCCTCATCGGCGACGACGTGGCCCTCGTCAGCGTCATGGGCGCCAACAACGAGACCGGCGTGTGCATGCCGCTGGACGAGCTGGCGCTGCGCGCGCACGCGGCGGGTGCCTTGCTGCATGTGGACGCGACACAGCTCATCGGAAAGAGCCTGCGCCGCTTCGATACGAGCGGGGCGGACCTGTGGTCCACCTCTGCGCACAAGCTGCACGGCCCCAAGGGCGTGGGCGCGCTGGTGGTGCGCAAGGGCCTGGCGCTGCCGGCGCTGCTCTCGGGCCGTCAGGAGCGCCAGCGTCGTGGCGGTACCGAGAACCTGCCGGGCATCCTCGGCTTTGCCGCGGCGGCCGAGCGTGCCTCGCTGACGCTGGCTGCGGACATCGCCCACATGCAAGGCCTACAGGAGCGCCTGGAGCGCGGCCTGCTGGCGCTGTCGCCGCAGGTGCACCTGTACGGCGAAGGCCGTGCCCGCCTGCCCAACACCACGCTGCTGCGCTTTGGCACGCTGGATGCCGACCTCGTGCTGACGCGGCTGGAGCGCGGCGGCGTGCTCGCGTCGTCGGGCGCCGCCTGCAGCGCGGGTGGCACGCAACCGTCCCACGTGCTGCTGGCCATGGGCGAAAGCCCGGAGCAGGCCAAAGCCGGCATCCGTCTGTCCACCGGCCGCGACACGACCGTCGACGACGTGGACCGCTGCGTCGCCGTCGTCACGGCGCAGCTGCTGCCGCTGCTGGCCGAAGAGGCCGTGGCGACCCCTTGAATCCGAGCCTCTCACCACACTGAACGGAGCCCTCCCGATGAAAGTCATGATCCGCCGAAGCGCCGCCGGTGTGCTGTCTGCCTACGTGCCCAAGAAGGACCTTGAAGAGCCCATCGTGGCCCAGGAGAAGCCGGACCTCTGGGGCGGCACGGTCACGCTGGCCAACGGCTGGGAGCTGGCCCTGCCCGAGATGGCCGCCGGCACCGGCCTGCCCATCACCGTGGAGGCCAAGCGCCTGGCCGGAGGCGCCGAATGAATGCCGCCGCGCTCGCTCCCGCGGGGCTGAGCGCCGCGCTGCTGTCCGAGGCGCTGGCGCTGGCTGAAGGCACCGCCGGCCCGCGTGAAGCTGCCGCTTTGCTGCGCCAGCGCTTCGCGCCGATGCGCGTGGTCGTGGTCGACTCCTTCGATATGCGCGCCGAGAAGCCCGCCGCCCAGGGCGCGCGCCGCGCGCTGTACCTCGCCGCGAGCGACGGCCATTGCTGGTCCGTCACCGCTGACCCGACCGAAGCGGTCGGCCTCTTCCTGAGCTGAAGCCATGAACGCCGTGCTGCAAGACGCTGACACACCCGCCGACGACGGCGAGGACTTCGACCTGCCGGATGACTGGCTGCTGCTGTCGGACCCCGACATCAGCGCCGTTGAGCAGCAACTCGTGCAGGCCGCGCTGGAGGAGCCGCAGCTGTCCTGCGGCCGCATGGTGCAGCACTTTGAGCAGCGCTTTGCCGCACACCATGGGCGCAAGCACGGCGTTGCGGTAGCGAGCGGCACCCTCGGCACCTGGCTGCTGCTGCGCGCCATGGGCATCGGTCCAGGTGACGAGGTCATTGCCTCACCGTACGGCTGGCACCAGGTGGCGCATGCCATCACGCTGACGGGCGCGCGAGTCGTTTTCGCCGACATCAACTACTGGTCCGGTTGCCTGGACCCAGTGCGCGCTGCCACGCAGATCGGCCCGGCGACTAAGGCGCTGCTGGTGGGCAACGTCAACGGCCACCCCGCGGCCTGGGGTGAGTTCGAGGCGCTGGCGGCCGAGCGCGGCCTGCCGCTCATCGAGGATTCGACCGAGGCCATCGGCTCACGCTATCGCGGCCGGCTGGTGGGCAGCTTCGGCCGCGCCAGCGTGTTCGACTTCTCCCAACCCTCGGCGCTGTGCTGCGGCGAGGGGGGCATGGTGCTGACCGACGACGACGACCTGGCCGCCGAGCTGCGCTACCTGCGCGCCCGTTCGCTGAAGGACCGGCGCTCCGTGTCGGTGGGCTCGCGCGTGCCGATGCAGGCGGCGATGAGCGAGCTGACAGCCGCCCTCGGCGCCGGCCAGATCGCGCGGCTGGGCGAGATCCTCGCGCGCCGACGCCAGGTGGCCGACTACTACCTGGAGCAGATGCAGACCTTCGAGGGCATCAAGCCGCCGTACGTGGCGCCGGACGTCGACGAGGTGCACTGGATGGTCTACACGGTGCATCTCGGCAAGCGTTTCACCGCCAGTGCCTGCGACGAGATCATCGAAGACATGGCCGACGAATCCATCGAGGCCGTCATGTACTGCCAGCCGCTGCACCAGCAGTTTCATTACCGCCAGCAGGGCTGGCAGCGCGGGCAGTTCCCGCTGGTCGAGCGCATTGCCGACCGAGCCGTCGCGCTGCCTTTCCACGGCCACCTGCAGCCCGACCACGTCAGGTTCATCGTGAAGACGATGAAGGACAGCTCCCTCAACGTCGGCGCCGGTGCCGCGATTTACTGAGTTTGATCTCATGACCTACGCCACTCTGACCCAAATCCCGGATGAACTCCTCGCCGGCCTGCAGTCCGGGCGCCTCGCGCCTTACCTCGGGGCCGGCCTGCTGAGTCTGTGCGACAACGTCGCGCTGCCGGCCGACCCGGCGGCTCTGGCCGCCTTTCTGAGCGGCAAGAGCTCCGTGCCCGGCAAGATCCGCCACCGCGTCACGGCGGTCGCGCAGTTCATCGAGAACTTCAAGCACCGCAAGACGCTCGTGGGTCTGATGGACGAGGCCTACGCCACATCGCCCACGCCGTCGCCGCTGCACCGGTGGCTGGCCGCGCTGCCCGCACCTTTGATCGTGGATACCTGGTACGACGCGACGATGCGCCAGGCGCTGGCCGGACGCAGCGACTGGGCCGAGGTGCAGGGCCTGTCGCAGTCCGAACACTTCGGCTCTTGGACGGGGTGGTACGGCGCCGACGGCGCGCTGAGCCCCGACCCGGTCGAGGCCGCCACCGTGCTCTACAAGCCCTGGGGCAGCCGCCGCCCGGCGGGCAACTACCTCGTGTCGGACACCGACTTCGTCGAGGTGCTGACCGAGATCGACATCCAGACGCCGATCCCCGAGATCGTGCAGCGTCGCCGCGCATCGCTTGGCTTCGTCTTCCTCGGCTGCCGCTTCAACGACCAGCTGCCCCGCGCCTACGCCCGGCAGATCCTCAAGCGCTCGGGAGGCCCGCACTACGCCGTGCTGCCCGACGAGCCGACGCGCATGGAGGCCCGCTTCCTGGAGGAGCAGGGCGTTACGCGCCTGGCGCTGCCCCTGGCCGACGTGGCCGCACAGATGACTGCAGCCGTCCCTGCGGCGATCGCCGCCTGAATTCCACCCCTCACCCGTAAGGAGAACACCATGGCCACCCTGACCCTCAAGCCTTCGGGCAAGACCTTCGAACTGCCCGCCGGCACGCAACTGCTCAAGGCCATTCTCGATGCCGGTGAGCAGCTCATCAGCAAATGCGGCGGCGAAGCCAAGTGCGGCGCCTGCCACATCTTCGTGACCGAGGGCCGCAAGGGCGTCTCCAAGCTCACGCCGGCAGAGAACGCGAAGCTGGATACGCTCGTGGGCGTCAGCAGCAAGTCGCGCCTGGCCTGCCAGGTTTCGTTCCTCAACACCGAGAACGTCACGATCGAGCTGCTCGGCGCGCTGAGCGGCTGACCGCGATGCTGGACGTCGTCATCGTCGGTGGCGGCGTCAGCGGCCTCGCGCTGGCGCATAGCCTGCATGCCCGGCGCGTGAACTGGGCGCTGTTCGAGGCGCGCGACCGGCTGGGCGGGCGCGTGCGCACCGTGGCCGGCGAGAACGGCGCGGCGCTGGACCTGGGGCCCACCTGGTTCTGGCCCGGTACGCAGCCGGCCGTCGCGCAACTGGTGAAGGACCTCGGTCTCGCCAACGTCGAGCAGCCGGACGACGGCACCGTGTGGCTGCTGGACGACCCCAACCGGCCGCCCGGCGTCCGCAGCTTCGACCCGGCCACCGGTCAGTTGCTCGAGGGCGCGCCGCCGATTTCCGGCAGCCTGCATGGCGGTGCCCGACGGCTGGTGGGCGGCATGCAGGCGCTGGTCGACGCGCTGGCCGCCAGGCTGCCGGCGCCACGTCTGCATCTCGGTCATGTGCTGCGGCGCATCGAGGACCGGGCTGACCATGTCGCGTTGCACTTGCACAGCGCGGCGCAGGGCGACATCGAGGTCGAGGCGAGGCGCGTCGTCGTCACGCTGCCGCCGCGGTTGCTGCTGGAGCAGGTAGGCATCGAGCCCGTGTTGCCTGAGCCGGTGCGCGAAGCCATGCAGCAAACACCCACGTGGATGGCACATGCCGCCAAGGCCGCCGTACCCTGCCAGGGGGCCGTCTGGCGCGACCAGGGCCAGATGGGCAATGCCTGGGTCACGCACTCGCAGGCGGTGCTGGCCGAGGTGTTCGAGGCCGGCGGCGCCGAGGCGCCCGCGCTGGCCGGGTTCGTCGCTCTGCCGGCGTCGGAGCGGCCGCGCTTCGAGCGCAGCCTGCCGCTGCTGCTGCACAGCCAGCTGGCCATGCTCTACGGCTTCGAGCTGCAGCCGCTGGGCGCGCACTGGCACGACTGGGCGCAGGACCCGTTCACCTGCAGCACGCTGGACCGGGAGGAAGACGGCCGCGCCGGCCACCCTGGTCAGGGCGATCCCGCCCTGCGTTCGCTGCTGCAGCGGCCGCTGTGGGAGGGCCGGCTGTGGCTTGGTGGCAGCGAGACGGCGACGCATGGCACCGGCTATCTGGAAGGCGCGCTCCGTGCCGCCGGCCGCCTGCGCAACGAGCTGGCCCCCGCGTAGGCACGAGTCCTGCGATTCATGGAGTGATGTCAGCCACTACATCACGTTTGTCGGGAATGCGACACATCATGCCCTGCGCCTTGGCGCTCGGGCGTGGCTTGTACTCGGAGGTGCCGCGTGCCTGACGTGCGCGTCGCTCGCCGTGACACCAGCCTGCTGTCTGGCGATTTGCGCCTGGCTGGCCGGCTCGATGGACGCTTCTTCGCGCTGCTGCAGGCGGTGCAGGACACCGGGTCGCTGCAGAAGGCCGCCCGCGCGGCCGGCTACAGCTACAAGGGCGCCTGGCTGGTGCTGGAGACGGCGGGCAATCTGGCCCGCGCGCCATTGATGGTGTCGCAGACCGGCGGCCGCGGCGGCGGCGGTTCGCGCCTCACGCCTGAGGCTCGAGAGCTGTTGGACACCTGGCAGCAGCTCCAGCAGCGGCACCAGGCCTTTCTTGCCGAACAGGATGCGTGGCTGCTGTCGCAACCTCAACTCGCCCCCCTCCTCAGGAGTCTCTCGATGAAAGCCACCGCACGCAACCAGTTCTCCGGCACCGTCTCTGATGTCAGCGAGGGGCCTGCCACCACCCAGGTCACGCTGGACATCGGCCAGGGCCTGGGCGTCACGGCCTCTCTGACCACGGCCGCGGCACAGCGGCTGGGTGTCGCGGTGGGGCACAGCGCCATCGCGCTCGTCAAGTCGTCGGAGGTCGTGCTGGTGTGCGACTTCGCCGGCTACAAGCTCTCGGCGCGCAACCAGCTCGCCGGGACCATTTCGCGGGTGCAGAAGGGCGCCGTGTCGTCGCTCGTCGGCGTCACGCTGCCCGGCGGTGCCGTCGTCACGGCCAGCGTCACCAATGACGCGGTCGACGCACTGGGCCTGGCCGTGGGTCAGCCGGCCACGGCCAGCTTCAAGGCCTACGCCGTGATGCTGGCCGTGCCGGCCTGAGGCCGACGCTGGCTCACCAGAGCTTGACCACCTCCACCATCGCCAGGTGCCGCACGTAGCGCGGACCGGTGTGCCAGTCGTGGCGGCTGATCAGCGCGAAGGCGCCGCGTCGCTCGATGTCGGGCGAGCAGGACGGCTCGAACGCCACCATCACGCCGGCACCGACCGGCGTGTTGAACAGTTCGTTCCACGAGAACAGCGCGCGGTAACCCTCGGACGATTCCGCCACGACGGCCACGCGCTTGAAGTCGGTGCGGTGCTCGAAGGCGGGCTGTGCCTGTTCGATGAGCGGCAGCAGCGGCACGGCCTGCAGTTGCAGCGGCTGGCCATGGTCGCCGTCGAACATGCAAACCACCGGGAACGTCACCGCCTCGGCGCCGCGCGCCAGCAGCGCGCGGGCGTCCAGTTGCAAGGGCTGGCGCACCCACCCGCCGACGATCAGCTGGGGCGCCTCGACGGCGCTGCCAGGGCAGCGCGGCGTGGGGGAGGGGGGAGTGAGCGACAAGGCTTGCATGGGTCCTGCTCCTGTCGAAGGCCGTTCGCGGCCCGGCCTTCGACGACATCACGATGTGGCCGCTTTGTCGTGATGTCATCAACTACATCACGTCGCTAACCCAGGAAGCAGGTGCCATGCCTGACACGCTCACCGCCATTCCAACGTCAAGCCGCGCTTGCATCAATGACGTGTTGCTGCTGGCACTGCTGCACGAGGACGTGCCGCACGGCGACTTGACGACCGACTCGCTGCCCCTGCTTCAACGTGCTGGCGACATCACCTTCCACGCCCGCGGCGCGCTGCGTCTGAGCGGCATCGAGGCCGCGGCGCGCCTGCTAGTGCTGTGTGGCGCGTCGGCCGAAGCGGTGTGCGTGTCGGGCAATGACGTGGCCGACGGCGCGCTGCTGCTGCGCGGCCATGGCCCGGCGCCGGCGCTGCTGCGCGGCTGGAAGGTGGCGCAGACGCTCGTCGAGTTCATGTCCGGCATCGCAACGGCCACCGCGGCCATCGTGTCGGCCGTTCGCGGCGCGGGCTTCGGCTGCCCGGTGGCCTGCACGCGCAAGAATGCGCCGGGCACACGGGCGCTCTCGGCTCAGGCCGTGCGCGACGGCGGTGGCGTCATGCACCGGCTCGGTCTGTCTGAGACGTTGCTGGTCTTTCCCGAGCACCGCGCGCTGATGGCGTCGGGCGACTGGCCAGCCAGCCTTGTAGCGCTGCAGGCCGGCCAGCCCGAAAAGCGGGTCGTCGTGGAGGTGGGCAGTGCCGAGGCCGCGCTCGAGGCCGCGCGCGCGGGTGCCGAGGTGCTGCAACTGGAGCGCTTCACGCCCGAGGCGTTGGCCGCGCTGCGACAGGCGCTGCGTGTTGCGGGCCTGCCGGTGCGGCTCGCGCCGGCCGGCGGCGTGACCAAGGCCAATGCGGTGGCCTACGCCGCCGCTGGGGCCGACCTTCTCGTCACGTCCAGCCCGTATTTCGCACCGCCGGCTGAAGTGAAGGTGACGCTGGTTTCGCACTGACTGGCACGGAGGCTGCAACGCTCCCGAGGCGTGGCCACAACCGTGTCCACAAGCCGACAAACCAGCCGTCGCAAGCGGCCGCGCGGGATCCAGGGATGAAGCTGCAACTCGATCGCCCCCACGTCCAAGCCCTGGCGCAGGCCTTTCCGGAGCTGCAGTCGCTGGAAGACCAGCTCCGCTTCGGGCACCGCATCGAGGTCGCGTCGGGCCTGCTCTCGGTACCGGCGCTGGAGATGCTGGCGCAGCTGTACGCCGACGCCGGCGCCGCGCTTTCCGGCCGTGCGGCGCAGCTGCGCGCGCTCGTGGTGGCGCTGCGGGCGGAAGCCGGCGAGCCACGCTTCGGCCCCGGCAGCGACATCGAGGCGCTGCTGCCCGCAGTGCTCACTCACCTGACCAAGCCGCTGGCCGATGGCGGCACTGGCCGCGGCTGGCTGTTCGCCGCCAACACGCTCGGCAAGCCTCTGGCCTGGGTGCCCACGCGGGTGGATTTCGTCCCCGGCGGCTCGGAGGAAAACGCCAAGTTGATGATCGAGCTGAAGGCACATGCCAAGCTGGGCATCCTGACGCAGACGCTGCGCCTGGCCGAGGCCGACCTGCGCGGCGGGCGCGACGACGCCGGCGCCACCGTCGCCGAACTCCTGGCCGCCAAGGGCTGGCTGAAGGAAACGCCCGAGCTGCTGGCCGCCTGCGATGCCACCGCCGCCCGCTACGTTGAATGGCGCGGCCGCTACGGCGGGTTGTTCAACGGCAGCGGCATCGGCTTCCACGCGGAGGACCCAAACGCCACGCACCGCGACACCGACTGGAGCCGCAAGGACCAGATCGTGCTCGCGGCCGGCGGCGGCACGGCCAGGCTCGTCAACGACGAGGGGGTGCTGCCGCCCCGGGGCGCCATGCTCGACGCACCCGGCGACGTGCTGGGTCCGTATCTGCGCAAGTGCGCCAAGAGCAGCGATTTCAACTTCGAAGCCGAGGCGCAGGCACTGCAGGCGCGACTGCAGGCGCTGGGACCGCAGGCGCCGTTCACGCAGCTGCCGGTGCATGCCTACCTGTTCATGTTCCACCTGGAGCTACACCAGCATCTCTGGGTGCATGTGGACGACATCGAGCCGCATGTCTTCGACGCCGGTCTCAAGCACAAGCTCGTGCTGCCGCGGGAGCAGACCGACCTCATCGACATCCTCACCGCCGAGATGGACGTGCTGATGGACGACGTCGTCGCCGGCAAGGGCGGCGGCACGACCGTGCTGTGCGCCGGCCCTCCGGGTGTGGGCAAGACGCTCACGGCCGAGGTCTACGCCGAGATCATCGGCCGCCCGCTTTACCGCGTGCACTCGGGGCAGCTGGGGCTCAACGTATCGCAGATGGAGCAGGCGCTGAAGGAGGCACTGACGCGCGCGCAGCGCTGGGGTGCCGTCATGCTCATCGACGAGGCCGACGTCTATATCCGCAAGCGCAGCGACGACATCGCGGCCAACGCCGTGGTGGGCGTGTTTCTGCGCGTGCTGGAGTACTTCAATGGCCTGCTGTTCCTCACGACCAACCGCATCGACGATATCGACGAGGCCATCGTCAGCCGCTGCATCGCGCTCATCCGCTACTCGCCGCCCGACCAGGCCGCGCGCGAGCGCATCTGGCGCGTGATGGCGGAGCAGTTCGGCCTGCAGCTCGATGCGGCTCTCGTCACGACGCTGGCTGCCACCTACCCGCAGGCCACCGGGCGCGACATCAAGGGGCTGGCCAAGCTGGTGGCCAAGACATGCCGGCACCAGGGACTGGAGCCGACGCTCACGGTCTTCGCCCGCTGCGCACTGTTCCGCGCCATGGATCCCGCCGAGATAGCCTGATGTACCAACGCAGCCTCTACGAGATCGTCATGGACACCGGCCGCAGCATCGGGGACCTGACGCGCGAGATGCAGGGCGAAGACGAGCTGTTCGCCAGCACGTTGACGCTGCGCGCCGTCGAGGCGCAGCTGCTCATCATGGCCCACACGCTGGGCAACGTGACGCCGCTGCTGCACCAGAAGCTGCACCAGGCCGACTGGCTCGGCTGGGCCACGCTGCACGACAAGCTGCGCCGCGGCGTCCAGCCGCGCCGCGAGGAGATCTGGTACGCCGTCAACGCTCTCGTGCCACAGACCATGGGCCTGCTGCACGACCTGCGGCGGCGCCAGCCCGCCTTGTTTGAATGGGAGTTGGGTTGATGTCTTCCGTCCCGCGCCTGGGGTATCTGTGCCTCAGCGAGAACCCCAGTTCTGAAACCGGCCGCGCGTTGGTGCGGCAGTTCGTCCTCGTGCGCGAGGCCGACCGCATGGGCTACGACGACATCTGGATCGGCGAGCAGCATGGCGACCCGGCCTGGCCGCAGGGCGGCGTGCTGGCCCTGCTGGGACACCTGGCTGCTGTGACGAGCAAGGCGCGCATCGGCGTGCTGCCGCTGGTGCCGGCATTGCGAGACGTACGGCTGCTGGCCGAGGAGTTCGCGACGCTGGAGCTGCTGTCCAAGGGCCGCTTCGAGTTTGCGCTGGCCAGTGGGGCGGCCATTCCTGAGTTGCTGGCCCAGCATGGGCTGGACGCGGCCGCCTCACGCGCCGCGCTGCTCGCGGCTTGGTCGCTGCTGGGGGCGCTGGCACCTCAGGCCGATACCGCCTGGCCGCCACGGCTGGCCGCCTTGCAGCCCATGCCGCGCCGGCTGTGGCTCGCGGCGGACGACGCAGCCACCTTGACCGCGCTGGCACCAACCGGCGCCGGCCTGGTCGCCGCAGCCACGCACACCTGCGAACGCGTGCGGGCGGCGCTGTCCTCCTGGCAGGCCGCGGGCGGCCCGGCGCAGCTGACGCTGGCGCGCTTTGCTTGCAGCGCCGACACGCGCGATAAGGCCATCGCGATCGCCCGGCCGTACTTCGAGTCGCTCGCCGCCCGCTCCACGGCGGCCGGCTGGGGCGCCGATCGTCGCCGCTCGCTCGCGCGAGACGTAGACGGCCTGCTGGCCGAGTCGCTGATCGGCAGCCACGATGAGGTGGCCGAGCGCTTCCGCGCGCTGGCCGCGAGCCACGGTGCCACGCGGGTTGCTATCGTGCCCACCAGCGGCCAGTTCGACACGCATAAGCACATCCTTGCCGCTTTTGTCGACGAGGTGCGGCCCAGGCTCGACGAATGAGCATCGTGCCGCCCACCGCCTGGGTCATCGCCGAGATGATCACGCATGATTACGTCTGGCAGGGTGCCGGCCACACCTGCGACGAGGCGCGCGAGGCGCTGCTGACCGCATGGCAGCGCCACCGCGCCGGTGTGTTGCGCGTGCACCCGCAGCTCGCCGATCGCCTGCCCGAGGCACCGCACATGCCGCAGCACTTCAAGATCCGCTACCGCGCCTACGAAGCGGGCGGTGGCTACCGCGGCGATGACCGGCTGGTGTGAGGTGCAGATGACCGTGCCACGCGCCCTGCTCGACGACGACGACGTGCGCCACTGGCGGGCCTGTGCACGTCGCTTCTGGTTGCGCCGGCATTCCGGCACGGCGCCACAGCCGCAGGACGAGGATGAGCCCGCGGCGGACCCCGCACCAGGCCAGCCGCCGCGCGTGCCGGGCGTGGACCGTCTGGTGGAGGGGCCGGGCCGCGCGCAGGCACTGCGGGCCTCCTTCCCCGGCCTGGTGAGCCTGGCCGCGCCGCAGGACGAGGCGGGCTGGCAGCAGGCGGTGCAGGCGACGCGTGAGCATCTGGCCGCCACGGAGCTGCAGGGCGAAGCCTGGGCGCTGCAGGGCGCCTGCCTGGAGTGGCGCGGGCCAGGGCTGCCGGTGCGCGTGCGGGTGGACCTGATCACCCGCGGCGGGGCTGGATTTCGCATCTTCCGGCTGCGCCATGCCACGGCCGGAACCGAGGCGGATGTGGACGCCGTGGCGTTGTGGTGGCACGTGGCGCTGAAGGCCGGCTTGCGGGTGCAGGCGGGCGGGTTGCTGTTGGTGGACACCGGTTTCGTCTATCCCGGCCACGGCCTGTACGCCGGGCTGTACCGCGAGGTGGATGTGGGCCCGTCGGTAGGGGACCGCCCCGTGGACGACTGGCTGGCCGCGTTGCAGCAGTGCGACGCCGGCCCGCAGCCGCCCATCCCCCTGGGCGCGCCTTGCGGCCAGCGCTGCGAAATGATGGCGGCGTGTGCGCTTCCGACGCCGTCGCTGCAGGTCGTGAGTGCGGAGGCCAGCCTTGACATCGTCGGCCGTGAGCTCGCGGCCGAGCTGCGCGCCGAAGGCCATGCCAGCCTGCATACCGTGCCGCTGCAGCGCCTGGCCGCGGGCCGCCACCGGCGCGCAGCCCAGGCCGTGCAGTGGGGTTGCCCGGTGATGGAGGGTGACGCCCGCGCCGCCTTGCGCGTGGTGCCGGGTCCGCGGCGCTGGCTGCGCTTCGAGACGGTGGGCTTTGCCGTGCCGCCCTGGGCCGGCACGCAGCCGTACCAGATCCTGCCGTTCCAGTGGAGCTGCGACGCTGAAAGCCCCGGCGGTTTCATCCAGCACATGGACTACCTCGCCGGGCCGGATGCCGACCCGCGGCGCGACTTCGCGCTGTCGCTGATGGAGCACCTGGGCGATCACGGCCCGCTGCTGGCCTACAACGCCGGCTTCGAGCGCAACCGGCTGCGGGAGCTGGCCCTTCGCTTCGACGACCTGCGCCCGGCGCTGGAGGCGCTTGCCGCGCGCATCGTGGACCTGTTCGTGCTGCTGCGCGAGCACTACTACCACCCGGCCATGGCCGGCTCCTGGTCAGCGCGCTCGGTATTTGCGGCTGCGGTGCCGCAGTACGGCGCGCACCACTTCGCGTGCGCGTGGCGCGGTCAGCTGCTGGAGAGTCCGCTGCAGGCCTTTGCTGCCGTGCAGCACAAGAGTGTCAGCGTGGCCGAGCGGCGTGCGGTGTTCGACTCGCTACGCGCCCACGGCCGTCGCCACTGCGCGGCGCTGCGCGGCTTGACACGGTTGCTGGAGGACGAGGCGAGTGACTGATTCAAAGCGTCAGGATCTGCGGCTCATCGTCGCCGACCGAGATTTCGGCTTCGACCAAGCGGCCGTCGTCACCCCAGCGGTAGACGTGGCGCAGCTCGACGTCGCCGTAGACCAGCTTCTCGCACAAGGTCATGCGGCCTCCCGCGTCATACGCCGCGCGGAAATAGGTGTTGCGGTTGCGCATTGCGTCTGGCGCCAGTTCCTCGACCAGCTGCAGCGGCAGCCGCACGCCGCGATAGGTCAGGAAGTAGCGCCAGTGGGTGCCGGTCTCGGCGTCGGTCGTGTTCATTCGGTGGCGGAGGTGGGGGCGTGACGGTTCAACAACTGATGGCGCAGCTGGCAGCGCTTCCGCCCGAGGCGACGGTGCTGCTGGAGGGCGATGGCGGGCTCTCGCCACTGGGCGGCGTTGACTTGATGGCCGGCGTTGGTGGCTTGCCCGACGAGGTCGTCCTCCAACCCGACATGACGCCCGATTGATCGCGATGAACGAATTGCTCTTCACCGACGGCGCGCTGTGCGCGGCCCTCGTGCGCACCGGCGCCGACGAGGCCGCACCGCGCGCGCAACTGCCTACGCTGTTGGCATTGGCGGCGGCCAGTGGCCGCTTCGTCCGCATGACGCCCGAGGAGCGCTGGGCCGTGTTCGAGGCCGCGCTGGGCGGCCCGAGGCCATCGGTGGCGTTCGAGGCCATGCGCCAGCACCGCGCGCTGGCAGTGCTGCTGCCGGAGCTGCCGGGCCTGTTCGGCGTGCCGCAGCTGAGCGACGGGCCGGACTGGCAGGACGTGGGCGAGCACCAGTGGCGCTTCATCGACGAAACCGCCCGGGCCGGCGCGCCGCTGGTCGTGCGGTTCGCGGCGCTGGTGCACAAGCTCGGCAAGGCGGGCACGCCACGAGAGATCTGGCCTAGCCACTACAAGCATGAGCTGCGCGCCCATGCGGCGATCGACGCGCTGGCTCGGCGCATGGCCGTGCCCCCCGAGATGCTGGACCTGGCCCACCTGGGCGTCGACGAGCTGGACCGCGTGCACAAGGTGGCCGACCTGCGCGCCGGGCCCATCGCGCAACTGCTGCAGAGGGTGCAGGCGCGCGAGCGGCCCGAGCGTTTCGAGCGGCTGCTGCTGCTGGCGGCCTGCGACTGGGCGGCCTACCCGGGCCATTGCGTCGCCGAGTACCCGAAGGCGGCGCGGTTGCGGCTGGCGCTCCGGGCGAGCGACGCGGTGCCGGCGGCGGGCCTGTCGGCCGACGACCTGCTGCAGGCGCAGGCCGAGGCGGTGCACGCGGCATTGCGGGTTCGCTGATTCAGGCGGCATGCCGCAGCAGCTGCAGGCATTCGAGGCCGGCGGCCATGTCAAGCGCGGTGAAGTCGTCCTGCGACTGGATGCCCGGGTTGGCGCCGAGTTCGAGCAGCAGCTTCACGATGGCAGGCTTGTTGCTGGACGCCGCATACATCAATACGGTCGCACCGGCGAGGTTCTGATGGTCCAGCGCCGCGCCGGCGGTTACGAGCGTGCGCACGACGTCGGCCCGCGCCGACACGCAGGCCAGCCACAGGGCGGTGTTGCCGTCGTGGTTGACGGCATGAACGTCCGCGCCGGCCGCGAGCAGCGTGGCCACGGCTTCGGCGTCGCCGCGCCAGGCGGCGGTCATCAGCGGCGTGTTGCCGTGGTGGTCGGGCAGGGCGGGCGCTGTTGCCGCTGTGGCCTGTTGTTCGGTCCATGCCGCCCAGCCGCCGATCAGGTCCACCACGTGCTGGAAGCCGAAGTCGCGGAACATCTGCGCGTAGGTGCGGCTGGCATTGCCGTGGTAGCAGGTGATGAGCACCGGCCGCGTCTTGGGCTCGCGCAGCAGCAGCGCCTCGTGGTTGCGGCCGTCCAGGCGCAGGCTGCCGGGCCAGTGGCCCTGTGCGTATGCGGCGGCGTCGCGCGAATCGAGCACGAGGGCGTCGGGATGGGCGCTTCGCCAGGCGGGAACGTCGGCGGCGCGCAGGCGGGTGGGAGTGGTCATGGCGTTTCTCGGTGGGCGTAGGGCGGCTCGGTGCTGATGCGGTCGTCAACTACCGGCGCGCCGACGGTGAAGTGGTAGAGGCTCTGCCAGCGGGTGTCGCCATCGGCCATGCCCAGCAACTGGTGCAGGCCGTCGTCGAAGAAGCAGCCAATGCCAGTGCCGCGCAAGCCGGCGGCCTCGGCCTCCAGGTACAGCACCTGGCCGAGCAGGCCGCACTCCTGCAGCAGCTGGCGGTAGCCGTGCGGGCCGTCGCTGGCCAGCGCGGCGTCGAACTCGGCCAGCAGCGCCACGGCCAGCATCGCGTCGCTCCCCAGTGCCTGGTGGCAGCACAGTGTGCGCAGCGTGCCGGCCAGTGCCGGGTTGGGTGCGAGCAGTTGCAGCGGCAGGCCGGTGCTGGCCAGCAACGGTACCGGTTTCCACAGCAACTCGGGGCTCAGGGCCTCGACCAGGCGAGCCGCAGCGCCATGCTCGCGAGGCAGCACGTAGGCACCCGGCTCGAGCCCGTCCACGCGGTGGGCGAACAGCACGGGGTGCACGCGCGGCCGGCCGGGTGCGACGGTCCACGGCGGCACGCCGACAGCGGGCATCAAGGCCGCGCACAGCCGTGCAAAGGCGGCCAGCGGCATGCGGGCGGTGCGGTCGAAGCGCTGGGCGCTGCGGCGCTGCCTCATCAACGCGGCGGCGGAGGGCGGGTCGGCCCGCTCGGGCAGCAGCTCCAGGCGGGATGCCGGCGGTGCCCAGGGTGGGGGCGCGGTGGCGCTGCCGCGGCTGGCGTTCGCCACCGCGTCGATGACCGGCCAGCGGTACATGGGGTGCGGGTCCAGCCGGTTGGCGCGGCCGACGAAGTCGTCCAGCGGCTGCGGCGCGGGCATGGCCATGCCGCCCGGGGTGGTGACGAGGGCGAACAGGCCTTCGGGTTCTTCAGGTTCGGCCAAACCACGCGGGTGGGCGCGGTCGGCGTCGCGGTCCAGCCCGAGGCGCTGCGCCAACCGCTCGCCGGCCTCTGGCAACGGCTGCCAGTGCCAGCCGAGCGTGGCCGCGGCATAGTCCAGCGATGCGGCGGCGTGGCCGGCATCGAGCTGGCAGTAGCGGAAGGCGCGCTCGCCGTACTTCCAGGCCTCGCGCCAGTGGATGCTGGTGAGGGCCAGCCACAGGCCGGCGGGGCCCGGCGTGACGCTGGCGCGACGTTCGAGCGCATGGTCACGTGGAGCGTAGTGGTAGAGCCCGTCCGGCAACACGCCACCGCTCTGCGGGTCGGGCGCCATGCCGCGCAGCAGCAGCCAGGCTTCGGTCGGGTGCAGGTTGCCGCTGCTGGGGTTGCAACGCACGGCCCAGCGGTCGGGACCTTGCTGCTTCCATGCGGCGAGGCCCAGGCCCAGGCCCAGCAGCTGGCCCAGGCCGCGCAGGTCCAGCGGCTTTGACGGAACGGCGCCAGGGCTGAACAAAGCGGGCCAGGCGGGAGCGCCGTCGAGCTCGGGCAAAGGCAGGGCGCTCAGAGGCGCGCCGTCATAGCGGCGCCAGGGGCTGGGTTGGGCGTCCCAGTCCAGCGTCTCGGGACCCGCGGCGTAGCGCTGCAGCTGGTGCTTGCTGCGTGCGTGGTAGCTGCGAACAGTGGCGAGGTCGTCGGTGGGCATATCAGTTGTCACCTTGGCGTTCGCAGTGAATGGTGTTCGGGCCGAGCGCCGGGTCGCCCCAAGCCGGCCCGGTTGGCGATGCTTGCAGCTCGACGCCGCAAGCATCGCCGTCAGCCACGGGGGCTGAGGCCGGACATGGACAGCCCAGTGGACTGTCTGTGCATGCCGAAGGGCTGTCGCGTGAGCCACGGCGCGGTCTGCACAAGACCGACAGGACGCGCTCGCGTCCAGCGACGCGCGGTTGGGCGAGGGGCTCATTGCAACGCATGGGCGACGAGGGCGCTGGCCTGGTCGCACACGGCTTGTCGAGTGCCGGCCTGCAGGCGGGCCAGCCAGTCGCGCGGCAGGCGGCTGGCGCCGCAGCATGCGCCGGCCAGCATGCCGACGAGGGCGCCGGTGGTGTCGGCGTCCTCGCCACGATTGACGGCGTCCACCACGGCGTCGGCAAAGCAGTCGTGCCGCGTGAATGCGTGCAGCACCGTCTGCACTGTGTCCACGATGTAGCCGCTGGCGCGGCCGGGGTAGGGGTCGAAGCGGAAGGCTGGCCGCTGCACGATCCACGCGTCGATTCGCTGCCTCAGCCCCGCCCGCGGCACGCCCAACACGGCGGCCTGCACCAGCGCGCCGAGCTGCAGCGTGGCGCTGTCGGACAGCGGATGGTGGTGCGTGATGCGCGCCTGGCCCAGCGCCAGCGCGGCGAAACCGGCGGGGTCGCCCAGCGTGGCGAGCGCGGCGGGCAGCACGCGCATGGCCGCGCCGTTGCCGCCGTCGCTCTCGCTGGGCGGGCCGGCCAGCGTGCCGTCGTGCCGGTAGCGCAGGATGCCTCGCCGGCAGGTGTTGCCGCAGTCCACCGGGCGGGCGCGCCACCATGCGACGAAGGCGTCGGCCACGGCCAGCAGGTCGTGCGAGGTGGCGTCGGTGCACTGGCAGATTGCCTCGCCGAGCGCCAGGCTCATCGTCGTGTCGTCCGTCACCTGGCCTGACTTCAGTCGCAGCCAGCCGCCGCCCTGGATGCGGTCGTGAACGCCGAAGCGCAGCGTGATTTCCCGCGGCGTCATGAATTCGACGGTCGCGCCCAATGCGTCGCCCAGCGCCAGGCCCAGATAGGCACCGAGCGCGCGGTCCATCACGGCGGGCAGGCCGCCGGCGGCGGTCAGCAGCCCGGCGACGTCCGCAGGCCCGGGCGGAAAGCGGGGCAGCCAGCGCGGTGCGGCGGGGGGCGCCAGCGTGTCAGTCATAGCGCACCACGGCGCGGTAGTCGCCGCCTAGCACGAGCACCTCGCCCTCGCCGTCGAGCACGTGGGTGTCCAGCAGGCCTGGATAGCAGACGAGCTTGCATTGCGGCACGCGCAGGCGCAACACCCAATCGCCGAAGCAGGAGGCCGCGTCGCGTGACAGGCTCATGGAGACGATGTTGTTGAGCCGCACGGTGCCGTCCCGTCCGGCGCGTGCTTCTTGCGGGCTGGCACCACGCCACAGCTCCACCCAGCGGCCCGCGCCCAGCGGGGCGAAGCGGGCCAGGCTCCACTGGCAGAACTCGAACAGCAGATCCAGTTGCCGCCAGATGGCGTTGTTGTGCCAGCGGCCCTGCGCCTTCTCCATGAGGTAGTTGAGCCACGCGTCGGATGGGAAGTGCCCCAGCGGCGCGCGGTGGTAAGTGGGCACGAGCCCGAAGCGGCTTTCCACCCAGCCCTTGAGCACCGCTGCGGCGGGGCCGCCGGCGTCCAGCCCCCAGCCCTGCAGCAGCTTGATGTAGCTGGTGCGCCAGCGGCGCGCCTCCGCGCCTGCAGCACCGGGCGCGGCGCGCTGCAGGCCGAAGGTGATGGACACCAGATGCTCGAACACGGCACTCGCCTCTGTCAGCGTGCTGCAGTGAGCGAGCAGCGCGAACAGGCCGCGCTGCGTAGCCCTCGCGCCGGCGATCTGCAGCGGCACCGGGTGCTCATTGAAGGCCGGGCTGGCGAGCACGGGAGCAGGCACGCCGACGAGGTTGGTGCTGAACCAGCGACCGGGATGAACCTCGTCCTGCGCGGCCATCGGCGCGAGTCACACCGGGCGGTTCTCGTAGATGTTGCGCACCGGGCCCATGGCTTTCACGCCGTCCTCGAAGCTGATCTTCTCGAAGCTGGCGCTGAAGGCCAGCGCCTTGTCGGCCACGGCGTCGGTCTTGCCGGCTGTGTCGAGCTTCTTGAGTTCGGTCTTCTCGATGTAGAGCAGCGCCAGCAGCTCGTTGTAGACGGTGCTCTCGTCGATGGGCAGCACATAAAACGTGGCGCCGCCGAAGTCGACCGTGTACTTCTTGCTTATGTCGATGTTGTCGACGAACAGGAAGTATTTGCCCTTCGGGCTCAGCGCGTCGCCCAGCACCTCGGCGAGCAGCTTGATGTACTCGAAGCTCAGCAGGAAGCCGGCGAAGAAGGCGATGTAGGGCTCGCCCTCGTGCGCCACGGCGATGACCTGGTCGCTGGAGATCTCGGGCGGGCGGGCCTCGTCGGCCAGTTGCGTCTGGAACTTCAGCGCCACGTCGCCGCGGAAGCCGAAGCGGCCGGGCTTCTTGGTCGCGGCCTTGAGCACGCTGTTGAGGAGCCGCTTCTCGGATTCGAGGCGGGCAAAGGCGGTTTTGTCGATGGTGGTGGTCACAGGGTGCTCCAGGGCGTGGGTAATCAGGGTGTTGGCGCGGGCGGGTGCGGGCTGTCAGCTGGCGTCCGGCGCGGTCGGCGCCATCGAGCTGTGCGGGGCGGCCACCTGCTGCGGGTGTTGCTCGCGCGGGCGGCCCGGGTGGGCGCGCGCGGCGCCATGCGGCTCGGTGTTGCGGATGAAGTCGGCGATCTTGTAGAAGGCCGCGTCCAGTTCGGCACGTAGGTCTTCGTCTACGCAGGTGGTTGCCAGCGCGTGGCGCATGCAAGCCATCCAGGCATCGCGGGCCGAGGCGTCGATGTCGAACGGCTGGTGGCGGCGGCGCAGCATCGGCGCGCCGCGGTCTGGCGTGTAGAGCTTGGGGCCGCCCATCCATTCACTGAGGTACTTCACGAGCAGCCGGCGCGTGGGGCCGAGGTCCGTCTCGTGCATCGCTCGGATCGTGCGTGCCTCGGGCAGCGTGTCCATCGCGTTGTAGAAGGCATCGACGAGACGCACGACGGCGTCATGGCCGCCGAGGCGGGCGAAGTGCGGATTGGCTGGGGGTGTGGGCGCATCCATGCACCGACACCTGCAACGGTCGTACCAGCTCGACCAACACGCCACCCGCGTGATGCGATGAAAGCCGTTCGACCCAGGCGCAGCGGGCCTTTCGTCGAAGCCGCGGACGCGTCGAGCGCTTGTCGCACGCATGCGCCGGCCATTGCGCTGCACCCCGGATTTGTCGGGTTCCGAACAAAGTCCACGACCGGATAAAAGCCCGTTGCCATCGGGGGTTTCGAGTCGTTTTCCTAGGCAAAACAAGCACTTGGGTGAATGTGTGCGACGTGGCACGCCCATTGCGATAGACCCGTTGCGCGGACCCCTTGTCAGGCCCCTGGATGCTTCTAAGAAGACCCACACGGCACCGCTGGCTGCATCGAGATCGCGACGACCTTTTGAGAAGTCTCGTCCCAACTCAATTCACCTACTGGAGTACCCAATGGCATCCCTTCGTCAAATCGCCTTCTACGGCAAAGGCGGCATCGGCAAGTCCACCACGTCGCAGAACACCCTGGCCGCCCTGGCTGAAATGGGCCAGAAGATCCTGATCGTCGGCTGCGACCCCAAGGCCGACTCCACCCGTCTGATCCTGCACGCGAAGGCCCAGGACACCATCCTCTCGCTCGCCGCTGAAGCCGGCTCGGTGGAGGACCTCGAGATCGAGGACGTCATGAAGATCGGCTACCGCGACATCCGTTGCGTCGAGTCCGGTGGCCCGGAGCCGGGCGTCGGCTGCGCCGGCCGCGGCGTGATCACCTCGATCAACTTCCTGGAAGAGAACGGCGCCTATGAAGGCGTGGACTACGTCTCCTACGACGTGCTGGGCGACGTGGTGTGCGGCGGCTTCGCCATGCCCATCCGCGAGAACAAGGCACAGGAGATCTACATCGTCATGTCCGGCGAAATGATGGCCATGTACGCGGCCAACAATATCTCCAAGGGCATCCTGAAGTACGCCAACAGCGGCGGCGTGCGCCTGGGTGGCCTGGTGTGCAACGAGCGCCAGACCGACAAGGAACTCGAACTGGCCGAGTCGCTGGCCGGCAAGCTGGGCAGCCGCCTCATCCACTTCGTGCCGCGCGACAACATCGTGCAGCACGCTGAGCTGCGTCGCATGACCGTTCTGGAGTACGCGCCGGACAGCAAGCAGGCTGGCGAGTACCGCACCCTGGCCCAGAAGGTCCACGGCAACGCCGGCAACGGCACCATCCCCACGCCCATCACGATGGACCAGCTGGAAGACCTGCTGATGGAGCACGGGATCATGAAGGCCATCGACGAAAGCGAAGTCGGCAAGACCGCTGCCGACCTGGCGGCCTGACCCTGCGTTTGAACGGAGCCCGCGTGGGGCCGTCGCGTGACGGCCTCTGGGGCTGGCTCCCTTTGAACGGCGCGCCGCCACCGCAAACCCATTCGCACCACGGAGCATCAAATGAGCATCACGGTTGAAGACCGCAAGGCCGCAAACAAGGCCCTGATCGATGAAGTCCTCAAGGCCTATCCCGAAAAGATGGCCAAGCGGCGCGCCAAGCACCTCGGCACCTTCGAAGAAGGCAAGCCTGACTGCGGCGTCAAGTCCAACATTAAGTCCCTGCCTGGCGTGATGACCATCCGTGGCTGCGCCTACGCGGGTTCCAAGGGCGTCGTGTGGGGTCCCATCAAGGACATGATCCACATTTCCCACGGCCCGGTCGGCTGCGGCCAGTACAGCTGGGCCGCACGCCGTAACTACTACATCGGCACCACCGGCATCGACACCTTCGTGACGATGCAGTTCACATCCGACTTCCAGGAGAAGGACATCGTCTTTGGCGGCGACAAGAAGCTCGACAAGATCATCGACGAGATCCAGGACCTGTTCCCGCTGAACAAGGGCATCTCGATCCAGAGCGAATGCCCGATCGGCCTGATCGGTGACGACATCGAAGCCGTGTCGAAGAAGAAGTCGAAGGAATACGACAACCACACCATCGTTCCCGTGCGCTGCGAAGGCTTCCGCGGCGTCAGCCAGTCTCTGGGCCACCACATCGCCAACGACGCCATCCGCGACTGGGTCTTCGAAGGCAAGACGAAGAAGGAACGCGAGTTTGTCTCCACGCCGTACGACGTGGCCATCATCGGTGACTACAACATCGGTGGCGATGCCTGGTCCAGCCGCATCTTGCTGGAGGAGATGGGCCTGCGCGTCATCGCGCAGTGGTCCGGCGACGGCACCATCGCCGAGTTGGAGAACACGCCCAAGGCCAAGCTCAACGTGCTGCACTGCTACCGGTCGATGAACTACATCAGCCGGCACATGGAAGAGAAGTACGGCGTGCCCTGGGTCGAGTACAACTTCTTCGGCCCGACGCAGATCGAGAAGAGCCTGCGCGAGATTGCCAGCCACTTCGACGACACCATCAAGGCCAACGCCGAGAAGGTCATCGCCAAGTACCGCCCGCTGGTGGACGCTGTCATCGCCAAGTACAAGCCGCGTCTGCAAGGCAAGACAGTCATGCTGTACGTCGGCGGCCTGCGCCCGCGCCACGTCATCGGCGCGTACGAGGATCTGGGCATGGAAGTCGTCGGCACGGGCTACGAGTTCGGCCACAACGACGACTATCAGCGCACCACGCACTACATCAAGGACTCCACGCTGATCTACGACGACGTGACCGGCTACGAGTTCGAGAAGTTCGTCGAGAAGATCAAGCCCGATCTGATCGGCTCCGGCATCAAGGAAAAGTACGTCTTCCAGAAGATGGGCGTCCCCTTCCGTCAGATGCACAGCTGGGACTACAGCGGCCCCTATCACGGCTACGACGGCTTTGCCATATTCGCCCGTGACATGGATATGGCCATCAGCTCGCCGGTCTGGGGCCTCGCCAAGGCGCCCTGGAAGAAGGCCGCGTGATTCCGCGACATCTTTGAAGGAGTAAAACCATGCCTCAAAACGCCGACAAGGTAATTGACCACGAGCTGCTCTTCCGTGAGCCTGAGTACCAGGAGCTCTTCACGAACAAGAAGCAGAACTTCGAATACAACCACGCCGACTCCAAGGTCGCGGAGATCCGCGACTGGACGAAGACCAAGGAGTACAAGGAGAAGAACTTCGCCCGCGACTCCCTCGTCGTGAACCCGGCGAAGGCCTGCCAGCCGCTGGGCGCCGTCTACGTGGCCAACGGCTTCGCCAAGACGCTGTCCTTCGTGCACGGCTCACAGGGCTGCGTGGCCTACTACCGCAGCCACTTCAGCCGCCACTTCAAGGAGCCCACCAGCTGTGTGTCTTCGTCCATGACGGAAGACGCAGCCGTGTTCGGTGGCCTGAACAACATGGTCGACGGCCTGGCCAACACCTACAACCTCTACAAGCCCGACATGATCGCCGTCTCGACGACGTGCATGGCCGAGGTGATCGGTGATGACCTGAACGCCTTCATCAAGACCTCGAAGGAAAAGGGCAGCGTGCCGGCCGAGTTCGACGTGCCGTTCGCCCACACGCCGGCCTTCGTCGGCAGCCATGTGACGGGCTACGACAATGCGCTGCTGGGCATCCTGCAGCACTTCTGGGACGGCAAGTCTGGCACCGCGCCGGCGCTCACGCGCGAGCCGAACGAGAGCATCAACTTCATTGGTGGCTTTGACGGTTTCGTCGTGGGCAACATGAAGGAAATCCGCCGCATCTTCGACCTGTTCGGTGCCGACGTGACCATCCTGTGCGACCCGTCGGAAGTGTGGAATACGCCCACCGACGGTGAGTTCCGCATGTACGAGGGCGGCACGACCAAGGCCGAGGTGGAGAAGGCACTCAACGCCAAGGCGACGATCATCTTCCAGGAGTACAGCTGCGAGAAGACGGCCAAGTACATCGCCGAGAAGGGCCAGGAAGTTGTGGTGTTGAACAGCCCCATCGGCGTGGCCGGCACCGACGAGTTCATCATGGCCATCTCGCGCCTGACCGGCAAGCCCGTGCCGGCCCAGCTGGAGAAGGAGCGCGGCCAGCTCGTGGACGCCATGGCCGACAGCCAGGCCCACCTGCACGGCAAGAAGTACGCGCTCTACGGCGACCCGGACATGATGCTGGGCCTGACCCAGTTCCTGTTGGAACTCGGCGCCGAGCCGACGCACGTCCTCGCCACCAACGGCAACGACGACTGGGCCGCCAAGGTGCAAGCCAAGTTCGACGCCTCGCCCTACGGCAAGGACTGCAAGGCCTACCCGAAGCGCGACCTCTGGCACATGCGCAGCCTGCTGCACACCGAGCCGGTGGACTTCCTGATCGGCAACACCTACGGCAAGTACCTGGAGCGCGACACCGGCACGCCGCTGATCCGCATGGTCTTCCCGATCTTCGATCGCCATCACTACCACCGTTATCCCATCTGGGGCTACGACGGCGCGATGCGCACGCTGATCATGTTCCTCGATGAGTTCTTCGAGACGCTGGATGCCAACACCATCGTCCCCGCGAAGACTGACTACAGCTACGACATTATTCGGTGATGGGCTGCGACTGCCGCCTCAAGGCGGCAGTCGCTTCACCCAGGGGCTGGGGTTCACCTCTGCCCTGTTCAGTTCATCGCGGACGCCGTTCATGCGGCGTGCGCCATGGGTTGACCGGAGATTCGCATGACCGACACCGTGTTCGTGAAGTGGACCCTCGACGACCGCAAGGTCGAGGTGATCGACGGGTGGGTCTGTTTGGAAGGCGTGCGCGAGGTGAGCGAGCTCACCGCGCTGGAAGAGCACCCCAACCGCCAGGCTATCCTCAAGGCCTTGCCCACCGCCACGCATATGGCCGGGCGCATTGCTCTCACCTTGCCCGAGGCGTCCGTCGCGCAGGCCGCGCTGCGTCGCCACCAGGATACCTTCGACGGTTCGCCGCGTGCCGTTCAGGCCCGCATGCAACAGGCGGTCTGGCAGAAGGTCTTCGCCGAAGGCGCTGAGTGACGGTGACGCCATGATCTACGTCGTCCACCAACCCGAGGCGGGTGAAGCGAACGCCTGGTTCGCCTTCAACGCCGAAGACCTGCTGCGCAAGGTGGCGTCTGACGACACGCTGCCGGCCCACGCTGTGTGGGACTGCGCCAGCCCCCGCGACCTGCTCGCGTTGTTCGACGAAGCGCCCGACGCGCCCGGCGTCGCCGAGCGCTACCCCGGCATCTGCACGCTCGGCGCCGAGGACGGCTGGGACACACCGCTGTACCGCGCCGACTACCTTCAGGACGCCGGCTTCTATGGCCCCGAGCCGCGCCGCTGTGAAGATGCCTGCTACGCAGCGCTGCGCGCCCGTGGGGGGCAGTGGAAGTTCTACGAGAACGAGCCGCATGCGCTCGCCGCTGTCGACCGGCCCGACCCGCTCTACGATGCCCCGGGCGGCTGGCGCGCCCGCTGGGCCTTGCGCCAACAGCTCATCGCCGTGGAAGCGCTGGCCGATGACCTCTGAAGCCACGGCCCTGCGTGGGCCCGCGGCGTCGCTGGCCGACGACGACTTCAGCCTCTTTGGGCTGCCCCGCCGCCACGCCCTGGACCGTGCCGACATCGACGCCCGCTGGAAGGCGCTGCAGGCCCAGGTGCATCCCGACCGCTTCGTCAGCGAGGGCAGCGCCGCGCAGCAGATGGCGCTGCAATGGGTGCTGCGCGTCAATGAGGCTTACCAGCGCCTCAAGGACCCCATCGCCCGCGGTGCCTATCTGTGCGAGCTCAATGGGCACGACGTGAACGCCTCGCGCGCACTGCCGCCGAGCTTCCTGATGCAGCAGATGGCCTGGCGCGAGGCGCTCGAAGAGGCCGGTGGCCCGGCCGCTTTGGAGATGCTCGCCGACGAAGTGGCCGACCGACGCGCGGCGCTGTTGCGCGAGCTGGCCGAGCGCATCGACACCCGCCAGGACTGGCCCGCGGCCACCGGCTGCGTGCAGGCGTTGATGTTCATTGCGAAGTTCTCGGCGGACTTGAACGAGCGGCTGGACGGGTGAGTGGGCCTCCCCGCGACTCCGGGCCGCAGATGGAGCGGACTCGGAGCGCGCTCCGTCGGACGGCTTGGGGCTATCGTTCGTCGGCACAGTGGATTGGTTCGGGCTCACAGGTTTGGCAGCGAGACCGGCGCTATCAACCATCGCGCAACACTGCTGCCGGGGAGGTCGCTCATGAAGCTGCTGGTCATCGCGAAGGTGGGGGCCGCCGCCGCCGCAATTGCCGCCGTCGTTTTGGTTGCAGCGGGCGACGTGATTCCCAACGTGCCTCCTTGGAAGGTGCTGCTTGGCCTTGCAGTGGTTGCCGCGGGGCTGTTTGTCTCGATGCTGCTGTACTCGGTTGTCGCGATCCGGTTACGCGCACTGCTGATCAATTGGGGCGCCGTCGATAACGGCTGGCTGTGGACGCCGGACTATCCGGAAGACTTCAAGCGCCAGCGTGGAAGACAAGCCAAACCGTAGCTTCTCAACTACTGAAGACCAGACCTTCGTGCCTTCAGTGGCGCGGTGCAACTGCAGCGCGTGGCTGTCATGCTTCTTGCTCCATGGCGAGCATGGCACTCAAGTTCTACATGACGCCCGGCTCGTGTTCGACCGGCATCCACATCCTGCTCGAGACGCTTGAACTGCCGTTCGAGGTCTGGATCGTCAACCTGCCGGCGGGCGAGCACCTGCGGCCGGAGTACCTGAAGATCAACCCGCGCGGCACGATCCCGACGCTGGTGCTTGACGGCGGCCGTGCGCTCACCGACTTCAAGTCGATCGCGTTGTGGCTGGCCGAGACCTATCCGCGCGGTCGCCTGTTGCCGGCCGACCCGGCGCTGGCGGCACTGGCTATCGAGTTGCTCGACTTCGCCCTCGGCCAATTGCACGGCGAAGGCTTCACGCGCATCTTTACCACCGAGCGCTACCTGTCGCATCGCGAGCAGCAGCCGAGTTCGGCCTTGCGTGACGACGTGGCCTCCCATGGCCGCGAGATCGTGCGCCAGGGCTTCGAGGCGTTGGAGCGGCGGCTGCCCGCAGACGGCTATGCCGTCGGTCCGCAGTTCTCCATCGCCGATGCGGCCCTGTTCTACAACGAGTTCTGGGCCGACAAGGTGGGCATCGTCCTGCCGCCCAAGGTACGGGCACACTACCAACGCGTGCGCGCGCGTCCGGTGGTGCGCCAGGTGCTGGCGGAGGAGGGCTATCGCTCGTAGGCGCGGGGGGGGCTGCCGCCGCCAGCATGGGATCAGATAGCTGCCGCGCGTGCGGGCTTGAGCGGGCCGACGTCGACGTGGATCTGATTGCCCTCGACGCGCACCTCATAGCGGTGCAGTTCGTTGCGCACCAGATGCGTCACGCACTTGCCGCTGTTCGCATCGAAGCCCCACTGGTGCAGATGGCAGGTCACGCGCTTGCCGTCGAAGCTCGCGTCCGTGAGCGGCATGTCGGCATGCGGGCAGCGGCCCCGGTAGGCCTTCAGCTCGCCGCCCTGCGGCCAGACGAGCAGTACGCTCTTACGGCCTGCCTGGAACAAGCCCATGCCGCCTTCGTTCACGGCGCCGGTGTCGCAGATGTAGGTGTAGGCCATGGTGCGTGTCTTTCAGTGCGTTGACTGAGCAGCCAGAAGCACGAACCACGCCTTGAGCGTGGCCAGGGCAGGCCCTCGTTGCCGGCTCGGGCTTCGACTGCAAAAGCGCTGGCGCTTTGTCGTAAACCCGTCAAACCTCGCTCTCCAAAAGCCCCCGCCCCGCGCAAGTCCTTGATCCAACGTCCGCAGCGGGCTGGCATTGAAGCTGCATTGCACAGGCTAAGCGCAGCTCACGAGGGTCACGATGTCAGCCAGCCTCAACGCCAAGATCGCCGAAGTCTTTGAAGAGCCCGGGTGCGACAAGAACCAGGCCAAGAGCGAGAAGGAACGCAAGAAGGGCTGCACCAAGCAGCTGACGCCCGGCGCTGCAGCGGGTGGCTGTGCGTTCGACGGCGCCAAGATCGCGCTGCAGCCCATCGTCGACGTGGCCCACCTCGTGCACGGGCCCATCGCTTGCGAGGGCAACAGCTGGGACAACCGGCACAGCGCGTCGTCCGGCGCCACCACTTACCGCACCGGCTTCACAACCGACATCAACGAGCTGGATGTCATCTACGGTGCCGAGAAGCGGCTGTTCAAGAGCATCCGTGAGATCCTGGAGCGGCACGATCCGCCGGCCATCTTCGTGTACCAGACCTGCGTCACGGGCCTTATCGGCGACGACATCGAGGCCGTCTGCAAGCGAGCCAGCGAAAAGTTTGGCAAGCCGGTCATCCCCGTCAACGCACCAGGCTTTGCCGGCCCCAAGAACCTGGGCAACAAGCTGGGCGCCGAGGCGCTGCTGGACTACGTCGTGGGCACCATGGAGCCCGAGCGCGTCACACCCTACGACATCAACATCATTGGCGAGTACAACCTCTCCGGCGAGCTGTGGCAGATCAAGCCGCTGCTCGACGCCCTGGGCGTGCGCATCCTGTCGTGCATCTCGGGCGATGGCCGCTACGCGGAGGTGGCCAGCGCTCACCGCGCGCGCGCCAACATGATGGTGTGCAGCAAGTCGATGATCAACATCGCGACCAAGATGGAGAAGCGCTGGGGCATCCCGTACTTCGAGGGCAGCTTCTACGGCATCAGCGACATGAGCACCACGCTGCGCGAGATCGCGCGGCTGCTGGTGGAGCAGGGCGCCCACCCCGAGCTGAAGGACCGCACCGAGGCGCTCATCGAGGTGGAAGAGGCCCGCGCCTGGGACCGCATCCGCGCTTACCGTGGCCGGCTGGCCGGCAAGAAAGTGCTGCTGATCACCGGCGGCGTGAAGAGCTGGTCGGTCGTCTCGGCGCTACAGGAGGCTGGGCTGGAGGTCGTCGGCACCTCGGTGAAGAAGAGCACCAAGGAAGACAAGGACAAGATCAAGGAGATCATGGGTGACGACGCCCACATGATCGACGACATGACGCCGCGCCAGATGTACGCCATGCTGCGCGACGCCAAGGCCGACATCATGCTCAGCGGCGGCCGCAGCCAGTTCGTTGCGCTGAAGGCCCGCATGCCGTGGATGGACATCAACCAGGAGCGCCACCACGCCTTTGCCGGGTACGAGGGCATGGTGACGATGGTGGAAGAGATCTCCAAGGCCTTGTTCAACCCGATGTGGGCGCAGGTGCGCACCCCCGCGCCGTGGGACACGGTGGACACGCTGCTGCAGGCGCCCACCGCCGAGCAGCTCGCGGCCGAGGCCGCTCCGGCCTGATGGATGCCAGCGGCCAGTTGCTGACGGCGCCCGAGCTGTACCAGGCGCTGCACCGCCGCTTCGATGATGCGTTGGCCCGCCTCGCCGGCGGCCCGGCCCTTGTGCCCGCGCTGCTGGGCCTGGCCTTCGAGCAACTGGAGTTGACCAGCGAGCCCGGCCCAGGCGCGCCGCTGCCGCCCTCGGCCCCCGCCTGCGCGCCGGGCTGCGCCAGCTGCTGTCAGCTGCGCGTGCTGGCCAGCGCGCCCGAGGTGTTCCTGATGGCGCGTTTCCTGCGCCGCATCGTGCCGCCGCTGGCCGAGCGAGGCATCGACCTGATCACGCCGCTTCGCGAGGTGCAAGCTGCCACCCTGGGCCTCAGCGAGTTCGGCCGCGCCCAGCGCCGCCAACCCTGTGCGTTTGTCGTGCAGGGCCGCTGCCTGGTCTACCCCGTGCGCACGCTCGCCTGCCGCGCGCATGTGTCGCTCAGCCAGCAGGCCTGCATCGACGCGGCCAGCGGCGCGATGGTGGTCGTGCCGCACGACGAAGCCCGCCGCTTGGCCCGCAGTCTCGTGCAGAACGCGCTGCAGTCCGCGCTGCGCGACGCCGGGCTGTCGTGGCAGGTCTACGAACTGCACCACGCACTGATGCTGGCTTGGGATGGCGACGACGCAGAGCTCGCCTGGGCGGCAGGCCAGGACCCGCTGGCCGCCGCCGCCGTGGACGAGGTGCCGCGGGCGGAGATGGCGGCAGTGTTCGACCAGTTGAGGCCAAGGCCGGCTGAGGGGCCCGCGTCCCGACCGCGACATGCGCAAGCGTGACCGAGTTGCCGGCGCGCCGCTGGCACCTTCTCCTTCAAGTTGACGAGCTTGCGTCCGAGTCTGCGCCGCTTTGATGTTGCACCGCAGCAGAGTACGGCGTAAAACCGTGCCATGAGCACCGACTTGCCGGGAGGCTGCCGTGTTGATCGCAAATGAAGCCGTGCAACAGACGGGAGAGCCGTCGCTCGCCACGTTTGAACTGCCCAAGGCCTGGGTGGAGCCCTCCGTGAGGGCCTGCCGCCTGTTCAACACCGTGCTCGACGCGGTGTTCTACGACACACCGGGCCTGCGGGCGGCGCTCGCCGCCCGCGAAGAACCGACGACGGCGCACGGCGGCAAGCGGCCGTCGCGGATCGTCGACTTCAGCGCGTTGAGCGATCCGGCGGGTTCGCTGCTGCTGATCGACGCTACGACCGAGCCCTACGTCCACCGCTACCAAAGCGTGGAGGCCTTCCTGCACTCGCCGTATGAAGAAACGCGGCGGGTGCAGATCGCTACCGTTACAGGCGTGGGCAGCTCCGCCCTCGGTAGCGCAGCGTTTGCCTGGGATATCTCCGCGGCGCTCGGGCAGCCTGTGCTTGCCATCGTGCCCGGGTATGGCGTCGCCGACGTGGTGCTGCAGGGCCTGGGCGGCTGGTTCGGCTTCGGCATGCATGACTTCCTGCAGTCCAAGAGCTGGATCCAGCAGGGCCTGGCCAATGTCGCACCGCGCACGGCGGCCATCGGCCGTGAGCTGGCAGCGTCGGTGCCGGATGCAAAGGCCGTCCATGGTGCCCCCGTGTTCCGGCACGGCTCGGGCTCGTCCGACGTGCTGCATGCCCTCATGCTCCACCGCCGTACGCCGTTTCAGCTGCTGGTCGGGCACAGCAAGGGCGCGCTTCAGATCGGCAACGCCATCCTGTCGTTGCCAACCGAGCGCACGAGCGGCCTGCGCGTCGTTACGCTGGGCTGCCCGATCGCGGAGAGTGATGCCGGCGTGGACTACTTCCAGTACCTAGGCCTGTTCGACGCGCTGGGGCAGCTCAATGCGTGGGGCCATTCACCGACGGAGTGGGTTCCCACGTGGCACAGCACCAATCCCAAGCTGCCGCCGGCGATGGATGCGGGGAAGTTGACGGCCAAGTCGGCGGCGGAGCGGCCGCCGAAGCGACGCGGCGCAGAGCTGCTGGAGCACCAGCCGGTCATCCGGACACTGCAAGCGCCCGCGCGTGCTGCGAGAAAGCGGACCAACGTTTGAGTCTCGGGCGTTGTGGGTCGGTGCGACCGCGGTGTGCCCCGATCGACGGCAGCGGCCAAGCGTTGGTTTCAACATGCCGTGGAGGTCAAACCGCATTGCTGGACGGACGCGAGCTTCGTATGCTCCGCGGCGCGCCTTCGTCCCTGACTCTCCCCCATAGGAGATGTGATGGATGCCTTCCTCCCCACGGGGACTGAGACTGGGTGGACCAACCGGGGCAACTCGGCAACCCACGCACAAGGCCGGATACAAGGCAGCAGCCGACTTCTTCACAGCACGATGCGGGTTAATGCGTATCGCCGGGAGGCATCCATACAAGCTCCGATGAACCGAACACTTCGGCTGGCGGGCGCGCTGCTCGCCGCAAGCCTGCAGTCGACAGCGGTCGGGGGGCAGACGGCGCTGACGCCCGACCAAGCCGAGCTGCGTTCGATCTACAAGGAGCTCGTCGAAATCAACACCACCGATTCCGTCGGCAGTTGCACGAGGGCGGTCCAAGCGATGGCAGTGCACCTGAAGTCGGCGGGTTATGCCGATGCCGACATTCAGATCCTCGCGCCGCCCGGCAAGCCGCAAAAGGGCAACCTGGTGCTCAGGCTGAAGGGCAACGGCACGAAGAAGCCGTTGCTGCTGATGGCGCATGTCGACGTGGTGGAAGCCCGCCGCGAGGACTGGGCCCGCGACCCGTTCAAGCTGATCGAGGAAGACGGCTACTTCTACGCCCGCGGGGCGTCCGACAACAAGGCCAACGCCGCCATCTTCGTGACCCAGATGATGGCCTTCAAGCGTGAGCGCTGGGTGCCCAACCGGGACCTGATCCTGGCGCTGACCTGCGACGAGGAAATCATCCCTTCTCCCACCAATGGCGTGCAGTTCCTGCTCAGGGAGCATCGTGATCTGATCGACGCTGAACTGGCCTTCGACGAGGGCGGTAGCGGCAACACGGATGGCGAGGGCCGGCCGACATTCCAAGGGCTCAAGGTGGCCGAGAAGATCTACCAGACCTTCGAGATGGTGGCGACGGACCGCGGCGGCCACAGCTCGGTGCCGCGGCGCGACAACCCGGTCTTCGACGTGGCCGAGGGACTCACGCGCCTGGCGGCCTACCGATGGCCTGTGACGTTGACGCCGGCCACGCGCGCCTACTACGTCGGCATGGCCAAGCTGGCCAAGGGCGAGGAAGCCGAAAACTACAAGGGCATCCTGAAGGAGCCGATGGACCCGGCAGCGCTGGAGCGGCTGCTGCAGAGCGACTACCAGCGTGCCATGCTCAGCAACACCTGCGGCGTGACTATGGTGAACGCCGGACACGCGCAGAACGCGTTGCCGCAGCGCGTCGTCGTGACGGTGAACTGCCGCATCCTGCCTGGCAACAGGGTGGCTGACGTGCAGGCCACACTGCAGAAGATTATGGGCGACAAGGTCAGGGTGAGCGCGGCGCACGAAGCGGTGGAGGCGCCCGCTTCCCCTATTCGCTCCGACCTGCTGGCGGCCTTCACGGAAGTCAATGCCGAGCTCTTCCCGGGTGTGCCGGTGCTCGTCACTATGTCGGTGGCGACGCAGGACGCCCGCTTCCTGAACCAGGCTGGTATCTGGACCTACGGCATGAGCGGGTCATTTCGCAACGCGTCTGGCACCCATGGGCTCAACGAGCGCATGCGCGCGGCTGCGCTGTATGAAGGCCAGGCCTTCATGGGCCGGCTGATCCGGAGGATGCAGTAGCGTCGTGTGTTTGGGGGGCAGGCTCACGCCAACGTACGGGCCAAGGGGAGTGCATGGAGGATGGAGTCTCGTGCATCAATGGCTCGCCGTATGGGGCAATGGGTTTCAGTCGTTGTACTGGCCTCGCTATGCGGGCCAGCGGCGCGGGCGGCGCCAGGTCTATTGCCGATCAGTCTCGAATGGAACTATTTGGACAGCTCCGATCGCGCTTGCCTCGGGCCGGGATAGTGGGCTCAGCATGGCAACGCTTGAAGAGACCAATACCAAGAAGGGCGCGTGGTTCCAATATCCGCGTCGTGTCGAAGCTCTAGGAGCCTAGGCAAGGTATCGCGTCGGTCTCTGATGCTGTCAAGAGATTTGCCCGGCCGGGCGAGGTGTTGATCTCCAAGTTCCATGTCACCGTCAATGGTCAAGGCGATGTCGTCGACACCGAGGTGCTGGAGAGCACATGCCGCGAGGCGACGGAGATGGGCATCGAGGCCGTGAAAGCGCTGAAGTTCGTCCCGACCGTGTGCGGAGGGAAGCGCTGCCGGATGGAGTTTCCGGTGTACCTTGTGTTCCGCTGAGGTCGCCCGCACTGGGCCACCCCCCACGCGCAGACGTTGAGCCGCTCCCTGGGGCGGAAAGTCCAGGCTCGCGAAGCTCCTATTCGCGGGCGGCTGTGGTCGCCATTGCGGCCCGCAGCGTTCGCAGCGCCTCGCTGGGCGGTTCGAGCGCCCCAGTAGATCCAATGTTCGGGCAACGTCGCATTTGTCGCATTCAGCCCAAGCCCTCCAGCGACGCGCACCTACTCCGATTGGAATCAACCACTTACCGCTGGCACCAATCGTGCAATGACCCCAGCAACCCCTGGAGTCCAGCACCATGGCCCTCGTCGTTGAAAGCAAGAAAGCCTGCGCGGTCAACCCGCTGAAGATGAGCCAGCCGCTGGGCGCGAGCTTCGCGTTCATGGGGCTGGCGTCCTGCATGCCGGTGATGCACGGCAGCCAGGGCTGCACGTCGTTCGGCCTGGTGCTGCTGGTGCGGCATTTCAAGGAAGCCATTCCGCTGCAAACCACGGCGATGAACGAGGCCACCACCATCATGGGCGGGGCCGAGAACGTGGAGAAGGCGCTGCTCAACATCCGCAGCCGCGCCAAGCCGCAGATCATCGCCATTTGCTCCACCGGCCTGACCGAGACGAAGGGCGACGACGTCGAGGCCTATGTGCGGCTGGCCGAGCGCAAGCACCCGGAACTGGCTGACACGGCTGTCGTCTATGTCTCCACGCCGGATTACGTCGGCGCGATGCAGGATGGCTGGGCCAAGGCCGTGCAGGGGCTGGTGAGCCAGCTGCCCGAGGTGACGGACGCGCCCAAGGATGCACAGCGCGTCAACGTGCTGGCCGGTTGCCACCTGACGCCGGGAGACATCGAGGAACTGCGCGACCTGATCGAGGCCTTCGGCTTGGTGCCGACTTTCGTGCCGGACATCTCCGGCTCGCTGGACGGGCACATCCCCGACGACTGGCTGGGCACCACGCTCGGCGGCACGACGCTGGCGCAGCTGCGCACTCTGGGTGGCGCCGGTCACACGCTGGCCATCGGCGAGCAGATGCGCTCGGCGGCCGAGGCGCTGCAGGCGCGCTGCGGCGTGCCGTTCACGGTGGTGGACCGCGTAACGGGCCTGCTGGCGGTGGACCGCTTCGTGCAGACGTTGAGCGAGCTGTCGGGCCGCCCGGTGCCGCAGCGGCTGCGCCGCCAGCGCAGCCAGCTGGTGGACGCGATGCTGGACGGGCACTTCCACTTCGGCGGCAAGAAGGTGGCGCTGGGCGCCGAGCCTGACCTGCTGTTTGCTGTGGGCAACTTGTTGCTGGAGATGGGCGCGGAGCTGCCGGTGTGCGTCACCACCACGCCGTCGCCGGTGCTGGCCGGCCTGCCGGTGGACAAGGTGTTGATCGGCGACCTGGAAGACTTCGAGCTGGGCGCGAAGGCGGCGGGCTGCGACCTGCTGATGACGCATTCGCACGGCCGCCAGGCGGCGGAGCGCCTGGGCGTGCCGCTGTTCCGCGTGGGCTTTCCGATCTTCGACCGCATCGGCAACTCGCACATGTGCCACGTGGGCTACCGCGGCACGCGGCGGCTGATCTACGAGGTGGGTAACGCCTTCATCGAGCTGATCCCGCACCACGGGCCCGACGACTGGCCGCTGCCGCCCGCCGCCGTGGCCGCGGCGCAGGGGCTGCCCGAGGTGGCCCACGTCAGCCCCGAGATCCCGCGGTTCAAGCGCGCCGACGCGCAGCCCGCGCTCATCGACACCCCTTGAACTGAACGAGAGGTTCCTATGAAGATCGCCTTCGCCACCCAGGACCAGCAGCGCGTCGACGCGCACTTCGGCTGGGCCAAGTTCCTCGCCGTCTACGAGGTGGATGCCGCGGGGCACCGCCACCTGCAGACGTTCCCGTTCGGTGAGGACCTCGCCGAGGACGGCAATGAGGACAAGCTGGCGCCCAAGCTGGCCGCCATCGGCGACTGCGCCATCGTCTACGTTGCGGCCATCGGCGGCAGTGCGGCGGCTCGCGTGGTGGCCGCCAAGATCCACCCGATCAAGGTGACGCAGCCCGAGCCCATCGAGGAGCTGCTGAACAAGATGCAGGAGGTGCTCAAGGGCACCCCACCCCCGTGGCTGCGCAAGGCCCTGATGAAGGGCCAGGAGCGCGCTGCCGATTTCGAGGAAGACGACGAAGAGGTGAAGGCATGACCGAAACGGCCACCGTGGAAGCCCCGAGCGACGAGACGTTGCTGCAGGACGGCTTCATCCGCGAACTGATCAAGCAGATCCGCGCCCAGGACACGCACGGCACCTGGGAAGGCAAGAGCGACGCCAAGCTGCTCGAACCCTTCATCCTGACTGCCGAGCAACGCAAGGCCTTGCCGCTGATGGGTGACCCCGATCCCGAGACGCTGTGGCGGCTGGACCTGTTCCACAACGCGGTGGGTCTGTGCATCGAGCGGGCCACCGGCTGCATGGTCAGCCCCATGACGAAGATGAGCCACGAGGGCTTCGGCCGTACGGTGCTGACGACCGGTCGCCTCATCGTCGTCAACCGCTACCTGCGCGACGTGCACCGCTTCGGCTACGCGAACCTGGCCAAGCTGGCGGATGCCGGCAACAAGCTCGTCACCGAGGGCGTGACGATGGTCAATAACTACAAAGAGGTGGCGACCTATGGCTGACCTCGACACCCTCAAGGCTGAGGCCAAGAAGGCCAACGCCAAGGCCACGCAGGCCAAGATGGACCTGCACGACCTGTCCGAGGAGCTGCCAACGAACTGGGAGCGCATCCTCGAGGTCGCCAATGTGGCATATGACGCCCACGTGGCCCTGATGGCCGCGCGCAAGCAACTGGCCGACGCCCAGGCCGCGGCCGCCTGAACGAACAAGGAGATCGCGATGAGCAGTTTTACCGTGACCCTCCCCAGCGGCGCCGTTTGGGAGCCGAAGTTCGTGCAGAACATCAACGAGGAGACCTGCATCGGCTGTGGCCGCTGCTTCAAGGTCTGCCCCCGCGGTGTGCTGGAGATGGTGGGCCTGAACGAGGACGGTGAGCGCGTGCACGTGTCGCTCGACGATGACGACGACGAGGAGTACGAGAAGAAGGTCATGACGATCGCCCATGGCGAGCAGTGCATCGGCTGTACGGCGTGCTCCAAGATCTGCCCGAAGAAGTGCTACACGCACGCGCCGCTGGCCGCCTGAACCGCGAGCGAGGCGGCCATGGGCTCTCGTCCACCTGATCCGGCGTTGCTGGCAACTTGGCTGGTCGTTCCCGTCCCCACGCCGCTGGCCTTGCAGCGCCTGCCGCAGCGGGGTGACGAGGTCGACGACCTCATGAGCCTGCTGATGGACCACGCAGAGCCCGACCCGCCGCAATGCCCCACAGGCCTGCGCCGAGCCGTGGCTGAGGCCATCGCCCAGGCGAGCCTCGGCGACAACCACCTGTGGCAGGACCTGCAACTTCCGTCGCGGGCCGAGCTGAGTGCGCTGTTCGAAACGCACTTCCCGCGGCTGGCCGCGCGCAACACCCAGAACATGAAATGGAAGAAGTTCCTCTACAAGCAGCTCTGCGAGCGCGAGGAGATCTTCGTCTGCAAGTCCCCGAGCTGTGCCGTCTGCAGCGACTACGCGCAGTGCTTCGGGCCCGAAAATACCTGAGGAATCCATGCTTGACGCCACCGCTCCCGAAGCCCTCGACATCCCCCTGGTTTTCCAGATCCACGCCTTTGCGTGCATGCAGGCCCGTCCGCCGGGTCACCCGCGCGGCTCCTGCGCCGAGCGTGGCGCCAAGCCGCTGGTGGAGCGGCTGCAACGCCGTGTCGACGCCGAGCGCCTGGCCGGCGTAGCAGTCACCGTCACGGGCTGCATGGGCTTCTGCCAGGCCGGGCCGCTGATGGTGGTCTACCCGCAGGGCCTGTGGTACGCGCCGCGGACCGAGGCCGACATCGACGAGATCATCGACAGCCACGTCAAGGGCGGGCAGCTCGTCGAGCGGCTCGTTGTCATCCCGAAGCTGTGATCGCTTTTGATCTGCGTCAGTACCTGCTGAGTGCCCCGTCCGTACGATCGCGCCCGCCGTGGCGCGGAGCTGCGGCGAACGGTTCAATTCCACTCACAGGAGACATGCAATGGTGCGCGAATTCCGCTACGGCGGTGACCGCTTCAGGGCCACGATCCACGGTCGGCCCGGCAAGGAAGAAATCTTCATCGTCCAAGTTCTGGAAGATGACGAAGAGGGCGCCGAGATCTCGCTCGACCGCTTCGAGGATGCCGACAACAACCCCGACGAACCCATCGAGACGGTGCTGGCGAAGATGGTGGACCGCATGCGTCGCGAGCAGGAGCTGACGGCCACGCTGGTCAGCGAGAGCTTTGCCTGGCAGGAAGGCCGCGTGCTCGCGCGCGTTCACAGCGGCCTTCAGCACTGAGTGCTGAGGTCACTGACATAGTCACCCCAAAAGGGCATCACGCCCGATCCGACGCTGAGGCCCGAAGAAGACCTCCATGCCCCAGCGCCAGGTTTCACGATCCGCCGCGACGGCGGAGTGACGGACCGACGATCAGGCCGCTTTCGGCAGCGTGTTGAGCATCTGCTCCGCGCTCACGGCCAGGCCCGACGCGTCGTAGGACTTGCCATACAGCACATGCCAGGTGAGCTTGGCGAGCGTCTCGCGCAGTTGCTCCGCGAGCTCGGCGCTGACGTAGCTGCCGGCGGGGGCGCTGGTGGTGTCGGCGGGCAGTGTGATGGAAGGTAGGGGCATGACGGTCTCCATGAAGGCAAGTGGGACGCCCATGCTAGGTAGCGCGCCAAACCACCGGGGCTGCCGCCGAAATGTCGGCACCTACCGAACGGCGTCGTCGCCAGGCGCCTCGCGCCAGCGGGCGTAGACCCACACGTCGCGCGGCGGCTCGCCCGGTTCGTGGCGACGCAGGTGCCGGTGCAGCCGGCCTTCGCAGGCCAAGCCCATTGACTCCATCAGCGCCCGGGATGGCGCGTTGTCCACGTCCACCAGCGCGTCCACGCGCCACACCGGCTCTTGAGTGAAGGCGTGGTCCAGCACGGCGCGCAGCGCCTCGCGCATCAGCCCCTGGCGTTGCCAGTCGGCCGCCATCACATAGCCCAGTCGCAGGTGATGCGCCGGGCCGTCCAGCCGCTGCGGCAGCAACTGCACGAGGCCCACCGGGCCGGTGTCGGCGCGATGCCGCGACAGCAGCATCCAGGTGAAGCCGCTCTTCTTCTGCCAGCGGGCCTGCTCCCAGGCCAGCCATTGACGCGTCTGCTCAGTCGTCGTGTGCGCGGCCCAGCCCATCCAGCGCAACTGCTCGGTACTGCTGGCCCAGCGCTCGAAGGCGGCGTGTTCGTCGCCGGGGCGGGGCGCGCGCAGCCAGAGCCGGTCGGTGTGCAGTTCGCGGTTCATCGCTTCAACCTACAAACGGCAGTTGGGCGCGCCCGAGGGGCTGGCGAGGCAGGCGGCTGGCAAGTCGCGCCGACGCAGCGGGCTTGCGCCCGCCAGGAGAAGCAACGCCGCCAGCGGCCCGAAGCGCCAGACCAGCGGGCGCGCAGCGCTGATCGCTGAAGTGGTGACGCGCACGTCAACGCACACGTCGTTGATGCCACGAAACCTTCGAGTCGTGGCAGGCGGTTAACTGCCGCTTCTAGGTTCAACGCGCTGGCCCGGTTCGTGCAGCCCGGGGCATCACCATGATCGAAGCCGCCATGCTGAAGGTGATCCAGGAAACGGGTGAGGGCGTGCTCGTGCTCATCGACAACGTCGAGGCCGACGAGTTCCATCGCTCGCGACTCACGCGCCTGGAGGTGCGCCGGCTGCTCGGCGCGATGGCCGAGACGCTGCTGTCGTTGAGCGACGCGGTGCAGGCCGCCATGCCCGAGATCGACTGGGGCACGTGGCGCAGCGTGCAGCAGGGCTTGCGTGTCGCCAGCGTCGACAGCGACGAACTGTGCTGGGACGCGGCGCACAGCCTCGTGCCGGCCACGCTGTCGTGGCTGCGCGTGTACCGGCGCAGCGAGCCGGCGTTGTTCGAGTTCAAGCCCTGACGGGCCGGTCTGGAGCGCCTCACCCCCGCAGCCAAGCAGACGCCATGCCGGGCTGTGCCCGGTTCTTGCGTCAAGGGGCACAGGCGCCGGCGCTACTTCTCGTGACGTCGGCTTTGTCAGCTTTGTGACCTTGCCATGGCCCAGATCCTGTTCTTCGAGAAGCCCGGCTGCGGCGGCAATGCGCGGCAGAAGCTCGCGCTGAAGGCGGCCGGGCATGAACTCCAGGTGCGCAGCCTGCTGGCCGAGCCGTGGACGCGCGACAGCTTGCTGCCCTGGCTGGCGCCGCTGCCGGTGGCTGCGTGGTTCAACCGCGCTGCTCCGCGCGTGAAGAGCGGCGAGGTGGTGCCCGAGGCGCTGACAGCCGACGACGCGCTGGCGCTGCTGCTGGCTGAGCCGTTGCTGATCCGCCGACCACTGATGCAGAACCTGGGCGACGGCAGCCGCCGGGTGGGCTTCGACACGGCGGACATCGACCTGTGGGTGGGACTGGCGCCTGACACGGTGGCCAAGGCGCCCGCGCTCGACACCTGCGTGCGGCCGCAGGCCTGAGGCGGGCGCCTGCCGCAGCGCCGCAGGCGGGGAAGGCGCGTCAGGCCGGCTTGGCGGTGCTGCGCAGCGCGGACTCCTCCTGCTCGATCCACTGCTTGAGCTTGTTCACGTGCTCGATCTCTTCGTTGACGAACTCCTTCGCCACGTCGCGCACCGCGGCGTCCTTGGTGGTGTTGGCAATGGCGTAATAGAACTCGTAGCCACGGCGCTCGCCTTGCAGCGCGGCCTTGAGCGCGTCGAGCCGCTTCAGGGCGGGGTCGCCCTCCCACAGCGAGGTGCGCTCGGGCGTCGCGTTCTCGGGCCACGCGGTGCTGGCGGGCAGCACGACGTTGGCGTCGTACTTCTCGCACTTGGCCCGGGCCTCCTGCAGATGCAGCCGTGAATAGCCCGCCAGCTGCGCGAACAGGGCGGCCACGTCGGTGTTGCCCGCGGCCTTCATCGTCTCGGACAGGCGCTCGAAGTGCAGGGCGGCGTCCTCCTCCACCTTGACGGCATAGGACAGGAATTGATCGAGCGTCTTGATGCCGACGCCGCCCTTGTAGATGGCCGCTGCCAGTGACAGGGCAGGGCCCTTGACCGGCTTTGTCACGTCGCCTTCAAAGCGAACCTCGATGTCTTCATTGCGCACGAAGCACTGGCAGGCCAGGCGGTGGCGCGGCGGCATGTCGTTGACCTCGGCATCCATGATTTCCTCACGGGTGATCTTGCCGAGCTGTCGAAGCATTTCCTTCTCCTTCTCGGTCAGCGCGATGCCATAGCGCACGCCGGGCTGGTAGTGCCTGACTTCCACGAGGCAGGAGCCGCACTCTCCGTCGCCGCAGTCGAAGGGAATGGGGATGTTGTTGGCCTTGGCCAGCGCGAGGAGGGTGCCGCGTTCGCCGGCAACGGCATAGACCGTGAGGTCGCGGGGCATCAAGGGAGAGGAGAAGGTGACGTTGGCCATGGTGGGTCCTGAAGGGGGTTGTGGGGCGCAGCGGCAGCGGGTGCAAGACATGTGCCCCCATTCGCCCCGGAATGCAGCGCAGGCGTCTTCACGCGCCGTTCGTCGGCCCGACCTTTCGGCGGGTTGCGCCAGATCAACAGTGCCGCAGTTGGGCACGCCGCAGGCCCGGGCCGTGCTTCACCTGTGCGGGAGATGCCGCGCGGGCAGCACGCGCCGTGCCGCATCGCCACCGCCGTTTTGCAGGCTGCCTATTCATTCGCCGCCCAACCGAGGAAGCACCATGGATTCCGTAGAACTCTTTCTGGCCCATTCCATCCGCCTGGAGCAGGAGGCGGCGCGCCGCTTCGAGCAACTGGCCCATGCCATGCAAACCAACGGCAACGTGGAAGCCGGCCAGCTGTTCAAGAGGCTCGCCGGGTTCTCGCGGCTGCACCTGGCTGATGCCCAGGCGCGGGCCGGCTTTCGCGACGTGCCGGACTTGGCCGAGCTGGAGTACCAGTGGCCCGACATCGAAAGCCCCGAGACGGCTGCCATCTGGGCGGCCGACCCGTTCATCGGCCGCGAGCAGGCACTGGAGGTGGCGCTGGCAGCCGAATCCGCAGGTTTGGCCTACTACCAGGGCATCTTCAACACGACGAACGACCCCGAGGTGCGCCGCTTTGCCCAGGAGTTCGCCGACGAGGAGGCCCAGCATGTCGCTGAGCTGGAGCGGTGGATCGAGCGCCACCGCAGCGGGCAGCCGTTGCCGCAGGTGCCGGTGTGAGCCGGCGGGTACGGCACGGGCTTGAGCCGTGCGCCGGCGTGCTGTGCCCGCTTCTTGCGTAGACCCGCTCGAGGCAGCACCCGAACCCGGCCCTGGCCGGTTGGCTGGCGTGTTTGTCGACTTTCCGACCGGCCCGCCTGGCGTGACGCGACAGACGGACGGCCACTGCATCCGTTGGAGGCCCAATGCCCCTCTTTGACTTCCACTGCGACTCCTGTCAGGCCGAGTTCGAGCGGCTGGTGCGCGGCAGCGAGCCGCCGACCTGCCCGCAGTGCGGCAGCGCGGCGCTGACCAAGCTGCTCGTCAACGCGCTGGCGCCGGCCGGCAAGATCGAAGCCATCCGCATGTCCAACCGCCGCGCGGCCCACGCGCAAGGCCTGTTCAGCCACTACAGCCCCAGCGAGCAGGCGCGCCTGCTCAAGGGCAAGAGCGTCTGAGGGGCCCGGGCGATGGACCTTGTCTTCAAGACGACGATGCTCAGCCAGGGCGGGCGCAACGGCAGCGTGCAGAGCGACGACGGCAGCCTGAAGCTCAAGCTGGCGCTGCCCAAGTCCATGGGCGGCAAGGAGGACGGCGTCAACCCCGAGCAGCTGTTTGCCGGGGCGTTTGCCGCGTGTTTCGAGCACGCTGTGCGCCATCTCGCGAAGAAGAACCACACGCTGCTGCGCGGCTGCTACGTCGAGGCCGAGCTGGGCCTCTACATCAGCTTCGACGACGTTTACCGCATGGTGCTCACGCTGACCGTGCACATGGCCGGGCCACTGACGCAGTCGGATGCCGACTTCCTGCTCGAGCGCGCGCGCGAGGTCTGCCCCATGGCTGGTGCCACAAAGAACAACGTCACCCTCAATCTCAAGGCCGTGCTGGACACGCCTGTTGCCGCTTCTGCGGCTTGAACCTCATGAGCACACCCGAAGGCTTCTTCGTCGACTGGGACGGCCAGGTCCGCAGCACCACGGACTGTGGCGGCGGCTACCGCGTGGATGTCGACACCGCGGCGCGCTATGTCGCCATCCTCGGCCCCGGCGGTGCGCTGGTGCACGAGGCGACCTTCTATAAGGACCTCGCCGCCATCGCCAAGGCCGGCATCAAGGGTCAGCTCGTTCCCGGCAGCACGCCGTGGGGACGCAAGAGCGAGGGGTTTTGACATGACGATTGCTACCGCCGTGCCGCCGGCTCGCGCCATCCTGTGCCACTTCGACGACTACAGCACCGCGTTGTTCTTCGCCCGCTGGCCCGACCGCAGCCTGCTGTGGCCCGGCCCGGTACCCGATGGCGAGGTGCGCCCCGGCGTCGCGCCGCCTCAGCCGGGTGCCGATGCCGAGTCCGTGCGTCTGGCGGCCGTGCGGCAGCTGGGGCTCAACGAGTCGGAGGTGGAGCACATCGCCGGCTACGAGCAATATCTGGTGCAGGGCGGCACGGCCGTGCCCGTGTACCTCTACCGCTTCCGCACGTTCGAGGCGCCTACGCCCGCCATCGAGCCGGCGGGCGGCAGCTTCAGGCAGCTGCCCGAGCTGCGCGGCAGCGCGCCGGCCGAGCTGGGCCTGGTGCGCGAGGTGTTCAACCTGTTTGTCGGCGGCAGCGGGCGGCGTTAGCGCCCGGCACCGGTCGCGGCCCCTTCACCGCGCCGCAGCACTGCCGGGTGCCCGATTCCTCTTGCCCGTCATCGGGTGCACCGGAACTTGCGTGGAACCGATCCTTGCTTGCGTGTATGGCGGGTTCCAGGTGATTTAGCCGAACGGATATCCGCATCTCTCTGTGGGCCGCTTCAACTTCGCGACGTCAGGTGCCGGCTTGGCCGTCACCGCTGAACAGAGGGACTGGAGACTGCTCGGCCGCGCCCCTCTCGGTGAGTCGCGAGCTCATCCCTGCCAGGCCCGTCGCCCGTGCAACCTTGCGCACACTCAGTCCGGTCATCTTGAAGCGCCGGCCGCGGCGTAGGAGTCGCACGTCACTCCTCTATTGAGCTGCCGCGGGGCCCCGCCTGCGGCCACCGCAACCCGGTATGCCAGCGGCGTCACCGCCTCAGGAATTCGCTGATCGCCTGGCGGCTGCGGTTGGCTTCGGGCAGCGGGAACAGGGGCCAGACGTGCATCATGCCGTGGCCCAGTTCCAGCTCGACGGAGCAGCCGGCCTTGGCAGCTTGTTCGGCGTATCGCACGGCGTCGTGATGAAGAATATCGTCGGTGCCGGCCAGCAGTTGCATGGCCGGCATGCCGCGGAGGTCGGCGCGCAGCGGGCTGACCAGTGGATGCTCGACGCCGAGCTTGCCAGCATAGAGGCGGCCGGCCTCTCGCAGGCCGTCCAGCGCCAGCATGGGGTCGCGCGGCAACGTGGCGGGGATGTCGGGGTGAGTCAGCGTCACATCGACCCAGGGCGTGATGAGCGTCAAGCGCTTAGGCAGGGCCTGCCCCGCGTCGCGCAGGTCCTGGCAGAGTGCCAGGCACAGGCCGCCGCCTGCTGAGTCGCCCATGAACGCGTCGATGGGGCCATGGCGCCGGAGCAGTAGGTCGCGCACCTTGCGCACGAGGCGCAGCGTTGCCAGGCATTCGCTTTCGGGCGCGAGCGGGTATAGCGGGACCATCACGGTGCAGCCCAGGTCCTTGACCAGCCATTCCAGCAGGGACCAGTGCTGGCGGGTGATGGGTCGGCAATAGGCGCCGCCATGCAGGTAGAGGATGTTCTTGCCGCCCTGGGGGGCGTCGAGAGGGCGCAAGGTGTAGACCGGGCACGAACCCACCTTCTCGGATTCGACGTCCAGCACCGTGAACAGGCGCTGCGGGGGCAGGGCGGGCCCGACGCGCCGGACATCCTCGATGCTGGCCATCAGGCCGGCAGCGGATTCATAGATGCGTCGCCGCTTCATCAATCGCAGCAGCAGCCTAAAGCCGCGCGCGCGCCAGCTGATGGGGTGGTTGCTGCTTGACGTCATCGATGGGCGGGTCACGGTGGCTTCAGTCATGGGGTACTCCGTTGTCGTTGCGCGGCACGCCGTCCCGGCGCGATGAGGTGCGCCACGCCTGCGGCGGGGGCTTGGAGGCGGCCTGTGCCGCCACCTGGATGTCTGGGGTTTGGAAAAGCTTGCTCATGCGTCTTGAGGGCTGATAGGCCGGAGGGGAAGGCCAGGTGTTCCGGACCGGAGCCAGTCGCTGCCTGCTGGACCTCGGTAGTAGTCCCGGCGCAGTCAGGCCGCGGCAGCGCTGTGAATCGCTCGCGCACGCCGCCGCCAGCATGCCCGTTGATGGGAGTCTGGCGCGAGGTGGCCCCGTCGCCCAGGACCGCGCAGGACACTCTAGGCATCGATCCAGACAGCCTCGAGGTTGGGGCGCTTCAAGCCGAGCGGATGCCGATCACCATCGGCGCTGATGGCGGCTTTCAACATGCGTGCTGTCGGCTCGATGTAGATCCATCTAACCGACAGATCCAGATCTGGCAGCTCTGCCGTCTCGTTGCGTGGATGGAAAGCTGCCGCGGCGACGGGACGCCACGTTGTGCCGGCTATCCTTTTCACAGGCGTCCGGACGTTGGCCGCGCGATCCCAAGGCGGCTACCAAACGCCCACAAAAGGAGTTCTGACAATGAAGGCTGCACCGGGCATCAGTCCTGAATTGAGAGACCGGCTCGAGGAAATTCGACGAGATCCCGAGAGGCTCGTCGGAAGCATTTTTGCGACGATCACTGAGGTCGAGGCCTGCTTCACGCAAATCCCGCCGGCGATGCGCTTGGACGTCATGGGCTCCGTGCGCCTGTTTGTCAGCATCTGGCTCGGCTGCGTGATCGAGGAGCGACTGCCCACGAGCGCCGAGCTCGACGAAGCAGCAGCAATTGGAAAGCGGCGTCTGCATCAGGCCATCCCCTTGAAGAGCATGCTGCGCAGTTTTTCCATCGGCACGCAGGAACTGCTCAAAAGCGCCTTGAACATTGCGCGCGAACACGAGCATCTAAGGGACGAGGTGCTGTTCACCGCAGCCCCGTTGATCCTTGAGCACATAGACACGATGTCTCAGGCAATGGCTCTGGGTTATCTGAATGAGCAATTCGAGGGGGCCAGGTGGCGCGATGCCATGCGGTACGAGCTTTGCTCGATCGTTTTCGGCGCCTCGGCTGACGAAGCGAGCTTCCGAAGAGCCGCACTGGCGCTCGGCCTGGACCCGATGGGCCCCTATGTCGCTGCGGCGTTCGATGTCGAGCTGACGAGCCCCTATCTGAGTGGCATCGAAAGCGAATTGGATCGATTGACGCTGGACGTCACGCGCTACCTCAAGGTCCAGCCGTCTGACGTGGTGCGGGTCATGCGTCATGGTCGATTGGTGATCTGGTTCCCCTGTGCGCTTGGTGATGCATTGACTTTCACGGATCAGCGTCTGAGCCAAGGCCTGGCACTGGCTGTCAGGCTGATGCCCATGATTCGGCGGGTTGGCGTCGGCCTGATGAACAACGGACCCAGCGGGTGGGCGACTTCGGCAGAGGAGGCCATCCGTGCATTGAATACGGGTGCATTCAACAGCGCAAAGTCCAAAGTTCATTTGTATACCGATATTGTCATATTTGAATCGGTGCGCAGTGCTGGGGCGGCGCAGAGATATCTTGAGGGATTGGTCGAACGCCTGGTTCACGAAGACGAACTAATTCCGACGCTAGAGGCGTACTTCTCGAATATGCAACGGCACAAGCAAACAGCTGCCGCGCTGGACATTCACACCAACACGCTGAACTATCGTCTCGGTCGGGTCGAGGATTTGCTCGGGATTAAACTGGATGATCTGGACCAGGCATCCAAACTCAATATTGCCCTCACTTTGCGCCGAGCTGGTCTTGCGATCTCTGCTGTAAATGTCGGGAAAGAATCGCCGAAGGTTTCATAAATCCGGGCAGGTCATGCACCAAGGTGGGCAACCCGAGATCGGACCACCTGCTGACCTGATTTGAAGGCACGGCGGCTGCCTTGCTGGGCTGCGCCACTATCACGCGATCAGCAGCGCATCGGTACCGGCAGGTGCGGTGCGAGCCTCAGTACGCCTGCCACCCCTCGTGCATACGGCACATGCGGTGCTGCGAGCCGTGCGCCGTCCATCGCGCCTGCTTCTCGCGCAAATCCAGCGGATTTGCTTTATGGGTGTTCTTCATCCCCCACGCCGTCCTCCATCAGGCCCGCGAGCTTCGGTGACGGCGAACCCTTTCTCCATTGGCACGGGCCAGGTCGCCGGCGATTGGGAACTTCGTTCATCAGGGTGCCTACGGTGTTTTCGTTGCGACGGAAACACCAATCACCTTTCATGGAACCAATATACGGCACGGGTTCAGGTTCCGTGTATGTTGCAACGCACAAAAGGCTTTGTGAATGTGAACAACTCCCTTTAAGGCAGTTGGCAAATAGCATTGCACCAGTCAGCCAATTGAAACATTTCTAGTGAATGGCCTCCGGAAACCTGGGCTGTTGCGCATGTCGGCAGATCTGGAATGTGGATTGGAAGACTGACTGCGGTTCTGGACGATTGAAAAGATTTCGGGCCGCCGTTCTCAAGGAAAGCGCTCAGGAGGCAGGAATCCTGTGCAGGGGTCCGAAGAAGGCACTCAGCCACGGATTTGGCGACTCAAGGTCGGCAGGGCGAGGTGGTCGGGGGCCCCATCCTGATTTGCCGATGGCGTTTTAAGGTGCCTGGGCGGCACCGCATTTCGCAGCCATCTGAAGGACACACGATGAAACCAACACCAGGAGGTACCTTGAAGGATAAATCGGACGTTGTTGCGCCGCGCCGCGGTTTTCTCAAATCAGTTGCCGCTGCCGGGGTCGCTCTGCCCCTGGTGCCGGGAAGGTCTGAAGCCGCCGATTCGGCTGCCAGCCAGCCCGTGGCGCTTCCGGCACCCGCGGCGGGTTACGTTTGTCTCAGCCAGGACGAGGCGGCCTTCGTGGAGGCAATCGTCAACGTGATGTGTCCCGCTGACGAATACACGCCGAATGGCGTGGACTGCGGCCTGGCCGTCTACATCGATCGGCAACTCGCCGGCGATTTCGGCCGCGGTGCCCGGCGGTACATGCGCGGGCCCTGGCACGCGGGCAAGCCGGAGCATGGTTACCAGTCACCACTGCCGCCGGAGCAGTTCTTTAAATTGGGGTTGGCTGCAGCCGATGCAGCCTGCGAGGTAGCGCACGGCAAGCCCTTCGACCAGCTCGAGCCCGCGCAGGCGGACACCTTTTTGAAGCGCCTGGCGGTCGGGGAAATCACGGATCCGAGCCTGAATATGGCTTCCTGGTTCAACGAAATCGTCTTGCCCTTGTTCAATCAGGCGTGCTTTGCGGACCCGATATACGGTGGCAATAACGACAAGATATTTTGGCGCCTCATCGGCTATCCCGGCCTGCCTGCAACAAACACCATCAATATGGTGCAGTACCGCGGCAAACCATTTCCAGGCGCTAAGGATCCGAAGTCCATCGCAGATTTCAGCTGAGGAAAAGACGTGGCTACAACACTCAAGAAGCGCACGCTCGTCGTGATTGGCGGAGGCCTGACGGCTGCCCTCGCGGCGCGCCAAACCACCGCGGCAGGTATCGACACATTGGTCCTGGAGCGCGGCGGTGACCACACCAACGGCGCTGCGGCAAAGCTTCCCAGTCAGCGCGACGATCTGCGCTGGGACACCAACCAGGGCCTGATTCAGAACTGGGCGACAGAGACCTACACGCTGCGGCACAGTCGCAGTGAAACGGCGCTGCCTGTGCGTTGGATGGAAGCCTTCCTGCCGGGCTCCGGCTTGGGCGGCGCGGCAAACCATTGGAACGGCCACACGTGGCGCTGGGCAGAGTACGACCCCGAGCTGCGTTCGCGCTTCCTCTCGCGCTACGGCAAAGCCGCCATTCCCGCCGACATGCCGGTCCAGGACTGGGGCACGACCTACGCGGAGATGGAGCCGTATCACGACCTTTTCGAGAAGCTGTTTGGCATCTCGGGCAAGGCCGGCAACCTGAAGGGCGAGATCCAGGCCGGCGGAAATCCGTTCGAAGGGCCGAGACAAAACGAGTATCCACAAAAGCCGCTCGAACTCACCGAGTCCGGGCTGCTATTCCAAGACGTCGCCACCAAGCTTGGTTACAAGCCCTTTCCGACCCCGGCGGCAAACTCATCCTCTGCCTACACCAACCCGGACGGGCAAAAACTCGGGCAGTGCCAATACTGCGGACATTGCGAACGCTTCATCTGCGAGGCCAAAGCCAAAGCCTCGCCGCAGGTCCTCCTGTACCCGATGCTCAAAGAGCGCAAGAACTTCGAGGTGCGGCTGCATTGCCATGTGCTGGGCCTGCAATACGACGCCAAAGGCAAGAAGGTCCTGGGCGTGCGTTATGTGAATCTGTTGACGGGCGAAGAGTACCTGCAGCCCGCCGACGTGGTGCTGCTGGGCGCCTTCACCATGAGCAATACCAAGCTGTTGCTCACCAGCCGAATCGGCAAGCCCTATGACCCGCTGACCAACACCGGCGTCGTGGGTAAAAACTTCTGCTATCAGCCAAATAACGGCATGGCACTCTTCATGAAGGACCGCTGGTTCAATCCGTTCCTCGCGACAGGCTCAACGCAGGTCGTGATCGACGAATTCAACAACGACAACTTCGACCACAGCGGCCTGGGGTTCCTGGGGGGCGGCAGCCTGGGTGTCAGCACCTTCCATGGGCGGCCGATCACGGCTCGTCTTCTTCCTCCCGGGACGCCCATGTGGGGAACGGCCTGGAAGCGCGCCAACGCTGACTGGTATGCGCATGCGATGACCTTGACCATTCAGGGCAGTTGCTACCCACATCGCGAGAACTATCTCGATCTCGATCCCACCTATACGGATGCCTATGGGCAGCCGCTGGTGCGGATGAATTTCGATTGGCGCCCCAACGAAGTCAAGATGTCCGCCTACGTCACCGCCAAGATGCAGGAGATCGCGAAGGCATTCGGCGCGGACATTCTCAGTCCTGCGGTGCCGAGAAAACCGCCTTTCGACGTTCGGCAATACCAGTCGACCCATGTCACCGGCGGAACGATCATGGGAGCCGATCCTCACTCCAGTGTGGTGTCGCCGCACCTGCAGCACTGGGATGCAAACAATTTGTTTGTGGTGGGTGCTTCGGTCTACCCGCACAACTCCGGGTTCAACCCGACCGGCCCCTTGGCAGCGCTTGCGCTGCGTGTGGGCCACGACATCACGAACTATGTTCAGCGGCCTAGGCTGCTTTGAGCGACCGTCCACCTGAATCCTGCAACTTATAGGAGCCTTCCCAATGAAAAAGTCACTTCTCGGCGTTGCCAGCGCCATTGCGCTCTCCAGCTCGGCGATGGCTCAGGATATTGCCGCCGGAAAAGTCGCATTCAACCAGTGCGTCGCATGCCATTCGGTCGACGGTAACAACGGTGCAGGTCCCAGCCTGAAGGGGATCGATGGTCGCAAGGCCGGCAGCTTTCCCGGGTTTCGGTACAGCCGAGCAATGAAATCGGCATCCGTCAACTGGAACACCCAAACGCTGGATACCTACCTTACGGACCCACAAAAACTGGTTCCCGGGAACGTGATGCCGTTTTCCGGCGTCGCCGACGCAAAGCAGCGCGCTGATCTGGTCGCATATCTTTCGTCGTTGAAGTAACTCCGACAGCCAGCATCGGAAATTCGCTTGCGGACGATATCGCACGCCCCATCAAACGCAGGCGAAACATCGGGGCTGTGAGCCGCGCCTATTGTTGGCTGCGGCGCCTGCAGCGGCACACGCCGACCAAGGGCTGCATTGCAGAGTGAAGGTCGGCCCGCTGGCGGGCGAGCTGTTTGACTTTGTTGCCCAGGGGCGCGAGCCAATTCATTCGTGGCCCAGGCGGATCATTTGGAGAGCTCGATGAGCACTGTCGTCGTACTTTTGTCTGCTTTCGTCCTGTCGATCATTGCGTTAGCGGTCTTTATCTGGACGCAGCGCGTCGGCATGTTCGAGAAGAGTGCCAAGGCGGCGGAGGTGATCTTTGCGCCGGGGGAGATTGGCACACCCGAAGATCCCGCCGCCCACGCAGAGCAGACGCTCCATCACGCGGAGCTGGTGCTGCGAGCGCGCGCCGACGCCTCCAGCGCACCGCTCGTGTTCTTCTTTCTCTGCTGCGCCTTCGCCTGGCTGTTGGTGGCGTCGGGCGCCGGCCTCGTGGCCTCCATCAAACTGCACGAGCCTGACTGGTTGACGAGCCAGGCCTGGCTCACTTTTGGGCGCATCCGCACGATCCACCTCAACGCGGTGGCGTATGGGTGGGCGCCAATGGCCGGACTTGGCATCGCGCTTTTTGCGATTCCCCGCCTCCTCAAAACCGAACTGGTCGGCGCGCCCTATGCATTCCTTGGGGCGGCGCTCTGGAACGCTGCGCTGATCGCCGGCCTCGGCGCCATCGCCGTTGGTTTGAGCGATGGCATGGAGTGGCTGGAGATTCCTTGGCAGGTCGATGGGCTGTTCGTGATCGCGGGCGCACTCGTTGGCGTGCCTTTGGTGCTCACGCTGCTCAACCGCAAGGTCGATCACCTTTATGTGTCTGTCTGGTACATGGGTTGCGCGTTGTTCTGGTTCCCGGTGCTCTTTCTGGTGGGCAATGCGCCGGACTTGCACAAGGGGGTGGAGCAGGCGGCCACCAACTGGTGGTACGGACACAACGCGCTGGGCCTGTTCTACACGCCACTGGCTCTGGGCTCGGTGTACTACTTCCTGCCCAAGGTGATCGGGCGGCCGGTGCAGAGCTACAACCTCTCGCTGCTGGGCTTCTGGGGGCTGGCATTCTTCTATGGCCAGGTGGGTGGACACCACCTGGTTGGCGGACCAGTGCCCGGCTGGTTGATCACGCTCTCGATCGTGCAGAGCATGATGATGATCATCCCGGTTCTCGCGTTCGCCGTGAACCAGTATCAGACGCTCAAAGGCCGCACCGCCATGTTGTGGTCCTCACCGACGCTTCGCTTCATCGGCTTCGGTGGCCTGATGTACGTGGTCAGCTCCATCGAGGGTTCGCTCGAAGCGCTGCGCTCGGTCAACCAGGTCACGCACTTCACCCACTTCACCGTCGGTCACGCGCACCTGGGGCTTTACGGCTTCGTGTCGATGGTCTTCTTCGGCGCCATCTATTTCGTCGTACCGCGTGTTTCGGGTCGTGAGTGGCCATCGAAGGGATTGATCGCCGCGCATTTCTGGCTCGCGGCCGCGGGCATCACCATCTATTTCGTTTCTCTCAGCGTGGGGGGCTGGCTTCAGGGAAAGGCCATGCTCGACGAGAGCCGGCCTTTCATTGACTCGGTCACCCTGACAGGCCCCTATCTGAAAGCACGAACGCTTGGTGGCTCATTGATGGCGCTTGGCCATGTGTTCTTCATCCTGAACTTCGCCAAATTGCTTCTTGGCCGCTCGGCGGGGCGCAGCGAGCCCACGCTGCTCAAGACCATCTGAAGGAGATACCGCTACATGCTTAACGAAACCAAACTGCTGGGTGGCGGCATGACGATGCTGGGCATCGCAACGGGTGCGCTGGTGGTCATCCCCTACCTGACCGTGGCCCAGGTCAAGGCGCCGGCCTTGCTCAAGCCCTACTCGAGCCAGGAGTTGCGCGGCCGGCAGCAGTACATCGCCAACGGCTGCGTCTATTGCCATTCGCAGCAGCCGCGCGCCAAAAGCTTCGGCTCGGATTCGCAGCGGGGCTGGGGCCGCGCGAGCGTCGCCGCCGACTATGCCTACGACAACCCGCATCTGCTTGGAACCATGCGAACTGGACCGGACTTGTTCAACATCGGTGCCCGCCAGCCCAGTGAGCAGTGGCACATGGGGCATCTCTACCAGCCCCGCGCGTATGTGACCGGCAGCATCATGCCGTCGTACCCCTTCCTCTTCGAGACCAAGGCCAAGCTGGAAGCGGGTGATGTTGAGGTCAAGTTGCCGCCCGGCTACGCGCCGGCAGGCCAGCTTGTCGTGGCCAGACAAGAGGCGCTGGACCTCGTCGTCTACCTCAAGTCCATGAATCACACCTACTCAGCCGTGGAAGCTGCTGCGCCAGCACCCACGGCAGACCGTTAAAGCCAGGAGGGCAACGTGAGCGACCCACAAATCTCCGCGCAGGAAGCACGCGAGAACGCGGACCCGGAAGAAGCCACCAACCCGGTACCCCTGCCGTTGCTCGGCATCGCCGCGCTGTTGATCGCCTTCGGCATCGCCTACATCAGCTGGGCTGATATCGACAGCCCATCCGCCTGGGGCGACGGGCGAGGGTCCGGCGAACTGGTGGGCGCCAAGAATGCGACCGCCGGTGGCGCAGCTCATGCGAAGGTGGACGGAGGTGCACTGTTTGCCTCAATGTGCGTGGCCTGTCACCAGGCCAGCGGGCAAGGCCTGCCAGGCGTCTTCCCGCCGCTGGCGGGCAGTGAATGGGTGAGGGGCAAGGACACCACGGTCGCCGCCATCCTGTTGCATGGCATTAACGGCCAACTGACCGTCAAAGGGAATGTCTACAACGGTGCCATGCCGTCTTTTGGTGAGCAACTCAGTGACGAGCAAATCGCCGCCGTTCTCAGCTACATCCGATCGCAGTGGGGCAATGCGGCATCGCCCATCACCACCGAGACTGTTGCGGTTGCACGAGAGGCGAACAAGGCACGCACCGGCGCCTTTGCCGGGGACAAAGAGCTGCCGCCCCACGATTGACGGAACAGGACTTTCGCTGCCGTGATCGTGTGGACATCCTTCCACGGCACAGCCACCACCAGGCACGCGCGGCCTGATCGGTGTCTAACAGCACCCCGGCGCTACCCCATCAGTTCGCTGGACCTGCAATCTCGCCCGCGCTGTTTCGTGTGGTACAGCGCACGGTCCGCACGCTCGAGGACCGTGTCAACGGTGTCGTCTGGCCGCGCCAAAGCCAGACCCGCGGAGAACGTGTAGCGAATCCCTTTGTGCGGCTCGAGCGTGTGTTGAACCCGCTCGATGGCCGTCTGAGCATCGGTCAGAGCAGTACCCGGGAGCAGCAGGAGGAACTCTTCCTCGCCCAGGCGTCCCATCGCCTGTCCCGAGCGCAGGTGGCTCTAGGTGTGCAGGCAGAAATGCCGCAACACGGCATCGCCGCCCGCATGGCCATGGGTGTCGTTGATCTTCCAGGTCCAGCACGGCAAAGCTGACCGGCTGAGAGTGCTTGCGTGGGTCCATCAAGGCACTTGCCGCCAGCTTCAGCGTATGGCGACGGTTGGGCACCCCAGTCAACTCGTCGGTGAAGGCGGCCTGAATGGCACGCTCGTGAGCCTGTTCGAGCTCCGAGGCCATGCGTTGGCTGGCATGCAGCAAGCGCTCGAAGTAGACTTTCTGGTCCCGAAGGGACTTGCGCTGACGATAGAGCGAGACGAAGGCGCCGACCTTGCTCTCCAGCACTAACAACGGGTGAACAGACTTGACGAGAAAGTCGACCGCTTCCCGCTCGTGCCCCCCAAAGCTCTGCATAGGGTCCATGCCATCGATGGCATCGCCCCCTACGACGCGGGCGAGCCCTCCGGGCCGTAAATGCCCCCGCCTCCAGCGTCCAGCGCGGAAGCGGCTTCCGGAGCGTAGCGGCGTGGCAGGAAGATGCGGAAGGTGGTGCCTTCGCCCATGCGCGACTCGAGTTCGGTGCTGGCATCGAGCAGGTCGCACAGGCGCTTGACGATGGACAGCCCGACGCCTTCGCCGACTTGCTGGTGCACGGGCCGCGGGTCGTCGGACGAAGGATGGGCGCCGGTCACGTCGATCTGCGCGTGCGTGATCTCACCGGTGCGGTGGTCGCTCGCCACCTGGCGGGCCTGGTCGGTCGCTTCCTCGAGTGCGCCTGCCAGTTGCGAGCCCGGGCCGGCGTGAAAGCCGGGCCCGGTGTCGCGCACTTCGAAGTGCCAGCGATCGGCGTCGCTGGAGGTGCCGGCGCTGCAGCTCACGGTGACGCCGCCGCTGCGGGTGTACTTGATCGCGTTGATGACGAGGTTCTGTGCGATGCGGCGAACCTTGACCGGATCGCCTTCCACGTCGAGCGCCGCGGGCCCCTCGAAGCGAAGGTAGAGGTTGCGTTCCTGGGCGTGGGGCTGCAGGTCGTCACAAAGCGTGGCCAGTAGCGCGGCCGCGTCCAGCGCCTGCAGGTTGCGACGCTCCAGCCCGCCCTGCAGACGCGCGAGGCTGGTGACGTCGTTGAGCAGATGGCTCAGGGAGCTGACGTTGCGGTCCAGCAGTCGCAGGAAGCCGCTGCGCATCAGCTCGGTGGCCCTGGGCGAGGCAAGGCCTGCCGTGGCGGTCGCGACCACGCCGAGGTTGCCGCGCAGGTCGTGCGCCGCCTGTTGCCACAGCCGGGCGCGCTCCTGCTCTAGTTCACGCACGGCCTGCAGCGCACGGTCCAGGTTCCGGACGTGGCTGCTGGCCTCGATCTGCTGCAGCGTGAAGTACTGCGACACGCTGGCACGGACGGCGTCGCCGCATTGCTGCGCCCAGATGCGCCTCGCGCCAGCCATGGAAATGGGGTCCAGATCGGGATGGGCGATGGCGTAGTCCTCCAGCTCCACGACGACGCATTCGTTCAGCCGTCCGAGTTCGCGCGTCACCTCCGCCAGGTCGAAGCCCTGCTGCCAGCGGTGCAGGCCGTGCGCAGCCGCATCGCCCAGGTGGCGATCGAGGGCGTCGTCGTCCGTCGCAACGCCGCCGCTGAGCTTGCGCTCGAAGTCGACGAGCAGGGCCGGAATGTGGTCGTGGAGCTGGGCGCGTGGCAGGGCGGCCCCGGTGGTCAGCGTTGGGTCGGACGCCACGGTCGAGCGCCAGGCCTGCAGGATGGCGCCACGCCGCCGCTTCAGGTGATGGCCCAGTGCCAGGAGCTCATCGGCTTGCATCGGCACGTCCTTCGTCCAACGGGTGAGGCAGCCGATTCTGTGCTCAAAAGGCCGCCTATGCTCGCCAGGCGCGCGAATCCGGGACATGTGCGCTAACGCACCGACGGAGGCCTGGGAGCGGCTCACCATCCTGCTTCCTCGAGAGGCCTGCATGTTCAATAGAGCCAGCCACGTCACCACCGCCCGTGTCCGGGCTGCCGATGGCGACATCGGGCCGGTCATGGACCTGCTGTTGGACGACTGCAGCTGGGTGGTTCGCTACCTGTTGGTGGACGCCGGCTGCTGGCTAAGGGAGCGCGAGGTGCTGATCTCTCCCTACTCGATCAAGCAACCAGGTTTGCTCGCCGGTGTCATTGAAGTGGCGCTGACACGGCGCCTGGTCCGCGCCAGCCCGGCCTTCGACCTACCGGTCTCCAGCGCGCAGGAGCGAGAGTTCATGCGCCACTACCGCTATCCCGCCTACTGGGATGGCGGCGGCCTGTGGGCGCTGGGCGCCACGCCTTACCCCTCGGTCGCCCCGCTTCCCGACGCCGAGCGGGGCATCAGCAGCTATCCGGTCGGCATGCACTTGCGCAGCGCCAAGGGGTTGGAAGGTTTCGAGGTGCGCGGTGCAGCGCAGGGCTTGGGCCAGGTGGAGGATCTCGTCTTCGACGAGCTGAGCTGGCAGCTCCGCTACCTCGTCGTCGACACACACGCCTGGTGGCCGGGTGGGCGCCCTGCCTTGATCAGCCTCGCCTGGGTGGATGGCATCGACTGGGCCGGGCAGCAGATTCATGTGGCGCTGGGCCGCCCGCAGCTTAAGGCCAGCCTGTCGTATTGGGGCGTCGCGTCCATGGAGAGCGACGACGAAGCGCTGCTGCACGCCAACTACCGCTGCCCTGGCCACCGGGCCTGAGGACGCGACCATGACCGTCGTCGTCGCGCACTCCCCATGACAGCACACGAAACCTTTGTCGACAACGTCAAGCGCGAGCTTGACGAACTGAACGACGAGCTGGACAGCTTCCAGACCAAGGTGATTCCTGCGAGGCTGGACGCCCGCGCGCGTTATGCCATAGAGCTGGACAAGCTGCGACACCATTCGGCGGTGGCGCTGCAGGCATGGGGCCGGCTGGCCCGTGCGAGCGATGCCTCGTGGCAACAGGGGGTGACCGACATGAACCGAGCCCGCGAAAGCTTCATTCACGCCTTCGATCGTTTCAAGACGCTGCTGTGACGCCTCGGCGTCGCCAGTGGTCGGGGCGTCCGCGTCGGCGGCTCAGCGTGCCAGCGGCACGGGACGGTTCAGCAGCCGTTCGTACTCCTCCTTGACGACGCCATAGCACTCGCAGCTGCGCTGCTCCAGCCCCGGCCGGTCAACGACGGTGATGCGGCCGCGCGAATACTCGATCAGGCCGAGCTTCTGCAGCTTCAGCGCCGCCTCGGTCACGCCTTCGCGGCGCACGCCGAGCATGTTGGCGATCAGTTCCTGCGTGATCACCAGCTCGTCGCCGTCGATGCGGTCCAGGCTCAGCAGCAGCCAGCGGCACAACTGCTGCTCCAGCAGATGGTGGCGGTTGCAGACGGCTGTCTGGGACATCTGCGTCAGCAGCGCCTGCGTGTAGCGCAGCAGCAGGTGCATGCCCACGCCATAGCGGTTGAATTCGCCCTTGATGGCAGCGGCGCTGAGGCGGAAGCACCCGCCCGCGCTCTGCACGACGGCGCGGCTGGGCGTCGTCTCGCCCCCCATGAAGAGGGACACGCCGACGACGCCCTCGAAACCCACCACGGCGATCTCCGCCGAACCGCCGTCCTCCAGCACATAGAGCAGCGACACGATGGCTGTCGTCGGGAAGTAAACATGACTTTGCGGCCGACCCGACTCGTAGAGCACCTGACCCAGCTGCAGTGGCACGCTTTCCAACTGCCCGAACCAGCGGGTCCACTCGTCGGGCGGCAGCGCCGCGAGCAGGCGGTTGCTGCGCGGCGAAAGCGCGTCCAGTGGCGGTGCGGACATCGATCCCTCGAGCAGGTGCGGCGGGGGGGCCACTCTAGCGTGAGGGATCGTGCGGGCGCCGTCCAACATCAAACGTTCCAAGATGCGAGCGCGGGGGTGGTCCGCGGACACTACTTCCTGGCCGAGTCTGTGGACAGGCTGGCGAATACCACTTCGACACGGCGGTTCATCTGGCGTCCGCCTGCGGTGTCGTTGCCGGCCACCGGGCGCTCTTCGCCGAAACCCTGCGTGGTGAGCTGGTTGCCCGGCACGCCCTGTCGCACCAGCGCAGACATGACCGCCTGTGCGCGGCGGTCGGACAGCGCCTGGTTGGCCGCGGTGCTGCCCGTGCTGTCGGTGTACCCCTCGATCGAGGCATGCCGATCGGGGTTGCGCCTCATGAAGTCCGCCAGCTGCGCCATGCTGCGCTGGCCTGCCGGGCGCAGGTTGGCGGCGCCGGTATCGAACAGCACGTCGCCGAGCGTGACGACGGTGCCACGGTCAGTCTGGCGGGCATTCATGTCCCGCAGCTGCGATTCGAGATCGCTCACCTTGGCATCCCGGCGCGCCACACGGTCGCGCTCGGTCTGCGTGTTGGCCTGGGACTGCGCCAGCTGCGCACTCGTCATCGCGGCGGCCTGTTCGGCCGTGGCCTTCTGGGCCTGCGCCATGTCGGCTTCGCGGGTTCGCAGCTCCAGTCGCATGCGGTCGCGCTCGGCCCCTGCGCCGGCCACGACGGACTGCGCGTTGCGGCTGGCGGCGGTCTCCTCTGCGATCACGACCTGCTGCAGCGCCATGTAGCCGATGTGGGTCACCTGCGCGGTGTCTTCTCCGTTCGCCAGGGCCTGGTCGCCGCGGCGCAGGGTTTCACGGGCGCGCGCGAGCTCGTCGGCGGCCATGGCCGCCGTCTGCGGTTTGGCCTGCGCGGCCTGGAGCCGGCTGCGGGCCTGGTCCAGCATGCCGTTCTGGATGGGCATGGAGGTGCAGGCCGCCAGCAGCGTGAAGCCGGCCGCCGCTAGGGCGGTCCTCAAGGGGGTGATGTGGGGTCGGATATTCATTGAAGTCTTTCGAAGAGGGGGGAATCGCTGGTATGGGGCTCAACGGGCCGGCTTGCGCTGGATCTCTTCGGACAGCGCGCGTGCGGCGTCCTGGGATTCCTTGGCGGCCTTGCCGGAACGCATGCTGTCGGCGTGCAGCTCGGCGACGCGGGCATCGATCTCGGCCTGCTCGGAGAGCATGCGGGCGCGCGGCGTGTCACCGGCCGTCACCGCCGCGCGGGCCGCGGCGAGCTTGTCGGTGGCCACGCGCAGCTGCGCCGGAGCGTCGGCCATGGTCGTGGGTGTGTTAGCCCGCTGCACGGCGGCCTCGGCGACCGCAAGTTGCGGCGGCGCCTCCGGCGTCGAGGCGCAGGCGCCGAGCAGGGAGGCGGTCAACACCAGCGTGGAGGCCGTGCGCAGGCGGGCCGGTTTAGGCGAGGCACAGAAGAGCGTCGAGTTCATGGAAGGGTTCTCGGGTCAAGCCGCAGTGGCGGCACACGCCGGACGGACCGGCGACCCAGGGCGCTGCAAGGTGGGTGGTCCCGCAACGCGCTGTGCCACCGACTCTGCTCGCATGCGAATGCCGCGTCTGTCCGCCACCGCACACACGGTTGCATGCGCTTTACAAGTCAGTTAGCAGCGTGTGCGCCTACGGGCAAACATCGCGGAACCCCACGTGCTCTGGCCGCTTGACCCCCCAGCATCCTTAAGTCGCTGCGCTGAGGCGCTCGTGACCGGCTCCCGCCGCTGATCGCGCTTCCGCGAATCTCTCTCCATTCCAAGGATTCCATGAACACGCCCACAAGACTCATCGCCGGCCTGGCGGTAGCTACCACCTGTGCGTCCGCTTTCGCGCAGACCCAACAAGCCGTGCCCATCGCCGCGTCGCAGCCGTCCACGGTGGCCGTGACGCCCGAGACTGCCAAGGCCGCCAATGCGCAGGCCGTCCCGCGCTCCGACACCGCCACGGTCGTGCGCACCGGCCCGACTGTCGCCGACAAGGCCGGCCAGATGAAAGCAGACGTGAAGGCGAGCGCCAATGACGCGCTCAACGCTGACGGCACGACCGTGGCGGCCACGGGCACGAACGGCCGGGCGATGCGTGCCCCGCGCACCGATCGCAATTGACTTCTCTTCTTTGACAGGACACCCCATGAACACCCCCAATGACAACCGCCTCGTGACCGGCCTCTTTCCCGACCGCGCCAGCGCCGAAGCCGCCTACACCTCCGCCACCCAACGCGGCTATGGCGCCGACGACGTGAACGTCGTCATGTCGGACGAAACGCGTCAGCGCCACTTCATGCAGCCGGGCGCCGAAACCGAACTGGGCAACAAGGCGGCCGAAGGCGCCGGTATCGGCGGAGCCATCGGCGGCACGCTGGGCGCGGTGGCGGCGGCCATCGCCGCAATCGGGACCACCATTGCCATTCCGGGCCTGGGCCTTGTGGTGGCGGGGCCGCTCGCGGCGGCCGTGGCTGGTGCCGGTGCGGGTGCGGCCAGCGGCGGCCTGATCGGCGCCTTGGTCGGCTGGAACATGCCGGAGGAACGCGTCAAGCAGTACGAAGAAGGCATCAAGCAGGGCGGCATCCTGATGGGCCTTCGCGCCAAGACGGATGAGGACGCGGTGCACTTCCATCGCCATTGGTCGGAGGCCAACGGCCAACACGTCTCCCGCTGATCATTTCCCCGCAAGCAGGAGGTCCCGCCTGCCGTGCGGGGCTGGGACCGCGGGTCGTCTCATGCCTGTCGGCAGCGCCGCGAGCTGTGCCGCCTTCCGTGCTGGGAAGAGGCCCACCATCGACCAGATCTTCGACGCTGCGTTGCGGCCTCACGGGACTCGCTCCAGAGCCCTACACTGAACCATAGCGGGCGAGCGCCGTGTCGGACGGCGCCGCCGATGCAACGGCCCTGCAGGTGGGCGTGCGCTCAGGGCTGCAGGAAGAACCGGATCATCTCCGCACTCGCGTCGGGCCCGCGCGCATCTGCGTAGGAACCTGCCGGGTCACCGCCGGACCAGGCATGGCCGGCGCCATGGATACGCCATTGCTCGGTCACCGTACGCCCTTGCGCGTCACGGTGCACGCGCCGCGTGCAGCGGCGGTTGCCATGCTGGCCGGTTTCCTCGTCGACGCGGACCGCTGTGGCGCCATGGGCCGCTGCGACTTTTTCGCCGTTGCTGGGATGAACGGTGGCATCGGCGTCGCCATGGAAGACGATCATGCGAACGCGGGAGCTCGCCGCGCTGGCAACGCCACTGCTTGCCTGCCCCTGCATGGCTGCTAACGCGCCGGAAAGATCGTGGGCCGCACCCGCGGGCAGCCCGGAATGGACACCGGCTGCGGCGAAGACGTCGGGATGCGTTGTCGCCAGGATCGCCGCCATCGCACCCCCTGCCGACAGGCCGGCCACGTACACGTGCGCGGGGTCCACACCATGGGCCTCGGCGATATGCCGGGTCAAATCGGCGAGCAGGGCCGGTTCGCCGCGGCCGCGGCCCTGGTGGTTGTGCTTGAACCAGTTCCAGCAGCCCTGCGCGTTGGCCTGGCGGGCCTGCGCCGGGTACAGCACCAGTGCGTTGTGCTGCGCGGCCAGCGCGTTCATGCGCGTGCCGCGGGCGAAGTCGTCCGGGTTCTGCGTGCAGCCGTGCAGCATGAGAATCAGGGCGCGGGGCTGGTCGGTCTGGACGCCGGGAATGAAAAGCCGGTAGTCGCGCTTGCCGGCGCGATGGGCGTAGTGGCCGGAGACGAACTGCTCAGCCGTCGTCGAGGCTGACGGCCCGGCCGCCGCGGCAGGCCGGGCTTCATCGACGACCCGGGCGACGACGTCGATGACCTGCGGGTCCAGGGTGTCTGGCGCCTCGCCTGTGGCAACAGGGCCACCATTGAGCGCCGCGGTGATGGCCGTCATGGCGGCCTGGAGGTCGCCAGCGCGTGTGAGCGCGGTCGCTTCTGCCATCAACTGGCCGAATTGGGGATGCATGTTTGCTTTCAGGAGCCGGGCGCTGTTACAGCAATCGTCCGACGAGGGCCGTCTTCACGGCGGGACTTGCATGGAGGGCGCCGAGCACGGTCACCGATTCGATGGCGGCCAGTGCCAGTTCGGGCGTGACCTCGGGCGCGATTACGGCGAGGCCCAGCACGCGGATCTGCAGCCTCTCGCCGGCCTCGCGCGCCCGCTCCAGATCTGCCACGCTGTAGTGCTGGATGCCCAGAACGATGCTCTTGCGCGTGACGACCTGGCGAACCACGTCGGCATGGGTGGCGATCTGGTTGCGGATGGCCGTGCGGATGAGGTCGCTCCGGTTCGCATAGAAGCCCTCTTGCACCAACAGGTCGATCTGACCAAGGTCGACGCAACTGATGTTGAGGGTCAGTTTCTCGTCCACCGGCTTTGGGGTCTTCCGAGTGAGCAGGGGGGGCGCGGGCATGGTGCATGGTAAAGCATCCACTTGGATTCCACTAGCTTTATATCCGGACGGCCCTACAGCCCACAGTCGGCAAGCGACCCACGACGGTCGGCCGGCTGCTCAGGTGTCGGCTGCGTGAGTTGAGCGCAGTGAACAGCGGGCATTGACCGGCTCGCGCCAGTGCCGTCCCAATGCCGGCGCCGACAATGTCTGCAGCACCTCACCTTGCTGTCACCGCCCCGCAGGAGACCAAGGACAGGGCCTGGCCGGCAGATCCGCTGGGGCCGGTCTTCCACGAAGCCGCCGTTGCTGAGCGGCCGTCCTCGTCCTTGGGAAGAGACGGCCACCGTCAGCCTGTCAGATTTCCGTCTGCTCAGAGATTTCGAGGGCGTCATCGACCTCTATGCCAAGGTACCGCACCGTCGACTCCAGATTGGAGTGGCCGAGGAGCAGTTGCACTGCGCGCAGGTTCTTGGTCCGCCGGTAAATCAGCGTCGCCTTTGTTGGCGCCGACTGAAATTTGACCCTCGATGGTTACGTGCAGGGCGTCTCGCGCGTGAGCAGCACCTGCATGGTCACCGTGGCCCGCAACCGCTACTCCGTGCCGTGCGAGCTGGCGCGCCAGACGGTCAGCACGCGGCTGTACCCGCATCGCGTGGTCATCGTGGCCGATGGGCGCGTGGTGGCCGAGCATGCTCGGCTCAGCGGCATTGCCGACGCGGCACTCAGCCCCTGGAAGACGCGCAAGACGCCAAAGGGCGAAGCTTCGCTACTGAGCAAGCTGCGCCGCAGCCCCGGTCGATTCGAGCCTGCGTAAGACGTTTGGCCTGTCGTGAGCGTCCTGAGGGCCCGGCTGCTTCCCGGCGTGGGGCCGCCATCCGGCTACAGATGCGGTGAGGTGTAGCGCGCAAGCCCAACTACCCAGGAGCTTGTCTTCTAAGTAGCTGCGCACCCCCTGCATGGCTCGGTCGATGAACCCACCCCATGTGCCGAGGTCGGGTGCGGCGGTGACGACAGGTGAGCTAGCGGACCGATTCGATCGAATCCGCACCGGAAGGACGTTTCGTCACTCATGTCCAGGCTCACTTTGGTGAATTCGGCAAGGTCAGGGCGCTCTTCGACGGCCGCTACGCGGCGGCTGGCGAACTGATGAGCAGTGCGCAAGAGCTGTCCGGTCGCGTCCAGATCGCGGCGTCGTCCGCCTTCGGGTGAAGCAGCTAGAGACTCGAGCGCGGCGCCCAGGTCGCCACGGTGTCCTCCCACGCTGCCCAGTCGGACTCGACCACTTCAAGGCCTGAGAGGATGTCCACCTGGCTGTTCTCGGCCTCAGGATGCCGACGAGACTGAGCTTGCCGCGCAGACTGCGTCGCTTGTTTGGCTGGCTGCTTGGTCAGCGAGACTAGGCGATTCAAGGTTGGAATTTTTGTCGTCATGGGCCATCTCCTAAGCGGATGACCCAGTCTCAAGGGCCTGCGACTCGTTGGACATCGCCCCTTGGGGGAGGATGGAAGGGCCGTTTGGGGGATGAGCACCTGGCATCCCCCGAGGCCCCCCCTTTCGGGGGGCTCAATCGAAGAGGTCGCCCGACTCGGGCGCTGGCGCGGCTGGTGGCGGGCTTTTTGGGTTGGCTCGCGACAGGCGCTTGTCGGCGGCGGCTCTCGATGGCAACGGCGTCGGGTCGGCCTCTAGCAGTTCGGAGGGGTAGGCCTTCATGAAGCCCATGGCGTCTTCAGTGGTGCAGTTCAACCAGGCGTCGAAGTCTTCAGGCGCCAAGATGACCGGCATGCGCTTCTCTTCGCCTGGTTTGTGAAATCGCCGGTACAACGCGTGGTCATCAGCGTTCACCGTCAGCATGGTGAACGTTGGTACGCGTTGGGCAGTCTTGGGGTCGATCCACATGCCCCACAGGCCAGCGACGCCGACAGGCCCGCCAATTCGGCGGACGGCCCAGCGCACGGCCCTGCCGGTCTCCCAGCAGGGCTCGTACAGTTCCTCGGCCGGCACGATGCACCAGCGTCGTTTGCGCCATGCATCCCGAAAGCTGGGCTTCTCCGCCGCGGTCTCGGATCTGCAGTTGTAGGTCTTCCTGCCAAGTAGCAGATCCTTGGACCATGCCGGAACCAATCCGTACTGACCGACGAGCGCCTGCCGGGTTTCACCCGCCTCGGCTTTATCGTCCGATCGCACGATAAACGGGGCGTTGTAGCCCGGCCAGGTCTCGGTCGGCGTCTCGTCATCCGGCCGCACCACCCCAAAGTGGGCCAGCAGGCGATCTCGCAGCGTGACCGGCTTGTAGTTGGAGCACATGTTGCGTCACGGGCGATCGGTCTTCATCCGCCACCCGTGGTCAGCGCGCCGCATCGCCCGACACTGAGCGTGCTCGACGCGGTCCTTGCGCTTCGCATCGGCGAGGGGCTTCCATTGCATGTTGGACGGGGCGTCCGCGCCTCCGGCGCAAAGCGGGGTGACGTGGTCAACCACGGCGCCCGTGCACTTGCCCTTGGTCGCGCCGTTGACAGGGCAGGGGGGCTGCCGCTTGAACTGCGCCACTGCCGACGATGATCGGTGCGGCTTGGCGCCGGCCGGCGCGACGATCAGCGCGAAGACGACAAAGGCGTCGAGGGTGCGATGACGCTGCATGCCCCTACGCTACCTGTGCTGGCTTCTCCGAACAACCGCGGCTGGCGATGGGCCGTCGCTTGCGCCATTTGCCGCCTCTGCGTACGTGCAGAGCCAGGAGCAGTACGAGGTTTTCGCGCGGGAGCGGCGGTAGTGCTGCTTTTTGAACGTCAAACATACCCGGCCTGCCCAGTCCGCATCGACCTCGACGCGGATCTCATCATCCACCGTGCATGCAGGGGCGGGCAGCGAATTCAATGCCTGAGCGACGTACTGGCTGGGCACCCGGCCGAGGATGCCGTTGTCCACATGCGTGGACGGGAGCGGCGCGATGTGGTCTGGATGGGAGTTCATGCAGCGATGGTCCCGCCGCGGTGGCTCGTGAGATGAGCCAGGGGCGGCGCCCTCCCCCAAAAGGGGGAGGCTTGGGGGATTGGACCAGCCGACAGCCCCCACCGTTCCCCCCTTGGAGCGATATGCAGGCGGCAGCCAAGCGCCGAGACTGGCTGCATCGATCCAGGAGCCTGCCATGCAAAGCCGCCCGACCTTCCAGCCAGAGATCCCAGCACGCCAGCAACGCGGCAATGTGGTCCGCATCACACCCGAGCGCCTGCGCGCGTTCCTGGCCAAGGAGGGGCAGCATGTCGTCGTCGAGCCGTTGACAGACGAATTGGCTTGGGAAGGTACCGAGATCGACGTGCGCAGGACCGTGCTTTGAAGGTCGTCGGGCAGTTGGGCGACGCGGCCCTCCTGCCCGTATGCCGGCACCTTCATCGGGCACGCGAGACGGGCGAGGCAGCAGCGCGCCACAGGCGTGAGGCTGGAGCGAGGCGCTTCGAACGGGCGTTCCCCTGCGGACGACGGTTGACCCGCGCGAGCTGCGCCACCAGCGCACCATCCCATGGTGTGGCGTCGTCGGCCATGCGAAGCGCAAGGCACGGTTGGTCTTTTGTCCCCCAATCCTCACGATTGCGGACGAGCACGAGACAACTTGCACCTGTCGTTGCGTCGCACGGTGCGCATGGGCAAAGTGAGGTCGTCGTCAAGCGCGCCGTCGGCGGGTGGCGCCGCGCTCATGGCGGCACATGACAACCAAGAGTCCGGCGAAGCTGTTGGCACGCCTGCAGTACAGCCGCCAGAGATTGCACTGGTTGTTGCCGAGCCGACAGATCGAGTACACCGATTGATCGGCATCATTCAAGGGCTTGCGGTGGACGGCCGAAAGCCAACAGAGAAGAAAGCGTCGGCCGGGAGCTGGCAAAGCATTGCCCAGTACACGGGCGCTTTCGTGCTGACTCCAGCGACGCGTCGTCCAGGGCCGAAACCGCTTGCGCGAGTCGCCGCATCCAAACCACCTCGACACCTGACCGGAGAGGGCGATGCGGATGCCGTCACCAGCATCCGGGTCGTCTTCGACCCCCAGCAATTTCATACGCTTCGACGTCGAAAGTAGTGGCGGCCAGTTTGGGAATGGACGTATCGATGACGTGCATCGGTGGCGCGCGGCTTAAGTCTTCGTTAAGGCAAAGCCGAAGAAGCCTTTAGATGCGATCGGCAGCATTCGACTTCACGGGATGCCTTCGCAGCCTGTCCCTCAGTGAATGCCATGAAATACATCATCAAATTCTCGTTCATCGGCTCTATCGCCGTCGTCTCCTTTGCCGCCATTGTCGCGTTCTCTCCGGACGCAACAGCGGCTGAACTCAGTGCTTCGGAGTCGTCGCTGACGTTCGGCACGGGTGTCGGGATCGGCCCCGACTATCTGGGGTCGAAGAAGAACAAGACCGTGCCCATGCTTCTTCTGGACTATCAGCATCGCAGCGGTCTGTTTGCCAGCACGCAGCGCGGCATTGGCTGGGGCGGAGAAAGCAAGGCTTTCGAGTACAGCCTGGCCGTCAATGGCCGTGCCGAGCGCACGGACCAGGACCATAAGTCTCTGAGTTTCAAGAGTGGCAGCAGTGAGTTGCTTGGCATGGGCACGGTCAAGTCATCCGCTGTTGCTCAGGGCAACATCACCTATCGCCTTGGCGACAGTGCCAGAATTCACGTGAACTTTGAGGCGCCGCTGACTCACCGAGACAATGGATCGACAGTTCAGCTCGGCGGCGAATACACCGTCTGGCATTCGGTAGCGAATTCCGTCGAACTCAATGGATCGATGGATGTCGCAGACGGCAAATACATGCGCACCTACTTCGGCGTAAGCGCTACTCAATCGGCAGCCTCCGGATACGCGATCTATGCACCAAAGTCGGGCCTCTACAAGGTCGAGCTGAGCGTGGGCTGGACTCACCGTATCGATCAGCACTGGCGCGTCGTCACCGTGGCGGGTCTTGAACGTCTCACGGGAGATGCCGGCAAGAGCCCCATTTCCCTGCGCAAGAACGCGCCACAGGGCGGCGTGATGGTGTCGTATTCGTACTGACTCGCGGCCCGGTCGAACCGTCCCTGTCGGCCTCGCCCAGCTCTCGTTGCCGGGAGTTGACCGAGACACCTGCCGTATTTCAACAGCAAGCTCCCGCATCGCAGGCACCGGTTCCCGCAGGTCGTCGCATGCGCGCCGGTTGAGCGCAATGCTCTGCATAGAGTCGCGCTGGTTTTCACAACATCGGAACACGCACGATGCGCTTTCACCGCCCACTTCTCCTTTGCAGTCTGCTGGCCAGCTTGGCCATCACTACTCTCCCGGCCTCCGCGCAGCCCCCCGCCGCGCCGGCCAGGCAAGTGATCACCAGCTCTGACCAGTTGCCACGCCGCAGCGTAAAGCTGGACAAGCTGCCCAGCTACTATCTCAGCGCCCCGCGTGCCGAGGTGCAGGCCCTGGCGGAAGTGGTGCAGAAGAACCTGCAATCCGATCTGGATACGCTGGACATCCGCGATGCCGCGACGCTGCGGGAGTATCTCGGCACGCTGCTGAACCTGGCGCAATTCAAGGGCGACTGGTCTGCGGTGCCGGGCTTGGTCGCACAGCTCAAGGCTCAGCAAGACAAGCCAGGCCCGCGCGCCACGACGGGCGTGATGGCCGGCATCCTGGCCGATCAGCAACTAGGCGACCGGGACGCTGCCTGGGTGCGCGCGGAGGTGGAGAAGCGCTTCGGTGCGCTGGACTGGACCGATGCGGGCGAGGGCATCAAGAGCACCAAGAGCCAGCTTGAGCTCATGAACCCGCAATTTGTAAAGGGCGTGTTCGAGCAGCAGCTGGATGTGGCGGCGCGCAACGCCAACCTCGTGGTGCCCGAGGACATAGCCGCCACCATCGTGGGCGCGCGGCTGCAGCAGGAGCTTGTCCTGCCGCTGAAGACCGCCCTCGTGGCCGGCCTGCAAGCCGTGGTGGACCGCCACGCCGCGCAGGCGACCGCCAAGCCTGACGTCTGGACGCCACGACAGTTCGCTATCGCGCCAACTGTGAAAGCCAGCGAGGTGGGCGTGGGCATCTGGGACTCTGGTGTGGACCTGAAGCTGTTCAAGACCACGGCGGTGCCGGGTCTGACGATGGATGCCGACGGCCGTCTGACCACCGGCGATCTGCTGCGCCCGCTGGGCGAGGCGGCGCCGCGCTGGCCCGAGCTGCAGCAGCTCATCAAGGGCTACATGGACCAGCGCGCCGCGCTCGACACACCCGACGCACGCCGGCTGCGTGAGGTTGTGGCCGGCCTCAAGGCTGAGCAGGCCAAGTCCTTCCAGGAGGACATGAGCCTCACGACCCTTTACGTCCACGGCACCCACGTCGCCGGTATCGCCGTGGCGGGCAATCCCTTCGCCCGCGTGTACGCCGCCACGGTGCTGTGGGACTACAAAACGGAGCCGTTCAAGCCGAGCGAGGAGCATGCCCGGCGTGTCGCCGCCGGCTACCGGGCCATGGTGGAAAGCTTCAAGCAGCAGAAGCTACGCGTGGTGAACATGAGCTGGCGCGATAGCGCCGCGAAATACGAGTACGCACTGACCTGGCACAACATGGGAACTGATGCTGAAGACCGAAAGCGCCTGGCGCGCCAGCTGTTCGCCATTGAACGCGATGCGCTGCGCGACGCCATGGCCGGCGCGCCCGACATCCTCTTCGTGGCCGGCGCCGGCAACGAGGACAACAGCGCGGACTTTGAAGAGTACGTTCCTGCCGGCCTGCAGCTGCCCAACCTCATCACTGTGGGAGCCGCCGACACCGCTGGTGACGAGACCAGTTTCTCCACCTTTGGCAAGACGGTGGTGGTGTATGCCAACGGCTTCGAAGTGGAGAGTTATTTGCCCGGGGGCGACAAGATGAAGTTGAACGGCACCAGCATGGCCAGCCCCCAGATCACCAACCTGGCTGCCAAGCTATTCGCGCTTCAGCCGGGGTTGACCATGCTGCAGGTGAAGAATGCGATCCTGGATGGTGCGGATGCACGTGGCCGGGTGCGGCTCGCGAACCCACGCAAGAGCGCAGAGTTGTTGGGCATCGCGCTTTGAGCTCGCGCTCATAACCTGTCGGTTCAGCCTCTCGGAAAGGCGGACGGTCGGATGCCACTCGGAACCGCACCGTCCATCGGGAGCTTGGAATCGTACGCTGCGTGCGCCGTCATCGAAGCTGCAGCCGCTCGGCCTTAGGGCTTCGATGGCGCCGTCGAAAGAGCCGTCACCACGACCGGGCGGGTCGACAACGCGCTTGCTGCCGTTTGCGACTTGCCTTCATTCAACGCCGCGCTATCGGACAGAATGCTGACCGCCTCGTTCAAGACGACGTCGTTGACGGATTTCTGGGTTTTCTCGATAGCGAGGTTCTTGCTCAGCTTGCGTTCGTTGAACTGCAAGCCATCGTCCGACAGCCCGCCGCCCTCGGCCACTTCTTCGGCGCTCAGCATGTTCGCTATGCGCGCCTGCATAACGGCGCGTTCCTTACGCCGCACCGCTTCGTTGAGCGAAATCACGTTGCCCTTGCGCCGCTCCCGTGCCTTCGTGATGTCGTCCAACAGGTTCTGGTAATCACGGTCGTGCTGAACGCGCCCCTCGTGCCACGCAAGCAGGCGGGGCAATTGCGCCTTGATGTCGCCAACGGGTGCGTAGTCGGCAGCCTTGACATGGGTCGCCGGCAAGGCGTTGTCGTAGCTCGATTCGCCGAACAAGCTTTCGTTGCCGCTTTGCAAATAGCCGATGTCGGGTGTCACGCCGCGCAACTGCGTGGTGCCGCCATCTACGCGGAAGAACTGCGCGATGGTCATCTTCAATTCGCCGTACGCCGCATTGGCATTGCGGGCAACCTGGTCGAGATTTGCCACGGTCTGGACCGTGCCCTTGCCGAAGCTGGGCTCGCCGATGATCAAGCCGCGGCCATAGTCTTGGATCGCAGCCGCAAAGATCTCCGACGCTGAAGCCGAGGCCCGGTTGATCAGCACGCCCATCGGCCCGCTCCAAGCTACCTCGGTGTGGACGTTTCTGCCCACGATGACGTCGCCCTTGACATCGCGCGTCTGGACCACAGGCACCTTCCCGACGAACAGACCCGTCAGATTGATGGCCTCCCGCAGCGAACCTCCGCCGTTGTTGCGCAGATCCATCAAGACGGCATCCACCTTCTGAGCCTTCAGTTGCGCCAGCAACTTGCCCACGTCGCCGCCTGCGCTGCGGTAATCCTTGTCGCCATTTCGAAGGGCATCGAAATCCTCGTAGAACGACGGCAATGTGATCACGCCGATCAAGCGCTTGCCTTCGCCTGTCGCGACCGAATAGACCTTGGCCTTGGCTGCAGTGTCCTGAACCTTGATCGTGTCGCGCACCAGGATTACGGTCTTGCTTGGCGCGTCGGGCCCCTTGTCGGCGGGCAGGACGTCCAGGCGCACCGTCGACCCCACTGCGCCACGAATCAGGGCCACCGTGTCGTCCAGGCGCTGGCCGACGACGTCTTCCATCGTGCTGGTCGGGCCTTGTGCAACGCCCACGATGCGGTCGCCCACCTGCAGTTGCCCGGAGAGGCTTGCCGGCCCACCCGCGACCAGCTCGCGTATGGTGGTGTAGCCATCGATGTCGACCAAAACGGCGCCAATGCCTGCAAGCGACAGCCGCATCGCAATGTCGAAGTTTGCTGCGGCGCGAGGGCCCAGATAGTTGGTATGGGGCTCGATCGCCATCGTGTAGGCGTTCATGAAGGCCTCGAAGGCGTCGGCGTTGGTGATCTTGCTCAGTCGCCTGGAGTTGCTGTCGTAGCGCTTGTCGAGGATTTTCGCGATTGCCGCGTCCTCCTGACCCGCGAGCTTGAGCCGCAGCCAGTCGTTCTTCACGCGCTTGCGCCACAGATCCAGCGCATCGGCCTTGGTCGACGGCCAGGACTGGTCCTTGCGGTCCATCATCAGCGTCTCGTCGCTGTCGAAACTGAACCCCTTGTCCAGCAGGCTGCGCGCATAGGCCATGCGCTCGATGGCCCGACGTTCGTACAAGTTAAATATCTCGAATGGCGCGCGCAAATCCTCGGTCAGGATCGCGTCGTCAAGCCTGGACCGCTCGACGGCAAGGCGGTCGATGTCGGACTGCAGAAAATAGACCTTCTCGGGGTCCAGCGCCTTCAGGTACTGATCGAACACCTTGCTCGACAAGGCGTCATCCAGCGGTACGGCCTTGTAGTGGTAGCGCGAAAGCAATCCCGCCGCCAGGTAGGCCGCTTTGGCCTCTTGCACCGCCGGCACCAGGGGTGGCGGATAGGCAAGCTCCGAATCCGCTGCGGCGCCCTGAATCGCGAACGCCAGGGTGAGAAGGAACCCAATCAACTGCTGTCTCAATCTCGCTCCACCACGCGGCAAGTCGCATTCCGAAGCCATGATGGTCGCACGACGCCGCTTCAATGAACCCACAACACCTCATAGTGCTGTCGGACGGGGACGCCGCGCAGCGGCACCTCTTCGCCCTCGCACCTGCCAAGCAGTGCCTGGCCCAGCGGGGCGTCGCCGCTGATGACCTGGACGATCTCGCTGCCGCAGACCAGCTTCATGCTGCCCCCTGCCGGGCCTAGAAAGAGCTGTTGCTCTTTGCCATCGGCATCAACCAGGCAGACCAGCGCGCCGAGCTGTATGCCTTTGCTGTCGTCGTAGGCGGCAGGGCGGAACTGGCGCCATCTTGCGATCGTCTGGCAGATGGCTTCGACGCGACGCGCCTGGCCAGTGGCCAGGTAGGCGGCTTCGAGACCCAAGGTGTCGTATTTGTTCTCGGCGATGTTTTCTTCGTGCGTCGCCGTCTCATGCGCCACCCGCGCGGCCTCTTCGGCTTGCAGCAGGTCTTCGGCAAGCCGTTCCAGCACCTGCTGCTGCAAAAAGAATTTATCCATGATGTCTAGGCACGGGCTCTCGCTAGCTCGACGACCTGCCGATGTTTCGGCCGAGCGGGCACCGGCGCTTCCAAGTCCGGCAGCGCCTGCGCATAGCCTACCCGAGAGCTATCGCTTGCCAATGGGCGCTCCAGGCTGACTGCTGCCGCTCGCGGCTGGTCAACCGAGCGGCCGCAACGTGCCCAAAGCGGAAGGTTAGGTTGACGACGAAGGGCGGCGCCACAGCGCCTGCCGTGGCTTGAAGCCGAGACCTGGGCTCACGATGCGTCGCGCAAAGCAGTCATCGACTCGTCCGCCCGACAAATGGCTTCGGTGACCGGTCATGAGCGCACTACGATCATCGCCTGGAAAGCTGCCGCTGGTCAGCGTCCGCTCCTGGCCGGGACTTCTAGTTAACGATCTTCGCCGAAAGCTGTCGGTCGAGCCCGTCTTTGCTGAACGCCGAAGCGGGCCTCGCCGCCGGGCCTGCTCATTCGCTCAGGTGGGCGCAGCCCCGATGTCGGTGAAGTTGTTGATCTTCACGGCACCGTCCGGGAAACGCGCCACGACCTCAAGCTCACCGCCCATCGCTTCGATGTGGCTGCGCAGCGTCGAGATGTACATGTCGGTGCGCTTCTCCATCTTGGCGATCGACGGCTGCTGCACGTGCAGCACCTCGGCCAGAACCTTCTGAGACAGCCCGCGGGCCTGCCGTAGCTCGGCCAGCGGCATCTCGACCAGCATCGCCCGGGCCTTGGCATCGGCACGCGCCCGTGCCTCGGGCTTCATCGACGCCCGGAGAGTTTCAAACTTCTTAGCCATCACACAGCCCCTTCCTTTCGCAACCCGTCCAGGTGCTCGTCGTACAGCCGGTCGGCGAAGGGGACGAAGGTCTCGTACCAGCGGTCGTCGCCAGTCTTGTCCCCGCCGATCAACAGGATCGCTGTGCGCCGCGGATCGAAGGCGTACAGCGTCCGCAGTGGCTTGCCGTCGTGCTGAGTCCGCAGCTCGCGCATGTGGCCGTGCTTGGAGCCATTGATGCCACTGCTGTGCGGGAACCGCAGGTTCGGACCACGCTCTTCCAGCAGCTTCACCGAAGCGGCCACGGAAACCTGCTCGTCCTCGGAGAGCCCGGCCCACCAAGCCCCGAACTCGTCCGTGTACTCGACTTCCCAAGCCATGGCGGCATCATGCCACGGAAGGAATATTCCGTCAACGGAATGTTTCGATGACGGCCGTCAACATCGTTGTGCTGTACGCAAAGAGAGTAGAGCCGTCCAGTCGCGGACGCAATTCACCCTGCGTTGGGCACGGCCCGAAGAAAGTGCGGGTCCGAAGCCCGCTCGAAGCCCTGCCCGCCATTGGAAAACGACGAGACAGGTCGTTGGCGAACGGCCGCAGATGGCCGAAAGTGTGTGCCCGATGCTGCGCTACTAAGCAGCCGTTGCCGGCCCGGAAATCAGTCAGAAGGCGCCACGGACGCGGTTCAAGCGCGTGCTAACTGGCCCTTAACTCGATGGGAAGCAGTCCCTCGCCCGCCGGCTGACGGGCACGAGTCACAGCCAGCGAGGCTCAATGACCGCAGTGCGCACATGACCGGTCATCGAAGCCGGTGATCCGGCGGACGAGTCGATGACCGCTTAGCTCCAAGCACTGTTAGCCAAGCCTATGGTTACGTGTGACGGCCGTCGCTATGGTGCCGCCGTCGTAGTCAATCTCGACCTTCCGCCATGGGCACGAAGCTGCCAGGTGACGCCGAACAGGCGATAAGAGTTGCCCACATGCCCCGTCGCATCTCACGAGGGCCCGATTTCAGTGGCGGTAGTCCTCTTCGCGCTGGTGTCGAACAGCACCCACGACCACGTCGTTGCCGACAATTTCGAACAGCACAACATAGCCCGCGCCGCCAAACGGCACGACCAACTCTCGCGAGCGGCCATTCCCCAGTTCCGCCTTCCGGCAGGTGAAAGGCGACCAGGACAGTAGACGCATCCCCTCGCTGATCGCGTCGAGCGCGCGTTGAGGCGTCGTCCAATCCGGCGT
>NZ_JAJTWU010000009.1 GCF_021353265.1 Pelomonas cellulosilytica
CGAACTCCTGTCCAAGTACGACTTCCCCGGCGACGACACCCCGATCGTCAAGGGCTCGGCCAAGCTGGCCCTGGAAGGCGACACCGGCGACCTGGGCGAGCAAGCCATCATGCGCCTGGCCGAGGCGCTGGACACCTACATCCCCCAGCCGGACCGTGCCGTTGACGGTGCCTTCCTGCTGCCGGTGGAAGACGTGTTCTCGATCTCGGGTCGTGGCACCGTGGTGACCGGTCGCGTCGAGCGCGGCATCATCAAGGTCGGCGAAGAAATCGAAATCGTCGGCATCCGCGAAATCCAGAAGACGACCGTCACCGGCGTCGAAATGTTCCGCAAGCTGCTGGACCAAGGTCAAGCGGGCGACAACGTCGGCATCCTGCTGCGCGGCACCAAGCGTGAAGACGTCGAGCGCGGCCAAGTGCTGGCCAAGCCCGGCACGATCAAGCCGCACACCCACTTCACGGCCGAGATCTACGTGCTGTCGAAGGAAGAGGGCGGCCGCCACACCCCGTTCTTCAACAACTACCGTCCCCAGTTCTACTTCCGCACGACGGACGTGACGGGTGCCGTGGAGCTGCCGAAGGACAAGGAAATGGTCATGCCTGGCGACAACGTCGGCATCACCGTGAAGCTGATCGCCCCGATCGCGATGGAAACCGGCCTGCGTTTCGCCATCCGTGAAGGTGGCCGTACCGTCGGCTCCGGCGTCGTCGCCACGATCATCGAGTAATCACTGCGTGACGTGCACTGGGCGGCTTCCGTCCGGTGCTCACCCCGCTCTTTAAGGAACCGTCATGCAAAAGCAAAAAATCCGCATCCGCCTCAAGGCGTTTGATTACAAGCTGATCGACCAGTCGGCCCTCGAGATCGTTGAGACCGCCAAGCGCACCGGCGCCATCGTCAAGGGTCCCGTGCCCCTGCCCACGCGCCTGGAGCGTTTCGACATCCTGCGCTCGCCGCACGTCAACAAGACGAGCCGCGACCAGTTCGAGATCCGCACGCACCAGCGCCTGATGGACATCGTCGACCCGACCGACAAGACGGTCGACGCGCTGATGAAGCTCGACCTGCCTGCCGGCGTCGACGTCGAAATCAAGCTGCAGTAAACCGAAGCCCTCGGGCTTCAATGCAAGGCCCCGGCGCTGTCTTGACAGGCCGGGGCCTTGTTTTTGGTGGGCTGCTTGCGTGAGTACTATCCCGCGGGCTATACTCGCCAGCTTTTCCGGGTTGGGCTATTGCCTGCTCGGTTATTCGCGCAGCATCGCTCGGCTCGTTCGGGTGGTGCTGCAAGGTCAGCCCGGCCAATCGATGTCGGGTGTTCGCAATAGCTTCGAAGGCGAGAGCTGCCGGGGCTGGAGAAAAACATGAGTCTGAGCAACCGTCTCGGTTTGCTGGGCCGCAAGGTGGGCATGATGCGCATCTTCACGGACGATGGCGATGCCATCCCTGTGACGGTGCTGGACGTGTCCAACAACCGCGTGACCCAGGTCAAGACCCAAGAGACCGACGGCTACAGCGCCATCCAGGTGGCGTTCGGTACGCGCAAAGCTTCGCGCGTGACCAAGCCCGAAGCCGGCCACCTCGCCAAGGCAGGTGTCGAAGCCGGTGAAATCCTCAAGGAATTCCGCGTCGAAGCCGACGTCGCAGCCCAGTACAAGGCTGGCGCGACCGTTCCGGTGACGATGTTCGCTGCTGGCCAGCTGGTCGACGTGCAAGGCACGTCCATCGGTAAGGGCTACGCCGGCACCATCAAGCGTCACAACTTCGGCTCGCAGCGCGCGTCGCACGGTAACAGCCGTTCGCACAACGTGCCGGGCTCGATCTCCATGGCGCAGGATCCGGGTCGCGTGTTCCCGGGCAAGAAGATGACCGGCCACATGGGCGATGAGACCGTGTCGGTCCAGAACCTGGACATCGTGCGCGTGGACGAATCTCGTTCGCTGCTGCTGGTCCGTGGTGCGGTTCCGGGTGCCAAGAACGGCCATGTCGTCGTTCGCCCGGCCGTCAAGGTCAAGATCAAGAAGGGAGCCAACTGATGCAGCTCGAGCTCCTGAACGAGCAGGGTCAGGCCACCGCCAAGGTGGACGCGCCTGACACCGTCTTCGCTCGCGACTACAACGAAGCCCTGGTGCACCAGGTCGTGGTTGCCTTCCAGGCCAATGCCCGCCAAGGCACGCGCGCCCAGAAGGACCGCGAACAGGTCAAGCACTCGACCAAGAAGCCGTTCCGCCAGAAGGGCACCGGCCGCGCTCGCGCCGGTATGACCTCGTCGCCTCTGTGGCGCGGGGGCGGTCGCATCTTCCCGAACATGCCTGACGAGAACTTCTCGCACAAGCTGAACAAGAAGATGTACCGCGCCGGCATGGCTGCGATCCTTTCGCAGCTGGCTCGTGAAGGTCGTCTGGCCGTGGTGGACTCGATCTCGATCGAAGCCCCCAAGACCAAGCTGTTGGCCGCCAAGTTCAAGGCCATGGGCCTGGACTCGGTGCTGGTCATCTCCGACGTCGTTGATGACAACCTGGCGCTGGCTTCGCGCAACCTGGCCAACGTGCTGGTTGTCGAGCCGCGCTACGCCGACCCCCTGTCGCTGGTCTTCTACAAGAAGGTGCTGGTGACCAAGGCTGCGGTCGAGCAACTCAAGGAGATGCTGGCATGAGCGTCACCAAGTATTCCGAAGGCCGTCTGGCCTCCGTGCTGCTCGCGCCCATCGTGTCCGAGAAGGCCACGCAAGTTGCCGAGAAGCACAACCAGGTCCTGTTCAAGGTCCTGCGCGACGCCACCAAGCCGGAGATCAAGGCCGCTGTCGAACTGATGTTCAAGGTCGAGGTCGAGTCGGTCAACGTCGTCCAGGTCAAGGGCAAGACGAAGCGCTTTGGTGGCCGCGCCGGCCGCCGTGATCACGTCAAGAAGGCCTACGTGGCCCTCAAGGCTGGTCAAGAGCTCAATTTCTCCGGGGAGGCCGCGTAAATGGCCATCGTCAAAGTCAAGCCGACTTCGCCCGGTCGCCGTGGCGTCGTCAAGGTTGTGCACAAGCACCTGCACAAGGGCGCGCCCCATGCAGCGCTGCTTGAGCCGCAAATCCAGAACTCCGGCCGCAATAACAACGGTCACATCACGATTCGCCACAAGGGCGGTGGTCACAAGCACCACTACCGCGTGGTTGACTTCAAGCGCAACAAGGATGGCATCCCGGCGAAGGTCGAGACCATCGAGTACGACCCGAACCGTACGGCCCACATCGCGCTGGTGTGCTACGCCGACGGCGAGCGCCGCTATGTGATCGCCCCGCGCGGTCTGGAAGTCGGCGCGACCATCCTGAGCGGCTCCGAAGCGCCGATCAAGGCTGGCAACACGCTGCCGATCCGCAACATCCCGGTGGGTTCGACGATTCACTGCATCGAATTGCTGCCCGGCAAGGGCGCGCAGATGATCCGTTCGGCCGGCGCTTCCGCCGTCCTGATGGCTCGTGAAGGTGTCTACGCTCAGGTCCGCCTGCGCTCCGGCGAAGTTCGCCGCGTGCACATCGACTGCCGCGCCACCATCGGTGAAGTGAGCAACGAAGAGCACAGCCTGCGTCAGTACGGCAAGGCCGGCGCGATCCGCTGGAAGGGCATCCGCCCGACCGTCCGCGGCGTCGCCATGAACCCGGTGGATCACCCGCACGGTGGTGGCGAAGGCCGCACCGGCGAAGGCCAGGTCCCGGTTTCGCCTTGGAACACGATGACCAAGGGCTACCGTACTCGCAACAACAAGCGCACGCAGACCTTCATCGTCTCGCGTCGCAAGAAGTAAGGGCTAGGCCATGACTCGTTCGCTGAAGAAGGGCCCCTTCGTTGACCACCACCTGCAGGCCAAGGTCGACAAGGCAGTTGCCAACAAGGACAAGAAGCCCATCAAGACCTGGTCGCGTCGCTCGACGATCCTGCCCGAGTTCATCGGTCTGACGATCGCCGTTCACAACGGCAAGCAGCACGTGCCGGTCTATGTGTCTGACCAGATGGTCGGCCACAAGCTGGGTGAATTCGCACTGACCCGCACCTTCAAGGGCCACCCGGCCGACAAGAAGGCCGGGAAGAAGTAAGGATGTCGACGATGGAAACCAAAGCAATCGTTCGCGGCGTCCGCCTGTCCTGCGATAAGGGCCGCCTTGTGGCGGACCTGATCCGCGGCAAGAAGGTGGATCAAGCCCTCAACATCCTGGAATTCACCCAGAAGAAGGCGGCCGTCATCATCAAGAAGGCGCTTGAGAGTGCCATCGCCAACGCCGAGCACAACGACGGCGCTGACATCGATGAACTCAAGGTCACCTCGATCTATGTTGAGCAGGGTGCCACGCTGAAGCGCTTCTCGGCTCGCGCCAAGGGCCGCGGCAACCGCATCAGCAAGCCCACTTGCCACATCTTCGTGGCTGTTGGCAACTGAGGCGCAAGGAAGACTATGGGACAGAAAATCCATCCGGTTGGCTTCCGCCTTCCTGTCACCCGCAATTGGGCTTCGCGCTGGTACGCGAACAACCAGAACTTCGCCACGATGCTGGCCGAGGATCTGCAAGTTCGTGAATACCTGAAGACCAAGCTCAAGAATGCCGCCGTCTCGCGCATCCTGATCGAGCGCCCCGCCAAGAACGCGCGCATCACGATCTTCTCGGCACGTCCGGGCGTCGTGATCGGCAAGAAGGGCGAGGACATCGAGGCGCTGAAGGCCGAGCTGACCAAGCGTCTGGGCGTGCCGGTCGCTGTCAACATCGAAGAAGTGCGCAAGCCCGAAGTCGATGCTCAGCTGATCGCCGACTCGATCACCCAGCAGCTCGAGAAGCGCATCATGTTCCGCCGCGCGATGAAGCGCGCGATGCAGAACGCCATGCGTCTGGGTGCCCAGGGCATCAAGATCATGAGCGCCGGTCGTCTGAATGGCATCGAAATCGCTCGCACCGAGTGGTATCGCGAAGGTCGTGTGCCCCTGCACACCCTCAAGGCCGACATCGACTACGGCTTCTCCGAAGCCAAGACCACCTATGGCGTCATCGGCGTCAAGGTGTGGGTCTACCGCGGTGACCGCCTGGCCAATGGCGAGGCCCCCGTCATCAACACCCCCGCTGGCGCCGAAGACGATCGTCGCCCGCGCCGTAACGCCCGTCCGGGCGCTCCCGGTGGCCGTGGCCGCCCGGGTGGCGACCGTGGCCCGCGTGACGGAGCAGAACAGCCCGCTGCCGCCGCCCCCGCGGGTGACGCAGCCAAGCCCGCCGGCAAGCGCGTGATCCGCAAGGCTCCCGCCGCCGGTGAGGCCAAAGGAGAATAAACATGCTGCAACCTTCTCGTCGCAAGTACCGCAAGGAGCAGAAGGGCCGCAACACCGGTGTTGCGACTCGCGGCGCCGCGGTGTCTTTCGGTGATTTCGGCCTGAAGGCCACCGAGCGCGGCCGTCTGACGGCCCGCCAGATCGAAGCGGCTCGCCGCGCGATCTCGCGTCACATCAAGCGCGGCGGTCGGATCTTCATCCGCATCTTCCCGGACAAGCCCATCTCGCAAAAGCCTGCCGAAGTCCGTATGGGTAACGGTAAGGGCAATCCTGAGTACTACGTCGCTGAGATCCAGCCTGGCAAGGTGCTCTATGAGATCAACGGCGTGCCCGAGACGCTGGCTCGCGAGGCGTTCACGCTGGCTGCTGCGAAGCTGCCGCTGCGTTGCACGTTCGTGGCCCGCCAGGTCGGTACCTGAGGAGCGACACGATGACCAAAGCAACTGAACTCCGCGCCAAGGACGTCGCTGCCCTCGAGAAGGAAGTGACGGACCTGCTGAAGGCTCACTTCGGCCTGCGCATGCAGAAGGCGACGCAACAGCTGACCAACCACAGCCAGCTGGGCAAGACCCGCCGCGACATCGCTCGTGCCAAGACCATCCTGGCGCAGAAGAAGAAGGAGGCCACGAAATGACTGAGGCCCAAGCCAAGAACACCCGCACCCTGGTCGGTCGCGTGGTGAGCGACAAGCGCGCCAAGACGGTCACCGTCCTGGTCGAGCGTCGCGCCAAGCACGAGCTCTACGGCAAGATCGTGGCCCGTTCCCGCAAGTACCACGCCCACGACGAAAAGGGCGAGTACAAAATGGGCGACGTCGTCGAGATCAGCGAAGGCCGTCCTATCTCCAAGACCAAGAGCTGGGTGGTGACCCGCCTGGTCCAGAAGGCCGAGATCGTCTAAATCGCCGTCGGTCGCAAGACCGCCGAACAAGCCGGCGCGCTAGGAAACTGGTGCACCGGCTTTTTTCATTCCAACCTTTGGGAAAGCCATGATCAAAGTGGGTGACAAGCTGCCGGCCGGCAGCCTGCAGGAATTCATCGAAGTGGAGGGTGAGGGTTGCTCGCTGGGGCCTAACAGCTTCGACATCGACAAGGCAACGGCCGGAAAGACGATCGCGATCTTCGCGTTGCCCGGCGCCTTCACGCCGACCTGCTCGGCCCAGCATGTGCCCGGCTACGTTGCGCAGGCTGATGCCCTCAAGGCGGCTGGCGTCGACGAAATCTGGTGCGTGTCCGTGAACGACGCTTTTGTGATGGGTGCCTGGGGACGTGACCAGAAGACGGCCGGCAAGGTCCGCATGATGGCCGACGGCAGTGCGGCCTTCACGACGGCTGTGGGCCTGGTGCTGGATCTGACTGCCAAGGGCTTTGGCGTGCGCTCACAGCGCTACTCGATGCTCGTGAAGGATGGCGTCGTCAAGGCGCTGAATGTCGAGGCGCCCGGCAAGTTCGAGGTCAGCGACGCCGCAACGATGCTGGCCCAGGCCAAGGCCGCCTGAGCGTGTCGAGCGTGGTGGCCTTTTGGCTTCACGCTCAAGTTTCTGCGCAAGGGCATTGACGTCCCGAGGGTTGTCACTGCATAATGCGCAGCTTCGCCGAAAGCTAGGCACATGAGCCCATGTGCTGCGGCCTCGGAATCCGCCCTCAACCGTCGGGCAGCAAAAAGTGCAACGCTTTGAGCTGATCGACTTACGGGCCCAAGACTGACCGACTCGTGGTTCTCGAAAGAGGGCGCTTGTTGGGGCAAGTTGGGGACAGACATGATCCAAATGCAATCGCGGCTTGATGTCGCGGACAACACTGGCGCCAAGTCCGTTCAGTGCATCAAGGTGCTCGGCGGCTCCAAGCGCCGCTATGCGCACATCGGCGACATCATCAAGGTCAGCATCAAGGAAGCTGCCCCGCGTGGTCGCGTGAAGAAGGGCGAGGTCTATAGCGCCGTGGTGGTTCGCACCGCCAAGGGCGTGCGCCGCCAGGACGGCTCCCTCGTCAAGTTCGACGGCAATGCCGCCGTGCTGCTCAACGCCAAGCTGGAGCCCATCGGCACCCGCATCTTCGGCCCGGTTACGCGCGAACTGCGCACCGAGCGCTTCATGAAGATCGTGTCGCTGGCGCCTGAGGTGCTCTGAGCCCCCACTGTCTGAGGTAAGCCATGAACAAGATCCGTACCGGCGACCAGGTCATCGTGTTGACCGGCCGCGACAAGGGCAAGCGCGGCACCGTGACCGCGCGCACTGACGAAGACCACGTGGTCGTCGAAGGTGTGAACGTCGTCAAGAAGCACGTCAAGCCCAACCCCATGAAGGGCACCACCGGCGGCGTCGTCGACAAGACCATGCCCATCCATCAATCCAACGTGGCGATCTTCAACGCCGCTGCCGGCAAGGCCGATCGCGTGGGCGTCAAGCTCGTCGACGGCAAGCGGGTGCGCGTCTACAAGTCGACCGGCGAAGAGATCAAGGCTTAAGAGGTCCGACATGGCTCGTCTTCAAACGCATTACCGCGAAAAAATCGTGCCCAGCCTGACTGAAAAGTTTGGCTACAAGTCGGTCATGGAAGTGCCGCGCATCACCAAGATCACGCTCAACATGGGTGTGAGCGAGGCGGTCGCCGACAAGAAGGTCATGGACCACGCCGTGGGCGACCTGACCAAGATCGCCGGCCAGAAGCCCGTCGTCACGAAGTCCAAGAAGGCTATCGCCGGCTTCAAGATCCGCGACGGCGTGCCCATCGGTGCGATGGTGACCCTGCGTGGCGTCCAGATGTATGAATTCCTGGACCGCTTCGTGACGATCGCGCTGCCGCGCGTTCGCGACTTCCGTGGTATCTCCGGCCGCTCGTTCGACGGTCGTGGCAACTACAACATCGGCGTCAAAGAGCAGATCATCTTCCCCGAAATCGAGTACGACAAGGTGGATGCGCTGCGTGGTCTGAACATCAGCATCACGACGACGGCCAAGACGGACGACGAAGCCAAGGCTCTGCTGGCTGCGTTCAAGTTTCCGTTCAAGAACTGAGGTGACCCGTGGCAAAACTCTCGATCAAACAACGTGAGCTGAAGCGCGAAGCGCTGGTCGCCAAGTTCGCCAAGAAGTATGCGGAACTGAAGGCCATCATTGACGACAGCAAGAAGTCCGAGGAAGAGCGCTACGCCGCTCGCCTGGAGCTGCAAAAGCTGCCGCGCAACGCCTACCCGACCCGCCTGCGCAATCGCTGCGAGCTGACCGGCCGCCCCCGCGGCACCTTCCGCAAGTTCGGCCTGGCCCGTAACAAGATCCGTGAACTGGCCTTCAAGGGCGACATCCCCGGTGTCGTCAAGGCCAGCTGGTAATCGGCCGATAGGAGTAACGCAATGAGCATGAGTGATCCCATCGCCGATATGCTGACCCGGATCCGCAACGCGCAGATCGTCGAAAAGACGAGCGTGGCGATGCCGTCGTCCAAGCTGAAGGTGGCGATTGCCAAGGTCCTGAAGGACGAAGGCTATATCGACGATTTCGCGGTGCGCGGCGACGCTGCCCGTCCCGAGCTGGAAATCGCGCTGAAGTACTACGCCGGTCGCCCGGTCATCGAGCGCATCGAGCGCGTGAGCCGCCCCGGCCTGCGCATCTACAAGGGCCGTCACGACATTCCCCAGGTCATGAATGGCCTGGGTGTGGCGATCGTGACGACGCCGCAAGGCGTCATGACGGACCGCAAGGCCCGCGCTGCCGGCATCGGTGGCGAAGTGCTCTGCTACGTCGCCTAAGCGAGAGGAGTAGGAACAATGTCCCGCGTTGGAAAAATGCCGGTCACCCTCCCGCAAGGCGTGGATGTGACCATCGGCGCTGAGTCCATCAGCGTCAAGGGCTCGCTCGGCACGCTGGTGCGTCCGACGAACAAGCTCGTCACCGTCAAGAACGAAGCCGGCAAGCTGAGCTTCGTGCCCGTCAACGAGTCGGCCGAAGCCGATGCGATGAGCGGCACGATGCGCGCCCTGGTGGCCAACATGGTCAACGGCGTCAGCAAGGGCTTCGAAAAGAAGCTGAGCCTCGTCGGCGTGGGCTTCCGTGCCCAGGCCCAAGGCCAGAAGCTGAACCTGCAGATCGGTTTCTCTCACCCTGTGGTGAAGGAGATGCCGGCCGGCATCAAGGTCGAGACTCCGTCGCAGACCGAGATCCTGATCAAGGGCGCCGACCGCCAGGTCGTCGGCCAGATCGCTGCCGAGGTGCGTGCCTTCCGTCCTCCCGAGCCCTACAAGGGCAAGGGCATCCGCTACTCGGATGAGAAGGTCTCCCTCAAAGAGACCAAGAAGAAGTAAGGAGCCGCGCCATGATCACGAAGAAAGAACAACGCCTGCGTCGCTCGCGCCAGACCCGTGCGCGCATTGCGATCCAGCGCGTGGCCCGTCTGACGGTGTTCCGCTCCAACCTGCACATCTACGCCCAGGTCATCTCCGAGGACGGTGGTCAGGTGCTGGCTGCGGCCTCGACGGCCGAGAAGGAAGTGCGCGAGCAGATGGCCAACGGTGGCAACGTCGCCGCCGCAACGCTGATCGGCAAGCGCATCGCCGAGAAGGCCAAGGCCGCTGGCATCGAGAAGGTCGCCTTCGACCGCGCTGGCTTCGCCTATCACGGCCGGGTCAAGGCCCTGGCCGAAGCAGCCCGCGAAGCCGGTCTGCAGTTCTGACGCATAGGAATACGAAATGGCAAAGTTTCAACCCCGCGGCGCGCAGGCTGAAGGCAACGACGACGGCCTGAAGGAAAAGATGATCGCGGTCAACCGCGTCACCAAGGTGGTCAAGGGCGGCCGTACGCTGTCCTTCGCTGCCCTGACGGTGGTCGGTGACGGCGATGGCCGGATCGGCATGGGCAAGGGCAAGGCCAAGGAAGTTCCGGTGGCCGTGCAGAAGGCCATGGAATCGGCCCGTCGCAACATGGTGAAGGTCCAGCTGAAGAACGGCACGGTCCACCACAACGTGATTGGCGAGCACGGCGCATCGCGCGTCATGCTGGCGCCGGCCCCCGTCGGTACCGGCGTCATCGCCGGCGGCCCGATGCGTGCCGTCTTCGAAGTGATGGGCGTCACCGACATCGTGTCCAAGAGCCACGGTTCGACGAACCCGTACAACATGGTCCGCGCCACGCTGGACGCCCTGAAGCGTTCCACCACGGCGTCGGAAGTCGCTGCCAAGCGCGGCAAGACGGTTGAAGAAATCTTCAACTGATCGCCCAAGCGGAGCACAAGATGTCTGACAAGAAAACCGTGACGGTCAAGCTGGTGCGCAGCCCCATCGGCTGCCGCGCCTCGCACCGCGCCACCGTGGTCGGCCTGGGTCTGCGCAAGCTGAACAGCCAGTCCACGCTGGAAGACACGCCCGCCGTGCGCGGCATGATCAACAAGATCGCCTATCTGGTGCAGGTGCTGTAAGCGCCGGGCACAAAGAGGACAAGACGATGGAACTCAACACGATCAAGCCCGCTGAAGGCTCGAAGAAGGCGCGTCGCCGCGTCGGCCGTGGCATCGGCTCCGGTCTGGGCAAGACCGCCGGCCGTGGCCACAAGGGCCAGAAGTCCCGTGCGGGCGGCTACCACAAGGTCGGCTTTGAAGGCGGCCAGATGCCGCTGCAGCGCCGCCTGCCCAAGCGTGGCTTCAAGTCGCTGACGCTGAAGTACAACGCCGAAATCACGCTGTCGGACCTGCAAGGTCTGGCTGGCGAAGAGATCGACGTGTCGACGCTGAAGGCTGTCGGCCTGGTGCCGCAGCTGGCCAAGTCGGTCAAGGTCATCCTGGCCGGCAAGATCGAGCGCAAGGTCACGCTGAAGGGCGTGAACGCCACGAAGGGCGCCAAGGCGGCCATCGAGGCGGCCGGCGGCTCGGTCGCGCAATAAGCACAAGGACCTGATCCAGCGTGGCTACCAACGCGAATCAGCTGGCCAAGAGCGGCAAGTTCGGCGACCTGCGTCGCCGGCTTGTGTTCCTGCTGCTGGCCCTGGTCGTCTACCGCATCGGGGCGCACATCCCCGTGCCCGGTATCGACCCGAACCAGCTGGCCCAGTTTTTCAAGGGCCAGGCTGGTGGCATCCTGAGCCTGTTCAACATGTTCTCGGGCGGCGCGCTGTCGCGCTTTACCGTGTTCGCGTTGGGCATCACGCCGTACATCTCGGCCTCCATCGTCATCCAGCTGATGACCTACGTCGTGCCGACGCTGGAGCAGCTGAAGAAAGAAGGCGAGGCGGGCCGCCGCAAGATCACCCAGTACACGCGCTACGGCACGCTGGGCTTGGCCCTGTTCCAGAGCCTGTCGATCGCGCTGGCTCTCGAGGGCTCTGCTGGCTTGGTGCTGAACCCCGGCTTTGGCTTCCGCCTGACGGCGGTGTCCAGCCTGGTGGCCGGCACGATGTTCCTCATGTGGTTGGGTGAGCAGATCACCGAGCGCGGCCTGGGCAACGGCATCTCGATCCTGATCTTCGGCGGTATCGCTGCGGGTCTGCCCGGCGCGGTCGGTGGATTCTTGGAGCTGGTTCGCACGCAAGCCATGGGTTACGGGGCCGCGATCATCGTCATCGCCCTGATCGGTGCTGTGACCTATGGCGTCGTTTTCGTGGAGCGTGGTCAGCGCAAGATCCTGGTGAATTACGCCAAGCGTCAGGTCGGCAACAAGGTCTACGGTGGCCAGTCGTCGCACCTGCCGCTGAAGCTGAACATGTCGGGCGTGATCCCGCCGATTTTCGCGTCGTCCATCATCTTGCTGCCGACCACGGTGGTGAGCTGGTTTGCGACCGGGGACGGCCTGCGCTGGCTGAAGGATCTGGCGGACATGGTTCGCCCGGGGCAGCCGATCTATGTGCTGCTGTACTCGGCAGCCATCGTGTTCTTCTGCTTCTTCTATACGGCCCTCGTGTTCAACAGCCGCGAGACTGCCGACAACCTGAAGAAGAGCGGCGCATTCATTCCGGGCATTCGTCCGGGTGAGCAGACGGCCAAGCACATCGACAAGATCCTGTCTCGGCTGACGCTCGCTGGCGCGATTTACATCACCGCCGTCTGCCTGTTGCCGGAGTTCCTGACGCTGAAGTACAACGTGCCGTTCTACTTCGGTGGCACTTCCCTGCTGATCATCGTCGTCGTGACGATGGACTTCTGGGCTCAGGTGCAGAGCTACATCATGAGTCAGCAGTACGAATCACTGCTGAAGAAAGCCAGCTTCAAGCCCAACTGAGGGTGGCGAGCTGAAAACTAACCAAGATTGATTTCAACAACCCACACCTGAACGTACGGCATGGCGAAAGACGACGTCATTCAAATGCAGGGCGAGATTCTTGAGAACCTCCCCAACGCCACGTTCAGGGTCAAGTTGGAGAACGGGCATGTCGTTCTCGGTCACATCTCCGGCAAGATGCGGATGCACTACATCCGCATCCTGCCTGGCGACAAGGTGACCGTAGAGCTGACGCCCTACGATTTGAGTCGTGCTCGCATCGTGTTCCGGGCGAAGTGAGCGTTTTGAATCCCCGGGAACGCGACAAGAGCGCAAAAGAGTAGGCCAAGGAGCAGACCATGAAAGTTTCGGCATCCGTGAAGCAGATGTGCCGCAATTGCAAGATCATCCGCCGCAAGGGCGTGGTGCGTGTGATCTGCACCGACCCGCGCCACAAGCAGCGCCAGGGCTGATCAGCCGCGCCGCACGACAGGACTAGAGGACAACCATGGCACGTATTGCTGGTATCAACATTCCGCCGCAGAAGCACACCGAGATCGGCCTGACCGCGATCTACGGCATTGGCCGCACGACCGCTCAGAAGATCTGCACCACCTGCGGTATCCCGTTCGACAAGAAGGTCAAGGACCTGACCGACGGCGATCTCGAAAAGATTCGTGACGAGGTCAACAAGCTGACCATTGAGGGTGACCTGCGCCGTGAGCAGTCCATCAACATCAAGCGTCTGATGGACCTGGGTTGCTACCGCGGCTTCCGCCACCGCCGTGGCCTGCCGATGCGCGGCCAGCGCACCCGCACGAACGCCCGTACCCGCAAGGGTCCGCGCAAGTCGGCGGCGACCGGCAAGAAGTGACTAGCTGCCCGAACTGAAAGAAGGTCAATATGGCAAAAGCACCCAACAATTCGGCTGCCCAGCGCGTCCGCAAGAAGGTTCGCAAGAACGTTGCCGACGGCATCGCCCACGTGCACGCCTCGTTCAACAACACCATCATCACCATCACCGACCGCCAAGGCGGCGCCCTGTCGTGGGCTTCGTCGGGTGGCCAGGGTTTCAAGGGTTCGCGCAAATCGACGCCCTTCGCAGCCCAGGTGGCGGCTGAAGTGGCCGGACGCGCCGCGCAAGAGCAGGGCATCAAGAACCTCGACGTCAAGATCAAGGGCCCGGGCCCGGGTCGCGAATCGTCGGTGCGCGCCCTGGCTGCGCTTGGCATCCGCATCAACTCGATCTCCGACGTGACGCCGGTGCCGCACAACGGCTGCCGTCCGCAGAAGCGTCGTCGCATCTAAGCGCCGGGATCTGAACCCACTCGCCGCTCGGTGACCGGGATATTGCAGATTCGGATGGCGGTGCGATAATCGCGCGTTTTCCCGGAGCCGGCGGGCACTTCAGTGCCGCGCCGGCTTCAGTCTTGAGCCGATCTCATTTCGAGATTCCTCATAAGCCCACCGTCCAAGCCCACAACAACACCGGCTGGACTCGCGTCAGCACCCCTGGCGTCAGATTGATTCAAGGACACGCAAAGTGGCACGTTACCTCGGCCCCAAGGCCAAACTTTCCCGCCGCGAAGGCACCGACCTTTACCTGAAGAGCGCCCGCCGCGCCATCAGCGACAAGGCGAAGTTCGACAGCAAGCCCGGCCAGCATGGCCGCACCTCCGGCCAGCGCACCAGCGACTTCGGCCTGCAGCTGCGCGAGAAGCAGAAGGTCAAGCGCATGTACGGCGTGCTGGAGCGTCAGTTCCGCCGCTACTTCGCCGAAGCCGAGCGCCGCAAGGGCTCGACCGGCGTGAACCTGCTGCAACTGCTGGAATCGCGCCTGGACAACGTCGTCTACCGCATGGGCTTCGGCTCCACGCGCGCTGAGGCTCGCCAGCTGGTGTCGCACAAGGGCATCACCGTGAACGGTGAAGTCGTCAACATCGCCTCTTACCTGGTCAAGGCCGGTGACACCGTCGCCGTGCGCGAAAAGGCCAAGAAGCAGCTGCGCGTGACCGAGTCGTTCAAGCTGGCCGATTCCATCGGTCTGCCGGCCTGGGTCGCCGTTGACGGCACCAAGCTCGAAGGCGTGTTCAAGAAGGCTCCTGACCGCGACGAGTTCGGCGCCGAGATCAACGAATCGCTGATCGTCGAGTTGTACTCGCGTTAATCGTTCCCCCCGCCGGACGCGCTCTACTCGGGCGCGGCCGGCGTTTCCTCGTCCGGGCCTCCAAGCCCTTCGAAGGCTCTGCCCGGCTGGTCCTCAGCCTTATCGGTGTAACGAACCGAGGGTATTGAAAGAAAGACCTCATGCAAACCAACTTGCTCAAACCCAAGTCCATCAACGTGGAGCCCCTGGGCGGTCATCGCGCCAAGGTCACGCTGGAGCCGTTCGAACGCGGCTACGGTCACACCCTGGGCAATGCCCTGCGCCGTGTGCTGCTCTCGTCGATGGTGGGTTATGCGCCGACGGAAGTGACGATCGCCGGCGTGCTGCACGAGTACTCGGCCATCGACGGCGTGCAAGAGGACGTGGTTCACATCATGCTGAACCTCAAGGGCGTCGTCTTCCGCCTGCACAACCGGGAAGAAGTGACCCTGGTCCTGCGCAAGGAAGGCGAAGGCCCCGTCACGGCGGCCGATATCCAGACGCCGCATGACGTCGAGATCATCAACCCCGATCACGTCATCGCCCACCTGTCGCAAGGCGGCAAGCTGGACATGCAGATCAAGGTCGAGAAGGGCCGCGGCTACGTGCCCGGCACGATGCGCCGTTTCGGCGACGAGCCGACCAAGAGCATCGGCCGCATCGTCCTCGACGCTTCGTTCTCGCCCGTCAAGCGCGTCAGCTACGCCGTCGAAAACGCCCGTGTCGAGCAGCGTACCGACCTGGACAAGCTGGTCATGGAGATCGAAACCAACGGCGCCATCTCGCCTGAGGAAGCGATCCGTGCCTCGGCCAAGATCCTGGTGGAACAGCTCGCCGTGTTCGCGCAGCTCCAGGGCACCGATCTGGTCGACGCGTTCGACCAGCCGGCCCAGCGCTCCAGCAGCTTCGACCCGATCCTGCTGCGCCCGGTCGACGAGCTCGAGCTGACCGTGCGTTCGGCCAACTGCCTGAAGGCCGAAAACATTTACTACATCGGCGACCTGATCCAGCGTACCGAGACCGAGCTGCTGAAGACCCCCAACCTGGGTCGCAAGTCGCTCAACGAAATCAAGGAAGTGCTGGCTTCGCGCGGTCTGACTCTGGGCGCCCGCCTGGAAAACTGGCCGCCGCAAGGTCTGGACAAGCGTTAATTGTTCGCTCCCGGCCGGTGAGTACACCGGCCAGCCCTCCGAGAGGGCAGGTTTTTGAAGATGGGTGGCGCGTTGACCAACGCCACCCGGTGCACCCGCCAGTACCTGATCCGGCTGGCGGCATTAATGAAGTGAAAGGAACAGCACCATGCGTCACCGTAACGGCCTCCGCAAACTCAACCGCACCAGCGCTCACCGCGCTGCGATGCTGCGCAACATGGCGGTTTCGCTGCTCCAGCACGAAGCCATCAAGACCACGGTCCCCAAGGCCAAGGAACTGCGCAAGGTCGTTGAGCCCCTCATCACGCTGGCCAAGGAACCCACGCTGGCCAACCGCCGCCTGGCGTTCGACCGCCTGCGTGACCGCGACATCGTCACCAAGCTCTTCAACGAGCTGGGCCCCCGCTTCAAGACCCGTCCGGGCGGCTACACCCGCATCCTGAAGATGGGCTTCCGCGTCGGCGACAACGCGCCCATGGCCTATGTCGAGCTGGTGGACCGCCCCGAAGGCGAAACCGCCGGCGAAGCCGCTGAGTAAGCGCCTCGGCACTGCCTGACGAAGCCCGCCTCGAGCGGGCTTTTTTGCGTGCGCCCGCAGGGCGCACCTACCTGGAGGTGAAAGTCCTCTACCAGCCCAGGAAGGGGAATGGTCAGCCGAAGGCAAGGGCTCCGCGGACATGGCGTCGGCAGCTTCCTACGAAGACGACGGATGCGGCCCGACTGCGCTGAGTCGGTGCCGCGCGCATATTGAAGTCATGGCTGGGGCGGCTGCGCCCCGCCGTCCCATCAATCTCGCAGGAGCCGTCGCCATGAGCCTTCATCCCACCATCCCCGCGTCCAAGGTCGAGGGCACGGCCGTCTACAACCTGGACGGCGACAAGCTCGGTTCCATCGACGACCTCGTCATCGACAAGCGCACCGGCCATGTTCGTTATGCCGCGCTGGAGTTCGGCGGCTTTCTGGGCATCGGCACCGACCGCTATCCGCTGCCATGGCACCTGCTCAGGTATGACACGACGAAGGATGGTTATGTCGTCAACCTGGACCGCGACCTGCTGACCGACGCGCCGCGCTATGCCCGCGGCACCGAGCCGCCGCAAACCGACGATTACGGTCGCACGGTCTTCGGCCATTACGGCTTCGATTGGCAGTCGTGAAGCACCTGGTGCAACAGGAGTACCTGCAATGACCACCAAGTCCCACCTCGGCCGCAACCACAACGGGCAGTCCGGCCCGGTCAAGCACACCGCCGGCGAGTTCGCGACAAACACGGCCACGCAAGGCCAGACGCTGACGAAACAGGCCAAGGCACCGGCGCGCAGGGCGGACGGCACGGCGCGCGAGGCGGCCAATACGCCGCCCCAGCACAAGATCTGACTCGACGCTCAACCTGGCGGCGGCAGCCAGTGCAGCTCACCGTCGCCCAGCACAGCGATTCGAGCCCCCTCTCGCCCGAGGTCATGTCGCCGCAGCGTGAGCGCGCCCGTCAGGCCGCCGAACGCCGGTAGCACCAGCGCATGCCGGTAGTGCACGAAGCACGGCCTGCGCAAACGGTCGCCAGCACGCGTGCCCAGCGCCACGGCCGGATGCCAGTGGCCTGCCAGCGTGAAGCCAGGTGATCCGCTCGGGGGCGGCTCATGCGCCGCTGTCAGCGGGCCGAGCTGAAGCGCCGACGACACGGTTTCAAGCGGCAGGTCCGTCGGATGGATGCGCCGGTCGTGGTTGCCCAGTACGAGCACAGTCGGCAGCCGCTGTGCGAAACGAGTCACGGCATTCAGCAACGGCGCCACCAAACCTTGGGGCCCGTGCCAGAAGTCGCCCAGTATCACCAGCCGCCGCGCGCCAAGCGTCCCGGCCAAACCCTCCAGCCGCGCTAGCGTGCGGGCGCTGCTGCCGGCGGGCACCGGCTGCCCTTGTGCGCGGAAGGCCGCTCCCTTGCCCAGGTGCAGGTCGGCCGCGAACAGCGTGGCCGCCGCCGGCCACCACACGGCACCTTCCGGCAACAGCCACAGCGTCTCGCCGGCCACGTCGATGCTCAGGCTCACCGGCGCCTCCGCCGAGCGCGCGCGTCCCGGGGCCGCGGCGCTGCCTTGTCGCGCTCCTGGCCGAACGCCAGCCGCTCCCCCACGTCCTTTGGTGCCTGACCTCCTGCCGCCGCCTCCAGCTCGGCCAGCGCGCGCGTGAGCCGCTGGGCCAGCGACTCGGTCGTGACCCGCTCGCGCAGCATTTCCACGAACAGCGGAAACGCCAGCGGTGACATGCGCGCCGGCCGCTGGATCTGCAGCGGCAACGCGGCCAGTCGCGCCAGTGTCCGCGCGAGCGCGTCCACGTCCAGCTCGGCCGACAGCAGCTCCTCTTCCGCTTGCCTCAGCAGCCGGTTGCCCGGGTCGTGCTGGCGGAAGACGTCGAAGTACAGCGATGCCGAAGCCTGCAGCTGGCGCTGGCTGCGCACCTCTCCCGGATGACTCTGGAACACCAGTCCTGCGATGCGGGCGATCTGCCGGAAGCGGCGGCGTGCCAGTTCCGTCGCGTTGAGGCTGGCCAGTACCTCGTCGCGCAGCGTCGTGCGATCCACCGCGGCCAGCAGCGCCGGCAGCCGCTCGGCCCAGTCGACCTCGGTCGCGCTCAGCAGTTCCAGCCCGTAGTCGTTCACTGCCACGGTGAAGGTGGCGGGCGTCTCCCGGCCGACGCGCCAGGCCAGCAGCCAGCCCAGCCCCAGGTGCACCGTGCGGCCGGCGAACGGATAGAGGAACAGATGATGGCCGTCGGCCGAGGTCTGCACCTCGGCAAGCAGCCTGTCGGAGCCGGGCAGTGCCGACCAGTCGGCTTGCAGCTTCAGCAGCGGCGCGACGAAGCGCATCTCGCGGTCCGCGTGGCGGCCCTCACGCGCCTCGTCGAAGCGCTCCAGCATCGCGTCGGCCAGCGTATCGGAGATCGGGAACTGCCCGCCGTTCCAGCGCGGCAGCAGCGCGCGGCCCGGCTTGGCAACGCGCACATACGCCGTCAGGCCCTCGGTGCGTACCAACTCCAACGCGCGACCGCCCAGCAGGAAGACGTCGCCCGCCTTCAGCCGCGCAATGAAGTTCTCCTCGACGGTGGCGATGCGTCCGCCGCCGAGGAACTGCACGCTCATCACCGCGTCCGACACGATGGTGCCGATATTGCTGCGGTGCCGGCGCGCGAGGCGGGCATCTGGCACGCGCCAGACGCCCGCGTCGTCCGGCACCACACGCTGAAAGTCGGGGTATGCGCGCAGGCTCTCCCCGCCGTGACGTACGAAGGCCAGCGCCCACTGCCAGCTCTCGTCGGTCAGGCGGCGGTAGGACAGCGCGGTGCGCACCTCGGCCAGCAGCTCGTCGGGCGTGAAGCCACCGCCGAGGGCCACCGTGACGAGATGCTGCACCAGCACGTCCAGCGGCGCCTCGGGCGGCCGGCGCGGCTCGATGCGGCCGGCCTCGACCGCCGCGCGCAGCGCCGACGCTTCGACGATCTCCAAGCTGTGCGTCGGAACCAGGGTCACCCGCGACCGCCGTCCCGGCGCATGCCCGCTGCGGCCGGCGCGCTGCAGCAGCCGCGCGACGCCCTTGGCCGAGCCGATCTGCAGCACCTGCTCCACGGGCAGAAAGTCCACGCCCAGGTCCAGGCTCGCGGTGCAAACCACACACTTGAGCTGACCCGCCTTCATCGCTGCCTCGACCCAGCGCCGCAGCTCCGCGTCGATGGAACCGTGGTGCAGCGCGATCGTGCCGGCCCAATCGGGGCGCGCATCCAGCAGCGCCTGGAACCAGCGCTCGCTCTGCGAGCGCGTGTTCGTGAACACGAGGCTGCTGGCCGCCGTGTCGATCAACTCGACGACGGCCGGCAGCATCGTCAACCCCATGTGGCCGCCCCAGGCGAAGCGCTCGATGCGCGCGGGCAGCAGCGTCGCGATGTCGATCTTCTTGTCCTGTGCGCCGCGCACGATGACGGCGCCGGGCGCCAGCGTGTCGCAGGCTTCCTCCAGGTTGGCCAGCGTGGCCGACAGGCCCCAGGTCATCAGCGCTGGGTTCCAGCGGCGCAGCCGCACGAGCGCCAACTGCAGCTGCACGCCGCGCTTGGTGCCCAGAAGCTCGTGCCATTCATCGACGACGACGAGACGCACGCGTTTCAGCACGTCGGGCGCATCGGCACGGGCCAGCATCAGGCTCAGTGATTCCGGCGTCGTCACGATGGCTGTCGGCCAGCGGCGCTGCTGCGACGCTCGCTCGCCGGACGTCGTGTCGCCGGTGCGCGAGGCCAACGTCCAGCGTGGTGCGAGGGTCGAGGCAGCGTCCTGCAGCGCCAGCAGCGTGTCGTGGCTGAGCGCGCGCATCGGCGTCACCCACAGCACGCTGAGCGGCGCTTCGGCGTCGCCGAAGGCCTGCAACGCGCCCAGCCACACGGCCAGCGTCTTGCCGGCGCCCGTCGTCGCATGCAGCAGCCCGGAGTGGCCAGCGCGCATCTCGCGCCAGACGTTGCGCTGGAACGCGAAGGCCTTCCAGCCCCGCGCAGAGAGCCAGTCACGGACCTGCGTCGTCGACGGCATGCGAGCCGATCTCCATCAATGCGCGCAGGCTGTCGAGCGTGTCCGCCTCGTGCAGCGGCTTGTCGTCGCGGATCCGCAGCATGCGCGGGAAGCGCACGGCAATGCCGCTCTTGTGCCGCGAGCTGGCCTGGATGCCCTCGAAGCCCAGCTCGAACACCATCGTCGGCCGCACGCGGCGCACCGGGCCGAATTTCTCGACGGTCGTGCGGCGGATCTCGCGGTCCACCCGACGGATCTCTTCGTCGGTCAGGCCCGAATAGGCCTTGGCAAAGGGCACGAGCATCAGCTCGCCGGCCGTCGCATCCAGCGCTGCTTGTGCCTCTGCCGCATCGCCCGGCGCTCGGTTCCACACGGCGAAGCTGTAGTCGGTGTAGAGGTTGGCGCGCCGGCCATGGCCGGCCTGGGCGTAGATCAGCACGGCATCCACACTCAGCGGCGCCACCTTCCACTTCCACCAAGCGCCGACGGTGCGACCGATACCGTAGGCGGCGTCGCGGTGCTTCAGCATCAGGCCTTCGACACGGCGTTCGCGGGAGCCCTCGCGTACGGCGGCGAGTCCCGCCCAGTCCACCGCGGCGACCAGCGGCGAGGTCGCGATGCCCAGCTGCTCTAGCCGCGCACGGCGTTGATGCATCGGCTCGGCACGCCGGTCGATGCCATCGCTTTCGAGCAGGTCGTAAGCCAGCAGCCGCACCGGCGCCTCGGCCAGGATGGCCTTGGACAGCTTGAGCCGGCCGATGCGCTTCTGCAGCAGCGCGAAGGGTGCGGGCTCTGTCTCACCGTGGCGCCAGGCCAGCAGCTCGCCGTCGACGACCGTGCCGTCGGGCCAGGTGCTGGCCTCCAACAAGACCTCAGGAAAGCGCTCGGTCACCAACTCTTCGCCGCGCGACCAGATCCACACCTGGCCGTCCCGCTTGACCACCTGCGCGCGGATGCCGTCGTACTTCCACTCCGCCAGCCAGTCCTCGCGGGCGCCGAGCGCTGCCGGTTCGCCCGGCAGCGCGTGCGCCAGGAAGAACGGGTAGGGCTGGCCGCCGCGCGTGCCGCCCGTGTCTTCGCGCAGCAGCGCCTGGAAGCGCTCGGCCGTTGGCGGCGTGTCGATGTCGGTGTAGCCCATCATGCGTTGGGCGATGCCGGCGGCGTCCACGCCCGACCATTCGGCCAGCGCCCGCTGCACCAGCAGCTTGCTCACTCCCACGCGGAAGCCACCGCCGACCAGCTTCACGAACATGAATCGCTCATCCGCCGACAGGCCCCGCCACGCCGCCAGCACGGCGTCGCGACGCGCAGCCACGTCCAGCGCGCGCAGCGGCAGGATGCGTCGTTCCATCCAGTCGGCCAGCGGTTCGTCGAGCCGGTCCTCGGGGTCGGGCAGTACGTAGGCGATGGCCTCGGCCAGGTCGCCGGTCGCGGCATAGCCGGCCTCGAACAGCCATTCCGGCAGGCCGGCCGCCTCGCAGGCGAGCGCCCGCAGCTCGTTCGTCGGCACCGCTCTCCTTGGCGTGCCGCCGGCCAGCAGATAGACAGCCCAGGCGGCGTCGCGCGGCGGGGCTTCGGCCAGGTAGCGCTTCAACGCGGCCACCTTGGCGAGCGTCGACGTGCTGGCGTCCAGCGCCATGTAGAGCGCGACGAAGCCTTTCATGCCTCGGCCCCCACGTCGTGCGCCTCGTCGCCGTACTCTGTCGCGAAGGCCTCGGCCTGCAGGCCGGATTCGGCAAGGTAGCGCACCAACGCGCCCTCGTCGCCATGCGTGACGATGACGCGCTGCGCGCCGGTCGCCCGAATGGCCGACAGCAGGCCCGGCCAGTCCGCGTGGTCGCTGAACACGAAGCCGCGATCCACGCTGCGCCGGCGTCGTGCGCCGCGCAGACGCATCCAGCCGCTGGCGAAGGCGTCGCTGTGTGGGCCTAACGCCTTGGCCCAGCGGCTGTCCTGCACGGCCGGTGGCGCGATGACGAGCGCGCCGCGCATCGTCTTGAAGTTCGTGTCGGCCGTGACGGTCTCCACCGCCGGCAACGCAACGCCAGCAGCCCCGTAGGCTGCATTCAGGCGCGCGACAGCCGAATGGACGAGCACCGGCCCGGGCGCGTCGTCCGTCGCGAGCCCGGCGACGAGGCGCTGCGCCTTGCCGAGGCTGTAGCCCATCAGCAGCGCATGCTGGCCTTGCGCCGAGCAGTCGGCCCACCAGGCGCGCATGTCGTCCAGCACTTGGTTCTGTGGCGCCCAGCGGTAGATGGGCAGGCCGAAGGTGCTTTCGGTGACGAACACGTCGCAGCGTACCGGCTCGAACGGCGCGCAGGTCGTGTTGCAGTCGCCGGCACCACTGACGAAGTAGTCGCCCGCGACGACCCAGACCTCGCCGCTGTGCTCGATGCGCACCTGCGCCGAGCCCAGCACATGGCCGGCAGGATGCAGGCTCAGCGTCACGTCGCCGATGCGGCGCGGTTCGCCATAGCCGATTCCGTCGAGCGCAGCGTCGTCACCGAGCCGCGAGCGCATCAGCCCGAGGGCGTCGCGCTGTGCAAGGTAGCTGCCGTGGCCGGGGCGGCAATGGTCGGCGTGGGCGTGCGTGATGACGGCCTTGTCGACCGGCAGCCAGGGATCGATGAAGAAGCCGCCCGCCTCGCAGTAGAGGCCCTCGGGGCGGCGCGTGACCAGATCGGGCATGGCCGCCAGTGTGCCCAAGGCCGCGCGTCCCGGCGGGGCGAGAGGGCGTTTTGCGCTTCAGGCCGACGACCTGCGCAGGTGCGGGCTGACAGGCTTTTTCAGCGCACACCCTCGGCATTTGCCAACCGCGCCAAATGTCGTATATACTGCTAGCTTCAGTCGCGGGGTGGAGCAGTCTGGTAGCTCGTTGGGCTCATAACCCAAAGGTCGTCGGTTCAAATCCGGCCCCCGCAACCAAAATTCGGCAAAGCCCGCCTCAAGCGGGCTTTGTCCTTTCTGGCCCTCGCAGCCTCAGGGCTCTCGCGCCTGCCGGCGTGTTGACTGCGGGGATACGCCCAGGCGCCGCACATAGACCTCGCGCAGGTGACGGCGATCCCTGAAGCCGGTTTCGCGGGCGACGATTTCCAGCGAATGGCGGCTCTGCTCGATCATGAGCCGTGCCGCCTCCAGCCGCAGTGCCTCCACGGCCTTGGCCGGTGACACACCCGTCTCGGCTGTGAAAACGCGGCTGAACTGGCGCGGGCTCAGCGCGGCCACCTCGGCCAGTTCCTCCACGCTCAACGGGTTCGTCAGGTGGCCTTTGGCGTAAGCCAGCGCGGACTGGATGCGGTCGGTCTTGGGGGCGATCTCCAGCAGCTCCGAATGCTGCGTCTGCCCGCCGGCGCGCCATTGCGGCATGACGAGGTTCCTCGCCACGGTGCGGGCGATGTCGGCCCCCAGGTCTTTCTCGACCATGGCCAGCGCTAGGTCGTAGGCGGCCGACATGCCGGCCGACGTCCAAACGCCATCGTCGACGATGAAGATGCGGTCGGGTTCGACGACGACGTCGGGATAGCGGGCCTGCAGCGTCTGGGCATGGCCCCAATGCGTCGTGGCGCGGCGGCCGTCGAGCAGGCCCGACTCGGCCAGCACGAAGGCGCCGGTGCACAGGCCGACGACCCGCCGGGCGTGGCGCGCGGCCCGCCGAAGCAAGGCCCGCAGTGCCGGTGAGGGCGGCGCCTGCAGCGGCTCCAGCACGCCGGGCACTAGCCAGCTGTCGATGCGCCGTGCCTGCGCGACGGGTTGCGTTTGCAGTTCGAGGCCCGACGACGAGCGAACGACGCCGCCCGCCTCGCTGTAGCAGGACAGCTCGTAGAAAGGTGCTGCCGCCACGAGGTTCGCGAACTCGAACACGGCTTGCGTCGACAACGCCATCAGCTGGAACCCATCGGTCAGCACATAGCCGATCTTGTGCATCCGCCACCTCCAAGAGTCGTGTCTTAAAACATGACTGTATACGTCATTTACGCCATGGCGACGCCCCCGGAAGATGCCTGCACCACAACGCGTTTTGCAGGAAATCTCCATGACCAAGCACCTCGGTACCGCACTCATCACCGGCGCTTCCTCGGGCATCGGCGCCATCTACGCCGAGCGGCTGGCTCGTCGCGGCTATGACCTCATCCTTGTCGCACGCGACCGCCAGCGTCTTGTCGAGCAGGCTTCGCAGCTCAGCGCGCAGACCGGGCGGGCCGTGGAGGTGCTGGCGGCCGATCTCGGCAACGCCACTGACCTCGCGCGGGTGGAGGCCAAGCTGGCCTCGGACGCCAGCATCACGCTGCTCGTCAACAACGCCGGCACCGGCACGCACACGCCGCTGTTGGAAAGCGATGTCGAGCAGATGACACGCATGGTGGCGCTGAACGTGACGGCGCTGATGCGCCTGACCTACGCCGTCGCCCCTGCCTTCGTGTCGCGCGGGAAGGGCGCCTTCATCAACATCTCGTCCATCGTCAGTCTCGCGCCGGAAATCCTCAATGGCGTCTACGGCGGCACCAAGGCCTTCGTGACGGCATTCAGCCAGTCGCTGCATCACGAGCTGGGTGCCAAGGGCGTGCAGGTGCAGGCCGTGCTGCCGGGCGCGACGGCCACCGAGTTCTGGGCCAAGGGCGGACTGCCGGTGGAGCACCTGCCGCAGGCGATCGTCATGAAGGCGTCCGACATGGTGGACGCTGCGCTGGTCGGCTTCGACCGGCGCGAGCTGATCACCGTGCCATCGCTGCACGACGACGCGCCGCTGCGCGCCTACGAGGCGGCTCGCCAGCAGATGGCCGCCCAGCTGTCCAGCGACAGGCCGGCGCCGCGCTACCTGTGAGCCCGCACGCTGCCGAGATTTGAACACTCACGTCAAGGAGTCACCATGTCCCGTATTCCGCTGATCCCCCCCGAGCAACTCTCCAACGCCGCCACCGAGCTGTTCGCCCAGGTGCGCAAGGGTCTCGGCAAGCTGCCCAACGCCTACGCAACGATCGGCGGCCACAGCCCCGGCGCGCTGGCCGTGCTGCTGGGCGCCGACGCGGCGCTCGGCAAGGGCGCGCTCGGCCGCGCGGACATCGAGGCCATCCGGCTCGCCATCAGCGAGATCAATGGCTGCGACTACTGCGTGGCCGCGCACAGCGCAGTCGGCAAGCTCGTGGGCCTGTCGCCCGAGGCGATGCGGCAGATCCGCACCGGCGAGTCCACCGGCGAGCCCCGGCTCGACGCGCTGGTGCGCTTCGTGCGCACGGTCGACGGCACGCGCGGTACCGTGCCAACCCCAGTGCTGGACGCCGTCGTCGCGGCGGGCTACACGCACCAGCACGTCATCGAGGCGCTGCTGGTGGTGTCGATGATCACGTTCACCAACCTCGTGAATCGCGTCAACGACACCGAGCTGGACTTTCCCCGCCCGGCCTGAGTCGACCCCGAGCTCGGCGCGGCCGACATCCAGCGTCTGAGCAGGGGTCTGGCCATGACCGCGAAGCCGGGTGCGACACTGCGTCATGGCCCCGATCCTCGTCAACCCCGATAAGGTCCGCGAGTTCGTTGACGAAGCGAGCTTCGAGGCGTGGCTGACCGCGCACCACGACCGGGAGGACGAGGTGTGGATCAAGATGCACAAGGTGGGCTCCGGCCGGCCGTGCATCTCTCAGAAGCAGGCCATCGACGTCGTGCTGTGCTGGGGCTGGATCGACGGCCTGCGCAAGCGGCTTGACGAGGACAGCTTCCTGCTGCGTTTCACGCCGCGCCGCCCGCGCAGCGTCTGGAGCCAGGTCAACGTGGCCAACGTCGTGCGGCTCGTTGCGGCGGGCCGCATGACGCCGCACGGTCTGCGCGAGGTCGAGGCTGCCAAGGCCGATGGCCGCTGGGCACGGGCCTATGCTGCCGGCGAGGGCATGAAGATACCGGACGACCTGCAGGCCGCCATCGACGCCGAGCCCGCCGCACGCGACATGCTGGCCCGGCTCAACGCCAAGAACCGCTTCGCGCTGGCGTTCCGCGTGCACCACATGAAGACTGAGGCGGGGCGCCGGCGCAAGATCGCCACCTTCGTCGAGATGCTCAAGCGCGGCGAGACGATCTACCCGCAGAAGCTGTAGCGCCGCGCGCACGCCTGCGGGCTGTCTGTCGGTGTTTTGCCGCACAAATCACGCTGGCGGGCCGTGGTCCCGGCCCACAGAATGGGGGGGCAGTCCAGTTCTTGCCGAGAATTCCAGCAGGCGGTCACAGCCCGGGCGACGCCACCGAACCAGCCCCGGCAGACCGCCGCTTCCCATCAAGGCGGATCATGAAATTCCTGACCCACATGCGCATCGGGCCACGCCCGGCCGCCGACTTGGCCGAGGCCATCGCAGTCGATGGTGTCGCCATGGGCGTGTGCCTTGATCTGCTCCGCGCCGGGATGCCGGCCTCACCAGTTGCGGGGCCCTGACGTGTCCGCCACCTCTGCCGGCCCCGCGCCCGGGCAGACGCTGCCGCCCCGGCCGCCCGACACGCGGCCCGGCCGGCGGCCTTCGACGTCGCTGTTCGCTGCGCTTGCGCTGGGCGCCTGCATCGGGCTGTTGGTGCCGGCGCTCATCGTCGGCGGGCTGTCCATCGGGCTGCGTGAGTCGCAGGTCGCGGAGCAAGACCTGCAGCGCGACCTGGACGCCAAGCTGGACGTGCTGGCCAGCAGCCTGCCGGAGCTGTTGTGGAACCTGGACGCTGTTGCCGCGCGCGAGGTCGTGTCGGCCATCGTCAAATCGCCCGAGGTCGTGCGCGTCACCGTCAGCGACGCGTCGCAGGGCCTGCCGTTCATCGAGAACCAGCTGCCCGAGCGCCGCCTGGGCCAGACGCTAACCGGCGAGCGCGACATCCTCCGCGGCGCCACCCGCATCGGCCACATCCAGATCGAGATAGACGACCACCTCAGCAAGGCGGCGCTGTCCCGCCAGCGCTGGCTGTATGGCGCGACGGTCGGCGGCCAGCTGCTGGTCTCATTGGCGCTGGTGCTGTGGTTGCTGAACTCGCGCCTGTTCCGGCCTTTGCGCGAGCTGGGCGGCTTTGCCAACGATCTCGCGCAGGGGCGTTTCAGCGCGAAGCTGCAGCATCGGGGGGAGGACGAGATCGGCCAGCTCGGCAGCCACCTGGAGCACATGCGCGATGCGTTGCAGCAGCAGTTCGACGCGCAGCGCAGCCTCATCGAACGATTGAGGGGTATGGCCGAGACGGTGCCCGGAGTCGTCTACCAACTGCGGCTGGCCGGCAATGGCGAGTTCAGCTTCGCCTACGTCAGCGAGGCCATCCGCGAGTACTTCCCACTCGGCAGCGCAGCGCTGGGGCGCAGCGCTTCGCCCTGGTTCGAGTGCATGCACCCGGGCGACCGTGCCGCCGTGCGCGAGAGCCTGCTCGCCTCGGCGCGCACGCAAAGCCCGTGGCAGCAGGAGTTCCGCACGCCGCAGGCCGATGGCGCCGAGCGCTGGATCTACGGCAACGCCATCCCGCAGCGCGAGGCTGACGGCAGCGTGCTGTGGCATGGCTTCCTGACCGACATCTCGCGCGAGCGCCGCGATGCGCTGGAGCTGGAGCGCTACCGCCATCATCTGGAGGAGCTCGTGGAGGCGCGCACCGCCGAGCTGGCCGAGGCCACCCAGGCTGCGCAGGCGGCCAGTCTGGCCAAGAGCGCCTTTCTGGCCAACATGAGCCACGAGATCCGCACGCCGATGAACGCCATCATCGGCCTGACCTATCTCGCGCAGAGCGACACGGTGGAACCGGCACAGCAGCTGCGGCTGCAGAAGGTGGCCAACGCGGCCGAGCATCTGCTCAGCGTCATCAACAACGTGCTGGACTTCTCCAAGATCGAGGCCGGCAAGGTGCAGCTTGAGCACCGGCCGTTCACGCTCGACGAGGTGCTCGACAACATCGCCAACATGACGACGCAAGCTGCCGCGGCCAAGCATCTGCGCGTGGACACCGACGTCGCCGCCGAGCTGTCGGGCCGCGTGCTGCTGGGTGACCCGCAGCGCATCGCCGAGGTGCTGCTGAACTTTGCCGGCAACGCGGTCAAGTTCACCGAGAGCGGCTTCGTGCGCCTCGCCGTGGAACTGGACGGTGTCCCCACGGCGGGCGGCATGCGGCTGCCCCTGCGATTCGAGGTGCAGGACAGCGGCATCGGCATCGCGTCCGAGGCGCAGGCGCGGCTGTTCCGCGATTTCGAGCAGGCCGACAGCTCGACGACGCGCCGCTACGGCGGCACGGGCCTGGGCTTGGCCATCTGCCGGCGGCTGGCCGAGCTGATGGGCGGACGTGTCGGCGTGCAGAGCGTGCTGGGCAGCGGCAGCACCTTCTGGTTTGCGCTGAACGTCGATGCTTCGCCGGAGCACCAGGCGCCGCCGGCCGCACCGCCGCGGCCGCATTCGGTGCGCGATCGTCTGGCCGAGCTGGCGCGTAGCCAGCCGTGTCGCATCCTGCTGGCCGAGGACAACGCGGTGAACCAGGAAGTCGCTGTCGCGCTGATCGGCAGCGCCGGGCTGACGGTGGACGTGGCCTCGGACGGCCAGCAGGCCGTCGACATGGTGCAGAACGGCGGCTATGCCCTCGTGCTGATGGACGTGCAGATGCCCGTCATGGACGGTCTGGACGCGACGCGTGCGATCCGCCGGCTGCCGCAGGGCGCCGGGCTGCCCATCCTCGCGATGACGGCCAATGCCTTCGACGACGAGCGCCAGCGCTGCCTGGACGCCGGCATGGATGACCACGTCGCCAAGCCCGTCGTTGCCGAGCAGCTGTTCCTGACGCTGTACGAATGGCTGTCCGGCCAGCGCTGGTCGGGCGCAGGCAGCAGTTGAGGCCGGACGGCCCGCTTTCGCCTACTGGCTTTCCTTGATGAGCCGTCCCGAGCCGGCCTGCAGCGGCCGCGCGTTCATCGGGTAGAGACGGGCGAAGACGGCGATCTGCTGCGCCGTCAGCGGCACGGGCTCTCGCATCACCATCCACAGCACGCCTTCACTGCAGGGCGGCGTCGTCAACGACCCCATGTAGGTGTAGTACCCCCGGTCGGTGGGCAGCAACTGGTTCAGGTCGATCTGCGCCTGCGCCTGAAGCGCCTCGCCCTTCTCCAGTGGCAGGTTGGCCCAGACGGTCTGCAGCACGGGCTGGGGCTTTTCGTCCGGCCCGCGCGACAGCAGCACGGCGACGACGGCGAGCTTGCCTGCCGAATCCTTGTGCACCAGGTGGGCCACCATGTCGAACTGCCGGCCGTTGACACGCTCCTCGCTCGGGCGATGGAAGTGGAACTGCACCAGCTCGTAGCGCTTGCCCATCACCGTGAGCCCGTTGCCCGCGGCGACGTTGACCTGCACCGTGTGGCCGTTGTCCAGCACCGAGAAGCTGCTGGCGTGGTAGTCGAAGGTGATCTTCTCCAGGTCGACAGCGATGCCGTCGCGGATGTCGATGGGGCTCTGCCGCGTGCCGACGGCGCACACCTTGTTCTCGGGCGCGAGCTCGGCCCAATGTTCGGGGCCGATGTCGCCCGTGTAGCCCCAGTGGGCTGCCTTGGCGTGTTCGTCGGCCTTGGCCGGGCGCGGGGCGCGGGGCGCGGTCTTGGCCGTGGCGGTGCCGCTCGGCTGGGTGGCCAGGCGCTCGGCCAGGCGCTGGCGCAGCTGGTCGACCGGCTCCCGGGCCTCCTGGGCCTGCGCGGCCAGCACGAGCAGGCCGGCGGCCACGATCAACGATGGCTTCGTCTTCATCCCCGGGATTTTCGGCTGGCGCGGCGCCAGCTTGAGCTCAACCTGCCGGCGTCGCCACGCCGCGCCGCACACCGTACCAGGCGACGAAGCCGACGAGCATCAGCCCGGCCGACGCCAGCGCCAGCCCGATCGTGGAGTGCATGACCAGCGGCACCAGCACGCCGGCCACCAGGCCGTTGGCCGCCGAGCCGATGCAGGCCTGCAGCGACGAGGCCATGCCGCGACGCTCGGGTGCCTGGTCCAGCACGAGCAGCGTGACGACCGGCACCATGACCGCCCAGCCGAAGGAGAACAAGCCGATCAGCGGCAGCGCCCAGAACGCGCTCAGCGGCGCGACCAGGTTCAGCGCCACGTTGACGACGGACACCGCGCCCATGATGCGGAAGCCCCGCATGATCTGGCGCTGCGGCGACATCTTGCCGGCGAGCCGGCCGCTGACCGCCGCCCCGGCCATGATGCCGCCGATGGTGCACAGGAAGAACCAGAAGAACTGCTGCGGCTCGAAGTGCAAGTGCTCACCCAGGAACACCGGCGTGGCCAGCACGTAGAGGAACATGCCGTTGAACGGCACACCGCTGGCCAGCACCAGCATCATGAAGCGCCGGCTGCTGCACAGCCGCCAGTACTCGCGCATCAGCGCGCCGACGTGGAACGGTTGCGCCAGGCCGGGGTGCAGCGTCTCGGGCAGCAGCCGCCAGTTCGAAATGAACAGCGCCGTGCCGACGAGCGTCAGGAACCAGAAGATCGAATGCCAGTCGGCATGCACGAACAGGAAGCCGCCCACCATCGGCGCGATGGCCGGCGCGACGCCGAAGAACAGCGTTACCTGCGACATCACGCGCTGCGCGTCGGCCGGCGGGAACATGTCGCGGATGATGGCGCGCGACACGACGATGCCGGCACCGGCCGACATGCCCTGCACTGTGCGCCAGAAGACGAGTTGCCCCACCGAGGCGGCGAGTGCGCAGCCCACACTCGCCGCCGTGAAGATGGCCAGCCCGATGAGCACGACCGGCCGGCGGCCGAAGCAGTCCGACAGCGCGCCGTGGAAAAGGTTCATCACGGCGAAGCCCAGCAGGTAGCTCGACAGTGTCTGCTGCATCTGCACTGGGGTGGCGTCCAGCGCACGCGCGATGCCGGAGAAGGCCGGCAGGTAGGTGTCGATGGAGAAGGGGCCCACCATCGCCAGGCAGGCCAGCAGCACGGCCAGGGCCCAGCGGGGCGCGCGCCAGAGTCGGCTGGCGTCAGGGTTCATCGAGGATCTCGGGATAAAGCGGCAGTCTATCGACGCCCGTGTTCGCCTGTCGAAAGAAAGAGTGAAGCAAGCCGATAGGCCGGATTCTGTGACGCCCCTTGCGGAGCGTTGACCGCCATTCCTCTGGGCCGGACATCACTGCCCGGCTCGGTGCCACCTACCCGCCAGCTCTGCGAGCCGCATCAACGCTGGCCTACTTGGTGTTGCTGCGCGTAGAGATTGCCCGTTTCACCTCAGCTGGGCGAACCCACCTGAACTCGTCTCTGTTGCTCTGATCCTCGGCTTACGCCGGGCGGCCGTTAGCCGCTACGCTGCTCTGTGCAGTCCGGACCTTCCTCCAGGGCCTCGTTTCCGAGCTTGCCCCAGCGGCGGTCTGGCTTGCTTCACGGACGCATTATCGCGTCAGGCGGGCCGGCAAGTCGCCACGCCGGCCGGGTGCGCCGCGGGCTGGCAAACTGCAGGTCTCCCCCCCCAGCCAGGAGCCCCTCGATGAAAGCCGCCAGCGTCCTCGACACCATTGGCAACACGCCCCACATCCGACTGCAGCGCCTCTTCGGCGGCGCTGAGGTCTGGGTCAAGTCCGAGCGCAGCAACCCGGGCGGATCGATCAAGGACCGCATCGCGCTGGCGATGATCGAGGCCGCCGAGGCGAGCGGGCAGCTCAAGCCGGGCGGCACCATCGTCGAGCCGACTTCCGGCAACACCGGCGTGGGCCTGGCCATGGTGGCCGCCGTCAAGGGCTACAAGCTCATCCTCGTCATGCCCGACAGCATGAGCATCGAGCGCCGCCGCCTGATGCTGGCCTACGGCGCCAGCTTCGACCTGACGCCGCGCGAGAAGGGCATGAAGGGTGCCATCGCCCGAGCGAAGGAGCTGGTGGAGCAGCACCCGGGCTCGTGGATGCCGCAGCAGTTCGAGAACGCCGCCAACCCGGCCGTGCACGTGAAGACGACGGCGCAGGAGATCCTTCGCGACTTCCCCGAGGGCCTGGACGCGCTGATCACCGGCGTGGGCACCGGCGGCCACATCACCGGCTGCGCACAGGTGCTCAAGGCGGCCTGGCCGCAGCTGAAGGTCTACGCCGTCGAGCCAACGGCCTCGCCCGTCATCAGCGGCGGCCAGCCCAGCCCGCATCCCATCCAGGGCATCGGTGCCGGCTTCATCCCGGCGGTGCTGGACACGGCTTCGCTCGACGGCGTCATCCAGGTCGAGGCCGAGGCGGCACGCGAATTCGCCCGCCGATGCGCCCGCGAGGAAGGCCTGCTCGTCGGCATTTCCAGCGGCGCCACGCTCGCGGCCATTGCACAGAAGCTACCCGACCTGCCGGCTAACGCCCGCGTGCTGGGCTTCAACTACGACACCGGCGAACGCTACCTGTCGGTCGACGGCTTCCTTCCCCAAGCCTGACAGTCGACCGTCGACGTATCGCAACTCCCTAGGGGGAGGGCACTTTCACTCGCCCCCTGCGTCGTCGGGGTCGAAACCGTCGTTGTCCTTGCGCGCCTGGCGGGCTAGTTCCGCCTTCAGCGGCTTCAGCGACTCGATGAGGTCCTCCGGCGGATGTGCCCGGGCCATGCGCAGTGCGGGCGGCGGCAGGGCCGCGAGGTAGGACGGCCCGAAGACATGCTGCTGCTCCTGCCGGCCCGCCACCTGCAGGCCCAGTCCCAGCAGCAGCATTGCCGCGATGCCGATGTTCAGCGTGCGCTGGGCGCCGGGCCACACGAGCCGCGCATGCCAGGCGACGAGCGCCGCGCTCGCGAGCGGCAGTGTCAGCCCGTCCAGCGCCATCAGGCGCGGCCATGACAGCGCATAGGCGACGGCGGGCAGCAGCCAGTCCAGCACCTGCAGCACGACGAGCACGACCAGCGCGCGGCGCAAGTGGGTCGCGAACGGGAAGCGGTGCTGGAACAGCTTGCTCGCTAGTGACCACAGCCCTGCCCAGCCCAGCACGAAGGCAAGCGGCCCCAGCAGCGGCGCGGCGTAGCTGATCCAGCGCGTGTCGGGGTCGCTCTGACTCCAGTGGTCCACCCACTGGAAGAACAGCATGGACAGCAACAGCAGCGGCAGCAGCGCCCAGTGGCGCGTGGGATGCACGATGAGCGCCTGCTCGGGGGGCAGCACGTCGGCGCTGGTGCGCAGGCGCAGCGGGCAGCCGGCCAGCTGGAAGGCGCCGCTGGCGGGCAGCACCGCCGCGGCTCCAGATGCCAGCCGCTTGCCGGCCACGCTGCCGCCGTTGCGGCTGTCCAGCAGCTTGAGCTGCACGCGGCCTTCGGGCGTGAACTGCAGCTCCGCATGCTCGGCGGCGAGGTGGGGGTCGTCCAGCACGATGTCGCAGGCCGGCGAACGGCCGATGCGTACCGGCCAGCCCGTTACGCGCTGCATCAGTGCCACTCGGCCATCGGGGCCCAGCAGCTCGACGACGGCGGCGTCCGGGGCGTTCACGGAGGTGTCCGCGGGAGGCATCACTTCGCCTTGTTGTTCGTCCACGCGAAGCCCTCCAGGTAGTGCGCCGCGAGCTTGAGCGCGTTGTCGAAGCTGACGCCGCGGGCGTCGAAGCGGCCCAGCGCACCTTGGGTGGACGCGTCCACCGTCGTCACGAGCACGCTGAGGTCGTGCAAGCCTTCCAGCTTGCGGTAAGCGCGCAGGCAGACGACGGCGCGCAGCGGCAGGCCGTCGCGGTCGACGAACTGCTCCTTGCAATACGGCGCCGTGCGCGACTTGTCGGCCAGGCCCAGGCGTTCGTTGCGGAAGCTGGCCGAGTACTGCCGCGCGAAGCGCAGCGCGCCAAGCTTGCTGCCGTTGTAGGCCTCGTGGCTCATGTCGAGCCAGCCGGTCTGCAGGCTGCCGCTGACGAAGAGCGCATGGTCCATGCGGCACTGCGAGCGCTCGAAGTCCAGCCCCTTGCTGTCGGCCGCGTTGCCGCGGCCCCAGCAACGCATGAAGTCCTGCTTGGGCACCGGCAGCCGGTAGCGGTCGTTGTTGGCGCTCTCCCAGGGCAACGCGAGGAAGCGCGTCACCAGCTCGTCCTGATAGGCCGTCAGCTGGTCGCGCAGCCGGCCCCAGGCGGCCGTGCGGATCGGCTTGGCAGCGAGGCTGCGCTTGACGAGGCTCTCGGCGAACTCACCCGGCACGAGGAAGCTGACCTGCTGCGCGAACAGCAGCGTCGACACGTTGACGCCGACGACGTAGCCGTCCTCGTCCAGCACCGGGCCGCCGCTCATGCCGGGGTTGATGCCGCCGGCGTAGTAGATGAGGGGGTCGAAGCTGCGCTCGACCAGCCCGTTGTAGTTGCCCTCGACGACGGCAAAGGCCACGTCGTGCGGGTTGCCCATCGAGTAGATGCGCTCGCCCTTGGCCAGCGGCTGGCTCTGCGGGCGGAACTGCAGTGCGCCGCGCCCCTTCAGGCCGCCGCCCTTGCCGTCTTCCACCGCGCGCAGCAGTGCAAGGTCGCGGCGGGCATCGAAGTCCAACAGCTCCAGCGCGCCGCCCTGGCCGTCGGTCGTCGCATAGCGCAGCCGGTAGCTTTCGGGCTCCAGCGCGAACTGGCTGACCACGTGGTAGTTCGTGACGATGTGGCCGTCGTTGCTGACGAGAAAACCTGAACCGACGGACGCCTGGCTGTCCTGCGTCTTCAGCAGCGTGCGGATCTGCAGCAACTGGCCCTTGCTGCGCTCGTACAGGCGCCGGGCGCTGGCAGACACGGTTGGGGCCGGCTGCGCTGCGGTGGGCGGCGCGGCCGGGGCCGGGGCCGACGCGGCGGGCGGTGGCGACTGCGCGCCGGCGGCAAATGCCAGGCCGGCCAGCAGCAGGCCCGGCAGGGACTTCAGACAGGACTTCAGCAAGCGAGACCTCCCATGGAGGGCGCCGATGCTAGCCGCTTTGCACGGAAGACCTGGGCATCGGCATAGAAGCCGCGTGACGCATTCGCCGGCCACCAGCCGGGAATGCCCAGCACCGGCAGCGGCGGCAGGTCGGCCGGCGCCAGCGCCGCGGGCAGCACGGGGGCATTGACGTCGTCCACCAGCAGCGCGCGGGCGCAGAGGGCTTTGCGTGGCGCGAGCAGCTTTTCGAGCAACGCATGGCCGACGATGAGGGCTTGTGCGCTGCGCCACAGCTCGCGGTGGCCGACGAAGAGGGCAGCCCAATCCTGCGCGCGAAGCGCCTGCCGCAGCGGCGCCGGCGCACTCAGCAGCAGGCCGCTTTCGTCCAGCAGCGTCAGCGCGTCGCGCAGCGGGCCGCGCCGGCCCGGCGTTGCCGGCGGGGCGGCCATGTGTGCGCGATTGAGCGCCGCCTTGAAGCCCGGGCAGCGCAGCCAGACGAGGCCGTTGAACAGGTCATGCGCGTTGTCGCGCGTGGGCACGCGGCCGGTGGCGGCCACGTGCTGCTCGTAGCCGCCGCTGCGCGGGCCGTCGGGCTCGAAGCGCTCATGGCCCAGCGCTGCGGCCACCTGCTCACCTGCCGCGAGCCGGGCCAGGACCGGCGTGGCGACCTCGCGGTAGGGCGCGAACCAGGGTTGGGCCCAGTCGGGCGCGATCAAGTGGCGAAGCGCACCTGGTTTGGCTGCTTGGCCGGCTGCAGCTGGAAGGCGTGCGGATGCTTGCGGAACAGCTTGGTCGACGGCGCGGACTTGGCCAGGAGGCCGGCGTCCTTCAGCACCTTGGCGGCGGCGCCAAGGTCGTGCCACTGGCCGTCGGCCAGCTTGGGCAGCAGCGCCAGCACGGCGTTGATCTCCTTGGCGGCGGCCACCTGCGGGTCGTCAGCGGTGGTCGTCGGCGCCTTGGCGGGGGCACGCGCCGCTGGCTTGGGCGTCGGAGCTGCGGCCGGTGCGGCTTCTGCCGGCGACTCGGCCGCGGTGGAGGCCTTCACGGCGGCCTTCGTTTCGAGCCTGACATCACGCTTGGCCGCACCCTTGGCGGTCGGCTTGCCGTCGGCTTTTGCGGCCGTCTTGCGTGCCGCCTTGCCGGCCGGCTTGGCCGGCGCGGCGGCCTCGACAGGCTCTGCCGCCGGGGGCGGTGCTGCGGGAGCGGTTGACGGGAGCGCCACCGCCTCCATGGCCGGCGGCGGTAAAGCGACCAGCAGCGCCGCGTCGTCGGCGACCGGCGCTGCCGGCAACGCGACGGAGGCCTCGCCACGCGGCGGGCGGGCTGCCGGGCCGCCACGAGGCGGCTCGACCTGCGGGCGGCCAGGGCCCGCACCGCGGCCGCCACTGCGGCGCGCGTTGCGGCCACCACCCGTCGGCTTTGCGGGGGCGCTGTCGCGGGCCGCGCGGCCCGTGCCGTGCGCCAGCTCGTTGAACTGGTCGTAGATCTGGATGACGCCGTCGCCCGTCTTGCCGTACTGGCCGAAGCCGCGCAGCCAGGCGCCCTTCTCGCGCAGCCGCAGCACCAACGGCGCAAAGTCGCTGTCCGACGACACGAGCACGATGACGTCGGGCTTCTCGGTGATGGCCAGGTCCACCGCGTCGGCGGCCAGCGCGATGTCCGTCGAGTTCTTGCCGATGGCCAGGTTGACGATCGCGCGCAGGCCCAGCCGCTTCAGGAAGTTCTGCTCGCGCAGCGCCTGCTCGGCGTTGCAATAGGCGCGGCGGATGTGGGCCGCGCCGTAGTCCTTGAACACCATGGCCAGCGCCTGCTCGATGACGTCGGTGGCGACGTTGTCGAAGTCGACGAGGAAGGCGACTTTCTTGCCGGATGCGTTCATGCCTGCAGTTTCCAGTTCAGGGTGTCGCCGCCGCGCAGCGGCTTGAGTTGCGCCTCGCCGAAGGGCACGGCCTCGGGCAGCGTCCACGTCTCGCGCTTGAGCGTGACGGTGCCGGTGTTGCGCGGCAGGCCGTAGAAATCGGGGCCGTGGTGGCCGGCGAAGGCGTCGAGCTTGTCGAGTGCGCCGATGGCCTCGAACGCCTCGGCATACAGCTCCAGCGCCGACACGGCCGTGAAACAGCCGGCGCCGCACACCGAGTTCTCCTTCAGCTGCGCCGCATGCGGGGCGCTGTCGGTGCCGAGGAAGAACTTCGGCAGGCCTGATGCGGCGGCCTTCAGCAGCGCCTGACGGTGCTCCTCGCGCTTGAGCACGGGCAGGCAGTAGTAGTGCGGGCGCAGGCCACCGGTGAAGATGGCGTTGCGGTTGTAGAGCAGGTGCTGCGGCGTGATCGTCGCGGCCGTGAAGCGGTCGCTGTCGGTCACGTACTGCGCGGCTTCCTGGGTCGTGATGTGCTCGAACACGACCTTCAGCTCGGGCATGGCCGCGCGCAGCGGCGTCATGACGCGGTCGACGAAGACGGCCTCGCGGTCGAAGATGTCGATGTCGCCGTCAGTGACCTCGCCGTGCACGAGGAACAGCAGGCCCTCGCGCTGCATCGCCTCCAGCGTCTTGTAGGTCTTGCGGATGTCCGTCACGCCGGCATCGCTGTTGGTCGTCGCGCCGGCCGGGTAGAGCTTCAGGGCCACGACGCCGGCGTCCTTGGCGCGCTTGATCTCGTCCGGCGGCGTGTTGTCCGTCAGGTACATCGTCATCAGCGGCTGAAAGTCCGAGCCTGCCGGTCGTGCGGCCAGGATGCGCTCGCGGTAGGCGAGGGCCTGCGCGGCGGTCGTGACCGGCGGTCGCAGGTTGGGCATGACGATGGCGCGTGCGAACTGGCGCGCGGTGTACGGCAGCACGCTGGCCAGCGCGGCATCGTCGCGCAGGTGCAGGTGCCAGTCGTCCGGGCGGGTGAGGGTGAGCGTGTCGGTCATGGGGCGGGATTGTCGTCGGCCAGGTGGGCGCCGAGCAGGCCGGTCAGCCAGTCCATGAACACGCGCACCCGCCGCGGCGTGTGGCGGCGCTGGCTCATGACCAGCTGCACCGGCAGCGGCGCCGGTTCGTGGCCCGGCAGCAGCCGCACCAGCCGCCCGTCGGCGACGGCCGCGCGTAGCCCGACGCAGGGCGCCTGCACGATGCCCATGCCGGCCAGCGCCGCAGCCTCATAGGCGTCGGTGTGGTTGACGCTGACGCGCGCGGGCAGCACCACGCTGTGCGGCTGCCCGGCAGCGTCAACCCAGTCGAAGCGCGCCCGGCGGTCCGCCCAGGTCTGGCTGTAGTGCACGAGCTGATGGTTGTGTGCGACGAGGTCCTCAGGCGTCCGCGGGGTGCCATGCGAGGCGAGGTAGGCGGGGCTGGCAACGTTCACCATGCGCAGTTGTCCCAGCGGCTTGGCCACCAGCATCGGGTCGTGAACGGCACCGACGCGCAGCACGCAGTCGAACCCTTCCTCGACGAGGTCCACGCGCCGGTCGGTGCAGCTCAGTTCAACCTGCAGGCCGGCGTGTTCGGCCAGGAAGTGCGGCAGCGCCGGCATCACCACGTCCAGCGCGAGGCGCACCGGCAGGTCCACGCGCAGCCGGCCGCCGAGCTGCTGGTCCTGCTGGAACAGCGCCTCGATCTCGGCCGCGTCTGCCACCAGCGAGCGGGCGCGCTCGGCCAGCAGCTCGCCGTCCGGCGTAAGGCTGACGCGTCGCGTCGTCCGCTGGAACAGCCGCGTGCCGAGCTGGGTCTCCAGGTCACGCACGATCTGGCTGACGCGGCCCTTGGGCAGTCCCAGCTCATCGGCCGCGCGGCTGAAATGTGCCAGCTCGGCGACCTGCAGGAAGACGCGCAGCGCGGACAAGTCCAAATTGTTCGACATTAAGTGAACAGTAAGTTCAATACAATGGACTTTATCGCATATGAAGTGAACAATAGAGTCTGTTCCGTCCCATCACTCACGGAACTGAACATGACCTCCCCCTCTCTCACGCTGATCACCGGCGGCAGCCGCGGCCTCGGTGCAGCGATGGCGCTGGCCCTGGCACGCGACGGCCACGACATCCTGCTGACCTACCGCGAAGCCGCCGGCGCAGCTGAAGCGATCACCGCGCAAATCCGGTCGCTGGGCCGCCGCGCACTGGCGCTGCCACTGGACGTGGCTGACACGGCGGGCTTTCCCGCCTTCGTCGAGCAGGTCCGCCAGGTCCTGCAGGCCTGGGGCGCCCACCGGCTGGACGGCCTCGTCAACAACGCCGGCGCTGGCGCCTATGCTGCTTTCGCCGACACGACGCCCGCCCAGTTCGACACCATGTTGGCCGTCCACCTGAGAGGCCCGTTCTTCCTGACGCAGGCGCTGCTGCCGCTGCTCGCCGACGGCGCGCGCATCCTGAACATCTCCAGCGGCCTGGCCCGCTTCACGATTCCCGGCTACGGCGCGTATGCGGCGATGAAGGGGGCGGTCGAGGTGCTGAGCCGCTACCAGGCCAGGGAACTTGCGGCGCGCGGCATCCGCGTCAACACGCTGGCGCCGGGCGCCGTTGCGACCGACTTCGGCGGCGGTGCCGTGCGCGACGATGCGCAGCTGAATGCGTTCATCGCGTCGGTCACGGCGCTGGCCCGCGTCGGCGAGCCCGACGACATCGGCGGTGCCGCGGCCGCGCTGATGCGCCCGGGCGCGGGCTGGATCACCGGCCAGCGCGTGGAGGCTTCGGGCGGAATGTTCCTCTGACGCTGACAGGACGAGGCCCGCATCGGCGGGCCTCGTTTCAGTGTTGCAGGATCTTGGCGAGGAAGTCCTTGGCCCGAGGCGAGCGCTCCTCGGGCTTGCCGAAGAAGTCGGCGCTGGTGCAGTCCTCGATGATCTTGCCGGCGTCCATGAAGATGACGCGGTTGCTGACGCGTTTAGCGAAGCCCATCTCGTGCGTCACGCACATCATCGTCATGCCCTCCTGCGCGAGCTTGACCATGACATCCAGCACTTCGCCCACCATCTCCGGGTCCAGCGCCGACGTGGGTTCGTCGAACAGCATGACGATGGGGTCCATCGATAGCGCCCGCGCGATGGCCACGCGCTGCTGCTGGCCGCCGGACAGCTGGCCGGGGAATTTGTCCTTGTGCGCGGACAGGCCCACGCGGTCCAGCATCTTCAAGCCGCGCGCTTTGGCGTCATCGGCCGAGCGGCCCAGCACCTTGACCTGGGCGATGGTCAGGTTCTCCGTCACCGACAGGTGCGGGAAAAGCTCGAAATGCTGGAACACCATACCCACGCGCGAGCGCAGCTTGGGCAGGTTGGTCTTGGGGTCTGCGATGGAGATGCCGTCAACGACGATGTCACCCTTCTGGAAGGGCTCCAGCGCGTTGACCGTCTTGATCAGCGTCGACTTGCCCGAGCCCGACGGCCCGCAGACGACGACGACCTCGCCCTTCTTGATGGAGGTGGTGCAGTCGGTCAGCACCTGGAAGCTGCCGTACCACTTGGAGACGTTCTTGATGTCGATCACGGCTGATCCTTATCGAATGATGGCGATCTTCTTCTGCAGCTCGCGCACCAGGCGCGACAGGCCGAAGCAGATGACGAAGTAGACGACGGCGGCGACGAGGTAGGTCTCGACCGGGCGGTTGAAGTTCTTGCCGGCGACCTCGAAGCCCTTGAGCAGGTCGTATTCGCCGACCGCATAGACCAGCGACGTGTCCTGGAACAGGATGATGGTCTGTGTCAGCAGTACCGGCAGCATGTTGCGGAAGGCCTGCGGCAGCACGACGAGCTTCATCGTCTGGCTGTAGCTCATGCCGAGCGCGTAGCCGGCATTCACCTGGCCGCGCGAGACGGACTGGATGCCCGCACGCATGATCTCGGAGTAGTACGTCGCCTCGAACAGCGTGAACGTGATGAGGGCCGACATCTGTCCGCCCAGCGGCCCGAGCAGCTTGGGAATCAGCAGGAAGAACCACAGGATCACCATCACCAGCGGGATGGAGCGCAGCGTGTCGACGTAGAGGGCCGCCGGCGCCGACAGCCACTTGTGGCTGGACAGCCGCATCATCGCCAGCAGCGTGCCCAGCACGATGCCGCCGACCATGGCGACCAGCGTCAGCTGGATGGAGAACCAGAAGCCCTTAGCGACGAAGCTCTGGATGACCGCCCAGTTCAGGAAGGAGTAGTCGAGGTTCAGCATCACTTGGCTCCCACCTGGCCCGGGATGCGCACGCGCGCCTCGATGAACTTGGCGATGCGGTTGATCGCGAAGGCCGAGATGAAGTACAGCAGCGTGACGGGGATGAAGATCTCCTCGAAATGAGACGTCTCCTCGGACGCCTGCTGCGCGAACTGCGCCAGCTCCGGGATGCTGACGGCGAAGGCCACAGCCGAGTTCTTGACGATGTTCATGCTCTCGCTCGTCAGCGGCGGGATGACGATGCGGAAGGCCATCGGCAGCAGCACGAATCGGTAGGTCTGCGGCAGCGTCATGCCCAGCGCCTGGCCCGCGAAGCGCTGGCCGCGCGGCAGCGTGTTGATGCCGGCCTTGACCTGCTCGCCGATGCGAGCGCTGGTGAAGAAGCCCAGCGCAAAGACCACCAGCACCGACGGCGGCACCGCGTCGCGCAGCGGAGGGATCAGCGCCGGCAGCACGTGGTACCAGAGGAAGACCTGCACCAGCAGCGGGATGTTGCGGAACAGCTCCGTCCAGACCTCACCGAAGCGCGCCAGCCATCGGTTCGGCGCCGTGCGCGCGATGCCGATCGCCGAACCCACGATCAATGCCAGCACCAGTGCCAGCAGCGAGACGCTCACCGTCCAGCCCCAGGCACCCAGCATCCATTGCAGGTACGTCTGCTCCTTGCCGCCGGGGCCGAAGCAGCCGGCCACGGCCTCTCCCGTCGCGGTGTCATTGCAGTAGAACTGCCAGTCCCAACTCATGCGCCTCTCCTCAAGCCTCTCGCCTAAAGCAAAGCGGGTGCCAGGCACCCGCTTTGCGGTCTTCAGATGGACTCGCGAATCACTTCTTCGCGTAGTCCTCCATCGGCTTGTCGTTCGGGTTGGCCCAGGCGTCCTTGGTCGCTTGCGACAGCGGCAGGCCGATCTTGGTGTTGGTCGGCGGGATGGGCTGCATGAACCACTTGTCGTAGGTCTTGGCCAGCTCGCCCGACTTCATCATGGCCTTGATGCTGTCGTCCACGGCCTTCTTGAAGGCAGGGTCGTCCTTGCGCATCATGATGGCGATCGGCTCGACCGAAAGCACCTCGCCGACGATCTTGAAGTCTGCCGGGTTCTTGGACGTCGCGATGTTCTTGGCCAGGATGGAGCCGTCCATCACGAAGGCGTCAGCGCGGCCGGAGTCCAGCAGCAGGAAGCTGTCGGCGTGGTCCTTGCCGAACACTTCCTTGAAGTCCACGCCCGTCGCGCGCTCGTGCTTGCGCAGTGTCTGCACCGAAGTCGTGCCGGTGGTCGTCGCCACCGTCTTGCCGTTGAGCTGGTTGATCGACGTGATGCCGGACTTGGCCTTCACGGCGATGCGCACTTCCTCGACGTAGGTCGTCACGGCGAAGGCCACGTCCTTCTGGCGGGCGACGTTGTTCGTCGTCGAGCCGCATTCCAGATCCACCGTGCCGTTGACCGTCAGCGGGATGCGGTTGGCCGACGTGACCGGCTGGTACTTGACCGTCAGGCTGCTCAGGCCCAGCTGGCGGCGGATGTCGCGGATGACCTGCTCGCAGACATCGATGTGATAGCCGACGTACTTGCCGTCGCCGATGGTGTAGGACAGGCCGGAGGACTCGCGTACCCCCATCGTGATGGTGCCGCTGTCCTTGATCTTCTTCAGGGTGTCTTCGGCGTGGACGGCGGTGAGGCTGGCGAGCAGCGCCGCGGCGAGCAGGACTTTCTTCATGGGAACTCCAACAACGTCAAGTGAATGTCAAAAACGGGCATGAGCAGACCACGATGCATGCGCCCTCCGAATACGGGTTTACGCGATGCATGCACAGTGGCCATGACCTCATGCCGAGGACGCAAGATAGTCCCACAGTGCTTGCGCGGCCGCCTTGGGCCGGCGCGACTGCCCTGGCCGCTCGCGGTAGATGCGCAATTCCATCGTGGCGCTGAAGCTACCAGGCGGCGCGGCGGGCACCAGGCGGCCGTCGGCCAGTTCCTTCTGCACCGAGCTGGCCGGCAGGAAGGCCAGACCGTGCCCTTCCAGCGCCATCGCCTTCAGGCCCTCGGCCATGTCGGTCTCGTAGATCGCGTCGAGGTTGAGCGCGCAGTCGGCCTCCTTGGCGATCAGCTCCACCAGCCGGCCCAGGTATGCGCCGGCTGCGTAGCTGAGGAAGGGGATCTTTTGTCCGGGGCGACCGGGGAGATGGAACAGCGGGCGGCCGCGGCCGTCTGCCTTGGCGTAGGCTGACAGCGTCTCCTGGCCCAGCGATGCCATTTGGTAGCGCTCCGGGTCCAGCTGCAGCGGCTGGCTGGCGTGGTGGTAGACCAGCAGCAGATCGCAGTTGCCTTCGCTCAGCTGCAGCATCGCATCGTGCACGTTGGCCGCGTTGAGCCGGCATTTGACCGGCCCGAAACCCCGGCGCAGGCCCATCAGCCAGTGCGGAAAGAACGAGAACGCCAGCGAATGCGGCACGGCGAACTCGATCATGTCCTGATCGGACGCCTGGTGGCTGCGCAGCATGTTGCGCGTGGCCTGTAGGTTGCCGAGCAACTCGACAGCCTGGGCGAGCAGCGTGGTGCCGGCGGCCGTCAGCCGCGTGGGGTAGGACGAACGGTCGACGAGATCGACACCTGCCCAGGCCTCCAGCGCCTGGATGCGGCGGGAGAACGCCGGCTGCGTCACGTGCCGCAACTGGGCCGACCGGGAAAAGCTGCGGGTCTCGGCCAGGCTGACGAAGTCTTCAAGCCACTTGGTTTCCACCCAGGGCAGTGTAGCCAGGCCCTGCCGTGGTGCTCGCGGGCGAAGATGAAGGGGCGAGGCCCCCTTAACTGAAGGGGCGGCTTGGGGCCGATTTTCACAGGGGCTTGTTTACAGTTGTGAACAAATTCTCATCCACTCGATCCCACACGGAGAACGCCATGCGCGTCATCAGCAAGTTCCTGGCTCTGCTCGTTGCGGCCGCATTGCAGCCGGCGGTCGCTGGCGTGGTGTCCCTGGACTTCGAAGACCTCAAGGTCAACGCGGCGGATCCCAACGACCTGGGCATCGTGGAGTTGCTGGATCGCTACAAGTCCTCCGGTTTCGGTTTCTCTGCTGGCGCCTGGGGGGTCGTTTCCGCCGGTTGCGGTGGCGCATACGCATTCGGCCCGCACCTCGCAGGGACCTGCAGCAGCCTGTTGGTGGCGGGCGATCCGCTCCAGTCGCCTGGCTCGACGTCGCCGTTGTTCACGCTGGACTTCGCCAGCGGCTTCGTGGCTGACTCGTCCCTCTACTTCTCGGCACTCCCCAGCGCGCGCGCGTCGATTGCCGTCTTTGACGATGTCGGCGGTAAGGGCAACCAGCTCGCCGAGTTCTCGGGTCTGGCCGGCTCGATCTGCTCGACGGGCGACCGTTTCTGTACCTGGGATGTGCTGGACCTCAAGTTCGTTGGAACGGCGCGTTCTATCGTCGTCTCGGCCGCCGACCAGTCGTTGATGATCGATGACATTCGGCTGAATCAGGCGTCCACTTCGCCGGGCCCGCTGCCGGAACCGGCCAGCCTGGCGCTGGCGGTTGGCGCCCTAGGAGCGCTGGGCTGGACGCGCAAGCGCGTCCGCGGCTGAGCTTGCGCCTGTTCCTCCAAGAAAGGCCCGCTTCGGCGGGCCTTTCTTATGGGGCTCGGTTATGAGTAGCTGTTGCCCTGGGTGACGAATCGACAAGGCCGTGTTCACGGACGTCGTCGAAGCCACCGACTGGTTCCCCAACGAGCTGCAGGCATCGTTGCTGCGGCTCATCAAGGCCGGGATCGCTGTGGATCTCGGCGACGCCAACTCGAAGCACCGGTCGAAGCCGTCGCACATCGACAAGCTGGGCGAACGCCTGAACCTGGCATAGGGCAGGCCTCGCCACCGCATGGAAATTACCTTGGGGTGCCGGCGTCCGACGGGTCAGGTCTCTTCGCTGCGATCGAGGAACTGCAGCTTGAACTGCCAGCCTTCGAAGGTCGACACCATCCGACCGAGTTCATCCCACGAGACTTCGCGACCATCGATGACCACCATCGGGACACCAAGCCGCTCGTCGGGGTCGCTGTCGATGGTGCCGCGCAAGATGAGGCGATCGTTCACCTGCAGACCGTGCTCGGTGTCTTCCACATGAGTGAGAGCAAGCGCCCTCCGCATCTTGGCGATCAGCTTGCCAAGCAGAGCCAGCGGATCCTCGTCCGGCTCCCCGACGACCTGAAACCGATACCCAGCCGGGCAACCATCACGCAGCTCGAACGCGTCGAGCGCAACGCCTGGACCGAACAGGTGTGTCCGAAACCGAAACTCGTGTTCGAGGCCTCGCGCGTCGATCATGCGGACAGGCTCGAACGCCACGTGTTTGAAGCCCTGCATACCAAGTTCGGCGGCGACGGTCTCATTGAAGCAACGACTGCAGAGCAGTCTGTATCCACATTCCATGGAGCCGTAGTTGACGGTCTCGTGGGCAACGGTGGGCTGGCGGCAGCTTTCGCACGGTGTCGGTTTCATAACTAGTAAGTCTCGGTGCAGTCGCAGATCAGATGGAGAACAGCGTGCGTTGCGGGGGGTGACAGGATCTAGTTACGCACTCGCAGACAGGCATGCCGACTTCCCGCATCTTCCTCGGTGGCAAAACGCCGAGTAGAGACGCAGAGTGCTCTGCAGCAGTGGGTCGGCCGAGCTCGTCATCGTTCACCTCCTCGTTGGTTGTGGTCGTCATCGGTCAAGTTCGAGGGTGGTCCGTCACTCGGAGCTAAGGCGCCAGCATGATCTGGCCTCCACGGCTCGCCGTGGCCAGCGCCTGGTCCATCGAGTCATCTGCCAGGACCAGCGCTTTGCGCCAGACCCGCTTGAAGCTCCTCAGGCCAGCACCAAACACGACGAGGCAGTCTTGGCCGTGGTGCTGCGCGGAGCGGTAGACAATGCCCTCAAAGCCTTCTGCCCCGACGGCCTTGCCAATTTCAACGCTGAGTCGTTGATCTACCAGCATGCTGGCAACCGCCGCTCATAGGCGATGGGCTGGGCCCAGCCTGGTGCGGGCGCGTTAGGCGCCCACGGCGACGCTCAACGCGGCGTGAGCGGCAGCAGCACCTCGAAGCAGGCGCCCTGGCCCGGCTGGCTGCACACCGTGATGCGCCCGCCGTGGGCCTTCACGAACTGCTGGCTGATGTAGAGCCCCAGGCCCATGCCGGGCGAGCGGCCTGCCGTGGGCAGGCGCTCGAACTGCTGGAAGATGCGGTCCTGGTCGGCCGCCGGGATGCCCATGCCCTGGTCTCGCACGGCCAGCCGGGCAAGCCCGTCTTCGGCCAATCCGGCTTCGACCTCGACCGGCTTGCCTTCGCCGTAGCGCAGCGCGTTGCTAAGCAGGTTGACGAGCACCTGCGCGACGCGGCTGTCGTCCCATTCGCCCACGATGTCCGGCTGCGCCTTCAGCGTCAGCAGCACCGGCCGGTCGCCCTGCTGGAACTGGCTCTCGAAATCGGCCACGACGCGTTGCGCCAGGTCGCCCAGGTTGGTTGGCTGCGGGCGGATGGACAGGCGGCCATGCTGCAGGCGCGCGATGTCGAGCAAGTCCTCGATAAGTCGCGTCATGCTGCGGACCTGGCGCGTGTCCTTGTCGACCATGGCCTGCAGGCGTTCGGGCGTAAACCAGGCCACGTCGCCGCGGTCCAGCCTCTGCTGGCGCATGATGGCCTCGAGCGACATCACGCCCAGCGGCGTGCGCAGTTCGTGCGACACCATGGACATGAACTCATCGCGCATCTTCAGCGCGCGCTGCAGTTCGGCCTGCGTCTGCTGCAGCGCGTCTACCAGCCTTTGCTGCTCCGCCCGTGCGGCTTCCAGCTCGACGAGCTGGCGCTGCAGCTCCCGGCTCTGGGCGTGCAGCTCGGTGAAGACGCGCACCTTGCTCCTGACGGCATGGGCATCCAGCGGCTTGTAGAGGAAGTCCACCGCGCCGTTTTCGTAGCCGCGGAAGGTGTAGCCCTGGTCACGGTCGGCGGCGCTGACGAAGACGATGGGCAGGTGCCGCGTGCGCGAGCTGCCGCGGATCAGCTCGGCAAGCTCGAAGCCTGACATGCCGGGCATCTGCACATCCAGCAAGGCCAGCGCGAACTCATGCTCCAGCAGCAGCGATAGCGCCTCCTGGCCGGACTGCGCCGTGTGCACCCGCACGCGGTCCTCGCTCAGCAGCGCCTGCAGCGCCAGCAGGTTCTCGGGCAGGTCGTCGACGATGAGAATGCGGGCGACGTCGGCGGAGGGGGGCGCACTCACGCTGCGCCTCGCTTGGCGGCCAGCTGCAGCAGCATGGGGGCGATTTCCTTCAGCGGCAGGATGTGGTGTGGCCGGCAGCGCGCGATCGCGGCCTCGGGCATGGTGGCGATCTCGGCGTCCTCGGGCTGCTGCACGATCGTCAGCCCACCGACGGCGTGGATGGCGGCCATGCCCTCGGCACCGTCCACGTTGGCGCCCGTCAGCAGCACGCCCGCCAGCGAGGGTCCATAGGCTTCGGCGGCCGAGGTCATCAGCACATCGATGGACGGTCGGGCGAAGCTCACCGGCGGTTCGTTGCTGTAGGCGAAGCTGTGGTCAGGGTCGATCAGCAGATGGTAGTCCGGCCCAGGCACGTAGAGGACGCCCGGCTGCACCGGCTCCTTGTCGCGCGGCTCGCGTACCGGCAGGGCCACGTGGTGTGCCAGCACGCTGGCGAGCTGGCTCTCGTGTCGCGGCAGCAGGTGCAGCAGCGCGACGATCGGCAGGCTGTAGTGCGCTGGCAGCGGCCCCAGCAGCGCCAGCAGTGCCGCCACACCGCCAGCCGACGCGCCGACGACGATGAGCTCGATGGGGACGCGTCGCGGGCTCATCGTTTGCGGAACAGACGCTCGCGCTGCGCGACCGGCTCGAAGGCGACGCCGTGGGCGCTGAAGTCGAGACTCTCCTTGCTGCCCAGCCCGAGGAAGCCGCGATGGCACAGCGACTGCGCGAACAGGCCGATGGCGCGGTCCTGCAGCGAGCGGTTGAAGTAGATCAGCACGTTGCGGCAGCAGATCAGCTGGGTCTCGGAGAACACGTGGTCGGTCGCCAGGCTGTGGTCGGCGAAGGTCACGCGGCGGCTCAGCTCGCGGTCGAAGCGGGCCGCGCCGTAGGCCGCGGTGTAGTAGTCGGAGAAGCCGTTCGTGCCGCCGGCCGCCTGGTAGTTGCGCGTGTACAGCTGCAGGTCGGCCAGTGGGAAGATGCCCTGGCGTGCACGCTCCAGCGCGGCCGGATTGATGTCCGTGGCGTAGATGATGCTGCGCTCCAGCAGCTGCTCCTCGTGCAGCAGGATGGCCAGCGAATAGACCTCTTCGCCGCTGGCACAGCCGGCGACCCAGATCTTCAGCGACGGGTAGGTGTGCAGCACCGGCATCACCTGCTGCCTCAGCGCCAGAAAGAACTCGGGTTCGCGGAACATCTCCGTGAACGGCACCGTGAGGATCTCCAGCAGCTGAGCGAAGGTGAGCGGGTCGCGCAGCACACGGCCCTGCAGGTCGGAGATGGACTCGCAGCCTAGCTGCTGCACGGCATGCAGCACGCGGCGTTTCTGCGACGCGCCGGAGTACTCGCGGAAGTCGTGGTTGTAGCGCGTGTAGATCGCCTCCATCAGCAGGCGCACTTCCAGGTCGATGAGCGCCTGTGGCATCAGAAGCCCCTCGCCCTGCGCTCGGCCCGCAACTTCGTGGATGCCATGTCAGTTCCGCTCGAGGCCCGGCAGCCACACGCGCAGCAGCGAGATCAGCCGGTCCAGCTCAATGGGCTTGGCGAGGTAGTCGTTGCAGCCGGCCTTGCGGCACTGCTCCTGGTCGTCACGCATGGCCTTGGCAGTGATGGCGATGACGGGCAGCTTCTGCCAGCGAGCGTCGGCGCGGATGCGGCGCGTGGCTTCCAGGCCGTCCATGACCGGCATCATCACGTCCATCAGCACGATGTCGATGTCGGTCTGCGCTTCCAGCTTCTCCAGCGCCTCGACGCCGTTGCGCGCCGGCTCCACGGTGAGGCCGCGCTGCTCCAGCAGGCTGGTCAGCGCGAACACGTTGCGCATGTCGTCATCCACCAGCAGCACCTTGCGGCCCTCGAAGACCTGTTCCCGGTTGCGAGCCGCACGCAACAGGTCGCGTCGCTCGCCGCTCATGCGGGACTCCACGCGATGCAGGAACAGCGTCACCTCGTCCAGCAGCCGTTCCGGCGAGCGGGCGCCCTTGATGATGATGGAGCGCGAGTAGCGATTGAGTTCGGCCTCCTCATCGCGGCTGAGGTGGCGTCCGGTGTAGACGATGACCGGCGGCAGCGTGATGTCGCTGCCGCGCGCTGCCATGCGGGCCAGCAGCTCGCTGCCGTCCATATCCGGCAGCTTCAGGTCGGTGATCATGCAGTCGAAATGCTGCTCGTCCAGCAGGCGCAGCGCTTGTTCGCCGCGCTCCACGGCCACCACCTCGATGTCGTCGTCGCCGATGAGCTGCGCGATGCTCTCGCGCTGGCGGGCGTCGTCCTCCACCAGCAACAGCCGGCGCACCTCGTCGGCGCCGTGGCGCTCGAGCTTGCGGAAGATCGCGATGAGCTCCTCCCGCGTCGTCGGCTTGATCGCGGTGCCCACCGCGCCCAGCGGCAGCGCGACGTCGCGGAAGTCCTCGCCGGCGACGACGTGGACCGGGATATGGCGCGTGCGCGGGTTCTCCTTGAGCCGTTCCAGCACCGCGAGGCCGGACCCGTCGGGCAGCCGCACATCGAGCAGGATGGCCTGCGGCAGGTGCGTGTTGGCCAGCTCCAGCGCCTCGCTGCCGTGCGTGGCGACTAGGCAGCGGTACTGCATCTCGTGGGCGAGGTCATAGAGGATGCCGGCGAAGGGCAGGTCGTCTTCCACCACCAGCGCCAGGCGCTGCGGAGGCGTGTCGCTGGCGAGCTCCCGGCGGTCGTCCGCGAAGGCCGGCGGCGCGTCGATGCGCGGCGCGGCTGGCGCGGCGGCGACCGGGGTGGTCACCGGTGCGGGCGGCGGGACCTGGGCCTGGCGGAATGCCGCATGTGACGCGTCCGCCGCCATGCGCAGCGGCAACGTCAAAGTGAACTGGCTGCCCTGGCCCTCGGTGCTGCTGAGTTGGATGTCGCCGCCCAGCAGTGCGGCCAGCTGGCGAGAGATGGACAGCCCAAGCCCCGTGCCGCCGTAACGTCGATTCAACGCGCCATCGCCTTGCTGGAAGGCCTCGAAGACCCGCTGCTGCTGCGCAGCCGGGATGCCGATACCCGTGTCGCTGACGATGAACGCCACGCCTGCCGGCCGGGGTTCCATGCGCAGCGTCACCGACCCCTTGTCGGTGAACTTGATCGCGTTGGACAACAGGTTGCGCAGGATCTGCTCGGCACGCTGGGCGTCGGTCAGGACGGTGTCCGGCAGGCCCGGCGCCTGCTCGATCGCGAAGGCCAGGCGCTTCTCCTGCGCGAGCGGTTCGAAGGTCCGCTTCATTGCGTCGGCCAACGTGTCCAGCGGCATCGGTCGCGGGTCGATCTCCAACTTGCCGGCTTCCACCTTGGACAGGTCCAGGATGTCGTTGATCAGCGTCAGCAGGTCCTGGCCGGCGGCGTGGATGGTGCGTGCGAAGCGCAGCTGCTCTTCGGTCAGCGTGCCCGGCTTGTTGTCGGCCAGCAGCTTGGAGAGGATCAGCGAGCTGTTCAGCGGCGTGCGCAGCTCGTGGCTCATGTTCGCGAGGAACTCCGACTTGTAGCGGCTGGCCCGTTGCAGCTCCTGTGCATGCTCCTTGAGCGCGGCCTGGGCCTGGTTCAGCGCCTCATTGCGTCGCGACAGCGCCTCGGACTGCTCGGCCAACTGCACGTTGGTCTGCTCCAGCTCCGCGCGCTGCTGCTCCAACTGCAGCTGCGACTCCGCCAGCACGCGTGATTGCTCGCTGAGCTCTTCGTTGGCCGTCCGCAGCTCCTCCTGCTGGGTCTGCAGCTCTTCTTGCTGCACCTGCAGCTCCTCGTTCAACTGGCGTGTCTCTTCCAGCGACAGCTGCAGCCGTTCCCGATTCGCCGCCGCGTTCAACAGCGCGCCCAGCGGCTCCTGGAACTGCGCGAGCAGCGCCATCGCCCGCTCGTCCGGTGGCTGCAGGAAGCCGAGTTCCAATACGGCGTTGACCTCACCTTCATGCACCGCCGGCAGCAGCACGACCTCCTGCGGCAGCATGTCGCCCAGCGTGGTGGCCACCTTCAGGAAGCCCGCCTGCAAGCCCGGCAGCCGCCTCAGGCGGCCGTCCTGCCATGCCTGCGCGGCCAGCCCCGCATCGGCGTCCGCGATCGTTGCATCATCGAGCCGCACGCCGTGGGCGGCGGTGCGCTGCAGCCGGCCGTCGGTATCGCGTGCGAAGGCGGCGGACACGACGGCGCCGATGCGCTCGGCCAGGAAGTCCAGCGTCCGAATGCAGATTGCAGCAGCCCTGCGCTCGCCGGCCAGCTGATTGGCGAGGTCGGCCTGCGCGCCGCGCAACCAGGCGCGCGCCTCGCTCTCTCGGCCGCTCTCGCGCATGCGGCCAAGCGCCTCGCCGTAGTCGCGCGAGAGCTGACGAATGTCGCGTTGCCCGGCCCAGGCAATGCCGCCGCTGATCACCAGCAGCAGGCTGATGTAGCTGGCCACGGCCGTCCAGGTGCTGTTTTCGGCTTCCTCGCGACGTTCCCGCAGCAGGCGTGATTCGGTGTCCATGAACACGCGCAGTTCGCGCCGCATCTCGTCGAACAGCTGTTTGCCCCGCTCCGAGCGAACGACCCGTTCCACCGCCTCGCCCCGGCGCCGCATCGAGATGACTTCGCTCGCGTAGCCGTCCCAGCGCTCCGCCAGCGCGCCGATGCGACGCAGCCGGTCCACCTGCGCGACGTTGTCGGCCGCGAGCGCTTGCGCCTCGCGCAGTTCGCTGCCGAACTTCGCCTGCGCGAGCGAGTACGGCGCCAGGAAGCTTTCCTCGCCGCTGAGCAGGAAGCCGCGCATGCCGCTCTCCTGGTCGGCCAGCAGCGTCGAGAGGTCCTGACCCTTGGCGATGACGCGGTGGGTGTGGTCCACCCAGTTCAGTAGCCCGATCAGATGCCAGAGCAGACCCACGAACACGACGATGCCCGCCAGTCCCATGACCAGCGGGAGCGCGAGGTTGCGAAAGAGAATGCGGCGGAATTGGGCGGTGTCCTCAGCGGTCTCGGTCATGGCCTGCCTTGTTGTTCGATGTGGCCGGCGCGCCGCGCGCGCGCGTCAGGCTCGCAACTCCGCAAGAGCTGTGCTCAACGGCACAGAGCTCATGTGCTTCGGCAGCGGAATGGGCGATACGGCGGTCGGTAAGGATTGCCGGTAAATCAGGTGCGCGGCGGAAAAAACCGCCTCAGGCTTTCTTGCGACAACGGCTTGCTCAGCACGTGGTCCACACCGGCCGCCATGGCCTCGTTGTGCGCCTTGTCGCCGCTGCGCCCGGTCACGGCAATCAGCACGAGTTCCGAGCCATGGGCCGCGCGCAGGCGCTTGCTCAACTCGCAGCCGTCGAAATCCGGCAAACCGAGATCCAGCAGCGCGCAGACCGGCTGGTATTCGCTGACGGCCGTGATGGCGTCTTGCGCAGTGCGTGCAACGCGCACGCTGTAGCCGTCGAACTGCAACAGGCTGCTCAGGGTTTCACAGGTATCGGCGTCGTCATCGACCAGCACGACGCGGATGTCCTCGCTCGACATGATGCTGCTCCTCACGCCCGGCTCGTCGCGCCAGACGGTTCCCAAGAATGCGGTGTGGACACCGCTTGTAACGGTGCTGTAGGAGCAAGTCGCGTGCCTGCGAAGGAAAGAGGGGCAGGGCGACGCCTGTCGTCCTACCCCGCTGCTGCTGCGAACTTGGAGCGGTGCGGTCGCACCGCCCGCGCAACGTTATTGGAAGTAGCGCGCCTTGGCGCTCGCCTGACAGCTGTCTTTGGCGTCGCCGGACAGCGAATCACAGCGTTCGTTGGCGGCCTTGTAGTCGGCCTTCAGCTTGGCTTCCATCTGGTCGTTCTGGGCCTCGGCAATGGCCTTGTTGGCCTTCAGGTCGGCCTTGGCTTTGTCATGCGCGGCCTTGGCATCGGCCATGCAGACGTCCTTGCCGTTGCCCGATTTGTCGTCGCACATCTCCTTGGCGAGCTTGTACTTCGCCTCGTAGCGGGCCTCGAGGTAGTCGTTGCGGTCCTTCGTCGTGCCGGTGTACTGGTACTCGAGGTGGGCCAGCGCCACCTTCTCCTGGCCCTTCGCACGCTCGACGCAGACATCCTTGGCATTGCCCGACAGCTTGTCGCAGCCGTCGCGTTCGGTCTTGAACATCGCCTTGACTTCATCTTTGGCGGCCGAGTAGACCGGCTTGGTCAGGTTGGCCGACGCGGCACCCGCCATGCCGGCGAGGATGACGGCGAGCAGCAGGCGGGGGGACGTGTTTCGGGTCGTCATGGGTTCTCCTTCGAGTTGGTGGAAGTCATGGCACCGGGCGTGCCGGTTGCCTGAATCGAAGGTTAGGAAGAAGCGACTGTGTGGCCTGTCGGCGGCGCTTCCTGAACGCCGTCGGACAAAGCCGTCAGCGCATCAGCCTTTTGGTCGCCGTCGTCAGCGTCTGGCGTGTTTTCCAATACGCGGCCCAGGGGTCGCTGCCGGACGCGAACGACAGGTACTCGCGCGCGGTGCGCACGGTCCAGTGGGCGCCGCCCTTCAATGTCGGTAGCTGCTCCCAGTCCACCGGCATCGACACGCCCAGTCCCGGCCGCGCGCGGGCCGTGAAGGCGGCAGCGGTCGTCTGTGCATGGCCGTTGCGCAGGTAGTCGATAAAGATGCGCCCTTCGCGGCGGCCGGCTCCGCTTTTGGCGACGAAGCGCTGAGGAATTGTTCTTGCCATGTGCTCTGCCGCACCATGCGAGAAAGCCTTCACTGCCTCGCTGCCGAGCCGCGGTGCCAGCGGGACGACGACGTGCAGCCCCTTGCCGCCGCTGGTCTTCAGCCAGCTCTTCAGGCCCAGCTCTTCCAGCAGCGTGCGCATCAGCAACGCGGCTTCCTGCAACTGGGCCCAGGCCACACCTTCGCCAGGGTCCAGGTCGAAAACGACTCGGTCCGGCCGGTCGATGTGCTTCACCGTGGAGTTCCAGGTGTGGAACTCCACGACGTTCATCTGCGTCGCGCCCAACAGCCCTTCGACCGTGTCGATGGCCAGCAGTGGCGCATGGTCGGGCCAAAGCTCGGCCGCCAGTTCGACAACGCCCGGCATGCGGGTCTCAGAATGCTTCTGGAAGAACAGCTGTCCCTCGATGCCCTGCGGCGCGCGGACGAGCGACACCGGCCGCTGGCGCAGGTGCGGCAGCATCCACTCGGCGACGCTCTCGTAGTAATGGACGAGGTCGATCTTGCGCAGGCCGGTGGTGCGGTCGATGACGCGGTCGGGATGCGTGACGCCTGTGGCCGTGGCGCGGGCCGCGGATGGCGCGGCGGCCTGCTCGCGCACGATGGCGCTGGCGGGCTTGTCGCTGCGCACGCCGCGGAAGCTGGCATGGCGGATGTGCCCATCCGGCGTCCACTCGCCGAAGGCCACTTCGACCACCGTCACCGGCTTCACCCAGTGTTCGCTGCCGCGCTGGCGCTTGCTCCAGCGGCCCGGCGCCAGTTCCTCGGGGTCGAGCGGGGGTGTCTTCGTCTGCAGCGCCGTCAGCTGCCGGTGCAGCTCACGCCCCTGCGCCGTCGCCCAGCCGGTGCCGACCGAGCCGGCTGAGCGCAGGCGGCCGTTCTCGTGGTAGCCCAACATCAGCGCGCCGACCTCGCCGGGCGAATTGGCGCGGTCAGTGAAGCCGATGACGACGAACTCCTGACGCCGCTGGCACTTGAGCTTCACCCACGTGTCGCTGCGGCGCGTGACGTAGGCGCTGTCGGCGCGCTTGAGAATGACGCCCTCCATGCCGAGGCGGCAGGCCGCCGCGAGCACTTGAGACGGCGGCGCGGGGAGCGCCTCGCTGAAGCGGATATGTGCGTTGCCGTGGTCCGCCAGCACGCCTTGCAGCAAGGCGCGACGGCTGCGCAGCGGCGCGGCCCGCAGGTCGCGCCCGCCGTGGAAGGGCAGGTCGAACAGGAAGTAGACGACGTCCTGCGTCCGCGCGTTGTCGATCGCGTTCTGCAGGCGGTTGAAGTCCGGCACGCCCTCATCATTGAGCATGACGATCTCTCCGTCATACCAACCGGCGCCGGGCTTGAGGGCCTGGAGGGCGTCCGCGATGGGTTGCAGCCGCGCGGTCCAGTCATGGCCTGCGCGTGTGACGAGGCGCGCCTTGCCCCCTGACACTCGCGCCAGCATGCGGTAGCCGTCGAACTTGTTCTCGACGATCCAGTCACCGTCGGCCGGTGCAGTGGACGTCAGTGTTGCGAGCTGGGGCGATAGCGCTTCGGGCAGCGCCGCTCTGACGGCGCGAGACAGGTCGGGTGCGGAGTCGTCTGCCGGCGATGCCGCATGCTCGTCACGGTCTTCGGCGAGGCCCAGCGGCTTCTCGGTGATGCTGTCCGGCAGTGCGGTGATGACGTCGTATTCGGCGCTCGGCCGCGCCCAGGCGTCGCCGCGCTTCTTCAGCAGCAGCCAGTGGTCCTGCTTGAACTGCCCGGGTTTGGAGATACGCACCAGTTCCCACAGTCCGGCGAGCTTCTGGCCGTGCAGCTGGAAGACCAGCTTGCCCTTCGCCAGCCCCTCGCGCGCGTCACCCACGGGCTCCCAGGTGCCCCGGTCCCAGAGGATGACGGTACCGGCGCCGTAATGGCCCTTGGGGATGCTGCCCTCGAAGTCGTTGTAGCTGACCGGATGGTCTTCCACGTGGATGGCCATCGCCTTGACAGCGGGGTCGAAGCTGGGGCCCTTGGGCACGGCCCAGCTGAGCATGACGCCGTCGAATTCCAGGCGGAAGTCGTAGTGCAGTCGGGAAGCCCAGTGCTTCTGAATGACGAAGGTGCGGCCTTTGGTTTTCTTGCGTGACGGCTGGCCGGCGGGTTCGGGCGTGGCCGTGAAGTCGCGCTTGGCGTTGTAGCTGGACAGAGGCCGCTCAGCCTTCATCGTGCGCTCTCCGTTTGGTGGTGATGCACTGCGGGGGCTGCCACGGCAGAGTATGGTGTCCGCGCGAATCTGCGACTGGGCCTCGCCACCAAGCCAAAGCAACGAGCAAGGGCAGCACGCACGTTCACTACGCCCCCGCCCGCCGATAGGCATTCAAGTGCCGCAGCGAACCCGGGTGGTCGCCCAGCTTGTCCAGCAACACCCCCAGGTTGAAGTGCGCATCCGCAAGCGCCGGGTCCAGCGCCAATGCCCGCTCATAGGCGGCGACCGCCTGATGGGGCCGCCCCACGTCTTCCAACGCCGTCGCCCGATTGAAATGGATCAATGCCGACGGCTCGCAGTGGTCCAGCGCCTGCTCGTACAGCGCCACCGCCTCTTCACAGCGCTGCGCCTCGCACAGCAGCGCGCCCAGGTTGATGTAGGCGGCCGCGCAGCACACCTCCATCGCCAGCACGCGGCGGTAGGCCGCTTCGGCCGCGGCGGTGTCGCTGGCCTCGAGGCGCACGGCCTCGTGCAGCCAGTCGGCGGCATCGCGCTCGGTTGCAGCTCGCAACGGCTCCACGGCTGCAGCGTCGGGCTCGTCGTCGAAGAGCAGCAGCGCCTGGCCGGTGTACGCGTCCAGCCGGCGGTCGGCGAGGTGCAGCGCCACGCCGCCGGCATGCGGGCGCAGCCGCACGCCTGACAGAGGCGCCTCGGTGAGCGATGCCTTGACCTGCCGCAACGCCTGCAGCACCTTGCGCGGTGGCACGCCGGCCGCATGCAGCGCGTGCGCCGTGCGGCCCACCACCACATCCTGGTGACTGAAGCGCTGGCCACCCGCCGAGCCGAGCAACCCCTGCTCGACGAGCCGCGCCAGGAAGCGCGGAGTCAGGCCGGTCAGCCGCAGCGCCTGCCGCAGCGGGTAGGTCGCCTCGCCACCCATCGGCCTACTTGGTGGCCCGCTTGCGCGCAGGAGTGGCCTCGGGCTCGGCGGCCACGCGCTTGGCGGCTTTGCGAGCCGGCGCGGGCTTGAGCTGCGAGACGTTGGACGCCGGTTTGCTGTCCTTGCCGACCGACTTCTTCGCGCCCCCGCCGAGGCTCGCGCGCAGGGCCTCCATCAGGTCGATGACCTGACCGCTGGTCGCAGCGACCTCCTCATCGTGCGACGACGCGACGATCTGCTTGCCCTTGACCTTCTCGTCGATGGCAGCCAGCACGCGGGCCTTCTCCTCGTCGTGGAACTCCGTCGGATCGAACTCGTCGGCAGCGATCTGCTCGACCAGCTGCAAGGCCAGCTGCAACTCGGGCCGCGATACCTCGGCCTTCGGGATGTCCAGGTCGTTCAGCGACCGCACTTCCTCGGCATACCGCAGCTGCTGCAGGATCAGACCGTTGTCGTTCGCGCGAACCTGCGCGACGTATTGCTTCGCCTTCCAGGCCCATTTGGCGAGCGCGCACCGGCCCGACTGGCGCAGCGCCTGGGCGAGCAGCGCGTAGGGCTTTTCGCCGCGTCTGTCGGGGGCCAGCAGATAGCTCTTGTCGTAGTAAAGCGGGTCGATGGACGCCAGCGGCACGAAGCTCACGATCTGAATAACGTGGCTGCTTCCCTCTTCCAGCGCTTTCAGCTCCTCCGGCTGGAAGAGCACGAAGAGGTTGTCCTCCACCTCATAGCCCTTGACCATGTCCTTGCGCTCGACGACCTGCTGCGTCCGTTCGTTGACGTACTGCTGCTTCAGCCGCGAGCCGTCCTTGTCGAGCAGATTGAAGCGAATGTCGGAGCCCGGCTCGGTGGCTGAGTACAGCTTCACCGGCACGTTGACGAGGCCGAAGCTCAGTGACAGGGATGCAATCGAACGGGCGGATGTAGGCATGGACGGACTCCCATCTGCGGACCGAGCGCCGGGCCGCTCCCAAGCCGGCGCGCGATGGCGAAGTGCAAGCGGCTCGATGCCGCTTGCATCAACGTCCCCTCGGCGGACCAACTGGTTGCGCCCGCGTTCAGCGGGGCGCAACCAGGCGAGGAGCCATTACAACCACGGAAAGCCGTAGTAGTCGTACACCTTGCGCCCGTAGTCGTCCGAGTAGGTGGGCGCTTCGTCCTCGGTATAGCGCGGTGCACCCTCCAGCTGGCGCTTGTCGATGTTGACGACGTAGCCGTCCTTGTCCGTGTCGTACTTCAGCATGTTCCACGGCAGCGGGTAGCGGTCCGTGCCCATGCCAAGGAAGCCGCCGAACTCCAGCGCTGCGTAGCGCACCTGGCCACTGCGCTTGTCGATGACGAGGTCGTCGATGGAGCCGAGCTTGTCGCCCTGCAGGTTGTAGACGGTCGTGCCTTCGACCTTGGATGAAGAGATGGTGGGGTAGTTCATGAGGGACTCCTGGGAAGTTGCGCTTGACTTCGGGAGCCGGCTTGCACGGTGCGGCGAAGGCGGCTCGCCAGTCCTCAATGTGCGCGCCGCGCTGGCCCGCCAGGGTCGGGGTGTGGGCAATCTGCTTGTAGGCCGTGGCCGACGCGCTACCGTGCCGCTCGACCGTCTCGTCAGCGCGCCACGATTCGCAGCGCCGCCAGTTCGGCGCGCAGCTTCTCTGCGTCGTCCTCGAAGCGCACCGCCGTCAGCCCCAGCACCGGGTCTTGTTGCAGCGCCGTGTCCAGCGGGGAGCGGCCGGTCCAGCGCTGCACCAGGTCTTGACCCAGCGCATGGAGCTTGCGGTTCTTGACCTCGGCATCGGCCAGCGCCGTCGTGCTGCGCTCCAGAAGCTGTACCAGGGCCTGGTTGGCCTGCTGACGCGCGGCGGCTTCCTGACCCGCTGCGAGCAGCTGCCGCTGCAACGCCTGAGTGCTCTCGGCAGCCTGGGCTTCGGCCTGCTGACGGGCATCCTGGGCGGCCCGCAACTGCGCCTTCAGCTCTTCCAGCTCCGACTCGCGAGCCCTCAGGCGCGAGGCCGTACCGGCGATCTGGGCCTTGGCGCCGGCGGCGTCCTTCTGTGCCGCGGCGGCATCGGCCTCGGCCCTGGCCTTGTCGGCCTGCAGCGCGGACTGCTGCTCCTGCGCGGCGCGCAGCGCGGCCTGGGCGCGGCGCAATGCCTCGCGCTCCTTGGACACCTTGCCGGTGTCCTGCGCCTGAGCGCCGACGACAAGACTGGCGGTCAGCAGCGCGATGGCAATGAGCTTCATCGTCAGAACCTCGCGTTCAAGTCGAGCTGGAAGACCTCGATGCGCAGCGGTGCGCTGCTGAGGTTGCCGCTGAGTGAGGTCGGATCGCCCGGCACGGCCAGGAAGCGCACGCCGTCGTCGAGGTTGCGTGTGCTGGTCCAGCGACCGCTGAGCCAGAAGTTCCGGTCCAGGCCGACGTTGCCGCCCAGGCTCCAGCCCTTGTAGTTTGTGCCGCCCAGATGCCAGGTCGTGTCGGTAAAGCCGTCGATCCACGCATCGCGCTGCACCATCCGGTAAGCGGTGAAGGCCTGCCAGTCGCCGCGGCGGGTGAGCTTGGGCGAGCCGATCTGGATGCGCGCCTGCGCAGCCATCGTTTTCTCGCGCAGGTCCGTCAGCGGCACGCCGGCTCGGGCCTCGATGTCCTTGCGGTCGAAGCCGGTGTTCTTGATCCAGTCCAGCGTCAGGCCCACCGGCACGGGCAGCACGCCGTCGAGCTGCAGGCTGGCCGTCAGGTTGACCGGGCGGAACTTGCTCGCCAGCCCCCAAGTCGGCGAGGCTGTGCTGGTGGGGTCGTTCAGGTTGATCAGCGTGTTGCCCTTGAGCCGCAGGCCGGCCGCGTATTGCGACGCGAAGTAGTTCGTCGCGCCGTTCTTCGGGCCGCCGGGCGGCGGGTTGCTCTCGCGCTGGCCTTCCATGTGGCGGAAGTCGTAGGCCGCAAGGCCGAGCTTGAACTGCACGCCGCGCGCCAGGTCCACCTCGCCGCCCACCTGTCCGCCCAGCAGCCACTTGTCCTGTGTGGACAGGTTCAGCTCCTCCAGCGGGAACACGCCGAAGGTGGCGAACAGGCCTCGCTGCGGCGTGAAGGCCTGGCTCAGCTTGGCGGCCACGCCGTCGAAGGCGAGGTCGTCCGGCCAGGCGAGGTCGGTGCTGAAGAAGGGGTTTGGCATGCGACCGAAGTCCGCGGACACGCCGTTGAAGAACAGCGGCGGCTGCCAGCGGATGTAGGCGCGGTCCAGTCCCAGCGTGTAGCGGTTGAAGTCATTGCCCAGCGTCTGTGACGTGGACGTGGCGCTGTTGCCCGTGCCGCCCGTGGCGATGCGCACGCTGGCCAGCACCTGGTCGCTCAAGCGGGCATCCACCTCCAGCCGGCCGCGCAGCGTCAGGCGCTGGCGGTCGGTCGTGGTGTTGGTCAGGTCGGGCGCCCAGGCCGGCGAGGCGGTCTGCGCGCGGTAGACCTCGGCCGGCACGTTGGCGTCCTTGTCGAAGAACTCGCCTTGCGCACGGACGCGCAGGTCGCCGCTGACCTTGATGCGGCCCGTCCATTCCGGCATCGCATCGGACTGGCCCCAGCGCTCGCCCTTGGCCTGCGCCAGCACCTCCGCCTTGATCTCGTCGCGCATCTGCTGGCGCACGGTCTCGGGCACATAGGGGATGCGCAGCACATGGGGCTTGCTCGCGTCGGCCTGAGGCTGCGGGGCGGGCGCGGCGGCGCTGGCCTGGGCCTGCTTCAGGATGGCCTCGGCCTTGTCACGCGTGATGAGGCCCTGAGCGACGAGCACGTCGATCAGCGCCTGCGTCGTGGCGCGCAGGCGGGCGATCTCTTCCTTGTCGGCCGTGTCGGCGTGGGCGGGCAGCGAGGCCGCGAGCAGGGCGGCAGTCAGCATCGGGAGGATGGGTTTCATGGGGGCGTTGAGTTAGGCCTGGGGCCGCACGCTCAGGCGAAAGCGCATCGGCTGTGACAGGGCCAGCGCCGGGGGCGGTGGCAACTTGAACTGGCGGCGGGTTTCGTCGAGCGCGGCACGCAGCGCGCTGTCGTTGCCATCGTTGCCGCTGGGGCTGAGTTCGAAGCGCTGGATGGCGCCGTCTTTGTCCAGCCAGATCGCAAAGGTGGCGGTCAGTGGCTCGGCGTCGGCCTTCAGGTGCCGCTCGATCTCGCTCTGCAGCAGCTGGCGGGCCGTGTTGGCGTAGAAGCGCTCGGCGGCGCGGTCGGCAGCCGTGCCGGCCGGGCCGCCCCCGGGGCCGGTGGTGGGCGTGCCGCCGGCGTATTCCTTGGACACGCTGCCCGCCGCAAACGCGCTGGGCCCGTCGCCGGCCGCGCCTTCCATCTTGATCGACTCGGCGGGCTTGGGCGCCTCGGCCTGCTTGATCTGCTCCTCACGGATGACCTGCTTGGGCTCTTCCTTCGGCGGCTCGGGCTTCTTCTCGTCCTTGGGCGGTGGGGGCGGCGGGGGGGGCGTGTCCGGCAGGATGGCGATCTTGGCCACCTGCCGCTTGGGCGCCTCGGCCTTCATGTGCGTGACGCCCCACCACACGGCAATGCCCAGCAGCACGAAGGCGACGGCGGTGAGGAGCTTGGCGTGCATCGGCTTCATGTCAGGTCCCGATGCGCGACGTGACGAGGCCCATGTTCACGCCAAGCTTGTTGCACAGGTCGATGACGGCCACGACGCTGGCGTACTGCGTACGTGCATCGCCCTTGATCGCGACGGACATCTGCGCGTCGCGCTGCTTGGCGGCCTGGAGTTGGGTTTCCAGCTCGGGCAGTGAAACACCCACACCGTTGAGCAGCACGGCGCCGTCGGGCATGACCTGCACGATCTTCAAGTCGTGCTTCTCGGTGCTGGGTTTGTTGCTGGGCTTGGGCATGGTGATGCTCAGGCCTTGCACGCTGGCGGTGGTCATCAGGATGAACACGACGAGCAGGACGTAGGCCAGGTCGAGCATCGGGGTGACGTTGATGCTGTCGTAGGGTTTGGCGTCTTGGTTGACTTGCATTGGTCAGACGCTCCGATTTGTTTGGTTGTGCGCTGCTGCGGCTTGACGCGACACGGGGGTGCCGGGGCGAACTCCGGGCATGGGCTTCGCCATCAAGACAAAGCAACTAGCAACAGCGGAACACGTGTTCATTCCGCCACCACCCGCTTCGTCACCAACCCGATTTCGGTGATGTCCAATTTCTTGGCCACCTCCAGCACCTGCATTACCTTCTCGTACTGCGCCGCCGCATCCGCCTTCAGCACCACCGGCAGCGACGGGTTCGCCGACTTGTACTGGGCCAGCGTCGACTGCAGCTGCGTCATGTCCACCGGATAGGCGTCCAGGTAGACGCCGCCGTCCGCGGTGATCGTGATCGCGCGCGTCTGAGGCTTGGCGAGGTTGTTGGCCGCCAGCGTCTCGGGCGACTTCACCTTGACGCCCTGGACCGACGCCGTCGTCAGGATGATGAAGACGACCAGCAGCACGTATGCCAGGTCCAGCATCGGCGTGACGTTGATGTCGTCGTAGGGCTGGTTGTCGCTCTTGACGTCACCGGCCATAGCGGTCTCCCGAGGTCATCCTGGGTTCAGTGCGAGCCGTACAGCTCGGCCACGCGAGTGATGAACTCGTCGATGAAGATCTGCATGTCCGACGTCGCGTTCTTAATCTGCGCCGCCAGGTAGTTGTAGCCAAACAGCGCCGGAATCGCGACGCCCAGGCCCGCCACCGTCGCCAGCAGCGCTGCGGCGATGCCCGGGGCGATGGCGTTGACGTTCACGTCGCCCGCGGCGGCAATCGCGGCGAATGTGATCATCACGCCCACGACCGTGCCCAGCAGGCCCAAGAACGGGCCGCCCGAGATGGCGATGGTCAGCAGCACCATGCCCGAGTTGAGCTGCGCGTTCTCGCGCACGTAGTCGGCATCGACCGAGGCCTTCACGGCGTCTAGCGACGCGCCGGACAGCGGCTTGGCCCCCGCCTCGCCCACCTTGCGCTTGGCCAGCTCGCGGACGCCGGCCTGGTAGAGGCGGTAGATCGGCGACTCCGGGTGCGGTGCGTGTGTCTCCAGCTTCAGCAGTTCCTCATTCGCCTCGCGGAAGCGCAGCACGAAGCTGCGGTTCGCCCGCGCCACCTTGCTGACCAGCACGCCCTTGCTGACCATGACCCACGCCGCGATCGCGAACATCACGCCCAGGATGACGATGACGACCCACGCGTCCACCGTCAGGTTCTTGACGAGGATGCCCATGTAGCCGTGGCTCTCGCCGCCCTCGGCGCTGGCGCCGTCCTTGGCCTCGCGGGCCGAGGCAACGAGCTTGCTCTCCGCGCCCTGCGCACCGGCGGCGATGGCCATCCAGTCGGCGCTGCGCAGCGCGGCCGCCACCTGCACCTCGTCCATCAGCCCTTTGGTGCCTTCACCCAGGCGCAGCGTGCTGCCCAGCGCCGGCGTGGCCGCATCGCCCTGCGCCACCTGCGCGCCGTTGACGAACAGCGTCGCCTTGCCCAGGCCCAGGCGCAGCGCGACCTGCGTCCAGCGCGCCACGGGCACGTCGCCGCCACTCACCGCGGCCTTGTCGGCGCGGGCGACGAGCTTGCCGTCGTTCACACTCAGCGTCAGGCCGCCCCAGCTCACCAGCGTGGCGTGCTGCACGTCGTCGAGCTTGACCCACAGGCTCACCGTCAGCTGGTTGCCGGCGTCTACCACCGGCTTGTCGGACAGCGCGTACGTGATCGCTTCGCCGCTCAGCCGGGCGCTCGCCGCGAGCAGACCGTTGGGCTCGGTCACGAGCGGCCCCTGCGGCTTGACGGCGCCCAGCTGGTCCGCGCCGGCGGGCTTGTCGCTGAAGTGCAGCGCGATGACCGTCGCCGGGTCGAAGCCGCTGTCATTGCCCTCGGCCGGCGCCTTCGCATTGCCGCCGTAGACGTAGAAGACGTTCTTGTCGCTGCCCGGCAGCACGCTGGGCAGCTGCACCCACAGCACGGCCAGCTCGTTGACGCTGTCGAAGCGCTCGATGCTGAACTTCAGCGGCGTCTTGTCGTCGCCAGCCACCACGCGCAGGTCGCTGCCGTCCTCCTTGGCGGCGGTGAAGTCGAAGTTGCCGCTGTGCAGGCGCACGGCCACTGCTACGCCGCTGGCCGCTTCCTTCGTCTCCAGCCCCTGGGCGGAGGTGTTCAACGTGATCTTGGCGCGCTCGGTCCAGTCGGCGTTCCACCACGCGTTGGCGGTGGCGGGCAGCAGGGCGGCGAGCGAGAGGGCGATGAGTGCTTTGCGCATGGTTGTCTTTCTTCAATCACGAGCTGCCGAAGCCGAGGAACTCCAGTAGCAGGTTGCGGCGCCGGCGACGGCGCTCGTCCTTGTCCTTGTCGGTGTCTGCCGCCGCAGCGGCCTGGGCCGCGCCCGTGGGCGTGGACGGCACGGTGATCGGCACCGACAGCGCGACCTCCGACGTCGCCCCCGCTCGCGCGCCTGACACCTGGATGTCGTTCGCATTGACCAGCCGCTCCGCGCCGAGGAACGCATTGCCCTTGGAGCGGATGCCCGCCTCGCCGGCATTGATCTCGCCGGTCGGCGCGTACAGGTCCAGGTCGTTGCCGGCCGACAGCACGGCGATGCCCGAGCCGCTGAACGAGCCTGACGTGTCGAACACCAGGTTGCCGGCGCTGTCCAGCCGCAGCACGGGCGCCGGCGCGCCGGTCACTGTCTTCGCGCCGCGGCCGGCGTCGATGTTGCCGGCCGACGACCACATCAGCAGGTTGCCCTGGCCGATCGTGAAGACGCGCGACTGGTTCACGTCGAAGTTGCCGGCGACGACGGCGGACACGTCGCCACCGTTGACGGTCACGATGCCCAGCTCCGTCGGTGCCTTGTTGCCGGCTGTCACCTCGCCGGCATTGACGCCGCCGCCCGGGTTGAGCAGCGTGATGTCGGCGCTCTGTAGCGTCTTGATTTGGCTGGTAGGCATGCGCACCTGTGCGACCGGCCGTGCCGCGGCGCCGCCCAGCGGGAACAGCAGGTTGACCGCCTGGTAGCCACGCGCATAGGCCGCCCAGCGCTCGTCGCCGTCCAGCACGGCCGCGGCGCGGCCGGCGCTGCGCAGCTCACCCATCAATACACGGTTGAGCCACGGGATGCGCCGCTCCAGCGGCAGGGCCTCGAAGCGGCGCAGCGTGTCGGCTGCGTCCGTCGGTCGTTGGCCGCCCATCAGTGTCACGTAGTCGGCCAGCTTGGCAACGTCGGCCGACGCGGCCAGCTGCGCCAGCGCTGTGCTGCGCGCCGCCAGCGTCTGCTGCGCCAGGCCGTTCATCAGTACGCGGCTGACCAACAGCGACTGCTGTGCCGCACTCAGCGTTGCGGCCTGCCCCAGCGCCGCCTCGTCGCTCAGGGCCGCCCAGGCCGGCTGCAGCAGGTTCGTCTGCTTCGCGGCCTCCGCGGCCACGGCCGGGTCGTCTACCGGCTTGCCCAGCAGCGCGGCGATGCGGGCTCGCTGGTCGCCGGCTTCGGCGCGCGCCGGCTGCGCACGCACCTGCTCGGCCGCCCACCGGTCCACGGTCGCTGCGCCGAAGCGCTGTCGTAGCAGGTCCAGCTGCTGGTCCGGCGAGGCCAGATCGAATGCCGCGGCGGAGCCGCTGCCGCCGAGCAGCACCCAGGCCTGGCCCAGCTTGCCGGTCAGGCCCGAGGCGCCCAGTACCTGGAATCCCGCGGCGCTCGCACGGGCGTAGTCATCGCCGTCGGCGCTCATGCCCGCGACGACGGTGATGCGCGCGCCTTGCTGCGGCAGCAGTGTGCTGTTGGACAGGTTGCCGCGCGCCACGATGCCCGTGCTGGTTCCGAGATCGATGTCCCGGCCGGAGAGCACCATCACGTCGCCCGGCCCGGCTAACTCCAGGCCCACGCCCGACGTGAAGCGCACGTCGCGCGCCGCCTGCAGCAGCGTCAGCTCGCTGGGGGCGTTGTCGGCGGCTGGCTGGTGCTGCACCTGCACGTTGGCCAGGCGCACGTCGCGGCCGGCTGCAGCTGACACCGGTCGGGCCGACACGCTGTCCGACAACGTCACGTCGTCGCCCGACGACAGCAGCAGTGCCGGGCCGCGCTTGCTGGTGTCCAGCGTGGCCTGGCCGAGCGCATTGCGTGTGGCGCGCTGCGCATCGGTCAGCACGGCACCGTTGGCTTGCGTCGTGTCCACCAGGCTATTCAGTGTGGTGGCGGCCGGTGCCTGGGGCTCGCCCAGCGCCAGCACCTGCAAGTGGCCGACGCTGACCGCGTCGCGCCCGGCGATCCAGGTGCGCGCCTGTAGCGGGTCGGCGGCCGTGCTCCATTGCCATAGGTTGTCGGCGTTCACCGACCCCTGCGGCGCGAGCAGGCGCACGTCCACCGGCACGACCTGGCCCGGACGCGTCTCGCCACCTCCGCCCACCTCCAGTGGCTGGCCGCTGCCGAGGTAGCTTGCCGTGCCGGCGGCGCTCTGCACAAAGAGCTGCGCGTGCGCATCCAGCAGCGGTAGGGCCAGCCCCTCGCCGAGCGCGCCGGTGTTGGCGCGTGATGGCAGCGTCAGCGCGAAGTTGCGGGCGCTGGCCAGCGTGGCGTCGCCGCCGGCCTGCACGCGCAGCGCGCCGTCCTGGTAAATCAGCTGCAGGCCCGGATCGGTTTTCGTGTCGGCATCTGTCTGCTGACGTACGCTGCCGCCGGCGGACACGTCGATGCCGCGCGAGGCCAGCAACTGGCCGCTGACGACGTCGCGTCCGGCCCGTACCGCGACGCTGCCGCCGCCGAACTGCTGCAGGCCACGCGGCAGGTCGCTGCTGGCCGTGCTGCTCGCGTCAGCCAGGAAGCCCGAGCTCGCGGCAGCCGCGTGCACCTGCACCGCGTCGCGGCCGGCCTGCACCTGCACCGAGCCGCCGCCGAACGTGGCCACACCCTGCGAGAACAGGTCGGTGCGGGCGAACCAGGCAGTCGTCTCGTCCAGCGCGCCGCGGGCCCGCCACAACCAGCCGGTGGCATAGAGCTGCTGGCTCGTGCTGGCGCGACCCACGACGTCGCGGCCGGCCGTCAGCCGGATGGCCGCACCGCGTTGGCTGAACGGCAGCAAGCCGGAGGCGTCCAGCGCCGTACCGAGACTCTCCAGCAGCGAGGTGTAGGGAGTCGTGGGCAGCGGGTCCGGCGTGTCGGGTGCCGGCGTCGGGCTCGGCGTGGGGGCCGGCGATGGTGCGGGGCTGGGCGCCGGGGCGCCGCTGCTGCCCGGCGGAGGCGGCGGCCGCACGCCGCCGGTCGTTGGACCGTTGCCGTCAGACGGCAGATTGGCGGCGGGCACGTCGGTGCCATCGGCCGCGGTGGCTCGGGCCCGCGGCGCGTCGTTGGCCGCGGGCGTCGCCGGCTCGGCGGTCACGCTGACCGGCACCCCCAGCGTGGCGACCGTCGCGCGGTCGTCGAGCCAGCGGATGTCCTGGGCGGCGGCCAGCTCAATGCGACCCGTGCTGCTGCGCAGCTGCACCGCGGGGGCGCCGGCGTCGCCGTTGCCTAGCAATACCGAACCGGCGCTCACGGCGCCTCGCGTGGCGAGCGGGTTGGCGGCGCCGAGGTCAGCACCCGCGGCTATTCGCAAGGCGCCGGCGCGGGTCGATGTGGCGACCCACTCGCCGGCGTTGGTGGGCGATTCACGCAGGCCAGTGCTGAGGCTGGCCTGCAGTTTCACGTCGCCGGCGGCGCGCAGGGTCAGTGCGGCCTCGGCGGCGTGAGGGGCGGCGCTGCGTTGCGCGGCGCTGAGCGTCGGCAGCCGCCAGTCGGCGGACAGCAGCAGGTCCCCAGCGGCCTGGATCTCGACGCCCGGCCGCACCTGCACGACCGACGACAGCCCGGGCTGGGCAGCGACCAGGCGCGCGGCGATGACCTCAGCCGTCTGTTGGGCGTCGCCCATGAAGGCCTGGTTGTCCGCCGCGACGGTGGCCAGCGTGAGCTGCCCCGCCGGCGTCGGCGCCGGTGTTGGTGCCGGGGTCGGTGCGGCCGTTGGTGGGGCCGTTGGCGCTGGCGTCGGTGGCTCCGTGGGGGCTGGCGTGGGGGCCGGCGTAGGTGCGGCCGTGGGCGCCGCGGTGGGCGCGGATGTCGGCCCGGCGGTCGGAGCAGACGACGGCGTCGTCGGCGGGGGCGGCGGCTTGACACCGCCGGTGGTGTTGCCATTGCCGTTGGACGGCTCACTGGGCCGGGGCGTTGGCGTTGGCGCTGGCGATGGCGACAACGGCGGCGGCGGCGGCTTGGTGCCGCCGGTGCTCGGGCCATTGCCGGTCGACGGCTGCGATGGTGCCGGCCCGGTGGTCGGCGCCGGCGTGGGAGCCGGCGTCGGTGCGGGTGTCGGTGCAGGCGTTGGCGCCGCAGTGGGGGCGGGCGTGGGCGCCGTGGTCGGGCCGGCCGTCGGAGCAGCTGTGGGTGCCGAGGACGGCGTCATCGGCGGAGGCGGTGGCAAGACGCCGCCGGTGCTCGGGCCGTTGCCGGTCGACGGCTGGGACGGTGTCGGTGCGCTTGTGGGCGCAGGCGTGGGTGCGGTGGTCGGTGCGGGTGTGGGCGCAGGCGTCGGGGCCGGTGTTGGCGCCGCAGTGGGGGCGGGCGTGGGCGCCGTGGTCGGGCCAGCCGTCGGAGCAGCTGTGGGTGCCGAGGACGGCGTCATCGGCGGAGGCGGTGGCAAGACGCCGCCGGTGCTCGGGCCGTTGCCGGTCGACGGCTGGGACGGTGTCGGTGCGGTTGTGGGCGCCGGCGTGGGTGCGGTGGTCGGTGCGGTGGTCGGTGCGGGCGTGGGCACAACCGTCGGCGCGGGTGTTGGGGCGACCGTCGGCGCCTGCGTCGGCGCGGCGGTGGGCGCGGAGGACGGGGTCAGCGGTGGAGGCGGTGGCTGCACGCCGCCGGTGCTGGGGCCATTGCCGGTCGAGGGCTGGGCGGGTGACGGGGCCGTCGTGGGTGCAGGTGTGGGCGCAGCGGTGGGCGCCGACGTTGGCGCTGCCGTGGGTGCAGCCGTCGGTGCGGCGGTTGGGGCCGAAGACGGCGTAACCGGTGCGGGGGGCGGTTGCACGCCGCCGGTGCTGGGGCCGTTGCCCGACGAGGGGTCGGTGGGGGCGGACCCCGTGCCGGTGGCGTCCAGCGCCTGGCGGGTCGGCGCGGCCGCCGCCGCCGTGGGCGAGGGCGGCTGCGTCAGCGGCGGTGGCGGAGGCTTGGTTCCGCCCGTGGTGGCGCCGTTGCCGGCCGACGGGTCGGGGTCCGTGGGTACCGGGGCAGGGCCCGGGCCAGGCGTTGGTGCGGGGCCGGTGGTGGGCGCCGGCGTCGGCGCCACGGTGGGCGCGGCTGTCGGTGCGGTTGTCGGCGTTGGAGCGCTGTACTCGTCCAGCAACTGCGTCACGTCGCCGTAGACCTTGACGGCCTCGATGTCGACGCTGCCCACCTGTTCCAGGCGCGTCTGCAGCGCCTCGATCTTCACGGCCTGGCCGTCGCGCAGCGCACGCAGCGACAGCGCGCCACCGTCGAGGTCCATGCTGCCGCCTTGCAGCCGCAGCACACCGGCGCTGCTGTTCAGCGCGATGCGGCTGGGATCAACGGCGCTGCCGCTGGCGCCTCGGGCTACGAGCTGGGCGCCATAGGCGATGACCACGTCCTGGCCCGCGTTGAGCTGGATCTGGCCGCCTCCGGTCGGTGACGCCAGCGCGACGAGACGGCCGGCAACGGTCAGGCTGCCTTGGTCGCTGTCGAGTTCCAGCGAGCGTGCCGCCAGGCTGGCGGTGGCGGGCAGCAGCTGGTGGCCAGCGCGGTTGCGCACGGCGATCTGCTGCTCAAACGCCCGGTTGCCGGCATTTGCGATGGCGGAGGACAGCGCGCCGAGGTCGACGGCCGCCTGGCTGTCGAGCGTCAGGCTGGCCGGTGTGACGGCCGTGGCGGAGGCCGCCGCGCGCAGCTGGCCGTCCAGTGTCAGTGCGCCACCCGGGGCGTTCAGGCTCAGCCGGCCGGCGTCGCCGTCGCCGGCGGCGGAAACGTCCAGCTGCGCCGCGCGGCCGAGCACGAGGCTGCCGCTGTGGCTGGTGGCCGTCAGGCTGCCGGCGGTGACATCGGCACGCACACTCTGGCTGCCACTGGCGATGGTGTCGCTGCGGCCGGCCACGCTGAGCCGGCCCGCGTCGATACGCAGGTCGCCATCGGCCGCCAGCGTCAACTGGCCGGCGGGCAAGTCAATGTCCGTCGCGATGGCGATCGTCTGCGCCGTCAGCGCGAGCTGGGCCGCGGTACCGCGCGTCGGCGTGGGGCTGTCGCTCATGGCGCTCGCCAGCTGCAGGGCACCCTGCACGTTCCACTGGCTGCTTGCCGGCGCCGTGCCCTCGGCGCTGGCGGTGACGGCGCGTGTGGCCGCCGTCACGCCGCCCGTGGCCGTGATCTGGCTGTCGCCAGCCAGCAGCACGCCGCCGGGTGCGGCGAGCGTGGTCTGAGCGGCCTGCCAGGCCTGGCCGCCAGGGCCGATCTGCAGCGTGCCGGCGCCGGCGAGCGTGATGCCGCCCGCGCCGCCCGCGTTCGCCACCGTGCGGCCGGTTGTGTTCGTCAGCACCAGGCGCTGGGCCTGGATGTGTGCCTGGTCGTCGGCTGCCGCGGCGCGCAGGGCCGGCGTGTCCAGCGTCAGGCGGGCGAGATCGGGCTGGCCCACGTCCACGCCACCGACGAGGTCGATGCCGTCGTAGCTGCGCAGCAGCAGGTCCTGCGCCTGGCCGGCCTGGGCGAGCAGTTGCGGCCCGAGCAGCAGGCTGTTGCCCGCCAACGGCTGCGTGCCGCCGAGCTGCAGGCGTGGCACGCCCAGGCCCAGTGCCGTGGCGTTCAGGCGGGCCGAGTCGGCGAGCATGGCGCTGGCTGTGGCGTCGAGCTGCACGCGACCACCCGTGGCCTGCAGCGCGGCGCCGTCATGCAACACGAGGCTGCCGGCCGCGAGCGTCGCGCCCTGGCGCAGCAACTGGCTGTCGGTCGTGGCGCTGAGCAGCAGCGCGGCGCCATCGCCGTTGACGCGCCAGTCGGTGGCGGTGGTCTTGCCGGGCTTGGCCTGCAGCTGGGCCCCGGTTCCGATGTCCAGCATCCGGCGTGCGGCCAGCACGAGGTTGGGCGCTGCCAGCACCTGGCCGGGCTCGGCGTCGACGGCCAGCGTCTGCGCCCGCACGTCGAGCGAGCCGGGCTGCTGCAGGTCACGCGGGACGGCGCCCAGTACCAGGTTGTCGACACCCAGGTTGCCGAGCTGCCGCAGGTCCAGCTGCAGCGCGCCAGGCGTGCCGCCAGTGCCGGCGCCGACGTGGATGTCCGCCGCACCGAAGTAGGCGCTGCCGCCGCGGCCCGGCTCGCCGCCGGCCGAGGTGCCGGCCGCCAGGCGCAGCGCGCCACGGATGTCGGCCTGTTGGGCTGTGACGACGAGGGCGCCGGCATCGCGGTTGAATGCCGGCGTGGCAGCGTCGTTGCGCTGCGCAAGCGCGCCGAAGAACGCGTCCGCGCCGGTCAGTCGGATCTCGCTATAGCGGCGCGCCTGCGCCGGGGTCAGGACTTGCCAGTTGCTGGTCAGCGCATCCAGCACCGCGGTGCCGGCCTGACCGAGCCTGGCTCCCACGGTCAGCGTGCCGTCGTCGCGGGGGATGGCGCGGCCCAGGCTCAGCGCGGCACCGCCGGCTGGGCGCACGAGCAGCGCACCGGGCAGCAGCGCGAAGCGGGCGGGCAGCAGCGTGTAGCTGCCCTGAAGCACGGTGCCGTCGGGCAGCGTCAGGCCTGTGCCGAAATGGATCTGTCGTCCCAGTGCCGGCAGGCCGGGCAGCGAGTTGTCCGCCGCGCCGGTGCTCTGCACGCCGGGCACGATGGCGTAGCTGCCGTCGGCGGCGCTGAAGATGTCGGTCGAGCCACCCGGGCCGGCCACGAATTGCCAGCCGAGCAGCCGCCCGCCGCCGCTGAGGTCCACCTTGGCGCCGGGCGCGATGCTGACGGTCGGGGCGTCCAGCAAGACGGCCTTGGCCGGCGCGGCGCTGGCCGTCTGGCCCGACTTGCTGCCCGGGCTGAACCAGCGCTCGCCGTTCCAGCTGCCGAACAGGAAGCTGCGGCCGTCGGCATTGACCGACGTCTCGCTGCCGTCCAGCAGCTGCACGCTCTGGCTGGCCTGAAGCGTGAGGCTGCCCTCAGGCGCGCGCAGCCGACCGCCCTGCACGATGCTGGTGGCCCGCAGCGTCAGCCGGCCTCCGGCGCTCCAGGGCAGGTCCGGCGCGGCACCGCCGGGCTGGGCGATGGTGATGCGCTGGCCGGTCGCGTCGATTGTGAAGGCGGTGTCGGTGGCGGGGAACACCTGGCGCGCGCTCAGGGTCACGTCGCCGGCCGTCGCCAAGCCTGCGCCGGTGCCGAGGTCGGCGCTGGGGCGCTGCAGCAGCAGGTCGCCGCCGCTGGCCAGGTCCAGGCGCGCGATGCCTTGCGTGGCCAGCTGGCCGCTGAGGTCCAGCCGCTCGCTCGCCTGCAGCGTCAGGCTGCCGGTGCCGGCCGTTGGCACGGCCGCGGCGCGCTGCAGGCCCTGGCCGTAGTTCAGTGCGGGCTTGGTGTTGGCCCAGCTCAGCAGAGGCGCCGACAGCCGCGCGCCTGTCTCGCCGGTAGTCGAGGGTTTGACCGTCAGTGCTTCGCCGTCGAGCACCAGCGCGCGGTCCAGCTGCAGGTCTACACCCGACTCGATGGCGAGCCGCTCCCGCGCGCTGAGCTTGAGTTCGCTGGCACCGGAGCGTGCCAGCCATGGCGCATCGACGCGCGCCAGGACCGGCGTGTTGCGGGCGTTGCCGAGGTCGCCGGCCTTCAGCTGGGCGGTCAGTGCGCCGTCGCGAGCCGCGAGGGCCAGGTCCATCACAGGCGGTGCGGGGCCGTCCTCGGCCTGGCCGGCGCCCAGCGTGACCTGCACCTTGCCGCCGGACTGGCCTTGGCCGCCGTGCGCGTTCAGCGTGCCTTCCAGCAGCAGTTGGCCGTTGCCCTGCACATTCAGGCTGCCGGCGCCGCTGCCGACCTGCTGGCGCGTGACGAGATCACCGCTGTCCGCGCGTTCGCGCACGTCGAGCAGGCCGGTGGCGCCGCTGATGTCCAGCCTTGCGCCTTGCTGCACGACGAGGCTGGTGGCGAAGGACAGGTCAGCGCCGGCCGACGTGAGGCTGATGCTGCCGCCGCCCAGCACGCGGCCTGTCAGCCGGCCGTCGGTTGTGAGCTGGAGCTGCCGCAGGCCGGCCACGTCGATGCTGGCGGTGCTGCTGACCCACAGCCAGCGGGCGATGTCGGCCGTGCCCGAGCCGCTCAGCGCCAGCGACACCTTGCCGCCGGGGGCCGTGAGGCTGCCGTCCACGCGCAGCCGGTGGCGTGCGGACAGGCTCAGGCTGGCCGTGGGGTCCAGCGAGATGCTGGCGCCGGCGGCAACGGTCAGCTCGCCGCGCGGCGAGTCGGCCGCATAGCCACCGGAGGCCAGGCTCAGGTTGACCGGCTTGGGCAGTGTCAGCGTCTGCAGGCCCGGCGTGAACAGGCCGGCCGCGCTGGTGGCGCTGGGCGCGAGGCGGCTGGCTGCGTTGGGCTGCCAGAGCTGCAGCCGCGGCGCCAGCGTGGTGCCGGCGTCGACGACGAGGCTCTCGCGGCCGTTGAACGCGAAGCTCTGGAAGCCGCCGCGGTCCAGGAAGTCGGCGGCCAAGTGCAGCGTGCCCGGCGCGTCGGCGGCACCGTCGGCGTTGCCGAAGCGCAGCGCCGGCGCCGTGACGCTGAGGCTGCCGCCCTGCGTCAGCGAGTAGCCGCGAAGTTCCGCAGCGAGCTTCAACGTGCTGGCCGGGCCGGGAATGACGGCATCCGGGCCGGCGGACAAGGTCAGGCTGCCCGCCGCGCCGCCCGTGATGGAAGCCGCGCCGGGCGCCACGAGGCCACCACCGGACACATCCAGGACACCGCCGCGGCCGATGGTCAGGTCGCCGCCCGCCTGTAGGCTGAGCTGGCCGCCCGTGATGGCTGCGCTGGGCGACGACTGCGCGAGCAGCGGGTCGAGCGCCGCATTGACCCAGGCGCCGGCCACGTCGAGATGCGCCTGTTCCGCCACCGTCACGTCGCCCCGCAGGCTGCGCAGCGTGACGTTACCACCGGCCAGGTGCACCGAGCCGGCCACGTCGACGGTGCCGCGCTCCGATTGCAGGCGCAGCGTGCCGAGTGCCGGCAGTTCGAGGTCGCCGCCGAGCGTCACGTCGCCCACTGCCGTGATGCTGACGGCGCCAAAGCCCGACGACCGCAGCGTGGCGAGCGACAGGCCCGAGGCGATGCCGTCGAGCGAGGCGGGATTGGCGTCGGCGCCGAGGCGCGGCGCGGCGTCGCTGGCGAGCCCGAAGCGGCCCAGCACCGGGCCCTGGTAGTTGCTGCTGCCGAAGTCGCCGGCGTGCACCAGCGCGCCGACGACGAGCCGGCTCGCCGCGGCGAGCGCGTCCTGCCCCAGCCGCTGGCGCTGGCCTTGCACGACGGCGCCGCTCAAGGCGCCGTCCAGCACGACGGTGGGCGCGACGAGCGTGAGGCTGCCGCCGGCCTGACCGTCCACGTAGCCGCTCTCCAGCCGCGCGGGCGCGACGCTGCCGTAGGTGACCATCGGCCCCCAGCGGTCGTAGCGCGCCTTGCTCGTGCCGGCGTTGCTGATGGCCGTGTAGAGCAGGTCCTTGGGCGCGTTGTTCAGCGTGTAAGCGGTGCCGGTGCTGCTGAACAGCTGCGTCGGCGAGACGAGGGCGTCGGTGTAGGTCACCTTGCCGCCGTCGACGCTGATGCGCGAGCCGGCCGCGGCCAGCACTGCCTCACCAGCGATGACGCGCAGGTTGCCGCCGCTGGCCAGCCGTTCGCTGGCGCTGCGCTGCAGGCCGGTGCGGTAGTTGGCCAGGTCGCCGAGGATGGGCGACGCCTGGCGGATGTCCAGCGTGACCTTGTTGCGGTACAGCAGGCCGTCCTTCTGGAGCGGCGCATCTTTCAGATCGTTGCTGCCGAGCAGTTCGGTCGTCACGAAGTTGCGCGCGGCGCTGACGGTGGTGTCGGTCGTGCCGGCCAGGTCGATGCGCGCGTTGCCGCCGATGACGACGCGGCCGGATATGGCGCTGAGGGGCTGGGCGGTCAGCAGGCCGTCGCGGAAGTCGGGCGTGTCGAGCGCGCGGAACTCGGCCTGCGCGCCGGGCGCCGTCACCTGGCCCTGCACGTCGATGAGTGCGCCGGCGAACTGCAGGCGTGAGCGGGTGAAGCTGGCGTTGTCGTCGCTGGTCAGCGGCTTGCCGTCGGCGCCCTTGTCGTCGGGCGTGATCGTCGTGACGCTGCCGGCGGCGAGCGTCAGCGTGCCGCTGGCCGTGGCGCGCTTGAAGGAGGGGTCGCTGGTCGCCTTGCCGGCTTCGGCATCGCCCTGTGCCAGCAGCAGGATGGAGCCGTTCTGCGAGACGCTGGTGGTCGCACTGATGCGACCAGCCTGGTTGACGGCCAGGCCCACCAGCGTGGCGTTGCCGCGTGGCACGTCGATCGTGCCGTGGTGGTCGACGGACCCCGCGCCGGTAGCCATGTCGGCACGCCCGACTTCCACGAGCAGGCCGCGCAGCGCAGGCACGTTGGGGTTGGTCTCCGACGCGTACAGCGGCTCGGCCGTCGGCAGCTTGTAGAACACCTCGGCACCCGCGCCGAGCACCACCTGGCCGCCCGGGCTGGCCAGAGTGCCGTCGTTCTCCACGCGCTTGGCGTAGAGCTGGATGCGGCCGCCTTCGCCGGTGCGGATCTGGGCGCCGGGCTCGACGCGGATGAAGTTCCTGGCGTCGACGTATTCGGCGGCTGCGCCGTCATAGCGCAGCGCCGGATTGCCGCCGGTGATGTTGGCGACGAAGCCGTTGGCGTAGTCGGTGTTGCTCGGGGCCAGCGTGGTGGCCATCAGAGCGCCCACGTCCACGCGTGAGTCCTTGCCGAACAGGATGCCGTTGCGGTTGTAGAGCAGGATCTCGCCGCCGTTGGTGGCCTTGAGCTGGCCGAAGATGAGGCTGGGGCTGACGCTGCCGATGCGGTTCAGCGCGCTGGAGCCCGGCTGCGCCATGTCGAAGGTGACCGAGGCGTCGGCGCTGATGTCGAAGCTCTGCCAGGCGTAGATCGCACGCTGGCTGTTCTGCTGGATGACCATGGCGCGGCCATCGAGGCTGATGGCCGGCAGCGCCTGTGTCTCGGGCTTGTTGCCGTAGACGCGCCAGCCTGCGGCCGGCACGGGCAGCGTCTTCGGCGGCGGTGGAGGTGGCGCGGTGACGCGCGACTGCGCGAGCGTCACCAGCGGCAGGCTCGCGGCCAGTGCGGCCACGAGCGGCTTGAGCAGCAGGCTGGAGGTGGGCGGGACCGTCTTGGGCATGGAGCGGCTCTCAGAAACGCAGGGCGGCGCGGATGTGCACGCGCTCCGAAGGCAGACTGCGGCCGACGACGTCGCGGTGGCGTCGCGCCCAATCGACCGACAGGCTCAGGCCTGGCTGCAGTCCCAGCCGCAGTCCGAGGCCCGTGCCCATCAACGTGCTGCGGTGGGGCTGGCCGGGTTCGGGCTCCAGCAGCGCAACGCGGGCCATGTCACCGAAGCCGAAGACGACGATCTCCGTGAACGGCGGCAGGTTGGCGCCGTCGAAGGCCGCCAGCAGCGCCGGCGCCAGGTTGCGGCTGCGCAGCTCCAGCGATGCCAGTACGCCGTAGTCGGCCGACACCGCCGCCTCGGGGTAGCCGCGTACGGAGTCGGCACCGCCGACCGCGAATTGCTCGGCGCTGACCAGCGGCTCGCTGGCGAGCTGGCCGGCCAGGTGCAGCGCCCATTCGGTCGGTCCGACGCGGCGGCTGGCGCGCCAGTCGAGCTTGACGGTCGTGAAGCCGCCATCCGCGCCGCGCCGCTTGCAGGCGAACTGGTCTGCCACGCCGAAGCTGCCGTCCGCGAGCTGGCAGTCGCTGCGCGTTTGCCGCCACACCGGCCGCAGGCCGAAGGCCGCGTTGACGGCCAGCTGCTGGCTGCCGCCGGACTCACCCCACCAGCTGCCGTTGTAGCCCAGCTGCAGCGGCGCATAACGCAGCGGTGCGCCGATAGTGCCGGCGCTGGTCAGCACGTCCTCCTTCAGGTCCTTCACATCGACGCCCACCGACAGGCCGTGCGCGGCGTTGTCACCCAAGCGGTTCATGCCGTAGCGCAGACCCAGCGTCGTGCCCTTACCCAGCACGCGGGTACCGCCCAGGCTGTCGATGTCGCTGCTGGAGTTGATGGCACTGAAGCTCAGCGAATCGCCACCGTCGAGCGGCACCAGGTATCCCAGCACGACGACGCGCGACTGGCTGGGGCGCATCGGTGCGGTGAGTGCAGTCAGCGACAGCGAATGGCCGCGCTGGAAGAGGTTGTCGTAGTGCAGGTTGGCGGCCGTGCGCAGGGGCTCGGTGCCGTCTGCAGCGGCATTGCTGATCTCCAAGCTGCCGCCTAGCGGCAGCTTGTCGGTGACCTTCAGCTCGGCCTCCACCGTGCCGGGCTCGCGCCCCGGGCGCAGCACCGGCTGGACACGCCGTTCGGGCGCCTGGCTGAGTGCGGCGATCTGCTGCTGCACGACGTTGAAGTTGGGCACCTTGCCCTCGGCCAGCTCAGCCGCGACGGCGCGTATCTGCCCTTGGTCGTAATAGCGCGAGCCCGTCACGTAGAGCTTCTCGACGCGCCCCTCCAGCACCGCCAGGCGCACAACGCCGCCATCGATGCGCTGCTCCGGCACGTCGACGAACACGGTCAGGTAGCCAGCGCCCTGGTACGCCTTCTCCAGTGCCGCGCGGGCCCCCTCGATGGCGGCCATGTCGCGGCCCTCGCCCATGAAGGGCATGACGGCCGCCTCGACCTGCAGTGGCGTCAGCCGGGTGTTGCCTTCGATCTCGAACTCGAGGATGTCGAAGCGCAGCGTGGCTTGCGCGAAGGCCGGCAGCCCACTGACGCCGAGCGCCAGGGCCATCGCAAACAGGAAAAACCAGCGCGCCCCGCACGGGGCGCGCGTCGAGCCGGCGTCCATGAAAACAGTGTCCCGAGAGCGGGTGAAGCGGTCATGAAAACGGCGGGGCGCGAAGGCGCCGTCCGCTGCTTTCGACGGAGGGCTCAGGCCTGGCCGCGGCGGCGTGCGCGCGCGGCGAGGGCGGCCAGGCCTAGACCCATCAGGCCCCACGTGGCGGGCTCAGGTACGGCGCTGACGTTGCCAAGGTTGAGCGTGTCGCCCACGGGCGCGCCGATCAGTCGCGTCTTGCCATAGCTGGCCGCGAACTCGGTGCGCAGTCGCAGCAGTGAGCCGGCGAATGATTGCGGCTGCGTCAGCGCGGCTTCCATCGTGTAGCTCAGGATGTAGTTGCCGCTGCCGTCGACACCCAGGCCCCAGTAGGCGTCATGTTGGTGGTTGTCGAATTCGTCAACCGTGAGCGAGGCGTCGTTGATATCGCTGCTGGTGACGGCGCGGTAAAACCAGGAGGAACTGCCTACCGGGTTCAACACGGACCCGTGACCGTTGGAGATCAGTGTTCCGCCGTTTCCCGGCAGGAGTTTGCCGACATACCCGATGGAGGCTTCAGTGTCGAAGCTGGAACCGTTGGCCTGCGTTTTGTGCGTGTTGAAGGCGCTGGCGCTGGTCGCGACATCGTTCGACCAGGTGGCGAAATTGCCAGCGGAATTCTGCAGCTCCGAGTTGTTGAAGTGATCACCGGCAACGACGTTGCCGTTCTTGTCGGTGCCGGTGAGGTCGATGTACTTGTCGTTCGTGCCGCTGCCGAAATCGCCGTTCGTCAGCGTCATGAACAACGTGTTGCTGCCTGCGCCGACGATGACGTCAGCATTGATCTCTGCGCCCAGAATGGCCCAGCTCTGGCTCGCGATGCCGCTCGAGGCGGCCTGGAAGGCGATGAAGTTCGGGTCGCTGTTCAGCGCAGGATAGAGATGCTGGAAGCCCGATTCCTGCTGCCCGTAGACGTAGAGATTCGTGCTTGTGTCACCGGATTCGTAGTTCGATGTGTAGGCGTTGATGCCCAGGTCTTTGGTGTAGGACACCTTGGCACTTCGGTCCCAGATGATCAGCACCAGCTCGGGCAAGTTGGTGCCTTTCTCTGCGCTGTCCTGCAGCCCGTCACCGATCGTGATGGTTGCGTTTGCGTGCACAAGACTCAGCATGCCGAATGCGGCGGCGATGGTCTTTCGGTGGATGGCGTACATGGCGGGCTCGATGGAGAGTCTGGCGTTGGCCTGATGCAGGGCGGGCACTTCGGCGGGTGGCCGTGAGTGCTAGTTGATGGCGTCGATGGCGCCATGAAGCAGCACACGTGATGGGTGATTCGCGACGAGTGAAAAGGGTTGCCCGCGCTGCGGGCAACCCTTTGGCGGTTCACGCTTTACTTAGACATGCGAACCGGCGAGCAGCTGTTGGCGCTCGTGCGGTTGGTGTGCGAGGTGTAGCTCTTGGTCACGGGATCAAGATCGGACCAGGCGCCGGTGGCGGTCGACGGCAGAGCAGCCAGGCCGTTCTGCAGATCGGCGTCGAGCCCTTGCAGGATGGAGGCCTTGCCCATTTCGCTGCGCATCTTGGCCAGCAGGTTCAGCACGTCGGTGGCGGGAGCGTTGGCAGCACCGGCCTTGGCCCATTGCATCGACGCTTCAACAGCGAAGTCATAGTCGCCGGCGATGAGGGCCGCGCGGGCGGGCGTTGCGCCGCTGAGCTTGACGTAGCGGTAGCCTTTCTCAGAGGGCGTGCCGTTGACGATGGCCTGCGGGTTGTTTTCACGACCCAGGACGCCAAAGGCGTAGCCGCCACCGGTGCTGTCGGACAGGGCTTCGACGCTGGCCAGGCAGCCTTCGACGACACCCGTGCTGCTGCCTTGCTGAACGGTCAGGGAGCCGAGGACCGACGGCGTCGCGCTCGTCGTGCCTGCCACCGGCGTGTACTGGTTGGCCGTACCACCGCAGGGGTTGTTGGCGAAGTACATGTTCGACGCGGCTTGCGTGCCCGAGCCCGGGGTGCGACGGCAGACGTTGATGCGCTTGTTGTTGATGTTGCTGTCGACAGAAGCGGGAATCAGCAGGTTCCAGCCCTTCTTCGACGTCGAGCTGCCATTGAGCTGGCCGGTCAGAGCGCCGGCGATGAAGGTCTTGGGGATGCTCGGCTGAGCCGCGGCCGATTCATTGATCTCGGTCGCGCTCGCATCGACCAGCCCTTGGGCCTTCTGCAGCGCAAGGTACAGCTTCTTGTTGACGGCGACGGCGAAGATGTTCTGCACGAAGCCGGCAGCGTCCAGGCCGGAGACATCGAGGTTCGTGCCGCCGTTGATAGAAGCCTGCAGCAGCGCCGGCTCCACATCGGAGAAGCCGGCATGGGCCAGCGCCGTGGTCGTGGCGCCGCAGATGAAGCCGGGCTTTTGGATGTCCGTCGCCGGCGAAGGACCGGAGCCGGCCGCGCAGCTGGCGTCGATCAGCATGTGAGCCTGGGTGGCGTCGCCGCCGTTGAGCAGCGGCGTCACGCCCTGAGCGGAGCCGCCTTGGTCGCGCTTGTAGATGACGACCGGCGTGCCAACGGGCCAGGAGCCGATGGCGACCTTGGTGCGGAACGAGTAGGCGCGGTGGTTGGAACCAGCCGCCGAGTCATAGAAGACATCGAAGGTCGAAGGCTGAGCCAGGTCGGCTTGGATGTACGCACCGATCAGCAGGCGCAACGCGGAAGCGCCGGCCAGGCGAACTTCTTTCAGGGAACCATCAGCACGCGCAGCGACGACTTCGGCAGGCGTCAGGGCATGAGCGGCACCGAAGGAAGCCAGGCAGGCCAGGGCGATCAGGGAGGAACGGAGTTTCATGATGAAGCTTTCGCGTCAAACGTTCGGGCAGGGCTCCGCCAGGCTCGCCCTTCGAGGGCGGCTGGCGGAATCGAGGGAGGTGGCCGGGCGCGTGCCCGGCTGGGCGAAGGCCTTAGGCCTTGCGACGGCGGGCGAGGAAACCGACGGCTGCCAGGCCGGCGGCCAGCATGGCGTAGGTGCTCGGCTCCGGCACCGGAGCGGCGGTAGAGGCGAAGGACACCGTGGTGCCATCGAAGTTGGCAACGGTCTTCAGCACGGAGTACTGCGACGGCGCGTCAGTGACGTCGCTGGAGGCGGTCAGGTACACCAGTTCGGACTGGGTGCCGATGTCGTTGCGGGCATTGAAGAAGCCGTTGAACGACGTGACGCCCTTGTCGGAGTAGGTCAGCGTGCCGAAGGCGGACGCCTTGCGGTTGTTGTCGACCTTGGGGGTGGACAGGCTGTCGATGTCGGCAAAGTGCACAGCCAGATTGCTGGAGCCATCGTTCGACTGGGTGTTCTGGATGGTGCCCAGGGCCTGGTTGATGTTGCGGGTGGTCCAGGCGTTGATTTCGCCGGGGTTCAGGCCAGCGTCCAGCGGCTGCACGGCGATGATGGCCCATTGGGTGTTGGCGCCGCCGAAAGACAGGAACTTGTTCCATTCCGTGCCTGCGACCGACTGGGAGAACGACTGGCCGCTCGTGAGGGCGGCGATAGCGTCGGTCGTGATGCCCAGATCCTGTGCGTAGGAGCCGGCGCTGTTGGTGGCGATGAAGACGTACTCGCCCTCGCCGAGGTTGCCACTGGTGTTGATGGTGGCGAAAGCGGGAGCGGCGGCGGCCATCAGGGCGGCCAGGGCAATGGTCTTGAACTTCATGGGATTTCTCCGTAGTCAGTGGTGAAGGGACGCGCGGCCAACCGTGGCCGCGTGCCGTCACGCCTGGCTGCCGCCCCTGGATCGCTGGTGGCAATCGGGAGAGACCTTGGGCGCCTGGGTCGGGTGACCCGCGTTCAAAGAGCAGTGATCCGGAAGATCGGTTCCGCCGGCATTCTTGTGGAGCGACGTGACATGCGCACCGGGTTGTGATTTCGTTCGCAGTCCGAAGGGACTAGGGGCAAACCCATGAGCCGTTCGGTCGTAGGCCGTTCAGCCCATGCCTGGCTCGCCTTTCGGCTCAGGGCAGCAGCCGGGGGCGCGGTGGTGGCGTCGCTGGGCGGTCCAGCAGTTGCAGCGACATGGCCTGCGCCACGGCCTGGGCGCGGTTGGCGGCGCCCAGCTTGCGCAGGATCTTCTGCACGTGGTTCTTCACGGTCAGCGCGCTGATGCCCAGCTCCTCGGCGATCTGCTGGTTGCTCTTGCCCTCGCGCAGCCAGCCGAGGATCTCGCGCTCGCGCAGCGTGACGCCTGCCGCGCGCACGACTGGCGCCTGCGGCGCGCCGGGCAGGCCCACGTCGCGCTCCACCGCCTGCACGCGCTGCCACGCGCCGTGGATGTGGGGGATGAGCAGCTCCAGCCGGCTGCTGAGCGCGGCGAGCGTCGGACCGTCCTGCGAGGCGAAGACAAAGAAGCTCTCGATCTCTTGTGGGCGCTGCGGGCGCGACACGCCATGGACCAGCACGGTATGGAAATGGGCCGCCTGGAGCGCGTCGCGCACCGGCGCAAGCGACGTGAAGGCAAGGTCGGCGGTCTCGATGACGGCCGGACGGCCGCGGGCCTCCAGCCAGCGGGCCTGCCAGTGCTGCATCAGCAGGCTGCGCGCATCGCCCAGCGCGTCCATCAGCGCCGGGTCCAGGCTCACGCTGTTGAAGACGTCGAACAGCAGCTCGCGCGAGGCGCGGTCATAGCTACCGCAGACGGCCAGTTGGTGCGGGATGAGGCGGCTCAGATAGCTCTGCGTCCAGACGAAGAACTGATAGCGGCGCCGCACGGTCAGCGCCGACTCGGCTGCGCGCACGATGGCTTCGACCGGGTCGCCGATCGGCGTGCTGGTGGGGGGTGTGGTCGGAGCTTCCGTCATTGGCATGGGCACTGCGTTTCTTCGTCGCATCGGGTTGCAGGAGCTTTGCGGGAGCGTCACAGAACTTCGCAACGGACTCACACAACGCAAACTCTAGAAACGGCCCGTGACTCGCCGTTGAAGGCTTGCGGAAAGGATGAGCCGTTCGGCTCATGACCCCGGGGCTGAAGGAACTGTTGTGGGCGACATGAACACCCAATCGCGGGCCGTCGTGCGCCCGCCGGCTGTGGCCAGCAGCCGCCGAGTCGAGCGCGACCGCACGCCGATGATGCCGGTGGACACCGGCGCACCGGCCGCGCCTTCGGTGTCGATGCCGGCGACGGACTGGCCGACGATGAGTTCCCAGTCGGGCTGGCCGGTGAAGGGGTCGGCGTAGAGCTGCCTCAGGTGGCGGCGAGGCCTCGTGAAACGCCTGTCGGCCAACAGGTCCCCCAGCGACTGCGCGAGCGGCGGCTGGCCAACGGGCGTGGTCTCGGTGTAACGGCCCAGTGCCGCTGCGATGGCCTCGCCGCGAAAGCGCAGCTCCGCCTCGCGTTCACGCTGTTGGCGCGTGCTCTCCAGCTCGCCCAGCGCGGCCAGCGCCACGCCGCCAAGCGCCAGCACGAACAGCAGCCAAAGATAGGTGAAGCCGCGCGCGGCAGGGCCGCCGCGCCGGCGTTCACCATTCCGCATAGAGACTCCCGTCCGGCGCGCGGCCGGCCGCGCCGCTGCGCACGTCGCCGACCTGGCCGACCAGGTCGGCGTTGTCGGGCGGCGGCAGCGTGATCCAGCTCTGCGTGCTGCCGGTCAGCGGGTCCTCCGGCACCTGGCGCAGGTAGCGGTCCTGCACCAGCTGCTCCAGCGAGTCGGGATAGCGGCCCTTGTCCGCGGCGTACTTGTCGAGTGCGTCGCGCATGACGGCTAGCGAGGAGCGCAGAGCGTTTACCTTGGCCCGGTCCACCGAGGCGAAGTAGCGCGGCGCGGCGATGCCGGCCAGCAGCGCCACGATGGCCATGACGACGATGAGCTCGATGAGCGTGAAGCCGCGGTGGCGTCGCATGTGGCCTCACCAGTCCCGGTAGCGGCTGCCGTCGAGGGCGATGCCCTCGGCGAGCGAATGCACGTCAAACACGTCGCGGCCCGGCGCGGGCGACTCGGGTGGGCTGTCGTAGCTGCGCAGACCCCAGGTCTGCGCTGGGGGCAGCGTCGCGTCGGCAAAAGGGTCGCGTGGCAATCGACGCAGGAAGTACAGGCGCTTCTGGCGCTGTGGGTCCCTGGCGTCGGGCACGCCCTGCACCAGCGCGTCGAGCGTCGGCGGGTACCCGCTGTCGTCGGCCTTCAGCGTGATGCGGCCTTCGCGCGCGGCCTGGAAGTAGGCGTCCAGCCCGCCGCGCAGCGCGCGCAGCGCCTGGCGCAGCTCGGCCTCGCGCTGTCGCTTGTGCACCCACACGGCCAGCGGCTGGGCCGCGGCGGCGAGGATGCCGACGATGGTGACGACGGCCAGAATCTCCACGAGCGTGAAGCCGCGGCTACGCCGGCTACTGCGCGCGGATCTCGACACTGGATTCGCCTTCCACGCGCACGTTCAGCACCTCGCCTTTGGGGCCCGTCGCCTTCGTGTTGACGAACTCGACGACGCCAGACTGCCCGGCTGCGCCGGGCCGCGCACGCAGCACGACGACCTTCTGGCCTTGCGGTGCCAGCTCCACCGGCACGCTGCCGCTGCTGGCCTCGGCCCCGGTGGCGTCGGCCAGCGTGAACAGCGATACGTCGTAGGTCAGCGTGCCCGACACCGGCACCGCGGCGGTGTTGGTAAGCCCCACCGACAGCGTCTCGCCAACGGCGGCGTTCGCCGTGGTCTGCAGCTCGACGACGGCCTCGCCCGTGCGGGCGGGCGCTGCGGCCGGCGCGGGCGGCGCGACGTTGGGCGCAAGTGTGGTGCCGGCGAGCGGCGCGGCCACCGTGCCGCGCGAACGCAGCCGCACGCCCTCGGCACCCGGGTTCGCATCAAAGCCCGACGGCAGGATGGTCTGGCTGGCCTCGGGCAGGCTGACGTTGCGCAGCACATGCGGCGTGATCAGCAGCACGATCTCGCTCTTCTTGCGACTGTCGCTGTGCACGCCGAACAGTCGACCCAGCAACGGCGTCTCAGACACATAGGGCACGCCGCTGATGTTCTTGCGGTCCTCGTCGTTGATGAGGCCGGCCAGCACCTGGGTCTCGCCGTCGCGCAGCCGCAGCGATGTGGACGCGTTGCGCGTGCCGATGCGATAGGCGCTGGTGGGCTGCGGGCCGCCAGAGCTTTCCTTCACGCCCAGGCTGCTGACCTCCAGCGCCACCTTCATGACGACCTCGTTGTCCAGCTGCACGGTGGGCTCCACTTCCAGCTTGATGCCCACGTCGATGTAGGTCACCGCGGTGGACACACCGACGTTCGCTGTCGACGTGCTCGTGAACACGGGCACCTTGTCGCCGATCTGGATCTTGGCCTTCTCCTTGTTGCGCGCGCGCAGCTTGGGGTTGGCCAGCAGGTTGCTCGTGCCCGACGAGCCTTTCAGCCGCGCGGCGACGACCGGATTGGCCACCAGCGTGCGGAAGCTGCCGCGCGTGGCCCACGGCACCAGGCTGGCGCTGCTGTCCAGGCTGCCGTAGGTGGCGTCGGTGGCCCAGTTGAGGCCAGCCTCGGCGCTGCGGTCGTTGGCGATCTCCAGCACCTCTACGTCCAGCATGACCTCGGGCTCAGGCAGGTCCAGCCCGGCCACGAGCTGCTCGATCATTGCGATGACCTCGGGCGTGTCGCGCGCGACGAGCAGGTTCAGCCGCTCGTCGATGAACAGGTCGCGCGTCTTGGCCATCATGCGAACGAGGGCCTGGGCCTGTTTCACGTCGGCGTTATTCAGGTAGAAGCTGCGCGTGACCAGCTCCTGGTGCTCACGCTGCTTCTGCTGCGTGTTGGGGTAGATCAGCACCGAGTTGTCGTTCAGCAGCTTGCGCTCCAGCTGCTGCGTGCTGAGGATGACGCGCATCGCCTCATCGACGCTGACCTCCTTCAGGTAGATGCTGACGCGCGCGTCCGCCTTCACGTCTTTGTCGAACACGAAGTTGACGCCGGCGCCGCGCCCCAGCGCCTCGAAGACGGTGCGCAGCGGCGCATCGCGGAACTCCAGGCTCACCGGCTTCTGGTACGCCGCGGCCAGCGTGGACGGCACCGGTGGCGGCGCGAAGCGCTGTCGCAGCTTCTGCTGCAGCGCGAGCGCCTGCGGGTGCCCGGGGTCTTCGGCCAGCACCTGCGTGACGGCCTCGCGCGCCGCGTCGACCTGGCCGTCCTTCAGCTGCCGCGCGGCTTGCGCCAGCCTGGCCTCGTGCGCGCGGGCGCGACGCAGCGCCGCCTGCAGCGCCCGCGTACGAGGGGCCTGCGCATCAACGTCCTGCATGCGCTGCAGCAGTTCGCCGGCGATGTCGAGCTGGCCACCGGCGCGGGCGCTCTCGGCCTGCGTGGCCAGTGCCAGCAGGCCCAATTCGCGCTCGCGTTGCGCGGCGGTGCGCAGCTCGTTGTCTTGCGGCTCCGACGCGGCGGCGTCGCGCAGCAGCCGCCAGGCGCCTTCATGCTCGCCGCGGCGGGCCAGCGTGTCGGCCTCGCGCAGCGCGGGGTTGCTGATGCAGGCCGTCAGCAGCGCGGCGGTGAGGGATGCGAGGGCGAGGGCAGGCAGGCGGCTCATGCAGGCGGGCTGGCGAAGGGAACGAACTGGGCCTGGCCCAGCGGCAGGTAGGTCAGGCGCAGGCCACCGGGCTCGACGGCGTCCACGCGCCAGGCGCCGTCCACCACCTCGCCCGCGCCGACGACGGCGCTGCGCTGCGCGTTGTTCAGCACGGCGCGCGACGCCCCATCGGTCAGGCGGCCGACCAGCTGGTACGGGAAGGGCGGTGCGCTGGGCGGTGGCGGTGGCTCGTCGGGCGCAGCGGCGGCCGGTGGCGGCGTGGCGGCCACCGTGGCGGGCGCGGCGTCGCCCCAGGCGGCCTGGGCCAGCGGATCCAGCGTCGGCCAGTCTCCGCGGGCGTTGCGGGTGCCGTGGGCGCCGGTTGCAGACGCCGGCTCGATGGCATACACGGCTGCGAGTGGGGCGCGCCGCGGCGCCGTCGCGACCTGTTCGGCAGGCTCGTCGTTGCCCGACACCCAGGCCGTGGCCGCCAGGCTCAGCGCCAGCGCACCGGCCAGTGCCCACTGGCGCGGCGCGAGGTGGTGCGGCTTCACCGGGCCACCTGCATGTGCAGCACCCACGCGAGCTCGGCCTTCACCTCGCCGGGCCTTCCCGCGTCGCGGCGCAGCCGCACGCCGTCGAGTGCCAGCCCGGGGTCGCGCTTCAGCCCCTCGGCGATGAAGTCACGAAGCGTGGCGTAGCGGCCGTTGAGCTGCATCGCGATGCGGTACTGCGCGATGCCGGCCTCGCGGTCGGCCTGGTAGCGGAACTCGCTGCGCGGCAGCGGCAGGCCAAGCTCGGTCGCCAGTGCCAGCAGTGCTGCTGTGCGCGCCTGGCGTTCGTTGTCGGGCGGCAGGCTTGCTGTGAAGGCATCGCCATTCGAGGCCAATGCCGGGCGACCGGCCAGTGCAGCGCGGCGCTGGGCCAGAGACTGCCGCTCGGCATCCAGCCGCGACTGCTGCGCCGGCAGCCACACGGCCCCGGCTACCGCAGCCAGCGTGAGGGCCAGGGCCAGCAGCGCCGGCCAGCCGGCGCGCCGTGCAGCGAACCACCAGCGCCTCATCGCGCCGCTCCCGCCCGACGCACGAGCTCGAAGCGCAGTGAACCGCCGGCATCGGCCGGCGTGTCTTGCTTCTGCAGGCGGGTCAGCACGACTTCCTCGCCCGCGCCCGCCTGCATGGCCAGCCGGTCGACGAGCCGCGTCACGGCCTCGGTGTCGCCCGCCTGGCCCTCCAGTCGCAGCGACTGGCGTTCCAGATCCAGCGCGGTGAGCTGCAGGCTGGGCGGCAGCGCACGCTCGACGTCGGTCCACAGCGCAGCCCAGTCGGTGTCGAGCTGCCGCGCTGCGGCGCCGGTGCGCGCGCGCGCCGCGGTGGTGGCCGCCGTGTTGGCTGCTGCGGGCCTTGCGGCTGCGGGGCGGGCGAGGCGATCCAGCACCGCGGCCTGTTCGGCCAGGCGCTGGGCCTCCTGCTGCTGGCCCTGAACCTGCCAGGCCACCAGCCCGCAGGCCGCGGCGGCGGTAGCGGTCCACGCCCAGACGAGCGTACGCACCCGTGAGGGGCGCTTGATGAAGTCCGGCCCCGTGGCGTGACCCGGCCGGGTCAGCAGCATCTGCGCATCGACGATGCGCGGGCCGTGCAGCGTGTGCAGCAGCTCGTCGTCCACCAGCTGCTGCTGGAGGTCGGCGAGCCGGTCACCGTCGAAACGCAGCACCGTCAGCATCGTGCCGTCGCGAACGGTGACATCACCCTCGGCCGCTACTGCCAGCGTCCAGCTGGGCTGCAGTGACACGAGGCGCACGCGGTGCGCGGCGGCCACAGACTGCAGTGCAGCCAGGTCCACACCGGTCAGCGCGCAGGCCACGCGCGCCGCCGCGGCGAGCGGCCAGGCCTGCGCCGCGGGGCCGAAGTAGTGGCTGAACTGCAGCCGTGCATAGCCCAGCAGCGCGTCGTCATCGGCCAGCGGCAGGTCTTCGGGCACCAGCAGGCTGTGCACCTGCTGCGGCGGGGTGAAGAGCGCCACACGGCCGCCGGCATGCGCCGCGCACCAGGCCGCGAAGTCGGGCCAGGCCTGGCCCTGCGCGTCGACGACGCCATCGGCCGTCAGCAGCAGTCGTTCAGTCCGCGAGCGTGACACGTTCCAGTTCCTCGAGGGTCGATTCGCCGCGCAGCACGAGTGCCACGGCGGCGTCCCGAAGCGAGCGCATGCCGCGGCTGCGTGCGGCCTCCTTGATGCGCGACAGCGGCGCGCGGCCGGCGATGAGGTCGCGCAATTCGTCGTCCAGCCAAAGCAGCTCGCTGACGGCGCGGCGGCCCTTGTAGCCGGTGCCGCGGCAGTGCGAGCAGCCGGCGCCGTGCACCAGTGCGGCGTCTTCGGGCAGGCCGTGGTCGCGCAGCACCGCGGCCGTGGCCGGTAGCGGCTGCAGGCAGTGCCGGCAGTTGATGCGCATCAGCCGCTGGGCCAGCACGCCGTTCAACGCGGAGACGACGTTGTAGAGGTCCAGCCCCATGTGCATAAAGCGGCCGACGACGTCAAACGCGTTGTTTGCATGCACCGTGCTGAACACGAGGTGGCCGGTCAGCGCCGCCTGCACGGCGATCTGCGCAGTCTCGGCGTCGCGGATCTCGCCGACCATGACGCGGTCCGGGTCGTGCCGCAGCACCGAGCGCAGCCCGCGCGCGAAGGTCAGGCCCTTCTTTTCATTGACGGGGATCTGCACGACGCCCGGCAGCTGGTATTCGACCGGGTCTTCGATCGTGATGATCTTGTCGCGGCCGGTGTTGACCTCGCTGATCGCGGCGTAGAGCGTCGTCGTCTTGCCCGAGCCAGTGGGACCGGTGACCAGCAGCATGCCGTGCGGCTGGCGGGCCAGCGCGCGGATCTGCGCGCGGGCCTCGGGTTCGAAGCCGAGGGCGTCTAGCGTCAGGGTGCCCTGGGCCTCGACCTGCGCGCGGTCCAGCACGCGGACGACGGCATCCTCGCCGAACACGCTGGGCATGATTGAAAGCCGGAAATCGACCTCGCGGCCCTGTACGCGCAGCTTGAAGCGCCCGTCCTGCGGCAGCCGGCGTTCGCCGATGTCCAGCTCGGCCATGACTTTCAGCCGCGAGACGAGCTGTTCGGCCGCCTGCACGCCGTCGATGGTCTTCACGTCGAGCATGACGCCGTCGATGCGGCTGCGGATCTTCATGCCGCGCAGCTGGCACTCGAAGTGGATGTCGCTGGCGCCGTCCTGCAGCGCGTCGTAGAGCGTGGCGTCCAGCAGCCGCACGACGGGGCTGGCCTGCTCGGCCAGGTGCAGCGCCGACAGCTCTTGCGCGGCCTGCGTGTCATGGGTGGCCGTCTCGAAGGATGCCGCGAGGTCGCCTAGCGCGCGGTAGTCGGCTTCGCCAGCTTCGAGCAGCGCGTCGACGTCGGTGGGCTCGCAGGGCCACCAGAGGATGGGCTTCTGCAGGCGCGATTCGATGCGCAGGCGTAGCAGTGGCTCGAGCGGGCGGTCGGCGAGCAGCGCCAGACGGCCCTTGGCGGACGTGGCCATGACGGCGCGCCAGCGCTGGGCTTCGGCGTGAGGCCAGGGGGTGAAGGTGAGGGCCCAGGGGGCGTCGGTCGCCGGGAGCTGAGCGAGCACGTCGCGGTCGGGCCTGAGCAGTGCGTTCATGCTTGGACCCTCATCGGTGTTCTGCCGAAGTCCGCGGTGGAGGATTCCCGGCACGGCAGGCGGCACGAGGACAAAGCTGCGAGCAGCGACGCTTTCTCCATCACTGCACCTGATCCACCAACTGAAAAATCGGCAGATACATCAGTACCACCACCGTGCCGATCACCAACCCCATGATCAGCATCAATACCGGATTCACGAGCCGTGTCACCAGGTCCGACAGCCGCGACAGCTCCTCGTCGTAGAAGCCCGCCGCCTGCGCCAGCATCGCCCCCAGCTCGCCGCTGTGCTCGCCCACCCGCAACATGCGCAGCGACACCGGCGTGGCCAGCCCCTCGCGCTGCAGGCACACCGACAGCCGCTCGCCCAGCTTCACCGACTCAGTCGCGCGGTCAAGCGCGTCCCGCAGGTGGGCGGCCACGACGCCTCGCGCGTTCACCAACGCCGGCACGATGGGCACGCCCGCCAACAGCAGCATGGCCAGGCAGCGGTACAGCTGTGCGAGCGCGAGCAGATGCAGCTTCGGCCCCACCAGCGGCAGTCGCCACAGCCGCGACTGCACTGCTTCGCGCAGGCCACGCTGCCAGGCCAGCACTGGCGTCGCCACCAGCACAGCGGCGATCAGCAGCAGCGCCACCGGATGCGCGCCGCTGAAGCGGCCCACGGCAATCAGCGCGCGGGAGGCCAGCGGCATGTCGCCGCCCACGCCGTCCAGCAGCCCGGCGAAGCGCGGCACGACGAATACCAGCAGGAACAGCACGACGGACGTGCCCGCCGTGATCAGCATCGCCGGATAGATGGCCGCGGCGACCAGCTTGCCGCGCAGCTGCTCCACCCAAGCCAGATAGCTCGCCTGTTCGAACAGCGCCTGTTCGACCTGTCCACTGCGCTCGCTGGCCTCCACGACGGCGATAAACAGACTGTCGAAGGCCTGGGGCTGCGACGCGAGTGCGACGGAGAACGACTCGCCCTGCTGGATGCGCTCCACGACGCCGGCGAGTGCGGCGCTGACCGAGGGTGGGTTGTCCTGCGACTGCAGCGTCTGCAGCGCTTCCAGCAGCGGGATGCCGGCGCGCAGTAGCACGGCCAGTTGCTGCGCGAACTGCCGGCGCGGAAAGCGGCCGCCGCGCGTTTGCAGCGGCTGGGCCTCGGCCGGTTCGATGGCCAGAAGCGAGGCTGGCGGCAGGCCCAGCGCCGCCGCGACGCCACCGGCATCCGTCGCGCGCACCCGCGCCTGCGCCGGCCGGCGCTGGGCATCGAGATAGCGGACGACGAACTCGGCCATGCGTGGCTTACCAGGACGTGAGGTCGGCGTCTTCGCCCTCGCCGCCGGGGCGGCCGTCCTTGCCGTAGGACTGCAGGTCGTACTCGCCGTGCTCACCCGGCGCACGGTATTGGTAGTCGTGTCCCCAGGGGTCCTTGGGCACGGCCTTGGCCAGGTAGGGGCCGGCCCATTTGGGCTCGTCGGCAGGCTTCGCGTTCAGCGCGGAGAGGCCCTGCTCGGTCGCAGGATAGTGGCCAATGTCGAGGCGGTATTGGTCCAGGGCCTTCTGCAACGCATCGATCTGCGCGCGCGCCGCCTTCACCTCGCTCTTGCCGATCTGGCCGAAGAATTTGGGGCCGACATAGCCGGCCAGCAGGCCGATGATGACCATGACGACAAGCAGTTCCAGCAGCGTGAAGCCGCGTTGGTGAAGGGGGCGGGTGGTGGTGGTCATGGTCCGAACGGGTCAGGGCGGCGCAGCTTAGGAAGGCGCAGTGACCACGGCATGAAATACAGATTCGTGACGACGGCCGTGGTCCGTTGGAGCCATGTCATGGCCCCTTCACTGCAGGCGCCTACCGTGCCGGCCCGATGAAGACGCTGCCTGCCCTGACCCCGCCGCCCCGCCCGACGTCGCGGGCCTTTCGCTTCAACCAGTTCGTCGCGGCTGCGACGGTGGCCGGTGTGGCGGTCTCCGCCGCCGTGCTGGCCGCGCGGCTGCCGGTGCGAGTCGTGGCGTCGCGCGCTTCGGCCCCGTTGATCGTCAAGCTGGCGGACGCGCCGGCCGACCCGCGCGAGCAGCAGGCCTTGCTCGGCCGTGTGCTGGCCGACGCTGGCGTGCCGATGGCCGCCGACCGCCCGCTGGGCTCAGGCTGGTGGCGGCTGCAGCCGCTGGCCGACGCCGCCGGCAACTCCGCCGTCTGGCTGACCCGGCTGCGAGCCGACGGACGCCTGGCGCATGCGATGCCGGACCTGCACGAGCGCCGTGCCGCCGTGCCGACGGACTCACTGTTCCGCCCCGCAGACCCGGCCAATGCGCAGTGGTGGCTTGACGACCAGAGCGACACGACCAACGCGGGCGTCGCCAACTTCACAAAGGCCTGGGACACGACCAAGAATGCGGCCTCGCCGGTCATCGCTGTACTGGACTCGGGCATCACGTCGCATGCCGACCTGAACGCCAACCTGCTGGCGGGCTACAACTTCGTCAGTAAGCCGGAGTACGCCAACAATGGCGGCGTGGGCCGCAGTGCCAACGCGAATGATCCGGGCGATGCGCTGACGCAGGTCGAATACGACGCCAACACCGCTCTGTGGGACGGCTGCGTCGTCAACCCGGTCAGCAGCTGGCACGGCACGGTGGTTGCCGGCCAGCTGGGGGCCGTCACGAACAATGCCAACGGCGTGGCCGGCATCAACTGGAACGTGCGCATCCTGCCCGTCCGCGTTTCGGGCAAATGCGGCGCGTCGGTGGCCGACATGGTGGACGGCATGCGCTGGGCGGCAGGCTTGACGGTGGCCGGTGTGCCGGCCAATCCGAGCCCCGCCAAGGTCCTCGTTATCGGGTTTGCCGGCGTGCCGGACAAGACCACCGGGCGCCCGCCGTCGTGCAACGTCAACGACACGGATCCCAACGTGGCGGCCGCCGCGCGGCTGTACAGCGACGCTGTGACCGAGTTGCGCAGCCAGGGTGTGCTGGTTGTGGCGGCGGCAGGCAATCAGAGCGGCTCCGTGGGTCGGCCGGCGAACTGCGCCGGCGTCTTCGCCGTCGCGGCGGCGAACCGACAGGGCTTCAAGTCCATCTATTCCAACTTCGGCACCGAGGTGAAGCTGGCCGTACCTGGCGGCGATTCAGCGAATGGCGCCACATGCGACAACGACCTGGCCGACACCGGCATCGTGTCGACGACGAACACGGGCACGACGGCGCCGGACAAGGCCGGCTACGGCGCCGTCGCCGGAACCAGCTTCGCGGCGCCTCAGGTTGCCGGCGCGGCCGCGCTGATGTGGGCGACCAATCCCGCTTTGACACTCGCGCAGGTGGAGGCGGGCCTGAAGGCGAGCGCCCGTCCACACGTCACTGCCTACGCGCTGGGCTATTGCACGACGCTGAACAAGCGCCGCTGCACGTTCAATGACACAACCGGTGGCGCCGGCCTGCTGGATGCGGCAGAGGCGGTGAAGTTCGCTTTGACGCCGGCCAGCTACACGCCGCCGGTGCGCGCGTCGCTGGGCCTGCAGAGCGCGGCACTGACCCGCTGTGGCGCGCAGCAGGGCAGCACGGCGATTCCGGTGCCGACGCCTGCACCGACGCCGGCGCCCACCCCAGCGCCGACCCCAGCACCGACGCCGGCGCCCACCCCAGCGCCGACACCGGCACCCACGCCAGCCCCCACACCTGCGCCGACGCCGGCACCCACTCCAGCGCCCACGCCTGCTCCGGCGGCCACGTCGGGTGGCGGTGGCGGTGCGGCATCCGGTGTGTGGCTGCTGGGGCTGTTGGGCGCAGCGGGTGCATTGGGGTCCCGTCGCCGGCTGGATTGACACATTCAGCGCTGCCGGTGCATACCCGCCGGGGTCTCGGTCTCATTGTGGCGAATGTCGTTTGTGCAATGCCGCGCCATTGATGCCGTCATACGCGGTGTCATTCGCCTGCCATTGCACAGGCAATGAAAGGTTTCCGCCAGCCGGCCGGTCGCGACAACTGTGATTGAATGCAGCACCCGAACAATTACAGACGCTGGAGTCCGGTATGGCAAAGACACTGCAATCGCTACTGAAGCAAATCGATCAATTGCAGAAACAGGCGGATGCTTTGCGCTCGCGTGAAAAGGCGGAAGTCGTCGATCGCATCAAGGAAGCGATTACCCATTACGACATCACGGCCGACGAGTTGTTCGGCGAGTCGGCGCCGCGTGCACGCCGCGCCCGTGCTGCCACGCCGAAGTCGGCCGGCAAGGTGCGCAAGCCGGCGGCCAAGAAGCAGGGCGGCGTGGCCAAGTACACCGATGGCGCCGGGCGCACCTGGTCCGGCGTGGGCAAGCGGCCCAACTGGTTCAAGGACGCAATCGCTGCGGGCAAGCAGCCCGAGGATCTGCTGATTTCCCGCTGAGTCCCGGGCGTGGCCGCGCCGGCGTTTTCGTGGGCGCGGTTGTGGCTGGGTGCCACCGTCGGTGCGACGGTGGCGCTGATCCTGTCGTGGCTTGTCGCGCCGGAGATTGCCAGCGTGCTGGTGTTGGGCCATGGCTACGAAGGACCCGGCAGCGCGACCGATTCGCTGTTGCTGGCCGACGTGGCGTTGTCGTTCCTCGCCTTTGTCCTAGGGGCCCGGCTCAGCCATGCCATCGTCCGCAGCAAGCCCTATTGGGCCTGCTTCGCCGTGGGCGCGCTCGGTTGGGCGTTCTACCTGTTCGAGATGGGCGGGTTCAGTGGCCTCTTCACGGGCGAGTATCCGTTGTGGTACGAGCTCGCACCGACCCATTGGGGCGCCAGCCTGCTGGCGGCGCGTTGGGCGGCGCGAGACGGCGGCCGGCCCACGGCTGACTGATCGTCAGCGGGCGGGCCGTCGTGTCGGTGTGCCGCTTCAGGCCGGCAGCTTCCGCAGGCTCAGCAGCACCACGTCGTGGCTGCGCATCTTCAGTGTGACTGTGGCGGCGCCGTTCGCGCCGACGCGGATCTCGCGTTGCACCTCGGGCTGGTCGGTCGTGAGGCCTTGCAGCTGGGCGAGCTGGCGGGCGTCGAGATCCTTCGGTGAGCCCATCTTCAGGTAGGCGGTGTGCGCGTCGTTCGCCTCGAAGCCGGTACGGCGTTGCGTGAGCCGGTAGGTGCCTGGCGGCAGGTGGCGCAGCTCCACCGTGGTGCTGCCGACGTCTCGCGCCGGCCGTACCTTGCCGAAGAAGCTGCGGTTGCTGACCTTCTGCTCCGGGTTGCGCCAGTCCCAGACGATGGCCTGCAGTTGCTGGCCATCGGTGGCGGCCCAGGTGAAGCCGTCGCTCGTCGGCACCTCCCTGCCCTGCAACTGCGCCAGGTAGCGGTAGGCGAACCACACCGGCTTGCGGATGCCCTCGCGCGTCATCAGGCCGAAGCCGCCGTGGAAGGGGGCGTCCGGCGGGCCTGGCTCCTCGAACAGGTCGCTGTAGACCCAGTAGCTCATGTGTTGGGCCAGGCCCTGGGTCTGCTTCAGCTTGGTCAGCACGTAAGGCGCGCTCATGTAGGAGTCGTGCACCAAGTCGCGCGGGTTGTAGCTGGTGCTCCACTCGGTGAAGAACAGCGGCAGGCCCGGCAGGTGGGAGGCCTCAATTTCCTTGCGCACCCGGCGCACGTCGCCCACGATGGCATCCGGCGACTTGGATAGTTTGCGGTCTTCCTTGCCGAACTCGTCGAGGAAGCCTTCGTCGACGCCATAGGTGTGTGTCGTGATGAAGTCCACCGGGGTGGCGGTGGCCTTGGCGTGCGCCAGGAATTCCGGCACCCAGGCTGCACCGGCCGTGGACGGGCCACCCACGCGCAACAGCGGGCTGATGGCCTTAATGGTCTTGGCGGTGCGGGTGTAGAGGTCGAAGTAGGCCTTTTGATCGGCCTTCTCCCAGAAGCCGTCGAGGTTGGGTTCGTTCCAGACCTCGAAGTACCAGTCGTGCACCTCGGGCGCGCCGTAGCGGTCCAGCAGGTGGCGGATGAAGGCGTCGATCAGCTGCACCCAGCCGTCCGGCTGCGGGTGGGAGGTGTTGCCCTCCCAGTAGAAGATCTTGTTGTCCGAGGTCTTCAGCGCCAGCGGCGTGAAGCCCAGCTCGACGAAGGGCTTGATGCGGCGCGCCAGCATTGCGTCGTAGAGCTTGTCGATGCCGGTGAAGTCGAAGACCAGCTTGCCGGCGGCGTCGCGCGTGACCGTCTTGAAGACGTCGTGGAAGATGGCGTGGAAGCGCAGGTAGCGAAAGCCCAGTTCGTCCACCGTCGTCTTCAGCTGTGCGAGTGCATCGTGGCGGTAGGTCGTCCCAGGATAGTCGGCGCCCACGCAGTGGTCGAAGAAGCGGTCCAGCGGCTCCTTGGCCTCAGCGACGTCGAGCACGATGCGCCGGGGTTGCGTGGCGGCCATGGCGGTGGGCACGAGAGGCAGCGAAGCGGCGGCGGCGAGCAGTTGGCGGCGACGGTGGGAAGTCATGCGGTGAGTCCTCGATAGACAAAGTTGCGGGCGCGGACTTCGCCCTGGCCGGCGCTGAACAGCGCGGGTCGCAGGCTCACGAAGCCGCCGAACACGTTGTGATGCAGGCCCGAGACCTCCATCTGCCAGGAGTGCTGGGTCCAGGTCTTGCCACCGTCGTGCGAGGTGTGCCAGGTGACGACGTTCTCGCGGTTGGCCATGCGGATGAGCACACGGTGTGTGGCCACGTCCTGGCGCATCCACCGGTGCTCCTGGCCGTAGCCGTAGGTCAGCATCTGCGTCGTGCTGAAGCCGATGCCGACATGGCCGCGCTCCTCGTAGAACAGCGCCAGGCCGCCGTGGCCGTCGCCCGTGATCTCCAGGTCGACGGTGACCTCGTAGCTGCGGTCGCCCGTCGCGCAGGTCAGCGGCGAGGAATCGGGCAGCGCCTTGCCCTTGCCGCGGATGACGAGTGACTTGTCCTCGAAGCGCAGGCGCTTCGCTTCTTCGGGCCCGGGCGCGTGGAAGGCCCATTGCAGGCCCAGCTTGCCCGATGAGAAATCGTCGGACAGCGCGAAGCCGGCCGGGCTGGCCTTGCCGCCGCGCGGCTTGGGCAGCGGCCTGTCCAGCGTGCCGCCCTTGGCGCGTAGCCAGCCGTCCCTCGTCCACTCGACCGGCTCCAGCAGCGCCTGGCGGCCCAGCGTGCGCATGCCGTTTTCGTAGCCGTGGTAGACCATCCACCAGTCGCCCGCCGGTCCTTCGACGACGCTGGCGTGGCCACGCGACCACCAGGGCTCGTTGATGCTTTGCGTGCGCACGATGGGGTTGTTCGGGGCGTCTTCCCACGGTCCGTGCACGGAGCGCGAGCGGGCCACGGTGACCATGTGGCTGGTGGGCGGCCCGGCGGTGCCGCCGACGGCGCTGATCAAGTAGAACCACTCGCCGCGGCGGAACAGCTTGGGCCCCTCGGGCGCGAACATCTCGACGACCCAGTCCTTGGGGTACTGCCAAGGCCTCCAGGCGTTGTTCTCCAGCGGGCCATCGGTGGTGAGGCCGTCGTCCTTGAGCCGGATGCGCCGGCCGCCGTTGACGAACAGGTAGCGCCGGCCATCCTCGCCGACCACATGGCCGGGGTCGATGCAGCCCGGCACGTTCAGGTCGATCGGGGCGCTCCACGGCCCGCGGATGTCGTCGGCGTGGATGACGTAGATGCCGGTGCCCGCATCCTGCAACACCGGGATGTAGAGGTAGTAGCGGCCTTTATGCCTGATCAGGTCCATGGCCCAGACAGTGCCGATCGGCTGGGTCAACGCTGCGGTGATGGGCGTCCAGTTCACCAGGTCCATCGAGTGCCAGATGACGGCGCCCGGGTAGGACTGGAAGGACGAGAACGTCATGTAGTAGTCGGCCCCGTCCTTCAGGATGGTGGGGTCGGCGTGGTCGCCTGCGACGATCGGGTTCATGAAGGTGCCGTCGCCCAGGTCGGCCGTGCGCTGGCCCTCGATGCCGAAGCCGAAGCGCGGCGCGGCCATGGCGGGCAGCGATGCGCCAGCGAGGGCGGCCTGCACCGCCATGCGGCGGTTGACGTTCATACTTTCCCCCGGGTCGCTTCTAGCTGCTCGCGAATCTGCAGCATGCGGCCTTCGGTAAGAGGGAAGCGCAGGATGGCGATCAGTGCGAGTACGAGGCCGATGACCGGGATGCCCGACAGCAGGATGCGGATCCAGAACAGCGACTCGGGTGTCTGCACGGCCTGCTTCGCATCGAAGCCCGTGAACTGCAGAATCCAGCCCGAGGCGCCCACGCCCAGCGCGATGCCCACCTTGGAGATCCACGACTGGCATGCCGAGAACGAACCCTCTCGGCGTTGGCCGGTCTCGGCCTCGTCGTAGTCCACGACATCGCCGATGGTGGCGGCATACAGCGTCCAGAAGCCGGCGCCGGTGAAGGCAACGAAGCCGCAGGCCAGCAACTGCAGGGCCGGGCGCTCCGGGTCGTACAGCCACCAGTCGCCGATGAAGGCGCAGATGGCCAGCGTCAGCACGCAGGCCAGGCCCGTGCGCTTGCCGAAGCGCCGCGCGATCCACGAGAAGAACGGGATGCCCGCGAAGCCGAAGGCCATGCCGGCCAGGCCCATCGCGGTGTTCCATTTGGTGGCGAGCACGACGTCGCCCTTGCAGACGTAGTAGACGGTCGCGTAGTAGCCCAGGGCGCCCACCATCGCCGTGCCGATGCTGTAGGCCAGCGACATAGTCAGCACCGTGCGGAAGGGCCGGCAGCGCAGCGTGCGCCACAGCGTGTCGGCCAGCGGGATGTGCGTCTGCGTGCGGGCCACGAGCTTCTCGTAGTAGCGCTCGCGCACCAGCAGGAAGATGGCGATGGACACCGCCACCATGATGGCCCCGAGGATGGCGGTGTAGGTCTGCGCTCCACGCAGGATGTCGGGCTTGCCGTCTACGTCGTTGAAGATGGACAGCGTCGTGAACTGCGCGGCGAAGAACATCGCCAGTTCCGGCGCCTTCTGGATCGCGTTGCGCACCGCCATCACGGAGGTGCGCTCGTGATAGTCGGGCGTCATCTCCGCGCCGAGGCTGACCCACGGCATGTTGAAGCAGCTCATCACCGGCACGTAGATGATCATGCTGATCAGCATGAACATGAAGTACTGCGTGTCGGTCCAGCCCTTGCCCACCGCGAACATCAGCGGCAGTCCGATCCCGGCCAGCACGCCGCCGACCAGGATGAAGGGCCGGCGGCGGCCGTAGCGGGTGCGGGTGTTGTCGGACAGCCAGCCGAAGACGGCGTCCGAGCCAGCGTCGATGACGATCTTGATCGCCTGGACGGTGGAGATCAGCCCGGGCGCCACGCCCAGGTAGATGTTGAACACCTGGAACGCGAGCGAGGCATAGAGCCAGTGCCCCCACATGTCGAGGATGGAGCCGAGGCCGAAGCCGATCTTCTGCCGCAGGGGCAGACGGGCGCTGGCCGCAGGCGCCGCCGCAGCGGCATGGAGGGTGCTGGTGTTCACAGGATTCGTCGCTCTCGGATGACGTCGGAGTAGTAGTGGGCCGACAACTTGGGTGTGCGCACCTGCGTCTGGTAGTCGCAGTGGACGATGCCGAAGCGGCGCTGGTAGCCGTCTTCCCACTCGTAGTTGTCGATGAAGGACCACAGGAAGTAGCCCTTCAGCGGCACGCCGTCGCCAATCGCACGGTGGGCCTCGCGCAGGTGGCCGCGCAGGTAGTCGCGGCGGTGCAGGTCCAGCACTTCACCGTTCACGACCGGCTCGTCGTCGTAGCCGCAGCCGTTCTCGGTGATGTAGACGGCCTTGTGGCCGTAGCACTCGGCCGCCAGGCGCGTGCCCCAGTAGATGCACTGCGGTACCAGACGCAGCCACACGCTGTCGGCACGCGGGTAGTTCGTTGGATGGGGCAGTGACTCGTAGGCTGCGCCGTTCCTGCCGGCGCGCACGTAGGTGGCGCTGTAGATGTTGAGACCAAGGAAGTCGGTGGGCAGGCTGATCAACCCGAAGTCGCCGGGCTGCACGTCGGGTGCATCGGCGCCGACGCGGGCGAGGAAGTTCGCCGTGTACTTGCCGGCATGGATGGCGCCGAGCACCTGCGCATTCCGGTCCTCGAACCAGGCCTTGGCTGCGGCGATGTTGGCCGGCGTCTCCGTTACCGGCACGGCCACGGCGCAGTTGTCGGTCAAACCCACGATGGCGCCCTTGCCGCCAAACTGCCGCACCGCCCGCACGCCATGGCCATGGCACAGCAGCGCATGGTGGTAGGTCTGGTTGACAACCTTGGGCGACTCCTTGCGGCCCGGCGCCTTGGTGCCTGTGCCGTAGCCCAGCAACGTGAAGCACAGGATCTCGTTGAGCGTGATCCAGTGCTTCACGTCTTGCGCAAAGGCCTTGACGATGGTGTCGGCGTAGCGGCCGAACGCGTCGACGGTCACCCGCGAGGTCCAGCCTCCGCGGTCCTCCAAGGCCTGGGGCAGGTCCCAATGAAACATCGTCACCCAGGGCTCGATGCCGTGCTTCTTCATGCTGGCGAACAGGCGCCGGTAGAAGTCCAGCCCCTTGGGGTTCACCTCGCCGTCCCCGTTCGGGTAGATGCGTGGCCAGGCGATGGACAGCCGGTAGGTCTTGATCCCCAGCGAGGCCATCAGCGCGAAGTCCTCGTCGAAGCGGTGGTAGTGGTCGCAGGCGACATCCGGCGTATCGCCGTTGTGCACCTTGCCGGGGATGCGGCTGAAGCGGTCCCAGACGGACTCGCCCTTGCCATCCTCGAAGGCCGCGCCTTCCAGTTGTGCCGACGCCGCAGCGACTCCGAAGACGAAGTCGGCCGGAAAGGCGCTGGCATAGCCCAGCGGCGCGGCCCCCGGCGCGGGGCGCTTGGGCGGCGTGGCGGCGAATGCTGCGGGAGCCAGGGCGGGCAGCGCGGCGGCGGCGAAGAGCTGGCGACGGCGAGGGGAGCGGGGCGAAGTCATCTTGGTTTCCTCGTTAGGCTGCTAGGCGAGCGACAGGCCCGCGGCGGCGCGAGGAATATAGGCGGGTTGCGCTGTCCCGTGCGTGCATGTGCGAGCCGAGCGCCGGGCCGCCCCCAAGCCGGGCCCGAGGCAAACCGACTGACGTCGCGCACGTCCAGCGGGGCGCGGGCAGGCGCGGGGCTCACAGAATCTTGCGCTCCTGCATGACCCGGGCGTAGTACCGCGCCGAGAGCTTGGGCGTGCGCACCAGCGTCTCGTAGTCGCAGTGGACGATGCCGAAGCGGCGCTGGTAGCCGTCCTCCCACTCGTAGTTGTCGATGAAGCTCCACAGGAAGTAGCCCTTCAGTGGCACACCGTCGGCAATCGCGCGGTGGGCTTCGCGCAGGTGGTTGCGCAGGAAGTCGCGGCGGTGCAGGTCGAAGACCTCGCCACGTACAACCGGCTCGTCGTCGTAGCCGCAGCCGTTCTCGGTGATGTAGAGCGTCTGGTGGCCGTAGCACTCGGCCGCGAAGCGGGTGGCCCAGTAGATGGACTGTGGCACCAGGCGCAGCCACACGCTGTCGGCGCGCGGGTAGCTGACCGGGTTGTCCAGCACCTCGTAGGCCGCGCCGTCGCGGCCGGCGCGCACATAGGTGCCGGTATAGACGTTCAGGCCCAGGTGGTCGGTGGGCAGGCTGATGAGGTCGAAGTCCCCGGGCTGCACGTCCGGCGCATCGGCGCCGACGCGGGCGAGGTAGTCGTCGGGATAACGCCCGGCGTGCATCGCGCCCAGCACATGCGCGTTTTTCTCCAGGAACCAGGCCCTGGCCGCGGCGATGTCCTCGGGCGTCTCGGTGACGGGCACGCAGACGTCGCAGTTGTCCGTCAGGCCCACGACGGCGTCCCCGCCACCGAACTCGCGCACCGCCCGTACGCCGTGGCCGTGGCACAGCAGCGCGTGGTGGAAGGTCTGGTTGACGATCTTGGCGCTCTCCTTGCGGCCCGGCGCCTTCGTGCCGACCCCGTAGGCCAGTTGCGTGAAGCAGCGGATCTCGTTCATCGTGATCCAGTGCTTCACGTCATTGGCAAAGGTCTTGACGACCGTGTCGGCATAGCGCGCGAAGGCGTCGACCGTGACGCGTGAGGTCCAGCCGCCGCGGTCTTCGAGGCTCTGCGGCAGGTCCCAGTGAAACAGCGTCACCCAGGGCTGGATGCTGTGCTTCTTCATGCTGGCGAAGAGCCGGCGGTAGAAGGCGATGCCCGCGGGGTTCAGCTCGCCGTCACCGTTCGGGTACAGGCGCGGCCAGGCGATGGACAACCGGTAGTGCTTGACGCCGAGCGACGCCATCAGCGCGAAGTCCTCGTCGAAGCGGTGGTAGTGGTCGCAGGCCACGTCGAGCGTGTCGCCACCGTGCACCTTGCCGGGAGTGCGCGAGAAGCGGTCCCAAATGGACTCGCCCTTACCGTCCTCGAAGGCGGCGCCCTCAATCTGGGCAGAGGCGGCGGCGACGCCGAAGACGAAGTCGGTGGGGAAGGGGCTGGCGTAGGTCAGGGAGGTCATGGGTCGTTGCGAGGTGGCGTCGGCAGGGCCTGAAGGGGCGAAGGGCTCGGGCCGGGAACGGCGAAAGCGGAAGACGTGGTCGGTGGCGTGTCAGCGGATCGGCGCGCAGCGGGTGTCGACCCGCTGCCGCCGGCAGCCGACTTACTTCGGCCGCCCCATCCGGACCTTCAGCATTACAGGCTCGGCCGGCAGGTTCAGGCCGTAGTCCACCTGGTCGCCGTTCCACACCCGCTCCATGACCCAGCGGCCCTGGTCGTCGAACCGGCCCTGTTCCGCGCGCAGCAGCATGCCGCGAGTGCCTTCGGCCGGCTCCATGCGCACGCGCACGCGCTGGCCGATGATGACAAACTCGTCGGGGCCGATCTGAGCGAGGGCAGCGCCGCCGCGTGGCTCTTCCGTGCCGGCTGCAGGTTTGGCGAATTCGCCTCCCCAGCTCGATTCGCCGAAGCGCCCGAGCCGGTAGGTCATCTTGGCCGTCCAGCCGGGGAAGTCCAGCTGCTGCGGCTTGCGGTCGTCGGCTTCGGCCACACCCTGCGTGCGGCCCTCGAAGGCCCATTGCGCCCACAGCCGCTGCATGGGCGCGAACATGCGGTAGACGGGCTCGAACGGCTCGACGATGCGCTTGTCGGTCTCGGTGGAGCCGAGCGGGTGGTTGCTGTAGTCGAAGTAGTCGATGCCGAAGGGCGATACACCGATGGCGCCGCGGCCCAGCATCGCCCACAGGTAGCGGCCGTAGGCCGGCTTGGTGCCGATCTCCGGGACCCACAGCGGGTTGTCAGAGCGGCCGAACAAGCGCAGGTTGGCGTTCACCTGCTCAGACTCTGGCGCATAGATGTCGGGGCTGGCAATGTCGATTGCCGGCGCCGCGGCCTTGTAGATGTCAATGACGTCCCACGTCGGGCCGCCGCTGGCGAAGTTCTTGTTCCAGGGCTTGGGTGGCTGCTCCAGCGGATCGCGCAGTGCGTTGTTGACGTACATCGGCAGGTTGTAGACAGCGCGGCCAGCCGTGGCGATCTCGTTGATGTAGCGCGCGATGGCCCAGGCGTGGAAGTACTCGTCGGCGTAGTCGCCGTAGACCTCGCGCCAGCTGCCCGAGGCCTTGGCCACCGGCTTCTTGCGTGCCAGCACGGTGGCTGGCACGGGCTGCTCGAATGCGGCCTGCGCGGCCGGGCCGAAGTCCCGCACCAGCCCGTAGGTGCCGACCTCGTTTTCGACCTGCACCATCAGCACGGTGTGCTTGTCGCCGTCGATCTTCTTCAGGTGCGTCATCAGCGCGACGAAGGCGCGCTTGTCGGCCTTCAGCGTCTCGGCACCGAAGGGGCTGAGGCTGTAGTTCGCTTTGCCGTCCGCGTCCACGTTGAAGGGGAAGCGCTGCGGGTCGAGCTTGACCCAGGCCGGCGTGTACTGGGCGCTGGTGTTCTTCCACGTGCCGAACCACAGAATGACAAGGTGCTTCTTCTGCTGGCGCGCTTCGTTCACCAGCGTGTCGACGAAGCTGAAGTCGAACGTTCCCTCCACCGGCTCGACCTGCTCCCAGGCCACCGGCATCAGCACTGTGTTGGCCTTCAGATCGTTGGCAGCGGCCCAGACGGGCTTGAGCGCGCCGGGGTAGTTGCTGGAGTTGTGCGCCTGGGCGCCAAGGATCAGGAAGGGCTTGCCATCGACAAGCAGCGCGTGGTGGCCGTCACGCGAGGCGAGGCGGGGCAGTTCGGCAGCGAGCGCAGACTGCGAGAGCAGCAGGCCGGCGAGTGCCAGCCCGGCCAGGGCATGGAAGGGTCGGGTTTGCATGGGGTGTCGGTGGTGCAAAGGGAACTCCGGCGGCTGAATAGGCCGCCGGAGGATGCCAGCGCCAGGTCAGAAGGAGTAGCTGGCTTGCACCGAGTAGCGGCGGCCGGTGTAGTTGACTGCGCGGGTCATGAAGCCGATGTGTTGCTGCATCAGCTGCCGGGCCAGCGAGTTGTTCAGGTTCTGCCCTTCCAGGCTGAGGCTGAAGTTGTCGTTGAAGCGGTAGGTGACGCCGGCATCGACTTGCCCGTACGCGTCGCTCCAGGTCGGCAGCGCCCAGGCCACGCCACCGCCGTTGTTGGGCAGTTGGCCGTCGCCGCCGTTGGTGCCGTTGACGTTGACGCCCTGCAGGTACCTGGAGCGCCAGCTGTAGGCCACTCGCGCCGAGATCGGGCCGTAGTCATACAGCAGCGCCAGGTTGTACGCGTTCTTGGACAGGTTCTGCAGCGGCAGGTTGCCGAAGGTGCGGCCGTCGGTGTCGCAACCGTTGGTGTTCAGGTTGAAGTTGGACGCGCCGGTGCTGGTGCCGGAGCAGTAGGCGCTGTAGACGGGAGCGTAAGGCTTGGTCTTGCTGTCAACGTAGGTGTAGTTGGCCTGCACGCCGATGCCGGACAACCAGCCGGGCAGCATGTCGAGGTAGCGCTGGAAGGCGATCTCCAGGCCACGGGCATGACCCTTGGCGCCGTTGACCGGCGAGGTGATCGTGAAGGTCACCGGGTTGCCGCTGCCGTCCTTCAGCTGCACGTTGGCCGACTGGCCCACGATGATGTCCTTGAGTTCCTTGTCGAACACCGCAACCGTCAGGGAGCCCGTCTTGGAGAAGTACCACTCGCCGGTCAGGTCCAGCTGGTTGGACCGCACGGGCTTGAGCATCGGGTTGCCGGTGGCGGAGCCCGTGAGGGCCACACTGTCGACGATCACCGTCTTGTTGACGGTGTCCGTGTGCTGGGTGGTGTCCAGCGACAGCGAGGTGTAGGCCTGCAGCTGCGAGAAGTCAGGCCGCGAGATCGCCTGCGCGGCAGCCAGGCGGAATTGCAGCTGGTCGCTGGCCTTCATGCGCAGGTTCAGGCTTGGCAGGACGTTGGTGTACGTCCGGCTTGCGATGACCGGGTTCGAGAACGGAGAGACCGTGGGGATGGGCACGCCGCCCAGCGTGTAGCCGGATTCGACGGTGGGCTTGTTGGTCTTGAAGACCATGTAGCCGTTGGCCTTCATGTCCGTGCGGACGACGCGCAGGCCGATGTTGCCGTCCACCGGAAGCGGCTGGTCCTCCCAGCCGAAACGGAGCTGCCCGTAAACGGCCTGGGTCTTCTCGTGCTGTTCGTTCGTGCCTTGCGGGTCGGTGCCGAAGGTGGCCGGCGTCCAGGCGCTGCAGGATGACGCGTCACCGTTGTGCTGCTCGGCGCACAGCACGTCGTGGTACTTGTGTAGCGTGGCGTAGCTGTCCGGGTAGCCCTGGGCCAGCGACACGTCGGGCACGTAGACTGGCGGAACGCTCTGGCCGCCGAAGAAGTTCTTGAACTGGTGCAGCGTCACCGGCGCGTTGAAGCGGGGGTCGTTGAGGCGAGCGACGTGGTTGATGTCCCAGCCCTGCTGCCAGGTCTGGGTGATGGCGGCCCAGTTGTAGTCGGGCGAAGACTTGACGGTCGTCGCGCTGTTGTCGGTCAGGCGCACGCCGAACTGCAGGTCCTGCAGCACCGGGTGGTCGAAGTCGAACTTGGCATCGGCGCGCCAAACCTTGGAGTCCGCTTTGCTGCGGTCCAGGTGCTCCATGGTGAATGCCCAGTAGTAGTTCCCCTTGTCTTGCAGCGCGGCGAGGTCCGAGGCGTCGAAGACGACGCGCGGCGTCGAGCCGGTCAGGTCCAGCGTCTCCTTGGGCATCTGCAGCCCCGTCGCGACGGTGGAGTCGAAGGCATTGGTCTTGGACTTGACGATCTGCAGGTCGGTGCTGAAGCTCCAGCGGTCGCTGGCCTTCCATTTCAGGTTCCAGCCCAGGTCGCGGGTGCGGGAGTTACGTGTCATGTAGCGCGTGTCGGCGCCGAAGTTGATGCCGCCGTCGGTCGGGTCGGTCAGCGTGCCGGTGAGCAGCTGGCCGTTGTTGCCGTACGTGGCGTCGCTGGAGATCTTGATGTTGGCAGGCGTGGACTGGGCGAACAGCGCGTTCTCGTCCCAGTGCATGCGGTACTTGGACTCGAAGTAGGTCAGCGAGCTGCTGATGTCATCCTTGCGCCACTGCAGTGCACCATAGGTGCCCTCGCGGGTGCGGTCGAAGTTCGAGTCGCGCCACTGCGCGCCCTTCGGCACCCAGTGCGAGCCGTCGATGTTGTAGTAGGGCTCGACCTGCCACAGGTCGGTGCGCGTTGTCGTCTTGCTGCGCGCCAGGCTCAGCAGCGCGCCGAACTCACCGATGTCGGTCTTCCAGCGGTTGGACAGCAGGCCGGATGTCGCGGGGCTCCACTTGCCCTGCAGGTCGTTGTAGTTTCCGCTGACCGAGATCGCGCCCTTCAGACCGGCGTAGTCGAACGGCATGGCGGTGCGCAGGTTGACCAAGCCGCCGACGGCGCCTTCCACCTGTGCCGCCGAGGGGTTCTTGTAGACGTCCACGCCGGCCATCAGCTCGGGGGGCACGTCTTCGAAGTTCAGCGCGCGGCCACCGTTGGCCGAAAAGGTGTCGCGGCCGTTCACCTCGGAGCGGACATAGGAGAGGCCGCGGATGTTCACGCTGGAGCCTTCGACCGAGTAGTGCTCGGGGTCGCCCTTGGCCATCGTGCGGTCGATGGTCACACCGACGATGCGCTGCAGCACTTCCGTGACGGAGCGGTCGGGCAGCTTGCCGATGTCGTCGGCGTTGACGGAGTCGACAACTTCGTCCGCGTTCTGCTTGATCTTCTGCGCGGATTGCAGCGCCGCGCGGCGGCCGGAGACGACAACGGTCTCGAGCTGTTGCGACTTGGCGTCCGGCGCGGGGGCGGACTGCGCCAGCGCCAAGCCGCTGCTGAGCAGCGCGGCCTGGGCTGCCGCCAGGGAAATGATGGTTTTCTGGTGCTTTCTCACGGTGTCTCCTCTAGGTGTCCTCGCGGGACGGGTCTGGTTTATGGGGACTGCTGCGTTCTCGGCAACGAAGGGCTCAACATCGCCTTGAGGCGTTGGCCCGTGAGGCGGCGGTGTTCCTCACGGCGCGGTGATGGCGCGTCAGCGGCAAAGCCGGTTGAACAGGTTCTCCAGCACCTCCTGGCGGCCGGAGACCGGGGCCACGTCGGTGTTGCGGGTCAGTACGTCGTCGGCCAGCTCGGCCAGGCCGCGACGGCCATTCAGGATGTCCTGGCCGGCGGGCGTGTCCCACCCGGCGTAGCGGGTGTCGACGGCGGCCTTGAGCCGGCCGTCCACGATCATCTTTTCGGCGATGAGCAGCGCCTCGGCGCAGATGTCCATGCCGCCGATGTGGCCGTGGAAGAGGTCGGCCGCGTCGATGCTCTGGCGGCGCACCTTGGCATCGAAGTTCAGCCCGCCCGAGCCCAGGCCGCCGGCCTGCAGCACGTGGTACAGCGCCATGGCCGTCTCAGGCACGTTGTTGGGGAACTGGTCGGTGTCCCAGCCCAGCTGCGGGTCGCCGCGGTTCATGTCCAGGCTGCCGAGGATGCCCAGGGCGCCGGCCGTGGCGATCTCGTGCTCGAAGCTGTGGCCCGACAGCGTCGCGTGGTTGGCCTCGATGTTGACCTTGACTTCCTTCTCCAGGCCGTAGCGCACGAGGAAGCCGTAGACCGTGGCAGTGTCGAAGTCGTACTGGTGCTTGGACGGCTCGCGCGGCTTGGGTTCGATGAGGATGGCGCCCTTGAAACCGATCTTGTGCTTGTAGTCGACGACCAGGTTCAGGAAGCGGCCCAGCTGGTCCAGCTCCTGGCCCAGGCGCGTGTTCAGCAGCGTCTCGTAGCCCTCACGGCCGCCCCACAGCACGTAGTTCTCGCCGCCCAGGGCCAGCGTCGCGTCCATGGCGTCGCGCACCTGCAGCGCGGCCATCTTGAAGATCTCGGGGTCGGGGTTGCTGGCCGCACCGGACATGAAGCGTCGGTGGCTGAACAGGTTGGCCGTACCCCACAGCAGCTTCAGCCCGGTGGCCTGCTGCTTGTCGGCCAGCACATCGACGATGCGCTTGAAGTTGTCCTGGCTCTCGCGCGGCGTGACGCCTTCTGGAGCGACGTCACGGTCGTGGAAGCAGTAGTAGGGCACGCCCAGCTTTGCGAAGAACTCGAAGGCGGCATCGGCTTTCAGCCTGGCCAGCTCCATCGGGCTGCCGCCCTGGAACCAGGGGCGCTCGAAGGTGGCGCCGCCGAACGGGTCCAGGCCGGTCCAGACGAAGTTGTGCCAGTAGCAGGCGGCGAAGCGCAGGTGGTCTTCCATGCGCTTGCCGAGCACCAGGCGGTCCTTGTCGTAGTGCTTGAAGGCCAGCTCGTTGGTGCTGTCGGGGCCTTCGTAGCGGATCGCGGGGATGTGTTGGAAGTAGCTCATCGGTCAGTTCGGCAGTGGCGGGCGCGATGGGCGCCCTGGTGTCATGAGGGGGAGCGGGGTGGGGCGGGCCAGGCGCCTCGTCAGGCGGCCTCCTGGAACGGGGTGTTCAGCGAGGCGCCGCTGTCGGCCAGCGGTACCGCGGGGCGCGTCAGCCGGTAGCGGGCCAGCGCCGCGGCGCCCACCGCCACGGCGTTCACGCCGAAGCGGGACGTGCGCACCGTGGGGGCTGGCAGGTGGGCGGCGGCGGCGTAGTCGGCCAGCGTGTCGAGGGCGGGCGCCACGAAGGGGTCGCCCAGTTCCAGGGCAGCGCCTCCCAGCACGATGCAGCCGGGGTCGTAGGCGGTGGCCAGGTTCTGCAGCAGCACACCGAGGTAGCGGCCGGCGGAGGCCACGGTGCGCAGCGTTTCGGGGTCTTCGTCGAGTAGGTGGGCTCGGACCTCGGACAGCGACCGCAGCGCGGTCACTCCGCCGTCGCCGGTGCCCAGCATGGCGCGTGTCGTGATCAAGGCTTCCGCACAGCCACGGCGTCCGCAGGAGCAGCGCGGGCCGCCCAGCTGTAGCACCATGTGACCCACCTCGCCGGCGAAACCGCGGTTGCCGGTCAGCAGCCGGTCGCCGACGATGACGCCGGCGCCCAGACCCTGGTTGATGGAGACGTAGAGCAGCGGGTCGGCGGCGGGTGAGGGATTGAACTCCCGCTCGCCGAGCGCCGCGACGTCCGCCTCGTTCTGAATGAAGAGCGGCACACCCTCGAGCGCGGTACCGCGCAGGTGCTCGCCGAGCCATGCGGCGAAGGGCAGGTCGCGCCAGCCGAGGTTCGGCGCGAAATGCAGCACGCCGCGCGCCTCGTTCACGCCGCCGGGCAGGCCCACGCCGATGCCCAGCACCTGCTGGCGGGCCTCCAGTTGCTGCGTGACCTTGACGAGCGTCGCCGCCAGGCTGGCAAGACAGGCCTCCGCGGTGCGGTGGCGGCCGTAACTCGCGATGTCGCTCGCCCGGACTTCGCCCGTCAGCGACGTGGCGACGACGCGCACCGACTCGATGCCCACCTCGGCGCCGAGCAGGACGAGCCGCGCCGGGTCGATGAACAGCGGCGTCGGTCGGCGGCCCAGGTCGCCCGTTGCAATCACCTCGCGCTCCACCAGCCAGCCCTCGTTCACCAGCTCGCGCACGAGCAGGCTGACGGTGGACTTGGTCAGGCCAACAGCGCTGGCAAGGTCGGCTCGCGACAGTCCCGGATGGGCACAAACGTGCCTGACCAGGGCCATTCGGTTGATGACCTTCAGCAGCTGCTGGCTCCCGGTGGCTTCCGGTTGCAAGCGGTGTCTCCTGTTGATTGATCGCTAGGGCTAGCGTTAAATCATATTAGTTCGACCGTCGCACGAAGTAAATTGGGTGAAAGCCCCTAGCGCAATCGACGGGGTCCAGTCGAAGATGACTGCGTGCGCCGGGTCCCGCGATGTGGTCAGGCCAAATCGCAAAATACCCCATGTCAGACCCGTCTCCTAGCAACATCGTCAACGGCGGCGGCGCCGCCGGCTGGATGCGGCTGCGCGGCTGGCGCGCTGCTTGGGCGAGCCTCGGCGCGAGCGTCTCCTCATCGAGTCACGCGAGATCGGACATCCTGATCGACGATGCGGCCCCGCTGCAGCGCTTCGTGCGGCTGCGCCAGACCATCGCGCAGACCGCGGACGGCATCCCAGACCACGCAAACGACATTCAACGGCATGTCAAGGCGCCCGCGCCGGCCTGACTGCTCGTTCCATAAAAGACAAACTGGCAAGACGCCCTTCACGGAGACACAAGGAAAACAACTCATGAAATTCACTGACGGACAGTGGATGCTGCAACCCGGCGTGGCCGCGCACTACGCGGCCGAGGCTTACGAGGTTGAAGCCCACGAAGACCGGCTGGTCGTGCTGGCCACGACGCGGCCCATCAAGCACCGTGGCGACACGCTGCAAGGTCCCACGCTGACCGTGACGCTCAGCTCCCCGCTGCCCGGCGTCATCCGCGTCAGCATCGAGCACTACACGGCGTGCAGCGCGCCGCGCCTGCACATCCCCATGGTCGGCGCCACGCAGCCCGCCGTGCAGATCACCCAGACCGACACCCACGCGCGCCTGACCTCGGGCGCCATCTCCGTAGAGGTCAAGAAGGGCGAAGGCTGGGGCCTCGTCTTCCGCGAGGGTGACCGCGTGCTGACCAGGAGCGACTGGCGCGGCCTCGGCTACATCCAGTGGGGCGCCAAGGGCAACCACGTCCACGAGCAGCTCGCGCTGGCCGTCGGCGAAAACGTCTACGGCCTTGGCGAGCGCTTCACTCCCTGGGTCAAGAACGGCCAGGTCGTCGAGAACACCAACAAGGATGGCGGCACCGCCTGCGAACAGGCCTACAAGAACGTTCCGTTCTACCTGACCAACCGCGGCTACGGCGTGCTTGTCAACGAAGCCGGCCCGGTGTCCTTCGAGGTCGGCTCCGAGAAGGTCGCGCGCGTGCAGTTCAGCCGCGAAGGCGAGAGCCTGGACTACTGCGTCATCGCCGGCCCGACACCCAAGGCTGTCGTCAGCCGCCTGACCGCGCTCACCGGCCGCGCGCCGCTGCCGCCGGCGTGGAGCTTCGGCCTGTGGATGACCACGTCGTTCACCACCAAGTACGACGAGGCCACCGCCACCCACTTCATCGACGAGATGGCCCGGCGCGAGCTGCCGCTGTCGGTCTTCCATTTCGACTGCTTCTGGATGCGCGAGTTCCAGTGGTGCGACTTCGAATGGGACCGTCGCGGCTTCCCCGAGCCCGAGGCGATGCTCAAGCGCCTGCATGCCAAGGGCCTGAAGATCAGCCTCTGGATCAATCCGTACGTGGCGCAGAAGTCGCCGCTGTTCGCCGAAGGCGTCCGTGAGGGCTACTTCATCAAGCGCACCGACGGACGCACCTTCCAGACCGACCAGTGGCAGCCCGGCATGGCCATCGTCGACTTCACGAACCCGACGGCCAAGGCCTGGTACCAGGGCCACCTGCGCCGGCTTCTGGCCACCGGCGCCGACTGCTTCAAGACCGACTTCGGCGAACGCATCCCCAGTGAGGGCGTGACCTACTTCGACGGCTCTGACCCCGTCGAGATGCACAACCTCTATGCGCTGCACTACAACGAAGCCGTCTTCGAGCTGCTCAAGGAAGTGCAGGGCAGCGACGCCATCGTGTTCGCCCGCTCCACGTACGCCTCGGGCCAGCGCTTCCCCGTGCACTGGGGCGGCGACTGCTGGAGCACCTTCGAGAGCATGGCCGAGAGTCTGCGAGGCGGCCTGTCGCTGACCACGAGCGGCTTCGCCTTCTGGAGCCATGACATCGGTGGCTTCGAAGGCAACCCGCCGCCGGCCGTCTACAAGCGCTGGATCCAGTTCGGCCTGATGTCCTCGCACAGCCGTCTGCACGGCAGCAGCAGCTACCGGGTGCCATGGCTCGTCGACGAGGAAAGCTGCGACGTGCTGCGCGTCTTCACGCGGCTCAAGCACCAGCTCATGCCGTATCTCTTCGCCAAGGCCTATGAGGCGACCGAGACCGGCGTGCCGCTGATGCGCGCCATGCTGCTGGAGCACCCCGACGACCCGGCCTGCGCGACGCTGGACCGGCAATACCAGCTGGGCGAAAGCCTGCTGGTGGCGCCCGTCTTCACCGAGACCGGCGACGTGGAGGTCTACCTGCCTGAATCCGGAGCAGGCGGCGGCGCGTGGACGCACCTGCTGTCTGGCCAGAAGAAGGCCGGCGGGCGCTGGTACCGCGAGACGCATGACTTCCTGAGCATGCCGCTGTACGCCGCCCCGGGCAGCGTCATCGCCTGGGGTGTCGAGACCGAGCGGCCCGATTACGACTACGCCCGTGGCACCGTGCTGCGCATCTTCGAGCTGGCGGACGGTGCCAACGCCAGCTTCGTCGTGGCCGCGGTGGGCGGCGGCATCGCCGCGCGTGGCACGGTCAAGCGCGAAGGCAGCCGCTTCACCGCGCAGGTCGGCGAAGGCGCGCTACGGGATTGGGCGCTGGAGGTCGATGGCCAGCGCAGCCCGGTGCTCGCCGAGGGCGCCTCGCTGACCTGGCAGCGGGGGTGACCGGCATGCGCCGCTTGATGCTCGCCGCGGCGCTGCTGTCCGCCGGCGCGGCGGCGGCGGCCGACATCGCCCTGAACCAGCTGGGCTTCCTGCCGGGGGCCGCCAAGGTGGCGGCCGTTCCGGCCGGTGCCGCCGGCGAGTTCCGTGTCATCGACATGCGAGGCGGCGGTGTCGCGCTACGCGGCCGCCTCACGCCGGCGGCGACCTGGGCGCCATCGGGCCAGGCCGTGCAGCTGGCGGATTTCTCCGCGCTCCACGCACCAGGCCGCTACCGGCTGCAGGTGGACGGCCTCGCCGATTCGCTGCCCTTCGACATCGGCGAGCGCGTCTATGCCGACGTGAATGCCGGTGCAATCAAGGCCTACTACTACAACCGGGCCAGCTCGCCGCTGCTGCCGCAGCATGCCGGTCGCTGGGCGCGGCCGGCCGGCCACCCGGACGACCATGTCCTCGTCCATGCCTCCGCCGCCAGTGCAGAACGGCCGGAAGGGGCGGTCATCGCCGCGCCCAAGGGCTGGTATGACGCGGGCGACTACAACAAGTACGTCGTCAATTCCGGCGTCACGGTCTACACGCTGCTGGCCGCTTACGAGCACTACCCATCCCTGTTCAAGGACGGTGCGTTGAACATCCCCGAGAGCGGCAACGGCCTGCCCGACCTGCTCGACGAGGTGTTGTGGAACCTCGAATGGATGCTCGCCATGCAGGATCCGGCCGATGGCGGCGTTTATCACAAGCTCACCAACTCGGGCTTCGACGGCATCGTCATGCCCGCCGACGCCAAGGCCGAGCGCTATGTCGTGCAGAAGAGCACCGCGGCGGCGCTGGATTTCGCCGCTGTCATGGCCCAGGCCAGCCGCGTGTTCGCCGCGTTCGACAAGCAGCGCCCGGGGCTCTCGGCCCGCATGTTGGCCGCATCGCGCCGCTCGTGGGACTGGGCGCGCGCCCATCCCGGCGAGGTCTACCGCCAGCCGCCCGACATCCACACCGGCGCCTACGGCGACAACGAGCTGGCCGACGAGTTCGCCTGGGCGGGGGCCGAGTTGTGGGTCACCACCGGCGAGGCCAGCTACCGGCCCGACCTGGACCGGCTCGCCATCGGCGTGCCCGGCTGGAGCGACGTGAAAGGGTTGGCCTGGGTGACGCTCGCGCAGCACCGCGACAAGCTCGCTCCGGCCGACCGCAGCCGCGTGCATCAGCGTGTCGCCGGTCTGGCCGACGACCTCAGGGCCGGCTGGAAGGCGTCGGCCTACGGCGTGGGCCTGGGACTCAAGGACTACGAGTGGGGCAGCAATGCCGTCGTGCTCAACCGCGCCTTGATGCTGATTCAGGGCTACCGGCTGCAGCCGCAGCCCGACACGCTGGCCGCCGCGCAGGCCCTGTTCGACCACGTGCTGGGCCGCAACCCGTTGGGCCAGTCCATGGTGACCGGCTTCGGTGCCCGGCCGCCGATGCACCCGCATCACCGCCCCTCTGAGGCCGATGGCGTGGACGACCCCGTGCCTGGCTTCCTCGTCGGCGGCCCCAACCCCGGCCAGCAGGACGCCAAGCAGTGCCCGGCCTATCCGGCGAAGCAGGCAGCGCTGAGCTACCTTGACAACTTCTGCAGCTACGCAAGCAACGAGGTGGCCATCAACTGGAATGCGCCGCTGGTGTACGTGTCGGCGGCACTGCAGGCGCTCACGCCGCGACCCCACTAGAACCTACGGAGACCCGATGTCCACGACCCACCGCCACCCGCTGACTTGGGTGCCCTCGCTTTACCTGGCCATGGGCCTGCCCAACGTGATGGTGGGCGTCGTTGCGGCCATCATCTACAAGAACCTGGGCGTGGCCAACGAGGACATCGCGCTCTACACGTCGCAGATGTACCTGCCCTGGGTGTTGAAGCCGCTGTGGGCGCCGCTGCTGGAGGCCTATCGCAGCAAGCGCTTCTGGGTCATCAGCATGGAGTTCACGATGGCCGCGGGCCTGGGCCTCGTGGCGCTGTGCCTGCCACTGGACGGGTTCTTCAAGCTGTCGCTGGCGTTCTTCTGGCTTGTCGGCTTCGCGTCGGCTACGCAGGACACCTGCGCCGACGGCGTCTTCATGACTACGGTCAACAAGACCGACCAGGCCCGCTATTCCGGCCTGCAGGGCATGTGCTGGAACATGGGCGCAGTCATCGCATCGGGCCTGCTCGTGTCGCTGACGGGCTACCTGCACAACCACGTCGGCATGAGCTGGACGCAGTGCTGGGTGGTCGTCGTGTCGCTGGCCGCGGCGGCGATGGCGCTGTTCGGCACCTACCACCTTCGTGTGCTGCCGCCCGGCGCGCCGTCGTCGCTGCACGGCCAGGGACTCGCCGTGGGCCTGAAGGCCACGGCGGAGGCCTGGGTCACGTTCTTCCAGAAGCCGCAGATCTGGATGATGCTGGCCGTCATCTTCTTCTACCGCTTCGGCGAGGGCTTCATCGAGAAGTTCGGCCCGCTGTTCCTGCTGGACGGCCGCGCCGCCGGCGGCCTGGGTCTGGACAACGAGGCGTTGGGCCACATCAATGGCACGGTCGGCACGCTGACCTTCATCGCCGGCGCCTTCGTCGGCGGCTTCTTCGTCGCCCGCCGCACGCTGCCGCGCAGCTTCTTCACGCTGGCGCTGGTGCTCAACGTGCCTCACCTGACCTACTTCTACCTGGCGCAGACGCTGCCGACCGACACGACGACGATTGCGCTGGTCGTCGCGATCGAGAAGTTCGGCTTCGGCATGGGCTCGACCGGGCACATGCTCTACATGATGCAGCAGATCGCCCCGGGGCCCTTCCGCATGGCCCACTACGCGATGGCCACCGGCGTCATGGCGTTGACGAAATGGGGCACCGGCACCGTCAGCGGCGCGCTGTGGAACGCGGTGGACCATCACTACGTCAGCTTCTTCGGCTGGGTGCTTGTGTTCTCCATCCCGCCGGTCATCCTCGCGTGGCTCGCGCCGTTCCCGCACGAGCAGGACCACACGGCCGCAGTCGACGGCCAGGCCGCACCTGCCGGAGGACACTGACGATGAAACCGCTGTTGACGCTGATCATGGCCACCCTGACCACCGCGGCCTTCGCCGCACCGCCCGCCTGCGGGTCCGACGCGCTCGGTACCTCGCGCACGCTGACGCTCAGGCGCGAAGCCGCCGCCTGGGGCACGGCGCAGCACGCTGCGCTGCCGGGCCTGGCGCCCAGGGAGGTGGTGCTGACCTTCGACGATGGCCCTCGGCCAGAGTCCACGCCGCTCGTGCTGAAGGCGCTGGCGGATCAGTGCGTGAAGGCGACGTTCTTCATGAACGGCGAGCCGCTGCGCCAGCATCCTGAGACGGCGCGCCAGGTGCGCGACGCCGGGCACTCGGTCGGCATGCACGGCTTCCGCCACGACAACTTCAGCCAAATGCCCGCGGCAGCGCAACTGGCCGACCTGGACGCGATGGTGGCGGCCTACCGCGAGGTACTGGGTGACGAACCAGCGGCGTACCGCTTCCCATTCCTGGCCGAGGCTCCGGCCTTGCTCGCGGCGCTGAAGGACCGCGGCCTGACGGTGATGTCCGTGGATGCCGGCGCCGAGGACTGGCTGCCCAACCAGACGCCGCAGATGCTGGCCGACAAGCTGCTGGGCCAGCTCGCCAAGAGTGGCGGCGGGATCGTGTTGCTGCACGATGCGCAGGATCAGACGGCGAGGGCGTTGCCGTTCCTGCTGTCTGCATTGAAGGGTGGTGGCTACCGCGTGGTGCAGCTGCGCTGGGAGTGAGCGCGTTGGCGACCCTTCTGGCGGTCAGCTGCGGTTTGCCGCAACGTCGTTTGCTCGTTGCTGAGGGTGCTGCGAGCCCACCACGGCGGGCCGAACTCCCGGAAGGCGCCGAGCAAAATGTGCAACAGAAAAGGCCTTCTCGCTCGACGTCGGGGTCGGCGTGGATCTCAGCTCGGTCGAACCCACTGTGTGGTCGGCCCGGGCAGTAAGACCTACGCCAGCACCACCTCAATCCCCCGCCCCCTCAACTGATCCACGATTGCCTGATCCGCCCCACTGTCCGTGATCAGCATGTCCAGCTGCTCCACCGGCGCAATGACGGACAGGTTGCGCTTCATCAGCTTCGACGCATCGGCCACCGCGATCACCTGCCGCGAGATCTTCATCATCTGGGCGTTGAGCTGCGCTTCCAGCAGATGCGGTGTCATCAGGCCGATGTCGGGGTCCAGGCTGTCCACGCCGAGGAACAACCGATCGGCGTAGAGCCCCTGAAGCGCCGCCACCGCCTGGGGCCCCGACAGCGAGTACGAGTTCGGCCTCAGCTGGCCGCCCGGCATGATGAGGTTGACGTGCGGCACCGTCGCCAGCAGTGCGGCGATGTTGAGCGCGTTGGTGATGACGTTCAGCGACGTGAGCCGCAGGCCGCGGATCTGCTTGGCGATCTCCTCCGTCGTGGAGCCGCTGTCCAGCAGGATGGTCTCGCCGTCGCGGATCAGCTTCGCGGCCTCGGCGGCGATGCGCGCCTTCTGTTCGTGCCGCAGCTTCTGCTTCACGCCGATCGGCACTTCCTCGGTGTCGCGCTGCGCGAGCGCGCCGCCGTGCGTGCGCAGCACGGCGCCGGTGGCGGCCAGCGCGTTGAGGTCGCTGCGGATCGTCACGACCGAGGTGTGGAAGCGCTCGGCCAGCTCGTCCACGGTCACGCGACCCTGCGTCTGTACCAGCTCGCGAATGACGCGTCGGCGTTCGTCGATGAGCAGAGGGCTTTCGGTCTTCTTTTCTGTCGCTTTGGCAACGGCGGCTGGCATGGCACTCGAAAGGCGTGATGACTTTCGGATGATATCGAGCGAAGGTCGCGCGCCAGCCACGGTCAGCCCTGCAGCAGGCCCAGCGCCGCGCCGCGCAGCGGCTGGCCGGCCAGGCGAGCGGCGTACAGCGCGGCGCCCATTTCCGGGCCGAAGCGCGGGCGCTTCAGCACCGCGCCGGGCTGTCGGCGCGACAGCGCGGCCTGCAACGGCCCCAGCACCAGCTCGCCTGCCGTGAACACGCCGCCGGAGTACGACACGTCGAGCGGCGCGCCGGCGGGCAGTCCGAGCGAGCGGGCAGTGCCGGCGGCCAGCAGCGCCAGCTCGTCACCCGCGCGCACGAGCAACTGTCGGGCCTGTGCGTCACCCGCCTGGGCTGCGGTGGTGGCAAGGCGCGCAGCCTGCGCGAAGCGGCTGCGCGCGGCGCTGCCGTTGATGGCGGCGCACAGGTCCAGATCGTGCGCCAGCTGGAAGTGCTCCCGCACCAGAGCCAGCAGCGGGCCCGGTTCGGTGCGGCCATCGGCCATGCGGGAGAACAGCGCCAGCACCTCTCGCGCCAGCCAGTACGCTGAGCCTTCATCACCGAATACCTCGCCCCAGCCACCGCAGCGAGCGCTTCGGCCCTGCCATTCGCCGTAGGCGATGGAGCCGGTGCCGGCGACGAGGCTGATGCCGTCCGCGCCGGCCAGCGAGCCGGCCCAGCTGCACACCATGTCGTTGCCGACGGTATGCCGCGGCAGCGCTCCTTCCAGCAGGCTGCTGAAGTCGGCGAGCAGCGCGCTGTCTTCGCCATGCGCAGGCAGGCCGGCGAAGGCATGTGTCACGTCCGATGACTGGGCGCCGGCCAGGTCGAGCGTGGCCTTCACACCGTCGTGCAGCAGCGCCCGCAGCGCGTCGAAGCCGATCTCCAGGTAGTAGCTGGTCGTCGATTCGTGTCGTGCGAGCAGGCGGCCGGCGGCGTCCACCAGAACGAAGGCAGTCTTGGTGCCGCCACCGTCTATGCCCAGGAACATGGCGCTCATGCGTGCGATTGCTGCTGCTGAACCAGGGGGTGGATGGTGACACCGCTGACGACGCGGGTCACGGTGCCCGAGGCGCTGGGGTTGTCCGGCGTGATGCCGCGCGAAAGCGAGGCCAGCAGCGCCAGGCATTGGGCGAAGACGAGTGCGATCGGCGCCAGCGCCACGTCGGGCGAGTTGGGGGGCAGGGCGACCCGCACGTCGTCTGCATGTAGCGGCGTCATGCCGTCCGGCCCTGCGCTGCTGAGCGACACCACCCGGGCGCGGCCTTCCCGGCGCAGCTCGCGCAGCAGGTCCAGGTCGTAGCGGCGGGTATAGGCATCGTTGGACAGGAAGATGACGACCAGCGTGCGGTCGTTGAGGATGGTCTTCGGCCCATGACGGAAGCCCAGCGGCGAGTCGGCCAGTGCAATCAGCTGACCATCGGTCAGCTCCAACAGCTTCAGCGCCGCCTCGCGGGCAAGACCCTGCAGCGCGTTGCTGCCCAGGTAGACGACGCGCTCGAACGGCTGATCGGCCAACGCGTGGAGCCGGTCGGCCTCGGTGGCCAGCAGCTGTTGCGCGGCGGATGCCAGCGCGGTCGCCGGCGCAAGTGGCAGCCCGAACGCCCAACCCGCGGCCAGCAGCATGCCGCTGAAGCTGGACGTCATCGCAAAGGCGCGGTCATGTGTCTCGTCGGGCAGCAGCAGCACATGGGCGTTCGCCTGGCTGGCCATGCGGCGGTTGAGCTGGCCCTCCGCGGCGCAGGTGACGACGAGGTGGTGGCAGTGCTGCACGAGCTGGTCGGCCAGCTCGACGGCGGCCAGGCTCTCCGGGCTGTTGCCTGAGCGCGCGAATGAGACGAGCAGCGTCGGCACGGCGGGCTGCAAACATTCGGCGGGGCTGGAGACGATGTCCGTCGTGGCCACGGCCTCGACGCGGATGCCAGGCCGCTGGCCCAGCATGCGCAGCAGGCCCGGTGCCAGGCACTGGCCGATGAAGGCCGAGCTGCCGGCGCCGGTCAGCACGATGCGCAGGTCCGGCAGCGCGAGCAGCGGCTGCAAGAAGGCATCGAGTGCCGCCCGGCCGGCCTGCAGCTGGTCGTGCACGGTCTGCCAGACCGCCGGCTGATGGGCGATCTCACGGGCGGTGTGGTGGCCGCCGCGGTGGTCGAGGTCGGCAGGGTCGAGTTGGAGCAGGGTCATCTTGTTGTCGTTTTGAACAGTCAAGCGGTGCAGGCCGCGAGGTAGGGACGCAGCGCTTGCACGGTGCCGTCGCGCAGCAGGGCGTCGGTGTGCGTCGGCAAGCGGCCTTCGCGCACGGCCTCGTACTGGCGCGGCAGGTACTGGCTCAGCAGCGTCAGCGGTGGCGGTGCGGCGTCGAGGCGGGCGAGCATCGTGTCGCAGGCCCGGCGCACGGCGGGGTGGGCCCAGTAGTAGCGGATGCGGTCGCTCAGGGAGTAGGCCAGGTCCACGTCCAGGCGCGAGGCGTCCTGGTAGTAGCCGCGCCAGTGCTCGGGCTCCGCGCGCATGACGCCGAGCACCGTATCCACCAGCCCATCGCCTTCGCCCACCCACTCGCGCTCCACGGCGGCCAGGCCCCACAGCGTCTCGCGCAGCGCGAAGGTCACGCCCGGGCCCACCTTCAGGATGGCGAAATGGTCGCGCGCCAGCTGAGCGAGGTGCTCCGGCGTCTGGTAGTCGGTGGAATGGGCCTCGTAGACGAGGCCAGGCTGGGTCTCGATGAAGGCGCTCAACTCGCGGGCCTTCTCGGGGCGGTAGTCGATGACCTTGTGGTGGTCGAACTCCACGCCAGGCTGCACGACCATCGCGATGACACGCTGCCAGGCCAGTTCCAGCCCGGCGCGCTCGAACGCATGGCGATGCAGCGCCAGCGTTGACGAGGCCGCGTCGGGAGACGTCACGGCGAGCTCGCCGAGGTCTTCATGCGCGCCGCCGGGCACTGGTACTTCGGTGCCGATGACGTAGACGGGCGGCTCGCCGCGGTCGGTCGCGTCGCGCCAGGCGGCTTCGGCGGCGTGGCAAAGGCGCACGGCGCGGGCGGCGATGACTTCTTCCGGCAGCGGGACCGGGTCACCGGCGCAGCTCATAGAGCAGTCCAAGTGGATCTTGCGGAAGCCCGCGGCCACGTACTGCGCCACCATCACCTCGGCCTTGGCCATGGCGGCCTCGGCCGGCAGTTTGCGCCAGGCATTGGGCCCGAGGTGATCGCCACCGAGCACCAGCAACTCGGGCGGCAGCCCCTCTTCGGCAGCCATTTGCTGCACGTACCGGCGGAAGTCGACCGGTGTCATGCCGGTGTAGCCGCCGTCCTGGTTGACCTGGTTGGACGTGGCTTCGATGAGCGCCGGCCGGCCGTGGGTCGCGCATTCACGCAACGTGGCGGCGATGACGACGGGATGCGCGGAGCAGACGGACGGGATGCCCACGGCGGCATGCCCCGGGGCGGTTTGCTTGTGGCGGCGCACGAGTTCGAGCATGAGCTTCATGCGGCGTCTCCTTGAACGGGTTGGGAGGAAGAGGGCGTTTCCGGCTGCAGCGCCAGCAACAGCGCGGCCAGCAGCGCCAGCGCCACGCCGGCCAGCTTCGATCCGCTGGGAGCCGTGCCGCTGAGCGCCATCGACAGCACGGCCGTCAGCAGCGGCGCGCCGGCGTTGACGAGCGGCGACACGACGAGCGCCTTGCCATGGCGAAAGGCGTAGACCAGCGTCAGCGCGCCAATGGCATTGAGCACCTGGATGACGGCGGCGAGGCCCGGCCCGTTCCAGCCCCACTCGATGGGCTGCGAGAAGTCGGTCATCGCCAGCGCGGCCGGCACGCACACCAGCGCGCCGACAGTCATGTAGAAAAAGATGCTCTCGGTGCTGGTGCCCGCGCTCGCCAGCTTGATGAAGTAGGCCTGCAGCCCCCAGGCCGCCAGCACGACGAGTGCGAGCACGAACCACAGCCCCATGCCCGACCCGCCGGCACCGAGCTGCAGGTCGAACAGCGGCAGCGCGCACAGCGCCAGCACGATGCCGGCCACGCCCAGCCGCCCGGTGCGCTCGCCGAGCAGTCCGTAAGACAGTGCGATGGTCAGCCCTGGCGACAGCGAGACGATGGGGAAGATCAGGTAGGCCGGGCCAAGCTGCACGGCGCGGAACAGCAGCATCTGGCCCCCGGCGCCGAGCAGCCCCACGGCCAGGCCCAGCACGATGGCGCGGCGGTCGCGCTGGATGCGCCAGCCACTGCGTGCCAGCACGGCGACAGCCGGCGGGATCATCGTCAGCGCCCAGACGACGTAGACCAGGGTGTCCGGGAAGCCATGTTCCGACGGCAGGCCCGTAAAGGCGCCCCACACGCCCCAGAGCAGCGTGGTGGTCAGTGCATAGGTGAGCCAGGTGCTCGGCATCGGTCGACTTTCGTGCGGTGGGTTATCGTCGGAAAACTTTCGAGCGAAAGCATAAGCGAACAAAAACGAAAACGCAACGCCGAAAGCCACTTTCGTTACCCATGAACCGATTCTGTGAGCGTATCCCCTATGAGGTGCGGCAATCCCGCTCTATGCACCATGAATGTGGCGCTTTTCGATGAGGCGTTTATCGAAAGCAATTTTCATTGGTGGAAACGCTATACGAAATTAAACGAAAGAATTCGTAGACTTGCGCCAAGCCGCTTCCGGGGCGATTCGTGGAGCGGCAACTGCCGGGCATTCGGCCCGGGCGCCGCCGCCGATCGCGTGGGGCCGCGCTGCTGCGGCCTCGACAAACACAAAGGAACCGTTGGATGAGTTCTCGACTGCACCCTCTGCCGCAAGCCACTCTTCGCTTCGCGCTGCATCCGTTGGCCGCGGCCGGCCTCGTGGCACTGGGCGCGCTGGCTGCGCCTGCCGCAACAGCGCAGGATGCCACCGCACCCGATGCCAAAGACGCCGATCAGACGCTGGAGCGCGTCGAGGTCGTCGGCACCCGCGCCAGTCTGCAACGCTCGCTGACGCTCAAGCGCAATGCAGCCGTCGTGCAAGACAGCATCAGCGCGATCGAGCTGGGCCGCTTCCCTGACGACAACGTGGCCGACTCGCTGAGCCACATCACCGGCGTGGCCATCTCTCGCACGGCCGGCGGCGAGGGTCAGAAGGTCAGCATCCGCGGCCTGGGCCCCGAATACACGATCACGACATTCAACAACCGCATCCTCGGCACCGATGGCGCGGGCCGTGATTTCGCGTTTGACGTGCTGCCGGCCGACGTCATCAGCGGCGCCGACGTCGTGAAGGGCACGCAGGCCTCGCTGACCGAAGGCTCCATCGGTGGCCTCGTCAACCTGCGCTCGGCCAGTCCCTTCGACCAGCGCGGCCAGCACGGGCTCGTGCGCTTCGAAGCGGACCGCAACGCCATGACGCGCTTGAACGGCGGCAAGCTGTCGGCCACCTACAGCAACACCTTTGGCAGCGACGTCGGCGTGCTGCTGGGTGTCGTGTACGCCAAGCGCAAGGAGCGCACCGACACGGCCGGCAACGACGGCGGCTGGTCGCGCAATGCCGTGCCCAGCGACCCGGGCGCGTTCTGGCCCTGGGGCAATACCTGGGGCGGGGCCATCGACCCCAACGGCAACGGCACGCTGGACAAGAACGAGGAAGGCCTCATCGGCCCGGGCCAGTTCCGATTCGGCAGCATCTTCGAGGACAAGAAGCGCACGGCGCTGTCTGGCAAGGTGGAGTGGCGGCCAGCCGACGGTGTGAAGGTCGTCGTCGACGGCATCAAGACGCGGCTGAACTCGCCGCAGGTGGGCTACCAGCAGTCGTTCTACCCGCTCTACGCGCCTGGCCGCTGGTCCAACATGAAGATCAACAACGGCGTCGTCACCGACCTGACACTGGACAACGCCGATCCCGAGCTGCGCCTCAACCCGGAACTGCTCAACAAGACCGAGTACCGGGTTGTCGACACGGCGCTGTACGGCGCCAACGTCGAGTGGAAGGCTAGCGCCGACCTCAAACTGACGGGGGACATCTATCAGTCGACCTCCAAGCGCCACTCCGGCGGTCACGACAGCTACGTCGTGCTGCGGATGAACCAGCCCAACGTCACACGTATTCAACTGACGGGCTCGGCCGTGCCTGACGTCAAGACGACCTTCGCAGATGGCCGCGACCTGCAGACGGGCCTGGCGCAGGGCCTGTTCAAGGCGAGCGACTTCAACACGCATTACTTCAGCCTGTCGGGCGACAACGTCGACGACCGCATCACCGGCGCCAACCTCGATGCGACCTGGACGCTGGGCGGCAGCTGGCATGTCGATGCGCTGAAGTTCGGCATCAGCCAGACTGACCGCAAGAAGTCGCGCGACCTGGTCGATAACGCTTTCAATGCCGGCGCCGACCACTACTCCGGCGTCAACGCGATCAACGTCGGCACGCTGGGCGGCAACGTCATCAACCAGACGCTCAGCCCGTCTGACTTCCTCAGCGGTGTCAGCGGTAACTTCCCGCGCACTTTCCTCGGGTTCGACGTGGACAGCTACGTGCAGGCGCTCAAGGCCTACGACGGCAAGCCGCGCCCGGGCGGCGGCGTCTACAGCTCCACGGCTGCCGCGCCGGCGTGGGACCCGCTGCAGAGCTACCGCGTGACCGAGAAAACGACGGTCGCCTATGTGCAGGCCGACCTGTCGGGCGACGGCTGGAGCGCCGACGCCGGCCTGCGTTTCGTGAGGACCAAGACGACCGCCCAGGCCTGGGACGCCAAGATCCTCGACATCATCGAGAACGGCGCGTTCAACTACACGGCCGTCTACGCAGCGCCGTCCAACATCCAGCAGGACGCGAGCTACAGCTTCGCGCTGCCCTCGGCCAACGTGACATTCGAGCTGCGCCCCGACCTGCAGCTGCGCATCGGCGCCGCCAAGACGATGGCGCGCCCGTCGGTCGACAAGCTTGCGCCCACCAGCACTACGCAGAGCATCTCCTGGGGTGACTTCACGCAGGTATTCGGCGGCAATGCCGAGCTCAAGCCCTATAGCGCTCGGCAGGCCGACCTGTCGCTGGAGTGGTACTACGCGAAGGACTCGGCGCTGACCGTCGCGGTGTTCCAAAAGAACATTAAGAACCAGATCACCAGCATCTATCTGACGGGTCAGGATATTGGCGCGCCTGGCGGCCGCCCGTTCAACGTCAGCAAGCCCATCAACGGCGACAAAGCCCGCGTGCGCGGCTTCGAGATCGGCCTGCAGCAGCTGTGGCAGAACGGCTTCGGTGTCCGGGCGCAGTACACGCGCAACAACTCGCGCAGCTGGGTGGGTGGTGAGGAGCGCCCGCTGGAAGGCATTGCCCCGGCCACGTCGTCGCTGGGCCTGCTGTACGAGAAGGGTCCCTGGAGCCTGAGTGCCACGGCCGACCACACGGACACCTTCGTCACCGCCACCAATGTGCTGGGCGCCGGCTTCAACGAGCGCGCCAAGGCCATGACCTGGCTGACGGCGCAGGCGGCCTACGAGGTCAACAAGATGCTGCGCATCAGCATCGAAGGTCGCAACCTCACCGATGCCGTCCAGCAGTACACGCTGGGCAACGGCGCGATCTCGCTACCGCAGGGCTACAACCGCTTCGGCCGCGCGTTCACCGTTGGGGCAAGCCTGAAGTTCTGAGCGCCCGAGGCCGCAGGTGCCCTGTGTGGCCGCGGCCAAGGGATGGTTCGAGGCTCTCGCCTCTCGTTCGCCTGAAAGATTTCCTGATGTTGAAGAGGTCATGGGTCCGCTGGGCCGTCAACGCGAGCAAGTACGTGAAGAACCAGAGCAGCGCGCGTACCAAGCTGTGCACCGACTTGAAGGCGGTCAATCAGCGCACGCTGGTGTTGCCGCCTGAGCTCGACGACAGCCTGCGTTTCGGCTGCGATTGACCCGCCACCCCCACGCCACTCGCCCGGTGCCTGCTCCGATGCCACGCCTGCTTCGTCGAATTCCACGCCCTCCCTTTCCGCTGACCACGTCCGTGCTCTCTGCACTGTGTCTCGGCGCCCACGCGCAGGACGCGCCGGCGCCGGAGTCCGACATGCTGCAACGTGTTGAGGTCGTGGGCACGCGCGCCAGCCTGCAACGCTCGCTGACGATGAAACGCAACGCCGCCGGTGTGCAGGACAGCATCAGCGCCACCGAGCTGGGCCGCTTCCCCGACGACAACGTGGCCGACTCGCTGAGCCACATCACCGGCGTGGCCATTCAGCGCGCGCCGGGCGGTGAAGGCCTGTCGGTCAGCGTGCGCGGCCTCGGGCCCGGCTACTCGCTGACGACGCTCAACGGCCGCATCCTCGCCACCGACGGCATCGGCCGCGACTTCGCCTTCGACGCGCTGCCGGCCGAGGTCATCAGCGGCGCGGACGTCGTCAAGTCGGCGCAGGCGATCTACACCGATGGCGCCATCGGGGGGCTCGTGGCGCTGCACACTGCGCGGCCTTTCGACCAGAAGGGCCTGCACGCCTTCGGCAAGGTGGAGGCGGACCACAACACCATGTCGGGCCTGGACGGCGCCAAGGCCAGCGGCGTGTGGAGCAACACCTTTGCCGGCGGGACGATGGGCCTTCTCGTTGGCGCGGTGGTGCAGCATCGCAGGGTGCGCACAGATACCGCCGAGTACACCTACTTCTACAACGACCTCGCCAGCGGCACCCAGGTCTCCCCCGGCGAAGGCGTGCTGGGCACCTGCTGCATGACCTTCGGCGCCACACTTGAGCAGAAGAAGCGCAGCGCCGCGAACGCCACATTCGAGTGGCGGCCGAGCGCCGAACTGAAGATGACGGTGGACGGTCTGTACACGCGGCTGAACTCGCCGCAGGTCGGCTACCGGCAGGCCTACTACCCGCAGTTGGGCCCGGGCCGCTGGTCGGACGTGAAGGTGGACGCCGCCGGCTTGGTGACAGGCATGACCGTCACGTCCGACTTTCCGTTGGTGCCCGAGCTCGCCAACATCACGGTGGACCGCCGCGTCATCACCAGCCTGCTCGGCTGGAACGCCGAGTGGAAGCCCAGCACGCGGCTGGCATTCGAGCTGGATGCTTACGAGTCCCGCTCGCGGCGCAACAGCGGCGGCAACGACAGCTATGTTGTGGCCGACCGCTCAGTCAACCCGCTCGCGTCGACGTGGAAGACGACTTCGGCCAGTCTGCCTGACCTTGCGATCACGCTGCCCGACGGGACCAGCTACGCCGACTCCCTGGCGCAGGGCCACGAAGGCAACGCCACCTTCGGGCCGCACTACATCGGCCTGTCCGGCGACAACCTGCGCGACCGGATCCGCGGCGTGACGCTGGCCGGCCGCTACGCACCGGACCTGCAGTGGGGCGGCCTGAGCCTGGACCGCGTGTCGTTCGGCCTGAGCCAGACCCAACGCGCGAAGTCTCGCGTGACGTACGAGAACGATTTCACTGGCGGTTCCGTGCAGTACTCGGGCAGCGAGGCTTTGACGTTCGCGTCCATGGGCGCCAACGTCTTCCAGCACAGCTTCACGCTTTCGAACTTCATGCCCGGCGCGGGTGGCAACGTGCCCCGCACCTTCCTCGCGTTCGACAACCAGGCCTACCTCGACGCGTTGAAGGCGCTCGACGGCAAGCCTAACCCGAACGGTGGCGTGTTCGACCTGAAGGCCACGCTGCCGCAGGTGAACCCCACGCGCAGCTACCGGGTGCAGGAGCGCGTCTCCGCCGCCTACCTTCAACTAGACGCCTCGGCCGACGACTGGAGTGCCGATCTGGGCCTGCGGCTCGTGCGCACGCGCACGGTCAGCGAGAGCGCCACCGCCAGCATCCTTCAGACCTACCAGGTCGACCCCACGGTGCCCACCAGCGCCTTCCTGACCACATACGGCGATCTTGCGTCGGTGAACGAGAGCGGGTCTTACACGAAGGCGCTGCCGTCGCTGAACGTGTCGTGGCGCTTTGCGCCGAACTGGCAGCTGCGCGCCGGCGCGGCCAAGACGCTGGCCCGCCCTGGCGTGGACCAGCTCGCGCCGACGCAGAGCGACGGCCTGGCCGGCGGCATCAAGCAGGTGACTATCGGCGGCGACCCCAAGCTCAAGCCTTACAGCGCGCGGCAGTTCGACCTGTCGCTGGAGTGGTACTACCGGCCGCGCTCGGGCCTGACGCTGGCGGCCTTCCGCAAGCAGATCAACGGCTTCATCACCACCGTCTCGCAGGCCGACGTGGACCTTGGCACGAAGGACCAGAACGGCCAGCCCGTGCTGCTCACCGTCACCCACCCGGTCAACGGCGACCGTGGCTCCGTGCAGGGCTTCGAGTTGGGCTGGCAGCATCTTTTCGACAATGGCTTCGGCCTGCGTGGCCAGGCCACGCACAACACGTCTCGGGCCTACGTGGGTGGCGTCTTCGCCGGCCCGCTGGAAAACGTGGCGCCAGCCACCACGTCGTTCGGCGTGCTCTACGAGCGTGACGGCTTCAGTGGCAACCTGTCGTGGGACCACACCGGCAGCTTCACTGTCTCCAACGACTGGCAGGGCCTGGGCGTGCGCGCCGTGGCGCGGCCGACGAATTGGGTCACGGCCCAGGTGTCGTACGAGATCGCCCGCCATCTCAAGCTGACGCTGGAGGGGCGCAACCTGACGAACAGCATTGACCGGCAGTACCTCGACATCAGCTTTGGCCCGCCGCTCAACTACGCGGCTTATGGTCGCAGCTTCACCCTCGGACTCTCCTATGCACTTTGAAACTCGCCGGTTGTGGGCGGGCGTGGCCCTTGCCACTTTCGCCATGTTCAGCGCCCCGTTCAGCGCCTCGGCGCTCGCCGATGCCGCGTCGTACACGATGGCCGACTACGGCCGCGTTGTGAAGATCGACGCGCACCTGCACCTGCACAACCCTGCACCCGCCTTCCTGCAGGCCGCGCGGCGCCAGAAGTTCAAGGTGCTGACGATCAACGTCGACTACCCTGACTTCCCGCCCATCGACGAACAGCAGCGCGTCGCCATTGAGCTGCAGCGTCAGTTCCCGCTGGATGTGGCCTGGGCCGCGACTTTTTCCGTCGACGGCTCCGACCAGCCCGGCTGGCTGGCCGCCACGCGGGAGCGGGTGGACGCGTCGCTGAAAGCCGGCGCCGTCGGCGTGAAGGTGTGGAAGAACATCGGCATGAGCCTGCGCAACGCGGGCGGCCAGCTCGTGATGATCGACGACGCCCGCTTCGCGCCGTTGTTCGACGACTTCACGAAGCGAGGCATCCGGCTGCTCGGCCACCAGGGTGAGCCGCACAACTGCTGGCTGCCGCTGGAGCAGATGACGGTCAACAACGACCGCGAGTACTTCAAGGCCCACCCGCAGTACCACATGGCCCTGCACCCCGAGATGCCGAGCTGGGAGCAGCAGATGGACGCGCGTGACCGCATGGTGGCGGCGCACCCTGGGCTGCACTTCATCGGCGTGCACCTCGCGTCGATGGAACGCAATGTCGACGAGCTGGCCGCCTTCCTGGATCGCTTCCCCGACGCGGTGGTGGACGTGGCAGCGCGCATCGGTCAGCTGCAGTACCAGAGTCAGCGCGACCGGGAACGCGTGCGCCGGTTCTTCATCAAGTATCAGGATCGGCTGATCTACGGCAGCGATATGTCGCAAGAGCCCGGCCAGGATGGCGCCGCGCTAGGCCGCGAGGCCGAAGCCGTGTGGCGCATGCACTGGCGCTACTTCAACACGGCCGACACCTTCAAGGTCAGCGACTTGGATCGACCGGTGCAAGGGCTGGCGCTGCCCAAGGCGGTGGTCGACAAGCTCTACCGCACGAACGCCGAGCGCACCTTCGCGGGTGCATGGAGCGCACAGCGATGACGGCGCGTCGCGCCTTCCTCCAGTGGCTGGGCGCGGCGCCGCTGGCCACGCAGCTGCCTGCCGCGCAGGCTCAGGCGCGCGTTGCGGGCCAGGGGCGTGTGCGCGTGCAGGACGCCGCGCTGTCGCTGCAGTTCGACGACGAGATGCGCTGCCGCATCGTCAGCCTCGCGGCGCCGCAGCCAGTCACCTTGACGGGTTTCGACGCAAGCGAGCATGTCGTCGTCGCCGGTAAGCCGGTCATACGCTTCGCCCTGCAGCGCGCCGAGCCCGGTCGTGCGAGCACGCCCTTCGGCGCCGGCCAGACGCTTACCCTGGTCGGTCGCGCCACCTCGGGGCTGGAGAAGCGCGTCACCGCCACGCTGATGGATGATCACCCTGGCGTGGCGCTGCTGGATGTGGCCTACGTCAACATCGGTGCGACACCGATCGTGCTCGACGCCTGGGCCCATGCCGCCCACCGCCTTGCTGCGCCGCCGCGCCATGCCGGCGGCTGGTGGACGTACTCTGGTGCCAGCCACGCAGACCGGCGCGACTGGGTGCAGCCCGTCAAGCGCGGCTTTGAGCAGCGCAACTTCATGGGCATGAACGCGTCCGACTACGGCGGCGGGACGCCGGTGGTCGACGTGTGGCGCCGCGATGTCGGCCTGGCCGTCGGCCACCTGGCGCCGCATCCGCAGCTCGTCTCGCTGCCGGTGAAGGCCGTTGGCGATCAGGTGGAGATCGCGCTGCGCAGCGATGCGCCACAGACGCTGGCGCCCGGCGCCACGCTTGCCACGCCGACCGTCTTCATCGCCGTGCACCGCGGCGACTTCTTCGTGCCGTTGGATCGCTACCGCCGCCTGATGGCCGCTCAGGGCCTGGCTGCGCCTGAGCCGCCCGCGAGTGCCTACGAGCCGCAGTGGTGTGCCTGGGGCTACGAGCGTGACTTCTCGCTGGACTACGTGCGTGCCACGCTGCCCAAGGTGCAAGAGTTGGGCTTCAAGTGGGCCGTGCTGGACGATGGCTGGCAGGTCAAGACCGGTGACTGGCGGCCCGACCTCGCCAAGTTCCCGCGTGGCGACGACGACATGAAGGCGCTCGTCGCCGACATCCATGCCCGCGGCATGAAGGCGCGGCTGTGGATCGCACCGCTGGCCGTCGCCCCCGGCAGCGACGAGCTGCACGACCATACCGACATGCTGCTGCTGGACCGCGATGGCGCGCCGCAGGCCGTCACATGGTGGAACTGCTTCTACCTGTGCCCCGGCTACGCGAAGACGCAGGCGCGCCTGGCCGCTACCGTGCAGAAGATCATCGGCGACTGGGGCTTCGATGGGCTGAAGGTGGATGGCCAGCACCTCAACGGCGTGGCGCCCTGCTTCAATCCGGTACACCAGCATGCGCGCCCGGAGGACTCGGTCGAGCATCTGGCCGACTTCTACCGCGTGCTGCACGACAGCGCCCATTCGGTCAACCCGGAGGCCGTCGTCGAAGTCTGCCCCTGCGGCACGGCCTATGCCTTCCACAATATGCCGTTCATGGACCAGGCGCCGGCGTCGGACCCTCTGTCCAGCTGGCAGGTGCGCCACAAGGGAAAGACGCTGAAGGCCTTGATGGGCCCGTGGGCCGCCTATGCCGGCGACCATGTGGAGCTGAGCACCGGAGGCGAGGACTTTGCTTCCAGCGTCGGCATCGGCGCAGTCATCGCCACCAAGTTCACCTGGCCGGTCGACCCCAAGCCCAAGGACTCGTTCCTGCTGACGCCGGCCCGCGAGGCGCATTGGCGCCAGTGGGTCCAGGTCTACAACCGACAGCGCCTCGCCGAAGGCCGTTACCGCGGCGAGCTTTACGACCTGGGCTTCGACAAGCCTGAGACCCATGTCGTCGAGCGAGGCGGGGCGCTGCACTACGCGTTCTACGCGGACGCATGGGATGCGCCTGTCACGCTGCGCGGGCTGGGCTCCGGCCGCTGGACGCTGCGTGATGCGGTCACGGGCGAGTCGCTCGGCAGCGTCGAGGCGGCGCGCCCGACGCTGCCGCTGCGCTTCACACACAGTCGGCTCGTCGAGGCGCGGCCCGAGATGCCGGACGCGCTGCCGGTCGCCTTCGCCGGCCGGGCGTCCGCCGTCGGCGTCGACGGGTTGCCGACCGCCGCGCAGTGGGCCGATGCACCGACCACGTTCTTCCGCCATGACTGGCAGGGCCGTTCGCTCACCGGTCCGCAGTCAACGCGGGTGCAGCTGCTGCGCGGCGCTGGCACGTTGTATGTGCGCTTCATCTGCAAGTACGACACGATCGATAACTTCGACCGCGAGGGCTCTTCCACCGACCTCTGGCCGCTGTGGGACCGCGACGTGGTCGAAGTCTTTCTGCAAGCGCCGGAGCGTGCCGGGCTCAGGAGCTATCGCGAGGTCGAGGTGGCGCCGAATGGTCTGCTGCAAGAGGTCGCCGTCGAGGCGTCGGGCAAGCGGCGCTTGCTCGGCGAGAGCCGCGCGCGGGTGCAGGTGGATGTGACGAACAAGGTCTGGATGGCCGAGCTGGCCGTGCCGATGCGCGGTGCCGACGATGGCTGGCGGCTGAACCTGTTTCGCGTCGAAGGGCGGGGCCCGGATCGTGTCTACTCCAGCTGGAGCCCGACGCGCACGCCGGAGCCCGACTTCCACGTTCCGGCCGTGTTTGGCCGTTTGCTGATCCGCACCGCATGAAGCTATCGATTGCCTTGACCCTGTCCCTCGCCGCCGTTGCTGTCCAAGCGCAGCAGCAACCGCTGGCCCCCACCGGCCGCTGGGCCCACCAGCCGGTCGGCAGCGCGCCGACGCCGCCGATGGGATGGTCGAGCTGGAATGCCTTCCACATGGACCTGACCGAGCAGCGGGTCATCGACTCGGCGCAGGTCATCGTCGATTCCGGCCTGGCCGCCGCCGGCTACCGCAACATCAATGTGGACGACGGCTGGTGGCTGCAGCGCCGCCTGGCTGACGGCCGCCTGCAGGTGCGCACAAAGCTGTTCCCGACCGCGGCGACCGGCGGCGCGGCCGGCACATCGTTGCGGCCTTTCACCGACAAGATCCACGCGATGGGCCTGAAGGCGGGGCTGTACTCCGACATCGGCCGCAACGCCTGCTCGCAGGCCTACAACACCGACAGCCCCAACCTGCCCGAAGGCACTCAGGCCGAGCGCGAGGTGGGGCTGATGGGCTTCACCGAGCGCGACATCGCGCTGTTCTTCGGCGACTGGAACTTCGATTTCCTGAAGGTCGATGGCTGTGGCCTGTCGTCCTATGGCAAGGACCGGCTGCCGGTCACGTCGGGCCGCTTCCGCGAGTACGGCCCGACGGTGGTGGAAGGCAATGCCAACCAGTCCGACGTCGAAGGCGCCCGGGCTCTCTACGCCCGCGTCGCGCAGTCGCTGCGTGCGGTTCGGCCACAGGGCGACTATGTGCTGTCGGTCTGCCTGTGGGGCGCGGCCAACGTGCGCAGCTGGGGCGCTGAGGTCGGCACGATGTGGCGGACCAGCCGCGACATCGCGCCCCGCTTCTCGCAGATGCTGCATAACTTCGACACCGTTGCCACGCGCGAGCTCTACGCCGGCCCTGGTCGGTGGAACGACCCCGACATGCTGGAGATCGGCAACGGCGACTTCGACGGCGACCACCTGCTGGAGGCCCGCACCCACCTGAGCCTGTGGGCCATCGTCGCCGCGCCGCTGATGATCGGCACCGACCTCGCCAAGGCGTCACCCGCGCTGATCGATCTGCTCAAGGCGCCCGAGGTGCTGGCCATCAACCAGGACGCGGCCGGCCACCAGGGCGTCATCGCCTACGCGGACAGCGACCGCGAGATCCTCGTCAAGACGCTGGCCGACGGTCGCAAGGCGGTGCTGCTTTTCAACCGCGGCGAGCAGCCGGCCAAGCTGACGCTGACGGCCGAGCACCTGAAGATGGACGTGAAGTCGCCGATCGTCTTGCGCGACGCCTGGGCGCGCGCCGATGCGGGCAGCTTCACCGGCAGCCGGGAATTCACGCTGCAGCCGCGCGAGACGCTGCTGTTCACCGCCACGGGCACACACATGCTGCCGCGCGGCTACTTCGTCTCCGAGCGACCAGGGCAGGTGTTCGTCGCGCGTGACGGTATCCGCGCGCTGGAGGCCGATCCGGTCGTCTACCGCTCGTTGCCCTCCTGGGCGCGAACCGACAGCGGCGGCACGCGCCCAGCCTACGCCGGCTGGGGCGCACCGCGTGCCGATGCGACGCCGTACGACCAGACGCTCAGTGTGCGGCGCCAGGTCTTCCGCCACGGCATCGGCGCACTGGCCGACTCGCGGTTGCAGGTGCAGCTGCCCGCCGGCTCGCAGCGTCTTGTGGCGCAGGTCGGTGTCGACGACTCGACGCGCGGCCGTGGCCGCGTGCGCTTCGAGGTGTGGGGCGACGGCCGCCGGCTCGCCGCCACGCCGCCGATGGCGTTCAACGAGCCCGCGCGTGAACTGGTGGCCGACCTGCGCGGCGTCCGGCTCGTCGAACTGGTGGCGCGCGAGCAAGGCGCCGGTGCTACGGGCCCGGTCGTCGTGACCTGGGGCGCCGCCCGCATCGAGTAGTCGTTCGGCCCAGCCGCTGAATCGGAGGCGTCGCCCGCGCTGGCGAGCCAGCCTCCTACACGGCAGCGAGACCTCGCGCAGGACAGTCTGTGCATCGGATTGGCCCGCGAGGTGACTCATGACATTGGTGACCGTTCCCCTGTTCGCTGCCGCGCTGGCGATAGTCGTTGCAGCGCCGGTTATGGCGCAGACGGCAACGTCGGCATCGTCTACCGCGTCGGCCCCCGTGCCGGCGACGGCCGCGTCCCGTATCGCGCCGGTCCGCAATGCGGCCGTGCAGGCCGCCGAGAACGCGAAGGAGCCGGGCGTGGCACGACCCGAGGAGCGCGTAATCCCGCAGATCTCCGTTCCGCTCACTCGTAAGGACCGCACAGCGCCGGGTCACGAGGGCGCCTCCGCACCGGTCCGCAGTGGTCCCGCCGTTGACGATGGTGCGGCCCGCTGCCTGGCGGCAGAAACACCTGCGGCGCGCGCGGCCTGCCAGCGCGGCCTGGCCGCATCCGGTCTCTGACCCACAACGGGAGCCCTCACCATGAGCCTGCGTCAGCTGCTGTCGTCCATCCTCATCGGCGCCGTCGCTAGTTCGCGTTCGATGACGCCCATGGCCACGCTCACCGTGGCGCGCCTGGCGGGCCGCAACACGCCCGGGCACCTTGCCTTGCTCGACCGGCCACTGTTCAGAGCCGGTGCGCTGGCCATGGGCGTCGGCGAACTGGCCGGTGACAAGATGAAGACGGCGCCGGATCGGACAGTTTTTCTGGGCCTGCTGGCCCGCGTGATGAGTGCCGGCATTGCCGGCGCTGCACTGGCACCGGCCGGACGCGAGCGCGCGGGTGCGGCGGCGGCGGTCACCACGGCCGTGCCGCTGGCCTACGCCACGCTGGCCGCCCGCAAGCGCGCGATGAGCCACATCGGCCAGACGCGCAGCGGGCTGATCGAGGACGCTTTGGTGGTGGCCGCCGGCGCCCTCGTCGTGGCTCTCAGCACCCGCCGGCGTGCCACACCCCCGGTTGATCGCAGGTAGAAACAGCGCTAGCGTTCGAGATACGCGCCCGGCAGTCGCATCGGGCAGCGTCCAGCCAAGGGAGACATCGCCGATGAACACCCCTCTCGCCAACGCCGCCGCAGGCCTGGCCGGCCTGGCTGCCTCCGCGCCCGGTCAACGCCCGTCACTTGCCCGCCTGCTCCAGGCGATCCGCCGGCACATGGGCATGGATGTGGCGTTCATTTCCGAGTTCGAGCATGGCCGGCGCGTGTTCCGGCATGTCGACATCGGCGATGCGCGGCTGCTCATCCAGCCGGGCGATTCGGACCCGCTGGAAGAAAGCTACTGCGTCCGCGTCGTCGACGGTCGGTTGCCTGAACTCATTCCCGATGCCTGCGTCAACGCCGAGGCGCTCACGCTGCCCGTCACACGGGCGGTGCCGGTCGGGGCCCACCTGAGCGTGCCCATCCGCCTGTCCGACGGCCGCATTTACGGTACGTTCTGCTGCTTCAGCCACGCACCGGACCTGACGCTCACCGCGCGCGACCTCCAGGTCATGCGTGTCTTCGCAGAGCTGGCTGCCGAGCAGATCCAGCTGAACCTGAGCGAGGGCGAGGCGCGCCGCCTGGCCGAGGGGCGCATCGATGCGGTCCTGCAGTCCGACCAGCTGCGCATGGTGTTCCAGCCCATCGTCGACCTCGACATGAACCGCGTCGTCGGCTTCGAGTCGCTGGCCCGCTTCAGCGGCGAGCCTTACCGCACGCCCGACCTCTGGTTCTCGGAGGCCACCCTCGTCGGCCGCGCCGCCGAGCTGGAGATCAAGGCCATTCGCCTTGCGCTCGCGCGGCTGAACGAGCTGCCGACCGACGTCTATGTCACGGTGAACGCGTCACCCGAGGTCATCGTCCAGGGCGCGCTGGCCGATGCGTTGCATGGCCAGCCGCTCGAGCGCATCGTCGTGGAAGTGACCGAGCATCAGGCCATCAAGCGCTACGAGGCCATCGCTGAGGTTATTGCGCCGCTGCAGCGCGAGGGGTTGCGCATCGCCATCGACGATGCGGGGGCTGGGTATGCCAGCTTCCGCCACGTGCTGGACCTGCACCCGCAGATCATCAAGCTCGATATCAGCATCACGCACGCGATCGACGTGGACCGCTCGCGCCGCGCGCTGGCGGCTGCGCTATGTGGCTTTGCCCTCGAAACCGGTTGCGGCATCGTCGCCGAGGGCGTGGAGACGCAGGCCGAGCTGGACGCCGTGCGCGCACTAGGCATCGGCCGGGCCCAGGGCTACCACCTGGGGCGGCCGATGAGCTTCATGGACGCGAAGGCCTGGACGGTGCATTGACGGCAGTCGCTGTGTGGCGCGTCAATGCATCCACGCCGGCCGGTGTGGGTCCGGCGACGGATGCGGCTGAAGCGCTGCGCGCACGCGCTCCACCGTCGTCGCCGAGTCCTTGTCGTCCACCGCGACGATCAGCCGCAGCCACGATGCCTTGGACCGATCGCCCTCGCGCCGCGTCCAGCACCACACCTGCGCACCGGGCTCACCCTTGCGGTCGGCCAGGCAGACCTCGTCGAAGTCCGCCCCCTGGTAGGCGAGCAGCTGCTCTTCGTCGACGTAGGTGTTGAAGTAGGCGGGCATGCACCGAGTCTAGGCGTTTGGGACCGTCCGGCCAATCGCCTGACCTGTGCGCTGAAATGACCCGCGGGACGACTCAGTCGCGCGTCTTGCCCATGCGGCGACGGAGCCCGAACAGGGTCAGGCCGGCAGCCAGCATCGCGTACGTGGTCGGCTCCGGAACTGCTGCGACGGTGACGCCATCCAGGCCGACGACAGTGCCGCTGACCGTGCGGAACTGCAGCACGTCATGGCCTTGCGCGATCAGGTTGCCGACCTGGTAGCTGGAGCCATAAGGCGTATCTTCGGTACCAGCGAAGGACTGACCACCGACCTTCACGCCGTTCCACAACACGTCCACGGTGCCGGTGCCGGCAGACGTCGATCCGTAGGCGGCACCTAGCAGGAAGCTCAGGCTGTAGCTTTGCCCGGCGACGGTATTCAGCGTCTGGCTCCAAGCGGCTTCGTTGACGCCGGGGGTGCAGCCGGTGGAGTAGCCGCAGCCAAGCCATGCGGCGTTGCGCGAGTCGTCAGACAGGCCGGATCCCGCCGGGAAGCCGAAGGTCGACGCATAGAGCGTCCCTTCGTTGCGTTCGTAGATGTAGACGCTGGACACGCTGGTGAAGCCGTTGCCCGAGGTGGAAACCGACCAGCCGTTGTCGCCGTCCTCGAAGCCGCCGTTGACCACGAGGTTGTTCGTGGAAGCGTTTGCGCAATGCACCGCGCTCGCGAGCGCGAATGCCGTCAGGATGTACTTGTTTGCGTTCATTCAGTGTTCAGTGCTATCAATGGCTCTGTCGGTACAGCGATAGGGTCCCGCAGGCCGGGGCGATTCTGCCGAGTCGCCTGGTTCTCTACATCGCCCAGGTTGGTGTCACAGAACGTCTCTTCATGTCGCCAATCGTTACCGTCCAAAAGCGCAGAGCGGTTGATTCCCGCGCTTCATGCGCATCCGAGCCTCACGCGGCATCGGCTTCAGTGCGTGAAGGGAAGCGGGGCGACCTGCCGATGGCTGATCGCCCCACCCCTGCTCATGCAGCCAACGCCACGCGGGCCGGCACTTCCGCGTAGTGGTCCAGCTGCATCGTGAACTGCGCGCGGCCTGCGCTCAGCGCGCGCAGCTGGCCGATGTAGCCAAACATCTGCGCGAGCGGCACATGGGCCGTCACGACGACCGCCGTGCCGCGCATGTCCTGGCCCTGCACCTGACCGCGGCGACGCAGCAGGTCGCCGATGACGTCGCCCAGCGCCTCGGCGGGCGTCGTGACCTCGACGGCCATCACCGGTTCCAGCACGACGGGCTGGGCGTTCAGCACGGCCTCGCGCAGCGCGTTTGCCGCGGCCAGCTCGAAAGCCAGCGCCGACGAATCGCGCACGTGGGCGCTGCCATCTACCAGCAGGGCCTCGAAGTCCACCAGCGGGTAGCCCGCGAATGGACCGGACTGAGCCGCCTTGCGGATGCCGGCCTCCACTGCCGGGATGAACTCGCGCGGGATCGCGCCGCCCACCACGCTGCTCTCGAAGCGCAGGCCCGATCCGCGCGGCAGCGGGGCCACGCGCAGCGTCAGCTCGGCGAACTGGCCAGGGCCACCGCTCTGCTTCCTGTGCACATGGCGCACCTCGGCCGGTGCCGTGATCGTCTCGCGGTAGGCCACCTGCGGGCGACCGACGGCCACGTCCACGCCGAAGCGGGAGCGCAGCTTCTCGACCGCCACTTCCAGCTGCAGCTCGCCCATGCCGGAGAGCAGTGTCTGGCCGGACTCGGGGTCCTGCCGCAGGCGCAGCGACGGGTCCTCGCGGACGAGCACGGCCAGGCCCTTCGCGAGGGCCGCGGTCGTGTCCTGCCGGCTTGCTTCGAGTGCGACGTCTATGACGGCCTCCGGCACGGCGATGCTTTCCAGCACCGGCGCGTCCTTGGCAGACGCCAGCGTGTGGCCGGTCAGCACGTCCTTCAGGCCCACGACGCCCGCGATGTCGCCCGCCACCAGCTGGTTGCGCTCGACGCGCCGATCCGCGTGGATCTCGTACAGCCGCGAGACGCGCTCGCTCTTGCCGGTGCTGGCGTTCCAGACCGTGTCGCCGCGCTTCAGCGTGCCGCTGTAGATGCGGATGAACACCATCGCGCCGTGATCGTCGGCGGTCAGCTTGAAGGCCAGCGCCGACAGCGGACCGTCCGTCAACGCAGCACCGGGCACCTCCCCTGGGGCCGGCAGGTAGGCGACGACGGCATCCAGCAGCGGCTCGACGCCGCGGTTGCGGAAAGCCGAGCCGGCCAGCACGGGCACGAGGTCGCTCGCCAGCGTCGCGGCCCGCAGGCCGGCGCGCAGTGCGTCCACGGACGGCTGTTCGCCGCGCAGCCAGGCGTCCAGCAGCGCGTCGTCGCGTTCCACGATGGCTTCCACCAGGCGAGCGCGGGCATCCCGGGCTGCGTCGAGCAGCTCGGCAGGGATGTCGGCCACGCGCGGCGACGCAGACGCGTCGTCACGGTCCCACACCATCGCCTGCATCGTCAGCAGATCCACGACGCCGCGGAAGTCGCCTTCCATGCCGATGGGCCACTGCACAGGCACCGCACGGGCACCGAGCCGCTCGCGCATGGTCGCGACGACGCGGCCGAAATCCGCGCCGGTGCGGTCCAGCTTGTTGACGAAGGCGATACGCGGCACGCGGTAGTCGTCGGCTAGACGCCAGTTGGTCTCGGTCTGAGGCTCCACGCCGGCCACTCCGTCGAACACGACGACGGCACCGTCCAGCACTCGCAGCGAGCGCTTGACCTCGATATTGAAGTCGATGTGCCCGGGCGTGTCGATCAGGTTGATCTGCGTGCCCTGCCAGTGCACGGTGGTCGCCGCGCTGTGGATGGTGATGCCGCGCGCGCGTTCCTGCGGGTCGAAGTCCATCGTCGTGGCGCCGTCGTGGACTTCGCCGATGCGGTGGTTCTCGCCCGTGTAGAACAGGATGCGTTCGGTGGTGGTGGTCTTGCCAGCGTCGACGTGGGCGATGACGCCGATGTTGCGCAGGGCGCGGAAGGCGGTGTTCGAGTTCATGGTGATTCCTGATTCGGGGTGGACAGCCAGCCCCGTGGAATCACGGGACTAGCGCGAAGGCAGGACGCCGAAGCGCGCACGCGACAGGCACAGCCGAGCCGCGCTCCGGCGCTCGGGAATCGTGGCGATCAGCTTGTCGAAGGTGCGCGTACGCATGGCGGAACTCAGCTCAGAAAAGACAAAACCCCGGAAGGGACAGGCCTGCCGGGGTTTGCTGCAACCGGAAGGCGGTGGCGCCTTCCGCGAACACGGTCGAAGGGCGCTCAGGGGGTGAGGCGGGCTTGGGTCGTGTGGTGCTGCTTCATGATGGCCGTATTGTGGGGCAGCCGGGAAGATCGGGTGGCCGTCAGGGTTTTCAAGCCCGGGCGGGGACCGTCGGCCCCGGGCGATACCTCATGGCCGTGTCGGCGCTGCCGGGTGAGGATGTCTCCCGAAGCGTCACGAACGACGCACCTCTGGAGAAATCATGAACGACACCCCCCGCCGGGCGGCCCGCTGGCGCCATCTGCTCCCCGCCCTTGCAGCCCTGCTGACCGCCTGGGGCAGTGCCGCGGCGCCAGCCTCTGACCGCTGGACGCTGGTCTGGAGCGACGAGTTCGATGGCGTTGTCGGCAGCCGGCCCAACGCCGCGTCGTGGAGCCACGACCTGGGCAATGCGGCCACGAACGGCTGGGGCAACCACGAGCTGGAGTTCTATACGGCCGATGCGCGCAACGCGCAGCTCGACGGCCAAGGCATGCTCGTCATCACGGCCGAAAGGGCCGCCAACGCCGGCCCGTGTTGGAACGGCACTCCCTGCCCGTACACGTCGGCGCGCATCCACACCCATGGCAAGGTCAGCTTCACGTACGGCAAGGTCGAGGCGCGCATGAAGCTGCCTGCGGGCGCGGGCATCTGGCCGGCCTTCTGGATGCTGGGCACCGATCTCGACGAGGCAGGCTGGCCGGCAAGCGGCGAGCTGGACATCATGGAGTTCATCGGCAAGACGCCCGACACCATCTACGGCACAGCCCATGGTCCCGGCTATTCTGGTGCCGGGGGTCTCAGCAAGCCGCATCCGCTGAAGGCGCCGGTGGCCGACGCCTTTCATACCTACACGTTGATCAAGCGCCCGCACGAGGTGATCTGGCAGGTCGATGGCGTCGAGTACCACCGCATCACAACAGCCTCGCTGCCGGCGGGTACGAAGTGGGTCTTCGAGAAGCCGATGCACCTGCTGCTGAACCTGGCCGTCGGCGGCGACTGGCCAGGCCCGCCGGACGCGGGCACCGTGTTCCCCGCGCGCATGCAGGTGGACTGGGTGCGGATCTACAAGGAAAACTGAGCGCAGGCGCCGCCGCATGGACGGGCGCTTCCGCGCCCGTCTTGTTTTGAACGTCAGCTTTTTCCTCCGTCGCGCTCATGCGATGGCTGCTTCCTCGCGCAGCACCGGCCAATGCACATTGCCATCCGACGGGCCGGTGTCACGGCCCAGGCCGCCGGGGCCCAGCCCGGTGTGGCGGGCACCGACGCCCGCAGGCGATGTCCCAGGAGGTTTTCATGCGCAGCTATCCCCGCAACAGCCCCGAAGCCGCCGCGCGCCTCGTCGCGCTCGTGCTGATCTCCGACGGCCATGTCTGCCGCTCAGAGATCGAGACCTTGCAGCGCCTCGGCGTCGAACGTGAGCTGGGCCTGGCGCCGGGCAGCTTCAGCGGCGTGGTGCATGCGCTGTGCGAGGACTTGCTGCTGGGCGCCTACGCCAGCGGCTCGGTGATATGCCAGCTCGACCCGGGCCTGCTGGCCTCGCTGCTGGCCGAGGTGGACGAACCGGGGCTGCAGCGCAGCGTGCTCGAACTGGCCGCCGCGGCGGCCGAGGCGGATCGCCACCTGGCCGAGGCCGAGGACTTGGTGCTGTCGGCCGCCGCGCGCCAGTGGGGGCTCGATGAACCACTGCGGCCGTGGGGCCGCCCCGCCGCCCAGTCGGCCGCCGCCTGCTGACGGTGGCGCCCATGTTTCATCTGCTGAGCTGGTCCGTCGTGCTGTTGCTGCTGGCGCTGTGGTCGCTGGCCATCTGGCTCGCGTATGTCGCGGCCGATTGGGCCGTCGTCGGCGCCGGTGCGCTGGCGGGCAGCGTCGATGGCGAGGGCCTGCTGCAGCTGCCCGAGGCCGTGGAGGCCTGGCTGTGGCCTGAGCTGGTGGCCGCCGCCAACGCCTGGCTGACCAGCGTGGGCCCGGTCGTGGAGGGGCTGCTGCAGGCGGCACCCGCGCTCGCCGGCGCATTGACGGTGCTGGCCTGGAGCGTCTGGGGTGCCGGCGGCGTGCTGCTCCTGCTGCTGGGCCTTGGACTGCATCTGTTGATCTCGCACGGACGCCGCAGTGCTCCGGGCGTCCGACCGCTGGCCGCCGGCTGAGGGCGCCGGCGTCTACTTCCCCTTCTTCATCACCGACGACCGACATGGAACCTCATACACAGCTTCTGGCCGTGCTGGCCGCCGCGCTGGCGACCGCGACCTGGCTCGCCTGGCGAGAGAACAACGACCGGCGCGACATCGCGCTGCTGGGGGGCGTCAGTGGCCTGCTGGGCGCCGGTGCCGCTGTGAGCGCCGTGCTGTGAGGAGCTGATGATGGATGCACTGCTGCCGTTGCTGACGACTGACTTCATGGGCAAGCCCGTCTGGCTGTGGCTGGCCTTCATCGGCGTCGTCGTCGCGTTGCTCACGTTCGACCTCGGCGTGCTGCACAAGGACGATCACGAGATCGGCGTGCGCGAGAGCCTGCTGCTGTCGGCCGGCTATATCGGCGCGGGCCTGGCCTTCGGGGCCTGGCTGTGGTGGATGCTCGGCGCGCAGAGCGGCATGGACTACTTCACCGGCTTCCTCATCGAGAAGTCGCTGTCCATGGACAACGTCTTCGTCATCGCGCTGATCTTCGGCTTCTTCGCGATCCCGCGTCAGTACCAGCACCGCGTGCTGTTCTGGGGCATCCTGGGTGTCATCGTGCTGCGGGCGCTGATGATCGGGCTGGGTGCCACGCTGGTCAGCCAGTTCAGCTGGCTGCTCTATGTGTTTGGCGCCTTCCTCGTCGCGACCGGCGTCAAGATGTGGCTCATCGCGGACCAGACGCCCGACATCGCCAGCAACCCGGTGCTGAAGCTGCTCAAGCGCCACATGCGCGTGACAGACGGCCTGCGCGGTAATGCCTTCTGGGTGCGCGAGCCCGACCCGCGCACCGGCCGCGTGGAGCGCTTCGCGACGCCGCTGCTGATGGCGCTGGTGCTGGTGGAGGCGGTGGACCTCGTGTTCGCGGTCGATTCGGTACCGGCCATCTTCGCGATAACGACCGACCCGTTCATCGTCTACACGAGCAACATCTTCGCCATCCTCGGCCTGCGGGCGCTGTACTTCGCGCTTGCCGCGATGATCCACCGCTTCAAGTACCTGAAGTACGCGCTGGCGCTGGTGCTCGTGTTCATCGGCTGCAAAATCTTCCTGGTGGGCTTCATCGGCAAGATGCCGCCGGCGATCTCGCTGGGCGTGACCTTCGGGCTCATCGCTGGCGGCGTGCTCGTGTCGATGTGGAAGACGCGCGAGCCCGCCGACGGGAGCCTCCATGAAAAAAGGCCCATCCCGGAGGATGGGCCCAAAGGCGCGCCCAGGGAGGCAAGCGCGCCGGGGAGGATGGGCCGATGAGGCTCAGAAGCTGTGGCGGATGCCGGCAACGACCTCGGTCAGGTTGTGGTGGTCAGCGTCCACCAGGCCGACCGGGATGGCGCCAGCCGCGCGGCTGGTGTAGCCCACGCCATCGTTCTTGAAACGCGTGACCGAGCTGTAGAGGGCCGTGCGCTTGGACAGGTCGTACTGGTAGCCCACGCCGAAGGCCTGCGTCTTGCCGTCAGCGAGCGCGCCGTCGTTCTTGCTCTCGACGTACTGGCCCTTGAACTGGTGCTGGCCGAGGCGGTAGCTGGCGCCGAGCCAATAGCCCTTGCCGTCGAAGTTGTTGGCGCTGCGGTCGTCCACCTTCATGACGCCGCCATTGAAGCGGAAGCTGCCCCAGTCATAGGCCGCGGCGGCCGACAGCGTGCGCAGGTTCTGGCCCAGCGCGTCCGCCTTGTCTTCCAGCACGGAGACCATGGCGTCCAGCCCGTGGCCGGTGTATCGGCCGTAGACGTCGGCGATGCGCGTGCCGTTGGTGTTGCCCGCCACCTCGCCCATGCCCCACAGCGCGCCAGCGCTGAAGCCGCCGTAGTTGGCCGATTCCAGCTTCACCGAGTTGTTGACCCGGCTCGGGCCGCCGTTGCCGGTGGCGGAGTTGTTGCTGCCCCGCACGGGCTCGTAGCCGCCGAAGCCACCGATGACACCGGTGCTCGCGCCGGTCCCGAGGTTGGAGAACTGGCTGAATTCGTCGGTCAACGTGTACAGGCTGCTGTACTGGCGGCCCAGAGACACCTTGCCGTAACGCGAGCCGAGGCCCACGTAGGCCTGGCGGCCCCAGAAGGCGTTCTGGCCGTTGGTGCCGTCGTCCAGATTGACGCCAGACTCCAGCGTGAAGAAGGCCTGCAGGCCGCCGCCCAGGTCTTCGCTGCCGCGCAGCCCGATCCGCGAGCCGGACAGGCCGCCCGATTGCACGCGCGTCTGCTTGGATGCGCCGTCGAGCACCTGCACGTTGGCGTCGAGCACGCCGTAGATCGACAGCTGCGGGCTCGAGGTTTGGGCGAAGGCCGCGGAACTGGCCGCCAGGGCCAGGCTGGAGAGAGCAAGGGTCTTGTACTTCATGGATTCCTCTTTCGATTCAAGACCAGGCGCCGACGGGCGGCCTGGCGGTGGGGCGAATCTGGCGCCCTCACACGGTCTGGCAGGTTGGGCGGCGGTGCCGAATCAAAAGGCGCGACGAATGGAACGGATCGTTCCGGTTTTGTCGCCAATGACGGGTCCTTGGCTGGGGTAGGCTGCGCGCGCAAGCGCGTGTTTGTTGTGGCTCGCGACCGTCCCAGCCCCCGCATCGGTGCGGTCGGCGCGGGCTAGCGACAATGGGCGCTTCCGCATCCGAAGCGACTGCCATGACCACCCGCACCGTCCACGGCGCCTGCCCGCATGACTGCCCGGATACCTGCGCCATGCAGGTCACCGTCGAGAACGAACGCGTCATCAAGGTCCAGGGCCGCGCCGACCATCCCAACACCCACGGCGCGCTGTGCACCAAGGTCTCGCGCTACCCGGAACGCACCTACCACCCCGAGCGGCTGCTGCATCCGCTCAAGCGCATCAGCAAGAAGACCGAGGCGCCGCAGTTCGTCCGCGTCAGCTGGGCCGAAGCGCTTGCCGACATCGCCGCGCGGCTGAAGGCCATCTCCGACCCGCAGTGCATCCAGCCCTACAGCTATGCCGGCACGATGGGCCTCATCCAAGGTGAGGCCATGGCCGGCCGGCTGTGGAACGCGCTCGGCGCGGCGCGCCTGGACCGCACGATCTGCGCTTCCGCCGGCGGCGCCGCGCTGGCGATGACATACGGCCACAAGCTCGGCATGCACACCCGCCACTTCGCGGGCGCCAAGCTCATCGTCATCTGGGGCAGCAACAGCATCACGTCCAACCTGCATTTCTGGACGTATGCCAATCAGGCGAAGCGAGAGGGCGCCAAGCTCATCTGCATCGACCCGCGCAAGACCGAGACCGCCGACAAATGCCACCAGCACATCGCCGTGCTGCCTGGCACCGATGGCGCGCTCGCATTGGGTGTCATGCGCGAGCTGATCGTCAACGACTGGCTGGACCATGACTACATCGCCCGCCATGTCGATGGCTGGGACGAGCTGCGCGGCAAGGCGCTGGACTGGCCGCCGGAGCGCGTCGCCGAGGTGTGTGGCATCAGCGCCGACGAGGTGCGCGGCCTGGCGCGCGACTACGGCACGACGACGCCGGCCGCCATCCGCATGAACTACGGCCTGCAGCGCGTGCGCGGCGGCGGCAATGCCGTGAGGCTCATCGCGATGCTGCCCTGCCTGACCGGCGCGTGGCGGCATCCGAGCGGCGGCCTGCTGCTATCGGCGTCCGGCTGGTTCGCGCCGTACAAGAACCCGGCGCTGGAGCGGCCCGACCTGCTGGCCGGTCGCATGCCGCGCATGGTCAACATGAGCACCATCGGCGATGCGCTCCTACAGGCCGACCCGCCGATCCAGGCGCTCTTCGTCTACAACAGCAACCCGGTCGCGGTGGCGCCGGAATCGCCCAAGGTGGTGAAGGGCTTCCAGCGCGAGGACCTGTTCACGGTCGTGCTGGAGCACTTCATGACCGACACCGCCGACCTGGCCGACTACGTGCTGCCGGCGACGACGCAGCTGGAACACCTGGACGTGCACACCAGCTACGGCCATACCGACGTGCTGATGAACCAGCCCGCGGTCCAGCCGCTCGGCGAGGCCAAGCCCAACACGCAGATCTTCCGCGAGCTGGCTGCGGCGCTGGGCCTGACGGACCCGTGCTTCCGCGAGACCGACGAGGAGCTGGTGGCCCAGGCGTTCACGCCCGACATCGATCTGGACCTGCTGCGCACGCAAGGCTGGCAGCCGCTGCCCATCCCCGAGGCGCCTTTCGCCGACGGCGGCTTCCGCACTGCCAGCGGCCGCGCGAATGCGGCCGGTGCCGACTTCGTGCCCAATTACGAGTGTGCGCTGACCGACCCGGCGCTCGCGGCGCGCTACCCGCTGGCGATGATCTCGCCGCCGGCGCGCAACTTCCTCAACAGCAGCTTCGTCAACGTGAAAAGCCTGCGCGACATCGAGGGCGAGCCGCTGATCGAGATGCACGCGACGGACGCCGCCGCCCGTGGGCTGGCGGACGGTGCGCTGGTGGCCGCGTTCAACGACCGGGGCCGCTACGTGGCACGGCTCAAGGTCAGTCCGCGTGCGCGGCCTGGTGTCGTCAATGGACTGGGCGTCTGGTGGCGCAAGCTGGGCGTGCAGGGCACCAACGTCAACGAGGTCACGCACCAGCGGCTGACCGACATGGGCGAGGCGCCGGCGTTCTACGACTGCCTAGTGGAAGTGCAGGCCGCTTGATCCGCCGGCTGCTGTTCGTCGCGCTGGCGCTGGGCCTGGCCGGCTGCAGCGCCGTCGGCCACTGGCGCCAGGCGGCCGGGGGGCACCTGGGCATCCTGCGTGCATCGCGGCCGGTGGCGGACTGGCTGGCCGACCCCGCCACGCCGCCTGACCTGGCCCAGCGCCTGCAGCTCACGCAGCAGATGCGCGACTTCGCCAGCCGCCAGCTCGCGCTGCCCGACAACAACAGCTACCGCCGCTATGCCGATCTGCACCGGCCGGCGGCCGTGTGGAACATCGTTGCGGCGCCCGAGTTTGGCTTGACGCTGAAGACCTGGTGCTATCCCATCATGGGCTGCGCGGGCTATCAGGGCTGGTTCGACCGCGCCGAGGCCGACGCCCATGCTGCGGAGCTGGGGGCCGAGGGCTGGGAGGTGCAGGTCCAGGCCATCCCGGCCTACTCAACGCTCGGCTGGAGCCGGTGGCTGGGCGGCGACCCGCTGCTCAACACCTTCGTCCGCTATCCCGAGGGCGAGCTGGCCGCCATGCTGTTCCATGAGCTGGCCCACCAGCGCGTCTACCTCAGCGACGACACCGCCTTCAACGAGGCCTATGCCAGCGCCGTGGAGCTGCTGGGCGCGCGCGAGTGGCTGGCCGGCCGGCCCGAGGCGCTGGCGGCCTTCGAGGCCGGCCGTGCGCGGCGCGCGGCCTTCCTGCAGCTGGCTCGGGAGGGCCGGGATCGGCTGCAGGCGGTCTACGAAGGAGCGGCCGAGGCGCGGGCTGCCGGCAAGGCCGCCGTGATGGCGGAGTTGCGCGAGCGCGCGGTCCGAGAAGCGCCGGGTTACGAGGGCTGGTTCCAGCGTGCCAATAACGCGAGCTTCGCCATCCTGTCGGCCTACAGCGATCTCGTGCCGGCCTTCGAACGGCTGTTCGAGCGCGAGGGGCGCGACTGGCCAAGGTTCCATTCGGCGGTGGAGCGCCTGGGGGCGCTGTCACGCGAGCAGCGCCGCGAGGCGCTGAGGGTCGCGCCGCGCTGAGCTGCGGCAGCTCAGTTCGCGAGGGAGCGGCCCTTGCGTGGGCCGAACAGCCCGGTCACCGCGCTGCGCAAGCCGGTCAGCATCGACGCCAGCGGCGCCGGCGTGGCCCGCCCTTGCCGGGGCGCCAGGCCCAGCCCGGGGCCTCGTGGGCGGCGCACCAGGTCCTGCATCAAGGCGGCCTTGTGCTGTCGGTCGTTGACGAGGCGGGGCAGGTCCTCACCGTTCTCGAAGTGGCGTGCCAGCTCGCGCACGGCATCGAGCTCACGCTGTCGGATGCGCAGTCCCGGTGCCTTCAACGGGCTGCCGAGCGCACGGGCGCGCATGAACAAGGCCTTGGCGGCCAGCCGATCGCTCAGACAGCCCCAGCCGGCATCCAGGCAGGCGGCGAGGTTGAAGGTCGCGTCGGCGTGGCCTGCTGCGGCGGCGGCCGTATACAGCGCAATGCCACGCGCCGGGTCGGCTTCGCCGCCCCAGCCTGCCACCAGCGCGCGGCCCAGGTTGAACTTGGCAGTCAGGCTGCCTTCGGCGGCGGCGCGTTCCAGTCGTTCACGGGCCTGCACCGGCTCTCGCGGCAGGCCCAGCCCTTCGAGCTGGCAGAAGGCCAGAAGCGCCAGGCCTTCGACATCGCCGTCCTCCGCGGCGAGCTGAAACCAGTAGACGGCCTGCTCGGCATCGGGCTCGGGCGCCCGCAACAGCGCCAGGCCCTGGCGGAGCGGGTCGAGGCGTGGTGGTTCCGTAACGTCGGGGTGCATGAATCCTCCCTCGTGCGGCGGGCTTTCAAGTCCGGCTCTTGGGGGCGGCAGTATGCGGCGAAAGTCTTCTGCAGGCGGTAACGAGGCGCTTCTGACTTAGAGTGGTGCGCCACACAACGAGGAGGGCCGCCGTGGCCGAGATCCGCATCCACCGTGACCATGAGCTGGGCCTGGCCCGTGCGCGAGAACTCGCCTGGCAATGGGCCGAGCAGGTCGAGCAGAAGTTCGATATGGCCTGCACCGTGCACGAAGGCGCGGACGAGGACACCGTCGAGTTCACGCGTTCGGGCGTGAAGGGCGAGCTGACCGTCGCGGCCAACCGCTTCGAGCTGGTCGCGCAGCTCGGGTTCCTGCTGGGCGCCTTCAAGGCGACCATCGAGAGCGAGATCGAGAAGGAGCTGGACGCGCTGCTGGCTGCCCAGAAGAAGGTGCCGGGCAAGAAGAAGCCCGGCTGAGCTGGCCCTACTTCAGGGACTCGATGAGGTCGACGTACTGCTGCATCGCGTCGTCGGCCGACGTACCCTTGAGTTCATTCCACGCATCCCACTTCGCGCGGCCGATCATGTCGGTGAAGCCGGGGCGCGAGCCGTCCACATCGCCGCTGCTGGCCTGCTTGTAGAGCGCATAGATCTTCAGCAGCGTGGCGTTGTCGGGCCGCTCAGGCAGATTCTTTGAGTCGGCGACGGCGGCTTCGAACTGATCTTTGAGGCTCACGGGATTCTCCAGGGCTGGCGGTGGCTGGGTCTTCGTCACAATGCCATCCGACGAAGACGGGCGCGTGAGTTTAGGCCCGGCCAAGAACGACTTTCGAGGAGACGCCGTGGGCCCCACCAGCGAACGCATGTCCAAGGTCGACACGGCCTGGTTGCGCATGGATACCGAGGCCAACCTGATGATGATCGTCGGGGTCTGGTCCATCCGCCCCGGCATCACGCTGGCGGCCTTGCGTGAGCGCGTGGCCGAGCGCCTGCTGCAGTACCCGCGCTTCCGTCAGAAGGTCGTGCAGGACGCCTTTGTCGGCGCCGAATGGGTGATCGACCGTGAGTTCGACATCGCGCGGCATGTCGTCGGCGAGGAGCCGCTTCCGCTGCGCGGCCAGAGTCTGGACGATGTGCTGCGCGAGCGCGTGGCGGAGCTGTGCAGTCAGCCGCTGGATCCAGAGCATCCGCTCTGGCAGTTCCAGCTCATCGAGGACATGGGCGACGGCTCCAGCGCGATGATCGCCCGCATCCACCACTGCATAGCCGATGGCATCGCGCTGATCGCCGTGATGCTGTCGATCACCGATGGCGGCCAGGCGCCGCCGCGCCGCGCGCCGCGGGCCGAGACGCACGAGCCAGACTGGTTGCTCGATGCCTTCCTGCGGCCGCTGAGCAACATGACGGTCAAGGCCATCGGCATGACCGGCAAGGGCATGACCTTCGGGCTGGACCGCGCGATGAGCGGCACGACGCCTATGGACTCGTCGCTGGAGATGGCTCGCATGGGTTACCAGGCGGTGTCGGATGTCGCGGCCTTTGCGCTGATGCCGGACGACTCGCCCACGCGGCTCAAGGGCAAGCCCGGCCCGAAGAAGACTGTGGCATGGGACGACCGTCTGGCGCTGGACGAAGTGAAGGCCGTGGGCAAGGCGCTTGGCGCCTCGGTCAACGACGTGCTGTTGGCCTGCGCGGCTGGCGCCATCGGCCGCTACCTGGCCGACAAGGGCGAGGATCCGTCGGGCAAGGAGATCCGCGCGATGGTGCCGGTCAACCTGCGGCCACTGGAGCAGGCGTGGCAACTGGGCAACCGCTTCGGCCTGGTGCCGCTGGTGCTCCCCGTGGGCATCGCCAACCCGGTGGAGCGGCTGTACGCCGTGCGTACGCGCATGCGCGACCTCAAGGGCAGCTTCCAGCCGGTGATGGCCTTCGGTCTGCTGTCAGTGGCGGGCCTGCTGATCAAGCCGGTTCAGCACGCGATGCTGAACCTCTTCGCCAAGAAGGCCACGGCCGTCATGACCAACGTGCCCGGGCCGACCGAGGCGTTGAAGTTCTGCGGCTCGACGGTCGAAAAGGTGATGTTCTGGGTGCCGCAGTCGGGCGACATCGGCCTGGGCCTGTCGATCCTGACCTATGCCGGCCGCGTGCAGTTCGGCCTCATTACGGACGCGGCCCTGTGCCCGGACCCCGAGGCCATCGTCGCTAACTTCGCGCCCGAGTTCGAGAAGCTGCTGCTGCTGTCACTGATGCTGCCGTGGGGCGAGGATCAGGGGTGACAGGCCACCTGGCCCGGGCATGAAAAAAAGCGCTCCTTGAGCGCTTTCATTTCGGCCTGCAGCCCAGGGGAGGGCGAGCGGGCGCTGCTTACTTCTTGGCCGTCGGGCGGCCGGCTGCCGTGGGGTAGGCGGCCATGACCTTGGCCGGGTCCGCCTTGTTGTCCAGATAGGCGGCGTACTGCTGCTGCGTGCAGGGCAGCAGCTTGCCGGGGCGGGCCTCACCCTTGTACTTGCCGGCGGAGTAAACGAACTGGTACTCGTTGGCGGCGACCGGGGTCGTGAGGCTGCTGGTCTCGCTGTAGCTCTTGGCGCATTCGGCGCGCAGCTCGGCTTGCTCCGGGGTCTGCTTGCCGGCAGCCTGCACGGAGAAGGCAGCGACGGCGGCGAGGGCGGGGATCAGGTACTTCATGGTGCTTGTCTCGTGGGTCGGGTAGGAGGCGATGGCGTGGAGCTTACGTCGCCGTCGTGCTGCGTGCACCCCCGAAAGCGAGTGATCGGGTTGTGCCGGATGTCCCGCCTGGCGATTCACTCTTCCAGTTCTTCGCGGGCCAACTCAATGTCCAGCTGTTCCATCGCGTCCATCGCCTCGCAGGCCGCGGCGTCGGCGTACAGCTGCTCGGCTTCTTTCAGGCGCTTGTCGCCCTCCAGCATGACGAGGCCGTTGGCCCGCTCGATCATCGCGATGGCGCTGGTCGGATTCAGCTTGAGTGCCTGTTCGAACATCTTCAGGCCTGTGGCCGTGTCGGCGCCCTGCGTCTTGCCGAGCAACTTGCCGACCTTGTCGATGACCTCTGCATGGAAGGCGCCCAGCGCGATGTGGGCATCGGCATGCTTGGGGGCCAGCTTGATCGTGGTCTCCAGCGCCGTCTTCACCTTGACGCCCAGACCCTGGGCCAGCGCCTTGGCCACGCTGATACCCTGGCCGTAGCGGCCCAGCGCGTAGGCCTGCCAGTAATACGCATTGGCGTTCCCGGGGGCCTCCGCCTGCTGCGCCTCGGCGCGCTCGGCAATGGCCAGGAACATCTCCAGCTTCACCTTCTCCTTCTTCTCGAGGTAGTTGGCGTAGATGCCCTGAGCCTTGTTGGCCACGGTGATGCCGGCGCCGCCCGCGGCCACGCCGGCGTCGAAAGCGGCCTGGAACTCGCCGGCGTGGAAGTGGATCCAGGCCTGCTGGACGGCGGTGTCCTTGGGGAACGGTTCGGCGTCGCCGGCATGCAGCCGGGCCCAGTGCTTCTTCAGCGTGGCCGGCGTGTAGGTGAAAGCGGCGTTGTCGTAGGGAAAGGCGGTCCAGGTGGCCATCGCGTTGTCTCCTTCAGGGCTGTGGTTGGTAGTTGCCCGCGAGCTTGAAGAGGTGATCCTTGGAGGCCGGCTCCAGGTAGGGCAGCAGCAGGCTCAGTGCGTGGAAGGCGCCGCGCAGCAGGGCGCTGCCCGCGCGGTCGGGCTCCAGAGCATGGCGCGGGTCGCGCACGAATTCGTAGCTCAACCAGTAGCTCAGCACGACGACCATCGTGTTGGCCGTGGGCGCGGCGTCGCGCAGGTCCATCTTCAGCGCGCCACCCAGGTGCAGTCCTGACAGGACGTGCCGCATGGCCTGCTCCTTGTCCGCGAGCACGCGCTGGAAGTGGGTCTCGAGCCGGCGGTTCTTGAACAGCAGATCGTTCAGGTCACGGTACAGGAAGCGGTGCTTCCAGATCAGCTCGAACAGCATGTGGAAGAACAGCCACGCGTCCTCGACATGACGCACGTTGTCGGCCGCTGCCAGCAGCTCCCGCAGGTCGGCCTCGTAGCGGCCGAACAGCGCATTGACCAGCTCGTCCTTGGCCGGGTAGTGGTAGTAGAGGTTGCCCGGGCTGATCTTGAGTTCCGCCGAGATCAGCGTCGTCGAGACGTTGGGCTCGCCGAAGCGGTTGAAGAGGTCCAGCGTGACCTCCAGGATGCGCTCAGCGGTGCGGCGGGGTTTTTTGGGCTGGGACATGCTCGGGGCATTCTGGCAGCGAACAGCAGCAGGCATGGGGCCACTTCTAGAATCGCGGCCCATGCCGATTTCGACCGCCGCGCCTCCCGCCATCTCCTTCCAGAATGTCAAGAAAACCTACCGCGGCGGGCAGCTGAAGGCGCTGGATGGCGTCACGTTCGACATCCCCTGTGGCGAGTTCTTCGGGCTGCTCGGCCCCAACGGTGCAGGCAAGACGACGCTGATCAGCGTGCTCGCCGGCCTCGCCCGCGCCACCGAGGGCCGCGTGCGCGTCATGGGCCATGACGTCGTCGACGACTACGCCGCCGCGCGCAAGGCGCTGGGCGTCGTGCCGCAGGAGCTCGTGTTCGACCCGTTCTTCAGTGTGCGCGAGACGCTGCGCATCCAGAGCGGCTACTTCGGCGTGAAGAACAACGACGTCTGGATCGACGAGTTGCTGACCAACCTGGGCCTGGCCGACAAGGCCCACGCCAACATGCGTCAGCTGTCCGGCGGCATGAAGCGCCGCGTGCTCGTCGCGCAGGCGCTGGTGCACCGCCCGCCGGTCATCGTGCTCGACGAGCCGACCGCTGGCGTCGACGTGGAGCTGCGCCAGACGCTGTGGCAGTTCATCGCCAGGCTGAACAAGGAAGGTCACACGGTGCTGCTGACGACGCATTACCTCGAGGAGGCCGAGGCGCTGTGCCATCGCATCGGCATGCTGAAGTCCGGCCGCATCGTCGCGCTGGACCGCACATCGCAACTGCTGGCGCGCACGCATTCGACGATGCTGCGCTTCAAGACCGACGCGGCACTGCCGCCCGACATCGCCGCGCGGGCGCGAGTGACCGGCCGCATCGTGCAGGTCACGGCCCAGGATGCCGCCGAGGTGGAGACCACGCTGGCCGCGCTGCGGCAGCAGGGCGTGCCGGTGGAGGACCTGGAGATCGGCCGCGCCGACCTGGAGGACGTCTTCCTCGAGATCATGAAGGGAGGTCAGCCATGAACGGCGCCCGCACCCTGTTCTACAAGGAGGTGCTGCGCTTCTGGAAGGTGGCCTTCCAGACCGTCGCGGCGCCCGTGCTGACGGCGGTCATGTACCTGCTGGTCTTTGGCCACACGCTGGAGAACCACGTGAAGGTCTACGACACGGTGGGCTACACGCAGTTCCTGATCCCTGGACTCGTGATGATGAGCGTGCTGCAGAACGCGTTCGCGAACAGCTCGTCGAGCCTCATCCAGAGCAAGATCACCGGCAACCTGGTGTTCCTGCTGCTGACGCCGCTGTCGCCGCTGGCCTGGTTCGTTGCCTATGTGGGCGCGGCCGTCGTGCGTGGCGTTGCGGTCGGTGCGGGCGTGCTGATCGTCACGGCCTGGTTTGCGCCGCCGGGGCTGGACAACCTGTTTTGGATCCTGGCGTTCACCGTGCTCGGTGCCGGCCTGATGGGCACGCTCGGGCTGATCGCCGGTCTGTGGGCCGAGAAGTTCGACCAACTCGCCGCCTTCCAGAACTTCATCATCATGCCGATGACGTTCCTGTCGGGCGTCTTCTACTCGGTGCATTCGCTGCCGGGCTTCTGGCTAGGTCTGAGCCACTTGAATCCGTTCTTCTACATGATCGACGGCTTCCGGCGCGGCTTCTTCGGCGTCAGCGACGTGTCGCCGTGGCTGAGCCTGTCGGTCGTGGCAACCAGCTTCGTCGTGACCGCGGGGCTCGCTTTGTCGCTGCTGAAGAGGGGCTACAAGATCCGTTCTTAAAATCCGGGGTTTTCCTGAAGGACCCGAGATGGCCGACCCCACCCCGCAAGAAGTGCGCGACTTCATCGCCGCAGGCCTGCCCTGCGCGCACCTGGAAGTCGAGGGCGACGGTCGGCATTTCTTTGCCACCATCGTGTCCAGCGAGTTCACCGGCCTCACGCGCATCAAGCGGCACCAGCGCGTCTATGCGGCGCTTGGCGAGCGGATGCGCGAGCAGATCCATGCGCTGTCGATGAAGACGCTGGCGCCCGAGGAGTGGCAGGCATGACAGGGCTGACCCTCGCGCTGTCCAAGGGTCGCATCTTCGAGGAGACGCTGCCGCTGCTGCGCGCCGCGGGCATCGAGGTGCTGGAGGACCCGGAGACCTCGCGCAAGCTGATCCTGCCGACCAACCGCGACGGCGTTCGCATCGTCATGGTCCGCGCCAGCGACGTACCGACCTATGTGCAGTACGGCGGTGCCGACCTTGGCGTGGCCGGCCGCGACGTGCTGCATGAGCAAGCGCTGGCGCAGGGTGGCTCGCATGGCCTGTACCAGCCACTGGACCTGAATATCGCGCGCTGCCGCATGAGCGTCGCAACGCGCGCGGACTTCGACTACGCCGCCGCCGTGAAGCAGGGTTCGCGCCTGCGCGTCGCTACCAAGTACACCGAGATCGCGCGCCAGCACTTCGCCGACAAGGGCGTGCATGTGGACCTCATCAAGCTCTACGGCTCCATGGAACTCGCGCCGTTGACGGGCCTGGCCGATGCCATCGTCGACCTCGTCTCCACCGGCGGCACGTTGCGCGCCAACAAGCTGGTGGAGGTCGAGCAGATCATGGATATCTCGTCCCGTCTCGTCGTCAACCAGGCCGCGCTCAAGCTCAAGCGCGACACCCTCCGCCCCCTAATCGACGCCTTCGCCTCCGCAGTCTCCGCATGACCCTCATTCGCCAGCTCTCCACCGTCGCCGCCGACTTCGCCGCCGAATTCGAGCGCCTGCGCCATTGGTCGGCAGAGACGGATGCGGCCATCGAGGGCCGCGTGAAGGACATCCTGGCCGACGTGCAGGCCCGCGGTGACGCGGCCGTGCTGGACTACACCGCACGCTTCGACCGCGTGAACGCCCCCGGCATGGCGACGCTGGAGATCACGCAGGCCGAGCTGCAGGCCGCGCTGGCCGCCATCACGCCGGCCCAGCGCGATGCGCTGCAGGCGGCGGCGAAGCGCGTGCGGGCCTATCACGAGCGTCAGCTGCAGGCCAGCGGTCAGAGCTGGAGCTACCGCGACGAGGACGGCACGCTGCTGGGCCAGAAGGTCACGCCGCTGGACCGCGTGGGCCTCTACGTGCCCGGCGGTAAGGCGGCCTACCCCAGCAGCGTGCTGATGAATGCCATCCCGGCGCATGTGGCCGGCGTGCAGGACATCATCATGGTCGTGCCAACGCCGGACGGCGTGCGCAACCCGCTGGTGCTGGCCGCTGCAGCCGTCGCCGGCGTGCACCGGGCGTTCACCATCGGCGGCGCGCAGGCGGTGGCCGCGCTGGCTTATGGCACGGCGACCATCCCGCGCGTCGACAAGATCACCGGGCCGGGCAATGCCTACGTCGCCTCGGCCAAGAAGCATGTGTTCGGCCAGGTCGGCATCGACATGATTGCGGGCCCCAGCGAGATCCTGATCATTGCCGATGGCACGACACCGCCTGACTGGGTGGCCATGGACCTCTTCAGCCAGGCCGAGCACGACGAGCTGGCGCAGAGCATTCTGCTGAGCCCCGATGCTGCTTATCTGGAAGCCGTGCGCGCCAGCATGGAGAAACTGCTGCCGGCGCTGCCGCGCGAAGCCACCATCCGTGCGTCGCTGCAGGGCCGAGGCGCGTTGATCCACACCCGCTCCATGGAAGAGGCCTGCGAGATCAGCAACACCATCGCACCCGAGCACCTGGAGATCAGCGCCGCCGAGCCGGGCCGCTGGGAGCCGCTGCTGCGCCATGCCGGTGCGATCTTCATGGGGGCCTACACCAGCGAGAGCCTCGGTGACTATTGCGCCGGCCCCAACCACGTGCTGCCCACGGCCAGCACGGCTCGCTTTTCGTCACCGCTGGGCGTGTACGACTTCCAGAAGCGCAGCAGCCTCATCGAGGTCAGCGCCGAGGGTGCCCAGGTGCTGGGCCGCATCGCCAGCGAACTGGCCCACGGCGAGGGTCTGCAGGCCCACGCACGCGCGGCGGAATTGCGCCTGCGCTGAGTTGTCGCGAAAGACACGAAGTTCGTGCAACACGAACTTCGTGTTACCCTTCGGGTCATGAAGAACGTGACGGTCTCCATGGAAGACGACGTCGCCGAGTGGGCCCGGCTCGAGGCCGCGCGGCGCAACACCAGCGTATCGCGCCTGATCGGCGAGATGTTGGCCGAGAAGATGCGGCATGACGATGCCTACGAGCGCGCGATGCGCGAGGCGCTGGAGTGGCGCAGCTGGGGCAAGTCCAGCGGTCCCCGCGTGAAGCCCGACGACGTGAGTGAACGCCGGCGCTCCTGACATGGCCGCCACGCCCACCGTCTTCGTTGATGCGAACGTGCTGCTGCACGCGTTCGACGACAACGACCTCGACAAGCAACAGCGCTCGCGTCAGTGGCTGACCGAATGCTGGCTGCGCCGCTGCGGCCGGCTCAGCAATCCGGTGCTCAACGAGTTCTACGCCAACGCGCGCAAGCGCTTCGCGACCGCCATCTCCGCCGGCGACGCCCGCGCCGAGGTGCGCCGCTACCAGGTCTGGCTGCCGTGGCAGATCGACCAGCCTACCGTCGAGACCGCTTGGGCCGCCGAGAGCCGCTACCAGCTCAGCTACTGGGACGCGTTGATGGTGGCCGCGGCCCAGCACATGGGCTGCAGCTTTCTGCTGACCGAAGACCTGCCGCATGACCAGCGCATCGACAAGCTGCGCGTCCTCAACCCCTTCCTCGTCGGCCCTGAGTTGCTGGACGAGCCGACCACCGAAACGCCATGAGTCGCTTCTGGAGCGAGGTCGTCCACGGCCTCACGCCCTATGTTCCCGGCGAGCAGCCCCGCATCGAGGGCCTCGTCAAGCTGAACACGAACGAGTGCCCGTATCCGCCCAGCGATGCCGCGTTGCACGCCATCGCCGCGGCGACGGGCGAAGGCCTGCGCCTGTACCCCGACCCGGAGGCCCGTGCGCTGAAGGAGGCTATCGCCCGCCACCACGGCGTGCCGGTGAGCCACGTCTTCGTCGGCAACGGTTCCGACGAGGTCCTGGCCCACACCTTCCATGCGCTGCTGCGCCACCCGGCGCCGCTGCTGTACCCCGACGTCAGCTACAGCTTCTACCCCGTCTACGCGAAGCTCTACGGCATCACGCCCCGCGAGGTCCCGCTGGCCGACGACTTCAGCCTGCGTGTGGACGACCTGCTGGCCGCCGGACCCAACGGCGGCATCATCTTCCCGAACCCCAACGCGCCGACCGGCATCGCCATGCCGCGCGCCGAGGTGGAGCGGCTGCTGCGGGCCAACATGGCGTCGGTCGTCGTCGTGGACGAGGCCTATGCTGAGTACGGTGCCGAGAGTGCGATCCCGCTGGTCGCGCAGCACGAGCAGCTGCTGGTCGTGCGCACGCTGTCCAAGTCGCATGCGCTGGCCGGCCTGCGGGTGGGCTATGCCATCGGCCAGCCGGCGCTCATCGAGGCTCTCACGCGCGTCAAGGACAGCTTCAACTCCTATCCGCTGGACCGTTTGGCCATCGCCGGCAGCGTAGCGGCGCTGGATGACGCCGACTGGCTGGCCCGCACGCGCGAGCGTGTCATCGCCACGCGCGAGCGCATGAGCGCGGCGCTGCGCGAGCGGGGCGCCACGGTGCTGCCGTCGGCCGCCAACTTCATCTTCGCCAGCTTCCCGGGCCGCGACGCCGCCGCGCTGCTGGCCGCGTTGCGTGAACACAAGGTGCTGGTGCGCCACTTCAAGCGCCCGACGCGCATCGCGCCCTTCCTGCGCATCAGCGTGGGCACGGACGCCGAGACCGATGCGCTGATCTTCGCCCTCGACGCCATCCTTCGCTGAGACCTGAACATGAGAATCGCCGAAGTCACCCGCAACACACGCGAGACCCGCATCACCGTGCGCGTCAACCTCGACGGCACCGGCCAGTCCAAGCTGCAGACCGGCATCGGCTTCTTCGACCACATGCTGGACCAGATCGCCCGCCACGGCCTCATCGACCTGGACGTGCACTGCGAGGGCGACCTGCACATCGACGGCCACCACACGGTGGAAGACGTGGGCATCACGCTGGGCATGGCGGTCGCGCAGGCGGTGGGCGACAAGGCGGGCCTGACGCGCTACGGCCACAGCTACGTGCCTCTGGACGAGGCGCTGTCGCGCGTCGTCATCGACCTGTCCGGCCGCCCGGGCCTGCACATGGACGTCACGTTCACGGCCGGCAGCATCGGCGCCTTCGACACGCAGCTGACCTTCGAGTTCTTCCAGGGCTTCGTCAACCACGCGCTGGCCACCGTGCACATCGACAACCTGAAGGGCCACAACGCCCACCACCAGGCCGAGACGATGTTCAAGGCCTTCGGCCGCGCGCTGCGCATGGCGACGACGGCCGACCCTCGCTCGGCGGGGGTCATTCCCTCTACCAAGGGTTCTCTGTGAGCCGGCGCGTCGCCGTCGTCGACTACGGCATGGGCAACCTGCGCTCGGTGTCGCAGGCCGTCATCCACGCGGCCGCGGGTCAGGGGTTCGACGTCGATATCACGGCCGACCCCGACGTGATCCGCGCTGCCGAGCGCGTCGTGCTGCCCGGCCAAGGCGCCATGCGCGACTGCATGGCCGAGCTGGCCGCTTCCGGCGCCAAGGAGGCCGTGCTGGAGGCGGCAGCCGCCAAGCCGCTGCTGGGCGTGTGCGTCGGCATGCAGATGCTGCTGGACCACAGCGAGGAGCAAGACACGCCGGGCCTGGGTCTGATCCCCGGGCGCGTGCAGCGTTTCCGGCTGGAGGGCCGGCTGCAGGACGACGGCAGCCGCTTCAAGGTGCCGCAGATGGGCTGGAACCGCGTGCACCAGCCGCGGGCACATCCGGTGTGGGATGGCATCCCCGACCAGAGCTGGTTCTACTTCGTGCACAGCTTCTACGCGACGACCGCGTTGCCCGAACACAGCGTCGGCGAGACCGACTACGGCCTTCGCTTTACCTGTGCAGTGGCGCGGGATAACATTTTTGCGACCCAATTCCACCCCGAGAAAAGTGCTGCGCTGGGCCTCGCCCTGTACCGCAACTTCCTTCATTGGAAGCCCTGATCGCCAAGAGCTGATCCGCACTTTCTCGTCCCCGACCTTCCCCCAGCCCTACCGCCCTCGGCCATGCTGCTGATCCCTGCCATCGACCTGAAAGACGGTCGCTGCGTCCGCCTCAAGCAAGGCGACATGAACGACTCCACCACCTTCGGCGAGGACCCGGCCGCGATGGCCCGGCGCTGGGTGGATGCCGGTGCCCGCCGCCTGCATCTGGTGGACCTGAACGGCGCCTTTGCCGGCAAGCCGGTCAATGAGCCCGCCATCAAGGCCATCATCAAGGCCGTGGGCGACGAGATCCCCATCCAGCTCGGCGGCGGCATCCGAGATCTCGACACCATCGAGCGCTACCTCGATGATGGCCTGAGCTTCGTCATCATCGGCACTGCTGCGGTGAAGAGCCCCGGCTTCCTGAAGGACGCCTGCACGGCCTTCGGCGGCCACATCATCGTGGGGCTGGACGCCAAGGATGGCAAGGTCGCGACCGACGGCTGGAGCAAGCTGACCGGCCACGAGGTCGTCGATCTGGCCAAGAAGTTCGAGGACTACGGCGTCGAAGGCGTCATCTACACCGACATCGGGCGCGACGGCATGCTGACCGGCATCAACATCGACGCCACCGTCAAGCTGGCCCAGGCGCTGACCATCCCCGTCATCGCGTCGGGCGGTCTGTCTGACATCGCCGACATCGAGCGGCTGTGCGCCGTCGAGCGCGAGGGCGTGGAAGGCGTCATCTGCGGCCGGTCCATCTATACCGGTGCCCTCGATTTCGCTGCCGCGCAGAAGCGCGCCGACGAGCTGCTGGCGGCGGCCGGCTGATGTTGGCCAAGCGCATCATCCCCTGCCTGGACGTCACGGCCGGCCGCGTCGTCAAGGGCGTCAACTTCGTCGGCCTGCGCGACGCGGGCGACCCTGTCGACATCGCCGCCCGCTACAACGAGCAGGGCGCCGACGAGATCACCTTCCTCGACATCACCGCCACCAGCGACGGCCGCGACCTGATCCTGCACATCATCGAGGCCGTTGCCAGCCAGGTCTTCATCCCGCTGACAGTGGGGGGCGGTGTGCGCTCGGTGGCTGACGTGCGCCGGCTGCTGAATGCCGGGGCCGACAAGGTCAGCTTCAACTCCGCGGCCGTGGCCGACCCCGAGCTGATCCGCGCCGCGAGCGACCGGTACGGCGCGCAGTGCATCGTCGTCGCCATCGACGCCAAGCGCCGGCAGGGCGACGACCTCGCCGCGCGCGGCCCGGGCTGGGATGTCTACACGCACGGCGGGCGCAAGAACGTGGGCCTGGACGCCGTGGCCTGGGCGAAGCAGATGGCCGATTTCGGCGCCGGCGAGATCCTTCTGACCAGCATGGACCGCGACGGCACGAAGAGCGGCTTCGACCTGGAACTCACCCGCGCGGTGTCCGACGCCGTGCCCGTACCCGTCATCGCATCCGGCGGCGTCGGCGGCCTGGACGATCTGGCCGACGGCATCACGAAAGGCGGCGCAGACGCCGTGCTCGCCGCCAGCATCTTCCACTTCGGCCAGCACACGGTGGGCGAGGCCAAGGCGCTGATGGCTGCGCGCGGTATTCCCGTCCGGCAGTAGTTCGTGGGAGAGGTGCGCATCATCGGGGGGCAGTGGAAGCGCTCCAAGCTGCCGGTGCCCGATGTTCCCGGCCTGCGTCCGACGTCGGACCGCGTGCGGGAGACCCTGTTCAACTGGCTCGGGCAGACGCTCGCCGGCTGGCGCGTGCTGGACGCATTCGCGGGCAGTGGTGCGCTGGGCTTCGAGGCCGCCTCGCGTGGCGCGGAGGCCGTCGTGATGGTCGAGCGTGAGGCCGTGTTGGTGGATGGCCTGCGGGCCAGCCAGAAGCGCCTGCAGGCGGCCGCCGTCACGATCCATCGTGCGAACGCGCTGAACTGGATGGGCGCTTGCACGGCGCGCTTCGACCTGATCCTGCTGGACCCGCCGTTCGCCGACGACCTGTTCGATCGCGCCCTTGCCGCCGCGGCGCCGCTTCTGGCCGACGATGGTCTGCTGTACGTCGAGTCGCCGCACGGCATGCAGCCGCCCGCCGGATTGACCGTCTGGCGGCAGGGCCGCGCGGGCGCCGTGCACTATCAGCTGCTGCGACGCGAGGACAATCCGGCCTCATGATCACGCCTCCCACGCCCGCTTCGTTCGTTGCCCGGGCGGCACTCAGATGACCTCCCGCACTACGATCACTGCCGTCTACCCAGGCACCTTCGACCCGATCACGTTGGGCCATGAGGACCTGATGCGCCGAGCCGCCGGCATGTTCGAGCGCCTGGTGCTGGCTGTGGCGGTGGGCCATCACAAGAAGACGATGTTCTCGCCGGAGGAGCGGCTGGCGATGGCACAGGAGGTTGCGGCCCAGTGCTGCCCGCAGGGCAATGTCGAGGTCATCGCCTTCGAGGGTCTGCTACGCGACTTCGTGCGCACCCACCAGGGCCGCGTCGTCGTGCGCGGCCTGCGCACCGGCGGCGACTTCGAATACGAGTTCCAGATGGCCGGTATGAACCGCAAGCTGATGCCGGAGGTCGAGACCATCTTCCTGACGCCGGGTGAGCATCACCAGTACACGTCCAGCACCTTCGTCCGAGAGATCGCGACGCTGGGCGGCGAGGTGTCGGAGTTCGTGTCGCCCGGCGTTCTGGCGCGGCTGAACGAGCGCTGCCGGAAGGGGGGCTGACGATGGCGCTGATGATCACCGACGAATGCATCAACTGCGACGTGTGCGAGCCCGCCTGCCCCAACCAGGCGATCTCGATGGGCGAGGAGTTCTACAGGATCGACCCGGCCAGGTGCACCGAATGCGTCGGACATTTCGACGAGCCGCAATGTGTCTCGCTGTGCCCAGTTGCCTGCATCCCCGTCGACCCCGCACACGTGGAAAACCGGCAGACGCTGCTGCAGAAATACCAGCGGTTGACCGACACGGCGAGTTAACAAGCGCACACCTTTGCTAACGCCGGCAACCGGCGTGCCTCCCTAGAGTCGCGAGCGACCAGGAGGCATCGTGGACCGCAACAGCAACGACCGCCACAGCACGCCGCTCGAAGGTGCGAGCCCGGAAACGGGCCGGCTCCCCGTTGCGCCATCGCCATTTGTTTGCCAGCCGTGCCGGAGATTCGACCGGCTCATGTTGCGGCTGGGCGCTGCGCTCGCGCTATGCGCGTGGCTGCCGACGCACAGTACGGCGCAGACAGCCACGATCGGCAGTGATGTTCGCGCGCCGGGGTGCCTCCTGGTCGACAGCTCCCTGTCGCTGCTCCCGCAGGGCGGCAGCGTCGCCCGGGCCGCACCTGCGGTGGCAAACGCCGCCGCCGGCCAGCCACCGTTGCTCGACCTGTTCTCGCGCAGCGACGTGCGCGGCGTCACGCCGACCCGGTCCACCGGCGCCACGTGGGACGCCAGCGTCAGGTCCGGCGCGACCGATGCTCCCGCCCGCTTCGCCATCGATGCAGCCGGTGCTCGGGGGCTGCTGGCCATGGCCGTCGCCATGCCGCTCGGCGAAGCCCGCCGCCCGGCCTTCGAGCCGGCCCGGTTGCAGACGACGGGTCTGGTCGCCGGGCCGGTGCGCGCGCTGTCTCCAGCGCTGGCCGCCAGCAGCGCGTCCGAACACACCGACATCGACCTCGGCCTTCCGCTCGGCAGGGCCGCGAGGCTCATTGGCTCCCGCGGCATGCTGGGCGGGCCGCGATCCTGCGTCTTGACGTCGGGCACGGCTGCAGGCGAGGCCGGCCGTCGCGCGGTCTGGGTCTGACGGCTCAGCGCCGCTCTACATAGTTCTCCCCGTTCAGCCACAGCACGCCGCCATTTTTTGAGTCAGTGAGCAGCACGCGCGTCGTAGTCGATGCAAAGCAGCAGGCCGTCCGTGCGCTAGCGGCGCGCGGCGCTCGAAGCGCTGCCCCCGGATAGACTGCCGGCCTTTTTGCTGCCAGCGTTCGTCATGCGTCGCCTCTTATCCCTGGTTTGTCCACTTCTTCTTGCCGCATGTGGTGGCGGAGGAGGCGGTGGGGCAAATGGCGGGGGGAGCGGCGGCGGCACGAGCGGTGGCGTCGACAACAGTTGGCTGAGCTTCTCGCCCACCGTCAGTGAGGTGACTGCTTACGCGGGCGAATCGACATCGTTCACGATCACAGCGACGTCGAGCAAAGTCATTGATGGTGTTTTCAACCTGGCCGTCATCGACGGCCGTGGCGTCGTGAGCACCGACCTTGATGTTCGCAACCCGTCGCCGCTCACCTATACCGCGTCGCTCAAGGTGGCCTCCACGTTGGCTGCGGGAACCTATGAAGGCCGCTTCGAAGTCAGGCTTTGCAGAGATGTGCCCACCACATGCGCGCAGCCCATCGCCGGTTCCCCCTGGCAGGTGCCCTACAAGATCACTGTTCAGCCGGTATCCAATCTGACGCCGCTCACGTCATTGACAGGCGCCGCTGGGTGGTCCACCTATCAGGGCAATGCGGCACACACGGGCTTCGTCGATGCCAGCGTTTCCGCGTCGAACTTCAACAGGCGCTGGGTGCGGGACATCATGGCGGGCGCCGTGTCGACGGATTCCGGTCGCGTTTTCGTCAGTGGCCCAGAGAACAGATCACTTCCCCTCAGGGCATTGAGCGAGCATGACGGAAGCGACCTGTGGCAACTGTCGACAGCCAAGGTATTGATCAGCGGCCCTGCAAGCGCTGGAGGCAAAGTATGGGTGTTGGCGCAGCCCACGGACTTCGGCAGTGCAGGCTGGGAGTTTTGGGCCATTGACGCGGCTACTGGGACGCAATTGACTCGCGCCCCACTTGACTCCGATGTCTTCCAAAGTCCGCGCCTGGCGCCCGTACCTGATGGAGGTAGTGTCTATTTCGCTGCGGACACCGGAATCTCCATCGGCCGGCGCAGCCAGAGCGACGGTAAGCCAGAGTGGCTCCATTTCGCCTATTCCAATCGTATCGAGCGCTGGACGCCAACGGTCGGAGGCGGGTGGGCGATGGTGTTCGATTTGGGCTCCCTCCATGTGACGGATTTAGCCACCGGCACTCAGAGCTTCGACATCCAAGGGCCCAAGCCCTTGTCTGGATCCGGCGTATGGCGGGCGAACGGCGCGCCAGCACTCGGTCCGAATGGCTTGGCTTATGCGACGGCTTACAACACCCCGTTTGGCTCTCAATACGGTGCCGGGCAGCTCGTCGCATTCGACTTGAATGCGCGCAGCGTTCGTTGGTCGAGCAGCCTGAATACGGTGCGCTCCAATCCCGTTCTTGCGCGCGGCGTCGTGTACGTGACGCTGGATAGTCGGACGCTTTTGGCGGTGGATGCTGCGACTGGGGCGGAGTTGTGGCGTTGGGATGTGCCGAAGCCGGCCGTCGACCCCAGCGCGCCGACGTCCGTCCCCGGCAGTTATGGGCCGGACGCGCCGCTGCTGGTCGTCGGTGACTACGCCTTCATGGGGGTTGACCAGATGACTTACGCCGTGGATTTGCGCACGCACAAACTGGCCTGGCAGTACCCGCTGTCCGGTCAGATGGCGGTGTCCGCCAACGGAGTTCTTTTCATTTCCAGCGATCAGAACGGCGTTGGCAATGTCAGCAAGCTCGTGGCCATCAACTTGCGTTGACCTGGGTTCAAAGCACTTTGCGACGCTTCAGCGTCGCTCCACGTAGCTCTCCCCGTCCAGCCACAGCACGCCCCCTGGCTTCTTGGGGTCAGTGATCAGCACGCGCTGCTCGCGCGAGCCGTCCTCGTAGTCGATGCGCAGCAGGAGGCCGTCCGTGCGGTAGCGGCCGCGGCGCTCACCGGACCCGCCGCGGGTGACGACGGAGGTGTCGCCAGCCTGCGCCGTGCTGCCCACCGCGCCGCTGCGCACGACGCCGCCGTCGGCGGCGAAGCGGTATTCGTCCACCACCGTGACCGACTGCTGGCCGCCCACGGCGATGTTGCCGACGCCGCTCGTGCTGCGAAAACGCCCGGCCAGCCGCAGGTCTGCCGGCAGGCGGGCATAGGTGTTGTCGAAGGGCAGGTCCTCCCATTGGCCGTTCTTCAGCACCTGCACCTTGCCGCCCTGGCGGCGCCAGCGGCTCCAGTCGTCGGCATGGGCGGAGCGGTGGGCGTTCATGCCGCCGGCATAACGCAGGCCGGACACGTCCTTCAGCACCTCGCCGGACTTGAACAGCACGACCGGGAAGATGTCCAGCGCGATGAACCCGCCCATGCCCATCTTGGGGCGCGTGTCGAAGGCGAAGCTGTCGATCTGCTCCAGCGTCGCAGCAGCCACCGGAGCCGCGGGCGGCACGGTGGACGGTGTGGTGGGCGACTTGAGTGGTGGGGCCGTTGGTGCGAGGGCGGGCGGCGGTGATACCGGCGCCGGCGCGGCGGCCAGCTCGCGGCCGAAGCGTGCGTCCGGCAGCTGCGTCAGTGAGGCGGCGGCCCGGCAATCGTCGGCGCCCTTGCTGTGCGCCATCTGCACGATCAGCTGGGCGGCGCGGTCTACCTGGGCGGCGAAGCTGGGGTCGGCGCGCAGCGCCGTCGTGCGCGAGCGCATCGCGTCGACGCCGTTGTCGGCCTGCCAGCGTTGCACCTGTTCGCGCTGCGTGGCGGTGTAGCGGCCGGCACAGCCATCGTCGAGACGGTCGAAGGTCGTGACGAAGATGGCGGCCTGGATGAGTGCGCGGTCCGGCTGCGCGGTGGCGATGCCCGTGGTGGCCACCGCCAAGCAGGCTAGCAGGGCAGCTCGCGTACGGCGCGCGGGCTGGAGAGGCATGGGCGACGCGGGCATCGGCGGTGCGGCGAGTTTGCGGCTCGCAAGTGGAGTGCCGCGCCGAGCCGGCGGCAAGCCCTAGTCTGCTAGACGCCGCCGTGTTCAGCGCAGCAGCGCCCTCAACACCTGCGCGAGCCGCGCGCCCGCGATCGTCAGCTGCTGGCGCTTGATGGCGTCCATTCGGGCGTCGTAGCCGCCGGGCAGCGCGACCGTCCAGCGCGAAGCCTGGCGGGGCGAGAACACGAGCCCGTCGAAGGCGGGGCCGGCCGCGCTCAGGGCCTGGGTGGCCCAGAGCGCAGGCCAGTCGGCCGGGTCGCCGGCATCCACGGGGACCTGGCGCGCCTCAGCCAGCCATGCGGTGTCCACATGGGCGGGCCGCAACGATTCGGGCACGGCATCCCAGAGGCCGTGCAGCTTGGCCGCCGGCGTCGCGGTGGCAGCGGCGATGTAGAGGCTGTTGCCGCCGATGGTGTTGCTGGCGGGGTCGAAACCCTGCTGATCCGGGTCCAGCCGCTCGCCACCCGCGCCGAGGTAGACGGAGCCGACATGCAGCGGCTGGTGCACGTCGCCCACCAGGTGCACCAGCACCAGCAGCGCCTCGCGCGGACCGCGATAGTCCGGCGGGCCGGACGTAGGCCGGCGCTGCAGCACGCGAATGGCTTGCCGCAGCGCGCCCACGACGTCGTCCGGCCGCGTGCCGGTGAGGCCCGGCCGGTAGTGGCTGCGCTGCAGCGTCACGTCGGTGTAGTGCGTCTGCTTGTGGCAGGGCTCTTCACCGTACAGCGTGCACTGCCTGTCGTTGCGGCGCACATAGTCGGCCATCTCGGCGATGAGCTCGGGCGTTTCCAGCGGCAGACACTCGGGATATTGGCCTGCCGTCGCGTACTCGAAGTCCCGACGCGGGGCGATGCCCTTGGCGCAGTCGGCCCACACGGCGGCCAGCGGCAGCGGGATGTCGTCCAGCAGCTCCCGCACGCGGGCCTCGGTGGTGCTGCCCTTCAGCAGCCCGGCCGCAACGGTGGCGACCGTCTGGTGCGCGTCGGCTCCCCAGGCTTGGGCGAGCGTGGACATGAGTGCGAGCGCGGCGGTGATGAGGAGTCGGTGCATCCGCGGGAACGATCCAGAGGCCGTCAAGCCCGCCATGTTGCCTGGACCTATGCGATCAGCCGCGCCAGTGCACCCGGCTGGAAGTGCGCGTCGACGAAATCCGCCAGGCCATCGAACACGGCCTCCAGCGGCCGGCCAGCCTGACCGAACAGCGCTTGCAGCACGGCCGGCTGCTCGAACAGGCCGTGGGCATAGACGCCCAGCACGCGGCCGGCCTGCCAGCCGATGGGCTCGCCCGCACCATTGCGCAGCGCGACGCGCGGCGGCGCCAGCGCAGGGTGGGGCTGCGTGCGGCCGTGGCGGATCTCGTAGCCCTGGGCCTCTACGCCGCCCAGCCCGGCCCAGGGACCGTCCAGCGCGTCGAACCGCAGCGCCGTGTTGCGCAGCAGCTTGTCGGGCTCGAAAGCCGTCACCAGCGGCAGCAGGCCCAGACCCGGCGCGTTGCCGTCGATGCCATGCGTGTCTACCAGCGCTTCGCCCAGCATCTGCAGGCCGCCGCAGATGCCCAGCACGGGGCCGGGGTGGGCGTGAATGGCCGCATCCAGCTCCTGCGCGCGCAGCCAGGCCAGGTCCGCCGCGGTGGCCTTGCTGCCGGGCAGGATGACCCAGTCCGCGCCGGCCAAGTCGCGCGGCTCGCGGGCCCAGCTCAGGCGCACGCCCGGCAGCTGGCGCAGCGGCTGGAACTCGTCAAGGTTGGACAGCCGGGGGTAGGCGACGATGGCGATGTGCAGGCCGCTGCCGGCGGCCGCATCGTCGAAGACGCCGTCCTCTTCGGGCAGGCCGTGGCCGCGCCACATCGGCAGCGTCGCGACGGTGGGCACGCCGGTCAGGCGCTGCAGTTCCTCGGGGCCGGGCGACAGCAGCGAGGCGTCGCCGCGGAAGCGGTTCAGCACGAAGCCCCTCACCTGCTCGCGCACGTCAGCCGGCATCAGCTGGTGGGTGCCGTAGAGGTGGGCGAAGGCGCCGCCGCGGTCGATGTCGGTGACGAGCAGGCAGGCGGCCTGCGCGTCGCGAGCCGTGCCGAGGTTGACGTAGTCGCTGGTCGCGAGGTTGATCTCGGCCGGCGAGCCGGCGCCCTCGATGACGACGACATCGTTCTCGGCCTGCAGCGCGCGCAGCGCCGCACTGGCCCGCGGCGCCAGCAGCGCGCTGCGCTTGCGCCACGGCATGCGGGAGAGCTGCGCGTCCACTTCGCCCAGCACGACGACCTGGCTCTGCGTGTCGGCCTCGGGCTTGAGCAGCACCGGGTTCATGCGCACCTCGGGCACGCGGCGGGCGGCCAGTGCTTGGAAGTACTGCGCGCTGCCGATCTCGCCAAGCCGTCCGTCCGGGCCTGGCACGACGCGCGCGTTGTTGCTCATGTTCTGCGCCTTGAACGGCGCGACTGTCAGGCCCTGGCGTGCATACCAGCGGCACAGCGCCGTGGCCAGCCAGCTTTTGCCGGCGCCGCTGGTTGTGCCCAGCACCATGACGGCCTTGCCTTGCGGGCTCATGAGTCCTCGCCTTCGATTTCCAGCAGCGCCTCCTGCAGCGCCTGCTGGGCCACCGGTGGCTGGGCCGACACGCGCACCCAGCCGTCCAGGCCGAACGAGGCGGCGTCCCGCACGCGGATGCCGTGCTCGCGCAGCCGCAGGCCGATGTCGGGCCGCGGCGGGCGGGCCAGCCAGAAGTTCGTGGAGCTCGGGCGTTGCAGCCAGTCCACGTCGGCCAGCATCGCGCGCTGGGACGTCGTCCATCGGCGCAGCTCGGCACGGGCGTCGGCCAGCCAGGCCTGCGTGTCGGCCTCGGGCCAGTGCATCAGCATTGCGACGCCTTCGGCCGACAGGACCCAGCTCGGCGCGAGCGACAGCGCGTGGCACCACGCCTCGTCGGCCGCCGACGCGACGATGTAGCCGGCACGAATGCCGGTCAGCCCCAGCGCCTTGTTCGGGCAGATGAGCTGCCAGGCGCCCGGCGGCAGCGCGGGCGCATCGCCGGACAGCCGCAGCGGCTCGTAGGCGCGGTCGACGACGACCAGCGCGTCCAGCGCTGGCCAGTCGGCGTGGCTCTCGCCCGTCGGGTTGGCGGGCTCGCAGATCCACACGAGGGCAGGCGCGGCGGGGCGGATGTCGGCGGGCGTGGCATAGGGCTTCACGGTAAGCCCCAGCGCGCGGGCGGCGAGCGCATAGTCGCCGAAGCCGGGCTGCGGCACCCACACTTCGCGCCGCCCGGCCAGCATCGCGGCCAGCGTCAGCCGGCGGATGCCCTCGGCGCCGCCGGCCGTCGGCAGGATGAGGTTGGCCTCGCCATCGCCGGCCAGGCGCCGGCGCAGCACGCGGTAGCCGGGGTCGGGGTAGCGGGTGCGGTCGGCCGCCTGCACGGCCCGCAGCAGCGCCGGCGGCGGACCCAGCGGGCTGGCGTTGGTGGAGAAATCGTGCAGCGCCGGCGGGCCGTCGTCGGGCCCGCCGTGCTCGGCTTGCAAAGGTGTCATGAAGCGCTCCTCAAGGCCCAGGCCAGGCCGGCCATCAGCACGGTACCCGCGACGACGGCTTGCTGCGCGACGCCGCAGGCCGCCTGCAGGTCGCCGGGCCGGGCCGCTGTGCCCTCGGCATGCAGCGTGTAGACGCCGGGCTTGGACAGCCGGCGGCCCAGCCGCAGCGCCATCGCCGCCATCGGCCAGCCGCTGTTGGGCGACGGCGTGCGGCGGGCCTCGCGCGGCAGCGCCCGCAGCGACGGCGGCCACAGCAGCAGCGCGGTGACGCGCGCCGGCAGCCACGACAGCAGGTCGTCCGCGCGCGCGGCCCACTTGCCGCTCCATTCGCGCTCGTCGCGGTAGCCCCACATCGCATCGGCCGTGTTCGCAAAACGGTAGACGGCCGCGCCCGGCAGGCCGAAGACGGCGAACCAGAACAGCGGCGCGATGACCGAGTCGTTGAGGTTCTCGGCCAGCGTCTCGATGGCGGCCTCGCGCACCTCGGTCTCGGTCAGCGCCGACGTGTCGCGGCTGACCAGACGCGACAGCCGCGCGCGGCCGGCGTCCAGTGACTGCTGCAGTGCGACCTCGACGGCCAGCGCCTCGTCGGACAGCATGCGCCAGGCCAGCAGCGGCTTCAGCAGCAGCCCCGTCAGCAGCGCCGCGCCCAGCAGGCGTGGCCACGAGGTCGCCGGTTGCAGGCCGATCAGCACCCAGCCTGCCAGCCACAGTGCGACGAAGGCCACGCCGGCCGCGCCCACCAGCCATGCGAGCGCGCCGGCCGTGAACGCCAGTGCAGGCGGCAGGCGCGTCAGCTTGAACCAGCCGAGGTAGCGGCCCATCGCGACGACCGGATGCGCCCACGCCGGCGGCTCGCCCCACAGGCGGTCCACCGACAGTGCGACGACGAGGGACAGCGGCAGCAGCATGCGGTCAGGCGTTCATGCGAGGGGCGGCAGCCGCGCCAGCACGGCGCTCTTGAGCCGCTCGGGCCGGCGCGCCCAGGCTAGCAAGCCGTCGCCAGGCTCGGCGTGCTGTGCAGCCACGTCCAGCAGCGCGTCGACGCAGGCGTCGTCCGGCGTCAATTGGCCGAACACATAGCTGTGCTTGCCGGCGCCTTGCAGCGCGGCCGTGCAGCTCTGCTTACAGGCGGCCATGCAGGCCTGGCCGCGGATGGGCAGCGTGCAGTCGCGCGCGAGCGCCTCGTTCTCGACGGCTTCCAGCAGCGCCTGCCCCTGGCCGTCGGCACAGGTCGTGCAAATGGTGATCGTGCTCAATCCTCGATCCCCCGCTGCGCCGGCACTCCGGCCTGGTAGTGGTGCTTGACCAGCGTCATCTCGGTGACCGTGTCGGCCAGCTCGACCAGTTCGGCCGGCGCGCCGCGGCCGGTCAGCACGACGTTGACATGGGAGGGCCGCTCGCGAAGGCAGGCCAGCACTGACTCCAGCGGCAGCCAGCCGTAGCGCAAGGGGTACATGATCTCGTCCAGCACCACCATGAAATGCTCGCCGGCGCGGATCGTGGCCTCGGCCTGGGCCCAGCCGTCGCGGGCGAGCTGGGCGGAATGCTCCAGGTCCTTGCTCTTCCACGAGAAGCCGTCGCCCAGCCCAATGACCGGCACGCCCAGTTGCTCGAAGACGCGGTGCTCGCCGAAGCGGGCGCTGGGCACCTTCATGAACTGGTAGATCCTGACCGCTTTGCCACGGCCGTGCGCGCGCAGCGCCAGGCCGAAGGCGGCCGTGCTCTTGCCCTTGCCGTCGCCGGTGTGCACAAGCACCAGGCCGCGCCGTTCCGCCTTGGGCACGATGCGCTCGTGGTTGAGCGGGGGGTGTTCAATTTCCATCGTCGGGACACTCCATCAACAGTTCATGCAGCGGCCGACGCTGACGCCAGCCGCATTCTTCCAGCATCGGCCGCGCGTAGAAGGCCGGCACCGGCCCCAGGCACAGCAGGCCCAGCGGCTCGGCGCCGGGCGGTAGTTGCAGCAGCCGGGCCAGCGCGGCGGGGTCGAACATCGACACCCAGCCAAGCCCCAGGTTCTCGGCGCGTGCGGCCAACCACAGGTTCTGCACCGCGCAGGCGGCCGAGCACCAGGCCATCTCGCGTGGCAGTGTGCGGCGGCCGAAAACGGTGCCGTCGTCCGGCGCGACGATGACGGCCAGCAGCTCGGCGCAGTCGCGCAGGCCTTCCACCTTCAGCTGCAGGAACTCGCCCGCGCGCTTACCCAGCGCCTGCGCGGTGGCCTGTCGCTCGGCCTCCACCAGCGGTGCGAGCCGATCGCGCCAGGCGGGCGTGCTCAGCCGCATGAAGCGCCAGGGCTGCATCAGCCCGACCGACGGCCCCTGGTGGGCGGCCTGCAGCAGGCGTTGCAGCTGCTCTTCGGGCAGCGGCGGCGACGGCTGGAAGTGGCGCACATCGCGGCGCTGCGCGATGACGCGGTAGATCGCGTCGCGCTCGGCGGTGCTGAAGCCGGTGTCAGACATGGTGCAACTCCGGTTGAGGCCGGCGCCGGCCCTGCCAGGCGGCGCCGCCGGCTACGAGCAGCAGCATGCCGGTGCCGGCCAGCGCCTGCGACAGCAGGCTGGCCGCAGTGGCGGTCTTGGACGGCGTCTCGGCGGCGGGCTGCGCCTGCAGCTGCAGGCCGCGTACGGCGGGCGTAGGCGAAGGCGCAGGCCCAGGCGTTGCGCGTGCCCCGTGGGTTTGGGCTTGCGCAGCAGTCGGCGTGACGACCGTCTGCGGCTGCTGGCCCTCGGCCCAGCGGCGCACGCCGGCCAGCTCGTTGGCCAGCGGCGCCTGGCGCGTCAGATCCCGGTACTGCTGTGCGAGCTGTTGGCGCGTGGCGGCGTCCGGCTGCCAGTAGCCCAGGCGCTCGGCCTGGATCAGCCGCTCCAGCGTCTGCGCATAGGCCTGCGGGTTCTGCCGCAGCCATTGCGGCACGCCCAGCCGGTGCTTGTCCTGCACCAGCACGTCGTAGAAGCTCTGCCAATGGTCGGCCCGCACGGTGCCCGGCGCGATGTGCTGCCAGCCGAAGCTGTACTGCACAGCCTTGAGCACCTGCAGCGCGCCGGCCCAGCCCTCGGCCTGCTGCGCCTTCAGCCAGCCGGGGTGAAGGTAGCGTGTCTGCATCTCCAGCGCCAGGGCCTGGGCGGCCGTCTCGGTGTGCTGCTCGGCCGCGTCCTGCAGCTGGCTGACGTGCAGCGTGATGTCTTCCGCCTTGCCCGCCACCTTCGCGGCGGCGGTCAGGCCACCGAGGTACTGGAAGGGATCGTCACTGCTGACCATCGCATAGAGGTGGCTGCTGCGCGACATCAGCGCCGCGTCGGTGTGGCGCAGGTGGGCGCCGAGCGCCTGCCGGGCCTGCGCGGCGGGCACGGCCAGTGGCTCGCCGTCTACGTAGGGCTGGCTCATCGTGTTCAGGAAGAGCTGGCCCAGGCGCGGGTCGGCCTGGCCGTTGCGGGTCTGCAGTCCGTCGGACTGCACAGCGTCGGCGATGCCGGTGCCGTAGTCGCCCGCGGGGTTGCCGAACACGCGGGCCAGCGCCAGCGCCCTGGCCTGCGCCGGCTTCACGCCGGCCCGGCGCAGCTCGCGCTCCACGGCCGCGTTGTTCTGCGCGATGGCGTTGCCGGGCTCGGCCCGGGCCACGGTGGCGACGGCCTGGTCCAGAAGCTTCATCAGCGCAGGGAACTGGTCTCGGTAGGAGCCGGTGACGGACAGCAGCACGTCCACACGCGGCCGGCCCAACTCGGCCGGTGGCAACAGCTCGATGCTGGTGGGGCGGCCGGTGGTGTCCCAGATGGGCCGCGCGCCCAGCGCGACGAGCGCCTGCGCTTCCATGACGCCCTGGTGGCGCAGCGTCTCGCCGGCCCACAGCGACAGCGCCAGCCGCTGCGGCGCGCGGCCGCTGCGGGCCTGCTCGGCGTACCAGCGCTTGAAGAGCGCCTGTGCGGCCTCGTAGGCCTGGCGCGTGGGCAGGCGATTCGGGTCCAGCCCGGTAAGGTTGCGGCCGGTGGGCAGGCTCTCGGGGTTGCGGAGCAAGTCGCCGCCATAGGCGGCCGGCAGGAAGCGGCCGTCCAGCGCGCGCAGCAGGCCGGGCATCTCGCCTTCGATGCCCAGTCGTACCCACATCTGCTGCGCCCGCAGCGCCAGCTCGCGCAGCGCCGCCGAGTCGATGGGCTTGCGCGCCGCGCGGTTGGGCACGAAGCCGTCGCCGCAGGCGCCGCTCGCCGCGGGGGTTGATGCGCTGCTGGCCGCCATGCAGGCCGACGGGCGCAGGTCCAGCAGGCTGGCGGCCTCGGCATCCTGCAGCGCCAGCGCCAGCCAGCGCGCCGGGCGGGCCTGAGCCACGCCCTCGTGGTTGATGAGGAAGGCCTCGTCGATGTCCTCGCCCAGCGCTTCGATCAGCGGCACGCGCAGCCACTGCAGGATGGAGCCGCGCCGCTGCGCCTCGTCGGGCACGCTGCCGAACACCGCCAGGCCCTGCGGCTGGGAGCTTTGCGCGAGCCGGTCCAGCCAGGGGTGCAGCAGTTCCAGGAAACCGGCGAAGTTGGCCGCGATCTGCTCGGTCGTCCAGCCCAGGTCGTGGTGCAGGTTGTGCTCGACGAACTGCTGCGTCATGTCCCGCTCCAGCCGCTGGCGTGTGGGGCCGGGGTCCACGGTCTCCCACTCGTGCATCAGCTCGTGCATGTGGGCCATGCGCGCGTTGAAGCCGGCCGGCGCGAAGCTGGGCGTGCGGTGGCTGACCATCAGCGCGCGGCCGCGCCGCTTGGCGGTCAGCGCCTCGCCGAGGTTGTCGACGATGTAGGGGTAGATGACCGGCACGTCGCCCAGCGGCAGCCAGACCGGGTCCAGCACATCGGGCCCGCGCAGCTTGCCCGGAGCCCATTCCTGCGTGCCATGCGTGCCGAAGTGGATGACGGCGTCGGCCTGCCGCGCCCACAGATAGGTGGCCAGGTAATGGTGCGACAGCGGCGTCTTGCTGCGATGCATGAACGGGTCCTGCCCCAGGCGCAGCGTCTCCTCGCGGGGCGGTTGCGGCAACACGGCCAGCGCGCCGAGCTGCAGTCGCGGGATGACGAACACCGGCTCGCCGCGCCAGCGCAGCACGTAGCGGCTGCTGGCCGGCGCACCCCAGCGCGCGACGATGGGTTCGCGTACGGCGGCCGGCAGCGCGTCGAACCAGGCCTGGTAGCGCGTCAACGGCAGCGCCTCGGCCTGGCCCGCGTCCAGCAGCGCACGCAGGTCGGCGCCCGGGTAGTAGGCCGACAGCAGCGGCTTCAGGTCGTTGATCCAGTCCGTCTCGGCCCGCGGTGTGACCGCATAGCCCGCGGCTTGCAGACCCTCGCTGACGCGCGCCAGGCTGCGCGGCACGTTCAGGAACGACGCACCGAAATTGCTGCCGCCCGGCGGGTAGTTGTAGACGAAGGCCACCAGCCGCTTGTCCGCATTGGGCTTGGCCTGCAGCGCGATCCAATGCGCCGCCTTGGCCGCGACGCTGGCCGCCTGTCGCTCGATGAGCTGGGCCTCGCCCTGCTTCGGGTGTGCCACGACGACCACCGGGTCGATGAGCCCGGCCGCCTCGGGCTGGGCGAAGTAGAAGGGGATGTCGGCCTGCGCCAGACCGGTCTCGCTGGCCTCCCAGACGGCAGCCGCGTCCTGCCGGTAGGGCTGGGTCTGCAGCACCGGCACGCCCCACCGCTCGAAGGTGGGCTGCAGGTTGGCGCCCTGCGTCAGCAGGGCGTGGTTGACAACGACGCGCGCCTGCAGCCGGCCGTCCTGCTCCAGTAGCTGAGCCAGCGGCGCGGCGCTCCACTGGCTGCTGAAGGCGGCGTAGGCCAGCACGCCCCGCTGCCGGAACAGCGCTAGCCAGCGGTCCAGCCAGGCGGTGTCGCCCTGCACGAAGTGGTAGCGGTGCAGCAGCAGCGCGACCGGCTCGCCGCGCAGGCCTTGTTGCGCGGCCCAGGCGCGGAATTCGGCAGCGTTGGCGAACAGCCCCGGTGCGCCCGGGTGGTAGATGCCGCGCTGCGGGATGGGCTGTGGCGGCGCCAGTGCCGGCGGTGGCTGCCCGGCCCATTGCGAGCGGGCCAGCGCGAACGCCGCCCGCGTGTTGGCCGGGCCGCCGGCCTGCAGGTAGGCGCGCAGGCCAGCGTCACCGGCTGCGGGCTCGCCGGGCGGAATCCACAGCACGCGGGCGCCCGGCCGCGCGGCCTGGCGCAGCGGTGCGTCCAGCAGCGGCCGCAGCCGCGCCTCGGCGCTGGCATGGGGCACGTCCACCCACACCCAGTCCGCCCGGCCTAGGGCCTTTTGCAGTGCCTGCTCCTGGGTGGGGGCCAGCGCGGCACCGCGCAGCGGGTATTCCAGCTGCTGCACGCTGAAGCCGGCGGCGCGGCCCTCGCGGTCGATCAGCGCATGCTTGGCCGCGGGCGTGACGTCCACGCTGATGAACAGCAGCCGCGGTGCGGCCGCAGCCCAGGCGCGCCCGCCGGCCAGGGCCAGCATCATCAGCAGGCCCAGCGTGCGCAGTCGCCGCGTCATCGCGGCGCGGAAGCGGCGTTGCCGCCCTCGGGCACGTAGATGATGCTGCCGTCCTTCATGCGGTAGGCCACGCCAGCGCGCTCGCCCTGGCCTTCGCTGCTGCCGCCGTTGCCGCGGTAGCGCACCTCCTGGCCGTCGCGGCGCACGATGATCTCCATGCCCGGCTGGCCGGGGTTGCGGATGATGGTCTCGTTGGCCTGCGACTGCTGCTGCATCGCCACCGCCGTCAGCAGCGCGACGACCAGTACGAGGAACACGTCGACGAGGTTCACCGCCGACAGCAGCGGGTCGTCGTCCTCCTCGGCAAGGATGTGCAGCCGCTGGCTCATGCCCAGCCCTGCTCGGCCTTGATGGCCAGCAGTTCGGCCAGCAGCCAGCGGCGGCGCACCGAGTACACCGCCAATGCGATCGCCGCAGCGGCCAGCGCCAGCACGACGCCTGAGAACGCCGAGCTGAACACGGCCAGCGCCTGCTGGCCCTGGCCGGCCGCCACGCTCTGCAGGGCGGGGCCCAGCGGCACCATCGTTGCGATCAGGCCCAGCAGCGGGGCGATTCGGCCCAGCAGCCGCGCGGGCTCGAGCCGGCGCACGATCTGCAGCTCCAGGCCTTCGACGCTGCTGCCTTCTGTCACGCGCAGCACTCGGTAGTCGGGCGAGCGGCGCTGCACTGCCTCCATCAGCGTCGCACCGGCTGCCCACAGCGCGTAGACGAAGCCCGCCGCGACGAGCAGCAGCACCGGCCACAGTAAGGCCTGGGCGACATGGGCGAAGGTGGTCTCAAGCATGGCGGGTGGTGCCGAGGAAGAAGTCTGCGACGGCGTCGGGGTTGGACGGGAAGTAGTGGTGCACATAGCTCGCGCGCAGCGGGCCGTGCTGGTACAGCGCCTCGGCGGTCGTGCCGCCGTTGGGGTTGGTGGCCGTGGCGATGGGCGCCAGCGGCGTATCCAGCGTCGAGTAGTGGTAGCTGTGGCCGCGCAGCGGACCCTCGGGCCAGTCGAGCGCCTGCAGGCCCAAAGCGGCGAAGCGGTGGTGCACGCGGGCCTGGCCGGGCAGCAGGCCGGCCATGCGGTGGGGCCGGCCGTTGGCGTCGGTCAGCGTGTCCAGCAGCGCCAGCATGCCGCCGCACTCGGCCAGCAGCGGCTTGGTGGCGTCCGCATGCGCGCGCAGCGAGGCCCACAGCGTCGGGTGTGCGGCCAGCGTGGCGGCATGCAGCTCGGGGTAGCCGCCGGGTAGCCACAGCGCGTCGCAGTCGGGCAGCGGCTGGTGCTGCAGCGGCGAGAAGAACTGCAGTTCGGCGCCCAGCGCGCGCAGCAGGTCGACGTTGGCGGGATAGATGAAGCCGAAGGCGGCGTCGCGTGCGATGGCGATGCGCCGGCCGGCGAGCCGCCGCTGCGGCGCCGGTTCGGGCTGGTGGTCGAAGGCCACCGCTGCGATGCGCAGCCCCGGCATCAGCGCGGCGTCCCAGGCGTCGGCCCAGCCGTCCAGCAGCTCGTGCAGTCGCGGCAGCTCCTCGGCCTGCACGAGGCCCAGGTGACGCTCGGGCAGGCTCAGCGCGGCGTTGCGCGACACGGCCGCCACCAGCGGCAGGTCGCCGGGCAGGCCCTCGCCCAGCATGCGGCCGTGCGCGGCGCTGGCCACGCGGTTGGCGATGACGCCGCAGTGCCGCACCTCGGGCCGGAAGCGCGCCAGGCCCGTCGCCAGCGCGGCGAAAGTCTGTGCCATCGCCGACGCGTCGATGACGCAGGCCACCGGCAGGCCGAAGGCGGCGGCGAGGTCGGCGCTGCTGGGCGCGCCGTCGAACAGGCCCATGACGCCTTCGACGAGGATGAGGTCGGCCTCGCGCGCCGCCGCGGCCAGCAGGCCCTGGCAATGCGTGAAGCCGCCCATGAACAAGTCCAGCTGGTAGACCGGATGGCCGCTGGCGCGCTCCAGCAGCATGGGGTCGAGGAAGTCGGGGCCGGTCTTGAAGACGCGCACGCGCTCGCCGCGGCGCGCATGGCTGCGGGCGATGGCGGCGGTGATGCTGGTCTTGCCGGAGCCGGAGGACGGCGCGCTGATGAAGAGGGCTGGGCAGGTGGTCATAGGGGCAGGGCGATCCAGCGCCCGTCGATCTGCGTGATGTGAAGGCGCGGGCCGAAGACACGGCGCAGCGCGTCGTGCGTGGCCGGGTCGGCCGGCGCGCCGGTGTGCTCGACGCGGCCGGCGGCCATCAGCACGAGGTGGTCGGCCTGCAGCGCCAGGTGCAACTCGTGCAGCACGCTGACGACGCTGTGCCCGGCGGTGACGCTCTCGCGCACGAGGGCCATCCAGTCGGCCTGGTGCGGCGGGTCCAGGTGTGCCAGCGGCTCGTCCATCAGCGTCAGCGGCGCGTCGACGGCCAGCGTGCGCGCCAGCAGCACGCGTTGTCGTTCGCCGCCGGACAGCGAACCCAGCCGGCGCTCGCGCCAGTCCCAGCTCTGCGTGGCGCGCATGGCCCGTTCGGCGGCGGCGTGGTCGGCGGCCGTCAGCGGTGCGAGCCACGGGCGATGTGGCAGCCGGCCCAGCAGCACGACGTCCAGCGCGGTCAGGTCGTCGGAGCCGGTTTCCTGCTGGCCCATCCAGGCCAGCTGGCGGGCGCGTTCGCGAGCCGGCCAGTCCTGCAGGCGGCGCCCGGCCAGCTGCACCTCGCCCTCGCAGGGCTGCAGGCCGGCGATGGCGCGCAGCAGCGTCGACTTGCCGGCGCCGTTGGGTCCGACGATCGCGGTCCAGCGCTGCAGCGGCAGCGTCAGCTCAATGTCGTGCAGCAGCTCGCAGCCGGCGATCGCCAGGCGGACGATGCGGGCGTGAAGGATGCTCATGGCTGCCATCCCTCCAAGGGACGGCAGACGGTGGGCCGGGCGCCGGGCCGCTCCCAGGCTGGCCCGCCCGGGCGATGGGCTCGAGGCTCGAGGCGGCGCTGGACGAGGGGTTTCATTGTTTGCGTCGGTGCATCAGCACCAGCAGGTAGAGGCCTCCCAGCAGTGCTGTGACGATGCCTACCGGCAGCTCCTGCGGCCGGATCAGCGCGCGGGCCAGCACGTCGGCGGCCAGTAGCAGCGCGCCGCCGGTCGCGGCCGACAGCAGGATGAGCCAGCCGTGCAGCAACGGGCACAGCAGTCGCACGAGGTGGGGCGACACCAGCCCGACGAAGGCGACGATGCCGGTCTGCGCTACGGCGGCACCGGTCGCCAGCGCGAAGGCACCGATCAGCAGCAGCCGCATCAGCGGCAGCCGGATGCCCAGCGACGAGGCCGTGGCTTCGCCCAGCGTCAGCGCGTCCAGCGCTGGACCTGCCAGCAGGCCCACGACAAGCGCGGCCAGGCCGCATCCGGCCATCACCGCGACGCTGCTCCAGCCCAGCAGCCCGGTATTGCCGAGCAGGAATGCCTGCATCGTGCGCAGGATGTCGGGCACCCACAGCGCGGTCAGCCCGGTGAGCGCGTTCAGCACGACGCCGACGATGACGCCGGCCAGCAGCAGGCGCAGCGTCTGCTCGGCGCCGCGAGCCAGCATCAACGTCAGCCCCACGCCCACCATCGTGCCGATGAAGGCCAGGCCCGTGAGCCCGACATGCGCGGCCAGCGAAGAGGCTTGCGGCGACAGGCCGGTGAACGCGAGCGCCAGTGCGACGGCCAACTGCGCGCCCGATGCGCTGCCGAGCAGGTAGGGGTCGGCCAGCGGATTGCGGAACAGCCCCTGCGACATCGCGCCGGCCATGCCCAGCAGCGCCCCGGCGCACCAGGCGCCGAGCGACCGCGGCAGGCGGATCTCCCAGAGGATGACGCTCATGCCGTCGTCGCGCAGGTCCGCCCAGCCGGTGCTGCCGACGAGCACGCCAGCGAGCACGCCGACGATGCCCAGGCACAGCAGCGCGACGAGCAGCCAGACGGGACGGAGATTCATGCGAGCCCCGGCAGCAGATGGGCCATCACCGCGCCTTCTCGCGCAGGCAGCGCGCCATGATCTGCGCGGCCTCGGCCATGCGCGGGCCGGGGCGGGACAGGACGTCACCCTCGTCGGCGCTGAAGACGCAGACGCGGCCGCGGCGGATCGCGTCGATGCGGTCCCATCCCGGGCGCTCGGCCAGGCCTTGCGCGCCACGGGCGCCAATCATGATCAGCGCCGGGTTGGCCTTGACGACGTATTCGGGGTTGAGCTTGGGGAAGGGCCCCAGCGCCGCGGGGATGATGTTGACGGCGCCCAGCCGCGTGAGCGTCTCGCCCATGAAGGACGACTCACCGGCGCCCCACAGGCCGCTGGACACCTCGTAGAACACGCGCATGCCGTGCGCAGCCGGTGGCACGCTGCTGGCCGCCGCGGCGACGCCGGCCTCGATGTGGCGCCAGACGCGCTGCGCGTCGGGCACGTTCAGCACCTGGCCCACGAGGCCCAGCACGCGCTGCACGTCCTTGTAGCTGCGCGGCTCCAGCGCGACGACCTTGAGCCCCAGCGCACGCAGCCGCTCTGACACGCGCGATGACACCGCCAACAGCACGACGTCGGGCTTCAGCGCAGCGATCAGCTCGACGTTGGTGTCGTCCATGCCGCCCAGCTTCGGCAGCGCGTTCACGCTGGCGGGGAAGTTGGAGTAGCGGTCAACGCCGACGAGCCGCGCACAGGCGCCCAGCTCGCAGACAGTCTCGGTCAGCGACGGCAGCAGACTGACGATGCGCTGCGGCGGAGCCTCCAGCCGCGTGGTGGCGCCGCCGTCGTCCTTGATCTCGACGGCGGCGGCCGCGGGCAGCGCCACGGCCAGCAGCCACAGCAGGGGTTTAAACATCGATGTCGTCCTCGATCGCACGGGTCCAGGCCTGGCCGGCCACCATCAGCGTCAGCCGGGCGCAGCGCCGGGCCACGTCCTGGTTGAGCCGGCCCAGCTCGTCCACGTAATGCCGCACGTCGCGGCCCAGCGGGCTCACGCCCCAGCCGACCTCGTTGGAGATGAACAGGACCGGCGACGCCAGCCGCGGCAGCAGCGCCAGCAGCGCCTCGCGCTCGGCGTGCCAGCCGTCGGCGTCCGGCGCGCCGTGAAGCGGCATCAGCCAGTTGCACAGCCACAGCGTCAGGCAGTCCACGACGACCAGCGTACCGTCGCGGTCCACCTGGCGCAGCGCGGCGCCAAGGGCCAGCGGCGCCTCGACGGTCTCGAAATGCGCCGGCCGCGTGGCCCGGTGGTGGGCGATGCGTGCGCGCATCTCCTCGTCGGCCGCCAGCGCCGTGGCGATGACGACGACGCGGCCCGGCCAGCGCAGTGCCAGCCGTTCGGCCCGGCCCGACTTGCCGCTGCGTTGGCCGCCGACGATGAGTTCGTGAGCTTGCGTCACTTCAGGGACCTCCAGTGGGCTGCGACCGGACGGGCCAGGGGCTCAGAGCGCCGGGCTCCAGCGCAGGCTCAGCAACGCGGTGCGCGGTGCCGACGCGTAGCTGTAGGCCGTCGAGGTCTCGCGGTCGAAGGCATTGTCGACATTGAACTGCAGCTTCAGCTCGCGGCTGATGCGGTACTGCAGGCTCAGGTTCATGAGCGCGTAGCCGCCCATGCGTCGCGCCGGGTCGTTGGCGGCGTTGTCGAAGCGCGGGCCCGACGCCTGCAAGCCGGCGCCCAGTGTCCAGTCGCCCAGCACGGTGTCGGCGTTGACAGTGCCGAAACGTTTGGCGCGCCGGGCCAGCAGCTTGCCGTAGTTGTCCACGCGGCCGACGATGGCGGGCGTGACATCCTTGGGCGCCTGCAGGTCCAGCGTGGCCGACAGATGCACCGCGCCTAGCCGCGTGTTGCCTGCAAGGCTCAGGCCTTGCAGCAGGGCGTTGGGCACGTTGGCATAGCAGCCAAAGCCACTGTTGCAATTTGTGTTGCTGCCCTCGAAGTTGATCAGGTCGGTGATGCGGTTGCGGTAGGCCGTCACGGACAGCTCGGTGTCGCCGCGGCCGTACTTCAGGCCCAACTCCAGGTTGTGGCCATGCTCGGCGCGCAGCGGCTGTACGCCGGGCTTACTGAGGTCGGGGCCGTATAGGGACCCTCGCTGGTAGAGCGTCGGCGCGCGGAAGGCATTGCCGACCGAGCCCACGACGCGCAGGCCGCTGGCCACCTCATAACCGGCCATCAGCGTGCCGGTGTCGACGCCGCCGAACTCGCTGTCGTCATCATGCCGGGCATGGGCCTGCAGCTGGAAGGCGCCGTCGCTGTGCATGTAGCCCACGCCCACGGCGTTGCGGTGACGCTTGTCGTGGTGGTCGGCGCTACGCAGGCTGTCGTTCTGCAGCTTGTCCTCGATGCGCTCGCCCTGGAAGCTGATCTGCCGGCCCGCGCCCAGCTGGTAGGAGCCGGTCAGCGCAAGGTTTCGGACATGGGTGATGGTCAGGTAGGGCGAGGGCCGGGTCTCATAGCGGTCGCGCGACTCGCCGTAGCTCAGCTGCGTCTGCAGCGCCGGGCTCCACTGCGACGTCCAGGCCAGCCGCGCGGCGTCGGTGTCCTGCAGCGCGTGGTCGTCCGCCAGCGGCTTGGACTTGGAGGCGTCGTACTGGCCGTCGGCATGGCTGCGAAGCACAAGCGCCTCGACGCGCTGGCCTGTGGCCACATCAGCGCCCAGCCGCAGCGAGCCCTGGTGCTTGCGCCAGCCGTCGCGGTCGGCGATATGGTTGGACGAGAAGGGCAGGGTTGCATCGAAGCCGTCGCTGCGCTCGCCGGCCAGCGATACCGCGTAGTCGACGACGCCCACCCGGCCGAACACGCCGCCTTCGGCCTTGCGCGTGCCGAGATTACCGGCGCTGACACCGAGGTCCGCGCTGGCCTGCGCGCCGCCCTTGCGGGTAAAAATCTGCACGACGCCGCCGACGGCGTCGGAGCCGTAGATCGCGCTGGCCGGGCCCTTGAGCACCTCCACGCGTTCGATCTGCGCCAGCGGGATGGCCTGCCAGCTGGCGCCGCCGGTGGACTGCGAGTCCATGCGCACGCCGTCCACCAGCACTAGCGTGTGGCGGGTGTCGGCGCCGCGCAGGTACAGCGAGGTCGTCGATGCCGGGCCGCCGTTGCGGACCATTTCGGCGCAGCCGTTGTTGCGCAGCAGGTCGGCCACGCTGGCGGCGGCCTGGCGCTCGATGTCGGCGCGGGTGATGACGGTCAGGTCGGCCAATACCTCGGACAGCTTCTGCGGCATGCGCGCAGCGGTGGTGACGACCGTGTCGAGCTTGTTCTGGGCGTGGACGTGCGTGGCCAGCGCCAGCGCGGAAAGGGCGAGCAGCGGCCGGCGGGCCGCGAGAAAGGCTTGGGACATGAAAGAGAGAACACGAGCAATCACCAGCCCTGCTGACCCCCGCAGCGAGGCTGGAAAACGGCCGCCCTGTGCTTGCGCGTGGCGACCCCGTCGTTGGCCGGTATCCGGGCTGATGGACTTTCGCGTGATCCCGACACCTTCCCAGCGCTGACGCGCCAGTGGCTTGTCGGTCGAGATCAGGAGCCGAGGCTCCGTCCACTTACCGTTGCGGGGACAGCTCAGGTTAGGTTGACCGCGAAGCGGCGCGCCCTCCTGATTCCCGTTGAACTGCACCCAGCATGACACCGGGCGCGAGCACCAACGGTGTGGATTCTATCGGTCGCTGTGGCTGGCCGCGGCCGACGGCTTCTTCGGCTTGGCGACCTTGGGCGGCTTGAGGTAGGTGACCTGCGGGCCGCTCTCCGGCGTGGGCGGCGGCAGCGTCTGAAGGCCCACGTGCTGGCTGCGCTGGTGGCGTGCCTCGGCGTCGCTGGCGCGGCGCGCTGCGGCGACGGCCGCCGCCTGTTTGGCTTCGGACAGGTGGCGGTCGCGCGCGGCGCGGGTGTCGGCGGCGCCGGGTTCGTCGACGGCGATGGAGCTGCTGCCGGAGTTGTCGCCCGGGCAGGGCGAGTCGCGCAGGTCGCGGCCCTCGGGGCCGCAGCGGTAGACATGGGCCTGCCGGACCTGGGTCTGCGCCACGGCGGGTAGGGCGTTGGCGAGAACCAGGACGAGCAGCAGCGGCTTCATGACGTCGGAGTGTCTACCGGCGGCTGGGGTTTGGGGGGCTTGGGCCGCGGCGGTTTTGCGTGAATTTTGGCGAGTGCCTTGTCCATTTCGCCGCGCAGCATCAGCTCGACGGCGGCGTAGCTCTTCTCGATGCAATCCTCCACTGCCTGGCGCTCGGCCAGAGGCGGCTTGCGCAGCACGTAGCCGGCCACCTCGGCCTTGTGGCCCGGATGGCCGATGCCCAGGCGCAGCCGCCAGAAGTCGCCGCTGCCGAGCTGGGCGCGCATGTCGCGCAGACCGTTGTGGCCGCCGTCGCCACCGCCCTTCTTGAACTTCATCTCGCCGGGCGGCAGGTCCAGCTCGTCATGGATGGCCAGGATTTCCTCCGGCGCGATCTTGAAGAAGCGCGCCAGCGCCGCCACCGACTTGCCGGACAGGTTCATGTAGGTCATGGGCTGCAGCAGCCAGACCGGGCCGCTGGCACCCGGCGCGCCGTTCACCCGGGCCACCAGCCCGTGATAGGCCTTGTCGGGTTGCAGGCTCACCTTCAGGCCGCGCGCCAGGCCGTCGATCCACCAGAAGCCGGCGTTGTGCCGCGTGTCCTCGTACTCGGCGCCGGGATTTCCCAGGCCCACCATCAGCTTGATCATGGCGTGATCGTAGCTTTCGGGTTCAGCAACGCTACAGCTACATTCGGCCGAGACACTCGCCCCCAATCAGGAGTGGACCGAATGCAGAACAAGGAATCCCGCCGCCGCAAGACCTGGATCGTCGTCGCGGTGGTCGTGTTGGCGGCCGGGTTGGCCGCCTGGTGGTGGAAGGGGCGCGCAGGGGAGGGCGCCGGCGGGCCGTCAGCCTCGGCCTCGGCCCCAGCCGGTGGCCCGGGCGGGCGGCCAGGCTCTGGCGCCCGCTTCGGGCGCAACGGACCGCAGCCGGTGTCAGCCTCGGCGGTTCAGCGGCGCGACATGCCGGTCGTCGTCAACGCTATCGGCAGCATCGCGTCGGCCAACACGGCCGTCGTGCGCGCCAAGGTCAGCGGCGAGCTGAAGGCCCTGTACTTCAAGGAAGGCCAGCCGGTGAAGGCGGGCCAGGTGCTGGCCCTCATCGACCCACGGCCCTTCGAGATCGCGCGCGACCAGGCCGCAGCGGCATTGGCCCGCGACAAGGCGCAGCTGGAAAACGCCCGTGCCGACCTGACCCGCTACAAGGACCTCGTCGCGCAGGAGGCCGCGCCGCGTCAGCAACTGGACACGCAGCAGGCGCTCGTTCACCAACTGGAAGCCACGGTGCTGGCCGACCAGGCCGCGCTCGACAACGCCCGGCTGCAGCTGTCCTACACCCGCGTCACCGCACCCATCTCGGGCCAGGTGGGCCTCAAACAGGCCGACCTCGGCAACAACGTGGGCCCGAGCGATGCCAACGGCCTGCTGAGCATCGCGCAGACACAGCCGGCGGCGGTGGTCTTCGCTGTGCCGGACCAGCATCTCGCGCGCATCCGCCAGCAGCTGGCCGACCGCCAGCCGCTGCCCGTGAAGGCCTGGGACCGAGAGCAGCGGCAGCAGCTGGCCGATGGCCGCGTGGCCAGCACCGACAACGCGATCGACGCGGCCACCAGCACGATCAAGGTCAAGGCGCTGTTCGACAACAAGGACGGCGGCCTCTTCCCCAACCAGTTCGTCAACGTGCGGCTGCAGCTGGACACGCTGAAGAACGCGCTCGTCGTGTCGACCGCCGCCGTGCAGCGTGGCACACCCGGCACCTTTGTCTACGTTGTCGCCGATGGCACCGTCGTGCTGCGCAAGGTGCGGGTCCTGGCGACGGATGGCGAGTCGACGGCCGTGCAGGGCGAGCTCAAGCCGGGCGATCAGGTTGTCACCGACGGCGCCGACCGGTTGCGTGATGGCGGCAAGGCCGAGGTCATCCAGGCGCCGGCCGGCGGCGCGCCGGCGGTGGGCGGCTGGCGCGGCCGCAACCGTGGCGCGGACGGTGCGGCGAGTGGCGCGAGCGGCCCCGCCGGCGTCGGCAGCCCGGCCGCTGCAGCCAGCGGGAGTGGCAGCGGCGATGGTGGCGAACGTCCGCGGTGGATGGACAGGGTGCCGCCCGAGATGGTCGACAAGATCAAGGCCATGAGCCCTGACGAGCGCCGCGCATGGTTCCAGCAGCAGCGCGGCTCGGCTCCCGCGCAGTGAGCCGATGAACCCGTCCCGTCTCTTCATCGCGCGGCCGGTCGCGACGTCGCTGCTGATGCTGGCCATCGTGCTGGCCGGCGCACTGGCCTACCGGCTGCTGCCCGTCTCGGCGCTGCCGGAGGTGGACTACCCCACCATTCAGGTCACGACGCTCTATCCCGGCGCCAGCCCCGACGTGATGACGTCCTCCGTCACGGCGCCGCTGGAGCGGCAGTTCGGCCAAATGCCGGGCCTGGCGCAGATGTCGTCCAGCAGCTCGGGTGGTGCGTCGGTCATCACGCTGCGCTTCGAGCTGAGCCTGTCGCTGGACGTGGCCGAGCAGGAGGTGCAGGCGGCCATCAATGCCGGCAGCAACCTGCTGCCCACGGACCTGCCGATGCCGCCGGTCTACAGCAAGGTGAACCCGGCGGACGCGCCGGTCGTGACGATCGCGATCAGCTCGACGACGCTGCCGGTCACGCGCGTGCACGACCTCGTGGAGAGCCGGCTGGCGCAGAAGATCTCGCAGGTGCCGGGTGTGGGTTTCGTCGGCATCGCCGGCGGCCGGCGGCCGGCCGTGCGCATCCAGGCCGACCCGGGCGCGCTGGCGTCGCTGGGCCTGTCCGTCGACGACCTGCGCACCGCCGTGGGTAGCGCCAACGTCAACCAGTCCAAAGGCAGCTTCGACGGCCCGCTGCGGGCCTCGACGCTGGATGCCAACGACCAGCTCAAAAGCGCGGCCGAGTACGCCAACCTTGTCATCGCCTATAAAAACGGCAGCCCGGTGCGGCTCAAGGACGTGGCCCGGCTGGTGGACGATGCCGAGAACCTGCGTCTGGCCGCGTGGGCGGGTCAGACGGGCAAGGGCTCGACGACGGCGGTCATCCTCAACGTGCAGCGCCAGCCCGGCGCCAACGTCATCGACACGGTGGACCGCGTGCGCGCGGTGCTGCCGCAGCTGCAGGCGGCGCTGCCCGCGTCGCTGGACGTGCAGGTGCTCAGCGACCGCACGACGACGATCCGCGCTTCGGTGCGCGACGTGCAGCACGAGCTGCTGTTCGCCATCGTGTTGGTCATCGGCGTCATCTTCGTCTTTCTGCGCAGCGTGCCGGCCACCATCATCCCGGCGGTGGCCGTGCCGGTGTCGCTGGTGGGCACCTTCGGCGTCATGTACATGGCGGGGTTCTCGATCAACAACCTGACGCTGATGGCTTTGGTGATCTCGACCGGGTTCGTGGTTGACGACGCGATCGTCATGATTGAGAACATCGCCCGGCACATGGAGGAGGGCGGCGAGGGGGTCAGTGCGTTCCAGGCTGCGTTGACGGGCTCCCAGCAGATCGGCTTCACGATCATCTCGCTGACCGTCTCGCTGATCGCCGTGCTGATTCCGCTGCTGTTCATGGGCGACGTGGTGGGCCGGCTGTTCCACGAGTTTGCGATCACGCTGGCCGTGTCCATCCTGATCTCAGCCTTCGTGTCGCTGACGCTTACGCCGATGATGTGCGCGCGGCTGCTCAAGCACGAGCATGACGAAGACCACGGCCGGCTCTGGCGCGCCGTCGGCCATGCCTTCGACCGTACCATCGCGGGCTATGGCCGCATGCTGGATTGGGTGCTGGACCGCTCGGCCGCGACGTTGATCGTCTTCCTGGCCACGCTGCTGCTGACCGGCGTGCTCTACCTGCTGGTGCCCAAGGGCTTCTTCCCGATGCAGGACACGGGGCAGCTGCAAGGCATCACCGAGGCGGCGCAGGCCACGTCATTCGAAGCGATGGCCCAGCACCAGCAGCGCCTGGCCGAGCGCGTGCTGCAGGACCCGGCGGTGGAGAGCGTGTCGTCCTTCATTGGCGTGGACGGCGGCAACACGACGCTGAACCAGGGCCGGCTGCAGATCGCCCTCAAGCCCAAGGAGTCGCGCGGCGCCAGCGCCGCCGAGGTGGCCCGGCGCATCGCCGATGCGGCCAGCGTCGAACCCGGCATCGCACTCTACCTACAGCCGGTGCAGGACCTGACGATCGAGGACCGCATCGCCAAGACGCAGTACCAGTTCACGCTGAGCTCTCCCGACGCCGCCGAGCTCAGCCGCTCGACCACTGCCGTGCTGGCACGGCTGCGTGACGTGAAGGCCATCACCGACGTCGCCAGCGACCAGCAGGAGCAGGGGCTGCAGGCTTTCGTCGACATCGATCGCGACGCGGCCGGGCGGCTCGGCGTCAGCGTGGCGGCCATCGACAGCGCGCTGTACAGCGCCTTCGGCCAGCGACTGATCTCGACGATCTTCACGCAGAGCAACCAGTACCGCGTGGTGCTGGAAGTCGCGCCTGACTTCCGCCGCGGACTGGACGGGCTGCAGCGGCTCTACGTGCCGGGCACGGGCGGTACGCAGGTGCCGCTGTCGTCGGTGGCGCGCTTCAGCGAGCGGCTGGCGCCGCTGGCCGTCAACCATGTCGCGCAGTTCCCGTCGGCCACTGTATCGTTCAACCTCGCGCCGGGCGCGTCGCTGGGCGAGGCGGTCAAGGCCATCCGGACGGAAGTGGATGCGCTTCAGCTGCCGCTGAGCGTGGAGACGCGCTTCGAGGGCGCGGCGCTGGCCTTCCAGGCCTCGCTCACCAGCACGCTGCTGCTGATCGTCGCGGCCATCGTGACGATGTACATCGTTCTCGGCGTGCTGTACGAGAGCACCATCCATCCGCTGACGATCCTGTCGACGCTGCCGTCCGCCGGCCTGGGGGCGCTGCTGGCGCTGCTGGCCTTCCGGCTGGACCTGGACATCATCGCCATCATCGGCATCGTGCTGCTGATCGGCATCGTCAAGAAGAACGCGATCATGATGATCGACTTCGCGCTGGAGGCCGAGCGCGACGCGAAGCTGCCGCCGCGCGAGGCCATCCACCAGGCGGCGCTGATGCGCTTCAGGCCCATCCTGATGACGACGATGGCCGCGCTGCTGGGCGCGTTGCCGTTGATGCTGGGCACCGGCGTGGGCAGCGAGCTGCGCCATCCGCTGGGCGTGGTGATGGTCGGCGGCCTCATCGTCAGCCAGTTGCTGACGCTGTTCACGACCCCGGTCATCTACCTGGGCTTCGCGGCACTGGCCGCCCGCCTGCGCCGTGGCCGGCAGGAGCGGGCGCCGGCATGAACCTGTCGCGCATTTTCATCGAGCGGCCGATCGGCACGGCGCTGATCACCTGCGGCATCGCGCTGGCCGGTGCGATCGCCTATCTGCTGCTGCCCATTGCACCGCTGCCGCAGGTGGAGTTCCCGACCATCTCCGTCAGCGCGTCGCTGCCCGGCGCCAGCCCCGACACGATGGCCGCGACCGTGGCGACGCCGCTGGAGCGCACGCTGGGCAGCATCGCCGGTGTCACGGAGATCACGTCGTCATCCTCGCTTGGCAGCACGCGCATCACGCTGCAGTTCGATCTGAGCCGCGACATCGACAGCGCCGCGCGCGACGTGCAGGCCGGCATCAATGCGTCGCGGGCGCTGCTGCCCACCGGCATGCCCAGCAACCCGAGCTACCGCAAGGTGAACCCGGCGGACGCACCGATCATGATCGTGTCGCTGACGTCGGACACGCTGACGCGCGGCCAGATGTACGACGCCGCGTCCACCGTGCTGGCGCAGCGGCTGTCGCAGGTCGAGGGTGTCGGCCAGGTGAGCGTAGGCGGCGGCGCGCTGCCGGCCGTGCGCATCGAGCTGGACCCGAACAAGCTGTCAGCCCAAGGCCTGTCTCTGGAGCAGGTCAGGGCGGCGGTCGTCGCGACGAACGCTAACCGCCCCAAGGGCCTGCTGGACGACGGCGCGCGCAGCTGGCAGATCGGCGCCAACGACCAGGCCAAGCGTGCGGCGGACTATGCGCCGGTGGTGCTGGCCTACAAGAACGGCGCCGCGGTGCACCTGCGCGACGTGGCCGACGTGCAGGACAGCGTGCAGGACCTGCGCAACGACGGCCTAGCCAACGGCAAGTCGGCCGTGCTGCTGATCCTGAACAAGGCGCCCGGCGCCAACATCATCAAGACGGTCGATACGGTGCGCGCGCTGCTGCCGCAGCTGCGCGCGTCCATCTCGCCGGCCATCGACGTGGACGTCGTCATGGACCGCACGTCCACCATCCGCGGCAGCATCGCCGAGGTGCAGCGTTCGCTCGCGATCTCGTTCGGGCTGGTCGTCGTCGTCGTCTTCGTCTTTTTGCGCCGGGTGCGCGCGGCGCTGCTGCCGGCGGTGGCGGTGCCGGTGTCTCTGGCCGGCACCTTTGGCGCCATGTACCTGCTGGGCTACAGCATCGACAACCTGTCGCTGATGGCGATGACGGTGGCGACCGGCTTCGTCGTCGACGACGCCATCGTCGTGCTGGAGAACATCACCCGCCACATCGAGCGCGGACTGTCGCCGCGTGAGGCCGCGCTGCAGGGCGCGCGGGAGATCGGCTTCACGGTCGTCTCGATCTCGCTGAGTCTGATCGCCGTGTTCATCCCCATCCTTGCGATGGGGGGCATCGTCGGACGTCTGTTCCGCGAGTTCGCCGTTGTGCTGTCGGTGGCCATCCTCGTGTCCATGGTCGTGTCTCTGACGACGACGCCCATGATGGCCGCCACGTTGCTGCGGCCGCATGAGGAGGCGAGGGCGCCTGGTCGCATGGGCCGCGCGCTGGCGGCGCTGCATCGCGCGCTGATGCGCGGCTATCGCCGCACGCTGCGCTGGACGCTGCGCCACCAGCCGCTGGCGCTGCTGGCGCTGGCGGGCGTCGTTGCGCTGAACGTGCATCTCTACATGACCATCCCGAAGGGCTTCTTCCCGCAGCAGGACACGGGTCTGATGATCGGCGGCGTGCAGGCCGACCAGGCGAGCTCCTTCCAGGCGATGCAGCAGAAGCTGCGCAACTTCCACGACATCGTCCGCGCTGACCCGGCCGTGGCCAACGTCACCGGCTTCACCGGCGGCGGTCAGCGCAACAGCGCCAACATGTTCATCAGCCTGAAGCCGCAGAAGGAGCGCCGCGAGAGCGTGGACGCCGTCATCGGCCGGCTGCGCGGCAAGCTGTCCAAAGTGCCGGGCGCCAATCTCTTCCTGGCGCCGGTGCAGGACATTCGCATCGGCGGACGCCAGTCCAATGCGTCCTGGCAGTTCACGCTGCAGGCCGATGACCTGGCCGACCTGCGTACCTGGGAGCCGCGCATCCGCCGCGCGCTGTCAGACGTACCCGAGCTGACCGACGTGAACACCGACCAACAGGACAAGGGCGTGCAGACCTCGCTCGTCGTCGACCGCGATGCGCTCGCCCGGCTGGGGCTGACGATGAGTGCCGTGGACAGCGCGTTGAACGACGCCTTCGGCCAGCGTCAGGTGGGCGTCATCTACAACCCGCTGAACCAGTACCGCGTCGTGCTGGAGTTGGCGCCTCAGTGGCTGCAGAGCCCGCAGACGCTGGACCGGCTGATGCTCACCAGCAGCTCGGGCCAGCAGGTGCCGCTGTCGTCGGTGGCGCGCGTGGAGACCACAAGCACGCCGCTGGCCGTCAACCACCAGAGCGGCACGCCGGCCAGCACGATCAGCTTCAATTTGGCCGAGGGCGTGTCGCTGTCGCAGGCGGTGGACGTTGTGAATGACGCGGTGGCCCGCACCGGCGCGCCGACGTCGGTGCGCGGCAGCTTCCAGGGCACGGCGCAGGCCTTCCAGTCTTCGCTGCAGTCGCAGCCGCTGCTGATCCTCGCGGCCGTCGTGACGATCTATCTCGTGCTGGGCATGCTCTACGAGAGCCTCATCCACCCGATCACGATCCTGTCGACGTTGCCGTCAGCCGGCGTCGGCGCGCTGCTGGCGCTGATGGCCTTCAACACCGACTTCAGCATCATTGCGCTGATTGGCGTGATCCTGTTGATCGGCATCGTCAAGAAGAACGCCATCATGATGCTGGACTTCGCCATCTCTGCCCAGCGCGAGGCCGCCGAGCGCGGCCGGCGATTGGCGCCCGCGGCGGCCATCTACCGTGCGGCGCTGCTGCGGCTGCGGCCCATACTGATGACGACGGTGGCCGCCGTATTCGGCGCGGTACCGCTGGCGCTGGGCCGCGGCGAAGGCGCCGAGTTGCGTGTGCCACTGGGCATATCCATCGTCGGCGGCCTGCTGCTGAGCCAGCTGCTGACGCTCTACACCACGCCCGTCGTGTTCTGCTGCATGGACCGGCTCAGCCGCAAGCGCCGTGCGCCGGCCCACCCCGAGCCCGCCCTGCAGCCCGCCTCCTGACACCATGCCCAAGACCGCATTCGCTCCGTTGACGCTGGCCCTGCTGTCGGCCTTCGTGCTCGCCGGCTGCGCCGTGACCGCGCAGAAGCCCCCCGCCGAGCCCGCCCCGCCCGCTGCCTTCAGGGGCTCGGCCGACTGGCAGCGCGCACCCGCCGAGATGGCCGTGCCCGAGGCCTGGTGGACGGTGTTCCACGACCCGGTGCTGGATGGCCTGCAGGCCGACCTCATCGTCGGCAACCAGAACCTCGCCGCATCGCTGGCCCAGGTGCAGTCCGCGCGGGCCGTGCTGCAGGCCAGCGGCACGGCGATCTTCCCGACGCTGTCCCTCGGCGCCGGTACGACGCGCTCGGCCACGGCCGAGAACGGCGCCGGCCAGCGCACGCTGTCCACCAGCAACTCGCTGACTGCCAACGCGGCCTGGGAGGTTGACCTGTGGGGGCGGCTGTCCGAAGGCATCAAGGCCGCCGGCGCGAGCTACCAGGCGAGCCAGGCCGACCTGGCCGCGCTGCAGCTGTCGGCCCAGTCCACGCTGACGCAAAACTACCTGGCGCTGCGCACGGCCGAGGCGCAGCAGGCGCTGCTGCAGCGCACCGAGGCCGCCAACCAGAAGGTTCTGGACGTGACGCAGGCGCGCTTCGCCAGCGGCGTCGTCGCGCAGAGCGACGTGCTGCAGGCCCGCACGCAGTTGCGCAGCGTGCAATCCCAGCTGGCCGACTCGCGATCCACGCGCGCGCAGCTGGAGCACGCCATTGCCGTTCAGCTGGGCAGGCTGCCCGGCCAGTTTCAGCTGCCGGCCGGCGCCAGCTTGCCGGATTTGCCGCCGGTGCCGGCGCTCGTGCCGTCCACGCTGCTGGCGCAGCGTCCGGACATCGTCGCCGCCCGCGCCCGCCAGGTCGCGGCCTATGCGCAGATTGGCATCGCCGACGCGGCTTTCTTCCCTTCGGTGGAACTGTCTGCCAGCGCCGGCTACAAGGGTGCGTCGTGGTCCCACCTCGTGTCCGCGCCCAACCTGCTGTGGAGCCTGGGCGCCGCCGTCGCGCAGCCCCTCTTCGATGGCGGCCAGCGCAAGCTCGCGTCGGCGCAGGCTCGCGCGTCGGCCGATGTTGCGACGGCCAACTACCGCCAGGCGGTGCTGACGGCGTTCCAGGAGGTCGAGGACAACCTCGTCGCGTTCGCCGAGTCCGGCGCTTCACTGGCGCTGCAGAACGACGCGCTGGACGCCGCCCGCCGCAACCTCGACATCGTGCTGGCTCAGTACCGCGCCGGTACCGTCAGCTACCTGAACGTCGGCGCGGCGCAAACCTCGCTGCTGTCGTCCGAGTCCAATCTGCTCAGCGCCCGCAGCCGCCAGCTCGTCGCGGCCACGCTTCTGCTGAAGAACCTCGGCGGCCGGTTGCCGCCGCAGTAGTCGCGGTTAGCGAACACGCGGGCGATCCGCGCGGCTTCCGGAATGGATGCCGGCGGTAGAACCAGCGCCGCGGCAGAAGGCCCCGCTGGCATCCGGCTCTTTGTTCACATCCGTGGGCGGTCCGTCAATGCGGGCGTCAAAGCCCTGGCACTTCCGCTCGGACATGGCACTGCGGACAGCGTCGCGGGTCTAGAGTCGCGGGCCCTTGTTTCCACCGGTGCCGATGCCTCTCCTTGCTCCCGACGACGTGCAGGTCACGTCCGATCAATCGCTCGACCGCGATGCGCTTGAGGCGCTGCTGTCCGAGCACGCGTCACGCCGTCGCTTCGAGCGCTGCGTGTTCGATGGCGAGGACCTGGGCCGGCTGGCGCTGCAGGGCGTCGAGTTCGTCGGTTGTAGCTTCATCGGTGCGCAGCTGGATCGTGCGGCACTGGACGGTTCGCTCTGGCGACGCTGCCGCTGCGGTGGTGCGAGCTTCGACTTCGCCGACCTCAGTGATGCCCGGTTCGACCACGGCGACCTGAACAACACCAGCTGGTGCCGCGCCAAGCTTGCAGGCGTGGGGTTCACCGAGGTCAAGCTCACCGGCGCGCGCTTCACCGAGGCCCGTACGCTGGGCTTGCGCCTGCAGGCGTCGCTGCTGGTTAGCGCGGATTTGCGAGGGCTGTCATTCCGCAAGCAGACGCTGGAGGGGCTGAACTTGACGGCAGCGGATCTGTCGGGGTGCGACTTCACCGAGGCGGTCCTGGTCGATTGCGACCTCTCGAACGCCAGCCTGAAGCACGCGAAGTTCGCCGGCGCAGACCTTCGTCGCGCCAGGTTGGGGGCGCTGCAGGTCGGCGACCTGCTGCAGCACTTCAAGGGTGCCACGATCTCCGCCGAGCAGGCCGCCGCACTCGTCTCTGCACTCGGCGTAAACGTCGTCTGAACCCGCTTTGCGTGCCGGGCATGGAACGGCATCACGCATGAAAAAAGGGCTCCCGTCGGGAGCCCTTCGTCCTTGCGGGAAGCCAGGCAAAAATTACTTCTTGCCCTTCTTGCCCTTCTTTTCGTCGGCGGCCGGAGCGGCGGCCACGACGATCTCTTCAGCCACCGGTGCGATCGGCGTCGCGACGACGGGGTTCGGCTTGCCGTGCGTGACGACCTTGATGCCGGCGGGCAGCTTCACGTCGTTGACGTGCAGCGAGTGGCCGGCGGTCAGGCCGGACAGGTCCACCTCGATGAACTCGGGCAGCTGTTGGGCCAGGCAGGTGATTTCCAGCTCGGTGATGACGTGGTTGACCGTGTTCTTGTCGGTCTTGACGGCCACGGAGTTCTCTTCACCGACGAAGTGCAGCGGCACCTTCTTCGTGATCTTGGTGGTGGCGTCCACGCGCTGGAAGTCGCAGTGCAGCACTTGCGGCTTGTACGGGTGCATCTGGAAGTCGCGCAGCAGCACTTGCGTGGTGGCGCCGTTCAGCTCCATGTCCAGCAGCGAGCTGTGGAAGGCTTCCTTTTTCAGGGCGTGGTACAGCGCGTTGTGATCGAGCTCGATCAGCTGCGGCTCGCCGGCGCCATAGACGATACCGGGCACCTTGCCGGCCACACGCAGGCGGCGGCTCGCTCCGGTCCCCTGCAACTTGCGCTCAAAGGCGACAAACTTCATGGTCTTCTCCAAAAAGAGAAACGGCACCCGCGACCAGGCGCCGTGTTGAAAAGCGGCCTGTTTCAGGGCCGCGACGAAACCCGGATCAGAAGTTGTTGTTCTGTTCCGAGAAGAGGCTGGTGACCGACTCGCCGTCAGAGATGCGGCGGATGGTCTCCGCAAACAGGAAGGCCACCGACAGCTGGCGGATCTTGCGGCAGGCCTTGGCGGCGTCCGTCAGCGGGATGGTGTTGGTGATGACGACTTCGTCCAGCTGCGAGCCCGAGATGCGCTCGATGGCCGGACCCGACAGGATGGGGTGGGTGCAATAGGCGAACACGCTCTTGGCGCCGCGGGCCTTCAGCACCTCGGCCGCCTTCACCAGCGTGCCGGCCGTGTCGATCATGTCGTCCATGATGACGCAGTTACGGCCGTCGATGTCACCGATGACATGCATCACCTCGGAGACGTTGGCGGCAGGGCGGCGCTTGTCGATGATGGCCAGGTCGCAGCCCAGTTGCTTGGCCAACGCGCGGGCGCGCACCACGCCGCCGACGTCGGGTGAAACGACCACCAGGTCGCTGTAGTTGCGGCTCTTCAGGTCTGACAGCAGCACGGGCGACGCGTAGATGTTGTCGACCGGGATGTCGAAGAAGCCCTGGATCTGGTCGGCGTGCAGGTCCATCGTCAGCACCCGCTCGACACCCACGGTCTCCAGGCAGTTCGCGACGACCTTGGCGGAGATGGGCACGCGGGTGGAGCGCGGACGGCGGTCCTGGCGGGCGTAGCCGTAATAGGGAATGACGGCCGTGATACGGCGGGCGCTGGCGCGCTTGAGCGCGTCGGCCATGATCAGCAGCTCCATCAGGTTCTCATTCGTCGGCGCACAGGTGGGCTGCACGACGAAGACATCACGGGCGCGGACGTTCTGCTGGATCTCGACGGTCACCTCGCCGTCGGAGAAACGGCCGACGACGGCCTTGCCCAGCTCGAGACCGAGATGGGTGGCAATTTCCTGGGAGAGGACCGGGTTCGCGTTGCCGGTGAAGAGAACCGTGTTGAGCAGCACTGGGGGCCTCTGGTGTGGTGTCAGTGGCCCGCTGAAGCAAAGGCCGGTTCAGCGAAGTATCAAAAGAATTTGGCAGGGGAGGAAGGACTCGAACCCTCGCATGTCGGAATCAAAATCCGATGCCTTAACCAACTTGGCGACTCCCCTACACAGGACCCGGCCTGGCGGCCGAACCCTTGAAACCTTGTCAGTCGGCCCAGCCCGCGAGCGGGTGTTGCGCCAAACTGCGGCAAATTCGACCGGTCCACCCTTCAGGTTGCGCCTGAAGCAATGTCGCCAGGGACTGGTCGTCCTTGCCATCTCTCCCGTCCTCGCCGAGTACCGAGAACACCGCCGCGCCCGAGCCCGTCATCCGGGCGTTGCCGAATTGACTCGACAACAGCGCAACCGCGTCTCGCACTTCACCGCTGATCTCCTCGGCTGCCGGCTGGAGGTCATTGCGACCAAAGCCTGCGACAAGTTTTTCTGCAGTTCCTGCTAGGGCGGGAAAGCCCGCGACTATAGCCAAGTTTTCGGACCTTGCCAAGAGATTGCTCGAAAAGATCTCCTTGGTCGCCAGACCGGCCGGGCCCTTGATGACCGCGAAGCGCTGCGCGGGCAGGCGCAGCGGGTGCAGGATCTCGCCGATGCCCTCGACGAAGGCCGGGCCGCCGCCGAGGAAGAACGGCACATCGGCGCCCAGTTTGAGCCCCAGGTCCAGCAACCGCTGCAGCGGCAGGCGCAGGTCCCACAGGCGGTTCAGCCCGAGCAGCGTGGTCGCCGCGTCGGACGAGCCGCCGCCCATGCCGGCGCCCGCCGGCAGGCGCTTGTCGAGGTGGATGTCGACGCCGAGCGTGCAGCCGGTCTCCTGCTGCAGCAGCCGCGCGGCGCGCAGGCAGAGGTCGTCCGCTGGCAGGTCGTGGCCGCCGTGCACGTCGTGCCGGTGCAGTTGGCCGTCACTGCGCATCTCGACGTGAAGCGTGTCGGCCCAGTCGATCAGTACGAAGAGCGACTGCAGCAGGTGGTAGCCGTCCGGCCGCTTGCCGACGACGTGCAGGAACAGATTGAGCTTGGCCGGTGCGGCCAGGTCGTACAGCGCCTTCACGAGCCTTCGTCCAGCTTGGCGCGCAGCGTCACGGTAGGCTCGGTCACGCGCGTGGCGACGAGGCTGGGCAGCCGCGGTTCGATGCGCCAGCCGAGCTGCTCGAAGCCGGTTTCCGTCTTGTGGTGCGGGGCCGCGGGCCAGGGCCGCGCCCGCAGCCAGTCGAACAGCGCCGCGACCGGCACGGTCTCGCCCAGCATCTCGCGGGTCAGCGCATCGAGGTTGTCGAAGCGGCGCTGCTCGCCGGGAGTCTCCAGCGTGGCCTCGCCGGCCTGCCAGTGGGCCCGGGCCACCAGCGCGCCCAGCGGCGAGGTCAGCTCAAGGCGGCCGGCGTCGGCGTTGCCGAACAGCTCGAAGCTGGCCGCGCCTCCGGTTCCACGGCGGTGCACGTCGCCGGCCACGGTCACGCTGAGCCGGCCACTAAGGCGGGCCTCACCGGCGTCAACAGTCGCCTTGGGCAGTTGTGCGCAGCCGGCCAGTGCCAGCGCGAGAAGGATGGCCGCCAGCCTCACAGCTTCACCTTCAGTCGTTCCAGTGCCTCGCGCAGGGCTTCATTGCCCGGGTCTCGGCGCGCGGCTTCGGCGAACACGCGCCGCGCCTCGTCCTGCTCGCCGCTGGCCCACAGCACCTCGCCGAGGTGCGCAGCGATCTCAGCGTCGGGGCGCCCCGCGTGCGCCTGCTTCAGCAGCCGCGTGGCCTCCGGTAGGTTGCCTAGGCGGAACTCCACCCAGCCCAGGCTGTCGACGATGAAGGGCTCGCCGGGCGCCAGCTTCAGCGCGAACTCAATGAGCTGCTTGGCTTCGGCCAACCGCACGTTGCGTTCGGCCAGCGAATAGCCCAGCGCGTTGTAGGCGTGATGGTGGTCGGGCTTCGCCTGGATGACGCGGCGCAGCAGCGCTTCCATCTCGTCGAAGCGGCCCAGCTTCTCGCTCATCATGGCCTGCTCGTAGACGAGGTCCGGGTCGTCCGGGAAGCGCTCGGCCGCGGCCTTCAGCGCTTCGAAGGCGCCCACGTAGTCCTGCTGCTCGCGCAGCAGCTGTGCGCCGGCCAGCAGCGAGGCGCGCGCATCGGCGTCACTGGCGTCGGCGGCCGGCTGCAGAAGCTTGCGGCCCTCCGCGAGCTTGCCCTGGCGGGCCAGCAGGCTGGCGCGGCGGTAGCGCACGTCCAGCCCTGCGCCATCGACGTTCTGTAGCGCCGCCTCGGCGGCCTTCAGGTCGCCGCGTTGCTCGGCAGCCTGCGACAGCAGCAGCCAGGCGCTCTGGCGGCCGTCGGCGCGGGCCTTGATCTCGGCGTCGGTACCCGCGGCGGGCACGTCCAGGCGTTTCAGGCCCTCGCGCAATGCGGCCTCGGCAGCGGGCAGCTGCTTGAGCTCCAGCTCCAGTGCGCCGAGCGCGAGCCAGACGGCCGGGTTGTCCGGCGTCGCCTCGGTCAGCGCGCGGAACTCGCGCATCGCGTCGCCCGGGCGCTGCGCCTTCACGAGCGCGCGGGCATAGGCCTGGCGCAGCGCATGCTGGTCCGGCTTGCGCTGCAGCCGCTCGGTGACGAGAGCCTCGGCGCGGGGCTCCGTGGGCATCAGGTCCAGCGCGATCTGCATCGCGTCGTCGCCGTCGGGCAGCGCGGCGTCCAGCTGGCGGATGGCGGTCAGCGCCCGGTTGTTGTCGCCGGCGGCCATGGCCAGCCGGGCTTCGGCAAAGAGGGCGGCGGCCTTGGTGTCTCCGGTCTGCGCCTTCAGGACCGGCCCGAGGGCCGCCAGCACCGCCTTCGGGTCGGACGCCCGCTGGAACAGCCGCGGCAGCGCGGCGATCAGGCCGGGGCGCTGCGCGGCTGGCGACACGCGCAGCAGTGTCGTCAGCGGCTTGGGCACCTCGGCCGGTTTGTTCAGCAGGGCCAGCAGTTGCACGACCGTCTGGTGCGCCTCGGCCGAGGCAGGCACCGTGTCGCCCCAGGCCCGCGCGGCCTGCAGCGCCTGGTCGCCGGCGCGGGCCTGCAGCGCGATGTTGACGACGCGCTTGAACAGAGCCTCGTCTCCGGTGCGCTGGGCGGCGTCCAGCAGCACCTGGAAGGCGACGCCGGCCTGGCCGTTGCTCAGCTCTAGCTCGCCAATCAGCAGTTGATAGAACAGAGGAGCGTCCATCGCCGAGCGCGTCGGCGGCTCGGCAGGGGCGGCCGGCGCAGCGTCTTCGGCATGGGCATGCAGGGCGGTCAGCAGGACGGCGGCGGCAACCGCGCGACCCAGCGCATGACGGTGGGGAAGGGGCATCGGGACTCCAACAGCAGGCGCTGATTATGATTTCCGCCCATGCCCGAGTTACCCGAAGTCGAAGTCACGCGCCGCAGCTTTGCCGGCGCCATCCAGGGGGCCCGGGTGACCGGCCTGCGTCTGGGTAAACCGCTGCGCTGGCCGCTCGGCGTGGACCCCGAAACGCTGCTCGGCACGCGCGTCGGCAGCGTGCAAAGGCGGGGTAAATATTTGTGGCTTCCGCTGGAAGGGGCCGGTGGACTGCTGATGCACCTGGGCATGTCGGGGTCGCTGGCCTTTCTCGACGCCACGCCCGCTGCCGGCGCTCATGACCACTTCGACCTGCACACCGACCGTGGTCTGCTGCGGCTGACCGACCCGCGCCGCTTCGGCGCCGTCGTGTGGGCCGCCGCGCTGGAGGCCGAGCCGGTGGCGACGCTGCTGGGCGGCCTGGGGCTGGAGCCTTTCGACGAACGCTTTGATGGCCTGCATCTGCATGCGGCGCTCAGCGGCCGGCGCGTGGCGATCAAGCAGGCGCTGCTGGCCGGTGACATCGTCGTCGGCGCCGGAAACATCTACGCCTGCGAGGCGCTGTTCATGGCCGGCATCGACCCGCGCCTGCCAGCCGGCAAGCTGAGCCGGCCGCGCGCCGACAAGCTGGCAACGGCCGTGCGCACGGTGCTGGGCCAGGCGCTGCAGGCCGGCGGCACGACGCTGCGCGACTTCCGCGACGCCCACGGCGTGGCTGGCAGCTTCCAGATGCAGGCCCAGGTCTATGGCCGCGAGGGCGAGCCCTGCCGGCGTTGCGGCACGCCCATCCGGCGCATCGTGCAGGGCCAGCGATCCACATTCTTCTGCCCGTCATGCCAGAAGCGTTGACCGCCGGTCTCGAGGACTTCGGCCAGACCGTCGTCGCCTGGCAGCGCCAGCACGGCCGGAACACGCTGCCTTGGCAGAACACGCGCGACCCCTACCGCGTCTGGCTGTCGGAAATCATGCTTCAGCAGACCCAGGTCAGTACCGTACTGGGCTATTACGAGCGTTTCCTGGCCCGCTGGCCGCGCGTGACCGACCTGGCCGCAGCGACGCTGGACGAGGTGCTGGCGCAATGGGCCGGCCTGGGCTACTACAGCCGCGCACGCAACCTGCACGCCTGCGCCCGCACGGTTGCAGAGCAGCACGGCGGCGAGTTCCCGCGCACAGCGGCCGGCCTACAGATGCTGCCGGGCATCGGCCGCTCGACGGCGGCGGCGATCGCGGCGTTCTGCTTCGGGGAGCGTGTCGCCATCCTGGACGGCAACGTCAAGCGCGTGCTGTCGCGCGTGCTGGCTTTCGACGGCGACCTCGCCAGCAGCGCTGCGGAGAAGCGGGTGTGGGACCACGCCACCGCCCTGCTGCCGCAGCAGCATGTGGACCGCTACACGCAGGGCCTGATGGACCTGGGCTCCGGCATCTGCACGGCGCGCTCGCCCAACTGCCTGTTGTGCCCCGTGCAGCCCATGTGCCGCGGCCAGCAGCAGGGCGACCCGGCGCGCTTCCCCGTCAAGACCAGGAAGCTCAAGCGCGGCCGACGCGAGAACTGGTGGCTGTGGGTGGAGCGCGGCGGCGAGGTGCTGCTGCAGCAGCGTCCGGCGACGGGTGTGTGGGCGGGGCTGTGGACGCTGCCGATGTTCGACGACGAAGCCGGTGCCCGTGCAGCGGCGCCAGGTGCTGCGCTGGAAACGCTACCGCGCATCGAGCATGCGCTGACGCATTTCGACTGGGTGTTGCACACGCTGCGCGCCGACGCGCCAGGCGCCGAAGCGCCCGCGGGCGTCTGGGTCGCGCGGGAGCAGCTGGCGCGTTACGCGCTGCCCGCGCCGCTGAAGAAGATGATCGAGGAAGGTTGAAACATGCAGGCCCACATCAAGAGTGCTTTCGAGTACGCGGTCATCACCCTGCTGGCGCTGGGGCTGTGCCTGTGGCAGTTCGTCAGCAGCGCGCAGGCCGCCGAACCGCCCGCGGGCAAGCTGATCCTGCTGGCCCTGGGGTTGCTGGTGGCTGGCGCGATGCACTGCGTCTTCATGATGCAGCTGGTGCGGAGCACCGGACGTGCGTTTTGGCCGTGGCTTGTCGCCGTCGTCGTCTTCATGCCCATCGGCTCGGCCGTGCTGCTGGCCTTGCTGCTGGCGGAGACCGACGTCGTCGAGCGCTGACGGCTGCGCCGCGTCAGGAGGCCTGGCGTGCCAGCGACTTGCGGATCAGCGCCGCATCGCGCAGCCGCTGCGCCGAGCCGTCCGCATCCAGCAGCACGACGGTGATGGGCCGCTTGCCGTTCAGGATGCGCATGGCCAGGCAGCGGCCGGCCTCCTCGGTGTAGCCCGTCTTCGACACGCGGATGTTCCAGCCCTTGGCGCCGACGAGGCGGTTGGTGTTGTGCAGCTCGCGTGGGCGCCCGTCCACGGGCACCTTGGCCTTCTTCGAGCTGGTGATGCGCTCGATCTCCGGATAGCGCGCCGCCGCGGCCGTGATGGCCGCCATCTCGCTGGCGGTGGACGTGTTGGCGGGCGACAGGCCAGTGGGCTCCGAGATGGACGTGCGGCTCAGCCCCAGCGCCTTCAGCTTGGCCTTGACGGCCTTCACGAAGGCCGATTCACCGCCGGGGAATGTGCGCGCCAGCGCCGACGCGGCGCGGTTCTCCGACTCCATCAGCGCCATCTCCAGCGCCGACTGGCGCGACATCTGCGTGCCCACGCGCACGCGCGACTTGCTGTGTTTGAGCGTGTCGACATCGTCGTCGGTGATGCGCAGTTTCTCCGTCGGGTCCAGCTTCGCATCCAGCACGACCATGGCCGTTAGCAGCTTGGTCAGCGATGCGATGGGTACGACGGCATCGGCATCGCGCGACATCAGAACGCGGCCCGTCGCGTCATCGACGACGACCACGTGCTTGGCGTTCACCGGCAGCTTCAGCTGCTCGGCTGCTGGCGCATCGGCTGCCTCGGCAGGGTCACTGCGTCGCGCGTGGGCGCTCAGGCTCGCCGCGGCGAGCAGCACGGCCGGCAGCAACAGCCTCCAACGCGCGGTCTTGTTAGCACTTCGAAGGCTCATGCCCCAACTCCGTTCTGGGTCGGCGCCGGGCAGGTCGCGCATGCTGCCGGGGCCGACAAGGTTCGTCACAGGCGCGGGCGGGGCCCGCGCGAGGCTGCGATTCTGCCGAGTCCGGTGTCCGCGGGTTTTGCAGCGGGCTTGCGCGCAGGCCGGGCGGGCCGATTGCCGGCGTCGACATCGTGAAATTGCACACCGGCCCGCAACCCGTCCGGCTGCCGTGCAACTTGCCGACGCGTCTTGCGTGACACACTCGGCCGCCCGCGCCGTTGCGAAGCAAGAAGGCCTGCCCAACCTCCATGAGCCCACACCCGCCGCTGCTGGCTGCAGCCACGCGCCGCCAATGCCTGAAGCTCGGCCTGGCCGGACTGGCGGGTGTCGGCACGGTGCATGCGGATGACGTGCCCGTCATCCGCTACCCGGCTCGCCAGTCGCCACTGGATACCCGCTCGCAGGACCTGATCAGTCTGCTGGACGCCGCGCTGCGTCGCACCGAGGCGCAGTACGGGCCCGTGCGCCTGCAGCCGTCGGACGAGGTGCTGACCGAGTTGCGTCAGTTCGTCGAGCTCGATGCGGACCGCGGTGTTTTGCACGTCACCTGGGCCACGCCGTCCCAGGAGCGCCGCTCGCGGGCACGACCCGTGCTGTTCGATGTCCGGCGCGGGCTGCTGGGCATGCGGATCTCGCTGGTCGACGAACGACGCCTGCCGGAGCTGGCGCAGGTGACCGACCTGCAGGGGCTGCGGCGGTTCACGTTGGGGCAGGGGCTGGGCTGGCCGGATGTGGAGGTGTTCCGCGCGAGCAGCCTGCAGGTCTTCACGGTGTCCGGCTATGAGAACCTGTTCCGTATGCTGCTGGCCGGCCGCTTCGACCTGTTTCCGCGCGGTGTCGGCGAGGTGTTCGACGAGTTCGATGCACGGCACCGTCTCATGCCGAGGTTGGCCATCGAGCCCGGGCTGTTGCTGGTCTATCCCTACCCTTATTACTACTACTTCGCGCCCAGCCAGGAGGCGCTCGCGCGGCGTGTGGAAGAGGGGCTGCAGCTGATGAAGGCGGACGGGAGCTTCGACGCCCACCTGTGGCGCTTCCATGGTGCAGCGATCGAACGGGCCCGGCTGCGCGAGCGCCGCACGCTGCATCTGCGCAATCCAAGCATCAGCGACGCGACGGCGCGCGAGGTGGAGAGCAATCTGGCCTCGTGGACGAAGCCGCCGCCCGCGCGCCGGCCGCGGCGCTGAGCCGCTTCGCCGCGTTCAGCGGGCGTCCAGCTCGCGGTGGCGCTTCAGCACGTGGCCATGGTGGCTGAATTGACGCGCCAGCATCTCGACGAGGTAGACCGAGCGGTGCTGACCACCGGTGCAGCCGATGGCGACGGTCAGGTAGCTGCGCTGGTCCGCCGCGAAGGCGGGCAGCCAGCGCGACAGGAAGCCGGCGATCTGGCCCATCATCATGCCGACTTCCGGCTGCGCGGCCAGGTAGGCCGCCACCGGTGCGTCACGGCCGGTAAAGGGCCGCAGCTCGCGGTCGTAGTAGGGGTTGGGCAGCACGCGCACGTCGAAGACGAAGTCCGCGTCGCTGGGCACGCCGTGCTTGAACGCGAAGCTCTCGAAGACGAGCGTCAGCTTGGTGCTGGCGTTCGGCCCCACCAGATCGCCCAGCCAGGCGCGCAACTGCGCCGCGCGCAGCTGGCTGGTGTCGATGACGGTGGATTCGGCCTTCAGCCCGCCCAGCAGCTCGCGCTCCAGCTGGATGGCGTCCAGCAGCAGCCGATGACTTTCCTCCGCGGTGCTGTCGCCGTCGAAGCCGCCGAAGCCGGTGTCGCGGTCCTGGCGCAGCGGGTGCGGTCGGCGGGTCTCGGAGAAGCGGCGCAGCAGCGCCTCGTTGCTGGCGTCCAGGAAGATCGACCGCACCGGCACGCCCCGGGCGCGCAGCTCCTTCAGCAGCGGCAGCATCAGCGGCAGCGAGCCGGCAGAGCGCACGTCCACCGCGATCGCCACGCGGCGCTCGCCGCGCTGCTGCTCCAGCTTCAGGAAGTCCAGCAGCAGCTCGGCGGGCAGGTTGTCCACGCAGAAGTAGCCGGCGTCCTCCAGCGCATGCATGGCTACTGATTTGCCGCCACCCGACATGCCGGTCAGCAGCACCACGTCGCCCTGCAGCTCCTGCTCGATGTTGCTCATGACTTCGCCTTGCGCGTCCTGGCCGAGGCCGCCAGCATCTCTTCGGCATGCGCCAGGCTCGTGGACGACAGCCGCTCGCCGCCCAGCATGCGGGCGATCTCGGCGACGCGCTCCTCGCCGGCCACCGGGCTCACTCGGCTGGCGGTCGTGCCGTCCTGCAGGCGCTTGGCGACGACCAGATGACGGTCGGCGCAGGCGGCCACCTGCGGCAGGTGAGTGACGGCCAGCACCTGACGCTCGCGCCCGAGCTGCTTCATCAGCTTACCCACCGTCTCGGCCACTGCGCCGCCGATGCCCACGTCGATCTCGTCGAAGATCAGCGTGCCTGGCGCGTTGTCGGATGCGTTCTGGCTGGTCGTCACGGCAATCGCCAGCGCGATGCGCGACAGCTCGCCGCCCGAGGCCACCTTGGCCAGCGGCCGCGGCGTGCTGCCGGCGTGGCCCGCGACGAGGAATTCGGCCGACTCCAGGCCATAGCTTTGCGGCCCGTCGCTGAGCTGCAGCGCGATGTCGAACTGGCCGCCGGCCATGCCCAGCTGCTGCATGGCCGCAGTGACGGCAGCGGCCAGCCGCGGCGCGGCGTCCTCGCGGGCTCGCGTCACGGTCTTGGCCTCGACATCGAAAGCCTTGCGCGCGGCGGCGAGCGCGGCTTCCAGCTGGGCCGGGTCGCTCGCCGCGTCCAGCTGCGCCAGCTCGGCACGCCACTGCGCCAGCAGCGCAGGCAGTTCCTGAGGCTGGCGGCGATAGCGCCGGGCCAGCGTCAGCCAGGCGGACACGCGCTCGTCCAGCTCGGCCATCCGGGCCGGGTCGAGGTCGGCCTTGTGCAGGTAGGCCGACAGCGTGTGGCTGGCATCGGCCAGTTGGGCCTGCACGTCGCGCAGCGCCTGCACGGCGGGCAGCAGGCGGGCGTCGTGGTCCAGGACTCGTTCCAGTTGGTCCAGCGCGCCGGCGGCGAGTGACTGCGCGCTGGGCTCGGCTTCGTCCAGCGCGTCCAGCGCCGACTGAGCCGCGTCGATCAGCGACTGGCCGTGCGACAGGCGCTGGTGCTCGGCATTCAGCTCGTCCCATTCGCCGTCGGCGGGCGACAGGCTGTCCAGCTCGCCGATTTGCCAGGCGAGCCGCTCGCGCTCGCGCTGTGCCTCGGCCTGGAGCCCCTGCGCCTTCTGCAGTGCTTCCAGCGCCTGCTTCCAGGTGGCGTGGGCGCGGGCGACGGGGGCCGTGTCCAGCCCGGCGAAGCCGTCCAGCAGCTCGCGGACGGAGGCCGGCCGGGTCAGGCCTTGCCATGCGTGCTGGCCGTGGATGTCCAGCAGGTGGTCGGCCAGCTCGCGCAACTGCGTCAGCGTGGCCGAGCCGCCGTTGATCCACGCGCGGCTCTTGCCGGCGGCATCGATGACGCGGCGCAGCAGCAGCGCGTCCTCGCTGTCGAAGCCGGCGTCATCCAGCCAGCCGCGCAGGTGCGGCGGCGTGTCGAACTCGGCGCTGATCTCGGCCTTGGCCGCACCCTCGCGCACGACGCCCGCGTCACCGCGGCCGCCCAGCGCCAGCTGCAGCGCATCGATGAGGATGGACTTGCCGGCGCCGGTCTCGCCGGTCAGCACGGCGAAGCCGGGCTCGAAGTCCAGCTCCAGCGCGGGAACGATGACGAAGTCCTTCAAGGAGAGGTGGCGGAGCATTTCAGTCAGCTACTGCGCAGGGTGACATAAATCAAAGATGCTGCGGGTCGGGCGCCGGGCCGCTCCCCGGCCGGCCCGCAGGCGATGCGCGAGCGGCCGAATGCCGAGGGCATCACGGTCCCCTCGGGGGATCAGCCAACTTACGCGTTGGACGACGGGCTTCATAAATACCAGCGGAGCTTGCGACGCAGCGTCGCGTAGTAGCTCCAGCCCTGGGGGTGAACGAACTTGACCTGGTGCTTGCTGCGGCGCACGGTGATGGTGTCGCCGTGCAGCAAACTGGCGAGGCTCTGCATGTCGAAGTTCACGGAGGCATCGCGGCCCGCGACGATCTCCATGCGCACCTCGCCGACGTCCGGCAGCACGATAGGCCGGTTGGACAGCGTGTGCGGCGCGATTGGCACCATCAGCCAGCCGCCGATGCTTGGGTGCAGCAACGGGCCGCCGGCCGACAGCGAGTAGGCCGTGGAGCCCGTGGGCGACGCGACGATAAGGCCGTCCGCGCGCATGTTGGCGACGAACTGGTCGCCGACCGACACCTTCAGCTCCACCATGCCCGCCGTCGCGCCGCGGCTGACGACCACGTCGTTCAGCGCCAGCGCCGAGTAGATGGACTCGCCGTCACGCAGCACGGCCCCTTCCAGCATCGCACGCGACTCCATCTCGTAGTCGCCGGCCAGCACGGGCGCCAGCGACTCGCGCCAGCGTTCGGTCGGGATGTCGGTGATGAAGCCGAGGCGCCCCTGGTTGATGCCCAGCAGCGGCACGCCGTAATGCGCCATCTCGCGCGCGAAACCCAGCATCGTGCCATCGCCACCGACGACGACGGCGAGGTCGCACTGCCTGCCGAGCTGCTCGTTGGACAAGGCCTCGTAGCCTGTCAGGCCGGTGTTCAGTGCTGTGTCTGCTTCCAGCGAGACTTCAAGCCCGCTGCTGCATAAAAATTGAGCGATTTCCTCCAGCACCGGCCGGATGCCAGGCGCCTGATGCTTGCCCACTATGGCGACATGTCTGAAGCGCTCGGCCATGCGTCAAATTACACCACAGGGGTTTCGCCCGCCCTGGGACGCTGCGCCCGGTTCTTAGAATGGGGAAATGCTCGACGAGCGCTCCAAAACTCTGCTGAAAACCCTGGTCGAACGCTATATCGCGGACGGGCAGCCGGTCGGCTCGCGCACGCTGTCCAAGGCTTCGGGCCTGGAGCTCAGCGCGGCCACCATCCGCAACGTGATGGCCGACCTGGAGGAGCTGGGCTTGATCGCCAGCCCGCACACCAGCGCCGGCCGCGTACCGACGCCGCGCGGCTACCGCCTCTTCGTCGACACGATGCTGACAGCACAGCCCAGCCTCATCGCCGTCGAGACCGCGCAGCTGCAACCCGACCAGCCGCAGCGCGTCATCGCCAGCGCGGCGCAGATGCTGTCCAACCTGTCGAGCTTCGTCGGCGTCGTCACGTCGCCCAAGAAGCCCAGCGTCTTCCACCACATCGAGTTCCTGCGGCTGGGCGAGCGCCGCGTGCTGGTCATCCTCGTCTCGCCCGACGGCGACGTGCAGAACCGCGTCATCTTCACCGCGCAGGATCTCAGCCAGGGTGAACTGGCCGAGGCTAGCAACCGCCTCAACGCCGGTTACTCGGGCCTCACGCTGGAGGCCGTGCGCGAGCGCCTGCGCAATGAGGTCGACGCGCTGCGCGGCGAGATCGGCCAGCTGATGAGCGCTGCGGTGGACGTGGGCACCGAGGCGATGGAGCAGCAGGACGAGCGCGTCATCGTCTCTGGCGAGCGCAACCTGCTGACTGTGCAGGACTTCAGCCACGACATGGGTTCGCTGCGCCGGCTGTTCGACCTCTTCGAGCAGAAAACGCAGCTGATGCGCCTGCTGGACACGTCCAGCCGCGCCGAGGGCGTGCGCATTTACATCGGCGGCGAGAGCCAGGTCGTACCGTACGAGGAGCTGTCCATCGTGTCGGCGCCGTACGAGGTCGACGGCCAGGTCGTCGGCACGCTGGGCGTCATCGGCCCCACGCGCATGGCCTACGACCGCATGATCCAGATAGTCGACATCACGTCGCGCATGGTGGGTCAGGCGCTGAGCCAGCGCTGAGCTGTCTAGAATCCGCCCCTTCCCTCCGGGGGCCGTTAGCTCAGTTGGTCAGAGCAGAGGACTCATAATCCTTTGGTCATTGGTTCAAGTCCAATACGGCCTACCAATATCCATCGGGGTTGTAGCGCGATGGGGCGTTTTTCCTAAACTCTATTTGGTGGTCATGTAGCCACCATGTAGCCAGTTTGGACGTGTTGCTTTCTCGACCGGACAACATTGGAGGCTTGGTGCGCATTCCCGGGGGCGGGGGCTCTCTGGCAGCGCGGTCCGGTATCCCGTATCAGCTGGGCAATTGTCTTTTGCGGATGATTTCCGAAGTGGCGCGGCAGGCAATGAGCGCTGTTCGCGCGTGGGTAACATCGGCTCCTCGGGAGAGGGGGTATCAGAAAAATGGACCCGCAGAAGCAAAAGGAAGAGTTCCAGTACGCCTACGTATGTGCTCTCGCGGCGCACGCTGGTTTGAATCGCGGCGAGTTCCGCGTTGACGACGACAGCATCGACATAACGTTTCAGGCGAAGGGAGACGTCGGTCCGGGCAGAAGGCGTAGCCCGATGATCCAGGTCCAACTCAAGTGCTCGTCGCAGGACCTCATTGCCGGTGACGTCATCAAGTTTCCGCTGAAGGTCAAGAATTACGATGACCTTCGTGGCGATGAGGTGGTCGTGCCCCGTTACCTCGCGGTGCTACTCGTGCCAAACGATTTGGATCAGTGGATCGCCAACAACGACGATCACATTGCCCTTTTCAAGTCGTGCCATTGGCTGTCACTCAGACACCATGGACTGTTGGCGCCGACCGAACTTTGAGCTCAGTTTTCGGTCGGCGCCAACAGCATGGGCGTCACTTAGCCGTCGCGGCTGATCGCCCCTTGGTCAGGGGTTCGGCATCTCGTGCCCTGCATCCCGCAAGGTCTTCACCCATCGGCGGATGCGTGCGCCAAGCCTGCGCTTCTCGGCATCGTCCAGCGGCATCGACGGTACCAGTGCCAACGCTTCGGTTGCGCTGACAAAGCCATGCTTGAGCAGCCCCATGTTGAATTCCCGATCCTTGTCCCGGTCGGCTGCAGCCTTCGACATGAAGAGATCGACGACGGCTAGGCAGTAGCCCACACGGTCGTTGGTGGCTGCGCTCTGGACGCGATAGACGCGCTGTAGCCATCCCGCCGGGAGGGTCGCCGTTTCCGGACCCACGCCCTGGGCGTAATAGCCGTAGGTCTCATGGAACTGCGAGCCCTCGCCAATGGCCGCATCGATCTGGTCTGCCAGCTCCGGGGCGTTGAGCGGGTAGATGTCGGCCTCGGCAGACATGGTGAACATCTCGGGCGGGTTCGGGATCGGCCCCAGGATGGATTGGCTGCCGACGATGATGAACTCGTACTGGTCCGTGATGTCGCTGCAGGCGCGGATGATGTGTTCGAGGTCTTCGCGGTTCATGGCGTGATGTCGTCGCCCAGCACGACACCCTTTTTGAGCCCACTGACTTGCGCCAGTACGTCTTGCCGTACTTGCTCGGGCAGCACGGTGGGCAGGGGCGAGGCCTGACGCAGTTCCTGCGCCCGCCGCGTGCGACCCAGCGCCTTGCGCCACTTGCCCTCACGAAGAATCTCCTGCCATTCCTTCCACAGGCCAGCGGAGCGGGAATTGCCGGCACCGAGCCAGCGTTCGAGCGTGTCCTGGGCCTGTTGGAGCAAGGCAGGATTGGCACGGACCAAGCGCACGGCCTCGGTATGCAGGGCCAGGCTTTGCAGGTCCTGGGCCTGGTGCCGCGAGGCGTCGGCCGACACCAGCACTTGAACGGCGGGCCGCGCGCGGCGCGATTGGGCGGCGGCCGAGCCCGGGGTGGCGGGTTGCATCACGTCGCTGGCCAGCAGCGCCAGGTCGGCGCCGACACCCAGCGCCGACATGACGCGCAGGTAGGTGCCCATGGATGGCCCGGGGTCGCCAGACTCCACGGCGCTCAACGTGGTGCGCGAGATGCCCACGCGCTGCGCCATCTCGACGGTGCCCAGGCCTTGCGCTTTGCGAAGGCGTTTGAGCCGGTCGCCGAGTTGGAACAGCAGTTGGCGCTCCAACACGATGGAGCTGTCTTGAGGGGTGTTCATTTGTTCAGAATATTAGTCAAAAAACGACCTTTTGACCAACATGGTGAGCAAACGTTGAGGGCCGCGCCGCCGCCCCCGGCGCCCCGTCAAGCCGTCCCGTACGTACCAGCCGCGCTCAACCGACGGCGCGCAACGGTACGGCGGCGGGTGCCGCCGCAACCGCTACCCCGGCCTGTTCGAGTATCCAAGCCTCGATGCGCTCATGGTGCATGCGCAGTAAGTCCAGCGGCCGTACGGTGTAGTGCTTCTCCGCTGTCGCGCTGGGCTTATGGCCCATGATCTGGGCGACAACGCCGGCCGGGATTTCGAGCCATTCGGTCAGCGACTTGAACGACCGGCGCAGGCCGTGCAGCGTCAGCCCGTCGATGCCCGCCACCGTACAGGCGCGGTCGTGTTGCTTGTGGGGCAGGCTCATGGCCTTGGCCTGCATATCCCGTACGTACGAGGGGCTGGCGAAAACCCACTCGTTCGTACGGGGGAGCGAGGTCAGTACGTACGTTACGTACGGGGTGAGCGGGATTTCGCGTTCGCCCTCGACCTTGTCGCGGATGCGCACACCCTTCCCCTTCAGGTTCAGGTCTTCCCAGCGCAGGGCCAGCCACTCACCGGGCCGGGCGCCGACCAGCAGCAGGGTTTGCAGATAGGCCGACGCCGTCGCATTGGGCATTTGCCGTACGGCGGCAAACCAGGCTGGAAGCTGTTCCTTCAGCAAGGCATCCTGCTTGACCTTGGCCTTGCCGAGCGCCTCCCGTACGGTCTTGGCCTTGGCTGGGTTCTGCGGGGGCAGGACGCTCGCATAGTCCGGATGCTCCGCACACCAGTTCAGGAAGCCGCGCAGCAGCCGCCATGACAACCGCGTGGCGGTGGGGCGGGTGAGGGTCTCCCGCTCTGCCCATTCGCTCAACACGGCGGGCGTCAGATCGGCCAGCCGATAGGACATCAACGGATAGAGCGGGCCGCCGATGGTTTCGCCCCGGCCCCGGGTGCCGCGCTGCGCCGTCTCGCCGCCGGCCTTGGCCTTGGCGATGTGGTCGCGATAGTGATAGTCGCCCCAGCGCGAGCGACGAGCCTCGACGTACTCGCCCCAAGCCTCACCGACGGTGCGGGCCTGCAGGGCCGCTTGGGCGGCCTCGGCGCGGCGGGCTTCTTCGCGCTGGCGCTCCACTTCGCGTGGGTCGGTGCCCTTGTCGATCAGCACGCGCTGCCGGTTGGCTTCGGCCCGTGCGGCTTCGATGGTCCACGTACGCACATCGCCGATGGTGCGGCGGATGGTCTGCCGTCCGAGCTTGGCTTCGAACACAAAGGACTTGGCGCCGGCAGCCGTGACGCGCACGCGCAGGGTGGGCGCCTTGCGGTCGCGCAGGAAGGCCTGGGCCTTGCCCGGCGGGCATTGCAGGCGGTCGATCAGGCCCGCCGTCAGGTCTTGCGCGTCGGCCAAATCCACCGCCGCAGTCTTTAAAGGACGCACCATCCTTTGGTCCCCAGGCTCGTTTCATGTAGCCACCATGTAGCCACTTTTCCGGAATTATGGCGAATCGGGATCAACGGAGCCAGCAAGACGGATTTTGTAAGTCGTTGATTTACAAGGATTTGTTATGCGGCATTCAACACTGCGAAACGAGGGCAAACCCTAAAAGTTGAGGACTCATAATCCTTTGGTCATTGGTTCAAGTCCAATACGGACTACCAACATTTTCGGTGCGTTTAGAGGGAGTGAGCGCATGCTCACAATCTGGCTGCTCAAATTCTCGTTGCCGCTGCCGTTTCCGTTGCCGTAGTGATCACTAAGCTGCGTGCACCGTGATCCGGTCACCGCGACAGGTAGATCTATGAGCTTGGATTCGAACCGCGGATTGTCCGGACTGGGCGATGTCCAGACGCCCGAGCCATGGGACACGTTGCAGGCGGCGGATGGAGCCACACGAGATCGGTGGAACAAGCATGCCCACGCAGAGCTCTGGGCAGCCGTAGCGCTCTATGTTGGTTTGGATCCGGATTCGGTCGAGGACTGCGGTGAATCGGCGATCCGACCATGGATGCGGGCCGCCGTGAGATCGAGCTGAACCTGGCCGCGCCGTTCGACCACTATTTGGTTGCGCTCGACGCGGCTGTTAGCGCGCTGGCTGCAGGTAGATTCGCGGCGCTCGTGGAGGCCGAGGATCCGCGGCGGTCCGTGGTCAGGTACGACGCGCTGAACTAGTGCGCTCGGGGCGCGATTACCAGTCTTTACCAGGATCGAATTATTGGGCTTTACCAGTAATTATCAATAGGGAGCATGGGTTCTTGCGCGCCGGGTGCTGATCGACAACCGCGTGATCAACGTTCGCCAGGTGATCGACCACGTCATCGATGGAATATCAAGCTGGTCCCTTCTGCTACAGGGAATTCGGCATCGATCCTTTGCTGGCCGTTTCAGCTGAGCTCGTCGAGGCCATTGAAGGCAAGTTCGCCAGCGAGGAATGGCCAAGAACGCTTAGGCGCATCTCAGAGAAGCGGGACCGTCTGAAGGCAGTCGCAGTACCACGGGCCGAGCGTGGGCGTTAAAGGCAAACCGATTCACGTTGAGCCTTTCGAGGCCGTGCGTACAGTTATTGACACGAGTCCGAGGCTGCGCCGGCTTCGCCGACTCTGCATCAAAACTCCGCCAGTCGAGCCGACGAACGGACGCCCGCTCAATCGTCCAGGTGCGGCGCTCTGATTCGACTTTCCGGCAGCGAGCTTTTTGCGTACCTGCCTCCTTCACGGAGTCATAAAGCCCCCATGTCACGACGCCCACGGAGGCGCGGCTGTGCTGCGTCGCAGAGACCTTGCCGGCGTCATGCTCCTGTATTTATAGAACAAAACAATCGCACGCTTCCCTAGCTTCCGTCATCCATCGCGTCATGAGCACCCCGTCCCGCCGCGCGTTTCTCACTGCGACCGTTGCCGGCATGGCCAGCAGCCATGCTTTCGCGCAGACCATCCGCCGGGCGCTTGCCACGCCTGCCAACAACGCTACCGGCACGCTCGCAGACATCGAACACGTGGTCATCCTTATGCAGGAGAACCGCTCGTTCGACCATTACTTTGGCACGCTGTCCGGCGTGCGCGGCTTCAGCGACCCGCGACCCATCGCGCTACCGTCGGGCCAACCGGTGTGGATGCAGCCGGGTAACGCGACGGGTACGCAGGTGCTGCCTTACCACTTCGACATCCGCAACACGAATGCACTGCGGGTCGGGCTGGACCACAGCTGGAAAGGAACCGAGGCGGCGTGGAAGGACTGGAACGCTTGGATCGCCAAGAAGTCCCCTCGCACGATGGGCTATTTCGACCGCAGCGACCTGCCGTTCTACTACGCGCTGGCGGATGCCTTCACCGTCTGCGATGCCTATCACTGCTCTATCTTCGGCCCCACGGACCCCAACCGCTTCTACGCCCTCAGTGGGCATAGCAATGGCGTCGTCACTGGCATCTCGGACTCCAGGCTCTACAACGTCACGAATGGCATCTACAACGGTGACATCGCCAACGACAACCCCGCTGCCAAGGGCAATGAATGGCAGACCTACGCCGAGGTGCTCGAAGCGGCCGGGGTGAGCTGGAAGGTCTACCAGGAGTGGGACAACTACGGCGACAACTACCTGCAGTACTTCAAGAACTTCCGCATCGACGCCAATGGGCAGAGGCTGACCAGCGCGTCGCCGCTGTACCGGCGCGGCCGCGCACTGGCTGCCGGGTCGACGCAGGCCAACGCGGGCGGCACCACCGGCCAGTGGCTGATTGACGACTTTGCTGCGGATGTTCGCAGCGGCCAACTGCCGCGCGTGTCCTACATCTGCGCGCCCACCGAGTACTGCGAGCATCCGTCGGACACACCGAACGCCGGTGAGAACTTCACCGCACGAGTGCTGCAGGCCTTGGTGCAGTCGCCGCAGGTCTGGGCCAAGACGGCACTGATCTTGACCTACGACGAGAACGACGGCTTCTTCGATCACATGCCCTCGGTGATGCCGCCGCTGAACGCGGATCGCGGGCGCACGACGCTGACCGACGCCACAAAGGGCGAAGTGGCTGGCGGCCAGCCGATCGGCCTGGGTCCGCGGGTGCCGACGATGGTGATTTCGCCGTGGAGCAAGGGGGGGCGTGTCTGCTCGCAGCTGTTCGACCACACCTCGCTGATTCGCTTCACAGAGGAATGGCTGACCAATGGCTTGGGCTACCCGCGTGCCAGCGTTCAATGCAATGGCATTTCGCCTTGGCGCCGCGCTGTCTGTGGCGACATGACGAGTGCCTTTGACTTCAAGTCGGGCGGTGCCGACTTCCCCGTCGGCGTGCCCGCCACAGCCGTCTACTTCAAGGGCTGGGGCACCAAGGACGCCTTGCCGCCCACCAACCAAAGCCTGCCTCGCCAGGAGAGAGCCGCCGGCGATGTGCCGCGCCGTGCGGCGCCGCTGCCCTACCGGTCGGCAGTGGACGGCGTCGCAGCCACCAACGCGCGCCAGTTCGCGCTGAGCTTTGCCAATGACGGCAGTGCGACGGCTGCCTTCATCGTCTACTCCTCCTTGCGCACGGATGGCCCGTGGCACTACACGGTCGAGCCGGGCAAGCGCATCGATCAGGAGGTCTGGAACTGGAGCAGCGCCGGCATGCAATTGGCCGTGCATGGCGACAACGGCTTCCTGCGTGAATTCAGGATGAGCTTCGACGGCGTCGGCCGCCTGGCTGCTGCCAGCCTGAAAGAGCAGCCTGCGTCGGGCAGTGTCACGCTGACGCTGCGCAACGCGAGCGCGCAGCCCATGCGATTTCGCGTTGCCGACAACGCCTACGGAGACCGGGCGGTGGCCATCATCGATGTACCGGCAGCATCCAGCCGCGATGTCGTCCGCACGGTCGGTGTCAGCTATGGCTGGTATGACTTGGTCGTCACCGTCGATGGCGATGGCGCGTTCTGGCGTCGGCTCGCCGGTCATGTGGAAGGTGCGGGCTTGGACTACACCGACCCGGTGCTGAACGGTCTCGCTCAGGTGCAGTGGAGTGCGCCGCCGGTGCTGCCACCCACCACGTCGCAGGCCAGCTTCAAGGCCGACGTCGATCGTGTCCGCATCGGAGGCAGCGTGTCGCTGGCGTGGTCTGGGCTGCCTGCAGGCAACACGCACTGGATCGGCCTCTACCGCGTCGGCATGACACCAGGCGGCCCGGGGTCGCTCAAGTGGAACTATGTGGCGAGCCCCTCGGGATCGCAGTCGTTCCCGCTCGCCGGTCAGCCGGAGGGCGACTACTTCTTTGGCCTCTTCCTGAACGATGGTTACGCAGAGGCGGCACCTCGATTGATGGTGCGCGTGCGCAAGAACGGCGACGTGAACGCTGACGGCGCCGTCACTGCCGCCGATCGGGATGCGCTGCGCGGCGCCATCGGCAGCTGCGCGGGTGATGCCCGCTTTGAACCCCTTGCAGACATGGACGGCGACAAATGCATCACGCAGGCCGATTACCGCGTCTGGTACCAACTTTTCAGCGCCCAATGAACAGTCCCATGAACTTCAAACCTCTGCTTGTCGCCATCGCGTTGGCCGCTTCGTCCCTTGCCGCTCAGGCCGCCACGGTCTCGCTGACGGCCGCCGTGCCCTCGAAAGTCGGTCAAGGCGTCGATTTGCTGGTGAGCGTCAGTGATCCCTTTGCGGGCTTGTCGCCTGACGAGCAGCTGCTGTCTTTCGGCTTTGGCCTGAGCTACGACGCGTCCCGGCTTGCCTTCGCCGGTTTCACTGTGGCAGCCGGTTGGGACGATGACAGCGGCTGGCTAGGCGCCGGGCAGTTCGGCGGATCGAGCTTCCCGGGCATGGCGAACCATGGTCAAGCCACGCTGCTGCTGGGGACGCTTCATTTCGATGCCCTGCAAGCTGGCTCAACGCTCGTCGGCGTGGCAACCGACGCCAGCAATCTCAACCAGGGATTGAGCTTCCTGTGGAGTGACACGCAGCCCCTGACTGCGTCGCTGAACCTGATGACATCGGCCGTGCCTGAGCCAGCGTCGCTGCTGATGGCCACCCTGGGGCTCGCCGCTGTCGGTCTGACGACACGCCGCCGCATCGGCTCCAAGTGACCTTAACAGGGCGCGTCCATGCGGCCCGGCTTTGCTTCGGCTCACTGACGACCGGTCGTTGCGAGTCGCCTCAGGCGATCGGTCTCTGATCAGGCGACGATTGGCCTGAACATCCGCTTCGGCCAACGAGTAAGCGACTTACATGTTGTCCACAGTCATGCGAAGACGGGCCGCGATGTGTCTATGGATGAGCGCTTGAGGGCCAAGTCGCTCTCGACGCGGGTGACTGAGGTGATGTCCTCACATGCGCAGGCCAGAGGCTGGTGCCGAAGCGAGGCAAGGTCAGTACCCGGTCGATAGCTGTCCAGTCATCGAAGGTCCGTGTTCAGGGCGGAGCCGCTTGAAGCAGCTGATGGCGGCTCGGTAACGCGAGAGGCGTTCTGCCACCGGCTGGCTGTGAGCTGGCTGCAACCAGCGCCGTCAGCTTGCAACACCCACTGCGCGCTTGCGTCGCGGACCGCAGCGAGCGACGCTGTAACGCCGCTTGCCCTGCCTTCCAGGGCGGAAGCGGACGCCTCGCTGGCCGAGTGTCGGGTTCCCGGGCCCATTTCCGATCTCTACGGCAATGGGGCCTGCGCAGGTCTCATCCAAACTGGAGGATGACAATGGATGACGCCCGCTGGCCCGGCTCACGGCATTGGCTGCAAACCTGGACCGCACTCGACGGAACTCGCATCGCTTTGCGGCCCGTTCGACCGCAAGACGCCTCCGACCTTGGCACACTGATCAGCGCGCTGGCGCCGCAGACGCGACGTCGCCGGTTCCATGGCGCCATCAACGGCGCATCGGCGGCCTGGATCGGACGCATGGTCGATCCCGACCCTCACCGCGAGCTCGCCCTCGTCGTCGAAGTCGGGATGCCGGGCGCCGGCCAGCTCGTGGCCGAAGCGCGCTGGGCTCGCTGCGATACGGATGAAGCGGAATTCGCGCTCGTCGTCGACGATGCCTGGCAGCGTCAGGGCATCGGTCGCCGCGCGCTCATTGCGCTGCTGGCATCCGCTGGTGAGCGCGGCCTGCGCTGGATGCGCGGCGATGTTCTGGCCGACAACCTTCCGATGCTATCTCTGGCGCATCGCCTCGGCTTCGACCTCGGGCATGCCGACGATGGCTGCACGCGCATTGGACGTCGCTTGCGCAGTGCTCGCTCGGCTGGGGGCGTGGCAACTCGCAGGACCTGGCTCGAACGTCTGACGGGATTGGCGATGTGAGCGCTGTGGATCTCATCAAGCGGCCATCTGCGTCCACACGGAAATTCCGATGAGTTGCCGGGCCTCGCGCAGCCTGGCACTTGTCATCGGCAGCGGCGGCGTTCGCGCCGCCTCGGCACTGGGCGTGGCCGAAGTGCTGCACGGTGAAGGGCTGGCGCCGTCGTGCATCGTCGGCTGCAGTGCCGGCGCGCTCTTTGGCGCACTGCTGGCCACCGGAAGGCCTGTTCACGAAGCGGTGCACACCGCCACCGCGCTGTGGACGCAGGAACTCACGCGTCGTCGCCGCTGGCGTGCGCCGGCCCAGATGATGATGCCGCGCCTGCTCGGCTTCGATGCCAGCTTCGCATTGCGCGACGACGCGCCGGTGTTGGAGCGCCTGCACGCTGCGTTCGGCACCCTTCGCTTCGAAGACCTGCCGGTGCCCCTGCGCGTGACCGCCACCTGCGCCGAGAGTGGCGGCACCATCGTGCTGGACCAGGGGCGTCTCGTCGACGCGTTGCGGGCCAGCATCGCGCTGCCGTTCATGTTCGCGCCACAGCAACTGGCCGGCCGACGCCTGGTCGATGGCGTCGTCTCCGACCCGCTGCCTGTGAGCGCGGCGATCGATGCAGGTGCCATCCTCGCTGTCGGAGCGCCTGCGCCGCTGCCGCGGCGCATCGACGGTCCATCGCGGATGCTGTCACAGCTGGTCTCGACGATGAGCAACAACCTGCTCAATGCCCGGCTGTGTGCAGCGCGGGCATCGGGACCGCCGTTGATGGTGCTCAGCCCCGAGCCAAGCCGCCGGGTCGGGCTGTTCGACACGGCGGCGCTGCCCGAGCTGGTGGAGACTGGCCGACGCGAAGCTCGCGCCCGGTTGCCGGAGATCCTGGCTTTGGTGGGGCGGTGCTGAATGCGTTCATGAAGTCGTGCACCGTCGCCGGTGGCGGACGAAAACCTGCGGTCGGGCGGGGGCCGTGAAGGCGAGAAGGGTGCTGCTGGGCCATGCTGGCGTGCCGCCAGAACGGCGTTGAGTCCGGACTGGCGTGGATGCGTCGCTGCTGTTGCGCAACCCTGATCGGTACTGTGGTCTGTGGAGCGGCGATGGCGTTTCACGCCTCAGTGACTTTCAGCGCGCCTCGCCCGCCGTTACCCAGGAGCCGCGCAGGACCAAGCGTCCACTCGAGCGGCATTTCAGGGGCCTTGGTCGGCGGTCGTTGACTCGGCCGGCCGAGCGGCCGAACGAGCGATGTCGGCTTTCATCGGCCGATCGCGATTACCAACGTGTCATCAACACGGAGAGTCTCCATGCATCGTTATCGAGTGATCGCAGCCCTGTTCCTGTTCTCGAACCTCGCTTCCGGGCTGGCCCATGCCACCGCAATCGATACCCTTGATCCCGGCGCCGTCGCGGCGTTCCAGCACGGTTTGAAGGTCGTGGACTTCGAGTCCGTTCCTGGCGTCGCACCACAGACCATTCCCACCTACAACACCGGGATGCCGACCAACCCCGCATCCCGGGTCTTTGACCAGATCCCCGGTATCCAGTTCTCGGTGGGAGGCGAAGTGGGCGTCAACGCACCGGTGCTTTTCGATCTGGGTGCCATCGGTGGCGCCCACTCTGGAACGCACGTGCTCGGTCCCGTTGATTTTGACGGCAACACCGAGTTCGGCAGTGCCGGCCAGATCGAGATGTACTTCCCCACCAAGGTCGCGAGCGTCGGCTTCTGGTTGAATCCGGCGTTAGGGCCCGTGAAGATCATTGCCGCCGACACCAATTTCGCGTTCTCTCATCAGGAGGAGACAACGCTGGAATCCGCGTTCGTCACGCAGGGGCATTTTGTGGGCATCAGCCGGCCTGGCGCTGATATCGGCGGCTTCAAGATCATCAGCCTGTCGAGCACCGCACCCTTCACGATCGACGACCTGAGCTATGGCACAGCGGCACCCGTGCCCGAGCCCGCATCGGCCGCGTTGTTCGGGCTGGGCATCGCATGCCTGGCTGTGGCGCGTAGCAAGTTGGGCTCGCGACGCCTGTGAAGCATCGATCCGAGCCCGTCGCAGCTGGCAACGGGCTCGGCCTTCCTCGGCAAACGTAGCGATCACAGAGAAGAGCGGGCGACCTGGGACGGCCAGTGACAAGGAGATCAGCCGCATCGCTCGCAGCTCCACGCTCTGTCCGCCTCGTCAACGAAAGATGTCCATGCCCCTGCTCGCTTTGACGTACGCCCTCGCGGCGTATCTGTTCTTCCTCGGTACGCTCGCCTACGCGGTGGGCTTTGTCGGCAACTTCGCGGTCCTGCCCCAAACCATCGATAGCGAGGGGATGAATGCGCCCCTTTGGCAAGCCATCGCCATCGACGTTGGGCTGCTTGCCGTCTTCGCCATCCAGCACAGCGTGATGGCTCGGCGCAGCTTCAAGCGCATGTGGACACGCCTCGTGCCTCCGGCCTTGGAGCGCGCCACCTTCGTGCTTGCGGCCAGCGCGGCCCTGGCGTTGCTGCTCTGGCAGTGGCGGCCCATCACGGAGCCGGTGTTGTGGTCGGTGCAGAACCCGGCTGCCCGGCTGGCGCTTCAAGCCGTGTTCTGGACGGGCTGGGCTGTCGTGTTGGTCAGCACCTACCTCATCGACCATTTTGAGCTCTTCGGTCTGCGCCAACCGTGGCGGGCGCTGCGCGGCCACAGCGTCTCGGTGCAGGAGTTCCGCACGCCGCTGTTCTACGGCCATGTGCGCCACCCGATCTATCTCGGCTTCCTTCTCGCGTTCTGGGCGACACCGGACATGAGCGCAGGCCACGCCCTCTTCGCGGCCGCCTGCACTGGCTACATCCTGATCGGGATCTGGTTCGAGGAGCGCGATCTGGTCGAACAGTTCGGCAAGCGCTACCTGGCCTACCGTGACCAGGTCGGCATGCTGCTGCCTCGGTTCAACACGGCTCGCAACACAGGGAGCAGCCAGAGCCGTCGCACGCGACCTTGAATTGAGAGGCTCCCTGGCCTCTTGCCGCGCCCGACCGCACATAGACGTGCAGCCCGCGAACCGCGGGGGCCAGCGCAGCGGGGACTCGGAGAGGCGCCCGGCGCGCGCGGGCAGTCGATGAGAGAACTTGCGCCACCGCTCGACCAGGGCTTGAGCAACAAGAGCGTCGGTGCCCTCTTGGGATCAGCGAAGTCATCGGCAACAGCCCCCCTCGTGTCCTAGGGGGAGCAGCGGTAGTATTTCCATCGTCTTCCCCGGGCCGCCGGCTTGTCGGAGACACTGTCGCACCGGTTCGTCCAGGCGGCAGGAGCAATTGGCGATGGCGAAGACTTTCGACCCCCAGACTCAGGCGTCACTGTGCGTCGCCGCCGTAGCCACATCTGCGATGGCGGATCAGGCCGGACTGTTCACCAGCCTGTACAGCGAACTCTGCCGCATGGCGCGACGCGAGGTGTGGAAGAACGGTGCAAGGGACTTCCTCGGCACAGGCACGCTTGTGCATGAGGTCTGGCTCAACTTCAACCGAAGCGATTCGCTCAAGTTCGATGAACCTGGACGCTTCCTGGCTTATGCGTCCAGGATGATGCGCGGCCTGGTGATCGATCGGGTGCGCGCCAGACAGAGCCAGAAGCGCGGCGGGGCCGTGGAGATCACCGCGCTGAACACTCAGAATGCCGATCAGATCGAACAGTCAGAGGTGCTCGAGGGCATCAGCGATGCCCTCGACGAGTTGGCTGTGGAAGAGCCGGAGTTGGCCCGCGTGGTCGACTTGAAGTTCTTTTGCGGCTTCACCCTGGGCGAAATTGCGACCATGCAGGGCGTCTCCGAGCGCACCGTGCAGCGTCAGTGGGAAAAGGCGCGAGCGCTTTTGATGCACGCGCTCGGCTGAGCGACCTGCCCAGTGGCCACGGCGGCCGGGACACGAAAGCATGCGACAACTCCTCGAACGACGTCGGCCACCTCGGTGGCGGCGATCGGCTCAAGCCAACGAGCTATTTGCGCGCTTTTGTCGCTGACGCCACCTGATCGGCCGCTGATCGCCTGCTGGTGACACGCAGCACGGTGGGCGTCAAGGATGGGCGTCAAGCCTTCGCGAGTCGAGCCGCCTCTAATGTTTGGGGGTGGTTCGTTCCAAGCGTCGCCTTGAGCTGAGTTTCCGCTTCCCGCGCCGTGTCGCGTGCCGCGCTTGCATCGCCTTGCGCTTTCTTGATGCGCGAAAGCGTCAACAGTGTCGACCCGGTGAAGGACGAGGCGGGCAGCGTGCCCTGCAGTCGGCGGGCAATGGACAGCGCTTCACGGGCGTCGGCCTCCGCCAGCGCCAGGCGGCCGAGCTCCAGTTGTACGCCAGCGCGCTCGAAAAGCCGGTAGTGCTCGGAAGAGGGGGGTAGCGTTGTATTGGCGGCGCGACGGCGACGCTCGATCTCTTCTATGGCTTCTAGAGCGGCGTTCGGTTTTCCGGCTGCTCGGTCGATCCGGGCTTGCTGCAGGAGCAAGGCGGGAACGGGTGACTGGATGGTTGCTCCGCGCGCGGCCAGCCGCCGCCAGGCGGCGTTGAGCCTTGTTTGCGCATCCTCGATGTGCCCCTGCGCAAGCTTCACTTCGGACTTCGCCAGTTCCGCCAGCGCAATTAGCCGGTCACTGCTGCCCGTATCAATAAAGCGCTGCAATGCCTGGTCGCTGAAGGACCAGGCTTCGTCGAGCCGGTTGAGGCGTGCGAGCTTCCGCGCGAGGTTGTTGAGCACCGCTCCGCCCACAGCGTCGTCGCCAAGCAGTTGGGCGACATCCTTCACTCCTCGCAGGTATCTTTCAACGGCGAGAGCGTCCTGTCCGGTCATGTCGGCGTTCGCACCCCAGTTGTTCCAGATCGTGCTTGCCTCTAGGCTGTCCGCCTTGTCCACCTTGCGCAGTGCATCGATCGCCTGACCATATGCCACGTCCGCCGCGTCACCTTGGCCGAGGAGGCGATAAGCACTGGCCACATCGCTGATCACCAGTGCCCGCGTCGTGGCGGAGGGATTCGCGACCTGATCCAGCGCGGCCAGTGCCTGCTGAGCACTCTTCAGCATTTCGGCGCCGTCCTTGGCGGTCATCGCGATCAAGGCCCGCTGCTGCCAACAACGAACCTGCGCCTGCTGATCGTCCTTGGCCATCTCTTGCGCCTCGATCGCGAGCTGCGCCCCACGCGACGGATCACCCAAGGAGGCAACAGCCTCTGCGCGAATACACCCAACCATGGCCATGAGTCCAGCATCTGCAGCCTTGGTGGCCCATGTCAGCGCCTGTTCAGTCAGTTCGAGAGCTTTTCGGTCATTCCCGAATGTCCCGTGCAGGTCAGCCAGGATGAGCAGCGTGGCAGCCTGTTGCGCTGGATTCGGATGAGTTTGTTGCATCGCGAGTCGTTCACCCCGTTCGAGGATCTGAGCGTAGGTGAGTGGCTTCGGCGACTGCGCGATCTGAATCAAAAGGGCTCGGGTGAATTCGGCATCAGCCTCGCTGCGTAGCAGTGCGCGCTCAGCCCGGGCGCGCTGTTTCGTCGCAATCTCGCGCTCATGCATGGCCTCGTGCGCCAGCCACAACGTCGAGGCAATGCCGATGACCAGTGTTGCCGCCATAGCGGCACCTAACGCCACCTCCCTGCGCCTGCGACGTAGAAACTTCTTCGCTCGGTACCCGAAGCTGTCTGCATGCGCGGACACAGGCTCATCATTGAGATAGCGACGGAGATCTTCGGCAAACGCTGCGGAGGTGGGGTACCGCTCCGCGGCATCCTTCTTCAGGGCCTTGCCAACAATGTTGTCAAGATCGCCCCGAAGCGCCTCGACGACCTTTGGGCGCGGTGCTTGCGGAGCAGCTCCTTCAGGCGAACCAGCCGCAGCATCGGAGAGCCGGACGGGATCCGTATCGATCACCCTTCGCAGCACCTCGACCGGCGTCTGAGACTGGCCTGAAGTCGGATGTCGGCCGCTCAGCAATTGATACAGCAGGACTCCTAGCGAATACACATCGGTTGCCGTCGACACGCTGTCACCCAGGATCTGCTCCGGCGCGGCAAAGGCGGGCGTGAAAACGCGTCCCTCGGATCGGGTGAGCTCGCTCGGCGGCACCGGCGACTCCATGGCTTCCAGCAGCGTGGCCACACCGAAATCGAGCAGCTTGACCTGACCGTCAGGCGTCACGAGGATGTTTGACGGTTTGAGATCGCGGTGCAACACGAGGTTGTTGTGCGCGTGTCCGACGGCCTCCAGCACGTCGAGGAAGAGCCTCACCCTGGATGCCACGTCAAGATGACGTTGCTCACACCACCGATCGATCGGGTCGCCCGCGACATACTCGAGAACGAGGTAAGGCTGCCCGTCGGTCTCGACGCCAGCATCGATGAGATGGGCGATGTGCGGATGGGCCAGCCGAGCCAGGAGATTTCCCTCCCGTCGAAACCGTTCCGTCCCGGCGTGCACCATCAAGGCGAGGTTCAGCAGCTTGACGGCAACCCGTCCTTCAAAGCTCCCGTCGCTGCGCTCGGCCAGCCAGACGGTGCTCATACCTCCCTGACCGATCGGTCGGATGAGCGTGTAGTTGCCGAACCTTCTACCGGACAGCGTCGCATCTCCAGGGAATGCGGTCCCGTCCAGAAAGCTCCGACTACGAACCGTCTCGAGCTGGGCCAACAGACCTGTCAGCTCATCTGCCAGCAACGGCTCTTCAGTTCTGATCTGCTCCAGACGGACCGCACGCGCATCGCTGCCGAGTTCCATCAGCTCGCTCATCAAGCGACTGAGCCGCGGCAAACGGCCTTGGGGCGGCAGGGGCGGCTTGTTCTCGGCCATGAACGCTTAATCGTAGATTCGCCTCCTGTTCCGCCACTTCCTCAAATCGTCTACGCCGTCCAGTAAACGCCTTAGGCCGTTCCGCCGTCGTGCGTCCACTAGAGCCGCATGGCGGGATGTGATGCGATTTCACGATTCCCCTTGTGTGCCAGGAGCGGCTCGACGAGCCCGGGCGCACCACTTCTACAAGGAACTGATACGTGGAAACCAACCATCGCGACCTGGTGGTCATGATCACCCATGGCCTTGATCATGAGCTGTCGTCGGCTGCGTTCGTTATCGCCCTGGGCGGCATGACGGCGGGCCTCAATGTTTCGATCTTTCTCGTCAGCTCGGGCGTCGACATCGTGCGCCGCGGAGCTGCGGACCTGGCCCATGTCAAGCCCATCGACCCGCTGTCCGACATGGTGCGGGACTTTCTGCAACGTGGAGGCAAGCTCTGGGCCTGCGCCGTGTGTGCGAAGAACCGCGGATATACGCAGGAGGCGCTCATCGATGGCGCAGTGGTCGCGGGCGCGAGCGTCATGCATGAACTGATCAAGAATGGCGCGGCGACCCTCAGCTTTTGACGTGTAGCCAGCCGCACTGCACGACCTCGGCTTCTGCAACGCGGTACGGTCTTGCGCCGTGCAGCCTCCCTGTGCGCGGCAAATGCAAGCCCAATCGGAGTCCCTCGGAGGGCGAGGCTCCTCACGAGCATCGTGTGCAGGATCGGCGCCTTCAAGAGGAAGCGGCGTCCATTCAGTCCGAAGTCATCCGCGCATCCGAGAGGACATCGCCATATGCGGGCTGGCGGCAGAGCGACCCACCCCGCTCGTGCAGGGTGGATGGCGGAGTACCGTGCACCACCTGCCGGCTGGGAAGCTGAGCGTGAGCAGGTCGTGCAAGCGAAGAAGACCAGCCGCTAGTCGCCGTTCTCTCGATCCAATGTGAAGACGACCTCATACAAACCAGGGTGCGCTTCGCCGAACGCTTTGTTGCCGTCGATGAGCCCCTTCGCTTTCAGATGGGCTATGACGCGAGTGGCGGCCTCCTGATCGGCGCTTTGCGCGTAATTGACGACCCGTGTGCCGTCGAAGCTAAGGTGCAGACTGGCGGACAGCCAGCCCTCCACCTCACGGGCGGTCAGAGCGGCTTTCGCAAGGTGGTCGATCAGTTCCTGCTGTCGGCCGGGGGGAACGGTGAACACGTTGATTTGCGTCACCACCGGTGTACGGGCGCGAATGACAGGCATGGTATGCACTCCTTTGAACAATGAGTGCGAGCTCGCCTTGTCTTGTGTGCCAACCATTCCGACACGCCAAGCCGCAGCGAAACTCGCCGTTGCTTGCCGTGGGTTCGCTGTGAAGCGATACGGAGCCTCTCCTGAGAGAGGGAGCGGGCTTACCTTTGCCGCTCTGGTCCTTTTCGACGATCGGATCCTATCGAGACAGGTGGGCCTGAGCAAGCCGAGCTGCAGGCCACCCCTCCAGTCAGCGCGTCGACCAAGCACCTGCCCCCTTGACCCGCCGCACGCAGGCCGCTGAATTGCGCGCCGCTGTCCGGTTCCTTGCCCGCGGCTGTCGGGGTGCCGCCGCCCCCTCTTGTTTGGCGGCTGTGCGCCGAACCGGCCGCTAGAGTGCGGTTCGATCGTGGCGGGTGACCTCGCCCGCCAGCATCTCCATGACCCGTGTTTCCCGCTTGCCGCTCGGCCATCGCTGTCTGATGGGCGCTGCGCTGCTGATCGCCGGCACCCCTGCCGCCCATGCCGCCGGCAGCCTGCTGCTGATCGATGCGCCCCCCGCAACCACCACCTGGTCCGGTGGCCTGTCGGTGCGTGGCTGGCCGCGGGCACCGGGCAGCGGGCGGCAGCGGTTGGGCCTGCTGCCGGCCATCGACTACGAATCGCCCACCGGCTTCTTTGCCGCGACGGATGCCGGCATCGGCTGGAACCTGGCACCGGCGCTGCTGTCGGGTGCGGCGGCGAAGGACTGGCAACTGGGGTTGCGCTGGTGGCCGCAGTCGGGCCGGCCGCGGCGGGAGTCGCCACCCGGCGTGGACAGCCTGGGCACGCGCGTCATCACCGAAGCCTTCGCCAATGTGCAGGTGCTGCCGGTCTTGCTGCTGCAGTCCGGCCTGTCGTGGGGCAGCGGGCGGCACCGGGACGGCGGCGAGCTGGAGCTGGGCGCTACCAGCGGCATACCGCTGGGTGACGACCTGTTGGCAGTGAGCGTGGCGGCGACGTATGCCAATGCGGCCCACCTGCGCGGCAGTTTCGGTGTGCGCGCCACGGCGCCCGGGGGGCTGCCGGAGTGGCATCCGGGTAGCGGCTGGCAGGACTGGAGCATCGCGTTCAGCGGCGAGCACAAGTTCTCGGCGGACTGGTCGGTCAGCGGGCAGTGGCTGCAGGCGCGGCTCATCGGGCAGGCGGCGCGCTCGCCGCTGGCGCACAGCCGCGACCAGCCGTCCTTCATGGTCAGCCTCTGGCATCGGTTCTGAGGCGCGTTGCGACGATGCACGGCGATCTGTTGCTGTATGCGCTGCCTGTCTTTGTGGCTTGCATGGCAGCCGAATGGGCCTGGGGCCGCTGGCGTGGTCGCGACACCTATGGCTTGGCCGACACCCTGTCCAGCCTCAGCCAGGGGCTGCTGAGCCAGGCGGTGGCGCTCGTCACGCCGCTGATCCAGGCAGGCCTCTACGCCGCCGTGCATGCGCGCTTCGCGCTGGTGTCGGCCGGCGTATGGCATGGGGCGGTGGGCGGCGTGCTGGCGGTCGTCATGTACGACCTGTGCGACTACTGGCTGCATCGCGTCAGCCACGAGAGTGCGCTGTTCTGGGCCGCGCATGCGGTGCACCACCAGAGCGAGCACTTCAACCTCAGCACCGCGCTTCGCCAGGAGAGTCTGTACGGCGTCATGGGCTGGCCGTTCTTCCTGCCGATGGCCTTGCTGGGCGTGCCGACGCGGCTCTTCGCTCTAGCCGGCACCGTCGTGCTGTTCTATCAATTCTGGATCCACACCGAGCACATCGGCCGGCTGGGCTGGCTGGACCGCGTGTTCTCCACGCCGTCCAACCACCGCGTTCACCATGCCGTGAACCCGGCCTACCTGGACCGCAACTACGGCGCGATCCTCGTGCTTTGGGACCGGCTCTTCGGCAGCTTTGCCGAGGAGCGCGAGCCCTGCGTGTACGGCACCGTCAAGCCGCTGGCGAGCTGGAACCCGCTGTGGGGTGTGGGGCAGTTCTACGCCGAGATGGCGCGGCGCATGCGCGCCACGCCGCGCTGGCGGGACAAGCTGCGCGTGCTCTATAAGTCGCCCGGCTGGCTGCCGCCCGGCGTGTCGGCGCCGCGCGACGACGCTGCTCAACGGCTCATGCAGCCGCGCTTCGATCCGCCGGGCCGACCGGTGGCGCGCGCGGGCGCGGTGCTGCTGTTCCTGGCGCTGGGCGCGGTCAGCGGGGTGTGGCTGATGCTGGCGGACGACCTGGGTATGGCGGCGAATGCGTCCCTGGCCGTGGCGCTGGCCGCCGGCCTGTGGGGCGTGGGAGCGCTGCTGCAGCGGCGCCCATAATCCGCCGCTCACAGGCACCCGGTCGCAGGGCCGACGCATGCGCATGACCCAGGCAATCCACGTCACATGGCGAAGCCGCCTCGCCCAGGCGCTGCTGGCCGTCGCGGCCGCGCAGGCCTCAGCCGCACCCGTCACGGACTGCCCGCTGCGCGACGCACCCTTCTCGGTGGACCTGCCGCTGCTCGATGTCCTGCAGTCCCCGCGTGCGATGACAGCGCTGGCGGCCGAGTGGCCCGGCGTGCGTGCGCTACCGGCGTGGATGGCTGGTACTAAGCCGCCCAGCCTGTCGGCCGTCATGACGCTGCGCTCCATCGCAGCGGGCCAGGACATGCCGCCGCTGGCACGGCTGGACGCGGTGCTCGGTGCGCTGCCAGTGGACGACTCCGACCGTGCCGCGCGCTGCGCGCGTTATGACGATGAGCTGCCGCAAGGCGTGGTACCGGCTGGCTCGCCGCGCCTGCTGGTGTTCGAGAAGGTCAACGGCTTCTTGCATGCCGAAGCAATCCCGGCGGCGCGTGCGGCGCTACGCGACCTGGCCCGGCGGCGCGGCTGGTCCGTCACGGTCACCGACAAGGGCGGGGCGATGACGCCGGCCTATCTGCGCCAGTTCGATGTGGTCGTGTGGAACAACGTCAGCGGCGACGTGCTGACGCTGCCGCAGCGCGCGGCCTTCCAGACTTACATGGAGGGCGGCGGCGGCTTCGTGGGCCTTCACGGCGCCGGCGGCGACGGCACGGTGTGGTGGGACTGGTATGCCGACACCCTGCTGGGCTCGCGCTTCAAGGGCCACCCCATGAACCCGCAGTTTCAAGACGCGCACGTCGTCGTGGAGGCTGGCGCCCATCCCGTCGTCGCCGGCCTGGGCGACGGCTGGACGATGAAGGACGAGTGGTACTCGTTCACCGCAAATCCGCGCGAAGCCGGTGCCCGCGTGCTGGCCACACTGGACGAGAAGACCTACTCGCCGGGCGACCTGGCGATGGGCGACGACCACCCCATCGCCTGGACGCGCTGCGTAGGCCGCGGCCGGGCGTTCTACTCCGCCATCGGCCACCGCGCCGAAAGCTATGCCGATCCGTCGTACCTGAAGCTTATAGAGCAGGCGACGACCTGGGCGGCGGGCCGGGGCGGCCCGGCCTGCGAGCCTTAGCGCCATGGCAGCGCAGGCGGTGTCGCTGACCTGCGTTCACGGCTTCCACTGCCACAGCAGGCCGGCGCGCACGCCGGCATGGGTGGAGCTGCCGACGGCCACGACCCGCCCGCAGCTGTCTGCCGCCACGCGCTGCGCGCGCTCGTCGTCGGCCGTGCCCCACTGCCGGCGGCCGAGGACGGTGCCGTCGGCGGACAGGCGCAGCATGAACAGGTCGGTCAGGCCCGCGGCCGGCTGACCCGGCACGACGCTGCCTTCGGTTTCGCCGAAAAGCAGGATGCGGCCCTGGCTGTCGACCGTCATGTCGGCCAGCCAGTCCGCGCCGGGGCTGCCGTATTGCCAGCTGGCGATCACATGGCCGTCGCCTGCGTCGATGCGCGCGACGAAGACGTCCTGCCCGCCGAAGCCCGCCGCGCCGCGGAACGAGCCGTACACGCTGCCGGCGATCAGCATCGTGCCGTCAGCCAGCGGCTTGATCGCGCGCACTTCATCGGTCGGCTGGGACGTGTAGCGCACGGTCCACAGCACCGTGCCGTTGCCGTCGAGCTTGCGCACGAATGCGCCGCGCTGCGCGCCGGACCCGACGATGCCCGACACGTAGCTGGCGCCGTCACTGCCAACGGCCAGGCCTTCGACCTGGTCGCCCTCCGGCGTGTTGAACTGATGAGACCACTGCGTGGTCAACGTGGGGCTGGGGCCGTCCAGGCGCCGCAGGCTCATCGCGAACGGGTCGCTCCAGGCGGCGACGTAGTTGCTCGGGATGTAGTCGTCGTCGAAGCCGGCGATGCGCAGGCTGCCGTCTGTCGCCAACGCGGCGCGCCTCGGGTGCTGCGGCCGCTCGTTGCCAGCGAGGACGGTGCGCCACTGCGTCCGGCCGTCGTCGGCCCATGCGACGAAGGTATCGAACTGACCCGCGTTGGTGCCGCCGGCGAATGCGCCGGTGGTTCGGCCGACCACGTAGACCGCGCCGGAAGACGAGAGGGCCAGCGCCTCGGCGCTGTCGGTGCCGGCGGTGTCGAGCAGCGGGCCGCTGTCCCACAGCAGCTGGCCATCGGGCGCCAGCTGCCGGACGACGGCGCGCGCGTTGCCGCTCGGGTCGAGCGTCGCCTGCCCGACGATGCCGTCCACGTAGCCGGCCAGCCAGATGCGGTTGCGGCTGTCGACGAGCACGTCGTTCCATTCCGCCGACGCGCTGCTGCTGCGAAACCAGGTCACGTCGTCGGGCAGGTCGATACAGGCGAGCGGTACGTCGGGCACGCCGCCCGGCGGCTGCGGCGCGGTGCCGGCGCCGCCACCGCCGCCGCAGGCAGCGAGCAGGCCGCATGCGGCGGCCATGCAGGCCAGGCGGCGTGCGGCCATGGAGGGGAAGGCGAACGAGTGCGGTGTCACGGCGGTGGTCTCCGGGTGTCAGGGCTGCGGACTCTAGGAGCGCTGCCGTGCCGCCGGAAATACCTTCTGCTCAATACCGTTCGGGTATTGATCGGCCCGTCAGCCCATAATCGCCGCGCACTGGAACCTGCCGATGAGTCGCGACGTCAGTCTTCGCCAGATGCGCTATTTCGTCGCCGTGGCGGAGGAGCGCAATTTCCGCATCGCGGCCGAGCGCCTGCACATCACGCAGCCGCCGCTGTCGCGCGCGATCGCAGAGCTGGAAGCCGTGCTCGGCGTCGCGCTGCTGCAGCGCGACAGCCGCAGCGTGCGCATGACGCCAGCGGGGGCCGAGGCACTGGAGTCATTCCGTGCGCTGCTGGCAAAGACGGACGAGGTCGTCGAACGCATCGCCGGGATGAGCCAGTCGCTGCCCACGCTGCGGCTGGGCATGCTGACGTGGCTGGATGCCAACCGGTTGCCGGAGCTGGCGCAGAGCCTACGTCGCCGCGGCCTGGTGGCGGGTGTGGACAGCGAGTTGCTGCCCAGCCACGAGGCGGTGGCGGCGGTCCGACGCGGCGCGCTCGAGGCGGCGATGGTGGCCGCGCCGATCGAGACGCAAGGCCTGTGGCACAAGACGTTGATGCAGCTGCCGCTGGCCGCGCTGGTGCCGGCTGCGTCGCCGCTGGCGCGGCACCGGGTGCTGTCGCTGCTGGACCTCAACCGCGTGCCGCCGTTCTTCCGCTTCCGCCGCAGCATCAGCCCGCTGCTCTACGACCACCTGGACCGACAGTACCGGCAGCACGGATTCGTGCCGCAGGAAGAAGCGCCGGCCGCGGAAATGATGGGCGTGCTCGCGCGCATCGGTGCCGGCCAGGGCACCACCTGCATGCCGATGCCGCTGGCCGTGCGGCGCTATGCCGGCGTCGTGCGGCGTGCGTTGCGCGAGCAGGTGACGATGGACGTGGCGCTGGTCTGTGCCGATGGCGTGTCGGCCGAGCTGCGCGAGGCCTTGGCCGCCTGCATGGGTGCCCTCGTCAGCCCCTGAGCCTCTCAGCCTCACCGGCGCAGCGCGGACAGGCCCGCTAGCGCCAGGCCGGCCGCGAAGGCGCCGTAGACCATCAACAGGCTGCGCGGCGAGATTCGCTCCTGGAAGCCTGGCGTGAGCCGGTGCGGAACGCAGGCCAGGTCCACCACAGCGGCGACGGCACTGACGACGGCTGCGTCGGTCACCGCGCGCGCCGGCGTCGCTGCGCTTTGCCGGGCACGAAGCCGCTCGTATAGCCCGCACCACAGCAGCGCGGCGGCGAAGTGCACGGCAAGGCCGGTCGCTGTGAAGCGGGCGGAGACGCCGTCCTGCCTCAACGCCTCGCGCGGCCACAGCCAGTGGCTGACGGCGTTGATGGGCGCGGCGGCGCTGTGTGCGTCAGTGCGGCCGCGCCAGGCCAGCACGGCGGCGGACAAGCCGCCGGACAACAGGTCGCTGGTCAGCAGCCGGCCGACCAGGTGGGAGTGGAGCGGTTTCATCGGACGTCGGCGAGTTCGGACATCAGGCGGCGAGGCAATCGCCGCGCCCAGGGCATGCCCCTTGCCGGGAGCCGTGCATGAAGATCTTGATGACCGGTGCCACCGGCTTCATCGGCAGCCGGCTGTTGCGCGAACTGCTGGCCGCCGGCCATCGCGTCGTGTGCGCAGGCCGCCGTCCGCCATCCTTGGAGCATGCCCGCTGCACCTGGTTGAAGCTGGATTTCGCCACCACGTCGGCCGCCGCGTGGATGGCGCACCTGGACGGCCTGGATGTCGTCGTCAATCTGGTGGGCTTGTTCCGCGAGCAGGGCGGCGCCAGCTTCAAGGTGCTGCACACGCGCGCGCCACGGGCGCTGTTCGACGCCAGTGCAATGGCTGGCGTGCAGCGTGTCGTGCAGGTGTCGGCGCTGGGCGCCGACCCACATGCCGAGACGGAGTTCCTGCGCAGCAAATACGAGGCTGACCAGCACTTGCTTTCGCTGCCTCTGCAGGCGTGTGTCGCACAGCCGTCGCTCGTCTTCGGCGCGGACGGCGCCAGCGCGCGGCGGCTGCTGGCGCTGGCGGCGCTGCCACTGGTGCCGCTGCCGGCGGGCGGGCAGCAGCGCGTGCAGCCCATCCATGTGGATGACGCGGTGGCAGCGTTGCGTGCATTGGTGGAGGCGCCGGCCGGCCAGCTGCCGGGCCGTCGCCTGGCGCTGGTGGGCCCTCGGCCGTTGATGCTGCAGGACTACCTGCTCGCGCTGCGCCGGGGGCTGGGCCTTAGCGGTTCACCGTGGTTGCCCGTGCCAGCGTGGGCGGTGGGACTGGCAGCGCGACTGGGGCGATGGCGGCGCGACAGCCTGCTGGACCGCGCGGCGTGGACGATGCTGCAGCAAGGCAGCACGGCCGACGCTGCGCCGCTGGCGCGCTTGCTCGGCCGGCTGCCGCGCGCGGCGACGCAGTTCATTGCGCCCGACCAGCGTGACGCGATGCGGGTCGTGGCGCAGCTGGGCTGGCTGCTGCCGCTGCTGCGGCTGTCGCTGGCCGCCGTCTGGCTGGCCGCGGCCTTCGTGTCGCTGGTCGTCTATCCGATCGGGCAGAGCTTCGCGCTGCTGGAGCGGGCCGGCGTGCCTCCCGAATGGCAGCCGGGCGCGCTTCGCGGCGCAGCCGGCCTAGACCTGCTGCTGGGGTTGCTGACACTGTGGCCACCGAGTGCACCGGCGGCGCGGCGCTGGCTGTGGGGTTCCCAGGCGCTGTTGATCGGGCTCTACAGCGCCGTCATCACCGTGGCGCTGCCGGAGTTCTGGGCCCATCCGTACGGGCCCATCGTGAAGAACCTGCCGGTGCTGGTGTTGCTGGCGGCGTTGTGGACGCTCGAGCCGCGCCGGGCCGCGCGTTGAACGGCCATGGACTACATCGTCGCCAAGTGGCTGCACATCCTGTCGTCGACGCTGCTGTTCGGCACCGGTCTGGGGTCGGCCTACTACCTGTTCTTCACTAGCCTGGGCCGCGATCCGCGGACGGTGGCCGCCGTCGCGCGGCAGGTGGTGTGGGCCGACTGGCTGTTCACCGCCTCCACCGTCGTCTTCCAGCCGCTCAGCGGCTTCTACCAGGCGCAGTGGGCGGGGTTTGCGCTGTCGTCGCGGTGGATCGTGATGTCGCTGGCGCTCTATGGTTGGCGGTCGCGTGCTGGCTGCCGAGGTGTTGCAGATCCGCATGCGGAGGCTGGCCGAGGCGGCCGCGTGGGCGGGGCAGCCGCTGCCCGCGGCGTATTTCCTTTGCGTGAGGGCCTGGACGGCATTGGGCGTGCCGGCGTTCTTCGCCCTGGTTGCGGTGTTCTACCTGATGTCTGACCCGCCGACGCCCAGCCGGTCCACAAGTTCGCCACCCAGCCAGGCGTTGGCGCCGAACAATGCGAGCACCAGCACGTTGCGGGTGGCGTGCAGCGCGCCGACCGACTTGGCCCGCGTGCCGCGTGGAATCGCGAGCCAGTCGATCAGGCCGAAGCACACCGGTCAGCAAGCCGCCAAGGATCAGGTAGTGCGCTACGACGGCCAGCGTGCCGCCATCCGTGGTGTGGGCCAATAGGTCCAACACGACCGACGCGCCGAGGAGGCCCTGCGGGAACACGACCAGCATCTGGTGGACGGGGGTGCCCCAGAAGGCGTGCTTTGCTTGGCCATGACAACTCCTCGCAAAGAAGAACGCCGCCGGGCGCTCAAGCAGCGGCTCCGGCGGCGTGACGGGCTTCAGCGCTGCTGGCGTTGGCCTTGCTCGCGGCTGGACGACTGGTCGTCGCGGCCGAGGTCGTTGCCGCGGTTGCTGCCGTCCTGCTGGTCCTGGCTGCCGCGCTGGCCTTCGCGCTGCTGGTTCTCGCGCGGCTGGCCCTGCTGCTGCTGTTTGTCGCGTTGCTGACCCTGCTGGCCTTGTTGTCCTTGTTGTTGCTGGCCTTGCTCGTTGCGGTTTTGCTGCTGAGTCATGTCGGTCTCCTGTGGATTGAGCCGGCGATGTGCCGACGCCTACAGGGGGCAAATCGCGGGCCCGGGTCGCCGTGACGGTTTCGACCGGGTCGTCTGCAACTCGCTCGGCAACGATTACGCCTTCAGCTTCTTTGAAGCCGCTGGCGTCTCGTCGGGCGCGGCCGGTGTGCGCGACAGCTTCCAGCGCCCGCCGCCGGTCAGTTGCAGCACGCGGCGGTGGAAGCCCGCGACAGCGGCCCGGTGGGCGATGCTGATGAGCGTCGTGCCGCGCTCGCGCAGCCGCTCGTAGAGCCGCTTCTGGTTGGCGTCGTCGAGCGCGCTGGTCGCTTCGTCGAGGATGGCCACCTTGGGCGCATGCACCAGCAGGCGGGCGAAGGCCAGACGCTGCTGCTCGCCGCCACTGAGCACTTTCTCCCAGTCCTCCTGGCGGTCCAGCCCCGACTCGGTCTCGGCCAGGTGGCGCAGCCTCACCTCGTCCAGCACCTTCATCAGCGCGGCGTCTTCCAGCGCAGTGTGCGTGCTGGGGTAGATGAGCTGGCTGCGCAGCGTGCCGTGCTGCAGGTAGGGCCGCTGCGGCAGGAAGAACACGTCCTCCTGCGGCGGGTGGTTGATCTGGCCGCTGCCCTGTGTCCACAGCCCCGCGATGGCGCGCAGCAGCGAGCTCTTGCCGCTGCCGCTGGCGCCGGTGATCAGCAGCGACTCACCTGCCGGCACGCTCAGCGACAGGTCCTGCACGAGCACGCGGTCGCTGTCGGGGGCCTTGACCGTCAGCCCGGATAGCTGCAGGTCTTGCGCCGGCTGCAGCTCGATGCCTGCCTCGGGTGGCCCCTGCTGCAGCTGGGTGGCCATCACGTAGAGCCGGTCGATGCCGGCGACGAAACGCGACAGGCTCTCGAAGTTGTCGACGATCAGCGAGACGGCGCTCAGCACCGCCGCAAAGGCGCCACCCGCCTTCACCGCCTGGCCCACTTCCAACTCACCCGACAGCACCTGGCCGGCCAGCACGACGAAGGGCACCAGCAGGCTCAACTGGCTGAAGCCGCGCTGAAACAGATTCAGCAGGAACTGTGCGCGGATCATCTTCTTCGTGTTAAGCAGCGCGGCGCGCAGCCGTTGGTCCAGCTGGTGGCGCTCCTGTTGCTCGCCGCGGTAGAAGGCGATGGACTCAGCGTTCTCGCGCAACCGCATCAGGCGGAAGCGGAAGTCCGCCTCACGCTTGAGCTGCCAGAAGTTCAGCCGGATCAGCGGCCGGCCGAACAGGCCGATGGACAGTACCGTGCCGGCCAGGGCGTACACGATGAGGAAGCCGACCAGCATCTTCGATAGCCCCCACAGCACCGCGCTGAAGGCCACCAACTGCATGGCCGAGCCCAGCAGGATCAGCAGGAAGTTCAGCGAACGGCCGGTAAAGGTGTTCACGTCCTCGGCGATGCGCTGGTCCGGGTTGTCGACGCCGGCGAGGCGGAAGTAAGCGCGGTCGCTGAGGTAGGCGTCCATGAAGCGGCGCGTGAGCCAGCGCCGCCAGTCGTTGGCATAGGCGTCGCGCGATGCGTAATAGAACGCATAGACAGGCACGGCAATGCCCACCACCCACAGCATGGCCCGCACCGCGGCCCAGAAGCGGTCTTCGTCGCGCGCGGACAGCGCCGACGTCAGCTCGCCGGTCTTGTCGTTCACCAGCACGGCCAGTTGCGTGTCCAGCAGCATCAGCGCGACGAGCCCTACCAGCACGGCCCATGCGACACGCTTGCGGTCGCCCAGCCAGTAGGGCTTGGCGACGGTGATGAAGCGGCCCCAGGCGGACGGCGAGTCGCCGTCGTCCGGCGTAGGCGGGGAGGTGGGTGTGGCAGTGGACGTGGCAGCGGGCATGTTCGCGAGGCTAGGCTCGCCGCCGCTACCGTCGGTGTCGGACGGCGCGCCGCGCCGCCGCTCCTGCCAGCCGATCTTTTCAGTCGTTCAGGCCAATGCGGTGCACAGCAGTGCCTGCAGTACATGCCGCGGGGGGCAGGCGCGCAGGCCGTCCACCGCGTAGATCGGGTGGCCGGGATTGCCGATGCCATCGAACACCGGCACGCCGGCGTCGCGTTCCAGCTGGCCCAGCTCGGTCTCGGTCAGCCCCTGGCATTCGATGCCGTCGTAGAGCTGGCCCAGCAGCTTCGCGCGGTTGCGCGGACCGGCGGCACTGCCTGCACGCACCAGCGCCACATGCGCTCCCAGTTCGTTGGCGGCCTGCAGGAAGGCGGTCGCGTCCGGGCTGTCCGGCGCGTCGCTGAGCAGCGCCAGACGCTTGCCGCGCAGCAGCTGCGGCAGCGCGCCGCCGTCGGCGGCGGCGCGGCTGAGGCCTTCGGCGCGGCTCGTCAGTGCGCGCAGGCCGTCGCGGCCCAGCGCGTCGGGTGACCAGGGAGAAAGGATCATCGACATGGCATTGCGTTCGTCCCGCCAGTCTGCGGGCCACCCTTGCCGAGAGGGCTGATACAGATCAAGGCAGGCTGCCGATGTCCCCTGTGAAGGCGGCAGCTGCCGTTTACGCGCCGTTTACCGAGCATTACCGAGCAGCCCTTCCGGTTGCCGGGCCGTTCGCATGCGGTTGCCCTGCGCTTCCTAAGCTTCTCCCCATCGAACAACTGCCGCCGAGACTGCCATGCTGACCACCGCCGCCACGACCGCCGCCCCCCGCCTGCCCGCCGTGACCGCCTCGCGTCCCGGCCAGCATGCCGTTGCCGAGCGGATCGCCGAAACGCTGCGTCTGCTGCAGGACCATGTTGCGATCACGCGTCGTGTCGTCCATACCGGCGAGCACGTCTACCAGGCCGGCGAGTCGTTTGGCAGCCTGCACGTCATCCACTCCGGCTTCTTCAAGACCGTCAACCTCGCGCCGGACGGCCGCGAGCAGGTCGTGGGCCTGCACTTCAAGGGCGACTGGCTGGGCTTCGATGGCATCGCCGCCGGCCAGTACGGCTGCGACGCCGTTGCCATGGACACCGGCGAGGTCTGGACTGTGCGCTACGACGCGCTGCTGGCCGCCAGCACCGCGCACGCGCCGCTGCTGGGCCTGCTGCATGCAGCGATGAGCCGCGAGATCACCCGAGACCGCGATTCGCTGCTGAGCCTGTGCACCTTGTCGGCCGACGCCCGCGTGGCGGAGTTCCTGCGCGCCTGGGCCGATGCGATGGCCGACCGCGGCCTGCGCAACGACCAGATCACGCTGCGCATGACGCGTGCTGAGATCGGCAACTACCTCGGCATGACGCTGGAGACGGTCAGCCGCGCACTCTCGCGCCTGTCCCGCGACAAGCTCATCGCCTTCCCCGAGCGCGGCCGCCGCGACGTGCAGATTCCCGATGTGCGCGCGCTGGGCGCCTACGTTCAGCGCAGCCTGTCGCCCAACCCCACGCTGCAGTGAGTCACCTCAGCGCCAGCACCTGCGCGATGGCGGCGGCCAGGCCTTCCCGCGTGAACGGCTTGCGCAGCAGCTGCCAGGCCGACGCCTCGTCGGCATCCAGCAGCTCGGACGAGTAGCCGGACATCAGCAGCACCGGCAGCACCGGCAGGCGCTGCTGGGCCAGCACGGCGAGCTGCGTGCCGCGCAGCCCCGGGCCCAGCGCCACGTCGCTGAGCAGCAGGCCGTAGCCGGCGTCGGGCGTGAGTGCGGCCAGCGCCAGTTCGGCGGTGGGCATGGCGTCCACCTGGCAACCGAGTGCGCGCAAGAAGTTCACGACGACGGCACGAACCTCCGGCTCGTCTTCCACCACCAGCACCTTCAGCCCGGGCGGCACCGCGTCGCCGGTCACGCCCGGCGCGTCGTCCTCGCGGCCGGCGTCGGGATGGCAGGGCAGCAGCAGCGCCACCGTCGTACCCTGGCCCGGCGTGCTGTCCAGCAGCGCCGCGCCGCGCGACTGCTTGGCAAAGCCGTAGACGGTGCTCAGGCCCAGGCCCGTGCCGCGGCCGGCTTCCTTCGTCGTGAAGAACGGCTCGAAGGCCCGCTCCTTGACGGCCTCGGGCATGCCGGAGCCGGTGTCGGCCACGGCGAGCTGCACGTAGTCGCGCGGGCGGCCGCCCTGCAGCTCGGCAGGCAGCGCCTGGCAACGGGCCGCCACGAAGGTCAGCGCGCCGCCTTCGGGCATCGCGTCGCGCGCGTTGATGGCAATGTTCAGCAGTGCGGACTCGAGCTGGCCTGGGTCGGCGAGCACGGGCGGGCAATCCGGTTCGACGTCGACCGTGATGCGGATGCGCTGGTCCAGCGTGCGGCGCAGCATGTCGGCCAGCGACTCCACCATCGCCGCCACGTCCACCTGCGTGGGCTGCAGTACCTGACGGCGCGAGAAGGCCAACAGCTTGCTCGTCAGCTCGGCGCCGCGGCGCGAGGCTCGGATCGCGGCGTTGACGAACTGCGGCGCGGCGGCATCGTCCGCAACGGCGGGATAGTCCTCCAGCACCTGCAGGTTGCCCTGGATGATGGTGAGCAGGTTGTTGAAGTCGTGCGCGATGCCGCCGGTCAGCTGGCCCACGCTCTCCAGGCGCTGCGCATGGTTGAGGGCCTCCTCCGTGTGCGTGCGCTGCAGGCTGGCGGCCAGCAGGTGGGCGAGGGACTGCAGGAAATGCACCTCGTCATCGCCGAAGCGTTCGGCCACGCGTGAGCGCACGGTCAGCGCGCCGACGGTCTGCCCGCGGTCGGTCAGCGGCACGGCCATCGCGCTGACCAGGCCGACCTCCAGGTATTCCTGCGGCACGGTGAAGCGCTGCTCGTCGGCGTAGTTGGCGATGACGACCGGGCGGCCCTGCGCCACGACGAAGCCGGGTGGCGTGTCCGGCCGGTTGGGCATGCGGCTGCCGAGCGTCTCGGGCGGCGCCTGGCCAGCGCTGCCGGCCACGCGGAAGGTCTGGCGGTCGGTCTCCAGCAGGAACACGACGGCCGCGTCGGCCTGCAGCGTCTCCACCGCCACCTGCGGCACGCGCTGCAGCAGCTGCTGCGGGTCCCGCGTGTCCACCGCCATGCGGCCGACCTCGGCCACGTGCTCGGCATAGCGTGCGCGCTTGAGCGCCTGCTTGACGCGCGGATAGGCGCCGATGTCGCGGATGGCGGCCACGACGTACGGCAGGCCCTGGCTCTGCAGCGGGCTCAGTGCGATCTCGACCATGACCTCCGAGCCGTCCTTGCGCCGGGCCACCAGTTCCATCTGAGTGCCCATGGGGCGGGGCCGCGGGCTGCGGGCGTAGCCCTGGCGGTAGGCTGCGTGGCGCGGCCGCGTCGCGTCGGGCACCAGCGCGTCCACCGGCAGCCCGACGAGCTCTTGCGGGGTGTAGCCCAGCATCGTTGACGCGGCGGGATTGGCCAGCAGGATGGTGCCTGCGTTGTCGACGAGCAGCAGCGCATCTGCCGACACGGCGAACAGCGAGCGGTAGGCTGCGGCGGCCGTTGCGGAATCCATGCCGGATGTCATGCCACCGCCGGCACGAACAGGTAGCCGGCGCCGCGCACCGACTTGATGAGCTGGGGCTCGTCGGCGCTGTCGCCGAGCTTCTTGCGCAGTCGGCCGATCAGCACATCCACCGTGCGGTCGAACGGCGCGGCCTCGCGGCCGCGGGTGCTCTCCAGCAGGAAGTCCCGCGAGAGCACGCGGCCTGCGTGGCGCACCAGCACCTGCAGCAGTTCGAACTCGCCTGTCGTCAGCACGACCTCGCTGCCGCCCACCTTGAGGAGCCGGCGCGCCGCGGTGTCGAGTTCCCAGTCGGCAAAGCGCAGCCGCGAGCGCTCGACCGGCTCGGGCGCGGCCGGTACGGCGGCGGCCGGCGCTGGCGGGCTGGGCGCCAGGCGGCGCAGCACGGCCTTGATGCGGGCCAGCAGTTCGCGCAGGTCGAAGGGTTTGGTGACGTAGTCGTCGGCGCCGATCTCCAGGCCCACGACCTTGTCGATGGCGTCGCCGCGCCCCGTCACGATAACGAGGCCGCAGCGCCAGTGCTCACGCAGCTGCCGGGCGATGACGAAGCCGTCTTCGCCGGGCAGGCCCAGGTCCAGCAACACGAGCTGCGGCGGGTCGCTGGCCATCAGGTCGAGCAGGGCCCGGCCGGTGTGCACCTGGCTCACGCGGAAACCCTGCACCTGCAGGTACGTGGCCAGCAACTGGGTGATGTCGACTTCGTCGTCTAGGACGGCAACGTGGGGCAGACTCATGCGGGGAGAGGACGCGCGGTCGGGCGCGTCGATGGGCCGGGACTTTACCCCCCCGAACAGCGCTATCGACCGGAGCGGGATATCGCGCGGTGCCCTTGAGCACCGCGGTGCAGGTATTCCGTCAACTAACGGCGTGCATGCGCGTGGTGGCGCTTGATGTCCGTCAAGTGCGGCCGGGGCACCGCTGTCCAGAATTCGCCCCTTAGATCTAGGGAGAAGGCGTGGAGAGAAATCTGTCGAGCAAGACGTTCTGGCATCCGCCCGGGTCGGGCGATGTCCAGGATGCCGTGCCGACGGCGGAGGACGAGGGCGCGCTGACGCAGGCCTGGCGCCGCAGCCTGGGGTTGCTGGACGGCCATCTGCTGCGCGCCGTGCTGCTTTATCTGGTGTTTGGCGTCGCCTGGATCTTTTGGTCTGACCGTCTGCTGTTCGGCCTGTCGTCGGACGTGGCGGTGCTGCGCTCCCTCGGACAGTGGAAGGGCCTGGTGTTCGTGGCGCTGTCGGCCTTCTGGGTGGGCGCTGCCGGCTGGCGCAGCCGGCGGGCCGCGCTGCCGGCCGTTTCCGGCGCGCGCCGTCGCATGCTGGTGGTGCTGGGCGTGGCGACGACGGTCATCGTTGGCATCGGCGTCGGTGGCGCGATCCGGGCTTCCCGTGGCGAGCGGCAGGCAGTGTCGGAGCTGTTGGGCGTCGTCGTGCGGTCCCGCGCGGCCGAGTGGAACGCCTGGGCGATGGAGCGGGTTCGTGACGCACAAAGCCGCCGTGTCGAAGCCGAGCAATTGCTGGCCGACGGTCGGCGTGGGGGCGACGACGGCATGCGCGCCGCGGAGGCCGAGCGCCTGTGCGAGTCGCTGGGTTGCCAGGCCGCCCGCATCGCGACGACGCCGGATGGCCCGCTCGGCGACGCCCACTGGACTGTGCTGGCGGTGACGGACGCGGCCGGCGTGGCGCATCTGCAGATTGACGCGCATGCGCCGCTGCGCGCGGAGACCAGCCATGCCGGTCAGGCTCTCGCGTTGCGGTTCGACGCAACGCCGGTGCTGCTCGGGCTGCTGCGCGCTGGCGCGGCGGGTGTGGATGGCGAGCGGCTGCTGCTGTCGCGCCGGCGCCAGGGCGGCTGGCAATGGCTGGAGCTGGGCCCGGGCGGCGTGCTGCAGGGTCGCGTGCTGCCCGGCGACGGCGTGACCGGCTGGCCCGCGCTGGCGGACGGGGCGGCGCCGCAGCCCTTCGACGCGCAGGTGGCGGAGCAGCGGCTGGTGGGAGTGGCCACGCCGCTGGCCGGCGGCTGGACCCTGACGGCCGTCGTCGATGCGCAGAGGCTCTACCAGCGCGCCTGGGGGGAGCTGCTGTGGATCGTCGTGGCCGAGATCGCGGCGCTGGTCCTGGCCGTCGCCGGCGTGTTCAGCCTGCAGCAGCGCCGCGAGCTGCTCGCGTCACGGCGCGAGCGCGCCGAGCAGGAGGAGAAGCTGCGCGCGCTGGACTTCATGGACGCGATCACCAGCAGCTCGCCAGACCTGATCTTCACGAAGGACCTGCAGGGCCGCTTCACCTTCGCCAACGAGGCCACCTGCCGCGCGCTGGGACTGCCCGCCGAGCGGGTGCTGGGCAGCAAGGTCGACGTGCATTTCTCGCCTGTGGACCGGGAGCACATCGCGACGCTGCGCGAGCGCGTCATCGAGACCGGCCAGGCGGTGTCGGGCGAGTGCGAGATGACGACGGCCCAGGGCCGGCGCTGGCTGCTGAGCACGCTGGGGCCGCTGCGTGAACACGACGGACGCATCAGCGGCATCTTCGGCGTCGTGCACGACGTGACCGAGCGCCGCCAGCAGGAGGAGCGCAACCGCCAGTGGGCCAAGGCCTTCGAGAGCACGCGTGACGGCGTCGTCATCTGCGACGCCGAAGGCCGCATCGAGAGCGTCAACCGTGCCTTCACCGAGATCACCGGCTATCTGCCGGAGGACGCCATCGGCCACACGCCGGCGCTGCTGCATTCCGGCCGGCATGACGACACCTTCTACCGCGTGATGTGGGGCGAGGTGCTGCGCGTGGGCCACTGGCGCGGCGAGATCTGGAATCGGCGCAAGGACGGCGAGATCTACCCCGAGTGGCTGACGATCAGCGCGGTGCGTGACGATGCGGGCGGCGTGGCGAACTTCGTCGGCGTGTTTACCGACATTACGCGCGTCAAGCGCGACGAGGCCGAGCTGCAGCGCCTGGCCAACTACGACCCGCTGACCGAGCTGCCCAACCGCCGGCTGCTGGCCGAGCGGCTGGAGCAGTCGCTGGCCCGCACGCGCCGCCACGGCGGGCGCACGGCGCTGCTGTACATCGACCTGGACGGCTTCAAGACCGTCAACGACAGCCTGGGCCACCCGGCGGGCGACGAGCTGCTGACCTGCGTGGCGCGGCGCTTCAGAACGCGGGTGCGGGCCGGCGACACGCTGGGCCGGCTCGGTGGCGACGAGTTCCTCGTCATCGCCGAGGCGCTGCACAGCGCCGACGAGGCGGCCCTGCTGGCGCAGGACCTGCTCGCGGCCGTGGCGCGGCCCGTAGCGCTGTCGCTGGGCCACGAGGTCTATGTGACGGCCAGCATCGGCATCAGCCTGTTCCCCGACGATGGTTGCAGCGATGCGACGGCCATGATGCGCGATGCCGACGCCGCGCTATACCGGGCCAAGGAGCAGGGCCGCAACCGCTTCTGCTTCTACACGCAGGACCTGAACCGCCAGGCGGTGGACAAGCTGGAGATCGAGGTCGCCCTGAGCCACGCGCTGTCGCGCGGCGAGCTGCTGCTGCACTACCAGCCCAAGGTCTGCACGACCACCGGCAGCATCGTCGGGGCCGAGGCGCTGCTGCGCTGGCGTCGCAACGGCGAGCTGGTGCCTCCGGGCCGCTTCATTCCCATCGCCGAGCAGAGCAGCTTGATCCTGGACATCGGCGCGTGGGTCATCGACGAGGTCTGTGCGCAGCAGGCGCGCTGGCGCGCGCAGGGCCTGGACATGCCGCAGATCGCCGTCAACGTGGCGGCGCGCCAGTTCGCCGCGGGGCAGCTGGACACCGTCCTGAGCGAGGCGTTGCATCGCCACGGCGTGCCGCCGCAATGCCTGGAGCTGGAGGTCACCGAGAGCATGCTGATGGACCGCCCGGCCGAGAGCGCGGCCATGCTGCGCCGGCTCAAGGAACTGGGCGTGAGCCTGTCGCTGGACGACTTCGGCACCGGCTATTCGAGCCTGGCCTATCTGCGCCAGTTCCCCATCGACGCGCTGAAGATCGACAAGTCCTTCGTCGACCACATCGAGACGGGCCCCGAGGGTTGCGCCATCGTCGACGCCGTCATCGCGCTGGCCCACCGGTTGGGGCTGACCGTCGTGGCCGAGGGCGTGGAGACGACCGGGCAGCAGGCGCACCTGCGCGCGCAGGGGTGCGACGTGTTGCAGGGCTTCGGCCTGGCGCGCCCGATGCCGCTGGGCGACTTCGAGGCGCTGTGCAGCCGCGGCGCGCTGCTGGGAGCGTCGTCACAGCTTTGACATGCAGCGGCGCGAGCATGCGGGGTTTTGGAGTCGCCCCGCATGAGACTGCTGCCCTGGCTGGCCGCGCTGTCCGCCGCGCTGCTGGCGCCGGCCGCGCTGGCCGCCGCCGAGCCGCCGCTGGCCCTGAGCTTCACGGACTTCTTCGTCCAGCCCATCGGGCCGCGAGGCCTGGAGCCCACGCCTCATCTGAAAGCTGCGCAGGGCCGGCAGGTGCGGCTGGTCGGCTTCATGGTGCAGCGCGAGCAGCCGCAGGCCGGCCGCTTCCTGCTGACGCCGCGGCCGGTGTCGATGGCCGAGCATGCCGACGGCGAGGCCGATGACCTTCCGGCGGCGACCGTCACCGTGCTGCTGCCCGAGGCGCAGCGCGACCGCCTCATCGCCTACCGGCCCGGCCCGGTCACGCTGACCGGCCGCCTCGACTACGGCCCCGCCGAGGACGAGACCGGCCGCGTCAGTTGGCTGCGCCTGCAGCTTGCCCCCGACGCCCTCGCTTCCACTTCCGAGCCTGCCCGATGACCCGCCCGATGAAACGCGCCGCCCTGTTCCTCGCCCTGGCCGCCGGTACCGCCGCTGCCGCGCCCACCGTCACGCGCTTGACGCCGCCCAGCGAGCTGTTTTCCAGCGGCCGAGCGGCGCCGGTCATCGCGCGCTTCCTGCCGGGTCAGCGCTTCGACCTGCAGGCCACCATCAAGCCCGACGCGGGCCAGAAGATCACCTCGGCTCGCTTCCTCCTCGACGGCAAACCGGTCAGCGCCAACGTCGCGCTGCGCGACTGCGCCAGTGGCTGCACCAAGGGCCTGGCGGCCGAGGCGGCGATCGCCACCGTCCGCGCCGTCTCCAGCGAGGCGGCCGGTGCGCATTCATTCAGTGTGGAGGCCACCCAGGCCGACGGTCAGAAGGTCGTGGCCACCGGCAACTTCGAGGTCGTGCCGTTCACGGCAGCGATGGGTCCCAAGGTCAAGAACATCATCATCTTGCTGGGTGACGGCATGGGCGCCTCGCAGCGCACTGCCGCGCGCATCGTGCACGGCTACGCGCAGGGCAAGGCGCTGCAGCCGCTGGCCATGGACACGTTCACGGCGACCGGCATGGTCAAGACGTCGTCGCTGAACTCCATCGTCACGGACTCGTCGCCCGGAATGACCAGCTACGTCAGTGGCAACAAGAACAACAACAACGAGGAGGGCGTGTTCCCTGACGACACCTTCGACGCCTTCGACAACCCGCGCGTCGAGTACCTGTCCGAGTACCTGCACCGCACGCAGGGCAAGCAGCTGGGCATCGTGACGACGGCCGACGTCTTCGACGCGACGCCGGCCGGCAACGCCGTGCACACGAGCAACCGCGGGGCGGGCACCGGCATCGTCGACCAGTTCTTTGACGACCGCGCCCACACCGGCCTGACCGTGCTGATGGGCGGCGGCCGCAAGTGGTTCCTGCCAGCCGGCACGCCCGGCTCGGCGCGCACCGATACCAACGACTACGCGTTCTCGGCGACCGACGCGCACACGGCCGACATCGTCAAGCGCTGGGGCGTGTCGTCAGGCCGCCTGGACAAGGGCCGTGACCTCATCCAGGAGTTCCAGGCTGCCGGCTTCGGCTATGCGCCGACCAAGGCCGACCTGGACAAGGCCGACGTGACCAGGCCGCTGCTGGGCCTGTTCGCGTTCTCCAACATGAACGTCGCGCTGGACAAGATCAACGGTCGCCGCGGCACGGAGAAGAACGGCCTGGGCGGCGGCAGCGTCGTAGAGGACTTCGGCCTGCCGGACCAGCCCATGCTGGACGAGATGGCTGCGAAGGCGATAGCCGTGCTCAGGCGCGCGCCCAAGGGTTTCGTGCTGATGATCGAAGGCGCGTCCATCGACAAGCAGGCCCATGCGATGGACACCGAGCGCTGGATGCTCGACACGCTGGAGTTCGACCGCGCCGTGCGTGTGGCGCAGGACTTCGCGGCCGAGCAAGGCGACACGCTGGTCATCGTGACGGCCGACCACGAATGCTCGGGTGCTGCGCTGATCGGCGGCGCCACCGTCACCGACAAGGCGCTGGCCGAGCTGGCCGCCAAGAAGGGCGTGGCCAACCTGCGCAACGGCGTCGTTGGCACCTACGAGAAGGCCGGCTTCCCGCACTACCGCATCGCTGCCGACGGCTATCCCGAGACCACCGACATCGACTACCGGCTGCTGGTGGGCTACGGCGCCAACGCCGACCGCTACGAGGACTGGCGCACGAAGAAAACACCGCAGCGTGACGTGCAGCAGCCTTTCGTCACCGAGGCGCCGCTGAAGTGGTATCCCGCGAATGCGCAGGAGCGCGATGACGCGCTGGGTGAGTACCTCGTCACCGGCCAGGTGCCCGGTGAGCAGGCCGTGCACACCGCCACCGACGTGCCGCTGTCGGCCTACGGCCCCGGCGCGCTGGCGTTCACCGGCGTCCAGGACAACACCGACGTGTTCTTCAAGCTCGCGCAGGCGACCGTGAAGGGCGTCGTCGCGCCGGCCGACACCACCGGTGCCCGCAAGCCGCCCAAGCCCAAGCGCTGACCTTCGGCAGGGACTGTCCCGGCGCCGCATACTGGCGGCCCTTCAACGCACCGGGACATCGCCCATGAAGCACTGGTTCGCCGCCACTCTCGTCATTGCCGCTGCCGCCGTCCAGGCGCAGCCCGCCGACCCGCTGAAGGCCGCTGTCGCGGCCGACCACCGCAGCGTCGGCAACGTCGCGCGCGACGCGGCGCGCCATCCGTACGAGACGCTGAGCTTTTTCGGCATCAAGCCCGCCGACACGGTCGTCGAGCTGGCGCCAGGAGGCGGCTGGTACACCGAGATCCTGGCGCCCTATCTGCGCGAGCAGGGCCAGCTCTACGCCGCCGACGCCGGCAGCCCGCGCTTCAAGGCCAAGATGGAGTCGATGGGCGTCTACGGCAAGGTCAAGATCACGACCTTTGACCCCGCCAAGGGCCTGCTCGACATCGCCCCGCCCGGCAGCGCCGACGCGGTGCTGACGTTCCGCAATGTGCACAACTGGATGGCCGGTGGCACCGCGCAGGCCGTGTTCGACGCGGCCTTCAAAGCCTTGAAGCCGGGCGGCGTGCTGGGTGTGGAGGAGCACCGCCTGCCGGCCTCGCGTACGCAGGACCCGAAGGCGCCGACCGGCTATGTTCAGGAGGCGACGGTCATCAAGTTCGCCGAGGCGGCCGGCTTCAAGCTGGCCGGCCGCAGCGAGGTCAATGCCAACCCCAAGGACACGGCCGACCACCCCAGCGGCGTCTGGACGCTGCCGCCTACCTACGCGATGAAGGACCAGGACCGCGCCAAGTACCAGGCCATCGGCGAGAGCGACCGCATGACGCTGAAGTTCGTCAAGCCCTGAGCGCGCGGATGGCGCTGACCCACGCGGTCATCGGCTTTGGCCGGCTGGCTCAAGCGCTGGTGCCGGCGCTGCGTGCGGCGGGCGAGGCGGTCGTCGTCGGCCGCCGTTCGCCCGGCGCTGGCGAGTTCATGGCCGCCGCAGCTGCCGCGCAGGCCGACTGGGTGTGGCTGACCGTCCCTGACGACCACATCGCCACCACCGCGTCGGTGCTGCGCTGGCGGGCCGGTCAGCTGGCGCTGCATTGCAGCGGCGCGACGCCGCTGTCGGCGCTGGCGGCGGCTCCGGCGGCGGCGGGCTTCCATCCGCTGAAGCTGCTGGCCGGCGAGGCCGGCCTGGCGGGTGTGCATGTCGGCATCGAGGCCGACGCGGCGCATCGCCCGGCGCTGGAGGACCTGGCCCGGCGGCTGGCCCTGCAGCCGCTGGCGCTGCCGTCGCCGATGGATAGCCGGGCCCGCGCGGCCTATCACGCGGCGGCCAATCTCGCGGCCAGCGGCGTGCTGGCCGTGCTGGCGGAGGCTGCCACGCTGTGGGACGAAGCCGGCCTGAACGGGGCGGATGCCCTGCCGGCGCTGCTGCCGCTGACGCGCGGTGCGCTCGACACCGCCGCCGCCCGTGGCCTGGCCGGCGCCGTGTCCGGCCCCATCGCCCGGGGCGACGCCGGCGTGCTGCAGCGCCACCTCGCGGCGCTCGCCGATGCCGGGCTGGATGCCGACCTGCTGCTGGCGCTGGGTCGCCGTCAGATTGCGCTGGCCGAGACCGCAGGCCGGCTGGACGCCGCCCAGGCGGCCGGCCTTCGGGCCTTGCTCGTGCCGCGCTGAACCCGCCGGGGTTCGCGTGACAAAGGCCGCGTTCGCCTCGCTGTTGGGCCGTGGCATCGCACGGTGCCCCTCCTAAACTGAGTGAGCCTCGTCGCTGCCGGCCGGGCTCAGCCCAGGGGAACCCACATGTCCGATGCGTCCATCCAGACCTTGATCCGCGCCGACGCCGCGCAGATCCTGCACACCGTCGTCGACGAACTGCCGGACGCCCGTGAGCGCCTGGCCTACGTGCGCAGCATGACCGAGCAGGCCGCCACCAAGGTGCTCAACCTTGTGGAAGCCGCCCAGGAGGACGCCGAGGCCGTGCGCAAGAAGGGCCGTGAACTGTCGGACGCGCTGAACCGCCTGGCCCTGTCCACCAACATCAGCCAGGAGCGCGCCCGCGCGCTGATGAAGCTGTGCGCCGCCTACGCGGCCGACGCGGCGAGCTTTGCCGCGCGCGAGAAGTCGCTGCACACCGAGATCATGATGTCGCAGGACTTTCAGGATCTCTCCGGCCAGGTCATCAACAAGGTCAGCAAGATGCTGGAGCGCGCGGAGCCGCCGCTGCAGGACCTGATCGCCTCGCTGCCGCCTCCGCCGGTCTCGGAAGAACCCTCCGTCATGGGTGGCGTGCAGACGCCGGACAAGGCACTCAAGCAGGACGACGTGGACGACCTGCTCGCCTCGCTGGGCTTCTAAGCCCAGGCTGTCGGGTCGAGGCGGTAGTAGCCGCTGAGTTCGGCATACAGCGCCGGATGGCCTGCGGCCAGTTCCACCGGCCGCTCGAAGAACAGCTCGCTGATGACGGCGAAGAACTCCGCCGGGTCGGTCGCCGCATAGGCGTCGATGAGTCCCGGCTCGCCGCGCGCGAGCCGCCAGCGCAGCGCATCGAATTCGTTCTGCATCACCGTCGACCAGCGCCGGTAGGCCTCGGCCGTCGGCAGCTGCGGCGCGCCGTTGGCCGCGCCATGAGCCTGGTCCAGCTGATGGGCGAATTCATGGATAACGACGTTGTGGCCGTCGCCCGGCGTGGCCGCACCGCGCCTGACCTCGTCCCATGCCAGCAGCACCTGGCCCTGGCTCCAGCTTTCGCCGGCCAGCACCCGCCGCTGGTCGGACTGCACGCCGCCTTCCGTCACCGGCCGGTCGACGATGAAGGCGCCCGGGTAGACCAGCACCTGGCGCAGCTCCGGGTACAGGCCACGCGCCGCGCCCAGCAGCGGCAGGCAGGCCAGCGCGGCGATGGTCACGCGCACTTCGTCGGTAACGCGCAGGCCGCGGCAGCCGATGATGGGTTTTTCGGCCAGGAAGACCTGCATCAACGCTTTCAGCCTCAGCTGCTGTCGTGCCGGCAGCCGCGCCACCAGCGGCACATGGCGGCGCAACAGCCGCCGCCACGCGGCCGGGAAGGGCTGTCCGGCGATGCGCTCGCGCCGGTGTCGCACCCACAGCGGCCACAACGCAATGACAGCGGCGGCGCACAGCACCAGCAGGAAGCAGACGAGCAACGGCATGGGCTGGCAACTGGGTGCCATCGCACCGTTTGCAAGCCCCCGGCGCGGGGATGCACCGCTCGCGTAACCTGTGCCGATGCCCGAGGCCGCCTCCACTGAATCGCTGCGCCCCTGGCAGGTGCTGCTCGGCGGCATCTGCGCGCTGGTGCTGACGGTCGGGCTCGCCCGCTTCGCGTTCACGCCGCTGCTGCCGCAGATGCATGCCCAGGCCGGCCTGGGACTGGCCGACGGCGGCCTGCTGGCGGCGCTGAACTATGCCGGCTACATGAGCGGTGCGCTGCTGGTGGCTTGGGTGGAAAGCCCGGCCTGGCGTCGGCGGCTGTACAGCGCCGCATTGCCGCTGGCGCTGGTCATCACGGCGCTGATGGGCTGGAGCACGGCCTTCGGCGTCTGGGCGCTGTCGCGCTATCTGGGCGGCCTGTGCGGCGCCGCCGGCATGCTGCTGGGCTCGGGGCTGGTGCAGGGCTGGCTGATCCGTTCGGGGCGGCGGCCGGAACTGGGCCTGTACTTCATCGGACTGGGCCTCGGCGTGGCGGTGTCGGCCATCGGCGCGCTGGGCATGACCGGGATGCAGCTTGGATGGTCGGCGCAATGGCAGGGCTTTGCGCTGCTGGGTCTGGCCTTCCTGCTGCCCGCCTGGGCCTGGCGGCCGCCGGTGCCACCGGCTGCGCAGCGCATGGCCGCGGGCGGCGGGCCGGGGCGGCGCTGGATGGCGTGGATGCTGGCGGCCTACTTCTGCGCCGGCTGGGGCTTCGTCATCAACGCGACGTTTACTGTCGCCATCGTCGAGAAGCAGCCGCTGCTGGCGGGCCATGGGCCGTGGGCCTGGCTGCTCGTGGGTCTGGCGGCGACGCCGGCCGTCTTCGTGTGGGACCGCGTCGCACGCCGGCTGGGCGACGTGGGCGCGCTGCTGCTGGCCTTCGGCCTGCAGATCGTCGGCGTGCTGCTGCCGGCGCTGTCGCACGGACTGGTGGCTGCGCTGGCGGGGGCGTTGCTGTATGGCGCGACCTTCATCGGCATCGTCAGCTTGACGCTGGCGTTGGCCGGGCGCCAGTCACCCACCAACCCCGGCAAGGCCATGGCACGTCTGACGTTGAGCTATGGCGCCGCGCAGGTCAGCGCGCCAGCATTGACGGGGCGCATGGTGGAAGCCAGCGGCAGCTTCGACGCCGCCTTGTGGCTGACGGCCGTCGTTCTGGCGCTGGGCATGCTGGCGCTGGCCGGCGTCATGTGGGAGTCACGCGAGGCTCGGAGGCCGTCGTGACGGGCCCGCGCCGGCACGGCGATGTCAGCCGCCCTTGCCCTTCATTTCCACGGAGCGCACGTGCCGTGTGGCTTCCTGCATCGCGTCGATATCGCGCTTGTCCTGCGCCTGCTGGGCCGGCGTGCGGCAGCGCACGCTGATCATGTGCGAACCGGTGGACTGCTCGCGCTCGCAGCGCGTGCCTGGCTCCACGGCGGCGGCCTGTTGTTCTTCAACAGGGGGCGTTCCCGCGCAGCCGATCAGGGTGGCGGGGAGAAGGGCGATGAGGAGACGCTTCATGGGTGAATGGGATGGCTGATGCGGTGTTGGAGGATAGCGCGCGCCTGACGCCTCAATCACAGGTCATGGGGCCCGTGAACGGCGTGGCGTACAGGGTCAGAACTCGCCGGGCGCCTTCGTGGGGCGGGTGGCTTCATGCAGGGCGTCCACGCCGTCCCGGTTCTGTTGCTGCTGCTCGGCCGACTGGCAACGCACGCTGACCATGAGCGTGCCGGTGGTGCGCTGCCGTTCGCAACGCGTGCCGGGCTCGGCGTTGGCGGCCTGCTGGTTGTCGGCCGCGGGAGGGGCGGCGCAGCCGATGAGCACGGCAGACAGAAAGGCGAGAAGAAGATGCTTCATAGGGGGCGAGACGTGCAAATTTGATGCCCGGCATGCGCTGGGTGCTGACCGCACCGTCACCTGACATCCGGTCCGCGTAACTTTATGTGAGCCGGTCATCCATGCAGCGCTTTCCACGGTTATGGACGGGCGGCTGCCTCCGGTGGCCGGGAGATGTCTGATGAAACGAATGACGCTGGCTGTGTGCCTTGTTTCCGCGGCGCTGCTGTCAGGCTGCATCATCGTGCCGGGCCATCGCCATTGCGCCGGCCTGGGTGACGACGGCGGCCCGCGATGCGGCCGGACCGTCTACGACATGCCGGGCCGTGGCCCGCGCTGATGCCATGAAGCGCTTCACCTGGGCCCTGGCCCTGGCATCTGCCGGGCTGTTGTCGGCGTGCATTGTGGTGCCTGCGCACCATGGGGGTTACTACGCCCCGTCGTCCGTCGTCGTTGTCGACACGCCGCCACCGGCGCCGTATGTCGAAGCGGTACCGGTCATGCCCTATCCGGGCGCGGTGTGGATCGGCGGCTATTGGGGCTGGAGCGGAGGGCGGCATGACTGGGTGCCCGGCCACTACGAACGTCCGCGGCCGGGCTACCGGTATGAGCCCCATCGCTGGGAGAACCAGGGCGGGCGTTGGCATCTGCGCGCCGGAGGCTGGGTGCGCTTCTAGTTCGTCGAGCAGGACGGGCGATGATGTCGCCATGCCGCCTCTCGACACTGGCTCGGCCCTTGCGCGCTTCGACACGCTGCCTGCTGTCGCCAACGACTTCATGCTGGGCAGTTGGCGGGGTGAGGGCTGTCCTACCGGTCATCCGCTCGACGGCGCGCTGGAGGCCTATGGCTGGTGGGGCAAGCGGTTCGACAGCGAGGAGGCCGTCCACCCGCTGCTGTTCGCGCGCCGTGGAGGCGGCACGCTGGCGCTGAACCCGCGCTGGATGGCGCCGGCGATCGGCTGGCTGGACCGCTGGCCGCTGCCCAAGTCGCCCACGCTGGGGCGTGCGTTGCAGGTGCTGCTGCCGCTGCTGGCCACGCGGCAGTCCGCGGCGAGGTTGCGGCAGATCGAGCACCGCGGCGTCGTCAGCGCCGCCATGGTGTACGACCGGTTGCCCATTCACGACGTGTTCCGCCGCATCGATGACGACACGGTGATGGGGCTGATGGACCTGAAGGGCGCGAGCCGGGCGTTCTTCTTCTTGCTCAAGCGCCAGCGCTAGCCATTGCGGCGTCCGCTGCGCCGCAGCTTGTCGGCAGCCTTTTGCGCTTCGAGTTCGGCGGTCTTGCGCGCCTCTTCGTCCGCTGCGGCCTGGCGCCACGCGGCCATTTCGTCGGGGGTTTCGAGCGTGATGCGTCCCAGCAGGCCGGCCCGGAAGTCGCCCAGCAGCGCCTCGGCCGCCTTGTGCATCTGCACCGCACCGCCGCGGATCTTGGCGCCGCGCTTCACGCCGATGGCTTCCAGCACCGCGTCATCCGACCCCAGCTCCGCCAGGCCGAAGCGTTCCTGCAGCCGGTCGGCATAGCGGCCCTTGAGCACCGCGATCAGCTCGAGCGCCACTTCTTCTTCGTCGAACGCGTTGCGGCCGATGGCCCCGCTGGCGGCGAGGTGGTAGCCGCTTTGCGCGATGGAGATGCGAGGCCACAGCATGCCTGGCGTGTCGAAGAGATAGAAGCCGTCCTCCAGCACGATCTTCTGCTCGATCTTGGTGATGCCGGGCTCGTCCCCGGTCTTGGCCGCGCGGCGGCCCACCAGCGTGTTGATCAGCGTGCTCTTGCCGACGTTGGGGATGCCGCAGATCAGCACGCGCATCGGCTTGGCGAGCCCGCCGCGTTGCGGCGCGAGCTCGCGGCAGGCCTTGATCAGTGCGCGTGCGGGCGCCTTGTCGCCGGCGTCCAGCGCGATGGCACGGGTGTGGGGTTGGGCGTTGTAGTGGGCCAGCCAGGCCTCTGTCTGTGCCGCGTCGGCCAGATCCTGCTTGTTGAGCACCTTCAGCGACGGCCGGCCTGTCGTCAGTGCTGCCAGCAACGGGTTGCTGCTGGAGCCCGGCAGTCGGGCGTCGAGCAGTTCGATGACGACGTCCAGCCCGGCCTTCACGCGATCCTTGATCGCCTGCCGGGTGGCGTTCATGTGGCCGGGAAACCAATGGATGGGCATGCGCTGAAGAGAGGCAAAAGGCGGAAGGGGCGGATTGTGCGGCTTACATCCCGTTGCGGGCTTGGCGGCGTCGTCTCCCAATATTCCCACTTGCAGTGAAGGACATCATGCGATTCGAAGGAGTACTGACCGCCTGGAACCACGAGGCGGGTTACGGCAGCATCCGCGCGGCAGGCGGCGGCGACGAAGTGTTTGTCAGCCTCGCGGCGTTCCCCACGGATGGCGATGGACCGCGGCTGGACGAGCCGCTGACCTTCGGAATTGTGACGGGACGTGACGGCCGCAAGCACGCGGTGGAGGTCAGACGCGTGCCCGCCGCCACGCCCGCTGCACTGCGCCAGGCACGCGGCGGCGGGCGCGCCCATGTGCGTGCCGCTAAAAGGAAACGGCGCCTGGGCCTCTTGGCCGGCGCCGTGTTGGCGGTGATGCTGGCAGTGGGTGGGCTGCGTTGGTGGCACCCCATGGGCCGGGGCGCCGAGTTGCCCGTGGTGAGCCGATAGACCCACCCGGGGAAGTCAGTCCTCGTTCTTGAAGACGAGCTTGACTTCGTGCGTCGTCTTCTCGCCCGGCTCGAAGCGCCATTCCATCAGCGCGTCCTTCACCGCGCGGTCGAACAGCCGCTTGGGTTCGGCTTCCAGGATTTCCACATCGGTGACCTTGCCGTCGGCATCGATGCTGATCTTGGCCTTGACGACGCCGGTGCTGACGCCCTTTTTGGCGGCTTCGGCGGGGAACTCGGGCGGCACCTTCTTGACCACCTTCGGTACGGCCTGGGCCGAGAAGGCGAGCATCAGGCCGAGAGTGGCGGCGGCGACGGTGCGAAGCAGGCGTGACGTGGCGGGCATGGAAACCTCGGCTCGGATGATGGAGTGATCGGCGCTCAGGCGGCGCGGAAGAAGCCGACGGCCTCGATCAGGCGGGTGGAGCTGTCGCGCAGCGCATCGGCCGAGCGGCTGAGTTCACCCACCAGGCTGGTGTTCTGCTGCGTCGCGCGGTCGAGTTCGTTCATCGCGCCGTTGACGACGCCGACGCCCGTGGCCTGCTCCTGTGCGGAGTGCGAGATCTCCTCGATCAGCTGGCCCATGTTGTTGACTTCGTCGACGACGCTGCGGATGGTCACGCCGGCGTTGTTGACCAGCGTCGTGCCGTTCTCGACCTTGACCGTCGATTCCTGGATCAGCACCTTGATTTCCTTCGCGGCGCCAGCCGAGCGCTGGGCCAGCGCGCGCACTTCGGCGGCGACGACCGCGAAGCCACGGCCGTGTTCGCCGGCACGTGCGGCTTCCACCGCGGCGTTCAGCGCCAGGATGTTCGTCTGGAAGGCGATGCCGTCGATGACGCCGATGATGTCGCCGATCTTCTTGGAACTGGCGCTGATCTCTTCCATCGTCTCGACGACCTTGGAGACGACCGAGCCACCGTTGCTGGCGGCCTGGCGGGCCGTCACGGCGATGCCGGCGGCGCGGCGGGTCAGGTCGCTTGCGCCCTTGAGCGTGGATGCGATCTCCTCGACCGAGGCGGCAGTGTTCTGCAGGCTGGCGGCGGAGCGGCTGGTGCGCTCGGCCAGGTTGTTGTTGCTGTCGGCAATGGTGCCGGAGTTCTGCGCAACCTCGCTGGCGGCAGACGACACGTCGCGGACGACGCCGGACAGCGCAGCCTGCATGTCCTGCATGGCCTGCAGCATCTGGCTCAGTTCGTCACGGCCTTCCACGACGATGCTTTGCGTCAGGTCGCCAGCGCGGATCGCTTCCGCGGCGGCCTGGGCACGGCGGGCCGGCGCCACGATGGAGCGCGAAATGACGATGCCGCCGCCGATGCCGATGGCCACGGCGACCGCCACAAGAACGAAGGTCAGCATCACGGCTGAGCGCGCACGCTCGTTGCCGGACGTGGCCAGCGCCTTGCCGCTTTCGAACTGCATGTCGACCAGCTTCTTGATGCCCTCCTGCAGTGCGGCCTGGGCGGGGCGAAGGTCCGTAATCAGGCTTTCGCGCGCCTCGTCGGGGCTGCCGTCGGTCTGGACCTTCTGGAACTTCTCAAGCGCCGTCAGGAACTTGGTCTTGCGCTCGCGCACCTCGGCGACGGTGGATTTCTCTGTGTCGTCAGAGACGACTTCTTCCAGGCTCTTGAGCTGCTTCTCAGCCTCTTCCAGCGCGTCGCTGATGGCCTTCTTCTGCTTCTTGATGGCGCCGGCGGTGTCCAGCAGCAGCAGGTCGCGCACGGCACGCGAGATGATGTTGACCTGGCTCTCCAGCGCGTTGGCGGAGCCGATCTTCACAAGGCTGGAGTTCGCGGTGCGGTCGAGGTCCTTGGCCAGGCTGTTCGCGCTGGATGCCCCGAAGATGCCGATGGCCACCAAAAGCACAATCAACAAGCCGAAGCTGACGGCGAGGCGCTGGCCAATGCGCAGTTGGGTCAGGAAGTTCATGCGGTTCAGGTCCTTGTCCGGTGTCGTCGGTGATCGGCGGCGGAGGGCCGCTCTTGAATCGACGGTCACTTTAGGCTGGTGCCCCGTCTTTTGAGCGGGCCCACCGTTGGGCCGACGAGCAGTGTGTCGCGACCTCAGGGGATTAATTACCGACCGTTGCAACCTTGCGTGAAGTCGTTCACGGCGTGCTGTCGGGGCGGTTTGACGCTTGTCAGTGTGTTGCGTTGGCCGAGCGCAAACGCAACACCTGCACGGTGTCGACTTCGGTCGCACCGTGCCCGAAGTCATGGCGCAGATGGCTGGCGAGGGCTGCGAGCTCCTCGACGTTCAGCACGCCCGCGAAGGGCGGCATGCCATAAGGCCTGGGATGCCGCGGCGTGGCGGGTGCGAAACCCCCGCGATCGATGATGCGCAGCAGGTTGGCCGGGCTGGTCATCGCGACGGTCCTGCTGCCGGCCAGCGCGGGGTAGGCGAGGCCGCCCGCGGTATCGCGCCGCCCCTCGCCCTGCGCGCCGTGACAGGCCGCGCAATGGTCGGCATACAGCCGTGCCCCGCGTTCGCGGCGTTGGGCGTCCGGCCGCGCGCCTTCCGCGCGGGGGACGGGCTGCTCGGGTAGTGCGAGCAGATAGGTCGTCATGGCGGCGATATCCGTGTCATCCAGGGCAGACGTGCTGCCCAGCACGACCTCGGCCATCGGCCCTTGTGCCGTGTGCCCTTCGGCATTTCCGTCGCGCAACCAGCGTTGCAGCGTGGCGGCGGGCCAGCGCTGCACGCCGGCCTCCTGCGGGTCCAGAAGTGACGGGGCCTGCCAGCCCAGGCCGCTCAGCAGCCCGCCGCGGAAATCGGCCGGGCCGTCGTCGCCACCCAGTGCATTGCGCCCGGCGTGACAGGCGCTGCAGTGGGCCAGCCCCTGGCTCAGGTAGGCGCCACGGTTCCAGGCGGCGTCATGCGCCGGATCGGCGCGGTAGACGCCCGGGCGGAAGTACAGCGCGCGCCAGGCTGCCAGCGCCAGTTGGGTGCCGTAGGGCCAGCGCAGCTCATGCTCTCGTCGCGGCGAGGCCACCGGCGGCTGCGCTTGCAGCCAGGCGTGCAGCGCGTCCGCGTCCTCGCGCGTGACCCGAGTCGTGTTGACGACCGGATGGGCGGGCACCAGCAGCCGGCCGTCGCGGCTGCGGCCGAAGTGCAGCGCGCCCCAGAAATCGTCTGCGCTCCAGCCGGCGATCCCGCTCGCATCGGGTGTCAGGTTGGAAGAGAAGACAGTGCCGAACGGCGTCGGGATGGGTCTTCCGCCGGCGAGTGGCACGCCGCCGCGCGCCGTGTGGCAGCCGGCGCAGTTGCCGATGGCGGCGAGGTAGGCACCCCGCTCGACGCTCGCCGGCCGGTCGGCGCGGGGCGTGTCGTCCGACAGCTGACGCTGCCAGGTCAGCAGGCCGGCGGCGGCCGCGGCTGCAAGCGCTGCCACCAGCCCCAGGCCGATCAACAGGCGCTTCATGGCGTCAGGCTGCCGCACTGCATCGGCGCAGGTGCGGGCAGGCGGTCGGCCGGGTGCGGGTCGGCCGGCATCGTGCGGCTCGCGAGAAACTGCGTGACGGCGTTGATCTCGGACTCGGTCAGGGCCTGGGCGATTGTCTTCATGCAGTCCGGCGCCTGGGCGCGCCGCTGGCCGCTGCGCCAGGCGCCAAGCTGGCCGTTCAGGTAGTCCCGCGACAGGCCCAGAAGTCCCGGCACGGCGGGCTGCGTGCCGGTCAGCCGTTCACCATGGCAGGCGGTGCAGGCGGGCAGCCTGCGCGCCGCGTCGCCCTGGCGGATCAACGCTTGCGCGCGTGCGAGTTCGGGTGCGGGAAGCGTGGTCGGCTGGGGCGGTGAATAGGGCAGGTCGAGCGACGCGAAATGGCCGGCCAGTTCCTGCAGATAGGCGTCGGACAACGGCGCGATCAGCTCGCTCATCAGCCCGTAGTCGCGCCGGCCATCGCGGAAGTTCAGCAGTTGCCGGTACAGATAACCGGCCGGCTTGCCGGCCAGTCGCGGGTAGTAGCCGTCCGGCGCGGCGCGGCCTTCCTTGCCATGGCAGCCGGTGCAGGCCAGCGCGCGCTGCGCCAGCGTGTCGGGCACTGGCTCGTTCGCGGCGGCAATGCCGACGAGCAGCAGCAGGGTGGCGGCCAGCGCGGGGAGGGCACGGGTGGACATGGCCGCAGTGTGCCTTGACGGCAAACCGATCAAGGCCGTGATTGTTTGCCGGCCTGTCTGGGCGTCTAGCATGCGCGCTTCTGTTCGCCTCAAGGCCAGACCATGCCGACTCGTGCTGCCCCGCTGATCCTGATGACCCTGGCGTTCGCCAGCGCCCTGCCGGCCCAGGCGCGGGAGCGGACAGACTGGTCGGCCGGCTGGCGCTTCGCCCAGGGCGACCCCGCCGGCGTGCCCGCGCTGAAGCCGGCCGATTTCAAGCCCTGGCTGCTGGCCGCGGCCGCACCACTGCTGGCGACGCCACCGGCCGCACCGCCTGCAGGTCCGGTGCCCGGCGAGGCGCTGGCCTACGCGCAACCCGGGTTCGACGACGCCGGCTGGCGACTGCTGGACCTGCCGCACGACTGGGGCGTCGAAGGGCCGTTTGACCAGGCGCTGCCGGGCGAGACGGGCAAACTGCCCTGGCAGGGTGTGGCCTGGTACCGCAAGCAGCTGGTGCAGCCCGCCGCCGCGGCGGGCCAGCGCACGCTGCTGGAGATCGACGGTGCACTGGCCAACTCGGCCGTGTACTGCAACGGCCGCCTCGTGGGCGGCTGGGCCTACGGCTACACGTCCTACCAGGTCGACCTGACCGGCTGCCTGAAGCCAGGCGCCAGCAACAGCTTGGCCATCCGGCTCGACAACCCGCCCGAGTCGTCGCGCTGGTATCCCGGTGGCGGCATTTACCGCCATGTCTGGCTGACGCGCACCGATGCCGTCCACGTGCCGGCGGGCCAGGTGTTCGTGCGCACGCCGCAGGTGACGGCCGAGCGCGCCACCGTGGCCGTGCAGGTCGCCGTGGCGAACGAGAGCCGTGCGCCGGTCAAGGTCGGCGTGACGGTGGACATCTACCGGGCCGACGCCAACGGCCGCCCGGTCGGTGCGCCGCTGGCGCCGTCGCGAGCGCAGCCGCGTACCTTGAAGGCCGGTGAGCGCACGGCGCTGGACTTTGACGTCAGGCTCGACAAGCCTGTGCTGTGGGACCTGAACTCGCCGCAGCGCCACGTCGCCGTCACCGTCGTGAAGCAGGGCGGTCGCGTACTGGACCGCGTGGAGTCGCCATTCGGCATCCGCCAGGCGGCCTTCACGGCGGACGACGGCTTCCACCTGAACGGCCGGCGCGTGCAGCTCAACGGCGTCTGCATGCACCACGACCTCGGCGCGCTGGGGGCAGCCTTCAACGTGCGCGCTGCCGAGCGCCAGTTGGAGCTGCTGCGCGAGATGGGCGTCAACGCGCTGCGCACCAGCCACAACCCGCCGGCGCCGGAGCTGCTGGAGCTGACCGACCGCATGGGCTTCCTCGTCATCGACGAGCTGCTCGACACCTGGACCCACGCGAAGAAGCCCAACGACTACCACCTGCACTTTGCGGACTGGTCCGAGCCCGACCTGCGCGCCTGGGTGCGCCGCGACCGCAACCACCCGTCGGTCATCCTGTGGAGCATCGGCAACGAGATCGAGGAGCTGGGCCGCGCCGACGGGCCGCCCGTGGCCGCCCGGCTGGCCGCGCTGGTGAAGCAGGAAGACGCGACGCGCCCGGTCTCCGCGGCGGCCAATGTGCTGCAGGCCGGCTACAACGGCTTCCAGAAGACGGTGGACGTGTTCGGCTACAACTACAAGCCCAGGGAATACGCGAAGTTCCGTGCCGCCAACCCGAGCCAGCCGCTGTTCGGCAGCGAGACGGCCTCGACGGTCAGCACGCGGGGCGAGTACGTGTTCCCGGTCAGCGACGACCCGCGGCAGGGCCGCGGCGGCTTCCAGGTCAGCAGCTACGACCTCGTCTACCCGTCGTGGGCGACGACGCCCGATGCCGAGTTCAAGGCGCAGGACCAGCAGCGTTTCGTGGCCGGGGAGTTCGTCTGGACCGGCTTCGACTACCTCGGCGAGCCCACGCCCTACAACGACGACCTGACCAATGTGCTGAACTTTCCCGAGGGCCCGGAGCGCGAGCGCGCCCGGGACGAGCTGGCGCGGCTCGGCAAGATCCAGATGCCGTCGCGCAGCTCCTACTTCGGCATCCTCGACCTGGCCGGCTTCAAGAAGGACCGCTTCTACCTGTACCAGGCGCATTGGCGTCCTGAGCTGCCGATGGCCCACATCCTGCCGCACTGGAACTGGCCGGAGCGCGTCGGTCAGGTCACGCCGGTGCACGTCTACACGTCGGGTGACGAGGCTGAGCTGTTCCTCAACGGCCGCTCGCTGGGCCGCAAGAAGAAGGGCGACGGCGAATACCGTCTGCGCTGGAACGACGTGGTCTACGAGCCGGGTGAACTGCTCGTCGTGGCGTACAAGGCGGGCAAGGCGTGGGCGCGCGACCGCGTCGTGACGACGGGGGCGCCGGCCGCGTTGCAGCTATCGGCGGACCGCCCGGCCATTGCCGCCGATGGCCGCGACCTGGCCTTCGTGACGGCCACCGTGGCCGATGCCGACGGCCGGGCCGTGCCGCGCAGCAAGCCACTGCTGGCGTTCACCGTTGAAGGGCCGGCCGAGATCGTCGCCACGGACAACGGCGACCCGACCGATCACACCGTCTTCAAGTCCGCCGAGCGCAAGGCTTTCAACGCGCTCGCGCTGGCCATCGTGAAGCTCAAGCCGGGCGCGACCGGCCCGGTGACGCTGCGCGTCTCGTCCGACGGACTGCAGCCCGCCGAGGTGGTGATCAGGCCCCGTTGACGGGCGGGCGGGCGCCGAAGATGGCCGAGCCGACGCGCACCATCGTCGAGCCGGCCCGGATCGCATCTTCCAGATCGGCGCTCATCCCCAGCGACAGCGTGTCCAGCGCAAGCCCTTCGGCCTTCAGCGCGTTGAACAGCGCCGCCATCGCCTGGTGCTGGGCCAGCGCGCCCGGGCCCGGTTCGGGCACGGCCATCAGGCCGCGCAGCTTCAGTCTCGGCAGCGCGGCAACCTGGCGGGCCAGCGCAGCGACGTCGCCAGGCAGCAGGCCGCTCTTGCTGGCCTCGGCGCTGATGTTGATTTGCAAGCAGATGTTCAGCGGCGGCAGGTCCGCCGGGCGCTGTTCGGACAGCCTTTCGGCGATCTTGAGGCGGTCCACGCTGTGCACCCAGTCGAACTGCTCGGCGACGGGGCGCGTCTTGTTGGACTGCAGCGGGCCGATCAGGTGCCACTCGATCTGGCCGCGCAATGCGATGAGTTCGCCGATCTTGGCGAGACCTTCCTGCACATAGTTCTCGCCGAAGGCCCGTGCGCCGGCCCGGAATGCTTCGCGGACGGCGGCGGCGGGGAAGGTCTTGCTGACGACCAGCAGCGCCACCGCGTCCGGTGACCGCCCGGCCGCGACACATGCCGCAGCAATCCGTGTTTTGGTGACTTGGAGGGAATCTGAGATCGCCATAATCAGCCGAGCTCTCTCATACGCACACCATGGACATCACCCAGCTGCTGGCATTCTCGGTCAAGAACAAGGCGTCCGACCTGCACCTTTCGGCCGGCCTGCCGCCCATGATCCGGGTGCACGGCGACGTGCGGCGCATCAACGTCGAGGCGCTGGACCACCGCGCGGTCCACGACATGGTGTACGACATCATGAACGACTCGCAGCGCAAGGTGTACGAGGAGACGCTGGAAGTCGACTTCTCGTTCGAGATCCAGGGCCTGGCGCGTTTCCGCGTCAACGCCTTCAACCAGAACCGCGGCGCGGGCGCCGTGTTCCGGACGATTCCGAGCAAGATCCTGTCGCTGGAACAGCTCAACGCGCCCAAGGTCTTCGCCGAGCTGGCGCTGCGCCCGCGCGGCCTGGTGCTGGTGACGGGCCCGACGGGCTCCGGCAAGAGCACGACGCTGGCCGGCATGGTCAACCACCTCAACGAGAACGAATACGGCCACATCCTCACCATCGAGGACCCGATCGAATTCGTGCACGAGTCCAAGAAGAGCCTGATCAACCAGCGCGAGGTCGGCCCGCACACGCACTCGTTCGCGAATGCACTGCGCTCGGCGCTGCGCGAGGACCCGGACTGCGTGCTCGTCGGCGAAATGCGCGACCTGGAGACCATCCGCCTCGCGCTGACCGCCGCCGAGACGGGTCACCTGGTGTTCGGCACACTGCACACGTCATCAGCCGCCAAGACGGTGGACCGCATCGTCGACGTGTTCCCCGCCGCCGAAAAGGAAATGGTGCGGGCGATGGTGTCGGAGTCGCTGCAGGCCGTCATCTCGCAGAGCCTGTGCAAGTTGAAGGACGGCTCGGGCCGCGTGGCGGCGCACGAAATCATGCTGGGCACGTCGGCCATCCGCAACCTGATCCGCGAGAACAAGGTCGCGCAGATGTACTCGGCCATCCAGACCGGCAATTCGCAGGGCATGCAGACACTGGACCAGAACCTCACCGATCTGGTTCGCCGCAACATCATTTCGCCCGCCGAGGCGCGCGCGAAGGCGAAGTTCCCCGAGAACTTCCCCGGCTAGAACGATTCACTCCCCGGTTCGGCGCGAGCGCCGAACCACCCCCAGGGGGTGCAAATCACTGCGGGCCGGGGCCCTCAGTGATTTGCAAAGCGGGCCGGCTTGGGAGCGGCCCGGCGCTCGGCCCGAACAGCCATGCTCCGGCAAATGCCGGGTTGGGAAGGATCATTCATGGAACGCGACCAGGCCTCAAAATTCATCAACGACCTGCTGCGGCTGATGCTGTCGCGCAAAGGTTCCGACCTGTTCCTGACGGCGGAGTTCCCGCCGGCGATCAAGGTGGACGGCAAGATGACCAAGGTCTCGCCGCAGCCGCTGACCGGCCAGCACACGCTGCAGCTGGCGCGGGCGATCATGAACGACAAGCAGGCCGCGGAGTTCGAGCGCACGAAGGAGTGCAACTTCGCGATCTCGCCGCATGGCGTCGGGCGCTTCCGCGTCAACGCCTTCATCCAGCAGGGCCAGGTGGGCCTGGTGCTGCGGACCATCCCGTCCACGCTGCCGACGATCGAGTCGCTGGACCTGCCGCCCGTGCTGCGTGAAGTGGTGCAGCAAAAGCGCGGCCTCGTCATCGTCGTTGGCGCGACGGGCTCGGGCAAGAGCACCTCGCTGGCGGCCATGATCGACGAGCGCAACGAGACGACCTATGGCCACATCGTGACCATCGAGGATCCGATCGAGTTCGTGCATCCGCACAAGAACTGCATCGTCACGCAGCGTGAGCTGGGCATCGACACCGACAGCTGGGAGGCCGCGCTGAAGAACTCGCTACGTCAGGCGCCCGACGTCATCCTGATGGGGGAGCTGCGCGACCGCGAGACGATGGACCATGCCATCGCCTTCGCCGAGACCGGCCACCTGTGCATGGCTACGCTGCACGCCAACAGCGCCAACCAGGCGCTGGACCGCATCATCAACTTCTTCCCGGAAGACCGTCGCGCCCAGCTGCTGATGGATTTGTCGCTGAACCTGCGCGCCCTCATCAGCCAGCGGCTGCTGCCGCGTCGCGAGGGCAAAGGCCGGGTCGCCGCCGTCGAGATCCTGCTGAATTCGCCGCTGATTTCCGACCTGATTTTCAAGGGCGAGATCAGCGAGATCAAGGAGCTGATGAAGCGCTCGCGCGAGCAGGGCATGCAGACCTTTGACCAGGCGCTTTTCGACCTCTACGAAGCTGGCAAGGTGACGTATGAAGACGCGCTGCGCAATGCCGACTCCGTGAACGACCTGCGCCTGCAAATCAAGCTCAACAGCGAGCGCGCCCGCAGCGGCGACCTGTCCACCGGCACCGAACACTTGACCATTCTTTGAGCATGACCCGCACCTACGAACCCGTTCCCGCCCGCCGAGTCGCCTTCCTGGGCCTGGGCGTGATGGGCCACCCCATGGCCGGCCACCTCGCGCGCGCCGGCCACCAGGTCACCGTCTACAACCGCACCACCGCCAAGGCCGAAGCCTGGGTGAAGGAGTACGGCGGCGCCTTCGCCGCGACGCCCGCTGAGGCGGCGAAAGGGGCGCAGTTCGTGTTCTGCTGCGTCGGCAATGACGACGACCTGCGGTCCGTCGTGCTGGGCGAGCAGGGTGCCTTCGCCAGCATGGCCGCGGGCGCCGTGTTCGTCGACCACACGACGGCCTCGGCCGAGGTCGCGCGCGAGCTGCATGCCGAAGCCGCCGGTCGCGGCATCGCGTTCATCGACGCGCCGGTGTCCGGGGGCCAGGCCGGTGCGGTCAATGGCGCGCTGACGGTCATGTGCGGCGGTGAGGCCGCGCCGTTCGACGCGATGAAGCCGCTGGTGCTGGCCTTCGCCAAGGCCGTCACGCTGCTGGGCGGGCCGGGCTCGGGGCAACTGGCCAAGATGGTCAACCAGATCTGCATCGCCGGCGTCGTGCAAGGGTTGGCCGAGGCGGTGCGCTTCGGCCAGAACGCCGGCCTGGACATGGCTCAGGTGCTTGACGTCATCGGCAAAGGCGCCGCCCAGAGCTGGCAGATGGACAACCGCGGCAAGACCATGGTCGAAGGCAAGTTCGACTTCGGTTTCGCCGTGGACTGGATGCGCAAGGACCTCGGCCTCGTGCTCGACGAAGCGCGCCGCAACGGCTCGCGCCTGCCGCTGACGGCGCTGGTGGACCAGTTCTACGCGGACGTGCAGGCCATGGGCGGCAATCGCTGGGACACGTCCAGCCTGATCGTGAGGCTGCTGGCGCCCGCCGACCGCCGGGCGGTTCCCCGCCTGACCTGACGCGATGACCGGCCAGCGCGGGGGCGACGAGCGGCCCGCGACGGGCCGCGTGGTCAGGACTTCTTCGGCAGCGTCTGCGCGAGTTCTTCCTCGCTGATGATCTCGAACGCGCGCACGACCTTCTTGACGCCGCCGATCTGCCGCGCGATTTCGGTCGCGCGGGCTGCTTCGCGTTCCGTCACGCGGCCCATCAGGTAGACGTCGCCGCGCTCGACGACAACCTGGAAGGCATTGCTGAACAGGTCGCGTGCGTCGATGAGCTGGGCCTTGACCTTGCCGGAGATGACCACGTCGTTGGAGCGGCTGCCCAGCGAGCTGGCCGGCATGACGGTGACTTCGTTCAGCACCTTGCTGACGTTCTCCACGCCGCCGACGATGGTCTCCAGCTGAGCCTTCGCTTCCTCGGAGTTGGCCTCGCCGGTGATGAGGGCTACGCGGTTGTAGCTGTTGACGTTGGCATGCACCTTCTCGCCAAGCTGCTCGCGCACGCGGGCGCCGGCCTTGACCTCGATGGTCTCGTCCTCCAGCTGGGTGCCGGAGGTGCGCCGGTCGGTCGCGACGGTGACGCCGCCCACCATCGCGCCGCCGATCAGCAGCGGGGCGCAGCCGGTGGCGAGGGTGCTGGCGAGGACGGCCGCGGTCAGGGTCAGGGAAAGCTTCTTCATCGGGATTCCAGGCAAGGGTTTCATTCGTCGCTGCCGAGCAGTTGAAGGTCGACAGCGTCGGCCAGCGCATGCAGCAGCACGCGCTGGGCCTCCACAACGCGCGGCTCGCGGGCGTGGCTGACGCGGATCTGGATGTCGGTGTCCTGCAGCAGGCCGCGCCATTCGTCGGCCGCGCCCGGGGGCTGTGCGGTCAGCGCGATGATGCTCATCTCCTGCGCATGGGCCACGGCCAGCGCCGGCTGCCAGGCGTCGCGCTGCTCGCGCAGCGGCTCGATCATGACGAGCACGTCGCCGGGGTGGCCGTGGGCTTGCAGCAGCCGCGCCAGGTCCAGCCCGGCGGCCTCGCGGGCCTGGGCGGCCAGGCTCCACGCGGCCAGGCCCGGGCGCTCCTGCTCGAAGCGGCCGGCCAGCCGGGCGGCGAGGTAGTCGGCGTCCATGCCGGCCAGGCCGTGGGCCGCGCACAGGATGCGGTTGCCTCCGGTGATGGCGTCCACCACCATCTGTGCGGCCATCGCCAAAGGCCGGGCCAGTTGCTCGGCAGCTTGGTACAGCAGGTCGGCGCTTTCGAAAAACTGCTGCTGGATTCTTTGTTCAATCATTCGGGCGGATCATAAAAGCCCCCTCGTCCGGTCTCCCGAGGGGCGGCGATGCTTGGGGCAGCCCGGCGCCGGTCCGCGTTGAACGCGGGTGTGTTCAGCGCAGTGTTACCCCGCGTCGAAAGCCCCTTGTAACCAGGTGAGTTCAGCGCCGTCGATGGTTCCACGTCGAAGCGGCAAGGTGGCGGCGTCGCCCACCCGGCCGGCGCGGCGGCTGGCGCCGGCGGCGACTCGATAATTGCGCTCCAGCAGGCGCAGGCCCGCGCGCTGAAAATGCGCCAGCGCCGCGTCCTTGGCGGCATCGCCCGAGGCCTTGGCGGCCGTTTTTGATCGAGAGCCCCAGTTGAACATCGACGCTTCCCTGCTCCGCCAGGCCGCCCAGGCCGCAGCCGGTGGCCAGCAGTATCCGACCGCCACGCTCTATGTCGTCGCCACGCCCATCGGCAACCTGGCCGACCTGTCGCTGCGGGCCATCCATACGCTGGGCCTCGTTGACGCGCTGGCCTGCGAGGACACCCGCCAGGGCGGCGCGCTGCTGCGCCACCTGGGCCTGCACAAGCCGCTGATCGCGCTGCACCAGCACAACGAGCGCGAGGCCAGCGCCGCGGTGCTGGCGCGGCTGGCCGCCGGCGAGCGCGTCGCCTACGCGTCGGATGCCGGCACGCCGGCGATTTCCGACCCCGGCGCGGTGCTGGTACGCGAGGTCGTGTCCGCCGGCTACCGCGTGCTGCCGCTGCCAGGGCCCAGCAGCGCCGTGACGGCGCTCAGCGTGGCCGGCGACACGGTCGCAACGAGCTTCGCCTTCGCCGGCTTCCTGCCGACGAAGGCCGGCGAGCGCCGCTCGGCGCTGCAGACGGTGCTGGCCGTCGAGGGCCAGAGCCAGGTTGTCTTCGAGGCGCCGCACCGCATCACGGAGCTGGTCGCGCTGCTGGCCGAGCTGGCGCCGGCCCGCCGTGTGACCGTCTGCCGCGAGCTGACCAAGCAGTTCGAAAGCGTGACCACCGCCGACGCAGCCTCACTGCCGGCGTGGCTGGCGGCCGACGCCCAGCGTCAGCGCGGCGAGTTCGTGCTCGTGCTGCACGCCCAGGCGCCACAGGCGGTGGCGGATGACGACCTGCCGGCCGAGACGCTGCGCGTGCTGGCGCTGCTGGCGACCGAACTGCCGCTGAAGCAGGCCGTGGCGCTGGCCGCGCAGATCACCGGCGCGCCGCGCAACCGGCTCTACGACGCGGGGCTGCAGCTCAAGCGCGGCGGCGACGAATGAGGCTGTAGGCCATCAGACCCACCGCCAACAACGCGGCCGGTGCCGGCTCGGGCACCGCAGCGGCGAGCAGGTAGATGTTGCCGTGGATGTCGATGGCGTACAGCGCGCCGGTGCCGCCTTCGCCGAAGCTGCTCAGCCCGCTGGTGTTGTTTAGCGGTGAATCCAGCGCGGTGACGCTGCCGCCACTGAGCGCCCAGATGCTGCCGCTCACGTAGTCCCCGAAGACGTACTTGCCCTCCAGGTTGGCGTCCGCGCCACCGCGGTAGACATAGCCGCCGATCACGGACTGCCCGACGGTGTGGCCGTAGTCGTAGATCGGGTCCACGGCGCCGGGAGGTCTGGCGCCGCCGACGCCCGGCGTGGCGATCGTGCCCTCTCGCAGGCGCCAGCCGTAGTTGGCGCCGCGGCCGAGGCCCGATGCCGCGGACGCGAAGTCGATCTCCTCGCGTTGGCCCTGGCCCACGTCGCCGATCCACAGGTCGCCTGTCGTGCGGTCGAAGCTGTTGCGGTAGGGGTTGCGAAGGCCGTAGGCCCAGATCTCGTCATTGCCAGCCGCGCCGACGAAGGGGTTGTCCGCCGGCACCGTGTAGCCGCCGTCGGTGCCCGGGGTGATGCGCAGCAGCTTGCCGAGGTTGCTGGACAGGTTCTGCGCGTTGTTGTTCGGGTCGTTGACGCTGCCGCCGTCGCCCGTGGCGATGTAGAGCTGGCCCGGGTCCTTGGGGCTGAAGCCGATCCAGCCGGCCTTGTGGTTGCTGAACCCACCCGTCTGGGGCACGGTCAGGATCGTCCGTGCGCTGGCCTTGTCGACACCTTGGCTCGTGGCCGTATAGCTGGCAACGACGGTGGCGAGCGTCGTCTTGTCGATGTAGTCAACGTAGAAGCGACCGTTGGTGGCGTAGTTCGGGTCGAAGGCCAGGCCCAGCAGGCCGCGTTCGCTGTCGGTGTTGACCTGGGCGGAAATGTCCAGCCAGGGCGTGACCTTGCCGCCGGACTGCATCTTGATGACGCCGCCCTTCTCGACGATGAACAGCCGCGAGGCATCGCCGGACGGAGCGGTCAGGAAGACCGGTTCGGTGTAGCCCTGGCCGACCAGGGTGTAGGCCAGGGCGGGACCCGTGCCGGCCAGGGCCAGCGTGGCGAGCAGCAGCTTTTTCATGGCGCGCTCCAGGTTGGTGCGGAGCGCTGCATGCTGTGCCTCGGTCGGCGCCAGCGACATCCCTAGACCCTCGCGTCCAGGGATCGAGTTGTTAGCAGCGGTATCAGCCGGGCGTGCCAGCAGCGCGGTTATTGTTGCGCTTGCGGTGGATGTCGCGGCTGGCACCGTCCTGCATGACGTGCAGGCGGCGACGTTCCTGCGCCGTCACCGTGCCGTCCGCCTTCGCCTTGGCCTCGGCGTTGTCGATGCGGGCCTGCTCCTTTTCGAGGCGCTGCGTCTCATGTGGCGTCAGGCTGCCATTGGCGGCGCCACTGGCGATGCGCGCCTGCTGGTTCGCCTCACGCTGGTCGACGCGTGGCGTGTTGGTGCCAGGCGTTTGCGCGAAGGCGCCGGCGCTGGCCAAAGACAGCAGGGCAATCAGGGTCTTGTGCGAGTGCTTCATCGAGGGCTCCTTGGTGGGTTGGGTGACGAGGCCCACCCACAACGACGATGCTGCAGCCGCCGCCGACCGCTCAGGCGTAAGCAAGCATTCCCATGTCTTGCAAGTTCTGACGCGGTACTTCCTAGAATCCACGAATGATCGCCGTCGAACCCACCCTGGCCCGCCTGGCCACCGCCCGCTCGCAACTGCTGGAGCCCTTCGGCCTGACCGAGGCCTCGCTCACGCAGGCGTTGCGGCTCATCACCGACCACCGGGTCGACGATGCCGACCTGTACTTCCAGACCACCCGCGCCGAGGGCTGGAGCCTGGAGGAGGGCATCGTCAAGAGCGGCTCGTTCAGCATCGACCAGGGCGTGGGCGTTCGCGCCGTGGCCGGCGAGAAGACGGCATTCGCCTACTCGGACGACATCTCGCTGGACTCGCTGCTGGATGCCGCCCGCACCGTGCGCACCATCGCCGCGGCAGGGCAGAGCAAGAAGGTGAAGGTACCCGGCCAGGGCCGCGTGGCCGGCAGCCGCGAGCTCTACGGCGTCACCGACCCCATCGCCAGCCTCGACAGCGCGGCCAAGGTGGCGCTGCTGGAGCGCGCCGAAAAAATGGCCCGCGCCAAGGACCCGCGCATCGTGCAGGTCATGGCCGGGCTGGCCGCCGAGCACGAGGTGGTGCTGATCGCCCGCGCCGACGGCACGCTGGCGGCCGACGTGCGACCGCTCGTGCGGCTGTCCATCACCGTCATTGCCGAAAGCAACGGCCGCCGCGAGGTGGGCTCGGGCGGCGGCGGCGGTCGCTTCGGGTTGGCGTATTTCACCGACGACATGATCGCCAGCTATGTCGAGCACGCCGTGCACGCTGCGCTGACCAACCTGGACAGCCGCCCGGCACCCGCCGGCGAGATGACCGTCGTCGTCGGCCCGGGCTGGCCCGGCGTGCTGCTGCACGAGGCCGTCGGCCACGGGCTCGAGGGTGACTTCAACCGCAAGGGGTCGAGCACCTTCTCCGGCCGTATCGGCCAGCGCGTGGCCGCCAAGGGCGTCACGGTGCTGGATGACGGCACCATCCCCGACCGCCGAGGCTCGCTGAACATCGACGACGAGGGCTGTGCCAGCCAGCGCAACGTGCTCATCGAGGACGGCATCCTGAAGGGCTACATCCAGGACGCGATGAACGCGCGCCTGATGAAGACGGCCCCCACCGGCAACGGCCGCCGCGAGAGCTATGCCCACCTGCCGATGCCGCGCATGACCAACACCTACATGCTGGGCGGCCAGGACGACCCGCAGGAGATCGTCGCGTCGATCAAGAAGGGCCTGTACGCCACCAACTTCGGCGGCGGCCAGGTCGACATCACGAGCGGCAAGTTCGTGTTCTCGGCCAGTGAGGCCTACTGGGTCGAGAACGGCAAGATCCAGTACCCCGTCAAGGGCGCCACCATCATCGGCAACGGTCCGGACGCGCTGACCCGCGTCAGCATGATCGGCAACGACATGAAGCTGGATACCGGTGTCGGCGTCTGCGGCAAGGAAGGCCAGAGCGTGCCGGTGGGCGTGGGCCAGCCGACGTTGCGCATCGATGGCCTGACCGTGGGCGGCACGGCCTGACTGACACGGCCCCCCCGAGGGGGGGGCGATGCTGGCGGCATCGAGCCGCCGGCACATCGCCCTGGCGGGCCGTCTTGGGGCGGCCCCGGCGCTAGGCCCGTATCCGTGGGTCACGTGCTTTCAGTCGTGGGCCATCAGCATCAGCATCAGCAGCAGCTCGCGGTGAGCCTGACGGACGCGTTCCGGCGGGTAGAGCAGCTGCTCGGGCAGCACCAGTTGCATCAGCAGCGCATGCACGGCCGGTGACAGCGCCAGCCAGGGTTCGCGGGCCAGCAGCGGTGTCGCAGCGTCTGGCCGCTGATCGCCGAGATGGCGGGCCAGCAGCGCGCTCACGGCGGCGAGGAAAGGCTCGATGACCACGCCGCGCCAGCGCGTCACCATGGCTGGCACGCGCTCGGCCTCAGCCACCAGCAATCGCAGCACGGCGCGCAGCTCCGGCCGGCCGAAGCCGGCATCGAGTGCGTCCAGCAGCCAGTCCACCAGCACGCCGGCGCCCAGTTCGGCCGCCGGCGGCTCGCCCAGCTCGGGGGGCACTAGCACGCGCGACAGCAGTGCCTCGAAGACCTCGTCCTTGCTCGCGAAGTGCGCGTACAGCCCGCCCTTGGACAGGCCGCTGCGCAGGGCGATGTCGTCCATGCGCGCGGCGGCGTAGCCGTGCTCGGTGAACACGGTCAGGGCGGCGTCCAGGATCTGCTGGCTGCGCACGGCCGGCGGCAGGCGCAGACGCGGGCCTTCGCGCCGGACCGGCGCGGCCATCTGTGCGTCCATGTCGATGTCTCCTTGATGACGTCCAGTAGATACCGACCGGCCAGTCGTTAGCTTGACGTCAGTCAAGTTGCCGTTGCGCGTGGCTGCCTACATTGCTCGGAGAGCGGGCCGTAGGGCTCCGCACAGCGCCCCTGGGAGGACCGATGAGCAGCCCCGAGATCGACAGCCCAAGCCAGCGGCTGGACCAGCATTTCCACGCCATGCTGGCGCGCTGGACGCGTTCGCTTTCCGTGGTGTCGCCGGCCCTGGCGCTGGCCGACTGGGCGGCGCACCTGAGCCTGTCACCGGGGCGGCGGCTCGAGCTGGCTGCGCTGGCCCAGCAGCAGGCCGCCGAGCTGGTGGCCTATGCGCGCGACAGCTGGCAGAGCGCCGACCCGCCCCGGCCGCCGCTGCCCGACCGCCGCTTCGCGGGCCCCGACTGGCAGCACTGGCCCTTCAACGTGATGCAGCAGGCCTTCGTGATGCAGGAGGCCTGGTGGGCCGAGGCCACGCGCGGCGTCTGGGGTGTGGACCGGCACCACGGCGAGCTGATGGGCTTCTGGACCCGCCAGTGGCTGGACATGGCCTCGCCCGCCAACCTGCCCTGGACCAATCCCGAGGTGCTGCGCCGCACGGCCACCGAGGGCGGCATGAATTTTCTGCGCGGCGCGCGGGACTGGGTGGATGACGTGCAGCGCCTGGCGACCAGCGCGCCGCCGGCCGGCACCGAGGAGTTCGCCGTCGGCCGCAACCTCGCCACGACGGCCGGCAAGGTGGTCTGGCGCAACGCGTTGATGGAGCTGATCCAGTACGCGCCGCAGACACCGACCGTCCACGCCGAGCCCCTGCTTGTCGTGCCGGCCTGGATCATGAAGTACTACATCCTCGACCTGGCGCCCGGCAGCTCGCTGATCGAGCACCTCGTGCAGCAGGGCCACACGGTGTTCGCGATCTCGTGGAAGAACCCCGGTGCCGAACAGCGCGAGCTGGGCATGGACGACTACCTGCAGCTGGGCATCGCCGACGCGCTGCGCGCCGTCAACGCCGTCGTGCCGGGGCGGCCTGTGCACGGCGTGGGCTATTGCCTGGGTGGCACGTTGCTGAGCATCGCCGCTGCCGCGATGGCGCGCGATGGGGACGAGCGCTTCGCATCGCTGACGCTGTTCGCCGCGCAGACCGATTTCAGCGAGCCCGGCGAGCTGGGCCTGTTCATCGACGAGAGCCAGCTCAGCCTGCTGGAGGCGCAGATGCAGCAGCGCGGCTATCTTCGCGCCGACCAGATGGCTGGCGCTTTCCAGATGCTGCGCTCCTATGACCTGCTGTGGTCGCGTCTGGTGCAGGAGTACCTGCTGGGCGAGCGCCCGGCGCTGAATGCGCTGATGGCCTGGAATGCCGACGCCACCCGAATGCCGGCGCGCATGCATGGCGACTACTTGCGCCAGCTCTTCCTCCACAACGACCTGGCCGAGGGCCGCTACCTCGCCGGCGGCCGTGCTGTCGCGCTGAGCGACCTGCAAATGCCGATGTTTATCGTCGGCACCGAGACCGACCACGTCGCGCCCTGGCGCTCGGTCTACAAGCTGCACCACCTCTGCCCGGCCGAGATCCGCTTCGTGCTGACCAGCGGCGGCCACAACGCCGGCATCGTCAGCCCGCCGGGGCAAGGCCACCGCCACTACCGCGCGGCGACGGCCGCGCCGGGCCAGCCCTATGTCGCGCCGCAGGACTGGTTCGAGCGCACGCCCGTCACCGAGGGCTCCTGGTGGCCAGCCTGGATCGACTGGCTTGCCGGCCGCGGTGGGCCGCGCGTGAAGCCGCCGCGCCTGGGCGCCAAGGCCGCTCCGGTGCTCGGCGACGCGCCGGGCACCTACGTGCTGGAGCGATGACATGACCGGTGAACTGCAAGGCCTGCGCGGCCTCGTCGTCGGCGTCGCCAACGAGCACAGCATCGCCTGGGGCTGCGCCCGGGCCTGCCACGAGGCCGGCGCCGAGCTGGCCCTGACCTGGCTGAACGACAAGGCCCGGCTCTTCGTCGAGCCGCTGGCCGAGCAGGTCGGCGCGCCGCTGAGGTTGCCGCTGGACGTCGAGCAGCCGGGTCAGCTGGAAGCGGTCTTCGATGCGATCGGGCGCCGATGGGGCGGGCTGGACTTCCTCGTCCACTCCATTGCCTTCGCGCCGCGAGCCGACCTGCAGGGGCGTGTCGTCGACAGCAGCGCCGCCGGCTTCGCGCGGGCCATGGATGTGTCCTGCCACTCGTTGCTGCGCATGGCGCGGCTGGCCGAGCCGCTGATGAGCGACGGCGGCAGCATCGTCACGATGAGCTACCTCGGCGCCGAAGAGGTGGTCGACAACTACGGGCTGATGGGTCCGGTCAAGGCCGCGCTGGAATCGAGCGTGCGCTACCTGGCTGCCGAGCTGGGCCCGCTCGGCATCAGCGTCAACGCGGTGTCGCCGGGGCCGATGGCCACGCGGGCGGCATCGGGGCTGCCGGGCTTCGACGAGTTGATGGCCCGCTCGCGCGAGCGCGCGCCGCTGCGCCGGCTGGTGGACATCGCCGAGGTCGGCGCGCTGTGCCGCCACCTGGTCAGCCCGCTTGGCCGTGCGCTGACGGGCAATGTGCTCTACGTCGATGGTGGCCTGCACATCCTGGGATGACCCGATGCGATTGACTGTTCCCGCCGCCAGCCTGGCGATGCTGCTCGCGGGCTGCGCGCCACTGGCGCCGCAACCCGCTGCCGATGCCGGCCTGCCCGCGCGTTTCGCGACGGACGCCGGCGACCCCGCCGCCGCACCGCCCGCCTGGCGCGACTACTTCGCCGACCCGGCCCTGCAGGCCCAGATCGAGCAGGCGCTCACGCACAACCGTGACCGCGCGCTGGCACTGGCCCGGCTGGACGAGGCCCGTGCCCTGGCCGGTCTGCAGGCCAGCCAGCGCGCGCCGCAGATCGTGCTGGATGCGCAGGGCCAGCGCACCCGTGTGCCGGCCGACCTGAATCTCACCCGCCGCCCGCTGATGGGCAACGACTTCCAGCTCGGCCTGGGCCTGACCAGCTGGGAGCTGGACCTGTGGGGTCGGCTGGCCAGCCTCGACACGGCCGCCCGCCAGGCCTGGCTGGCCAGCGATGCCGCCGCGCAGGCGCTGACGCTGTCCCTGGTGCACCAGGTTGCGCAGACCTGGCTGCAGCTCGCCGAGCTGGACGAGCGCCTGCGCCTGGCGCGCCGCGCGCTGGACAGCCGCGAGGAGACGCTGCGCATCTTCACGCGCCGTGTCGAGGTGGGCGCCACCTCGCGGCTCGCGCTGACCCAGGTGCGGCTGCTGCAAACGCAGGCCGCGGCGCTGGTGTCGCAGCTGCAGCAGCAGCGCGAGGCGCAGTGGCAGGCGTTGACGCTGCTGACCGGCGGCGCGCCCGCGGCCGGCGAACCCCGCCTCACCGAGCTGGCGCCGCTGCGTGCCGGCCTGCCGGCCGAGCTGCTGCGCCGGCGGCCCGACCTCGTCGCCGCCGAGCACCAACTGCGCGCGGCCGACGCCAACGTGAAGGCGGCCCGCGCCGCCTACCTGCCGCGCATCGGCCTGACGGCTGCGTTTGGCAGCGCCAGCGCCGAGCTTTCCGGTCTGCTGAAGGCCGGCAGCAGCGCCTGGAGCGTGACGCCCGACGTGGCGCTGCCGCTGCTGGACGGTGGCCGCCGCGAGCAGGCCCTGGCCGTGCAGCAGGCCCGCCGCCAGCAGGCAGTGCTGGCCTACGAGCGTGCCGTGCAGGGCGCGCTGCGGGACGTCAACGACGCGCTGTCTGCGCGCCAGCGCTACGCCGAGCAGCTGGACATCGCCGGCCAGACGCTGGCCACTCAGGCCGAGCGCGCCCGCCTTGCACTGCGCCGCTACGACACCGGCGCCGCCGCCTTCCTCGAAGTGCTGGACGCCCAGCGCGACCTGCTCGCCGCCGAGCAGCAGCAGGTGCAGGCCCGGCGCGCGCTTCTGGCCAGCCAGGCCGGCCTCTATGCCGCCCTCGGCGGTGGCGACCTCACGACCCCAGAACCCGCCCCCCAGGGAGCCCGCCCATGACTGCCCCGTTCCTCAAGAAGACCCTGTTGCCCGCCGCGGTGGGCCTGGCCGTGCTGGCGCTGGCCGGCTGGGGCTGGACGCGACTGCGCCCGCAGGGACCGGGTGAGGCCTTCATGCAGGGCAACGGTCGCATCGAGGCCACCGAAATCGACATCGCCACCAAGCTGCCGGGCCGGCTGCAGGCCGTCATGGCCGGTGAGGGCGACTTCGTCGCCGCCGGCCAGCCGCTGGCACGCCTGCAGGTACAGAGCCTGGAGGCCCAGTACGCTGAGGCCCAAGCGCGGCTGCGGCAGGCCGAGTCCGGGGTCGACAGCGCCCAGGCGCAGGTGGCCGTGCGCGAGAGCGACCGCCGCGCGGCCCAGGCCGTCGTCGCGCAGCGCGAGGCTGAGCTGGATGCCGCGCGCCGGCGCCTGTCGCGCTCGCAGGCGCTGGCCGAGGAGGGCGCATCGTCCGAGCAGGAGCTGGACGATGACCGGGCCCGCGTGCGCAGCGTCGAGGCGGCGCTGGCGGCGGCCCAGGCCCAGGTGGCTGCGGCGACGGCCGCCATCGAGGCTGCACGCACCCAGGCCACCGGCATGCAGGCCACGGTCAAGGCCGGCGGTGCGACGGTGGATCGCGTCAAGGCCGACCTCGATGACGCCGTGCTGACGGCGCCGCGCGCCGGCCGCGTTCAATACCGCATCGCCGAAGCCGGCGAGGTGCTAGGCGCCGGCGGCAAGGTGCTCAACCTCGTCGACCTCAGCGACGTCTACATGAGCTTCTTCGTGCCCGAGGCCGTGGCCGGCCGGCTGGCGCTGGGCAGCGAGGTGCGCCTGGTGCTGGACGCCGCGCCCGGCCTGGTCATCCCGGCCAAGGTGTCCTTCGTGGCCAGCACGGCGCAGTTCACGCCCAAGACGGTCGAGACCGCCAGCGAGCGCCAGAAGCTGATGTTCCGCGTGCGCGCCCAGATCGCGCCCGAGCTGCTGAGGAAGCACGCCGAGCAGGTCAAGACCGGCCTGCCCGGCGTGGCCTGGGTGAGGCTGGATGCGCAGCAGCCCTGGCCGGCTTCGCTCGCCAAGGTGATCGACTGATGCCGATCGCCCGCCTGCAGGGTCTGAGCCTGCGCTATGGCGACACGCAGGCGCTGGCAGACGTGACGCTGGATCTGCCGGCCGGCCGCATGCTGGGCCTGATCGGGCCCGATGGCGTCGGCAAGTCCAGCCTGCTGTCGCTGATTGCCGGTGCGCGTGCGCTACAGCAGGGGCAGCTGGAGGTGCTGGGGGGCGACATGGCCTCGCGTGCCCACCGCGAGTTCGTGTGCCCGCGCATCGCCTACATGCCGCAAGGCCTGGGCCGCAACCTCTACCCGACGCTGTCGGTCGAGGAGAACCTGCAGTTCTTCGGCCGTCTGTTCGGCCACGGCGCGGCCGAGCGTCGCCGGCGCATCGACGAGCTCTGCGGCAGCACCGGCCTGCTGCCCTTCCTCGCGCGGCCGGCGGGCAAGCTCTCGGGCGGCATGAAGCAGAAGCTGGGTCTGTGCTGCGCGCTGATCCACGACCCCGACCTGCTCATCCTCGACGAGCCCACCACCGGCGTGGACCCGCTGTCGCGCGCGCAGTTCTGGCAGCTCATCGCGCGCATCCGCGCGCAGCGGCCCGGCATGAGCGTCATCGTCGCGACGGCCTACATGGAGGAGGCCGAGGCTTTTGACTGGCTGGTGGCCATGGACGCCGGGCGCGTGCTGGCCACCGGCAGCCCGGCCGAGCTGCGCGGCGCGCAGGCCTCTCTGGAGCGGGCCTTCATCGCGCTGCTGCCGGAGGAGCGGCGGCGCGGCCACCGCGAGGTCGTCGTGCCGCCGCTGGCCGCCGAGGCCGAGGACCAGATCGCCATCGAGGCGCGCGGGCTGACGATGCGCTTCGGCGACTTCACGGCGGTCGACCATGTCGACTTCCGCATCCGCCGCGGCGAGATCTTCGGCTTTCTCGGCTCCAACGGCTGCGGCAAGTCGACCACGATGAAGATGCTGACCGGCCTGCTCAGCGCCAGCGAGGGCCAGGCCTGGCTGTTCGGCCGCGAGGTGGACCCGCGCGACCTGCAGACCCGCCGGCGCGTGGGCTACATGACGCAGGCCTTCTCGCTCTACGCCGAGCTGAGCGTGCGCCAGAACCTCGTGCTGCACGCCCGGCTGTTCGAGGTGCCGGCGGCACGACTGGGGGCGCGCGTCGACGAGATGCTGCAGCGCTTCGGGCTGGAGGATCAACAGCACAGCATGCCCGAGGCGCTGCCGCTGGGCATGCGCCAGCGCCTGTCGCTGGCCGTGGCCATGGTGCACAGCCCGGAGCTGCTCATCCTCGACGAGCCGACCTCCGGCGTGGACCCGGTGGCGCGCGACATGTTCTGGCAGCTGATGGTCGAGTTGGCACGGCGCGATGGCGTGACGATCTTCATTTCCACGCATTTCATGAACGAGGCGCTGCGCTGCGACCGCATCTCGCTGATGCACGCCGGCCGCGTGCTGGTCAGCGACACGCCAGCCGCCATCCAGGCCGGCCGTGGCGCGGTCAGCCTGGAACAAGCCTTCATCGCCTATCTGCAGGAGGCCACTGGCGAGGCCCCTGCGGCTGACGCGGCCGACGCGGCGCCCGCGGTGGCCGCGCCGGCGCCGCCGCGCCGCCGCTTCAGCCCGGCCCGTGCCTGGAGCTACAGCCTGCGCGAGGCGCTGGAGCTGCGGCGCGACCCGGTGCGCGCGACGCTGGCACTGCTGGGAACGGCATTGCTGATGTTCATCATCGGCTACGGCATCAGCCTGGACGTGGAGAACCTGCGCTTCGCTGTGCTGGACCAGGACCAGACCGGCCTGAGCCAGAGCTATGCCCAGCGTCTGGCGGGCTCGCGCTATTTTCTGGAGCAGCCGCCGCTGCACGACCACGCCGAGCTGGACCGCCGCATGCGGGCCGGCGAGCTGGCGATGGCCATCGAGATTCCGCACGGCTTCGCGCGCGACGTGGCCCGTGGCCATTCGGCGCAGATCGGCGTCTGGGTGGACGGCGCGATGCCCACGCGCGGCGAGACCTCGCGCGGCTATGTGCAGGCCATGCACCAGCTCTGGCTCGTGGAGATGGCGCGCGAGCGCTTCGGCGTCACGCTGGCCGCGCCCAGCCATGTGGAGCTGCGCTATCGCTACAACCCCGACGTGAAGAGTCTGCCGGCCATGGTGCCGGCCGTCATCCCGATGTTGCTGATGATGATCCCGGCCATGCTGACGGCGCTGTCCGTGGTGCGCGAGAAGGAGCTGGGCTCCATCCTCAATCTCTATGTGACGCCGGTGCGGCGCAGCGAGTTCCTGCTCGGCAAGCAGCTGCCCTACGTGCTGCTGGCGATGCTGAACTTCTTCCTGCTCGTGGTGCTTGCGGTGACAGTGTTCGGCGTGCCGTTGAAGGGCAGCCTGATGGCGCTGTCGGTGGCCGCGCTGCTCTACGTCGTCGCGGCGACGGGGCTGGGCCTGCTGGCCTCGACCTTTACGCGCAGCCAGATCGCCGCGCTGTTCGTCACGATGATCGGCACGCTGATTCCCTGCGTGCAGTTCGCGGGGCTGATCGACCCGGTGTCGTCGCTGGAAGGGGTGGGCTTGCTGATCGGCCGCGTCTATCCGGCGGCGCACTTCCTGACGATCAGCCGGGGCGTGTTCAGCAAGGCGCTGGCCTTGCCCGACTTGTGGTCGAGCCTCTGGCCATTGGCCGTTGCTGTGCCGGTCATTCTGGGGACTGCGATGCTGCTGTTGAGGAAGCAGGAGAGGTGATGCTGCTTCGTTGCTTTGTCTTTCTGGCCGGGCCCATACCGGGATTTCGTCCCGGCATGGACCTTGCCATCGCCCCACCGCAACTACAGCGGAGCGTCTGACAACCATGCCCCGCCTCAACCTCGCCCATGTCTACCGCCTCGGCATCAAGGAGCTGTGGAGCCTGTGGCGCGACCCCATGATGCTGGTGCTGATCGCCTATACCTTCAGCATCTCCATCTACGTCGCCGCGACCGCCATGCCCGAGAGCCTGCGCCACGCGGCCATCGCCATCGTCGACGAGGACGCGTCGCCGCTGTCCGCGCGGCTGGCATCCAGCTTCTATCCGCCGCAGTTCCGAAGCCCCGACCTGATCGCGGCGCGCGACATTGACGCCGGCATGGACCGCGGCGACTACACCTTCGTGCTCGTCATCCCGCCCGGTTTCCAGCGCGACGTGCTGGCGGGCCGCCAGCCGGCGCTGCAGCTCAACGTCGACGCGACGCGCATGAGCCAGGCCTTCACCGGCGGCGGCTACATCCAACAGATCGTCGCCGGCGAGGTCAATGCCTTCGTGCAGCGCCAGGCCGGCACCACGGCCATGCCGGTGGAGCTGGCGCTACGCATGCGCTTCAACCCCAACCTCGAGCACGCCTGGTTCGGCTCGCTGATGGAGATCATCAACAACGTGACCATGCTGTCCATCATCCTGACCGGGGCCGCGCTGATCCGCGAGCGCGAGCACGGCACGGTGGAGCACCTGCTCGTCATGCCGGTCACGCCTGCCGAGATCATGCTGGCCAAGGTCTGGTCCATGGGGCTGGTCGTGCTCGTCGCGGCCATGGCCTCGCTGGCCCTGGTCGTGCAGGGCGCGTTGCATGTGCCGGTGCAGGGCTCGGTGGCACTGTTCGGCCTGGCCGCGGCGCTGCACCTGTTCGCGACGACGTCGATGGGCATCTTTCTCGCGACGCTCGCGCGCTCCATGCCGCAGTTCGGCATGCTGCTGGTCCTCGTGCTGCTGCCGCTGCAGATGCTGTCCGGCGGTGTCACGCCGCGCGAGAGCATGCCGGCGCTGGTTCAGTGGGTCATGGAGGCCGCGCCGACGACCCACTTCGTCGCCGCCGGCCAGGCCATCCTCTATCGCGGTGCCGGGCTCGAAGTCGTCTGGCCGCAGCTGCTCGCGGTCGCCGCCATCGGCAGCGCGCTGTTCGCCGCGGCGCTGTCACGTTTTCGCAAGACCATCGGCCTGATGGCCTGAAATGGATGTGAGCCCCTCGCCCAGTATTGCCTCGCTGATCGCGAGCAGTCCCGGTCGGGCACCCGCAGGGACGGCTTGGGGCGGACCGGCGCTCTGCCCTGAATGAATGCGACAAGGAGAGTCATGAACCCACCGCGCCTGCAACTGCTGCACAACCGCAGCTTCGACGAGATCGCCGTCGGCGACAGTGCCTCGCTGGAGCGCACCGTCACGGCGGCCGACCTGCAGCTCTTCGCTGTGCTGTCGGGCGACGTGAATCCGCAGCACCTGGACGCTGGCTTCGCCGCGTCCACGCGCTTCCATGGCGTCATCGCCCACGGCATGTTCGGCGGTGCGCTGATCTCGGCCGTGCTAGGAACGCGCCTGCCCGGCCCTGGCACCATCTACCTCGGCCAGACGCTGAAATTCCTCGCTCCCGTGCGCATCGGCGACGTGCTGCAGGTGTGCGTGACCGTCACGTCCCGGGAGGCCGAGCATCGCCGACTGACGCTGGCCTGCCGGTGTGTGAACCAGCAGGGGCAGACGGTCATCGAGGGCGAGGCTGAGGTCATCGCGCCGAAGGAGCGCATCGAATGGCAGGCCAGCCAGCTGCCCGAGGTGCGCCTGAGCGAGGGCGGTGGCGGCCTGGCGCGGCTGCTGGCGGCGGTGCGGCCGCTGGGCGCGGTCAAGGTGGCGGTGGTGCATCCGTGCGATGCCGTCAGCCTCGGGGCTGCGTTGGAGGCGCGTGACGCCGGCCTCATCGAGCCGGTTCTCGTCGCGCCCCGTGCCCGCGTGGAGGCCGTGGCCGCCGAGCACGGCTGGGATCTTGCCGGCATCGCCATTGACGACGTGGCTCACAGCCATGCCGCCGCCGCGCGCGCGGCCGCGTTGGCCGGGCAGGGCGAGGTGCAGGCGCTGATGAAGGGCAGCCTGCACACCGACGAGCTGATGACCGCCGTGCTGGACGCCAGCGCCGGCCTGCGCACCAGCCGCCGCGCCAGCCATTGCTTCCTGATGCAGACGCCGGCCTATCCGCGCCCGTTCATCATCACGGACGCCGCGCTCAACATCGCGCCGACGCTGGAGCACAAGGCCGATATCGTGCGCAACGCGATCGATCTGGCCCAGGCCATCGGCGTGGCGCGGCCCAAGGTGGCCATCTTGGCGGCGGTCGAGACCGTCAACGCACACATGCCGGCGACGCTGGACGCCGCAGCGCTGTGCAAGATGGCCGACCGTGGCCAGATCACCGGCGCGGAGCTGGACGGGCCGCTGGCCTTCGACAACGCCGTCTCCATCGCCGCCGCGCGCATCAAGGGCATCCAGTCCGGCGTGGCGGGCCAGGCCGACGTGCTCGTCGTGCCCGACCTGGAGAGCGGCAACATGCTGGCCAAGCAGCTCGAATACCTGGGCGGCGCGGCCAGCGCCGGCATCGTCATGGGAGCCCGCGTGCCCATCGTGCTGACCAGCCGGGCCGACGGCGCCGAGTCCCGCATCGCCTCCTGTGCGCTGGCCGTGCTGCTGGCCCACCACTACCGGAGCACGCCGCCGTGAGCCTCGCCTCTAACCCGCCTGCGTCGGTCGTCGTCGTGCTGAACTGCGGCTCGTCGAGCATCAAGTTCGCCCTCTTCGACGCAGGTACTCAAGACCCGCCGCGCCAGCCCTGGTGGGGCGGCAAGGTACAGGGCATCGGCAGTGGCAACGCCAGCCTTCAGGCGCAGGACGGCGTGGAGTGTTCGCTGACCCTGGGCGATGCCGAGCCGTATCACGATGCGCTGGGCGTCATCCGCGAGGCCATCCGCGCCCGTCTCGGGGCGGTGCCGGTGCGCGCCGTGACTCACCGTGTCGTCCATGGCGGCGCCCACCACGCGGCACCGCTGCGCGTCGATGCGGCCGCACTGGCTGAGTTGCGCGGATACGTCCCGCTCGCCCCGCTGCACCAGCCCTTCGCGCTGGAGGCCATGGAGGTGCTGTTGAAGCAGCGGCCCGACCTGCCCCAGGTGGCCTGCTTCGACACCGCCTTCCATCACACGCTGCCGCAGGTGGAGCAGCTGCTGCCGCTGCCCTGGTCGGCCTGGGAGCGTGGCCTGCGCCGCTACGGCTTCCACGGCCTGTCCTACGAGTACCAGTCCATCGTGCTGCCGGAGCGCCATGGCGAGCCGGCGCGCGGGCGGTGCATCGTCGCCCACCTGGGCAGCGGCGCGAGCCTTTGCGCCATGCAGGATGGGCGCAGCGTCGCGACGACGATGGGCTTCTCCGCGCTGGACGGGCTGATGATGGGCACACGCTGCGGCGCACTGGACCCGGGCGCGCTGCTCTACCTGATGGAGATCGAGGGGCTGGACGTGCATGCGGTCGGCCAGCTGCTCTATCACCAGTCCGGCCTGCTCGGTGTGTCGGGCCGCTCGGCCGACCCGCGCGAGCTCCTCGCCCACGAGGCCGACGACCCGCGCTGCGCGGCGGCGCTAGCGCTGTTCGTGCGGCGCATCGTGAGGGAGATCGGCGCGCTGGTGGCCGTGCTCGGCGGGCTGGACCTGCTGGTCTTCACGGCCGGCATCGGCGAGCACCAGGCCGAGGTGCGCCGGCGCGTCGTGGCGGGGCTGGGTTTTCTGGGCCTCGTGCTGGACGATGAAGCCAACGCGCGCAACGAGGCGGTCATTTCCGCGCCGGCCTGCGCGGTGCGGGTGGCTGTGGAGCCGACCAACGAGGAATGGGTGGCAGCGCGTCAGGCGCTGCAGCTGCTGTCATGACGCCCGTTGTCCCATCGCGCCGCGCGACGGCTGGTTTGCAAGCCGCCGAAGCGGCCCGCGGGCCGGCATGCTAGATTTCAGGCATGTCCCGCGCTGCCTACTTTAGCTTTTGGTTTTTTCCCCGCCCCGGCGGTGGAGAGTCCTGAGCGCGCGCGCTGAACAGCAAACTCCCCAAAAACCGCCGAGGCCGCCAAGCCCGGCGGTTTTTTGCTTTCTGAAAGGCTGACTCCGATGAACGCCAAAGTCTCCTCCGTCCAACCCGAAGCCCAGCGCTGGTACTCCCAGGACGACAAGACCAGCGCCACCGATGACGAGCGCATCGTCGACGTGACGCCGCTGCCGCCGCCGGAGCACCTGATCCGCTTCTTCCCCATCCGCGGCACCGTGATGGAGAACCTGATCAGCCAGACGCGCCAGCGCATCCGCCAGATCATGAGCGGCAAGGACGACCGGTTGCTCGTCGTCATCGGCCCCTGCTCCATCCACGACCCGACCGCGGCCATCGAGTACGCCCGCAAGCTCAAGGAGCAGCGCGAGAAGTACGCCGGCACGCTGGAGATCGTCATGCGCGTCTACTTCGAGAAGCCGCGCACCACGGTGGGCTGGAAGGGGCTCATCAACGACCCCTATCTCGACGAGAGCTACCGCATCGACGAGGGCCTGCGCATCGCGCGCCAGTTGCTGCTGGAGATCAACCGCCTAGGCATGCCGGCCGGCAGCGAGTTCCTGGACGTCATCTCGCCGCAGTACATCGGCGACCTGATCTCCTGGGGTGCCATCGGCGCCCGCACGACCGAGAGCCAGGTGCACCGCGAGCTGGCTTCGGGCCTGTCGGCGCCCATCGGCTTCAAGAATGGCACTGATGGCAATATCAAGATCGCGACCGACGCGATCCAGGCCGCCGCCCGCGGCCACCATTTCCTGTCGGTGCACAAGAACGGCCAGGTCGCCATTGTCGAGACGCGCGGCAACGCAGACTGCCATGTCATCCTGCGTGGCGGCAAGGCGCCCAACTATGACGCCAAGAGCGTGGCCGAAGCTTGTGCGGACCTCGACAAGGCCAAGCTGGCGCAGCGCCTGATGGTGGACTGCTCGCACGCCAACTCCAGCAAGCAGCACAGCCGCCAGCTCGACGTGGCGCGCGACATCGCCGGCCAGCTGCGCGAGGGCAGCAACAGCGTCTTCGGCGTCATGGTGGAAAGCCACCTGAACGACGGCGCCCAGAAGTTCACGCCCGGCAAGGACGACCCGGCCACGCTGCAATACGGCAAGAGCATCACCGACGCCTGCCTGGGCTGGGATGATTCGCTCGCCGTGCTGGACGTGCTGAGTGAGGCGGTCAAGGCGCGGCGCGGCTGAGAGAATTCCCGCACAGCCTCTTGAATCCCTGAAACGCGGCCCGATATTGGCCGCGTTTCGCTTTTTCAGACCCAACCCGCCATGACCAAGCAAACCCACGCTTTCCAGGCCGAAGTCAAGCAGATCCTGCACCTCGTCACCCACAGCCTGTACTCCAACAAGGAGATCTTCCTTCGCGAGCTGGTGAGCAACGCCAGCGACGCCTGCGACAAGCTGCGCTTCGAAGCGCTGGACAACGCGGCGCTGTGGGAAGACCAGCCCAACCTCGAAGTCCGCATCAAGTTCGATGAAGAGGCCAAGACGCTGACGATCAGCGACAACGGCATCGGCATGAGCGCCGAAGAAGCCGCGGCGCACCTGGGCACCATTGCCAAGAGCGGCACGCGCGAGTTCATGGCCAAGCTGGACGGCGACCAGAAGAAGGACGCTCAGCTCATCGGCCAGTTCGGCGTGGGCTTCTACTCGGGCTTCATCGTCGCCGACCGCATCACCGTCGAGACCCGCCGCGCCGGGCTGCCGGCCGACCAGGGCGTGCGCTGGACCAGTGAAGGTACCGGCGAGTACGACCTGGAAACCATCACCAAGGAAGGCCGTGGCACCGACGTCATCCTGCATTTGCGCGAGGGCGAGGAAGAGTTCCTGAAGACCTGGCGCGTGAAGTCCACCGTCAGCAAGTACAGCGACCACATCTCACTGCCTATCCTGATGCGCAAGGAGACCTGGGATGCCGAGAACGCGAAGCAGGTCGTCACCGACGAATGGGAGCCGGTCAACAAGGCCTCTGCGCTTTGGACGCGCAGCAAGAGCGACATCACGGCAGAGCAGTACGAGGAGTTCTACAAGCAGATCTCGTACGACACCGAGGCGCCACTGGCCTACACGCACAACCGTGTCGAGGGCCGCAGCGAGTACACGCAGCTCCTCTACATCCCCAAAAAGGCGCCGTTCGATCTGTGGAACCGCGACAAGCGTGGCGGCGTCAAGCTGTACGTGAAGCGCGTCTTCATCATGGACGACGCCGAGGCGCTGATGCCGGTCTACCTGCGCTTCGTGAAGGGCGTGATCGACTCGGCCGACCTGCCGCTGAACGTGTCGCGCGAGCTGCTGCAGGAAAGCCGCGACGTGAAGGCGATCCGCGAGGGTTCGACCAAGCGGGTGCTGGGCATGCTGGAAAGCCTCGCCAACAGCGATGACGCCGCCGAGAAGCAGAAGTACGCCGAGTTCTGGAAGGACTTTGGCCAGGTGCTGAAGGAAGGCATCGGCGAGGACCATGCCAACCAGGAGCGCCTGGCCAAGCTGTTCCGCTTCGCGTCCACGCACGCGGACGAAGGCGTGAGCCTGGCCGACTATGTGTCGCGCATGAAGGAAGGCCAAGAGACCATCTACTACATCACCGCCGACTCGCTGGCCGCGGCCAAGCACAGCCCGCAGCTGGAGATCTTCCGCAAGAAGGGCATCGAGGTGCTGTTGCTGGTGGACCGCGTCGACGAGTGGATGCTGAGCCACCTCTACGAATTCGACGGCAAGCAATTGCAGTCCGTCGCCAAGGGGTCTGTCGATCTCGGCAAGCTGCAGGACGAGGAAGAAAAGAAGAAGGCTGAGGCCACTGCCGAGGCCTTCAAGCCGCTGGTCGACAAGCTCAAGGAAGCGCTGAAGGACCGCGCCAAGGACGTGCGCGTGACGACCCGCCTCGTTGACTCGCCGGCCTGCATCGTCGTGGAAGAAGGCGACGTCAGCGGCCACCTGGCCCGCCTGCTGAAGCAGGCTGGCCAGCAGGCGCCCGAGAGCAAGCCGACGCTCGAGATCAACCCCGACCACGCCCTCGTCAAGCGCCTGGACAACAGTGCGCATTTCGATGACCTGGCCCAGGTGCTGTTCGACCAGGCCGTGCTGGCCGAAGGCGGCCACCTGGAAGACCCGGCCGCCTACGTCCGCCGCGTCAACGCGATGCTGGTCGGTTGAGCACTGCCACGCTGCAGCTGAAGGCCAAGCCCGGATCGTCGCGGTCCGAGCTGGTCCAGGAGGCCGACGGTACCTGGACCGCCTGGCTGAAGTCGCCGCCGGTCGATGGCAAGGCCAACGCCGAGCTGATCGCACTGGTGGCCAAGCGCTTCGGCTGCGCGAAGTCGGCCGTCAGCATCCACAGCGGCGGCGGTTCCCGCTTCAAGCGGGTGAAGGTCGACTTGCCCTGACTCAGCGCGGCGGCAGCGCGTACTCGAAGCGGTAGCGGTGCGCGCCGTCTGCCGCAATCTCGATGGTCATGTGGCCGGTCAGGCCTTGCAGCGCGCCGGTGCCCGAATCGGGCACGACGGTGATGGACAGGGCCGGCTCGCCGCGCGTCATCGTCGCGCTGTGCTGCAGCACGAAGCTGCCCTCTCGGCCGGCCAGTTGGCCGCGCACCGTCTCCATGGCCACATAGCCGGCCGAGCCAGGTGTCGTGCTGCGGAAGGCGATCATCTCGCCGCGGCTGGTGGCGTCCAGCGCACCGTGGAAGTGCTTGTCCAGCGACATCCGGCCGATGCCGGCCACCTCGGCCGCGGCGCTGGGCGGCTCCTGAGAAAGCTTCACGTCGAACGGGCCGCTCGCCACTTCGAGGTTCATCGTCGTCTCCTGCGGAGCTGAAATTGCGGTGCCGGCTGCGAGCGTCAGGGCCGCGGCCAACGCCAGGGGTTGCGTGAAAAGTCTCATGACATCATCCGTTGCCTGGCTCGTGTCGCCAGGCCCTATTGCAGCCGCAACCCCGCCATGACGATTGGAAAAACGCGACCGGCGCGTGGGCTGCCACCGGCCCGAGGCGTGCTGCACCGCCTGCGCGTCGGCGAGTTCGCGCATGGACGCGTCGAGGCGCCGACGGATCTCGCCGACCGCGTGGAGCACTTCTGGCTTGTGCGCTGGAACCTCGAAGGCCTGCCGCCCCAGGTACAGGAGACGCTGCCGCATCCGAACCTGCATCTCGTCGTGGAGCCGGAGCGGGCGGACCTGTGGGGCGTGCACACAGGCCGCTGGACGCGCCGGCTGGAGGGGCGCTCCATGGCATTCGGCATCAAGTTCCGCCCCGGCGCGCTGCGCGCCTGGCTCGGCCGCGCGGTGTCGGGCCTGGCCAATGCGTCGCTGCCGGCACAGGCGCTCATGGGCGACGATGTCCAACGTCTGGCTGAGGTGCTTCATGCGGCTGACGACGCGAGCGCCGCCGACCTCGCCTCGGATGTGCTGCGTGCCCACCTGCCGCCGTCCAGTGAGCCGGCGCTGTTGGCCGGCCGCATCGTCGACAGCGCCGCCGCCGATCACGAGCTGCTGTCGGCCCAGCAACTGGCCGACCGCTGGGGCATGACGCTGCGCAGCCTGCAGCGATTCTTCAGCCAGCATGTCGGCGTCGGGCCCAAATGGGTCATCAACCGATACCGGCTGCATGAGGCGCTGGCCCGGGTGCAGGCCGGCCAGCCGGTCTCCTGGGCGGCGCTCGCGCAGGAGCTCGGCTACTTCGACCAGGCCCACTTCATCGCCGATTTCCGGCGGCTGGTCGGCTGTACGCCGGCTGCGTACTCGCAGGCCTGGCATCGCCGGTAGCGGCTGGCTGAAGCCGGCGACGTGGATTTGTGACGGGAACGCGACAAAGCCCGTCAGTCCGGGCTTCCCCCAAAAGCGTCTCGTGTTTACCCTGCTGGGGTTTGTACCGAGTTTCGCGCTGTTTCATGGCCCTGACCGACGCTTGCGATCCCGTGCCCGCCTCTCCGGCTGCCCTTGTCACCCACCGATTGGTGCTGCGCCCGCCCCGGGACAGCGATCTCGATACCCTGATGGCGCTCTACGCCGATCCGGCCGTCACGCGCTTCTGCGCTGCCGCCACGCCCCATGGCCGCATCGCCACCGAGGCGCAGCTGAAGGACTGGATCGTGCACTGGCGGGCTTACGGATTCGGACACTGGGCCATCGCGTGGCGCGAACGGCCGGACGAGCTGATCGGCTTTGGCGGCCTCATGCGACGCAGCGTTGCCGGGCATGCGGGGTTGTATCTGTATTACCGAATTACACCGCAGGCGTGGGGCCGCGGCCTGGCGTCGGAGATGGCCTTGCACGCGTTCCAGCAGGCCTTCGAGCAGCGCCAGGAGCCGTCCGTCATCGCGGCCGTGCTGCCCAACAACGTGCCGACCCGTAAGACGCTGGACAGCCTGGGCCTGCGGCTCAAGGGCACGGTGTCGGACGGGCCCGGCAGTGCGGCGGCACTGCTGTACGAACTGACCGCCGAGCGCTGGGCCAGCCTGCCCCGCGGCGAGCCGGAGGCGGTAGCCTTCGCAGCCTGACCGGCGCGCGCTGCGTCCGCGATTGCGGCGCCGGCCAAGGAGACAGGCATGGATGACGATTCCTGGGAGATGGCGCCGCCGCCGTTCAACGCGGCGTCCGCGGTGCAGACAATGCGCCGCTTCGTGCGGGACCAACGCGTGCTGGCCGAGCGCGGCGAGGGCTGGCTCCTCGGCGCCGACGAGGTGCTGCAACTTTCGCTCGATGGTGCGCAAGTGCAGGTGCGGCTTGCCAGGCGTCCGGCGCGCACGCCTGAGTGGGACCGCTTCACGCTGGCCTCCGCGACCGACCTGCGCAAGGTGCAGGACGAGATCAGGCGCCGGCTGCGCCGCTGGCAGGACGACGAGTGACTGGGGCGGTCTCAGCCGAGCCGCATGGGGATCGTGACCGGGCCGTCGTTGATCAGATGCACCTGCATGTCCGCACCGAAGCGGCCGCAGGCGACATCGGCATGCTGCCGTCGGGCGAACGCCAGCGTGTGCTCGTAGAGCCGCCGCCCTTGTTCTGAGGGCGCGGCGCCCGTGAAGCTGGGCCGGTTGCCGCCCGATGTGTCGGCAGCCAGCGTGAACTGGCTGACGATCAGCAGGCCGCCGGCGATGTCCTGCAGGCTGCGGTTCATCTTGCCGGCCTCGTCGCTGAAGACACGCAGTTTGAGCACCTTGGCGACAAGCTTTTCGGCCGTCGCCTCACTGTCCGAAGGCTCGGCGCAGACCAGCATCAGCAGCCCAGGCCCGATGGCCCCGACCACCTCGCCAGCCACCTCCACGCGGGCTTCGCGCACGCGCTGCAGTACCGCGATCATGCGGCGTCCTCGTCCTGGAGGGTACGGGCTTCCATGTCCATCGGCAGCAGCTGGATGCTGGCGCGCAGGCCGGGCACGGCGCCCAGCAGCGCGCGCTCGACATCGCCGCGCAGTGCTGCGGCGCGCGCCAGCGTCCATTGGGCCGGCATGTGCATGTGCAGGTCCACGAAGCGGCGCTGGCCGGCCACGCGGCTGGCGATGTGGTCGAAGCGCACCGGGTGCGGCTCGCGGAAGCCGTCGAGCACGGCGTGTATGCGGGCCAGGCTGTCTGCGTCCAGCGCCTCGTCCATCAGTCCGCGCGAGGCTTCGTGCAGCAGGTGCACGCCCTCGCGAAGGATGTTCAGCGCCACGGCGACGGCCAGCAGCGGGTCCAGCCATTGCCAGCCGGTCGCCATCACGCCCAGCAACCCTGCCACGACGCCGGCCGACGTCCACACGTCCGTGAACAGATGGCGGGCGTCCCCCTCCAGCGCCGCTGAGCGAACCTCCCGCGCCTTGCGCAGCATCGCCCAGGCCAGTGCGCCGTTCAGCGAAGAGCTGACGACGGACAGCACCACGCCGAGGCCGACCGACTCCAGCGGCTGCGGGTGGCGCCAGCGGTCGACCGCGCCCCAGAGGATGCCCAGCGCCGCCGCGATGATCAGGATGCCCTCGAAGCCGCCGGAGAAGTACTCGGCCTTGTGATGTCCGTAGGGATGCTCGGCGTCGGGCGGCTGCTGGGCGAGCGTGACCATCGCGAGCGCGAAGGCCGCCCCTGCCAGGTTGACGAGCGACTCCAACGCATCGGCCGCCATGCTCACCGAACCCGTCCACTGCCAGGCCGCCGCCTTCAGGACAATCGTCACCAGGGCCGTGGCGATGGAGAGCTTCAGATAGGCGCTGGCTTGCATGGCGGCATTTTGGCGTGGCGGTCGGCTGTGAGGATTCACCGCGAGGGGTGTTCGCGCCGTGGGCTAACCTGCCGCTTACCTTCATCCCGGAATCCCGCCATGCGAACCTTGCTGCGTCCCGTCGTCATTGCCCTGACCCTGCTGGCCAGCGGGCTGGCCGCGGCCGCGCCGATCACGAAGCTGGGCGTCATGTCCGTGCTGGGCCGCGAGCTGGAGCTCGTCATCCGCGCGCCGACCACCGGCACGCGCGTGGACCGCAACGCGCGCGAGACGGTCAAGATGGCGCCTGGCGACTTCGAGAATTTCGTACTGCGAACGACGGCCGACAGCGCCCGGCGCGAGGGTCTGGGCGACGCCGTGCTGCTGGCGCGCCCGGCCGACGGCAGCATGCCCTGGAAGCGCGACGGACAGGCGGTGCTGGTCACCCAGGCCCTGCTGGACGCGGCGCGCGCCGCCAAGCTGTCCCATCTCGTGCTCATCCAGCCGGCGCGTGCCGAGGCCAAGCTGCAGATGTACCGCAGCATGACCGGCGCCGGCCAGCTCGAAGGGCTGGGTTTCTACATCGACACCATGGTGACCGTAGAGCGGGCCGACAGCAACGAGGTCGGGGAGGGCTTCCTGGCGCCGTATGCGTATTTCGACGTCTACCTGGTGGACGTGGCGACGCTGGATCTGCAGGCGGCGCACCTCGCCCGCGCCAGCATCGCCCTCGCGGACCCCGGCCACCAGGGCACCGACCCTTGGAAGGCGCTGTCGTCCGAGCGCAAGGTCGAGGTGGTGCGGCACCTCATCCAGACGGAAGTGCAGGCCGCCGTGCACGAGTGGGTGCAGCCGGCGCCGACGTCTACACGCTGAGGCCGGCCAATGTCGCGGCGGCTTCCTAGAATGCGCCGCATTTCCCCGGAGCTGCCCGCATGACCCCGCATCCCACCACCGACGTGTCCCACGTCGCGCCGCGCGAGAAGGCCGAGATCCTTTCTCAAGCGCTGCCTTACATCCGCAAGTTCCACGGCAAGACCATCGTCATCAAGTACGGCGGCAATGCGATGACCGACCCGGCGCTGCAGCAGGACTTTGCCGAGGACGTCGTGCTGTTGAAGCTTGTGGGGCTGAACCCCATCGTTGTGCACGGGGGCGGCCCGCAGATCGAGGACGCGCTGAACAAGCTTGGCAAGAAGGGCCACTTCATCCAGGGCATGCGCGTGACCGACGAAGAGACGATGAGCGTCGTCGAGTGGGTGCTGGCCGGCGAGGTGCAGCAGGACATCGTGGGTCTCATCAACGCCGCGGGCGGCAAGGCCGTGGGGCTGACGGGGCGCGACGGCGGCATGATCCGCGCGAAGAAGCTCAGGATGCTAGACAAGGACGACCCCGCCAAGGAGCACGACATCGGCCAAGTGGGCGACATCGTCAGCATCGACCCGTCTGTCGTGAAGGCGCTGCAGGACGACCAGTTCATCCCTGTCGTCAGTCCGATCGGTTTCGGCGAGAAGAACGAGAGCTACAACATCAATGCCGACGTCGTGGCCGCCAAGCTGGCTACGGTACTGCAGGCCGAAAAGCTGCTGATGCTGACCAACATCCGTGGCGTGCTGGACAAGCAGGGCGACCTGCTGACCGAGCTGACGCCGCGTCGCATCGACGAGCTGGTGGCCGATGGCACCATCAGTGGCGGCATGATCCCGAAGATCGCCGGCGCTATCGATGCGGCCAAGAGCGGTGTCAATGCCGTCCACATCATCGACGGCCGGGTGCCGCACGCGATGCTGCTGGAGGTGCTGACCGACCAGGCCTACGGCACGATGATTTCGTCTCGATGAGAAGAAATGCGCGTGCCGCGTCCAGGCCGAAAGCGCGTGCTTGCAATGAGCTCGTCACGCCGACCGACGTGAATGTCCGCGAGCGCGTCTGGCTCTTCGACCTCGACGACACGTTGCACAACGCGTCGCACCGGGCGATGCCGGCGCTCAACGAGTCCATGACCGCCTACATCCAGACGCACCTCGGCTTGAGCATGCATGAGGCCGTCGCGTTGCGGCACCGTTACTGGCTCCGCTACGGCGCGACGCTGACCGGCCTGCAGCGCCACCACGGTATCAAGCCCGCTCACTTCCTGGATGAAACGCACCAGTTGCCGGGCCTGGACGAGCACCTGCACGGTCATGCGCACGACCTGGCCGCGTTGCGCCGGCTGCGCGGCCGCAAGTTCCTGTTGACGAACGCGCCGCGCGCCTACGCCGAGCGCGTGCTGGCTGCCATCGGTCTGCGCGGCATGTTCGAGCGGCTGATCTGCATCGAGGACATGGCCTGCTTCGGCGAGTCGCGGCCCAAGCCGGACGCGCGCATGTTCCGCCTCGTGCTGGCTCGACTGGGGCTGCGGCCCGAGCGCTGCGTGCTGGTGGAGGACACGCTGATCCACCAGAAGTCCGCGCACCGGCTGGGGCTGTCCACCGTATGGATGCAGCGCTGGCTGCGCAGCGCGGGTGCGGCGAGGCTGCATCGCCGCCCGCCCTATGTGAGCCACCGCGTGCGTTCGCTGGCGGCGCTGGCAAGATTGCCCCACTTCTGAAGGAAGACAGCGGCGGTCGAGGCGTATCCTCAGCCGAAAATAGCGCTTTTGATGAAGCTGAAGAGTCAATGACCCCGTTCTCGGTCCTCATCGTCGAAGACCAGGCCCGCTTCCGCGAGGCCTTTACGCATGCCCTGGGCAGCGTGCCCGACATCGAGCTCCTCGGCATCGCCCCCGATCTGCCGCAGGGCCGCCGCATGTTCGACCAGCTGCAGCCCGACGTGCTGCTCGTGGACCTCGATCTGCCCGGTGGCAGCGGCATCGAGCTGATCCGCCATGCGGCGCAAACGCGCCCGCAATGCGAAGTCATGGTCATCTCCGTGTTTGGGGACGAGCAGCATGTCGTCGCGAGCATTGAGGCTGGCGCCACCGGCTATCTGCTCAAGGACAGCCTTGCGCTGGACCTGCCGGGCCAGCTGCGCTCGCTGCGTGCGGGCGGCAGCCCCATCAGCCCGGTCATCGCCCGCCGGCTGCTGGTGCGCCTGGCGCCCGGCGCGCAGAGCGCCCAAGGGCCGTCGCCTGAAGCGATGGCCGCGACGCTGGCCGACGAGGAGATCGTCGCGTTGTCCGAGCAGGAGAGCCGCGTGCTGCATCTAGCGGCCAAGGGCTTCACGTTCGACGAGATCGCGCAGTTCATGCAGGTCTCGCCGCACACGGTCATGACCTACGTGAAGCGCGTCTACCGCAAGCTGCACGTGCGCTCCAAGGTCGAGGCAATTTACGAGGCCCGGCGGCTGGGCTGGCTGCGGGACTAGCATCCCCGCCATGGACGCCGACCTGCCTGCCACCGCCCCGCCCATCCCCAAGAGGCGCCCCAAGCCCGGCGAGCGGCGCACGCAGATTCTGCAGGTGCTGGCCAGCATGCTGGAGCAGCCGGGCGCCGACCGCATCACCACTGCGGCGCTGGCCGCCCGGCTGGACGTGAGCGAAGCGGCGCTTTACCGCCACTTCGCCAGCAAGGCGCAGATGTTCGAGGCGCTGATCGACTTCATCGAGCACAGCGTCTTCGGGCTCATCCACCAGGTCGTCGACGCGCCGCATCCGCTGCCGCCCCCCGGCCCGGCCGCGCGCATCGCGAGCCTCGTCCTGCAGTTCGGCGAGAAGAACCCCGGCATGGCGCGCGTCATGGTGGGTGATGCGCTGGTGTACGAGAACGAGCGGCTGACGGCGCGCATCAACCAGTTCTTCGACCGCGTCGAGTCTTCGCTGCGCCAGGTATTGCGCACCGCCGCGGAGGCGCAGGGCTCGCTGACGCCCACCGTGCAAGCCAACGCCCACGCGTCGGTTTGGATCAGCTTCATCATCGGCCGGCTGCACCGCTATGCGCGCTCCGGCTTCAAGCGGCTGCCGACCGAGCAACTCGAAGCCTCGCTGCGCGCGTTAGCGCAGTAGCTGGGCGATGTGGGGCAGGGCGCCCTCGTAGAGCTCGTCCGGCGTGACGGCCTGCGCGTCGCTGCGCACGGGCAGGCCGGGCAGCGCGGCAGCTGGCAGCAGGTGCTCGCCGCCATCCTCGCCGGGCATGGCCAGGCCGATGAGCCGCCCGGCGCCGTCGAACACCGGTCCGCCCGACAGCAGCGCGCCACGCGGCCAGCCCAGCGCCTGGGCCCCGTGGCGGTCCGTGCGGCCCAGGAAGCCGAGCTGCAGCACGGGCCAGGCCGGCCCAGCACTGTCGACCCGGGGCATGCCCAGCCGGGACGCCGGGCTTCCGGCAAACGCCGGCCTCGGCGCGCGCGTCAGCGAGGAGGTGGCCGGCAGCGGGGGCTCCACATGCAGCAAGGCCAGGCCGAGTGCGGCGAGGTCGGGGTCGGCTGCGGCGCGCCGCGCGTGGCTCGCACGGCCCAGGCCGTTGCGTAGCCACAGCGTCGCGTTGCCCTGGGCGGCCGATGCGGGCACCAGTGCCAGCTGTCCGGCGTCCAGCAGCAGCCCGGTCGTTACCGGACGCGCGCGCTGCGGCACCGCGACACCGTGTGGCCATGGCGCCGGCGCGGCTCCGGGCAAGGGCTGATCGAGGGCCAGGCCGTCTAGCAGTCGCACCAGCGCGGCGTCTGACGGATCGCCGACGTTCAACCGCCGCCGCGCGTAGTCGGCCTGGCCCGACACCGCCAGCAGCCACAGGTGCAAGGCTCGCGCTGCGGGTTCGTCGCGGTGCGCCGCTGCCGTGTGTGCAGCGAATGCCAGCGCCTGGCGGATGTGGCCGGCCTGCAACTGCATCTGCAGCTGCAGTAACTCGGTGTCGGCCGCATGGCTCATGCCGGCGGCGGTTTCCAGCGGTACCAGCGCGGCGTCCGGCTCGCCACGCGACAGGGCCGCCCGCGCATCGCCGAGCAGGTGCTGGCGCACGACCTCCTGCGCCGGCGGCAGCGCGTCGTCGTGAGCCGCGGTGGCGCCTGCCAGCAGCGCGGCCAGAAGCAGGCCCCAGCGCCGGATGCGTGGCGTCAAGGTGCGACGCTGATGCGCGGCTTGCCCAGCTCGGCGGCCGCGCCGTTGTAGGCAGCGGCTGGTGCCTTGTAGCCGGCGAGGTAGGCGATGAGCGCATCGATGTCCTGCGCGCCGCCCAGCGTATTCGTGCCACCGATGAGCACGCCGAAACCGTCACCGCCGGTCGCCATGAAGTTGTTCACCGTCACGCGGTAGGTCTTGTTCGGGTTCTGCACGACGCCGTTGATGACCAGCATCTCCGTCGGGCCGGTGAGCTGCGGCGGCACGGTGGTCAGATCCTTCGGCGTGAAGCTGACGTTCCGGATGCGCGCGCCGCAGCTGCCGCTGGCGGACCAGCTGTAGCTGAAGCCGTTGCTGATCTGCAGGATGCGGTTGCTGCCACCCTGGCCCAGGCAGTTGGCGAACTGCTGTTCCAGCACGTCCTTGATCTGCTGCTGCGTCAGCGTCATCGTCACCAGGCTGTTGCCGAAGGGCTGGACGGTGAAGGCGTCACCGTAGGTCAGGGCATAGGGGTAGCTGGCGCCGGTAGGCTTGACGAAGCCCGGGTTGCGCACGCCGCCGGCATTCATGAAGGCGATCTGTGCGCCGCCAAGGCCGGCCGGCTGCGTCGCGGCGAGCTGCGCATCGGCGATTAGGTCGCCGGCCGGCATCTCGCCGGCGGCGTTGGCGGTGTTGGGCAGGTCGCCGGTGATCGTGGCGACGACCGCGTTGGCCAGCGGCGAGACGGCTGACTTGTACGCCGCGACGACATTCGTGACGCCGGGGTTCTGCGCGACGTGGTTCTGCGCGGCGACGACGGCTGGATCGGTCGCCGCGACGATGGCGCCGCCCTGGCGCCTGTCGCGTGCCGCCAGCACGTTGGTGGGGCTCACGTCGATGACGTCGCGGGTGGTCGGGTCGATCTGCAGGTCGATCTCGGTGACCATGCGGCCGAAGGCGCTGGCACTGGTCACCGGCACGAGGCGGCCGACCTTGTTCGGCACGCCGGCCACGCGCGATGTCGTCGTTGCACCGTTGCTGCTGACGTCAATCGTGTTCCTGGAGCAGTTGTAGGCCGCGTGCGTGTGGGCACTGACGACGAGGTCGACCGCGTTGTCCAGCCGCTTGACGATGGCACGGATGTCGCTGTCGCTGCCGTCGCCGTTGCGCAGATCGCCGGTGCAGCCGTTGATGTCGCTGGTGGTCGCCTGCGTGCCGCCGCCGGTGATGACGTTCTGGAAGCCGCCTTGGTGCACCAGCACGACGATGGACTCGATGCCCTGCGCGCGCAGCTTGGGTACGAGCGCGTTGACTGTGTCGGCCTCGTCGTCGAACCGTAGGCCGGCCACGCCGGTGGGCGTGACGATGCCGGGCGTGCCCTTGAGCGTCATGCCAATGAACGCGACCTTCACGCCGCCGAAGCTCTTCACGCCGTACGCCGCAAAGAGCGGCCGTCCGCTGGCGGTCTCGACGACGTTGGCCGACAGCCACTGGAACTTCGCGCCATCGAACGTGCCCGGCGCGGATGAACCGAAGCCGCGGCAGCTGTTGGTGTCCGGCACGCCGGAGCCGGTCAGCTTGCAGCCGCCCGTCTGCAGCCGGCGGAGCTCGGCCTTGCCCTTGTCGAACTCGTGGTTGCCGACCGACGAGAAGTCCAGGCCGATCTGGTTCAGCGTCTCGACAGCGGGCTCGTCGAAAAACAGCGCCGAAATCAGCGGCGACGCGCCGATCAGGTCGCCTGCGCCGACGACGACGGTGTTGCGGTTCTTCGCCCGCATGCCGGCCACATAGGCAGCGAGGAACTCGGCGCCGCCCACGTCGGGGCGGTTGCCGGCGCTGGCGTAGGCGCCCACCGTGTTGGGGCCGAAGGTGCCGGGGGATTCGAGGTTGCCGTGGTAGTCGTTGAGGGCCACGATCTTGACGCTGATGGGCGTGGCGGCCGTGGCGGTGCCGGCGGCCAGCGCGGCAGCCAGTGCGAGGGGCAGGACGTGCAGGCGCATGTCGGGTCTCCGGAGTTAGCTGTTGTTGTCGTTGCGGCGGCGCAGCGCGCCGAGCAGCAGGCCCAGGCCGATGAGCAGCAGCGCCGCCGTGGCCGGCTCCGGCACGGGGCTGACGGTGAGCTTCAGGCCGCCGATCGTGGCGTTCAGCGGGCCGTAGTCGACGTCGATGGCCGACTGGAACAGTGCGCCGGTGATGGCATGCGTGCCGGCGCCCAGCGTGAAGCTGCCGCGGCTGAACGCCGGGTTGGCCAGCGCAGCGTCCGGGTCGAAGGTGATGTCGCCGCGCGTGTCGCCGTTCACGGAAGCGCCGGTGCTGCCGATCAGCTGGCCGCCGTCATACACGTGGAAGCGGTCGCCCGAGAAGCCGGTGTCCACCACGGTGAGGCGGCCCACGAAGCCCGGGTCGATCGTGATGTTGAAGCTCAGTGGCGTGCCATCGTCGGCGACCCAGCCAAAGCCGTACGGCGGCAGGTTGGCGTCGACGGTGAAACCGGCCCAGCTGCCGTCGGTGGGCAGCGTGTCGGCGTGGGCGCTGGACAGCGCTGCAAGCGCGAGCGTGGTGGCGATCAGGGCGGTGCGCATGGTGGTCCTCGGTGGGGCTGCGGATGGGGACATGCTCGGCCGCTGCGGTGTCCTGACGTTGACGCCTGCCTGCCGGCGGCACAGGCCGTTGGAACCAGCGCGTGTGAACCTTGCGTGAACCCCGACGGGAATGGCGGCCGCCTAAACTGGTGCGATGTCTGCCGCCCTGGAATCCCTCCTCAGCCGCGCCGAAGGCCTGCTCACGCGGCTGGAAGCCGTGCTGCCCCATGCACCCACGCCGCCCGACTGGGCCGCGTCTACCGCCTTCCGCGCGCGCCGCCGCCATGGCGCGCTGTGCCTAGAACCGGTCCGGTCCGTCAGCCGCATCCGGCTGACGGACCTGCAGGAGGTCGAGCCGCAGAAGGAGAAGCTGCTGCGCAACACGGCCCAGTTCGTCGCGGGCCGGCCGGCCAACAACGTGCTGCTGACCGGCGCCAAGGGCACGGGCAAGAGTTCCCTGATCAAGGCCGTGCTCAACGAATTCGCCGATCGCGGCCTGCGTCTCATCGAAGTCGACAAGGCCGACCTCGTCGACCTGCCGGATCTTGTCGAGCAGGTGGCGGCGCGCCCGGAGCGCTTCGTCGTTTTTTGTGACGACTTGAGCTTCGACGAAGGCGAGGCCAGCTACAAGGCGCTGAAGAGCGTGCTGGACGGATCGGTCGCAGCCGCCAGCGACAACGTGCTGATCTACGCGACAAGTAACCGCCGCCACCTGCTGCCCGAGAAGATGGCCGACAACCTCGGCGGCACGCATGGTGAACTTGGCGAGATCCACCCTGGCGAGGCGGTGGAGGAAAAGATCTCGCTGTCCGAGCGCTTCGGCCTGTGGATCAGCTTCTACCCGTTCAGCCAGGCGGAGTACCTGACCATCGTGGCCCAGTGGCTGCGCCACTTCGGGCTGGACGCTCCGGCCATCGAAGCGGCCCGCCAGGACGCGCTGATCTGGGCGCTGGAGCGCGGCTCGCGTTCGGGCCGCGTGGCCTTCCAGTTCGCGCGTGACCGCGCGGGGCGGGGCAGCGTCGACACGCCGTCCGCGCTGGAGATCCAGGGCGATGCGCCGGAGGGGCTGGACCATGTCTGACGTCGACCGGGTGCCGGTAGAGGTGGCCGTCGGCGTGCTCGTGGAACGGGATTCGGCCGGCAGCGAAGGCCGCTTCCTGCTGACTTCGCGCCCCGAGGGCAAGGTCTACGCCGGCTACTGGGAGTTCCCGGGCGGCAAGGTCGAGGCCGGCGAGACGGTGGAGCAGGCGCTGGCCCGGGAGCTGCGCGAGGAGCTGGGCATCCGGATCGGCGCGACCCATCCGTGGCAGGTGCTGGTCATGGACTATCCGCATGCCCGCGTGCGGCTGAACTTCTGCAAGGTGTTCGACTGGACCGGCGACTTCCAGATGCTCGAAGGCCAGCAGATGGCCTGGAGCCAACTGCCGGTGGCGGTGACCCCCGTGCTGCCTGGCACCATCCCGGTGCTGCAGTGGTTTGCCGCGGAACGCGGCCATGCCGGCCCGACTCACCTAGACTGAACATATGACTTGGCTTGATGACGTGAAGTGGGATGACCGGGGCCTGGTGCCCGTCATCGCGCAGGAGCAGGGCACGGGCGACGTGCTGATGTTCGCGTGGATGAACCGCGAGGCGCTCAACGCTACCGCCGAGCGCGGCCAGGCCGTCTACTGGAGCCGTTCGCGCAACAAGCTGTGGCACAAGGGCGAGGAGAGCGGCCACTTCCAGCAGGTGCACGCCATCCGCATGGACTGCGACAACGACGTCGTGCTGCTGACCGTCACGCAGCTCGGGCACGATCCCGGCATCGCCTGCCACACGGGCCGGCACAGCTGCTTCTTCCAGAAGCTGGAGAACGGCGTCTGGAGCACCACCGAACCGGTGCTGAAGGACGCGCACAAGATCTATGAGTGACGACATCCTCCGCCGCGTCGGTGCGGTCATCGAATCCCGCAAGGGCGCCGACCCTTCCGCCAGTTACGTCGCCAAGTTGTTCGACAAGGGCCTGGACGCCATCCTGAAGAAGGTCGGCGAGGAAGCCACCGAGACCGTTATGGCCGCCAAGGATGGCGACCCGAAGAAGGTCGTCTACGAGGTCGCCGACCTGTGGTTCCACAGCATGGTGGCACTGGCCCATTTCGGCCTGAAGCCCGAGGACGTGCTGGCCGAGCTGGCCCGCCGCGAAGGCCTGTCCGGCCTCGCTGAATTCGCCCAACGAGGAAGCACCCGATGAGCGCAGATCCGAACTGCATCTTCTGCAAGATCGTCGCCGGCCAGATCCCCAGCAAGAAGGTCTACGAGGACGAGGAACTGCTCGCCTTCCACGACATTCATCCCTGGGCGCCGGTGCACGTGCTCATCATCCCCAAGCGCCACATCGCGTCGATGGCCGAGGTGACCGAGGCCGATGCGGCCTTGCTCGGCCGGATGACCACGCTGGGCCCGCGGTTGATGAAGGAACTGGGTGTCACCAACGGTTTCCGCCACATCATTAACACCGGGGCCGACGGCGGGCAGGAGGTGTTCCACCTGCACCTGCATGTGATGGGCGGTCCACGCCCGTGGTTGAAAGGCTGAGCCTCGCCCCCAGCTAACGTCGGCGTGTGACGCCACGATGGCAAGGGCCGCGCGGCCCCTCACCTAGAATTTGAGCCAGTCCACAAGGAGTACACATCATGGGTTCATTCAGCATCTGGCACTGGCTGATCGTCCTGGTCGTCGTCATCGCGATCTTCGGCACCAAGAAGCTGCGCAACGTCGGTTCCGACCTCGGCGCCGCCGTCAAGGGTTTCAAGGACGGCATGAAGGATGGTTCGACCGACGCACCGGTCGCACCGGCGCAGCAGGTCACGGCCAACAAGGTCAACGACCCCAACACCGTCGACGTCGACGCCAAGACCAAGTCCTGAATCTGACGACTAGTGCTTGATTTCGGCTTTGACAAGCTCGCGCTGATCGGCGCGGTGGCGTTGATCGTCATCGGCCCCGAGAAGCTGCCTCGTGTCGCCCGCACGGTGGGTACCTTGCTGGGCAAGGCGCAGCGCTACGTCGCCGACGTGAAGGCCGAGGTGAACCGGTCCATTGAGCTGGAGGAACTCCAGAAGATGAAGACCCAGTTCCAGACGGCCGTCAACGACGTGGAGCAGAGCGTGCGCCAGGAGGTCGACTCCGCGACGCAGGCGTTGAACCAGACCTGGGGCGACGTGAGCGGCGAGGGCGCATCCTATGAATCCGGGCTACCGGCGCCGCAGCCCGAGTACCGCCATCCGAAGAAGAACTGGCGGCTCAAGCGCGGCGCCACGCCGCTATGGTTCAAGCAGAAGGCCGGCGTGCGCCGCCACACCCAGTCCGGCGCCGCCCGTGTGGCCCGCTTCCGCCCTCCCGGCACGAGGACATGAGCTCCTTCCAGAACCCTGACCACGACGAACTGGCCGGCACCGAGCAGCCCTTCGTCGCCCACCTGATGGAGCTACGCGACCGGCTTTTGCGCGCCGTCGTCGCCGTCGCCGTCTGCTTCGGTGTGCTCGCCCTCTACCCTGGCCCCGGCGCGCTGTACGACCTGCTGGCGCAGCCGCTGGTCTCGCACCTGCCAGAGGGCACCAAGCTCATCGCGACCAATGTCATCGCGCCGTTCTTCGTGCCGCTGAAGATCACGCTGCTGGCCGGCTTCCTGCTGGCGCTGCCGGTGGTGCTCTACCAGGCCTGGGCCTTCGTCGCGCCGGGCCTGTACTCGCACGAGAAGCGGCTGGTGCTGCCGCTGGTGGTGTCGAGCACGCTGCTGTTCTTTGCCGGCGTCGCGTTCTGCTATTTCTTCGTCTTCGGCCAGGTCTTCAAGTTCATCCAGAGCTTCGCGCCCAAGAGCATCACGGCGGCGCCGGATATCGAGGCCTACCTGGGCTTCGTCATGAACATGTTCATCGCGTTCGGCGCGGCCTTCGAGGTGCCGGTCATCGTCGTCGTGCTGGCCCGCATCGGCGTCGTGTCGGTGGAGAAGCTGCGCGAATGGCGCGGCTACTTCATCGTCGTGGCGTTCATCGTCGCGGCCGTCATCACGCCGCCGGACATCGTCTCGCAGCTGGCGCTGGCCATCCCCATGTGCCTGCTCTACGAGCTGGGCCTGTTTGCGGCCACCTACTTCATCCGCAGCACCAAGGCGCCTGAGGATCAGTCGTCTTCCGACGCCCGCTGAGGCTTGGGTCGCTGGCCCACGGCGACGGAGAACGTCATCGCCTGGCTGCCGCGCTGAACGCTGACGTCGACCTGGCTGCGCGGCTTGAGGGCCGCGACGCTGGCCAGCAGTTCGGCCGGCGTGGCCACCGGCCGATCACCCACGCGCGTCAGCACGTCGCCCGGCCTGATGCCGGCCTTGGCCGCCGGCGCGTCATTGACGACGCCGCCGATCAGCACGCCGCGCGCGCTGCCCAGCTTCAGTGCCTCGGCCAGTTCCGGCGTCAGCTCGCGGGTCTGCACACCGATCCAGCCGCGTGAGACGCTGCCGTCCTTCAGGATGGCCGCCGCCACCTGCCGCGCCACGTCGACGGGAATGGCAAAGCCGATGCCCAGCGAGCCACCGCTGCGCGAGAAGATGGCCGTGTTGATGCCCACCAGGCGTCCGTCGGCGTCCACCAACGCGCCGCCCGAGTTGCCGGGGTTGATGGCGGCGTCGGTCTGGATGAAGTTCTCGAAGGTGTTGATGCCGAGCTGCGAGCGGCCCAGCGCCGAGACGATGCCCGACGTGACCGTCTGGCCGACGTTGAACGGGTTGCCGATGGCCAGCACCACGTCGCCGACTTGCAGGCTGGTCGCGTCGCCCAGCCCGATGGCTGGCAGGTCGGGCAGGTTGATCTTCAGCACGGCCACGTCGGTCTCGGGATCGGTGCCCACCAGCGTGGCCTGCGCCTGGCGGCCATCGCTGAGCTGCACCTCGATGTCCGACGCGCCTTCAACGACGTGGTTGTTCGTCAACAGTACGCCGTCGGCCGAGATGATGACGCCCGACCCCAGACCCAGCTGGGGGCCGTTGCGCGGCCGGCCGAGGCCGAACGGGAAGCCGAACAGCGGCTCGCGCGTGCGGCCCGCCGCCTGGGCCGGGGCTTTGCTGGCCGTGATGCTGACGACGGCGGGTGCCGCCGCGCGGGCCGCCTGCGCGAAGCCGATGCGTGCAACGGAAGCCGGCGCGGCCTGCAGCGGTGGCAGCGCGATCTGGCGCGCCGTCTGTGCGATGGGCGCCTCGCGCAGCTGCGAGGCCTGCAGCCACTGCGGCTTAAGCGTTGCAATGACGAAGACGGCGGCGAGGATCACCGTGACCGCCTGCGCGAAAATCAGCCAGAGCCGCCTCAACACCCGTTCACCTCACACCCATGACCGATCGCGCCGCGCTGGAACGCCAGCTCAACCAGTGGCTGGAGCCCGCCCGCTTCAAGGATTATGGGCCGAACGGTCTGCAGGTCGAGGGTCGTGCCGACGTGCGCCACCTCGTCTGTGGTGTCACCGCCAGCCTGGCGCTGATCGATGCCGCCATCGCGGCCGGGGCTGATGCCATCCTCGTGCACCACGGCCTGTTCTGGCGCGGCCAAGACGGCCGCGTGACGGGCTGGATGAAGCAGCGGCTGGCCCGGCTGCTGCGGCACGACGTCAGCCTGTTCGCGTACCACCTGCCGCTGGACGCGCATCCGGCGCTGGGCAACAACGCTCAGCTCGGCGCGCGGTTGGGCTGGACGGCCGATGGCCGCTTCGGTGACCAGGACCTCGGCTTCACCGCGGCCGTCGAGCCGACCGACCTGCCGGCGCTCACGGTGCGGCTGCAGCAGGCGCTGGGTCGTGCGGTGACGGCGGTGCCGGGCGACGGTCGGCCGCTGCGCCGCGTGGCCTGGTGCAGCGGCGGCGCGCAGGGGTATTTCGAGTCGGCCATCGCGGCCGGGGCGGATGTCTTTGTCACCGGCGAGATCTCCGAGCCGCAGGCGCACTACGCCCGCGAGACCGGTGTGGCGTTCATCGCCGCAGGCCACCACGCCACCGAGCGCTACGGCGTGCAGGCCGTGGGCGCCCAGGTGGCGCAGGACCTGGGGCTGTCCTGGCAGTTCATCGACATCGACAACCCGGCCTGAGGTAGCCGCGTCAGGCCCGCGCCAGCGCGAAGTCCACGGCCGCCTTGACGGCGATGACCTGTGCCAGCGTGCATTGCTCGGGCGTGGCGAGGGGGCTGTCGGGGTAGACCTCGGTCGTCGTCGCGAAGCGGGCGCCCGTGATGGCCGCGCACAGCTGCCAGCGGCTGACCGGGAACTCGATAACGCCAGGCGATTGCAGCGGCGACTCGTTGATCTGGCCGTTGGCATCCGGCGCAGCGATGTGGGTCACCTGCGCGACCGCGTTGATGACGGCGCGCTGGAACTCGGGCTGGGGGTGGTCGATGTCGTCGACGAGATAGAAGCCGTCCTGGATCTCGCCGGGCGCGAAGGGCTGGCCGTCGCGTGCCGCCAGTGCGGGGCGGAACTCGGATTCGTCGGTGTCGGTCGTCTCGTGCAGGTCGATGTGCATCAGCACGCGGCCGTGCAGCGGGGCCAGCAGCGCGACGAGCGCGGCCGACTCGCCGGCCGGGCTGCCGGCGCGGAAGTTGCGGTTCGGGTCCAGCGCATCGAAATTCCAGCGCTGAACGCGTTCATAGGCCCAGGGACTGACGCAGGGCACGACCAGCAGGTTGGCGCGGCCGGCGGTGGCGTGGCCGTGCTCGCGCACGTAGCGCAGCGCGCCGTGCACGCCGCTGGTCTCATAGCCGTGCACGCCGCCCGTGACGACGAGGGTAGGCAGCTCGTCGCGCCAGTCGCGGCTGCGTACGGCCAGCAGCGGGAACCGCTCGCCGTCGTAGTGCAGCGCGCCGTACTCGCTGACGTCGAAGTCGTTGCGGAGCGTGTCGATGGCCGCGACGACGTCCTGCGCGTGGCTGCGTTGCCGCACCAGCCGCGCCCGCCACGCGCGCACGTCCGCCTCGCCCCAAGGCTGGCCGGGCGTGCCGACCGGGTAGAAGGCGGGGCTCATGCGCGCGCCTTCTCGCTGGCGATCCAGCCGTCGATGCGCTGCTCCAGCAGTGGCAGCGGCATGGCGCCCTGGTCGATGACGGCGTTGTGGAAGCGGCGCTGATCGAAGCGGGCGCCGAGGGCGGCTTCGGCGCGGGCGCGCAGCTCAAGGATCTTCAGCTCGCCCATCATGTAGCTCAACGCCTGGCCGGGCAGCGATGTGTAGCGGTCCACCTCGGCGGCCATGAAGACGGGGTCGTGCCCGGTCTGCTCGATCATGTAGGCGATGGCCTGGTCGCGGCTCCAGCCCTGCGCGTGCAGGCCGGTGTCCACCACGAGCCGGGCGGCGCGGAACATCTGTCCCTGCAGGTGGCCGAAGCGGGTGTAGGGGTCGCGGTACAGGCCGATCTGCGGGCCTAGCGTCTCGGCATACAGCCCCCAGCCTTCGCTAAAGACCGAGTACTGCGACTGGCGGCGGAACTTCGGCAATTCGCCCAGCTCCACCTGGCGGGAGATCTGCAGGTGGTGGCCCGGCACGGTCTCGTGGGCGACGAGCGTCTCCATGGCCCATTTGGGCCGGCGCTTGAAGGCAATCGCATTGGCGTTGAACCAGCCGGGTGTCGTGCCGTCCAGCGACGGGCCGTTGTAGTTGTCTGCCGCGCCCTCGCCGGTGTAGGCCGGCATGCCGCGGATGCCGTAGGTCGAACGCGGCAGCTGGGCGAACAGCTTGGGCAGCTCAGGGTCGATGCGCTTGGCAATGGCGCGGTAGCCGTCCAGCAGTTCTTCGCCGCTTTGGTTGAAGAACTTCGGGTCGCTGTAGAGGAACTTCTTGAAGGCCGCGAGGTCACCGTCGAATCCGGCCTCGGCCTTGGTTTTCTCCATCTCGGCGCTCAGCCGGGCGACCTCGCGCAGCCCCACAGCGTGGATGTGGGCGGCCGACAGTGGGAGCGTCACGTTGCGCAGGATCAGCGCCTCGTAGACCTTGTCGCCGCCCGGGTAGCTCGACAGCGAGCCGCTCTCAGGCGCCCTGGGGAGCAGCTCGTCCTTCATGACCGCCAGCAGCCTGCGCTGGGCGGGGTAGAAGTGCTCGCGCAGCGCCGCCCGACCCTCGTCCTGCAGGCCCGTGCGGGCGCTAGCGGCGACTGTCATGCGGTTGAAGGGTTCGTAGACCGGGCTCCGGGTCACGTTGTCCGGCAGTTGGCCCTCCGCCTGGGCTATGGCTCGCACCAGCACCGGCCGGGCCGTGACCCAACCCAGCGCGAGGCCCCGGCGCAGGATGGCGATCTCCTGGTCTACCCGCGCCGGGTAGGCCGCGAGCCGGGCCAGCCATTGCCGCACCTGTGTCTCGTCGTTGACGGGCACGTTGCGCGCGAAGCCCGCCAGTGCCGACTGCGCGCCGTACAGCGTGCCCAGCGTCAGCGTGCGCCAGCCGGCGAAGCCTTGCATCGCGACATCCTGCTCGTAGCGGTGCATGAACAGCGCGAGCGACACGCGGTCGGTCTCGTCGAGCGTGCTGGCATCGATGGTGCGGGCGCGTGCCAGCATGTTCCGGGCGAAGGCGTCGCGCGCCGCGAGAGCAGCCGGCGAGCGGTCGGCGAGCTTGTCGTTGTAGCGCAGGTCGCCGCGCAACGATGCTCCTTCGGGCGCTGCACGGGCCTCGGTCTCCCAGGCTTCATCGAACAGCGCGTGCAGCGCCTCGCGCGTGCGCACAGCGGCGTCCGTGGCCGCGGCGGTGGTGGTGGGTGGGGCCGGCGGGGTGGCGGCCAGTGAGGTCAGCTGCAGGCCCGCGATGAGGGCGGCGACAAGGGTCTTGTGCAAGAAGTTCTCCAGGGCTGGATGAGCCGGTCGGCAGTCTGCCAGCCCGCCGCGCCCGTGATGGAAGAATGCCGCATGACGCTGGAAAACTTCCCGGCCGCGGACGCGGTTCACCCGGTTCCCCTCGTCGTCACCATGGGTGACGCCTGCGGTATCGGCCCGGAGATCATCGCCAGGCTCTGGCAGCGCGACACGTCGCGCGATGCGGTTGTCGTCGGCGATCCGGCCGTTCTGCGCCGGGCCGTCGCCTGCGTGGGCGGCGGGCTCGCGGTCGCGGTGCTGCAGGGGCTGCATGAGCTGCACCGCGTGCCGCCACGCTGCCTGCCGGTCTGGCGGCCTGAAGGCCTGCCGGCCGGTCTGGTCGATGCGCCGCTCGGTCGGGTCGATGCTCGGGCCGGCGCCGCGGCGGCGCGTTGCATCGAGGCCGCCGTGGCCGAGGTGCAGGCCGGCCGTGCGCGGGCCGTTGTCACGTCGCCCATCCACAAGGAGGCGCTGCACGCCGCGGGCTCGCCCTATCCGGGCCACACCGAGATGCTGCAGGCGCTTGCCGGCGGCGTGCCGGTGCGCATGATGCTGGCCAACGAGGAGCTGCGCACGGTGCTCGTCACCATCCACTGCGCGCTGCGCGACGCGATCGAGCGCGTGACGCGGCAGAACGTGCTGGAGACGCTGCGCATCACCGGTGCGGCGCTGAGGCGCATGGGTGTGGCGGCGCCACGCATCGCCGTGGCCGGGCTCAATCCGCATGCGGGTGAGGGCGGGCTGTTCGGCGACGAGGAGATCCGCCACATCGCGCCGGCCATCGCCGATGCGCGTGCCGAGGGCTGGGATGCCAGCGGGCCTTACGCGCCGGACACTGTCTTCATGCGCGCGCGGCGCGGCGAGTTCGATGTGGTCGTCGCGATGACGCACGACCACGGGCTCATTCCGGTCAAGTACCTCGGCGTGGAGCAGGGCGTCAACGTGACGCTGGGCCTGCCCTTCGTGCGGACCAGCCCCGACCACGGCACGGCGTTCGACATCGCGGGCCGCGGCGTGGCCGATCCGGCCAGCCTGGGGGCGGCGCTCGCGATGGCGCGGCGCCTTACCGGGCCGGCGTAGACAGCGCGGCGAGCTGGGCGCGGGCCCTTGCGGTCGCGCGCTCCAGCAGGTGGGCGGTTTCGTAGGTGCGCATACGTCCGGCTTCGCAGAGCTTCTTCAGCATGCGGGCCGTCATCGTCACCGTCTCCTGGTGGCGGTTGCCATGCGTGAAGATGAAGAAGCTGCGGCCGGCGCTGATGTGCGCCAGACGCACCTTCTGCCACTCGGTGCCCGTGTGCATCTGGTAGGCGAAGCCGAGCTGCAGGTTCTCCATCAGCAGCGCGCCGGTGGTCGGCTCGGGGGCGCTCTCCGCCGGCGGCAGGCCGTCGATGGAGATGTCCACCGCCTGCAGCGGCTCGGCGGCCGTGGCGGCGTCATTGCCCGAGAGGTCCAGGTCCAGCTCGCCGTTCCAGTCGACGGTGGACTCCTCCACGAGGCCCAGGCTCTTGGCTTCGGCCGGTGTCAGGCGCTGGCTCGCGTCGAGGTCGCCCGGCAGCGTCTCGCCGGCCATCGGCTTCGCGAGGTCGGCTTCGTTGGGCGGGGCGACGCCGAAGATCTGGTCGAGCTGCTTGATCAGCAGGTTGGTGTCCAGTGCGCTGGGGGCCTGGCCCTTCAGCGATTCGGCGTGCGCAGGCAGCAGCGCGCCGAAGAAGTCCTTGCGCGGCGCATCGGGCCAGCGGATCAGATCCAGCCCCTCGTTGAGCGTGCGCATCAGGTTGGGCAGCTCGCGCAGGAACTCGGCGCGCGCCGCCGTGCCGCCCTTGGGCTGCACGCTCATGACGAGGCTGCGGCCCAGCGCGCGCAGCCGCAGTGCGCGCTCCGGCGCACCTTCGCGCGACGCGAGCACGATGGCCTGGCTCCAGACCTGCGCCAGGAAGTCGCGCAAAAAGCCCTGCATCGGCACCTTGGCCAGCTGCTGCTGCAACTGCAGCGAGTAGCGCTGCTGCAGGCGCAGGTCGGTTTCGCGGCGTTCCACGACGGCAGCGGCATCGCCCGCGGCCTTCAGCGTGTTGCGCGTCTGCTCGGCGATGAAGGTCTCGAGCGCATCCAGCTTGGCCGTATAGACGTCCATGCGGTCGAAGTCGCCCTGTGCCACGTCCTGCACGAGGTCGCGCACATGGGACAGGAAGGCCCGGCCGGGGTCGTCGCTGAAGTCGTCGAACGCGCAGGCCAGCGAGGCCAGCCGGTTGATGAAGACCCGCACCGGATGGCGCCGCGACGAGAAGAACGTCTCGTCGCCGAGCGCGGTGCGCAGCACCGGCAGCTGCAGCCGGGCAAGCAGGCGCGCCATCTGAGGCGGCACCTTGGGATCGGCCAGGATCTGGTCGAACAGGCTGCTGACCACGTCGATGACCATGTGGTCCAGCCGGCCGGTGGCGGCCTGCCGCAGCTCGTCGCGGTGCATGTTGATCAGGTTGGCCGGCAGCGGCGCCTGGCTCCAGGCGCTGGGCTCGCCGGACACCGTGTCCAAGCCCATACGGCTGGAGTGACCGCTGTCGAAGCCCTCGTACGGCGCCGGCGCGTGGGCCAGGCGCCGCAGCAGGTCCATCATCTGTGGGTCGACACGGCCGAGGCCACCGGGACCGCTGGCGCGGCCGGTGCTGCCGCTGAAGCCGCCGAACCCGCTGCGCCCACCACCGCCGCCCAGGCTGCCGTGGCCCGAGCCGCCATAGCCGCTGCGCGTGGACATCGCGCCGTAGCTGGAGTCGAGGTCGCCCGCCTGCGTGTTGCCGCCGAGGCCGCCATGGCGTGATACCGCGTCCGGCGTGGCGCGCACGCGCAGGTCCTGGGGGCGCAGCCCGCGTGAGCGCAGCAACTCGGCGATGTCGCCGTAGCACGCGCGCATCTCCTGCGCGAGCGCGCGGGTCAGTTCGTCGGTCAGCGTCTGGCGGATCGGCGGGTCGTCGGTGATGGCCTGCACGGCGTCCAGCAGCGCCTGGCCGATCAGCTCGGGCCGTAGCGGATTGCGCTCGCCCACCTGGATGCTGGACACGTAAGACTCCACCTCGCGCAGCTCCCACTCGCTGTGGTGGCCGATGGCAAGGCCGATACGGTCGGCCGCGACCAGGTTGTTCACCTGGTCGTCGTCCATCAGCGAGAGTTCGCCCCAGTTCTTCTTGGCCGGAGCGGCGGCCGCGGGCTTGGCCTCGGACTGCTCGGCCGTCACCTGCTTGCGCAGGCTCTGCAGGAAGCGTTGCAGGAAAGTGCCCTGCTGCTGGCGGAACACGAACTGCGCTGCCAGCAACGCGTCACGGCGCCGGATCTGGCCGGCTGACAGCGCCGACAGGCCCAATCCTTCCGCGCAACGCTCCGCAGCCTGCTCACCCGCGAGACGAATGCGGGTCAGCGAGGCTTCCAGGTGCGGATTCAGACGGATCTCTGGCGCGTTCATCAGGAAAAGGGCACAAGTGAGCGAAAGTATCGCGCCTGGCACCGCCTAGGGTTTTCATGAGCCGCCAAATCCGTGGCAAAAAAAAGCCCGGTAACCATTGCTTACCGGGCGGGCGACGAAAACCGGGCTATCGCTTGAGGGCGTCGCGGATCTCGCGAAGCAGCTGGATGTCTTCCGGCGTGGGCGGCGGCGCTGCCGGCGCCGCGGCAGCCTCCGGCTCCCGCTTGAGGCGGTTGATCTGTTTGATCATGAGGAAGATCACGAAGGCCAGGATGATGAAGTTCAGCGAAACGGTGATGAAGCTGCCGTAGGCCAGCACCGCACCCTCCTTCTTGGCCTCGGCCAGCGTCGACGCCGTCTGGCCCGCCAGCGGGACGAAGTAGTTGCTGAAGTCGAGCCCGCCGAAGATCTTGCTCACGACCGGCATGATGACGTCGCCGACCAGGGAGTCGACGATCTTGCCGAATGCGCCGCCGATGATCACGCCGACCGCCAGGTCGATGACGTTGCCTTTGACGGCGAACTCCTTGAACTCGGAAAAGAAACTCATGCAGGACTCCTGACGGGGATCAAAGAAAGTGTTCGGCGGCATCTTGGCGCCAACTGGGCGGGGTCAGAAGCCGGGTAAACCTGCGTCCTTTCCCCGGGAGCCCGGCGGCAGTGCAGATTTGCCGTCCGCTAGAATCCCGGGCTGCCCGTGATCAGAAGTCTGTCGGATTCGAAGTCTCGATTCGAAGTCTCTTTAGAGGACCCTCATGAGTGACCAGCAAGTGGACCAAGGCAAGCGGACCTGGTTGATTGCCACCGGCTGCGCCGGAGCCGTGGGCGGTGTCGCGACGGCCGTGCCCTTCGTCAGCACCTTTGCGCCCAGCGAGCGTGCGAAGGCAGCAGGTGCGCCGGTCGAGGTCGACATCTCCGGCATCAAACCCGGTGAGAAGCTCACCGTCGAGTGGCGCGGCAAGCCGGTCTGGATCGTGCGCCGTACGCCCGAGCAGATCGAGGCCCTCAAGAAGAACGATCCGCAGCTGGCCGACCCGCAGTCGGAGCGCAAGGCGTTCCCGATCCCCGACTACGCGAAGAACGAGAACCGCTCGATCAAGCCCGAGTACCTGGTCGTCGTCGGCATCTGCTCACACCTCGGCTGCTCGCCCAGCGACAAGTTCGCCGCCGGCCCCCAGCCTTCGCTGCCGGACGACTGGAACGGCGGCTTCCTGTGTCCCTGCCATGGCTCCACCTTCGACATGGCCGGCCGCGTCTTCAAGAACAAGCCCGCGCCGGACAACCTCGAAGTGCCGCCGCACATGTACTTGTCCGACGCCAAGCTCATGATTGGCGAAGACAAGAAGGCCTGACGAGAAAGACAGGGACGACACATGGCTGAATTCAAGGAAGCTCCCGCAGGCGCCTCGGTGGGCGTGAAGACCATGACCTGGCTGGAGAACCGGTTCCCGACCGCGTTCGACGCCTACAAGGTCCACATGGCCGAGTACTACGCGCCGAAGAACTTCAACTGGTGGTACATCTTCGGCTCGCTGGCACTGCTGGTGCTGGTGATCCAGATCGTCACCGGCATCTTTCTCGTGATGCACTACAAGCCGGACGCGGCACTCGCCTTCGCGTCGGTCGAGTACATCATGCGCGACGTGCCGTGGGGCTGGCTGATCCGCTACATGCACAGCACGGGCGCCTCGTCCTTCTTCGTTGTGGTCTACCTTCACATGTTCCGCGGGCTGCTGTACGGCAGCTACCGCAAGCCGCGTGAGCTGGTCTGGATCTTCGGCTGCGCGATCTTCCTGTGCCTGATGGCCGAGGCCTTCATGGGCTATCTGCTGCCGTGGGGCCAGATGTCGTACTGGGGCGCGCAGGTCATCGTGAACCTGTTCGCCGCCGTGCCCTTCGTCGGCCCGGACCTGGCGCTGATGATCCGCGGCGACTACGTCGTCGGCGACGCGACGCTGAACCGCTTCTTCAGCTTCCACGTGATCGCCGTGCCGTTGGTGCTGCTGGGTCTCGTCGTCGCCCACCTGCTGGCGCTGCACGATGTCGGATCGAACAATCCGGACGGCGTCGAGATCAAGAAGGGCCCGAAAGACGCAAACGGCCATCCGCTGGACGGCGTGCCCTTCCATCCGTTCTACACGGTGCACGACATCTATGCCGTCTGCCTGTTCCTGATGGTTTTCACAGCCATCATCTTCTTCGCGCCGGAACTGGGTGGCTACTTCCTGGAGTACAACAACTTCATCCCGGCCGACCCGCTGAAGACGCCGGCCCACATCGCGCCGGTCTGGTACTTCACGCCGTTCTACTCGATGCTGCGCGCGACGACCGACGTGATGGTCAACGTGCTGTGCGGCGTCGTCGGCCTGGCCGCCGTCGTGAGCTTCCTGAAGGGCAAGTTCGGTGGCGCCGCCAAGCTGGCGCTGCTGGTGGCGGCTGCCGTGGCGATCTTCCTGCTCAAGGTCTTCGACGCCAAGTTCTGGGGCGTTGTCGTCATGGGCGGCGCGGTCATCATCCTGTTCTTCCTGCCTTGGCTGGACCACAGCCCGGTCAAATCCATCCGCTACCGCCCGGGCTGGCACAAGTACCTGTACGCCGTCTTCGTCGTGTTCTTCCTGGTGCTGGGCTATCTGGGCATCCAGCCGCCCAGCGAGATCGGCACCTTGGTGGCTCAGATCGGCACGCTGTTCTACTTCGGCTTCTTCCTGCTGATGCCCTGGTGGAGCCGTCTTGGCGAACCCAAGCCGGTGCCTGACCGCGTGACCTTCCACGCCCACTGAGCCGCGGAGCACAACGACAATGAAAAAGCTGATCGCCCTCCTGCTGGCCACCCTCGGCTTCGCTGGTGCCGTGCAGGCCAACACCGGTGGCATCGAATGGGACAAGTTCCCCAAGGACAAGATGTCGGACATGGCTTCGCTGCAGCATGGCGCGAAGATCTTCGTCAACTATTGCCTGAACTGTCATAGCGCGGCCTACATGCGCTACAACCGCATGCGCGATATCGGCCTGACTGAGGTCGACATCAAGAACAACCTGCTGTTCGCGGCGGAGAAGGTCGGCGAGACCATGAAGGTCAGCCTCGACCCCAAGGAAGCCAAGGCCTGGTTCGGCGCCAATCCACCCGACCTTTCGGTGATCGCCCGCTCGCGCGCCGACGGCGCCAAGGGCTCCGGTGCTGACTACCTCTACACTTACATGCGGAACTTCTACCGCGATGACACGAAGGCGACGGGGTGGAACAACCTTGCCTTCCCGAGTGTCGCGATGCCGCATGTGCTGTGGGAGCTGCAAGGCCAGCGCATCGCCAAGTTCGAGGAAGTGGCCGATCCGCATGACCACGAGAAGAAGACGCATGTCTTCGCCGGCTACGAGATGATCAAGCCCGGCACGATGACCGAGCGCCAATACGACGATGCCGTGGCCGACCTGGTCGCCTACCTGCAATGGATGGGCGAGCCGGCACAGGCCCAGCGTTTCCAGCTCGGTGTCATCGTGCTGATCTTCCTCGGCATCCTCACTGTCTTCGCCTGGCGCTTGAACGCGTCGTACTGGAAGGACGTGAAGTAACAGCGAAGTGTCCCGGTGCCGCCTCAAAGCGGTGCCGAACCACGCAGTGGGGCGCGCCTCGGCCACCCACTGCGTTTGCTTTTTCAGCGCGGCTCAGCCAGCGCGCTTTTTGATTGACTGACCCCTCGGGAGCCCAAGCCATGATGGTCCTCTACTCTGGAACCACCGACCCCTACTCGCACCGCTGCCGCTTCGTGCTGTTCGAGAAAGGCATGGACTTCGAGATCCGCGACGTTGACCTGTTCGCGAAGCCTGAAGACATTGCGTTGATGAACCCGTACAACGAGGTGCCCATCCTCGTCGAGCGCGACCTCATCCTGTACGAATCGCACATCATCAACGAGTACATCGACGAGCGCTTCCCGCACCCGCAGCTGATGCCCGGCGACCCGGTGGCCCGCGCCCGCGTCCGTCTGTTCCTGCTGAACTTCGAGAAGGAGTTGTTCGCGCACGTGAACATCCTCGAAGGCCGTGGCACGACGACCAAGGCGACGGACAAGCAGCTGGAAAAAGCCCGCTCGCAGATCCGCGACCGCCTGACGCAGCTCGCCCCGATCTTCCTGAAGAACAAGTACATGCTGGGCGACGACTTCTCGATGCTCGACGTGGCTATCGCCCCGCTGCTGTGGCGCCTGGACTACTATGGCATCGACATGTCCAAGAACGCGCTGCCGCTGCTGAAGTACGCCGAGCGCATCTTCAGCCGCCCGGCCTACATTGAGGCGCTGACGCCCTCTGAAAAGGTCATGCGCCGCTGATTCGCCCGCCCCCACGCGCTTCGGCGCGACCCCGTGAGGGGGCGCTACCAGCGGTCTGGCGAAGCCAGATCCGCAGCAGTCGCTGGGAATACGGACCATAGGGCCTGCAGGGGCCAAGGTAGTACATGGACAAATCGCAAGGCCAAGAAGGTGGGGCAGGTGGCACGTCCACCCGCCCGTACCTGATCCGCGCGCTTCACGACTGGTGCACGGACAACGGCTTCACGCCCTACATCGCCGTGCACGTGGATCGCTCCGTGCAAGTGCCGATGGAGTACGTGTCCAACAACGAAATCGTGCTGAACATCGGCTTCGATGCGACCAGCGGCCTGGATCTTGGCAACGAGTTCATCCAGTTCAAGGCACGCTTCGGCGGTGTCGCGCGGGAAATCATCGTGCCGGTGGACCATGTCGTGGCCATCTATGCGCGCGAGAACGGCCAGGGCATGGCCTTTCCGGCGCCGGAGCCCCAGCCGGAGGGGCCCGCAACGCCCGTGCCGGTGCCTGCCGAACCGCGTCGCAGCGGGCTGCGACTGGCCAGCGAGCCGGGCGATGAGGACGGTGACGCACCGCCGCCGCCAGAATCTCCAGCCGGCGGTCCGCGGCCAGCGCTCAAGCGGGTCAAGTAAGGACCTAGAATCACACGTTCAGCCGGCTTAGCTCAGTTGGTAGAGCAACCGCCTTGTAAGCGGTAGGTCATCAGTTCGAATCCGATAGCCGGCACCATTTAAGAACAGGGACTTAGATCGCACCAGCGGTCTGGTCCCTGTTTTCTCTTCTGGCAGCCTGTACCACTTCGTGCACCCGAGGCAACCTCTGGCGCTAGCCTTTGGGCGCTGATCTACTTCAATAGTCCGCCGGGATGGCGGGTGGGGGGGAGAAGTGAAGAAGATCGCTATGGCCGCGTGCATTGGCCTGGCCGGGCGGCAGGCGCGCGCGCGAGGCGATCTCCATGCGAGTCGATAACGGCATCGTCAGGGCTACTGCGACTCCGAAGGCTGAAAAGGAAAAAGCCCCGCTAAGCGCGGGCCCGTCAAAACTCATCTGGTCATGCCGCTCGCTTGCGCGGCTGCTCAGCAGCCGGTGCGGGCGATTCTGATTGCCGCTTCATAACCGGCTTGGCTTCTTTGTGCTCCTGCGCCTTCTGCCGACGCGTCTCCGCCGCTCCGGCAAGCAGTTGCTTCATCTCGGCTTCGGCCCAACGGCAGATGGCGTCACGCATCAACGGTTGGTAGCCGACGCCGTAAATGGAGGCCAAATCCTTACATGCCTAGATGGCGTTCCAATGATCGCGACATCGATCGCTGCTTCGGTGTCGGCCGTGGCCGCAATACCCGTTCAGTGGCTCACTTCGCCTCGCGGAATCGGCATGTCGTGCTCTTGGCTTGGCTGGCAACCGCTAGCTGAACGAGGTGCCACACCGGCGTCGCTCATGGTGGCAGACCTAGAAGAAAGTGCCGCGCCACGAAGACGGCCAATGCGTCATCACGGCGTTCTTCTCACAAGAGTCTGCGCGCGCTGCTCGGGATGAGCCCCATCAGTGACATTCGCTATTCGCGAATAGCGAATGTCACTCCGCTATGGAACTCAAACCGCAAGACCTGCTCGTACTGCTGAAGGCAGCGGCACCGCAGCGTTGGACGTATGCGGCGCTGGGCGAAGCCCTGGCCATCAGCGTTTCAGAAGCGCACGCGAGCGTGAAACGTGCAGTGGCGTCCGGCCTGGCGGTGGCTCATAGGCGCGGCCAATGGTCGCCGATCAGCTCCAATCTGGTGGAGTTCATGCTGCACGGCGTGCACTACATCTGGCCGGTCCCCCGGGCCTGTCAAGCGCGGAGTACCTACGGCCTTTGGCGCCGAGCCCCTGGCCAGCCAGTTGACGGCGGCTCCGGGGAACCGCGTTCGTGAGCTCGCGCGTTCAACTTGGGCATCGATAGCGAGCTTAGAGGTTGCGACCACGTCGCGCTCGAGGTGCGAGATGTCTGCCGCGGCGACGCGGAGGCGAGCTATGCCGCCCGGTTTGCCGGCTATTGACGGTGACTGATTCTGAACGCGCTGACCGCGCTGGCCAGGGTATTCGCCTGTTCCCGCAGGCTCTCTGCCGCTGCGGTGGATTCTTCGACGAGGGCCGCGTTCTGCTGGGTGGCCTGGTCGAGCTGGCTGATGGCGATGTTGACCTGCGCAATGCCTGTGGACTGCTCCTTGGTCGCCACCGTGATCTCGCTGACGATGTTCCTCACACGCTGAACGTCGACCACCAGCCCGCTCATCGTCTGCCCCGCCCGCGCGACGAGCTGTGAGCCCGCTTCCACACGCTCGACGCTGCTGCCGATCAAGCTCTTGATCTCGCGGGCCGCATCGGCGCTGCGGCCGGCGAGCGCTCGCACCTCACCCGCGACCACTGCAAAGCCGCGCCCCTGTTCGCCGGCCCGGGCCGCCTCCACAGCCGCGTTCAGAGCCAGGATGTTCGTCTGGAATGCGATACCGTCGATGACGCCGATGATGTCGGCGATCTTGCGGGAGCTGGTGTTGATTTCGTCCATCGTGTGGACCACCTCGGCCACGACCTCGCCGCCGCGCTGCGCCACGTCTGAAGCGGTTTGCGCCAACTCGTTGGCATGCGTCGACGATGCGGCGGACTGGCTCACCGTGCCCGTGAGTTCCTCCATGGCGCTGGCCGTCTCTTGAAGGCTGGCAGCGGCCTTCTCGGTGCGGGCGCTGAGATCCTGGTTGCCGCTGGCGATCTCGACGGCGGCCGTGTTGATGGACTCCGCCGAGTCGCGGATGTTGCTGACCATCGTCGACAGGCGTTCCCGCATGCGGTGCAGAGACGCCCACAGCTGCCCGATCTCATCGCTCGACGGTGCCGCCATCGCATCCGAGGCAGTCAGGTCCCCTTCAGCAACCTGTTCCGCCAGACGAGTGGCCGTCCGCAGTGGGCCGGTGATGCCCTTCGTGATGGTCCAGGCGGCGCCCACGCCGATCAGCAGCATCGTCAGACCCAGACCGATCAGCAGGTTGCGGCCGTCGCTGTTGGCGGCATCCACCTCCGCAGCGGTCTTGTCGATGGCGGCTCGCTGGAAGTCCAGCAGGTCCTGCACCTTCTGCAAATAGACCTTGGAGCCGGGCAGGAACGTCTCGGTCAGCAGCTTCTCCGCGGCATCGGCCTGCCCCTCCTTCTTCAGCCGGACGATCTCGTTGCGTGCCGCCAGGTACACCTTGCGTGCCTGGTCGACCGCCTCGAAGAGCGCCTTTTCCTCGCTGGAAGTCAGCAGCTGCTGGAGCTTGTCGTACATCGCGCTCGATGCCTTGGTCGACTGGGCCTGATCCTCGGCAAAGATCTGCACGAGCGAGCTGTCCGAGCTCTTGGCGATGGCGATGGTGCGGCGCACCGCCGCGTGGGTGTTGCGGTTCCAGTCGGCGATCAGCCGTTCCTTGGCCAGCGGCTCGTTCATCATCTGGCGGGTGGCTGTCGCTGTCCGGGCCAGATGCCAGCACGACAGCCCGATGACGCCCGCCGCGAGGACCAGCACGAGCGCAAAACCCGAGGCCAGCCTTTGTCCAATGGTGAGCTTCATCTTCAATTTCCTTCGGGTTCGCAAATGGGCCGACGCCCATGGATCAGGCGATCAAGCCATTCTCAAACGTCGATCCGCCACTCCTGGCTGAACGTCGCGACTTCTGTTCGGCTGCGGCAATAGCACACGCTCCGGGTCCGCGCCCGTTGTGGCGAGACGGCGCAGCCCCTGGCTAGTAGACCCGGCGGGGTTCAGCGTTGGGTCAGCTTCACGCGGATGCGACCGGGGAGGCCGGATTGGATCAGCAGCGCCTCCAGGCGCGGCAGCAGGTGGCGCAGCTTGGCGGCCACGGCCGCGTTGGCGCACAACAGGGTCCAGCCTTCTTCGTCCAGCGGGCCCGGCTGCAGACTGGCGACCAGGCTGCCAGGCAACGCCGGCGCAATGACCTTCAGCCGCCGCCGGGAGGCTTCCAGCCGCTCGCCCAGGCGTGCAAGACCTTCGTGCGCGCGCAGCGCGTCGGCCACCGGCGTGGGCGACGGGATGCTCGCGCGAACAACGCGCGGCGCCAGGTAGCGGGGGAGGGCCATGCCGGCAGTGTAGTCAGCCGCGTGCGCCATGGCGGGGCGCCATGACGGGGCGCCGATACGGGCGCGCTGTAAACTGCGCCGTTTTGCGCGGCCGGGCATGTTTGTCTTGCATTGCCCTGTGCCGCCCTCAGATTCGCGCGTCCTGCCGGCAATTTGCTGGCCGCACCAGCCCGCCCAGCCCCATTCGCAGCATGTTGCCCAAGCTTCTCACCTCGATTTTCGGTAGCCGCAACGAGCGCCTGCTCAAAGGCTACCGCCGCACCGTGCAGCAGATCAACGCGCTGGAGCCCAAGTTCGAGGCGCTGACCGATGACGAGCTGCGGGGCAAGACGGCCGAGTTCAAGCAGCGCATCGCCGCTGGCGAGACGGTGGATGACATCCTGCCCGAGGCCTTCGCCGTCTGCCGAGAGGGCGGTAAGCGGGCACTGAAGATGCGCCACTTCGACGTGCAGCTGATCGGCGGCATGGTGCTGAACGCTGGCAAGGTTGCGGAAATGCGCACCGGCGAAGGCAAGACGCTGATGGCGACGCTGCCGGTCTACCTGAACGCACTGACCGGCAAGGGCGTCCACGTGGTCACGGTGAACGACTACCTCGCGCGTCGCGACGCCGAGTGGATGGCCCGCCTCTATAACTTCCTCGGCCTGACGGTCGGCATCAACCTGCCGCAGATGCCGCGCGAACAGAAGCAGGCCGCCTACGCTGCCGACGTCACCTACGGCACCAACAACGAGTACGGCTTCGACTACCTGCGCGACAACATGGTCTACGAGACGGCCGACCGCGTGCAGCGCGGCCTGGCCTATGCCATCGTTGACGAGGTGGACTCCATCCTCATCGACGAGGCGCGCACGCCGCTGATCATCTCGGGCCAGGCTGACGACCACACTGACGTCTACCTGAAGATCAATGCCGTCGTGCCGGGCCTGAAGAAGCAGATCGGCGAGCTGGACCCGCGCACGGGTGAAGGCGTCATCGAGCCGGGCGACTTCACGGTGGATGAGAAGTCCCACCAGATCCACCTGACGGAGGAAGGCCACGAGAACGCCGAGCGCCTGCTGGCGCAGGCCGGCCTGATCGCCGAGGGCGCGAGCCTGTACGACGCGGCCAACATCACGCTGATGCATCACCTGAATGCAGCGCTGCGGGCCCACCACGTCTATCACCGGGACCAGAGCTACGTCGTGCAGAACGGCGAGGTCATCATCGTCGACGAGTTCACCGGCCGCCTGATGTCGGGCCGCCGCTGGAGCGACGGCCTGCACCAGGCCGTCGAGGCCAAGGAAGGTGTGGAGATCCAGGCCGAGAACCAGACGATGGCCTCGATCACGTTCCAGAACTACTTCCGTATGTACGGCAAGCTGTCCGGCATGACGGGCACGGCCGACACCGAGGCCTACGAGTTCCAGGAAATCTACGGCCTGGAGACCGTCGTCATCCCGCCGAATCGTCCGACGATCCGCAAGGACGAGCTGGACCTAGTCTACAAGACCGACAAGGAAAAGTACGCCGCCGTCATCGAGGATATCCGCGCCTGCCACACGCGCGGCCAGCCGGTGCTGGTGGGTACGACTTCCATCGAGAACTCGGAGCTGATCTCTAAGCTGCTGAACCAGGCCAAGCTGCCGCACAACGTGCTGAACGCCAAGCAGCACGAGAAGGAGGCGCAGATCGTCGCCCAGGCCGGCCGTCCGGGCGTCATCACGATCGCCACCAACATGGCCGGCCGCGGTACCGACATTGTGCTGGGCGGCAACGTCGAGAAGCAGATCCACTTCATCGAGGCCGATGAGTCCATCCCAGAGGGAGAGAAGGCCGCGCGCATCCAGCAGCTCAAGGACGAGTGGCAGGGCCTGCACGACAAGGTCAAGGCCGAGGGCGGGCTGCGCATCATCGCCACCGAGCGCCACGAGAGCCGCCGCATCGACAACCAGCTTCGTGGCCGTGCCGGCCGCCAGGGCGACCCGGGCTCGTCGCGCTTCTACCTGTCGCTGGATGACCAGCTGATGCGCATCTTTGCTGGCGAGCGTGTGCGCGCCATCATGGACCGGCTCAAGATGCCCGAGGGCGAGGCCATCGAGGCCGGCATCGTCACGCGCTCCATCGAAGGCGCGCAGCGCAAGGTCGAGGCCCGCAACTTCGACATCCGCAAGCAGCTGCTGGAGTACGACGATGTGTCGAACGACCAGCGCAAGGTCATCTACCAGCAGCGCAATGACATCCTCGAGGCCGAGAGCCTCGTCGCCCAGATCGGCTCGCTGCGTGAATCGACGCTGACGGATGTCGTGCGCACCTATGTGCCGGCCGAAAGCGTGGAAGAACAGTGGGACCTGCCCGGCCTGGAGCAGGTGCTGCGCGATGAATGGCAGATCGAGCTGTCGCTGACCGAGCTCGTCAAGAAGAGCGACGCCATCACGGACGAGGAGATCGTCGAGGCCGTCGTCAAGGCGGGCAACGAGCTGTTCCAGAGCAAGATCGACCGCGTCGGCATCGACCAGTTCACGCCCTTCATGCGCATGGTGCTGCTGCAGAGCATCGACCAGCGCTGGCGCGAGCACCTGGCTGCGCTGGACTACCTGCGCCAAGGCATCCACCTGCGCGGCTACGCGCAGAAGAATCCGAAGCAGGAATACAAGCGCGAGGCCTTCGAGCTGTTCTCGCAGCTGCTCGACATGGTGAAGATGGAAGTCACGCGCATCCTGCTGAACGTGCGCATCCAGAGCCAAGAAGAGGCCAACCAGGCCGCCGAGGCGATGGAGCGGCGCGCGGAGGCGGTGGCCAACGTCACCTACCAGCACCCGAACGAGGACGGTTCCGTCAGTCAGGAAGTCGACCCCGAAACGTTGCTGAGCCAGTTCGGCCACGTGGGGCGCAACGATCCCTGCCCCTGTGGCAGCGGCAAGAAGTTCAAGGCCTGCCACGGCAAGCTGGCCTGACGCGCCGGGCGCCTCACGCCACGATGGGCCGGCTCTGCCGGCCCGTTTTTGTTGCAGGGCCTGGCTTTCACCCCACCTATGTCGGGGGAAAACCGTGCGCTGAGGCACGGAACAGCCCCCTCGGCCCGCGCATGGGGGGTGCAACGAGTGGCTTTGCCCCCCTAGAGTGCAGTCCATTCCCGGGCTAAACACCGGGTAGACCCGTATAGAGAACCAGAAAGTACGCCATGAAGCCGTTGCGCGCCGCTCTCTCCGCCCTGACGCTGGCCCTCGCCGCCGGTACCGTTGCCGCCGCACCGGTGTCGCTGAGCTTCAGCAACGAGAACATCCAGTCGGACGGCGTTGACGTCGCCGCGTTCGACAACACCTACTCCTTCCAGCTGGGCGCGTCGACGCTGCTGGGCGGCAGCGTCAACACCCACTCGTCGCTGGTCCAAGGCCCCTGGGTCAACATCACGTCCGCTTTCTTGAAAGCCGTCACGGGCGGTCAGGTCTACCAGCTCGTCGAGACCGTCGGCGTGAACTGGGACAACGACGAATTCGGTGTCGAAACCTGGACGTTCAACCCGCAAGTCCTGGCGGCTGGCAGCTGGGAGCTGCATGTGGCCGGCGAAGGCTACGCCGTCACGGCGCCCGAAGGCTTCACCGCCACGCTGAACGGCCGTGAACTGCCCGAGCCCGCCGCCCTGGCCCTCGTGGCCGTGGCACTGGCCGGCCTGAGCCTGGCTCGCCGCCGCGCCCGCTGAACCTGAACACCGAAGAACAAAAAGGTATCCCCAATGTTCAAGCCTCTCGCCCTTGCCGCCGCGCTGCTGGTCAGCGCCCCGGTGTTCGCTGGCAGCATCCAGATCAAGTACCAAGGCAAGGATGCCGACGCGGTCTCGCTGAGCACGACCGTCACGACCAACTACGGCACGGCCGGCCTGAGCTTCCTGGACAGCGTGTCCGGCAGCTTTTTGGCCTACAGCCTTGAGCCGACCCAGCAGATCGCGCTGAAGTCGAAGGGCGACAAGACCTACGCCGTCGACAGCTTCACCGGCAGCCAGGCCACGCTGCTGCAAGGCCTTTACTCCAGCAGCTTCGCGTCGGTGAATTCCGCCAAGCAGCAGGCCGCTTTCCAACTGGCCATCTGGGAAATCGCCACCGAGACCAGCGGCACGTTGAGCATCACCGAGGGCAGTGGCAGCTTCTACCTGAAGACGAGCGGTCAGCCCGCGTCTTTGAATGCGGTGCAAGCCCTGGCGACGAACTACCTGAAGGCGGCACAGACCTACAGCGGCTCAGAGCTGTACAGCCTGACCAAGCTGACCAACCCGACCTACCAGGACCTGATCGTCGCCAGCGCGCTGCCGGTGGTCACGCCCAATATCGGTACGTCGCTGCCGGTGCCGGAACCCGAGACCTACGCGCTGTTCCTCGGCGGTCTGGGCGTCATCGGTCTGCTGGCCCGCCGCCGCCTGCCGCGCTGATTCGGCGCGCACCCACTCAAAGGCTCCTTCGGGAGCCTTTTTCGCTGGGCGTGCCGAATCTGGCGCCTCTCGATCGCGCTCCCGGGTTCCTACAATCCGCGCGCTTTCCCCGACTCCCACCGAGCGCGCCATGCCTGTCAATCTCTCCGCCCCCGATCCCGCCTCCTTGTTGCCCGTGCCGGGCGTGCGCCTCGGCGTGACGATGGCCGGCGTGCGCAAGGCCAACCGGCGTGACCTGACCGTCATCGCGCTGGACGAAGGCGCCGCGGTGGCCGGTGTGTTCACGAGCAACCGCTTCTGTGCTGCGCCGGTGCAGGTCTGTCGCGAACATCTGGCCGGCGGGAGCACCATCCGCGCGCTGCTCATCAACACCGGCAATGCCAACGCCGGCACCGGCGCCGACGGCCTGGCCCGTGCGCGCCAGACCTGCGAGGCGCTGGCCGGCCTCGTCGGCTGCACGCCGCAGCAGGTGCTGCCGTTCTCCACCGGCGTCATCATGGAGACGCTGCCGGTCGACCGCATCGTCGCCGGCCTGCCTGGCGCGCTGGCCGCGTTGAAGGAAGACAGCTGGGCCGAGGCCGCTGCCGGCATCATGACGACGGACACGCTGCCCAAGGCCGCGTCGCGCCGCGTGACGATCGGCGGCGTGCCGGTCACGCTGAGCGGCATCTCCAAGGGCGCCGGCATGATCCGGCCCAACATGGCGACGATGCTGGGCTTCGTCGCGACCGACGCCAATATCGCCCCGGCGCTGCTGCAGCCGCTGGTGAAGGACGCTGCCGATGCGTCCTTCAACCGCATCACCATCGACGGCGACACGTCCACCAACGACTGCTTCATGCTGATCGCGAGCCGCAAGGCGGCGCATGCCGAGATCACGTCGCTGGACAGTGCCGACGCCCGCGTGCTGCGCGACGCGCTGGTGTCGCTGGCTCAGGAGTTGGCCCGGGCCATCGTGCGCGACGGCGAGGGCGCGACGAAGTTCATCGCCATCACCATCGAGGGCGGCCGTGACGAGGCCGAGTGCAAGCTGGCGGCCTATGCCATCGCCCATTCGCCGCTGGTCAAGACGGCGTTCTTCGCCAGCGACCCGAACCTGGGCCGCATCCTCGCGGCCGTCGGTTATGCGGGCATCACGGACCTGGACCAGGGCCTCATTGACCTGCACCTGGACGACGTGCACGTCGTCACCCGTGGCGGCCGCAGGCCCGAGTACCGAGAGGAGGACGGCCAGCGAGTCATGAAGCAGAGCGAGATCACGATCCGCGTGGGCCTGAACCGCGGAAGCGCAAGCGCCACCGTTTGGACCTGCGACCTCAGCCACGACTACGTCAGCATCAACGCCGACTACCGCAGCTAGCCGACCGCCCCTTGGTGGGCCGGAAGCACCGTTAGGTGAATCCTGGATGACGAACGGCGAGCAGGCCCGCCACCGCCGAAAATCATCGGTTTCCTTTCGACTCAGGACACCCCTGATGAAGCTGCCCCTCACCGCCCTCACCCTGGCTGCCATGCTCGCCACAAGCGCTCCGGCCCAAGCCTTCGACTACCCCGCCACCCGCAAGGCCGAGCAGACCGATGTCTACCACGGCACGACGGTCGCCGACCCCTACCGCTGGCTGGAAGACGACAACAGCGCCGAGACCAAGGCCTGGGTCGTCGAGCAGAACCGCGTCACCGAGGCCTTTCTGCAGGCCATGCCGCAGCGCCTGCCGGTGCGGCGCCTCTACACCGAGCTCTACAACTTCGAGCGTTTTGGCGTGCCTTTCACGGAGGGCGGCCGCTACTTCTGGAGCCGCAACGACGGCCTGCAGCAGCAGAACGTGCTCTACACGGCCAAGTCGCTGAAGGACGCGCCGGTCGTCGCGCTGGACCCCAACGGCTTCTCCAAGGACGGCACGGTCGCGCTGACCGGCGTCGTGCCGTCGCGCGATGGCAAGCTGCTGGCCTATGGCGTGGCGGGCGCCGGCTCCGACTGGCAGACCTGGAAGGTGCGCGACCTCGCCACCGGCCAGGATCTCGCCGACAAGATCGACTGGGTGAAGTTCAGCGGCGCGTCCTGGACGGCCGACGGCAAGGGCTTCTTCTACGCGCGCTACGACGCACCGAAGGAAGGCACCGCGCTGACCGGCAGCAACTACTTCCAGAAGCTCTATTACCACCGCCTCGGCACGCCGCAGGCCGACGACGTGCTTGTCGCCGAGAACCGTGACGAGAAGGAATGGGGCTTCGGCGCGAGCGTGTCGGACGACGGCCAACTGCTGCTGATCAATGTCTGGCGCGGCGGCGACAAGAACGGCCTGATGGTGCTGCCGCTGCCCGGCGGCGCCTTCGCCGGCGGCAAGCCGCAGGCGATCACGCTGGCCTTCGACGCGAAATACAGCCCGGTGGAAGTCGTCGCCGGCAAGCTGATCGTCAAGACCGACAAGGACGCGCCGCGCAGCAAGCTTGTCGCCATCGACCTGAAGAACCCGGCGCCGGCCGGCTGGAAGACGCTGGTGGCCGAAGGCCCTGATGCGATGACCGGCGCTTCCGCAGTGGGCGGCCGTTTCCTGCTGAGCTACCTGCATGACGCCGCCACGCTGGTGCGCGTACACGCGGCCGACGGCCAGCGGCTGTCCGAGGTGGCGCTGCCGGGTGTCGGCACCGCCGGCGGCTTCGGCGGGCGCTGGAACGAGACCGAGACCTTCTTCAGCTACACCAGCCTGACCCGGCCGGCCGAGATCTACCGCTACGACGTGAAGACCGGCAAGGTCGAGCTATTCAAGCAGCCTAAGACGGCCTTCAACGCCGACGAGTTCGAGACCCGCCGCGAGTTCGTCACCAGCAAGGACGGCACGCGCTTCCCGATCTTCATCGCCGCCAGGAAGGGCCTGAAGCTCGACGGCAAGAACCCCACGCTGCTGTACGGCTACGGCGGCTTCAACATCGCGATGACGCCCGCTTACAACGTGACGGCCGCCACCTGGCTGCGCATGGGCGGTGTCTACGTCAGCGCATCGCTGCGCGGCGGCGGCGAATACGGCTCGGCCTGGCACGACGCTGGCACCAAGCTGCGCAAGCAGAACGTGTTCGACGACTTCATTGCCGCGGCGGAATGGCTGGTCAAGAACAAGGTGGCGAGCCCCGCGACGCTGGCCATCAACGGTGGCAGCAACGGTGGCCTGCTGGTGGGCGCGGTGACGAACCAGCGGCCCGACCTGTTTGCGGCCGCCGTGCCGCAGGTGGGCGTCATGGACATGCTGCGCTACCAGCACTTCACGATCGGCTGGGCCTGGGCGACCGACTACGGCACGAGTGCCGACAGCCCGGAGATGTTCAAGGCGCTCTACGCCTACTCGCCGCTGCACACCATCAAGAGCGGCGTGAACTACCCGGCGGTCCTCGTCACGACGGCGGACCACGACGACCGCGTCGTGCCGGCGCACAGCTTCAAGTACGCTGCCGCGTTGCAGGCGGCGGACACGGGCCCCAAGCCGAAGTTCATCCGCATCGAGACGCAGGCCGGCCACGGCGCGGGCAAGCCCACGTCCAAGATCATCGAGGAGCGCAGCGACATCCTGGCCTTCATGGCCCAGGCGATGAAGCTGGAGGTGAAGTGACCGAGCCGGAGATCCGCGACCTGGCGCCGGACGACATCGACGCGCTGATTGCCTTGTACGAGCACCTCAATCCGGGTGACCCGCCGCCCGGTGCCGAGGCGGTGCAGGCGGTGTTCGCCCAGCCGGGGCTGCGCCACTTCGGCCTGTTCGCGCAAGGCCGGCTGACGGCCACCTGCAACCTGGCCGTCATCCCCAACCTCACGCGCGGCGGGCAACCGTACGGCGTCATCGAGAACGTCGTCACGCATGCCGCGCGGCGCGGCCAGGGGCACGGGCAGGACGTCATCGCGCACGCGCTGACCCAGGCCTGGGCGGCTGGTTGCTACAAGGTCGTGCTGACGACCAGCCGACGCGACCCGGCCGTGTGGGCGTTCTACGAGCGCTGCGGCTTCGACGGCGGCCACAAGCGGGCCTTCGTCATCCGCCGCCCGTGACCGGCGCTGGCGCGCGCGCTAGAAGTTGACAGCCTTCGTCTTCAAGCCGCGCGCCACCAGCGTCGCATTGATCAGCTGCGCCTGCTCGCGGCTCGGGAAGGGCCAGACCGTGGCGCGCCAGCCTTCCGGCGTCTGAATGACGTCGGCCTGCAGCGAGTCGGGGTTGCTGTGCACGCCGACGAGGCCGGCCTTCATCTTCTGCAGCAGCGCCTCGGCCTCGGCCTTGGTGCCGGGCGGGCCCACCAGCGCCACCGCCGGTTTGTCAGGCATGGCGGCCATGCGCGCCAGACGCGGGTCCGCGGGCTCGGCGGCGGGTTTGTCGGCGGCCGTGCGGCCGGTGCGGGCCGTCGCCTTGTCGGCTGGCCGGTCTGGCGTGGGCGCGGCGGCGCTGGCGTCGGCCGGCGTGTCGGCCGGCTTGGAGCGCAGCAGCGGCGGCACGACCTTGCCGTCGGCGCGCTGCACGAGGCGCGGGCGGATGTCGGGCACCGGTGCACTGTCGGCATCTTCGGGTGCTGACGCAACGTCGTCCGGCTGGGAGGCCGCGGGCTCCGGCGCCGATGCCGCCGATGCCGCCGATGCCGGCTCGGCAGGCGTGGCCGATGCTGCGGCCTCGGGTTCCGCTGAAGCGGCGGCGGGAAGCACGTCCGACGCCGCAGGTTCGGCGGCGGCCATCAGCGGCTCGGCGCTGCGGTGCGGCCACAGCGACCACGCGCCCAGGGCCAGCAGCAGCGCCAGCACGCCCCCTGAGGCGGCCAGCCGCAGCGGGTCCCACAGGCGGCGACCGATGATTTGCGACGGGATGCCGCGCCCGCTCAGCACGCGGGTGCGCGCGCTGCCGGTGTCGATGCCGGCCGTCATCACGTAGAGCTCGAACGGCCATCCCGGCCGGGCGCTGGCGCGCTGCTCGTCGATGACGATGACGCGCCAGGGTCGCGTCTCGGGCGTGGCCGGCGGGTCCTCGAAGCCGTGGGCCAGCGCGAAGCGCTCGATGCGCCGCAGGCTCAGTCCCGGCAGGAATTTCTCGCTGAAGGCGCGCCACTGCGTGCGGCGTTCGCGCTTCAGCAGCTGCTGCAGCCACTGCGGCAGCGCCTTGAGCCGCTGCGTGCCGACCGCCCAGCGCGAGGCCGGCGGCAGGCCGTGCAGGTCATCGAAGGCGCTGACCGCATCGGTCAGGACGGGCTCGGCGAAGCCGCCCGACTGCGCCGTCGCGCGGATGAACGGCAGCGCCACGACACCGATGGTGTGCACATCGCCCACGGCAATGCGCCGGGCGAGGGGGTGGCGGTTGTGCCAGTCAACGATCTGTTCGGCCAGGCGCTCCATGACGCATCGATCTTGCCCGGCCCGGCGGCCGGGCGGCGGGCGGAACAACGGCGGGAATTCAGCCCAGCTGCTGGAGCAGCCAGGCGTTCAGGTCGGCCACTTCCTCAGCGCACACCGAGTGCGGCATCGGGTAGTCATGCCATTCGACATCGTGGCCCAGCGCAACCAGTGCATCGCGGCTGGCGGTGCCGCGGGCCAGCGGCACGATGGGGTCCTGTGTGCCATGGGCCATGAAGATGGGCAGGTCGGCATTGGCGGCGTGGCGCTCGGCCGCGGCCGTGGCAGCCAGCGGCAGGTAGCCCGACAGTCCCACGGCGCCGCCCAGCCGGTGCGGGTAGCGCAGTGCCGTCATCAGCGTCATCGCGCAGCCCTGCGAGAAGCCCATGACGACGATGCGCTCGGCCGCCACGCCGCGCTCGCGTTCGCGGTCGATCAGCGCGGCGATCTGCTGCTGCGACTCGCGCAGCCCGGCTTCGTCCTCCTGGCGGACGAGGTCGGCCATGCGGATGTCGTACCAGGCGCGCATCGGGTAGCCGCCATTGATCGTCACCGGCCGCGTCGGCGCATGCGGGAAGACGTAGCGCACGGGGCCCAGCGCCTGCAGTTGCAGCTCGCCGCAGATCGGCACGAAGTCGTAGCCATCGGCGCCCAGGCCGTGCAGCACGATCAGCGTGGTGCGTGGGTTCGGGGCGGTTTCGATCTCGTGGGTGTCAAGCATGGGGTGTCCAGTCTTCCAGGCGCAGTTCAAAAAGTCGGTCGCCGTGCGCGTCTGTCGCGTTGCCCAGCGGGCGCCAGCCGGCGCGGCGGTAGAAGGCTTCGGCGCGCGAGCCGGGCTCGGTGCCGAGGTCCAGCCGCCGGTGGCCCTGGGCGAACAGCCAGCGCACCATCTCGTCATGCAGCAGCCGGCCGTAGCCCTGGCCGTGCAGCGGAGGGTCCACGAACATCGCCCAGATGTGGCCGTCGCGGGCATCGCCGATCGCAAAGCCGGCAATCCTCGGGTTCGGCGCGGGTTCGAGCTCGACGACCCAGCCGCGGCCGAAGTCCTCCAGGTGCGCATGCAGTTCGGCGTCGCCGATGCGGCCCGGCGTCAGCCGGTTCTCCGTGACGGCGTAGCGCACCCGCCAGATTTCGGCGGTGTCGTCACGGGTGGCTTGGCGCAGGCGCATGACGGCGATTGTCGCCACGGTCCGCGCCATCGCTGGCCCGATCGGGCCATGACGGCCTACATGCCCCCCTGGCTCCCTCGGGCGATGTGACGGCGCGGGCCCGTCGGCAGCATGGCTGGCCTCACAACTCTTGACGAACCCACGGTCATGTTCACCCCCCGCCTGCTCACCGCGCTCACCACCACCATCGCCCTCACGGCGGCCCTTGCCCAGCCGGCACACGCCGAGGCCTTCAACTTCACGCAGGGCGGCTATGCCGATGGCGCCGTGGTGACCGGCCGTTTCGCCGGCACCGACCTGGACGGCGACGGCTGGCTCTTTGGGTACGAGCTGACGGACTTCGAGCTGCACTGGTCGGGCAACCGCGCCGTCGCGGCATTCGACCTGGGCTACGAGCAGCGCGCCGGGCTGGAATTCGACCTCGGCAACCGCACACTGGCTCACATGGCCGCGTACAGCGAGGCGGGCGACAGCATGCGGCTGTTCAGCTTCGACAGCATGGGCTGGCCTAGCTACCAGATCCCCGGCGTCGTGACCGACGAAGTCCTGGGCCTGGCGTCGATGAGCTGGCAGTCCGTCAGCGTCACCGCCGTGCCCGAACCGCAGAGCGTCGCGCTGCTGCTGGCCGGCCTGGGCCTCGTCGGCCTGCGGGTGCGGCGCTCGCGCTGACAATGCGGCCCCATGGCCGCGCCGTTGTTCACGTCCCTCGTCACCCCGCCACCGGCTGCCACGGCGCCGGTGTCCGAGCGTTTTATGCACCTGGTGCGCCTGGCGCTGGCCGGCGGACAGTTCGGCAAGCTGCTGCTGTCCGGCCCGGTCGGTGACGACGCCGATGTCGAGAGGCTGACCGTGCGCGCCATCGAACTGCGCGGCGAACCGGCGCTGAGCTTCCTGTGGCGTCACCGCACGAAGGACGTCACGAAGAACCACACGCCCGAGGCCGGCCTGGCCGAGATCGGCACGCTGCTGGGCGCGCGCTTTCGCAACGCGCACCTGCACACGGCCGCCGAGGAGGTGCAGTTCGCGGTCAGCCGCAAGGGACGCGAAACGCTGCGCGTCACACGCGTGGACGCGGTGGAGGCGCCGCCGCCCGCCGCGCACGACAAGGCCAAGCACCGGCCGCTGGACATCGCCCAACCGGTGTGGCGGGCGCTGGGCCTGACCCACCTCGTCAAGGAGCAGCCGGCGCTGGTGCCGGCCATGGCGCGCAAATGGAAGCAGATCAACCGCTTCGTCGAGATCCTGTCCGCGGCCGTCGATGAAGCCGGCCTGAAGGCGCCGGGCGCTGGAACGATACGCGTGGCGGACTTCGGCTCCGGCAAGGGCTACCTCACCTTCGCCGTGCACGACTGGCTGCAGGCACAGGGCCTCACCCCGCGCGTGACCGGCATCGAGCTGCGCGACGACATGGTCAGGCTCTGCAACGCGGTCATCGACGGCGAGCAGCTCGGCGGCATCCGATTCGACCAGGGCGACGTGCGCACCCAGGCCGTGCAGCCGCTGGACGTGATGATCGCACTGCACGCCTGCGACATCGCCACCGACCACGCGCTGCACGTGGGCCTGCAGAGCGGGGCGCGCATCATCATGAGTTCGCCGTGCTGCCACAAGGAGCTTCGTCCGCAGATGACGCTGCCGGCCGTGCTGCGGCCCATGCTGCAGCACGGCATCCACCTCGGGCAAGAAGCCGAGATGGTGACCGACTCCCTGCGCGCACTGCTGCTGGAGAGCGAGGGCTATCACACGCAGGTGTTCGAGTTCATCGCGCTGGAGCACACCAGCAAGAACAAGATGATCCTGGCCGTGAAGGCCCAGGGGCCGGCCGCGCAGGCGCTGGCCGCCCGGCGGCTGGAGCTGCTGGCTCAGGTGGCCGAGATCAAGCGTTTCTACGGGCTGCGCGAACAGCGGCTGGAGCAGTTGCTGGCAGCCGCTGGCCCCGCCACTGCGTCGCCGATGCCCCCTCAGGTGTGAACTGAGGCGCAGAAACTGCCCCATCCCTCATCGGGGTGGCTAGCCAGAATCTCGGGGAAACCCTAGGATACGGACTAAGGGTTAACGCGAATGTCGGCCAAAAGCCGGCGCCGCCGCCACCCACCAACCCGAATCCCATCAGGAGCTGACATGGCTGCCATCACCTCGCAAACCTTCCAAGATCGCCCGCTGCTGAGCTTCCCCCGCGTGACGGACGTGCTCGCCGCAGGTGCCCGCCTGATGCGCGCGGCCTGGGTGGCAGCGCCCAAGGGCGCCTCGGTCCGCAGCGCGGCCGACGAGGCGGAAGCCGTGCGCCGCATGGCCGATGGCTGGATGGACAGCGACCCGGCGTTCGCTGCTGACCTGTACGCCGCCGCCGCGCGCCACGAATCGATGCCTTCCGGCCACTGACTCGGACGGGCGTTCGCCCACCATGGTGCCGCGGGAGCCGCGCCACCCTGACGTCTGGTTGTTGGCCGTCGCCGTTGCCACGGCGGCGTTGTACGGCGTCCTGGCGCTCATCAAGCCGGCCGGCGAAGGCTGGGGCCGCGGCTGGAACCTCATCGGATTCTGGCTGTACGGCAGCCCGGCCGCGCTGCTGCTGGCCGTGTTGGCCTTCTGGCGTGCAGCCCGGCTTGTCGCCACGCCTCGGCGGTTGGCCCGGCTGATTGCCGCGCTGGCGCTGATCTTTCCCGTCGTCGCGGCCGTCGTGATCCGGCTCAAGGCATGAAAGCCTGGACCACGCTGAATTGATACTGAGAGTGATTCGCATTTGCAAATAGAATGCGTGATGTCAGCCGCTGCACAGTGCGTGGCCGCGCCCGTCGGGCGCCCGACATCACCTCTCCTGCTGCTTTGCGATCTCCCATGCGTCCCCGTCTCCATGCACTGGCTATGGCCAGTGCCGCTCTGCTGTTCAGCCTTTCCACCCACGCCGAGCCGGTGTCCGATGCCGCCGATCCGGCATCGCCCGAAGTGCGCAACACGCTGGACCAGGTTGTCGTGACCGCAACGCGTGGCGCAAAGGCGCTGGAGAAGATCCCCGGCGCCGTCAGCGTGATCAGCGCCAGCGAGATCGCGGCGCAAGGTCTCGTCAGCGAGGACCCGAGCGCTCTGCTGGCCGTGCAGATCCCGGGCTATGCGCCTGCGCGACAGAAGCTCACCAACTTCGGCGAGGGCCTGCGCGGCCGCAATGCGCTGCTGCTGCTGGACGGCATCCCTCAGACAAACCCGCTGCGGCTGGGTGGCCGGGAGGGCTATTTCGCCGACCCGATGATCGTGTCGCGCATCGAGGTCGTGTCCGGCGCGTCCGCCGCGCAGGGCCTGGGCGCCACCGGCGGCATCATCAACACGCTGACCCGCAAGCCCACGCAGCCGGGCACGCGCCAGACGGTCGAGCTGCGCTACGGCAGCCAGTTCCACGGCGACAGCGACGCCTGGAAGACCGGCTACATGGTGGAGCACAAGAGCGACTTCGACCTGCTGGCCTATGTGGGCTTGCGCAGCCAGGACATTGGCGTGGACGGCACCGGCCGGCCACTGGCCACCGAGTCGCTGCACCAGGCTGCCGACGGCTTCCTGAAGATCGGCAAGGACTTCGGTGACCAGCGTGTGCAGTTGATGATCAACCGCTTCCACGCCGACGGCTTCGACGACCGTGTCGACGTGTCCGGCAATCGTGCCACGGGCCTGCCCACGACGTCGGCGCCGGGCAAGCTGCCCTACGACGCGCCGCGCAACGAGGTGCGCTCGGCCAGCCTGGAATGGACGCATGCCGATCTGGCCCAAGGGGCCGCGTCGGTGCAGCTGTTCAAGCAGGATTTCTCCGCGCGCTACAGCGGCGGCGTCATTGCGACCTTCCAGGACGCCAGCCTGGCAAAGGTCGGCACGCTGGTGGATCAGAGCGAGATCAAGGCGCGAAAGTGGGGCCTGCGCGCGAGCTGGGTGCGACCTGACGTGTGGACGCCGGGCCTGGAGCTGACTCTGGGGGCCGATTACCTGGATGACGAATCGCAGCAGCGCCTGACGCAGACGGCCCGCACCTGGGTGCCACCTATGACTTACCGCAGCCTCGCGCCGTTCGCGCAGCTGGAGTACGAGTCGGGCCCGCTGACCGTGCGCGGCGGTCTGCGCGACGAGCGCAGCCGGTTGCAGGTGGACGACTACCGCACGCTGGCCTTCTACGGCAACCAAGCGGTGCAGGGCGGCGAGCGCAGCGCCAGCAAGCTGGTGAAGAGCCTGGGCGCGGTGTGGCGCTTCGGTTCCAGCGGCTGGTCCAGCTTTGTCGCCTACAACGAGGGCTTCGGCTCGCCGGATGTGGGCCTGATCCTGCGCGCCGTCAACACGCCCGGGCGCTCGGTCGGCACGCTCGTCGATCTGCAGCCCATCCTGACCGACAACCGAGAGGTCGGCGTGGCCTGGCGTGGCGCGCGGGGCAGCGTCTCGGCCTCGGTCTACCGCTCGCACTCCGACCTGGGCAGCCAGCTGGTGGTCAGTAACGGCATCGGTTCGCTTCAGCGCGTGCCGATCACGGTGCGTGGCTTCGAGATCAGCGGCGAATGGCGGCCGGACGCCGCGTGGCAGCTCAACGGCAGCTATGCATTGACGCGTGGCCGCACGGCGAGCGCGGCTGGCGGCAGCCTCGACCTGGACCTCGGCGCCCGCTCGCAGGGGCCGGACAAGCTGGTGCTGGGCGGCCGCTGGCAGCCCGCGCCGGCCTGGTCGGTGCAGTGGACGCAGTCGGTGTACTTCTCCCGCGACGCCAACATCGGCAAGCTCGCCGGCAAGGTGCCGCTGGACGAACGCTTCAATGGCTACACCGTGGCCGACCTGTCCGTCAGCTGGGATTCGCCGTGGGGCTACCTCGGCGCGGGCGTGGAGAACCTGTTCAACCGCAGCTACCTGACCTACTACGCGCAGGCGAACTACTCTGGCACCGCCGACGACTACTACGCCGGCCGCGGTCGCACAGTCACGCTGAGCTGGCGTCGCAGCTTCTGACATGGCGGTCGCACGTCCTCAACTCGCTTGGCTGCACCGCTGGGTCGCACTGCTGGCCGGGCTGCTGCTCGCCGTGCTGGGGCTCAGCGGCAGTCTGCTCGTTTGGCAGGCCGAGCTGGACGCTGCGCTCAACCCAGACTGGTTCCGGGTGCTGCCGGCGTGCGTGGCGCCCACCAGAGAAGACGCCGAGCAGGCGCCCGTGGCCCGCGTGCTGGACGTGCTGCGGCAGAACGCGCCGGGCAGGCAGGCCGCCATCGTTGTAGCTCCTCACCAGCCCGGCGCGGCCTACCAGGTGTGGGAGCGGCGCGATGCCGATGGCCTGCGGCGTGAGCACTTCATCGACGCCGCCTGCGGCCGCTACCTCGGCATGCGCGAACGTGGCCGCGTGGCTTGGGACGCGCGCCACCTCGTGCCGACCGTCTACGAGCTGCACCGCTACCTGTGGCAGGGCGAGACGGGCGCGCTCGTCGTCGGCACGGGCGGGCTGGTGCTGCTGGGCTTGGGCCTCAGCGGCGTCGTGCTGGCGTGGCCGCGACAGGCTCGGCGCCTGGCCTCGTGGCGGCGGGTGCTGGGCATCCAGTGGCAAGCGGCACCGGCGCGGCGCTGGTACGACGTGCACCGTGCCGCCGGCCTGTGGCTGGCACCGCTGCTGATGCTGATGACCGTGACTGGCGCGGCGATGGTGTTCAGCGACTCGGCGCGCAGCGCGGTGGCGGCCGTGCTGCCGATGGAGCGCCTGGCCAAGCTGCCGCGCGACACTGCCGCTGCGCCGCCGGCATGGCCGTCAGGGCCGCCGCTTGGGCCGGACGAGTGGGTTGCGCTGGCCCAGCGGCAGTTCCCGCAGGCCCGCTGGAGCCGGCTGACGCTGCCGCGCGGCAACGGCGTCGTTGAAGTACGGCTGCTGCAGCCCGGCGAGCCGCGGGCCGACACGGGTAACACGCGCGTGCGCGTGACGCCTGCCGGCGCCGTCGTGCAGCGCTACGACCCGCTGCAGGCGCCCGCCGGCAACGTGCTGCTGAACTGGCTGTTCCCGCTGCACAGCGCCGAGGCCTTCGGGTTGGCAGCCCGCTTGCTGTGGAGTGCCTTCGGGCTGGTGCCGGCGCTGCTGCTCGCCACGGGGTTGTGGCTGTGGTTGAGGCGCAGCCGCGCAGCCAACCCGGCGCGCCGTGGTGCATCGGCGAAGAGGCCGTCGCCGGGCTGACTCGCCGGGGCCGCAGGCTGGCGAGAATATCCGGCTCGCTCCACCTTCGCAGGCCCGCCGATGCCCCGTGTTTTCCGCCGATCGCTGGCGGCGCTGCTCGCGCCCGTCATGCTGGCCTCGTGCGCGTCAATGACAACCCAGCCAGCGCGGTTCGCCACGGACGGCTGCAGCCTCTTCCCGGACCGCTCGCTCGTCGCCAACGACGACTGGTGCGACTGCTGCCTGGCCCACGACCTCGCCTACTGGCGCGGCGGCACCGAGGCACAGCGCCTGGATGCGGACCGAGAACTGCGCGCCTGCGTCGTGCGCAAGACCGGTAACCACGCACTCGCCGAAACCATGTTTGTCGGTGTGCGTGCTGGCGGCGGCCCGCAGCTGAACACGCCGTTCCGCTGGGGCTACGCCTGGCCCTATGGCCGCGGCTACGGTGCGCTGACCGAGGCAGAGTCGGTCGAGCCGCAGACGCTGGAGGACGACTACCGCGCCCGCAACCCGCAGCTGCAGTGCCAGGCCGACCCCACGCTCACGCGCCCGCGGCGGGCGTCGGACGCGTCCTCGGCGCACGCCGCCTGCCCGCCGGTGAGCGGTTGAGGGCGCCTTACGGCGGCGGCACACGCACACGACGAGCTCAATGCCCAGCAAGGCCGCCGCCTGACATAGGCGGGGGAGTGGGCGACGAGTTTGCGGTAACCCTAGGCTTTGGCGACAGGCCGAGTCGCCTTAGCCGCGCCGCTCGAACAGCGCCTGCAGCAGCCGCTGCGCCTCGCGCAAGCCCTCGTCCGTGAGCACCATGGACTCCGACGGCCGCATCGGATCGCCGATCAGGCCCAGTCGTGCAGCCAGCCCATGGCGTCCCAGCGAAGGACTTCCAAGCGGGCTGGCCATCGTGCAGTCCATCAGCAGCAAGACCAGCACGGCGTCGTCAATGCGGTCGGTGTCCAAGTTCATGAAGCCTGCCGCTTCGGCATGGCCAGCGCATCAAGCGGCGAGCGCACGGCGCCGCCGCCCAGCTTGAGCACATGGGTGTAGATCATCGTCGTGGTCACGTCAGCATGGCCCAGCAGGTCTTGCACCGTGCGGATGTCGGAGCCCGACTGCAGCAAATGCGTCGCGAAGCAGTGACGCAAAGTGTGCGGCGTCGCTGGCTTCGCGATGCCGGCGGCCTGCACGGCCCGTTTGAACGCGCGCTGAAAAGTCTGGTCGTACAGGTGGTGTCGCCGCACCACGCCGCTGCGCGGGTCGGTGGAATGGTGATCTTGTGGGAAGACCCAGAACCAGGGCCAGGAAGCCCCGGCGCGAGGATATTTGCGTTCCACCGCGTTGGGCATCTCAACGCCGCCCCGGCCCTCTGCCTGGTCTGCCAGCCACAGGTCGTGCGAAAGCGCTAGCTGCTCATGCAGCCCAGCTACCAGAGCTTGCGGCAGCATCACGATGCGGTCCTTGCCGCCTTTGCCCTCTCGCACCACGATGGCACTGTGGGCGAAATCGACATCCTTCACCCGCAGCTGCAGCCCCTCGGTGAGCCGCAATCCCGTGCCGTAGAGAAGCTGCGCAAACAGGCGATGCACGCCATCGAGGTGGCGAAGCGCCGCCGAAACCTCGTCGCGACTGAGCACTACTGGCAAGCGTTTCTTCACCCTGGGGCGGCCAATCTCCTGCATCCATGGCAGGTGGATGCCCAGCACCTTGGTGTAAAGAAACAGCAATGCCGACAACGCCTGCTTGTGCGAGGCCGGTGCGAGCTGCCGTTCGTTGGCCAGCCAGGTCAGAAATGCCTCGACCTCCGGCCCACCCAGGTCCTTGGGATGCTGCCTGCCATGGAATCGGATGAAGGCCTTGGACCAATGCACGTAGGCGTCCTCGGTGCTGCGGCTGTAGTGCAGAGTCCTGATGCGCTCACGCAGTTGATCGAGCAGCCGGGGCGCCTGAAGCGGCGGTAGAGTCGGAAGCGCCTTCGGCGGCGCTTGCCGCCGCTCGTCCGAGCCGCCAGCCCGTGGATCGGAATTCAGCGGGATCGACATGCACAGCTCCATTTGCGGGTTAACCCTTGGCTTATCCGTCTCGCTCGATTGCCGCTTTTGCGAGATAGATAAGGCTGTATGTAAGAACAGCATATGCAGCAAGGAGCCAGGTTTCAAACGCCGTTGCCGGCGGCTCGTTGGACGGAGTTATGGAGACCGTCGGCCGACAAAAGCGGCAAAACTGTCTCCCCATATCAATAGTTATGCAGCACGCTAGCCTGAACTCCATCGAGCGCCTTGTGCCTTGCTTGCGCGGCGGACGCGCTGCTTCGGCGGCCAGGTGCTCCGCGCGTTCGGGAGAGCGCGTGTCGGTGTCGCGCCTGGCCAGCGCCCAGGTCACGGATTCCGCCTGCATTGCGCTTGCGGCTAGTCCACCAGGCGTGCTCGCCTCAGCCCTCGGCGGCCATCAGCTTCGGCGGCATCGCGCCGCCGCCATCGTCGTGGCTTCGAGTACCGAGGCTCGGCATAACCGGTCGCTCCAGCGGACGGCTTCGCCGCCCGCTGAGCTTGCACGTTATGCAGCAGGCTAGGTTGAACTCCATCACGGGCGTTATGCCTTGCTTCCGCGGCGGCCTCGTCGCGTCGGCGGGCGAGGGTTCCGCGCGGTCGGGTGAGCGCGTGGCGTTGTGCCGCCTAGGCGGCGCCCGGACCTGGACTCCGCGCTGCATTGCGCTTCCGGCTAGTCCACCAAGCCTGCTCGCCTCATCCTGCGACGGGTTTCAACTTCGGCGCCATCGTCGTGTCGCGGCCACCGGCGCTTCGACAACCGGCGCTCGGCATAACTGGTCGCTGCAGCGGACGGCTTCGCCGCCCGCTGACCTTTCACGTTATGCAGCAGGCTAGGTTGAACTCCATCAAGGGCTTTGTGCCTTGCTTGCGCGGCGGGCTCGTCGCGCCGGCGGCCAAGGGTTCCGCGAGTTCGGGCGAGCGCGAGTCGGAGGGTCGCTGCGGCGGCGCCCGGACCTGGATTCCGCGGTGCATTGCGCTTCCGGCTAGTCCACCAAGCCTGCTCGCCTCATCCTGCGACGGGTTTCAACTTCGGCGCCATCGTCGTGTCGCGGCCACCGGCGCTTCGACAACCGGCGCTCGGCATAACTGGTCGCTGCAGCGGACGGCTTCGCCGCCCGCTGACCTTTCACGTTGAGTGGCTCTTCTCGTGTCCCCCACGTTCTTCACATCCGTCGCTGGGCGCTTCTATGCGCGTCGCCGGTGGCTCTTCGGTGCATCGCTGCTGGCTATCGCAATCTTGTTCGCTGCGCTGTCCACGGCTCCGCCCCAGTTGGCATTCTTGGCAAGCATTCTTGCCGGGCCGGCCATTGCTGTACCTTGGACACTGCTGTGTGCCTGCGTTTGGTTTCACCCGCAACGCGGCAACCTGCAACCGCGAAGCAAGCTGATTGGGCGGCTGCCACCGCTTGTTCAAACAGGGGTGCGCTGGTACGCAGCGGTGTTTCTCGCGCTGTTCCTGTTCTTCGGTGCACTTGTCTTGCCGGTCCTGTCGGTGGCTTGGCTATGAAGCCACTCAACCATTTGCTGCAGCGGACGGCTTCGCCGCCCGCTGAGCGCCGACGTTAGGCCTGCATGAACCAGATCGAGACACCGAAGAATGTGCAGCATCGGCAGCGAAAGCGCGCTACGTGGCTAGGCATCGTTGCAGGAATAATTGCGAAGTTCGGCACCAGTACCTTGCTGGTTGGTGTGGCAGTTGTGGGTGGTCGGGTTTGGGCTGCATCGGTCGATGCGCCGCGCAGTTGGACCGAGCACATGGAAGATGTCAATTCAAGCAGCTGGTTCCTGCTTCAGTCCATTAACGTCCTGAGCGCATCACTCGCAGGTTGGGTCGCCGCTTGGTTTTCGCCTCCTCGCTCCCTTATCGCACCTGGCGTTCTGGTCGCATTGGCCATCTTGGCCGCCGCATTTGCTCAGTTGCCAGCAACACGTTCTCCCTTGTTGCTTGCCGTCTGGGCTCTCGGTGCGCCAATTGGTCTTGCAGTCGGAACCGCGTTGCATCGGCGCCATGAGCGGCAGGCCTAACCCTTCCATCGAGCGGACGGTTTCCAGCGGGCTGTGCCCGCTTCCAACCGCCGCTCATGTCAAACGTTAGGCGTCAACCCGTGAGCGTCTCTGTAGTGCGGCGGCTAAGTGTCACCCTCCTCATAGTGGGCTTCCTCTGGCTTTCAGTTCTCCAGGCATCGGCCCTTCTTGGGCGAGGGATTCGTCCAATTCTTGGCGTCGCCTATCAGCGACTCGACGCGTCAGCGCAGACAATTTCGCGTGAATTGGCTGAATCGGTCGTGCGGGCATCAGTTCAGGCCGCCTACGACGCTCAGCCAATCTTTTTGCTTCCAGGCCTGCTGATGCTTGCCGGTGGTGTTGGCTTGGCAATGGCTCGAAATCAGCGGAGCACAAATGAGTCGTAGCATGCAGTCCAAGACGCCATTGCTCGTTCACGGGCACCGTGCCTGGCGATCAACTCTGACGCCTAACCGGTCGCTCGAGTGGACCTCCACCAGCTGGCCGCGCTACGCTCAGCAGTTAATCATCGCTTCGCGCGGCCAGCCGGTTCCGGCCTCTCAGCTCCAACGTTGAGTGGCTCTTCTCGTGTCCCCCACGTTCTTCACATCCGTCGCTGGGCGCTTCTATGCGCGTCGCCGGTGGCTCTTCGGTGCATCGCTGCTGGCTATCGCAATCTTGTTCGCTGCGCTGTCCACGGCTCCGCCCCAGTTGGCATTCTTGGCAAGCATTCTTGCCGGGCCGGCCATTGCTGTACCTTGGACACTGCTGTGTGCCTGCGTTTGGTTTCACCCGCAACGCGGCAACCTGCAACCGCGAAGCAAGCTGATTGGGCGGCTGCCACCGCTTGTTCAAACAGGGGTGCGCTGGTACGCAGCGGTGTTTCTCGCGCTGTTCCTGTTCTTCGGTGCACTTGTCTTGCCGGTCCTGTCGGTGGCTTGGCTATGAAGCCACTCAACCATTTGCTGCAGCGGACGGCTTCGCCGCCCGCTGAGCGCCGACGTTATGCAGCAGGCTAGGTTGAACTCCATCACGGGCGTTATGCCTTGCTTCCGCGGCGGCGTCGTCGCGTCGGCGGCCGAGGGTTCCGCGCGGTCGGGTGAGCGCGTGGCGTTGTGCCGCCTAGGCGGCGCCCGGACCTGGACTCCGCGCTGCATTGCGCTTGCGGCTAGTCCACCAGGCCTGCTCGCCTCAGCCCTCGGCGGGCTTCAGCTTCGGCGGCATCGCGCTGCCACCATCGCCGTGGCTTCGAGTGCCGAGGCTCGGCATAACCGGTCATTCCAGCGGACGCCTTCGGCGCCCGCTGAACTTCGACGTTGAGCATCACCGTGAACAACCCCACTAGTAGCGTGTCCGACCAAACCGAGAGGCAAGCATTGGCCGCGGTCGCCTCGCACCCCCTGCGAGCCGAGGCAACGGCATGGTCGTACTGCGAGGTTGACGTTGCCGAGTGGGAGAAAGCACTCGTTGCTCGTCTACGCCTCCCAGATGACGAGAAGGCAAGCATTCAGTCGGGGCTTGAGGCGGTTGAGACCGTGCTCGTGGTCACCTACTGGACGTCGGAACGGACGCCACAGCCGCTGTCTGGTGGCGGAAAGCACTATTCGTTCTTTGTCCATCCGCGTTCGTTTGCGGTTCTGCACTCTGGAGTTGGCACATGGCGGTCGTAACCTTTCACCGGAGCGAGGTGATGCCCAACCTTTCGCTCCAGCGGACGGCTTCGCCGCCCGCTGAGCTTGCACGTTAAACATTGGTGCATCCAAACATGCGGCCAGTCCTCCTGCCATTAGCCTTCGCGGCCGTACTCGTCGGGTGCTCCCCCGCCGAGGAAGGCCAGTCGACGGACTGGTCAACGCTTGGGCTCGAAGGCAAGACACTGGATCTAATTGATGACGCGAAGGTGGAGACCTACGCGTTTGCTAAGCAAGGTCTTGTCGCAGCAACGGTCGGGACGAAGGGGGGAGCTCTCGCCGCTCCGCTCTTCTACTGGCGCATTGAGGGCCAGTCGCTTGTAATCTCTGAGTTGCCTGGTGAACAGGCGGTAGAGGAACTTATGGCACCCAAAATTCATGGCGACGTTGTCACCGCCAAACGCAAGGCTGGCCCTAGCGTTCAGTACCGGCTGGCAACGTCCAATGTTTAACCTTTTGCTGCAGCGGACGGCTTCGCCGCCCGCTGAGCGCCGACGTTAGCGGTCATATGAAAACAGACGCGTACACGCCGGATGCCATTTGCAAGAGCATGGGCATGCCTTCCTTTGAGGAAGACCCAGACTGCTCTTGCGCCGCTGAGGCTATCCGCCTCCTGTTGAAGCCATCGTTTCACCCGGAGATATGCATCACCTTTGCTGATGGAAAGGTATCGGTGGTCTGTGCTCGTTTCATGATTTGGCATCAGTTCGAGCCGTCGCCGATGCTCACTGATCGGGATAGGGGCGCTGTTCCCCCCGCCGTAGCTGCAAGCCTGATCTCTTCAATGACTCCGGTCGTGCATCCCGGCGCAGTGCCAGGCATCACCATTGACGGCATGCCCACAGATCTACTTCACTTTCGGAGCGGTTCCGTTGCCTTGCGGGTAGGGGGCAATGCCGGTCGAAAAGGGAATTTCTCAGGGTTCATTGCACAGGCAATTGCGACTGCCTGGGAGCACATATCCAATCCATACTGTCGGAACTCGCTTGCTCAAGCAGGGGAGTACGTGAATAGAAGCCTGCCTCGCGATGTCGAGCCGCCGCAAAGAAAGCCGACCATTGAAACCAGGGTGCTCGGATCAAGTGAAGACCGTGCGGAACTACTTGCAGCGCTCAAGCAGCACCATGACCGCTAACCAGTCGCTCGAGCCGACTCGCGTCGGCAAGCCGCCGCTCGCGGCTCAGCTTCAACGTTGAACGTCATGAGCAACGTCAGCCCGAATGCGCTACGAGCTTCCCTGAAGGCATTTCTTGGAGAGCAGGAATACCGCAAATTCCTGGAAGCCGGCGCGGCTGATCCAATGAAGTTCTGGCAGGAAAAATCATGGGAAAGGTTCGTAGCAGAACATCCCGAGATGGCCATAGGTTCGGATGAACGAGCGTCTGCGCTAGATGTGTGCCCGGCGCATGAGGCCCCATTGTTGGCTGGCTTCACGGATTCACCAGAAGGACATACCTTCACAAACACCCCAGAGATGCAGCGGGATTTTCCACGCGCGCCCTTGATGCCTCTTCTCGTAGCTGGGGTTTGTCGCGTTAAGTATTGCCAGCTGTGCATATCGGCCAAGGCTGAGCACGTCGCAAACCGAGATCACCAAAAGGGCGTGCGTGCATGACGTTCAACCCTTCATTGCAGCCGACCCGCGCCGGCTTCGGTGGCTGGTCGGCTGAATTTCGACGTTAAAAGTCATGGCAATCCAGCTCCGGCCGCTCTCCGAAGATCAGTTCCTTGAAACCTTTTCTCCTCCGATGCAGGACATTACCAAGTCAGCCGAGGAGATGGTGGACATATGGGAGTACACAGAAGCGGTCCTATCCAGTGAATTTGCTGGACGCGACACACAGGACTGGGACGTCGCCTACATCTACCGCAATAGCTCAAACGCGTGGCAGCACGTTCTTATCGGCACGGATGTACCCGACGCCTTCGTCGTAGTCGTCATTGATGTCGCGAGGAAAGAGCTCCTTGGCCACCATTTCTTGAACTTGCGTCAGAAGTACGGTCGCGCGCAATGACTCTTAACCTTTCATGGCAGCCGACCTGCGCCAGCTTCGCTGGCTGGTCGCCTGAATTCAAACATTAGACGTCTAATGGCATCTCTTCGTGCATCAATGGAATCGCACCTTAAGTCGCTTGTCGTGCCGACGTTGAGGAAAGCGGGATTCAAGGGGGCATTCCCACACTTTCGCCGACTCGGACCGGACCGAATCGACCTTCTTACATTCCAGTTTGATAGAAGTGGCGGCGGGATTGTCATCACAATTTCGCAATGCGGGGTGCTGGGTGCAACTACTCGCTCGGGTGAAGTGGTTGGACCCAAAGTGGTTAGCGCTCTAGATTTGCCCTACGACCAATCGGTGCGGCTGGAGCAGCCTCCCGGCGCGCAAGGCGAGGTTTGGCTCCGGTTCGATTCAGGGCAGTTTACGCATTGCGCTGGCCAAGTTTTGGAACTATTGCCTGAAGCGGAGGGGTGGTGGCACTGTAAAGCGACGCCTAATCGGGTAGCCGGGGGTATCTAGCCCCCAGCCCCCACACCACCCACCGTGCGGGTCCGCAGTGGGCGGTTCAACCAGTTGGCGCGCTCGACGAAGCCGCTATGTCGAGTAGCCCTGGGCCTTGCACCACAGGTCTTTGACGCTGGCGGCCTTGAGCGGCAGCACGATGCCGAACTCGCTGAGCAAGCCGCGGATGCGGTTGATCGTGGCGGTGCGCTGCTCCACAAACCCCTGGCGGGCGCGGTGCACCATCAGGCGCGACTGCTGTTCGAGGTTCTTGATCAGCACGAAGCGCATGTGCGGGCGCTGGATGGCCTCGCAGATCGCTGCCGCGTCGGCGGCGTCGTTCTTACCGCGCTTGCCCGTCATGCGGTACGGCGTGACGAACTTCGGGGCGATGAGGCGCACGGTGTGGCCCGAGGCCTGGAACAGCCGCGCCCAGTGGTGGGCGCCGGAGCAGGCTTCCATGCCGATGACGCACGGCGGCAGACTGGTGATGAGCTCGTGAAGCTTGTCGCGCGGCACCGCCGGGCGGATCAGTTCGGCCTTGCCGGCCTCGTTGACGCCATGAACCGCAAAAACGTTCTTGGCGAGGTCGATACCCACGGTCAGAATCGTCATGGACTTCCCCTTCCGAATGAGTTGATGAGAGATCGCACTTCCCATCGTGGCACCTGGTTGCCGTTTGCCGCAACGCGGCTGGTTCGGGACGGGGAAGTCCCTTTCATTCGTTAGGCGGCCAAGAATTTCCATGCCAATCATCCGACACTACGAACCCGAAGACTGGTCACGTCTGTGGCCCCTTCTTCACTCCACATTCGCGGCTGGAGATACCTATGCATTTGCGCCAGACAGTACAGAGGCGGAAATTCACAAAGTATGGATTGATGCGCCGCTCGCTACTTACGTCGCCGCCGGGGACGATGGCTCAATACTCGGAACCTACAAACTTCAGTCGAATCAGCCTGGCCTAGGCTCGCATGTCAGCAACTGCGGATACGTCGTCGCACTCAATGCGCGAGGTCAAGGTATCGCATCGATGATGTGCGAACACTCTCAAGCCGAGGCGGTGAGACTTGGTTTCAAGGCAATGCAATTCAACTTAGTTGTTTCCACCAACGAAGTGGCGGTTCGCCTCTGGAAGAAGCATGGCTTTTCCATCGTCGGCGCCTTACCCGGCGCGTTTCAACACAAAGTTCGAGGCTACGTTGATGCCTATGTCATGTTCAAGCCGCTGGCCGCCTAACCATTCCGTCAAGCGGACCTGCCTACGGCAGGCCGCTTAAGGCAAACGTTGGGCAGCATGACGGCTATGCGAAGGCAAGGCGGAACGCTCTTCGTGAGCATGCTCCTATTCCTACTGCTCTCAGCATTGCTGGTGCTGAGCGATTTCTCGCCGCCGAAAGACCTTTTCGTTGTTCAAGGTCAAGTGGTCAACCTCACCCGGATCGAGACCAAGGGGAAGCTGACCGGATTCAGGTTTTGCGTAGGGAATCCGTTGAAGACGTTCACCTACTCGGACCCGGATCCGAATGTTGCGCACGCGTGGTCAGCGCTTGAGGAGTCAAAGGTGATCCGCGTTCAGTACGCTGCCCATAGATACCAGAACCCGACTCTTTGGGGCTTAGCGGTGGACGGCAAGAGCATTGCTTCCACGTCCGAACTGGAAGCCGCACGCGTCACGCGGTTCGCGTTACTTCTTGCGGGAGCTTGCGTTTCTGGTGCCGTAGCCATCTGGTCGTTCAAGTCGTGGTTGCGATCCCGTCGACTGCGGCGTGCTGCCCAACCTATTGCTGCAGCGGACGGCTTCGCCGCCCACTGAGCGCCAACGTTGATATGGCTTCTTCTTGTCGAGCGGCAAGATCCGGTCCTCTGCGATGCAGATATTGACTTGAAGTATGCGATCAATTAACCGCGTCCTTGAGGCGCGACGACCGAGCTGACAGTCTTCGTCCCCACTTAGCAAGTGAAGTGGGGACGTATGTCGGTAGATCTTGAGAACCTAAGACGGCGCCTCGTGCTGCGCCACAAGCCCGGCGGGCGCTGTGTGTACGACAAGGCCGCAAAGGCCGAGTTCGTCGAGCTGTGCTTGCAGCCTGGCGTCTCGGTGGCGCGTCTGGCGCGCGAGTTCGGCATCAATGCCAACCAGGTCGCACGATGGATACGTGATCACGGTCCGTTGCGCAAGCGTGCGTCTGTCGTGGCCTCGACGCCAGAGGCCTCGCCCTTCGTGGCGGTGCCGGTGCTCACAGCGCAAGTACCGCCGGTCGTGGACGAGCTCGATGTCGGTCACGATGTGGGCTTGCAAGCCACGCTGCCCAACGGGGTCAGGGTCGAGCTTCGCGGCGTGCGGTTGCGCCAGCTTGCAGATGTTCTGCAGACCTTGGGGAGGCTGACGTGTTCCGTCTCGACGAGCGTCTGAAGGTCTACCTGCACCGCGCACCGGTGGACTTCCGCCTCAACATCAACGGCTTGGCCACCCTGGTTCAGCAAGCCCTCGGCCTGGATCCGTTCGCCGCCTGCGTGTATGTGTTCAGCAACCGGCGTCGCAACCGCGTGAAGATCCTCGGCTGGGACCGCAACGGCTTCTGGCTGCTGCTCAAGCGGCTGGAGGAAGACCGCTTCATCTGGCCTGCTGAGACGGCGGCGCCGACACTGACCGTCGAGCAGTTGCACTGGTTGCTTGAGGGCATCGACATCGGCGTCGTGCAGCGGCACCCTCAGCGCGTGTACCAGCACGTCGGCTGAGAACGCCAGCGCGCACGCGCGCCATTGCGGCAGATCCGAATGGCGCGGCACACAGGGGGCGCAGACACTGCCCCTCGATGGTCAGCATGCCCACGCCCGACGAAGTCATCGCATTGCAGCAGGCGCTGGCCGAGGCGCTCAAGCGCAATGAGTCGTTGGCCGGCGAATTGCGCGTGACACGCGCCGAGCGCGATCTCCTCAAGGAGAAGCTCAGCAAGTTCAGTCGGCAGCTCTTCGCCGCCAGCAGCGAGGCCGCTGTCCTGCAAAAGGACATGTTCTTCAACGAGGCCGAGGATCTCGGCGCTCAGGCCGAGCCCGCCACTGAAGAGAGCGGCGACAACGACGACAGCGACAAGATCGACGTGCCCGGCCACAAGCGAGCCAAGCGCGGCCGCAAGCCCCTGGACCCGGCGCTGCCGCGCGAGGTAATCCGTCACGAGCTGCCCGAAGGCGAGCGCGTGTGCCCGCACGACGGTGCGCGCTTGAGCGAGATCGGCGTGGAAGCCAGCGAACAGCTGGACATCATCCCGCAGCAGGTGCGCGTCATCCGG